>NZ_CP181333.1:2812500-6543953 GCF_047943075.1 Pseudomonas sp. NFX183 | reverse complement strand
GCGCAGGTGCAAGCGTGCTGCCGATGGGCGTCGACCATAACGCGTGCTCTCTGATACAGAACTTGTGTATCAGACCCCTCGCTCCTTGATCAGCTCAATCAGCACCCTCATACCGGCCGGTACATGCCACCTTCCAGGGTAGCAGAGTCGCAACGAGTCAAACGTGGACTCTCCAAGTACACGTATCAGCGCCCCCGCAGCCGGTCCGCAGCAACATTCCACTCCGTCAATCTCATCCCGCCCAACGCTTGGATAAGATAGAAGTGCTGGTAACCGAGCAATTCGCCGATATCCGGGCGGGCGGCCCTAATGATCCTGCCACCAGCATCGGTCCGATGGTCAGCCTCAAGCAGTGGCAGCGGGTGCAGCGATACATTCAGATCGGCATCGAGGAGGGCGCTCACCTATTGGTGAGTGGCCCCGGCTTGCCTGGCGGAATCGACGCGGGCTGATCCATCAGGCCCACCGCCTTTAGTTGCGTTACCAACCCGCTGACCAAGATCTTCGGGCCTGTTCTGTCGATCATCCCCTACGATGACCAAGATGAAGCGCTGACCATCGCCAACGATACGGCCTACGGTCTCCAGGCTTACATTCTGTCCTCAGCCCTACAAAGAGGCTTCGCGCATCGACGCCGTTCGCGTGTTGATCGATACCCGTGGCCCACGAGCCGCTAGCGCCCTTCGGCGGCTGCAAACAATCAGGTATAGGCCGTGAGTACTGCACACTCGGATTGGAGGCCTTTCTGGAGCCTAAATCCGTGCTCTCCTGACAAAACAGCATGCCGTTGGGGAAATCGATGCAAAGTGTTTCTGCATTTTTGGTATGGTGCAGCACATTTTCACAAGGATTGATTTTTCATCCGCAGGATGCGGCGTCGACCTTCTTCAACGAGATGCTGTAGAAATGCCTGAACCGATACCGATCAAGGATCACGAAAAAGAAAACCGTCTGGTCAACAAGCGCCTGCTTGCCTGTGCGCTGTTGGTCATCGGCATCACCTGCGCCCTGGTGGGCCGCATGTATTTCCTGCAAGTGGTGCAGTACGACTACCACTCCACGATTTCCGAAAACAACCGGGTCCACGTACTGCCGATTACGCCCACGCGCGGGTTGATCTATGACCGCAACGGCGTGGTTTTGGCCGACAACCGTCCCAGCTACAACCTGACGATTACCCGCGAACGCACAACCGACCTCAAGGGTGAGCTGGATGCCATCGTCAACCTGCTGCACCTGCCCGCCGAAGACCGTGCGGTGTTCGACAAGGCGCTGAAGCAGGCTCGTCATCCTTTTGTGCCCGTGACGCTGTTTTACGAATTGACTGAGGAACAGATCGCCGTACTGGCCGTTAACGAATTCCGTTTGCCTGGCGTGGATGTCGAGCCGCAATTCGTCCGTCATTACCCGCTGGGCGCACATTTTGCCCACTCGATCGGGTACGTCGGCCGAATCAATGAAAAAGAATCCAAGGCCCTTGATTCGGTCGAGTACCGAGGTACGCAGTCCATCGGCAAGACCGGTATCGAGCGCTTCTACGAATCCGAACTGCACGGCCATGTCGGCTATGAAGAGGTCGAGACCAATGCGCAGGGCCGCGTACTGCGCGTGCTCAAGCACACCGACCCGATCCCCGGCAAAAACATCGTTCTGAGCCTCGACGTCAAACTCCAGGAGGCGGCGGAAGAAGCCTTAGGCGATCGACGTGGTTCGGTTGTCGCCCTCGATCCACAAACTGGCGAAGTACTGGCGATGGTCAGCAAGCCGAGCTTTGACCCTAACCTGTTCGTGACCGGTATCAGCTTCAAGGAATACGCGGCGCTGCACGACTCCATCGACCGGCCGCTGTTCAACCGTGTGCTGCGCGGGCTTTATGCGCCCGGTTCGACCATCAAGCCGGAAGTGGCCATCGCCGGTCTCGACAGTGGCGTGGTCACCGCACAAACCCGTGTGTTCGACCCCGGTTACTACCAGCTGCCCGATTTTGACCACAAATACCGCAACTGGAACCACAGCGGCGACGGCTGGGTGGACATGGACGCGGCGATCATGCGCTCCAACGACACCTACTTTTACGACCTTGCCCACAAGCTGGGCATCGACCGTCTGCACGATTATCTCGCTGAATTTGGCCTTGGTCAGAAAGTCTCCCTCGACATGTTCGAGGAGTCTGCAGGCCTGATGCCGTCCCAGGCGTGGAAGCGCGCGACGCGGCGCCAGCCTTGGTTCCCGGGTGAAACGGTGATTCTCGGCATCGGCCAGGGTTATATGCAAGTCACGCCGTTGCAGCTGGCCCAGGCCACCGCGTTGATTGCCAACAAAGGCGTGTGGAACCGCCCGCACCTGGCCAAGACCATCAATGGCGTGCCGCCGGTGGATGAAAACCCGATGCCCAACGTGGTCCTCAAGGACCCGCGTGATTGGGAACAGGTCAACCATGGCATGCAACTGGTGATGCACGACCCGCGCGGTATCGCCCGAGCTGCTGCGGTCGGCGCCCAGTATCGCATTGCCGGCAAGAGTGGTACCGCGCAAGTGGTTGCGATCAAGCAAGGTGAGCGTTACAACCGGAACAAAACCCTGGAACGCCATCGCGATAACGCTTTGTTCGTCGGCTTCGCGCCGGCCGAACATCCGAAAATCGTGATCTCGGTAATGATCGAAAACGGTGAAGCCGGCGGCCGTGTGGCGGGCCCTGTTGTGCGGCAAATCATGGATGCCTGGCTGCTCGACCAGGAAGGCCACCTAAAGCCGCAATACGCGACGCCGGCCAAAGCCCCGGGTGACCCGCACGTCTGACTCAGACCTTCCACTCGTCCCAGTGCTCTGCGGCTTGATAAGCAAGCCAGGGCACATCATGGGACGTCCAGATGTGCGAGGTGGGCCGTACGCCCGGATCATCATCCAGCGTCGCCACTCGCACAATCACATGGGGCTGGTGCCTACGCTCAGCCATCAGATGTGAGCCGCATCGCGAGCAGAAATGCCTGAATTTGCCCGGCGAAGATTCAAGCGACGACAGCAGCGCTTCGCCCCGTGTCCAGCGGAAATGTTCGCGCATCACCCCGGCTGTGGCCACGAACGCTGCTGCATGCACCTTGCGGCAGCTGTCGCAGTGGCAGTGGCAGATGGGCATGTCGAGGCTGTCCACCTGGTAGCACACAGCTTTGCAAAAGCAACTTCCATTCAACGGGTCAGTCATAAACGTATTGCCTGATCAAGGATGGGGTCATCATCATCGCGCACACGCCAAGGTTGCGCATTGGTCGATGTCGCCTACTGTCAATGGAGGAGGTGACTTATGCACGTATTAGATCGCATCGAACGAAAAGTGCTGCTCAATGCTTCACGTAAACAGGTGTGGGAAGCCCTCACGGATGCCGAGCAATTCGGCAGTTGGTTCGGTATCGCCCTGAAGGGTAAAACCTTTGCTGCCGGGGAAACCCTCGAAGCCCCCATCACCTACCCAGGCTATGAACATGTGGTGTGGAAGGCCAAAATCGAAAGGGTCCTGCCACAAACCCTGTTTTCCTTCCGGTGGCATCCTTATGCGGTCGAGGAGGGTGTCGACTACGACAGCGAAACGCCTACCCTGGTGGAGTTCACCATCGAAGATCGGGCGCCAGGCATTTTGCTGAGGGTGGTTGAATCCGGGTTTGATGCGGTACCCGAGGCCCGACGCCAGAAGGCCTTCAAGATGAATTCCCGTGGCTGGGATGAACAAATGAACAACATCGAAACCTATCTCGCCCAGGCGCGCCGCGCCTGACCCAACCGGGCATCTTGATGATGCCCGTGTTCGTCGCTGTCAGCCTTCGTGAGTTGTGGTGATTTCCAGGGTATCGGTGAAGGTCACCAGCACACTTTGCCCGACCTTGAGGTCTTTGAGGCCGGCACGGATCTCCGGTTTTTCAACGTTCAGCACTTTCGTCGCACCGGTAGGGTTTTCCAGGGTCACCTGGTTTTTATTCAGGTCGATATGGGTAATCTTCAACTGCATCTGGATCTGCCGGAAAGCGGCACCGCCGGGGTGCGGGTTATCGGCCGTGGCACGCACCACGCCGGTACTTTCGCTTGAGTCCGGGGCACTTTTATCCACGTCGGTGTCGAGTACCGCAGCCACCGAATGGGTGGTCAGCACTTTCACTTGATCGCCAACCTTGAGGTTGGCCAAGTCCTTGGCGTCATCACTGAGTTGCACATGCACCGGGTTACCTTCGGCACCTGCCAGCACCACCTGGTGCGTGGCGGCATCGACCGACAGCACCCTGGTGGTCACTTCATCGGCTTCAAGGGATTTGGACAGCGGGATGTCGGCGGCGTAAGCGGCAAGGTTGCCGGCGCACACCAGGGCGACCAGAGCAAGGGCCTGGCGCACGGAGCGGGGTACATTCATTGAAGGGACTTCCATGTGAGAGAAGCCCTTGAGTCTAGTGGCGAGTCAGCGGTGTGCAAATTCGCTGACCCTCCACGTTGTAACTTTAGAAATCCACCGTCGCCGACAACTTAGCCACCCGCGGATCACCCTGGGTCAGATAGCCACCCAGCGCAGATTCCCAATACTTGGTATTGGCCACGTTCTCCACGGTCGCGCCCAACGTCACATCACGCTGCGCCACCTTGAAGTTGTAGCGCGCACCCACATCGAAGCGGTTCCAGGCCGGCAGGCTCAGGTTGTTCGCTGCATCGGCGTACTGGCCGCCGGTGCGCAGCATGCGGCCGTTGACGCTTACGCCTTGCAGGCCCGGCACATCCCAATCCACCCCGGCGTTGAGCTGGAACGACGGCACGCCAATCGCACGGTTGCCGTCATTGGCGCCGTTTGCCGTGCCGTTGACTTCAGTGTGAATAATCGTCGCGCCGCCCAGCAGACGCAGGCCGCTGACCGGTTCACCGAAGACGTTCAGCTCAACGCCCTTGTTGACTTGCTCGCCCTGGAAGACATAGGTGGCGGTGCCGTCCGCATTCAGCTGGGAGTAACCTTGAGTCGGCTGTTCAATGCGGTACACGCCCAGTGTCGCTCCGTAGGTGCCCATATCAACCTTGACGCCTGCTTCGGTCTGTTTCGAGCGGGCCGGTGCGAAGGTCTGGTTGGCGTTGGTCACGCTGGTAGCGCTGCCAAACGTGCTCGGAGCGGTCGGCCCCGAAGCCAGGCCTTCAATGTGGTTGGCATACAGCGATACATGGTCCCAAGGCTTGAACACCAAGCCATACACCGGCGTGGTGATGCCCTTGGCGTAATTGGCAGTGCGCGTGCCGGTGCCGTAGGCATAGCCTTGAACCACCAGTTCCTGGCGGCGCAGACCGGCCGTGAACAGCAGGCGGTCATCCATGAAGCCAAAGGTGTCCGATACCGCAGCGCTGCGGGCGAAGGTCTTGGCGGTAATGCCTGGGTCGTTCAGGTCGCTGCCGGAGGTGAAACCGCCTTTGGCCGGTGCAGACACGTCGGCCGGATTGTAGATATTGGTTGGCTGGCTGCCGGCGGCAAAGTCGAAGGCGTTACGGGTCTGGGTCCAGATGCCGGTCAGGCCCAGGTTCAACGTGTGGTTGACAGCGCCGGTCTGGAACTTGCCGTTCAGGCCGGCCATCAGGCTGGTGTTGTCTTCCTGGTGCGCGATGTTCGAGCCGCTGACCGTGGCATTGCCCAATGCGTCGTTCAGGGTGACCGACGAGTAGCGCCCCAGTTCGTTGGTGTGCTTGGCACCGCCGGCAACGTAGGCGGTCCAGTTGTCGTTGAGGTCGTACTCGCCGCGCAACATGCCGAACGTGTCTTCGAGGCTGGTGGTGCCCCAGTTCGGCGCGTAGTTGGTGTCGGCAGACGGGGCGTTGGGGATGTGGGTCAGCCCACTGCCGAGCAGCACCGTATTGCGCCCGCCGTTCACTTGCTGCTTCTGATACACAAAGTCCCCCGACAGGCGCAGCGCATCGCCGCGGTAATCGAGGCCGACCGAGAACAGCTTCGAGCGCTGGTTTTCGTCGTCAACGGCCGTATCGCCTTCACGCTGGGACAGGTTGACCCGCGCACCAAAGCGGTTGTCCTCGCCAAAACGCTGGCCGATGTCGAGGTGTTCACCCACCCGGCCATCACTGCTGATGTCGGTGCTGAAACGGCGCAACGGCACATCATCGGCGCGCTTGGGCTGCAGGTTCACGCCGCCGCCAATGCCGGAGCCGCCGGGCGTTACACCGTTGATGAACGCGTTGGGCCCCTTGAACACTTCAACCCGTTCCAGGGCGTCGGTGGACATGATCTGGCGCGGCAGGATGCCGTACAAACCGTTGAAGGAAATGTCGTCGCCATTGAGCGGCAGGCCGCGAATCACAAAGGCCTGGGCCTGGTTCGCGTAGCCCGATGCCTGGCGCACCGACGAGTCGTTGAGCAGCACATCGCCGACGGTTTGCGCCTGCTGGTCGCGAATCAATTTTTCGGTGTAGGAGGACATGCTGAATGGCACGTCCATGATGTCCTGGTTGCCCAGCACACCCAGTTGCCCGCCGCGTGCAACCTGGCCACCGGCGTAAACCGGCGGTAGCGTGTTTGGCGCGGGCGCGTCGGCGTTGATGTTGGTGGCACCCAGTTCCAGTGTGTTGCCGTCCTGATGGTTATTCGCATCCTGCGGGGTGACTGGGGTTGCAGCATGGGCAGCAAGGCTCACGGAGCAGCAAAGGGCGAGCAGGGTAGGGCGAAACGGCACACAAAGTCGGGTACGGGAGGGCATGGTCGATCCTGACGGCGAACCGTCAATGTGAGGAAAAGGGCAACAACGTTGCGCTTCCTCGCTGCGCGGATACGACTCCGGTGCGAATGATAGTGATTGTTATTAATGTTCTGCAACAAATTTGTGAGATTGCGGTCTGCGTGCGCGTTAACGTGCCGCGTTTACGCGGATGCCGAGTAGAATCACGCCCTGAAAGCGATTCCTGAGGTGCGGCACGGTGGATTTACAGCAGGGTTTTGTCCTGACCCGGCATTGGCGCGACACGGCGGCGGGTACGGAGGTCAGCTTCTGGCTGGCGACCGACCAGGGCCCTCGGTGCGTGCGCCTACCCGTGCAAACCTCGGTGATGTTTATTCCCGAGGCCTATCGCAAACAGCTCGACTGGTTGCTCAAGGGCGAGCGCGATATCGAACTGCGTCCGCTGCAGCTGTGTGATTTCCATCACCGTCCGGTGTTGGGCCTCTACACGCGCCAGCACCGCCAACTGATGGACCTGGAAAAACGCCTGCGCGCCGCCGGTGTCGATGTCTACGAAGGCGATGTCCGCCCGCCCGAGCGTTACATGATGGAGCGCTTCATCACCGCTCCCGTGTGGTTCGGCGGCACACCAGACGCCAACGACGTGCTGATCGATGCGCAGATGAAACCCGCACCCGACTACCGTCCGCCGTTGAAACTGGTGTCGCTGGACATCGAAACCACCGCCCAGGGCGATCTTTATTCCATCGCCCTCGAAGGCTGCGGCGAGCGCCAGGTGTACATGCTCGGCCCGCCGAATAAAACCGACGCGGTGGACTTCAAGCTCGACTATTGCGACAGCCGCGCGCAACTGCTCGAGCGCCTCAACCAATGGCTCGCCACCCACGACCCCGATGCGATCATCGGCTGGAACGTGGTGCAGTTCGACCTGCGCGTGCTCCACGAACATGCCCAGCGCCTCAACGTGCCGCTGCTGCTTGGCCGTGGCGGCGAAGCCATGGCCTGGCGCGAACACGGCAGCCGCAATCACTACTTTGCAGCGGCGGCGGGGCGCCTGATTATCGACGGCATCGAAGCCCTGCGTTCGGCGACCTGGAGCTTCGAATCCTTCAGCCTGGAAAACGTCGCGCAAACCCTGCTCGGCGAAGGCAAGGACATCTCCACGCCGTACCAGCGCATGGACGAAATCAACCGCATGTTCGCCGAGGACAAGCCTGCGCTGGCGCGCTACAACCTCAAGGACTGCGAGCTGGTCACGCGCATTTTCGAGAAGACCGAGTTGCTCAAGTTCCTGCTGGAGCGGGCCAGCGTCACCGGCCTGCCGGCCGACCGCAACGGCGGCTCGGTCGCCGCGTTTACCCACCTGTACATGCCGTTGATGCACCGCCAGGGCTTTGTCGCGCCAAACCTGGGCGACAAGCCGCCCCAGGCCAGCCCTGGCGGTTTTGTCATGGACTCGCGTCCCGGCCTGTATGAGTCGGTGTTGGTGCTCGACTACAAAAGCCTTTACCCGTCGATCATCCGCAGCTTCCTGATCGACCCGGTGGGCCTGATCGAAGGCCTCAAGCACCCCGAAGCGAGCGAGTCGGTGGAAGGCTTTCGCGGCGCGCGGTTCTCGCGAACCCGGCACTGCCTGCCGTCCATCGTCACGCGTGTTTCCGAAGGCCGTGAAGCGGCCAAACGCGAGCACAACGCGCCGCTGTCCCAGGCGCTGAAAATCATCATGAACGCCTTCTACGGTGTGCTCGGCTCCAGCGGTTGCCGCTTCTTCGACACGCGCCTGGCGTCCTCGATCACGATGCGCGGGCACCAGATCATGCGCCAGACCCGCGAACTGGTTGAGGCCAAGGGCTATGAGGTGATCTACGGCGACACCGACTCCACTTTCGTCTGGCTCGGCAGCGCGCATTCGGCGGATGACGCCAGCCGCATCGGCCGGCAACTGGTGCAGCACGTCAACGACTGGTGGCGTGCGCATTTGCACAGCGAATACGGCCTGCAAAGCGCCTTGGAACTGCAATACGAAACCCACTTCAGCCGCTTCCTCATGCCGACCATCCGCGGCGCAGAAGAGGGCAGTAAAAAGCGTTACGCCGGCCTGGTCGTGCACGCCGATGGCCGCGAAGAGATGGTCTACAAAGGCCTCGAAACCGTGCGCAGCGATTGGTCACCGCTGGCCCGGCAATTTCAGCAGGAGCTCTACCAGCGCATCTTTCACCGCCAGCCCCATCAGGACTACGTGCGTGACTACGTGCGCCGCACCCTGAGCGGCGAACTCGACGACCTGCTGATCTACCGCAAACGGCTGCGCCGCCAGCTGGACGACTACGAGCGCAACGTCCCGCCGCATGTGCGCGCCGCCCGCCTGGCAGATGAATACAACGACCGCCTGGGACGCCCGCGCCAGTACCAGCGTGGCGGTTGGATCAGCTATGTGATCAGCGTCAACGGCCCGGAACCGCTGGAAGTGCGGCAGGCGCCGATCGACTACGACCACTACGTCACTCGGCAATTGCAGCCGGTGGCCGACGCGATTCTGCCGTTCGTGAACGATGATTTTGGCACCCTGGTCGGCGGGCAGATGGGCCTGTTCTAAAACGCTTGCCTGGATGGGATCAGAGCCTGCACTCTTGGCCTCTGACGACCACCCTCCAACGGCGCAGTTCTTCATGACTCAGATCACCCTGACCGGCAGCTCGGTCGAACTCCAACCCTTGCAACGTGAACATGCCGCCGCGCTGGTCCAGGCTGCCGCCGACGGTGAATTGTGGAACCTTAAAGTCACCAACGTGCCGGGTCCCGAGACCGTCGACACGTACATCAACGTCGCCCTCGCCGGGCGTGAGGCCGGCAGCATGATCCCGTTCGCGATCGTGCGTCGCGACACAGGTCAGGTAGTCGGCAGCACGCGGTTCTGGAAAGTCGACCGGGTGAATCGCAAGCTTGAAATCGGCCACACCTTCCTGGCGCAATCCACACAAAAAAGCGGCGTCAACACCGAAGCCAAGCTCCTGCTGCTGACCTACGCTTTTGAAGTGCTCGACTGCGTACGTGTGCAATTCACCACCGACGAACTCAACGAAAAATCCCGCGCCGCGATTCTGCGCCTCGGCGCCGTACAAGAAGGCATCGTGCGCCACGAACGCATTATGCCCGACGGACGCAAGCGCAACTCGGTGCGCTTTAGCATCATCGATTCGGAATGGCCGCAGGTGAAGGCCAACTTGCAGGCCAAATTGCTGCGCTAAGGAGCAAACGCCCATGTACACGCTTTACGGCATTGATGAATCCGGCTCCTGCATGATCGAAATCGCCCTGCAACGTTGCGCGGTGCCGTGGCGTCGCATCGACGCCAGTTCCTGGGCAGATGGCGAGGGCAGTGAAGCCCTCGCGCGCATCAACCCGCTCAAACAAATCCCCACGCTGGTCACGCCCGATGGCCAGGTGCTGACCGAAAGCGCCGCCATCCTGATCCACCTGGGCCTGGAGTTTCCCGCCGCGGATCTCCTTGCCGGCAACCGCGCACAGATCCTGCGCGGCCTGGTGTACATCGCTGCCAATTGCTACTCGGCCATCGGCATCATTGACTACCCGCAACGCTGGCTGGGCAACGCCGATGAAGCGGCGCAGACGCAATTGACCACCGGCACGCGGCGCTATCTGCACCATGCGTGGGTGGTGTTCGCCCAGCAGTTCGCCGACCAGTTGTTCGCCCCCAATCAGGTGCCGAATGCACTGGGCATTATGGCCGCAGCCGTGTCGCGTTGGGACGCGGCGCGCGAGGTGTTGAGCAACCTGGCGCCAGGCTTTGCCCAGACGTTGGCGCAAGTGGATGCCGACCCTGTCGTGGCGCCCGTGTTTGCGCGGCATTGGCCGGAATGGGGCGTCTCTTAATGTTTCCGCAATCAGAAGAAACAATCACCGTGGCACGCGCCCAACCCCTTGCGTAGCAGGCTTCCTGACCTACGCTTCTTAACGAGGTGTAGGAATCATCCTTGAAATTGACTGTCGCAGACATGAAACTCAAGAACCCTGCATGGAATTCAAAGGAGGTGCGCATGCTCATCCGGTCGCTGACCCTGGCTACCTTGATGGCTTTTACGGGGCCGCTGTTGGCCGCGGATGATATCAACCCGCTCAAGCAGGACTTGGGCAAGTCGCGTCCGCTGGTGGTGGTGGAACTTGACTCCGGAAACGTAGCATTGGCGAACCTGAAAAAACAGCTGGATGAGCCTGCCAACAAGCAGTCCTTTGAAGAGCGCAGCATGGTGTTCTACACCGTGAAGTTCGGCAGCATCGGTGCCGAAGGCGAGAAATTTGCCAAGGACGCCAAGGACAACAAAAAGCTCACGCCGCCTGAAACCAACGCGCTGATCCGTGCCCTCAAGCTCGGCGCCGGCAGTGGCACCAAAGTGATTTTGGTCGGCAAGGACGGCGAGAAGAAACTCGAAAAAACCGTGCCGCCGGATACCCTCGACCTGAAGGAATTCTTCAGCGCCATCGACCAGATGCCCATGGCTGAAAAAGAGCTTGCCGCGCCTGCAGAGCCAGAACCTGCCGCGCCCGCCAAAGGCGCAAAAGCGGCCAAGCCCGCAAAAGCCGGCAGCAAGGCCGCCGCGCCACAACTTGATGATTGAACCTACATAACCCCTGTGGGAGCGGGCTTGCCCGCGATGACGGAATGTCAGTCAAAATACCTTTGAATGACCCACCGCTATCGCGGGCGCGCGCGCTTTCACAGGGGTTTAGTGGTTTTCTGAAGGTTTGACGGCTTTGCGCACCGGAAACGGAAAGTAGAAAAACCGCAGGAACGCCACCCGCTTGATCACTTCTCCGATCATCAACGGCACCACCACCGCCACCACCAGGCCCACACACGCCGCCAGAAACGAAGGCAGGCCCAGGCGTTCGAGCAGGTCGACAGTCTTGTGCTGGATTTCGCCATGGAAGATCAACAGGATCAGGGTCGACTGACCGATGTAGGTCATCGCCCGAGTGAGCAGGGCCGACACCATCAGTACCCGCGCCAGTGCCCAGCATGCGTACACGCCGATCACCGCCAGCACGCTGGTCCACAGCCAGCTGTCGTAGCGACGTTGCGCCAGGTCCATGGTGTCCCACGTGGGAATGAACACCGCAGCAAACAACAGGACCGAGACCAGGCACGTCAGCCACGATCCCGAATGTGTACGCAACCAATCGCGTGCCAGGTAGCCGACGATGAAGTAGGTGCTGCTGATCAAGGTGATATCCAGGCTGAACGGCAGCCCCGGCAGCACCCAGTGGTGACCGCCGAGCGTCACCGGCAATTGCCAGAACAACGGCAGCAGCCAAACCCCGAGAAGCAGTTGCGCCGCGATCAGCACGCCGGTCACCCACAACGACAGCTTCAGGCGCTGGATCAACCGCAGCATCACCCAACTGAACAGAATCGCCACCCAGAAGTGCGGCAGGAACCACATGGCCTGCCACGGAATGGTGTCCACCGAGGCATACAGCACGCCGCCGATATCCGGCAGCAGCGGCTGGCCGCGCAGCAGGGCGCGCATGATGACATACACCAGCATGGTGAAGAAAAACGGCTTGAGCAGCCCGTCAGCCTTGCGCACCGCCATCTCCACGAACGGTTGCTCGGGTTTGAAGAGCACGCCAGAGAGGAAAAAGAACAACGGCAAGATGAACGAAGCGAGGATCGGATACAGCAGGTCCGGCGAGGTGGCCACGAACCAACTGTGGGCAAACACGATCACCAGGATGCCGATGCCCCTGGCGATATCCATCTGAATCCAACGATGCTTCATCTGACTATTCCCGATCGGTCGTTCACGCCTTGCGCCACGGCTTCAGCCACAGCCCCATGCCCAGCAACATCACCATGCCCGCCAGGGTACTGAGCCCCAGCTGCAGCCATACGCCTTGAATTGGAAACAACACCCACGCTGCCACGCCCATCACCACCGCACTGAGCAGCCAATGCCGCGCCCACGCCAGGGCGTCGAGCAACCCCTGGCGCTGCATCAGCAGCAAGGCCGTGCAGATCACCCCGGCCAGCGCGGCCAGCGGTATACCCGCCAGGCCAAACACAAAGGGCAGGGCGCCCAGCAGCAGCACATTGACCAGGCTGCCGAGCAATTCACAACGCAGCGGCTGGCGCGTGTCGCCAGCCGCGTAGGCATAGCGTGCGAGCAGGGCGTTCCAGGCGCCGAACACCAGCGGCACGGCAAACCATGCCAGCAACAACGGCAGCGGCGAATCCGCCGATTGCTTGGGCAGCAGCAACGCCACCAGGCTTGGCGCCGCGGCCACCAGGCCGACGCCTGCCGGCAGTGTCAGCACGCTGGCGGTCTCCAAGCCGCGCTTGAGCAGAGCCAGGCGCTCATCGCCCTGGCGCCGGCTCATCATGCCCAGCAGCACCTGGTTGAGGCTCATCAGCGCGATCAACGGCAGGTTCATCAGCTTGCGGGCGAGGTTGACCCAGGTCACCGCCCCTTCGCCGAGCAGCGACGCCACCAGTCGCTCGATCAGCGCCAAGCCCTGGCTGGCGCCATTGCTCAACAGCAGGGGGCCGATGCGCTGGCCCAGTT
The DNA here is from genome assembly GCF_047943075.1 of Pseudomonas sp. NFX183. Classification (NCBI taxonomy): domain Bacteria; kingdom Pseudomonadati; phylum Pseudomonadota; class Gammaproteobacteria; order Pseudomonadales; family Pseudomonadaceae; genus Pseudomonas; species Pseudomonas sp. NFX183. Next base: position 6,530,671 of record NZ_CP181333.1, on the reverse strand, counting down.
CGCGCAGCGGCGTAAAGCTCAGCTGCCAGCGCCACGGCCGCCAGCCCTGGCGCCAGATCGAGGGCAGCAACGCCAACGGCATCAACAGGCTGCCGGCCAGGCAGGCGAGCGCCAGAGAATGAGGTTGGGTGGCCGTGCCCGCCACGGCGAGGTACGTCACCGGCGGCAGGTTGAACAGCAGCGACCCCAGCCCCGCCAGCACAAAACGTTCGCTGGCCTGCAACGGAATACTGAACAGCGCATGCAGCATCAAGCCCGGCACGCACCAGGCAACGATCTGCAGGTTGCTGGCCGCCAGTGCGGTGGCGCTGGCGGCCAGCCCCGGGCCGAGCAACTGCACCAGCCACGGCGCCAACAGCGTCAGCAGCAGGCTGGTGACCAACGCAATCAGCATCAAGGCCGGAAACAGCACCGCCAGCCAATTCAAACGCTCGTGGTCCTTGCGTTGCAGGTACAGCGGCAGCGCGGCGGCGCTCAATACGCCACCGGCCAACGACATGCGCAACGCCTCTGGCAAAAACAGCGCGATCAAGAACGCATCACTGCGCTCGCCCGCGCCCCAGGCGGCCACCAGCAGCCACTCGCGGGCGAACCCCAGGCACAGGCCCAGCAGGGTCGCAAGCGTCAGCCAGACGGCGGAGCCAAGCATGATTAAAGCCGTGCGCCGTCAAGGGCCGGCTTGCGGTAAGCCACTGTCTTGACTTGCGGCAGACGCGCCGGGAACAGCCGGCGGGCCTCCAGGACATTGAGGCCGACCATCAGCCAGAACAGCGCCACCATCACCACGGCAAAGCTGAAGTAGTGGTCAAACAACCCGCTGACCAGCGCCGACAGAATCCCGGCAGTGCTGCCCAGCCACAGCGCGTTGTCTTTGGTCAGGCGGATCGGGCCTTTTTGCGGGCGTGCTTCACGCCACCAGCGCACGGTCACGGCGATAAACAACAGCATGCCGACAATGCCGGTCTTGTAGATGAAGTTCAACCACAGGTTGGAGATGCCCAGCAAATGCGTGCCTGGCACTGGCGGGTCGACCTTGAAGCCGATGCCGAACGGGTAAGAAGCCACGGCCTGCGGGAACATGCGGTATTCGTCGAAACGTATTTCGGTACTGGCGTTGTCCGATGAAAAAATCGTCGCCAGGCGGTCCTGCAGCGGCGGATAGGCCATCACCAGCGCGACCGTCAGCGCCGCACCGATCATCAACAGCCTGCCGGTGTAGGGCACACGCCGCGTCGCCATCCAGATCAGCACCAGCGCCAGGCTGACCATCGCGCCACGGCTACTGGCCAACAGCAAGGCGGCGGCGCCCAGGCACGCCACGCCCAGGCCCAGTCCGCGCTTCCAGCCTTGTTCGGTCATGCCGTAGCAGAACGCCAACGGCAGCAGCAACGCCATGATCCCGCCGATGGCATTCGGGTGCATCCACGGCGAGCCCATGCGCGATGACATCGCCTCCAGGCCGAATTTCAACATGTCGAAGTTGCCGTAGTTGAACAGCGCCAGGATCGGCGCAATGCCCGCCCCCGAACGCGTGCGCACAAACACCGCAATCGACAGCACCAGCATCGCCAGCGTGCCCAGCAGCAAGGCGATCACCAGTGATTCGCGGTGTTTGTAGTCGGTCAGCAACTTGGCGCAGAGGTACACCGCCGACAGGCTCAGCAACCAGCGCAGCCAGTTGGCCACGCCGCTGGTGTCGGCGTGGATGGTGACCTGGCCGACGATGAACGGGAACACACTGAACAGCATCAGCCACAGCAGCATCTGGTCGGTGGGGCGGCGCGACAGGCTCGGCGTGTCGGGCACGCGCGACAGAAAACTGTGCCACAGCACCGCGCCCCAGGTCAGCGCCAGGATCGCCTCGCTCACCGTACTGCGAATGCCCAGGTTGATGGTCGAGTACGGCATGAAGGTCGCGACACCGGCGAACAGCAGCAAGCCCCAGAACGGGAAGCGCAGGATGGTCACCGCCGCGGCCAGGCCGATTACGGCGAGGAACGCCTTGGCCGGTGACAGCATCAGGGCCAGCGCGCCGAACAACAGGCCGAACAGGATCGCGACGAGGCTTGCCAGGGAGAGTCTCATTTCAATTCCTCGATCAGTTCAGCCAGGCGCTGGCGATAGGCCTGATGGTTGAAGCGTTGCGCCCATTGCGTGCGTTGTTCGGGTGATTCTTCAGTCGGACGATCCGCCAGCGCCAGCATCAATTGCACCAGCGCCGGGCCGTCGGTGGGCGAGAAGCGAGGAGCAGACGGCGGGGTGATTTCATCCAGCGAGGTGCCGCTGGCCACGGCCACTGGCGTGCCGACGCTCAGGGCTTCGATGACGGGTAGACCAAAACCTTCCGCGTAGGACGGCTGCCACAGGCGCGAGGCCTGGCGGTACAGCGCGTGCAACTCGGCATCCGAGACGCCGCTCAAGGCGCGAATGCCCGGCAGGTTGCGCTGGGTTTCGGGTAAATGCTCAAGGCTGCCCACCAGCACCAACGCCGGCACGGCGGGTGACAGGCTGCGGGCCTGCTGCCAGGCGTCGACCAGAAACGGCACGTTCTTGCGCAACTCACGCGTGCCCACCAGCAGCCAGTAATGCTCGGGCAGGTCACGCGCCGTCAGGTCTGCCGCCAGCTCGACAAAACTGTCGACTTGATTGGGCAGTACGCGAACCTTGCCCGCCGCCTTGGGAAACAGCCGCGCGGTTTCATCGGCGCTGTACTGTGACGGCGTCCACACGCGGTCGGCGCTGTGCACCGCGTACGCAATCGAAAGCCGATCGCTGGTCTTGTAGATCAGCGCTTTGAGGCGGTTGGCGTGGTAGTTGTTCAACGTGATCTGGAACAGGTCATGCAGCAGCACGACGGTGCGCAAACCTTTGGGCTTGGGTGGCAACGGCAGGCCCATATTGAACGTGCTGATGTACAGGTCGATCTGTTGTTCACGCAAGGCTGTTGGCAGAAAACCGGCCTCGAAGCGCAGCCGATTGTGCGGCTGGTGCATCGCCGTTTTCGCGCAGCCCCAGGCCGGGCAGTGCGCCTGCAAGCGGGTTTCATCACCCAGCGGCGCCACGGTAAACCGCGCCAGTTCCACACCCGGCAGCGTGCGCAGGGCATTTTCCAGGGCGTACACCTGGCGGCTGATCCCCGATTGCGGCGAGGTGCCGACGGTGCGGTAATCCAGGCCTATACGCATGCGGGCTCCTTTTGATTGAGCGTCGCGTACACCTGTTCCAGCTGGCTGGCGGCCACGCTCCAGTCATGCGCCCGGCGTACATAGGCGCGGCCCGCTTCGCCCATAGGCGCGGCGGCGTCGGGAAATTGCAGCAGGCGTACCACGGCGTCTGCCAGGCTGTCGGCGGTTTGCCCACCGAGGTAATCCAGGCCTTCAATCAGGTCCAGGCCCGACACGCCTTGTTCGGTACTCGCCAAGGGCAACCCGGCAGCCAGGGCTTCGAGCACTTTGAGCTTGGAACCGCCGCCGTGGCGCAACGGCGCCAGAAACACCGAACAACTTGATTGCAGGTTCAATAGGTTCGGGACAAACCCTTGCCACTCGATGCGCGGGTCCTTCCAACGCTCGCGCCAACTGCCGGGCATGCCAAACCCGCACACGCTCATGCGCGCATCCGGGCAGCGCGCCCAGACCTTGGGCAGGATTTCATCCAGGGCCCACTCGATGGCGTCCACGTTGGGCGCGTATTCATAGTTGCCCAGAAACAGCACGCGGCGCGTCGACGGGTCGGGTCGGGCGGCGGCGAAGTGATCGCAGTCCACACCGTTGACCACCACCGGCACCGGTTTGCCGGCGATTTCGGCCAGCACCTGGGCATCGCTTTCGGTCACCGCCACCACCTGCGCGGCCTGGCGCATCACGCGGTGTTCCCAGCGGCTGTAGCGCCATTGGTCGTAGCGAATGAAGGGCAGCGCCCAGCGCGGCAGGCGGTCGTAAGTGGCCGCGCCCAGCGCCGACTCCACGTTATGTTCGGTCAGCACGAACGGCTGCGATTGGCGCGCCAGGGCATCTTCATAAGGCTGGAACGTGTAGGTGTGCTCGATCTGCACCACATCCCAATGCTCTTTGAGCAATTGATTGAACGTGTCCTGCAGCGCGCCCGACAGACCGTTGACGCTGGCCAGCAGCGGGTACGGTGCAAACAGGCCGGCCACCAGGGTTTTCACGCTGCGCAGTGGGCGGCGCGGCAGTACGATCACCTGCTCGAGGAAGGCCTCCAGCACTTGGCGATCGGTCAGCGACACCGGGTTTTTATCATGCAGCAGCAAGGTGATTCGATGCCCACGCGCGGCCAGGCTGCGCAGCAGATGAAACTGGCGCGTCTTGCCGCCGCTGGTGGCGGGCCAAGGCGAGTAGGGCAGGATCCATAAAATGCGCATGGCGGGCTTCAGTCCCATAACAGAATTTGCAGGTTCGACTTGACCGGGACGGTCAGCCCATGGGTGCCGCTTACCGGGGTTTGCGTGCCGCGCAGCGGGTCGTACAGGGTGGCGCTGGTGAGGCCAGGCAAGTGCGCGTTGCCGCCTTCGGCCGACCAGAAGAACCACAGTTTGTGGCCGTCGGCGCGGGTCCAGCCGATGCTGAACAAACCATCGGGCAATTGGTCGGCGGCGGGCGGATCGCCGGGCGTGAGCTGCGGCCCGCTCACATCGAGGAAGTTCTTCAAGGCGGTATAGACCGGCTTGGGGTTGGCGTCGATGTCGAGCAGGCCATAGAACTGGTCACGCACACTGGCGCGCTGGTCGAGGTCGCTCAAGGTGAACAGAAAAATCCGGTCGTAATCCATCGCGCTCATCAGGGCCACCCGGCGTACCACATAATCGGCCTGGCCCTGCAGGGTGATCAGGTCCTGGGCGTCTTTTGGCCCGGGGTAGGTTGACCAGCCCCACTCGGTGCTCCACAGCGTTTGCACGCCACTATTGCGCAGCGTCTGGTTGAGCGCGGTGGTTTTGGCGATGAAGTCCAGGTTGGACGGGTCGTTACCCTCGGGCAGTTGCGTATAGGGATGGTAGGAAATCACCGTGTTCAGGCTGGCCACACCCTGGGCGCCGAGGGCGTCGAGCATGGTTTGGCCGTTGGGCATTTCGCTGAAAAACGCCATGCCGGCAGCCACCACCGGTTTGTTCGCATCCACCGCGCGCAAAGCGGACGCGGTGGCTGTCAACAAGGCGACGTAGCCAGCGGGGTCGGCCACCGGGCGCCAGAAGCCGAGCAAATTAGGCTCGTTCCACACCTGCCACGCGTTGACGCTGGGGTAGCGTTGCGACAACAGCGCCATGCGGTTGGCGAACACGTTCAGATCTTTGGGCGGGTACTGGTCCTGATAGGGCGCACCGGCCGGCGCGGTGGTCGCGAAGGGCGCCGAACCGACGAGGTAAAACACCGACTTGAGCTGATTGGCTTGCAGGTTGCCGACCAGTTGATCAAGGGTTGCGACCTGATACTGGCCCTGAACCGGCTCCAGCTGATCCCAGTGCAAATCCAGGCGTACCCATTCCAGGCCCAGTGCCTTGAGGCGGTCGATCTGCCGTTGATACAGCGTCGGGCTGAACCATAGGAACTGCGCGTTCACGCCCAGAAAATCCTTCCACACCACCACCTTGTTGCCCTTGAGTACATGGTTTTCGGCGTCAGCCTGGCGGCCCCACAGGAAGGCCGTCAGGCCCAGTGCGGCAATCACCGCAAGGGTCGCAAGGTAGGTCCGTTTACGCGGCATAAGGAGCTCCCGCAATCGCCTGCTCAAAGAGGTGCTTGAACTTCTGCGCGGTCAACGGCCACAGGCGTTCGCGGCCAATTTCCCCGGCCCGTTCGGCCCAGTCGCGGGCCAGCGATGGCGTGCGCGCCAGGCGCAGCAGTTGTTGGCTCAACGCCGCCACATCGCCCTGGGGATAGATCGCGCCGTTGCCGCTGGCGACTTCTTCGGCAAACGCACGCGCATCCGAGGTGATCGCCCCGCGGCCGCACGCAGCGGCCCAGGACAGCGCGCCGCTGGTGCCGCGCTGGCGCCCCAGCAGGCCGAGTTTTTTTGATTCGCGATACGGCAGCACCATCACGTGGTGCGCCTGGATCGTCTGTGCAATCTCGCTGGCCGGCAAGTTCAGCCGCCAGTCGATGGCGCCCACCAGGCCGAGTTCGGCGATCTGGCGGTTGAGCTGCTCAAGGTAGTTGCCGCCCGCGCCAAACGCCATTTCGGCGGCAGTGCCACCGGCCAGGGTCAGGCGCACACGGTCACGCAATTCAGGGGCTTGCTTGAAGACGTCGGCCAGCGCTTGCAGCAGGTCTTCAATGCCTTTGCCACGGTAGATAAAACCGAAGTACAGCAGGTGCAGGGTGTCCAGCGCCGGTAACGGCGCGGGAGCAATGGCCAGGTTGGCGTGGTTGATCACCGCCACTTTGCCGGCCGGCAGTTGCATGCGTTGGCTCAGGCAATCGGCGCCCAGGCGCGTGAGGGTGATCAGCCGCGTCAGGCCTTGGGCGACATGGCGTTCTTCGCGCAAGGTCAGCGGGTCGGCCAGCACCACTGCCGCTTGCGGCAAAGGGCTGGGCAAACGTTCCAGCAGGTTCAGCGGGAAGGGCAGCTGCTCGCGTCGCCAGACGATACGTTCAGGGTCGTGCACGGTCGCCGTCAGCGGCAATTCGGGGTAGGCCTTGCGCAGCTCGCGCAGGGCCAGAAACTCCCCCAGCCGGCCGCCGCCCAGCTCGGCGTGGACCAGCTCCACACTGCGCCAGTCGAAGGCGGCGATGGCCTGGCGGATGGCTTCGCTGTTGCCTTCCACGCCGCTCAACGGTGTCGCCACCGTCACGCCCAGCTGCTCCAGGGCCGTCTTGAAATGGTTCGCGTAGTCGGCGATCCCGTTTTTCTCCGGCGGCAAAGGGGCGAGCAGGGCGATGCGCATCAGAACGCCCCCCGGTATTTGGCGATGGTTTTAAGCACCCTGGCCGGCACTTCGAATTTGCGCCGGTTGATGATGATGCCGTCTACCTTGCCAAACGCGGTGTTGAGGATCGACAGCGCGTGCTCCACCACCGGCACTGTGCTTTTCTGCGCTTCCACCACCAGGGCAATCAGGTCAGCGCGGCGCAGGTTGATAAAGGCGTCGCGGTTGTCCAGCAGTGCAGAGGCGTCCAGCAGTACCACTTCGCCCGGGGCGGCCGGTTCGACGCCGCCAACCCGCACCCTGATGCCGTTTTCCTGCAGCAAGTGGCGCAGTTGCTCCACCACAAAGGTCACCCCTTCGCCGTGGCGCGCCGAGGTCAACCCCAGGGTCAGGCCTTGCTCGGCCACGCGGTCCAGTTGCAGCAAGCCGTACAGGCGGTAAATGCTCGCATTGAACGCGTTGGTGCTCTGCGCGGTGCTGGTGTCCAGCTCCGGCAAGGTCGTCCACAGGGGCAGGCCGAACTTGCGCTCCACCAGCCCGCCATCGTGAATGCGCTGGTCCAGCAGGTAGCACAGGTAGATCACCAGCAAACCGACGACGATGGCAAACGGGATCGCCAACAGCAGCATCAGCAGGGTTTTCGGGAAGATGCGGCCAGGGTTGAGGGTGGCTTCTTCGATCACCGCAATGTTGCTGATCTGGCTGCTATCGAGCTCACGGTCGATGCGCGATTTTTCCAGGTTGTCCACGTACAGCGCGTAATTGCGCTCGGTGGCGCTCAGCTCGCGAGAAAGACGCGCCAGTTCCGGTTCAATCTCCAGGGCCTGCTTGCGCTGGGCTTCGAGGTTCACCAGCTGTTTCTGCTGTTGCACAAGCTGAGTGCGCAGGGCCAGGTTGTTGCTCGACTCGTCCAGCAGCACGCGCTGCAAGTGAATTTCCAAGGTGTTCGGCGCGCGGTTTTCCGAGGCCTGTACCGTGTTGCTTTCATTCGCGACCTGGGCCTGCATCGCCAGAATCGACGCGTCCAGGGCTTTGACGGGCGGCGCGTTGTCGGTGTAGGTGCGCATCATGTCGGCCTTTTCCAGCAGCTTCTGGTTAAGCAGGCGCCGCAAATCCTGCTGCTGCGGGTTCAGTGCGATCTGGCGCACCGTGGTGACTTCCTTGGGCTGACCCTTGAGCTGGTCGCGGGTGCTCTGGATGGCGCTGTCGGAAGACGCAATCAGGCGCGTGGTGTTGAAGGTCTCGCCGCGCAACACGTTGATCCGCTCAGACAAGTCTTCCAGGCGATCGGTGATGCTTGCCGCGCCGATCTCGTTCAAGTGCTTGAGGATTTGCTCCTTGTAGCTCTTGATCTCGGTGGCGCTGGTGTTCACCTGACCTTCATAGAAGGCGTAGAGGCTCTTGCGCCCCAGGGCCTGGGTGCGTTCGGTGATGTATGTGTCGACCCAATCCTTGACCACTTGCTGGGCGATTTGCGGGTCACCCCAGGTAAAGCTGATGTCCATCACCGTGGAACCCACGGCATGGCTGACCTCGAAGTTTTTCTCCAGGCTCGCCGCCAGGCGTTCCACCGGCGTGGTTTTTTCGAGGATGCCGACGGTTTCCAGCACCACGCGAATACCGTCGAACACCGCGCCCACGCCTTCCTTGACGTAATACTTGCTGCGCTTCCAGAAGCCTTCCGGCGGCGGCGCGTTGGCGATGACTTCCAGGTAATGCTCGGCCACCGTGCGCACGATCGGGCGACCGGTCAGCAAGCGCTCCTCGTCGACAATCGGGTCACGCTGGGTGCTGGGCATGACCAGCGCCTGACGGTTGCTGATCTCGATGGGCAAGGTCGAATCGCGCCCCGGCTTGACCAGCAGGCGCGCGGTGGATTCGTACTTGGCGGGCAGCAGAAAGGCTCCCAGCAAAATGATCACCAGCGCCGCGATGGCTGCCAGTTTGAACTCATGCCGGAAGATGAAAAACAGGCGCAAAAGATCACGAAAAGAACGGATCTCGATCATGGGATGTCGCTCCTTCAGTTATTGCCGCCGCTGGTTTTGGTGTAGTTGTAACCAACCCCAATGGATTTGGTGAACGGGATCAGTTGGTTCAAGTAGGTATCCACCCCTTGGATGCGCTCGCCGACGTTGGATTTAGGCACGAACACCACATCCCCGCGTTGCAAGTGCACTGGTTTACGCCCGTTCGGGCCGGGTTTGAGGTATTGGCTGAAGTCCAGGAAGTAGGCGTGGTAGGCGCCCTGGGCATCTTCGCGCAGCAGCGCGACCATGCTGGCATTGCCCGAAGGGTTCACCCCGCCGGCGCCGACAATCGCTTGCTCCAGGGTGTTGGCCGTGCCGAGTTGCACCGCCGTCGGGTTATTCACCGCGCCGCCGACGATCACCGAATTGCCCGGCGCCTGGTTGATATTCACCGTCACCCGCGGCTCGCGGTAGACCGGCGCGAGCTTGTTGCTCAGCTCCGCGGCCAGTTCCGATGGCTGACGGCCGGCGACCTGGATCGGCCCCAGGAACGGGTAGTTGATCTTGCCGTCGGTCTGCACCGTGTACAGCGTCAGCTCATAAATGGTGCTGACGTTGAACGCCGACAGCGTCGGCATCTCGCCGGCATCGCGCACGATCCGCAGCTGATCGCCGATGCGGATACGTTCCACGGCCGGCGGCAGCTGCGCCAACTGGTCGAGGGCGCGCTTGCCGTCCTCGACGGTCTTGTCATCCGGAGGGACAATGCGTGCCGGCGTATTGCAGGCGGCCAAGGCCATCACGGCCAGGAGGAGCACGGTTTTTTTCATAAGGGCGGACTTCCTGTTAGTCATGCTGCTCACCTCCAATAACCGGGGAACATGCTGATGCGCCGCTTGAGGGCGAGGGGGAGCCGGCGTTCCTGTTGGCCCAGCCGATAGCCGAGCAACTTGAACGCGCTGCGCACCAGTACTTCGGGTACGCGGTGCAATGCACCGGCTGCGCGCAATGCCGCGAGCTCAGCCAGTACATAGCGTTTACCTTCACCGCCGGCATCGCCAAACGCCTGGCGAATCCACGGCTCGCGACCGTAGAACACGCCAATGTCGAAGTAGCGGTGAAACTCATCCATGAGTCGGTAATCGTGGGAGTGGTACACCCGCGCCGTGGCGGCGTAGCGCACCGTGTAGCCTTCAAGCAGCATGCGCGCAGCGACGTAGGCGTCTTCGCTGCCGATCACATCGGCGGGAAAACCGCCGACCGCCTGCAGGGCGCTGCGCCGGTACACGCAAAACGAGTCGGAGCTGAAGCAGGTCTTGATCCCCAACTGCGGCGCATCGGCCAGGCGCTTGCTACGGCTGTGTGGCGGGTAGTTGAAGTGCCGCGACTGCGCGCCCAGCACACCGGCGCCGGGGTGCGGCAATTGGCGGCCGTAGGCCACGCCGTTGAGCGGGTCTTGCTGCAATTCTTCGAGCAGGTTGGCGAAGGTCTCGGGGTCTGCGGGGATCGCGTCCTGGGTCATCACGATCAGCGCCTCGCCGCTTACCTGTTCACTGGCCCAGCGCCGTGTGCCGCCGTGGTTGAAATCGCGGGCGTCGATCACCTCGACCCGGGCGCCGAACTCGCGAAAGCGCGCCACGGTGTCATCGCTGGAAGCGCTGTCGACCACCAGCATTTCGTCCGGTTGCAGCGTCTGCATGTTCAGCGCAGGCAGCAGCCGCGCCAGGTGACTGGACGCGTTGCGGGTCGGGATGATCAACGAGGTGCGCATGTCACTTTTTCACTTCTGCGGGCGCACGCCCGTAGATGTCGTCAAAGCGCACGATGTCGTCTTCGCCCAGGTACTCGCCGCTCTGCACCTCGATCATCACCAGGTCGATGATGCCGGGGTTGGTCAGGCGGTGTTTGTGCCCGGCCGGAATGTACGTGGACTCGTTGGCGTTGATCAGGAATTCGCGCTCACCATTGGTGATCTGCGCCGCGCCGCTGACCACCACCCAGTGTTCGCTGCGGTGGTGGTGCATCTGCAACGACAGTGACGCCTGGGGCTTGACCACGATGCGCTTGATCTTGAAGCGGCTGCTTTCCTCCAGCACCGTGTAGGTGCCCCACGGCCGGGTGACGGTGCGGTGCAGGCTGTACGCCGGGTGATTCTGGCGCTTGAGTTCGGCAACGATGTAACGCACATCCTGGCTGCGGTTGGCGTCAGCGATCAGCAGCGCATCCGGAGTGTCGACAATGATCAGGTCGTGTACGCCAACGGCGCCGAGCACGCGTTTGGGCGAGTCGATGTAGCAGTTGTGCACGTCATGCAAAATTGCTTCGCCATTGACCTGGTTGCCGTGGGCGTCGCTGGGCGTGAGCTGGCGCAGCGCCTCCCAGGAACCGATGTCGCTCCAGCCGATGTCGCAGGGCACCACGGCGACTTTCTGGGACTTTTCCATCAGCGCCACGTCGATGGAAATGTCCGGTGCGCTGCCGAAGGCGTCCGAGTCCAGTTCGCGCTGGCGCGAGGTTTTGTTTTGCAGGCTCTGGCTGTGGTCCAGTGCGGCTTTGGCGGCCGTCAGCACGTCGGGGGCATGGGCGGCGAGTTCTTCCACCAGGGTGCTGGCCTTGAAGCAGAACATGCCGGCGTTCCACAGGTGTTTGCCGCCGTCGAGGTAGGCTTGCGCGGTGGCCTGGTCGGGTTTTTCGACGAAGCGTTTGACCCGGTTGCCGGTGCCCAGCGCGTCGCCTTTTTCGATGTAGCCAAAGCCGGTTTCAGGGTGGTCGGGCTGGATGCCGAAGGTCACCAGATAACCGGCTTCGGCCAGGTCGCGGGCCTGGGTGACGGCCTCGGCAAACGCGACTTCATTGAGGATCAGATGGTCGGCGGGCATCACCAACAGTTGCGCCTGGTCACCGAAATGTTCCTGCACATGCAGCGCCGCCACCGCAATGGCCGCCGCCGTATTGCGCCCGAACGGCTCCAGCAACAGGTCCAGAGGCAAGTGGGCCTTGTTGACCACGCGGTAGTCATCCAGGGTGCGAAACAGCAGGTCGCGGTTGGTCACCGTGAGCACGCTTTCGACGCCGGGCAGTTTGGCGGCGCGCTGAAAGGTTTTTTGCAGCAGGCTCTGGCCGTCACGCATGCGCATGAAAGGCTTGGGCATGTTCTGGCGCGACACCGGCCACAGCCGCGTGCCCGAACCACCGGAAATAATGCAGGGAATTAATCCGTTGAGGGTATTCATCAATAGACTTCCTTGGTGGAGAGGACGGCTGGGACCGTCATGAAGACGATGTACAAGTCAAACCATACCGACCACTTGGAGATGTACTCCAGGTCGTACTCGACACGTTTCTGGATCTTGTACAGGGTGTCGGTTTCACCCCGGTAGCCGTTGATCTGCGCCCACCCGGTGATGCCCGGTTTGACCCGATGCCGCGAACTGTACTCGCTCACCGCCACTTCGAACGGAACGCCGGCAGCCTTGGTCGCGGTGGCATGCGGGCGCGGGCCCACCATCGACATGTTGCCCTGCAGCACGTTGAACAACTGCGGCAGCTCGTCGATGCTGGTCTTGCGAATGATGCGGCCCACCCGCGTGATGCGCGGGTCCTTGCGGGTGGTCTGTTGCTCGGCGGTGAAGTCGCTCTGGTCGGTGAACATCGAGCGGAACTTGAACACGCGAATCTCGTTGTCGTTGTAGCCATAACGGTTCTGGCGAAACAGCACCGGCCCCTTGGAGTCGAGCTTGATCGCAATCGCCGTTGCCAGCATCACCGGCGACAGCGCCACCAGGGCCATGCTCGCCAGCAGCAAATCTTCACAGCGCTTGATCACCGGCGACCAACCGCGCAAGGGCAGCTGCGAGGTGTTGAACATCAGGATGCCGCCCACGTCCGTGATGCGGCTGTGGCCGTAGCGCAGCGCGGCCATGTCGGGCACCAGCATGACGTTCACCGACAACTGGCGCAGGCGATTGACCAGGCCGTGGATACGCTGCTCGGCAGCCCAGGGCAGGCAGATCATCACTTGGTTGACCTGCTCGGCGCGGATCAGTTTTTCCAGGTCGCGGGTGTTGCCCAGCAAGGGCAGGCTGCTCAATTCCTTGGGGATGCGCTCGGTGCGGTCGTCGATAAAACCGATCAGGCCGGAACGGATATCGCCATTGCGTTGCAGGTGATCGGCGACGTGCACGGCGGTGTCGGTGAAGCCCAGGATCACAGTGCGCTGCAGGTATTTGCCCTTGCGCATCAGGTTGCGGTACAGGCGCAGCATCACCAGGCGTTCAATGCCGAACAGCGCCAGGCTGGCGAAGTACCACGCCACCAGGTTGCGTGGCGTCAATTGCGGGAAGAACTGCAGGATCTGGTACATGAACAGCAAGATGCAGAACGCCGCCGACCAGGCGACTATCTTGGCCCGCAGGCGCAGGCGATTGCTGAACAGCTCTTCGGAATAGATGCCCAGAGCCTGGAACAGAATGATGGTCATGATCGCAAAAAACAGCAGCAGACCAAGGAAGTGGGAACGCAGCTCGGGAGCCAGTGGGTCGAGGAACAACACCAACACCAATGGCGGCAAGATGGCAGTCAGGCCATGGATCAACTTGACGAAGACAACAAAAAATTCAACAAAACCAGCGCGGGTCAGAAACAGGCTATCGACTGAAGACTTTTCTCGCATAAACATCCCTCATTGCACTCCAGACCTACTGTTCGGCTGTTTGGTCCATCGGCAGCAGGCTGCGTGAAGGAGGGCAAGTCGAACGATGGCTACTCTGGGTAAAACGCAACTATTTCATCCAAGTGAAGCCATCCAAATGAAGGAAACTTGCGGGGCTAGTGACTTAAGGAGTGTTCCTTTTCTGTTACTCAGTCAATTTGTTGACTGTGGCGCAAAGCTTGCGTGCCAGACACGTTAAGCTGAGTTTTTCGTCGCATTTTATTGACTTTCCTTGTTCGAACACGCGGTGAAGAGGTGTGATTTTGAGTGTAGGAACAAATGTGAGAATTTTCCTGCCAGATGCACAAACCTTTTTCGAATAGAGGTAGGAAAAGGGGACAAGGACGCGGTGGCAGGGCGCCTAATGCCTGCCACCGGGGACATCGGGGGTTAGAAGTTGCCTTTCACACTCAGGGTAAAATTGCGCGGTTCACCGTAAAAGTTGCCCCAGGCGGCGGTGCCCACGGTTTGATAATAGTGTTTGTCGAAAACATTGTTACCGTTGAGCGCCACGGTCCAGGTGTCGTCTACGCGATAGGCCAGGCGCGCACTCCACACCGCATAACCGGCCTGTTCGAGCTTGATGCCCTGCACGCGGTAGTTGCTGCTCTGGGCGTTGACGCCGGTGCCCACGCTCCATTTCGACAGCGCGCCATCCAGTTGGTAGTCACCCCACATACGCAGCATATGCCGGGGCACGTAGCTGTTGGACACGCCACCTTCCACGGCGCTGTCGATGTTCTTCAGGGTTTTGGTCTGGGTATAGGTGTAGCCGCCAAACACCTGCAGGCGCTCGAGCAATTCACCACTGACTTCGGCTTCTACACCCTGGGCGCGGGTCTTGCCGGTGTCGCTGTAGCAATAACCGTCGGAGGACGTCGGGCAGACGCTGAGGTAGTCGGTTTCAGCCGTGTTTTTCTGCACGGCGCGAAACAGCGCAAGGGAGCTGTTGAGGCGCCCCTCGAACCATTCGCCCTTGATCCCCAGCTCGTAGTTGTCACCGATCTGCGGCTTGAGTGCCGCGCCGTCGACCGTGGCGTAGGAACTTTGTGGCTGGAAGATATCGGCGTAGCTGGCGTACACCGAGAGGTGTTCGTCGAGGTCATAAATCAGTGCGGCAAACGGTGTGACTTCGCCGGTTTCCCGGGTGCGCGCGTCCTGCACGGCCCATTCGCCCCAGGCCAGGTTGTTGGACTGGCGGCGGTTCTCATACCAGCTCACGCGGCTGCCGACGATAAATAACAACGGTTCGGCCAGGCGCAGGCGCAACGTGGCGTAGGTGCCGTATTGGGTGGCGGTTTCCTTGACCGTGCCGCCGCGGTACATGTTCGGCCAGAAGGTATCGTTGGCGGGTTCCGCAAGGTGGTGGTCGGGCTGGTAGATGTTCACGCGCGTCGGCAGGTTCTGGATTGCATACACATCATCCTGGGTGCCCCGGCTGCCGTTGGCGCCAATGATCAGTTCGTGTTCGAGGCCGAAGGCTTCGAACTTGCCGTCCAGGTAGGCGTCAAGGCCGAAGTCGCGGTGGTCGTAATCCATCAAGGCCGCGTAGGAGTTGGCCGTCGGTGCCGGGTTGCCATAGTCGATGGTGCCTTCGCTGGCGGCGTATTTGATGCCTTGCAGGTTGCGGCTGTGCACGGCCGCTACGTTGAGTTTCCAGTCATCGCTGAAGTGGTGGGTGAGGTCGGCGAAGAACGTGGCGCGCTGGCTTTGCCAGTCGTTCCAGGATTGGCCCAGGCACGTGGAGCGGCTGAGCTTGGCGCTTTTGCCGTCGCTGTAGCGCGGCAAGCCGCCCCAGCAGGGCGAGGCATCAACGTCTTCATAGCTGGCGCCGACGCCCAGGGTGGTGTCGGCGTCGAGGTCGAAATCCAGTGCCGCGTAGACCGCCTGGTCCTGGCGCTTGGCGATATCCATATACGACCTGCGCGTTTGCTGGCTGACGGCCGCGCGGCCGCGCACGGTGCCACTGTCATTCAGTGCGCCGCCGGTGTCGAGGTCGGCGCGATAGTTGTCCCAGGTGCCGGCGGACAGCGACAGGCTGGTGGTGGGTTTGGCTTGAGGCCGCTTGCGCACAAAATTCACCGCGCCGCTGGCGGTGCCGGCGCCCTTGAGCATGCCGGCTGCACCCTTGAGCACTTCCACCCGGTCATAAATCGCCATGTTGGCGGTAAAGCTGTCGGCCTGTACGTAGTCCTTGCCCATGTCCAGAGGCACCCCGTCGTACTGGTACTGGCCGAGCATCTTGAAACCCCGGGAGTAGAAATACTTGCCGCCCATGGGCGACTCATAGGTGGTGATGCCCGGTGTGCGCTCCATGACGTCATCGATGGTGGTGACGTTCTGATCGTCCATCAATTGACGGGTCATCACGCTGACCGATTGCGGGGTTTCTCGCAGGCTGTGTTCGCCTTTGCCGATCGTCACCGCACCGGTGGTGTAGGCGCCGGTGCCGTCGGTTGTGGCCCCTGCACGGGCGCCGGTGACGGTGGTGGCGCTCAGGTTGAGCGCGCCGGATTCGGCCATTTGCGGCAGCAACAGCCAGGTGCTTGCACCCTGGCGCTGAGCTTGCAGGTGTTGCCCGCGCAGCAGCTGGTTCAACGCTTGCTCGCGGTCAAGGTTGCCGGTGAGGCCCGTGCTGGACTTGCCGGCGACGCTGGTGGCGTCGTACGACAGGCTGATGCCGGCCTGGCGGGCGAACTGATCCAACGCGTTGGCCAGGGCGCCTGGAGCGATGTGCCAATCGCGCGCCTGATTATCGACGGCAGGTGTGTCGGCCAGCACGGCCGAGGGCAGGCCACCTCCGCTGAGGCAGGCGCCGAGCACGGCGGCCTGCACCGTGCGCTTGAGGGAAGAACGTTGGGAAGGAAACGCTTGCATGACCGCGGAATGCTCCTGAAGGAAGTGGACAGAACCGGCCTGTTGATCGGCCTTTCCTTACAGGTCGAGCGGCAATGAGCATTCACCTCATTTATTTTTCAGCACTTACACGCGAGGCGTGACAGTGACCCAGTAGCGGCTGCGGTAGTGAATGCTCACCGGCAACGATTGCGCCACCAGGCTCAACACCTGATCGGTGTCGTCCAGTTGGTACGTGCCCGACACGCGCAGGCTGGCTACCGCTTCGCTGCAACGCACCAGGCCGTTGCGGTAGCGGCTCAGTTCGGCGAGGAAGTCGTCCAGGCGCATGTTGTGGGCGCTGATCACACCGTCGCTCCAGGCCCAGGGATCCAGGCCGTTGGCAATCGATGGGCGAATGCCGTGACGGTCGAACAGTATGTGTTCACCTGCTTTGACGATGTGGCGGGCGTTGGATGAATGCTTGTCGACATACACCGCCACGGCGCCTTGCTGCACATCGAGCAAGGTGCCTTGAGAGGCCTCGCGCAGCAGAAACCGCGTGTCGAGGGCGCGCAGAAAACCATCGCGAGTCTGTACCCACAACGGCCGGCTGTCGGCACTGCTATTGACCCGTATCTCGCCCTGAAGCAGCTGCACCTGACGCCGCTCGGCAGTGAAGGCGGTGTCGATCGCGCTGGCGCTGTTGAGCTGCACCTGGCTGCCATCGCTCAACGTGACCCAGCGCCGTTCGCCGGTAGCCGTGCGGTAGTCGGCCAGCAAGGCGGGCAGGGGCGTGTAGTCGCGACCGAGCCAGGTCAGCCCGGCGGCGCCGGCCAACAGCCCCAACACTTTCAAACCTTCCCGGCGGCTGATGCGTCGGCGCGCGCCATCCAGCGCATGGTGGCCGACGCGAGCGGGAACCTGGGCAAACTCATCATGCATGCTCGCTACGCGTTGCCACACCCGCTGATGCTCGGCGCTGGTCTGCAACCACTGCTCGAACGCGGCGGTGCTGGCGTCATCGGCGACGTTGAAACGCAGCTTTATCATCCACTGGATAGCCTGGTCGAGCAGGCGCGGGTCAACGTTCGGCATACCGCAACCGGTAGCAGGCGTGCAGCGCTTTGGACAGGTCGCGCTCGACGGTGGCTTTGGACACGCCCAGGCGCAAGGCGATTTGCGCACACGTCAGGCCATCCAGTTGCGCCAGCAAAAAGGCTTCGCGTACGCGTGGCTTGAGCTGGTCGAGCAAGCGGTCGATGCGCTCCAGGCTGTCGAGGATCAGCAGCCGGGTCTCCTCCTACGGCACTTGCAGTTCCGGGAAGTGTGCGAGGCTCTCAAGGTAGGCGCGTTCCAGTTCGCGGCGCCGGTACTGGTCGATCATCAGACTGCGCGCGATGCTGCTCAGGTAAGCGCGCGGCTGCTGCAAGGTTTGCTGTTTGCGCGCGATGAGCAGGCGCATGAAGGTTTCCTGCGCCAGGTCGGCAGCGTGTTCACGGCAGCCGGTGCGCCGGCTTAACCAGCCGCGCAGCCACGAATGATGAGCCTGGTAGAGCTGGCCGAGGGTGGCAGGGTCCAGAGGGGGGTCGCTCGACATGGGCATCCTGCGCAACAGTCTCAATTGATAATGTTTCGCATTCTAGACGCTGGTTGTGGTCACGAGCA
Organism: Pseudomonas sp. NFX183; assembly: GCF_047943075.1. NCBI lineage: Bacteria > Pseudomonadati > Pseudomonadota > Gammaproteobacteria > Pseudomonadales > Pseudomonadaceae > Pseudomonas > Pseudomonas sp. NFX183. Next base: position 6,512,604 of record NZ_CP181333.1, on the reverse strand, counting down.
ATCGCCCGGTGCCGTCGTGAGCAAAGAATGTATCCAGCACAATTTTTTGTGCGCGCAGGGCCGGCCGATTAGCCTGCAGGCTTTTACGGCGCAGGGCTTGAGCATGATCGATCTTTCAACCTTGTTGGTGTTTTCAGGGGCGGTGGTGTTGCTGCTGCTATCGCCGGGGCCGAACATGGCGTTTGTTATCAGCCATGGCGTGAGTTATGGCTGGCGCGGTGGGGTGGCCTCGAGCCTGGGGATTTGCGTCGCGGACCTGCTGCTGACCGCGTTGACCGCCACCGGTGTCACGGCACTGGTCGCCAGTTGGCCGCCGTCGTTTGATGTGATTCGTTATGCCGGCGTCATTTACCTGCTGTGGTTGGTGGTCAAGACCTTGCAGAAAAGCCCGAGCCTGGACGCTGCCCAGGTGAAGCGCGTGCGCCTGGGCCGTGTGTTTGCGCAGGCCATGCTCAACAGCCTGCTCAACCCCAAGGCACTGTTGTTTTTCATGGTGTTTTTGCCTCAGTTCGTCAGGCCGCAGGCCGGTTCCATCACGCTGCAACTGCTGATGCTGGGCGGCGTTCTGACCCTGATTGCCGGTGTATTTCACGCGATGCTGGGGATTTTTGGCGGCGCGCTAAGCCGTTTTTTTGCCGGCCGCGCACAGAGCGCCAGGCTCCAGAAATGGGGCCTGGCGACGGTGCTCATGCTGCTGGCCGCGCGGCTGGCGCTGATGTCCCGGCCAGCTTGACAGGGCACCTCAACCCAACCGAGCTGCCGCCCGGGCCACGACCTCGCCGCGCACGCGACGCGATTCGGCCTTACGCTTCCTGGCTTCTTCCAGCACGTGCGCGGGCGCGGTCTGCGGGCTGCCCGAATCGAACGGCGGGGCGGGCGCGTATTCGATCTGTAACTGCACCAGTTGCGCCGCGGCCTCGCTGTAGAGTTCGGCGGCCAGGGTCAGGGCAAAGTCGATTCCTGCCGTAATCCCGCCACCGGTCAGCAGGTTGCCGTCACGCACCACGCGCGCTTGCACCGCAATGGCGCCGAGTGGGGCGAGCAGGTCGTGATAGGCCCAGTGCGTGGTGGCCCTGCGGCCGCGCAGCAAACCCGCCGCGCCGAGTACCAGCGAACCGGTGCACACCGAGGTCACGTAGCGTGCGGTCTGTGCCTGGGCCTTGAGAAAATCCAGGGTTTGCGGGTCTTCCATCAAGGCGCCGACGCCGGCACCGCCGGGCACGCAAATCACGTCCAGGCGCGGGCAGTCGGCGTACGTCATGGTCGGCGTAAACACCATGCCGGTGCTGGAGGTGACCGGCGCCAGGTCGTTCCACACCAGATGCAGTTGCACATCCGGCAGCGAGCCCAGCACGTCGTAGGGGCCGGTGAGGTCCAATTGCTGGATACCGGGGAACAACACAAAGCCAATCTGCAAGGTCATCGATGAAGCTCCGATAAAGGGGTAGACGGCCTCATTCTAGAGGCCTAGGCTTTGGCGCATACGCCATTGAGCCCACAGATTACGCCAACATGACCCGGACCATTCACGTACTCGCCTTCAATAACGCCCAGGTGCTCGATGTGACCGGGCCATTACAGGTGTTCGCCACCACCAATGACCTGGCGCGCCAGCGCGGCCAGCCGCTGCCTTATGCGGTGTCGGTGATTGCCGCCCAGGCGGAACCGGTGATGACCTCCGCGGGCCTGGCCTTGGTGGCCGAGCCGCTGCCTGCGGCCGACGCGCCGTGCGACACGCTGGTGATCGCCGGCGGCTGGGGCGTGTATGGCGCCGCCGAAGATGCCGCGCTGGTCGATTGGGTCACGCAAAAAGCCCGGCACACCCGACGCATGACCTCGGTGTGCACCGGGGCTTTCCTGCTCGCCGCCAGCGGTTTGCTCGATGGTTGCCGCGTGGCCACCCACTGGACACGCTGCGAGGAACTGGCGCGCAAGTTTCCGTCGCTGACGGTGGAGGCCAATCCGATTTTCATCCAGCAAGGCTCTGTGTGGACGTCCGCCGGCGTGACGGCTGGCATCGACCTGTGCCTGGCCCTGGTGGAAGAAGACCTGGGCCGCGCCGTGGCCCTGGAAGCGGCGCGGCACTTGGTGGTGTTCCTTAAACGCCCCGGTGGGCAAGCGCAATACAGCGTGGCGTTGTCCCTGCAAAAGGGCGACAGCCGTTTTGCCGATTTGCACGCGTGGATGGCCGAAAACCTCACCCTCGATCTGAATATTCCCACCTTGGCCGCCCTGGCCGGCATGAGCGAACGCAGTTTCGTGCGGCACTACCGCGCCGAAACCGGCCAGACCCCGGCGCGCGCAGTCGAACTGATCCGTGTAGAAACTGCGCGTCGGCAGCTGGCTGACAGCACGGCGTCGATCAAACGTATCGCGGTGCAGTGCGGTTTTGGCTGCGAGGAAACCCTGCGGCGCAGTTTCCTGCGGGCACTGGAAGTCACGCCCCAGGCTTACCGTGAGCGCTTCTGCGCACCGACTTGAACAAAAACGTACACATTTTGCAGCGGGCTGGGCCTGTACATTTCCCACGGCATCATCGAAGCGGCGGCATGGTTTGGGCAGAAAGCGTGGAGGGGCAGGGCAGCGTGTTCAGTTTCAGGATCAGAGCTGCCCGGTAACGTTCAAGCCCGATCCAGCAATTCACAGATTGCCCTGAGGGTGGCCTGTGGCGCTTCCTGAGGAATGTTGTGGCCCACACCGGACAAGACTTCGCGTCGATAAAAACCGCTGAAATGTTCCTCGTCGTCATCCACCGCCGGGGCCGGGCCTACGCCGTCATCAGCGCCGCACAGCGAAATCGTCGGCACCGAAATCGGCGGCTGCGCGGCCAGTGCCTGCTCGATCGCCTCCAGCGCCGGGTCGCCCGGCGCGTAGGTGAAACGGTGGCGATAGGAATGAATCACCACGTCGACAAAGTCCGGGTTGTCAAACGACGGCGCCGTGCGGCCATACAGCCTCGGCCCCTCAGCCCAGGTCGGCGACCACAGCCGCCACAACAACTCGCAGAACTCACGGCGATTGGCGCTCAGACCGTCCACGCCACGCTGGGTGTGAAAGTAAAACTGATACCACAACCGATGCTCCGTTTCCGGCGCGCTCGGTTCAAGCGACTTGGCAATGTCCTGGATGTTGTAGCCATCCCCGGTCACCAACCCGCGCACTCGGTACGGCCATAGAGCGGCGACGATACACGCGGCGCGCCCGCCCCAGTCGTAACCGGCGAGTGTGGCCTGCGCGATGCCGAGGGCATCCATGAAATCCAGCAGGTCCTTGGCCAACGCCGCCTGTTGGCCGGAGCGCATCACCTGCGCGTTGATAAACCGCGTCGGGCCATAACCGCGCAGGTAAGGCACCAACACCCGACAACCGCGTTCGGCCAGGGCCGGCGCGATCTCATCGTAGCCACGCGGGTCGTAAGGGAAACCATGCAGCAGGATCACCGGTTCGCCGTCTTCGGGGCCGTGGGCTTCGTAGGCGATTTCCAGCATCGGCGTACGGACATATAGCAGCGGGGCGAGCGTAGTCATGAGGGGCACTTATCGACTGGCCAAAGTAGCGGCCACTCTAGCTCAAACCCGTGACGGTACGGGGTGTAAATCAAGGCAGTCGTCTGACTTGTCCAGCCCGACCTGGCGCAACCCGATGCAATGCCTGCGTCAATAACCCCAACACCATCAGATCATGCCGCTGGCCATTCCAGAACCCGGCTTCTCGCAACGTCCCTTCGGCGATGAAGCCCAGGCGTTCCAACAACGCCAGTGACGCGGTGTTTTGCGGATGCACCAAGGCTTCAACCCGATGCAAGTGCATGTGCGTGATGCCCCAATCGAGCATTGCCCGCAACGCTTCGCTCATCAAGCCCTGGCCACGGGCGGCGGGCGCCAGTTCACAGGACAGGGCGCAGCTGTGCCAGGCGCGATTCCATTTGAACAGGCCGCAGCTGCCGATCAGTTCGCCGTCCCGTTCAATCCCCCAGCGTGTGCCGGGGTTGGGCTGGGTGCGCCACTGGGCGAAGGTGTCGATCAGCGCGTAGGCCTGGGCGAGGTCGATCATCGGGTCGGCGCCAAACCAGCGCATGTTGATGGTGTCGCGGTGGATGGCGAACAGGGCGGGGGCGTCGGTTGCGCGCAGTTCGCGCAGGCGCAGGCGCTGGGTGGCAAGCGTCGGGAATGGGCTCATGAGGCGGTCGTCGCCATCACCTGAGCCCGATCAATCACGCATCCAAAATGGTGCCGCCACAAATCCACGCCCAGTGTTCCCGACCGGTCCAGCGACGAGCCCACGGTCAAATCGCTGATCAGCGTCGGCTGCAAGCCGGCGTCAAATAACGCGAACCCGGCCGCCAGCACGCACGTATCGGTTTGAAGGCCACACACCAGCACGCGCTCCGGCGCCAGGCTTTTCAGGTAGTCCAGGGTTTCGGGTGTCGGCGCATAGCCGTGTTTGACGAAGATGCGCTCGGCTGCGATCAGGCTGTCGTCATCCGGCGCGGGTTGCCAGCCCAGTTGGCGGGCAAAGGGGGTGATGCTTTCGTCGTGGCGCTCCACAGTGGCCACCGAGGGTAGACGCCCGAGCAGGGCGTTGATGCCATCGACCAGCCACGCGGGTGGATTGAAGGAAGGTTGCACGTCGATGATCAACAATGCCTGGCGCATGGGGTTCCTGAACGCAGCTCGGGGGATGCCCATTGTGCACGCTATGGTGTTTAGCGAGGCGCCTCAGATCAAAATCAACAGCAGGAAGCTGAACCCGATCACCTGTGGGAGCGGGCTTGCTCGCGAATGCGATGTGTCAGCCTCTGCATGCAGTCACTGACACTCCCGCTTCTCGACAAGCCCGCTCGCACAGTTGGCCCTCAGTGTGTCAGGTAGATAGGCCTCTGCTGTGCGTCAAGTCCGCTCAAGGTTGCCAGGTGGTCTTTTCGCCGCTGAGCTTGCGGTCCAGGAAGGTCGCCGCGCTGATCAGCGCCAAATGGCTTAACGCCTGCGGCGTATTGCCCAGGTGATGCGCCTGGCTGTCGAACTCTTCGGCGTACAAGCCCAACGGGTTGGCGTAGCGCAGCAGTTGTTCGAATTCCAGGTGGGCCTTCTCCACTTGCCCGGCGCGCGCCAGGCATTCGACGTACCAGAACGAACACGCGGCGAATGCGCCTTCGGTGCCTTGCAACCCGTCGATCTGGCTGTCGTCGTTGCGGTAGCGGTAGACCATGCCGTCACGCACCAGGCTTTTCTGGATTGCTTCCAGCGTCGACAGCCAGCGTGGGTCGGTCGCCGCGACGAAGCGCACCAGCGGCATCAGCAGCATCGAACCATCCAGCGCAGTACTGCCGATGTGCTGCACGAAATGCCCGCGCTCTTCATCCCAGAAGTTGCTCCAGATATCCGCGTAGATCGCCTGGCGTGTCTGGTCCCAGCGCGCAAACGGGGCGGGCAGCGAGCGCTTGGAGGCCAACCGGATTGCACGGTCCAGCGCCACCCAGCACATCAGGCGCGAATGCAGGAAGTGATGCTGCTCACCGCGCATTTCCCAGATGCCCACGTCTTGCTGGTTCCAGATTTCGCACACCTGATCGGCCACTTCCACGGTGTGTTTCCAGCCTTCATGGGAAATCGCTTCGCCGTATTTGTTGACCAGATACACCGCATCCATCAGCTCGCCGTAGATATCCAGCTGGACCTGGTCAAACGCTTCATTGCCGATGCGCACCGGTTTGGCGCCGCCGTGGCCGCTGAAGTGATCAAGCGTGGCTTCCGGCAGTTCCTGGCGCCCATCAATACCGTAAAGAATATTGATTTTGGTCGCCTGACCGCAGCAGTCACTGACGCGGCCTTTCAGCCAGCGCATGTAAGCGTTGGCCTCTTCGATGAAGCCCAGACGCATGAAGGCGTAGACGGTAAACGAGGCGTCGCGGATCCACGTGTAGCGGTAGTCCCAGTTGCGTTCGCCGCCGGGGGTTTCCGGCAGGCCAAATGTCGCGGCGGCAATGATTGCGCCGTGTTTGCGCGAGGTCAGCAGCTTCAAGGCGAGTGCCGAGCGGTTGACCATTTCGCGCCAGCGCCCACGGTAATTCGACTGCGCGATCCAGCCGCGCCAGAATTTCAAGGTGTGCGCCAGCGCCAGGTCGGTGCAGCCATTGTTGACGCGGGGGTCATCCTGGCCGCCGAGCACGAACTCAGCGCCTTCTTCCTGGCCCAGGGTGAAGCTGGCCACGGCGGCATCGTCTTCGATCTGCATCGCGTGGCTGCCCGCCAGCCGCAGGCCAGGCTGGCCGTCGGCGGTAAAAGACACGATACCGTCGGCGAGGCTGGCCTGGGTTGGCGTGCGCGCATAGTCGTGGCGCACGGCGCAGCGCAGCTGGATGTTTGCGCTGCCGCTGACCACACGCACGCGCCGAATCAGCAGCGGCAGGTCGTCGATTTCTTCACTGATGACCAGCAGGTCGGTGATTTCCACCACGGCTTCATCGCTCAGCCAGCGGGTTTGCAGCACGTTGGTATCGGGCAGGTAGATTTGCTCACGCCGTGCGTTTTTCAGTTCGGGTGAAAGTTGAAAAACACCCGCCTCAGGCGTGTCGAGCAGCGAACAGAAGATCGACGGGCTGTCGAATTCCGGCCAGCAGAAAAAGTCGATGCTGCCACGGTCATTCACCAAGGCCGCGCTGCGCATATCGCCAATAATGCCGTGGGCATCGATGGCGCTTTGGGGTTCGTTCTTGAAATCAACCATTGCCACGAAACTCCGGATAAAGGCTCATGCCACCGTCAATGAACAGGGTGCTGCCGACCACGTAATCGGACGCGTCGCTGGCCAGCCACACCACCGCGTTGGCCACGTCTTCGACGTCGCCGACGCGGCCATAGGGAATCAACTTCAACAGCTCTTTTTCTGCCGCACCCTCGGTGGCTGCGCGGTTGATCGCCGTACGAATGGCCCCCGGCGCAATGCCATTGATGCGGATGCGTTGTTCGCTGACTTCCTGGGCGAGGGTGCGCATCAGCATCTCCACGCCGCCCTTGGAGGCGGCGTAATTCACATGCCCGGCCCAGGGAATGATCTGGTGCACCGAACTCATGTGGATGATTTTGCCGGCGGCACGCGACACGCCCTCGCGCACGCCCTGGCGATTGAAAATCCGCACGGCGGCGCGGGCACACAGGAACTGGCCGGTCAGGTTGACGCCGATCACGGTGTTCCAATCGTCGAGGGTCATGTCGACCAGGTTGGCGTCTTTTTGCAGGCCGGAGTTGGCCACCAGAATGTCCAGGTGGCCGAAGGCATCGAGGGTCTGGGCGAATAAACGTTCTACGTCGGCTTCCTTGGACACATCGCCACCGATGGCAATCGCCTGGCCGCCGTTGGCGTTGATCTGCGCGGCAAGGGCTTCGGCCGGCGCCGCCTGCGAGTTGTAATTGAGCACCACCGCCGCACCGGCCTCGGCCAATGCCTTGGCGGCGCCTGCACCAATGCCGGAACTGGCGCCGGTGACCAGGGCCACTTGTTGCTGCAACGAGATCTGCATAGCCCATCCACCGTTTTAAGAGAGTCTTTGCAGCTGACTGGCGGCGCGGGGCGGAAGTTCACCGGTTGTCTCAAATGCGACGATGGCTGCTTATCCTGCTCAGGCGTTATCGTTGGAGATGTCGTCAGGTACAGGTTCAGGAAGTGGGGAATGCCGCCGATACGCAGGAACATCAATCAGCGTGTTTTGGGCTCATGCATATTTCGCATATTTGGTTTTCTGGCATTCGTACCCTCAATTCTCCCCAGCAGAGCGTCCCTCAAGACCTTTCAGCGCAGGCGCATTTCGACATGTTGTTCGAAACGAGCCCATTAGAAACGGGGCAGGTAAACGTGTTGCTTGGCGAGAATGGGGCCGGTAAATCGACAATCCTCGACATGCTGAGAGGCCTGCGGTACCCAGAGATCTTGGCTTCGCTCCCCCGGGAAAATCCTCCCAGGCAGAGTAATCCCTCCTACGGTGTCAAGTTCAGTAATGGCGAGCGCTGGGGTTATCTCTTTTCCTCTGGTGCGGCGGAACATCCCGAAGAAGCATTGCGTTACGCAAGTTGCATACAATTGCTCTTGCCACCGCCTCAGGCTCATGACGGTGGATGGCAATACTCCTCGGATCAAAGAAGGTTGGCGCGTCGAAAGGTGAATGTGTCGGGTCAGCTTTATAAAAATGCACCGTTCAGCCCGTTCCCACGCTTTTTCAGTTGCTCGTGCATCTGCTATCGCGCTAGTGCCCAACCTGAAGAGGCGTTCGATAAGGCATTCGTTGAGGCGTTGAATAGCATCCGCCACCATCTTCTCGGTTTGGCGGTGTTTCCTAGGGCGGAGGAGAGGGGGCAGACGCTGCTCAACGATGTTTCGTTTCATCTGAGCGAGCCCGGGATCATCGGCGTTTGGCTGGATGATGATCATCGAATGTCTAACGAGTTGCAGGGCCACTGGCTACCATCCGGCTGGAAGACGTTCGCCTGGATTGCAAGCTGGCTGAGGACGTGTCCGGAAGGCGCAGTGTGTCTGATCGAAGAACCGGAAACCCATCTGCATCCAACCCTGATGCGTTACTTGATGGAGACGCTGATCCAGATTGCCAGTGAGCGAACACAACAACTATTTATCAGCACGCATTCCGCAGCATTGATCAATGTTGCCGCTACGGAAAAATTGAAGATTTTCCAGAGCCACGGTACCTACATCGATTGCAAGCCAGACCTAAGCGAAATTCTTGACCGGATGGGGTATATGGCTTCCGATATCTTGCAGGCCAATTGCGTAATCTGGGTTGAAGGGCCTTCTGATCGTACCTATTTAAACCATTGGATCAGCGGGCTGGCGCCCTCTCTGCGTGAAGGTATTCATTATTCAATCATGTTTTACGGTGGCCGTTTGCTGAGCCATCTGACCGCAGATGATGATGGCGAGGAAGGGGATGACAACCTTGAGGATCTTATTAGCCTGATTAGATTGAACCGACATTCAGCGATCTTGCTCGACAGTGATAAGAGCGGCGTCGATAAAGCGATCAACGTCACAAAGCAACGCATTGTTAATGCGTTCAGTCACCACCCAAACCGGCATGTATGGGTGACGAAGGGACGTGAGGTGGAAAACTATCTAGATCCCCTGCGACTGGAAAAAATAATCAAAGCAGTCCATCCGTCGGCGGCACGAACAGGGGGAACCAGTATTTGGGCAAACCGTTTGCTCTACAAAAAGCAGCATGCGCAAAAGAGCAAAACAGCCAACAAGGTCAAGGTAGCATCTGCCTACGTTGCTGATCATATACCTGACTACAGCCCTCTCGATTTGCGAGTGCAAGTTGAGCTGCTGTGTCAGTTCATCAAACGTTGGAACTCAGGCATGGTGTAGCCTGATTAGGCGTTGCAAGTAAGGGGTGTGCGGTGGAGCGACGCCGCATCCGGGGAATCACAATCTCGGCGACGCGAAGCAATTGCTCCACTTAATAGGAAACATTACTATTCACGCCCCGCCTCCTCAGTGCTCACTCGATGACTCCTCAGCCGCCCCGCAGAACAGGCTTTTTCGAGCACTACGAAGAGTTGATCGGAACCTGGACACGCCGCCTGAGAAACCGTCAGCAGGCCGAGGACCTGGCCCACGACACCTTCGTGCGGGTGCTTGAGTCGCGTTCCAGCGAGGTTGAGCAACCGCGCGCCTATTTGCATCAAACCGCGCGCAACATCGCCGTTGATGCCTATCGCCGTGAAGACCGGCGTGAGGCGCTGGCGCTGGAAGCCTTTGATCAGCGTTCGCCGCACAGCGGCGATCCGGAGCATTTCATGCACGCGATCCAGTTGGCGGACTCCATTGAGCGGGCCCTGGCCGAGTTGCCGCTCAACTGTCGCAAGGTATTTATCTGGCAGAAAATCGAGGGCCTGACCCAGCAGGAAATCGCCGTGCGCCTGGGCCTGTCTAAAAACATGGTGGAAAAGTATATGATCCGCACCTTGCGGCATCTGCGTGACCGCCTGGATGCGATGGCCCCATGACCCGCTTTGACACAGGACCTTCCATGATGGATAGCCGCGCTCGCGACGAAGCCGCGCAATGGTTTGTACGCCTGCAAGAGGCCGACTTGAGCAGCGCAGAACGCCAGCGCTTCGACGCCTGGCGCAACGAGCGTCCCGAGCACCAGTACGAATTCGATGTGCTGCAAGGGATGTGGAGCGCCGCAGACCTGCTGCCCAAGGCACGTTTGCAGGCGTTGTGTGAGGCGCCGGTCGAGCGGCCCCGACGCCGCGCCGTTGTGCGTTATGCCGTCGCCGCCAGTGTGGTGGCGATTGCCCTGGGCCTCGGGCTGTTCAGCGGGCTGGATCAGCCCACACCCTACAGTGCGCAATTCAGTACGCGCGTGGGTGAGCATCGCCAAGTGGCCTTGCCGGACGGCTCGGTCATGGACCTGAACAGCCGCAGCGTGGTCGCGGTGCACTACGAAAATGGCCGGCGCGGTGTGGAGATCAAGCAAGGCGAAGCGATGTTCAGCGTCGAGCATGACACCCGTCGCCCGTTCATCGTGGTCGCCGGCGCAGGGCAGGTGACGGTCACCGGCACGCGGTTCGATGTGCGCCGTGACGACGACCAGACCCGCGTGGTGGTCGAGGCCGGCACCGTCAAGGTACAGGGGCGCTCGACGGATCAGAGGGTCACGCTCACGGCAGGCCGCGGCACGCATGTCGATTCCCAGGGGCAGGTCGCAGCGGCTTACGCGGTGAATGCCGATGAACTGACCGCCTGGCGCAGCGGAAAACTGGTGTTCAACAACGCCACCCTCGGCGAAGTGGCCCGTGAAGTATCGCGCTACCGTGAGCAGCCCTTGCGGGTCAGCACGGCGGCGGTGAGCAACCTGCGCTTGACCAGTGTGTTCAACGCCCGCGACACCGACGCCTTGCTCAAAGCCTTGCCGCACATACTGCCGGTTGCCCTGCGCAGCTTGCCCGATGGCAGCCAGGAAATTATTTCCCGCTGAGATTCAGGTTTTTTCCGAGTTCTTCGTCTTCTCCTGCAACTGCAACTGGTTTGCATTAACAGCCGCACACTCTTGCGATCACAGGACTAGGTTCGACGTGAAAAAACTGACCGTCTACAACAATAAAATTTCCCGCTGGGCGCCCCTGGCGCTGGCGCTCGCCGTCAGTGCCGCGCTGCCTGCGGCCTATGCTGGCGACGGCATCCACATCCGCGCCCAGCCTTTGGGCGCAGCGTTGAGCCAGTTGGGCCAGCAGACTTCCCTGCAAGTGTTTTTCAACCCGGACATGGTCGCCGGCAAGCAAGCGCCTGCGGTGGACGGTAACCTCTCGCCCGAACAAGCCCTGCGCCAGTTGCTGCAAGGCAGCGGCCTGGATTACCAGATCGACGCCGGCTCTGTGGCCCTGCGCCCGCAAAGCACCGGCACCGGTGAAGCGGGCTCGCCGCTGGAGCTGGGCGTCACTGACATCAAGGTGGTCGGCGACTGGTTGGGCGATGCGAACGCCGCCGTCGTGCAGAACCACCCTGGCGCGCGCACGGTGGTGCGCCGTGAAGCCATGGTTGAGCAGGGCGCAATGAACGTCGGTGACGTGCTGCGCCGCATCCCTGGCGTGCAGGTGCAGGAATCCAACGGCACCGGTGGCAGTGATATTTCCCTGAACGTCGGCGTTCGTGGCCTGACGTCGCGCCTGTCGCCACGCTCCACCGTGTTGATCGACGGCGTACCGGCGGCGTTCGCCCCGTATGGCCAGCCTCAACTGTCGATGGCGCCGATTTCCGCCGGCAACCTGGACAGCATCGACGTGGTGCGCGGCGCCGGTTCCGTGCGTTATGGGCCGCAGAACGTCGGCGGTGTGATCAACTTCGTCACCCGCGCCATTCCCGAGACGTTCTCCGGGGAAGTCGGCACCACCTTGCAGACGGCTGAACACGGTGGCTGGAAACACGTCGACAACGCCTTTGTGGGTGGCACCGCCGACAACGGGATTGGCGTCGCGTTGCTCTATACCGGCGTCAACGGCAACGGTTACCGCGACAGCAACAACGCCAATGACATCGACGACGTGATCCTCAAGACTCACTGGGCGCCGACCGATCAAGACGATTTCTCGCTTAATTTCCACTACTACGACGCCAGCGCCGACATGCCCGGCGGCTTGACCCAGAAGCAATTCGACGCCAATCCGTACCAGTCGGTGCGCGACTACGACAACTTCAGCGGCCGCCGCAAGGACGTGTCGTTCAAGTACATCCGGCAGATCGATGACCGTACCCAGGCCGAAGTGCTGACCTACTACACCGACAGTTTCCGTGGCAGCAACATCGCCAACCGTGACCTGAAAACCATCGGCTCCTACCCGCGCACCTACTACACCTTCGGCATCGAGCCGCGTGTGTCGCATGTGTTCGACGTGGGCCCCAGCACTCAGGAAGTCAGTCTCGGTTACCGCTACCTCAAAGAAGGCATGCATGAGCAAGCCAGCAGCTTGAACCTGGTCGACAATGTGCCGACGCCGGCTGGCCAAAACGATGGACATGTTTACCAGGACCGCACCGGCGGCACCGTCGCCAATGCGTTCTATCTCGATAACAAAATCGATATCGGCAAATGGACCGTCACCCCGGGTATCCGCTTCGAAAACATCGAAACCCGTTGGCATGATCGCCCGGTGGTCGCCCTGAACGGCGTGCGCACTGTGGAGAAAAATCGCAAGATCGAGAGCAACGAGCCCTTGCCGGCGTTGAGCGTGATGTACCACATCTCTGATGCCTGGAAGCTGTTCGCCAACTACGAAACCTCGTTCGGCAGCCTGCAGTATGCGCAGATCGGGCAGGGCGGCCGGGTCAACCAGACGGCCGATGGCCTGAACCCGGAAAAAGCCAAGACCTACGAGGTCGGCACGCGCTACAACGACAGCGTGTGGGGCGGCGAAGTGACGTTGTTCTACATCGACTTCTCGGACGAGTTGCAATACGTCAGCAACGACGTGGGCTGGACCAACCTGGGCGCCACCAAGCACCAGGGCATCGAAACATCGGCCCACTACGACCTGTCGAACCTCGACCCGCGCCTGGACGGCCTCACCGCCAGCGCCGGTTTCACCTACACCAAGGCCACCTCTGAAGGCGATGTACCGTTCAAGGGCCGCGACTTGCCGCTGTATTCGCGTGAAGTGGCAACGGCGGGCCTGCGTTACGACATCAATCACTGGACCCATAACCTGGACGTCTATGCCCAGTCCGGGCAACGAGCGCCGGGCACTGGCACCACTTACATCACCCAGGGCACTGCCGATGGCCAGTACGGCGATATTCCTGGTTATGTCTCGGTCAACGTGCGCAGCGGCTATGACTTTGGTGCGCAACTGTCGAACCTGAAACTGGGCGTGGGCGTGAAAAACGTTTTCGACCAACAACATTACACGCGCTCGAGCGACAACAACGCCGGGTTGTACCTTGGCGAGCCACGTACCTTCTTCGTACAGGCAAGCGTCGGGTTCTGACCTGCCGTTGACACGAAAAATCGCAGCCCTGGGGCTGCGATTTTTTTTGCGCCTTTCCTACAGGTAGTTAAGTGACCTGCTGCCGGGTCAGGAACCTATTCCGACAGAGGCGCCACACAGGGGGAAACCTGAACGACTTCGACGTCACGCTGGCGTGGCAGGTTGGTAATCGATCCCCTTGCACTGGAGGCACTTATGTCGGTATCGGCTCTCGATACGTCTGTTTCTGTTTCATCAACCACTGACACGGCGCTGGCTGATTCCAAGCCCGAAGCCAGGGCCAACCGCTCGTTTTCTGTTGCGCCGTCCTACCACAGCCACAGTGCCGGGAACGTCAGTTATAACCTGTCGGTCAACGTTTCCGGGCCGGTGTTTGGCGTTCATCAGCAAACAGCCCAGGGTCACACTGATCATCATCATTGGGCGCCGGCGATGACTCACTCGGCCTCGCAACAGGGTTTCATGCAGCAGTTTCAACACGCAATGGGCCATTGGTTTGGTCGTCAGCGCCCCGACGCGCATGCTCATCACAACGGTGTACCGCCAACGCCTGTGCCGGTTGGGTCGGGTAAACCAGACCTCGTCTACGCCCATAAAAGTAATGACCAACTGGCGCAGTTGCTGCTGAACAACTTCGCTGCGTTCACCGGATCAAGTCACTCCAAAACCTTGAGTGCTCGCACCCTTAAAGACATGGCGGCAAAACAGCTGGGCAGTGATCCCAAACTGAATGAAAACATTCGCACAGCCAGAGAGGTATTGCGACGTACCGGCATGATGGACGCCCTTGGCAGTCGAACCGACCTGCACGCCCTGGCTAAACTCATTCGTGACGACAACCCCTTCAAATACAAGGATGACAAACAAATAGCCCAGGAAATGCTCAACCATTTCAATCAATTGAAAGATTACGTTGGGCACGAAATCAACATCAAAGACCTTCAGACACTGGGCAAAACCCCCATGACGGGCATCCCTTCGATCGACCATTTAATCCAGCTGAGTAAAGCGTTTACCGGCCGCGGCGATTCGCTGAAGAAAATGGACGTAGACGCGGATGGCCGGATCAACGTGTTTGAAATCCTGGTCGCACTGTCCCGCTGATTGAGTACGCGCGATGCAATCGGCGCGGCGAACGCTTCGTGGCGCTTGCTGCGTTGAATGGGCCCAACGGCTTGGCGCACTCGGTGGTCTTTTCAGAACATGAATCAGGGCCTGGATATGACTTCAACTTCGTTTCAACCCTGCCCAAGGGGTGGCCTCGACACCTTCGCCAAGGGCGCCGACGTTGAGCGCTCAACATCAGTGGCGGGGCAATAGCTGCCGAATGACGTTCTGCCTGCGGCCCCGCCGAACGGGTACGCGGCAGAAGTGCAGCGCATGAAAGCGTTCGCGGGGCAGTGCAAGTTCCGGGCACCGGTCGCCGATGATTTCGCCCGCGGCATGCTTGCGCCTGGGGAGGCGAGCCGCAACGAAAGCAAATGGTCGGGCGCCTGGGCTGTGTTGATCAATGGCCTGAAAACTGTCTGGCGCGGGAGAACGTCGGGTTGACCCAACGCCTCAGGGTTTTTACATGCTGTTATTGGTATTCAGCCGCTGCCCGGAACTATCGTGCCCAACTCGCCACACATCGGTTGCTTGCTCCTACGCAATTAACCCACTGATCCGGAACACCTCGGTGTTGAATTTCAGGCAAGCGCAGATCAGCAAAAGGTCGGGAGATGACGTATGACAATTGAGGGTGCATTACCGCGCATGCTGCCAACGGCCATGGGCGGCCCGCAGGTTCGCTGGCCTTCGCCGCCGCCTGTGGCACAGCCGTTTTGCGAGGATCAATCGGTTGCGCAAGACCTGCCGCCGCCGCGGCGGCACGGCTTGCGCGCAACCTTGCCGTCGTTGCGGCACCAGGCGCTGCAGAACGCGCCAGCGGCTCGCGCAGACACCACACTTCCGGGCCCGAGCTTCACCGACAGGCAACTGGCGCTCGAGTTGCGAAAGAACTTTGACGTGTTTGAAAACTACAGCGAGGGGGGTTGTGTGACGCCGTCTTCGCTGCGCCAATTTGCAGCCGAAAAGCGTGAGGGTGAATGACGTGCGCGACCGCATGATCCTGGTGGTCAGGGAAATTCTCAAGCGCCCGCTGCTGAGCGACGCGATCATCGATTGCGACGGCTATATCACCCGCGACAGCCTGGAAGCCGCGTGCGCATTGCGCGGCAACAGTTCACCCAACGCCTTCAGCCAGGACCCTTTCCATGGCCAGGGCAATGCCAGCGTCGTGCAGGCGCTGCAAGGTCACTTCAAACAGTTGAGGGACACGCTAAAGGACCGCACCGTGTTCTTTGAAACCTTTGAGTACGTGGATATTTCGCTGCTCAAAGTGGTGATGAATGACCCCGATGACAGCGACTCACTGGGCAGGCCGATTCTTGAACCCGCCACCGGGCTGCCCAGGAAGAAATACAGTGAACACTGTGTGTACACGGCAAAAAACATCATCGAGCGCCCAGGTTTATTGCGCGCGTTGCAGCGCGCCAGTAACCAGCGCTTGTTTGGCCGCTCCAGGCACGAGGGCTGGCTGTGCAACAAAAGCCTGGAGCGCTGGCTGGAACAGCACCAGATGCACAAGGCCCGGTAGCGTCCAGGCCGTGTGCGGCAGGCAATTCACACCTTGAGAATTTTGCCGCTGATGGCCACGCCGGCCAGCAACATCGCGACCAGCACAAAGGCGATGCTCAAGCTGCTGCCGTGGGCGATAAAGCCGATCATGGCCGGGCCGGCAAGAATGCCGGCATAGCCCAGGGTCGTAATGGCCGGTACCGCGATGTGTTCCGGCATGACTTTTTGCTTGCCGACGGCGGTGTACAGCACTGGCACGATGTTCGAGCAACCGGCGCCCACCAACGCATACCCCAGCAGCGCGGTTTCCCAGGCCGGGAAAAGCGTGGCGAGCAGCATGCCGGCGGTGGCCAGCGAGCCGCCGATGATAATCACACGGGTGGCGCCCAGCCGCCGCACAATGGCATCGCCGGTCAAGCGTCCCGCGGTCATGGTCAAGGCAAATGCCGCATAGCCGAGGCCGGCATAAGCCTCATCCAGGCCGCGCTCGGCGCTGAGGAACACGGCACTCCAATCCAGCACCGCGCCTTCAGCCAAAAATACGATGAAACACAGGCAGCCAATAAACAGCACCACCCCGTGAGGCACCGCAAACGCCGGGCCCGAGCTTTCGCTGCCGTAGGGCAACAGATGTGGCCCGGCCTTGAGCAGCGCCACCGCCATGATCACGATTACCACCAGGGTCGCCTGCAACGGCGACAAGCCCAGGCCGAGCAGCCCGGAGACCCCCGCCGCGCCGACAATGCCGCCAAGGCTGAACAAGCCGTGAAAGCCCGACATCATGGTTTTGCCGCTGGCGCGCTCAACGATGACGGCCTGCAGGTTGACCGTCGAATCCACGGTGCCCAGGCCGGCGCCAAACAGAAACAGCCCGGCCATCAGCAGCGGGATCGAGCTGACCGTCGCGAGCATCGGCAGGGCCAGGCAGATCATGATCGTGCCGCCCGTCAGCACGCGTCGGCAGCCGTAACGTGAGGCCAGCGCACCGGCCACCGGCATAGCGATGATCGAACCCACTCCCAGGCACAACAGCAGCAGACCCAGCGTGCCCTCGTTGAGTTGCGCGCGTGCCTTGGCATACGGCACCAGCGGCGCCCAGGCGGCGATGCCGAAGCCGGCGATGAAAAAAGCGATACGGGTCGACATTTGTTCCAGTCGCCCGGGAACCACGGGCGCTGGAGTGGGAATGGCAGTCATGAAAAATCCTTGGTTTTGCGTTCAGCGAACGATGTCCGGCGCGACATCCTTGCATATCAGGCGCTCTCGAGCGAGCCGGGTTGCCTGCGGATGACCCGGTCGACAGTTCTGTAATACGCTGCCGCCCACTGTGCAGGCAATTGGACGGACAAGCCGATGAAGATTTTCACGCGGGTGGCAAAATGACCCAGTTCTATGACGCGCGGGGCAATATCTACGCGGTGGTCAGCCCGGCCTATCTGCGCAGCCGCGGTATTGATGTGCCCGAGCGTGCTGACTTGGCGGCGCACACTCGCAAAGACTGGGCAACGTCGGCAATCACTTCCGAGTGCGGCTGGGGCGCGTTGCCCCGACCCGCCAATGCGAAGGCGCACCGTTGCGATGGTTTACTGGTCGGGCCATTTCAAACCGCGCCGCCGTTTGACCTGCTGATCGTCAATACGGACGGCTCCCTCGCCGAACGCAGCGGCAACGGTCTGACTATTTTTGCGCAGGCGTTGACCGATCAGGGCTTGATGGTTCAAGCGTGTGAATTGCGCGTGCACCATGACCAGCCGGCCACGGCGTCGCCTGTTGCCACCCGCGTGGAGCCGGCGTTGTACGAAGAGGTCGCAGGTTTCTGGCTGGCATTGGGGCTACCAATGTTCGGCCCCGACGCAGTGGCTGCTACGGGTGTTGATGCGGTTGCGGTCAGGGAGCGTGAGTTCAGTCACGTGGCCGCGCTGGCTGCAGTGAACCCGCAATGGGCCTGCAGTCAGTATGTACGTGTGGGCAACCCTCATTGCGTGACGCTCGTCGAGCATGCCAGCGCGTTACCCGACAATCAGTCGATGCAACAGCCGGAACTGTTCGGGTTGTTGCAGGCGATTGCCTTCGCACCGCCGCTTGGGCGTGGTCAACCGTGTCGTGCCGGAATCAATCTGCAATGGGCTGCCCGATCTTCGGACAATCACGTGATCGCGCGGGTGTTTGAGCGGGGAGAAGGGCCCACCGCGTCCTCGGGGACCAGCGCCAGTGCTGTGGCGTGCGCGGCATGGCGAGCAGGTTGGGTCACGGACGGCGTAGTGGCCGTGGTCATGCCAGGTGGCACAGCGCCCGTACGGTTGCAAAGCCAGGGTGAAACAGTGCTGAGCGTCAGTCTGTTCGGGACTGCAAGGGCTCAAACCTGATCGTGATAGAGCAGCTGATGGCGTGGGTGAGTGTCAGCTGTTTCTTTGTTAGTTAGTTATGCTTGTAAAGTTGGTGTGGGAATTTTCTTGTTGTCTGTAGTTGCGTTATTAATGCGCTGTCATGTTTCGTAAAAGACACTTCCGCCCCCCATGTACGAAACTTCTTTTTTATTTTTGAGCGGCCGCATTTCGCCTGAAATCGCTAAGCTTCACTGCGTTAAGGCGCTTTTTCCCAGCCGTTCGATCAACATCCGACGGGAGAAAGCCTTTCAGTCAACGCTTTGATGATGGGTAACTACGGATGGTGAGTGCGTTAATGTCGTCACGTTTCAAATTGATACTTCCAGAGGTTGCCAACGACTTTCAAGTGCTCGCGTTTAAAGGCAATGAAGTTATTGATCAGCCTTATTTCATTCAACTGCAGCTCGTCAGTGAAAACGCCTCGCTGGACCTTGAGGCGCTGCTCCATCAGCCTGCCTATCTTGACTTCGGCGCCGCGGACGCAGGACTGCACGGGCAAATCCACGCCATCGGTCGCGATGATCCGGGCGCGCGGCTGACCCGTTATCACCTCACCCTGGCTCCCCGGCTGGCATGCCTGGCCCACCGGCTTGACCAGCGGATTTTCCAGCAGCGCAGCGTGCCGCAGATCATCGCTGCGGTGCTTGAGCATCACGGCATCCTTGCCGACGCCTATTGCTTCGAACTCGGCCCGGTGGTCTATCCGCCACGCACGTTCTGCGTGCAGTACGCCGAAACCGACCTGCACTTCATCCAGCGCCTGTGTGAAGAAGAGGGCATTCACTACCATTTCCGCCACAGCACGAACAATCACGTGCTGGTATTTGGGGATGACCAGACGGTGTTTCGGCGCTTGCCTGTGCAGCGCTACTGTCCGGTGCGTGACCACGTCGACGAATCGGGGATGATCCAGGGATTCGAGGTACGCCTGGAAACCTGCACTCGGCATACGGCTCGTCGCGATCATGATTTTGAGCACCCGTTGTTGCGCCTGCACGACACAGCAGGCACTGCCTCGGCGCAACCTTTGGAGGATTATCGCTACCCTGGCGGCTTCCGTGACCGTGCACGGGGCAAACAATTGGCGCGTCGAAGCCTGGAACGCCATCAAAGCGACCGGCATCACGCGCTGGGCCGTAGTGATCAAGCTGCCTTGAGCTGCGGCCATTTCCTCGAACTGCGCGATCACCCCGATCCGGCCTGCAACGACCTTTGGTTGATCACGTCAGTGCGTCATGAGGGTTATCAACCGCAGGTACTTGAGGAAGCGGTGGTTGAGACGGACGTATTTCAGGGCTACCGCAACCGGTTCACCGCAACACCCTGGCGCGCGCCTTATCGGCCGCGTCTGAAGCACCCGAAGCCGACCATCAATGGCAGCCAGACCGCCACGGTGACAGGGCCGGCGGGCGAGGAGGTGTACTGCGATGCCTATGGCCGGGTGAAGGTACGGTTTCATTGGGATCGCCTGGAAAACACTGATGACAAAAGCAGCTGCTGGGTACGGGTAGCGTCCGGTTGGGCGGGGGATGGCTTTGGCGCAATGATGATTCCGCGCGTGGGCATGGAGGTGCTGGTGACCTTCCTGGAGGGCGACCCCGACCGGCCATTGATCAACGGCTGCCTGCCCAATGCGCTGCACATGCCGACCTATCCTTTGCCGCAGCACGGCACCCGCAGTGTCTTGCGCAGCCGCAGTTCGCCAGGCGGCGGTGGAGCCAACGAACTGCACCTTGAAGATCGCCGTGGCGAGGAGCTCATCTACCTGCGCGCCCAGCGTGATCTGGAGCAGCGAGTGGGTCACGACAGCCGCTTGGAGGTCGTCGGAGAGCGCCACGAAATCATCCGGGGACTGAGTACGGCTCACCTGCAAAGCGGCGAGCGTCGTCATATCGGGGGTGATCGCAATGTCGAGCTCAAAGCGCATGATCACCTGGACGTGCAAGGCGACAGTCAGACACGGGTAGGGCGTTTGCTGGTCATTGAAGCCGGGCAACAGATCCATCTCAAGGCAGGCGCCAGCCTGGTCATCGATGCGGGCGCGCAACTGAGCCTCAGGGCCGGGGGCGAGTATGTGCTGGTTCAGGCCGGCGGTATTTTCACCAGCAAACCCATTACCGTTGGCGGCTCGCCACCCCCGAATTCATCCGCGAGCGCCTTTTCAGCAACAGCCAGGCCGAAAATGGCGGTCGCACAAGGCGTCGTCATGGGGTTGGCCCGGCAGTTGGGGGCTGATTTTTGTCCTGTGTGCGAGCAATGCCGCGAAGGCCAGTGCGACATCAAGCGGAGGGCTGCTTGATGCAGAGCATGCCTGGCCGCTGGATGGCCCAACAGCAACAGGCGGGCCGCCGACTGTGTCTGATTCTTGACGGCAACCATGATGCACGCCAGCCGCTGCTGGCGGCCCGTCATCTGTCGCAGTATTGCAGTCTTTACGGTGAGAGCGCCGTGGCCGAACTGGCAGCGGTTGGTCCGGTGATTCTGCTATTGGAGCAGGCAAGTGAGCCTGCGCTGTTCGACCTGCTGCAGCATCCGCAGGCCGACTGGGGTTGGTTGGCAAGCCTGCCCGACGACGACCTGGCCGGTGTGGTCCGACATTGGCGCGAGCGCATGCTGGTAGGGCTCGAGGGTGGCCAGGCGTTGTATCGCTTTCACGACAACCGAACGCTGGCTCGCGTGTTGGCTCATCTGCCGAGTGAGCACTGGCCAGTGTTCCTCGGCCCGCTGATCAGCGTGTGCTACTGGCACGAGGGTCAGTGGCACCAGAGCGATAATCCGGCCCCCGGTGAGTATCCGGTGCCAGTTGCGGCACCCTGGCTCAACACCCCCAACCCCCGTACGGCGGCCATCCTGCACGCCAATGTCCTGCGCTACCTGCTGACCGAGCACAGCGAAGACCTCGCCGCGCTGGTTGAATTCCAGGACCCTCGAATCTGGTTATCCCAGGTATTGGAACAGGCCCGTGCGTGGCAATGGCGTGAGCCGCAACAGCTTGAATTCCTGGTAGTGCGCAGGTTGGAAGAGGCAACGCGTACCTGCGTGATTCAGTGGCAGCCACTGCACGCAGAAACGCCTGGAGACCACTTCGAACGAGTGTCCGCGCAGTGGCGCAGGTTGGGAGGCAAGCATGAATAAGCGCCTGCGTGGTGCATTGGTCGGGCTTGGTGCGGTGTGGCTTTCGGGGTGTGCGGTGGGGCCGGTCAATCACTTTACGTTGGAGGTGGATTTGCCTGCGGAGTTTGAACTTAAAACTGCCGCTAATTACAGTCCAGCCTCGGGCGAGACCTGCACGCTGCCGACACGTCGCGGCAACCGACCAGAACGAAAGGTCTTTTTTGCTGACTTCAAACCTGTGGCCAGCCGTGTGAGTTATGAGCTGCCGCTGAGTGAAACCATCGAGGGGTGTCGTTCAGTGTTGCACAGCGTTCAGTTTGGTTTTTATGCGAAGTGGGGAAAGCGAGATTCGGACATAGGCGGTGACACCGCGAGTATCGCTATTCAAGATCGCTTACCTGCGCATTTTCCTAAGATGCCTGAGGCTGGGGTTCAGGAGTTTCAAGGGCAATGCAGGTGGTATTTCCGGACGGTGGGCCCTCTGCATGCAATCAGAAAAATTCTGCAGTGCAATTCGTTGGACAAAATGGGGCTGCCGCAGGAAACGAAGGCTGGTGGTGGTGCGCAACGCGATCAACTGGAAGGGAAAAAACTTCGATTGGTACTGATTGTTACCGATGACGAATTACCCGCTTTTGACCGCAGATGGATAGAGGTTCCAGGCGGATGGAAGCGTTGCAAAGGTAAAAGTTTTGACGATCAGATTGCCGCCTGCGACAGCAATGTCACAGATTTCAAACCTATAAAAATGCCGGATGGACGTCTATGTGATGTCTACCCAACGTGCAGTTAACAAGGAGTGGACTCATGAAACAGGAAGCATGGAAGCAGCCATTTTTCAGCGGCAACATGCCTGCTTGCGCATTGAAAGGACATTGGGCGAGCATTTGCCTGGTAGACGAAACTGGAAGTGGAAAAGCCTATGGGGGACTTCGATACAGCATTTACGACACTGCAGGGCGGCAGTACGACGGTAGGTTAAATGCAGAGGGGTTCGCAAAGTTACAAGGCTTTTACTGTGGTCCAGTGGTTCTCAGGTTTGATGATTTGTATGCTGGAGCGGAAACGCCATATCACCAATTGCGAACGCGCGTTGCGTACCAACTTCCTATAACCGAACTTCAAATCCGTGCCGAAAAGACGCGGTTTTCTACCAGCGATGGTCAACGTATTGAAGTCAATCCGGCGCAGTCCCGAGCTGACCGGTTTTATCAGGTTGAAGTACGGGACCTAGTCCGCCATGTTGCCCATCTTCCTCCGTTGACTTCCAGAACTAATCGGCCTGAACGTCATGCTTTGAAAATGATGGCCGACCTCGGGTTCGGTCCGCCCCTACCGACTTTGTCAGGTGTTGTGTTATTCCCCAATCAAAACACCGTGCTTGAAGTCAGACCTTTACGGGCCCTGCGTCCCATGCTGTCTATCGAAGACAACTTCTGTGCTTTGAACCTGTATCAGCTCGCTCTGATGTCTGCCTTGAGTTACTGCGATTTTGGCCAGCAACCACCGAATAAGCCGGTCGATGAAGTGTGTTTTCCGTTGGATCCAAGCATTGGAAATCTGTTTGCTGAAAAACTGTCGGTCTTTGAGAACGCCTGGCGAGTTGATCCCGCACAAGTACAGCGTTTCTATCCGATGTATGAAGAGGTTCCCTACTCTAGACGTTTCGAGATCATTCCGTTCGATCCTGGGCAGTATCCACAAAACCGTCTGGGGTTGGAGGGCGAGCAGGAACACCCTGAGAGCCTGCATTTTTTTAACGATGAGAAATATGGTACCGACACTCAAGCCTTCATCACACACCACGATGAGGTGGTTCTGATCTCAGTAAGAGGTACTGTCAGTGGTGCCGATATCTTGCGGGATGCAAACGCCCATCAGGTGGATTTTGCCGAAGGTGTCGGTCAGGCTCACGAAGGGTTCTACCTTGCTTATCGAGCAATGCGTAGTTTCGTGCTGCATTACCTCGACCAGTTTTACGATGGCCAACGCATCGTAATCTGCGGCCACAGCCTCGGCGGCGCCATCGCCTTGCTCCTGGCAGAAGGATTGCGACGAATCCCCGACACTCGCTACAACATTCTCCTCTACACCTATGGCGCACCCCGCGCCGCCGACGCCGAGTTCACTGAAGGCGCGTCAGCCCTGGTCCACCATCGCATCGTCAACCACAACGACCCGGTGCCCAGCGTGCCGGCCACGTGGATGAACACCACCGCAAAACTCTGGGTTCCGGGCGCAGTGGCGTTGTTCAGCGCACCCGGTCCGGGTGGGCTTCTGTTTGCCGCCGGCCTGGTGCGTGTGGGTGGTAATCCCTACCAGCATCACGGTGAACAGCAGCACTTCATGCCGATCAAGCTGGCCGATGGCACGCATTCTTCGGTGTTATGGAAGCCCGGTTGCGAGTCCATCCTGCAGGCCGGTTGTAACCGTGCGTTGCAGCTTCAGGGCGATATGCCCAACCGCGCCAACGTGCTGAAACAACTGTTTCAGGCCAGCCAGCACTTCATGACGGCCAGCTACATCCCTGCTGCCTGGGCCACGTTGCGTCGCTGGCAACAAACCGTGGATAGCCAAGGGCCTCTGGTCACGGACAGAGAGTTTGAGTTGCTCGACCATGCGCTTGAGAGCATGACTGCGCAGTTACGCGACAAGAACCGTGAGCTTGACCGTCGCCGCCCCACAAACCAGCGTGGCTATGGGCACGAACATAGCCACGCGTTGAACGCAGAAATTGACCGGTTGCGCACCAGTCGCCAACGGTTGGAGTCTCTGCGCTGGCGGCGCCTGGACGCGCGCGACGTGTATGGCAGTCACGCCAATCGCGCGCACCTGCAACCCAGCCTGAAGCGTTGGTTCAGCCACCGTGAAAACCGTGAGTTGGCGCAAGTTGCCAGTATTCCTGCGCCGATTCATGACGGTTCAGGCAAGGTGCATCCGCTCGACCTCGACTCCATTGTGTAGCCACGCCGTTTACAAAAACTCCACCTGCGCCGGTTGCCGTTTCATCAGCACTTTGCCATTGCGGATTGAGTACAGCGGCAGGCCCTGGCTGCGAATAACTTCGTAGTCGCTGTTTGCCGACAAGATCAGCAAGTTGGCCGGGCGCCCGGGCTCCAGGCCATAGCGCTCGCCCAGGGCCATGGCCTTGGCACTGTTGTCGGTGACCAGGTCCAGGGCACTTTGCAGATTGCGGTAGCCGAGCATATGGCAAATGTGCAAACCGGCTTCCAGGACCCGCAGGATGTTGCCGTTGCCCAGGGGGTACCAGGGGTCGACGATCGAGTCCTGGCCAAAGCACACGTTCATGCCGGCTTCGAGCAGTTCGTTGACGCGGGTCACGCCGCGGCGTTTCGGGAAGTTGTCGAAGCGGCCTTGCAGGTGAATGCTTTCGGTGGGGCAGGAGACGAAGCTGATGCCTGAGTGCCCCAGCAGGCGAAACAGTTTGGCGCAATACGCATTGTCATAGGAGCCCATCGCCGTGGTGTGGCTGGCGGTAACGCGTGCGCCCATGTCGCGGCTGCGGGCTTCTTCGGCCAGCACTTCGAGAAAGCGCGAGTGAGGGTCATCGGTTTCGTCGCAGTGCACGTCCACCAGGCAACCCGTGCGTTCGGCCAGGTCCATGAGGAATTTCACCGAGCTCACGCCTTGGTCGCGGGTGTATTCAAAGTGGGGAATGCCGCCGACCACGTCGGCGCCCAGGCGAATGGCTTCCTCCATCAACTCGCGGCCATTGCGGTAGGACTCAATGCCTTCCTGGGGGAAGGCGACGATTTGCAGGTCGATCAGGTGCGAGCTGTCTTCGCGCACCTCAAGCATGGCTTTGAGTGCCGTGAGCTCGGGGTCAGTGACGTCGACGTGGGTGCGGACATGCTGAATGCCGTGGGCGGCCAGGGTCTGGATGGTTTTCTTGGCGCGAGTCTTGGTGTCTTCCTGGGTGATCGTGGCTTTACGCTCGCCCCAGCACTCGATGCCTTCGAACAGCGTGCCGCTCATGTTCCAGCGCGGTTCACCAGCCGTAAGGGTGGCGTCGAGGTGAATGTGCGGTTCAACAAAAGGCGGTATGACCAGGTTGCCGGCGGCGTCCAAATCGCCGGCCCCTAAAGCAGGTGCCTCGGTTTGCGAAGTGATGCTGGCGATCCGGCCGTGTTCCAGGTGCAGATCATGCAGGCCTTCACGGTTGCGCAGGCGGGCGTTGATGATATGCATGGGCAAGTTCCTCTTGGCTAAAGACAATCAGGCAGTCAGCCGCCAGATCATCAGGGCAATTCCGATGTCCAGGCGGTCATATGAGTTGCCCAGCGTCAGCCCGCTCAGGGCTTCGATACGCTGGACGCGGTGCGTCACTGTGTTGCGGTGCAGGGCCAGGCGCTGCGCGGCGGCCACAAGGTTACCATTCTCGTGAAACCAGGCTTCCAGGGTCGGCATCAGGCAGGGGCCATGGTGGCGGTCGTGGCGCAACAACGGGCCCAGGCGTTCATTGAGAAACTGGTCGAGCAGGGCGCGATCACGCACGCCACTGAGCAGTTTCAATACGCCCAGTTCGTCATACACACAAAGCCCGGCGCGGTCGCTGAAGCGCCGCGCCGCCGCCAATGCCTGGCGTGCTTCATCCTGCGCCTGAGCCAGGCGCGCGGGTGGGTGTGCAGCGGCGCTGAGGCCGATAAACAGTTTCAAAGGGGCCAGCCGCAGGTTCAAGGGGTTAAGCCAGGCAGCCAATTGTTGGCGATTGGCCAACGCTTGCACGGCATCGGTGGCCGGCAGCAGCAATGTCCAGTGCCCAGCCCTGCCCACTATCGGCAACGCTGCATGATGCTGCGCTGAGAACTGGCGCAATCGACGGGCGATACCGTCGTGCTGCCGGGCCAACTGCGCTTCCGCCTGCGCGGTATCACCCTGGGCAAATAATGCCTCGCCACCCTCCAGTTGCAACTGGACAATCTGCCAATGCCCGGCCAGCGACATGCCCAGTTGCGCGGCCCGATGCAGCAACACTTCAAGGGACTGATAATCACCGGCGAGCAAGCGTTCCAGCACGTCGTGTCGCGAACGGCCCAGTTGCTCGGACTGGATCAGCGCCGAACCAATCGCTTGGGTCACCAGCACCATTTTCAGCGAGTAAGGCTGCTCGATCAGCGGCATGCCGGCCGTTTCGGCGGCGTCCAACAGGCGCTGGGGGATCGCCTGAATATAGGCCGGCCCTGTGAGAATCACCAAACCGGCAACCTGACGCTGGCACGCTTCCTCCAGCAAGCGCAGGAGGTTGGGTTCATCGCGTGGGTGATTGATGCCGGTGACGAACACCAGCTCGCCGCCCAGCACCCACTCGGCAATCCCGCTGTTTTCCGCGACATACGGCCAGCGCACCGCGTTATCCAGGCCGCTGTCACCTGCGCGCAGGCGCATCGATTCAAGGCCGGGCAGGGCCAGTACATCGGCGACGGTGAGGCTCATGCCGGGGCATCAGCCAATGGCGCACGCACACGCAGCACGGCGGTCAGCACGATGTAGGTCAGCGACGCGGCGACAATCCCCACCAGTGGCGCCACCCAGGGCGAATGGAACGCCAGCACCGTGCCCACCGCGTACGCCACCAGCCCAGGCCAATTGAATGCCGGCAGGCGCGTCTCGGCCAGACGCGGGTACTGGCCACGATAGCGGTAAAAGAAGTCTGCCATTATCACGCCGCCAATCGGTGGGATCACCGTGCCCAGCAAAATCAGGTAGGGCACCAGCATGTCGTACATGCCGAGCAGCGCCAGCAGGGTGCCGATGACCGCCCCGGCCAGGGTTACGGTCTTGCGGCGGCGGGTCCGCAGCAAGTTGCAGCCGGCGACGGCAAAGTTGTAAATGGTGTTGTCCTGAGTGCTCCAGATATTGAGCAGCAACATGGCCATGGCCGCCATGGCGAAGCCTTGCAGCAACAACACTTCCACCACGTCTGGCTGCTGGTAGACGATGGCGCCATAGGCCCCGATCAGGACCATCAAACCATTGCCGATAAAAAAACCGATCAGGCTGGCCAGCACCGCGACCTTGGCCGAACGGGAAAACCGCGTCCAGTTGGTGGCCTGGGTCGCGCCGCTGACAAAGGTGCCGAACACCAGCGTGATCGCGGTGGACAAATCCAGCTCGCCCGTCGGCACGACTGCCAGCAGGCCGTCCAGCCCGCCGACTTTTACCGTGGCGACCCACATCGACAGAAACAGCAAGATGCCCATGGCCGGCACCGCGATATAGGACAGCACCTCCAGCCCGCGATATCCCACGTACGCCGTGGCGCAGAACACCATGCCGAACAGCACCATCAGGCCCAATACGCTGCCCTGGCTCAGCTCGAAATACTTGCCCAACACCACGGCGGCGGTGGCCGTGCCCCAGGCGTACCAGCCGATCTGGGTGAAGCCGAGGATCAAGTCGCTGAGCTTGCTGCCGACCTCGCCAAAGCAGAAGCGGCCCATCAACACTGAATTCAAGCCACTCTTGAACGCGATGTAACCCAGGCCCGCGGCGTAAATGCCCAGCAACAGGTTACCCAGGGCCACAACGCCGAGCATGTCGGTAAAACTGAAGGCTACGCCCAGCTTGCCGCCGGCAAACATGGTCGCGGTGAAAAACGTGAACCCCAGCAGCACCATGGCGGTGGACGCCAGGCCCTTGCGCGCATGCATCGGCACTTCGCTGAGGGGGTAATCGTTGCCTGGTTCTTGCTGAGTCATGGCCCTGCTCCCTGAATGAGTGACGCAGGCCTGTTGCACCGCGCGTGCCAAATCGGCAGAAGTGACAGGCGCACGGAAGATGCTGTGCACCGTGCACAGTATTTATAGCCACATTGGGGAGAATCGCAGGGAACAGTGGTCTTTGTGCCCAGTCAGGCACGAAAGCGGTGCAGCGGTGATACAAATTGGATCAGCATCTTGCGCCGTGGCTTGGTCGTGGACACGCGGCGCGAGCCATGCGCGATGGCGCGACAGGTTCCAAGCTTGCAAGCCCGTGTGCGCGGCCAATCTCGAACCGCGTAGCACAGCCCTCCGGCATCGGCCGGGGACGGCGGCTGGCGCAAAAAAAAACCACCGCAAGGGTGGTTTTTTTCACCGCGTCGGCTTACTCGCCGCGGTAGATGCAGCCACTGGTGCAGGTCTCATGGATGCGAATCGCGCTGAGTTCCGGCAGCAAAGGTTTGAGCTCATTCCAGATCCATTTGGCCAGCACCTCGCTGGTTGGGTTTTCCAGGCCTGGGATGTCATTGAGGTAGTTGTGGTCGAGGCGTTCATAGAGCGGCTTGAAAATCGCCTTGATCTCCGAGAAGTCGCGAATCCAGCCGGTATGCGGATCAAGGTCGCCGCTCAGGTGGATCGCCACCTTGAACGAATGCCCATGCAGGCGCCCGCATTTATGGCCGTCCGGTACGTGGGGCAGGCGGTGGGCGGACTCGAAGGTAAACTCTTTGAAGATTTCCACGGTGTGACCTGTAGGGCTTGTGTTGCGTGGCTTTTGGAGTATTGCCAGTAACTGGTGTACTGATCAATGTACTGATTGGTCGTTGCTGGGCGTTGTTGAGGTCATCCATTCAGCAATTGCCGACTGGCGCCAAGCGACCGAATTTGGGCCTATTCTAACCTGTTTTGGGAATGTGCCCTCCCTGATCCGCCGATAAACTGTATTCCGGCCCAGCCCCGTGGTGTAAAGCACCTCGTCGAGGCGCAGGAAGCGATCGATGTTTTCAGCTCTGCTCATGACTCTCTCCGTGCGCCCGTACCGGGCCGCGCTGTCTTGATGATGTGGATGACAATGCCGAAAGTGATCAGCAGCCAGATGCAGGTGCCTACAAAGGCACCGAGGATATCTGCCGTCTCGCCATCCATGAGCAGGCAGGGGCCAATCCAAAAGAACCAACAGGCCGTGGCCGACACGTAGAGCAGAACGCCCAGCATCAGCAGGGTGAGTTTTATTGCGAACATGGTTTGTCCTTGCCGCGCTGAACGGCTGTCGGATTTTTTGGTAGTGATTTTTATTTGGGAGTATCTTTGCCCCGCTCACTCAGAAGGGAACGCTCTTTACCAGCCCACGGATGGCGAGGCTGAACCTCCTGAGTGAGCACCTCGCCCGCCGCTCACCGGCAGGCATGTAGGGGGATTGGGGTTAGGCTGTTGCGAACAGATCGAGTTGGTCTGATTCGACCTTCTGCTCTTGCTGCCGGAGTACTTCGAATTCGATGCGTGCTCGGGCGATCGCCGCGTACTGCTCGTCAATCTCGCAGCCGATGAAGTCGAAGCCCTCGCGCATTGCTGCTTTGCCGGTGCTACCCGACCCCATGAATGGGTCCAGCGCTACACCGCCGGGCGGTGTCACCAGTCGAAGCAGGTATGCCATCAGGTCGGTAGGTTTGACGGTTGGGTGGTTGTTGCCTTTCGTTTCAGTCGTCTCGACCTTTCGCAGGGTGGTGCCCATCTTGAACTGAGGTCCTGGGTTGACCATCCCTTCGTGCCGATCGGTGCGACTGGTCTTTGCGCAGTAGAAGAAGCGGGCAGCGCTGCCGGTATCCAGCCGACGATCGCCGGGCTTCATCTGAAAACCAACGATACCGCCATTCTCGCTGCCTGCACTCGCCTCCGTCGCTCGCCCTCGCTTCATCGTGCCGTAGCAGTTTTGTCCGGCCCGCTGTGTGTCGCTGGTGCTGGCAGCGGCGAGCTGACCAGGTGCGTCAGGGAACATGGCCAGCACGGCATCACTTCCGTCATGTATCAGATTCGCCGGCCATCTACCCAAGCAGCTGGCCTTGTCGACGTTGGCGGTAACTTTTTTGCCGTGGGCCGCTACGTGTTCTGTGTCATGCATCCAAGGTCTCACCCAGCCTTCCGGCTTAGATACTTTCCCGCTCTCATCTCCGCCGCCGAGCCGCTCGCCCGTAGGGTCAACACGGCAAGCATCAATGTTCAGGGCGCCGGTACCGTGCTCGGCAACGTTCGATGCGACCGTTCCAGAGAATGGTTTGCGCGCCATGCAGATTGGTTCGTGCGCTGGCTTCAGTGCGGTACCCCATCCGGCGCGATCGCCCTTCAGGTTGTGCGACTTCGGGAAGCCTGAGCCAAACACCCACATGATCTGGTCGCGGATCTCAAACCCGGCCATTTCAATGCCAACTGCCATGTGGTGGTAAGTGCGCGCAGCCGCGAATGACAGTAGGTGACCGCCAGGCTTGAGCACTCGCAGGCACTCGGTTGCCCACTCCAATGGGAAGGCTTGGAAGGCGCGCATGCCCTCGGGTGTCAGGTCATACTTGCCTGCCTCGGCAGCGACTGACCTGTGACCACCATTCGGGCCGCACGCCGAATCGCGTGAAGGTTTGCTGGCTCTGTAAGCAGTTCGGGACTCAATGTCTTGACCATCCCAACTCTTTCCCATGAAGCGAATGCCGTAGGGCGGATCGGTTACCACGCTGTCGATGCTGTTGTCTGCTAGCGTCCGCATCGACTCAATGCAGTCGCCGATCAAAACGCGATGTTCTTTCATGGTCTTGGCCCCTTGTAGATGTAGACGTAGGCGAACCAGAGGGTGGCGATCATCAGCACTCGCTCCAGTTCATGGCCTGTATGTATTCGCACGGAACCATCAGGCGGTCGGGTGGCACCGTGCTTTCGGTCCTGGTGTCGCCGAAATAGGCTATGGCGGCCTGGGCGCGCTCAAGTGACAGTTGGGCATGACGCATCTGCCAGGACTTGCGCTGCTTGTACGAGCGAAGCGCCAGGGCCTTATCGGTGTAGGCGAATCGCCGGCCGTGCTCCCCGCCATCCTTCAGGACACGCTTGCGGTACTGCTTCAGCAGGGACTCTCGGTGCGAGCCACCGAAGAGGTTGTTGTGGAATTCGTCCACGATGTACCAGCACTGCTCGGTTTCGCCGATAACCACGAACTTTTTGCAGGTGACTTCCAGGCCTTTTGGGTCGAGCTCGTCGACGTAGCGATAATGGTCTGGGCCGAGTTTTATCTTTTCCATGGTCGAGCTCGTCCTTGCCGCTATAGCGGCTGACTTTCGATAGATTGGGAGTGATTAAAAAATCTTTTTGAATGGGTATATCGCTGAGATTCGCCTCGGTCGCATAATCGCCGCCTTAACATCAGGGCGACGCAGATGAGAAACAGAGGCAAGGTTTTCTGGAATTGGGCGGACCCCGCGATTCATACTCGATCAGTGGATGAACGGCAGCCAGATGGCACATTGCTGAATGTCCAAGTGCGAATGTCACTGCTCGGCAGAACCGAACTGTTTATAGGTGTTTACGGGCCGGATGAAAGGATGCTTTATGAAGAAGCTCCAGAGTCAGCACCAGGAGAATCTATGACAGCGGCTCTGGCGAGGGGGCTTGATCAAGCGCGCCGAAAAGCCCCAGGCGCTCTTCGATCAGTTTCGAGCCGCAATCCAGAGAAGCTTCCTCGAGCTGGTTCCAAACAAGCGAAGCAGTAGACTGTCGATTGAGAGGAACGATCACCATCACGCTTTGTCTACCGTTTGATGGGTACGACACGGAGTCTCCGGCTAGGCCTGTCGCAAGGCTAATCCATGAGCGGTTTAGATGACTTCAGATTCAAATCTCACCACCTCTTGATCGAACTCGATGCGGCCACCAGCAAAATGATGATGATGGTTTCAGCAAAGGAAGTGGCCGGCGTTGATTGGGACGCTGCTACGCTTCGCCATCACCACGCGTTTGAGGCGTGGAACTCATTTCTCAATTCGTCAGACGTTACTCCAAGTGATCAAGGCTGATTTGATCGCAGGGGATTTTTGGCTGCTGGATTTGAAGGGGAAGGGGTTACAGGTTTGCAGTGGAGTACGGATGTACTCCTATCGGGATTTGGCTGATTCTTCCTGCTTTGCCTGGCGCACCTTGAATCGTTCGTAAGGCCCGTCGGGCAGCGATGCAATCTTGTTGGCCGCCTTGATCAGCACATCGCCCAGGGCTTTCTGGGCTTTCGGCGTGAATACCTTGAAGCGGGAGCCGGCCGGGTAGTAAGCGTCGTAAGCCATGCGGCTACAGAGCGTGGAAGCCTCATCAAGTCCGCAGCTGCGGCCATACGCGTGCAGCCTGTCGCGCTCCTGGATCAATTCATCGATCTGCTGATCCGCTGCGGTCAGGCGCTGCTGCAGGGCGTCTTCACGGGCAAAGGAGCAATCCAGGCATCCATCTTGATGGTTCCGCTGGTGAGTGGCGCAATGGCCGCCTTCTCTTGGACTACTCATACAGCCTCCCTCGTTACCAGATCATGGGCATTCACAACCGTCATGCCGAGGCGTTCGGCGATCAGGACTTCCAGGCGGGCGCCCTGCGACTTCTCCCAGTCCGGCAGCAGGGCGATCACGCCGCACAGGCCGAGGCGGGTAAGGTCGTACGCCATGTAGTCGGCCCACTGGGCACCTTCAACAATGCCGTGGTCTGCTGGGTTTTCTACTTCGTAGCCTTGGGTGCGGAGTTGGTCAGCCACGGCGTTGAAGGCGGGGTAGTTGAAGTCGGCGATACCAGTCATGGGCCCAGCGACGTAGACGCGGTTGGCGCGGGCGGCCTGGAGGGTTACCCCTGGCAGCAGGAACGACCTGATGCGGTCAACTGCCCGATCAACAGGCGCCTGGATGAATGACGGAAGAGGCTCGTTCGCCGGCGGCGTGGTTCGAGTAATAGCGGCGATCATGCCGACGAGCGAGTCGGTACCGATGCTGCGGATATCTGGCTTGCGGTTTTCTGCAGGCATGGGGAGTCCTTGCCGGGCCATGCCCGGGCGGTGGAGTGGGGGAGTTGTAGGAAGCGAAACTACAAGCGGCGGGTATACAACCGAATTCGTCATGACATCAGAATCAGTGGCACCTCAACTAAGCGGTGCTGAAGATGAAACGACTGACTGAGTGGATAAACCTGATCGCGGCCATTATCCGGCTGGCCGATGTAATCAGCCGTACGGGCTGGTTTTGAGTTGTTGCAGAAGGCGCCGGCCGATCCAGCGAACCACGGTGACGGCCTTGCTGTTGCCGATAGCCTTATAGCGGGGGCCGTCCGGGCACTCGTTAGCTGGCTTGCCACGCCAGGGGATCAGGGTGTAGTCGTCGGCCATGCCTTGAAGGCGTTCGCACTCGGCGGGAGTGAGGCGCCGCACCTGTGACGGAGTCAACAGTGCCGGCGGCGGGCTGCATGCATCCAGAGAGGCTGTGTATTCCTCGTACCATTTGCCCGCGCCGCAGGCCGAGGTGTGGTGCAGCTTTGTGGAGTAGGCCAGGTAGTTCTGCTGCTGAGCTCCTGCCTCGGCGGCCAGCGCGCCGACGATCTGTCCATCTGCGCCGATGTATCGAACCTCGCTTCGGCTGTTCTGGGTGAAGGCCAGCACCGCATTCTCGCCACCGTTGTTACGGCCGAGGGCGTGTGCCACTTCAACACTTACACATGGATCTTGCGTGCCATGCGCTACCAGATGGCTATGGCCGTGGTTCGCGTCCTGTCCGGAACAGCCTTGAAGCCGGCCATAGCTTGCGTCGAGCGTCGCGGCGACGCAGGGCACATCATCGTAGGAGTAGCCACCGTTCTTCCGGCCGCCGCCGGCAAGCGTCGGCGCGATGAGGAACGTTTCACTCTCGATGTCGAGCCGGCTGTCTTTGGCCGTTAGCGTGGCTGCGCGCTCGATCGAGCCGCCAAGGCTGTGGCCGCCGAACGCTGGAATGCCGCCAAACATATCGACCGCCGGACCTTCGTCACCTTCGCAGTTTGGGCAGCCGTACTGGCCTAGGGATTCAGCGAAGACGCATCCACATCCACACTGGAGCGCAGGGCCGAAAGGAGCTGTTCCGGTAACGTCCTGCCCCTGACCTCGGCTCGGCGCAGTATCCCGGCGCACGCCTTCTCGCTCAAAAAGTACCTCGGTGGGATCGAACCCGTCTCGAGCACTTGCGACAACGAACACACGACGGCGTCGTTGGGCCAGGCCGAAATATTGGGCGTCCAGGACCCGCCACGCGATTGTTCTTTTGGGTCCATACACACAACCAGCGTCCTGCCATTTCTTCCCTGGAGGCTGCAGCTCGCAGTCTTCCCCAGCAAGCGCGCCAAGAAAGCATCCGAAGGCGTTCCCTTTGTCGCTGAGGACGCCGGGAACGTTCTCCCAGACGATAACGCTGGCTGGCTTTCGCTGGCCGGCTCGAACATAGTCAACTGCATCTGCAAGCTCCACATATTTGATGGTGAGGGCGCCACGCGGGTCGGTAAGGCCTTCCCGCATACCGGCAACCGAGAAGGCCTGGCATGGCGTGCCGCCGACCAGCACTTCCGGCGCCGGGATCTTGCCGGCCAGCACCAGAGCGGCCAGCTTGGTCATGTCGCCGTGGTTCGGCACATCGGGGTAGTGGTGGGCCAGGACCGCCGAGGGGAACGGCTCAATCTCGGCGAACCAGGCGGCGCGCATGCCCAGCGGGTGCCAGGCTTGTATCGCAGCTTCGATGCCGCTGCACACGCTTCCATAAGTGACGGGCATGTAGGACTCCGAAGTTAAGTTGGGAAACAATCAAATATTGTGTCGGAAGTTGTGCCGGATGAATGTATGTCAAACTTCGGCTCATTGAAAAATACAATCGATTAAAATGGCTTTTACAAACCCATAAGTTGTATTTTTGTTTATTGTTGTGCTGTTGAAAACTAAATTGGAGTGAGTTATGAAAGATCTAACGCCCTTGGAGCGCCAGTTTTATAATGCTGCGGAGAGGATTGCACTGAAGGTCGGGAAAACCAAGTTCGAGGCGTCGGCGTTTGCCGAGAGGCAAGTTAATAGGGCTCGGCTAGAGTTAAAGCCGCTTGAACCTTACAGCGCGTGGGTCTAACTAAAATTCATTTAAATTCGAAAGGAGTGAATAAACAAAAAGAGCCCTATGCAAGGCGGCTTCAGGCGGCCTGGCCTTCTGACTTGATTGGCCAGCCCGCAAACCCCACCTTTGGCACCTTCGTCTTTGGGTTAATGATTGGCTTGCCGTTGGCGTCCACCAGCACGGCCTTCGCACGGATATGCATGTCGCGGCACCTCAGCGTCTTGCGGGCCAGCTCAATGAACTGCTCGGCGTACTGCGGCGCGTCGAAGAGCGGCGAGAGCTGGCGGACCGTACCCCCCCCCCATGATCTTTTCGGTGCGCTTTGCGACCAGCTCCAACCATTCCGCTTCCGGGATCGGCTCGACGGCGCCCGGCGCCTTGGCGTTCTTCCGGGTGCCAGCCGTCTTCTTGCGGGCCTCGGTCTTGGCGACATCGAGGGTCATTCCAAATACTGCAAAGGTGCTCATGGGTTATCTCCAAGCGTGCGCCTGCCTCGCCGGCTGGCGTGATTCGTTGATATGGGGTATTACGGGTGACCGGCATGGAGCCGGATCAGGCGGATACTGCGTCTTCGAACTTGATCAGCCGGCTGCGGGTGTCGTTGGTGCAGCCGTCTTCTTTGACGCAGTACATGGCCGGGGCGTGCTCGTAGATCCGCGTGATCACGCCTTCTTTGACCCTGGTACCAATAGGCAGCGGCGGCTCGGGCTTGAACTCTTCAGCCCACGCTTTTACCGCCAGGTATTCGGCCCGATCTACGAGATAGTCGACCTCGTCCAGCGCATCCATGTCAGCCCGCGTAGTGTCCCAGGATGCATACTTATCAAGCTCCTTTGCCAGCTCAAAACCGTCCATGTGGCGGCGGTAGTGCTGGGCGATGGTGTCGGCGTCCCCATTGATCTTTTCAGCAACAACGGTGCAAGCCGCGAGGATCATTGCATTATCAGCCTTCGGGCGCGGAGGAATGTTGCTCATGGATTATCTCCAGTCAGGCGCCGCCCTCCGGTGGCCGGTGGTGGCAATTTGGTTTGGGTTGGGGTATTACGGGTGACCGGCATGGAGCCGGATTAGGGAGATACTAAAAGTGGAAGCTTTTCTTTGGACTGCCTTTGCCGCGTTGCTCACCGGAATAGCCACGATTGCTTGGTCTAACCCAAGCTTTTTTACTGGCGTTCTCTTGAAGTTTCTATTTGGCGCAATGTTTTTTGCTCAGATTGTTTTCCAAATCTGGGATATAGCAATCAGCTTTATGATGAAGAAAGTAGGGGAAGGTTTTCCTGACATTCAAACAGGAAAGCTCCTCACGATCTCCCAAAACGCGAAGATTCCCGATAACGCATGGATCATATATTTCGGGTTGCTATTTTTCCTTTTGGCGTTAACTGCCCTCGCTTTTGCAAAAAGCGATCATGATAGAAAAGCTTCCTTAAAACCGTAAAACTCCATGGGTGTTAGTCGAATCATATTTTTCTCAGCCTAAATCATTCTTCGCCGTCGTCTTCGGCGTTCATCTGCAGCGATTCGGCGAAGCCTGCTTGCCGTAATTTACGCGCCACGTTTTCAGATACGGTCATATCGTGGCGCGGAATTGCGAGCAGGTAGGCGGACTTCTCGGCACCAAGCGAGTGAGCGTGTGCGATTAACCGCCAAATGGTGGACCGGTCTTTCGTCTCGCCCAGGTCGGCGGTGAGCGCAGCCAGTCGTTCGCGCATCCTCTCGCGGAAGTAGTGTCGGATGATGTCGGACGGCCCTTTGACTTTCGGCGGCGCCGGCGGCATATCCTCGGCCCGTCCATTCAGCACCAGCAGTTGCACCGCTTCGCTGAATTCCTCGATGTCATGCCAGAGCATCAGCTCGTCGAGCATCTGCCGGGTGCCGTACGGGACTGTGTGCCGCAATTCCTGCTCGCCCAGTTCCTGCCGTTTCTCGGCAAGCTTGGCCGTGCGTTCCTTCTGTTCGGCTGCCATCGCCTACCTCTTCTATTCCGCTGGCCGGCAGTGCAAGCCAGGTTTGACGTTTTCGTTGCTGGATGCGGGCTATGCGGCGCATGAATCGACCTTCACCTGGCGCCAAGCACCGACGGCTTCGAAGATCCGCGCGGCGTGCTCCTCGTCCAGCGACAGTGTGTCGGGGATAGCGATCCAGCCTGAAGCCACCATCTGGCTTTGGTTGGCCTCGTCGCGCAGCTTCTTGTAGCAATGCTCGATCACGTCTTCCAAGTGGTCGGAGAGGTAAACGCCATCGGGCGCCACCTCCACCGATTTACTGTAGCGGTCGCCGCGGGCGTCAATGCACATGGCGCTCATGTAGATCGTCCATCGGTGAGGGATGCCGCAAGCGGCCTGACCAATCTTCCCCGGCGCGATGTTCTTCAGCGACTTGTAATTGATCATGCCCTGGCGGCCGCTGGGGTCGATGTTGACCACTGCGACGTGGTTGACTGCCAGTAGAGAACGGCAGGACCGGTCAAGGCGTGCCTTGAGGTTATGCGTCTTGCGCTTGCTCATCATGTCCTCACTTGATGCGAATCGAACTGTCGCCGCGCTCCAGGTGAGCCCAGGCTGGTTCGGGTAAAAGTTCGTGCTCCGCATCCTCACCGGCCGTCATACGCTTTCTTACGGCTGCGTTGTGATCTCGGATTTCCTTGAGCTTGGTCGCGATAGCACGCTTGTCGGGAGAGAACACGGTTTTGGTGTCGATGAAGTCATCCGGGATATCGTCTTCTTTATCTACGATGACCTTTTCGGGCGCCAAAGCCAGAGTGATCGTGAACAACGGTCGCCTGATCGTCTTGATGTCGGAGGCCTCCATGTTATTGCGCAAGTACTCGTCGAGCTTGCCTACGGTATTCTTCCGGATGCGCTTGAGCTCATTCAGCCGGTCGACTTCTTTGTCTATTGCGTCGATGTCGCCCTGGATGTTCCGACTCAGCATGACGACGCTCTCAGCCTTATCGCCGAACTCGCCCTGGATCTCCTCCATCGCGTACTGCAGAGCCTCCTTCAACCCCTCGTCGTCGGTGTCAGCCATTGCTTGAAGTTCGGCCAGCTTGCCGGTGAGTGTGTAGAGCTGGGTCATGCTACAGCCTCCTTATCGGCATCGGTGATTCGCTTCCATTCCAGCGAGATACGCTCGGCGCCCTTGGTGTCCTTGCGCAGAGTAAGTTTGCGTACCGCAACGTCATGGATCTTTTTCAGCTCTTGGGGGGACTGGGCTCCGGCCATCGTGTCGATAACCGATTTGATGTAGTCCAGGCGCTCCTGCTGCTGGCGGGCCCTCTCGGCCTCCTGGTCTTCGGCGTGTTCAATCAGCTCTTCGTCCCTTAGTTGATTGACGTACTCCGCGTCGTCAAACATCCCCAGGAACACGTCGGCGCTGAAGCCGAGCATAGATAGCGATTTCTTGATGGCATCGGTCAGCGACTTCTTCGGCGCCTCGCCATCGGTTGTTGTACCGAACTTCGATTTGTAGAGGTAGCGGGTGCAGCCGTACTGCTCAATCTCGCCGCGTTTTCCGTCTAGCTCGAACCAGAAGCGAATTTTTATGGTGTGGTTGAGTTCACGACCCAGCACCAGGCGTTTATCGCCTTCACCGCTGACCATTTCAGCGCCTTCGTCGAAGCGCTCCTCCATGACCGTCCAACCAAACCCGATCCCGACAGGCCCGAATATCTCCGTGGCCTTCATGATCATCGCCGTACCGTTCAGGCTGGTGATCTTCTGACCGCCAACCTCGGCAGCTTTGGTGTAGCGGGTATCGGTCGTGCTGACTTTTTCCCAGATCTGCATGTTCGTCGACATGGGGAATCCTTGCCGCGATGCTCGCAGCGATTGAAGGTTTTGTTTATTGAGTGATTCGATCAGCGAGGGCGCTAAGCAACATCAGAAAGGTGCAGACGGAGAGGGCAGAGAAGGAGCCGCGCCAGATGAGTAGGCGCCGGGTGCGCTGGTGGGTAGTCATGGCCAGGGCCTCAACTGCCGCAACACCAATTCATGCAGCGCCTTACCGTTTCGGCTCATTCGCTGCCCGCGCAACTGCCATTTTTTCGTGCTGGGCCAACAATCGATCATTCGCCCATCGGGAAGCGTAAGCACGACGTGGTAGCCGTTGTTGTGCTTTTTGTGAGCGATGCCGGTGCGAGACAGCCAACCATCAAAGCGCTGCATGGCTTCGGCCTTCATGCGTTTTTTGTGGCCTTCTGGATTCCACTCCCCGCCTTCGCCGCCACAATTACGGCAGCAGCGCGTGTAACCCACATCCTCGCCGATGAACTCGCAGCAGCTCATGCAGTGGCTGCCGTCTTCGATGTTGTCTTCAAAGAAACTCACGGCCGAACCCTCACCGCGATACGCCCGCCCTTGATCGCAGCAGCAAGCTTTGGCGGTAGTGCCGACACAGGCAGGTCGCGCGGCAGACCGGCGCCGAGGATTGTCAGGCTGCGTTCGATCTCGGCGATCTGTTCGTCGATCAGTGATTTAACCGGCGCAGTGGTCATGCTGCCTCCTTGCGCGCGACCTTGTTGAGGCGGGCGCAGTAGTGGTCAAATTCCTTGAGGGTGATGATTTGGTCGATCAGGAACTGGGTGATCAGCCCCTGAACGATTAATGCCTCTTCTTGGGTACTGGAAGCATGCGCCAAGCTTTCGAGCGCTTCGTCGATCAGGATGTGGGCGCTCATAGGTCGGCACCCACATCGTCTTCGCGCTCTTCCCGTTCCGCTGCTACCGCGTCTTCGGCGTAGGGCCTCAGCAGCGCTACAGCGATCTTCTCGACCGCTTCAATCGGCCGTTGCTGGCCCAGCAGGTCTGCGGCGTGAGACCGGGCATCGCTCTGGCTGCCGAGCATCGCCGACAGCAGCAGCCGGGCAAACGAATCACGCTGGTCCAGACCGTCGATTTGGCGCTGGTTCAGGTGGCCCTGCAGGACCGTGCAGAACCGATCGAACGTAACCACTTGAGGCTGGCCGTAGCGGCGCTTCCACTTGATGTCGACGCCGCACACTAGGCGCTCCGCCGAATGCTCAAGCCAGTCCGTTACCTCGTCGCTCTCGCTGACCTCTGGAGGCAACTGAGCGTCGTAACGCTCTTGGCATATCTTCAATGCTGCGTTCATGGTTGCCTCCAGGGTGGCGGATTAATCTTCTGACTTACTGCAGTCGTGCTCTTCATTGCTGAAAAGGTGGGCATCGGTGAACTCGCCACCTTCATGGTCATCTGAACGGCGCTCTTTGCGATCTTGGTAGGCGGCATGCTGGCCCGTTCGCTGTTCCTGCCTGCTGGCTTTACAGGACTTGGAGCAGTAGCGGGCCCAGCCGCGTTTCCGGTCAGCGGTGCGCGCAATAAATGGCTGTTTGCAGCGAAGGCATGAGTATTCGGCTGTAGCAGCCATGGCGACCTCCAGTGTTTGGGGTTAGGCGGAACGGGCGGCTTATTCGTGTTGGCCGGTCCACGGGTTGAAACGGTAGGCGCCGTCCTCAGATATTGCAGGGCGAACCCCGTTTTCATCGGCGCCGTCGCTCGCTCCTTGGTCATCACACTCAATGCAGTTATCGCCGCGTTTTTCGTCCACATGGATGACCCGGTTGCAGGTCAGGCAGTGGCCGTAGTCGGGCGGATCTGGCGGTTGGAAGTTCATGACTCGTTCCTTTGGTTCACCTGTGTTCGTCAACACTCATGCCTCCCGCTGGTTGCCGATGGGCGCGGGGGAGGAGTGCTGACGTAATAGAGGTGGGGAAGGGTGCCGGTCTTTCACGGCTGCCGCGGCGCTGGCCGTTTAGCGAGTCGTACTGAAGGCTGGTAGCATCGACACTCCTTATCGGAGCAAGGAATTGCTATGCATCAGGTTGTTGAAAGGGCGTTAAACGTGATCGCAGCAGAGAGCAGCGAACCCGAATATACTGAAGCGTTCAGCGCTGTCCGTGCAGTAGTGGTTGAGTTTGGGGAGGAGAATTTGGCTGATCGGCTTTTTGCCGATATCCCTGACTCGATATCGTTTCTGCAGGTCGCTAGGCTATTTGACTTTCTTGCTTGGCAGACGGATGACAACGGATCAGCGATGACTCGCACCGCTGAGCGCTGGCTCGTCGAAGGCACAGATCTACGCAAGATTCAGATCGCTCTCAACCTCGAGGTATACCCGTTTCCGGACGAGCATGAGATGTACCGCGTGCTGTCTGATGTGGCTGAGTCCCTCCTTCAGATGGCTGATAGATGCCAGCAGCTAATCAGTTCTCGGCAAAATCGGTAGCACCTGCTCATACAGTCAATTCAGCGCACTCAGTCCGACGTACCATCCGCACCTGAGCCATTCGCCGTTCCGGCGCCCGGCGATCACGACGCAGCGAGTCGTCACTGATCATCGAGTGCATCGCGATCAGCGCCGCCAGAACAAAGCACACCGGCGTGATGATCTGGCGCTTCATGGCCTCAGCCACCAAAGCAGTACGCTTCGTCACGCCCAGCTTGAACATCGCATTGGTCAGGCGCTTTTTGACGGTGCCAGCTTCAATGCCTGCTTCCCGGGCGATCTCTTTCGAAGTAAATCCCTGGGCAATCCAAAGCAGAAACTGAAGCTCTCGCGGCGCAAGGCCACGTCCGAGGTGACCCTTCCATGAACCGTTGATGATTGTTGCTTCCATCGTGGTGACCCTCGGTTGGTTTCCCGCTGCCACCGATGCGGTGGCAGAAGTGAAAATGTCCGATTACTCGCTGCGCGCTGCCAGGGCAGCTTTGGCATCAATCTCCTCATCAAATGAGCAAAGGTGCGGGGCCTTCGAGTACAAGTTAAGCAAGCGCTCGCCTTCGTCAGTTGACCAGGTGTGCGCGGCTAGCGTGCTTTCCGCCTCTGTGGCGTAGCTCTCTACAGCCGCTTCGATGACTGCTGTCAATGACCGTCGTTGATTTCGCCCCATCAACTCCATGAGGTATCGCGTTCTTGGGCTGACTCGGACCCCTATTGGCTCTGTCTTGGTGGTTCTGCCAACTTTCTTAGCCATACATCTCTCCCGTTGGTTTCCCGTTAGTCCCTGCTGCCAAGGACTATCGGTGAAACCCCCGACCTCGCTACTGACGTCAGGCCGGGGTTGTTGCGTTAGCGGTGTGGCCCGTTGCCCGCTGCTGATTGCAGGGCAGGCCGGTCGTCTTCGGTGTGGGCTTCGAGCTTCCTACTCACAGCGTCAAACAGCATCTGTTCGCCATGGATCACAGGTCCTTACAACATGCACGCTACAGCTCTGAATGCCCTGGCTGAGTGGGGCAGGATGCATGAGGTCCGGCGTTCCCAGCCGAGGCTATCGGGACCGCTAATTCTGTTCAATTGAGTCTCCCTTCTACCGCTGGGATTCGCGGAGCGCATTGCTTGCCGGGTCATTCGCACGGTTAGAGCGTTTCGCTCTCGATCAGCCGTACAGGGTGTTCCTGTCGTGGGCGGGCTATCTGACCCGTCTGATCGCCGGTCGCCGGTAGAGGCAATGCGGTCTGTTGGTATTTCTGTATTGCGCTGACTGTTAAAGAGCGGCGCAGCTCTCGCTGCTCGCCGGCGGTGTGCGTTGCTGGCTTGAGTTGAATTTAAGCAAGCTGAAATTAAAGTGTCAAGCATACTGAAGTTAATAATTCAGAATGCTGAAATTTAAGTCGTTAAAAAACCCGCTCTTTGGCGGGCTCCTTTATGCGTCGCAGTACTCGCGCCAACCGATCCTGACGGCTCCGTCTTCCAGATGCTCCACCCTTATCCCGGCGGTATCGCCAATGTCTTGGATGACCTGGTGCCAGGCTTCAGGGCTTTCATCCTCGCGCCTGGAAACCTCGACCAATTGAATCCTCTGCACTCTGGGGGAGGCAATTATGCGTTGCAGGCGGTGACCAACAAGCTCGTAGGAATTTCTCGGTTTCGGTGTGGAGTAGGGTGCCTGGTTCATAAGTCGCTCCTTGCGTATGCTGTATGTATGTACAGTATTGTCGCCGCCAGAAATTGGCAAGAGGGGCGCAAGAAGTTTCATGCATAAATGCATAAGTGCTTGCTCGGAGCTTCTGTCGGGCAAAAAAAAGCCCGCTTATGGGCGGGCCTAAAGGGAATTGTTCAAAGGAGTAGGGGGAGTTTGGCGCTTATCCTGTCAATGCCAGGTGAAAAGGGCGTCGCAAAAAGCAGAATGTCCATGCTCGGCTGGTTTCTGCTATGGGTCCTTGTCGTTTGCAACACAAAGCTTACCAAGTCGCTACACGAAAATATGACGTAACCCATTCTGCAGCTGTCATAAATCACGCAGATCAACTGTTCCTAAATAGAGAGTGTAGTTATGACTTTAAATCGATTGGTCAAGGTTGCAGCAGTTGTTGCTCTGCTGTCTTCTCTGTCGGGATGCTGGATTTTTATGCCGCCAGGAGGTGGTGGCGATGGTGGTCACGGTGGCCACGGTCAAGGTGGCGGGCCTGGTGGGGGCCCTGGCGGTGGTCCCGGTAGCGGACCGCGATAACGGACCAGGACTTGAAGGCGTCGCGATGAGGAGAGGCGATCATAAAGATCGCCTCTTCGTGTGGTTTGATCTAATCATACTGTGAGCGGCTGCTACCCCGCCAAGTACAAATCTCCACGATGAGCGATATGCACCTTGTTGCCATCTGGATCACGCAGGTACGCACCGTAGTAACCGTCACCGTAGTGGGGACGTTGGCCAGGTTCACCTTCATCAGATCCGCCCGCAAGAAGCCCAGCTGCATAGGCGCTGTCTACCGCATTTGAAGAAGGTGCGGTGAAAGCCACCATGCTGCCATTTCCTGCTCCGGCTTCATTGCGGTCAAAAGGGCTGTACACATAAAAGCGAGGGAGAACGC
Source organism: Pseudomonas sp. NFX183 (assembly GCF_047943075.1). Taxonomy (NCBI): domain Bacteria; kingdom Pseudomonadati; phylum Pseudomonadota; class Gammaproteobacteria; order Pseudomonadales; family Pseudomonadaceae; genus Pseudomonas; species Pseudomonas sp. NFX183. The sequence goes on along the minus strand of NZ_CP181333.1, from coordinate 6,468,318 downwards.
TATCTGGCTTAATCCAGCATGCCGAAGGTGGTCCGCCATCAGGCGTCACAGGCCTGCGGCAGAGCCCCAGGGGGATCAGCACCGCGTCATAGAAGATCGAGGCCTTATCAAGATCGTTTGTCCCGACGGTTACGTGACTGAACATCCTGTATTCCTACTTAAGAAGGCGAGACGTTATCGTGTCATTTTGAAGGTGGGCGTGTATAGCCGTCGTCGGGTAAGTCGGGGAGGGCGAGTGTTGGCCCTCTAAATCGCAGGCAAAGAAAAGCCCGCGATGGGGATTAGCGGGCCTAAAGGGATGATCACTAGGAGCTGTGGTAACCATAGGCGCCCGACTGTGAAAGGGGTGTGAAAGGCAGTGGCTCATTAGCCGTGCGCATCATTTATGGAAAATTATCTGTTGTCGGTACCCGTTCTCCCCCATCGGTAAAGGGTACCTGCTCTCATCTGTCAGTGAGCGCAATCGCTGTGAGTGTGTAGATTGACTGAAAAGTACCTGGCACTCAGCGGCATCAAAAAATCGTCTGAGCAATGGAAGGACCAAATGGGTAAGTGGCTTGTCAATTTTCAATGAAACCGTAATCAAATCAAGTTGGTAGGTCAGGTCTCGATACAGGTCTATGACCATTAGGCTCTCGCTCACGGCAGACGAATAGACATGAACGTCACCAGCACCAATAGGTGTGTCTTCGAAGTCGTGGTTGTACAGCTTGGCAATGTCTAGCTCGATTCCAGCGGCGCTCAAAGCGGCTTCTAAATGCGCATTGGGTGAGTGCTCGTCCCCTACCCATGAAACTAAATCGGACATTGATACGCAGATGTCGAACTCATTGGCATAGACGATGGAAGGCATTGGTGGCAGACCTGGATGATGAGTTTGGCGGTTACGCCGGAGGCAGGAATCACGACGCTGAGGATAGGTTAAAGGTCTGTATCAGTAGGTAGTCACGATCGCCTGGGCGAGCTGCATATCGGACATGAGGGGCGATCTATAGCTCAATCGGTAGTGTCGGCACGCTTGCTCAAACTGGGCGCCGCGAATCTCGCCGTCCGAACCTATGTAGGCAAGGGCGTCGGTCTTGGCTGACTTGAAAACCTTCGGCGGCTCGGTCGTGAGGGATGTGGTCGCCCCAATTAAAATGGTTGGCGCGGAAATTGTGAGAAATATCGCGGCAGCGATAGGGTTGGCGCCATCACCTGATACGGCCTGCGTGCTGACCGATGCCAGTAGGGCTATCGCCAGTGTCTTCCATGACTCCATGCTTCATTGCTTCCATTGCGATCTAAGGACGCCACAATAGCAGGGTAGAGGCTCGCCAGAAACCAGAAACCAGAAGCCCGGCGCCGGGCCGGGCTCGATGGAACCGCGTCAGAAACTAACGATGCTTGTTCTTGTGTTTATGCTTGTTGTTGCCTTTGTGCTTCTTACCATCCGACCGATGATTGCTCTCATCATCCGCCAGGTTGTTTCCAAGCGCGCCACCCGCAGCGCCGCCGAGGCCTGCGCCGATAGTCGAGCCAGTTGTGCCCCCAAGGCGATTACCAATGAGTGAGCCCCCAGCCGAGCCGATGCCGCCACCTAACGCCGCTTCCGCCCTGTTTCCTTTCTGAGCACCGACAGCACTGCCAGCAGCACCACCTACGCCGGCGCCTACCGCCGCACCCGTTGATCCGCCGAGCTGTTGGCCTACGATGTTGCCAAGTGCACCACCAACGCCGCCTCCAAGGCCGGCTGTGCCGTCTCCGGCAGCCATTGCTCCTTGCGAAATGAGGACGCCCAATAATAGGACGGGCAGTGTCATTTTCATTTTGTGAACCTCTATGGGTTGTCAGCAGGCGCTCACGGTTTAAAGCACGCCTAGCATTAGGACTGGAGTAGAAGTTTGTAGTTCTCTACTGGCGGTCCCTGCGGGCGAATGGTTGTAACAAGATATGCCGTGATGGATTCGGCTACGGAGGGCGGGCTTAAGAGGGGGCTGAGAATTGGGATGACCAAAGGAGTCCGAGTGTGAAAGGGCAGAAACAAGAAGCCCGGCGCTGGGCCGGGTCTACCTGCTACTAAAATATCTCAATGTACTAATCACTTTTCGTTTCAAGTCTTTTTAGTAGAGCTGCCTTTTGCTTTCGTTCGTTGCTTCGGCTTACCACTAAAGATTCAAAATCTGTAGTCCTTTTGCTTTCCGCCAAAAGCATCCAAGAGCTAACTAAAGCGAAAGAAAAAGCGCCGCCAGCAAATCGGTATATTCCTAGGGAATACTCTTTTCCAATGTCAATTGACGAGAAGAAAAGAGAAGCTCCAACAATTAGTGAAAGCAAAGAGTAAATCATCACAAGCTTGTGGATCGCCGATACTTTTCGGTCAATTTTTGGTTCGATCCGCCTTTTCTCTTGGCGGCTAAAGCTTTTCATTTTGCGAACGTCTGCAAGCTTGCTTAATACCCCCATCGCAATAGGGATGGGGGAGGCGAGCACTGCAATGACTCCAACGGGAATTATGCTTTTATCTTGTGGTATGTATGGCTGACATAAACCAAGCGCATAAGCTCCTAGCAGACATACAGGTACAAGTACTGCAAGTCTTTGAGCATTTGTTTGCGCTTGAGTTATAAGTTTCACTACTCAGTACTCTCTGTGGTTGAATCTATCTCACTCGAAGACACTTTTGCATTAAGCCATCTGAGCATTTCATGAAACAATGATCCCTCATTTATCAGTCCGCTAGGCAAGTACTCGACATTCACGGTACCAGACAGCTTGAGCTCATCTCCCGTAATCTTGCCGCCGCCTTTCAGGTTAATAACGACGTCGCTAGCCGGGCTATGCCGCAGGCTGGTCGCGATGGAGTCTATCACCTCCTGCCCTGTCTTGCTGGTTCTTCGATTGTAGGTTATCTCCAGCGCGAGGTGAATATTTGCATCGTCCAGAGACTCTCGAAGATTTAGCCTGTCAAGCAGGCCGGGTGCAACGGCGCTTATGATTGCAGCAGCGACTCCTGTAGGTTCAAATCGTACTTTGCTCGCGTGCACCTCATCGATTGGTTGCGCCACGCCAGTTGGTAGTGCTTTGCTTTGGGTTGGTTGAGATGGATCAACTGTAACCTCGGTTGTTAGTGGTGCCCCAAAGTGAATGCTCTTGGCGGGAGACTTTTCCAATTTTTGGAACACTGACTCGGCAGGCTTATCGCTAAGTACTAACATTGATCCTTCGGTGAGTGTAGATGTGCAGCTGGTTAGAAGCCAACTTAGATGAGCTTCGAGACTTCTACTTTGCAATGCTGAAGACTGCATTATTACCATATGATTATCAATCACTCCAAAGTAAAGGATTGACTCGACAAACTCTCTACGCTTTTTTATGACTTGTTGTGAAGGTGGTGATTCGGCTTGGTCAGCAGGAAGAGATTTTTTTTGCTCTGGAATCTCGTCGGATGAGAGGGATTCTATCGAATAAAAGTCAGCCTCGTCGTCAACGGTTATATATGGCTGCTGTCTACCTTTTTCCAGATATACGAGTTGCCCAACACTCATATTATTGTATTTCGTAAATCTGTTAATGAAAATAACCACGGTATCTTCGGCATTAGCCTTCTGTTGCCGCTGGTTAGGGCGCTTTATTGCTCCTGCATCCCCGAGAGCCCCTTCGAGTAATGCTTGCAGATTTGGCGATCCGGTGATCACCACATTTTTATAATGTATAGTTTTCTGCTTTTTTATATTACTCACAGGACCCCTCCCTAGGTTTCCGGCTAACCGCGAATGTAGAAAACCACAAACTCCTTATGTATTACCTTTTTTATTTGTCTTGCACAATCCTTTCCGCTTCACCTCATCCACGCACGCTATAGAAGTGGTTCAGCGCTATCAGCTCAACCACAGCCACGAAAACACAGAGTACAACGAATCCAGGGCTGAAGACCCGCTTGCGACCGGATGAGCCTCCGCCCAGTCCCGCTATGTCGGAATATCCGGGGAGCACCATAAGGAAAGCCAGGCAAGCAATGACTCCAACCTTGCTCCAGATGGTCTGCTCTCGCCATGCAGTCATTGGCTCACCCAAGGCAACAGCGTCAGGAAAACCACCCATACCCAGGGCACTTCATGGCTCTGAGGCGACGCAAAAGCGCTAGAGTCTCTGTAAATTCATAACCTGAGGCGCCGAGCTTGGATCGCTGTGAGTATTGCAAAATATCCATAGTCTGCTGGTAATCAGCGCTTTCCTTGAAGTTACGACACTGCTCAACCCGTTCAGCTTCCGTTACAGGCATCGGTACTGCGTCGATCTGTTTTTCGTACTCAGTTTTTTCTTTTGGCGTGCTGTGGCAGCCGGAGATAAAAAGCGGGGCGACTATTAGAGTCGCGATCCGAAAGGCATTCATTATCACATTCCCTTGTGTATAAGAGCGCTAATCAGCTCGCGATATTTCGATTTAGCTTGCCGCCCGGGCATATCCGCCCCGACACACTTGCGCATCAGTAAAACTTCTGCAGCGCCTGCACAACCACGCCCACGATCCGGCAGTTCTCATCCACAGCTTCGATCGGGTAGCTCGGGTTCAGCGGTTTCAGGAACAGCCGACCGCCATCGCTGACCAGCTTCTTGAATGTGGCTTCGTTGCTGTCCGGTAGCTTGGCCACCACCAGCTTACCTGCTGCAACCTCAGCCTCTGTGTCCACCAGGATCAGCGTGCCCTCGGTGATGCTCTGGCCGGCAGGCGCGGTCATCGAGTCACCTTTAACTGTCAGCCAGAACGCTGGGCCTTTGGCGTCGTACTCCGAAAACTCGTAGGTGTCCGAGATTCCAGCCGGGTAGGGCTCCACTGATTCCGCCCAGGCGCCGGCGGCAACCCAGCTAACTACCGGGTACCGGAATGATTTTGTTGGCTGGGCAGCTGGGGAAATGTTCGATTCAGAAGCCTCCCGCTCATCACCCTCGCCAATGGCCAGCCACTCAGCTCGGAAGCCGGTCGCTTTCGCCAGGGCGTAAAGGTTCTCCGGCCTGAGGCTTTTGCTCTCACCGGTAATCCATTGAGTGACGGCCGAATTAGCAACGCCGCAAAGCGATGCAATTTCCCCTTTCTTTTTACCGCTGACATATATGGCGCGGGCGATGCGTTCGTGTCTTTCCATGAACTCAATATTAAGTTAACTGAATTTAAGCATGCAGTAGGTATAAAAGACCGTTGATGCCATAACTTAAGCATGCTTAAATTGCGACAGTCTCGAACGAGGATGCGCAATGAATACGCATGAAGTCGCCGAATTCTTCGGCAGCAAGACGAAGCTGGCACTCGCTTTGGGCATCCGTCCAAGCGCCGTGACCATGTGGGGGGAAACGATTCCCGAATCCCGGCAGTACCAGATCCAGGTTCTTTCCAAGGGAAAGTTCAAGGCGACAAAGAAAGACCAAGCCGCCTGACAGGCGAACCCTGCTGCCCATGTACCCAGTATCGGCCCAGACAGTCTGCGAAGTAAGAAACCTGAAGTCGCTGGAGTTTTATCCAGTGGCTTTTAAGAGAGGGGAAGCGGGGACCAGAGTGGGGAGTTGGTGCTTCGGCGCTGAATTACAGGCACAAAAAAGCCGACGGTCGAGGTCGGCTAATTCGATAACACTTTGTGAGGCCGATTATATGCAAAACCAGCCACATATCAATAGCACTACCAATCTCGCGCCACGTTTTCCGCAATCTGAAAACGTGGCGCGCAAAACTATGACCTCCCGCGAGATCGCCGAACTGGTCGAATCTCGCCACGACAGCGTGAAACGCACCATCGAGCGACTGGTCGAACGGAAGGTTATTAGTTCTCCACCAATGGTGGAATACCTCGACGGCCTCGGCCGCCCAGCTGCCGAGTACCTGATCTGCAAGCGCGACAGCTTCGTTGTTGTCGCGCAACTCAGTCCAGAGTTCACCGCCGCCCTCGTTGACCGATGGCAGGAACTGGAAGGGCAGGTCGCGCAACCACAGCAGCTCTCCACCATCGAAATTCTGCAGATCGCCATGGAGTCTGAAAAGGCTCGCTTGATGCTCACCGCCCAGGTCGAGCAGCAGGCGACGAAGATCCACTCCTTGGAGAACTTGTTCAAAGAGGGCATGACCCACACCCAGTTCTGCAAGGGCCTCAATGGGGTCAACGTCATGCAGGTGGGCAAGTACCTGGAAGCGCGCAGCTGGCTCTACAACGAGAGCAAGTCCGGCCTACGTCACCGTGTTGGCTCCTATGCACGCGACAAGTACATGACCGAGCACCAGGTCGAAGTCACCCCGCACGGTAAAGACCCTTTCATCTCCTATACACCGGTTCTGCTGAAGAAGGGCGCCACACGCCTGTACGATCTGTACCTAGCTAGCGAGCTGCCCATGAAGAAGACCTGGGACGGCTTGTTCACGCACGAAAAAGCAATGCGAGGTGCTGCGTGAGCATGGGCCTTATGGTCGCCGCGATGAAGCTTCGCGTCGGCAACCCATTGCGCAAGCTGGTACTGATTAAGCTGGCCGACAACGCTAGCGACATCGGCGAGTGCTGGCCGTCCTACCAGCACATTGCCGACCAGTGCGAGATCAGCAAGCGTTCTGTCATGAACCACATCACCGCTCTGTGTGAGGCGGGACTGTTGCGCAAGGAGATCCGGAAGGGAGGCCCAAAAGGGAATTCGTCCAACGTTTACTTCCTGACCCTCGAAGGGGGTGGTGCACCTCCTGCACCAGGGGTAGTGCAGCAGATTCACCCGGGTAGTGCAGCAGGTTCACCCCCTAGTGAATCTCCTGCACCAGGGGGTAGTGCAGCAGCTGCACCCAGAATCAGTAACTCTCTTGAACCAGTCATGGAACCGGTCATTGAACCAATTACACCCCCGGCTCCCGCCGCGGTTGTGCCGGCTCAGTCCCACGGCTTGGTGCTGGTGGTTGATCGTACCGACGCTCCAAGGGTCGAGATCCCCGCCGATATGCCGGGCCCCAAGGACCAGACCTGCAAAACCTTCAAGGTCTGGGCGAACTACGCCATGGCTTACCGCAAACGCTACAGCGCCTGGCCGGTGTGGAACGCCAAGGTTGGCGGCCAACTCGGCCAACTGGTTGACCGCCTCGGCGCCGATGTCGCCCACCACGTCGCCGCCCACTTCCTGAAAACCAGCGATGCCGCTGTGCTTCGCAAGTGCCACAGCCTCAACGAGCTGCTGGCCAACGCCGAGAGCTATCACACCCAGTGGGTGACCGGGCAGCGCATCAACGGCATGACCGCTCGCCAGATGGAACGGACAGAGGCGAACCACTCCGCAGCAGAACAGGCCGCCCAGATGGTTCTAGCCAAACGGCAAGCAGGTGACCGCAATGAATACCTTTGAAATGAATGACCAGCAGGTTGCCGGGCTGGCCGCCGCCATCTGCGCCACCGCCGAGGCCATGGGCCAGGAAATGAACCCGGGCACTGCCGCGATGATGGCTGAAGACCTCTGCGCGTATCCGGTGCCCGTCGTCAAAGCCGCATTGAAGGCCTGCCGCTTCGAGGTGAAGGGCAAGTTGGCTATGGCAGACATCCTACAGCGTGTCCAGACCTCCGACGGCCGCCCTGGGAAGGACGAGGCTTGGGCCATCGCCATGACGACCAACGACGAACATGAAACCGTGGTGCTGACCGACGAGATCCAACTGGCCCTGGCAGCTGCGAAACCCATCTTGGATGGCGGCGACAAAATCGGTGCGCGCATGGCGTTCATCGACGCCTACCAAAGGTTCGTGGGCCAGGCCCGCGAGGATGCGAAACCGGTCAACTGGCACGTGTCCGTGGGCTTCGACTCCAACCGCCGCATCCAGGCTGTGACCAAGGCAATGGAGCTGAAGAGAATCCCGCGCGAACACGCCCAGAAGTACCTGGCGGACCTGAGCGTCGAGCCGATCACTGAGGACGGTCGCGCCATCGCCGGCTTGCTCACTGGCACCGTCACACGGCCAGAGCCCGAGCTTCGGCAGAAGCTGGAACTGGTGAAAACCTCGATGCTGGAAATGCGCAAGGCCAGTGCCGAACGGAAAACCGAAATGCGGATTGACGCGGCAAATGAGTTGGCGGATCGCAGGGCGTTGCTGATCAAGCAGGCACAGGAATTGGAGTCACGAGCATGACCATCGACAAGCAACAACTTCAGAAAATGCTCTGGGCCGAAGCCGCGTCATTCCGGGCCGACTGCGCCGACTGGAAGCGCAACACCGAGGCGCTGCAGGAATTCCTCGGGGAGAAGACCGTGGAGGAGGTGGCCCTGGAGCTGCTGGCAGAGAACGAGTTGGCCCGCATGCGTATCAAGGAATTGGATCTGCTGTTTGGCCGCTACCTCCTCGCAATGCGCTCGGCCCTCATCGAGGAAGAGCATGGCAAGGGCCCGGCCGCCGCAATGGCGTGGATCTACAACTCGCTGGCCGGCCCGGGCGAGCTACCTCCAGAGGGTGAGACCGACAGCCAGGCCTACTTCGACCGCGAGATCGTCGCAGTGGATAACGGAATGCAGGAGGTAATGGCGTTCCACGAAGGTCGACGCGCCGTCATGGGCAAGGGAGAGCCGTCATGAGCAACTTCCTTGCAGGGCTGTTCTTCGCCGCCGTGCCAGCACTGGCGGTTTGCCTGGTAATAGCGTTCTTTTCTGTGCCTTTGGGTGTGGTGGTGGGACTTGGCGTATTTGGTTTTGGTCTGGATCTTTGCTTCCGCGGTAGTGGTAGGGAGGAGCGGCCATGACCAAGCCAGCCAAGCCGCGCCCTATGCCCGTGTACCTGGTGCTGCGCCGTCTGGTCGATCCGGCTACTGGCAAGGAGGTGGCAGCGTTCGTGCCGTCCTCCGACGCTGACCGGTCGATACTCCGCGAGCGCGATTTTCGGATCAACACGAAGATTCGTGCCGACCTCAAGCAGCCACGCAACCCACGGTTCAATGGTTTGGTCCACGGCCTGGGCCGGGTGCTGAGCCAGAACATCGACCGGTTCTCCGGCAAGCAGTCCCACGACGCGATCAAGGCTCTGCAGTTGGAGTCTGGCGTGTACTGCGACGAGGAAGCGTTCGACATCCCTGGGCTGGGCCAGCTCACCCGCAAAACACCCCGCAGCCTTTCCTACGATTCGATGGGGGAGGAGACATTCCAAGATTTTTGGCGCCAGTGCTGCGCGTACCTGGTGCTGCATGACTGGCCGACGCTCACGGAAGAGCGCCTGACCGAAATGGCGGAGTTCGAAGCATTCAAGGAGGCCGCATGAAGCGCACCCCACTACAGCGCAAGACCCCGCTCACGTCCGGCGGACCGCGGCGCAAGCGCTGCCCAGAGTGCCGAGTAATGTTCACGCGCTCCAGAGAATCGCAGGCTGTGTGCGGGGAGATCGAGTGCGCTATCGCATACGGCAAATCCGAGAAGGGCCGAGCGATCGCTGGGAAAGCCCTGGCACAAGTAGGGCGCCGCGAGATCAAGGTCCGGAAGGAGAAGCTGAAGAGCAGGGCGGATCACCTCAAGGACACACAGCAGGCATTCAACGCCTGGGTGCGCGCCCGTGACGCGGCACTGCCGTGCGTCAGCTGCGGCCGGCACCACCAGGGCAAGTATGACGCAGGCCATTACCGGACGGTGGGGAGTAATCCGGCGCTGCGCTTCGAGCCGATGAACTGCCACCGCCAGTGTTCGCCGTGCAATACCCGGCTTTCCGGGAACATCGTGAATTACCGGATTGAGTTGGTGAAGCGTATCGGCGCCGAGGCTCTGGAGTGGCTGGAAGGTCCTCATGAGGCCAAGAAGTACACCGTGGATGAGCTGAAGGCGATGACCGCCAACTACCGGGCAAAGACAAAAGAACTGAAGAAGAGGATCGCAGCATGAAACTGATCAATGCAAGGCAGGTATGGACCGAAGCTCAGCACGAATCGAACGCGTCGATCAGCGCTTTAGCAATTGACCGCGCAGAGTCGGCACCGGTGAAGACTGGAGGGCGCATCGGCAAGCGCGATGCCCTGTTCCCGGCCATGGGGAGCGAGAAAGGGGAGGAGGCCGGACGCTTCTCCGTTCCGGGACAGCGCATCAGCATCAGCGAAACGCGGCGTACATCCGCCGGCAAGTCCACGGCCCGCGCCGCGCACCTGGCCACCATCGGAAAAGTCCTGCGCGCAATCGATACGTTGCCGTTCCAGGAGCAACAATTCGGGCACTACCTGTATCACCCATGCATGACGCTCGCTCACGTGCTCAACGCTGAGAAGCTGATCTGGAGCTGTGTGGACTTTTCAACCCTGACCGAAGTCAAGGAGGCGAAGGTGCATTGCCTTGTGACGATGGCACTGCAGTCTTACAAGATCGAGGCTCACGACGGCGCCCAGTGGGGGCCCGCTCGTATCGCTGAGGGCATGCTCAAGCTCTACGGCGTCCACATAGAGCCTAAAGTGTGGGATAGGGATTGGAAAGAAGCGTGGAATTTCCTGCGAGACGCCATTGAAGAAGTGGATGTTCGCGTACTGCAGCCGGTATGGCAGGTCATTCACGCTGAAAAAGAAGAGGTGGCGGCATAAAGGTATTGTCATGTTGGGGTTTTTGATGTACTTTCCCCATAGTGCACAAGTAACGCGAAAAGCACACAGAATCATGAACCCGGCCGAGAGCCGGGTTTTTTATAGGCTGTGTTTTCTGCAGCTCCATAACGCTGTTTCTGCCAATAAAAGCGACATAACCGCTACTTGGAGATTCCTGAGAACGAATAGATGGCACATTGACTCATAGTGCCGCTGTTGTTGAATCGATCTCTCTTTAGAACTTATTGGTCATATAATGAAGAAAATAATCCTCTCGGCTTTCCTGATTTGCGCGGTTTGTACCGGTGCTCAAGCTGCAGAACTTTCAGGTGCCCTAGGCGCGACAAGCCAGGGCGGTTTGACGGCTCGTGCTGCGCTGGGATTCAACTGGGACAAGACGTGGTTGGAAAGCTCTACAGGTAAGCTGACCGGTTATTGGGACCTGGGTTACACATATTGGGAGTCTGGCAAAGAAGCTGGTGCTCGTCACTCCGTATCTTTCTCTCCAGTGTTCGTTTACGAAATCGGCCAAGGCGAAATTAAACCGTTTATTGAAGCCGGGATTGGCGTGGCAATGTTCTCCGGCACAACAGCAGGCGACCAGAAGTTTGGATCGTCTTTCAATTTCGAGGATCGCATTGGCGCTGGTCTGAAGTTCGGGGATACGCAACGGGTAGGCATTCGTGCCACTCACTATTCAAATGCCGGCATCAAAGAGCCGAACGATGGCATAGAGTCGTACGCACTGTTCTATAGCCATACTATTTGATCTGCACAGAAACCCGGCCAATGCGTCGGGTTTTTTATTGCCTGAGTTTAACCTGTAGCCAGGACAGCCTTCGGGAACCACTGGTCCTGGTGTCGCCGGAAGTCACGCGTCACGAAAGAACACCGGCAGCCCGTGCGCTCTGTTCATACCAGACTTCCAGAGTGACGCGGGACCAGATCAGCGAGATTGATGCAGTGGGGCGTCGACGCTGAGATGGTCTTTGGCTGACTGCGGGAAAGACCGCGCACCTATTCAGGGCCTCTGTATACGCAGGGGCTTTTTCGTTTCCGGAGGTTCGGCATGGCGCTGAGAAGTCTCGAAGAAACCAAGCCATTTGTGGTGGTCGATAGCATCGTTTTTATCAACTACGCGACGATCAGTAATTCCATGATCGAAAACGCAAAACATGCCGACTTGGTTACTGCAGAGCAGCGCTCTTTCCTGAAAGGACTCACGTTCGGGCCTATCAATCGTTAATTTACGGCCTGCCACTGTGCGGGCCTTTTCGTTTTCGGCCCCGCCACACCCTTCGCTCTAAGCAGGGAGTGCCGCCGGGGCTGACCTATTTCAAACATGCCCCACGGAGTCGAGCGCATGGAGTATCTACAGCGCCTGCTCGACAAGATCGACAGGTTCGAATTACTGATTGCGGGCCTTGTTGGGGCTGTGATCGCCAGCTGGTGGCATAAGGACGACTTGAACGACTGGCGCGCCTGGATGATCTTCCTCATCACCGGTATGGCCTGTTCGATCTACCTGACGAGTATGGTCAGCACCTACCTGGGCGTGACCGAGCCGAAGATCGTCGCCGGTATCGGCTTCCTACTTGGTGCATTCGGCGGCTCGCTCCTGGCAGCCATCAATCGAGCCATTAAATCCGCTGACCTCTGGGCGCTCATTCGCCAGCGGTTCGGAGGAGGCAATCCACCATGAATCTTGAACTGATCAACTCCATCGCCTGCGGCCTTATCGCGCTGTGGGCAGCCTGGTGCGTACTGAGCGGGAAGGTGAGGGACGGCATTCTCGGGAAGCTGATCTACTCGGCTATCGCCATCAGCGGCTTCGTCGTTATGGCTCGCAGCCAGAACATCTTCTTTGGCCCGACCAGTGCCGGCCTCACTTTGCATGTATCCCTGGCCCTGGCCGGTGCCCGCCATGTCTTCATGGTCACGTACTGGCAGCGGGTGAAGGTCTGGCTGTGCCGGACGCTGAACTGCGAGCACTGCCTACACTGTGGCAAGGCACCTGGTGGTATCGAGCGCCGGGGCAAGTAGCATTCCGATCTACTGTTCTGGGCGCAGTGTGCGCCTGCGGGAGTCGCAGGCGATGTTGAGTTCCGCGGTCAATTGATCCAGCTGTTCTTGGTTTATCCAACCGGCAGTCATCAGTGAAAGGTTGTATCCGGCGGCACCCAATCTAAGTTTTTCAAGATGCTCTTCATCCCCGGCTTCCACCAAGTATTTGAAATTCTTTCGCGCTAACGCCATCGCGGATGCTGCATCAGTTGGCATGACGTGGACTCGACTAGAGATGAGGCGCGCAGATTGCCGCAAGTCGTCGATCAAGGGTAGTGGATTCTGACGAATCAGTAGCAGTAATCCGCGCCACGTTTTCGAATGCGCCAAATCGTGGCGCGCAAACATGAGGATTCACCATGAACGATCAAGCGATTGAACAGGAAATTCAGGCAAAGGGTTTGACTGCGCCGCGTATCACTCCGGCAGACCTGAAAGCCAACATCGTTGGCGAGTACTTCTTTACTGCTGCTGATGGTGTGCAGGCCGCCTTCCACACACAGGATGAATTGACGCGGCTCACCGGCGCGCACGGCGAATTGGCGCTGCTGACCTTCTGTGTTTTGGTGACGCGCAACGGCTTCACCGTCACCGGTGAGAGTGCCTGCGCTAGTCCGGAGAACTTCGACGCCGAGATGGGTCGCAAGATCGCTCGCCAAAACGCGGAACAGAAGATTTGGCCGCTGATGGGCTACGAGCTGAAGTCGCGACTCCATGGCTAACGTTACCCGCCTACGACATGTGCTTCCCATGGGGCAGGACATCAACGCTGCTGTGAACGCTCTCGACAAGGCCATTGCTGATGCCGTGGACGCCGCCAAGGCTGCCGCACTTCCTCAAGGCCTGATCGTTGGATTGCTCCACGGTCACGCCCATGCACAGACACACCAGATGGTGACCTGAGTGGAGTCAGGCTCAGCCTTGGTCTGAACTTACTCCAGGAGTTCGAGTTACTGGGAACCATAGCCATTCGCCGTTCTGAGTAATGTCGTCGCCTAGATACACGGTGTAATCCCCGTATTTTTCATCGGGAAAGCAAAAAACAATGGATGACGTATCGAGCCATCCGTCGAATGGCTCGGTTTGCACGCCAAGCCAACTGAAACCCTGATTGCTTGCGCGATAGGTATCAGTGCTTAGATCCAGCGCCCCGCAATGTTCGCTAAATGCGAACGCGGCTGTAAGGGTCCGCACCTGGAGAGGTTTCTGGTAAGGCCGAAAATCGATTTGCGTGGTCTTGAATTCCATACAATTGCTCCTTCCTTAATTTGGACATTATGAATACCACATTGGGCAGTGCCTTCAAGTTACGTGCAGCTTTCAAGTATTTGGAAGATAGAAATGATCAGGCCAGCACCTCCAGCATCACTGCTTGAGCTCTCCGACCTCTCCGACTTCGGTATCCGCCTGATTCCTGCTCCCGAAGTGGGGGAATGGCTCCAAGCCGAGATCCTTGCCGACACCGGCAGCATTCACAACGAAGACCATGCCCACCTACTGGATGCAGACATCCGGGTCATGTGGGCATCGTCGAGCTTCGAGAAGCAGGGGCGCACAGTCCTGGGCCAGGCCGAACAGGTGGCGTTCCGTGCTGGCGGCTGGCAGAAGGCGCGTATGGAGCAACAAATGCGTGATTGGTTCGGCGAAGTGCCGGCATTCATCATTACCCTGGCCGCCGACTACTGCGCCCAGTGCAGCGACCTTGAGTTCTGCGCGCTCCTGGAGCACGAGCTGTATCACCTGGCTCACGCGACCGATAAGTACGGTCAACCAGCATTCACCCAAGATGGCGCACCGAAGATCAAGCTGCAGGGCCACGACGTCGAAGAGTTCGTCGGTGTGGTCCGCCGCTACGGCGCAAGCCCTGATGTTCAAACGTTGGTGGATGCTGCAAACAGTCCTGCTGAGGTGGGGAAATTGAACATTGCGAGGGCCTGCGGAACCTGTCTGCTCAAGTCGGCCTGATTTTAGACAGGTTAAGACGGATGATCGCCAATGGCAGCTCTTCGAAGTGAGGTGAAAGCCTTTATTGTTCAGGCTCTCGCGTGCTTTGACACACCTTCTCAGGTGGTTGAGGCCGTCTTAAAAGAATTCAACGTTGTTGTCACTCGCCAACAGTGCGAATCGCACGACCCAACAAAGGCAGCCGGCAAAGCGCTGGGTGAGAAGTGGGCAACGATGTTTCGCGAGAGCCGCAAGCGGTTCCGCGAAGAGACTGAAGACATCCCGATCGCCAATCGAGCCTTCCGACTGCGCGCCCTGAGCCGCATGGCTGAGAAAGCCGAAGGCATGAAGAATATGGCGCTGACTGCCCAGCTACTGGAGCAGGCTGCCAAAGAATGCGGCGACATCTACGTCAACCGGGCCCGGAAGGAAGAGGTTGGCGACGAGCCGGTGATCCCAACCCGCATTCAGGTCGACGTGGTGGATGCGAGGAAGCCGAATGCCGAGCCTTAACGTTCCGCAGGCTCAGTTCCTCACGCTGCCCCACAAGTTCCGTGCGTTTGTTGCCGGGTTCGGATCAGGCAAGACCTGGGTCGGATGCTCGGCGTTGAGCAAGCACTTCATGGAGTGGCCCGGCGTCAACGCTGGCTACTTTGCACCGACTTACCCGCAGATCCGGGACATCTTCTATCCGACCATGGATGAGGTGGCCTACGACTGGGGGCTGAAGACCAAGATCAACCAGGCGAACCACGAAGTTCACATCTACAGCGGCCGGCAGTATCGCGGCACTGTGATTTGCAGGTCGATGGAGAAGCCGCAGACGATTGTCGGTTTCAAGATCGGCCATGCTCTGGTGGATGAGCTGGACGTACTGACTGCCCTGAAGGCACAGCAGGCCTGGCGCAAGATCATCGCCCGGATGCGCTACAACTTGCCCGGGCTGAAGAACGGGGTGGATGTCACCACCACGCCGGAAGGCTTCAAGTTCGTCTTCCTGCAGTTCGTGAAGCAGCTGCGCGACAAACCGTCGCTCAAGGAGATGTACGGCCTGGTGCAGGCCAGCACCTTCGACAACGAGCTGAACTTGCCGGATGACTACATCGCCTCCCTGATGGAGTCATATCCGCCCCAGCTGATCATGGCGTACCTCAAAGGCCAGTTCGTCAACCTGACGTCCGGCACGATCTACACGGCCTACGACCGCAAGCTCAACGGATGCTTCGACACCGTGCAGCCTGGTGAGCCACTGTTCATCGGGATGGACTTCAACGTCGGCAAGATGGCGGCAATCACCCACGTCAAACGCGACCACGGGTTACCCAGGGCCGTGGATGAGCTGATCGACGGCTACGACACGCCCGACATGATCCGCCGCATCAAAGAGCGCTACTGGCAGCACGACGGCAACGACTTCAAGAAGACGTGCGAGATCAGGATCTACCCGGATGCCTCTGGTGATTCACGTAAGTCCGTGAACGCCAGCATCACCGACCTGGCCATGCTCAAACAGGCTGGGTTCTCGGTCGTCGCTCCAGCGGCGAACCCGCCGGTGAAGGACCGAATCAACGCAATGAACGCCGTCTTCTGCAATGCGCAGGGCGAGCGCCGCTACCTGGTCAACCCGCTCACCTGCCCAACCTACGCCGATGGCCTAGAGCAGCAGGTGTGGGGCGCAAACGGGGAGCCAGATAAAACCGCCGGCATCGATCACGCGAACGACGCCGGCGGCTACTTCATCCACCGCGAGTACCCGATCATCAAACCGGTCACCGCTATCAAAATGGGATACGCCCGATGAGCAACGACGTCTCCTTCAAGCGGGCGGAATACAGGGCAGTGCTGGATCGGTGGGCGACCGTTCGCGACGTCTGCGCGGGCCAGCACCGGGTTGTCGATCGGCTGCCCTACATCAACGCACACGACAAGTCGCCGGAGAACGAAGACCGGAACCGGGCTTACCGCGAGCGGGCGGTGTTCAAGAACGCCACCGGGCACACCCGTAACGGGCTGCTGGGTCTGGCCTTCCATAAAGACCCGACACTCACGGTGCCGAAGAAACTGGAATACCTGCAGGACAACGCCAACGGCTCCGGGGTGAGCATCTACCAGCATTCACAGGGCACGCTTGAGAAGGTGCTTGAGGCTGGTCGGCACGGTCTGTACGTCGACTATCACCAGGATGACGGCATCGGCGGACACTCGGTGATCCTGTCCTATTGCGCCGAAGACATCATCAACTGGCGCACGGGCATGGTGAACGGTCACAGCGTGCTGACGCTGGTGGTCCTGCGCGAGTCGCCGGAGATTCCTGACGGCTTCGGCTACAAGACGGCTGAGCAGTACCGGGAGCTGGCGCTTGAGGATGACGGCTTTGTTTGCCGCGTCTGGCGCCGGTCCGGTCCGAAAGGTGGCGGGCCACTGGCAGTCATTGACGAGTTCAAGCCCGAAGGCGTAACCGGTCGTCTCAAGGAGATCCCGTTCACTTTCGTCGGCGCGCAGAACAACGACCCAAGCATCGACGAGTCGCCGCTGTACGACATCGCCATGATCAACCTGGGCCATTACCGGAACAGTGCTGATTACGAAGACAGCGTCTTCTGGTGTGGTCAGGCTCAGCCGTGGATCAGTGGTTTGGATGAGCAGTGGGTGAAGCTACTCGAGGCGAAGGGTGTTTATGTCGGTTCGCGCGCGCCGATGCTCCTCCCAGCGGGCGGCGCCTTCGGTTACGCGCAGCCGGCACCAAACACGCTGGTCAAGGAGGCCATGGCCGATAAGAACCAGATGATGATCGAGTTGGGCGCTCGGATGGTGGTGGCTTCACTTGCCACCAAGACAGCTACCGAGTCGCGCGGCGATCAGTCGGCATCCACATCGGTGCTCGCTGGCTGTGTGGCAAACGTCAGCGAGGCATACACGCGAGCCATCATGTGGTGCTGCGCTTACATGGGGATTGCCGACAAAAAGGTTGCCTACCAGGTGAATCAGGAGTTTGTAGAGCTGACGGCAGACCCGCAGATGATCACGGCTTTGGTTGGCTTGTGGCAGCAAGGCGGCTTCGCCAAGGCTGATCTACGGGCCTACCTGCGCAAGCTGGGTCTGATCGCGCCAGAGCGCACTGACCAACAAATCGATGGAGAACTGGAAGAGCAGGGCGATGGCCTGGGCCTGGACGACGAGGACAAAGTAGATGGCGGCGAACCAGGCAATACTTGACGCGACCATCCGGCACGCCGTCTTCCTCGAAAAGCTCAAGGCTGGAGAGGTGGGCAAGTTCGCTCCCTTTCTCAAAGACATCGACCGATCGATTCGCGACCGGCTCACCCAGTCGGACCTGACTGAGTACAACGTCAAGCGCCTTGAAGCGTTGCTGAAGGAAGTGGATAGCCTGCTGCTGGGCATCTTCGACCGCTACAGCGCGCAGCTGAACCTAGACTTGGTGGACATCGCCAACTACGAGGCCGAGTTTGAGGCAACCAGTCTTGCCAGATCGGCGCCGGTTGGCGTTTCGCTGGATGTGGTCGCGCCGACGGTCGCTGCCATCCGCACCGCTGTGCTGACAAACCCGCTCAGCGTGCGCGGTACTGGCGGCGGGAAGCTGCTGAAGTCATTCATCAGGGGCTGGACCAGCGCCGAGCGTGAGCGGGTCACCGGCACGATCCGGCAGGGTTTCTTCAAAGGGCAGACGAACTTCCAGATAATCCGCAACATTCGCGGCACCAAGGCGGCAGGGTACAAAGACGGCATCCTTGCTACCACGAACCGTAATGCCAGCACGGTCGTGCATACCGCGATTCAGCATGTGGCCTCCCAGGCGCGGATGGAGGTCGCAAAGGCCAACACGGATATCGTGCAAGAGATCCAGATGGTGGCCACGCTGGATAGCAAGACCAGCCAGTTGTGCCGCTCGATGGACAAACGCAAGTTTCCGGTGGATTCCGGCCCAAGGCCGCCTTTCCACCCTAACTGCCGCACCACCTTCATTCTGTTGACCAAGCTCAGCGCGATGTTCGCCAAGGGCGCAACGCGTGCCTCGGTGGGCGCCAATGGCGGGCAACAGGTCAATGCTGACCTCGATTACTACCACTGGCTTCAGCAGCAGCCTGCTTCCTTCCAGGATGTGGCTATCGGTCCGGTCCGGGCCAAGCTATTCCGGGAGGGCGGGCTGAGCATCGAGCGATTTTCCGAGTTGCAACTTGATCGCAATTTTTCACCTCTGACCCTCGCACAAATGCGAGCGCTTGAGCCGCTGGCTTTTGAGCGCGCAGGGTTGCTATAACGCCTTCAATCAAATGGAGGTGGTATGAAGTACTTCGTTGTGTTTGGAGTCATGGTCGCATGCGTGGTTAGCGGTCTTCTTGGGGCGACTATCGGGATAAATATGAACCCGGAGTCAACTACAAAGTACGTTATAAGCTGGGGCAGTCTGGGGGATTGGGTCGCTGGTATTGGTGCCTTTTTCGCGGTCGGTGTTGCGCTTTGGCAATCGTATGTCCAGCGCCGAGAGGACGTTGAAGACCTCACGATAGATCAGGCGCAAGGCAATGAGCGCTGGCGGATTTCTATTGTTTCTAGAGGAAAGAGGCCTGTAAGAGTTCTATGGATTGGATTCTACTCAAAAAAAATAGACACGATTCTTCCCATCAAGAGCTTCATTTTTCATGGGGATAGTGCGTCTCTACCTCAGACCCTTGGCTATGCCGAAAACATTGATTTTCTGGTTCAGCCAGAGATGTTTTTGGACTTGGCAGTTAACGCCGTGATCACCTTTGACAAGCTTGAAGATCTACAGATACAAGCGAAAACGACGCTGGGCGAGTTTCGAGAGCCCGTATCTCCGGAAACTAAGGCCGCCTTTATTGCGGCCATGAAGAAAAAATTCGATGAGGCTAAGCTGCGCGGAAGCAGTTGAGCGAATAACTGATACACACAGCCCTGGCACATGCCGGGGCTTTTTTATGCCTGCAAAGCCGGCGAAATATACCCAAGGGGGTCATCAACGTGTCAGAAGAAAACGAAATCGACCTGGAAAACCCGGCAATTAAGGCCGCTATCGCGACTGCCGTTGAAGCATCCGTTTCTGGCCTCAAAACCAAGAACACCGAGTTGTTGGGCAAGCTCAAAGACACCACCGGCAAGCTCACCCAGTTCGAAACCCAGTTCGAAGGCATCGACATTGATGCCGTTAGAGGTTTGCTCAGTCGTGCCGGCCAGGACGAAGAAACCAAGCTCTTGACCGAGGGCAAGGTGGACGAGGTCTTCAATCGACGCACCGAGCGCCTGCGTGGTGACTACGACAAGCAGTTGAAGACCATCAGCGAGCGCGCCGAGAAGGCCGAATCCTTTGCTGCCAAGTTCCAGGGCAAGGTTCTGGGTGACTCGGTACGCGGTGCGGCACTGAAGGCCGGCGCTCTGCCAGAAGCAACCGACGACATCATCCTGCGCGCCAAAGGCGTGTTCACCCTTAACGAAGATGGCGATGCAGTCGCCGTTGATGAATCCGGCCAGGTCATCCTCGGTAAAGACGGCAAAACCCCTTTGACTCCGCTCGAATGGGCGGAATCTCTGCGCGAAAGCGCACCTCATCTGTGGCCAAGGGCTTCAGGGACATTTGCCCCGGGCGGGGGTGGCGGCAAGGCTGCATTCAAGCGCTCCGAAATGACCTCCGAGCAGAAGCGCGACTTTCAGCGCAAGCACGGCCAAACCGCATATCTCGCATTGCCCAAGTAGGGGGATTGACCCATGGCTACAACCGTTAACAGCGACCTGATCATCTACAACGATGAGGCGCAAACTGCATACCTGGAGCGTGTCCAGGACAACCTGGATGTATTTAACGCATCGTCCAACGGCGCGATGGTGCTGGACAACGAACTGATCGAGGGTGACTTCCGCAAGCGCGCTCTCTACAAGCTGAACGGCTCCTTGGAGCACCGCGACGTCAACTCCGACGGCAAGGTAACCGCCAAGAAGATCAGCGCTGGTGAAGCTGTTGGAGTCAAGGCTCCCTGGAAGTACGGCCCGTACCAGACCACCGAAGAGGCATTCAAGCGCCGCGGTCGTCCGGTCGAGGAGTTCTCCCAGATCGTCGGCGCCGACGTCGCTGATGCAACCCTGGAAGGCTTCATCCAGTACGCAACTGCTGGCCTGCGTGCCGCCATCGGCTCCAACGCTGACATGGTGGTTTCGGCCAACATCGAAACCGATGGCAAGAAGACGCTGACTCGCGGTATGCGCAAGTTCGGCGACAAGTTCGGCCGTATTGCTCTGTGGGTCATGCACTCCAGCGCCTACTTCGACATCGTCGACGAAGCTATCACCAACAAGATCTACGAAGAAGCTGGCGTCGTGATCTACGGCGGCCTGCCGGGCACTCTGGGCAAGCCGGTACTGGTGACCGACACCGCGCCGGCGGATGTGATCTTCGGCCTGCTGCCAAACGCCGTAACCATCACCGAGTCGCAGGCCCCAGGCTTCCGTTCCTACGAAGTGAACGACGAAGAAAACCTGAGCATCGGCTACCGCGCTGAAGGCACCGTGAACATCGACGTGTTGGGCTACAGCTGGAAAGCCACCACTGGCGGTTCTAACCCAACCCTGGCTGCTGTCGGCTCCGCTGCCAACTGGGTCAAGCACGCGGGCAGCAACAAGGTCACCGCCGGTGTGATGATCACGCTCACCGCAACGCCTCCTGTTACTGGCGGTTAAGCCTCAAACTCAACGCGCGGCCAGCAATGGCCGCCTTGGAGAAACACATGGAACTGACTTACAGCAACCAGCTCAGCGGCTTCGACCCGGAGAAGCGTTACCGCAATCCGGAACACTTCGATAAGCCCGAAGCGGATGTGACCAGCGTGCTGGTAATTGGCGATTGGCCGAGCGTGGTCAATGCATACGAAGCAGCCGGCATCAATGTGTCGGTGAAGGAAGCCAAGCGGGTGCAGATTGTTGGTGCGGGCAACCAAGCCGAGCTGGAAAAGGTGATCGCGGCTTTGCGTGCTGAGCATGGATCGATCCAGATCCTTGTTGACGGTCTGGAAGCTGGCGAGATTCACCGTCCAGAGTCCGGCGAACTGGCGTTGCGCTTGTTTGACGTGCTGGGCAACATCCATGCTTCGGTAGGTGAGTTGACCACTGAACGTGACGGCCTGGCCTTGACTGTCGACGCACTTCGCGGAGAGGTTGAAGCGCTGAAGAAGTCTGCCCTCACGCCGCCGGCTGATGAGACCGGTGACGTCGCGGCGCTGAAAGCAAAGCTCGACGAAGCCAAGATTCAGTATCGGGCCAACGCCTCCAAAGAATCCCTGGAAAAGCTCGTCGCTGAGTTGCCCAAGGAGTAATACTGCTGGCTGTCGGTCACCCGGCGGCCAATTTACAAACCATTCCAGCGAGTTGACGCATGACACTCATGATCGAGACCGGACAAGGGCTTCCTGACGCCGAAAGCTACGCGAGTGCTGCGGACCTGGTCATGTACGCCAGTAAGTTCGGTGTGGTCATCCCTGCCGACGCTCCTGCGCAGGAAGCGCTGCTGCGTCGGGCCGCCTTGGCGATGGATGCCATGACCTGGAAGGGCCGCAAGACGAACAGCGAGCAGGCCCTATCCTGGCCGCGCCGGGAAGTACTGCTGGATCACGAGATCAAGCCGAACAACTACCTGCCGGCGCGGATCCATTACGGGCAGATGGCCTTGGCCGCCGAAATCCATCAGGACGATATCGACCCGGTGGAAAAACGCAAAGGCGCGGTGCTGCTGGATCGTGTTGAGGGGGCTGTGACGCGGCAATACGCGGCGATCCCATCCACCAGTAACCGGCTGCTGCCAGCAGCGCCTGATCGGCCGAGTGCAACCCAGTTTGCCGACTACCTACAAAAGCGCGGGCTGTTCGCAATCCGCGCATAATCGTCATGCGGGTGAATGCGCAGGCTGATGCGTCAAGGTAACGGGCTTTTGCCCTGTGGACGTCGGATCCATACTGTACGGTCGTGCAACTCGACCAACCCGAAAGCAGGAGATCAGCACCTGCCGCCCGCACCCATTTAAAGGCCCGGCCATCGCGCTGGGCTTTTCACATCTGGAGCCACCATGGCCTTTTACGACGAAATGGCCGTGATGGCTCTGGAAATGATCACAGAGTTCGGCCAGCCCGTGACCATCAGCAAGACGGTGCCGGGGGAGTACGACCCGGAGACGGGCGGGGAAGCGCCAGGCGCCACTGTTGAGCAAATCGCCCAGGGCATCCTGCTCGACTTCACCGGCTTGGAATTCCAGAACAACAGCCTCATCAGGCAGGGCGACAAAAAGCTGAAGATCGCCGCGCAGGGCCTGTCCTGGGTACCGGGCCTGCTCGACAAGGTGGTCGCCCAGGGCCGCGCCTGGTCAATCGTTCCTCCACTGAAAGAAGTTAACCCCGCCGGCACTCCGATCCTTTATGAGCTGCAGGTGCGTTCGTGACTAATAAATATTCGGGTATGAACGGCAGCTTTGCCGAGAACATTCGCGACTTCGCCGAGCGCGCTCAGGCTGGTATCGACGCGACCATCCGCGAGATTGTTATCGAGATCGGCAGCAGCGTCATCCGAATGTCGCCGGTGGGCAATCCAGAGATCTGGGCTGCGAACGTCGTTCACCGACAGGCGAACAAGCGAGCCGCCGATGACTACGACTTCAAGGTTTCGGTGCGCAACACGATCATCAACCTCAACGAGTCGAACTTCACGAAGGCAGGCAACCTCAAGCGCGGCGTGAAATACGCTAAGCCGCTGACAAAGACTGAGCGCGACCAGAATTTCAACGTGAATGGCCTGGTCGCCGGTAAGGACTATGTCGGCGGCCGCTTCCGGGCGAACTGGAATTTCTCTATTGGCTCTGTCGACAACAGCTTCCGCATTCACCCGGACCCGACAGGGGCTGAGGCGACTGCGCGGCTTGTGGCGGGCGCCATTGAGTTTAAGGCCGGCGAAACGGCTTTCATCGTAAACAACTTGCCCTACGCGATTCCGCTGGAGTTCGGCCATTCCACCCAGGCCCCCGGCGGCATGGTCCGGGTAACCGTGGCTCGATTTCAGCAGATAGTGCTGGAGGCCATCAGGAACAACCAGGTATGAGTCACGCAATCATCGCCTCGATCTACGAGGCCAAGCTGATCGCTTGGAATGCTGTCCGGTCGGAGAAGCTGAAGATCGTTTTCGAGAATACGGCCTATACGCCGGCGGCGGGCGAGACCTACCTGCGAGCCTTCACTATCGCGGGCGACACCGCGAGCAACACGCTCGGCGGCGATCACCGGCTGTTCACCGGAGTGTTCCAGGTAAGCATCATCGCGCCGGCGGGCACTGGGAAGACCAAGACGAACCCCATTGCGGTCGAGCTGGTCGGCTTGTTCCCGCTATACGCCAGGGACACGAAGGGCTCGGTCACCGTGGTGACCATGTCGCCAGTCGACCCGGGCCCTGGCATCACCGGTGATTCCACCTACACCGTTCCAGTCTCTTTCTTGTACCGAGCCGACACCAATTGAGCGGCTCGCGCTAGAATCGCTCCACGTAAATGGGTAGGTAGGGGCGTCACCATGGATGAAGATACAAAAGCGCGATTACAGTGGCTGGATGAGTCAGCAGATGATCACGCCTGGAACAACCGCGACGAGATTATTGCCAGCGACAAGTGCATCTGCACTGCGTGCGGGGAATGGTCTACGCCGAGTCAAATTACGAAGTGGTATCTGGAAAAGCATGCCTGTTGTCCTTCCTGCGGCCTTACCGGCGTCGTCATTGGTTCCAAATCTGGGCTGCCTCTTGAGGCTTATCAAGACTGCCGTAATACTGAATAACGTAACCGCCAAATAATTCGCCCATTGGGCAATCCCAAGAACCCGCCATTGAGCGGGTTTTTTCACATCTGCAAAGAGGAAATACCCATGGGCTACAAAATTCCGGACGGCGGCACCTTCCAGCACGGTGCCACCTATGGCCCGGACATCCCGTTTACGGCGCTGAGCAACGCGGCTGAGGCCGTGGCCACTGTAACTGGCGGCACATTGTCCGCTGGCGACATCGTGATTGTCACTTCCGGCTGGACTCGCCTGGGCAACCGGGTTGTGCGCGTGAAGGCGGCCACTGCGACCGCCATCACCCTCGATGGCATCGACACCACTGACCTACAGATTTACCCAGCCGGCTCCGGCATCGGCTCGCTGAAGAAGGTGCTGACCTGGGTACAGATTCCGCAAATCACCGATGTCGCTTTCGCCGGCGGCACCCAGAACTATCTGGACGTGGTGTTCCTGGAAGATAAGCAAGGCCGCCAGATGCCAACCGACAAAGCGGCGGCCAGTTTGGCGCTGACCATTGCGGATGACCCGGGCCAGGCGTTCAACGCCATCCTTCGCGCCGCTGATGCCAGCCAGACCATTCAGGCTGCGCGCCTGAACCTGCCGGGCAACGACACGCTGTTCTACGGCGCCTTCACCTCGTTCTCCAACCAGCCGACTGTGTCTCGCAGCAACTTGCTGACCCGGACCGTGAACCTGGCGCTGCAGGGTGAACCGACCCGTTACCTGACTGCGGTGGCATAACCCATGGCAAAGATCAGAATCGCCCAGAACCCGACGTTCAAGGCCTTCGTGTCGATCCCTATCGTTGGGGGCGAGCCCGAGAAGATCGAGTTCACCTTCAAGTATCGGGATCGTCCAGGGCTTGCCGCCTTGTTCGATGAATGGACCCTGAAGCGCGACGAGGCACAGGCCGCCCTCGGCGATAAGCCTACGCTTTCCGAAATCGTAGCCGCTGACACTGAGCAGCAAGCGCAGCAGATCAAGGACCTGGTGGTCGGCTGGGGCTTCGATGACAAGTTCGACGATAAGAGCATCCTGGCATTGGTGAAGTCCTGCCAGGGCGCGGCTGAGGCAGTTGTGAACGCCTACCAGAACGCATTCAGCCAGGCCCGCCTGGGAAACTGACAGACGCCGCCCGCGCACTCTACGCGCCGGCGGCACCTGCTGAACTGATGGGTCTGTTTGGGCTTTCCCCGGGTGACCTTGAAGAGGTGACCGAGGTATGGCCCTGCAACTGGCCGGCGTTCTTCCTGTTCAACCGGATGTCGACTCAGTGGCGGGCGGGCGCCGGCGGCGCGATCGGTCTCGACTACAACTGCATCCGCGACGTGGCCGGCTTCCTCGGTATCAAGAAAAAGAAACTCGCTGAAATCTTCCCTGACCTTCAGGTGCTGGAAGGCGAAGCCCTGCGCGTCATGGCGGAGGAAAGGGAAAACAGCCTGTAACCACGGGCACTTATTCAAGGTGAGTCGATGAACATTGCAGAACTCGGCGTCAAGATCGACTCGGCCGATGCAATCCAGGCTAAAACGAGCCTGGATGATATGGCGAAGGCCGGCGGCCGGGCCGAGCAGTCCGCCGTTTCGCTGATGAACGAAATGCAGGCGCTGGAAAAGTCACTGTCCACCAGCGCCAAAACCACCCAGGACCTGGCAAAGCAGCGCGACGCTCTCGCTAAGCTGACCAAGACCGGCGCCTATGGCGAGGCCGAGGCAGCGAAGATATCGGCGCAGCTCGACAAGCAGCAGGTGGCCTTGGCCAAGTCCGCCATGGATGAGCAGAAGGCCCTGAACAGCCTGCTGGGTGCCATCGACCCGGCTCGCGCGGCCCTGGCCAAGCTGGATACCCAGGTAGAGCAACTGGGCAAACATCTGGATGCTGGGCGCTTGAGCCAGGAGGATTACAACAAAGCCCTGAGCAATATCGATAAGGATTACGCAAAGCTCGAAAAGACCAATACCGGTTTCGACAAGCTGCGTCTGGGTACTCGGCAAGCTCAGGAAAACGTTGTTCAGTTGGGCAATGCATTGTCTTCGGGCGACTGGGGTAGTGGTGTTCGCGCTGTGGCTCAGTTGGGCGCTGGCGCGGGTGCAGGGGCTGTTGGCTTGCTTGCCATCCTGACACCGCTGGCTCTGGCTACCGCCGCCGTAGGCGGTCTTGCATACGCCTACCATCAAGGCAGTGAGGAGCAAGATAACTACAACAAGGCGCTGATCCTCACAGGCAATTACGCCGGTGTGAGTGCGGGCCAACTGAGCGATATGGCGCGTCAGATCAGCGCAACGGTCGGTACTACTGGCCAGGCCGCAGAGGTGCTGTCGACGCTGGCAGGCAATGGAAAGATTGCAGGTGCGAGCTTCGTTGAAATTTCAGAAGCCGCCTTGGCGATGGAGAAAGCGACGGGGAAGTCTGTAGACGCGACGGTAGCGGAGTTCGTCAAGATTGCTGAGGACCCAGTTGCTGCTGCGAAGTCTCTGAATGATCAGTATCACTTCCTGACCGCCTCGGTTTATTCACAGATTGTTGCGCTTAAGGAGCAGGGCGACACCATCGGTGCAGCGAAGCTCTTGACCGACACTTACGCCGACACCGTAAAGGGCAGGGCTGGTGAGATCACTCAGAATCTCGGCACTATCGAAAGGGCGTGGAAAGGCATCACGGATGAGGCCAAGAAGTCCCTCGACGCGATAAAAAATATTGGTCGCGATGAAGGGCCGGCCAAAAGGATCGCTGAACTTACCCAAAGTGCGGCTTACGCTCGAAGCGTGCTCAAAGCTGACCCGGATGACACTGACGCCCAAAAGAAACTCGCGGCTTCTGAGAAGGAGCTGTATCAGCTCCAGCTTATGGTCTTTGTTGGTGGTCAGCGAACCAAAGCCCAAGAGGATCAGGTGCGTGTTCAGCAGGAAGGGATCGAGGCTGAGCAGAAGCTCAAGGCAATCAGCGATTCGAACCTGACCAATGCAGAGAAGCGCAATAAGCTGATCAAAGAGTACGAGCGGTCAGTCGAAAACCTCCGCAAAGCAAACCCGGACAGTCCCCTCGTCCAGCCAGATTATGTGGCTAAGACGATCCAAAACATTAAGGACAAGAACAAAGACCCCGCGATTGCTGCCGGCAGCGTGGATCTGACCGGCTTCAATGACGCGAAGAACAACCTCGCGGCCATCGCTACCGACTACAAAAACTACCAGAAGCAGTTGGACGCATCGCAAAAGGCTGGGCTTATTTCAGAGGCAGACTACCTGTTGCGGCGCCAAGCCCTGATCGGTAATGAGCGCGACCAAGTAACGGCAGCCTACGAGGCCGAGATATCCGCTCTGGAAGCCGCCAAGGGCAAGAAGTCCACCACTGCCGCGCAAAGTATCCAGCTCGACCAGAAGATCGCTGACGCGCGCGCAGGGATGGTCAAGGCGCAGAAGGACGCCGACAGCCAGCTTGAAGTGCTGGCAACCAACGAGACCGGGCGCTTGGCGAAGCAGGAGCGAGCGATCAGCACCTACGTGCAGGCACTGGGGCAGCAACAACGAGCCCTGGAGCTTGCCGGGCAGCGTGCGGTGCTTGGCGTGGGCCAGGGTGATCGCCAGAACGCACTCAGTGGCGAACTGAACAGCCAGCAAGATCGGTTTGCTCAGCAGTCACTGGAGCTGGCCAACCAAAAGTCTGACCCGTCGCGGAGCATGTCGGAGGAAGAGTTCAAGCGTAAGTCGCAGGCGCTCGCAGACGCGAATAAGGCTGCCACTGACCAAATCCGGCAGAACTACGCGGATGTGGAAAATGCGCAGGGTGATTGGACCAAGGGAGCAACAGCGGCATGGGACAACTACTTGGATTCGGCTCGCAACGTCGCCGGGCAGACAAAAAGCCTGTTCGGCAACGCCTTTAGCTCCATGGAAGACGCCGTCGTCAACTTCGCCATGACTGGAAAGCTTTCCTTTGCGGACTTCACGAAGTCGATTTTGGCGGATATGGCGCGTATCGCGACCCGTCAGGCGAGTTCAGCGTTGCTTGGCAGTTTGGTTGGCGCAGCGGCGAGCTACTTCGGTGGAAGCGCCGCCGGCGGCAACGGGCTAGCCGCTGGGTCTGCCGGTGCTGCTTCGTCAAATCTTGGCGCATCAGCGGGCGGCTACTCGGGCTCGTACTTCCCTCAAGCTTTGGGCGGCGCCTGGTCGGGCGGTGTGCAGATGTTCGCCGACGGCGGCGCCTTCACCAACTCCATCGTCAGCAAGCCTACGGCGTTCGGCATGGCCAACGGCAAAACCGGTGTCATGGGCGAGGCGGGTGAAGAGGCGATCATGCCACTGACTCGCACATCCAGCGGCAAGCTGGGTGTTATGGCCATGGGCGGTGGTGGGGCGGGTGCAACGCAGATCAACGTCGCGGTGCATATCGACGGAGACGGCAACGCATCATCCTCTGCCGACGCGCCTGGCTACGACCTGTTCGGCAAGGAGCTGGCGGCTTTTGTGGAGCAGAAGTACCAGCAGATGCGCAACAAGGACATGGGCCAGGGCGGCGTCATCAACAAAGCAATCAAGGGGCGCTGATGCCAATCGAACGATTTACATGGGCAACGGAGAAGGGCGCGGAAGGGGAGATTACCCAGCGCGTTCGGACCAAAAAGTTCGGCGATGGCTATGAGCAGTCGGTCGAGGACGGACTGAACAATCAGTCGGAATCCTGGCCGGTGACGTTTACCGGCATGGCCGCGCGAATCCTGGAGATCAGGAAGTTCCTCGACAAGCACAAAGGGGCAAAGGCGTTTCTCTGGACGCCACCACTTGGCGTGCTAGGGCTCTACAAGTGCAACGGCTACAAGCCTGTTCACCGTGGCGGCCAGGTCTACGCCATCACCGCCACCTTCCAGCAAACCTTTCACCCCTGAGATAACCGCCCATGGCACTGATCACGGACATCCAGAAACTGGAGCCCGGCGGCGAGATTCGCCTGTTCGAAATTGACGGTACCGAATACGGCGCCGATTACCTGCGCTTCCACGGTCATGCTATCCCGCACACGCCTGAGGAATTGCTGGCCTACGAGGGCTCAGAAGAGGAACTGCCCGCCAAGTCGATTATCTGGCAGGGCCAGGAGTACGCGGCCTGGCCGGTGCAGATTGAGGGTATCTCCTCGAGCAGCGACGGCACCGCCTCTCGGCCGACTTTCGCTGCCGCCAACGTCAACGGGCGCGTCACGGCGTTGTGCCTGGCGTTCGAGGATATGCTCAAGTTCAAGCTGACTGTCCGCGAGACGCTGGCCCAGTACCTAGACGCCGCCAATTTCCCCGAGGGCAACCTAACCGCCGATCCGACCCAGGAGGCGCTGGAGATCTGGTACATCGACCAGAAAACCAGCGAGGACGGCGAGGCGGTGGTCTGGGAGCTGTCGTCCCCGGGTGAGATCGACACCCATGGACTTCCCGGGCGCCAGATGACGACGTTCTGCCACTGGGCCATGACCAATGGTTACCGAGGGCCGGACTGCGGCTACACCGGCGCGGCCATGTTCGACGACGAGGACAACCCCACGGATGATCCGGCCAAGGATCAGTGCAAGGGCTGCCTGTCGTCCTGCAAGTTGCGATTCGGCGAGAACAACGAACTCTCCTTCGGCGGATTCCCCGCCGTATCCCTGATTGCCCGGAGCTGACCATGCGCAAGCACATCATTGCGGCTATCCAGGCGCATGCGGCGGCGGAGTATCCGCGAGAGTGCTGCGGCCTGCTGTTGGCCGTGGGCCGCGCACAGAAGTACTTCCCGTGCCGGAACATAGCCAAGGAGCCGAACGAAGAGTTCCGGCTCGACCCCGAGGACTACGCCGCGGCGGAAGACTTGGGCGAGGTGATCGGCATCGTCCACTCGCACCCGGACGCCACCAGCAGGCCGTCACCGCACGACCTGGCCATGTGTGAAGCCACGGCCTTGCCCTGGCACATTCTGTCCTGGCCCGAGGGCGACATGCGCACGATCACGCCAACGGGCAGCACGCCGCTGCTCAAGCGCCCGTTCGTGCATGGGGCCTGGGATTGCTGGCAAGTCTGCGCCGATTGGTACCAGCGCGAGTGGGGGCTGGAATTCGAGGCCTTCCAGCGCGCCGATGGCTGGTGGGAGAGTGCGGAGAGCGCGAGCCTGTACGAACAGCACTACGAGGCGGCGGCATTTGAGCGGGTAGACAGCCCACAGCGCGGCGACATGATCGTCATGCAGGTTGGCCGGACGGCCCACCCGAACCACGCTGGCATATACCTTGGCACCGATCCGTCACTGCCTGGTGAGGATTCAGGTGTTTTCGGCCCAGGCCCGTTCCTGCTGCACCACCTGTATGGCCGGCCGTCGGAAATCATCGTCTTTGGCGGCCCCTGGCATGACCGGACACGCCTAATCCTCAGGCACAAAGACGCAACACAACCAACATGACGCGGCATGGCCGCGGGGGACTTCATGAGTCGATCTTCTTGGATTGATGAGCAAGCAATGGCAAATCTCGCAAGATTTGCCAATTGCACGCCAGCCGAACTTTCTAAGGTAATTGTTACCGAGGTGATGGTCGAAGCAGCAATGGAGTATGTCTACAGCCTTTACGATCCGCTTGTCACCAATCTGCTTCTAGAAGATATCTTCAGGATTATGACAGCGCATCAACCGAGGGCTCTGGAAGAGAGAGCAGCGCTGCCCGGACCTTTTCTGCAATCTCATCAAACTGTTTGAATTTGGCGATAACGGTATGTTGAGGTTCTCTGCCTATAATCAGATCAGCTATAAGCTCAAGATTACTGCTGGTAAATATCAGGTTGAGAGCCAAGCTTTGAAGGTTTTCCAGAGTGAACTCTTTGATAATCTGCTTACCCTCTGAGTCTTTCCGAATATCACAGGCCGCATTTGCATATTCGGCGCCATCCGGCGAGGGGTACCACTGCCAGTGGGCAACTTCATTCCGGATTTTTGAAAGCTCTTCATAGTCCTTTAAGCAACCGTTCAGACGCTCCAAAACTGGTGCACCTGTCACAGGTTGGGTCGTCTTGGTTTTGTGGTTGGCGAAATCCTTGACTACCCTAAGCAGGGCATTACCTCGCAGCCCCAGTGATTTCGCCAAGATAAACGATTTGGCTTCTGGAATCTCAGTGTAGTGCTGGAATAGCCTCATCAGAGGCGGTTCAAAAAGCGCGTGATTTACCGCAATTTGTCCGATCTCTTTTTTCATCGAGTCGCTTGGACCCGCCCGATAACCCCATTTTCCGTTGTCACTATCCACTTTGACCTCCATATCTTTATCCGCGCTGATATTGGTGCTATCCCAGTCCTTGGGCTTGCAGGCGAAGGACTGGGGAAATCCTTATCCTTTCGTTTGGGTCATGACGACCAAGCGCCATAAAACTTTGGAATTGTTGGGATGCTGATGTTTGTTCTGAGGCGGAAAGCGGTCAGGATGATTTGAAGTGATTTCGTGACCGCACCCTTCGCATCGGTAAATCCCAGAGACAGGAACAATATCGCTAATTTCATAAAGCGTATTCCAGTGCACATTGCCCGGTTGGTTGGTGTTTAAAACCAGCGGTCTTGTTTCTGCAGTAACCAATGCCATCCTGAACTCCCTGTACTTCAATTTTGGAGGCACAACGCTACTACGGCAGAATCTTGCGTTGCCACTGGCAATTCATCCACGCTGGATGCCTGGACAGGCCCGGGTTACAGTCGGCACTTTCAGGACGAGGATTGATCATGAGGATTACCGGATTCGCGGCTGCCGCATGTCTGGTGCTGGCTCTTTCAGGCTGTGCAGGTACCAGCTTTTCGTATGATGACGCCAGGAAGGTTGAGGTCGGCATGACTGAGGAGCAGGTAACCAAAATCATGGGGCCGCCGTACTCGGTGGTTTCTCGCGCCGACGGGCAAATGTGGATTTGGAGCCACGCCAACGGCATGACCGGCGCGAGCCGTGTGATCTCTTTCCGCCTGGTGAATGGTAAGGTCGTGGAAGTACCTACTATCCCCACAAGCTTTAAATAAATCGGAGAGGGAGCGATCTGCGGGCTTTGAAAGTGATCTTTAACCCTGCGCGACAGCAGAGGATTGGTTCCATTTTGGTCGAGACAATTAGGGAGAAACACTTGGAATCAGCACCCTCAACTCATACCCTTCGCCCGCTAACCGATCTTGATTATTACGACTTAAGATCGACTCAACTTTCTCGCGAAATAACTGCCCTTGAGGTCTGGAATATCATCACGGCTGAGCACGGGATTTTTATGCGGTTGGCGTTCCGAATTCGAGACATGATTTCCTCGCTCTTTGGCGTGAAGCGCATAAAAGGGTTTTCTGGGCGGAGACGAAAGTCTGTACGTGAAGGCGATTACCTTGATTTCTTCCTGGTAGAGCATATTGCGGCTGACATCTTGGTTTTGACTGAGCGTGATATACATCTGGATGTCATGATTTGCATCTCCGTAGCAGATTCCGTTCTAACTATTACCTCCTCAGTCGTCACGCATAACCTTTTTGGGCGCATCTACATGCTCCCCGTAGGCCCAGTTCATAAGCTGATCATCAATAACAATTTTAAACGGCTTAGGCGCGAGCTCGAAAGGAGCTGATGTATTCTCGCGATGGCGTCCACGCTGGATGCCTGGACAGGCCCGGGTTACAGTCGCCACTTTCAGGACGAGGATCGATCATGCGGATTTTGATAGTGGCGGTAGCGGTGGCGATGCTGGCGGGGTGCGCCTCCACGGCGATTTCAGTGCGAGACGCCAAGCCGGTGCCGGCGGATGAGGTCTATGCCTTCCAGTCCAAGCCATCTGGCGAAAGCGGGAAAATTACGGTTGTGCGCGACTCCGGCGCCGTTGGGTCGGGCTGCGATATCGTCGTCTATGTAGATGGGCGCAAAGCGGCAAAAATCGGCACAGGCCAGCGGGCTACCTTTTACCTCCCGCCAGGATCACCGAATCTCGGCGCCGGGCTGGCGGGATCGGGCCTATGCGCAGGAGCGGCGATCCGCACCATCGCGGGGACCGTGCAGCCCGGCAAGGAAAGTCTGTACAGGATCAGCGGAGATATGGCTGGCTTCTATATTGGCCCCTACGTCGACTACAACTGAGAAAAGAAAACCATCAAGCCGCCCCCGGGCGGTTTTTTATTGCCTGGAGAAAATGATGCAGACATCAGCGATCAACTACCAACCCATGACAACGATTCGTCTGCACGGGCAGTTACGGCAGTTCGGGAAGTCTTTCAGGCTCGCGGTGAAGTCACCGGCAGAGGCCATTAAAGCGCTGTGTATCCAGATCCCCGGTTTTGAGCGCTTCCTATCAAATGCCAAGTCGCGAGGGTTGGAGTTCGCTGTGTTTCGCGACAAACGCAATATTGGTGAGAAGGAGTTGAGCTACAACGGCGCTGGCGACATTCGTATTGCCCCAGTGGTAGTGGGCAGCAAGCGCGGCGGCGTCCTTCAGACCATCGTCGGCGCGATTCTGATCGTTGTTGGTGTCATCTTTTCCGCGACACCGTTCGGCACGCCGCTGATTGGCGCCGGTATCGGCCTTGTAGCCGGCGGCGTGATCCAAATGCTAAGCCCCCAGGCCGGAGGTCTAAAGACCAGCGCCGCACCGGAAAACACTCCCGGCTACGCCTTCGGTAGCGCGAAGAACACCACGGCATCCGGCAACCCGGCAGCACTGTGTGCCGGCCGCCGACGCTGGGGCGGCGCGATCATCAGTGCCGAAATCTACGCGGAAGACCAAATGTAGCCCGCACCTGCTGAACATCGCCGCCCTTGAGGCGGTTTTTTATTGCCTGGAGGAAAGCATGGGCGCAGCAAAGAAGCTCGACATCTACGGCGCCAAGGGTGGTTCCGAGAAACCGAAAACACCAACCGAAGCGCCGGACAGTCTGCGCTCTGTTGCTATCGCGAAAATGCTGATCGCGGTGGGCGAGGGTGAGTTCGAAGGCATACCGACGGCGCGCGACATCTATCTCGACAACACCCCCCTGCAAGACCCTCAGGGAAACATGAATTTCCCGAATGTGAAGTGGGAGTGGCGAGCAGGAGCGGTAGACCAAACCTACATCCAGGGCATTCCATCTGTCGCGAACGAAACCACTATTGGCATCGAGTTGCGTAGCGGTACTCCATGGGTCCGTTCCATCAGCAACACACAGCTCTCGGCTGTGCGCGTGCGCTTTGCATGGCCGGCGCTTCAATCTGTGGATGCTGGCAGCAACATCAATGGTTACGCGATCGGCTACAAGATCGAGTTGGCCACTGACGGCGGCGCCTACCAGGAAGTGCTGAGCGAGGGGGTTTCCGGAAAGACCACCAGCCTGTACGAGCGCAGCCGGCGAATCGATCTGCCGCGCGCAACGACTGGATGGTTGCTGAAGATCACCCGGCTGACGCCCAACCAGAACAACAACAAAATCTCCGATACGATGCAGATCGCCGGTTTCACCGAGGTGATCGACGCAAAGATTCGTTACCCAAATACGGCCCTACTTTTCATCGAGTTTTCGGCCGAGCAGTTCCGCAATATTCCAGCGGTAACGCTCGAGTGTGATGGCCGAAAATGGCAGGTGCCGAATAACTATGATCCCCGATCGCGTAGCTACACAGGTGTCTGGGATGGGACGTTCAAGGAGGCCTGGACGGACAACCCTGTCTGGCACACCTACGGCATCACAACGAACGACCGTTTCGGCCTGGGCCGCCGCATCAAGCCGTGGATGGTCGACAAGTGGGAGCTGTACCGCATCTCGCAGTATTGCGACCAGCTGGTGCCGGACGGGAAGGGTGGCCAGGAGCCGCGCTTTATCTGCAACTTGAACCTGCAGAGCAAGGCTGATGCCTGGTCGCTACTGCGCGATATCTCGGCGATCTACCGAGGGATGACCTACTGGGCTCAGGGCCAGGTATTCACCCTGTCGGATATGCCGCGAGCCACGGACTTCGACTTCGCTTACACCCGCGCAAGCGTGCTCGATGGCAAGTTCACCTATTCCAGCGCGTCGGAGCGCACCCGCTATACCCGCGCGCTGGTCAGTTACGACAACCCGCTGAACAACTATGACACCGACGTCACGGCCGTCACCGACCAGAAGCTGCAGCGGCGCTACGGCGACAATCCGCTGGAGATAAGCGCCATCGGCTGCACCCGCGAATCGGAGGCCCAGCGCCGCGGTAAGTGGGCTCTGCTCACCAACTCCAAGGACCGGGCCGTCACCTTTAAGGTCGGCCTGGACGGGCGTATTCCGTTGCCGGGCTACGTAATCCCGATTGCTGACGAGCTGCTCGCTGGCCGGCCAGTGGGCGGGCGTATCTCGGCGGTGAACGGCAAGGTCATCACCCTGGACCGCGACACCCAGGCCAAGCCAGGCGACCGGCTGATCCTAAACCTGCCTGATGGCAAGTGTGAGGGGCGGACTGTGCAACTGGTGAGCGGCCGGAAAGTCACGGTTACCGTGGCTTATTCCGTGACGCCCGAAGCTGAACTGGTATGGGCGCTGGATGCCGACGACTTGGCGATCCCGCTGTATCGGGTCGTGAGCGTGGCCCGGCCAGAGCCTGGCGTGTTCGAAATCTCGGCCGTGCAGTACGACCCAAGCAAGTTTGCGCACATCGACACCGGCGCGCGTCTGGAAGAGCGCCCGATCAGCGTTATCCCGATCACCGTGGTACCGGCGCCGGCCAGCGTCACCCTGACATCAAGCTACGCCGTGAATCAGGGCATCGCGATCAGCACCATGAACATCTCGTGGCCAGCCGTCACCGGCGCCGTCGCGTACGACGTGGAGTGGCGTAAGGACAGCGGCAACTGGATCAGGGTACAGCGCACTGGTTCGACCAGCGTCGACATCACCGGCATCTACTCGGGCGCCTACCTGGCCCGCGTGCGCTCGGTGAGCGCCTTTGAAATCTCCTCAGTCTGGAAGAGTTCGAACCTCACCAACCTCCAAGGCAAAACCGGTCTGCCGCCGGCGGTGTCGTTCCTGACCACCACCAGCCTGGTATACGGCATAGGTATTCAGTGGGGGTTCCCGCCGGGCGCCGAAGACACTCAGAGAACCGAACTGTGGTACAGCCAGTCACCTGACCTCACAACTGCGATAAAGCTGAGCGACTTCAGCTACCCGCAGGCCAAGCACGAGATGCAAAACATCCTCGCGGGTGGGAGCCTTTATTTCTGGGCTCGTCTCGTGGACCGCACCGGCAACGTCGGGCCGTTCTGGCCGATCCCTGGCGCAGTGAATGGCCGTGCTAGCTCTGATCAGACCGAGTACGACAAGTACTTCGCCGAGAAGATCGGCAAGGGGGCGCTGTACCAGAGCCTGCGTGCGGAGATCGATCTGATCACTGGCGACGGCCCCGGCTCGGTCAATGACCGATTGGATAAGGCCAAGCAGGAGTTGGAAGAACTTATATCTGAAGTGGTCGACGCTCTGGAATACGTGCCGAGCAAAACCTACGTCAAGGGCGATATGGTTCGCGTGGTTCAGCAGCTATTCCAGGCGACAACCGCAGTCCCTGTCAATACGACGCCGCCTAACACCAAATACTGGTTCAACTTGGGCACCATCGCCGAAACCAATGCAGCTATGGCCTTGGAGATCAGCAAGAACAAGGCAGCTATCGAGGACGTGGACGGGAAGGTCACGGCCACCGCCGAGCGCCTGGACGGGGTGTACGCGCTTGTGAAGTCCGACTCAGCAGGCTCAGAGGAGGGGAGCGCTGGCGACAGCACTTCCTCCGCGGGAGCATGGTCTTTGATGTCTGTGATCGCAGAGCGTGATTTTGCGCAATCTGTACGCACAGACATTGTTGAGGCCAATGTCGCGAATAACGCGGCGAGCATTCTGGATGTGTCTAGGGCAGCGGCTACGGCTACGACCGCAGTCGCAGAGCGAGTAACGACGCTAGGAGCAAAGGTCGACAGCAACGAAGCTGCGTTCAAATCCACAACAACCACGCTTGCCGCCACGGATCAGGCGCTTAGCGAGAGGATCGACACCGTGCAGGCTAGCTCGGGGCGAAATACAGCGGCCATTCAGGAGACGAACCAGGTTGTCGCCACCACCAATGGAAAGGTGTCGGCAATGGTCACTCTCAAGGCTCAGACAATAGTTGGCGGTAAGACGGTAACTTCCGGGCTTGCGTTTGGATCGGATGGAGAGCAGTCGGAGTTCCTCATATTCGCGCAGCGATTCGCGGTGGTCGATGAGGTAAGCGGTCAGTTGGTGCCGATGTTCGTGGTACAAAACAATCAGGTCGTCCTCAACCAAGCAATTATCAGCAAGGCGTTCATTCAGGAAATCATCTTGGGAATGACGCTGCGCTCGGAGTCCGTCGACTCCATAGGGCGACCACTGCTTGAAATCAACGTCAAGTCTGGGACATTCACGCTGCGCAGCGCCGGCACCGGTGGCTCCACGCTCCTCAATAACGACGGTCTCACGGTCTTCGATGCGAGTGGCGCTGATCGTGTCATGGTGGGGAGGCTTTTGCTATGACTTATGGCATGCGTGTAAAGGGGAGCGATGGACAGGTCCAGCTCGACGATAGCGCGCTCACTTGTCGAATTGTTTACGCCGAAACTGTAAGCCCCAATACCTGGGCTCCGGGCACTTCATATATCGACGTGCCCATTGCTGACATTACGCCCCAGAACTCTGTTGCCTTCTGTGTCCCCCTTGGACCAATAAACTACAACAGTGATCGTCAGCTTGAGCCTGAAGTGATAAATGGCGCTGCTCGGGTATGGAGGCGCATGAAAGGATATACGACAACAGCAAGTTGGATTTCATTGACGGCAATGACCTTAATGGTAGTGAGGTTCAAATAAATGGCAGATTCCTACGGACTAATGTTTAAGGGGTCAGTCGATAACAGGGTGATTATCGATTCTGAGCGAACAAGGCTTTCTGTTATTTGCAAGGGGAGATACAACAATAACTCTGGACTATTTGCAATAACCTCGTTTCCATTCACCATCACGTCGATCTTGCCGCCCTTTGTTTTCATTCGGCCAGATCCTGTATCGGGCCGAATAGGTATGTCTCGCGCCGAAGTTCTCGGAAGCGCTGGCGCATGGACGGGGTTTCAGATTAGGGCTTACGACAACTCAAGTGTACGGCCCAATGGTCAATATTTCGCGGCTGGGTTTGGTGCTGAAATCCTGAGCGATTACGGAATAAGGCTTCGAGATGGTTCCAGAAAGATTATTTTCGACACAGGCACGCCCACAGCGCTTTTCTCAAACTCAAATTCTACTTGGACTTTCACGGGGAGCGGCTCAACGGCTCAGGGTCAGAGTATTAACTTCTTCTCATCTCCTTTTGTCCTTTCAGATAATGAATACGTGCTTATAAATACAATGAGCATGCCTGTAACTAGGTCGCTTCAACAACAAAGCGACCTTCAGTTTATTTGGGATTACCCGAATAAACGCATGATTGCGGCCGTTATTTACATTCCAGGATACAACACGACCTCTTTAGGTATATCGACGATGACCGCCAAGATGGTGGTATAGGGAGAACTTATGGCTAGGCAAGAAATTATCCTCGGTACTCCGCCACAAGGTCTAGGTGGTGATCCACCTCGGACTGCGAGCACGAAGATCAACGCTATGTCGACGGAGCTTTATGCGGCCCTCGGCGGAACGGGTGGAACTCTCCCTTCCGCCTTACCAGTTGCTAAAGGTGGCACTGGCGTGACTGACGGCCGCGCTATATTCGCGGAGGTAGGCGTTCGGGAAGCATCAGGCCGGTACAACATCCAAGGTTTGTATATGGGCTGGAATGCTGCCGGGCAGGGCGAGGGCCACTTCATTGTAAACAGAGGCAATGGTAACGGTGGCTTCTCTTGGCGCTCAGTAAATGCTGGCAATACCGCCGGTGGCCCAGCCATGACCTACTCTTATGATGGGATATTGGGCGTTACCACTGTATCCGCATCGGGCGTGGCAGTAGGTACGCTGGCTGTATGGAACGAGGTTTCAGTAGAGCTTCCGGTTCGTGGAATTCGTTGCCGCACTGGCGTGAGCGGGGCCTATACAGCCCAGTCCTATAATTTCAACTGGACTGGCTCCAACGTTGACGTGTACATCGGCGCAACGTACGTGGGCACCATGACACTGTTCGGCTCTGACTACCGCTTCAAGAAATACATCAAGGACGCGCCCGAGGCATCTTACTTGGACCGTATCGACGCTTACCGGATCGTCACCTACCAGCGCAAAGCGTTTGGCGATGTGTTCAAAGGGGATGACGTCGTTTATCAAGGGCTGATCGCGCACGAAGCGCAGGCGGTCAATCCGCTTGCCGTTACCGGCGAAAAAGATGGCCTTGGCGACGATGGACAACCCCGCGTTCAGCAACTCGAACCGATGGCGCTGATCACGGACTTAATGGGAGCCGTCAAAGAATTGCGCGCAGAGCTCGCTGCGTTGAAGGCTGCACAGGTTTAAGCAGAGCCCTCCACAAACAAGCACACCGATACCGCCTTGAGCGGTTTTTTTTCGCCTGGAGAAAAGCTATGCCCATCACTGAGCAGCAGTTGCTGCAGATCCTCCCGAACGCCGGCCGCCAAGCCGGCGTTTTCGTTCCTGTGCTGAACACGGCCATGGGCCGCTATGGCATTGTCGGCAAGCTGCGCGTGGCCGCATTCATCGCCCAAGTCGGGCATGAGTCGGGGCAACTGCGCTACGTGCGCGAGATCTGGGGGCCCACAACCCAGCAGGCCGGCTATGAAGGTCGCGCCGATCTGGGCAACACCGTAAAGGGGGATGGTTCGAAGTACCGTGGCCGCGGCCTGATCCAGATCACCGGCCGGGCCAACTATGCCGCGTGCGGTGAAGCGATAGGCCTGGATCTGATCAACGAGCCCGGGCTGCTGGAGCTGCCCCAGCACGCGGCGATGTCTGCGGCCTGGTTTTGGTCCACTAAGGGGCTCAACACGCTGGCGGATCAGGGTGAATTCACGAAGATCACCCGCCGCATTAACGGTGGGCTCAACGGCCTGGAAGATCGGCTGCAGCTGTGGGAGCGGGCGAAGAAGGTGCTGGCGTGACGCCGGTGCAGAAGCTGGCCGTCCTGATGCTGTTAATCCTGATGCTGATGGCCGGCGCCGCGGGCGTGACCTGGCAGGTTCAGGACTGGCGCATGGGAGAGAAGCTCGCCGAGCAGGCCGGCCTGCACAAGGATGATTTGACCGCGGTCAGCAATGCCGCCGCTACGCAGGCCCGCGCCGAACAGGAAAAGCGGCTGGTCATCGAGAAAGAACTCGCTAACCAGGACCAACAACACACTCGAGAACTATCCGATGCTCAACGCAACCAGGCTCTTTTGCGCGACCGCCTTGCCACTGCTGATGTGCGGCTGTCAGTCCTCCTTGCCGACGATCCAGCCAGTGGCTGCAACGTGCCTACCGCCGCCGGCGCCGTCGGCGTGGTTCATGCAGCCCGTAGAGCCCAACTTGACCCAGCGCATGCTCAACGAATTATCGCCATCACCGACCATGGGGATAACGGACTGATAGCGCTGCGCGCCTGCCAGGCGTATGTCAGGGCTATTGCTCGCTGATTGGCTGAATCAACTCCGGCCTCTTGTTCCTCACATTTCCCACCGCGGTGTCGACTTTGAACCACTCGAAGGCTTCCGACGGCTCTCCCTGATGCAGCACCATCTGCTCGGCACGCTCCTTGGGCGTGGCCGGGTCAAGCCATTCTCGAGCCAGGTCGGGCGTAAGCACCACCGGCCGCCGGTCGTGGATATCCACCATGCCGCCGGCGCTGTCGGCGGTGATGATCACGAAGCCGTCATGCTCGCCTGTGCCTTCATCGGCATCCGGTAGCTGGCCGATGGACGCGCAGAAGATCGGTGCGCCGTCCCGCCGCCGTATCAGGTAAGGCTGCTTTTTTGGTCCACCTTCATCAACCCATTCAAACCAGCTATCGATGGGCGTTATTGCCCGGTGCGGCCAGATCGCGCGAAAGAACGGGCCATGGGCTACTTTCTCTGCGCGGGCATTGATCGGCGCGGTTCTGTCCTTGGCCCAGTGTGGCCGCCATCCCCAGCGCACCATGTCGGCGTGCAGCAGGTCACCCTGTAGGTGGAGCAGGGCGACTTGGGTTGTCGGGGCTACGTTGTAACGCTCGAGGGGCAATTCACCGACAGAGTTCGCCAGGGCGTTAGGCATATTCAACGCTGCCACGAAGTCGTGAATCCCGCGATACTGTGTAAGTCTTCCGCACATGACGCTCTCCGCTTGTCGGACCTGCTGAACAGCTGGGAGCTGGCCAATCTCTACACTCTAGACACTGGCCTTGAATATTCGTCATGACGATCAACATTGAGCAAGTCAACGCGATAAAAGCATGGTTCGCCTTGCGCACTGATCCTGAATTCATCTCAGCCACTCCAGAGGATCGCTATGAGGCGCGGCTCTCACTGGCAGATGATCTGCAACAGAAAGGCCTTATCGACAGCGGCGAGTGGCGTGAGCTGGTAGAGGAGGCGCAGGCCGCGTATGCAGACGAGCTGGGCTGACGCGCCTACTGCCAGATATTTCTCAGAGAATTTGATATGGAGGGTGTAATTCTGAGCGCCGGGATCGAACGAGACGCGGATAAGCTGCTGGGACAGATTGAAAGGGCGGACTCAATGATTGTGGCGGCCAAAGCAGGCGCTCGAGCCGAGGGCTTCGTTTTGGGCCTGGAGTCGGCGCGCGCGGTGGCAGACGAGACCATTGAACAGCTCTACGTCATCTTCGACACCGCAACTGAAGAGCGTCTTAAAGCGCTTTCGAAGTAAGGTCCATAGCTGGGCGCTCTTGAGGCGCCTTCAGTTCCGTTAGTAGCCGCTGATTCTCCCTAAGCAAATAGTCACGTTGTTCGGTTACCAGCTTGATGCCGAGGATTGACGGCTCTGAGCATCGCTCTCTGAGATCACCGATTTCGGTTCGGGCAACGTCAAGGCATGCCAATGCTTCGGCTAAACGTGTGGCCAATCCATCGCTCATCTGGACCAGCCCTGCAATATTTCGGCGCGCATGACTCAACCGCTTCAAGGTTTCGTTCAGCTCGTCCTCGAGCAGAGCACACTGATGCTTGTACATTTCCAGGGGCGTAGGGCATCCGAGCCACGTCGAGGTGTCTTCGTCGATGTTCATTGTGGGAGCGAACTCTAGTACTGTATGTGCGTACAGTAATCGAGGTTTGAGCTTGGCGCGATTTTAGGCGACGAGCTGTAGGCTATTCCCCAGATAGGCCCGCCGATACGAGGTCTGCCCACTCCTGCATCATTTCGCGACGCTGCTCGAGGTACGCGGCATGGTTGTACACGTCACGGATAAAGCTGCTGTCAGCGTGGGCGAGCTGCCTTTCAACCCAATCACGGTTGTAGCCACGACCGTTCATCTCGGTCGAGAACAAGTGCCGGAAGCCATGAGGCGACTGCTTTCCAGTGAGACCGCACAACTCCATAACGTTATTGGCGTAGTTTGTGCCGATCGGTGCTGTCGGGTCGCTGCGGTTGGTGAACACGTAGCGAAGTCCGCCGGTGACCGGGAGCATACTTTTTAGCAAATCTACGGCCTGGGTCGGCAATGGCACGGCATGCTCGCGTCGAGCCTTCATCTTCGCCGCCGGGGTCGTCCAGATCGCCGCATCGAGATCAATTTCAGACCATTCGGCATGCCTTACTTCGCCGGGGCGCGATGCGGTGTAGATCATCAGCATAATTGCCGACCGTAGCTGGTGGCCTGACACGCACTGCTGAATGGTGGCGATAGTCTTTGGTAGTTCGCTGAAAGGCAAGAATGGATGCGGCCGATTCTGGGCGCCTTTCTCGGTAACGG
This sequence comes from Pseudomonas sp. NFX183, assembly GCF_047943075.1. Lineage (NCBI taxonomy): Bacteria > Pseudomonadati > Pseudomonadota > Gammaproteobacteria > Pseudomonadales > Pseudomonadaceae > Pseudomonas > Pseudomonas sp. NFX183. The sequence goes on along the minus strand of NZ_CP181333.1, from coordinate 6,425,102 downwards.
CGTGCATCTCAGCCGTAGGGTTCGATTCGATCAGTCCGGTGGCGATCGCATAGCTGAACACTTGGCCCATCCTCTGCCGGACTTTTACCGCCGTGACTATGGACCCGCGCTTTTCTATACGCCGTATCAGACCGATCACGTCTGCGCGCTTGATGGTGTCGATCTGACGCCCACCAAATGTTGGAAGTACGTCCAGCTCCATCAAGTTGCTGATGATGCGATAGGTGCCCGGCGATATGCTGCCTTTCCTGAATGCCAGCCACTCGTCATACACTCGGCGGAAAGTTCGCCCGCCAGCCTCAATCAGTCCTGCCTTCTTCTCCTTCCTCGATTCGCGCGGATCCACACCCCTCGCAATATCTTCCCGCGCCTCGTCTCTTCGAGAGCGTGCGTCCTTCAGGCCCGTTTCCGGGTATGTTCCAAAAGAAATCCTTGCCTGTTTTCCAAGCCATGTGAAGCGGAAGTGCCAGCTTTTTATCCCGCTATTTGCGACGTAAAGCGAAAGACCCAAAGAATCGGGGAGGGTGTACGCCTTTTCCTTAGGCTTGGCCTGTCTGGCTGCTGTGTCCGTGAGTGCCACTAGTACATCCTCTCAAAATTATTTCTGATGTACTGGATGATGTACTAACTAAATGGCAATGGGAAGGTATCGCGTGGTACGCGGTGATACTGAAATGCTTTTGTTTGTTGGGTAGTTCGGAGGGAGTTGGGAAGGGACGGTTTCAGGTGGGAGGCTACCGTGGAATCTTTGAAGATTTCCACAGTATTTTCAGCTCGGTCAGGTATCTGGCAGGCGGCGAGTTTAACAGCTTGATCCTTCGCCGCGCATACCGCTTGGTCATAGCGCCAGCAAGTGCTCGCCCAATGTGCCTTTATCCGCCAGGTCGAGGAACTCATCGCCTAACCGTCGGCTCTCGCTCATTGCGGTTTGCCAGTACTTGTTGCGGCTCGGGTCATCGCCCATGAAGCGCTTGAAGTCGCTGCGGTCTGGCAGTTTGCCGTGGGGCAGGCGGGCGAGGTAGTCCCTGGACGGGGCCAGCAGCAACACATCCTGCAAACCCTGTTGATTACTGCGCCGCCACGGCAGGCCCTTGTCGAACCAGCCGGGGATGACCCGGTCGGTGAAGTGCGGGTACAGCACGATGTCATCGCCGTGGTAGGGCAGGTCGAGGTGATAGTCGAGCAGGCCGCCATCGCGGTAAGTGCCGGCGCCCGCGCCGGGCAGGTCGCGTACGCCTTGCATCACCATGGGGATCGAGCCGGACGCCAGCAGCGCCTGGCGCAAGTTGCGCAGGTCCAGGTCGAGGAAACGCGACGGGAAGTCTTTCAGCGGATGCACCGGCGGCGCCTGGCGCGGGTCGTGGATGATCAGCCGTTCGAAGTGCCGCGCCAGCCGCGCACGGCCGCGCAGGTTGTCGGCAATGACCGACGACAGGCCCAGACCGAGCCGACCGCGATGGTCATCGGCGAGCAGGCCGTGGCTTTTGACCACCATGATGTTCAGGCGATAGTCGGGGTTGTCCAGCACCCGCGCGTCGCGGCCTGCGAGCAGGTCATCGAGCATGCGCTGGCAGCTGCGGCTGACCTCGGCCATGGTCACGCCCTTGGCAAAGCGTTGTTCGTTGTACAGGCGGCCGAGGTCGAGCAAGCCTTGCACCGGGTCGGGCAGGCAGGCGCTGGCAAACCGCCAGGAGCCGATGGAGGCGCCGATCAGCGCACGCTCGCGTGGCGCGCGCGGCAGCCAGTCGCCGAACAAGGCCAGGTCCAGGCCCTGGATGCCCAGTGCCTTGGGACCGCCGGCCGCGCCGGGCAGGATACCGACGTCCGCAGGTTTGAGGCCTTGTTCGCGAATGCGCGCAAAGGCGCGTTTACCGGCCTTGAGCGTCAACGCGGGGAATTTGATGTGGATGGCTGTCATACCAGTCTCTTTTCAAGCGAGCGGGGCAGTATAGGAAAACTCGTGGGTGATGGGTAAAGAGGACGATTGAAAAATGCCATGGTGGCAATTCAGTTTCAGTTAAGTTGCAGCGGGTACGTTGGCCTGCGTAGGAAAAACATCCTGAAACGGAGATTTGCCATGAAGCGCCTCACAGCGCTGGTCGCCGCCGGTATCATCGCCTGCACCTCGGCGCAGGCCCGGGCAGTGGACCCTGACAAGCCACTGACAGTGCCTGGCACTGTTACAATTGTCGCCTTTGATCAGCTGGAAGCCACGGCCCTGGCACTGCACCCGGGTTCGACCCTGCTGGACACCGACCTGGACGAGGCCTACGGCAAGTACTTGTACCAAGTCGAACTGGAAGATGCCGACGGCATCGAGTGGGAAGTCGAATTGGACGCGCTCAGCGGGCACGTGCTCAAGAATCATCAGGAAACGTAATGAAGGTATATCGACGCGCCAGCGGTTTGATGGTGCTGGTGCTCCTGGCTTTTTGTTCCAGCCTGGCGGCCCGCGACCTCAATCAGGATGAAGCCTTGGCACTGCGCCAGCAGGGCGTGATCCTGCCGCTGGAGCAACTGTTGCAACAGGCCATGGCGCGTTACCCCGGCTCCCGGTTGCTGGAAGCCGAGCTTGAAAAAAAACACGGCCAATATGCCTATGAAGTGGAGCTGGTGACCACCGAAGGCGTGGTGCGCGAGATCAAGCTGGATGCCACCAACGGCGTGCTGCTCAAAGATAAGGAAGACGACTGATGCGCCTGCTTCTGGTGGAAGACAACGTTCCCCTGGCCGATGAACTGCTGGCCGGCCTGCAGCGCCAGGGCTATGCCGTCGACTGGCTGGCCGATGGTCGCGATGCCGCCTATCAGGGCCGCAGCGAACCCTATGACCTGATCATTCTTGACCTGGGCTTGCCCGGCCTGCCGGGGTTGGACGTGTTGGCGCAATGGCGCGCAGCCGCCCTGGCCACGCCAGTGCTGGTTCTCACCGCGCGCGACTCCTGGGCCGAACGCATCGAGGGGCTCAAGGCCGGTGCCGACGATTACCTGAGCAAACCCTTTCACCCCGAAGAACTGCACTTGCGTGTCCAGGCGTTGTTGCGCCGCTCCCATGGCCACGCCAACCAGCCCACCTTGCAAGCCGCCGGGTTGCACCTGGATGAAGGCCGCCAGTGTGTACTGCGCGACGGCGAAGAAATCCAGCTGACCGCCGCCGAATTTCGCCTGCTGCGCTACTTCATGCTGCACCCGGAACAGATCCTGTCGAAAAGCCACTTGGCCGAGCATCTTTATGACGGCGAGACCGAGCGCGACTCCAACGTGCTGGAAGTTCACGTCAACCACCTGCGTCGCAAGCTGGGCCGTAGCGTGATTGAGACCCGGCGCGGCCAGGGTTACCGCTTTGGCGCCAGCCCTGCATGAGGTCGATTCAGCGGCGCCTGAGCCTGGGGCTGATCAGCGTGATGGTGGTTGTCGGCGTGGTATTGGCGCAAACCAGCCTGTGGTTGTTCGAGGCCGGCTTGCAGCGCTACCTGGAAGCGGGATTGCGCAACGACAGCGAAAACCTGCTGGTGGCGCTGGTGCGCGGGCCGAACGGTGTGCAACTGGATGAACAACGTTTGTCGCCGGCCTATCAGCGGCCGTTTTCCGGGCATTATTTCCGTATCGATTTTGCCGACATTCACTGGCGTTCCCGTTCGTTGTGGGACCAGGAGTTGCCCCGGCTGCCGGAAGCCGGGCTCAAGGGCAACCTGCAGCTGGGCCCGGAAGGCCAGCAACTGCTGGTGTTGCGCTCGGACTACAAGCGTTTTGGCCAGTCGATTTCCATCAGCGTGGCCCAGGACTACACGCCAGTGCGGGAAAGTTTCCGTCTGATGCGTCAGATCGGCCTGGTGATGGGCCTTGCGGCATTGCTGCTGGTGCTGGTCCTGCAACGGGTCACGGTGCGCCGCGCCTTGCGCCCGCTGGAAACCGCCCGCGAACAGATCGCTCAACTGCAACAAGGCCAGCGCTCACAGCTCGACACTCAAGTGCCGCTGGAACTGGAACCACTGGTGGCGCAGATCAACCACCTGCTGGCTCACACCGAAGACAGCCTCAAGCGTTCGCGCAACGCGTTGGGCAACTTGGGGCATGCGCTGAAAACACCGTTGGCCGTGCTTTTAAGCGTGGCTTCCAGTGAACAGCTCAAGGCCCATCCCGAACTGGGCAAGCTCTTGCGCGAACAGCTGGAGCAAGTGCAGCAACGCCTGAATCGCGAACTCAATCGCGCACGCCTTGCCGGTGAAACCCTGCCGGGTGCCTTGTTCGACTGCGAAAAGGAGCTGCCGGGCCTGCTCGCCACATTGAACATGATCCACGGTGAACACCTGGACTTGAGTTACCACGTCACGCCCGGCCTGCAATTGCCCTGGGACCGCGAAGACCTGCTGGAACTGCTCGGCAACCTGCTGGACAACGCCTGCAAATGGGCGGATGCGGAAATACGCTTGAGCATCAGCGAAACGCCGCAGAGCTATTTGCTGGCCGTTGAAGATGACGGGCCGGGCATTCCGCAGAGTCAGCGCGACCAAGTGTTCAGCCGGGGCACGCGCCTGGATGAGCAGATCGACGGCCATGGCCTGGGGCTGGGGATCGTGCGGGATATCGTCGAGGTGTGGGGCGGGGTGTTGCAGTTGCAGGAGAGTGAGTTGGGTGGCTTAAGGGTGCTGATCGAATTGCCCAAACGACAGGCCTGATAGACCACAAAATATAAAATGTGGGAGCGGGCTTGCTCGCGAAGGCTGTGTGTCAGCCAGCTGACTTGGCAACTGACACACTGCATTCGCGAGCAAGCCCGCTCCCACATTTGGATCTCCACAAGGGTCAGGGTTTGTGCAGGTCAGTTACACCCGAAATTGATCCATCAACCCCTGCTGCTGATTCGCCAGGCTGTTCAGCGCTTGGCTCACTCGCGCCGATTCATTTGCCTGCTCCGACAGCGACTCGGTCACATCCCGGATCGTCGCCACGTTGCTGTTGATCTCCTCGGCCACCGCGCTTTGCTCTTCGGCGGCGCTGGCGATTTGCAGGTTCATGTCGCTGATCACCGTGACTGCCTCGCCAATCTGGCGCAGCGCGGTGACCGCCTGGCCGACCTGCTCGACACTGCCCTGGGCCTGGCGATAGCTGTTGCCCATGGAGCCGACCACATCGGTGGTGCCGTTTTGCAGCAGTTCGATCACCACACGGGTTTCTTCCACCGATTCCTGGGTGCGCCGTGCCAGGTTGCGTACTTCGTCGGCGACCACGGCAAATCCACGGCCGGCCTCACCCGCGCGCGCGGCTTCGATGGCGGCGTTGAGTGCCAGCAGGTTGGTTTGCTCGGCAATGCCTCGAATCACTTCCAGCACCGAACCAATTTTCTCGCTATTGGCCGCCAAGCCTTCGACCTGAGCCATGGCGGTGCTCATGTCCGCCGCCAGGTGCCCGATGTTGGTGGTCGTGCGGTCGATCACGGTCAAGCCTTCGCGGGTGGCCTGGTCGGCGTCGCGCGCGGCTTGTGCGGCTTGGGCGGCGCTGCGGGCCACGTCCTGGGCAGTGGCGCTCATTTCGTGGGAGGCGGTGGCCACCTGATCCACCTGGCGGTATTGCTGTTCCATGCCGGCGCTGGTCTCAGTGGCAATTGCGGCGGATTGGTCGGCCGTGCCGCGGGCGTCCTGCACTGAGCGTTTGACCTGGGCAATGATCGGTTGCAGTTTGTCGAGGAAGCGGTTGAACCAGCCGGCCAGTTGGCCCAGTTCATCCTGCTTGTCGTAGGCCAGGCGACGGGTCAGGTCGCCTTCGCCGCTGGCGATGTCTTCCAGCATGCGCGCCACGCCAAGGATTGGCCGGGTCACGCTGCGCGCCATCAGCCACACCAGCATCAAGCCGACCACGGCGGCGAGCAGGCCCAGGCTCAGTTCCAGCAGGGTGCCGCGGGTGTTGTCGGCATCCAGTTGCGCCTTGAGCGCTTCGGCGGGGCCCACCAGGACTTTTTCCGGCACATCCAGCAACACACCCCATGGCTTGCCGCCGGGAATCGGTGCGAACGGCGCCAATACCTTGAGTTGATGGTTGTTGCGCACGCTGCGGATTTGCGTACTGGCCGCCAGCGCGTTGATCAATTGCGCGCCGCTGGCCGTGTCGACTTTATCCAGGCGCTGGCTGAGTTTGCTCGCATCCGGGCTGTAGCCGGCGAGCAAACCGGTGGGGCTGAGGATGCTGACTTGCGTCTGGCCGTCATACAGCTTCTGGCTGGCCTGCTGGCTCACGGCCTGCAGGCTGTTGAGGTTGATGTCCACCGACAGCGAGGCGATGACTTTGCCGTTGACCATCAGCGGAAACACGATGCTGGTCATCAGCACGTTTTGCCCGTCGATCACATAAAAGTACGGCTCGATCACGCAAGGTTTCAGGGTGGTGCGCGGGCAGGTGAACCAGGCGTTGGCTTTCTCGCCGCTGGGGCCGACGCTGGTGTCGGACATGTCGCTTTCGGGCAGTGACATGGAGGTCAATTTGCCTGGCGTCGGTTGCGACCAGTACAGGGCAAAACGGCCTTTGTCATTGCTGCCCAGTTCCGCCTGATTGGCGAACAGCTCATCCTTGCCGTCCAGCGCATTGGCTTCAAACACCAGCGACAACCCGAGCAGGTCCGGGTTGGCCTGCAGCGCGGCCTTGACCTGGCGGGTCAGGTCTTCGCGGGTGTCGAAGGCGTCGAGGAAGCGTTTTTCCGCCTGTTCGCGCAAAAACAGTACCTGACGGGCAAAACCATGGCCGTACTGGTAGGCGTCCATGAATTGCTGGCGAATGCCCAGCGCCTGCACTTCACCCTGGGCCTCGATGCGCGCCTGGGCGGACTCGTCGAGCATCTGCATGCTCGAGGCTTTGACCTGCTGCGAGCTGTGCTCCATGCGATACAGCGACAGACCCACCAGCAGGGTCACGATCCCCAGCAGGCAAAGGCCGGCGAGCAGGGTGATTTTCCATTGAATGGAGAGCTGTCTGAGGAACATCGAGGAGCATCCTTAACCTGAAAACACAGAGAGCCTCTGTATCGGCCGCTTTTGATGCTTCTTTATTATTTAAACGTTCAATTGAGCGCTGAAAACGACGCCGTTTTTTGACATGCGCGCCCGCCTGCTGCAAAGTGCGCGCCCTCTAATAAGACCTCTTCAAGCCTGCACGCTGGCAGCCAACCCCATGGCCGCCCGGGCGCGGGCATGCCTGTTTTTTATGTTTCTGTCTTGAGGTAATCATGATTAACGCAGTCATCGCCGCGGTCGGCACCATGCTGGTGCTCAGCTTGTCCCGCGTGCATGTGGTCATAGCCATCATCGTCGGCGCCCTGGTGGGTGGCTTGACCGGTGGCCTGGGCATCGAAGCCACGCTCAAGGCCTTCAACGGCGGCTTGGGCGGCGGGGCGACCGTGGCGTTGTCTTACGCCTTGCTCGGCGCTTTCGCGGTGGCGATTGCCAAGTCCGGCCTGGCCCATGCCCTGGCAGACAAGGCGCTGATGCTGGTCGATCGTCAGGAAGCCACCGGCGGCAGCCACGTCAAATGGTTGCTGATCGGTCTGTTGTGGGTCGTGGCGATTGCCTCGCAGAACATCCTGCCGATCCACATCGCGTTTATTCCGCTGCTGGTGCCGCCGTTGTTGTACGTGCTGACCAAGCTGCAATTGGACCGCCGCCTGATCGCCTGTGTGATGACCTTCGGCCTGATCACGCCGTATATGTTCCTGCCGGTGGGTTTCGGCAACATCTTCCTCAACCAGATTCTGCTGGCCAACGTGGCCAAGAGCGGCGTCGACATCAGCCAGGTCAACGTCACCCACGCCATGGGCTTGCCAGCGCTGGGCATGGTGGTTGGCCTGCTGGTGGCAGTGTTTGTCAGCTATCGCAAAAGGCGCGTGTACGACCTGGAAAAAATCGAGCGCGTCGAGCAAGTGGCCGTGCAGTACAACCCGCTGACCCTGCTGGTGGCCGGGCTGGCGATTGCCTCGGCGTTCATCATTCAGCTGTGGCTGGACTCGATGATCATTGGCGCCCTGGCCGGGTTCCTGATCTTTTCGGTGTCGGGCATCGTGCGCTGGCGCGAAACCGACGACCTGTTCACCGAAGGCATGAAGATGATGGCCATGATCGGCTTCATCATGATCGCCTCCTCGGGGTTTGCCGAAGTGCTCAAGGCCACGGGTGACGTGCGTTCGCTGGTAGAAACCTCGGCGGCGTTCATCGGCCATAGCCGAGGGGTGGGCGCGTTGCTGATGTTGCTGGTGGGGCTGCTGGTGACCATGGGCATCGGCTCGTCGTTTTCCACGGTGCCGATCCTCGCCGCGATTTTTGTGCCGCTGTGTGTGCAACTGGGCTTCAGCCCGTTGGCGATTGTGTGCATCGTCGGCACCGCAGGCGCCTTGGGCGATGCGGGCTCACCGGCTTCGGACTCGACCCTCGGCCCGACTTCCGGCCTGAACATCGAAGGCCAGCACCACCATATCTGGGACACCGTGGTGCCGACGTTCCTGCACTACAACATCCCGTTGCTGGCATTCGGCTGGCTCGCTGCGATGACCCTTTGATGATTTGAAACACCTCCCGCGCCACGGGTATCCAGTGGCCTACAGATCCGTTGCAATTGGCCGATAGCCTCTCCAAGTCGCCACTAATAAGAGAGAAAAGCCATGCGTCTGAGCCTGAAGGCCAAAGTCCTGTCCCTCGCCGTCGTGCCGGTGTTGCTGTTTGCCGTGGTCATCAGCCTGACCACCGTGTGGATCCTCCAGGGCCAGGCACGCAACGAGGTGGATGAAACCCGCCAGCGCCTGCTCAACGACGCCAAGGCCACCCTGCAAAGTTATGTCGAGGTGGCCATGACCACCATCAAACCGCTCTACGACGCCGCCGCCCCTGGCGACACCGCCGCGCGGGCCGAGGTGGTCAAGTTGCTGTCCAACACCCGCTACGGCAAGGACGGCTACTTCTTCGGCTACGACTCCGAGACCATCCGCCTGTTCAAGGGCAACAGCCCCGACGGCGTGGGCAAAAGCTTCAAGGACAACCGCGACCCCAACGGCGTCTACGTGAACCGCGACCTGGTCAAGGTCGGCAAGGACGGCACCCACTACCTGCAATACAGCTCGACCCAGCCGGGGCAGACCGAGTTGGTGCCCAAGCTTGGCTACACCGAATACCTGCCCAAGTGGGACATGGTGATTGGCACCTCGGTCAACCTCGACGGCATCGAAGCCCAGGTGGCCGTGGTTGAGGCCAAGGTCGAGAAACGCATGGAAGGCGTGCTGCTGAGCATCCTCGGTGTGGCCGTGGTGGTGCTGTTGGTGATTGCCGCCGTGGGCATGGTGACCGCCAATACCATCCTGCGTCCGTTGAACTTGATGAAAGCCAACCTCGACGATATCGCGGCGGGCGAGGGCGACTTGACCCGCCGCCTGGCCATCACCAGCCAGGATGAACTGGGCGATCTGGCGGGTGCGTTCAACCGCTTTGTCGACAAGATCCACGGCCTGGTCCGCCAGATCACCGAGATGACCTCGCAACTCACCGGGTTGGTCGGGCAGGTGTCCGAGCAAGCCCAGCGCTCGGAAACCGCGATGGAGCGCCAGCGTCACGAAACGGACCAAGTGGCCACCGCTATTAATCAGATGTCCTCCGCCGCCCATGAAGTTGCGCGCAGCGCTCAGGGCGCCGCCGTCGCCGCGCAACAGACCGACGCCGAGGGCCAGGCCGCCAAGCGCGTGGTGGACGGCAGCATCGCGCAGATTCATGCGCTGGTGAATGACATCCGCAGCAGTGGTGTATCGCTCGACAGCTTGCAACAGGACGTGTCGTCGATTGTCAGCGTGCTGGGCGTGATCCGTTCGATTGCCGAACAGACCAACCTGCTGGCGCTCAACGCCGCCATCGAAGCCGCGCGGGCAGGCGAGGCCGGGCGTGGTTTTGCGGTGGTCGCCGATGAAGTGCGAGCGTTGGCCAGCCGCACTCAAACCAGCACTCAGGAAATTCAGGGCATGATCGACCGCCTGCAAAAAGGTACCGAAGCCGCCGTGGACGCGATGCGCCGTTCCAGCGATGCCGGCGACGGCACCTCGGCCCAGGCCAACCAGGCCGGCGCCTCACTGGACACCATGGCGCAGCTGATCGGCACCATCAACTCGATGAACGCGCAGATTGCCAGCGCCGCCGAAGAGCAAACTGCCGTGGCCGAAGAGATCAACCGCAGCGTGCATCAGATCGCCGTGGCGGTCGACAGTGTGGCTGATGAAACCCAACTGGGCGCCCAGACCTCTCGCAGCCTGGCGGATTTGGGCCAGCGCCTGGGGCAGTTGGTCGGTCAGTTCAGGATCTGATCTTTCATGGGTTTAACCGATGTTTAACTGACGTACATACGAATATACCTCTCACACGCGGGGCCGCCGCCACGGTGATCGATGGCGTGTGCCGGGACGTCAGCCAAGCGTTGGGCGATGGTTATCCGATGTTCATCAAAGGCCGCTAGATGCGTATTCTGCGTGGCGACGCGTTAGAGGTCGCGCATCAGCAGGCCGAAACGCAGGTCCATTGCGGCCGGGAGCGGCACATACACGGTGTGCCCGTCGCCCGGCGCGACCTCAATGGCTTCACCCTTGGCGTTGTGCAGCACGGCCAGGTCGAAGTGAAAATTCCCGGCGGGCGTCATCAATTCCAGATGATTGCCCACGGCAAAGCGGTTCTTCACCTTGACCTCGGCCAGCTCGCCACGGCGCTCGCCGGTCAACTCCCCGACAAACTGCTGCCGTTCCGACACCGAGCTGCCGCGCTGGTAATTCTGGTACTCGTCATGCACGTGGCGGCGCAGGAAACCTTCGGTGTAGCCGCGCTGGGCGAGTGATTCCAAATTGGTCATCAGCCGCCGGTCAAAGGCGCGACCGGCCACCGCATCGTCGATGGCCTGGCGATACACCTGGGTGGTGCGTGCGCAGTAGAAGTGCGATTTGGTGCGGCCTTCAATCTTCAGCGAATGCACGCCCATGTGGGTCAGGCGCTCCACGTGCTGCACCGCGCGCAGGTCCTTGGCGTTCATGATGTACGTGCCGTGTTCATCCTCGAACGCGGGCATTTGCTCATCCGGGCGATTAGCTTCCTGCAGCAGGAACACTTGATCGGTGGGCGCGCCGATGCCCAGGGTTGGCTGGAATGTCTGGACAATGTCGCCCGTGGCGTTTTCCACCGCCGGCGTGGCCTGATACTTCCAGCGACACGCGTTGGTGCAGGTGCCTTGGTTAGCGTCGCGCTTGTTCAGGTAGCCCGACAGCAGGCAGCGCCCGGAATAGGCCATGCACAGGGCGCCGTGCACGAACACTTCCAGCTCCATGGTCGGCACGTGTTGGCGGATTTCGTCGATCTCTTCCAGTGACAGCTCGCGCGACAGAATCACCCGGCTGATGCCTTGTTGCTGCCAGAACTCGACGCTGGCCCAGTTCACCGTGTTGGCCTGCACCGACAGATGAATGGGCATCTGCGGAAAATGCCGGCGCACCAGCATGATCAGCCCAGGGTCGGACATGATCAGCGCATCCGGGCCCATGCCGATCACGGGGGCGAGGTCCTTGAGGAAGGTTTTCAGCTTGGCGTTGTGCGGCGCGATGTTCACCACCACGTAGAAGCGTTTGCCCTGCGTGTGGGCCTCCTGGATGCCGAGCGCCAGGTTGGCGTGGTCGAATTCATTGTTGCGCACACGCAGGCTGTAACGCGGCTGGCCGGCGTAGACCGCATCGGCGCCGTAAGCGAAGGCGTAGCGCATGTTTTTCAGGGTGCCGGCGGGGGCGAGCAGTTCGGGGGCGATGACAGATGGCATGGGGTCGCGTCGCAAAAGGTCGCGATGGTAGTGGAGCTTGATCTGGGATTTATTGATCCAGATCGTCCTTTGTTGATTTTGTATCGTGGTGTATCGGCAGGTGGGTTTCGACATAGGCGCGATAAGTCGGGGGATTCCAATGGTGCATCCCCACAGCCACTTCGGCGAAGGCCGCTAGGACGCTCAGGAGCAGATGATTCAGACGCTGTTGAGTGAAGCAAAGGCGCAGGCTCCCGGGCAATGAGTGATGCGGTCTATGCTTGTGCGATAAACGATGGCACTCCCAGCATTCGCAGCGGACTAAGCAACAGGGCCTGCACGGGGCCTTGGCTTTTCTGACATGGACCGGACATGAATCAAACCAACCTGCAATTCAAAACCCTGCTGTTGCTGCTGGCCCTGGTGACCATCGCTTTTATCTGGATATTGCTGCCGTTCTACGGTGCGGTGTTCTGGGCGGTGATCCTCGGCATTATCTTTGCCCCGATGCAGCGGCGCCTGCAACAGCGGTTCAGCTGGAACCGCAACCTGACGTCCCTGGCGACGCTGACGGTGTGCCTGATCATTGCGATTTTGCCGGTGATCATTACCAGCGTGCTGCTGGTGCAAGAGGGCGCGACCCTGTACAAAAATATCGAAAGCGGCAAGTTGGACGTGGCCGGGTATATCGAGCAATTCAAGAACGTCCTGCCGCCATACTTCCAGCACCTGCTGGACCGTTTTGGCATGGGCAACCTCGAAGGCCTGCGCGAAAAGATCGTCAAGAGTGCAATGCAGGGCAGCCAGTTCTTTGCGACCCAGGCGTTCAGCTTTGGCCAGGGCACGTTTGATTTCCTGGTGAGCTTTTTCATCATGCTGTATCTGCTGTTTTTTCTGCTGCGCGACGGTCCGGAGCTGGTGCGCAAAGTGCGCACGGCGGTGCCGCTGGCCGAGCCGCAAAAACGCCGTTTGCAGCTCAAGTTCAATCGCGTGGTGCGGGCCACGGTCAAAGGCAACGTGCTGGTGGCCGTGACCCAAGGTGCGCTGGGCGGTTTGATTTTCTGGTTTCTGGATATTCCCAGCGCGTTGCTCTGGGCGGTGTTGATGGCGTTTCTGTCGCTGCTGCCAGCCGTAGGGGCGGGGATTGTGTGGGGCCCGGTGGCCATCTACTTCCTGTTGAGCGGTTCGATCTGGCAGGGCGTGGTGCTGGCGGTGTTCGGCGTCTTCGTGATCGGCTTGGTGGACAACGTGCTGCGCCCGATCCTGGTGGGCAAGGACACCAAGATGCCGGATTACCTGATCCTGATCTCGACCCTGGGCGGGCTGTCGGTGTTTGGCCTGAACGGGTTTGTGATCGGGCCGCTGGTGGCGGCGTTGTTTATGTCGAGCTGGGCGCTGTTTGTCGAAAGCAAACCGCGGGTTAAGCTGCCGCTGCCTTAGCCGTTACAGACGGCGAGCTTCAGGCGTGCAGCCTGAAGCTCGACGCCTGTTGAAGCTGCTTTTCGGCGGCCGATAACGACGTGAGGGGGCCGCTGATGGGCTCGCCATCGCGCACCAGGTACCAGCAAGCCAGCAGCCCCAGCTTGCGAAGAGGGGCGGGAACGGCGCTGCCGATAACGGACATGATCTGAACAGTGGGCATAGAGACCTCCAATTGCTATGGAGGCCACCTTACGGCGCTGCGGGCCGAAGGAAAAATCAACCGGCTCGATAGTCGTCATCAACACAAGACGTCAATCCACCACTTGATCAAGCATGATCACCACTTCCTGCTCACTGAGCAGCCCCTTATGCACCAGGTTTTCCGCCAACAACGCCAGGAACTTCGCGCTGCGATGGCCTTCAAGGTGCTTGAGCTCTGTGAGTGCGCTGTAGACCTTGCTGGACGTGCACAGGCCGGCGGTGCGGTGCGGGTTTTGCGTGGGCATGGTCAGTCGTCCTTAATTGTTATTGGCTGGACAGAATCAATAGTGAGAGGGCTTGGTGACACAAACATGACAGCGCAAGCCTGGTTCGAGCAAGTAGACATTAGCCATAATGATGTGCGATTACGCCTCGAGCATTGTCCTCACAGCGACCTTTGCAGGGTAAATTTGGACCTTTGAGGCAAAAAAAAGGCCCCGCGTGTAAGCGGGGCCTGATCCTGGGATGTTAATTGCGTGTTACCAGCCGCGGCCGTAATAGCCATGGGGAGGGCCGTAGTAACCGCGTGGTGGGCCGTAATAAACCGGCGCCGGGCGATAATAAACCTGCTGTTGCACATACACCGGTGGTGGCGGAGCGTAGTAGACCGGAGGAGGCGCGGCATACACCGGTTGCGGCTGAACGTAAACCGGTTGCTGCACATAGACCGGCTGGGATTGGCTGGCAACCACCGAGCCGACAACGGCTGCGCCGACTAAAGCACCCAATACGGCCGGGCCACCCCAACCACCACCGTGGGCGGAGGCTTGGCCTGCCATAGCGAGTGCGCCGATAAGCAAGGCGATTTTGGGGATTTTACGGATCATGGTCATTCCTCGGTTAGCCCCTGCGCTTGTGGTCTGCAATCAATAGACTCAAGGATTGTCGCGGGGATACTTTTAAGACAACGTATTTCTGAAAAACAGCACAGCCGATAGGTAAAGGTTGTGTAAGGTCTGTACCCAATTGCTTACTCAAAGGAGTTTTCCATGCAGATGCACCCCAACAAGGACACCCAACTGTGCATGTCATTGTCGGCGCGTCCCGGGAATTTTGGCTTGCGTTTCCATAACCATCTGTATGAACAATTGGGTCTGAACTTCTACTATAAGGCCTTCAGCAGCCAGGATTTACCCGGCGCGATCGGCGGTATACGCGCACTGGGCGTTCGCGGTTGCGGCGTTTCCATGCCATTCAAGGAGGCCAGCCTTGCGTTGGTCGATGAGCTCGACGACTCGGTCAAAGCCATTGCCTCCCTCAACACCATCGTCAACACCGACGGCCATCTCAAGGCCTACAACACCGACTACATCGCCGTCGAACAACTGCTGAAAAAGCACGCGGTACCGAAGGAATCCACCTTTGCCCTGCGCGGCAGCGGCGGAATGGCCAAGGCCGTTGCCAGTGCCTTGCGCGACGGTGGTTACGCCCATGGCGTGATTGTGGCGCGTAACGAAGCGGCCGGTCGGGCCCTGGCCCAAAGCCTGGGGTATGAATGGCAGGCAGAGCTGGGTGACTTGCGCCCGCAGATGTTGGTCAACGTGACACCGATCGGCATGACCGGTGGGGCAGAGGCGGATCAACTGGCGTTTGAAGCAGAAGCTGTGGATGCCGCCGATACCGTCTTCGATGTCGTGGCGATTCCCGCCGAAACGCCGCTGATCGTGCGCGGTCGAGCCAAAGGCAAGCGAGTGATTACCGGCCTCGAAGTGATCGCGATCCAGGCGTTGGAGCAATTTGTGCTGTACACCGGCGTGCGGCCCACGGATGAACAGTTTCAAGCCGCAGTGGCCTTCGCCCGAGCCTGAAAACCACTGGAGCTAATGTGGGAGCGAGTTATGCCTGTTCCAGTTGTGCCAGGCGTTCTTCAAGCGCTGCGATTCTGGATTCAAGCTCTTCGATACGATCCAGAGAAACCGCCCCCGTCGACCGCTCCACCGGAGTCCCCCGTGCCGCCAGAATCACCTCGATATCCGCCGGATCCCCCAGCGCATGGGTATAACGGTCTTCCCGCTGCCCGGCCTGACGCGGCACCAGCACCGCCAGCCCGCGCGCAATCAAACGCTCCAGCTGGTGTACGACTTGCTCGGCGTCTTCAAAGTCATGCATGCGCCCGCTGCGAGTCAGCAGTTCATTGACCGTCTGCGGCCCGCGCAGAAACAGCAGCCCGATCAGGATCACCTGGGCCGGCACCAGCTCCAGTGCCTTGTCCACGCGATGCTCCCAGCGGTCGGCACGGCTGCCCATCACCAGGCGGGTAAAACCCTGGCCTTCCAGCGCGCGCAGGCTTTGGCCGACCTGGCCCTGGCTGAGGTTCGTCACCGGTTCACGGCTGGTCTTCTGGTTGCACGCCAGCACCAGGGCGTTAAGGGTCAGCGGGTAGGTTTCCGGGTTGGTCGCCTGTTTTTCGATCAGGCAGCCCAGGATGCGGATTTCCGTGCTGTTCAGGCGCGGCTCAGGGGTCTCGGTGTCGTGCTCGGCGGTCATCGCGCTTTCCCTATGCAGTGAACCCATTAGCCTAATCCTGAAAAAATAAAAGACAAGCGGCACGCGCGGCTGGCATGTCTATAATCGCCGCTGGTTCCAAACCCTGCCATTACCGTGAGACTGTCATGACTATTTCCCTGTACGCCGCCTCCATCCCGGTCTTCAAGCAAATGCTCAACGCCCTGAGCGATGTGCTGAACAAGGCCGAAGCCCACGCCACCGCCAAGAACATCGAGCCAAACGCCTTGCTGCAAGCGCGCCTGTTTCCGGACATGTTCCAGCTAGTGCGCCAGGTCCAGATCGCTGTCGACTTCGCCAAAGGCGTTTCCGCGCGTCTGGCCGAGATCGAAGTGCCGAAGTACGAAGACAGCGAAGTGACCTTTGCCGACCTGCAAGCACTGATCGCCAAGGTGCTGGCATTTGTCGACACCATCAAGCCTGAGCAAATCGACGGCAAGGAAGGCATCGAGATCATCACCCGCCCAGGCACGCCGAAAGAGAAGCGCTTCAGCGGCCAGTCCTACCTGCTGACCTACGGCCTGCCGCAGTTCTTCTTCCACGTCACTACCGCTTACGCTCTGCTGCGTCATAACGGTGTGGAAGTGGGCAAGCGTGATTACATGGGCGCTTTCTAAGCCCATAAAAAAAGCCCGGGGTTGTTCTTGATCGAACGCCCCGGGCTTTTTCATGCCTGACAGTTAAGCCAATTGCTCATCCTTGCCCAGGCACGCCGCAGCAGTAAACAGCACATCGGTGGACGAGTTGAGCGCGGTTTCCGCCGAATCCTGCAGCACGCCGATGATGAAACCGACGGCCACCACCTGCATGGCAACTTCGCTGGGAATACCAAACAGGCTGCACGCCAGTGGAATCAATAGCAGCGAGCCGCCGGCCACACCCGACGCACCACAGGCACAGATCGCCGCGACCACGCTGAGCAGCACGGCGGTCGGCAGGTCGACGGCAATGCCGAGGGTGTGAACCGCTGCGAGTGTCAGCACGGTGATAGTGATTGCCGCACCGGCCATATTGATGGTGGCGCCCAGCGGAATCGACACCGAGTAGGTGTCTTCATGCAGGCCCAGGCGTTTGCTCAGCGCCAGGTTCACCGGAATATTCGCCGCCGAACTGCGGGTGAAGAAAGCGGTAATGCCGCTCTCACGCAGGCACATCAGCACCAGCGGGTAGGGGTTGCGGCGCAGTTTCCAGAACACGATGGCCGGATTGACCACCAGCGCCACGAACAGCATGCAGCCGATCAGCACCATCAGCAGGTGGACGTAGCCGAGCAGGGCGCCGAAGCCGGAGGTGGCCAGGGTTGAGGCCACCAGGCCGAAGATGCCAAGCGGTGCGAAGCGAATCACCATGCGCACGATCAGCGTCACGCCGTTGGACAAATCCTCCAGCACGGTGCGGGTGGTTTCACCCGCGTGACGAATTGCGATGCCCATGCCGATGGCCCAGGCCAAAATGCCGATGAAGTTGGCGTTCATCAGTGCGCTGACCGGGTTATCCACCACACTGAGCAGCAGGCTTTGCAATACCTCGCCGATGCCGCCGGGCGCACTGACGCTGGCATCGTGGGTGGCGAGCACCAGCATCGAGGGGAACAACGTGCTGGCAATCACTGCGACCACGGCGGCAGCGAACGTGCCCAGCAGGTACAGAAACAGGATCGGCTTGATATGGGTTTCCTGGCCGTGTTTATGACTGGCAATCGATGCCATCACCAACACGAAGACCAGAATCGGCGCCACGGCCTTGAGCGCGGCGACAAACACCTTGCCGATAAAACCGGTGGCCTTGGCCGCCTCTGGCGCGAACAACGCCAGAAGGATACCGGCGACCAGGCCGAGGATGATTTGCGTGACCAGGCTGACGCGAGCCAGTCGTTGCAGCAGGGAAGGGGCAGCAGTCATAAACACATGTCTCTATTTTTTTGAAGGCACAGCGGCGCACGCAGAACGGGCTGTAGGACGCGGGGCGCGGAGTCTAGCACGCTGTACAAAGTGTTCCGTGCGATGCGGCATTCGGTCACCCGCGGCGGCGGGGCTTGGCTAAATCCCGACATACTCTGTTAACATTCCCGCCTCTCACCTTTCCTATCCGTCAGCGAGCCCTTCGGGCTGTCGTTGATGTCGTCGTTTCTGGAGTTTTCATGCTGTTTCCCATCCTGCTGCTGTCGGCCGCCGGCTTTACCGTGCTGACCACAGAATTCATTATCGTCGGCCTGTTGCCGTCCATTGCCCGGGACTTGGATGTCAGTGTCTCCCAGGCCGGGCTGCTGGTGACCTTGTTTGCCTTTACCGTGGCGGCGTTTGGTCCGTTTCTTACGGCGTACTTCGCGCGCTTTGGGCGCAAGCGTCTGTTCATCAGCATTCTGATCATGTTTGGCGTGGCCAATACGGTGGCCGCGCTGGCGCCGAATATTTGGGTAATGGCAGTGGCACGGTTGATCCCCGCGTTGGGGCTGCCGGTGTTCTGGGCCCTGGCCAGTGAAACCGCAGTGGATATCGTCGGCCCGGAATACGCCGGGCGCGCCATCGAAAAGATTGGCTTTGGCATCGTCTGCGCCACCGTGTTCGGCATTCCAGTGGGCACGTTGATTTCGGACATGTTCGGCTGGCGCACCGCGTTCGCGATCCTCGCCGTGGTGGCGTTGGCCAAGGCTTTGCTGCTGTTTATCTACTTGCCGGTGACTAAGCCGAAAAACGATCAAGTCACCCTGCGCTCGCAGTTCAAGATCCTGCGCAACCCGGTGATGCAGGGCCATATTTTGTTGTCGATCCTGGTGTTCAGCGGCATGTTCACTGCTTACACCTACTTGGCCGATATCCTCGAGCGCCTGGCCGGGTTCGACGGCACCCTGGTGGGCTGGTGCCTGATGGGCTTTGGCGCGGTCGGCCTGCTCGGCAACTCCCTGGGCGGGCGCGCGGTGGATCGCCACCCATTGATCGCCTCCATGGTGTTCTGCGGGTTCATGATCGCCGGCATGGTGGCCTTGGTTCCGGCGATTCATTCAACGATTGGCCTGGCGGCGGCGATGGCCGTGTGGGGCGTGACCCAGGCGGCGATGTTCCTGGTCAGCCATGTGCGGTTGATGAAGGCCGCGCCCCATGCCCCGGCGTTTGCCGCGTCGTTGAATATCGCTGGCGCCAACCTTGGGATCGGCATGGGCGCGATGGTCGGCGGGCATGTGATCGACACCTTTGGCCTTGGCAGCCTGGGTTTTGCGGCGTCCGGTTTTATCCTGGTGTCGATCTTGCTGGCGCTGTGGCTGATGACCGTCAAGCAGCCGCTCGCATCCAACGCCTGAACCCTCAGGGCAGGGCGGTAAACAGCTCGCGTCTCGCCCCTTCGGTAATCGCCACAATGCCGGGGTGCTTGATTTTACGCTCCACCGAGATCGCGTAAAACGACTCGGTGACCGCATCGGTCTGGCCGATCAGCGCCACGCCATACTGGCGCACCACCTCATCGGCAATCACGCTGGGGGCAATAAAAATGCCGCTGCCGGATTGCCCGAATGCCTGCATCAAGGCGCTGTCGTCGAACTCGCCGATGATCTTCGGTTGGATCTGCTGCTCGGCAAACCAGCGCTGCAAACGGCTGCGCACCACCGTCTCGGCTCCCGGAATCAACAGCGGCGCGCCCTGCAAGCTTCGTGGGAAATCGCCGCCATACCTGTCTGCCAATGCCTGGGTGGCGAAAAAACTGATACCGCATTCGCCCAGCTTCTGGCTGTAGCCCTTGATGTCCAGGTGTGTGGGCATGGGGCTGTCGGAAATCACCAGGTCCAGGCGCTGGATCGCCAGGTCGGCCAGCAGGCGGTCGAGTTTGTCTTCGCGGCAGGTGATGCGGATTGGCTCGCTCAGCTCCATGGTCGGCGCGATCAGCCGGTACACGATGGATTTAGGCACCACGTCCGCGACTCCGACCCGGAACAGGATCTGCTGTTCGTTGGGCTCTGCGCGCAACAGCGCCTCCAGCTCATTACCGGTCTGGAACATCTGCTCGGCGTAGGGCAGGGCGCGGCGCCCGGCTTCAGTGAGTTCGAGCTGACGCCCGACGCGCTGAAACAGCGCGATACCGAAGGTTTGCTCAAGCAGACTGATCTGACCGCTGATGGTCTGCGGCGTGAGGTTCAATTGCTCACAGGCGCGCACGATGCTGCCGGTCTTGGCCACCACCCAGAAGTAATGCAGTTGTCGGTAATTGAGCATCACGGTCTACACTTCGTAAAAAACGAAGTATATGTCAAAAAAATACGAATTTTCCTGAACTGTCCGCCTGCATAGAATGCCTCGCTATCGAGGGGCCACCATTTGGACCCGCTGGTTCTAACGAGGAATACATGATGAAACTCAATTCCCTGGGCGCCGCATCGTTGCTTGCGCTTTCATTGGTAGTGGTCAGCGGTTGTGATCAGGTTGAAAAGAGCGCCCAGCAAGTGCTGGGCAAGGCCACCGAATCTGCCAAGCAAGCCATCGATGAAACCCACAAGGCTGCCGAACAGGCATTGAGTGAAGCGACGCAAGGCTTGATCAGCCCGGAAAAAAACCAGGAACAGAACGAAAAAGAATCTGAATCGGGCAGCAAAGAAGCCTAATTTCCCGCACAACGTCAGGACTGACCTATGGATTACCTCTTACAACTGGCCGCCAGCCCCACCGCCTGGATCGCGCTGGCCACCTTGATCGTGATGGAAATCGTGCTGGGCATCGATAACCTGATCTTTATCTCGATTCTCACCAACAAATTACCCGAGAAGCATCGGGCCAAGGCACGCCGTATCGGTATCAGCATGGCGTTGGTACTGCGCTTGGGCCTGTTGAGTACCATCGCGTTTATCGTGCAGTTGACGGCGCCGGTGTTCGAAATCTTCGGCCAGGCGTTTTCGTGGAAGGACATGATCCTGATCGCCGGTGGCCTGTTCCTGGTGTGGAAGGCGACCACCGAAATCCATCACAGCATGGACCCGGAGCCGGAGGCGAAAGAAACCGTCAGCAATGCCGTGACCATTGGCTTTGCCGCGGCCATCGGCCAGATCCTGCTGCTCGACCTGGTGTTCTCCATCGACAGCATCATCACCGCCGTGGGCATGACCGAGCACTTGCCGATCATGATCATTGCGGTGGTGGTTTCGGTGATCGTGATGCTGGTGGCGGCCGAACCGCTGGCCAAGTTCATCAACGACAACCCGACTGTGGTCATGCTGGCCCTGGGCTTTTTGATCATGATCGGCATGACGCTGATCGCCGAAGGCTTCGGCGCCCATGTGCCAAAAGGCTACGTGTATGCGGCCATGGCGTTCTCGGCAGCGATTGAGTGTTTGAACATCGCACGACGCAATCGCCACCAGCGTTTGCTCGCCGCGAGGCAGTAACGCCAGAAACACACAAAGCCGGCTGAGCGCACAAGCGCCCAGCCGGCTTTTTGCTGTCTGATAGAATCCGCGCACTTGTTACCTTGAGGTCCACCATGAACGAGCCGATTCGCCTTACCCAGTACAGCCACGGCGCGGGTTGCGGCTGCAAGATTTCACCGCAGGTGCTGGAGGTGATCCTTGCCGGCAGCGGCGCGCAGAACCTCGACCCCAACCTGTGGGTCGGCAATGCCTCGCGCGACGACGCGGCGGTGTACGCCATCGACGACGAGCGCGGCGTGGTCTCCACCACTGATTTTTTCATGCCGATTGTCGATGATCCCTTCGACTTCGGCCGTATCGCCGCCACCAACGCGATCAGCGACATCTACGCCATGGGCGGCGACCCGTTGATGGCCATCGCCATTCTGGGTTGGCCGGTGAATGTACTGGCGCCGGAAATTGCCCGCGAAGTCATCCGTGGCGGCCGTTCGGTGTGCGACGCCGCCGGTATTCCGTTGGCCGGCGGGCACTCCATCGATGCGCCGGAGCCGATCTTTGGCTTGGCCGTCACCGGCATCGTGCAAAAACGCCACATGAAGCGTAACGACACCGCCACTGCCGGCTGCAAGCTGTACCTGACCAAGCCTCTGGGCATCGGTATCCTGACCACCGCCGAAAAGAAGGGCAAGCTGCGCGAAGCGGATATCGGCCTGGCCCGTGACTGGATGTGCACGCTCAACAAACCTGGCAGCCGTTTCGGCAAGTTGGCCGGCGTAACCGCGATGACCGATGTCACCGGTTTCGGTCTGTTGGGTCACCTGGTGGAAATGGCTGACGGCAGTGGGCTCACGGCGCGTATCGAATACCAAAAGGTCCCACGCCTGGCCGGGATCGAGGACTACCTCGATCAGGGCTGCATGCCCGGTGGCACCTTGCGCAACTTCGACAGTTATTCGAGCAAGCTCGGGCGCCTGCAGGAGCTGCACAAGCGCGTACTGTGCGATCCGCAAACCAGCGGCGGCTTGCTGATTGCCGTTAGCCCTGAAGGCGACGCCGAATTCCACACCGTGGCCGCCGAACTGGGCCTGAGCCTTGAGCCCATCGGCGAACTGGTTGAGCGACAGACCCACGCGGTAGAGGTGTTTTGATGGCAACTGACATCACCGACTACCGCGACATCTTCCTCAACGACCGGCCAATGATGGATACCCGCGCGCCGATCGAGTTCACCAAAGGCGCATTCCCCGGTGTGGTCAACCTGCCGCTGATGACCGACGACGAGCGCCAGCGGGTCGGTACCTGTTACAAACAGCAAGGCCAGCAAGCCGCTATCGTGCTGGGGCATGAACTGGTGTCCGGGGCGATCAAGGCCGAGCGTATTGAGCAGTGGGCGCAGTTTGCCAAGGCCAACCCTGAGGGCTATTTGTACTGCTTCCGCGGGGGGCTGCGCTCGCAGATCGTGCAGCAATGGTTGAAGACCGAAGCCGGTATCGAGTACCCGCGAGTCGGCGGTGGCTACAAGGCCATGCGTACTTTCCTGCTGGAAACGCTGGAGCAGGCGACTGCGCAGTGTGATTTTGTGCTACTTGGCGGCATGACCGGCACCGGCAAGACCGAAGTGCTCGGCCAATTGCGCAACGCATTGGACCTGGAAGGCCACGCCAACCATCGCGGCTCCAGCTTTGGCAAGCGCGCCACCGCGCAGCCGTCCAACATCGACTTCGAAAACCGCTTGGCTGTGGACCTGCTGAAAAAGCGCGCGGAGGGTATCGAGCAATTCGTGGTCGAGGACGAAAGCCGCATGATCGGCAGTTGTGCGCTGCCGTTACCCTTGCACCAGAGCATGCAGACGTTTTCGATGGTGTGGTTGGAAGACAGCGTTGAAGGCCGCGTAGAAAGAATCCTGCGTGATTATGTGGTCGACCTCTGCGCCGAATTCATTCAAGTATTTGGCGAAAACGGTCAGGCACTGTTCGCCGAGCGCCTGACCCAGAGCCTGGCCAATATCCATAAACGCCTGGGTGGCGAGCGCTTCCAGCGGCTGCAGGCGATCTTGCAAGATGCCCTGGCGGAACAGGCCCGCAGTGGTGCCGTGGACCTGCACCGGGTGTGGATCGAGGGTTTGCTGCGCGAGTATTACGACCCGATGTATGCCTTCCAGCGAGAACGCAAAGGCGCGCGGATCGAGTTTGCGGGCGAGCAGGGCGCCGTGGTGGAGTACTTGCGCGAGCGCAGTGGCAAGTCAGAATAATCAGCGGTGGCTAAGGGCCTCTTCGCGAGCAAGCCCGCTCCCACATTTGACCGCGTTTATCCTGTAGGAACGTGGTCGAGATGTGGGAGCGGGCTTGCTCGCGAAAGCGCCCTGAACCTCACCCGAACTCTACAGGATGACCGCCCCGATCAACCCGCACACCACGCCCACCACCATGGTCAGCACGGCCACCGTCACCAGCACCCGCGCATCGAAATCCTTGCGCAGCATCAACAGGGACGGCAGGCTCACGCTCGGCAGTGTCATCAGTAAGGCGACGGCCGGGCCGGTGCCCATGCCCAGGCTCATCATGGTTTGTACGATAGGGATTTCGGCGGCCGTAGGAATCACGAACAGCGTGCCGACGATTGCCAGTGGCACCAGCCACATCAGGCTGTTGGCCATGGCCCCATCGACATGGGGAAACAGCCAGACCCGCGCGGCGCCCAGTACCAGCACGGCAATGATGTAGATCGGGATCGTGCTCCAGAACAGCTGCCACAGGGTACGCAACCAACGGCTCAGGAACGGTTGCGATTCGCTCAGGCTGGCGTCGGCGACCGCGTTCAATGCGGCTTCGGGCACTTGATCGGGCCGGGCAATCCGCTGTGCCACCAACGACACCCCGACCACCAGCACAATCCCCGCCACCAGCCGCAATGCGGTAAAGCCCCAGCCCAAAACAAAGCCCATGAACACCAGCGTCGCCGGGTTCAACACCGGGTTAGCGATCCAGAACGCCAACGCCGCACCCACCGACACGTTTTGACGGCGCATGCCCGCCGCGACAGGTGCTGCGCAGCAACTGCACATCATCCCCGGCAGGGCGAACAGGCCACCGCGCAGGGTCGAACCCAGCCCGGCGCGGCCAAACAGGCGCAGCAGCCAGTCACGGGGAATCAACACTTGCAGCAGCGAACCCAGAATTACCGCCAGCACGGCAGCTTTCCAGATCGCCAGGAAATACACCTGGGCGTAGGCCAGCGCGGCCGTCAGGGGCGCGGTTTGCTGGTCATTGAGAATCGAGGCACCGATGCTGTGGTCATCCGCCGCGACGAATGCCTTGAGGTAGTAGGGCGACCACTTCACGTAGTAGAGGCCAATGCAGGCCACCAGCAGGAACAGCGCTGGTTTCCACCAGAACGACCAGCCCCGGTTGGGCTGGATGGAGACGAGGTTGGGCATGGTGCTGATCCGCAGATGATTCAATAGCGACGCATCATACGCTTGTGCCGCGCCGGCTTCAGATATCTGCGCTGACCTGAGTTGCATCCGGGCATGTCTGCTGGCCGTTATCCAGGCCTTGCTTGTAGTTGCGGCTCAGCAGCGACGCCTTGCCGTTGTGCCAGGTCAACGTCAGCACATACAACGTGTCGAAGTCACTGCCCGACCAGTCTTCGGTGATGGTGTGTTTTTCGCCCGAAGCCTCACTGGCCACTTTGTTGATCAGCTCCGGCAGGTAGCCGTGCGACCAGGCGGTGTAGATGATCGCGTTGTGATATTTGTCTTCCACCAATTCGTCGGCGAGGGCGCTGGTGTCGTTGGCCGAGAACTTGATGTTCACTGGCAGGCCCAGCTTGATCGCGCTGGGGCTGATGGTCATCAGCGGCCGAATGTAGCTGTAGGAATTATCGTGCTCGCCTTCCTCGACATTACGCGTCGGGTTGGGCGCAAACACGAAGTTGGCTTTGCCGAATTTCTCCGGCAGCACGGTGGCCAGGTTCATCGCGCGGTTCAGGCCCTGGCAATTGAGCTGGCCGAGGCCGCCGACGGGTTTTTCGCCGTGGCGCAGGAATACCAGGGTTTGCACGCCATCCACCGGGCCGGCGCTGCTGATGCGCGACTCCAGGCTCAGGCCGATGGCGCCGCCTGCCAACAGCAGCGGCAGCATGATGTACGAATAACGTTTAAGGCGTTGCGCAAGGCACAGAGGCTTGATTGTCATTAGGTTCGAGTCTTCAGTGCATCGGATTAAGGCGGACAAGCCGGGACCCAGCGACGCATCCGGCGTCCTGCGGTTTTTCCGTGTCGTTGTAACAGGGTGTCTCCTTTCACCGTAATGGCGCACTTAAGAGTGCGTATCGGCATTTTGGTTCGCCTGCGCGCACGATAGCGTGGTTATGTTGCGCAATGATGACCCATGCAGGACGGCGTTGGGGTGGCTATCATGGGGGCTTTCCGCCTGGGGATTTCCCGATGAATGCACTCGCCGCTTTCCCGATCAACAGCAAATGGCCCGCCCAGCATCCGGAGCGTTTGCAGCTGTATTCGCTGCCCACGCCCAACGGCGTCAAAGTGTCGATCATGCTTGAAGAGCTGGGCCTGCCCTACGAGGCGCACAAGGTCAATTTCGAGACCCAGGACCAGTTGTCCCCGGAATTTCTGTCCCTGAACCCCAATAACAAGATTCCCGCGATCATCGACCCCAATGGCCCGAGCGGTCAGCCGCTGGCGTTGTTCGAATCCGGTGCGATCCTGATTTATCTGGCGGAAAAAACCAGCCAGCTGCTTTCCGAAGACCCGGCCACCCGCTATGAAACCCTTCAATGGCTGATGTTCCAGATGGCCGGTATCGGCCCGATGTTCGGCCAGGTCGGGTTCTTCAACAAATTTGCCGGCAAGGCCTACGACGATAAACGTCCGCGTGATCGTTACGTCGCCGAGTCCCGGCGATTACTGGAAGTGCTTGAAAAACGCCTGCTGGGCCGCACCTGGATCATGGGTGACGAGTACAGCATCGCCGACATCGCCACCTTTCCGTGGATTCGCAACCTGATCGGCTTCTATGAGTCCGGCGATCTGGTCGGCATCGCCGACTTTCCTAATGTGCTGCGCGCGCTGGACGGCTTTGTCGCACGTCCGGCGGTAATTCGTGGCTTGAACGTACCTGCGTGACCCTAGAGCGTTGAAGTATGCCCTCTTTTGATTTCAAGCAACTGGATGTATTCAGCAGCGTTTCGCTCAAAGGCAACCCACTGGCGGTGGTGCTGGGCGCTGACAGCCTCACTGACCAGCAGATGGCCGATTTTGCTAACTGGACCAACCTGAGCGAGACCACGTTTTTGCTGACGCCGCGTGATCCTCGGGCTGACTATCGGGTAAGAATTTTTACCACGCTCACAGAGCTGCCGTTCGCCGGGCACCCGACGCTGGGCAGTTGCCATGCCTGGCTGCAGGCGGGCGGCGTACCGAAGGGCGACGAGATCATCCAGGAGTGCGAAATCGGCCTGGTGCGTGTCCGTCGTGAAGGCGGCGAGTTGGCGTTCATTGCGCCACCGTTGTTGCGCACCGGCCCGGTGGATCCACCTCTGCTTGAGCGCGTGCGCCTGGGGTTGGGCCTGGCGCCCGAAGCCATCGTGAGCAGTCAATGGGTCGACAATGGCGCGGGCTGGCTGGCAGTGATGTTGGCCGATCGCGACCAAGTGCTTGCTTTGCAGCCGGACTACTCGCAATTGCACGGTCTGGCGATTGGCGTCATCGCAGCTTGTGACCCGGCGCGCGACGCCGTGGACACGCACTTCGAAGTCCGCGGCTTTATCGCCGGCGACGGCGCTCAGGAAGACCCCGCCACTGGCAGCCTGAATGCCGGCATTGCCCAATGGTTGTTGAGCGAGGGGCTGGCGCCCGACTGTTATGTGGTCAGCCAAGGCACGGTCATGGGGCGCGCCGGGCGTATACGCGTCGAGCGCCACGGCGATGAAATCTGGGTCGGCGGTGCGGTTGCGGTGTGCATCGACGGGCGAGTACAGCTCTAGATCAATGAATTGTTACGGGCTGCGCAATACACTGTTGGCCCCTTGGCGTTTGTGCTGCCGGGGCCAAGGGGCATAAGCTTTCGCCCCAACTATTTCTGCCGCTATTCAGGACAGCCATGACCAGCCAGTTCCCCCAAGCCCGTCCACGCCGCCTGCGCCGCTCTGCGGAGCTGCGTGGTTTGTTCCAGGAATCCGAATTCACCCTCAACGATTTGGTACTGCCGATTTTCGTCGAAGAAGAAATCGACGACTTTGTGCCGATCACCAGCATGCCGGGTGTGCAGCGTATTCCTGAAAAGAAACTGGCCGCTGAGATCGAGCGCTATGCCCGCGCCGGGATCAAGTCAGTGATGACGTTCGGCGTGTCCCACCACCTGGACGCCAACGGCAGCGACACCTGGAAAGAACGCGGCCTGGTCTCGCGCATGTCCTCGATCATCAAGGACGCCGTGCCGGAAATGATCGTGATGTCCGACACCTGCTTCTGCGAATACACCGACCACGGCCACTGCGGCGTGATGCACGGCGCCCACGTCGACAACGACGCGACCCTGGTCAACCTCGGCAAACAAGCCGTGGCCGCCGCCCGCGCCGGTGCTGACGTAATCGCGCCGTCTGCTGCGATGGACGGCCAGGTCCAGGCAATTCGCCGCGCCCTGGACGACGCTGGCTTCACGCATATTCCGATCATGGCCTACTCCACCAAATTCGCCTCGGCCCTCTACGGCCCGTTCCGCGAAGCCGGCGGCAGCGCGCTCAAAGGCGACCGCAAAAGCTACCAGATGAACCCCATGAACCGCCGCGAAGCCGTGCGCGAATCGCTGCTCGATGAGCAGGAAGGCGCAGACGCGCTGATGGTCAAGCCAGCCGGTGCCTACCTCGACATCATCCGCGACATCCGCGAAGCCTCGCGTTTGCCGGTGGCGGCGTATCAGGTGAGTGGTGAGTACGCGATGATTAAGTTTGGTGCCCAGGCAGGGGCGATTGATGAGGCACGGGTGGTGCGGGAGACGTTGGGGTCCATCAAGCGCGCGGGGGCGGATTTGATATTTACTTACTTTGCGATGGATTTGGCGTTGGCGGGGATTTAATTCCGGTCGGTGACCCTGTGGCGAGCGGGTTTGTTCGTCACGGGCCTGGGATTGCTGTAAAGCACCGCGCTGGCAAACAATGAGCGTTGCGAGATGATGTTGAGGTTATAAAAAACAATCGAGGCTTTCAATGTGTGCTTCTGTAATCCGTAAGACGGTTCAAGAGTATCTGCATGAACGCTCTTTGATCGTATACAGGTGTGCTGAAGTAAGTTGCCATCGTTTTAAATACAGAATCGAAGCTGTCGTTGATAGATAAGTAGTGGTCGATCGAATCGATAAACCACTCCTGTTCAATCTTTGTATATGACAAAAACTCAGGTTTGGTCAACTCATCAAATAGCTCTGAAAGCTCCTTTTCATTATTTATATCTTTTGATGCAATAAGCTTTTCTCTTTCTAGATCGTCAGTATTTTCAATATCATAGGTAAATAATAAGCCGCGAATTATTGACATGCTGGGTTCTTTTTTCACACTTTTCATGGTTTTCTCACTCCGTATATGCTGTTTTAGGGTTGCCTTGGCTGTTGAGTATTACTCGGGCGTTGCGCTTTTGGCCATACTGCATGCCATCGGCGGAATATCCATCGCCAATTACCCTCCCCATGTTCATGGGTCTCAATGATGCGGCATGACCGTTTCTTCTGAAAATGAGCTGTGCTCTAAATATAGCGTTCAATTGATCCTTATGACTGAGATATCGAGTCGCGGCAGGTGGATATTTAGGCTGACCTATATTCGGACCTGATGTATAGACTTCGATAATTCCTGTTGTCGGGTTTCTTGCTGTTTGGAGTCTTTCCAGTTGAGATTCGAGTGTTGTCTGGGCGCCGTGTTTTTCCAAGAAATGCGCGCCTGGTGTCAATTTCTCTAGCTCATTCAATCGCCTGTACGCGTTTGCTTCTGTAAGTTCATCAATCCTCGCCTGTCGCTCTGCACGCGACATTTGTGGTGTTGCTGGCTCTGCGTGGTTAACGCCTACCGGCGGCTTTTTGTCGATAATACTTGGCGCGCAGCCATCCCCGCCGGGGCATGTGTTCAATCCCAGCGGATCGACCCACCCCGTAGGGTTCGGCGCGTACCGGTACGCGTTGATCCCACCTGCCAGCTTCACCGGGTCGGGCGTCAGGTAACGACCAATATCTGGATTGTAGTAGCGATGGCGGTTGTAGTGCAGGCCGCTTTCCGGGTCGAAGTATTGGCCTTGGAAGCGCAGCGGGTTGTCTATTTTCCCGACATCTAGACGGGCTATTTCACCGTAGGCGCGGTAATGCGCGGACCAGACGATTTCGCCGTCGGGGGCGGTGAGTTCCTGCGGGGTGCCGAGGTGGTCGAGTTGGTAGTGGAACGGCTGGGTATGTTTTGGACCAAAGCCCTCCAGCAGGACCAGCGGACGGAAACTGTCCGGCTCGTAGATATAACTGCGATGCCTGCCCGCGTGATGCTCCGCAACCAGCTTGTCGCCTTGCCAAAAAAACTCGGTGGTGATGTCGTCGACGGTTTTGCTGATCCGTCGACCAAACGGGTCATAGCGATAGCTGGCCGTTTGCCCGTTCGGCTGGGTGATGCCGATAAGCCGATGCTGGCAATCGTAGCGGTACTCGGTAACGAGTTGATGACCCTTACTGAGTCTTTGGCGGATCAGATTGCCGAACGCGTCATAGTCATAATGATGATCGCCCTGAATCACCAGCCGATTCCCCGCCACGATGTCCGGACCGGGTCGGTCCTGCATCAGCAGGTTGCCGGCCGGGTCGTGGCCGAAGCGCTCTTGCACGTCTTGCGAGTGATCCGCTCGAGTCAGGCGGGCGAGGGGATCGTAGTGGTAGTGGTGTTCACCTTTGCGCGTATCGAGCAGGCGGGTGAGGTTGCCGGATTTGTCGTAGTCGTAGTGGCGGCGGTAGAACTTGTGCTCCTGTTGAGTCACCGCGTGGGCGTGTAGACGGTTTTGGTCGTCGTAGTCGTAATGGCTGAGCAGTTGGCCTTGTTGGCGCTGGCGTTCTTTTCCGTTGTTGAACAGGTGAGAGGTGAGGGTTTTGCCGTTCAGCTCGACGGTGGTGAGGTGGCCGCTTTTGTCGTGGTTGAAGGTGACGCGGTTGTTGTCCGGCAGGCGCAGGTTTTTCAGCTGGCCGCAGGCGTCGTAGCCGTAGCGTAAGGTGCCCCAGCCTTGGTGGTCGGCGATGAGGCGGTTTTGGCTGTCGTATTCGTAGGCTAGCGCCCAGTGGCCGTCGTCGACGCTGAGGAGGTTGCCTTGGCGGTCGTAGGCGTAATCGACCACTCCACCGTCTGGGAGGGTTTTTCGTACGAGGCGGCCGGAAGGATCTCGCTCATAGCGGGTGACTAACTGACTGCCATCGTCGCCGTGCTCGGTTTTCTCCAGCAGGTTGCCGTTGAGGTCGTAGACGTAGGCCGTGCGCTGACCGTCAAAGCCGACTTCTTGCTGGATCAGCCCGTTGGGGTGGTAATCAAGCCGGTAGGTCTCGCCGACTTCGTTTTCGATCTCGGTCAGCAGCAGCCGGGCGTTGTCGTAGCGGTATTTAACCTGGGTGCCATCGGCATTGAGGCGGCGGCTGACCAGGTGCAAACCGTCGGCATATTCGTAGCGGGTGACATGCCCCAATTCGTCACGTTCGGAGGTGATCTCTCCGTAGGGGTTGTAGCTGAATTCTCGCGTCGCTCCATCGGGCTTGGTGAGTTTCAACAAGCGCCCTGCGGCGTCCCATTGATACTGCGTCAGCGCGCCATGCTCATCCTCGCGCGCAACTTGCCGTCCAACATCGTCATAGCGATAACGCTTAACCCCACCATTCGGCAGCTGTTCCTCAACGAGCTGCCCACGCTCATTCCAGACCAGCCGATGACAGCCGTTATCCGGGTACCAAACCCCAATCAGCTGCCCGTGTTTGTCGTAGGTGTAGTCCGTAATGTGGCCGTCAGGATCTGTCTGACGCGTAATATCGCCTTGGTCATTACGCTCATACTTCCAAACCGCCTCACCCCGCCGTACAACCCGTACGAACCCGTTGTCATGCTCGTAGGAAGTCGGCTCATCATCCCCCGGAAACAACGCCACCAAGCGTCCCGCTTCGTCGTACTGATACGCCGTCACCGCCCCCAGCGGATCTTGCTCAACCGTCAGCCGACCCTTGTCGTCGTAGGATTTGAAGTGCTCCGCACCATCCGGATCAATCCGCTGCACCAGCCGCGCGCGCTGGTCGTGGACATACACTTCCTGACTGCCATCAGCGTTGTGAACCGTAACCCTGCCGTTGTCATCCCAGACATAGCGCGTGTCCATCTGCGAAAAGCTGGCCCAATGCCGGATGCACCGGGCCGCCTTACCCGCGCGTTCCCATTCCCAGAAGAAACTCGCCCCACCGGCCAGCTGCCGCTCAAGAATGACGTGCTGATCGTCGTACCGATAAACCTCACTTTCACCTACAGCATTGGTCGCTGAAACCAGTCGCCCAGCGTCGTCATAGGCGTAGGAAACGACGTTCTGCTCCGTCACCCACACATATGGCTCATGCCCTTTGGCGCGATGAACCTGATAGTCCACGGCCACAATGCGACCGAGTTCGTAGCGCAAAAACAGCGACCGACCCGCGCCGTTATCCAGCCGCTCAATCCGGCCCAAACGATCACGAGAAATCCGCAGCCGGTTGTCATACGCATCACTGATCGCCGTCAGCACACCGTTGCGGAAATGGTAGAAACGTGACGCCTGAGCCAGCACCAACTCATCGGGCAGAGCACCCAAATAGATCGCCGCTTCCGCCAAGCTATTGGTAATCGCCGGACGAGCCACAGTAGGCAAGGGCAGGGCAGTCGACCGATTCTCATGATCCGTCCAAACCACCGAATCACCCGCAACCACCAACCGCTGCGCCAGCGCATGACTCCAGCCAAACCCCAACCCGCAATCCACTTCCACCGCACTGGTGCGGTACAACCGCGTCCACTCAAACGGTAAAATCCCGTCCAGCGCACCATCGGTAAGGGTCAGCAATTCCTCCCCGGTGACCATCGACACCGGGCAGCCATTGGTGGCGGTTTTGTCCGCAGGCGCCGCCGCATCTCCCTGGGGATTCTTCGCAGCAACAGGCACATCATCGACGTGTTCCTGGCGCACCAACGCGGTCTGCTGTTTCTTGGTACGAACCGCCGGCACTGGGTTGGAAACCAACTGATCCCCAGCCTTCAACGGTGCAACCGGCACCGTCTTGATTGGGGTTGCGGCACTCCGTCCCAGCAACGGCTTAACCACCTTGGCATGCGGCTCCAACCGGGGCATCACCAGCTTTTTAGCCAGCAACTCCAACAACTCCGACGTCCGCTCAGACTTGATATGCCCCAGCACCTTCGTACCCAGGCGCACCGCCACACCCACGCCTGCTGTCGCCCAAATCAGCAGCAGGTTGATCAACACCTCGCCAGTGATTTCCCCCATCAATTCATGCATTTCTTTCGGCGGCAGCATGCGCATCCAGCTGACCATTGCCGACACGTAAATGAACAACAATGGCTCATCGCTGAGCACCAGCAGGCCGTCGGCGATTGCGTCGTTGCCGAGCTTCAGCAGTTCATCAAGTTCAGTTTGGGAGATGTATTGCAGCAACTTCTCGCTGCTGGGCTTGATGTCCGCCAGTAAATCAACCAGTTGAGTAATGTTGTCCCACAGGCTGTAAAGCGCTTTGCCCATGCCACTTAGAAACGCTGTTTCCACCATCCTGCGCTGGTCTTGCGCGATAGCGTCCGTAAAGTCTTTCCAACGTGCCTCAAGCGTGCTGTTCCATTCGTCGCGCAGGCGCGCTTCCAGTTCCGCGATCACCGACTGATAAGACGCATACAGCGCCTTGACGTGATCCTTGGAAACGTTGGGATAAAAACTGATTCGGTACTGCTGGTTGCGATCACACTCGGTGATTTCAAGAATGCCGCTGGGGCCGATGGTCTTGTGGATCGGCTCACCCAGCGGGCCACCGTTGGGGTTGACGCGTTGCAGTATCACCGGCGTATCGCCGATGGGCACAAACTGCGTGCTTTGGAACATGTGCACCAGGGTCAACGTGCCGTTGGCCTGGCAGGTGGCGACGGTGCTGCTGGGAAAAATGGAGGGGGCTATGGGCGCGACAAGCGTCACTTCATCGCCAACCTTGAACACCTGCTCGACATCCAGCGCCGAAAAGCTCCAGAAGCTCAAAGCCCAGTCGTCAAAGGTGTTCAGGCAGCCCCGGAAATCACGTAAGACGCCTTCAACATCCGGCGCTTTGACGTCCATGGGCCTCAGGGCCAGCCGGCCAATAGCCGGGTTCAAGCGACAGCCCCGTCAATACGTGTTCCAACACAAAAAACCATCTGCAATCCCTCGCGCTGTGTGATCAGGCGAAGGACTTTGCCGAGGTTTTCAGGTGGTATCTGTAGAGCTTATCCGGCAGTTATGTGGGATGTTTCGGTAGTCCTTGTCAGCGCTGCGCAAATGCCAGGTTTAAGCCCAACCCTGCAAAGGCTGCCGCAAAACTTCGGCGCAGCCAGTTCTGCACGCGCGGCGATTCGATCACGGCGCGGCGAAAGCCATTGGCCAACAAGCCATAGATGACGAAAACCGCAAACGTCATCGCCATGAATACTGCGCTCAGTACCAGCATTTGCACGGCGGGCGAGATGTTGCCTGGGGTAACGAACTGGGGCAGAAAGGCCAGGAAGAAAATCGTCAGTTTGGGGTTGAGGATGTTCAACAGGAAACCACGGATCATCAGGCTGCGCGCTGTGGTTGCGGTCGGTGCGTCATTCATCGCGAAGGCCGAGCGATCACGCCAGGTGGCGTAGGCCAGGTAGAGCAAGTAGGCAACGCCCGCATACCTGAGCACTTCAAACGCCAACGCGCTGGTGTGCAGCAGGGCGGAGAGGCCGAGCACCGATGCCAGCAAGTGGGGCAGGATGCCTGCGGTACAACCCAGCGCAGCAAATACGCTGGCGCGCTTGCCGGCGGTGAGGCCGGTGGAGACGGTAAAGATCACACCGGTGCCGGGGATCAGCACGACGATCAGGCAGGTGACGAGGAAGTTCACACTGAGCATGGCATTCAAACTCCTTGTAGGAATGGTCGATGACAGATCCTGTCACGTTAGTTTGTGATTGGCGAGTACGGCAGGTCGGCGAACCCCGGTTAGACTTACCTGTCGATATCCGCAATGCCCGGCCCGTCGCTACCCAAGGAAGCCCCATGTATTCAAGCCGCCTGATCCTGTGCCTCACCACGTTGCTGGTGCTGGCCGGTTGCTCCACTTCACGCAGTCCGCAACAGCCGGAGCGTAGCGAGGCCGAGGTGAAAGCGCAGATCGTGCGCCTGCTGCCGGCGACGGTGCCGGACCGTGGTGGCTGGGCACAAGACATCTACACCGCCTTCGACACTCAGAAAATCTACCCCAGCACCGAAAATATCTGTGCTGTGCTGGCAGTCACCGAGCAAGAGTCCACCTATCAGGTCGACCCGCCGGTGCCAAACATGGGCAAGATCGCCCAGGATGAAATCCTGCGCCGTGCCGGCAAGGTCCATGTGCCGGCCTTTGTGGTGCGCAGCGCACTGCAATTGCGCTCGCCTACCGGCAAGTCCTACGCCGAGCGTTTGAGTGCTGCACGCACGGAGAAGGACCTGAGTGGAATCTTTGACGATTTCATCAGCGTGGTGCCTCTGGGTAATACCTTATTTGGCGGTTTCAACCCGGTGCATACCGCAGGCCCCATGCAAGTCAGCATCGACTTTGCACAGAAACAGGCCCGGGGTTATCCCTACACAGTGGACGGCACGATTCGCCGTGAAGTCTTCACGCGGCGCGGCGGCATGTATTTCGGCATCGCCCACTTGCTGGGCTACCCGGTCAGTTATGACCAGCCGCTGTACCGCTTTGCTGACTTCAACGCCGGTTGGTACGCCAGCCGCAATGCCGCGTTCCAGGCCGCCGTCAGCCGCATTACTGGCACCGAGCTGGCGTTGGATGGCGACTTGATTCGCTATGGCTCATTGTTGCCGGGCACCACTGAGTTGGCGGTGCGCTCCCTGGGGGCCAAGTTGGACATGCGCAATCCGACCATCCGTAGCCAGTTGGAGAAGGGTGAGCAATTGGACTTTGAGGAGACCACTCTCTACAAACGCGTATACGCGCTGGCTGATAAAGCGGCCGGCAAGCCGATGCCACGGGCGATACTGCCGGGCATCGTGCTGAAAAGCCCGAAGATCACCCGCAACCTGACCACCGCGTGGTTCGCCAAGCGCGTGGATGACCGGTATCAGCGCTGCATGAAGCGCTGATTATTGTCGCTGGCGGGCGCGTCGTGGCGAGCGGCTTGTTGTGGCGAGCGGGCTTGCCCCGCGTTGGGCTGCGAAGCAGCCCTCAGTCAGCAGAACGCGGTATGTCAGTCATCACTCGGTGCCTGGTTCTGGGGCCGCTTCGCAGCCCAACGCGGGGCAAGCCCGCTCGCCACAACGGGCCTTTTCTCATGTTGCTCTTTGAATCAGTTGCGCTCGAGGGCTAGGGCTACACCCTGGCCGCCACCGATGCACAGCGTCGCCAGGCCTTTCTTGGCGTCGCGCTTGATCATTTCATGCAGCAAGGTCACCAGCACGCGGCAACCCGAGGCACCGATCGGATGGCCGATGGCGATGGCACCGCCATTGACGTTGACCTTCTCGGCGTCCCACTCCAGCTCTTTGCCCACCGCCAAAGATTGCGCGGCGAAGGCTTCGTTGGCTTCGATCAAGTCAAGGTCGCCCATGCTCCAGCCGGCTTTGTCCAGGCAGCGGCGAGTGGCTGACACCGGGCCGATGCCCATGATGGCTGGATCGACGCCGGCGTTGGCGTAGCTGGCGATACGCGCCAACACAGGCAGGCCGAGGGCTTTGGCCTTATCTGCACTCATCAACAACACTGCAGCGGCGCCGTCGTTGAGGCTGGAAGCGTTGCCGGCAGTGACGCTGCCGTCTTTCTTGAATGCAGGTTTGAGTTTGGCCAGGGATTCGGCGGTGGTATCGGGGCGCGGTTGTTCATCCACGGCGAAGGCCACTGGGTCGCCTTTGCGCTGGGGAATCAGGATCGGCGTGATTTCATCGACAAACCGACCGGCTTCAATAGCCGCAGCGGCTTTCTGCTGGGAAGCGGCGGCGAACGCGTCCTGGGCTTCACGGCTGATGCCGTACTTGTCCACCAGGTTCTCGGCGGTGATGCCCATGTGGTAGTCGTTGAACGCATCCCACAGGCCGTCGGTGATCATGCTGTCGAGCATTTTGGCATGACCCATGCGCAGACCGGTGCGCGCAGCAGGCAATACGTACGGCGCCAGGCTCATGTTCTCCATGCCGCCGGCAATGATGACCTCGGCGTCGCCGCAACGAATCGCCTGGGCGCCCAGGTGCAGGGCCTTGAGGCCCGAGCCGCAGACCTTGTTCAGGGTCAGCGCTGGTACTGCGTGGGGCAGCCCGGCGAGGATCGACGCCTGACGCGCAGGGTTCTGACCACTGCCGGCGGTGAGTACCTGGCCGAGGATCACTTCGTCCACTTGCGCCGGGTCCAGGCCGGTCTGCTCCAGCAGGCGACGGATCACGGCCGCGCCCAGTTCCGGTGCCGGGATACTGGCCAGCGAACCTTGAAAGCTGCCCACGGCGGTGCGGGTGGCAGCAACAATCACGACGTCTTGCATGGAATCTGTCCTCACTGGAAGTGCATTTCTGGAACGTGGTCCGGGACGATCAGTTTACCGGCGGTCTTGCTCACAATCTCTTCAACGCTGACGCCAGGTGCGCGTTCCTTGAGGACAAAAGCGCCATTTTCGATCTCGAGGTAAGCCAGGTCCGTCAATACACGCTTGATGCACTTGGCGCCGGTCAGCGGCAGGCTGCACTGGCTGAGCAACTTGGACTCACCGTCCTTGGACGCATGGGTCATGATCACGATGATGTTTTCTGCGCCGGCCACCAGGTCCATGGCGCCGCCCATGCCTTTAACCAATTTGCCGGGAATCATCCACGAGGCGATGTTGCCTTGGACATCCACTTCAAACGCGCCGAGCACGGTGAGGTCGACGTGGCCGCCGCGAATCATCGCGAAGGACTCGGCAGAGGAGAAGATCGAGGCGCCAATGCGTGCCGTCACGGTCTGCTTGCCGGCGTTGATCATGTCGGCATCGATGGTTTCTTCGGTCGGAAAAGGGCCCATGCCGAGCAGGCCGTTTTCCGATTGCAGCATCACTTCCATGCCTTCGGGAATGTAGTTGGCCACCAGGGTCGGAATGCCGATGCCGAGGTTAACGTAGAAACCGTCCTGCATTTCGCGTGCGACGCGTTGAGCCATTTGTTCGCGGGTAAGAGCCATTGTTTGTCTCCTTATTATTTGGGCTGGCGGATTATTTGCGGACAGTGCGCTGTTCGATGCGCTTCTCGAAGGTGCCGCAGATGATCCGGTCGACGTAGATGCCTGGGGTGTGGATCTGCGCCGGGTCCAGCTCGCCCGGTTCGACGATTTCTTCAACTTCGACCACGGTGATCTTGCCGGCGGTGGCGGCCAGCGGGTTGAAGTTCTGGGCGGTGTGGCGATAGATGACGTTGCCGAAATGGTCGGCTTTCCAGCCTTTGACGATGGCGAAGTCACCGGTGATGGACTCTTCCATCAGGTAGGGGCGGCCATTGAATTCGCGGGTTTCCTTGCCTTCGGCGACGGGGGTGCCGACGCCGGTGGCGGTGAAGAAGGCCGGGATGCCGGCACCGCCTGCGCGCATTTTTTCTGCCAGGGTGCCTTGGGGCGTCAATACCACTTCGATTTCGCCGCTGAGCAGTTGCTTCTCGAACAAGGCGTTTTCACCGACGTAGGAGGCGATCACTTTGCTGATCTGCTTTTGCTCCAGCAGCACGCCTAGGCCAAAACCATCGACGCCGCAGTTATTGGAGACCACCGTCAAGTCGCGGGTGCCTTTGCGCTTGATCTCGGCGATGAGGTTTTCCGGAATGCCGCACAGACCAAAACCACCGGAGAGCACGGTCATGCCGTCTTCCAGGCCTGCCAGTGCTTCTTCATAGGACGCCACGCGTTTATCGAAACCTGCCATATGCACCTCTTTTATTGTGTGTGGGCCAGCCAATGACACGAGTGTTGCGCCGACGGATTGATTTGTTAAGTTGTTTTTTAAGGTTGATTGGTTTGAAAAACAGCATAATCGGCGTTAAGCCGCACACTTAAAGCATAGACATGCGGCAACCTCACTTGCAGCATTTGACTGGCAGCGTGGAGCTTCCTATGACCGTTAAACAGATGCGTGCCTTTCTCGCCGTGGCCCAGAGCTTGAGTTTCGCCGCTGCTTGCGAGCGCCTGCACCTCTCTCAATCGGCGCTGAGCCTGACCATCAAAGGGCTGGAGGAGGGTTTAGGTGGGCGCTTGTTCAGCCGCAATACGCGCAATGTCGCGCTGACGCCTGAAGGTGAGTCGTTGCTACCTCTGGCGCGTCGCTTGATCGCCGATTGGGACAACGCCGAGGACGAGCTGCGCCAGCGTTTCACCCTCCAGCGTGGCCGGGTCACCGTGGCGGCGATGCCGTCGTTTGCGGGCAACTTGCTGCCACCGATCCTGAAGATATTCCGTGCTCGTTACCCGCAGGTGAACGTGACGGTGCATGACCTGATCAACGAGCAGGTGCTGGAGATGGTGCGTGACCGTCAGGTGGAACTGGGCGTGGCGTTCGAGCCGTCCGAGGGTTCGTCGCTGGCGTTCACCCCGTTGTACCTGGACCGGTTTATTGCGGTAGTGCCCGGAGATTCACCGTTGGCCCAGCGAAGCGAAATCGACTGGCAAACCTTGCTGGAGCAGCCGTTCATTACCCTGCAGCGGCCTTCCACGGTACGGGTGATGCTCGAGGAGCATCTGGGCGCCTTGCAGATGAAATTGCCGGTGGCGCTGGAGAGCCATCAATTGGCGACGGTGGGCAAGATGGTTGCCAATGGCCTTGGCGTCAGCGCCGTACCGGCCTTGTGCGCGAAACAGATGGAAGAGGCGGGCGCCCATTGCATCACGTTGAGCGATCCGGTGATCGAGCGACCGATTGGTGTGTTGACCAAGCCGGGCCATGAATTGTCGGCAGCTGCGCAGGTCTTGTTCGATATCTTTCGCGATGAAGCCGCTAAAGGCCGATTCCCATCGTTTTGATTACGACGCAAAACAAATGTGGGCGCTGGCTCGTCGGCGATGGCTATTTAAAACTCAACATTAACGTTGAATATTAAACCGCTATTGCCGACGGGCCAGCGCCCACAGTGGTCGAGTATTACTTAGTAGTAGCGGTCGATTACTTTAACGTTCGAGCTGTCTTTGAAAGATGCCCAGGCATTGTTAAGTGTGTCGAATACCTGCTCGATAAAGTTTTGATCCGCAGCCGCCTTCTTGCCGACATAACCCTGGCCGCGGCGGTACATTTTCAGGCGCGCCGCCAGGTTACGGTTATTTTTATCGAACTCTTCCTCAAGGGTGTGGGGCGCCACGCAGTCGATATGGACTTGACCCGATTTTTCGACCCACAGGATATGGTCGTCGAGTGTGTCTTTCTGCGCTGCGAACATCTCAGCCAATTCATCGATAGTTGGTTGGTTGTTCAGATTCATAATGTAAGCCCCTTGACCAGTTGGCGATCTATCAGTTGATTCCGTTAAAACTGCTTAGTTGTCTCCGGCTCAGAAAGCCGGGCGTCAGTGACTGTCTGCCGAATACGGGCAGGGTCTTGAACCTGATGCATGTAGTTTTGCTGATGAGCGGCTACGCAATGGTTTCATAGCGAAGACAAGCAGCGTTTTAGCTTCTTGTACCGATCCTTGCGGGCCGGTCAGCTTCATCAATCTGCCTTGTGGGCAGTGCACATCCGGAAAAAACAGCTCGGCGGTCAGACGAGCTTGTTCAAAACACGTGTTACCAACGCTCCCGATCCGGGAGACGTCTCGATAATGCAAGGGTAAAAAGGTTACGTCAACGGTTATGTAGTGATTTTTTTCGAGCACTACATAAATCGTTGTAGGGACGGGGGAATGCGGAAAAACGTGACTTGGGCGTCATTTTTTGTGCGGTTGGTCGAAGGGGGCGCGGTCATTAATTCGGTATAGAAATCTGTGGGAGCGGGCTTGCTCGCGAAGGCGGTGGGTCAGCCGGAACGCTTTTGACTGACGCACCGTCTTCGCGAGCAAGCCCGCTCCCACACGCAGCCCTGTTTACATTGTTGGTGCTACTGGCTCAGCCGCTCGACCAGCAACGGCAGCAACCGCTCGCAGGCCGCCTCGATCTTTACCTGCAACAGCTCATCCCCGCGTGTCTTGCCCAGGTTGATGGCAATCACCGGCTTGCCTTGCTCCACCGTCGCCTTGCACAGGCGAAACGCCGAATAGGCCATCAGCGAAGAGCCCACCACCAGTAACCCCTCAGCCTGCTGTACCGCGGCCATTGCTTTGGCCGCCGTGGCCTGGGCGACGTTCTCACCGAAAAACACCACATCGGGCTTCAGCCGTTGGCCGTTGCAGTGCGGGCAGTGGGGGACTTGGAAGCGTTCTTCAAAGGCAGGATCGAGCAGCGTATCGCCGTCGGGCGCCTGCACGGCATCGACGCCGGCCAGGTAGGGGTTCTGATCTTCCATCACCCGCTGGATCACATCGCGCTCGCTGCGCTGCTGGCAATCCAGGCACAGCACTCGATGCAAACTGCCATGCAGCTCGATCACATCATGGCTACCGGCCTGGTCATGCAAGGTATCGACGTTCTGCGTAATCAGCCCGCTGATGCGTTCGCGTTGTTGCAGCGTGGCCAGCGCCAGGTGAGCCTTGTTCGGCTGCGCGACCCGCACCCGTGGCCAACCCAGCATCGCCCGCGCCCAGTAGCGGCGCCGCGCTTGCGGCGTGGCCAGGAATTCCTGGTACATCATCGGCGCCTTGCCCCGGCGCACGCCTTCGCTGTCGCGATAATCAGGAATGCCCGACGACGTGCTGATGCCCGCACCGGTCAGCACCACAAAGCGCCGTTCGGCCATCGCCCGGTGCAGGGTATCGAGGTGGTCTTCTTGATGTTCCAGCGTGTCGAGCATGGGGTCCCCTATTCGCCGCGGATGTACTGCTCCAGTTGTTTGATCAGATCAGCCTGCTCGGCAATGGCTTCCTTGACCAGGTCACCGATGGACAACAGGCCGATCAGCTTGCCATCTTCGACCACGGGCAAGTGGCGCAGGTGACCGTCCGTCATGATGTTCATGCACTTGTCGACGCTCTGGTGAGTATCGACGGTAATCACCGGCGAACTCATGATTTCACTCACGGCAGTGGTCGCAGAGGAGCGGCCCTTGAGGATCAGCTTACGTGCGTAATCCCGTTCACTGATCACCCCCACGACTTTGCCTTCGTCCACAACCGGCAAGGCGCCGACGTTTTTGGCAGCCATCTGGATCAATGCCTCCATCACCGTCTGGTGCGACTTGATGGTGTGGACCTCCTGGTTCTTCTGGTCCTTGGCTTTGAGCACTTGTGCGACGGTTTTCATGGCGGCCACTCCGGTGTTGTTGTTAGGAAGTCAGCAGGTCCCTTACAGAATCCTAGACGGGCTACGGGGCTGCAAGGTCCAAAGCGGCGTTAAACCCGTCGAAAAACGTCATTCGCTGGATTTTTTCGTCTTTCACCCGGCATTTGTCGGCTTTTTCCCCCGTTTGGTACCGGCCGTTGTCTTGCGTGGCGCCGTCTTGCGCTTCTTTTTCCATGGCGTGGCGCCTCGGCCTGCCGGGCTGGCCGGGCCGGTGATGGCCATGCGCATACCATTGCAGCGCGCCACTTGCTTG
This sequence comes from Pseudomonas sp. NFX183, assembly GCF_047943075.1. Classification (NCBI taxonomy): domain Bacteria; kingdom Pseudomonadati; phylum Pseudomonadota; class Gammaproteobacteria; order Pseudomonadales; family Pseudomonadaceae; genus Pseudomonas; species Pseudomonas sp. NFX183. The sequence continues at coordinate 6,382,838 of NZ_CP181333.1, read as the reverse complement.
CTCATCCACGCCGCCTGCTTGGCGACGAATTCTTCCAGGCTCATTTCACCGCTTTGCACCATGTCCAGCGCCTGTTCCCAGATCGCGGTGGTGCCTGGGTCGGCAATGGCTCGAGGTACGGCGTCGATCAGGCTGAATGCGGCCGGAGTGGCCGAGAGTGCCTTACCGTTTTTGACCAGGTAACCACGGTCCAGCAGCCCCTGGATAATTCCGGCGCGGGTGGCCTCGGTGCCGATGCCGGTGGTGTCCTTGAGTTTTTGCTTGAGCAGTGGGTCTTCCACCAGCTTGGCGACGTTTTTCATCGCCTTGATCAGGTCGCCTTCGGTGAAGGGTTTGGGCGGCTGGGTCCACAGGTCTTTGAGGTTGACCTTGGCCACCGCGTAGTCCTGGCCCTGCACCAGCGTCGGCAAGGCTTGCGGCGCGGGTGCCTCGCGCCCCTTTGCCGGGGCCAGTGCTTCGGGCAACGCGCGTTTCCAGCCTGGCTCGATGACAACCTTGCCGACTGCGCGCAACGCTTGGCCTGCGCAGTCGAAATCCGCCTGGGTGCGATCGTATTCATGGTTAGGCAGGAACTGCGCCAGGTAACGTGCGCGAATCAGGGTGTAGACCGCACGGTATTTACCAGTGAGCTGCCCCACATCCTTACCGGCCCCGGTGGGAATGATGCCGTGGTGCGCGCTGACCTTGGCGTCGTTCCAGGCCCGCGAACGGCGCTGGGGATCGATGTGCGGCATCAGCTCGTTCACTGCCGGGTCCGCACGCCCCAACGCAGCTAAAATCTTCGGCGCCTCGCTGTGCTGGCTCAACGGCAGGTAGCCGCAATCACTGCGTGGGTAGGTGATGACCTTATGGGTTTCGTAGAGTGACTGGGCGATATCCAGGGTTTCCTGGGCACCGAGCCCCAGTTTTTTGGAACAGATTTCCTGCAGGGTACCCAGATCGAAGGGCAGGGGCGCCACCTCGCGCATGCGCTCGGTGCGCAACTTCACCAGCCGCGCAGTGGCGGCGTTGCGCATGGCATCGGCAGCGTCGCGGGCCAACTGCGGGTTAAGGCAGCGGCCCTGGTCGTCACACGCATCCTCCGTGGCGCGCCATTGGGCGGTGAAGGTCATGCGCTCATGGCGCAGATCGACATCGATGGCCCAATAAGCCACCGGCACAAAGTCGGCGATGCTGCGGTCGCGGTCCACTACCAGGCGCAAGGTTGGCGTCTGCACCCGGCCCACCGGCAACACGCCTTGATAGCCGGATTGGCGCCCGAGCAAGGTAAACAGACGGCTCATGTTCATGCCGATCAGCCAGTCGGCGCGCGAGCGACCCAGCGCCGAGTGATACAGGCTGAAGGTTTCGGCGCCCGGCTTGAGCGCGGCCAGGGCTTTGCGAATGGAGGCGTCATCCAGCGCCGACAGCCATAGCCGCTGGATCGGCCCGCGATAACGGCAATGCTCGACCAGCTCCCGGGCGATCATCTCGCCCTCACGGTCGGCGTCGGTGGCGATCACCAGGTCCTGGGCTTCTCCCAGCAAACGCTTGACCGCCTTGTATTGGCTGGCGGTCTTGGGCTTGACCTGCATCTTCCATTTTTCCGGGACGATCGGCAGATCGGCCAGCACCCAGCGCTTGTATTTGGCGTCGTAGGCATCGGGCGGGGCGGTTTCCAGCAGGTGACCGATGCACCAGGTGACTGTGACCCCATTGCCCAGCCAGCAACCGTCGCCGCGCCGGCTGGCGCCGAGCACGGCCGCGATATCTTTGGCCTGGGAGGGTTTTTCACAGAGGTACAGCCGCATGGTCATCACGTCAGATCGGGTTGATGCCTTGCAGGATGCTGAGTCAGAGGGATTTGAGCAACCATTATCTGTATGGATGTACAGCAAAGTGTGTGAGTGCCACAAATCAAAAGTGGGAGCGGGCTTGCTCGCGAAAGCGGTGGATCAGTCAACGAATGTGTCGACTGGCACACCGCCTTCGCGGGCAAGCCCGCTCCCACAAGGGGTCTTAGGCGTCTTGAAGATCAGTTGCTATTGATGTCCACGTTTCGGGTTTCTTTGAGGCAGAACAACCCCACGATCAGACTCACGCCAGTCACCACCACCGGGTACCACAGGCCATAGAAAATGTCGCCGGTGTACACCACCAGGGCAAATGACACAGTCGGCAGGAAGCCGCCAAACCAGCCGTTACCGATGTGATAGGGCAGCGACATCGAGGTGTAGCGGATACGCGTCGGGAACAGTTCCACCATCAACGCTGCCAGTGGGCCGTAGCACATGGCGGCGATCAGGATCAGCACCACGATCAGCACCACCACCATGACCTTGTTGACCTGAGCCACATCCGCTGAAGACGGGTAGCCGGCGAGTGTCACCGCACCGCGCAGGGCCGCTTCGTCGAAACCGTCGATGCGCACGTCACCCACGCTTACCTGCACCGGGCTGCCGGCCGGGGCCGCAGAACTGCTGTACGGCAAGCCTTGCTTGACCAGGAAGGTCTTGACCTTGTCGCACGGGCTGTCAAAGCGCGCCTTGCCCACCGGGTCGAACTGAAAGGTGCACGTGGCCGGGTCGGCCAGCACGATAATCGGTGCCTGATGGCTGGCCTGGTCCATCGCCGGGTTGGTGTAATGCGCCAGGCCCTTGAAGATCGGGAAGTACAGGGCGGTAGCCAGCAGCAGACCGAGCATCAGCACCGGTTTGCGCCCGATTTTGTCAGACAGCCAGCCAAACAGAATAAAGAACGGCGCGCCGATCACCACGCTGATAATCAGCAGCATGTTGGCCAGCGCCGGGTCCATTTTCAGGAATTGGGTGAGGAAGAACAGCACATAGAACTGCGCCGCGTAGAACGTCACTGCTTGCCCGCCGTTGATGCTGAACAGCGCGATCAGCACCACCTTGAGGTTTTCCCATTTGCCGAACGACTCGCGGATCGGCGACTTGCTGGCCTTGCCTTCCTCTTTCATTTTCAAAAACGCCGGCGACTCGTGCAGGCTCATGCGGATCCAGGTGGAAATGCCCAGCAGCACGATGGAAAACAGGAACGGAATCCGCCAGCCCCACACTTCAAACTGGTCGCCGGTGAAGTAACGGCAAGCCAGCACCACCAGCAGCGACAGCAGCAGGCCGAGGGTGGCGGTGGATTGAATCCAGCTGGTGTGCAGGCCGCGTTTGCCGGCCGGCGCGTGCTCGGCCACATAGGTGGCTGCGCCGCCGTACTCACCGCCCAACGCCAGGCCTTGCAACATGCGCAGCACGATCAGGATGACCGGCGCGGCAATGCCGATGCTGGCGTAGGTCGGCAACAGCCCGACACAAAATGTGGCCACGCCCATCAGGATGATGGTGACGAGAAAGGTGTACTTGCGCCCGATCATGTCACCCAGGCGACCAAACACCAACGCGCCGAACGGCCGCACCACGAAGCCGGCCGCAAAGGCCATCAAGGCAAAGATGAACGCGGTGGTGTCATTGACGCCGGCAAAGAACTGTTTGCTGATCACGGCCGCCAGAGCGCCGTAGAGGAAAAAGTCATACCACTCGAACACCGTCCCCAGAGACGAGGCGAAGATGACTTTTCTTGATTCGCTGCCGGTGCTCGCACGAACGGCCGAGCCCAGGGGTTGAGCATGTTCTGACATCGGGTAACCCTCACAGTGATTATTTATTGTTGTTCCACTGTCGGCGCCAACCTCGGCGCCGGTTGTCTCTGTGCAGGCGCCGGCCAGCCGGACGCCTGCAGGTCACGCGGGTGTGGTCATTTCCCTTTCCGGGGCAAGATTCCTTGTGTTCGGCGAAAGGATCAACTGCGCAGCCTTCTCCGCAATCATCAGTGTAGGTGAGCAGGTGTTACCCGACGTGATGCGTGGCATCACCGAGGCATCGGCGATGCGCAAACCCGGCACGCCATGTACGCGCAGTTGGGCATCGACCACGGCGTCTTTGTCGCTGCCCATGCGGCAGGTGCCCACCGGATGGAAAATCGTCGTGCCGATACGCGCGGCGGCTTCGTGCAGTTCCGCTTCGGTCTGCAATGAATCGCCGGGCAGGTATTCCACCGGCTTGAACTGGCTCAAGGCTGGCGCGGCGACGATGCGGCGCGTCAGGCGAATCGCGTCGGCGGCCACGCGCAAATCCTGCGGATGGCTGAGGTAGTTGGGCCGAATCAACGGCGCATCTGCCGGGTTGGCCGAACGGATGTCGATACGGCCGCGGCTTTGCGGGCGCAGGTCGCAGACCGAAGCGGTAAACGCCGGGAACGCATGCAACGGTTCGCCAAAACGCTCCAGTGACAGCGGCTGCACATGGTATTCAAGGTTGGCCGAGGTCTGTTCCGGGCCGGAGCGGGCAAACGCGCCGAGCTGGCTGGGCGCCATCGACAGCGGGCCGCTGCGGTCATACAGGTAGCGCAGGCCCATGCCCATTTTGCCCAACAGGGTGCCCGCGATCTGGTTCAGGGTGCGCGCGTTTTCCAGTTTGTAGATCAGGCGCAGTTGCAGGTGATCCTGCAGGTTGCCGCCCACGCCGGGCAGCTCATGCACCACGTCGATGCCCAATGGTTTGAGCACATTGGAAGGGCCGATCCCCGAGCGTTGCAGGATGCCCGGCGAGCCCACGGAGCCTGCGCACAGTACGATTTCCTTGCGCGCTTTCCAGCTCATCTGCTGGCCGTTTTGACGCCCGAGCACCTGGGAGGCTCGGCCGTTTTCCAGCACCACGCGCTCCACTTCGACCTCGGTCAGCACGGTGAGATTGGGCCGCTGGCGGATCGGCTTGAGAAACGCCTTGGCCGCATTCCAGCGCACGCCGGCCTTCTGATTGACCTGGAAGTAGCCGCAGCCCTCGTTATCGCCCCGGTTGAAATCGCTGATCGGCGCGATGCCGCTTTGCGCCGCAGCATCGCGAAAGGCATCCAGGATCGGCCAGTGCAGGCGCTGTTGCTCAACGCGCCACTCACCGCCGTCGCTGTGAAATTCCGAACCGCCGGCGAAGTGGTTTTCGCTTTGCTTGAACAGTGGCAGCACGTCTTTCCAGGCCCAGCCCGGGTTGCCCTCGGCGGCCCAGCCGTCGTAATCCTGGGCCTGACCGCGCATGTAGATCATGCCGTTGATCGACGAGCAGCCGCCCAGGACCTTGCCGCGCGGGTAACTCAACGCACGGCCTTGCAGGCCTTCCTGGGCTTCGGTCTTGAAGCACCAGTCGGTACGCGGGTTACCGATGCAGAACAGGTAGCCGACGGGAATATGGATCCAGGGGTAATTGTCGCGGCCGCCAGCTTCGAGCAGCAGCACGCGGTGGGCGGGGTTGGCGGACAGTCGATTGGCCAGCAGGCAGCCTGCGGGGCCGGCGCCTACTACCACGTAATCGTATTCAGCAGCTGCAATGGGCATCTGAGGTCTCGCTTGTTTTTCTTATTGGCTCCATCCTAGTTGTTAGTTTTCGTCTTAAAAATGTTAGTTTTTACCCAGCTGCTGTGCGTTTTTAAACAGTGCCTATAGCCACTGCGATGAGCGCAGCTGCTGACTGTCCACGCAAGGGAGGCGATATGTTCGACTGGAATGACCTGCGGTTTTTTCTCGAATTACAACGCAGCGGCCGCTTGCTCACCGCGGCCCAGCGCCTGAAAACCACGCACGCCACTGTCGCCCGGCATATCGAGGCCATCGAAAAGAGCCTGGGTACTGCGCTTTTTGTGCAGCACGCGCAGGGCTACGAGCTGACGCCGTCCGGTGAAGCCTTGCTCAAACACGCCGAGGCCATGGAAAACGTCGCGTTGCTGGCCGAAGACGAACTCACCCATTCCGCTGCGCCCCTGGGCAAGATCCGCCTCGGCGTGGCCGAAGGGTTGGGCGTGATGTTTCTTGCCAGCCGCATGGGTGGGCTGTTTGACCGCTACCCAGGTTTGGAAGTCGAACTGGTGGCCGTGCCGCGCTTCGTCAGCATTCTCAACCGGGAAGCGGAAATCAGCATTCACCTCGAACGCCCCAGCGTCGACCAACTTGTCACGCGCAAACTCACCGACTACCGCCTCGCGCTGTACGCCAGCCGCGCGTATCTGGACCGCAACCCGCCGATTGAAAAGCGCGAAGACCTCGCCGTGCATGCATGGATCGATTACGTCGATGACCTGCTGTTCAGCCAGGAACTCAAATTTCTCAGCAGCTTCTGCCGCAACCCCAAAGTGGTGTTCCACAGCACCAGCGTGATCGCCCAGCACCAGGCGGCGCGCTCGGGGTTGGGCATCGCTGTGTTGCCGTGCTTTATGGCGGCGAGTGACCCGGACCTGGTGGCGCTGCTGCCGGCGGAGGGCATTCAGCGCAGCTACTGGATCAGCTCGCGCCGGGAGCTGCACAAGTCAGTGCGGCTGCGGGTGTTGTGGGATTACGTGGTGGAGTTGTGCGCAAGGGAGCAGGGGTTGCTGCTCGGCGAATCCAGCTGAAGAAACCGGATCAGCCTGCAACACGGCATCCCTCAGATGGCATGAGATCCAAATGTGGGCGCTGGCTTGCCTGCGATGCAGACGCCTCGGTAGATCAGGCATAACCAGTTGCTGCCATCGCAGGCAAGCCAGCTCCCACACAAGCCAGTTTCCACATTGAATTTGCGTTTACGCTGCCTTCAGAGCTTCACCACCTGATGCACCTGCTCGGCACACGCCCGCGCCTCGTCAATCATTTTGCCAAACGCCCCGCTGGCGACCTCGGCGTGAGTCAGCCAACGCGTTTTCTGGCTCAGGCGATAGTGATACCGCAGCCCGTCGTCCGTGCGCTTGCCGTCCAGGTCCAGGTCGTACCACGGCGAGCGCACCTGGCAGCCGGGGATGGCTTTTTCCATCTTGCCGCCGGTCAGCGTGAAGCTGTAGTCGTAGGTCTGCGGGTTGCCCAGGTACAGGTCGGCCTGTTGATGGTGACGGCGGTAGTTGATGAAGCCATCCCAGCGCCCTTTGAGTGACTCATCGGTATAGACGTAGTCATTCGCGAGTTTTTCCAGGGCACGCTGGTCGTTCAGGGTGGCGCGGACGGTGTAGCCGTCGTGCACCACAAAGGTCGTGGGTTGGCGGGTGATCTGGCAGCCGCTGATCTCGTTGCCAAAATGCGCGCAGAGGTTCTGGTCGGTGGCGGTGGTGCCTTGTTGGCGGTCAGCCACGCTCATTTGCATCAGCGGCAGGCGGCCGAAGGTGATGGTCGCCTGGGTGGCACCATTGCCCTGTTTGTCAAAGCGCACCTGTTTGTCCAGACGCAGAGTGGTTTCGGGGCGCTCCAGCGGGACCTGTTCTTCGCGCACCTGGCCCTGAGCGTTGTTGACCAGCACCCAGCGGTCCTGGATGTCGGGCAAGGTCTGGCCTGGGGCAAACACCGGGTTGGTTGGGTCGAGCCACCACACCTGGCCGTCCACTTCGGCGCGCACGATCGCGTGGTTCGGTGCGTTGGTGCCGGGGATCAACAAGGCGTACGCCACGTCGCCGCGGCTGACCCAGGCGGTTTCAGCCTTGATGCCGCTGGCCTTGAGCATCGCCGTCAGCAGGATCGCGAGGTCTTTGCAATCGCCGTAGCCATGCTGCTCGATTTCCGCGAGGTTGAACGGCACGTAGCCACGCTCTGTCGCGCGCCAGTCGCCCAGGTAGCGGTAGTGATCGTTGATGTGCTGCATCAGCGCGGCGACCTGTTCCGCCGGCGCCAGGCCACTGGCCGCGGCCACAGCGGCGGCGGCTTGCGCAGGCAGCCTGGCGGCAAGTATCTGGTTGTAGCGCTGGGCGAAATCACCGAAGTACGCCTGGCGATCCAAGGTGCTGCCCACTTCCAGGCGCGGAATGCGCTGTAGCGCAGCGCTGGACGATTCGTTGATGTAGTTGAGGTAGGTCGGGGCTTTTTGCACCACGTCCAACGTCTTGCCATTGGCCGACGGAGTTACGGTGAAACTGTCGAACAGCTCACTGCGCCACTGGATCGGCCGTTCGGCGGTAAAGCGCGCCTTGACGTGGTCGCGACGGAACGCGCTGGGGCCGAAGGTGAGGGCATAGTGAAACTGACTCACCAGCGGTTTGGCCGCGCGATGTTCGCGCACGGTGTAGCGAATCTGTGTGCCCACGCGCAGGTTCGGGAAGGCCAGGGAGGTCTGCTTGTCGCGGCTGAAACCCTGGTCCGGGTTGGGCGCGGTGCGGGTGTCGATTTGTGCGGCGTCCAGTGCGACCGGCTTGGCGCCAGGCTGGGTGGACTGGGCGCTGATGACCTCGAAGGTGTCGCCTTCGGAGTAATCGAAGTCAATGCGCGAGAGCATTTCGCGGCCGTTGGGTGTGAGGATCGTGTAGTGCTGGGTGGTGGTGCAGTCGATGCTGGCGTCGCGGTTGAAGTGGCAATGCAGCTCGGTGTCACTGGCCAGCGGGGCTTCGGCCATGGGTTGCAGGGCGGCGTTAACAGAATGGGTAACCAGCCCCAGGCTGATGACAATCAAAGAGCGGTGAAACGGAAAACGGTGCAAACGGTGCATTGGCGCCTCGGGTGACACATTGAAACAACTGCCCAACGGGCAGTGAGAAGGCGCCGGATGATAATGGATCGCAACAACAAAAACCAGGATTGTTCGACAATTTATCTGGCTGAAAGGCCCGTGCTAGAGCCTTTTGTTTGATTTGAGTCAAGGCTTTCGCAGTTCAAACTCCGCGCTGCCGAGCTGCTCGCCGTTGACCAGCACACGCACCCGATGCGTGCCCGGGTAGTGCTTGCGCGTGGTCAGTTCACGAATAGGGTGTTCGCGCCGAATGTTGTGGTGTTCGCCCGCGCCCAAGGCGAATGCCTTGAGCTTGAACACCTTGGCCGCACTGTGGCCGGCGCTTTTTACATAGTCGATGGCGTAATCCACCACCAGTTTTTGTGGGGCGGCCGCGGTGGATTCGAGGCTGAATGACAGCGTGATCCGTTCCCCCAGGTTGATCACGGCTGGCGTGACGGCCAGGTGATGCATCTTCACCTCGGCCTTGGCCCCGGCGCCGATGATCGTCAGTGCGCGGGTGTTGCCTTGCTTGATCAGGTTGCGTAAGGCGTGGCGGGCGATCCAGGCGGTGTGCGGGTTGTCCAGGTTCCAGCCTTCGATCAGGCCGAGTACCCATTCCGGATGGTCCTTGGTGATGTCGTTGAGGTGGTTGGCCACCGACTTGCGCACGTACAGGCTGCTGTCGGCGTTGAGGTTGTCGAGGATCGGCGCGCACAGTTCGGGGTTGGCCTGCACCTCGGCCAGGCGAAAAGACCACGGCAGGCGAGGGCGCGAGCCTTCGCTGGCCAGGCGGCGCACGTGTTCGTTGGCATCCAGCGACCATTGCTGCATGACCGCCAGGGTGCGCTGGAAGTCGTTCAGCAAGAAAGGGCGGATGGCAAATTCGGCAGAGCCAAAAGTGGTGAAGTACTTCAGCGCGGCCATGGACCGCCTGAAGTCACCCTGGCCGTAAGTTGCTACGTAGTGCGGCAGGCACAGGCAGACAAACGCGCTGTTCAGGCGCGGCGCAAGGGCGTAAAGCAGCGTGAGCGTTTGCGCGTAATCCAGCGCAATCACGGCGTGCAGGCTGTCGCTGACCCGCGCCACGCGCTGCATCACCGACAACTCGGCAAGCCCGGCCTTGGCGTGCTTGAGAAAACCCTTGGCGTCGAACGCCGGGTACACCGCCGACATCTCGCGGGCGATGTGCTGCAGGCGTTCGGCGTTGAAGATTTCCTTGAGCGCTGGCGCGCTTTGCTCGGGCATCGGTGGTTCCTGGGGGTTAGAGAAACCAGCGGTATTCCCGCGCGTTGATCTCGTGTTGAAAAGCCAGATGGTCCTGGCGTTTGTTCTCGCAATACACGTCGACAAATTCTGCGCCGAGCTTATCGCGCACCACCGGCTGATGTTGCATGGCGCGCACGGCGTCGAGCATCTCAAGGGGAAATTCGGTGCCGCTGAGGCGGTCTTCGTTCAAGGGCGCGATGGGTTCCTGCTTGGCTTCAAGGCCATGCTCAAGCCCTGCCAGGATCGCCGCCAGAACCAGATACGGGTTGGCATCCGCACTGGCCAGGCGGTGCTCGATGCGCAGGTTGCGCGGGTCTGACTCGGGAATGCGCACGCACGCATCGCGGTCTTCAAAGCCCCAGCTGGCACGGGTCGCTGCGTTGACCGTGCCACCCAGGCGGCGGAAGGCGTTGTGGTTGGGCGAGAAGATCGGCATGCAGTGCGGCAGCAATTCCAGGCACCCGGCCACGGCATGGCGCAGCGGTTGTTGCTGGTGCGCGGCGAGCAGATTATTGCCCGCCGCGTCGTAGAGGCTGACATGCACATGCATGCCGCTGCCGGGAAATTGCAGGTAAGGCTTGGCCATGAAGCTGGCACGGTAACCGTGCTTGAGCGCCACGCCACGCGTGCTGCGGCAGAACAGGGCGGCCCAGTCGGCGGCACGCAGGCCGTCATCGAGGTGGCCGAAATTGATTTCGAACTGGCCCGGGCCGATTTCGGCGGTGATCACCGTGATGTCGATGCCCTGGTCCTTGGCGGTTTGCGCCATGTCGTCGAGCACCTCGCTGAAGCGCGACAGCCGCTCGATATGCAAGTTGGGCTGGTCATCGGCGTCCTCGCTCAGCGGGTCGCGGGCGAATTGCGGCAGGCCGTTGTCGAGTTTTTTGTCGAACAGGTAGAACTCCAATTCGAAGGCCACCACCGGATGAATGCCCTTGTGCTGCAGGCGTTCGAGCACCTTGGCCAGCACTTCGCGCGGTTCGAACTCGATCGGTGCCTCGGTGCCGTCCGAGGTGATCAGCATCTGCCCCAGCGGCTGCGACTCCCAACTCACCGGCTTGAGCGTGCCTGGCACCAGACGGCGGTTGGCGTCCGGATCGCCGTCGTGGAAGCAATAATCACCAATCTTGAACAGCCCGCCCTGCGCGCCGAGCAGCACGGCGTTTTGCGGCAGCTTCAGCGGGCTGCCGGCGGCGACTTTTTCCAGCATGTCCACCGGGTAGCGCTTGCCGTAGAAATGCCCCGGAATGTCCAGGGCGATCAGGTCGACGTAACGCACCTCGGGGTGGTTCTGGCGAAAGCTCCGTACTTCGGCCAGCAACGTGGAAGACTGGTTTTTCACAGGTGTTGCTCCTAGTTGTAAACCCACAGCACGCGGGCGGGCAGGTCAGTCAGGTTGGCGTAACGGCAATGGGCGAAACTGGCCAGGTGGAAGCTGTCGCCAGGGCCAAGGGTGACCGAGTCCGGCTCGCCTTCCACCCACAGCGTCAACTCGCCCTCCAGCACAAAACCGGCCTGCTCGGCGCGGTCGCTCATGGTTTGTTCACCGCTGTTGGCACCGGGCGCGAGCAGGCTGTCGAGCATCGAAAAGGCGCCGTTCATGCTCGGCGAGACCAGAATGTCGGTGATGCCGTTGGCGTAATACACCGTGCGCCGCTCGTTGGGGCGTGTGACCCAGTCCACCGCCTTGGGTTTGGGCAGGCTGTAGAAGTAGGTGGTGGGCACGTCGAGGGCGTGGCTGATGGCGGTCAAGTCGGCCACGGTGGGGCGCGACAGGCCACGTTCGACCTGTGACAGGAAACCCACCGAGCGCTCGATTTTTTGCGCAAGTTGCGCCAGGGTGAGTTTCTTGTGTTTGCGCAGGTCGTGGATCAACGCGGCCAGGGTGGCGAGTTCTTGTTGTTGGTTCATGAAATTTATGTCGAGAAATTTCATGAAAAATTACAGGATTAATTTCATGGGGGCAAGGCTGATGGATCTTGAAGCGCATCTGTTTTCGTTAGAGCAGGCGCTGCAGCAGAGCACTACACGCAGCGATGCCGCGCAGCTTGAACGTTTGCTGGCGGATGACTTTGTCGAATTTGGCGCCAGTGGCAATGTCTGGGGCAGTAAGGCCGAAGTGATTGCCGGGTTGCAGGATGAGGCTTTCAGTGCGCGCCGCATGACGGAGTTTGCGGTGAAAGCACTCAGTGACGGGGTGGCGCTGGTGACTTATCGCGGTTACCGCGACGGCGTCGGGGAGTCGTTGCGCAGTTCAGTGTGGCGGCAGGAAGAAGGGCAGTGGCGGATGGTGTTCCATCAAGGCACGCCGGTGTAACCCCTCGCCACAAGGATTGAAGGCGGGCTGAATGATTCCGCGCGCCCGCGGTCCGAACCTGGGTACGCATCATTCATTGAAGGAGCACCCATGAAGTCCAAAACCCTAGCTGCTTGCTTGTTGCTGACCGCGGGCCTGTCCACCGCCAGCTTTGTCGTGCAGGCCGGTGATACCCCGCAGGAAACGGTGAAGCCTTCGAGCATCAACGCACGCGATTTGAAAGAAGGCGACCGCGCCCCGGACATGCTGATGCGCAAGGAGTCGGCGGTCAGCGACTGGAAGAAACGCGGCCTCAAGCAACCCGAAGAAGACAGCCAATGGGCCCGCGTGGGTGACAAGTTCGTGCTGCTCAAAACCACCAACGGCACGATTCTCGAGATCACGCCCGTCAAGAAATGACCGGTCTTTTTTGCCTGCTCTTGCGTTAAGGTAACCGACCCTACAGGTCGCGTTACCTCAAACGGATGAGAGCAGGATGCTTGCCACCATCAGAAACTACCCGCGCACCGTTAACCTGTTGCTGTCCGCCACGTTACTGCTGACGTTGGCCAAGGCCATTACCTTTCCCTATCTGGTGATTTACCTCACCCGTCACTTCGGCCTCGACATCACTCAGGTCGGGTTGGTGATCGGCAGTTCGCTGATTGTCGGCTCATTGCTCAGCGTGTATGGCGGCTTTCTGGTGGACCGCGTGAACAGCTACAGGCTGTTGTTGGGCTTGAGCGCGCTGTTTGTGCTGGGGTTTATCGGCACCGTCGTGGCTCAGGGCATCTGGCTGTTCTACAGCTGCCTGATCCTGATCAACCTGGCCTATGCCGTCATCGACATCGCCATCAAGGCCGGCTTCGCCAGCTTGCTGCCCGAAGACGCGCGCAGCGAAGTGTTTTCCATCAAGTACACCCTGACCAATATCGGCTATGCCGTCGGCCCGTTTTTTGGCGCAATGGTGGCCAAGGTGGATATCAGCTTGCCTTTCGTCCTCTCGGCGCTGCTGGGCCTGGGGTTTTTCCTGCTGTACTGGCGCTGGGGTGATCGCAGCCTGGCCAGCGTCGATGCCACGCACAAACCGCTGGCGTTTCTCACCGTCGGCCGCGTGCTGCTCAGCGACTATCGCCTGGTGTGTTTCACCTTGGGTGGCGTGCTCAGTGCAGTGGTGTTCGGTCAGTTCACGGCGTATCTGTCGCAGTACCTGGTGACAACCACGACCGCGCAATATACCTACACCCTGATCAGCGCCGTGCTCACCACCAACGCCGTCCTGGTGATTGCCTTGCAGTACGTGATTGGCCGGCGCATCTCGCACCGCCACCTGAGCCAGTGGCTGATCGCTGGCCTGGGCATGTTTATGCTGGGTGTGATTGGGTTTGCCTTGGCCACCAGCGTGCTGTGGTGGGTGCTGGCGATGGCGGTATTTACCGTGGGGGAGATCATCGTGTTTCCGGCCGAGTACATGTTTATCGACCGAATTGCCCCTGACCACCTGCGCGGCATGTATTACGGGGCACAGAACCTGTCCAACCTGGGCGCCGCGCTGGGGCCGGTGTTGTGTGGGCTGGTGTTGGCCAGCCTGCCGGCCCACTACATGTTTTACATGCTGGGGGCGTTTACCGTCGGTGGCGGGGTGTTCTATTTCATGGGTGCGTCGCTAAAGGCAAATCATCCAACGTGAGCTTGCCGACGTTGTTGCTTTGCAATTCGTAGCGCAACTCTTCCACCATCTTTTCCACTTCCTGCGGGGTCTGCAGCCGGTTGGTGCTGATCCCGGTCACCACCAGGTCGACCCGGCCGGTTTGGGCGTCGAACACCTTGAGGGTCAATGAAGCGTCCCGGCACAACGTGAACTCGCAGGTCAGCGGCGACAGGCCTTCTTCGATGCAATTACGCAATTGAGAAAGGGTGAACATCTTGCTCAGGCTCCTCAACGACGGCGCAGCAACAGGCCTACCAGCAGGCCTGCACCGGCGACGGTAGCCAGCGGTTTATTGCGGGCGAAATCACTGACCGTATCCAGCGCGTCACCATAGGTCTGCTGCAATTGCCCGGCGGCCTGGCGCGCAACGCCTTCGGCTTGCAACTGCTCATCACCGGTCAGGTCGCCAAGAAAACCCTGGGCCTTGCCTGCAACTTTCTCGACGGCGCCTTTGACTTGTTCGCTTTTCATAGTGCATTCCTTCAAGAGATCAAACCAATACGGCACGGGACTCAAAGCCCTGTGCCCACCCTTCAAGGTTAAGCACCTCGTTATGCGCAAATAAGGCGAATTTGCACCGGTCGTACTAGTGCATTTGCACTTTATTTTTTGCTTTTTACCCGTAATTCCCCGGCAAACAGCCCGCGTTCACGGGCCCAGACGATCGCCGCACTGCGGCTATGCACCCCCAGCTTGGAGTACACCGTGGCCACATGGTTACGCACGGTGTTGGGCGCCAGTTTCAGGCGCGAGGCAATCTCCTTGTCGGCCAGGCCTTCGCAGATCAAACCCAGCACATCGCGTTCACGGGCCGTCAGGTCGGTGAAGGCCACGTTCGGCAAATTGGGGCTGTTGACGCTCTTGGCGTTGGCCAGTTTCTCGATCAGCGTCTGGCTGAACCAGGAGGCGTCCTGCATCACTTCCTCGATGGCAGCCACCAACTCCAGCTCTGAGCGTTTGCGTTCGGTGATGTTCATCATCACCAGCAAATAGCACGGCACATCCTGGATCAGCACGGTGTCGGCGGAGACCACGCAATCGATCACCTCGCTGCCTTTTTTGCGCACCTTGAGGTCCAGGCCGTCGAGGTTGCCGGCTTTTTCCAGCGTCGCAAACAGTTGCGCGCCTGCCTGTGGACTGTCGATGAAGTGAATCTCGTCGATGGTCTTGCCGATCAGCTCTTCACTGGTGTAGCCCGTGATGTTCATGAACGCTTCGTTGATATCCACCACCTGCCGGTTGGCGGCGCTGCACACCAGAGTCGGCACCGGCGTCAGACGGAACGATTTGGCAAAGCGCTCCTCGCTCTGGCGCAGGGCAATTTCCGCCTTGCGCCTTGGCTCCAGGTCGGTGAAGGAAAACAGCATGCAGTCTTCCTCGTTCATGTCCAGCGGCTGGCCCGCGACGATCACCAGCTTGCTGCCGCCTTCGGGCAGGCGCAGCTCGGCCTGCATCTGCGGGATGGTTGCACCTTCGCCCAGGCGCTGGACGGCCAGGTCCTTGCGCTCGGCCTGCTCCAGCACGTCCAGTTCATACACCGAGCGACCGATGACCTGATCGCGGCTGTAGCCGGTCATTTCCAGAAAACCCTGGTTGACCTTGATATAGCGCAGGTCGCTCAAGCGGCAGATCACGGCGGGCGCCGGGTTGGCGTTGAAGGTTTTCTCAAAGCGCTGCTCGGCGCTGGCCCACTCGGTGGCGTCGCTGAGGATCAGCACCAGCAGCTCGGGTTCGCCCTGAGTGTCGGTCAGCACCTGGCTGCGCAAGCGGTGCACCCAGCTGCGGTTTTCGTCGGCGGCGGGGGTGACTTCTACCACCACATCGCTGAACTCTTCACCGGCGGCCACGCGGCTGAGCGGGTAGCTGTCCAGCGGCAGCGGATGGTTGTTGCGATAGCGCAGCGCGAACCGCTTGGCGTATTGCGCAGTATTGACCCCCAACGCCTCGACCTCGCTGACCCCGTGCATGGTCAACGCCGCTTCGTTGGCCCATAGGATGGTCTGGTCAACCTCGGCCAGGATTACGCCGTCGGACAGTCCGGAGATGATCTGCTGCAATTGGCGGCGGTTGGTTTCTTTGGCAAGAACGTCCTGAGTCATGGTCTCTCCGGGGTATGGGCGCATGGCAATTACGACACTTGGGCTCGAGGATAGTGCAGAGAAATCGCCCGGCGCGGGGTGCGAATGCACCAGAAGGCCTGGTGCATTTGCGCGAGGACGGCCGTCCCTGCGCTCGCCAGACTAAAACGGTCAACCACTCAAAGGATTAATCATGACCACTGTCTATGAAACCAATCGTTCACCGTTTCGCGTGTCCTGGAGCTCTGTGCTGGCCGGTAGTGCAATTGCCCTGGTGACCTACCTGGTGCTCAGCGTGCTGGGCACGGCCATCGGCGCCAGCGCGGTCGACCCGATGCAAGCCGGTAACCCGTTGCGTGGCTTCGGCACGGGCGCCGGGATCTGGCTGTTCGTGTCCACGCTGGTCGCCATTGCCGTCGGTGCATTTGTGGCGGGGCGTACCGCGCCGGATCGCGGCGGCCTGCATGGCGTGCTGACCTGGACGCTGACCACGCTCTTCACCACCTGGCTGCTGGCGGCGCTGGCGTCAAGTGTGGTGGGCACGGCAGGCAATGTTGTCGGCAAAGGCCTGTCGGCTGCCGGCAGCGGCATCGCCGTCGCAGCGCCAGGCATCAGCGACAGCGTCAAGCAGCAGCTGGACGAGCAGGGCATCCACCTGGATTGGAACAGCCTGCAAGGCCAACTCGACACCTTGCTCAAGCAAAGTGGCAAGCCTGAACTGGACCCGGCCAACGTCGAGCAGAAAACCGACCAGGCTGCCGCCGATGGCAAGCAAACGGCCACGGATGCCGCGACCAACCCGGCCCAGGCCGGTGATCAGCTCAAGCAGTGGTTCGAGCGCGTGAAAGCCTCCGGTGACCCTGCGTTGAATGCGGCGGATAAAGACGCGCTGGTCAACATCGTTGCGGCCCGTACCGGCAAGAGCAAAGAGCAAGCCACGCAAATCGTCGACAACTATGCGCAGGCTTATCAGCAAGCCATGCAGAAGGTCGATGAGCTCAAGCAACAGGCCGAGCAGAAGGCCCGTGAAGCGGGCGAAGTCGCCGCCAAACAGCTCTCGCGTGCAGCCTGGAGCACCCTGGCCATGCTGCTGTTGGGTGCGGCCCTGAGCTTCTTCGTCGGCCGCACGGCGTTGACCACACGCCGCGTACCTTTGGCTTAACCGTGTCAGCGGCAGGGACGCCGCTTTTCACTGACACCAAACATGCGAGTGTCAGCGCTCCATTCCCGTGCAGTGCCTGAGCATGGCGTGTTGGGCTTCAAGGACGAAGACAGCGGGCGCAGCACGTCGGTGCTCGACCGCCAGTTCGTGTGCGTGCCGCTGCAACGCAGCCATTCTTCCTCATCACTCACTGCTGCGGCATACGCGCATGTCGGTTCTGGAGACCGCCAACAGCGTCGGCTATGAATCACCGTCGCACCTGGCCCATGTGTTTCGGTGTGTGCTGGGTAGGTCGCCGGATGAGTGGCGGCGCGGCTGACATGCCTGGGTCACACTTGCCCCCTGTGGGAGCTGGCTTGCCTGCGATAGCATCACCGCGGTCTGACTGAATGACCGAGCTGCCTGCATCGCAGGCAAGCCAGCTCCCACAGTTGATTGGGTTCCTTCAGATCGATTGCCAATCTTTCATGGCCCGATTCCGCGCATGATCCGGCCGTCGCAGATTTCCCTGCGGTTTCACCGGGACGCGGCGGGGCAGGTTCAAGGGTGCTGGCTGGGTGGGCCGGTGGAATTTGCCGAGGCGCATTCGTGAACATTCGCGGCAACATCAATGCCGTGGGCCAGTGCTGTCCGCTCCCACAGGTTACAGAGCGAAGCCGATAACCTATGTGCCTGAATGAATGCGTAAAATAGCGGCCTTTTACGCGAATCACGCAAAGGTGCCCCTTGAGCGCAGGCAAAGCCGTCGGACTGTTACTCCTCACCTCAATGCTGGCGGCGTGCGGCACCTCGCCGCCACGCACGCCGAATGACCTGTGCGGCATCTTCCGTGAAAAGGACGACTGGTACGACGCCGCCAAAGTCACGCAAAAGCGCTGGGGTGTGCCGATCCAGGTGCCGTTCGCGATCATGTACCAGGAGTCCGGTTTCCATCAGGACGCCCTGGCGCCGCGCAAATATCTGCTGTGGATCATCCCCTGGGGCCGCGTCTCTACTGCCGCCGGCTATGCCCAGGCCAAGGATGAAGTGTGGAACGACTACCGCAAAAGCACGGGCCGCAGCGGCGCCAGTCGGCAGGACTTCGACGACGCTATCGATTTTGTCGGCTGGTACATGGACAAGACCTACACCATCAACGGCGTGTACAAATACGACGCCTACGGCCAGTACCTGAACTATCACGAAGGCTGGGGCGGTTACCGCCAGCGCACTTACGCCGCCAAAGCCTGGCTGCCGCCGGTGGCCAGCAAAGTGCAGGCGCGCTCGCAGATGTATGCGGCGCAATATGCAGGCTGCAAGGATGATTTGGGGCGGGGCTTCTGGAGCCGGTTCTGGCATTGGCTGTAAAGCCTGCCGCGGCCCTGCCACTCAGACAAGGCTCAACGATATAACCGTGGCGCGGGAACACGCGCCCTCGCCACTATCTATCTAACACCGCGCGTACCGGCCGTTCTCCATGCTGATGACTCTTTCATCGCATGGAGCCACGACCAATGAGCACCGCCATTTCTGCCACACCCGTTCCTTCTTTCAGCGAGATCAAGGGTTACCTCAACCAGATCGGCCATCACGTGTTCGAGCAGCCGGCGCCGCTGTTGCCCGAGCAACCTGTCGGCGCCGAGCAGGCGTATTTGCAGCGTATGCACCGCATGCTACGAAGCCACTGCGAGGCGCTCGCCGCCACGCTGCGTGCGCTGTACCAGCCCCTGGAAACCGCCGACCTGCAACATGCCGACGGCAAGGCATTGCTGGCGCGTCTGCGGCGCGAGTTGAACGCTCAAGTGCAAGCGATGCAAGGGCACAGCGTGATCAACGGCAAGGGGCTGCGCAGTTTCCTCAGCAACGAGGCGGGCATTACCGCGTTGGAACAGGAGGCACAGCGTGACCTCAACGACCGGCTGCTGCACCCGGAGATGGCGCGCCAGATCACGCAAATCTCGCTGGGCCCGACGTTTCGTCCCGGCCTGTATGCGCTGACTTTTACCTACCAGGCGCGGCGCATTGAGTTCGCCGGGGCGTTTGTGCTGACCACGCTCAAGCATCCGCGGGTGAACACGCTGACCGACGGCGAATCGGTGGGCAACGTGCTGATGTTCAACCCGCTGCGCGGGTTCGAATCCTTCAACTCGCTGGAAGAACTCGACCGTTACCTGCTGAACGCCATGGACAACGCGGCGTGGCGCAGCGAAATCATGGCGTTGCTGCCCAGACGCTACCAAGCCCTGGGCCCGGCCGGCATCTGGCCACTGGCGCTGGAACCGATCGACGCTGAGCCGCTGTTCGAGCACACGGTTGACGCGTTGACGGCCAAGCGTGAGCAGGATATCGACTGGGCGCTCGACCCGGTGGGGAACCCGGGGCGCACGGCACGCGAGGTGGTCGCTGACCTCGATCTGGCGATCCAGACGACGCTGCCCGACCTCGGCCCGCGCCTGGCATTGCACGCCCAGCGCTTGCTTGACCGCTGCTTGCGCTACAGCGCCCCGGATTGGTATCGCAGCGCCAATACTGCGCAACGAACCCTGCTGGCCCAATTGCTGGCCAGCTATAACCAGGCGCGCGCGACGATGCTCGACCTGCTGGGCCCGGCCGCCACGCCGCCGGCGCTGGCGCGTTATCAAGTGGTCGAGCACTTGGCCGACGAGCTGCAAATCCACGACCTGGACCCCGATCTGCTGCAGGTCAGCACCGGGCGTACCGTGGCGGGTGTGGGCGACTACGAGCAGCAACAAAGCCTGACCCTGCTGGCCTTGCGCGGGTTGCACAAGGGCGATGAGGCGCCGGGGTCGGACTTCCTGACCAGAACCACGCTGACCTATGACCAGACGCCGCTGGATGCTGAGTATCAGGACCTGACGCCGGCCTACCTGGCGAGCTTGCTGGGCCGCCTGCAACCGCGCCTGGCATTTGCCACGGTGCTAAAAGAAAGCCACAGCAGCCCGGTGGTCAAGCAGGCGATCGAATCGATGTTCGACCACCGGCTCAACGCCCTGGCGTACACGGCAGTGTTGCAACACCATTTGAGCGAGGCCGACTACGCATTGATTCAGGCTCTGCGTGAGGGCCGCGGCGAAAACCTCAGCGCCGCTACCGTGTCGCTGCATGAGGCACAGCTCAATGGGTTGTGGCTGCTGCGCCAGACGGACGCCAAGGGTGAGGTCAAACGCCTGTTGCTGTGCACGCCCGAGGCCCCCAGCGCGACGCAGTTCCAGGCGTTTGACACCGAGGCCAGCTGCAAGGCGCACCTGCTTGGCTGGTGCACCCAGCCCGCGATGAAGGGGTATGTCCTCAGTACACTGTCGCTGCGTTTTCGCCCCGCCATGCAACGGATTCTCACGGGCCTGAGCCTCAAACCGCATGCGCAGGAGTACCACGAGGTCAGGTTCACCTTTGTTGCCGATTACGCCGCCGGTCTCAAAGCCCTGGCGCAACACATGCTGGCTACGATGGGCGACGATCTCACGTTCGCCACGCCGCTGTGGTTCAGTTCGGCCAGCCAGGCGCAGCGCCAGACGCTCACCGGCCTGGCGCAGGACACCGAGGGCGCCTTGCGCACTTACCATGGCGATCCGCACGGCCAGGCGCTGTTCCCGACCTTTGCGAGCTTTGTGCATGAACAGGCCAGAATTCGCCTGAACGCGCTGCTCGGGCGCGCCGCGCAGGACGTCGACCCCAATACGGTCCACGTCCATTACCCCCAGGCGTTTCCCGGGCTTACGACGCCGGACTCCGTCACGTACACCCGATTGTTGCGCGACGGTTATCACGACAGCGTGGGGTTTCTGGACCCCAAGTTTGAAACCTCGGCGACCTTTACCGGCCCAGCCGGCGTCGACCTCAGCCGCTTGACGCCTGAAGCGGTGTCGCGCTCGGTGCGGGGCGTGTGGATCGGCCAGCGCTATGTCGACCACGTGCGCAACACCCTGCAAAGCCCCAGCAGCCCCGGCTATGTGTTCCGACGTAACGCAACGCTGGCCATCAGCCAATTGCAGATGCGCAACGCTGCCCTCGAATCACGCTTGCAAGGCCACATCTCCCAGGCTGACCTGGACTGGCTGAACACCTGCCTGCAAAGCCTGGGCAATACCTCCGACCAGGTGCGCGAAAGTTACCAGGTGCACCGGCTGTTTGTGGACGGCGAATGGGTGATCGACACCTTCCTGTTCAAGCGCGGGCATGACCCGGTGCTGCTCTACACGCCGAATGCGCCGGATGGCGTCACCTTTCGCCACGCGCGGCTGTTCAACTATGTGTTGAAACACGTGGATGGCATGGTCGGTTACCTCGCCGAGCGGGTGGGCGCGCAGGCAAAGGCCCGCGTGCATGGGTTTCTGGAGAACGCCAGAAAGCAACTGCCGCAGACCCTAAACCGCAGCCATCCCAGCCCTGGCCGGTATGACCCGATCAGTCGCGAGACGGTAGTGCTCAACCTTCGCCAGGCGCTGTACGACGCCAAGCTGCAGCGCAAGATAGACGACGTCGAGGCAACCTCCGTCAACCGTGCGCACATGATCATGGACCTGGTGTGGAGCGTTATCGAACCCCTCGTTGCCATCGCCACCGCGCCTTACCCGGTGCTGAGCCTGAGCCTGGGCATGTCGCTGGCTTTCAAGGATGGGATGCTCGCCCTGCACGCGTACAACCAGGGGCAGATGGGTGAAGCCTTCGGGCACTACCTTGGCTACCTGCTCAATAGCGCCGGCGCGGTATTCACTGATTTGCGCCCGGCGCTGATCAGCCCGTTGGGCAAGCCGATACGTCCGCTGCTGCATACCGCGCCGCAGGAACAAGCGTTGTCGTTGATCAAACAACTGGAGGCGCCAACGCCGGCCTTCGATGATCTGCAAGCGGTGATGTTCCAAGGCCAGGCGTTATGGACCCGCAAAACGCCCGACGCTCTGGGGCGCTTCCTGCTGCTCAGGCAGGATGCTGCAACCGGGAAATTGCAGTCCACCGGCCGGCTGGTCCATCGTAATACTCAAGGCCAGTGGATGCGTGCCGGTGTTGCGGGTGGCGCACCCAAATATGAAAAACTGCCCGTCGCCGTCAGCCCGCTGGAGCGTTACGAAACCCCGCAGGCGTTGTTGAAAGACCTGGAGCATGTGGTGACCCCTGGCGCCGTGGAGGCGGCCTTCGCGCGCATCGCCGACCCGTATGGCGAGCAGATCGCCAGGGACATCATGGGCAAGCAGCTGTTCCACCTGCGCGCGCCGTATGGCACGGCAGTGGACAACCTGACCCGTGACGCCAACGCTTACTTTGATGCCTTGGCCCCGATTGTTCCCCGGGCCGATGTACTGAGTGTTGAGCCTGACGCCCTGCATGAAGTCATCCTGCATAAGCTGCTCAGTGAAAGCAAAGGGCTGGTGATCGGCGCGAGCGTGGATTCGATTGCCAGCAAGCAGTTCCTGATCGACACCCTGCAAGCCTTGCATGACCACGGCGTGCGGCGTCTGTACATCGAGTACCTGCCCGCCGATGTGTTTAGGGCCAAGCTGGAAACACGCCACACCGCCAAGGCGTCGAAGAGCATCGACACGCACCTCAAGAGCGTCGATAAAGCGTTGGGCATGCCCAAGGACAGCGCCTATTCCTATCAGGCGCTGGTGCAGGCGGCGTCTGATCACGGCATTGAGGTGGGGCGCTGGATGCGTCCACCTCCTACTATCTGGACGATGCATTGGCGGGGGGCACCACCTCGGTGCTCACGCCTCGCGAGAACCGTCTGCGCAACTTCTACTCCCACAAGGTGATCGCCGCCGACGTGGCGGCCAACCCTGACGACGCTTGGGTGGCACTGGTGGATCACCGACGCATGAATACCCATGAGCAAGTCCCCGGCCTGGCCGACCTGCACGGCGCCGTGAGCCTGCGTGTCGAGGATGTCAGCGTCGGCACGCCGGTCGGGGTGTGGAAAGACACGCCCGGCTCGATTCCCGATGATGCGTTGGCCAAGGCTGATTTCAAGATCACCCTGCAGACCGCTTACACCCAACCCCAGGCGCAGGCGTTGCCGCCCCCGTCGCAGCACCGCTACAGCGTGTTCGAGATGCCCTCTGCGCTGCGTGAAGCATTGCGCACGCTGAAAGATTCGCCAAAGGGTCTGGATTCGCGGTATTTCCCCGGCAACCCGGCGCTTCGACCGGCCTACACGGCCTTCCAGCGGACTCGCGAACGTCTCGACGCGGCGGCCGGCGCGCATTTCAAAGACCACGTGCCACCCGCTGCGGCGCCGCAGCCACAGCTGTCACCCGGCCTCACCGCGCGTGAGTTCTTCGAGCGCGCCTATGCCCATTCAAACGGGGTATTGATCGGCGAGGCGCACAGCATGCAATCGAGCAAGGCGCTGTTGATCAAGGAACTGAAGACCATGAAGGTCAAGACGCTCTATGTTGAGCACCTGCTGACGGACCTGCATCAGGCGGACCTTGATGCCTTGTACCAAGGCAGTCCGATGTCCAAGGCGCTCAAGGACTATCTGCGGATACAGGACCGTGGGCACATGTTGGGCTATAAAGGGCCGCACACTTACACCGCGGTGATCGAAACTGCCGCCAAGTACAAGATTCGCGTGCGTGCGCTGGATTGCTTCGCCAGTTACTGCGTCGATGGCATGCCGGATAAAGGAACGTCGCGCACGGCGATGTTCAGCTATTTTGCCAATGAGGTCATCACTCAGGATCAAGCTGCACATGGTCCGCATCGCTGGGTGGCGTTGATGGGCAACACCCACACCGACACGTTCCTGGGCGTGCCTGGCCTGGCAAGGTTGCAGGGCGCCATCAGCCTGCATGTCAACGATGTGGCGCCCGGCCAGCCTATCGGCTTGCGGGCGGGAAAATGGGAGGCGGCCAACAGGCCCCTGCGCCCCGATGAATGGGTGGCGATGCGCAGTGACTTTGCCCTTGATGTGGCGGTGGCCGGCCGCAAGCCGCCGGAGGCGTTCAAGCCCGCCGACCGCTCACGCCTCACGCACGCCGGGCATTTTTTGATCGAGCGCCCGGCGCCCGACCAGACGCTGCTGGTGCATCGTTCGCGCAGCGGCGACATTGTCACCACGCCGATTCAAGTGGACGAGCGCGGGCACTTTTTTATTGATCGGTGGGAGCCGCTCCAACACGAGCGCTATCTCTATCAATTTCATTTGATCGAGGCGCTGCAACTCCACATGGGCTTGCGCCCGGCGCCTTGAATGGCTGCGAGCGGGCAGGGGGGCATTGCTGTCCGCACTCCGTTGGGCCGTGCGCGGGTGCTTGCCAAACGCCGGTGATTCTGGGAAAACGCCCACCTTCTGGTATTCAACGAGCATCCCATGAGCAACCAAGACCTTCAGATCACTGACATCCGCCTGGGCGACGGTAAAACCGTGGTCAAGGGCGCACTGATCACCACTCAATACACCGGCACCCTGGAAGACGGTACGGTGTTCGATTCGTCCTGGGAACGCGGCAAGCCGTTTCAGTGTGTGATCGGCACCGGGCGCGTGATCAAAGGCTGGGACCAGGGCTTGATGGGCATGCGCGTCGGCGGTGTACGCACATTGTGTGTACCGGCGCACCTGGCGTATGGCGAGCGTTCGATGGGCGCGCACATCAAACCCAACAGCAACCTGCGGTTTGAAATCGAGTTGCTGGAAGTGCTGACGCGCGATGACTGAAGGAAAGTGAACATGGACGTTGATGTTGAGGCGTTGCCGGGCTGCTCCGTCGCGGGCATCCGGGTGGTTGAATTGCATGGCAGCGATGCGGCTGAGCTGCAGCATTTTTTCGAACAGGCGCCGGCCTATTTCATCGCGGTCAATGGCGAGCCGGCCGGGCCGACTGAAGCGCGCGAAGAACTGCAGGGCTATTTGCCGGCAGGGTGGCGCTGCAGCCGGATGTACTGGCTGGGTTACCGCGATGCGCAGGATCAGTTGGTCGCCGTGGTGAACATTGCCGCGGATTTGCTCGCCGCCGGGGTTTGGCATATCGGATTGCTGCTGGTGCATACGCGTTTGCACGGCACCGGGCTTGCGCGACAGTTGCATGCCGATCTCGAATCCTGGGCTGCGAGCAAAGGCGCCCAATGGCTGCGTCTGACGGTGGTGGTCGGCAACACCAAGGCCGAGCGGTTCTGGCCCAAGCTTGGGTATGTGCCGGTGCGCACCCGCGAGGGAATTACGATGGGGCGGCAGGTGAATACGGTGTCGATTCAGCTCAAGGCGTTGGCGGGTGGGCGGATGGATGAGTACCTGGAAAAGGTCGAGCGTGATCGGCCGGGTACGCTGTCATAACCGATGTACATAGACCTGATCTGCAGTGACCATTTCCCTCCCACCTTTGATCGGGATGACGCCTGGAAAACGCTTCCTGAACTCGCGCTGAAGAAGCGGCCTGTTGGTCATCGGTAAACTTTCCTACGGTTTACTCACGCGAAAACGCGGCGTAAACTCCGCGCGTTTTCATCAATAGCGGAGACTCTCAGTGGGTACTTGTTCGAGTGACAGTTGTCGGCCGGTTTCAGTAACCGGCACATCCTTGGCAAGATAACGCGCATTCTTCCTGTGCCGTTGTCTCGCCTGAAAAAAGCGAGAAGCGGCATTCCGGCAGCGGCCAGTCCTGGCACCTGCCTGCATCCCTCTCATCGACGCTGACCAGCACCTGAAAGCATTCAGGCTGCTACGGACGCGCCTGCCTTTTACGGTGGGCGGGCCAAGGGTATCTATATCCGTCAGTTTGGCTGGCAATAAACAGGGAGGATTTCCTATGCAAGCAATCAACAACATCAACCTCAATTCTTTGGTCGATACTGTCGTCAGCCTCAGCGCGGCGTTTATCCTCGGCGGCTTGATCGGCTTCGAGCGTCAGTACCGCCAGCGCACGGCGGGTTTGCGCACCAATGTGCTGGTGGCCGTGGGCGCGGCGATTTTTGTCGACATGGCCAACCGGCTGGGCGGCGCTGAAGGCGCGGTTCGGGTGGTCGCGTACGTGGTCTCGGGCATCGGCTTTCTGGGGGCTGGCGTGATCATGCGCGAAGAGGGCAACGTGCGCGGGCTCAACACTGCCGCCACCCTGTGGGCCTCGGCAGCCGTGGGCGCTTGTGCGGGCGCCGACCTGATCCTCGAAGCGCTGCTGGGCACGCTGTTTGTACTGGCGGCCAACACGCTGCTGCGCCCGATCGTCAACAACATCAACCGTCAGCCTCTGGACGTGGTGTCGGCGGAGGTGACCAACATCCTCTATGTCATCGCGCGGCGCAGCCAGCAACAGGCGGTGATGGTGTTGCTCGAAGCCGAGCTGGCGCGCTGCAACTACCCGGCGAGCGACGTTGACGTCCGGCCGTTTGGCAGTGAAGAGGTGGAGATCGAGGCCACCCTGGTCGCGACCTCGGTAGACGGCGACGAACTGGATGCGCTGGTAGCGCGTATTTCCACATCGACCCTGGTGGTGCAGGCCTTCTGGAGCCCGAGCACCACTGATTAACCGGCGCGCCTCACGCATGACCAGGCGCTGGCTTGGTCATGTTTCGTGAGGAAAAGTCCTACATACGCTTGGGACTATCCCTTCGGATGAAACGTCATTTCGTTGCTAAGGTTGCGCGCTTGCAGCTAGCCGGCGGCATCGGTTTGGCTGTACGTGTTCAGCCGGCTTCAATCGAAGGGACCAGGAACAGCCTGGTTATTGTCCTGAGTAGGTGCAGCACCGCTGGTCGGCACTGTCATTTCTCACAGGTACCTGTGTCCCGTGTGATGTGTAAGGGTACTTATCCTCTCAGGGGAGTTTTATGACTAAAGCGCTAATAGTTGATGATCATCCGTTTATCCGTAAAACCGTCCGGCATCTGCTGACGCTGGAAGGTTTCACCGAAATCGATGAAGCGGGCAACGGTGCGGACGCTGTGCAGAAGGCCAGAGAGGGGCGTCCGGCGTTGATCATTCTTGATTTGGCGATCCCGAAGCTGGGAGGGCTTGAGGTGATCAGCCGGGTCAAGGCGTTGGGCCTGCCATGCAAGATTCTGGTACTGACCTCGTACCTTCCGGAGTTTTTTTCGGCGCGTTGCATGCGTGCCGGCGCCATGGGGTTTGTGGCCAAGACCGGTGAGCTGGATGAGCTGCAAAAGGCTATCAAAGCGGTAATGTCCAACTACAGTTGCTTTCCCAGCTTGCCGAGCAGTTCGGTGCGCCGTGACGATCTGCAGTCCACGGAGCAGGAACTGGTGCAAGCCCTGTCAGATCGCGAGTTGGCAGTGTTGCAGATGCTGGCCCTGGGCTTGGGCAATAACGAAATTGCCAATCAGATGTTACTCAGCCACAAGACCATCAGCACCTACAAGACGCGACTCAAGGAGAAGCTGCGCATGTCGTCTGTGGTCCACATGGCCAAGTTTGCACAGCGTAATCATCTGATCTGATCAGACATGATCCTTGCGCCGATGCGACGGTTCATCATCACGCTGTTGATGGGCTTGCTGCCGATGATGGCCAGTGCCCTTGATCAGCCGCAAAATCTGCGCCTGCTGGGGCACTCCAGCCTCAATGGTCACTCCGTAACGCTGGGCGAGGCTGACTGGCAGTGGTTGCGGGGGCGGCGTGTGTTGCTGATGGGGGTTTCCGCGCCCGACTACGGGCCCTTCGAACTGACCAACAACAACGACGAAATCGAAGGCATCACGGCGGACTATGCCGGGTTGCTCGCCCAAGCGCTGAACATCAGCGTTGAGGTGCGGCGCTACGATACCCGCGATGAAGTGCTCGAAGCCCTCAAGCAAGGCGCCATTGACCTGCTTGGGACGTCCAATGGTTTTGAGGCGGGCGACCCGCAATTGGTGCTTTCGCGTTCCTACGCCAATGACCAGCCGGTGCTGGTTACCCGCACCGGCGACAGCCAATCGTTGAGTGTCGGCCTCGCTGGCAAACGCATCGCCATGCTCTATCACTACATGCCGCCCGACGTGGTAGAGGCTTTTTACCCCAAGGCTCACGTGGAGTTGTTTCCGTCTATTTTCGAAGCCATTGGCGCCGTCGCGTTCGGTCGCGCCGATGTCTACCTGGGCGACGCCATCTCTGCCAATTACCAGATCAACCGCAACCACTTGAACAATGTGCAAATGGCGGATTTTTCCACGTTGGAATCCAATTCCTTCGCCTTTGCCGTGCTCAGGGACAACACCCGCTTGCTGCGCATCATCAACACTGCGCTGAGGGCGATCCCGGCGAACGAACAGATGGAAATATTGCGTCGTTGGAACGGTGACAACCTGGGCCTGCTCGGTGCCGAGCGGTTGCACTTGAGCACCAGTGAGCAGCGTTGGCTGGAGAAACACCCGCGGGTCAGGGTGGTGGCGTCCGAGCAGATGCTGCCGTTGGCGTCCTTTACGGCGCAAGGGCGACTGGAGGGCTTGAGTGCCGATGTTCTGTCGCGGATCAGCTTGCGTACCGGCTTGAAGTTCGATGTCGTTTCCGGCGGCTCGATGCCTCAGCAAATTGACGCGGTCAGTACAGGCCGGGCCGACATGATGGCGGTGGTGACCCCCAGTATCGAAGGCTCTGATCAGGTGCGCTTTACTCGACCTTACCTGACCAACCCGGTGGTGCTGGTCACCCGCAATGACGACCCCGGCACGATGACCCTGGAGGACATGGTCGGCAAGCGCCTCGCGATCAGCAGTGGCAATGCCGTGCGCGACGTCATCCACCGCGATTACCCAGGGATTAACTTTGTGGCGGCGCGCAACCCCACCGAAGCCATGGCGCTGGTGGCCAGCGGGGCTGCCGAAGGAGCAGTCAACTCATTGATCAATGCGCGTTACCTGATCGCCCAGCAGTACCGCGACCGCTTGCGCGTGACCAGTACCGTCGGCGCCGAGCCGGCACGCATGACGTTCGGGGTCAATCGCGGCCAGTTGGAGTTGTACTCGATACTCGACAAAGCGTTGCTGAGTATCCCTCCGCAGGAGATGGATGAGCTGGTCAGCCAATGGCGCACGGATGTGATCATTGAGGACCATTGGTTGCGTCACCGCAGTGCGATCATTCAAGGCTTTGGGCTGGCGGCGTTGTTGCTGTTGATCACTTCCGGCTGGGCTATTTACCTGCGCAGCCTGATCCGCAAACGCGCGCAGGCGGAACGGGCCTTGAGCGACCAGATGCGTTTTATGGGTGTATTGATCGACGGCACGCCTTATCCGATTTACGTGCGCGACCGCCAGGGCCGGCTGATGGCGTGCAACAGCGCTTATCTGGACGTGTTCGGCTTCAAGTCCGAGGCAGTGATCGGCAAGACCGTGATAGAAGCCGACAGCGGCAACCCTGTGCAGTCGCGGTCCTTCCATGAGGATTACCTGCGGTTGATGGAACGCGGCGAGCCGCAGATCAATGACCGGCTACTCACGTTGCCGGGTGGCAAGGTGCTGACCATTTACCACTGGATGCTGCCCTACCGCGATGGGGACGAAAACGTGGTGGGCATGATTGCCGGTTGGGTGGATGTGAGCGAACGCCAACGGTTATTGGGCCAGTTGCAGGAAGCCAAGGAAGACGCCGATGCCGCCAACCGCGCCAAGACCACGTTTCTGGCCACCATGAGCCATGAGATTCGCACGCCGATGAACGCGGTGATCGGCATGATTGAACTGGCGCTCGCCAATGCCGAGCAGGGGCGCGTCGACCGCGATGCCCTGGAGGTCGCCTCGGTTGCGTCGCGCGGCATGCTCGAGCTGATTGGCGATATTCTGGATATTTCCCGAATCGAATCCGGTCACTTGTCGCTGACCCTGGCGCCGGCCAATCTGCATGAATTGCTCACCTCGGTGGCGCGGGTGTTCGAGGGGCTGGCGCGGACCAAAGGCCTGGCGTTGCAGGTGGAACTCGACCCGCTGATTGATTATCCGGTGCTGATCGACTCCTTGCGGTTCAAGCAGGTGGTGTCCAACCTGCTGAGCAATGCAATCAAGTTCACGGCCCAGGGCCAGGTACGTCTGGGCGGGCGCAGTGCACCGGGGTCTGATACTGGCCATCTGGAACTGGTGTTATGGGTGGAAGACACCGGCATCGGCATCAGCAGTGAAGACCAGCAGCGTCTGTTCAACCCGTTTTTCCAGGGCAGCAACACCGAACAATCAGCGCGCAGCGGCTCGGGGCTGGGGCTGGTGATCAGCCGCAGTCTGTGTGAAATGCTGGGCGGCACGCTGCAGTTGAGCAGTGCGCCCGGGCAGGGCACGCGAGTGGACATGACGTTGACGTTGGCCAGGGCCACCGCAGTGCCGGTCGAGCGTGCCGGGCCGGCGCCTGTGGTCCGGCCGGGCCGTGTATTGAGCATCTTGGTGGTGGACGACTACCCGGCCAATCGCTTGCTGCTGGCGCGCCAACTGCGCTTTCTGGGGCATCGCATCACCCTGGCCGAAGACGGTGTGCAAGGGCTTGAATGCTGGCAAGCCGAGCAACCGGATGTGGTGATCACCGATTGCAACATGCCCCTCAAGAATGGCTACGCCCTGGCGCGCGATATCCGCGCGCAGGAGCGTGCGCAAGGCTTGGTACCGTGCTTGCTGCTGGGCTTTACCGCTAACGCGCAACCGGAGGAAACCGAGCGCTGCCGACAGGCAGGCATGGATACCTGTTTGTTCAAACCTGCCGGCCTTGAGGACTTGCACTCGGCACTGGCCGCACTTGCGACCAGCCCTGGGGTATCTGAGGTTGAGCAGACATTTGATGTGAGCGCCCTGATCACGCTGACGGGTGACGATGACGCGGCGCTCAATGAACTGTTGATACCGTTGCTTGAAAGCCTTGAGGCAGACCGCGCGCTGCTGCCGGTGCTGCACCGCCAGTTGAATTTTCACGAACTGCATGACCTCGCCCACCGCGCCAAGGGCGGCGCACGGCTGGTCAAGGCGCAGACGCTGATAACCTGTTGCGAAAGGCTTGAGGAGGTGTGTCAGCGCCAGGAGCGCGACGCACTGGGCATGGCGATTGAAGCGGTAGGCGAAGCCCTCGACGATCTGCATCGGCGCTTGAGCAGCTTTACGCTCGGTGCTGAGCGCGGTTGAGCGCCGTTCAGTGGATTTGGGAGAACTCCTACATGAAGGAGGAACATACCTGATTTTGTCTTCGGGATATGTCTGGAAAATGGGCCACGCTCACTGACGAGCACAGCCTGCCCAGGGGTTTGCCATGCCGAACAAAGCACTGACCATCCTGATTGCCGATGAACAGCACCTGCAGCGGCTGTACATCGAAAAAATGCTCAACCAGCTGGGGTACCACCGGATTGTTCCGGTGCAAACCCTTGAAGAAGTCCAGATTCTTACCGCCATCCCGGCCGAGCCATTCGACGTACTGATCATTAATGCGGGGTTGACCGCCCAGGCCGACGGGCCGCAGCCCCAGGTGCATCATGTACTGGTCTACGACCACCAAACCCTGGATATTCCAGGCGGTGTACCGCCGACGCTGCTGGTCAGGCTGCCCGGCATGCCGGACACCGTCAACCTCGAGCACTTCATGGACATCATCGACCCACCCGAGCCCCACCGTGGCCTGCGGGTATTGCCATGGCTGCGGGAGTTATCCCGCACGCCGGCGGCCGGGGTTTAGTCCCACTTCGGGGCGATGCCTTTAGGGCTGGTCAGGCGATGGCCGCGCTCCAGGCCGGCGATCTGTGCCATGTCGGCAGCGCTCAAAGTGAGTTGCAGGGCCTTGAGGTTGCTGTCCAGATTGGCACGTTTGGTGGACGACGGAATCACCGCATAGCCCAATTGCATGGCCCACGCGAGGGTCACTTGCGCCGCCGTGGCCTGGTGGCGTTCGGCGATCTGCTGGATTACCGGGTCTTTGAGCACTTCGCCGTAGGCCAGGGTCATGTACGACGTAATCTGAATACCGTGGGCGATGGCGAAATCCACCACCTTCTGGTTTTGCAGGTAGGGATGCAGTTCGATTTGGTTGGTGGCGATGTTTTCGGCGCCCACCGCGGCAATCGCCTGCTTCATCAGGTCGATGGTGAAGTTGGAAATACCGATTTGGCGCGTCAGGCCCAGGCGCTTGGCTTCCAGCAACTGGCCCATGAATTGGGCGACAGGCACCTGGTCTTCCGGCGACGGCCAGTGGATCAGGGTCAGGTCCAGGTAGTCGGTCTTCAGTTTGCGCAGGCTTTCACGCAGGCTGGGAATCAACTGGCCTTCGGCGAAATTGGCAATCCAGATCTTGCTGGTGATGAACAGTTCGTCACGCGGCACGCCGCTGTCGGCAATGGCTTGGCCGACGTCCGCTTCGTTCTCGTAGATCTGCGCGGTATCGATGACGCGGTAGCCCAGTTCCAGGCCCGTGCTCACAGAGTCGATTACCACTTGGCCTTGCAGGCGGAAGGTGCCAAGGCCGAAGGCGGGAACGTTTTGCGTAGGGATAGACATCTGTAACTCCTGAAGGGGTGTGAACAATGGAGTCGAGTATCCCCCCGACGCTCCTTCGGAAAAACCGTCGAACCCGAAAAGGACTCTTTACCAGAAGTCACGAGTCTCGCCCGCAATAAAAAATGCGGCTTCACTTGCCACAGACAGCTGCCGCACGGTATTCCAGAACACCCACTGTCAGCCCGGAACATGCCATGACCCAACACTTGACCGAATACGCCGACGCCAGCCCCGAGGTGCGCGCGGTGTATGACGACATCATGCAGACGCGCAAGGTTGACCAGGTGAATAACTTCTGGAAATGCCTGGCCGCCCACCCGCCGACCCTGCGCCGCACCTGGGAAAGCCTCAAGGAAGTCATGGCCCCCGGCGCACTGGATCCGCTGACCAAGGAGTTGCTCTACGTGGCCGTCAGCGTGACCAACAATTGCCCGTATTGCATCGCCTCCCACACGGCCGCCGCGCGCAAGGCCGGTATGACTGACGCGATGTTCGGCGAGTTGCAGGCGGTGGTCGGCATGGCCAATCAAACCAACCGCCTGGCCACCGGTTATCGCGTGCCGGTCGATGAGGTATTCAAGTGGCCGTGAGATCGCTCAGCGGTCGAACAACGCCATCCACCAGCGCAAGCGGCTCAAAAGGTTGGCGGCGTAATCACCCAGATGACTCGCGTCTCTACCTTGCCCGGGTTCGGGCAAGTCGATGTGATCAATAAAGTCGACCTGAAAACCGTGGCGTTGCTCAAGCGCAACCCAGGCTTGGTGATTGAAGAAACCAAGGGCGCCCAGCGCTACACCTTCCCGATCCAGCCGGGCAGCCGCTTTATCAACGCTGCGCTGGAGCAGCGCCGCTACGACCCGGACAAGTCGCGCTTCTACCTGCGCAAGGCCGGGGTGGAGTCGTTCAAGGTGCGCCTGCAAGCTTGCGACGCTGCTTACACCGGCGCGGTGGACGGCTCGGTACTGTTCAAGGAACAGGCGCGCCAGGCCGGTATCGACATTGACGTGGTGCGCGAGCCGGCCGACGGCTACTTCTCCAATGTGTGGATAAAGCAGCCGTTCACCACCTCGTTCTGGTACAGCAGCCTGACCGCCGACCGCATGTTCAGCATCGGCTACGCCAAAGGCGCGGCCTGGAACGAAACCCTCTGGGACAACGCGCGCTTTAACCAACTGCTCACGGCGGCCAGTGGCGAGATGAACGCGCCGCTGCGCCAAGAGATGTACAACGCAATGCAGGCCCTGTGCCGGGACGATGGCGGCGCGATTGTGCCGATGTTCGCCAGCTCTGTGGCGGCGCGTTCGAACCGCCTCAGCCGCGGGCCGCTGACCGCGCCGTATGGTGAATTGGATGGGCTGCGGCTAATCGAGCGGTGGTGGCAGGCCTAGGGATCGACCAGCCAATGAACATCCAGTGTGGGAGCTGGCTTACCTGTTCATCACCCACGACGTCGCCACGGTGCGCGCGATTGCCGATGAGGTGGTGGTGATGCAGCGGGGCAGGGTGGTTGACCAGGGCAGCTGCAGCGCGATTTTTACCCCCCCTTACAGGCCTACACCGGCCTGCTGTTTTCATCGGAACCGGAAATGGACCCGGGCTGGCTCGATCATTTCAGTGACTTGTACGCCATGCAGTGGAACCCGGTAGCGTCGGCGGCGGATTTTTCCACGCGCGAGAACCCTGACTATCTGGTGTATGCCCTGGAGCAACGGCTGGGGGTGAAGAAGCAATCGATTGCAGCGGCGGGATTTTCTGCTGGGGTATGCGCAGAAACTGCAAGGGCTGGCGAGTGAGCAGCCCTTGGTGTTTGCGAAACTGGCGCAGTTTGATGAGGCGTTGTATCCACTTTCCCGACCCAAACACCGTACAAATGTGGGAGGGGGCTTGCCCCCGAATGCGGTCTATCAGTGCCAGATTTTCTGACTGAGACACCGCCTTCGCAGGCTAGCCAGCTCCCACATTTTGATCTCCATCCGTCAGTCAGCTTTGTGGTGTTCGGTGTTCCCGCAACCGCTCAGCCGCACCACGCAACAGCTGCTCGGTGCCACTCCAGCCCAGGCAACCATCGGTCACTGACACGCCGTATTTCATCGACGCGCTCAACGGCTGGCAACCTTCGAACAGATGGCTTTCGAGCATCATGCCGATCAGCGAGGTGTCGCCTTGCAGGCGTTGTTCCAGCACGTCGTTGAACACTGCCGGCTGACGCAACGGGTCTTTGCCGCTGTTGGCGTGGCTGCAATCGACCATGATCCGCGCCGCGACTTTGGACTTGGCCAAATCGTGTTTTACCTGCGCCACACTTTGCGCATCGTAGTTTGGCCCACGGTGGCCGCCGCGCAGCACCAGGTGCGTGTCGGGGTTGCCTGGGGTCTGGATGATTGCCGGATGGCCCTGGCTGTCGACGCCGAAGTGGCGGTGCGGGTGTGACGCCGAGCGCATCGCGTCACAGGCAATCGCGACGCCGCCGTCGGTGCCGTTCTTGAAGCCGACCGGCATGCCCAGGCCGCTGGCCATTTCGCGGTGGATCTGCGATTCGGTAGTGCGAGCGCCAATGGCGACCCAGCTGAGCAGGTCATCGAAGTAGCCGGCGGCCATGGGTTGCAGCAGCTCGGTGGCGACCGGCAGGCCCAGACGCAGCATTTCACGCATCAGTTCGCGCGACAGGGTCAGGCCTGCGGCCATGTCATCGCTGCCGTCCAGGTGCGGGTCGTAGGCCAGGCCTTTCCAGCCGATGGTGGTGCGCGGTTTTTCCACGTAGGCGCGGATCACCAGCAGCATCTGGTCGCGGACTTCAAGCGCGAGCTTCTTCAGATTGCGTGCGTATTCCATGGCCGATTCGGGATCGTGGATCGAGCACGGGCCGACAATCACCAGCAAACGGGCGTCTTCACCGTTGAGGATGGCGCGCACGGCTTGGCGATGGGCGTGGATCTGTTCGTTGAGGAACGGGCTGAGGGGCAACTGGTGCTTGAGTTCAAGCGAGCTGGGCAGGCGCTGGGTCAGGGCTTCATTGGCGCTGGACAGGTTGGCAACAGGCAAGGCGGCGGTGGCAGAGTTCATATTCAAGGCTTCCTGGGCAAGCGGCGGGCGATTCCCGCGCGCTCTGCCCTACTGGGGTGTTCGACAATTGGCCGTATTGGCTACGTGTGTTGGCTTGCCACCAATAGGTGACCGATCGGAGGCGGCAGGCTGTCCCGAACGGAGCTTGCTAAATCGCCATGCAGTGGAGGTGTCGTAGCGGTAATAGGTGGCGTAGTTCATGTCGTGAGTCCTTTTAGTGTTCGGTGTGAAGCAAAATGAGTAAGGGCTGAAAAAACAAAACCCCCGGTCGGGGAGCCGACCGGGGGTTAGATTTCTCTGGCAGGCGACCCCTTGAGTAGTGGGCGCCGATTTCAGGTATCAGGCGCGCCAGTGGCTAAACCAATACCCAAAATAAAAGCTGACCAGTGCGCTCAAACCGTTCACGCGGGTAGCCGACACCGAGCGCGAGGCGCTGGCAGCAGGGCAAACCTGAGTGTGGGTGAGTTGCAACATGGTGTGTCTCCAAATGATGCGGGGAGCTTACTAGAGGCACGCGGGTGGATTCAATCAGTAATTTCTATCGCTTGAGGTACTTACGGCTATGGGGTGAGTGTCGATATGCTGCTGACACTTAGATATTGATGGCTTGGACGCGACCATGACTGCCTTGACCCTTGCTGCTGCTCAGACCACTTCAATCGCAGGCGATGTGCCGGCCAATATCCAGCGGCACTTGGCGTTTATGCAGGTGGCGGCGGAGCACGGTGTGCAGTTACTGGTGTTTCCAGAGCTGTCGTTGACCGGCTACGAGCCGGCGCTGGCCGCTGAACTGGCGATGGCGCCAGAGGATGCACGGCTGGCGCCACTGCGTGAAAAGGCGCAGGCGCTGCAGTTGACGGCGGTGGTGGGGATGCCGATCCGTTTGGCGCCCGAGGCGGGCGTGTTGATTGGCGCGCTGGTGTTGGCGGCGGACGGGTCGCTGGCGGTGTACACCAAGCAGCATTTGCATCCGGGTGAAGACGTGGCGTTTGTCGCAGGGCAGGGCGGTGCCGCCCTCGAATGGGCGGATGACCGTATTGCGCTGGCGGTTTGCGCAGACTTTTCCCACGCCAGCCATCCACGTGAGGCCGCGCAGGCCGGTGCCAATGTGTACGCCGCCGGCGTGTTGATCAGCGAGGGTGGCTACGCCGCGGACAGCGCGCTGCTCCAGGGTTATGCCGCCGAGCATCGCATGCTGGTGTTGATGGCCAACCATGGCGGGCCTTCAGGCGGCTGGGCCTGCGCAGGGCGCAGCGCCATCTGGGCCGCGGACGGCAGCGTGCTGGCCGCCGCACCGGGCACTGGCGACGCGTTGGTGCTTGCCCGCCGCGATGGCGGCCACTGGTCTGGCCACGTGGTTGCGCTGTAAATGACGTTTCACCTGCGCGCCGCGACTGGCGATGACTTGCCATTCGCGCGGAGGCTGACCCACCAAGCCATGGGGGGTTACTACCTGCAATACGGTCTTGTGTGGTCTGACTATGGCTTTGACGTGGGCTGGGGCAGCCGCGAGAACTGGATGATCTGCAAGGGCGACGCGGTGTTGGGGTTTATCAGCCTGAGCCGTGACAACAGTGCTCTGTACATTCGCGAATTGCACTTATCCGAAAACTACCGCAAGCAGGGCGCAGGCAGCTGGGTACTCGAGCAGATGGCGCTCAAGGCGCGCGCGCAGGGGCTGGGTCTTTTACGCTTGACGGTGTTCAAAACCAATCCGGCGCGCAGGTTGTATCAGCGCCTGGGGTTGAGCATCGTTGGGGAAGAAGGTTGCTTCTGGCGCATGGAGCGCGAGTGTCCGGCTGGTCCATCGGGCTAAACAGGCACGTCTTGCCACTAGGCGCAGACTGCGGTCAGGAAACGATTTCCGGGTCGCGGTTCAGGGCTACCGGCTCATCCACGATAATTCCTTCTTTCATGCCCAACAGGACCGCCACCTTGTGGGCTTCCCCACGCCGTCCTTTTTTACGGCCGGCGAGCACTTGATAGGTTGTGGCCGGATCAACGCCGTGCTCACGGGCAAACGCTTGAACTGACTTCCCTTGATGTTCCAGCCAGGCCTTGGCTTGTGCAGCAGTGCGAATACCGGGCATAGTTCAAAACCGTTCAAGTTTGTTTAAAACGAGATGAGTGTGTCACCTCTTGGGGTGTGCCAGACAGGATCATACATCCAAATGAGTGGAATCGGTTCGCGTTTAAGACAGGAAAGAGAACGTCTTGGCCTGTCGCAGAAAGTTTTTGGTGAAATCGGCGGCGTCGAGGCAAATGCCCAAGGCAAATACGAAAGCGGCGGCCGCGCACCCAAGGCGGACTACCTGTCACGCGTGGCTCAGCGTGGTGTAGATGTTTTATATGTGCTGACGGGAAGCCCGACGCCTATGCAGCTGGAAAACCTCAGTCAGTTGGAAGAAAAAATCCTGGAAAACTACCGGGTCATGCTCAAGGAAGATCAGGACGCTATCCGCCGACTGACCGCCACACTGGCGGAACACTCCGTGTCGCAGAACGGAAAACACAAGTCGGCTCTCACGCAAAGCTGACCTTATGCTCAGTAAAATCGGCTGTCCGGCGCAAGTCGGGCACCGATAGCGTGCGTAAACTCTATATATATGACGCTTGTAGCTAGGTCTGCGCCATGGTTTTTTGCTAAGGTGTTCAGCAACCTATAAGACCATATCGCGAGGTGTCTGCTTGATTAGGGTGCTAGTAGTCGATGACCATGATCTCGTTCGTACAGGCATTACACGAATGCTGGCTGACATCGATGGCCTGCAAGTAGTCGGTCAGGCCGAGTCAGGGGAGGAGTCCCTGATCAAGGCCCGGGAGTTGAAACCCGATGTGGTTTTGATGGACGTCAAGATGCCTGGGATCGGCGGTCTTGGTGCCACTACCAAATTGTTGCGCAGCCATCCGGACATTAAAGTCGTGGTGGTGACCGTGTGCGAGGAAGACCCTTTTCCTACACGTCTGCTACAGGCAGGCGCGGCCGGTTACCTGACCAAAGGCGCAGGCCTGGCGGAGATGGTGCAAGCCATTCGCCTGGTATTTGCCGGCCAGCGTTATATCAGCCCGCAGATTGCCCAACAGTTGGCTATCAAATCGTTCCAGCCCACCAGCGACTCGCCGTTTGATGCGCTGTCGGAGCGGGAGATCCAGATCGCCTTGATGATCGTCGGCTGCCAGAAAGTGCAGACGATTTCCGACAAGCTCTGCCTGTCGCCCAAAACCGTTAACACCTACCGCTATCGCATTTTCGAGAAGCTCGCCATCAGCAGTGATGTTGAATTGACCCTGCTCGCGGTGCGCCACGGCATGGTGGACGCCAGCGCCTGACATGACCACACCGTTTGATCCAAGTGCCTTTCTCTCAACCTGCAGTGGCCGCCCCGGCGTGTACCGCATGTTCGACA
This sequence comes from Pseudomonas sp. NFX183, assembly GCF_047943075.1. Classification (NCBI taxonomy): domain Bacteria; kingdom Pseudomonadati; phylum Pseudomonadota; class Gammaproteobacteria; order Pseudomonadales; family Pseudomonadaceae; genus Pseudomonas; species Pseudomonas sp. NFX183. The sequence continues at coordinate 6,343,982 of NZ_CP181333.1, read as the reverse complement.
GCGAGGCGCGCCTGCTTTATGTGGGCAAAGCCAAGAACCTGAAAAACCGTCTGGCGAGCTACTTTCGCAAGACCGGCCTGGCGACGAAAACCGCTGCCCTGGTGGCGCGCATCGCCCAGGTTGAAACCACCATCACCGCCAATGAAACCGAAGCGCTGCTGCTTGAGCAGACGCTGATCAAGGAGTGGCGGCCGCCCTACAACATTCTGCTGCGCGACGATAAATCCTATCCCTACGTGTTTTTATCCGACGGCGACTTCCCGCGGCTGAGCATTCACCGCGGCGCGAAGAAGCAGAAGGGCAAGTATTTCGGGCCGTACCCCAGCGCCGGTGCAATCCGCGAAAGCCTGAGCCTGCTGCAAAAGACCTTTTTTGTGCGCCAGTGCGAAGACAGCTTCTACAAGAACCGCACACGACCTTGCCTGCAGTACCAGATCAAGCGCTGCAAGGCGCCTTGTGTCGGCCTGGTTGATCCGACGGAGTACGCCGAGGATGTGCGCCATTCGGTGATGTTCCTCGAAGGGCGCAGCAATGCGCTCACCGATGAGCTCTCCGGCGCCATGGAGCAGGCTGCCAGCACGCTCGATTTCGAGCGGGCCGCTGAATTGCGCGACCAGATCTCTCTGTTGCGCCGTGTTCAGGACCAGCAAAGCATGGAGGGCGGCAACGGCGACGTCGATGTGATCGCCGCGTTCGTCAACCCGGGCGGCGCCTGTGTGCATTTGATCAGCGTGCGTGGCGGGCGAGTGCTGGGCAGCAAGAACTTCTTCCCGCAAACCGGGATCGACGAGGAAGTGGCTGAGGTCATGGCCGCCTTCCTTGGTCAGTACTACGTCAGCAGCCCCGAGCGCGATCTGCCCTCGGAGTTGATCGTCAACGTGGTGCATGAAGACTTCCCCACACTGATTGAGGCCATCCACGAGCTGCGCGGCCGTGAGCTGGACATCAGCCACCGCGTGCGCGGTACCCGTGCCCGTTGGCAGCAACTGGCGGTCACAAACGCCGAGCAGGCCCTGAGTGCGCGTCTGGCCAATCGGCAGCATGTGGCCGCACGCTTCGACGCCTTGGCTGAAGTGCTTAACCTGGACGAGCCGCCGCAACGGCTGGAGTGCTACGACATCAGCCACTCCAGCGGCGAAGCCACCGTGGCGTCCTGTGTGGTGTTCGGGCCGGAAGGGCCGATCAAATCCGATTACCGGCGCTACAACATCGAAGGCGTTACCGCCGGCGATGACTATGCCGCGATGCACCAGGCCCTGACGCGACGCTTCAGCAAGTTGAAGGACGGCGAGGGCAAACTGCCGGATATCCTTCTGGTGGACGGCGGCAAGGGCCAGTTGTCCATGGCCCGTGACGTGCTCAACGAACTGGCCGTACCCGACCTGATCCTGCTCGGCGTGGCCAAGGGCGCCACGCGCAAGGCCGGTTTCGAGACGTTGTACTTGAATGATGCCGCCCATGAGTTCACTTTGAAGGGCGACTCACCCGCGCTGCACCTGATTCAACAGATCCGTGACGAGGCCCACCGTTTTGCCATTACTGGCCACCGTGCCCGTCGCGGCAAAACCCGTCGAACCTCAACCCTGGAAGGGGTGGCGGGCGTTGGCCCGACACGCCGGCGCGACCTGCTTAAACATTTTGGTGGCTTGCAGGAGCTGTCCCGTGCCAGCATTGACGAAATAGCCAAAGCACCCGGTATCAGTAAAAAGCTCGCTGAGTTGATTTATGCAAACCTGCACAGCGAATAGAATGCCTTCTCACCTCGTAGCCAGTTGTGCCGATGAATATCCCTAATCTGATTACCGTTCTACGCGTCCTGCTCATTCCGATTTTCATTTTGTTGTTCTATTTGCCGTACGAATGGAGCTATGCCGCCTCCAGTTCAGTGTTTGCCTTTGCAGCCGCGACCGACTGGCTTGACGGCTACCTGGCGCGTCGCCTGGAACAGAGCACGCCCTTTGGCGCATTCCTTGATCCGGTGGCCGACAAACTGATGGTGGCCGTGGCCCTGGTCCTGTTGGTGCAGGAGCACGGCAACCTGTGGCTGACGCTGCCGGCCGCCGTGATCATCGGCCGCGAGATCGTCGTCTCGGCCCTGCGCGAATGGATGGCCGAAATCGGCGCGCGCGCCCACGTGGCGGTCTCCAACATGGGCAAATGGAAAACCGCTGCGCAAATGCTCGCGTTGGTGATCCTGCTGGCCAATCCGTCGGACTTCTCCTTCTGGGTGCTCACCGGCTACGCCTTGCTGCTGATCGCCGCGGGCCTGACGTTGTGGTCCATGCTTCAGTATTTGCGTGCTGCCTGGCCGCATCTGCGCACCACCGTTGAAAAGAAATAAAACTTTTTTGAATCAAGGGGTTGACGGGGGTTCTGGATTCTATAGAATGCACACCACCAAGACGCGGGAATAGCTCAGTTGGTAGAGCACGACCTTGCCAAGGTCGGGGTCGCGAGTTCGAGTCTCGTTTCCCGCTCCAAATATTGCGCTACAGAGTTCCACTGAACTCTGTAAGTGATTGAAATCAGGGCCTTTAGGCCCTTTTTTCGTTCCAGCGGGAACCACTGAAATCCAGCACTATCCGGTGCGTTTAAGTCCAGGATTAAGTCCAGAATCCTGACGCGTACCGAATCGGTTTGATGCTGGAGCAGTTTGCGTAGCGAGATGAGCATCTGGCCCTGACTCTGTTCAGGAGCTCGCGATGGCACTCTCAGAAATGACAGTTCGGCATGCCCGAATCACCGGTAATGACTACACCCTCGGCGACAGTGATGGTCTCACACTCAATGTGACGGCCAGAGGCGGAAAAGTCTGGCTCTTCCGTTACTACTGGGCAGGCAAGCAGAAGCGCATGTCCTTGGGTTGTTACCCACAAATCTCCCTCAAAGAAGCGCGTACACGACGTGACGATGCGCGCGCCTTGGTTGCGCAAGGCATCAATCCCTATGAGCATCGCAAACAACAGCGACTTGCTGTTCATGCTGCGAAGGAGCACACCTTCGAGGCCGTGTTCAATCAGTGGGTGGAGTTCCGCAGGCTAAGCCTGAAGGAAGGGCGCCAGAGCACGCTCTCGCAGATCTTGCGAATCTTTAACAAAGACGTCTTGCCCGTACTGGGTGGGAGGTCTATCTACGACATCAATCGTCACGATCTGCTGGATTTACTGAGCAGGATCGAACAGCGCAAAGCCTTAACTACCGCCGAAAAATGCCGGACCTGGTTCAACCAATTGTTCCGCTATGCGCTGGTGAAGATTGAGGGGTTGGAACACAACCCAGCATCAGACCTTGATGTCGTCGCGCTACCCAAACCTCCTGTTACGCACAATCCATTTCTCCGAATGGACGAGCTCCCGGGATTGATGGTTGCTCTTCGAAATTACGGTGGCGCCAACCAAACTCGGCTTGGCCTTCTGTTGTTGTTGCTGACCGGTGTCCGCACGGGCGAGTTGCGGTTGGCGACACCCGACCAGTTCGATCTGGAGAAGCGCTTGTGGGTCATACCGGCGGAAGTGGTGAAACAACTTCAGCTAGCGATGCGGAAGCCTGGTAAGCAGACTCAAAATGTACCGCCTTATATAGTGCCGCTGTCGGTTCAGGCGCTGGAGATCGTGCGTCACTTGCTGGATCAGGTTGTCCCTGCGCAACGCTACTTGTTTGCGCATCGAAGCGACCTGAGCAAGCGCATCAGTGAGAACACTCTGAATGGCGCGCTACGCCGAATGGGGTACGCCGATCAACTCACCGGTCATGGCATGAGGGCGACGATCTCGACGGCGCTGAACGAGATCGGATACCCGAAGGTGTGGGTGGATGCTCAGCTTTCTCATGCGGATCCGGACAAGGTGAGTGCGGCCTACAATCACGCGGAATATGTCGAGCAGCGCCGGACCATGATGCAGGACTGGGCGAATCGTCTGGACCTTTGGGGGCAGGGACAGCTGAAAGCGGCAAGTTCTCCGCTGACCATTCGTTTAGAGGGCGCAGCTTCATTACCTTCGTTGGAAAGCGCGAATGCAAACGCCGTTCTGTACAGCGGTGGCTTCCCAGAGACGACTGTCCCAGCCTCCAAAACGTCCGTCAGCAACGAACCGGTCCTTAACGCTGCTCAGTATTCACCAGTCCTACCTGCTCCTACGCAGACTGAACAGCTGCGCGACCCCCAAGTATCTGAAATACAACGCCAGCGCGCCGAGATGCTAGCTACCTATGAAGCTTCGAGTAATTTGGCACTGTTTGTCTTCGCCAAACTGGCAGGCAAATCCAGAGATCAGATCAACCGAGATATCAAGGCTCGGCGCCTGCTATCCCTGAGTCTGGGGAATCGCGGTCAGCGTATTCCCGATTGGCAGCTTGATCCACTGCGGCACAAGTTGGTACTTGCTGCGTTAGCGCGGTTTCCGGATGTCGATGCATGGAGGCTTTATGGCGCCCTTTGTAAACCTCATGAGCGATTTAAAGGTCGCGCGCCAATCGATGTGCTTACTACGGAGAATTTCGATGTGACCGCACAAATCGTTTGCAGTGCGCTGGGTTCAAGCTGAGGTACTGTCGTTTTGCTGTGATAATGGATGTCGCTGCTTGCTTGGGTCCATCTAGCTCGGGCTGCCGTAAATGCGTGAACTTCACGCGTTGCCTGAGGTGCGGCGGAGATGTTCGGCAAGAGGCTTCTATTGCACAGGAAGACACCCTTTGGCATCATCTCGCTCCCGCCCTCTATTGTCAGCTCTCCATCCCTCTCATTTGGGGGCTGCGTCTTGGGGACGGCGGGTAACCACCCGGCCTCGTGCCGGGTTTTTTATTCGTTCGGCAGGCTGCGGATTCCACGGCATCCGGACACTCAGCCCACCAACATCCGGACACCTATTCCACGCTCATTCGGACAGGCAGTCGGAGCGCAGCGACGCAGGTTTGCATTGTTAGTCTGAAGTCTCTGCCGCCGTCAATTTCATTGCGCGCCTGCGCATCGATTCGCCCTTCAGTTCGATCCGATAAGCGTTGTGCACCCGCCGGTCGAGGATCGCATCGCCCAAGGTTGGATCGCCGATCAGCGCATGCCATTTGTCCACCGGCATTTGGCTGGTCACTAGCGTCGAGCGGTTGCCGTAACGGTCGTCCAGCAGTTCAAGCATGTCGCGCCGTTGCGCAGCGGTAAACGGTGCCAGCCCCCAGTCGTCCAGGATCAGCAAGTCGGTCTTGGCATAACCCGCCATCAGCTTGGCGAAGCGGCCGTCGCCGTGGGCCAGGCCCAGTTCCTCCATCAAGCGCGGCAGGCGCAGATAACGCACGCTGTAACCGTCGCGGCAGGCCTTGTGAGCGAGCGCGCAGGCGAGCCAGGTTTTGCCTACGCCAGTTGGGCCGCCGATGATCAGGTTCAGGCCGTCGCGCAGCCACTGGCCGCTGCCCAGTTGCAGGATCAGCGCCTTGTCCAGGCCACGCGGGCTGCGATAGTCGATGTCTTCCAGGCAGGCGTTATGGCGCAGTCGTGCGGCTTTGAGGCGAGTCGTCAGGCGTGCATCTTCGCGCTCGGTCAGCTCGCGGTCGATCATCAGACCGAGGCGTTCGTCGAAGCTGAGATCGTTGATGTCAGGCGTTGCGTGTTGTTCGCCAAGCGCCTTGATCATGCCGTGCAGGCGCAGGGTTTGTAGCTTGTCGAGTGTCGGGTTGGGCAGCATGTTCGTGCTCCTTTTTCAGGTCAGTGGTAGTAGCCGGGGCCACGTAGGTTGATGTGCCCGTCGGGCAGTAACGGCAGGTTTTGCTGGGCCAGCGGTAGCCGTTCCAGTCCTTGGCGTAGGATCGATTCGAGGCTTTTGTAGCTGCACGCGCCCAGTGCCAGCGCACGCTGGCAAGCGGCTTCCAGCCGCTCTTCGCCGTGCTGCTTGCTCAGGCGCAGGATGCCCAGGCAGGCACGGAAGCCGTGCTGCGGATGGATTCGGCGTTCGAGGATGTAGGCTATAACGCCAGCGGTGTTCGGCCCTGTCTGCTCGGCCCAGCGGATCAGCCGTTGCGGCGTCCACTCGGCATGTTCGCGGTGGCTCTTGGGCATGTGCTCGGTTTGAGTCGTGTGGCGGCCTTTATGTGCCGAGCGCAGATGGCTGGCCACGCGCTGGTTGGCGTGGAAGCACTCGCCGGTCTGCGCAGTCAGCCGCACTTCGAGTTGGTGCTTCACCAACTGATACGGCACCGAGTAGTAATGGCCGTCGACCTCGACGTGATAGTCGATGTGTACTCGTACCTATTTTATGACCTCGCTGAAAAGTCCGCTCCTGCTCTTGCGGAGGTTCTTTTTGAAGGTGGTTGCCATGGTTCTTTTCCGTAAGCATCTGGAGAGGACACCTGCCTCAAAATCCAGTCTTGGTGCGTTCACCGGCGACGAAAAGGTACAATCTATCCCCTATTTGTATGCGGCCGGCCCAGTCATCTACCTGGCCCCGCAAAGCCAAGACATGGTGTGCACTTAAATGCAGGTGGACACCATCGCCTCATGCGACGATGTCAGGAAGGTGTGTGGCCGGACGGTTACGCAGTTTTTTGAAGGCAAACAATTTGGTTGTCAGCATGAGTCGCCGAGGCAACTGTCATAACAACGCCGTGGCCGCGAGCTTTTTCCAGCTTCTGAAACGGGCACAGATCAGGCGGAAAATCTACACCTCGCGACAAGATGCTCGTAAGCGTCCGCTGAATACACATTGCGTATCAGCGACTATTAGCTTCAGTCGACTGATACCAGCATTCCTCCGACAACTGTATCCCCATGCTGCTTTGCAAGCGCCTGGAGGTCGTGGGCATAAGGACTGGATAAACCGAACATCTCTTGAAATAGTCCGCTGGCAACAATTGGGCCCAGCACTGAAAAAGCGTACAGGCTCGGGCCGCCAGGCCGAACCTCACCGCGCTGCTGCGCTGCTGCGCTGCTGCGCTGCTGCGCTTCGGCGATGATGCGAGCCTTGCGGGCTGAGGAGGCATGGTCGTGGAGATAGCACTCTTTTGAATACAGCTTGCTGGTGTAAGCGGGCTTTTCCTTGATGGATTCGCTCATCATTATAGTGGATCATCCAGCAGTCAAGATCGGCCTCTAACTGTCCAGGCTTTGGTAGACCTTTTTCCGTTACGCGATCCGGTAAAACTCTTGCAATATCGTCTTGTGGAACCGAACGCCGAGACGGTGGGCTCGCACCCTGCGCAAACAGTTGCGAGCGCTGAAAAGTGGATACGCCTGGGGCGGCTCGCTCAGTTGGATAGTCAATTGTTTGATGCCTGACTGGATAACTGGATGACATGGGTTTGCAGCATGAAGTTGAAGCTGGACACGCTGTTGAAAGTCAACGAAGCGTTGGCGGCCAGCGGTGATTTCAGCGCTTGGCACAGCGTTTCGCCCGGTAAGACGTAAGCCTTGTTGAAGGTAATGTCCGTCTTGGTCTGCGCGCTCGACATGTTCGGATCAAAACGAAATACCTTGCGTGACGGGTTGCTCATACAGAGCTTGCCCTGCGCTTGCTTGAAGGTGATCAGCTTCCAGGTATCGACTTCGGACACGTTGGGGTCGACGCCGATGACCACAGGCAGATCCTGGCCTATGACGAATTTCACCTTGCCTGCGGCTTGCTCTTGTGGGGGCAGCCCTGAAAACAGCACTCGTGCGATATGTTCTCTGTCGAGGGGCTTGTTGCCACGGTAGATCACCCGCACGGTCTGGTTCTTTCCGGGCGCGACCACCACGGTTTGCGGCACGGTGTAAAGCACGCCTCCGTCCAGGTCGTCATCCGGCAGTTTGCTTACTTTGCTATAGAGCAGCACGGCCTCGTCACTGTTGTTTTTAAGGTCGATAGTGGCTTCTTTCTGTCCTTTTTCAATAAGCACCGCAGAGGCGCTGGGTTGCACCTGGGCTTCAGCCAGCAGGGGCATGGCTGCCAGGCAGGCCAGCCAAAGGCATTTTTTGCCGAGAGCAGTCAAAGGTTGTATCGATAATCTGTTCATTGGAGATCTCTAGTTGAGTGGGAAGTTTGCACATCAAGGTGCTGTCGTTCGCATCGAACATGCCTAACGTTTGCAGTTGCTTAACGTTGTCCTGTTTAACCAGTAATACGTCTTGGTCGATGAAGTTAGCAATCAAATTCCCGTCTTTGTCATAAAAAACTGTGCGAGCGCTTAGCGCTTCAGGCCTGTTTGTCCAATGCAGCAGCACGTTCTTGTTACTGGTGGGCTCGAAGTCGAAATAGGAAACCGCGCCACGGTCACTGATAAAGTCCACCTGGTTGTTTTGGAAATAGACGCCATCGTTTAGCCCCTTGGGATTGACTTTCACAAAGTCAGGCTTGTTATCGGAAATATTGGCGAGCACTACTTTGCCGTTATAATTTGTTCTAGCCGAGCTGCGCTGGCTGCTGACCTTGACGAAGCCCTTGAGGTGAGTGTCGACAATGGCATAGGTTTCTTTGAGTTGTTCGGGTGTAAATACCACGCCTTTGCGATTGGCAGCTATTGAACCCGACAGACTCAGGCTGTTTGACGCTGCGCTGCGGCTGTCGCTTTCGGATCTGGATACAGTCAGGCCGGCATGGGTATACGGTGTATTGAAGTCGTTACTTATATAGTTTTCCGTGGTCTCGGTGCGTTTGGCAGTTCGCTGAACATGGCCAGCAGTCACGCTGTAATCGCTGTTGACCCGAGTGGTCAGATAGTTATCCAAGCGTTGGCTATTACTGTAAGCGTTGTATTGCGATCGGTAGTAAACATGGCGGCCGCCGACTTCAAATGGAATCGACAGGCTGGCATTCAAGGTCATTTTATCGCGGGAGGTGTCTCCGGGCGCTTGCGGGGAATACCCGGCACTCAGGGTGAACAAGGCTTGTTTGATGTTTGTGGAGTAACCTGCCGACCAGGTCGAATAACTGCTACGGTTATAAAGATTATAACGGTTGAGCGAGAGGCTGAGCGCATTATGGTCACCCACCACAAAACTGTGTGTGATCCCCAAGGTACTTTTTATATCCGCCTGATTATCATAAAGAGCCTGGCCGACGTAGGAGAAATTGCGGCTGATAGCCTGGTACGTAAGATCAGTGCCGCCATAACTGATCGTGGCGTTAAAGTTGACACCCAGTTGATTGCGCTCATTCCTCGATAACAGGCCGTACGTGGTCATCTGCAGGCCGCCTTTATCGAAGGTGTTGCTCAGAGAAACGCCTTGATAGCGTTGTTGGGTGACGACCGCGACGGTGGGGTTCACGGCATCGCTGTAGCGTTTTGAATAACCCGCGCCTGCAGTCACAGCGTGCGCGTCTGTGTTCGAGCGCCCCGCAAAGGCGTAAAGCCCACTGCTTTGAGTGGTAGCTCGGCTGATGCGGGCACGGGAAATTTGACGGGTATCGATGACCCGTCCATCGCGTTTGATCACCACCACCACATCCGACGTGAGTGATGTCACGGGTATTGCGGCAAGGTTGTTGTGGCCTCGGTTGACGTTTAAGGTGTAGACAAGTTGGTCTCGCTGGTAGAATTCAATCACCGCCGGCGCATCGCTGTCGTATGTGAAGGCAACGCTGCCGATGCCTGAGGGTGCGTCTTTGGTGCTGTATACCACGCCATCCACATAACCCACGCCGAAACCGCCGTCGGGCGAGTTCAGGCGACCGGCTTTGAGGCGGCCAAAGTCGAAATCGCGATCCAGATAAAACGACTGGACGTTGTTGTTGGAGTAGCGCTGGGTCTTTGAGGTGAAGCTGCTGAAGGTGCCGTTGGCACGCAGCAAAGCGTTATCGGCATTGGCGCCCACTTGATAGGTTGTGCTCAGTGAGTTGCTGCTCGAACCGGTGGATGTGAACGTCGAATAGTAAGTGTTGTAGTTGACGAAGGCGCCGGTGCCGCCTTTTTGTTGTTGAATGAAGTCGGGGTTTTCCAGCAGCGCGCGCGGTACAGTGAGCTTCAGGCTGCGGTCGCTGCGGCTAAAATTGAGCTTGATCCGATCAGTCAGTTGCACGTAGGCCGCAGCGCCGTTTTTAATGCGCTGACCCCAGGCTTCTTTCTTCAGTCCGAACGTTTGCAGGTCATGGGCCGTATAGGCCACCTGTCCTTCCGTCGTGCTATAAACCACGGTTTTGGCAACGAAGCGATCATTGACGTAGAGATGTACCGAGTTCTCGCCGGCATAAAGTTCCTTGTCGTGAAGGGCGTCCTCAACTTGCTGATCACTGATACCACTGATACCGAGCAACTTGTTATCAAACTTGAGCTGTGCTTGAGCGTTCATGGAAATGAAAAAAATCAGCAGTAGTAAGTGAACAGGCTTCATGGCAATAGAAATGTCCCACCCTCAGGCAGGACATTTGCGAACCCACAATAAATTAGAAGTAACGAACGTTGACTTGCGCCGTTCCGTTCCATGGAACTTGCGTAGTCGCGCTGATTTGGCTGGCTTTGTTTATTTGCGGCTCAACATCAAAGGTCCAGGTAAACGACGTACCGGAGGCCGGCTTATTGCTGGCATCTAGCGGGCTCCATTCTTCTGCAGTGTAATAAGCCCATTTGGACATCGCCGCAACACTGCTCGGCGTCGTCGAGTGGGTGGCCGCGTCGCGGTTATAACCGAAGTTGGTGGTGTTGGTAGTGCCGTCGACAGTGGTGCTGACTGGATTGAGTACAAAGTTACCAATCTTGTTCTTAGTCACCGGATCAATACCGATGCCGAAGATACGGCCCGTATCACCGTGGTCAATGCGCCCGCTGTTGTTCTTGCCGGTCAAGGCGCTGGAAGGGTCTGCGTCCACAATCCACATGGCGGTTTTCGTAGTGGTACCTTCCGGGCAGTTGATAGTGATCGTGGCTGTTTTTGCGCTGAGTGTGGTGAAGTCAGTTTTGTTAAGTGAATCCCAGTTGATGGTACCCCAGTCCAGGTCATTACCACTTGGAATATCAACAACACAGGCGCTCGGGCCAATCACGCCTTTAACGTTGATGTCGCTGGCGGCGTGCGCAATAAAGGGGGCGAGGGCAGCAAAGCCCGCAACGGATAACGTGGCACCCAGTTTTAAAAATTTCACGGTCATACTCCTATGAATGATAAAAAGACGCGTCGAGATTGGAAGGTCGATAGTGAAATCGGCACCATTCAAGAGCGGCGAAATTATAGGAGTGTAAAAAGTGATGATTGCCTAGAATATTCTAGTTCTGTTGTTGGCGAGGAAAGTTCGAACTGGACGTGCGTACTGTAATTATATGCGAACCGTCAAACACCGGCTGCGCGAACTTGGTAAATGAAGTCGCGTACCGCCGCGTGCACCACCGAGTGGCGCTGTGCTTCACGGTGCAAATGCTGCGCCTGACGGGACAGTTCGGTCAGTTCGACCAGTTGCAGCGCTCCGGAGAGTTTGTGCAGCAGATGGCCGAGGATTTCGGCATCGTCACTGATCAGTGCGGCCTCTATGGCCTGCAGGTCCTTGCGACTCTCTGCGCAAAAACTGTCCCACATCACGGCCTTCAGATCGCCCATGCTGGTGACTGCCGAGTCTCCAGGCGATGCGCACAGATAACGCTCGAACAGGGTAATCAACGCACTGAGGACGATGGGCTTGAGGATGAGTTCGTCCATGCCGGCCGCTCGGGCACGCTGCTGTTCCTGCGGGTGAATGCTCGCCGTCATGCCGATGATGGGGATCGTCGCGGCCTCGAGCTGTGAGTCGCGTACCTGGCGGGTCATGGCGTAGCCGTCGAGTTCCGGCATATAGCAATCGGTCAGGATCAGCGTGTACTGCTGCGTTTGCAGACGCTCGATCGCCTGCAGGCCGTTTTCCACTAGGTCGAAGGCGCAATGCAAATGCTCCATCTGCCTTTTCAGCAGCAGTCGATTGGTGGGGTGATCCTCCACGATCAGCACTTTATGGCCCTTGGGGTAACTGGAACAGGGCAACGGAACTCGGCGGCTGCTGTTGCGCCCCAGCAGCAGTTGCTCAAGCGCCGCCTGCAAACCGCTCCAGGTCAGCGGGTTAACACTCAGCCGGGTGGACGAGGGGCCGACCGCATAGCCGGCAGGCAAGTCTTCGGCGGTAATCAGCAGCGTCCCGGGATTGCCGGCGGATGCCTCGTCGGTGGTGATCAGCAGGTCCTGCTGATCCGACGTGAAGTGAAACCCAAGCGCCAGCAGGTGCTGTGCCAATGCTTTCCGATAGGACGCGAGATCGGACGCGAGCTTTACCGAGCGTGATGCGAAAGGTTTTTCAAGAGCGGCGGCGACGGGCAGGCTGAGGGTGAAAGTGATGCGCGTGCCTTCATTGAGGCAGCTGTGCAGGTACAGTTCACCGCCCATCAGTTGCACGAGTCGACGCGAAATCATCAGGCCCAGGCCCGAGCCTCCGTAGCGGCGGGTAATGGAGCTGTCCGCCTGCATGAAGGGTTGAAATAGACGCTCCTGCTGCTCCTGACTGATGCCGATGCCGGTGTCCGCGACCAGGAATTCCAAGTGCTGCTCGCCATCATCGTGCTTGAGGCTCAGCTCTAGCCGCACATGACCGCTTTGTGTGAACTTGGTGGCGTTGCTGAGCAGGTTGAGCAGCACCTGGCGCAGGCGGCTGCCGTCGACCTCCAGCAGCCTGGCGATGCGATGATCAATCAGGCTGTGCAGCCCGAGGCCCTTCCCGTGAGCCTGATGACCGATCAGGCGCAGCACCCCGTCGAGCAATTGACGCAGATCGGTAGGCTCGGGCGCCACGACGAGCATGCCGGAGTCGATGCGTGAAAAATCCAGGGTGTCGTCAAGTACCTGCAGGAGCGAGCGGGTCGATTCGTTGACCATCGTCAGCATTTCCTGCGCATCGGTGGGCAGGTGCAGGTCGCTCATCAATTCGAGCAGGCCGAGAATGCCATTCATCGGCGTGCGAATTTCATGGCTCATGGTGGCCAGAAACGCCGCCTTGGCCTCGGCCGCCTGTTCAGCCAACTGTTCGGCGGCGCGAATGCTGGTGACGTCGATAAACGTGGTGAGCACGCCCTGGGGTTCGGCGCCGTCAAGCCGATAGGGTGTGACGATGTACAGCCAGTGCTGGTCGCTGCCATCCTCGCCCACCAGGATATGTTCGCCTTGTTGGCGTTCATCGTCGCGCAGCGCCGTGTCGACCATCTTCGAGATGCGCTGGCGCACTTGCGCAGGGTAGTATCTGATTTCGTCAACGGAGCGCCCCAGCACCTGGGCCGCTTCGACGTTGAAGGTTCGCTCATAGGCTTTATTGAGCATCAGGTATCGGCGCTGACGGTCCTTGATTGCCACCGGGTACGGATACGATTCAAGCAGTTCGCGGCTGAAGCGCAATTGCGCGGACAGCCGCTGTTGCGTTTCCCTCAAGGCGCGCTGACGGGTTTTGAGCGACAGGTGTGCGTAGAGCAATACGCCAATGATCAGCAGGGCTGCGGACCCTATGCTGCCGACGATACGCCAGAGGCGTTGCGGGGAGACGCCGATTTCATAGGTATTGCGCAGCCATTGTTGGGCAAACAGGTCGCGCTGTTCTATCGGAATGCTCTGGATCAACTGATCCAGCAGGGCCGCCAGTTGCGCATGACGCTCGGTCACCGCGATAGACAACTCCAGCGGCAGATCAGTGGCTGCGGCAATCTTGAGGCTGTCCGACCAGCCTTTCTCCAGTAAGCGGTCCACGGTTATCAGGTTGCCCACGTAACCATCGGCCTTGCCGGTGCGCACCAGCTCAAAGCCATCTGCCGGGTCGGTTACCCGCAGCAGCAAGCTGTCGGGCACCCGTTGCTGGAGGCGTTGCGCGAAGTTCGGATTATCCGGCACGACCAGGGTTGCGCCGTTGAGTTCTTCGATGGAGGTTTTCGCGGGTTCTCCGAGGCGTGTCACCAACACGTTTGGAATTTTCACGAAGGGCTGCGTGTAGCGCCAACCGGGCAAGTGTTCGGTGGACGCGTCCACCGGAATACGCAGGTCAATCTCGTCGGAAGGCGCAGCTGTGCCGCTTGGCGCGGGTATTTCAATCACTTTGAGCCGTAGCGCATTTACCAGGTATTTCAGATAGCTGTAGCTCAGGCCATTGGGGCGACCGTTTTCGTCGAGGAACGACATGGGACGAAAGGTAGTTTCATAGCTCACGCGCAGCATCGGCAAGTCATCCACCCATTGGCGCTGCGCGGTAGTCAGGTGGGAGGAGGGCTGCATGCGTTGATTGATCGAATGCTTGTCCAGCCAGCGCAGTTGCAGGTCGTTGAGAAAGTCGGACGGCGTGCGGGCCATGGTCGCGGCAAGGACGTCGCGCAAGTCGGGCCGCAGTGAACTGATACCGAAGTGCAGACCGGCGTTGTCGTACAGATCCTGCTGCCTGACCTCAAGGGACTTGTAGTGTCCGCTGCTGAACAGAGCTTCGAGCTGGTAAGGCTCGCCCAGGTACGCGTCACCTTCGCCATTCTGCAAGGCGTCCAGGGCTGACTTGGTGTCTGCGTAGATTCGCAAATGAGAGGGCGGCAGGCGTTGGCTCAGCCATTGAGCGGTTGTATAGCCTTGCTCTGCAACGAATGAATGTGACGATAAGTCGGCAGATGTGATCGCCGCGCTGCCGTGACGTACAACCAACACAAGCGGGGAGAGCAGATAGGGGCTGGAAAAGTCCATGCAGCGTTGCCGCTCGGCGTTGGTCTGCAAATCCGGCACTACGTCGATGCGGCCTTCGCACAGAGCGGTGGTGGCTTCTTCAAATGTGGCGAATGGGCGAAACTCCAGTTTCAGATTCAATTGGTCTGCCAGGTAACGCAGGTAGTCGATACTGAACCCGGCAGCGCTGTCGCCGACCCAGTAGCCGAGGGGAGGGGTGGTCTGCGCGGGCAGGCCGACCACTACCACAGGGTTACCCGACGCCGCCGGGGCTTGTGTTGACGCCGTGCACAGGCTCGACACCAGCAGCGTCAGCCACAACAGCCTGCGCAGGGCGTTTATCACTCGGTGTGCTCGACGGTGGATTTGGTCAGTGAGGCGTAATACTGATACAGCTGCGCGTCGGACTGTATACCCAACTTGCGCTTGGCCGAGTTCTTGCCCCAGCTTACCGTCTTGACGCTGCGATGCAGGGTCTCTGCAATATCTTCGGGCGACTTGCCTGACGCCAGCAGCCGCACAATTTCCAGCTCTCTGGGGCTCAGCTGCGCTTCTCCTGCCGGGCAGCGGGGCGATTCAGCCAGCGCCTTTTTCAAGGCTTCATTCAAATAGATGCCCCGACGCAGCACGGTGCGCACGGCTTTTGGCAGGCAGAGAATGTCGCTGTTTTTTTGAATGATGCCACGCACTTTCGCCTCAAGAATCAGCCTCAGAATGCCGAGGTTCTCTTCACCCGTCAGCACCAGCACCGGCAGATTCGGGTAGCGTCTGTTGAGTAAACCCAGCATGTGTAGGCCATCCAAGTCGGCGCCGGGCATCGAATAGTCGACGATCAGTACGTCGCATTCATGGTTTTCCAGCGCAGTGAAGAGCTCCGGAACGCTGGTGGCGGTTGCCTGGATTTTGGCAAAACCGCTTTCATTCAACAGTACAACCTGGCAACCGTGCAGGATGGCAGGGTGATCGTCGGCGATGATGATACGAGGAATCATAAGCGCTGCTCCTGAGGAACTGTCCAAATTGGCCTATCACTGGCGCCCGACTTCTCAGTACTCAAAAAGTTTAGCTTGAGTACCGTCCTGAGCGCCACCGTCTTGAGTGCCTGTGGGAATTGAAAGGAACAGCTTGAATGATACATGCACGGATGTTTGAAAATGCTGGAAAAATCTAGTCATAGATTTTTGCAGATTGCGCCGCGCTTTGTTGCGAAAGGACTTGAGAAAGGGTGTGGCTTGACGAAGCTAAATAAGCGAGGACCGGAAGGCTGCTGATAATCTAACTCTTAAGACGGTAACGAGACAGAAGCCCTACATGAGAACCCCGTCAAATGTAAACTTGTCGTCGTTCTCGCTTAATTTTGAAGGGAACCGCTCATGGACCTCTAGAGTTTACTCGGCCTGGATGTCGGAAAACTTACCTTTCATCTCATCGGTCACGACGCCAAGGGCAAGGAAGTGCTAGGTAAGAAATTCAACCGCACGTGCTCTCTTGAATTTGCTGCTCGACTAAAAACCTGCACGATGGTGATGGAGTCGTGAGGAGGCTCATCTCCTTCGGGCATCTTGGCTGAACTAGTTGCTCGGGAGCAAAACTGTGAATATTGTGCCTAGTTCATCCGTGGAAACCACCTCGATTTTTCCACCATGGGTTTTTACGATTTCCGCCGCAATGAACAGCCCTAATCCTAGTCCAGCAGAAGAACCTTTTTCCGCCGCCGCTTGACTGGAATAACGCGCTTGCTGAGTGAAAATATAGGGTATCGCACTAGGGGAAATTAGCTCCCCGGAATTTTGGACAGTGAAAATGGAGTACTGGTGGTCCTGTGACAGTGTTACCTTTACAGGCTGATCTGAATCTCCATGATAAATCGCATTGACGATCAGGTTAGTAAAGACCTGCTCCATACGTGATGGGTCGTACTTTCCATTAATTGCGTCATTTGTATTCAAGATGATCTGTGCGTGAGGAAATCCAGTGCGTAGCTCTTCTACAACAGAAGCGCACAAAGCACATAGATTGCACTCTTCAAAATTTACGGATAACCCAATTCCGCAATTAAATCGCGCTATATCGAGTAAATCACCTACCATTTTATTTGCACGACATACGCTTGCGCTAATCTGAGCTGCCAGCTTTGCCTCCCTGTGTGCTAGACTGTAATTCTTGCAAAGTAGGTCGCTAGCCATTAAGACAGCATTCAGTGGTGAGCGTAAATCGTGGGCCAAAACTCCTAGAACGTTTTTTCGCGCAGATTCGGCCGCCTGTCCGTAAGAAACAATCGACTCAACTATTGATTGGTCTGTAACCTCATTGAAGCGAATCATATCCTCGATATAATGATCGTCAATGAAATAAACGGTGGAAAACCACAATCCGAGTACACTGGATCGAAGAATCAAATGATGTAAGACCGTATGATCCATGGACAAACCGGCCGCATATCGACCCATCGCATGGACTTTTGCCGGAGAATCAGCATCACTCGAATGGTCACGACTATTGGGTTTTTTGATGTTCACATATTCCGTATTAGCTGTTTGCATATCTTTAGCAATCGTAGCCAGTATGCATGCAATTTGATTTCTAAGCTTTTGAGCGTCAATTGAAGTCATGGGGGATTTCACAGTTTGGGCGAAATCTTCCCATTTGGATAAAATCTGCTCAATGTTCTCAGTAATGAACTCGTGCAACCTCATCTTCACTCGCTCCTTGCGCTAAATTAATCAACTTCAGCCTGTCCTTAAAAATATCTTTACGTAGCGCTGTTCGCCTACCGAAATAGTGGCTTGTCGCCGCTATGTGATAAGATAGTCGGAAATTCATTCGAATGTCCAATAAGATAATAAATACCAGCAGAAAACTAGATTTTTCTAGCTTTATCATGCATGTGGGTCTGTGATACTGGAGGCTGTTCTGTTTTAATTACCTTGCATGCTGTCACCCAAGATCTTGGCCAAGTACCTGTGCGGTGCCCTAATGTCGAACAACTCATCCAGTGATATCAATTTCTCAAGATGATCTGACGTCGGCGAAAGAGAGCCCGCAGAGACTTTAGACGAATAGAGTGGTAGGGCTTTACCACCGCTGGGAATGGGACAAAGAAGAGTCACGCTCATTAACCTGGCCAAAAAACAACTGTATGGGTAAACAGTTAGTTGTGTACTTGACGCGGCGTCAAAGTGAGCCGACCGAATGCCTGTTGACTAAGTGCCAACGGTTGGAATGAAAAGGCCACCCATAGGTGGCCTTGAGGTCATACAGCAATTAATTGTCGAGCAAGGGCCATTTCCACTGAATCCCCATCTTGGTTCAACGAGTTGAGACCTGACTCCGGTACGTCTCCCGACGTGCTCTGAGATACTGCAATCTTCTTGGCCATCAGCCGCAAGCAGGTAACTTGCGAGCTTTCCGCATAGCCCAAAAAAACCACCCGCACCGGCTGCTTTTGCCCAATCCGCCATGACCGTCGAGCTGCCTGTTGCAAGGTGTACACGTTGTACCCCGTCTGCAGGAACGCAATGGTCGGAAAATCGAGCAAATCCAACCCGGTCTTGACCAGCTCCGGGTTAGTGATCAGTACGTCGACACCTCTGTCTACTTGGTCGAGGATCCAATCCTCGCGCCTGGCGGTATCCACTGACGCCCTCAGGACAGCTACTTTTAAACCAGATTGCTCCAGCAGTCGTTTCAGGCGAGAGGTGGTGTCTCGAGTGCCGCTGTATGAGCCTTCCGTCATTAACGTATTCAGTCGTCAGGAAGGTGGGCAGATAAGCGATGCCCAGTCCCAGCAGAGCGGCATCTCGAAGGGCTTCGCCGCTGCCGAGGCGCAGCCGACTATTCGGACTGACCTTTACCCACTCGCCCGTCGCCTCCTTCAACCTCCAGGGTTGGCGCTTCAAGCGACTGCTGAATATCAGGCATTGGTGGGTGAGAAATTCATCAGCTGTCTGGGCTGTTCTGACTATCCGAGGCTCAAGAGTACAACGTGGCATACGAGCGAAAAATAGTCTGAATGCACAGACTTGATTTACGTTTCGTGCGTAATCAGTACGTGGGACACCTAGCCTGCGACTTTCGTCGCTGAGCGCCTCCATGCACATGGTCACGTCGATCACTTTCTGCCAAAATATGTAATAATGGCTATACAGTGGCTCTTTGTATTTGCCGATAAAGATTGAACTGCTTAAATCGGTCGTTTGTAGATTTACGATTTCTATTTCCAAATCTAAGCCAAATTTGCTACTACCGCATTCGGCGAGACTTATTCGCATCTAGTTTGTGCGCTGTTTTTTAAAGGAAGGTTTCATGTTCCAGTGGCTTTTACAGTTTTCGCTTCCGTATTATTCGCTTGTGTTGACTGGCTCATACTCGCTGATGCAGAACTTTCAGGCTATGGGGTGGGCCAGCATATGGCAGGGGGCGACCATGGACTTCGGCATCATTAGTTCTGTGGCCGCGCTTTATCTACTTCATCTACCCGTTATCTGCTTACTTAATGTACTGGCTGCACGAGTATTGTCACGACGTCTGGCAATCATGATTATTCTGGTGTGGCTCATACCAGGATTGCTTTCGCTGTCGGGCCTGTACAACATTGTGGCGGTCGTTCCCGATACGTACGTCATTGGCTCTGGTGGATCGGATCAGTTAGGCAGTGTTCAGGGGGCTCTGGTCAATTCGATCCTTCTCTTGCTTGTTAGCTGGTCGATTTCGACTCTTTTCCTGCACGCAATGAGAGCCGGCAAGAAGAGCAAGAGTGCATTCGATCACCTCTGGTACATGCTCGGGTTGACTGCAGTGGTATTCTACGTGTCTGATGGCAGCCTCAAGAGCATGGCCGATAACGTAGCCCAGCATGAGAGGGATTTGTCAGCGGGCTTCTCGGTGCTGCAACCGCAATTCGCAAAAACTTCGGTGCGATGCCGCGAAGTGTCATTCGCTGCCAGTAACCCAGTACTTTGTAATTGGGTAATTGAAGCGCGTGCTTATATAGATCAACGAGCGCAGGACAATTGGGTTGGGCGCAAATATAATGATGCCCCCTCATCTTTGCACCTGTTCCAATTGCCACGTGATCAGGGTAAGGGCAGTCGACAAGTAATCGATGCTATTCGCGTTTACAATCAGAACTATTGTAGGGGTAGTAATAAGGATCCAGATTGCCAGCGCATTCCTGTCGAGTTAAATCAGCATCCGGACTTGCTTAAGGGAGAGGTAGATATTTTCGATCAATATCTCTTGTCAGTTGAAGGTGTATTGCCCTACATTAACTATCACTGGAATGCCGAAGTCAAAGCTAGAGATAGGTACGAGAGCCAAAAGGCCGTGATAAATGAGCGATGGGCATACCTTGCGTTGCTATTCCCGCTATTTATCGGAATTAAAATTTCGCACTCTAGTCGCGAGTTATTTGGGGGGATTGAGGCCTCTGTAGTGCGCAAAATATTCAAGGCCCAGGCTCGGAATCCTTGGAGGGTGTTGATCGTCATCGTTAGTAAAATGATGGATATAGGCGGAAGTGTGGCCAGAGGATTAGAGCGCATTATCACGCGACGGGGCTAAAATCGCCTTTATAAACACTGACCATCAAGTGTTTTTGCAGGGAGGGCAGTTCATATTTTCCGCTGAGCTATGAGACTGATGCACATCGGTGTCGGACGCCTCGCCTGCACCTAACTTCAATCTTTGTTGCACAGGAACGAGGTATGTCGCGAGTAGGCTGCGTGCACTTGTGAGCTATCCATCCCTCTCATTTTTGGAGCAGCGTGACTGAGGGCATAGGCACCTGCACAGGTCGCATTGATTCATTGATATCTACAAAATAAGTTACGATTAAGCGCTTTACGACGGTCGCGGCTCATAGCCGGTTACCTACAGCCTGAATGCGACTAACTAGGCCGGGGTCGACAAGCTTGCCTAGCCCTAGTCGACCTGCACCACACGGGACGGATGTTCGGAACTCGTGGCTTTCGGCGACTCAACTCGGATTTTTCCCATTCACATCACATCACATCACATCACGTGATGTGATGTGATGTGATGTGATGTGAGGTGAATGGGGAGGCGCCTCCATCCTGTCTAGGAAGCTACACGATTCTCTCAATTCCCTGGTGTGGCTCTTGAGGGGAGGGGGATGCCAAAATTTTTTGGAGGAGTTCTCTGAAGGGTTCGCTATGCGGGGTACAGTGTTACAAGACATTCGTCTGTCTTAATTGATTGGTCTAATTTTTCTTTTAAATTTCTGTAGTGCGCTTGGCTAACTAGTTGTCCCATGCAATACTGTCAGGCAGATATAGCTACTGGCTGGCATCAAGTGTTAGGGCGGGATTATCTGGCGGAGGGTTTTTTATAAGAGACGCCGACTCGATGATAAGGTAGCCCTTCAAGTAAGTTTTTTTTCTGGGGCCTTGTACCTTGCAGGTCCAGATGTTTAGGCCGTTATCTCGCTTTTTGTGGACCTTCAGTTTCTCGAACTGTTTCTGTACCCATCTCCATTCTTCAATCTCTTGACAGGCGCCCAGAGAGACATCAGGAAACTCCTGAACATAACGTTGGAAGAGACCAGGTGTTACTAGAAACACAGTACCGCCTACCGTGTGGATTTTAGCCTTGCTCTCATTGATGATTAGCTTGTGACTTAGGATGCCTTCCTTGACCCAATTCAGAAATGCTTTCCCAGGATTATCCAAAAGAGGATTTGAGGTTTCGAGAGCACTTGCGGACGGTTCATCGCTGGCCTCAGGCTTCTCTAACTCGAACATATCCAGCAACGTGCCGAGGTAGTCAGCGTCGTCCGTAGCTATGGGATCTGGCTGCGATTGGTTTTGACGCGATCCGACACTGACTGTCTTGGGTGCTGGTGGTATTACCGAAGCGTCAGTCGGGTAGTCATGGACTGCAATGTTCACCGTTCCGCCGAAAGTCTCAGGCCGGTTTTCGCTCCCCCAGATCAGCGTCGGTTGAAGGCGTAGAAAGGTGAAGGTCTGCTGCCAGTTTCCCTGCGCCACGAGCGCAGTCCAAATCGCTTTACCTTCTTGAGTCGACTCGACCAGTCCATGCGATTGCAGTTCGTCGAACACGGCGATGTTGGATGAAGGAATACCTTCAATCGATTGCGATAGCAGATAGGCTCGCAGCTTGTCCGTGACCGTCTTGCTGACCAGCCACAGTGCGTCTTCAGTCAACCAACCCGCGGCACCCGGCTGGTTGAGTTTCAGTTCGTGTTGAACCAGATGACGCAGTCCGCTGATCAAGTGATGTTGCAGCGAATGAATCGGCGCTTGCAGCGCCTTGGTCGGGTTGCCACCGATGTTCTGTGCGGTGGAGACTCGGTCAGCTTGAATCACCAATTCGCCCAGCACGCCGGCACGTTCGTACTGACCGGACAGGACATACAGCAAGCTGGCCCACAGTGGCGGAAATCCACTGAGCCAATCGAGGATGGGACGATCGAGAATTTGCGTGTAGAGCAAACCTGCTGCGGCGCCGTGCAAGTGATAATCGCGCCCTTTGAGGTAGCGAAAACGGTAGGGCTGATCCAGGGAGCCCTGCCAAGGATGCCAGACACGGCCATCCTGGCGTTCGACCAGCAGGTCCACGGCGATCTTGCCAATGTCATGCAGCAGCGCGCCATAGGCAATGCCGGCGGACCAGGCATCGGTCTGGGCGGCTTGGTCTTCGGGCGCGGCGCCGGTGGGTAGTAAATAGGATTGGCGCAGCTTCAAACTGCAAGCGACCAGCTCCAGGCCATGGTCGAGCATGCCGCCAAGATAAGCATGGTGGTGCGTCTCGCTGGCTGGGAGTTGCTGGACAAATTCGGCGAAGCGATGGATCGGATTTAAGTAGAGCTGGCTGAATTGCGGATGGGAGAGGGCGGTGTACTGCCAGATGCGATCAAGCAACTGACGGCGGTGCTCCGCCGCTAACAAGCTGTGGGCCGACTCAACGGGTAGGTAACCTTCGGCGACGTTGACGGTCGGTGGCGGAGGTGGCTTCTGCTTTTTGTGGCGAAACAGACTGAGCATCTTGACCCCCGGGAGGTGGCTGGGTCCGTGGCCTTTTAGCCTTTTCGGATAGGGCTCTTACCCTTGAGTCCCCATTCCCTTCCAACCCTTACCTGTCCTTTTGGCTCGTGTCCCTTTGTGCGGCAATCGGGATATTGATTTTGCTAGACATCGTTTTGTTGGGGGCTGGTACGGCAAAGACAAGAGTCGGTACACTGCGGTGCCTATTTTTTGGGTCTTGCCATGAATCTCACTGACGCCACGCTCGTGCTGCTGCTCGCGGCACGTATCCATGGGACCGACGAAGCCGTCAGGGCCTCGGCGAAAAGCGTGGTCAAGAAGTTACCGCGCAGTAAGCGTGATCTGATCTACAAGGTAATCGATAGCCGAAGTCCGCTCGAGCTGGTGGATTTTCTGGCGCAGAACCTGGATGCGGAATGACAGGCTGCGGGTGTGTGCCATCCCTGACTCTTTGCATCAGAGCCCCGCGGCATGGGGATTTTTCTGGGTGCAGAAAAAGGGCCCAACTCGCGTTGGGCCCTGTGATGCGATTGCAGCGGTGAGTTAACGATCAAACTCCATCATTCATGCATCGTGAGTCATCCATTACCATCTGCTCCAGGTTGAGTACATACTCCGAGGCGCTTCGGGCCTGACCACTGGCGCGAAAGATCGCGCGTTTGTCTGCCTTGAGCAGGCCGAGCCAGGAGTCGATGTAGCCCTCGTGGCGCAGCTCCCCCTGTATACCGGCGTAGGCACATAAAAAAGCAGCGCCCATCTCGGCGATCAACTCCTCAAATGCATAGTCGGGCGAGCCGAACGGACAGGCTGACGTCATGCCTTCGCGCTGCAACCGAGCGTGATGCCCGGTCCAGTGCGTCAGCTCATGCAGTGCCGTGGCGTAGTACCCGCCTTCATCGTGAAATTGTGCTTTTGTCGGCAGTTGGATGAGATCCCTGATCGGGTGGTAAAAGGCTTCGTCGGCAGGCCGATGAACGATGCGTGCACCTGAACTTAACAGCAGATTTTCCGCGGCGCTGTTGGGCTGGAAGGGATCACTCTGTTCTGTCTCGAGCAGGGTGTCATTGAGCATTTCGAGCCCTTCCGTTTGCTCGATGTTGAACAGAAAATGCGTCCTGAGAATGCCGAAGTGAGCCACCTTGGGTTGACCGCTTTCATCGAGTACGGGTTGGCCTGACTCGGTTTGTTCCTTGCGCTCCATCGGCTTGTAGAGCACCGCTAGAGTGCTGTGCTCACCCTTACGAATGTGCCCACCCGCTTTTTTGGCTTGATTGAAGGTCAGCCAACGATCTTGAGTGAACCCCTGCAACCTGGCCTCGGCCCAGAGCAGCGGTAAATTGATGCCCGAATACGGACGTCGCGTGATGGCGTTGACCGGGTAGGGTTGATGACCGATGTGAGCGGAGCCACTTGAGGACCAGGGTTTGATCCAGGGTGCAACGCCTTGGTCTAACGCAGTAACGATCTTGTCAGTTACGTCTTGGTAGATATCGCGCATGGCAATTTCCTCGAGAGAAAAACCGAGGAACGCCGTGCCCGTCGGGGAGGGTTCCCCGGTTGGGTGATGGGCTGGATTGATGCAGGTCTTGCATGCCGTTCGAATGTGGAGTTGAACACCGCCAATTGCGCTTAGCGCTGGTGTTCTCCTGCAAGCGCTATCAGCAAGGCGCTAGGCTGACCCGGTTCTTGGAGTAAGCTCAGACTCAATTGCAGCAACGGGTCGTGGTCTAAGTGATCGGTTGGTTCAACCCGGACAACCTCGAACATCACATAGGGCTCGTGTGGAGAGGCCAGGTGGGCTTCGAAGGCTGCGCGCAATACGTGGCTCAACCGATCGACCTGCAGCTTCTCAGCGTGATCGGATTGCTCGAGCAGTACTGCGCGTTGCCACGCGCCAGGGGTGAACACGATGGGCAACCGAAGGGTGTTCAGTGTTTCCGGTGTCAGTGAGTCGGGCATGGTATGTCTCCGTTGAAAACGCGAAGAAACCTGTCCTGTGCGGGGAAAGATTTCCCCGCAGTGGGTTGAAGAAAATCAAGAGGGCTTATCTCACGAGCAGCGCTCGAAAGGCGCTCAGGAGAGCAGTAGGCGTTCATCACCGTAGCAACGGTCACCGTGCGAGCCTCCGAACGCTAATCGCACTTGGGGAGAGCCATCACCGAAATGACGTAGCCTTGAAGGTTCTGGCTACCTGGGAAAGTGCTGTCGATAACAGCGATCCGTACCTTGTATTTAGTGAAGCTATGTGCGTGGGTCAACTACTAAAAAGACGCGGGCTTGGGAAGTTAGCCTACTGACGTCCAGAGCGGTTTTTCGGCTCAATGAACTGATCAATGGTCAAGTGTGTAGTTGAATTATCTTCAATAGAAGATTGCACGAGGCACCTATTCGAGTGACAGGACGGCGCGGCGGCACTCGTACATTTTTCGAATGGCGCCCTCCATTTTTTCTGTTTTCACAGCAATTGGTTGTGTAGACACTAAGGTCACTGGACACTTGCCCACCCTCTGACGTTATCCTTGTCTTACGCATTCCTGAGTTATGAAATAGTCGATGCTGTCTTGCTCCTTGGGGGAGAGGGCGCTCAATAGGCCACCGAGCAGCTCGAGGTACCAATGGTGAGGCAACTGCGCGTGCGTGCGTATCCTTAAGGAAGAGACACAATTTTAGAGAGAGAACCATGGGAACGTCCGCTGCCCGCAACGCTGAAGTACCTGCTTTGATTATCGACTTGGATCAGAGTGACAGAAATAGTCCTGTCCCCGCTACGGGGCTCGTCCAGTGGCATAAATACGACGAGCTAAGGCAGCAGGTTAAGGAACACCTGGACACCTTCGCCTCAACTTCCCTCGACCGGTCACATCCTGCAGGCAGTGGATGGGTATATTTCGTGGATGGCACTCGCGGCGCGGGAAAGTCGACCTTCTTGAATTCGGTAGAAAGTGGCTTGAAGGAAGACTTGGTCATTAATGGTGACCTCTTCTTCGTTGCCAGGATCGACCCTAGCCGTATCGAACGCAGCGAGATCATCCTACTCGTCATATTGCAGCGGCTAAGCAAACAGGTCGAAAAAGTTCTGGGGCGTAAGCGTTGCATTGCGCAGGAGCAGCTCAGTGATCAATGGCGGCACGCGTTCAAGCGTGTCGCAGGTGGCTTGTCTCTTTTTGCCCGAGAGCATCATCCACTGAACGATCTAGACGCTGATCTTTTCCTGGATTGGGGGCTTGAGCGAGCGGGTGACAGCGCAAACCTGCGATCCAATTTGCATGACCTATTCGCCATCGCGTGTAAGGCGTTAGAGGTCCATGCGATTATGATCGCATTCGACGATGCAGATACAGATGCAACCCATGCCATTAATTTGTTGGAGTGCATCCGCAAGTATCTGGACACTCCCCAAATCATGGTTTTGGTTACTGGCGATATGGAGCTTTACTCCCTGTTGGTCCGCCAACATTTCGCTGAAAACCTTACGCAGAAGCGAGGTGTTGAGAGAACCGGTGACCGGAGCTTTTTCGACCGAGATAGGAGCTCACAGTACCTTCGAATGATCGATCATTTGGAGGAGCAGTTCCTTCTTAAGCTTTTCCCCATGCACCGACGGTTGCAATTATTGCCTATGTGGAACCTGCTCCAACAGGCGGCAGAACGTGGCAGTTGCTATCGGGTGACTTGCAAGGCTTGGGGTAACACTACCCGAGAAGTCCAGCAACTTGTTGATGAGCTGGTGTCCCGGGGACTGAGGGTTAAGGCATCTTCGGATATCGGACTGTATCGTGACTTCCTTCTTAAGCAGCCCCTGCGATCCGTACTGCAGGTGCTAGCTTACTGCGCTCCCCATCTTGCAGCAGGTGATGCATTGGAAGGGGATCGCTTTGGCTGGTCACGAGAACTGACAGAATCTTTGGCCCGCGGTCTAAGGGCATTAGCACTCACCAATTTATACAAATTTGATGTCGATACGGATGCGATAGCCGCTCGAGAACTGCCTGCGCTTGCTGAGGCGGTTTTTCAGCTCTCGCTGCTTGATGGTGATATAGACACAGCCGCTTACCTGCGCCCCATGTCTGCGCAGCAAGAAATCAGAAGTTGTTTTGTGGCGCTTGCCGCAGAGGTGCCCAACTTTGCCATGGGCAGACCAGGCCTGTTCATTCGTTATCTCTTTACAGGGCCAGGTAGCGTGACGTTGTACGACCTGGTTCGCAAGCGTCATTCGAGCATTTCCGAGAACGCGACAGAATTACTGCTAGGGCAGTTTAAACGGTTCATGGGCGTGGGGCGCAAAGAAACAGCGTTGGATTGGGCCAGGCACGCAACGGCGGTGATCGCGACACCTTATGCGGGCAGCCGGGATGTGCGCATTGGTGTTATCGGGTTAAAGAGGGGGAAGCCTGGCGCAGGGTTTAAGTTGGCGAAAGCGGCGTTCAAGGAAGCGTCTACTAGTGGTTTTCCTGTCTTAGAGCTAGCGCTGGTTGACGTCTCAGGAACGCACATTTTTACCTACGCATCCATCTTCAATATCCTCGGGCTAGTCGAGAGACTTCTCGAATTAGATTCCCCTACCTTAGATGACATAAAGTTTTCATTGGCAAAGGTCTACCCAAGTTTAAGTCTCTCTTCACCTGTCTGGGAGTCTGGTGGCAGTACTGATGAGGCCTCAGAATCTGGGCAGGATGCCCTTGATCCGAACACCGAAAGCACAGTAACCGATTTGCTGACTACGTTAGCGGAGGCTATTGGCGCGTGGCTAGCTGAGGTGAAACTGCTTGGGTCGAAAATCTCTCCGTCAGGTGTCTTTGTGGGGAAAGTCTGGACGCGCCTGTTCTTCAGCCTTGAAAAGGCTTCTGATGAGTTGAGAAGCAAGGCCAGCGTGGCAGAAATGATGGAGATATTCGCACTTTGCGTAATCAATGCCCTTTTGGTCGAAGAGGCCGGCCATCTGAATCGCCCCTAGTTTCGTAGACACCTCCAAGCCTTAAAATGAGGCCCATTAGGAGGTGCCATGAGCAACCAGCGTTATCCCGAAGAATTCAAAATCCAGGCGGTCAAGCAAGTGACCGAAAAGCAGCTTCCTGTCTCGGAGGTGGCTGCACGATTGGGTGTGTCTGTGCACAGCCTCTATGCCTGGGTTAAGCGCTACACCAAGCCTCAGGAACAGCGCGTTGAGGAGGATGATCAGAGCGCTGAGGTTCGTCGTCTACGTGCCGAGCTGAAACGGGTGACGGAGGAGCGAGACATCTTAAAAAAGGCCGCCGCGTACTTTGCCAAGGAGTGCGGCTGAAGTACGCCTTTATTAAGCAGCAAGCGGGTCATTACGCGATTCGACGGCTTTGCCTGACGCTCAAGGTTCATCCCAGCGGCTACTACGCGTGGCTATCAGAACCAAAATCTGCGCGAGCCAAGGACGATCAGCGACTGCTTGGATTGATCAAACACTCCTGGCTGGAAAGCGGTGGCGTTTATGGCTATCGAAAGATCCATGATGACCTGCGAGAGGTTGGTGAGAGCTGTGGCCGTCACCGGGTGGCTAGGTTGATGCGCCTTGAAGGTTTACGTTCTCAGACTGGGTATCGACGGAGGCCTGGAAAATACGGCGGTAAGCCAGCCGTTGCCTCACCGAACTTACTGAAGCGCCAATTCGATGTCAGAGAACCCAACAAAGTTTGGGTCACAGACATTACCTACATCCGAACATATGAAGGCTGGCTGTATTTGGCCGTGGTGCTCGATCTGTTTTCACGCCAGATCATTGGTTGGTCAATGAAGTCGCAGATGACCAGCGACGTAGCCATTGATGCACTGCTGATGGCGGTTTGGAGACGTAAGCCGAAGCAAGAGGTGATGATCCACTCGGATCAAGGCAGTCAGTACAGCAGCTCAGACTGGCGAAGCTTCTTGAAAGCTAACAACCTGGTAGCCAGCATGAGTCGTCGAGGTAATTGCCACGACAACGCTGTGGCGGAGAGCTTTTTCCAGTTGCTGAAGCGGGAACGGATCAAGCGTAAAATCTACACTACACGCCAGGATGCTCGAGATGATGTGTTCGATTACATCGAGATGTTTTACAACCCAAAACGACGCCACAGTTTCAACAATCAGCTGTCACCGGTAGAGTTTGAAAAGCGTTACGCAGCGAGCCTTGAGAGTGTCTAGAAAACCCGGGGCGATTCAGTTTCTAGAACTAATATGTTGGTCGCCCCAGCGAAAGTCTCACGCAGACCACGGATGATCATCCGTGTGTCCACCCGGATGCTATTTACCTGATTCAGCAGCAGTCGCAGCGGTGGGGGTGTAATGCCCAGGTGACGGAATGGTTCGAGCTCACTGAACAGTTTCAAGGTGCCGCGGCGCAGTTCGCGGGCGGCGAGCATTTCCGGTGTAATGGGGGAGAGGGCGATATCGCAGGCGAGGATGGCCATCTCCAGCAGCACGCTACGCGCGCCTTGAGTGTCGATCAAAAGCAGGTCGTAACGGGGGCGGAAATCATCGAGCAAATTGCGCAGCCGTAATCGCCCGTCAGGGGCGTGCAGTAGTAATGTATTCAACTGGCCCTGAGCGTCGTTGGAGACGATCATGTCGAGCCCTGTAATCACCGTCTTGGAAATAATCTGTGCAGGAGTTGTCAGGTTGAATGCAATGAGCTCGTACGCACCAGCAACAGCTTTCTGGCTCAAAGCGTAATAGCTGGAGAGGGTGGGTTGGCTATCCAGATCGAGCAGCAGGACGCGTAGGCCAGCATCCGCCAGCAAACCGCCGAGATTGGCCGCCACCGTGGTTTTGCCTACACCACCGTTGGTGGAAATCACCGATACCACACGCATGGCATCAGGCCCTATGACCTAAACGCTCAACGACCCACCGCTCGATCTCCACTGAGTCCCAGCCAACAGCGCGCAACCCAATACGCTTAGCCTGAGGGAACTTCCCTTCTTTCATCAAGTTGTAGATGTGCGCCCGTTTGAAACCGGTTTTTCGTTCGACTTCTTCGCGCCGCATGATGTGGCGTTCGATCTGTGGTTGAGGTGTTTCAACTGTGGATGAGGATTGGCTGGACATGCTGGTCACTCCTGGCGCAGATTGGTGCGTGGTGGCAAGTGACCTGAATTGAATAGCAGAAATAGGGGAAAGTCATTGCACTGCAATCGTTGGGATTGCAGTGCAATATTTCAGTCTATCTATTCCGGTTAAGGCTGCGATTGGCAGCGGCGAATTTTTCATCCAACGTTCGTTTGCTGAGGCCTGGCTTATCCTTATAGCGTGCGATAATGGCATCGACGATCGCTGCTTGATTTTTGAATAAGGAGAGGGGCTTTCCGGCGGGCGAATGATCTAAGAAAAGGCTCACCAACGCTCCGATGATGTTGTGATAGGTCAACTCGCTACGCTCGCTGAGTTGCCCGTTTGTTTCGGCCAAAGCTTTGAGCCCATCTCTTTCAAATCCAATTGACTCGAGATCTGCCAAGACTTCTTGAAGGTGACGCTGCTGTACTGTCAACTCCCTCGATAACTCATCTCGATCTGCTTTCAATGATAGAAAAGTTCCGAGACTGACCTTAGCAGGTGCGTCCTCACCGGACTCGAATAAAAATACAGGCTTATGGTCCGGGTAATGAGTCTCCATCCAACGACGTAAGTCTGAATGGCGGATGGTTAGCTGGAAGGGCTCTACATAGCTTCCCAAAGGAACAGAAATACCGAGGCAGCCATAAGGCAGATCCCCGTTCCGCACCGCGTCATAAATTTTTTCGGTAGTTGCGCAAAGGCCAGGCCATTGAGGAAACAGAGCCGCGAGTTCTTCTGGGCGTGACCAAGCAGCTTGCATAATCTGTGTTTCATAATGGATTAAATTGCACCAGCGCAACGCCGCATCTATGGGGCGATAAAAGACCTTAGCTTGTGGGTTGAAAACATAAGCGGACATGTTCGGACGCACCTCCATTTAAACTGGATAGGCCTCCCGTGGAATATCTGTTCATCAACCCAACTTACAGCAGCGGCTGATTTACTCAACTTTGTCACTCGGTGAGGTCATTCCATTTGACTGAAATTCAACATGATAATCATGCATGCTTGTTTAATGTGCCATCACTCGGTGGGACGAAAAGTTTTCGCCATCGATTTACGATTTACGATCTGCGACTCTAGATATTTAGAATTGATGCGGCTGCGATTGAGGTGCAGTGGTATTGAATATTTGGAAAAATGGTTTTTGCGCTAGAAGTAAGCAGTAGTGAGCCAGATGTCAATGAGGCAGCAAAACTACTGGGCTATGACTACGTCAGATTGGTAAGGGGGATTGGGAGGAGGAGAGCTGCATGGGCTTACAACCTGATCATTTAATGGCATCCCCTATACTAGGGTCGGTTCAGCCTCGAAAACGTGCCATCAAGCATGTGACATCTGCATCTTTCCGAACGTTTACGGCCCGAGTATCAAGTCGCTTGTCTTTCGAAAGCTGTAATTTAACCTTGTACGCATGTCACGGAAAACACGCGCGAAGCAGAAATTCAGCATTAAAGTATTACTTGAAATTAAGCGGCGTATTGTTTGTGATTGGTCTCGATAGTCCGTCCGCATCCGGATGCTCCTACTTCAACAAAAGCGTGCGTCGTCCGACAGCGAGGCGCACAGGTTGAGAGTTCGTGGGGGGGGGCTTACCTTCGCCGTTCATGGCCAGTTATACCTTCTGGAGCAGTCGTTGATCATTCATTAAAGGTTGGCCCGGGCACGCCACGCGGGGGGACGCATCACCAGTTCATGCTTGGCGTGGATCACTGCATGATGTTGAGCTTTTGGCCAACGCGTATACGACATGATGCCTTTTTCCTTATGCGGAAATTGTGGCTTTTGGGGAATTTTCGCAGCGTTGCGACGGCGCGGCAACACCCTCGTTGCACGGGTTCATACAAGTGGCGCCCGGTAATTGAGCTGAAGTGATTACATAGGCACGCAAGGCACAAATGATGTTACTTCTCATTTGAATTGACTGTCAGTCAGTCAGTGAATAGAATTTGCCTCCCAGTCCGCTTGACGCCGTGTAAAAAATGAACAACTGGCCGCTGATTCATCCCTCTCCAAGCTCGAAACCCAACCACTTTCGCCGCACCGCTCAGCAGTGCGCGGTGATCGCCTCTGCGCTAACCCTGTGCGCTTATCAAATGGCTCACGCTGATGACCTTGCGCAGCGCACGACCGAGAATGATCCAATCCCACCCGTTGCAGGTGTGCTCACCTTGCCGGCCACCAGTGTCACTGGGGTGAGCACGAAGGGAGGGGAGTCTGGTCTCGTACATGGCTATGTTGCGGAGCAATCCGGGCTGGGCACCAAGACCGACACTTCGATCCTGGAAATTCCTCAATCCGTGTCGGTAGTCACGCGCGAACAGATGGATACCCAGCAAATAAAAACCACCAGTCAGGCGTTGCGCTATACGGCAGGCGCCAATAGCGAAAAATACGGGGCCTTCGGAGATCAGCTCGACTTCACAAAAATCCGCGGCGTCGAAGCCGATTACTATTTGGACGGGTTGCGCTTAATCAGTAACCCTGGCAGTTGGTCGCCCCAGGTCGATCCCTACACACTGGAGCGTGTCGAAGTATTGCGAGGACCGTCGTCCTATCTTTATGGACAATCAACCGGCGGAGGCATAGTCAACCAGGTAACTCGCAAGCCCCAAGAGGTGGAGTCGCATGAGGTCACGACACAATTTGGCAGCTTCGATCGTACGTTTCTTGGCGTGGATTCAACCGGTCCAATCGACAGTGACAGGACGCTGCTCTATCGCTTTACCGCGACAGGGTTGAAGGCGAATGACCAGATCGAAGATGTACGCCACAAGCGGCTCTATCTCGCGCCTTCGCTGACGTGGCAGCCGACGGAGCAAACCTCTTGGACTGTCCAGCTTGTTCACTCTCGGGAGCCCGAAATACCGAACTACAACTCTTTGCCGGCTAACCTGCTTGGGCTGAATAAAAGTCCCTATCCATCAATAGATCGGGACAGGAACTACCGGGATATGTCGTTTGATGACTCGTCCCGCGAACAATATTACATCAGCTCCAACTTCACCCACTCGTTCGACAATGACTGGAAGGTGACGAGCACTATGCGCTACATGCATATCGCCTCGGATTTGCAAAGAAGCGTTGTCTACGGGTATTCGGTGGTCAACGGGAAGCCACTGCTAAAAAACACTTATGAGATTTCCCCTTCCAGTTCCAATACGTTCTCGATGGACAACTATGTCAGTGGCAGCCTCCAGCTAGGGCCTACTAAGCACGACGTTATCGTGGGTGCCGATTTTGCCTCGGGCACTGTAAGCAGTGCCCTCTATAGCAGTGGCCCTTATCTTGTTGACCCCTACGGCTCGGACTATCGCCCGCATGTCAAACCAGACTTCACGGCAAGCCGCGCAGCACCTTGGTCCGAGAAGCAGGAGTTCGATCGCTTGGGCCTCTATGTACAGGATCAGATTTCTTATGACCGATGGCGTCTGACGTTGGGCACACGCTACGATAAATCCGAAACAGACGACGTGACGCGAAGTTATTCCCCTACTTCGGTCTCCACCAGGATGAACAACGGGAAGTGGTCGGGGCGTACAGGCCTGAGTTTCCAGTTTGACAACGGCATTTCTCCCTATGTGAGCTATGCCACGTCTTTTAATCCGTTGATAGGCAGCGGTTACAACGGGAGTGCTTTCGTCCCGACTGAAACGACACAATCGGAGATAGGCATCAAGTTTCACTCCGCCGACTCCAGAACATTGCTGACGGCCGCCATTTACAATCTGGAACAGACCAACGTCAAAACCGCCGATGCGGCCCATCTGGGGTTCAATACCCAGGCGGGCAAGGTGCGCAGCCGTGGTGTCGATCTTTCAGCCACTGCCGAGCTGGTCGAAAATCTTAATCTGCTTGCCAGTTACAGCTACCTGGATAACGCCTTGGTCCAGGATACGACCTACCAAGGCAACAGCCTGACACAAACCCCCCGACACAGCGCTGCCCTGTGGCTTGATTACCTCATAGGGCGCGGATCTTTGTCCGGCCTGAAAATCGGAGCAGGCTCGCGTTACCTGGGCGCGTCGTACGGCGATCCAGCTAACACGTTCAAAGTTCCGGCGGTCACGCTTTTTGACCTGGCGTTGAACTATGAGCTTGGTTCAATTGCGCCTTCGCTTGAAGGCGCTTCGCTGGCGCTCAATGTCAGCAACCTGACTAACAAGGAATACGTCGCAAGTTGTACCTCGGCCATGTATTGCTTTGTCGGGCAGGATCGTACGGCCACCACTTCTCTCACTTACCGTTGGTGAGCCAAATGGGCGATGTTCTGTATTCAAGGCGCCGTGTTCTGGGGCGCCTGATGGCGGCTGGAATGTTGATCAGCCTTTCTCGAAGTCTCACCGCTGCGCCCGCACGTGTGTCATTCAAGGATGTTGCTGACCGTAATGTACACATAGATCGACCTGTGAGGCGGGTGCTGCTGGGGGACGGCACGCTGGCTTACGTCTTGGCGGTGCTGCTTCCGGACCGGCCATTTGCTGACGTTGTGGGTTGGGGCGAGAACTTCAAGGCTGCGGACCTGGATGGCTATCGGGCATATCTGCGGAAGTTTCCCGAGATGGGCCGCATTCCATCGTTTCCAGCCGCGACGCTCGACTCCATTGGTAGCGAATTAGCGATTTCGTTGGCGCCGGACGTGGTGATCATGAACCTCAGTTCAAAGGCCGCCGCCGAGTCGTCGGGCCTGATGGCACGGTTGACGCAGGTGGGCATTCCGATCGTGTTCGTGGATTTTCGCACCCGGATGTTTGATAACACCTTGCGAAGCCTGCAGATCCTCGGCGCACTGCTTGGGCGAGCCGAGCGTGCCAGCGAATTTCTGCGTTTTCGCCAAGAGCAGATCGAACGTGTCACGTTGCCATTGGAAAACGTTCAAGCACGGCCTCGTGTCATGGTCGAGCGCGCTGCAGGTCTGTATGACGACTGCTGCCTGACGTACGGCGAAGGCAATTTCGGTGAGCTTGTCACAGTCGCCGGAGGTGACAACCTCGGCTCTCACTTCCTGCGCAGTACGTTCGGTACCTTGCATCCCGAGCAGGTTATCGCCAGCGACCCGGATGTCATCCTGGTGACCGGCGCAAATTGGTCGCTTTATTCACCTGCGGGAGACTGGGTCAACCTCGGGCCCGGCGCCGACCCCGCGCAAGGGCTCGCGCGTTTGCGACGGTTGATGCGTCGGCCGGCTTATCGCTCACTGTCGGCGGTGAGGGCGGGAAGGGTCCACGCTATCTGGCATCCCTTCTATGACAATCCGTACTACTTTGTCGCATTGCAGCGGATAGCAAAGTGGCTTCATCCCGAACTCTTCGCATCGCTGGATCCGGACGCGACGTTTCGCGAGTTCCACGCGCGTTTTCTTCCGGTTCCTTATCAACCCGGTTATTGGCTGAGCCTGGATGGAGCATCATGATGACGAAGCCAGCCATCGGCACACAGGCCGAACTCACCCGTGGGCGGAGCCTATACAGCCGCCTTGCGAAACGCCGCTTGAGCATGATCGTCGGCATTAGCCTGCTTATCCTTGTGTTTTTCACGATCGACCTTTCCATCGGCCCGGCGCATTACAGGTTGATGGAGCTGCTGTCCGTCTTGATGCAAGACGCGTCGTCGAGCCAGGTGAGCGTGATACTTTGGGACATTCGACTACCCGTGGCGCTATCGGCTCTGGTCGTCGGTGCGAGTCTGTCGATTGCGGGTTTGCAAATGCAGACAGTGCTCGGTAACCCGCTGGCGAGCCCGTTCACCTTGGGCTTGTCGGCCGCGGCGAGCTTTGGCGCCGCACTCGGTCTGATATTGGGTGTAAGCGTTCTGCCTGCTTCGGCTGTCGCCTACGCCATCCCCGTCAATGCGTTCCTCGTTTCGATGGCAGCGGCGTTGTTCATTCATCGCCTGAGTCGCAAACGCGGTATCACCACCGAAATGATCATATTGCTGGGCACGACCCTGGTCTTTACGTTCTCGGCGCTGCTGGAGGCGCTGCAGTACATCGGCCCCGACCAGGCACTGTCTGCTGTCGTGTTCTGGACAATGGGCAGTCTTTCGCGTGCTACGTGGCCCAAGCTCGGCATCATGAGCGTCATTCTCGTGATCGTATCGTTTACGTTCGCCCGCCAGTCCTGGGCATTGACGGCATTACAACTTGGAGAGGCCCGGGCGACGGCTTTGGGGATTCCCGTAGCGCGCCTGCGCTTACGCGGCATTCTGCTCAGCAGTCTGCTCGCCTCTATCTGCGTCTCTTTTGTGGGCACCATCGGGTTCGTCGGTTTGGTGGGGCCGCATATTGCCCGAATGCTGGTAGGCGAGGACCAGCGCTTTCTCCTTCCGGCCTCTGCGCTATGTGGGGCATGCATGCTGTCGGCGGCCTCGGTACTGAGTAAATCGCTGGTCGCGGGGCAAACCCTGCCGATTGGAATAGTGACATCCCTGGTGGGCGTGCCCTTATTTTTTGCGTTGATTTTGCGAGTGAAGACGCGATGACCGCACTGCTCAACATAGCGGACGTGTCGGTAGCCTTCGACGGCCATACGGTATTGCAGAACGTCAGCTTCGGGCCGATGGCGGCGGGTAGCATCACGGCGCTGCTGGGTTCGAACGCTGCGGGTAAGTCCACGCTGCTGCGCCGGATTGCGGGCGAGCTGGGTGGCGCAGGCACTGTGACTGTGGCAGGGCAGGCTGTCGAGACCTGGTCTATTCATCATCGCAACCGCCCCGCACACGTCCCCCAGGATATTTCCATGGGCTCCTCGCTGCGAGTGTTTGAAGCAGTGCTGCTTGCGAGCAAGCAGGGCAGCGGCTGGGGCGTTGATGGCAATGAGTTGGATGCGGTCACCCGTATGCTCCAGACGCTGGAGATCAACGCGCTCGCCGACCGCGAGTTGGCCGCCTTGAGCGGCGGCCAACGGCAACTCGTGTCGATCGCCCAGGCAATGATCCGCGCCCCCAGTGTCCTGTTACTGGATGAGCCCACGAGCGCATTGGATTTGCAAAACCAGTTCGATGTGCTCGACTTATTGCGTCGGTTGGCGCGCGCACGCTCGATGTGCGTCGTCATGGCCATTCACGACATCAATCACGCATTGCGTTTCGCGGACCACGTGGTGGTCCTTCATCAAGGGCAGGTGCATGCCACCGGCCGGCCCCTTGATGTCCTGACACCGGCCTTGCTGGAAAAAGTCTACGGCGTGCGAGCGCGCCTCGAATACTGCTCGCAAGGGGCTCCATTCCTGATTGTGGATCGGTCTTTGCGAGCACGGATCTCCATGACGAGTACTCTGCAATGACCCCACAACTCAAGAAGCTCATCCTGTTGGCCATGCCCAGCATTCATGCCGGCGCCTGGCGCTATCCGGGTGCGATACCCGATTTTCACAGACGCTTCGAGCACATGAAGTGGTTCGCCAAAACCCTTGAGAAGGGTCGGTTTGATGGGCTCTTTTTGCCTGACTCACTTGCGGTTCGCGCAGGTTCCGTCGACACGCTCATGCGCAGTTCTAGCGTGGTTACGCTTGATCCATTGACGCTGCTTCCGGCGTTGGCGGCAGTGACGCGGCACCTCGGGTTGATCGCAACCGCCAGTACGACCTATAACGAACCATACATGCTCGCACGCCGCCTGGCCTCACTGGATGTCATCAGTGCCGGCCGGGCCGGGTGGAATCTAGTCACGTCGAGTAATCCGAACGAGGCCGCCAACTTCGGCGTGCAGTCGCACCTGGAGCATGGCGCACGGTACGACCGCGCCCGAGAGTTCTCGCAGGTGATGGAGGGGCTGTGGGAAAGCTGGGAGGCGGATGCGTTCTGCATGGATGCAGCCAGTGGCGTCTACTTTGATCCCGCCAAGCTGCATACGCCTAATCACCAAGGCCCTCACTTCGCAGTGAAAGGCCCGCTCAACGTAGCGCGGCCGGTTCAGGGGCGTCCCGTGATAGTACAAGCCGGTGCATCCGAAGCGGGGCGGCAGATTGCGGCAGAGACGGCCGAAGTCATTTTTACGTATCAGACCGATCTTGCATCGGCCCAGGTTTTTTATGCCGACATGCGCTCACGAGCTGTGGCCGCAGGCCGCACGGATGCGGTGAAAATCGTTCCCGCAGTCCTTGTCGTATTAGGCGACACCCTTGAGCAGGCGCAACGCAAAAGATCGAGGCTGGATGAGCTGGTGGATGATCAAAGTTGCCTCGCGACGCTCTCCATTGCGTTGGGGCACGACATTTCTGCCTACGATCCGGCAGGCCCGCTGCCTGAAATACCCGAGAGCAATGCGAGCAAGAGCGGCCGTGATCGTGTGGTGCGGCTTGCAGCGCGCGAAAACTTGAGCATCCTTGCGTTGGCGAGGCGGGTCTGCGGTTACCAGGGGCTGGAAATGGTTGGAACCGCCGAAATGATCGTTGACCAGATGGCGCTGTGGCTGCAGCAGGAAGCCGCCGACGGCTTCAACGTCATGTTCTCCCATCTACCGGGAGGCGTGAGCGAGTTCGTGGCACAGGTCGTTCCACTCTTGCAGAAGCGCGGTCTACTCAGAAAGCGTTATGAAGGGCGTTGTTTCCGGGAAAACCTTGGCCTGGTCAAGCGGTAGCCGGACTTTTCTTTCGGCGCTACTTCAGGGGTTGTTGGGATGTTGGGTGAACGGTGCCCTTGCTAGGAACAAGGGCGCCCGCTCGTGCTGACGTCACTATTCGCCTTCAGTGTGAGACCTGTACGGATAGGCGAAAGGAAGAGCGCAAACTGCAGTTCGTAATGGCCCTGTTACGTTGGAACTTCGAACAGCCCATCACGCGTCGACGAGAATATATCCAAGTCGTACTGGTATCGGGTGTGCCCATCGACGGCCAGTTCCACCAATATACGTCCAAACAATGGCGCGTATTTGAAGGCTCGGCCTGACTCCATAACGCACATCGAGGCGCCGGCATGGAATGACTGCTCGCCGGGTGCCGTCGGGATACGCCCGATCACCAACTTGCCGTCCGGGCTCATCGAGTAGAGGCAGGTCCCCGCATGCTGGTATTGAGTTGCGTCAACGGCATTGGGGGCAATCAGTTGATCAAGGTGCGCAACGAGTTCCTCCATCAATCTCGGGTTCACACCCGGTTGAATGGCTGACGGCGTATCGTAAGTGTCGTAGGTGTAGTCGGCGCTCATTTTCACCATGTTGTGCCGCTCTGACGAGAAGTCCAAGGGTGGGAAGCCGTAAAACGTACCTTGGTCGCTTGCATCGATGTTCCCGAATTCAAACCAGATTGGAATCTTCGGTGGGTTTTCCTTGAGTGGCCAATAGGCGTAACTCATCTTCCAGATCTTCCAACCGGGCGCTTGCTTGAGACCGAAGCCCTTCAACACCGAATCTGCCCACACCCCTGGGCACGTGATCAGATGTTTGCCGTGGACGGTCACGCAGCGACCCTCAGTCTCAGTCAGCAGCGTATAGCCTGCCTGGTCCTTAAGGGGCGCGACCTGGATCACGGCGTGCTTGTCCAATACGTTAAGGCGGTCCGTCTGCCGAGCGGCGAATAGAAAAGTCTTGGCCGCCTCCTGGACGTTGATGGAAGCGCTTGCCGCTTGTACCAAGCCTACGTAATCGTCAGGCATGGCTGCCTGATTGAATATCGGAAATCTTTTATGGATAGCGGCGGGGGAGTCCAGGTATTCGTAAGGCATACCCATGCTGTCCATGGTCTTTTTGATGTGTTGCACGTTACCTTCGGTAGTCATCGGTGCATCCCGATGGCCAAAGAAGATCAGGTCGTCCGTAGCAAGCAGGTTTTTTCCGCTCGCGCGCTGCAGTTCTGTCCATAGCGCAAGTGAAGTTTCGGCCAGTCGGGCTTCGGACTCGTTATCTTGCATCAAGCGGAACATGCGCTCCAGGCCCTTGGAACTATTGGTATCGTTGCCTATTCCGTACTGATCGACAATCAACGTTTTCAAGCCTCTGGCTGTCGCATAGTAAGCGCTGGCGAGACCGAGTATTCCTCCGCCGATGATTAATACATCGTAGTGTGTTTCTGGAGTGTCGGGTTGCATCGTATCTTCCTGATAATTAGAGTGGGCGACAAAAGATCTTCACTGCAATTAGTTATTTTTTTGGTTCATCAGGTAATCGAGCGGTGTTACGCGGCAAGTACGTTAAATACGTTTGACGAACAGGTCTTCCAGATAAGCTGGGTGTGTGCGAAACCTTTAAAGTTTAAAAGCCTGTGGAGGGCCAGCGGTGCGGCAAGTTATAACAAGCCGTCAGCTACCCATTCAGTGTTCTGTTATGTCTAAACTGCGAAGCTGCGCGCGTCTATCGTTGCGTGGATAGACGGATCGTGCCGTCGGGATGCGCCGAGGTTTACATCATGTCCAGCATGAAAGTAGGTGCGCGATAACAGTGTGGGAATATTGCACCCAAGCAGTTCTGCCCGTTTGATCAATTCGCCTGTCTTGGTACCGATCAACGCCCCTGTGTAGTGATTTGCCTGATCCTGTGTCATGCCACGAAAAACATCCGGGAACGACCGCTCGATGCTGTCACAGATAACCGCTCCGGCGTTGCTTACGTAATCAGGAACATAACCAACCCCACGCGCCAGAAGCCTCGCTTCTGCTTGAGTACTGTCAAACGGTGTGTTGGAGCTACTGATAACCCAGCGCGCGCGTATACGTTCAACCGTGGGCAGATCAAGGATTCTGGAAAGGGACGCAATGCACAGTACATCCGGGGCGCTTGACCAGAAATCGTCCTCGCTCAACATGCGCAGGCCGGCCGGAATATCGATAATGGGCTTTACGTCGAAGCCGATCACGTTGTACCCATGGGCGAGACATTGCCTGGCAACTTCAAAGCCCACCTTGCCCATGCCGTGAATGGCGACAAGCGGCGTCCCGTTGACTCTCGGAGAGCACTTCAGTACCGCCTTCAAGGCACTCCAGACACCAAATCCGGTGGCAATTGACGTGCTGATCTGAGGGCTGTCCATGGCATCCAGAATCCACGGGGTAGATTTTCTCAGGTACGTCATATGTGCACTGCTTGTATTGATGTCACACCCTGTGTACATCGAGCCGGCATAGCGGTTCAGGGTTTCTCCGATGGCATCGAATACGTGTGGGGCCTCATCAGGTAGCGCGCTGCTATTTACGACGATTTTCCCGCCACTGAAGCCGGTTCGATAAAAACCGTGTTTCAGATCCATCGCACTTGCCAACATGATCGCTTCATCTTTTTGATGCGACAGTGTTTTATATCGACTCCAACGGATACCTCCATTGCTGGGCATCGCATGCCGGTGGGGCGAGCAGGCGATAGTGAATGAACTCTGACTGTCTACCACTACAGTTTCGACTTCATAGACACCGAACGTTGGATGAGTGATGGTTGCCATGACTACGCGTTCCCTTCTTTAGGATGAATGTGAATGCTATTAGCGGCGCCCGCATCCGTCAGGCATGTACATAAGCCCGACGGTGTGGGATCAGCCAGGAAGTCAGATACGTTCAACACGACCCCGAGTTCGGAGTCTGCAAATGCAATCAGTTGGAACGTCGCCAAGGAATCCCCGCCATCGTCACTGAACAACTGATGCTGGCTGGAGGGAGGCGTCCCGGTGACCTTCTCCCAAAGTGCGGCAGCGGCCTGCGCAACGGAGTTGTACTTTCGCGACTCAAGCTGTCGTGCGGGTTCAGCGGTGCGGGGAGTGCTGCCCTGCGTCTCAAGTGCCACGCCGTGACGTTGGCGGTCGAAGGGGTAGGGTGTTAGCGGGATGGCTCTGGCTGGCAGGTTCCACGACGGGCGCCAGTCAATGTCCACACCGGCCATCCAGATTTTCTGCAGCGCGGTGTGCCACACCTCATGCTCCGGCGATTTATCTCGCTCGCCACGCATCGTGCGAATCGCGGTGTCTCGCGGCCGCAGCGCCATTGTCAAGGCCGTCAAGGTCGTGCCGGGGCCCACTTCGACAAATAGCGTCCCTTCACGAACCGCTACGGACTCAAGCGCCTCCAGATATCTCACCGGCTCACGCGCGTGCCGCGCCCAATAAGCCCCGTCGAGGCGGTCTGACGAGTCGAATGTTGTGCCGTGCAGGGTCGAGTGGAAGCGGATATCCGAAGGCACCGCCTTGGCCGTCGGCGCGGCGGCTGCCAGCTCGTCCAGGATGGGGGCCATCATGGACGAGTGAAACCCGTGGGATACCGTCAAACCACGGCAACGTATGCCCAGGCTGGTCAATGAGCGTTGTATGCGTTCGATCGCGGCCTTGGTGCCCGAGAGAACGCAGGCCTCTGTCGCGTTGACGGCGGCTAGCGAAACGTCGTCCGCGAGCCAATCCCGGCAGGCTTGCTCACTCATGGCGACAGCGAGCATGGAGCCTGCTGGCAATTCAGACATCAACCTGCCCCGTCGAGCAGCGAACAGCAGTGCTTCTTCGGCGGTCAGCATCCCGGCGATGCAGGCGCCTGCGATTTCGCCCACGCTGTGACCGACGATTGCGTCAGGTACGACGCCGTGCCGAATGAGAAACCGGGCCATCGCGATTTGAACTGCAACGAGCGCGGGCTGTGCCGTCGCGGTATCGGTCAGGTCGGTGTCAGCATTTTCATCCAGCAGGAAGGAGACATCGACATCCGCTTGTTCTCGCAGCAGACGTACCAAGGCATGAAGATCACCTGCGAAATGTCGGTTCGACTTGGCCAGGCCGGTGGCCATGCCGAGGAACTGACTGCCCTGGCCCGGGAACTGGAAAACGATATCCGGCTTGCGGCGGCCGGTATCGCGTACCGGGTCACCGACCTGTAGAGCGCCGTCCTGGTCCGCAAACAAGGTTGCGCGATACCTGAGCGCTCGACGTGTGGTTTGGGCGCTCCACGCCGTGCGGTCCGGGGGAAGGCCGACGAGTTCTGCACGGTAGGCGCGTATCAACCTGTGGCAGGCAGCCTCGCTTTGCCCGGTTACGGGAATGACTGAAGGAAAATCGGTCGCGGCGGTTATCGTTTCATCGAGAGCTTGTGGCGAACGCGCCAGCACTATGTGCGCATTTGTCCCGCCGATTCCAAAAGCACTGACCCCAATGGCGCTTCGGCTATCCGTTGTATCCCACGGCTCGGCGATTGCGGGAAAATAAAACGGGCTGGCATCCAATGCTATCGAAGGGTTTACCTCGTCCATGTGGATCTGTGGCGCTATGAAACCATGCTGGATCTGGAGTACTGCCTTGATCAGCCCTGCCATGCCCGCGCAGGTTTCCAGGTGCCCGACGTTGGCCTTCACTGAGCCAAGTGCGCAGGACTTGTGTCCTTTCCCGGGCATTGCAAACAGGTCGTTCAATGCGTTGAACTCAATCGGATCACCGGCAATCGTCCCGGTCCCGTGTGCCTCCATCGCCCGCATGTCCATGGGCGTGAGATTGGCATCGCGCATGGCCGCGCTGATCACGCGTCGTTGTCCGTCGACGCTGGTGGTGGTGAAACCCACCTTGCGGGCGCCATCGTTGTTGACGGCGCAGCCTTTGATTACGGCTAACACGCGTTGCCCGTCAGCGAGCGCCAGGGATAACGGTTTCAGAACCACTAGCGCGACACCGCTGCCAAACACCGTCCCTGTCGCTTTGCTGGAGAAAGGCATGCAGTGACCATTCTGCGCGTAGATCATGCCTCGCTGAGTCCGGTAATGCGCACGTTGCGGAAACCTCAACGTGCATCCACCGGCCAGCGCCACTCGACATCGCCCGGCACGCAAGGCCTCGACGGCTTCTGCGACGGCGACGAGCGATGTAGCGCAGGCTGCCTGCACACCGAGTACCGGCCCCTCTATGCCCAGGTGCCACGCTGCCCGTGTGACCAAATAGTCCTTATCATTGGTAATTTGCAACTCGAACCCTGACGGCTGGAATTTTTCCATGAGGTCGGACGCTTGCAAGTGGCCAAGGTAGGCTGAGCTACTGCAGCCGGCAAACAAGCCGGTGTCGGGCATTTGCCCGGGTTTGATACCGCTATGCTCGAGCGCATGCCATGCGCACTCGAGGAATAGTCGGTGCTGAGGGTCCATCAAGGCTGCATCACGATGACCCACGCCAAAAAACGTGGCATCGAATGACAGCACGTCGTCATTCAACGGTGCGGCAAATGGCATGGTCTGCGCATCGGTAGGCGTATCACCGAGTTCGATTACCGACTCGACGCCGTTCACCAGGTTGTGCCAGTACTGCTCAAGGGTGTTGGCACCAGGAAACCTGCAAGCCATACCAATGACTGCAATGTCGCGGTCCACGTGCTGATCGTACATGCAACCTCCGAATTCAATCAGTCGTGTATCCGCGGCGTACCCGGCCCTGAATCGCTTCGTCGGCCGCTTCGATCGGAATCAGCAGTACAAAGGCCCGATAGCGCTCGCGCGGGACCTCTTGATACAGTTGCCGTACCCCAATCATCCCGGTCACCTCACCGGTGACACCGGTGGCAAACAATGATTGCCATCGACCTTGCCAAATGGCGGATGAATTCCAGACCCCCGCTGTCTCGATTCTGCCCAAGCGCGTATCTGCGGTTTCCCGGTAATAGGAGATGACGTCTTCGCCCAGGCTAGCG
Organism: Pseudomonas sp. NFX183; assembly: GCF_047943075.1. Classification (NCBI taxonomy): domain Bacteria; kingdom Pseudomonadati; phylum Pseudomonadota; class Gammaproteobacteria; order Pseudomonadales; family Pseudomonadaceae; genus Pseudomonas; species Pseudomonas sp. NFX183. The sequence goes on along the minus strand of NZ_CP181333.1, from coordinate 6,299,738 downwards.
ATCTTCCAGCCTTCGCCGCTGATGGTGCCGATTTCGACGCCGTCATCCCCGATCCATCGATCAATATGCGAGTTGACATCGCCCACAGTGGGCCTGTCGTCAGCCTGTGCCTTGAACTGAATATCGCTGAGTTCAAGCAGTGGGAGCATGACGAAGCGATCGGTGCCTACGCGCTCGGCGACTATCTGCCGAGCTTTGTTGAACCCGTCGGGAAGGTCCAGTTGAGCTCTGGCCAGATCGGCCAGGCTCACCAGGTTTGACATCATGTCCTGTTCATTAATGGGCATAGCATTAGCTCCTTGTCGTTTGACGCTCGTTGTCGAGCAACTGCCGGCCCCGCTCGCGGTCGGCGTCGCTGCCGGCGTCGGGGAAGATGGTGACTACACTGGCCTCTTTGTCGAGTTCAGAGGCGACGTTACACGCGACGATCCAGTTGGCCGCGGCCGAACCGCCAATGGGGATGCCGGTTTCCTCGAAGAACCGGAACATGGCTTTGAGAGACTCCTCATGTGAGACGGTCTGGAACGGCACTTCGTAGGGAATCAAAGAGACAAACGGTTGCCGGAACCCGAAACCAAATCCTCCTGCGCCTGCGAACCTGGCAGTTCCGTTTGGAGGTTCCATCGTGCCAAATGGCAGCTCGCGAGGCGTGCACCCTACGACGCGCAGGTCCTGGTTTTGCTGCGCCAGCGCTGCGTATACGCCAGCAAGCGTACCTCCAGTGCCGATGGCTGCTATCCAGGCATCGGGGCGTCGGCCGTCGAGCTGACGGCTGATCTCGGCGCCGGTGTGATGCTGATGCACCGATGTGTTTACCAAGTTCAGATGCTGGGATAGCAAGGTCCAGCCTGGCTCCGTGCGGGCGATCTGCTGGCTGCGGGCGATGATGCCAAGCAGAAAGTGGCTGCTGTCCACCTTCGTGACAATCGCGTTGCTATCGCTCAAGGATTGAAGCAATACCTCTGGCGCTGAGTCGGGTATTACCACGTGCACGGGCAGGCCGCACAGATGCCCCAAATGGGCTAAAGCCTTGGCCATGTTGCCACCCGACGAATCAAGAAGCTTGAGCGGGCCCTGATTAAAGTCGTGAGCATTGATCGCATCACAAAACAAGCCGAAGGCCACGCGATCCTTGATCGACCCGGAGGGGTTCTTCGACTCCAGCTTGGCGAAGATTCGACCTCCGTTCTGTGGCCCCGGCACTTCCACGAGCGGGGTGTTTCCCAGCGACGCACTGAAGTCCCTGAGTTGGGGAAACATATCCAGCGCTTTGGCAGGGCTGGGAGCTGCTGATTGAGTATTGAAAAGATCGAAATCCATGACAAGTTTCCCATTCCGCGTTTGGGTTGAATGAACGTAAAGGTCACGCCGTACGAGAGGGGCTCAGGATGGTTTTCACTACCAACGGCTCATTGCCGAGAAAGTAAAAGTGCCCGCCTGGAAAAACCTCTAGCACTGGATGTTTGGGCAGCAATTGAGACCACTCGAAGAACTGCTTTCTATCGATCAACGGATCGTTGTCGCCTGCGAATAGACGGGTCGGGGGCAAGTCACCCACCGGCAACTTCGCAAGCTTTTGAAGAAGCGTCAGGTCTTGACGAACAGCTGAAGCAACAACCGTCTGAGCGGTGTCAACGGAGGTGCTCAACTCGGGCACTTCACCAAGCCCCATCGCACGCTCTGCAAGCTGGTCGACATCCTGCTGTGATTGAAGGGTTGTCTGTAGCGACGCTGGTGCCATCTGAGACGACAAGATGAGTTGAGCCACCTTGAATCTCGACGGTGCCAGGGAGGACGCTATATGCAGTGCCAGCAAGGCGCCCATGCTGTGCCCAAAGAGCGTGGCGGGCGCGATGCCAAGAAGACTGACCAACCCCCTCATGCAGCGTTGGATAGCGATGTGTGGGTCGCTCCAGTTCACTGTCGCGTGGCTCGTGCCTGGTTGAGGGTATTGCATTATTACGATGTCCACGTCTGCAGGCAGATGGTCTCGCCACGCTCTATAGAATTCGGAACTACCGCCAGCGTGAGGGAACACCACCAGTTGATGTCGCACAGGCACTGAGGCCGCGAAGCTCAATCTGATGGCACCTTCGGCCTGGGCTTGTATGAGATTCATAGGTCACCCGACCCGGATGCTTGTGCTTCGCTTTTGCGCTCGCCGTAGAGTTGAGCGCGTAGAGACGCACGGTCAATTTTGCCGATGCCTTTGCGCGGAATCGCGTCTATCAGGACTAGCCTCTCCGGCAGTTTGAATTGCGCTATGCCAACAATCTCCAGGTGCCGTCGGACTTCGGATAACGAAAGCTGTTCTCCTTCGTGCACCACGGCGAACAGGCAAGGCACTTCGCCGAAACGCTGGTCGGATATACCCACCACCGCGACGTCTTGGATCTTCGCGTGCTGTTTAGTTAGCGCTTCAATCTCTTCCGGGCTGAATTTTTCTCCACCGCGATTGATGGAGTCGGTCAGTCGCCCATCGATATAGACGTTGCCCGCCGAATCAAGGTGGGCCATGTCGCCGGTGCGGTAATACCCGTCTTGCGTGAAGGCGCGGGAAGTCGCCAACGGATTGTTGAAGTACGAAGATATGGTGTAGGGGCCGCGGGTGATTAATTCACCCGATTGCCCAAGCGGGACCGGCGTGCCGTCTTCGTCCACGATCAGGACCTCATCTTGCTCGGACAACGGGCGGCCCTGTGAGTTGAATCGGACGCTGTCCGAATCAGTCGCACGGGTGAAGCAAAGAAGCCCTTCGCTCATTCCGTAGCACTGCTGGATACGCATCCCTAACTTTGATTCAGCAAGGGCTGCGAGATCAGCAGGCAGGCGCGACCCACCGACTTGAATGTGCCTTAATGTCTGCGGTGCACTCTCTTGCTGACTCACTCGATCAAGCCACTGGGCCAGTAATGCTGGAACCAGCGTCGAATGTGTTACTTCATGGTTTGTGATAAGTCTTAAAGCCGTTTCCGCGGACGTGTCCGGGGACAGAACCACGGCTCCCCCGCAAAGAAGGGTGCCGAGAATGCCTGGGCAGTTGATGACAAAACCGTGAGATATGGGGAGCACCGCCAGATAGGAGGAGCAGTGACTGAGCTCGAATACTCGGCTGGCTTCACCGATCATGTAGCTGTAGCCAGCGTTTTTTCTAGCGATGGGCTTCGGGAGGCCTGTCGTCCCGCTCGACAGCAGCATCATCGCTGTATCTTCTGGCCCCATCTCTGTCGCGCGCAGCTCATGTGCTGATGCGTTGTCACATGACGATGAGCAGAATTCCCTCAGACCTAGCCAGTCTGAATTGTCGCCGTTGTCAGGCTCGTCAATAAGCCCCAGCACCACGTCCAAACCTTCTTCACGACTTACAGTGCTAGCCACACCCGCTGCGCTGAAGCGACGATTACCTTTGGTCATGGCTATGACACGAGGCCTAACCAATTTCAGGATGTGTCGCAATTCTTGTTCGCGATAGGCGGGAAGGAGGGGGGCTGGAGCCGCGCCGGTTATCAGCGTTGCAAGCATCAAGATGACAGCTTCGGCGCAGTTGGGTAACTGAAACGCGACATGATCGCCTTTCGAGATGCTTAGGGCTCGCAGTCGTGCGGCGGTAGAGGCAACTCGCGACTTCAATTGCGCATAGGAAATAACTTCGCCATCAGCAATTAAAGCAGGTGCATCTCCCCCCTTGTTCAGGACCACGGCCAACTGTTCGTTCAGTGATGCAGGATGAGGACTCATCTCGTACCCCCGGCACGAGAGCCGCCAGTTGCATGTGCTGATTCGATCAGTCGCTCAAGCTCTCCCAAGGTATGGTCATGCGTATCCCAAAGCGAAAATCCGCTACATCCCAACTGCTCCAGCATCAGTTGCAGCTCCAGTGTTTCCGCCGAGCTCAGGCCCAGATCAGTGCGCAGCCTCCAGTCAGCGGCGGCGGACGCGAGCAGATCGGGCGGTAACCCTATTTCCTTCAGCAGCACAATTACCCGTGTCGACGTCATCCCTTGAACTCCATGCATATCCTTAATGAGAATTATTAACTAATGACTGCCGGTCAGTCAACAGCGTGTTTATGAATTTTTCAAGGGGCGTAGGAAATGAAGGGGGAAAGACAGGATCCGCTGCTTTGGTGAGTTCCACTGACGGAGGTGAAGTGGTAAGCAGGCAAGTGCCGCGCCTTGAGCCTGGGGCGACCGTTTACGTTGGTCGCGATTACAGCGAATCGGCGAGGATTGGAGTTAACGCGGGTCGCTGCAACGCCATCGGATGTGGGCGTAGACTCAAGGTGCAGGGTGAAGGCTTGGCTATTAACGTTCCGCAAGGGCAGGGAGGAGGCGGCCACCTTGGTTAGAGAGGAGTCGTTGGGTGCCGCTTTGGGGGTAACGCGTGCCACTGATTTTCAATATCAGCCGCCAGGCTTTCAGTTGGGCTCCTCAGCCACGTTAATCAGGCGAAGGCACACGGAGGTAACATCACGAGCAAATTGCTCACAATCGGTGCCCTCATTAGCGATCGCATCATCGGTGACCCCATGCACGCCGGCATAGATTATCAAGGCCGTGATTCGGGGCTGATCAAATCGCCAGGTACCGGCTTCATTCCCGCCCTGCAGAATGCCTTGCAACTGTTCCAGGATGGCGTTTTTTTCTTGGTTGCTACGATTGTGGTGATGGTGGTTTGTGTAAACGATGTCGTGCGTCCTATACGTTTCGACATAAGCAATAACGTTTGTATGGATCCAGGTGCGCAGGCGCGCCAGCCAATCTCCTGAAGCGCACTTGTCCACCTCTTCCTCGAGACGGCGCAGGAACTGCGCGGTGTAGCGTTGCCCCATCGCTTCAAGCAACTCATTCTTGGAAGAAAAGTAAATATAAAAAGTACCCTTCGCTACCTTCGCCAGTTCGGCGATCCCGTCAATGGTAGTGGCTTCGACGCCCTGCGCTAAAAACAGCGTTTCTGCGGCAGCCATCAATTCATCTAGGCGTACGTGCGCAGGCTTGGTTCGCGGGGTTTTCGAGGTGGGTGGCTCGACTTGGCTTTTCTTATATTTCATTGCTGTTTGGGGCCCTGCGTAAAAGTTGACTTGTTAGGAGAGGAAGAGGCATCTGTATGAGCCTTTCAGCCCTGACTATCGGTCGGTCAATTGTATCTTGGCGACGCCATCAAGCGAAGCCTTCTTATTGACTGACTGTCAGTCAGTGGATAGGATCAAGGTAAGTTCCTTAACGTAAATTGGACTCCGATGCGCAAATATCGAATTCACGCCTTGGTCGCTGCAGCCTATCTCGGAACATTTCTTGCGACGCTGGACATCAGCATCGTCAACGTCGCACTGCCTACTCTTCAGGCAGCGTTACACACTGACTTGGCGGGTCTCCAATGGGTCGTCAACATCTATGCAGTCGCATTGTCCGCGGTGATGTTATCTGCGGGGCCTCTTAGTGATCGCTATGGGCACAAACGGGTTTGGCTCGGTAGCGTTTTGCTCTTCGTGATTGGATCGGTCATCTGCTCGCTGGCTAGCCAACTGCCGATGCTTTTGTGGGGGCGCGCTGTGCAAGGCGTTGCCGGCGCGATGCTTATACCGGGAGCAATGCCGATTCTGGCTCACGCATTCCCTGATCCCGGCCAGCGGGCACGGGCGATTGGCGGGTGGTCCGCTTTTAGCGCACTTGCGTTGATTTGCGGGCCGTTAGTGGGTGGGATATTGGTCGAGCGTGTCGGATGGCAGAGCATATTCCTGGTAAATGTTCCGCTTGGCATTCTGGCAATTGTGCTGGGTGCGTATGGTATTCCCGAGCGCAAGCATCTCGATCATGCGGCATTCGATCCAGCAGGGCAGGCCCTTAGCATGCTATGGCTGGGGGCACTCAGCTATGGCCTCATCGGAATCGGGGAACATGGCAGTTCGCCCGATAGGGTTTTAATCCCTTTGCTTACTGCCGGAGTGGGATTCATCGCATTCGTATGGGTTGAGTTGCGCGTCGAACGGCCTCTGTTTCCGATTAAATTATTCCGTAGCCGGCCCCTGGTGCTCGCCAATCTAGCCTCCTTTATCCTCGGCTTCTCCAGTTACAGCAGTCTCTTCTTTTTGTCCATTTTTCTCCAGCAAGTACAGGGAAGCAGCCCAGAGATTGCAGGCTGGAAACTAATGCCGCAGTTCGTCATGATGGCACTAGCCTCCTTGTTTTTCGGGCGATTCGTGGCGCGGTTCTCGATGAGGTTCCTGATGGTCGCAGGCTATGCGCTGATAGGTCTGGCCTTATGCGCCATGGTCGTTTTCAATCCATGGACTCCCTATCTAGGGATTGGGTTGATCCTTGCCGTACTGGGTTTTGGAACAGGGTTGTCAGTACCCGCGACCGGCATGATGGTCATGGACTGCGTCCCGCCTGAACGTGCCGGCATTGCATCCGCGACAATGAACGCCTTGAGGCAGACCGGAATGGCTTTGGGAATCGCTATTTTAGGTAGCATCATGAGCGTTTATGCGGTCAATAGGCTCACTGTTGAAATACAGGACAGTGGGCCAAGTCATGCAGCTTATTTGGCTCGGCGAGCGATAGTGGACCATGTTTTCCCGTCGACTCAGCCCTGGGTTGTCGATCTGTACAGGTCAGCGATGGCGGGTGGCTTTGGTCTCGTCATGATCTGTGCCGGCTTGGCATGCCTGGCGATATCAGGTCTGCTGCTTTTCTTTTTTTTTTATAGGCCTGCGAATGCTTGAGCTCGTGGAACCGGGGGCGCTATGTAAGGGCTGCCCAACACATCTTGCTCAATTTTCAGCGTCTGTCTGGAGTAGGAAATCTACCTCGTAGATACATCGTGCCGCTCGGATGGTCACAGGGTGTGTGAATGGCTTTACGTCACTCAACTCCACCCTAGCTGATTACGACGGCCTCGCTCTTTTCGTGAATACGAAAGGCGGCAAGTGCTGGCACTTCTGCTTTTCCAGGGCGGAAAAGCAACCCCGTATTTCTTTCGGTACCTATCCTGAAGTTAGCTTGCGAAATGCTCGCACGTTGCGTGATGTCGCGCAGGCACAGGCCGCCAGGGGCATTGATACGCGGGTATCGATCCCCGCGATCAGCGACGGCTTGAGCACAATGCCAAACTGTTGACCGAGAGAACACCTTCTTAGGTTGATGTGATGCAGATCTTCGGCCCTTAGGAGGGAGGGACTGCTAGGGAATTCAAGCAGTGCTGAACTGGGGTTATGCCAACTCTTTCGGTCCACCATCGCTGGTCCTTAACTCGCTCGCACACCTGAAAGCCAAGATCGTACCCTTAGACTTTTCGTCCCAGAGTCACCGCGCTGATCGACGGCATGGCGTGCTCCCCTCAAACCTACCTATGCATCCAGATGAATGGAGTTTAGGCTAGAGCTAGGGTTATCAAGACTATGTTAGGATTAGATAATGTAGATAACTGGTGGGGGATTTTCCATGAGCGTTACAGAGCAATCGGGCGTCTCCACTTTGGTCGGTACGCCTAAGGAAGCTAGGGCCAGCTTAAGCCGCTCGCATGCGGACCGAGTGCTGGTCGTGTCTTTCGATCAGGTCAACCTCAGTGTTTTTGAAGTATTGGCGGAAAACTTCGCCAATGTGGCCTCCTCGATGTATGAGATGCTGCAGGAGCGTCAGGACCCGAAGTCGTTAGAGCGCCTGGCTGAGGTGTTTGTGACGCGTAAGCCGCCTTCGCCTCGCCTGCTCAAGGAAGCGGCAATGCTGGTCCAAGCCCGCAAAGCAATCTTGGAAAGTGGTGACTGGCTGACCGCCGCAGATATTGCACAGGTGGCCCAGTTGAGTACCCGCAACCCGAGTGCCCAGCCCAACAAATGGAAAAAGCAGGGGCAGATCTTTGCCATCAATCACGGTGGGGTCGACTATTTCCCTGGCTATGGCTTGGATCCGGACGCGGGCTATCGGCCGTTCAAGGCATTAGCCAAAGTCATTGAGGCTTTCGCTGGCCACAAGGACGGCTGGGGTATGGCTTACTGGTTCCGTTCAGATAACAGCTTTCTGGGCGGCAAACGGCCCCAGGACCTGTTGGCATCGGCGCCTGAACAGGTGATTGCTGCCGCACTGGATGAGATCCATGGCATTGTCCATGGCTAAGCAGCGTACCGAGTCTAGTGAGGGTAGGGCGACGCATCCCACGGTTTTGGCGGCGTACGTCACCCCACTGCCTGCGGCTACGTTGCACGTCACTTTCACTGTGATTGCCAAAGGCGCTGTGCTTCCCCGACGGTTGACGTATACCAGCGGGATATGGGCGTTTTGCGCGTCATCGGTGATCTTGGCGGTGGCGGCGGTGTCCACCGGGTTGATGATGATCGCGTCCACGCCCTGGGAGGTGAAGTTGAGCACCTGGTTAAGCTGGCGCACCACGTCGCCCTGGGCGTCCTCGAACTGCAGCGTGACCCCTTCCAACTGCTTGGCATGGGCCACCATGTAATCGCGCATCTGCGCCAGGAACACATCGTCCACCTGGGCGATGCTGACGCCGATGCGCACATCGGCCAGGGCCAGGGGGGACAACAAAACACTGAACAGCAAGGTGAGCAGTTGCTTTTTCATGGTGTCGATCCGTTTGTCATTATTGTTGGTGTGATCTGGCCAGCCTTTCAGGCCTGACGTTTGCGGCGAAACTGTTCAACCCGTTCGGCAAAGGCAGCAACGCTGCAACGCTCGGCCAGCGCCGCCAGCATCAGCTGCTGCCCGGTTTGCGGTGCCAGGCCGTGCAGCGGTGGGTCGGTGTCCAGGTTGGTGGGGAAGGAATAGCCGTCGGCGGTGCAGGCCACCACGGCAGCCACCTGTTCGGCGTTCAGTACCTGGTCGTTGACGCGCTCGAGCAGGCCCGGGTACAGCGCCAGCATCATGCGCTCGCGGTCCAGGCTCTCCATGGGTTTGCCGAAGGCTGAGGAAATCTGCAGCAGGTTGGCCATGCGTTGGTGGTCGGCGGTGCGGTTGGTGCCGGCGGCGTGGAACAACGCCGGGTTGAAGAACAGCAGATCGCCTTTGTTCAGGGGCAACTGCACGGCGTGCACCTGGAAGTACTCGATGAACTGGGGGCGACGCCACGCCAGGTAGCCCAGCGGATACTGGTGAGAGAAGGGCAGCAACTGGGTCGGCCCGCTTTCCAGCGGCATGTCCGAATGGGCAACGGCGCCTTGCAGCGTCAGGTACTGGGACAGCACATGCAATGGCAGCGGGAAGCGCTCCACCATCTCCTCCACCTGAAAGCCCAGGTGATAGTCGCGGTGCGGTTGCTGCGCCTGGCCGCCGGGGCGCACCACGTTGACCTGCGCCGTGACTTGGAAGTCCGGGCCCAGCCACGCCTCGGCGATCAGCCCCAGCAGCGGATTGGCGTAATACTCGATAAATGAAGCCGGTGTATGCAGGGCGGCCTTTTGCAAAGCGTTCCAGATGCGTCCATTGCTGCCGGCCTTGGCAAAGTGATCGGCCCCCGCGCCTTGGGCTGCCTCCTGGGCGAAGATCGCCTCGAACACCTGGCTGTGGCGATCCACCACGTCCAGGTCGGTGTAACCCTGGCGCACCACCATCACCCCGGGGCCTGCGCTGAACAGCTGGTGCAGCTCGTTGAGCGCAGCACCGCGATCGGCGTCGCGCAGGGTCTGCGCGTGGTAAATCGGCACGTTGGCCTGCACCTCGGCGCACAGTGGGTAGTGCTCGGGCAGTGCCTGTTGTTCGCACAGGCGGCTGAAGTCCGGCAGGTGCACGGCATCGGCGCGCACAAAGGCAGAGGGACTGTTCATCAGGCACCCCCCGGCAAGGTCAGCGCAGCCTGGGGGCGCGGCGCGGTATCGTCACCGCAGCCGACCACGCCCTGCTCCAGATCCAGCACGGTGCCGGTCATCATCCCTGACTCGGCAGACAGCAGGTACGCCACGCTGCGGGCCACTTCCTCGGGCTTGAGCAGGCGGCCAAAGGGCAGTGCCTGTTCGGCCTTTTCCAGCCAGCCGTCCTGGGCGCCGTGGTAGCGGCGCTGGATTTCGTCCTCGTGGGGCGTGTCCATCCAGCCGATGTTCAGGCCATTGACCCGGATGCGGTTGCGCAAGGCGCTGTACGCCACGTTCTTGGTCAGCACCGCCAGCGCGCCCTTGGAAATGGAGTAAGGGCACAGGTAGGCCGGGCCACCGTGGCCGACGATGCTCTGGATATTGACGATGGAGCCCGCCACGCCCCGGCTGATCATCAGCGTGATCGCCTCCTGGATGAGGAAGAAGGGCGCGCGCACGTTGACCGCGTACAGGCGATCGAACAGTTCGGGGGAGGTGTCGAGGATGGTGCCGCGGTCGGACATGCCGGCGCAGTTGACCAGCCCGTGCAGCGTGCCGAAGTGGGTGCGCGCCGCCTCGATGATGGCGCGGCAGTCCTCCACCCGTTCCAGGTCGGCCTGGACGAAGTGGGCCTGGCAATCGAGCGCGGCCAGCGCCTGCACCTGGGCCTGGCCTTCGGCCTGGCGACGGCCGCAGATGATCAAGCCGGCGGCGCCACGCTTGGCCAGGGTGTGCGCCACGGCAGCGCCCAGGCCTTGGGTGCTGCCGGTGACCACGAAATATTGGCCTTGGAAAGGGCGGTTGAGGTCAGCTTCTGGCATGGGGGTGTTCTCCTGGTTTTTGTTGTTGTGAGTGCAGTGGCTCGACGCCCGGCGAAACTGAGACTAGCATTGCGACAACCTCTCCAATGCCCAAAAAGACCTCAAGAAAACCTCACGCCATGAGCCTCCTCCAACGCGCCAGACACTTCTCCATCAAGCAACTGTCCGCCCAGGCCGGTGTCAGCAAGGCCACCGTCGACCGCGTGCTGCACCAGCGCGGCAGCGTGCATTACCAGACCCAGCGGCGCATCGAGCAGGCGCTGGGCGAACTGGAGGCACAGGAGCAGAGCGGCCTGGCCGTGGGCCGCACCTTCCATGTCGACGTGATCATGCACACTCCCCAGCGCTTCAGCGCCGCCGTGCAGGCGGCCATCACCCAGCAGTTGGGCAGCCTGGCGCCATTTCGCATCGCGCCGCGCTTCCACCTGTTCGAGGAAATCGAACCCCAAGCCATGCATGACCAATTGCTGCGCTGCCTGCACACCGGCAGCCAGGGCGTGGTGCTCAAGGCGGCCGACGAGCCTGCGGTGAACCAGGCGGTCAATCAGCTCATGGCTGCCGGTATTCCCGTGGTGACCTTGGTGACGGACCTGCCCCATAGCGAGCGCCTTGGCTACGTCGGCATGGACAACCGCATGGCGGGGCAGACGGCGGCCTATCTGCTGTCGCGCTGGTTGCCACGGCAGGCCCAGGAGGTGGCGGTGGTCATCGGCAGCGAACTGTTCCGCGGCGAGGAGGAACGCGAGATGGGCTTTCGCATGTGGCTGCGCGGGCATGCCACGCATGTGCGTGTGGTGGATGTCAGCGGTGGCTATGGGGTCTACGAGCGCACGCGCGAGAAGGTCAGTGCAGCACTCAAGCAACACCCCGCGCTGCGCGCGGTGTACAGCGTGGGTGGGGGAAATCAGGCGATCGTCGATGCGTTTGCCGAATCCGGCCGGCCGCTGGACGTGTTCATCGGCCATGACCTGGACGAGGAAAACCGCCAACTGCTGCAAGAGGAGAAAATGGCCGCGATCATCGACCACAACTTGCAGGTGGATGCGCGCCATGTGTTCCTGCACATTTTGCAGTACCACCGGGTATGGAAAACGGGGCCGATCGCACCCTCGCAGGTGCAGATCGTGACCCCGTTCAATATGCCTTACTGATGCGCCGACTTACTGCGGGCGCACGCCGTCATAGGCGTCCTGCAGTAGTTGGCGAATGGCCGTGGCCTCGATAGGGCGCGGGTTCCAGTAGGGGTTGGAGAGGGCGATGTCGGTGGCGCGGTCCAGGTCGGACTCGGTCAGCCCCAGGTCTTTGAGGCGGGTAGGGGCGCCCAGCGAACTGGCCAAGTCGAACAGCGCCGCCGCCGGGCTGCTGTCCACCCCCAGTGCGCGGCTGATGCGCGACAGCGCCGGTGCCGCCGACTGGTTATAGGCGATGGCATGAGGCAGCACGATGGTGTGGGTCTGTGCATGGGGCAGGTTGAAGCTGCCGCCCAGGGTATGGCACAGCTTGTGGTGCAACGCCATGCCGACATTGCCCAGCACGGTGCCGCACAGCCAGGCGCCATACAGGCAATCGCCACGCGCGGCCAGGTCGGCCGGGTCTTTGTAAATGCTCTTCATCCCTTCGGCCAGGGCGCGGATGCCTTCCTCGGCCATCAGCGACATCACCGGATTGCCATCCTGGGCGTAGAGCCCTTCGGCGGCGTGGGCGATGGCGTTCATGCCGCTGGTGATGGACATGTCCACGGGCAGGCTGACCGTCAGCTCCGGGTCGTAGATCACGGTTTTGGGCAGCACGCGGGGGTCCTTGCCGGTGCGCTTGAGACCGTTTTCGGTGATGCCGTATACCGGGGTCATTTCCGAGCCGGCATAGGTGGTGGGAATGGCCAATATCGGCAGCCCCGAGTCCATGGCGATGGCCTTGCCCAGGCCGGTGGTGGAGCCACCGCCAATGGCCACGGCGCAGTCGGCACCCAGCTTGCGCGCCACTTCCCGCGCCTCACGGGCGGTCTCGATGGGCACGTGCATCACCGCCTTGTCGAAGATGTCGGCGGCGCGCTCGCCTAGCAGCCGGGCAATGTGTTCGGCCTGGGCACGCTGTTCGGGGGTGCACAGCACCAGCGCGCGCTTGGCGCCCAGGCGATCGATCTCCGCCTCCAGCTGTTGCAGCGAACCCTGGCCGAAAATGACGCGCGACGGCTGGCCGTTATAGACGAATGGGGGCGTGGACATGGGGCAGGTCTCCTTGAGTAGAGGCAACAGGTGCCGGGGCCGGGCGCGCAGCGACAGGGGTCGGTTGATAGGCAACCAGCCCCCAGCGTTCGCCCGTCTTGAGCCAGACGCTCAGCGTGCGGTTGTGCAGGGTCTTGGCGACACCATGGGAGGTGATGTCGGCGCGCATTTCACCAAACGCCAGGGCGGTGTCGCCTGATCGACGCACCTCGTGCACCTGGTGATCGATGCGGTGATAGAGGTAAAGGCCCTGGCGGCATTTTTCCAGGTAACTGGCCAGGCTGTCCTTGACGCCATTGGAATGGACGTAGACAAGATCGCCATGGGCAAGGCGGGCAAATGCCTCCAGGTCGCCCAAGCGCATGGCCTGGTAGCGCTCGTCTTCCAGAGCGGCGATAACGGTGTGGTCGTCGTGCATGGGATCCTCGACGGGCAGGGCGGCGGTGATCAACCGAGCGGTTGTTTAGCCAGGACAAAATCGAACGTCAGGGTGTAGAACACCTCGTCACTGTGCCCGCCATCGGGCGTGGCGCCTGCCGGTTGGCATTGCCACTGGGTAATCAGGGATGGCCGCACGGCAAACAGGGCGTCGGAGTCGAGGTAGGGGTCGCCTTCTCGATACACATGGGTGGTCAGCGGCTGATGACCCGCGGCGCTCACCGAAAACGCCAGGTGGGCCGGGCGCCATGCATGACGGTTGAGCACGGCCAGCAGCTGCTTCACCGGGCCGTCATGACGCACCTGGTGGCTGCCCGGCAACGACGTGCTGAAGTGGTAGCGGCCCTGGTCATCGGCCTGCAACAAGGCCTCGACCCCGGCCACACGCAGGTGCAGCTGGGCATTGGGCACCGGCCCGCCCTTTTCGTCGCGCACCACGCCCTGTACGTAGCCCTTGGGTCCGCCAAGCTGTGGGTTGATGTCGGCGCCCAAGTCGCGCAATTCGGCGTTCGGCCCGGGGGCCGTGTAAAAGGCCGTGGCCTGGGTACAGACGGCCGGCTTGCGCTCGTTCTGTACCAGCACCAGGGTAGACAGGCCCAGCACGTTGGACAGTAGCGCGAATTCTTCACTGGCCGGTGCCACCTGGCCCACGTCGCCGAGGAAGGCCATGCCCTGGCGCCACTCACCCTCGGTAAGCTTGATGTCCCGGGCGAACGCGTGCAGGTGCTGCACCAGACTGGTCATCACATCGTACAGTCGGGCATCGCTGGCACCGCGGTTATAGGCCAGCACTGCCTGGGTAATGGTCATTTCGTCCAAATTGCGCATGGTCACTCCAGAACGGTCGTGGCGATGGCGCCACCATCATCTTCAGGGGCGACACACTTCTCAGCCTGTTGCGCCGCACGTTATAGTTCCGCAGGATGTAAGAAAAGGCCGCTTGCGGAATTCTTTATTTCACCTGTGAAAAAATAAAAAGGAAGCACACAGTGGATCGTCTTACCGAACTGGAGCTGTTCGTACTGACCGCGGAAGTGGGAACCCTGAGCAAGGCGGCGGAAATACTGGGCTTGTCCAACGCCGCGGCCAGCCGTCACCTGGTGGCGCTTGAGCAGCGCCTGAATACCCGCCTGATCGACCGCAACACCCGACGCCTGGCGCTGACCAATTCCGGCCACCAGTTTTATGCCAGTTGCAAAAGCCTGCTGGGTGAGTTGAAGGAAGCCGAAGCGTCGCTCACTGAATCGCTGGTGCAGCCGGTGGGTACACTGACGATCACCTCATCCATCTCCTTTTGCATGTTGCACATCGCGCCGCTGATCCCGGCGTTCCGCAAGCTTTACCCGCACATCACGGTGAAGCTGCTGGGAGAGAACCGCTACTTTGACATCATCGACAGCGAGATCGACCTGGCCATCCGTACCAAGGAATACGAGCCGGACTCCAATATCACCATTCGCCGCCTGGCCGAGACCCGTCGGGTACTGGCGGCGTCACCCGGCTATCTGCAGCGCATGGGTACACCCAAGAGCATCGAAGACCTGGCCGGCCACGACCTGCTGATCTACAGCCACGCGAACCAGCCGCGCACCATGCGCTTCACCCGTGGCAAGGAAGAGGCGGCGTTCAAGACCGAGCCGATTCTGGAAACCAACGACGGCCAGATTGTGCGCGCCGCGGCGCTGGCCGGGGGCGGCATATTGGTGCAGCCCAAGTACATCATCAACGCCGACCTGGTGGCGGGGCGGTTGATCCCGGTGCTGGACGATTGGGATTTGCCAAGGCTTACCATCAACATGGCGTTCCAGAGCCGGCGTTACATGCCGGCGAAGTTGCGGGTGTTCATCGAATTCCTGTTGTCCGATTTTAATAAACACGAATACGAGCGCTATTGGACTAGATAGACAGTTTTCCGCTTGGCGGAATTCAGATTTGAGTTTTCGCCGGGTATTCACCTGCACGTCACCCCCCTATGATCCGTGGCGCCAAGGCCGGGCAGGCCCTGGCTGCCGGGCCCGGCATTGTTTCGCCTGCACGTTGAACAACAAAACCAACAACAAGGAAACGTCACGCATGAAAAACTTTGCCAAGAGCACGGTTGCGGCCAGCCTTTGCCTGCTGATTCCCGGGCTGGCCTGTGCCGATAATCAACCATTCGCTGCCGACTCCCACTGGATGACCGGTGACTGGGGCGGGGCACGCAGCAACTGGCTGGAACAGGGGGTGGACGTCCAGCTCAATTACACCGGGGAGATGGCCGCCAACGCACACGGCGGTTACGACAAGGACCACACCGCACGCTGGACCAAGCAATACGCCGTGGGCCTCAAGACCGACCTGCAAAAGCTGCTGGGCTGGGACAATACCCGCTTTCAGTTGACCATCACCGAACGCGACGGCCGCAATCTCACCAATGACCGCGTGGCTGACCCCCGCGTCGGCGGGTATTCCTCGTCTCAGGAAGTGTACGGACGCGGCCAGACCTGGCGCCTGACCGAGATGTGGATGAGCAAGGCCTGGTTCGACGGGGCGCTCGACATCAAGGCCGGTCGCTTCGACGAAGGTTCGGACTTCAACAGCTTCCCGTGCGACTTCCAGAGCACGCCATTTTGCGGCGCGCAGGCGGCCAACTGGATTGGCGACATCTGGTACAACTGGCCGGTCAGCCAGTGGGCCATTCGGACCCGCTATCAGTTTGCCCCTGAGTGGTATGCGCAAATCGGTGTGTTTGAGCAGAACCCGTCCAACCTGGAAGTGGGCAATGGCTTCAAGCTCAGTGGCAGCGGCACCCAAGGCGCGCTGATTCCGGTCGAGCTGGTGTGGAGCCCGAAATTCAACGGCCTGCCGGGCGAATACCGACTGGGTTATTACAAGAGCAGCGCCAACGCCAACGACGTGCTGGATGACCGCAATGGCAATCCACAGCCGCTGACCGGGGATGCCTTCCAGGAGCACGGCAGCCGCCATGGCTACTGGCTGGTGGTGCAGCAGCAGTTGACCGCGCGTGACGGCGACAGCAGCCGCGGCCTGTCGGTGTTCGCCAACTTTACCCACCACGACAAGGCCACCAGCCAGGTCGACCACTTCATTCAGGCCGGTATCGTCTACAAGGGGCTGTTAGACAGCCGCCCCCTGGATGACCTGGGCATCGGTATCGCACAGGTACACACCAACGCCGATTACCGCGAGCGCGCACGCCTGCAGAACCAGGCCAACGGCGTCAGCGATTACGACGATCCGGGCTATATCCCGCTGCAGCACAACGAGACCAGCAGCGAGATCTACTACGGCGTGCACGTGACCAACTGGCTCACCGTGCGGCCGAACCTGCAATACGTGAAAAACCCGGGGGGCGTGCGTGAGGTGGACGCCGCACTGATTGCCGGCCTTAAGGTGCAAGCCCGGTTCTAGAGCGCTTGCGATGCGATTCGCGCCGTCGGAGGAGGGCGGCGCAGTTTTCCACTAGCTGGAAAACACATTTGCCATACCGGCATGTTTATTCCAATTCAATCGCAGTACTCTTTGCCCCACTGAGCGTACACATAAATTCAATAAAGGTTGACCTCATGTCCAGTAACCAAACCGCCGCTGTTGGCGCGTCCGCGAAAATCCTCTGGCGCATCGCCGCCATCACTACCATGGGCTCGTTGGGGTTCGGTTACGACACCGGGGTCATCTCCGGCGCATTGCCATTCATGTCACTGGCCCCAAGCCAGGGCGGCCTGGGCCTGACGCCCGTGTCTGAAGGCCTGGTGGCCTCGGCCCTGATCTTCGGCGGCGCATTTGGCGCGCTGTTCGCCGGCCAACTGTCCGACCGTTATGGCCGCCTCGGCGTGCTCAAGGCCCTGGCCGTGCTGTTCGCCCTGGGCGCGCTGGGCACCGCCCTGTCGCCAACCCTGTGGACCATGGTCGCCACCCGTTTCGTGCTGGGCATCGCCGTGGGCGGCGCCTCATCGGCAGTGCCGGTTCTGATCGCCGAATTGGCAGCGCCCAAGCATCGCGGACGGCTGGTGTGCCAGAGCGAATTGATGATCGTGTCCGGCCAGTGTCTGGCCTACATAGCCAGTGCCGGCCTGGTGCACCTGTTCGAAAGCCCGTTGGTGTGGCGCTATATGCTGGCCATCGCGCTGATTCCGGCGGCACTGCTATATGTAGGCATGCACTTCGTACCGTCCTCGCCGCGCTGGCTGGTCAGCAAGGGCCGCATTGACGAGGCCAAGGCCACGCTGCTCGGCATCCGTGACACTCAGCGTGAGGTGGACCGCGAGCTCAAGGAAATCATCGCCCAATGTGAAGTGGAGCGCCGCCATGGTAGCTCCCTGTCCAAGCTCAACGAACCCTGGTTGCTCAAGCTGCTGGGCATCGGCATCGCCCTGGGCTTCGTCATCCAGTTCACCGGCGTCAATGCCTTCATGTACTACACCCCCATGATCCTGAAGGAAACCGGCCTGGGCACCAGCGCAGCCCTGATTGCCACCATTGGCAATGGCGTGGTGGCCGTGGTCGCGACACTGATCGGCATGTGGTTGATCAATCGCATGGGCCGGCGCACGATTCTGCTCATGGGCCTGACCGTGGTGGTGCTGGCGCAGATTTTCCTCGGCGTGGTCATGAACTTCATGCCCCACTCGCCGCTGCAAAGCTACCTGGCCCTGGGCGGCGTGCTGGTGTTTCTGTTCTTCATGCAGATGTGCATCGGCCCCATCTACTGGCTGCTGATGTCCGAGCTGTTTCCCACTCACGTGCGGGGCCTGATGAATGGCATCAGCGTCGGCGTGTTCTGGATTTTCAACGCCATCGTCGCCTTTGCCTTCCCGGTGATGCTCAGCGTGATGGGTGGCATGACGTTCTTCCTGTTCGCTGTGATCAACATCGGTTCGATCGTGTTCTGCACCCTGTGGCTGCCAGAGACCAAGGGCATGACCCTGGAAGAGATCGAACAATTCATGCAGCAGCGCCTGGGCGGCCGCAAATGGCGTACTGCCCAAGCCAATGCCTGCTGATGACAGCCGCCGGCCTTCCACAATAATGATCAAGGACATCAATCCATGACTGCGCACCTGAACACCGAGAGCCCGGTTGGGGGACTGTTCGAGGAAGAACGTTCCGCCGAGATCGTCAACGCCCGCATCACCGACGCCGCCAGCCCGCGCCTGCGCGACGTGATGTCGGTGCTGACCCGTCACCTGCACGCAGCTGTCAAGGAGATCGAGCCTACCCACGAAGAGTGGTTCACGGCCATCGAGTTCCTGACCAGGACCGGGCACATGTGCACCGACTGGCGCCAGGAATACATCCTGCTGTCTGACGTGCTGGGCGTGACCATGCTGGTGGATGCCATCAACCACCGTCGCCCCAGCGGCGCCACGCCCAACACTATCCTCGGTCCGTTCTATGTGGCCGATGCCCCGCGCTACAAGAACGGCGCCAACATTTGCCTGGACGGCAAGGGCGAGCCCACCCTGGTCAGCGGCCGCGTGCTGGACACCGACGGAAACCCCATTGTCGGCGCCACCCTGGACATCTGGCAGACCAACGACGACGGCTTCTACGACGTGCAGCAAAAAGGCCTGCAGCCCGAATACAACCTGCGCGGCCTGTTCACTACCGATGCCGACGGCTGCTACGCCTTCCGCACGGTCAAGCCCCGCCACTACCCGATCCCGGCCGACGGCCCGGTGGGCAAGCTGCTGGGCCAGTTGGGGCGTCACCCTAACCGCGCCGCGCACTTGCATTTCATCGTCACCGCCCCCGGCTATGACCAGGTCATTACCCACATCTTCACGCCCGACTGCCCGTACCTGCACGAGGACACGGTGTTTGGGGTGAAGAAAGAACTGATTGCCGAATTCACCACGCAGACCGATGCGGCCACCGCCCGGCGCTACGACCTGCAAGTGCCTTACCTGGCCGTGAACTGGGACTTTGTCCTGACCCCGGCCTGACTGACCGACCCGATTTTCAACGACAAACAAAAGTGATCGACATGCCCGATAAAAATGTTGAACTGCTTGCAGCCTACTGGACCCTGGCCGGTGACACCTACCCCGGCGCGGCCAGCGAGATCAGCCCGTTTTCCCTGCAGGCGCGGGCAGAGGCTGCGGCCAAGGCCGGCTGGCGCGGCATGGGCCTGGTGCACGCGGACCTGGTGCACAACGTCGCCAAGCTGGGTATTTCCACCGTGCGCAATATCCTCAAGGACAATGGCATCAAGCACGTGGAAGTCGAGTTCCTCACCGACTGGCACCTGGAGGGCGACCTGCTGGCCGCGTCCCACGTGATTCGCGACGAGCTGCTGGAAATCGCCGGTGAACTGGGCGCCCGCAACCTGAAGGTGGCTGGCGGCCTGTTTGAAGAAGGTCCGCCGGACGTGGCGCGCATGCGTGATGCCTTCGCCATCCTGTGCGACCGCGCCGCGCCCTACGGCACCAACGTGGTGATTGAGTTCCTGCCGTTTTCCAGCGTCAACACCATCGACCGCGCCATCGCCGTCACCGACGGCGTGCGCCCCAATGGTGGTCTGCTGGTGGACACCTGGCACGTGGCCCGCGGCGGCATGAGCTTTGATGAAATCAGCAAGATCCCGCTTGAGCTGATCAAGTCCATCGAGCTGGACGACGCCAACCATGCAGTGGTCGAGTCGTTCTTCAACGACTCCACCCACCATCGCAAGCTGTGCGGCGAAGGGCAGCTGGACGTGCCGGAGTTCATTCAGCAGGTGGTCAATGTCGGCTACCGCGGCCCGTGGGGCGTGGAACTGATCAGCGCCGAGCTGCGCAAGTTACCCCTGGACGTGGCGGCCAAGCGCGCCTTCGACACCACCATGGCCCAGTTCGAAAACATCCGTTTCTAAATGGCGACAACCTTTGCCACAACAACGAACAACAACATTTGCGGAGAGACAAAAATGGTAGGTATCGCAGTGCTTGGCGCCGGTCGCATCGGCAAAATTCACGCCGCCAACGTGGCAGCCAGCAAGTTCGCCACCCTGGTGGTAGTCGCCGACCCCTTTGCCGAAGCCGCCTCGCGCCTGGCCGACGAACTGGGCGCCGAATCCATGACCGACTGCGAGGCGGCCATTGACCGCCCCGACGTCGATGCCATCGTCATCGGCACCCCGACCCACACCCACATCAATCTGATGCTGCGCGCCGTGCGCCAGGGCAAGGCGGTGCTGTGTGAAAAACCCATCGACCTGGACATGGCCAAGAGCCTGGCAGCGGTGGAAGAAGTGGAGCGCCTGAATGGCCGCGTGATGCTGGCGTTCAACCGCCGCTTTGAAAGCACTTTCGCCGAAATGCGTGCGGCCATCGAAGCCGGCGACATCGGTGACGTGCGCCAGGTGATCATCACCAGCCGCGACCCGGGCCTGGCCCCGGAGGACTACATCCAACACTCGGGCGGCATTTTCCGCGACATGACCATTCACGACCTGGACATCGGTCGCTGGCTGCTGGGTGAGGAGCCGGTGGAAATCAACGCCATCGGCAGCCGCCTGATCGACCCGGCGATGATGGAAAAGTACGACGACTACGACACCGCGATGGTGCAGATGCAGACCGCTTCCGGCAAGCAGTGCCACATCAACAACTGCCGCAACGCGGTGTACGGCTACGACCAGCGCATTGAAGTGTTCGGCTCCAAAGGCATGCTGCAGATGGACAACCTGCGTCCCACCACCATTCGCCGCTGGAGCCAGGACGTCACCGACGCCCGCGAGCCTCTGCTGAACTTCTTCCTGGAACGCTACCAGCAAGCCTACAAGTCGGAACTGGATGCCTACATCGACGCCCTGGTAAACAAAAAGCCGCTGCCGACCACCGTGCAGGATGGCCTCAAGGCCCTGAAACTGGCCGATGCCGCCGTGGAATCGGTAGCCACCGGCCGTACCATCAAGCTCTGAGTCGCCGCCCCAAGGAGAATCACATGTCTTATCAGCGTGAGCGCGGTACCCCCATTGGCGTCGCCTGCCTGGGTATTACCCACCCGCATACCTCGGGCCGGGTCAAGGCCTTCAAACGCCTGGCCAATGTGCAGTTTCAGGGTGCCTTCGATGACAGCCCGCTGCTTCAGCCGTTCTGCGACGCCATGGAGTTGCAACCGCGCAGCAAGGAAGAGATCCTCGCCGACCCGAACGTGCACGTGGTACTGGTGCACCCCAAGAGCTACCTGATGGCCGACTGGGCCATCGAAGCGCTGGAAGCCGGCAAGGCCGTGCTGTGCGAGAAGCCGGCAGGGCGTGGCACCCAGGACACCCAGCGCATTGTCGACGCGGTGGAGCGCACCGGTGGCCTGTTCCAGGTCGGTTACTGCTGGCGCTACGCGCCATCGGTGGAAAAAATGCAGCAGGTGCTGCAAAGCGGCGATATCGGCAAGGTTCTGCAAGTACGTGCCCACGCCGGCTGCTCCCATGATGAGGCCGACACCAACCACATGAAACAGCCGGGCGACCGTGGCGGCGCGTTCTACGTGATTGGCTGCCACACCATCGACCGCATTCTGCTGCACTTCGGCAAGCCGAAGTCGGTGAACGCGCGCATCACCAAGTTCGCCGGGCAGATGAGCGATTCGGCCCGCGAGGACGCAGTGGGCGCGGTGCTCAACTACGACGACAAACTGGTGACCATCGACTTCATGTCCTGGGACCCGATGCCCTGGACCGAGAGCTGGGACATTACCGCCTACGGTACCCATGGCGTAATGCATTCAACGCCCATGCCAGCGTCGTACAAGCTGTACCACGATGGCAACAACGGCCACCAGCAGGGCTGGACGCACTGGAACGAGAACAGCTTTCCAGAGATCTGGGCGGTGCGCAAAACCGTCTACTCCCCGGAAATCGCCGAAATCGGCAACCCGGTGTACTTCGACCGCGAGGCCGCCGCATTCACGCACTCGCTATACACCGGCGCGCCTTCCAACGTGCCGGCCACCCAGGCCCACGACATCAACGTGATCCTCGAAGCGCTGTTCGAGTCCGCTGATGCCAACGGCCAGGAAACAGTCCTGGCGTTCTAACCCGCACCACAGTCCCGGTACGCGAAACACCCCGTCGGCTCGACCGTTGTCGAGCCGGATGGGCCTTTGCGTCCCTGTTAAAACACAAAAACAACAAGGCAGAGGACATTATGCACACGATCATCAAGATTGCCGCCGCACTCGCACTGGGCATCGCCCTGAGCGCCTGCGGCAAAAGCGAGACCAGCAGCAAGGGCACCATCGGCGTCGCCATGCCCTCCAAGACCGAGGCGCGCTGGGTTTCGGACGGTGCCAATATCGTCGACTCGCTGAAGAAAATGGGTTACGACACCGACCTGCAATATGCCCAGTACGAGGCACCCACCCAGCTCTCGCAGATCGAGAACATGATGGTCAAAGGCATCAAGGGCCTGATCGTGGCGCCGATCGACGGCACCACCATGGCCGATGTGCTCAAACAGGCGAAAGAGAAGGGCATCAAGGTCATCTCCTATGACCGACTGATCCGCAATTCCAAGGACTTCGATTACTACGTCACCTTCGACAACTATCGCACCGGCGTACTGCAGGGCCAGTCCATCGTCGATGCGCTGGACCTCAAGGATGGCAAGGGCCCGTTCAACCTGGAGATCTTCGCCGGCTCCACCGATGACAACAATGCCCACGTGGTGTACTCGGGCGTGATGTCGCAGATCAAGCCTTACATTGACAACGGCAAGCTGGTGGTGCGCAGCGGCCAGGTGGCCATGGACAAGGTTGCCACCCCGAACTGGGACGGTGCCCAGGCCCAGGCGCGCATGGACAACCTGCTCAGCGCGTTCTACAGCACCACCCACCTGGACGCTGTGTTGGCCATGAATGACCAGATTGCCAACGGCGCGGTGTCGTCGCTCAAGGGCGTGGGTTACGGCAGCGGCAAGTCGGCGATGCCGATCGTGACCGGCCAGGACGCCGAGGTCTCCAGCGTCAAGTCGATTATCCGCGGTGACCAGTCGTCCACCATCTTCAAGGACACCCGTGCGCTGGCCGGTGCGGCCGCCCAGATGATGGACGCCGAACTGACCGGCAAGGCAGTCAGCGTCAACGACACCACGTCCTACGATAACGGTTCGATGGTGGTGCCTACCCAACTGCTCACCCCGCAGCTGGTCGACGTCAAGAACTGGCAGAAAGTGCTGGTCGACGACACCAAGTTCTACACCCAGGCGCAGTTGCAACAATAGCCGACGCGGCGTGGCCGCCGCCCCGGTGGCGGCCCCTTGCACGGGAGAGAAAAAATGACAAAAACGATTCTCGACATGCGCGACATCCGCAAGGCGTTTGGCCCGGTCAAGGCGCTGAGCGGCGTCAACCTCAAGGTGGGCGATGGTGAGATTCATGCCATCTGCGGGGAAAACGGTGCGGGCAAGTCGACGCTGATGAAGATCCTCAGCGGCGTCTACCCCCATGGCAGCTTCGAGGGCGAGATCCAGTTCGACGGCGCGCCGCGCACCTTCCATAACCTGCGTGACAGCGAGGCGCTGGGCATCTGCATCATTCACCAGGAACTGGCACTCGTGCCGATGCTGTCGATCACCGAAAACCTTTTCCTGGGCAACGAGATCGCCCGCCACGGGGTGATCGACTGGGATCAGGCGCACTTGCGTGCCCGTGAACTGCTGGCCCGCGTCGGCCTCGATGCCCGCCCGCAGACGCTGGTGGGCAACCTGGGTGTTGGCCAGCAGCAGATGGTCGAGATCGCCAAGGCGCTGGCCAAGGACGTGCGCCTGCTGATTCTCGACGAGCCCACCGCCAGCCTCAACGAAAGGGACAGCGACACCCTGCTCAAGCTGATGCTGGAGCTCAAGGGGCGGGGCATTACCTCGATCATCATCTCCCATAAGCTCAACGAAATTGGCCGGGTGGCCGATGAGATCACGGTAATTCGCGACGGCAGCACGGTTGACGTCATCGACTGCCGCGCCGACGGCATTGATGAGGGCCGGGTTGTGCGTTCCATGGTCGGCCGCGAGCTGTCCGACCGTTACCCCGCGCGGGTGCCCAACATTGGCGAGACCTTGTTCGAGGTGCGCGACTGGTCGGTGGGTGACCCCGAGCGGCCGGACCGCGACCGGGTGCGCAACCTCAACTTTCACGTGCGCCGCGGTGAAGTGGTGGGCATCGCCGGGTTGATGGGCGCCGGCCGTACCGAGTTCGCCATGAGCATGTTTGGCCGTTCCTACGGCGTCAATGTGCGCGGCACCGCGCACCTGGAAGGCCAGGTCGTGGACCTGGGTACCGTGCGCAAGGCGATCAAGCAGGGCCTGGCCTATGCCACCGAAGACCGCAAGGGCGCCGGCCTGGTGCTGGGTGACAGCATTACCCACAACACCTCCATGGCCAACCTGGGCGCGGTGTCCAAACGCTGGGTGATGAACGAGCTGGGCGAGACCGCCGTGGCCGACGGCTTCCGCGCGCGGCTGCGCATTCGCAGCCCGGACGTGACCCAGTCGGTGGAGAAGCTCTCGGGTGGCAACCAGCAGAAAGTCGTGCTGGGCAAATGGCTGTTCTCCAACCCCAAGGTGCTGATCCTCGACGAACCCACTCGCGGTATCGACGTGGGCGCCAAGTACGAGATCTACGGCGTGGTCAACCAGGTGGTCAGCGAAGGGCGCGGGGTGGTCATGATCTCCTCGGAAATGCCCGAGCTGCTGGGTACCTGTGACCGCATCTATGTGATGAACGAAGGCCGCTTCGTGGGCGAGTTTGCTATCGCCGAGGCGTCCCAGGAAAAAATCATGCACGCAATCATGAAAAATGAGGTGATCCAATGAGCGAAGCCAGCCTGCCTCTCTCTTCCAAACCCGGCCACCTGACGTTATTCAAGCGCGGTGCGCGCGAATACGGCCTGCTGGTGTCGCTGATCGTCATCATGGTGTTTTTCCAGGTGGCCACCGGCGGGGCGCTGATGCAACCGCTCAACCTCACCAACCTGCTGCTGCAGAACAGTTACATCGTGGTGATGGCCCTGGGCATGTTGATGGTCATTGTCTGCGGCCATATCGACCTGTCGGTCGGTTCGGTGGTGGGCGTGGTCGGCTCGATCGCCGCGGTGCTGATGGTGCAGTACCGTCTGGACTTCTTCACCGTGACCCTGATCTGCCTGCTGGCGGGTGCCTTGATCGGCGCGGCCCAGGGCTATTGGGTGGCGGTGTGGGGCATGCCGTCGTTCATCGTGACCCTGGCCGGCATGCTGATTTTCCGCGGCGCCACCATTGCTATCTCCCAAGGGCAGTCCATTGGACCGTTCCCGCCGGCGTTCTCGGCCATCAGCTCCGGTTTTGTGCCTGACCTGTTCAGCAACGAACACCTGCGTATCACATCGCTGTTGTTGGGCATCGCCGTCGCTATAGCCTTCTGGGTGATTGAATACCGCAGCCGCCTGCGCACCCTGAAAAGCGGTGGCAGCGTCGTGCCCATGGTGGTGTTCGCCCTGAAAAACGGCGTGGTCACCGCGCTGATCGTGTACTTCTGCTACCTGCTGTCCACCTACCGTGGCATCCCCACAGTGCTGGTGATCATGAGCATTTTGATCGGGGTATACACGTTCATCATGAACCGCACGGTGATCGGCCGTTGGGTATACGCGGTGGGCGGCAACCTCAAGGCTGCGCGGCTGTCGGGCATCAATACGGCGCGAGTGACCTTCTTTGCCTTCGTCAACATGGGTGTGCTGGCGGCGGTGGCCGGGCTGATCTTCGTGGCCCGCCTGAACAGTGCCACCCCGCGAGGCGGCACCGGTTTCGAGCTGGACGTGATCGCCGCGGTGTTCATCGGCGGAGCGTCAGCCTCCGGTGGCGTCGGCAAAGTGGTGGGCGTGGTGATCGGTGCATTCATCATGGGCGTGCTGAACAACGGCATGTCCATCATGGGGATCGGCATCGACTACCAGCAGATGATCAAGGGGGCGGTGCTGTTGGCGGCCGTGTTCGTGGATGTTTATCAAAAGACCAGAGGTTGATATGTCGCCCAAGGAAGACAACGGCAGGGGACAACGATGATCAAGCACATTGTGATGTGGAACCTGGCCGGCGACACGCCGGAGCGCAACCAACAGGCGTGTCTGTTTCTCAAGGAGCAATTCGAAGGGCTGGCAGGGCGGATACCCGGGTTGTTGAAAATCGAGGTGGGGGTGGATTTCAGTCGCATCGACTATGCCTGTGATGTTGTGTTGTACAGCGAGTTCGACTCGCAGGAGGCCTTGGCAGCCTATGCAACGCACCCGGAGCATTTGCGGGTGAAGCGGGAGTTGGGGGACTGTCGGATTGCGCGGCATCAAGTCGATTACGTCGCCACCGTGTAGCTAAGTCCGCTAGGTTGGGGCGATTAGCGCCGCTAGAGGTACCCTGAGCCAATGTGGGGAATCTCAGCTTGGCGGCGCACATTTTAAAAGGCGCCAGAATAGGTCACTCAGAGCGGCGTATTGAGAAAATTCCGCGTTTGGGGGGGCAAAAACATTTTTCCTGGGATCTAGGACGGTAGTTTCAGCCTAAAAAACTAATCGGGCCCCCATTCGCACCGGGTGTGTGAGCGCTCGCGAATAGCGATTTCTCACGGACTACAGTAGGGCGGTGGATGGTATTCAGTGCACCTCAGTATGCTGGATCAGAAACCGGTACCGTGAGCCGGATACGTTCTGAAATACCAGCAAGCGTCTCAGTTAAGAGGAGCTGTGCGGCACCGGTTCCATGGTGTTTTGAATCGACATAGCATCGTTTCAACTCAGGGATGCCATCCGCCAGTAGGATGTTTAATCGATCTGGTTTGTAGTCGACCAAACTGAAACCCACAATATCTCCGGCTTTCTCCAACACTCGCACCTCTTGGCTTGACGTATCCAGCGCGATTTGAAAACAACGCGCGGTCAGATTTTCGCTGATGTAGCGCTCCAGTTCTTCTGCTGGAGTGTCTGCTGGGCACGCCAGTGAAAAGGTAGCCTTCGCGATTCTACTCATGCTCTCAGAGTCACCCATTATCGCTGGACGCACACGCATTCATCGCTCCTTGGATTGGTAGATATTAGCGCGTACCGACGACTGAGGAGGCAGCTACGCAAATCAAGTGTTACGAAATGAGCCTATGGAATGCAAGCCTGTCGAGAGCCCATGAGCGCGAATAATGACCAAACAAGTAGCCTCGGCGGGACTACAACAGAGCTGTGAGGTCAGTTCGTATGCGTCCGCCGAAGTCACGTTGCATGACTAAGCAGATATGCGCCGCCGATCCTCATCGCTCATATCCCGGGCGAGTAGCTCAACTTCGTACAAGCCGCCAATCGAGTGCAGTGCCTAACAAACCGCAGCCAGCCGGGACCGGTTTTGGACCCTTCGCGAACTTACGATTCTGGGCTAGGGCCCCAGCTCCCCGAAGCAGCGATTCTTGACGGAAGAAACCTGCAGTTTGGTGCCGCCGTAAGTGGACCATCCTGTGACCGGTAATGAGGGAAAAATGTCGTTTCCGCCTCCTGTAGTCAGACGTAGAGTCGAACGTTCGAACGGCAAGATTGACTCATCCTCATCCAGGAGAAGGACGCTCATCACTGTTCAGGCGCTTCAATGCAAGGAAACGAGAAATGGCCAAAAAGGGCTTGGGATCCCAGCGAATCACCCGATGTTTGCAGCGAACAAAAGCGGCTATGAGAGTCATGGCCACTCATGACGCCCTGCCCAAAAGTAGCACATTGAAGATCGCGATTTTTTTGACCTAGACCGCTAAAAAACAAAGCGAAACTTTCTAACAGGTAAATGCATGTATGAGCGAAAAGACATTGTTATTGACCGGTGCCAGTCGTGGCATAGGCCATGCCACCGTCAAACACTTTCAAGCCGCTGGGTGGAGGATTTTCACCGCCTCTCGCCAGGACTGGGTCGCTGAATGCCCATGGGCCGATGGTTTGCTCAACCACATTCATCTTGATCTCGAAGATATTGATAGCGTCAGTGACAGTCTGGCTTCCATCAGGGAAAAGTTGGGCGGGCGCTTGGATGCATTGGTAAACAATGCCGGAGTTTCGCCTAAGGGGCCTGAGGGGACACGTCTTGGTGTTCTGGAGTCCGACTATGCAACCTGGATCAAGGTCTTCAATGTCAATCTGTTTTCTACGGCCCTCCTTGCGCGGGGGCTGTTTGATGAATTGAAAGCTGCAAAAGGCAGCATCATCAACGTTACCTCTATTGCAGGATCCAAGGTGCACCCGTTCGCAGGTGTCGCTTATTCCACATCCAAAGCTGCGCTCTCCGCCCTGACTCGGGAAATGGCTTTTGATTTTGGCCGACATGGCGTAAGGGTCAACGCTATCGCACCTGGAGAAATCGAAACCTCAATACTGTCCGCAGGCACTGCGGAAATCGTTGAACGGTTAGTGCCGATGAACCGGCTGGGCAAACCTGAGGAAGTTGCTTCGCTCGTCTACTTCCTTTGCACCAGTGGCGCTTCTTATGTAAACGGCGCAGAGATTCACGTTAACGGTGGCCAGCATGTCTAACGTTAATGGCCGGATCTGGGCGTTCACCTTACGTATCCGCGTAAGCGTTGACGTAGGGAACTGACGTTTAATGCACAAAGCCGGTAGCGCGGGATTTAGGTGTGTCTCGATGATTCACCTAATGACGATCCTACGCAGTTACCGTCCAAATTTGCTCTTGAAATACCCAAAAAACAAGTCCAGAATTGAGTCTTTTCCTGCCTCGGCAAGAAAATAAACCCCTTAGATTTCAATGGGTCGGACGCCAGATGCGAGTCTCGTTTCCCGCTCCAAACACAAAGAAAAAGCCACTCTAACGAGTGGCTTTTTTTTGCCTGGGATTTACGCATACGTCGGCGCTTGGCCCGCTATTTGTCGTGCCTGGCCAAGCACTGTCCAGGGGCACCTGGTGGTGCCGTGGTCACTCGGTCAGCAGGTTTTTACCGAGCACGTAGCTTTTTCGCCAACGGGTGATCTGCACGTTGAGAAACAGCCCTGCCTGGTAGAACGGGTCGCCCTCGATAAACGCCTGTACCTGTTCGCGGGTATCCAGTTCGACGATGTAGAACCCACCGCCCAGGTCGCTGGCATCGTCATGCAACTTGGCGCCACACGCGATCAACAGCGCCGCGTGGCGGTCCAGGTACGCCAGGTGGCTGGGCCGGTGGCGGCTGCGGACCGCCTGGCTGCCAGGCTTGTCCCATGTTTCGATTACAAATGGCATACGCAGACTCCTGAAAATGATGACTCGGGATTCACGGGTGGCCCAGGTATCCCCACAGCAGAACGGTGCAAATGTAGATGGCACCGACCCAGAACATACAGATCACGGTGTAGCCCATCACATCCTTGAGTTTCAGCCGGGACAGGGCGAGGGCCGGGAGGATCCAGAACGGCTGCACCAGGTCGTTCCAGGCGTTGCCCAGCATCACCGCCATGGAGGTCTGGGCCAGTGAGCTGTTCAGGGCACGGGCAGCTTCGATCATGAAAGGGCCCTGAATCGCCCAGTGGCCGCCGCCGGAGGGGGCGAAGAAGTTGATCATGAACGAGCTGATCAAGCCCCAGAAGGGCAAGGTCTGCTGGTTGGCCACGTCGACAAAGACCCTGGAGACACTGTCCACCAGGCCCGAACCGGCCATGATCGCCATGATCCCGGCGTAGAAGGGGTACTGGAGAATGATCCCGGTAATGGTCTTGATGCCCTCATTGAGCTTGGCTATGTACTGGGCCGGGGTGCGCAGCAGCAGGATGCCGAGGAACAGGATCAGAAAGTTGACCTTGTTCAGATCGAGGTTGGCTCCGCGCAAAAAACTCACGGCGACGTAGCCCAGACCCAACAGGCCCACCGCCAGGCTCAGCAGCCTACTGTTGTTGAGCCGAGTGGCCACGGTGTTGTCGGCGAACAGCCCGTCCACGCTCTGGCCGCTTTCATCCTTGGCGATGTACTGGCTGGCGTCGATCTCGGTCACCTGTTCCCCCTGCCGGGGGTGCAGGGCTGCATTGAGCAGAGGCAGCGTTACCAACACCACCAGGGCTGTGAGCAAGATCGGCCAGGAAAAAATCGTTTCGCCCAGGCCTATCAGGCCCATGCTTTTCTGCATCGGATGCCCGGGAGTGGAGATAAGGACCGGGATGGTCGCCGACAACCCCAGGCCGTAGTCCCAGATCGCTGCCGGCGATGCCGCAAGCCACCGAGGCGGCGGCAAAGCCAAGCATGCCAAGCATGAAAATCCGCCGTGGCCCGTACCTGTCCCCTAAACGCCCGCCGAGGATCAGGAACAGCGCAAAGGCTGCGGCGTAGATCGACACCGACGCCTGCATCAGGCCATCGCTGGCTTTCAGGTCGGCCTTGATAAAGGGCAGGGCGATATTGACGATGAAGTAATCCAGGGGCGGCAGGAACGATCCACCAGCAGGATCACCAGGCATACCCAGCGTCTGGCCCCGGTCTGGGTCACGGGCGGCTCCGGTGTCAGCATTGGCGCGCCTGCTGTCCGAGGTTTTCCCGAGCGCTGGCGCCCAGCTCAAGCAGCGTCTGAGCCAGCAGGTGTGGATGGGTGAGCATGGCCAGGTGCCCGGTGGCCAGGCAGCGGCTGGGTCGTCCAGGCCGAACCAGTCGGCGCTGCCCAGTTTGAGCGTCGCTCCCTGGTGTTCTCGTCGATGCCGTCGCTACAGCGTATCCGCAGGATCACGGTAGTTTGGGTTTCGATGGTATGCATCGCCAGCCGGTGTGGCCTGAGGGTCGGCAGCTCGACGATGTGAGCTTCGACCCGTTCAATAGAGATGGGGTGCATGGAGGCGGTCATTCCTTGAGCTGCGTGTCGATGGGGTCCTGATGAACTCAATGGTGTTGCTTTGGTTGGGAGAGGTCAAATACCCAGGAGGTGATGATCAATACTTAATGGGTATTGTGGCCTGGGTACTGTTGCGTCCTGCCTGAGCTAGAACTCGGTCACAACCGTTACGCCGGCCGTCTCGAAGCGATCCATGTTCATCAACGCGTCGATGGACTGCTCCAGGCTGATGGTTTTACCCACGAGTTTTTCCGGGGCGAGTTTTCCGCTGGTGATCATCTGGACCATGGCGTCATAACGATGCGCTTGCATGCCGTGGCTTCCGTAGATCTCAAGCTCGTGCGCGATGACTTTGCTCATGGGGATCGCCGGTGTGGCGTGGTCGGCGAGCATCAGGCCTACCTGGACGTGTTTGCCTCGACGGCGCAGGTTGTTGATGGAGTTGAAGCACGTGGTGGGATGGCCCAGTGCATCCAGTGAGACGTGGGCGCCACCCTGGGTGATTTCCAGCACGGCTTCGGTGACGTCCGCAACGGCTTGTGCGTTCACGGTTGCAACGGCGCCGAGCGAGCGCGCCAGCTCTAGTTTTTCCTGGGAAATATCGATGGCGATGACGTTCGCGCCGAGGGCGTTGGCGATCATCACTGCGGACAGGCCGACGCCTCCGCAGCCGTGCACCGCAACCCACTGTCCGGCGCTGACTTTGCCCTGGTCAACGACGGCGCGGAATGAAGTGGCGAAGCGACAACCCAGGCTTGCAGCGGTGGCAAAGTCCATGCTCTCAGGGAGTGCCACGACGTTCAGGTCGGCCTGATGGATACCGACGTATTCAGCAAACGAACCCCAGTGGGTGAAGCCCGGTTGAAACTGTGTGTTGCAGACCTGCTGGTTACCGCTGTTGCACTCGGGACACGCGCCACACCCGCCTACGAAGGGCACCGTCACACGGTCGCCGACCTTCCACCGGGTAATGTCGCGGCCAACCTCGGCCACGATGCCGGCAAGCTCATGCCCGGGAACATGCGGCAACTGGATGTCCGGATCATGGCCCTTCCAACCGTGCCAGTCGCTGCGGCAAACGCCCGTGCCCCTCACCTGTA
This sequence comes from Pseudomonas sp. NFX183, assembly GCF_047943075.1. Lineage (NCBI taxonomy): Bacteria > Pseudomonadati > Pseudomonadota > Gammaproteobacteria > Pseudomonadales > Pseudomonadaceae > Pseudomonas > Pseudomonas sp. NFX183. Next base: position 6,267,580 of record NZ_CP181333.1, on the reverse strand, counting down.
TCACCACACCGTGACGCTCCGGCGTCGGGTCTTCGACGTCCATCAAGCGCGGCGGTTTGGAAAAGGCTTCGTAGACAACTGCTTTCATGAAAGTAACCTCCACCTTGATAAACGCGGCGCTGTATTCGATGGCTTTCCTATGCGGGGCTGCTCGAATCAGCGGTGATCCATTATGTGCAAATGGGGTGAAATTGCTTTTCAGATTGCGATTGATAGTTTGCGCCAAATGAAATTAATCTCCGTGAGCTGGCACATAATTGAAAGGATCAACCATGCTCGAGCGTTTGGATAAGGTGGACATTGCAATATCAGAGCGACTGCAGCGAGATGGACGACTGTCGAATGTCAAATTGGCGGAGCAACTTTCCCTCAGCGAAGCATCCTGTTGGCGTAAACAAAAGCGCCTTGAGGAGTGCGGGGTGATTGAGGGGTATCAAGCCATCCTGAATCGCAGAAAGCTGGGCCTGGGGGTGATGGCTTTTGTTCAGATTTCCTGCAGTGATCACAGTGAAGAGGCCACGGAAAAGTTTGAAAAAATCATCGCCTCGGCGCCTCAGGTACTCAGTTGTCACAACACAACGGGCGAGGCGGATTTTTTACTTCAAGTCGTCGCCAGGGATTTGGACAGTTACAGCAGATTCGTCGAAAAGGTGCTGCGAAAGCTCCCGGGCGTTTTGAGTATCCGCTCGAACCTGTCGCTGCGAGAAATGAAGACCACGCAGCGTTTTCCGCTGGCCGAACTCCTGAGTATCTGAGGGCCTGCGGCGCCCGGCCTCGCCTGCGCGCACAGCCCTAAGACGCGAAAGATAAATACCCAGGTAAACGGCGATAGCCGGGGAAATCAGACGCTTCTTTGACGTCTTGGAGCCGGTATTGCTCGAAGCCCTATGCGTTGAAAATGCCGAAGATTAAATCGTCGGCGCGCGATCCGAAATGGACGCACCGAGGGTCTTGCCCAGACATCGCATTCACGCCAAGGCCGTCTCTTCGACGGGACCTCAGGCGTCGGCAAGCTGAAACCGATAGCCCACTCCATACAACGACTCGATGGGCGTTTCTCCAGGGCACGCCTGCTCCAGCTTGCGTCGCAGGTTGCGGATATGGCTGTCCACCGTACGGTCGGTGACCACGCGGTGGTCGGAGTAGATCTTGTCCAGCAGTTGGTCGCGGGAAAACACCCGCCCGGCGGAGCGTGCAAAGGTGCTGAGCAGTCGCAGCTCAAGGGGGGTGAGGTCCAGCGCGATACCGTCGAGTGAGGCGCGGTACTGCGTTTCGTCGATCAGCAGGCGCGGTGGGGCGCTGCTCAGCAGTTGGGGACCGCGGCGCAGGATGGCCTTGATCCGGGCAACCACTTCGCGCGGGCTGAAAGGCTTGCAGATGTAGTCGTCGGCGCCCAGGTCCAGCCCCAGCAGGCGGTCCACCTCTTCGACGCGGGCGGTGATCATGATGATGGGCACGGCACTGAACACACGCAGGTCCTGGCAAACTTGCATACCGTCACGGCCGGGCAGCATCAGGTCGAGCAGGATCAGGCGCGGTGTGTGGGCGCGCACGGTCGGCACCACCTGCAAGCCGTTGTCCAGGCACAGGGTCGGGTAGCCTGCCGCAACCACATAATCCTGCATCAATGCGGCCAGCTTCGGTTCGTCTTCGACAATCAGGATCGGGCTTTCGTCGTTCATGAGTCAGATGTTCCTTGGCAGACGCAGGGTCAGCCAAAGCCCCCCAAGCGGGGAGTGCGCGGCGTCAAGGCTGCCGCCGTGGGCGAGGGCGATGCTGTGACAAATCGCCAGCCCCAGGCCGGCCCCGCCACTGCTACGGTTGCGCGACGATTCGCCACGATAGAAGCGCTCGAACAGGCGCGGCAGTTGCTCGGCCGAAACACCAGGGCCGGAGTCGAGGAGCTCGAGGCACACCTCGGCGCGATCCTGGGAGGCGCGGATGTGTATGACCCCCCCCGGATCGGTGTAGCGCACGGCGTTCTCCAACAGGTTGGAAAACAATTGCTGCAAGCGATTGGCGTCGGCGAACAGCTCCAGCGGTTGGGACGGCAAGTCCAATTCGACGCGCAGGTACCGGGTATTCAAACGCTCCTGGAACATCGACACGCTGGCTTGCAACAAGTGATCCAATGAACACACGCTCTTGCGGTAGGTCAGTGCGCCGATATCCGCCAGGGAAAACTCATACAGGTCATCCACCAGTTTGCTGAGCATGCTGACCTCGCCTTGCAACGACTTCATCGAGCCTGGGTTCAGGGTGCGTACGCCATCCTCGATGGCCTCCAGCTCGCCACGCATTACCGACAGCGGGGTGCGCAGCTCGTGCGAAACGTCGGCCATGAACTCGCGACGCATCTGTTCATTGCGCTCCAGGGTGTAGGCGAGCTGGTTGAAGTCACGGGCCAATTGGCCCACTTCGTCATTGGAGGCCACCGCCACCCGACTGCTGTAGTCACCGCTGGCCAGGCGGTGAGTCGCTGCGGCCACCCGTTTGACCGGTTCCAGCAACGTTCGGGCGATCCACCAGGCAATCAGCATCGCCAGCAACAGCGAAAACGCGCCCATGACCAAACTGGTGCGTAACTGGTATTGCTGGAACCGTTCGCCGCCGGCCTCGGTCACGCTCTGGAACGGGGTCACGGCCAGCCAGCCCACGGTTTCGTCGCCCACGACAACCGGGCGCAACAGCGCGTCGTCGCCAATATCCGGGTAACCGTTCACGCGTTTTTTGTGTTTATCCAACAAGGCGATGCGAAATAGCGCGCCTGTCAGGTCGGAGGCCAAAGGCGTGCGCAGGTCGTTCTTCGCCGGATCCTCGCCAAGTTCGGGCCGCATGATGTCGAACCAGCGGTCCGGCTGGTTGCGCAGGAACTCCCAATTGCCTTCGCGCGCGTAGGCGCTGGCCAGGCGCGGCAGCACGGGCGCCATGCGCTCCAGCGCCTGCTCATTGAGGTACCCGAGAAAGCCCCGCCCAAAGCTCCAGCTGGTCGCCAGGCCCATGCTCAGGATGACCAGCAACACACCGGCCAGTACCGCAATAAACAGCTTGGTGGAGATACTCAACTTCATGGAGGCGGGCCGTCGGGAATGGATGGTGACCATTTAGGCCCTGGCGAGCGAAAGATTCAACCCGGCGGGGCAATCTTCAATTTTCCTGCACATTTGCCTCGCAGCATGGCGCTGACTCAAGTCATCCCGTCTTGCAGAGGCTGCTATGTCGACGAAAATAATCGCCAAATTCCTGGTCACCGCCGCGGTGCTCCTGTCCTTGATCATTTTGGTCATGCTGGGCGGCTGCTCCGGCGGCGAGCCACTTCCTGAGGCGGTCACCCCCAAGGTCTCGGTGATCAGCATAAAACCCCAGAGCCAAGTGCTGACCACCGAGCTGGCGGGGCGCACCCAGGCCTTCATGGTGGCGCAGATTCGTCCGCAAGTCGGTGGCATCGTCCAGCGGCGGCTGTTTGTCGAGGGCGCGGATGTCAAGGCCGGGCAAGCGTTGTACCAATTGGATGCGGCGCCCTACAACGCCGCACTGGCGCAGGCCCAGGCGAGCCTGGCCAAGTACCGCGCCACGCTTAAATCGGCGCAGGCCACTGCCAGGCGCGACGCCGAACTGGTGAAGATCAATGCCATCAGCCAGCAAGACAACGAGGACGCGCAAGCGACGTTGCTCACGGCGGCCGCCGACGTGCAAGTCGCCGCAGCTGAAGTCGAGACCGCCCGGATTAACCTCGCTTACACACGTATTACCTCGCCGGTCAGCGGGCGCATTGAAACGTCCACTGTGACCCCCGGGGCGCTGGTGGTGGCTGATCAGGACAGCGCGTTGACCACGGTGCAACAACTTGATCCGATCTATGTGGATGTCACCCAATCGACTACGGAACTGCTGCGGCTCAAGCGTGACCTGGCCAGCGGGGCCTTGCAGTCCAACGGCGAGGGGCAGGCACGGATCAGTCTGAAGCTGGACGATGGCACCGCCTACAACCATGAGGGGCGGCTCAAGGTCAGCGGCGTCAGTGTCAACGAGGGCACGGGCACCGTGACCCTTCGCGCAGAGTTCGCCAACCCGGACCACCTGCTGCTGCCGGGCATGTATGTGCGCGCGGTGCTGGAGCAGGCGCGCAATGATCAGGCCATTCTGATTCCGCAAAAAGCGGTAAACCGCAGCGCCAGCGGTGTGACCACCGCGTTGCTGGTGGTTGACGGCAAGGTTGAACAACGCGAGCTGACCATCGATCGCGCGGTGGGTAACCAGTGGTGGGTCACCGCAGGCCTGAACGCGGGGGACCAGTTGATCGTCGAAGGCGGGCAAAAGGTTCGTGTCGGCGCCGCCGTAAACGCGCAAGACGCCACTACCCAGGCGGCTACGGCGCCGACTGCTGTGAAGGCGGGTTGAACATGGCGCACTTTTTTATTGATCGACCTATCTTCGCCTGGGTGATCGCCATCGTGATCATGCTCGGTGGTGGCTTGTCCATCAGCCAGTTGCCGTTGGAGCAGTACCCGGACATCGCGCCGCCCACGGTCACGATTTCTGCCACCTACACCGGGGCCTCGGCCAAGACCGTGGAGGATTCGGTGACCCAGGTCATCGAACAGCAGATGAAAGGCCTGGATAACCTGACCTATATGTCAGCCACCAGCAGTTCGGCAGGCAGTGCCAGCATCAGTTTGACCTTTACTGCCGGCACTGACCCGGACGTCGCCCAGATGCAGGTGCAGAACAAGCTGCAACAAGCGGAGTCGAGACTGCCGCAAACGGTACAAAGCGAAGGCCTGACCGTGACCAAAGGCGGCTCGGACTTCTTGATGATTGTCGCCCTGGCATCGGATGACCCCAGTGTCACCGGTACCCAGATCGGCGACTACATTTCCACCACCTTGCTGGACTCCATCAGCCGAATAGACGGCGTTGGCGATGTGCAGACGTTGGGGTCGGGCTACGCCATGCGTATCTGGCTGGATCCCGCCCTGTTGGAAAAGTACGCGTTGATGCCCTCGGACGTCAGCAGTGCACTGGAGGCGCAGAACACTGAAGTTTCCGCCGGGCAGCTCGGCGCCTTGCCGGCGATCAAGGGTCAGCAGTTGAACGCCACGATCAGCGCCCGCAGCAAACTGCAGACCGTTGAAGAGTTTCGCAATGTCGTCGTCAAGTCCAACAGTGATGGGGCGGTGGTGTTGCTGGGCGACGTCGCAACCCTGGAGTTGGGCAGTGAAAGCTACGACATCAGTTCGGCCCTCAACGGCAAACCCGCCGCAGCCATGGGGGTGCAACTGGCGGCTGGCGCCAATGCGCTGAATGTCGGTGAGGCAGTCAAGGCCAAGCTCAAGGAGATGGAGCCGTTCTACCCGACAGAAATGCAGCTTAAAAACGTGATTGCCTACGACACCACGCCATTTGTCAGCCTGTCCATCGAGGAAGTGGTCAAGGCCCTGGGCGAGGCCATCGTGCTGGTGGTGCTGATCATGTTCCTGTTCCTGCAGAGCCTGCGGGCAACGCTGATACCGGCGATTACTGTGCCAGTGGTGCTGCTGGGCACGTTCGGTGTGCTGGCGCTGTTCGGCTATTCGATCAACACCTTGACCATGTTTGCCATGGTCCTGGCGATCGGTTTGCTGGTGGACGACGCCATTGTGGTGGTGGAAAACGTCGAGCGGTTGATGGGCGAGGGGCTGTCGTCCATGGCCGCCACGCGGCAATCGATGAGTGAAATCAGCAGTGCACTGGTCGGTATCACCCTGGTGCTGAGTGCAGTGTTTATTCCCATGGCGTTTTTCGGTGGTTCCACCGGGATTATCTATCGGCAGTTTTCGGTGACCATTGTCTCGGCCATGGTCCTGTCGGTGTTGGTGGCGATGACCCTGACACCCGCGCTCTGCGCGTCGTTGCTCAAGGCGCGTGGCGGCCAGGCGCATACGGCTCAGCGCGGGTTCTTCGGCTGGTTCAACCGCACCTTTGAACGGGCCAGTGCCGGTTATGAGCGCTGGGTGGGGGCGGTGTTGCGCCGTTGGGGACGCAGCCTGCTGCTTTACGGCGTGGTGCTGGTGGTCATGGCGGTGGGCTACATGAGCCTGGCCACTTCGTTCCTGCCGGATGAAGACCAGGGGATCCTCCTGGCACAGATCCAGTTACCGGTCGGCGCGACGGACAGCCGCACACAGGCCGTGATCAAGCAGTTCGAAGACTACATCCTGAAACAGCCCGAAGTCGAAGCGATGATCAGCATCAGCGGGCTGGGCATGGGCGGCAACAGTCAGAATACCGCGCGGGCATTTATTCGCCTCAAGGACTGGTCCGAACGCGGTGGCTCTGGTGAGGGTGCGGCCGCCATTGCCCAGCGGGCGACCATGGCGCTGTCGAGCATCGGCGATGCCGATGCGTTCGTCATGCAGCCGCCGACCGTGCGCGGCCTGGGCCAGAGCTCGGGGTTCGACCTGCAACTCAAGGACCTCGGTGGCCTGGGCCATGATGCGTTAGTGGCGGCCCGCGAACAGTTCCTGGAGTTGGCCAGGAAAGACCCCCGCTTGCTGGGCGTGCGCAGCAACGGCCTGGACGATGCACCGCAGCTCAAGGTCAGCATTGACGACCGCAAGGCCGGGGCCTTGAGCTTGAGTACCAGTGACATCAACACCACATTGTCGACGGCGCTTGGCGGTACTTACGTAAACGACTTCCTCAACCAGGGCCGGGTGAAAAAAGTCTATGTACAGGGCCAGGCAAACTCGCGCATGCAGGCGGCGGACCTTGATCACTGGTTTGTGCGCAACAGCAACAATGAAATGGTGCCGTTTTCGTCCTTCGCCAGCAGCTCCTGGAGTTACGGCTCGCCGTTGCTGGAACGCTACAACGGTAACGCCTCCCTGGAAATCGTTGGCGACCCTGCGCCAGGGGTGAGCTCCGGGGACGCGATGAACGCGGTGGAAGCCATTGTCCGGCAATTGCCCCAGGGCATCGGCTACGAATGGACCGGGCAGTCCTATCAACTGCGCCTGTCGGGCTCCCAGGCGCCGCTGCTCTACGGCATCTCCGTGTTGTTTGTATTCCTGTGCCTGGCCGCGCTCTATGAGAGTTGGTCGGTGCCGTTTTCGGTGATCCTGGTGGTGCCCCTGGGGGTGATCGGTGCGGTGCTGGCGACCCGTGTCGCCGGGTTGAGCAACGACGTGTATTTCCAGGTCGGGTTGTTGACCACCGTGGGCCTGGCCGCGAAAAACGCGATCCTGATCGTTGAGTTTGCCAAGCACTTGCAAGAGCAGGGCAACAGCGTGATCGACGCGACGCTGATCGCCGTGCGCCAACGCCTGCGGCCGATCCTGATGACCTCCCTGGCGTTCATGTTCGGCGTGTTGCCGCTGGCCTTGAGTACGGGCGCAGGCTCCGCCGGGCGCCAGGCCATCGGGACCGGGGTGCTGGGCGGCATGTTCAGCGCGACGGTGCTGGGGATTTTCTTTGTGCCGCTGTTTTTCGTGCTGATCCGCCGCCGTTTTGGCCGCGTGCACAGCGCTAACCAATCTGCCCCGACAGGTGATGCATGATCAAGTCACACTGGCCTTTGCTGGCCGCCATGGCCCTGGGCGGTTGCGTCAACCTGGCACCGCAGTATGAGCGTCCCGCTGCACCGGTGTCCGAGCAATGGCTGCCTGCAGCCAGCCTGCCAAAAGGGCAGGCTGGGGCTGATATCAAATGGCAGCAGTTCTTTACCGACAGCCGCCTGGCGCAGTTGCAGGTATTGGCGCTGGCCAATAACCGCGACTTGCGTTTGGCCAGCCTGAACGTTGAGAAGGCCCAGGCGCAGTACCGCATCAAGCGTGCAGACCTGTTTCCCACTGTCGACGCGAGCGTCAGCGGCACCCATACCCGTACTCCGGGGTCGCTGTCCAACTCCGGCGCGGCGGCCACCACTCACGATTACAGCGCTCAATTGGGGCTGAGCAGTTATGAGCTGGACGTGTTTGGCCGGGTTCGCAACCTGCGGGATGAGGCGCTGGAAGACTACCTGGCGCTGACGGAAACCCGGCGCAGCACGCAAATCAGTCTGGTGGCCGAAGTGGCCACGGCCTGGCTGACCCTGGCCGCCGACAACGAACGGCTGCTGCTGGCCCAGCAAACCTTGACCAGCCAGTTGGCCACCTACGACCTGACCCAGCGCAGCTACACCTTGGGCGGCGCTTCTGCGTTGTCCGTGGCGCAAGCCCAGACCACGGTCGAGTCGGCACGGGGTGATGTGGCGTCCTACGAGAGCCAGATCCTGCAGGACCGCAATGCCTTGCGCCTGTTGGTCGGCAGTGATCTGCCCGAGGCGCTCTTGCCGGGGACGCACCTGGAATCGGCGGCGGTGCTGGTGGAGATTCCGGCGGGCCTGCCCTCCAGCTTGCTGCAACAACGCCCGGACGTGCTCTCGGCCGAACATACGCTCAAGTCCGCCAACATTGATATTGGCGCGGCCCGTGCGGCGTTTTACCCGAGCATCAGCCTGACCGCCAATGCCGGCTCGTCCAGTGCGGCATTGGCCGGCCTGTTCAAGTCCGGCAGCGGTGCCTGGACCTTTGCCCCGAGCATCAGCGTGCCGATTTTTGACGGCGGGAGTAACCGCGCGACCCTGGATTCGGCCAAGGTAAAACGCGAGATCCAGGTGCAGACCTATCAGCAAACCCTGCAAACCGCCTTCCGCGAAGTGGCCGATGCGTTGGCGGTGCGCAGCACCCTGGATCGCCGTATCGCCGCGCAACAGGCGCTGACCGACGCCAGCCGCAAAAGCTTCGAACTCTCGGATGCCTTGTATCGGGGCGGCTCGCAAAGCTACCTCGAAGCCCTGGATGCGCAACGCTCGCTCTACAGCGCACAGCAGGACCTGATCACGCTGCGCCTGACCGAGCAGAGTAATCGCATCACGTTGTACAAAGTGCTGGGGGGCGGTTGGAATTAATGGCCCTGCCACGTGCACACATCACCGCAGCGAAGGAACGGCTTGCGCGCATCAAATCAGATGACTTCTTTGAGTGGGGAATAACCATGTGTGCCTTTCGTTCCAGTGTAAGCCGTTGCGTCCAGGTGCTTGTCTGCGCCTGCTTCATCACGATCTCACCGCCTTCGCGTGCGGACGCCGGCGCAGATCCATGGGAAGGTATTAACCGACCTATTTTCTCATTCAACGACACGTTGGATACCTATGCACTCAAACCACTTGCCCAGGCCTACCAATTCGTCACTCCCCGGGTTGCTCAAGACGGCATTCATCATTTTTTCAATAATCTGGGGGAGGTCAAAAATCTGTCCAACAACTTACTTCAAGCCAAGTTTCATAGTGCCGGCGTGGATACGAGTCGCTTTTTACTCAACAGCACGATTGGCCTGGCGGGGTTGTTTGACGTCGCGACGCCCATGGGGCTGCAGCGCAGTGATGAAGATTTCGGTCAAACCCTCGGTTACTGGGGGGTGAATAGCGGCCCTTACCTGGTACTGCCGCTCCTGGGGCCAAGCACACTGCGCGATGCGCCTGCCATCCTTCCTGATGCCTACACCAATCCGGTCCGCTACATCGGCGACGTTCCTACCCGTAATAGCCTTTACGGCGTGAGCCTGATCGACGGACGGGCTCAATATCTGACGTCCGAAAAGCTCATTACGGGCGATAAGTACAACTTCATTCGAAGTGTCTATCTGCAAACCCGAGCGTTCAAGATCAACGGGGGAGCCGTAAAGGACGACTTTTGATCGGGACGTGACCCACCAGGTCGTGATAACCCTGCATCCGGCTTGTTACACATTGGCAAGCTGGACTTGATCACGACCCTTTGATTTAGCACTGTACATAGCGCTGTCCGCACGCCGCATGAAAGCATCAAATGACTCCGATGGCACCCACGCCGCGACGCCGAAGCTACACGTTACCTGACCCGCCTCCTCAAAGGGCAGGGCGCTGACGAGGGCTCGAAGCTTTTCCGCCAGCCGCTTTGTGTCGTGCAGTTCGCTACCCGGGCAGATCAAGGCAAACTCTTCGCCACCTGTTCTGCACAGTAGATCGGCTTTGCGCGTTGCCGAACGTATTCGTGTACACAATGCCTTCAGCACGTTGTCACCGCATTGATGCCCTCTGCTGTCGTTGATGCGTTTGAAGTGATCAACGTCGAACATGATCAGCGATAGAGGCTGGTAGTGGGTGTTAGCTTCAATGAGCAGGCGTTCCATCAGCTCTTCGAAGTGCCTGCGGTTATACACGCCCGTCAGGTGGTCGGTAATGTTCAATAAACGCAGGGCTTGCGTGCGCTCTTCAACAAGAGACAGGGCCCGCGCGCGCTGCGTGATCAGCAAGTACACCATTAATGTCATCAGCAGCGTCAATCCTGTTCCGAACACGGCAATCAGACTGATAAACGATGCGTGACTGTTGGAGCTCAAAAAGGCTGAGGTTGGCCGAAACCGCATCAAGTAGTGTTGGTCGGCTACTTTCAACACGCGCTGAGCGTAAAGCGGCGATGGGGCAGCCGGCGATAAGCTCTGATAAATGTTGTCTTCCTGATGCTGTGTGTCGGTCAATGACAGCGTTACGTTCAGTCGTTGCAGACTGGGTAACGGAATGCTTTGTTCCATCAAGGAGGCCAAGCGCATTGTCGAGATGATGAAGCCCTGCAAACCTTCATCGTTCACTGGCGCCTCGGAGGACTCTTTGAATACGGGAGCGACAAAGAAAACCCCGGCCTGGCCATTGCTCATTTTCAACGGTTCCGACACGACCATTTGATGTGTTTCTCGTGCCTTCTTCAACAGGGCCTCGCGATCCGGGCGGGCGATGACATCCATGCCAGGGGTAACCTTCACGTCATCGCGCTTGGATAAATAGAGCAAGACCATGTGTTCCGGGCGACGGGTGAGGGGGGCTTCGGCACCGGTGATTGGATTGATCTCATGATACGCAAAGTCACTCGTACCATTGAGCAGCGCCTTGGTGTGAAATACTTGTAGATCCTGCTCGAGAATCCTCGGTACCCAACCGTACGTTTCGCCCTCCTCGACGAGAGGCGTGACGAACCCCATAAACTCCTTTTCCGTGACATCGTCGGCGTTGATGAAGAAACGCCTGACGGTGTCCAGTTTCAAGTCTTGAACAGTAAAACGTCGCTGCAAGCGACTGAATCGTTCGTCAACCTCCAGTTGGAACGCAACGGCAACGGTGCGCTGCTCTGACCCGTGGTAAAGAATCAGTACCAAGCTCGTTACGGCCACCCCGGCCAGGCACACAAGAATGCAAAGGGTCACGTCGGATGCTTTAAGGGCGCTCTTACGAAAAGGCATCATTTCGTGTTCCTTACTCATCGCCAAAACGAACTGCAACCGCCTGAAGGGCTTTCTCGATTATCGGCACACCTGCCAATATCTTTATAGATCAGGTACGGCAATACGGCGTTTATAGAGTAAGCGAGGAGCCCACACATCTGCACAGATTGTCGGTGGCAGGTGATTGAGTCTAGAACGCGGTCACGACGGGAACGCCGGCTGTGCGACGAGGTTCAGGTCGGCCTGGTGTATACCGACGTACTCGGCAAACGACCCCCAATGAGTGAAGCCCGGTTGAAACTGGGTAGTGCAGACTTGCGGGTTACCGCTGTTGCACTCGCGACACGCGCCACATCCGCCTGCAAAGGGCGACCGTCACACGGTCGCCGACCTTCCACCGGGTGATGTCCCTGACAACTCCAGGGCTCTGCGCTGGACTTCCGAGCGGCTTAGCACAACACTCGCGCCGTGCTGTACACACGTAGCCGCTCCCGACGGCCCCGGCCTTATGTGTCGAGCGCCTGCTGCCTTGCCATTTCCTGGTTGCGCAGAATGAACCGCTGCAGTTTGCCACTCGGTGTCTTGGGCAGTTGTTCAACGAACTCGATTTCCCGTGGGTACGCATGTGCGGCCAGGCGCTGTCGCACATGCAGGCGCAGGACTTCAGCCAACTCGGCGCTTGGCAGGTACTGACGGTTCAGTACGACAAACGCCTTGATCAGCTCGGTGCGTTGCGGGTCGGGTTTGCCGATGACGGCGGTTTCAACCACCGCCGGGTGTTCGATCAGCGCACTTTCCACATCGAAAGGCCCGACGCGATAACCGGACGTGGTGATCACGTCGTCGTTACGGCCGACGAAGCTGATACTGCCGTCGTCATTGAGCTCCACGATATCGCCGCTCAAGTAATAGCGGTCGACAAAGGCCTTGGTGTGCATACCGAAGTAGCCGTTGAACCAGCACAGGGGCGAGCGCTCGCGATCCACCGCCAGCACGCCTGGCCGGCCAGTCGGCAATTCGCGATGTGCGTCATCCAGCACGACAATCCGGTACCCCGCAACCGCATAACCGGCCGAGCCCTCACGTACCGGGTGGCGCAAGCCGTGGTGATTGCACAGCACCATGCCGATTTCAGTCTGGCCGTAGTGGTCGTGGATGACCACGCCGAGTTCTTCGGCAAACCACCGAATGACTTGCGGGTTGAGCGGTTCGCCGGCGCTGCTGATGACACGCAGGTGGCCACGCACGGCGTCGGCGAACTCAGCCCCTGCTGCGATCAGCAGACGATAAGCCGTCGGCGAGCCGGCCAGGTTGCTGATCGCATACTTGGCGATGATCCGGCAGGTACTGTCCACCGCAAAAGGGCCGTCATAGAACAGCGTGGCACGGCCACACGCCAGCGGGCCGGTCACTGCGTAGTACAAACCATAGGCCCAGCCGGGGTCGGCGAGATTCCAGAAATGGTCGTCCTCTCGCAGGTCAATCGAATCACGCATATAGCCCTTGAAGGCCAGAATGGCGCTTAACGGTACCTCCAGCGGCTTGGCCGGCCCTGTGGTACCCGACGTGCACATCAGCAGGAACGGTGCGCTGGCGTCCAGCAACTCAGGCGCGCAATCCGCCTGTTGACGACTCAGGGCGGCCCAGAAGTCGTAATCACCCGGGCGCCGTGGATCAGCGCCGGTCACGATGACAGGGGGGCAGTCAGTGACCTCGTCGAGCTTGGGGCGATTATGAGCATCGGTCACGATCCAGCGTGCCTCGGAGCAGCCCAACCGCTGCTCGATCGCCTTTGGGCCGAATGCAGTGAAGAGCGGTTGGTAGACCGCGCCGATGCGCCAGGTACCCAAAATGGCAATCAACAGTTCAACCGTGCGTGGCATCAGGCCTGCTACACGCTCGCCCGGCTTGACCCCTTGCTCTCGCAGAAAGTTGCCGAAGCGCGCAGCCTGTGCCTGCAGTTCGCTGAAGGTGTAGTGCGTGGCGTGGCCATCCCGGGTTTCGCAATACAACGCCACGGCATCACCGTCGGCGTGCCGGTCGCAGCATTCGATGCATGCGTTCAAGGCGGCCAGCTCGCCGTGCAAGTCCTGGGCGGCCAGTTGTAGATAATCGAAAGATCTCACTGCTGAGTCGTAATCGCGCATAACGTACCTGATTATTATTGTTGGAATATGCCCTGTGTGCACTGGCCCAGTGCACGCGCTTTCATGGTGTCAGCTGTCCATCATTTCGGCTGCTTGCTGCGTGGCCTGGCTGGTTCGGGTGGCCAGCTTGCGCACTTCATCGGCGACCACGGCAAACCCGCGCCCGGCCTCGCCTGCGCGCGCCGCCTCAATGGCGGCGTTCAACGCCAACAGGTTGGTTTGGCTGGCAATGCCCTGGATGGTGGCGACAATCTGGGTCAACTTGCTGAGGGTTTCCTGCATCACCCGATGTTGTTCCGCCTGAGCCTCACGCATCGTGCTTTCTTCATGGTGGGCATGGATATCGGTGATGGCGCCCACCACTCTTTGCGGTGAGCCGTCCTGCGCGCGGCGCGTTTGCCCCCGGCCGCGAAACCAGCGGTAAGCGCCACTTTTATGTTTGAGTCGATAATCCACATCAAACGGGGTCTTGCCGCTGCGGTCATCAACGTGGGCGACAAACGCTGCGATTGCCCGCGCGCTGTCCTCGGGATGCAGGCGCGAGGTCCAGCTTTCCAGGGTATTGGGGAACTCTTCAACCGTGCTGCACCCCAGCAGCCGGCGCATTTGCGAAGACCACCAAATGGTATTTGTCGGGTTCGCAGGGTCGCCAGCCACGACCTCGATGTCCCAGAGCCCGTCATGCAGCATCTCCCGGGAAATGTCGAAACGTGTGGCCGCCAGTTCGAGCGCTTCGGTGTGCAGGTGCTGGTCGTGAATGTCACGCAGGGTCCCACCGATGGCGAGCGGTACGCCTTGCGTATCGCGACATGAATCGCCGCTGATCCTGCACCATCGATAGTCACCGTCTGATGCGGACTTCATCCGCACCTCGAGCGCAAAGGGCGTCCGCCCGTTGCGGTCGGCAAGATGCCTGGCAAGCGCCTCCAGGTGCGGTTGCCGATCAGCCGGGTGTAGCTGTTCGCTCCAACGGCCAAGCTGATCAATACCTTGGGCCTGGATCGATGCAGACCCCGTCCACTCCATCCTGGACTCCGCCGCGGGTGCGGCGGCGCCCTCCAGGTCCAGCGACCAGAACAGTTCATCTGCGCCTCGGGTGATCAGTGCCCAGCGTGCTTGCAACTGGCGCAAATGTTTGTCGCGGTCAGCCAGGCGCTCGTCCAATTGGCTGACGTGCAAGGTCAGTGCGCGCGTTTGCTCCTTCAGGGCTTGTCGCTCCTGCAGCAGTTGCTCGACGCCTGCAAGGATGCGGCGCAATAACGGGTGGTTCGACGATAACGGCGTGCTCGCCTGGTCAGGCTGCTCCAGCCTGTCGGCAAGTGGCGCCAGTACCCAGCGGGTGGTTCGGCTGAAAAAAAGCATGGAACACCTCTACCTCGATCAAATGGGTTCAGCCTGCAAGCGAGGGCGTCGGGCATGTCGACAAGGCCAGGGCGTCAAAGGCTGTCGCCCCCGGCAGGGCTTGCCAGGCCGACGGGCCTGCGGCGATTTCCTGAGCACTCAGCAGGCAGTGGTCGAGTTCGCGCTGCAACGTGTGGGTATCCAGATCCTGGCCGATGAAGACCAGCTCTTGCCGGCAATCCCCGACAATGCTGTCCCACTTGGCCATGATGCTTTGCAACCGATATTCATCCCGCGGCCATTGCGACGGCTCGATGAAGTTCCACCAGTGGCCGACATAGTCCCACTGGAACTGCTTGCCGCTCTGCACCAGCAGGCCGGTTTCCCGGTGTCGGCTGGCGAGCCAGAAGTAACCTTTGCTGCGCAGCAGACGCCCGTTGCACCAGGGCCGCTGGAGAAAGTCGAACAATCGCTTTGGGTGAAAAGGCGCGCGCTCGCGGTACACCCAGGACGTCACGCCATAGGTGTCCGACTCGGAGGCCGGTGCGTCGCCGGCCTCCATTTTCTTCATCCAGCCCGGCGACGCCGCAAGGCTGGGCAGATCAAACAGATGGGTATCGAGGATGCTGGATAACTCAACGTTACCCTCAACCATCGGCACGATCCGCGCGGTCGGGTTAAGGCCGGCGAGGATCGCGTGCACGGCCTGGTAGCCAGGCTCATCGAGCAGGTCCAGTTTGTTGACGAGAATGACGTTGGCATACTCCACCTGCTCGATCAGAAGGTCCGCCAGAGGGCGCTTGGGTGTGTCCTCCTGCGCGTCGTCGCGTGCCACGGTGTCCGGCGACGCCAGCAACGCCTGAAAACGACTGCCATCGACCACCGTCACCAGCGTATCGAGCCGTGCCAGTTCGCTGAGGCTGAAGCCCTGTGCGTCCAGGAAAGCGAACGTCTCCGCCACGGGCATGGGCTCGGAGATCCCGGTGGATTCAATCAGCAGGTAATCGAAACGCTGCTGGCGTGCCAGGGCACTGATCTGTTCGAGCAGATCGGCGCGCAGCGTGCAGCAGATGCAACCATTGCTCATCTCGATCAACTCATCGCGGCCACGGTGCAGTGATACGTCGCGCTGCACCTCTTCGGCATCGATGTTGACTTCGCTCATGTCATTGACGATGACCGCCACCCGCAGGCCTTCGCGATTGCGCAGGATATGGTTGAGCAGGGTGGTTTTGCCGGCGCCGAGGAAGCCGGAAAGTACCGTTACCGGCAGTCGGCCCGCCTGGGCGCCGTCAATCATGTGTTCACCGCAGGTTGGCTTGCGGCCTTATCCAGGTAGCTTTCGAACAGGTCGACCACCACCAAACCCTCATCTGCGGCGTCCCCCCACAGGTCCTGAGTGCGAAACTCGACGTGGTAGGTGGGCTGATGCGCCGCGCTCAGGTCGCCATGGCCAATCGCGTCCGGGAATGGCCACTGCACGGATGTGCGGTGCAGGACCACGCCTTCTTTGCCACGCACGTAGGCGGGCATGCGGGTATGCCCGGCCACATACTCGTCTCGCACGAGCACTCGGTCGCCCACCTCAAAGTGCGCTCGACCGGTGATCGCCGGGCGACCTTCAGCATGAGCGGGATTCGCCAGCTTGAAGTGAGCACCCAGGGCCTGATCGAGTTCCGCCTGGGTGATGACGCCTGTTTCGACCAGCAGGGTGGCGGTCGCGATGACATAGCGTTCGTAGTACTGGGTGCCGACATGTTGACGAACATCCAGGCGTTCGACGGCGTGGCGTATTTCGTCCACGCTGAACTTTTTCAAGTGATCGGCACCGACAAACATCAGGCTGTAGGCCAGGTGCTCCCAGTCCTGCTTGAACACCTGTTTGTAGCTCAGGCTGTTGATGGTATGAGGGACCTTGCCAAAGCCTTGAAAACCACCGAGATCGTGAAAACCATCCATCGTGAATACCTCTGAAAAGTGAAAGAAACAAAGCGCCCCGGTTACGCTACGTGCGGTAGCGCCACGCCGATAAGGACATCCTTGGTGATCAATTTTCGAAGCGCTTCTTCATCCATCGATTCGCTCCCCTGCGGCCGCACAGGCAGCACCAGGTAGCGGCTTTCGGCGCTGGTGTCCCACACCTTGATGGTGACCGAGGCCGGCAGGTGCGTGCCCAATTCCCGCAGGACGGTGCGCCCTTCGCGAACCAGCCGCGCACGGAATTCGAAGCCCTTGTACCACTCCGGCGGCAAGCCGAGCACAGGCCAGTTGGTGCAGGAGCACAGGCTGCACACAATCACGTTTTTCACGCTGGGCGTGTCTTCCAGGGCAACGATGTATTCACCCTGCGGGCCGGTGTAGCCAAACTGGGCGCACGCTGCGGTGCCGTCCTTGAGCAGCAGTTCACGAAACTGCGGGTCCACCCAGGCCTTGGCCACAATCCGAGCACCATTCTCTGGGCTCCATTCGTGCGCCATCAGCTGTGTCATGTGCTCGATGTAACCGTCGGGGATCAGGTCCTTTTGCTTGAGCACTTGCAGTAAAGCCTGTGCTCGTTCGCCCGGGGTTGACGTGTTTTTTTCAGGTGTGGTCATGGGTTGATTCCTCATCGTTGATCTTCCAGGCAGCGCCTGACGGCTTATTCTTTTTGCGCTGCTTCTTTTGGCGCTGCAGGACCGGCTAAGAGTTTTTCCAGTCAACAGACGCTTCGAACGCCGCGGCAGCCTGGTAAATCGTGCCTTCGGCATAGTGCTTGCCCACCAGCATGAGCCCGACAGGTAAGCCGTCTACCAGGCCGCAGGGAATCGACATGGCCGGATGGCCGGTGATGTCCTGGGCGGAGGCGTTGCCGATCATTTCCAGGGCTCGGGCCACATACTCGGTGATCGAGCAACCCGGCTCCGGGTGGGGCTGGGCAATGATCGGCACGGTAGGCATCACCAGCAGGTCATAGCGCGCCAATGCCGCGTCATAAGCGGAGCGTGCCAGGCGCCTGAGGTTTTGCGCCTTGGCGTAGAAACGGCCGTTGTAGCGCTCGACACCGTATTGACCGACGAACATGCACAGCTTGAGAGAGGCCGACAGGTCATTGGCCTGATCGCGCCATCCGGCTTGCTTGTCCAGCAACCCGACGTCATACAGCCCTTGCCAGTTAAAGCCGGCCCCATTGCCGTGCATCATCTGCATCGTCAGGCCCTCACAGCCGATGGGGTGCCACAGCGAACCGGCAATCTTGTGTTCCGGTACCGACACCTCCTCGACCTGCGCGCCCAGCTGCGAAAACCGTGCGATGGCATTGCGTACAGACGAAGCCACACGCGGGTCCTGGTTGGCCAGTTCGAAGCCTTCGCGCAGGATGCCGATCCTGAGACCGCTCACGCCGCGCTCCAGGTAATCGCTGTACGTGTCGACCTGCGGGGCGGCTTGTCGCGGATCGAGCCCGTCCGTGCCGGCCATCACCTCCAGCATCAAGGCGTTGTCGCGCACATTGGCGGTGATGGGGCCGGCATGATCGATGGTCGCTTCGATGGCCATGATTCCGGTGTAAGGCACCAGGCCGTGGGTCGGCTTCATGCCGTAGGTGCCGCAGAATGCGGAAGGAATCCGGATGGACCCGCCCTGGTCGCCGCCGACTGCCAGGTCGACCTCGCCCGCGGCAACCAGCGCCGCGCTGCCGGAAGACGATCCACCCGAGGCAAACCCATGGCGATAAGGGTTGTGCACCGGTGCGGGGTCGGAGGTGTGACTGCCACCGGACAGGCAGTAATGCTCGCACGTGGCCTTGCCGAGGATGGTTGCGCCCGCATCCAGCAATCGGGTGACGACGGTGGCGTCGAACGCTGGAACGTGGCCCTCCAGCGGCTTGGCACCATTCATCATGGGCACGCCAGCCAGTGAAATATTGTCCTTGAGCGCGACCGTTTTACCGGCCAGTTTGCCTTCACGGGCGCCGCTGACTTCCGTGCGCAAGTACCAGGCGTTCAGTGGGTTGTGTGCGGCCGATGGACGATAGCCCGAGCTGCGTTCGTAACGTACAGGCGGGATAAAGTCGGGCAACTCGTCAATCAGGTCGTAAGCGTCGAAGCTTGACTGCATAAGAAGCAAGTATTCATCAGCTTGCTCGGGGCTGAGCTGCATGTGCAGGCTGCTCGCGATATCCAATAGCTGCTCAAGGGTGGGGCGAACGATTGCCATGGTGGGGCGGTCCTTATCGTCAGTGGCCGAAGAGCACTGTGTACTCGTCAATATCGGTGGGCTTGGTGCTCAAGATAGTCCGCGCCTGCGGTCGCAGGCTTGGTTGGAAAAGACATCGACTTGGCTGAGCCGGACAGCCCTGCGCCAAGGCAGCAGAGGTCTGCGATGGCTGTCCGGTGGACGCTTGCGTCAGAAGATGCGGGCGTAACGCAGGTTCATGCGAAAGTCTTCCTTGGCGCCATAGTCCACCGAGAGATCCTTGCCCAACTGCAGTTGGATCTGGTCCTTGGGGGTGACGAATTTGGTGGCCGTCAGACGGAAGTTGGTTGTCCCCAACTCGTTATCCTGATTGACGTGCTCGACGTTCGTCTCGCCTCCCCAGGTGCGCCCGACGCCGATAGCAAATGCGGTGGTGGCGTCCGGCATGTAACGGCCCATGATCTGTGCTGCGTAGGAAACGTCTTGCTTCATACGGTCGGCATTCGCACCATAATCAGTGTTGTCGCCATACCAGGTAGCGCCGCCGACCAGGTCCATTGCCCATTGTTCTGTGAAGTGCTTGACGTAGGCACTCTGCAGTTCGAACTTCCAGCGGTTCTCACCGATATTCAGCGCGTCATTCTTGTCGTAAGTGCCAGTGGGTACGTACAGATAGGGGGCGACACTGAGGGTGTCGCGGGCTTCGTTGAGCCGCCACTTGACCGGCGCGGTCAGGATCAAGTCGCCGACGCCACGGGTACTGCCCAGCGTCGAGGCATCACCTGCACTGGAGACGTGCCCGAACGGCAAAAGGAATTGCGGGTCGATGGTGACCGTGTCGCTGAGCGCGTAGACATGGAGCAGACGCAGAATGCCGACGTCTGAGCTCAACCTGTAGTCAGAGCTGACCTTGTGCCCGTTGGCGTAAGCCGAGTCCGTGGTGGAGTGCTGGTAATAAATCGCACCGATGGTCGCGCCGACCGGGTATTGCTCATAGTCGCCAGGGGCTACTTCACCGGCGTTCGCGTGAAGTGCGGGCAACAGGGTGGAGAGTGTCAGCAGGCGAATCTTATTCATCTTTTATTCCTCGCACAGGGAGACCGGGCCAC
Source organism: Pseudomonas sp. NFX183 (assembly GCF_047943075.1). NCBI lineage: Bacteria > Pseudomonadati > Pseudomonadota > Gammaproteobacteria > Pseudomonadales > Pseudomonadaceae > Pseudomonas > Pseudomonas sp. NFX183. The sequence goes on along the minus strand of NZ_CP181333.1, from coordinate 6,247,533 downwards.
CCGGGGAGGGGGGCAAGGAAGCCGAAATTGGGCTGTAAGCGCCGATGGCGCTCAGGCGGTTGGCGACAGCGCGTCGCGCAACATGCCGGTCTGCGAGTGACAGTTGATGTACTCGAATACCTGGCTCTTGGCGTCTGACACGGACACTTCGTGGTACAGCCGTAACTTTTTCAAACCCGCGGCCACGCGGAAGAACGTCACGAAAATACGCAGGTGGGTAGGGTGGGATTCGGCCCAGCGTTCGAGTTTTTCCACCGAGCGCCAATGGCCGATGTTGTAGCTCAGGTCGAGAAAGTTGCCGTCCATGTCGATATTGCGCACGAACCTGTTGCTGTAGCAGCCCAGGGGTTGGCCGTTGTCACGCAGGAAGTCCATGCCGTCCTGCAAGGTCGGCAAAATTTCGTCGAGGTACAGCGAGCGTTCGTCCGCCTCGGCATCCGCCCAATCCTGGCCTGAACGAATCAGGGTGAGGTTGTCATGCCCCAGCACCACGACCCGTCCGCCTTTGGCAGGGTCACCCGCGACCACTTTCAGCTCAGTGTTGGGCTTCATCCAGTCGGTCTGGGAGATCGGGAAGCGGTCGCGCATCGAGCCCCAGTAACCGTGTTCTTCGATCTCGCCACTGGTGGTATCCATGACTGCGCCGACACCGGGCAAGTTTTCCTGGAAGGCGTACAGGGTCTCGAACTGCTCGGCGCGCGGGGCGGTGATTTCGCGGAAATAGCCCAGGCCGTCACTGAGCCGATCCGGCGAACTCCACCAGTCATTGACCTGGGATGAGCGCAACCAGCGACAGTGGGCGCCAGGGTCTTTCCAGTACCCGACCACAATCAAATTATCAAAACCGCTGCTGTCGGTGTGGTGGGTCAAATCATGGGTTTGCGGGCCATCGGCCAGGCTGAAGCTGCCGACGATATAGCGCATTGCCTGCAATGCAGCCTCGCGCTGGGCCTCGCCACGATATTGCACGCCGAGATAGGCCATCACCACCTGTTCCAGCTGCTCGTCAGCGCGCGCGACCCACATCGGGAACGGCGGTTGATACTCGTCGGGCACGCGGCGGGACAGGGTGCGTGGGCATTTGAGATGTGTGTCGATTGCAGATTCCATGTTGAGCTCCTCGTTATTTTCGTTCAGGCCTACGGGTGGGCGTCAGCGCTTCGGCGGCAGGTCGCGCTTGGCGACCTGCCATCGGTGCAGCAGCGTCATGGCCCCCCATTCAATCAACCAATAAGCCGACTCTTCAGGTGCGAGGTCGCGCCTTTGCAGAAGCCAGGAGGAATCAGCCATTCGTTGTGAATAGGGTCGATGCATGGCATGCCTCATCAGCGGTGGGGTGAGCTGCTGTGAGGTGGAAATTAGGCTGGGCGGCGAGGGCGCGCTTTGTTCGACGAGACAACCGTTTGGTTGGAAAAGACAATGCTGAACTGCAATTGCACCTGTGGTCCGCGTTGGTGCACGTGAGCCAACCGCGTGACGTGCGGTGCTTCTAAATGGGGATGACGGCGAAGACGACAGCACCGAAGCCTGGCGAACGTCTCGATGGAAATCGCACGGCGGCACCTGAAGAGGCCTGCGGCTGCGCTTGGCCTGCTAATTGCTTTTGAAGGCTGGATATTGGCCGCAAATCAAACCTATCGAGCGTCAATTGCATCGTTGTTGAGGTCAGTGCCATGAACCCAAGCACGCAGTATTCGACCCTTGCCGTAGCGGCGCCCCGTCGCTTTGATTACTGGAAAGAGGTGGTTTGCCGCCACTGCCTGTCGGCAGATAGCAAACCCTTGTCCCAGAGCAGTTTTGACGGAGCGCTTGCCATCAACACTGTCGGCGATCTGGACATCTGTTCGTTGTCATCGCCGCTGCATTACTGGGAACGCTCCGAGCGGCACCTGCGCAGCGGACCGGCTGAAGATTTATGGTTGGGCTTCTCCCGAAATGGCCATGGACAAATTGAGCAAGGCGGAAGAAAAGCCAACCTGGCAACCGGAAATTTGTTTCTTTATGACGCAACTCAAGCGTTTCGATTCAGCTTCGGTGGTACCGAAAACCACCTGGTCCGTATTCCGCGAGCCTTGCTGACCGAGCGTCTGCCACGGATCGCCGATTACACGGCGATGGTCCTCGACGACCGGCGCCCCGGCGTCATTCCACTGCGTGAAATGTTGCGACAGGCTGCGAGCGCACCGACGTCGTTGCAGGATGAGCACATCTCGAATCGTTATTCAGGCGCATTGATTGACCTGCTGGTGATCAGCCTGGAACTCCAGGACCTGAAGACAACCCACCAGGAGCTGGACCTCTACGGCCGCATCATGAAGTACATTCAACGGCACCTGACCGAGCCGGACCTGTCGATTGAAGTCATCGCGCAAGCCCACAATGTGTCCACGCGAACCGTTACGCGCGCCTTCGCGCGGTACCAGAAAACCCCGGTTGCAGAGATTTGGAAGGAGCGTCTGAATGCCAGCCGTGAGGCGATCGAGCGTGGCCAGGTGCGCAGCGTGTCCCAGGCGGCGCTGGACTTCGGGTTTTCTGACTTCTCCCATTTCAGCCACGCGTTTCGCAAGGCCTTTGGTGTTGCGCCCAATACCCTCTTGCGTCGAAGTTGAGGCGCTTGATGCGCAAACGGCTGGCGACTAACCCCGGCTTTCGCTGGCCGTTTCCCGGAACAATCGGGGCGACATGCCAAATGTCGATTTGAAGTGCCGGCTGAAGTGCGAGCTGCTGCCATAGCCCCACGCATAGGCGATCTCGGTCAGGGAACGATGGGCTTGTTCGCGGTTACGCAGGTCTTCGGCGCAACGGGACAGCCGACGCTGCCAGATGTATTCGCTGACACTGCACCCCAACTCATCCTGAAACGCGCGGTGCAAACTGCGCACCGAGCACTGCTCTGCGTTGGCGATGCGCTCGGTGCTCAGGTCGCGGTCAGCCAGGTGGCGCTCGATATAAGCCTTGAGGCGGTTCTGCTTGAAGAAGCGGAAGTCATGTTCGAGTTGTTTTTCGTCCTGCTTGTTCTTCAGCGCGTTGTCCAGCAGCCCGGCGATACTGTCGCCGATCAGTGCGGCCGAGTGGCTGTTGAGCAACGGATAGTGCTGGTAGGCGTCGCTGATCAGGTGCATCAGCATGCGGCCCAGCCCATTGCGGGCGTTCAGGTGCATGTCGCCGGGGTGTTTCAGTTGCCCGTTGGCGCCCTGGAACAGTAGCAGAAAGTGCTCGCAGCCCTGGGGGCTCGTGACGCTAAAGGGTTTGCCGCAATCGACCAGCAGCATTTCGTCCGGCGCGACGGTGCTGTGTTGCTGGCCTTGGTCGAAATGACTGACCCCGGCGATTTGCAGGATCAGCATGCGCGGCGTGTCGAGCACGTCGAGCGCCTGGCTCAGGTGGCGTGAGTAACGATGGGCGCTGGCGGTCATGCGGCAAAAACGCAGTTGGCCCAGGTCACCGTATTCCAGCCGGCCCTGGAAGTTGCCGTCCTGCAACGGGTCGATGCTGGTGGATTCCAGGCGCTTTATATACTCCGGCGTGCGGCCCAGGTGATCACTCATGAACTCTTTCCACTTCATCAGCCGGTCAGAACAAACGACCTGTTCGGTGGACACACAGGCTAGATTATTCATTGTTTCGCCCTTTTTATTTTTGGTGTTGGCTGACCGGGCGAAGGCTGAGCCTTGCCCGATCCTGGCACGCGATCAGAACGGGTAGTGATGGCCCCCGGCTTGCCAGGTGACCCAATGTGCACGGGTAAATTCGTCCAGAGCATAGTGGCCGTTGAAGCGCCCCAGGCCGGAGTTCTTTTCGCCGCCAAAAGGAGCATTCGGCTGATCATCGACGGTAATGTCGTTGATGTGGGTCATGCCCGCCACAATCCCGCGGGCAAAACTCAAGCCGCGCGCCATGTCGCGGGTAAACACCGCACTCGACAGACCGTACTCGCTTGCGTTGGCCAACTCCAGGGCATGCGCCTGATTTTCTGCCACCATCAGCGGCAACAACGGCCCGAAGGTTTCATCCCGGGCCAGGGCCTGGTCGGGGCCCACTTCGCCGAACACATGGGCCGGCAGCACCAGGCCGCGCGCCTGGCCGCCGCACAATTGCTTGAGGCCGGCGCGCTCGGCGGCGTCGATTTTACCCAGCAGGCCATCGAGCTGGCTCTGGTTGACCACCGGCCCGATCACCGTGTCGGCCAGGGCCGGGTCACCGGTCTTGAGGTTGCGCACGCGCTCGACCACCAGCGCCGCGAAGTCGGCATACAGCGAGCGGTCGACAATGACCCGGTTGACGCTCATGCAGATCTGGCCCTGGTGCAGGAAGCGCCCGACCACTGCGGCATGTGCCGCTATCTCGATGTCCGCATCCGCCAGCACCACCAGCGGCGCGTTACCGCCCAGCTCCAGCGCCACGCGCTTGATGTGCTTGCCGCCGGTGGCGATACGTCCGACATTGCGGCCCACATCCGTGGAGCCGGTGAAGGAGATCAGGCTCGGTATGGGGTGCTCGACGAACGCATCGCCTATCTCCGAACCTGCGCCGACCACCACGTTCAGCGAGCCCGCCGGGAAACCGGCTTCTTCGAACAGATGGGCAATCAGCAGGCCGCCGGTGACCGCCGTATCGCTGGCCGGCTTGAGTACCACGGTATTGCCCAGCGCGAGTGCCGGGACCACTGAGCGCATGCTCAGGTACAGCGGGAAGTTCCACGGGCTGATCACACCGACCACCCCCAGTGGCTCGCGAAACACGAAGCTCTGTTCGCCAGGCTTGTAGCTGGTCAGGATCCGGCCCTCGACCTGCATCGGCAGCGTTGCGCACTCGCGCACCAGGCTGAGGGTGAATTGCCATTCCATGCCCGCCTTGATACGGGTGCTGCCGGACTCATGGATCAGCCAGTCGATGATTTCTTCGCGACGGTTCTGGATGACCTGGGCGAGTTTTTCCAACTGCGCACTGCGTTGGGTCGGGTGCAGCGCTGCCCAATCGGTTTGCGCGCGCCGGGCGGCCTGGTAGGCGTCGTCCAGGTCGGCCACCGAGGCCAGGGGCATTTCCAGCAAAGACTCGCCGTTGAAGGGGTTGCGGTCGTCCAGGCGTCGTGCAGAACGACCTGCACGCCAGGTGCCGTTGATGTATTGGTCGCCGTTGATGGAGTAGGGCGCGATGATTGGAGTTGTCATTGTCTTACCTTAGAGGCAGGTAGCCGCGTCAATTTAAGGGGAGGAGAGGGCAGGCCCTGTGGTTGAACGTATTCAGCTTCGGATCCAGGCGCGCCCCCAGGAATTGAGGGTGTATTCCTCTTGTGGCCAGACCCCGGGTGGACGGCTGGCTTCGGTGATTTCCAGCTCGGCCGAGAACTCCAGGCGGTTGCGATCAGCGTCGACCACCATGAAGAACAGATTGTTGCCGGGACCGTGGCGACCCGGGCCGAAGAACAGGGTGATGCGTTCCTTGGCGAAACGGTCGCCCCAGTCGCGAATGTCGTTCCATTCATTGGTTTCGTAGCAATGGTGGTCCCATTCGTTTTTCGAGCCGCGGAAAAACGCCAGTGAATGGTGCTCATCGTCCGAGCGCAGGAAACAGGTGGTGAGCTGGCCGCTTTGCTCGTCCACGACATTGTCCGAGACGGTGAAGCCCACTGTGTTGACGTAGAAGTCGATCATCGCTTCCAGTTCGGTGGTCTGGAACACCACGTGCTGCAGGCGCCCCGGCATGCCCCTGGGGTTGGCCGTGGATGCGTTGCGGGCGACGCCAAAGACGGTTTGCCGTCCCTGGGGATCACGGATTTGAAAGGCGCCCGCTTCCAGCAACGGCGAGTCGAGCGGTTCGACGCTGCACCCTTTGGCTACCAGGCGGGCGTGCAGCTCGCTCAAGCGCGGCTGGCTGCCCAGGTCGTACGCCGCGGCGAGCAGGCCGCTGTGGTCGGCGGGCGAAATCAGCATGGCTCGCTGGGGCCCCTGGAGCAGCCAACTGCCGTCGGCTTGCGCCAGGCCGTCCATGTCCAGCAGACGCCGATAGAACTCGACTTGCTGCTGGGGATCTTTGCTTGCCAGGTGCAGATAGCACAGGCGTGCGGGTGTGGAAGTCTGCAAGGTTTGCATAAACACCTCTGGGGCTGAAGGTTCAGGGGTAGACGGGTGCCATGCGTGGCTCAGCCGCGCAGTTGTTCGTCAGGGTGATGCCGAACAGCGTCTGCAATGATTCGGCGGTCTGGTCTTGGGTGGCCATGTCGAAGATGGCGGCGATATAGCGATCCGGGCGTAGCAGCAAAAACTGTTGGCTGTCGCCGAGCACGCCCTTGAGCGCCTCTTCACGGTCTTGCAGCACGGTGCAGCCCGGGAGCGAGGGCAGTGTCTGCCAGTGCGCGGGCAGGATCAGGATGCGCTTGGCTTCCAGGTGGTCCCAAAGACCGTGGTGCAGTTGGTCAAGACGCTGGTGGGCAGGGTCGCCATATTGAATAAGGGCGAAGCCGTCCCCGAGGCTCGCGTCCAGCAGGTGGGCATGGCCTTGGGCGTCGGTCAGCAATGGCTGAGGAAACATTTGCCCACAGGCCAGCTTTCCCGCTTTGCCTTCGGGCAGCACCAGGCCTTTGGTAAACCGCGGCTTGGGCTTGAAGCGCATTTGCAGGAAATAGTCGCGCAGCGGTGGCACCAGGCCGATCAATGCGAAGGCCGCGCTGATCAATCGAGCCCGCAGTACGGTGGCCGGGGCCATGACCACGCCCAGGTTCAGGGCCAGCTTGATCAAGGCCCAGGCATGGTCGCGCCGCTCGCTTTCGTAGGACAGCAGGGCGGTCGCGGCCATTTTTCCCTTGATGACGCCGATCAGCTTCCAGCCAAGATTGTGGGCATCGCGAACGCCGCTGTTCATCCCTTGCCCGGCGTAGGGTGGGGTCAAGTGTGCGGCATCGCCGGCCAGAAAGACGCGGCCAACCTGCCAACGCTCGGCAACGCGGGCATGAAAGGTGTAGACCGTCTTGCGCACGATGGACACCGGGGCATCCCCCTTGAACGGACGAAGCAGTGTGTGCAGGCTCTCGGGGCTCAGTGCCTGCGCATCGGCTTCCCCAGGCTTGAGCTGGAACTCGAAGCGCCGTGTGCGGTGCGGGCCGGGCACTTCCACGACCGGGCGTCTGGCATCGCAGTACACGCGGGTCTGCCAGAACGGATCGTCGTCCTGGTCGGTATCGACCACCAGCCAGCGTGAGGCGAAGCTGGACCCGACCATCTCGATCCCCAGTTGCTTGCGCACCGGGCTGCGCCCGCCGTCGCAGGCGACCAGGTAGCTGGCTTTGACCTCGAGCAGTTGGCCATCGGCGTCCATGATCAACGCGCGCACGCCGTGCTGATCTTGAGTGAACTCCAGCAGTTCGTGATTGAAGCGTGCTGTCAGGCTCGCAAAGCGCTCAAGGCCGTTCTTCAGGGTGCTTTCAAACAAAGGCTGGCGAAAGGCATTACGTTTGGGAAACCCATACACCTTGCCGGTGGGCTCGACCTTGCCAAAGCAACGACCGCCCGGGCGGGTAAAGTAGTGCACGCCGTAGCCGGGCACCACGTCGCGCAGTACGGCGTCATCCAGCCCGATCGCCTGCATGGTGCGCAGGGATTCATCGTCGATCGAGACGGCGCGGGGTTCGGTCACGGTACCGGCCTTGCGGTCGATGATCAGCGTGTCGACATTGGCCTGGCCGAGCAGGTTGGCCAGGGTCAGCCCGGTGGGGCCGGCACCGATGATCAGGACTTGAGTGCTGAAGCTGTTGAGGGTTGTCATTGTTATTCCCTTCCAAAGGTTTCAGTCCGGCTGTCGGGGGGCGTGGGTGAGCGCCGCCATGCGTTGCGAAAGCGCCTGCGCGAGGCTGAGCATCTGTGCCCCTTGTTGCGCTTCCAGGGTGTTGTCGCGCTCTTCGATCGGACGAACGCAGCTGATGCTGCCAACCACCTTGCCGTCGCTGTCGAGGATCGGCGCCGCCAGGCCGTAGACACCGGGATCAATTTCAGCCGCGCTGGCGACATACCCCTGGCGGCGTAGTTGCTGCAGTGAGCGGCGGAACTGTTCCCAGGTGTGGCCCAGGTTGCTGGCGCGGACTTCGTCGGGGTTTTCCAGGAACAGTTGGTTGTGCTGGCGCGAAGTCATGTTGGCGAGGATCGCTTTCGAGGTGGCGCCGAGGAACAGCGGCCTGGGTGAACCACGGGAATAGCTGACCTCACTGAACAACTCGCCCTGTTGGTGGATGCACACCACCTGGTCCTTGAACAGCCGGCAGATCAGCCACACTTGCTGCTCGCTCCAGCGCGGCAGGTCCTGCTCCAGGGACTGTGCCGCGCGCACCAAGGGGTCGCTGAGGCGCAATTGGCGGTCCCAGGTGATAATCCGCGCGCCCAGCGCGTAACGCCCGGCCTCGACTTGAAACAACAGGCTCGCCTCGGCCAGTTCGCGAACGTAGCGGTAGATGGTCGAGCGGGTATAACCGAGCTCCGCGCCCATTACGTCGACCGCCCAGATCGGGCTGGCTTCGGTGAATAAATCCAGGACCCGCAGCATGCGTTCCAGGCTCGAGCCTTTGTTATCGGCGTCCTGTTCTGGCGGGGCTTGTGATTCAGACACTGGCTTCATGGCTTACTGCTCGTCGGCGATGCTGTTGTGCAGGATGCCGATACCGGATATCTCGACCTCGACGGTATCGCCAGGCTTCATCCAGACCGGCGGTTCGCGGAAGGCGCCGACACCACCGGTGGTACCACTGACAATGACATCGCCAGGCGCCAGTTCGGTGAAGGTTGAGCAGTACTCGATCAATTGGCGCACGTCGAAAATCATGTCGCTGGTGCGGGTGTGTTGCATCACTTCGCCGTTCAGGCGCGTGGTCAGTTCCAGGTCCTGGGGGTCGCCGATTTCATCGCCGGTCACCAGCCAAGGACCGAAACCGCCGGTGTTCGGAAAATTCTTGCCAGGCACGAACTGGATCGTGTGCTTCTGCCAGTCGCGGACGCTGCCATCGTTGTAGCAGGCATAGCCGGCCACATAGTCCAGTGCATCCGTCGCTTTGACGTGCCGTGCGGTTTTGCCGATGACCACCGCCAGCTCGCCTTCGAAATCCAGTTTGTGCGAAGCCTTGGGGCGAATGATCGGTTGCAGGTGGGCCACCTGGCTGTCGGCGAAACGCGTGAAAATCATCGGGTAAGTCGGCATTTCACGGCCGGTTTCACGCACGTGGGTGGCGTAGTTGATGCCGATGCACAGCACTTTGCCGGGGTTCGCGATAACCGGCAGGAACGTCACGTCTGCCAGAGCCACGCGTGGCAGTGGCGCGAGCACGGCCTGGGTCAGTTCTCCCAGGCGGTTGGCGGCAATCGCCTGCTTGAGGTCGGCGCCAAAGGTGGCCTTGACCGATTCCAGGTCAATTATCTGATCACCGTCAACCACACCGTAAGTCGTGCGGCCTTGAACAACGAAGCTTGCGAATTTCATGAAGCGTCCTCTCGGAAAGGGGAACGGGAGCGGGGCAGTAATGGGGTTAATCTAGGCTTATGCATTAATCCTGTAAAGTGGGATTTATGCATAAATCTCGTATTGCGGAATAAATGTGGGTTTTGTGTTCGATCATCGAATCGAGATTTCCAACGCCAAGCAACCCGGGCCATTCCATGGGGGGGGATGGCGACGGGTGTGGCTATTGGAGGAGAGGGGAATGCCAGGCGGACTTAACGTGGCACCCAGCAGCCGTGCAGCGACATGCGCATGCGAAACGGGATTTTGATACGTGCGATAGGGCCCGCTGACATGTCAGCCGAGTCCAGTACCACCAGTTCGCTGCGGCCTTCGGCAATCAGGTTGAGTAGACAGACCACGTAGCCATCACCTTCCGGTGCCTGAGCCGAGCGTGGAATGAAAATGGGCTCCTGAAAGCATCCGCTGTCACCGGGGAACCAGGCATCGGTGACGCCCGTTGTCAGGTTGAGGTGCGCCAGCAGGTTGAAGAACTGAAACGGCATCGGCCCGTTCGCCGGGTTATAGGGCCGCTGCGGATCGAAGGCGAGCAGGAACCCGTGTTCATACTGGCGTCCGATGTAGCGGTCATCGCAGCGGGGAAATTCACAGGGGTAGTCCGTCAGTGCCTGGGGTTGCAGCTCATCCTGTGAGCTGTGGAGGTCGAACACCCAGCGCATCAGGCTGGCTGCCAGGGTTTCCGGCGGTGGTACGAAGCCGTCCGCCTGGGGGAAGAAATAGAAGATATTGCCGCCGGTGACCGGCATGTCCAGGTAGATTTTTCCGTCTTTGTCGAAGGCATTCAGGGTATGGCCCTGGAAGCCGTCCTTGGGGCCCTTGAACCAGCGCACGTCCCGCGCGTGCCCATGGCGGGGCACCACGGCAAACAGCTGGGGCAGGTCGGGCTGCCACTGGAAATGCTGGCCGCCGTTTTTCATGCGTTCAACGTCCACCGTCAAGGGGATCAGTGGGAACACCACGTAATGCTCGGTGACCGCGAAGTCGTGGACCATCGCGGCGTAGGGCGCCTGGAACCAGATCTCATGCAGCAGTTTCCCCTGCGGCGAAATCTCGAAATAAGCCATGTCGGGTGTGCCGTCGCCTTTGGCTTCGTAACTGAAGGCCAGCAGGTTTCCGGTGACCGGGTCGAGCTTGGGGTGGGCCGTGAAGGTCGCAGCGTCGATTTGCCCGTCGAAATTCCACTCGCCGAGGGTCTCCAGCGTCTGCGGGTCCAGCGCCCAGGGCATGGCATCCTCCTTGAGTGCCAGCAGGACGTTGTTGTGCGCGATCACCGAGGTGTTGGCGGTGGTGTTGTTTTTTGCCGCGAGCGGGTCGTTGGTGTAGGCGTTGCGGTACACGCCATTGAGCGAGCGTCCTTCACGGCGTTGAGCGACCAATCGGTCGGTCAACACGTAGCGGCGGCGCAGCGAGACCTGGCCATCGGCAAAGTAAAAGCCGCTGACCAGGGCGTCGCCGTTGAAGAATATGTCGGTGCCCAGCATGGGCGGGTACTGCGGGTCCGGTGACACCTGGTAAAAGGTGCCACGGATCGCCTCGGGGATCGCGCCTTCGACCTCAAGGTCATACACCTCGCCTTCGACGCGGCTGGGTGTGTACAGCGCCCCGGAAAATTCGGGGGTGTTGGGGAATGGAGTATTCATCGCTTCATCTCATGGATCGGTTTCGTTAATGACATTCAGGCCGATTGCGTCGAGAGCGCCTGCCCACAAGGCTTCACGCCTCGACGGAAGCGAGCCACCACCAGGCACGAGATGATCAAGGCCAGCACATAAGCGCAGGCGGCCAGCCAGCCCACCGCGCGAAAGTGTCCATCACCCACCACCAGCGCGGCGCCAAAGGGGCCAAGCCCTTGGCCGACGAAAATCGCGGCGTTGCCCAGGCCCGCCAATCGACCGGAGGGGTCCAGTTCGGCGGCCATCGAAAGCAGGTACGGCAAGCTGAAAAACCACACCATATGAATCAGGCAAGCCGTGGTGGCGAACGCAACAGTACTGTCGCCGTAGACCATGATCAGCGTCGCCAGCAAGGCGGTGCCAAAGCTCAACAGTTGCGGGAACAACAAACCCAGGCGTCGTCCGATCATCCCGGAGAGTCCCGCCCCCAGGGCGCCGGCCAGGATGCTGCCACCGAGGATGGCGCCGATCTGCTGGGGCTCCAGGCCCAGACTCTTGCCGATTCGCTCCTGATACACCCACAGGGCGGAATGCCCGAAAAACAGCAGCGCAAACAGTGCGATCAGCAGCATGGAGGTCAGCCCGAACGGCCGGGCTGCACCGTGGGCAATGCGATGGGCGTCTGAGTAGTGCCTGGGTATTCTCCAGCAACCCAGCGCGGCAAGCAGGCTGGTGATGGCCAGCAGGAAAAAGGCACCTTGCACGCCAAACGCCTGCAAGAGCAGGGGCATGGACGTCACCAGCAGCATGCCCCAGAGCAGGTTGCCGATATTGATCACGGCAAATGTCGCGTCTTTTGACCTGCGCAGTGCAGCGGTTGCATACACCACCGCCATGACCGCGCCACCGCTGGCACCGCAGATCACCCTGAAAACCACCAGCCACGCCTGGCTGTGAAGCTGGGTGCTGACCAGGTTGCCGGCGGCCAATATCAACAAGGCAACCAGAGCAAAGCGGCGGCGGTCGACACGTGCCATCAGCAGCGCACATACGCCGCAGGCGATGGCCATCGCGATCAGCTCGGCGGCGAAAATCACGCCGATGGCATTGAGCGGCACACCCAGCTGATCAATCAACGCGCCACCCAGGATCGGCTGGATCTGCAGCGTGCCCAGGGAAATGACCATCATCAGGCAGATAGCGCCCAGTGATTTCTTGCTGTCGATGGAGTTGAGCGCATTCATCAAACATCACCTCAGTCAGAACTTGTGAACGTAGCGAACCTGCACGGCGTAATCGGTTTTGCTGCGGTTTTCCACGCCGGTCTCTTTATAGGTATTGAGCCAGAAGGCCTTGTCCTCGGTTATTTTCCAGAACAGGCCGGGGCCGATGCCGAGCACCTTCTCGCGAGAATTGCTCAGGCGATCGCCGTTGGCCTGGTCATCTGAAATCTGCCTGAAGTAATAGCCGTTGATCCCGACCGAGACCTTCGGGAACACCTCGTACGAGGCCGTGAAGTTGGCCCAGGCCGACTGCCCTGCCTGGGTGTCGCGCACCGGTCGCCCTTCATAGAACTGTGCCGAACTGCTGGCCGGGTCGTCGTTCTTGAAGTTGTACAGGTAGTTCAAGCGCCAACTCACTTCCCAACGCGGTGCCGGCATCAAGGTGGCAGCCCAGTAGGGGTTGAAGGAGAAGTAATTGGAGCCGGGGTTCAAGTCCTTGTGTTTGTCGTACTTGCCGGTGGGCAGGATCGTATCGAAGGCCACGCGCTGCACAAACACGGGCCGGCCCTCGGCGTTGACGATCGGGTCGAACTGGATCTGCGGGCCGACGGTGACGTCACCCAGACCGACCCCGTTGTCCTTGAGCTTGACACCGTTGTCGCCAAAGTCGCCGTCCAGGGAGACCACCGGGACCAACAGGCTCCAGCCCAGGTGCGCGCCGCCACCGATGGTGTTGGGTGAGTAATAGCTGAATTGGTTGATCAGGGTAATGACATTGATTTTCGGGTTATCGAAGTTGCGGTTGTCTTTGCCGGCATTGTCACGAATGCTGCTGGACGTACTGAACTTCAGGTAGGTCTGATGCGTCAGCCCGGGTGGCCCGGCGAAGCCGTCGTAGAAGCTGGTGCCGCCCAGGTTGATACCGCTGGGCTGGCTGACGGAAGGCGGAGGAGGGCCCTCAGCAGCCTGGGCGGCAAGTGATACGAAGCTGAAAGCCAGGCACGCTGGCAAGGATGCGTTCAGTTTCATTGACGTCGCTCTATTATTGGAGTTGTGAGCTGGGGTTGCTTCCCCTGGCGCTTCAACTTTAATTCTTGAGCTTTGCTGTTGCTTGAACGCAGCGGTCAGAGTTGACTGAGAGCGCCAGGTTGATGGCGCTATGGTTTGTGGCGCACGTGACGCCTGGTGTGCCTTATGGCATTCAGGAGGGCAGTGATAACAACCAGGCGCTGACTGTTTTGAACGCCGCAAGGCACAGCGCTCAATGCGCCCCACTGGGACCGACTTCGCCCAAAGCAGGGCCGACACCGGAAGTTCGAGGCCCCGGGCTCGCTATCGTTGTCCTGGGGCCATCCGATCATTTCAGCAGTGGTCTTATTACCTGCGGTTCTCGCTTACCACCACTAACCCCATGATGACGGCCGCCGCCAGCATGCCTGCGGTCATGAAAATATAGGCCGCTCCCGGATTGCCTGTCAGGCCGATGAGGTAGCCGACGATCCACGAACCGAGAAACGCGCCCAGCGCGCCACAGGCATTGATCAGCCCGATGGCGCCACCGAATACGTTGGCCGGCAGCAACTCCGGAATCAACGCAAAGAAGGGGCCGTAAGGTGCGTACATCGCCGCCGCCGCAATGGTCAGCAGAGTGAATGACAGCCAGAAGTGCGTCGAACCCAGCAAGTAAGAACCCAGAAAAGCCAAGGCGCCGAGGGCCAGCAGCGGCCAGACGAACAGCTTACGCTGCCCGGTTTTGTCCGAGGCCCAGGAGACCGCCAGCATGGTCACTACTGCGGCCACGTAAGGCACGGCACTCAGCCAGCCGGTGGTGACGATGTCAGACGCCGAGGCCTGCTTGATGATCGATGGCAGCCACATGATGAAGCCGTACACGCCGATGCTCCACAGTGCATGCACCAGACACAGCTTGATCACCAAGGGTGAGGTAAATGCCTGACGGTAGTTGCGCATCACCTTCATGTTTTTTTGTTCGTCGGCCAGCGTGGCGGCCAGTCGGTCTTTCTCCTCGCGAGTCAGCCAACTGACTTCCTCGGGTTTATCCCGCGCCAGACGCCACCAGACAAACGCCCAGAGCACCGCCGGCGCGCCTTCGATAATGAACATTTCTCGCCAGCCCCAGGCGTGGATCAGGTAGCCGGAAACCACCGACATCCATAACACGGTGATCGGGTTGCCGAGGATCAGAAAGGTATTGGCGCGTGAGCGTTCCTTGCGGGTGAACCAGTTGCTGATGAAGATCAGCATCGCCGGCATCACTGCCGCCTCCACCACCCCGAGTGAGAATCGAATGATCATCAGCATCGGGATATTGGTCACCAGGCCCGTGGCCATGGCGCAGAAGCCCCACAGGATCAGGCTGCAGAACACCAGTTTGCGCACGCTGTAGCGTTGGGCATAGATGGCGCCGGGCACTTGGAAGAAGAAATAGCCTAGAAAGAACAGCGAACCGATCAGCGAGGACGTGCCCTTGCTGATGTTCAGGTCCTGCTCGATACCGGAGGCGGCGGCGAAGCCGTAGTTGGCCCGATCGAGGTAGGCCAGGCTGTAAGTGATGAAGATCAGCGGGATCAGGTAGAGCCAGCGTTTGATCGCAAAGCGCTCGGACTTGGACCCGCGGGTGGCACGGGTGTCTCCTGCCGAGAGAGCAGTCTCTTTGATGGTGTTCATGAATAGCCCTTCATTATTGTTGTAATCGAGGGTGTTGCATTCAGGTGCAGCGGATCAGCGCCGGGGCCTTGGCGCAGACGCCAGGCGAGGGGTGACCGACGTCGCCCCCGGGACCTTTCAGGGACGCGCCGCCGTGCCGTCCGGCAGGCGTGCATTGGTCCAGCTTGGAATGCCGCCCTGGCACGGATAGCGCTTGGCTTTTTCCTCGTCGATGTCCACGCCGATACCCGGCCGGTCACTGAGGTAGGCGTAGCCACGGTCGATTTCCGGGCAGCCAGGGAATACGTCCAGCAGATTGTCGTTGAGCGGGGTCCATTCCTGGATGCCGAAGTTGGTGGTGCTCAGGTCCAGGTGCAGGTTGGCGGCCACGCCGACCGGCGAGATATCGCCCGGGCCATGCCACGCCGTGCGCACACCGTGGAACTCGGCGAAGGTGGCGATTTTTTTCGCCGGTGTAATGCCGCCGACCGTGCTGACATGGCAACGGATAAAGTCGATCAGGTTGTTCTGGATCAGTGGCTTGAATTCGTTGACGTTGGTGAACAGTTCACCCATGGAAATCGGGGTCGAACTCTGTGCGCGCAGGGTTTTCAACCACTCGATGTTTTCCGGTGCAACAGGGTCTTCGAGGAAAAACAACTGGTGTTGTTCGAGGTTCTTCGCCAATTGCACGGCGGCGATCGGCGACACGCGTTCATGCACGTCGTGAATGAACTCGACACCGAAACCCAGCTTGTCGCGCAGGTGATCGAACAGTTTGGGCACGGCACGCAAGTAGGCATCCGGATCGAAGTAGATACCGTGGGTCTTGTTGCGCGGTGAGATTTTCGGTTGGATGTTTTTCGCCCTGGCCAGCTTGCCGGCGATCAGCTTCAGGTCTTCGGTGCCGGAGCCTCCGTACATGCCCATCTGGCAGCGCACGTGCTGATAGCCTTCTTCCATGGCTGCGCGAATGCTGTCTTCCACTGCGACTTCATCTTCACCGTCACAGTGGCGGTACAACGGCACGCCATCGCGGCAGCGGCCACCGAGCATCTGGTAGACCGGCAACCCGGCGACCTTGCCCTTGATGTCCCACAGCGCCATGTCCACACCGGACAGTGCATTGTTCATGATCGGCCCGGAGCGCCAGTAACCGCTGACGGCCGCCGACTGCCAGATGTCTTCGGTGCGCAGCGCATCCTTGCCGATCAAGAAGGGTTTCATGTACTGCTCGATGGCCGCCTCGACCGCGAAGATACGCTGGGTAAACGTTGCACAGCCCAGGCCGTAGAGCCCCGGCTGGTTGGTTTCCACTTTTACCACCACCAGATCAATGCCGCCTGGCGCGGTGAGAATCGTTTTTACATTTGTGATTGTTATGGATTCCATCTCGCTCTCCCATTGAGCTGTCGTTTGCTTATGTCTTGAATCCGTCGCCGGCATTGCTGCGTGACTCGATGAGCCGTGCCTCGTTGATCGCGTCTACGTTGTTGGCCATCGCCTCGTTGAGGGTCTCGGCCGCAGCCACGGCGTCATGGTTTTTAATCGCCATGTAGACCTTGATGTGCGCATTGACGCTTTCCAGGGTGACCCCCAGAACGCGATTCAACTCTTCGAGGTAATACAGGTAGATGTGCCGGATCGAATCCATGGCATGGATGAAGATCTTGTTGTGCGAGGCCTTGACGATGGCGTAGTGGAAATCAAAGTCGGCCTGGGAATAGCGCTTGTAATCGTCCTTGTTCACCAGCATCCGGTTCAGGGCCGCTTCCAGCAGGGCGATGTCGTCGCTGGTGGCGTGCTTGACTGCTAGTTCCATGCAGCGAAACTCCACGGCCTCGCGAAACACCCGCATGTCTTCGAATTCTTCCTGGGACAGATGCATGATCGGCTGGCTGTCATTGAGCACGCCGTGCTGCTCAAGGTCCTTGATGACGAAGGTGCCCTTGCCCTGATGCGTTACCACGATGCCCAGGCCGCGCAACCGCTGGACCGCGCTGCGCACACTGACCCGACTCACGTCGAAGGTGGCGATCAGCTCGGATTCGGAGGGCAGCTTGCTGCCGGGCGGCCAGAGACCCTCCAGAATGTTGTGCTTCATCTGCTCGTAAACAGCGTTGACGGTGTTTTGCGTTTTGACGATTTCACGGTTCATTTTTGTGGTTTTCAACTCGTCACATAAGTTTGATTCTTTTAGCACCTTCCGCCAATAAATCTAAGAAGTAAATACATTGAAGGGGAGAAAGTGGATTTTTTTCTTGATTATTGCGCCGATTCGAGATCAGGATAGCCTCAGGTTGTCCCATGAGTTCGTATTTTTACGGCCAACTTATTAGTTAAGTTGTGGCGTCGCCAGGCGTATCGGGGCTTTGTTCCAAGAATAAAAACGCTGAACACCGAGGAAATCATGTCATCACTTTTCGATTTGAGCGGACGCACCGCACTGATAACCGGTTCCACTCGCGGCCTGGGTTTCTCCTACGCACTTGGGCTTGCAGAGGCGGGTGCCACGGTGATCCTCAATGGCACCGACGCGGCGCGTCTGGAAGACGCCGTCGGCCAGCTCGCTGCCAAGGGGCATCGCGCCACGGGTCATCTGTTCAATGTCGCGGATGAAGCGGCGGTGGAGGCGATGTTCCGCGAACTCGACAGCCAGGGCGTGCTGGTCGATATCGTGATCAACAACGCAGGTATCCAGCACCGTCAGCCGATGCTCGAGTTGGCGCTGGCCGATTGGCAGCGAGTGCTGGACGTCAACTTGACCAGTGCCTTCATCGTTGGCCGGGCCGTGGCCAAGCGTCTGGTGGCCGCTGGGCGTGGCGGCAAGATCATCAACATCGGCTCCCTGACCAGCGAAGCGGCCCGCGCCACGGTTGCGCCTTATACGGCTGCCAAGGGTGGCATCAAGATGCTGACCAAGGCCATGGCCGCTGAATGGGCGCAGTTCAATATCCAGTGCAACGCCATCGGGCCGGGTTACATCCTGACCGAAATGAACGCGGCCCTGGTGGACAATCCGGACTTCGATCATTGGGTTAAAAGCAGCAACCCGACCCAACGCTGGGGGCGCCCCGATGAGTTGATCGGCACGGCGGTCTACCTCTCATCCCAGGCCTCCAACTATGTGAGCGGCCAAATTATTTATGTCGATGGAGGCTGGCTGGCCACGCTCTGATCGGGTCCGTTCGATAAGGCGGGCATTGCCTGTTCGCCATGCCCGCGGGCGCAAGCACTTACCTGATAAATACAAATAAATAGGTAGAGCGATGAAACCCACACGCGCAAGACTTTCGGTCTTGGCCATGCTGTTTGTGGTCACGGCAATCAACTATATGGACCGCGCCAACCTGTCGGTAGCCGGCTCGGCGATTCAAAGCCAGTTCGCCTTGTCGCCGACCCAGTTTGGCCTGCTGTTTTCGATGTTCACCTGGTTCTACGCCATGAGCCAGGTGCCTGTCGGCTACGTACTCGACCGCGTGGGGCCACGACGCTTGTACGGCAGCGCGATTATCCTGTGGAGTGCGTTCACATTTGTCATGGGCTTCGCTTCCCATCATATGTTCGCCACCGCGTCGGCGTCGTTTGTGATGCTGCTGGTCTGCCGCGCGCTGATCGGCGTCGCTGAAGCCCCATCGTTTCCTTCCAACACCAAGATCATCGCCAACTGGTTCCCCGACCATGAGCGGGCGCGAGCCACTGCGGTCTATTCGAGCGCGCAGTACATTGGCCTGGCGGTGCTGACGCCGGTGCTGTCTTACATCGTCGCCACCTGGGGCTGGGAAGCGTCCTTCTACCTCTCTGGGGCAGTGGGCATCGTCTTCGGCATCTATTGGCTGATCGCCTATCGCGATCCCCAGCACAGCACCAAAGCCAATCAGGCAGAACTGGACATGATCCGCGACGGTGGTGGCTATGGTTCGGCCAACCAGCGAGGCAACAGCACCAGGGTCAACTGGCCGGACGTACGCCACGTGCTGCGTCAGCCGACGGTGTGGGGGTTGTTTATCGCTCAGTTCGCCGCGTCGTCGACCCTGTATTTCTTCCTCACCTGGTTCATCGTTTATCTGGAAAAAGGCCTGGGCCTGTCGATTGCCACCGCCGGGATCGGCGCCATGTTCCCGTATCTGATGGCCATGTGCGGCGTGCTGTGTGGCGGCGTACTCAGCGATATGCTGCTCAAGCGCGGTCATTCGCGCACCAAGGCGCGCAAGATTCCGGTGATGTGCGGGCTGGCGGTAACGACCAGCATTTGCCTGGTGAATTTTTTCGAAGACCAGCCGGTGATTGCCATCGCGATTCTGTCCGTGGCGTTCTTCGCCAATGCCTTCTCCAATCTTGGCTGGGTGGTGTGCAGTGACGTCATTCCACGGCACCTGATCGGCACGCTGGGCGGTTTTTTGAATATCTTCGGCAATTTGTCGGGGATCATCAGCCCGATTGTTATCGGGGTGATTCTGGAACGCACCCACAGCTTTCAGTACGCCATGTTTTACATCGCCGCCGTGGCATTGATGGGGCTGCTCGCTTACACCTTTCTGGTGGGCAAGATCGAAGTCGTCGAGCTGCCAAACAAGCAATCCAAATCCGCACCTGAATCCGACCGCCCGCTGGGCAAACCTTCCCAGGCATGAGGTAAATCGCAATGGCCATTCATACAATCGAAAACCGCGCCTGTGTCGCCTACGGGATCAAGGACGTACGCCATACATCGCTGCCCCTGGCGTACTCCGACGAGGAGCAGGTCCTGGTCAAGGTCAGTCGCGGCGGGATCTGCGGCTCCGATATTCATTATTACCAGCATGCCAAGGCGGGCATGTCGATCCTCAAGAACCCGCTGGTGCTGGGGCACGAGTTCATCGGGGTGATTGCCGCCGTGCCCACGGGCAGCACGCTGAAGGTGGGGCAGCGGATCGCAGTCAACCCGTCGCAGCCGTGCAACCGCTGCGCACTGTGCCTGGAGGGCAAACAGAATGTCTGTCGCAGCATGAAGTTCATGGGCAGCGCGCAATTCAACCCCCATGTGAACGGTGGTTTTTCCGACTACGTCGCCGTGACTGAGCAGCAATGCGTGCCGTACGCCGACAGCTCCAAAGACAGCGTGATGGTGTTCGCCGAGCCGTTGGCTGTCGCCATTCACGCGGTGCATCAGGCCGGTGACCTGGTGGGCAAAAAGGTCCTGGTCACCGGCTCCGGCCCGATCGGGTGCCTGGTGATGGCGGCCGCGCTCAAGGCGGGTGCCGCCGAAGTGGTTGCCACCGACATGAGCGAGCGCTGCCGCGAACTGGCCCTGCAAATGGGCGCGACGCTCGCCGTGGACCCGACCGACACCGCACGCACCGCGTCATGGGCCGAGGAGGGTGGGTACTTCGATGTCTGCTTCGAAGCCTCCGGTTCACCGGCAGCCATCGCCTCCACGGCAGCGTTCACGCGTCCCAAAGGCACGGTGGTGCAAGTGGGCATGGGCCACAACACGGTCGAGATGCCGCTGGGCCTGCTGCTGGTCAAAGAAATCAAATTGGTCGGCTCGTTCCGTTTTATCGACGAATTCACCACATCGGTGCGTTGGCTGGAGAGTGGCCGTATCGATCCGCTGCCGCTGCTGTCCGCTGAGTTCAATCAGCACCAGGTGGTTGAGGCACTGGAGCTGGCCGGCGACAAAAGCAAAGCGGCGAAGGTGCAACTGATCTTCGCTTGAACACCGTTTTATGCCTCGGCCCTTCCCGTGCGAGGGGCTGTTTATGAACCGCATCGGATAATTGAACGTCATGACTTTCATTGCGCCGCCCCAAGCGGCTCTGCGTATTGCCCTGATCGGCGAATGCATGATCGAAGTGCAACAACGCTCTGATGGCCAACTAAACCAGAGCTTTGGCGGCGATACGCTGAACACGGCCGTTTATTTGCGTCGCCTGCTCGCTGCCAAATGGCAGGTGTCTTATGTCACGGCGCTGGGCGATGACAGTTTCAGCGATGCCATGTGTGCCGCCTGGGCCAGTGAGGGGCTGGACCTGTCGCTGGTGCAGCGTCTGCCGGGACGCCTGCCGGGGTTGTATTGCATCCAGACTGACGCCCAGGGCGAAAGGCGTTTTTTGTATTGGCGCAACGAAGCCGCCGTCCGCGAGTGTTTTACCCAGGCTGCGGCTGCGCAGGTATTGACGGCGCTGGACGACTATCGCGTGTTCTATCTGAGCGGCATCACACTGGCCGTGCTCGGTGAGGCGGGACTTGATCGCGTGTTGCCGCGATTGATCGCGGCGCGTGCGCGCGGTGCCAAACTGGTATTCGACAATAACTACCGGCCCCGCCTGTGGCGCGACCGTCAGCAGGCGACAGAGACCTATCAACGCCTGCTGCCTCATCTGGATCTGGCCTTGTTGACCCTTGACGATGAGCAGGCCCTGTTCGAGGAGGCCGACGTCGAGTCGATCTTCAAACGCTACCGGCAAATGGGGGTGAATGAGGTGGTGATCAAGCGCGGTGCGCAGAGCTGTCTGGTTCAGCACCAGGGGGCGTTGCACGAAGTCGCTGCGACCAGGGTTGCCAGGGTGATTGATTCTACCGCCGCCGGTGATGCGTTCAGTGCCGCTTACCTGGCCTGTCGGCTGCAAGGAGGCATACCGCAGCAAGCGGCTGCCGAAGGTCATCGACTGGCCGGGCGAGTCATTCAGTACCCGGGGGCAATAATTGCACGGGAGGCAATGCCTGGATTTACGCAATAGACGCTTCGGCGTGTTTTTTCGTTTGGCGCGTGGTTGGCCACCACTGGTGCGGTTGAACGGCCGACGCCGGGAACGACCCACTACGCCTGCAAGTCTACCTGTATCTACTCATCGGTAAGGTACAGCGCTATGGATAAGACAATCACCGTGGATCAACTGGCGACGGCCGACCTTGGATCAATCAACGAGATATGGCTGGGCGAGACGCATACCCAGCTGTGCCTATGGCGTGGTGAACAAGTCTTCACTCACGAAATGATGAGCGAGGGCACGCACGACCAGAATGTCCAACGCCTGTGCTTGCAGTTGGTCAACCCTGACGATCAGACGGCAGTGGCCAGCGTTGAGTTGATCGTGCGCGAACGGTTGAAAAAGATGGGGAAGGAGGGCGAGTTTTATCCGGCTGAAGAGGCGGACACTCACCAATAGTCATTTCACCCATGAGCAACATGCAGCACTTGTCATCTGGTGGGTGGTGCGGGGTCTGTTTCTCGTCAGGTCGTCGGTTGGTCAATGAAGTCTCAAATGACCAGTGATTTTTGCCATGGTGCGTTATTGATGACGGTGTGGAGGCGAAAACCGAAACAGGAAGTGATGGTTCACTCCGACCAGGGCACCCAAGACAGCAGCTCCGATTGGCGCAGCTTTTTAAAAGCGAACAATTACATGGGGACGACTTGTCATGAACATCATCGCTACCCCAGCAAAGTATGAAGCTGTTGGTGTAATTCACCGGTGCTCAACTTCATCTCATCAATGAAGGACATGGCTACTGACGTCTGTGGCCGATACAACGGTGTGATGAGGTTGACGGAAAATGGTATCGAAATCGAAAACCGCCGCAAGCACACACCCTGACTGGCAAAACTCAAGGCCGTCAATGGATTGATAATGCCGACACCGACGTTGTGCTGAACGAAGAAGCAAACGGCCGCTGCGCTGTGGGTTTCTATGACCGTGCGACATTTGACTTGGGCTTGGGCAAGTATCTTGTCGAGGATGATCCGGTACGGGTCCTGACCCGAAAGGCTGATCATATTGATACCGGCCATATCCAGGGGCGTAATTACCTTTTTGCCGCACAGCGGATGATTGGATGGCAGCACGCACACTTCATCGCCTGTGAAGATGTTTTCACATCGGGTACCTGACGGTGTTTCGCTGTTTTCAGTCAGTCCGAAATCATGCCGTTGGGCCGTCATCCATTCTTCGAGCAGTGGTGACTCCTGCGGGGTGATGTTGATGTTCACTTCCGGAAACGCCTTGATGAACCGACCACACACATAGGGCAACAGGCTCTGCGAAAAGGCAGGCAGGCATGCGATTGTGAGACTGCTCTGGAAATTCTTGATCGATAGCGCCGCATTGTGGATGCGTTCGAGCCCGTAATAGGAGGTTTTCACCTCCTCAAACAAGCTCAGCGCCTGAGTGGTTGGCTGCAAGCGCGCTTGTGTTCGTTCAAACAATTTGAGCCCCAGGACATGCTCGAATCGTGCGATTTCACGGCTGACGGTTGGCTGTGAGGTTTTGAGCAATGCCGCGGCTTTGGTCACGCTGCCGGTGGTCATGATCGCCCAGAATATTTCGACTTGCCTGAAACTGAATTTCACTACGTCCCCCAACACAGATACGGCCTGAATCCATTGAAAAATGCAGGCTCGCATAGCACGCGAGCCCATTTCAGCCTTGTCGAGGGTATATCAGAAATGAAATATACCTAAAAAAAACCGATATTTTGAATGTGCTGGCCATGTATTTACACTGGCCTCGACAAATAAATCTCTACCACTCTGTTCCCCTCAGATGTGCGGTCGTGCGTCTGTTATTCAGCAGCGCCGATACGGGCATCAGGACCCTGCGAGAGCTGCAGGCGGATCAAGTTTACGAATGGATTAGTTGGAATCGACCTATGTGAGTGAGCAACTTATGGACATGCATGATTTGGTCGGCATTCCCGAAAAGCTTACGTCTGGTACGAATTAACGCCCCCGGCTCTTTGAACGAGTGTTTACTGTGAACAACATCAACGATTCGCTGATCAACCAACTGGCCCACGAGTTCGGTACGCCCTTCTGGCTGTATGACGCCGATTCGATTCGTCGTCGGACTGCACAGTTGCATGCATTCGATGTGATTCGCTATGCGCAGAAAGCCAACCCGAACATTCAGATACTCAAATTGATGAAAAGCCTGGGCGCCATGGTCGATGCCGTGTCCCTGGGTGAAATTGAACGAGCCCATAGAGCCGGATTTCGTAACGACGGGGATCATGCCCAAATTGTCTACACCTGTGATGTCCTGGACGAAGCGACGCTGCGGCGGGTCATCGAACTGAACATTCCGGTCAATGCCGGCTCACCGCAAATGCTGGAACAACTGGGCAAGGCGAGTCCCGGGCATAAAGTCTGGTTGCGGATCAATCCGGGATTCGGTCACGGCCATAGCCGAAAAACCAATACCGGCGGCCAAAGCAGTAAGCACGGCAACTGGCATGAAAACCTGGATGTCTGCTATCAACTGATCGAAACCTACGGTCTGGAGTTGGTGGGGTTGCATATGCACATCGGCTCGGGCGTCGATTACGAGCATCTGCAACGTGTGTGCGAAAGCATGGTCGAGCACGTGCTGCGCTGCCCGTTCGATATTTCGGCGATCTCGGCAGGGGGCGGACTGCCGGTCGCCTATCGCGACGATGACCCGCAGATCGACATCGACGCGTATTTCCGCATCTGGGATCTTGCCCGTCGCAAGATTGAAAAACATCTTGGGCACTCAGTGACACTGGAGATCGAGCCGGGGCGCATTCTGGTCGCCGAGTCCGGGTGCCTGGTGGCGCAAGTCAGGGCTAAAAAGGATGTCGGGACGAACCATTTCGTGCTGGTGAACTCAGGCTTCAACGACCTGATACGGCCGGCCATGTATGGCAGTTTTCACCGGATCACCGCGCTTCAGAAAGTCCCTGTGTCTGATCGGGAGTTGTGGCGCAATACCGTGGTGGCCGGTTCGCTGTGCGAGGCTGGTGATGTATTCACTCAGCAGAGCAACGCCGAAATCGATCACCAATTATTGCCGGATCTGCAAATGGATGATTTGTTGGTTTTCCATGACTGCGGCGCCTACGGTGCCAGCATGTCATCCAATTACAACACCCGACCGTTAATCCCGGAGTTAATGTTGGATGGCGGCGTGGTCAAGGTCATTCGTCGTCGCCAGACATTCGACGAGTTGCTTTCGCTGGAAACGATTTAACCTAATAAGAACGGACGCCGGTGGAGCAGGGGGACGATGCGCTTGGCCGGCGTGCCTATCGAACCGGATTGGGGCATGCGAAGAGACATGATGAGCCAACGTTTCACGACCCGTGTCGATCAGCTTTGGACTGTTTACTGCCGGTAGATACGGTCCAGGCACGGGATTTCTATTCTCCCGGTAGCTGAACTTACTCTTTCTATGGGATTCAATTCATGACCCCGGACGCGTGTCGACAGGTTTACCAGTTCATGCACATGTCTTTTTTGGTGTAACGTAACAACACATCTAGAAGAGGTCTCCCATGTCTAAACTCGCAGAATTTCGTCAACTCGAAAAACACCTGGCTGAGCAACTTCAAGCGCTCGAAGCGCTTAAAGGCGACGCCGGTCTAAAGAAAGAAATTGAATTTGAAACCAAGCTTCGCGATTTGCTCGCAAAGTATGGCTATAGCCTCAAAGACGTGATCAACCTGCTCGATCCACAATCCCAGGGCCGCGCTACTGCACCGGCGCCAAAAGCGGGCACCCGCAAAGCTCGTCAGGTGAAGGTTTATAAAAACCCGCACACTGGAGAAACCATTGAAACCAAAGGTGGTAATCACAAAGGCTTGAAAGAGTGGAAAAGCAAGCACGGCGCTGACACGGTTGAGTCCTGGCTGACCAAGTAAACTCCGCTTGAACACAAAAAGGGCTTAAAGAGCCCTTTTTTTTATTCAGGATTTGAGTGATTTGCCGCGTCTGCAACGCTCCGAGCAATAGCGTACTTCGTCCCAGCAACGGGCCCATTTCTTTCGCCATGTGAACGGAAGCCCACAGGTAGCACAGGTTTTGACTGGAAGCTCTGACTTTTTCAATAGGCGTCCTTGATATTAAATTCGTATGCCCCTACCTGATCAACCCGTGAAACGGTGCGCATCTCAAGCGCAGATCAGCAGTCCTGAAACTCAAGGCAATAGCTATCTTTTCATGAACTTACTTCGAGCGTCTTACATAAGTCCTCCAAGACAAGAGGAGAGAGGTCGTGTCTAAGCTTCATCCAGAAAATCGTGAGAATAACTCGACATTCAAAAACTTTAAAATCCAGTGGGCGTTGATGAGCGCCTATGAACGCTTCGAGCAACTGGTGGTGCTGACGCTGAGCCTGATCATAGCGCTGGTGATCGTTATCGCCGTGTTGCAACTCTGCAGGAATGTAGTGCCCCTTCTGATAGGGGGAGCCATTGATCCGCTGGATCACAACGCATTCCAAGCGTTATTCGGCTCCATTTTCACGGTATTGATTGCCTTGGAATTCAAGCATTCGATAGTGCGACCCGCCCTCAGGCGAAACAGCGTCGTGCAGGTCAGAACGGTACTGATGATTGCGTTGCTGGCCCTGAGCCGAAAATTTGTCATCCTCGATTCGGCCGTCACTCCGGCTTCGACCATCGCGGCGCTAGGTTTCGCGACACTGGTACTGGGCCTGCTTTGCTGGCTTTTGCGGCACCGCGACCTGTCTGAGTAGTAAGCGCTGCCCTCAAGCAGCTGACGCATTCACTCGCTGCAGGCGCGTTCTGGCGAGAGAAAATCGGTTCAGACCTGCGCCTGCGCGGCACGCTGTGCGCAAGGCTTTCACCCTAGATTTTGAGTTGGAAAATTTTTTTCGAGATGCCCTTGAAAATGTTTTGGTAGTACCTATTTTCGGTTTTACGCGATGCCGCAAACGGGTCGCGTCTTAAATCACTTGGAGAAAACTCAGGAGATTTTGCTATGGCTACTACTCTCTCTTTGGCCCCTCTGTTTCGTCAGTCTGTGGGTTTTGATCGCTTCAACGACCTGTTTGAATCGGCGCTTCGTAGCGAGGCCGGTAACACCTATCCACCTCATAACGTCGAGAAACACGGTGATGATCAATACCGCATCGTGATTGCAGTGGCGGGCCTTACTGAGGAGGACATAGACATTCAGGTTGAAAATGGCGTATTGAACGTTTCTGGTGGAAAACGTGAAAACGACGAGAAGGTGACTTACCTTCACCAAGGGATTGCGCAGCGGGCGTTCCGCTTGTCCTTCCGGCTGGCTGACCATATCGAGGTGCAGGGTGCATCGCTCACCCATGGTCTGTTGGCAATCGAGCTGCTTCGAGTGATTCCCGAAGAAGCCAAGCCAAAACGCATCCAGATCGGTACCGCCGGCAAGCCAGACCAGCGTCAAGTAAGCCTGCAATAATTCCCTTTAAGGCGCTCTTCGGAGCGCCTTTTTCTTATTGGCGTTTAATGCGCGATGACGTCAGTGCTGATGCGGCGTGTTCGTCGGATCAACGATCTGGAAAACCTTGCCCTGACGCCACCCATCCGCGCCTGGCGCAACGGCGGGGGCCGGTATGTCCACTCGCGCGTTCTTCTTTTGCGCGCTATCGACGCCGAATCGACGGTCCCTATCTGCAACCATCTGAGGGTCTGCCTGCCCATCTGCTGTGAAACCCATCATGAGCTGAGGCACGCCCAGGGGCAGGTCTTTAATGAGATCGGTATGCCAGGTATGCCACGTCTTGCCATAGGTATGGACGAGCTTTTCCATCAGTGCATGCTCGGCTACTTCAGGGATGCCGGGCGCTATGAGCTGACCTGATTTCACCTCGTGAACATGACTGTGCCAAAGCGCTTGCTCGGCTTTGGGCAGACCGGCAAACAATTGTTCGCTGATGATGTACTCGACCCCCATCAGTTTGGCGTCCTTGCGATTGCCATCGTAGATCACACACTGGATGACTTCCTCGTTGAGGATGGCGCAGTAATGGTGGGCCTCCATCTGGGCATCCATATGGCCGTTATAAAAATGGAAGCCATCCAGGTACGCATTCAATGCGTCTATCGGCGGGCGTGATTGAAGCAGTGCAGCGCCTGCATCCAGAGACTGCGTAGTGGGCGATTTGGTATCCCCCGGCGCAACAACGTTAGAGGGCGAGTTGTTGCCCGCACAGGCGGCGAGCAATGGAGCCAACACCGCCGCGCACAGCGTGTTGATCCCATAGGGTTTGCAGTTTGCGCTCATTGGAGAGTCCCTTCAGTCGATTTCATTGTGTGCCTGCCGGGCTGCTTGAATAGGGTTTTGGCACACCATTCGATTACAGCGCTTTGGATATCCATCGGGCAGCGTCATACGGCTGTTAAAAACCTGGATGGTTGTGGGAAATCACGGCCTGGAGGCGACTTCCTCTAAATGCTGCAAAAGATCTTGCGGGTCCTCGTACACCCTCAGCGCTCCGGCTCTTTCAAGCTCGCTGATATCGTAGCCTCCGGAAAGCAAGCCGACGCCTGTCGCTTTGCAACGCCTTGCCGCAAGCATGTCCCATATGGCATCTCCCACTACCACACAATCCTCAATCGGCACGTTGAGCTTGCGCGCTGCGGCAAGGAAAAGATCTGGATCCGGCTTGCCGTATTTAACATCGTCGCGGGTGATTATATTGATCTCGTTAATATCCAAGCCAAGCGCTTCTAAATTAATCTTGGCAGTAGACAAACCGCCGCTGGTGGCGATGCACCACTGTTTATTTTCTTCAGTCAGTGTTTTTAATAACTCGACTGAACCTGGAAGTGCCGTTATCTGGCCTTTGAGGGCCTCGTAGGCAGCGGCATGTTTTTTACTTAACGTCGCGCCTTGCGCTGCAGTAATGGTTACACCCGTTTCACGCGACAGGGTCTTTAACATGAGCCCTCCGCTCATGCCGATCTTGCGATGGATACGCCACATAGCCAGCGGGATGCCCTCGGAATCAAGTGCCTCTTTCCACGCCGCCACGTTTTGGTAAACGCTGTCGGTGAGCGTGCCATCGAGGTCGAATATAAAAGATGTTTGAGGTCGCATGGCGTGTCTCCAGGTTGATAGCTGTAATGTTCGTGACGGGTAGTTCGTTGGCGGTTTGAGATTAAGCGGTCATTGTTTTTTCAATTCGTTCATCATCAGCGGGCCGCTCTAACGCGACCCCCATTGCCTATCTCCCGTCAATCAAAGCTTGGCGCATACCGTTCTGAAACGTGAGGCCGCCACGCGTTCATTATTTCGTCGGCGACGGGGGCGTTCACACCACGCCTGTTGCCAACCAGAAGGGATTGCTCGCCGTTGTGCCGTACGGTCCCGATACAAGATTGCGGAAAACCTGGATCTGCAAAGGCGACACCCAATCGGTCAGTCGATTTCGACACAGCAAAAATTTGAACCGCCGCTGAACACGCTTACCTAACGATTAGCTTGTGACGAATTGCACAGGCGATTTGCCAATATCGGCATACTCCGAGAGGTGGGCAACGTGGCTAAAGACGAGAAGAAAAGCAAAGGTGACGCTTCGAAAGCCAGCAAGGAATTGAAAGACAAAAAGTCCTCACCCGCAAAAAAATCCGCAGCAGCATCGGCTCTTTCAAAGTCTTCCGAGAAGAAAGACAAGAAAAAAGAGGCCGAACCGAAGAAATCTGTAAAAGCCGAACCAAAGAAGTCTGTAAAAAAAGCGGATAGCAAGCCAGAAAAGGCGAAGAAGTCAGAAAAAACCGAGAAGTCAGAGAAATCGCCGAAAAAGAAAAAGTGATACCTGCTAGGGCTTTATGCCCTAGCTTCTTCACGCGGGTTTGTCTTCGATAAAGGCGGCGGCTCAAAAGGCCGCGCGCCAATCCCGAGTTGCCATCCCATCACGCAGGGCTCCCTGCAAAAAACGGCCTGCGTTGCAGCGTCCGTTTAATGAACGCCATCAACCCATCCACGGCAGTCGATAACAGGATGACCAGCCGAAAATCCCGCCTGCATCGCTATTCACCTCTGAGCCCATCGCCTCGATGGCCACCTTGTTTTTTGCTAGGCCGCGTTGAATGACCTCAACGCCTGGTAAGGCAATGTCGAATCCGTTTTTTCAAACGACCTGAAAGCCTTCCTCATATTGAAATGTTTAAAGTGGTTTAATGTTTATGTCGACCCGCGATGGAATCGCAACGGTCGGCTTTCCATTGACCTCTGTCATTGATTCACCCAAGGAGCTACACCATGCAAGGAAGTATGAAGTTCAAGCACCTCGCGTTTCTGTTGATCCCGCTCGTTGCCGCCTGTACCACACCGGATAGAAACCGCGAATCGGCAGTCATTGCCCAGCCTCAGCCACAGCCACAGCCACAGCAAGCGTTGCAGTTCGACAACTGCGCGGTGGGCTGTCCGGCCGGCGGCAGCCCTCTGACGTTGAAACGTCAGGCCTACACGCTGAACAACAACGGCTCGACCAAGTTTGCCAACTGGGTCTCGTACAAAATCACCAAGGACACCCCGGCGAGCGGACGCCCGCGCGATTGGAAGACGGATCCGGACATTCCGGCCGGGGAAACGCTCGACCCGGTGGATTACAACGGCGCGAATGTCGCGCTCAAAGTCGACCGTGGCCATCAGGCCAACCTCGCCTCCATGGCGGGCGTGCCTGACTGGCAGACGCTCAATTATTTGTCCAACATCACCCCGCAGAAGTCCGACCTCAACCAGGGGCCCTGGGCGCATCTTGAAGATCAGGAGCGCAACCTCAGCAAGCAGGCGGGCGTCGACCAGGTGTATGTCACCACCGGGCCGCTGTATGAGCATTTTGTCGGCACGCTGCCGGGCACAAACAAAGTGCACACCATTCCCAGTGGCTACTGGAAAATCATCTTTGTCGGCAGCTCGCCCGAAAACGGTGTGTACGCATCGTTTGTGATGAACCAGGAGACGCCCAAAGGCGCCAACTTCTGCGACTACCAGGTCACCGTGAACCAAATCGAAGAGCGTTCGGGGCTGACCTTCTGGAGCAATTTGCCGCAGCCGGTGCAGGCTGCGCTGAAGGCGAAGCAGGGCCAGTTGCCGGGCCGTATCGGCTGTAAATAACCCTCACACAAAGCGCCTATGCGGAGCAAAACGCGTAGGCGCTTTCGCAGGGCAGACCGAACCGTTGGTCTGCATAAACCAACACCCACTGAACCCCGGGTTGCCGACAGTCCTCCACACCCCTGTGTGTTCTGAAAAGACAATGAGGGGTGTGGCATGAAAGCAATCAGGATTGAGCGGTTCGGCGGCCCCGAGGTCATGCAGCTACGCGATGTCGAAGTGCCGGAACCGAAAACGGGCGAAGTGCTCGTGAAGAATTTTTTTGTGGGTATCAACCCGGTGGACTACAAGATTCGCCAGGGCCAATACCCCGAGGTCAAGCAAGACAAACTGCCGTTGACCCTGGGCCGCGAAGTGGCCGGTGTGGTCGAGAAGGTCGGGCAGGGTGTAAGTGATTTCAAACCGGGCGACCGGGTCTTTGCAATGATCGGCGCCGATGGCGGCTACGCCGAATACGCCCGCGTGCCTGCCGCGCATCTGGCGCGCATTCCGGCCGCGCTCGATTGGCCGGTCGCCGCCGGTGTGCCACTGGCGGGCCATACCGCCTGGCAGGCGTTGGTGGAGCATGGCCACATCGAGCAGGGGCAAAAGGTCCTGATCCACGGTGGCACCGGCGGTGTGGGGCACTTCGCCGTTCAATTTGCCAAGGTCAAGGGCGCGCAGGTCTACGCCACGGCATCCACCGACAGCCTGGCGTTTTTGCGTGAGCTGGGCGTGGACCGTGCGATTGACTACAAGACCGAGCGTTTCGAAGACATCTGCCAGGACTTTGACCTGGTCATCGACTTGATTGGCGGCGATACGCAAGCGCGCTCATGGCAGGTGCTGGGCGAGGGCGGGCGGCTGGTGTCGACCCTGACCCAGCCCGATGCCCATCATCCGCAGGCCGCGGGCAAGACCGGTACGCGGTTTACGGCGGCGCCGCGCGGCGAAGAGTTGACCGAGATTGCCGGGTTGATCGAGGCGGGCAATGTGCAGGTCTATATCGCCAGGCAGTTTGAGCTGGCGGCGGCAGTAGAGGCATTAGACTTTCTGGCCAACGGGCATGTGCACGGCAAGGTTGTCCTGCACGTGAGCGATTGAGGAGGCTGCATGGGCGATCAGTTGAAGCGACCTGAAGGCGCCCCTACCGGGCAGAAAGTACGCCCCGAGACGGCGAAACGAAATGACAAATCAGAAGACCCGAATGTCGCCCGGCCCTGGGAGCCTGATGTCAATCAAGGCGCGGTTGCCCTCGGCGGCCCGTCGAAGGATCCAGAGTCGGGTGTATGAGGCCAGCAAGCCAGCCCTGCCGTGACAGGGCTGGCGGCTGACTAGTTGCGCATCACCCGCTGTATTCGCATCCATTCTTGATGCGCGGCGGCGCGTTGTCTGTCGGCGGTCTGCTTGGCCTGGCTGAAGCGTGCCCAGGTCGCCGTGTCACCGCTGTAGGATTCGATGATGTTGTAGGCCGCCGCTTCGAGTCGATCGGCTTCGAAAAACATCTCGGTGGTGTGCGCGATTTGGTCATCCCACGCCTGTCTCGTGGAGTATTGAAGGGTTTGACGGGTCATTGCTTGAGTTCCTCCATCCATTGAATCTCTGCCGCGCTGTTCCAGCGCACATGAGTAATTCCATATTGCTCGGCCATCGGCTTGGAAACGCGCTTGAGCGTGTTCTGGCCAAATTTGGGTATCACTGCGACGCCGGCGTCGCAGCTGGCCCAGTGCCAGGCCTGGGCGTTGTCCATCTGCGGCGCGCGAACGATGAAAGACTTCGGCACCCCGTGAAGCTGATACTCGATGGTAAATAGATCGCTCGCTTTCATGAGGCCTCCTGTTGCTCATGAAGTACAGATATTTGGCGTCAAAGAAGATTCAAAAAAGTTGTCTGACAATTCGATGGCCGTGCTGGCGACACTCGCACGTGTCAGTCGTCCACGGTAAAAGTCACCCAACCCGGGCCGTCATTCGCTCTTTCGATTTCCATAATGACGCCGCCAATCGAGGTGCCGTCCGGCAGGTTGACCGCGACAAAGTTGGGGTGACCGGGCCATTGCAGGGGCTTGTCGAAGCTCAGGCGCGCAATCGTCGGCTTGCCGCTGCTGGTCAATTGGATGTTCACCGACTCATTGAGGTGTTCGTCTGAGCCGGTTCCCAGGTGACGTGATGCAGTAATGACGCTGGCAATACCTTGATAATCGTAGGACATAACGGGCTACCTTCTGTGGTGACTGCGAATTCAACGGTGTCGATTTTTGACCCTGCTGTTCATTCGATAGTTGCGCGCAAGGCAGACCAATGTGCACACACGGCGCCCGCGTCGCCCTGAACCGGGTCGTGCTGTGGAAACGCCAGGCCGGCAATGCTCTGCAGCTGCGCGTCGCTCGGTGCCTCGCGGCCTATATCTGCGTGCTGGCCGGGCGGGTAGGCGCCAACCACCTGAAAGTCTTCACTGCAACCGAGATTGCAGTGACCGGTACCGGCCGGAAGCAGCAACACGTCGCCTGGCTTCACCGACACCACATGGCCATTGGGCCCGCCGAGCATCAGGCGAGCATCACCACGGGCGACGCCCAATACCTCATGCCCTTCGCAATGGTAGTGATGGTAGTCGTAGACCCCGTCCCGCCATTGTGGCGGCCAGCCGTTTGCCGAAAACGTCTGTTCAAACAGCGCCGCCGGATCACGTCCTGTTACGGGGATGGCGTCTGGGTAAATGATCACCGGCAAGCGCGGGTTGTTCGGCACCCAGCCGTTGCGTTCGAGCAGCAAGGTCTTGACCGTGCCTGCCGATGGATGCGCGTTTTTCATGCCGTGTTCTCCTGCACGCAATAACAGTGCAAAGCCGCTGAGCGCCAGCGTGGCGCGCCGATAAACTATCTGAGCGGCCACGGCCTAAGGACGTTCCAGAAACTTTAAACCTTCGTGATAAGCGAGGTGTCGATAGCTGGAGACACTTCGCCAGGTAGAGGGAACGTCAATGATAGGGATTGTGATACCTGCCCATAACGAGCAAAGGCACATCAGTGATTGCCTGGCTTCGGTACTGCTTGCCATTGAACATCCGGCGTTGCAAAACCAGCGCGTCGAGGTCCTCGTGGTGCTGGACGACTGCTCGGACCAAACCGGCGCGCGGGCGAACGCACTGGGCGTGGCAACGCTTGACGTCTGCTTTAGAAACGTCGGCCAGGCCAGGGCGGTCGGCGCAGAGCAGCTGCTGGAGGCCGGTGCCCAATGGCTGGCCTTCACCGATGCCGATACGCTCGTGCCGCAGGATTGGCTGGTGCGCCAGCTCGCGTTCGGCGCCGACGCGGTGTGCGGCACCGTCGAAGTGGACAGCTGGAGCGAGTACGACGAAGTCGCACGCTCTCGATACCTCGCCCTCTATCAGTTTGTCGAAAACCATCGGCATATCCATGGCGCCAACCTGGGCCTGAGTGCAGACGCCTATCGCAACGCCGGTGGGTTTCAGCATCTGGTTGCCCACGAGGACGTGCGCCTGGTGGCTGACCTGGAAAGGACCGGCGCGCGGATTGCGTGGACGGCCACCAACCCGGTGATCACCAGTGCGCGGCGTGACTACAAATGTCGCGGCGGGTTCGGCGAATACCTGGCTTCGCTCATGCCTGGCACGGGCCACGTGGTGAGCGAGCCCTGCGCGAGTGCAAACGTCACGCTTGGGGCCGGGTGACCTCGGGTGCTTATCGACTGGGTGCAATGGCCCGCGATGGTCGTGACGGTGATCTCGGCCTGGTTCATCGGCTCTCAACGGCCTCGCCGGCGCATGTTCGCGTTTTGGGGCTTCATCCTCAGCAACGCCTTATGGGTGGCTTGGGGCTGGCACGCGAATGCCTATGCGTTGATCGTGCTCGAGTGCACGCTGCTGGGCATGAACGCGCGCGGCTTCAGGAAGAATCAGCGCACACACCGGGCGTCCGAATGACCCGGATCACTGATTCTGGAAGTTCTTTTTAAACCCGCGCAGGTTCATCAAGCCCAGGCAGATCTGCAGCACGATCAGCGCATAGGCATCAGCGTAAGCGCCCCAGACAACCCACAGAATATTGCTCAAACAAAAGCACACGAACCCCGCCATTCTGCGCGAGGGGCGCTGAGAGCCGATCAGCCATGCCGCCAGAACCGTGACCAGCATTGCTGGCCACTGCACCCAATCCAGATCACTCAAACCCGCTTCCTTAATTGCCAGACCCTTAAATAGGAAGAGGGCGGTTGGGATGAATGATTCAATTTTTTTAACCCGCGTAACGTCCTAACCACTCGTCAGCTATTGAGCCTAATAGTTGAACGAGCGCGGCTGCGCTCCGGCCAGATAAATCATGTGTGGACCGATAACAGTCTGACGCCTGGCAAGGCCTTGCGCTTTCACCCACCTCACTAACAGGTAAACGATGATGAAGACGTTATATAGATGCTTGGGGCTGTGCAGTGTGTTGATGCTGCACGGCTGTTTTGACAGCGCCAATAACACCACCAAGGGCAACACCAGCGGTAGCAAGTCCTCGGTGCAGATGCAGGAAGGCAAGTCACAGGAAAGCCAGTAAACCCCGTGAGGGTCCGGGCTGTCGCGAGCAGCCTGGACTGCACCGCTTACAATGATAAAAAGGGTGATCGCGATGAATTGCCTCATTTGTGTGGGAGTGGCCGAACGGGTTTCCTGTGACGGCCCCTGGGAAGAACGCGACTGCCCGGACTGCGGGCGTTATCGGGTGGCAGACGAACTGATCCTGGCGTTGATGGACAACGGCCAGATCTTCGATATTGCCAAGACGCGTGACTGGCTGCACAGCCGGCGTGCCGAGGGCGCTACACCGTGCATTCAATTGCATGAGGCGCTGCTTGTGTTGTGAGGGCGACGGGCTTTAGTCGCTGTGGTCATGCCCCGTATCGCAGTCTGATTACAGGCTGCTTTGCCGTGTCCGCCGGAGCAGGTCGCGCGCGTGGTCCACACGCAACAGCAGGGTCATAGGCCTCTCATCGATGATGATTTGCGCCACGATCAGCCCATTGTTCATCGGCGCAGTCACCCGCCAGTACCTGCCAGCCACCCACGTGCCGCTTCAGCACGTCCAACAGCAACAGGTTAGTTTGAGTGCCAGCTGCACTTGCAGCGCGCGGCGTTATTGTGCGCAACCCAGATACAGTTTCATGGGAGGTTTTGTTTAGGAACGATGGAGGCGGGCGTTTTTTTCCTGAAGGGAAGGCGGATTGACGTGCTATACGTAAAAGTCCAGTATGGAATTATAAGTACAAAAAAATGCGTCAACCCTGCTTTTATTTCTTCACGCTTGCCAAACCAACAATAACTTGCGAGACCTCAATCATGAAGAAACACACGCTTATCACCGCCCTGGCCCTCAGCCTGCTCG
The DNA here is from genome assembly GCF_047943075.1 of Pseudomonas sp. NFX183. Classification (NCBI taxonomy): domain Bacteria; kingdom Pseudomonadati; phylum Pseudomonadota; class Gammaproteobacteria; order Pseudomonadales; family Pseudomonadaceae; genus Pseudomonas; species Pseudomonas sp. NFX183. Next base: position 6,211,320 of record NZ_CP181333.1, on the reverse strand, counting down.
CTTCCAGCCATGTGCTGGCGGCCGAAAAAACCTTGCGCATCGGCATTGAGGCGGCGTACCCACCGTTCGCTTCCAAGACCCAGGATGGCAAGATCGTCGGGTTCGACTACGACATCGGCAACGCCTTGTGCGCGCAGATGAAAGTCAAATGCGTGTGGGTCGAGGGTGAATTCGACGGTCTGATTCCTTCCCTCAAAGTGAAGAAAATCGACATGGCCCTGTCGTCCATGACCATCAATGAAGACCGCAAGAAGTCGGTGGACTTCACCCACAAATACTATTTCACCTCCTCACGCCTGGTGATGAAGGACGGCGCAGCCGTGGATGACCAGTACGCCAGCCTCAAGGGCAAGACCGTCGGTGTGCAGCGCGCCACGACCACCGACCGTTATGCCACCGAGGTGTTCGAGCCCAAGGGCATCAACGTCAAGCGCTACAGCAACAACGAAGAAATCTACATGGACCTGGCGTCGGGGCGCCTCGATGCGATCTTTGCCGACACCATCCCGCTGAGCGATTTTCTGTCGATGCCACGTGGCAAGGGCTATGCCTTTGTCGGCCCTGAACTCAAGGACCCGAAATACGTGGGCGAGGGCGCCGGGATTGCGGTACGCAAAGGCAATACCGAACTGGTCGGCGAGCTGAACGCGGCCATCGACGGTATCCGCGCCAATGGCGAGTACCAGAAGATTTCACAGCAGTATTTCAAGTCCGACATCTACGGCGACTGACGCCTCAAGCCGGCGTGCCGACTCCCCGCAGGGGCCGGCACGCCGGCTCGTGCGACGGGTCAGCCCTTCAATTCCTTGAGGTGTTTGTAAACCGTCGCCCGTCCCATGCCCAGCACATTCGCCACATAGTTGGACGCGCTCTTGCCCTTGAACGCGCCTTCGGCATGCAGCGCCAATACCAGCTCGCGCTTGTGGTCGCGCGTCAGCAGATTCAGGCTCAACTGGCGTTCGCGCATCCACGCATGCAGGAAGGTGTTGATCCGTTCCTGCCAGTCATCGCGAAACAGCGAATCCGGCTGCGGGATCAGCTTGCTCGGCGACAGAAACAGGTCCAGCGCCGCCTTCGCGTTTTCGAACAGCGAGATATTCAGGTTGATGCACAGCACGGCAAGCCGGCGCCCTTTGTGGTCGTGCAGCACGGTGCTCAGGCTGCGGATTTTCTGACCGTCCCAGTTGAGCTTTTCGTACGGGCCGATGTTCACTTCGCTGACGTCATCGCTGAGCATGTCCTCCAGCGACGAGTCGTCACCGATAGCGCGTTTGGACAGGTTGTTGGCGATGTAATCGACCTTTTGCGTGCGCAAGTCATGCAGCACCACTTCGGCATGGGGGAAGAACAGCGTGGCGATCGCATCGGCGATCGCGCGAAAATTCTGCATGACTTTTTCTTGCTCGGCGGTGTTCATCAATGCGGCTCCAGGCGGACGGGCGAGAGCATACCAGCGTCCAGGCCGAACCGCGTCAGTGGCTCCGGCAACGGGTTACCGCGCACCAGGGCCGCGCTCGCCTGGCCCATGGCCGGTGACGTCTGGATGCCATAGCCGCCTTGCGCCGCCACCCAGAACAGCCCCGGAACCTGCGGATCGAACCCCGAGAGCAAATCACCGTCGTGGACAAAGCTGCGCAGGCCGGCCCAGGTGCGGGTCGGGCGGCGGATGGTCAGGGTGGTGGCTTCTTCGATCTGGTAAATGCCCATGGCAATGTCCAGCTCCTCAGGCTGCACATCCTGTGGCTCGACCGGGTCGGCGTTGGCCGGTGAACCCAGGAACATCCCGGCGTCGGGTTTCATGTAGAAGGCTTCGTCCAGCGCCACCAGCATCGGCCAGTGGTGGGTGTCCACACCCTCGGGCCCGGCGAAGATAAACGCCGAGCGGCGCTTGGGTTGCAGGCCGATGGACGCCGCGCCGGCCAGCCCGCCGATATGATCAGCCCAGGCGCCGGCGGCGTTGATGATGACTGGGGCGGTGTAGGTCGCGTCCTGGGTGCGCACATGCCACAGGCCGTCGGCGTCACGGCTCAAGCCCAGTACGTGGCTGTCGGTGCGCACGTCGCCGTGGTTGCGACGGATGCCGCGCAAATAGCCCTGGTGCAGGGCGTCGGTATCGATGTCGCTGGCGGTAGGGTCAAAGATCGCGCCATGGACTTTCTCCCGCCGCAGGATTGGCAAGCGTGCACAAGCCTCGTCGGCACTCAGCCGCTCGACTTGCGGCACGGTGGCCTTGGCGCTCAGGTATTGGCTGTTGAGTTCCACCGGGTCGCCAATGAAATCCACGGTCATTTCACCGCGGGGCGTCAGCAGTGGATGTTCGCAAAAGCCAGGCGGCGGGTTGTCGAAAAATTCACGGCTCGCCAGGGTCAACGCGCGCACTTGCGGGGTGCCATAGGCGGCGGTGTAGAGGGCTGCCGAGCGCCCGGTGGAGTGATAGGCCGGGTGGTTTTCGCGCTCCAGTACCAGCACCTTGCCGTGCTGCGCCAGCCAGAAACCGGTAGAGGCGCCAGCAATGCCGCCGCCGATAATGATGAAGTCTGCAGAGTTCATGATCGTTTCCTCAAAAGGCGGTTAGCGCTGGATCTGATACAGGGCATTGGCCAGTGCAATGTCTTCCATGCCCAGGCCGATGGAGCGAAAAAACACAGGGCGGTCGTAGTCCGGGCGCTGCGCCATGTCGCTGAGCAACTCAGGCAAGTCGCCGACGATGGTGCGCTTGTCCCAACCGTGCCGTTCGCCGGCGATCAGCATTTCACCGGCCGCGCCTGGGGTGGTCTGGCGATAGTCGCAGAACACGTGCATGTGCTCCAGGCATTCGGGCGGCACTTCATGGGCGCGCGGCGCGTTGGTGCTGATGGAGGTGATCAGCGCGGGTTTGCGCAAGCGTGTCGGGTCGATCACAGGTATTGCCGAGGAGGTGCAGAGCAGGATGACGTCGGCGTCTTCCAGGGCGGCTTCACAGCTCGTGGCGAGGGTCAGGCGCGGGTCCAGGCCCTTGAGGTGGGCGAGGGTGTCGGCATTCGCGCGGCCAAGGCGTGGCGAATACAGGCTGATGTGCTGCCAGTCGCGCAGGTTCTGCACATAGCGCACGTGCGCCTGCGCAACCTTGCCGCTGCCGATAATCGCCAGGCGCCGCGCGGCCGCCGGTGCCAGCGCATCCACCGCCAGCGCTGTGGTAGCTGCGGTGCGCGCGGTGGTCAGTTCGGCGGCATCGCAAAGCAACAGAGGCTGGCCGGTGCGCATCGACATCAACAGCGTCCATGCGGTCACCAGCGGCCCTTGCTCGCGCACGATGTAGGGCGAGGTCTTGACCCCGTAAACCCCGTCTTCGGCCAGCACGCCCAGGTAGTTGATAAAGTCGCCGGCGCCTTGCGGGAACTCCACCAGCTGTTGCGCCGGCTGTACCGCAAGCCCTGCGGCCAGGTCGCGGAACAGCTTGCGCAGGATGTGAGGCGCATCGATTTGCGCAAGTAATTCGTGGGCCTGGGCCTGGTTGATCACGTGAGGCGTGCTGGGCATGGCTATCTCCGCGGATAAACTGATTTGTCCATTATGGACTTATAATTCTGTTGAGCAATATCCGCCTGCAAAAAAGCGAGCGCACCGTAGCGGCAGGTACACGCCCATGCCTTTAATGAGCGCCTGGCCGGCCGAGGGGTGGTTGGCCCGCTGATTCATGCGAAAGGGTGTTATGGATATTTTGAGTAAGGAATGTATTGCCAGCGTCACGCTGTTTGATTTGAAGGTCTCAGAGGGCGAGCTGATGGTGTTTGCCGATTGCATGAGAATTGTGATGGAGCACTGCACCGATTCCCAGGTTGCCGACATGACGGTGTGTGAATCGAAGGAAGAGCTTGCGTACTTTCTTTCAGGGGTGACGGATGTACTGAAGGCGATGCAGAGGCAGGAATATTTGCCTGATCGGTTTAAATCCTAGCGGGTGTGTGGGCGGCCAATACCCGAGTGAAGTTTAAGGTGGACTCATGTGGGAGCAGGCAAGCCAGCTCCCACAGTTTTACTGAATTCAGGCGGGCGATTTGGTGGGGTTCAGGCACTCGATGGAGCGGTCTACGGTGGTCTTGGCCATTTCCAGCAAATGCCACACCGCCAGAATCTTCGCCCGCTCGGGGCTGGGCAGTCGCTCACTGCAATTGAGTGTTGTGGCCGAAGCGCTGTCGAGCAAGCTGGAAGTGTAGAGCAGGGCGTCTTCGAAGCTCAGGTCTTCGATTTGAATACCTTGGGTAGGCTGGTAATGGTCGATGGCGCGGTTGAAGTCGGCGCGGTCTTTAGTGGCGTTGTGGGGTGGATCGGGGACGACTTTTTTCATGGTGTAACTCCACATGATTGGAGCTGACATCCGTCGCGACTAAACGAGGGTGGCGGCTGTACGCAGGTTAGTCGACCGGCCACATGGAAAACCGGCGCACCCGGAGGTGCCCTACGCACAGCCACCATAAAACTTCACGGAGGACCATGCGCCATATGAGACCCGAGCGACTAAACCCGATCACTGATAAGCAGTGACGGACCGCAGACTAGCCATCGATTCGAGCAGGCACAAGGCGGCAGGAATTGTCTAGGAAACGTCCTGCAATTTAAAGAGACACGCCCTGCTGGCCCTTCAAAAACCATGACTGAATGCCACTAACCCGCCCATCAACGGTGGTGGTGAATGGCTTTTTGTAGGTGCTTTTCCCCTGCGACGTAGGCAGCTTCTGAAATATCACTCAGCCTACCCAGGCTTGTGTGCGGGGCGTATCCGCTTGCTTATATTCCGACGCCAACTTCATTGCATCCAGGGATGTGAGGCATGGCGCAGGGCTATATCAACGACCGCACCACGGACTACAGCGGCTTGAAATTCCGGTTGATGGGCAGTGCCCAGAGTCGGCAGCGTTCCGACCATTTCGACGTGCTGAACAGGCACCTGCGGCCTGGGCTGGTGATGCCTGGGCAGTTGGTGATCGTTCCCGATCCCTACAGCGTGACCTGTTCGATGGAAGAGGCCTGGCTGGTACGCCGGGCCGAGGCAATTCGTCGGGAGTTGGACGCTGGCGCCGGACCCCAAGTGGTCAATAACTATGACCTGCTACAGAGTTTTTTGGGGTACGGCTCGTTGGGCGTGGGCAGCGCGACGTCAGCGTGGGCCCGGCATCTGGATGAAGTGGCGCAGACCCTGGAGGCGATTGAGCAGCTGTATCAGCGCCTGAAAAACACTGGTTTGGACCGTGAGGCGTTTCTTCGCCAGCGTAAGGCGTTGTTCGGGCTGCTGGACACCCAGCTGCAAGGTGCGGCGCGATTTGGCACCGGATTGCAGGGCAATCAGGCGCTGAAGAAGGTGTTGGGGATTTCTACCAAAAGCTATCTGCAAAAGGGCGAGATCGCCGGGTATGCGCAGCGGATGCGGGATATTGCGCAAACGTCGAAATGGTTGGGCAAGGGCGCGTATGTGGGATTGGCACTGGACGTGGGCGTGGCTGGGCTGGAAATCAAGGAGGCGTGTGTGGCGGGGCGGGAGGCGCAGTGTCGGCGGGCGAAATATGTGGAGACGGGGAAATTGATGGGAGGGGTGGCGGGGGCTTATGGCGCAGGGAAGCTGGGTGCAACAGTAGCCCGTAGCGGCTGTAGGGTTCTTTTGGGCATCGCGGCTAAAGGAAACGGTGCGCTGGCCTGCGCAGTGATCGGCGGAGCTGCGGGCGGGTACGCAGGGGGCAATGCAACGGGAGAATTCGGAGCGTTTCTGGGCGGGAAGATCGAAGAGATCGACGGTGATTTGATCTTTCAGCCAGAGGGGGCTTAAGCATGGACTTTCAACTCATCCTGGCAATCATTTTAGCTGCCGGGACACTGATTTTCGCAGGGCTGACTATATACGCTGAGTACACAAAGCTCGAAGCCCTGGAAAGCTACTTCAGCCAGAACAAAGTGATCTGCGACAACAAACGCTTTTGGGGCAGAAATCAGCATATCGACAGGTTTCATCGCATGCTCGTGATCAATGGCCTGTTGGGAATGCCTAAATTTCACATCAAAAGAGGGGAGGTAACCGAGGCTGAACTGGCGTCCGTGCCCTTGTCCCTAAAGCGTTGGGCGTTGTGGCCGTATCGTTTTGGAATGGTGTGGTTTGCCGGCTGTATGCTTTGGTCCATTTTGTATGGCTGGTAGCCCGGGACGCACCACGTTTCTGGCGGCATTCTCACGGGTGCTTGACACTGGCGTCGCGGCTAAAGAAAACGGTGCGCTGGCCTGCGCAGTGATCGGCAACGTATTCGGCACTGGCGGTGCGTTTCTGGGCGGGAAGATCGAAGAGATCGACGGTGATTTGATCTTTCAACCAGAGGGCGCTTAAGCATGGATTTTCAACTCATCCTTGCAATTTTTATGTGTGCAGGTGTGTTCGTGTTCTCGGGGCTCACTCTATACGCTGAGTACACAAAGCTCGAGGCCCTGGAAAGCTACTTCAGCGAGAACAAGGTGATCTGCGACAACAAACGCTTTTGGGGCAGAAATAAGCACATCGACAGGTTTCATCGCATGCTCCTGATCACTGAACTGTTGGGGATGCCTAAATTTCATATCAACAGAGGGGAAGTAACCGAGGCTGAACTGGCGGCCGTTCCTTTGTCCCTCAAACGCTGGGCGTTGTGGCCGTATTATTTTGGGATGATAGTGGCTGCCAGCGGTGTCCTTTGGACTCTTTTGTACGGTTGGTAGGCCCGGGGGCACACCGCGCCCCGGGCTGCATTCCCACGCGGGAGCGTGGGAGCCCTCTCTCAGCGCATATGCAAAATGATCGGGCTGCTGCTCGCCGGGTCCGTACGCCCGCGCAGCGTGTTCACCGCCGCGGCATCGACCGCACCGCCGTTATTGCCCCACGTACCCCGCACGTAAGTCAGCACCTGCGCGATTTCCTCATCCGATAACTGCTCCCTGAACGCCGGCATCCGGTAAGCATCCGGCACACCGGCGGTCACGATCCGTTGTGAGCCATTAAGCGTGATGTTGATCGCCGACGCGTTTTCCTTGGCCAGTGCCGAGGTGGCGCCCGCCAGCGGTGGCATCCACTCCGGCTGGCCCTTGCCGTCCAGGCCATGGCAGGAAGCGCAGCGGGTTGCGTAGGTGTGGGCACCCGGTACGTCTGCAACCGCGTTGACCGCCTGATACTGCCACGGCGAACCGTCGCGCTGCGGGTCGCCGGGCAGGGATTTGAGGTAGCGGGCGATGGCGTTCAAATCCTCATCGCTCATGAACTGCGTCGAGTTGTTGAACGCTTCGGTCATCGAGCCATACACCACCGCGTGCTGGTTACGCCCGGTCTTGAGGAACCGCACGATCTCGTCCTCACTCCAGCGGCCCAGCCCGGTGTTGTGGTCCTGGCGCAGGCTCGGTGCATACCAGCCATCGAGCAGGCCGCCGGCCAGGTAGGGCGCGCCGGACTCGTCCAGTGCTTTCTCGTTAAAGGCCAGGCCGCGCGGCGTGTGGCAACTGCCGCAGTGCCCAGGGCCTTGGACGATGTAGGCGCCACGGTTCCACAGCGCGTTCTGGGCGGGTTTGGCCGCGTAGGTGGCGGTGGGTGCGAACACGCCGTTCCACAGGGCGATGGGCCAGCGCATGTTCAGCGGCCAGGGAATGCCGCTTTCGATGTTGGGCTGATTGGCCGGCTCCACGCCTTGCATGAAAAACGCGTACAGCGCACGCATGTCGTCATCGCTGAGCTTGGCGTAAGACGGGTAGGGCATGGCCGGGTAAAGCCTGCGCCCACCCGGCGCGACGCCGTGGCGCACCGCGCGGTCGAAGTCGGCCGGCGTGTAGGCGCCAATGCCGGTGTTGCGGTCAGGCGTGATGTTGGTGGCGTGAATTGCCCCCAACGGCGTGGCCATCTCCAGGCCGCCGGCGAACGGTGCCTTGCCCGGCAAACTGTGGCAGGCCACGCAGTCGCTGACGCGGGCGACGTACTCGCCGCGGCTGACCAGTGCCGGGTCGGCTTTGGCGGCAGGTTGTTGATCAAAAGGCGAGGCGGGCTCGCGGGTCACGTACCAGGCCAGTACGCCTGCGGCGACCGCGCCAGCCAGCACCAGCCAGCCTGCGGTTCTAGCCAATCGTTGGTTGTTCATGCGCGTTCCTTGTCGGTCAGGCGAAAGTGTATCGGCTCAAAGGCAGGCTACGAATGCGCTGGCCGGTCAGGTGCGCGACTGCATTGGCCACGGCCGGCGCCACTGCAGGTAACGGCGGTTCGCCGATGCCACCCATTTTTTCACCACTCTCGACGATCTTGACGTGCACCTGCGCCATGCGCGACATAGGCAGGATCGGGTACAGGTCATAGTTGCGCGCCCGTGGTTTGCCGTCCACGTACACCGCTTCCTCCAGCAAGGTTTGCGACAAGCCCAGGGCCACCGCGCCATTCACTTGCGCTTCAACAATCGCCGGGTTGACGATGCTGCCCGGGTCGATGGCTTCCCAGATGTGGTGCACCTTGACCTGGCCGTTTTCGATCGACACTTCGGCGACCACCGCAGCGTGGGAGCCGAACGGTGAGGCCATGGCCACGCCGCGTGCACGGCGGCTGCCGTCTTCGGCGGTGTAGGGGCCACGCTTCCAGCCACCGGACAACTCGCCCACCGCCTTCAGCAGCGTAGTCAGCCGCGGGTTATCGCGCAGCAAATGCAGGCGCAGCTCGTAGGGGTCTTGGCCGCCTTTGTCGGCCAGCTCATCGAGGAAGGCTTCATAGAAGAAGTCATTCAGCGAATTGCCCACCGAGCGCCAGTAGCCGAGCATGGTCGGGCCTTTGACGTAGATCTGCGCAATGCGCTTGTTGGGGATCGCGTAGCTTTTGCCCGACAACCCTTCGAGGGCCGTGGGGTCGATTTTGTCGCCCTGTTTACCGGCGATGGCTTCGCTGGGGCCTTCGGTGGCACTCACCGCTTCAATGGCTACCGGCAACCCTTGCGCGTCCAGCGCAGCGCGGAACTTGACCACGGCGACCGGGCGCAGCACATCGCGCAGAAACTCCTCTTCACGGCTCCAGATCAGCTTGACCGGGCGACCGACTGCCTTGGCCAGCGCGATGGCCTGCGGGTAAGGGTTTGCCGAGTCATACAAAAAGTGCCGGCCGAAAAAACCGCCCAGCAGCGGTGAGTGCAGGGTGATCTTCGCCGGGTCGAGGCCGGTGCGTTTGGCGATATCGGCGCGGAACATATCCGGCGCCTGGTTCGGCAGCCACACCTCCAGCGTGCCGTCGGGGTTGAAGCGTGCCAGGGCCGACGGCGGCTCCAGCTGGGCGTGGTTGACGTACTGGTTATGGTAAGTGGCTTCGACTTTGGTTTTGGCGTTGGCCAGCGCGCCGGCTACATCGCCTTCATTTTCATCGTCGCGGGTGGGGCCTTGCTGGGCGGCGAGGAAGTCACGGTACTTGTCGCTGGAAAAATCCGCCGGCATCGCGCGTACGGTCGAATCTGCAGCGGCTTCCAGCCATTCCACCTGGATCGCCTCCACCGCGCGCTTGGCGTGCCACCAGCGCTCGGCCACCACGGCCACGGCGCCGGGCAGTTGATGCACCGAGTGCACGCCCTTCATGGCTTCGACCTGCGCCTGGTTACGCAGGCTGCCCACGGTCATGCCCAGGCGCGGCGCGTGCTGGACGGCGGCGTGGAGCATGCCGTCAACTTTCAAGTCGATGCTGTATTGCGCCTTGCCGGTGGATTTGTCGTAGGCATCCAGGCGTTTGACCGGCTTGCCAATCCAGCGGAATTGGCTCGGGTCGCGCAGGGTGATGGTGGCCGGGTCGGGCACTGGCATGTCCAGGGCGCGCCCGGCCAGCTCACCGTAGCCCAGCGAGCGGCCGGAGGCGGCATGCACCACGCGGCCGGGTGTTGTGGTCAGTTGCGCGACCGGCACGCCAAGCTGCTCGGCGCCGGCCTGCAGCAGCATCGCGCGGGCCAGGGCGCCGAGGCGGCGCATGGTCGGGTAACTCATGCGCACCGACATGCTGCCGCCGGTGATGCGCATGCCGTTTTCCATCACCACATACGCATCGCCGGGCGGCGCGGCCTCGACGATGAAGGTGGCGGGATCGGCGTCCAGCTCTTCACCGACAATCTGCGCCATGGCGGTGTGAGTGCCCTGGCCGCCTTCCATGAAGGGGCTGAGCAAACGCACGGTGCCATCAGGGTGAATCTCTAAAAACGCCGGCACCTGGGTGCCGCGTTCTGCCGCGTCGGGCGTGGCGGCGTAGGCCCTGGGCGTGCCCAGCGGCAGGCCGAAGCCAATGACCAGCGCGCCCACGGCGGTGCTGGCCAGGAAGCGGCGCCGGGACAGGTTGATCGGTTCGCCCAATGGCGTGTCGAGGACGGCGTTGCGCGTGTTCATCAGGCGCTCTCCTGCCGGGCGGGCTGAACGGCCAGGTCATGCACCGCTGTGCGAATGGCGTTATAGGTGCCGCAGCGGCACAGGTTGATCATCGCCGCCTCGATCTGCGCATCGCTGGGCGCCGGGGTGTGCTTGAGCAGCGCAGTGGCGGCCATCACTTGCCCGGACTGGCAGTAACCGCATTGCGCCACCTGATGCTCGACCCAGGCCGCGACCACGCGCTTGCCCACGTCATCGGCTTCGATCGCCTCGATGGTGGTGATCTCGTGGCCAACCACACCCGCCACTGGCGTGACGCACGAGCGCACCACGTTGCCGTCCACCAGCACCGAGCAGGCGCCGCATTGGGCCAGGCCGCAGCCGTATTTGGTGCCGGTCAGCCCCAGGTCATCACGGATCACCCAGAGCAGCGGCGTATCGGCGTCGGCATCGACCTCGTAGGATTTCTGGTTGATACGTAATTGCATGGTTCACCTGCTGATCATCGGTTGGTGTGGCTTTTTTTATAAGTTGCCCATCGTTGCACTCTAGACCACGGCGCAACAGCTATCGATCCAGTCATCGACAACTCGGAGGATCAGGCAAGAATTCGACAGGATTGCACCACTGCGCATGCTTTTAGCCTGTAGGCCTTTGCTGATCCAGGCCGGTGCGCCGCACTTTTTTTCATTCTTCTGATCTATCCCTGTCACGACCGCGCTCATTCTGCGCGTGGACAGCAGCCAGACCCGGTGCCGATGGATCGAACGTCAATTGCTTTTATCACCCGCTGGCCGCTGCTGATCGCAGCGGTGTTTATGCTCTGTGCCACTGGCTGCAGCCAGCAACAGGGCCGCGATATCGCCAGGCAGTTGCGCGATGGCAAGCCCGATGAGTTTTTTCAGACCAGCGTCGACCGCATGGCAACCCTGAGCATGCGCGACAACCTGCAAAGCCTGTACGTGCTGATGAACAAGCTCTACCTGCGCAACCCCAACCAGTGGCGCCAATCGGGTTATACCGATGCCGTGAGTGCCGCGCGGGAAATTCGCCGGGCCATCGAGAACCGGCAACCGCTGCCTGCTCTGGGGGACCGTCGTGACCTGGTGGCCTTGAGCTATTCGCTGAGCCCGGAGTTTCGCGGCGACCGGGTCGGGGCGTTTATCTATGCCATCGGCAGCATGCTGGTGACTGCACACGGTGGGCGCACGCAGTTTTATGTCACCGACTCGATCAACCCGCAATTTGTCAGCAATGCCGCGCGCAATATCGAGAAAGCCACCTGGCTGCTCAGCCAGCGTCAGGACGCCAATGGCGTGTTGCTGCTGTTTTCCAATGAAATCTCGGAGGAGGGCAGCAACCTCAGTTTCGCCGTTGAGTTCGGCAAAGTGGTTGCGCGCCTCGACCTGCTTGCCCAGATGCTTGACGAGCGTTACCGGCGCGTTGCACTCAATTACGCGCAGAGCTTGCTGCTGATGAATTTTTTGCCCGTGCAGTGATGCGGGACCGATCATGCGGTGCGGCATTTCCCTTTCATATGTGGGAAACGGCCTATCTTGCCCCCCTTTGCTTGAAACATACCCACGGTCGGCAATAGCCTCGGACTTTTCTTAACGATGAGTGCCTACCTTGGGAAAGCGCAAAACGGTTTGGCCTACTGATCGCGAAGTCCGCCTGCGATTTATCCTGTTTGCCGTGATCGACGTGGCAAGTGCTCAAGGCGTCCCCGCTGACGTGCTATTGCCCGCCCACAAACTGCTGCGCGACGCGCCGACAGAGGCGCAGTTGCGTGACGCGCTCGCGAATGTTCTGGCGTGTGACGAAATGCTTGGGTTCAGATTTGCGCAGGGCACGGAGGCGGATGATTTGCTGCGCTCGCTGGCGTCGACGGCCGATGAGACCCCAGCAGGGTTTATTTGAAGCGGGTTAGATCGTTTATTTCCTTACGATTGGTCTCAAGAGCCTAATCGCATATCTACAGCGACGTTTATCTGCCTATACAAGAGGCCAAAAACGCCACCGCCTCGCTGTCCGCCGAGTTGCGGTAGCGTTGGGGCTGGTCGGCGTAGAACAGGATCGAATCGCCGGTGGAGGGCCGTGTCGTAGGGGAACTACGCGCGGCTGACAAACGCACCATCGGCACCACCAGGCGTTTGCTCTGCTGCGCCGGCAACACCTCCACGCCTTCAAAGGCGCGGTCTTCTAGAAAGGCCGCCACTGACACCTTCAACCCCTTGGCAATTTTGCACAGCACCTTGATCGACGGCACGCTGCGGCCCGATTCGATCTGCGCCAGCATTGCCCGGACGCCTCAGGCGCGTGCCAGGCCGTCCAGCGACAGGTGGCGTTTGCTGCGCAGGCGCTGCGCGACACACAGGCTGGTGTCGTCGTCATCGGTGCCAGGTTTTGGAAGCGGTTCGGTTGACTCGGCAAGTGCCTGCAGAAAATTCATCGGTCTTACGCCTGGCGCGTATCAATGGAGGGCGCCGCCTGGGCGGTCAACACGGCAAGCCCGGCGCGTGCCGTGTACATCGCCCACATCAGCTCGGTCGTATTTCCTTAAATACTGAGTTTGCATGTGTTAATTCGATTTTGGACTTAACCAATACAAGCAGTCCGAAGCTGTTGTGGGAAGGGTCTGGTCCGTTAATAAGGCGTGACTCGGTAAGCCTGCGTGGCTTCCCACCCCTGTTCGCGTGCTCGGCCCCGGCCTGTCTCGCCCCCAAATTCCAAGGATCTGCCCATGCTGTTGCGCCAACCTCCGCTCCTTTTTGCCGCCTTGACCCTCAGTTCACTGGTGCAGGCCGACACCCTGCAACTGGCACCGGTCGAGGTCACCAGCAGCGAGGTCAGCGCAGGCGAAGTGGCCCAGGCGCAACTCAAAAGCGTGCCCGGTGGCACCAACTACATCGACATGAGCAGCGTGCAGCAGGGCCGGGTCAGCACCAATGAAGACGTGTTCAAGTACCAGGCCGGGGTGTACGCCAAGGCGGCCAACAATGAAGGCGTGAAGCTTTCGATACGCGGTTCGGGCTTGAACCGCAGCCCTGGTTCGCACGCCTCTGGCCTGTATGAAATGTTTGACGGTTTGCCGCTGACCGGCCCGGGCGGCACACCCTACGAACTCAAGGACCCACTGTGGCAAAGCCGCGTCGAAGTGCTGCGCGGCGCCAATGGCTTTGACCAGGGCGCGCTGGCTTTGGGCGGGTCGGTGAATTACGTCACCCGCACGGGTTACGACGCACCCAAACTGCAGGTGCGTTATGAAGCAGGCAGTCGCGGTTATGCCCAGCGCGAGATCAGCTCCGGCCAGGTGCTGGGCGATGCCGACTATTACATCAGCCTCACCGACTCCGAATCCGATGGCTACCAGCACCAGAGCGCCGGTACCGGCAAGGGCATCGCCGCCAACTTCGGCTACCGTTTCAACCCGGACCTGGAAACGCGCTTCTATTTTCGCTACCGCGAAACCACCAATGACACCCCCGGCAAGCTGACGCGTGAGCAGATCAGCCACGATCCGACGGCTGCCAACAGCCTCAACGCCGCCCGCGATTCCAAACGTTTGCAGCCCGGTTCGACCTGGGTCGCGAACAAGACCACCTTGCAGTTGGATGACAATTCCCGCGTTGAAGTCGGGCTGGCCTATCACGACTATCCGATGGACTTGCGCGAGGGCACCAATCGCCTGAAAGTCGCCTACACCGACGTCAGTGGCACGCTCAATTACATCCGCCAGGACCTGCTGTTCGGCCACGACAGCAAGACCACGGTAGGGCTGCGCAGCACCCAGGCGATGCCGAATAACGGTGCTTCGGAATACGTGCGCACGCCTGCCGGTAACACGGCTATTTACGCGCCCGGTACCAAGACCCGCGACTACAGCTATCTCGGCGCTGACACCGTGCTGCATGTCGGCAACGACTTGGAGCTGATACCGGACCTGTGGCTGACCACCGGCCTGGCCGCGATCTACACCCGCCGTGAAACCCAAGTCACTTATCCCGAAGGTCAGGCGCCGTTGAGCCAGCACGACTGGGACTACGCCCCGCGTATCGGCCTGCGCTATGACTTCACCGCGCAATTGCAGGTGTATGGCAACCTGAGTCGCTCGGTCGAGCCACCGCACGCGTGGTCGATGATCTGGGGTTCCAATAAATACTTTCCCACCGGCAGCGGCCCGGCCACCGGCTTGCAGCGTGAAGGCGTGAGCCTGCGCAATCAGACCGCTACCACTGTGGAAGTCGGCGGCCGTGGCGAACAGTGGTTCGGCCAGTGGGACCTGGCGCTGTACCGCTCAGAAGTGCGCCACGAACTGCTTACCGTCGAAACGCAGGCGCAAACCGCCACCACCAACGCGATTGTCGCCGAAGCCAACGCCAGCCCCACCGTGCACCAAGGTGTGGAACTGAGCCTGCTCAGCCCGCTGTGGGACGGCGGCGGCAATGGCCAACTGGCCTTGCGCCAGGCCTACACGTTCAGCGACTTCCACTACCGCGACGACGACCGCTTCGGCGACAACACCCTGCCGGGCATCCCCAAGCATTACTACCAGGCGCAACTGCGCTATAGCCACCCGACGGGGTTCTACACCAGCCTCAACACCGAGCATTCCTCGCGCGTGGCGGTGGACTATGCCAATTCCTACTACGCGGCGGCCTACACCACACTCGGCGCCACCTTCGGCTACGACGCGCCCAAGCAGGACTGGCAAGCCTGGGTCGATGTGCGCAACCTCACCAACCGGCGCTACGCCAATACGGTCACGCCGGGCTATGACGACAAGGGCCTGGATGTGGCACGGTCCACACCGGCAGACGGGCGAGGCATTTTTACCGGCGTGTCGTGGAGTTGGCGTTAAGCAACACTTGTATGACGAGCGTGCTCACTGTGGAGCGCGGGCTTCCTGTGGCGAGCGGGCTTGCCCCGCGTTGGGCTGCGCAGCAGCCCCAAAACCAGCGACCGCGTTCTACCAGCCAAAACGCGGTGGGCCTACTGGGGCCGCTGCGCGCCCCAACGCGGGGCAAGCCCGCTCGCCACAGGAAGTCCGCTCGCCATAACTACCAGCAAGTGACGCCCGAAAACAGCACTGGCGCAGACCTGAGCCCCCCTTGCCCTCATACCGTTTTGCTGGCATTGTTCGCGCAATTGGTAATATTTCCCATTTGAGAAGTTTTTGCGCATGCATGACATTCCGGCCGCGCCGGGCGATGGCGCCCGTCAGCAGACCCTCACGGCAATGTACCGCGAGCACCACGGCTGGTTGCACGGCTGGCTGCGCAAAAAACTCGGGTGTTCGCAGCACGCCGCCGACCTGGCCCACGACGCGTTCATCCGCGTCCTGATGCTGGCCGAACCCCACAACATCAAGGAACCGCGGGCCTTTCTCGCCACCACTGCCGGGCGTTTGCTGATTGATGGCGCGCGGCGCCGACGCATCGAAAAGGCCTACATGCAGGCCCTGGTGATTGAGTGCGAAGACGCCGGCATGCCTGATCCGGCGGCAATCCACGTGGCGTTGCAGGTCCTGGAGCGCATCGCCGAGATGCTCGCCGGCTTGCCCGCCAAGACCCGCGAAGCCTTTCTGTTAAGCCGCCTCGACGGGCTGACGTACAGCGAAATCGCGTGCTGCCTGGACGTGTCGCCCAGTACCGTCAAAAACTACATTTCCACGGCGCTGGTGCATTGCTACCACAGCCTGCACGCGGCGGACCCGCTGTCGTGAGCACTGAACACATCATCCAGCAGGCGGCGAACTGGCTGACACGCCTGCACGACGAAGACGTCAGTGACGCCGACCGCCAGGCCTTCAACACCTGGTGCCAGGCCGACCCGCGCCATGCCGTCGCCATCGAACGCATGCGTGCGCTGTGGGGCAATTTCGACGCCGTGCCCGCGCGCACGGCGCGCATCGCCCTTAACCGTGCCTTCGCCCCACGACGCTCGCGTGGCGCACAGGTGCTGGGTTTACTCGGCGTATTGCTCTGCGGCTGGGTCGGTTTGGAGCGCGCGCCAGTGTGGATGGCCGATCAGCGCACCGGTGTCGGCGAACGTCGCCAGGTCGCCCTCGAAGACGGCAGCCGCTTGCAGCTCAACAGCAACTCGGCCGTGGACGTGAAATTCGACGGCCACCAACGCGTGATCCAGTTGCTGCAGGGCGAGCTATGGGTCGAGGTGGCCAAGGATGCGCAACGGCCGTTCGTGGTGCGCACCGATCAAGGCACGGCCACCGCCTTGGGCACCCGCTACCTGGTCAAGCGCGCCGCGGACGGCACCACCGTGGTGACGGTGATCGAGTCCAGCGTGGCGGTCAAAGGCGAGGGCGCAGAGGGCGTCAAGGTCGCAGCCGGCCAGCGCGCGGTGCTTGACCATGGCCGCGCCCAGTCGCCGCAGGCGATTGGCAACACCGACCCGGACGCCTGGACGCGTGGCCTGCTCAAGGTCAATGACCAGCCCTTGAGCGATGTGCTGCAGACCCTCGCCAGCTACCGCCATGGCCTGGTGCGGTTTGACCCACAGGCCCTGCAAAACCTGCGGGTGTCCGGTGTGTTCAAGCTCGACGACACCGCGGCGGCGCTCGCGGCACTGGCCGATAACCTGCCGATCCAGGTGGAGTACTTCACGGACTTGCTGGTGGTGGTCAAACCGCGTTAAGTCAAGGTTCATGCTGGCGCAGGCGCTTGTACAACGTGTTGCGGCTGACGCCCAACTCCCGCGCCAGGTGGGAAATATTGCCGCCAGCGGCCTTCAAGCGTTGCGTGAGGTCGATGCCATCTTCCACACCCTGGCTGGCAGGCAACGGCGCTGGCACGTTCAAATCCACAAAAAAATCATCCGGCAGGTGCTCGGGGCGCACCGGCTGCTCCTCGGCCATGGCCAGCGCTACCTGCAGCACGCTGCTGACCTGCCGCAAATTGCCCGGCCACGGGTGCTGCTCGAACAACGCCAGCACCTCGGCACTCAGCCCGGCCCATTGAGTTGGCTCGCGGTGCTGCTGCCACAACTGCTGGAACAGCGCCTGCTTGTCGGTGCGCTCACGCAACGGCGGCAGCTCCAGGGTCAGCCCGCCGATGCGATAGTACAAATCTTCGCGAAAGCGCCCGGCCTGCACCCATTCGCGCAACGCGCGGTTGGTGGCGGAGATGATCCGCAAGTCCACCGGGAACAGCTCGCTGCTGCCCACCGGCTGCACGCAGCGCTCCTGCAGCACCCGCAGCAAACGGGCCTGGGTCGGCAGCGGCATATCGCCGATCTCATCCAGAAACAACGTGCCTTTGTCCGCCTTGCGAATCAGGCCGATGCTGCCTTTCTGATTGGCGCCGGTGAAGGCGCCTTTTTCATAGCCAAACAGCTCAGACTCGACCAGCTCCGCCGGAATCGCCGCACAGTTCACCGCGATAAACGCCTGCGCGCTGCGCGAGCTGGCCTGGTGCAGGGCTTTGACGAACACCTCTTTGCCGACGCCGGTCTCGCCGTGGATCAGCAGCGGAATGTCTTTTTCCAGCAGACGCTCGGCCTGGCGCACGGCTTTTTCCACGCGCGCGTCGCCAAAGTGCAGGGTGTTAAGGCTGATCGCGGTCGGCTTCAGCTCGGCAGGCTTGCCTGGCTTGGGCTCACTGAAGACCCGCGCCTGTATCGGCATCTTCTTCGGCCGCTTCAATAAACACTGAAACCGATTGCGTCCCGCCGCCTGCAGCGAGAACGGCAAGCCTTCCGGCTGGTTCAGCAACTCCAGCAACGAGACCTTGAACAAACTGTCGATCAGCACCCGCGACAAACTGATGCCCAGCAAGTTGTCCGCACGGCGGTTGGCCGACAGCACTTGCCCGCTCTCATCAAAAATCAGCAGCCCGGCCCACTGGCTGTCGAGGTTGTTCAGGCCGGTGTTGAAGGTCAGCTGGAAATGCTCGCCGCGAAACAGGTTGAGGATCAGCCGGTTTTCCACGGTCTGGCTCATCATCTTGACCATGCCCAAGGTGTGGGAGGGCGGCAGATAGCTGTCGCTGGACACATCCAGCACCGCGATGATTTCGCGCTGGGCATCAAAGATCGGCGCCGCCGAGCCGGTCATGAAGCGGTTGGCCTTGAGGAAATGTTCGTCGTGCTCGATATGCACCGCCTGGGCACAGGCCAACGCGGTGCCGATCGCATTGGTGCCGCTGCTGCGCTCCCTCCAGCTGGCGCCGGCGCTGAAACCGCGCGCCAGTTTCGGCTCGATAAAGCGCTGGGTGCCCCACGACGTCAGGACCTGGCCCTGGTTGTCGGCCAGCATGATCAGGCAGTTGGAATTGCTCAGGATGTTTTCGTAGTAGGGCAGCACTTCCTGGTGGGTGGTCTGCACCAGTGAATGCTGGCTTTCCAGCAATTGGCTGATGCCCTCGGCGGGCAGTTGGTCGAAGCTGGGCGTGCTCTGGTGGTCCAGACCAAACGCGCGGCAGCGGCGCCAGGAATCCTGGATGAGGGTGTCGTGAGCCAGGGGTTCGGCCATGGGGGCGACCTTCTTTTTTATTGTTATTGGGCTTGCACAATCTGGCTGAAGAAACAGGGTCGAAATGTGGGAGCGGGCTTGCCCGCGAATGCGGTGGGTCAGTCAATACAGATGCCGACTGTTCTACTCTACCGTCATCGCGGGCAAGCCCACTCCCACCTTTGATTCGCGTCGCCCATCAATTGTTGTTCACAACTGTTCATTGTCAACCCCGCGCCTGTTCAGTTGTTCAGCCCCAGGTGTTCACCTGTGTTCATGCTCGAGCGGCGTATTCGGCCCATGTCCTTACAGATCAATCACCTGCCAGTTCTGGCACGAAACTCGCTCCGAGTCGTTGCCAGATTCATTCCAATAATAAAAAAGGGCGTGTCATGTCATTGACCCTGGAACATGTCTCCCGCGTCGTCGAAGGCCAGACCTGGATCGACGACGCCAACCTGCGCTTCGAAGCCGGTTCCTTCAACGTCTTGCTGGGCCGCACGCTGTCCGGCAAGACCAGTCTGATGCGCCTGATGGCCGGCCTGGACAAGCCCGACAGTGGCCGCATCCTGATGAATGGCGTGGACGTCACGCACAAGCCGGTGCGCCTGCGCAACGTGTCGATGGTCTACCAGCAGTTCATCAACTACCCGACCATGACCGTGTTCGAGAACATCGCCTCGCCGCTGCGCCAGGCCGGTGTGTCCAACGAGCTGATCCACAGCAAGGTGCTCGAAACCGCGAAAATGCTGCGCATCGAGAAATTCCTGCAGCGCCATCCGTTGGAGTTGTCCGGTGGCCAGCAGCAACGCACGGCCATGGCCCGCGCGCTGGTTAAAGATGCCGAGCTGATCCTGTTTGATGAACCGCTGGTGAACCTGGACTACAAACTGCGCGAAGAACTGCGTCAGGAAATGCGCGAGCTGTTCAAGGCCCGCCACACCATTGCCCTCTACGCCACCACCGAGCCTAATGAAGCCCTCGCCCTTGGCGGCACCACCACGATTCTGCATGAGGGCCGGGTGATCCAGAGCGGCAAGGCTGCCGAGGTGTACCACCAGCCGCAGACCGTGCTGGCCGCCGAATTGTTTTCCGAGCCGCCGATCAACCTGATGCCGGGGCGGATCAGCGGCAATGAAGTCAGCTTCGCCAATTTTGTGCACTTCCCGCTCAACGTCGACCTGCGCCCCATCGGCGAGGGCGAGTTCCGCTTTGGCGTGCGCCCCAGCCATATCAGCCTGGTGCCGAGCAACGACGATGACCTGGAACTGGCCGTGACCGTGGAAGTGGCCGAAATCAGCGGCTCTGAAACCTTCCTGCACGTGCGCAGTGAGCATTTCCTGCTGGTGCTGCACCTGCCGGGCGTGCACGAGTACGACGTTGATGCGCCGATCCGCGTGTATATCCCCACCCATAAACTGTTTGTGTTCGATGGCCAGGGCCGCTTGGTCCAGGCCCCCGGGCGCCGCGTAGCGAGGGTTGCCTGATGGCCGAGATCCATTTGCAGAACCTCGCGCACAGCTACAGCCCTACACCCGCCGGCCCTGAAGACTACGCGATTCGGGAAATGAACCACGTGTGGGAGCAGGGCGGTGCCTACGCCTTGCTCGGGCCGTCCGGGTGCGGCAAGTCGACCTTGCTGAATATCATCTCCGGCCTGCTCAACCCTTCGGAGGGCCAGGTGCTGTTCGACCACAGGGTGGTCAACGAACTCACCCCGGAACGCCGCAACATCGCCCAGGTGTTCCAGTTCCCGGTGGTGTACGACACCATGACGGTGTTCGACAACCTGGCCTTTCCGCTGCGCAACCAAGGCATGCCCGAGGCGAAAATTCACAGCAAGGTGCAGGAAATTGCCGAAGTCCTCGACCTGCAAACCCTGTTGAGCAAAAAGGCGCGCAACCTCACCGCCGATGAAAAGCAGAAAGTCTCCATGGGCCGTGGCCTGGTGCGTGATGACGTGTCGGCAATCCTGTTCGACGAGCCGCTGACGGTGATCGACCCGCACCTGAAGTGGAAACTGCGGCGCAAGCTCAAGCAGATCCACGAGCAGTTCAATATCACCATGGTCTACGTGACCCACGACCAGCTTGAAGCCTCGACCTTTGCCGACAAGATTGCGGTGATGTACGGCGGGCAGATCGTGCAGTTCGGCACGCCGCGCGAGTTGTTTGAGCGGCCCAGCCATACGTTTGTCGGCTATTTCATTGGCAGCCCCGGCATGAACCTGATTGAAGTGCAGGCCGAGGCGGGCGGGGTGCGGTTTGCCGGCACGCTGCTGCCGTTGCCCGAGGCGATGCAGCAGCGCATCCGCGACGGCGACTTCAAAAAACTGCAGGTGGGCATCCGTCCGGAATTTATCCACGTGTGGGACGAGTACAACCCTGACGCGCTGCAGGCCGATGTCACCCATGTCGAAGACCTTGGCACTTACAAGATCATGACCCTCAACCTCGACGACGCGCCGTTGAAGGTGCGCCTGGCCGAAGACAAACCGGTGCCCCAGGGCAGCGCCTCGATCAGCTTTCCGGCGCAGTGGCTGATGGTCTACGCCGATGACTACCTGCTGGAGGTGCAGCCATGAACAAGGTGCAGAACAACAAGGCCTGGTGGCTGGTGTTGCCGGTGTTCCTGTTGGTGGCGTTCAGTGCGGTGATCCCGATGATGACCGTGGTCAACTACTCGGTGCAGGACATCTTCGACCAGTCCAGCCGCTACTTTGTCGGTGCCGACTGGTACAAGCAGGTGCTGCTCGACCCGCGCTTGCATGACTCCTTGCTGCGCCAGTTCATCTACTCGGCCTGCGTGCTGCTGATTGAAATCCCGCTGGGTATCGCCATCGCCCTGACCATGCCGACCAAGGGCCGCTGGTCGTCGCTGGTGCTGATCATTCTGGCGATTCCGCTGCTGATTCCGTGGAACGTGGTGGGCACCATCTGGCAGATCTTCGGCCGTGCCGACATCGGTTTGCTCGGTTCAACCCTCAACGCCATGGGCATCAACTACAACTACGCGGCCAACACCATGGACGCCTGGGTCACGGTGCTGGTGATGGACGTGTGGCACTGGACTTCACTGGTGGCGTTGCTGTGTTATTCGGGGCTGCGCGCGATCCCGGACGTGTACTACCAGGCCGCGCGAATAGACCGTGCATCGGCCTGGGCCGTGTTCCGGCATATCCAGTTGCCGAAGATGAAAAGCGTGCTGCTGATCGCCGTGATGCTGCGGTTCATGGACAGCTTCATGATCTACACCGAGCCCTTCGTCCTCACGGGCGGCGGCCCGGGAAATGCCACCACCTTCCTCAGTCAGACCCTGACCCAGATGGCTGTCGGCCAATTCGACCTGGGCCCGGCGGCGGCGTTCTCGCTGGTGTACTTCCTGATCATCCTGTTGGTGTCCTGGCTGTTCTACACCGCCATGACCCACTCCGACGCCAACCGCTGAGGCCGCCAACATGAGCAAACGCAAGGTCATACCGCTGCTGGTCTACATCCTGTTCCTGCTGGTGCCGATCTACTGGCTGCTGAACATGTCCTTCAAGAGCAACACCGAAATCCTCGGCGGGCTGACCCTGTTTCCGCAGGCTTTCACCCTGGCCAACTACAAGGTGATCTTCACCGACCCGAGCTGGTACACCGGCTATATCAATTCGCTGTATTACGTGAGCCTGAACACGGTGATTTCCCTGAGTGTGGCGCTGCCGGCAGCCTACGCCTTCTCACGCTACCGCTTCCTGGGCGACAAGCACCTGTTCTTCTGGCTGCTGACCAACCGCATGGCACCGCCGGCGGTGTTTTTGCTGCCGTTTTTCCAGCTGTATTCGTCCATCGGCCTGTTCGACACACACATCGCCGTGGCCCTGGCGCATTGCCTGTTCAACGTGCCGTTGGCGGTGTGGATTCTGGAAGGCTTCATGTCCGGCGTGCCCAAGGAAATCGACGAAACCGCCTACATCGACGGCTACAGCTTTCCCAAGTTTTTCGTGAAGATTTTTATCCCGCTGATCGGCTCAGGCATCGGGGTAACCGCGTTTTTCTGCTTCATGTTTTCCTGGGTCGAGCTGTTGCTGGCGCGCACGCTGACCTCGGTCAACGCCAAACCCATCGCGGCGGTGATGACTCGCACGGTCTCGGCCTCGGGTATCGATTGGGGCGTGCTGGCGGCGGCGGGGGTGTTGACCATCCTGCCCGGCATGCTGGTGATCTGGTTTGTTCGCAACCACGTGGCCAAGGGCTTTGCCCTGGGCCGGGTCTGAGGAGTCGATGATGGAATGGATGGCCTGGACCACTCCCACCGCGTTGTTCTTTGCGGCCATCGGCGTGCTGCTGGTGGGCATGACCACCTGGGAACTGCGCTCGCCGAGCATCCCTCGGCGCGGTTTTTTACCGATCAGCACCACCCGTGGTGATCGCCTGTTTATCGGTCTTCTCGGCAGCGCCTACCTGCATTTACTGGTTATCGGCGTTACCGACTGGAGCATCTGGGTGGCGTCCGCGCTGTCCCTGGTATGGCTGTTGAGTGTGATGCGTTGGGGCTAGTGCCCTTGTGAATAAACCACCAGGAGGTCTCTATGTTGAATAAAAACAATAAGCTGCGACATAGCATTTCATTGGCCGGCGTACTGGCCCTCAGCGGTTTGAGCGCCACGGCCTGGGCCGATGCGTACGAAGACGCGGCGAAAAAATGGATCGGCAGCGAGTTCAAACCGTCCACCCTCACCCAAGACCAGCAGCTCGAAGAGTTGAAGTGGTTTATCAAGGCGGCAGAACCGTTTCGTGGGATGAAGATCAACGTGGTGTCGGAAACCCTCACCACCCACGAGTACGAATCCAAGGTGCTGGCCAAGGCCTTCAGCGAAATCACCGGCATCAAGCTGACCCACGACCTGCTGCAAGAAGGCGACGTGGTGGAAAAGCTGCAAACCCAGATGCAGTCCGACAAGAACATCTATGACGGCTGGGTCAACGATTCGGACTTGATCGGCACGCACTTTCGCTATGGCAAGACCGAGTCGATCACCGACCTGATGGCCAACGAAGGCAAGGACTTCACCTCGCCGACCCTGGACATCAAGGACTTTATCGGCCTTTCGTTCACCACCGCGCCGGACGGCAAAGTCTACCAACTGCCCGACCAGCAATTCGCCAACCTCTACTGGTTCCGCGCCGACTGGTTCGAGCGGCCGGAGCTGAAAGCCAAGTTCAAGGAAAAATACGGCTACGACCTCGGCGTGCCGGTGAACTGGTCGGCGTATGAAGACATCGCCAAATTCTTCAGCGAAGACGTCAAGGAAATCGACGGCAAACGTATTTATGGGCACATGGACTACGGCAAAAAAGACCCGTCACTGGGCTGGCGCTTCACCGATGCCTGGTTCTCCATGGCCGGCGGCGGCGACAAGGGCCTGCCCAACGGCTTGCCGGTGGACGAATGGGGCATTCGCGTGGAGGACTGCCACCCGGTGGGCTCCAGCGTGACCCGCGGCGGCGACACCAACGGCCCGGCCGCGGTGTACGCGACGCAGAAATACGTGGACTGGATGAAAGCCTACGCGCCACCGGAAGCGGCGGGCATGACCTTCTCCGAATCCGGCCCGGTGCCGTCCCAGGGCAACATCGCCCAGCAGATCTTCTGGTACACCGCGTTTACCGCCGACATGACCAAGCCGGGCCTGCCGGTGGTGAATGCCGACGGCACGCCGAAATGGCGCATGGCGCCATCGCCGGTCGGGCCTTATTGGGAAAAGGGCATGAAGAAGG
The DNA here is from genome assembly GCF_047943075.1 of Pseudomonas sp. NFX183. Taxonomy (NCBI): domain Bacteria; kingdom Pseudomonadati; phylum Pseudomonadota; class Gammaproteobacteria; order Pseudomonadales; family Pseudomonadaceae; genus Pseudomonas; species Pseudomonas sp. NFX183. The sequence continues at coordinate 6,186,744 of NZ_CP181333.1, read as the reverse complement.
GCTATCAGGACGTGGGCTCCTGGACGTTTCTCAAGTCGACGCCCGAGAAGCAGAAACTCGCGGCCTGGCTCTACGCGCAGTTCGTGACCTCGAAAACCGTGTCGCTGAAGAAAACCATCGTTGGCCTGACGCCGATTCGTGAGTCCGACATCAACTCCCAGGCCATGACCGACCTGGCGCCCAAACTCGGTGGCCTGGTGGAGTTCTACCGCAGCCCGGCACGGGTCGAGTGGACCCCGACCGGCACCAACGTGCCGGACTACCCACGCCTGGCGCAACTGTGGTGGAGCAACATCGCCGCCGCCGCCAGCGGCGAGAAAACCCCGCAGCAGGCGCTGGATAACCTGGCCAAGGAGCAGGACGCGATCATGACGCGCCTGGAACGCTCCAACGTGCAGCCAATATGCGGCCCGAAAATGAACCCCGAGCGTGATGCCCAATACTGGTTCGACCAACCCGGCGCGCCGAAGCCGAAACTGGCCAATGAGAAACCCAAAGGCGAAACCGTGAGCTACAACGACCTGCTCAAGTCGTGGGAGGCAGCGCGTAAGTAACAGTATCTGTGGCAAGCGGGCTTGTTGTGACGAGTGGGCTTACCGTGGCGAGCGGGCTTGCCCCGCGTTGGGTTGCGAAGCAGCCCCAAAACCTGACGACCGAATGCTGTCTGGGTGAACTCGGCGTCTTTTATGGGGCTGCTTCGCAGCCCAACGCGGGGCAAGCCCGCTCGCCACAACAAGCCCGCTCGCCACGGTAAGCCCGCTTGCCACAGCAAGCCCGCTCGCCCCAATGGGCCGCTCAGCCCACTGATTTTGTGTCTACTGCCCCCCCTTGTTCGCCGCCAAAATCCGCGCCGTGTCCCGCGCGGGCGGCAGCCCGAACACCCGCGTATAGTCGCGGCTGAACTGGGTCGCGCTTTCGTATCCGGTTCGGCAAAATCCTGGCGAATCCACTGGATGGCCTGGCTGATGCGCGACAAGGCAGTGTCCGGCGCGGCGATGTCGCGCAACATCCAGCCATGGGCGCCTTGCAGTACGAGGAAGAGAATCTCCCGTTCGTACGCAGCCAACGTAGTCGTAAAGCCTGGAGTTGGTCTACAACCCCCTGGCATCTGTCGAGTGGTGCCGAATAACCGCTGATCCGCAGCCATGCAATGCCGATTGAATTTTCCCCACAGCCAGATGCTCTGCACTTTAGAAGCGCGCGTTTTGAGCGCTCTTGCGGGGCTTTCTGGTGAGAAAGCCGAGTTGTATCGGACTTTGTGGAAACTGCCATCATGACGCTTCTTACAGCGCTGTCGGGCCAACCGGCCACCCTGACTGACTCGGCCGACGGCCGCCATCAACGCGTGTACCAGCAGCTGTACAACGAGGCGGAGGGTTGCGAGGCGCTGGCGCGGGAATTCTTGCTGGCGCAATTGGCCCAGGTGCAGGACGTGCCCTGCGAATTGCCCGACACGCCCGAACAATTGCCCGCGTGGGTCGAGCAGCGCTGCGCCGCCGTGGCCCGCGACTACGCCGACTACCTGGAGCAACGCCAGCAGGGTCAGCCACGGCGCTACTTCCAGAACAAGGCCCACGCCTTGTACGTGTTGCAATGCCTGGCGCCGACCAAACAGGTCGATGGCGCCTGGCTGTACGGTTTACTGCGCTATTGGCAGGACCAGCGCTTCGATGGGCTGCTGACCACCTACCTCGAAGAACTGGGCGACGGCGAAGCCGCGCAAAACCATGTGGTGATCTATCGCAAGCTGCTCAGCGAGCACGATGCCGACAGCGAAGCCGGGTTCAAGGATGACGACTACCTGCAAGGCGCCTTGCAACTGGCGCTGGGCCTGTGTTCCGAGGAGTTTCTGCCGGAAGTGATCGGCTACAACCTGGGCTATGAGCAATTACCCCTGCACCTGCTGATCACCTCGTACGAGCTGAGCGAGCTGGGCATCGATCCCTATTACTTCACCCTCCACGTCACCATCGACAACGCCAGCAGCGGCCATGCCTGCAAGGCCGCGCAAGCGGTGTTGAACCTGCTGCCGCTGGGCGAGGGCAGGGAGCAGTTCTACCGCCGCGTGGCCCGCGGTTATCAGCTCAATGACCTTGGGCCGGGCACCACGGCCGTGATCGAGCGCTTCAACCTGCAGGAGCAAGTGGTGGCCATGCTTGAGCGTAAGCGCACGTACGGTCAGCACATGCATTCCGATTACTGCCGCTTCGAGGGCAAAACCGTCAATCAATGGCTGGCACAGCCTGGGCAGATCGCTGAGTTCCTCCAGGCGCTGCAAGACAAAGGCTGGATCAAGCGCAACCAGGACCCTGCCGACAGCCGCTTCTGGCAACTGATCGAGGGCGCCGGTGCAGCGATGTTCGGCGTGTTCAGCGGCGCTGAAAAGCAGCTGCTGCACGACTGGATTGCCGGTGACTGGGTCAGCGGCGAGCGCGTGCCGCCTGCACGGCCGGGGCGCGGCAGCCGTTTTTCCCGGGAGCAGCACCGCCCGGCCGATCCGGACACCCAGGCGCTGGTTGAGTCGCTGTGCAAGCTGCCCGATGAACAGCAGATCGATGCGCTGATCCCGTGGATGTCGGCGCGGCGCCATTGCGCCCCGGCCGGGCTTTACGCGACGCGGCGCTTTATCCAACTGCGAGCGCGTCTGCGCTGAGGAGTGTGGTTCATGTCTGCACAGCAGCTCGTTGATCGCACCTTGTTGAACCTGGGCCGCGGATTGAAGGAGAACGGCTACCGGTTTATCACGCCGACGCCCCTGACCCATCAACGGGTGTGCCAGCGCCTGGCAACGCCGCTGGCGATGACGATGCGCGATGTGTTCGGCTGGTCGCTGCCATTTGATAACGCGTTGTTGCCTGAGGCCTTTCGCGAAGAATTGCAGCAAGCGCAGGTGATCGAAAAACACGACGCTTTATGGCGCAGCACCGTGCGCTGGTCGAGCCTGGACGAGTTGCTGTTCGCCCACTCGCCGTACCCGACCACCCAGGCCGACGCGGTGTTTTTCGGCCCCGACAGCTACCGGTTTGCCCACGTGATCCAAGCCCATCTGCAACAGCGTTTCGACCCTGTGCGGCGGGCGGTGGACATCGGTTGCGGCGCGGGTGTCGGTGCATTGGTCATCGCCCGCGCCCGGCCTGAGGCTGACGTGCTGGCGGTGGACATCAACCCCCGCGCCCTGCGCATGACCGCGGTGAATGCCGAGCTGGCGGGCCTGGCGAATGTCAGCGCGTACCACAGCGACATACTGGCCAGCGTCGACGGCGAATTCGACCTGATCGTTGCCAACCCGCCCTATATGAATGACCAGCATCAGCGCGCCTACCGCCATGGTGGCGGTGCCTTGGGGGCGCAGTTGTCGGTGCGTATCGTCAGCGAATCCCGCGAGCGCCTGGCTCTGGGCGGCAGCCTGGTGCTCTACACGGGCGTGGCGATGGTGGCCGGCGCCGATGCCTTTCTGGAGGCGATCAAACCGTTGGTGGCCAGTGCTGACTACGGCTGGACCTACCGCGAAATCGATCCTGACGTCTTTGGCGAAGAGCTGGAAAAACCCGGCTATGAGGGCGTCGAGCGGATCGCCGTGGTGGCGCTCACCGTCACCCGATTGCGCTGAGCTTGGCGCGCATCAGCGGCGACCACTGATCGGCTGTGGCCCTACCTCGACGGAACGCTCGCAGGTGTCGCGCCCCTTAATCAATAACCCTTTCAACACCTTCTCAACAACAGGAGTGCAGAGCATGCGAGCGATGACTTTCCAGGGCGCGCACAAAGTGCAGGTCGATACGGTGCCCGATCCGATCATTGAGCAGCCCGACGACATTATTTTGCGCGTCACCGCCACCGCCATTTGCGGCTCGGACTTGCACCTGTACCGCGGCAAGATCCCGACCGTCGAGCACGGCGACATCTTCGGCCATGAGTTCATGGGCATCGTTGAGGAAACCGGGCCGGCAGTGACGGCCGTGCAGCGCGGCGACCGCGTGGTGATCCCGTTCGTGATTGCCTGTGGCGACTGCTTCTTCTGCCAACTGCAACAATTTGCCGCCTGCGAAACCACCAATGATGGGCGCGGCGCGATCCTGAATAAAAAGGCGATCCCGCCGGGAGCCGCGTTGTTCGGCTACAGCCGTCTGTATGGCGGCATTCCCGGCGGCCAGGCCGAGCTGGTGCGGGTGCCGAAAGCCAACACCGGGCCATTCAAGGTGCCTGGGTTGCTGGCGGATGAAAAGGTCCTGTTCCTCTCGGACATCCTGCCCACGGCCTGGCAGGCGGTGACCAACGCCGGCATCGGCAAGGGCTCCAGCGTTGCGATCTACGGCGCCGGCCCGGTCGGCCTGCTCAGCGCGGCGTGCGCGCAGATGCTTGGCGCCGAGCAGATCTTCATGGTCGATGACCATCCCTATCGCTTGGCCTACGCGCAAAAAATGTACGGGGTGATCCCGATCAACTTCGAAGAAGATGACGACCCCGCCGACACCATCATTCGCCAGACCGCCGGCATGCGTGGGGTCGACGGCGTGGTGGACGCAGTGGGGTTCGAAGCCAAGGGCAGCACCACCGAGACCATCCTCACCACGCTCAAGATCGAAGGCAGCAGTGGCAAGGCCCTGCGCCAGTGCATCGCTGCCGTGCGCCGTGGCGGGGTGGTCAGCGTGGCCGGGGTGTATGCCGGGTTTATTCACGGGTTCATGTTTGGCGACGCGTTCGACAAGGGGCTGACGTTCAAGATGGGCCAGACCCATGTGCAGCGCTTCCTGCCGGAGTTGCTTGAGCACATCGAGCTGGGGCATCTGAATCCCGAGGCGATCGTCACGCATCGGTTGTCGCTGGAGCAGGCTGCGCGTGGCTATGAGCTGTTTGACAAGGCCGAGGAGGAGTGCCGCAAGGTGATCCTGCTGCCGGGCATGGATGAGCGGCCGATTGTCGAACCGCTGGAAGAAGTGACGCCTGATTTACGCCTGCAGGGCGTTCCAGGCTTCTAAACCGAACGCAGCGCAAACCGGGAGGGGGCAAGCCCCTCCCGCATTCACGTCAGGCTGCCGCCTGCGGTTGGATCTGCAGCACGCCGTCCACGTCCTTGACCAGGCCACTGGCCACAAACAACGGCGCCACGCGCTTGTGCAACTGCGGCTCGACGAACTCCTTGACCGTGTCCAGCGCCAGCTCGCCACTGAGCGGCAGCTCGGCCTTGGTGTACGACAGCCAGGCTTTTTTCAGCATCGTCAGCACATCACTGCCCGCGGTCGAGGCAAAGCGGCGGTGGCTGGGTTTGCCGTCGAAGTTGAAGCTGTGCTGGTACGCGTAGCCGGTTTCGTCACCGTTGCTGGCGGCGCAGCGTACGCAGGTGCATGGGCCGTCGCCGAACGCGCTGCGCAGGTAGGCGTTGAAGTCCACCACGGGCTTGAGTGACAGGCGCTTATCCACCTCGAACAGGTCTCCGGTCATTTTATCGTCAGTGTTCAACGTCCATTTCCTCACAGGTCGGCAGGTGCATTTCAAAGCGCGGCACAATAGCAGCCGAGCGGCGCCCATGGGGATTTTTTGCGCGAAAGGTACTCGCTTCAGGGTCGACGTCCATTCGCCAATAGCCTTGTTAGCGTTTCCCCAATCAACCTCCGTCGATGGCGACGCAGCGCAAACGCGTAAAACCCTGGAAAACCTCGACCACGTGCTGGCAGGTTTTGGTGTCGGACGCTCGAAAATCGCCGCCGTTCAGCGCTGCTGATTTATTGCATAAGAATAGAGCTATATATTCTTTTCGTGTCTTAAAAAACGCCGCTAGGCTTCATCACCTTCCCGAAAACGCGGCAGATTCCCCCATGACTTTCAAGCGTTCCTCCCTGACCTTATTGGTTGCGTCGCTGGCCGCTGCTGGCAGCTTGCTCAGCCCCGGTGCCCAGGCCGAAGGCAAAATCAGCATCGCCCAGCAGTTCGGCATCGGCTACCTGATCCTCGACGTGGTGCGCGACCAGCACTTGATCGAGAAACACGGCAAGGAGCAGGGCCTGGATATCAAGGTGGAATGGAACAGCATCTCCGGCGCCACGGCGATGAATGAAGCGCTGCTGGCGGGTGCGCTGGACGTGGTCTCGGCCGGTGTGCCGCCGATGCTCACCCTGTGGGACCGCACCAAGGGCAAGCAGAACGTCAAGGCCATCGCCTCCCTCGGTTCGATGCCCAATTACCTGCTGACCAACAACCCTAACGTGAAGACCCTCAAGGACTTCACCGAGAAAGACCGCATCGCCGTGCCCGCTGCCGGTGTGGGGTTTCAGTCGCGCACCCTGCAGATCGAAACCGCCAAGCAGTTTGGCGATGCGAACTACAAGAAGTTTGACGATATCTCCATCAGCCTGGCTCACCCCGATGCCACGGCGGCGTTGATTGCCGGTGGTTCGGAGATTAACTCGCACTTCTCAAGCCCGCCGTTCCAGTACCAGGAGTTGCTCAACCCTAACGTGCACAAGGTGCTCAGTTCCTACGACATCCTTGGCGGGCAGGCTACGTTCAACGTGCTTTACACCACTGAGAAATTCCACGACGAGAACCCCAAGACCTATAAGGCGTTTTACGACGCGCTGGCTGAGGCCGAGACGATTATCAAGGCCGATAAACCGGCCGCGGCGAAGGCGTATATCCGTGTGGAGCAATCCAAGCTGCCGTTGGACCTGGTGGAGAAAATTGTCCAGGACCCGGAGATCGATTTCACCATCGTGCCGCAGCGGACCTATATCTATGCCGAGAAATTGCAGGAGCTGGGGGTGTTGAAGAACAAGGCGGCGAGCTGGAAGGATTACTTCTTTGAAGAGGCTCATGGTGGGGAGGGGAGTTGAGTGGCCATTCGGGTGAATCGGGGGCGTCATGGGGGTAGGGCGGGGTACATATCCATTTCTGCGGTAACGGCTACTGGCGGTTCCGCTCTTACAGCGGGTCACTTTTGGCAAACGCCCCAAAAGTAACCAAAAGGTCTTTGCCCCACCACTCGGCACCTCGCCTAGGCTCGGTGTTCCCTCACTCCGGCTTGAATCCGTGGGCCGCCGCGACGGGCCATCCATGGCCCAACACGGCTAACCCGGCGTCCTGCCGGGTTACCCACGGATTCAAGCCTGCGTTCGGCCAGCGTGGTTGACGGGGCCTGTCAGGTCAAAAGCAAGATCAAAAGCAGAGCACGGCGGCCTGGTAGCCGACCTGAGTGGTTGAAGCAAAAGCAGGGCAACAGCACAGCAACACACCTCTATCTGATGTACTGAGCTCCAAATGTGGGAGCGGGCTTGCCCGCGAAGACGGTGGGTCAGTTACACATGAGCTGACTGACCCACCGCCTTCGCGAGCAAGCCCGCTCCCACAATTTCACCGAGTTCAACTGCCAGCACCGCACTGCTTTGCTTTTCTGTGGGAGCTGGCTTGCCTGCGATGCAGGCACCGCGGTCCATCAGGTACACCGGGTTGATGCCATCGCAGGCAAGCCAGCTCCCACATTTGATTGAGTTCAGGTTCCAGAATCAGGTCGGCTGTCAGGCCGCCTCGGCTGTGCTTTTGCTTCTACCACTCAGGTCGGCTACTAGGCCGCCGTGCTGTAGATCTTGATCTTGATCTTAGGCGCCCCGTTAAACCACGCTGGCCGAACGCAGGTTTTGGAGCGTGGGTAAACCGGCAGGACGCCGGTTTAGCCGTGTTGGGCCATGGATGGCCCATCGCGGCGGCCCACGCTCCAAAGCCTGCGTGAGGGCACACCGAAGCGTGAGCGAGGTGCCGAGTGGTGGGGCAAGAGCCTTTTGGTTACTTTCGGGCTCTTTTCAAAAGTGACCCGCCGTAAGGGCGGAACCGATATTCGCCATCACGCAAATAACGGATATGTACCCAATAACCCACCCCAAACATCACCGAAAAAACTCCCCAGGTGTCGCATCAAACTGCTGCCGAAACGCCGCAATAAACGCCGAAGTCGACTCATACCCACACCCCAACGCCACATCCGTAACCCGCTCCCCCTGCTCCAGGGCCGGCAACGCACTCAGCAACCGCAACCGCTGACGCCAAGCGCGAAACGTCAGCCCGGTATCACTCAAAAACAACCGACTCAACGTCTTCTCACTCACCCCCAGCCTGCGCCCCCAATCCCCCAAGGTCGTCTGCTGCTCCGGATGCAGATTCAAACTGCGATAAACCTGACGCAACCGCGGGTCCAGGGGCAAAGGCAGCATCAAATCCACCTGCGGCGCAGCGGCCAACTGGTCGAGCACCACCTGGGCCAGGCGCCCATCCGGCCCGTCCTCGGCATATTCCACCGGCAACTCACTGAAACTGCGGATCAACTCGCGCAACAAACTGCTCACCTCCAACACCTGACACCGCTCGGCCGCCCAGGCGGTAACGCTGCAATCCAGGTACAGGCTGCGCATTTCCGTGTGCGGCGAGCTGAACACCCGATGCGGTACGCCCGCCGGGATCCACACCGCGCGCTGGGGCGGGGCGACGAAGCGGCCGACGCTGGTCTGGATCTCCAGCACCCCGGATATCGCGTAGGACAACTGCACCCAGGGGTGGCTGTGCTGGCGGGTCAGCGCGCGATTGGGCAGCGACTCCGTGCGCCCATACACGGGCCGCGGCAGGCTGGAAAGCCCGGGCACACTGCGGCGGACGGTCTTGTCATGTCCTTTAGGCGGCATTTACTGGCTCATTGGCGTTAGTCGGTAACAAGCCGTTACGTTAGAGTCGCATCGATGCTCTTGGCAACCCCTGGAAGATTTGCTTATGACCCGTCCACGTTTTCTGCCTGACAACTTCACCCTGACCCTGATTGCCACGGTGATTCTCGCTTCCCTGCTGCCCGCCAGCGGCCAGACCGCCGTGGCCTTTGGCTGGGTGACCAACCTGGCCATTGCGCTGCTGTTTTTCCTGCACGGCGCCAAGCTGTCGCGCCAGGCCATCGTTGCCGGTGCCGGGCACTGGCGCCTGCACCTGCTGGTGTTCAGCCTGACCTTTGTGCTGTTCCCCTTGCTGGGCCTGGCGCTCAAGCCGGTGCTGTCGCCGCTGATCGGCAAAGACCTGTACATGGGCATGCTCTACCTGTGCGCCTTGCCGGCCACGGTGCAATCGGCGATTGCCTTTACGTCGCTTGCGCGCGGCAATATCCCGGCGGCGATCTGCAGTGCGGCGGCCTCCAGCCTGTTCGGCATCTTCCTCACGCCGCTGCTGGTGACGCTGCTGCTCAACGTGCACGGCGACGCGGGCTCCACCGTCGACGCGATCCTGAAAATCAGCGTGCAATTGCTGTTGCCGTTTATCGCCGGGCAAATCGCTCGTCGCTGGATCGGCGATTGGGTCGGCCGGAATAAGTCCTGGCTGAAGTTCGTCGATCAGGGCTCGATCCTGCTGGTGGTTTACGGCGCGTTCAGCGAAGCGGTCAACGAAGGCATCTGGCACAAGATCCCGCTGTGGGAGTTGGGCGGCCTGGTGGTGGCGTGCTGTGTGTTGCTGGTCCTGGTACTGGTGGCGTCCACCGTGCTGGGCAAGGCCTTTGGCTTTAACCAGGAAGACCGCATCACCATCTTGTTCTGCGGCTCGAAGAAAAGCCTCGCCACTGGCGTGCCAATGGCCCAAGTGCTGTTCGCCGGCGCGACCATGGGCGTGTTGATCCTGCCGCTGATGCTGTTTCACCAGATCCAGTTGATGGTGTGCGCGGCGCTGGCGCAGCGCTACGCCAAGCGGCCGGAAAGCATCCCCGAGATGATGGGGCAGGTGGATCCGTGATCCAGATCACACCCTAGGCCGAATCACCTCAAGTTAACGCCCGGCCAGACGACTTCCTGGGTAAGAGCCCAATAAGGAGTGTCGGCATGAGCGTTAAAGGTATTTCGGTGTTTGCAGGCCTGTTTTGCCTATGGGCCAGTGCCTGTGGTGCGGCACAGACCGTGGGGCAGGGCACTATCCAGTTCACCGGCGCAATCGTTGAGCCTGGGTGTGCGACAAATGCGCGCAGCGGCGCGGTGATGGAGTTGACCGGCTGCGCCAGTTTTAACCGCGGCAGCCGCTTCGAGGTGCGCAGTCTGGCGCCGGTGGCCAGCGTCGATGCGGCCCGGGTGAAGCTGGTTGCCGACAGTGGCGCCGGGCGTTATTACGACCAGCGCTACCTGCTGGTGGACAGCGCCGGCACGCCGATTGTGTCGGGCAACTACGTGATCACCATGACCTCGCCCTGAACCTCAGAGCGACGATCCGCGCCAACAGCGCGGCGAGAAACCTATAGAATGCTCGGCGGCGGCGCTGTTCTGCGTGGCCGTTGGATCATCGCCAGAGTACCTCGCCCGCCAATGAGCATTTCAGCCGCAACCCCCCAAGCCAACTGGCAACCGGTCATCGCCCTTGCTTTGGCCGCGTTTGTGTTCAATACCACCGAATTCGTACCGGTCGGCCTGCTCAGCGCCATCGGCGCCAGCTTCGACATGCCCATCGCCAGCGTCGGCCTGATGCTCACCATCTATGCCTGGATCGTGTCGCTGACTTCGTTGCCGGTGATGCTGCTGACGCGTAACGTCGAACGGCGCAAGTTGCTGATCGTGTTGTTCGGCTTGTTTATCGCCAGCCATATTCTCTCCAGCGTCGCCACCAGCTTCGGCCTGCTGATGGTCAGCCGCATCGGCATCGCCTTGTCCCACGCGTTGTTCTGGTCGATCACCGCCTCCCTGGCCGTGCGCCTGGCGCCGGAGGGCAAGCAGGTGCAAGCCCTCGGCCTGCTGGCCACCGGCACGTCACTGGCGATGGTCCTGGGCATTCCGCTGGGCCGCCTGCTCGGCGAAGCCATGGGCTGGCGCACCACGTTTCTGGTGATCGCCGCCTTTGCCGCGGCCCTGGTGTTCTGGCTGGCGCGCACCTTGCCGCTGCTGCCGAGCCAAAACTCCGGCTCGCTGCGCAGCCTGCCGTTGCTGTTCAAGCGCCCGGCGCTGGTGGCGCTGTACGTGCTCACCGCCATGGTGGTGACCGCGCAATTCACCGCCTACAGCTACATCGAACCCTTCGTCGAAGGCGTCGCCGGCCTGAGCGGCAACGTGGTCACTCTGTTCCTGCTGGTGTTCGGCGGCGCGGGTATCATCGGTTCGCTGCTGTTCAGCCTGGTGCACCGTTTCAACCCGCACCTGTTCGTGGTCAGTGCGGTGTTCCTGCTTGCTGCGTGCCTGGCGCTGATGCTGCCCTTGAGCGGCGCCGAGTCCTACCTCGTCGGCCTGAGCGTGTTCTGGGGCATGGCGATCATGGGCTTTGGCCTGGCCATGCAATCCAAAGTGCTGGTGCTGGCACCCGACGCCACCGACGTGGCCATGGCGATGTTCTCCGGCATCTACAACATCGGCATCGGCGGCGGCGCCCTGATGGGCAGTTGGGTCGGCAGCCACTTCGGCTTCGCCTGGATCGGCGCGGCGGGCGGGTTGCTCGCGGCAGTGGCGCTGATCGGCTACTGCCTGGCGATTCACCGGTATGGGCAGGGTGTGGCGCGTAGCAACTGATGCGTTGGTCAATGATGACTTGAAAAAATCAAAGGATTGAACCCGTGAGACACCTCGTCGCCTATATGGATGCCGTGGATCAGTCTAAAAACGTGCATTGATCCGTCAACCGGCCCGCAGCACCGGCCCGGCGCTGTTTGCCCGCAGCGAATACCTGTCGCAGCTCTGGCTGGCGCCGATCGTCGGCGTACTACTCGGTGCGCCGCCCGCCCGTAAGTTGGGTGGCCGCGACTGAACGGTGCTCGGTGTCGAAGAACTTTTTGGCCGGCGGCGGGCCTATCTATAACGCCGCCGTTTGCCCACTTTTTTCGGAGCCCACCGCCGATGTCACGTCTATTGCTCAAACCCGCACTCTTTACCGGTATTTGCACCCTGATGCTCAGTCTTTCAAGCCAGGCCGCCAGCTTTGATTGCGCCAAGGCCAAGGCCGCTGACGAAATTGCCATCTGCGCCAACCGCAGCTTGAATGACCAGGACGTAACGATGGCGTTGCTCTACGACCTGAACAAGCACTTCATGGCCATGGGCGGGCGCGGCTCATTGATGGACGGGCAGGCGGACTGGCTCAAGCAGCGGCGCGCGTGTGGCGCGCGGCTGAGTTGCCTGAGTTACGCCTACACGCAACGCATTGGCATGTTGCGCGGGTTTATTGATGAGCGGGTGATGACAAAGGGGCCGTTCTGAATCACAGCGAACACTCAGCCTTTGGGTGATTGCCGTGGCGAGGGCGCAGGCTCTCTCGCCACAGCAATCGAGCGTCCTGTTACAACGCCGCCAGCACCGCCTCCAACTTCTCCTGATCGCGCGCGAACTGCCGGATGCCCTCGGCGAGTTTTTCCGTTGCCATCGCATCTTCATTCGACGCCCAGCGGAACTGCGCTTCGGTCAGTTGCTGACGCACTTCACCTTCAGCGCCCGGCACCAGTTTGCGTTCCAGCGTGCCGTTGTCTTCATCGAGTTTGTGCAGCAGGTCCGGGCTGATGGTCAGGCGGTCACAACCTGCCAGTTGCTCGATCTGGCTAAGCGTGCGAAAGCTTGCGCCCATGACCACGGTCGGGATGGCGTTGGCCTTGTAGTAGTTGTAGATGCGGGTGACCGATTGCACGCCCGGGTCTTCGGCGCCGGTGTAATCCAGGCCCGTGCTTTTGCGGTACCAGTCGTAGATGCGGCCTACGAATGGCGAGATCAAAAACACCCCGGCATCAGCGCACGCCACGGCCTGGGCGAAGGAGAACAGCAGCGTGAGGTTGGTCTGGATGCCGGCTTTTTCCAGACGTTCGGCAGTGCGGATGCCTTCCCAGGTGGACGCCAGCTTGATCAGCACGCGCTCGCGACCGATACCGGCCTGGTCGTACAGGGCGATCAACTGGTTGGCCTTGGCCCACAGCGCGTCTTCGTCAAAGGACAGCCGCGCGTCGACTTCGGTCGAGATGCGCCCGGGAATCACCTTGAGAATGCCCGCACCGACCGACACGGCGAAGTGATCGCAGGCCAGGCCCACGTCGCCCTTGGACAGGTTCACGGCAGTGCGTAGCAGCTCGGCGTATTCCGGGATGGCGGCGGCTTTAAGCAGTAACGACGGGTTGGTGGTGGCGTCGACCGGACGCAGGCGGCTGATGGCTTCCAGGTCGCCGGTGTCGCAGACCACGGTGGTGAATTGCTTGAGTTGTTCGAGCTTTGACGTCATGAGCGGCGGTCTCCAGGAAGGGGGATGTGGCGCAGCGCTGGGCGGCACGGGACACCCGTTGTACCACTTCCCAGGCGGCTTGTTTACCCGCGCGCCACGCCTTTACGCCTCTGGGAAGCCGACTTTCTGCGGCCAGCGGTTCTGGAAAACCTGCACATCCAGTTGTTTGAACAACCCTCCATGCGTAAACGGTTCGGCCGCCAGCCATGCGCGCGCGTGGGCCTCATCGTCAAAATGAAACTTCTCACGGCTTCCAGGTCTGCACATCCTGCGCATCCACCGCCTTGGGCAACAAGCCGGCCTTGAAGAAGGCATCCGCGATCTTCTGCTGTTCACCCAACTGTTCGACCGTGACCGGTTGCACCTCGTAACTGCGGTGCGCGTTGGCGGCTTCCACCGTGGCCACATCCAGGTTGCCCCACAGTGGGCCGAGTACTTTCGCCGCGTCCTGCGGGTTGGTTTTTACCCATTGACCGGCTTTTTCCAATTGCTCATACACCCGTTTCAAGACCTCGGGATGCGCCTTGGCGTAAGGCGTGCCGGTCAGGTAATAGCGCTTGTAACTGGCAAGGCCTGCGCCGTCGGCCAGGGTGCGGGTCGGCAGTTGACGCTGCACGCTGGTGAGGAACGGTTCCCAGGTGACCCAGGCGTCAACCTTGTTGTTCTCAAAGGCCGCGCGACCATCGGCCGGCGACAGATAGGCCGGCTCGATATCCGAGAACGCCAGGCCGGCTTTGGCCAGTGCGGCGATGAGCAAGTAGTGAGTGCCGGCGGCCTTGGTCACCGCGATTTTCTTGCCTTTCAAATCTGCCAGCTGCTGGATCGGCGAGTCCTTGCGCACCACGATGGCCTGGGCTGAAGGCGAGGGCGCTTCCTGGGCGAAGTAGGTGAGTTTGGCCTGGGCGGCCTGAGCGAAGATCGGCACGGTGTCAGCCACGTCGGCGCTGATGTCCACGTTGCCCACGTTCAATGCTTCGAGCAGCGGCAGGCCGCTGGGGAATTCATGCCAGCTCACGTCGATGTTGTCGGCCTTGAGGGCTTTTTCAAGCGTGCCCTGGGTTTTCAGCAGGGTGATCAGGGTCGAGGATTTCTGGTAACCGATGCGCACGGTTTCCTGAGCCTCGGCGCTCACCGCAACGGAAAAAGCCAGCAGCCCGAGGACAACCGCGAGGGGACGACGAATAGACATGGCGCGCTCGATCTTCAGCGAAATAAGACCAAGCTTAAAGTTCTAAAAAGCGTTCGATAAATACTCTTTCGGTCTGAGCTTAGGGCGCTTTTCACGCGTTCCGACGAATTGGGCATAACCATAGAATTATAGGGTTCTTTCATAATTACCCGTCGTTAATATAATCGAGTTCGCTTGTCTGCCAGGTCTTATGTGGTCTTTTTGCATAAGCAGCTTCCTTCAACTCACCTATGCCAAGGCCTTCCATGACGTTGAAACAACTCATTCTCGCCGCCAGCCTGCTGTTTGCCGCAGCGGCGGCCCACGCCGAGCAGACCCTGGACATCAGCTACCAGCGCTCGTCGACGCTGTGGATCCTGCTCAAGCAAAATGGCCAGCTCGAACAGCGCCTCAAGCCCTTGGGGTTCACCGTCAATTGGCATGAATTCAGCACCGGCCTGCTCAGTTCCTTGAACGCCGGCAGTGTCGATTTGCACGCGGACGTGGCTGACGCCTTTGCGCTGTTCACCCAGGCCGCCGATGCGCCGCTGACGTATTACGCCCAGGAAAACTCGTCGCCCGGCGCCCAGGCGATCATTGTCCAGGACGCATCCCCGATCCACAGCATCGCCGACCTCAAGGGCGAGACCGTCGCCGTGTCCAAGGGCTCGGGCAGCAACTTTCTGCTGATCTCGGCGCTGCACAACGCCGGCCTGACGCTGGCCGATATCACCCCGCGTTACCTTGAGGCACCCGACGGTGGCGCGGCGTTTTCAAATGGCAGCGTGGATGCCTGGGTGATCTGGGACCCGTTCTTCGCCACCCAGCAGCTTGAGCATCACGTGCGTGTGATCGCCGATGGCAACGACGGCCTGGCCAACTACAACCGCTTCTACCTGGCGACCACACAATTTGCCAAGGCGCACCCGGAGGTGCTGCAAATCACCTTCGATACCCTGCGCGAAACCGGCCAATGGGTCAAAGCCCATCCCAGGCAAGCCGCTGACATCCTTGCGCCGCTGTGGGGCAACATCCCACCGGCCACGGTGGAGCGCGCCAATAGCCGACGCAGCTACGACATCATCCCGGTCAAGGTGCAAAACCTTGCCGAACAGCAACGCATCGCCGACGCCTATTACGCCGCCAAGCTGATTCCCAAGCCACTGAACGTCGCCGATATCACCGTGTGGACCCCCAAGCCATGAGCCGCCAGATCCATTTGTCAGCCTTCCTCCTGAGTGGGCCGGTGGTGCACAGCCACGCCGTGTGGCGCCACCCCGAAACGCTCGGCAATTACCTCGACCCCGACTACTACTCGCGCATCGCCAAGGTGGTGGAGGAGGGCCTGTTCGACTTCCTGTTCTTCGCCGACCGCCTGGCCGTGGGCGACCAGATGGGCGGCTCGCGCGAGTTCGCCTTGCGCTACGGCGCCCAGGACGCCACGCGCCTGGACCCGTTGCCGATTCTCTCCTACCTGATAGGCCAGACCCGCAAGCTGGGCCTGGGCGCGACGCGCTCCACCACCTATTACGAACCGGCACACATCGCGCGCGAATTTGCCACCCTCGACCACCTGTCCAAGGGCCGCGCGGCGTGGAATATCGTCACGTCGATGAACGACAGTGAAGGGCGCCTGTTCGGCAAGGACAAGCACCTGGAACACGACCTGCGCTACGACCGCGCCGATGAGTTTGTCGAAGTCGCATTGAAGCTCTGGAACAGTTGGGGCAAGGACGCCCTCAAGCTGGACCGCGAACATGGCGTGCTCGCCGACCCGGCCTTGATCACGTCGGTGCAGCATCAGGGCGAATGGTTCAAGGTCGAGGGCCCGCTGAATATCCCGCGCACGCCCCAGGGGCGTCCGGTATTGATTCAGGCCGGTTCGTCCGGGCGCGGTCGGCGGTTTGGCGCGCGCTGGGCCGAGGCGATTTTCACCATTCACCCGCATTTGAACGCGATGCGTGCCTTTCGCGATGACGTGCGTGCCCAAGTGGTGCAGCAAGGCCGCGACGCCGACAGCTGCAAGGTGTTGACCGCGGTGATGCCGTTTATTGGCGGCAGCGAGGCCGAAGCCCGCGCCAAGCGCGATCGGCACAACGCCCTGGCGCGGCCTGAGCTTGGGCTGGTGACACTTGCTTCGCAGCTCAATGTGGACCTGTCGCCGTTCCCGCTGACGGCCACCCTGGCCGAGGTCGCCCGGTCGCCACTGATCCCTGCCGCTGCGGCGGAAAAGCTGTTGATGCAAGGGCCTGAAATCACCCTTGAGCAACTTGGCCGCATCTTCGCCAGCAGCGTGCGCGTGCCGCAACTGGTGGGCACTGGCGCGCAGATCGCCGACCAATTAGCGGAGCTGTTCGAGCAAGGCGGCTGCGACGGGTTTGTGATCTCACCGGGTTACCTGCCGGGTTCGTTCACTGAGTTTGTCGAGAGCGTGATTCCGCACTTGCAGCGCAAGGGGTTGTTTCGTACCGCCTATGAAGGCTCGACACTGCGCGAGCACCTGGGGCTGGCTGATCTGGCGACCTGAAACCGCCTCCTGAGAAGAGCCGGGCTGTCGTGGCGAGCGGGCCTGTCGTGGCGAGCGGGCTTGTTGTGGCGAGCGGGCTTGCCCCGCGTTGGGCTGCGAAGCGGCCCCCATCAAGGCCACCGCGCGCTGACTGGCAGACCTGAGTGTCAGGTTTTGGGGGCGCTTCGCGCCCCAACGCGGGGCAAGCCCGCTCGCCACAACAAGCCAGCTCCCACCTCTGACCGAGTACAACCGACACCCATCTACCTGATGCACAGAGATCCAAATGTGGGAGCGGGCTTGCCCGCGAATGCGGTGGGACAGTCAGCTCATGTGTCACTGGCCCACCGCCTTCGCGAGCAAACCCGCTCCCACCTCTGACCGAGTACACCCGACACCCATCTACCTGATGCACAGAGCTATGTGCAAACCCTGCGCCTGGAACGCGCCAAGCAGGTGCTGGAGTCAACGCCACCGCCGGCTGATTCAACGCCGCAGCTGCACTTCACCTTCGATGCATGCCACCAGAAACTCCATCACCACCTTTACCGACGGCGAGCGGCGTATATCCGGGTACACCGTCAGCCAGATATCGCGGACCGGCCCGTCGCCGGGTGTCGGCAACCTGGCCAGCAGCGGATCATGGTCGCCCACCAACGTTGGCAACACCACTGCGCCGACGTGCGCGCGCGCGGCCGTCTGTTGGGTGATCAACTCGCTGGCGGCAAACACGATCGGGCGTTGGCCGCGCAGTTGGTGCAGCCACGCCTGTTGCGGCAGGTGATCACGGCTGCTGTCGTAGGCGATGAAGGTCCATTGGGCAGCAGGCAGCTGCGTGAACGCGGGCGCGCCATAAAGACCGAAGCGCACCACGCCGACCTTGCGGCGCACCAGCGCCTCTTCGTCGGGGCGCACCGTGCGCAGGGCGATATCGGCCTCGCCCTTGTCGAGCGCAGCCAGTTGAGTGGACGGTATCAGCACCAGGTTCAGCTGGGGGTACTGGGCCCGCAACCGCGCTATGTGAGGCGCGATGCAGTGGTTGGCGATGGACGGCGGGCAACTGACTCGCACAGTGCCGGCCAGTTCGATGGAGGCTACCCGCGACAGGCGCAGCACGTCGGTGGCCATCTCGCCCATGCCTGCGGCCAGCTCGGCCAGCGCCAGGCCTTGAACCGTGAGTGGCCGGCTGCGTGGCAGGCGGTCTACCAGTTTTACGCCGAGGGCTTTTTCCAGCGCATCGACGCGGCGCCCGACGGTGGCGTGTTCCACCTGCAACTCGCGGGCGGCCGCCGACAGCGACTGGGTGCGGGCCAGAACGGTGAAGTAATACAGATCCTGCCAATCGAACATCGGGTTATTTCCGCACAGAGGCTAGGAAGGGTTGGGGAATATTCCTACCGAGCGTGTCCTTTTACCATGGCCGCTCCCCAGTGCAAACGGAGTTGTTTCCCGATGAAAGCCATCACCCTGCAAGCCTACGGCGGTCCCGAAGTCGCCCAATTGCGCCACGACGTTGAAAAACCCCAGGTCACGCCGGGGCATGTGCTGGTCAAGGTGGCCTGCGCCGGGATCAATTTCATGGACATTCATACCCGCCAAGGCAAATACGCACACTCTTCGACGTACCCGGTGCGCCTGCCGTGCACCCTGGGCATGGAAGGCGCCGGTGTGGTGGTCGAAGTCGGTCCGGGCGTCAGCCACTTGGCTGTGGGCGACCGCGTGGCCTGGTGCATCGCCTGGGGTGCGTATGCCGAGTATGCGAATGTGCCTGTCGAGAAAATTGCGCAGATCCCGAACGCAATCGGTTTCGATCAGGCCGCTGCGGCGATGTTTCAGGGCTGCACCGCGCACTACCTGATTGACGATGTGGCGCGGTTGCAGGCGGGCAGTACCTGCCTGGTTCATGCCGCGTCCGGCAGCATCGGCCAATTGCTGGTGCAGATGGCGCGTCGGTTGGGGGCAACGGTATTGACCACCGCCAGCAGCGTCGAGAAATGTGCGATTGCCTTGCAGCAGGGCGCCCATCAAGCCTGGACCTATGAGCGATTTGCCGACCAGGTGCTGCAAGCCACGGGCGGGCGAGGGGTGGATGTGGTGTTTGATTGCGTCGGCAAAAACACCTTGCGTGAGAGTTTTCGCGCCTGTCGCACGCGTGGTTTGATCGTCAACTACGGCAATGTCTCGGGCTCGTTGACAGACCTGGACCCGATGGAGCTGGGGGAGGCGGGCTCGTTGTTCTTGACGCGCCCACGGCTGGCTGACCACATGGCCGATGGCGCGACCGTGCAACGGCGTGCCAACGCCGTGTTCGCGGCGATGCTGGAAGGCGCGCTGACGGTGGACATTGAAGGGCATTACAGCCTGGAGACAGTGCAGCACGTTCATGCCCGTATCGAGGCGCGGCAGCAGATCGGCAAGGCGGTACTGTGGGTGGACCGCGACCTGCGTTAACCGCAGGCGAAAAAAAACCGGCTGATCAGGCCGGTTTGGGGTGCCCCGCAAACAGTGCGGGGTTACGCGTTGTGCCCTTGCAGACGATCCGCACCGCCTTCAGCCAGGCCACGTTCCTGCAAGCGATCCGCACCGCCTTCAGCCAGACCGCGTTCCTGCAAACGATCCGCGCCACCTTCAGCAACACGACGGTCCAGCAGACGATCAGAACCGCCTTCGGCTACGGAGTTACCTTGCAGGCGATCCGCGCCGCCTTCAGCGACAACCGGGTGAGCAAAAGCGTTTGCAGCAAGTACCGAGAAAGCGAGGCTAAGCAAGAGTTGGCGTTTCATGGTGGTGTGCTCCGAGTGTTCTAGTTGGGTGCCGTTTGGCATGGGTTTGATGTTACGCGTTGGTTTTTTTAAGAGAACTTCATTGAGCTGATGGTGACTATCGACGCCAGCGATGACCCGTTTTGGGGCGGGTCATCGCGGTGACGGTCAAGGCATCTGCGGCCGTTCCTGAGGGCGCAGGTCGAACACCAGCACCTCGGCATCCTCGCCGCGGCCCAGGCTGATCTGCCGTTCATCCCGCACGCGGGCGCCATCGCCTTCCTGCAAGCGCTGGCCGTTGACTTCAACACTGCCTCGGGCCACGTGGATGTACACATGGCGATCCGGCGGCACGTCCAGCGTCGCGGCTTCGTCGCCGTCGAACAGCCCGGCATACACCCGCGCATCCTGGCGCACATTCAGCGAACCCTCGGCACCTTCCGGCGAGATGATCAATTGCAAGCGCCCGCGTTTCTGCGCCTCGCTGAAGTGCTCCTGTTGATAGCGCGGCTCGGCGCCGACCACATTCGGCACGATCCAGATCTGCAGGAAGTGCACGCCCTGGCGTTGGCTATGGTTGAACTCACTGTGCGCCACGCCGCTGCCAGCGCTCATCAACTGCACATCGCCAGGGCGAATCACCGAGCCGGTGCCCAGGGTGTCCTTGTGTTCCAGGGCGCCTTCGAGCACATAGGAGAAAATTTCCATGTCGCGGTGCGGGTGCTGGCCGAAGCCTTTGCCGGCGGCGACGCGGTCATCGTTGATCACCAGCAGGTCAGAAAAACCCTGCTCGGCCGGGTTCCAGTAATTGGCGAACGAGAAGGTGTGAAACGACTTCAACCAACCGTGATTGGCGGCGCCGCGGTCCGAAGCTTTGCGAAGGGTCAGCATGGTCTTGTCCTCAAGTGAGAGCGGGCTGCGTCATGCAGGGCTCTTGCATTGAGAAGAAGGTTAATGGTTAGCGTGAAATTCATTAAGAAGCTGAAATTTGAATAACTGTCTCTCTGAGGTTGACAGTAAAAGGCGTGCCATAATGTCGCCTCGACTTCCCTCTCGATGGACTTTCTCTGCATGAAAACCGTGGCCATGGCGCTGTTTCCGGACTTTTTGCTGCTCGATATGGCCGGTCCACTCGAAGTGTTTTCCATCGCCAATCGCTACCTGCCGGCGACCGCTCACTATCAGATCCTGACCATTGGCACCGAGCCTGGCCCGCTGCGCGCCTCCAATGGTGTGCAGGTGCAACCCGACCTGTTACTGGAGCAGGCCCGCGACGCCTATGACCTGTTGCTGGTGCCGGGCGGCCCCGGTGCCTATAACGAATGCCATCCTGCGCTGCTGCTTTGGCTCAAGGCCGCTGCACCCAGGGCGCGACGCTTTGGCTCGATCTGCACCGGCGCCTTTGTGCTGGGGCATGCCGGGCTGCTCGACGGCCACCGCGTGACCACCCACTGGCATTACACCGAACGCCTGATCAAAGGCTTCCCCAAGGCTATCGTTGAGACCGATCGTATTTATTTGCAGGATGGACGCTTGATCACCTCCGGCGGGGTGACCGCCGGTATCGACCTGGCGCTGTCGGTCGTCGCCCAGGACCATGGCAAACAGGTGGCGGTGGACGTGGCCAAAGTGTTGCTGGTGGTGATGAAACGCCAGGGCGGCCAGGCCCAGTTCAGCCCGATGACGGCAGCTGTGGCGCCGTTGGAAACGGCGATCACCCGTGTGCAGAACCAGGTGCTGGCGCAGTTGGACCAGCCCTTTACCATCGACTCAATGGCCGCGTTGGCGGGCATGAGCGCGCGGCACTTCACGCGGCTGTTTGCCAAGGAGGTGCAGATGACGCCCATGGCGTTCCTGCAAGGCGCGCGCATCGACCGCGCCCGGCAGTTGCTGGAAACCACCGACCTGCCACTCAAGACCGT
Source organism: Pseudomonas sp. NFX183 (assembly GCF_047943075.1). Lineage (NCBI taxonomy): Bacteria > Pseudomonadati > Pseudomonadota > Gammaproteobacteria > Pseudomonadales > Pseudomonadaceae > Pseudomonas > Pseudomonas sp. NFX183. The sequence goes on along the minus strand of NZ_CP181333.1, from coordinate 6,165,201 downwards.
GGCGTTTCGCGCCGGGTTTGGCAGCGTGCGGCACATGCGTTTTCTGTTCAGTGAAAAGCTCGGCCTGAACCCTACGCAATACCGACAACAGTTCAGTTAACGACAGGATGTCTGTTTCGCGCACCTGATTGGCCGTGGCGCTCCCCGTGCCAGCATTGTCCTGTCATGGCGAGCTGGCAAGATAGCCACAGGCCCATGGAAAAGGATGCGCAAACGCCCAAGGCCGGGTGTTCCAGCGCTTTGACCCGCATGCACAACCCACACGCAGTCAGCTTTGGCCCCTACACCTTTCACCGCCAACAGCGCCTGGTCAGCAAGGCAGGCCTGCCGGTGCCGCTGGGTGGGCGTGCGCTGGATATCCTCGCGGTACTGCTGGAGACGCCTGGGCAATTTGTGCGCAAAGACACGCTGATTGCCCGGGTCTGGCCGAGCAGCGTGGTGGAAGAGAACAACCTGCGCGTGCACATCGCGGCCCTGCGCCGTGCGCTGGACGGGCAGCGCTATATCCTCAATGAACCCTTGCGTGGCTACTGCTTTGTTGCGCCGGCCAGCGCCGCATCGGCGCTGCCCTGGCACAATCTGGCCGTGCGACTCAGCCCGGTGCTGGGCCGTGATGAGCTGTTGGGCACACTGGTGCGGCGCTTGTACAGCCAACGGCTGATCATGCTCACCGGCTGCGCTGGTATGGGCAAGAGCACCGTGGCCCTGGCCCTGGCTGAACGCGTGTTGCCGCGTTATCGCGACGGCGTGTGCTGGGTGGATCTGGCAACGGTGCAAGGGCCGACCCACTTGCTGCCTCATCTGGCCGCCACGCTGAACCTGCAACCCTGTGGCAGCGCCAACGTATTGGCCGAGCAGTTGGCGCTGCGCCAGCTGTTACTGGTACTCGACGGCGCCGATGTGTTGCTCGGCGCCTGCCGCCACCTGGTGCGCACGCTGCAGGCACACGCGCCGCAGGTGACGGTGGTGTTGACCAGTCGTGAAGCCTTGCAGGTGCCCGGCGAATGGGTGCAACACGTGCCCAGGCTGGCGCTGCCGATGCCCTCGGCCTGGCGCGGTGTCGAACAGGCGATGGCCGCTGCGGCGGTCCAGTTATTTGTCGCGCGGGTGCGTGCCGGTCAGCAGGGCTTTGTGCTGCGGGCCCAGGATTTGGCGCCACTGCGCGACATCTGTCGGCGCCTCGACGGTATTCCCCTGGCCCTGGAACTGGCGGCGGCCCAGGTCGATGCCCTGGGCATACGGGGTGTGCACGAGCAGTTGCAAAAAGGCTTGCAGGTGTTGACGCGAGGCCGGCGCACGGCAGTGGAACGGCACCAATCCCTGATCGCGGCATTGGACTGGTCGTATCAGCGCCTGAGCCTGCCGCAGCGCTGGCTGTTCCTGCAGTTGGCGCTGTTCAAAATGGCCGTGACCTTGCCGCGCTTGAGCGAGCTGGTGGCAGGCACCGAGCTGGAACACGCCGACCTGTCCTACCTGCTGTCGCGTCTGGCGGCCACCTCGATGCTGGCAGTGGAGCCGGGCCCCGGCCCTGCGCGCTACCGCCTGCTCAACAGCGTGCGCAGCTACGCCCTGGCGCTACTGCGCGACCCGCTGCAAGTCGCGCAATTGCAAAAGGGTTACGGGCATTACCTGGGCTCCCGTTCAGGCCGGCCGTTTGTCCTGCAACTCGTCGAGCAGGCGACGTACGCAGACTAGGTCGTGGGTGGCAAAGCCTTCGTCGAATTGCTTGTAGAGGGCGTTCAACAGGTCGCGCGCCGCCTGCCGCCGCCCTTGGCGTTGCCATAGGCTTGCCAGCGACATTGCGCTGCGTAATTCCCAGGCCAGGGCGCCTTGCTGATGCGCCAGGGCCAGCGCCTCCAGCAGCAGCGTTTCGCGCGCGTGAAGGTCAGGTAACGCCTCAGCCCGCACGCGCAGAATCTCGGCGCTGCACCAACCGGCCGCGCCACTTCTGGCGCGCTCAAACACTTCATCATCTACGTCGATGGCGTTGAACGTCACCAGTGTGTCCCGGACCAGGCCCAGCCCTTGCAAATCCGCCTGCGGCGCCGTGCCCGCGTAGTGCTGCGCCCAGGTGTGAAACAACTGCACCGAGTGTTTTTGTGCCTGTTGCAGCAACAGGTCGAGCAACGAACGCGCCGCAGCGCCATCGCCGTTGTAGCGGGCGATCACCACGCCGGCCAGGGCCAGCGTGTAGCAGATCGAGGTGCCGTGGTTGATCTGCAACGCCAGCTCCAGCGCCTGGTTGGCGGTACGCCAGGCACGCTCTGCAAAACCGCGCAGCCACAGGATGCGCGCAAGCATCGTCAACGACGCCACACTCTGGTCGTATTGCACGCCAAAGCCATGGGTAAACCGATTCAGATGGCCGCTGTGGGCCATGCGCTGCATCACTTGTTCGGCGTTGTGCAGCGCCAGTGCCTGGTTGCCGGCAAAGTGTTGCGCCAGCACCCGCAGGCGCTGGGCGCTGAGGTCCAGCAAGGGCTCGGATTGTGGGCCGAGCTGATCGAAGTGCAGGCTCTGTGCCAACGCCTCACGGTAGTTGCCGCTGCACAAATTCACCGCCATGTGGCCCGACACTGCCCGTAGCTGGCCGGTGAGGTCGTTGCTCGCTTGTGCCAGGCGCAGCGCGCCGGCAAAGGCTTGAATGGTCTGTGGGGTGCTGCCCTGGGCGTGGTAGGAGAAACTGCCCAGCGCCAGCTGCAATTCCATCTGCAGGCGCTGGCTCGGCGCGGTTGACTGCGCCAGCCGCGCCAGGGCCTTGCCCACGTACAACCCGTGCTCGTGCAGCAGCGACAGTTCCTGCCACAACGGCATCGCACTCACCGTAAGGCGAATACCCAACAGGTGCGCACCCACCTCGCCCAAGCACCAATCGAGGGCGGCGCGAATGTCTTCGCGCAGCGGGGCATAGCGGCTGATCCACACCTGGGTCGCGATCAGTTCCCAGTCCTCCCGGGCCTGTTCCATCAGCGCCAGGCAGCGCGCCGCGTGGCGCTCGCGGGTGGCCTCAAGCTCCGCGGCCACGCTGAGTTTTTCCAGCGCGTAGGTGCGGGTGATGTCGAGCAGGCGATAGACCACGTCGTCATCGCCAGCCTCGACGTTGAGCAGCGACTTGGCCACCAACTGGGTGATCGAGCCCAGCACCTCGTTCGGCGCGATGCGCTCCCCGGCGATCACCGCCGCTGCGCTGGCCAGGCTGAACCCGCCACGAAACACGGCCAGGCGCCGCAGGCAAATCTGCTCGCAGGCCGTCAGCAGCTCGAAACTCCAGTCCAGCGTGGCGCGCAGGGTTTGCTGGCGGGGCAGGGCGCTGCGCCGGCCACGCACCAGCAGGCGAAAGTTGTCTTCCATTTGCACCAGCAGCCCCGGCAGGCCGAAGCGCTGGATCTGCGCCGCCACCAATTCGATCGCCAGGGGAATGCCGTCCAGGCGCTGGCAGATATCAATGGCCAGCGGCAGTTGCGCTTCGCTGAGTTCAAAACGGTCTTGATGAGACATGGCGCGTTCGATCAGCAACTGCAACGCCGGGTAGCCGAGGGCCTGGGCACGGTTGCCGGTGGCGGGCGGGCAGGCCAGCGGTTCGAGGCGCTGCACGTGTTCGCCTTCGGCCCGCAGCGCTTCGCGGCTGGTGGCCAGGATGTGCACGTGGGGCGCATGGCGCAGCAGGGTTTCGCTGATCAGGGCGATGTCGTCGAGCAAGTGTTCGCAATTGTCGATCACCAGCAACAGCTGACGCGCGTGCAGGCTGCGGGCGAAGGTCAGCAGCGGCTCATGTGCTTGGGGCGTGAGGTCGAGCAGCGCGGCGAGGTTGGGCAGGATCATCGACGGCGCGCTCAGCGGTGCCAGGTCCAGCAGACGAATGCCGTCGCGGTAATGCCCGATCAGTAATTCGGCCACCCGCAGCGCCACCGTGGTCTTGCCAATGCCGCCTGCGCCGGTGAGGGTGATAAAGCGTTGCTGCGGGAGTTGCTGCACCAATGCATCGATCAGCGCCTGGCGACCGATCATGCGCGTGCGCCGCAGTGGCAGGTTATGGCCCTGGCTGTGGGGCGGGCCGTCGGCAGGAATCGTCATGGGTTCGATGCTCAGTGGCGCAACAAAACTGTAGCCGCGCTGGGCCACGGTGACGATGTAGCGCTGCCCGGCCTGGCCGTCGCCGAGTGCCTTGCGCAACGCCGCCATGTGCACCCGCAGGTTGCCGTCTTCCACCACCGTTTTCGGCCAGACCCGTGCGATCAGTTCCTGCTTGCTCACCACATTGCCGGCCTGCTCCAGCAGGATCAGCAGAATCTCCACCGCACGCCGTCCCAGTCGCAATGGGCGACCTGCCTCCAGCACCAGGCGTTGGCGCGGGTGGATGCGGTAGGGGCCGAAATGCACGGCCTGGTCGCTGAGGTCACTCATGGTGGCCCATGCTCGGGAAAAAGGGTTTGGCCAGCATATTCCAGGTGCGTACAGACCACTAGGCCGCAATCACGTGCGGCTTGTGACGCAAGTGGTGGTTTCGCCAGGTCATCGGGTTGACGCCTTCGCTGCGCGTGAACATATGGCAGAAGTGCGCCTGGTCGCAAAACCCGCATTCCAGGCTGATTTGCGTGAGGCTCAAGGAGGAGCCGGTGATCAGTTCCTTGGCCCGTTGGATACGCTGTTGGCGAATCCACTCCTGCGGCGACAGCCCGGTGGTGCACTTGAAGGCGCGGGAGAAGTGGCTGCGCGACAGCGCGCACGCCTGCGCCAGGTCGGCAATTGCCAGGCTTTCGCCGAGGTTGGCAAGGATCAGTTGTTTGGCAATGCGCTCGCGTCGGGGGCATAGGCCGCCGGTCGCGGAGAAGCGCGGAGCACAGTACTCAAGTCGGGCCATGACAAATATCCGTAGTCGATGGGAGCGTTCCCGGTGAATGGATCCAGTGTAGACCGCTTCATTTTTGGCGCCGGACCGTCTGGCTGACGAGTTAATCGTTGTTAATTTCGCCAGGTCATGGCGCGGAAAAGACAGCACAGGCGTGCAATCGCCGCATGGCGGTCTCTGCTTATCTGGCGGCCTGAAAACCGTTTGGAAGCCGCCATGAACCGCAACGACTTACGCCGCGTCGACATGAACCTGCTGGTGATTTTCGAAGCATTGATGTTCGAGAAGAACCTGACCCGGGTGGCCGAGAAGCTCTTTATGGGCCAACCGGCGGTGAGTGCGGCGCTTGGGCGCTTGCGGGATTTGTTCGACGACCCGCTGCTGTTGCGCAATGGGCGGGGCATGGAGCCCACGCCACGGGCGCTGGCGATACTCAAGGAGTTGCAACCGGCCATGGACACCATTTCCGGCGCGGTCAGCCGCGCCAAGGATTTCGACCCTTCCACCAGCTGCGCGGTGTTTCGTATTGGTTTGTCGGATGATGCGGAGTTCGGGTTGTTTCCGCCGTTGCTCAGTCAACTGCGTGAGGAGGCGCCGGGGATTATCGTGGTGGTGCGTCGGGCCAACTACCTGTTGATGTCGGCGTTGTTGGCCAGTGGGGAGATTTCGGTGGGGGTGAGTTACACCACGGAATTACCGGCGAATGCCAAGCGCAAGAAGCTGCGCGATATTCCGTGCAAGGTGCTGCGGGGGGATGACGGGGAGGCGGCGCTGACCCTGGATGATTACTGCGAGCGGCCGCATGCGATGGTGTCGTTTTCGGGGGATTTGAGCGGCAATATCGACCTGGACCTGGCGCGGATCGGCCGGGCGCGCCGGGTGGTGTTGGCGGTGCCGCAGTTCAGTGGGTTGCGGGCGTTGTTGGCGGGCACGCGGATTATTGCGACGGTGCCGGATTATGCGGCCTGTGCGTTGACTGAGGGGACGGTGTTGCGGGCGCAGGATCCGCCGTTTGAGATTGAGGCGGCGGAGTTGTCGATGGTTTGGAGTGGGGTGCATGATAATGACCCGGCGGAGCGGTGGCTGCGGTCGCGTATCAGTGAGCATATGTCGCGGGCGGTTTAGGCGTGGCGGCCTCTGGGCCGACCAGGTGGGGGGTTGGGGTGGGTGTATATCCGTTGCTGCGGTAACGGCCACTGGCGGTTCCGCTCTTACAGCGGGTCACTTTTGGCAAACGCCCCAAAAGTAACCAAAAGGTCTTTGCCCCACCACTCGGCACCTCGCTTAGGCTCGGTGTGCCCTCACGCAGGCTTGAATCCGTGGGCCGCCGCGACGGGCCATCCATGGCCCAACGCGGCTAACCCGGCGTCCTGCCGGGTTACCCACGGATTTAAGCCTGCGTTCGGCCAGCGTGGTTGACGGGGCCTGTCAGATCAAAAGCAAGATCAAAAGCAAAAGCAAAAGCAAAAGCACGGCGGCCTAGTAGCCGACCTGAGTGGTAGAAGCAAAAGCAGGGCAAAAGCACAGCAACACATGAGCCATCTGATCCACTGAGCTCCAAATGTGGGAGCGGGCTTGCCCGCGAATGCGGTGGATCAGTCAGCTCATGTGTCACTGGCACACCGCCTTCGCGAGCAAGCCCGCTCCCACAATTTCACCGAGTTCAACTGCCAGCACCGCACTGCTTTGCTTTTCTGTGGGAGCTGGCTTGCCTGCGATGCAGGCACCGCGGTCCATCAGGTACACCGGGTTGATGCCATCGCAGGCAAGCCCGCTCCCACATTGAATTGAGTTCAGCTTCCAGAATCAGGTCGGCTGTCAGGCCGCCTCGCTTTCGCTTTTGATCTAACCACTCAGGTCGGCTACTAGGCCGCCGTGCTCTGCTTTTGATCTTGATCTGCTTTTGACGTTGATCTTAGGCGCCCCGTTAAACCACGCTGGCCGAACGCAGGCTTGAATCCGTGGGTAACCCGGCAGGACGCCGGGTTAGCCGTGTTGGGCCATGGATGGCCCGTCACGGCGGCCCACGGATTCAAGCCGGAGTGAGGGCACATCGAGCCTAAGCGAGGTGCCGAGTGGTGGGGCAAGAGCCTTTTGGTTACTTTTGGGCTCTTTTCAAAAGTGACCCGCTGTAAGAGCGGAACCCATAGCGGCCGTTACTCAAATAACGGATATGTACTCCATAAAAACCTTCCCCCAAGGCCGCCACGTCAAACAGCACATACATCCAATTCCAACCCCCCCAATGCCCCCCAAACTCCCCCCATCGCACAACCCTCCAGGGGGGAATCAACACCATGGACCCAACACCCAAAACCAGCCCCGACGAAGTCGTCACCCTGGTCGTCAAACACCTGATCAAACCCGGCCGCGAAGCCGACTACGAAGCCTGGCTCCGGCGCATCGTGCGCATCGCCGGCGAACGCCCTGGCCACCTCGGCGTCGACGTCGTGCGCAGCAAACAAAACCGCCTGGCGCTGTTCACCTGCGTCCTGCGCTACCGCTCCACCGACGACCTCGAACGCTGGCTCGGCTCCCCCGAGCGCCAAGCCCTGATCAACGAAGCCACGCCCATGCTCGCCGACGGCGACAACACCGAAATCGGTGCCGTCAACGAATTCTGGTTCGCCCCCCTGGCCGACAGCGCCGCCAAACCACCGCGCTGGAAACAAGCCGTGGTGACCTTGTTTGTCATCCTGCCGCTGACCCTGCTGATCCCGATCATCTGGGCCCCGGTGTTGCGCCTGCATCCGTTCCTCTCCAACTACGTGGTCGCCACCTTCCTGGTCACCCTGACCATCGTGCTGCTGGTGGTCTACCTGCTGATGCCGGCCGCCACCCGCCTGTTCGCTCCCTGGCTTGAAACCTCTGTAAAGGAAACCCTATGAACGCCGATCTGATTCTGTTCAATGGCCAGTTCCACACCGTGGACCGTGAAAACCCGCGCGCCACCGCCGTTGCTATTCACCAGGGCCGCTTCGTCGCGGTCGGCACCGACGCCCAAGCCATGGCGTTGCGTGGCAGTGGCACGCAGGTCATCGACCTCAAGGGCCGCACCGTCATCCCCGGCCTCAACGACTCGCACCTGCACCTGATCCGTGGCGGGCTGAACTACAACCTCGAACTGCGCTGGGAAGGCGTGCCGTCCCTGGCCGATGCGCTGCGCATGCTCAAGGATCAGGCGGACCGCACGCCCACGCCGCAATGGGTGCGCGTAGTCGGTGGCTGGAACGAATTCCAGTTCGCCGAAAAACGCATGCCGACCCTGGAAGAGCTGAATCAGGCCGCCCCGGACACGCCAGTGTTCGTGCTGCACCTGTACGACCGTGCCTTGCTCAACCGCGCCGCCCTGCGGGTGGCCGGCTATACCAAAAACACGCCGAACCCACCGGGTGGCGAGATCGTGCGTGACAGCAACGGCAACCCCACCGGCATGCTGGTGGCGCGGCCTAACGCGATGATCCTCTATGCAACCCTGGCCAAGGGGCCGAAATTGCCGCTGGAATATCAGGTCAACTCGACCCGCCAGTTCATGCGTGAACTCAATCGCCTGGGCCTCACCAGCGCCATTGATGCCGGCGGTGGTTTCCAGAACTATCCCGATGACTACGCGGTGATCGAGCAACTGGCCAAAGACGAACAACTGACGGTGCGCATCGCCTACAACCTGTTCACCCAAAAGCCCAAAGAAGAACTCAGCGACTTCAAGCACTGGACCGGCAGCGTCACCCTGCACCAGGGCGATGACTACCTGCGTCACAACGGCGCCGGCGAGATGCTGGTGTTTTCGGCGGCGGACTTCGAGGATTTCCTCGAACCGCGCCCCGACCTGCCGCTGAGCATGGAGCAAGAACTGGAACCGGTGGTGCGCCATTTGGTCGAGCAGCGCTGGCCGTTCCGCTTGCATGCCACTTACAACGAATCCATCTCGCGCATGCTCGACGTGTTCGAGAAGGTCAATCGCGACATTCCGTTCAATGGCCTGCCGTGGTTTTTCGACCACGCCGAAACCATCACCCCGCACAACATCGAGCGCGTGCGTGCTCTTGGCGGCGGTATCGCGATCCAGGATCGCATGGCGTTCCAGGGCGAATATTTTGTCGAGCGTTACGGCGCCAAAGCGGCCGAAGCCACGCCGCCGATCAAGCGCATGTTGGCTGAAGGCGTGCCGGTCGGGGCGGGCACCGATGCCACGCGGGTGTCGAGCTATAACCCGTGGACCTCGTTGTACTGGATGGTCAGCGGCCGCACCGTCGGCGGCCTGGAACTGCACGCCGAAGGCCTGCCGCGCCTCACCGCGTTGGAGCTGTTCACCCACGGCAGTGCCTGGTTCTCGTCGGAGCAGGGCAAGAAAGGCCAGATCAAGGTCGGCCAGTTGGCGGACGTTGCCGCGCTGTCGGCGGACTTTTTCAGTGTCGATGAAGAAGCCATCAAGTGGATTGAGTCGGTGCTGACCGTGGTCGGCGGCAAGGTGGTGTACGGCGCCGGCGACTTCGAAGATTTCGCACCGCCACGCGTGCCGGTGCTGCCGGACTGGTCGCCGGTGGTCAAGGTGCCGGGGCACTGGCGCCCAAGCTCACCGTTACAAGCCCAGGTCCATCAATGCAGCGGCCCGTGTGGCGTGCATGCCCATGGCCATGAAAAAGCGCGCCTTTCCAGCGTGCCGGTCAGCGATTTCCAGGGTTTCTGGGGCGCGTTTGGCTGCTCGTGCTTTGCCTTCTAAAACTCCCCCTCTCAATCAAAAACAGGAGCTACCCCATGACTTACAAACGCTTGAACAAAGACGACGCCGTGGTGCTGTTGGTGGACCACCAGACCGGCTTGATCTCGCTGGTGCAGGATTTCTCGCCCAACGAATTCAAGAACAACGTGCTGGCGCTGGCGGATGTGGCCAAGTTCTTCAAGCTGCCGACCATCCTCACCACCAGCTTTGAAACCGGCCCCAATGGCCCACTGGTGCCGGAGCTCAAAGAACTGTTCCCGGACGCGCCGTACATCCCGCGTCCTGGCCAGATCAACGCCTGGGACAACGAAGATTTCGTCAAGGCCGTCAAGGCCACCGGCCGCAAGCAATTGATCATCGCCGGTGTGGTGACCGACGTCTGCGTGACGTTCCCGACCCTGGCCGCGCTGGCTGAAGGCTTCGAGGTGTTTGTGGTGACCGACGCGTCCGGGACGTTCAACGAGGCCGTGCAACGTGCGTCGTGGGCGCGCATGAGCGCAGCGGGTGCGCACCTGGTGAACTGGTTCGCGGTGGCCTGCGAGCTGCAGATCGACTGGCGCAACGACATGGAAGGCCTGGCCAACCTGCTGTCGCCGCGCATTCCCAACTACCGCAACCTGATGAACAGCTACTCGGCGTTTACTGCCAAGTAACCCGACAGACAGCACACCACTGAACCCTGTGGGAGCCGGCAAGCCCGGCTCCCACATTTGATTTGTGGTGCCATGACTGACCGGTTATAAAACAGCAAAATGTCCACCGAGAAGCGACAATGAACCCCTTCGAAGACATGCGCCTGTTCTGCCAGGTCATGGAGTCTGGCAGTTTCACCGCCGCCGCCGAGCAACTGGGCCTGTCCAAGCAATTTGTCAGCCGCCGCCTGATTCAGCTGGAAGACCGCCTGGGCGTGCGCCTGCTCAACCGTTCCACGCGCCGCCTGGACGTCACGCCGCTGGGCCAGAGTTATTACGAATCCGCCTTGCGCCTGCTCAGTGACGTCGAGCAAGTGGAGCAGGGCATCGCCGGCCAGAACAGCGAGCCGCGCGGCACGCTGCGCCTGAGTGCGCCGCTGTCGTTTGCCATGGCTCACCTGGGCTGCCTGTTGCCGTCATTCTTGCAACGCTACCCGCACGTGTCGGTGGAAGTCGACCTCAGCGATCGGCCTGTTGACCTGATCGGTGAAGGCTACGACCTGGTGTTGCGCATCGGCACCCTTGAAGACTCGACCTTGATCGCGCGGCGTATCGCCAGCGTCGAGCGGGTGTATTGCGCCAGCCCCGGGTACCTGGCCCTGCGCGGCACACCGCTCAAGCCCGACGACCTGACCGACCACGATTGCCTGCCCTACGGCCATGGCCGCCAGGTGCAATGGCGCTTCCAGACCAAGGGCAAGCTGCAGTCGGTGAATGTCAGCGGGCGCATGCGCGTGAACAACGGCGAGTTGTTGCGCGACACGGCCATTGCGGGGTTGGGTGTTACTTACCTGCCGACGTTTATCGTGGCTGAGGCGCTGAAGGACGGGCGCTTAGTCACACTTCTGGAAGACTTCGCCCCTGAAGCGCTGACCCTGTCGGCGGTGTACCCCCAGCACCGGCAAAGCTCCAGGCCCGTGCAGGCGCTGGTGGAATTCTTGCGCGAGCGCCTGGCGGGTGGTTGCTAAATCATTCCAGAACCCGGTGAAGATCAAATGTGGGAGCTGGCTTGCCTGCGATAGCGATGTATCAGTTGAAACTATGCCAACTGAACCACCGCTATCGCAGGCAAGCCAGCTCCCACATTTTGATTTTGGTTCGGCTCAGAGATCGACGAGGTTGGCCAGCGTCGAGCCCTGCACGTAACGCTCAAGATTCGCCAGAAACGTATCGGCAATCTCCTCTTGGCTGTTGGTCGAAATCGCCGAGGTATGCGGCGACAACCTCACCCGTGGATGGCTGTACAACGGGTGCCCATCCGGCAGCGGTTCCGGCTCGGTCACGTCCAGCGACGCCAGGCCGATCTGCCCGTTGTCCAGCGCCTCCAACAACGCCTCCTGATCAAGCAAGCCACCGCGCGCGATGTTGATCAGGTGCAACCCCGGCTTGGCGCTGCCGAGCACATCGCGGTTGACTATATGCCGCGTGCGCTCGGTCAGCGGCGCCGCCAGTACCAGATGGTCGGCACGGGCGAACAGGTCGTGGATATCCCGCGCAGCTTCGACGCCGTCCACGTCAAAAGAGGCATGGCTTTGACGCAACGCAACCACGTTGATGCCGAGTGCCAACGCCTTTTGCGCAAGGCTTTTACCAATCGCGCCAAAGCCGAGAATGCCCAGGGTCGTGCCCTTGAGCGGACGCAATGGCGTGAAATTCCACTGGGCATCCTTCACCCAGATAGCCGGCAAATGCTTGGACGCGGCAAAGATCGCCGCCAGGGCGAACTCGGCGAGGTTGTCGGCGGCGCTGCCACGCGAGGTGGTCACCGGGGGGCCGTTGAACAGCCACTGCGGGTAGAAGTCGATGCCCGACGAGACCAGATGCACCCACTGTGCGCCGTACGGCCAGCCCGGCGGCGGGGTCTCTGGCGCGGTGTAGCCGCGCACGTTGATCGGGCGCAGCAAAAGGATATTGGCCTGGGGCGGCAAGTCACTCGGCACACCAACAGGCACGCCGATCACCTGGGCTTCGGGATGAATCGAGGCGAGGCGTTCGCGGATTACCGCGTTGTAATCTTCGTCCAGCTGGCTGGCAATAATCACCTGACTCATGAGCGTTCCTTATTCATTTTGGGCCACGTTGGGCGAACACAGCGTTGCCGACGCCTTGCAGCACGGCGTCGTTTTGTGGGGTATGCACGCGGCTGCACAGCACATCGCGGTAATGGCGTTGCAGCGGGCTGTGGCGTGACAGGCCCGGGTTGCCCGAGGCTTCGATGGCCAACTCGACGGCGCGGATCGCGTTGCCGGTCACCAGGTACTTCAACTGCGCGGCATTCGCGGCCGGTGTGTGGCCTTCAGCGGCGGCATCCAGCAGGCTGCGGTTGGCAAACAGCAGCGTGTCGATATGGCCGACGGTTTCCTGAAAACGCGGCAAGGTCGACAGCGCTGCGCCCAGATTGGATGGCTTGCGCTCCTCCAGCCATTGCACCAGCCAGTCCCGTGCGGCCTGGGCCACGGCGTCATACACCGAGGACAGCAACACCGACATCCACAGGAAACCATCGCCATCCAGCTCTGGCTGCGGCGCACTCCAGGGGCTCACGCTGACGGCGTGGTCCAGCGGCACCAGCACGTTGTCGAGCAGCACTTCATGGCTGCAGGTGGCGCGCATGCCCAAGTGATCCCAGGTGTCGATGATGCTCACGCCGGGGCTGTCTTTAGGCACCAGCCAGGCGCCCACCAGCGGGTCGGCGTCATCGCTGCGCGCCCATACGCTGAACCAGCTCAGGCCATGGCTGCCGGTGGAGTAAATCTTGCGCCCACTGATGCGCCAGCCCTCGGCGGTGCGCACGGCGGTGGTCGCCGGCAGGCCGCCCCGCGCCGGGGTGCCCAGGTCGGGTTCGACACGCAACGCATTGATCAGCGCGCCGTTGCGCACTGCGTCTTCGGCGACTTGCACGCGCAAGTGCTGGGGCCAGGTTTTGCTGTCTTGCAAGCGCGTGTGTTGCAGGTACTGCATCACCAGGATCAGCGCGGTGGAGGGCTCGCCCTTGGCAATCGCGCTGATCGCCTTGCGCGCCTGGGGCAAGCTGGCACCGCCGCCGCCCAAGGCCTTGGGCACGGTGAGGGCGACCAGGCCGTGGTCATGCAACAGCGTGAAGTTACCGTGGGGGAAGGCGCCGCTGGCGTCGTACAGGTGCGCAGTGCTTGCCAGCTCGGCGCTGAGGCGTTCGAGCAGGGCTTCGAAGTTGGCGACTTCCACGGAGCGTAAGGACGGTTGGGACGTCATGAGCATGTACTCGGTCAAAAATGTGGGAGCGGGCTTGCTCGCGAATGCGGTGGTTCAGTTAATGAATAGGTTTCCTGACACACCGCTTTCGCGAGCAAGCCCGCTCCCACATGGAAATTGTGGTCTTAGATAGCGATACGCACAGGCTGTTGGCCCAACAAGCGCTCCACCACCTGCAACGCCGCCGGCGCCCAGGTGGCCACACGTTCGGCATGCAGATCAGCTAATTGACGGTTGAGGGACTCCCTCATGCCAGCGCCTCCTGTTGCTCTTCGACCTCGGTGGCGACGCTGTAACGGTTGACCGGCACGTCCAGCCCGAGGTTGTCGCGCAGGGTGTGGCCGGTGTATTCGGTACGGAACAAGCCGCGCTGTTGCAGCACCGGCACCACCAGCTCGGTGAAGTACTGCAAGCCGTCCGGCAGCACCGAGTTGATGATGAAACCATCGCTGGCGCCGGTTTCGAACCAGGTCTGGATCGCATCGGCGACTTGCTCCGGGGTACCGACAAAATCGCGTTTGGGCCGCGAGAAACGCAGGGCCACTTCGCGCAGGGTCAGGCCTTCGTCCTTGGCCAATTGTTTGATGCGCTCGGAGCCGCCTTTCTGGCTGTTGGCGCCCAGGTCGCCGAGTTCTGGGAAGGGGTCGTCCAGCGGGTATTGGCTGAAGTCGTGGTCGTTGAACGGGCGGCCGAGGGCGACAATCGCATCTTCCACGGTGACCAGGTCCACGGCCTGCTGATAGCGGCTTTCCACCTCGGCGGCGTCACGCCCGACAATCGGGCGGATACCCGGCAGGATCGACAGGCTACTGGCGTCACGCCCGAAGCCTTTGGCGCGGCGCTTCAAATCGGCGCTGTAGGCTTTGCCTTCTTCAATGTTCTCGACGTGCACGAAAATCGCATCGGCGTTTTGCGCCGCAAAGTTGCGCCCATCCTCCGAGGTGCCGGCCTGGAAAATCGCCGGCTGGCCCTGGCGCGAACGCGCGATGTTGAGCGGGCCTTTGACCGAGAAAAACTCGCCTGTGTGGTTCAGCGCGTGCAGCTTTTGCGGGGTAAAAAACTCGCCGCTTTGCTTGTTGTAGGCAAAGGCATCGTCTTCCCAGGAATCCCACAGGCCCTTGACCACGTTCAAGTGCTCCTTGGCGATGCGGTAGCGCACGGCATGCGGTGGGTGCTCGGCCTTGCCGAAGTTGTCGGCGGTACCGCTGAGCCATGAGGTGACCACGTTCCAACCGGCGCGGCCGCCACTGATGTGGTCCAGCGAGGCGAACTGGCGTGCCACCTGATAAGGCTCGGTGTAGCTGACCGTCACCGTGGCGACCAGGCCGATGTTCGTGGTCAGCGCGGCGAGGGCCGAGAGAATGGTCAATGGCTCAAAGCGATTGAGGTAATGCGGGCTGGATTTGGCGTGGATATGCAGGCTGTCGGCGATGAACACGAAATCGAATTTGGCGCCTTCGGCCAACTCAGTCTGCTGCTGGTAGAAAGCAAAATTCGTGCTGGCATTCGGTTGCGCCTGCGGGTGACGCCATTCGCCCCAGCCGTGACCGACGCCGTGCACCATGGCGCCCAGCTTCAAATGGCGTGGCTGCAATTGACCTGGCTTGCTCATGTGTCGCTCCTTGCTTAGCGCGATGCTTGGGAAGTGGGAAAACGCTCGGCGTTAAAGCTCTTGTCGAAACCTTGCGACACGTCGATGTGCTTGGGCAGCAGGCCTTCCTTCTGATAGGTGTCGGCCGTGGCTTGCAGGCCGCTGATCACGCTGTCGTCGATTACCACGGGGCTTAGATGAGTGTCTTTGGCCACCTCGACGTGCACCGCCAACGGCAGGCCGGTGATTTTCGATTGGGCGGCAGCGTATTCATTGGGGTGCGCATTGGCCCACGCATAAGCGCGATCGACGCGGGCGACAAAGTCGTCCAGTTGCGCGCGTTTTTCGCTGATGGCCTGGTGGGTGGCCGCAAAATACAGGTGGTTGCTCAGCAGCTGGTTGCCGCTGACCAGCACCCTGGCCTGGCTTTGTGAGGTGACCACCGTGGTGTACGGGTCCCACGTGGCCCAGGCGTCGACGGTGCCGTTATCGAGCACCAGCCGCGATTCGGCGGGCAGCAGGAAAATGAATTGCACATCCTTGGTGGTCAGCCCGGCGCTGGCCAGGGCCTTGATCGCCAGGTAGTGGCCGATGGAACCGCGCCCGGTGACGATTTTCTTGCCCTTGAGGTCGGCCACCGTCTTGATCGGTGAATCCTTGGGCACCACCAGGGCGGTGGTGTTGCGCCCTTCGGCGTGGATGATGCTGACCACTTTGAGCGAGGCGCCGGCACCCAGAGCAAACACATACGGCGCGTCACCGAGCGCACCGACATCCACGGCGCCGGCATTCAGGGCTTCGCCCAACGGCGAGGCGGAGGGGAATTCCGACCATTGGATGATGTAGGGGACGTTTTGGGTTTCGCCCGAGGCTTCCAGCAGGGCCTTGATGGTGGATTTCTGATTGGCCACGCGCAGCGGTTGCAGGTCGGCGGCCTGGGCGGTGGTGAGCAGGCCAAAGGCGAGGGCGGTGCCCAGCAGCAGGCGTTTGAACGCAGGGGTAAAGGTCATGAGCGGTAGATTCCAGACAGTTCGAAAAGGGGTGGGTTACCTCCGCCAGGAAAGGGGTCGGTGCGGCCTGCCCCGGTTTGGGGCAGGCGTGAAGGTGGCTCAGATCACATAGAAACCATGGGTGCCGTCGCGGGCCAACTGGTCGACCAGGCCGAACTCCCAATCCAGGTACGCCTGCATGGCTTCCTTGGGGCTGTCGGTGCCTTCGTAGGGTCGGCGGTAGCGGTCGATACGCGGTGAGGCCAGGTGGGTTTCACCGGTTTCCAGCGGCAGTTGCTCGGCGATCCAGTGGGTGGTGCCGCCTTGCAGCAGGAACACCGGCTTGCCGGTCAGCGCCTCGACTTCGGCCACCGCCAGGCGCGCCAGCTGGCTGGTGCCGCAGGTCAGTACATAACGTTCGGCAGGCGGCACTTTGGTCAGCGCTTCGGGCAATTTCGCCCGCAGTGCCCAGTGGGCGCCGGGGATGTGGCGCTTGACGTAATTGACGCTCGGGGTGAAATCCAGCACCGCCGTGTCGCCGTGGGCGAGCCACTGCGCCAGGGTGTGCGGGCTGATCAACTCGGCTTGCTGCGGCGCCGGCACCGGGGCTACCCAGGCACCGGTTTCGCTGAAATGCGCCGTTTGCAGGTCGTCGAGCACATGCACTTCCCAGCCCAGTTGCGCGAGCCAGGAGGCGGACATATTGGCGCGCACGCCGTCGTCATCCGCCAGCACCAGACGCGCACCGCGCACGCTGGCGACGTGATCGGTTTCCTGCACCAGCTGGCCGCCGGGCGTGGAGCGTGCGCCGGGCAGGTGGCCGGCTTCGAATTCTTCCGGGGTGCGCACATCGAACAGGTACGTGGTGCGGTGCGGTTCCTGCTGCCAGTGTTGCAGGTCAGCCAGGGTGGCGCGGCCGACGCGAGCTTTATCGGCCACGCGGCGCGCGTCCCGGGCGGCGATCTGGCGGTGTTCTTCGCGGGTTGGCGCAAAGCGCCGCGACTGGCCGTGGGCGAGTTTCTGCCCGGCCAGCGTCCAGCCGATGGTGCCGTTACGCAGCGCCGACACCGGGTTGGCGATGCCAGCGTTGATCAGCGATTGAGTGCCAATAATGCTGCGCGTGCGCCCGGCGCAGTTGACGATGATGCGTGTGGACGGGTCCGGCGCCAGTTCACGGGCGCGCAGCACCAGCTCGGCACCGGGCACGCTGATGCCGGTGGGGATGCTCATGGTCTGGTATTCGTCGAAGCGACGCGCGTCGAGCACCACCACGTCGGCTTGGTTGTCGAGCAGGGCCTGGACTTCTTCGGCGGCCAGGGACGGTGTATGGCGCTCGCTTTCGACCAGCTCGCCAAACGCCTTGCTCGGCACATTGACGTCGATAAACAGCTCACCACCGGCACGGCGCCAACCGTCCAACCCACCTTCAAGCAGGCCGACCTGGGTGTAGCCCAGCGCAACCAGGCGCTCGGCTGCACGCTGCGCCAGCGCTTCACCGTTGTCGTAGACGGTGACCTGGGTATCGCGGCGTGGAATGCGCGCGTACACCTCAAGCTCCAGTTTGGACAGCGGGATATTTGCAGCGAACAGCGGGTGCGACTCGGCAAACGGCGCTTCTTCGCGCACATCGACCAGGGCGACTTCTTCACGGTCCAACAGGGCCTGACGGATCTGGGCGAAGCTGCGGTTCGATACGGTGGTCATAGGGCAGGGCTCTTTTCTTTGGACACATCCCAGATGTTCGGGAGGTAGGCGTTGGAATAACCGGAGATAAACAGTTTCTCGCTGCCGTCGGGCTGATACACCGCGCGGCGTACCGCACCGATATTGGCGCCGTACACATGAATGCTGATCGACACCTGGTCGCTGTGGGCATTGCTGACCTGATGGATATCGCCGACCTTGGGCGACACGGCCTCGACCTGACCCGGCACCAGCTGAATCGGCTTGCCCTCGGCAACGAGGCGGCCGTCGGGTGCGCGTTCAAAGCCCTGGGAAAATTCCGAGCCGCGCAGCATGCCGATCAAGCCCCACACCCGGTGGTCATGAATCGGCGTACTTTGCCCCGGCCCCCACACAAAGCTGACGATGCAAAAGCGCTGGCGCGAATCGGCATGCAGCAGAAATTGCTGGTAACGCGCGGGGTCGGGTTGGGCGTATTCGTCGGGCAGCCAGTCATCGTGGCTGACCAGTTGCGCCAAGAGCTTGCCGCCACGGTGCAGCAGGTCGCCTTCGCGTGGATTGCCGTCGATCAATTCCGCCAGGGCGCCTATAAAGGCTCTGAGTCTCTCGGGGTGTCGGGCCTGGGTCATGGCACTTCCATCGCTGCTTTAACGGGGAGGGTGTGATGGGTTTATATAAGCATAATGTTTATAGTTAATATGCTATTTTTTAATGATTAGCTTATAGCTTTAGGTAATTTAGAACCGGTCTGCATAGCGTTAGACGTTATCGATCACAGCGTGGACTATCCATGCAGCGTTCCTGCAACTATGCTTCGCACACATCTTAATGACTGTTCTCTATGTGCGGCCCAAATGAAAATTGACGATATCGATGCCTTTGTCGAAGTGATTCGTTGCCAGTCCATCAGCCATGCCGCCGAGTCGTTGCAACTGACCCAGCCGGCCATTACCCGCCGTGTGCAGAACTTCGAGCAGGCGCTGGGCGTGGAGCTGTTCGACCGCAACACCAAGCCCCTCAAGCCTACGCTGATCGGTACGCGCGTTTATGAACAATGCCGGCTGATCCTGCGTGAAATGGATGCCCTGCGCGAACTGGTGGCCACCGATGCGCCGCCCACTGGCGTATTGCGCCTGGGCGTGCCGCAGACCATTGGCGACGTGGTGCTGCTCGATGCGCTCAAGCACCTGCGCACCGAATACGCCGACCTGCGCACCCAGGTCGCCACGGGTTGGGGCAGCCAACTGGTCGGCAAGATCGAGCGCGGTGAACTGGACGCGGCGGTGGCGCTGTTTCCGGCGGGCAAGATTTTCCCGGACAACATCGTCGGTGAGTCCATCGGCAAGATGGAGTTGGTGGTGGTGTGTGCCAAGGCGCAGTTGCCGAAGAAGCCGTGCAAGTTGGCCGATGTGTACCAGAACGGCTGGATTCTGAACCCGGATGGCTGCGGTTTCCGCGCCGGCTTGCAGCGCACCTTGTCTGATCAGGGGTTGGCATTGCGGGTGAACCTGGAAACCTTCGGCACCGAGTTGCAATTGGGGCTGGTGGCCGACGGTTTGGGCCTGGGGCTGGTGCCGCGGCCTTTGCTGGAGCGCAGCGCTCACCGTGAGCAGCTGGCGGTCATGCCGCTCAAGGATTTCAAGCCGGTGATGGATTTGTGGCTGATCTATCCGCATTTTCTCGGCAACCTGCAGGGGCCAGTGGATGCATTCGGCAAGCTGGTCGCGGACTCGCTGCACAAGATCCGCAACGCGGCCTGAGCGGGGAATGCGGTTTTTTATAAAAAAAAATAATAATTAGCTTAGATTAAAATGTGCTTTTTATTATTTTTCGGCATCCCCTAGGCTGCCTGGAAGTCCTTAAGGCCATCCAGGAAGTTTTGCCATGAGCAGCGTCACCTCTCTATCCAGCGTTTCCAGCAACGTCCGCCAGCGCGTGTCGCCTGAAGAGTGGGAGGTGCGCGTCAAACTGGCTGCGGCCTATCGGCTGGCGGCGTTGTACAAGTGGACCGATCACATCTACACGCACTTCTCGGCCCGCGTGCCGGGTCCGGATGAGCATTTCCTGATCAATGCCTTTGGCTTGTTGTTCGATGAAATCAGCGCGTCCAACCTGGTCAAGGTTGACCTTGACGGCACGATTGTCGACGACCCTACGGGCCTGGGCATCAATTACGCAGGCTATGTGATTCACAGCGCCATTCACGGCGCGCGGCATGACCTGCAAGCGGTGCTGCACACGCATACCCGTGACGGTATTGCGGTGTCGGCGCAGAAGGACGGTCTGTTGCCGATTTCCCAGCATTCCATCGCGTTCTCCGGGCGTATCGCGTACCACGGCTATGAAGGCGTGGCGCTGGACCTGGACGAGCGTGAGCGGTTGGTGGCGGACCTGGGGGACAAGAGTGTGATGATTTTGCGTAACCATGGGTTGTTGACGGCGGGGGTGAGCGTTGAGCATGCGTTTCAGCAACTGCAGGGGCTGGAGCGTGCGTGCAATATCCAGGTGGCGGCGCAGGCGGGCGGCAGTGCGGAGTTGATCTTCCCGCCGGCGGAGGTGGTGGCCAAGGTTGAAGAGCAGGCCAAGGTGTTCAGCAACGGGGCCGGGCCGGGTGTGGCGCGGCATTGGAATGCGTTGGTTCGGCAGTTGGAGCGTACGGATACCGAGTATAAAAACTGACGTTGGCGGCGGAGTGGGGGGTTGGGGGGCTGGTTTGTTTGTGAAGGGGGGTGTTTAGGTAGATTGGGGGCATATCCGTTGCTGCGGTAACGGCGGCTGGCGGTTCCGCTCTTACAGCGGGTCACTTTTGGCAAACGCCCTGTACGGACCGGACACATGGTGGACACATGTGCGGGGACATGGTTGACACATTATGAACCATAGTCAGGTTTGCTCATGTCGATCGTTCGTAGGAAGTGGTGGCAGAAGTAGACGTCAAAGAGCCCGTCACTTTCAGGGTTGGGTCGAACGGCAATGTGCTGCCCAACCAGCCCCTTGGCGATGCTGAAATAACGTTTCTGAAAGCGAAATCGGCTGTGATAAACCTTGGCCAGCACATCATCCGGCCCATATTCAAATTCCGATAGCTGCTGCGGATAAGCCCAAGGGCTTGCTCGGTACCGGTCCATAGGCACCTTGTAATCCAGTGCTTGGTGAGGGCGTTTTAAGTTATAGACCTCACGCCATTGATCAAACGCTGTTTGAGCATCCTTGATCGTGGAGAATTGACGCCCATCAAGCACCTCCGCTTTGAGTGAACGATGAAAACGCTCAATCTTTCCATTGGTTTGAGGGTGGTAAGGACGACTGAAGCTGATCCTGATCCCCAAGCGAATCAACCAGATACTTAGTTCTGTGATTTCTCCAGGGTTGCGTGGCGAGCCCCATGGCGGTCCATTGTCAACGTTGATGCGAGCCGGTAACCCAAAGCGCTGAAATACCTCGATCATCTTTTCCTTCACCGTGATTCCACGCTCGTTATCACAAGCTTGAATCGCCAAATTGAATCGTGAGTGATCGTCCAACAACGTCAGGGGATGGCATCGGCCTTCTTGTGTCGGGAAGTGCCCTTTGAAATCCATCTGCCAAAGATCGTTAGGTGCATCGTGTTCAAATCTCAGCTTTGCTTCTTGTTCCTTCTGAACAAGCTGAATCAGCCCGCATCGGTGCAAAACATTGGTGACGGTGCTAGGAGCAATCTGCTTTTTCAAAAGGCTGCTGATTGTGCGTCCGCCCCAAGCGGGATGTGCTTGCCTAAGCGCTATGACCTGCGCCTCCAAAGCTGGCGCGGTTAGCTTTGGGCTAGTCGCAGGTTTTCGGGATTTCTCTTGCAGCCCGGACTGCCCATGCATTTCATAGCGTTTCAACCACTTATAGGCCGTTTGCGGGCTGATGCCGAACCGCCGACACAGCTCTCGTTTATTGCTGCCGGGTTGCCGTGCTAAGGCAATGAACTCTTCTTTCAGGCTCATGGCATCTCTCGTGTCCCAGGGCATGATGGCTTTCCGGCGAAGTTGGCTCGCCAAAAGTGTCCACCATGTCCCCGCACACCCGTCAACCATGTGTCCGGTCCGTACAGCAAACGCCCCAAAAGTAACCAAAAGGTCTTTGCCCCACCACTCGGCACCTCGCCTAGGCTCGGTGTTCCCTCTCACTCCGGCTTGAATCCGTGGGCCGCCGCGACGGGCCATCCATGGCCCAACGCGGCTAACCCGGCGTCCTGCCGGGTTACCCACGGATTCAAGCCTGCGTTCGGCCAGCGTGGTTGACGGGGCCTGTCAGATCAAAAGCAAGATCAAAAGCAGAGCACGGCGGCCTGGTAGCCGACCTGAGTGGTAGAAGCAAAAGCGGATCAAAAGCACAGCAACACACCTCTATCTGATGCACAGAGATCCAAATGTGGGAGCGGGCTTGCTCGCGAATGCGGTGGTTCAGTCAGCTCATGGGTCACTGGCACACCGTCTTCGCGAGCAAGCCAGCTCCCACCTTTGACCGAGTACAAACGACACCCATCTACCTGACGCAAAGAGATCCAAATGTGGGAGCGGGCTTGCCCGCGAATGCGGTGGTTCAGGCAGCTCATGTGTCACTGGCACACCGCCTTCGCGAGCAAGCCAGCTCCCACAATTTGACCGAGTTTAACTGCCACAGCCGCAGTGCTTCGCTTTTCTGTGGGAGCTGTGTTTACGCGACCTGCTGGGCCTGCTCGCGCTCTGCGACCAATTGGCGGGTGAGTGGAATCAGGCGCTTGCCGTAGTCGATTGCATCATTGAGCGGGTCGAAGCCGCGAATCAGGAAGGTGGTAATCCCCAGGTCGTAGTAATCCAACAACGCTTCAGCGACTTGTTCGGCGGTGCCCACCAGTGAGGTGGAGTTACCTTGGGCGCCGAGCAGCCCGGCAATCCCGGTCCACAACCGCTTGTCCAGCCGCGAGCCTTGCGCCGCTGCTGCCAGTAAGCGGCGTGAGCCTTCGTTCGGCGGTTCCCGTCGCACGAATCCGTTCTTCTCAGCCAGCGCCGTGGCCTGTTGCAAGATTGTCTCGGCACGCGCCCACGCCAGTTCTTCGGTCTCGGCGAGGATCGGGCGCAACGACAAACTGAAGCGGATCGTGCGCCCATGCTTGGCCGCTTCGGCGCGCACCTGAGTCACCACTTCGCGCACTTGCTCATAGGTTTCACCCCACAGCGCATACACGTCGGCATGTTTGCCCGCCACCGCAATCGCTGCCGCGGAAGAGCCGCCGAAATACAGCGGAATGTGCGGCTGCTGCGGCGACTTCACCGTCGAGTGCGCGCCTTGCACCTGGTAGTACGTGCCCGAGAAATCGAAGGGCTGCTCGCTGGTCCATTCCTGGCGCACCACGCTGAGGTACTCGTCGGTGCGCGCGTAGCGTTCGTCCTTGCCGATGTGGCTGCCATCGGCGCGCAGTTCGCGGTCATCGCCACCCGTGATGATGTGCACGGCGGTGCGCCCGCCGTTGAAAACATCCAGGGTGCTGAACTGGCGGGCAGCCAGCGTGGGCTGGGCGAAACCGGGGCGGTGCGCGATCAGGAACTGCAGTTTTTGGGTCACGCTGGCGGCATGCGCGGCGATCAGCGTGCTGTCTGGGCTGTTGGAATGGAAGGCCACCAGGGCGCGGTCGAAGCCGGCCTCTTCGTGGGCGCGGGCCACGGTTTCGACGTAGTCCGGTTGCAGGGTCGGCCCGCTGCGCGGGTGGATCTCAGAGGCGTGATGGCCGCCGATGTAGCCGATAAATTCAATGCTCATGGTCAGTCCTTGTCAGGTACGGGATCAACACCTCCTCCGGGCGTGGGGTCGGTCACTCGGCTCAAAAGTAAGGGCAGGAGTCGGGTCTGTAAAATGCCTGTTGGTTCTAACCTAAGTATTAAAATATTGAATTATCATTCGGTTTATTTATTAGCAACGTGCATTAATAGGTGAGCTACAGGCTCAGGTGAATCTGCGCACATAGCCCACCGCCCGCGCGATTGCTCAAGGTCAGCGAGCCACCGATCGCCACCACCAGCTGCTGCACAATCGCCAGGCCCAGCCCGGTGCCGCCGGTGCCGCGATTGCGTGAGCTTTCCACCCGATAAAACGGCTGCATGACGTGCACCAGTTCGTCCTCGGCAATCCCGGGTCCGCGGTCCAATACGCTGATCGACAGCTGCCCGGTTGGCGTCGAGCCGACTGCCAGTTCTGCGCTGCCGGCGAATTTCAGCGCGTTGTCCAGCAGGTTCACCAATACCCGCCGTAAGGCGTGAGGGCGGGTGTCGAGCACCAGCGCACTTTTACCGCTGATGCTGACCTGCTTGTGCATGTCTTGATAATCAAACACCAGGCTGTCCAGAAACGCGTCGAGGTTGATGCGATGACGGGCTTCGGTAGCGCCGTGCACGCTGCGCGCGTAGGCCACGCCTTCGCGCACCAGGTGTTCCATTTCCCCCAGGTCACTCCAGAGCTTGTCGCGGTCGGCAGAATCTTCCATAAACTCGGCGCGCAGTTTCATGCGGGTAATCGGCGTTTGCAGGTCGTGGGAAATCGCCGCGAGGATCTGCATGCGTTCCTTGAGGTATTCGGCGATGCGTTGTTGCATCTGGTTGAACGCTGCCGCTGCGTGTGCCACTTCGGTCGGGCCGTGTTCGTCCAGCGGCGTCGGATGAGCGTTCGGGTCGAGGGTTTCCACCGCGCGGGCCAGGCGCGTCAGCGGGCGAATCGCCAGGCGCACGGCCAACCAGGTGCAGCCGAGCAACAGCGCCAATTGCAGGATCAGCACCACCGGCAACCAATAGGCCACGGGCAGGGCGGCCGGGCGTACATCGAGGGTGATCGGGTGGCCGTCGGCCAGGGTCAGGTGCGCCTGGAAGTGCTTCTGCAGGCCGGGAATGGTGCGAAAGGTCAGCGCGTACTGCTCGCCCAGCGCATCCGCAATCGAGGTGGCGGCCATCGGCACGTCGTCACTGCTCATCGGCTCACCGGTCTCGCCGGCATTGAGCAGGTAATGGTAGTTCTGGCGGTCGATACGCGGCAGCCAGCTGGCCCGCTCGTTGGCGGGCAGGCGGTCGAGGATTGCCACCGAGGTCGACACGTCGTTCTCCAGGTTGCCGAGCATCGCGGTGCGCGCGCTGATATAGCGCTCGTAGAACTGCGCGCTGAACGACAACCCATGGGCGCACACCAGGCTGATCAGGAAGATCAGCGACAGCTGCGACGCCAGCGTGCGCGGCCAACCCAAGCGCCATTTCATTGCGTGGCTCCAAGGATTTCCACCGCCAGGGAAAACACATACCCCTCGCTGCGCACGGTCTTGATATACGCCGGTTCACGTGCGTCATCCAACAGGCGTTGGCGCAGGCGGCTGACCAGCAGGTCGATGGAACGGTCAAACAGATCCGCATCGCGGCCCTGGGTCAGGTTGAGCAATTGGTCGCGGTTGAGCACGCGCTGCGGGTGATCGAGGAACACCCGCAGCAGGCGGTATTCGGCGCCGCTCAAGGCCACCAGCGTGTCGTCTTCGTCGAGCAGGTGGCGGGCGGTGGTGTCCAGGCGCCAACCGCCAAAACGAATCAGCCGCCCGGTTTCACTCACCACCAGGTTCGGCGGCAGCATGCGCGTGCGCCGCAACACGGCGTTGATCCGCGCCAGCAGTTCGCGGGCGGCGAAGGGTTTGACCAGGTAATCATCGGCGCCCATTTCCAGGCCGATGATGCGGTCGGTTTCATCGTTGCGCGCGGTGAGCATCAGCACCGGCGTGGCTTTGTGCTTGCCCACCCGCAGCTCGCGGCACAGCTGCAAACCGTCGTCGCCGGGCATCATGATGTCCAGCACGATCAGGTCAACCGGGGTGGCGTCGAGGAAACTGCGCATCTGGCGGCCATCGGCGACCACTGTGGTGCGCATGCCGTTTTTCTTCAGGTAATTGCCCACCAGCTCGCGGATCTCGCGGTCGTCATCGACGATCAGGATATGGTCGACATGGTCCATGCTGCGTTCCTCGTTAAATGCTCATGGGCCGCAGTCTAGCCATCGCCGCAGGGTTTGCCTTGTGCCCTTTGTATTGCAGTGTATCTGGCGATAACGAGATACACAGCGAGGCAAAAAAACCGACAGGCCAGCGTCCGGCGTCGTTCACCTGCGTGCCTAAGCTAATGCTAAAAAGGTATTTATTAAGGTTTTTTAAGATCGTTTAGCTTGGTTGCTCCAACCCAAGACGCTTATGGAGTGAGCCGCCGATGCTGCAATCAGTCACCACCTTGCCGCTGCTGGATCTGTCGCAGCTTGACGGCACGCCTCAGCAACGCGGCGAATTTCTCGATGCGTTGCGCGCTGCCGCGCGGCAGATCGGCTTTTTCTACCTGACCGGCCACGGCATCGACCCGGCGCTGCTGGCTCAGGTGCAGCAGCAGGCGCGCGCATTTTTTGCCTTGCCCGAGGCCGACAAACTGGCGGTCGGCATGCTCAACTCGCCACACTTTCGCGGCTACAACCGCGCCGCTTCGGAGATCACCCGCGGCCAGCCGGACCTGCGTGAGCAGTTCGATGTCGGCGCCGAACGCGAGCCACTGAACGCGGATCAACACCCGGCCGCGTGGGCCCGTCTGCAGGGCCCGAACCAATGGCCTGTCGCCTTGCCCGAACTCAAGCCGTTGGTACTGGCCTGGCAGCAGGCAATGACGCAAATGGCGTTGCGCTTGCTACGCGCCTTCGCCCAAGCCTTGTCGTTGCCCGAGCAGGCCTTTGACGCACTGTACGGTGACCAACCCAACGAACACATCAAGCTGATCCGCTACCCCGGCCGCCACGCGCAACAAAGTCGCCAGGGCGTGGGCGCACACAAGGACTCCGGCTTTTTGAGCTTTCTGCTGCAGGACGAGCAGGCCGGTTTGCAGGTGGAGGTGGAGGAGGGCCGCTGGATCGACGCGTCGCCGCGCCCCGACACACTGGTGGTGAACATCGGCGAACTGCTCGAGTTGGCCAGCAACGGTTACTTGCGCGCCACCGTGCACCGCGTGGTGTCGCCGCCGGTGGGCAGCGAGCGTTTGTCCCTGGCGTTTTTTCTCGGTGCGCAGCTGGATGCGGTGGTGCCGGTGTATGACTTGGCACCCGAACTGCTGCGCGATGCCCACGGGCCGACCAGCGACCCGCGCAACCCGTTGCTGCGCGATGTCGGCTGGAATTACCTCAAGGGCCGTCTGCGCTCGCACCCGGATGTTGCTCAACGTTTCTATGCCGACGCCACACTTCCCCACGCACTGTCCGCCTGATCAGGAGATCAATCACCATGCTGAAGACATCTGCACTTACCCTGGCGGCGTTGCTGGCCTCATTGAGCGTGTCGGCCGCCGATGCGTTGCGCGTCGCCGCCGACCCGATTCCCCATGCACAGATCCTCGAATACGTGCAGAAGCTCGACCCGAGCCTGAACTTGAAGATCATCGAAATTCCCAGCGGCGTGAACTCCAACGAGTTGCTGGCCCATGGTGATGTCGACGCCAATTACTTCCAGCACCTGCCATTCCTCAATGCTCAGGAGCAGGCGCTCGGGCAGAAGTTCGCGGTGGCCGCTACGGTGCATATCGAACCGTTGGGCATTTACTCCCATCGCCATACCGGCTTCGCCCAGGTGCCGGACAAAGGCACGGTGGCGGTGCCGAACAACGTCACCAACCTCAGCCGCGCGCTGTACCTGTTGCAAGCCAATGGCCTGATCACGCTCAAGCCGGGTTTCAATGACGCGTCCAGGGAGCAGGCCACGCCCAAGGACATCGCCGAGAACCCCAAGCACCTGAAGATTCTGGAGATCGAGTCGCCGCAAATTCCGCGCGCGCTGGACGATGTGGACCTGGCGGTGATCAATGGCAACTTCGCCCTGGAAGCCGGGTTGGTGCCGGCCAAAGACGCCTTGGGCCTGGAGAAAGCCGAGGGCAACCCTTACGCGAATATCCTGGTGACCACACCAAAACTCGCGGATGACCCGCGCATCAAGCAATTGGCCAAGGACCTGCACTCGCCGCAGGTGGCCAAGTTCATCAGCGAAAAATACGCGGGCTCGGTGATCCCGGTGGCGGCCGAATGATCGTCGTCGAGGGCGTCAGCAAAACCTACGCCGACGGCCAGCCGGCGGCCCTGGATAACGTGTCGTTGCGGATAAACGACGGGTCGATTTTTGGCATTGTCGGCCGCAGCGGGGCGGGTAAAAGTACCTTGTTGCGCTGCCTTAACCTGCTGGAGCGGCCCACCTTCGGGCGCATCCTTTTGGACGGCCAGGACCTGACCCAACTGAGCGACAGGCAACTGCGCGAGCAACGCCAGCGCATCGGCATGATCTTCCAGGGCTTCAACCTCCTGCATTCACGCACGGTGGCGGGCAACGTCGCGGTGCCGCTGGAAATCGCCAAGGTGCCCAAGGTTGAGCGCGCGGCGCGGGTGGCCGAGTTGCTGGCGTTGGTGGGCTTGAGTGACAAGGCTGAGGCGTTTCCTTCGCAGCTCTCCGGCGGGCAGAAACAACGCGTGGGCATTGCCCGTGCATTGGCGGCGCGTCCGACGTATCTGTTGTCGGATGAGGCCACCAGCGCGCTTGACCCGCAAACCACCGCGTCGATTCTTGAGTTGTTGCGCGACATCAACCGGCAGCTGGGCGTGACCATCGTGTTGATCACCCATGAACTCGAGGTGGTCAAGGCCATCTGTGACAGCGCGGTGTCGCTGGCCGATGGACGCGTGGTGGAAAGCGGCACGCTGCTGCAATTGCAAGCCGACCCGGCATCGCACCTGGGCCGTTCGCTGGCGCCAAGCCCGCCGGTGGTGAGGGCCGTATGAAAACCGACTGGAACGAGATTGTTCAACTGCTGCTCAACGCCACCGGCGAAACCCTGTACATGGTGCTGCTGGCGGGCATGTTCACGCTGTTGATCGGCTTGCCGCTGGGCGTGGTGCTGTTTATCAGCCGACGCGGCGGCTTGTTGCCTTTGCCACGGCTCAACCGGGCGTTGGGCGCCGTGATCAACCTGGGGCGGTCATTGCCGTTTGTGGTGATGCTGATCGCGTTGATCCCACTGACGCGCCTGATCGTCGGCACCACGCTGGGCAGTACGGCGGCCGTGGTGCCGATCACGATTGGCGCTTTTCCATTTTTTGCGCGCATCGTCGAGACCGCCCTGAATGAAGTGGACAAGGGGCGCATAGAAGCCATCGTTGCCATGGGCGGTGATGCGCGCCATGTGATCCTCAAAGTGCTGCTGCCGGAAGCCTTGCCCGCGCTGGTGGCCGGGGTGACGCTGACGCTGGTGATGCTGATCGGCTTTTCCTCCATGGCAGGCGTGATCGGTGGCGGCGGGCTGGGCGACCTGGCGATTCGTTATGGTTATCAGCGTTTCAACAACCAGATCATGGTGGTCACGGTCATCGTTCTGGTGGTGCTGGTGCAGGGCGTGCAAAGCCTGGGGGATCGCTGTGTGAGGTCGCTGGCGCACCGCCGATCCTGACTTTGCCCCAGGGCGAAAAAGACCTGCGGTCGATCCGTGCCAAGGCCCTGGTGTTTTCCGAGCCGCGCTCGTTGCAACTGCTCGATTATTTGAAACGCGTCGGCCCCAGCGAAGCGCCGGTGTTGATCAATGGCGAGACCGGCACCGGCAAGTCCACCACGGCATGCTCAAGGGGCGCGCACGGCCTTGAGCAGCAGCGTCTCAAATAGCTGCTGCGCGCGTGGTTCATCACTGTGGGCGACATTAAAACGCATCGAATTGAGGTGCGCCGGGTCGTAACCGAACAAGGCGCCCGGCGCCAGAACCATGCTGTGTTTCAACGCTTGCTGGGCCAGCAGTTCGCCGTCCACTCCCTGCGGCAGCCGCGCCCAGATAAACATCCCGCCCTCGTACGCCATCGGCAGCTCGCACCCGCAACGCTTGAGCCATTGCTCGACACGCCCGCCGCACTCCATCAACCGTTGCACCATGCGCTTGCGGTGCTTGGCGTAGCTGCCTTCGCTGAGCATGCGATAGACCAGCTGTTCGAACAGCTCTGAGGTCACGCCGCCGCTCATCAACTTCATGTTGGTCAGGTTCGCCGCCAGTTGCGGCGCGGCCACCACATAGCTGACGCGGGTGTTGGCGCTGAGGATCTTGGAGAAACCTGACAGGTACGTGACCTGGTCCAGCCCGGCGAGAGCGGCCAGGCGCGGTGGCGGGTTGGGGTGCAGGTCGCCGTAGAGGTCATCCTCGACGATATGGCAGTGGTAGTGCTGAGTCAGTTGCAGCAGGCGAAACGCTTGGCTGGGGCTGAAGGAGTGGCCGGTGGGGTTATGCAGCACGCTGGTGGTCAGGTACAGACTGGGGCGGTGTTCGGCCAGCAGCGCCTCAAGGGCAGCGAAGTCAAAGCCGTCGGGGCGGCGCTCGAGTGTCACCACTTTGACGCCGTGCAAGGCCAGGTTGGCGTGGAAGTTGAAGTAGCACGGCGCGTCCAGCAGCACGGTGTCGCCGGGGCGTGCGAGCAGACGCATGAGCATGTCCAGGCCTTGCACGGTGTTGGGCGTGGTGATGATTTGTTCCACCGGCACTGACAGGCCTTCGCTGTGCAGTTTTTGTTGCAGCGCCTGGCGCAGCGGCAACAGCCCGGCCGGCGCGCCCAGCCCGGCGATGCGCAACGACGGCGCGCGCACCACGCTGCGCAGGGCTTGGCGGATGGCGTCGTTGTTCAGCCAGTCCTCCGGCAAGTGCCCGCTGCCGGGGCGCAGCTCGCCGCCGGCGGTGACCAAGGGGCGGCGCAATACGCTGAGCAGGTCTTGGGGTAACAGGTCGACCCAGGTCATCGCGGCGGGGCGGGCGCTGTCCATCGCCACAAAGTAGCCGCGACCCTGGCTGGAGGTCAGCAGGTTGCGCCCGCGCAGGCGGTCCAGTGCTTCATTGAGGGTGAATTTGCTCACGCCCAGGGTCTGGGTCAATTCACGCACCGACGGCAATTTGCTGCCCGGCGCCCATTCACCGTGCTCGATGGCGTGGCTGAACGCGTCGACAATCTGCTGAACCTTGGGTGTGCCGTCAACAAAGGCGATGGCGGATACAAACATAAACCTTCCTGGTATTTGCCGGTGATTTTACCGGCCATTGGTACCGGTAAAGTTCGGCCGGATTAGGCCTCACTTTACCTGCCCTGTGCAAGGCTGCCGCTCTAGACTGCGGGCCATCAATGACAGGGATTACGTGATGGAAAGCCAACTGATCAACCCCGGCGCGCCGTTCTGCCTGGGGGTGGCCCAGCATAAATACCTGGGGGCCGAAAAGGGCCTGCAAAGCGCCATTGAAGGGGGCTACAGCCACTGGTACATCGACGCCAGCCTGTTAGGTGAAAGGGTCGAGGACTGGACTGATGCGCGCATCGCCCGCCTGCAGGAAAAGATCGCGGTCAGCGGTGTTCAGCCGATATTTCACAGTAACTTCAAGGCGCCGCTGGGCAGCGATGTCGGGGCTTTTCGTGCGGCGGCGGTGGAATACGTGGAAAGAGAGGTTGATGTTGCCAGCCGTCTGGGCGCGCCGTTGATCATCCACGGCGGCTGCATCGTCGGGCCGCAGAGAGTGCAGGAGGCCAAGGACATTGCCCTGGAGCATTACCTCAAATCGGTCAAGGAGCTGGCGCAGTATGCCGAGGCCAAGGGGACGGATATCTACCTGGAGAGTCTGTCCAACTACGTCAACTACCGGATTTTCACCCACGAAGCGCAATTCGCCTTTGTGTTCGAGCACCTGCAAGCGCACAGCAATGTGTACTGCTTGCTCGACGCCGGCCACGCCCGCCTCGACAGCGGCTTGCCCGCGCAAGTGGTGCGCAAGTACCCCGCGCTGATCAAGGGCATTTCCTTCAGCAACCACAAGGAGGGGCACCACGCCGACAACTGCGCGTACGCCGAGGTGCTGCAGGCTATCGTCGAGACGAACTGGAAAGGCCTGGTGGCCTTTGAAACCTGTCACCACAGTGCGCAGGCCGCCCTGGCCGAGTTGGCGCGCGCCTTCGCCGTTGTTTCTTCCAATCCGGGTTTGGGCTCATGACAAGTACGTTGACGCTTTCTTCGTTTCTCTACTTTCTGCTGTTTTGCGCCACCATGACCTTCAGCCCCGGCCCGATGACCCTGCTGCTGTTGAGCCTGGGTTTGAAGGACGGCCTGCGCAGCTCGATCCCGGCGCAGATCGGCGCCAGTGTGGCGTACCTGATTTCGATCCTGATCTTTGCCGTGGGCTTTTCGGAGTTGATCAAGGGCAACCTTGCCATCACCCAGACCCTCCAGTTGGTGGGTGTGGCCTACATCCTCTACCTGGCCTACAGACAGTGGACCAGCAGCGGCGTATCGATCAACCGGGACGCTGCCGCGCAGGGCGCGCGCAGCCTGTTCGGCAAGGGCTTGCTGACCGGGTTTTCCAACCCCAAGACCCTCATCATGTTCAGCGCCGTGTTCCCACAGTTTGCCGGGGCGGGAGGGCACAGCCGCGCGGCAGATATCGCCATCCTCGGGCTTACCTTTTTGTCGTTGCAGTTTGCCAGCGGCTGCCTGTATTGCTATTTCGGCCAGCGCATCAAGCACGTGCTGGAAAACCCCAGGCGACGGATGTTGCTGCAACGGGTCACGGCAGTGCTGTTGCTGGGTGTGGCGCTGATGCTGGCGCGCGGTTTTTCGCACTGAGGGGCGCTACCCGCAGGCTTATGAGCGGTAGTGGCGATTTGACGTCGCCCTGATAGACTCCAGGCATTCATCCAGGATCACATCAAGCCATGTCAACCGCCGGAGGAAATGGACTTCCGCTCGCTTCACGGTTGTATAAGTCGCGCACGCTGGGGCTGACGCTCGGCTTTGTGTGCGTGGTGTTTGGCATGTTTCCCCTGCATCCCCCGCTGTGGGTCTGGGCGTGGATGCTGATCAACGCCTTTGTCTGGCCGCACATGGCCTATCTGTGGTCGCGCCGCGCCAGCAACTCACTGCGCAGCGAGCGCCGTAACCTGCTGTTTGATTCCTTTTGCGGCGGGTTCTGGGTCGGTGCCATGCACTTCAACCCGCTGCCCAGTGTCACCACGCTGTCGATGATGACCATGAACAACGTCGCCATTGGCGGGCCGCGCTTTATGCTGGCGGGCTGGGTGGCGCAGGCCTTGGGTGTTGGCGCGTCGTTGCTGGTGTTCGCCCCGGCGTTCATCGCCGTCACCACTGAAACCCAGCTTTACGCCTGCTTGCCGATTCTGATGGTGTACCCGCTGGCCCTGGGCTGGATCTGCTATCGCCAGGCCGTGACCCTCGCCCGGCACAAACGCGAGTTGCTGGCGCTGAGCCGCACCGACAGCCTGTCCGGCCTGCTAAACCACGGTGCCTGGAAGGACCACCTGGAGATCGAGTTTCAACGCTGCCGCACAGAGCAGGTGGGCGCCGCCATTGCGCTGATCGACATCGACCATTTCAAGACTATCAATGACACCTACGGCCACGTCACCGGCGATATCGTGCTGCGCCAACTGAGCAAAGTGCTGCGACAGAACCTGCGCACCGCCGACCTTGCCGGGCGCTATGGCGGCGATGAGTTCTGCGTGATCCTGCCGGACATGCCCCTGCACCGCGCCACCGAAGTAATGGACGCCTTGCGCGATCGCTTCAACGCCTTGGCGTACACCCAAGACCCGACACTGCGCGCCAGCTTGAGCATTGGCCTGGCGCCGTATCAACCTGCGCATGCGGATTCGACCAGTTGGCTCAACGACGCCGACCAGGCGTTGTATGAAGCCAAGAGCAGCGGGCGCAACCGTGTGAGTTCAGTGCAAGGGAGTTGGTTGCAATCGGTCTAGTGGGGTAGGGTGTCGGCGCCCCCCCAACAAAAAAACAAGGATCGGTCCATGCTCTTCACCTTCTCCCGTACCCTCCTGGCCGCGACCCTGGCCTTGTCCTTCGCTGCGCCGGTCTACAGCGCCGAACCCCATAAACAGATCCAGGCCGGCGCCGAACAGTACAAGGCCCCCGCCCTGAAACTGCTTGAGCGCCTGGTGAATATCGATTCGGGCTCCGGCTACGAGCCCGGCCTGACCCAAGTGCGCGACATCGCCGTAGAAGAATTGAAGCAGCTTGGTTTCAACATCGAGCTGGTGCCGGACAAAGCCGCCAACAACAGTCATGTGATCGCCACCCTCAAAGGCA
Organism: Pseudomonas sp. NFX183; assembly: GCF_047943075.1. Lineage (NCBI taxonomy): Bacteria > Pseudomonadati > Pseudomonadota > Gammaproteobacteria > Pseudomonadales > Pseudomonadaceae > Pseudomonas > Pseudomonas sp. NFX183. The sequence goes on along the minus strand of NZ_CP181333.1, from coordinate 6,131,281 downwards.
CCGGCAAAGCCAAGATTTTGCTGATGGCCCACATGGACACGGTATTCAAGGAAGGCTCGGCCGCCGAACGCCCGTTCCACATCAAGGACGGCCGCGCCTATGGCCCCGGTGTGATGGATGACAAGGGCGGCATCGTCGCTGGCATCTATGCGCTGAAGGTGCTCAAAGACCAGGGCTTCAAGGACTACGCACAAATCACCTTCCTGCTCGACGCCAGCGAAGAAACCGGCTCTGACGCCGCCTCCGAACTGATCCGCACCACCGCCAAAGGCCACGACGTCACCCTCAACCTCGAGCCCGGCCGCCCGGCCGACGGCCTGGTGGTATGGCGCAAAGGCAGCGCCACCGCCGTGGTCGAAGTCAAAGGCAAAGCCGCCCACGCCGGCGTCGCCCCGGAACTGGGCCGCAACGCCGCGATGGAAGCGGCGCACCAGATCCTGCAACTGGGCAAACTGGGCGACGAAGAGAAGAAAACCACCATCAACTTCACCGTGCTCAAGGCCGGCGACCGCGTCAACGTCATCCCCGACCAAGCGACGGCCAAGGCGGACGTACGTGCGGCATTGCCGGAAGAGTTCGACCGGATCGAGAAGGACCTGGCCCGTGTTTCGGCGAATAAGTTGATTCCGGACACCGAAGTCAAAACCAGTTTGCTGCGCGGTTTACCGCCAATGCCGCAGACGCCGGAGTCGGACAAGTTGGTCGCAATCGCCCAAGGGATTTACGGGGAGTTGGGGCGTAAGTTGACCATCGAAGGCAGCGGCGGGGCAGCGGATGCCAGCTTGTCTGCCGGGGTTGGAACGCCGACGTTGGATGGGTTCGGGATTGTCGGTGGCAACATCCATACCCCAGAGGAATATGCGGAAGTGGAGAGTGTAGCGCCGCGGATTTACTTGCTTAGCCGGATGATTATGGAGCTCTCGAAGCGATGATTGGGGCGCCGGGTTCACTCATTTTTTGAGGGTGAACCTGGGTATCGGGTGAGTAGGTTTGTTGTGATGAACCGGCTTATTGTGATGAGCAGGCTTATTGTGATGAGAAGGCTTATTGTGGCGAGCAGGCTTGCCCTGCGTTGGGCTGCGCAGCAGGCCCAAAACTGGCGACGCGGACTTGGCTGTAGAACCGCGTCGCCCTTGTTGGGGCTGCTGCTGCTGCGCTGCGCAACACAACGCGAGCAAGCTCGCTCCCGACTTTGAATACCTGATCGACATCCAGTGCCGAAAAGCTGACGTAGCTTTCGACCCAGAGCTCGTAGGTATTGAGGCAGCGTTTGAAATCGCTGAGAACGGATTCGACGTCTCGCGTCTCGGAATCCATCACGGCCAGTACCAGAAGGCCAATGTGTTGGCGGGTGGCGGCGATCAAAAGACAGCCCCAATAACCGGGGCTTTAACGGAAAAAACCATCTGCAATCCCTCGCACTGTGTGATCAGGCGAAGGACTTTGCCGAGGTTTTCAGGTGGTATCTGTAGAGCTTATCCGGGTGTTGCGTGGGAGGTTTCGGTAGTCCTTGTCCTCTCTCGCCCAAGCACCAGACTGCACAGCGCCGGCAGGAACAACAGCGTCAACACCGTACCCACCAACACCCCGCCAATCAGCACATAAGCCAGGGAGGACCAGAACACCGACAGCGTCAGCGGGATAAATGCCAGGGCCGCCGCCAGTGCCGTCAAAATCACCGGTCTTGCGCGGCGCACGGTGGCTTCGATAATCGCTTCGTGAATCGCCATGCCGTGCTCCTGATTCTGGCGGATCTGGTCGGTGAAGATCAGCGTGTTGCGCATCAGGATGCCGCCAATCCCGATCAAGCCCAGAATCGCGTTAAACCCGAACGGCTGGTTGAACAGCAATAAGGTCGGCACCGCGCCGATCAGGCCCAGGGGCGCGGTGGCGAAGACCATGAACATTACGCCGAACGAGCGCACCTGGAACATGATCACGGTGAGGGTCAGCAAGATCATGATCGGGAACAGTGCCGCCAGCGCGACGTTGGCCTTGGCGCTTTCTTCCACCGGGCCGCCGATGTCGATCTGGTAACCGGCCGGCAGCTTTGCGATCAGCGGTTGCAGGTCTTTGTACACGGCCATTTCCACGTCGGGCGGTTGTACGCCGTCGATGATGTCAGCGCGCACTTCCACGGTGCTTGCGCGGTTGCGGCGCTTGAGGATCGGCTCTTCCATGACCGCCTGAAAATGCCCGACCTGGGCCAGCGGCACCGAGGTGCCGGCGCTGTTGGTCAGGGTCATATTGTTGAGATTGCCGAGGTCTTCGCGCTGGTTGCCCTGAGCGCGAGCGACCACGGAGACGGTGCGATTGCCTTCGCGCACTTCAGTGATCGAGTTGCCGCTGAGCAAGGCATTGAGCTGCGATTTGACCTCGTTAGGCGTGAAACCCAGCAGGCGCAGGCGGTCCTGATCCAGCACCAGGCGATAGCCGCTGGTGCGCTCGCCCCAATCGAGAAAGGCGTCCTTGGTCAGCGTGTTGGCGGCGACAATGCGACGCACATCATCGGACACGCCGAGCAGCACATCCACATTTGGCCCGGACACACGAAACACCACGGGAAACGGCACGGGCGGGCCGAACAGCAATTGCGTGACACGCACGCGCGCAGCCGGGAATTCACCGGCCGCTATGCGCTCACGCATGCGCAGCTTCAGCGCATCGCGGGCATGCGAGTCCGGGGTTTGCACAATCAGCTTGGCAAACGCCGGGTCGGGCAACTCGGGGTTCAGCGACAGGAAAAAGCGCGGCGCGCCGCCGCCCACATAGGTGTCGACCAGGCGGGTCTGTGGCTCTTGCAGCAGGGCTTTCTCCAACTGCGCCGCCACCGCCTCGGTGCTTTTGAACGCGCTGCCGGGCGGCATGTACACCTCAAGGATCAGTTCGGAACGGTCGGAATTGGGGAAGAACTGCTTCTTCACCACGCCCATCCCTAAACCGCACAGCACAAAGGCCGCCACCACCAAGCCAGTTACCCACCAGCGCCTGCGCACACAGGCTTGGACGACATTCCGCAGTTTCTGGTAGTAACGGCCGGCGTAAATGGCGTCGTGGCCGCCCGGCACCGGTTTGATCTGCGGCAGCAATTTCACGCCCAGGTACGGTGTGAACACCACCGCCACCAGCCAGGATGAAATCAGCGCAAAGCCGACGATCCAGAAAATGTTGCCGGCATATTCCCCGGCGCCCGAGCGCGCAAAACCCACCGGCAGAAAGCCGATGATCGTCACCAGCGTGCCGGTCAGCATCGGCGCGGCGGTGGAGCTCCAGGCAAAGGTGGCGGCGTGAATCCGGTCGAAGCCTTCTTCCAGTTTCACCACCATCATCTCGATGGCGATAATCGCGTCGTCCACCAGCAAACCCAGGGAAATAATCAGCGCGCCCAGGGTAATACGGTCGAATTCACGCCCGGTCAGCAGCATGATCACAAACACCACGGACAAGGTCAGCGGCACCGCGGCGGCCACCACCAGGCCCACCCGAAAGCCCAGCGCCAGCAGGCTGATGACCATCACCACGGCCAGGGCGACGAAGAATTTGAGCATGAATTCATTCACGGCCAGGCTGATGTTTTTTGCCTGGTCGGAGACCTTGGCGAAGTTCACGCCCAGCGGCAGATCGGCCTGAATGTTGGCTTCCTGGGCCTTGAGGCTTTTGTCCAGCTCCAGGCCGTTCCAGTGCTTTTCCATGATCACGCCGAGCATCAGCGCCGGGTCGCCCTGATGGCGAATCCGGTAGCTGGGCGGGTCTTCATAGCCACGGCTGACGGTGGCCACATCGGCAATGCGCAGCACGCGGCCGTTGACTTCCAGCGGCACATTTTCGATCAGCGCGAGGCTGTCGAAGGCGCCGTCGATACGGATATAGGCGCGGGCGCCGGCGGTTTCGACGAAGCCCGATGGCGCTACGGCGTTCTGCGCGGCGAGGGCGGCGAAGATCTGATCGGGCTTGATGCCCAGGGTAGCCAGGCGCTCGTAGGAAAACTCGACAAAGATCCGCTGTGCCTGCTCGCCGAGGATGTTGACCTTTTTCACGCCCGGCAGGTTGAGCAAGCCCTGGCGCAGTTCTTCGGCCATTTGCACTTGCTGGCGATGTGGCAGGTGCTCGGCTTCCAGTGCGTAAAGGGCGAAATACACGTCGGAATATTCATCGTTGAAGAACGGCCCGATCACGCCTTTGGGCAGTTTCGCCGCTTCATCGCTGAGTTTTTTGCGGGTCTGGTAGAACAAGTCCTGGATTTCACTGGGGCGCGTGGACTCTTTGTAGGTCATGCGCATCGACACAAAACCCGGCTGGGCGATGGTCTCGACGCGGTCGTAGTAGTCCAGTTCCTGCAGACGCTTTTCCAGGCGGTCGGCGACTTGCTCCTGCATTTCCTGTGCGGTTGCGCCGGGCCAGGCGGCGGTGATGGTCATGACCTTGACGGTAAATGAAGGATCTTCGGCGCGCCCCAGTTGGCCGAACGAGAAGATGCCGGCGGCGAGGATTGCGATGATCAGAAACAGCGTGACTGCGCGGTGTTTCACCGCCAGTTCGGAGAGGTTGATGCCGCGCATGCTCAGTGGTCCTGTTTGCGATTGAGGGCCAGTACCTGGGCGGGCAGCAGGCGCACCGCGTCACCGCTGTGCAGCAAGTGCGCGCCCAGGGCGACGATGGTCTGGCCGGGTGTGAGGCCGCTGTCGAGCAGGGCGTCTTCCTGGCCGAGACTGGCGACCTTGACGGGCGCGAAGCTGACGGTGTCATCAGCACCAATCAGCCACACGCCGGTGCCTTGCCCGGCGTCCTGCAACGCGCCGATGGGCACGCGGGTTTGTTGGGCCTGGCCATCGCCTTGCAGGCGGACGGTGATGGTCGAGCCAAGGGCGAAACGGTCAACGGCGCCGTGCAATACGTAGCGCGCGCGGTAGGTGCGGGTGGTCGGGTCGGCGCTGGCGGACAGCTCGCGCAGGGTGGCAGTCACGGCCTGGTCCGGCGCGCCGAAGGGGAACGCCAAGGCTTTTTGTGAGGCGTGGTCGCGTTGGTTTTCCGGCAGGTTGACGATGGCTTCGCGAGCGCCGTCATGGGCCAGGCGCGCGACGATTTGCCCTTCGGCGACGACTTGGCCGCGGTCTACGCGCACGTCGGTGATGATGCCGTCGCCGTCAGCCTTGAGCACCGAGTAGGTGCGGCGGTTCTCGATCTGGCTGGCGTCCGATTGCGCCGAAGCCAGCTCAGCTTCGGCGACGCGCAGGTTGGTCGCCGACTGGTCGAAAATCTGCCGCGACACGGCGCCGGTGCTGGCCAGGCGCTGGTAGCGGTTTTCATCATCGCGGCGCTGGCGCACTTGCGCCTGGGCCGCGTTCACGCGGTTCTTGGCCGAGCGCAGGGCCAGCTCGAAGTCGCCGATGTCCAGCACCAGCAGGGTGTCGCCACGGGAGACGTGCTGGCCGGGGTCGACCTTGCGGTCTATGACCTTGCCACTGACCCTGAAGCCCAGGTCGCTTTCTGTGCGCGCAGCCACCACGCCGGTGTAGGCGCTTTGCTGGGTGCCGGCGGCTTCGACTTTGGCCGCAAGCACGGGGCGGGGCGGCGGCACTTCGGCGGCGGTGTCGGCCTTGCTGTTGCAGCCGCCGAGGAGGATCAACAGGGCCAGGGGCGTTAGAAGACGCAGGGGAAGAGGGGTCATGACGGGCTCCGGGATAACCAGTGAATAAAAAATTATGGACATAATTTTTTACGCATATTATGGTCGAAATATAAATTAATCCAGCCCCCGGATACTCCCCATGGCAAACGCCCCGGCGCCCTCGCGAAGCTTGTTGTTTTTACTGGTGGCCCTTACGGCGCTGGGTGAAGTGTCGACTCAATTGATCATCCCAGGCCTTGGCGCCATCGAGCAGGCGCTGGCGGCGCCTGCAGGTTCGGCGCTGATGGCGTTGTCGGCGTTTGTAGCTGCATTCGGCCTCGGGCAGTTGCTGTTCGGGCCGTTGTCGGACCGGATCGGCCGTCGTCCGGTGCTGATCGGCGGCCTGGCGCTGTATGTGCTGGCGACCTTGGCGATGCTGCTGGTCAACGACATCGGCCAATTCATTGCCGCCCGCGTGTTGCAAGGCCTCGGCGCCTGCGCCGCATTGGTGTTGGCGCGCACCGTGGTGCGTGACGTGTGGCAAGCCGAAGCCGGGCCGGCCCTGGCGCTGACCATGATCGGCATGCTCTACGCCATTGTCGTCGCGCCGATGATCGGCGGGCTGCTGATCAAGCTGCTGGGCTGGCACGCGCCAATTGTTTTGGCCCTGATCATCGGCAGTGTGGTGCTGGTGTTGGCTGTGCTGTTCTTTCGCGAGAGCAACCACTGCCTCGATCCCACGGCTGGCCATTGGCGTACCCTCGGCGGGCAATACCTGGATTTGCTCAAGGGCCGTCAATACCGGGCGTACGCCGTGGCATTGGCGTGCACCTATGGTGCGATGTTCTCGGTGATTGCGGGTTCGTCGGCAGTGTTTATCAACCTGCTGGGTTTCAGCAGCCTTGAGTACGGCATCAATTTTGGCGTGATTGTGTCGATGCTGATCGTCGGTTCCACCTACACCCGGCGCAACATCATGCGCCTGGGGCCGCAGCGGATTGTGGCGATGGGCGTGACACTGGTGGCCATCGGCGGCCTATCGGCGGTGCTGATTTACGAGCTGTTCGGTCTGTCGGTGCTGGGCCTGGACCTTCCGGTGGCACTGGTGACCCTGGGCGGTGGCCTGGTGCTCCCCGGCTCGGTCACGGGCGCGGTAATGCCCAACGCGCACCGTGCGGGCTTGGCCGCTGGGCTGATGGGGTTTTCGCAGATGTTTGGCGCGACCTGCAGCGGCCTGTTGCTGAGCCATTTGCGCGATGGCAGTGCCACGCCGATGATCGTCATTGAGGCCAGCTTTGCGGTGTTGGCGTTTGTCGCGTTCCACCTGCTGCGCCAACGTCCGGTCAAGGGGCTGTCCTATACGTAGGACGATCAGGGCTGCTTTTGCCGGCTAGTGTTCAGAGGCCGACGGACTTATGGTGTAGGCACTTTGGAGGTACACCATGAAAAAAATCATCGGCATCTACACCAGCCCCCGCGCCCATTGGGTCGGTGACGGCTTTCCGGTGCGCACGCTGTTTTCCTACGACGCGATGGGCAAGCACATCAGCCCATTCCTGTTGCTGGACCACGCCGGCCCCGCCGATTTCAGCCCCACCGAACAACGACGCGGTGTAGGCCAACACCCGCATCGCGGCTTTGAAACCGTGACCATCGTGTATGACGGCGAAGTCGAGCACCGTGATTCCACCGGCGCCGGCGGCACGATCGGTCCCGGCGATGTGCAGTGGATGACCGCCGCGCGAGGCATCATTCACGAAGAATTCCATTCCGAAGCCTTTGCCCGCAGCGGCGGGGCGCTGGAAATGGTGCAGCTGTGGGTCAACTTGCCGGCCAAGGACAAAATGGCCGACGCCGGTTACCAGACCATCGTTGACGGCGACATTCCGGTGCTGCCGTTGGCCAACGACGCCGGGCAATTGCGCCTGATCGCCGGTGAATTTTCCGGTACTCAAGGGCCGGCGCGTACGTTCACGCCGATAGACGTGTGGGACTTGCGGCTCAACGCCGGTAAAGCGGTCACGCTGGACCTGCACGCCGGGCGCAATACTGCGCTGGTGATCCTGCGTGGCACCGTGCTGGTCAATGGCGAGGAAGTGGCACGCCAAGGGCAACTGGCGTTGTTCGAGCGCGACGGTGATCAACTCACCCTGGAGTCCAATGATGACGCCAAGGTGTTGCTGCTCAGCGGTGAACCGATTGATGAACCCATCGTCGGCCATGGCCCGTTCGTGATGAACACCGAGCAGGAAATCCACCAGGCATTTGCCGACTACCAGTCCGGTCGTTTCGGGCAAATGCACGCCTGACTGCACACCGCAACCCCTGTGGGAGCTGGCTTGCTGTGGCAAGCCCGCTTGCCCCGCGTTGGGTGGCGAAACCGCCCCAAAACCAGTCACCGCGTTTTTTCCAGCTGAATTGAGTCGTCAGGTTTCAGGGCCGCTTCGCGCCCCAACGCGGGGCAAGCCCGCTCCCACAGCAAGCCCTTCCCAATACATTTTGTTTGCTGCCTTCCCGATTCATGCGATCTTCTGAGCATTCGCCCTGGAGTCGCCTGGATGCCCTCATTTATCGCTGATCACCCGATGTTGTGCGCCGTGGCGCTGATCTTTATCGACATTGCCGTGTGGCGGCTGATTTCCGTCAACCTCGCCAACTGGAAGCTGGCGGCGCGGTTGGCAATCTTTGCCGTGTACAGCGCCGTGCTGTTCAACGACGGCATGAACCCCATGCAACTCGCACCCTATTCCGACAACACCGCCTTGCACCTGGCGGCTACTGCCTTGCAGATCGGCTGGTGGCTGTTCGCCGCACGGACCCTGACGGTATTGCTCGGTGCGGTGATGATGCAACGGGTCGGCCATGGCGGGCGCTTGCTGCAGGATTTGATGGGCGCGGTGATTTTCCTGATCGCGATCATCGCCGCCATGGCCTACGTGCTCGACCTGCCGGTCAAGGGCGTACTCGCCACATCAGGCGCGGTGGCGATCATCGTCGGCCTGGCGTTGCAAAGCACCTTGAGCGACGTGTTTTCCGGGATCGTACTCAACACCACCAAGCCGTATCAGCTGGATGACTGGATCTCCATCGACGGCACCGAAGGGCGCGTCACCGATATCGACTGGCGTGCCACACGCCTGCAGACCTCCCAGGGCAGCATGGCGGTGATCCCCAATTCCCTGGCGGCCAAGGCCAAGATCATCAACTTCTCACGCCCCGCCGACATGTTCGGCCTGGCCGTCAGCCTGCAAGTCAGCCCGCATGCGCGCCCGCAAATCGTGATCGAGGCGCTCGAGCGCGCCATGCAAGGGTGCCGGCCGCTGCTGGCCAACCCCGCGCCAAGCGTGGCGTTCAAGACCTCCGCCAGTGGCGGCGTCGAGTACGAAATCAGCGGCTTTGTGCCGGCCATGACCCTCAAGCGCGAAGTGCGCAACCAGCTTTACGATTTGGCTTTCAGGCACCTGCAGGCGGCGGGTGTGGGGTTGCTGTCCGCCACCGAAAGCGGCGCGCCGCCGGCGTTGTCCGGCGCACGCGCGTTGCTGGAGCGCTCGTCGATTTTCTCCACGCTGCGCCAGGAGGAGAAGGACACCTTCAGCCAGGACATGACGCTGCACACCTATCGCGCTGGCGAGATGATCCTGCCGGCGGGGGAGGTCAGCGATCATTTGTTTATCGTCGAGTCCGGTGTGGTCTCGGTGATGCTGATCAAGGGCGGTCACAAATTCGAAGCCGGGCGCATGGGGCCGGGCGAAGTGATTGGCGAGGTGGGGATTCTGTCCGACCAGGCGACGCTGGCGGACTTTTCCGCCAAGACTTTCTGCACCCTGTACCGCATCGAGAAGGAATACCTCAAACCCTGCCTGGACGCGCGGCATGACATCAGCGAAGCGATGAAGGCGCTGCTGGATTTTCGCGTGCACGCAGCGCAGGCCATGACCCAGGAAGCGCCGGTGGTGCCGGTCAAAAAAGGCTTTTTGCAGTGGTTGCGCAATCGCGGCTTGTAAGCGCTCAGGGCGCCATTGCGACGCGGTAGCGCTGGTCAAAATCATCCGCCAACTGCGCCAGCGTTACATCGCCCAAGCGCGCCATCAATAGCGCCTGCGCCTGGTCGAACGCGTCCGTCAGGGCCGCGTTTACGGCCTGTTCCACCAGGCACTGCGGGTGGTCGGTGGACAGGCCAATGGCGAATATCGACGGCGTGCCCAGCGCGTTGTGAATATCCAGCAAGGTGATGTCGCTCAAGGGTTTGCCCAGCGTCCAACCGCCCTGATGGCCTTTTTCCGAGCGCACATAGCCCTTTTCCTTGAGCAACCCCAAGGTGCGTCGCACCACCACCGGGTTGGTGCCGAGCATCTGCGCGATGGTTTCCGAGGTGGCGCGCTCTTCATGGCGGCCCATATGGATCAGCACATGCAGCATGCGCGAGAGGCGGGTGTCGTTTCTCATCAAATAATCCCCAGTCGAGTCGGCGCAAAGTATCGTTCGTAACCTGAAAAGTTGCGAGACGCTTGACGTGGTATTTTTACGTAACTTATGGTGTGTCGTGAAAGCGCACGGATAACCCTGTGCGCAACACACGAGGTCACGTTCATGGTGCACGACGTCATTATTGTGGGTGGCAGCTATGCCGGCCTGTCCGCGGGCCTGCAATTGGCGCGGGCGCGGCGCAAGGTGTTGATGATCGATGCCGGTCAGCGGCGCAATCGGTTTGCCGCCACCTCCCATGGTTTTCTCGGTCAGGACGGCCAGTCACCCGATGTCATCGCAGCCGAGGGCCGCAGCCAACTGATGGAGTACCCGACGGTAACCTGGGTGCAGGACAGCGTATTGACGGCCGTCGCGCAGCAGGGCGGTTTCAGTGTGCGCACCCAGTGCAATGGCGAGTTCAAGGCCAAACGCCTGATCCTCGCCACCGGCGTGGTCGACGAGCTACCCACCCTCGAAGGCCTGCAGGAACGCTGGGGCACACGCGTGTTTCATTGCCCTTACTGCCACGGTTATGAACTCGATCAAGGCCGCATCGGCGTATTGGCCACCTCGGCATTGGCGATGCATCACGCGCTGATGTTGCCGGATTGGGGCGCCACCACCTTGTTCACCAATGGCGTATTCACCCCGGATGCCGAGCAACAGGCGCAGCTGGATCGACGTGGCGTGATGGTGGAGCGCGCACAGGTTGCGCACATCAGCGGCGAACGCGCCGATGTGGAACTGGCGGACGGGCGGGTCATTGCGCTGGACGGCCTGTTCACCCAGTCGCGTACTCGAATCAGCCCGTTAGCCGAGCACCTGGCCTGCGAGTTGGTCGACGGCCCGACCGGGGCTTATGTGCACACCAACGACATGCGCCAGACCTCGGTGGCCGGCGTCTTCGCCTGTGGTGATGTCGCCCTGGCGGGCGGCTCCGTGGCGCTGGCGGTGGGCGAGGGCGTACGCGCCGGCGTCGGCGCGCACTTCTCGTTGATCAACGGGTGAGGTACGCCGCGCTGTGGGTGAACAGCGGCGCGCGCAGTGAATATCAACTGACCGACAAAGGCCGCGCGCTGATGCCGGTGCTCGCCACGTTGGCCCAAGGGGGTGAAGTGCGCACCCAGCTTGAGCATCTCGGTGCGCTGGGCGTCGACGACATTGTCACACAGGTGAGCTAGGCGGGTTGGCCATCCACCAGTTGCTGGAACAGGGGCGTCAGCAAGTCGATCAACACCTGCGGGTCGGCCTTGGCCAGCGGCGACAACTCGAGCATCTGGCGCATCACCTGAACGCCTGACACCAGCGCCAACATCAACGCTGCGCGCTCCTGGTGATGCGCGCCCTTGAGCGCGGCGGCCAGGGTTGCCTGGTGGCCATTTTCCAGGTGCTCGCGGCCAATCATGGCGGCGCGTTTGCTCGATGCCGACTGCAGCATGATCAGGAAACCTTCCAGCGGCGTGCTGCCGGCTTCGGTGATGCTGACCAGCGCGGTCGCCAGGGTACGACCGAAATTTGCCGAGCTCAGGTTGCCTTGCGTCAGGGGGAACGGGCTGGCCAGCGCCTGGGCGATCACCTCGGCAAACAGCTGCTCCTTGGAGGCGAAGTAGCGATTGACGAGCATCACGGTGACCCGTGCACCGGCGGCGATTTCGCCCAGCCCGGTGCCATCGTAGCCGGATAGGGCAAACGCTTTGCGCGCAGACAACACAATGGCTTCGCGGGTGACGGCGGCATCGCGCCGGCGGGGAATGGGGTTGGGCATTAGCGTCCTGATGGCGGGTCATTGTGGGCGCGCATTCCGCGCGCGCCGACAGGGTACAGGGTCTATTTGCTGTCGAGGAAGCCCAACAGTGCGACATTGCACAACGCTGGGCCCTGCACCGCGGGTAATGGATCAATGCATCCAAGGCTCAGGGGCATTTTGTTCAATACCGCGTTCAGTGGGTCGTTTACCGTGGTGCCATCTTCGCTCGGCATAACAAAAAGGAACCGCAATGAGCTTGATCCTCTCCATGGCCGCCTTCGCCCTGGCCACGTCCATTACACCGGGCCCCGTCAATGTGGTCGCGCTCAGCTCCGGCGCGCGCTTCGGCTTTGCCGCCAGCCAGAAACACGTGTTCGGCGCCGCCGTCGGCTTCACCCTGCTGCTGGTGCTGATCGGCCTGGGCCTGCATGAAGTGCTGGTGCGCTGGCCGATCCTGACCCAGTTGATCCAGTGGGGCGGTGTCGCGTTTTTGCTGTACATGGCCTGGAAGTTGGCGGTGGACGATGGCCGGCTCGACGCCGACGGCACCGCCACCGCGCCGTCGATGCTTTACGGCGCGATCATGCAATGGCTCAACCCCAAAGCCTGGCTGGCCTGTGTGGCAGGGATGGGGTTGTTTGTGGCGGACGGCGACGCGGGCCAAGTGTGGCTGTTTGCGGCGCTCTACCTGGTGATCTGCTACCTGTCGGTGGCGTGCTGGGCATACGCCGGGACGTTCTTGCGACGCTACCTGAGCAACCCGCAAGGCGTACGCCTGTTCAACCGCTCAATGGCCGCGTTGCTGGTGGCCAGTGTGGGTTATTTGCTGATGGCTTGAGCAAGTCGCGGTACTGCCCCGGCGTAGCAGCGAAATGCTGTTTGAACGCGCGCTGAAAATGCGCCTGGTCGGCAAACCCTGCCGCCAGCGCCACGTCAGCGATCAACTCGCCGTTGCGCAATTGCGTCCGGGCAAACTGGATACGCCGGTTGACCAGAAAGGCATGCGGCGTCAGCCCGTAATACTGTTTGAACGCACGGATCAGATACGACGGCGACAGCTCGGCCGCCAGGCAAATCTCTTCGAGCTTCAACGCCTCGGTGCAGTGCGCGCGGATGTACTCGGCGGCGCGCTCCAGCTTGTGGTTGATCTCCCGCACCGGCGTTAACGAAGGGTTCAAACGCTGTTGCACCTCAGTAAAAAAACTCACCAGCGCGCTCTGTTTTTGCAGCAGTTCGGCGTGCTCATCCAACAGCATTGCGTACAGCTCGATCAAACCGTTGAACAGCACCGGATCGCGGGTGTGGGGCGTGTTGAACGGCCGATAGCCCTGATCGGTACTGAAACCCAGCTGGTATTGCAGGTCGGTCAGCCAAGGCGTGTCGAGGTAAATCATGTGATACGACCAAGGCTGGTCGTAGATCGGATTGCACGCATGCACATCGCCGGGGTTCATCAACACCACCGTGCCGGCGCTGATCTCAAACGTCTGCGCGCCGTAGTGGTAATAACTGCGCCCGGTGGTGATTGCACCGATGGAAAAATGCTCGTGGGCGTGACGGGTATAAGTGACCTTGCGCCCGTCGGCGATGGTCCGCGCTTCGATGAACGGCAAACGCTCATCACGCCAGAAGCGCGGCGCTTGCGCGGGGTCAGCAGAGGTGTTCAGCGACATGGCGGTGGCTCCATCCCTTGAGGAACGAAGGGCGATCATTACACAGACCGCCAGTGCCGTCAGCCTGGAAGTCCCATTGGCGTATGGAATACGTCGGCCAAGGTCCATTTATGCTAAAACCCTACTCACGCCGTTTTCAGTCCTAGAGCCGCATATGACATCGTCTTCGCCCATCCAGATTCGCGCTGCCAGCCCCCAGGATGCCTTATGCATCGGCGTGCTGGGCATGCAGGTATTTCTCGACACCTACGCGACCGAAGGCATTCGCAGCGCCATCGCCACCGAAGCGCTGCAAGTCTTTGCGCCGGCTACCATCTCGCGGCTGATGACCGAACCCGGCAGTGCTCTGGTGGTGGCAGAAACCAACGGCCACCTCGTCGGTTTTGCTCAAATCAAACTGCGCGCCGAGCACGCAATGCTTCCATCCTCCAACGTTGCCGAGCTACAACGCCTGTACATCCAGGAGCGCTTCACCGGCCGGGGTATCGGCTATCAACTGCTGCAAGCGGCCGAGCAACACGCAGCGCTGGCCGGGGCTTCACTGTTGTGGGCCACGGTGTGGGTCGGCAATGAACGGGCACTGGGTTTTTACCCGCGGCGCGGCTACGAACTGCTGGGCTCGCCGACCTATACGTTCCAGGGGGAAACCCACGAGAACCGGTTGTTTGGTAAAGCCCTGAGCGCAGGCGGGTGAATGATGAGCGAGGCTGAAGCCGCCTTTGGTGTAACCGTCGCCTACCTCAGGGGTGCCCTGGACATCGGCGTTATCGATGTGGCTGCGGTGATTCAATGGGCGGATGCGACATTGGCGACACTGCAGCACCCTCCGTATGCGCTGATAGAACTCGCGCTCATGACCAGGTCGAGTCGCGAGGAGGTCATGTGGCAGCTATTGCAAGTCGCCGCGCCGGCCATGGCCGAAGACGAAATGCTGCCTTATGTGCTGTCGGTTGCGCACAGCCGACTTCTCCGCGACCCCGCCTTCGGGCGACGCCTGGCCGAGGGCGTCTATCGCCTATGGGTCCGGTCAGGTTACGACTTACCCGGCACCCTGCAGGCGTGCGGGTATTTTGATGATGCGTACAGCCTGGCGGATAGCGGGGTGCATGGGCATGCCGAAGCCATCGACCGCGAGCTACTCGAATTCACGCAACACTTTGCCGGGCTCGACTGGCAAACCATCAAAGCGCCTTAGACAAAAACACCCGGCTGCTGCCCGCAGGCATGCACGGCACCTCGCCAAACCGCACCCACCCTTGCTTCTGGTAAAACGCCGGTGCCTGAAAACTGAGGGTGTACAGCACCGCGCTCAAGCAACCCCGGCGCCGAGCTTCGTCTTCGAAGGCTTGTAGCAATTGGCTGCCCAAGCCCGAGCCGCGCAGGGAGTCGGGCAAGTGGAACAGGTCGAGAAAGGCCATGCCCAAAGAGGTTTTGCCGGTGATGCCGCCGAGGATCTGCCGGGTGTCCGGATCTCTGACCAGCACCGTCAGTGGCTGGCGGTCGTTGGCACCGGTGATCGCTTCATTGAACGCGGCGAGACCGTCGCCGAGCAGGCGCTCGGCGTCGGGGTTGGGTTGGGCGCTGATTTCAATACGCAAAGCAGTCATCACCGCAAACTCCCTTGGTCAGAGCGCCATCACCATCTCATGCCACGCCATCCCGCCATGGTCAGAAGGCGAAGGCTGCACATAGCTGTAACCCATGCGCGTGTACAACGGCACATGCTGCTCCTTGCACATCAAGTGAATCGTCTGCTTGCCCATGGCCTGCATGCGCTGCACAAACTCGGTCATCAACTGCTTGGAATAGCCCTTGCCCTGCTGCGCCGGGTCAACCACCACCGACATGATCACCACATTCGGCGCCTCGGCCGAATGCCCCACCAACTCCTTGAACGCCTCGTCCGACATCACCACCTGATGGGCGCAGCCAGAGTTGATAAACCCCACCACCTCGCCATCCGCTTCCAGAATCAAAAAGCCTTCGGGGTACTGCGCAATGCGCGTAGCGATTTTCTCCAGGGTCGCGGCCTCATCGCCTTCGTAAGCGCTGATTTCGATTTCAAAGCAGCGCGCGACATCGGCGGGGAGGGGGTTACGGAAGGTGAGGGCGGGCATCGGTATTTCCTGGGACGTTAAGCGAAAGGCCACATCATAAAGAAACATCAAGGGCCTGACACGGATTGTGGCGAGCGGGCTTGCCCCGCGTTGGGCTGCGAAGCAACCCCAGTCAAAACAAACGCGGTACGCCAGGCAAATTGAGGGACTGGTTTCGGGGCTGCTGCGCAACCCAACGCGGGGCAAGCCCGCTCACCACAAAAAAACGTGGGCTTGAACCGACCGCCGAAAACCAGAAAACCCGCCGAAGCGGGTTTTCTCACAACTCACCTTTCATCAAGCCACAGCAGGCACATCAAACCCGCGCTTCTCAATCACCGAAAACACATCTGCCACATCCTGCACCATAATCCTGGCGGTATTGGCGACGGTATTGATGTCGTGCTCGGCATAGTCGGACACATTGGAACAGGCCATCAGGTGCAGGTAGGCGAGGGCGGCGTTGAGTCGTTCGCTGGCGCAAGCGTGGAGCTCGCTGAGCGGGGCGTCGCTGTCGATGAGGAGGACAGGGTATTCGGTTGCGGTTTGGGACATGGGGGTGAAGCGGTGGGGCGGGTGTTGAGTAGTCATGGTAATAGTCCTTAAAAAAGAAAAATTGCCACCTTATGCTGCGAAACAAATGGGTGGCAGCTGTGCGCGGGTTCGCAGACCGGGGGACTATTACCATAACCCGGCAGACCCGAAGGCCTCCCACGCACAACCGCCATAAAACGAGAGGCAGACGTGAATCGACTGCGTCGGGTTTGACGGTACTGGTAATAGTTTTAGGGCTGCGAAACCCTGTCGCTGACCTGGGTCGACGACGGGCCGAACTATAATGCGCCACTGGTTAGGGCGCAACCCGGAGGATATGTCACACCTCGCGCCATCAATTTCACCCATCCATCATTTAGGAGATCTTTTCTGGGTCACGAACGTGCTCATCCATTTGCGTTCTATTTAGTCAGTCGTTTTCTTCGACGTTTATCAGCAAGATTGCGCACATTATTGGCGGAACTGGCTGGTTGACTCCTGGCACAATCGGGCGCAAATAGCCGAGGATTCGTCAACGTTAACGGCCGCAAACGGCCAGAAGCGGCTGTCAATTCATTACTGATGGGGAATAGCCTTGACATAATTTTTCTTAATAACTGGAATAAATCTCACGATGACATCGTGAAATTTACATGTGTTGCGCAAGTGCTCATGCATCAGTTTTAACTCATATTGAGCCATGAGTGGTATGTCAGTTTTAATAGGAGTGACAGAGCGTTGTGAATCGCCCCTAGTTTCGTAGACACCTCCAAGCCTTAAAATGAGGCCCATTAGGAGGTGCCATGAGCAACCAGCGTTATCCCGAAGAATTCAAAATCCAGGCGGTCAAGCAAGTGACCGAAAAGCAGCTTCCTGTCTCGGAGGTGGCTGCACGATTGGGTGTGTCTGTGCACAGCCTCTATGCCTGGGTTAAGCGCTACACCAAGCCTCAGGAACAGCGCGTTGAGGAGGATGATCAGAGCGCTGAGGTTCGTCGTCTACGTGCCGAGCTGAAACGGGTGACGGAGGAGCGAGACATCTTAAAAAAGGCCGCCGCGTACTTTGCCAAGGAGTGCGGCTGAAGTACGCCTTTATTAAGCAGCAAGCGGGTCATTACGCGATTCGACGGCTTTGCCTGACGCTCAAGGTTCATCCCAGCGGCTACTACGCGTGGCTATCAGAACCAAAATCTGCGCGAGCCAAGGACGATCAGCGACTGCTTGGATTGATCAAACACTCCTGGCTGGAAAGCGGTGGCGTTTATGGCTATCGAAAGATCCATGATGACCTGCGAGAGGTTGGTGAGAGCTGTGGCCGTCACCGGGTGGCTAGGTTGATGCGCCTTGAAGGTTTACGTTCTCAGACTGGGTATCGACGGAGGCCTGGAAAATACGGCGGTAAGCCAGCCGTTGCCTCACCGAACTTACTGAAGCGCCAATTCGATGTCAGAGAACCCAACAAAGTTTGGGTCACAGACATTACCTACATCCGAACATATGAAGGCTGGCTGTATTTGGCCGTGGTGCTCGATCTGTTTTCACGCCAGATCATTGGTTGGTCAATGAAGTCGCAGATGACCAGCGACGTAGCCATTGATGCACTGCTGATGGCGGTTTGGAGACGTAAGCCGAAGCAAGAGGTGATGATCCACTCGGATCAAGGCAGTCAGTACAGCAGCTCAGACTGGCGAAGCTTCTTGAAAGCTAACAACCTGGTAGCCAGCATGAGTCGTCGAGGTAATTGCCACGACAACGCTGTGGCGGAGAGCTTTTTCCAGTTGCTGAAGCGGGAACGGATCAAGCGTAAAATCTACACTACACGCCAGGATGCTCGAGATGATGTGTTCGATTACATCGAGATGTTTTACAACCCAAAACGACGCCACAGTTTCAACAATCAGCTGTCACCGGTAGAGTTTGAAAAGCGTTACGCAGCGAGCCTTGAGAGTGTCTAGAAAACCCGGGGCGATTCATAAAGGCTGGGCATACCGGGAAAGTCGACTTCAAGATCTAGTACGACGGTTTCTGACCATCTAATGCCTTTCGACTCGCCATAGTTTTTTAAGGCTAGGGGAATCCCTCTGGCCAACCAAGCTTTGGCGGTTACCATGAGTCTGTGGGCCACAAGAGCATTTTGCTCTTGCACGTTCAGTTGCCGCTTTTTTAACAGCCGGTCAATGTCCACTTCAATCTCCTCAAAAATCGTTGCTTCCAGAATGACGATGACCTATCAAACGCGCAACGACTCAGGCGATTTCCATCTCCACGCTGCTACCCCGTCCGCGCGGGGCGTAGCGACGTTCCGATGTCTTTACCGAAAGACGTCTTTCGACCCAAAGCTGCCCTTCGTGAAGGACAGCTAATGGCCGGTTGAGTCCACAATCCGAAGCGGACATCGGCGGGACATTCCGATTAGCTGAATTGACGCTCATACAGGGTGACGTGCTGAGGAAACAGCTCGCCATAGAGCGGATGTGGAATGCCGAAAATGTTCACTTCGATGCACGGTGGCGCGAGCTCTTCGGAGTAATCCAAGATGGCCAGACCCGCACATGGAATGACCAGACCCGCTTCGGTCTGAACAGAAAGATCCAGAACGGTCTGGTCGAGATGGTTCGTGGAGCACTGGTTCTGGATAGCTGCGTACCCATCGGCAGGTTCGAATTGGCCGAAAGCAACGCCCATCGGGGGATCTCCGTAATCGAGCGCCGAGTAGCCCACCAAAACCAATCCGCTATAAATTGAGAATCGCATCTTGAGATTGCCTGTTTGTGTCATGCATTAGACCCAAGCGCGGTATATCACTTGGCTGGTCCTTAAGCGAGGGTGAAGCAGTTGGGCGACCGCTTTTGGCCGCAAGCTGCCAATCGCGAATGGCAGCCATCGCCAAAACCGGACCTTGCCCCCACTTGCTAAGAGAACGGGATCAGTAGTCAGCCCCTAGCAACCAATGGTTTTTCATTCAACATGCCTATCGCCCTCCCCAAGGTGCTGATTATCCATCGATGACCCGGGAAAGGCTCATGTCGAACCAATGCCAGCCGAAATTCGATGCCCGAACACGCTCAACTCGTCCAAGCGTGCTCACAACTGCACAGGCATCCACTCGCTCACACTGCTAATCTGCGGCCTTTATGCTTGTCACGTGAGTCGCAAAAAGGACGGTTTACATCGCCATGGACATTCAACTTATCAAGCAACGCCTGGCCCGCCCTGCAGTGAAGTTCGTTGCTGGCGGCTTTCGTCCCTCGGGCACCGATGAAGAAAGCTGGCTGGGTAATGTCTTTCTGTTCCGACCTGATGAAGGCGTGCCGACCAATCAGGCGGGGCAGCCATTGCTTCCCTATGCGCAATTTTTTCTGCCCGCCATGCCCTTCAGCAGCCCTCTGCTGGAAGGGGTTCGTGTGCTGACGGTGTTTATGTCTAATCCGCTTCCCGAGCCCTTTGAGCCGATGGGGAACAACTGGGTTATCCGTGAATATGCGGCGGATGATGTGTTGGTTCGCAAGGCGCTGCGGGTGGACGGTTCATTTCTCAAACCCTTCCCACTCAACGCGCAAGCGGTGCCGGAGGACTTTCCACTGTGGGATGGCGGCGGTGTGCCGGCCGACCTTGAGCAAGCCATACTTACGCTGGTACGCGCGGGCGAGGTGCCCAGCTATTACGACCTGGTCACCCACACCTACGAACACAAGATCGGCGGTTACCCCTCGTTCTGCCAGTCGGGTGTTGATCCGGGTGAAGGCTTCGAGTTTGTGTTCCAGATTTCGTCCGACGCAAAGATCAATCTGAACGTCGTCCACAGTGGGAGCCTGATGTTCTGGAAGCACATCGAAACCGGTGAATGGGCACTTTATTATGATTTTTACTAAGGTTTTGCGAGCCCTCGATGACTGACTACCGTGGATTGATTCTTGACGACACCCGTGAAGGCGCCTCCGAGCAGGCCATCTCGCACCTGGAGGCGCTGCTCGGTGCGCGCCTGCCGGACGATTACCGGCAGTTTCTCAAGGTGTGCAACGGCGGCACCGTGGATTACGACGTGCTGGCCACTATGAGTAATGGCGATAAGGAGTTGCTGAGCTTTTCGCTGTATGGGCTGCAGCCCGGCGAAGGCTATGAATCCAACCCTTATGAACTGGAGCAACTGCGCAAGCAACCTGGCTTCCCGGCTACGGGGGTGTTGCCGATCGGCCGCGATGGCGGTGCGAGCCTGTTGCTGCTCGACCTGCGTGAGGGGCGTCAGGAGGTGGGCGCGATGGTCGCGGGTTTACCCGCATGGACGGGGCGCCGCCAGCAAGGCGATGAGTACGTGGTGTTGGCGGACAGCTTCAATGCCTACCTGGACATGCTGCACCTGTCGCAGGAACGGATTGCCGAGCATATCAATCACTTCGTCATCAGCGCGGATACGATCGAGGCGACATTGGCGTGGCTGGATCAAGGCAGCCCGGGTTGGCGCGAGCGCTATCGGGACGTCTGGAATGCACGGGTTGTAGACAGGCCGATCTGATACAAGCGTGCGGGCGCTTTGAATCCTCTATCAAGGCGTTGCGCATGGGGCTTCTTGAAGAAAGTTTTTCAGCGCGGCCTGATGATTGCCGGTATCGAACGGGGCAAATGGAAGTGCTGTGATGGGTGAAAATGCTCGTCGAGCTTATTGAACAGGTTTATTACCTGCAGATGCCCTGATGGTTGATGAGTGTGAAGTCAAACTTGAACAGTTCGGGCGCGGTTCACACCCTGAACGCACAGGGTTGCTATCGAGCGCCAACATTATCGGACGGGCCAACTATTTTTCTGGCCATCACGGGCATCTATAACAGTGAGACGGTATGAATAATCAACTCGCCATTTTGATCAGCGACTACCAGGCAAGTGTCGGCGTCGCGGTGGCCATGATGCAGCGGTCTGGCATCCCGCTGCCCGCGACGAATGTGGATTGGGTGGTAAATAACATTCCTCAGCACGGCGAGCTTGAAGGCGGCGTTCGTTACTTCAAGCACGGCTACGGCTGCGCGGTCAGCCTCCCCACCGGCACGGTGGACTTCGACTTTGGGGCCCACGGTGAGATCGATGGTTTCGACGTGTGGCGACTTGCTGATTTTGCCGGCGACAAGTTGTCGGCGTACGGTTTTGCTGATGAGGATGCACTCAAAACGTGCTTTGACGCAGAGGTGGCGGCCGGTGCGCTTATGTATTGCGGGTACATCCTTTACTACTTGGCGGATGCCACCTGACAACTCATGTCGACACAGTCCATTTTAAGTTCTCAGACAAAGCGCCGCAGACTTCACCTGGCCTGCCGCGGGTCGTTCTACGCCGCTCATAACCTTGCAGTGCGATGGTCAGCTTCAGTTAAAGGCAACTGGGCGGGCAAATGCGTTCAATACCCACCCACGTCATGCCTCAGAGAACGACTGATTGATCAGAGGACAACAGCTTCCTGACTTCGGCAATGATCAAATCGATATTGAAGGGCTTTGGCAACACAACATCAAACAAGTCCGAACGCTGCATGCCAATGTGCGCCTGAGCGCCGCTCATCAAAATGATCGGTAAATGATTAGCTGAAGGAAGGGCGCGGACAGCGGTGGCGAACTCCTGGCCGTCCATCACCGGCATCATGAAGTCGGTAATGATCAGGGCAGGGCGTTCTCTGTCCAGCACCTCGAGTGCTTTTCGACCGTTGCTGGCCGTTACCACCATGAACCCCTCATCCTCCAGCGCGAAGCTGAGAATATCAGCGATCAAATACTCGTCGTCGACGACCAGAATGGTGGTCATGTTAGTTCAACCCACTCGAAAGCTTAAGAAATTGAACCAGGTGATGACTCAGTGATAACTGAAGGTTCATGTCTTGAAGCCTTTCTCAGAAAAACATTTTGATCTTGGATGACGACCTCAAATCGCGAGGGGTCATAAGCGCTATCTCGTACCTTAAGAATGGATAACGTCCTGCTTAGTTCAGCCCGATTCTCAGAGAACCGCATCAGCATCAGGTTATCGACGATGCTGGACAGGTCAGAGCTCGGTGCGCTGACTTCGGAGCCAAACAGATCGCGCATTTCCCAGGAAGCAAATACCGTCACGCCCCTGGACCGCAGCTCGTTCATCAGGGCGCTGAAGAAGTCAGTAATCCGCGCCGGATTTGTCGAGACTCGCGTCATGCCACTGAGGCTATCGATGAACAGGCGCTTGATGCCCTTTTCCTCAACGATGCTCAGCAGTCGTGCGCCCAGCCCATCCAGCAGGCCTTCGGTGGTTGGCTGCCAGGCAATGCTCAGCGCGCCGCTGTCTTCCATGGCTTTGATATCGATACCCAGTGACTGGCCCTTGAGCCGCAACCGTTGTGGGCTCTCGTAGAAGCCAAAATGCAGCCCTGGCATATCCACCGTCGACTCGGACAGAAACTTCAGGCCCAGCGTCGTTTTACCAATCCCGGAGGGCCCTATGACAAGAGACACACTGGAACTGTAAAGGCCTCCGCCCAAGATGCCATCGAGTGAATCAACGCCACTGGCGATGCGCGTCATGTCGGCGCTGTCGGGGGCGGACGGGTGGCTGTAAAGACTTTCGAGACGGGGATAAACCACCAAGCCATGCTCGGTAATTTCGCACTCATGAAGACCGGTCATTGCTCCGCTGCCACGGGTTTTACGCAGGTGGATACGACGCGCCGAGCGAGTGCCATACAGCTCTTCGCCCATCTCGATGACGCCATCCACCATGGTGTGCTCAGGGCTTCCGTCATCAAGTCGGGAGCTGGTCAGAAACAGCACCGTGCAACCGGCGAAGGCGGCGTGCCCTTGC
The DNA here is from genome assembly GCF_047943075.1 of Pseudomonas sp. NFX183. Lineage (NCBI taxonomy): Bacteria > Pseudomonadati > Pseudomonadota > Gammaproteobacteria > Pseudomonadales > Pseudomonadaceae > Pseudomonas > Pseudomonas sp. NFX183. Next base: position 6,108,344 of record NZ_CP181333.1, on the reverse strand, counting down.
AGTTCTGAAATGAATTTTTTGGTGTCTATGGGCGAGTCGGCTTTAGAGCGCGCGTTGAGCAGCCCGTCTACTACCATCACCGTGGCTTTCTGGCGGCTTATCTCACGCCGAAGCAGCTTGACGACTTCATCCAGACCGTCGTTTTCCAGCGTGTCGAAGGCGCTGACAAATTGAATTTCGGCACCGACTTTGGATGAATCAAAAAAGCTCAACGTAGAAAGAAATTGAAAAAGACGGTCATGTGACTCTGCCAGCAGCGTGGCGACCAGAACCCGGCCCCCATTGTTCGCGTGATGGAACCCAAGCTGATTGGCAAGGATCGTTTTTCCAGACCCTGGGCGTCCTTGAATAATATATGAAGCACCCTCGACCAATCCGCCCTTGAGCAGAGCATCGAGCCCTTCTATTCCGCTTTGAAGGCGTTTTAGCTTTTCCACAATGCGACCCTGATCCGAAAAACAATCTGTTTAAACCAAGCTGATGGAGGGAATGCTACTCCATTTCGGCTCGGGAGCCATTAGGGTTAAATGGAAAGTTGTCGCGCCAGTCGCCGTTGTTATGTCGAAAGAACCCCTCACGAGTGGCAACATATGGCCCAAAGCAGACTAAGCAGCCGGCTGCGTTTCAGCGGCGTTGCCAGACTGAACCACCCATCGGATCGAACTAAGGTCATCGTTGGCCACCACCCCTCAACGGGCTAATCAAACGCCACGCAAGCGCGCTCGCACAGCCTTCATTCCTGCAACCCCAGCCCAAACGAAAAAACCACCCATACCGCAGCCGCAAAGCCACGATAGGGATGGTCCATTCAGTGCTCTAAAAATACGTCAGCCTGTTACCTCAAACCCCACCCACCAACTTGCCCCCCTCCATGCGTCGCTTATACGCACTGTCGCGACTCGCCAACCAAAAATACAACGGCGAGGTCACCACCAACCCCACCACCCAGGACAAATCCGCGCCATTGATGTGTGCGGAAATCGGTCCTACATACAGCGGCGTATTCATAAACGGAATCTGCACTGCAATCCCGATGGCATACGCCAGCAGCGCCTGTGGGTTGTACTTGCCGTAAATCCCGCCATCCACGCGGAAGATCGAGGCGATGTCGTACTTGCCTTTGTGAATCGCATAGAAGTCGATCAGGTTGATCGCCGTCCACGGCACCAGTACCACCAGCAACACCAGCACCATGTCGACAAAGTGGCCGATGAAGTCTTTGGAGGCAAACACCGCCGCCATCGCGCAGGCAGCGAGGACAAGAATCGAGATCACCGCACGGCTTTTGGCGGTAGGAATCCAGCGATACGCAAAGGTCTGCACCAAGGTGATGATCGACAGCACCGCGCCGTAGAGGTTAAGAGCGTTGTGGCTGATCACGCTGAGCAAAAACAGCACCAGCATCAGTGGGCCGATGGCGCCGGTGGCGAGTTTGACGGCGTCCATGGTGTCCATGCCGACCGGGGTGGCGAGCACGGCGACGGCGCCGAAGATGAAGGCCAGGCTGGAGCCAAGGGCCGAGCCCAGGTAGGTGGTCCAGAAGGTGGACGCCACGGGGACGTCGGCCGGCAGGTAGCGGGAGTAATCCGACACGTAGGGTGCGAAGGCGATTTGCCAAAGCGCCGCGAGAGACACGGTGGCCAGCCAGCCAGAAATGTTGAAGCTGCCACGGCTCAGAAAGTCCGTGGTCTGCACGTGGGTGAAGATGTAGCCGAAACCCAGCACGATGCCGGCGCCGAGCACCCAGGTGCCGATGCGGTTGAGCACGTGGATGAAGCGGTAGCCGATGATACCGATGATCCCGGAACCGATGGCGCCTATGACGATGCCGACCGGCACGGGCACGCTGTCGACCACGCCGTGCAGGGATTTACCGGCCAGCACGATGTTGGAGGCGAAGAAGCCGATGTACATGACGCCGGCGATCACCACCACCAGCAGCGCGCCGAGGGAGCCGAACTGGGCGCGGCTCTGAATCATTTGCGGGATGCCCATCTGCGGGCCTTGGGCTGAGTGCAACGCCATCAGCACGCCGCCGACCAGGTGGCCGACGAGGATGGCGACGATGCCCCACACCAGGTTCAAGTGGAACAGTTGCACACCCAACGCGCCGGTGACGATGGGCAACGGCGCAATGTTGCCGCCGAACCACAGGGTGAACAGGTCTCTTACCTTTCCATGGCGATCTTCCGGAGGCACGTATCCAATCGTGTGTTTTTCGATAAGCGGGGCGCAGGATGCTGCAGTGGTAACCATGACGAGCTCCAAGGCAAGGTGAGTACGTTGACGTACTTCGCTGTGCGACGCGTGGGCGACGCTTTGTTGTTGGAGTGATCATCTGCAATGGGCGCAGGGAGGTAAATTAGTAAGTTTGTTGCTATAGACCTTAAAAAAAGTATCTCGCCGGATTTTTTGCTCGGGTATGTTGCAGGGGCTTGAAGCCGTGCGAAAAAGCCGATGTTCGCGCACTTGTTTGGGGTAAAGTCCCACGTTTCTGGAGGTCCCGATGGCTGCCTATAACCTGCGCCAGCTCAGATATTTTGTGACCACGGCCGAGTGCGGCAGCGTCGCCGAGGCCTCGCGCAAGCTGTATATCGCGCAGCCGTCGGTCTCCACCGCGATCAAGCAGCTGGAAGACAGCTTTGGCGTGCAGTTGTTTATTCGCCATCACGCCCAGGGTGTTTCACTCACGCCCAGCGGCGCGCGGTTTTATCGCAAGGCGCTGGAGCTGTTGCGGGTCGCGCATGAGTTCGAGCAGAACGCCTTGGCCGACAATGATGTGGTGGCGGGGCAGATCGATATCGGCTGCTTTGAAACGGTGGCGCCGTTGTATTTGCCGCGTTTGATCGCGGGCTTCAAGGCGCGCTGGCCCGGGGTGGAAATCCGTATTCGTGATGGCGAGCAGCAAGAGCTGGTGCAGGCCCTGACGGCCGGCAGTATCGATGTGGCGATGCTGTTCGAGCATGACCTGGGCGGCACGATTGAAACCACGCCGCTGATGCCGCCGCAACAGCCGTATGCCTTGCTGCCGGCGGATCACCGTTTTGCGCAGCAGGCCAGGGTATCGCTGGCGGACCTGGTGCTGGAGCCCATGATCTTGCTGGATGTGCTGCCCAGCCGTACCTACTTCGTGAGCATCTTTGAAGAGCGCGGGCTGACGCCCAATATCGTGTTCAGCTCGCCGTCGATCGAGATGGTGCGGGGCATGGTGGGCAGGGGGTTCGGGTTTTCGATTCTGGTGACCAAACCCTTTACCGAATACACCTACGATGGCCAGAAGGTGGTGTGTGTGCCGTTGGCGGAGACGGTGACCGGCTCAGGGTTATCGGCAGTCTGGCTGCGTCGCGCGCCGCTGACCAAACCGGTGCAACTGTTCGTCGACTACTGCCGCGAAGAGCTCGCGCGGTTGCTGGCTTAGCACGGCGACGTTTCTGCGCCCAGGCGCGCCTCCAGTTGCGCCAGGGTCGGCGCGCCCCGGTGCCCGCCAAACACTTCGCATTTGATCGCCGCGGCAACGCTCGCGGCGCGCACGCGCTCGGCCAGCGTCCAGCCGTGCGCCAGGCCGTACGCATAGGTGCCATGCCAGACATCCCCGGCGTTGAGCGTGTCGATTGCGCGAATGTGGGGTGTCGTGAAGTGCTGCACCGCAGTGCTCGACCCTTCGCGCTGCCAGATCAGCGAGCCGCGTTCGCCCAGGGTGACGCCGATCACCTTGGCTTCGCAGCGCGACGCCAGGGCCAATAATGCCTCTTCGGGCGGGACGTTGCCAGCCAGCAACTGCAAGGCCGGCTCGGAAAACAGCACATGATCTGCCAGGGGAATCAGCGCGTTGAGGTCTTCCACGGCGGCGACATCGGCATCCAGCAGGGTCGGCACGCCCAGCCGCCGGGCGGCGCTGAAGGCTGCGTGAGCCCCTTGCAGCCAGCGCATGTCGGCCATTACCGCCGCCGCGCCCGCGATGTCCTCGAGTGGCAGCCAGGCGGCGTCGGCTTCCAGTGTGGGGTCGATGAACGGCACGACGAGACGCTCGCCATCACGGTCCACCAGGATGGTCGAGAACGGCGTGCGCCCTCCAGGCACCTGGCGAATCCATGCGGTGCAGACGCCGGACTGGCTCAGGTCCTCGATGAGCATTGTGCCGGTGGCGTCGTCGCCGATACGCGCCCACAGGGCAACCGGGCCACCCAGGCGCGCGATGCTCACCGCGGCGGCGGTGGCCATGCCTGACGCGGCCTGGACCGCCTGGCGGGGGAGAATCTTGGTACCGCGCGACGGGATGTGATCGACGCTGAAAATGGTGTCCCACAGCGCGCAACCCACGCAGATGACACGGTTATCCACCATGGCGCGGTTCTCCCGGCAGTCTCGCCTGCGGGGTATCGAGGGCGCGGATTCGGGCGCGAAAGTGTTCGGTGCCCGCGACGATTTTATCGAGCACGGCGTCCAGGGCCCAATGGCGTTCGCGCACGTCGTAGTCGATCACCCGGCAACGTATGGACGCAAAGGTGCCGATCCGCTGGTGGTAGATTTTCGCCAGGGCCGGGTAGCCCATGCCTTCTGTGGTGGCCGCCAGCACCAGAAAGGTCGCGAGTTCTTCAGCCAGTGGCGGGTGTTGGGCGCCATGCAGGCGCAGCCACCGATACAGGTCGGGGTGGAAGTTGGTGAACACGCCATTGAAGCCCGCAGCCCCGGCTTGCATGGCGTCCCAGGCGATCGCCGCATTGGCGTTGAGAATGCGCAGCGACGAGCCCTGCGCCAAGGCAACGCGCCGCTTGACCACTTGCAGGTCGCAGCTCACGTCCTTGAGCATGATGAAGCGCTGGCTGTCGATACAGGCCTGCAGCTCCTCGTCACTGAGCAAGCGCCGGTAGGGCGCCGGGCACTCGTAGAGGCCCAGGGGCACGTCAGCGGGCAGGCGTTCGAGCAGGGTGTGCAGGTTATCGAGAAACACCTTGCTGCCCTGGCGTTGCGGGTCAAGGTGGTTGGTCACCAGCACCACTGCGTCGGCGCCACTGGCGGCCATCGCATTAAGCTCGTGCACCTGGGTGTCGAGGCAGTCGCTGATATGGCCGGACACCGCCACCGGCACTCGCCCGGCCACTCGCTCAACCACATGCCGGGCAAGTTGGGTGCGCTCGTCGAGGCTGAGCCATTGCATCTCACTGGACTGCGCCACGGCGAACAACGCGTCGCAACCAAGGCCCAGGTACCACTCGATCAAGCGGTCGACGCCGGGGAAGTCAATGTGGCCAGTCTCGTCAAAGGGCGTGAGCATCACCGGCACGATGCCTTCGATGACAGGTTGGGCAGGGCGGGGCATAGAGGCGTCCTCTGGATGAATGTTCATGGGTGAGCCGCCACGGCGGTGACCGCGCAGACTGGCGGGGTATCGGGGATGGGGTGGCGTACCAGGAACAGGTACGACAGGGCGCCGATCATGGCGATGGCGGCGCCGGTCAGCAGTGCGGGCACGAACGACCAGGTCTGGGCGATATAGCCGGTCATGATCGGCGCGAGTGCGCCGCCCAGGAAGCCACCGAAGTTCTGGATCGCCCCCAGTGAAGCCACGCGATTGGCTGGCGCGACGGCGGTGGCCAAAGACCAGGCGCACGCCGATGACGCGTTGGCCAAAAAGATCACCACGCAAATGCAGGCCACGGCGATGACATTACTCTCCACCAGCGCCGCCGGGATGGTGAAGATCACCATGCCCACCATCGCGACGACCATCGCGTTGCGGCGTCCCAGCACCGCCGTCTCGCTGCGTCGGGTGATGCGGTCGGACACCCAGCCAGCGACCAGCGCGCCGATAAACCCGCAGAGGAACGGAATGGCAGCGGCCACGCCGCTCATCTCCAGGCTCATGTGCCGGGCGCTGCGCAGGTAGCCGGGCAGCCAGGTCAGGTAGACCCAGTTCAAGTACACCGAGCCCATGAAGCCGAGCATCATGCCCCAGGTTGTCGCGTGGCAGAACAGTGCGCGCCAGTCAGCAAACGTGACCTTGGGGGTGGTGACGTGGGGTTCATCGCTGTACAGGTAGTGACGCTCCTCTTCGGTGAGCGTGTCCTTGACCGGGTCGCGATAGACCACCAGCCACACCACGGCGACCAACAGCCCGGCGGCGCCGGTGAGGTAGAACGCCCAGCGCCAGTCGAGTGCCGCGATCAGCGCCGAAAGGCACAGCGGGGCCAGTGCGATACCCAGCGGCGAGGCTGAGTTGAAGATGCCGGTGGGCGTGCCGCGTGAGCGCAGTGGAAACCAGTTGCTCACCACCCGCGCGGCAGACGGGAATTGCGGCGACTCACCGATCCCCAGCAGCACGCGGGCGAGCAAGAACCAGCCGAAGCTCGACATCAGGCCGCCAGCCGCCTGGGCCAGGGACCACAGCACCAGGCCGCCGCCCAGCAACCAGCGTGGCCCGACGCGGTCAACCAGGGCGCCGACGGGCAGTTGGCAAAGCGCATAGCTCCAGGAAAAAGCCGAGAGCAGGATGCCCATTTCGCCCAGCGACAGATCAAGGTCGGCGCGCACGAACTCATTGGCAACGGCCAGCGTGCCGCGGTCCAGGTAGTTGATGATGCCGCTGAGCACCAGCAGGCTGAGGGCGAGGGTTTGCTGGCGCCGAATGCGCGGTGGCGCAACCGGGTGTGCAGGTGTCTGAATCATGATGGATGTCTCTTTTTATTGTTTTTGACAGCGTGCGCTGACCCGGCACGTTGGCCCGGCTTCCCGGCTTCCCGGCTGACGTGGCAGCACATGGCATTATGTAATCGTTTGTCATCCTGACAAAAATCGTCTCTGGGCCCTCGAATCGTTAACGCGGAGTGCCCAATATAAACACTGATGTTTAGAATGTTTATTTTTTGTCTAGCGCTTACATCCTAGGTTTTCAGTTTGCTGGCTGTCAACGATTCATTGACTGTGCCGAGGTGCCCGCTTAGGTTGTGCGTAACGCTTACTTTTTGACATGAAGCCACCTATGCCCGCCGCAACCACCACGCCCCGCGACACGCCTCATGCGCACAGTACCCAGGAACCGGTGCTCGCCGATGTCGCCCGGATCGCCAATGTGTCCACCGCAACCGTTTCGCGCTATTTGAATGAGCCGCAACGCGTCAGTGAGAAAACCCGCGCCAAGGTACGCGCGGCCATCGATCAACTGGACTGGGTGCCCAACGCGGCGGCGCGTTCGTTGGTTTCCAGGCGCTCGTACACCATCGGTGTGATCGTGCCGACCCTGGAGCACGAGAAATTTCACCAGCAGTTGCAGGCGTTCCAGAACCGTTTGGGCGCTCACGGGCTGGCGGTGTTTGTCGCCTGCTCGGCGTATGACCCGGGCGAAGGTTATCGTCAGGCCAGAGGCATGCTGGCGCGTGGCGTCGATGCGCTGGCACTGCTTGGGGATGATTACCCCGATGCGTTATTTGATCAGCTGGATGCCAAAGGCACGCCGTATGTGGTCACCTTTGGCAAGCGCGCCGGTGCGCGGCACCCTTGCGCCGGGTTTGACCATGGGCAGGCCTACGCAATGATTACCCGGCGCCTGCTGGCGCTGGGGCATCAGCGGTTTGGCATCATTTTCCAGTCGGTCACCGACAACGGCCGCATCCAGGCCCGGCTGCAGGCCGTGCACGCCACCCTGGCCGAGCAAGGGCTGGCCCTGCGGCCTCAGCATCAGGCCATTCGCGCCCAGAGCCTGAACGAGGGGCGCGTCGCGTTTGCCCGGGCCAGCCTTCAACACATCATGAGCCAACAACCGGCGCCCACCGCGATCATTTGCGGTAACGACATGCTTGCCATCGGCGCATTGCTGGAAGCCCAGGCGCTGGGCATTGCGGTGCCTGGTCAATTGTCCATTTGCGGGTTCGACGACATCGAGATCGCGGCCCACAGTCGGCCTGCCTTGACCACCGTTCAGGTGCCCGACCGGCAGATCGGCGAAATGGCCGCGCAGTACCTGATTGATCGTCTTGCCGGGCTTGCCTGTGAGGCGCCGCCGATGCTGGAGGTGCAACTCATTGAGCGCGAGTCGACGGGCGCAGCGCCACGCCAGGATTGAACACACCCTTGAGGGTGAGAGGGGAAGGGCTCCCCCTCACCGTTGAGGTGCGGGTTTGACAGCCCGGCGGCTCAGGCGCGAATCGAGTCCAGCATCCGTTGCAGCATGTCGTCGCAGCCTTGCAACTGCGCCACACTGACAAACTCATCCGGCTTGTGTCCCTGGTCCATGCTCCCGGGCCCACACACCACCGTGGGAATACCCACCGCATCAAACAACCCGCCCTCGGTGCCGAACGCCACGGTGCCGAAATCCCGCGAACCGCTGAACGCTGCGATCAACTCTGCTGCCTGGCTGCGCTCATCGGTCACCAGCCCCGGATACGCCGACAACTCGGTAAACCGAATCGCACTCTGCGCACTCACCGCCTGCATACGCGGCAGCACCTGCTGCTCGGCGTAGGCCCGCAGCGCTGACGCCACGTCGCCAGGGTCCTGCGACGGCAAGGCGCGAATCTCAAAATCAAACCGACAGTCTGCCGGCACGATATTCAGCGCCTTGCCACCCGAAATCACCCCGGTCTGCACCGTGCTGAACGGCGGATCAAACCGCGGGTCCTGCTGCTCGCGCAGTCGCTGGCCTATTCGCCCCAGCTCACCGATCAACTCGGCGGCATGCTCAATCGCATTCACGCCAGACGGCGCATACGCCGAATGGCAGGCCTCGCCATGCACATCACAGCGCATCGCCAATTTGCCCTTGTGGCCGAGCACCGGTTTGAGTTCGGTGGGCTCGCCGATGATGCACAGCATCGGCTTCACCGGCCGCTGCTCCAGCACCGCCAGCAAGGAGCGCACGCCCAGGCAGCCGACTTCCTCGTCATAAGACAGGGCGATATGCACCGGCAGGCGCAAGTCGGCTTCCACCAACGCCGGCACCAGCGCCAGCACACAGGCGATGTACCCCTTCATGTCCGCCGTGCCGCGACCGAACAGCTTGCCGTCGCGTTCGGTCAATTCAAACGCCGGCACGGTCCACGGCTGGCCATCCACCGGCACTACATCGGTGTGCCCCGACAGCACAATGCCCGGCAGTTGCGTGGGGCCGACACTGGCAAACAGGTTGGCCTTGCTGCGCTGCGCGTTGTAGACCAGTTCGCTGGTCACCCCGAATTCGGCCAGGTAATCGCGCACGAACGCGATCAACTGCAAGTTCGATTCGCGGCTGGTGGTGTCAAAGCCCACCAGCGTCTGCAGCAATTGGCGGCTGGTGCTCATCGCTCGTCCCCGGCCACGCCGTAGCCGGGCGAGCGGTCGGGGGCGAGCGCGCGGTCGATGTAGTCCTGCACTTGCGGGCGGTAGGCGTCCCACAGTTTTTGCAGTTCGCCGATCGGCTGTGCATCGGCCCAGTCCACCCGCAAGTTGATGATCGGCCACGTCAGTTCGCCCACCACCACCAGCGCGGCAGAGTGCACCGGGCCGGCTTCGCCACCGGCGGCGATGGCCGCGTGCATGGCGGCCAGCAGGCGGTCGGCGAGTTGGCCTTCGCCTTGCTCGAAGGCCGTGACCATCGCCTCGATCACCGCGCGGTCAGCGAGCATATTGCCCGCCGCCACGCATTGTTCGCCCGCCACCGCGTGGTGCGTGCCGAGGGTTTCGCTGCCGCTGAAATGCACGCTGCGGCCCAGGTGATCAATCGCCGTCAATTGCCGGTACTGGCTGTAGCCGTTGCGGGTCAGGGCCTGGTCGACGGCCTCGGCCGGCGCGAGGCCTTGTTCGAGCAGGTCGAGCACGTCCGGGCCCAGGGCCGGCAGCGTGATGTTCTGGGTCGAGACCGCGCCCACACCGGGCCGCAGCCACGGGCAACGCGCGCCCACGGCGATACTCGATGAGCTGATGGCGATGCCCAGCTGGCCGGTGTCCGCGCAGCGCGCGACGATTGAAAAGGTCATGTGCGGCTCCTTATTCGGGGATGACGGCGATCACGTCAATTTCCATCAGCCACTGCGGCTGGCCGAGGGCCGACACCACCAACCCGGTGGAAATCGGGAACACGCCTTTGAGCCACTTGCCGACTTCCTGGTACACCGGCTCGCGGTAGCGCGGGTCGATCAGGTAGGTGGTGGTCTTGACGATGTGGCTCAGGTCGGAACCGGCTTCTTCAAGCAGTTGCTTGACGTTGCGCATGGTTTGCTCGGCTTGCGCGCGCGGGTCGCCGAGGCCCACCAGGTTGCCGTCAAAATCAGTGCCCACCTGGCCGCGCACGTACACGGTATTGCCGGCGCGCACGGCCTGGCACAGGTCGTTGTCCAGGCTCTGGTTGGGGTAGGTTTCCTTGGTGTTGAACATGCGGATACGCGTGTGAGTAGGCATCAAAAAACTCCAGAAAAAAGTGATCAGGCGCTGACAGGTGACGGTTGAACAACCGGTGCGGATTCACGGTACTCAAGGTATTGGCGCTGGATGGCAATATGGTCGGCCACGTACTTGGCGTCATGCCAAACGCCCCAGATAAACGACGAGCCACGGCGCGATTGCCATGGCAAACCGAGGAAGTAGATCCCCGACTCGGGGGCCACGCCGCGCTGGTGCTGCGGCTTGCCGGCGGCGTCAAAGGCATCGACCTTCAGCCAGCTGTAATCAACGGCAAAGCCGGTGGCCCAGATGATCGAGGTGATACCGGCCTCTGCCAGGTCCAGTTCCAGGATCGGCTGTTTGATGCATTCGGCGTCGGGGAATACGCGGCGTGCTTCGGGTTCCACCGGCAGGTCGAGGCCATTGCGCTCGATGTAGGCATCCGCCGCATCCAGCAGGGCCAGGTAGTTCTCATCACCGCGTGCCAGGTTTTCCACCAGGTTCGCCTGGAAGGTGGCGGTGCTGCCATTGAAGGATTGGGTCAGGCCGACGAGGGTCATGCCTTGCTGGGCCAGCTCGCGAAAATCGATGGTCTTGCCGCCGTGGGCGCCGCTCACTGCAATGGTCACGTGCTCGCGGCCAGGCTTCATCGCGGCTTGATCCCATTCGCCCAACACGCCTAGCCACCAGCAGAAATCGCGGTTGCGGTAGGCACGCGGCGGACGGTCGTGGGCGCCGACCGACAGGTACACCTGGCGGCCGGAGCGTTGCAATTCATCGGCGATCTGCACGCCGGACGAGCCGGCACCCACGACCAGCACGGCACCGGCGGGCAGTTGCGCAGGGTTGCGATAGTCGGCGGAATGAATCTGGTGCAGCGCGGTGTCTTTGGGCGCAATCGCTGGAATCACCGGTTTCTGGAACGGTCCGGTGGCGGCGACGACGCGGTTGGCTTCGATCACGCCTTCGCTGGTGTGCACGGTAAAGCCCGGACGGCCGACATTGCGCACCACAGCGCTCACCTCCACGCCGGTGCGGATCGGCGCGTTGAATTTGCGCGCATAGGCTTCAAAGTAATCGGCCACGCGCTCTTTAGGCGCGAAGCCATCGGCGGCGACGTCATCAAATTCAAGGCCTGGAAAACGGTCATGCCAGGCCGGCCCATTGGCCACCAGCGAATCCCACCGCCCGGTGCGCCAGCGCTCGGCAATACGGCTGCGCTCCAGCACCAGGTGCGGCACACCGTGCTTGCTCAGGTGCTCGCTCATGGCCACGCCAGCTTGACCGGCTCCCACGACCAGGGTGTCTGTTTTTGTTATTGCTTGCGTCATGTGTCTGTCCTTGCGTAATGCAGTTGGATTCAGCTTGGGCATGGCGTCAAGGCTAGGGGGAGGGCGATTTTTAATAAAATATTATTAAGCTGGGAACAGAGCATAAATATCGGATGCAGAGCGGTGTGCGTAACCCCACAGATCAAATGTGGGAGCGGGCTTGCCCGAGATTGCAATCTGCCGGGTGATGGCGTCATATCTGACCCAACGCCATCGCGGGCAAGCCCGCTCCCACAAGGTTTATGCCATGCCCGCGCTTCGCGCAATGACCCCTTCCGACTACGACGCCGTCCTCGCCCTCATGCAAAACACCCCTGGCATTTCCCTGCGCGATGCCGACTCCCGCGAGGCTACCGAACGCTACCTGGCGCGCAACCCTGAGATGAGTTTTGTCGCTGAAGCTGACGGCCGGGTGATCGCCTGCGTGATGTGCGGCCATGATGGCCGGCGTGGCTACCTGCAACACCTGCTGGTGCTGCCGGACTATCGCCGCCAAGGCATCGCCCAGGCACTGGTCGAGCGCTGCCTCGGTGCGCTGGAGCAACTGGGCATCGGCAAATGCCACCTCGACGTGTTCAAGACCAACACCCATGCCGCCGCGTATTGGCAAGGGCAGGGCTGGACGCTGCGAACGGACATCGACCGTTACTCCTTCACGCGCCCCGGCAACGAAAACGCCTAGAGTTCTGCTGAGTACTTAACGGCCGCCGCCGCGCGCGAGGGCACCTTCAAGCTGCGCAGCAGCGACGACACGTGAATGCGCACTGTGAACGGCGAGATCGCCAGGGCTTTGGCGATTTCCTTGTTGGTCTTGCCCTGGGCGATCAGGCGCAGCACTTCTTGCTGGCGCGCGGTGAGGGTGTGCGTGCCCAGGGGCAGCAGGCCGGAGGGCGCGAACTTGACCAGCACTTCGCCGTCGCGAATCGCCAGGAGGGCCTGGCCGATTTCGTCCGGGGTGATGTTCTTGCCGATAAAACCATCGGCACCCAGCGCCATCACCTGCTCGATCAGCGCCGGGTCATCCACCATCGACACCACGATCAAGGTGGTGCGCCGCAAGTGCTGGCGCAGCTCGGCCGGCTGGCTCATGCAGGTCAGGCCGGGAAAGCGCAGGTCGAGGATCAGTGTGTCGATATCGCTGCCGTCGCGGGTCAAGGCATGCACCGCGTCCAGGTCGCCGGCCTCTTGCACCACGGCCTCGGGCAGCAGGCGCTGCACGGTGCGCAGCATGCCTTCGCGAAACATCGGGTGGTCGTCGGCTATGATGATTCGGCCAGTCATGGTGTGCGCCTTCCTTGGGCAAGAGAGTGCTGTGACATGCTACTTTAGCACCGCGCCACAGGGACGCTGCTGGCACGTACCGGACAGATCGATTGCCGCACAAGGACGTCATCCATGAGTCATGAGACCAACTCCGAACTCGATCAGGCCAACCTGCGCATCGTGGTGGCCGCCATCGCGATTGTTTACATCGGCGCGCTGGGGTTCTTTCCCGGTCAGTCGGTGGACACCTACGTGCCGGTGATCCTGTACATCGTGGCGTTCCTGCTGGCCTCCATCGCGCTGCGCCAGGTCATCGCGCGCTGGCCCGGGCATTACCCGACGCGGCGGGTGCTGGGCATGATCCACGACTACACCGGCACCTCGTTCGGGCTGGTGGTGGGCGGTGAAGCGGCATTGCCGCTGTATGCCGTGATGGTGTGGGTCAACCTGGGCAACGGCATGCGCTACGGCTCGCGCTACCTGGCGATTGCCACGGGGCTGGCGTTGCTCGCGCTGCTGATCGTGTACCGGCTGACTCCCCTGTGGCAGGCGCAACCGTTCATGGTGCTGATGCTGATGATCACCAGCACGGTGATCCCGGTGTACGCGCATATTTTGCTCGAACGCACGCGCAAGGCTTCTGAAGAAGCCATCGCGGCCAACCTCGAAAAATCGCGGTTCCTGGCCCAGGCCAGTCACGATCTGCGCCAGCCGATCCACTCCATCGGTTTGTTCACGGCGTGTTTGCGTGAGGCAAAGCTTGGGCATGACGAACAGCGGTTGGTGGACAATATCGACCGCTCGCTGCTCAACGTGTCGCAGCTGTTCCGTTCGATTCTCGACCTCTACACCCTCGACAACGGCAGGCTGTTGCCCAAATACCAAGTGATTCACCTGGGCGAATTCCTCGCCGACCTGGTGCACCAGCACGCCGAGGCGGCGCACTGGGCCGGCGTGGAACTGCGCCTGCGGCCGTGTGCGTATTGGGTGCAGGTCGACCCCGCGATGTTGGCGACGATGGTGCAAAACCTGCTCTCCAATTGCTTCAAATATGGCGCGCAGCGCCCGGTACTGATTGGCGCGCGCGTTCGCGACGGCGGCGTGTCGGTGCAGGTGCATGACCAGGGGCGGGGCATTGCCGAGGAACATCAGGCGAAGGTCTTCGAAGAGTTTTATCGGGTGCGCCAACTGCGTGACAAGGACGTCGAAGGCGTGGGCCTGGGGCTGTCCATCGTCAAGCGGTTGGGGCAGTTGATGGGCGTGCACGTGAGCCTGCGTTCGCGGCTGGGCCATGGCACTTCCGTGAGCCTGTACGGCCTGGCACTGGCGACGGCGCCGCGCCAACCGGCTGCGCGAGACGACCCGCGCCAGGCCGGCTTGCTGACGGGTCTGAAAGTCTGCCTGGTGGAAGATGACCACAACGTGCTGTTGGCCACCCAGGCCTTGCTGGAACGCTGGGGTTGCGAGGTGCAGGCCGAATCCAGCGGGCAGGGCCTGGTCAGCGACTGCGACATCATCGTCGCCGACTATGACCTGGGCAACCACGCCACCGGCATCGAGTGCATCGATGCCCTGCGCCGGCAACGCGGCTGGGCGGTGCCGGCGCTGATTTTGACCGGGCACGACGTGGAAAAAATCCACGCTGCCCTGCATGACCGCAAGATCGCGATTCTGTCCAAACCGGTGCGGCCTGCAGAGCTACGCGGCACGCTGCGTGACCTCAGCCAGCCAACCGTCACTGCATGAACGGTGCGGCTTGACCGCCTTTGGCGCCTTTGGGCATGCACCAGGCGCTGGGTTTCATCAGGCCAAAGCTGGCCACGGTGAACAAGCCGCCGCTGGCACCACTGGGCACGGTGCAGTTGTAATCACCGGACGCGGTACTGGCGATGTAGTAGGTGGTCATGGAGTCATTGCGCACGTTGGAGATACGCTTGACCGGCTCACCGAGGTTGGTTTCCGACAGCGTCTTGAGATGGTCTTCATTGGGCTTGACGTTGCTGCAACCGGCTATGCCGATGATCAGGGCGCCAAGCAGGGTGAGACGGGTAACGCAGGCGTGCAGGTTCATGAGGCTTCTTCCTTGGGATTGTCAGGGTTTTTCCAGCGCGCAAGGCACCCTCGCGCAACAGGCGTGCGGTGCCGGGGGGAGCGGTGGAAGTGCCGTGGAATATAGCGCCGACGGGCAAAGGGGTCGATTAGCACAAGTGTGCTAATGGCACGATGAGGTCATGGACGGAGAGAAGCATGCTGCAGATTAAACGCGCCACCCAAGCGGACGCCCAGGCGGCGTTCGACATTCGCCTGTTGGCCATCCGCAGCCAATGCATCGGCGTCTACAGCCGCGAACAGATGCTGCTGTGGACCCGCGGCCGCGCCGAAGACGGCTACAGCGCGCTGATGGACAAACCGTTTTACCTGGGCTGGGTGAATGGCGAGCCCGTGGTCACCGGGATGCTCGACCCGGATAACCACGAAGTGGGCGCGCTGTTTGTGCTCCCTGAATTCGCCGGACGCGGGTATGGCAAGGCGATGCTTGATCACTTGGAAAACGTTGCGCGGGAACTGGCCATTGAGCACGTGGTGCTGGATTCGACGCTCAACGCGGCGAGCTTCTACAGAGCATGCGGTTATGTGGGCGACAAACAAGCGGTGTATCACTCGCCGTCGGGGCTGACCCTGGCGTGTATACCGATGACCAAGCGACTGATTGCTGAAGACGCGACTAGCTCCGGCTAACACAGGCAATTCCTGTGGGAGCTGTCGAGCTCCGGCGAGGCTGCGAAAGCGGTGGGTCAGGCGACCGTTGTTTCGGCAGTCCCGCCGCCTTCGCAGCCTCGCTAAAGCTCGACAGCTCCCACAGGGGAACGGGGGCGGGCTTGAAGGGGCGTGCGCAGCCGATCAACTGAGGCCTCGGCGGCGTCCGGGCATGGGCGCGGTCCGTGTGGGAGCTGTCGAGCCCCGGCGAGGCTGCGAAAGCGGTGGTTCAGGCAACAATTATTTCGGCAGTGCCGCCGCCTTCGCAGCCTCGCTAAAGCTCGACAGCTCCCACAGGGGATTGGGGGCGGGCTTGAAAGGAGCGTGCGCAGCCGATCAGCGGAAGCCTCGGCGGCGTCTGGGCATGGGCGCGCTCCTTGTGGGAGCTGTCGAGCCCCGGCGAGGCTGCGAAAGCGGTGGTTCAGGCAACAATTATTTCGGCAGTGCCGCCGCGTTCGCAGCCTCGCTAAAGCTCGACAGCTCCCACAGGGGATCGGGGGCAGGCTTGGAAGGCCGTGCGCAGCCGATCAGCCGAAGCCTCGGCGGCGTCTGAGCATGGGCGCGGTCCGTGTGGGAGCTGTCGAGCCCCGGCGAGGCTGCGAAAGCGGTGGGGCAGGCGACCGTTGTTTCGGCAGTGCCGCCGCCTTCGCAGCCTCGCTAAAGCTCGACAGCTCCCACAGGGGAACGGGGGCGGGCTTGAAGGGGCGTGCGCAGCGGATCAAACGAAGCCTCGGTGGCGTCTGGGCATGGGCGCGGTCCCTGTGGGAGCTGTCGAGCCCCGGCGAGGCTGCGAAAGCGGTGGGTCAGGCGACCGTTGTTTCGGCAGTGCCGCCGCCTTCGCAGCCTCGCTAAAGCTCGACAGCTCCCACAGGGGATTGGGTCAGGCTTGGAAGGCCGTGCGCAGTCGCTCGATAACCTGCTTAACCGAGTCCCCCTGAACCGCCGGCGGCGTTGGGCTTTCGCCAAACTCGCGCCACACAAACAGCGTCAACTCGGCGCCGTCGGTCAGCGTCTGTGCTGGCGCCTGCGCGCCAAAACCTTGCAGCACGCGGTAGCGCGGGTCCTGCCAAAACGCCTGCTCGACCCAGTCGTACACCGGGATGAAGTGAAAGTGCAGCGGGAAGCCGGGCATGTGCCCATAGCGGCTGATGTACAGCCATTTGGGCTGCAGCTGCGCCTCGATCACCCGTTGGGTTTTAGCCAGCAAGCCGCCCAGCTCAGTCAGCGCGGCTTCCGGCATGTCGGCGAGCGAGTCGATTGGCGCTTTGGCACCCAGCATCAGGTAGCCCGGCAGCGTTGAGGCCAGGTGATGATTGAGCCGCCAGTGCTCGGTGTCGTGAAGGATGAAAGCGGGGTCGATCGGCATAAGCACGCGTCCATGAGAGCCGGGCGGGCAGGATAACAAGCGCGAGCCCCTGTATCCCACAAAAGCCGGCGATCTGTGTCTATCGCTGCGCGTGGTGGGCGGATAGGGTCGAGCGACGTTAACTGACGACCGAGCCCACCATGCAACTGACCGCTGTCCCGTTTGCCATCACCGACTGGTCCACCCTCGAACCCGAACTGCACCCAGGCGTGACCGGCACTGCCCTGTGGCGCACGTGCCACTTCGGCACCACCCGCGTGCGCATGGTCGAATACACGCCCGGTTACCTGGCCGATCACTGGTGCTGGCGCGGGCATGTGTTGCTGTGTCTGGAAGGGGAGTTGCACACGCAATTGGAAGACGGCCGCGAATTCACCCTGACGGCCGGGATGAGTTACCAGGTGGGCAATGACATGGAAGGGCATCGCTCATCCACCCTCACCGGCGCGAAGCTGTTTATCGTGGATTGAGCCTCACCCTTCGCGATACACCCCAGCAGACGCACGCGGCAGGTCAATAAAGTTCTGCAGCGGCGCCGACGGGTTGAACGCGCGCCGCACCAGGGTGATCGGCGCCAGCAGCTTGGGGCTGGCGTTGCTGATTCAGCAGTACGCCACGCTCTCGCGATGCAGAATCAGGCTATCGGGTCTGTTTGCAGATATAGAGAAAGTGTTGAGGGCAGAGCTTTTGGATATGGCATTGGCGGGGGCTGGCAGGGGCCGGTTGTGGCGAGCGGGCTTGCCCCGCGTTGGGGCGCGAAGCGGCCCTGAAACCAGGCGCCGCGCTTTCACTGATGTACTGTGGTGGATTGACTGGGGCCGCTGCGCAGCCCAACGCGGGGCAAGCCCGCTCGCCACAACAAGCTCATTCGCCACGCAGTGGCTTAGTGCATCGTGCTGTGGTCCATACCGTCCAGTCCACGGGCCGGCGCTTTGACTTCAATCGACTGTTTCTCGCCCTTGGCGTTCTCCACCGTCAGGGTCAGCGGCACCTGGTCGCCTTCCTTGATCTGCCCGGTCAGGCCCATCAGCATCACGTGGTAACCGTTGGGGTCGAGCTTGACCGCTTTGCCTGCAGGCAGCGCGACCGAGTCCACCGGGCCCATGCGCATTACATCGTCCTTCATGCTCATCTCATGGATCTGCACGTCCTTGGCCACCGGCGTTGCCACGCTGAGCAGTTTGCTGTCGCTGTCGGCGGTGATGGTCATGAACGCGCCGCTGGACGGCTGGCCCGGCACAGAGGCGCGAGCCCACGCGTCGGTCACCAGCACCTGGGCACTGGCGTGCGCCGCAAGGCCCAGCAGGGACAGGCCGATCAGGGTGCGCTTGAGGTGTTGAACAGCAGTCATTAGCAGACCTCCATGACGGTGAGCAGGTCTTCTGCGCACTCTTTAGCGGTAAGGGATGCCGACAGGCCCAGGCGCAGGTTGCCGCGGGTGTCGAAGACGAAACTGGTGGCCGTGTGCGACAGGGTGTAGGTGTCGCCGGCGGGGATCTTTTCATAAAAGATCCCGAACTCCTTGGCGGCCACGGCGATTTCTTCCGGGGTGCCGTAGAGCGCTTCGAAGCTCGGGTCGAAGGCCTTGACGTACTTGTCGAGAATCGCCGGGGTGTCGCGCTCGGGGTCGAGGGTGATGAACACCACTTGCATGATCTCGCCGTCGCGGCCCATCAGCTTCTTGGCCTGGGCGGCGCGGGCGAGGGTGGTCGGGCACACGGCCGGGCACTGCGTAAAGCCGAAGAACACCACCGGCATCAGGCCACGGAACGAGCTAAGGGTGACGGTTTCGCCGTCGGTGTTCTTGAGCTTGAAGGTGCGGCCCATGATCTTGTCACTGAGGTCCTTGCCGTACTTGAAGTTCAGCTTGGGGCTGTAATCACAGCCGCCCAGCAGGCTGCCCAGGCCCAACAGGCCCATACCGGTCAGCACTTTGCGGCGGGTGAATAACGTACTCATCAACTGTGCATCCTGTGAAACGCCTGGATGACTCTGCAACGGCATGGCAGGCTTTGAAAAGGAGTAATGATGCGGGTGCACAGTCTACCAACCCAGGCCAGCCCACGTAATCTGCGACGTTCTGCCACAGGGCGCGCCGTGCTTCATCCCTTTGGGGCTTCAGTGGTAGAGTCGCCGCCATGAAATTGAGCCACCCCGACCGTTCGCTGATCGCCTGGGCCCTGTACTTCTGCGTGCTGATGAACCTGTTCGTCTGCGGTTTGGGCCATGGGCAGATGCTTGGCGAGCAACTCAACGGCATCGGTGGTGCGTTCTGCTCGGTGGACGGTAGCCAAGCGCCACTTTCCGACAAAGGGTTGGGTAACCCGGCGTCTGGCAACATCTCGAACTACTTTGCCTGCCCGGTATGCGCTGCCGTGACCGTGGCCATCGTGTTCCTCATCGGGCTGGCCTGGCTGTTGGGCCTCGGACACACCCCACGTCCTGCCCATGAGCGGCGCAACAAGGCGCCGCCGCGTTATTCCTGGCCCTCGGCCAACCCCCGCGCTTCCCCCGCATTCTGACGTGTGCCTTGGGCTTCCTGTGTTCAGGAGGCGTTCTATCGTCACGACTGTGAGTGTATTTCATGATCTCTGTATTGCCTGCAGGCGCCAGCCGCCTGGTCAGCAAGGCATCTCGGCGTATGCGCGCCGAACCGACACTGGCTGATTACCCGAGCAATTCGCGCTGCTTCGTGCACCTGGATGCGCGTTTATTGCCGTATTGGCACACCTTGTTCGATATCTGCCCGGCCTTGCTCAAGCTGGATCCACCGGAAGGGTTGAACCTGTTTCGCAGCTTCATGACCTGGGCCTATCACAACCAGCCGCCGCTGGACTGGACGTACCACCTTAACGTTTGCCGCTGGCTGCTCGCCTCGGGGTATCGATCACAGATTGATGAGGAGCCCATCGAGGCTTTCATGGCGGCCGCGGCGGCGCGCTGGATCACTACCGATCGAAGCCAGGCGCAGGGCGTGGTCGTGGGATGGCGAGGGGCGAGGATTTTCGATTGGAAGGGCAGTGCGTTGGCAAGCGTCGAACATCAGCCATTGCCAGCCCCGTTGGACGACTTCGGCTGGTGCCCGTTGAACCGTCAGGGTGATTTCAGCGGTTGGTTGCCAGTGCCCTGAGTCCTTGAGAGGCCACGGCGGGTCCCAGGCCACGCCGTGGCCATGGGCGAAAGGCAAGCGGCAAGGCGTTTCGCCTGGCCCTTGTTAAGCAGCTAGTTGCTGCTGCTGCGCGGAATCTTTTTCTGAGTCTTTTTCGCGTCGGGTTGCTTGTGTGAATTCCCGCTCGTCGAGGCCTTCTCTTTGGGCGGCGTTTCAGCCTTTTTGTCACTGTCGGAGGGGCTGCTCGGATAGGTGCCTGGCGGCAGCGCGGAACCTGCTGCGCTGCTGCCGCTCAGCGAATTGGCGGCGGGGGCGATGGCATCGCCAAAGGCGGCGAAAGCAGGGCTTGCCAGCAACGCTGAAAAGCCGACGATGAGCAACATCCTGTGGGAAATACTGGTCTTCATGACTCAATCCCCTTGCGTGGGCCGAAGCCCGGGAAACCCGGGCCCCGGTGGTGCTTCAATCAAGACTTCTTGGCGCCGCCGCCGGAGCTGTGGGCTCCGCCTTTTTTGCCGGCTTCAGAAGCTTTCTCACGGTCGTTGGCAAAATTGCCGCCGGAGCCTTGACCGCCACTTTTCTTGGCAGTATCTGGCTTGGCTTTACCGCCTGCACCTGTCGTGGTTTTTCCGCTGGTAGCCATTTCAAAATCCCTCTTCGATGAATGAATCAACGGTGTCGCTTAATTGGGAATGCTCAATCGAAATCAAAGTTTGAAATAGTTCGCGGGCATGCGACGAACGGGCATCAGGCCGCGATCGGCTTGGCGCCCAGGGCTTTCTTGTGCGCGGCTTTCATCGCTTCCATTTCTGCACCAAGGGCTTCGAGCACGGTCTTGCCCAACAGCTTCTTGGCCTGCGGGAACATCTCGGATTCCTCTTCTTCGATGTGGTGCTCCAACAGTTCCTTGACCACTTTGACGCGCCCGGAAAATTCAGTGGTCGAAGGCTCGGTCTGTTTCAGGTCGGGCAGCACCAGGGCGTCGACGGTGCGGTGCTCTTCCTTGGCCTCGTGGTACATGATGTCCTGCTCTTTACCGCCGGCCTTGCGGAACGCGGGGTAAAGGATCTCTTCCTCGAGGCGGGTATGCAGGCTGATCTCCATCTCGAGTTTGGCCAGCAATTCAGTGCGTTTCTTGACGCCACGCTCGGTGGACTCGCTCAGTTGGGTCAGCAGCGCCTTGACGCGTTCGTGGTCAGCCTTGAGAAGGTCGATTGCATTCATGGTGGAACCTCACGGATAGCATTCGGGCGTGTCGAAGTGCACGCCTCGTTACTTGGAGGTTGCATCAGTTGTACCAACTTGGATAACTTTAATAAAACCATATTAATCAATGAGATAGGGAAACCTGCAAGGCCGCGCATTCGTGCACCTTGCATGGTTTGCCAGGCAGCAGATTGCAATACGCCGCTTCTAGGCGCCGCTGACTTTCCAATGCTTGATGTCTTCGGCAAACACCACCTGCTGCACCTCGTGGGCAATGCCATAGGCCAGCGATTCATGCGCGGCGATGACTTTTTCCTCAGCCGACAGGCACTTGAAAATATCCAGCTGGGTCTCGGCTTGAGTGGTCTCCAATTCATAGATTTTCACGTAGCGCGCCAGGTCGTTATCCAGGCTCGACAGGTATTCACGCAGACGCTGGTGGTCCACTGAACTCTGGCTGAAATACCAGTTCATCGGGTGAATCAAAAACCGTGAGTGCGGCGTGGTGATGCGTCGGTTCGCCGCCAGGAACATAATGATGCCCATGGACTCGATGTTGCCCGCGTTGATCGCGCACAAGGGCACCGGCAACGCCTTGAGAAAGGTGTAGAGGGTAAAGCCGAAATTGGTGCTGCCACCGGTGGTCGACAGGTTCAGCAGCAGGGAACTGGCGCCTTCGCCGATAGCGTCCAGGCAACAGTCGCGAAAGCGCTCGGTGGTGCTCTGGTCGATCTGGCAGTGAAAGTGGATAACGTGCTCGGTCATCCTGAACCTCCTTAATTCAGTGCAGGCGAGGTGATTCAGTGTTGAGTCTAGAAGGTCGCGCAGGATTAGCTGCAACCGTTGGGCGTGAGCCCTTGCTGAAAATCGAATGGAACCCTCAGGCCATCTGCTTGACCTAATGCATAGACCTCAGGAGGTGAGCTATGCAATTGGAAACTATCTGGATCATTCTGGCCGTGATTCTGCTGATCTTGGAATTATGGGCGATCAACGTCGTATTACGCAGCACCGGTGGCTGGGAGACCAAAGGGCTGTGGTTGATCATTCTGATTTTCGTGCCGCTGTTCGGGCTGATCGTCTGGGCCTTGTTCGGGCCAAAACGTGAGATGGCTGAACAGCGTAAAAGCTGAGACCATTCAAGACCGTAAACAGGCGCCCATTGGGCGCCTGTTTACGTTCAAGCGGGTGGTTTAGCCCGCAACAGCTTTGGCAATTGCTTCGTTGAACGCCGGCAAGTCATCCGGAGTACGCGAAGTGATCAAGGTCCAGCCATTGGCCTTGCATTCCTTGACCTGGGCATCCACCCAGCCGGCGGCGCCGGCGTTTTCAAGGTCGATCCGCACGCTTTTGTACGAGGTCAGGGTTTTGCCCTTGATCACGCCTGCATCGATCAGCGTCCATGGCCCGTGGCAGATCGCCGCGATGGTTTTGCCCGCCTTGACGAAGTCGTTGATCAAGCGCAGCGCGTCGGCATCCTGACGCAAGGTGTCAGCGTTGACGGTGCCGCCAGGGATGACCAAAGCGTCGAAGTCGCTGCTTGCCACGTCCGACAATTGCACGTTGGATTCCACGGTTTTGTCCTTCTCGGTGTCACCGACGAAGGTCTGGGTGGTACCGCCTTTGCTGGACGCGTGAGTCACCGTGGCGCCATAACCGCGCAGCGCTTCCAGTGGCTTGACCAGCTCATCGCGTTCGATACCGGTATTGGAGGTGATGATGAGGATTTTCTTGCCGTTGAGTTGCGAACTCATGGTCGAGTGTCTCCTGGGTCAGGGGATGGTTTAGTGGTCGTGTTTGGCTTGCAGCTCCTTGGCCATTTTTAGGTGGGCTTCAAGGGTCGGCAGGGTCTTGGCGGCGAAGGCTTTCAGCTCGGCGTTGTCCGAGGAAGCGGCTTCTTTCTGGAACAATTCGACGGTTTTTTCATGAGCGGCGACCTGGTTGTTGGCGTAGGCCTTGTCGAACGACTCGTCGCGCATTTCGAGGATGGCTTTTTTGGCCTTGTCGGTCAGGGCGGCGTCATCGGGTACTTCGATATCCAGCTTTTTCGCCAATGCCGTCAGTTCCTGATTGGCTTTGGTGTGGTCGGTGACCATGTGCTGAGCAAAAGTCTTTACGTCGGCCGAGCTGCTTTTTTCCAGGGCCAGCTTGCCGGCTTCCACCTCGGTGATACCGCCTTGGGCGGCGTCGTCGACAAAGCTGTTGGACGTTGCGGCCATGGCCGTGGAAATCGAGCCTGCAACCAGCACAAAGGTCAGGCCCATTTGTTTCATCAGCAGAGTAGTCATGGTGGATCTCCTTGAAATCAACAGTGGCGTGATGCCGTACCTGACTGTTGAGGGGGAGCCTCGGCAAAAGGTTTAAATTAATTCGCGGTTTTTTCTCCGGTGGTCATGCACGCCAATTTCCTTGAACTATCGAAATTCGACAGGCTCTGCTGCATAAGCGCCCGCTATTTTTTGTGGGCCTTCAACTGCTTGGAGACAAACTGTGACTGCCGATAAAACCCCAACCCCGATCAGTTCCGAAGACGCCCAGAAAGGCACCGACAAAGCCGACAAGGGCCACACGCTGGAACGCCCGAACCCGAAAACCGAAAGTGTCGACAAGGTACTCACGCCCACGTCGATCAAGGACATCGAACGCCAGACCGACGCCATCAACGAGCAAGCCGCCAAGGCTGAGCGCAAGTTGGGCCACTGAGCATGGCCAGGTCGATTACCGCTGCGCAGTTGGGCATTGAGTTAAGGCCTGAAGACGACGCCAGCCTGTTCAAGTGGTTTATCGCCAGCTTCCTGATGGGCAAGCGCATTCAGGCGCCAATTGCTGCGCAGGCGTACAAGGTGATTGTCGAAGAGCAAGGCCGCGATACCGCGCACAAGTTGCAGCACTGCACCTCCAGGGAGTTGGTGTCGATGCTTGGACGCGCGCATTACGTGCGCTATGACGAAACCACGGCGCAGCGTTTGCTCGACCTGAGTGCCAAATTGAATGCCGAGTATGGCGGCAAGATCAGCCATATTCGCAGCGCCAGCGAAGACCGTCAGGCCTTCGAAAAACGCTTGGGTGAATTTGCAGGCGTCGGGCCCAAGACCATCGAGATTTTTATGCGCGACGCCGCCAAGGTGCTGTTTTGAAGGCAGCGCTGTATGTGGGCTGCGCGGGGTGGAGTTTGCCGCGTGAACAGTGGCCGGCTTTTGCGGGCGAGGGTACACACCTGCAACGTTACGCGTCGCGTTTCAACGCAGTGGAAATCAACAGTTCGTTTTATCGCCCGCACCTGCCCAAGACCTATGAGCGCTGGGCGCAATCGGTACCGCCGGCGTTTCGTTTTTCGGTCAAGGTGCCCAAGCGCATCACCCATGAATTGCGCTTGCAACGCTGCGAAACCGCGCTGGATGAATTCGTCGAGCAGTGCCTCAGATTGGGTGAAAAACTGGGCTGCCTGCTGATTCAATTGCCACCGTCTTTTGGCTATGACGCGGCGATTGCTGCACCGTTTTTCACGGCGTTACGCCAACGATTTGCGGGTGCCGTGGTTTTGGAACCGCGCCACGCCAGCTGGCTTGAAGCCGAGGCGTTATTGCAGGATTTACACATAGGCCGTGTGGTCGCCGACCCACCGGTCATCGACGCGGGCACCGGCTGGCAGGGCGTGCAGTATTGGCGACTGCACGGCTCGCCGCGCATCTATCACAGCGCGTATGGGCCGGAGCGCGTGCAGGCATTCTCGCAGCAACTGAGCCAGTCCGTTGCAGCAGGCACTCCCACCTGGTGCATCTTCGACAACACCGCCAGCGGTCATGCCACTGCCGATGCCTTGTACTTACTCAACCTCCACGCGCAGCACTTCCAGCCCTAACTGCTCATAGGCTTCGACACTCGGTACGTGCCACTCGGTGATCAGCGTATGGATGCGGCTGCACGGGCCCACCACAAAGGGCTCCACCGCGCCGAGCTTGTCGGCCATGGTCACCGCCACCACGTGGGAGGCACTGTCGAGCAAGGCTTGCTTGACCGCCACTTCGTCGAAATGCAACGAGCTGATGCCCACTTGCGGATGCAACGCGCACACGCCGGTAAACAGCAGGTCGGCCTTGATGCTCTGGATCAGCCGTACGGCTTCGTGGCCGCTGGTGGACAAGGTGGCAGGGTTGAGTTGGCCACCCGCCAAAATCACTTTCACATCCGGGTGGTCGGCCAGGGCGATGGCAATCATCGGCGACGGTGTGACCACCGTCAGGCGGATCGCACGTGGCAAGGATTGTGCAATCTGCAGCGTGGTCGAGCCGGAATCGAACAACACGATCTGGCCGTCTTCCACGCGATCGGCGGCCAGGCGCGCGAGGTGGCGTTTGACCTCATTGGTCTCGCCCACACGGGTGAAGAAGTCTTTGCCGGTGTCTTTGGGCCGGGGCAGGGCGCCGCCGTGCACGCGTTGCAACAGGCCGGCGGCGGCCAGTTCACCGAGGTCGCGGCGGATGGTGTCCTGGGACACGGCAAAATGCTCCACCAATTCGGATGCGGTGACTTTGCCGTCGCGCTCCAGCAGCAACAGGATTTTCTGTTTGCGCAACGAAGGCAGGTCGATGGCTTGATGAGTGCTCTGCATGTTTGTGCGTCTTTTTGCGGGTTTATGCGAGATTAGGCCTCTGCCGATATAAACGCAATCACTGGTTGCGCGGCTGATCGGCGGTTACTCTCTGGGCTCAGTTCAGGGAGAGGTGACCTAGATGTCGTTGATCACAACCATCGAAGACTTACGCAAGCTGGCGCAAAAACGTGTCCCACGAATGTTCTACGACTACGCCGATTCCGGTTCCTGGACTGAAAGCACCTATCGGGCAAATGAAAGCGATTTTGCCCGCATCAAATTTCGTCAGCGCGTGGCGCGCAACATCGATGAACGTTCGATCCGCGCCAGCATGATCGGCCAGGACATGGCCATGCCGGTCGCGCTGGCGCCCACGGGGCTTGCGGGCATGCAGCATGCCGATGGCGAGATCCTGACCGCCCGCGCCGCCGCGGCTTTTGGCCTGCGCTACACGCTGTCGACCATGAGCATCTGCTCACTTGAGGACATCGCCGAACAGATCGGCCAGCCATTCTGGTTCCAGTTGTATGTGATGCGCGATCGCGGGTTTGTCGAGCAATTGATCGAGCGCGCCAAAGCGGCGGGTGTGGATGCGCTGGTACTGACCCTCGATCTGCAGATCCTCGGGCAACGCCACAAGGACTTGATCAACGGCTTGTCGGCGCCGCCAAAACTGACCCTGCCGAATATCCTCAACATGGCAACCAAGCCGCGCTGGGTGATGGGCATGCTGGGCACCAAACGCCGTGGTTTCGGCAATATCGTCGGCCACGTTAAAGGCGTGGCGGACATGAGTTCGCTGTCGTCGTGGACCGCCCAGCAGTTCGACCCGCGCCTGAGCTGGGACGACGTGGAATGGATCAAGAAATGCTGGGGCGGCAAGCTGATTATC
Organism: Pseudomonas sp. NFX183; assembly: GCF_047943075.1. Taxonomy (NCBI): domain Bacteria; kingdom Pseudomonadati; phylum Pseudomonadota; class Gammaproteobacteria; order Pseudomonadales; family Pseudomonadaceae; genus Pseudomonas; species Pseudomonas sp. NFX183. Next base: position 6,081,473 of record NZ_CP181333.1, on the reverse strand, counting down.
AAGGGCATTCTCGATGTGGAGGATGCGCGGCTGGCGGCTAATTCCGGCGCCGATGCCTTGGTGGTGAGTAACCACGGTGGCCGCCAGCTGGATGGTGCACCGTCGAGCATCAGCCAGCTGCCGGCAATTGTCGAGGCGGTGGGCAAGCAGATTGAAGTGTGGCTCGACGGCGGCATTCGCTCCGGCCAGGACGTGCTCAAGGCGATGGCACTGGGCGCCAAAGGCACCATGATCGGTCGTCCGCACTTGTATGGTTTGGGCGCCATGGGCCAAGCGGGCGTGACCAAGGCCCTTGACATCATTGCCCGTGAGTTGGATGTGTCGATGGCGCTGTGCGGCTATAACGATATACGCGATGTGAATCGCGATATTTTGCTGCCAGGCACCTTTCCCGAAGGGGTTTGCTGAGCAAAAAGATCGTAAAAAAGTAAAAAGAGTTGTCCACGAAAACCGTGGGTATCTCTGTGGATAACTTTGCGAAGGCCCGGCAGGGTTGGCGATTTAACCCTCGGTTAATATTTGATCAACTTGCGGCGCGGGCCAGTATGGGCAGGGTTTACGCTTGACAGCCAAGCGTGAACCCAGTGCCGAAAAGTACTTTCAAGAGTCGCCGTTGCGACCTGTGGAGTGCGTCACCACCTGTGCGGGCATCTGCGCCTGCATGAGTTTTTCCAGCGCTTGCCCATAATTGCGCCCGGCCAGGCTCATGCTGTTGTTATGCGTGGCGCCAGGCACCAGCAGCAACCGCTTGGGCTCCTGGGCGGCGTCGAACAGTTGTTGGCTGAAACGCGGTGGCACGTAGGGGTCGGCCAGGCCATGCACCACCAGCAGCGGCATGTGCACGCCGGCAATTTTGTCGATGGAGTCGAACTTCTGCGACAGCAACCAGCGCACCGGCAGTGAGGTGTTGGCCACGGCCGCGGCCGCGTCCCCCAGCGAGGTGAACGTGGATTCGATCACCAGGCCGCGCACGGGCACCGGTGTCTGTTGACTCAACTGCGCTGCCAGGTCGATGGCCACCGCACCACCCAGCGAGTGCCCGTAGATCAGACGTTTGCTCGGGTCTGGCTGCAGCACCTGAAAGCGCTCCCAGGCGATGCGCGCGTCTTCATACACACTGGTTTCCGAAGGCAAGTCACCGTGACTCTGGCCGAAACCGCGGTAGTCGATGGCCAGCACCGAAAAGCCCAGTGCGTGCAGTTGTTCAATGCGAAACAGCTGACCGGTGAGGTTCCAGCGCACGCCGTGCAGGTACAGAATCGCCGGAGCATCCTGCTTGTCGGCCGGGTACCACCAGCCGTGCAGGTTCTGGCCTGATTTGAAACTGGCGGGTTTTATATCGAATTCCTGCACGGCCTTGGGCAAACCGGTGTACCAGCCGGCGGTACCCGGTTCAATGCGAAACACCAGCTCGCGCTCCTTGTGTTGAAGCACCGCGCAGCCCACCGGCAGGCCGATGATCAGGAGGGCCATGCACAGCAGGGGAAACCAGCGCAGGCCCAGGCGAGACAGAAAACGAGATGACATGAAGGTTCCAGGACAAAAGCGAAGCTCGGGTTTTACCAGATGGCTTTAAGGGGCAGGAATTAATTCGACAGCCGTGAATGGGGATTGCTTGCAAAGTGTTACAGCATTGAACGACGCGTGCCTGGGTTGTTTGGGTGACCAGGACACGGGATACATCCTGTGGGCCAGCAATGGCCAATTCACGGCGACGTGGTTCACTGAGAACCCCGGGGTGGATTACCCGCGCGATCTGGCACTGATCAAGGCCGCCAGCGCTGAAGAGGTTGCGGCCGCGTGGCCGCGCATCAAGCAGTCGCTGGCTCAGGCCGTGACCCCTTACTGAACCCGATACGCCGCGCGCCGGTCTGCACAAGCGTTTCGCTTGACGCTGACATTGGCGCCGCGACATGCTCGCGCTCCTTTGAGCAGAGGCCAGGCCATGGACAATAGCCCCGTTCGCATCACCGCCGAAGAAACCCTGTCGGACAATTGGTATCTTCTGAAAAAATACACCTTCGACCTGCGCCGCCAGGATGGCAGTTGGCAAGCCCAGACCCGTGAGGTGTACGACCGCGGCAACGGCGCAACGATTCTGCTATACAACCGCGCACAGCGCACCGTGCTGCTTATCCGCCAGTTCCGCATGCCCACGTTCGTCAACGATTACCCCGGCTACTTGATCGAAGCGGCCGCCGGCCTGTTGGACAACGCCACCCCCGAAGAGCGCATTCGCCTCGAAGCCGAAGAAGAGACCGGCTACCGCGTCGGCCCTGTGGAGAAAATCTACGCGGCGTTCATGAGCCCCGGTTCGGTGACCGAGCGCATTCACTTCTTTATCGGCGAGTACCAGGCGGCGGACCGCGTTGGCGATGGCGGCGGGCTGATCGACGAGGGTGAAGACATCGAAGTGCTGGAGCTGAGCTTTGAACAGGCGCTGGCGATGGTGCAGAGCGGTGAGATTGTCGATGGCAAAACCATCATGTTGTTGCAGCACCTGGAATTGCGCATGTTGAAAGAAGGGTGGTGATGCGCGATGCGGGCGTGGGCGTTGCTATGGGTACTGGCGGCCGGCAGTAGCAGCGCCGCTGACGCGTTCTACACCTGGGCTGACCCTGTGCCGCCAATGCCCGGCAAATTGCTGCGCAGTGAAGCATTAACGCCGCAGCAGAGCCTGGCGTCGGCCGGGCTGAACGTGCGGATTCTGTATTCCTCCACCGATGGGCTCGACAACCTCACGCCTGTCGCGGTTTCCGGTGCGCTGTTCGTGCCCAAGGGCGCAGCACCAGCGGGCGGCTGGCCACTGATGGCGTGGGCTCACGGCACGGTCGGCAGTTTTGACCTTCAATAACAGCTTCGAGCGTTCGCCCAAGGCGGCGTTGGATCGGCTGGGGCGTGAATCGGCTTATCCCTCGGTGAAAACCGATATTCCGGTCTTTCTCGGCACCGGCGGTAAAGACCGAGATGTGTTTGCACCGGGGCAAAAAGCCTTGGTCCGGGACGCCTGTCAGGCAGGGGATCGGGTGGAGTGGCATTTGTATCCAGAGCTTGATCACTCCGGGACGGTGAATGGCTCTTTGGGTGATTCGACAGGGTTTTTTCGGCGGGCGTTTGCGGGGGAGGCTATCAAGGGCAATTGTGGCCGATGAGGTGTGAGTGTGGCCGTTGTCCGCTTGCGCAAACAACAAATCCCGCCATGTGGCGGGATTTGTCGGGGTAAAGCGCGCTACTCAATCAGCGTGATCAGGCCGGGAACAGCTCGCTCAGCTTCATTGCCAGCATCATGTCGCCTTCGGTGCGCAGTTTGCCGCTCATGAAGGCCTGCATGCCGTCGGTGTCGCCGCTGACGATGCCTTCCATGGTTTCGCCGTCGGTGACCAGCGTGACCTGGGCGTCAGGGTTTTCGCCTTCGAGCAGTTCGCAGGTGTTGTTCTTGACCACCAGCGAGAAGTTCTGGGTGTCGTCGATACGGAAACCGAACACCAGGTCCAGGCCGTCGGCAGCGGCTGGGTTGAATTTGGCTTTCATTGCTTCTACAGCTTTGGCTACGTCAGTCATGGTTTCGATCCTTAAGGGTAGAGTCCAGTGACCTTGGGGTCACGGTTGGCCGCAGCTCATCGGAAAGTGATGAGCTGCGGCGCCTTCAACAGTTGCAAGTGGGTATGACTGTTGAAGGAAGCCAGCGCCACCTCGCGTCCACGGAATTTCAGCTGGTTGAGCGAGGTGTTAACAATTTGCCAATTGAGTTCGAACGCCTGGGCAGCAGGCATTCGGGTAATCAAGTGAAGCAGGGCGGTGATCGTGCCGCCGGAGGTGAACACGGCGATCTTGTCAGTGTTCCGGGCGGTTTCGAGAATCCGTTGCAGGCCGCCTTGTACGCGTTCGACAAACCCCAGCCAGCTTTCCAGCCCCGGTGGGTCATAAGTGCCGGCCAGCCAACGCTCGATGATCAACGCGAAGATGCGCTGGAATTCGCTGCGGTTGTGCGCCGCATTGCGCAGGATCTCCAGGGCTTCGGGTTCGGTGCTCAGCAGGTCGGGGAGCAGGGCGCGGATGATCGCCTCGGCGTCGAATTCGTTGAAGGCGCTGTCGATGTCCAGCGAAGGTACCGGCAGGCCACGGGCTGCATATTGATCGAACACGGACGTGGCGGTGTGCTGCTGACGGCGCAGGTCGCCCGATACACAGCGCTCGAACGTGAGGCCCAGGTCTGCCAGGTGGCGACCGAGCACTTGCGCTTGTTCCACGCCGACGGGCGACAGGACGTCATAGTCGTCTGCACCGAAAGAGGCCTGGCCATGTCGAATCAGATAAATGCTGCCCACGTCCGTTTTCCCGGTACGTTGAAAGTCTGGCGAGGTTATGAGGATGCCGGAGAGCTGTCAATGAAAAAACATACGCTTGTTTTAAAAGCCCGTTAGAGCCCGCTTGCTGGCGGTTTGATCACTGGCTCGAACGCGGTGCCGTCGGTATGCTGGGCCCATCCGCGCCTGGCGCAGTGCATTTTTAAGGAGACATATGGATTTTCTGGCCGAATACGCGAGCTTTCTGGCGAAGACCGTCACCCTGGTGGTCGCTATTGTGGTGGTACTGATCAGTTTCGCGGCGCTGCGCAGCAAAGGCCGTCGCAAGTCCGCCGGCCAATTGCAGGTCAGCAAGCTCAATGATTTCTACAAGGGCCTGCGTGAGCGCCTGGAGTCGAGCCTGCTCGACAAGGACCAGCTCAAGGCCCTGCGCAAAGCCGAAAGCAAAACCGAAAAGAAGAAAGGCAAGAAGAAACCCGAGGCCAAGCCCCGGGTGTTTGTGCTGGATTTCGACGGCGACATCAAGGCCTCGGCCACCGAGAGCCTGCGCCATGAAATCACCGCACTGCTGAGCCTGGCCACGCCGAAAGACGAAGTGGTGCTGCGCCTGGAAAGCGGCGGCGGCATGGTGCACAGCTACGGCCTGGCCTCATCCCAACTGGCGCGTATTCGCCAGGCGGGCGTGCCATTGACCGTGTGCATCGACAAGGTCGCGGCCAGCGGCGGCTACATGATGGCGTGCATCGGCGAGAAGATCATCAGCGCACCGTTCGCCATCCTCGGTTCGATCGGCGTGGTAGCGCAGTTGCCCAACGTCAACCGCCTGCTGAAAAAACATGACATCGATTTCGAAGTGCTGACGGCCGGTGAATACAAGCGCACCCTTACCGTGTTTGGCGAAAACACCGAGAAGGGCCGCGAGAAGTTCCAGGAAGACCTGGACATCACCCATCAGTTGTTCAAGAACTTCGTGTCGCGCTATCGCCCTCAACTGGCAATCGATGATGTCGCGACCGGGGAAGTGTGGCTGGGTGTTGCAGCCCTCGACAAGCAACTGGTCGACGAACTGCAAACCAGCGATGAATACCTGGCCACCAAGGCCAAGACCGCCGAGGTGTTCCACCTGCACTATGCCGAGCGCAAGAGCCTGCAAGAGCGGGTCGGCCTGGCGGCCAGCGGTTCTGTGGACCGAGTGCTGCTGACCTGGTGGAGCCGCTTGACCCAGCAGCGGTTCTGGTAATTCCAGACTGCAGGTCAAGCCCTTGTGGGAGCGGGCTTGCTCGCGAAAGGGCCATCCGATGCGCTACACCCAGCGCGGTTGAACCGAATCCGCCAACCGCGTCAGGATCAGGCAGCACGACACCGCGCCTGCGTCGAGCACGCCCAACGAATGCTCACCCAGCCGACTCGCGCGGCCGATTTTCGCGACTAAGTCCTTGGTCGAATCGCCCCCTTGCGAGGCAGCGGTTTTCATGGCTTGCAGCGCATCGTTGAAGGATGCGCCGCCCGCATGTGCGCGCTCGGCGGCCTGCAGCGAACAGGCCAGCGGTTCGATGAGGATGGCTTCGTCGGGGGCGATGGATTCCGGGACTTTGTGGATTGCGCATACGATTTTGGCGCTGGATGACGCGACGCGTAAACGCTGAGTGAAGTGTGGGCGCGGGATTACTGTGGCGAGCGGGCTTGCCCCGCGTTGGGGTGCGAAGCAGCCCCAGTTGAGGCGACTCGGAGTATCAGGAGAATTCGGTCAGCAGGTTTTGGGGCTGCTGCGCAGCCCAACGCGGGGCAAGCCCGCTCGCCACAGGTGGCCCTGCACCACAGATGGCTCTGCTTTGCATATAGCTCTTCTTCACAGGTAGCTCTGCTTTACAGGTGGCCTTGCTCCACGGGTAGATTTGGCCCATAGGTGGCTCTGTCCACCGGTAGTCCTGCTCCACTGGTAGCGCTGCTCTAGAGTGGCCTATTTCGAAGTGTGTGTTGGGGTTACAGATTTTGTAATAGTTTTGCGTTGTAGGAAATTTAGGTTTCGATTGTACGATTCAAGTCCTTTTTCCACTGCAGGACTTGCATGAACACCCTCTCGGAGCCTCCCAGTCGTCTTTCCCCAAGACATCCGCTGCTGCTGTTCCCGCTGAAGCACCCCGTATTCCGATTGCTACCCTTGCCCCGGTCCACTGACCGCGCCTTGCCGTGTCCGGCATTCAGACATCTATAACGAGACTCTATAAATGGAATGGTTAGCGGATCCAACGGCCTGGCTCGGCTTGTTGACCTTGATTGTGCTGGAACTGGTGCTGGGCATCGACAACCTGGTGTTTATCGCGATCCTGGCGGACAAGCTGCCGCCGTCGCAGCGCGACCGGGCGCGGTTGATCGGTTTGTCACTGGCGCTGCTGATGCGCCTGGGCTTGCTGGCGAGTATTTCCTGGATGGTGACCCTTACTCAGCCGCTGTTCGAGGTTTTCGGCAAGGGGTTTTCCGGCCGTGACCTGATCATGCTGTTTGGCGGTGTGTTCCTGTTGTTCAAGGCCACCATGGAATTGCACGAACGCCTCGAAGGTCATGTGGCCCAGCGTGCGGGCAATGCCACCTATGCGATGTTCTGGCCGATCGTCGCGCAGATTGTGGTGCTTGACGCGGTGTTCTCCCTCGACGCGGTGGTGACTGCCGTGGGCATGGTCGATGAGCTGGCGGTGATGATGATCGCAGTGATCGTGTCCATCGGCTTGATGATTGTCGCGAGCAAGCCGCTGACGCGTTTCGTCAATGCGCACCCGACGGTGATCATGCTGTGCTTGAGTTTCCTGATGATGATCGGCCTGGTGCTGACTGCCGAAGGCCTGGGTTTCCACGTGCCCAAGGGTTACTTGTACGCGGCGATGGGCTTCTCGATTGTGGTGGAGCTGTTCAACCAGCTGGCCCGCGCCCGTCGCAAAAAGTCGGTACAGGGCACGTTGCCGGTACGCCAGCGCACTGCGCATGCGGTGATGCGTTTACTGGGGGGCCGCAGTCTGGCGGTGGAGGGCATGGATGACGACGTTGCCGACCTGATGGGCGAGCCGGATGCGACCCAGGGCCCGCTGTTTGATCGACGCGAGCGCGTGATGATCAGTGGCGTGTTGCAGTTGGCCGAGCGCCCGATCCGCAGCTTGATGACGCCGCGGGCCAAGGTCGACTGTATCGATCTGGCGGACGATGCCGACACTATCCGCCGTAAATTGATGCATTCGTCCTACTCGCGGCTGCCGTTGATCCGCAACGGTGCTGTCGATGAGCCATTGGGCTTTGTGCACAAGAAGGAGTTGCTCAAGGAATACCTGGCCGGCCACGAGCCGAACCTGGAGCACCTGGCGCGCCGCGCGGTCAACCTGCTGGAGAGCTTTTCGATCCTCAACGCCCTGGAGCAGATGCGCCAGGCATCCACCCATATCGCGTTTGTGATCAACGAATTTGGCGATTTCATGGGCGTGTTGAGCATGACCGACATTCTTGAATCCATCGCCGGTGAATTGCCCGATGCCAGCGAAATCGAAGGGCCGGATATCGTCGAGGAGGGTGCAGGCTTTCGCGCCAATGGTGCCTTGACCCTTAACCAGGTTCGCCAGCGCACCGGCTTCAAGGCCGTGGCCACCGACGATTACCAGACGCTCGCAGGTTTGGTGATGAGCCTGCTGGACCGCTTGCCGCGAGTGGGCGACAGCCTGGAGCACGAAGGCTGGCACCTGACAGTGGCGGCGGTGGAGGAGCGGCGGGTGACGCAGGTGCTGCTGGTGCCTAGGGCGCGTAGTCTTTGAACACCTGATCCAGAAGTGCTTCCTGTTCTTCCGGCGCGCCAATGCCCTTGAGGTTTTCGACCTCAAGGGCATTTTTGTAGACCACCAGGGTAGGCGTGCCGTCTACGCCGTCGATTCTCGGCGTCCGGGCGGTGTCCAGGATCATGCTCTTCACTCGGCCGGCGTATTTTTCGGCAATGCTATTAAAGCGTGGGTGAACTCCCAGGCACGCCTGGCAGGACTGGGAAGTAAACAGCACGATCACCAGCGGGTGCTGATTCAGAACCTGCTGGTAGTCGCTGAGGGTATCAATCACCGCATTGGCAGCACCCATGATGATCTCCTTGTGCACCTGGCCGATGGGGCCTGCCGGATACGCTAGATCGCGAGATCACCACCGTCTACTGTCAACCTTCACAGGTAGACAGGCTCATGCATCGTCGGCACGTTCCGTTCGTTCACGTGCCTTGCGCGCCTGGCTCGCGCATTTCTTGTATTCCTCATTGTCCCTGGACGCCTTCGCCCGACGATAGCCATGGTGGTTCTGGCTGGTGTAATCGGTGCTGAAGGCTTCCTTGAGCTTCTGCAGTTCTTCTTTGCATTCACGGCGATCATTACTGGCCGAAGCCGTACCGGCCACCAGACAGCCCAGCAACACCACCAAAAGGCTTACCTTCATCACGCCACGCTCCCGCACAGACATCCCACCAGCCTAGCCCAGCACAAAAAAACAACCAGAGCCTCGCCAAGAAACCCTGGTGAGTTGCGGCAAACCGGCTAGCTGCAGTGAGCGGTCTTCTCATAGTGAGCGAGCTTCCTGTGGCGAGCGGGCTTGCCCCGCGTTGGAGTGCGAAGCGCTCCCAATTCGGCCGCCGGGCTATACCTGAAAACCCGCGCCGCCAGGTTTTAGGGCCGCTTCGCAGCCCAACGCGGGGCAAGCCCGCTCGCCACAAGAAGCACGCTCGCTCAGCACCGCCCCGGTGCACGGTAACGCTACCGTGGTGCACGGCATCCAAACTGTCACCGCCGTGTGTGGCCTTGCGTAGCAACACATCCACGGCTGCTGGCACAGCGCCTTACCGCAGCTCAATATTTATCCAATTGATTTAAAACAACTTTGTCCCCTTCATGTTTTTCTGCAACCACGTGTGGCACACTTTCTGCTGTCTATTCCGTTGTTACATACTAAGTTCCGGTATAGCGGAATACACAACTCCTGGAGTGCTTGTCATGCATCACCGACCTTCCGTGTTTAAAGCGTGTGTTTTTCTCTTCGCCGCATCGGCTTCCCTCGCAAGCGTTGTGCACGCGGCGGACAGCAAGCTCGATGATGTGCTCAAGCGTGGGCATCTCATCGTGGGTACAGGCAGTACCAATGCGCCGTGGCACTTCCAGGGAGCGGATGGCAAGTTGCAGGGTTTTGATATCGACATCGGCCGCATTGTGGCCAAAGGCTTGTTCAACGACCCGAGCAAGGTCGAGTTTGTGGTGCAGTCTTCCGATGCACGTATTCCCAACCTGCTGACCGACAAGGTCGACATGAGTTGCCAGTTCATTACCGTCACCGCCAGCCGCGCGCAGCAGGTGGCCTTTACCTTGCCGTACTACCGCGAAGGCGTGGGCCTGCTGTTGCCGAACAACAGCAAGTACAAGGAAATCGAAGACCTGCAAGCCGCCGGCGACGGCGTCACCGTGGCCGTGCTGCAAAACGTCTACGCCGAAGAGTTGGTGCACCAGGCGCTGCCCAAGGCCAAGGTTGATCAGTACGACAGCGTCGACCTGATGTACCAGGCCGTGAACTCCGGCCGTGCCGACGCCGCCGCCACCGACCAGTCGTCGGTCAAGTACCTGATGGTGCAGAACCCAGGCCGCTACCGCAGCCCGACCTACGCCTGGAGCCCGCAAACCTACGCGTGCGCGGTCAAGCGTGGCGACCAGGACTGGCTGAACTTCGTCAACACCGCGCTGCATGAAGCCATGACCGGCGTGGAGTTCCCGACCTACAAAGCCTCGTTCAAGCAATGGTTCGGTGTGGATTTGCCAGAGCCTGCGATCGGTTTCCCGGTTGAGTTCAAGTAAATCGTAAACCCTGGGGCGTCGCTGACGGCGCCCCAATCAGGTACTGCCGACCATGAACTATCAGTTGAACTTTGCCGCCGTGTGGCGTGATTTCCCCAGCTTGCTGGCGGGGCTCGGTCTGGGCCTTGAGCTGGCGCTGCTGTCGATCGCGATTGGCTGCGTGATCGGCTTGATGATGGCATTCGCCATGCTGTCCAGGCACCGCGCGCTGCGCATCATCGCCTCCGTGTACGTGACGGTGATCCGCAATACGCCGATTCTGGTGCTGATCCTGTTGATCTACTTTGCACTGCCGTCACTGGGGATTCGTCTCGACAAAATTCCGTCCTTCATCATCACGCTGTCGTTGTACGCCGGTGCCTACCTCACCGAAGTGTTCCGCGCCGGGCTGCTGAATATTCCCAAGGGTTTGCGCGAAGCCGGCTTGGCCATTGGCCTGGGTGAGTGGCGTATCCGCGCCTACATCACCGTGCCGGTGATGCTGCGCAACGTCTTGCCGGCGTTGTCGAACAACTTCATTTCGCTGTTCAAGGACACCTCGCTGGCGGCGGCGATTGCCGTGCCGGAGCTGACCTATTACGCCCGCAAGATCAACGTCGAAAGCTACCGGGTGATTGAAACCTGGATGGTCACGACTGCGCTCTACGTGGCTGCCTGTTACCTCATCGCCATGCTGCTCCGTTACCTGGAACAGCGTCTGGCGATCCGTCGTTAAGGAGGGTTTCCATGTACGAGTCCCCCAGCTGGCTGCATGAGTTGTGGATCGCCCGGGATACCCTGTGGGCGGGCTTTCAGGCCAGCGTGTATGTGTCTGCGCTGGCCATTATCTTTGGCACGCTGATCGGCATCGTCGCCGGGTTGATCCTGACCTACGGCAAATTCTGGATGCGCGCGCCGTTTCGTCTGTATGTCGACCTGATCCGTGGCACGCCGGTGTTTGTGCTGGTCTTGGCGTGTTTCTACATGCTGCCGGCGCTCGGTTGGCAGATCAGCGCGTTCCAGGCCGGCGCCGTCGGGCTGACGCTGTTCTGCGGCTCTCACGTGTCGGAGATCGTGCGCGGCGCGCTGCAAGCCATTCCCCGTGGGCAACTGGAAGCGGGCAAGGCGATTGGCCTGACGTTCTACCAGTCGCTGGGTTACGTGCTGTTGCCTCAGGCGTTGCGCCAGATCCTGCCGACCTGGGTCAATTCCTCCACGGAAATCGTCAAGGCCTCAACCTTGCTCTCGGTGATCGGCGTGGCCGAGCTGCTGCTGAGCACCCAGCAAGTGATCGCGCGCACCTTCATGACCCTGGAGTTCTACCTGTTCGCCGGGTTTCTGTTCTTTGTCATCAACTACGCCATCGAGTTATTCGGGCGCTACATTGAAAAGCGGGTGGCCTTGCCATGAACCAACCTCAAACCAACCAACCGCTTTTGAACATTCGCGGTCTGCGTAAACAGTACGGCCAGGTCGAAGTGCTCAAGGGTGTCGACCTGTCCATGCAGCGCGGCAACGTGGTGACGTTGATCGGCTCCAGCGGCTCGGGCAAAACCACGCTGCTGCGCTGCGTCAACCTGCTGGAAGAATTCCAGGGCGGGCAGATCACCCTGGACGGCGAGTCCATCGGCTACAGCGAAATCGCCGGCAAGCGTGTGCGCCACCCCGAGCGGGTGATTGCCCAGCACCGCGCGATGACCGGCATGGCGTTTCAGCAGTTCAACCTGTTTCCGCACCTCACCGCGTTGCAAAACGTCACCCTCGGCCTGCTCAAGGTCAAGAAGATGGGCAAGGACGAAGCCGTGGCCCTGGCCGAAAAATGGCTGGACCGCGTCGGCCTGCTGGAGCGGCGCAATCACTTCCCGGGCCAGTTGTCCGGCGGCCAGCAACAGCGCGTGGCGATTGCCCGGGCGATTGCGATGAACCCCAGCTTGATGCTGTTCGACGAGGTCACCTCGGCCCTTGACCCAGAGTTGGTGGGCGAGGTGCTCAGCGTGATCAAGGGCCTGGCGGAAGAGGGCATGACCATGTTGCTGGTCACCCACGAAATGCGCTTTGCCTACGAAGTGTCGGACAAGATCGTATTCATGAACCAGGGCCGCATTGAAGAGCAGGGCAGCGCGAAGGACATCTTCGAACGCCCGCAATCGCCGCGCCTGGCGGAATTTTTGAAGAACATTCGTTTTTAATCAGGAGCAACTTTATGAGCATTACTCGTTACGGCACCGGCAGCACCGCCGGCGGTGGCCAACCGCGTCCTTTCGCACGTGCAGTGGAAGCGGACGGCTGGCTCTACGTCTCGGGCCAAGTGCCGGCGGTGGACGGTGAAATCATCAACGGTGGCATCGTCGAGCAAACCCGCCAGACCATGCGTAACGTGGTGGCGATTCTTGAAGAGGCCGGCTACGAGTTGAAAGACGTGGTGCGCGTTGGTGTATGGCTGGAAGACCCGCGCGACTTCTGGAGTTTCAACAAGGTGTTCGGTGAATACTTCACCCCCGAACACGCCCCGGCGCGCGCCTGTGTGCAGGCCAACATGATGGTCGACTGCAAGGTTGAGATTGATTGCGTGGCCTACAAGAAAAAAGGCTAAATGCCCCTCTCTTGAAATCCACTGAAGATCCTAGAATTTCGACCGGACCGAACTGCCATGACCGAAGACACCATCAAACGCCGCGCCAAAGGACTGGACCGTGCATTCGATATCCTCGATTTTCTCAAGGAGATCGGCCAGCCCCTGCGCCCGAATGATATTGCCAGCGGCATCGGCAGCCCCAAATCCACCGTCTACGAATTGGTCGCCTCGTTGCTGGAGCGGCGTATCCTGGAAACCGTGGGCAAGGACGGCCACGTCTACCTTGGCCGCCAACTGTACTTCCTCGGCCAGGCGCACCTGCGCCACTTCGACCTGACCCGCGAGGCCGATCACGCCTTGCAGGAGATCGTCAGCCAAACCCACGAAACCGCGCAGATGTGCCTGCTCAACGGGCGTAAATACACGGTGGCGCTGATGCGCGAAGGCGAGCGGCATTTCCGCATCTCGTCGGACATCGGCGAAAACGCACCGATCCCCTGGACCGCTTCCGGGCGCCTGCTGCTGGGGCACTTGAGCGACCAGCAGATTATCGACCTGATCGACTACGACGATTTCATCCTGCCGGACGGCCAGCGCCTGCCGCTGGAGACGTTTCTGGCGCAGATCCGCCAGGCCACGCTCGACGGGTTCTTCTCCTTCGACAGCGTGGCCGACACCTTCACCCATTGCTTCGCCGCCCCGGTGCGGGACGCGCAGGGCATCAGCATTGCGACCTTGTGCATCGTTGCCCCACGGGCCGACGCGATCAAAAACTACAACGACTATCGCCGGGTGTTGATCGACAGCGCCAACAACCTGGCCCGACGCATCAACGAATAGGAGTGTTTATGACTGCCCTCAACGCCGTTGAAAAAGGCGCCGCCGCCGTTGGCGCTTACCTGGTCCGCGACGTCAGCCTGCCGGCCCTGGTGCTGCACCGCGACGCCCTGGAACACAACATTCGCTGGATGCAGGACTTCGTCAGCAACAGCGGCGCGGAACTCGCGCCCCACGGCAAAACCAGCATGATGCCGGCGTTGTTTCAGCGCCAGATCGAGGCGGGCGCCTGGGGCATCACCCTGGCCAATGCGGTGCAGACCCGCGCTGCCTATGCCGGGGGCGTGCGTCGTGTGTTGATGGCCAACCAATTGGTCGGCGCGCCGAACATGGCGTTGATTGCTGATCTGTTGGCCGACAAAGACTTCGACTTCCATTGCATGGTCGATCACCCGGACAACGTCGCCGACCTGGGGCTGTTTTTCGCCGCGCGTGGCCTGCGTTTGAACGTGATGATCGAGTACGGCGTGGTCGGTGGCCGTTGCGGCTGCCGCAGCGAACAGGAAGTGCGCGAGCTGGCCAAGGCGATCAAGGCCCAACCGGCGCTGGCCCTCACCGGCATTGAAGGCTACGAAGGCGTGATCCATGGCGAGCACGCCATCAGCGGCATCCGCGACTTTGCCGCCAGCCTGGTGCGCCTGGCGGTCGACCTGCAAAACAACGGCTCTTTCGACCTGCCCAAACCGATCATTACCGCCTCGGGTTCGGCCTGGTACGACCTGATCGCCGAGTCCTTCGAAACCCAAAACGCCGCGGGGCGTTTCTTAAGCGTGTTGCGCCCGGGCAGTTACGTGGCCCACGACCACGGTATCTACAAGCAAGCGCAATGCTGCGTGCTCGACCGTCGCAGCGACCTCAATGAAGGCCTGCGCCCGGCGCTGGAAGTCTGGGCGCATGTGCAATCGATGCCCGAGCCAGGCTTTGCGGTGATCGCCCTGGGCAAGCGCGATGTGGCCTACGACGCCGGTTTGCCGGTGCCGCTCAAGCGCTACCGGGCTGGAATTGTGCCGGCCGAAGGCGATGACGTCACCGCCTGCATCGTGACGGCGGTGATGGACCAGCATGCGTTCATGACGGTGGCACCGGGGGTTGAGTTGCGCATCGGCGACATCATTTCGTTCGGCACCTCGCACCCTTGCCTGACCTTCGACAAGTGGCAAGTGGGCTGCCTGGTGGATGAGCAGTTGCAGGTGATCGAGTCGCTGCACACCTGCTTCTAGACCGCGTCGCGCCTATCGCGGGCAAGCGCGCTCCCACATTCGACCGCATTCCTCCAGTTGAAATGCAATCAAATGTGGGAGCGGGCTTGCCCGCGAAGAGGCCCTCCAGAACAGCGAGAGACCAAGGCATGAACCCACAACCGCGCATCGCCCTGATCGGCGAATGCATGATCGAACTCCAACACCGCGCCGATGGCAGCCTTCAACAAAGCTTCGGCGGCGACACCCTGAATGCAGCGGTGTACCTGCGCCGCGAGCTGGGCGGCATCGGCACGGTTGACTACGTCACCGCCCTGGGCGATGACAGCTTCAGCGACGCCATGTGCACGCAGTGGGCCGAAGAAGGCCTGGGCCTGGGCATGGTGCAACGCCTGCCCGGGCGTTTGCCCGGCTTGTATTGCATCCAGACGGACGCGAACGGCGAACGCAAATTCCTCTACTGGCGCAACGAAGCCGCCGTGCGCGACTGCTTCACCACACCGGCCGCCGAGCCGATCCTGGCGGCTTTGCCGGGTTATGACGTGGTGTATTTCAGCGGTATTACCCTGGCAGTACTGGGAGAAATCGGGCGTACGCGGTTACTGCAAACCTTGATCGAAACGCGCAAGCGCGGTGGCAAGGTAGTCTTCGACAACAACTACCGGCCGCGTTTATGGGCCAGCGTCGAGGCGGCACGCGCGGCGTATCACGCCGTGTTGGCTGAGGTGGATATCGCCTTGCTGACCGAGGACGACGAGCGTGCGTTGTTTGGGTACGCCGACAGCGAGCAGGTGTTTGCGGCGTACCCGGCGATTGCAGAGGTGGTGCTCAAGCGCGGCGCGGATGACTGTTTGATCCGTTGTGCGGGCGAACGCTTTGCTGTGCCGGCGTTGAAGGTCGAGAAGGTGGTGGACACGACGGCGGCGGGGGATTCGTTCAGTGCAGCGTATCTGGCCAGCCGGTTGAAAGGTCAGTCGCCAGAGGCGGCGGCCTTGGCTGGGCATCGGTTGGCCAGCCGGGTGATTCAGGTGCCAGGGGCTTTGATTGCGCGGTGAATGGCCGCCTGCGGCGGTTCGCAGGCAAGCCAGCTCCCACATTTGACTGCATTCCTCCAGTTGAAATGCGCTCAAGTGTGGGAGCTGGCTTGCCTGCGATAGCGGTCCTGAGCCAACCCCTCAGTCGCGGTAAAACACCTGCACCAGGTGATAGCCAAACTTGCTCTTGATCGGCCCATGAACCACCTTCACCGGCTTCTTGAAGATCACCGCGTCAATCGCCCCGACCATCTGCCCTGGCCGCACTTCACCCAAATCACCGCCGCGCTTGCCGGACGGGCAGGTCGAGTATTTCTTGGCCAGCACATCAAACGCTTCGCCCTTGGCGATACGCTGCTTGAGCTGTTCGGCTTCTTCACTGGTTTTCACCAGGATGTGACGGGCTTGGGCTTTCATGTTGTTACCTGGCAACGGTCAAACGTAAGGGCGCGCGATTATGCCTGAACTCATTCATCGACGCTGATCATGCTGCGGATTTTGGTTGCCAGCAGCTCAACCGAGAACGGCTTGGCCACCATGTCCATGCCGTCCTCCAGGAAGCCCTGGCGCTCGGCGGCTTTTTCGGCGTAACCGGTCATGAACAACACGCGCAGGCCGGGCCGGTGCTGGCGGGCGATTTCTGCCAGTTGGCGGCCGTTCATGCCCGGCAGGCCGACGTCGGTCACCAGCAGGTCCACGCGTAAATCCGACTCCAGCAGCGGCAGTGCCGTGCGTGAATCCGCCGCCTGGTGGGCGGTGTAGCCCAGTTCAGCCAGCACATTGACCACCAGCATGCGCACCGCGGGGTCATCCTCGACGACGACCACCGCTTCACCGGCCAGTGCCAGCGGCGCTTCACTCAGGTGCTGCGGCAGGTTGCTTTCCAGCGCAGTGCCATACAGGCGCGGCAGGTACAGGCGCACGCAAGTGCCCTGGCCGGGTTCGCTTTGAATGGTCACGTGGCCCCCCGATTGCTGGGCAAACCCGTAGATCATCGACAGCCCCAGGCCGGTGCCCTGGCCGATAGGCTTGGTGGTGAAGAACGGGTCGAAAGCCTTGGCCAGAATTTTCGGCGCCATGCCGCTGCCGTTGTCACTTACGCCGAGCATCACGTAGTCGCCGGCCTTGACCGGTTCGAGGGTGGTGATGTCGGTGCCGTCCAGGTAGCTGTTGGCGGTTTCAATCACCAGTTCGCCGCCGTCGGGCATAGCGTCGCGCGCGTTGATTACCAGGTTAAGCAGGGCGTTTTCCAACTGGCTGGCATCGGTATTCACCGGCCAGATGTCCTTGCCCAGCTGCACCTTGAGTGAGATATGCGCGCCTTTGGTGCGGCGGAACAAGTCTTCCAGCGACGCCACCAGCGTGTTCGGGTCCAGCGGGCGGCGGTCGAGCGACTGGCGCCGGGAGAACGCCAGCAGCCGGTGGGTGAGGGCGGCCGCACGGTGAGCGGAGGAGACCGCCGCGTCGGTAAACCGGCCGATCTCATCGCTGCGCCCGGCGGCGATGTAGCGCTGCATCAGGTCCAGGCTGCCGATAATCCCGGTGAGCATGTTGTTGAAGTCATGGGCGATGCCGCCGGTCAGCTGACCCACCGCTTCCATCTTCTGCGCATGGCGCAGCGCATCCTCGGCGCGCTCGCGTTCGAACATCTCGTTTTGCAGGCGTTGGTTGGCCTCGGCCAGCGCCTGGGTGCGCTGGGCCACGCGTTCTTCGAGGTTCTCGTTGAGGTGGCGCAGGGCCTCTTCGGTGAGTTTGCGCTCGGTCTCGTCGATCACGAAGATGTAAAAGCCATTCACCGAGCCGTCATTGCTGAAGCGCGGCAAGTACTTCATCAGTGCATGGCGCGGCCGGCCGTCGTGGTGGGGCGTCACAGTCATGAAGCTGCACGCCTTGCCCTTGAGCGCGGCCTCGATCTTGTCTTCGCGCCCGGCATACACCTCATCGCCGAGCACTTCGCGGATGCTCTTGCCGTACAACTCCTGGGGCGTCATGCCGTACCAGTCGAGGTAGGCGCTGTTGTTCAGGCGAAAACGCTGTTCGTGGTCGACGTAACCGATCAGCACCGGCATGGCGTTGATGATCAACTGCAGCTCGGTCTGGCTTTGACGCAGAGCCTGCTCGGTGTGTTTGCGTTCGGTCAGGTCCAATGCTGCGCCTAAAAAGCGCGCCGGGCGGCCTTGATGATCCTTGTAACAGCGCCCGCGCGCGAACACCCAGCGCACCTGGCCGTCGGCTTGCAGCAGGCGGTATTCCTCGGCGTACTCGGTGCCGAAGGTGATGCAATGCTTGATGCTGCGCGCCACCGTGCCGCGGTCCTCGGGGTGTACGCCTTGCAGGTAGTCGCTGATGGGCAGCAGGCCGGCGTCACTTGGGTCGACGCCGTGCAGGTAGGCGAAGTGAGCATCGGCGATAAAGCGGTCTTCGCCGATGTCCCAGTCCCAGGTGCCGACCGCATCGGTCGCCGCCAGCGCCAGTTGCAGGCGTTGCTCGGTGCTGTGCTGAGCCTTGAGGCTGTCTTCGGAGCGCTGCTGCAGCTCGAGGGCTTTGCTGCGCCGTTCGTTGGTTTCGATGGCGGTGACCAGAATGCCGGCGACGGTCCCGCTTTCATCGCGGACCGGGCTGTAGGTCAGGTCGAGCCAGATCTCGGTATCGCGGTGGTTGCGTTGCAGTACAAAGCGTTGCTCGCTGAACGTGCGCACCTGGCCGCTCAGCACGGCGTCGTAGACTGGCGCGGTGAAGCCGGCCAACTCCGGCCAGGTCTCATGCGCCGGCTGGCCCAACGCGCCGGGGTGCTTGTTGCCCGCAAGCCGCGCAAAGCCGTCGTTGTAAAGCTGCGTGAGCAGAGGGCCCCACAACAGCAGCATTGGCATCGGTGAGTGGACCACGATGTCGACCGCAGTGCGTAGACTTTGCGGCCAGTCGTTGGCCTCACCGAGGGGGCTTTGCGCCCAGTCCAGCCGCGCAATCAATGCAGCGGCTTCGCTACCGGTGGATGTTCCATTCATGAAAAAGCCCTACACCTGACACTTTGAAGTACAACAAAAGCCGATTATCTCGCGAGACGTGAGCGGCTGACTACCCCTCGAAAAATAGCATGCATTGGGGCTTTGTCTTCAATTGAGTGCTTTTGCGCTGAAACCTTTCATCATTCGGCCAGCTCAGGGCGCTGGCGAAACTGCTCCAGCGCTTGCGGATTCGCCAGGGCGTCGGTGTTCTTCACCGGCTCACCGTGCACCACATTGCGCACCGCCAACTCGACAATCTTGCCGCTGATGGTGCGCGGAATATCGGTGACGGCGAGGATCTTCGCCGGCACGTGACGCGGTGTGGTGTTGGCGCGAATCACCTGGCGAATCTGCTGCTCCAGGGCCTCATCCAGCTCGATACCGTCAGTCAGGCGCACAAACAGCACCACGCGCACGTCATCCTGCCAGCGTTGGCCTATGGCCAGGCTTTCCAGCACCTGCGGGACTTTTTCCACCTGGCGATAAATTTCCGCCGTGCCAATGCGCACGCCACCGGGGTTGAGCACCGCGTCGGAGCGACCGTGAATCAGCCAGCTGCCCGTCGGGCATTGCTCGGCGTAGTCACCCTGGGCCCACACGCCGGGAAACTGGCTGAAGTACGAGGTGCGCAGTTTGTGCTGCTGCGGGTCATTCCACAGGCCGATCGGCATGGCCGGAAAGTGCCGGGTGCACACCAGTTCGCCTTTTTCGCCGATCACCGCTTTGCCCTGCTCGTTCCACACTTCGATGGCCATCGCCAGGCTCTTGCACTGCATCTGCCCGCGACGCACCGGCAGCACCGGGTTGCCGATCACAAAGCAGGAGACGATATCGGTGCCGCCGGACATCGACGACAGGCACAGCTCGGCCTTGATCTGGCGGTACACGTAGTCGTAGCTCTGCGGCGACAGCGGCGAGCCCGTCGAGATCAGGCCCTTGAGGCTGCCCAGATCGTGGCTCAGGCGCGGCTGCAGCCCGGCTTTTTCCAGGGTGGCGAGGAATTTGGGGCTGGTGCCAAACACACTGATTTTTTCGGCGTCGATCAGGTCGATCAAGCGTTCCGGTCCGGGGTGAAACGGTGAGCCGTCGTACAGCACCGCCGTGGCGCCGAGGGCCAGCACCGACACCAGCCAATTCCACATCATCCAGCCGCAGGTGGTGTAGTAGAACAGGCAATCTTCGCGCGCCAGGTCGGCGTGCAGGCCGTGTTCCTTGAGGTGGGTGAGCAGCACACCGCCGGTGCCATGGATGATGCATTTGGGCACGCCGGTGGTGCCGCTGGAATAGAGGATGTACAGCGGGTGAGCGAACGGCACCGCGACAAATTCAGGCTCGCCGCCGGGTGTGTAGAAGTCGTCCCACAGCGCGACTCTGGCCTGGGTCTGATAGTCCGCGACGCGCGCTTGAGGCCGCGCGTAAGGCACGATAATCAACTGTTCGAGGGACGGCAGGCGCGCGAGGATCTCATTCAGTTTGGCCGTTTGGTCGATGCCCTTGCCGGCGTAGCGATAACCCGCGCAGGTGATCAGCACCTTGGGTTCGATCTGGCCAAAACGGTCGATCACGCCTTGGGTGCCGAAGTCCGGCGAGGAGCAAGACCAGATCGCGCCGAGGCTGGTGGTGGCGAGCATGCCCACCAGGGTTTGCCAGGTGTTGGGCATGCACGCGGCCACGCGGTCGCCCACGCCGACACCGGCTGCGCGCAGGCTGTGTTGCAGGCCGGCGACGTGCTCGGCCAATTCGGCGTAGGTCAGCTGTTCGCGTTGGCCGTCCTCGCTGATCGCGACCACCGCCGGGTGATCGTCGCGACGGCGCAGCAGGTGTTCGGCAAAGTTCAGGGTGGCGCCGGGAAACCACTGGGCGCTGGGCATCTGAGTGCCTTCGATCAGCGTCGCGGTGGGCGGGCTGCGAAACTGCACGTCGAAGAACGCGACGATGGCCTGCCAGAAGTCGGCACGCTGGTCGATGCTCCACTGGTGCAGGGTGGGGTAGTCGGCCAGCTGCAGGCTGTGGCGCTGGTTGATGAAGCGCCGGAACTGGTCCATCCGCGTGTTGCGGATGCGTTCGGGGGAGGGTTGCCAGAGGATTTCGGACATGAGGAAGTCTCTTGTTCTTGTACAAATCTTGCAGCCAACACAGGTCGAATGTGTCTGTTTTATTGGGCCAGCCAGCCGCCATCGATATTCCACGCGGCACCGCGCACCTGCGCACCCGCCTCACTGCACAAAAACAGCACCAACTCACCCAACTGCGGCGGCGTCACAAACGCCAGCGATGGCTGTTTCTCCGCGAGCAAGTCGTGCTGCGCCTGCTGTGGGTCTACGCCTTTGGCTGCGCGGTCATCAATTTGCTGTTGCACCAACGGGGTCAGCACCCAGCCCGGGCAGATGGCGTTGCAGGTGACGTTGCTGGTGGCGGTCTCCAGGCCCACCACCTTGGTCAGGCCGATCACGCCGTGCTTGGCCGCCACATAGGCCGCCTTGCCCACCGAGCCGACCAGGCCATGCACCGAGGCAATGTTGACGATGCGCCCCCAACCCTTGGCTTTCATGCCCGGCAAGCTCAAGCGGGTGCTGTGGAACACCGACGACAGGTTGATCGCGATAATCGAGTCCCAACGCTCGGCCGGGAAGTCTTCCACCGCCGACACGTGCTGAATGCCGGCGTTGTTGACCAGAATGTCGACGCCGCCGAATTCACGCTCGGCGTAGGCGATCATGTCGGCGATCTGCGCCGGGTCGCTGACGTCCGCCGGGTGATGGCCGACCTTGCCGCCGAATGCCTGCACCTGAGCAATCACCGCGCTGGCGTCGCCGAAACCGTTGAGGATCAGGTTGGCGCCGGCCTCCGCCAGGCTCAGCGCGATGCCCAAACCGATGCCGCTGGTGGAGCCGGTAACCAGGGCGGTCTTGCCGTTCAATGTCGTCATGAAAACCTCACACAATGCCGGTGGCGTAGAAAGTACCGATCACCACGAACACCGCAAGGGTCTTGATAATCGTGATGCCGAAAATGTCTTTGTAGGCTTCGCGGTGCGTCAGCCCGGTCACCGCCAGCAGCGTGATCACCGCGCCGTTGTGGGGCAGGGTGTCCATGCCGCCGCTGGCCATGGCTGCAACCCGGTGCAGCACTTCAAGGGGGATATTGGCCGCATGGGCCGCCGAAATAAAGCTCTCGGACATCGCCGCCAGGGCGATGCTCATGCCCCCGGACGCAGAACCGGTGATGCCGGCCAGCAGGGTTACGGTGATCGCCTCGTTGACCAGCGGGTTGGGGATGCCCTTGAGCCAGTCCGCCAGCACCAGAAAGCCCGGCAGCGAGGCGATCACCGCACCAAAACCGTATTCCGACGCGGTGTTCATCGCCGCCAGCAGCGCGCCGCTGACCGCGCTTTTGCTGCCTTCGGCGAGCTTGCTTTTGATCGCCGACCAGCCGCACACCAACACCATGACGATGCCCACCATCAACGCCGCCTGCACCGCCCAGATCGCCGTCAGCTTGGCGATCTCCGTGGTCACCGGCGTGCTCATGCCCGGCAGGCTGAGGCTGTGGGTCTTGCCGTACCACTGCGGGATCCAGTGGGTGAACAGCAAGTTCATCACGCCCACCAGCAGCAGCGGCGACAGCGCGATCCACGGGTTGGGCAGCGCCAGGTTGTCGGCCGTTTCCGGCTCGTTGCGCAGCTCGGTGCCATAGCCTTCGCCGGCGCGCTGGGCCTTGTTGCGCTGGCGCGCCAGGTAGAGCATGCCGGTGCAGAACACGAACACCGTGCCGATCAGGCCCAGCCACGGCGCGGCCCAGGCGGTGGTGTTGAAGAAGGTGCTGGGGATGATGTTCTGGATTTGCGGCGTGCCGGGCAGGGCGTCCATGGTGAACGAGAACGCGCCGAGGGCGATGGTCGCCGGGATCAGGCGCTTGGGGATATTGCTCTGGCGAAACATCTCTGCCGCAAACGGGTACACCGCAAACACCACCACAAACAGCGACACGCCGCCGTAGGTGAGCAGGGCGCAGACCAGCACGATCACCAGCATCGCCTGGCGCGTGCCGAGCAAACGGATGGCGGCAGCCACAATCGAACGCGAAAAGCCTGACAGCTCGATCAGCTTGCCGAACACCGCACCGAGCAGGAACACCGGAAAATACAGTTTGATGAAACCGACCATTTTCTCCATGAACACCCCGGTAAACGCAGGGGCGACGGCGGACGGGTCGGTGAGCAGTACGGCGCCAAGGGCGGCAATGGGGGCAAACAGGATCACGCTGTAGCCACGGTAGGCCGCCAGCATCAGCAGCGCGAGGGCTGCCAGGGCAATGATCACACTCATGGTGTGTCTCCAGATCGAATTGTTATTTTTGTGGGGTGAGGCGTTGGAGAGGGGCTATAGCGAGATGTGTGCCAGTTTATTAACTTGTTGAAATATAAGAATATTATTTGATTTATGATCGGTGATTCTGGAATTAATCTCTATTTAGAGACAGGTGAATGTCCAATGTGGGAGCGGGCTTGCTCGCGAAAGCGATGTATCAGTCGGCTCATTAGCTGCTGAACCACCGCTTTCGCGAGCAAGCCCGCTCCCACAGTGGAATGTCTTTATAGTGAGAATCGTGTCTCTTTATTGAGACTAGGCAATGCCCAGCGTCACCATCTTCTTGTACAGCGTCGACCGGCCCAGCCCCAACCGCTTGGCTGCCTCCACGACGTTGCCTTCACACGCCGCCAACGCCGACACAATCACCTGCCGATCAAACCGCTCCCGCGCCGCTGCGAACGTCTCACCTTCGACGGTCTCTACGGCGCCACGCGCCACCGGGCTGAACGTGCCAATCGCCGCACGAATCTCCTCAGCATCCAACACCAGGTCATCACTCAACAACGCCGCCCGCTCCAGCACATTGCGCAGCTCGCGGATATTCCCCGGCCACGCATGCTGCGCCAGCAACGCCAGTGCCTCGCGGTCCAGTTAATGCTGGCTGCGCAGCTCCTCCAGAATCGCCTCGCTCAACGCCGGGATGTCATCCAGGCGTTCGCGCAACGGCGGCACCTGGATCGGCAACACATTCAGGCGGTAATACAAATCCGCGCGAAACTCGCCGCGCTTGATTGCCGCTTCCAGGTCCATGGACGTGGCCGCAATCACCCGCACATCGCTGTGCAGCATTTCGTTGGAACCGACCGGTTCGTATTCTTTTTCCTGCAACACCCGCAGCAGTTTGCTCTGCAGCGGCAGGGGCATGTCGCCGATCTCGTCGAGAAACAGCGTGCCGCCCTGGGCAATCTGCAGTTTGCCGGGACGGCCCTTGCGGTCGGCCCCGGTAAAGGCACCCGGCGCAGTGCCGAAGAATTCGGCTTCGAGCAGGTCCGCGGGAATCGCCGCGCTGTTGATGCTGACAAAAGCTTTGTGGGCACGCGGCGAGGCGCCGTGAATCGCCTGGGCCAGCAGTTCTTTGCCGGTGCCGGTTTCACCCAGCAACAACACCGGCGACTGCGCATTCGCACTGCGCCGCGCCCGACGTTTGACGTCCAGGCTGGCCGCGCTGGTGCCGATAAAATGCGCGAAGTTGTATTTGCTCTGCCGCGAGCGCAGCAGCGAGCGGGTGGACGCCAGCTCCTGCTGCATGCTCAGGTAACGCTCGATCAGCGGCGAGAGGTTGCGCAACTCATCAAACAGCGCAAAGCCAATCGCGCCGATCACCGCGCCGGCATCATCGTGAATGGGCAGGCGCATCACCACCAGCGGGCCTTTGGGCGTGTCCTGGATGTCCAGCAAAATCGGCTGGTCATTGCGCACCACCTGGCGCAGCAGGCTGTTGGAAATCACCTGCTCGCAGGGTTGGCCGATGGCTTCGTCGGCGCTCTTGAGCCCGAAACGCTTGGCGTAGCGCTCGTTCATCCACACGATATTGGCGTCGCGATCGACAATCACCGTGCCTTCGCTGGACTGCTCGATGATTTCGAACAGCGACTGGATGGCCAGGCCGCGAACCTGTTGGTAGTCCTTGAGGCTGTCGCTGATGTTCATATTTATGCCGTCAACACAAATGAAGGGTGGAGTCGCAATCCTGTGGGAGCGGGCTTGCTCGCGAAAGCGGTGTATCAGTGCCGCAGGTATTGGCTGACACACCGCCTTCGCGGGCAAGCCCGCTCCCACAGGGGAGAAAGTGCTCCTACAAGGGGATGTGCGCCGCCGCCAGCAGCTCTTTGGTGTACGGATGCTGTGGCGATTCGAACACGCTATGGCTCGCACCGCGCTCCACCACCTTGCCGTCCTTGACCACAATCATGTCATGGGCCATGGCGCGCACCACGGCCAGGTCATGGCTGATAAACAGGTAGGTCAGGCCGTATTTCTCCTGCAACTCACGCAGCAATGCCACCACCTGCTTTTGCACCGTGCGGTCCAGCGCCGAGGTCGGTTCGTCCAGCAGCATCAGAGCCGGCTTGAGCACCAGCGCGCGGGCGATGGCGATGCGTTGGCGCTGCCCACCGGAAAACTCGTGGGGGTAACGGTGGCGGCTGGCGGGGTCGAGGCCCACGTCCTTGAGCACCTGCACCACTTGCGCATCGCGCTCGGCCAGGCTGCACGGCGCATGCACTTCCAGGCCTTCGCTGATGATCTGCTCCACCGACATGCGTGGGCTGAGGCTGCCGTAAGGGTCCTGGAACACCACCTGCATCTGCTTGCGCCACGGGCGCATTTGCTGATTATTCAGCGGGTCGAGCGCTTCACCCTGGAAGCGGATGCTGCCGGTGGAATCGAGCAGGCGCAGGATCGCCTGGCCCAGGGTCGATTTGCCCGAGCCAGACTCGCCGACAATCCCCAGGGTCTTGCCGCGCTGCACGCTGAGGCTGATGCCGTCCACCGCGCGCAGGTAGGTCTTGCGCCGAAACAGCCCGCCGCTGAGGGGGAACTGCACCGACAGATCATCGACCTGCAACACCGTTTCACGCTCATCACTGCACAGCGCCTCGGCCGGCTCGGCATCCAGCAACAGGCGGCTGTACGGGTGTTGCGGTGCGTTGAACAGCGTCTGGCAGTCGGCCTGCTCGACAATCTCACCGCCGCGCATCACGCACACGCGCTGGGCAATGCTGCGCACCAGGTTGAGGTCATGGCTGATCAGCAGCAGCGACATGCCCAGGCGTTGTTGCAAGGATTTGAGCAGCAGCAGGATCTTGCGCTGCACGGTCACGTCCAGCGCGGTGGTCGGTTCATCGGCGATCAACAGTTCCGGCTCACACGCCAGGGCCATGGCGATCATGACGCGCTGGCGCTGGCCGCCGGAGAGCTGATGCGGATAGGCCTTGAGGCGCTCCCTGGGCTTTTGGATACCCACCAGCTCGAGCAATTCAAGGATGCGCGCCTGCGCCGCCTTGCCGCCCAGGCCCTTGTGCAGCAGCAGGGTTTCGCCGATCTGTTTTTCAATGCTGTGCAGCGGGTTGAGCGAGGTCATCGGCTCCTGGAAGATCATTGCAATGCGGTTGCCGCGCAGCTTCTGCAACGTGGCGGCAGAGGCGCCGATCAGTTCCTGGCCGCGATACTTCACGGAGCCCGTGGTGTGCGTGCCGGCTTCGGGCAGCAGTTGCAGGATCGAATGCGCCGTCACCGACTTGCCCGAGCCCGACTCGCCGACCAGCGCCAGGCATTCGCCCTGGCGCACGTCCAGGCACAGGTTGCGCACCACGGTCTGGCCGCTGAAGGCGACACTGAGGTCGCGGATTTCAATGAGGTTCATAGGCAGTCACTCATGAGCGGGGGTCGAAGGCATCACGCAATGCCTCGCCGATAAAGACCAGCAACGACAGGATCAGCGCCAAGGTGAAAAACGCCGTCAGGCCCAGCCAGGGCGCCTGCAGGTTCTGCTTGCCCTGGGCGATCAGTTCGCCCAGCGATGCGCTGCCTGCCGGCATGCCGAACCCGAGGAAATCCAGGGCGCTCAAGGTGGAAATCGCCCCGGTCAAAATAAACGGCAGGTAGCTCAAGGTGGCGGTCATGGCATTGGGCAGGATATGCCGGCCAATGATCTTGCCATCGCCCAGGCCCAGGGCGCGTGCGGCCTTGACGTATTCCAGGTTGCGCCCGCGCAGGAACTCGGCGCGCACCACGTCCACCAGTGCCAGCCAGGAAAACAGCGCCATGATCCCCAGCAGCCACCAGAAATTAGGCTCGACGAACCCTGACAGGATGATCAGCAGGTACAACACCGGCAGTCCGGACCAGACTTCCAGAACGCGCTGGCCCAGCAAGTCCACCCAGCCGCCGTAATAACCCTGCAAAGCGCCGGCGGCAATGCCGATGGCGGCGCTGATGGCGGTGAGCGCCAGCGCGAACAGGATCGACACGCGCGCACCAAAGATCACCCGCGCCAGCACATCGCGGGACTGATCATCGGTGCCCAGCCAGTTCACTGCCGAGGGCGGGCTGGGGGCAGGGCGGCTCAGTTCGTAATTGGGCGTGTCATCGCTGAACGGGATCGGCGGGAACAGCATCCAGCCGCCGTCCTGCTTGATCAGCTTTTGCACGTAGTCACTGCGGTAGTCGGCCTGGAACGGCAGTTGCCCGCCGAACTGCTGCTCGGTGTAACGCTTGAACACCGGGAAATACAGCTCGTTTTTGAAGCTCAGCACCAAGGGCTTGTCATTGGCGATCAGCTCGCCGCCCAGGGTCAGGATAAACAGGCCGATAAACAGCCACAGCGACCACCAGCCGCGACGGTTTTTCTTGAAGCGCTCGAAACGCCGACGCGCCACCGGAGACAGATTAAGCATCAGGCGTTCCTCGCGGCGAAGTCGATACGCGGGTCCACCAGGGTGTAGCAGAGGTCACCGATGAGTTTTATCAAGAGGCCAAACAGGGTGAAGATAAACAGCGAGCCGAACACCACCGGGTAGTCACGGGACACGGCGGCTTCATAGCTCATGCGGCCCAGGCCGTCGAGGGAGAAAATCACCTCGATCAGCAGGGAACCTGCGAAAAACACGCTGATAAACGCCTGGGGAATCCCCGAGATCACCAGCAGCATGGCGTTGCGAAATACGTGGCCATAGAGCACGCGCCGTTCGCTTAAACCCTTGGCGCGGGCAGTGACCACGTATTGGCGGGTAATTTCATTCAAGAAAGAGTTTTTGGTCAGGATGGTCAGCGTGGCGAACCCGCCGATCACCAGCGCGGTGACCGGCAGCACCAAGTGCCAGAAGTAGTCGGCAATCTTGCCCACGGTGCTCAGCTCGTCGAAATTCTCCGAGACCAGCCCGCGCACCGGGAACCAGTTCAGCGATGTACCACCGGCAAACACCACAATCAGGAACATCGCAAACAGGAACGCCGGCATTGCGTAACCGATGACGATGGCGGTGCTGCTCCACACGTCAAAACTGCTGCCGTGGCGCACCGCCTTGCGAATCCCCAAGGGGATCGACACCAGGTAGGTGATCAACGTGGCCCACAGGCCGAGGGAAATCGTCACCGGCATCTTTTCCAGGATCAGGTCGATCACCGTCGAGCCGCGAAAGAAGCTGTTGCCGAAGTCCAGCTGCGCGTAGTTCTTGAGCATCAGCCACAGGCGTTCGGGGGCGGGCTTGTCGAAGCCGTATTGTTTTTCGATGTCCTTGATCAGTTTCGGGTCCAGGCCGCGGCTGGCGCGGGAGCCACTGATACTTTCGCCGGAACCGCCGCCGATACCGCCGCCGCCAATCCCTTGCAAATGCGCGATGGCCTGTTCAACCGGGCCGCCCGGTGCGGCCTGCACGATGACGAAGTTGACCAGCAGGATGATCACCAGCGTCGGAATGATCAGCAGCAGGCGCCGCACGATATAGGCAAACATCAGCGGCCCCCTCCACGTTTTTTCAACTCGGCGTTCATTTGTTCATTGGTCAGTGGCGTGGGGCTGATTTCCCACCAGGTTTCCAGGGCTTCGTCGTTCTTGGCCTCGATCGCCGGGCGGCCGAAGCGGTTCCACCACGCGGCCGAGGTGCCGGGCGGGTAGTAGTTGGGAATCCACAGGTAATTCCATTGCAGCACACGGTCCAGGGCATGGGCGTAGGTGAGCATCTGCGCCTGGGTCGTGGCCTTGACCAGGCCGCTGATCAGCGTGTCGACGGCCGGGTCTTTAAGCACCATGTAGTTATTGGCGCCGGGATCGTAAGCCGCCTGCGAGCCGAAGTAGTTGTACAACTCCAGGCCCGGCGAGGTGGTGACCGGGAAGCCGACGACGATCATGTCGTAATCGCGGGCCATCATGCGGTTCACATACTGCGAGGAGTCGATGCGACGGATATTCAGGGTGATGCCGATCTGCGCCAGGTTGCGCTTGTACGGCAACAGCAGGCGTTCCAGGCCGGGCTGGGCATTTAGGAAGGTGAACTCCAGCGGCTCCCCGTCGGCGTTGACCAGCTTGTCACCCTTGGGTTTCCAGCCCGCCGCTTCCAGCAGCGCCAGGGCTTGCAACTGTTTGTCGCGAATCATGCCGCTGCCGTCGGTGACCGGCGCCTTGAACACTTGGGTGAACACCTCAGCGGGCACTTGATCGCGCAGCGGTTCAAGAATGGCCAGTTCTTCCTGGGTTGGCAGCTGGCTGGCGGCCAGCGGGCTATTGGAAAAATAGCTCTGCTGGCGAATGTACAGGTTGCGCATCATCTGCCGGTTGGCCCATTCAAAATCCCACAGCATCGCCAGGGCCTGGCGCACGCGGCGATCCTTGAACATCGGCTTCTGCACGTTGAACACATAGCCCTGGGCCGGTTGCGGCATCTCTTTGGCCAGGTGCGCGCGTTGCAGGCGGCCGTCGTCCAGCGCCGGGCCGTTGTAGCCGATGGAATAGCCGGTGGCGGAGAACTCACGGTTGAAGTCGTAGGCACCGCCGCGCAGCACCTGACGGGCCACTTCGGTATCGCCGAAGTACTCCAGGCTCAGGTGATCGAAGTTGTACAGGCCACGGCTGACGGGCAAGTCCTTGCCCCACCAGTCCGGGTCGCGGGTGAAGGTGATGGTGCTGCCGGAGTCGATCTTGCTGACCTTGTACGGGCCGCTGCCGAGCGGGGCTTCGTAGCCGCCGCCGGTGGCGAAGTCGCGGGTTTTCCACCAGTGCTCGGGAAACACCGGCAAGGTGGCGATATCCAGCGGCAGGGTGCGGTTTTCATTGCTGGAAAAATCGAAGCGCACCTGGCGCTCGCCTTCGACTTCGACGTGCTTGACGTCGGCGAACAGGGTGCGAAAGCGCAGGCTGCCCTGGGTCATCAGCAGATCGAAGCTGTAACGCACGTCTTCGGCGGTGATTGGCGTGCCGTCGGCGAAGCGCGCCTTGGGGTTCAGGTAGAAGCGCAGGGACAGGCCGTCGTCGGCGCGTTCCATCTTCTCGGCGACCAGGCCGTAGACGGTGTAGGGCTCATCCAGGGAGCGCTGGGCCAGCGGGGCGTAGAGCCAGCCGTCGACCTGGGAGACGCCGATGCCTTTGTCGATGTACGGCAGCACATGGTCAAAACGCCCGATCTCGATGGCCGAGCGCCGCAGGCTGCCGCCTTTGGGGGCGTTGGGGTTGGCGTAGTCGAAATGGCTGAAGCCGGCGGGGTACTTGGCCGGTTCGCCGTAGAC
This sequence comes from Pseudomonas sp. NFX183, assembly GCF_047943075.1. NCBI lineage: Bacteria > Pseudomonadati > Pseudomonadota > Gammaproteobacteria > Pseudomonadales > Pseudomonadaceae > Pseudomonas > Pseudomonas sp. NFX183. The sequence continues at coordinate 6,051,091 of NZ_CP181333.1, read as the reverse complement.
CGTGAGGTAGGTCTGCGGGGCCGCGATCACAGCGGTGCTGGCCAGCAGCAGGGCCAGGGCGGAGCTGCAGAGTTTTATGGAAAAAGCCAATCGCATTGTCAGCCTTGAGCGCCGGGTGAAGAAGAATAGAGATGTGTACGTTATCGACTTAAGCCTTGCCAGTCATCACATGCACAACGGCCCACCAAAAGGCGGGCCGTTGTTTATAGCATCAGCACAGACTGGATCAGTCCTGGCGGCTGGTGACTTCCAGCAGGTGGTAGCCGAACTGGGTCTTGACCGGGCCTTGCACGGTGTTGACCGGGGCGCTGAAGACGACGGTGTCGAATTCTTTGACCATCTGGCCTGGGCCGAACGAACCGAGGTTGCCGCCGTCGCGGCTGGACGGGCAGCTGGAGTTGGCTTTGGCGATTTCTGCGAAATCGGCGCCGCCTTCGATTTGGGCCTTGAGTTCGTTGCACTTGTCTTCAGTGGACACGAGGATGTGACGGGCGGTGGCTTTGGCCATGGGGAGTAACTCCTTGAATTAAAAAGGGTGAGCGTACCGGATTCAGGCGGTTATTTGTTGGCAAAGTTCCGTTGGGTTTGGGTTGGGTTAGGGTTGGGGGCATATCCGTTGCTGCGGTCACGGCCACTTAGGGTTCCGCTCTTACAGCGGGTCACTTTTGGCAAACGCCCTGTACGGACCGGACACATGGTTGACGGGTGTGCGGGGACATGGTGGACACTTTTGGCGAGCCAACTTCGCCGGAAAGCCATCATGCCCTGGGACACGAGAGATGCCATGAGCCTGAAAGAAGAGTTCATTGCCTTAGCACGGCAACCCGGCAGCAATAAACGAGAGCTGTGTCGGCGGTTCGGCATCAGCCCGCAAACGGCCTATAAGTGGTTGAAACGCTATGAAATGCATGGGCAGTCCGGGCTGCAAGAGAAATCCCGAAAACCTGCGACTAGCCCAAAGCTAACCGCGCCAGCTTTGGAGGCGCAGGTCATAGCGCTTAGGCAAGCACATCCCGCTTGGGGCGGACGCACAATCAGCAGCCTTTTGAAAAAGCAGATTGCTCCTAGCACCGTCACCAATGTTTTGCACCGATGCGGGCTGATTCAGCTTGTTCAGAAGGAACAAGAAGCAAAGCTGAGATTTGAACACGATGCACCTAACGATCTTTGGCAGATGGATTTCAAAGGGCACTTCCCGACACAAGAAGGCCGATGCCATCCCCTGACGTTGTTGGACGATCACTCACGATTCAATTTGGCGATTCAAGCTTGTGATAACGAGCGTGGAATCACGGTGAAGGAAAAGATGATCGAGGTATTTCAGCGCTTTGGGTTACCGGCTCGCATCAACGTTGACAATGGACCGCCATGGGGCTCGCCACGCAACCCTGGAGAAATCACAGAACTAAGTATCTGGTTGATTCGCTTGGGGATCAGGATCAGCTTCAGTCGTCCTTACCACCCTCAAACCAATGGAAAGATTGAGCGTTTTCATCGTTCACTCAAAGCGGAGGTGCTTGATGGGCGTCAATTCTCCACGATCAAGGATGCTCAAACAGCGTTTGATCAATGGCGTGAGGTCTATAACTTAAAACGCCCTCACCAAGCACTGGATTACAAGGTGCCTATGGACCGGTACCGAGCAAGCCCTTGGGCTTATCCGCAGCAGCTATCGGAATTTGAATATGGGCCGGATGATGTGCTGGCCAAGGTTTATCACAGCCGATTTCGCTTTCAGAAACGTTATTTCAGCATCGCCAAGGGGCTGGTTGGGCAGCACATTGCCGTTCGACCCAACCCTGAAAGTGACGGGCTCTTTGACGTCTACTTCTGCCACCACTTCCTACGAACGATCGACATGAGCAAACCTGACTATGGTTCATAATGTGTCAACCATGTCCCCGCACATGTGTCCACCATGTGTCCGGTCCGTACAGCAAACGCCCCAAAAGTAACCAAAAGGTCTTTGCCCCACCACTCGGTGCCTCGCTTAGGCTCGGCATGCCCTCACTCCGGCTTGAATCCGTGGGCCGCCGCGATGGGCCATCCATGGCCCAACACGGCTAACCCGGCGTCCTGCCGGGTTACCCACGGATTCAAGCCTGCGTTCGGCCAGCGTGGTTGACGGGGCCTGTCAGATCAAAAGCAAGATCAAAAGCAGAGCACGGCGGCCTGGTAGCCGACCTGAGTGGTAGAAGCAAAAGCAGGGCAAAAGCACAGCAACACATGATCCATCTGATCCACTGAGCTCCAAATGTGGGAGCGGGCTTGCCCGCGAATGCGGTGGTTCAGTCAGCTCATGTGTCACTGGCACACCGCCTTCGCGAGCAAGCCAGCTCCCACCTTTGACCGAGTACAACCGACACACTTCTACCTGATGCACAGAGATCCAAATGTGGGAGCGGGCTTGCCCGCGAATGCGGTGTGTCAGTCAGCTCTTGTGTCACTGGCACACCGCATTCGCGAGCAAGCCCGCTCCCACAATTTCACCGAGTGCAGCCCGCCAGCACCGCACCGCTTTGCTTTTCTGTGGGAGCTGGCTTGCCTGCGATGCAGGCACCTCGGGCTATCAGTGAAACCCAGTTGATGCCATCGCAGGCAAGCCAGCTCCCACCTTTGACCGAGTACAACCGACACACTTCTAACTGATGCACAGAGATCCAAATGTGGGAGCGGGCTTGCCCGCGAATGCGGTGGGTCAGTCAGCTCTTGTGTCACTGGCACACCGCATTCGCGAGCAAGCCCGCTCCCACACTGAATTGGGTTGAGCTTCAAGGATTAGGTCGGCTGTCAGGCCGCCTCGCTTCCGCTTTTGATCTAACCACTCAGGTCGGCTACTAGGCCGCTGTGCTCTGCTTTTGATTTTGATTTTAGGCGCCCCGTTAAACCACGCTGGCCGAACGCAGGTAGTACGGAGCGGGTAAACCGGCAGGACGCCGGTTTAGCCGCGACGGGGCAGGGACGGCCCGTCGCGGCGGCCCGCGGAGTAATGCCTGCGTGAGGGCACACCGAGCCTAAGCGAGGTGCCGAGTGGTGGGGCAAGAGCCTTTTGGTTACTTTTGGGCTCTTTTCAAAAGTGACTCGCCGTAAGGGCGAAACCAACCTCAGCCATCCCCCAATAACGGATATACACCCCGTCACCCACCAGCAGGCACCAAAAACGCCGCCTCCAACAACTGCCGCGTATAAACATGCTGCGGCTCAGCAAAAATCGCCGAAGCCTCCCCCTGTTCCACCACCTGCCCATGCTTGACCACCATCAACTGGTGACTCAAGGCCTTCACCACCGCCAAGTCATGGCTGATAAACAGATAGGTGAGGTTGTACTTGGCCTGCAAGCTGCGCAACAACTCCACCACCTGCCGCTGCACCGTACGGTCCAGCGCCGACGTCGGCTCATCCAGCAAAATCAGGCGCGGCTTGAGCACCAGCGCACGGGCAATGGCAATCCGCTGCCGCTGCCCCCCGGAAAACTCATGCGGATAACGGTGCCGCGACTCCGGATCCAGCCCAACCTCACGCAGCGCCGCAATAATCGCGGCCTCCTGCTCAACAGCTGTGCCCATCTTGTGAATCCGCAACCCCTCGCCAACAATCTCGCTGACGCTCATCCTCGGGCTCAAGCTGCCAAACGGGTCCTGAAACACCACCTGCATTTCCCGCCGCAACGGGCGCACCTGCTGCTGAGTCAGCCGGTCCAGCTGCTGGCCCTCAAAACGAATCCCGCCTTTGCTGGCGATCAAACGCAGGATCGCCAGGCCCAAGGTGGATTTGCCCGAGCCGCTCTCACCGACAATGCCCAGGGTCTGACCCTGAGGCAGGCTGAAATTGATACCGTCCACCGCTTTGACGTAATCCACGGTGTTACGCAAAAAGCCTTTTTTGATCGGAAACCACACCTTCAGGTCATCAACTTCCAGCAAGGGCGGCCCGACTTCATTGGCCGCCGGCCCACCACTGGGTTCCGCCGCGAGTAACTCCTGGGTGTAAGGATGCTGGGGCGACTGGAACAGCGTCTCGCAGTCAGCCTGCTCGACGATGCAACCCTTTTGCATCACGCACACGCGGTGGGCAATGCGCCGCACCAGGTTCAAGTCATGGCTGATCAGCAACAACGCCATGCCAAGGCGCGCCTGCAACTCCTTGAGCAACTCCAAAATCTTCAACTGCACCGTCACGTCGAGGGCCGTGGTCGGTTCATCCGCGATCAACAACTCCGGCTCGTTGGCCAGGGCCATCGCGATCATCACCCGCTGCCGCTGGCCGCCGGACAGCTCGTGAGGCAAGGCCTTGAGGCGTTTGTGCGGCTCGGGAATGCCCACCAGCTCAAGCAGTTCCAGCGTGCGCCGGGTGGCGACCTTGCCAGTGAGCCCCTTGTGCAGGCCGAGCACTTCGTTGATCTGCTTTTCAATCGAATGCAGCGGGTTCAACGAGGTCATCGGCTCCTGGAAGATCATCGCAATACGATTGCCGCGAATATGCCGGATGGTTTTTTCTTTGAGCGTCAGCAGGTCTTGCCCGGAATAGGTGATGGTGCCGGCCGGGTGGCGGGCCAGCGGGTAGGGCAGCAGGCGCAGGATCGAGTGGGCAGTGACCGATTTGCCCGATCCGCTTTCGCCGACCAGGGCGAGGGTTTCGCCGCGTTTGATATCGAAATTGACGTTATTGACCACCCGGTGGTGATGGTCGCCGGTGACGAACTCGACACAGAGGTCGCGGACTTCGATCAGATTGTCCTGATTCATCTCATTTCCTCGGGTCGAAGGCATCGCGAGCGGACTCGCCGATAAACACCAGCAAGCTCAACATGATCGCCAGCACGGCAAAGGCACTGATGCCCAGCCACGGCGCTTGCAGGTTGGATTTGCCCTGGGCCACCAGTTCGCCCAGCGACGGCGAGCCGGCTGGCAGACCGAAGCCGAGAAAATCCAGCGCGGTGAGGGTGCCGATGGCGCCGGTGAGGATGAACGGCATGAAGGTCATGGTCGAGACCATGGCATTGGGCAGGATGTGCCGGAACATGATCGCGCCGTTCTGCATGCCCAGCGCGCGGGCTGCGCGCACGTATTCGAGGTTGCGCCCGCGCAGGAATTCGGCGCGCACCACATCGACCAGGCTCATCCACGAAAACAGCAGCATGATCCCCAGCAGCCACCAGAAGTTGGGCTGCACAAAACTGGCGAGGATGATCAACAGGTACAGCACCGGCAGGCCGGACCAGATCTCCAGAAAACGCTGTCCGGCGAGGTCGACCCAGCCACCGTAGAACCCCTGCAAGGCGCCGGCGATCACGCCGATGATCGAGCTGAGCACGGTGAGGGTCAGGGCGAACAGCACCGACACGCGGAACCCGTAAATCACTCGCGCCAGTACATCGCGGCCCTGGTCATCGGTGCCCAGCAGGTTGACCGACGAGGGCGGGGCGGGCGCCGGTACTTTCAAGTCGTAGTTGATGCTCTGGTAGCTGAACGGGATCGGCGCCCACAGCGTCCAGGCGTCCTTGGCCTTGAGCAGTTCCTGGATGTACGGGCTCTTGTAGTTGGCCTCCAGCGGGAATTCGCCGCCAAAGGCGGTTTCCGGGTAGCGCTTGAGCGCCGGGAAGTACCAGTCACCGTCAAAGTGCACGGCCAAGGGCTTGTCGTTGGCGATCAACTCTGCGCCCAGGCTCAGTACAAAGAGGATCAGGAACAGCCACAGCGACCACCAGCCACGCTTGTTGGCCTTGAAACGCTCGAACCGACGGCGATTGAGGGGGGACAGGTTCATCTCAATGCTCCCGGCTGGCAAAGTCGATACGCGGATCGACCAGGGTGTAAGTGAGGTCGCCGATGAGTTTCACCACCAGCCCCAGCAAGGTGAAGATAAACAGCGTGCCGAACACCACCGGGTAGTCGCGGTTGATCGCCGCTTCAAAGCTCATCAGGCCCAGGCCGTCGAGGGAGAAGATCACTTCCACCAGCAACGAGCCGGTGAAGAAGATGCCGATAAAGGCGGACGGGAAGCCGGCAATCACCAACAGCATCGCGTTGCGAAACACATGGCCGTAGAGCACGCGGTGGTGGGTCAGGCCCTTGGCCTTGGCGGTGACCACGTACTGTTTGTTGATCTCGTCGAGGAAGCTGTTTTTGGTCAGCAGTGTCATGGTCGCAAAGTTGCCGATCACCAGCGCCGTGACGGGCAGGGCCAAATGCCAGAAGTAATCGAGGATCTTGCCGCTCCAGCTCAGTTCGTCGAAATTGTTCGAGGTGAGCCCGCGCAAGGGGAACCAGTCCAGGTAACTGCCGCCGGCAAATACCACGATCAGCAGGATCGCAAACAGGAACGCAGGGATCGCATAACCGACGATGATTGCCGAACTGGTCCACACGTCGAAGTGGCTGCCGTGGCGCGTGGCCTTGGCGATCCCCAGCGGAATCGACACCAGGTACATGATCAGCGTGCTCCATAACCCGAGGGAAATGGACACCGGCATCTTTTCCTTGATCAGGTCGATGACTTTGGCGTCACGGAAGAAGCTGTCGCCGAAATCCAGCCGGGCGTAGTTCTTGACCATGATCCACAAACGTTCCGGCGCCGATTTGTCGAAGCCGTACATCTTCTCGATTTCCTTGATCAGCGTCGGGTCCAGGCCCTGGGCGCCGCGGTAGCTGGAACCGGCCACCGACACTTCGGCGCCGCCGCCGGCGATACGGCTGGTGGCGCCTTCAAACCCTTCGAGCTTGGCGATCATCTGTTCCACCGGGCCACCGGGAGCGGCCTGGATGATGATGAAGTTGATCAGCAAAATCCCGAACAGCGTGGGGATGATCAGCAACAGGCGGCGAACAATATAAGCCAGCATTTAATCGCCTCCGCTCGCCGGATCGGCGCTTGTGTCCAGGGTAACGGCTGGTTTTACGTCAGGTTTGGCCCACCAGGTGGCGATGCCGACGTCGTAGCGTGGCGGGACTTTGGGGTGGCCCAGGTGATCCCAATAGGCCACGCGGAAGGTTTTGATGTGCCAGTTGGGGATCACGTAGTAGCCGAACTGCAAGACCCGGTCGAGGGCTTTGGCGTGGGCCACCAGGCTTTTGCGCGAGTCTGCATCGATCAGCTGTTCGACCAGTTGGTCGATGACCGGGTCCTTGAGGCCCATGTAGTTGCGGCTGCCGGGTTTGTCGGCACTGGAAGAGGCCCAGAATTCGCGTTGTTCGTTACCCGGTGAGGTCGACTGCGGGAAACTGCCCACCAGCATGTCGAAGTCGCGAGAGCGCAGGCGGTTGATGTACTGCGAGACGTCAACGCGGCGGATCACCAGATTGATGCCCAGGTCCGCCAGGTTGCGTTTGAACGGCAGCAATACGCGTTCGAAGTCGGTCTGGGTCAGCAGAAACTCGATGGTCACCGGTGTGCCGGTGGTGTCGACCATTTTGTCGTCGACGATCTTCCAGCCGGCTTCTTGCAGCAACTGGTAGGCCTCGCGCTGCTGGGTGCGGATCATGCCGCTGCCATCGGTCTTGGCAGGCTCGAACGCCTGGGTGAAGACTTCGGCGGGAAGTTTGTCGCGAAACGGCTCCAGGATTGCCGTTTCATCCGGGCCCGGCAGGCCGGTGGCGGCCATTTCCGAGTTTTCAAAGTAACTGCGTGTACGCGTGTACGCGCCGTTGAACAGCTGTTTGTTGCTCCACTCGAAATCCAGCAGCAGGCTGATCGCCTTGCGCACCCGCACATCCTGAAACATCGGCTTGCGTGTGTTGAACACAAAACCCTGCATGCCGGTGGGGTTGCCGTTGGGGATTTCTTCCTTGATCAGCCTTCCCTGGGTGACGGCCGGGATGTTGTAGGCGTTGGCCCAGTTCTTCGCGCTGAATTCCAGCCAGTAGTCGAATTGCCCGGCTTTCAAGGCTTCGAGCGCCACGGTGCTGTCGCGGTAATAGTCAGTGATGCGGTTATCGAAGTTGTAGAAACCCTGGGTGACCGGCAGGTCCTTGGCCCAGTAATCCTTCACGCGCTCATAGCGAACCATGCGCCCGGCCTTGACCTGCGCCACCTTGTACGGCCCGCTGCCCAGCGGTATTTCCAGGTTGCCCTTGGCAAAGTCACGGGTGGCCCAAAAATGCTTGGGCAATACCGGCAACTGGCCGAGGATCAGTGGCAACTCACGGTTGTTGGTGCGCTTGAACTTGAACAGCACGCGCAGCGGGTCTTCGGCCACCACTTCATCGACGTCGGCGTAGTAGGTGCGGTAGAGCGGCGAGCCGTCCTTGAGCAAGGTCTGGAAGGTGAAGACGACGTCTTCGGCGCGGATCGGGTGCCCATCGTGAAAGCGCGCTTCGGGGCGCAGGTAGAACCGCACCCAGCTGTTGTCGGGGGCCTTTTCGATCTTGCCGGCCACCAGCCCGTATTCAGTCACAGGCTCGTCCAGGCTTTGCATGGCCAGGGTGTCGTAGATCAACGGCAGGTTGTCTGCGGGCACACCCTTGCTGATGTAGGGGTTGAGGCTGTCGAAGCCGCCCATGCTCGATTCGCGAAAGGTGCCGCCCTTGGGCGCGTCGGGGTTTACGTAGTCGAAGTGCTTGAAGTCGGCGGGGTACTTGGGCGGCTCGTTGTAGAGGGTCAACGCGTGTTGCGGCGCGGCGTTGGCCGCGCTGCACAGCAACAGGCCGCTCAGGAATGCGTTGCGCAAATTCATCATTGGGCTTTCTCCGAAGCTTTCAGCCACCACGCGCTCAGGCCCAGGCTGTAAGGCGGCGTGGTGACAAAGGCGAACCGGTTGCGGTACGCCAAGCGATGATAGTTGAGGTACCAGTTGGGAATACTGTAGTGCTGCCACAGCAGCACCCGGTCCAGCGCGCGGCCGGCGGCCAGTTGTTCTTCGCGGGTCTGCGCCGCCAGCAGTTGTTCCAGCAGGCGGTCGACCACCGGGTTGGCGATGCCGGCGTAGTTCTTGCTGCCCTTGATACCGGCCTGGCTGGAGTGGAAGTACTGCCACTGCTCAAGGCCCGGGCTCAAGGTCTGGTTGAGGGTGATCAGGATCATGTCGAAGTCGAACTGATCCAGGCGCTGTTTGTATTGCGCGCGGTCAACGGTACGCAGGCGTGCGTCGATGCCGATGCTGATGAGGTTCTCGACATACGGCTGCAGGATGCGCTCCAGGTTCGGGTTGACCAGCAGGATCTCGAAGCGCAGCGGTTGCCCGTCACTGTTGAGCAGACGCTGTCCCGACAGCCTCCAGCCGGCTTCGCCCAGCAACGCCAGGGCGCGGCGCAGGGTGTCGCGCGGAATGCCGCGACCGTCGGTCTGCGGCAGGCTGAAGGCTTGCGTAAACAGGTTGGGCGGCAGCTGGTCGCGGTACGGCGAGAGCATCAGCCACTCATGGCCCACCGGCACGCCAGTCGCGGAAAACTCGCTGTTGGGGTAGTAACTCAGGGTGCGTTTGTAGGCGCTGCTGAACAGGGTGCGGTTGGTCCATTCAAAGTCGAACATCAACCCCAGGGCCTCGCGCACCTTGGTCTGGGCAAAGGTCGGCCGCCGCGTGTTCATGAACAGGCCCTGGCTCTGGGTCGGGATCTGATGGGCGATCTGCGCCTTGATCACGTCGCCGCGGTTGACCGCCGGGAAGTTATAGCCGGTGGCCCAGTTCTTGGCCTGGTGCTCGATATAGATATCGAATTCGCCGGCCTTGAAAGCTTCGAACGCCACGTCGCTGTCGCGGTAGAACTCCACTTCGACGTTGTCGTAGTTGTAGAAACCCTGGTTCACCGGCAGGTCTTTGCCCCAGTAATCCTTGACCCGCTCGAACACCAACTGCCGGCCAGGCGTGACCTTAGTGATGCGATAGGGCCCGCTGCCCAACGGTGGCTCAAAGGTCGTGGCCTTGAAGTCGCGGTTTTTCCAGTAGTGCTGGGGCAATACCGGCAGTTCGCCCAGGCGCAGGATCAGCAGCGGGTTGCCGGCGCGCTTGAACACAAAGCGAATGCGATGGCGGTTGAGGATATCGACCCGCGCCACTTCCTGCAGGTTGGTGCGGTATTGCGGGTGGCCTTCGGTCAGCAGGGTGCGATAGGAAAACGCCACGTCATAGGCGGTGATCGGCTTGCCATCGTGGAAACGTGCTTCGGGGCGCAGGTTGAACACCACCCAACTGCGGTCTTCGCTGTATTCCACCGACTGGGCGATCAGCCCGTAGCTGGAGGTGGGTTCGTCGCCGGACGGCGCGTACTGGCCGGTGCCGACCATCAACGGCTCGTTCAGCTCATTGACGCCGTATTGCAGGAAATTGGGCGTGGAAACCGGGCTTGAGCCCTTGAAGGTGTAGGGGTTGAGCGTATCGAAGGTGCCAAATGCCATGACCCGCAGTGTCCCGCCTTTTGGCGCTGCAGGGTTTACCCAATCGAAGTGGGTGAATTTGGCCGGGTACTTGAGTGTGCCGAACTGCGTATAACCGTGGCTCTCGGTAATCGTCGCGTTCGCCTCAAAGCTCAAGGCCAGACTTATTAGTAGAAGGAGGGGACGCTTCAAGTCAGAGATCCGATCCAGGCGGCTTGGGCTTTATGATCGGTACAGTAACAGCTTGTTCCGGCTGGAAAAAGGCTGTTGGAAAGCTCCTGGTCAGGGGCTGATAAGGTATTGAACAGTGTGCAGAACAAATGTGGGAGCGGCTTGCCCGCGATAGCATCAACTCGGTGCAACTGATGCACCGAGGTGTTTGCATCGCAGGCAAGCCAGCTCCCACACGGGCCAGCGTTTATGCAGGTTTACCTTGGCCCGGAAACCACCAGCATCTGGCCTGGCTTGAGTGCCTGGCCGGTGCGCGGGTTCCAACGCTTGAGGTGTTGCATCTCAACGTTGAAGCGCTTGGCGACGATGTACAGCGAGTCGCCTTTTTTGACCTTGTATTGCACCGGCTTCTTGCTGTCAGCCTTGGCCACCAGCTTGCGCGTGTCCTGCATCACCAGGGTCTGGCCGACCTTGAGGGCCTGGCCGTTGAGCTTGTTCCAGCGCTGCAGGTCATGCACATCGACCCTGTTCGCCTTGGCGATCAGCGTGAGGTTGTCGCCACTGCGCACTTTGTAGCTGCGGCTGCGCCCGGCCACGCGCGCGGTCTCAACTTCGTCGAACACCTGCTTTTTCGGGCGCATGGCCAGCAGTTCTTCGGGCTTCATCATCGAAAGCGTGCTGGTGAGCAGATGCGCCTTGGAACTCGGCACCAGCAGGTGCTGAGGGCCGTCGAGGGTGGTGCGTTGTTTCAGGGCCGGGTTGAGCTGGAACAGTTCGTCTTCATCGATTTCAGCCAGCGCGGCAACCCGTGACAGGTCCATGCTTTGCTTGACTTCAACCACTTCGAAGTACGGGGTGTTGGCGATCGGGCTCAGGTTGACGCCATAGGCCTCGGGGGCCAGCACCACTTGGGACAATGCCAGGAACTTGGGCACGTAGTCCTTGGTTTCCTGGGGCAGGGGCAGGTTCCAGTAGTCGGTCGGCAGGCCGAGCTTTTCGTTACGCTCGATGGCCCGGCTGACCGTGCCTTCCCCGGCGTTGTACGCCGCCAGGGCCAGCAGCCAGTCGCCGTTGAACATGTCATGCAGACGTGTCAGGTAGTCCAGGGCGGCGGTGGTGGAGGCGGTGATGTCGCGGCGCCCGTCGTAGGCGCGGGTCTGGCGCAGGTTGAAGTAGCGCCCGGTGGAGGGAATGAACTGCCACAAGCCGACTGCATCGCTGCGCGAGTAGGCCATTGGGTTGTAGGCACTTTCAATCACTGGCAGCAGCGCCAGCTCCAGGGGCATGTTGCGTTCTTCAAGGCGTTCGACGATGTAATGAATGTAGAGGCTGCCGCGTTCTCCGGCGTTCTCCAAAAAGGACGGGTTGCTGGCGAACCACAAACGCTGTTGCTCGATGCGCGGGTTGACGCCCAGGCCGTCCTGCAATTGAAAGCCCCGTCGCATGCGTTCCCAGACATCCTGGGGCACTTCGGGGCTGGGCTTCTCTGAGAGCCAAATAGGTTTTTGCTTGATCTTGGCGGCAAGATTGGGTTTGGGTTGCACGGTGGATTGTGCAGCGAAATGAGTCGATTGGCAGCCCGCCAGAGTAGCGGACACAGCCACCGCCACGGCTTGAGCCAGGCGGGTCAATGCGTCTGAAGAAATGGATTTACGAATAGATGACGACATTGGCTGGAAGTAAGTTCCGGGCAAAAATGTCGGGCGATTCTAGAAAGCGCTTTGGTTCCGGTCAACCATTCAGAAAATCCGTATCAGATTGCATCCGCTTAGAACTTATCTTTCCACGCCCTCAAGCTAGCAAACACCTCGGCCCCAGAGCGGTTATCGCGCCCATTCCGTTCGTCCGCTTTTTGTTTAACGGATGTTTCGGCGGTACGCAAAAAAGGGTTAGTACGTTTTTCCAGGGCGAGGTTGGACGGCAACGTCATCTCGCCGTGGGCCCGCAATTGCTTGACCTGCTCGACCCGTTCGGCAATATCGGCGTTGTCAGGCTCCACCGCCTGGGCAAATTTGAGGTTACTTTGTGTGTATTCGTGGGTGCAGTACACCAGGGTCTCGGCTGGCAGGGCGGCGAGGCGTTCCAGCGAGGTGTACATCTGTTGCGGCGTGCCTTCGAACAGACGGCCGCAGCCGGCGGCAAACAGCGTGTCGCCACAGAACAGCAAGCCTTGATGGTAAAAGGCGATATGGCCGAGGGTATGGCCCGGCACGCTATAAATGTCGAAGTCCAGGCCCAGTACGCTGACACGGTCGTTGTCCTGCAACGCGACGTCCCGTGCCGGGATGTTCTCGTTTGCCGGCCCGTAGACCTTGGCGTTTGTCACACGTTTGAGTTGCTCGACGCCGCCGACATGATCATGGTGATGGTGGGTGATCAGGATGTCGCTGAGGGCCCACTGCGGATTTTGTTCGAGCCAGGCCAGCACCGGCGCGGCATCGCCGGGGTCGACCACGGCGCAGCGCAGGGTTTGCGGGTCTTGTAACAACCAGATGTAGTTGTCGGTGAAGGCGGGTAGGGCACTGATCTGTATCATTCTTCGATTCGCCAAGCTGAACACATTGGTGCATCTTAGAACGTCTAGGCGAGTTGGAGAATGCAATGACTGATAAAGCGTTCGCCCAGGCCGATCCTGAGTGGCTGGCCCTGATCGGCGCAGCCCGTGAATGGCTGTCCGGGCCGATCGGGCAATTTTTGCTGGATGAAGAACGGCGCATGCTCGAAGACGAGCTAGGCCGGTTCTTTGGTGGCTATCTGGTGCACTACGGCCCGTCTGCGCAGACGCCGCCTTCTGCGCCTCAGGTGCAGCGCAATGTGCGCCTCGGTGCGCCGTTGCCGGGTGTGGAGATCGTCTGCGAGGAGCAGGCCTGGCCTTTGAGCGAGCACGCCGCCGACGTGGTGGTGTTGCAGCATGGCCTGGATTTTTGCCTGTCGCCCCATGGTTTGTTGCGCGAAGCCGCCAGCAGTGTGCGCCCGGGGGGCCATTTGCTGATTGTCGGCATCAACCCCTGGAGCAGCTGGGGTCTTCGCCATGTGTTCGCCCATGATGGCCTGCGCCAGGCACGCTGCATCTCGCCGTCGCGGGTGGGCGACTGGCTGAACCTGCTGGGCTTTGCGCTGGAGAAACGCCGCTTCGGGTGCTATCGTCCGCCGCTTGCGTCGGCCAAGTGGCAAGGCCGTCTGGCGGGCTGGGAGCGCCGGACGGGCGCCTGGCAATTGTCGGGCGGCGGCTTCTATTTATTGGTCGCGCGCAAGATCGTGGTCGGGCTGCGGCCGGTGCGTCAGGTGCAGCGCCAGCCCATGGGCAAGCTGGTGCCGATGCCGATGGCCAAGGTCAATCGCAAGCAAAGCGAACCGTAAACCTCTTTTTTGATGACCGCCGAATTTTTCGGCCTCGGGATACTGTCGGTCGATGATCGCCAGCCCGTTTTGATGGATGCAACCGATGACCGATAGCGTAGAACTCTTCACCGATGGCGCCTGCAAAGGCAACCCCGGCCCCGGCGGCTGGGGCGCCTTGCTGGTGTGCAAGGGCGTGGAGAAGGAATTGTGGGGCGGCGAAGCCAATACCACCAACAACCGCATGGAGCTGATGGGGGCCATTCGTGGCCTGGAAGAGCTCAAGCGCCGTTGTGACGTGCTGTTGGTGACCGACTCGCAGTACGTGATGAAGGGCATCAACGAGTGGATGGTCAACTGGAAAAAGCGCGGCTGGAAAACCGCGGCCAAGGAACCGGTTAAGAACGCCGACCTCTGGCAGTTGCTCGATGAGCAATGCAATCGCCATAACATCACCTGGAAATGGGTGCGTGGGCATATCGGTCACCCCGGCAACGAGCGCGCCGACCAGTTGGCCAACCGGGGTGTGGACGAAGTGCGCGGCTACAAACAGAGCTGAGCCGACTGACGTGTTAACATCGCGCCCTTTGACGCACACCACAGTGCATACCACCGTTGAGAGCTGAACCCAGATGGCCATCCGATCTGTTGTACTCGATACCGAAACCACCGGCATGCCGGTGACCGATGGTCACCGGATCATCGAAATCGGCTGTGTCGAATTGATGGGTCGCCGTCTTACCGGGCGTCACTTCCACGTCTACCTGCAACCGGATCGTGACAGTGACGAGGGCGCGATCGGCGTCCACGGCATCACCGACGAGTTCCTCAAGGGCAAGCCGCGCTTCGCCGAAGTGGCCGACGAATTTTTCGAATTCATCAACGGCGCCCAGCTGATCATCCATAACGCGGCGTTCGACGTCGGCTTCATCAATAACGAATTTGCCCTGATGGGGCAGACCGAGCGTGCGGATATTTCCCGGCATTGCTCGATCCTCGACACCTTGATGATGGCGCGCGAGCGTCACCCGGGCCAGCGCAACAGCCTGGATGCCTTGTGCAAACGCTACGGCGTCGACAACTCTGGCCGTGAACTCCACGGCGCCTTGCTCGACTCCGAGATTCTGGCCGACGTTTACCTGACCATGACCGGCGGGCAAACCAGCCTGTCCCTGGCCGGTAACGCCTCCGACGGCACTGGCTCGGCAGAGGGCTCGGGTAATCGCCCTTCGGAAATCCGCCGCCTGCCGGCTGATCGCAAGCCGACCACCATCATCCGTGCCAGTGAGCAGGATCTGGCTGAGCACGCGGCGCGGCTGGAAGCGATTGCCAAGTCGGCGGGCGCGCCGGCGTTGTGGTCGCAGCTGACCCAGCAATAGCCTCGGTCGAACACGGTTAAAAAATGTGGGAGCTGGCTTGCCTGCGATAGCGGTAGGCCAGCCAACATATCTGTGACTGATCCACCGTCATCGCAGGCAAGCCAGCTCCCACTGTTGATTTGCAGCGCCTTGGAAATCTTCATTCGCCACATCCGCTCCCAGCTTCTACCCTGAGTACATAGCCCTGGGGACTGCCCGCACTCATGTACAAAGACCTGAAGTTTCCTGTTCTGATTGTGCACCGTGATATCAAGGCCGACACCGTTGCCGGTGACCGGGTTCGAGGCATCGCCCACGAGCTGGAACAGGAAGGCTTCAGTATTTTTTCTGCAGTGGATTACGCCGAGGGCCGCCTGGTGGCTTCTACCCATCACGGGCTGGCGTGTATGTTGATCGCCGCTGAAGGTGCCGGGGAAAATACCCACTTGCTGCAAAACATGGTCGAACTGATCCGCCTGGCGCGGGTGCGGGCGCCCAGCCTGCCGATCTTTGCCCTGGGCGAGCAAGTCACGCTGGAAAACGCGCCCGCCGATGCCATGAGTGAGCTCAACCAGCTGCGCGGCATTCTTTATCTGTTTGAAGACACCGTGCCGTTTCTGGCGCGACAAGTGGCTCGCGCGGCGCGCACTTATCTGGATGGCTTGCTGCCGCCTTTCTTCAAAGCCCTGGTGCAACACACCGCTGACTCCAATTACTCCTGGCACACGCCCGGCCATGGCGGCGGCGTGGCGTATCGTAAAAGCCCGGTGGGGCAGGCGTTTCATCAGTTTTTCGGCGAAAACACGCTGCGTTCGGACTTGTCCGTGTCGGTGCCGGAACTCGGCTCGCTGCTCGATCACACCGGGCCCTTGGCCGAAGCCGAAGCCCGCGCCGCGCGTAACTTTGGCGCCGATCATACGTTCTTTGTGATCAACGGCACCTCCACGGCCAACAAGATCGTCTGGCACTCCATGGTCGGCCGTGACGACCTGGTGCTGGTGGACCGCAACTGCCACAAGTCGGTGCTGCACTCGATCATCATGACCGGTGCGATCCCGCTGTACCTGTGCCCGGAACGCAACGAACTGGGGATCATCGGCCCGATCCCCTTGAGCGAGTTCAGCCCCGAGTCGATCCGCGCCAAAATTGCAGCCAGCCCTCTGACGCGTGGCCGACCACCGAAAGTGAAGATGGCGGTGGTCACCAACTCCACCTATGACGGCCTGTGCTACAACGCCGAGCTGATCAAGCAACAATTGGGCAACAGTGTCGAGGTGTTGCATTTTGACGAGGCCTGGTACGCCTACGCGGCGTTTCACGAGTTCTTTGCCGGGCGTTACGGCATGGGCACTTCACGCACGCCCGACAGCCCTCTGGTGTTTACCACGCACTCAACCCATAAGCTGCTGGCGGCCTTCAGCCAGGCCTCGATGATTCATGTGCAGGACGGCGGCGCGCGGCAGCTGGACCGTGATCGTTTCAACGAAGCGTTCATGATGCATATCTCCACCTCGCCGCAGTACAGCATCATCGCGTCGCTGGACGTGGCCTCGGCGATGATGGAAGGCCCCGCCGGGCGTTCACTGCTGCAGGAAATGTTTGATGAGGCGTTGAGTTTTCGGCGCGCCCTGGCCAACCTGCGCCAGCACATCGCCGCCGAGGACTGGTGGTTCTCTATCTGGCAACCGCCCTCGGTGGCGGGTATCGATCGAGTTGTCACCGCGGACTGGCTGTTGCATCCGCAGGACGACTGGCACGGATTTGGCGATGTGGCCGAAGACTATGTGCTGCTTGACCCGATCAAAGTGACCCTGGTGATGCCCGGCCTGAACGCCGGCGGCGCCTTGAGCGACTGCGGGATTCCCGCCGCGGTGGTCAGCAAGTTCCTCTGGGAGCGCGGGTTGGTGGTGGAAAAAACCGGCCTGTATTCCTTCCTTGTGCTGTTTTCCATGGGCATCACCAAAGGCAAATGGAGTACCTTGCTCACCGAACTGCTGGAGTTCAAGCGCAATTACGACGCCAATGTCAGCCTGGCCAGTTGCTTGCCCTCGGTGTTTAAACAAGGGCCGGCACGCTATCAGAACCTCGGTTTGCGCGACCTGTGTGACCAGTTGCACGGCTGTTATCGCAGCAATGCCACGGCCAAACACCTCAAGCGCATGTACACGGTGTTGCCGCAAATCGCGATGAAACCGGCTGACGCCTACGACCAGTTGGTCAGGGGTGAAGTGGAGGCGGTGTCGATTGACGCCTTGCCAGGTCGCATCGCAGCCGTGATGCTGGTGCCTTATCCGCCGGGCATTCCGTTGATCATGCCGGGTGAGCGCTTTACCGAGTCGACACGATCGATCATTGACTACCTGGCGTTCGCGAGGACGTTCGATAGCAGTTTTCCCGGTTTTGTCGCCGATGTTCATGGGTTGCAACACGAAGACGACGGCGGTGGTCGTTGTTACACCGTCGATTGCATCAAAGGGTAAAGGATGTTTATGCAAGCTGTAATGAACCCGAAGTACCCGGGGCTCAGCGTACGGGTCGCCGATGAAGGTTTTGATGCCTACGTGTGGGGCAATGATTTCAGTTTTGAGGTCAGTGCCTACGGCGTGCCGGAGATGGGCAAACGCGTCGACCAGTGGGCCGTTGAACGCATCCTGCCGTACCGTAAGTGTTATGGCATCGACCCGGAAGAGTTCGCCAGTTTTCGCGATGCGCCTGACAGCGCGATCTTCATGGCGTACCTGGATGACCGTGCGGTGGGGCATATCGTGGTCAGCACCAACTGGAACGGCTTTGCCCACGTCGACGAACTGGCGGTGGCCTTGCCTGCGCGCCGTCATGGGGTGGCCAAGGCCTTGCTGGACGTGGCGCAGTTCTGGAGTCGCAAGAAAAACCTGCCGGGCATGATGCTGGAAACCCAGAACAACAACCTCGGCGCCTGTCGTCTGTATGAGCGTTGCGGCTATGTCATGGGCGGGATTGATCAGCTGCGTTATCGCGGCATCGATCCGCAGACCCGTGAAGTGGCGATTTTCTGGTACCGGTTGTTCAAGACCGAGCTCGAACAGGTTTAACTCACCAGCAGGCTATCGGCCTTCTGCGTGACAATGTCCAGCAACGCATTGAGTGCCGGTGACGTCTCCGCGTCCTTGAGAGTCAGCGCGTACAAGCTGACCATGATCGGCGGCGACACCGGGCAAGCATCCAGGCCAGCCTCGCGCGCACCGGACGCGGTGAACGGGTCGACAATCGCCAGGCCTTCGCCGGCTTCCACCATGCTGCGCATCATCTGGTAGGTCTGCACCCGCGTCTGCACCACCGGCAGCGGGCGCAGGGCCTGCAGCTTGGCGTCCAGCAAGCGGCTCAACGGGTCATGCCCTTCAAGCCCGATCAGCGATTGCCCGGCCAGGTCCTGCAAGGCGATGTACTTTTGTTTGGGTTTCAGCCAGCCATGGGGGGCGAGCAATTGCAGCTTGCCCTCGGCCAGCACGCTGCTCTGGATTTGCGGGTGTTGCGGGTCATGCAGGCTCAGGCCCACATCGGCTTCGTGCAGCAGCAGGCTTCTGACGATCTCGCGGGTCGGCTGGCTCGACAGGTTGCACGGCGTGTCCTGGAAGCGCCGGCGCAGTACGGCGATGCTTTGCGGCAACAACTGATTGGCCAGCGGCGGGGTGCACAGCGCGCGCAAGGCCGGAGCGTGATGGAGTTTCAAGCGGCTGGCCAGGCGTTGCACCGGCTCCAGCGCCTCATAGAGGTGACTGATGTGTGCCTGCAGCTCGAGTGTTTCGCGCGTCGCTTGCAAACGCCCGCGCACACTGGCAAACAGCATGAAGCCCAGTTGCTGCTCGGCATCCTTGAGCGTTGCGTCTACATCGCCCACGGGAAGTTGCAACCACTCGGCGGCCGTGCCGAGGTGTCCGGTCTGCAAGATGGCCTGAATCACTTCGATATGACGTAAACGCATCGCCGGAGTCTAGGGTCAGTGGGGCGGGGATTCAATGGCTGGGAAAAAAACAGCGCGGGCCTTGATGCGAGTCGTCTAACGTTCACCTTGCGCGCGCTGCAACGAGCGGGTCATATAAAGAGCGTATCAACCGAGGTTCAACAGGGAGCCCTTCCAATGCCCGGATACACCGCAGTCACAGGCAAACCGCAACCCCAGCAGGGTTTTACACGCTGGGCGGTGCTGGTGGTACTGGTCATCATTGGCTTGCTGGCCCTGGCGGTGGGGCCGCGCTTGTTTGGTGATGTGACGCTGGCAGAGATCGCGACGGCCAAGGCCCAGGTGGCCGAGCTGGGCAAGGCGGTCGAACAGTTTCACCAAGACACGGGTCGCTACCCCACCGATGAGGAAGGTCTGGAGGCGTTGACCACGCCACCTGCGCAAGACGCCAAGTGGAAAGGGCCCTATGTCAGTGACGAGTTGTTGACCGACCCGTGGGGCGTTGCCTATCAGTACCACTACCCGGCGACGCAGCCCAACACGGCGTTCGACCTGTTTTCGTTCGGCAAGGACCGCACGCTGGGCGGGGTCGGCGATAACAAGGACATTACCTACGGCGACAACTGATTCATCTGGCATTAGTCATCGACCTGATTAGAATGGCTGCGCTGATCAATAACGACCAATACAACAAAAACAGGTCTGGTCTCGAATGCCTATTCCCTCACGTTTCTTCGGGGTAATGGCCAAGCAACTCCTGGTGCTGGTGACCGTGGGGTGCGTGGCTGCTTATCTCTTCGATAATCACGATGAACACACGCCGGAAAGCCGCGCACTCGAGGCGTTTATCCGTTCCCAGGAACAGGTGGATGCGCAGGTGGGGGCGGTGCTGGAGGTCGTGTTGATCAGGCAGGTGGTGGCCTATCCCGCTAACGGCGCGCCGGGCTACAAGCGTTCGCTGTATGCGGTTGAGGGCGAGCGGGGGCGTTTGATGGTGACGCTCAAGCAGGTGGAGGGCGAGCAGGGCGTTGAAGTCACGCAGCTACGCCGGCCGTGATCACCCAGCCCAGTCAATGCCATCAATGGCCAGGACTGAGCAGGTCGATAAGCCGAGATCTTATGACGCGAGGGTCGTTTGCGATTCGCGGACGATAATGGTCCCCGACTGGATCAATTTGAATTCATCGCCTTCCAGTTTCTCTACACGATCGCCAATGGCCAGCTTGTAGGTAGTGGTAGGCGCCGAGCCAGCCAGGTCGCCTTGCACCGGGTTGGATTCCTGGAACTCATGCACCGAATACACGCGTCCTTCCGCGTCTCTGGCATGGAACTGTCCGACAAGTACTGCAGCCATCTGTTTAGAACCTCTGGAGATAAACACTCGATTTGCGGTTCTGTAGACCGTCATGGAGCGGGGTAGTTTACCTATGGAAAAAAAATACTATTCGCTGATGTTTTCAGAGTCTTCCTACGCAAGTCACTGCTCGGCAAACGTCTGCGGAATTATCAAAACCTTCTGGTGAACCTGCGGCGAAGACTTTATAACTGCAAGCTCCTTAGTCAAACGTCGGGAAAACCTCCATGAGCAAGGTCTACACGATTGCCGTCCTGGTTGGCAGCTTGAGAAAAGACTCGATCAACCGCAAGGTCGCCCTGGCCCTGGCCGATCTGGCCCCTGCCACTCTCAAATTGAACATTGTGGAAATTGGCGATTTGCCGCTCTACAACGAAGACCTCGAGGGAGCATCGCCGCCCGCAGCCTACAGTAGTTTCCGTCAGCAAGTACGCTCATCCGACGCGGTGTTGTTTGTGACGCCCGAATACAACCGTTCCGTGCCCGCACCGTTGAAGAATGCCATTGACGTAGGGTCTCGTCCTTACGGGCAAAGTGTCTGGGGCGGCAAACCGGGGGCGGTCATCAGTGTGTCGCCCGGAGCGATTGGCGGCTTCGGCGCCAACCATCACCTGCGCCAGTCGCTGGTGTTCCTTGATGTGCCGTGCATGCAGCAACCGGAAGCGTACCTGGGGGGCGCGGGCAGCGTGTTTGATGACGCAGGAAAACTCTCGGAAAAGACCAGGCCGTTCCTGCAGGCGTTTATCGACGCCTACGGCAAGTGGGTAGAAAAGCAGTCCGCCTGATGCGTCTGCCCGTGTAGGAACCTGCCTGCCGGCGATTGGCCCTCACGCCTGGCGCTGCCAATCACATCGCCTTCGCCGGCAAGCTGGCGCCTGCCGCCGCCCCGTGGTCAAGCGAGGCGGTCTGCCAGCGCCAGGGCCTGCTCGGTGGCTGCCTGGCGAGACGCCTGATCCACTTGCGGCCCCAAGATAGTTTTTTCCACAGACAGCGAGTGCACATCGGTCACGCCGATAAACCCGAGCCAGGCCTCCATGTACGGTTTCTGAAAGTCCATCGCCTGTGCGTCAGGCGCTGAAAAATCCATGCCCCGCGCATACACATTCACCGCCGTTTTGTCATGCAGCAACCCGCGCAAGCCATGCTCCGGGCTGAACTCGAACAGCACGCCTTTCTGCGAAACCACGTCGATAAAGTGCTTGAGCTTGTAGGGCAGCGCGAAATTCCACAGCGGCACCGAGAACACCAGCAAGTCGGCCTGATGCAGATGGGCCGCCAGCGATCTCAGCGCGTCCCAGGCTGCCGCCTGTTCCTCGGTCAATGCTGTGCCGCTGAGGCCGGCATATTTGGCCTCCATGATCGGGCCATCGAACTCCGGCAGGTCCAGAGCCCAAAGGTCCAGCGTCACCACGCGGGTGTCCGGGGCGTTGTGCTGATAACGCGCGATGAATTGTCGGGCGATTTCCAGCGACGCAGAGCGCTGTTTGCGCGGCGAGCATTCAATGTGCAGAAGAGTGGTCATGACAGGCCTCGGGAATGATGACCTGAACATTGCAACATAGCGCTCGATGAAATATAAATCGTATTTCCCTCGTCTATTGATCACCTATCAGAATATGTTTGATGCCTTGCTGCTCAAGACCTTCGTCGCGGTCGTGGACGAGGGCGGCTTCAGCCGCGCCGGTGAGCGCCTGCACCTGACGCAATCGGCCGTCAGCGGGCATTTACGCCGCCTCGAAGAACAGGTCGGCAAACCGCTGCTGACGCGCACCACGCGTTCCCAACAGTTGACGCCGGATGGTCAGCGGTTGATCGCCTATGCGCGCGGCATCCTGGCGCTGCATCGTGATGCATGGGCAGAACTGACGCGTTCGGCGTTTGAAGGAAGCCTTCGCGTAGGTGTGTCGGAGGAGTTCGCAGAGGCGCGTTTGCTGCGGGAGCTGCAGGACGTTGCCGCGCAGTACCCTGGCCTGCATATCAGCGTGCAGGTGGGCATCCCCGGTTCGTTGCTGAGTTTGATGAAACAGGGCGAGCTGGATGTGGTGGTGGGATCGTTGTGCGAGTCCAGCGAGCCGGGCCTGGCGTTATGGCGCGAACCGTTGGTGTGGGCCTGGTCTATGCAACCGCTGGCGGCATTGCCGACGCCGTTGCCACTGGCCTTGTTTCCCGAGCCCTGTCCGTACCGCGAGGCGGCGCTGTCACGGCTTGCCCAAGCTGGAATTGCTCAGCGTACGGCCATGCAGTGCGCCAGCTATGCGGCGTTGCACGCCGCGGCATCGGCCGGTTTTGCCGTGGCCCCGATGGCGCAAAGCCAAGTGGGCCCAGGCTTGGCGGTCCTCGGCGCCGAGCACGGGTTGCCCGCATTGCCCGATGCCGAGTTTCGCCTGTTCAGCGCGCCGGACGCCGACCCGCGCATGGTCGAGGTCGTCACCCAGGTGGTGCTCCGCTATGGCGCTGCCCGGCGCGACTGAAGCTCAGCGCAACCAGTTGGTGCGCGCCAGCTCGATCACTTCGTCGCCACGCCCGCTCATCACTGCCTTGAGCATGTACAGGCTGAAACCCTTGGCCTGTTCCAGCTTGATGCTCGGCGGCATGACCAGTTCCTGCGTTGCCGTGACCACGTCCACCAGCACCGGGCCGTCATGGGCCAGGGCGCGACGCAGGGCCGGCTCGAGGTCTTCGGATTGCTCCACACGGATGCCCAGGATGCCCATGGCGTTGGACATGGCCGCAAAGTCCGGGTTTTTCAGCTCGGTACCGGTGTCGAGGTAGCCGGCGGCTTTCATTTCCATGGCGACGAAACCCAGTGAGGAGTTATCGAACACGATGACTTTTACCGGCAGTTTCAGTTGCGCCAACGAGATGAAATCGCCCATCAGCATGGCGAAACCGCCGTCGCCGGACATCGAAATCACTTGGCGTCCGGGAAAGGCCGCCTGAGCGCCGATGGCCTGAGGCATCGCATTCGCCATCGAACCGTGATTGAACGAGCCGATCAGGCGGCGCTTGCCGTTCATCTTCAGGTAGCGCGCGGCCCACACGGTGGGCGAGCCGACGTCGGCCGTGAAGATGGCATCGTCGTCCGCCAACTCACTGAGCAAGCGTGCAACGTACTGTGGGTGGATCGGCCGGTCGGCCTTTGAGGGTTCCGCCAGGTCGTCCAGGCCTTGGCGGGCTTTTTCGTAATGCTTAAGCGAAGTCTCGAGAAAGCTGCGATCGGTTTTGCGCGTCAAGCGTGGCAGCAGCGCGTTGATGGTTTCGCTGACGTCGGCGGCGATGCCCAGGTCCAGCGTGGCCCGACGCCCGAGCGCCTGCGGATTACGGTCGACCTGGATAATTTTTGCGTCGGTCGGGTAGAACTGGCGGTAGGGAAAGTCGGTGCCGAGCATGATCAGCGTGTCGCAGTTGAGCATGGCGTGGTAACCCGAGCTGAACCCGATCAAGCCGGTCATGCCGACGTCAAACGGGTTGTCCCATTCCACATGTTCTTTGCCGCGCAACGCGTGCACCACCGGTGCGCCAAGGGCATCGGCCAGGGCCACGACCTGGTCATGGGCACCGGCGCAACCGCTGCCGCACAGCAAGGTGACTTTCTCGCTGCTCTGCAGGATTTCGCTGAGGCGTTGCAGGTCCTGTTCCGCCGGCAAGGTGCGCGGCGCGTGCAGGGCCGGCCATGGCTTGAGGGTGTTTTCCACTTCCAGCAACGACACGTCGCCTGGAATGACGACCACCGCCACGCCACGGTTAAGAATCGCCGAGCGCATCGCGCGGTGCAGCACTTGGGGCATTTGCGCAGGGTTGGTCACCAACTCGATAAAGTGGCTGCACTCCTTGAACAGCTCCTGGGGATGGGTTTCCTGAAAGTAGTTCAAGCCGATTTCGGAGGAGGGGATTTGCGCAGCAATGGCCAGCACCGGCACGTGGTTGCGATGGCAGTCGAACAGGCCATTGATCAAGTGCAGGTTGCCCGGCCCGCAGCTGCCGGCGCACACCGTCAATTCGCCGGTGGCGGCGGCCTCGGCACCGGCGGCGAACGCGGCCACCTCTTCGTGGCGCACGTGCATCCATTCGATGCTGTCCATGGTGCGCAAGGCGTCGGTCAAGCCATTGAGGCTGTCGCCGGTCAGGCCCCAGATGCGCTTGATGCCCGCCTGTTCAAGGGTGGTCGCCAATTGCTGGGCCAGGTTGATTTTCGCCATGAAAAACTCCAATCGTCAGTGAGGTTAAAAACTGCTGATCAATAGGGGACAGTTCGATCACGGCGGATGTTCATCCTTTAGTGTGAAGATTGCGTCATCGTGCGCCCACAGTGGTGCTTTTGTGTTGCTGACATTGCATGTGCAGTCACGACCGCAACCCCCACAGTCCTCGTGGCTCGCTCATTGCTGTACCGAGCGGACATAAAAAAAGCTCTGGCATGCCAGGGCTTTTTCATGGGCTAACGCTTAGCGACGACGAAACAGCGGCAACGGCTCATCCGTGGCTGCCTGGTACGTCACCGAGAAATCCTTGAGGCTTTCCAGCGCTTCGTACGGGTCTTTGTCGGCACGCAAGGCGAAGGCGTCGAACCCGCAACGGTGCAGATAAAACAGCTGGTCGCGCAGCACGTCGCCAATCGCGCGCAGCTCGCCCTTGAAGCCGTAGCGGTCACGCAGCAGGCGCGCGTTGGAGTAGTTGCGCCCGTCGGTGAAGGCCGGGAAGTTCAGGGCGATGACCTGGAAGTGCTCCACGTCGGCGCCGATCTCTTCGGCTTCTTCATCGGCGTCCAGCCACACACCCAGGCCGCCGTCGCGGGCCTTGAGGGCATGGCCGTGCTCGCGCCACAGGGCCAACGGCACGATCAGGTCGTCGCAGTTGGAAATGCCGTCGAAGCTCGCGTCCTTGGGCAGCAGGTGCCAGGTTTCGTCGAGAACTTCGTTGTTCTTAATGATTCGCTGCATAGACGCGCTCCTTGAACAGGTCGATGCCGATGCGCTGGTAGGTGTCGATGAAACGCTCATCTTCGGTGCGCTGTTCGATGTACACATCGATCAGTTTGCCGATCACCTCGGGCATGGCTTCCTGGGCGAAGGACGGGCCGAGGATCTTGCCCAGGCTCGCATCGCGGCTGGCGCTGCCGCCCAGGGACACTTGGTAGAATTCTTCGCCTTTCTTGTCCACGCCCAGGATGCCGATGTGGCCGACGTGGTGGTGACCACAGGCGTTCATGCAACCGGAGATGTTCAGGTCCAGCTCGCCGATGTCGAACAGGTAGTCCAGGTCGTCGAAACGGCGCTGGATCGATTCGGCAATCGGGATCGATTTGGCGTTGGCCAGGGAGCAGAAATCGCCGCCCGGGCAGCAGATGATGTCGGTCAGCAAGCCGATGTTCGGCGTGGCGAAACCGCCTTCGCGCAGCTCGCCCCACAGGGTGAACAGCTGGCTTTGCTCAACGTCCGCGAGAATGATGTTCTGCTCGTGGGAGGTGCGCAGTTGGCCAAAGCTGTAGCGCTCGGCCAGGTCGGCGACGGCGTCCAGCTGCTTGTCGGTGATGTCACCCGGCGCAACGCCGGTGGGTTTGAGCGACAGGGTCACGGCGACATAGCCCGGCTTTTTATGCGCCAGGGTGTTGCGGGTGCGCCAGCGGGCGAAACCTGGGTGCTGCTGATCGAGTGCAGCCAACTCGGCGTCCTGATTGCTCAGGGCCTTGTACTCAGGATCGACGAAGTGCTTGGCCACGCGGTGTACTTCGGCTTCGGTCAGCGTGGTTTGGCCACCGCGCAGGTGTTCCATTTCGGCGTCGACTTTCTGCGCGAATACCTCAGGGGTCAGCGCCTTGACCAGGATCTTGATCCGGGCCTTGTATTTGTTGTCACGACGGCCGTAGCGGTTGTAGACCCGCAGGATGGCGTCGAGGTAGCTCAACAGGTCTTGCCAGGGCAGGAATTCATTGATGAACGCGCCAACGACCGGCGTACGGCCCAGGCCACCACCGACCAGCACGCGGAAACCCAGCTCGCCGGCCGCGTTGTGCACCGGCTCAAGGCCAATATCGTGCACTTCGATGGCGGCGCGGTCCGAGGTCGAGCCATTGATGGCGATCTTGAACTTGCGCGGCAGGTAGGCGAACTCAGGGTGGAAGGTGGTCCACTGACGCACGATTTCACACCACGGGCGCGGGTCGATCAACTCATCGGCCGCCACACCGGCGAATTGGTCGGTGGTCACGTTGCGCAGGCAGTTACCGCTGGTCTGAATGGCGTGCATCTGCACGGTGGCCAGCTCGGCGAGGATGTCCGGCACGTCCTCCAGCGCCGGCCAGTTGAACTGTACGTTCTGGCGGGTACTGATGTGGGCGTAGCCTTTGTCGAAGTCGCGGGCAATCTTGGCCATCATGCGTGTCTGACGGGAAGTCAGTTGGCCATAAGGCACGGCAACCCGCAGCATCGGCGCAAAGCGCTGAACATAAAGGCCATTTTGCAGGCGCAGAGGGCGGAACTCTTCTTCGCTCAGTTCACCTGCTAGGTAGCGTCGGGTCTGATCACGGAACTGCTTGACGCGGTCCTCAATGATGCGCTGATCGTATTCGTCGTATACGTACATATAGGTCCTGTTCTCGGCAAATCTGCGCGCACGGCCGCGCACTCCCAACGGAGCCGGCGCACGATACCAGTTTGCGTTTATGCGCAAAAGTGATGTTTGAGTATATGCAAATAACCAAAATGCCTAATGAGAAGGGTTATCGCGATACCCACATTTGTCATGCGGGCAATCATCAACTTTACTGTGAGCGTGTTTGAGTGCAATCACCTATAAAACCGATAAGAGGCGATGCAATGAGCAATTCGACCAAAGCCCGTAAACCCGACAGTACCGTTGATGCCTGGGCGATTTTGTTTCTGATAATCCTGGTGGTTGGAACCGCCGTGTTCTGGGTTAGCCACCAATAAACCAGCGTTGATTGGACCTCGATTGACTGTCGTATTGCCACTATCATGGCCGTCAACGTTCAAGGTTCTGACAACTATGTTGAAGGTTTTTATTACGTGTGTGTGGTTGCTGGGATCGACGTTCGGGGCCACGGCCCACGCCGCGTCGGTGGTGTTTCTCAACCCTGGCACGTCCACGGAAACCTTCTGGGTCAACTACGCGCAATTCATGCAGGCCGCTGCCAAGGACCTCGGCCTGGATTTGCGCGTGCTTTATTCCGAGCGCGATCCGCGTAACACCCTGGCACAGGCCCGCGAAGCGCTGCAAGGCAGCGAGCGGCCTGATTACCTGGTGCTGGTGAATGAGCGATACGTCGCCCCGCAGATTCTGCGCATGGCCCAGGGCAGCCCAGTCAAGCTGCTGATCGTGAATAACGCCCTGACCAGCGACCAGGTGCAATTGCTCAATGCACACAGCTATCCCAACTGGCTCGGCAGTCTTATCGCCAATGATGAGGATGCCGGTTACCTGATGCTCAAAGAGCTGCTGCGTCAGCATGGCCCCGTCGCACCCGGCCAAACCCTCGATCTGCTGGCGTTTTCCGGGGCCAAGACCACGCCGGCGGCGCAGCTGCGCGAGCAGGGTTTACAGCGGGCTCTGGTCGATTTTCCCTACGTGCGTTTGCGCCAGCTGGTGTACGGCGAGTGGAGCCGCCAGCGCGCGTTCGACCAGGCCACACAACTGTTCAAACGTTATCCGCAAACCGCGCTGGTGTGGTCGGCCAATGATGAAATGGCGCTGGGCGCGATGGAGGCGCTGCAAGCCACTGGGCGTACGCCGGGCAAGGACGTGCTGTTCAGCGCCGTCAACAGTTCGCCCGAGGTATTGCGGGCCCGCCTCGATGGGCGCTTGAGCGCATTGGTGGCGGGGCACTTCACCCTTGGCGGCTGGGCGATGGTGCTGCTGCATGACGATGCGCTGGGGCTGGATATCCGCCAGAACGGCGTGAATGAGCGCAGGCTCGATCTGTTTGAGTTGATCGGCCCGGACCTTGCCCAGCGTCTGCTGGACATCAACGCGGCGCAGGTCTACGGCGTAAATTTCCAGGCATTGTCGGCCCAGGGCAAACCGGCCGGTTACGTTTACCCGTTCGGCTTGCAGCTGTTAACGCCTTGAGCGCACTCAAACGCCTGCCAGGTGCAGCACCAGCTTGACGATGGCGAACAGGGTCAATGCAAACACCGCCGTGAACACAATTCCCAGGATCACGAAGTGGCTGGGCTTGCCGTGCGTGAAATCGCGCGCGCGGTTCTTCCCGCTTTGCACCCCGAAGGCTGCGGCCATCACGCTGTGCAGCATTTGCCAGAACGTAGGGGGCTTATTGGGTGAGTCGTTCATAAAACCCTCGTCATGCGGATTCGGTCGATCCTGAGCAAGCATAGTCAATTCCCCGCAGCGGGCGATAAAAGTGCACCGCTTCGCGGGGCCGCCAGCGTGATTTTCTGATGCTTCCTCAAGACGCATCAGGAATCTGCACACATGCCTGCCCCTTCACTTCATGTTCCCTTCATCAAGACCCGTTTGCCCGGATGGATCAAACACCTGGCGGCGCCGGATATCGAGGCCCTCAACCGCGCCCGCGACCCGGTGCAGCGCTTCAAGAGCGCCTACCCTGAGGCCTTTGCCGCCGCCAGCCCAGCATTGCGCCAGGCCCTGGACGACAGCGGCCGCCGGCGCCAGGCCACCAGCCAGGCCCTGGCAGCAATGCTGAAAGACTTCAAAGGCGTCACCGAGTTTGCCGAGCCGTTGCTGGCCGAGGCATTGCACAAGACATTCGGCCAAACACCCGACGTCAACACCACCGCGCTGTTCCACCTGCACGCGCCCAACCGGGTCGAACAGCAGTCGCTGTTGCAAGCCGCGCTGCGCAACTTCGAAGACGGCGAACGGTTTGATGAAACCGCGTTGCAGGAAACCAGTGCGCTGGCCCCGGCGGGGTCGCTGGACACCCTGGCGTACGATGAAAGCGAGCGTTATCCCTTTGCGAAATGGCGTTACCGTCTGCGCGACAAGCTGTCGATCAAGCCTGAAGATTTCGCCAGCCTGTGCCGCGAACTGGACCTGGGTCAGCAGTACCAGCAACACCTGAGCGGCGTGTTTGAGACGCCAGCCACTGCGGCGCAGGTGCGCCGGCAGATGATCGAGGCAAACAAGGACACGCTGCGGGTACAAGCCCACATCGCTTGCCTGCGCTCGACTCTCAGCCCCACGGCCTACGCCACGTTGCTGGCGATACTCGATGCCCATCCCGCACCGAGCCTGGATGGCAAGCCGGTGGCTTACAGCCAGTTGAACCTGTTGGGGGCGCAGGTGAGCGAGGTGCTGATCATCGGCGCCAGCGCGCGCAAGCCGTTGCCGGGCGTGGTGACGCTCATCGACGTTTTCCTGCCGGCGGCCGAGTTGCTCAAACCCCAGGTGGGCGACAGTCGAATCATCGTGTGGATCCCCGGCGATCCGCGTAACCCCGTCAGGGAGTACGCGTCGCTCAAGGCGTTCACCGCACAGTTGGCGCTCAACCTGCGCTCGGTGGATTACCAGCGTTTTTTTACCGGCTTCTTGGCCCAGGATGAAGCGCAGATGTTCCTTCGGCGGCTTAGAAGCCAATTGAAGACCACGCGTTGGAACCCGAACCCGCTGCCCCCAGGGCCCAATTACAACCCTGCGGCCTACGCCCACGGGATGTACGAAGAAGTCTGGAACGACAACGTCAACCTGCGGCCCGAAGAGACCTTCATCAACGTCGAGGTGTTCGGCCATCTGTACGAAGGGCACCTTGCACGCCTCAGGTCCAACGCGAAGTTGCTGGCGGTGCCCACCGCGCAAGTCGATCACGATGCCTGGGTCAATCGCCTCAAGCACTGGGCCGAATGGGGCTTGAACCTCCTCAATGTGGCGGCGTTTTTGGTGCCGGGCCTGGGCGAAGTGATGATGGCCGTCACCGCCATACAGATCGGCTATGAGGTTTATCAAGGCGTGGAAGCCTGGAACGCTGGCGACAGTGACGAGGCCTGGGCGCATCTTGCCTCGGTGATGCAGAACGTCGCGTTCATGGCCGCGCTGGGTGCCGTGGCGGGCAGGGCGCCGCCGGTTGTGCCGTCGCGCTTCGTCAACGGCATGAGCCGGGTGGTCACGCCGTTCGGCAAACTGCGCTTGTGGCATCCCGACCTTGCGGCCTACAAAAGCAGCGTCTCGCTCAAGGGGCTTGAACCCAATGCGTTGGGGCAATACCCGGTAGCAGGCAAAACCTACATTGCGCTGGAGGGCAATGTTTACGAAAAGACCTTCGACCCGGTGCGCAAGCAATGGCGGATCAAGCACCCGACTGAGATCGACGCCTATCAGCCGATTGTGCAACACAACGGGCACGGTGCCTGGCGGCACACGCTGGAGCGGCCGTTGACATGGCGTCGCAGCACATTGCTGCGCCGCTGCGGGCTGCACATGGAGCCATTTTCCGATGCGCAACTGGAACAGATCGCCGACGTCTGCGGGATCAGTGATGATCAATTGCGCAAACTGCACATGGATCAACAGGCGCCGCCGCCGGAGGTGTTGGAGATGGCCCGGCTGTTCGAGGCAGACCGCCAGGCGGACGAGGTGATCAGGCAAATCCGCGAAGGCGCCTGCGTGGAGGGCCTCTGCCAGTTCATGGTGCCGCTGGCCGTGGACATGCCGGGCTGGCCGGTCGAGGAGGTGGTGGAGGTGTTCAGCGGGCCCGAGCCCTGGGGTACTTCCCAGCGGTTTGGCGCAGCGTCGCCTGGCAGCACAAGGCCCACGATCAAGATCACCCAGGCGCAGGTCGATACCGGGCAATTGCCGGCGCACGTGCTGGCAGCCCTCAATGACGAGCAAATCAGCCGTTTGCTGGGCCGCGAAAGCATCCAGGCCGGCGCCGACCAGGTGCAGGTGTTCAGAGAGCGTCTGGCCGATCAGGCGCAGGCCCGCAAGAAGGCGCTGTTCGACAGCCTCCAGAGCCGACGGGCGCCGCCAGACGCCGATACTCGCGCACTGCAGCGCAGTTTTACCTCACTCTCGCCGGAAGCCGCGCAGCGGGTACTGGCCAGTGCCAGCGCTGCTGAGTTGAGCCAACTGCGCAGCAGTGGCCGGGTGTCTCTGCGCCTGGCCAAAGCCATTCGCGTGCACCTGCATCAGGGCAGTCTGAGTCGCGCCCTGGCAGGTGTGTACCGCGAAAACCTGGCCTCTGCGGCCAGTGACCGCTTGGCGCTGCACAGCCTTGAGCAACTGCCCGGTTGGTCGACGGCTATTCGCATCGAAGAACGGTCCCTGGGCATCAAAGGGCCGCTGGTGGACAGCACCGGCGCAGAACAGGCCGCAACGCGTTATTACCTGATCAAGGCGGATGAGAGTTTTCGGCTGCTGGATGCCGAGGGCAGGGCACTCAATAGCCTTCCCCGGTACGGTCGCAATCTGTTTGAGTCGCTGCTGCACGCGCTGCCTGATGCGCTGCGCGAGTCTTTGCAGGGCGAGCCAGCTGAGGCGTTGCGCAAGCAGGTGGCGGACTATGCGTGCAGCCACCGCGAGGCCATGTCGCGCATCCTCAAGCGCGAGCCGCTCAAGGCCGGCGCCGGTCGCCGGGTACGAAGCCCGACCGGTCAACCGGGTTATGCGGCCAGCGGTGATGCGGTGGGGTTTGCCGACGAGCCGTTGGTTGCCAGGGTGCGCGATATTTATCCCAATCTGGATGATCAGCAGGCGTTGCAGTTCGTCAGGAGTCGACTGCTTGCCGGCGATTCCGATCAGCAGGTGTTCCACCTGTTGGAGAACCGACGCAGAGAGTTCGAGGGCTTGCGCGCAGCATTGGACACCTGGGTCGAAGGCGCCGTGCCTGCCTATCCGCGGGGGGCCAACTGGCCAACCCGGCGCGATATTGCCGAGCGGCTCATCGCCGGCTGGAGAAACGGTGTGTACCGCGGGCAGGCGCCGTTGTTCGAACTCGATCTGTTGGGCACCGAGCCGTTACCGACCTGGGCTGCCGATTTTTCCCACGTGCGCAAGGTGCGAATCAGCAGTTCACAGCTCGCCGCAGGTGCACTTTCCGAACAGTTTGGCGCGCTCGAAGCCCTCGATATTTCCATTGATTCAGCCAACATGGCTGCATTCGCCGACGTGCTGGCGGGGCTCACCGGCATTACCGAGCTCAAGCTCGAGCTGCCGACGTTTTTCGGCGAGTATTCGCCGGCATTGACCCAGGCGCTTCAAGGCATGAACCAGCTGGAGCAGTTGCACTTGACCGGCAGCCTTCCGGCCCTGGATTACCGTGCGCTGCCGCGTTTGCGTACGTTGCGGCTGGCCGGCAACCTGCGCGAATGGCCGGCAGGGCTGCTGGCGCTTGAGGGGCTTGAGTCGGCCGACCTGACCGGCGTGCAGCTCGCCGCACTGCCCGACGAACTGTTCACGGGGCATGAGCGTTTGTGGCGCCGCTTGAGGTTGAACTGGAAGGCCCTGGAACCGCAGGCGTTCCGACAGGCCTTTGACTACGTGCAGGGCAATCCGGCGCATCTGGTGGACGAACCGTACATCGTCGCGCAGCACTGTGAACAGCGTCTGGAAGCGCTGGTGCCGCACGTCCCGACCTTCGCCGCCAGTGCACTCGCCGCGTTCCATCAGGACGGCCTGGCGGGCCGTGCGTTGCTGAATAAGGTCGAGGCGCTGCACGAGGCGTATCGTGCCTGGGATGCGCCGCTGATTGAATGGCAAAGCCGCGATGGCGCGCGCGTCGAGGGCGAGCAAATGCCCTCCCACCATCGCCAGACGCTGGCGGAAAGGCTGCGCGTGTGCTGGCGTGACGCGCTGGCTGCCCGGTACGCGACCCGCGAACCGGTGGCGGGGCCGTCGCGAGGCCGTGGCGAGCCGATGAGAGAGACGTTGGACTTGCGCGAATATGGTGCGCCGGGCGATTTGCCGGCGCTGGGCAATACGCTGTTCCCGCACATCCGGCGTTTGATCCTGGCCGGTGCAAAGCTCACGGCGGCGCAGGTGAATGGGTTCGTGGGCCGGTTTGTGCAGCTGCGCGAACTGGATCTGAGTCACAACCGCCTGACCGAGCTGCCTCAGGCCCTTGAGACGCTGGAACACCTGACTGACCTGAGTCTGTGTGGCAACGAACTGACGATCACCACGCCCACCCAGACGCGGCTGAACCGCCTCAAAGCACTGCGACGGCTGGACTTGTCGATGAACCGCGTTGGCCGGCTGAGCGTCACGTCGTTGACAGAACTGGTGTCGCTGAACCTGGGGCAGACCGCGATCGTCGACTGGCCCGAGGGCGTGCTGAACCTGCCGCGCCTGGGTTTCCTCGACCTCAGCCACAGTGCCGTCACCGGCATTCCCGAAGCGGTGCTGGCCGGGCACGATGTGTTGCTGGCCGGCACCAGCCTGCGCGGTTGCCGCTTGAGCCCGACGGCGCTGGCCGTGGCGCAGGCTTTTGCCCGCCGCACCAGCGCCGGAAGACCCATGGCGAGCATGTTTGACAGGCCGTTCGGGATTGATCGCAACGTACTGGCGGCCGGGATGACCGGCGGCGATCCCATGTTCTTCCCGGTAGAAGTGTCGCAGCACCCGGACCTGATAATGCCGTTGGCATTGGCGCCCAAAGACACCGAGGCGTCACTGACCTCGGCCGAGCGCTTGCAACGCCTTGATCCACAGCTTGATGCCACCCAGGCCGGCAAGCGAATCGACACATGGCTGGCGCAGGACGTGAGTGCCACGCAGATCGAAACGGCGTTGCGCCAGTGGCAGGCGCAGCACACCCAGATGATCGAGCGGCTAAATGGCTGGATTGACAGGCCCGCCGTGCGCAACCGTAACGAGTGGGTCAACGCGACCGATCGCCGGCGCGCCGCTGATCGGCTGCTGGCCTGCTGGCGAGAGACGCTGAGCGACGTGCGAGGCATCCAGGCGCCCGCCAATGACGCTGCGCTTGACTTGAGCGGCCTGATCCTCGGTGACCTGCCGGCGCTGCCGGTCACCTTCAACCATGTGCGGGCGCTGGACCTGAGCGGTGTGCGGCTCACCACCGCCTCGAATGATTTTCTACGCGCCTTCCCGCGCTTGAACCGCCTGATGCTCAACGGCAACCGTATGGGCACGTTGCCCGAGGCCCTAACGCAGATGGCAGACCTGACCGAACTGGGTATCCACGACAACGCGCTGGCGGCCAACGTGCCGTTGCAGGGCCAACTGCGTGGCTTGCCGCGCCTGCAAGTGTTGGACCTGGGGCGCAACGCCCTGAGCACGTTTGACCTCACCGGGCTTGACCGCCTGCAAAGCCTGGATCTGAGTCGCAACCGGTTGTCCGAATGGCCCACCGGCGCGTTGCAAGCCCCCGCGCTGACCCGCCTCGATCTCAGGAACAACTACCCGATAGCTGTGATCCCTGCCGAAGCATTTGAGCCGCAACATGCTGCCTTGATGGCCGGTACCGATTTGTCCGGCAACCTGCTGCTTGAGGAAGCGTTGATCCGCCTGCGCGAGTATCAACGCGAAACCGAGCGTGGGCTGGGTTTCAGTGCCGAGGAAATTGACGATCAGCTGGCGGGGTACGGGGCCGAGTCCGATGACGAACAACCTGATGTTCACCCTGAGCTGGAGCCGGCAGCGGTGCAAAAGGCACGCTGGTTTGACGGCGTGCCCGTCGACTCGGAAAAACACGCGATATGGGACACGGTGATCGCCCGTGACGACAGCGGTGATTTCTCCAACATACTGGCGCAACTGCGTAATACCCGCGACTTCGAACTCGACCGCGCCGACCTGGCCGGGCGGGTTTGGCAGGTGCTGGAGGCGGCCTATGGCGATGCGGTCTTGTGCGAGCGGCTGATGGGCATCGCGCGTGCTTCCAGGCTTGCGGTGACCTGCGGGGATGGCCGCATGCTGTTGTTCAACGCGCTGGAAGTCGAAGTTTATGAGTTCAATGCCCTGCGTGCCATCGACCCCACCGACAAGGGGCGCGCCCTGCTGAACCTGTCCAGAGGGTTATTCCGCCTTGACCAGCTGGAGGCGGTGGCGCGCGTGCGGATCCGCGAAAACCCGGGCACCGACCCGGCTGAAATACGCCTGGCCTACCGCATCGGCCTGGCCCGGCGCCTGGCGTTGCCCAGGCAACCTGCAAGCATGCTTTACGAAGGTCTTTCCGGAGTACGGCCAGTCGACCTGGAGGCGGCCTATACGACGATCATGGCCCGCGAACAGACACCGCTGTTCATCGAGCAACTGACGGCGCGCGCGTACTGGGTCGATTATCTGCAGCAGCAGTACCCGGACGCGTTCGCCCGGCTGCAGCAGACGCTGGCAGACAGCGCCTCGGCGCTGGAGGATCGCTACCCCGACATGAATTCGGCGTACCTGCAGCAGATGGAGGCGTTGCAGAAGGCCAACAAGGTGCAGCGCCAGGCCTTGATAAACGTGCTGTCAGCGCGGGAGATCGCCGCGCTGGGCCATTAGCCGATCAGTTGTCGTAACCCAGGTTCGGCGCCAGCCAGCGCTCGGTCACGGCCAGGTCCTGGCCTTTGCGCGCGGTGTAGCTCGCGACCTGATCCTTGTCGACCTTGCCCACGGCAAAGTACTGCGCCTGCGGATGGGCGAAGTACCAGCCACTGACCGCCGCCGCCGGGAACATCGCGTAGTGCTCGGTGAGGAACACGCCGCTGCGCCCGGCGTGCATTTCGCGCGCCTGGGGGTCCAGCAGTTGGAACAGCTGGGCCTTCTCGGTGTGATCAGGGCACGCCGGGTAGCCGGGAGCCGGGCGGATGCCGCTGTATTGCTCCTTGATCAGCGCCTCGTTGTCCAGTTGCTCGTCCTTGGCGTAACCCCAGTGCTCTTTACGCACTTGCTGGTGCAGCCACTCGGCGCAGGCTTCGGCGAGGCGGTCGGCCAGGGCCTTGACCATGATCGAGTTGTAGTCGTCGCCGGCGTCCTGGTAAGCCTTGGCGACTTCTTCGGCGCCGATACCGGCGGTGGTGATAAAGCCACCGATGTAGTCGGTCACGCCGCTGTCTTTTGGCGCCACGAAGTCGGCCAGCGAGAAGTTCGGCTTGCCGTCGGTCTTGATGATCTGCTGGCGCAGGTGATGCAGCTTGGCAATCGGCTGGCCATCGTCGCCGTAGACTTCCAGGTCATCGTCCTGCACCTGGTTGGTCGGCCAGAAACCGAACACCGCGCGGGCGCTGATGAGTTTTTCGTCGATCAGCTTCTTGAGCATTTCCTGGGCATCGGCGTAGAGCGCGGTGGCCGCTTCACCGACCACTTCGTCTTCGAGGATGCGCGGGAACTTGCCGGCCAGGTCCCAGGAGATAAAGAACGGCGTCCAGTCGATGTACTCGGCCAGCACCTTGAGGTCGATATTGTCCAGCACCTTGGCGCCGGTGAAAGTCGGCTTGACCGGGGTATAGGTGCTCCAGTCGAACTGCGGCTTCTTGGCGATGGCCGCCGGGTAGCTCAGGCGCTCGGTGCGCGCGCTGCGGTTGGACGTACGCTCGCGCACGTCGATGTATTCCAGGCGGGTTTTCTCGACGAAGCCGGCCTTCAGCTCCTTGGACAGCAATTGCGTGGCCACGCCCACTGCGCGCGAGGCGTCGGTGACGTAGATCACCGCGTCGTTGCTGTACTTGGGCTCGATCTTCACCGCCGTGTGCGCCTTGGAGGTGGTGGCGCCACCGATCATCAGCGGCAGGTGGAAGTCCTGGCGCTGCATCTCGCGGGCCACGTGCACCATCTCATCCAGCGACGGCGTGATCAGGCCGGACAGGCCAATGATGTCGCACTTCTGTTCCTTGGCCACCTGCAGGATCTTCTCCGCCGGCACCATCACGCCCAGGTCGACAATGTCGTAGCCGTTGCAACCGAGCACCACGCCGACGATGTTCTTGCCGATGTCGTGTACGTCACCTTTAACGGTGGCCATCAGGATCTTGCCCTTGGCTTCCGGCTTGTCGCCTTTTTCCAGCTCGATAAACGGAATCAAGTGGGCCACGGCCTGCTTCATCACCCGGGCGGACTTCACCACCTGGGGCAGGAACATTTTGCCGGCGCCGAACAGGTCACCGACGATGTTCATGCCGGACATCAGCGGGCCTTCGATCACTTCGATCGGGCGCGCGAACGACTGGCGCGATTCTTCGGTGTCTTCAACGATGTGCGTGGTGATGCCTTTGACCAGCGCGTGTTCCAGGCGCTTGTTGACGTCCCAGCCACGCCATTCTTCGGTCTCGGCCTCTTTGACGCTGCCGTCGCCCTTGTACTTGTCGGCGATGGCCAGCAGGGCGTCAGTGCCTTCCGGCGTGCGGTTGAGCACCACGTCTTCCACCGCATCGCGCAGCTCGGCGGGGATCTGGTCGTAGATCTCCAGCTGGCCGGCGTTGACGATACCCATGCTCAGGCCATTGCGGATCGCATACAGCAAAAACACCGAGTGAATCGCCTCACGCACCGGGTTGTTGCCACGGAACGAGAACGACACGTTGGACACGCCACCGGAGGTCAGCGCGTACGGCAGCTCGTCGCGGATGTAGGCGCAGGCGTTGATGAAGTCGACGGCGTAGTTGTTGTGCTCCTCGATACCGGTGGCGACCGCGAAGATGTTCGGGTCGAAAATGATGTCTTCCGGCGGGAAGCCGACTTCATTGACGAGGATGTCGTAGGAGCGTTTGCAGATTTCTTTCTTGCGCGCTTCGGTATCGGCCTGGCCGGCTTCGTCGAAGGCCATTACCACCACGGCGGCGCCATAGCGCTTGCACAGCTTGGCGTGGTGAATGAACTGCTCGACGCCTTCCTTCATGCTGATGGAGTTGACGATGCCCTTGCCCTGGATGCACTTGAGGCCGGCTTCGATCACTTCCCACTTGGAGGAGTCGATCATGATCGGTACGCGAGAGATGTCCGGCTCGCCGGCAATCAGGTTGAGGAAGGTCACCATGGCCTTCTTCGAATCGAGCATGCCCTCGTCCATGTTGATGTCGATCACCTGCGCGCCGGCTTCCACCTGCTGCAGGGCGACTTCCAGGGCTTCGGTGTAGTTGTCTTCACGGATCAGGCGGGCAAAACGTGCAGAGCCGGTGATGTTGGTGCGCTCGCCGACGTTGACGAACAACGAGCTGCGATCAATGGTGAACGGCTCCAGGCCCGACAGGCGGCACGCCTTGGGAATGTCCGGAATCGGGCGCGGCGCGTAGCCGGCCACGGCCTTGGCGATGGCTTCAATGTGGCCTGGCGTGGTACCGCAGCAACCGCCGACGATGTTGAGGAAGCCGCTCTGGGCGAACTCTTCGATGACCTTCGCGGTTTGCGACGGCAGCTCGTCGTATTCGCCGAATTCGTTGGGCAGGCCGGCGTTCGGGTGCGCGGAAACGTGGGTATTGGCCTTGTTCGACAGCTCTTCCAGGTACGGACGCAGTTCGCTGGCGCCCAGCGCGCAGTTGAGGCCCACGGACAGTGGCTTGGCGTGGCTGACGGAGTTCCAGAACGCTTCGGTGGTCTGGCCCGACAGGGTACGGCCGGAGGCGTCGGTGATGGTGCCGGAGATCATGATCGGCAGTTCGACGTTCAGCTCTTCGAACACGCCTTGCACCGCGAAGATCGCGGCCTTGGCGTTGAGGGTGTCGAAAATGGTTTCGATCAGGATCAGGTCGGCGCCGCCTTCGATCAGGCCTTTGGTGGCTTCGGTGTAGTTTTCCACCAGCTCGTCAAAGGTCACGTTGCGGTAGCCGGGGTTGTTCACGTCCGGCGACAGCGAGCAGGTACGGCTGGTCGGGCCAAGCACGCCGGCGACAAAGCGCGGCTTGGCGGGGTTTTCCAGGGTCTTGGCGTCGGCGATCTTGCGCGCCAGTCGCGCGCCTTCTACGTTTAATTCGTAGGCCAGTTCTTCCATGCCGTAATCGGCCATGGAGATGCGCGTGGCGTTGAAGGTGTTGGTTTCCAGAATGTCGGCGCCGGCGTCCAGGTAGGCCTTTTCGATGCCGCCGATCACGTCCGGACGGGTGATCACCAGCAGGTCGTTGTTGCCCTTGACGTCACTCGGCCAGTCGGCAAAGCGTTTGCCGCGGTAGTCGTTTTCCTCAAGCTTGTAGCTCTGGATCATCGTGCCCATGCCGCCGTCGAGGATCAGGATGCGTTCCTTGAGGGCTTGGTGAAGGGCTTGCAGACGAGCACTACGATCGGACATGGGACTACTCTGGTCAGGCATTTCGGAGGGCGTGAATCATAGCAAACCTGTGCCGATTTGGAGCATGCCCAGGTTTTGCATGAATATCGTTCATGTTGGGTCAGGGCCTGGCCCGGTAGACTGCTGGCACTTTTATATCGCACGCATTGAATCGGGACCGGATACATGTCACTTCGCCTCATCATCAGCGCCGTTCTGGCCTTGATAGCCAGCAGCGCTCATGCACAGGCTTTACCGCTAAACAGTCCCGCCCCGGCGATCTCTTATACCCGCGACGTTCAGCCGATCTTCACCGAAAAGTGCGTGGCCTGCCACGCCTGTTACGACTCAGCCTGCCAGCTCAACCTGGGCAGTGCCGAGGGCGCGGCGCGCGGCGCGAGCAAAGTGCCGGTCTACGACGGCGAACGCAGCCAGGCCGCACCGACCACCCGGTTGTTCGCTGATGCCTTCGGCAAGCAGGCCTGGCAGCAGAAGGGCTTCTACTCGGTGCTGGACGCCCAGGGCAGCCAGGCCGCATTGATGGCGCGCATGCTGGAGTTGGGCCATAACGCGCCACTTGAACCCAATGCCAAACTGCCCGACGAGATCATGCTGGGCCTGAACCGCCAGAACATGTGTGCCATGCCCGGCGAGTTCAATGCCTACGCCGGCGCGCATCCCAAGGAAGGCATGCCGCTGGCCGTCACCGGCCTGACCGACCAGCAATACCAGACGCTGCAGCGCTGGCTGGCATCCGGCGCACCGATTGATGAGCAAGGCCTGGCGCCCAGCGCCAGGGAAGCCTTGCAGGTGCAGCAGTGGGAAAACCTGTTCAACCAGCCCGGCGCCCGCGAAAGCCTGGTTGCGCGCTGGTTGTATGAGCATTTGTTCCTGGCGCACATCTACTTCGAGGACGGCGAGCCGGGGCATTTCTTCCAATGGGTGCGTTCACGCACGCCGAGCGGCCAGCCGATTGATCTGATCGCCACCCGTCGGCCCAACGATGATCCAGGCACCCAGGTTTATTACCGCCTCTGGCCGGTGCAGGGCGTGATCGTGCACAAAACGCACATCACGTACCCGTTCAGCGCGGCGAAAATGGCCCGCATCAAGGCGCTGTTCTACGCCGGTGACTGGCAGGTCAACGCCTTGCCGGGCTATGGTCCGGGGCGCCGGGCCAACCCGTTCGAGACCTTTGAGGCGATTCCGGCCAAGGCGCGTTACCAGTTCATGCTCGATAACGCCGAATACTTCGTGCGCACCTTTATTCGCGGGCCGGTGTGCCGTGGGCAGATCGCCACCGACGTGATCCGCGATAATTTCTGGACCCTGTTCCAGGACCCGGACCACGACCTGTACATCACCGATGCGCGTTATCGCGGCCAGGCCACGCCATTGCTGGCGATGCCGGGGCAGAACGACGACGTGGGCAGCGTGCTCGGCCTGTGGCTGGCCTATCGCGACAAGCGCAACCAGTACGAGGCCTTGCGCCGTGACAGCTACGCAGACTTGCCGCCGCCGAGTTGGTCGAGCCTGTGGGCGGGTAATGACAATGCCTTGTTGAGCATTTTCCGCCATTTCGACAGTGCCTCGGTGACCAAGGGCCTGATCGGCGAGGTGCCGCAAACGATGTGGTTGTTCGATTACCCGTTGCTGGAACGCACTTATTACCAGTTGGCGGTGAACTTCGATGTGTTCGGCAACGTGTCGCACCAAGCCCAGACCCGGCTGTATTTCGACCTGATCCGCAATGGCGCCGAGCAGAACTTCCTGCGCCTGATGCCGGCCGATACCCGCGATGATTTTATGGATGATTGGTACCAGAACAGCGGCAAGCTCAAGCTGTGGCTGGACTATGAAGCGATTGATGATGACAAGCCGAGCGGCTTGCACCTGGATGAAAAGGACCCGAAGCGCGATTTTGCCAAGCAGTTGCTGACGCGTTATGGCTATTTGAATGCCAGCCCGGATCCGATCAACCGCTGCACCAGTGCCTATTGCTC
The DNA here is from genome assembly GCF_047943075.1 of Pseudomonas sp. NFX183. Taxonomy (NCBI): domain Bacteria; kingdom Pseudomonadati; phylum Pseudomonadota; class Gammaproteobacteria; order Pseudomonadales; family Pseudomonadaceae; genus Pseudomonas; species Pseudomonas sp. NFX183. The sequence goes on along the minus strand of NZ_CP181333.1, from coordinate 6,009,489 downwards.
GCGCGACGGGATTGAGCCGGCGCTGCAGGATGCGGAGCAGGCGCTTAGTCGCCTGACGTCGAGGCCGGCGGCGGGGCTCAAGGTGATCGACCAGTTGCCGGAAGCGAGCATGCTGCGCGTTGAAACGGCCAGCGGCAAACGCGTGGTTTACAGCATGCTGCGCAACCGGGCGCACAGTAATGTGGCGTTTTTATTGGGCGAGGCTTACCGCTATCAGCCGGGGCTGGATACCCTGACCATCTACCCCGGCGTGATCAGCAGCTACCCGAACTTCATGTTCAATATTCCGGCGCAGGAAGTGCCCGAGTTTGTGGCAGCGATGGAGAATGCCAAGGACGCCAAGCGCTTCGAGAAGATCGTCGATCGCTGGGGCGTGCGCCGCAGTCATCCGCTGTTCTGGCAGTATTTCCACGACTTGTCGCAGTACATCCGCGAAACCACGCCGGTGGAAGAAGGCGTGCTGGACATGAACCGCTACGAGAATCTTTGATCGACCTTTGACCGTCCGCCATGGTCCCAACTTCATCTAGATGAGTTGGGAAGGGCGGCAAACAATGTTGATCTCGGTACAGGCGTTGCGCGCGCTGGCGGCCTGGACGGTGGTAGGGCACCACTTCATGCAGATTTTCTTCGGTTTCAAGGCGGACACGGCCTTGGGAAGGTTATTTGTCGAAAAGGGCGCCGCGGGCGTGGACGTGTTTTTTGTCATCAGCGGCCTGGTGATTTTCCTGTCTACCCAGGACAAGGACCTGCCGCCGTGGCGCTTCCTGTTGTACCGTCTGCTGCGCATCGTGCCGGCCTACTGGTTCTACACGCTGCTGATGGCGTTACTGGTGGTGGTCGCCCGGCCAATGTTGCCGGACCAGAGCGTCGATGCCGCCCATGTGTTGATGTCGCTGTTGTTTATTCCTTCGCAAAACCCCGGTGGTTATGGCGTTTACCCAACCCTTAACGTCGGTTGGACGCTGAACTACGAGATGCTTTTTTACCTGCTGTTTGCCTGGGCCTTGCTGTTTCGTCGTCAATGGCGACTGCTGGTGGTGGCGGCGTTGCTGTTTGCGGTCTGCGAGGCCTGGACCTCGTTTGGCTGGATCAGTGAGTTCTATCGCTCGGACATTGTCGTCGAGTTTCTGATGGGCATCGGCATCGGCATGCTCTACCGCAAGGGCTGGATTCGCCCGGGGTTATGGCTGCCGCTGCTGGGAATCGCCGCAGCGCTGCTGGCGATCTATCATTGGCCGGCCTCGCCCCGCGCCTTGACCTGGGGCCTGCCGAGCGCGGTGTTGGTGGTGGCGTGCGTGGCGCTTGAGCGATTCTTCGTCAACTATCGTCTGCTCAAAGTGCTCGGGGACTGCTCCTATTCGGTGTATTTGCTGCACGTGTTGGTGCTCTCGGCCGGTGGCTATCTGGCCCAGCGTTACGGCCTGAACCCTTATGCCGTGCTGGCCGTGTGCGTGGTGATCATTGGCCTGAGCGCCATGGGCAGCTACCGATGGCTGGAGCAGGGCAGTTATCGCGTGCTCAAAGGCTGGTTTGATGGCGACGAACGGTCGAGTTTATCCCGACAAAAACACTAGGACTTTGTACCTCTGTAATGATTTGGCGTAAACTGCCCGCAAGCCTGTGAGGAGTTTCCATGACTGCCATAACCATTACCGACGCCGCCCACGATTACCTGGCCGACCTGCTGTCCAAGCAGAACACCCCAGGTATCGGCATCCGCGTCTTTATCACCCAGCCCGGCACCCAATACGCCGAGACTTGCATCGCCTACTGCAAGCCCGGAGAAGAGAAACCTGAAGACACCGCCCTGGGGCTGAAAAGCTTCACCGCCTACATCGACAACTTCAGCGAAGCCTTCCTCGACGACGCCGTGGTCGACTACGCCACCGACCGCATGGGCGGCCAGTTGACCATCAAGGCGCCCAACGCCAAGGTGCCGAATGTCAACGCTGACAGCCCGGTCAACGAGCGCATCAACTACTACCTGCAGACCGAGATCAACCCGGGGCTGGCCAGCCACGGCGGTCAGGTCAGCCTGATTGATGTGGTCGAAGACGGCATCGCTGTCCTCAAGTTCGGCGGCGGTTGCCAGGGCTGCGGCCAGGCAGACGTGACCCTGCGTGAAGGCATCGAGCGCACCTTGCTCGAGCGCATCCCCGAGCTCAAGGGCGTACGTGATGTGACCGACCACACGCAGAAAGAAAACGCCTACTACTGAGTAAGGTGTTCGCTGCGAACAAAAAAACGGCGCCCCGTGAGCGCCGTTTTTTTATGCTTAAAATTCAGCGTCTTGCGCAATCTACTTAACAAAGTAGATCAACTGTGGGAGCTGGCTTGCTCGCGAATGCGGTGTATCAGTCAGTACATCTGCAACTGACCCACCGCATTCGCGAGCAAGCCCGCTCCCACATTGTTTGACCGCATTTCTTCAGGGGCGATAGAGGTGCGCGTGGCCTGCACGGTACAGCGAAGACTCACTGAAACCGTCACTGGCCAGCACCCGCCCGACCACAATCAATGCCGTGCGCCGGAAACCCTTCGCGGCGACTTTCTCGGCAATATCACTCAGCGTACCCACCACCCAATCCTGATCCGGCCACGTCGCCCGGTGCACCACGGCAATCGGGCAATCCGCGCCATAGTGCGGCAACAGCTCGGCGACGATCTTCTCCAGGTGATTAACGCCCAGGTGAATCGCCATGGTCGTGCCGTGGCGCGCCAGGCTGTCGAAATCCTCACCGGGCGGCATGCGGGTTTTGTCGGCATAACGGGTCAGGATCACACTCTGGGCGATGTCCGGCAGGGTCAGCTCGGTCTCCAGCAACGCCGCACAGGCCGCCACCGCCGTGACTCCTGGAATAATCTGGAAGGGAATGCCCGCCTCACGTAAATGGCGGATCTGCTCGCCAATCGCCCCGTACAGGCTGGGGTCGCCGGAGTGCACGCGCGCCACATCCTGGCCCTTGGCATGGGCAGCCTTGATCAAGTCGATGATCTGTTCCAGGTGCAGTTCGGCGCTGTTGACCACCTGTTCCGCCTGATGACCGTCCAACACCGCCGCTGGCACCAATGAGCCGGCATAGATGATCACCGGGCAACTGCGGATCAACCGTTGGCCTTTGACGGTAATCAATTCCGGGTCGCCGGGGCCTGCGCCGATGAAGTAGACGGTCATGGGAATTCCTGTTGAAAAACGGGCGAGCATGAAGATTGCTCATGATCGAGAAGGGCGATTATCGGGTTTTTAGTCGGCGCAGGCCAATGCAAAGGTGGCCTGGGCGACTTTTTTGCGCGTGATCAGCAGGCGGGCGGGGCGGTGGAAGAGCTGTTCAGCCAAGGCCAGGGCGGCACTTTCGGCGATGCCGTAACAGCCGGTATGGGCAAACGCGACCGCTGATCTGTGACTGAGGCGCGGTTCAAACACCGCCAATTGCGTTGCGCTGAAACACTGCAACGGCAGGTTCAATACTTGCGCCAGGGCAAGCAGCCCCGGTTCATCGCGCTTGCGGTCGATACTGGCCAGCGCGGTGATGCGCTGGCGCTCGATACCGCCCTCGGCAAGGGCGGCGTCAAACAGACCGAGCAGGGTGTGAACATCACACCCGCGCTGGCAACCCAGCCCGACCACCAGCGTCATGCCGAGTATTGATCGTCGCGATTGCGGCGAAACAGCCAGGCGCTGATCAGGCCCAGTGCCAGCCAGAAGGCGACGTTGGTCAGTTGCGAGGCAATCTTGAACTGGGCTTCCAATGCTTCTGGAGCCAGCATCGAATGCACTTCAGGTTGCGGCGCGCCGATCACATGCGGCACGGCCAGGATCGCCACGCCCAGCACTTTGAGCAGCCAGTTGCGACCAAACACCAGCAGCGCGATACCCGCCGCCGTGGACGCCGCAGTACCGATCCACCAGATCTGCCGCTGCGCCAGGTCGGCGGCAGCGGTGCCCGGCAACTCCGGCGGCAGGCCCAGGGTCGGTGCCAGTACAAACGTCGCGTAACCGGCCAAGCCCCACAGCAGCCCTTGAGCGGTGCGGGTTGGCGCGCGCAACGTGTAAAGGCCGGCCAGCATCAATGCGAAACCAACCGCAACCACCAAGTTACCGCCAGTGGTGGACAGCACGCGCTGCCAGCCGTTTTCCGGTTCCCAGGCTTCGGCGTCGTGGGTGTGAGCGGCGGCGCCTTCAGCGTGTACATGGGGCACGACTTCGGCAGCGGCCGGGGCGTTTTCAAAGGTTTCCGCCTGCAGAATCAGCGGGGCGACCCAGAAACTTTGCAGCAGGGTCAGCAGCAGGGCGGCGAGCAAGCCGGTGAAGCCTGCGGTTTGGGCGATGCGCTTGATCATGTCGGCAGGCCTCAGTGGCACGGGAACGCGGCGCTGTGGCGGGTATCGTGGGCAGCGTTGTGCACCGCCTCGATATGCGAGAAACCGGCGAAATACACCAGGCACGCGCCGAGGATCGACGCACCGATGGCGGCGGTCAGGCGTTGGCTCAGGGTGGCGGTGCTGCTGGCGGAGTGCGAGGTGCTGCTGATGATCGACATGGGCGCGTCCCTTCGGGTTTCGGGGTGAAACGAGCGCATGAAAACCCTGCGAGCCGGGCACGCAGGGTTCTGAACAGCGCCCGCCCACCGCGGGTTTGTTATCTGAATTTTTTCGGGCCGGTCTCCGGGCTTGCGAGGGACGCTGGGTCTAAAAAGCATCGCCTTCCCATGCCGTACAGGCACAGTGGTTATGACGCTTCGCTCGCTTACCGTTGCGGGGGCAGCACCGGACTTCTTATGTGCAGGCATAAGTCACCGGTTTCCCGTTTCACCCTGTGAAGGGCACCCGAAACAAGGTGTGTAGGAGAGCATGGGGGTGGGAGGGGAGTCAAATGGGATGTCTGGTGTACATATCCGTTGCTGCGGTAACGGCTTCGTATGGTTCCGCCTCTTACAGCGGGTCACTTTTGGCAAACGCCCGGAATGCCGGCCCAGCCAAAAGTAACCAAAAGGTCTTTCCCCCACCACTCGGTGCCTCGCCTGCGTTCGGCCAGCGTGGTTGACGGGGCCTGTCAGATCAAAAGCAGAGCAACACATGATCCATCTGATCAACTGAGATCCAAATGTGGGAGCGGGCTTGCCCGCGAATGCGGTGGTTCAGTCAGTCCATGTGCCACTGGCACACCGCCTTCGCGAGCAAGCCCGCTCCCACAAGTTGACCGAGTTCAACTGCCAGCACCGCAGTGTTTTGCTTTTCTGTGTGAGCTGGCTTGCCTGCGATGCAGACAACTCGATGTATCAGGCATAACCAGTAGATGCCATCGCAGGCAAGCCAGCTCCCACATTTGATTGAGTTCAGATTCCAGAATCAGGTCGGCTGTCAGGCCGCCTCGGTTTTGCTTCTACCACTCAGGTCGGCTACTAGGCCGCCGTGCTTTTGCTTTTGATCTTGATCTTAGGCGCCCCATTAAACCACGCTGGCCTCACGCAGGTTTTGGAGCGTGGGTAAACCGGCAGGACGCCGGTTTAGCCGTGTTGGGCCATGGATGGCCCATCGCGGCGGCCCACGCTCCAAAGCCTGCGTGAGGGCACACCGAGCCTAGGCGAGGTGCCGAGTGGTGGGGCAAGAGCCTTTTGGTTACTTTTGGGCTCTTTTCAAAAGTGACCCGCTGTAAGAGCGGAACCCATAGCCGCCCTCACCGCAGCAACGGATATGCACACCACCCAGCCATCCACCCAACCCCATCATTGACCATCCCCCACGCACTGCGTAGCCTTGGCACCCTCGAGGTTCTTCGGCCCACGCCGAAGCTAAGAAGGGAACGCGGTCCAAGCCGCGGCTGCCCCCGCAACTGTAAAGGGTTCAACTGACTGCCACGCCACTGCCCTTAACCAAGGCGGGAAGGCGCAGCCAGCGCCGGTCACAAGACCCGCAAGCCCCAAGCCAGGAGACCTGCCTCGTAACCGATTTTCTACTTCAACCGGGCGGGGTGATCCGGTGACGAAATCCGCTCCTGCGCGCCGCCGCAGGGCCTATCGTCCCGTATGCCCGCCCCAAAGGGCATCCGATGAAAACACTGGCCAAACTCCCCGTCACCATCGTTACCGGCTTTCTCGGCTCGGGCAAAACCACCTTGCTGCGCCACATGCTCGACAACGCCCAGGGCCGTCGCATCGCCGTGATCGTCAACGAGTTCGGCGAGTTGGGCATCGACGGTGAAATCCTCAAACAGTGCTCCATCGGTTGCACCGAAGAAGAAGCCAACGGCCGCGTCTACGAACTGGCCAACGGCTGCCTGTGCTGCACCGTGCAGGAAGAATTCTTCCCGGTCATGCGCGAACTGGTCGCCCGTCGCGGCGACCTCGACCACATCCTCATCGAAACCTCCGGCCTGGCCCTGCCAAAACCGCTGGTGCAGGCCTTCCAGTGGCCGGAAATCCGCAGCGCTTGCACGGTTGATGCGGTGATCACCGTGGTCGACAGCCCGGCCGTGGCCGCCGGCACCTTCGCCGCGTTCCCGGACCAGGTCGACGCCCAGCGCAAACTCGACCCGAACCTGGACCACGAGTCGCCACTGCACGAGCTGTTCGCCGACCAACTGGCCAGCGCCGACCTGGTGATCCTCAACAAGTCCGACCTGATCAGCCCTGAAGACCTGGCCCGCGTGCGCCTGGAAGTCGCCGAAGAGTTGCCGCCCGCGGTGAAAATCATCGAAGCCAGCAGCGGTCGCCTGCCACTGGACGTGCTGATTGGCCTGGGCGCCGGCTCCGAAGAACACATCGACGGCCGCCACAGTCACCACGATCATCACCACGACGGTGAAGACGACCATGACCACGATCACGACGCCTTCGACTCCATCTCCATCGACCTGCCGCAAGCCGACGAAGCGCTGCTGCTCGACGCCCTGACCCAGCTGGTGGTGCAACACGGCATCCTGCGCGTCAAAGGTTTTGCGGCAATCCCGAACAAGCCGATGCGCCTGTTGATTCAGGGCGTGGGCACGCGTTTTGACAAACACTTCGACCGCGCCTGGGGCGCCGACGAAGCGCGCATCACGCGCCTGGTGCTGATCGGCCAGGAACTGGATGCGGCGGGCCTCGAAGCGCAACTGCGCGCCGCCCTCAGCGTTTAACCCATGCACCTGCTCAGGACCCAGCCCGGTGGTTTCGTCTCGGACGACAATATTGCCGACTTAGGCCAAACCCCCGCTGAACTGGTGATCCTGTGCAGCGGCGATTCCAGCCTGGCGCTGCTGGCCGAAGCGGCTCAGCAGTTGCCCGACGACTACCCCAGCGTTCGCCTGGCCAACCCGATGCAGGTGCAAAACCATGCCTCGGTCGACCTGTATGTCGATGAGGTGTTGCGCCACGCCAAGGTCATCCTGATTTCGCTGCACGGCGGCATCGGTTATTGGCGCTACGGCATTGAACGCCTGGTGGAGCTGGCCGAGCGCGGCGTGCAGCTGATCCTGGTGCCGGGTGATGATCGCCCAGACCCGGAACTCAGCGGCTTGAGCACCGTAGGCGCTGAAGCGCGTGATCGCCTCTGGCACTTCCTGCGCCAGGGCGGCCTGGGCAATGCGCTGGATTTCTATCGCTGCCTGGCGAGCAGCTACCTGGGCCGCGACTACGCCTGGGCCGAGCCGCAAACCCTGCCACGCACCGCGATTTATCACCCGCACAAAGCCAACGCTCGCCTCAATGATTGGCTGGCGGACTGGCAGGCCGATTTTCCGGTGGCGGCGGTGCTGTTCTACCGCTCGCATTTGCAGGCGGCCAATACCGGTTTTATCGACGTGTTCTGCCAGCGTTTGCAGGCGGCGGGCCTCAACCCGTTGCCGATGGCGGTGGCCAGTTTGAAAGAGCCCGGCTGCCTTAACGTGGTCGAGGACTTGCTGGATGAAGTGCAGGCGGCGGTGATTCTGAACACCACCGGCTTTGCCCAATCCAGCCCCGAAGCGCCGCACCTGCGCCCGTTTCGTCGCAATGTTCCGGTGATCCAGGCGATTTGCGCGCAGGACAACCAGCCCGGCTGGGAAGCCAGCGAACAAGGCCTCGGCCCGCGCGACCTGGCCATGCACATCGCTTTGCCGGAGCTGGACGGGCGCATCATCAGCCGGCCGATCAGCTTCAAGGACCTGGCCTGGCGCAGCGAGCGCAGCCAGTCCGACGTGGTGTGCTACCGCGCCGCGCCCGAGCGCATGGATTTTGTCGCCGAACTGGCGCGGCGCTGGGTTGAACTGGCGCGGGTGCCGAATGCGCAAAAGCGTATCGCGCTGATCCTCGCCAACTACCCGACCCGCGACGGCCGCATCGGCAATGGCGTGGGGCTGGACACGCCGGCAGCAGCGCTGAACATCCTGTGCGCGCTGCACGCCGAAGGTTACCCGGTGCCGAGTGAGTTGCCCGCCAGCGGCACCGCGCTGATCCATGAACTGCTCGGCGGCATCACCAATGACCTCGACAGCCTCGACCTGCGCCCGTGCCATCAAAGCCTGGGCCTGGACGACTACGAGGCAATGTTCAAGCGCTTGCCCGAGGCCAATCGCCAAGCGGTGATGGAGCGCTGGGGCACGCCGCACAACGACCCGATGTGCCGCGACGGGCGCATGATGATCGCCGGCCTGCGCCTGGGCCAGACCTTCGTCGGCATCCAGCCCGCACGCGGCTATCAGGTCGACCACAGCGCGGTGTACCACGACCCGGACCTGGTGCCGCCGCACGGCTACCTGGCGTTTTACTTCTGGTTGCGCCACACCTACGGCGCCCACGGCGTGATCCACGTCGGCAAGCACGGCAACCTCGAATGGCTGCCGGGTAAAGGCGTGGGGCTGTCGGAAAATTGCTGGCCCGATGCGCTGCTGGGGCCGCTGCCGAACATCTACCCGTTTATCGTCAACGACCCGGGCGAGGGCGCCCAGGCCAAGCGCCGCACCCAGGCGGTGATCATCGACCACCTGATGCCGCCGCTGACCCGCGCCGAAACCTACGGCCCGTTGCGTAACCTTGAGCTGTTGGCGGACGAGTACTACGAGGCGCAATTGCTCGACCCGCGCCGCGCCCTCGAACTGCAAAAAGACATCCTCAAGCTGGTGCGCGAAACCCGTATCGACCAGGAGCTTGAGCTGGATAACGACGCCGACGCGGCGGTCTGGCTGCCACGCCTGGACACCTACCTGTGTGACTTGAAGGAGTCGCAGATCCGCGACGGCCTGCATATTTTTGGTGAGTCGCCCGACGGCCGCTTGCGCATCGACACCTTGTTGGCCCTGCTGCGCATCCCGCGCGGCGATGGCCGTGGCCCGCAATCGAGTTTGCTGCGCGTGTTGGCCAAGGCTTTCGAGCTGGGCTTTGACCCGCTCGATTGCGCCCTGGCCGAGCCCTGGACCGGGCGCCGACCCGAGGTCTTGCAAAAGATCGATCAGCAGCTGTGGCGCACCGCCGGTGATACCCGCGAGCGCCTGGAGTTGTACGCCGCGCGTTTGATCGAGCAAGCACTGGAAGGGCCGCTTGAGCAGCTTGAAGAGCCCGGCTGGGAAGACGTGAAGTCGGTCATCGAGAGCCTGCGCATCGTCGTCGCGCCACGCCTGGATGCCTGCGGGCCGGCGGAAATGCGCGGCTTGCTGGATGCCTTGAGCGGTCGCTTCGTACCGGCCGGCCCGAGCGGCGCGCCGAGCCGTGGACGCCTGGACGTGCTGCCCACCGGGCGCAATTTTTTCAGCGTGGATGTGCGCAACCTGCCCACCACCACGGCCTGGCGCATCGGCTTCCAGTCCGCCAACCTGATCCTTGAACGGCACCTGCAGGACCACGGCGATCATCTGCGCCAACTCGGCCTGTCGGTATGGGGCACCGCGACCATGCGCACCGGCGGCGACGATATCGCCCAGGCCATGGCGCTGATGGGTGTGCGCCCGGTCTGGGCCACGGGCAGCCAGCGCGTGGATGACTTTGAAATTCTGCCGATCAGCCTGCTGGACCGTCCGCGCGTTGACGTAACGCTGCGCGTGTCCGGGTTCTTCCGTGATGCCTTCGCCAACCTGATCCGCCTGTTCGACGCCGCGGTGCAGGCGGTGGCGGCGCTGGATGAACCGGATGACATGAACCCGCTGGCGGCCAAGGTGCGCAGCGAACGTGAGGCACTGCTCAGCGCCGGCCTGGATGAGAACGCCGCTGCAAAACAAGCCGGCTGGCGCATCTTCGGCGCCAAGCCGGGGGCTTATGGCGCTGGCGTCCAAGGTGCGATTGACGCGCGGCTGTGGCAGAGCCGCGAGGATTTGGCCGAGGTCTACTTGAACTGGGGCGGCTACGCCTACGGTGGTGCCGATGAAGGCACCGCCGCCCGCGAACAGTTCGCCCAGCGCCTGAGCCAGGTGCAGGCGGTCCTGCAAAACCAGGACAACCGCGAGCACGACCTGCTCGATTCCAACGACTACTACCAATTCCAGGGCGGTATGCTCGCCGCCGTGGAAACCCTGAGCGGCGACAAGGCCGCCAGTTACCATGGCGACCACAGCCAGCCGGACTTGCCGAAGATCCGCACCTTGAAGGAAGAGCTGAACCGGGTGATCCGTGCCCGCGCCGCCAACCCCAAGTGGATCGAAGGCGTGAAGCGCCATGGCTATAAAGGAGCGTTCGAAATGGCCGCGACGGTGGATAACCTGTTCGCGTTTGATGCCACCACGGCGCTGATCGATGATCACCAATACGCGTTGCTTGCCGACGCTTACCTGCTTGACGCTGACACCCGAGCCTTCGTGCAGCAGCACAACCCTGACGCTTTGCGCGACATGACCGAACGCATGCTCGAAGCCCAGCAACGCGGCCTGTGGCAAGAGCCCGGCGCATACCGCGAGGCGTTGGAAAACCTGTTGCTGGATATAGAAGAAGACAGCTAGCGTACGAGCCCACTGTCGTGGCGAGCAGATTTGTTGTGGCGAGCGGGCTTGCCCCGCGTTGGGTCGCGAAGCGGCCCCAAAACCGCACACCCGGTTCTTTCAGGAAAACCGCGTTGTTTGTATTAGGGCTGCTTCGCAGCCCAACGCGGGGCAAGCCCGCTCGCCACAACAAGCCCGCTCGCCACAACGAGCGGTAGACACGACCAGCCCGGCCACCTCAGGGGATCGCCTGTGCCGCAGAATTTAACGAGAACATGCATGACCGACATTCCACATTTCCCGCTGTCCGCCGTGGTCGGCGCCGATGAACTGAAACTGGCGCTGTGCCTCACCGCCATCGACCCGAAAATCGGCGGCGTGCTGATCGAAGGTCCGCGTGGCATGGCCAAGTCGACCCTGGCGCGTGGTCTGGCTGACCTGCTCGCCAGCGGCCAGTTCGTCACCCTGCCGTTGGGCGCCACCGAAGAACGCCTGGTCGGCACGCTGGACCTGGACGCCGCATTGGGCGAAGGCCGCGCGCAGTTTTCCCCAGGCGTGCTGGCCAAGGCCGATGGCGGCGTGCTGTACGTCGATGAAGTCAATTTGCTCGCCGATCACCTGGTGGACCTGCTGCTGGACGTCGCCGCCAGCGGCACCAACCTGATCGAGCGCGATGGCATCTCGCATCGCCATTCAGCGCGCTTCGTGCTGATCGGCACCATGAACCCGGAGGAGGGCGAGTTGCGCCCGCAACTGCTCGACCGTTTTGGCTTCAACGTGGCGTTGAGCGGGCAAACCCTGCCCGCCGAGCGTGGGCAAATCATTCGTCGGCGCCTGGATTTCGACAGCGACCCCGCCGCATTCTGCGCCCAGTGGGCCGAGCAGCAAGGCGCCTTGCGTGAGCGCTGCACCCAGGCGCGGGCGCGGCTCGACAGCATTGAGCTGGATGACCAGGCCCTGGCGCAGATCACCGAGCGCTGTTTCGCCGCCGGTGTCGATGGCTTGCGCGCGGACCTGGTGTGGTTGCGCGGCGCACGCGCCCATGCCGCCTGGCGTGGCGCCACCGCCATCGCCGAGCAAGACATCGAAGCCGTGGCCGAATTTGCCTTGCGCCATCGGCGGCAGGAGCAATCCCCACCGGCGAGCCCGCCCAATCAAGGCCAGGCGCCCAAACCTTCCGATTCTTCACCCGGCCAGGGCCAGTGGGGCGACATGCCCGCGCCAGCCTTGCCCACGGGCGCACGCCGGGACGTACCTGCCTGGCCAAAAAAGCCTTAGGCATTCGCCCTCGTCCTGACGCGGGGGCGGATGCCCGGCCCAAGGCGGGGCGACTGGACAAAGGCAGGCACGGCAAGGCGCGCAGTGCAAAACACGGCACGATCAACTGGCCGGGCACCTTGCTCGGCGGGCGGCCGCACGGCCGCGAGGATCTGCGCTACCACCTGCGCACCCGCGCGGCCCACGAGTTGTGGCTGGTGATCGTCGATGCCTCGGCCTCCACGCGGCGCCATGGTGCGTTGAGCGACGCCAAAGGCCTGCTCGCGCAGCTGTTCGACGATGCCTACCGCCAACGCGCACGCATGGCGTTACTCACGGCCAGCGGCCAGTCGCCCACCTGGCAAGTGCAGGGTTTGAAGGCCGCCAAAGGCTTGACCGGATGGCTGGCGCAACTCGGCGCGGGCGGCGGCACGCCGTTGCTGGCGGCGCTCTCTGAAGCGGGGCAGTGGCTGCAGGCGCGACGCCAGCGTTACCCCGCCGAGCGACAGCGTCTGCTGGTGATCACCGATGGCCGGCTCAAGGATATTGCCGGTTTGCCAGCGCTCGATTGCCCGGGGCTGCTGGTGGATATCGAGCGCGGTCCGATCACACTCGGGCGAGCAGCACAGCTGGCGTTGGCGTTGAATCTGGACTATCGGCACATCGACAGTCTGTAGCGTTAATAAACTGAACTCTGCGCGATTTGCACTTGTCCCCGCTTCCCATGTCACCCCCCGCCTGCCAAATCCCTTAATTTTCCAAGCCTGCCGGAAGCCTCTTCAGGCTTGCGGCTGCGCCTGCTTTTTACAGGCGCCCAGCACACCCGATCCTAACGGCAGCTGAAAACGGACTTTCTCCTTTACCGTGACTTATCAGGCAGGTTACCCCCATGCAGTTCAGCGAATTATTGGCAGCGATTTCCACCCACGCGATCCGTCTGCAACTGGAAGAAGGCGACCTGATCATCCTGGGCGACGACGAAGCGCTGGATGATGCGCTGTGGGATCAACTGATCGCGCACAAGCCGCGCTTGCTGGAGTGGGTGGCCGAGCAGGGCAGCGACTGGCTGAGCCCGGCCTACCGCATTACCCCGGACATGCTGCCGCTGGTCAGCCTTGACCAGCCGGCCATCGACCGTATCGTCGCGGCCATCCCCGGCGGGGCGGCGAATGTGCAGGACATCTACCCGCTGGCGCCGCTGCAGGAAGGCATGCTTTACCATCACCTTTCGGCGCAGCAGGGCGACCCTTACGTGCTGCACGCGCAGTTTGTGTTCGACAGCCGCGCACGCCTGGACGCCTTTGCGCAAGCGTTGCAATGGGTCATTGACCGTCACGATATCCTGCGCACCTCCATGGCGTGGGAGCGCCTCGACGAACCGCTGCAAGTGGTATGGCGCAAGGCAAACCTGGTCTGCGAACAAGCGCACTTCAATGGCGGCGATGCCCTGGCCCAGTTGCTCGCGCGTTATGACGCACGCACCTACCGCATGGACCTTGGCCAGGCGCCGCTGTTGCGCCTGGTGTTTGCCGACGACCCGGCCAACAGTCGGGTGGTGGCGATGCTGCTGTTCCACCACACCATCCTCGACCACACCGCCCTTGATGTGGTGCGCCATGAAATCCAGTTGTACCTGGCCGGTCAGCAAGCCCAGGCGGGTGCGCCGGTCGCGTTTCGCGGCTACATCGCCCAGGTGCGCCACGGCGTCAGCGAGCAGGCGCACGAGGCGTTTTTCCGCGACATGCTGGCCGATATCGATGAGCCGACCTTGCCCTTCGGCTTGCAGGATGTGCAAGGCGACGGGCAGGGCATTGACGAAGCACGCATCGCCGTGGACAGCGCCCTCAGCCGGCGCCTGCGCAGCCTGGCGCGACCATTGGGCGTGAGCGTGGCGAGCATGATACATCTGGCATTGGCGCGTGTATTGGGCGTGGTGTCCGGTCGTGACGCGGTGGTGTTCGGCACGGTAATGCTTGGCCGTATGGGCGCAGGCGAGGGCGGTGAACGGGCCCTGGGCATGTTCATCAATACCTTGCCGTTACGCGTGGATGTGGGCGAGCAGGGCGTGCGCGCCGGGGTCAAGGCCACCCATGCGCGTCTGACGGCTTTGCTCAACCACGAACATGCGTCCCTGGCCCTGGCTCAGCGTTGCAGTGGTGTGGCGGCGCCGACGCCGCTGTTCAGCGCCATGCTCAATTACCGTCACAGCGCCGCTACCGATATGGCCGCTGTCATCGACGTGGCCGAAGGCATCCAGGTGCTCGGCGCCGAGGAGCGCACCAACTACCCGCTGACCGTCAACGTGGATGACCTGGGCGAAGATTTTGCACTGACGGTGATGGTCGATGCCGCCATCGGCGCACAACGTGTCGCGGCTTACCTGCATACCGCGCTGCACAGCCTGGCCGATGCGTTGGAGCAGCGACCGGATCAGCCGCTGAGCGGCCTGAACATCCTGCCTGACACCGAGCGCCACCACCTGCTGCACCGCCTCAATCAAAGCCCCGCGCACTACGCCGACACCGCCCTGATCCATCAGCAAGTCGAAACCCATGCCGCCGCCCGGCCCGAAGCCATCGCCGTGCGCTTCGACACGCAGCGCCTGACCTACCGCCAACTCAATGAACGCGCCAACCAGGTCGCGCACCGTCTGCTTGCGCAGGGTGTGCGCCCGGATGACCGCGTGACGATCTGCGTTGAACGTGGCCCTGAGATGATCATCGGTCTGTTGGGCATCCTCAAGGCCGGCGCCGGTTATGTGCCGATCGACCCGGCTTACCCGCTGGAACGCATCGCCTACACCCTGGCTGACAGCGAACCGCTGGCCGTGCTGGTGCAAGCCAACACCCGCCACCTGGTGGGCGAGCTGGCGCAGATCGACCTCAACAGCCTGCGTGGTGAGTCCATCGTCAACCCGCGCATCGCTCTCAGCCCGGCGAGCCTGGCCTACGTGATCTACACCTCAGGCTCCACCGGCCTGCCCAAAGGCGTGATGATCGAACATCGCCAGGTCGCACGGCTGTTCACCGCCACTGACCACTGGTTCGGTTTCAACCGCAATGATGTGTGGGCGCTGTTCCATTCCTTCGCGTTCGACTTCTCGGTGTGGGAAATCTGGGGCGCGCTGATGCACGGCGGCCAATTGCTGATTGTGCCGCAACTGGTCAGCCGTTCGCCGGATGAGTGCTACGCGCTGATCTGCGACGCGGGCGTGAGCATTCTCAACCAGACGCCCAGCGCGTTCCGCCAGTTGATTGCGGCCCAAAGCGCCCAGTCGCACTCCTTGCGTCAGGTCATTTTCGGCGGCGAAGCCCTTGAGCCCGGCATGCTCAAGCCGTGGTACGCCCGCGCCATCAACGCCGGTACGCAACTGGTCAACATGTACGGCATCACCGAAACCACCGTGCACGTGACCTATCGCGCGCTGGAGGCCGCGGACGCGCAGCTGGTCGGCGTCAGCCCGATTGGCGTGCGCATTCCCGACCTGCAGCTGTACGTGCTGGATGAGCGCCGCGAGCCGTTGCCGTTTGGTGTGGTCGGCGAGCTGTACGTCGGCGGCGCCGGGGTGGCGCGGGGTTACCTCAACCGTGACGCGCTCAATGCCGAGCGTTTCCTGGCCGACCCGGCCACCGGCCTGCGCATGTACAAAACCGGTGACCTCGGCCGCCTGCTGGCCGACGGCAGTGTCGAGTACCTGGGCCGCAACGACGACCAGGTGAAGATCCGTGGTTTCCGTATCGAGCTGGGCGAAATCCAGGCGCGTCTGGCCACCGCCGACGGCGTACGTGATGCGGTGGTAATCGCCCGTGAAGACGCACCGGGCGACAAACGCCTGGTGGCCTACGTAATCGCCGAGCGTGAACTGGGTGCTGCCCAGCTGCGTGATCACCTGCTGCTCAGCCTGGCCGAGTACATGGTGCCCAGCGCGTTCGTGCTGCTGGATCACTTCCCGCTGACCACCAACGGCAAACTTGACCGCAAGGCCTTGCCCGCACCGGACGCCGACGCGCTGGCGCGGCGTGACTATGCCGCCCCGCAAGGCGCGGTTGAAGTCGCCATCGCCAGTATCTGGCAGCAGTTGTTGAAGCTCGACAAGGTTGGCCGCGACGATAATTTCTTCGAGCTCGGCGGCCACTCGCTGCTGGCGGTCAAGCTGATCGAACGCATGCGCCAGGTGGACTTGAGCTGTGATGTGCGCGCGCTGTTCGGCCAACCCACGTTGGCCGCACTGGCCGCAGCAGTGGGCGGGCAGCGGGAAGTGCAGGTGCCGGCCAACCTGATCGTCGACCCCTGCGCGCGCATCACACCAGACATGCTGCCTCTGGTGGCCCTGGACCAGGCCGCTATCGACCACATCCTCGAAAGCGTGCCCGGCGGCATTGCCAACGTGCAGGACATCTACGGTCTGGCGCCGTTGCAGGCCGGCATTCTTTACCACCACCTGGCAACCACCGAGGGCGACCCCTACGTGTTGCAGGTGCAGTTGCGCTTTGCCGACCAGGCGGCGGTGGATGCGTTTATCCAGGCGCTGCACAGCGTGATTGAACGCAACGACATCCTGCGCACCGGGATTGTCTGGGAAGGCCTGGATGAACCGGTGCAGGTGGTGCTGCGCCAGGCGCCCTTGGCGGTTGAGCGCATTGACGCGCACGGCCTTGATGCCCTCGCGCACCTGCAGCAACGCTTCGATCCACGCCATTATCGCCTCGACCTGTCGCGCGCTTCACTGATGCACTTTGGCTACGCCGAGCAGCAGGGCGGTTACGTCGGCATTCTGCTGCTGCACCACATCCTGCTCGACCACACCGCCTTGCAAGTGCTGGTCGAAGAAATGAGCGCCAGCCTCGCCGGCACCAGCGCGCAGCTGCCGGACGCGGTGCAGTACCGCAACTACGTGGCCCAGGCGCGCTTGGGCGTGACGCAGGCGCAACACGAAGCCTTCTTCAGCGACATGCTGGGCGATATCGACGAGCCGACGCTCGCGTTCGGTTTGCAGGATGTGAATGGCGACGGCAGCGGCATCGTCGACGCACACCTGCCATTGGAGCTGGCACTCAGTCACGGCCTGCGCGAACAGGCGCGGCAACTGGGCGTGAGCACCGCCAGCCTGGTGCACCTGGCCTGGGCCCAGGTGTTGGCCCAAGTCTCCGGCCAGCAGGACGTGGTGTTCGGTACCGTGTTGCTGGGCCGTATGCAGGGCGGCGAGGGCGCCGACCGTGCGCTGGGGATGTTCATCAATACCTTGCCGCTGCGCGTCAGCCTTGGCGCCGTCAGCGTGCAAGCCGGCGTGCGCGCCACCCACGCGCGCCTGGCGCAGTTGCTTGGGCATGAGCATGCCTCGCTGTCGCTGGCACAGCGTTGCAGCGGCGTACCGGGTTCACTGCCGCTGTTCAGCACGCTGCTCAATTACCGCCACAGCGCGCCGGGTGAAGCCCCGGGAGACAGCCCGTTTGCCGCGTCCGGGATCGAGATTCTCAGTTCGCAAGAGCGCAGCAACTATCCGCTGGTGCTGAACGTCGATGACCTGGGCAGCGGGTTTTCCCTGACCGTGCAGGGCGTGAACAGCCTGGATGTACAGCGCGTGGGCGCCTACATGCTCACCGCGTTGAGCCATCTGGTGACCGCGTTGCAACAAGCGCCGACCACGCCCTTGCAGGCTGTGTCGATCCTGCCGGCTGCCGAACGCCACCAACTGTTGGTGGCTTTCAACGCCACCGCGCGTGACTACCCGTCGCAGCTCACGGTGCACCAACTGTTCGAAGCTCAGGCGTTGGCCCGTCCCGACGCAGTGGCGGCGGTGCAGGGCGCGCTGTCGTTGAGTTATCGCGACCTCAATCGCCGTGCCAACCGCTTGGCCCATCACCTGATCAGCCAGGGCGTGCAGCCGGGCGAAAGCGTGGCGATCGCACTGCCGCGCTCGCTGGATTTACTCGTGTGCCAACTGGCGATCCTCAAGTGCGCAGCGGTGTATGTGCCGCTGGACGTCAATGCGCCGGTCGAGCGCCAGGCCTTCATGGTGCAGGACAGCGGTGCGCACCGCGTGCTCAATACCCTGGCCGACCTGAACCTGGACGCGCAGTCGCCGCGCAACCCCGACCTGGCCCAGTCGGCGCAAAGCGTGGCGTACATCATGTACACCTCCGGCTCCACCGGGGCACCCAAAGGCGTGCAAGTGCCGCACCGCGCGATCTCGCGCCTGGTGCTGAACAACGGCTATGCCGATTTCAATGAGCGCGACCGTGTGGCGTTCGCCTCCAACCCGGCCTTCGATGCCAGCACCCTCGACGTGTGGGCGCCGTTACTCAACGGCGGTTGTGTGGTGGTGGTCGAGCATGCGGTGCTGCTGTCCCAGGCGGCATTTGCCTCGCTGTTGCAGGAGCAAGCCGTCAGCGTGTTGTGGATGACCGCCGGCCTGTTCCATCAATACGCCGACGCGTTGCTGCCGGTGTTCCGCCAACTGCGCTACCTGATCGTCGGCGGCGATGTGCTCGACCCGCAGGTGATCAGCCGTATGCTCCAGCACGGCAAACCCCAGCATCTGCTCAATGGCTATGGCCCGACCGAGGCCACCACATTCTCCACCACCTTTGAAATCACCGCGCCGGCTGCGGGCAGTGTCCCGATTGGCCGCCCCATCGCAAATGCCCAGGCCTACGTGCTCGACGCACGCCAGCAACCGCTGCCGCTGGGCGTGGTTGGCGAGCTGTATATCGGCGGCGCCGGTGTGGCCAACGGGTATTTGAACCAGCCGCAATTGACGGCGGAAAAATTCATCCCCAACCCCTTCGGCGAAGGCCTGCTGTACCGCACCGGCGACCTGGCCAGCTGGCAGGCCGACGCTACCTTGCTGTACCAGGGGCGTAACGACCTGCAAGTCAAGATCCGCGGTTTTCGTATCGAGCCGGGCGAAATCGAAACCTGCCTGGCCGCGTTCCCCGGCGTAAAAGACGCGGTGGTGCTGGCCCGCGAAGACGAGCCGGGCGACAAGCGCCTGGTGGCGTATTACACCGCCCAGGCACCCTTGGACATCCAGGCACTGCGTGCTCATCTGCAAGGCCGGTTGCCGGACTACATGGTGCCGTCGGCCTACGTGTGGCTGGCACTGTTGCCACTGACCGCCAACGGCAAGCTCGACCGCAAGGGCTTGCCCGTACCGGATCAAAGCGCGCTGCTCAGCCGCGGTTACGAGGCGCCGGAGGGCGAGGTGGAAACCTTGCTGGCGCAGATCTGGCAGGACGTGCTCAAGCTCGAGCGTGTCGGCCGGCATGACCATTTCTTCGAGTTGGGCGGGCATTCGTTGCTGGCCGTGAGCCTGATTGAGCGCATGCGCCAGGTGGGCCTGAGCGCGGATGTGCGTGTGCTGTTCAGCCAGCCAAGCCTGGCGGCGCTGGCAGCGGCAGTCGGCAGCGGGCGTGAGGTCGAGGTGCCGGCCAATGGCATTCCAGCCGGCTGCACCCGGATAACGCCGTCGATGCTGACTCTGGTGCAACTTGACCAGGCAGCGATCGAGCGCATCGTCGCCACGGTGCCGGGTGGCGCGGCCAATGTGCAGGATATCTACCCGCTCGCGCCGCTGCAGGAAGGCATTCTTTATCACCATATCAGCGCCGAGCAGGGCGACCCGTACCTGCTGCAGTCGCGCATGGCGTTTGACCTCCTTGAGCGTTTGCACGCCTTCATGGGCGCGCTGCAACAGGTCGCGGCCCGTCACGACATCCTGCGCACCGGCGTGGTCTGGGAAGGTCTGGACAGCCCCGTGCAAGTGGTCTGGCGCGAGGCCCGGCTGGTGGTGCAAGAGGTTGTTCTGGACCCGGCTGACGGCGGCGTCATCGAGCAACTGCACGAACGTTTCGATGCCCGCCACTATCGCCTGGACATCACCCAGGCGCCGTTGCTGCGCATGGTCTATGCCCAGGACCCGGTGAATAATCGGGTCGCGGCGATCCTGTTGTTCCATCACCTGGCGCTCGACCATACCGCCATGGAAGTGGTCGGCCAGGAGATGCGTGCGTTCCTGTTCAACCAGGCCGAGGCACTGCCCGACGCTGCACCGTTTCGCAACTACGTGGCCCAGGCGCGCCTTGGTGTCAGCGTGGCGGAGCACGAGCACTTTTTCCGCGACATGCTCGCCGATGTTGATGAGCCGACCTTGCCCTTTGGCGTGCAGGACGTGCAGGGCGACGGCCGCGCGATCGAAGAGGCCGAACAGCCGCTGGACGCCGCGTTGGCCATGCGGGTGCGTGAACAGGCTCGGGTGCTGGGGGTCAGTGCGGCCAGCCTGATGCACCTGGCGTGGGCGCAAGTGCTGGGGCTGGTGTCCGGGCGTGATGAGGTGGTGTTCGGCACGGTGCTGATGGGGCGCATGCAGGCGGGTGAGGGCGCTGACCGCGCGTTGGGCATGTTCATCAACACCTTGCCGCTGCGCGTGGATGTGGCGTCCGGCGCTGCTGTGGCCGTCAAGGCCACGCATACCCGCTTGAGCGCGCTGCTGGGGCACGAGCATGCGTCGCTGGCCCTCGCCCAGCGTTGCAGCGGCGTACCGACGGCCGTGCCGTTGTTCAGCGCCTTGCTCAATTACCGTCACAGCAGCCCCGGCGAAATGGCCCGCGATGGCCATGGCATCTGGGAGGGCGTGCAACTGCTGGGCGGTGAGGAGCGCAGCAATTACCCGCTGACCCTCAGCGTCGATGACTTCGGCACAGGCTTTGGCCTGAGCGTGCTGGCACTGCCGCAGATCGGCGCCCAGCGCCTGTGTGGCTACATGCACCGCGCCGTGGAGCAGTTGGTCGTGGCGTTGGAAAGCGCGGTGAGCACCCCGCTTAATCAATTGCCAGTGCTGCCGCCGGCAGAGTGCGAAACCCTGCTGCGCGAATTCAACGCGACGGCCGCAGACTTCCCGACCGGGCACACCGTGCACGGCGCCTTCGAAGCCCAGGTCGAACGTCAGCCCCACGCGATTGCCGTGCAGCAGGACGGCGAAGTCCTGACCTATCAGCAGCTCAATCAACGCGCCAACCAGGTGGCCCATCACCTGTTGACACTCGGCGTGCAGCCGGACGACCGCGTCGCGATCTGCTGTCGCCGTGGCCCGCACATGCTGGTCGGGCTGCTGGGCATTCTCAAGGCCGGCGCCGGCTACGTGCCTGTCGACCCGGCTTACCCCGCCGAACGTATCGCCTACCTGCTGCAGGACAGCACGCCGGTAGCGGTCTTGGCCGAGGCCAGCACACGTGACCTGCTGGGCACGCACGCCACTGTCGACCTGTTCGACGAGTGCTTGCGGCACCACGCCGTCAGCAACCCGCAACTGGTCGGCCTGACCCCGGCGCACCTGGCGTACGTGATCTACACCTCCGGCTCCACCGGCCAGCCCAAAGGCGTGATGGTGGAACACCGCACCGTGGAAAACCTGGTGCACTGGCATTGCGAGGCCTTTGGCCTGGACGCGCGCAGCCACACCAGCAGCGTCGCCGGGTTTGGCTTTGACGCGATGGCCTGGGAGGTCTGGCCGGCACTCTGTGCAGGCGCGACCTTGCACGTGCCGCCCGCGAAGGTCGGCAATGAAAACATCGACGAATTGCTCGCCTGGTGGCTGGCGCAGCCACTGGACGTCAGCTTCCTGCCCACGCCAGTGGCCGAGTACGCCTTCAGCCAGAACCTGCACCACCCGACCTTGCGCATCCTGTTGATCGGCGGTGATCGCCTGCGCCAGTTCACCCAGGAGCGGCGCTTTGCGGTGATCAACAACTACGGGCCTACCGAGGCCACGGTGGTCGCCACCTCCGGCCGTGTGCGCGCCGGGCAGGCGTTGCATATCGGCCGGCCCATCGCCAATGCCAGCGTGTACGTGCTCGACGCACAGTTGCGCCCGGTGCCAGTGGGTGTCGCCGGTGAGCTGTATGTGGGCGGCCGTGGCGTGGCGCGGGGGTATTTGAACCGCCCGCAGATGAGCGCCGAACGTTTCCTGCAGGACCCGTTCAACCCTGGGCGGATGTACCGCACCGGTGACCTGGCGCGTTGGCTGCCCGACGGCAATATCGAGTACCTGGGCCGTAACGACGACCAGGTCAAAGTGCGCGGTGTGCGCGTCGAACTCGGTGAAATCGAAAGCCGTCTGGCCGCGCTGGACGGTATCGCTGAGGCCGTGGTGCTGGTGCGCGAGGGGCGTCTGGTGGCCTGGTTCATTGAAAAGTACCCGCTGGCGATTGAAACCTTGCGTGCGCAACTGCAGCAACAGCTGCCCGACGCGCTGGTGCCAGCAGCCTACGTCAGGCTCGACACGCTGCCGCTGACCGCCAACGGCAAGCTGGACCGCAAGGCCTTGCCGCAACCCGATCAAGCCGCGTTGCTGAGCCGCGACTACGCAGCGCCCGAAGGCGCGGTGGAAACCACCCTGGCGCGGATCTGGGCCGAGGTGTTGCAGGTGGAGCAAGTCGGCCGGCATGACCACTTCTTCGAACTGGGCGGCCATTCGTTGTTGGCGGTCAGCCTGATCGAACGCATGCGTCAGGTCGGCCTCAGCGCTGACGTGCGGGTGCTGTTCAGCCAGCCCACCCTCGCGGCGTTGGCCACCGCCGTGGGCAGTGGCCGCGAAGTGCAGGTGCCGGCCAACCGCATCGCCGCCGACTGCCAGCGCATCACCCCGGACATGTTGCCGTTGGTGGAGCTCGACCCGTCAACTCTCGACGACGTCGTCAGCCGCGTACCCGGCGGCGCTGCCAATGTGCAGGATATTTACCCGCTGGCGCCGTTGCAGGAAGGCATTCTTTACCACCACATCACCGCCGAGCAGGGCGACCCGTACCTGCTGCAGTCGCACTTGGCGTTCGACAGCATTGAGCGCCTGAACGCCTTCGCCCAGGCGCTGCAACAGGTCATCGATCGCCATGACATCCTGCGCACCGGCGTGGTCTGGGAAGGCCTGGCGCAACCGCTGCAAGTGGTGTGGCGCAAGGCTGAACTGCCGCGTGAAGAGCTGCACCTGCAAGGCGATGTACTGGCTGGCCTGCATGAGCGTTTCGATGCGCGACGCTATCGCCTGACGCTCAGCCACGCGCCGTTGATCAGCCTCAAGTACGCCCGGGACCCGGCCAACCAGCGGGTAGTGGTGGTGTTGCTCTACCACCATATCGCCCTCGACCACACCGCATTCGACGTGGTGCTGCGCGAAATGCAGGGCCACTTGCTCGGCCACGCCGCGCCAACAGCGGCGCCGATGCCGTACCGCAACTACGTGGCCCAGGCGCGTCTGGGCGTAAGCGAGCAGGAACATGAAGCGTTCTTTCGCCAGATGCTCGGGGATGTCGATGAACCGACCTTGCCGTTCGGTTTGCAGGATGTGCGCGGCGACGGCAACGCGATCGAAGAACACTGCCTGCGCCTGGACAATGACCTCAACCGTCGGCTGCGCGCCCAGGCGCGCTTGCTGGGCGTAAGCACGGCGAGCCTGTTCCACCTGGCGTGGGGCCAAGTGCTGGCGGCCACCTCGGGTCGCCACAGCGTGGTGTTCGGCACGGTGCTGATGGGTCGCATGCAAGGCGGCGAGGGCGCCGACCGCGCGCTGGGGGTGTTCATCAATACCTTGCCGCTGCGCCTTGACATCGACGCACAAGGTGCGCGCGCTGCGGTGCGAGCCACCCATGCACGGCTTACCGCGCTGCTGGGGCACGAACACGCGTCGCTGGCGCTGGCCCAGCGCTGCAGCGGCGTGGCGGCCCCGGCGCCGTTGTTCAGCTCGATGCTCAACTACCGCCATCGCGGCGCCGCCACGCGCTCGGCCGAGGCGCAGCAGGCCTGGGAAGGCATGCAGACGCTGATCAACGACGGGCGCACCAACTACCCGCTGACCTTGAACGTGGATGACCTGGGCGATGGTTATGACGTCACCGCCCTGGCGCAAATCGACGCGCAACGCGTGTGCGGTTACATGCAGACCGCTTTGTCAGGGCTGGTTGAAGCCCTCGAGCAGGCGCCGCATCAGCCGCTCAATCGCCTGCCGATTATGGGCAGTGAGGAACGGCAAAAGCTGCTGGTGGAATTCAATGCCACCGACGTCAACTACAACCTCGACCAAACCCTGCACGGCCTGTTCGAAGCCCAGGTCGAGCGCACGCCGCAGGCCGTGGCGGTCAAGTCCGGCGATCAGCAGCTGACCTACAGCGCGCTGAACGAACGCGCCAACCGCCTGGCCCATCACCTGCGTGAACTCGGTGTGCAGCCGGATTCGCGCGTAGGCATCTGCGTGGAGCGTGGCCTGGACATGGTCATCGGCCTGTTTGCGATCCTCAAGGCCGGCGGCGGTTATGTGCCGCTGGACCCGGCCTATCCTCGCGAGCGCCTGGCCTACATGCTGCAAGACAGCGCGCCGGTGGTGGTGCTTGCGCAAGGCGCCACCCGCGCGTTGCTGGGTGAGGTGCCGGTGGTCAACCTGGACCACGCCACCTGGCAGCACCAGCCTGCTGGTAACCCCCACGTGCCAGGCCTTACCGCCCGGCACCAGGCCTATGTGATCTACACGTCCGGTTCCACCGGCCAGCCCAAAGGCGTGATCAACGAGCACGCCGGGGTGGTCAACCGCCTGCTGTGGATGCAGGACGCGTACGGTCTTACGGCCAGTGATAGCGTGCTGCAGAAAACCCCGTTCAGCTTTGACGTGTCGGTGTGGGAGTTCTTCTGGCCGCTGTTTACCGGCGCACGCCTGGTCATGGCGCGCCCGGGTGGCCATAAAGAGCCTGAGTACCTGTGCGAAGTGATCGAGGCCGAACAGATCACCACACTGCACTTTGTGCCCTCGATGCTTGACGTGTTCCTGGCCCACGGCGATGTCAGCCAGGCGGCCGGGCTGGTGCGCGTAATGTGCAGCGGCGAAGCCTTGCCGGGCAGCCTGGTGCGGCGCTTCAAGCAGCAGCTGCCGGGCATCGGCCTGTACAACCTGTATGGCCCCACCGAAGCGGCCGTGGACGTGACCGCCTGGAACTGCGCGCGTCCCGAGGTGCCGGACAACACGCCGATCGGCAAACCGATTGCCAACACGCGCATGTACCTGCTGGATACGCAATTGCAGCCGGTGCCGTTGGGCGTGGTCGGCGAGCTGTTTATCGGCGGCGTGCAAGTGGCGCGTGGCTACTTGAATCGCCCCGAGCTGACTGCCGAACGCTTCCTCAAGGACCCCTTCACCCATGGGCGCCTGTACCGCACCGGCGACGTTGGCCGCTACTTGCCCGACGGCAATATCGAGTACCTGGGCCGCAACGATGACCAGGTGAAAATCCGCGGCCTGCGCATCGAGCTGGGGGAAATCCAGGCGCGACTGCTCGAACATGTGCAGGTCAACGAGGCTGCGGTGGTGGCCCGCGAGGACCGGTTGGTCGCTTATTACACCGGCGTACCTACCGACATCGAGCAGCTGCGCGCGCACCTGCTGCAGCACCTGCCGGACTTCATGGTGCCGGCGCTGTTCATGCACCTTGACGCGCTGCCGCTGAGTCCCAACGGCAAGCTCGACCGCAAGGCCTTGCCTGCGCCGGGCATGGACGCGCTGATCGTGCGCGAGTACGCGGCGCCGCAGGGTGATACCGAAATCCTCCTGGCCAGGCTGTGGGCCGAGCTGCTCAACGTCGAGCGGGTCGGGCGCCATGACAACTTCTTTGAACTGGGCGGGCACTCGCTGCTCGCCGTGAGCTTGATCGGACGCCTGCGCCAGGAAGGCCTGGAAGCCGATGTGCGGGCGCTGTTCGAACAGCCGACGCTGGCCGGCTACGCCGCCATAACCGAACGAATGGAGATCGTCCTGTGAGCATTTCTGAGCTGTTGGCGACGCTGAAAACCAAGGATGTGCAACTGGCGCTCAAGGGCGAGCAGTTGTCGGTGCAGGGCAATAAACAGGCGCTGAGCGACCCGGCGATTCTTGCCGCGTTGCGCGAGCACAAGCCGGCGTTGATCGAGTTGATCAAGGCCGGCGAGTATTCGCCGACCAAGGCCGGTGAAGTGACGGTGCCGGCCAATGGCATCCCGGCGGACGCCGAGCGCATTACCCCGGCCATGCTGACCCTGTCGAGCCTGAGCCAGGACGAGATCGACCGCATCGTCGCCACCGTCGATGGCGGCGTGGCGAATATCCAGGATATCTACCCGCTGGCGCCGTTGCAGGAAGGCATTCTGTTCCATCACGTCAGCGCCGAGCAGGGCGACCCGTACGTGATGCAGTCGCAGTTTGCGTTCGACAGCCTGGCGCGTTTTCAGGCCTTCGCCCACGCCCTGCAAAGCGTGATGAACCGCCACGATATCCTGCGCACCGGCGTGGTCTGGGACGGGTTGCAGGAACCGTCGCAGGTGGTCTGGCGCCAGGCGCAATTGCCGGTGCAAGTGTTGGAACTGGACCCGGTTGACGGCGATATCGCCGCGCAGCTGCACGCGTTGTTCGATGCCCGCCACTATCGCCTCGACGTGACCCAGGCGCCGTTGCTGCGCCTGGTGCGTGCCGAAGATCCGGCCAATCAGCGCATCGTCGCGACCTTGCTGTTTCACCACATGGCCCTCGACCACAGCGCCCTGGAAGTGGTGTGCCATGAAATGCAGGCGTGCCTGCTGGGGCAGGGCGCAGTGCTGGGCCAGGCGGTGCCGTTTCGCAACTATGTGGCGCAGGCGCGGCTGGGGATCAGCGAGCAGGAGCACGAAAGTTTCTTCCGCCAGATGCTCGGCGACATCAGCGAGCCGACCTTGCCATTTGGCCTGAAAGACGTGCAAGGCGATGCCCGCGGGATTGCCGAAGTCAGCCTGCCATTGGCGCCGGAGCTGGGCCAGCGCTTGCGTGCGCAGGCCCGGCAACTGGGCGTGAGCGCCGCCAGCCTGTTTCATATGGGCTGGGCGCAGGTGCTGGGCGTGCTGGCCGGTAAAGAGCATGTGGTGTTTGGCACCGTGTTGATGGGCCGCATGCAGGGCAGCCATGACACCGATCGGGCACTGGGCATTTTCATCAACACGCTGCCGTTTCGCGTGGACGTGGGCGCCGAGGACGTGCGCGCCGGGGTCAAAGCCACCCACGCGCGGCTGACCACCTTGCTGCGCCACGAACACGCCGCATTGGCCCTGGCCCAGCGCTGCAGCGGCGTGGTCGCGCCGACGCCGCTGTTCAGCGCGTTGCTCAACTACCGCCACAGTGCCCCGGCCGCCAGCGCCGCTGCCGTATCGGCCTGGCAAGGTATCGCGGCGCTCAGCGCCGAAGAACGCACCAACTACCCGCTGACCTTGAGCGTGGATGACCTCGGCGAAGGATTTGCCCTGAGCTTGCTCGCCAGCACCCAGGTGGACCCGCAGCGCGTCTGCGCCTACCTGCAAACCGCGCTGGAAAACCTCGTGACTGCGCTGGAGCAGGCGCCACAGACACCGCTCAATCAGGTCTCGGTCGTGCCCGCCGCTGAGCGACAACAACTGCTCGAGCAGTTCAACGCGACCCACGCCGACTTCCCTCAAGGCACCACGCTGCACGGGCGTATCGAAGCTCAGGCGGCCTGCACGCCCGAGGCCATCGCCGCCGTGCAGCAAGGCCGCCAATTGACCTACGCCGAACTGAACCAGCAAGCCAACCTGTTGGCCCATCACCTGCTGGCGCTGGGGGTCAAGCCCGACGACCGCGTGGCCATCGTCGCCCGCCGTGGCCTGGATACCCTGGCCGGGTTGCTGGCGATCCTCAAGGCCGGCGCCTGCTATGTACCGGTGGACCCGTCACACCCGGCCGAGCGCCTCAATTATTTGCTCACCGACAGCGCGCCGGTGGCGGTGCTGACGCAACAGGCGCTGCTGGACCGACTGCCCGCGCTGCAAGTGCCGGTGATCAACCTGGACCGCTTCACCTGGCAGCATCATTCGGCGAACAACCCCACGGTCGATGTCACGCCCGCTAACCTCGCCTATGTGATCTACACCTCCGGCTCCACTGGCCTGCCCAAAGGCGTGATGGTCGAACACCACACCGTGGCCAACCTGGTGGACTGGCATTGCCGCGCCTTTGACCTGTGTGCCGGGCGCCACACCGCCAGTGTCGCCGGTTTCGGCTTTGATGCGACGGCCTGGGAAGTGTGGCCGGCGCTGTGTGTCGGCGCGACCCTGCACCTGCCGCCGGCCAATGACGGCACCGAAGACATCGACGCCTTGCTCGCGTGGTGGTGCGCGCAGCCGTTGGACGTGTGCTTTTTGCCCACGCCGGTGGCCGAGTACGCCTTCAGCCAACAGATCGAACACCCGACCTTGCGCACCTTGCTGATCGGCGGTGATCGCCTGCGCCAGTTCGCGCGGGCCCAGCGTTTTGAGTTGATCAATAACTACGGGCCCACCGAGGCCACGGTGGTCGCCACGTCCGGCAAGGTGGAGGCGGGCCGGCCACTGCATATCGGCAAGCCTGTTGCGAATGCCACGGTGTACTTGCTCGATGAGCAGCAACGGCCGGTGCCGCTGGGGGTTGCCGGTGAGCTGTATGTGGGCGGCAAAGGCGTGGCGCGTGGTTACTTGAACCGTCCGGAGCTGACGGCCGAGCGCTTCCTGCAAGACCCATTCAACGCTGGGCGCATGTACCGCACCGGCGACCTGGCGCGCTGGCTGCCGGACGGCAATATCGAGTACCTGGGGCGTAACGACGACCAGGTGAAGATCCGTGGCGTGCGCATCGAGCTGGGCGAGATCGAAACCCAACTCAACCAATTGCCGGGTATTCAGGAAGCGGTGGTGCTGGTCCGTGAGGATCGGCTGGTGGCGTATTTCACCGAAACCCCGTCGTTCGCTCCGCTGGCCGTTGGCGATATCCGCGCCCACCTGGTGGCGCATCTGCCGGACTACATGGTCCCGGTTGCCTACGTGAAGCTTGAGGCATTGCCGCTCACCGCCAACGGCAAACTCGACCGCAAGGCCTTGCCCGCGCCAGACATGGCTGCGGTGTTTACCCGCGAGTACGAGGCGCCCCAGGGCGAGATCGAAAGCGTGCTGGCGCAGATTTGGGCCGATGTATTGCACGTGGCGCGCGTCGGGCGTCGCGACCATTTCTTTGAATTGGGCGGGCACTCGTTGCTGGCAATGCGCATGGTTTCCCAGGTGCGGCAGCGTCTGGGTGTCGAGCTGATCCTCGGCGACCTGTTTGCCAATGCCGAGCTGGCGGCGGTCGCTGAAGTCCTGGCCCAATCGGGGCGCAGCACCTTGCCGGATATTCTCCCGGCCAGCCGCGATGAACCCGTGCCACTGTCCTTCGCCCAGCAGCGCCTGTGGTTCCTGGCACTGATGGAAGGCGCCAACACCGCCTATAACATTCCCATTGGCCTGCGCCTGCGTGGGCAATTGCATGTCGAGGCGCTGCAACGGGCGCTGGCGCGGATTGTGGCGCGCCACGAAACCCTGCGCAGCCGCTTTGCCCAGCACGGCGACGACGCCCAGGTGCTGATTGTGCCGGCCGAAGACGTGCTGCCGCTGCAAGTGCAGGACCTGCGCCGCCACCCGCAACCCCAGCAGGCGCTGGATGCGTTGATCCACGGCGAAGCCTCGGCGCCCTTCGACCTGGAGCGCGGCCCGCTGCTGCGCGGGCGGCTGGTGGTGATGGCCGACGATCACCATGTGCTGTTGCTGACCTTGCACCACATCGTCTCCGACGGTTGGTCGATGGGCGTGCTGACCCGCGAGCTGATGGCGCTGTACCAAGCCTTCAGCCACGGCCTGCCCGACCCGTTGCCGCCGCTGGCGATCCAGTACGGTGACTTCGCCGTGTGGCAACGGCTGTGGCTGAGCGGCGAGGTGCTGCAGCGCCAGAGCAGCTATTGGCAGCAGGCGCTGGCGGGCGCGCCGGCCTTGCTCACGTTGCCCACCGACCGCCCGCGTCCGGCGCAGCAGGATTACGCCGGCAGCAGCGTCGAAGTGCGCCTGGATGAACGCCTCACCGCCGGGCTCAAGGCCTTGAGCCAACGCCATGGCACCACGCTGTACATGACCTTGATGAGTGCCTGGGCCTCGTTGCTGGCGCGGCTGTCCGGGCAACACGACCTGGTGATCGGCTCGCCGGTGGCCAACCGCACGCGCAGTGAGGTAGAAGGGCTGATCGGCCTGTTCGTCAACACGCTGGCAGTGCGCATCGACACCTCCGGCGAGTTGAGCACCGAGGCGCTGCTGGCGCGGGTCAAGGCGCTGACGCTGGAAGCCCAGGCCCATCAGGACCTGCCGTTCGAACAGGTGGTGGAAATCACCCGGCCGCCGCGCAGCCTGGCCCACAGCCCGTTGTTCCAAACCCTGTTGACGTGGCAGGACAGCAGCGCACCGACCCTGGCATTGGGCGACCTGGCCCTGGAAGGCATCGTCGAAAACAGCCACTTTGCCAAATTCGACCTGTCGCTGAACCTTGGCGAAGTGCAGGGCAGCATTCTTGGCGCGCTGGAATATGCCGTGGCGCTGTTTGATGAGTCGACCGTGCAGCGTTACGTCGGTTACTTCAAGCGCGTGTTGCAGGCGATGGTCGAAAACGACCAGGCGGTGCTTGAGCATGCATCGCTGATCGATGACCGTGAGCGTCAGCAGCTGCTGTTTGAGTTCAACGCCACCGAGGTCAATTACAACCTCGACCAGACCCTGCACGGGATGTTCGAGGCGCAGGTCAAGCGCACCCCGGACGCGATTGCGGTCAAGGCCGGCGAACGGCAACTGACCTATGCCCAGTTGAATGAGCAGGCCAATCAGTTGGCCCATCACTTGCTGGCGCTGGGTGTGCAGCCGGATTCGCGCGTGGCTATTTGCGTGGAGCGCAGCCTGGACATGGTCGTGGGCCTGTACGCCATCCTCAAGGCGGGCGCCGCGTATGTGCCGCTGGACCCGGCCTACCCGCTGGAGCGTATTGCCTACATGCTGCAAGACAGTGCGCCGGCAGTGGTGTTGGCTCAAGGCTCCACGCGCGAGTTGCTGGGTGCGGTGCCGGTGGTCGATCTGGACCACCCTTGCTGGCAGCACCAGCCGCTGGATAACCCGACTGCAGTGGGCGTGACGGCATATGTGATCTACACCTCCGGGTCCACCGGCCAGCCCAAGGGCGTGATCAACGAACACGCCGGGGTGGTCAACCGCCTGCTGTGGATGCAGGACGAATATGGCCTCGAGGCGCAGGACTCGGTGCTGCAGAAAACCCCGTTCAGCTTCGACGTGTCGGTGTGGGAATTCTTCTGGCCGCTGTTGACGGGCGCACGGTTGGTGATGGCGCGCCCTGGCGGGCATAAAGAGCCCGAGTACCTGTGCGATGTGATCGAGGCTGAGCGGATCACCACGCTGCACTTTGTGCCGTCGATGCTGGATGTATTCCTGGCCCATGGCGATGTGCGCCAGGCGGCCGGGCTGGTGCGTGTGATGTGCAGCGGCGAAGCCCTGCCGGGCAGCCTGGTGCGGCGCTTCAAGCAGCAGTTGCCGAACAGTTAATTGCACAACCTCTATGGCCCGACTGAAGCGGCGGTGGATGTCACGGCGTGGAATTGCGCGGGCGCGGTGACGCCGGACAACACGCCAATCGGCAAGCCCATTGCCAACA
This sequence comes from Pseudomonas sp. NFX183, assembly GCF_047943075.1. NCBI lineage: Bacteria > Pseudomonadati > Pseudomonadota > Gammaproteobacteria > Pseudomonadales > Pseudomonadaceae > Pseudomonas > Pseudomonas sp. NFX183. The sequence goes on along the minus strand of NZ_CP181333.1, from coordinate 5,977,828 downwards.
CGCGCATGTATCTGCTCGACAGCCAGTTGCAGCCGGTGCCGTTGGGGGTGGTCGGCGAGTTGTTTATCGGCGGCGTGCAAGTGGCGCGCGGTTATCTGAATCGGCCTGAGCTGACGGCCGAGCGTTTCCTGAATGATCCGTTCACCCGCGGGCGCATGTACCGCACCGGTGACGTCGGGCGCTACTTGCCGGACGGTAATATCGAATATTTGGGCCGCAATGATGACCAGGTGAAGATCCGCGGTTTACGCATCGAACTGGGCGAGATCCAGGCCCGCCTGACCGAGTATCCGTCGATCAATGAAGCGGCCGTTATCGCCCGCGAGCAACGCCTGGTGGCCTACTACACCGGCGCGCATTGCGAAATCGACGTGCTGCGTAGCCATCTGCTGCACCACTTGCCGGAGTTTATGGTGCCGGCGATTTTCGTCCATCTCGACGCCTTGCCACTGAGCCCCAACGGCAAGCTCGACCGCAAAGCCTTGCCGGCGCCAGGCCTGGATTCGGTGGTGGTGCGCGAATACGAGGCGCCCCAGGGCGATACCGAAATTGCCCTGGCCAGCCTGTGGGCCGAGCTGCTCAACGTGGAGCGGGTGGGCCGTCACGACAACTTCTTCGAGTTGGGCGGGCACTCGTTGCTGGCCGTGAGCCTGATGGGGCGCATGCGCCGCCTTGGGTTGTCGGCGGATGTGAAGGTGCTGTTTGCCCAGCCGACCCTGTCGGCGTTGGCGGCGGCGCTGGGCAGCGGGCGTGAAGTGGCGGTGCCGGCCAATGGCATCGCACCCGGCTGCACGCACATCACCCCGGACATGCTGCCCCTGATCCAGCTGGATCAGTCGGCTATCGAGCGCATTGTCGCCCGCATCCCCGGCGGGGCGGCCAATGTGCAGGACATCTACCCGCTGGCGCCGTTGCAGGCCGGCATTCTCTATCACCATCGCGCCGTACTCGAGGGCGATGCGTACCTGCTGCAGGCGCAGTTTGCGTTCGACAGCAGGGCGCGCCTGCAAGCCTTTGCCCAGGCGTTGCAGGCGGTGATCCAGCGGCATGATGTGCTGCGTTCCTCTTTCCATTGGGATGGCCTTCATGAGCCGGTGCAGGTGGTTTGGCGTGAAGCCTCGTTAAGCGTCGAAACAGGGCCGTTGCCGTCGCGCCTCGACCTGGCTCAAGCGCCGCTGATGCGCCTGGTTTACGTGCAGGAACCGCAACGCGTGGTGGCGACCTTGCTGTTTCATCACATGGTGATGGACCACATCGCGCTGGACATCCTGCAGCACGAAATGCAGGCGTTTCTGTTGGGTCGCGACGCGGCGTTGGGCGCTGCAGTGCCGTACCGCAATTACGTGGCCCAGACCCGTTTGGCGGTTAACGATCACGAGGCGTTTTTCCGCGACATGCTCGGTGAGATCGACGAACCCACCGAGGTCGAAAACCTGGGTGTCGATGAACAAGCGCAGCTGACCATCGACCCTCAGTTGAGCCAGCGCCTGCGCACCCAGGCCCGTCAAGCGGGCGTGAGCGCCGCCAGCCTGATGCACCTGGCCTGGGCCCATGTGCTGGGCAAGGTCAGCGGCCGCGAGCGTGTGGTGTTCGGTACCGTAATGCTTGGCCGTCTGCAGGGCGGCGAAGGTGCCGAGCGCGCCTTGGGCGTGTTCATCAATACCTTGCCGTTGCGGGTCGATCTGGGTGAGCAGTCGGTGCGTACGGCGTTGCGTGCGACGCATGCACGCCTGACCCAACTGCTCGGCCATGAGCACGCGCCGCTGGCGCTGGCCCAGCGTTGCAGCGCCGTGCCGGTGGCGACGCCGCTGTTCAGCGTGCTGTTCAACTACCGCCACAGCGCGGCGCAAACCGGCGGCGTGGCGCAGGCCTGGCAGGGTATCGAGTTGCTCAAGGCCGAGGAGCACACCAATTACGGGCTGTCGGTAAGTGTCGATGACCTCGGCGACGGGTTCAGCGTGCACGCCATGGGGCCGGGTGCCCGACGTTTGTGTGGCTACCTGCACCATGCACTTGAACACGTGGCGCATGCGCTGGAGCACAACCGTGAAATCGCCATCAGCCGCCTGCCGATACTGCCCAGCGCCGAAGGCCAACAGCTGGCGGGCTTCAACGCCACCGCGCGTGCATTCCCCCGCGAGCACACGGTCCAGCGCCTGTTCGAAGCCCAGGCCCAGGCGCGGCCTGACGCGGTGGCGGCGTTGCATGGCGAGCAGGCAGTGAGCTACGGCCAATTGAACACCCGCGCCAATCGCCTGGCCCATCACCTGATGAGCCTGGGCGTGCGTCCCGCCGATAACGTGGCGATCCTGCTGCCGCGCTCGCTCGATCTGCTGGTCAGCCAACTGGCGGTTCTCAAATGCGCGGCAGCCTATGTGCCGCTGGATATCCACGCGCCCGCCGAGCGCCAGGGCTTTATGCTGCAGGACAGCGGCGCGAGCTGGCTGTTGACCCGCAGCGACGCGTCCATCGATTACGCCGCCCGGCGTCTGGACCTGGACACCCTGACCCTTGACCCGCAACCGAGCCACAACCCGGACCTGTCACAAGCCTCGGACAGTGTGGCGTACATCATGTACACCTCCGGCTCCACCGGTACGCCCAAGGGCGTGTTGGTGCCGCATCGCGGTATCACGCGGCTGGTGCTCAACAACGGCTACGCCGACTTCAATGCGGCCGACCGCATTGCCTTCGCCTCCAACCCGGCGTTCGACGCCAGCACCATGGACGTGTGGGGCGCGTTGCTCAACGGCGGGCAGGTACAGGTGATCGACCACGCGACCTTGCTCGACCCGGCCGCGTTCGGCAGTGCGCTGCAAGGCGCGACTGTGCTGTTCGTCACCACGGCGCTGTTCAACCAGTACGTGCAGCTGATTCCGCGCGCGCTGGCCGGCTTGCGCATGTTGCTCTGCGGCGGCGAGCGCGCCGACCCGGCGGCGTTCCGCAGCCTGTTGGCGCAGGCGCCAGGGCTGCGTTTGGTGCATTGCTACGGGCCGACGGAAACCACCACCTATGCCACCACCTATGAAGTGCAGGCGATTGCCGATGACGCCGACAGCGTGCCCGTCGGCCGGCCGATTTCCAACACGCACGTTCACGTGCTGGATGCCTGGTTGCAGCCGGTGCCGGTGGGGGTGACCGGTGAGATCTGCATCGGCGGCGATGGCGTGGCCAGGGGGTATTTGAACCGCCCTGAGCTGACCGCTGAAAAGTTTGTCGACGATCCCTTCAACGCCGGTGCCCTGATGTACCGCACCGGTGACCTTGGTCGCTGGACCCAGGAGGGTTTGCTGGAGTGCATCGGCCGCAATGACGACCAGGTGAAAATCCGTGGTTTTCGCATTGAGCTGGGTGAGATCGAAGCGCGCCTGTCTAGCTTTGCGGGTATTCAGGACGTGGTAGTGCTGGCGCGTGAGGACGTGCCGGGTGACAAGCGCCTGGCGGCTTACTTCACCTGGGCTGCCGAACCTGTCGACCTCGACAGCGTGCGGGCGCACCTGCAAGGCCAGCTGCCGGACTACATGCTGCCATCGGCCTATGTACCGCTGGCGCATTTGCCGCTGACGGCCAATGGCAAGATCGACCGCAAAGCCTTGCCGGTTCCGGCGCTGGACGCGTTGAATCGCCGTGATTTCGAAGCGCCTGGCGATGCACTGGAACAGCAACTGGCCAACCTGTGGGCCGAAGTCTTGAAGCTGGAGCAGGTTGGGCGCCATGACAGCTTCTTCGAGCTGGGCGGGCATTCGTTGCTGGCAATCCGGCTGGTCAACCTGATGGAAGAGGCCGGGGTGCAGGTGTCCCTGGCCGAGCTGTTCCAGCATGCCAGCGTGGCTGGCGTTGCGGCGATGCTGCAGCAGCGCACGCAGGCGCCGGCGCGCGAAACGTCGGTGATTACCGTGCGCAGCAGCGGTTCGCAGCCGCCGCTGTTTCTGCTGCATGAGTTCAGCGGCATGGACGTGTACTTCCCGGCGCTGGGCCAACACCTGCCGGGCGACTATCCCATTTATGGGCTGCCGGGCGCGGCGCTTGGCGAAGCGCACCTGAACACCATGGAAGGCCTGGCCGCGCGCCTGGTCGGGTTGATTCGGCGCATCCAGCCTCACGGGCCATACCGGCTCGCGGGCTGGTCGTTTGGCGGCGTGCTGGCCTACGAAGTGGCGATGCAATTACTCGGGCTGGATGAGGCGGTGGCCTTCCTCGGTTTGATCGACAGCTACGTGCCGCGCATGACCGATCAGGGCAAGGCGCGCTGGAGCGGGCCGGATGCGCTCAAACGGCATTTGCTGTTGCAGTGCACGGCGTATTGGAAAGCACAGGGAGGTGTGGATGAGCTGGCGAGCCTTGAATACTTGGAGGCGGGCATTGGACAGCTGGACTTTGCGGGTCTGCTGCAACGCTGTCGCGATCAAGGTTTGCTATACGCGCAAATGGCAGCGGCTGCGGACGCGGACCTCTTGAGTTTTATCGAGCGGGAGGTCGGGCATGGGCATGCGCTGGCGCATTACAGCCTGTTCCCGTTGCCGGTCGCGGTGCATTTGTTCAGCGCGCAAGAGCGGCCCACCGAGTTGTCGCGGCGCAGTGTTTCGTTGGGTTGGGAGGACGCGTTGGCGCCCGGGCAGTTGCGCCGGGTGCAGGTGCCGGGTGATCACCAGAGCATGATGCAGGCGCCGCATATTCAAGCGCTGGGTCGGGCGTTGAGCGAGGCGTTGGCCGTGTGTTCGCCGGTGGCGCAAGTGGCGCACCAACCGCTGCTGCGCATTCAGAGCGGGCGGGCAGGGTATGCGCCGGTGTTCTGCGTACCGGGTGCGGGCGATAGCGTCACCGGCTATGTGGGGTTGAGCGAGGGGCTGGGGCGTGACTGGCCGCTGTTCGGCTTGCAGCCGCGCGGGCTGGATGGCCAGGCGGTGCCGCATAGCCAGGTCGAAGCGGCGGCGCAGTGTTATCTGGCGGCGCTTGCACAGGAGTGTCCGCAAGGGCCGGTGCACCTGGTGGGGCACTCGTTTGGCGGCTGGATCGCGTTGGAGATGGCGCTGCGGTTGCAGGCGATGGGCCGTGAGGTGGCGTCGTTGACGGTGATTGACAGCGAAGCGCCGGGCGGCACCGGGCGGCCTTACACCACCACGGCGGCGTTGTTGCGGTTGATCGAGGCGATGCAATTGGCCGCCGGCAAGTCGCTGGGTATCGACCGCGCGGACTTTGCCGAGCGTGATGAAGTGGCGCAGCGCCAATGGCTGCATGCGGGCATGGTGGGCGTGGGGCTGTTGCCGGTGCGCTCTGCGGTGGATGCCATGGACGGACCGGCGCGCACCTATGCAGCGGCGTTGCGCACGGTGTATCAGCCGCATCAGCGTTACAACGGCGTGGTGCGGTTGGTGTTGGCCGAGGACCCTTCGCTGGATGCGGCGGGCAATCAGCGCGAACAGAGCCTGATGATTGAGGGATGGCGACGGCAGGGCAGCGGGTTGGAAGTTTGGTATGGGCCGGGGAACCACTTTACGTTGCTCAAGGCGCCGAATGTTCAAGGGTTGGCCCGGTGGTGGCGTGAGGGTGTGGCGATTGGGGAGGTGGTGTCGTGAGCGGCATACACCGATCTGAAGGTGGGAGCTGGCTTGCCTGCGATAGCGGTGCGGCAGTGTACCTATCCATTGCTGCGGTCACGGCCACTTATGGTTCCGCTCTTACAGCGGGTCACTTTTGTAAAGACACAAAAGTAACCAAAAGGTCTTCGCCCCACCACTCGGCACCTCGCTTAGGCTCGGTGTGCCCTCATGCAGGCTTTGGAGCGTGGGCCGCCGCGATGGGCCATCCTTGGCCCAACGCGGCTAACCCGGCGTCCTGCCGGGTTACCCACGCTCCAAAGCCTGCGTTCGGCCAGCGTGGTTTAACGGGGCGCCTCAGAGCAAGATCAAGGTCAAAAGCAAATCAAAAGCCGCTTGATCTGTTCCTGACGCGTGGAGCTCCTAAGGTGGGAGCTGGCTTGCCTGCGATAGCGGTGTATCAGCCCGGCATAGGGTGACTGACACTCAGCAAGCACAGGCAATCCAGCGCCCACACCAGGCCGTTTTCGCTTCAGACCCTCTTCATCTTTTTATGGTCATTTATGGATAAGTCAACGTTTCGCAAACTCGGAATGCTCGCGGTATTGGCGGTTGCCATCGGCCTTGTCGTGTATACGGTGCAAGCGCCCGCCGACACGCCGCAATACCTCACCGCCACGGCTGAACGGGGTGATATTGAAAATGCCGTATTGGCCACGGGCGTGCTCGAAGGCATCAAACAGGTTGACGTCGGCGCCCAGGTTTCGGGGCAGTTGAAGTCGCTCAAGGTCAAGGTTGGTGACAAGGTCAAAAAAGGCCAATGGCTCGCCGAAATCGACCCGCTGATCCTGCAAAACACCTTGCGCAAAGCCCAGGTCGATGAAGAGAACCTGCAGGCCCAGCGCCGCGCCACGGCGGCGCAGCTCAAGCAGGCCAAGTCTGTCTACGAGCGCTACAAAGGCTTGCAGATCGACGAGTCGGTGTCGCGTCAGGATTTTGAAGACGCGCAATCCACCTTCCAGGTGCAGCAAGCCAACCTGCTGTCCCTGGATGCGCAGATCAAGAGTGCGCACATCCAGATCGACACCGCCAAGGTCAACCTGGCCTATACCCGCATCGTCGCGCCCATCGACGGGGATGTGGTAGGCATCGTCACCCAGGAAGGCCAGACCGTGATCGCCAACCAGCTGGCGCCGGTGCTGCTCAAGCTGGCGGACCTGGACACCATGACCGTCAAGGCCCAGGTGTCCGAGGCGGATGTGATTCACATCAGCCCCGGCCAGCAGGTGTATTTCACCATCCTCGGCGAGGCCGACAAGCGCTACTACGCCAAGCTGCGCGGGACCGAGCCGGCGCCGCAGAACTTCCTCGAAACACAGACCGCCGGCACGCCCAAGCAAAACACCGCGGTGTTCTACAACGCGCTGTTCGACGTGCCCAACCCTGACCATCGCCTGCGCATCGCCATGACCGCTCAGGTGCGTATCGTGCTCGACACCGCCCAGGCCGCGCTGATGGTGCCGGTGGCGGCACTCGGCTCGCGCAATGCTGATGGCAGCTACCCGCTGCGTGTGCTGGATGCCAAGGGCAAAGCCGTGTCGCGGGATGTGAAGACCGGGATCAACAACAACGTCAAAGTGCAGATTCTGGACGGCCTGGTGGAGGGCGATAAGGTCGTGATCGGTGACGCAACGCCTGTTGTGGCGGGGAACTGACGCATGACCCAGCCACTGTTGGAACTCAAGGGCATCACCCGCAGTTTCATGGCCGGCGAGCGCGAATTCATCGCGCTCAAGGGCATCGACTTGACCATCCATGCCGGAGAAATGGTCGCGATCATCGGCGCCTCGGGCTCGGGTAAATCCACCCTGATGAACATCCTCGGCGGCCTGGACTACGCCACCGCCGGCAGCTACAAAATCAATGGCATCGAAACCCGCTCGCTCGGCGATGAGCAACTGGCGGAACTGCGCCGCGATTACTTCGGTTTTATCTTCCAGCGCTACCATTTGCTCGCGCACCTGAGCGCCTTGCACAACGTGGAAATGCCGGCGATCTACGCCGGCACGCCAGAGACGCAACGCCACAGCCGCGCCCGGGATTTGCTCACCCGCCTGGGCCTGGCGGGGCACACCAGCCACCGGCCGAGCCAGCTTTCCGGCGGCCAGCAACAACGCGTGAGTATCGCCCGCGCGCTGATGAACGGCGGTGAAGTGATTCTCGCCGACGAACCCACCGGCGCCCTCGACACCCACAGCGGCAAGGAGGTGATGCGCATCCTTGCCGAGCTGCACGCCGCCGGGCACACAGTGATTATCGTCACCCACGACCCCAAGGTGGCCGCCAATGCCCAGCGCATTGTCGAGGTGTGTGACGGCGAGATTGTCAGCGACAAGGCCAACGACAGCGCCGGCCTGGAGGTGCCCGCCGAGGCGCCCATCGAGACCCGGCGCAGCGGCGCACGGCGACTGGTGGCGAGCCTGGGGTTGTTCAAGGAAGCATTCAACATGGCCTGGGTCGCGTTGATTTCCCATCGCATGCGCACCCTGCTGACGATGCTCGGGATTGTCATCGGCATCACCTCGGTGGTGTCGATCTCGGCCATCGGTGAGGGCGCCAAGCGTTATGTGCTTAAAGACATCCAGGCGATCGGCAGCAACACCATCGACATCTTTTCCGGCACCAGTTTTGGTGATAGCCGCGCATCCGCCATCGAAACATTGATGCCCTCGGACGTGGAGGCGTTGAACCAGCTGTATTACGTCGACAGCGCCACGCCGGTGGTGGGCCGCAACCTGCTGCTGCGCTTTGGCAATATCGACCTGGATGCGCAGGTCAATGGCGTCAGCGACCGCTACTTCAAAGTGAAGGGGTTGAAGCTGGAAGCCGGGATTGCCTTCAGCGAGAGTGACGCGCGGCGCCAGGCCCAGGTGGTGGTGATCGACCACAACACCCGACATCGCTTGTTCGGACCGAATGTGGACCCCTTGGGCCAGGTGATCCTGGTCGGCAATCTGCCGTGCACGGTGATTGGTGTAACGGCCGACAACAAAAACATGTTCGCCGCCAGCAAGGCGCTGAACGTGTGGGTGCCTTATGAGACGGCGGCGGGGCGTCTGTTGGGCCAGCGCCATCTGGACAGCATCACCGTGCGCATCAAGGACGGCCAGCCGAGCAAAGTGGTGGAAGAAAACGTCAATAAACTCATGCTGCAACGTCACGGCACCAAGGATTTCTTCACCAATAACCTCGACAGCATCATGCAAACGGTGCAGAAAACCAGCCGCTCGCTGGCGCTGCTGTTGTCGCTGATCGCGGTAATTTCGTTGCTGGTGGGCGGTATCGGGGTGATGAACATCATGCTGGTGTCGGTGACCGAGCGCACGCGCGAGATTGGTATTCGCATGGCCGTGGGCGCGCGGCAGTCGGACATCCGCCAGCAGTTTCTGGTGGAAGCGGTGATGGTGTGTTTGATCGGCGGGATGATCGGGATCTCGTTGTCCTTTGCGATCGGCTATCTGTTTTCGTTGTTTGTGAAGGAATGGGAAATGGTGTTTTCACTCGGCTCGATCATTACCGCGTTTGCGTGCTCGACCCTGATCGGCATTGTGTTTGGCTTTGTACCGGCCAGGAATGCGGCGCGGCTGGACCCGATTGAGGCGTTGGCCAGGGACTGACGGCAGCTATCAGATGTGGGCGCTGGCAAGCCAGCGCCCACAGGTTTTGGTGATTCAGAGGGCTGTGAGCGTGCCTTCCTCGGTCGCGTACATCCACCGCAACAACGAATGCCGCCCGCTGATGCCCAGCTTGATCGCCGCGCGCTTGAGGTAGCTCTCGATGGTGTTGACCTTGAGTGCCAGTTGCTCTGCCAATTGCGGTGCAGTGCGCCCGGCCAGCAGGCCGACACACACTTCGAGTTCGCGGTTGGAAAGCGTCAGGCCCGATTGCACCAGGCGTTCTTCAATGCGCCGGCGCAGGGTTTCGATGCCCTGGTTTTCCGGCATCACCGGTTCGCTGGTCGGGCGGCAAGGCTGGATCGCAGTGATGTGTTTTTCGACCATGGGCAGCAGCAGCGTGGAGAAGTCCTGCAGCATGCTGCGTTCCTGCGGCGAAAAACTTTCTGACTGGTGCGAGCGGTACACCGACAGTACATAGCGCACGTCGTCCCTGCGGCGCGTGAGGTGCAGCTGGGCGGCGGGTTGTTCTTCACCCAAGGCGGCTACCGAATCGGTGTAGACCGGGCTGATCCTGCGGCGGGTGTGGCCCTCGGCACTGACCCGCAATTGCGTGATATGGGTGGCGTCCACTGCCAGTTGGGTCAGGATGAGGTCATGCAGCATGCGTGGGAAATGGCGACTGCCGGTGCTGGCGATGACCTTGCCTATATGTGGGAACAGGTGTGAGTTCATCAATTCGTCCATGAGTTTCCAGTGCAGGTATTCAGCCTTATCGCGACGGGATTTAATAAGGTAACCAGGGTGAATAACCTGCAGTGATAATGCACCCGTCGAGCACCTATGCTAGTACAGCCTGACGAAAGCATGGGGATCCAATCTGGAAAAAATCAGATTAAAAACGCATAACGGTGGTCAGACCAGTCCGACCACCGTTTGTAGGAAAGCGTTACTGGGTGCCTAAGGCTTATTTCACGCTGTGCTCTTCTACCAGGACCCGGCGGGACGCGACGGTGCGGGTGCACTTGGCAAGGGCTTGATGGATATCCTCCAGCAGGTCGGCGATGTCCTCCAACCCGACCGATAAACGCACCAGGCCTTCGCTGATGCCGTGTTGCGCACGTTCTTCGGGCGTGTAGGTGGAATGGGTCATGCTGGCCGGGTGCTGGGCCAGTGATTCGGCATCGCCCAGGCTGACCGCACGGGTGAATAGGTTGAGGGCGTTCATGAAGCGGCGCCCGCTCGCAATGCCGCCCTTGAGTTCAAAGGCGATCATGCCGCCGGACTGCTTCATCTGCCGCGCTGCCAATTCGTATTGTGGGAAAGAGCGCAACCCGGGGTAGGTCACCCACTGCACGGCTGGGTGTGCCTGCAGCGCTTCGGCCACCGCCAGGGCATTGCTGCAATGGCGGTCCATGCGCAGGGCCAATGTCTTGAGGCCGCGCATCAGCAACGACGCATCCTGCGGTGACATCACCGCGCCGGTCAGGTCCTTGAGCCCTTGCAGGCGAATGCGCTGCGCCAGGGCCTGGTTGCTCACGGCGATGCCGGCAGTGATATCGCCATGGCCACTGAGGTATTTGGTCGCCGAGTGCACCACCACGTCGGCGCCCAGTTCCAGAGGCCGTTGCAGGTAGGGCGTGCAGTAGGTGTTATCGACCACCACGGTAACGTTGGGCTGCTGGTGGGCAAGCGCGGCGACCGCCGCAATGTCCACCAGGCGCAGGTTGGGGTTGGCCGGCGTCTCGCAGTAGATCATGCGGGTCGCAGGGGAAAGCGCCGCACGCAAGGCGGCCAGGTCGGTCAGGTCGACGTGGCGCACCTTGATGCCGAATTCGCCGATGCCATGGTGCAGCAGGGCGAACGTGCAGCCGTAGAGGGTCTGGCTGACTATTACCTCATCGCCCGGACGCAACAGGGTCCAGAACGTCGCGGCAATCGCGCCCATGCCGGAACTGAACGCCACGGCGGCCTCGCCGTTTTCCAGGGTGGCCATGCGCGATTCCAGCAGCGCCAGGGTCGGGTTGGAGATACGCGTATAGAAGTGGCCGCTGGCTTCACCGGCAAAACAGGCAGCGCCGTATTCAGCCGTGGGGAACGCAAACGTGGCAGACAGATAGATCGGCGGCACCAGGGCGCCGTGGTGGTCCTTGGGGTCATAGCCGTGGTGGATGGCGCGAGTGGAAAAGCCGAATGCATTGTGTTTATTGTTCATGTCGCACGCTCCTTATTTCCTACGATGCTATGCTCATAACCAAAGATGAACGTTGCAAAATTTGCTGGAAATGCCCGGGTTAAGGGTCGAAACGTCGATAAAAACAATGAATAGAGGCACATCATGCCCGTGAGTCTGGATCGCACCGATAAAGCACTGTTAAACGCGCTGCAAGGCAATGCCCGGCTGACGGTGGCCGAGCTGGCTGACCGCGTGGCCCTGACCACCTCACCGTGTTGGCGCAGGGTGCGCAGCCTGGAAGAGAGCGGGGTGATCAGCGGCTACCAGGCGATCCTGTCGCCCAAGGCGCTGGGGTACGGGGTGACCGCGTTTGTGAGCATCATGATGGAAAGTCATACCCAGGACATTGCGCGCGCCTTTGAGCAGCGGTTGTTGGAAATTCCCGAGATTGTGGCGTGCCATAACGTGTCCGGGCGCTATGACTTCTTGCTTGAGGTGGTGGCCAAGGACCTCGAGTCGTTCGGCGAATTTGCGCGCGAGGTGTTGCAAACGCTGCCCTGCGTCAAGGAGATCTATTCGAGTTTTTCGTACAAGTCGGTCAGGCGGCTGCGGGTAATTCCGTTGCCGGGTTGATCGTTTTACCTTCCCGCACGGGCGCCACATTGGCCACCCAATCTTCCCCGCAATTGGATATTCCTCCAGGCACTCACGGTGACTACTCTGGCCACCAATCCCCACCGTTCTGGAGTGTCACCATGCAAGCCCGTACCGATTTCTACACCGCTTCCCCGGACGCCATGAAAGCCATGCTCGCCCTGGAAGCCGCTGTCGGCAAACTGTCCCTTGAACTCCCGCTGCTGGAACTGGTGCGCCTGCGCGTCTCGCAAATCAACGGCTGCGCCTTCTGCCTCGACATGCACACCGCCGACGCCCGCAAGGGCGGTGAAACCGAGCGCCGCCTGTACACCCTGTCGGCCTGGCGTGAAACGCCGTTTTTCACCCCACGTGAGCGTGCCGCCCTGGCCTGGGCCGAAAGCCTCACCCTGCTCAGCCAGACCCACGCCGCAGACGAAGACTACAACGCACTGGCCGCCGAGTTCAGCGCTCAGGAGCAGGTCGATTTGAGCGTGGCCATCGCCACCATCAACAGCTGGAACCGCCTGGCCGTGGGCTTTCGCAAGATGCCCAAGTAAGCCTTCAGCTTGATTTGAAATACCCGCGTGGCGTGGTGCCGGTCATGCCCTTGAAAAAGGCGATCAACGCACTGTCACTGGCAAAGCCCAGCGCGAACGCGCAGTAGCCCAGGCTGCGCCCGGTGGCGAGCAGTTCGATGACCCGCATCAAGCGCCACTGCTGGCGCCATTGCTGATACCCCAGGCCGGTTTCCCGCAGGAAAATCCGGCCGATGGTCTTGGTGCTGGCGCCAATCTGTTTTTCCAGCGCTTGCAGCGTTGGCGGCAACCTGTCGAGATCGGCCAGCAACGGGGCCAGGCGCTTGTCGTGCGGCAAGGGCAGGAGCATCGGTTGCTCGGCGGCCTGGCGGATTTCATCCAGGCACAACCCCAATAGATGGGCATGCCGGCCAGCGTGCCAATCGGTCTGGAACGGCGCCATTGCCATGGGTTCCAGCACCGCCCGCAGCAAGGCGCTGACTTCGATGACCCGCACCTGTTTGGGCAACTGATCAGCCAATGCCGCGCTCAGGTAGACAGAGCGGTAATCCACGGTTTTGTGCATCACCGCGCGATGGGGCACACCGCAGGGGATCCATGCCGCGCGGGAGGGCGGCAGCAGGCACAGTTGGTTGTCCAAAGTGATGCGGGTGCAGCCCTGTTGGGTAAACAACAGTTGCCCACGCTGGTGCCGATGCAGGCCGGAGTCATGGTCGCCGAGCAGTGCGGCGATGCCGATGACCGGCGCCGGCAGGCGGTCGGGGTCGAAAGACGCGTCGGCGGCAAGCCAGGCCATAGGTTGTCCGATTTGATCGATAAAATGACGAAGTTTGGATAATACCCCAGTTGCCGGTCCTTAAACTCCTGGCGTTGTTTATACCAAGGAGTCGTCAATGAACGTGCAAAACCTGTTGGTGCTGAGTGTGGCGTTGCTGATGTTTCCGCAATTGGCCCAGACCCTTTACAGCCCGGCCCTGGGTGATATCGGCGAAGCGTTTGCGGTTGGGCCCGAACGCGCAGGGCAGACCCTGTCGGTGTATTTCCTGGCGTTCGCATTCGGGGTCGTGGTGTGGGGTCGGCTGTGTGATCGCTGGGGGCGGCGGCCGGTGATGTTGGCCGGATTGGCCCTGTATGTGGCGGCCTCGGTGCTGGCCTTGAGTGTGGCCACGTTCAATGCCTTGTTAGTGGCCCAGGCGCTGGCGGCGTTTGGTGCGGCGGTCGCCTCGGTGGTGACGCAGACCGTGCTGCGCGATCGCTTCCACGGTGCGCAGTTGGCCCAGGTGTTTTCGATAATGGGCATCGCCCTGGCTGCGAGTCCTGCGCTGGGTTTGTTCAGTGGCGCGACGCTGGTGGCGTACTTCGGTTATCGCGGCATGCTGGCCGGGTTGCTGCTGGCGGCGCTGACGTTGTGGGGCTGGTGCCTGTGGGCCTTGCCCGAGACGCGTCCCGCCTCAGTGTCGACGGCGTCGCTGCCCGAAACGCTGGGCCTGATGCTCAGGGACGCAGGCATTTGGCGCTCGGTCGGCCTGGTGGCGGCGTTCAATATTGCGCTGTTCGGTTATTACAGCGTGGGGCCGTTTATCTTCGCGCGGCTGGGTTTGTCCGCTGCCCAATTCGGTTACAGCGGCGTGCTGCTGGCGCTGGGTTCGGGGCTTGGGGCGTGGCTGAACAAGCGGTTGCTCAAGCGTGGCATGAACGGTGAGCAGTTGGTGCTGAGCGCCGCTGGCGTAGCGGCACTGGGGGGCTTGCTCGTCGTGCTGCTGCAAGACAGCTGGCTTTTTGTATGGCCGATGCTGTTGGTGGTGCTGGCATTCGGCATGGCAATCCCGAATGTGCTGGGTGCCGCGCTGGTGCGCTATCCCGACCGGCTTGGCACGGCCGCCGCAGTGTTCGGCTTGCTGTATTACTTGATGATCGGCGGCGGGCTTGGGCTGGTGGCCTGGGCCCAGAACCTGGGCTGGAGCCTGTTGATCTGTGGCGTGGCGGCGCTGTGTCTGGCAGCGCCGCGGGTGTTCAGAAGTTGACCGAAGCACTCAGGCGCGCCGTCAGCGGCGCGCCCTGGAACAGGTAGTCATCGCCCATGTATTCGCCGGCGTCGCGCCAGTAACGCTTGTCGAACAGGTTGTCGACGCTCAGGCGAAACACGGTTTCATAGCCCTCGACGTTGGTGGTGTAGCGGCTGCCGACATTGACCACTGCATAATCCCCCACTTCAACATTGCCGGTGCGGTTGGCGTATTTCTTGGCGCTGTATTGCACACCGCCGAGCAGCGCCAGACCGTTCACCCACGGCAACGCGTAGTCGGCGTACACGCTGGCGCGCAGCGTGGGCACGTTGATCGCCTGATGACCTTCGTATTCCGGCGTGCCGCTATTGCTCACGCGCGCGCGAATCGCCGCCACGCTGGTTGCGATTTGCAGGCGGTCGGTGGCCCAGCCGTTGGCGGAGAGTTCCAGGCCGGTATTTTTCTGTTGGCCTTGTTGCACGTAGGTGAACTTGCCATCTTCCGGTTTGGCGTACTGATAGGCCTGATGTGTCTGGAATACGGCGGCGGCGAAGCTAATTCGGCGCCAGTCGTATTTCACGCCGGCTTCGATTTGCCGTGACACGGTTGGAGCCAGAGTTTCGTCGGCGTTTTCAGCGAACCAAGGCGCCGTGCCGCCCAGCGACAGGCCTTTGCTGTAGCTGGTGTACAGCGAGATGTTTTCCACTGGTTTGTAAATCAACGAAGCTTGAGGAAGGAACACGTATTGCTGGGTGTGGCGAGCCTGGTTGCCATTATCGTCATAGGCTTTTTCATCCAGGCGCACTTCGCGGCCGCCAAGAATGGTTTGCCATTGCTCGTTGAAGCGAATGCGGTCGGTGACGAACAGCCCGTACTGGCGGCTGTCGAGGTTGCGGTGGCTGTCTTTCAGCGGTTCGTCGGTGGGCGCGAAGGTCGGTGCGTCTTCGTTGATATTGCCGCTGCCAATGTACGCGTTGACCGCTTCGCGCTTGTCGATCACTCGGCGAAACGCGCTGCTGCCCACAGTCAGCTCGTGGCCCAGGCCGCCGGTGTCGAACAGCCCGGTCATTGCAGCCTGCACTTCATCGTCACGGCGGGTATCGTCGGGGCTGCGATAGTCGTAGACGTCGTAGTTGCCTTCGGGGCTGAAATGGTTGGGCACGCTCGATGAACTACAGCTGGTCGAGCCATAACAGCCCCAGGCAAACGCGCTGTAGTCATCAATCACCACCTTGCTGCGCGCGGCGCTGATAGTGCCTTTCCACTGATCGCTGAAACGGTATTCGAACTTGCCGTTGAGGTTCAGCGAGTCGATGCCCACCTGTTTGGAACCGCTCTGGTGCCCCAGCAGTTTTTTCGGCGAGGCATCGTGGGGCACCTCGGTGCCGCCCAGCAACTGATAACCGGGCACCGAACGCTGTTGCTTGTTCTGGTATTCCGCATCCAGTTGCAGCACGGCGTCGGGGCTGATCGTCCAGTCGAACGCCAGGGACACGAAATCGCGCTGGCCATTGGCGTGCTCCACATAGCTGTTGAGGTCTTCATGGGCCACGTTGGCGCGCAGGCCAAACTGCTGCTCGCTGCCGAACCAGCCGCCGACATCGGTGGCGATGTAACCGCTGCCGCGATCGTCGGTGGACACCGTGACCGAGCGCACGTCCTGCGGGCGTTTGGTCACGTAGTTGATCACACCGCTGGGCTCGGCAATACCGCTCTGCACACCAGCCAGGCCCTTGAGCACTTCCACTTGCTGCTTGTTTTCGAGGGCGACGTTCTGCTCGCCGGTGACGGTACGCCCATTGATCTTGTAGCTGCTTGCCGCATTGAGCGAGAAGCCGCGCACCACGAAGTTTTCGTAATAGCCAATCGGTGCGTAGCTGTCGCCGACCGAGGCATCGTTGCGCAGCACTTCGCTGAGCAGGCGCGCTTGCTGGTCCTTGATCAGCGCGGCGTTGATCACTGTGATCGAGGCCGGGGTGTCCAGCAATGGCGCTTCATCGAAGCCGCCGACCGATGCGGTTTCACTGCGGTAGCCGGCCTCGTCCTGGCCCTGGACGTTCACCGCCGGCAGCTCTATTTCAGCCGCCAGGCTGCTACCGATGCCGCCGCTGAGCAGCAGGCCGAGGGCGAAACGTGAGTGAACGGCAGGACGAAAACGCAAAACCATGGGGACAGGGCCTTAAAGCGCAGGACGGGGGGGCGCATAAGCTAGGGGGAAGTGCGGGGTTTTACAAGTTATCGCGAATGGTTCTGCCGTCCCGCCTTTCAGCTGGAGCGCTTCAGGGTTTCACTGGGCAGTTCCTTGAACAATGCGCGGTAGCTATTCGAAAACCGCCCCAAATGCCAGAACGACCAGTTCATCGCGACCTCGGCCACGGTGGTGTCGGCTGAGGTCAATAACTCGCGCCGCGCCCCGTTCAACCGACGCAGACGCAACCACTGCGCCGGGCTCATTCCGGTGTAGGTCTTGAAGCCTTGCTGTAACTGGCGCAGCGGCACACCGGCGATTTGCGCCAATTCCAGCAAGTTGACGGTTTCATCCGGCGCATCCGCTGCCCACTCGCCGATGCGCGCCATCAGCAGGCGTTCGTCGCTGCGTCGCTGCAATGAGCTGCGGTCCAGGCACACGCAGGCGTTGTCGAGGATGAACAGGCAATCGTCGAGCAACTGCTGGGTGAGGGCGTCGCGGCTGATCGGGTCGAGTGTGGCGGACAACCGCGTCAGGGTGCCGCTGAGCCAGCGGGTGAACAGCGCGTTCTGCTGACAGGTCAGCGGGGCCATGAACAGGCCTTCAAGTCTGGCCACATCCAGGCCCTGGCGCTGCACGAACTGCGGGCCGAACACCACGGCCACTTCGCGGTAGTTTTCCGGGGTGATCCAGGTGTTGCGGCTTTCGCCATTGAGCAGGTACAGCGCGTTGTCGCTGCCATCGAAACAAAACGCCAAGGCACCGGGCGGCGCGTTGAAGTTCTGCTCCACGCGCGTGTTCATGCACTCTTCGTACACCTGCACGCCTTGCAGGTCGAGGTAACGGATCTGCCCGGCAAAATGCCCCGGGGACATCTGCTGGTACTGCTGCACCCAACCGGGTGTCGCACTGCATTGAGCGGCCACATCACCGGTGGTGAAAGCCTGTACGCGCAAAGCTGTTGCCTGTGTCATGGGTAACCTGGGCGCACTCTATTGGTGCGTTATGGTTGGTGCAAAGTGGATAGATGCCGGCGTGCGGCGGCATCAAGATAGACCTCAATGCGCCGCAAGTACAAGCAGGCGCATGCATCCAACCCATGACGAGGTCCTTATGAACGCCCCCTTCGATCAGCTGTCCGCCTGGCTGAAAGAACACAAGATTACCGAAGTCGAATGCGTGATCAGTGATTTGACTGGCATCGCACGCGGCAAGATTGCGCCCACCAACAAGTTCCTGCATGAGCGAGGCATGCGCCTGCCGGAAAGTGTGTTGCTGCAAACGGTGACCGGGGACTTTGTCGACGACGATATCTATTACGACCTGCTCGACCCGGCCGACATCGACATGATCTGCCGCCCGGTGTCCAACGCCACGTACGTGGTGCCGTGGGCTATCGAGCCCACCGCGATTGTGATCCACGACACCTATGACAAGCAGGGCAACCCGATTGAGCTGTCGCCGCGCAACGTGCTGAAAAAGGTGCTGCAGCTGTACACCGAGCAAGGCTGGCAGCCGATTGTGGCGCCGGAAATGGAGTTCTACCTGACCCAGCGCTGCGAAGACCCGGACCTGCCATTGAAAACCCCGGTGGGTCGCTCCGGTCGCGCCGAAACCGGCCGCCAGTCATTTTCCATCGACGCCGCCAACGAATTCGATCCGCTGTTCGAAGACGTCTACGACTGGTGCGAGCTGCAGGGCCTGGACCTCGACACGCTGATCCACGAAGACGGCCCGGCGCAGATGGAAATCAACTTCCGCCACGGCGATGCCCTGCACCTGGCCGACCAGATCACCGTGTTCAAACGCACGCTGCGCGAAGCGGCGCTCAAGCACAACGTGGCCGCGACCTTCATGGCCAAGCCAGTGGCCGACGAGCCGGGCAGCGCCATGCACCTGCACCAGAGCGTGGTGGACATCGCCACCGGCAAACCGGTGTTTGTCAACGCCGACGGCACGATGAGCCAGCTGTTCTTGCACCACATCGGTGGGTTGCAGAAGTACATCCCAAAGCTGCTGCCGATGTTCGCGCCGAACGTGAATTCGTTCCGCCGCTTCCTGCCGGACACCTCGGCACCGGTCAACGTCGAGTGGGGCGAAGAAAACCGCACCGTCGGCCTGCGCGTGCCCACTTCCAGTCCCGACGCGATGCGCGTGGAGAACCGTTTGCCGGGCGCCGATGCCAACCCGTACCTGGCAATTGCCGCCAGCTTGTTGTGCGGCTACCTGGGCATGATCGAAAAGATCGAGCCCAGCGCCCCGGTGGAAGGCCGCGCCTACGAGCGCCGCAACCTGCGCCTGCCGTTCACCCTCGAAGACGCGCTGGCGCGGATGGAGGATTGCGACACGGTCAAGCAGTACCTGGGCGAGAAGTTCGTGCGCGGCTACGTGGCGGTCAAACGCGCCGAACATGAGAATTTCAAGCGGGTGATCAGTTCCTGGGAACGTGAGTTCCTGCTGTTGAGCGTCTAAAAAAACTCAAAAGGGGTGTCGATATGCGTCTTGTGAAAAAGCTTCTCCCGCTGGCCCTGGTGGCCGCGTTCAGCAGTGCCAGCCAAGCCGCGCCGACGGTCAGCGTCTATAACTGGACGGACTATATCGGTGAGACCACCTTGGCTGATTTCCAGGCCAAGACCGGGATCAAGGTGGTCTACGACGTGTTCGATTCCAACGAAACCCTGGAAGGCAAGTTGCTGGCGGGGCGCACCGGCTATGACGTGGTGGTGCCGTCCAACCACTTCCTGGCGCGCCAGGTGAAGGCCGGCGCGTTCCTCAAGCTCGACCGCTCGCAGCTGCCCAACTTCAAGAACCTCGACCCCAAACTGCTCAAGCTGCTGGAGAAAAACGACCCGGGCAACGCGCACTCAGTGCCGTACCTGTGGGGCACCAATGGCATCGGCTACAACGTCGACAAGGTCAAGCAGGTGCTGGGTATCGACCACATCGATTCGTGGGCGGTGCTGTTCGAACCCGAGAACATCAAAAAGCTGCACGAGTGCGGCGTGGCTTTCCTCGATTCGGCGGACGAGCTGTTCCCGGCGATCCTCAATTACATGGGCAAGGACCCGCGCAGCGAGAACCCAGAGGACTACAAACAGGCCGAAGCCAAGCTGCTGACCCTGCGGCCGTACATCACGTATTTCCATTCCTCCAAGTACATCTCGGATATGGCCAACGGCGATATCTGCGTGGCCTTCGGGTATTCCGGCGACGTGTTCCAGGCCGCCAACCGCGCCAAGGAAGCCAAGAACGGCGTGAATATCGCCTATTCGATTCCCAAGGAAGGCTCCAACCTGTGGTTTGACTTGCTGGCCATCCCGGCCGACGCGAGCAACCCGAAAGAAGCGCACGCCTTTATCAACTATTTGCTCGACCCCGAAGTGATCGCCAAGGTCAGTGCCTCGGTCGGCTACGCCAATGCCAACCCCGCCGCCAAGCCGTTCATGGCGCCGGAACTGGTGAACAACCCTGAGGTGTACCCGCCCCAGGAAGTGCTCGACAAACTCTACATTTCCACCACGCCGACTCCGGCGACCATGCGCCTGATGACCCGCGCCTGGAGCAAAGTGAAGACCAACAAATGATTTCATCCAGTGACCACGCCCGGTCCTATTACCGTGCTTCGGCCAATGCCATGCCTGAGCGTCCTTCGCTGGGCACCGACCTGAGCGCCGATGTGTGCGTGATCGGCGGCGGTTTCACCGGGGTCAATACGGCCATTGAACTGGCTCAGCGCGGGCTCTCGGTGATTCTGCTGGAGGCCCGGCGCATCGGCTGGGGCGCCAGCGGGCGCAATGGCGGGCAGTTGATTCGCGGCATCGGCCATGACGTGTCGGGGTTCGCCAAGTACGTGGGCGAGGAGGGCGTGCGTTACCTGGAGCGAGCCGGGATTGATTCGGTGGCGCTGGTGGGCGAGCGCATTCGTCAGTACAGCATTGACTGCGATCTGCGCTGGGGCTTTTGCGAACTGGCCAATACCAGCGCGCAATTCGCTGCGTTCAAGGGCGAGCAGCAGGGCCTGGCGGCGCTTGGGTATGCCCATGAGACTCGGCTGGTCGAACCGCAGGACATGCAGCAGGTGGTCGGTTCGACGGTCTATGCCGGTGGCTTGGTGGACATGGGCTCTGGGCACCTGCACCCGCTGAACTTGGTACTCGGCGAGGCGCAGGTGGCCGAGTCGCTGGGGGTGCGGATTTTCGAGCGCACCCAGGTGCTCGAACTGATCCACGGCGACACCGTGCAAGTGCGCTGCGCCGCTGGCACGGTACGCGCCGCCCATCTAGTGCTGGCGTGCAATGCACACCTGGATGAACTGGAACCGCGC
Source organism: Pseudomonas sp. NFX183 (assembly GCF_047943075.1). Classification (NCBI taxonomy): domain Bacteria; kingdom Pseudomonadati; phylum Pseudomonadota; class Gammaproteobacteria; order Pseudomonadales; family Pseudomonadaceae; genus Pseudomonas; species Pseudomonas sp. NFX183. Next base: position 5,956,751 of record NZ_CP181333.1, on the reverse strand, counting down.
TTGAGCGGCAAGGTGCTGCCGGCGGGCAGCTACATCATCGCCACCGAGCCGTTGTCCGAGGCTATCGCCAAGCAATTGATCCCGCAAAACCTGGCGCTGTGTGACCAGAAAGTCGGGCTGGATTACTACCGGCTTTCCGCAGACCGGCGTCTGTTGTTCGGCGGTGCGTGCCATTACTCCGGGCGTGATCCGGTGGACATCGCCGCGTACATGCAACCCAAGCTGCTCAAGGTATTCCCGCAGTTGGCGAACACCGCCATCGAGTTCCAGTGGGGCGGCAAGATCGGCATCACCGCCAACCGTTTTCCGCAAGTCGGGAGGCTCAAGCAATACCCGAATGTGTTCTATGCCCAGGGCTATTCCGGACATGGGCTGAACGTGACCCACTGGTGCGCAAAGCTTTTGGCCGAAGCCATTCATGCCGGCCATAGCCAGGGCCTGGACATTTTCAGCCAGGTGCCGCACATGACGTTTCCGGGCGGCAAGGCCTTGCGCTCACCGCTGCTGGCGCTGGGGATGTTGTGGTTCCGGATGCGGGAGAGGGTGAGCTGATGCGCCGCGATTCAAATGTCGGAGCGGGCTTGCTCGCGAAAGCGCAGTGTCAGTTGGCTTGTTCGGTACTGACTCACCGCATTCGCGAGCAAGCCCGCTCCCACCTGTTTGATCTCCATCAGCCTTCGGGTTCGGTGAGCACTTTGCGGAAGGTTTCCACCAGCGGGCGCAGATTGATCCGATGCCACGCCGCCCACAACGGTGTGGTGTAGGTCAGCCACGGCAGCTCACGCAGCACCACGCCGGGCGGGGCATTGCGGCTCAAGCCTTTTTGCACCATCGCCACGCCCAAGCTCGAGGCCACCAGGCCCAACGCGGTGAACGGTTCGCTGGCTTCCATCGGGATTTGCGGGGTAAACCCGGCCCGGATGCAGGCCGCGACAAAGTCATCAGCCGGGTGGGCGCCGGCTTTGCGTTGCACGCCAATCCATTCCTGATCGGCCAGGTGTTCGGGCAGCAGTTCGTTGTGTTTGGCCAACGGATGATGCTCAGGCAGGGCCAGCAGCATGGGGTCGTCCAGCACTTGCAGCGCGGTCAGGTCCGGGTCATCGGCGGCCGGTGGTTCGCTGACCAGGGCGATATCCAGGCTGCGCTGGCGCAGGCCTTCGAGCTGTTCGAGCGACGGCAAGTTGTACAGCTTGATGTGCACGGTGGGGCGGTCGTCTCTCAACACGCGCAAGGCGTTGGGCAGCACGCCGGCATGCATCGCGTTTTCGATATAGCCGATGCACAGGCCGCCTTCTTCACCGCGACCCAGGCGTTTGCCCAGGGACTCCAGGCGATTGGCGTGGGTCAGCAGCGCCTTGGTTTCGGCCAGAAACGTCTGGCCGTCGCGCGTCAGGCGGATGCGCTGCTGGCTGCGTTCGAACAGGGTCAGGCCCAAACGCTCTTCGAGCTGGGCGATCTGCCGGCTCAAGGGCGACTGGGAGATGTGCAAACGCTCGGCGGCGCGGCCGACGTGTTCTTCTTCGGCAACGACTTCGAAGTAGCGCAGTTGGCGCAGATCAATCATGTAAGACCTCGCAGGACTCAAGTTGGTCGCAGTATGTCTTGGACGGTCCGATCTACGCAATCTAGGATCGGCTCAACGGTCACAGCGACCCTGAACCCGATTGAGGAACCACCATGAGCTTGAAAGACAAACTGCCCGGCCAACTGGGCTTTGGCACTGCACCGCTGGGCAACATGTTCCGCGCCATTCCCGAAGACGAAGCCCAGGCCACCGTCGAAGCCGCCTGGAACAGCGGCGTGCGTTACTTCGACACCGCGCCGTTCTACGGCTCGGGGTTGTCGGAAATCCGTCTGGGCCAAGCCTTGTCGCAGTACAACCGCGATGACTTTGTGCTCAGCACCAAAGTCGGCCGCGTGATTCTCGACGAAGTCGAAGAAAGCGCCCGCGACCTCGGCGAAAAAAGCGGTGTGTTCGAATATGGCCGCCCGAACAAGATGCTCAACGACTACAGCGCCGACGCCACGCTGCGCTCTATCGAAGACAGCCTGAAGCGCCTGCAAACCGACCGTCTGGACATCGTGTGGATTCACGACATCGCCCAGGATTTCTACGGCGACCAGTGGCTGGACTACTTCAACCAGGCCCGCACCGGCGCCTTCAAAGTGCTGACCCGTCTGCGTGAAGAAGGCGTGATCAAGGCCTGGGGCCTGGGCGTGAACCGCGTCGAGCCGTGCGAACTGACGCTGGACCTGACCGAAGCGCAGCCCGACGGTTTCCTGCTCGCCGGCCGCTACACCCTGCTGGACCACGAGCGTGCCCTGCAACGCCTGATGGATGCCGCGCTGGCGCAGAACGTCGAAATCGTCGTCGGTGGGCCTTACAGCTCGGGCATCCTGGCGGGCGGTGCGCACTTCGAATACCAGAAGGCCAGCCCGGCGATTATCAGCAAGGTCGAGCAGATCAAGGCGATTGCCCAGGCGTTTGGCGTGAGCGTGAAAGCCGCAGCGCTGCAGTTCTCCCTGGCCCACCCGGCGGTGGCTGCCGTGATTCCGGGTGCCAGTCGTCCGGGGCGGATTGCCGAAGACGTCGCGGCGTTGTCAGAGAAGATTCCGGCAGCCTTCTGGCAGGCCTTGCGCGACGCACAGTTGATTTCGGCCAGCGCACCGCTGCCACGCTAACTTCAGGAGTTCTCAGATGAAAATCGATGTAAGCGGCAAAGTAGCGATTGTCAGCGGCAGCACTGCCGGGATCGGCCTGGGCATCAGCCAGGCCCTGGCGCAATCCGGCGCCACTGTGGTGGTGATCGGGCGGGAAGCGGGCAAGGTTGACGACGCCCTGGCGAGCATTCGTCAGGCAGTGCCGGGCGCGGATCTGCGCGGGCTGGTGGCGGACCTCGGCACAGCGCAAGGCGCAGAGAAACTCTTTGCGGCCGAACCGCGCGCCGACATCCTGGTCAACAACCTGGGCATCTTCAACGATGTGGATTTCTTCGACGCACCAGACAGCGAATGGACGCGCTTCTACGAGGTCAATGTGATCTCCGGCGTGCGCCTGGCGCGGCATTATGTGCCGGGCATGGTTGAGCAGGGCTGGGGGCGGGTGATCTTTCTGTCTTCGGAGTCCGGGGTGGCAACGCCAGCGGACATGATCAACTACGGCGTGACCAAAAGTGCCAACCTGGCGGTCTCCCATGGTTTGGCGAAGCGTCTGGCCGGCACCGGTGTGACGGTCAATGCGGTGCTGCCGGGGCCGACCTTTACCGACGGCCTGGAGCAGATGCTCAAAGACGCCACCGCCAAGTCCGGGCGCAGTGCGCGGGAAGAGGCGGACGTGTTTGTGCGCAATGCGCGGCCCACGTCGATCATCCAGCGCGCGGCAAATGTGGATGAAGTGGCCAACCTGGTGGCGTACATTGCTTCACCCTTGTCTGCTGCAACCACGGGCGCCGCATTGCGCGTCGACGGTGGTGTTGTCGACAGCATGGCGATCTGAATTCTTGTAATTTTTTTGGAGTATTTATTGTGGCGACAGCTTCTTCGGTGATTGAGGTTCCGGTTTCGGCCGATCAGGTCTGGCAATTGATTGGCGGCTTTAACGCGCTGCCCGATTGGCTACCGTTTATCGTCAAAAGCGAGGCGAGCGACGGCGGGCGTGTGCGTCACTTGCAAACCGCGGACGGCGGTGTGGTGGTCGAGCGCTTGCAGAGCTTTGATAACGTGGCGCGCACTTACAGCTACACCATCGAGCAGTCGCCGTTTCCGGTGAGTGCTTACCTGGCGACGTTGCAGGTTGAGGCGTTGACCGATGCGTCGGCGAAAGTGACGTGGTCCGGCGTGTTCACCCCGGCGGCGGGGACCACGGATGCGGCGGTGGAGGAGTTGTTTGCCGGCGTGTACAGCGGCGGGCTTGAGGCACTGCGCGCCAACTTCTAACAGGCGAAGCACGCCTGATGTGGGAGCGGGCTTGCTCGCGAAAGCGGTGGGTCAGTCAATGCTTGCGGTGACTGACACTCTGCATTCGCGAGCAAGCCCGCTCCCACATTTTTACCGAGGTGATTTTCAGGCTTCAGGCATCAATTGCTGCCGACACTCCAGCAGCAGGCATGCGCCCCCGCATCGGCTGTTGCCGACTTCCAACTTGAAGCCATGCAGGTTGATGATCGCCGCCACAATCGACAAGCCCAACCCGAACCCGCCTTGCTGGTCGCTTTCATCCACGCGATAGAAGCGCTGGAACACTGCGTCGCGCTCCGCAGCGGGAATGCCCGGGCCTGAGTCGTGCACCTCGATCCGCGTGCTGCCGGCATCATTGACGCCACGCAGGATCACTTCACCGCTGGGTGGCGAGAACTTGATCGAGTTGCTCAACAGGTTGGCCAAGGCTTCGAACAACAGTGCGCGGTCGCCGGTAATCCACGGCAGCGAGTCGGGCACTTCGAGGCGCAGCTGCAATTCGCCTTCTTCTGCCAGGGGCAGGTAAAAGTCATGCAGTTCGCGCAACAGCGGCAGCGGGTCCATGACCAGGAAACCCGAACGGCGCTGGTGGTCTTCCAGCTCCGAGATGCGCAACAGCCCGCGAAAGCGCGCCATCAGCGTATCGGTTTCAGCAATCGCATCGTCCAGTTTCACCGCGTAGACGGAGTTTTCCTCTGCCTCTTGTTTGATGCGGTAGAGCTGCGCGCGCAAGCGCGTCAGCGGCGTGCGCAGGTCGTGGGCGATGTTGTCGCACACGCCCTTGACCTCGTTCATCAACTTCTCGATGCGGTCGAGCATGGCGTTGACGATGGCGGCGAGCATGTCCAGTTCGTCGCGTCGGTCAGACAACGGCAGGCGGTGCGTCAGGTCACCGGCGACGATGGCCTCGGCACTGGCCTGAATCCCGCGAATGCGCCGCAGCGGGCGACGGCGTAACAAATGCCAACCGGCAGCACCGGGAATAATCGTCAGGGAGAGTGCCCACAGCAGCGCATGCCAGATGATCCGGGTCACGCCAAACAGCGAACCGTTGGCGCGCACGAGTACCAGCCAGCGGCCGTCTTCGGTGTGGGTGGCCACCGCATCGCAGCTGTCCTTGGGCAGTTTCGGGTCGTCAGAGTCGACACAGTTGGCCAGGGCGTGGATCTTGCCGTCCAGCGGCAGGTCCGGTGGCACTGCGCGGATCGGCCCGCTCAAGGGGCGAAATTGCTCATCGAACAGGCCGTAGGCGTCCACGCCTTTCATGTCGAAGGTCATGCTGGTGGTCAGGGCTTCCACCAGTTCTTCACCGTCGAAGCGTTGAAACAGGTGCTGACGCTGCATCAGCGAGTGACGCGACAGGTCACCCAGGTAACCCGACACCTCGTAATACAGCACCCCCATGAGGATGCAGCTCCAGGCCACGAACAGCGAACTGTAAAGCGCCAGCAGGCGGCTGCTGGAGGAGCGCCAGCCTTTAGAGGGGTTCAGCAATGACATAACCGGAACCTCGTACCGTGCGGATCAGCGGCGTGAGGCCCGGCGGGTCGATTTTTTTGCGCAGGCGACCGATGTGCACGTCGATCAGGTTGGTGCCCGGGTCGAAGTGATAACCCCAGACTTCTTCGAAGATCATCATGCGCGACAGGATCTGCCCGGTATTGCGCATCAGGAATTCGAGCAGTTTGTATTCGGTGGGCAGCAGGCTCAGCGGCTGTTCGGCGCGGCTGGCTTCGCGGCTGATCAGGTTGAGTTCGAGGTCGGCCACGCGCAGGGCGGTTTCGAACTCCTTGACCGTGCTTTTACGCCGCAGCAGCACTTCAACGCGGGCGGCCATTTCGTCGGACGCAAACGGCTTGGTCAGGTAGTCATCGCCGCCGGCCCGCAGGCCGCGTACTCGCTCGTCGACATCGGAGAGGGCGCTGATCATCAGGATCGGCGTCGACACGCCAATGGTGCGCAGGGTCGTGACGATGGCCAGGCCATCGAGTTCCGGCAGCATACGGTCGAGGGTGATCAGATCGTAGTCACCACTCACAGCGCGGACCAGGCCTTCACGGCCGTTGTCCACCCAATCTACATCCAGTCCATGGCTACTCAGCTCGGCGACGATCTCGCGGGCTGTAACGGCGTCATCCTCGATGGTCAAAATACGGGTCATAGGATTACCTGGTGAGCGATTCACACTAGAAGTGGGGGCATTTTGCCAAGAAATGCCTGAACGCTTCCTAAATTAAACTTCATCTTGGCAAAACTGACACAACTTTCATGCCGGCCAGCGTCCACACGGGCCGTGGGCGTTGGGGGATTGCATAAAGCACGCTGTTTTCGATCATTTCTTGCAACTTGCATGGTTTAAGTTAGTTCAATTTTTGTATCTTGTTGAAATATAAGGGATTTATTTTTTAGCTCGGCTGGCATGGTGCCTGCACTGTCCCTTTTGAGAGTTGTAACACTATTTTTCCTGCCGGGAGCAAAACAACAATGATCACATCGTCATCCACGCTGCAAGAATCGAGCTCGCACTCTGGGGTTTCCTGGGGGGCGATTTTCGCCGGGGCCGCTGCGGCGGCCGCACTGTCGCTGATCCTCGTGCTGCTGGGCTTCGGCCTGGGCTTTTCGGCGGTGTCGCCGTGGGCCGACAGCGGTATCAGCGCCAAGGGGCTTGGCATTTCCACGATTGTCTGGCTGGCGTTCACCCAGATCGTCGCATCGGGCCTGGGCGGCTACATTGCCGGCCGCTTGCGTGTGAAGTGGGCCAACATGCACGGTGACGAAGTGTACTTTCGCGACACCGCCCACGGTTTCCTCGCTTGGGCAGTCGCTACGCTGGTGACCGCAGTGCTGGTCGTCGGCTCGGTAAGCAGTGTGGTCAGCGGCGGCGTTAAAGCCGGCGCCGGTGTCGCCTCGAGCGCCGCCAGTGGCCTGACTCAGGCAGCCGGCAGTGCAGCCAAAGGCGCCAACAGCGGCGACTTTGACTACTACGTCGACAGCCTGTTTCGCGATGATCGCCCAGCCGCCGTCAGCGATGACGCCGTACATGGCGTTGTAGCGCGCATCTTCACTCGCACCCTGAGCAACGACGGCCAACTGGCCCCTGAAGACCGTACCTACCTCGCTCAGTTGATCAGCCAACGCACCAACCTCAGCCAGGCTGACGCCGAAGCGCGGATCGACAAGGTGTACGGCGATGCCCGTAAAGCCATCGAAGACGCCAAGGTCAAAGCCAAGCAAGCTGCCGACACTGCCGCCAAAGTGGCTGCCTACACCTCGCTGTGGACCTTCATTGCGCTGTTGATCGGTGCCTTCTTTGCCAGTTTCGCTGCCACCTTCGGCGGTCGTCGTCGTGACGCCGTGGTGTACGTCGAAACTGAAAACTACGTTCGTTAATCAAGGAGAACAACATGCGCTCATTACTGCTTTGGTTCCTCGGTGTGCCTATCCCGCTCATCATTCTGATCGCGATCTTCATGCACTGATCCTGATCGCGCTTCACCCAAGCCGCGCCTGACCCACAGGCGCGGCTTTTTGTTGCAAGGCCCGCCAACCTGCGACCAGCAATGCGCTGGCCACTGACGTCATGATCACCAAGGGTTGCGAGGTGCCGTCGGACAGCATCCCGGTGGCCCAACTGCTCACGGCCGTCAGGAACATCTGGATAAAGAAGAACAACCCCGACGCGGTCCCGGCAATCGCGCCGTAAGGCTGCAACACCGACAGCTGGCAGGCCGGAATCACCATCCCCACCGACACCATGATCACCACCATCGGCAGCACAATCGCCAGCCAGGCCTGGGGCAGGGCGACCGTGGCCCCGGCGAGCATCACGCAACCCAGCACATTCAAGGCGATGGCGGCACTGATCAACTGATCGGCTTCAACGCGCAGCACCAGTCTGCGGAACAGGTTGGCGCCGAGCATGTAGCCACTGATCGTCGCGGCAAACACCAGCGCGTAGGCCGAGGCCGACAAGTGAAAGCCGCGTTGCAGGAGAGCCGACGACTCGCTGATAAATGGGAAATACGTGCTGTACACGCAGCCGATTGCCAGGGAGTACCGCAGGAAATAACGGTCGCGCAACAGCTGGCCGTACAGGCGCAACAGGTTGCTCGGCGGCGCGGCGGCGACTTCCGGTGGACGGGTTTCCGGCAGCCGGCGAAGCACCACCAGGCACAGCGTCACGCCGATCACGGCCAATACGATAAACAGGCCGCGCCAATGGATGAACGGCAGCATCAGGCTGCCCAGCACCGGTGCGGCCATTGGCGAAATCGCCATGGCCATGGAGATCAGACCAAGCAGGCGCGCCTGTTCATGACGGTCAAAGTAATCGCGCACGATCACCCGGCCGATGACCGTGGTGCAGCAACCGCCCAAGGCCTGGAACAGGCGGGCGACGATCAGCACACCGATGCTGTCGGCCAGCGCGCAGGCCACGGTGGCGACCGCGTACACCAACAGCCCGCTCAGCAGCACCGGGCGGCGCCCGAAGCGATCGGTCAACGGGCCGCTGACCAGCAAGGAAATGGCCGAGCCCAGGGCGTACAGCGTGAGGGTCAGCTGCAACTGGCTGTCGCTGGCGTGGAAGTCGTCGGCCATGGCCGGCAGGGCTGGCAGGTGCATGTCCAGGGTGATACGTGGCAGGCCGATGAGTACGGTCAGCAGCACCAGCCAGAACCCGGAGGAGAGGGCGCGTTGCGTCATGGGAAGCTTCTTCGCAAGGAGTAGAGTTCGAACTCTAGCGGGTATGTGGTTTAATCCTTAGGGCCACTTGTGCCTCTTATGAATGGACCACTATGAGCCGAGGAAAAGCCGCCTCCCACCTGGACCTGCCGCGCCCCGATAGCCTGGACGCCGGCAAGCAGCAGGGCGCCTACGACGCATTGCGCGCCGCCATCCTGAATCGGCAATTGCCCGCCGGCAGCCGCTTGCCGTCTACCCGCAGCCTGGCCGAACGCTGGCTGGTGTCGCGCGGCACGCTTGAGGCGGCGTTCGAGCGCTTGCACAGTGAAGGTTACGTGCAGCGCGTGGCGGGTTCCGGCACGCGCGTCAGCGCGGTGATCCCCGAGCAATTCATTGCGGCGCCGGCGCCCAGCGCAAGTTCACGCCGCGCGGCCATACCGGATCGGCCCGACGCGGGCGTGCAAAGCCACGTCCCTTTTGTCGCGCGACGCCCGGACGCGAGCCTGTTCGACCTGAAAACCTGGGCGCGGTGCATCTCCCGAGGCTTGCTGTCTGCGGGGCCAGGCGTATTGGAGGCCGCCCACCCGGCCGGCTTGCCCGCGTTGCGTGAACAGATCGCCGACTACGTGCGCAGTTATCGCGGCATGCACTGCGAGGCGGACGAAATCGTTGTCACCACCGGCATTCGCCATGGCCTGGACCTGATCGCGCGCACGCTGCTCAAACCCGGTGACACCGCGTGCGTGGAAGACCCCGGTTACACACCGGCACGCCGCCTGTTCAGCCTGGCCGGTGCGCAGGTGGTGCCGGTCCCGGTGACAGCCGAAGGTCTTGATACCGCGCAACTCCCCGACACGGCGCGCCTGGCCTATGTGACACCGGCGCACCAGGCGCCGCTGGGCATGACCCTGTCGGTTTCACGCCGCCTGGCGCTGTTGGATTGGGCCGCCCGCGCCGACGCCTGGGTGGTCGAAGACGACTACGACAGCGAATACAACTACAACAGCGCGCCACTGGCGGCGCTCAAATCCCTGGATTCCGGCGACCGGGTGATCTACTGCGGCAGCTTCAACAAGAACCTGTTCCCGGGCCTGCGCGTGGGGTTCATGGTGGTGCCCAAGGCGGTGCGCCCCGCGTTGCTGCGCACCCTGCAACTCACCGGGCATTCGGTGGGCGCGACGGATCAGTCGGGGCTGGTGGAGTTTCTCGCCAGCGGCGCGTTTGTGCGGCACCTGCGGGCTTCGCGCCAGGCTTATCAGGCGCGTCGCGATGCGCTGCTCGCCTGTCTGCCGGATGAGTGCCCGGTGAGCGGCCAGCACGCCGGGTTGCACTTTGTGCTGTGGCTGCCAAGCGGTGTCGAGGAAAGCGAATTCTGCACCCGCGCCGCCGCCGCCGGGCTGACCTTGCAGCCACTGAGCAAGTTCTGCGTCGCGGCGAACTTGCCGGCGGCGGTGATCATCGGCTACACAGCGCTGACCCTGGCGCAGATTCGCTATCACGGCCGGGTGCTCACGCAATTGTTAACAGCGGCTTAACCCGTGCCTCATAAGCCGTCTTCTGCGTTTAATCCTGGTCATGCTGTGCGCTACCTGAAAAACGCCTGGGCTGAGCGCAAGGACGGTGACCTGCTGGCAGCCATCACCGAAGGCATGAGCCGCATCGCCGCGCCAATGATTGTCGTGGCCAGCGGGCTTGCTGTGGCGAGCGGGCTTGTTGTGGTGGGCCGGTCTGTCGTGGCGAGCGGGCTTGCCCCGCGTTGGGCTGCAAAGCAGCCCCAATAAGGCCGCCGCGCGCTCATTGATAGACCGCGGCGTCAGGTTTCAGGGCCGCTTCGCGTCCCAACGCGGGGCAAGCCCGCTCGCCACGACAGACTCGCGCCCACAGCGGATCTTCAGTACCAGAAGATCAGTCGTCGAACCCCACCTGTTCATGAATCTCATCCACCTTCAGCTCCAACCGATACGCCACCGCAATAAACAATGCCTGGCATAGGCACAAGGTGGCGCTCAGCGAGCGAAACGCAAACGACGACCCTTCATTCACCAACAGCACCGCGTTCGCCCGTTTGGCCAGGGGCGACAGGTTGCTGTCGGTGATGATCAAGGTCTTGGCCTGGTGATGCTGGGCAATGCGCAGGCAATGCTGAGTCTCTTTGCCATACGGCGTAAAGCTGATGGCGATCACCAGGTCATTGGCACGCACGCTGCGCATCTGCTCGCGGTAACTGCCGCCCAAACCGGAAATCAAGTGAATGCGCTTGTTGGTGTGCTGCAGGTTGTAGACCAGGTAATCGGCCACCGCGAAGGAGCGGCGCACGCCGACCACGTAGATATTGTCGGCATTGACCACCAGGTCCACGGCTTTCTCGAAGGCCACATCATCGAGTTCCAGCCCCAGGCGCTCGATGCCGGAGAGGGTGGCGTTCACGCATTCGCGCGCCAGGTCGCCGCCGCTGGCCTTCTGCGACTTGTTGGCGATCATGCTGCGGATGCGTTGCTGGTAGTTCTGCACCGGCGTGGTCTTGTGGGTGTAGGCCTCGCGAAACAGCGCCTGCATCTCACTGAAACCACTGAAACCGAACCGCTGGGAGAACCGCACGATGGCCGAAGGGTGCACTTCGCACTCGCGGGCGATGTCGCTGATGCGGTCGACCATGATCCGGTCGCTTTGCTGGCTCATGTAGCTGGCGATGCGTTTGAGCTGGCGTGGCAGGCTTTCGTATTCGTCGGTGATCAGCTGCAACAGGCGCTCGGCATTGATCGGAGGGCTGGCAATAGTCTCTTCCAGGGTGGTCTCGGGATCGGTGCGGGACATGGGCAATCCTTCTGGCGTGTTCTTCTGATGCGCTGATGGGTGGGCGCAAGTCTACAGGGTAGGCGCAAAAAAATACCCCGGCATCACGGTGGCCGTGGCCTGCTGAAACGATGCAGGAGGGCTGGCAGGCCATTATGCTGGCTTATTGGAAAAAATATTCCACTAAAAATAATTATGGAATAAATATTGATTGCGGCCGCCGGACGTTCTAGTCTGCTTTCACCAAGAGCGTGTGCCGCCACCACGGCGGTACCACGCAGGCTGATAAAAATAACAGGAGCCAGCATGGGCCAGACTCGTTTTGCCAGTGGGCGTCAATTGGATCTGATTTGCCTCGGACGCCTGGGCGTCGACCTCTACGCACAGCAAGTGGGTGCGCGACTTGAGGACGTGTCCAGCTTCGCCAAGTACCTCGGCGGGTCGTCCGCCAATATCGCCTTCGGCATCGCACGGTTGGGGCTTAAATCGGCGATGTTGAGCCGGGTGGGCGACGACCACATGGGCCGCTTCCTGGTGGAGTCCCTGGCCCGCGAAGGCTGCGATGTCAGCGGCATCAAGGTCGACCCGGAACGCCTCACCGCGCTGGTGCTGCTGGGCCTCAAGGACCGCGAAACCTTCCCGCTGGTGTTCTACCGCGAAAACTGCGCCGACATGGCCCTGCGCGCCGAAGACATCAGCGAGGCCTTTATTGCCTCCAGCAAAGCCTTGCTGATCACCGGCACGCATTTCTCCACCGATGGCGTGTACAAGGCCAGCATCCAGGCCTTGGACTACGCAGCCAAACACAACGTCAAGCGCGTGCTCGATATCGACTACCGCCCGGTGCTGTGGGGCCTGGCGGGCAAAGCCGACGGCGAGACCCGGTTTGTCGCCGACCAGAACGTCAGCCAGCATGTGCAGAAAATTTTGCCGCGCTTTGACCTGATCGTTGGCACCGAAGAAGAATTTTTGATCGCCGGCGGCAGTGAAAATTTGCTCACCGCGCTGCGCACCGTGCGTGAATTGACCCCGGCCACCCTGGTGGTCAAGCTCGGCCCGCAGGGCTGCACGGTGATCCATGGGGCGATCCCGGCGCGACTCGAAGACGGCGCCATCTACCCTGGCGTGCGGGTAGAAGTGCTGAACGTGCTGGGCGCCGGCGATGCGTTTATGTCGGGCTTCCTTAGCGGCTGGCTTAACGATGCCAGCGATGAACGTTGCAGCCAACTGGCGAATGCCTGTGGCGGCCTGGTGGTGTCCCGCCACGCCTGCGCGCCGGCCATGCCCACGCCTGCCGAACTGGATTACCTGTTCAACAGCCCGGTGCCCATCACCCGGCCCGATCAAGACGTCACCTTGCAGCGCCTGCACCGCGTCACCGTGCCGCGCAAAGCCTGGAAGCAGCTGTTCGTGTTTGCCTTCGACCATCGCTGGCAACTGGTGGACCTGGCGCAAAAAGGCGGCCAGGACCCGACGCGTATCAGCGCCATCAAGCAGCTGTTTATCCAGGCGATCGAACGCGTCGAAGCCAAGCTGCGCGAGCAGGGCGTGGAAGCCGACGTGGGCCTGTTGGCCGACCAGCGTTTCGGCCAGGACGCGCTCAACGCCGCCAGCGGTCGCGGCTGGTGGATCGCGCGCCCGGTGGAAGTGCAGAACTCGCGGCCGCTGGCGTTCGAGCACGGGCGCTCGGTGGGCAGCAACCTGATTGCCTGGCCCCAGGAGCAAATCATCAAGTGCCTGGTGCAATACCACCCTGATGACGAGCCGATGCTGCGCCTGGAACAGGAAGCGCAACTGAAGGCGGTGTACGAGGCGTCCCTCGTCAGCGGGCATGAGCTGCTGCTGGAAGTCATCCCGCCCAAGGATCACCCGTCCACCTATCCCGACGTGCTCTATCGCAGCCTCAAGCGCCTGTACAACCTGGGTATCTACCCGGCGTGGTGGAAGATCGAGGCGCAGTCGGCGCAGGACTGGAAAAAACTCGACGAACTGATCCAGGAGCGCGATCCGTACTGCCGTGGCGTAGTGCTGCTGGGCCTGAACGCTTCGGCCGAATGCCTCGCCGATGGCTTCCGGCAAGCCAGCCAAAGCAGCACCTGCCGAGGGTTTGCGGTGGGCCGTACGATCTTCCAGGAACCGAGCCGCGCATGGATGGCGGGGGAGATTGATGATCACACGCTGATCGAGCAGGTGCAGGGCACCTTCGAACAGCTCATCAACGCCTGGCGCAGCGCTAGAAGTTAAACACGCTCAAATGTGGGAGCTGGCTTGCCTGCGATGCAGACAACTCGGTCCATCAGATACGCCGGGCCGATGCCATCGCAGGCAAGCCAGCTCCCACACAAAGCAAACCTCACCAGGCTTAAGTCAGATAAAAACAAAAGGTGCAGCCATGCCCGCAATCCGAATTGGCATCAACCCGATCTCCTGGAGCAACGACGACCTGCCGGCCCTGGGCGGTGAAACGCCCTTGAGCACCGCCCTGGGCGAAGGCAAGGAGATCGGCTACGAAGGTTTTGAACTCAACGGCAAATTCCCCAAGGACGCCCAAGGCGTCGGCGATGTGCTGCGTCCCTATGACCTGGCGCTGGTCTCCGGCTGGTATTCCAGCCGCCTGGCACGGCGTTCGGTGGCGCAAGAAATCGAGGCCATCGCCGGTCATGTCGAGCTGCTCAAACTCAACGGCGCCAAGGTGCTGGTCTACGGCGAAGTCGCCGATTCGATTCAGGGCGCCAGGGTGCGCCTGATCGAACGTCCGCGTTTTCACAGCGAACACGCCTGGCAGGCGTACGCCGACAAACTCACCGAGCTGGCGCGTTTCACCCTGTCCCAAGGCGTGCGCCTGGCCTATCACCACCACATGGGCGCCTACGTCGAATCCCCCGACGACATTGACCAGTTGATGCGCCGCACCGGCCCGGAAGTCGGCCTGCTGTTCGATTCGGGCCACTGCTACATGGGCGGCGGCGAGCCTGTCGAGGTGCTGCGCAAACACATCAAGCGCGTCTGTCACGTGCATTTCAAGGACGTGCGCAAACCGGTGGTGCAACTGGCGCGCAACCAGATGTGGAGCTTTCCCGACTGCATCGTCAACGGCACCTTCACCGTGCCCGGTGACGGCGATATCGACTTTGCCGAGTTGCTCGACGTGCTGTTGGCGGCCAAGTACGAGGGCTGGCTGGTGGTGGAAGCCGAGCAGGACCCGGCCGTAGCGCCCAGCTATATCTACGCGAAAAAGGGCTACGACACGTTGCGCACGCTTCTCAGCGAGAGGACTTAAGTGATGAGCTTGTTGGTCAAGAGCAGCAAACGTGGGCAAACCATGGTTGCCCTGGAAGAAGGGCGCCTGGAGTACGTAGGCTTTGCCGCCTACCGCCTGAGCCTGGGTGAAACGTTGCCGGTCACCGCCGGTGATCAGGAGCTGTGCCTGGTGCTGCTCAGCGGCCGGGTGAATATCCAAGGCGAGGGCTTCAACTGGCAGAACCTGGGGGATCGTCAGTCCGTGTTCGAAGACAAATCGCCCTTCGCCGCCTACCTGCCGCCCGGCACCGATGCGCAGGTGACCGCGTTGAGCGATGTGCAAATCGCCGTGTGCGCCGCACCAGGTGCCCCAGGTTTTGAGCCGCGCCTGATTCGCCCTGAACAGTGCAAGCGCAGCGTGCGCGGTAAGGGCGCCAACACCCGGTATGTGTGTGACATCCTGCCCGACAGCGAGCCGGCCCATTCGCTGCTGGTGGTGGAAGTGCGCACGCCGTCCGGGCACTCGTCCAGCTACCCGCCGCACAAGCACGACACCGACGACCTGCCGCACCAGAGCTTTCTCGAAGAGACCTACTACCACCAGATCAACCCGCCCCA
Organism: Pseudomonas sp. NFX183; assembly: GCF_047943075.1. Lineage (NCBI taxonomy): Bacteria > Pseudomonadati > Pseudomonadota > Gammaproteobacteria > Pseudomonadales > Pseudomonadaceae > Pseudomonas > Pseudomonas sp. NFX183. The sequence continues at coordinate 5,941,460 of NZ_CP181333.1, read as the reverse complement.
GGGCTTCGTGTTCCAGCGCGTGTACACCGACGATCGCAGCATCGACCAGGCCATGGCTGTGGAAAACAGCGACCTGGTGGTGGTGCCCAAGGGGTATCACCCGGTCAGCGTGCCGTATGGCTACGAGTCGTATTACTTGAACGTGATGGCCGGCCCCAAGCGCGCCTGGCATTTCCATAACGACCCGCAGCACAGCTGGCTGCTGGACCTCTGACCGGTTTGAACGGAGAACAACAACAATGAAGTCGCCGCTACGTTTTGCCCTTAACCGCATGGTCGCGCCCGACCTGTCCCTGCCGGATTTCATTCAGTTGGCGGCCGCGCTCAAGTGCGATGCCATCGAGATTCGCAACGACCTCAAAGGCCACGAAATCGAATTCGGCACACCCGCCAGCCGCGTGCGCGAGTTGTGCGCGGTGCAGGGCATCACGGTGCTGTCGATTAACGCGCTGTACCCGTTTGATGTGTGGAATGACGAGCGCCGCGCCCAGGCGATCAAGCTCGCCACCTACGCCCGCGAATGCGGCGCGCAAGGCCTGGTGATGTGCCCGCTGAACGAGCGCGGCGATACCCGCAATGAAGCCCAGCGCGCGGCCGGTTTGCGCACGGCGTTGAGCGAGTTGGCGCCGATCCTGCGCGAGTACGGGATTCTCGGTTTCATCGAGCCGCTGGGGTTTGAAGAATGCGCGCTGCGCCGCAAGCGTGTGGCCATGGATGCGATCCAGGCGATTGGCGGCCTGGATGTGTTCCGCCTGGTGCACGACACCTTTCACCATCACCTGGCTGGCGAACAGGAATTCTTCCCGCAGCTGACCGGCCTGGTGCATATCTCCGGCGTCGAGGATCGCGACGCACCGCTCAATGCCATTCGCGACGGCCACCGCGTGCTGGTGGGCGAGGGCGATATCCTCGGCAATGCGGCGCAGATCGACACCTTGCTCAGCACCGGCTACGGCGGTTATCTGTCGTTCGAGCCGTTTGCCGAAAGCGTGCATGCGCTGGCGGATATCCAGCAGGCATTGGGGGCGAGCATCGCCCATCTACAAAATTCCCGGACCTGACGCCGGCCAAACTGTGGGAGCGGGCTTGCTCGCGAATGCGGTGGGTCAGTAAATAAATCGGGTGACTGACACACCGCATTCGCGAGCAAGCCCGCTCCCACATTGGTTCACAGTTGATCGACAGATTTGCGTTCATACAAGGTGCGAACATGACCACAACAAGATTGACCATGGCCCAGGCCCTGGTGAAGTTTCTGGATAACCAGTACATCGAAGTCGATGGCGTGCAGAGCAAGTTTGTCGCCGGGATTTTTACCATTTTTGGCCACGGCAACGTGTTGGGGCTGGGTCAGGCGCTGGAGCAGGACAGCGGCGACCTGGTGGTGCATCAGGGCCGCAATGAGCAAGGCATGGCCCACGCCGCCATCGGGTTTGCCAAGCAGCACCTGCGCCGCAAGATCTACGCGTGCACCTCGTCGGTGGGGCCGGGCGCGGCAAATATGATTACCGCCGCCGCCACCGCCACGGCCAACCGTATTCCGTTGCTGCTGTTGCCCGGCGATGTCTATGCCAGCCGCCAGCCCGACCCGGTGCTGCAGCAGATAGAGCAGTTTCACGATTTGAGCATCAGCACCAACGATGCCTTCCGCTCCGTGAGCAAGTACTGGGACCGCATCAACCGCCCCGAGCAACTGATGACCGCCGCGATCCATGCGATGCGCGTGCTCACTGACCCCGCGGAAACCGGCGCCGTCACGTTGGCCCTGCCGCAGGATGTACAGGCTGAAGCCTGGGACTATCCCGACTACTTCCTGCAAAAACGTGTGCACCGTATCGAACGCCGTCCGCCGACTGAAGCGATGATCGGCGATGCGTTGGCCGCCTTTCGAGGCAAGCGCAAACCGCTGATCATCTGCGGCGGCGGGGTCAAATACGCCGGCGCGAATGCCGCGCTGCAAGCGTTTGCCGAACGCTTTGACATCCCCTTCGCTGAAACCCAGGCAGGCAAAAGCGCAGTGGTCTCCAGCCATTCGCTGAACCTGGGCGGTCTCGGTGAAACCGGCTGCCTGGCGGCAAACCTGCTGGCCCCGGAAGCGGACCTGATCATTGGCATCGGCACGCGCTACACCGACTTCACCACCGCGTCGAAGTCGCTGTTCAAGCACCCTGAGGTCAAGTTTCTCAACCTCAATATCAGCCCTTGCGATGCACTGAAACTGGACGGCGTGCAACTGCTGGCGGATGCCAGGGTGGGCCTGGAGGCGTTGGCGGATGCCTTGGGTGACTACCGTTCCGACTGGGCGGATCAGCCGCGCGACGCCAAGGCGCAGCTGGATGCCGAGGTGGATCGCATCTACCAGGCCGACTACCAGACGGACAATTTCGTCCCGGAAATCAACGACCACATGGACCCGGCCGTGCTGCGCGAGTTTATCGAGCTGACCGGTTCCTGCCTGACCCAAAGCCGCGTGCTCGGCGTGCTCAACGACACCCTGGCCGACGACGCCATCATCGTCGCCGCCGCCGGCAGCTTGCCGGGCGACTTGCAGCGCAGCTGGCGCAGCAAGGGCGTCAACACCTACCACGTCGAGTATGGCTATTCGTGCATGGGCTACGAGGTCAACGCGGCCCTGGGCGTGAAGCTGGCCGAGCCGGCGCGCGAGGTCTATGCGCTGGTGGGTGACGGCTCCTACATGATGCTGCACTCGGAGCTGGCCACCTCGATCCAGGAGCGGCGCAAGATCAACGTGGTGCTGCTCGACAACATGACTTTCGGCTGCATCAACAACCTGCAGATGGAACACGGCATGGACAGCTTCGGCACCGAGTTTCGCTTTCGCAACCCGGAGACCGGCAAGCTCGACGGCGGTTTTGTGCCGGTGGATTTCGCCATGAGTGCGGCGGCCTATGGCTGCAAGACCTACAAGGTCAGCACGGTGGAACAGTTGCAGGCGGCGTTGGCCGATGCACGTACGCAAACGGTGTCGACGCTGATCGATATCAAGGTTCTGCCCAAGACCATGATCCACAAATACCTGTCGTGGTGGCGGGTCGGGGTGGCGCAGGTCTCGACCAGCGCGCGCACTGACGCGGTGGCCAAACAACTCAATGAACGCCTGGCCAAGGCCCGGCAGTACTAATAACAAGAGGAGTGTTTGTATGTCTTTGAAGTTGGGTGTTATCGGTACGGGCGCCATTGGCCGGGACCATATCCGTCGGTGCAGCCAGACCCTGCTCAATAGCCAGGTGGTGGCGGTGACCGACATCAACCTTGAGCAAGCCGCCAGGGTCGTGGCTGATTTGCAGCTGACCGCCGAGGTGTACGCGGACGGCCATGCGTTGATCAACTCGCCGCAGGTCGAGGCAATTCTCGTGACTTCCTGGGGCCCGAGCCACGAAGAGTTCGTGCTCGCTGCGATCGCCGCCGGCAAGCCGGTGTTCTGCGAAAAGCCCTTGGCCGTCACCGCAGAAGGCTGCCGCAAGATCGTCGATGCCGAAATCGCCTTCGGCAAGCGCCTGGTGCAGGTGGGCTTCATGCGCCCGTACGACGAAAGTTATCGCGCCCTCAAGGCGGTCATCGACAGCGGCCAGATCGGCGAGCCTTTGATGCTGCACTGCGCGCACCGCAACCCGACGGTGGGCGAAAACTACAAGACCGACATGGCGATCACCGACACCTTGATCCATGAACTGGATGTGTTGCGCTGGTTGCTCAACGACGACTACGTGTCGGTGCAGGTGGTGTTCCCACGCAAATCGAGCAAGGCGTTGGCCCACTTGCGTGACCCGCAGATCGTGCTGCTGGAAACCGCCAAGGGCACGCGCATCGATGTGGAAGTGTTTGTGAACTGCCAGTACGGCTACGACATTCAGTGCGAAGTGGTGGGGGAGACCGGTATTGCCAAACTGCCGGAGCCTTCGCAGGTGCAACTGCGCAGCGAGGCCAAGCTGTCGAATGCGATTCTGATGGACTGGAAGGACCGCTTTATCGGCGCCTACGACGTCGAACTGCAGGCGTTCATCGACGGCGTACGCGCCGGGCAAGTGGGCGGGCCGTCGGCGTGGGATGGGTTTGCGGCAGCGGTGGCGGCGGATGCGTGCATTGAGGCGCAGCGCAGTGAGCAGATTGTGAAAGTCGGCCTGCCAGAGCGCCCACATTTTTACGGCTGACACCTATTGCTCTGGAGGAACCGGATCAGTGTGGGAGCTGGCTTGCCTGCGAAGACGGCGGCACATTCAATATAAATGCCGCCTGATGCACCGCTATCGCAGGCAAGCCAGCTCCCACATTCGGCCGGATTCCAATTTCAGATACGGGAGTTTCACCTATGCGTATCGCCTTAGACCCCTACATGTACCGCCATCTGCCCCTTGGCCAGATGGTCGACAAGGCCGCCGAACTCGGCTACCAACACATCGAACTGTCGCCCCGCGAAGACTTCCTGCCCTTTTACAAAGCCGCCCGCGTTGACCGTGCGCGCATCAAGGAATTTCGCAAGGCCTTGAGCGACGCCGGTGTGCAACTGTCTTCCCTGCTGCCGATGTACCACTGGGCCGCGGCCGACGAAGGCCTGCGCGCCGCCGCCGTGCGCAACTGGAAGCGTGCGATCCAGATCGCCGTGGAAATGGACTGCGAGCTGGTCAACACCGAGTTCACCGGCCAGTCCGACAACCCGCTGGTGTGCGAAAACCAGTTCATGCGCTCCATGGATGAGCTGATCCCGGAGTTCGAGCGCGAAGGCATCAAGCTGGATATCCAGGCGCATCCGTATGACTTCTGTGAGCGCAACAACGAGTCGGTGGACATCATTCGCGGCCTCGACCGCGACTGGATCAACTACCTCTACGCCGCGCCGCACACCTTCTTTTATGACGACGGCAAAGGCGATATCGCCTCGATGCTCAAGTACGCCGGTTCCAAGCTCAGCCACTTGATCATTGCCGACACCTATAACCACCGCGCGTCGTCGAACCTGCGCTACATCGTCAACCCGCCGGGCGTTACCGCCACGGTGCATCAGCACCTGGACATCGGTCAGGGCGAGGTCAACTGGGAGGCGTTTTTCGGCACCTTGCGCGAGATCAAGTTCGACGGCATCGCCACGGTTTCGGTGTTTGCCTGGGAAGACCGGCCGGATGAATCCAACCGGATGATGCTGGAGCGGGTAACCCGCGAGCTGTGCCTATAAGCAATCGATCATTCCAACGCTCTGCGCAGGAACGATCAAGGATCATTTTCGGGCAGGTGGAATGCAGTCAGTGTGGGAGCTGGCTTGCCTGCGATAGCGGTCTTTCAGTGGCGGGTTCATTGACTGACACGCTGCTTTCGCAGGCAAGCCTGCTCCCACATTTGAACTGGGTTTCCACTTCATGAAGGAGCGCATCTATGCGAATCGGACTAGTTGGCTACGGCCACGGCGGCCGTTTTTTTCACGCACCGTTGATTGCAACGTTGCCCGGCGCAACGTTTGTCGGCGTGGTGACACGCTCACCCGAGCGGCGCCAGCAACTGGCGACTGACCACCCCGGCCTCAAGGCCTACGACACCATCGGCCAGATCGTCGAGGCCGGTGTCGACGTCCTGGTGATTTCCACCACGCTCAAGGGCCGTCCGGCGCTGGTACTGGAAGCCATCGAACATGGGGTTGCGGTGGTCAGCGACAAACCGTTCGCCAGCAATGCCGAACAGGCCCAGGCACTGATCACCGCGGCCGAACGCCAGGGGGTGTTGCTCAGCGTCTACCAGAACCGGCGTTGGGACTCGGACTTCCTCACGTTGCGCAAACTGATCGACGCCGGTGCGCTGGGCCAGATCACCCGTTTTGAGTCCCGTGTCGAACGCTTCAATCCGCAAGCCGTGGGCAATGCCAGCGGCGGCGGATGGTTGCGCGACCTCGGCAGTCACCTGGTGGACCAGGCGATGCAGCTGTTCGGCCCGGTGGATCGGGTGTTCGCGCAACTGCAGTTCAGCCCGGAACACCCCACCCTCGATCACGGCTTTTTTGTTTCGCTGACCCACGCCAACGGCGTGATTTCCCACCTGTGGGGCAGTGCGCTGCAAAACAGTCAGGCCCCGCGTTTTCGCGTCAGCGGCACCCTGGGTTGTTACACCGTGGACGGGCTTGATGGCCAGGAAGAAGCGCTGATGGCCGGCAAGACGCCGAAAACCGAAGGCGAGCACTGGGGCGCTGAAGAGCACCGACGCTGGGGCTGGTTTGAGCAAGGCGCGGAACGCGAGCGTGTGCCTTCGGAGAAAGGCTGCTGGACGCAGTTCTATCGCCAGTTGCACAGTGCCGTGCAAGGGCAGGGAGCGCTTCCGGTGGACGCCTATGACGCACTGGAAACCACCCGTATATTGGACGCCGCGCGCCTTAGCAACGAGCGCCAGCAGGTGGTTTCAACAAAAATAGAATAAAATTCTAAAACATGTTGATATGGAAATTATTTTCCAATAAAGTCTTTTCCAGGTTGCAAAAAGTACGCTTCGGGCTTGATCCGGGCGACTCAACAAAAACAAGATCAAAAACAACCAGGTACCGTCAGATGAAAATCTTCAACGCTGTACTGCGAGTTTTACGCCCTGCCCAGCAAGCGCCACGCGGTCTGCCCCGCGCCCGGCCGTTTTATTTCTCCTTCCTCAATGTGCTGTGCGTCGAAAACAAAGGCGCCCTGGTGTGCTGCATTCCGGGGGCACCGATCGTGCGGCTGCCGGCTTCCTCGCTCTGAAAAACGCAACGTCCACAAAACCAACAAGAAATTGGAGACAGACCGTTCATGAAGACCCCGATCCGTTTCACCGCGCTGGCCTTGTCCATGCTGCTTGCCAGCGGTTTTGCCTCGGCTGCCGATATCAAAGTAGGCGTGAGCATGTCCGCCTTCGACGACACCTTTCTGACTTACCTGCGCGAGGACATGGACAAGCAAGCCAAGTCCTACCCCAAGGGCGATGGCGTGCAGCTGCAGTTTGAAGACGCCCGCGCCGACGTGGTCAAGCAACTGAGCCAGGTCGAGAACTTCATCAGCCAGAAAGTCGACGCGATTATCGTCAACCCGGTGGATACCGCGTCGACCAAGAACATCATCAGTGCGGCGACCAAGGCGGGCATTCCGCTGGTGTTCGTCAACCGCCGGCCCGATCAGAAAGACTTGCCTAAAGATGTGGTGGCCGTGACCTCCGATGACGTCGAGGCCGGTCGCCTGCAAATGCAGTACATCGCCGACAAACTCGGTGGCAAAGGCAAGATCGTGATCCTGTTGGGCGACCTGGCCAACAACTCCACCACCAACCGCACCAAAGGCGTGAAAGAGGTTCTGGCCAAGTACCCCGGCATCACCATCGAACAGGAACAGACCGGCACCTGGCTGCGTGACCGCGGCATGACGCTGGTCAACGACTGGCTGACCCAGGGGCGTGAGTTCAATGCGGTGCTGGCCAACAACGATGAGATGGCCATCGGCGCCTCCATGGCGCTGAAGTCGGCGGGCACCAAACCGGGCAGCGTGTTGATCGCCGGGGTCGACGGTACGCCGGATGGCTTGAACGCGATTACCAAGGGCGACATGGCCGCGTCGGCGTTCCAGGACGCGAAAGGGCAGGCCGTCGGCTCGGTGGAAGCGGCGCGCAAGATGGCCAAGCACGAGCCGGTCGAGCAGAACGTGATCATTCCGTTCAAGCTGATCACGCCGGACAACGTCAAAGACTTCAAGTAGCCCTTCATAACAACAATAAGCGAGCAGGGCGGCCACGGTCGTCCTGCTGATGGAGTACCCGATATGCTTGCTCAAGCGGTTGCCTCGCAGCCTCCCGGCATCCAGCCCCTGGCGCCGGAAGAACCCTACCTGCTGGAAATCCTCAACATCAGCAAAGGCTTTCCCGGCGTCGTGGCCCTGGCCGATGTGCAACTGCGCGTTCGCCCTGGCTCGGTGCTGGCGCTGATGGGCGAGAACGGTGCAGGCAAGTCGACGCTGATGAAGATTATCGCCGGCATCTACCAGCCCGACGCCGGTGAAATACGTCTGCGCGGCAAGCCGATCGTGTTTGAAACGCCTCTGGCGGCGCAAAAGGCCGGGATCGCGATGATTCACCAGGAACTCAACCTGATGCCGCACATGAGCATCGCCGAAAACATCTGGATTGGCCGCGAGCAGCTCAACAGCCTGCACATGGTCAACCACCGCGAAATGCACCGCTGCACCGCCGAGTTGCTGGCGCGTTTGCGCATCAATCTGGACCCCGAAGAACACGTCGGCAACCTGAGCATCGCCGAACGGCAGATGGTCGAGATTGCCAAGGCGGTGTCCTATGACTCCGACATCCTGATCATGGATGAACCCACGTCGGCCATTACCGAAAAGGAAGTGGCCCACCTGTTTTCGATCATTGCCGACCTCAGGTCCCAGGGCAAAGGCATCGTCTATATCACGCATAAAATGAACGAAGTGTTCGCCATTGCCGATGAAGTCGCGGTGTTTCGCGACGGCCATTACATCGGCCTGCAGCGCGCCGACAGCATGAGCAGCGACAGCCTGATCTCGATGATGGTCGGCCGTGAACTGAGCCAGTTGTTCCCGGTGCGGGAGACGCCCATCGGCGAATTGCTGCTGTCGGTGCGCGACTTGCGCCTGGACGGCGTGTTCAAGGGGGTGTCGTTCGACCTGCACGCCGGGGAGATCCTCGGCATCGCCGGGTTGATGGGCTCGGGCCGCACCAATGTGGCGGAGACTATTTTCGGCATTACCCCAAGCTCTGGCGGGCAGATCACCCTTGACGGCAAGCCGGTGCGCATCAGCGACCCGCACATGGCCATCGAGAAAGGCTTTGCGCTGTTGACCGAGGACCGCAAGCTCAGCGGCCTGTTCCCGTGCCTGTCGGTGCTGGAAAACATGGAAATGGCGGTGCTGCCGCACTACTCGGGCAACGGTTTTATCCAGCAAAAGGCCCTGCGCGCGTTGTGTGAAGACATGTGCAAGAAGCTGCGAGTGAAAACCCCGTCTCTGGAGCAGTGCATCGACACCTTGTCCGGCGGTAACCAGCAAAAGGCCTTGCTGGCACGCTGGCTGATGACCAACCCGCGCCTGCTGATTCTCGATGAGCCCACCCGTGGCATCGACGTCGGCGCCAAGGCCGAGATTTATCGCTTGATCGCTTTTCTCGCCAGCGAAGGCATGGCGGTGATCATGATTTCCTCCGAGCTGCCTGAAGTGCTGGGCATGAGCGACCGGGTGATGGTGATGCACGAGGGCGACCTGATGGGCACCCTGGACCGTGCGGAGGCGACCCAGGAAAAAGTCATGCAGCTGGCTTCCGGTATGACCGTAGTCCACTGACGAACAGCAGCGCAGGCCTGCGGTTGGCCTGTGCCACAGAACAAGAAGGTGATTGGCTATGAACGCAATAACAGACAACAAGCCTGCCACGGCACCGGTCAAGCACCGCAGGCGCTTGCCCACCGAGCTGAGCATCTTCCTGGTGCTGATCGGCATCGGGTTGGTGTTTGAACTGTTCGGTTGGATCGTGCGCGACCAGAGCTTTCTGATGAACTCCCAGCGTCTGGTGCTGATGATCCTGCAAGTGTCGATTATCGGCCTGCTGGCGATTGGCGTGACGCAGGTGATCATCACCACGGGCATCGACTTGTCCTCAGGCTCGGTGCTGGCGCTGTCGGCAATGATTGCCGCCAGCCTGGCGCAGACTTCGGATTTTTCCCGCGCGGTGTTTCCCAGCCTGACGGATTTGCCGGTGTGGATACCGGTGGCGATGGGCCTGGGGGTGGGACTGCTCGCAGGGGCGATCAACGGCAGCATCATTGCCGTCACGGGGATTCCGCCATTTATCGCGACACTGGGCATGATGGTCTCGGCCCGCGGCCTGGCGCGTTACTACACCGAAGGCCAGCCGGTGAGCATGCTGTCGGATTCGTACACGGCGATCGGCCATGGCGCGATGCCGGTGATCATCTTTCTGGTGGTGGCGGTGATCTTCCATATCGCGCTGCGCTACACCAAATACGGCAAGTACACCTACGCCATCGGCGGCAATATGCAGGCGGCGCGCACGTCGGGGATCAACGTCAAGCGCCATCTGATCATCGTCTACAGCATCGCCGGGTTGCTCGCGGGCCTGGCGGGCGTCGTCGCCTCGGCACGTGCGGCGACCGGCCAAGCGGGCATGGGCATGTCCTATGAGCTGGATGCGATTGCCGCAGCGGTGATCGGCGGTACCAGCCTGGCGGGCGGGGTGGGGCGCATCACCGGCACCGTGATCGGCGCGTTGATCCTTGGCGTGATGGCCAGCGGGTTTACCTTTGTCGGCGTGGATGCGTACATCCAGGACATCATCAAGGGGCTGATCATCGTGATCGCGGTGGTGATCGACCAGTATCGCAATAAGCGCAAGCTCAAGCGCTGAGTCGATGGGGGAGTTGGCTCGCGAAGAACCCGAGAGCGCTGCGCGGTGCCAGACCCCCATGTCAGCGTTGACGATGCTGGCGAGCACGCTCGCTCCAGGGTTTACGGGGCCAAAGGCAGGAACCGGCGCTCTGCCAGTTCACGGCCGATTGTGCCATGGTGCACATCCACCACGCTTTGTGGGCCCCGGGCGTTGGCCAGGAGCGAGTAGTAACTGTCCTTACGTTGATTCTTTTTTTTCAGGTGGGCCACGGTGTAGTCGTGCTTCGGTGTGTCGGCTTTGGCGTAATGAAAATGTGCATACCACAGCGGATAGCCGCGTTTGTCGTTGACCGCGTACTCCTGGATGAAATCCTGCCGGACGCCTCGCATCTCAATGCGTGAGCCGAGCCTGGCCAGTTGCACGAGGTCCTGGTCCAGCAAGTACACCAGGTTAGCGTCGTTCGGCGGCAGTTCCAGTGAGTACTGGACGCGCAGTTCCTGGCCCTTGGTGGTCAAAGTTGTGACCGCCGCTCGCATCTCGTCCAGCAGGGTCTGGTCGGCAAGCACTCTTGAATCCTCCGGCTTGGCCTGGATGGATCGATAGAGTTCGTCGGCCAACTCGGTGAATCGGCGAGCCTCTTTCTGCAGACTCTCCTGGATCTCGACAGGAAACTTGGAAACCTTTGCATAGCCGGCCTCACGCTTGAGGATCGGCGTGAGCTCCTGCAGGTATTTGCGCGCCTCACCTTTGACCACACTCAGTGCCCGCGTGCCTGGCGGCGGCGGCGGGGCGCTGGGGCGTATCTCTATGATTTCGTCCCATTGGTGCTCGCGCTGTGAGTAAGTGCCCAACAGTTGGTCACCCTCTACGGAGCGCACTTCGACCCGATCGATTGGAAACGTTGCGTCGGCAGGCTTCAGGTCGCCGATCAACACGCCTTGCCTGCGGGTTTTGATCACCTTTTTCTGCGGGCCGCCGTCAGCAGGCCGAGGATGCTTGGGAGGGTGCTTGACCGCGTGGGGTTCAGGCTTGATCTCGGCGGCCAACTGCTGCATGGCATCCTGGTACAGCTCTGTCAGCAGTTTTTGTATGTGTTGGAAAGGCGTCATGTGCAAGTTGTCGGCATGAACCATGGCCATGCTTTGCAGCGCGTCCAGCGCCTGGCCGTAGTGCCGGAAGAGACTGTCCAGTACGTTCAGGCGCTCATCCGGCGTCAGGCTAAGGGTGCTGAGTTCAGCATGGGTGCGCACTTGGGGGTGCAGCGGCTCAAGCACGGAATACAACTCGGTGTTGGCGCTATGGTCCCAGATTTTGACGCTCAGGTATTTAAGGGTATTGAGTTGCTGGTACTTGATCGCCAATGCGCCAAGTTCGGCAGGGCGGTTCATGGTCAGGCGGTTATAGCTTTCCAGGCCGGGCTGGCCCAGATTGAATAACTCCAGCAGGTAGTGATCCTTGAGTTCCAGGGCCTTTATCTGCCGCTCATTGATTTCACTCATCTCATTGAGAAATTGTAAGTGATGGGCAACGTTGGCGAGCATGACGGGTGTCCGTTCGATCCCACCACCCATGAGCTCCTGGTGCATGGCATAGAGCGCTTTGCGGTCCATGTCGGCGATCACGACTGACTTGCGTGCGTTATTGATGATGTTTTCCAGCAGTGTGGCACTGACCTGGGCCGGGAAGGGGATGTGCAACGCTTCACGCTCTTTGCGACTGTCGAGTATTTTGCGATAGCCCTCACTCTGTTCGTATAAAGCCCTGTCGAAGGCCCTGCGGGTGCTGGCCTTTGCTGCGTCGGAGTACTTGGGGTTGGCGGCCGCCAGGGTCATGAGCATTTCTGCGTCATCAGCTTTTTTTTGCTGGGCTTGTTGGTCGTTGGAAAATTGCTCGTATTGCGCGTTGAGCTGTATTTTGCGCTCGGCCTGGCGCTTTCGTTCGGCGGCAATGCGTTTGGCTGGCATCCCGCCGCGCAGGCGCAGACGCAAGTCCAGCGTCCAGTTGCCCAAGCCGTCGGTTTGCAGGAAAGGCCCCAGCCGGGTGGGGTCGATGGGGTCGACAATCACCACGCCCGCGTCGCGTTCAGGGCTCAGTTTGTACCACTGGGTATCCAGCAAGGCGTACCAGTCTCCCAGGTACGAATACAGTCCTCTGCGTGGCCCGTCCAATTGGGGCTTGGGCAATGGCTCGGGCTTGGGTGCCCTGAACCCGGCCAGCCGTTCGCGTTGGCTGGGCGTGAGTCGGTGGTGGGCGTTGGAAAAGCTGAAATCGAACACCGTAGCGTCCCTCGCTAGCCCTTCGTTTTCCAGTACGGTAGGACCTTGGTGCACCGCAGGGGCGGGTGCTGGTGGCCAGTGCTTGTCGCCCAGCCTGGTAAGCGGTGAACGAAGGGCTTGTTGCCTGACATCGTTAGTCAGCGGTGTCGAGGGCGATGTCGTCGGCGGTAGCCATTGGTGCATCAGCATGCCGATGTTCAGCAACAGGTCGACCAGCGCCAATTCCCGGGTCACCGGATCATCGCTGCCAAGGGCTGGAATATCATGGCTGGCACTGCTCATCAGGCTGAGCAGCCAACCCGTTAGCATAAGGGGGCCTCGGGCCAGGGGCAGCAGCAGGGTGTTGAACAGCAGGCCGGCGCCTTCAAGCAGCACGCGCCAGCGGCTCTCGTGGTTGGAAACCGAGGCGCGATCAGCCTGATCGACCAGCGCCCGTGCGTTACAGCCATACAAGAACTGCATCAGTTGGCCGCTGGACAGAAACTGCCTCAGCTCGTCGTTGCTGCCGTCAGTCGCCAGGGTGGCGGGTTGCGGTACGTCAGGGACGCTGAACTCATCGCCCATGCCAAATCGCGGGTAATGGGGTTCCTGGAATCCACCGTTGGCGTAAACCGGCCTTGCGCCGTCGGACAACCAGGTCAGCACACTGGTCTGCAATTCACCAGGGTGGGCAATGGCCTGCAGCAAGTCCTCGCGGCTGGCGAACTCCCGGAGGGGATCGGCATACAAGGGCCGGTACAGCAGGTGTGGGCCGGCGAGGGCGCTCTCGGATTCGATGATGTACATATTGGTGACAACATCCGGTGTCGCTTGGGATTTGCGCACCAGGGCGAGGTGGCGAATGACGATGGCCTGGCCTTCGACCTGGCGTTGCTCAATGCGCTCGCCCATCAGTGCGGCGACGTAGCGAGCCCCGCGCAGGGTCATGCCGTGCTGGTTGTTCAGCGCCCATTCCAGGGCCAGCATTGGCAGCTGTGCGACGGTGTGTTGTGCGAAGCGCTCTGTGCGTTGCCGCGCCTGGTCACTGTCGCCGAGCAATTGGGTGTCGAGCAATTCGGGGTAGGCCTTGCCAATATCGACCTGCTCGATCAGGCCGCCGCGGCCTTTGATGTAGTCGGGCGTCAGCCAGGTTGGCAGGGGCAGCGAGCGGCGATGTCGTACGGTGAGTTGCCCACGGGGCTGGCCCTGCAGGTTGTTGATGGCCAGCTCAGTGAGGCTCATGTGCACGGGCTCGACGAAGCCGGAGCCTCCTGGGTATCCGACGGCCACGCTGAATGTCAATTGCAGGTCATCAGGGTGAAACTGTGTGGCCTTCGACTGTTCGGGCGTCACCTTGTCGAAGGTGATCTCATCGTGTTTCAGCTGTTGCAACAGGGCATTGGTTGCGAAGGTGTAGATGTCTGGAATATCGCTGAGAAAGGTGTGGCCGTTGCTGCGTTTCTTGGCGCTGGCCAAGGCCAGGCTATAGCGTCCATAGCGTAGCTGGTCAGCCGCGCTGGCACGTTGCAGCCAGGCCGGGGTTTGTTGGCGCAGTGTCGTCTGTAGCTTCGCGGCAGAGGTCGGCGCCTCAAGAAAAGAGTGGGCGGGGTTGCCGATCTCCAGGCACAGCGCGCGAAGTGTATCGAGTTCCAGGCGGGTGGGCAGGGTGAGGGCGCCCAGGTCTTCCAGTTGCTGATTGAGCATCAGTGCCGCCTGGATGTCGAAAACGTTGCCGTCGGGCTCCCATTGTTGGGTGGTGATGTGCTCGACCACGTAGGGCTGCGCAACCTGTCGGGCCCAGGCCTGGAGGCTGGCGTCCATGGACGAAAAACGTTCGCAGGCACCGGTGGTTTGGCAGAGCAGGACCCGGGTTGCCTGGGTCAACAACAGGTGCGGGCTGAGCAGGGGGAGTGTCTGTTGACCTTCCTTGAGCGTCGCCCGCGGGTAATAGGCGCGCACGGCGTTGGCCCCGAATTGACGGATACGTTCGTCGCGGTCGGGGTAGCTGATCAGTTGTTCAAGCATTTCACGCTCAGTGCCGTCCAACTCCGCCTGGCTGATGGCGGCGACCCTGAGGTTGTCGGCCAGCCAATCGCTGAGCCAGCGCCAGCGTGACAGGCCGTTGTCGGCCTCTTCGCGCCAATAAGTGGCCAGGGCGTTTTGCAGCGCTGTCGGCAGGGTCAAGGGCAATTGCTTGATTATGTTTTCGATGATGTTCATGTCGAGGGCGGAGGTCGCCGGGGCTGCAAGCTTGAGACGGCCAGGCGGAGCGTCGGTCAGGTAGCAGGACTCGCCGTGCCGGTCACTTAAGTCCAGCTCGGTGCCGGTGGCGAGAAACTCGAGCACACGGGCCATGAGCGGATGCAGAGTCCAGCCTCCGGTGGGACTGGGTATGGCCAATTGTGTACGGGACAGATCAATGATCAAAGTTGGATAGTGTTGCCGGATCAGCTCTGTCAGCAGTTGCCGGGTAACAGTGTCCAGCGTCGGGCGTGAAGCAAATTGTGCGCTGACGGCTTGTGCGGGGAGCGCGCGATGGGCGGAGGGGATTGCGGGCATGAGAGGTCCTGTTCGGTAGGGAAACTTCGGAGCCTCTATCTATACCGGGGCGAATTTTCGACGGGAGGTATGTAACTGCCGCCACCGCGTGCTGAGATCTGTTGAATCGCCCTTGCGCATAGGCCTGGTGGCCTTATTCAACCGTTTGTCTTCTATATAGCTCCACAACACTGAATTTCTTGCTATAAACGCACTCCGATGACCATTCGCCAAGCCCGTCCTGGTGCCTTTGGGGGTTAATTGGGAAAAAATGCCTGTCTTTTCAGTTGCTGAGCCCTCAAGTCGGCCTTAGACTGCCGCCCCTCGTAAATTGAGTGCCGGGTGGCGCTTGAAATGGACGGCGCCTTTCCGAGGCCTGCAGAGGTCTGCCGGAACGCTCCCTTATTCGCCTTAATGCACGTATTTTTTATAGAGAAATCAATGACAAAGGAAAAGTTGCTGGCCATGCCGGCGGATGACTACATGAATGCCGAACAGCACGCTTTTTTCGAGCAGCTGCTGCAAGACATGAAAGTGGAACACCACGAGCGCATTGAACAGAACCGTATCGCCATCGAAAGCCTGGACACCCCGGCTGACCCGGCTGACGCGGCGTCCGTTGAAGAAGAGCGCACCTGGCTGGTCAATGCCATCGATCGCGACCAGCGCATGCTGCCGCAGCTTGAGCGTGCACTGGAACGCATCAAGGAAGATTCCTTTGGCTGGTGCGACGACAGCGGCGAGCCTATCGGCCTCAAGCGCCTGCTGATCAGCCCGACCACCAAGTACTGCATCGAAGCGCAAGAGCGCCACGAGCAGATCGACAAGCACCAGCGTCAAGCCTGATGTGCTGAAGTTGGGCGCTGCTGATGCGGCGCTCAAGAGAAATACCGGTTACGCCCCTGTCTATTGATCTGCTGCAAGCCTCCCACTAACAGCCCATGGATAATGGCCCGATAGTGGCGTTTAATGCAGAAACAATAACGACAAGCAGTGGGGTAACGACGATGGCTGGAGACGGATCTCTGATGGGCGCAGCAGTGCCCGTGCACGCGCGGGTGCGCGCGCTGCCCGGCTGGCTGACGCCGCTCTTGCAGAGCACCGCCCTGGTGCTGGTTCTGCTGGGCCTGGCGTTTGCTGGCTTGCCGCTGTACCTGTGCCTGCCGCTGGCCTTGCTGGTGATATGGCTGCCCTCCCTTAAAAGTCGAACGCACCGCGTGGCGCCTGTCCCCGTCGCCGATACGATGGGCGAGCTGACTCGCGATCTTTCCTACACCACCAGCCATAACGCGCTGTCCGCTGCCGGCGTGGCCTATTCGGTCAAGCAATTGGCGGCCCGGTTGCAATCGCAATTAAGCGCAGCCAGGCAAATCGTCAGCAGCGCCGAAGTCATGATCGGCACTGAGCAGGTCACCTCCCAACTCAGCCGTCAAGCCTTGGGCGCGGCCAGCCAGGCGCATCAGCACAGTACGCAGGGCCGTGAAGTGCTGGTCGAGTCAATCACGCGCATGCGCCAGCTCAGCCAGCGTGCCGACGCCAGTCGCGAGTTGATTGAAGCCTTGAGCCTGCGCAGTGAAGAAATCCAGCGCGTCACGCTGGTGATCCAATCGATCGCCAGCCAGACCAACCTGCTTGCTTTGAACGCGGCCATTGAAGCGGCGCGGGCCGGTGAGCACGGGCGCGGTTTCGCCGTGGTTGCCGATGAAGTGCGCGGCCTGGCCGGGCGTACTGCCACGGCGACCGATGAGGTTGGGGTGATGGTCGCTGACATCCAGCAACGCACGGCGCAGGTCGTGGAGCAGATTCGCCAGCTGTCGGCGGACCTGCACACGGGCGTTGAACAGGTGGAGCACGCCGGCGAACAGCTGGAGAGCATCGCCAGCCTGGCGGCGGATGTGGAAGGGCAGGTGAATGAAATTGCGCAGGGCACCGATACCAACCGCGCGCAACTCGACAGCCTCTTCCATGCGGTGGAGCAGATGCGCAGCGATCTGACCGTGAGCGACCAGCAAACCCGCCAACTGGCCGACGCCGCCGTGCAAATGGAAGGGCAAGCCGAAACCATCAGCGAGCGCTTGGCCGAAGTCGGCCTGGATGACTATCACCAGCGCATCTACGATTTGGCCCGCGAGGGCGCACACCGCATCGCCGAGCAGTTCGAAGCCGATGTATTGCAAAACCGCATCAGCCTGCAGGACTTGTTCGACCGCAGTTACACGCCGATCCCGAATACCAGCCCGAGCAAGTACCACACGCGTTTTGACCGTTACACCGATGAGGTTTTGCCGGCGATCCAGGAAGCGCTGCTGCCGCGCCATGAGGGATTGGTATTCGCCATTGCCTGCACGCCTCAGGGTTATGTGCCGACACACAACAAGGCTTTTTCCCAGGCGCTCACCGGCGACGCGCACGTCGATGCGTTGCAGAACCGCACCAAGCGCAAGTTCGAAGACCGTACCGGCATCCGCTGTGGCAGCCATCAACAGGCAGTGTTGTTGCAGACCTATACGCGCGATACCGGCGAGTTGATGCACGACTTGTCGGTGCCGATCATGGTTAACGGGCGGCATTGGGGCGGCTTGCGTCTGGGCTATAAACCGCAGGCGACGAAGCCGGCACGCTAGCGATTGTTGCTGTTTATGCAAGGGAGCTATTCCGGAGATAGCTTTTTCCAACAGGAAGAAAAACGTAGCATGGCCGACATTGTTAGGTAGCTAACTAATGTGGCGGAGAAGCTCCATGCAAAACAAAGTCGATGTCGCCGTGATGATCGGCAGTGGTGTTCCCGAAACATTGCGCGCGCTGGGTCAGAAAGCCTGCTGGGTCGTGCTGCTCAATGGCGAGCAACGTGGCACAGCGTTCGCCAGTCGCGACGAAGCGCAGGAGTGCAAGGCTGCCTGGGAGGCGTTATTGCGCCTGGAGCAATCCGACAGCCTGCATTGAGGGTAGGTTAGTGAGGTTGATGCAGGCGCTGGTTCAGTTCGTCCACGGGGATAGCCCATTCGGCGTCCTCACGCAGTTCTTCTTTCAGAAACGCCGCTTGTTGCGGCGTCCAGAAAGGCGCATCGATCAGCTTCACGTCTTCAGCCAGCGGGTGCGCATCGATGAATGCGTCGATTGCCTCCGGGGTTGAATCCAGGCCCAATTGTTCAAACAGTGTTTCGAGAGTGGGGATTGGCGCGTCCATAGTGTTCTCCATGCAAGGTGATGGTCGTTGTGCATGTGAGGCGCAGGAGGCGGCAGAGTTCTATCGGATTGTCAGGAATTGAGTGCACCTGAATCCACGGCGGATTTAAGTGCCTTGGCAGCATCTTTTGCCGCTGTTGCAGCGGCGTCGACAGTTTTGAACCAACGATCTTTTTCTACCTGGTGCGTTGTGACCGTGGTCAGCGGTGGTTTGGCCCGCATGATGATCACCGCTTGAAACTCACCGTCAACTTCCCTCGCATCGCCATGGATGAAAAATTCGCCAATATCAAATTCCGTCACGTATAGCCTTCCCTTCAAGGTAACTGCACTGATAAAACCTGACCCGATAGGGGCAAACTTCAATGGACGGGCCAGTATGGCAGTTGTTGAGGGGCGGCGGCGCAGTAAACTCATCCAGATGACGAAACGATGCCTGGGTGAAAGGTCAGCGGGTTGGCTTCAAGCTTTTTAGCCAATTCGCAGGCCCGGATGTGGTTGCTGCGAAAGCCTCTGATCCTGCCGCTGGTCACTTCCAGGATATGAAAGAAATTGCGGCCCGCTGGTACAACTTGGTAAAGAACGGAATTGGAGTACCCGTCGGGGCTGTCCAGGCAGTAGTATCGACGCTCGTCTGGACATGATGAACGAGTGCGGGAAGACGTAGCATTGAGTTGACGTGTTTGCATGGCCGGCTCCTGTCGGTCGATCTTGTTGACTTGCCCGCAGCGTTTTCAGGTGGTTTTGACCCGCGTTGCTGTTTTAGTATTGTCGTCCACAGCGTTGGCCTGGTTCCATGGCCAGGTATTTTGTGATGTGTATGCTGTCGGAAACTGCGTTTTTAATTGGGTTATTCTCTGAAGCTGACGGGCCTGTATTCTCAGGTCCTTGAACCTGTGATTTCCTGTGGCGCCTGATGACTTGCACAAGGTCCATCGCGCATCTGTGTACTAGTCTTACAGCGCAGCAGCGGGTTCTCTTCAGTTTTTTAATGAATGTGTGATCGAGCCGTTACGGCCGTTTTTTTGTGCTGTCCGCTGCGGCGGTCGGTGCTTTTTCGATGTGGGGGCGTTTCCTTGGCAGTCAGTAATCTGGATATGCACGCGTTATTCGTGCTGGGTGATTTGCGCGCAAAGTTGGTCAAGCAGTTTCAATCCCGTTTTGTTTACATCACCGAACAGACGCCGGAAGGCATCTACATTGCCGAAATCGACACCGAAGCGGCGATGGTGGTGGATGACAAACCGCGCCTGGAGCTCAAGGTCGGCGACCATTTTCGCGCGGCGGTGCTGCCGAGCCGTGAAGGCGGCAAATTCGAATTGAAGTTCCGCGATATCAAGTTGACGGTGTATGGCTTGGGCGATTACGCCTTTGTTTCTTCGCCCGAAGGCCAGGGCATCGTGTTCAAGGAAGGCCACAGCGTAATGCTGGTGTTTGCCGCTCACGAACAGCTGCAGGAAAACCTCACCAAAACGCTCAAAGCCGTAACCGGCAAGGCCGCCAAGTGGCGCAAGGGTGAACTGGTGACCTTCAAGGCCAGTGAATAGTCGTTAAACCTCGCGTGTATTTCTGCTCTCCCGGAACCTCTACTACAGTTGAGTTGACTTAACTAATCAGAGGCTTCGCGCATTGGCAGCAAAGCCGTCCGCTATGGCTGCGAAAACGCGAGGTGCACAAGGCATGAAAGGATTGAGAACCCTGTTGGCAGCGTCCCTGACGGCTTTGAGCCTGTCGGTGGCTTCATTGCCGGTATCGGCCGCCCAGGCTCCGGTGCATTTTGCCGACTTGAACTGGGAAAGTGGCAGCCTGATCACCGAGGTGCTGCGCTTTATCGTTGAGAAGGGCTACGACCTGCCCACCGATACCTTGCCCGGCACCACCATCACCCTGGAAACCGCGCTGGCGAAAAACGACATCCAGGTGATTGGCGAAGAATGGGCCGGCCGCAGCCCGGTGTGGATCAAGGCTGAGGCCGAAGGCAAAGTGGTAGGCCTGGGCGATACGGTCAAGGGCGCCACCGAGGGCTGGTGGGTGCCGGAGTATGTGGTCAAGGGCGACCCCGCCAACGGCCTCAAGCCTCTGGCGCCGGACCTCAAAAGCGTCACAGACCTGGCGCGTTACAAGGATGTGTTCAAAGACCCGGAATCGCCAGGCAAGGGGCGCTTTCTCAACAGCCCCATCGGCTGGACCTCCGAAGTGGTCAACAAACAAAAGCTCAAGGCCTACGGCCTCGACGACAGCTATGTAAACTTCCGCAGTGGCTCGGGCGCGGCCCTGGATGCGGAAATCGCCTCATCAATCCGTCGAGGCAAGCCGGTGTTGTTCTATTACTGGTCGCCGACGCCGTTGATGGGGCGTTACAAGTTGATCCAGCTGGAAGAGCCACCGTTTGACGCCGATGCGTGGAAGACACTGACCGATGCGGATAACCCCAACCCGAGGCCGACCCGCTCGTTGGCGTCCAAGTTGAGCATTGGTGTATCGACGCCGTTCCAGCAGGCAAACCCGCAAATTGCCGAATTTTTTACCAAGGTTCAGTTTCCCATCGAGCCGCTGAACAAGGCCTTGGCGACCATGAGCGAGAACCATACGGCGCCACGCGAAGTGGCCCAGGCGTTTCTCAAGGAGCATCCTGAGGTGTGGAAGGCGTGGTTGACGGAGGATGTGGCGCAGAAGGTTGAGGCGAGTCTGAAGTAGCCGACGGCCTTACATGGATGAGCATCCAAATGTGGGAGCGGGCTTGCTCGCGAAGGCGGTGTGTCAGTCGATGTGTTGAGTGACTGATCCATCGTCTTCGCGAGCAAGCCCGCTCCCACATTTTTGATTGTATTTCAGGCTTAGAACTTGGTTTGAATGGCCACTTCAAATGTGCGTGGCGACCCCAAATAGTAAGCCGGCGACACGTGCGCAAACTCCGCATACACCTCATTCGTCAGGTTGCGCACCCGGCCGGTTAACGAGGTGTGTGAGTCCACCTTGTAGCGCAGGAAAGTCCCGAACAGCGTGTAGGCCGGCACCGTCAGGGTATTGGCATTGTCCGCATACACCTGCGCGACATACCGCGCATCCACGCCCCCCTGCCAATCTTGCGTAAAGTCATAAGTCAGCCACACGTTGCCCACGCGCTTGGGTACGTTGGTAGGCGTGTTGCCCTTGCGTGAGACCACCGCGCCGCTGGCGATTTTTTCGTTGAAATCATCGTATTCGGCATCCACCCAAGCGAAATTACCCTCGGCCAGCAGCTTTGGCGTGATGCGCAATGAGCTGGCCAACTCAATGCCCTTGGAGGACTGCGCGCCCACTGGGATGCTGTTGTTCGGGTCCAGCGGGTCGGTGACGGCGAAATCCTTGCGTTCGATCTTGTAGGCCGCGACGGTGGCCGAGCCGCGACCGTCGAGGTAATCGAACTTGCTGCCCACTTCCCACTGTTTGCCGGTCGACACGTCGAACACTTGGGTGGTGGTCGACGGCTGCTCGGCCGCGGTGCTGTATTGCACATACACATTGGCTGACGGGATGAACTGGTAAGTCAGGCCCACGCGGCCGGTCACCGGCTCCCAGCTGCGCTTGAAGTGACGTGGGTTGGTGGCTGTCACCGTTCTGTGGTTGGTAACGTCCAGGTCGATAGCGTCGTAGCGCAAGCCGGTCAGCAGCGAGAGTTTGTCGGTGAAGCCCAGACGGTTTTCGGCGAACAGTGCCTGGGTGGTGACCGCATTGGTTTTGTCCTTGACGAAGCCCGGCCGGGTGCCCGGTATGTCGTAGAAGTGCCCTGGGTTGTAGTGGTTCGGGTCCACGCTACTGTTACCTGGCACGTTCAGTGGGTTGTTGGTGGTGCTGTTGACCTTGTACTCGAAGCCGCCGGACCAGGTGGTCGACAAGCCGAAGAACGTATCGTCGTGGCGCAGTTCGAACTGGTTGCCGTTCTGTTCGCCCTGATGACGCACCTGGTAGGCCGTTGAACGGTTCACCGCGCTGTTGTCGGCGTTGTATTGGTAGGTCTCCAGGTTGCGGTAGTCGCGCTGGCTGTCCAAGTGATAGAGCGTGTTCTTCAGCGTGGTGCTGTCGTTGATCCGATAATCAATGATCGAACGCGCCCAGATCGTGCGCTGCTCGTAACGACCATCGGCAACGTTGTAGTTGTTGAACCGGTTGTGCCGGTCGATTTTCAACTCACCCGCCTTGGGGTTGAGCACCGGCGTGCCCCAGTACGGGCTGTCCTCATGTTCATCCTGATATTCCAGCGCCAAGGTATGGGACAGGTTGGGCGTCAGGTCGCTGAGCAGGGAAAACGCCACACTCCAGGCATCCCGCTGGTCGCGGTCGATATAGCTGTGGTTGGTGTTGCGGCTCACGTCCAGACGCGCGTAATGCTGCACCTCGGCACCCGGTTCCGTCAGCGCATGGTTGACGCCAAAGGCCATGCCGGCGGTGTCGTAGCTGCCGTAGGTGAGCTGGCCTTCTGCCGCTTGCTCCTCGCGGGTCGCCAGCTTGGTCACATAGTTCAGTGAGCCGCCCACGGCGCCGGCACCATTGATCAAGGAGGAGGGGCCGCCAACCAGTTCGACGCGGTCATAGATCCACGCATCCACCGGCCGGGCCAAGCCGGTGGCGACGTTGATGCCGTTGAACATCTGAGTGATCTGGCTGCTGGTGAATCCACGGTAGGACACAAACCCGCCAAACCCCGGCGGCGCGCTGGCGTTGACGCCGGGCAAGGTGTTGGCCGCATCGCGGAGGGTCTTGGCGCCATGGCGCTCAATGTCGTTGCGGGTGGCAATGGCCACCGATGCCGGGGTTTCGCGCACGCTTAAGCCCAGCCGCGACGCCATGCCGCTGGATTGGTCGAGCGCCAGGCCGGGCTCCGCGGCTTGCTCACCATCAATGGTGGTAGGCGCCAACTCGAGCGCCCAGCCACAGACAGGCAGGCAGCCGAACAGGCCCGCCAACAGGGGTAAATGTTTCATGGTTGAATCCTGAAAAACTTGGCTTGAAAACAACGCACAGCCGCGCGTATTCCCCGATGGGGACGGTGGCCAGTGCAAATCAGAAAGCGAAGGGATCAGGCGAAAGCGGGCGGCGCGCGCGGGTTGGCCGCAGGCCAGGTGAAGCGGGCAGGGATATCAGCGGCAAGCACCACCGCCGGTGGTGGCGCATGGGGTTGTGGCAACACCGCCACATTCAGGCTGGAACTCAGTGCCGGGCCCATACCGCCGGTCGAACACAGCGGGCAACTAAACGCCTTCGACAGCGTCGGCAGGCTCTCATCCGTGGAGTTGGTCGACTTGGGCGCCTGGGTAAGCGGGTCCACCGTACAGAACTGACCACCGATGCCGTTGAGCTGCATCCCCAGCATCTGCCCATGCCCAATACTGCACGCGAACACATTGAACAGGACGCAGCAGTAAAGCATCCAAACAATGAGCGAGCGGTCGGCACGGGCGATTTTCATGGGGCGGCACTTTACCATCAGCCGCCGACGAAATGCCTACAAAAAATCTCAGGGCGACTATCCTCATTCCCACATTTCAGGGAGCGCCCGCCATGAGCTTTGTCATCGCGCGTTGGATCGTCGGGGTTTTTACCTGCATCAGCATGGTGCACTTGTACTGGGCCGCCGGCGGCAAACTCGGCAGCCTTGCCGCCATCCCCCAACTGCCCGGCGAATTCGCCCACGGGCCCCGACCAGCGTTCAAACCCTCGGCGCTGGGCACATTCCTGGTCGCGCTGGGGTTGGTGGCGATTGCGCTACTCGTGTGCCTGCGGGCCGGGCTGTACTTCTCGCCGGTGTCGCATGGGGCGCTGCAGTGGGGGATCAGCGCGATTGCCGTGGTGATGTTTGCCAGGGCAATCGGGGATTCGGAGTTGGTGGGGTTTTTCAAGAAGGTGGGTGGGTCGAGGTTTGCCAGGTTAGATACGTATTTTTATTCGCCGTTGTGTTTGGTGTTGGGGGTGGGGTTGTTGGTGGTGGCGTGGGGGTGAGGGGGGGTTAAATGTTTGTTGGGTAGAGGTGAATCCTGGCTGCTCTTACCTCAACAAATCCGGATTCTTGGGGGATCGGTCCGTCAAGTTCGATGAGGATTATTGAGTCGCTGATTTTTAATACGGCGCATTTTCCATCTGCGCCTTGGGATAGTTCAGCGGTTATATAAGTGACGTTGGCTATCGCACTGATTTTCGGTGTTTTTTCAGAGGAGTGCGTCATATTTTTCCCCCACGAAAAAACCTCATCCAAATCGAACGCCACATCAACGATCTCACCGGCTTTTGGCACAGAGCCGCTCCACAAAGCAATGCCACTTCCGACGGGTGATTGGAAGCTCACGTGCAATACGCCTAGCTCAGAAAATGTATCGATAGTTCGAATTTTAATTTTGCTTCTACTTAGTTCGACTATAGCCGGTTGTGCTATTGACAATCATAGCGTTTTTGTTCGCGATGGATGTAGGTGTATACATCGCCTTGTTGAATTTCTGTTATTTTTATCGTGGCAATAATTTCGTTTAATAGTTCTGCGTGCTTAGAGAGGCAGATAAGTTGCGCGGCTCCACGCGTTTCCGGGTCGTAAATCTGAAGGAGAGAGACATTTTGTCGAAAAGTATTACTTTGAAATCTTCCGTGGTGGAAATCTCTCTAAGCTAACTTAGCCTGCGCCATACTTTTTCCAAAGTTATTTTTGGGTGTTTGCATGAGTGTGATGAACGTGCGGTCAACAGTCATGCGCGCAGGATCTATGTGTGGTGGTGGAGCACCAAAGGCTCAGAATATGTCTGGCTCCGAATCAGCGCTCAATTAGCTTTGTTACTTTTTTTACCTGTGCCAAATACTCAGTTATAAAATTTTCTAAGGGCTTGGTTTTCATCGTATTGTCTATCCAGCCTATCGGCTCTGGTTGACGTAATCTGAGTGTCTAAGCCGAACAAAAAATCACACTCGTTGCCTAGGATAGATACTCTTCCACGGCGCCAGGCTTATAAGCATAATAGCTGCCCATTTTGTGTAGAAATATCAGTATGAACTCGATCTCTTTAAGGGTGTCAAGTGCTTCCTTTTCATTAAGTGCTATTTTTTATTTTGCACTAGCATTGTTTTCCTGTGATTGTATTGTCCTGGATGAAACTGGCGATGGGTTTAAGATTGAACGGTTAAAAAAAGAAAAATAACCCTGTGCTTTTATTGATTGCTAATTCGTTTAATTGGATTAATTTGGTTAATGTTTTTGAGTTTTCAGGTTTTAAGTGGGCTTTCAATATTTGCAAGGTTGTTTCTAGTTCTTCAGGAGTGGTTATGATTTCGTCCTCATACTCATCGATTATCTTCCCTGTCGCATAATTTATGCTTTCTAATGCGCCAGAATTTAAAAATTGTTGGTGTTCTTTTTCAGTAAGCGAGACAGTCTCAAGTAGAGCGTCCGGGCAGTCGTTTATGTCCAGTAATTTCATTGCTTCTGTCGTGAGTGGCACGCAAATTATTTTCATTTTCTGGGTGTCTTATTAAAGTGGGTGACTTCATTATATTCGCTTTGGTTCCTACCCCATTTGCTTTCCAGTCGGGAAGGTCTTGTTATTAGGAACCACGCCATCCAGGCTTAAATAACGTCTTGTACCCAGTAATGAAAGGTCGTAGATTTTTACGTCGCCTCCGTTGAGGTCTTCTGCGACCTTAATATTCTCGAGATGTTTCCTGGCTTTTTGTCTTCGTCTGTCGTAGCCACGATTGGATCACTATCAGCAAATTAATCTA
Organism: Pseudomonas sp. NFX183; assembly: GCF_047943075.1. Classification (NCBI taxonomy): domain Bacteria; kingdom Pseudomonadati; phylum Pseudomonadota; class Gammaproteobacteria; order Pseudomonadales; family Pseudomonadaceae; genus Pseudomonas; species Pseudomonas sp. NFX183. The sequence continues at coordinate 5,915,349 of NZ_CP181333.1, read as the reverse complement.
TGCTTTTACTCAAATAAGGGCTCCTCCAGTTTTAGAGTATTTATCCACTGTCTGTGCTCCCCGGCTGATACAGCTTCTCATCCATCTGTTACCGGGTCGTTGTCTACCAAGTCGGCCATACATCCGAGACAGGTGTTCAGTCAATCTCATATCCTCTCAATGCTGTAGCTATCCGCTATCACTGCAAAGATAACTTCGCCGCTGCTGCAGTCCTTGAAGCAATAACTTTTACCTGGTTTGTCTGGAGCGATGCGTGCTACCTCTTGGGAAAGGTTAGAATCCTTTTCCTCGTGTATCTCACATTGAGAGGTGATCGCATTTATACTTTTAAAGGCGGCCGGGTTATGAAAAGTGATCAGCAGTGATTGATCTTGTTGGTCCGTAAAGAAAACTAGTAATTCATTTCTTTTGCAAGTGACTTGCTCAATGATTCCCTTTGAGATAGTAATCTTTTCTGTACTAGGGTTTGTTCGATTCATCGGTTGACTGGGCTCCCAGAATTTTAAATCGGAGAAATATCTTTCAATGTCATCCATCTCGTCATCACCGAGAGAGTCGTCAAAGGGCATAGATACGATCCTGCGGACCTTTGCCAAGCGCTGTGTAACGGCGCAATCGTCGATGAAGTCAGTGGTTGCTTTTCGATACTCTTCTAGAGCGCCAGGCTTTTCAGCATAATAGCTGCCCATTTTGTGTAGAGATATCAGTATGAACTCGATCTCTTTAAGTGCGTCAAGTACCTCTTTTCCGGTAAGTACTATTTTTTTATTTTGCTCTAGCATTGTTTTCCTATCATTGAATTGCTGGGTGAGACTGACGATGGGTTTAAGGTTGAGCGGTTAAAAAAAGAAAAATAATCCTGTGTTTTTATCGATTGCTAATGCACTTAATTGGATTAATTTGTTTAATATTTTTGAGTTTTCAGGTCTTAAGTGAGCTTTCAGTGTCTGTAAAGTTTTTCTTAGCTCTTCAGGAGTCTTTATGACTTCGTCCTCATACTCATCGATTATCTTCCCAGTCGCATAATTTATGCTTTCTAATGCGCCAGAGTTCAAGAATTGTCGGTATTCTTCTTCCGTAAGCAAGGCAGTCTCAAGTAGAGCGTCCGGGCATTCGTTTATGTCTAGCAATTTCATTGCTTCTACCGTGAGTGGCACGCAAATCATTTTCATTTTCTAGGGGCCTTATTGAAGTGTGTTACTTCATTGTATTCGCTTTGGGTCCTGCCCATTTGTTTTCCTGTTGGAGAGGTCTTGTTGTTGGGGATCACTCCGTCGAGGCTTAAATAACGTCTTGAACCCGGTAATGAGGGGTTGTGGATTCTGAAGTAGCCTCCGTTAAGGTCTTCTACAACCTCAATACCATCAAGATGATTCTTATATATTTTTTTACCTTTATCTGTCGTAGTCACGATTGGATCAGGGCCAGCAAATTTAACTACGCTTTCATTCAAATCGGCGCTCTTCCAGTTTGCAGAGTATTTAGCCGCTCGCTGAGCTCCGCCTGCTGTTGGTAATACGGCTTCTCCTTTATCAATTCTTGCAGGCTTTGCAGGGTCGTTGGCAACTAAGTCTGGCTCGCATCCGTCTTCGCCTGGGCATGTGTTCAAACCCAGCGGATCGACCCACCCCGTAGGGTTGGGCGCGTACCGGTACGCGTTGATCCCACCCGCCAGCTTTACCGGGTCGGGCGTCAGGTAACGACCAATATCTGGATTGTAGTAGCGATGGCGGTTGTAGTGCAGCCCGCTTTCCGGGTCGAAGTATTGGCCTTGGAAGCGCAGTGGGTTGTCGATTTTTTCGATGTCTAGGCGACTGATCTGGCCGTAGGCGCGGTAGTGCGCGGCCCAGACGATTTCCCCGTCGGGGGCTGTGAGTTCCTGCGGGGTGCCGAGGTGGTCGAGTTGGTAGTGGAACGGCTGGGTATTTTTTGGACCAAAGCCCTCCAGCAGCACCAGCGGACGGAAACTGTCCGGCTCGTAGATATAACTGCGATGCCTATCCGCGCGATGCTCCGCAACCAGCTTGTCGCCTTGCCAGAAGAACTCCGTGGTTATCCCATCAACAGTTTTGCTGATCCGCCGACCAAACGGGTCATAGCGATAACTAGCGGTTTGCCCGTTGGGCTGAGTGATGCCGATCAACCGGTGCTGGCAGTCGTAGCGGTACTCGGTAACGAGCTGGTGGCCCTTACCGCGCCTTTGTCGGATCAGATTGCCGAACGCGTCATAGTCGTAATGATGATCGCCCTGCATCACCAACCGATTCCCCGCCACGATGTCCGGGCCGGGGCGGTCCTGCATCAGCAGGTTGCCCGCCGGGTCGTGGCCAAAGCGCTCTTGCACGTCTTGCGAGTGATCGGCCCGGGTCAGACGGGCGAGGGGGTCGTAGTGGTAGTGGTGTTCACCTTTGCGCGTATCGAGCAGGCGGGTGAGGTTGCCGGATTTGTCGTAGTCGTAGTGGCGGCGGTAGAGCTTGTGCTCCTGTTGAGTGACTGCGTGGGCGTGCAGGCGGTTTTGGTCGTCGTAGTCGTAATGGCTGAGCAGTTGGCCTTGTTGGCGCTGGCGTTCTTTTCCGTTGTTGAACAGGTGAGAGGTGAGGGTTTTGCCGTTCAGCTCGACGGTGGCGAGGTGGCCGCTTTTGTCGTGGTTGAAGGTGAGGCGGTTGTTGTCCGGCAGGCGCAGGTTTTTCAGTTGGCCGCAGGCGTCGTAGCCGTAGCGTAAGGTGCCCCAGCCTTGGTGGTCGGCGATGAGGCGGTTTTGGCTGTCGTATTCGTAGGCTAACGCCCAATGGCCGTCGTCGACGCTGAGGAGGTTGCCTTGGCGGTCGTAGGCGTAATCGACCACTCCACCGTCTGGAAGGGTTTTTCGTACGAGACGGCCGGAAAAGTCTCGCTCGTAACGGGTGACCAACTGACTACCGTCGTCGCCGTGTTCGGTCTTTTCCAGCAGATTGCCATTGAGGTCATACACGTAAGCCGTGCGCTGGCCGTCGAAGCCGATCTCCTGCTGGATCAGCCCGTTGGGGTGGTAATCAAGCTGGTAGGTCTCGCCGACTTCGTTTTCGATCTCGGTGAGCAGTAACCGAGCGTTGTCGTAGCGATAGTTGACCTGGGTGCCGTCAGAATTAATGCGGCGGCTGATCAGGTGCAGGCCATCGGCATATTCGTAGCGGGTGACGTGACCGAGTTCATCGCGTTCGGAGGTGATTTTTCCGTACGGGTTGTAGCTGTATTCCCGCGTGGCGCCATCGGACTGAGTCAGTTTTAACAAGCGCCCTGCGGCGTCCCACTGATACTGCGTCAGCGCGCCATGCTCATCCTCGCGCGCAACTTGCCGCCCTAGATCGTCATAGCGATAACGCTTAACCCCACCATTTGGCAGCTGTTCCTCAACGAGCTGCCCACGCTCATTCCAGACCAGCCGATGACACCCGTTATCCGGATACCAAACCCCAATCAGCTGCCCGTATTTGTCGTAGGTGTAGTCCGTAATGTGGCCGTCAGGATCTGTCTGACGCGTAACGTCGCCTTGTTCGTTACGCTCATACTTCCAAACCGCCTCGCCCCGCCGTACAACCCGTACGAACCCGTTGTCATGCTCGTAGGAAGTCGGCTCATCGTCCCCCGGAAACAACGCCACCAAGCGTCCCGCTTCGTCGTACTGATACGCCGTCACCGCCCCCAGCGGATCCTGCTCAACCGTCAGCCGGCCCTTGTCGTCGTAGGATTTGAAATGCTCCGCGCCGTCCGGATCAATCCGCTGCACCAGCCGCGCCCGCTGATCGTGGACATACACTTCCTGACTGCCGTCAGCGTTGTGAACCGTGACCCTGCCGTCGTCCTCCCACGCATAGCGCGTGTCCATCTGCGAAAAACTGGCCCAATGCCGAACACAGCGCGCGGCCTTGCCAGCCCGTTCCCACGCCCAAAAGAAACTCGCCCCACCGGCCAGTTGCCGCTCAAGAATGACGTGCTGATCGTCGTACCGATAAACCTCGCTTTCACCTATAGCATTGGTCGCGGAAACCAGTCGCCCAGCGTCGTCATAGGCGTAGGAAACGACGTTCTGCTCCGTCACCCACACATACGGGTCACGGCCTTTGGCGCGATGAACCTGATAGTCCAAGGCCACAATGCGACCGAGCTCGTAGCGCAAAAACAGCGACCGACCCGCGCCGTTATCCAGCCGCTCAATTCGGCCCAAACGATCACGAGAAATCCGCAGCCGGTTGTCATACGCATCGCTGATTGCTGTCAGCTGACCATCGCGAAAGTGATAAAACCGTGATGCCTGAGCCAGCACCAATTCATCGGGCAGGGCGCCCAAATAGATCGCGGCTTCGGCCAAGCTATTGGTGATTGCCGGTCGGGCAGCAGTAGGCAAGGGCAGGGCAGTAGAGCGATTCTCATGATCCGTCCAAACCACCGAATCACCCGCAACCACCAACCGCTGCGCCAGCGCATGACTCCAGCCAAACCCCAACCCGCAATCCACTTCCACCGCACTGGTGCGGTACAACCGCGTCCACTCAAACGGCAAAATTCCGTCCAGCGCGCCATCAGTGAGGGTCAGCAATTCTTCGCCGGTGACCATCGACACCGGGCAGCCATTGGTGACGGTTTTGTCCGCAGGCGCCGCCGCATCGCCCTGCGGGTTCTTCGCAGAGGCCGGCACATCATCCACATGCTCTTTCTGCTTCAGCACCGCGTTCTGCCGCGCGCGCCAGCGCATCTGCATCGTGCCTTGCTTCAGCCCACCGACTACGCCGCGTACCGCCACCGCCTTGTAGCGATCCACCGCCTGCATGAACTTGCTCAGAATCCCGAGCAGGCCACGCACAAAGCCCACAGCCGCATCCAGTATCTGTGCGCCATACTTGACCAACCGCAAGCTCAGATACGCCACACCCGCCGCTGGCAGCGCGATCATCAAAACTGCGCCAATCACCAGGTCGATCAGCAGCGACACCACAAACCCCGCCGCCGCCTCGGCCATCTCGCCCGGTGGCAACGCGTCCAGCCACAGCATCGCCGTGCGCACCATCAGGTACAGCGCCGCCTCATCACTGGCCAGCAACATGGCCTTTTCCATGACCTGCGGCGCATCGCTGGCCAACTGCGCCAACTTGGCGGCCTCGGCACCCAGCTGCTCGCCGAACTTCATGGGGTCTGCAAGAATCGCCTGCACCAGCTTGATGCTGTCCCACACGTCCCGGATCGCCGCCCAACTGCCCGCCAGAACGCCGCTGCCAATCGCGCTGGCTGTCGATTGTTGCCAAGACGGTTTGAAGCCGTTCCATTGCTCGCGCAGCCATTGCTCCAGATCCGCCGTCAGCCCGGCGTAGGAGGCAAACAACGCGTCTACCTGCTGCGTGGAGACACCGCCTTGTACCCGCACCTGATAGCGCCCGCCGGCCACGCAGGTGTGTGAGCCTTTGCCATGCTCATCCAGCATGACCCGCGTGGAACTGCCGTCCTCCAGGCGGACAACCTCAACCGGGATTTTGCCGATCGGCACGTCGTACACCGATTCGAACTTGCTCTCGATCTTCAGCTCGCCACCCGCCGAGCAGCGCGCAACGGTGGAAAAATCCGCATCGGAAATGCTGAAGGAACGTTGCGAATCCCCCACCCGCAATACCCTGTCCATCCCCAGCAACGACGGCATGTCCGCTGCATGGCTGACCGAATCCAGCGCCCGCGCATACCAGGCGCCCATCTGCTGGCGATACTCATCCAGGCTCTGATGGAAGCCATTGAGCTCATGTTCGATAAAGGCAATGTGGGCGGCGTGGGTCATCCGTGACGTCTCGGCAAAATGGCAAGGCGTCGGAGCATGCCGCAGGAAAAAGCGCCTGGATGAACGGCTGGAAAAATCAGAAAGGGACGACTTTAAGCGGGTAAAAACCGCCAGGAACTAGCCTGAAGGCCTACACAAAAAAGCGATCAAGCTCATTGCGTAAAACCTCAGCAAATAAAAACCACTCTCATCCTTGCCCGATTTCCGGACATGGCCGTCATGGTTAATAGAACCTCTATTACGCAGGATTTCCCATGTCGCGCCTTGCTCGTCCCTTGCATCCACTGGCCCTGTCAGTGGCGTTTGCCTTCGCCGCCGTGCCGTTGCTGACGATCCAGTCTTCCTTCGCTGATGAAAGCAGCAGCGCGTCGCGTCGTTTCTCGGTTCCCGCCGGCGACCTGAGCCAAGCGCTCAATAGCCTGGCCGAGCAGGCGGGCCTGGTACTGGCATTCGATGCAAGCTTGACGCGCGGCAAGCACAGCGACGGCTTGAGTGGGCAATACGACACCGACGTGGCACTCACCCAACTGCTCGCCGGCAGCGGCTTGCAGGCGCTGAAGATCTCCGCCGAACGCTACCGCCTGGAAGCCATCCCGGAGAACGGCGGCGCCATGGAGCTACAGGCCACCACCATCAGCGGTGCCTACCTGAGTGAAAGCCCCACCGGGCCGGTGATCGGTTATGTGGCCACTCGCAGCCTGTCGGGCACCAAGACCGACACCGCGCTGATCGAAACCCCGCAGTCGATCTCCGTGGTCACCAAGGACCAGATGCGCGCGCAGAACGCCGAAAGCCTTAACCAGATCTTGCGCTACAGCGCCGCCGTGGTTCCGGAAACCCGTGGCGCCACGGCCTCGCGCCTCGACCAGTTGACCATCCGCGGTTTCGCCCCGGCCACCTACCTCGATGGCTTGCGCATGCCGTCGAGCCGTGACGCCTTGCCGCAAAAAGATGCCTTTGACCTGGAGCGCGTCGAGGTGCTGCGCGGCCCGGCGTCGGTGCTGTACGGGCAGGGCACGCCGAGTGGGGTGATCAACATGGTCACCAAGCGTCCGTTGGACACGCCGTTTCATGAAGTCGGCGTCGAGTACGGCACGTTCAATAAGAAGCGCACCACCTTCGACCTCAGTGGCCCGATGGACGAGCAGGGCGTTTATTCCTACCGGGTGGCGGGGCTGTTCGATGATGCCGATGGCCAAGTCGAACACACCGAAACCCGTCGCCAGTCGCTGTCCAGCGCCTTCACCTGGCGCCCGGACGAGGACACCTCGCTGACCCTGCTCGGGCATTTCCAGAAGGACCCCAAAGGTGCGTCCTACGGTTCTATTCCCGCTTGGGGCTCGGTGTTGCGCAGCCCCACCGGGCGCAAGATCGACGTGGATTTCTACGACGGCGAAAAGAACTTCGAGAAGAGCGACCGCGAGTACTACTCCGTCGGCTATGCCTTCGAGCATCACGTCAACGATGTCTGGACCGTGCGCCAGAACGCGCGTTACCTGCGCGCCGAAGGCATCTACCGCAGTATTTACAACAGCAACCTGCAGGCCGATTACCGCACCTCCAACCGCTCGACCATCGCCACTGATGTCGACATGGACGCCTACACCCTCGACAACCAGGTGCAGGCCAAATTCGACACCGGGCCGCTGCAGCACACGCTGTTGATGGGCCTCGACTACCAGAACACCAGCACCGACACCAAGGCCGGTTACGGCAAGGGGCCGGACCTGGACATCTTCGACCCGGTCTACGGCGCGCCCGTGGTCACGCCGGCATTCGCCACCGACGCCACCTCGCGCAGCGAGCAGACCGGGGCGTACCTGCAGGAGCAAATGAAGTGGGATAAATGGGTGCTGTTGCTCGGCGGTCGTTATGACTGGGCCAGCACCGACAGCACCACCAAAACCCTCCAGACCGGCGCCAAGAGCAAGTCGTCGCTGGACAGCAAGGCGTTTACCGGCCGCGTCGGCGTGGTCTATCTGTTCGACAATGGCCTGGCGCCGTACGCCAGCTATGCGGAGTCGTTCAACCCGCAATCGGGCACGGGTTACGGCGGTTCGGTGTTCAAACCGACCGAAGGCAAGCAGTATGAAATCGGCATCAAGTACCAGCCGCCGGGCAGCAACAGCTTTATCACCGCGGCGATTTTCGACCTGCGCCAGAGCAACGTGCCGACCCTGGACCCGGACCCGAGCCATCTGTGTGGCAACGGCCGCTGCAGCATCCAGGATGGCGAACAACAGTCGCGTGGTTTCGAGCTGGAAGGTAAGGCCAGCCTTAACGATAACCTGGACATCACCGCGGCCTACGCCTACCTGGATAACCGCGCCAGCAAGTCCAACAGCACCGTGCAGTACGCGCCACTCACGGATAAAGGCATAGGCCCGGCGATTCCGGTTGAGGGCACCACCACCTACGGTGTACCGCGCCACACCGCCTCGGCGTGGGCCGACTACACCTTCCACGACGGTCAACTCAAGGGCTTTGGCGTTGGCGCGGGGGCGCGCTATGTCGGTTCGTCCTGGGGCGATACCGCCAATACCCTGAAAGTGCCGGGCTACACCTTGGTCGATGCGGCGGTGCACTACGACATCCCGAACATCGCCAACCCCAAGGACAACCTGCGCCTGGCGCTGAACGCAACTAACCTGGCGAACAAGGAATACGTGGCGTCCTGCTATTCCTATTCGTGGTGCTGGTATGGCTCGCAGCGCACGGTGCAGGCGAGTGCGAACTATCAATGGTGAAAGGCAGATAAGGCAATTTAATGGCCCCTTTGTAACAAAATTCTCGCCAGAATCACTTTTATTTTCAGGTGGTTAGGTGAGGAAGCACATGCGCACTGTTGGAATCATGCTGATCGCCTGCTCATTGGCGGGCGGCGCGGCTGCCGTGCAGGCACGGGAGCTGCGCGAGGGTGACAAGTACATGTGCAGCTGGGGCGCCGGCACGGCGGCCAGGGCTCAGGAACTCAAGCTGTCGGGTGTCTCGCTGTACGCCGCGCGACAAAAGATCCAGACGATCAAGTTCAACAAATCGTGGATGCGCATGATGGCCATGGGCATCACCGAGCAGACTTACGACAGCCGTTCCCGGCTCAAGCCCGAGGCGATTCGCCAGAGCTTTTACCAGGATTGCCTGCGCTATAAGGTCGCGCGCAAATAACCGGTTAACCTGCACCGGCCAGTGCAAAATCTGCGTCAGCCTGTCCAACTTTGCCCTGGCACGCCTCGTCATACTGGCGCCAGGCAAACCAAGAGGCGCAGGCCATGACTGATTATGTAATTACCCCTGAACCCACCCCATCCCTGGCCATTCACGGCAGCGCGGCGCGTTTCCCGCTGCGCCGCGTGTTCTGTGTGGGCCGCAACTACAGCGAACATGCCCGCGAGATGGGGCATGATCCGGATCGCGAGCCGCCGTTCTTCTTCATGAAACCGGCCGATGCGGTGGTGCCGGCCGAGGGCGTGATTGCCTATCCGCCACTGACCGCTGATCTTCACCATGAAGTGGAGCTGGTGGTGGCCATCGCAAAAGGCGGAGTAAACATCAGCCCTGAAGACGCACTTTTCCACGTCTGGGGTTACGGCGTCGGCATCGACCTGACCCGCCGCGACCTGCAGGCCCAGGCGAAAAAGCTCGCGCGTCCGTGGGAATGGGCCAAAGCCTTTGATGAGTCGGCGCCCAGCACCGCGTTGCAGCCCGTGAGTGCGGTGGGGCACCCGTCTACCGGCAAAATCTGGCTGAAGGTCAATGGCGAACAGCGCCAGGTTGGCGACCTGGCCGACTTGATCTGGTCGGTCAGTGACGTGATCAGCTATGCCTCGCAATCCGTCGCACTCAAGGCCGGCGACCTGATCTTTACCGGCACTCCCGCCGGCGTGGGCGCGCTGCAGCCGGGCGATGTGGTTACTGCCGGCATCGACGGCGTTGGCGAGCTGAGCTTCACCCTCGGCCAGGGTTGAGGCTACAGTGGTGCACAGGCCACCCGAGATTTCGTTATGCCAGGCACCCGCGTCACCACCTATGGCATGGAACAACGCAGCGACCGCCCCGACTTTTATATCCGCGACAAGCGTGGGCGGGCGGCGCTGACCAGCCCGCATCGGCATGAATATTTTCAGATCCAGATCAACCTGGGCGGTGACACCGTGCAGCATATCGGCGGCGCAGTGCGGCCGTTTCCGCACAAGGCGCTGGCGTTTATCCTGCCCCATCGCCTGCATGTAATTCCCCACCCCGAAGACGGCGAGTTCATGCTGATTAACTTCAGCCAGGCGTTTTTCCTGCCGCAGCTGACCTGCGACCCGCTGGACCTGGAAGACATTCCCATCGGCCAAGCGCCGGAGTTGTCGCCGTTTCGCTTTCAGGAGCAGCTGGATTTCATACTCGACGATGCGGCCTTCGACGAAGTCAAAACCTGGCTCGCGCACATGCGCACCCTGGACGCCCAACGCACCTTCGGCGCCCGTGAGCGGTTAAAAGGCTATCTCTTCCAACTGATCGGCCTGGTCTGTGAGCAGTACGCCGAACCGCTGCAGGGATTTGCCGCCAATAACGCGACCCGGCGCGGGCGCAAGGACGCTCTGGCGCGGGTGCAGGGCTATATTCGCGAGCATCTGCACGAGCCAACCCTCAACCTGACGGAGGCTGCCGCCGCTGCCTTCCTCTCGCCCAACTACCTCACCCATTTGTTGCGCAAGGAAACCGGCAAACCCTTTTCGCAACTGGTGCTGGATCGCCGCATGCAATTGGCGCGCACCTTGTTGCTCAACAGCGCGCAAATGATCGGCGTGATCGCCCAGCGCTGCGGGTTTACCGATGAGGCGTACTTTTCGCGCTGCTTCCGCAAGGCGCATGGCATCGCGCCGGGGCAGTATCGTCGTCAGCAGCAGGCGAATGCCGTGTAGTTAAAGCGCGTGCATGCCTGTAGGGCTCGACCCCGCCCCTATACACCTGCCGGCTGGGCTTTTTACAAATCCACGACAATGCTTATGTTTCTATGTGCATACAATTGCGCCCTTCAACAGGAGGCCCGTATGCAAATGCTGATACGCGTGGCGACGCCGGATGATATCGACACGCTCTTCGCTATCCGCACCTCGGTGGTGCAAAACCATTTGAGCCGCGAACAGATGACCGCGCTGGGGATTACCCCGCAGGTGCTGGCGGGCAGCATTCGTGCAGCGCCCTGTGTGTGGATCGCCGAGGTGGAGGGCCGGCCCGCCGCCTTTTCCATGGTCGACCGGGCCGCAGGTGAGGTGTTTGCGATGTTCGTACAGCCTGGCTACGAAGGCCAAGGCTTGGGTCGCCGCTTGATGGCGGTGGCTGAAGCGGCTCTGTTTGAACAGCATGAACGGTTGTTTTTGATCACCGATGGCCGCGATGAAATCCGTGCCAACGGGTTTTACCAGCGGTTGGGCTGGTCGATGGTTGATCGGCTAGAGGGCGACGACGTCCGATACGAGAAGAGCAGGGTGCCTTAGTGTCATGAACCCGACAGAACCCCCAGCGTCCTACGGCTTTCGCTACTTTGCGATCGGGGTGCTGTGCGTCGCGGTGTTACTGGGTGGCTATTTCATGCGGCTCAATGCCCAGGTCGACCGGGAGCGGGTCGAGGCGGCCGAGCGTTTGGCGCTTTGCAGGCAAGTGGAGCGTGTCGCCAGTGCGGCGTCGTCCAACAGTCTGGAACTTCGCGATACATGCCAGCAGTTAAACGGGCAATCGTCCAACAGTGTCGCACCCCTGTGATCCATACCCTTTTTTAATACAAGGAGATATAAGCGCAACTTGCACCAAAAAGTGGCATTTATAATCTCGTCCTCCTTAAAAAATGTGTGGTTATTGAATGACTTACGGCGTTTTCAATCCGACGAAAGGATTAAAATCCTCTTGTTACAGGTTATTACAATCGTTACTATAGCCGTGCGTTCACCTCCCACGGTTTATGCAATTTTAAATCCCAAGTTTCCATCAGCTACTTGGGATTTTTTTTGCCCGCAATTTGACGTCGGCGTCAAACTTCACCGTCGGCAAACTCTGCCCGCATACGCCCGTTATGTTTGGCCTTGTACAGCAACTTATCGACTGACTCGACAAACCCGAGCAGGTTGCTGTTGGGCGTCACCAGGTGCGTACCAACGCCCAGGCTCAGGGTCAGCAGCTTGGAAACCGCTGAAAAGCCATGTTCGATCTGTTGTTGGCAGATCAGGTGCAGGCAGCGCCGCGCCACTTGCCTGGCCGACGCCGCGTCAGTCTCCGGCAGCAGCCACACAAACTCCTCGCCGCCGATCCGTGCAATGAAATCCCGTGGCCGATTAGCCGCCAGCGACAAGGTGCGCGCTACCTGGCGCAAGGCTTCGTCGCCTTTGATGTGGCCGTAGTGGTCGTTGTACTGCTTGAAAAAATCGATATCGAGGATGATCAGCGACAGCGGCAACTGGCTGCGCTGGGCACTGGCCCATTCGCGTTCCAGCACGGTGTCGAACATGCGGCGGTTGGCAATGCCGGTGAGGCCGTCCTGGAATGAATATTCCTCCAGTTGTTTTTGCAGGCGAATCAAGTGTTCTTCGGTCTTCTTGCGCTCGCTGATATCGAACATGAAGCCGATCAACGCTTCAACCTCATCGCCGTTGCGCACCACATGCACCACATCGCGAATCCACACGTAGTCACCGTTTACCGTCAGCGCGCGGTAATCGGCCTCGTGGTCAACGCCGGCGCGCGATTGCGACACGCAGAAGTTCACCACGTACTCACGGTCGTCCGGGTGCATGCGCTCGACCCAGTCGTCCACGCTGACCCAGCTTTGCGGGGTCCAGCCCAGCAGTGCTTCGATCTGCGGGCCGATGTAACTGAACGTCATGGTCTGCCAATCGATGCGCCAGGGAATGGCCTTGGTCGATTCCAGCAGCGTTTTGTACACATCACTGTCGGGCAGTTTTGGGGGATCGATGCTCATGGCGGGCGGCTCTGGATGATGGCAAAGAGCCAAGAGCGTCTTGTGAACGCCGTGCAGAGTCAAGCGCTTGCCAACGCAGCGGACGAGAGGTTGCATGCTGGGTTTTTGGCGCCAGGGCGCCAGCGTCCACAGGGCAAAATGCGGCGCAGGTATCACTTTTGAATTAATTGTTCAGTGCTCGGCAAAAGCATATCTATGCTGGATGCAATGCACCTACAGGGTAGAACCCAAGGACGGGGGCTTGTCATGATGTCGATCACCGAACTCAACCGCATCATGGCCTCGGGCTTCCTGCCGCTTGCGTGTGAATGCAGCCTCAACAGCGACGGCTCGCTGCGCATCAGCGTATTTGAACCGGCATCCGGGCGTGTCGACCTGTTGCTGACCCGGGTGTCGCCCCAAGGTCTGGACAGCGTCCGTTCCATCGCAAACCTGATTGGCGAACTGCGCACCGAGCTTAAAGCCGGGCGTCGTGGCTTTGCGGCAGTCGGTTAGCTATTGACGGTGCTGCTTGGCGTGGACACAGCGCCGTAGTAGCGCCAGCAGCAATGCCGGTGTTCCGGCAGGATCACACAGCCGCTGAGGCTGGCGATCAGCAGGGCGGCGACAAGCATGGTCAGGCGACGAGACATGGTTATTTCCTCATGGTGTGCATTGCGTTACACCTTGAACGCCGGCACTTGCACAAATCCGTCGCCATGCTTTCAAACATTTCATCAAGCGCCGCCATCCCCTGAGTAATACTCGCCTTAACCACCGTCGAGAAAAATGTCGTATTTCTCGCGACGGATTTTTCCTACCCCGCCGTTCAACCCATCAGCAGCAAACATTTTCGTTCGCCGTATGAAGGAGTTGCCATGAATCCACTGGCCAAATTGCGCTATGCCTTGCTGGTCCCGCTGGCGTTTGCCGCGCTTGTCAGCACCCCCACCTTTGCCCAAGCCGAAGTGATCATCCGCCAGGCGCCACCGGCGGAGCGCGTTGAGGTGATTCCCGCCGAACGCCCAGGCTTTGTCTGGGACCGTGGCCACTGGCAATGGACGCACGGCGCGTATGCCTGGGTGCCGGGCCACTGGCAGCACGTGGTGCGCAACGCCCGTTGGGAACCCGGGCACTGGGAATCCCGTGGCCCGAACTGGTACTGGCGCGAAGGTCATTGGATCCGCTGAACCCTGAACCTTAGCCAGTGCATTGAGAACCACCCGATTGAAAGACACTGATCCGGACGTTGAGCTACTGGCGCGCATCAGCAACAACGAGCCCGCCGCCGTCAACGAAATGGTGACGCGCAAGCTTCCGCGTTTGCTCGCGCTCGCCAGTCGGATCCTCGGGGATGCCGACGAGGCCAAGGACGTGGCCCAGGAAAGTTTCCTGCGCATCTGGCGCCAGGCGGCCAACTGGCGGCCTGGCGAAGCGCGTTTTGACACTTGGCTGCACCGCGTGGCACTCAACCTATGCCACGACCGTTTGCGTCGGCGCAAGGAGCGCCCGTTGAACGAAGACGAGGTGCTCGAACTGGCGGACAGCGCGCCGTCTCCGGATGAACAGTTGGAAACGGCCGATCGCAGCGCAAGGATGGCCGCCGCCTTGGCGACCTTGCCCGAGCGTCAGCGCGAAGCCATTGTGTTGCAGTACTACCAGGAGCTGTCGAATATCGACGCCGCGGCCCTGATGAACATCAGCGTCGAGGCACTGGAGAGCCTGCTGTCGCGGGCCCGACGCCAGTTGCGCAGTCAACTTGCCGACACACCCGGGCTTGCCCGCCCAGGAAGGGGAAAATCATGACACCTGAACGATTTGCGCACCTGGCTGACGCCTACGGGGCCAGCCTGCACCGCTGGCCTCTGGCTGAACAGGCGCCCGCCCAGGCGCTGCTCGACAGCGGCAATGTCCACGCCCGCGAGGCATTGCGTGAGGCCAGCTGGCTGGATGGGCAGCTGGACAGCCATCAGTTGGCATTCGCCGACCCGTCGCTGGCACGCCAGATCCGTGAGTCTGCGCCGCGACGGGCGTCGTTCTGGTCGCGTTACGCCAACTGGCTGTCGCCCGCCGGCCTGGTGGGCGTGGGCATTGCCGGCATCGCCGCCGGGGTGCTGGTGGCGTCGCTGAGCGTGCCGCTGCCGATGCTGTCATCCGAAGTGCTGCCCAGCGTCTTCGATCAGGGCGATGCCGACGTCGTCTTCACCGTCAACGCCGAGGAAACTGAGCAATGACCCCACAATCCCTTAAACCGTGGTTGCTTGTCTCGGTGCTGCTCAACGTGTTTTTGATCGGCGGCGTGGGTGGCGGCCTCTACCACTGGATGGCCACACCCCAGCCCGCTGAGGCGGTGGTCAACCAGCACGGTTTGCGCCAGGCGATGATCAAATTGCCGGCAGAGCGGCGCAAGGAATTGCGCCAGTTACTGCGTCAGAACCGTGCCGACAGCCAACCGCTGATCATGGCCGGTCGCGAAGCGCGGCTGGGCGTGATCAAGCAGCTGGAAGCGCCGACCCTCGATCGCGAAGTGCTGGTGACGGAACTGGCCAAGGCGCGTGAGGCCGACGCAGCGCTGCGGGCCTTGGTGGACACCACCCTGGCGCAGTTCGCGAGCAATCTGCCCCAGGATGAACGGCAGAAACTGGTGGAGGCGTTATACCAGCGCGGGCAGGCCAAAAGCCGCGAGAAATTTCCCCAGGTAGCGGGGAATAAACCGCGCTCTTGAGATGTTATGCACTCACGACCACCTTCGAGAGTTGCATATGCCGGCTGCTAAAAAGAAACAGGCCTTTGGGTTTTCCTGCTGTGCGCGGTGGTTACCACAAAGCGCTTCTTCGCTGTGCGGCGGCGTGTTGCGGTCCACCTGATTGTAGGTAAACCCAATGTGGGAGCGGGCTTGCCCGCGAAGGCGGTGGATCAGGTACGAATCCATTGACTGACACACCGCCTTCGCGAGCAAGCCCGCTCCCACATTTTTGACCGCGCAAGGCTCCCAGGCTAACAGGCCCATCTTTGGAATCTGCGCGGTTTGGCGGTTCGCGCGCGGTTCTGGTGGCGCATGCAGCCGCTGCCGCGTTCGTCAAATCCTTTGTCGAACGGCAGAAAGCGAATGGCGTGGTGAAGTGAGGTGTGCCGGACAGCGGGCAGAGCGCGGAATTACAAGCGGCGTAGGAAGGATTTGACGATGTGGCGGGTGGCGTCGGTGGTGTCCAGTTCGTCCAGGGCGCCATAGGCGTGCCAGCGACAATCGACGATCTCGTTGCACGGCCGCGCATCGGCGATATTCACCACCGAGGCTTCGAACACGTGGTGCACGGTGTCGCGGGCCTTTAACTCCTGCAAGTACAGCAACCCGTCCACGTTCAATCCGGTTTCTTCTTCCAGCTCGCGTTCGGCCGCGCCAACCGGGCGCTCATCACGCTCGACCTTGCCGCCGGGCAATGCCCATTTCGATCTGGCCTTGCGCACGAAGAGGATATGCCCCTCGTGTTCGCAAATGACCGTGGCCCTTATTTTCATCGTGTGTGCCCCGCAGCGGGATGAATGTCACAAAAGTGTAATGCAATTGTCATGCTAAGTGCTTATGGCGCGCACGGGTGGGGATGTGGATACTGACCGATTGATGAAAACCGACGAGGAGAACAGATGACTACCGTACGTTGGGGCATGATCGGTTGTGGCAGTGTCACTGAATTGAAGAGTGGACCCGCTTTCTACAAAGCGCCAGGTTCTGCGCTGGTGGCCGTGATGGGGCGTCGCGAGGAGGCGGTGCGCGATTATGCGGCACGCCACGGCATTGCGCGCTTCTATACCGACGCCCAGGCCCTGATCGACGACCCTGAAGTGGACGCGGTGTACATCGCGACACCGCCCGACAGCCACCTCGAATACAGCCTGATGGTGGCGGCGGCCGGCAAACATTGCTGTGTCGAGAAACCCATGGCCCTCAACGCCGAGCAAAGCGCGTTGATGCAGCGCACCTTCGAACGCGCCGGGTTGCACTTGTTTGTTTCGTACTACCGCCGCTCGCTCCCGCGCTTTCAGCAGGTGCGTGACTGGCTGCGGGACGGGCGCATCGGTGAATTGCGCCAAGTGATCTGGACCTTGAGCAAGCCACCGTCCGCCGCGGACGCCAGCGCCACCAATTGGCGTACCGACCCGGCTGTTGCCGGTGGCGGCTACTTTGCTGACCTCGCCAGCCACGGGTTTGACCTGTTTCAGTTTCTGGCCGGCGATATCGTCGAAGTCACCGGGTTTACCGCCCGACAAGCCGGGGAATATGCCGCCGAAGATGCCGTGACGGCCTGCTGGACCTTCGGTTCCGGCGCGCTGGGCATGGGCTGCTGGAACTTTGTCGCGGACCGCCGCGAAGACCGTGTCGAGCTGATCGGCAGCCGGGGCCGCATCACCTTTGCCGTGTTCGAAGACCAGCCATTGCGCCTTGAAGGTGAAGTCGACGAAGTGCTCGAAGTGCCTTGCCATGCGCATATCCAGTGGCACCATGTGCTGGCGATGAACGCGCACATTCGTGGCGAGGCCGAGCATCCTTCGCTCGCGATCGAGGCGCTGAAGACCGATCGGGTTCTGGACAAGGTACTGCAGCGCAATCCCAACCGCCCCGAGTAACTGTCCTGCGGTGCGTGGCGCTTATTTTTTCAAGGAACAGATGGATGAACTACAAGACAGCCTGGATAGCGCTGTGGCTGGTGCTGGCCAGCCTGATGGTGCAAGCGGCGCCACGCGAGCAGCGGCCCGCGGGAGATTTCGATTTTTACCTGCTGTCACTGTCGTGGTCGCCGACGTTTTGCCTCACGCACCCGGACAACCAACAATGCTCCGGCAAGGGCTATGGGTTTGTCTTGCATGGGCTATGGCCGCAATACGCGAAAGGCGGGTGGCCGGCGTCGTGTGACCCGCAATCGCGATTGTCGGCGCAGGAGCTGGCCAAGGGCGCTTTGATATTCCCCACGCGCACGCTGCTTAAACACGAATGGTCCAAGCACGGCACGTGCAGCGGACTGGATGCGTCGCGCTATCTGGACGCGACGGATGCGGCGCTGGCGACAGTGCAGATTCCGCAGCAATTGCAGCCGTTCAATGTGCCCAATTACCTGGAAGCGCGCGACATCGAACAGCTGTTTCGCCAGAGCAACCCGGGCATGGGCGACCATGGCATGGCCGTGATCTGCAAGGGCAAGGTGTTGTCCGAAGTGCGCGTGTGCCTGACCAAGGAATTGCGCTTTGCCGGTTGCCCCGCGAGCGTGAAGACTCAGTGCCGCAGCGGGGATATCCGGGTCCCGGTGCAGCGCTGATCAGGCGCCCGGGTGCATCGAAATGGCTGCCGGCGTGGGGCTCGACGCCCCGGCGCGGTCCGCCAGGTAACGGGCCGGCGGCTGGCCCACCGCCTTGCGGAACATGGTGATAAAACCGCTGGCGTTTTCATAGCCAAGGTCCAGCGCCACGCGCTGCACGCTTTCACCCTTGGCCAGGCGCTGCAGGGACAGGATCACATGCAACTGCCTGCGCCAGCGCCCGAAACTCAGGCCCAGCTCCTCCAACAGCAAGCGCGTCATGCTGCGTTCGCTCATGCCGATGCGCACGGCCCATTGGCCGAGGGTCGCCTTGTCGCTGGGATCGGCCAGCAAACTTTCCGCCAGGCGTCGCAGCCTCAGGTCCTGGGGCATGGGCAAATGCAGGGCTTCGACCGGTGCTTGGGCCAGTTCATCGAGCAGCGTGTTGATCAAACGCCCCTGGGCGCCGTCTTCGTCATACAGCTGCGGGAAACTCACCGCCTTGCCGATCAACTCATGCAACAGGCCCGACACGGCCAGGGTGCAGCATTGCGCGGGCAGGGCGCCGCTGACGTCGGGGTCGATCAACAGGCAATACACCTCGGCCTCACCTGAACCCCTCGCGGCGTGCGGCAGGCCACCGGGAATCCACAGCGCGCATTGGGGCGGCACGATCCAGATACCGGCCTCGATCTGACAGTGAATCACCCCGCGCAGGGTGTACATCAGTTGGCCCTTGCGATGCGAATGCGGCGCGTGCTCCCAGCGTTCGCTGGTGCTGCTGGCACGCACGGCCACCACCGCACGCGGGAACAGGTCGGCATCCTTGGACATCGAGGGATGATGCAGATCGAGGCGGTGGTGCTTCATGGTGAGTTCGCAGCTTGGCTGAATTGCGAAACAGTCTGGCTATTCTGTGCAATGCCGTCCAGTGACGTGGTCACTATAGTGAGATCTACTCTCATTCAGGAGCTGTGCCATGCGACTCGACAGTACAACGTTCCCCGTGGTGAAAATCGTCTTCGACGCGCCCAACGAAGGCGGCCCGGAAGATGCCTTTGTGGTCTTTGAAGGGCTGTTGGCCAGAGAGCAGGCGTTCTTGCTGCTGCACGAAAAATCCGTGGACGAAAACAACCACGAGCACTCCCACGAGCAGCGCAAGCAAGCCTCGATCTGGATGAAGAAAAACAAACAGGCGCTGCGCACCTTCGTCAAAGGCATGATCCAGGTAGAACCCAGTGCCGCCCAACGCCTGGCCCTCAAGCCATTTGCCGTGATGTTCGGCAAAGCCTGGGGCTACCCGCTGCTGGTAGTAGAGTCCAGGGACCAGGCATGGGCGCTGGCGCGGGATCTGCTCGATGAGCAGATATCCGACGTGGCGCACTTTTGACGTGTGCACGGTAAAACTGTGGGAGCGGGCTTGCTCGCGAATGCGGTGGGTCAGCTACACATGCAGTGACTGACACTCCGCCTTCGCGAGCAAGCCCGCTCCCACATTATTCGGTGGTGCCCTTGGGTTCAGGCACAGCACTCGGCCAACGGTGCTGAACGAGCCAGTCTCCAACGTCGCGCACTTTCGACGTGTACACGGAAAAAACTGTGGGAGCTGGCTTGCCTGCGATAGCGGTGGGTCAGCTACACATGCAGTGAATGACACTCCGCCTTCGCGAGCAAGCCCGCTCCCACATTATTCGGTGGCGCCCTTTGGTTCAGGCACAGGACTCGGCCAACGGTGCTGAATGAGCCAGTCTCCAACCTCGCGCACTTTCGACGTGTACGCGGTAAAAACTGTGAGAGCTGGCTTGCCTGCGATAGCGGTGGCTCAGCAACATTAATGTCAGCTGACACGCCCTCATCGCAGGCAAGCCCGCTCCCACATTGTTTCGGTGGCGCCCATCAATCCACACAAATCGCCCGGCCCAGCTTGCCTTTCTCCACCGTCGCCGAGCAGCCGAAGTGACTGTTGTCCACCTGGCACGTACCCGCTACCGGGCCGTTGCCCGATTGCGTGGTCACACTGGTCTGGCACTCACCCTGGCATTGGCTCGAATCCGTGCACGCCTTGCCCGCATCCTTGTACGGCGTGATGCACTTCCAGCTCTGCAACTTGCCGACCTGCCTCATCGTGCCACCGCCCGCCAGGCACGTGGATGCGGCAGAGTCCTGCGCCGGTGCAGCGGTGGGCGAGTGGGTCGAGCAGGCCGATACCAGCAACAGGGCGGCCAAGCCAATCATCAATTTCATGCAAAAGTCCTCGTCGAGTAAGCGCAGCGGTGCAGTGTACGGGCTATTGGACTACTTTGATTGGCGAGCGATCCCTACCCGGAAGTGACCCATGCACACCTGATGGAAACGCTATGTCACCTTGTTGGAAAACGACCTGAGCACGCAGATTTTCGACAACGTAAAAAACCTGCTGGCCAACCGGATTGATCCGCATCCGCCGCGATCGCGTTAGACTCGCCACTCGCAGACCCGGGATGCACAACATGCAGACGCTTTATTGTTACGTCGATGGTGCTGACAACGAAACCATTGAGCCCGTGTTGGTCGACGCCTTTCGCACATTGACCCTCGACTGGGCGCCATTTTCCGCTGTGCTGGTAAATCAAGTACACGAGCGTGCCTCAGGCATGGCGCCTGATGACCTGAGCGATTGGTTTATCGGGCTCAATCTTCCTTTGCACCATGCAGGCCGCGCTCAAATCACCCAATTGGTGCTATTCATAAAGGCCTTGGCCGGCGTAACACGGCGTGATTTCGTGGTGGGTATTTCATCGGCTTCGGGGCTGTCTGAAGATTTGATCTTTCTCGACGCAAATGCCGACGAGAGCGACGCTGTGCGCCTCTGTGCGAAGTTGCAGGCGGCACCCCATGGGGCTTGATATTCATCTGGAAGCTGACACGCGAATGTCCATGGCGCACTTGGCCGATGCGGTAAACGCTGTAGGCGGCGTTGAGCTGGACCAGAATGAACAGTCACTAGAGGCCCGCTTTGAGTCGGGCCTTTTCCTGAGTGGCTTCTATGAAGTGGAGGATCCGGCTATTCGCGCACAGGGTCTGCACGATCTGACGTTTACAGTGGCCACCCGAGGTTATCTGCGCATCAAAGGGCCAGTTCCCGAGGATGCCGATCCATTGGCTGAGGTAAGGGCGTTGATGGAGCAACTGGCCGCGAGGTGTGATGCCTGTTTCTTGCTGTCGTTCCAGTACGAGTCGCTGATGTATTTGCGCGACGATGCCGGGCTTCACGTTCTCTAGTGCGCCACCTGAGCGGCGCGTTTCAGGTATCCTGCGCGCCCCGCTTATCACTGATTCAAAGAAACAATGACCGGACAAGACATGCAGGCGTTGCTCGAGTCGATCCTCGACGAAGTTCGTCCACTGATCGGCCAGGGCAAAGTCGCCGACTACATCCCCGCACTGGCCGATGTGCCCGCCAATCAACTCGGTATCGCCGTGTACGGCAACGATGGCTCGGCCTACTGCGCCGGTGACGCCGACACGCTGTTTTCGGTGCAGAGCATTTCCAAGGTGTTCAGCCTGGTGCAAGCCATCGACCACGGCGGCGAAACCATCTGGGAGCGCCTGGGCCACGAACCGTCGGGGCAACCGTTCAACTCCATGGTGCAGCTGGAATTCGAACGCGGCCGCCCGCGCAATCCGTTCATCAACGCTGGCGCGCTGGTGATCTGCGACATCAACCAATCGCGCTTCGCCGTGCCGATCCTGTCGATGCGCGACTTCGTGCGGCGCCTGTCGGGCAACCCGCAGATTTTGGTCAACAGCGTTGTCGCCGAGTCCGAAGCGCAGCACGGTGCACGCAACGCGGCCATGGCCTACCTGATGAAAGCCTTCGGCAACTTCCACAACGACGTGGACGCAGTGCTGCACAGCTACTTCAACTACTGCGCATTGCAAATGAGCTGCCTGGACTTGGCCAGGGCCTTCAGTTTCCTCGCCAACGAGGGCGTGAGCGCCCACAGCGGCGAGCAGATTCTGACCGCGCGCCAGACCAAGCAAGTCAACTCGATCATGGCCACCAGCGGGCTGTATGACGAGGCGGGCAATTTTGCTTATCGCGTGGGTTTACCGGGCAAGAGCGGGGTAGGTGGCGGGATTGTCGCGGTGGTGCCGGGGCAGTTCACCGTATGCGTGTGGTCGCCGGAGTTGAATGCGGCGGGCAATTCGCTGGCGGGGATGAAGGCGTTGGAATTGTTGAGTGAGCGGATTGGGTGGTCGGTGTTTTGAGGTGCAACACACTTTGTCCTTGCAGCTAACAAAATCAATTAGACGATTTGATGGCTTTTTGATATCTTTTTCAGCGTTGACCATATTGCTTGGTATTAGCTATATGGTTTTTTCTCCGGTTAATGCTGAGTTTTATCAAGGAAGAATATTGTGAATATAAAGTTTATGGGTGTGCTTTTTCTGGCTGGCGTCTGTCTGAACAGTTTTGCAACAGACGGTATTAAAAATTCGGGAAAGGTAGGTTCTATTACAAAAGAGAAAGGCAGCTCTTATATTCTCTCTGGTATTGGGAGAGAGGGAGAGGTTAAGAGTGTAAGTGTAGAGTTAGTAAAGGTCGTCAGTACTAGAGGCTCTAGCGTGCGAGCAGTTTATGATTTTAATGTCGGGGAGTGTGGGACGTTAAAGTTTATACAAGGTGCTGGTCAAAAATATGCTTTGCTCTCACCCGATGACCAGGTTTCAGCAGATGCCGAATCTGCGTGTCCAATTTTTTTTGGAGCAACAGAAAGCTGGTTAATTAAGTAGCTTTTCAAAGCCGCTCAACCGTGCAATTTTCATTTCATTCCCACGCTCTGCGTGGGAATGCTACTCCAGACGCTCCGCTTCTAGCTGTATGGGAATGTATCAGGCCTTGCGCAATGTAATGAGTAGCGCCGCAGAATATACTCCCACCAAGAATAGAAACGATCTTTATGCTGGTGGGTGGGCCACGTTCAGTGCCTTGTCCACCAGCAGTTGCACCCCTTCGAGCATCCGGCAGATACCCAGCGCGACATTGCGTTGGGAACCGTCGATTTCAAAGGCCATATGGTTGGCAATATCACAGATGGACGCCAGGTCCTGGGAGGCGTTGACCAGCAAGGTTTCGGTGCCCAGGTCGGCGCGCACGGTGAAGAGGCCTTCGCTGGGTTCGGGGATGGGTTTGCCGGGATTGAGGTAGTGATTGATCGCACGGTAGGCCACTTCGTGCAGGGTGCTGGTGTCGAAGTCTTGCAGGCCTGGGGGATTGGGGCTGTCTTTAATCATGGTGAAGCTCCTTTATAAATGGAACTGCCACGATTCGCGGTCAAACGAAAGAGGGTGGCAGCTATACGCGGGTTGACCGACCGGCCAAAAGGAGCAAAACCGGCATACCCGAAGGTATCCCGCGCACAGCTGCCGCGACACGATACCTCAGACGTAAAAAAACGCCCAATATCGGTGTTAGCGCATTTGCTCTTTTGGAATCGGACGGTCAAATCCGGTCGCTGAATTGGCAGCGACGACGAGAGGTTAGTCAGCCCCTATCCGAGCCACAACCTGAAACCCTTGTCGGAAACTTCCGAGAGCCGCAAGCCCGGCAAGTGTTGGTGTGTTTTACCTTCGAGCTGTGCACTAAACGCGGTCTTGAAACCCTGCGAAAGCCCTGTGGCGAGGGAGCAAGTGCCCTCGCCACAGGTGTTCATCACGCCTGTACACACCCCCGCATCCAGCCCATCCCTAACAGCATGAGCACGCCGACGCCCAGCAGTAGGCGTGCGCCGGTTGCACACGGCGAATGCGCTCTTGCAATACGCTGATGCCGTAGAGCGCGATCAGCACTGCGAATGCCCAGCGCGGAAGGCGGGCGGTGATGCCCAAGCGGTTTCGTCCTTTAGGCTTGATAGGCGAAGGGTTGCGGTTTGAGGTTTCGTGGAACGTCATGGACGAATCCTTTCGCACATGCCGAGTGGGTAAGCCAATCGATGATTGACTCTCGACTGGCGAAGCTAACGGATTTTGCGGGTTCGGTAACCTGTGAGAGTTGACAGTTTTCTAGACTGTCTGGGCCGTCAACTGATGTTCAACCTGTCCAGCAAGCTATACCAAGCCACACCCGCTCCAATGTAAAAGCGCTGCAACCCATGCAACGGCAAACGCTGTAACGGCGTCACCGGGTAAGCGAAATCCGCGTTGCCGTCACACAAACGCCCGGCCAATTGCTGCCCCAGGCTGGTACACAGCGCGATCCCACGCCCATTGCACCCCAATGCCAGCGTCAGCCCCGGCGCCGGTTGGTGAATGTGGGGCATGAAGTCGCGGGTGATTGCGATACGCCCGGCCCAACGGTACTCAAACTCCAGCGGCCCCAATTGTGGAAACAGCAACGCCAGCGAGCGCTCCAGGTGCACAAAATCGGCGGGTGATGTGGGGTCGTTGAACAGGCCGCGCCCGCCCATCAGCAAGCGGCCATGGCTGTCCTTGCGAAAGTACAGCAGCAGCCTTTGCGCGGTGGACACGGTTTCCTGCCCCGGCAAGATACTGTCAGCGGCACGCCCGCTCAACGGCTTTGTGGCGACAATAAAGCTGTTCGCCGCCAAGATACTTTGTGCCATGCCCGGCCACAGGTTGCCGCTGTAGCCATTGGTAGCCAGCACCACCTGATCGGCCGTGACCTGTGCGCCAGAAACTGTCTGCAATTGCCAGCCCGAACTCTGGCGCTGCAACCCCGTCACGGCGCTGTGGCCATGAATTTGCACATCCGCCGCCAACGCCGCGCCTACCAGCCCACGCGCATACGCCAACGGCTGAATCGCCCCGGCGCGGCCATCCAGCCAGCCGCCGGCAAAGGCCTCGCTGCCCATGCGCGCCGCCACGTCACGTGCTTCCAAGCGCTGCACCGGTACGCCGCGACGCGCCCATTGATCGGCTCGAGCGTGCAGCCCGGCCACGCCTTTTTGCGTGTACGACACCTGCATCCAGCCTTTGCGCACCGGCGCGCAATCTATGCGATGGCGTTCGATCAACTTGAATACCAGGTCCGCCGAATTCGATACCGTGGAAATTAACGGTTCGGCACGTTCCGGCCCGTACATCTGCACCAACTGTTCGGGGTCGTATTTGAGCGTCGGGTTGACCTGCCCACCATTGCGCCCCGATGCGCCCCAGCCGGGCTCGTTGGCCTCCAGCACGCACACGTTGACGCCGCGCTCGGCCAGGTGCAGGGCGGTCGACAGGCCGGTGTAACCCGCGCCCACAATCGCCACATCGACCTTCACCGACTCACTCAACGCCGGTGTCGGCAGCACCGAGGGTGCAGTCGCTGACCATAAAGACTTCATGACAGGCTCCGCGTATTGCCGGTGGGGTGCAGCACGCGCCGCAGGAAATCCTGGGTGCGTGGGTGTTGCGGGTCGCCGAGTACTTGCTCGGCCGCACCGCTTTCGACGATGTAGCCGCCGTGCAGAAAGCACACGCGGTCGGCCACTTCGCGGGCAAAACCCATTTCGTGGGTGACCACGATCATGGTCATGCCTTCATCTGCCAGGGTGCGCATCACCGCCAGCACATCGCCGACCAGCTCCGGGTCCAGTGCCGAGGTGGGTTCGTCAAACAGCATGGCGTCGGGTTTCATCGCCAAGGCGCGGGCAATGGCCACGCGTTGTTGCTGGCCACCAGAGAGCTGTTCCGGGTAAGCGTCGGCCTTGGCACTCAGGCCGACTTTTTCCAGCAGTACCAAGGCTTCTTCGCGGGCTTGTTTGAGTGGCTCGCCTTTGACGTACACCGGGCCTTCCATCACGTTTTCCAGCACCGTGCGGTGCGGGAACAAGTTGAAACGCTGGAATACCATGCCCATGCGGCTGCGCAGGGCGTGCACGCTCTTGCTGCCGCGCTGCACGGTTTCGCCAAACACCGTGATAACGCCGCCGTCGTAGGCTTCCAGCGCGTTGATGCAGCGCAACAGGGTGGATTTGCCCGAGCCCGACGGGCCGATCAGGCACACTACTTCGCCCTTGGCTACATCGAGGTCGACGCCGTGCAGCACGCGGTGGCTGCCGTAATGTTTTTGCAGTTGGCGTATCGAGATCATGCTTTTTTCCTCCGGCCCAAGTGCTGTTCCATCCGGCGCAGGCCGTACACCAGCGGCAGGCTCATCAGCAGGTAGAGCAGGGCAACCAGGGTGTAGACGGTCATGTTCTGGAAGGTCGACGAGGCGATCAGCTGGCCCTGGCGGGTCATCTCGGCCACGGTGATGGTCGACACCAGGGATGAGTCCTTGAGCATCATCACCAGGGTGTTGCCGTAGGGCGGCAAGGCGATACGGAAGGCTTGCGGCAGGATCACCCGGCGCATCATCAGCACCGAGCGCATGCCCAATGCTTCGGCGGCTTCGCGCTGGCCTTGTTCGACGGCAATGATGCCGGTGCGAAAGTTCTCCGCCTGGTACGCCGAGTAGGCGATGCCCATGCCGATCACGCCCGCGTAGAACGCGGTGAGGTGCACGCCCATGTCCGGCAGCACGAAGTAGATATAGAACAGTTGCACGATGATCGGCAGACCACGGATCACGTTGATCACGGTGCTGGCTGCCCACGACAACGCGCGTATCGGCGACAACTTGAGCAGTGCCAACACCAAGCCAATCGCGCTGCTGAGCAGAAACGACAGCACGGTGATCTGGATCGTCACCCGCGCGCCTTGCAGCAGGATCGGCAAAAAGTCCTGGGCGTTTTGCAGGAATTCAGCCGGGTTCATGGGCGCACCTGGGTATCAAGCCCCCACTTCTTGAGGATGGCGTCGAGAGTGCCGTCAGCCTTGATGCTGGCGATCGCGGTGTTCAGGCGATCAAGGGTTTGCGCATCGCCTTTGCGTACCACCAGGCACACTTCGCCGACGTTGGTGGGTGTGTAGTCGGGGGCGAGTTTCACGCCTTTGAACAGCTTCTGGCGGATCTGGTAGGCGACGACCGGCTGGTCGCCGACCGCCGCCTTGATGCGGCCCAAGGACAGGTCGCGGACCATCTCGCCGATGGAGTCGTAGGTGCGGACTTCCTTGAAGATGCCGAGCTTGTTGAGTTGGTCGTAGAACACCGTGCCGGCTTGCACGCCGACCACTTGGTCCTTGAGTGGCGTGAGATCGGGGTAGGCGGTGTTGTCGTCGGCACTGATGATCAGGCCTTCACCGTAGGCATACACCGGAGCGCTGAAGTCGACGACTTTGGTGCGTTCTGCGGTCTTGAGCATGCCGGCGGCGATGAAGTCGAGCTTTCCGGAGGTGAGAGAGGGGATCAGCGCGGCGAAGTTGGTCTGTTCGATCTGGCTGGTAAACCCGCCAGCCTTGCCGACGGCCTCGGCCACATCGACCATTACGCCTTGAATGCTGTTGCTCTTGATATCCAGGAAGGTAAACGGCGAGCCACTGGCCGTTGCACCGACTTTGTACGAGGACGCACTCTCTGCGTGCACGGCGCTGACACAGAGCGCGGCGCAAAGACCGAAGGCAAGGCGGCGAAACAAGGGCGAAAGACTGTTCATCGGGTTACTCCAGAAGGAAAACGGATCGTCAGTACCGCAAGCGGTTGCTGATGAAACCGCAAGCTCTGTGCCATTTCGATTAAAATAAATCGTATGTTGGGTTGTAAAATCAACAAAATGAATCATTCGTATCGATATGCGATATTTAGTGGTCTATTTTTGTGATCTGAGGTAAGAATATCGCCACGCCTGATCGACCTGACCGTGAGTCCGCCATGTCTGAAGAACGCAACAGCTTGCACAACCAATCCCTGGAAAAAGGCCTGTCGGTGCTCAAGGCATTCAGCGCCCAGCGCCGCAGCATGAGCCTTGCAGAGGTGGCCGAGGCCGCCGGCATGACCAAAAGTTCGGCTCAGCGCATGGTGTTTACCCTCGAGAGCCTGGGTTACCTTCGGAAACACTCGCGCACACGGCATTACCAACTCACACCGCGGGTGCTGGAGTTGGGTTTCAGTTATTTGGATGCGCATTCGTTGATTGAGGTGGCCAACCCGTTTCTGTCTGAGTTGACGCGCTTGACCGGCGAAACCTCGTGCCTGACCGAGCCTGCGGGCTACGACATGACCTACATCGCGCGGTTTGTCAGCGCGGGCTTCGTGCCGGTGCACATGCCGATTGGCTCGCGGGTGCCGATGTATTGCACGGCCTCGGGGCGCGCGTATTTGAGCGCGTTGCCGACGGATGAGGCGTTGGTGTTGATTGAGAGCAGCCAGCGCATTGCCCACACCAGCCAGACGCTGACTGAAGTCGACCAGATTCTTGAGTCGCTGCAACAGGTGCGGGAACAGGGTTATGCGGTGAACGGCCAGGAACTGTTCCTGGGCGACATGACCATCGGCGCGCCGGTGCTCGGCGCCAATGGCCGGCCGGTGGCGGCAGTGCACGTGGTGGCGCCGACCAGTCGGTGGAGTAGGGCAGATGCCGAGAAACAGCTGGCACCGGCGTTGTTGCAGTGCTCGCGGGCGCTGAGCAACTCGGCCAGAAATCTGGAATAACTCGACCTCTCAAATCCACTGCAAATCTAGTGCGGTGTTTGTTCGATGCTTGCGTGCGCCAAGCCACTGGGGAATAACAGCCACAAATTAAAATGTGGGAGCGGGCTTGCTCGCGAAAGCGGAGTGTCAGTGCCGAATATGTTGACTGACACCCTGCATTCGCGAGCAAGCCCGCTCCCACATTTTGAATCTTCATTGGATTGCGGGTCTGTATATGCCCAAACAAAAAATGCGCCCCTGAGGGCGCATTTTTTTGTTCAGTCAGCTATCGCCTGTTCAGGCAATCGCATCCCACGCACGGTCACCGTTCTCGTCTTTGATCCGAGTCGGCAAGCCCATCACGTCCAGCGCTTTGAGGAACGGCTCAGCCGGCAGCTCCTCGACGTTGGCCATGTGCTTCACATCCCACTCGCCACGTGCAACCAGCAGCGCTGCGGCCACCGGTGGTACGCCTGCGGTGTAGGAGATGCCCTGGCTGTCCGTTTCAGCAAAGGCTTCTTCGTGATCGGCCACGTTGTAGATGAACATTTCACGCGGCTGGCCATCTTTGCTGCCTTTGACCAGGTCGCCGATGCAGGTCTTGCCGGTGTAGCCAGGGGCGAGCGAAGACGGGTCGGGCAGTACGGCCTTGACCACTTTCAACGGCACCACTTCCAGGCCTTCGGCGGTTTTGACCGGTTTTTCGGAGAGCAGGCCGAGGTTTTTCAGCACGGTGAACACGTTGATGTAGTGTTCGCCAAAGCTCATCCAGAAACGCACGTTGGGCACGTCGAGGTTTTTCGACAGCGAGTGCACTTCATCGTGGCCGGTCAGGTACAGGTTTTGCGAACCGACTACCGGCAGGTCGTCGGTGCGTTTGACTTCGAACATGGTGTTGCTGGTCCACTGGCTGTTCTGCCAGCTCCACACCTGTCCGGTGAATTCGCGGAAGTTGATTTCCGGGTCGAAGTTGGTGGCAAAGTATTTGCCATGGCTGCCGGCATTGACGTCGAGAATGTCGATCGAATCAATGCGGTCGAAATGCTGTTGCTGCGCCAGCGCGGCATACGCGTTGACGACACCCGGGTCGAAGCCCACGCCAAGGATGGCGGTGATGTTCTTCTGTTTGCACTCTTGCAGGTGGTTCCATTCGTAGTTGCCGTACCACGGCGGGGTCTCGCAGACCTTGCCCGGCTCTTCGTGGATGGCGGTGTCAAGGTAAGCGACGCCGGTATCGATGCAGGCGCGCAGCACCGACATGTTGAGGAAGGCGGAACCTACGTTGATGACGATCTGCGAGTCGGTCTCGCGGATCAGGGCCTTGGTCGCTTCCACGTCCAGGGCGTTCAGCGCGAAGGCTTGGATGTCGGCGGGCACCTTGAGGCTACCCTTGGCCTTGACGCTGTCGATGATGGCCTGGCATTTGGAGATGTTGCGCGACGCGATAGCAATACGACCGAGTTCGTCGTTGTGCTGCGCGCACTTGTGGGCCACCACCTTGGCGACACCTCCTGCACCAATGATAAGAACGTTCTTTTTCAATTGCTTTATCTCTCCTTTATCCGCCAGCTTACGAAAGGCTGGACAGGTAGTCGTCGTAACCAAATTCACGAACCACCTCGACAGTACCGTCGAGTTGTTTCACTACGATGGACGGCATTTTCAGGCCGTTGAACCAGTTTTTCTTGACCATGGTGTAGCCCGCGGTGTCGATGAACGACAGCCGATCGCCGATGGCCAGCGGACGATCAAATTGATACTCGCCGAAGATGTCCCCTGCCAGGCAGGATTTGCCGCACACCATATAAGTGTGTTCACCCTCGCTCGGCGCCAGCTTGGCGTTGAGGCGATAGATCAGCAGGTCCAGCAGGTGGGCTTCGATGGAGCTGTCGACCACGGCGAGGTTTTTGCCGTTGTAAAGGGTGTCGAGCACGGTGACTTCCAGCGAAGCGCTGTTGGTGATCGCCGCTTCTCCCGGTTCCAGGTAAACCTGCACGCCGTACTTCTCGGAGAACGCTTTCAAACGGGCGCAGAACGCGTCGATGGCATAGCCTTCGCCGGTGAAGTGAATGCCGCCGCCGAGGCTGACCCACTTGACCTTGTGCAGCAGTGCGCCGAAGCGTTCTTCGATGGTGCCGAGCATCTTGTCGAACAGGCTGAAATCGCCGTTCTCACAATTGTTGTGGAACATGAAACCGGAGATCTGCTCGATGACGCCTTCGATCTTCACCGGGTCCCATTCGCCCAAACGGCTAAATGGGCGCGCCGGGTCGGCCAGCAGGTAGTCGGAGCTGCTCACCTGTGGGTTGACGCGCAGGCCACGGGTCTTGCCTTCGCTGCGTTCGGCAAAGCGTTGCAGCTGGCTGATCGAGTTGAAGATGATCTTGTCGCAGTTCTCCAGCATTTCTTCGATTTCATCGTCGGCCCAGGCCACGCTGTAGGCGTGCGCCTCGCCTTCGAACTTCTGACGGCCGAGCTTCAACTCATACAGCGACGACGAGGTGGTGCCGTCCATGTATTGCTGCATCAGGTCGAATACCGACCAGGTGGCAAAGCACTTGAGCGCCAGCAGAGCCTTGGCGCCGGACTGTTCGCGCACGTAAGCAATCTTCTGCATGTTGACCAGAAGTTTCTGTTTATCGATGAGGTAGTACGGCGTTTTGATCATTTTTGAGAGCCTGCGGCGGTGCCTGCCAAAAAAGGACACGCATTGTGCCCGCACTTGGATCAGATCGAAAGGTTAGCGGGCGGATTTTGCTGCGCCGGTTTCCAAGCATACCCGCGGAGTATGACTATCTGTGGCTACACACCGATCTGATGGGGCAAGCCCCCTCCCACATTTAGCACGGGGTCGCTGCCATCAAACCGTCATCTTGGCACCACGCTACTGCCACATTCCGCCGTTACTGTCCTCGCCAATGAGATCGATCTCAAGCGAGTGATCATGACTGACCTGAAAGACGTTGCGCAGCTGGCCGGGGTATCCCGCGCCACCGCCGCCCGCACCTTTGCTTCCCCCGACCAGGTGCGCCCGGCGACCCGTGAGCAAGTGTTCGCCGCCGCCCGCGAGCTGGGCTTTCGGCCGAACCTGCTCGGCCGCCAACTGCGCCTGCAAACCACCCAGCTGATTGGCGTGGTGGTGCCCAACCTGCTCAACCCGGTGTTCGCCGAGCAGTTCCAGGCCATGGAGCGTGCCGCCCGGCTGCGTGGCTATAGCCTGCTGCTGGCGACCACCGACTACAGCAGCGAACGCGAGAGCATTGTGGTGGAAGAGTTGCTGCGCCAGCGCGTCGACGGGCTGGTGTTAACCGTGACCGACGCCGAAAGTAACAGCGTGCTCAACAGCCTTGCCAGCGAACAAACACCGTTCGTGCTGGCGTATCACCAACCCAGCAACCCCAGCTACAGCGCCGTGTCGGTCGACAACCGCGCGGGCATGGCCCTGGCCACGCGTTATTTGCTCGAAGCGGGGCACCGGCGCATCAGCATGGTCGCCGGCCCCGCGTTGCAGTCCGACCGTGCGCGCCTGCGCTACGCCGGCTATTGCGACGCGATGCGCGAGTACGGGCTTAAAAGCCGCGCAGTGATTGAAATGCCGGCCCACACCCAGGCCGAGTTCGCGGCAATCGAGCCGTTCCTCCAAGGCCCGCAGGCGCCGACCGCGCTGGTGTGTTCCAACGATTTTCTGGCCATCAGCCTGATCGCCGAGTTGCGCCGCAACGCCTGGAATGTGCCCGAGCAACTCTCGGTGATGGGCTTTGACGGCATCGCCCTCGGCACCCAGATGCACCCGACGCTGTGCAGCGTGGTGCAGCCCATCGGCCTGCTGGCCAGCACGGTGATTGACCAATTGCTGGCGCAGATCGCCGGCAACGCCCCGATTTCCCATTGCCTGCCGTGCCATATCCGGCCCGGCGACAGCACTCAACCCCTTGAGGAGACACCTGATGCGCGCGTTCAGTAAAACCCTGGCAGCCGTGCTGCTGTGCGGCATGGCCAGCCTGGCCCAGGCCGCCGAAACCGCGATTTGCTACAACTGCCCGCCGGACTGGGCCGACTGGGGCAGCCAACTCAAGGCCATCGCCGCCAATACCGGCGTGCAGGTGCCGCTCGACAACAAGAACTCCGGGCAGTCGTTGGCGCAGTTGGTGGCGGAGAAAGCCGCGCCGGTGGCCGACGTGGTGTATTACGGCGTGACCTTCGGCTTGCAGGCGCAAAAAGCCGACGTGGTGGGCACCTACAAGCCCAAAGGCTGGGAGCAGATTCCGGCCGGCCTGAAAGACCCGGCGGGCCACTGGTTTGCGATTCACTCCGGCACCTTGGGCATCATGGTCAATGTCGATGCGCTGGGCGGTTTGCCGGTGCCGCAAAGCTGGGCCGACCTGCTCAAGCCTGAGTACAAAGGCATGGTCGGTTACCTCGACCCATCCAGCGCGTTTGTCGGCTACGTCTCTGCCGTGGCGATCAACCGCGCCTTGGGCGGCGACCTGGATAACTTCGCCCCGGCCATCGACTACTTCCAGAAGCTCGCCAAAAACGCGCCCATCGTGCCCAAGCAAACCGCCTATGCGCGGGTGCTGTCCGGTGAGCTGCCGATTCTGGTGGACTACGACTTCAACGCCTACCGCGCGCGTTACAAGGACAACGCCAACGTTGCCTTCGTGATTCCCAAAGAAGGCAGCATCAGCGTGCCGTACGTGATGAGCCTGGTGGCCAACGCGCCGCACCGCGCCAACGCTGAAAAGGTCCTCGATTTCGTGCTCTCCGATGCAGGCCAGGCACTGTGGGCCAAGGCCTACCTGCGCCCGGTGCGCGCAATGAAAATGCCGGCCGACGTCGCCGCGCAGTTCCTGCCCGACAGCGACTACGCCCGCGCTGGCGTGGTGGACTACGAAAAAATGGCCGCTGTGCAGGAAGCCTTCGCCGCCCGTTACCTGAGCGAGGTCAAGTAAGTGGCAACCTCGGCAAAACATGCCGCCTGGGCACTGGCCCCGGCGTTTGCGGTGCTGTTCGCGTTCTGGCTGTTGCCGCTGGCGCATTTGATCGTGCTGGGCACCGAGCGCCGCGACAGCAACGGCAGCGGCTATTGGCAGGTGCTCAGCAGCACGCAGTACCTGGGCAGCCTGGCGCAGACCTGCGTGCTGGCCGTGTTTGTGACGCTCACCGCGTTACTGATCGGCGGCATCAGTGGTGTATTCCTCGCGCGGCAGCAGTTCTTCGGGCGTTCGGCATTGGTGGCATTGCTCACCTTTCCATTGGCGTTTCCTGGCGTGGTGGTGGGCTTTCTGGTGATCCTGTTGGCCGGTCGCCAAGGCCTGTTTGCGGCCCTGGGCCTGCAACTGGCCGGTGAGCGCTGGATTTTCGCGTACTCGCTGGCGGGGTTGTTTGTCGGCTACCTGTACTTCTCGATCCCGCGGGTGATCCTCACGGTAATGGCCGCGTGCGAAAGCCTCGACCGCAGCCTGGAAGAAGCCGCGCACTCACTGGGCGCCGGGCATTGGCGGGTGGTGTGCGACGTGATCGTGCCGGGGCTGGCGCCTGCGTTGGCCTCGTGCGGGGCGATTTGTTTTGCCACGTCCATGGGCGCGTTCGGTACCGCCTTTACCTTGGGCACGCGGCTGAATGTCACGCCCGTGGCGATCTACAACGTGTTCACCAACTACGCCAACTTTGCCGTCGCCGCCGCGCTGTCGGTGGTGCTCGGTGCAGTGACCTGGGCGGTGTTGCTGCTCACGCGACGCCTGGTGAAAAACGCGGGGACGGTCCTGTGAAGCGCTCATCGCTGTTTGTGGTGCAACTGCTGTTTACCCTGCTGGTGTGTGCCTTCATGTTGGTGCCGGTGTTGATGTCGTTGCTGGCCGGGCTGACGCGTAATTTCTTCGTCGGCCTGTCCAGCGGCTTGACCTTCGACTGGCTGGTGCAGGTGTGGCAGGCCTATTCGCCCACGGTTTGGCTGTCGCTGCAATTGGCCCTGGCCTGTGCGGTGTGCGTCTGCGTGGTCGGCGTGCCGGCGGCCTATGCCTTGGTGGGCATGAACAACCGCTTCAGCCGCGCCTTCGAAGAGCTGATGGTGCTGCCGGTGGCGATGCCGGGTTTGGCCAGTGCGTTGGCGTTGCTGCTGACCTACGGCCAATTCGGCACGTTCCGCAGCAGCTGGTTGTTCATCCTTGTCGGCCATGTGCTGTTCACCTTGCCGTTCCTGGTGCGCCCGGTGATGGCGGTGATGCAACGTCAGCAACTGCCGGTATTGGAAGAGGCTGCCGCCAGCCTCGGCGCGGGGCCGATCAAGCGCTTTTTCAGCGTGGTGGTGCCCAATTGCCGGGCGGGCATTCTGGCCGGCGTGCTGATGGTGGTCACCCTGAGCCTGGGTGAGTTCAACCTGACCTGGATGCTGCACACGCCGATGACCAAGACGCTGCCGGTGGGGCTGGCCGACAGCTACGCCTCGGCGCGTCTGGAAATCGCCAGCGCCTACACCCTTATCTTTTTGCTGATGATCGTGCCGCTGCTGATTGCGTTGCAGGCCATCAGTGCTCGTTTGTCCCGTGGAGAGCGTCGATGACCGCTATCACTATTCGCCTGCAAGGCTGTCGCAAGGCATTCGCCGACGGCACCGTGGCCGTGCATGACCTGAACCTGAGCGTCGAAGGCGGCGAAACCCTGGCAATTCTTGGCCCGTCCGGCTGTGGCAAAACCACGACCCTGCGCCTGATTGCCGGCCTGGAACGCCCGGACGTGGGCCAGGTGTTTTTCGGCGATCAAGATGTCACGCGCCTGCCCATCGAGCGCCGTGATGTGGGCATGGTGTTTCAGAATTACGCGCTGTTTCCCAACCTGGACGTGGCCGGCAATATCGTCTACGGCCTGAAGATTCGCGGCGTGTCGGCGCCTGAGCGCAACAAGCGCTGCGAGGAACTGTTGGAACTGGTGGGTTTGCAACACCACGGCAAACGCAGCATCCATGAACTGTCGGGCGGCCAGCGTCAGCGTGTGGCCTTGGCCCGCGCGCTGGCACCGCGTCCCAAAGTGCTGTTGCTCGATGAGCCGCTGGCCGCCCTGGATGCGCAATTGCGCGAGCGCCTGCGCAGCGAGCTGGATCAACTGCTGCGTGGGCTTGGCATCACCTCGGTGTTCGTCACCCACGACCAGGGCGAAGCCATGGCGCTGGGCGACCGCATCCTGGTGATGGAGCAGGGACGTATCGCGCAACTGGCCAGCCCTCGGGAGATCTACCAGCAACCGGCCAATGCGTTTGTCGCAGGCTTCGTCGGCAACCTCAATGCCTTTTCTGTGCTGGCGCGGACTGCCCACGGCCTGAAAGTCTGCGGCGGCGAACTGCCGTGGCACGGCGCCGGCTTACCGAGCACCGTCTACTGCCGCCCCGAACACCTGCGCGTGATGGAAGACGAAGGGCACCTGCACGGCCATCTGGTCGCGCAGTTCTTTCAGGGCGCACAAAGCCGCCTGCTGGTGGATGTGGGCGGCTCGCAACCGCTGCTGGTGGACAGCAGCGACAACCAAATGCACCGCGTCGGCGCGCCGATTGCCCTGGCAATCGCGCCGCACGTGGTGTTCACCCTGAATGCGTGAGAGCTTATTTTGAACCGTCCGTTTCTTGTTGCGCAGATCAGCGACCTGCACCTTAAAGCCGGTAACCGCCTGACCTATGGGGTGGTCGATACCTTGGGGGCACTGCGCCGCGCCGTCGACCATCTGAACGCCAGTCACCCACGGCCCGATATCGTAGTGATCAGCGGCGACCTGGTGGATTTTGGCCGCGCCGATGAATACGCCGTGCTGCACCCGGAGTTGGCGCGCCTGCACATGCCTTGCTACCTGGTGCCCGGCAACCACGATACGCGCGCGCCGTTGCTGGATGCGTTCGGCGATCACGCTTATCTGCCGACGTCGGCAGATGGCCCGCTGGATTGGGTCGTGGATGAGCATCCGTTGCGCTTGATCGGCCTGGACTCGACCATTCCCGGTGGTCACGGCGGCCAACTGCTCGACAGCCAATTGCAGTGGCTCGACGCGCAATTGGCGCTGCGCCCCGAGGCACCGACCTTGCTGATCCTGCATCACCCGCCGTTTAGCAGCGGCATCGGCCATATGGACCGCGAGCCCTTTATCAACGCCGCCGCCCTGGAGCGCGTCGTCGCCCGCCACCCACACGTGGAGCGCCTGTTGTGCGGGCATTTGCACCGCCCGATGCAACGGCGTTTTGGCGGCAGCCTGAGTTGCGTATGCCCCGGCACCTCGCACCAGATCGTGCTTGACCTGCAAGACGCCGCGCCTGCGCATTTCAACCTGGAACCGGCCGGCTACCTGCTGCACCGCTGGGATGCACAGCACGGGTTGATCAGCCACAACGGCGTGTTCGGGGACTACCCGGGGCCGTATCCGTTTTATGACGCTCATGGATTGATTGACTGAGGTTTTACGGAGGTTCACTTCACTCAACTAAGCACTTAAACGTTGGTTAACGCGGCGGCCAACCTAAGTTGGTCGCGTGCATCCTGCTGCCCTTTTTACGCGCCCGGAACCTGGATTCCGCGCCGGAGTTCGTCCTGATGAAAGCTACTTTGAATGTACTGAGTGTATTAACCGGCGGCCTGGGTATTGCCCTGAGCCCCTTGGCCTCGGCTGATTTTTTGAGCGACAGCAAAGCCAACTTGGGCCTGCGCAACTTCTACTTCAATAACGACAACCGCGATGGCGCCGCCGCACCGTCGAAGACCGAAGAGTGGGGCCAGGCGTTTATCCTCAACTACCAGTCGGGCTTTACCGACGGCACCGTCGGTTTTGGTCTCGACGCCGTCGGCATGCTCGGCGTGACCCTCGACAGCGGCACTGGCCGCCACGTGGGCAGCTCGATGATCCCCACCGATGACGGCAAGGCAGCCGACAGCTGGGCGCGCGGTGGCGCGACGGCCAAGGCGCGTTTTGCCAAAACCGAACTGCGCTACGGCTACCTGCGCCCGAACTTGCCGATCCTGGTGAGCAACGATGGCCGCCTGCTGCCGCAATCCTTCGAGGGCGCGCAGGTCACCAGCAAAGACATAGACAACCTCACGCTGATCGGCGGCCAGCTGCAACACACCACCGGCCGTGGCTCCAGCGATCGCAGTGGCCTGGCGGCCGCGGGTGGCACGCAAGAGAGCAATAAATTCAACTACGCAGGTTTCGACTACCAAGTGAACAAGGACCTGCTGGTCCAGTACTACTACGCCAACCTCGAAGACTATTACCAACAGCACTTTGCCGGGTTGATCCATGTATTGCCGTTGGGCGACTACGGTTCATTGAAAACCGACCTGCGTTATTTCAACACCACCTCCGACGGCAAGAACAGCACTGCCGCCGGGCGTGCCGAAGGCTATAAATTCAGCGGCTATACCCGGAACG
Organism: Pseudomonas sp. NFX183; assembly: GCF_047943075.1. NCBI lineage: Bacteria > Pseudomonadati > Pseudomonadota > Gammaproteobacteria > Pseudomonadales > Pseudomonadaceae > Pseudomonas > Pseudomonas sp. NFX183. The sequence continues at coordinate 5,877,415 of NZ_CP181333.1, read as the reverse complement.
GCAACGGCGAAATCGACAACAACACCTGGAGCGCCGCGTTCATCTACTCGCTGGGCCCGCACGCGATCACCGCGGGTTACCAGCAAGTTTCCGACGACAGCAACTTTGCCCAACTCAACCAGGGTGGCCTGGTCAACAAAGGCGAGGGCGGTTCGAGCCTGTACCTTTACACCGACCGCACCGTGCAAACCTTCATCCAGGCCGGCGAACGCACCGCCTTTGCGCAATACGCCTACGACTTTGTCGCGCTGGGCCTGCCTGGCCTGAAGGCGTCGGTGATGTATTTGAAAGGCGACCATATCCTCACCACCGCCGGCAACACTGCCAGCGAATGGGAACGGGACATCTCCCTGGATTACGTGGTGCAGAGCGGCAGGTTCAAAAACGTCGGCTTTGGCTGGCGCAACGGCGTGTCGCGCAGTGAAGTGGCGCGCGACCAGGATCAGAATCGGGTGTTTGTGAGTTATTCGATTCCGTTGCTGTAAGTGCGCGATGCACGGTGCCTCATGGCGCTTTTGAGGCCCGTGCTTTCAGCGCGATCAGTGACATTACGTGCGTCGCGTGGTCGTTATCGATACGTTGAAAACCGCAACGCAGATAGAACTGCGCGGCTTGCGGCGTATCGGTAGTGAGCCGTGCTTCCTGAAAATGCGCCGCCGCGTGCGCCAATAGCCGTTTGACCAAGGCTTTGCCAATTGCCTGCGCGCGCATGCTGGGCGCGATGTACACCCGGCGTAGCCGACCGACCCCAGGACCTGCATAGGGGTCACAGGACACACCGCCGACGCCAATCAACTGGCCGTGGCGAAACACACCGAAAAGGCATTCACCCGGCTGGTCAAACCGATTCGTACGGTTTTCCCATTCGCTGATAAGCCGCGTCAGGAACCTGAACCCTTCGGCGACAGCCTGCGCTTGCAGCGCGTGGATCTGCTCGGGAAGCTCTTCCAGTTTGCGTATCGCAATGTCTTCGCTGGCGTGGGTCACACAGTTTCTCCGCAAAACCACGCAGCTCTGGATTCAATGCAGCTGTGCGTCTGCTTGTGCGCAGTAAAAGGGCTATCGAGGGTGCCGACTGCGATGGATATCCATTCTGGAAAACGTCCATGGGCGTCAGACCAGAACAGCGATGATCCGCACCGCGAGCAGAATTGGCGAGTGACGCCCGCTGAAGATTCATAGCGTCGAAGCACATCCGAAGCGGCGTTGATACTGACGGCTGACCGAGGGGCGCTGGCATACGTGGCGAACGCGGCGCCGTGCGCTTTCTGGCATTTTTTGCAGTGGCAGTGAGTGACCGCCTTCAAAGGGGTCGACACCTGATAACTGATTGCGCCGCACAGGCAACTGCCTTGGGTCACTGCATCCATGTTTTTGTGCCTCCCAGTAAATACCGCCACAGTTTATTCCAGCGCGCCACGCCCAGGGTGAATGAGTTGTTGGGGTGAGCGGAAACCGACTTTGTGGGCGAGCGGGCCTCTTGTGGCGAGCGGGCTTGCCCCGCGTTGGGGGGCGAAGCCGCCCTGAACCCGGCTGGCGCGATGTGCCTGACTGAATGCGGCGCTCTTATTGGGGCTGCTGCGCAGCCCAACGCGGGGCAAGCCCGCTCGCCACAGGAAGCCTGTTTGCCACAGCAAGCCCACTGCACGTCATCGCCGACGGCGTAACCGTAGGTGTCGTTGACGCGCTTGAAATAGTCGGCGTCGATCAGTGCGTCGTGCGTGGCCAGTTTCGGCAGGTCGGCATTGGCCTGGGTGCGAGCCATTGGCGACGGGCGGGGTGTACGCGCTGTGTGTGCAACCGCAGGCAGCGTCCCACGCAGGCTGCAGCATGGTCATGGCGTGGTTCGCCCACCAGGCGCAACGCTGAACCACAAACGTACAAGATTCAGCGCAAAGCGCCTCAGTAGACTCGCCGGACTTCTTCTACTGCAGGTTTCTCCATGGACATTTTCCTCTACGCCTTCAGCGTCATGTACAGCCCCGGCCCTGTGAACCTGATGGGGCTGAACGCCGGGCTTACCGGCAAATTCCGTCGCTCCAGCGGGTTCTACCTCGGTGTGGGCTGCGCGATGCTGTTGATGTTCGTGCTGTTTGGCTACACCGGCGAGGCGATCATTTCCCAGGCGGCGCTGCCTTATATCTCGCTGGTCGGCGGGGTGTACACGCTGTACCTCGCCTATCAGGTGTTCACTGCCCGCACGGTGGTTGAAGAAACTTCAAGCACGCCGGGCAAGCCCTCACGTTCTGGAATGGTCTGGTGATTCAGTTGCTCAACCCCAAGGGCATCGTAGCGGTCTTGCCGATTACCAGCGTGATGTTGCCGGCGGCGCATATTACCGGGGCGTCCATCGCCGGGGTTTCGGCTTTGCTGGGGCTGGGCGCGGTCGGCGCGCCGTGGGTGTACGCCTTGTTGGGCGCCATGTTAGGACGCAGGATCAGCGGGGCGGCGTTCACGTGGTTCAACCGCTGCATGGGACTGGCGTTGGCCGGCTGTGCGTATTTCATGTTTCACGCGTTTTATCTCCACGTCGCTTCAACATGAACGAATCTTGTGATCATCTGGAATATAATGAGTTTGTCTCACGATGAGTGGGTGTCGACAATGGCTGCCATCAAATATCGACATTGGAGTTGTAAGTCATGGCAGTCGCTCATTCCCTGGGATTTCCGCGCATTGGACGCGATCGTGAACTGAAAAAAGCGCAGGAAGCGTTCTGGAAGGGCGAACTCGACGAAGCCGGCCTGCGCGCCGTTGGCCGTGACCTGCGCAACACTCACTGGGCGTTGCAGAAGCAGGCCGGCATCGAGCTGTTGCCGGTCGGCGATTTCGCCTGGTACGACCAGGTCCTGACTCATTCCTTGATGTTCGGCGTGATCCCTGAGCGCTTCCGCCCAGCCGACGGCCAAGCCACATTGCACACGCTGTTCGGCATGGCCCGTGGCGTCAGCGACAACTGCTGCGGCGGTGCCCACGCCCAGGAAATGACCAAGTGGTTCGATACCAACTACCACTATCTGGTGCCTGAATTCAGTGCTGACCAGCAATTCCAGCTGGGTTGGGAGCAGCTGTTTGAAGAGGTCAAGGAAGCCCGTGACCTGGGCCACAACGTCAAGCCGGTCGTCATCGGCCCGCTGACCTACTTGTGGTTGGGCAAGGCCAAGGGCGGTGACTTCGACAAGCTGGACCTGCTCGATCGCCTGCTGCCGCTGTACGGCCAGATCTTTCAGCGCCTGGCTGACCTGGGCGTTGAGTGGGTGCAGATCGACGAGCCGATTCTGGTTCTGGACTTGCCGCAAGACTGGAAAAACGCTTTTGAGCGCGCCTACAACCTGATCCAGCGCGACCCGCTGAAAAAGCTCGTGGCCACCTACTTCGGTGGTCTGGAAGAAAACCTCGGCCTGGCCGCCAACCTGCCGGTCGATGGTTTGCACATCGATCTGGTGCGTGCACCGGAGCAGTACCCGACCATTCTTGATCGCCTGCCGGCTTACAAAGTGTTGTCCCTGGGCGTGGTCAATGGCCGCAACGTCTGGCGCTGCGACCTGGAAAAAGCCTTGGCGACCTTGCAGCACGCACATGAAAAGTTGGGTGATCGCCTGTGGGTAGCGCCGTCCTGCTCACTGCTGCACAGCCCGGTCGACTTGGGCCGCGAAGACACGCTGGATGCCGAGCTGAAAAGCTGGCTGGCCTTCGCCGTGCAGAAGTGCGCGGAAGTGGCGGTGCTGGCCCAGGCCGTCAACGCGCCGCAGGCGCCGAATGTACGCGCCGCGTTGGCGCAGAGCCGCGCCGTGCAAGCGGCTCGCGCGGCTTCAACGCGAATTCACAAACCTGCCGTACAAGCCCGCGTGGCGGCGATCACCGCCAAGGACAGTCAGCGCCAGTCGCGGTTTGCCCAGCGTATCGAGCAGCAACGTGCCGGCCTGAACCTGCCGCTGTTGCCGACCACCACCATCGGTTCGTTCCCGCAAACTGCCTCGATCCGCCTGGCGCGCCAGTCGTACAAGGCCGGCAAGTTGAGCGAAGCCGAGTACGTCGAAGCGATGCACAGCGAGATCAAGCACGCCGTCGAAGTGCAGGAAAACCTCGGCCTGGACGTGTTGGTGCATGGCGAAGCCGAACGAAACGACATGGTCGAGTACTTCGCCGAACAACTGGACGGCTACGTGTTCACCCGCTTTGGTTGGGTGCAGAGCTACGGTTCGCGCTGCGTGAAACCGGCGGTAATCTTCGGCGACCTGAGCCGCCCCAAAGCCATGACCGTGGAGTGGATCCGCTACGCCCAAGGCCTGACCAGCAAGGTGATGAAGGGCATGCTGACCGGCCCGGTGACCATGCTGATGTGGTCGTTTGCGCGCGAAGACGTGAGCCGCGAAGTGCAGGCGCGTCAACTGGCGCTGGCGATTCGTGACGAAGTGGTTGACCTGGAGGCGGCCGGCATCAAGATCGTGCAGATCGACGAAGCGGCGTTCCGTGAAGGCTTGCCGTTGCGCCGGGCGCAGTGGCAACACTACCTGGACTGGGCCACCGAAGCGTTCCGCCTGTGCGCCTGCGGCGTGCGTGACGAAACCCAGATCCACACGCACATGTGCTACAGCGAGTTCAACGATGTGATCGAGTCCATCGCGGCGATGGACGCCGACGTGATCACTATCGAGACGTCGCGCTCGGACATGGAGTTGCTGGACGCGTTCGAAGCGTTCGCGTACCCCAATGACATCGGCCCGGGCGTCTACGACATCCACTCGCCGCGCGTGCCGGATGCGTCGGAAATGGCCAACTTGCTGCGCAAGGCCGCCCAGCGGATTCCGGCCGAGCGCCTGTGGGTCAACCCGGATTGCGGTTTGAAAACCCGCGGCTGGCCGGAGACAGAAGCGGCGTTGGTTCATATGGTCACCGCGGCGCGTCAACTGCGCGCTGAGCTGGCGTAACGCGGTTTAGACATGTGGGAGGGGCTCGCCCGCGATTGCAGTGTGTCAGTCCCGAATGTGGCTGACCTGCTTCTCGACTTCAGGCGAGCCGGTCGAAGCCCTTCAAGCGGTACAGCAACACCGACGCCGCCCAGCTGGCGACGAAAATCCCGATGATGATGTAGCCGAGCATCCCGAAGCTGTCGTTCAGGTTGCCGATAAAGCCCCAGAAATCACCCTTGAGCTCCAACTGGTCGGCCATCAGCCCCAGCGCCTCGATGCTGCCGATGATCACCGCCACGACCACCGAGACCAAGGTAATGCTCATGTTGTAGTAGAGCTTGCGCAGCGGCTTCATGTACGCCCAGCCGTAGGCGCCGAGCATCAAGTGGCCGTCCAGCGTGTCCACCAGCGACATGCCGGCGCTGAACAGCAGCGGGAACACCATGATCGACCATGGCGATAAGCCCTGCGCCGCCTGCGTGGCGGAGATGCCCAGCAGGGCGATTTCGGTGGCGGTGTCAAACCCCAGGCCAAACAGAAAACCCAGCGGGTACAGGTGCCAACTGCGGCTGATGAGGCGAAACAGCGGGCGGAAGATTCTCGCCATGAAACCGCGGTCGGCCAGCAGTAGGTCAACATCCTCTTCGACGTAAGCGCCGCCCTCGCGCACGTGGCGCCAGGCCTTGTAGATCGGACGCAGGATGACCAGGTTCATCAGCGCGATCACCAGCAAAAAGACCGCCGACACTGACGTGCCGATCACACCGCCAACCGCCTTGAACGCCTCGACATGGGCAGCGGTAAGGGCCACGCCAATCGAGGCCAGCACCACCACCGACGAATGCCCCAGAGAGAAAAAGAACCCCACCGCCACCGGGCGTTTCTGCTCTTGCATCAGCTTGCGGGTGGCGTTGTCGATGGCGGCGATATGGTCGGCGTCCACCGCGTGGCGCAGACCGAAACTGTAGGCGAGCAGGGCTGTGCCCAGTAACACGGGATGCTGATGAAACGCCACCAGCGCCCAGAGCCAGGCGCCGACGTTAATGGCGACCAAAATGCCGTAGATGCCAAACAGCTTGGTGCGCACGTGGCCATTGGAATCACTGAAAACCTGGGCAAGACGGTGGATCATCCGGTAAACCCTATGTGCGATGGCACGACCGCTGCGAAGCAGGAGCGGCTCCAGAGCGGAAACTTAATGGATTCTGCCGGCGTCAATGATGAAATCTGCAAGCCAATGGGAGGTAATGATGTCGAGCATCAACGGGCAACCGGCCGAGGCGGTGATCGAGTTCTGGAAGCAGGCGGGCCCCAAGCGCTGGTTCGCCAAGGACGACGCGTTTGACGCGGCCTTTCGCGACACCTTCCATGCCACGCATATGCAAGCGGCCCGGCGCGAACTGGAGGGCTGGCTGGATTCGGCACACGGCGCGCTGGCCTTGTTGATTCTGCTGGATCAATACCCGCGCAATGCCTTTCGTGGCACCGCGCACATGTTTGCCACCGACCCGCTGGCGCGTTTGTACGCGCGGCGGATGGTCGATGCTGGCCTGGACCAATTGATCGCGCCCGAGCTGCGGGCGTTCTGTTACTTGCCATTCGAGCATTCGGAAGACCCCGCCGATCAGCAGCGCTCGTTGGTGCTGAACCAGCAACTGGATGCCAGCACCTACCATTGGGCCAAGGAGCATGCCGCGATCATCGAGCGGTTTGGGCGCTTTCCACACCGTAATGAAGTGTTGGCCAGGGTCACCACGGCGCAAGAGCGTGAGTTTCTCGATAAAGGCGGTTTTGCCGGCTAAGCCTGCGTCAGGCTTTCCTTGGCGCCCGCCGGGCGCAAGCGCCGCAGGCCCTTGAGGTCGACGGCCCAGCGCAACGCTTCGGTGGCCGACGGACGCGGGCCCTGGGTGATTGCTTGTTCATCGGTGGAGAGCGCACCGAGGTAACCTTGGGCACCGCCGCGCTCACTCCAGTAGTGGGTGTGGCTGAGCCATGAGCGCGCGAGCCAGCCTTTGCGCGAGCCCACGGTCACCGGTAAATCCAGCACGCCTGCGCCCATCACCGGGCTGACCGGGCCCGCGACGATGTCGCCAAACAGGCCAAAGGGCGCGGGAAAGTAGAGGTTGGTCCAGCGCGTCACTGCGAATGCCGCCGCGTGGTGCAAATACTGGGGCGTGAAGGGTTTCTGGCCGAGCATCACCGGATGACGGGCGTTGTAGCCGTAGCCCTTTTCGTCCTGAGTGGGCGGGCAGGCGGGGGCTTCGCGGCGCTCCATGCGTTTTTGGAAGTCACTGACGCTGCGCCCCAACAACAGGCTCGCGTGGGCCATCGGGCTGCCGACGGTTACCAGATCGGTAATGCGCCACGGGTTGCCCAGGCCGCGCTGCTCGATAAAGGCTTCGGTCTGCTGCTCGCGAAATTTCAAAATGCTGCCCAGGCTGCCGTCAAGCGCGGCGCCGGCGTTGGGCAGCGTGTCCTTGATGACCGGTTGCAGCGCTTCGTGATTGGCATAACGGCTGGCGAGTTCGCGGTTGCTGGGAATGACTTGGGTCAGCTGATCGTGATGTTCGTGCCACAGATAACCGACGATGTCGTAGGCGATCACGCTGCCCAAACTGTGGCCGACCACGATGATGCGGTCGTAATCGCCTTTGTTGTGCAGGGCCCGCAGCAACGCCACGCCGTCGGCGCGAATCTGCTCGCGCACCACCACGTTCTGCGGGTTGGGGCTCAGGTAACGGGCGGCGTCGCCCAGGTAGGACAGGGCCGAGTAACGCAGCGCCAGGCCGATAGCGCCGAGCAGCAACGGCACCAGCGCGAACGGGTTGTCGCTGTGATCGAATTGGCCCCAGGCCGTGGCGAGGGTGCCGCTAGCGATCAGCAGCAACAGCAGCATCACCGTCCAGCGCGTGGTGCGCCAGATCGGCACGATGGCGTCGGGAATATCGCGGCGTGGGCGCTTGAAGATGTCCCAGAGCCAACTGAGCAGGTGGCCGACTTTGGTGCCCTGCATCTTGTGGGCCCAGTAGTACTCGTAGAAATCCGTGCTGGTGCGGCCGGACGACTTCAAGACGCGCAGGTCGAAATTGCGTGACAGCCGATCCGGCTTGCTCCAGTAGAAGGGCGTGCCGTCGGGCGTGTCGGCGGGAATCATGGCATCCACAAAGCCATGCAGGGTGTCCATCGGGCGTTGCTCGCCGATGCCGTGTATGACGACAACTGCTTGTTTCATAAGCTGATCGTTCCTTGAAAGCTTCGAATGGCGGGGCGTTTTCGCAAACTAGCGAATCGATGTGATATTGCCACTATCGAGGCTATTCCCGCCAGGAATGCCCCCATAAAAAACCGCCATTGTCTTTATTGCCCCGCCTCTCGTAGCGTGGGTGCTCACCCAAGGAGACCTGCCATGCACCCACGCCCGTTACGCCTCTATGTGGATTCCCAGTTCACCAGCCCCTACGCGATGTCGGTGTTTGTCACCCTGCGCGAAAAAGGCCTGACGTTCGACATGCTCACCCTGGACCTGGACACCGCGCAACACCAGACGGCGGACTTTACCCAACTGTCGCTGACCCAGCGTGTGCCGACGTTGGTGGAAGGCGAGTTTGCCCTGTCGGAATCTTGCGCTATCACTGAATACCTGGAACAGGTCTATCCCGAAACGCCGGTATACCCGGCTGACCCACAGCAGCGGGCGAGGGCGCGGCAGGTTCAGGCGTGGTTGCGCAGTGATTTGCTGGCGATCCGTCAGGAGCGCTCGACGCTGGTGGTGTTTTACGGGCAGAAAATGCCGCCGTTGTCGCCCGCCGCCGAAGCGGCCGTACGCAAGTTGTTCAGTGCGACGCAGGCGCTGTTGGCCGGCAACCCTCCGTACCTGTTCGGCGAGTGGTCGATTGCCGACCTTGACCTGGCGGTGATGCTCAATCGCCTGATCCTCAACGGTGACAGTGTGCCGGCCGAATGGGTGGACTACGCGCAGCGCCAATGGCAGCGGCCGTCAGTGCAGGCATGGGTCAACCTGCAACGCCCAGCACTCTAAGGGTTTACATCCATTCCTGGGACACGCGCCGGTCGAGGTCTTCCCAGTCCGCCAGGCCCAGCACTCGGGTGGTGTTCAAGCCCCGCAGGTAGCCGCGCAATTGCTGGGCGCTGGCGTAACGCTGGTCGGCGTCGGCGGCCTCGTCCTGCAGCACGTCTTCATAATCGACCAGGTAATCGGCGACCCGCTCGCGAAACTCCGGCAGTACGGCTTCGCGGATGCGGTCGAAGGTTTTCTGGTGGGGCTTCATGGCGTGGTCCTTATAGTTTTATAGAGGTCGGGAGACGCGACACTATCGGTTCAAATGATAGTCACCATCAAGCATCGCAAGTTCTGTTTTTATGCCAAAAGCGCAGAATCAGCGCATCGAGACGCTGATCAAGGAAATGCGCGATGAGGACGATTATCCAACTGGGTTTAATGATGCTGATGTTCGGCAGTGTGGTTCTGACCAGCCCGGCATTTGCTGATGATCTGCCTGCGGGCCATTTGCTGCCACTCGTCGGTAGCGTAGACTCCCTGCAGCGCGCGCAGTCGGTGGGTGTGTTGTACAGCGAAAACACCCGCGACAACCTCAGTTACCTTGAACGCTACCACGCCATGGCCATGAACGGCGCCAAGGATGCCCTTGACGGGCGCATCCGCGAGGCGTTCGTCAACAGCTCCGACCCGGAACTGGCGATTGATTGGCTGATGAGTTCATTGCAGGGCACGTTTCGCATCGTCACGGTCTACAGCAGCCTGGATGAGCTGGTGCAGGCTCACCCGGATGTGGTGGTGATGCTCGATACCCATAACCAATTGCTGACCCAGCGTAACGATCAGGTCGAGGCGCGTTTTGTGGCGCGGTTCTATGACGCCGACCTGCAATACATTGCCAAGGCTGAAGGCTCGGTGCACAAACAGGTGCCGTCGGTATGGGTGCATGACAAGGCGGCCCCGGACATTGCCGCGCAGATTGAACAACAGCGTGATGTACAGCTCGATGCCTTGAAGCAGTTTGACGCGTCGCTAAAGGCCCTGGTCCGCGCGGGATGACGCGCGGATCGTTGTGAACCCTATTTGGTTATTTTCAGGAATGTTTATGCGCTCTTTTTTCGTCCCGGCCCTGGCTTTTGCTTCGTTGTTGCTGACCGGTTGTATCACTGCTCCCAACGCTCCAAGCTTGACCCTGCAAACCGACAAAACCCCTGAAGGCTATGTGCAGTGCGTAGTGCCCAAGCTTGAAAAACGCGGCATCACCTCGACGGTGACGCAGAACTCGCGCCACGCCAAGGTGGTGTTGACCAGCAAGATTGCTGCCGATGATGTGCTGGAGGCCTACAAGTCCCAGGACGGCACCAAGGTGTTCCTGTATGAGCGCAAGCCACTGGCCTCGGCGATCAAACCGTCGCGGCTGGAGCTGGCGGCGCAGGACTGCAAATAATCCAGGTACGCCTGAGGGTTTGAATGTGTGGGAGCGAGCAAGCCCGCTCCCACATTTGCGATGGGCCGGGCCTAGGGTTTTGCTTCGCTGCTGAAGGTGTTCACGGTCTTGACCAACCCCTTGGCTGCCAACGCCACCAACTCACCGCCTTTTTCCACCGTCGCCAGCGCCGGGTCCGAGCCCATGCGGCCGTCGGGGAAGCGGGCGCGGAAGTCCAGCGCTTCGCGGATCGGCCCGGTATTGGCGATTTGCGGAGAATACTCGGCGGACTTGATCGATTGCGGGTACGCCCACTGCGTCACCGCAATTTCTGACGGCGTGGCATGGCTGCCGTGGCCCACCGGAAATTGGCGTTGAGCCAAATCGTGCACGCCTTCCAGATCCCACCAGTTCACCAGCTTGAGCGCGAAACCGGCGGGGCGGCGGGCAAAACTGGCTTCGGCGTACAGCTCGGAAAACGCCGCTTCAATGGTGGCGATATTGCCGCCGTGGCCATTCAGGAACAGGATCTTCTCGAAACCGTGTCCGACCAGCGAGCGCACCCAGTCGCCAATGGCGGCGATAAAGGTGGAAGGGCGCAGGGAAATGGTGCCGGGAAAACCCAGGTGGTGCTGGGCCATGCCGATATTGAAGGTCGGGCCGATCAGAATGTCGGCGTTCTTCTGCGCCTCGTGGGCGATGATCTCCGGGCACATCCAGTCGGTGCCCAGCAGGCCGGTGGGGCCGTGTTGTTCGTTGGAACCGATGGGAATCACCACCGTGCGGCTGCGTTCCAGAAACTGCCCGATCTCGATCCAGGTGGAGGTATGTAGAAGCATGCGGCGCTCTCTTTTATCTGTGGGGACAGGCTAACCACCACGGATTGTACGACTACTCGCCACTTGTTGGGGCTTGCAGTTCAGATACGTCGATGACTTCAACCAGCGCTGGTCCGGGTACCAGGAAAACATGAACTGCCCATCCTTGAGTTTATCCACCACCTGGCGCGCCACTTGCGGGCGCACCGCCGGGCAACCCTGGCTGCGGCCGATGCGGCCTTCGCGCTTGCTCCACGCCGGGTTGACGTAGTCGGCGGCATGAATCACCAGCGCACGGTCGCGCGCCTGGTCATTGAAACCGGGCTCCAGGCCGTCCATGCGCAACGAGTAGCCGTGGGCGCCGAGGTAACTTTCCTGGGTGCGAAACAAGCCTAGGCTGGACTGATGGCTGCCTTCGAGATTGGAAAATTGCGTGGCGAAGTTTTCCCCGGACTTGGCACCGTGGGCCACCAGGTCGCGCAGCACGAGGGTCTTTTTGCGCAAATCGAAAATCCATAACCGACGGGCGGTCGAGGGTTGGGAGTAGTCAATAACCGCTAGGCGCTCTGACCGTTCCTCGCCGTTATTGACCGCGCACTGCACCGCGCTCAGGGCGCTTTTCAGTACGGCGGGATTGAGTTCTGGAGCCGAGCGCGCCAGGCTGCTATACAAGTTAGGAGGATTCCCATTGGCGGCGAGCGCAAAATTGCTCAACGTTGCCAGCGTGACGGTGATCAAACCGAAGCGACACATAAAAGTCAGCATCTACAAAGCGTCCCCCGCTGTGGATTGGAGCCAAGTCAATTGTTCAAAAAACACGCATGTTACTTGAGCATTTGCCTGCTCGTTGCACCATTGGTCGCGACGGCTGATGAGCTGCCGATGGGCGCCGTGCCGGTAATTTCCGCAAGCCCGGTGCAACAGGCCCTCGCGCAGTTGCCCAGCGTTTGTCCCAGCCTCGCCCCGCAGATCGACGCCGCAGCCCTGGCGCGCCTGCAGGCGTTCTATCAGCAGCAGGGTGATGGGCCGCTGTGGTCTGGCGAAGAACGCCGCCAAGCCTTGCACACCCAGTTGCTGACGCTGGCCGACGACGGCCTGGACCCCAGCCACTATAGTCTGCCCACGGCGGATGCCACGGCCAACGTGCTGTGCAGCGACATCGACACCAGCCGCCAGTACCTGCAAGCCCTGCAGGATTTGCATTACGGGCGCCTGCAGCAATCGCGCTTCGAACCGTTGTGGCATTCCCAGCCACCCGCCCGCGACCCGAATACCGAGGTGCTGGCCTTCGCCGCCGCCGGCCTGCAAGACATGGCGCAAGCCTTTGACCAGGCGCGGCCCAGCGCCGATCTGTACCGCAGCCTGCGCAATGCCTATGCCGCCGTGCGCCTGCAACCGTTGCCGCATTGGGACCCGGTTGCCAGCGGGCCACTCTTGCGTCCCGGCATGGAAGACCCGCGCGTGCCGGAACTGGCGCGGCGCCTGCACAGCGGTGGCTACCTGGCCAAAGTGCCCAGCGGCACTGGCAAGCAATACCGCGACGAGCTGGTCAAGGCAGTCAAGGCCTTCCAGGCCAGCCACTCGTTACAGGCCGACGGCGTGATCGGCGCCGGCACCGTGGCCGAACTCAACATCAGCCCGGCGATGCGCCGCGACCAACTGCGTATCAACCTGGAGCGCTTTCGCTGGCTCGCCCAGGACCTTGAGCCTGAAGGCGTGCTGGTCAACGTAGCCGCCGCGCAATTGAGCGTTTACCAGAGCGGCATTCCGGTGTGGCAAACCCGCCTGCAAGTCGGGCGCGCGGAGCGTCAGACGCCGCTGCTCAAATCGCGCATCACCCGGTTGACGCTGAACCCCACCTGGACCATCCCGCCCACCATCATGCGCGAGGACAAGCTCCCGGCTATCCGTCTGAACCCCGAATACCTGCGCCAGCAAAACCTGCAAGTGCTTGATGCCCAGGGTCACCCCCTGGCGCCCGATCAAGTCGACTGGTCGCGCCCCGGCAACATTCTCCTGCGCCAGGAGGCCGGTCCGCGCAACCCATTGGGCAAGATCGTGATGCGCTTTCCCAACCCGTACTCGGTGTACCTGCACGACACACCCAGCCAACCGTTGTTCACCAAAGGCCCGCGGGCGTTCAGTTCGGGGTGTGTGAGGGTGGAACAGCCGTTGCTGCTGCGTGACCTGCTGGTGAGCCCGGCCGAACGCGCTCGCACCGATGAACTGCTGGCAACCGGCGTGACCCATGAATTCAGGCTCGCCACGCCGGTGCCGGTGTTGCTGGGGTACTGGACAGTCGAAGTCGATCGCCAGGGCGGCCTGGTCTACGCGCCGGATATTTACGGGCGCGATCCAGTGTTGATGAAGGCGATGGGAGCAGTGCTTTAAAAAATGCCACCTACGCAGGGCGAGGGCGCTTGCGCTGGTTGGACTGCGCGCCCGTCACACCTTTAGCGCTTCACCGGGCGCCCGCGCATTCGCCTCGGGTTTGAGGTGCGCCAGGATCAACGCCACCGCCTGATCTGCTGTCACATGGGCGGTATCGACCGTCAGTGGCTTTTGATCCCAGGCCTCATATTCATGCGCCGATACGGACCGCCAGTCGGGCGGAGTCAGGCCGGGAATATCCCCCGCACGCTGTTCAACACGGCGTTGATGTTCTCGCTCATCAGAGCAAATCACCTGGATATCAACCCACGCGGCGCCTGCTTGAATCGCCACCGCTTTCCACGCCTCGCGGCTTTCCCTGACCGGGTTCACACCGTCTGCGACGACGGTGTGCCCCAAGCGCAAATTGCTCAACGCCAGCGCATTGGCCACGCCGTAGCCGCTGGCACCTACGCCTTGCGCTAACACGTCCGCGTCCCGAAGCGCCTGTTCGATCACATCGATGCGCAAGTAGGCGGCACCGATCTGGCGCGCCAGTTGGCTGGCAATCGTGGTCTTGCCGGTGCCGGGCAGGCCGCTGAATACAACAAGCATGGTCAATCCCTTGAAAGAGCAACCCGGCCAGTCTAGCCGCGCTTACGGCAAATAGCAGGCACTGATCCAATCGGCCGGGTGGGCGGCCAATTGCGTCGCCACAGGCAGGTAGCGCTTGTCCAGTTGCGCCGCCAGCCAGAACAGCGTGGCGCTGCTTTTGGGCTCCCAGGTGCCGCTGTAGCCGGCTTCGCCCACCCCGGCGCGGTCCTTGTCGAATTGCACGTGGGTGTGCACGAACTCCTGGTGGCTGCGCTGGCCATTGGCATACGGCACCAGCCAATCGAGGGCGGCCCCCAGGGACGCGCCATTGGCCTTGAGGTTCAGCCAGTCGCCGCCGTAGGGCTTGGCCGCCAGGGCAGCTTGCACCAGAGGTTCAAGGTCGTAGACCACGTAGTGCAGGGCATCGCGGTCGTGAAAATCGGTGACCGAGCCATCGGGCAACACATTGTCGGCGATCTGCTGTTTGAACACCTGGTGGGCCTGCTCGAGCATCGTCCGGTCGCCCAGTGCAGCGGCGGCCACCGTGATCAACTTGACGCGATGGCTTTGCCAGTTGTTGGTTTGCGTGCCTTTGTTCTGGCCGTGGAACTGCTGGATACGCGCGAGGTAGCCGTTACCCAGATCACTGATCAAGCGGCGGCTGGCTGCGCGGGTTTCCAGGCGCAGGTTATCGGCAGTCAGCGCATAGGCATTGATCAGCTGGTCGAGGTTGGTTTCGTCAATCGGGTTGAAGTCCGGTTGGTACACATCGGCCCAGGCGCCAAGGTAGTCGTCGACTTGCCTGAGGTAACGCGGGTCGCCGCTCAACCGCCACGCCAGCGCGGCCTGGCGCATCACCGGCCAGTCTTTTTCGGCGGCAATGCTTTGCTCGCGAATGCCGTGGTGGGGCAGTGTGCCTTCAGTGTGCACATGGGCCAGGGGGTTGGGACGGTCAGCCAGGTGCCGTTCTGCGGCGGCCAGCAGCGCCTTGGCCGTCGACTTCGAGGCGCTCGGCTGGCACAGGCTGGGAGGCTGGGCGGCCGCCAGGGTAGGGTGGGAAAACGCGAGCAGCAGTGCGGTCAAAGCGAAGAGGTTTTTTTTCATGGCGGGCTCTGCCGGATCAAAACGCACACACGCTAACATGCGGTCGAATCGGTCTGGATGAAACTGCCGTATGCTCACCCTCCCATCGCACTCACCCACCGGACAGCCCATGACATTGCCCTTTGTGAAGATGCATGCCCATGGCGATGATTTCATCATCATCGACCGCCGTGGCCAGGACGACCCGATCACCGCGCAGGTCGCCCGCCGTCTGGGCGACCGCCACACCGGCATCGGTTTCAATCAGCTGGCGGTGATCCTTGACGGCGTTGACGCCGCCGCGCGTATCAAATTCTGGAACCCCAACGGCACGCCGCTGCAAACCTGCGGCAGTGCCACGCGAGGTGTCGCCGACCGCTTGATGCACGAAGCCGGCACCGATTCGATTGTGCTGCGCACCGACCGTGGCCTACTGACGTGCGTACGCGCGCCGGGCCAGCGGGTGTCGGTGGACATGGGCGCGCCGTCGCTGGAGTGGTCGTCAGTACCGCTGGCCGCCGCCATGCAGACCCTCCTTTTGCCGATCAAGGGCGATCCGGCGGCGTGCAGCATGGGCAACCCGCACTGTACGTTTTTTGTCGATGACCTCGCCGCCATCGACGTGGCAGCCGTAGGTCCTGCGCTGGAAACTCATGCGCTATTCCCGGCCAGCACCAATGTGCATTTCGTGCAGGTGCTGGACCGCGCGCATGTTCGTCTGCGCATCTGGGAGCGCGGCGGCGGCGTGCCGCTGGGTTCCGGTTCGTGTTGCTGCGCCGCGGTGGTCAACGGGATCCGGCGCGGCCTGCTGGATGACACGGTGCAGGTGCAGTGCGACGGCGGCACGGTCACGGTGCAGTGGGACGGGCAGGGCGGTGTGGTATTGACCGGCAGCGTGCAGCCGATCATGCAGGGCACGGCCTACGTGTGAACGTGTCAATAAGGTAAAGTCGGCGCCTTCAGGATGAAACTTCAGGTATCAAACATGATGGCGATGCTGCGGCAATCCGTGTTGAGTCTACTGGCGCTGATGTTCATCGGCCTGCTGAGCACTGCCCAGGCGCAGACGTCGCCCATCGGCGTCGCCCTCGACCAGCGGGTGATCGACCTCACCAATACCCTCGACGCCAGCATCACCACGCGCCTCAAAGACCAACTCGCCGCCCTTGAACAGCGCAAAGGCGCGCAAGTCGCGGTACTGCTGGTGCCCACTACCGGCGGCGCGAGTATCGAGGATTATGCCAATCAACTGTTCCGCGCCTGGAAGCTGGGGCGCAAGGACGTCAACGACGGCATCCTGCTGGTGGTGGCGAAAGACGACCATACGGTACGCATCGAGGTGGGCTATGGCCTGGAAGGCACGGTCACCGATCTGTTGGCCCATCGCATCATCGAAGAACACATCACGCCGGCGTTTCGCCAGGGCGACTACGCGGGCGGCGTGCAACAAGCGGTCAATGACTTGACTGTGCTGGTGGACGGCGGCGACCTGCCAAAGCAGGCCGCGCCACAGGTTAACCCGCAGATCATCGCAGTACTGCTGGCATTTATCGCGGGCGCCATCGGCGGTGTGCTGATCGCTGCCGGCAAGCTGCACTGGCGCCGTGCGCTGATCGCCACCGTCGTGGTGACGGTGTTGCTGACGATTTATGCCGGCGGTCATGAGTGGCCGATGTACCTGCTGGTACTTGCGCTGACCCTGCTGATCGGCGGCGCCACGTTCGGCGCCCTGTGGCTGGCGCGCGCGGTGTTTTACTGCGTGGTGGGCGCGCTGGCGTATATCGTCGGGTTGCTGGTGGTGGACCACTTTGTGGCGGTCAACTTCGTACACTGGCTGGCGTTGCCGTTTGGCGGCGCCTTGGTGCTGGCGTTGTACGTGGGGCTGTTCTTCGTCATCCGCGAGTCGTGGAAGACCAAACCACGCTTTTTTCTCGTGCGTGCGTTGGCCGTCGCGGCGGTTTATGTGGCGGTCGGTTTTATGCTGGGGCACGGCTACCAGGGCTGGATCCTGGCGATACCGGCGGCCTCGGTCGTGGCGTTCATTGTCTTTATCCAGAGCATTTCCGATGGCGGCTCGGGGTCGGGCGGAGGGTCTGGTTCGAGTTCCGGCAACTCCGGTTCCAGCTCCAGCAGCAGCTCGTCCGGTGGCGGCGGTTCCATTGGCGGCGGCGGCGCGTCGGGCAGTTGGTAAGCCGTTAGCGCGGCTTTTAGCCCACCCAGCCCTTGAAACTGAAGTCGGCATAGAACAGCTCCACGCCTTCGAAGCCGGCTCGGCTGATCAAGGCAGCGTCCTCCTCGGGAGACAGCACCGACAATTGTGCGCTGATCGCCGCTATCGCCCGCTCGGCATCCGCCGCGGGCACGCCGGAGTCCACGGCAAACGCGGCGTAGCGTTTCAGCCAACGGGCCTTTTCCTGCGCTGCCTGCGGGAAACTGTGGTGTGCCACGATCAGCGGCGCGCCCGGCAATACGGCGCTGAACAGGGCGATAAAGGTTTTATGCATGGCGGACCCACCTTGAGTTGTGCGTGTTATCAGGTTCGGGGACTGATTGCACTGTCAGGCAGGTGGAGGGTGGGCGCCATACCCCGTTCGGGTAGGGATAACTCAGGGCAGCACGATGTAGTCGTTCTGTTGCACGATTGGCCTGTGCGAACCTTGCACCAGGTGCAGGTAGCGACCGTCGACCAGGTCGATGGGCAGGCAGTCGTCAATATCCATCACGCCGTCGGTATGGGCCTGGGACCAATGGCGCAGCATCTGCTGTTTCCCCTTGCTCTTCGCTTCCTTTTTGTCGCGGGCGACCACCAGCAAATAGTGATGGGCTTCGCCAAAAGCGTTGGCTTCGTAGCCGCCCAGGTTGATGAAGTACAGATGGTGCGCGCCGGCAGGCGGGGCCAGGTGGCTGAGTTCAACTTTCCAGCCATCAACGCCATCCACTGCCATCCAGGAGTCGATGTGCACACCCTTGGGGCTGCCAAACCAACCATCGCGCAATTGCGGGTAGGTGTCTTGCAGTGTGTTCGCTACAGCGAACACCACATCGTGAACTTCAATTCTGGCCCGCGGGTGCTTGCCCCCGAGCATCACGACAAACAGCATTGCAGGTCCTTCCTGGCGACTTTTCAGAGGGCAACCATACTTCGATTGAACCCTTTTGTCCGCCCAATGCCACATTGTTAATCCGCGAACTCATCAGGAGGTTGTCATGCGCACCATCGATCTGGCCGGCGTTCCCGTCCCTGTCATCGGCCAAGGGACCTGGCGCATGGGCGAAAACCCGCACCGGCGCAGCGCCGAGGTTGCCGCGTTGCAGTTGGGTATCGACGAGGGCATGACCCTGATCGATACCGCCGAAATGTATGGCGAAGGCGGGGCCGAGGAAGTGGTCGGCGAAGCCATTCGCGGTAAACGTGATCAGGTGTTCCTCGTCAGCAAGGTCTATCCGCACAATGCCAGTCGCAAGGGCGTGCCCCGTGCCTGCGAAGCCAGCCTGCAGCGCCTGGGTACCGATTACATCGACCTGTATCTGTTGCACTGGCGGGGCCAGTATCCCCTCGAAGAAACCGTCGAAGCCTTCGAAACATTACGTCAGGCCGGCAAGATCGGCCGTTGGGGCGTCTCCAATTTTGACGTGGCAGACCTGCAGGAACTTGCATCCCCGGCGTGTGCAACCAACCAAGTGCTCTACAACATTGAAGAGCGCGGTATCGAGTTCGACTTGCTGCCATGGTGGCAACAGCACCATTTGCCGCTGATGGCTTACTGCCCGATCGCCCAGGGGGGTGAGTTGTTGTCCAGCCCGACGCTCAAGCAGATCGCCCGTCGCCATGAGGTCACGCCCGCTCAAGTATCCCTTGCCTGGGTGTTGCGTCAGGACGGCGTGATCGCAATTCCCAAGGCTGTTACGCCCGAGCATGTGCGGCTCAACGCCGGTGCCGCGAACCTCAAGCTCGATGAGCACGATCTGGACGCGATCGACCGCGTGTTCGGCGCACCCAAGCGCAAGCATCCGCTGGCAATGGTCTAGCCAACCAAGCAGGCGCGGCGCCGTCCCTGGCGGCCGCTTCTGCCTGAGCCGATGTTAGCCGGCTACCGGACTACGCCAGTCGTCCGAGCCTGAAGTGCCGGCGACTTCGTGGGTCCAGACGATCTTGCGGTAAGTGAAATACACATCCTCCAAATGGGTGAAATGAGCGTTGTCCGGGTCCTGGCAGTTGGGCATCCGCGATTGAATGTCCACGATGGTTGCGCCTTCCAGTTCGGTGGTGAAGTAATGCTCCTGGGTGCCAGCCGAGGAGGTACGGAACCATTCCAGGCGACATGACACTTCTTCACCCGTGGTCAGCGCGCTGAAGAGCAGCGGTGAGGACTTGTCGAAGACCTTGCTGACCATCAGCGGCTTATGAACCCTTTGGCCGTTCGGCTGGCCCGATTGTGGGTCGCGGGGAATGATCACCTGGTGGGCAAACGCCTGCACGAGGATCTGATCCTCATGACCTTCCTGATAAATATTGCCTACCGAGTCCTGAGTAAATGTGCCTGCCGTGATCAAGCCTTGCTTGACACCGGTGATAGTGAGGTACGCGGGTGTTGGCATGACTGGTTTCCTTGCCTGATTGAGTAGGTAATCCCGACGGCGTGTTTGCCAACGGGCAATTGCCTATAACAAAAAGCGTGCCTGAAATAATGAGAGCCAATGGAATAAAGGGGTTGGGAGGGTTGTTGGTTTAAATGTATGAAAGTTGTCGTCGGTTGGCGCTTATTTTAGTGTCGATGATTGCGCGAGTGTGCGCAGTTAGTTGCTCATGCTGTTTTATTAAATGAATACATGGGTGCGCAAGGTATTCGCGTTTTATCAAAGCGCGTGAAGTGCGCAAATAGCTGCGCAGGCCCGTTTTTATTGGCCTTGTAGGAAATTACTTAAGTGCGGGCTGACCGCTTGATGATTGATTCTTGTATGGCTAAGGTTCGCCTACTTCGTCAGGTGCTGAACGAAGATTAATTGGCCTTCTAATGCGTACGTGGATTGCGGTTAGTTTGTCGCCCTTGCCTTGAATAGTTATGTGCGGACCGGAATGGTTTATTCAGACACGCTCTACGCTTATCACCTTGAACTTGCGCGCTTACCCTGTTCGTCAGGGGGCTTTGCCGGCTGTGATATGCGTTTTTCGAGTGAGTATGAAGCCCTGGAGTCCGAACTCGGCAAGGCACATTCGATACATGGTGCAGGCTTGCCGGATTGGCAGCGCGTCAGCGAGCTCGGCGAGCGGGTTTTGCGTGAGCACTCTAAGGATCTGCGCGTCGCCGTCTGGTTGACCTGGGCGTTGCACCAGCGCGATTCATTCCCCGGGCTTCTGGCGGGCCTCGGCGTACTGCTTCATTTGTGCAAGCATCACTGGGCGATTGTCTACCCTGCTAAATCACGTACGCGGATTGCCGCGTTTGGTTGGCTGGTGTTGCGGCTCGACCCCCTGTTCACGAAGCATCTTTCGCTTACCGATCAAGTGCCATTGTTTCAGGCGCTTTTGGAACACCTGGAAAGTCTCGACGAGCTGTGGCGTGAACATCTGAGGGACGACGCGCCCTTGTTGTTACCGATCCGCAGGCAACTGTCGGAGCGTTTGGCGCTTGCCCTGCAGGGCGGTTCCGAGCCGCGTGGTGTTGCGGGTGCCATCGCTCAGGTCAAGCAGGTGGCAACGCAGTTGCTGAGGCCTGAACAGCCGGTCAATAACG
The DNA here is from genome assembly GCF_047943075.1 of Pseudomonas sp. NFX183. Taxonomy (NCBI): domain Bacteria; kingdom Pseudomonadati; phylum Pseudomonadota; class Gammaproteobacteria; order Pseudomonadales; family Pseudomonadaceae; genus Pseudomonas; species Pseudomonas sp. NFX183. The sequence continues at coordinate 5,856,458 of NZ_CP181333.1, read as the reverse complement.
AAAAAGACGCGCAAAAACTGTTGCGGGCATTGCAGGAGCAGGCTCGGCCACTGTGCGCCTGGTGGCTGCGCCAGAGTGCCACTGATCTGCGTGCCTTGCGCCTGAGCCGCACCCTGGCCTGGCTGGCGCTTACCAACTATCCCGACGCCAACAGTGAGCGAGTAACCGCTTTGCGCGGGCTTCCTCACGACAAACTCAAACGCTACCAGAACCGTCTGACCCAAGGTCATCACGCCGACCTTTTGCTTGAGCTTGAAGCGAGCCTGGCCGGTGCGTTGTTCTGGTTTGACGGGTTGCGTATGGCCTGGGAGTGCCTCGAAGCCCTGCAGGCAGAGTGGGCCATGACCGAGCTGGAAATGAGTTTTGCGTTGTTGTTGCAGCGCCTGCCGAGTCTGCCGGAGTTCAGGTTTGATGACGGCACCCCATTTGCCGACCCCGCGACGTGCGATTGGATCACGCTCCACGTCCTTCGCCACGTACATAAAGCCGAGCCTTCAACCGCCGTCATTGACGGCGGAAACGAGCCCTGGGAGACGGCCTTGCAGGCCGTTATGTCCAGGCTACGCAAGGAGGGCCTGAAGGCGGCGATTGCCACGCTCAAAGAAGGACTGCACGCCGCCCGCGGCGACCGGACCCGCTTTCATTGGCGATTGGCGCTGGCCAGATTATGCATACGAGCAGGCAAACACGAACTGGGCAGGATCCAGCTCGAACAACTGGACCTTGAATTACAACAGGCGGGCCTGGAGCGCTGGGAGCCAGAACTGGCCTTTCAAGTCTCCCGGCTCCTGTATCGCTGTTATGACCTTTTGCCACAAGACCATGCCGTGCGCGAGCGCAAGGAAGTCACCCATCGCAGGTTGTGCCACTTCGATCTTGAAGCGGTGCTTGATTAGGCTCGCGAGCCCACCGAAAAAGGAGAAACACCATGCTCAAAGACGGTTCGGTAGCACCCAAGGAACGTATCAATATCACCTTCAAACCTGCCATTGGCGGTGTGCAGGAGGAAGTCGAACTGCCACTGAAGTTACTGGTGCTGGGCGATTTCAGCCACCGCGAAGATCTGCGCAAACTTGAGGATCGAAAGCCCATTGGTATCGACAAAAACACCCTTGACGAGGTGTTGGCCAAACAAGCGCTGAGCTTGACATTGAGCGTTCCGAATCGATTGCAGGAGGAGGGTGGCATCGAGGAGCTGTCCGTCGAGGTTCGGATTAACGCGATGAAGGACTTCAACCCCGCAAACCTGGTTGAACAAATACCCGAATTGCAAAAGTTGATGGCGTTGCGTGAGGCGTTGATGGCACTCAAGGGGCCGCTGGGTAACACGCCAAGCTTTCGCAAAGCCATTGAGCAGGCGCTGGCCGATGACGAGTCTCGTGCGCGCGTACTCGCCGAGCTGGGGCTGAGCGGCCCGACCACCTGAACCCTTCAGTAAAAGGACACTGACACCATGACGACCACTCAACAGAACCTGCAGCCGGCCCAGGCTAGCGGCGAGTACAGCATTCTCGACACTATCATCGCCCAGACATTATTGAGCGCCGATGACGAGGCCTACGGCATTGCCAAGCGCGGCGTGTCGGCCTTCATCGAAGAGTTGCTCAAACCCCATAACAGCGCTGAGCCAGTGAAGAAACGCCTGGTCGACCGGATGATCGCCGAGATTGATACCAAGCTCAGCCAGCAAATGGACGAGATTCTTCATCATCCGGATTTCCAGGCGCTGGAGGCTTCCTGGAGAGGCCTGCAGTTGCTGATCGACCGCACCAATTTTCGAGAAAACATCAAGATCGAGCTGCTCAATGTCTCGCGTCAAGACCTGCTGGATGACTTTGAAGACTCGCCGGAAATTACCCAGTCCGGGCTGTACAAGCATATCTACAGTGCTGAGTACGGACAATTTGGTGGCCAGCCGGTGGGCGCGATCATCGCCAATTATTTCCTTTCACCCAGTGCGCCTGATGTGAAGTTGATGCAATACGCTTCAAGCGTTGCCTGCATGGCCCACGCGCCCTTTATCGCTGCTGCGGGGCCGGCTTTTTTCGGATTGGAAAGCTTTACTGGATTACCTGACCTCAAGGATCTCAGGGATCATTTCGAAGGCCCGCAGTTTGCCAAATGGCAAAGTTTTCGTCAGAGCGAAGATGCCCGCTATATCGGCCTCACTGTGCCGCGCTTTCTACTGCGAACCCCTTACGATCCGATTGATTGCCCAGTTAAAACCTTTGCCTACCAGGAGAACGTGGTGAACAGCCACGAGCACTACCTCTGGGGCAATACTGCCTACGCCTTTGCCACGCGCCTGACTGAAAGTTTTGCGCGCTTTCGCTGGTGCCCGAACATTATCGGACCGCAAAGTGGCGGCGCGGTAGAAGACTTGCCATTGCATCATTTTCAGAGCATGGGCGAGATCGAAACCAAGATTCCTACAGAGGTACTGGTTTCGGACCGGCGCGAGTACGAACTGGCGCAAGAGGGGTTTATTGCCCTGACCATGCGCAAGGGCAGTGACAATGCGGCGTTCTTTTCGGCCAGCTCGGTCCAGAAACCCAAAACCTTCGGCATCAGTGAAGAGGGCAAGGCAGCCGAACTCAATTACCGGCTCGGCACCCAATTGCCCTACATGATGGTGGTCAACCGTCTGGCGCACTACCTCAAGGTCTTGCAGCGCGAGCAACTGGGCTCCTGGAAAGAACGCACGGACTTGGAGCTGGAGCTCAACAAGTGGATTCGCCAATACGTGGCCGATCAGGAAAACCCCAGTGCTGAAGTGCGCGGTCGCCGGCCACTGCGGGCAGCACGCATTGTCGTCAGTGATGTCGACGGAGAGCCAGGCTGGTATCGGGTCAACCTGAGTGTGCGCCCTCATTTCAAGTACATGGGGGCTGACTTCACGTTGTCCCTAGTCGGCAAGCTCGATAAAGAATGAGCAGAAGCCGGCGGATGCCCCATAACGTGAGCCTTTTCGAACGCCTCGAAGGCGATGCATCAACCCAGCGGTGCAGTGTGGCGTCCGTCGCCGCACACCTGGGGAAAATGCTCAGCACCCGGGCAGGCAGTGTTCAGACACTGCCCGACTATGGTTTGCCCGATCTCAATGATATGCGGCTTAGCCTGCACGAGTCCTTGATCCGCTCACGCGCCTTGATCGAGCGATTTATCCGTGCCTACGAACCGCGACTGGCAAATGTACAGGTCAAGGTGCTGCCGCGTGCTACTGAACCTCTGGCCCTGGCCTTTGCGATCGAAGCCGCGCTGATCGTTGACGGTGTCACACGGCCCGTTGTGTTCCAGGCGCGCCTGGTGGATGGCGGGCGGGTTGAGGTCTGCGCCGATGGGCTTTAACCGTTACTTCCAAAGCGAGCTCAGCGCCCTGCGGCACCTCGGGCGGCGTTTCGCCGAGCGTAATCCCGCACTGGCGCCGTTTCTGGCTGAAAGCGGCCAGGACCCGGATGTGGAGCGATTGCTGGAGGGGTTTGCGTTTCTGACCGGTCGCCTGCGCCAGAAGTTGGACGACGAGCTGCCGGAGCTGACGCATTCCTTGATGCATTTGCTGTGGCCCAATTACATGCGGCCAATACCCGCCTTCAGCATCCTGCAATTTGACCCATTGAAACGTGCAGGTCCCGCCGTTCGGGTTGCCCGTGATACGGCGGTAGAAAGTGTTCTTATCCAGGGTGAGCGGTGTCGCTTCAGGACGTGCTACACCACTGATGTCATGCCACTGCAACTCACAGGTCTGGACTTCAAGTGTCAGGGTGACGGGGCATGGTTGGATTTGCACCTGGACATGAGCGTCGAGGGTAACTTCGGCCAGTTAACCTTTGACTCACTGCGACTGCACCTGTCGGGCGACCGCTACATCAGCCAGGGGCTCTACCTCAGTTTGCTGCGACATCTGGATGGCATTCACTTGCTGTTACTGGATGGCGAAGGGGGGCCGGTCAAGGGCAACGATGGGCAACCGATGACGGTGCGGCTGGGCGCTGCCCAGGTCAAGCCGGTGGGGTTTTCGCAAGACGAGGCGTTGATACCGTATCCACAGAATACGTTTCGCGGTTACCGCCATTTGCAGGAGTACTTCGCCTTTCCCGAAAAGTACCTGTTTGTCGATATCGATGGGCTGAGTGTCCTGCACACACTTGCCCCTGAACAGCTCGGCCAGGTCCGTGGCATGGTGCTGCGCTTTGAACTGCGCGCCCACGGGCACGCACTGCAACAGCCCACGCTGGACAACGTGAAGTTGTATTGCACGCCCATTGCCAACTTGTTCAAACATGATGCGGTCCCCATTCGCCTGAATGGAAAAGAGGATGAGTACCTTCTGGTGCCAGGGGAATATACCCCGGGCAATGCCGCCGTGTTTTCCGTCGACAGTGTCACTGGCTGGCGCCCTGGCGGGTTGGGTTACCAGGCCTATGTGCCGTTCGAATCCTTTGAGCATGACTGGGGGGTTGACCGAGCTACAGCGCCGGCCAGCTACAGCATTCGCCAGCGCTCGTCGCAGCAGCATGGGGGGCTCGACACCTGGATGGGGTTTGGCAGTCGCGAAGGTAAAGACCAGGAAACGTTGTCGATAGAAATGACTTGCACCAACTGCAACCTGCCTCGGCAGTTGCAGCCAGGCGACATCAACCAACCCTGCGAGCAGGCACCGGAATCACTGACGTTTCGCAACATCACCGCACCAACGGCGAGCTTCGCGCCGCCGCTGGACCAGGATTTCCTGTGGAAGCTGATCAGCAATATGTCGCTCAACTATCTGTCGTTGACCGATATCAATGCCTTGAAAGTGATTCTCGAAACCTATGACCTGCCGCGCTATCACGATCGGCAGGCGCAAAAGGTCAGTCAGACAAGACTCGGTGCGCTGCAGTCCATTCTCCATGAGCCGGTTGACCAACTGCACCGTGGGTTGCCCATTCGCGGCCTACGTGTGGAATTGACAGTCGACCCCCAGGGGTTTCTCGGTCAGGGCGATCTGTTTGTGTTCGCCTCGGTCCTCAATGAGTTCTTTGCGCTCTACGCCAGCCTCAACTCTTATCACGAGTTACGAGTCATCAGCACACAAGGAGACGTGTACCTATGGCCATCCCGCATGGGGCAACAGCCCCTGCTTTGAATGCGCTCTGTTGCGGCATTCGTGAGTACACACTGTTCCAGGCAATTGAGCAGGTGATTGAGCGATTGCGCGAAGCTCATCCGCTGATGGGTGAAGACGCGCTCTACGACCTGTTGGAATTTCAGGCCAATCCAGGTCTGGGGTTTGCCGGACACGATATCGATCGCGTGGCGTTCTTTATGGAGCGCGGGCAATTACGCGCTCGCCTGCGGCTCAACATATTGGGTTTGGTCGGGGCCGGGTCACCGCTGCCAGCGTTCTATGCAGAGCAGGCGTTTGGCGAGCTGTCCGGAGGTAACCCCACTCGTGACTTCCTCGACCTATTCCACCACCGACTGCATCGGCTGATGTGGCCGATCTGGCGTAAATATCGCTATCGAGCGTGTTTCCAGACTGGCGCGAGCGATGCGTTCTCGGAGCAGATGTTTGCGCTGATCGGCCTGGGTGGCAACGCGATACGAGGTACCACGCAACTGGACTGCAAACGCCTGTTGCCTTACCTGGGGCTGTTGAGCTTGCGCGTGCATTCGGCCGCCTTGATCGAAGCCGTGCTGCGGTACTACTTCAAGCATGCCCCGGTGTTCATCGAACAATGGGTTGAGCGCCGTGTGGAGGTTGCCCATTTTCAGCGCAATAGCCTCGGTATCACCCGCTGCGAACTCGGTGAGGACCTGGTGCTGGGGCATCAGGTCAGCGACCGCAGCGGGAAGTTCAGGGTGCATGTCCTGGCGCTGAGCTGGCAGCAGTTTCATGCGTTCCTGCCCACGGGGAAGGGCTACCAGCCCCTGTGTTCACTGGTGCAGTTAACCACGCGAGACCCGTTGGAATACGACCTGCGCCTGGTGCTTGCCGCCGGTGAAATCAGAGCCCTGCACATTGGCGCGCGCAATGTCTGTCGCCTGGGCTGGACCAGTTGGTTGGACCATGAGCAAGCCGACGGTGTGGTCACGTTTGCTGGCAACTTTCATTAGGGACGGGTGATTATGATCAATGTGGACCTGCAACAGCTTATACGCACGCTGACAATCCAGGTACGTCGCGACCTGGAGCGTTCCTCGGAACGTTGTGTAAACCGCGGTGGCCGAGAAGTACTCGTCGAAGACCTGCTGCTTGCCTTGCTTGAGCAGCCCGGCGGCCTGCTGGCCAAGGCCCTGGCCGACGCTGATGTGCCGATGAGCGAGTTGCAAGCAACGTTGCAGCCAAGAAGTGAGCAGAGTGCAACCCGTAATCCGGTCTTCTCTCAGGCGCTGGTGCATTGGTTGCAACAAGCGTTGATGGTTGCCCATCTCGAGCTGGGGCAACGCTTTGTGGATGACGGCGCCCTGCTGCTGGCGCTGTTGCGTCATCCGCTGGAGTACGCCGGTGCTGGCTATCAGGCCGTGCTGGGCCGCCTGGATGCAGAGCGTGTACGGGATTTTCTCGCCAGCCAGGCACCTGCGGCCGAACCTTTGCCGACAGAATCGTTGTTGCAGCGTTTTACGCATGACCTCACAGGCCAGGCGCGTGAAGGCCTGATTGATCCGGTGCTGTGTCGCGACGGTGAAATTCGGCAACTGATTGACATTCTTGTGCGACGCCGCAAGAACAACCCGATCCTGGTCGGGGAGGCCGGGGTAGGCAAAACAGCGATTGTCGAAGGCCTTGCGCTGAAAATTGTCGCTTCGCAGGTGCCCGATGCCCTCAAGGCTGTTCGCGTACTGACCCTGGACATGGGGCTCCTGCAAGCGGGTGCCAGCCTCAAGGGCGAGTTCGAGCGGCGGCTCAAAGGCGTGATTGATGAAGTCAACGCCTCGCCGCAGGCCGTGATCCTGTTTATCGATGAAGCCCATACGCTGGTCGGCGCAGGAGGCCCGGCAGGGGGTTCCGACGCGGCCAATCTGCTTAAGCCTGCGTTGGCTCGAGGCGCTCTGCGCACCATTGCGGCCACCACCTGGTCGGAATACAAGCAATACATTGAGAAAGACCCGGCATTGGCGCGTCGTTTCCAGCCAGTGCTGGTCGGTGAGCCGAGTGTCGAGGAAGCCGTGTCGATCCTGCGCGGCCTGGTTCCGGTGTATGAGGCAAGCCATGGTGTCTACGTCCGAGATGATGCCGTCGTAGCGGCGGCACACCTGAGCGCTCGTTATCTGGCGGGCCGCCAGCTGCCGGACAAGGCCGTGGATGTGCTGGACACCGCCTGCGCACGAGTGCGCACGCGTCAGGCAATGCCCCCTGAGGCGCTGCAGAACCTGCACGCGGAACGGGCGGAAGGCAGGCGGCAACATGAGGCGTTAAGCCGGGACGCCGAGGCGGGGCTGCCGGTGGATGCTCAGGCATTGCAAGCGCTGGGCCGACGCTTGGACGCCATCGAGCAGGAACGTCAGGTAGTGGAGCAGCAGCGGATTCAACAGGCTGGCCAGTCATCGGACAAACTTGAGGTATGCCCGCGTTTGATCGCCGAGGTGGTCAGTGCCTGGACCGGCATTCCGGTTGAGCAGCTGGCGCTGGAGCCCAACGAAAAGGTATTGAGCCTTGCTGCTGCCCTGCGCACGCGCATTCTGGGGCAGGAGCACGCCGTGCAGGTGCTTGATCGTGCCTTGCGGGCGGTTGCTGCGGGCCTCAACAACGCGGATGCGCCGGTGGGTGTGTTTCTGCTGGTGGGCCCCAGTGGCGTCGGCAAAACCGAAACAGCGCTGGCATTGGCGCAGCTTTTGTATGGCGGTGAGCGGTTCGTGACCACCATCAATATGTCGGAATACCAGGAGAAACACGCGCTGTCCCGTTTGATCGGTGCGCCACCGGGCTACGTCGGTTATGGCGAAGGTGGAGTCCTGACCGAGGCTGTGCGCAAGCGGCCTTATTCAGTGGTACTGCTCGACGAGGTCGAGAAAGCCGACCCCGAGGTGTTGAACCTGTTTTATCAGGTCTTTGACAAGGGCCGCGCCAACGATGGTGAAGGCAGAGAAATAGATTTTCGCAACACGCTGATCCTGATGACTTCCAACCTTGGCAGCGACTGCATCAACGAACTGTGTGAAAACGGTCGGCGGCCTGAGGCCCAGGTGTTGCAGGACGCTATACAGCCCGTGTTGCGTAGCCACTTCAAATCGGCCCTGCTGGCCCGGATGCGTGTCGTGCCGTATTACCCGATTGCCGGTCCAGTCCTGCATGAGGTGGTAAGGCTCAAACTGGCAAGCCTCGGTGAGCGGTTGCATCGGCGCAAGTTGGCCCTGACGTGTTCCCCTGAGCTGATCGCGCACATGGCCGAGCGCTGCGCGGACCGTGACAGTGGTGCGCGGTACATCGATCAATGGATCGAGCGCTACTTGCTGCCGCAAATGGTCGATCGCGTTCTGAGTGCCATGGCCACGTATGAATCCTTGTCGTGGGTGCATGCAGGGTTGGATGGCAATGGCCTGCCCAGCTGTGAGTTCGGCCAATGACGAACGCTATGTTTACCCAAGTGGCCGAACCGCTGGTGTACGCCGCCGCCTTGCTGGACGGCTTCACGCGCGTGAGCCAGGAAAGTGACCCGACGACGTTGCCAGGCCTATGTGCTGTGAGCGCTGCGCACCTGAGCCAGTGCGAGCTCACTCAACTATATCTGGTGGATGAGGAGACTGGCCAATTCGAGCTTATTGCTCAACATTTGCCTGAGGCGCTGCCGGGCGGCGAACCGACTTCACGTCCGGCAGAGAAAAACCAACAGCTGTTGCACTACGTCCTGAGAACGCGTTGTTGCCTGGGGCTTGATGACGTGGGAAGCAGCCTCTATGACAGCGGCTTTTTGCCGACAGCGCGGGCGCCCTGGCGTGCGCTATTGTGTGTTCCGCTGTTCAACCGCACCAATGCCGTCACAGGCGTACTCCTGTGCGCGAGCTGGCGTGTGACGCCACTGCTGGGTTACGCGCCATCGCTGGGTCAATTCGGCAGTTTCGCCGTGAACCAACTGCTTATGCTGCGTCGCATGCAACCGGCGCCAGCCATTGCCCGTTCACCGCGCGGTGGGTCGACTGCAGGGGCCTATGGCTTGATCGGCAACAGCGCTGCGATGGAAGAAACCTGCCACCTGATCGGCAAAGTCCTGCAGACCCCTTATACGGTGCTGTTGCGTGGTGAGACCGGCACCGGCAAAGAGGTCGTGGCGCGGGCGATTCACACGGCCGGGCCACGCAGTGCCCAGGCATTCGTGGTGCAAAATTGCGCTGCGTTTCCAGAAGGTTTGCTCGAGAGCGAACTGTTTGGCTACCGCAAAGGGGCATTCACCGGTGCCGAGCGCAACTATGCGGGGCTGTTCGACGCCGCGCATGGCGGTACGTTGCTGCTGGATGAAATCGGCGACATGCCGCTGTCATTGCAGGCCAAGTTGCTGCGGGTCTTGCAGGAGGGCGAGATCCGCCCGTTGGGCGCCAGCGTCGCGCATAAGGTTGACGTGCGCATCATTGCCGCGACCCACCGCGACCTCGCTGCAATGGTGGCGCAAGGCAGTTTTCGTGAAGACCTTTATTACCGGCTCGCACAGTTCCCCATTCAATTGCCTGCCCTGCGTGAACGCGATGGCGATGTGTTGCAGCTGGCGCGGCACTTCGCCGACAAGGCGTGCGCTGCGCTGGGGCGGGCGCCTGTCGATTGGTCCAATACCGCCCTTGATCAACTGTCGAGCCATGGCTTTCCCGGCAATGTCCGCGAGCTCAAGTGTCTGGTGGAACGCGCAGTGCTGCTGTGTGACGACGGTGTGATTCTGCCGGCGCATTTGTCGTTGCCACTGGCCCCGGATGCGACCGATGCCGTTGATGTGACGCTACGCCAGCGTATGGAGCGAGTGGAACGCGTATTTCTGATTGATTGCTTGCACAAGAACCGTGGCAATCGAACCCGCACTGCCCGTGAACTGGGGGTTGCTCGGCGCACGCTGCTCTATCGTCTCGCGCGCCTGAACATTCCTTTCGACGATGCCAGAGGCGAGGGCTGAAGTGTGCTTTTGTGCATTGCCATGCATGACCGACGCCTGTGCCGTATCGAGCAGGGCAAGCTTATTTCTGTGGGAGAAACGTGATGCCTGATCGTCCGTGGCAAGCCGTTGTGCTTGTGTTGTGTCTGCTGAGTGGCTGCAGCGCCAATTACGTGTTTGACGACGCTGACTACCGCCCGCTGGGTGAGCCCAAGTCGATCAATCGTGGCCAGTGAAAGGGGAGAAGCTGACCATGCAACTTGTGTTTGAGCTTTTGGGTACCGAGGACGGAAGCCGCGCACCCACGGCGCGCAAGCTATTTTGCGCTGCAGGCGGCGTGATCGGTCGTGGTGCCGGGTGTGACTGGGTGATTCCGGACGCCAGCCGTCTGCTCTCCAGCCACCATGGTTTGGTCGCCTATCGTGAGGGCCAGTACCTGTTGACGGATATCAGCAGCAACGGAATCGGTGTAGCCGGCAGCGCCGAACGTCTGCGCAAGGGGCAGGCGCGATTGATCAGTGATGGCGACATTTTTCAACTGGGAACCTTGTCGATTCGGGCAAAACTGGTGGCGTTGACGCAGTCTTGCGGTGAGCAATGGGACGCCAACACAGGGCTGATTCCCGATGATGCCTACCTGGCGCTGGACCCAATTCAAGCGCTCGACGTCGAGCAGCAGCGTCAGACCACGTCGCAGGACCTGGAGGCATTGGCAGATGGGAGCGGCACGTCGGGTCCGTGGGCCGACGATCGGGTGACCAATAGGGACCATCTGACGTTACCCCGACGCGCCGAACCCGCTCAGGAAGCCGTCCCGGTTCGCTCCGATGCGATGCCAGCAGCGGGCAGCGACGTTTTTTGGGGGCGGTTTGCGACAGCACTGGGTATTAGCCTGGAAGCCCTTGATGCGACGGGTCGCGAGGCGTTGGCGATCAGAGCAGCGCGCCTGCTGCGTATGGAGGTAGAAGGTCTGCAACAAAGCCTGCGGATTTGCGAAGAGCTCAAAAGCGAGCTGAATCTGCCGCTTTTCGAGACGCTGCAAAGGCGCCGGAGCCCTTTGAGAGACAGCGTCGAAACCGATGCCGCAATGGCGGTGCTGCTGGGCACCGAGGATCTTGGCCAGTTGCCGGCCGAACACGCCATCATCCAGGCCCACCGGGATATGCAAGTCCATCAGGTTGCGTTACTGGCGGCCTGCCGCAATGCACTGCGCGCTACGCGCAGCAGCTTTGCCCCGGGTCATCTGCTGACATGCTTCGAATACCAGGGGCAACGGCGCCGATTTTTTACCGACGGTGGGTATTGGCGGGCTTATCAGCGTCACTACCAGCGTTTGCTCGAGGATGAGCAGTTCACCGATCGCCTGCCGGGCAGTGACTTCGCCAAGGCTTACGAAGAGCAGGTGCGCTTGATCTCAACCCTGCACGTCGATTATCCAGGATGAACATTATGTTTCGAGTCGCGCTTGCAACAACGCTGCTTTTGCTCGGCCTGTTGGCCGGCTGCAGCAGCCTATCGCCGTTTTCTACCTTGACCAAGTTGGACATGGCGCTGGCCGCCAGCGAGCAAGTCAACCCCGACCTGCACGGCAGGCCGTCTCCGGTGGTGGTGCACTTGATTGAATTGCGTCACGCCGTGGCGTTTGAGAATGCGGACTTCTTCAGTCTGTACAGCAATGCCGAGCAGTCGCTGCCCAAGGACTGGCTGGGCAGTGAGGAACTTGAACTGCGACCGGGTGAGCGGCTGGCGCTCAAGCTCGGGCTCGAGCCCGGCACGCGTTTCTTGGGCGTGTTGGCAGCCTATCGAGATCTGCCCCATGTTCAATGGCGGTGGGTCGTGCCCATTACCGCGCAGCAGTTAACCCGTGCCGATCTTGTGCTGGACCAGGCCGGTATTCGTGTTTCGTCGTCCATGCATGGCCAGGAGTCCGAGTGATATGCAGGTTCATAAAGTCATCTGGCAGGAAGGCATGCTGTTACGGCCGCAGCATTTGCAGCACAACGATCGCTATTACCACCAGCAGCTCAATCGGACGCGCTTGCTGGGGGCTGATGCGTGGGGGTTTCTGACGCTGGAAGTCGATTTGCAATACCTCAATTTCGGCAAGGTGGTGGTCAACCAGGCCAGTGGCGTATTGCCGGACGGTAGTCTGTTCGAGTTGGGCGGGGCGATGGAGCCGCTGGTCTTGCAGGTGCCCGCCAACGCCGGCAAACAGCCGATTTATCTCGCGCTGCCGCTGGATACCGGCAATCAGAACGAAGTTCGCCGCCAGCAGCAAACCGACGTCCTGGCCCGCTATCTGGCGTGTGACATTGAGGTGGGGGATTCGAATGCCGGCGTCGACTCCCGTTGTCACATCAGTTGCGCGCGTCCTGACCTGCGTCTGCTGCTGGGCGACCCTCCAAGCGAGCAGAGTTTCGTCAAACTCAAGGTTGCTCAAGTGCTGGAGTCGACCGATGCAGGCGGCGTGAGCCTGGATGCCGACTTCATTCCATCCTTCATTTTTCTTCAGGGCCACGGCTATTTGCCGTCGTGCCTCAAGGAGGTGATCAGCTTGCTCTCCAGCCGTGGGGATGCCATTGCAGCGCGTATTCGGGGTGAAGGCACCGCCGCAGGTACGGAAATAGGCGACTTTCTGATGCTGCAATTGATCAATCGTACCGAGTTGGAATTGCGTCACTGCCTGAGCCAGACCCACGTTCGCCCGCAAGCCTTGTTCCGGGCATTACTGTCGCTGTTCGGTGAGTTATCAACGTTCGCCAACGACAGCAAACGTGCTCACCTGGATGTGCGTTATCGACATGAAGACCAAGGTGAAAGTTTTCGCGGGTTGATGGAGGGCGTGCGTGGCGTGCTGTCAATGGTGCTTGAGCAACACGCCATCGAGTTGGCGTTGCAGCAACGCCAATACGGGGTGTTGGTATGCCCGGTGAGCGACCTGAAATTGCTCGGCACTGCGACGTTTATTTTGGCGGCCACTGCTCAGTGTGATTCGGAGGAATTGCGCCATCGCCTGCCTTCGCATTTGAAGGTCGGGCCGGTGGAGCGCATACGCGAGCTGGTCAACTTGCACCTGGCGGGAATCAAGGTCAGACCGTTGCCTGTGGCGCCACGGCAGATTCCGTTTCATGCAGGCAAAACCTATTTCATGCTGGATCTGAGTGCCCGCGACATCACGCAGCTGGAGCAGTCGGGTGGGTTTGCCTTCCATGTAGGCGGTGAATTTACAGCGCTCGAACTCAACTTCTGGGCCATCAGGAACTGAACACAATGGACAGTGAATACCTGCAGGATGAAAAGACTGTTTTGCTCGACCATCAGGGCCGTGGGCCGGGCCACGGCCCGATCACGGACTTCCCTGCGCCGCCACGCTTTGAGCAGTTGGAAGATCGAATGATCTACGCCGCCCACGAGCAAGGTACCCCGCGCTTCAAGATGGGGTTCAACTCTCTCGTTGAGGCCGCATGGGCGTTGTTGTCGCAAGTGGTTCAGCTCAAAAGCGCCTCTGGCCGCGAAAGCTTGGGCACGGTCAACGACAGAATGGCATTGGCGGTCACTCAGTTTGAAGCCCGCGCGTTGCAGAGTGGTGTCGAGAGCAGCCAGGTGATGTCTGCCCGCTATGTGTTGTGCAGCGTCGTCGATGAAGCTGTAGTCACTACGGCGTGGGGCAGCCGCAGCGACTGGTCGAAGATGAGCCTGTTGAGCCGCTTTCACAACGAAACCTTCGGTGGGGAGAAGGTTTTCCAACTGTTGGAGCGGCTGTCCCGCGACCCGGTCAAGCACCTGGCAATGCTGGAACTGATGTACCTGTGCCTCTCCCTCGGATTCGAAGGCAAATACCGAATCATGGAGCGAGGTGTCAGCCAACTTGAAGCCGTGCGTGATGCCTTGTACCGACAGATCAGGCACGTGCGAGGCGAGCCACTGTCGGCGCCTTTGCAGCCCACGCGAGCAGGGCGTGCGCGCCGTAAACGGCTCCCCGTTATCCCGGTGACTTGGGTCGCAGTCTTTACCCTGGCCTGTTTGCTGGCGATGTACACAGGATTTGCCTGGCGACTGGGCGAAGAAGCCACGAGGGCGCTGCAACCCTTTCAATTTTCGGCGTCGGAACTGACTCAGACGCCCTTGTAAACGCTGGGAGCAATGAATGAACGCATTCCTCAAGAACGCGCGCACCGTGCTGGGCACGATTTGGGTCTGGAGCTTGTTGCTGGTGCTTTCCTGCGCGGCGTTGGTGTGGTGTTTCGGGCCGCTGCTGGCCGTGGATGATCACCGCTTCTGGCAAGGCGCGAGTGCGCGCCTGGTCACCATCAGCGTGTTGTTTCTGCTGTGGGGGCTGGCAATGGTCCTCGTCGGCGTACGCCGGGCAGTTGAGCTCAAGAGACCTGAACGCCAGGCACACCATGAACAACTGGGATGGGTTGAGGACGAGCAGCGACAGGTACGCGGTCGCTTCAAAGAGGCCCTCCAGCGCTTGAAAACCTCGCCGCGATACGCAGGGCATAACCAGCGATGGCGTAATAACTTGCCCTGGTACTTGTTGATCGGCGAGCAAGCCAGCGGCAAAACGCGGCTGTTGGCGGCGGCGGGCTTACAGCTGCCATTTGACCGAGTAGAAGCAATGCCAGTGGGAGGCACGGCTCATGCGCAATGGCATTTCGCTGGCGAAAGCGTACTTATCGATACCCCCGGGCGTTACCTGACACAACCTGACAGCACGCTGGACGCCGCCGGCTGGTCGATGCTGTTGCGTCTGCTCAGGCAGCGGCGCCGAGTGCGCCCGCTTAATGGCGTGGTGGTGGCTTTGTCGGTCGAAACATTGTTGGGCCGTAACGAGCACGATCTGGACCTGCAGGCTCGCCAGGTGCACTCGCGCCTGCAAGAGGTCCAGCAAACGTTGCACGTGGACGTTCCCGTGTATCTGGTGCTGACCCAGGCTGACCGCGTGCCGGGGTTTGCCGAATTTTTCGATGCGCCCCAGGGAGAGGAGGCAGAAAGCGTGCTTGGCCAGCCACTCGATGTTGGCAAGGGCGGCGTCGACATCGCACAGGTGCGCCGCGCGTTCGACGAGCTGCTGCAGCGTTTGAGCGGTGAACTGATTACACGATTGCATCAGGAGCGTAATGTCGAGCGCCGTGGCCTTATGCTCGACTTCCCCCAGCAGGCGGCGCAACTCGGCGAGCGTTTGTGCCTGTTCGTGGAGTCGGCTTTTTCCGCCCATCGTTATCAGCGCATCAGCGGGTTGCGGGGCTTCTATTTGACCTGCGCCGGCGACAGGCACAGTCATTTCGTGCAGGGCCTGTTCAGTCGGGTGATCTTTGCCGAGGCAGACCTCGCCGGTCTGCAGACCCCGGAGCAACGGCGCATCCATTTGCGCCAGGGGTTACTGGCCATGGCCGTTGTGCTGGTTATCGGGGGCGCAGGGTGGCTGTGGACGCACAGCTACACCGTCAACCAGCAGCGCCTGACGCAAGTGGCTGCACTGGCGGTGCAACCTGGCCCCGCTGCGCAGAATGCTGACGACACCCTCACACTGCTGGCGCTGTTGGATGCCCGCTGGGCGGCGACGCAGGTTTTCCCTGCAACAGAAGATGCACGGTTTATCGAGCGCGCCGGCCTTTTTCAGGGTGATTTGAGCCGTCCACCCTTGACCCACGCGTATCAGCTGGCCGTGCAGCAGCTGTTACTGGACCGCCTAACAGTGCTGCTCGAGGAGCAAGTTCGCACCAACCTTGGCAATCGCGAACGACTGCTGGAAAACCTGCGCGCCTACCTGATGCTCAATCTGCGGGAGCGCCGTGATACCGGGTGGCTGGCACAGCATATGGCAGACCATTGGTCTGCGCGTTATCCAGGTGACGCATCGGTGCACAAACGCCTGAATGAACACTTGGCGCGGCTGCTTGAGCAACCGTTCATTGCGCCGCTCGATGAAGCCCTTGTGGCCAAGGCTCGCGAAGCACTGCGGGGTGAGTCCCTGGCGGATGTGGTTTACCGGGCGTTGCGCGAACAGTCACGCAACCTCGAGCCTTTGCGGCTTGTCGAGGGCAAGGTATTCGCGGCCATTGATCCACCTATTCCCGGTTTCTACACCAAAAGGTATTGGCAGTACTTTGAGGCACAGGGGCCGCGGCTGGTGAATGCCATTGCACAGGACAACTGGGTATTGGGGGAGGGCGCCGACCTCAGTGTCATGGATTTGCGGCGGCTGATGATTGAGCTGCAGCAGCGCTATTTCAGTGAGTATGCCGATACCTGGAGTGCCGCCCTTGGCCGTGTCAGCCTGCAACAGAGCGACAGCCTCAGGCAGGATGCCGAACAGCTCGCGGGCTTGACGTCAGCCCAGTCGCCGCTGATGCAATTGTTGCTGCTGTTGCGTGAAAACACGCGTTTGCTGCCCGGTCATGACCCTTTGGCCAACGTACCCGCTCAGACGGGAGCGTTGGGGGTGATCGCTCAGACGGCTGTGGCTGAAGGGGCGAAGGTCGTCCTTCCAGACTCTGCCCGCCGAGCGTTGCAACGACGCTTTGAGCCATTGCACCAGTTGCTCGACGAGCAGCACAACCCTGGCGTCGAGTTGACGCAGGCATTGCGGTTGCTCGACGAGTTGCACCTGCAACTGGCTGCGCTCAACCGCGAAAGCTCGCCCGAGCAGGCGGCTTTTCAACGGGTAAAGCGGCGAATGGAGGGGCAGCAGGATGTGCTCGGCACTCTGCGTGACGCTGCTGCACGGTTACCGTTGCCGCTCGCAGGCTGGTTTGAGGGGGTGGCTGACAACAGCTGGCGTCACTTGTTGGACGGGGCCTATGCGCACGTCAACCAGCGCTATCACAGTGAGGTGTATGGGCTGTATGCCAAGGCGATCCGCCAGCGTTACCCGTTCAATGCTCATGCGAGCAGCGATGTCGCCCTCAATGACTTTCAAGCGTTCTTCAAACCCCAGGGCGTCATGGCGCGCTTTTATGAAAGCTACCTGCGGCCTTTCGTCAGTGTTGACGGCAACCGTTACAGGTTGCGTGGTCTGGATGGCAGTGGGTTGCCGGTCTCGCGTTCGGTGCTCGATCAACTGACGAAAGCCGAGGTTATCCGCCAGGTGTTTTTCACTGAACCGCAGGGTGAGGTGTCGGTTCGATTTACCGTGGCGCCCTACAGCCTGGATCAGTCGGTCAGTCGGGCGACCCTGCGCTTTGGCGATAAACAGCTGGAATATCGCCATGGACCCATCGTGCCCATGGTGTTTGATTGGCCGATGGAGGCCGACAACGGTCGCAGCAGCCTGGTACTGGAGCGGGGCACGGAGCAACGCCCCCTGGGTATCGAGAAAGATACCGGCGCCTGGTCGTTGTTCAGGTTTTTTGACTTGATGCAGCGAGAGCCGGCGAGCGGCAGGAACGCGCTGATATTCAAGGCCGACCTTGCCGGGCTGCGGGCCAATTACCTGTTGACCAGTCAGCGTACGCCCAGCCCGTTTGACATGGAGGCGTGGCGCACTTTCCGCCTGCCTGAGCAACTGTGAGCAGTCGGCCTATTGAGTGGCGCAGTGCCGGGCGCACACAACAGGGCCAGGCCCGGTCGCGTAACGAGGATGCGTTCCTGGACGGTCCGCGGCAAAGCTGTTGGGCCGTGGCGGATGGCATGGGCGGTCACCAGGGCGGTGATGTGGCCAGCCAGTGGGTGGTTCGCAGTCTCGCTTCATTGTCTGCCACGGGTAACCTTGATCAACGCGTCAACGCGGCTCGGCAACGTTTGCAACACGTCAGCCAGCAGTTGGCGAAGGCGGGTATCAGGTCTGACGCGCACGGCGACGTCACGATGGGCAGTACGGTGGTGGCATTGCTGCTTGAGCAGGGGCGTGCCGCCTGTGTGTGGGCGGGGGACAGTCGATGTTATCTGTGGCGCGAGCGAAGGCTTTACCAATTATCGCGCGATCATTCACTGCAGCAGCGCCTCATGGATGAGCGCCAATTGAGTGTGGCGCAAGCTCGGGCCCACCCGGAGGCCAGGGCATTGACCCGGGCCATCGGTGCGCGAGCGCTGCTGCAGCTTGAGGTGCTGGAGCTCAGCACCCGGCCAGGGGACGTATTTCTGCTGGCCAGCGATGGGTTGTATCAGGCGCTCAGTCACGCTGACCTGGGGCGTGCGTTGAGCGTGGGCACGCCGCAGCAGGTGGTCGACCGTTTATTTGCAACGGTATTGCGCAGGCCCGCGCGGGATGATTTGACCGCCGTGGTGGTACAGCCATGAATGACACATCAATGGCGCCAGGCTTACTCGCCGGGCGTTATCACCTCGAACGCGAATTGGGCAGGGGCGGGATGGGCGTGGTTTATCGCGCTCGTGACTTGTTGCACGAGCAATTTGGTGCGTCCTGCTCCAGCGTGGCAATCAAGCTTTTGGGCGAGACTTTGTCTCAGTGCCCGGACGCGCATGTGCTGCTCTACAGCGAGTTTTCCCTGACCCGCAGCCTGCGCCACCACGGTGTGGTGCGGGCATTTTCCTTCGAGGTTGATACAACCAGCCAGGCCGCGTTTTTCACGATGGAATTGATGCATGGCATCACGCTTGACCGGCTGCTGCCCGAGTGCCCCGCCGGTTTGCCCTGGCGAGAACTGCAACCGATGATCCTACAGCTTTTGGATGCACTGGTTTACATCCATCAGCAGAACGTACTGCACGGCGATATCAAACCCGCCAATGTCATGGTCAGCGAAGAAGGTGTGCGGTTGTTTGATTTCGGCCTGGGCCATCAGCAAGTGCCGGGGGCGGCGGGGTTGCCGAGTTTGAATCGCGACCGTTTCAACGCGTGGACACCCGCGTATGTTGCCCCGGAATTACTCGCCGGCGGGGCGCTGAGCGCCGCCGCCGACCTGTATGGCGTGGCTTGCGTCGTGTACGAGCTGGCCCATGGGCAACGCCTGGGTGGATGTCAGCCCATGCACGCGTTGGTTCGGCCTCGGCAACTGCCCAAGCGCTGCTGGCCAGCCTTGCGCTCGGCCCTGGCGGTTGACCCTGAACGCCGAGTGCTGAGCGTCGCCGAGTTACGCGAGGCGATAGCCAGCCACCCTCGACGCGGGTGGCTGTAACCCAACGCTCAATGGGCCAGGCCATGCAGTTGGCAGTAGTCGGCCCAGCTCAACCCGGCCATTTGTGCGACTTCCTTGTGCACTTCAAGGCGCTGGGCTTCGAAGGCCTCGGGTGAATCGGCCGTCAACTTGAGTGTCAGCTCCCAGGCAAACAGGTTCTGTCGTTCAGCTTCGGCTTCGAAGGCTTCATGCAGGCGTTCGGCGCGATACTGCTCCAGGGTTTCGCGCTTGGCCTGAGCGGCCAGCGGGTTCAGGGTGTCCAGTTGCGTGGCCACCTCCGGATGTTCGGTCAAGAATCTGTCCAGGGCGCGCTGGTGGTTATCGCCGGGTTGGGACAAGGTAAAACTCCTGGGGGCTTGGGCGCCGGTAGCGGGCCTGTGGTGAGGTGTTCAGCGTCGCAGGTATTTGCGAAAGCGGCGGCTTATGCGATTTCGTATCGGCTCAAGCAAGAAAAATAACAGGTAGGCACCCAGCATCACTGCCAGGTCCAAGTCCAGCCAGGTTTCTTCGACGGGTCCGGTGAGGTGTTCGATGGCATTTCTTGCCATGAACAACAAAGTGACGCCGACGACCCACAGCAGGGCGTTGAACATCAGTGGACGCAGGTTGTGGGACAGCTTGTATTGCATCTTGAACAGTTCTCCTTGATGTTGGGCTCCGTTTCCTACGGGAGCCAAAACACGCCGATAGTACATTTTGAGGAGGGCTCACGACTTGGCGCAGATCATGTTGCCCGATGATGGATGTTGCTCAGGTGCTCGGGTTTTCGAGCAGGTAGCGTGCCAGGGCCGCATAGGCCGGCAAGGTGACACCGTCGTTCGCGGCACTGGCCGCAACCGGATGGGAGGCAAAGCGCACAATCACCATCTCGGCCGCGGGGTGGATGTAGATACTCTGGCCGTGGACGCCGCGGGCCATATAGGCGCCATCGGGGTTGTGAGTGACCCACCACATGGCACGATAACTCCATCCCTTGAGTTGACTATAGCCTGCCTTGGCAAAAGCCTCTTTATCGCCGCCCTGGCGAATATCCTTGACCACGCTTTCAGGCACGATCTGCTGGCCATTGAAGCTGCCGCCATTGCGCAGCATTTCACCGAAACGGGCCATGTCCCGCAGCCCGGCGTTCAAGCCGCCACCGGCAAACGGTGTGCCGATGGAGTCCACGGTGAAATAGGCGTCCTGTTCACTGCCCAGCCGGCTCCAGTTCGCCAGCGCATGGCGGGGAAGCGAAAATAGCTGCCATCGTCAAAACGCACGGTGCGGTCCGGCGGCGGCGGGGCGCCGACCATCCATTTGAGGCGAGCAGGACCGCTGGCCTGGGCGTCAGGAAAATCTGTAACGCTGGCGTAGACGGCGGCGCTTGAAAAACCCAGTAATACAAAGGTCAGCGGCAGGATTGCTCGCATCGGCAGGCACCTTGATGGCGTATAAAGCACAGGGAGCAAGGCCTGGGCTCGAGTCCGTTCGAGAATTAAGCTGCAAAGGATGGGCTAACTCACCCTGACCAACAAGGATCAGGGGGGTTAAATTAATTCTGAATAATTGCGCGTGTCACGGCAAAAGCCTTTCGCTCCCGGTCTCTGGCCGTGTAGCGTTGCAGGGGATTTCGAGGCTGCCGACCACGGGCAGAGGGCGATGGGCAGGGGGACGGGTCATGGCGCAAACGCTGTTCAAACTTTTCCTCACCCAGCGCCTTGCGGCCTTGGCCAGCACGGAATCGTTACGGGCCATCCGTGAAGGCCTGTTGTGGATTTTGCCGTGTTTGCTGGTGTCGGCCGGTTTCCTGATTCTTTCCGAGTGCGCCAAGGCGCTGGGGTTTGATCCGCAGGTGGTGGCCTTTTTGTCTGGGCTGCATAACCAGATCAGCTCGGTGATCCCGCTGTTGGTGGCAGCCTCCATTGGTTACATGCTGGCGATCCAGTATCGCCTGCCGCAATTGCCGGTAGCGTTCCTGTGCCTGGCGCATGTGGTGGTCGCCACGTTCGTCTTGCGCGATTACCCGCGGGCGTCGGCGACGTTTGTACTGTTTATCGCCATCGCCTCGCCGTTGCTGAATGTACCGGCGGTGGCCTGGCTGCATCGCTTTCGCTGGACGCGTCTGGTCAACGAAGACCTGGTGGGCCATAACCTGCGGGGCACCATCAACATGGTGGTGCCGGGGACTATCACTGCGCTGTCGCTGGTGGCGATGTTGTCGTTGCTGTTGCAGATACCGTCCGTGGCGCAGCTGCAAGGGCCGCAGGTGCTCGATGCGCTGCAATCGCCCTATGGCAGCGGTTTGTTTGTGACCCTGATGAATTCTGTGCTGTGGTTTTTTGGCATTCACGGCGCGTATGCCCTGCAGCCGTTGTTCGATGTGCTGGACCAGGCGGTGCTGCTCAATGGCGCCGCGCTGGCGGCGGGTGAGCCGATCAAATACGCGCTCAACAGCGGCCTGCTGGGGTGTTTCGCGTTTATCGGTGGGTCGGGCGGTGCACTGTGCCTGTTGCTGGCGATCCTGCTGTTTTCCAGGAGCCAGTCCATGCGCCTGCTGGCGATGGCCAGTCTGCCGTTGTCGTTATTCAATGTCAGCGAGGTGCTGCTGTTCGGCTTGCCGATCATTCTCAATCCGCGCTTGTTCATTCCGTTTTTACTGGTGCCGGCGTTCAATGCCATGCTGGCGCTGACGGCGGTACACCTGGGCTGGGTGTCACCGGCGGTGGCCAGCGTGCCGTTTACTGCACCGGTGCTGCTCAACGCCTACCTCAGTACCCACGGCGACCTGGCGGCCGTGGTGCTGCAAGTGGCGCTACTGGGCATCGGCACGCTGGTGTATGCGCCTTATGTGCGCGCCATTCATCGCCAGTCCAGTGGCGGCAGCACCGTGTACCTCAAGTCGCTGGACATGACCTTTCGCGGCCTGGAGGAGAAGGGCCGGCTGCTGGAACTGGACCCGGTGCTGGCATCCCACAAGGTGCTGGCGCGCCAGGCCGTCGAGCTGAGCCGTATCCAGCAGATCAGCGACTATGAGTTCTACCTCGAATTCCAGCCTCAGGTCTCGACGCGCACTGGGTTGTGCACTGGCTGCGAAGCACTGATGCGCGCCCGCGACAGCCAGGGCACAGTGCACTCACCCTGGGAGTTTCTGCAGTGGCTGGCGCAGGCGCGGTTGATGCCGGACGTGGATGTCTGGGTGGCCTCCCAGGCCGTGCGCCAGTACCAGCATTGGAAGAAAATCGGCTTTGCCCTGCCGATGACCATCAATATCTCCAGTACCACCCTGACGAATGCGGCCTATGGCGAGCGCCTGGTGGGCATTCTCGCCCAGGCCCATGGGCAAGTGTCGGTGGAGATCACCGAAGATGCGTTGGTGCGCGATGTTCCGGCCACACGCCAGACGATCCAGAAATTGCAGGCGATTGGCGCCAAGGTCTATATCGACGACTTCGGCACCGGGTTTTCCGCGTTGAGCTATCTGCACCAGTTTCCGGTGGACTTCATCAAGATCGACCGCAGCTTTGTGGTGGCCCAGCACGACCCCCAAGGCGCCCGTGTGCTGACCGGCATGCTGCGTTTTTGCGAGGCGCTGAACCTGGGGGTGGTGGTCGAAGGCGTGGAGACCGCCGAGCAATTGGCCTTCCTCAATACCGGCACCGAGCTGTTTGTTCAGGGCTGGTATTTCAGCAAGGCGCTGCCCGGCGATCAGCTGGAGCGCTTTGTGCGCGAGCGTGCGGCCACTCGGGATTAAGCTGGCGTGGCGGCGAATTCACGCTGCGTTTGCTCGATTTCTTCGACCAGCTTGTCGATTTGCGCCAGCCGCGCGCGGTTGTCGTGGTCCCAGGGGTGAAAACTCGGTTTGAAGTAGTGCAGCCATGGCCGCAGCATGCGCGGGAACACGCCCTTGGGCCCGTAGAGAAACTTGAGCATGCGCCAGAAGCCCTTCACGTGCCCACCGGCCTTGCGGTCGGCAATCAGCAGGCGCAGGTGGAAATCCATCACCACCAGCCAGAACAACACCGTGGTGGTCAGCATGGTGCCGGTGCGCAGCAGGTAACGCCCAGGCCCGGGCTTGATCACAGTGTTCCACACATCGAACGCCACGGCTTTGTGTTCGGTTTCTTCGAGGGCGTGCCAGTACCACATTTGCTGGTAGCCCTTGAGTGACTCGCCAAAGCGCGTGGGGTCGCTCAGCAGGATTTCCGCGAGCATTGCCGTGTAGTGCTCGAGGGCGATGGTCACCGCCAGGTTGAACGACGGTGGCAGGTGTTTTTTTTGCAGGTCGAGGATGAATTTGAGGCGCCGGTCCAGGGTGTGCGCCGGTAGGCCGGCAGCTTGCATCAGGTCGTTATAGGCCACGTGCTCGCGGCTGTGCATGGCTTCCTGGCCGATGAACCCCTGGATCTCCTTTTTCAACTCCGGATCGTCGATGCGCTGGCGGTAGTGGCGCACGCTGTCCATGAAAAACAGTTCGCCCTGGGGAAACAACAGCGACAGTGCGTTGAAGAAGTGCGTGATGAACGGGCCTTGTTCGTGCCAGTTCTTGATGCGCTCGGCAGGCAACGCAAAACGGATATCGCGACGGATGGGCAGCATCGTGGGTACTCCTGTTCAGAGACGAGGTTCGTCGTTGGTTTCAAACACCTGCGTGCGCTGTTTGGGCGCCATGCGCTTGCTGGCAAACACCACCAGAGCTTGATAAGCGGCAGGCAGGCAACGGGCGAGCAGGTCGAGGAAATACGCGTCGCGGCCGATCAGCACGCGGCGTTTGTTGTGGCGCACGCCCTGCAGGATGACCTTGGCGGCCTGGTCGGCGTCGGTGATGAAGAGCTTTTCGAAGTCGGCGCGGGCCTGTTGCTCGTTGTGGATCAGAAAGCCGGTCATGTTCGCGTCGATGCGGCTGCTGCGGCAGATATCCGTACGGATTCCCCCGGGGTGTACACAGGTGGCGGACACCCCGCAGCGTTGCAGATCGAGTTCCTGGCGCAGCGATTCGGTAAAGCCGCGCACCGCAAACTTGCTCGCGTTGTAGCCGCTCATGCCGGGCTGGGCAAACAGGCCGAACACACTGGAGGTGTTGACCACGTGTCCGTCGCCGCTGGCCTTGAGGTGCGGCAAAAATGCCTTGGTGCCATGCACCACGCCCCAGAAGTTGATGCCGATGATCCACTCCAGGTCTGCGTAGTCGACGCCTTCGACGGTGCTCGACAGCGCCACGCCGGCATTGTTGAAAATCAGGTTGACCTGACCGTGGTCGGCCACGCAGCGGGCGGCCCAGTCGTGCATGGCCTGGCGATCGGACACATCCAGCACGTGGGTGGTGATAGTCACCGGGGACAGCGTCGAGGTCTTGATCAGCGCCAAGGTCTGTTCCAAACCCTGGCTGTTCTTGTCCGCGAGCGCCAGGTGGCAGCCTTCGCGTGCCAGCGCCAGGGCCAATGCGCGACCCATGCCGGACGCCGCGCCAGTGATTGCCGCCACGCGGCCGTTGAATGACTTCATGACAGGCTGCCTTCTGCGGTGGAGTGGGGCGTCGAAACCGGGCGGGGTGTCGAGGCGGGCAACGGCTCGGCGACGTAGTCCTTGAGCGCGAAGTGCCGCGTGTCACGTTTGAACCGCCAGGTTGAACCGGGCCACAACGTGGTGTTTTTGCCGGTGCGCGGGTCGAGGTACCAGCTCTGGCAGCCGCCGGTGTTCCAGATGGTGCGCTTGAGCCGGGCTTGCAGCTGCTGGTTATAGGCCAGCTCCACGGTGGGTTTGACCTCGACCGTGGCGATGCGCTGGCGCTGCATTTGCGTAATGGCATCCAGGATGTAGGTGACCTGGGCCTCGATCATCAGAATCATCGAGTTATGCCCAAGGCCGGTGTTCGGCCCAACGATCAAAAACAGGTTTGGATAACCCGGCACGGTGGTGCCCTTGTACGCGTGGGCGCCGTCGCGCCAGGCGTCCATCAGGTCGATGCCGTCGCGACCGATGATGCAATCGCGGGGCAGCGGGTCGGTGGCCTGGAAACCGGTGCCGAAGATCAGGCAATCGGCCGGGTGCTTGATGCCATCGGCCGTGATCACGCCATCCGCTTCGATGCGCAGCACCGTGTCGCTGACCACCTCGACGTTGCTGCGCGACAGCGCCGGGTAGTAGTCATTGGAGATCAGCACGCGCTTACAGCCGATGGTGTAGTCCGGGGTGAGGGTCTTGCGCAGGGAAGGGCGCGCCACTTGTTTGCGCAGGTGGCGCAGGGCGATTTTCTGCACCATTTTCATCAACCGCGGGTGCAGGGCAAACCCCACCACGCGGCCTTCCAGCGCCCAGTAGAAGGCGCCGCGCACCAGGCGTTGGGTGAAGGGCAGGTGCTTGAAGGCCCAGCGCTCGACCCGCGAAATTTCGCGGTCGGGCTTGGGCATGATCCAGGGCGGCGTGCGCTGGAACAGGTCCAGATGCGCCACCTGCGGCGCGATCTGCGGGACGAACTGGATGGCACTGGCGCCGGTGCCGATCACCGCCACGCGCTTGCCCTTCAATGAATATTCGTGGTCCCACTGCTGGGAGTGGAAGCGCTTGCCCTTGAAGCTGTCCAGCCCCGCAATATCCGGCAGCGCCGGGCGCGACAACCCGCCCATGCCCGACACCAGCACCCGCGCGCTGATCTTGCGGCCATCGCTGAAGCTCAGTTGCCAGCGTTGCTGCTGTTCATCGAACACCGCACGTTCAAGGCCCATGTTGAAGCGCAGGTAGGGCGTCAGCTTGAAACGCTGCGCGCAGTGTTCAAGGTAGGCGCGGATCTCCGCCTGCGGAGCGAACTGCCGCGTCCAGTTGGGGTTGGGCGCAAACGAAAACGAGTACACATGCGACTGCACATCGCAGGCGCAGCCTGGGTAATGGTTGTCGCGCCAGGTGCCGCCGAGCGTCTCGGCCTGTTCGGCGATAAAGAAGTCGGTGATCCCGGCTTCCTTGAGTTTGATCGCCATGCACAGGCCGGCAAAACCGGAACCGATGATGGCGATGTCGATTGAATCGCTGTGGGCATTCATGGCTTGTCCCTCGTGGGCATCGATGTGCTCCTGTTTTTGTTGTGTCTTTTAGATAGAACACCATTGCAAAGAAAAATTGAATTAATTATTTTAAAAAAGATTTTAAATAATCTACCTGAAAATTTCGCCTACGCTAGGACCTTGTTACGCATGTGCGACTTGTCCGACGGACGAGCACGGTATGCATGAAGTTTAGGTCCAGGGTGTGGACGATGGCTGAGGCCTTGATCAATACCGGTCAGGTCGCCAGCGGCAGGGAAGCAGAGGACCGAGCTATGGCTGTTGAATGGGTTGTCGCTGCGGGCGTGTTAGGAGTGGCGAGTGCGCTGTTGTGGGGCTTCAGTGCCTGGATGACGCGGCGTATAGAAGCCACTGTTCCGATCAACGGGCGCTTCGTCGAGGTCGATGGCGAGCGCTTTCATTATGTCGAGGAAGGCGCAGGCCCGCCGCTGGTGATGATTCACGGGCTGATGGGCAGCAGTCGCAACCTGACCTATGCCTTGTCCGCCCAACTGCGTGAGCGTTTTCGCGTGATCACGCTGGACCGTCCGGGTTCGGGCTATTCCACCCGGCAAACGGGTACTGCGGCAGACCTGCCGGCCCAGGCTCGGCAAATCGCGGCCTTCATCAAAACCCTGGACCTGGATAAACCGCTGGTGCTGGGGCATTCCCTCGGCGGGGCGATTTCGCTGGCGCTGGCGCTTGACCATCCACACGCGGTGTCCGGGCTGATCCTGGTGGCGCCGCTGACGCATCCCCAGCGTATGTTGCCGCCGGTGTTCCTGTCCCTGGCGGTGCGCCCGGGCTGGTTGCGACGGTGGATGTCACACACACTGACCGTGCCCGTCGGCCTGCTGACCAGAGGCGCGGTGGTGAAGGGCGTGTTCGCCCCAGATGCCGCGCCGTCAGACTTCGCCACGCGTGGCGGCGGGCTGCTGGGTATGCGTCCGGACAACTTCTACGCCGCCTCCACCGAGATCAATACGGTTAACGACCATTTGCCCGACATGGTCAAGCGCTACCCGCAACTGACCCTGCCAATCGGCCTGATCTATGGGGCGCGCGACAACGTGCTGGACTTTCACAAGCACGGCCAGGCCCTGGCAAGCAAAGTGCCCGGGCTGAAGATGCAGGTGGTGGAGGGGCGTGGCCATATGCTGCCAATTACCGCCACAGAGCGCGTGGCTGCGCTGGTGGAGCAGGTGGCCAAGCGCGTTCGCCCTCCGCAAAGCGCTGCTGTGCTGCACCCGCCATTTGCCTTGGCGAGCAAATAATGGTGTCACCCGACTCGCGGCACAACGGCGTCGATGCCTGCTTTAGACACCTGACCAAACGGCTGAAAAAGAGACTGGCCGGTCACGTCAAAAAGCCTTCGAGAAACTAGTTGACGACCTAACGATTCCGCGCTATTTATTTAAAAAAATTATTTCAATGTATAATTTGAAACAATTTTTGAAGTGCCTAAGAGCGAATAAAATAATGAAAAAAACGCCTTTTATCGCATCTCCAAGCTGTCTCGTCCGGAGGCTGCCATGAACCAGACTCTGGTCACTTCCACCGTCTGGACCGACGGCAAACGTCATTTGTGGTGGCTGGGCATCATGCCCCTGGCGACCCCATTGCTCTCCGGCGCCCTGGCCATCACCACAGGCGTACAGCAATTGTGGTGGGTCGGCGTGCTGGTGATCTTCGGCTTGATTCCATTGATCGACGGCCTGCTCGGTGAAGACGTCAGCAACCCGCCAGAATCCGCCGTCAGCAACCTTGAATCGCAAAGCTACTACCGCTGGATCGTCTACACCGGCGTGCTGTTCGTGATCACCTCAGTGGTAGTGACCGGCTGGCTGGCCGCCGGTGGCATCGACTGGATCATTAACGGCGGCCTGCTCAATGCCACTGCAAGCCTTGATCCGTCGAGCTGGCTGGCGAAGACCGCAGCGTTTATTACCGCGCGCACCGAGTTGCACGGTGAGATCACTTGGTTCACCTACCTGGGCATGGCGCTGTCCACCGGCGCCGCCACCGGCATTGCAATCAACACCGCGCATGAGCTGGGGCACAAGCCCAAGCCGCTGGAAGTGTTCCTGGCCAAGGTCACCCTGGCGCCGACCTTCTACGGGCACTTCTACACCGAACACAACCGTGGCCATCACGTACGCGTGGCCACACCGGAAGACCCGGCCAGCTCACGTCTGGGTGAGAGTTTCTGGGCGTTCCTGCCGCGCTCGGTGTGGTTCAGCGCGGTGTCGGCCTGGAACCTGGAACGCGAACGTCTGCGCAAACTCGGCCTGCCGGCACTGCACTGGAAGAACGCCGTACTCGGCGCGTGGATGTACAGCGTGGTGTTGTGGGGCGCGATGATTGCCTGGCTCGGCGCGGCCGTGATTCCCTTCCTGATCATTCAGGGCATCTACGGGTTCTCGTTGCTGGAAGTGGTGAACTACGTCGAGCACTACGGGCTTAAACGCCAGAAGTTGCCCAACGGTCGCTATGAACGTTGCTCGCCGCGGCACTCGTGGAACAGTAACCGTATTGTCACCAATATCTTTCTGTTTCAACTGCAACGGCATTCCGATCACCATGCCAACCCCACCCGTAGTTATCAGTCATTGCGCCACTTTGATGAGTCGCCGCAACTTCCTTATGGTTACGCGAGCATGATTGTCTGGGCCTATGTGCCGTACTTGTGGCGACGTCGCATGGACCATCGTGTGTTGAATCATTACGCCGGCGATATCACCTTGACCAATCTTCAACCGTCACAACGTTTGAAGTATCTGGAGAAGTACAGCAACAGCGCCAAGCCGTTTTGAGGTGAAGTAACACAGCCGTGGGTGAACTCGGGATCTGTGTATCGCGCAGGTTTTTATCGCCCAAGGTTTATCAGTTTGATGGCAAGAAAGTTGTTTGACCCTACAACAATAACTTCAAGGGAAGGACGTACATAATGCACAGCCCTGCCACGTTCACCGCACATATCATACTGGCCGCACTGGGCCTGATTGTTTACCACCAGGCCCAGGCCGCACGCATCGAGCCGGCCGGCAGCGCCTTTACTGCCCAGGGCCCGATCAGCTTTTCCAAGGGTGCGCTGATCAGCGCCGATTGCACCATCAAGGTGGCCGGCAAGGTCGCAGCCGATGGTTCATCGGTGAATGTCGATAAAGTTGAATTCGACGGCGGCCTTAAATGCAGCCGCGTCGAGGCAACCAACTTGCCCTGGGTGTTAGTTGCCAAAGACGCCAAAAGCGGCTCCATGTCAAAGATCAGCGTCGATGTTCACGCCTTCGGCCTGGGCGGCAAGTGCGGGCCTTCTACGGCCGATGGCACGTGGGACAACGCCACCCGAAAGTTGGAAGCCACCAATGTTCCGATTGGCGAAGACTGCAAGATCAAAACGGTGTCGATCACGATGCCGCCGACCTTCAAAGTGGTCGAATAAACCGATTAATAAGATGCAGCGGTAATTGAATTGAGATTTGGCTGGAAAGGGAAGTTCTGCAGTTTCACCGTGACCTCTCGATCATGGCCATTACCCCTGGCGAAATGACTCGCCATAACATGTGAGGAAAAACAATGAAAAGCTTGAAAACCCTCGTTTGTGCAACTTCTTTTGCTCTGTGCTTTGGCGCCGCTTCGATGGCCAGTGCGGCGTCCATCACCCCGGATGGTCCGTTCACGACCAACCCCGGCACCATCGTTGTGAAGTCGCCCTCGTCGTTCGGTGCGGCCGTAACCTGCGGCATCACCTTTACCGGCAACGTCAGCGGTGGCGTGGCGTCCATCAACGGTGCTTCGCTGACCGGCGGCGGTCTCTGCGCCTTGCCGACGCTGACCAACCTGCCTTGGGTGCTGACCGCTGCAACCGGCACCACCGGTACCGTGACCAACGTCGGCTACAAGATCACCTCGCTGCCCTCCACCAACTGCGGTCCTACCCCTATCGCTGTGGCGTGGACTGCGGCCAGCAAAACCCTGTCGGCCAGCAATCAATCGCTGAGTGGCAACTGCACCGTGGTGTCCCTGAGTGTTGTGGCGCCAACGCTGACGGTTAACCCGTAAGCGCGCAACTGCGTAAAGGGCTGATCACCCGTTGAAAGGCCGGTGCCTCGCGTGAGGCGCCGGCTGCGGGAAAACCACCGGCGGAGCCGGTTGGGTACGGTACTTATTGTCTGGGGAACATGACAATGCAAAGCCTTAAGAAAACGGCCCTCCTGGGTTCGATGTTATTCACCCTGGGCGCTGTCTCGTCCACTGCAGGCGCAGCCACCTTTGTCCCGGCGGGCGCTGCATTTACCGCCTCGGGCTCAATCGCCACCGCGGTAAAGCTGCTGGTGTTTACCCCGGTTCCATGCACGATGACACTCAGTGGCCAAGTCGCGGCGGACGGCTCAAGCGCATCGATCACCGGTGCCACGTTCACCGGTAATGCGCTGTGTGGTATTTCCGGCCCGTTGAACTTGCCGTGGACACTGGTGCCGACCAATGCCACCACCGCAACGCTTTCTGGCTTTACCGAAAAGTTTCCGTATGACAGCTGCCTGACGCCAAGTGTGCTGACCACACAATGGAGTGCCGCCGACGGCACGTTCAGCATTGCCGGCCCACACACGGTGAACGCCACCTGCAGGGTCACGGCCTTCAACTTCAAACCTTCACCTGCCCTCACGATTAATCCTTGAAAACATCAACGCTTTAGCGCGTGGGCGCGCACAACGTGAAACACGATCCCTGATCGAACGAACAGAAAGACGAGACGGCTGGGCCGGCTCAGAGTGATAACAATAAGGAGTGCCTCATGAATAATAAAAAACAACAGGTGCAGGCTTTACTGGGGTTGGCGTTGATGGGCGGGCTGATGGTAGCCGTGCCTGTGCAAGCCGGCGGTTTTTCCACGCCGACGTATGGCGCACCGGGCTGGGGGCGAGCGTTCGGCGGGGGTTCCTTGTTCAAGAACGACCCGAGTTCGGCGTTCAACAACCCGGCGGCAATGGCTTTTGTTGACCATAACGTTGCGCAAATGACCGTCGATTACGCGCGGATCAAGATCAAGTACAAAGGCCAGGCCAATGACTACCAGGGCAACCCGGTATCCAATACACCGTTTAACCCCGATGGTACTTTCGACCCCGCGCAGGCCGTGCTGAATAACAATGACGGCGGCCAGGGCGGGTTCACTGCATGGCTCCCCACCGGGTTCATGGTGATGCCGCTGGGTGATCGGTTTTCATTCGGTCTGGCCCAAGTCGTACCGCAGGGCATGCGCACCACCTGGGATGAAGGCTCAAAGTTTCGTGACTTTGCAGTGGACACCAAGATTGAGACCGTAGGGTTGACCGGGTCCTTGTCGTTCAAGGTGCGCGATGACCTTTCCATCGGTGCCGGGATGATCGTTCAGCACAGTAAAGGCTTCGTCAGCCAGAATATCGATTTGCTCGCCGCCGCTGCCAACTCCAAGTCTGAATTGGGCGGCATTCCGTTCCCGGCTGGCCTGGGTACGTCGCTGATTCGGGTCAAAGTCGATAATACGTCGGTGGGTTGGTTCACGGGGGTGGTCTGGAAACCCACCGAGCAAGACAGCCTCGGCCTCAATTACCACGCCAAAATCAAGAACAAGATGGAGGGCAAGTACAATATTCGCGCCGACGCCTTCTCCTATCAGCTGATGACGGCCCCGAGCCCGTTCGGCGGTACCGGGACTATCCCGGAAGTGGCCTATCCGGGGCTGAAATTGATGCCCGACGGCGCCAATGCCAGTACTCAACTGGACATCCCGGCAACAGCGGGCCTGGACTGGGTGCACCAGTTCAATGACCGCCTGACCATGGGTGTGAGTGCGGTGTGGACCCAATGGTCGTCCTTCAAGGACCTGACCCTCAAGTCCGACGGCAACACGATCGTGTCCATCCCCTACAACTACCGCGACTCGTGGATGTACTCCATTGGTGGCGATTTCAAAGCGACCGATGAGCTGACATTGCGTGCCGGTGTGGCGTCCGACCAGACGCCGACCCGTAACTCTACACGCGACCCGCGGATTCCGGACGGTGACCGGTACTTCCTGTCGCTGGGCGCAGGTTACGACGTGAAGGCGATTCCAGGCTTGACGCTGGATCTGGCGTATTCCCATCAGTTCGTGCAGGAGGTCAATCTCAAGACCAAGAACGTGGACCGATTGGGCGCCGCGAGCCTGGACGGTAAGGCCGAATCGTCTGGTGACGTAGTGGCTGTTTCGGCAACCTATGCCTTTTAAGTCCGTCACGCAGCGCTGAGGATAAGGGCGGCAAGCGCATCTTGGCGCCCTTGTTCAAAGGCTCTAGAGCGGGGGGTCGCCCTCGCAAGGTGTGCAGCACCGCATTTTCTGATTCAACAGGCTGACGTGCTCAGCCTGGTTTTTTTTGCCAAGGCATTAAATAAAAATTTCAAAACAAAATTTGAATTTGTCTTTTCAAGTTTGTAGTGTGGCTTTACGCCGCCGCTCATTTCGAGCGGCCTGCGCATCGCCCATGCCCTGATTAGGTAGAGGTATCCCCATGGTTATCTGGTTATTAGTGGGTGTCGCAGCAGCGATTGCCCTGGCGTATCGACAAGCCGCGGCTGCGCTGTGGCTGGGCGTTGGCTTGATCTGGCTGGCGCTTGGTTACCTGTTCAACGTGGTGGCCGGTGTGGGCACCAGCGTTGCGGCGCTGCTGGTGGTGGTGCCCGCGCTGCTGCTGACGATCAAACCCTTGCGTCGCACGCTGTTGACCAGCAAGGCCTTGGGCCTGTTTCGTACGATCATGCCGGCCATGTCCGACACCGAACGCGCCGCCATCGAATCCGGCACCGTGTGGTGGGACGCCGAGCTGTTCAGCGGCAAACCCAATTGGGATCGCCTGCTCAACGCTGCGCCGGCCAGCCTCAGCGCCGAAGAACAAGCCTTCCTCGACAACGAGGTCGAAACCCTCTGCGACATCGCCAACGACTGGGAAACCACCCAGATCTGGCAGGACATGTCCCCCGAAGGCTGGCAGTACACCAAGGACGCCGGGTTCCTGGGCATGATTATTCCCAAGCAATACGGCGGCAAAGGCTTCTCCCACTACGCGCATTCCCAGGTGGTGATGAAGCTGTCGACACGCTGCTCGGCGGCGGCGATTTCGGTGATGGTCCCCAATTCCCTGGGCCCGGCGGAATTGCTGCTGCATTACGGCACCGATGCCCAACGCAATTACTACTTGCCCCGCCTGGCGCGGGGCGAAGACATCCCGTGCTTTGCCCTGACCAGCCCGTATGCGGGCTCTGATGCCGGCGCAATTCCGGACGTGGGCGTCGTCTGCAAAGGCCTGCACGAGGGCGAGCAAGTGCTGGGTTTCAAAGTGACCTGGGACAAGCGCTACATCACCCTCGGCCCCATCGCGACGGTGCTGGGCCTGGCGTTTCGCGCCGAAGACCCGGAGGGCCTGCTGGGCAAGGCGGGCTCGCTGGGCATCACCTGCGCGTTGATCCCAACGTCTCACCCAGGCGTCAACAGCGGTCGTCGTCACTGGCCTCTGAACGCGGTATTCCAGAACGGTCCTACCACCGGCAAGGATGTGTTCATTCCCCTGGAATGGGTGATCGGCGGCCGCGAACAGGTCGGTAACGGCTGGCGCATGCTGATGGAATGCCTGGCAGCCGGGCGGGCGATTTCTCTGCCCTCGGCCAACGTCGGCCTGGGCAAAGTCGCGGTACGCGGCACCAGCGCCTACGCGGCGATGCGCAAGCAGTTCGGCCTGCCCATCGGCAAGTTCGAAGGCGTGCAGGCGCCGCTGGCGCGCATGGCCGGGCATTTGTATGCCTGCGACGCGGTGCGCAAGGTCTCGGTGGCGTCGCTGGATGCCGGCGAAAAACCTTCGGTGATCTCGGCCATTGCCAAGTACCACGTCACCGAGCGCGCGCGGATCATTGTCAACGACGGCATGGACATCGTCGCCGGCAAAGGCATCTGCATGGGCCCCAACAACTTCCTGGCCCGTGCCTACCAGCAAAGCCCGATTGCGATCACCGTGGAGGGTGCGAACATTATGACCCGCTGCCTGATCATCTTTGGCCAGGGGCTGATTCGCTGCCATCCGTACGTATTCCGCGAAATGGAAGCCGCGCGTAACCCGGACCGGCGCCAGGCACTGGAAGCCTTCGACCGCGCGATGTTCGGCCATGTGAGCTTTGTCGTCGCCAATGCCGTACGCGCCGGGGTGCACTCGCTGACGGGTGGCCGGCTGCTTTCTGCACCGGCCAAGACCGAGCCGGCGCTGGCGTCCTACTACCGCCAGGCCAATCGGCTGTCGGTGGTGCTGGCGTTGATCTCGGATGTGTCCATGGGTGTGCTCGGGGGGGCACTCAAGCGCAAGGAAAGTATCACCGGGCGTCTGGGCGATATTCTGTCGCAGTTGTACATCCTGTCCTGCGTGCTCAAGCGCTTTGAGGACGACGGCCGGCCCCAGGCCGACCTGCCGCTGGTGCACTGGGCCGCCCAGGATGCGCTGTTACGTGCGCATGAAGCGCTGGCCGAAGTGCTCGATAACTACCCCTCGAACGCTGCTGCGGCAGTGGTGCGTGGCTTGAGTTTTCCGTTCGGTATTCCCCTGCGCAAACCGTCGGATCGCTTGCTGGCCCAAGTCGCCGAGGTGGTGCAGACGCCAGGCGAAACCCGCGACCGCCTGTTGGCCAATTCCTACATCCCGCGCCCGGAAATCGACAAGCTGGCCTACGGCGAATTGGGCTTGCGCCTGTTGCCGCAGGTGGAGCTGATCGACGCTCGCCTCAAGTCGGCCGTCAAGCAAGGCCTGATCGAACCGATGCCGATTTCCGCCACCGCGTTCAGCGGCTGGCGCGTCAAGGCGCGGGCGCTGGACCTGATCAGCGACGAGGAAGACATCTTGCTCGGCCGCTATGTGGAATACGCCGACCATGGCATCCAGGTCGATGATTTCCCGCAGGACTTTGGTTTGCTCGAGGCGTTGCAGCAGCGCAAACAAGCCTTGGAGCCGAGCGCCAAACGTCGCACACCCCAAAGCGAAAACGCCTCGGTCAACTAGGAGAAACACGATCAAGGTGGGAGCGGGCTTGTCTGCGATGGCAGCGCCTCGGTGCCTGTGAACGACCGAGTCGTCTGCAGCCCAGGCAAGCCAGCTCCCACCGGCATCGGGTTTATAAAGCCAGTGTGTGTTGTGAGTGAATGCTTACTATGAGTGACAGCTACCTTTCCTTCGTCAACTCCCCTTGGGGCCGGCGCCTCGCCCGGGCCATCGGCCTGCCGCAGCCGTTGCCGTTGCAGCGCCATCGCAGCGGCCAGCAGGGCCTGGTCAACCCGGTCATCGTCGCCGGGGCAGGGCGGTTATCCACGCAGGTGCAACAGATTTTTGCCGCCACCGACACCGTCGCGGCCACGCCGGCGACGCTCCGGGCGCCGTCCACGGTCAAGGTGCAGGGCGCGGTGTTCGATGCCACGGCGGTGCTCGATTTGCAGCAGCTCGACGAGCTCTATGTCTTCTTCCACGCCAACGCCAAGCGCCTCAGTCAGCATGGCCGCGTGGTGGTGCTCGGCACTGCGCCCGAACATTGCCGGGACTTGCCCCAGGCCATCGCCCAACGCGCCCTCGAAGGCCTGGTGCGCTCACTGGCCAAGGAGCTGCGCCGGGCGATCACCGTGCAATTGATCTATGTCGCGCCGGGCGCCGAAGACGCCCTGGACAGCAGCCTGCGGTTTTTTCTGTCGCGCCGTTCGGCCTATGTGTCCGGGCAGGTCGTGCGCCTGCAAAAACCGGTGGATGGCGAGGTTGCCGTCAACTGGGATAAGCCGTTTGTTGGGCGCCGCGCATTGGTCACCGGCGCGTCGCGTGGGATTGGTCTGGCCATCGCCCAGGTGCTGGCCCGCGACGGCGCCCACGTGGTGTGTGTGGACGTGCCCCAAGCCCATGCAGCGCTGCAGCAGGCCGCCGCCAGTGTCAACGGTTCGGCCTTGCCGCTGGACATCACCGCAGCCGACGCGGCCGCGCTGTTGCAGGCACATGTCGAACAGTACGGTGCTTTTGATGTGGTGGTGCACAACGCCGGGATCACCCGTGACAAGACCATTGCCAAAATGACCGAGGCGGCCTGGCGCAGTGTGCTGGCAGTCAACCTGGAAGCGCCGTTGCAGTTGAGCAATGCGTTGCTGCACCACCAGGGGTTGAGCCCGGGCGGGCGGATTGTGTGCGTGTCGTCGATCTCTGGCATTGCCGGCAACCTGGGGCAGAGCAATTACGCCACCTCCAAGGCCGGTGTGATTGGCTTGGTGCACGGCCTGGCACCGTTGGCGGCAGCGCAGCAGGTCACGGTCAACGCCGTTGCGCCCGGTTTTATCGAGACACAGATGACCGCCAGGATTCCACTGATGATCCGCGAGGCGGGGCGGCGCATGAACTCGATGTCCCAAGGCGGGCAACCAATTGATGTGGCCGAGACCATTGCCTGGCTGGCGCACCCGGCGTCCGGCGGGGTCAACGGCCAAGTCGTACGCGTGTGCGGCCAAAGCCTGCTGGGAGCCTGAGCCATGGACTACGTGACGCAAATCATCGACCCGCCACCGTCGCGC
Organism: Pseudomonas sp. NFX183; assembly: GCF_047943075.1. Lineage (NCBI taxonomy): Bacteria > Pseudomonadati > Pseudomonadota > Gammaproteobacteria > Pseudomonadales > Pseudomonadaceae > Pseudomonas > Pseudomonas sp. NFX183. The sequence goes on along the minus strand of NZ_CP181333.1, from coordinate 5,819,710 downwards.
ACCCAGTTGTTGCTCGATGGCGTGCGCGCGCTGCGCAAACCCAAGCTTGAGGGTGCGCCGTTGCTGCCCAGGGAATGCCTGGTGCGTTCGGCGGTGGCGCTGTCGGCCAGCGCTATCGCCGCGTATGGCCACGCCTGTGGTTTCCGGCGCGAGCAGGGCGTGCCGCTGTCCTATCCGCACGTGCTGGCGTTCCCGTTGCACCTGATGCTGCTGACACGGCCGAGCTTTCCGTATCCGGCCAGCGGCATGGTGCACCTGGCCAATCGGATTCATCAGCACCAGCGTTTGCACGAAGGCCAGGCGTTGCGCCTGGAAGTAGGTTGCGAGCGCTGGGTGGCGCACCCCAAAGGCCAGGCGCTGATTATCGCCACGCGGGCCTACGGCGCCGACGCGCTGGTGTGGCAGAGCGACAGCCTGTACCTGCGCCGTGACGTGAAAGACCCGGTCGGCGAACCGTGGGAAGACGTGCTGACGTTGCAGGAAGACGGGCTGTTGCGCAGCCAGCGCTGGGCAGTGCCGGCCGACCTGGGCCGACGTTTTGCCAAGGTGTCGGGGGACTTCAACCCGATTCACACCTCGGTGATCGGCGCCAGAATCTTTGGCTTTCGCCGCGCCATCGCCCACGGCATGTGGACCCTGGGCCGCGCACTTGCCGCTCAGCAACCGCCGGGCGGCCTGGAACACGCCCAGGCGCATTGCGACTTCAAACTGCCGATCTTCCTGCCCGGCCAGGTCACCCTGTGGAATCGCCCCGTTACCGGCCCGCGCCGTGAGTTCGAAGTGCGCAATGCGGCGGGCGATAAACCGCATATGCGTGGGCTTTTTGTCTGGAATGAGAACCGTCAATGAGTGACTACAGCTTCAACCCGGCCCCGACTCGCCGCGTGGCGATTATCGGCGGCAACCGTATCCCGTTTGCCCGCTCCAACAGCGTGTATGCCCACGACAGCAATCAGGACTTGCTGGTTGCCGCCCTGCAAGGCCTGGTTGACCGCTACAACCTGCATGGCCAGCGCCTGGGCGAGTTTGCCGCGGGGGCGGTGATCAAGCATTCGCGCGATTTCAACCTGGCGCGCGAGTCGCTGCTGTCGACCACATTGTCGCCCGAAACCCCTGCGTACGACGTGCAACAAGCCTGCGGCACGGGCCTTGAAGCGGCGTTGCTGGTGGCGAATAAAATCGCCCTGGGCCAGATCGACGTCGGCATTGCCGGCGGTAGCGACACCACCTCGGACGCGCCCATCGGCATCAACGAATCCCTGCGCCACACCTTGCTCACGGCCAACCGCGCCAAGGGCATGGGCGATAAGCTCAAGGCGTTGCTGAAGGTGCGCCCGTCGATGTTGTTCAAGCCGTTGCTGCCGCGCAATGGCGAGCCACGCACCGGCCTGTCGATGGGTGAGCACTGTGAAGAAATGGCCAAGCGCTGGCAGATCAAGCGGCTGGCCCAGGATGAGTTGACCCTGACCAGCCACCAGCGCCTGGACGCCGCTTACACCCGTGGTTTTTTCGACGATCTGATCAGCCCTTATCGCGGCCTTGCGCGCGACAACAACCTGCGGGCTGACACCAGCCTTGCGAAACTCGCCGGGCTATCCCCCGCCTACGACCGTCAGAACGGTACGCTCACGGCGGGCAATTCCACGCCGCTGACCGATGGCGCTTCGGTGGTGCTGTTGGCCAGTGAGGCCTGGGCTGCCAAACACGGCTTGCCGGTGCTGGCCTACCTGCGTACCGGCGAAACAGCGGCGGTGAATTTTGTCGATGGCACCGAAGGCCTGTTGATGGCCCCGGCCTATGCCGTTCCACGCATGCTCAAGCGTGAGGGCCTGAGCTTTGCCGACGTTGACTTCTTCGAGATTCACGAAGCGTTTGCCGCCCAGGTGCTGTGCACGCTCAAGGCCTGGGAAGACGCCGATTACTGCCGTGAGCGCCTGGGACTGGACGCACCGCTGGGCGCCATCGACCGCAGCAAAATGAACGTCAACGGTGGTTCGCTTGGCTGTGGCCACCCGTTCGCCGCGACCGGTGGCCGGCAGTTGGCGGCACTGGCCAAAACCATCCATGACAATGGTGGCGGGCGCGGCTTGATTTCGATCTGCGCGGCGGGCGGGCTGGGTGTTACGGCCATCGTCGAAAAGTAGTGCGATAAAAACAACAACAAGGAGACTGCCATGAACGCTGTAAGCCTGGAACGTACCGAACGGATCTGGTTGAACGCTTACCTGCCCGGCGTGCCGGCGGACATCGAGGCCGGTATCGAGGACTACCCGTCGCTGCGCGAGGTGTTCCTTGAACACCTGGAGAAATTTCGCGAGCGCGTCGCTTACGTCAGCATCGGCACCGAAATGACCTATGCCGACTGGCGGGTGCAAGGCATCGCGTTTGCCGCGTGGCTGCAGGGTCAGGGCGTGAAAAAGGGCGACCGCGTGGCCTTGATGATGCCCAACTGCTTGCAGTACCCGATCTGCCTGTTGGGCACCATCCTGGCCGGCGCGGTGGTGGTCAACGTCAACCCGCTGTACACCTCCCATGAGCTCAAGCATCTGCTCAAGGACAGCGGCGCCGAAACCGTGGTGATCTTCGAAAACTTCGCCCACACCCTGGAAAAGGTCGTGGCCGGCAGCAGCGTCAAGCGCGTGGTGGTGGCGGCCATTGGCGACTTGCTGGGCACCTTCAAGGGCGCGGCGATGAATTTCATCTTGCGCCGTGTGCAAAAGCAGGTGCCCGGTTTTAACCTGCCCGGCGCGGTGCGCTTCAATCGGGTGCTGAAACAGGGGCGGGCGCTGAATCACTTCCCGGTGGCCATGAACCTCGACGACCTAGCCTTTTTGCAATACACCGGCGGCACCACCGGGGACGCCAAGGGTGTGATGCTCAGCCACCGCAATATCATCGCCAACCTGTTGCAGGCCAAGGCCTGGGTCGGCGACCAACTGGACCAGGACCAGCAGGAAACCAACGTCACCTTGCTGCCGCTGTACCACATCTTTTCGCTGACGGTGAACTGCCTGATGTTCATGTGCCTGGGCGGGCGCAACATCCTGATCGCCAACCCGCGTGATGTGAAACGCGTGCAGATGATCCTGCGCAAGGAGCGCTTCAACGGCATTGCCGGGGTCAACACGCTGTTTAATGGCTTGCTCGAAAACAAAGCGTTCTGCGCGCGCGACTTTTCCGCCCTGCGCCTGGTGATCGCCGGCGGCATGGCCACGCACACGGCGGTGGCCAAGCGCTGGAAAGAAGTCACCGGGCTGCCGATCATCGAGGGCTATGGCCTTACCGAGTGCTCGCCGGTGGTGAGCATCAGCCCGATCAATATCGCCCGCATGCGCGAGATGGAGTTCACCGGCAGCATTGGCGTGCCGTTGCCCTCGACCTGGGTGCGTTTTATCCGCGAGGACGGTGAACTGGCCGACACCGGTGAGCAAGGCGAACTGCAAGTGCGCGGGCCGCAGGTGATGCAGGGTTACTGGAAGCGCCCCAAGGAAACCGCCGAGGTGCTGGATGCCGAGGGCTGGCTGTCGACCGGTGATATCGGCGTGATGGACGAGCGCGGCTATATCCGCCTGGTGGACCGCAAGAAAGACATGATTCTGGTCTCGGGCTTCAATGTGTACCCGAATGAAATCGAAGACGTGGTGGCCATGCACCCGGGCGTGGGTGAGGTGGCGGCGGTCGGCGTGGAAGATGGCGTCACTGGCGAAAGGGTGAAGATCATCGTGGTGCGCAAGGACCCGAACCTCACGCAGGAGCAGATCCTCGCCCATTGCCGCGAATACCTGACGGGTTACAAAGTGCCGCGGTATGTGGAGTTCCGCACCGCCGAGCTGCCCAAGACCACCGTCGGCAAAGTGCTGCGCCGGGCCTTGCGCTGATTTGAATGTGTCGGTGATCCAAATGTGGGAGCGGGTTTACACAGCAAGCTACGTTGGATGAACACGGTCAATGTGGGAGCGGGTTTGCCCGCGAATGCAGTGTGTCGGATTGCACATGCGGCACTGACCCACCGCCATCGCGAGCAAGCCCGCTCCCACAGGGATTGGGTTTACACAGCAAGCTAGGTTGGATGAACACGGTCAATGTGGGAGCGGGCTTGCCCGCGAATGCAGTGTGTCAGTTTGCACATTTGGCACTGACCCACCGCTTTCGCGGGCAAGCCCGCTCCCACCTTTTAAAGTGCAGTGCACCATGTAGCGGGTGTACTCGGTCACATGTGGGAGCTGGCTTGCCTGCGAAGGCATCCACTGGGTACACCTGATGTACCGAGGGGGCTGCATCGCAGGCAAGCCAGCTCCCACTTTGGGTCTGTGCAAGTCTCAGGAATCAGTGTTTCCAGGCAGCCGGGTTCACCAGGTTTTTCGGGCGGTCGCCGGCCAGCGCCGCCAGCAGGTTGTCCACCGCACATTTAGCCATCGCTTCGCGTGTTTCATGGGTCGCCGAGCCGATGTGCGGCGTGGCCACCACATTGTTCAAGCGCAATAGGGGCGAGTCGTGGTTCAACGGCTCACGCTCGAACACGTCCAGGCCCGCTGCCCGAATCGTGCGTTGCTGCAGCGCCTGAACCAGCGCCGCCTCGTCCACCACTTTGCCGCGCGAGATGTTGATAAAGATCGTCTCCGGGCCCATCAGTGCAAACTCTTCAGCGCCGATCAGCTTCTCGGTTTCGGCGGTCAGCGGCAAGGTCAGGCAGACAAAGTCGGCTTCCTTGAGCAAATCCACCAGGCTGCGGTACTGCGCGCCAAAGCGCTCCTCCACCAACGGCTTGGGCGAGTGGCTGTGGTAGATCACCGGCATGCCAAAACCAAAGTGCCCGCGTTGGGCCAAGGCTTCGCCGATGCGGCCCATGCCGATGATGCCGAGGGTTTTGCCATGCACGTCGGTGCCGAAATGGGACGGGCCGATGTTCTTGCTCCATTGGCCGGCCCGCACCATGTCGGCCAGCTCCACCACCCGGCGCGCCGTGGCCAGGATCAGCGCAAAACCGGTATCGGCGGTGGTTTCGGTGAGCACGTCCGGCGTGTTGCTGAGCAGGATGCCGCGTTGGGTCAGGTAGTCGATGTCGTAGTTGTCGACACCCACCGAGACGCTGGCCACCGCTTCAAGGTGTGGCGCCAGGTCGAGCAGCTTGGCGTCCAGGCGCAGGCTGGCACCCAGCAGGCCCTGGGCGCGGGGCAAGGCCTCGCGCAGCTTGGCCAGGCCGGGTTCGTCGAGGGCTTCGATCAGCGTGACGTCGGCCTGCTCATGCAGGCGGGCCATCAAGGGCGCAGAGAGTTTCTTGTATAAAACGACAGACTTTTTCATCGGGTTTTCACCTTCAATCCAAGGGTCGGCATCGGCGCGCGTTCACGGTCGCTGGCGCCGGGCTTGAGGAAAATCGTCAGCACCACCGACAGCATCAGCGCACCGCTCATCAGCAGGTACGAAGCGCCAGGCGAACCGGTGGTGCTGTTGAGGTAACCCACCAGGTACGAACCGCCGAACGAGCCCAGCGCGCCCATGCTGTTGATCAGCGCCATGGCGCCGCCGGCGACGTTGGCCGGCAGGATCTCCGGCACGATGGCAAAGAACGGCCCGTAGGGCGCATACATGCAGGCGCCGGCGATGACCAGCAGGCTGTAGGACCACCAGAAGTGTTCGGCGCCCAACGCGTAGGAGGCGTAGAACGCAATGGAGGCAATCAGCAGGGGTGGCCACACAAAGCGTTTACGTTTTTGCAGTTTGTCCGAGCCCCAGGACACCGCGAGCATGCCGATCACCGCCGCCAGGTAAGGCAACGCTGACAGCCAGCCGGCTTCGACCATGTCCATTTGCAGGCCGGCCTTGAGGATCGACGGCAGCCACAGCACAAAGCCGTAAACGCCGATGCTCCAGCAGAAAAACTGCAGCGCCAGGATGATCACTTTGGGCGAGCGGAAGGCCTCGGCGTAGTTCTTCACCGCCTTGATCCCGACTTGCTCGGCGGCCAGCGCGCTTTCCAGGTCTTTTTTGTGCTGCTCACTCAGCCACTTGGCGTCGGCGGGTTTTTCATCCGCCAGCTTCCACCAGATAAACGCCCAGATCACCGCCGGTATGCCTTCGATGATAAACATCCAGCGCCAGCTGAAATGCTGCACCAGATAGCCCGACACCACTGACATCCACAGCATGGTCACCGGGTTGCCGAGGATCAGGAAGGTATTGGCGCGCGAGCGTTCGGCCCGCGTGAACCAGTGGCACAGGTACACCAGCATCGCCGGCATCACGGCGGCTTCGACCACCCCGAGCATGAAGCGAATGGCGATCAGCATGTAGGCGTTGGACACCACGCCGGTCAGGGTGGCAAGGCCGCCCCAGAGGATCAGGCTGACAAAAATCAGCTTTTTAACGCTGCGCTTTTGCGCGTAGATCGCCCCCGGCACCTGGAAGAAAAAGTAGCCGAGGAAGAACAGCGCGCCCAGCAGCGAGGACATGCCGGGGGTGATCATCAGGTCTTCGGCCATCCCGGAGGCGGCGGCGAAGCCGTAGTTGGCGCGGTCCAGGTACGCCAGGCTGTAGGTGATAAACACGATAGGCATGATGTACCACCAGCGGCGGGTGGCGAGTTTCAAGGTATCCATGGAGTTGCTCCTGAGCTTGTTGTAGTTGTGGCAACAGGGTGTAAGTCATGCAACGGATCGAGTGGGTAACTCCGCACGGGTGGGCAAACCTTCCATGTCGCCGCGGCTCTGCACGGCGCGGCTGCCGATCCAGTTGCCGCGCTGTACCGCTTCGGGGAAGCTGAGATTTTCCAACAGGGCGCTGATCATGCCGACGGCAAAACCATCGCCGGCGCCGACGGTGTCGACGACTTTTTCCACCGGCACGGCGGCAACGAAGCCCTGGTCCATCTGGGTGCGGTAATAGGCGCCGTCCGGCCCAAGCTTGATGGCCACGGCCTCGGCGCCCTGGTCGAGGTAGAACGCGGCGATGTCGGCCGGGTCTTCAAAGCCTGTGAGCAAGCGACCTTCGCTCAAACCCGGCAAGACCCAATCCGCCATGGCGGCAAGGGCGTTGATTTCGGCGATCATCTGCGCCTGGCTGGCCCATAACGATGGGCGCAGGTTGGGGTCGAACGACACGCTGTGCCCGGCTTTGCGCATCTGTGTCATCAACTCGCGGGACAGCTCACGGGTGGCCTCGGACAACGCAGGCGGAATGCCGGTGGCGTGCAGGTGACGCGCCTGCAGCAGCGTGGGGCTGATGGCGGCGATGGACAGGTGGCTGGCCGCCGAGCCTTTGCGGAAGTATTCCACTTGAGGGTCTGCGCCGGCCTCTTCGCGAGACTTGAACTGAAAGCCGGTGGGGTGCAGGGGATCGACCGCCACATGCCGGCAATCCAGGCCTTCCTTTTTGAGCGTGTCGACCACAAAACGCCCGAGGGAATCATTCCCCACCCGGCTCAGCCAGGCCACATTGAACCCCAGGCGCGACAGGCCAATGGCGACATTGCTGTCGGCGCCGGCAATGCGTTTGTGGAACTGAGCCACCTGGGCCAGATCGCCGGTCTGCTCGGCGACAAACATCGCCATGGTTTCACCAAACGACAGGATATCGATCTCAGACATGGGCATTCTCCGCACGCGGTTGGCCAAGGACGGCGAGGGCGGCGACCTGTTGCGCGGTGACCTCGATCAGGTCATCGCCCTGCAACGGGAATTCCACGGCCCGGGTAATACCTTGAGTCATATGCTTGAGCAGTTGTTCCCACAGATGCAGGTCGGTGGCGCCGGGCGGCAGGGCCACCAGCTTGCCATCCTGGCGCCGGGCCACGGCCTTGCAGTGCAGGTAATCCACGTGACGACCGAGCAAACGTGCCGCGGTGAGGGCGGACTGGTCCTGCCATTGCCAGTTGCCGATGTCGAACGTCATCTTGACGGGCAGGCCCAGGCGCTCGACCTCGGTGAAGAACCGCTGCATAGGCTCTATCCGTCCGCCGTGCAGGGTCTGGTCGTTTTCCACCAGCAGTTGCACCGGGTGCCGGTTGAGCAGGGCGTGCAGGCTTTGCAGGTCGTTGGTGTCGGTGAAGTAGCCGAGGGAGACTTTCAGCCAGCGCGCGCCGAATGCCTGGGCGCGGTCGAGGGTGTCATTCAGCTCGGGGTTGGGCTGGGCGCGGCCGGCGACCCACAGTTCCAGCGGCGAGGAGTACACCGATTCCAGGCCATGCGCGGCCGCAGCCTGGGCCAGTGTGGCCGGGTGTTCGGTGGTCAGCAGTTCTTCACGCCATTCGATGCGTTGGGCGCCGGCAGCGCTCAGCACGTCGACAAAACTCAGTTGGCCCTGTTGGCGAACGAGCTCGGCGCCGTAGCTGGAAAGGCTGATGGAGACGGGGTATTTGTGCATTGTTGTTTACCTCTGAAACCGGTTTCATTTTTATACGCAAAACAATATGGGAGCGGGCTTGCCGGCGATGGCGGTGTGTCAGGCGACTACGGCTTCGCCTGGTAAACCGTCATCGCAGGCAAGCCAGCTCCCACAAGGGATTGTGTGGAACCACGGATGATTAATTCCGGCAAAAAATCCAGGGTGCGCGTCGGCGCGTCATCGCCGCGCAGGCGTTTGAGCAGGCAGTCGAAGGCACTGGCGCCGATCGCTTCAGTAGGCTGGGCGAGGGCGGTAATGCCATTGCCCACCAGCGGGTACCAGTCCAGATCATCCAGGGCGATCAGGCCGACATCCTCAAACAGCCGGCAGCCTGAAGCCTTGAGCGCACGGGTACAGGCCAGCGCGGCAATACCGTTGGCGCAGAACAGCGCTTTCGGGCCGGGCGTGGCAAGGAAGGCTTGCAAGCGGCTTTGCAGCGCGTCGTCCAGTTCCAGTACCGCGCCGGTCAGCCCTGGGCGGCTGGCGATCTCGGCCTTGAAACTGGCCTGGCGCTCCAGGCGTGAACTGGTGCCATCGGCAGCTTCGCTGACCAGCAACACGTCGCGATAACCCTGCTGTTGCAAATGTTCGACGGCGATGCGCACCGCTGCGGCGTTGTCCAGCCCCACCAGGTCGCTGTGCAATGGCTCGACCTTGCGGTCCACCAGCACCAGCGGCATTTCCTGCTGCAGTTGCAGCAGTTGGTCAAGGTGATGGCCGAGGGTGTTCACGATCAGCCCTTCGATGTTGTACGAGCGCAGGGCTGCCAAATGCTGGCGCTCCTGCTCGTCATCGCGGTCGGTGTTGCACACCACCAGGCTGTAGCCGTGCTTGCGGCAGGCGGTTTCGACGCCATGCATCACGGCAATGGAATAGGGGTTGCGGATATCGGCCACCAGCATGCCGATCAAGCGTGTGCGCCCACGTTTCAAACCACGGGCCATCTGGTTGGGGCGGTAGCCAAGTTCGCTGATGGCCTGTTCGATACGCTGCGCAATGGCGTCGGAGAGCAGGGCCCGGTCATCACCGATAAAACGCGACACGCTGGCTTTGGACACACCGGCGCGCTCGGCAACGTCAAGCATGGTCACGCGGCTGCGCTGGGCGGCGGAAAATGGAGTCACGATTACGGGCCTTTCTTATTGGAGTTAGCCGTTTCACCGCCTGAGACAGGCTCTGAAACCGGTTTCATAAAATGCCAGGCGGCGCCTTTCGTCAAGGAATATTTAGAAATAGACGCGTGCACAACGCTGAAAAAAAAACGACGAGTGGATGGGCCTACCTGTTAGTTCTGACAGTATCCGTGCGCAGGCTTTAGGCGTTTAATTTTTCCATGGCAGGCGCGAAGACCTTGCTCTCGTGACTCGCCGTGCTGAAACTTTTCCTGAGGCCGGAACATGTCAACTATCCGAAAGCCCTACACGCGTTCCCGGCCTTTAACCAAACTGGCTGTCATTGGCGACGGCTTGGATCCCGTTACGGTCCCAGGTGTTGTGACCACCGACGGCAGAGGGGTTGTGCCGCTTCAACTGCTGCTCAGCCCGTTGAAGGTGCGTATCCCCGCCTGGGAGCCGATGCCAACGCCTGCTGTCCCGGGTGACCCGGCAGATCCGGTGCATACGTGTGAACTTTGGTGGGAGAGCGATGATGGCATCAGGCTTCTCGACCGGTTCCTGATCGGGCCGCCACCACCGGATATTCCGGCGTTTTTTGAGCGTGAAATCAGCATGCTCAACCTGCGCAGCCGCACTCGAATTGCACGCCTTTACTACACCGTCCGCAACGTCGGCGGGCAGAGCACCAGTATGCCAGTGACGATCACGATCGACCTGGAACCGCCAAAATTGATCGCCCCGACGGACATGGCACGCTTTGTCGTGCCGCCAGAGCCGGCGATCAACGCCCAGTATTTGACCGACAATCAGCCCACGGCTTTTTACATTCCGGTCTACAACATCGGGGCGCCCAATGACCGTATTGAATTCTTTTTATCCAATTCGCCCGCGCCGCCGTTGAAGCTGGCGGACGGTGGCTCGCTGGTAAATTTCAGCACCACGCCACCCACGGCAACCTTGAACTCAGATGCGTTTCGCGACCTGAACAATGGCCCTGGGTACCTGTTCTATCGAATTTATGACGAGGCCGGCAATTTCAGCACGTTGAGCAGCGGGCTGCCTTTTGTGCTGTCCCTGGGGCTGCCCGCGCCGAGCATTCGTCCTCCGATCTACAACGATGAGTTGATCAAGCGCAATGACGCACGCGTGGATGAAGGCGGCGGGGTGTTCGTGCGCATAGACAGCTACCCGGGCTGGTCCGCCGCGGCCAGGCATGAAGTGATTGTGTATTGGGATGACCGGCCAACCACGCGCCGCCTGGTGACGCAATTGCCATTCGACGTGGACATCCCCTGGACGGTACTCAGGGGGCCGAGTCCGGTTCTGGCGGCACAGACCGTAGCGGTGCGCTACGAAATCTTCGGGCTCAACCCTTTGCCGACGTCGTTCAAGTCGCTTTCCGTCAATGTGAACCTGACGATCGCCGGCCAGGATCACGCCAATGCACCGGCATTGCTGAACCCGACATTGGCGCCGGTGGAAATTGTGGGCCGCACAGGCACCAACACACTGGTTGATGCGGACCGAGGTTACCCCGTGCGCGTGCGAGTGCGGCTGTTTGATACGCCCCGTGTGGGGGACTCGATGAGCCTGTACTGGAACGGGGTGGGCCCGGTGGCCACCTATGCTGTGAGCGCCGCTGATAGTGCCGGTAGCTGGGTGTTTTTCAGCGATGTGCCGTGGTCCGTGATCAGTGGCGGCACTGGCGCGGTGTACGCGGTGCATTACACCACCACGAACGGCTTTAACGAACAACGCTCCCCCGTGACCAATGTGAATACCCAGCTTGTCCCACTGCCTGCACCGGTTATACAGCACACGCTGACTAATGGTTACTTGACCTGCAGTTCGCAAACCAACCCGGTTAACGGCGTGCCCTGGTCAATGTTGAAAGATGGCGTGCGATGGTTAATAACGCCCAACCCCGCGTTACGGGTGGGCGACATGATCAAGTTTGTGTGGCAAGGCTTCAATGAGAATAACTGGAGCACATTAAATACAAGCGTTGTCGTCACTCGGTCACTGTTATGGGAGCCCGCACATACAGTCGCCGGTGCAGTTATTGTTCTGGATTCGTTTGATATGACGCTGCTGCCGGTGCGCAAGTACGGATCGGCGACCGGCAGTTATGAAGTATGGCGTGAGGGTGTGAAAGTTGGCGAGTCACTCCCGGGGCGAGTCAGGGTTGATTTGACCTACGGTACAGGGCGGTATTGTTCTGCGAATGGAATCGTGTCGGGTTGAATCATCGGTGTGTGTCATGTGTGCATTAGGTATTTGGCTTTTTACGGTAAGGCTTCGTGGTGGATAAACAAAGTTTATTCACTTGGCGAAGCGCATTTTGGTCTTAGCGGTTTAACTGTCCGGAGCAAGATAATGGAACTTACAAACAGACAAATCATAGATGCTTTTGTACCTAGGGCGCCCTCCGATTACACGCCCGAAAGATTTCAACTTGGCGTGTTTGCTGACCAAGTGATTGGATACACGGGGTTGCTGACGCGTGCGGCTTCAAAAGGACAGTCCACCAATTTGAATATTCCCCTGTGGGACGGCGCAAGTACCGACCCTGCGGCGATGGATGTATTAACTGTCGAGATTGCTCCGTACCTGGATCTGAGTGGTTTGGATGTAGAGGCCGAAGATGCCTATTTCGGCTCCAGCAGCACCCGGTTTCAACGCCGATTGACAAGTCAACCCGATCCAGTGCCGGTGGCAATACCGCAAGCCTATCGTCCCCCTGGTGTGTATTTGGTCAGGTACCGGGTGCTCATCGCCGACTCGGGCGTCGATAACTTTTCAGTCCCGCAGCTGCTGGTCGTCGACGAGACGTCTCCCTACGACCGCCCCCGCGTCAATCCGCCGGAACCCTCGCTGCCGGTGGGCTTGGTCGGGCCTCTGGACCTTGCCTATATTCAGAGTCAGCCAAACCAGACGGCGCTGTTTCCGATTCCCTATGATGCGCAAAACGGGTTATCCGATGGCGATTACGTCGAAATGTTTTTCGGCTCTTCGGATAAGCCTTACGCGTTTGCGCCGCCTAACCCGGAAACAAAATTCCGGATTGATCCGGCTGTGCCCCTGACGCTTCCGTTGCCGGCGAGTGTTGTCGCGGCTGAGCGCAGGGGCAACTACAGTATGCGCTACCGCCTGTTTGACGTGGCCGGCAACCCCTCCGAGCTCTCGTACAGCCTGGATCTGGCAGACTTGGCACAGGCGCCATTGCCCACCGAGTTTTCTGCGCCAACGGTTGAACTGGCAGTGCCCGGCGACGGCCTGATTGACCGTGCTGATGTGGTGTCGGGAGGCGGCGTGCGAGTGCTGGTTCCCAGCTACACGAATGCGCTGCGCCCCACCGATGAAATCGTCGTTACGCTGAGCTCAGCGTTCGCCTCAATTCCGGTCACGGTGGCGCTGGGCACTACTGCATTCCCGGTGCCAGCTCTGTTCACTGCGGCCAATGTGGATACGCTGTACGGGCCTCAAACCCCCGGCAAGAACCGGGTGCCTGTGACGGCTTCGTACGTCGTGCGTCGCGGCGCAACCACCTATCCGACGCCGCCTTTGGAAACACCGTTCGATCTTGACCTGTCTATCGTTGGGCCTGTGGGGCCGGTGATCGTGGGGCCTGGGAACTTGAATCCCAACCTGTCGCCAGTGGTGGTCCAGGCGATGCGCGCCGGGGGCACATTCGGGCCTGATAACCATCTGGAGGCTGATGACGTAAATCTGGCAGCAAGGGCTCGGATCCCATTGTGGACGACGCCCGCATTGCCCGCCGACTCACTGCCGTTCACAGTGACCTTGAATTATGGTGGCCGTCTGCAAGCGCAGAATGTCGTGACCCTGCCTGCCAGTGGGTTCGTGGATTTCACCATTCCCTTCAGTGACATCAGAAACTTGGGCGGCCCTACGCAGTTGGCGTCTTACACCATCACGTCGGCGGCCAGTGCAAACCCGAGTGTGTCGGTCAATACAACGGTGATCGTCGACTCTGTCATTTTGCGAATGGAAGCGCCGAGAGTCCTTAATAATACCGGTACGCTGAACTGCGACACGCTGAGGCCGATTAACAGTGGCAGACTGGTCATTCATATTCCAGGCTCGGATTATTTGAGCGCGGGGCAACTTATAAACGTGACGTTCGTCGGGTTCCAGAATAATACCCAGACACCACCGTCCGTGGTCACCGAGTCTCGAACTTTTACAGTGCCCGACGCCTCGGCTGCCAGTATTGGATGGGACCTTACATTTGACGTAAGTTCTACGGTCTTGTTTAACCCGATCAACGCCAACCGCTCGTTGTTGACCCAAGGTTCGGCAACAGTAACCTTTGATACTCAATATCTGGGGCAAACAGTGCCTTCGCTTCCCGCCAATTATCGTGTGCGGGGTTTCCGTCCTGGCACGGGAAGTTCCAACTATTGCGCCGGCGGCGTGGTGCCCGCTTAGTTTTAAATACAGGGGTAGTTACCAAAGAGGGGCGGCATCCTCTTTGGTACTCCCAACTTTGTATTGATTCCTTTAAAGGCGCAGAGGGCGCCATAGCCCCACAGCAGCTGTTGATTTTTATCAGATTGATTGGGAGAAATCCTACAGATTTTAAGCGAGTGCTCGTCAATCATGGCGCCGCTTAATGGGCTGGGTCCCACCAGATTTGGAACCCGCCCTATTGTTTCGTGCAGGAACTAGAGGTTCATTATATGTCGGCAGTATTTAACTTCAAACCAACACCCTTGAGCCTTGCGTTGTCAGCCCCGGCCGTCACGTTAATGTTCCTGGTGGCTCCCACTGCGCACGCGCAAACCCAAGTCATTTTGCCCAATACGTCGATATCGGCCGCTACGCCGCTTGATAACTATGTGCTGTCTGGCGGATCAAGCTTGATTGCGCACGGTGCGACGACCCGGCAGATTCAAATGGTTAACGCCGGTTTGACGCTGGAGCCGGGCAGCAAAACGTTAGATATCGAAGCCCGACTGCAATCGAAAGTGGTCGTTGATAACTCCCAGGTGACGGCGCGCCCCACGATCACCCAGGCCATTTCGGTCGCGGGTAACAGCAGTGCATTAATCACCAATAACAGTACGGTCACCAATGCCACGGGTTGGGGGGTGAGTGTCACCCGAACGACAGGCGGCACGGATGGTTCGTCCCTCACGGTAAAAGACAGCAGTGTTATCGGTGCAACTCGCGGTATTTCCGCCGCCGGCTACGGCACGGTGAACCTGGACAATGCCCGCGTCGACGCTACGGCTGCGACAGGTATAGGTTTGGTACTTCTTAATGCCGATGCTGTGGCGCGCAATAACAGCCTTATTACTGGCGGGGTGAACGGCGTCAATATGCGCATGGAGGGGGATCTGACGCGGACCAACTCCTTGATCCTGGATAATTCCGTGGTTCAGGGCAAAAGCGGCTCAGCCATCCTGGTCAATCCGCCGCTCACCAACAGCACCAAGGCTGATATCCAGGTTCTCAACGGTTCGAACCTGCTCAGCGGTAATGGTGTGCTGCTTCAAGTGGACAATAACTCCAGCGCCAACCTGTTCGTCGACAACAGCCAGTTGATCGGCGACGTGGTCATTGGCGCGGGCAGCACGGGCATGGTGCAACTCAACAACAATGCCTCGCTCACTGGCCAGTTGCGCAATGTCGAGCAACTCGATGTCAACAGCAATGCCCAGTGGGTGCTGGTGGGTGACAGTCAGGTCAATACCCTGAAAATGGGCGGCGGCAACGTAGTCTTTGGCGCCCCGGGCCAATTCTTTCAACTGAACACCAATAACCTGACCGGTAACGGCACGTTCAAAATGCACACCAACTTCAACACCGGCGAGACCGACCTGTTGAATGTCAATGGCAACGCCGAAGGCAATCACCAACTGTTGATTGGCGCCAGTGGCTCGGAGTTGGCCACCGGTGAGGCCATCAAAGTGGTACACACCGAAAGCGGCGGCGCCAGGTTCGGGTTGGTGGGCGATACCGTCGATGTCGGCGCTTTCGAATATGGGCTCAAGCAGGAAGGCACCGACTGGTACCTGGACACCGAGAAAAAGGGCACCAGTACCAGCGCCAAAGCCGTGCTGGCATTGGCCAACGCTGCACCTGCGGTACTGGTGGGTGAGTCGAGCATTTTGCGCACCCGCATGGGCGAAGTCCGCTTTGGCCAGGGCAAGAGCCAGGGCCTGTGGATGCGCGGCTACGGCAACAAGATTGACGTGGCGGCCAACAGCAACGGCGTGGGCTACTCACAGAACCAGACCGGCCTGACCATTGGTGCCGATACGGCGCTGGATGCGGGTGATGGCCAGTGGACGCTGGGTGTCATGGGCGGTTACAGCAACTCAACCCTGGGCCTGAGCCGTGGCAGCAGCGGTATGGTCAACAGCTACTACCTGGGTACCTATGCAACCTGGCTGGATGAAGAAAGCGGCGTGT
The DNA here is from genome assembly GCF_047943075.1 of Pseudomonas sp. NFX183. NCBI lineage: Bacteria > Pseudomonadati > Pseudomonadota > Gammaproteobacteria > Pseudomonadales > Pseudomonadaceae > Pseudomonas > Pseudomonas sp. NFX183. Next base: position 5,803,772 of record NZ_CP181333.1, on the reverse strand, counting down.
ACGTCGACCTGGTGGGCAAGGTCAACAAACTCAAAGGCCAAAGCCAGGTCAACATGAGCGACGGCCAACGTGCCAAAGGCAAATACACGCAAGACGCGGTGAGCGCATCTGCCGAGGTGGGCAGAAACATCAAGCTTGATGATGAGGGCCTGTATGTTGAACCGTTTGCCCAGTTGTCCATCGCCGCCATTGGCGGCGCCAACTACACCATGGACAACGGCCTGAAGGCAAAGAGCGATCGTGCCACGTCAGCCATCGGCAAAGTGGGGGTTACCCTGGGCAAAAATGTCCAGCTGGACAGCGGCAGCATTCTGCAGCCGTACCTGCGCACGGCGGCGGCGCGTGATTTCAGCCCGGACAACCGGGTGTACATCAACGATCAGAGGTTTAATAACAACCTCTCGGGCGCGAGCATCGAGGTCGCGGGCGGCATGGCTGTTTCGTTGTCGAAAAACCTTAGCCTGCATGCCGAAGTCAGTCACAGCAAAGGCAAGGCGTACGACATGCCTTGGGGCGCAACTGCAGGGTTGCAGTACGCCTTCTAAAGTACGTGTGCACGTGGATAGGGGAAGCGTTGGCTTCCCCTTTTTTTCGCCCGTCTGATCAGCGCGCTGGGCCTAACTGAACAAGCCTGCGGCAATGTTGATCGAAAAACCCAGAATCGCCGTATTGAACAAAAAACCGATCAACGACTGGCCCAGCACCACTTTGCGCAGACCGCGCGTGGCCACGCCCACATCGGCTGTTTGCACCGCCACGCCGATGGTGAACGAGAAGTACAGGAAGTCCCAATAGTTGGGGTTGCGCAAGCCTTCGGCAAAACGCAATGCCGGCTCCTCGCCCTCCCAGGTGTAGAAAAGGCGCGCGTAGTGCACGCTGAAAATCACCCCGGTCAACAACCATGAGCCGACCACGGTCATGCCGGTAAAGCCGTAGTGCAGCAGGCGCGCTGTGCTGTCGAGGTCTTTGCTGCCCACCAGGTTCACCGTGATGGTCGCAAGGCTGGCAATTGCCGCGATGCACACCATGAACAGCACCAGCCCGGCGTTTTCGTCTTCAATCTCGGCGATGCGTTTTACGTCGTCGGCGCGAGCACGGGTCGCCAGCCACAGCATCAGCAGCAGGTAGGTCCAGACGCCGGCGTTCCAGCCGATGAGGATTTTGCTGATCAGCGTATCGGCAGGCGCCAGAATGCCCACGGCAAGGCCGAGTACGGCGGCGGATGAAAGGCGAGGGTGGGTGCGGGCGAGGAAGGCCATAGGTGCTCACAACAAGAGAGGTTGTGAGCACCATAGCGCATTTTCGGACGGGTTATGGACGCTTGCGCACCCACTTCATGACGACCACAAAGAACACCGGCACAAACACCACTGCCAGTGTTGCGGTGATCATCCCGCCGATCACCCCGGTGCCAATGGCTTGCTGGCTGGCGGAGCTGGCGCCAGTGGCAATCGCCAGGGGCACCACGCCGAGGATAAACGCCAGCGACGTCATGATGATCGGCCGCAAACGCAGGCGCGCGGCTTTCAAGGTGGCGTCGATCAGGTCCTCGCCTTGCTCATACAAGTCCTTGGCGAATTCGATGATCAGGATCGCGTTCTTAGCCGACAAGCCGATGATGGTGATCAAGCCGACCTTGAAAAACACATCGTTAGGCATGCCGCGCAAACTCACCGCCAATACCGCGCCGAGCACGCCCAGCGGCACCACCAGCAACACCGAGGTCGGGATCGACCAACTTTCATACAGCGCCGCCAGGCACAGGAACACGATCAGCAGCGACAGGCCCAACAGCAACGGCGCCTGGGAGCCGGACAAACGCTCCTGCAGCGACAAGCCGGTCCATTCCTGGCCCAGCCCTGCGGGCAGTTGGCTGACCAGGCGCTGGATTTCTTGCATGGCTTCACCCGTGCTGTGGCCTGGCGCCGCTTCGCCGCTGATGGCGATGGCGGGGTAGCCGTTGTAGCGGGTCAGCTGCGTCGGGCCCTGGGTCCATTTGGCTTCGACAAATGCCGACAATGGCACCATCTTGCCGGTGTTGTTACGCACATTGATCTTCAACAAATCCGCCACCTGGCTGCGCTGATCGCCTTCGGCCTGCACCACCACCCGTTGCATACGGCCCTGGTTGGGGAAGTCGTTGATGTAGGCCGAGCCGATGGCTGAAGACAACACATTACCGACGTCAGCAAAGGAAACCCCCAGTGCATTGGCCTGCTTGCGGTCCACTTCCAACTGCACTTGCGGCGCCTCGGCCAGGGCGCTTTCACGCACATTGGCCAGGATCGGGTTTTTCTCGGCGGCCGCCAGCAGCTCAGTACGCGCCGCCATCAAGGCGGCATGGCCGACACCGCCACGGTCCTGCAACCGGAACTCGAAACCACTGGAGGTGCCCAGGCCATCTACCGGCGGTGGCAGAATCGCATAGGCAATCGCATCCTTGAGCTCGCTGAACGCGGCGTTGGCGCGGTCGGCAATTGCCGCCGCCGAATCGTCGCTGCTGCGTTTGGACCAGTCCTTGAGCGTGGTGAACGCCAGCGCCGCGTTCTGCCCGGAGCCAGAGAAACTGAAGCCCATGATCATGGTGGTATCGCCCACCCCAGGCTCCTGGGCGTTATGCGCCTCGATCTGCTCGGCCACCTGCACCGTGCGGTTCTTGCTCGCACCCGGTGGCAGCTGGATGTCGGTGATGGTGTAACCCTGATCTTCCACCGGCAGGAACGAGGAGGGCAGGCGGCTGAACATCCAGCCCAGGCCCACCAGCAGCACCAGATAGATCAGCAGGTAACGGCCGCTGCGTTTGAGGGCGTAGGCCACCCAGCCTTCATAACGGTCGGTCAGGTGTTCAAAACGCGTATTGAACCAACCGAAAAAACCGCGCTTGGCGTGGTGCTCGCCCTTGGCAATCGGCTTGAGCAACGTGGCGCACAGGGCCGGGGTCAGGGTCAAAGCCAGGAACGCCGAGAACAGAATCGAGGTGGCCATCGACAGCGAAAACTGCTGGTAAATCACGCCCACCGAGCCCGGCATAAAGGCCATCGGCAGGAACACCGCGACCAGCACCAGGGTGATGCCGACGATGGCTCCGGTGATCTGGCCCATGGCTTTGCGCGTGGCCTCCTTGGGCGACAGACCCTCGGTGGCCATGATGCGCTCGACGTTTTCGACCACCACAATCGCATCGTCCACCAGAATGCCGATGGCCAACACCATGCCGAACATGGTCAGCACGTTGATCGAAAACCCCAGCAACAGCATGGTGGCGAACGTGCCCATCAGCGCAATCGGCACCACCAGCGTCGGGATCAGCGTGTAGCGCACGTTCTGCAGGAACAGGAACATCACCGCAAACACCAGCGCCATGGCTTCCAGCAAGGTGTAAACCACCTTGGTGATCGAGACTTTGACGAAGGGCGAGGTGTCGTACGGGATCTTGTACTCCACATTGGCCGGGAAGTAGCGCGACAGCTCGTCCATCTTCGCCCGCACCAGCGTTGCGGTGCTCAGCGCGTTGGCACCTGGCGACAGCTGCACACTGACGGCGGTGGACGGCTTGCCGTTCAGGCGCGTCGAAAACTGATATTCCTGGCTGCCGATTTCCACCCGCGCCACATCGCCGATGCGCACGGTGGAGCCGTCCGGGTTGGCCTTGAGCACGATGTCGGCGAACTCCGCCGGCGTCGACAGCTGGCCTTTGACCAGAATGGCGGCGGTGATTTCCTGGGTGCTGGTGCCCGGCAAATCACCGATGCTGCCCGCCGAGACCTGCGCATTCTGTGCGCTGATCGCGGCGTTGACGTCGGCGGGCGTAAGGTTGAAGCCAATCAGTTTCTGCGGGTCGATCCAGATACGCATCGCACGCTCGGCGCCATACAGCTGCGCCTTGCCCACGCCCTCGATGCGCTTGAGCTCGTTCATCACGTTGCGCGCCAGGTAATCGCTGAGCGCCACGTCATCGAGCTTGCCGTCGTTTGAGGTCAGGGTGACCAGCAGCAGGAAGCCGGCGGAAACCTTTTCCACCTGCAAGCCTTGCTGGGTCACCGCTTGCGGCAAACGCGGCTCCACCGCTTTAAGGCGGTTTTGCACATCAACCTGGGCCATTTCCGGGTTCGTGCCCGGCTGGAAGGTGGCGGTGATCGTGGCCGAGCCCAGGCTGCTCTGGGATTCGAAATACAGCAGGTGATCGGCGCCGTTGAGCTCCTGCTCGATCAGACTGACCACGCTTTCGTCCAGGGTCTGGGCCGAGGCGCCCGGGTACACCGCGTAGATTTCCACCTTCGGCGGCGCGACGTTGGGGTACTGGGCCACCGGCAATTGAGGTATGGCGAGCGCGCCGGCCAGCAGGATAAACAGGGCGACCACCCAGGCGAAGATCGGGCGGTCAATAAAGAACTGCGGCATTGTCAGGTATTCCTTTGCTTAGCGGGCCGAGGCCTGGGCATTCGGCGCAGGGCTGTCGTCCACTTCGACTTTTTCACCGGGGCGTGCGTGTTGCAGGCCTTCGACGACGATGCGGTCACCGGGTTTGAGGCCGTTGCTGACGATCCAGCGATCCTCGATCACCGCGCCAAGCTCCACCGGTTGCTGGCTGACGACCTGCTCGGCGTCCAGCAAGAGCACCATCGGGATGCCGGCGCTGTCACGGGTAATGGCGCGTTGCGGCACGCTGATGCCCTGTTTGTCCACCGCCTGTTCCAGGCGCACGCGCACAAAGCTGCCGGGCAACAGGTCGAGGTCCGGGTTGGGGAATTCGCTGCGCAGGATGATCTGCCCGGTGCCGGGGTCGACGCTGATTTCGGCAAACAGCAATTTGCCCGGCAGCGGGTACAGGCTGCCGTCGTCCTCGATCAGCGTGGCCTTGGCCTGGTCCTGGCCGACCTGCTTCAAGCTGCCGGCACGGAAGGCGCGGCGCAGGTCGTTCAACTCGCGGGTGGACTGGGTCAGGTCGGCGTGGATCGGGTCCAGTTGCTGGATGATCGCCAGCGGCGTGGCTTCGTTTTGCCCGACCAGCGCGCCCTCGGTGACCAGCGCGCGGCCGATGCGCCCGGAGATCGGCGCGGTCACGGTGGCGTAGCCCAGGTTGAGTTTGGCGCGCTCGACGGCGGCTTTGTTGGCGGCGACTTCGGCATTGGTCTGGCGCACGGCGGCGCGGGCATTGTCGTAATCCTGGCCGCTGATGGCGTTGCCTTCGACCAACTGGCTGTAGCGCTGCTCCTGCAGACGCGCCTGGAACGCGTTGGCCTGCGCCTTGCTCAGGTTGGCCTGGGCGCTGTCCAGGTCGGCTTTGAACGGGGCCGGGTCGATGCGAAACAGCACGTCGCCCTGTTTCACGTCGTGACCTTCCTTGAACACGCGCTGCATGACCACACCGGCCACCCGCGCGCGCACTTCGGCAATACGCGGCGCGGCGATCCGCCCGCTCAGTTCACTGGTGATCGACAAGGGCTTGGCCTGCAGGGTCTCTATGCGCACTTTGGCCAGGGGCATTTGCGGCGCCTCGTCCGCCGACTGGTCACACGCGCTCAGGGCGAGCGCCAGGGCCAGCAGGCAAAACGGCGCAAACAGATTCTTTGACATGCTCATATCCCAATATTGACTGGCGCATCCTAAAGACACCTGCGCCGTGGTGCTGTGAAGCTGTGTAGCTCGTCTGTGAAGAAATGTAAGGCGCGACCCATAGTCGCCTGAGGGCGTATATCCTTGCACAATCCTGCAAACAGCAAAGATCACATGTGGGAGGGGGCTTGCCCCTAATGGCGGTGGATCAGCCGATAAATCTATCCACTGAACCACCGCTTTCGCGAGCAAGCCCGCTCCCACATTGGGTTTCTGTACACCTGATGAACTGCATTATTTGGAAACACCATGCCCAACATCCTCCTGGTGGAAGACGACGCCGCACTCTCCGAGCTGATTGCCAGCTATCTGGAGCGCAATGGCTACCATGTCAGCGTGCTCAGCCGTGGCGACCACGTACGCGAACGCGCGCGCCTCAACCCGCCGGACCTGGTGATCCTCGACCTGATGTTGCCCGGCCTCGATGGCCTGCAGGTGTGCCGCTTGCTGCGCGCAGACTCGGCAGGCTTGCCGATCCTGATGCTCACTGCGCGCGACGACAGTCACGACCAGGTGCTGGGCCTGGAAATGGGCGCCGACGACTATGTCACCAAACCCTGCGAGCCGCGCGTGCTGCTCGCCCGTGTGCGCACCTTGCTGCGCCGCAGCAGCCTGTCCGAACCTCAGGCGGCCAACGACCAAATCGTCATGGGCAACCTGTGCATCGACCTGTCGGAGCGCACCGTGAGCTGGCGCGAGCAGGCCGTGGAGCTCTCCAGCGGTGAATACAACCTGCTGGTGGTGCTGGCCCGGCACGCCGGTGAAGTGCTCAGCCGCGACCAGATCCTGCAGCGCCTGCGTGGTATCGAGTTCAACGGCACCGACCGCTCGGTGGACGTGGCCATCTCCAAGCTGCGCCGCAAGTTCGACGATCACGCGGGCGAGGCGCGCAAGATCAAGACCGTGTGGGGCAAGGGGTACCTGTTCAGCCGTTCCGAGTGGGAATGCTGATCCATGTTTCGTGTCCTGCTGCGCCTCTACCTGATCACCATCATCACCTTCAGTGCGGCGATCTTCCTGATTCCGCGGTTGGTGATCCAGCTGTTTGAACACCGTTACATGGACTACAACGTCGAGCAGACCCGTGGCCTGCAGACGCTCATCGTCAAACAATACCTGCGCGCGCCGGTTGAGCGCTGGTCCCAGGTGACCGAGCAATTGGGCCGCGACTTCGCGCCGCTGAAAGTCAAACTGCTGTTACGCCAGGACGCCAGCTACACGCCCGCCGAAGAAAAGCTGCTGGAGCAGGGCAAGCCGGTGATCCGCCTTGGCGAATGGGGCTGGATGGAAGAAATCAGTTCGCCGGTCAACCAGCAGTTTGCGGTCAAGCTGACGATTCCCCCCGACCCGATGGACATGAACCTGCTGTACTGGTCGATGAACGTGCTGATCGGTGCCGCGCTGCTGGCTTGCCTGCTGTTCTGGCTGCGTCCGCACTGGCGTGACCTGGAGCGCCTGAAAAGCACCGCCGCACAACTGGGCAAGGGCAACCTGGGCGAGCGCACGCAGATTCCGCCCAGTTCCAACATTGGCAGCCTGGCGTCGGTGTTCGACACCATGGCCGACGATATCGAGCGCCTGCTCAATCAGCAGCGCGACCTGCTCAATGCGGTCTCCCATGAACTGCGCACGCCGCTGACCCGCCTGGATTTCGGCCTGGCGCTGGCGTTGTCCGAAGACTTGCCCCAAGCCAGCCGCGAGCGCCTGCAAAGCCTGGTGGCGCACATTCGTGAGCTGGACGAGCTGGTGCTGGAATTGCTGTCCTACAGCCGTCTGCAAAATCCGGCGCAACTGCCGGAGCGAGTCGACGTGGTGCTCGACGAGTTTGTCGACAGCGTGTTGGGCAGCGTCGATGACGAACTGGAAAACCCCGAGATTGTCATCGACGTGGCGCTTGATTGCGCGGTGGAGCGCTTCAGCCTCGACCCGCGCCTCACCGCCCGCGCACTGCAAAACTTGTTGCGCAATGCCACGCGCTACTGCGACAAGCGCATTCAGGTGGGCGTCAAGGTGTGTGCCAAGGGCTGCGAGATCTGGGTGGATGACGATGGCATCGGCATTCCGCTAGACCAGCGTGAGCGGATCTTCGAACCTTTCTATCGCCTGGACCGCAGCCGCGACCGCGCCACCGGAGGCTTCGGCCTCGGCCTGGCCATCAGCCGGCGTGCGATGGAGGCCCAGGGCGGCACGTTAACGGCCCAGGCGTCACCCTTGGGCGGGGCACGGTTCCGGCTGTGGTTGCCCAGCGTCGGCTGATCAGAGCACCTTGACGGCGCGGCCGATCGCCTGGATCGGCCCGGTGGGTTTGCCGGTCGGCGAGCCATTCGGGTCTTCCAGGGTCAGCTCGAACAATTGGTTGGGCGCCAGTGGCGGCAGTTTGTCCAGCGGCACCGACAGCGTCTGGCCTGGCTTGACCAACCCCAGCGACACCGGGCCTTGCCAGCCATCCGCCTTGGTCCAGAACTGCAGCGCCTTGTCGGCAGGCACTTGCATCATACCCAACGGAATCAACTGGATCTGCTGAGTATTGCTGGCCTGGATCACCCAACCCGGAGCCTGGCTTTGCGGCGCCACCAATACCACCACAAAAGTGGGTTCAGCAGCGGGCGGGCGGGTCAGCAGCAGCGTCGCCAGTACCCACGTTGCCACCAGCCCCGCGCCGGCCAAACCGCGCCATAGCGCCAGCAGGTTCCACCACGGTGTGTGCAGGTCGGCGGGCGTGACGGTGCGCTCGATGCGCCGCCACAGCTGGGCAGAAGGGGGCACCGGTTCGGCCAATGCGGTCAGCGGCAAAAGGCGCTGCTCCCATGCGTCCACCGCCGCGCGCAACTCGGCATCCTCGGACAAGCGCTGCTCAACCTCGGCGCGTTGCGCGGCGGGCAGGGTGCCCAGCACGTATTCGCCTGCCAGTTCGTCCAGAGGGTTGCTCATGCCATGCACTCCCGCAGCGCAGCGAGGCTGCGTTTGATCCAGGCTTTGACGGTCCCCAGCGGGGTGTCCAGTTTCTGTGCGATTTGGCTGTGGGAATAGCCGTCGACATAGGCATGCAGGATGCACGCGCGACGGGCCGGGTCGAGCTGCTCAAGGCAGGCGTGGACCTGCCCCGAGCGCGAAGCGAATTCAACGGTGTCGGTTGTGGCGATGTGCTCGTGCGCGTCGCCCAGGGGTGCTTCGCGGTAGTGATTGCGCACGGCATTGAGCGCCAGGTGCCGGGTCACGCTGAACACCCAGCCGCGCGCCGAGCCGCGGTTGGGGTCGAAACTGCCGGCGCCCCGCCAGATCCTGATAAACGCGTCATGCACGATGTCTTCGGCCAGGGATTTGTCCCTGGCAATGCGAAAAGCCACGCCGAGCAAACGGCTGCTGTCCTGCTCATAGAGCTGGCGCAAGGCGCGTTGATCCCCACGGGCGCAGGCCAGTAGACAGGTTTCGTAATCAAAATCGGCGTCAGGCAAGGCCACGTGTTTCCACCATTGTCATAACAATCGCCACCGCACTGCAGGGCGCCGGCATGCCGGCGAAAAAGGGCACGGGCGCAGCGTAAACCCAGGTGCCCTGTGTCATCGTTGACGACCCTCGCCGGCAAGCTGGCCCTTACAAGGGCAGCGTAGCCGAGTTTGTTCTCAGTTGGCCGCCCAGAAGATGTAGTCGGCCTGGTACTTCACCACTGCCTGCGTGCCTTTGTTGGCAGCGCTGCACTCGGTGCTCGGCGCCACGCCACCCTTGAGCGCCACGCGCTGGATATAACTCACACCGCTCATTGCGCCTTTGCCTTCGGCCGGGTTGGCCTTGACCAATTGGTACGGCAGGTTGCCCGCACTGGACGGCGCCACGGCCAACTGCGTGCCGGTGATTTTCGAACCGTCTTGGGCTTGCCATGTAGCCGGTGGGCCGAAATAGGTGCCCACTGGCTTGCCGCTGCGGTCATTCAACACCGCCTTGGGGCCGACAAACGTCCACTCGGTCTGGCCGGGGGCGTTAGCTTTGTCGCGGCATTCGTAGGTGATTTCGCCGACGCCTGTGGTCTCCAGCGCCACCTTGTGCCCATCCGGCACCTTGATGCCGTCGGGCAGGCCGGTCTGGGCGAAAGCTATTGGCGCGGCGGCCAGCAGGGCGGTCAGGCAGAACAGTGCTTTAGCGTTCATCGGTGTTTCTCCATTGAGTAAAACAGCGGGGTCACTGTCAGCACTACCCAGGCCGCGCTCGATTGGATGCAGTGATTAGAAAATAAATGCACAAGGGCGCAAACTGTGCCCCCGCTTTACCCGAGGAGAGATTGGCAATGACTGGTGTTCACACGTCTGCTCAACAGGGTTTCTCTACCCAGGCCGTCACTTACGCCCAAGGCCGGCCCGACTATCCACGACAACTCACCGGCTGGCTCACTGATGCGCTGCACATCGATGCGCAATCGACAGTAATCGACCTGGGCGCCGGTACCGGCAAGTTCACCCGTTTGCTCAGCACCCTGGCGCCAACGCTGGTGGCGGTCGAACCGGTCGAAGCGATGGGCGCGCAGCTCAATAAACTGTTACCCGATGTGCGCCTGGTCAATGGCACCGCCGAATCCATTCCCCTGGAAACCGCCGTCGCCGATGCGGTGGTCTGTGCGCAGGCGTTCCATTGGTTTTCTACCGAAGCCGCGCTGGCAGAAATCCACCGCGTGCTCAAACCCGATGGGCGCCTGGGGCTGGTGTGGAATGTGCGTGATGAATCGGTGGATTGGGTCGCCGCCATCACCGACATCATCACCCCCTATGAAGGCGACACGCCGCGCTTTCATACAGGCCGCTGGCGCGAAGCCTTCACCGGCGAGTATTTTTCCGCGCCCGAAATGACCTGCTTTGCCTATCAGCATGTCGGCAGCCCTCAGGAGGTGATCATGGATCGCTTCCTGTCGGTGAGCTTTATCGCGGCGCTGCCCGCCGCCGAGAAAGCCCGCGTGACTGCGCAATTGCAGGCACTGATCGACACGCACCCTGCCTTGCGGGGGCGTGACACTGTGGCGTTTCCGTATCAGACGCAGGCCTACGTCTGTCAACGGCTGACACAAAAGGCATAAAGTCAGATCATATTGATATAAGTCGTTATAAGAAAAATCGCTATCCTGCGGCCAGAAATTTATAAGGCCGCGGGTAGCTGTATGGATGTGGGTAACTTTGGTTTTGTCATCGCCGGCCTGGTGGTTGGTTTTATCGTCGGCATGACCGGTGTCGGTGGTGGGTCTTTGATGACCCCGATCCTGTTGTGGTTTGGCATCAACCCGGCGACCGCCGTGGGCACGGACTTGTTGTACGCGGCCATCACCAAGTCAGGTGGCGTGCTGGTGCACAGCAAGAACAAGAATATCGACTGGACCATCACCGGTTGGCTGACCTTGGGCAGTGTGCCTGCGGTGCTGCTGACCCTGTGGTTCCTTGCCAGTCTGCATACCGACCCCAGCGCCATGAATGCGGTGATCAAGCAGGCGCTTGGTGTGGTGTTGCTGCTGACGGCGCTGGCGATTCTGTTCAAGAAAAGCCTGCTGGCTTTTGCACAGCGGCATGCGGGTGATGACTATCACATGAGCTCGCGCAACTTGAACCTGTTGACGGTGGTGACCGGTGCGATCCTTGGCACCATGGTTGCCCTGACGTCCATCGGCGCGGGTGCGCTTGGGACCGTGGCGCTGTTTATTCTGTACCCGTTTCTGGCGACGCGTCGGCTGGTGGGTACCGAGATTGCCCATGCTGTGCCGCTGACGTTGGTCGCGGGCCTGGGGCACGCGAGCATGGGGAATATGGATTGGCATTTGCTGGGCTTTTTGCTGATGGGGTCGTTGCCGGGGATTTACCTGGGGAGTCACATGACCGGTAAGGTTCCTGATGGTGTGTTGCGTCCTTGTCTGGCGGTTATGTTGATGACTATTGGCTATAAGTTGGCGTTCTGACGTTTTCAGGTTTCTGAGTGGGGTGAGTACATATCCGTTGCTGCGGTAGCGGCGGCTGGCGGTTCCGCTCTTACAGCGGGTCACTTTTGGCTAAATCACAGCAACACACCTCTATCTGATGCACAGACACCCAAATGTGGGAGCGGGCTTGCCCGCGAATGCGGTGGTTCAGTCAGCCCATGTGTCACTGGCACACCGCCTTCGCGAGCAAGCCCGCTCCCACAAGTTGACCGAGTTCAGCCTCCAACACCGCACTGCTTTGTTTTTCTGTGGGAGCTGGCTTGCCTGCGATGCAGGCACCTCGGTCCATCAGGCCCACCGGGTTGATGCCATCGCAGGCAAGCCAGCTCCCACATTTGATTGAGTTCAGCTTCAAGGATCAGGTCGGCTACCAGGCCGCCGTGCTCTGCTTTTGATCTCAGGCACACCGAAGCGTGAGCGAGGTGCCGAGTGCTGGGGCTAGAGCCCTTTGGTTACTTTGGGGCTTTTCCAGAGTGACCCGCCGTAAGGGCGGAACCTATCTCAGCCATCATCCAACCAACGGATATACCCCCAACCCTGAGCGATCAAAAAGCCTACCCCTTGGCCGGTCCATTCCCGATCTGCCACACAAACGGCGGCTCAGTCCCGTTAATCACCCAATCCCCCACAATCCGCGCCTTGTAGATCACCGGATTATGCGACGACACCGTCCGGGCATTGCGCCAGTGGCGATCAAGCGCTTTACCCTGGCGCACATCCGACGCCCCCAGCGCATTGAACAACTCCGTGGTGGCCCGCTGCACCAGCGCCGACACCACCACCTGTGCCGTCGCCGATTCAATCTCGGCTGCCACATTCGCCTCCCGCTCGGCCACCTCATCCCCGGCAAACCGCGCCAGGTATGCCTGTTGCGCCGGCACCGCAGCCTTCAACGCACTGGCCTCGGCGGCATACACCAGCGCCGCCACTTCACCCACCACTTGTTGAACCTGCGCATCCTGGCTGACATGCGCGGCATTGCCGTGGCTGTAAATGCGTTTGCGACTGCGCACCTGATGAGCCACGTCGCTGAGTGCCGCACGACCAATCCCGGCCAGGCTCGCCAGCAACACCAGCTGATAAAACGCGGTCTGGTACTTGAACCGGGTGGCAAAGTCGATAACGTTTTCCGCGTCCACCACAGCATCGGTAAAACGGCTGGTGCCACTGCCCGTGGTGCGCTGGCCAAAGCCGTCCCAGTCATCGCTTTGCACCACGCCAGGCTGGCGCGTGCGGGTGGCGGCGATCACATCGGCGCCGGTATCACTGCGCTGGGCGTACACGTCGATCCAGTCGGAGAAAAGGCTGCCGGTGCTGTAGAACTTTTCACCGTTGAGTTTCCATTTATCGCCGTCGGGGCTCACCTGAGTGACCACCTCGCCGATGGCCACATTGCCGATTTCGGTCCAGGCGCAGCCGACGATGTCGCCCTCGACAAAGCGCTTGAACCACAGGTCGCGGCCAGCGCTGGGTGGCGCATTCAGACGGTCCTCGGCGAAGGCGAAATGCCCGCGCAACGCCTGGGGCACATTCGAATCGGCAGCGGCCAGCTCGATCAGCAACTCGAACAACTGCGGCAGCGACGCGCCACCGCCGCCGTATTCCACCGGCACCCGCACGGCGCCAAAGCCGGCCTGCTTGAGCCATTGGATCGGTTCATAGGGCAGGGCGCGGGTCTGTTCGCGCGCTACCGCACCTGCGGCAATGCGCTGGAAGATCGGCCGAAAACGCGCGGCCAACGTGGGGTAATCGACACCCGTGGACAGCGGGTTGATGACGTGTTGTTCGGTCATGGGGGGCAGCTCCTTGGCAGTATCAGTCCTTGGGTGATTGCACAGTTCGTGCCGATGGCTGCAGCCCGTGTTTGCGGGGGATGAAAGCCATTCACTGTTGCTCCGGCAACAGCGGATCGACAAATCGGTGTAATCCATGACATTGACAGCTCAGCCCTGTGAGATGGGGATTTTTACCGCGACGCCCATGGCCAGGGCGTTTGCACCGGCCTGGCACGCTTGCTGCTCTAGCCCTGGAACATCCCTTCGTGCGAGGTACTGCCAGATGAGTCAGCAAGCCGTGAAATTTGCCTATTGGGTGCCCAACGTCAGCGGTGGGCTGGTGGTCAGCAAGATCGAGCAACGCACCCATTGGGGCATCGACTACAACCGCAAACTGGCGCAGTTGGCCGAAGCGGCCGGTTTTGAATACGGCCTCACGCAAATTCGCTTCACCGCCGGCTACGGCGCGGAGAACCAGCATGAATCCGTAGCCTTCAGCCATGCGCTGCTGGCGGCGACCACCACGCTCAAGGTGATCGCGGCCATCTTGCCCGGCCCGTGGCAGCCGGCCTTGGCGGCCAAGCAACTGGCGACGATCGACCAGCTGACCAATGGCCGTATCGCGGTGAACATCGTCAGTGGCTGGTTCAAGGGCGAGTTCCAGGCCATCGGCGAACCCTGGCTGGAGCACGATGAGCGTTATCGCCGTTCCGAGGAGTTTATCCGCGCGTTGAAAGGCATCTGGACCCAGGACGACTTCACCTTCAAGGGCGACTTCTACCGCTTCAACAATTACACCCTCAAGCCCAAGCCCCTGGGCCAGCCGGAAGTGTTCCAGGGCGGCAGCTCACGCGCGGCGCGGGACATGGCGGCGCGCGTGTCGGACTGGTATTTCACCAACGGCAACACCCCGCAAGGCATCAAGGCTCAGGTCGATGACATTCGCGCCAAGGCGGCGGCGAATAACCATTCGGTCAAAGTCGGCGTAAACGCCTTTGTGATCGCCCGCGACACCGAAGAAGAAGCCCGCGCGGTGCTCGCCGAGATCATCGACAAGGCCGACCCGGAGGCCGTGAATGCCTTTGGTGACGCGGCCAAGCAGGCCGGCAAAGCCTCACCGGAAGGCGAGGGCAACTGGGCCAAATCCAGTTTCGAAGACCTGGTGCAGTACAACGACGGCTTCAAGACCAACCTGATCGGCACACCGCAGCAAATTGCCGAGCGCATCGTCGCGCTCAAGGCCGTGGGCGTGGACCTGGTGCTGGCGGGCTTCCTGCACTTCCAGGAGGAAGTCGAGTACTTCGGCAAACGCGTGTTGCCGCTGGTACGTGAGCTGGAAGCCAAGGCCGGGATCAAGCAAGTGGCTTGAACAGCACCACCGCCGCGCGCAACTTGTTGTTGCCAAAGCGGCACATGCGTTCGAACTCCCCGTGGCTGACCGGCAAGTGCTGGCAGTCCAGGGGCTGGCGGTGCTGGCTGTGGTCTACATCCGGGTCGTGCAGGTAGACAAAGTCGTCGTCGCAATCGGTGACCATCACCCAGTGTGGCGACTTGGAGCGGGTGAGGCGGTAGCTGCTGATCAACACCAGCGGCTGCCCGCCATCGCGCAGTACCTGCGGCAAATCCAACGCGCCGCCGAACACCTGCTCGACGTCGCTGCCGGCCAGTTCTTCTTCGAACGCCTCGTGCACCAGGCGCATGACGTCCTTTTTATGTTGGTCGCGCACGCCGTCCAGAAACAGCGGGCCGCGCACATTCACCTGCATGCGTACGCGAAAGCCCCGACGCCACGCCGCCAGGGCCAAGCCTTGCGGGCTGCAGCCGCCGTGGCCGGCGGTCATGAACACCGTGGTGGCTTCACGCCAGATTTGCAGCTCTTCGCGCCGCCCGGCCACGCGCGTCGGCACCAGTGCGCCCATGGCCATCAGCAGGCACGCGGCGCCACAGGTGAAGTCGGTGGTTTGCTGGTAATACGGCACGTTTTGCGGGCGCGCGTCCTGGTGCTGGACGATGCGTTTTTCCAGGCGCAGGGCCGGTGCATGGTCTTCGTAATAGTCATTGATCAGCGCGAAGCGCCGGTAGCCATTGCGCTCGTACAGGGCGAGGGCGCCGGGGTTGTCGGTGCGCACTTCCAGGCGCAGGTAGGCGCAATCATGCGCCACGGCGCAGGCTTCGATGCGCGAAAGCAGCTGCTTGCCCAGGCCCATGCCGCGTGCGTGTTCGGCGATGGCGATGGAATACAGGCGGGCCAGTGAGGTGCCGCGATGGAACAGCACCAAGGCGTAACCGAGCAAAACGCCGTCATTTTCCGCGACTAGCAACTGGCCATGAGCGCGGCTGATCATCCACTGGAAACTGCGCGGCGAGAGCCGGTCGGTGGTGAAACAGTGCTGTTCCAGTGCCACCAGTTCGGGCACGTCAGCGGGGGTTGCAACGCGAAAGGAAAGAGCCATATGACCGCCGTAAAAGTTGCGTAACGAAACGGGACTTCTCTAAAAGATCGTGCTTAATAGAAAAGGTCGAGTTCTCTAAAGCGGATCAAATATTATGTCGGCGGTACAAAGTCATTGGCGTGAAGTATCCGAGCAAACTGTCGCGGCGACAATAACTTCCACGGGTTATTTTTCTGCTCCCCTTAAAGGCTCCAGTCAAGTCGTGATCATTGTCGAGCGCAAGGAAGATTGGGCCTCCTACTTTCCCAGCGAAGACATCGTCACCGCGCAGGAATACCTTGAACAAACCCGCGAGAGCGAGACGGGCAAGCGCGTGCAGGTGATCAACCTGTGCCGCAGCTATAAATACCTGGGGCATGGTTATTACTGCTCGCTGTTGGCCGAGGCGCGCGGGCACAAGGTGATTCCGTCGGTGCGCACCATCAGTGAACTGACGAAAAAGTCGCTGTATGGCCTGTCGCTGGATGACCTGGATAAAACCCTCGATAAAGCCTTGAGTCATCACCTCTACAGCAATACCGAAGGCTTTACCCTGACACTTTACTTTGGCCTGACCAATATAGAACCGTTGCAGGAGTTGGCCCGTCAGTTGTTTGAAACCTTCCCGTGCCCGATTCTGTTAGTTGAGTTTCGCAAGAATAACGGCTGGCACATCGAAGGGGTCAAATCCGGCGTATTGCACAAGTTGCGTGATGACCAGGAAGACCAGTTTGCCCACGCTCTGGACAACTTCAGCCGCAAGATCTGGCGCCAACCGCGTTCACGCAGGCTGGCCCGTTACGACCTGGCCATCCTGCACGATCCGCAGGAGCAATTGCCGCCCTCCAATGCCCGCGCCCTGGAAAACTTCGTGCGGGTCGGCAAGGGCCTGGGCATCGATGTGGAACTGATCGAGCGCAAGGATTACTCGCGCCTCGCCGAGTACGACGCCTTGCTGATCCGCGAGACCACCAGCGTCGATAATCACACCTACCGCTTCGCCAAAAAGGCCGAGAGCGAAGGCCTGGTGGTGATGGATGACCCGGCGTCGATCCTGCGCTGCACCAACAAGGTGTACCTCACCGACCTGCTCAACAGCCACCAACTGGGCATGCCGGCCACCGAGATTCTGTACAAGGAGCGACCGGAAGATTTCGAGCGGGTGGGCGAGCGCCTGGGCTTCCCGCTGGTGTTGAAGATCCCCGACGGCTGTTTCTCGCGCGGTGTGATCAAGGTGGAAAGCCAGGAGGCGTTGCTCAAGGCCACCGCTGAATTGTTCGAGCATTCGGTGCTGTTGCTGGCCCAGGAATTTTTCTACACCGAGTACGACTGGCGCATCGGTGTACTCAACCGCAAGCCGATCTTCGCCTGCCAGTACTTCATGTCCAAGGGTCATTGGCAGATCTACAACCACAAGGCTATCGGCCAGGACATCAACGGCGAATGCCGCACCCTGGCGGTCCACGAAGCGCCCAAGGCGGTGGTGGAGCTGGCGGTGAAGACCGCCAACCTGATCGGCGACGGCCTTTACGGTGTTGACCTCAAGCAGTCCGGCGACAAGGTGGTGGTGATCGAGGTCAATGACAACCCGAACATGGACGCCGGTATCGAAGACGCCTACCTGCAAGACGACCTGTACGCGCTGGTGCTGGAGGAGTTCGTGCGGCGCCTGGAGTTGAAGCGCCAGGGCCAGGTGTGGTGACGCGCGATGATCCAGCGCTTTGAATTGACCGGTGGAAAGTTGTGCGGCGCAGGAGGTGATGATGCGCCGATCATGTTGTTCAACAACCCGGACCTGGCCGAACGTGAATGGCTGCGCGACCGCCACAAGCTGGATGAACATGCGCTGGCCTCGGCCCTTGACCCGGATGAAGTGTCACGCATCGAATTTCACCCCGACAACCTGTTCCTGATCTGGAAACGCCCGGAAAACTACTCCGGCGGCGGCAGCCTGGTGTTTGAGGTGTCGTCGTGCGGCTTGTTGTTTTCGCAGGATCGCCTGCTGGTGATTGCCACCGATGAAACCCCGCTGTCGGGGCTCGGCGCGCGCCGGCCGCTGCACACGCCGTTGGATGTGCTGCTTGATTTGTTGCTCAACAGAATCCACCACTACCTGGGCCACCTCAAGGTGATCAAGCTGGTTGCGCGCGAATTGCAGCAACAGTTCAACGCGTCGATGAGCAACCATCATCTGATGCAGATGTTCAGCCTCAGCGAAAGCCTGATCTATTACATCAATGCGCTGCACAGCAACGGCGCGGTGCTGTCGCGGCTGCGTAATCATGCTGAAAAAGAGCATTTCAGTGCCGAGATCCTAGGGTTGATCGACGACCTGATCATCGAAAACCATCAGTGCTACAAGCAGGCGGAGATCTATTCCAATGTGTTTTCCGGATTGATCGACGCGCGTGGCAACCTGATGAACAACAGCATGAACAACCTGCTGCGCAAGTTGACCCTGATTAACGTGGTGTTCCTGCCGCTTAACCTGATTGCCAGTGTGGGTGGCATGTCGGAGTTCAGCATGATGACGGCGGGTACGCCGTGGTGGGTGTCGTACCCGCTGCTGATGGCCGCGATGGCGTTGGGGGCCGGCTTGATGGTGCTTGGGCTCAAGCGAATCGCGGGCGGGGCAAGTGTGGTGTGAGTACCTAGCCGTTGCTGCGGTAAGGCCCGCTTGGTTCTACGCTGGGGGCCTGCGTTCCACAGCGCATCACCCTGATGTCATCCGATCCAAAAATGTGGGAGCGGGCTTGCTCGCGAAGGCAGTGTGTCAGCTACACATGAGTTGACTGACCCACCGCCTTCGCGGGTAAGCCCGCTCTCACAATTTGACCGAGTTCACCTACCAGCACCGCAGTGCTTGGCTTTTCTGTGGGAGCTGGCCGAGTACACACGACCCCCATCTACCTGATGCACAGAGATCCAACTGTGGGAGCGGGCTTGCCCGCGAATGCGGTGGTTCAGTCAACTCATGTGTAGCTGACACACTGCCTTCGCGAGCAAGCCCGCTCCCACAAGTTGACCGAGTTCAGCTGCCAGCACCGCAGTGCTTGGCTTTTCTGTGGGAGCTGGCTTGCCTGCGATGCAGGCACCTCGGTCCATCAGGTACTCCGGGTTGATGCCATCGCAGGCAAGCCAGCTCCCACATTAGAGTGGGTTCAGCTTCCAAAATCAGGCCGCCTCGGCTTTGCTTGTGATCTAACCACTCAACTGCCGTCACCCCAAAAATGGGTATGCCCCAGCACCAGCCGCCACACCCACATCTACACGCTTCAATCCGCTACCTGCAAGGTAAGCACCTCAAACCCGTCGGCCGTTACCGCCACGGTATGCTCCCACTGCGCCGACAGGCTGTTGTCCTTGGTCACCACCGTCCAGCCATCTTTCAAGTCGCGCACCTTGGCGCTGCCCTGGTTAAGCATCGGCTCGATGGTAAACACCATGCCTTCACGCAGTTCCAGGCCGGTGCCGGGGCGGCCGAAGTGGAGGATTTGCGGTTCTTCATGCATCTGGCGGCCGATGCCGTGGCCGCAGTATTCGCGCACCACGCTGTAGCCGTTGGCCTGCGCATGGCTCTGGATTGCATGGCCGATATCACCCAGGCGCGCGCCGGGCCTGACTTGGCGAATCCCAGCCCACATGGCTTCAAAGGTCTGTTCCACCAGGCGCCGCGCCTTGGGCGCCACGGTGCCGATCATGTACATCTTGCTGGCGTCAGCGATAAAACCGCCTTTTTCCAGGGTGATGTCGATGTTGATGATGTCGCCGTCCTTGAGAATATCCTTGGCGCTGGGCATGCCATGGCACACCACCTCGTTGATCGAGGTGTTGATGCAGAAGGGATAGTCATATTGCCCCAGGCTTGCCGGGCGGGCTTTGAGGTCGTTACGAATGAACGCCTCGACGGCGCTGTCCAGCTCCAGGGTGGAGCGGCCGGCGGCGACAAAGCCGTCAAGCATGTCGAAAACCTGGGCCAGCAGGCGTCCGGATTCACGCATCACTGCCAGTTGGGCGGCGGTCTTGATCATCAACTGCGCCCCCGGATCAGGTCGGGCTTGTCCAGCAACAGCTTGTTGATCAGCTCGTTGTAGGGCAGGTGTGGGTTGAGTTCGGCGAGCAGGCCGATCTTGATCCAGAACTCGGCCTGGGCGTTAATGGAGCGGTCCATGGCAGCGCTGGCCAGGCGAAGTTGTTCGTGCAATTGGTCGGTGATCTTGACGATGCCCATGACGTTCACTGTGTGGTGTTGATATACAAAGCGTATACGTTTCGTATGCTGTCCGTAAACCCCTGCCGGATAAAGGTTGGTTGGGCATTGACGTGGCCGGTGAGTGGCGGTTAATTTCGTGACATGACATTTCAAGCCTTCCGCAGCCAGCCAAGCATTATTACCGCCATTCCTCATTTGGCGGGATAGCACACGGCTGTACCCAAACCCGCCCTAGAGGCGGGTTTTGTTTTTCCGTCTCAGGGCCCTGTAAAAAAGCCAGGAGATACCCATGAGCATGTGCCCCGTCCCCCACACCGCTGATACGGCATTGCTTGAACACTATGTGAAAAAGATTCTCGCCGCCCCGGTATATGACCTGGCAGTGCGCACGCCCTTGCAAGCGGCACCGGCGCTCTCGGCATTGCTGGGCAATCAGGTGTTGCTCAAGCGCGAAGACCTGCAGCCGACTTTTTCTTTCAAAATCCGCGGGGCGTACAACAAATTGGTGCAGCTCACGCAGGCGCAAAAGGCGCGGGGCGTGGTGACGGCGTCGGCGGGCAACCACGCCCAAGGTGTAGCGCTGGCGGCGCGCGAATTGGGGATCAAGGCAAGCATTGTGATGCCGTGCACCACGCCTGAGCTGAAGGTGCTCGGCGTTCGCTCCCGAGGCGCCGAGGCGGTGCTGCACGGTGAGAGCTTTCCGTTTGCCCTGGCGCATGCCCTGCAATTGGCCGAGACCTCGGGTTGCACCTTTGTCTCGCCGTTCGATGACCCGGTTGTGATCGCCGGCCAGGGCACCGTGGCGATGGAAATTCTGCGCCAGCAACAGGGCGCGCTGGACGCGATCTTCGTGCCGGTGGGCGGCGGCGGTTTGATCGCCGGGATCGCGGCGTACGTCAAATACCTGCGGCCCCAGGTGCGCATCGTCGGTGTCGAGCCTGAGGGGTCCAGCTGCCTGTTGGCGGCGCTGCGCGCGGGCGAGCGCGTGGTGTTGCCCAGCGTGGACGGGTTCGCCGACGGCACGGCCGTGGCGCAGATCGGCGCTTATGGTTTTGAAATCTGCCGCGACTGGGTGGATGAAGTCATCACTGTCAGCAACGACCAGCTGTGCAGCGCGATCAAGTTGATCTATGACGATACGCGTTCCATCACCGAGCCATCCGGGGCACTGGCGGTAGCGGGCATCCGCAAGTACGTGGCGCAAAACGCGCTGCGTGGGCAAACCTTGGTGGCGGTGAATTCCGGGGCAAATATCAACTTTGATAGTTTGCGACATGTTGCAGAAAGAGTCGCAGCGCAGGGTTCAAATTAGTGCATAACCGTTTAATCAACGCTGTTCGCCGAGAATTTGCACGCAGTTCCCAGACTTATATAACCGCGCGTGCCGCTTATGAGGAAAAGTTACAACGAGAATGGATTTTGCCGAGTACGCTGGTGATTGTAAGCGTCTTCCAGGGTCGGTAAGACGTGGCAGACACGCATCTGCCGGACATAACAATCTGTTGGCAGTCTCATGAAAGGAGAGGTTGGCCATGCTTTCGGAATTAGAACTTCGCAGTATTATTGAAGGAAGTTTCTTGCCTAAACGGTGCGAATGCACCAAAGCCGAAGATGCTTCGTTGACGATCAAAGTCTATGACGACCGTGACCGCGACCGAGTGGATTTGGAAGTAAAAGGTATAAACGCTGACAAACTCGACAGCAGTCGAGCCATTTGCAACCTGATCAGCGGGTTGCGTGAAGACCTCAAGCACACCCATTCGCCCGCTCTGCAAAGAGTGGGAGGGCGCGGCTAGTCATCAGGCGTTGTGCGAGGTTGAGTCACTGGGGAACTGCGGGCCTGGTAGAAGCCAGGCCCAATACGGTTCTGTCGCCAGTGTGAGGAATCAATTCTGGAAATCGCAGGCTTCGGACATTTTCCGGTAGCCGACGTCTTCGACTTTGCCCGCGGTGTCGACAAACTTGATATCGGCGTTGATGACTTTGCAAACGTTGGTGTCGGTTTCATGCATCGCAATCACCGTTTTAACGTTCATGGGCATGCCGTACTGGTAGGGCACCGGTTTGGACGCTGTGGCTTGGGTATCTGCCTGGGCCAGGCCCGAGACGGTTGCCAGCGCCAATGCGCCGGCAAGCATCAAAGTGCGCAGTTTCATGGTAGTTCTCCGCAAGTGGGTACACCTTCACTCTCGGCTCGCGGGATTAACCATCGATTAATTTTGCCTTGGCTGACAAAACCTTCATCTTTTTTACCAGCGCACGGTGTTGGCCGACATACAGCCCAACGCGTTGGATGTACCCGTCGCGGTCAGCAGGCTCTACTCGCCCTGACGCTGACTGCAAGCCACGAAAATACGTGGCCTGCAGTCATGGGCAATCAGCCCAGCTGAGCGCGGTACGGCAAGTCCGGCCCGGTCTTGCTGCACGTCAGGGCGGCGGCGCGAATGGCGAAGTCGAGCATGCTGTCGATCTGCTCGCGCGACAGCTGTTGCAAACCCTCTACCGAATCAAGCTGCTGCTCGGTCAGCCAGGCAATCAACGCCGCCTGGAAGGTGTCACCGGCACCCACGGTGTCGGCGATCACCACCTTGACCGCCGGTGCAGACCAACTGCCGTGCTGGCGACTGAACACCGTTGCGCCGTCGCCGCCTCGGGTCAGAAACACCAGTTGGCAACGGTGCTGCAACCAGCCTTGCAGCACGCTTTCCGGCGACTGGTCGGGGTAGAGCAGGTGCAGGTCTTCGTCGCTGACTTTGATCAGGTCGGCATGCTTGACCAACTCGCTCACGCGATCACGCCACAGTTGGATATCCGGCTGCGGGTTGAGCCGCACGTTGGGGTCCAGGCTGATCAGGCGTTTGCCGCTTTCGCGCTTGACCAGGTTCAGCAGCGTGTCGCCGATGGGTTGCACCACCAGCGAAAACGAACCGATGTGCAGCCCACGAATTTCATGGCCCAGCGTGGGCAAATGCACCACCCGCAGCTGGCGGTCGGCGCAGCCTTCGCCGCGAAAGCTATATTGCGGTGAGCCATTGGCGCCCACAGCCACCATCGCCAGCGTGGTCGGCGCGGGAAATTCCACCAGAAATTGCTCACTCACGCCCTCGTCCTTGAGCACTTGCAGCAAGCGCTGGCCGAGAAAATCATTGGACAACCCGCCGAACAACGCGGAGTCGATGCCCAGACGGCGCAAGCCTACGGCCACGTTGAACGGCGAGCCGCCGGCAATCGCCTTGTAATTGACCTTGGACGCCTGACCGCTGGCATCCTCCTCGCTGAAAAAATCAAACAGCGCTTCGCCACACACCAGATACATAGTCGTTCGCTCTTAAAGGGTTGCCACGAGTTGTTGATAGCGCTCGTAAGCGTGTTGGTAGGCAGTGACACTGGCCGCCACCGGCAGCGTGCGGCTGGCCGGGTCGACGCTGACGCATTTGTCGCACAAGCTGGCCAGGGACTCGCCGGACTGGCTCCACGCCGCCTGGATCGCCGCGCCCAGGGCGGCGGCTTCGCTTTGTTCGGTGCAGACGACTTCGGTGTTCATGATATCGGCGACCATCTGACGCCACACCGGGCTTTTTGAACCGCCGCCGATCAGGCGGATGCGCAGGCTTTGCAGGCCGGTCTGGCGCAGCAGGTCCAGGCCATAACGCAGCCCAAAGGTAGTGCCCTCGACCACCGCACGGCACAGGTTGGCGCGCGTCAGGTTGGTCATGGTCAAGCCGTGCACGCTGCCGGTGGCGTGGGGCAGGGCGGGCACACGTTCGCCGTTGAGAAAGGGCAGCATGCTGACGCCGTCGGCGCCAATCGGTGCCTGGGCGACCAAGGCGTTGAAGGCGGCCAGGTCGAGGTCGAACAATTCGCGTATCACGCCGGTGGCGTTGGTCAGGTTCATCGTGCAAATCAACGGCAGCCAACCGCCGCTGGAGGAGCAGAAGGTCGCCACCGACGCTTGTGGGCTCACAGTCGGCTGATCGGCAAACGCATACACGGTGCCCGACGAACCCAGGCTCATGGTGATCACGCCGGGCGCGATGTTGCCGGTGCCGATGGCGCCCATCATGTTGTCGCCGCCGCCGCTGGACACCCTGGCGTTGGGGTTGATGCCCAGGCGTTCGGCGATGGCGGGCAGGATCGTGCCCACGCTTTGATTCGCCTCGATCAGTTCAGGCAGGGCAGCTTGCAGGCGGCCGCTGGGGTCGATGTGCTGAAGCAGCGCCACGTCCCATTCGCGCGTGCGCACGTTGAAATAGCCGGTGCCCGACGCATCGCCGAATTCCGCGACGGCGCGGCCGGTGAGCCAGAAGTTGAGGTAATCGTGGGGTAGCAAGATATGCGCGATGCGTGCGAACACGTCCGGGTGCTGCTCGCGGGTCCACAGCAGTTTGGACACGGTGTAACCCGGTGCAATCGCCACGCCGAGGCGTTCCAGGGAGCCGCTTTCGCCACCCAGGTGTTGCAGCAGGCGGTCGTTTTCCGGTGCGGTTTCGGTGTCGCACCAGAGTTTGGCCGGGCGCAGCACCTGGCCCTGGTCATCCAGCAGCACCAGGCCGTGCTGCTGGCCGGAAACGCCGATGCCGAGGATGTCCTGGCCGTCCACGCCGGCCTGCTGCAAGGCGCGGTGCGTGGCTTCGGTAAAGGCGTCCAGCCATTCCTGGGTATGTTGTTCGCGCCGGCCATTGGCGCCGCTGATCAGCGTGTGGCTGGCGGCGCCCAGGCCCAGTACCTTGCCGCTTGTGGCGTCGAGGACGATAGCCTTGGTGCCTTGGGTGCCGCAGTCGATGCCAAGGTAAAGGTTTTGCTGGGTCATGGTGGAGTGCTCAGCAGTGTTGTTGTTTTGGATTGAAAACCCGATCAACGGTGGGAGGGGTTTGCCCCCGAAAGCAGTGGGTCAGTGAAAGGCATTTGACCGATACACCGCCATCGGGGGCAAGCCCCTCCCACATTGTTAAGCCGGTTTCTTCAGGAGGTGCTGCAGGGTTGCGGTAACGCCGTTATCGCGAAGGCTTGCATAGCACCGCTCAAACGCTGCCACAAACTCGGGAGAGTTGGGAATAGCCTTGCCAAAAATCTCCTCCACACCCAGCAACCGCTGGCTGATCAACGCATCATCGCTCACCAGTCCCTGACAGAACGCCGCGCGCGGATCAGGGATTTTGTAGCTCACGCCATTCTCATCGACGCCCTTCAAGTACAGCGCCCAGGCCGCGACCACCAGCGCCGCGCGCTCGGTCTCACGCCCATCCGCAATCAGACGGTTAATGGTCGGCACGGTGAACTTGGGAAACTTCGACGACCCGTCCGAACACACCCGCTCCAACTGGTCGGCAATCGCCTGATTGGAGAAGCGATCCACCAGGGTCTGCTTGTACTCGGTCAGGTCGATGCCCGGCACCGGCGCCAGGTTGGGTGTGACGTCCAGGTCCATATAGGCGCGCATATAAGCCACAAACACTGGGTCGTTCATGGTCTCGTGCACAAACCGGTAACCCTTGAGAAAACCCAGGTAAGTCAGGGCCAGGTGGCTGCCGTTGAGCAGGCCGATCTTCATCTCTTCGTAGGGCGTGACGTCATCGGTGAACTGTACGCCGACCTTTTCCCAGGCCGGGCGTCCATTGACGAACTTGTCTTCCAGCACCCACTGCACGAAGGGTTCGCACACCACCGGCCAGGCATCGTCGATGCCATGGTCGTCATGCAGCTGCAAGCGGTGGGCGGTGCTGGTCATCGGCGTGATGCGGTCGACCATCGCGTTCGGGAAGCTCACGTTGGCCTTGATCCACGCGTGCAGCTCGGCGTTGTGCAGGGCGGCGAAGGCCAGCAGCGCTTTGCGTGTGACGGCGCCGTTGTGCGGCAGGTTATCGCAGGACATCACCGTAAACGCCGGCACACCGGCCGCGCGACGTTGAGTAAGCGCCGCGCAGATAAAGCCGAACACGGTTTTCGGCGATTTGGGGTGCGCCAGGTCATGCTGGATCTGCGGCAGGTGGGCCATGAACTCGCCGTTGCTGTCGTCGATGCAGTAGCCGCCTTCGGTGATGGTCAACGAAACGATGCGAATCTGCGGGTCGGCCAGCTTGTCGATCAACGCCTGGGCGCCGTCTTCGGCCAGCAGCATGTCGCTGATCGAGCCGATCACGCGCACTTCGGTGTCGTCGGTATCGCCCAGTTCATACAGGGTGAACAGGTAATCCTGGCCAGCCAGGTCATCGCGAGCCTTGCGGTCTTCGGCGCGCAGGCCGACCCCACAGATGCTCCAGTCGAGGCCCTCGCCCGTGTTCATCAATGCATCGGTGTAATACGCCTGGTGCGCGCGGTGGAAACCGCCGACGCCGATATGCGCGATGCCCTGCGTGGTGCTGGCAATCGCATAGGCCGGGATCTTCACGTGCGGCGCCAGTTGGGTCAGGTTCTGTTTATTCAGTTTCATCACAAATCTCACGAAATCAGGCGGCAGCGCGCAGTGGGCGGGTCACGGCCACGCCGTCGGTGTCGAACAGATGGCAGTGCGCCGGGTCCAGGTGCAGGTGCAGGGTCTCGCCGTACTGGCTGGCCATGTCGCCACGAATGCGCATGGTCAGCGGCTCGCCGTTGGCAGTGATCACGTGGCAGAAGGTGTCGCTGCCCAGGCGTTCGCCAACGTCGGCGGTGACGGTCAGCGTGGTTTGGCCGGGCGAGGCGATTTCCAGGTGCTCCGGACGAATGCCCAAGGTCACCGCGCTGCCGACGCTCAGGGTGGCGCCGCTCAATGGCAGGCTGATGCTGGTGCCGGCGTCCAGTTGCACGTCGCAGCCATGGCCTTCGACGCGGGTGACTTTGCCCTTGAGAAAGCCCATTTTCGGCGTGCCCAGAAAGCCTGCCACAAACAGGTTGGCCGGCTGGTGGTACAGCTCCAGCGGCGAGCCGACTTGTTCAATGCGGCCGCTGTTGAGCACCACCACTTTGTCGGCCAGGGTCATGGCTTCGACCTGGTCGTGGGTCACGTAAATCATGGTCGCCTGCAGCTCTTTATGCAGACGCGCGAGCTCCAGGCGCATCTGCACGCGCAGGGCGGCGTCGAGGTTGGACAGCGGTTCATCGAACAGGAAGATCTTCGGGTTACGCACAATCGCGCGGCCGATGGCCACACGCTGACGCTGGCCGCCGGACAACTGTTTGGGCTTGCGCTCCAGCAGCGGGCCGAGCTCAAGGATGCGCGCCGCTTCGCTGACCTTGCTGTCCACCAGCTTCTTGTCGACGCCGGCCAGGTCCAGGGCAAACGACATGTTCTTGCGCACGCTCATGTGCGGGTACAGCGCGTAGGTCTGAAACACCATCGCCAGGTCGCGCTTGGCTGGGGTGACTTCGGTGATGTCGCGACCATCGAGCTCGATGGTGCCTTCGGTGACTTCTTCAAGGCCGGCGATCAGACGCAGCAGGGTGGATTTACCGCAGCCCGAGGGGCCGACAAAGACCACGAATTCCTTGTCGTTCACTTCCAGGTCGATGCCCTTGATGATGGAAAAGCCTTCGAAGCCTTTTTGCAGATTCTTGATTTTCAGGTTGGCCATGGGATGGGCCTCCGCTTTGAATTTTTTATTGAAAGACCGTTATTTCACGGCGCCGAAGGACAAACCGCGCACCAGCTGTTTCTGGCTGATCCAGCCGAAAATCAGGATCGGCGCACAGGCCAGGGTCGACACGGCCGACAATTTGGCCCAGAACAAGCCTTCGGGGCTGGAGTAGGAGGCGATCAGCGCGGTCAGCGGCGCGGCATTCGAGGAGGTCAGGTTTAACGACCAGAACGCCTCGTTCCAGCACAGGATCAGCGACAGCAATACCGTGGAAGCCAGGCCACCCTTGGCAATCGGCAGCAGCACGCGGACCATTTCCTGCCACAGCGTGGCGCCATCCAGGCGGGCGGCTTCGAGGATGTCCTTGGGAATGTCTTTGAAGTAGGTGTAAACCATCCATACCACAATCGGCAGGTTGATCAGGGTGTAGATGATGATCAGCGCAATGCGCGTATCCAGCAGGCCAAAGCTCTTGGCCAGCAGGTAGATCGGCATCAGCACGCCCACCGGCGGCAGCATCTTGGTGGACAGCATCCACAGCAGCGTGCCCTTGGTGCGCTGGGTTTCGTAGAACGCCATGGAGTAGGCGGCCGGTACCGAAATCAGCAGGCACAAGGCCGTGGCGCTGAACGAAATCACCACGGAGTTCCAGGCGTAGGCGAAGTAGTTGCTGCGCTCGTTGATGTGCAGGTAGTTCTCCAGCGTCGGCGTGAAGATGAACTGCGGCGGGGTGGCGAACGCGTCGATTTCGGTCTTGAAGCTGGTCAGCACCATCCAGAAGATCGGGAAGAAAATCAGGATCGCGATGGCCCAGGCCAGGGTGCCGAGCAACAGGCTTTGCAGGCGGCGGGATTGTTGAAGCGTCATGGCGCGGCCCTCAAGGCTTGTCAGTCAGGTTTTTGCCGATCATCCGCACCAGGATGATCGCCGCGATATTGGCGATGACCACGGCAATCAAGCCGCCGGCCGAGGCCATGCCCACGTCGAACTGCACCAGCGCCTGGTTGTAGATCAGGTAGGCGAGGTTGGTCGAGGCGTAACCCGGGCCACCGTTGGTGGTGGTGAAGATTTCGGCAAACACCGAGAGCAAAAAGATCGTTTCGATCATCACCACCACGGCAATCGGGCGCGCCAGGTGGGGCAGGGTCAGGTGCCAGAAGATCGCGATGGCGCCGGCACCGTCCAGGCGTGCGGCTTCCTTTTGTTCCTGGTCCAGGGACTGCATGGCGGTCATCAGTAGCAGGATGGCGAAGGGCAGCCATTGCCACGACACAATGATGATGATCGACAGCAATGGGTAGTGCGCCAGCCAGTCCACGGGCTCGGCGCCGAACAGCTTCCATACGGCGGCGAGAATCCCCGACACCGGATGAAAAATCAGGTTCTTCCAGATCAGCGCACCGACGGTGGGCATGATGAAGAACGGCGAAATCAACATCACCCGCACCACGCCACGGCCGAAAAACTCACTGGCCTCAAGCAAGGCGCTGATCAACACGCCGAACACCACGCTGATCAACAGCACGCTGCCCACCAGCAGCAAGGTATTGGTGGCGCCGGGCAGGAAGCCCGAGTCGGTGATGAAGTACGTGAAGTTTTCCAGGCCCACGAATTGGTTTTCGCCGGGGTAGAGCAGGTTGTAGCGGATCAGCGAAAAGTACAGGGTCATGCCCAGCGGCACGATCATCCACAGCAGCAGCAAGGCCACCGAGGGGCTGACGAGGAACCAGCCGGGGTTGGCCAGGCGGCTTTTGCGCGGCTTTTCAGGCGCGGCGGTTTGCACTTTGGCAGTGGTGGTATTCATAGGGTCAGAACCAGTCAAGTACGTGCAGAGCGAGAGTCGAAGCGCGGTCAGTGTGGGAGCTGGCTTGTGTGGGAGCTGGCTTGCCTGCGATGGCATCAACTCGGTTTAAACAGAAAGACCGAGGTGTCTGTATCGCAGGCAAGCCAGCTCTCACATAAAGCAGTTCCCACATTTACAGGGGGATGCCTGCTTTACTTGGGATAACCCGCCCGCTTCATTTCACGTTCGGTGGTGGTCTGCGCGGCGGCCAAGGCTTGATCCACCGTTTGCTGACCGGTCAGCGCGCCCGAGAAGAACTTGCCGACCTGGGTACCAATCGCCTGGAACTCAGGAATGGTCACCAACTGGATACCGATATACGGCACCGGCTTGAGGGTCGGTTTGGTCGGGTCGGCGACTTTCAGCGATTCCAGCGTTACCTTGGCGAACGGTGCGGCCTTCATGTATTCGTCGCTGTAGGTCGACTTGCGCGTGCCTGGCGGTACGTTGGCAATGCCGTCGGTCTTGGCCACGAGCTGGCTGTATTCCTTGGACGTTGCCCAACTGGTGAAGACCTTGGCGGCGTCCTTGGCTTTGGAGCTGGTGGGGATCGCCAGGCTCCAGGAGTACAGCCACGACGTGCCCTTGTCGGTCGTCTCGTGCGGGGCGAAGGTGAAGCCCACGTGGTCGGAGACCTTGCTCTGAGTCTTGTCGGTGACAAAGGAGCCGGCCACGCTGGCATCGACCCAGATCGCGCACTTGCCGCTGTTGAACAGCGCCAGGTTTTCGTTGAAACCGTTGCTGGAAGCGCCCGGCGGGCCGGATTTCTTCATGTTGTCGACGTAGAAGTTCAGCGCGTCCTTCCACTCGGGGCCGTTGAATTCGGGTTGCCACTTCTCATCGAACCAGCGCGCGCCGTAGCCGTTGGCCAGGGTCGTGATCAGCGCCATGTTTTCACCCCAACCGGCTTTGCCGCGCAGGCACAGGCCGTACTGCTCTTTGGTCTTGTCGGTGAGTTTGGCCGCGAATTCGCCGATCTGGGTCCAGGTCGGGTGCTCGGGCATAGTCAGCCCGGCGTCCTTGAACAGGTCGGTGCGGTAGTAGGTGATCGAGCTTTCGGCGTAGAACGGCAGGGCGTACAGCGAGCCCTTGACGGACAAACCGTCACGCACTGAAGGGAAAACATCATCGAGGTCGTAGGACGCCGGCAGATCTTTCATCGGCTCCAGCCAGCCTTTGGCGCCCCAGAGTGCGGCTTCGTACATGCCGATGGTCAACACGTCGAACTGTCCGCCCTGGGTGGCGATGTCGGTGGTCAGGCGTTGGCGCAGCACGTTTTCTTCGAGCACCACCCAGTTCAACTTGATGTCCGGATGCTCGGTCTCGAAGGTCTTCGAGAGTTTTTGCATGCGGATCATGTCGCTGTTGTTGACGGTGGCAATGGTCAGGGTTTGCGCGCCAAAACTGACGGCGCTGAGGGTCATGCATACAGTCATGCAAGAACAGGCAAGCAGCGTTTTTGCTGTGAACTTCATCGCGCACTCCATTTCTGCGCCCAGGGGCTACAGAAGGACAGTTATTGTTGTTGTGTCTTCCCACGAACAGTCAGGAAGAGTGTGCGTTGATTACAGCCTTCAAATGGGGTTATGACAAATCCTTGGGCGCACTTGGACTGATACTTTTTTGCACTCATCACTTTGCTTGCTGAACCAGTTAAGCCAGGTTCTGTTCCGTCAGCCGCTGCACCGCCAGGCGCCGGTAGTGGGAGGGCGTCATGCCTTTGAGCTGCTGAAAGCGCCGGTTGAAGTTGGAGATGTTGTTGAAACCCGACTCGAAGCACACGTCGGTCACGGCTTTATCGCCGTCTGCCAGCAATTCGCAGGACTTGCTGATGCGCAGCCGGTTGACGAACTCGATAAAGGTGCGCCCCGTGGCCTGTTTGAATACGCGGGAAAAATACGTCGGCTTCATCCCCAGGTATTCCGCGACTTCCTCCAGCGACAATTCGCGGGCGTAGTGGGCGAAAATGTAGTCCACCGCGCGGTTGGTGCGGTCGATGCTGTGCTCGTCCGCCAGTTGCGGGGTGGTCACGCCAGACAACAATTGGTAGTGCTCACACGCGCTCAGCACTTCCAGCAGGATAAAGAAATGCCCCAGGCGCGCCATGCCCTGGGCCTCTTCGATGCGTTGCATCAACGTCATGGCCTGGGCGATGGTTTTTTTGCAGCGGAACTCGATGCCGTATTGCGCACGTTCCAGCAACGGCGCCAGGCTCTTGAGTTCGGTAAAGATCTGACTGCCGCCCTCAAACAGCTCGTCGGTGAAGTTGACCAGCATGTCGCGCTTGGGCACGACCTCGTCTTCCTCCACCTGGCTGATCCAGTTGTGGGGCAGGTTGGGGCCGGTGAGGAACAGGCTTTCCGGATAAAAATTGCCGATGTAGTCGCCGATAAATACCTTGCCGGAGCTGGCGACAATCAAGTGCAGCTCGTATTCCTTGTGGAAATGCCAGCGCACCAGCGGGCAGGGGAAGCCGTGTTGGCGATAGATGATGGACAGACCGTTGTGATCGTCCATCAGCTCGTAGGAAGGGTCGGTGACTCGCGTTGCTCGGGTCATGCTGCCGTCGCTTTATTGTGGTTGCTGCCAAGGATAATGCCCCCTTGCGCGCGACCTCGCCAGCCTCGGTGTTTACACGCTGCGGTTTTTGGCCTCGATCCACTGGGACATGTACTGCGTACTTTTATGCGCATGGTGGCGCAGCATGCTGCCGGTGAAGTTGTCCCGGCGATGGGCCGCGAGCTGGAGGCGGCACTGCTCCAGGCATTGCACCAGCGCCGGGCCGTGCAGGGCCTTGTCGTAGCGGCGGGCAAGCAGGCGGCGGCCATCCTCCTGGGCCTGGGTCCACCGTTCGCGGTCCTGGTACAGCGCCACGGCGGCCGCTGCCAGGGCTGGCGCGCTGTGTTCGACCGCACCCGGCCACGGTTGCTCATCACCCATGCCTTCGGCGCCGATGGGCGTGGTGACATTCGGCGTGCCGCAGAGCATTGCGTCCATCAGCTTGCCCTTGATCCCGGCGCCGAAGCGCAGCGGTGCCAGGCAGATACGCGCGGCGCCCATGACTTGCAGGGCGTCTTCGGCCCAGTTCATCACATGAAAGCCCTGCGCCGGGTTGTGCAATGCCGTGGCCTTGGGCGGGGTGTAGGAACCGTAGATATGTAACTGTGCTCCTGGCAATTGCTGACGGATCAGCGGCCACAGGCTGCTCTTCATCCACAACACCGCATCCCAGTTGGGCGCATGGCGGAAATTGCCAATGCTCAGGAAGTGCGCGCGGTCCTCGAACGGTGCGAAGGGTTCGGTCGGCGGTTCCAGCATCAACGGGCACCCGTGGAGCAGGGCGGCGGGCACCTTGAACTGTTCGGTGAGCAGGCGGATTTCCACGTCGGAGATCACCAGGCTGATATCACAGCGGTAAATCGCTGCGATCTCGCGCTTGGCCAGGTCGGTGTCGGCCATCCGCCGGAATTCTTCCTTTAACGCTGGATTGAACAGTGCGCTGAAGTCATCGCTCTCGGGGTGGGCCTTGAGGTGGTCCTTGAAACGCTGGTGGCGAGCGTCCCGCAAGCTCTGCAAGTCGGACGTTTCCAGCACGCGCAGGGCGTCCGGGCAGCATTTCTCCACGCGCCAGCCGAATTGCTCTTCCATCATGAAACGGTCGAACACCACGATATCCGGGGCCAACTCACGAATAAAATCATCGAAACTGCTGTTATTGAGCTGGATGGCGCATTCGGTGATGCCCAGCGCCGGCAAGTCGGCCTTGTGCTCGCCCACGGTTGCCGGGCTGCTGAACGTGATGTCCCAGCCCTGGTCCAGGAAGCTCTGCAATATCTGCATCATGTGCCCGCCGGCGGCCGAGGAGCGTGGTTCCGGCCAGACATAACCAATGACCAGGACTTTGGTGGCGGGCTGATTCATCAACAACGAATTCCTTGAAGGGCGGGCGAAAAGCGCGCAATTAAACCATAGCCGTTGTTAATCGGGCGCCCGCGTGACAATTTACGCCCGGCCATAGGTAGCTTCGCCCGTTTGTGGTTAACTTCCGCGTCTCGAATTCGTTTCAATAAACCCAGCATAAGGATTCTCTTCATGGCTCAAGTCACCCATCGTGGTAACCCAATCAAGGTTGAAGGCGAGCTGCCGCAAACCGGTACCCAGGCCCCCGATTTCATCCTGACTGCCGGCGACCTGTCGGACGCAACCCTGGCCACCTTCGCCGGCAAGCGCAAAGTACTGAACATCTTCCCAAGTGTTGACACCCCAACCTGCGCCACTTCGGTACGCAAGTTCAACGCCCAGGCCAACGACCTGAACAACGCCGTGGTGCTGTGCATTTCCAGCGACCTGCCGTTTGCCCAGGCCCGTTTCTGCGGCACTGAAGGCCTGGAAAACGTGAAGAACCTGTCGGATTTCCGCGACCCGGGCTTCGCCGTTGACTTCGGTGTGTCGATTGTCGAAGGCGCGCTGCGCGGCCTGACCGCCCGTGCCGTTGTGGTACTGGACGAAAACAACAACGTGCTGCACAGCGAGTTGGTCAGCGAAATCGGCCAAGAGCCGAACTACGAAGCCGCCCTGGCTGTTTTGAAGTAACTGTTTCAGCGCATTACTGTCTTTTCGCAGTAACACGCTTGATAGATGATTGCGGCCTGGCCTAGTCCAGGCCGTTTTCATTTAGAGTCAGCGGCTTAGCTAAATAGCCCATAAACTAAGGCCAGAAGTTAAAAGTTGTAATCCAAGGTAAATAGCCGGTAAAGGCGCTTTTCTTAATGCGCCTCAGTGCTTATCTTTCAGCCTCCCAAAGTAGAAGCTCTCGCGCCCAATGGTTGATCACTCCATGCAATCCTCCCCCCGCAACTCCCGCCGCTGGCTGTTCGGCCTGCTCGTGCTGCTGGTTATCGCCGTCCTGTGCTGGAAATTCTGGCCCGGCAGCCATAAGGATGCCGGCGAGAAAAAACCGGCCGGGCATGCCGGCAAGTCGGGGATGATGCGCCCGGGCTTCGGCGGTTCCACCGGCCCGATTCCCGTGCGCGTGGCGCCGGCGGTGCTGGGTGAGTTCCCGGTGTACTACAAGGCCTTGGGCACGGTCACCGCGCTCAATACCATTAACGTACGCAGCCGGGTGGGCGGTGAGCTGGTGAAGATTGCCTTTGAAGAGGGGCAGATGGTCAAGGCCGGCGACCTGCTGGCGGAAATCGACCCGCGCAGCTACCAGAATGCCTTGCTGCAGGCCCAGGGCACGCTGTTGCAGAACCAGGCGCAGTTGAAAAACGCCCAGGTTGATGTCCAGCGTTACCGCGACCTGTATGCCCAGGACAGTATCGCCAAGCAGACCCTGGACACCGCCGAAGCGCTGGTCCTGCAATATCAGGGCACGGTCAAGACCAACCAGGGCGCGGTAGACGACGCCAAGCTCAACCTCGAATTCACCAAGATCCGCGCGCCTATCGGTGGCCGGGTGGGCTTGCGTCAGGTCGACGTGGGCAACCTGGTGGCGGCCAACGACACGACCTTCCTGGCGGTGATCACCCAGACGCAGCCGATCAGTGTGGTCTTCACCCTGCCGGAAAACACCCTGGACACCGTCCTCGCCCGTTACCACGCCGGCAACAAGCTGCCGGTGGAAGCCTGGGACCGTGGCGACGCCAAAAAACAGGCCGTGGGTGTGCTGCAAAGCCTGGACAACCAGATCGACGTGACCACCGGTACCCTGAAATTCAAGGGCCGTTTCGATAACAAGGACCAGGCGCTGTTCCCCAACCAGTTCGTCAACGTGCACCTGCTCGCCGACACCTTGCACAACGTGGTGCTGGCACCGTCTGCCGCGATTCAGTTTGGCAACAACGGCACCTTCGTCTACAAGCTCGACGGCGACAAGAAGGTCAAGGTCCAGCCACTGGTGGTCGGCGATACCGATGGCGACAACACCGTGATCAAGGAAGGCCTGGCGGCCGGCGACCGCGTGGTGATGGAAGGCACCGACCGCTTGAAGGATGGCAGCGAAATCGAAGTGGTCAACGACAGCAGCGAGGTGCCGACCACCCCGACCGAGCACCTGCAAGGCAAGCCTGCGGCAAAAGGGGAGACCGGCGCTAACGCCGGCAAGGCGCAAAAGGTCGGTTCATGAACCTGTCGCGGCTGTTTATCCTTCGCCCGGTTGCCACCACGCTGAGCATGCTGGCCATTGTCCTGGCCGGCATTATTTCCTATCGCTTGCTGCCAGTATCGGCCTTGCCTCAGGTGGATTACCCGACCATCCGGGTGATGACCCTGTACCCCGGCGCCAGCCCCGATGTGATGACCAGCGCGGTCACCGCGCCGCTTGAGCGCCAGTTCGGGCAAATGCCCGGCCTGACCCAAATGGCGTCCACCAGCTCGGGCGGTGCGTCGGTGCTGACCTTGCGTTTCAACCTCGACATCAATATGGATGTCGCCGAGCAACAGGTGCAGGCCGCGATCAACGCCGCGACCAACCTGCTGCCCAAGGATTTGCCGGCACCGCCGGTGTACAACAAGGTCAACCCCGCGGACACCCCGGTGCTGACCCTGGCAATTACCTCCAAGACCATGCTGCTGCCCAAGCTCAACGACTTGGTGGATACGCGCATGGCGCAAAAAATTGCCCAGATCAGTGGCGTCGGCATGGTCAGCATCGCCGGCGGCCAACGCCAGGCCGTGCGCATCAAGGTCAACCCCGAGGCCCTGGCCGCCAATGGCTTGAACCTGTCGGACGTGCGCACGCTGATCGCCGCGTCCAACGTCAACCAGCCCAAAGGCAATTTCGACGGCCCGACGCGGGTGTCGATGCTGGACGCCAACGACCAGTTGGTCTCGCCCCAGCAATACGCCGAATTGATCCTGGCCTACAACAATGGCGCGCCGCTGCGCCTCAAGGATGTGGCACAGATCGTCGACGGCGCCGAAAACGAGCGCCTTGCCGCCTGGGCCAACGAAAACCAGGCCGTGCTGCTGAATATCCAGCGCCAGCCGGGCGCCAACGTGATTGAGGTCGTCGACCGTATCAAGGCGTTGCTGCCGAGCATCACCGACAACCTGCCGGCCGGCCTGGACGTGACGGTGCTCACCGACCGTACCCAGACCATCCGCGCCTCGGTCACCGATGTGCAACATGAATTGCTGATCGCCATTGCGCTGGTAGTGATGGTGACGTTTCTGTTTTTGCGCCGTGTCAGCGCCACGATCATTCCGTCCATCGCCGTGCCGCTGTCGCTGATCGGCACCTTTGGCGTGATGTACCTGGCGGGCTTCTCCGTCAACAACCTCACGCTGATGGCCCTGACCATCGCCACCGGGTTTGTGGTCGACGATGCCATCGTGATGCTGGAGAACATCTCGCGCTATATCGAGGAAGGCGAGACGCCGCTCAATGCTGCGCTCAAGGGCGCCAAGCAGATCGGCTTCACCCTGATTTCCCTGACCCTGTCGCTGATCGCGGTGTTGATCCCGTTGTTGTTCATGGCTGACGTGGTGGGGCGGCTGTTCCGCGAATTCGCGATCACCCTGGCGGTGGCGATCCTGATTTCCCTGGTGGTCTCGCTGACCTTGACGCCGATGATGTGCGCGCGGCTGCTCAAGCGCGAACCCAAGGAAGAAGAACAGGGCCGTTTCTACAAGGCCAGCGGCGCCTGGATCGACTGGCTGATCGAAGCCTACGGGCGCAAGTTGCAGTGGGTGCTCAGGCACCAGCCGCTGACCTTGCTGGTGGCCATCGCCACCCTGGGTCTGACGGTGGTGCTGTACCTGGTGGTGCCCAAGGGCTTCTTCCCGGTGCAGGACACCGGGGTTATCCAGGGTATTTCCGAAGCGCCACAGTCGATTTCGTTTGCCGCGATGAGCCAGCGCCAGCAAGAGCTGGCCAAGGTGATCCTGGCTGATCCAGCGGTGGAAAGCCTGTCGTCCTATATCGGTGTGGATGGCGATAACGCCACCCTCAACAGCGGGCGCCTGTTGATCAACCTCAAGGCGCACGGCCAGCGCGACTTGAGTGCGGCCCAGGTGATCACACGGCTGCAGCCGGAAATCGACAAGCTGGTGGGCATTCGCCTGTTCATGCAGCCGGTGCAGGACCTGACGATCGAAGACCGCGTCAGCCGCACCCAGTACCAATTCAGCATGTCGTCGCCCGACGCCGACCTGCTGGCGCTGTGGAGCGACAAGCTGGTACACGCCCTCAGCCAGTTGCCGGAACTCACGGATGTGGCCAGCGACCTGCAGGACAAAGGCCTGCAGGTGTTCCTGGTGATCGACCGCGACGCCGCCTCGCGCCTGGGCGTCAGCGTATCGACCATCACCGACGCACTGTACGACGCCTTCGGCCAGCGGCAGATTTCCACCATCTACACCCAGGCCAGCCAGTACCGGGTGGTGTTGCAGGCGCAATCCGGTGAAACCCTCGGCCCGGCGGCGCTCAACCAGATCCATGTGAAAACCACCGACGGCGGCCAGGTGCGCCTGTCGAGCCTGGCCCACGTGGAGCAGCGTCAGGCGCAGTTGGCGATCGCGCACATTGGCCAGTTCCCGGCGGTGATGATGTCGTTCAACCTGGCCCCCGGCGTCGCGCTGGGCAAAGGTGTGGAACTGATTAATCAGACCCAGAAAGACATTGGCATGCCAGTGGGCGTGCAGACCCAGTTCCAGGGCGCGGCGCAGGCGTTTGAGGCGTCGCTGTCGAGCACCTTGCTGCTGATCCTGGCGGCGGTGGTCACCATGTACATCGTGCTGGGCGTGCTCTACGAGAGCTACATCCACCCGATCACCATCCTCTCGACCTTGCCATCGGCAGCGGTGGGGGCCTTGCTGGCATTGCTGCTCAGCGGCAATGACCTGGGCATGATCGCGATCATCGGCATCATCCTGCTGATCGGTATCGTGAAAAAGAACGCGATCATGATGATCGACTTCGCCCTCGACGCCGAACGCAACCAGGGCCTGGACCCGCAGACCGCGATCTACCAGGCGGCGCTGCTGCGTTTCCGGCCGATCCTGATGACCACCCTGGCCGCCCTGTTTGGTGCAGTGCCGTTGATGCTGGCCACCGGCTCCGGCGCCGAGTTGCGCCAGCCCCTGGGCCTGGTGATGGTCGGCGGCTTGCTGGTGAGCCAGGTATTGACCCTGTTCACCACGCCGGTGATCTACCTGTACTTCGACCGTCTTGGCCGCCGCTGGCGCAAAGAGCCGCAAAGCCTGGAGCCGGTTGAGTCATGAACCTGTCCGGACCGTTCATTCGCCGGCCGGTAGCGACCATGCTGCTGAGCCTGGCGATCATGTTGCTCGGCGGCGTCAGCTTCAACTTGCTGCCAGTGTCGCCGCTGCCGCAGATCGACTTCCCGGTGATCGTGGTCTCCGCCAGTTTGCCCGGGGCCAGCCCCGAGGTGATGGCGTCCACCGTGGCCACGCCGCTGGAGCGCTCGTTCGGCGCGATTGCCGGCATCACCACCATGAGCAGTTCGTCGAGCCAGGGCTCGACGCGGGTAATCCTCGCCTTTGACTCCGACCGTGATATCAACGGCGCGGCGCGCGAAGTGCAGGCGGCCATCAACGCCTCGCGCAACCTGCTGCCCAGCGGCATGCGCAGCATGCCGACCTACAAGAAGATCAACCCGTCCCAGGCGCCGATCATGGTGCTGTCGCTGACCTCTGACGTGCTGCAAAAGGGCGAGCTGTACGACCTGGCCTCGACCATTCTTTCGCAAAGCCTGTCGCAGGTGCCGGGCGTGGGTGAAGTGCAGATCGGCGGCAGTTCCCTGCCGGCGGTGCGCATCGAGCTGGAACCCAAGGCCCTCGACCAGTACGGCGTGGCCCTGGACGACGTGCGCAACACCATCGCCAACGCCAACCAGCGCCGGCCCAAGGGCTCGCTGGAAGACAGTGAGCGCAACTGGCAGATCCAGGCCAACGACCAACTGGAAAAGGCCAAGGATTACGAGCCGCTGCTGATTCGCTACCAGAACGGCGCGGCCCTGCGCCTGGGCGACGTGGCAAAAATCAGCGACGGCGTTGAAGACCGCTACAACAGCGGCTTTTTCAACAATGACTCGGCGGTGCTGCTGGTGATCAACCGCCAGTCCGGCGCCAACATCATCGAGACGGTCCGGCAGATCAAGGCCCAGCTGCCGGCGTTGCAGGCGGTGTTGCCGTCCAGCGTCAAGCTCAACCTGGCCATGGACCGTTCCCCGGTGATCACCGCGACCCTGCATGAAGCCGAGATGACCTTGCTGATTGCCGTGGCCCTGGTGGTGCTGGTGGTGTACCTGTTCCTGGGTAATTTCCGCGCTTCGTTGATTCCGACCCTGGCGGTGCCGGTGTCGTTGGTGGGCACCTTTGCGGTGATGTACCTGTTCGGCTTCTCGCTGAACAACTTCTCGCTGATGGCGCTGATTCTGGCCACGGGCCTGGTGGTGGACGATGCCATCGTCGTGCTGGAGAACATTTCCCGGCACATCGACGATGGCGTGCCGCCGATGAAGGCGGCGTATCTGGGCGCGCAGGAAGTCGGCTTTACCTTGCTGTCGATGAACGTGTCGCTGGTGGCGGTGTTTCTGTCCATCCTGTTTATGGGCGGTATCGTCACCAACCTGTTCCGTGAGTTCTCCATCACCTTGTCGGCGGCGATCATCGTCTCGCTGATCGTCTCGCTGACCTTGACCCCGATGCTCTGCGCGCGTTGGCTCAAACCGCACATCAAAGGGCATATGAGCGGTTTGCAGCGCTGGAGCCACAGGGTCAACGAACGCATGGTGGCGGTGTATGCCACCAGCCTGGACTGGGTACTGCGCCACCGACGCCTGACCCTGCTGAGCCTGTTGCTCACCGTGGGCGTGAACATCGCGCTGTACGTGGTGGTGCCGAAAACCTTCATGCCGCAACAGGACACCGGTCAGTTGATCGGTTTTGTGCGCGGCGACGACGGGCTGTCGTTCAATGTGATGCAGCCGAAGATGGAGACCTTCCGCAAGGCGGTGCTCAAGGACCCGGCAGTGCTCAGCGTGGCCGGCTTTATCGGCGGCAACAACGGCACCAACAACGCGGTGATGCTGGTGCGCCTCAAGCCTATCGCCGAGCGCAAGATCTCGGCCCAGGCGGTGATCGAGCGTATTCGCAAGGAAGTACCGCTGGTGCCGGGCGGGCGCTTGTTCCTGATGGCCGACCAGGACCTGCAATTTGGCGGCAGTCGCGACCAGACCAGCGCGCAGTATTCCTACATCCTGCAAAGCGGTGACCTGGCCGCGTTGCGCCTGTGGTACCCGAAAGTGGTCGCCGCGTTGCGCGAGCTGCCGGAGCTGACCGCCATCGACGCCCGTGAAGGCCGTGGCGCGGCGCAGGTGACGCTGGTGGTCGACCGCGACCAGGCCAAGCGCCTGGGCATCGACATGAGCATGGTCACGGCGGTGTTGAACAACGCCTACAGCCAACGGCAGATTTCCACCATCTATGACAGCCTCAACCAGTACCAGGTGGTGATGGAGGTCAACCCGAAATACGCCCAGGACCCGATCACCCTGAACCAGATGCAGGTGATCACCTCCACCGGCGCGCGGGTGCCGCTATCGACCATTGCCCACTACGAAAACAGCCTGGCCGACGACCGGGTCAGCCATGAAGGCCAGTTCGCCTCGGAAAACATCGCGTTTGATATGTCGCCCGGGGTCACGGTGGAGCAGGGCACGGCCGCCATCGAGCGCGCGATTGCCAAGGTGGGCTTGCCCGAAGACGTGATCGCCAAGATGGCCGGCACCGCCGACGCGTTTGCCGCGACCCAGAAGGGCCAGCCGTTCATGATCCTCGGCGCGCTGGTGGCGGTTTACCTGGTGCTGGGCATTCTGTATGAAAGCTACATTCACCCGCTGACCATCCTCTCGACCTTGCCGTCGGCCGGTGTCGGCGCGTTGCTCTCGATCTACCTGCTGGGCGGCGAGTTCAGCCTGATCTCACTGCTGGGCTTGTTCCTGTTGATCGGGGTGGTGAAGAAAAACGCGATCCTGATGATCGACCTGGCCCTGCAGCTGGAGCGCCATGACGGCATGAGCCCGGTGGAATCGATCCGCAGCGCGTGTCTGTTGCGCCTGCGCCCGATCCTGATGACCACGCTGGCCGCCATTCTCGGCGCCTTGCCGTTGCTGCTCGGCTCCGGCGACGGCGCGGAGATGCGCCAGCCGCTGGGCCTGACGATTATTGGCGGCCTGGTGTTCAGCCAGATCCTGACCCTTTACACCACCCCGGTGGTTTACCTCTATCTTGACCGCGCGCGCCACCGCTTCAACGCCTGGCGCGGCGTGCGTACCGATGCTGCCTTGGACACTGCGCTATGACCGATTCAACCTTGACCCAATTGGCCATGAGCATGCCCCGTGGTTTGCGCGTTGCCAGCCTGCTGCTGTGCGGCGCGTTGCTCAGCGCCTGCGCCATCGGGCCTGACTACAAACGTCCGGATGTCATCGAGCCGGTGCAATTCAAAGAAGCCCAGGGCTGGAGCCAGGCCACGCCCAGCGATTCGCTGGCGCGGGGCGCCTGGTGGGAGCTGTACGGCGACCGCCAGCTGAATGACCTGGTGACGCGCCTGAACAACGCCAACCAGACCGTGGCCCAGGCCGAAGCGCGTTTTCGTCAGGCCCAGGCCCAGGTGCGCAGCGCGCGCGGTGCGTTCTTTCCAACGGTGGACCTGAGTGTCGGAAAAACCCGCGCCAGCCAGGGCACCGGCAGCAGTAACGCCAGCCTGAGCAGTTCCAGCAGCGGTATCCGCGACACCCTCAACGCTCAACTGGGCGTGAGTTGGGAGGCGGATGTGTGGGGCAAATTGCGCCGCGGTCTGGAGGCCAATGAAGCCACGGCCGAGGCCAGCTCGGCAGACCTGGCGGCGATGCGCTTGAGCCAGCAATCGGAGCTGGTGCAAGACTACTTGCAACTGCGTGTCATGGATGAACAGACGCGGTTGTTGCAAGCCACGTTGGACACTTATCAGCGTTCGCTGCAAATGACCGAAAACCAATACCGCGCCGGTGTATCCGGCAAGGATGCGATCGCTCAGGCGCAAACTCAGCTCAAGACCACCCAGGCCAGCCTGATCGACTTGATCTGGCAGCGGGCCCAGTTGGAAAACGCCATTGCGGTATTGATCGGCGAGGCACCGGCCAACTTCAACCTGGCGGTGAGCAAAGATATTCCAGCCTTGCCGCAGATTCCCGTGAGCCTGCCGTCGCAACTGTTGGAGCGCCGTCCGGACATTGCCTCGGCTGAGCGCTCGGTGATCGCGGCGAACGCAAATATCGGTGTGGCCAAGGCGGCTTATTATCCGGATTTGACCTTGAGTCTGGCCGGCGGCTATTCCAGCAGCACCTACGCCGACTGGATCAGCTTGCCGAACCGCTTCTGGTCGGTGGGGCCGAAGTTGGCGATGACGTTGTTCGACGGTGGGCAGCGTTCGGCGGAGGTTGATCGCAGCGTGGCCTCGTATGACGAGACGGTCGCCAAGTATCGCCAGACGGTGCTGGATGGTTTTCGCGAGGTTGAAAACTACATGGTGCAGTTGAAGGTGCTGGAGGATGAGGCGGTTGTCAGCAATGAAGCGCTGGAAGCTGCGCGCGAATCGCTGCGGTTGACGCAGAATCAGTACAAGGCCGGGTTGATTGCGTATCTGGATGTCGTCACGGTGCAGGCCACGGCCCTTAGCAATGAGCGGACCGTGCTGACGTTGTTGCAGACGCGGTTGGTGGCGAGTGTGCAATTGATCGCGGCGCTGGGCGGTGGGTGGGATGGGCAGGTGGCGTTCAAGGAGTGATTGAGCCGCTGTCCGTTGCTGCCCTCTAGAGCTGGGAGGGGGCAAGCCCCTCCCGAAGTCGCCGATCCAGACGCCACTTCAAGCCCCGACCACCGCAACGTTAAGCCAGTAGATTGACGTCAAAGCGCCACTAATTGCCCCATGGTAATTAATCAACGCGCCCATAATTATTCTCGCTACAATCGCCCGCTTTGCCACTTGGCACGGGCGCTCCAGGCCCGTCAGTTCTGAGACATTCCATGCTGATCGGTAGCTATTCCCCCTCCTTGGTCGTGATTTCCTTGTTCGTCGCGATCCTGGCGTCCTACACCGCGCTGGACCTCGCCGGCCGTCTCGCGACCGCCAGGGGCCGCGCCGTGTATGTGTGGATGACGGGCGGCGCATTGGCGATGGGCGTAGGCGTGTGGTCCATGCACTTTATCGGCATGTTGGCCTTGCGCCTGCCGTTTGCCCTCGGGTTTGACCTGGGCGTCACCGCGCTGTCCCTGCTGATCGCCGTGTTGTCCAGCGGCTTTGCCTTATGGTTGGTCAGCCAGCCACGCCTGCCTGCGTGGCAACTGGCGTTCGGTGCGCTGATCATGGGCGCGGGCATCAGCAGCATGCACTACACCGGCATGGCCGCGATGCGCATGACGCCGGGCATCGACTACGACCCGACCCTGTTCGGCGCTTCATTGTTGATCGCGGTCATCGCGTCCGGCGCTGCGCTGTGGATCGCTTTCAACCTGCGTCGCAACACGCCTTACGTACGCCTGGCACGCGGTGGCGCAGCCGTGGTGATGGGCATCGCAATCGTGGGCATGCACTACACCGGCATGGCCGCCGCGCGCTTTGATGACAACAGCTTCTGCGGCGCCGCACTGACGGGCCTGAGCGGCAAGGGCCTGGACAACCTGGTGCTGGTGACCACGCTGGCGGTGTTGGTCATCGCGCTGCTGACTTCGTTGCTCGACGCTCGCCTGGAGGCGCGCACTGCCGTACTCGCCGACTCCCTGACCCTGGCCAACCAGGAACTGACGCACCTGGCCCTGCACGACATGCTCACCGGCCTGCCCAATCGCACC
Organism: Pseudomonas sp. NFX183; assembly: GCF_047943075.1. Lineage (NCBI taxonomy): Bacteria > Pseudomonadati > Pseudomonadota > Gammaproteobacteria > Pseudomonadales > Pseudomonadaceae > Pseudomonas > Pseudomonas sp. NFX183. The sequence continues at coordinate 5,759,531 of NZ_CP181333.1, read as the reverse complement.
TTGCTCGCCGACCGTATTCAGCAAGCCATTCAGGCGGTGAAGGAGCAGGGCGGTTGCTTTGCCCTGATGTTTATCGACCTGGACGGGTTCAAACCGGTCAACGATGCGTTTGGTCATCACATGGGTGACCAGTTGTTGCGCGAGGTTGGCCTGCGTTTGCGCGAGGACCTGCGCGGCCATGACACGTTGGCCCGTATCGGCGGGGATGAGTTTGTGTTGCTGGTGCAATTGACGCAGCCGGATGACGCCGTCGGCCTCGCCGAACGTCAGGTCGGGCTGATCAACCGTGCCTTCAAGGTCGCCGAGCATGAACTGAAAATTTCCGCCAGCATCGGTATCGCGCTGTTTCCGGGCAACGGCGATAACCCGCAAGAGCTGTTGATGAACGCCGACGCCGCCATGTACCACGCCAAGGGCATGGGCAAGAACGGCTACAGCTTCTTTGATGCGTCGATGAACACCAACGCACGCAAGCAGTTGCAGTTATTGCAGGACCTGCGCAACGCCCTCGAGCACGAGCAATTTCGTCTGTACTACCAGCCCAAGTTCGATGCGGTGAGCGGCATACCGGTCGGCGCCGAAGCGTTGCTGCGCTGGGAGCATGGGCAGCAGGGTTTGTTGTTGCCTGCGACGTTTATCGACCTGGCGGAAAAGACCGGGTTGATTATTCCTATCGGCGAGTGGGTGTTGAACGAAGCCTGTCGTCAGATGCGTCTGTGGTATGTGCAGGGCTATGAAGACTGGCGCATTGCGGTGAACCTGTCGGCCTTGCAGTTTTGCCATCCGGGGCTGGTCAAGAGTGTTGCCGCAGCCCTCGACCGTCACCAGTTGCCGGCCAATAGCCTGACCCTGGAAATTACCGAAACCACCGCCATGAGTGACGCCGACGCGAGCATGACGGTGTTGCAGCAGTTGTCGGACATGGGCGTAGACCTGTCCATCGATGACTTCGGCACCGGTTATTCGAGCCTGATGTACCTCAAGCGCCTGCCCGCCAATGAGCTGAAGATCGATCGCGGGTTTGTCCGCGACCTGGAACACGACAGCGACGATGCCGCTATCGTTTCCGCCATCGTCGCCCTCGGTCAGGCCCTGGGGCTGCGGATTGTCGCCGAAGGCGTGGAGACTGATGTGCAGCAGAGTTTCCTCACCCGCCTGGGGTGCAACTCGCTGCAAGGCTTTCTGTTGGGGCATCCCTTGCCGGCTGACGGTTTCATGGCCGACATCCAGCGTGTCGAAGAGGCGGTAGCGCCTGACAAAAGCCGTGCGTGACGAGTATTCTTGGCCCCAACCCTAACCATCAGGTTGAGTCAGGAGACCGCACGCATGGACAAAGTCGTCATCATCACTGGGGGCAGCCGTGGCATCGGCGCTGAGACGGCATTGCTGGCCGCTCGCGAGGGCTACCGCATCTGCATCAACTATCAGTCCGACGAAAACGCCGCCCGTAGCGTGCTCGAACAGGTTCGCGCCCTCGGCGCCCAGGCGATTGCAGTGCGTGCGGATGTCAGCATCGAAGATGAAGTGGTCGCGCTGTTCAGTCGCGTGGATGCCGAGCTGGGCCGTGTCACCGCGCTGGTGAACAACGCCGGCACCGTGGGGCATAAGTCGCGGGTCGACGAGATGTCCGAATTCCGCATCCTCAAGATCATGAAGACCAACGTGCTCGGGCCGATCCTGTGCGCCAAGCATGCGGTGCTGCGCATGTCGCCAAGGCATGGCGGGCAGGGTGGCAGTATCGTCAACGTGTCGTCAGTGGCGGCGCGCCTGGGTTCGCCGGGTGAATACGTCGACTATGCCGCCTCCAAGGGCGCACTGGACACCTTCACGCTGGGGCTGTCGAAAGAAGTTGCCGGCGAAGGGATCCGCGTTAACGCCGTGCGGCCCGGCTATATTTTTACCGACTTCCACGCCCTGAGTGGCGACCCGGACCGGGTCAGCAAACTGGAATCCGGCATTCCGATGGCCCGTGGCGGGCGCCCGGACGAAGTGGCCGAGGCGATTATCTGGTTGCTGTCGGACAAGGCCTCGTACACCACCGGCACCTTCCTTGACCTGGGCGGCGGTCGCTGATCAGCGCTGTTGACCGGCTGCTGAGTGAGGCGCCCAAAGGGCGCCTCACTGCGACGCTCAGGGCAGCTTGATCTGATACGCCGCCAACTGCGCCTTGTGTTGCGCCTCCACCGTGCTTGGGTCGACGCGTTTGGCGAACTGGGTCAAGTCGCGTCGGGCGTTTTCCTTGTCGCCCAGCCGGTCATAGGCCAGCGCTCGCTGGTAGTAGGCCCACGCGTAGTCAGGCTGTTTGATCAGTCCGGCGCTTTAGGCTTCGGCGGCTTCGCGGTACTGGCCGAGGTCGTAGAGCGCCAGGCCCAAATGATAGAACGTCGGCATGTTGAACCCGGCGCCTTTGCCATTCTCACCCAGGCCGGCATCCAGATTGGACTGCACCAGTTCGAGGGCTTTTTGCGGGTTGCCATTGAGGCGGTACAGGTAGCTCAGTTCCAGGGTCGAGCGCGGTTCGGGGTGTGGGTTGGTGGCAATGGATTTTTCGCGTGCGCTGATGGCTTGCGGATACTGCTTGAGGTTTGTGTAGGCCACTGACTGCAACAGGTACACGGTGCTCTTGATTTTGGGCGGCAGAGTGTTCTTCGTCAGGCACAGGTCTGACTCTTGAATCACCTGCTGATTTTGCTCGGCTCTCATGGCCTTGCTGGTGTTGACGCAATGCTGCAGGTTGAGTTCGGCGGGGGTTGGCTGGTGCGCGCAACCGGTGACGACTGCGGCAACGGCCAGCAGGGCGAAACCACGAATAGAGGCGTTAGGCATGCTTGGTCAGTCCAGCAGATTGGCGTTGAGGTCGGGGCGATAGACTTGCAGCAGGGCGGGCGTGACGGTGCCTTGCAAGGAGCAGAAGACCTTCGTACGGCCCTCGGTCGGCCCTTTTTCCAGGCTCAGCGTACGCTCTACAAAGCCAAAGGGCGTGGCCACGCCCGGTCCCGCCAAGCCTTCGGTGCGCCACTGGCCGATCGGGTCGCCTACCCGGCGAATATCGGCGCGGCTGACGCTGCCTCGTTCTGCTACCAGGCGTGCGTGGTCGGCGATCAAGGGTTTGAGGCGCTCGGCAACATCGCTCACCGAACCTTCGGCGACGAATCCCCAGAACAGCAAATTACCGACATTGGGCAGCGACATGGCTTCATTGTGATACCCCACAAGGCGCACGCCGTTGACCACCAGTGGTTGCTCAAAGGCCTGATAGCGGCCACCTTCCTGCAGTGGGTTCATGACCACTGGAGCGCTGACGTTGCCCTGTTTGGCCACGCGCAAGGTGCCGGCGGGCAGGGGGGCGGCGTTGAGGGTTTCGAAAAAGCGTGCGTCACAGCGGGAGAAATCGCTGAACAGCTGATCGGGGGTGGCGGCAGTGGTTTGGCCCTGGGCCTGGCTGGCAAGCGCCAGCAAGCAAAGGGCGGATAACAGTGGGCGAAGCATCGGCGTCATCCATGAGCGTTGAGGGGCGGCGAGTGTAACAAGGCCCAAACGTCTGCGCTAACCGGATAAGCCTTGCCCGGCGGTCTGGCTGCGGCAAGCCTGTTCAAAACGAGCGCACGATCCGCCCCAGCGTTTCCATCGCTTTCTCCGACGCCTCGGTCCACGGGCTGCCGTAATTCAAGCGAATGCAATTTCTGAAGCGCTGGGTCGCCGAGAAAATCGGCCCCGGCGCAATGCTGATGCCTTGGGCCAGGGCCATTTGGAATAGCTTCAGCGAGTCGGTTTGCTCCGGCAGTTCGAGCCACAAAAAATACCCGCCAGCCGGCTGGCTGACCCGTGTCTGGGCCGGGAAATAGCGGGCAATGGCCGCCAGCATCGCGCTTTGCTGTTCTTCCAGGGCATAGCGCAACTTGCGCAAATGGCGGTCATAACCGCCGTGCTGCAGGTAGTCGGCAATCGCCGCCTGCGCCGGCATTGAAGGGCACAACGAGGTCATCAGCTTCAAGCGCTCGACCTTCTGCGCATAGCGCCCGGCGGCCACCCAGCCAACGCGGTAACCCGGGGCCAGGCTTTTGGCAAAGGAGCCGCAGTGCATCACCAGGCCTTCGGTGTCGAAGGCTTTGGCCGGTTTGGGCGCTTGCTGCCCGTAATACAACTCGGCGTACACGTCGTCTTCGATCAGCGGCACCTGGTGACTGCGCAGCAGTGCCACCAACGCCTGCTTTTTGGCCTCCGGCACGGTTGCGCCCATCGGGTTCTGGAAGCTGGTCATGGTCCAGCAGGCCTTGATCGGGTAGCGCGCAAGGCTTTGCGCCAAGGCGCTGAGGTCAATGCCATCGCGTGGGTGCACCGGAATTTCCACGGCCTTGAGCTTCAGACGCTCCAGCACTTGCAGGCAGGCATAAAACGCTGGCGCTTCGATGGCGACCAGGTCGCCCGGCTCGGTCACGGCCTGCAGGCACAGGTTCAGCGCCTCGAGCGCGCCGTTGGTGATCAGCAACTCTTCCATCGGCAGCATCAGGCCGCCGACCATGTAACGCAGGGCAATTTGCCTGCGCAGCTGCGGGTTGCCCGGTGACATGTCGGTCACGACCAGGCGCGGGTCCATTTCGCGGCTGGCACTGGCCAGCGAACGTGCCAGGCGTGGCAAAGGGAACAGCATCGGGCTGGGAAAGGCCGAGCCGAAGGGCACGGTGTTGGGGTCTTTGATGGAGTCCAGTACCGAGAACACCAGTTCACTCACATCGACTTCGGTGGATTCGTGCACATGCTCACTCACCACCGGCTCGGAAAACGGGCTCGGTGCGTGGGTGTTGACGAAGTAACCGGAACGCGGCCGCGCGCGAATCAGCCCACGGCGTTCGAGCAGGTAGTACGCCTGGAACACCGTGGACGGGCTGACGCCGTAGGTCTGGCTCGCATAGCGCACCGACGGCACGCGCTGGCCGGGCCCGAGCACGCCGGAGCGGATCAGTTCTGCGATGTCATCGGCGAATTTTTCGTAGCGTTTCATGAAGGCCTTAAAAACAGTTTTCTCATTATGAACACAGGGCAAACAGTGCTACGGGCCTGTGTCAGTTGGACCTCAGCGGTTCATCGGCGCCACAAAGCGGCTGTCGGCCGCACTGTAGATCCAGGGCTCATCCACATCCGTCACCTTGAACCGCAAGGTCTGTGAACTGCTCGCCGGCTTGTCGGCAAGCAACGCCACCGACACCGGCACATCGCTGATTTCCCCTGGCGCCAGGCTGAGCTCGGTCTTGCCTTGCAGCACGAACCCCTCGGCGTCCACCAACGCCAGGCGATAGTGCTGGCGCTGCTGGGTTTTGTTGATGACCTTGAGGCTGTAAATGTTTTCGATCAAGCCCTGGCTGTTTTCGCGGAACATACCGCGGTCCTTGGTGACGTCGAGCGATACCATCGGCCGTCCTACCAAGGCCACCACCAGTGCGGCGATCATCACCAGCAGCACGGCACTGTAGCCGATCAGTCGCGGCCGGAGCAGGTGGGTTTTGCCGCCCTGCAGTTGATGCTCGGAGGTATAGCTCACCAGCCCGCGGGCATAGCCCATTTTGTCCATGATCGAATCGCAGGCGTCGATGCAGGCCGCGCAGCCGATGCACTCCATCTGCAAGCCGTCGCGAATATCAATACCGGTGGGGCACACCTGCACGCACAGCTGGCAGTCGATGCAGTCACCCAGGCCGACGTCAGCGGGCGTCACGTCTCGTTTGCGCGGGCCGCGGTGTTCTCCACGCGCCGCATCGTAAGAAATGGTCAGGGTGTCCTTGTCGAACATCACGCTCTGAAAGCGCGCATAGGGACACATGTGCATGCACACCGCCTCACGCAGCCAGCCGGCATTGATGTACGTGGCCGCGGTGAAAAACAGCACCCAGAACAGGCTGACGCCGCCCATTTGCCAGGTCAGCAGCTCCAAGGCCAGGGGCCGGATGGGCGTGAAGTAGCCGACAAACGTCAGCCCGGTCAACACGCTGATGCCCAGCCACAACGTGTGTTTGGCCGAGCGCCGCGCCAGCTTGTTCAGGCTCCACGGCGCCGCGTGCAGCTTGATACGCTGGTTGCGTTCGCCTTCGGTGACCTTTTCACACCACATGAACAGCCAGGTAAACGAGCTTTGCGGGCAGGTGTAGCCGCACCACACCCGGCCTGCGAACACGGTGACGGCAAACAGGCCGAAGGCGCAGATGATCAGCAGCGCCGACAACAGGATGAAGTCCTGGGGCCAGAAGGTTGCGCCGAAGATGTGGAATTTGCTCTCGGCCAGGTCCCACAGCACGGCTTGGCGCCCACCCCAGTTCAGCCATACGGTGCCGAAAAAAGCCAGGAACAGCACCGCGGCGCCGGCTACGCGCAAAGTACGAAACAGGCCGGTGAAGCTGCGGGTATGGATCAGGGTGTCGCTGGATTTGGCCTTCACCTTCTTTGGGTGTATGGGCTCAAAGGTTTCCACGGTTGGGATTCTTTCGCTCATGGTCGTTCGCTCATCAGCCTCCATCAGGCGGATGAACTATGGACGCCGCTCTGTGTGCATAACAGACTCAGCTAGGGCGATAAAAAGCGGATCAGATGGGGTTCTTCTACAAAACTGCGGCCAGTTGCTGCACTCCGTGGTGCCAGGAGTGCAGCGGCAATAAGCGCACATTGATACAGATTAATCAAATCACCGAATCACTGTCGGTCGCCTTCAAGTGTTTGCGTCCATCCACGGCACCGGCGACGGTCAAGGCATCGGCTTCGGCCTCGGTGATGTAGACCCTGTCGTTATCCAGCGTCACAAAAGACATGGCCTTGAGGCTGTCGGTGCTGACCGTTACCTCGGATGCAGGCAGGCTGCGCTCCTGGCCGTTTTCATCGACCTTGAAGTAGCACGTCTGGTTATCGATACGTACAGGCATGGTGATCTCCTTTTCCATTGGCGGGTGATCATTAGGGGTCACCCGGTTGCCCGGCGTTCCAGGCAACTGACTGGCGGTCGCCGTTGTCCATGCTTAACCCATAATCACAAAGGACCGCTTTCCATGGATGCCTGGTGGAGCGAAGTGTGGCAAACCCTGCAAGCCGAATTTGCCGACATCGGCGATGCGAAACAACTCACCCAGATCACCGTGCGCTTGCTGATCGCCGCGCTCCTGGGCGGCATTCTCGGGTTCGAACGGGAACAGAAGGGCAAGGCGGCGGGTGTACGCACCCACATGCTGGTGGCGTTGGGCGCCGCGCTGTTTGTACTGGTGCCGCAGACGTCCGGCAGCCAGGCGGATGCGATGAGCCGGGTGCTGCAAGGCGTGATTGCCGGCATCGGATTTCTCGGCGCCGGCACCATTCTCAAAGGCAAGGAAGATGAGCAGGGCCAGCACGTCAAAGGCCTGACCACGGCTGCCGGCCTGTGGATGACGGCGGCAATCGGGGTTGCCGCCGGCATGGGCCGCGAATCGACAGCGGTGCTCAGTACCTTGCTGGCCTTGGCGGTATTCAGCGTGATGCCCCGGATCGTCAGGGCGTTCGAGCATGATGATGACCGCCGATCAGGTGAGTAGATCGGTTTCCTTCACCTGGCCAAATATCTTCGCAACCAGCGCAGGCTCCCCTTGGTTGCCGGAAATCACCAGCACGCTGGCGTTGTGCGCACGCGAGTATTTCAGCTGCATCTCACCACTGGCGCCGGATAACTGGTTGACCCAGTGCAGCGGTTTATTCAGTTGCCGGCGAATGCCGGTGACGTCCAGCTTGTCCCGGTCGGTGACGAAGTTTCTGATTTCACACGGGTGGTCAAGCGTGGACTCAAGCGTGTGAGTGAAACTGTAGGTTTTGGGGTGGTTTTTACAGTCGGCCTCGTAGTGATCCCGTCGCTGCCAATCCTCAAGATGCGCATATTGCAACGGCTCGGTCACCTTGCGGACCTGAGTGGCAATGTCGCAGAGGTGTTTACCCTTGGCCTCCAGGCTGCGCATGGAGTCCTGAATGCTGATCAGGGGCGCGTGCTCCTGGCGGGCGAACGCGCGAACCATGTCAAAGCGACTGCCCGGCGAGGCTTTCATCAAACTGGCTTTCAACGCGAACAGCGCCGCCTCCACGTAGTTGCGATAGGCGCCGACCTGCTCGGTTTCGATGGGGCTCAAGACTGCGTCGATCGAATCTTTGTTGAGTTGGGTTTCGATCCTGGCAAGGATCTTGAAGCAGGACGTTGCGTTGGGGCCGCTTAACAGGCAGTTGAGGTTGTCTGGGGTCAACAGCCGGTCGATGGTGTTGAAGTTGGCTGTTGACTCTCTGGACCCAGGGTCGCGCATCAGGCGCTCAACGGTTTTGCGGTCCAACTGGTCGCAGAGCTGCTTGAGCTGTTTTTCCAGGGCAGCCTGGTCGGCGGCTGGGGGTGGGGCTCCGTCTGCACGCATCGGCTCGCGGGTGGTGCTTGGTGCCGACCGCAGCAGGGCGTCCAGTGCTTGAGCAGACACGCTTACGGGTGAGGGTGAAATGGGGTGGGCGTGAAGATGGCCTGGGGTGACTTCGGCGCGGGCGCGCGACGGCTGATGGATGGTCGACATGATAAATCCTCAAAAACAAATCGGACGAGCGCTGGGGCCAGGGGCTTGGAAATGGAATCAGCGCAAAATCAGTATGAGAACGACCACGTCAGTTGGGGTTAGGGGTTTGCCTTTTAAGTGGGTGGGAATTTTCTGCGTCAACGCCCGCTCGCGAGTCACGGTTCAGCGGCCAGTGCTGCGCCGGAGTACCAGGCTGACCCGCGAACTAACCCCGCGAGCGGATGCAGAAACTGCAACATCTGCGTCACAGAATGACCGGTGGCTCGCTTGTTGGCGGTTCCTGCACCGGCGGTGGGTCGTTTTCAGGGGGTTCCTGTTCGGGAATCGGCTTCGGCTCAGCGGGCGGTAACGTTGGGTCGTCGATGTTCGGATCAGGTGTTTCAGCCGGAATCGGGATATTCATCGGTGTGGCCTCCTTTGTGCTTTGCTCTACCGGTGGACATCCGCCTGGGGGAATTGATTCCCCGCCCAATGGCGACATATCCACCTGAACTTTTCACCTGACGCCAGGCTCGGACCTATTACGGCCTTGCTCAGGGAGAGCGTTGCCCTATCAGAATTCGGATCAAGCAAAGAGCGTCCACAGGGCGTAAGGGGAAGATGCTCGATGACTGCTGAAACACTGGCTCCAGACGATTCCATTTTGCCGCTATCCCAGGCGTTGTTATTGCCCAGGATCGCTATCGAAAGTACCGCGCCTGTAATCGACGGCGGCGAATTTGCCGTGAAAGCCGTGGTCGGCCAGCGCATCAATGTCACCAGCAAGGTCTTTGCTGACGGCCATGACAAGCTTGCCGTACTGATCCGCTGGCGCCCGTTGCAGGACGAAAGCTGGCACAGCGTGGTGATGGCCGACGTCGGTAACAATGGCTGGGAAGGCGCGTTCACCGTGACGCAGCAAGGCCCCCACGAATATTGCATTGAAGCCTGGATCGATACCTTTGCCAGCTTTTGTTATGAGCTGCGCAAAAAACACGAGGCCGGCGTGCCGGTCAGCCTTGAGCTGCAGGAAGGTCGCAGCCTGGTGTTGCAGGCCGCCGAGCGCAGTGACAACGAGCTGCGCGATCGCCTGATGCTGCTGCACCACGAACTGTCGGGCTTGCTGGAAACCGAGCAGGTCGCGCAGTTTCTGCACGAAGACAGTGCACACCTGATGACCCAGGCCGACCATCGTGCCTACTTGAGCGTCAGCCCGGTTTACCCGGTTGATGTGGAGCGCACAGCGGCGCAGTTTGCCAGCTGGTACGAGTTGTTTCCGCGCTCGATCACCGACGATCCTGCCCGCCACGGCACGTTCAACGACGTTCACTCGCGCCTGTCGATGATCCATGACATGGGCTTTGACGTGCTGTACTTCCCGCCGATCCATCCGATCGGGCGCAGCCATCGCAAAGGCAAGAACAACTCTCTGACCGCCGGCCCCGATGATCCCGGCAGCCCGTACGCGATTGGCAGCGAGGAGGGCGGCCATGAAGCCATCCACCCGCAACTGGGCAGCCGCGATGACTTCCGCCGGTTGGTCAAGGCCGCCGCCGACCACGGCCTGGAAATCGCTCTGGATTTTGCCATCCAGTGCTCCCAGGACCACCCGTGGCTCAAGCAGCACCCGGGCTGGTTCAACTGGCGCCCGGACGGCACGATCAAATACGCCGAGAACCCGCCGAAGAAATATCAGGACATCGTCAACGTCGACTTCTATGCCGCCGATGCGATCCCCAGCCTTTGGACTGAGCTGCGCGACGTCGTGCTGGGCTGGGTGGAAGAGGGCGTGAAGACCTTTCGGGTCGACAACCCTCACACCAAACCGCTGCCCTTCTGGCAATGGCTGATCAGTGACGTGCGCGGCAAGCACCCGGACGTGATCTTCCTCGCCGAAGCATTCACCACGCCTGCAATGATGGCGCGTCTGGGCAAAGTCGGTTATTCGCAGAGTTACACCTACTTTACCTGGCGCAATACCAAGGCCGAGTTGAGCGAGTACTTTGCGCAGTTGAACGAATCGCCTTGGCGCGAGTGCTACCGACCGAATTTCTTCGTCAACACGCCGGACATCAATCCCGGCTTCCTGCACGAATCCGGGCGGCCGGGCTTCTTGATCCGCGCCGCACTGGCCACCATGGGCTCGGGCCTGTGGGGCATGTATTCAGGGTTTGAGTTGTGCGAAGCCGCGCCGGTGCCGGGCAAGGAAGAGTACCTGGATTCAGAGAAGTACGAGATCCGCCCGCGTGATTTCACCGCGCCCGGCAACATCATTGCCGAGATCGCGCAGCTCAATCGTATCCGCCGACAGAACCCCGCGTTGCAGACGCACTTGGGGTTGAAGCTCTACAACGCCTGGAACGACAACATCCTGTACTTCGGCAAACGCAGTGAAGACGGCAGCAATTTCATTCTCGTCGCGGTGAACCTTGACCCGTTCAATGCCCAGGAAGCGCATTTCGAGTTGCCACTGTGGGAACTGGGCTTGCCGGACGATGCCCAGACCCAAGGCGAAGACTTGATGAACGGGCATCGCTGGACCTGGTACGGCAAGACTCAGTGGATGCGGCTGGAGCCGCACATGCCGTTTGGAATTTGGAGAATCACCACCTCCTGAAACCAGCCAGTCACCTGCGGGCGTCGGTACACGGCGCCTGCAGGGAGCGCGCTCCACCAGTTGGTTTTTCAGCATTTTCAGGAGTTACCAATGGCGAAGAAACCCAAGGCTGCCACCTTTATCAAAGACCCGCTCTGGTACAAGGATGCGGTGATTTATCAGGTTCACGTCAAATCCTATTTCGACTCCAACAACGACGGCATCGGTGACTTTCCCGGGCTGATCGCCAAGCTCGATTACATCGCCGACCTGGGCGTAAACACCATCTGGCTGTTGCCGTTCTACCCCTCGCCACGCCGTGACGACGGCTATGACATCGCCGAGTACCGTGGCGTGCACAGCGACTACGGGACCATGGCCGACGCCAAGCGTTTTATTGCCGAAGCGCACCAACGCGGCCTGCGGGTCATCACCGAACTGGTGATCAACCACACCTCCGACCAGCATCCCTGGTTCCAGCGTGCGCGCAAGGCCAAGCCGGGTTCGGCCGCGCGCGACTTCTATGTGTGGTCCGATGACGACCAGAAATACGACGGCACCCGGATCATCTTTCTCGACACCGAAAAATCCAACTGGACCTGGGACCCGGTCGCTGGCCAGTACTTCTGGCACCGGTTCTATTCTCACCAGCCAGACCTTAACTTCGACAACCCGCAGGTGATGAAGGCGGTGCTGTCGGTGATGCGTTATTGGCTGGACATGGGCATCGATGGCCTGCGCCTGGACGCCATTCCGTACCTGATCGAACGCGACGGTACCAATAACGAAAACCTCCCGGAAACCCATGACGTCCTCAAGCAGATCCGTGCCGAGATCGACGCGCATTACCCCGACCGCATGCTGCTCGCCGAAGCCAACCAATGGCCGGAAGACACGCAGCTGTACTTCGGTGACAAAAAGGGTGACGACGGCGATGAATGCCACATGGCGTTCCACTTCCCGCTGATGCCGCGCATGTACATGGCGCTGGCTCAGGAAGATCGCTTCCCTATCACCGATATTTTGCGCCAGACCCCGGAGATTCCCGCCAATTGCCAGTGGGCGATCTTCCTGCGCAACCACGATGAATTGACCCTGGAAATGGTCACCGACAAAGAACGTGACTACCTGTGGAATTACTACGCCGCCGACCGTCGCGCGCGGATCAACCTGGGTATTCGTCGACGCCTGGCGCCGCTGATGGAGCGTGATCGCCGCCGTGTCGAACTGCTCAATAGCCTGCTGCTGTCGATGCCGGGCACGCCGACCCTGTATTACGGCGATGAGATCGGCATGGGCGATAACATCTACCTGGGCGACCGCGACGGCGTGCGTACCCCGATGCAGTGGTCCATCGACCGTAACGGCGGCTTTTCCCGCGCCGACCCGGCGAGCCTGGTGCTGCCGCCGATCATGGACCCGCTTTACGGCTACCAGTCGGTCAACGTCGAAACCCAGGCCCAGGACCCGCACTCGTTGCTGAACTGGACCCGGCGCATGCTCGCGGTGCGCAAGCAGTCCAAGGCCTTTGGCCGTGGCAGCTTGAAAATGCTCTCGCCGAGCAACCGCCGCATCCTGGCCTACACCCGTGAATTCACCGGCGAAGACGGCCGCACGGAAATCATCCTGTGCGTGGCCAACGTGTCACGCAGTGCCCAGGCCGCCGAACTGGACCTGTCGGCGTTCGCCGGCATGGTGCCGGTGGAGATGCTCGGCGGGAATGCCTTCCCGCCGATTGGCCAGCTCAATTTCCTGCTGACCCTGGCGCCTTACGGTTTCTACTGGTTTGTACTGGCGGCGGAAAACCAGATGCCGAGCTGGCATGTGGAACCGGCGCAAAGCATCCCGGACTTCACCACACTGGTATTGAAAAAACGCATGGAAGAACTGCTCGAAGAACCGTGCCGCAGCACCCTGGAACAAACCTCGCTGCCCGCCTGGCTGCCCAAGCGGCGCTGGTTTGCCGGCAAGGACACCGCCATCGACAGCGTGCACATTGCCTACGGCGTGCGCTTTGGCGACCCGCAGCACCCGGTGCTGCTCAGCGAGATCGAGGTGAGCAGCGCTGGCCAGGTCAGCCGCTATCAGCTCCCGTTCGGCTTTCTCGGCGAAGACCAGCTCACCAGTGCGCTGCCCCAGCAATTGGCGCTCGCCCGTGTACGCCGTGCGCGTCAGGTCGGTTTGGTGACCGACGCCTTCAGCCTTGAGCACTTTATTCGTGCGGTGATCCATGGCCTGCAAGCCGGCACCGTGCTGAACACCGGCGAAGGTGATTTGCGCTTTGAGGCCACGCCGCATCTGGCCAAACTGCAACTGGGCGACGAGCCGCAGGTGCGCTACCTGGCCGCCGAACAGTCCAACAGTTCGGTGGTGGTAGGCGAAAGCCTGGTGCTCAAGCTCATCCGCAAAGTCAGCGCCGGCGTGCACCCGGAGCTGGAAATGAGCGCTTACCTGACCGAAGCCGGTTACCCCAATATCTCGCCGTTGCTGGGCTCGATGGTGCGTCGTGACGGTGAAGGGCAAGACAACCTGCTGATGATTGCCCAGGGCTACCTCAGCAACCAGGGCGATGCATGGGCCTGGACGCAAAACAGCCTGGAGCGGGCGATTCGCGACGAATTGGCCGAAGCCATGTCCGAACAGGAACAGCACTACAACGCCCTCGGCGAACTGCAAGACTTTGCTGGTTTGCTCGGCCAGCGCCTGGGTGAAATGCACGCGGTCTTGGCGGCAAAAACCACCAACAAGGACTTCAAGCCTGAAGTCACGAGCGTCAAGGACACCCAGGCCTGGGCCAAGGACGTGGGCGCGCAGATCGACCGCGCGCTGCACCTGCTCAAGCTTCATCAAAGTCAATTGAACCCTGCCGATCAGGCGTTGGTCAGTGAATTGCTGACGCAGAAAAAAGCCATCGGCACGCACGTTCAGGCCCTGGCGAAAGCCACGGCTGGCGGGTTGCGGATCCGGGTTCATGGTGACTTGCACCTGGGCCAGGTACTGGTGGTCAAGGGCGATGCTTACTTGATCGACTTTGAAGGCGAACCGGCGCGGCCGCTGCATGAGCGGCGCGGCAAGCACAGCCCCTATAAAGATGTCAGTGGCGTGCTGCGCTCGTTCGATTACGCCGCCGCCATGGCCTTGAATGTGCAAGGTGTGGATCACTCGCCCGAAGCGGACATTGCCCGCAAGCGCGTGACCGACCGGTACTTGAGTGAAGCACGTCAGGCATTTACCCAGGCTTATCATCAGGCGACGTCTACACTGGCGCATGACTGGCAGGATGCCAAGGGCCAGAGCGCTGCGCTGACGTTGTTCAGCCTGGAAAAGGCCGCGTACGAAGTGGCCTACGAAGCGGAAAATCGCCCGACCTGGTTGCCGGTGCCGTTGCAAGGTTTGCACGGTCTGCTCAGCGGGCTAACACCTATATCGAAAAATGCACGCGGTGGGGAGACGTCATGAGCTTTACAAATAAAGAACCGCTGCAACCGAAACTGACTGCAATGCCGGCGTCCAAGGACGTCGAAGCACTGGTACGCGCCGAACACCATGACCCGTTCTCGATTCTCGGGCCACATGATGACGAGCAAGGCGGCCAGTTCATCCGCGCGTTTCTGCCCGAAGCCCTGAGTGTTCAGGTGCTGGCGCGAGACAGCGGTGAGACGCTCGGCAACCTGGACGCCAGCCCGGTGCCAGGTTTGTTTGTCGGCCACTTCAAGACACGCCAGAGCTACCTGCTGAAAATCCAGTGGGCCGGCGGCGAGCAGATCACAGAAGACCCTTACAGTTTCAGCCAGTTGCTGCTCGGTGAAATGGACTTGTACCTGTTTGCCGAAGGCAATCACCGTGACCTGAGCAGTTGCCTCGGCGCGCAAGTGACCAGTGTCGATGGCGTGCAGGGTGTGCGCTTTGCCGTGTGGGCGCCGAACGCCCGGCGCGTGTCGGTGGTGGGTGATTTCAATATCTGGGATGGCCGTCGCCATCCGATGCGGTTGCGTCACCCCTCGGGCGTCTGGGAAATCTTCATTCCACGCCTGCAACCGGGTGCGGCCTACAAGTACGAGATTCTCGGTGCCCACGGCATCCTGCCGCTCAAGGCCGACCCGATGGCGCTGGCGACCCAGCTGCCGCCCGACACCGCCTCGAAAGTCGCCGCCCCGTTACAGGTGGACTGGCAGGACCATGAGTGGATGCAGTCGCGCGCCGACAAGCAGAAACCCTCGGCGCCGCTGTCGATTTATGAGCTGCATGTCGGTTCCTGGCAATGCGAGCTCGACGAGGCCGGTGAAGTCTCCCGCCAGTACGGTTGGCGCGAGCTGGCCGAGCGCTTGGTGCCGTATGTGCAGCGGCTGGGCTTCACCCACGTTGAGCTGATGCCGATCATGGAGCACCCGTTCGGCGGTTCCTGGGGTTATCAGGCGTTGTCGCAGTTTGCTCCGAGCGCGCGCTTTGGCTCGCCGGAAGATTTCGGCTTCTTCGTCAACGCCCTCCATCAGGCCAATATTGGTGTGATCCTCGACTGGGTACCGGCGCATTTCCCCACCGATACCCACGGTTTGGCCCAGTTCGACGGCACCGCGCTGTACGAGTACGCCAACCCGCTGGAAGGCTTCCATCAGGATTGGGACACGCTGATCTACAACCTGGGCCGCACTGAAGTGCACGGGTTTATGCTGGCCTCGGCGCTGCACTGGCTCAAGCACTTCCATATCGACGGCCTGCGGGTGGATGCCGTGGCGTCGATGCTGTATCGCGATTATTCGCGCAAAGCCGGCGAGTGGGTGCCTAACCGCCATGGCGGCCGCGAGAACCTGGAAGCCATCGACTTCCTGCGTCATTTAAACGACGTGGTGGCGCTGGAAGCACCGGGCGCACTGGTGATCGCCGAAGAATCCACCGCGTGGCCGGGTGTGAGCCAAAGCACCCAGCAGGGCGGGTTGGGCTTCAACTACAAGTGGAACATGGGCTGGATGCACGATTCGCTGCATTACATCCAGCAGGATCCGGTGTACCGCGCCCATCATCACAACGAGCTGAGTTTTGGCCTGGTGTATGCCTGGTCCGAGCGCTTTATCCTGCCGATCTCCCACGATGAAGTGGTGCACGGCAAGCATTCGCTGATCGACAAGATGCCCGGTGACCGCTGGCAGAAGTTTGCCAACCTGCGCGCATACCTGAGTTTCATGTGGATGCACCCCGGCAAGAAGCTGCTGTTCATGGGCTGCGAGTTTGGGCAGTGGCGCGAGTGGAACCATGACCAGCAACTGGATTGGTACCTGCTGCAATACCCTGAACACCAGGGCGTGCAGAAACTGGTTGGCGACTTGAACCGCCTGTACCGTGAGGAACCGGCGCTGCATGAGCAGGATGATGCGCCCCAAGGTTTCCAGTGGCTGATCGGCGACGATGCGATCAACAGCGTCTATGCCTGGCTGCGCTGGAGCAAGGACGGCAAGCCGGTGCTGGTCGTCGCTAACTTCACCCCGGTGCCGCGTGAAGCCTACGCCGTCGGCGTGCCGTTTGCCGGGCGCTGGAGCGAGGTGATAAACAGCGATGCCGACATGTACGCCGGTTCCAACTACGGCAACGGTGGGGAAGTGTTCACGCAGGAGGAACCACGTCATGGGCAGCCGGTGTCACTGTCGTTGAATGTGCCGCCATTGGGTGTGCTGATTCTGCGGCCGGAAACGCTTTAAGGGCGCCAAGGTGCTGGATTCTGTTGTCCGCAGTACTGGCAGGGTGCCACAATGGCGCCCTAGTCGCGGGAGTCGAAGCAGGCGTATTGAATGAACGGCCTAGAGCATGGGCAGGACCAGGATGGTTTGATAGAAGAACTGGTGCGAACCGACCGTTTGCATCTGCTGTTTCGTCAATCCTTCGCTGCCATTTTCGGCAGTTACCTGGCCGCCGTCATGCTCTGCTGGTTGTGCTGGGACCGCTTTGACCACACCGTCATGCTGGTCTGGTTATCGGTGCTGGCAGTGACCTCGCTGCTGCGGGTGCAGATGTTCATGCAATGGTTTCGCTGCCCGAACAGCGAACGTACCCCCGACCGCTGGGAGCGCCGTTACTGGGTGACGTTGATGCTATCCGCGGGTGTTTGGGGCATTGGCGCCCTGGCGGTGATGCCCACCGACGACCGCGTCTCCCAGGTGCTGGTCATGTTGTTCACCGTGGGCATGTCGGTCAGCGCCGTCTCGTGTTATTCCGCTTACCGTTACATGACGCTGGGCTCCATGGCCCTGGTGCTGTTCCCCTGCACGCTGTGGCTGCTGTTCCAGCCCTCGTCGATGCAAGTGGGCGTGGGCGTGGTGGTGCTGGTGTTCTCGACCTTCGCGGCAAGCGCCACGCGTAAATTGGCGGATGCCCTGGAAAAAGCCTTTCGCCTGACCCGGCAGATGGAACGTGCGCACACGATTTCGACGCGCGCCGCCCAGACCGACGAACTCACCGGATTGATGAACCGCCGCGCATTCTTCGAACATGCCCAAGTGCTGTACGCGCAATGTCGCCATAACCAGCAGCCGTTATGCGCGCTGATGATGGACATGGATCACTTCAAAGCCATCAATGACACCTACGGTCACCAGGCCGGCGACCAGGTCTTGCGCCAGATTGGCGAGGTGATCAGCGCATCGTTTCGCCAGGCTGATGTGTACGGGCGGCTCGGCGGCGAGGAGTTTGCGGTGTTGTTGCCCAATACCTCGCTGGAAACCGCACGGGATATCGCCGAGCAACTGATCAAGGCCATCTCTGGCCTCGCTGCCGAACCGGTGCAGGGCCTGACCGCCAGCCTCGGTGTGGCGACGACCCGCAGCCTCGATCAGGACCTGCATAGCCTGATGAACACCGCCGACCAGGCGCTGTATCGCGCCAAGGCCATGGGCCGTAACCAGGTGGCAATCGCGGAGTAGGCGTCAGGCGCGCTGCATCGACTTGGCCAGCACGCGCGCCACCTGGTCGGCAGAGTAGGGCTTGGCCAGGAACTCGACCCCTTCATACCCACTGTCGGCCAATTCTTCGCTGTAGCCGGAGGTCAGCACCACCGGCAGGTCCGGCCGACGCTGGCGCAGCAGTCTGGTCATCGCCACGCCGGTCATGCCCGGCATTACCACATCGGAAAAAATCGCGTCGAAGCCCATCACATCGGCACCGGCCAATGCGAGTGCCTGTTCGGCGTCGGTGGCCCAGGTGGTCTGGTAACCGAGGTCCTGCAGGATCTGATTGGCAAAGCGGCCCACTTCGAGGTTGTCTTCGACGATCAGAATATGCCGCTGCGCGGTATCGTGGACCAGCGAGCCGTCCTCCTGGGGCAGGCTGGCCTGCACCGTCTCGGCCTCTGCTTCGGGCAAGTACAGGGTAAACACGCTGCCTTGCCCGAGGGTGCTGGACACGTCGACGTTACCGCTCGATTGCTTGGCGAACCCGAACACCTGCGACAAGCCAAGGCCCGTGCCTTTGCCCACCGCCTTGGTGGTAAAGAACGGCTCGAAAATGCGCTCGACAGTGTCGTCGGCAATGCCGCTGCCGGTATCGGCCAGCGCAATCGCCACAAACGGCTGCTGTACTTGCACATCGCCACGGATCAGTGGCAACGCTGCCACCGTGGCGACGCGCAGTGTCAGGGTGCCGCGGCCGTCCATGGCATCGCGGGCATTGAGCGCGATATTGATCAGCGCGGTTTCAAACTGGCTCGGGTCAACGCGCACATAGCATGGCAGGCGCGGCAGTTCGATCTGCACAGTGATACGCGCGCCGGTCACGCTTTCAAGCATCTCGCCGATGTTCTTGACCCGCTCGCACACATCGAAGACTTCCGGGTTCAACGGCTGGCGCCGGGCGAAGGCGAGCAACTGGCTGGTGAGCTTGCTGGCGCGCTCGACGGTGTCTGAAACCGCGCTCATGTAGCGTGTGCGTCGCTCTTCAGACAGCCCCGGCTGGCGCAGAAAATCCACCGAGGAGCGAATGATCGTCAGCAGGTTGTTGAAGTCATGGGCCACGCCGCCGGTCAACTGGCCGATCGCCTCGAGCTTTTGCGACTGGTGCAACGCCGCTTCAGCCTGGGTCAATGCGGCGGTGCGTTCTTCCACGCGTTGTTCCAGGGTGGCATTCAGTTCGGTGATCGCCGCCAGGCCGTCGCGTACGGCGGCGTCGGCGCGCACACGTTCTATATGCGCCCAGGAGCGCTCGGTGACTTCACCCACCAGCGCCAGGTCGTACGGTGACCACAGGCGCGCGAATTTATGGTGCACGGCCATCAGTGCCGTCAGGCGCCCATCCTTGATCAACGGAAAACACACCGTCGCCGTCACGCCCAGCGACTGGTAGGCGGCGGCTTCCTCGTGGCTGAACTCCACGCGGTTGTCATTCACCACAAACGGCTCGCCTGCACGCAGGCACCTTACGGCCTGCTCGCCGAAATCCGCCAGGCTGTAACGCCCAACAATACTCGGCGAGCCCGGTGCGGCCCAGTTGTCGCGGATGGTGAAGCTGTCTTCGTCGGCTTCCATGTCGGCGTAGGCGCAGATGGACACCTGCATGTGCTCGGCGAGCAGGCGCGTGGTGAGGGTCATGATGGCTTCGGCGTCGGTGGCGTTGGCCACCGCGCTGCCAATCGCATCCAATACGGCCAGGCGACGGCTGAGGAATACGGTTGCGGTGGTTTCGGTGACGGTATTGAGCATGCCCACGACCGCGCCCAGCGGGTCGCGCACAGGGCTGTAGCAAAACGTGAAATACGATTGCTCCGGGCCGTTGCCACGTTCAATCACCAGCGGGTAATTCTCGACATAGGTCGCGTGCCCTTCAAAGGCCGCGTGGGCGATGGGGCTTACTTCATCCCAGACTTCGCGCCAGGTTTCACTGAAAGGACGGCCCAACGAGTAGGGTTTATCGCCAAGAATGGGGACAAACGCATCGTTGTAGAGCGTGATCAAGTGTGGCCCCCAACTGATGGACTGGGGGAAGCTTGAGGCAAAGCACAGCGCGACCGTTGTTTTGAGTACGTCGGGCCAGTGTTCCAGCGGACCCAATGGCGTACTCGCCCAATCATGCTGACGCACGCGTTCGGCCATGTCGCTGCTGCCTTGCAGCCAATTCATCATTGGGAGAACACCTTGTTTGCCAGAGTCTTCAGCGCGCCTGAACATTCATGGCGCCCAGCTACAGACACAGTTGATCGTCAGCAGTTCAGCGCAATTATCGGCAAGATGGCACTTTGATTTCCTACGCGTTCGAGCAGGCTTGCTTCGGCCGGGTTGGGCGCTTGCCCAACCGCTATTGCGTGCCGAACAAACCGGTCCAGTAAATGCCCGCGTCACTCTTTGGGTCCATCGCATAAGCGGCGCCCAACTCGCGAAATTGCGGGTTCATCAGGTTGGCGCAATGCCCTGGGCTGGCGAGCCAGCCATCCACCACCTTGCGCGGCGTGTCGAGGCCGGCGGCGATGTTCTCGCCGATATTTTTCGCGATATAGCCTGCCAGTTCGGCGCGATCACCCGGGGTGCGGCCGTCGTGGTCCAGGTGGTCGAAGAAGTTGCCGTTGGCCATATTGCGCGTGTGGCTGTTGGCGGCGCTGGCCAGGTCGTCGTTCCACGACAATGGCGTGGTCGCGGCAAATGCCTGGGTGCCGCACTGGCGCGGCTGTTCACGGGCGGCGTTGATCAGGTTGAGCAGCTGCCGGCCTTCGGTCTGCCAATCACCCAAACCGCTGGAAAGCAGCGGGCGGGCAAGCACAATGCGCCAGTCCTCGCCGCTGTTGCTCACGCCGATGTCGACAAATTGCGGGTCCAGCACCACGCGGCAGAAACTTTCACGCACCGCCTTCATGGCCGCCTGGGCATCCTTGGGCCCCGACAGGCTGATGGCTTGCACGTTGACCATCGGGTACGCAGCCCGCGCGAGCGCTTGCTGCAAATCGCCGACATTGGTGGCCGGCAACACCAGCCGCGTGTCGCTGGCCAGCGGTGGCAGTTCCTGTGAACCCTGGTCACCGCAGCGCTGCACCTGGCTGCGGTACTGGTTGATCTGTTGCACCAACTGACTTTCTTCATTCGCCATCGCGCTGGCGCAGAACGCCAGACTGGCGGCCAGCGTCGTAAGACCCATCATCAATGACAGAACGCGCATGGACGTTACCCTTGAGCTTGAAAGTGCCCATGATGCGCGATGTAACCCGGTCTGGCGCAACGCCTTTTTTGTTTTTTTGCCTCAACGGGTGTTCTGCGTGCCGTTCACGGCGCTGTGGCGGCGCCAGGCAAAGCGGCTTGCAAGGATGATCAAGACCAGTGCCACGGCAAAGGTCACGTGCAGGCCATTAGCCACGGTTTGCGCGGTTGCATGGGTGAGATCGGGGCTGGCCCAGGCAAATACTGCGCCCAGGCCCAAGGTGCCGACTGATCGCCAGCGTGCCCGAACGCTACACCGCCCACCAGCGCGATGGGCTGTACAGCTTTACGCTGCCGCTGACGCTTGCGTCGTTTACCGTGGCCATGCTCTGACACCCGTAGCTGGATGCCGACCTGGCCCATCGCTGGTTGCGTGGTTGTTTGCGCGAGGTGTGCGGGCAATGAACCGGTCGCAGCAGGTACAATCGCCGCTGCCTTGACGCGAAACCCCAGGAATTTGCATGTTCAGCCTTACCCGCTACACCGCGCCGTGCCCCGAGCCGATCAACAGCCAGATCCTGCAGATGGTGGTGGATAACCTCACCGACATCAGCAGCGTCGCGCTGCCGCCCAGCAACCTGCTCTACAACATTTACCAGTACACCACCGGCTTTGAGGTGCACCTGTACCTGCAAGCGCTGGATGGCTCGAAGGGCATCGCCGTTGAGCTGGTGGTGGCGATGGATGAGGACACGCTGGTCGGCTTTTGCCTCTATCTGCCGGTGAAAGACGACCCGCAAGCCTGCGGTATCGCGTTCATGGCGGTGCAGGCGGGTAGGCGCCGCCAGGGTGTGGCGCGCGCAATGATGCAGGACGTGCTCGCGCGTTATCCCCATGCCGAGTTGGCGTGTGCCGTAGAAAAGGTCCCGGCGTTCACGGCCATGGGCTTTCAGGTACGCGGCGCGCGCGACACGCAGGTGCTGATGAACACGCGCGATTACGGCACTGACGGCCTGATGGGCGTGCTCGACGTGGCGGCGATCTATCGCTCGCTGGAGGTGCGGCAGATTCATACCTATCTGCTGCAAAAATACGGCAAGCGCGCGATGGTGGATGCCGAGAAGCAACGCGACCGGCATCTCGATCAGCTGGCGCGCAAGGTGCAGCTATATGTGAATGAGCACTTGGCGTGAAACGGCCAACCGGTGGCGAGGGCGCTTTCCCTTGCCACCGGTACGCTGTATTGGCCTCAAGCCTTATGGCTTGGCCAGGTTCCAGTTACCGCCAACGCCGTCACCGGTGATGTCGCCCGGCTTGCTGTCCTTGACCCAGGTGTACAGCGCCTGGCCTTTTTAGGCCCATTGCCTGCTGCCGTCGTCGCGGGTGATCACGCTGTAGCCGTCGGCTTCTTTCGCCGCGGCCTGGGCAGTGAACGCGGGCCAGTTGGCCAGGCACTGGCCGTTGCACGCCGATTTGCCGGCACTGTCTTTGGCGAAGGTGTAAAGGGTCATCCCCTGGCTGTCCACCAGCACTTTGCCCTTGGCGCTGTCGGCCACCTTGGCCGGGGCGGCGAACGCCGTGGAAGCCGCACAGGCAATCAGGACGGCAGCAGCGAGGGAGAGTTTTTTCAGCATGACGAGCTCCTGGGGGTTTTTGGATTTGGGTACCGGCCTTGTGCTGTATTCACAAGCCGTACTCAGGTAAACACCCGTCACGACGCTTTATTCCTGCGGCGCAAATAATGATTTACCCGCGGCTGCGATTGACCATGCCCAGGATCGTCGCGAGCAGCTCCTGCTGCGCCTCATCGCGGCTGATCTCGCCGCTGGCTGCCGCCTGGGACAGCGCCTCCGCCGCGCCCAGCATTGCCCGCAAGCCGGCTTGCGACACGGTGGCGCCGGGTGCAAACGGCGCCAGGGCGTCGCGGCACTTGTCGAGAAAGATCGCCTCGTATTTGCGCTTGAGGGTTTCCAGTTCCGGCGAACTGCTCAGCGCGGCAATCACCCCCGGAATTTCCCGCCCCTGCAGCAACACACAATCGACATAGCACGCGGCGATCACCTGCGCGCGGTCATCGAGTGTTGCGCCACTGCTGTCGAGGGCTTCGGCAAACAGCTGGTTCTGGCGCCCGTCGAAATCTTCGTACAGCGCGGCGAGCAAGCCTGCGCGGGTGACGAAATGGTCATAGACCACCGGCTTGGTGACGCCCGCCAGTTCCGCGAGACGGCCCAGGGTCAGCGCTTCGGTGCCTTCCTCGCGCACCAGTTGCCAGGCCACATCGAGCAGTTGGCGCAGACGATCTTCGCGCGCAAGGCGCCGGCGTGGAGCAGGGGATTCTGTGCTTGACATGCTTATATACCAAAAGTAACTTGATGGAGTAACTTACTAAAAGTAGTTTAGCCCAGCCTAAACGCAAAGGGAGTCAATGTCATGCATGCTCTGATCGTTGTTGCTCATCACGACCCGCAATCGCTCACCCACAGCCTCGCCGCGCAAGTGGCGGCAGGGCTCACCGAGGCCGGCCACACGTTCGAGATCGCCGACCTCGCCGCCGAAGGTTTCGACCCGCGCTACACCGCTGCCGACCACCGCGTGCACCGCAGCCGTGCCGCGCCACCGGCCGACATCCTCGCTGAACAAGCACGCATCGACCGCGCCGACGCGCTGGTCATGGTGTTCCCGATCTACTGGTGGTCGCTGCCGGCCTTGCTCAAAGGCTGGGTCGACCGCGTGTTCGTCAACGGCTGGGCCATCGACTACGGTCTCGATACGCCGGTGGTGAAAAAACTGCGGCACTTGCAGGTGCACCTGCTGGCGGTCGGTGCAGCCGATGAAAGCGCATTTGATCGCCACGGCTATGCCAAGGCGATGCGCACGCAAATTGACTACGGGATTTTTGATTATTGCGGCGCTCAGGTGGTGACGTCCGAGTTGCTGCTGGAATCCGAGAGCGGGGGAGCGCAAGCGCATTTACAGGCGGCGAAGGTCGTGGGGCTGGGCCTGTTTGAGGACGAAACCGTAGCCGGGTGATTCAACCTTCGCGAAACAGGTCGTGGGCATCGAGCAAGCGGTAGGCAATCTCCGGGCGTTTTTCCATGCCGCGACGAATCGCTGCGGGAATCGATTGCCGGGTCTTGCGACACATGCCCGGCAGGTCGTCGATGACGATCTGAATCCCGCGCATGCTTTTGACCTCGGTGTGCCCCGGTGCGACATGCACGCGGATGCCCAATTGCTCATACATCCGCTGTTGCATGTGTTCGAGGTCTTGCAGGCTTTTGAGGTCTTCGAGGCGCTCGAGCAGGCGTTTTTCTTCCTGGCGTGTCAGGTGAAGAATGCGCAGGTCGGCGTCGGGCGCTTGCAGCAGTTGCTCACGCTCGCACACGCAGGCGCCGGGTGGGCAGGGCGGGCGAATCGTCATGTGCATTCCCTCCCCATTCCGACGCCGCTGCTTCAGTAGCTCAGTGCGACCCCAAGACTGCCCAGGGCCTTCCAGTACTCAGGATAGGTCTTGGCCACGCAGTCCGGGTCTTGAATACGGATCCCCGCGACCTTCAACCCGGCCAGCGCAAAGCACATGGCGATGCGGTGGTCGGCGTGGGTGTCGATCAGCGCGTTGCACGTGGTGCCGGCCAGTGCAGGGTCGCTGGCGACCAGCAGGTCATCGCCTTCGATGGTGGCCAGGCCGGGGCGAATTTCGTTGAGGCCATCGTGCAGCGCCTGCACCCGGTCACATTCCTTCACGCGCAGGTTGGCCAGTTCAGTGAAGCGCACCGGGGTGTTATTGAAGGCGGCCAAGACTGCCAGGGTCGGGATCGCGTCCTGCATTTGCGAGCCGACCACGTTGGCCTGCATGTTCGGGAACTGGGCGATCACGGCCTGGGCCTTGGCGTCCGGCTGAGTGAAGTCCTGCGCCGCCACGCCGATGTCGATGCGCCCGCCGGTCAACACTTCAGCGGCCCACAGGTACGTTGCAGCGGAGGCATCGGGTTCGATCAGGTAGTCATGGGCGGTGTAGCCGGTGGGGGCGACG
Source organism: Pseudomonas sp. NFX183 (assembly GCF_047943075.1). Classification (NCBI taxonomy): domain Bacteria; kingdom Pseudomonadati; phylum Pseudomonadota; class Gammaproteobacteria; order Pseudomonadales; family Pseudomonadaceae; genus Pseudomonas; species Pseudomonas sp. NFX183. The sequence goes on along the minus strand of NZ_CP181333.1, from coordinate 5,734,268 downwards.
CGCCAGGTGGTGTCGTCGACCACTTCGACCTGTGCGCCAAAGGCACGCATGCAATCCAGGGTCAGGTCCACGTAGCCACGGGCGCCGATGTCCTTGCCGGTCAGCGCCACTTCAATCGGCGCTTCGCCGCAGGCGGCAAGCATGAGCAAGGCCGACACATACTGGCTGGACAAACCGCCGTCGATTTCAAAGCGTTTGGCCTGGACCTTGCCCACGCCGTGCACGGTCACCGGCGGGCAACCCGTGGGGCTGTCGACGCGGATGCCGTTCTGGCCAAGGGTGGCCAGCAGCGGGCCGATCGGGCGTTTTTGCATGTAGTCGTCGCCGTCCAATACCACGGTGCCTTCGACCGTTGCCACGGCTGCCGTGAGAAAACGCATCGCGGTGCCGGCATTGCCGAGGAACAACGGCTGCGCGGGCAATTGCAGTTTGCCGGAGCCTGTGACCACGAAGGTGGTGTCATCCGGCTCATCGATGGTCACGCCCATCTGGCGCAGGGCCACCGACATGTGGCGGGTGTCATCGCTCTTCAGCGCGCCGCTCAAACGGCTGGTGCCCTTGGCCAGCGCCGCCAGCAACAGGGCGCGGTTGGTAATGGATTTGGAGCCGGGAGGAGCGACCTTGCCGTTCAGGGGGAAATTGGGCGGTGTAACGGTCACGGTTTTCTGCGAACTCAAGGTACAAGGCTCCTGATCAAGGCAAGGTGGTGTGGAGTGGCCGACGGGCGGACCCGAATAATCAGCCAAACACGCCACGCTTGTCGAGCAGGGATCGTTGTACGGCGCGTATTACGGCGTGATCCACTTGCGGACAGGGCGTGTAGCCTTGCTGCCTTTAGCCGGGTAGGACAAGCAACCCTCGCGGTGCAGGACAACAGCCTTTACTCCGCGAAACGGCGTCGCTGTACGAATGTTCCGAAAGAAGCATCGACTGGACAATAAAACCCACCGTGGTAAGTTCGAGGCACGCCCCATGACGGGGCGCTTTCAATCAAGGAGTGAATGAAATGAACAAACCTCAGACGCAACTCAGACACGGCCGTGTCGTGACCCCCGCCAGCCGAGGCTCGGTGGCCGTGGAACGTGGGCTGCTGGGCAACTGGCAAGTCAACGAAATGGAAGGCGGCAAGAACTTCCCGGCACTCACCGCCGGGCCTTTCCCTGCGCCATATCAAACCGATGATCAAAGCGTCACGCCGCCGGCCGACGGGCACATCCTGAGCGGCGGCAAAACCGACGAGCGCGATTGCCTCAACTTCACCGACGAGGAAATGAGCAAAAAGCTCAACACCCCGTTCACTTGGCCATTGCTCAATGTCGAGGCCGGCCAGGTGTTCAAGGTGCAGTGGGAATACACCGCTGCCCACGTCACCCGGGGTTATCGCTGGCTCATCACCAAGGATGGTTGGGACCCCAAGCAGCGCATCAGCCGCGCCCAGCTTGAGGCAAAGCCATTCTTTGAAGACTTCTACACCCAGGTGCCGTATTACCAGCACGCCGATGAGATGAAAGCCAAGGTCGAACACCAGGTGACTTTGCCCAAGGGTAAAAAAGGCCGCCACGTGGTGGTGTTGATGTGGATCGTGGCCAACACCGGCAACGCCTTCTATCAGGCGTTTGACCTGGACTTCAAATAAGCCCGGCTCAGCGTTTGCTCAACCAGTAATCATGTAGCGCCCGCGCAGCCGGTTCGATTGCGCTGACCCGCTGTTGATGGGCGTTTACATCCAGGTCCGCCGGCAATTCGAAGTTGTCCTGCTCGGCGCACCAGGAAATTTTCTCCAGTTGCCCGGCCAGTTCGGCGGGCAATTCGGGCCAGTGGCCGATCGCGGCGCCACGGATATAGCCAAAGCACCATTCCTCCGCCAGCGTGACGACATGGCCCTGATGCTCCGTGTCATCAAATCGAGCCTTGAAGGCTTGCGCGTCGGTCGCCAACTGCGCGGCCAAGGTATTCATATGGCGCACGCACAGTTCGAGAAAACGTTGGGCCTCTTCCACACTTTCCCAGTCCGGGTTCTGCCCACCCCAGATCGCCGGGAACCACTCAGCGACGTCCACTTGCGCCGGGCTTGAGACCAGCGCAGTGAAGTAGCCGTCGAGTTCGGCCAGGTTCAGCACCGAGTGATCGTCGCCGTACTTGAGCAGGGTTTCTTCGATGAATTCGAAATCGGCGGGGGCGAGGGGTTGGGCGTGCATGGCAATTCCTTTGAGCGTCGAGCGCCGCTTTGGGGCGGCTTAAAGCGCGAAGGATGGCGCTTAGGCGGGCTTTTTTCCAGCGTTTTCCCAGCGCGCAAGCAGTTTGCTCACGCACAGCGAGCCGACCACCGCCAGGATGATCGGCACCAGAAAGTCATGGTCGATCCGGGTAAATTCCGCCACCAGCACAATTGCCGTCAGCGGCATGCTCATGCTCGCCGCCAGGAACGCCGCTGCGCCGATGATCGCAAACGCGCCCAGGGGCACGCCGGGCCACGCCAGGCTCCAGACGCCGCCAAGGATGATCGCCAGCAGCGCGCCATTGGCCAGGGCCGGGGTCAGCAGCCCGCCTTCGGCCCCGGCGCGCAGGCTGCTGGCCGTGATCAGCACTTTGACCAGCAGCAGGATGGCGGCCAGGCCGATTGTCAGTTCATTGTCGAAACCCAGTTGCGCCGGGCCCTTGCCGTTGCCGAGGATCTGCGGCAGCAGCATGGCCAGCGCACCGATGAGGGTGAAGTTGATCAACGCCAGTACCGGCAAACGCCAGCCGCGCGCGGCGTTTGCCCTGGCGGCACTGGTAAAGCGACTGAAACCGTAGGCCGCCACGCCAAACACCGGGCCACACGCCACGGCCCAGGCGATCAACGTCGGGCTCAGCAGAAAATGCGGCACCACGTATTGCGACTCTGCGCCAAGGCCGATCCACGCCACCGAAGCCCCAATTGCCGACGTTGCCAACGCAATCACCGCCGCTGGCCAGCTGAATGCGCCGACCAGCACTTCCAGCACAAACACCGCGCCGCCCAATGGCACGTTGTACACCGCCGCCAGGCCTGCACCCGCGCCGCAGGCGACGATCAGCCGATGCATCGACGGTTCCAGTCGCGCCCGTTGCGCTAACCATGTGGCCGCCAGCGCACCGACTTCGCGCGGCGCCACTTCACGCCCCAGCGGCGAGCCGAGGGCCACGGTGATGATTTGCAGGATGGCGTGGGCGAGGGTGGTCTTGGGCGGCATGATCGGCATCTTTTCGCCAACCGCCTGCTTGATGCTCACCAGCGGGCGGCCGTAGCGATAAATCGTCCACCAGCCCACACCCGCAACCAGGCCGCACATGACCAAGACCAGTAACCGACGCTGCGGCGCGGCTGCGGTCACGCCCAAAAGAAAGGTTTCATGGCTGATCAGGCTGTCGAGGCTGTAGCCGTACGCCAGGTGCTGAATGGCGTGCAGCAGCAATGCCAGGAGCATCCCGCCAAGCCCGGCGCCAATGCCAGTCAGCACGACCACCAGGGCCAGAATCAACGATGAGCGAAACGTGGTCGGCATAGACGGCTCCAGGAAATGGCCAAGATTGTATAGCCGATAAAGTCGCGTCCCTGGGTGAAATGTATCGGCAGGCCATGAACCGCGGCCCCACAACATTTCACTACGTTTGCCAGTCCCGTTTTTGGCCGATGCGCCGCCGCGCTCCCTTGTTATAGTTCGGCCCTTATCACTCGCCAGTCAGGGATCACTGCCATGTCCGAATACCAAGCTTTCGTCGTCGAGCTCAGCGGCAACGTCGCCCATGTGCAGATCAATCGCCCGGAAAAGATCAACGCGATGAACGCGGCGTTCTGGACCGAAATCATCGACATTTTTCAATGGATCGAAGACACCGACGCCGTGCGCGCCGTGGTGCTCAGCGGCGCCGGCAAGCATTTTTCTTCCGGCATCGACCTGATGCTGCTGGCCTCGGTGGCCAACGAGTTCGGCAAGGACGTGGGCCGCAATGCGCGCTTGTTGCGCCGCAAGATCCTCGAGCTGCAAGCCTCGTTCAACGCCGTCGACAATTGCCGCAAACCGGTGCTGGCGGCGATCCACGGCTACTGCATCGGCGGCGCCATCGACTTGATCAGTGCCTGCGACATGCGCTACGCCGCTGAAGACGCGCAGTTCTCGATCAAGGAAATCGACATCGGCATGGCCGCCGACGTGGGCACCTTGCAGCGCCTGCCGCGCATTGTCGGCGACGGCATGCTGCGTGAACTGGCTTACACCGGCCGCCAGTTCGGGGCTGAGGAAGCGCGCAGCATCGGCCTGGTCAATCGCGTGTATGCGGACCACGCAAGCCTGTTGGCTGGCGTAATGGACATTGCCCAGCAAATCGCCGCCAAGTCGCCGATTGCCGTGACCGGCACCAAGGCGATGATCAGCTACATGCGTGACCATACGGTCAATGATGGTCTGGAATACGTTGCCACCTGGAACTCGGCTATGTTGCAATCCAACGACCTGCGCGTGGCCATCGCGGCCCATATGAGTAAGCAGAAACCCGAATTCGTGGATTGACTGACATGACCCCAGGCTGGATTACCACAACGCTGCTGGACAACGACGCCCCCGGTGGCTGGGCCGTTGCCCGCAGCCGTGAAGGCTTTTTGCATGACACCAATGGCCCGCTGTTTCCGCGCGAATGGCTTAAGCGCCAGGACCTGTCGGTGTTCGCCGAACACGGCATCGGCCACCTCGACGGTGAGCCGGTGTACCTGCTGGAACTGAACTCGGCAAGTGATGTGCCGGGCTGCAGCTGGCAGGGTTTGCGCGCGTTCATGCTGCAGGGCGACCACACGCTGTACAAAGTGCTCGGCTACGCGGCGCAGATCGGCACCTGGGCGCGCGAGCACCGGTTTTGCGGCAGCTGCGGCCAGGCCATGGTCCAGGTGCCGCGTGAGCGTGCGATGCATTGCCCGGCCTGCGACCTGCGCAGCTACCCGCGCATTTCGCCGAGCATGATCGTGTTGGTGACCCGGGGCGACGAGATCCTGCTGGCGCGTTCGCCGCGTTTTGTCACGGGCGTCTACAGCACGTTGGCCGGGTTTGCCGAGCCGGGTGAGTCGGCCGAAGACTGCCTGATCCGCGAGGTGCGCGAGGAAGTGCAGGTGGAGGTCAAGAATATCCAGTACATGGGCAGCCAATGCTGGCCGTTCCCGCATTCGATGATGCTCGGCTTCCATGCCGAATATGCCGGTGGCGACATCGTGCCCCAAGCCGACGAGATCGAGGACGCGCAGTGGTTCAACATCCACGACCTGCCGCCGTTGCCGGCGTCACGGTCGATTGCGCGTTACCTGATCGACCTCTACCTGGCCCGTCGTTTAGGCCACGCTGAACCAGTGTTGCCAGGCTAGGCGCACGGTCAGGCCGAGGACCACGGTGATAAACACCGGGCGAATGAATTTGGCGCCGCCGCTGATCGCGCTGCGTGCGCCAAAGAAGGCGCCGCACATTACCGAGAAGCCCATCGCCAGACCGACGATCCAGTCCACCGAGCCGTTGAAGATGAACACCGACAGCGCCGCCGCGTTGCTGACGAAGTTCATGCTGCGCGCTACGCCACTGGCCTTCACCAGGTCGATGGGGTGCAGCAGCATCGTGCTGACCGTCCAGAACGCGCCGGTGCCGGGGCCGGCCACGCCGTCGTAGAAGCCCAGGCCGAAGCCCTGGGTGGATTGCCATTTTTTCTTGATCGGCGCGTCGGCATCCAGCGGCGCCTTGGGCGTGCCGCCAAACAGCAGGTACACACCGCAGCCGAATACGATCACCGGGAGCATTTTGTTCAGGGTTTCGGCGGGCAGGTAGTGCGCGACCACCGCACCAGCGAGGGCGCCGATCAGCGTGCCGACGATGGCATGCACCCATTGGCGCGGGTGAAAGAGTTTGCGCCGGTAGAAGGTAAAGCTGGCCGTGGCCGAGCCAAAGGTGGAACTGAGTTTATTGGTGCCCAGCACCAGGTGGGGCGGCATGCCGGCGGTCAGCAGGGCTGGCGTGGTGAGCAGCCCGCCGCCGCCGGCGATGGCATCGATGAAGCCGGCGATAAAGGCCACGATGGCCAGGATGGCGAGGGTGGTGAGGTCTACGCTGAGTTCGAAGGGCATGGGCAGGGCTTATTCTTGGCAGGGCGCAGCAAAGGGGCTGCGCCAAAGGTCGCCATCTTACCTGCCGGATGTACACAGATCCAAATGTGGGAGCGGGCTTGCCTGCGATAGCGGTGGGGCAGGCCCAACTGCTGTAACTGACCCGGCGCCATCGCAGGCAAGCCAGCTCCCACCTTTAAAGCGTGCCCGCCTTGCTATTTATGGGTTCCCAGCCACTCCAGGGCTGTGCGCCACACACAAATGCCGAGGAAATACGCCGACATCAGCGACCACAACCCGAACGTCCATGGGTTGGTATTCGGGTAGTCCACCACCATCAAAAAGCTGCACAGCAACCAGATTGTGGTGACGGCAATGTTGATCGGCATAAAGCGCTTGACCCGGAACGGGTGCAAAAACTTCATCGGCGTCACGGTCAGCAGCGCCAGGCCAATCACCGTCAGCAAGGTGACCCAGGCGTCCGGCTGAATGATGTACACGCACAGGGCAACCACGTTCCAGGCGGCGGGGAAGCCGACGAAGTAGTTGTCCTTGCTCTTCATGTTCACATTGCAAAAGCAGAACAGCGACGACACCAGAATCACCGACACCGTAAACAGGTGAGTGAAGTCCGGCAGGTCGATATAGCGGTAGATGAACAGCGCCGGAATAAACACATACGTCAGGTAATCAATCACCAGGTCCAGCACCGAGCCATCGAAGCTTGGCAGTACCGTGCTGACATTCACTCGTCGGGCCAGGGAGCCGTCAACGCCATCGACTACCAGTGCCAGGCCCAGCCAGAGCAGGCAAGCCTTGGGTGAGTTTTCCAGCAGCGCAAGCGTGGCCAAAAAGGCCAGCACCACGCCAGTGGCGGTAAAGCCGTGGGCGCCCCAGGCTTTGAGTCTGGCTACATGCAGGGTCGATATCACGGGCGGTTCTCCAAAAGGTCAAACAGGGCAGCCGACAACGTAACGCCGTCGAGTCTGGCCAGGGAATGCAGGTATCGACCGGGAAGGGGGGGATAAGGTTCACCACCCCGGTGTACCACTTAGCGTAGCAAGCGCAGGACGTTTCAGCATCAACCCTGACGGAACACCAGCGCCTTCAAGCCACTTTGGGGGTCGATATCCGGAAATTCAGGCGGGTTTTGCAGCCGCTCCACAAAGCGCAGGCCCGGTGCTTCGCGGGTGACGCCGTCGATCAGGAAGTCTTCGCCAAACGCCGGGTCGTTCATGCACGCCAGTACGCTGCCCTGTGGCGTGAGCAAATCCGGCAGCCGGCGCAGCACGCGCTGGTAGTCCTTGGTCAGCAGGAAACTGCCTTTCTGGAAGGACGGCGGATCGATGATGACCAAGTCATAAGGCCCGCTGTGGGTGACCTTGGCCCAGGACTTGAACAGGTCATGGCCCAGAAACGTAACGTTGCTCAGGTCGTGACCGTTCAGGCGATGGTTGTCGCGGCCACGGCTGAGGGCGCCACGGGCCATGTCGAGGTTGACCACATGGTCGGCGCCGCCTTCGATGGCCGCGACCGAAAACCCGCAGGTATACGCGAACAAATTGAGTACGCGCTGGCCCTTGGCCTGCTCACGCACCCAGTGACGGCCATAACGCATGTCGAGGAACAGCCCGCTGTTCTGTTTTTTACCCAGATCGATCAAGTAACGCAGGCCGTCTTCGGTAATGGTCAGCTCATCAACAGCGTCACCCACCAGCCATTCGGTGGTGCTTTGCGGCAGGTAGCGGTGTTGCAGGGCGACGGTATAGGCGCTGAGCTGTTCTTTGAGCATCTGTTTCAACGCTTCCAGCTGTTCGGCCTCCGGCGCTTTGAACAGCGACACCATAATCACCCCTTGCAACCAGTCCACCGTCAGTTGTTCCAGGCCCGGCCAGCAGCGGCCACGGCCGTGGAACAGTCGCCGGGTCTCGGCGGGCGGGCTGGCCAGGGCGGTGAGCAGGTGGGCGTGCAGGGTGGCGAGTGCGTCTGGGGTCATCGGTCAGCGTCGGTCATTGAGCGGGCGGCATTTTAAACACAGTTGCAGTGTTACGTGTGGCTTGAGCACAACGTGCTGGAAAAAGGCAGATTGGCAGTGATTCATGCTCAAAATGCTCGAACCTGCGCCTGATAACAGGCAAAAAATCCTTTAGCGCCAGCATAAACTGGAAAAAAAGCCCGGAGGTGCGCATGAATGGTTTCGCCAGTGCAGTCAATCACACGGCGTTGGATCAAGTAGAGCTGGACGAGTGGCGTGACGCGCTGGCCTCGCTGGTGGCCAACGCCGGTCCCGAACGAGCGCGGCAGGTCCTCGACCTGCTGGCCCGCGAAGGCAGCGCCCCGTACATCGACTGGAAACCCCGCCACGGCACGCCTTACATCAACAGCATCAGCGTTGCGCAGCAGCCGGCGTTTCCCGGTGACCTCGCCACCGAAGAGCGCCTGGCCTCGCTGGTGCGCTGGAACGCGCTGGCCATGGTGGTGCGCGCCAATCAGGCGTACGGCGAACTGGGTGGCCATATCGCCAGCTACGCCAGTGCCGCTGATTTGTTCGAAGTGGGCTTCAACCACTTTTTCCGCGCCCGCAACCCAGACTGTGGCGGCGACCTGGTGTTCTACCAGCCGCATTCCGCGCCGGGCATTTATGCGCGCGCCTATCTGGAAGGCCGCTTGAGCGAAGACGACCTCGCACACTACCGCCAGGAGATCGGCGGGCAACAAGCGGGCGCACGGGGGCTCTCCAGCTACCCGCCCCCGTGGTTGATGCCGGACTTCTGGCAGTTCCCCACCGGTTCCATGGGGATCGGCCCGATCAGCTCGATTTTTCAGGCGCGTTTCATGCGCTACCTGCAGCATCGTGGGCTGCTCGACACCACCGACCGTCACGTCTGGGGTGTGTTCGGCGACGGCGAAATGGACGAGCCGGAAAGCATGTCGGCCCTGACCCTGGCCGCCCGCGAAGGCCTGGACAACCTGACCTGGGTGGTCAACTGCAACCTGCAACGCCTCGACGGCCCAGTGCGCGGCAATGGGCGCATCATCGATGAACTGGAGGCGTTATTTGCCGGGGCCGGCTGGAATGTAATCAAGCTGGTCTGGGGTTCAGACTGGGACGCCTTGCTTGCCCAGGACAGTGGCGGCTCGCTGGTGAGCACGCTGTCGCAGACCGTCGACGGGCAATTCCAGACCTTCGCCGCCAAAGACGGCGCCTACAACCGTGAGCACTTTTTCGGCCAGAGCGAGTCACTGGCCAAGTTGGTCGAGGGCATGAGCGACGAACAGATCGACCGCCTCAAGCGTGGCGGCCACGACATGGTCAAGATCCACGCCGCCTACCACGCCGCGCGCCGGGTCAAGGGCCAGCCGACGGTGATCCTGGCGCAGACCAAAAAGGGTTTCGGCATGGGCGAAGCCGGGCAGGGCAGGATGACCACGCACCAGCAGAAGAAGCTGGATCGGCAAGCGCTGATTGCCTTCCGTAATCGCTTCCAGTTGCCGCTGACCGACGAGCAGACCGAGTCGCTGAGCTTCTTCAAACCGGCCGACGACAGCCTTGAATTGCGTTACCTGCATCAACGCCGCCAGGCGCTGGGCGGTTACGTACCGAGCCGCAGCCAGGTCGCAGCGCCGGTGGCGGTGCCGCCAGTGACGGGTTATGCCGGTTTCGCCACGGCGGCTGACGGCAAGGAAATGTCCACCACCATGGCCTTCGTGCGCATGCTCACCAACCTGCTCAAGGACAAGGCCCTCGGCCCGCGCATCGTGCCGATCGTGGCGGATGAGGCGCGCACCTTCGGCATGGCCAACCTGTTCAAGCAGATCGGCATCTATTCCAGCGTCGGCCAGCGCTACGAGCCCGAAGACATCGGCTCGATCCTCAGCTACCGCGAGGCCACCGACGGGCAGATCCTCGAGGAGGGCATCAGCGAGGCCAGTGCCATCAGCTCGTGGGTGGCAGCGGCCACCAGTTACTCAGTGCACGGCCTGCGCATGTTGCCGTTCTACATCTATTACTCGATGTTCGGCTTCCAGCGCGTCGGCGACCTGATCTGGGCCGCCGCCGACCAGCGCGCCCGCGGCTTCCTGCTTGGCGCCACGGCCGGACGCACCACCCTGGGCGGCGAAGGATTGCAGCACCAGGACGGCAGCAGCCACCTCAGCGCCGCCAGTGTGCCTAATTGCCGCGCCTACGACCCGGCGTTTGCCGGCGAGTTTGCGGTGATCCTCGACCACGGCATGCGCCAGATGCTCGAGCACGATGTGGACGAGTTCTACTACGTAACGCTGATGAACGAAAACTACCCGCAGCCGAGCCTGCCGCAGGGTGTGGAGTCAGCAATTATCAAAGGAATGTACCGCTTGCAAGGTGCGCCAGATGCCCAAGTGCGCTTGCTGGGTTCGGGCACGCTGCTGCGTGAGGCCCAGGCTGCCGCGCAGTTACTGGCCGAGGATTGGCAGGTGGCGAGCGAGGTGTTCAGCGTCACCAGTTACAGTGAGCTGGCGCGGGATGCGCGGGAAGTGGAGCGGTGGAATCGCTTGCATCCCCAGGACGCCAAGCGCGTCAGCCATGTAAATGACTGTCTGCCCAACGGCGCGCCGGTGATTGCGGCGTCCGACTATGTGCGGGCGGTGCCGCAGATGATCGCTTCTTACCTGAGTTGCAGCTACACCGTGCTCGGCACCGACGGTTTTGGCCGCAGTGATACACGGGCGGCGTTGCGGGATTTCTTTGAAGTAAATCGCCATCACCTGGTGCTGGCGGCGCTGACAGCGTTGGCGGAGCAGGGGAGTGTGGCGCGGGAGGTGTGTCAGCAGGCGATTGAGCGCTATGGCTTGCAGACGGAGCGCGAAGCGTCCTGGGTTTGCTGACTGGCGAAAATCCAAATGTGGGAGCGGGCTTGCTCGCGAAGGCGGTGAATCAGTCAGCAGATTTATTAACTGACAGACTGCATTCGCGAGCAAGCCCGCTCCCACACTTTAGGGTTGCGGTGGTGTTAGAACGTGGCAATCAGGGCTGGCCCAAACGCCTCCTTCAGAAACCCCGGGGCGATGTAACGCTCATAGTGCGCCTCGGACAACAGAAAAAACTCGCGATCAATCGCGTCGCGTAAATCAGTCAGGTTGCGCTCCCGAAATTCCGGCAACAACGCCAGGCCATACGCATCCAGTCTGGAAATCACCCGCGCACCCCGCGCAATCAACTGGTACGCCCAGCAATACGGCGACTGGTGGGGCATAAAGCGAATCTTGCGGTCTTCCAACTGCTGGCGCAGGCGTTGTGGGTCGAACACTTCCAGCTTGCTGGCCATCACCTGCACCAGCAACTGCTCCAGGCGCAGCCACACGGCCTGCTTTTCGTCGGCGTTGTAGCCGTTCCACTGAATCACTTCATGGTGATAACGCTTGCAGCCCCGGCAGACCAGGTCACCGTAAACGGTGGAGCACAGGCCGACGCAGGGCGTTTTGATGGTTTGATTGGGCATAAAGGGCAATTTGCAAAGTCTATAGAGCACCGCAGACCCAATGTGGGAGCGGGCTTGCTCGCGAATGCGGTGAGTCAGTCACCGGATGCATCGACTGACACACTGTATTCGCGAGCAAGCCCGCTCCCACACGTTTAGATCTGTGTTGTTGATCAGTCCCAGCTCAGCGCGCCGCCGGTCTGGTACTCGATCACGCGGGTCTCGAAGAAGTTCTTCTCTTTCTTCAAGTCCATAATCTCGCTCATCCAAGGAAACGGATTCGTCGTCCCTGGATACTCTTCCTTCAACCCAATCTGCGACAGTCGACGGTTCGCGATGAATTTGAGGTAGTCCTCCATCATCGCCGCATTCATCCCCAACACCCCACGCGGCATGGTATCCCGCGCATATTCAATCTCCAGTTGAGTCCCTTGCAGAATCATCTGGGTCGCTTCTTCCTTCATCTCGGCATCCCACAAATGTGGGTTTTCGATTTTGATCTGGTTGATCACATCGATACCGAAGTTCAGATGCATCGACTCGTCGCGCAGGATGTACTGGAACTGTTCGGCCACGCCGGTCATTTTGTTGCGACGGCCCATCGACAGGATCTGGGTGAAGCCGCAATAGAAGAAGATGCCTTCCAGGACGCAGTAATAGGCGACCAGGTTGCGCAGCAACTCTTTATCAGTCTCGACGGTGCCGGTTTCGAACTTCGGATCGGAGATCGAACGGGTGTACTTCAGGCCCCAAGCGGCCTTTTTGGCGACCGATGGGATCTCGTGGTACATGTTGAAGATCTCGCCTTCATCCATGGCCAGCGATTCGATGCAGTACTGGTAGGCGTGGGTGTGGATCGCTTCTTCGAAGGCCTGGCGCAGGATGTACTGGCGGCACTCCGGGTTGGTGATCAGGCGGTACACGGCCAGCACCAGGTTGTTGGCAACCAGGGAGTCGGCGGTGGAGAAGAAACCGAGGTTGCGCATGACGATGCGGCGCTCGTCGTCGGTCAGGCCTTCGGGGTTTTTCCACAGGGCGATGTCGGCGGTCATGTTGACCTCTTGCGGCATCCAGTGGTTGGCGCAGCCGTCGAGGTACTTTTGCCAGGCCCAGTCGTACTTGAAGGGCACGAGTTGGTTGAGGTCGGCGCGGCAGTTGATCATGCGTTTTTCGTCAACGGCGACGCGGGCGGCGGAGCCTTCGAGCTCGGCGAGGCCTTCGGCGACGTCGAGTTTGTCGAGGGCGGCCTTGGCGCGCACGATGGCGGCGGAGTCGTTGGCAGTCACATTGCGCGCTTCCAGTGCGGCCGCGGCGCCGGCGCCGTCAAGGCGGTCCATGTTGGCTTCGCTGGCATGCCCGGCGTTGGCGCCCTTGATCACCGCTGCACCGGTGTCTTCGTTGTCGACTTCATCCCAACTCAGCATTGAAATACTCCTTCCTGATCTGTTCTGACGGCGTGTTAACCCGTCCAAAAATATGCGGTTTGCAGGCTACCTGGCATTGAAATGCTGCGCATAGTGTGGTCGGTAATTACCGATACTGCACACTATGTAGTGGTCTGTTTTGTTTGTGGGCACACTATATGGTGTGTAACAAAGTAGGTCAACGCACAAGATGTGCGGTCATCGGTCGCTGCCCGGCGCCCATTCAGCTATAAAGCCTGGGTTCACTGGCCACACACGCAAACTCAAGGGAATGAAAAAAATTCTGATCCGCGCAGCCGCCCAGGAAGACGCCTAAAGCATCTTCGCCGTGCATCAAAACTCGGTCGAAAACCTGTGCAACGCCGATTACGGCCCTGAGCAGATTGCAATGTGGCTCGATGGTCGCTCGCCTGAGACGTACCGCGCGGCCATTGCCGCGGGCAGCCTGTGGCTGGCGTATACCGATAGCCTGCAAGGTTTCGTCGAGATTGACGGCCATCAAATCAGCAAATTGTTCGTGCGCGGTGATGCGGCCGGGCAGGGCATTGGTGCGCGTTTGCTATGTGAAGCCTTGCAGCACATCCAACACGCGGGCCATGCCAAGGCCTACCTGGAAGCAACCCTTCCATGGTTGAAACGCCACAATGAGGGACAGCGGTCAAATTGACGTCCTGTCCAGGACTGGATATGTTGTCTTGCATGAAAAAGACCTCTCCCGAACAAACCACGCTGATCAGCCAGCTCGAACAGATCGCCGAAGGCTTGAGCAAAACCTTCAGCCCGTTCTGCGAAGTGGTGCTGCACGACTTGCGCGACCCACAGCACGCGATCCTGGCGATCCACAACAACCTCTCCGGGCGCCAACCCGGTGACCCGGCCACCGAACTGGGCCTGGCGCGCATTGCCGACCCGGACTACCCGCAGGTCCTCGCCAACTACCAGAACCAGTTCGCCGATGGGCGCCAGGTCAAAAGCACATCGATCGGCATCAAGGACACCAGCGGCAAGTACGTCGCGGCCTTGTGCATGAACGTCGATCTCTCGTTGTTCCGGGGCTTGCAGAGCATGCTGGAGCAGTTTGGTTCAGTCAGTGGCGACCAGCCCAATGAGTCCCTCGACCCGTCCGGCGCCGATGTGATTCGTGCGCGAATCGACCAGTTCGCCGCACGTCTGGCGACCACGCCGCGGGCACTCAAGGCGGCGGATCGGCGGCTGCTTCTGCAAGAGCTCAAAGACTCTGGTTGCATGGACGTTCGCCGGGCCATGGAAACTGTCGCCTCGCACCTGGGCGTGTCGCGCGCGGCGGTCTACACCTACGCCAAGTAACGCGCCAGCGCTTCAATCTCTACCAGATACCCGTGATGCAACTCGGGCACCGGCACCACCGCGCGGGCAGGGCGGTGCTCGCCCAGCGCGGCGGCGTAAATTCGGTCAAATTCCGGCCAGTGGTGAACCCCGGCCACGTACACCGTGACCTTCACCAAGTCCTGGGGCGAACCGCCGGCGGCTTTCAAGATCGCCAACACATTGTCCAGCGCCACCTGCGCCTGTTCGGCAAACGACGCCTCAAGGTTGTGGCGACCCTGCGCGCTGACCGGCAATTGCCCGGAGATATACAGCGTGTCGCCATGGCGGACGGCCTGCGAATAATGCCCTGCTGGCGGCGCGGCAGCCGCGGTGTGAATGATGTTCATGGCGCCTCGCTGAGCAGGGCGGCGTAGCGCTGGATATCGACGTTGCCGCCGGTGACGATAAGCCCCACGCGCTGGCCCTTGAACCGCTCGCCCAGTTGGCGCAACGCAGCCAGGCCAAGGCAGCCGGTGGGTTCCACCACCATCTTCATGCGCTGCATGAAAAAGCGCATGGCTTCCACCAACTGCGCGTCGGAGACGGTGACGATGTCGTTCACCTGATCACGGATGATCGGGAAGGTGTAGTTGCCCAAGTGTTGGGTTTGCGCACCGTCGGCAATGGTCGCCGGCGTGTCGATATGCACAATGCTGCCGGCACGCAAGGAGCGTTGGCCGTCATTGCCGGCCTCCGGTTCGACGCCGAACAGTTGGCAATCCGGCGCCAGTGCACGGGTCGAAAGCGCTGTGCCTGAGAGCATGCCACCGCCGCCCAGGCCGACAAAGAGCGCGTCCAAAGGGCCGGTGAATTCCAGCAGTTCCTTGGCGGCCGTGCCTTGGCCGGCGAGGATGTGCGGGTGATCGTAAGGCGGGATCAGCGTCATTCCTTGCTCGATGGCCAGGGTACGGCCGATGTGCTCGCGGTCCTCGGTGAAACGGTCATACAGCACCACGCTGGCGCCATATTCACGGGTCGCGGCGACCTTGGCGGCCGGCGCGTCGGTGGGCATCACAATCGTCGCCGGCATGCCCAGCAAACGCGCCGCCAGCGCGATGCCTTGGGCGTGGTTGCCTGAAGAAAACGCCACCACACCGGCCCTGCGCTGCTGCGCATCAAACTGCGAGAGGGCGTTGAACGCGCCGCGAAACTTGAACGAGCCGGTGCGTTGCAGGTGCTCACATTTGATGAACACTTCGGCGCCGGTTTCGGCGTTGAGGGTGCGCGAGGTGAGCACCGGCGTGGTGTGCGCGAAGCCCTCCAGGCGCTGGGCGGCGGCGATGACGTCTTGATAGGTAGGCAATTGCATGCGACGGACCTTGTGTGCGTGTTTGGATAAAATATCCACATCAAGACAAATAGTAAAGCTTGCTGTGTTCATGCTAGCGTTTCGAGCTTCTCTGAATGCTCGAGGGTTCGACGTTGATCCGACTCACCGACTACATCGCCAACCTTGCCCAATCACCGCTGGCGCCGTGGGCCGACCTGGCACCCTGGGTGTTGGTCGCCCAGGCGCCCGCCATCGTGCGCCAATTGCTCACCGAACTGGCGCTTGATGATTACGTCATTCACGATGAAATCGCCGTGCACCGCACCGCGACGGTCGAACCCGGCGCCTTGCTCAAGGGCCCATTGATCATCGGCGCCGAGTGTTTTATCGCCAGCGGTTCGCTGCTGCGCGGTGGCTGCTGGCTGGAGGCGCAGTGCATCATCGGGCCCGGCGCCGAACTGAAAACCTCATTGGTATTCAAGGGCAGCAAGCTGGCGCATTTCAATTTTGTCGGTGATTCGGTGCTTGGCCACGGGATCAACCTGGAGGCGGGCAGCATCGTCGCCAACTACCGCAATGAGCGGGTGGACAAGGAGGTGCTGGTGCGCATTGACGGGCAGTTACAGCGCACCGGTTGCGACAAGTTCGGCGCGTTGCTCGGCGATCAGTGCCGGATTGGCGCCAATGCGGTGCTGGCGCCGGGTGCCGTATTAGCTCCTGCCAGTGTGATCGGGCGCGGGCAAGTGTTCGACGCAGAAACGTCTGTATAAACGCAATGTTGAAAAGGGCATGGTGCACCGGCACGATATTAAATAGAATGAATCTCATTTGAGACTCACTCGCGCCGCGCAGGTCGCTTGCCATGAATGATGCTGTTGTCCCGACCCACGCCGCCGAACCCACCTTGTCGAGCTTGTACCGCGACCACCGCAGCTGGCTCGAAAGCTGGCTGCGGCGGCGCCTGGGCAATGCCTGGGATGCGGCGGACCTGAGCCAGGACACGTTCCTGCGCGTGCTCGCCAGCGCCCAGCCGATTGCGCAGATGCAGGAGCCGCGCGCGTACCTGGTGACGGTCGGCAAGCGTTTGCTGGTCAACTTTCATCAGCGGCGCAGCCTTGAGCAGGCTTACCTGACGGCCTTGGCAAGCCTTCCGCACGCCTGTGTGCCGTCGCCGGAGCAACGCTGGTTGCTGCTCGAAACCCTGCAGGCGCTGGATGAGTTGCTTGACGGCTTGCCCGTGCTGGTGCGCCGCGCATTTTTGTGGAGCCAACTTGAAGGCCTGGGTTATCGCGAGATTGCCGAGCGGCTCGACGTTTCTGAGCGCACCGTGAAGCGCTACATGGCGCAAGCTTACGAACATTGTTTGCTGGCCGAGCTGTGAGCCGCGAGGTCGCGCGCGCCGCCGCGCAGTGGCTGGCCTTGCTGGAATCCGGCGCTGCCACCGAACGTGATCACGCCGCGTTGCAGCAGTGGCGCGACAGCCACCCCCAGCACGAACAGACCTGGCAGAAAGCCCAGACCCTGCGCCAGCGTTTCAGCGACGTGCCGCCGGCATTGGCAATGGCCAGCCTCGACCGCCCGCAACCGTCGCGGCGGGCCATTCTCAAGCGTGCGCTGGGTGTGGCGGCGCTGGTGCCAACCGCGTGGCTGGTCAGCCGGCAGTTGCCCATCGAGGCGTGGCGGGCCGACGTGCACACCGCCACCGGCGAGCGCAGGCGCCTGCCGTTGGCCGATGGCAGCAGCGTGCAACTCAACACGGCCACGGCGGTGGATGTTGATCTCCAGCAGCGGCGCATCACGTTGGTAGACGGTGAGCTGGCCGTGAATGTGCCGGGCGCGGCGTCGATGACCGTGAACACCCGCTACGGCGAGGTTCACGTCAGCCAGGCCGAGGTGTGTGTGCGCCAATTGGCGTCCGGTTGTTTGGTCTCGGTGCTCAAGGGCGTGGTGCAGGTGCGCGACGTGCAGGGGCACGTGGCGACGTTGAGCAGCGGGCAGCAGGCGCCGTTGCAGGCCAAAGGGCTTGGCGCCTGGGTAGCGTTCGATGCGCTGCAACTGGGCTGGCGCGACGGCGTGTTGACCGCACAGAACCAGCCGCTGGGGGATTTTCTGCGCGAACTGTCGCGTTATCGCCCAGGCGTATTGCGCTGGGACCCGAGCCTGGAAATGCTACGCGTCACCGGCAGCTTCCGGCTGGACGACACCGACCGCATCCTCACGCTGCTGTCCCAGACGTTGGGGTTTGAGGTGCGAGCGCGGACGCGGTATTGGGTGACCTTGAGCCGCACGCTGGTTTGACGCTTTAACCCTTGGTGGCCGCGATCAACTCGGCCGCCACCAGGAACATCCACGCCAGGCTCGGGATCGAGCGCAGCCCGGCAAACGTGGGCTCCAGAATGGTATGTTCCTTCATGCTTTATAGGAATATGCAGTCTCTGTGCCATCTGCCTCCACGGCGCATTTGCTCAGGTTTACGCCGCCGCTGCTGCGATGGCAGCGGGCAGTTTGTTGATCAGCTGTTGCCAGGCGAACACTTCTTATATATCCATATAGAATAAATAAAGAGTTATATATTCCTTTTAATGTTCGGTTGGATGGCGCATTTTGAGGGCCTGCGCATTCGTGCGGATTGACCCAACAGCCAAAAGGAAAGCCGACATGACCATTAAAGCGATCAACGTGCGCAACCAGTTCAAGGGCGTCATCAAGGAGATTCTGCTGGGGGAAGTGGTGTCCGAGATCGACGTGCAAACTGCGTCCGGCATCGTGACGTCAGTGATCACCACGCGCTCGGTGCGCGACCTGGAATTGAAAGTGGGCAGCGAAGTGATTGCCTTTGTGAAGTCGACCGAAGTTTCCATTGCCAAGCTGTAAACCCGTGGTTGAAGCAAAAGCAGATTAAGTGCAGATCTGCTTTTTTGTGGGCGCTGGCTTGCCGGCGATGCGGGCACCTCGGTGCATCAGGCCTACCCAGTCGATCCCTTCGCAGGCAAGCCAGCTCCCACATTTGACCCAGTACACCCATTACCTTGATGTACTCAGATCCAATGTGGGGGCTGGGTTGCTTGGGTAGGTCACTCGGGAGGCCGGGTGCCTATCCATTGCTGCAGCCTTAGTGGTTGTCGGGGCCTGTCAGACCACGTGCAGATCTGCTTTTCTGTGGGAGCTGGCTTGCCGGCGATGCGGGCACCTCGGTGCATCAGGCCTACCCAGTTGATCCCTTCGCAGGCAAGCCAGCTCCCACACTTGACCCAGTACACCCTATGCCTGATGTACTCAACTGCAAATGTGGGAGCGGGCTTGCTCGCGAATGCGGTGGGGCATTCAGCTTTTCTGTCACTGACACACCGCCTTCTCAAGCAAGCCCATTCCCACATGGATAGAGGCCAGCCTAGTGAACCTCAGTTGATGCGCGGGCCGCCGCCGCCCGGTTGATGCGGTTGCGGTTTGTCCGGGGGCGCATCGCTGGGCAGGCTCTTGGGTGGCGTGTTGGGGTCTTCGTAGTGCTTGTGCAGGTCCCCATCCAGCCGATTGCTCGACGACCCGCCTTTTTGCGGCGTCTGGTCGAAGTGCTCCCATTCCGATTGCTGGAAGCGAAAGATGCTGTCATCGGTCGGCGTGTCGCGGCCGTGGTAATGGTGGATTTCGTAGTGGGCGTACTCGACCTTGTCGGCCCAGTTGTCCTGCAATAAGCCGTCGCCGGCCAGATCGCGGTACCAGTCGTTTTCTTTCTCGGTGGCTTTCTGCTTTTTGTTGTGGTCGACAAAGTAACCGATGATCCCGCCCACCACCGCCAGCACCACGCCCACCAGGAACAATGGCCCGGTCAAGGCCGCCGCGGTGCCTGCGCCAAACAGTGCCGCCGCGCCGAGTACCCCGGCCGACGCACCGAACGCACCGCCCGCCACCTGCAGGCCGCCAGCCGCCTGGGCCAGCGGGTCTTTACTGTCCACGCCACTTTTGATCGCCAGTGCGCCCAACACGATATCGGCGAACCCGCCGGCGATGTCCGTGGCCGGGCCGAGCACCTTGATGACCGAGCCGGCAATTTTCGCTGACTTGGACGCGCCGAGCTTGGCCGCGCCTGCAGCGGCGAGGCCATCATCCAGGTGAGTCGCCAGGCCTTCGGTGGCCTCGGTGACGGCTTTGTCGCCTTCACCAAACATCTTCGAAATGCCGTCGTACTGGCTGTCGGGCACGGCATCGAGTGCGCTGGTGATCTTGGCTTTTACATCGGAGGGCAGGTCGTTGACGCGGAACTCGAAGTTCGGCTCCTGCAGGCCGGTCTTGCCCCAGATTTCCGGCAGCGTCTTGTCCAGGCCAAGGAAGTCCACCAGGCCGCCTTTGCCCAGGGTCTCGCCGATCTTGTCGCCCAGGCGCACGAAGTGGCTGGAACCGCCGGCAAAACTCAAGAAGTCCTTGGCGATGGACATGCGCTGCGCGGGCGTTTCACCGAGCTTGCCGCCTTTGCCGACCAATTGGTAAATCGCCGAAAACAGGGTCACGCCAGCGCCGAGAGAACCCAGGATGCCCTTGCTGTTGAGGGTATGAAACACCTCGCCGAGCATGCCGCGGTCGGCGACCGGGATATAGGGTTTGCTCAACGCGGTTTTCAGGTCGGCCTCGCTGATCGAACCATTGTTCTTGTAGACCTCGCCCAACTCCTCCAGGGCTTTGGTCACGCCAGCGGATTTTTCCTTGCCCTGCAGGCCTTCGTTGAGAAATTTCTCCAGGGTTTCCTGGGTGCGCCGTGGCAGGTCGAGCAGGGTGCCTTTCAATACGCCTTTGAGCAGGCCGAACAGGTCTTTGGTGGCCAGTTCCTTGTTCTCGTCGGAGATCTTGCTCGGGTCCGAAAGGATCGCGTTGAGGTCGGTGGTCAAGCCGTCGGCCTGAATGTTCTGCGCCGCCTTGCTGGCCGCTTCCGGGTCGAACAACGACAGCGAGGTGAGGGTGTCGCTCAGGTCTTTCTGCGCCTCAGAGGTTTTGCCCTGGTCTTGCAGGTCCTTGAGGTACAGCACGTAATCCGGGCTGGACGTCAGGTCCAGGAGCTTTTGCTTGATCTCGTCCTTGTTTGGCAGCTTGTTGATCGCGTCGTCCATTTTCGACTTGTAGTCGGCCTGCACGGTCGGGTCTTTGAACAGCTCGCCGATCTGCTCCTGTACCGCCTTGCCGTCGATGATGTCGTGCATATCGGCCGAGGTCAGCTCGGTCTGCTTGTCATCGAACTCGCGCCAGGTGGTGTTGAACGGGCGCTTGGCTTCTTCGTAGCCGGTAATGCCGTGGCCATTCTGGTAGGCGGCCTGGGCTTCCAGCGCGCGCACCAGCTTGGCGCGCGGGTCGTCTTTGGGAATCGAGCCGTCCTTGACGCCGGCGCGGTAGGTGTCGATCAACTGGGTGGTGGCCAGCTCGCTGACGCTCAAGGTTGGCGACTTGTCGTCTTTCTCATCGGCATGCACGCCGGTGTCCATGTTCAGCACGTCGAGGTCACCGGCCTTGGGCAGGTTGTGCTGGGTGCGCGTGTCATCGACCGCGCCGGCACTGGAGGCGTCCCACTTGGCCTTGACGTCATCGTAGAGCTGCGGGCTGAGTTCCTTGGAGACGATGACCTTGCCTTCGCTGGTTTCGTAGCGGATCAGGCCATCGCCCAGTTCGTCGGGCGAACCGAACGTGATGTCGGTGTTTTTCAGGAAGTCATTCGGCCCGGCCAACTTATAGCCTTCGCTTTCGCTGGTGTGGATCTTGTCCCAGGTCTCGTGGGCGGTGGCGACGCTCTTGAACAGCTCGGGGCTGACGTCGGAAGACACCACCACCTTGGTGCCGTCATGCAGTTCGTAGGTGAGGATGCTGTCTTTCTGGTCGTTGTTCCAGCTGAACGTCTTGTAGTCATTCAGGCCCGGCACCGGCGTGTTGGCGTCGGCCAGGGCTGCCCCGTTATTCAGCTCGCCTTCCACCACGGCCTTTTTGCCAGGGTCGGTGTAGACCTCGTGCAGGCCCGCCAGGTAGTCGAACAGCTTGGGGTTGTCGTCACGGGCCACGACCATCTTCTGGCCGTTGCTCTCAAAGCGGATCAGGCCCGGGCCGACTTCATCCTCGGGGCCGACCGTGGTACCGGCGTAGGGCGGCCACACTTCGTTGTCGCTGGCGCGTTTGTAGCCGGCGTCTTCGCTGCTGGAGAGGCCGGTGAAGCTCGCATAGTCATCCTTGGCTTTCTGGAAGGCTTCGGGGTTGTCACGCTGGCTGACCACGACTTTGGTGCCGTCCTGGGTTTCATAGCGGATCACGCCCGGGCCGGTTTCGTCGGGCGGCCCGAGGGATTTGTAGTCGGCGAGCTTTTCCGGCGCTTTTGCATCCGCGCCAAGGCTCTGGTAGCCCGCGTTCTGGCTGGCCACCACGCCCGTGAGCGATTTGAAATCGGCACTCACTTGCTTGAACAGCTCCGGGCTGTCCTGTTCGCTGACGATGACTTTCTTTCCGTCCTGGGTTTCATAACGAATCAACCCAGGGCCGACTTCATCGGGCGGGCCGATGGCCTTGTAGTCGGCGAGGGCGGGCGGTGGTGTGGCGTCCTTGGCGGCCAGTGTATAGCCCTGTTGCTGGCTGGCATCGAGCCCCGATGGCGTCTTGTCCTGGGACTCGACTTTTTTGTGGGCGCTGTTTTTGAGCAGCACATGAAAAGCGGTGCCCGACTTGGATGGCGTGCGGGGAAGGGTTTTGGGATCGGACGAGCGATCAAGGGGCTGGGTCGCCATGCCATGAAACTCCTGCTGTTGCCGGTGGGACGGATGGGCAAAAACAGTAACAGCAGGGTTTCGGCATTCGTTGCGAAACGTTGTGAATTAACGCCGGCGACCCGCGCTAACGGGCTCATCCGACCGGGTTGTGCAAGTCGATAGCCCGAGATTCGAGGAGGGCTGGCCCCGGCGATGGGGCCAGTCGCTTAGCGGTTTTTCAGGCTGCGCTCCATACGCTGCAAGCCCTCTTCGAGCATCGCACGCGGGCAGCCGAAGTTCAGGCGCACAAACTGCTGGCTGTCATCGCCGAACTCAATGCCGGCGCTCAGGCCGACCTTGGCCTGTTCCAGGAAGAACTGCTGCGGATCGTCCAGGCCCAGGGCGCTGCAATCCAGCCACGCGAGGAAGGTGCCTTGCGGGGCATGCATCACCACGCCGGGCAAACGGGTGTGCACGGCGTTGAGCAGGTAGTCACGGTTGGCCTGCAGGTAGCTCAACAGCGCCTCCAGCCAGTCACCGCACTGGCTGTAGGCTGCGCGGGTAGCTTCCAGGCCAAGCGGGCTGACACTGTCGACCATGCCGCAACGCGCGTTATTGAAGCGCTCGCGCATCTGGGCGTTTTGCACCACGGCAAAACAGGTCTTCAAACCGGCGACGTTGTAAGCCTTGCTCGCCGACATCAGGGTGATGGTGCGCTGGGCGATTTCGGGGCTAAGGCTGGCGGTAGGCGTATGGCGACGGCCATCGAAGCACAGCTCGGCGTGGATTTCGTCGCTGATGATCAGCGCGCCGCTTTCCAGGCAGGCGTTGGCCACGGCCAGCAATTCTTCGCGCGGGAAGACTTTGCCGATGGGGTTGTGCGGGTTGCTCAACAGCAGCGCGCCGGCGCCGGTCAGCGCCTGGCGCAGGGCCGGCAGCGGCGTGAGGTATTCGCCGTTGCTCAACGCGAAGGGCACTTCGATACGCGGCAGGTTCCAGTTCGCTGGCGCCAGGCGAATCGGGCGATAGTTCGGGGTTTGCAGCACCACCGGCTGGCCCGGCTGCACGAACGCGTGCAGCGCCATGTTGAAGCCGGGTTCGACGCCGGGCAAAAACAGCAGTTCGTCTGGCAGTACGCGCCAAGCGTATTTGGCCCACAGGTCGGCAACGATGGCGTCGCGCACATCCGGCCCGGCCACGCTGTAGCCCAGGATGTGCTGGTCCAGACGCTGGTGCAGGGCTTGCAGTACGGCAGGTGGCGCGGCGATATCCATGTCGGCGATCCACATCGGCAAGACGTCTTGCGGGTAACGGTTCCACTTGGTGCTGCCGGTGCCGAGGCGGGGGTGGATCGTGTCGAAATCAAAGCTCATGGGAGGCTCGTGTCAGGGAGGCAGGCGCAAGAATGGCGCTGATTCTAGCGCCATTATTTTTATAGGCCAGCGCTGATTGCCTCATACGGCGTCGGGATTTGTGGGGCGGCTATGAAAGCCTGGTCACCGTGGCGGACACACGCGACCGTGAAAGCGCGACGGAGCGGGCGTTGAACCCGGTGGTGCGCTTGCATATCGGCTTGGAAGATGTGGCGGCGCTGATCGAGGATCTGCAGCGCGGCTTTGCCTTGGCAGGCTGAGTGAGGGGCGCTCCCACGCAAGGTGGGAGCGATCCCTTTATCAGTGCTTGACCGGAGTCGGAAGCGTCACCAGGCCGACGTAGCCGTCCCAGAATTTGTGCTGATCGACGCCAAATACCACCTTGGCTTTCTGCGTGCCCAGCGGTGCACCTTTCTGGTAGCCCAACGCACGGCCGTAGTCGGCGCCGAACGTTGCGTCCACATCCACCCACAAATCGCGGGATTCGGTGATGATGTCTGGGCTGACCAGAAACAGCGCCGGCAGGCTGTCCCAGGTGAAGCTGTGGTAGCTGGGGTCTTTGTCGAACAGCGGGCCGAATTCGTGCTTGTACAGGTCGGCAATCGCGCCTTTTTGCGCAATCACGCGCTGGTACACCGACTTGTCGAAGGTGACTTTCTCGCACACGTCATTTGGGAAAATCACGTGCTCGATCGGTGAGCGCAGGACGATCTTTGCCGCCTCCGGGTCGAACCACCAGTTGAATTCCGCCGCCGGTGTGGTGTTGCCCGGAATCTGGAACGCACCGCCCATGTACACGATGCGCTTGATCAGCGGCACGATGTCCGGCGCCGAGCGAATCGCCAGGGCGATATTGGTCAAGGGGCCGACGGCGAGGATCGTCACTTGATGAGGATTGGCGCGCACGCTTTGCACGATGAACTGCGCGGCGGTCTCGCTGCGCAGTTGGGTGTGCGTCGCCAGGCCATCCGGTGGCGCGATCAACTGCGAGGGCGAGGCAGGGCGCGGGTTTTTGAACGCGCCCGGCCAACCGGCGCCAAACAGCGCTTTCTCTGCCTCGTAAGTGGCGTAGTCATGCAGCAGCGGGTAGGCGGCGCCGGAATAGACGCCCACCTCTTTTTCCACGCCCATGCGTTCCACGGCCTTGAGGGCATCGACCTGTTCCTGGTCGACCCAGGCGTTGCCGCTGACCAGGGTCATGCCCAGCAGCTCGATGCGTTTTTGCGCATGCAGCTGGGCGAGCATGATAAAGGCCTGGCCGTCATCGTTGAGCACGTTGAAGTCGGTGTCGAAGATGACTTTTTCCGCCGCTTGCGCGGTGCCGGCACACAGGCCGACCGCGACAAGCAGCGCACAGCTTTTAAAGAAGCCTTGCATGGTGATTCATCCGCAGAAATTGTTGTTGTTAACGGTTCACCAGTTTCGCCGGCAGGGCGATGACCAGGAAGCTGCTGAGAATCAGGCAGCCGGCGAAAAACCACAAGGCGCCCGCGCTGCTACCGGTGACGTCGATGGCCACGCCCATCAGCGAGTTGCTTACCAGGCCGGCGATGTTCGCCACCGAGCAGGCGAGGGCAAAGCCGGTGGCTGCTGCGGTGCCTTTGAGAAAGGTTGCCGGCAGGCTGAAAAACACCGGCACGGCGCCGATGATCGCGGCCGAGGCGATGGCGAACAGCACCACCGTGGCCACCACGTTATGGGTAAAGAATGTGCTGGTGGCCATCGCCGCCGCGCCGATGAAAAACGGCACGATGATGTGCCAGCGACGTTCACGGTGTTTGTCGGAGCTGGCGCCGATCAGCAGCATGCCGAGCAACGCCGCCACGCTGGGTAATGCGGTCAGCAGGCCGATGTGGAAGGTGTCGGTAATCCCGGCGTTGCGGATGAACGTCGGCATCCAGAAACCCATGGCGTAGGCGCTGAGCAGGATCGAGAAGTCGATACCGCCGAGCATCCACACTTTGAGGTTGAAGAAGCCGTCGCGGAAGCTGTGCTTGCTGCCGGTGGCGTCGGCTTCGTCCTTGCGCAGCTCACTTTCGAGCAGGGCCTTTTCGTCGTCCGACAGCCATTTGGCTTGCTGGAAAGTATTGGGCAGCGCCCAGAAGGTCAGCACGCCGAGCAAAACGCTGGGCACCGCTTCGATCAGGAACAGCCACTGCCAGCCGCGCAGGCCGCCCAGGTTGTCGAAGTGGCCCATGATCCAGCCGGACAACGGGCCGCCGATCACGCTGGACAGCGGCAGGCCGATCATGAACAGCGCGATGATGCGGCCGCGCCGATGCGTCGGAAACCAGGTGGTCAGGTAATACAACACACCCGGCAAAAACCCGGCTTCGGCGGCGCCGAGCAGAAAGCGCAGGATGTAGAACTGCGTGGTGGAGGTGACCAGCATGGTGCAGGCCGAGAGCAGGCCCCAGGTGATCATGATGCGCGCGATCCAGATCTTCGCGCCGACCCGTTCCAGCACCAGGTTGCTGGGCACTTCAAAGATGATGTAGCCGACAAAAAACAAGCCGGCGCCAAGGCCGAACGCGGTTTCGCTGAAGTGCAGCTGGTCGAGCATCTGCAGTTTGGCGAAGCCGATGTTGATGCGGTCCAGATAAGCGGCCAGGTAGCAGAAACACAGAAACGGAATCAGCTTCCAGGTGATCTTGTGGTAGAGCGTGGTGACGGGGTCGACGACGGTGGTCGCGGGCGCTGCATTCGCAATGGGCATTGGGGTGTCTCCTGGCGGTGACTTATGGTTTTTATACAGCCGCTTTTGTTCCAGCACTTCGGAGTGCTGTAAAAGCGACTTCCAAAGGCAGTGTCAGAAGACTGAGATTTCCCTGCTGGAGGAGATCAAGTGTGGGAGCGGGCTTGCTCGCGAAAGCGGTGGATCAGTCAGTACATTTTTGACTGACAGATCGCATTCGCGAGCAAGCCCGCTCCCACATTCGATTGCATTCCAAAGTGGGAGACGCTCAGTTTTTTTCCGGACCACGCTCTTTGTCGTGGTTCCTGGTCAATCGTTATTGCTCCCTGAACTTGCTCATCGCCTCCTGCTTGCTCACCACATCGCCATACTTGCTGTCGATGTCGAACAGGTTGGCTTCGTGGGGCGCCGGGTGTCGGTCGCCGACGCATTCGCGCACGACGATGGTGCGAAACCCGTGTTGCACCGCATCCACCGCCGTGGCGCGAATGCAGCCGCTGGTGGAGCAGCCGGCGAGTACCACGGTGTCGATGCCTTGAGCGTGCAGCATCGGGGCCAGGCTGCTGCCGAAAAACGCGCTGGCGTACTGCTTGGTGATCACCACTTCATCGTCCTGGGGCAGCACCTCGGCGCAGAACGCCGCCAGTGGGTTGCCCTCGACCATGTCTTTCATCACCGGGGCTTTCTTGACCCAGATGCCGCCATCGGCGAAATGGCCGCGATGGTAGCGGATATTGGTGTGCACCACCGCAATCCCATGCTGGCGCGCACTGGCCAGCAACTCGACGCTTTCGGCCACGGCTGAGACCACGCCTGGCGCGAACAGTGGCGCGCCTTCAGTGGTGTAGCCCTGCATGAAGTCGATCATCAGCAGCGCGGCCTTTTTGCCGAAGCCGATGCGGTTGCCCCAGACGCCTTGGTAGTTGGCGTCGGCAGATTGTTCGCTCATTTGTTTTTCACCTCATTCTCTATGTGTGGCGAGCGGGCTTGCCCCGCGTTGGGCTGCGAAGCGGCCCCAAAACCTGCCTGCGGTTTGCCTGACGAATCCCATTGCCTGGACGAGGGGCCGCTTCGCGCCCCAACGCGGGACAAGCCCGCTCGCCACGACAAGCCCGCTCGCCACAGGACGCCCGCTCGCGGTGAGTCAATAAGCGCCGGAGAGCAGGGCGCCGGCACCGGGCACGATTGGCTCCAAATCCAGCGCCTTGAGCATCGCGTAAGTAGTGGCGATGGCAGCGGTGAGCACCGGTTTGCCGGTTTGTGCCTCGACCTTGGCGACCACTGGCAACGACTGCATCTGCACGCAGGCCGAGAGCACGATCACATCGACGCCTTCCAGGTTCATGCCCGCGACGATGGCCGGCAGGTTGGCCGGGTCGTGGCGCGCAACTTGGAGGTTGTCGGGGATTTCCAGCGCCCGCCAGTCCACCACCTCAAAGCCTTCTTCGCGGATGTAATTCACCACCAGTTCGGTCAGCGGCTTCATGTACGGCGCGACGATGGCGATGCGTTTGGCACCCATGACGTTGAGGCCTTCGATCAGTGCGCCGGCGCTGGTGATCACCGGGGCATTGGCGTCGTTATCGGCAGTGGCTTGGCGCAGGCGCTGCTCGGATTTGCGGTGATAACCCAAGCCCATGGCCATGATCGCCACCAGGCAGGCATAACCCAGCACATCCACCTTGGCGTCCGACAGCTCGATGGCGCAGCGGTCGGACTCGCCGTCCATTGCCGCCAGTTCTTCCTTGCGCACCTGCTTCATGCGCATGCGGCTGGAGTGGAAGGTAAAACGCTCCGGGCGGATCGCCTGGCGCGCGTTGAGCATCGCCGGGATCTCGGTTTCCATGGTGGTGTTGGAACTCGGCACGATCTGGCCGATGCGGTAAGGCTTGTGCATGGTGGTCTCCGTTCTTAGTGGGTGAGGAAATCGCCGAGCGCGTCGAAGAAGCCCTCGAGGTCATCCCACGGAATCATGTGCCCGGCGTTGGGTACGCGAACGACCTGAATGGCCGGTTGCAGGTCCTGGATTTCGGCGATGTCTTCATCGAGGATCACGCCGCCGCGCCCGGCCACCATCAACAGGGCAGGGGCCTTGAGGTGGGGCAGGTCCTGATGGAAGTCCACCGTGTGAAAGTCATTGAAGGCGCGCACGATGGCAGGCTCAAAGCAGGTGTGCAGCCATTCGGCGCGCAGTTGCAGTTGCTCGGGTGTCCAGGTGGCGCAGAAGGCGCGCATGGCCTGTGCATCCATCCCAACCAGGGATTGGCGGATCGAATCGACGTACCACGGCAATTTGCTCGGGTATTCACGACGACCGGGGCCGGACACTGGTGGGTCGATCAGCACCACACGGTTTACGCCTTGCGGATGCTTGACCGCACTGCGCACGGCAAAGCGCGCGCCCATGGAGTGGCCGACCAGGTGGTAACGGTCCAGATTCAGTGCATCGGCGAATGCACCAATGTCATCGCTGCAGGTGTCGGCGCTGTAGTCCAGCTCGGGTCCGGTGAACGACAAGCCGCGCCCGCGTACATCCAGCACGTACGTGTCGAACTGTGCGCCAAGGCGTTCGGCCACAAACCCCCAGGTAATCGCCGGGCTGGTGATGCCCGGAATCAAAATCAGCGCCGGGCCGTTGCCGCCGTAGCGCAGGTAGTGCTGGCGAATGCCGTTGGCCTGGACGTTGCCGCCATAGAGAAAGGTGCTCACGCGGCCACCCCCGATTTCAGTGGCTGCGCGTACAGGTCATAGCCGTACACCCAATCCGGGTCTTCCTGGGTGCGCAACCACGTGTTGGCGTTGGACACCGCCTGCACGCGGGAGGCGCGTTCCTTGCGGTTGGCTTCGTAGAGCTGGAACGCGGTGCGGTAGTCGCTGATGCCGGTTTCCTGCAGGCAACGGGTGAGCATGGCGGCGTCTTCGATGGCCATGCCGGCGCCCTGGGCCATGTGCGGCTTCATTGGGTGGCAGGCGTCACCGAGCAGCACCAGGCGACCTCGGCTCCACAGCGGCAGCGGGTTGCGATTGCGCAGCGGCCATTTGGTCACGCTTTCGGTGGACTCGATCAGGGCCTGCACGGTGGGGTGGTAGCCCTTGAACGCTTCGAACATCTCTTCGCGGCTGCTGTCCACGAATGCGCCCTGAAAGTCCCATTCAGCATGCGGCACGCCAGTGACGTAGTAGTACTCGTCGCGTTTGCCGGTGGTGTAATACACCATCATGTGGCGGTCTTCGGTCCACCACTTGATGCAGTCTTCGAACGTAAGGTCGTACTTGGCCAACTGGTCGCCACGGATCAATGCGCGGTGCGCGACCCAGCCGCTGTACAGCGGTTTTTCCACGCCGAGCAGTTCTTCACGAATTTTCGAGTTGATGCCGTCGGCGCCGATCACGATGTCGGCATAGGTCACTTCGCCATCGGCGAAGGTCAGGCGCACTTGGGTGTCGGTTTCTTCGAGGGTTTCCAGGCGCTTGTTGAAATGCAGGGTGCCGGGCTTGAGGGTGGACATCTGCAGGGCGTGCAGGTCGCCGCGGTGCACGGTGACATACGAGGCGCCGTAGCCGGTGAGCGGGATGCGCGAGAGGTAGTCGCCGGTTTCGCCGCAACGGCTGAACCAATGCTCTGGGTGCGAGCCCATCAGGTCCAGCTGCTGTTCGATGCCCATGCGGCGGAAGATTTTCATGATGTTGGGGCCCATGTGGATCCCCGCGCCCAACCGGGAAAACTCCGGCGCCTGCTCGTAGACGTCCACGTCAAAACCGGCCTGCTGCAACAGGGTAGCTGCGGCGGCGCCGCCCAGGCCGGCACCGACGATGGCGATTTTTTGTGTGCTTCCCATGGGGCGTGATCCTCTGTTTTTTGATTGTCGGCGGCATTTGTCCGCAAGGTTTTTAAAGTGTATACGCTCATTTTTTAAAATGGGAAGCCCGCTTCTGCAAATTTATTTTTTGGCCTAGCTGAACCTGTGTAATGCGATATTCCCAATAATTGCTGGGTTTGTTTCGATAGGTAACGTTTTGGCGCGCCGCTTGCAGTCCGCTTTCAATTCAGGTCTTATCGTTATTAATTGGCGTATACGCTATAAAAGTGCATTAGAGTGAAGCGCGGTGCTTGAACTTGGTGCAGCCCCACAGGAGACAGGAAAATGCCGGTAAGCGATTGCGAACTGACCCAGATGTTTGAACACGTGCTGAAGCTGTCGAAGGTCGACCCGACCCAGAGCGTTGCCGTGCTCAAGAGTCATTACTCCGACGCACGCACCGTGCGCGCGGCGATGGAGGCGGCGCAGCGCCTGGGGGCCAAGGTGTATGCGGTGGAGCTGCCGTCGTTCAATCACCCGCGGGCAATGGGCAATGACATGACCGCCTACTGCGGCGACACCGCGCTCACCGGCAACATCGCCGCCCAGCGTGCGCTGGAAGCCGCCGACCTGGTGGTTGACACGATGATGCTGCTGCATTCGCCGGAACAGGAGCAGATCCTCAAGACCGGCACGCGCATCCTGCTGGCCGTGGAACCGCCGCAAGTGCTGGCGCGCATGCTGCCCACCGAAGAAGACAAGGTGCGTGTGCTGGCGGCCGAGCAATTACTGAAAAAGGCGCGTTCGATTCACGTCAAATCCCGCGCCGGCAGTGATTTCCGCGCTGCCTTGGGGCAGTACCCGGCGGTGACCGAATACGGTTTTGCCGATGAGCCTGGGCGCTGGGACCACTGGCCCAGCGGCTTCCTGTTCTCCTGGCCCAACGAGGAAACCGCCGAGGGCGTGCTGGTGCTGGACGTCGGTGACATCCTCCTGCCATTCAAGACCTACACCCGCGAGAAGATCACGCTGGAAATCGAGAAGGGCTTTATCACCAGTATCCACGGTGGTTTCGAGGCCGAGTACCTGCGTGATTACATGAAGTACTTCAACGATCCGGAGGTGTACGGCATCTCCCACATTGGCTGGGGCTTGCAGCCAAAAGCGCAGTGGACCGCCATGGGTTTGCATGACAAGAACGATGGCATGTGCATGGACGCGCGGGCGTTCTATGGCAACTTCCTGTTCTCCACCGGGCCGAATACCGAAGTGGGCGGCACGCGCAAGACGCCGTGCCACATGGACATTCCGCTGCGTCATTGCGATGTGTACCTGGATGACGAGGCGGTGGTTATCGCCGGTGACGTAGTCGCCCCAGCAGCCTCTCTGGCCCGCTGAAGATCCTAATGTGGGAGCGGGCCCGCTCCCACAGTTCTAACCGTGTTTCCTCAATGAGAAACTTGAGTCGATCCGGTAAGCCAGCCATCATGCCTCCCCATCGCCAATCACCCACCGAGCCCGCCGTGCCTGATTCCTACGTTTTCTCTGAACAAGTTGGCCACCTGCTGCGCAAGGCCTACCAGCGCCACCTGGCGATCTTTCAGCAGAATGTCGGCGACTCCCAGCTCACCGCCGTGCAGTTCGTCACCTTGTGTGCACTGCGCGATCAGGGTGCAAGTTCCCTCACCGAACTGGTCAAGGCCACGGCCGTTGACCAGGCGACCATTCGCGGCATTGTCGAGCGGCTCAAGGCCAAGGAACTGATCACGCTGGAGCCGGACCCGCAAGACAAGCGCAAGGTGGTGGTGGACCTGTCTGCCGCAGGCGCCGACCTGGTCGCGCAAACCGCGCCGCGCGCCGCGCAGATCAGCGAACTGACCCTGAGCAACCTCAACCCGGCGGAACGGGTGGCGGTGTTGTTCCTGCTGCGCAAAATGATCGACGACCCGCAGGAATAGTGGGCTTGTTGTGGCGAGCGGGCTTGCCCCGCGTTGGGCTGCGCAGCAGCCCCCAAACCCGCCATGAGCTTTACCTGAATAACCCCATCGCCTGGACGAGGGGCCGCTTCGCGCCCCAACGCGGGGCAAGCCCGCTCGCCACAACCACCATAAACCTGCATACGTCAGGATAATCCCAACCCCTTGGCATCGTTTTTGCTCGGTGTTGATGTAGTAGCCACTTCACGATTCAAGTGTGTCGCGAGACCCCAGGTCCGCGATGCTTTTTTTTGACTGTTTCGTGTAGTGGCTACTTCACCAACTGACACAGGCGAAGCGAATGATCAGTCCCTCCATCACGGTTGCCCTTGAGGTCAATGGCCACACCCGCGAAGTCAGCGCCATGGCGGACACGCCGCTGTTGCTGGTGCTGCGCAATGACCTGGCACTCAACGGCCCCAAGTACGGCTGCGGCCTGGGCGAGTGCGGCGCCTGCACGGTGATCATCGACGGTGTTGCGGCACGTTCATGCGTGTTCCCGCTGGCGGGCGCGGCAGGGCGTGAAATCGTCACCCTCGAAGGCCTCGGCACACGCCAGGCGCCGCACCCGGTGCAGCAAGCGTTTATCGACGAGCAAGCCGCGCAATGCGGCTACTGCCTCAACGGCATGATCATGACGGCCAAGGCCTTGCTCGACCGCAATCCCAACCCCAGCGAAGCCCAGATCCGCAACGAACTCTCGGGCAACCTCTGCCGCTGCGGCACCCATATCGAAATCCTGCGCGCCGTATTGCGTGCTGCTCACCTCTTGACCGTGGATGGCCGACCATGACCGATAGCCCACTTTCCCGTGACCAGTGGCTGACCAAGACGGGCGTCTTGTTGATCGTCGACGATGTACTGCCGCCCTCCGGCCCGGTGGCCAAGGGCGGCACGCCGACCGTGAAACCCAAAGAGCTGGGGCTGTTTATCGCGGTCAACGATGACGGCCTGGTTTATGCGTTTAACGGCCATGTGGACCTGGGCACCGGCATTCGCACCTCGCTGGCGCAGATCGTCGCCGAAGAACTCGACCTGACGATGGACCAGGTCACCATGGTGCTGGGCGACACCGAGCGCGTGCCGAACCAGGGCGCGACGATTGCCAGCGCGACCTTGCAGATTTCGGCGATCCCGCTGCGCAACGCTGCCGCCGAAGCACGACGTTTTTTGCTGGCGCGGGCGGCGGGGCGCTGGGGCGTGAGCACCGCCAGCCTCAAGGTCGAAGCGGGCGTCATCCAGGCGGCAGACGGGCGCGCCACCACTTACGGCGAGTTGGTCAGCGGCCAGCATGACCAGTTACGCATCAGCGGCGATGCGCCCTTGAAAGCCATCGAGAATTACCGCTTGGTGGGCAAGGGCGCCGCGCGTGTGGATATTCCCGGCAAGGCCACGGGCGAGCTGACCTACGTGCACGACATGCGCGTGCCGGGCATGCTGCACGGCCGCGTCGTGCGCCCGCCGTATGCCGGTCTGGACTGCGGGGATTTTGTCGGCAATAGCCTGCTGAGTGTGGATGAGGCGTCCATCGCACATATCCCCGGCATTGTTGCGGTGGTGGTGATCCGCGATTTTGTGGGCGTGGTCGCGTTGCGCGAAGAGCAGGCGATCAAGGCCGCCCATGAGTTGCAGGTGCAGTGGAAGCCCTGGAATAACGCCTTGCCGGACATGAGCGATGTCGAGCAGGCGATCCGTGACAACCCGCGGGTACGCCGCACGGTGCTCGATCAGGGCGATGTCGATACAGCCCTGGCGGGCGCCAGCCAGCGGATGCCGCGCAGTTACCTGTGGCCCTATCAAATGCACGGCTCAATCGGCCCGTCGTGCGCCGTGGCCGACTATCAGGCCGCGGGCAGTCGCGTGTGGTCGGGCAGCCAGAACCCGCATTTGCTGCGCGCCGACCTGGCCTGGTTGCTGGACTGTGATGAAGCGCTGATCGACGTGATTCGCCTGGAAGCCGCCGGTTGCTATGGGCGCAACTGCGCCGATGACGTCTGCGCCGACGCGTTGCTGTTGTCGCGCGCGGTGGACAAACCGGTGCGCGTGCAACTGACCCGCGAGCAGGAACACCTGTGGGAGCCCAAGGGCACGGCGCAGTTGATGGACGTGGACGGCGGCCTCAACGCCGACGGCAGCATTGCCGCGTACGATTTTGAAACCAGCTACCCCTCCAATGGCGCGCCGACCCTGGCGCTGTTGCTGACCGGCCGCGTCGAGCCCGTGGCGGCGATGTTCGAAATGGGCGACCGCACCTCGATCCCGCCGTATCACATCGAAAACATGCGGGTGACCATCAACGACATGGCGCCCATCGTGCGCGCCTCATGGATGCGCGGCGTGTCGGCATTGCCCAATACCTTTGCCCACGAATCCTATATCGACGAGCTGGCATTTGCCGCCGGTGTCGATCCGGTGGAGTACCGCCTGCGCTACCTCAAGGACGAGCGCGCCATCGACCTGGTCAAATCCACCGCCGAACGCGCCAACTGGTCACCGCGCACCGCGCCCATGCAAACCGCCAACGACGACCATCTGTTGCGGGGCCGTGGGTTTGCTTACGCGCGCTACATCCACAGTAAATTCCCCGGTTTTGGCGCGGCGTGGGCCGCCTGGGTGGCGGATGTGGCCGTCGACAAACACACCGGCGACGTGTCGGTGACGCGGGTGGTGATCGGCCACGACTCGGGGATGATGATCAACCCGGCGGGTGTGCAGCATCAGATCCACGGCAATGTGATCCAGTCCACCAGCCGCGTGTTGAAGGAGCGGGTGACCTTTAAGGAATCGACGGTGGCCAGCAAGGAGTGGGGCGGTTACCCGATCCTGACCTTCCCTGAAGTGCCGCAGATCGACGTGCTGATGATGCCGCGCCAGGACCAGCCGCCGATGGGCGCCGGTGAGTCGGCCTCGGTGCCCAGCGCGGCGGCGATTGCCAATGCGATCTATGACGCCACCGGCATTCGTTTTCGTGAGTTGCCGATCACCCCCGAGCGGGTGTTGGCAGCGCTGAATGCCGGCACCCTCGGCGAGCCTGCCACGTCGCCACAGAAACGCAAAAAATGGTGGTTCGGCGCGCTGTTTGCGACGCTGGGCGCCGTGATGGCCACGGCCTGGCCGTTTCACGGCGCGATCGCACCGATCGCCCCGCCCAGCGCCGGCACGTGGTCCAAGGCCACCCTGGAGCGCGGGCGTTTGCTGGCGGCGGTGGGCGATTGCGCGGTGTGCCATACGGCACCGGGCGGCGCGACCAATGCCGGTGGGTTGGCGATGGAGACGCCCTTCGGCACCCTGTACAGCAGCAATATCACCCCGGATGTGAACACCGGCATCGGTGCCTGGTCGTACCCGGCATTCGAGCGGGCGATGCGTGAGGGCATTGGCCGTGACGGGCGCAATTTGTACCCGGCGTTTCCCTATACGGCGTTTCGCAATATCAATGAGGCGGACATGCAGGCGCTGTATGCCTACCTGATGTCGCAAGCGCCAGTGAGCCAAGCGCCGACGCCGAATGCCATGCGCTTTCCGTTCAATATCCGGCCGTTGATGGCGGGGTGGAATGCGCTGAATCTACGGCGCGGTGAAATCACGCTGCAACCGGAGCGCGGCGAGCAATGGAATCGCGGCAATTATCTGGTCAATGGTCTGGGGCACTGTGCGGCGTGCCATTCGCCGCGCAACCTGATGGGCGCCGAGAAGGGCGGCAACGCCTTCCTGGCCGGCGGCAACGTCGATGGCTGGGAGGCGCCGGCACTGAACGGTGTGTCCAAAGCACCGACGCCATGGACCGAAGATCAATTGTTCACCTACCTCAGCACCGGCTATTCCGACGCCCATGGCGTGGCGGCGGGCCCGATGGGGCCGGTGGTGAGTGAGTTGGCGAAGTTGCCCAAGGCCGACATTCGCGCGATGGCGGTGTACCTGGCGTCGCTCAAGGGCGAGGCGACGGCTGAGGCGCAAACCGTGGCGGCAGCGACGGTGCCCAATCCCAATGGCCGGCGTGTGTTTGAAGGGTCGTGCAAGGCCTGTCACGCCGATGGCCTGGGGCCAAAGCTGTTTGGGGTCAGCCCGTCACTGGCGACCAATACCAATGTGCACAGTGATCAACCGGACAATTTGATCAAGGTGATTCTGCAAGGGATCAGCAACCCGGCGACCCAGGATCTGGGGTACATGCCGGGGTTCAAGGACAGTTTGTCGAATACGCAGGTGGCGGATTTGGTCGCCTATTTGCGTGGGCAATTTGCGCCGAATGCGCCGCAGTGGAAGGGGTTGGAGCAGAAGGTGGCGCGTTTGCGGGCTAACCCGGGCACTCATTGACACAATGCGGTCAAAACTGTGGGAGCTGGCTTGCCTGCGATAGCGGTGTGTCTGCACCGAAAATACTACCTGACACATCGCCATCGCAGGCAAGCCAGCTCCCACAGGGATTAGAGCCGGTTTCTACAGTGAGCTTGGGGAGACGCCCCTCAGCACCAAATCAGTGATAAACCCCAGCCAATCCTGCTGCTGCCCCTTATCCGCCAGGTCTTCACCCAGAAACGAACTGAGGGTATGGCGGTTGGAGTTATAGAAGTAGCAAAGCGAAGCGATCATCAAGTACACGTGCTTGAGGTCGATGTCCTGGCGAAACACACCCTGGGCCTGGCCGGCCTCAATGATCGGTTTCAACACGCCAACCGCTTCGCCCGACAATCGGCGCATCTCCCCGGACTGTTGAGCGTGTTTGCCTTGGTGCAGATTCTCGATGCTCAGAATCGCCACAAACTCGGGGTGCTTGACGTAGTAATTCCAGATAAACGCCACCAGGTCCTGCAGCGCCTGCACGGGCGCCTCCAGGTTGAGCTTGAGTTTGCTTTCGGCCTGGTTGAACTGCTCGTAGATGTGTTCCAGCACGCAGATGAACAGGTGTTCCTTGCTGCCGAAATAGTAATAAAGCATGCGGTCGTTGGAGTCGGCTTCCTTGGAAATGGTGTCGACGCGCCCGCCGGAATAACCGTCGCGGGTGAACACCTTGACCGCCGCCTGCAAGATGCGCGCGCGTGTCTGGTCGGCCTGCTGAGCCCGAATACCGGTCTTCTTGATCACCATCTCAACGCGCCTTGCAGCCAGTCTGGGCGCGAAATATAGCATGGGCTTTTTCGCGGCCGTTCTGTGACCGACAAGTTCTGTAATAAAAACGCCATTGCGCTGGGGATTGGATCCGAGTCGGGCTATTTTGGTGCGTCCCAATAACTAGAGTAGCCATGGATGAAATACCAACCCTTCAGCCGCACCTTAATCGCCACCGCTCTGGTGCTGACGGTCAGCGGTGTGCACGCCGCTTCCCAGGCCCCGGTGGGCGGTGAAAACGGCATGGTAGTCACCGCCCAGCATTTGGCCACTCATGTAGGGGTGGATGTGCTCAAGGCTGGCGGCAACGCAGTCGATGCGGCCGTGGCCGTGGGCTATGCGCTGGCGGTGGTGTACCCGGCGGCGGGTAACCTCGGTGGCGGCGGCTTCATGACCGTGCAACTGGCGGATGGGCGCAAGACCTTCCTCGACTTCCGCGAAAAAGCCCCCCTGGCGGCCACCGCCGACATGTACCTGGACAAAGACGGCAAGGTCGTCGAAGGCCTCAGCGCCAAGGGCCACTTGGCGGTCGGCGTGCCCGGCACCGTGTCCGGCATGGAAACCGCGCTGAGCAAGTACGGCACTCTAAAGCGCGCCCAAGTGATTGCCCCGGCGATCAAGCTGGCGGAAAACGGCTTCGAACTGGAGCAGGGCGATGTCGACTTGCTGCACACCGCCACCGGCGAGTTCGAGAAGGACAAAGACCTGCGCGGGATCTTCCTGCACAACGGCCAACCGCTGCAGGTTGGCCAGAAACTGGTGCAGAAAGACCTGGCCAAGACCCTCAAGGAAATCTCCGCCAAGGGCACCGACGGCTTCTATAAAGGTTGGGTCGCCAAGGCCCTGGTGGATTCCAGCCAGGCCGGCAAGGGCATCATCACCCAGGCCGACCTCGACAAGTACAAGACCCGCGAACTGGCGCCCATCGAGTGCGATTACCGTGGCTACCACGTGGTCTCGGCACCGCCACCGAGCTCGGGCGGCGTGGTGATCTGCCAGATCATGAACATTCTCGAAGGCTACCCGATGGCCGACCTTGGCTATCACTCGGCCCAAGGCCTCCACTACCAGATCGAAGCGATGCGCCACGCCTACGTGGACCGTAACAGCTACCTCGGCGACCCGGACTTCGTGAAGAACCCGATTGCCCACCTGCTGGACAAGGACTACGCCGCCAAGCTGCGCGCTGCCATCGAACCGCAGAAGGCCGGGGATTCCCAGGCGATCAAGCCGGGCGTGTCGCCGCATGAAGGCAACAACACCACGCACTATTCCATCGTCGACAAGTGGGGCAACGCGGTGTCGGTGACCTACACCCTCAACGACTGGTTCGGTGCCGGTGTGATGGCGAGCAAGACCGGGGTGATCCTCAACGATGAAATGGACGACTTCACCGTCAAGGTCGGCGTGCCGAACATGTACGGCCTGGTCCAGGGCGAAGCCAACGCCATCGCACCCGGCAAGGCGCCGCTGTCGTCGATGAGCCCGACCATCGTGACCAAGGACGGCAAGGCCGTGATGGTGGTCGGTACGCCAGGGGGCAGCCGGATTATCACCGCGACCTTGCTGACCATCCTGAATGTCATCGACTACAAGATGAACATCCAGGAAGCCGTCGATGCGCCGCGTTTCCATCAACAGTGGATGCCTGAGACCACCAACCTCGAGACCTTCGCGGTGAGCCCCGACACGCAGAAAATCCTCGAGAGTTGGGGCCACAAGTTTGCCGGGCCTCAGGATGCCAACCACCTGGCCGCAATCCTGGTGGGCGCGCCGTCCCTGGGTGGCAAGCCGGTGGGCAACAACCGTTTCTACGGGGCCAACGACCCGCGCCGCAATACCGGCCTGTCCCTGGGCTACTGAGGCGTGAGGTGGTGATGCAGGTGGGCCAGGGACAGCGCCAGGCTGTCATGGGATAACTGGGTGGCGGCGCCTTCGGCGCTGTCTCTGGCGGCCGGCATCACACGCTCGAACATGTGGTTTTCATAGGCCTGCACTGCTGCCGAGCAGTCGAGCATGGCGCAGCAGCTGCTTGATCACCCTAACCGACGCGGTGCGTGAATGCATGCGTGCCGCTGCAGGGCTTCAGCGCTGAGGAAGAGGCGACGCTGCTGGCGTTATTGCTGCGCGTGAATGCCAACCTGGAGCGTGGTTTGGATTGAACATCCGCGCGGCTTTCAGGCTCTATCCCAAGAGCCCTGAAAGGACCGGACCGATGAAAGCGCTGAAAATCGCCACCTTCAATATCAACGGCATCCGTGCCCGTCTGCCCAACCTGCTGCAATGGCTTGAGCGCGAGCAGCCGGATATCGTCTGCCTGCAAGAGCTCAAGGCGCCGCAAAGCCTGTTTCCCTATACCGACTTCGAAGCGGCCGGCTACGGTGCGATTTGCCTGGGCCAGGCCTCGTGGAACGGCGTGGCCATTTTGGCGCGCGATGCCCAGCCGCTGGAGAGCCGGCGCGGTTTGCCGGGCGATGACAGCGACACGCAAAGCCGTTACCTGGAGGCTGCGGTGCATGGCGTATTGGTCGGCTGCCTGTATCTGCCCAATGGCAACCCGCAGCCAGGGCCTAAATTCGACTACAAGCTGGCCTGGTTCGAACGGCTGATCGCCTATGCCCAGGCGCTGCAAGCCAGCGAACATCCGGTGCTGCTGGCCGGGGATTTCAACGTGGTGCCCACCGACGTGGACATCTACAACCCGCGCTCCTGGCTCAAGGACGCTTTGCTGCAACCCGAAAGCCGCGCGTGTTATCAGCGTCTGCTGGAGCAGGGTTGGACCGATTCGCTGCGTCATCTGTACCCCGAAGAGCGCGTCTACACCTTCTGGGATTACTTCCGTCAGCACTGGCAGACCAACTCCGGGCTGCGTATCGATCACCTGCTGCTCAATCCCGCGCTCAAGCCTTACCTCAAAGATGCCGGCGTGGACGCCTGGGTGCGCAACGAGCCGCACGCCAGCGACCATGCGCCGACGTGGATTCAATTGAGCACCCGCAAAAAGCGCTAACCGGCGCGAATAATGGCCAAGGCCTCGGCCTTGCCCAAGGGGTGCTGCATGCGTTGTGACAGGCGCGCCATGGCTTGCTGATGTTCGCAGGCAATCACGGCTTCCACGTGATCATCCCGGCACAGCAAGGCAATGAAGTCGTGACGATTCACCTCACCCTCTACGTGCAGGCGATTCCAGTGCTGCGGGTGGCCGAGCACTTCAAAGGTTTTGCCGAAGTGGTAGGTCCAGAAGAAAGGCACGTCGGCGTAGACCTGCGTATCGCCGAGCATATTGCGCGCGGCCAGCACGGCCAGCTGCTGGGCCACGCGCCAGTGCTCGATGCGTGTTGGCTGCTGACGCCAGTCAAAGGTCACGTTGTCGCCGGCCGCCCATAACCCGGGCGCCACCTGTAAATGAGTGTCTGCGTTCAGCGACTGGTCCTCGGCTTTGTCTACGCCGTGGATAAAGCCGGTGGCGGGTGTGACGCCAACGCCGATCACGACCAGGTCTGCCGCCAGGCGCTTGCCGTTTTTAAGCAGCACGGTACTCACTGCGCCGTGACCGTCGAAGCGTTCGGGCTCGGTGTTGCAGTGGAAGATCACGCCATTGTCTTCGTGCAATTGGCGAATGGCCGCACCGATACGCTTGCCCAATTGCGCGGCGAGAGGAATGTCATGGCGGCTGACCACCTGCACCACCAGGCCACGTTGGCGCAAGGCGGACGCGGCTTCCAGACCGATAAAGCTGTCGCCGACAATCACCGCGCACGCTGCCGATTGAGCTGCTTCGTTGATACGCGCCGCATCCTCGCGGCTGCGCAGCACAAACACTTGGCTCAATACCGCGCCGGGGATGTCCAGCAGTTGCGCTTCGCCCCCGGTGGCGACCAGTGCCGCGTCATAGTCAAAGTGACGACCGTCGGCGAGTTCGATGCGTTTGGCGTTGGCGTCCAGGCGCTGAACTTCGCCGTGAATGCCGATGGGCTGCTTATCCAGCAGTGGCGGCGTGTCTTCGGGCGTCATCTGGCCTGCGATCACGAATTTGCTCAGGGCGGTGCGGTCGTAGGCGGGAGCCTGTTCACGGTCGATCCACAGCAATCGCCCGCTGAAGCCTTGCTGATGCAACGTCGCCACGGCGGCAGTGCCTGCCGCGCCAGCGCCGATGACCGCAAAGCAGCGTTGTTCATCCCGCGCCGGCGCGGCTTCGGCTGCCATGGGCTCGTCGCCAACACTGACCACGCCATCGTGCACCTGCACCGGGTATTGCTTGAGCCCGACCAGCGCCGGAGGTTCGATCACGGCGCCGCTGTCCACGGCAAACGCGGCTTTGTGCCAGGGGCAAATGATCCGCCCGTTACAGATCACACCTTCCTCCAGCGGTGCGCCGGCGTGCGGGCACTCGGCCTGGAAGGCGCGCACCCGATCGCCGACACGCACCAGCAGGACAGGATGCTTTGCCGCGGTGACGCGAACGCCACGGTTTTCCGGCAAGTTAATCAGGCGGGCAACAATGCGCATGTTCATAGGCCAATCTCCTTTAGAAGATTGACTGGCGCCGAAGGAAATGGACTGCGTTGACCCGATGGTCGGTAATCAGGACTGGGCCTTACGCCAGCAGCTGCGCCACCGCTTCAAATGCCTTGGCACGCCGCGCTTGCCAATGGCCGCCAATGATTACGGCGGGCTGCTGGTGCTGTTCGATCCACGCCAGGCTGGCCTGGAAAAACGCCCGACGATCAGCCAGTTCCGGTTGGCAGCGCTGGCCGTCGGCGGTCCATTCCACGTCCTCGGGGGACAGCAACAGGTGCAGGTCGTAATGCCGGGCCAGGAGTTCGTCGTCCAGCCAGGCGGGGTAGTCGCCGAACAGCGTCTGGCTCCACAGTTTGTTGGTCAACAGGTGAGTATCGAGCACCAGCAGGTTGGGCTGTTCGGCGCGGGCCGCGTCTTCCCAGGCCAGTTGGCCGCGGGCAATCGCCGGAATGTCCGCCAGGGTGGTGTCGCGTTGATGATGGTCGATGAAATACCGCACGTATTCGCCAACCATCAGCCCGCCAAAGTGTGCATGCAGTTCAGCCGCCAGCCAGCTTTTACCGCTGGATTCGGGGCCTGCCAGTACCACCACTTTCATGCGTGCAACGCCGGATCGCTGCGCCATTCACGCCAGCCTTGCACGGCGATCGCGGTGAACAGGGCGTAAAGCGCGGCGGTGAGGTACAGGCCTTTGTAGAGGAACAGGCCGACGAAGATCACGTCCACGGCGATCCACAGCGGCCAGCATTGCACGCGTTTTTGCGCCATCCACATTTGCGCCACCAGGCTGAAGCCAGTGAGGGCGGCGTCGAGCCACGGCTGGGCGGCGTCGGTCCAGTGGGCCATGGCCGCGCCGAGCAGCAAGCTGAAGACGGCGCCGATGGCCAGGCTGCTCATGATCGCGGGTACGCCGAGGCTGCTGACCTGGCGGCCTTGCTTGACCTCGCCGGCGCGGGTCCACTGCCACCAGCCGTAAAGTTGCAGGGCGGCGTAGACCACTTGCAGGAGCATGTCGGAATAGAGTTTTACGTCGAAGAACACCCAGGTGTAGAGCAACACCATGACCAGGCCTATAGGCCAGCACCAAGGGTTTTGTTTGACCGTCAGCCAGACAGCGATCACCCCCAGGGCGGCGGCGAACAATTCAAGCCCGGACATGGCGGTTCCTTGGGAGAGTGGGAGAGGGCGGTAATTGTAACCAGAGGTGAGGAATGTTTAAACGTGGATGTGGAGACATACACATCGCTGCGGTCATGGCGGCTGGCGTGGTTTAACGGGGCGTGTGAGATCAGCGTTAAAGGCAGAGCATGGCGTGAGTGGCAGAGGTAAAAGCTGAGTAACACCCCTTCAACCTGAAGCACCGAGAACCAACTGTGGGAGCGGGCTTGCTCGCGAAGGCGGTGTGTCAGTGACATATGAGCTGACCCACCGCCTTCGCGAGCAAGCCCGCTCCCACAAGTTGACCGAGTTCAGCCGCCAGCCCCGCACTGCTTGGCTTTTCTGTGGGAGCTGGCTTGCCTGCGATGCAGACAACTCGGTCCAGCAGGTACACCGGGTTGATGCCATCGCAGGCAAGCCAGCTCCCACATTTGAATGGGTTCAGCTTCAAGGATCAGGTCGGCTGTCAGGCCGCCTCGCTTCCGCTTTTGATCTAACCACTCAGGTCGGCTACCAGGCCGCCGTGCTTTTGATCTTGATCTTAGGCGCCCCGTTAAACCACGCTGGCCGAACGCAGGTAGTACGGAGCGGGTAAACCGGCAGGACGCCGGTTTAGCCGCGACGGGGCAGGGACGCCCCGTCGCGGCGGCCCGCGGAGTAATGCCTGCGTGAGGGCACACCGAGCCTAGGCGAGGTGCCGAGTGGTGGGGCAAGAGCGTTTTGGTTACTTTTGCGCTTTTCAAAAGTGACCCGCCGTAAGTGCGGAACCAAAAGCCACCATCACCCAAACAACGGATATGTACACCCCGCTCTAACCCCCCCAAAAAAAGCTAAACCTTGAACTGCCGCAGCAACCCGCCCAACTCCTCACTCAACCCACGCAAATGCGCACTCGCCACGCTGGATTGCTCCGCCGCCAGCGCAGTGCTGTGCGACAACCCGGCCGCCTGCGTGACGTTCTGGTTGATATCCTCCACCACATGCGCCTGTTGCAAGGTCGCGCTGGCAATCGAGGCATTCAGCCCGTTGAGGTTACGCAACGCCTGGCCAATGGCGGTAAGACTCGCACGGGCCTGCCCAGCCTGTTCAATCGTCAGCTGCGAAGCGCTATGGCTGTCACTGATCACCTTGACCGCCGCTTCCGAGTGCCCCTGCAGACGCTCAATCATCACTTGGATTTCAGCAGTGGATTTTTGCGTACGCTGAGCCAGCAAGCGCACTTCATCGGCGACCACTGCAAACCCAC
The DNA here is from genome assembly GCF_047943075.1 of Pseudomonas sp. NFX183. Classification (NCBI taxonomy): domain Bacteria; kingdom Pseudomonadati; phylum Pseudomonadota; class Gammaproteobacteria; order Pseudomonadales; family Pseudomonadaceae; genus Pseudomonas; species Pseudomonas sp. NFX183. Next base: position 5,690,083 of record NZ_CP181333.1, on the reverse strand, counting down.
GGCCCTGTTCCCCGGCACGCGCGGCCTCAATGGCCGCGTTAAGCGCCAGCAGGTTGGTCTGGTCAGCGATGGAGCGGATCACTTCCAGCACACCACCAATCTGCGTGCTCTCGCTGGACAAGGTGCGAATCACCTCCACGGCCTGGCTGATGGTGCCGGAGAGCTGGTCGATCTGCTGCAAACTACCGTCGATATTCACTTGGCCCTGCTGCGCCTGGGCCTGTGCATCGCGCATCTCACTGGCCGCGTGTTCGGCGTTTTTCGCCACGTCCTGCACGCCATAAGTCACTTCATTGATCGCCGTCGCCACCAATTCCATCTGCTGCGACTGCTGCTGGCTGCGGTCATGCGCCTGGCTGGCGTTGTTGCCCAGTTCCGTGGACGACTGGCCCAACGCGTTGGCGCACACCTGCAACTGGCCGACCACCTGGCGCAGCTTGGCGGTAAAGCTATTGAAGTGCCGAGACAACTGGGTGACTTCGTCGCGCCCGTGGGTGTCGAGGCTGCGCGTCAGGTCGCTTTCGCCACTGGCGATATTGGCCATGGCGTTTACCGCCGCCTGCAACGGCGTCACGATGCTGCGCGCAATCAAGGTGACCAACACGGCCATCAGCAGGGCGATGCCCAGGCCAATCAGCGAGGCCTTCCACACTTGGCCTGTGAACTCGGCCTGCACATCATCCACGTACACGCCGGAGCCGATAATCCAGCCCCAGGGTTCGAACAGCTGGATGTACGAGGTTTTTTCCACGGGCGCTTCGGCGCCGGGTTTGGGCCAGCGATAGTTGACGATGCCGGCGCCCTTGGCCTTGGCCAGGATCACGAATTCGTTGAACACCGCAAAACCGTCCGGGTCGCGGATCGCCGAGAGGTTCTGGCCATCCAGCTTGGGGTTGGCCGCGTGCATGATCATCACGGGCGTCAGGTCGTTGATCCAGAAGTAATCGTCGTGGTCGTAGCGCAGGCCACGCACCGCGCTCAGGGCCTGCTGCTGTGCGGCTTCACGGCTGAGCACGCCGGTTTTCTCAAGGTTCTGGTAATAGGCCAGCACCCCGCTGGCGGTCTGCACCACGTGCTGGGTCTGCTGGCGTTTGGCCTGGTAAAGGTCGCCGTGGATCTGCTTGAGCATCAACAGCCCCAACGTCAGCAGCATCAACACGGCGACTATCAGGATCAGCCAGAGGCGGCGGCTGATCGACATGCTGCGCAAACTGTTCATCGTCCTGTCACTCCATGCTTTTTATAATTGTGGGCGCCGCATCGACATTTCCGGCTTGTCTGATAGGCTTTCGGCCTGTAATTGAAAAACCTGAGTACTCCCTGATTTTTCACGAAATTTTTGCAGGCCGATGTTGAAAATCAGCAGCGGAACTTGAGTGCGCTTGTCGTCAGTGAACTATTAAAAAGACAGTCAAGGCATGCCGACAGGCATGACCTTTGGGGGATACATGGATTTTTGGACCGCCATACAGGCAGTGATTCTTGGCGTGGTGGAGGGGCTGACAGAGTTCCTGCCCATATCCAGCACCGGGCACCAGATCATCGTCGCCGACTTGATCGGCTTCGGCGGCGAACGCTTTGATGCGTTCAACATCATTATTCAATTGGGCGCGATCCTGGCGGTGGTCTGGGAGTTTCGGCGCAAGATCCTCGACGTGGTCATCGGCTTGCCGACCCAGCCCAGTGCCCGGCGTTTCACGGCTAACCTGATCATCGCGGTGGTGCCGGCCATCGTGCTGGGGGTGATTTTTGCCGACCTGATCAAGCATTACCTGTTCAACCCGATCACCGTGGCCACCGCCCTGGTCGTGGGTGGCGTGATCATGTTGTGGGCCGAGCGCCGCGACCATGCGGTGCATGCTGACACCGTGGACCAGATCACGTGGAAAGACGCGCTCAAGGTCGGCCTGGCCCAGTGCCTGGCGATGATTCCCGGCACCTCACGCTCCGGCGCCACCATCATTGGCGGCCTGTTGTTCGGCCTGTCACGCAAGACCGCCACCGAGTTTTCGTTTTTCCTGGCGATGCCAACCATGGTCGGCGCGGCCCTGTATTCGGGCTACAAGTACCGTCACTTGTTCCAGCCCGATGACCTGCCGGTGTTTGTCATCGGGTTCGTCACCTCGTTCATCTTTGCGATGATCGCGGTCAAGGCCTTGCTCAAGTTCATCGCCAGCCACAGCTATGCGGCGTTTGCCTGGTATCGCATCGCGTTCGGCGTGCTGATTCTGGCGACCTGGCAGTTCGGCTGGATCGACTGGTCGGCGGTCAAGCCATGAGCATTCAGCATCCGCGCCTCAAGGCGCTGCTCTTTGTGCTGTTGTGCGCCGCGCCGCTGCTGGGGGCGGCGCTGGTGTGGCATCGCGGTGAAACAGTGATCCCGCTGACCGCCTATGGCGTGGTCAGCGTGGTAGCGTTTTTTCTCTACTGGGGTGACAAGCGCAAGGCTCAGACAGCAGGCCCGCGCGTTCGCGAAAACATCCTGCACGCCGTGGAACTGGCCGGCGGATGGCCCGGGGCGTTAATCGCCCAGCAGGTGTTCCGGCACAAGACGCGCAAAGTGTCGTACCAGGTACTGTTCTGGGTCATCGTGTTGCTGCACGAGGTGTTCTGGCTCGACCAGTTATTCCTGGGCGGCACGCTGCTTTCAATCTTCTAGCAACAGCCCGATCTGCGTGCGCTTGGGCAGTTTGCTCACCACCAACTGGTGAGAACGCTGCAACAGGCCACGCAGTTCCTCGGCGCCCAGCGGGTAGGGCGTGTTCATGATGATCCACTGTGCCCGCGCCAGATAAGGCGCCGGATGAATGCCGGGGCGGTCGACGTGGCCGAGGAACAGGTCCTTGTCGACCTTGAACGCCAGCGATTCGCCCCGCAGGTTCTGCACGGCGAACATCTTGTTGCCAGCAATCGAGAACACCCGCACGCCGCCCCATTTGTAGTCTTCCCGCGCGCCGGGCAGGCTCAGGCAGAAGGCGGCGACGTGTGCTTCAGTCATTTTCATAGCAAGCGGTCTCCGCAGTCCTTGAAGGCTTCTTCCAGGTAGTCGATCCAGGCACGAATGGCCGGCAGCACGCCACGGCGATGCGGGTAAACCGCCTGCAACCAGCCGCCCGGTGACGACCAATGCGGCAGCAGCTGCACCAATTGGCCGCTGGCCAATTCCTCTTCGCAGTACATCATCGGCAACACCGTGAAGCCCAGGCCCTTGAGGGCACAGGCCTTGCGCACGATGAAGTCGTCGATGCCCAGGCGGGCTTCCAGCGCGAGGTCCTGGGCGTTGCCTTGCGGGTCGATCAGGCGCAGGTGGACCAGGCGGTCGGCCTCCAGGGCGCCGAGCACCGGTAGCTGTTTGAGGTCTTCGAGGCTGTCGATGTGCCGACCCTGGATGAATTCAGGGCTGGCCACCAGCAGGGTCTGGGCCTGGCGCAGGCGCTTGGTCACCAGCAGCGGGTCTTCATCGCCCGACTCGCGCACGCGCAGGGCCACGTCGATGCCTTCAGCCACCAGGTCGACACGGCGGTTCACCAGCGTCATCTCCAGCTGTACCAGCGGGTGGGCGGCGAGAAAACCGGCAACCATGCCCGGCATCATGTGCTGGGCCATGCCCACCGGGCAGCTTACCCGCAGGCGCCCGCGCGGTTCGCTGGACATACTGGCCACGGCCTCGTCGGCCATTTCCGCTTCCAGCAGCATGGCCTGGCAATGGCGCAAATAACGCTCGCCGACCGCAGTGAGGGTCAATTGGCGGGTGGTGCGCTGCAACAGGCGCGCGCCGAGGCGTCCTTCCAGCTCGGCAATACGCCGTGACAGCCGTGACTTGGGAATCCCCAGTAGCCGGCCGGCCGCCGCAAAGCCGCCGGCCTCGACGACTTTGGCGAAATAGTAGAGGTCGTTGAGGTCTTGCATGGTCAACCTATTGTCCTGTCAGTGGGACGAACTATCCGCGTCTGGCGAGGGCAAATCCACTACAAAAAAAGCGAGCGCCGTGTGGCTGCTCGCGTTGGACGTGATTAAGCGCTTAGAACTGCGCGCCCGCCATCAGCACATACTTCACATGCACGTACTCTTCGATCCCGTAGTAGCTGCCCTCACGGCCATAGCCGGATTGCTTGATGCCGCCAAAGGGAACCGACGCGGTGCCGACCGAACCCGAATTGAGGATGACCATCCCCGCCTCCAGTTGGCGCGACAGCCGCAACGAACGCCCCAGCGCGCTGGTGTAGGCATACGCCACCAGGCCAAACTCGGTCTGGTTGGCGCGCGCGATGACTTCCTCTTCATCCTTGAATGAGTAGATGGCGAACACCGGCCCGAAGATTTCCTCAGTGGCCAGCGGTGAGTCGTCGCGCAAACCGGTCACCACGGTGGGTTCGTAGAACAACCCGCCCCTGGCGTGGGGCTTGCCACCCATCAGCACGTTGGCGCCGGCGGCTTTGGCGTCTTCCACCAGGCGCACGACTTTGTCAAAACCCAGTTGATTGACCAGCGGCCCGACCACAAAGTCTTCGCGCAGGCCTTGATCGACATCGATTTTGGCAACGGCCGCCTGCACGCGTTGGACGAAGTCCTCGAGGATGCTGTGCTGCACAAAAATCCGGTTCGGCGAGATGCACACCTGGCCGCTGTTGCGCAGTTTGGCGCTGACCAGGCCCTTGACGGCCTCATCCAGGTTGGCGTCCTGAAACACGATAAACGGCGCGTTGCCGCCCAGTTCCAGGGTCATTTTCTTGAGGGTGGCCGCGCATTGCGCCGCAAGCAATTTGCCGACAGCGGTGGAGCCGGTAAAGGTGATTTTGCGAATGCGCGGGTCGGCGGTGAAGATCAGGCCGATCTCCTTGGGATCGCCGACCACCACTTCCAGCACGCCGGGTTCGATACCGGCCTTGCGCGCGTATTCCAGCAGCTTGAAGGCGGTGAGCGGCGTGTCTTCGGCAGGCTTGATGACCATGGTGCAACCCGCCGCCAAGGCTGTGGCGACTTTGCGCGTGATCATCATGAACGGGAAGTTCCACGGGGTGATCGCCGCAACAGGGCCGACCGCTTCCTTGGTCACCACCACGTTGGCGTTGCGGTCGTGGGTGGGCTGGGTGTCGCCATACACGCGCTTGGCTTCTTCGGCGTACCACTCGATAAAACCCAGGCCGTAATCGATTTCGCCACGGGCTTCGGTGAGGCACTTGCCGTTTTCGCGGCACAGCAGTTCGGCGAAGGCTTCCTTGTCGGCCTTAACGGCGTCGTGCCAGCGGCGCAGGATCTCGCTGCGCTCTTTGGCGAGCTTGGAAGACCATTCCGGGAAAGCCGCGCAGGTACGCTCGACCGCCGCTTTGACTTCAGCCGAGGTGTTCCTGGCAACGCGGCCGATTTCTTCACCGGTGGCGGGGTTGTAGACGATTAGCATGAGGGCATCTCCGAGGGCTGAACGTGTTGTTTCAGGCTACGGAAACGGGCGGTTTGAGCGAATATCCAAACCAATCTGCTGATTGCCTATTCCTATGAGTACATAGCCACGGCGACGATTGCACAGTAACGTGCGGTTTTCGCCAGGAGCCTTGCACCATGGGCCGTACCCAACGAATCATCGAACTGATGGGCACCCTGGCGCCTGTCGAAGGCTATAACCTGACCGCGTTAGATGACGTGCGCTTTTTGCGTTCCAACCGGCCTTTGCATCGGGTTCCGGTGCTCTACGATCCCGGCATTGTGATTGTCTGCCAGGGGTGCAAGCGCGGCTTTCTGGGGGAAGACATTTACCTGTATGACGCGCAGCATTACCTGGTGGTCTCGGTGCCTGTGCCGTTCACCATGGAAACCGAGGCCAGTGAAGAAGAGCCCATGCTGGCGGTGTACCTGCGGCTGGATTTTACCCTCGCCGCCGAATGGATGGTGGCGCTGGATGACTTCCCTGACCTGGTTGAGGCCAAGCCCCGCGGCATGTATTCATCGCCCATGGATGAGCCGCTCAGCGAGTCGTTGCTGCTTTTTCTCGAAGTGATGCGTGTGCCGATGGACGCGCAGCTCCTCGGCCCGTCGCTGGTGCGCGAAATCTACTACCGCATCCTCACGGGCGCGCAGGGCGGCTCGATGCGCGCCGCGCTCAACCAGCAGGGCCAGTTCGGCAAGGTCGCGCGGGCGATCCGCAAGATTCACGGCTGCTACCACCAGCACCTGGACGTGGAGACCCTGGCGGCGGAAGCCAGGATGAGTGTGCCGAGTTTTCACGCGCACTTTCGCACGGTCACGGACACCTCACCGATGCAATACCTCAAGTCCACGCGCCTGCACCAGGCGCGCTTATTGATGTTGCGCAACGACATCACCGCCGCCACGGCGTGTGCCAGGGTCGGCTATGAAAGCGCCTCGCAGTTCAGCCGCGAGTTCAAACGCTTTTTCGGGCGCACGCCGCAGGCAGAGATCCAGTGGATGAAGCGCACCTATGCATTGCCGGCGCCTACGTCGGCGTCGATTTATGTGTCGTCCCACTGAACAGGGTCATCAGCAAGGCCAGCCCGGCAAAGGCCGCGCCGGTGAGGGCCTGTCCCTGCCAGCCGTAGTGCTGCGAGGCGAAAGCGCCCGCCGCCGAACCCAGGGCGCCGCCGATAAAATAGACCACCATGAACACGGTGTTCAGGCGGCTGGTGGCTGAGGGTTCCAGCGCCAATACGCGGGTCTGGTTGGCCAGTTGGTTGGTCCGGTTACCCAGGTCAAGGAAGGTTGCCGCAATCAGGATGGGCCACCACCAGCCGCTCAGCCCAAGGCTGTAGATCAGGATAAACGCCACCAGCACCGTGGTGATGCCGGCGCGTTCGAGCAAGCGCCCATGGCGCCGGGTTTGCTGGCCAATGGTCGAGGCGCAGAGGATGCCGACGATGGCCGACAGCCCCACAAGGCCTGCCTGGGCGCTCGTAAAGCCATACGGCGGCAAGGCCAGCAAGGCGGCCATCGAGCCCCAGAACACATTCAATGCACCGAATACCAGGGCGCCCTTGAGCGCCGATTGGCGCAGGGTCGGGTATTGCCTGGCCAGGCCCCACAGGGATTTGAGCAAGGCGCCATACGCGAGTTTGCTGGTGGAGATCGACACCGGCATGCGCGTCAGGATTGCCATAAACAGCAGCACATCCAGCGCCGCGGCCACCGCAAACATGCCGCGCCAGCCCAGCCAGCCGCTGATCACGCCGCTGACGGTCCTGGCCAGCAAGCCACCGGCCGACAAGCCGCTGACCATAAGGCCCAGCACCGCGCCTTTCTGTTCGAGGGTACTGAGGTCGGAAGCGGCGGGAATGATCACCTGCGCGCTGATACCCGACAGCCCCAGCAGCCCGCTCGCCACCAGCAGCCAGGTGTAAGACGGCGCCGTGGCCGAGGCCAGCAGGCTGATGAAGTTCAGACACAGCACGGCCAGGATCAATGTGCGTCGGCTGATCCGGTCGCCCAGCGGTACGAACAGCAGCAGGCCGCAGGCATAGCCCAGTTGCGTGAGCATCGCGATCTGCCCGACGTGCGCGGTGGACACCGCAAAGGTATTGGCGATCAGCGGCAGCATGGCCTGGTTGTAGTAAATCGTGGCGACCGAAAACCCGCAGCAGATGGCGAGGATCAGGGTCAGGCTCTTGGTCAGGACGGGAGAGGGTGGGTGCATGGCGTGGCCGGTGGCTGTCGGATCTGCCGGCGAGAATGAAGCGAAGCGCGGGCGAAATCCAGTGCGTCAGCGCTTCAGGCAATAACCTTGTCGGATTGAATATTGGCGGTGAAAGGATTGTCCTGCTGGCAGGACGAACAATCGCATTTAAGCTGGCTAATCGTTTATTGGGTTCATGTGTAGGATCAACCTCATTCGATCGCCTAGCCGCGATCCTCACTTGGAGATCCCGCATGAAACTGTTGCATATCGATTCCAGCATCCTCGGCGACAACTCGGCTTCGCGTCAGCTCAGCGCTGGTGTGGTCAAGGCCTGGCAAGCGGCTGAGCCGGGTGTGGAAGTGACTTACCGTGACCTGGCAAGCGAAGGCATCAGCCACTTTTCGGGCCTGACCCTGGGTGCCCTGGGCACCGCGGCTGAATTGCGCGACGCGGTACAACAGCACGAGGCTGAACTGAGCGCGTCGTCGCTGGCTGAATTCATCGCCGCCGACGCGGTGGTGATCGGTGCGCCGATGTACAACTTCTCGGTGCCCTCTCAGCTCAAGGCCTGGATCGACCGCATCGCCGTCGCCGGCCAGACCTTCCGTTACACCGAAGCCGGCCCTGAAGGCCTGTGCGGTGGCAAGAAGCTGATCATCGTCTCGACTGCGGGCGGTCTGCACGCCGGTCAGGCAAGCAACGTCGGCCACGAAGACTATTTGAAGCTGGTGTTTGGCTTCCTTGGCATCACCGACATCGAGTTCGTCCGCGCCCAAGGCCTGGCCTACGGTGAAGAAGTGCGCAGCAAAGCCCTGAGCGACGCCAACGCCGTGATCAACGAACAATTGTTCGCCGCCGCGTAAGGCTTGTGTAAATTTCGCGTCTGCTCGGTTCCAATCTGAAGTCGGGCGCCTAAACTCTGTATTCTGATCGCCTCAAAACGACTGGAGTACGGAGTTTTTTCGTTTACCCGCTGTCACTACTTTGGCCCAGGTTATGCACGCATGGGTTTATCACCCGCTGTGAGCGCCTTGAACCATGGACTTTTCATATAGATCTGCCGCGGGTGTTGAACGTGGTCGCGCAGCAAAGGTGGACATCCCCATGATGCGTCTTTGTGCTGTTTTGGTTCTCTCCCTGCTCGGTGGCCTGATTTCAGTGCACGCCGCCCCAGCGCCGCACCCGCATTGGAGTGTGGGCTTCCATCGCATGACGTTTCTCGACCCGCTGGACCAGCAGCCGATGAAGGCCATCGCGTTTTATCCGTCGACCGACGATGAACACAGCACTGCGTTGGGCGCCTATCACGTCGCCGCCACCGAAGACTCCAAGGTCGCCATCGGCCGCTTCCCGATGCTGATGCTGTCCCACGGCAACATCGGTACGCCACTGGCCCTGCACGACCTGGCCACGTCTTTGGCGCGCAAGGGCTTTGTGGTGGTGGCCGTATTGCACCCCGGCGACAACTACAAGGATCACAGCCGCCTGGGCACCGTGAGCAACCTGTATGGCCGGCCGATTCAGATCTCCGAAGCGATCACCGCCACCCTCGGCGACCCGATGCTGTCGCCGTTCGTCAACGTCGATCAGGTGGGCGTGATCGGTTACTCCGCCGGCGGCGAAACGGCGTTGATCCTGGCCGGCGCCAAGCCGGACTTCGACCGCCTGCGTCGTTATTGCCAGGAGCGCCCGGAAGACCGCGACGCGTGCACCACCAAAGGCGAACTGGTGGTGGATCGCGACGACTTGCAGCCACAGGCCGACCCGCGCATTCATGCCTTGATGCTGATGGCGCCGTTGAGCCTGATGTTTGGCCGCCATACCCTGGCGGATGTGCATGTGCCCGTGCTGCTTTACAGCGGCGACGGCGACAAACTGGTGGCCGTGGACAAGAACGCCGCTGCCCTGGCGCGCAAACTGCCGGAGCCGCCGGATTTCAAACTGTTGGCGGGCGCCGGGCATTTCGTGTTCATGGCGCCGTGTGACAGCGACCAATTGGTGGCGATGCCGGCGATCTGCACGGATGCCGATGGCGTTGACCGCGAAGGCATCCACCGCGACCTGATTTCAGAAGCGGGGCGCTTCTTCTCCCACACGCTGGGCCAAGCGACCCGCGCCGGTATGCAGACCGCCGATCAGTAAGCGCGGCGCTTGAGCAACACGGTCAGCCCCAGCGCCGTGACCGATAACAGCGCGGCGCAAAAGAAGATCCAGCCGTAGCCGAGGTTCAGGGCCACGGCGCCCATCAATGGCCCGGCAATCGCCAGGGCCAGATCAAAAAACACCGCATACGCACTCAAGCCGGCGCCACGGCTGCTGTTGGGCACCTGCTTGATGGCTTCGACGCCCAACGCCGGGTACACCAGCGACAAGCCAAAACCCGTGAGCCCGGCACCGATCAGCGCAACCCCGGTTGAGGGCGCCAGCCACAGCAGCGTCAGGCCCAGGGTTTCGATGGTCATGCAAGCAATCGCCGCACTGAACCCGCCAAAACGGCTGATGGCGGAGATAAACACCAGGCGCGACAGGATAAAACACGCGCCAAATACCGTCAGGCAATACGCTGCCCCGGCCCAGCCGCGATTGAGGTAATACAGGGTAATAAAGGTGGTCAGCGTGCCGTAGCCAATCGACGCCAGGCACAGGCTGGTGCCAAATGGCGCAATGCGCCCGAACACCGCCCAGAAGGGCAGTCGTTCGCCGCGTACCACGGGCACCGAAGGCTTATTACGGATCAGCACCAGACCCAGCGCCGCCAGCACCGTCAAAGCGATGCCAAGGCTGGTGTAGCCATAATCCGCCACCATCACCACCCCCAGCGGCGCGCCAATCGCAATGGCGCCGTAGGAGGCAATGCCATTCCACGAAATCGAGCGCGCCGTGTGTTCAACGCCCACCGCGCCCATGCACCAACTGATGGTGCCCACGCCTATCAGCCCTTGAGCCACGCCAAGCAACAGCCGGCCGACGATCAGGATGCCCAGGCTCAGCGCGGGCAGGCTCTCGACCAGCGTCGCGAAAAACGTCAGCACACCGCTGACCAGAATACCGGCCAGGCCCAGCACAATCGCCCGCTTGGTGCCGACATTGTCGGACATGCGCCCAGCCATCGGCCGGCTGAGCAGGGTGGCCAGGTACTGCGAACCGATGGTGACCCCGGCCACCACCGCGCTAAAACCCAGATTTTCATGCACATAACCCGGGATCACCGCGATCGGCAGGCCGATGCAGATAAAGGCGATGAAGGTGTAGAAGACGATGGAGACGATCTGCAGGGTGATCGACAGTGAACTGGGGGCGGTGGCAGGCATGGTCACTCGTTCGCGGGCGGGCGGTGACGGCATGATGGCAAGGGCGTGGGGGAAAAGGAAGCAGGCTAACTAGTTTGTTTGATGGCTGGGTTTATTGTGGTGAGCGGGCTGCTTGTGGCGAGCAGGCTTGCCCTGCGTTGGGCTGCGCAGCAGCCCCAATAAAAAACACCGCGTTCTGCCTGGCAGAACGCGGTGTCTGATTTTAGGGCCGCTTCGCAGCCCAACGCAGGGTAAGCCTGCTCGCCACAACAAGCCAGCTCACAGGGCAAGCCAGCTCACTACAGTGGCGTTACTTAGAACACCACGCCTTGGCTGCGCAGGTAGTCGTCGTAGGTGCCGCTGAAGTCGATCACGCCGTTGGCGCTCAGCTCGATGATGCGGGTGGCCAGGGACGATACGAACTCACGGTCGTGGCTGACGAAGATCAGCGTGCCCGGGTAGTTTTCCAGCGCCAGGTTCAGCGCTTCGATGGATTCCATGTCCAAGTGGTTGGTCGGTTCGTCCATGATCAGCACGTTCGGCTTTTGCAGAATCAGCTTGCCGAACAACATGCGGCCTTGCTCACCACCGGAAATCACCTTGACCGACTTGAGGATCTCGTCGTTGGAGAACAGCATGCGGCCCAAGGTGCCGCGAATCATTTGCTCGCCTTGCGTCCACTGACCCATCCAGTCGAACAGGGTGACGTCGTCTTCGAAGTCGTGCGCGTGATCCTGAGCGTAGTAGCCCAGCTCGGCGGCGTCGGTCCACTTGATGCTGCCGGCGTCCGGGGTCAATTCATTGACCAGGGTGCGCAGCAGGGTGGTCTTGCCGATACCGTTCGGGCCGATGATCGCAACACGCTCGCCCGCTTCAACCTGGAAGCTGAAGTCTTTGAACAGCGGCTTGCCGTCGAAACCCTTGGCCATTTTTTCGACCATTACCGCCTGGCGGTGCAGCTTCTTGTTCTGATCGAAACGGATGAACGGGCTCACGCGGCTCGAAGGCTTGACCTCGGCCAGCTGGATCTTGTCGATCGCTTTGGCGCGGGAAGTGGCCTGCTTGGCTTTCGAGGCGTTGGCCGAGAAGCGGCTGACGAACGATTGCAGCTCGGAAATCTGGGCTTTCTTCTTGGCGTTGTCCGACAGCAGTTGCTCGCGGGACTGGGTCGCCACGGTCATGTACTCGTCGTAGTTGCCCGGGAACAGGCGCAGCTCGCCGTAGTCCAGGTCAGCCATGTGGGTGCACACGCTGTTCAGGAAGTGACGGTCGTGAGAGATGATGATCATCAGGCTGGAGCGCTGGGTCAGGATGTTTTCCAGCCAGCGGATGGTGTTGATGTCCAAGTGGTTGGTCGGTTCGTCGAGCAACAGCACTTCAGGATCGGAGAACAGCGCCTGGGCCAGCAATACGCGCAGTTTCCAGCCTGGCGACACTTCGCTCATCGGGCCGAAGTGTTGCTCCAATGGAATGCCCAGGCCCAGCAGCAGCTCGCCGGCGCGGGATTCGGCGGTGTAGCCGTCCATTTCGGCGAATTCGGTTTCCAGTTCGGCCACGGCCATGCCGTCGTCTTCGCTCATTTCCGGCAGCGAGTAGATGCGGTCGCGCTCAGCCTTGACCTTCCACAGCTCTTCGTGACCCATGATCACGGTGTCGAGCACGGTGAATTCTTCGTAGGCGAACTGGTCCTGGCGCAGTTTACCCAGGCGTACGTTCGGCTCGAGCATGACCTGGCCGCCGGACGGATCCAGGTCGCCGCCAAGGATTTTCATGAAGGTCGACTTGCCGCAACCGTTGGCACCGATCAAACCATAACGGTTGCCGGCGCCGAATTTGACCGAGACATTCTCGAAGAGCGGCTTGGCGCCGAACTGCATGGTGATGTTAGCTGTGGAGATCAATTACTTTACCTATCAATGGGTTGCGAGCGTGGCGGCAGGAGCCTTCAGGCATGCGTCAACAGCGACATCAAGGCGCGAAACCCGGTCGCTGAGCAGAAAATTTTGGATGTGTGTTGGAATTTGGCGCGCATTGTCGCATATGTCAGGCGACAGTTGTAATGCGCGCGAGCGATGGTTTCGTCAATGTCTCCGGCATTGCCAGCCATAACAAAGCCAGGGCGGCGGCGGCAACGCCCGCCAGCGTCAGGAAGGCCGCGTTGTAGCCGGCCTGTTGCACCACGAAACCGGCCAGGCTGCTGCTCAGTGCCGCGCCCAGGCCAAACACCGTGGACAGCGCGCCAAGGCTGACGTTGAACCGACCCGTGCCCTGGGTCAGGTCCTTGACGATCACCGGGAACAGCGCGCCGAAAATCCCTGCCCCGATGCCGTCGAGCATCTGCACGCCCACCAGCCAATACGGGTCGCTCGACAGCGTATACAGCACGCCACGCAGCGGCAAAATCAGGAAACCGGCCAGCAACAACGGTTTACGCCCCCACACGTCAGCTTTAATGCCCACCAGCCAGGCCATCGGCACCATGACCAGCTGCGCGGCGACGATGCAGGCCGAGGTCAGCGGCGTGGCCATTTGCAGGTTGATCTGCGAGAGTTTCTGGCTGACCAACGGCAGCATCGCGGCGTTCGCCAGGTGAAACAGCGCGCAGCAGATGGCGAACAGCAGCAGCGGGCGATTGCTCAGCAGCACCTTCACGCCGGAGGGTTGCTCATGATCGCTGCTGTGCGCGGGATCAAAGCCCCGGGCGACTTCGTGGTCAATTGCCGACGCCGAGACACAACTGACCGCCACGACACTGGCCACGGCCATAAAGGCCATCAAGTAAAACACCACCACCGGGCCGAACCAATAAGCCAGGCCACCCGCCAGCAGGGCCGCCACGGCATTGCCGGCGTGGTTGAAGGTTTCATTGCGCCCGGTGCGGCGGGTGAAGGCGCGCGGCCCGGTAATCCCCAAGGAAATTGCCGAAATCGCCGGCGCGAATACGGAGGCGGCTACGGCACTGGCCGCCTGAGTCAATGCCACCCAGCTGAACGCGCTGACAAACGGCAGCAGCAGGCAACTGACGGTGACAAGGATGGCGGCCACTGCGATCACCGCGCGCTTGCTGCGCGTGCGGTCGATCAGTGCGCCCGCCGGGCCCTGAGTGATCAAGGCCGCGATACCCGCCAGGGTCATGACCACGCCGATGCTGGCGGGCTCCCATTTGTGCACTGCCAGCAAGTAAATCGCCAGGTAGGGCCCGAGCCCGTCACGTACATCGGCCAGAAAGAAATTCAGGCCGTCCAGGGACAGGGTATTACGCAGGTCGGAGTGATTGGCCACGGCGCTGTCTTCGCTAAGGGTGTTCAGGGGATGGACACTCATTGGGCTAAAGACCTACGGGCTCAAATAGAAGTTTCGTCGCCCGAAAGGGTTTTATCTGATGGGCAATTGGCTTATTTTCCGAAGCCCGCTGTCATGACGATCTGGAGACGCAAATGGAGATGCCCTCAGCCCAACAGGCGATTGCTCGTAACAAGGATGCCTGGGATGCCTCCGCCAGGCTGCACAAAGACACCGCCACTTGGAAGACGCTGCTGGAGTCGGTCGCCCGGGCGGACTTTTCGTGCCTGGATCCAACGATCACGGCGTTGCTGCAAGACGTCGGCGTTGCCGGTAAAGACGTGGTGCAGCTGGGCTGTAACAACGGGCGTGAAAGCCTGTCACTGTTCGGCCTGGGTGCCCGCCGTGTGGCGGGCGTCGACCAATCACGGGCGTTTCTGCAACAGGCGTGGGAATTGGCCGAGGTGTCGCCGCATGACCCCGAGTTCATTGAAGCCGATATCCATCACCTGCCCGAACCTCTGCTGGGGCGTTTTGACATCGCCCTGGTGACCATTGGCGTACTCAACTGGATGCCCGATGTGGCGCTGTTCATGCGCCATGTGGCGAGTGCACTCAAGCCCGGCGGCACTCTGGTGGTCTACGAAACTCATCCATTCCTGGAGGTGTTTGACCCGAGGGCTGCCAATCCACTGCTGCCGGTGAGTTCATATTTTCAGCGCGATCCGTTCGTGCTGCAGCAGTCGATTGTCTACGAAGGGCAGGGCGAGGTTGCCGGTCCGACGTCCTATTGGTACGTGCATACCCTGGGGAGCGTGGTGAGTGGCGCAATAGCGGCGCAGCTGCAGATCGAGCACCTGCAGGAATACCCGCACTGCAACCGCGAAGAACTCTACGAGCAGTACGCCCATCAGCCGGCCCAATTGCCGCTGTGTTTCACCTTGACCGCCACCAAGCGCTGCGCCTGAGCGGTTTTCCCACGCGCAAAAAAAAGCCCGCGAGGAGAGGCGGGCCAAGTGATTCACTGGAGTAGGTAGGCCTCACCCTATAGGCCGGAAAGTGAAGGCCGTGTGAAAACCATGTCGCAAGTTCGGATGGCGGCCGATCAGCCTTTGCGCACAAAAGTGCGCATGGTTTGCCCTGGTTCCGTGCTGAATACCCTTGGCCTTGGCATGCCCGCATCGGCGGCGATAAACACAAAATCATCACCGTCCAGGCGATAGCTGGCGGGCAGTGGCTTGCCGGCATCTTCGCCGATGGCATCCACCCAGGTGATGCTTTTGGGCGAAGTGCTGCTGTCCAGCGTAAACCGGCCCGCAAGCAATACCTCGCCCTCGGTCGTCTTCACTTCGAACGTGTCCCCGGCAATCGTCGTGATTGCCCCCGGCGCGCTATGCGCGTCGGCAGGGTTGAGCACGCCACTGTCTTCGAGGGCGGTCTGCTCCCAAGCGCCTTGAAGAGTTTGATAGTCCGGATCTGAGAAAGAGTGCATGCACATTCCTTGTTGCAGGGGCTGGATTGAGGGGTGAGCACCTTAAGTGCCGAACGTTTTAACGGCGCGAATTGTAACCGCGTGGTGACCTAGATGTACCGAAAAGGGCTTTATCTGGGAGCTGGCGGAGATTTACTCAACTATTGACTACGCTTAGACATTCTCGGGCATACATTCACGATCGCCCTGCGTCGTCATCGACATGAAATAGAAACAATCTCTAATTGCGTCGGATTTTTCGCATTAGCGTGTGGTCTGACTGCAGTTGGTCACTGTGCCAGGGCGTTGTCTCTGGTCTCTCCGTCATTAGAGCCTGTGCTTGAGTTCGAATGGGGTAGTGGCTTTTTAATGTCATTTTAAGGTGTTCTTATCTTGAATCGAACTTCTCCGCTCAATTCACCTGCAACGTCAGATGAAATTGATCTGTTTGAATTGTTCCAAGCCATCTGGCGGCAAAAAAAACTGATAGTGGGTTGTACGATTCTGGCGGGGATACTGGGGACGGGTTACGCACTGCTTGCTCCCAAGACATATGAAGTCAGCAGTGTGCTGCGCCCGGCGGCCATCAATGAACTGGATGCGTTGAACCGCTCCGAAGTCTATAAGCTGCCACCCGCCGATGCGCTGGACAAGGTCGGCGCCCAGCTGGACTCCTATGGCGCTCGCCTGGGTTTTTTCAAAAGCCACGAAGAACTGTTCAAGGCCTTTCAGAAACCAGGGCGAAGCCTTGAGCAGAGCTTTGAAGACTTCAACCGCAACTCGATCAACCTGATCCTGCCAGACCCGAAGAAATCCGATTCGTTGAGCAGTTATGTGCGTCTGGAGATGCAATACCCAGCGGACGTAGACGGCGTCGCGATCCTCAACGGGTTTGTCGACTACGCCGTTGCAGCGGAACGTGAGCAGGTCGGCGCCGACCTCAAGGTCATCGTCAATAACCGTTTGACCGAGCTTAGAGGCAAGATTGATGCGGCCCGCGCCAACTACGATACCGAGAAGGAATCGAAGATCGCCACGCTGCTTGAAGCTGACCGGGTCAAGCGCGCCCGCTTGCAGGATGAACTCAGCGGGCTGCGCCTGCAGATGAAAATGGAGCGCACCGACCGCTTGGCGGAACTGGCCGAGGCGATCTCGATTGCCAAGTCCATGGGCATCAAAAAGCCTACGACGCCATCGTCCATGGCCGACACCACACGAGCCGGTTCCAGCCAGGTGGTGCGCACCGAGATCAGCAACCAGAAGATTCCGTTGTATTTCCTCGGCACTGAGGCTCTGGAAGCCGAGCGAACCGCATTGCAACAGCGCACCAGCGATGACTTCACCAATAGCCGCATCGCGGAAATTGGCAAAGAGCTGCAATTGCTTGAAACCAACCGTGAGGTTGAAGTCCTGCAAAAGCGTGGGAATGAGGACATCTTCCTGCAAGACGTTGAGCCGCTGCGGGCCGAAATCGCCCGTTTGAAAGGCCTCAATATCGACATGAGCAATCTGAAGCTGGTGTCCATCGACCGTCGTGCTCAGGAGCCGCTGACCTCGATCAAGCCGAAAAAGCTGCTGATTGTCGGGGTGAGCCTGTTCGTCGGGCTGTTCCTGGGCGTATTGGCTGCATTGATCCGTCACTTCGTGCTGACGCATCGCAAGGCTGAACCGTACGCGACCCAAGAAACCAGCAGCCGCCCACACCGTGAGCCTACGGACGATCAACGGCTGCCGTGAGCATGACTGTCAATGGGCCAGCGTCAATGCTGGCCCACGCTGGCTCCGAGCCGGTCTGTGGACAGCTTTTCACAATTCTTAGTTAACCTTTGGTTACAAACTGTGGCTAAATAACGGCCAATGGCCTTGGTCCGGATTGTAACCAACCCGTCCAGTCGCCTATGTGTAATCGTGATTTCAGGTGCTGCTTATCCATCCTCGGCCGTTGTGGGCACGCAGGAGCAGCCTGTTCTCTTCTGACGTGTGACGAATCCCTTGAAACTCATCATTGTTGCTCTCTACGTTGCCTCCATTGCGTATGTCCATCTGCGTGGCCGGGTGCGACACAAGTTGGGCCGCCAGCTTAGCGATCACTCGACGTTCCTTGCGCCGATCAACTGCTTCCTTTACCTGTTTTCCAAGCAGCCAAGCCGTCCCTTTTTGTCGCCCGGCGATTTTCCCGACCTGAGCCCGTTGCAAGAGCACTGGCAAGAAATCCGCCAGGAAGGCCAGAACCTGATGCGCATGGGCGAGATCAAGCGTTCCGAGCAGTACAACGATGTGGGTTTCAATTCGTTCTTCAAGTCGGGCTGGAAGCGTTTCTACCTCAAGTGGTACGGCGACAGCCACCCGTCGGCGATGAAGCTGTGCCCGCGCACCACCGAGCTGGTGCAGAGCATTGGCTCGATTAAGGCAGCGATGTTCGCCGAGTTGCCGCCAGGCTCCAAGCTGGTGCGCCACCGTGACCCGTACGCCGGCTCCTACCGCTATCACCTGGGTCTGGACACGCCTAACGATCCTGGCTGCTACATCAATGTGGACGGCGAGAGCTATTACTGGCGCGACGGCGAGCCAGTAATGTTTGATGAGACCTACATTCATTACGCGGAAAACACCACGCAGCAGAACCGCATCATCTTGTTCTGCGACATTGAGCGGCCGATGAAATACCGCTGGGCCGCGGCGTTCAACCGTTGGTTCAGCCGCAACGTGATGGCGGCGGCCGGTTCGCCCAATGATGATGGCGACAAGACCGGCGGCCTGAACCGCGCGTTCACCCGCCTGTACAAGATTCGCCTGCGCGGTAAAGAGCTGAAAAAGCGCAATCGCGCGCGCTATTACCTGGAAAAGTGGGCGATCTTCGCCGGCCTGGCGTTGATCTTTATCCTTATCTGAAACCCGCCCGGGCGCGAATCACGCGGGTGGTTTCGCGCCCAATTTGTCCCACATCTTCTTCGTGATCTTCTGCCGATTGGCGTAGCCGGCCCATGGGTCGGCTTTGAGTTTATCCAAGCGTTCATGCAGGTTGGCGACGGTCCACTGCTGGGCGCCGCGCAAACCATTCAACTCCTCTCGACTCACCGGTACCGATACCGGCAGGCCAGGCCGTGCGCGCACCGAATAAGCGGCCACCGTACTCGCGCCGCGTGCATTACGCAGGTAGTCGATGAAGATCTTGCCGATGCGGTTTTTTGGGCCCGACGTCGCGGTAAACCGTTCCGGCAACTGCGCTGCCATGAACTGCGCGATGGCCTTGGCGAAGGCTTTGACGCTGTCCCAGCCGTCCCGGCGCGCCAGCGGCACCACCAGGTGCAAGCCTTTACCGCCGCTGGTTTTGACAAACGCTCGCAGACCAATCTCATCCAGAACCGACAATGTGAGTTGCGCCGCTTCCAGCATGGCTTTCCACGGCAGCGCCGGGTCCGGGTCAAGGTCGAGCACGAACAGGTCAGGCGTTTCGATTTTGTCGACCGTCGCGCCCCAGGTGTGCAATTCGACGGTGCCCATCTGCACAGCGCCGACCAGGGCGTCGGTGGTGTCGATCTCCAGCAGGCGCGCATGACCGGGGTCCAGTGCCGGGTCCAACTGTTTGATATTCGGAATAGCCAGGCGCTCGGAATGTTTTTGGAAGAACTGCTCGCCCTCAATTCCTTCGGGAGCACGCAGCAGCGACACCGGGCGGTGCTGCAGAAACGGCAGAATCCACGCGCTGATGCCTTGATAGAAGTCGGCCAATTGCTGTTTTTGCGTACCGCTCTGCTTGTCGATTACGCGGTCAGGGTGCGTGATGGTCACGCCGCTGCTGACCTTTTTGGCCTTGGGGGCCGCTTTGGTGACGGACGTGGCTTTGCGCGGTAACTCGTGAATGATCTGCGCCACCGGCTTGTCGGTGCGCAACGCAATAAATGATGCTTGGCGCACCACGCCTTCGCGGGTCCACTCCGCAAAGTTCACCTCGCCAACCAACTGAGGTTCCACCCAGTGCACGCCGCGCGCCTGGGCGCTGGTCAGCGGCTTGTGCAGCGGCGAGGTCTTGCGTTCCAGGGCCGTGAGCTGTGCATAGATAGCCTTCAACGATGTCTGATCAAACCCGGTACCGACGCGCCCGGCATAGACCAGCCCGGAATCGTCATTGACAGCCAGCAACAGCGCGCCAAAGCCACTGCGCGAGCCCTGAGGCCGCGTGTAACCGATGATCACAAACTCCTGGCGCAAACGGCATTTGAGTTTGATCCAGTCGGCATTGCGGCTCGACACATATGGGCTGCCGACGCGCTTGCCGATCACGCCCTCCAGCGCCAGGTCGCAGGCGCTCTCGAAAATGTCGCGCTGGTTGGCGGCGAAGGCTTCGGAGAACCGCAGCAGTTTGCTGCGGCTTGCGGACAGCGCGGCCTTGAGCGCAGCGCGGCGCTCTTGCACCGGTGCGCTGCGCTGATCCTGGCCGTCGAGAAAGGGCGCGTCGAACAGGTAATACACGATGTCCAGGCTGCGGCCGATGTCGAAGGCATTTTGCAGCGCCTGGAAGTCCGGCAACCCCTCGCCATTGAGGCTGACCACTTCACCGTCGAGCCAGCTGTCCTTGAGCTTGAGGGTTTGCAGGGCCTTGACCTGACGCGGCAGGCGGTCGGTCCAGTCATTGCCGTTACGGGTGAACAGACGCACTTCACCGTCGCGAATGCGCGCCAGCATGCGGTAGCCGTCGAACTTGATTTCGTATTGCCAGTCACCTTCGGGCGCGCGATCGACCAGGGTCGCCAACTGCGGGGCAAATTGCTCGGGCAAGGCCTCGGCGCGTTTGGCGACGGGGGCTTTTTTAGCGGCCGCGGCTTTCTGGCGTTTTGCCGGCGGCCTGGATTTGCCGACCAAGGCGTCGCTGAGCACGCTTTTGGGCTCGGCCTCGACGATGTCGTAGTCATTGGAGGGGCGCGCCTGCTGGTCCTTTTCCTTGATCAGCAGCCACTGTTGCTTGTCGCCGCTGCCTTTAAGACGGGTGCGCACCAGGGCCCAGTCGCCGGAGAGTTTTTCGCCGACCAAGGTGAACTTGAGTTTGCCGGCCGCGTAGGCCTTGTGCGGGTCTTCATGGGGCTGCCAGACACCGCGGTCCCACACGATCACATCGCCCGCGCCGTATTGCCCCGCCGGAATGTTTCCCTCGAAATTGCCATAGCTGAGCGGGTGATCTTCAACGTGCACCGCCAGACGTTTCTGGGTGGGGTCCAGGCTGGGGCCTTTGGGCACCGCCCAGCTTTTGAGCACGCCATCGAGCTCCAGGCGAAAGTCATAGTGCAGGTTGCGCGCGTCGTGTTTTTGAATCACGAACGACAGCGCCGAGGCTTTGCGTTTGCCTGCGGGCGCACTGCCGGCTGGCTCGGCGGTAATCCCGAAATCACGTTTGCGGTTGTATTCGCTCAGGGGCTTTGCCATGTCGTTCTCCAGCAAAGATCGGACTCAAGAGGCCTTTTTGGCGGATTTCTTCGCGGCAGGCTTTTTCGTCGCGGGCTTGGCGGCGGGCTTGCCGGCCAGGCTGCGCTTGAGCAGTTCGGTGAGGTCGATGACATCCGCCGATTTGCGCTCCTCGCTGCCTTCCTGGCTTTCCACATCTTCGATCTTGCCGGCCTTGGCCTTCTTCGCCACCAGCGCCATGATTTTGTCCTGGAAACTGTCGCGGTATTTGTCGGGCTGCCAGTCGGCGCTCATGTCCTCCACCAGGCGTTTGGCCATGTCCAGCTCGCCTTTGGCCAGGCTCGGCTTGGTGACGTCGCTGCCCAATTCCAGTTCGTCCAGGCTGCGCACCTCGGCAGGCCACCGCAGCATCACCAGCACCAGCGCCGATTCCAGCGGCATTAAGGCCGCCAGGTGCTGCTTGGTGTGCAGCACCACGTTGGCCAGGGCCACCTTGCCGGTTTTTTTCAGGGTTTCGCGCAGCAGTGCGTAGACCTTGCCGCCGCGTTTGTCCGGGGCCAGGAAGTAGGGCGTGTCGATGTTTTGCAGCGGGATCTGGTCGCTGGCGACAAAGGCGATGATTTCGATGGTCTGGGTCGACTTGGGGTGCGCCGAGCGAATTTCGTCCTCGCTGAGCACCACGTAGCGGCCTTTCTCGAACGCCACGCCCTTGACGATGTTCTCTTTGGTGACTTCCTTGCCGGTGGTCTTGTTGATGCGTTTGTAGCCCACCGGGTCCATGCTGCGTTTGTCCAGCCAGTCAAAATCAACGCCTTGGGAAGACGTGGCTGAGACCAGTGATACCGGGATATGGACCAAGCCGAAGCTGATCGCGCCTTTCCAGATTGCCCTTGGCATGCCTGCAATTCCTTGAGAAGAGACTGTGTTCTGGTGACTCACAGGCGCCGGGAAAAGTTTCGGCGAGCAGATGCGCGGACAGATTGTGTTACACCTGATGAGAAACTATTTAGTGTCGAAAGCCGAACCCAAGGCGTAGCGTGTTATCGAAAGCACGTACCACTGCCCCAGAGAGGCTTTGTCATGAACAGCTGTGTGCGTCACCTTGCAGTACTGGCGTTGGGCCTGGCGGTTACGCCATTGGCCCAGGCGCAAAATCTGCCTGGCAGCTACGACTCCAACAACAGCCCTATTCATCGGGCCAACCCCAACAGCATGCAGGGCACCCAGCCCAATGCGCCGGCGACACGCGGGATTCAGACCGGGCCGACCAGCCCCGCACCTACCGTGCAAAACGGCGGCATTGGCAATCGCTATCCCAAGCGTGAGGCCGCCCCGAGCCGTCCCACGACCGACACCAAAGCCCCCACCTATGATGCCAACGGCAATCGCCGGTAAGGACTCCGTCTTATGTTGCTACGCAAAACCCTTCTAGCCGCTATTTGCGCAACCACGTTGCTGCCACTGGCTGCGGTTCACGCCGCCGATGCCCAGCAATTCCCGAGCGAACAAGGCAGCATCACCGCGACCCCAATCGTCAAAGGCCTCGACCACCCCTGGGCAGTGGCGTTTCTACCGGACAAGCAAGGCTTTCTGGTGACCGAGCGCCCAGGTCATCTGCGTTTTGTCAGCCCCGACGGCAAGCTTTCTGCACCGTTGACCGGCGTGCCCCAAGTGTGGGCCAAAGGGCAGGGCGGTTTGCTGGATGTGGTGCTGTCGCCGGACTTCAAGCAGGACCGCATGGTCTACCTGTCGTACGCCGAAGGCGGCGGCGAGGGTGGCAAGGCCGGCACCGCCGTCGGACGCGGGCGCTTGGCTGATGACCTGAGCGGCCTGAAGGATTTCAAAGTGATCCTGCGCCAGGAGCCCAAGCTGTCCACCGGCAATCACTTTGGCTCGCGGTTGGCCTTCGACCGCGATGGCTACCTGTTCGTGACCCTGGGTGAAAACAATGATCGCCCGACCGCCCAGGACCTGGACAAGCTGCAAGGCAAGGTGGTGCGGATCTTCCCGGACGGCCGCGTGCCGGAGGACAACCCCTTTGTTGGTCAGCAGGGCGTACGCCCCGAGATCTGGTCCTACGGCCAGCGCAACCCGCAAGGGCTGGCGATGAATCCCTGGAGTGGCACCATCTGGGAAAACGAACACGGGCCACGCGGTGGGGATGAAATCAACATCATCGAGCGCGGCAAGAATTACGGTTGGCCATTGGCGACCCACGGCATCAATTATTCGCTGACACCGATTCCCGAGGCCAAGGGCAAGACGGTGGAAGGCACCGTGGCGCCTCATCACGTCTGGGAGAAATCACCGGGGATCAGTGGCATGGCGTTTTATGACGCCGACCGCTTCAAGGCGTGGCAGCACAACCTGTTCATTGGCGCATTGGCCAGCCAGGAGTTGATCCGCCTGCAGTTCGACGGCGACAAGGTGATCCATGAAGAGCGTTTGCTCGCAGGTTTGAAAGCGCGCATCCGCGATGTGCGGCAGGGGCCGGATGGGTTTCTGTATGTGCTGACTGATGAGGATAACGGTGTGCTGTATCGGGTCGGCCTGAACCAGGACTGAATGCGAGAGCGGGGTTGCCCGCACCCACATTTTGCATGGCAACCGGCTTAAAGCCCGAGGTCGGACAGCCCCGGATGATCATCCGGGCGCCGGCCCAGCGGCCAGTGAAACTTGCGTTCGCTGGCCTTGATCGGCAGGTCATTGATGCAGGCAAAGCGGTTGGCCATCAGACCGTTCTCGTCGAACTCCCAGTTCTCATTGCCGTAGGAGCGGAACCAGTTGCCGGAATCGTCGTGCCATTCGTAGGCATAGCGCACGGCGATACGGTTACCAGTGAAGGCCCACAATTCCTTGATCAACCGATAGTCCAGCTCCTTGGCCCACTTGCGGGTCAGAAAACCCTTGGCCTCTTCGCGGTTGTGCGCAAATTCAGCGCGATTGCGCCATTGCGTGTCCGGTGTGTAAGCCAGCGACACGCGGTGCGGGTCGCGGGAATTCCAACCGTCCTCGGCCAGGCGAACCTTTTCGATGGCCGACTCGCGGGTAAACGGTGGCAGTGGCGGGCGAACTTCTGCGTCGGATGACGGTGCCTTGGGTGACATGGGGCAGCTCCTGAAAACAATTAGGCCTATCGAAAGTTGCGCAGTTGATGCGTTCAAAGTTGCAATAACGTTCGCGCCATGCATTGCGCATTATCAGCAGCTGTTGAATCACCCATCACCAGGGCAACGGTAATGGCGCCGTCGATCAAGATCAGCAGTTGCGCGGCCTGCTGTTCAGGGTCGGGGGTGCCATGTGCTTTGCACAGTTGCAGTGCGTAATCGAAGAGTTTACGTTTATGCGCCTTGGCCAGCAGGCGCACCGGGTCGTGCGGGTCGCCGGTTTCACCACTGGTGTTGATGAAGGCGCACCCGCGAAAGTCTGCCGAGCCAAACCACGCCTTGAGCGCGTCGAACAGCGCCAGCAGGCGTTCTCCACTGCCTTCACTGCGTTCGACTTCGCTGCGCAGCCACTGCATCCAGCGCTCATCGCGGCGGTGCAGGGCGGCAATCACCAACTCATCTTTATTGGCGAAGTACCGGTAAATACTTTTGCGCGAGACGCCCGCGGTTTTCACCAGCAAGTCCATGCCGGTGGCAGCGATGCCATGGCGATAGATCAACTTCTCGGTAACATCGAGGATAATATCGCGGGTGTCATTGCTGATTGATTCATTCATGCCGTGCACAGTAGAACGATCGTTCTCCATGGTCAATTAACTTTTTCCATCTCGGGCGACGAGACCTGAGCTGCCCCATGGTGTAAGCTCGGGGCCTCTTCGGATTCGACCCATTGCGAGCCTTATGCCGTCGTTCTTCAAACGCTCCCTGTTGCCAAAACTGCGTGGTTTCCCACTGTCTCCCGAGTCGATCGACGTGCTGTCCGGCGCCGATGCGTTTCGCCGTTGCCTGCTGGAGAAAATCCCCCAGGCCACGCGGCGCATCTACATCGTCGCGCTCTACTTGCAGCAGGATGAAGCCGGCCAGGAGATCTACGACGCCTTGCACGCCGCCAAGGCTGCACGGCCAGCGCTGGACATCGTGGTGGTGGTGGACTCGCTGCGCGCCCAGCGCGGCCTGATTGGCGCAGGCAAGCAACCCGGCAACAGTGCCTGGTACCAGGCCATGACCCAACGCCACGCCAGCGAAGTACCGGTGTACGGCGTGCCGGTGCAGACCCGTGAACTGTTCGGCGTGTTGCACCTCAAGGGCTTTGTGATCGACGACAGCGTGCTGTACAGCGGCGCCAGCTTGAATAACGTGTACCTGCACAAGTTCGACAAGTACCGTTTTGACCGCTACCACCTGATCCACAGCCAGGCGCTGGCCGACTCGATGCAGCATTTGCTGGAGCACGGCTTGATTGCCTCCAAGGCCGTGCATCGCCTGGACCTGCCGAACCCGCCCACCACCCGCAGCCTGCGCAACGATATCGGCGACTTGCGCAGCCGCCTCAAGCATGCGGCGTATGACACCACAGCCGGGCTGTTGCCCAACGGCCACATGCTGGTAAGCCCGCTGCTGGGCGTCGGCAAGAACAACCCTTTGAACCGCGTGATCCTCGAGTTGATCGCCAGTGCCCAGCATCAGCTGACTATCTGCACGCCGTATTTCAACCTGCCACTGCCGGTGACCCGGGAAATCAATCGCGCCCTGGCGCGCGGGGTCAAGATCGACATCATTGTTGGCGACAAAACCGCCAACGACTTTTACATCCCGCCCAGCGAGCCGTTCAAGGTGATCGCGGCGTTGCCCTACTTGTATGAAATCAGCCTGCGCCGCTTCGCCAAACGTCATCAGCCGATGATCGACAGCGGCCAGTTGAACCTGCACCTGTGGCGCGACGGCGACAACACCTATCACCTCAAGGGCATGTGGGTTGACCAGCGCTACACCTTGCTCACCGGCAACAATCTGAACCCACGGGCGTTCCGGCTCGACCTGGAAAATGCCTTGCTCATTGATGACCCGCGCGGCCAGTGGCTGGAGCCGCGGCGTACCGAACTGGCGCAGATTTTCCAGCACACCACGCGCATCGAAGGGTATCAACAGTTGCAGACCCTGGTGGACTATCCGCCGGCTGTTGGCAAGTTCCTGCGACGGGTCAGCCGCGTGCGCATCGAGCGGTTGCTTTATCGCATTTTGTGAACCCTCATGGCGTAGAGCAGCAGCCGGGTCTGATTCCGGCCCGGCTGCACCCACCCCTCAGGACAGTTCCCGCAACGCTGTACATGCGTGACTGGCAGGAGCGCCACGCCGACTGGACGGGCAACTGACGCAAGCCAGGTTTGAACAGGCCCCACTGCGCCACAAATGCGAAAGCTCAACGACCAGTACTGGCCACTCGGCCGAGGCTGAGCGCGCAGGCCGAGGCTTTCCGCAGTACATCGACGCACGCAGAGCGGATGGAAAACTGCAACAAACCCTCATTCACTGGTTGATGACTGGCGACATCAACGACCAGCCCATTCCTCGTAACGCCTCGATCCGGCTATTCATTGACGCGCTCAGCAATGCTGCATGCCCAGTGCGGTGATGAATCCGGCGAACGGCTATGCGCAACGGGTAAATGCCGCCATCAAGGGCCTATTCAAACTGTCGCATCTGGCCCCCAGCGCTTCGATGCTGGGCAAGACAGCGCCACACTTGCTCACCGTTGAGGAGAAGTTGAGGGCGTACTGGTTGGCGGGAGGGTGGGATCCCGTCCCAGCGCCTGCGCCGACGGGCGTGGCTGGAACCAGCCAGGGAATCGCCGTCATCGGGTCGAGGGGCAATGGCTTCTGGTATGCGATCAATCCAAAAACGGGGAGGGCGGATGCCACGCCATTGGCTGACTTCAAATCGACAGCCCCAATGGCCGTCTAAGCGGTCAAACCCGACACCAGGCTGAAGCAGTCCCAGGCCCTGCATTTGCGCGAGTGCAGGGCCTGGGGCTTTTTATCAGTTCAGGCCGAGCTTGCCGCGCAGGGTCGACAGGTCTTCAGCCAAGGTGTTGACTGGGCCCACCAAGGCCTTGCGGTCGTTTTCCTTCACTTTGTCGTACGTCTCGAAGCCGCCATCCTTTGTTTTGTACTTGGCCAGGATCTTGTCCACGGCAGCGAAGTTTTTGTCGACTTTGGTCAGGAAGACCTTGTCTTGCTTCTCGATCTGGCCGCGGAACAGGTCGACGATTTTCTTCGCGCCGTCGATGTTGCCCTGGAAGTCATACAGGTCGGTGTGGCTGTAACGATCTTCCTCACCGGAAATCTTGGTGGCAGCCACTTCTTCCAGCAGGGCAGCGGCACCGCCGACCACCTTCTCAGGTGGGAAGGTCAGGCCGTCAACCCGGGTTTTCAGGTCGTTGACGTCAGTGTTGAGTTTGGCGGTCAGCGCTTCGAGGCCTTTGGTGGTCTTCTCGGAGAACAGCACGTACTCGATGCGGTGGAAGCCGGTGAAGTCTTCGGCGGTCACACCTTTTTCGTGGTCGTCAACGCGCGAGTCGATGGAGGCGTCGAGGTCGCTGAACAGCTCAGCGATCGGCTCGATGGACTCATAGTGAACACGGGTCGGGGCGTAGAGCTTCTGGGCGGTGGCCAGGTCGCCCTTGTTGATGGCGTCGGTGAACGCCTTGGTCTGGGTGACCAGCTCACCGATTTCTTCGGTGACGTAGATCTTGTAGTCCGACACCGGGCCTACCAGGTCCAGGGGCGCGGTAGCGGCGAATGCTGCCAGCGGCGAGAGGGTCATTAACAACGACAACGCGATAGTCGACTTCTTCATGGGACGTTTTTCCGCTCTGGTTTGTTTTAGGTGTTGGCAGTGGTTTGAGGGTGCGTTGCAGCGAGTAGCGTGCGCCCGATGAAATCCTTGGGCCCTGTGACCCCCGGCAAGGTGAAGAAGTACCCGCCGCCGACCGGCTTGAGGTATTCCTCCAGAGGCTCGCCGTTGAGCCGGGTTTGCACGCTGATGAAGCCTTTCTCCAGGTCAGCCTGGTAGCAGATGAACAACAGCCCCATGTCCAGCTGACCGTTTTTGTTGACGCCGTTGGAGTAGTTGAACGGCCGACGCAGGATCAGGTTGGCCTGAGTCTGCGGGGTGCGCGGGTTGGCCAGGCGGATGTGGGCATCAAGCTTGGTCAGCTTGCCTTCCGGGTCCTTGCTGTAGTCGGGAACCTGGCTTTCCTTGTCGCCATCCATGGGCGCGCCGGTGGGTTTGATGCGCCCGATAATGCTTTCCTGCTCTTGCAGCGGGGTACGGTCCCAGCGCTCGACGAAATTGCGGATGATGCGCACGGCCTGGTAGCTGCCGTTGGCGGCCCAGGCGGGCTCGTCGCTGCCGGGCTGCACCCAGACAATCTGGTCCATGGCCTTGTCGTCGTTGGAGTTCGGGTTGGCCGAACCGTCACGGAAACCGAGAAAATTACGCGCGCTCTGCGCAGGCTCGCCGGGTTTAGCCGGCGCTTGCGGCGGCACGCTGCCTTCCTGTTTCCAGCGCACCAGCAGCAGGTCCGGCAGGTTTTTGACGATGTCGCGCAGGGCGTGGATATTGGTGTCCGGGGTGTTTGAGCTGAATTGCAGGCTCAGGTCGCCGTGGCACTGCGCCGGCTCCAATGCGTCGTTGGGGAAGCCGACCATGCGGCTCAGGCGCTTGGGTTTGACGGCGGTGAGGCCGAAGCGCTCATCGAACAGCGACTCGCCGACGGATACGGTGATGGTCAGGTTATCCGGCGTGACCACCGGGCCCAGAATGCCGGAATCGGTAGGCGGCAGTTTCGGGTCGACTTGCGGCACGGTGCCGCCGGTCATCAGGAAGCTGATGCGCTCGTTCAATGTGCGAAACAGACGCTCCAGGTCTTCGCGGTCACTGGCCAGTACGTCAAACGCCACCAGCATGCCGCAGGCCGGGCGTGGGGTGACGATGCCGCTCTGGTGTTTGCCGAAAAAATCGTGGTGGTCCTGCGTCTTGTCACTGCGCGGTGCAGTGGTGACTTGCTCGGCCGCAGCCGCCATGGCCGGGCAGCTCAAGCTGCTGCCGGCAATCGCGGCACCGGTGGCCGCCATGCCCAGCAGGACACGGCGACGTTGCGGGCAAAACTGTTCTGAATCACTCATCTGTTAGTTCGTCTTCACTGCAGGCCGGAAAGGCCAAGGGCGGGGTCGATTCCATCGAGTACAGCGGCCAGAGCCTTGGCCTTGTCGGCGATCTGCTTGCGCTGATCGGCGGTGACGCTGTCGTAGCGGCGGTACTGGCCGTCGACTTTCAAACCATTGAGCTCGGTATCGAAGGCGGCGAGGGCACTGTCGATTTTCGGCAGCAGGTCCGCTGCGGATTTGGTCAACAACGGGCGCATCAACTCCACCACCTTGTGGGCCGCTTCCAGGTTGGCGGCAAACCCGTTCACGTCGATATGGCTGTAGCGTTCCTCTTCACCGCTGGCGGCGCGGACATCCGCCAGGCTGTTGAGGTTGCGCACCACAATGCTCACCAGTTGTTCCGGTGGCAGCGATTGGGCCAGCAGTTGTTGCTTGAGCGTGGTGACGTCGGTGACCAGGCGTTGCGCAATCGGGGCCAGGCCCTCCAGGCTGTGCTGCTGGAACAGGCTGTATTCGAGGCGATGGAAGCCGCTGAACGCCGGGTCTTGCTCGCGCTTTTCAAAGTAGTCGGCGCGTGCGTTGATGGCGTTATCCAGCTCGGCCAGGCGTTGCGAAGCCGGCGCCAGGCGCTGGTAGGCCTCACGGGCCGGCACATAGAGTGCCTGCGCCTGAGCCAGGTCGCCGGCTTCAATGGCCTGTTGCAGCGCCGTAACGGCCTTGACCAGCGCACTGCCCTGGCCGCTCAGGTACACGCGGAACTCCGACAGCGGGCCGATAAACGCCACCATCGACGGCTTGGCCTTGGCCTGGGCGTCGGACTCAGCCGTCGGCGTCACGTGCAACGTGCCGCGCGGGTTGCTCAACAGCCCGCAGGTGATTGCATAGTCGCCGGGCAGCAGGTTGGCGTTGATCACCTGGCTCAGGCCAGGGGCGATATTTTCGCGCTCCTCGATCACCAGCACGCCGTCGAGGATTTCCCACTCCACCGCGCGGTCGGAGCGGTTGATGATGCGAAAGCTCGCGTGCCCGGCGGGCACGGTCAACGCGTTGGGTTCGCAAGCGTGGCCATGGATGGTCACCGCGATTTCATTGTGGTTGGTCTGACGTTTGGCGGCGGCCAATTGCGAGGCGTAATAGAACAGCGCACCGGCGCCGATCATCACGACCACCGAGCCGGCCACCGCCCAGCGCAGGGCGCGGGAAGGCAGAGCCGGTTGAGGGGTTGGGTTGGACAAGAGACGGTCCTTACTGGCTGGAAACGGAAGAGGTGTTAGCGACAGGCCTGGGTGGGGCGGACGGCAGGAAGAACATCACCAGCGCCACCACCAGGTAAATCAGATACGCGCCCAGGGTGCTGATGGTAGGTGCGTCCTGATAGCCGAACA
The DNA here is from genome assembly GCF_047943075.1 of Pseudomonas sp. NFX183. Lineage (NCBI taxonomy): Bacteria > Pseudomonadati > Pseudomonadota > Gammaproteobacteria > Pseudomonadales > Pseudomonadaceae > Pseudomonas > Pseudomonas sp. NFX183. The sequence goes on along the minus strand of NZ_CP181333.1, from coordinate 5,659,515 downwards.
TCCCGGCCAGCACCGAGCCCAATGGGCCATCCATCGGCAGCGTCGCGCTGAAATCGAACAAGACGGTTTGCCAGTGGTTCCACACCCCGGCCTCGTGCAGGGCTTGTACCGAGTTGGCGAGAATGCCGGCGGCAACCACCAGGATGAACAAGCCGGTCCAGCGGAAGAACGCACCCAGGTTCAAGCGCATGCTGCCGGTGTAGATCAGGAAACCGACGATGATCGCCAGGATCAGGCCGAGCAGGGCGCCAATCGGCGCGCCCGGGCCTTCGCTCTGCTGGAACACCGCGAGCAGGAAGAACACCGTCTCCAGGCCTTCACGGGCCACGGCGAAAAACACCATGGCGATCAGCGCGATCACCTGATGCTTGGAGCCGGCCAGGGCGTGGTCGAGGGATTCGTGCAGGGAATGCTTGATGGAGCGCGCTACTTTGCGCATCCAGAACACCATGGAGCTGAGAATGCCGACGGCCACCAGGCCGACCACACCTTCGAACAATTCCTGTTGTTTTTGCGGGAATTCGGCGCTGACCAGCTCCAGGCCGCCGCCTACCAACAACGCCAGGGCAGCGGCGAGAAACACGCCGATCCACACCGCGGGCATCCACTGGCCGCGGCCGGTCTGTTGCAGGTAACTGGCGATGATGCCAACGATCAATGCTGCTTCAATGCCTTCGCGCAGCATGATTAGAAAGGGAACGAGCATTTGGCACCGCATCATGACTGGATAGGATGCTAATTTGTAACATAATGATACTCATTACTAAACAGGGAATATTGCGCTTTGCTGAACTGCGGCTGAACGGTGGTGGCGAATCGCAACCGCCCTTATGATGCACCCCATCTTTTGCAGCATTGAATAGCCCGATTCCCATGGCGGAAAAAGACACCATCTCTATCCATCTTGTGCGCGAAGCCTTGCTGCAAAGCTGCGCGCCCGGCGCGGCCACGGTGGAGGCGTTGAGCAAGGTCGGGATTGATCCGGCCTGGCTCGAGCAGCCCGGTGCCCGCGTGCCGGCCACCGCTTACGCGCGTTTGTGGCGGTTGCTGGCGCGGCGCACGGATGATGAATTTTTTGGAATGGATCCGCGCAAGCTCAAGTCCGGCAGCCTGGCGTTCCTGTGCCGCGCCGCCATGGCGCAACCCAATCTGGGCGAGGCCCTGCAAACCGGGCTGGGGTTTCTGTCGCTGATGCTTGAGCAGATGCCCGCGCAATTGGTGCACCAACAAAGCCTGGCGGAAATCGTGTTGGCTGAACCTGCGCCCAAACGCGCGTTTACCTACTTCACCTATTGGATGATTGTGCACGGCGTCGCCTGTTGGCTGGCCGGCCGGCGCATCCCGATCCTTGCGATTGAGCTGCGCTGCCCACAACCGGACTTTTACGACGATTACCGGGTGATGTTTTCTGAGAACCTGCGTTTTGATCGGCCGCGTACGCGCATGATCTTTTCTGCAGATTGCCTGGACGTGCCGATCAAGCGCAGCCCGGAAGAACTCAAGCGCTTTCTTGCCCATGCGCCGGCCAACATATTGGTCAAGTACCGCGACCCGGATAGCCTGGCCACGCGCATCAAGCACGATCTACGCCAGATGCCCGCCGATACCTGGCCGGAAACCGAGGGGGTGGCGGCCAACTTGTGTATTTCGGCGTCGACCCTGCGTCGTCGCCTGGCGGATGAAGGGCAGACCTATCAGGGGCTCAAAGACAGCGTGCGCAAAGAGCTGGCGATTGTCTGGCTGGCAGAGCCACAGGTCAGCTTCGCCGAAATCGCCGGGCGCCTGGGGTTTGCCGACACCAGTTCGTTCTACAAGGCGTTTCGCAAGTGGTCCGGGTCCAACCCCGGGCATTACCGCAGCTTGATATTGAACGAAGCATTGAGCCAATAGGTCATTGGAACGCTGCCGGGCCTGTGCGAGCAGTTACCCGCAGCTTCAATGATCCAGGTCACTCTCCGGCGCCCGTGTCCGTGTGATAGTCGGCGCAACCGTTCCATCGCTTGTTTCCTGACGCAGCCTGATCGGCACTTGTCGCGATCAACGTCTACGCCATTTCCCTCATTCAAGAGCAGGATTTCATGGCACTTCACAAAACCGTAGAAACCCAAGACCAAGCCATCGAAGACGTGTATTCGAGCGGTTCGTCCCAGCACACCTTGCCCAAGTACCGTTTGCCGAATCACTCGACCACGCCGTCGGCGGCCTACAACCTGGTGCGCGATGAACTGCTGCTGGACGGTAACTCGCGGCAGAACCTGGCGACCTTCTGCACCACGTGGGTCGAGCCCGAAGTGAAGCAGTTGATGGCCGACGCCCTCGACAAAAACATGATCGACAAGGACGAGTACCCGCAAACCGCCGAGATTGAAAATCGGTGCGTGCACATCATTGCCGACCTCTGGCACGCGCCCAAATCCTGGCAAACCGTGGGTTGTTCGACCACAGGCTCCAGCGAAGCGGCCATGCTTGGCGGCCTGGCCCTGAAATGGAGCTGGAAAAAACGCCGCGAAGCCGCCGGCCTGTCGACTGACAAACCGAACTTCGTGTGCGGGCCGGTGCAGATCTGCTGGAAAAAATTCGCCCGCTATTTTGACGTGGAAATTCGTGAAGTGCCCCTGCGCGGTGACGCCTTGGGCCTGCTGCCGGCCGACCTGCGGGAGTATTGCGACGAGAACACCATCGGCGTGGTCGCGACCCTGGGCGTGACCTTCACCGGTATCTACGAACCCGTCGCCGCGCTGGCCGCCGAGCTGGACGCGATGCAGCGCGACCTCGGCCTGGACATCCCGATACATGTTGATGCGGCGAGTGGCGGGTTTATCGCCCCGTTCATCCAGCAAACGCTGCAATGGGATTTTGTGATCGAACGGGTCAAGTCGATCAACGCCTCGGGCCACAAATACGGGCTGGCGCCGCTTGGCGTGGGCTGGGTGATTTGGCGCTCTACCGAAGATTTGCCGGAAGAATTGATCTTCTACGTCGACTATCTCGGCGGCAACATGGCGACCTTCGCGCTGAATTTCAGCCGGCCGGGCGGTGAGATCATTGCCCAGTACTACAACTTCCTGCGGCTGGGGCGCGACGGCTACACGCGTATTCAACAAGCCTGCTCCGACACGGCGCAGTGGCTGGCCGCGCAAATCGGCAAGTGTGCTCCGCTGGAATTGGTGTATGACGGCAAAGACGGGCTGCCGGCGGTCTGCTACAAGCTCAAGGACGGCATCGACCATGGCTTCAGCCTGTATGACCTGTCCGAGCGCGTGCGCATGCGCGGGTGGCAGATCGCGTCCTACCCACTGCCTTCAGACCGCCAGAACATCGTGGTGCAACGCATCCTGGTCCGCCATGGCGTGAGCCGCGACCTGGTGGCGCTGTTGCTTGATGACCTGCGCAAGGCTATCGAGTATCTGCAGAAAAACCCGGTGGCCAATTCCGACGCCGGGCCGAGTTTCAGCCACGGCGCGATCGCCGACCCCGTGATCCCGGCAGACACTCCCAACCTGGCCTGACACACCTCACGCTCACCGGGCCTTGAGGCTCGGTGCCTTAAGTGTTTGCCTGCCGGGTGTGAATCATCGTGACTGCCATCTTCAGTTTCTTGCACGACAACCCCTATATTCTGCTGTTCCTGGTGGTCGGCCTGTCCGTCTGGGTCGGGCGCGGCACCATCAAGGGGTATGGCTTGGGGGCGGTGGCCGGGGCCATCGTCATTGGGTGCGCCATTGCGACCTGGGCGTCTTACTACGGCGTGCATTTTGAGCTCGATAACTTCACCAAGAGCCTGTTTTATTACCTGTTCATGTACGGCGTCGGGCTGCGCGTGGGGCCCTCGTTTATCAATAGCCTCAAGGGCGATGGGCTGAAATTCACCTTGCTGGCGATACTGTCGTCGTTCCTCGGCCTGGGCATCGTGGTGCTGGGTGTGAAGCTCTTGTCGCTGCCGGTGGGCGCCGCTGGCGGTATTCTTGCCGGTTCACAAACCATGTCCGCGGCCATTGGTTCGGCGGAGCAAGCCCTTACCTCCGGCGTCGTCCCGCTGCCGCCGGGCACCACGGTCGCCGCGGCGACGGCCATGATCGCGTTGTCCTATGGCATCACCTACATCTGGGGCACGGTCGGCATCATCCTGATCTGCAAATACCTGCCGCGCTGGTGGGGGGTGGATGCACGCGCAGCGGCCAAGGCGTATGAAGTCGAACACGGCGTGCCCAATGTCGATGACGCCGGGCTCAGTGGCTATCGGCCTTTCGACTTGCGCGCGTACCGATTGGTGAACAGTGAATGGGCGGGGCAGACCATCGCGCAGTTCCGCCAGCAATTTGCGCTGTACCAGATTGAGAATGTCGAGCGCGGCGATCAGTTGCTCGGCGCCGATCCCGCACTGGTGCTGCAACTGGGCGATATCATTGCCCTGGGCGGCAGCCTCGATGCGCTGACCGATCACATGGGCCTGATCGGGCCGGAAGTGCCGGACGCCCGGGCGCTCAACATCCCGCTGGATGAGGCGGTGATTCTGGTGACCCACCGTGATGCGATCGGCAAGCAGCTCAAGCAGTTCAGCCAGTCATCGATTGCCGGGCAGGTGCAACTGGTGGGCATCGAACGCGGCGGCGCGCCCATTCCTCTGGGGCTGGAAACACGCCTGCAACGCCTGGATGTGATGCACCTGATCGGCTTGCGTACCGCCATCGACAAAGCCACGGCGTTACTCGGCAAGGCGGGGCGGCCGAGTACCGCGACCGATCTGCTGACGCTGTCACTGGGCATGGTGCTGGGGTTGCTGATCGGTCTGATCCAAGTGCCGGCGTTCGGTGCAGCGGTGGGCCTGGGCAACGCGGGCGGCTTGCTGGTGTCGGGGATTATCGTCTCGTCACTGGTGTCGCGCGTGCGCTTTTTTGGTAATACACCCAACGCCGCCCGCAACATTCTTGAAGACATGGGGCTGATTTTCTTTGTCGCAATCGTGGGGGTGAACGCCGGCGCTAACCTGGTTTCACAAATCAGCCCGATCATCGCGTTGAAGGTCTTTGTGCTCGGCTTTGTCGCGTGCACCGTTCCGCCGTTTATCGTCTGGGCGTTGGGGTTTCATGTGTTCAAGATCAACCCGGCGATCCTGATGGGCGGCGTGGCGGGCGCGCGTAGCCACTCCGGGCCGGCGCGTGAGGCCGCCAAGGAAATCGACAGCAGCGTGCCCTGGATTGGTTTTCCTGTGGCGTATGCGGTGTCGGGCATTTTGCTGACGGTGTTTGGCTACTTCGCGATGGTCCTCGCACGCTGACGCTGGCTCAAGAGGCGCCTGGCCCCACACACTGTGCGCAGCGTCGATCGTCGGCGGTGCAGCCGGCGTCCGCCACTGCTTGCTTATAGGCCGCAGGGTCAAGCAGCGCCATGTAGCAAACACGCCATGAAACTGCAGGGTTCTGTTTCCTTGTGACGTCATCACTGTGAAAAATTGAAGCACAACCTTGGCGTTAACCCTGGCGACTCAGGCATAAAAAAAGCCCCACGACCGAAGGGGGCGTGGGGCTAAAAATTGGCTGGATGCGACCAACCAAAGGAGCGCTTTACATCATTTGCTGCTGGCGACCACCGTGTCCGGCTGCCAGCCACCACCGAGGGCCTTGTAGATCGCGACAATCCCGCGATACAAGTCCACTTCGGCCTGGGCCTGGGAGTCTTCAGCGGCCAGGCGCTCACGTTGCGCGTCAAGCAGCACCAGGAAATCCACCGTGCCTTCGCGGTAGCGGATCGCCGCAAGGTCGGCCGCCGCGCGACTTGATTCACTCTGACGGATCAGCGAGACCAGGCGCTGCTGGCGTTTGCCGTAATCACTGAAAGCATTTTCCGATTCTTCCAACGCCAGCAGCACTTGTTGCTCATAGGTTGCCAGGGCGCCATCGGCCTCGGCGTTCGCGCCGCGCAACCGCGCTCGCACGCTGCCCAGGTCAAACGCCGCCCAGGTGATGCTTGGGCCAAGCGACCAGGCATTCGCTGCGGCGGACCCGATCTGCGAACCGCGCCCGGCCGTGAAGCCGAGGAAGCCGCTGAGGCTGACCCGTGGGAACAGGTCGGCCTTGGCCACGCCGATACGCGCGGTGGCGGCCGCCAGTTTGCGTTCGGCACTGAGGATGTCCGGGCGACGCTGCAGCAGTTGCCCCGGGTCGCCGATGGGCAGCGCCTTGGCAATCGCCGGCAGGTCTTTGGGGCTCAGGTCCACGCTCAGCTTGTCGGGGCGCTGGCCGAGGAGGGTGGCGATGCGGTTGCGCTCGCGCACTTGCTCGGCCTGCAGTTGCGGCACGCTGGCTTCAACGGCCGCCAGGCGCGCGTCGGCGCGTTCTACGTCGAGCTGATCACCGACGCCGGCATCGCGCAGGCTGACGGTAATGGTGCGCGACTCCTGCTGGTTCTTCAGGTTGTCCAGGGCGATGCGTTCACGCAATTGCGCACCGCGCAGTTGACCGTAGGCGTCCACCAGTTCGGCAATCATGGTGACTTGCAGTTGGTACAGGTCGGCTTCAGCAACTTGTTGGTCAGCATCGCTGGCTTCCAGGTTGCGGCGGATGCGGCCGAACAAGTCCACTTCCCAGGCCATGTCCAGGCCCAGGTCGTAGCGCTCGCTGTTGACGCGCTTGGTGGTCTGGCCCGGGATCTGGCCTTTGCCCACGTCGCTGCTGGCCCGGCTGGTGACCACCGGCATGATGTCGTTGGCCGCGTCATCGCGAATCGCACGCGCCGCTCGCAGACGGGCAAAGGCTACGCGCAAGTCGCGGTTACCGCTCAACGACTGGGTCACCAGTTGGTCGAGGGTCGGGTCGTCGAACTGCTGCCACCAGATGCCTTCGTACTTGGCGTGGTCATAACTTTTGGTGTCGGCGGCGGCCGTGATGTTGGCCGCCTCCAGCTTCTCGGTTTTGTAGTCCGGGCCCACGGCACAGGCGCTCAGCGCCAGCACCAGCAAGCTCGGTAGAAAGACTTTCACGCTCATTGCTGTGTCTCCAGCTTCAAGGCCTTGGCCGCTTTGCGCGCGTCCTGGCGCTCCACATAGCGACGGATCAGTACGTAGAACACTGGCGTCAGCAACAGACCGAAGAAGGTCACGCCGATCATCCCGGAGAACACCGCCACACCCATGGCATGGCGCATCTCGGCACCAGCACCGCTGGACAACACCAGGGGCACCACGCCCATGATGAACGCGAACGAGGTCATCAGAATCGGCCGCAGACGCAAGCGGCAGGCTTCGAGTACCGCGGCCAGTGGGTCGAGCCCCTCGGCCTGTTTATCCTTGGCGAATTCGACGATCAGAATCGCGTTCTTACACGCCAGGCCCACCAGTACGATCAAGCCAATCTGGGTGAAGATGTTGTTGTCGCCGCCCGAGATGATTACCCCGGTAATGGCCGACAGCAGCGTCATCGGTACGATCAGGATCACCGCCAGTGGCAGGCTCCAGCTTTCGTATTGGGCGGCCAGTACCAGGAACGCCAGCAGTACGCAGAGCGGGAACACGAACAGCGCGGTGTTGCCCGAGAGGATTTGCTGATACGTCAGGTCGGTCCACTCGTAGGTCATGCCGTTGGGCAGTTCCTCTTTCAACAGTTTTTCAATCGCGGCCTGGGCCTGGCCGGAGCTGTAGCCCGGTGCGGCGTTGCCGTTGATTTCAGCGGTGATAAAGCCGTTGTAGTGCATCACGCGGTCCGGGCCCGAGGTGTCGCTGACCTTGATAAAGGTCGCCAGCGGGATCATCTCGCCCTTGTTGTTACGCACTTTCAGCTGGCCGATCTGGTCCTCATCCTGGCGAAACTGTTGCTCAGCCTGCACGTTGACCTGGTAGGTACGCCCGAAGCGGTTGAAGTCGTTGGCATACAGCGAACCCAGGTAGATCTGCAGGGTGTCGAAGATGTCGCTGACAGCCACGCCGTGGGTCTTGGCCTTTTCGCGGTCGATGGCGGCATCGACCTGCGGCACGTTGACCGTGTAGCTGGTGAACAGGCCGAACAACTCAGGCACGCCACGGCTTTTGGTGATGACGTTCTGCACTTCTTTGTACAGCTCGTCGTAACCCAGGTTGCCACGGTCCTCGATCTGCAGGCGGAACCCGCCAATCGTGCCCAGGCCCTGTACCGGCGGCGGCGGGAAGATCGCCATGTAGGCTTCTTCGATGCTGCTGTATTTGCCGTTCAGTGCACCGGCAATCGCGCCGGCCGACAGGCTCGGGTCTTTACGCTCATCGAACGGCTTCAAGGTCACGAACACGATGCCGTTGTTCGGGCTGTTAGTAAAACCGTTTATCGACAGGCCAGGGAAGGCGATGGCGCTTTCCACGCCCGGCTGCTTCATGGCGATGTCCGACATGCGCTTGATCACATCTTCGGTGCGGTCCAGGCTCGCGGCGTCCGGCAATTGCGCGAAGGCCACCAGGTATTGCTTGTCCTGGGCCGGTACGAAACCGGTGGGCGTATGGGCGAAACCCAACCAGGTCAGCACCATCAGCCCGGCGTACAGGAACAGTGCGATACCGCTGCCGCGAATCACCCGGCGTACGGTGCCGACGTAACCATGGCTGGCTTTCTCGAAGAACCGGTTGAACGGACGGAACAACCAGCCGCCGAACACCTTGTCGAGTGCCTTGGAGAAACGGTCCTTGGGGGCGTTATGACCCTTGAGCAAGACGGCAGCCAGGGCTGGGGACAAGGTCAGCGAGTTGAACGCCGAGATCACCGTCGAAATCGCAATGGTCAAAGCGAACTGCTTGTAGAACTGCCCGGTCAAGCCGCTGATAAACGCCGCCGGGATGAACACCGCACACAGTACCAACGCGGTGGCGATGATCGGGCCGGTCACTTCGCTCATGGCTTTTTCAGTGGCCGGGAACGGTTCCAGTCCAAGCTCGATGTTCCGCTCGACGTTCTCCACCACCACGATGGCGTCGTCCACCACGATACCAATCGCCAACACCAGTCCAAACAGCGACAGCGCATTGAGCGAGAAGCCAAACAGGTGCATTACCGCAAAGGTACCGATCAACGAGACCGGTACTGCCACCAGCGGAATGATCGACGCGCGCCAGGTCTGCAGGAACAGAATCACCACCAGCACTACCAGGATCAGTGCTTCAAACAGGGTGTGAACCACGGCTTCGATGGAGCCGCGCACGAAGACCGTCGGGTCATAGGCAATGCGGTAATCCATGCCTTCCGGGAAGCTCTGCTTGAGCTCCGCCATCTTGGCGCGCACTTCATTGGAGATCTCGATGGCGTTGGAGCCCGGGCGCTGGAAGATCGGGATCGCCACGGCCGGTTGGTTGTCGATCAACGAGCGCAGGGCGTACTGGCTGGAACCCAGCTCAACTCGCGCGATGTCTTTCAAACGCGTGATTTCGCCGTTGGCACCGGCACGAATCACGATATTTTCGAACTCTTCCTCAGTGACCAGGCGGCCCTGGGTGTTGACCGACAGTTGGAAGCTGGTGTCATTGGGCGCAGGTTGCGCGCCCAGTGCACCGGCCGCCACCTGGCGGTTCTGCTCGCGAATGGCCGTGACCACATCGGTGGCGGTCAGGTTGCGCGAGGCGGTCTTGTTCGGGTCCAGCCATACACGCAGCGAGTAGTCGCCCATGCCGAACAACTGCACATCGCCCACGCCGCCCAGCCGCGCCAACTCATCCTTGATATTCAGGATCGCGTAGTTGGACAGGTAGAGCATGTTGTAGCGCTGATCCGGGGAGGTGATGTGCACCACCATGGTCAGGTCGGGCGACGCCTTGTCTACGGTGATACCGATGCGCGTGACTTCCTCAGGCAGTTTTGGCTGAGTGCGTGTCACACGGTTCTGCACCTGCACCTGCGCGTTGTCCAGGTCGGTGCCCAGGGCAAAGGTGATGGTCAGGGTCAGTTTGCCGTCGGCGGTCGACTGCGAGGACATGTACAGCATGTTCTCGACGCCGGTGATGGCTTGCTCCAGCGGAGCGGCCACGGTTTCACCGATGACTTTAGGGTTGGCGCCCGGGAAGTTGGCGCGTACCACGACGGTCGGCGGTACCACTTCCGGGTATTCGCTGATCGGCAGTTGGAACAGCGAGATCGCGCCGGCGATCAGGATCAACAGCGACAGCACCGCTGCGAAGATCGGCCGCGAAATGAAGAACTTGGAAAAATTCATCTTGAGTTGTATCCCTTAACCGCGTGGAGTCGCGACGCTGGCAACTTTTGGCGCGGCTTTATCCGGCGCCACTTGTTCCAGGTTGCTGGCTTCAAGCGCTTGTCGTTGTTGTGCCAAGGCGGCGAGGGTTTCCTTGCTGGCCATCGGGATCGTTTCAGGTTGCACAGGCGAGCCCGGACGAATGCGCTGCAGGCCCTTCACGACGATGGTGTCGTCCTTGTTCAAACCGCTGCGCACGATGCGCAGGCCTTCGATCTTCGGCCCCAGTTCCACCGAGCGATACGCCGGCTTGTCGCCGTCCATCACCAACACGAATTTCTTGCCAAGGTCAGTGCCGACGGCTTCGTCGTTGATCAGCACGGCGGAGTAAGTGCCGCTGCCGACCAGCTTCAAGCGTGCATACAGGCCCGGGGTGTATTCGCCTTTGCTGTTATCGAACACGGCGCGACCACGGATGGTGCCGGTGGCCGGGTTGACCTGGTTGTCGACGAAGTTCATCTGGCCCAGGTGCGGGTTGCCGGTTTCGTTGGACAGGCCCAGGTACACCGGAGTGGTGGCGCCACGGCGGCCTTCGCGCGCCAGCTGGGTGTACTTGAGGTACACGCGCTCATCGGCGTCGAAGTAGGCGTAGACCTTGTCGGTGGAGACCACGCTGGTCAGCGCGGTGACGTCGGCGGTCACCAGGTTGCCGGCGGTGATTTCGGCACGGCTGACACGCCCGCTGATCGGTGCGGTCACGCGGGTAAAGCTCAGGTTCAACTTGGCCAGGTCCAGCTGCGCCTGAATCCCGGCCACTGCGGCGCGGGCTTCCTGGGCGGCGGTGGTGCGCGAGTCGGCCAGTTCGGCGGAGATCGCATTGCTCTGACGCAGGCGGTCGCCACGTTGCGCTTCGTTATCGCTACGGGTGGCGGCGGCTTTGGTTTGGGCAAGCTGGGCTTCGAGGCGGCGCACTTCAGCCTGGAACGGACGCGGGTCGATCTGGAACAGCAAGTCGCCCTTTTTCACCAGGGCGCCTTCGGTGAAGGCCACCTGGTCGATCTGGCCGGACACGCGCGGACGAATCTGCACGGTTTCCGGGGCTTCCAGGCGACCGGTGAATTCGTCCCACTCGTTGACCGGTTGTTCGAGCACCTTGGCCACACTGACTTTCGCAGGAGGCATGGCGGCCGCTTGTTCTGGGGTCTTGCCGCACGCGCTCATCACCACCACGGCCAAAATCGCCAAGGGGAAGCGCAAATGTTTGAGTGACTGTTCCATGAATTGCATCCGCCAATGTATTTGAGATGGGCGGATCATGCGCGGCGAGGTGCTATGTCACGAATCGAATGAAGCAAAGGTAACTATCATTCGGAATGATATAAGCGCGAGATTAGCCCTCTAGGATGCGGGTTTCGTTAGGAAGCTATCAATAGGAGTGATGACAAAAGACTGTTGCGCGGGCTGCAAGGAACGCCCGCGCGGTTTTTCAGTCCAGCAGGCGGCTGACTTCGCGCAAACGCACCTCGCTCAGGTTGCCGGTGGAGGCCAGCAGGTTCAATTGGGCCAGCAAGATGCTGTAGCGCTGCTGAGCCAGACGCTGCTGGGTGTCGGTGACTTTCTGCTGCGCATCCAGCACGTCGGTGTTGATGCGTGAGCCGGCTTCAAAACCGTGGGTGACCGACGCCAGGTTAACCTGGCTGGACTTGAGCGCCTGCTTGAGCGCCTGGTATTGGCTCATGCCGCTGGTAACTTGCAGGTATGCCTGGCGCGCCATCAACCCGGCGTTGCGGCGCGCGTCTTCGACCTCATCCAGAGCCTTGCTTTGCAGCGCATGGGCTTCGCGCACGCGGCTGCTGGTACGGCCACCGCCGTAAAGCGGCACGCTCAACTTGACCCCGACCACGGTCTGGTTATAGCGGTTTTCCGGCAGCGTGACGTCGTACACATCGCCGCCCACCGAGGCAAAGCGGCCGTGGGCGGCGATCAGGTCGAGGGTCGGCAAGTGGCCGGCCTGTTCCTTGTCGATGTCCATTTCGGCCAGGCGCTGGGTGATCTGCGCGCGCTGCACGGCGAGGTTGCCTTGTTGCGCGGTAGTTGCCCATTCACCGATGGCCGCAGGCACCGGGGCGCTGAATGGCGGCTCCTTGCCCGACCACGGTCGCGCCTGGGCGGCGGTCAACTGGGTGAGCGTTTCGGTAGCGATGTCCAGCGCGCCGCGTGCGGCAATCTGCTCGGCGAAGGCCTGGTCGTACTTGGCCTGCACCTGTTCGAGCGCATTGGCGGTAGCGGCGCCGTCGGCCAGTAAGCGCCGTGTGCGGTCCTGGCTCTCCTGCAAGGTTTGCAGTTGTTGTGTGCGGGTGTTCAACAGCTCCTGGTTGAGCAACACATCAAAATAGGCGCGGGCCACGCGCAGCATCAGGTCCTGGCGCGCCTGTTCGGTCTGCACTTCGCTGGCGCTGATCAGCAATTTGCTTTGGTCGTGGGCGATTACGTTCTGCCAGCGCAACAGCGGCTGAGTGAGCACCACGGCGTAAGCATTGGTGTTGTTGCGGTTGCGGTGGTAATCGTTGGAATCCTCGGCATCGACCCAGGCGGCGCCGCCCGTGACGGACAGGTCCGGCAGCAGGTTGGCGCGGCTTTGCGGTTCTTTTTCCGCCGTGGCCAGTTGCTGGGCCTGCGCGGCGGCGAACTTCATGTCGTGGCTCAGCGCTTTTTGATACAGCTGGTACAAGTCCTCTGCCGACACGGAGGTCGGGCAGCAGGCGAGGGCAAGCCCGCCCAGGCAGGTGAGCAGGGTGAGGTGTTTTAGATGCAGCCCTGGAATACGCAAGGGTAGGTGCTCCACAAAAAAATTATCGGCTGAGGGTGCTTCTGCGCATCATCAGCACCATGGGAATGCCGATGGCCATAACGGCGCCCAAGGTGCCGAACAGCATGCTGAAGGCCAGCATTTGCGCTTGTTCACGCGCTTGCAGGTAAGGCATCAGGGCCAAGGCTTGTTGATGGCTGGCAAGGTTGAGCGAAAGGAACAGCGGGTTGGATTCCACGCCGCCCCAGCCGTTGGCGATCAGGCTGGACTCGGTCACGTGCTCGGAGAGCAGGCGATAGCGCTCCCACGAAAACCGTGTGAGCAGCGTTGCAGCGATGGCGATGCCGACGCTGCCGCCCAGTTGGCGCATCAGGTTCAATACCCCCGAGGCGCCGGAGATCAACGTCAGCGGCAGGCGTCGCATGGCCAGGTTGGTCAGCGGCACGAAGATCATGCCCAGGCCCAGCCCGCGGATCACCAGCGGCCAGTACAGCGTGTCCGGGTTGCTGTCGAGGGTGAACTGGGTGTGCAGGAACATCGCGTAGCAGTACATGACGATGCCCAAGGTCACGAACACGCGTTCGTCGATCTTGTTTTCCTGGGACAGCTTGCCGATCACCAAGGTACTGATGGCGCTGGCCACCGCCCCGGGGAAAATCACCAGCCCGCTCTGGTACGCGCTTTGCGCCAGCAACGTCTGCAGAAACAGCGGCACCATAAACAAGGTGCTGTACAGCCCGAAGCCCACGCAAAATGCGCAGATGCAGCCCATCAGGAACTCGCGGTTCTGAAACAGCGCGACGTTGACGATCGGGTTGACCGCGCGCCGTTCCCACCAGAAAAAACCCACCAGGCTGAAGCTGCTGAGCAACAGGCAGGCCACCGTCCAGTTGGATTCCAGCCAGTCCCAATGCTCGCCGCGCTCGAGCAGGATCTGCAAACTGCCGACCCCCAGCGCCAACAGGCAGAAACCGCTGTAGTCGACACTGCTGGGTTTTTGCTCGTTGGCCGAATCGCCGATACACAGCCAGCACAGCAACAGGGCCACGGCACCGATGGGCACGTTGATCAGGAAGATCCAGTGCCATGACAAGGTGTCGATCAGGTAACCACCGACCGTCGGCCCAAGGGTCGGCCCCATCATTACGCCGACGCCGTACAGCGCCATGCCGCTGCTGACCTTTTCCTTGGGGAACACGTCGTAGATGATCGCCTGGGAAATCCCCAGCAAGCCGCCGCCCGCCAACCCCTGCAGCACGCGAAATGCCACCAGTTGCCACAGCTCAGCGGAGAACGCGCAGCCCACCGACGCCAGCACAAACACGGCGGTGGAGACCAGGTAATACCGGCGCCGCCCGAACCAGGCAGACAACCAGCCGCTGACCGGCAGAATCACCACGTTGGCCACCACGTAGCCGGTGGAGACCCACGAGATTTCATCGACCGACGCCCCATAGGTGCCCATCAGGCTGGGAATCGCGACGTTGACGATGGTGACGTCCAGCAACTCCATCATCGACACCAGCGTCACGGTGAACGCAATCAGGTACGGCGACCTCATAGCGTTTGGCTGGCGTTGTGTGGCGTGGCGACTTCGACGAAGGCGCTCATGCCGGGGCTCAACAAGCCCTTGTAGTCATCCGGCACGTCTTTGAGCGCAATCCGCACCTGGACGCGCTGCACCACCTTGGTGAAGTTGCCCGTGGCGTTTTCCTGGGGCAGCAGCGAGAACTTCGCCCCGGTCGCCGGTGCCAGGCTTTCGACCACGCCGTCGAAGGCGTGGCCGGGAAACGCGTCCACCGTGACCTTGGCGTGTTGGCCGACGCGCACGCGGCCAACTTGGGTTTCCTTGAAGTTGGCGGTGATCCACAGCGGGTCGGTGGCAATCAGGCTCAAGAGCTTCTGGCCGGCGACCACGAACTGGCCGGGTTCGACCTCTTTTTTCGAGACAATACTGCGCACCGGCGCAGTCTGGCGGGCGTCATGCAACTTGATGCGGGCTTGCTCGAGTTCGGCTTGCGCCGCCGCGATCCGATAGTCCTGCACCTTGAGCTCGGCCTTGTTGGCCAGCGTGCTTTGCGCGGCGGCCTGGGCATTGCTGCGGGCCGCTTCCTGGGCATGGCTCAACGCGTCGAAACGCGCTTTGGCCAGTTCCAGGTCCTGAGTGCTCAGCACACCCTGGGCGCCCAGGCGCCGGGCGCGCTGGTAGTCGTTGCGCGCCTGCTCAAGGTTGGCGCTGGACTGTGCCAGCGCCGCTTGTGCGGCCTGGCGCATGGCAACTGCGCCGAGAATCTGGCTGTCCAGCGCACCCGGGCTGCCGCTGCGTCCGGCAGCGGCGAGCAAGGCTTGCCACTGTGCTTCGCGCTGCTGCACCTGGTATTGATATTCGCTGTCGCGTATCTGAAACAGCAGGTCACCGCTTTGCACGGTGACGTTATCCATCACCGGCACGCTCATCACCACACCCGACAGCTTGGCCCGCACCGGGATGATTACGCCGTCGAGTTCCGCGTTGTCGGTGCTCACGTAGGCGCTGGAATACTGCCAGCGCTGCCAGCCGAGCAGCAGCAACCCGCCCACCACGGCGACGCACAGTGTCATTTTTATAAGCTTGCCTTTGGTCATGTCCTACTCCCTGTGTTCATGCGAGGCTCAGACGCTGTGTTCAACCTGACGCACAGGGCGGTCCGTGGCGCGTTGCGCTTTTTCCTGGAGGAAGTGATGCACGCCATCCCACAGGTCGATGCGCGAGTTGATCGCGGTCTTGGCGCTTTCGATCATGTGCTGGTGTTGCGCGGGCGTGGTGACGATTTCGGCGATGATGCGCTTGGCCGCCGGGCCGTGATCGTCGCCGTCCATTTCGATGTGGCGCTTGAGGTAATACGTGAGCATCGGCACCTCGGTTTCACTCACCGACCATTGCGACAGCAGGCGGCCGAACATGTCGGGGATGATGTCTTCACGGCCAAAGAAGAAGTACGCCAGCACCGCTTCGGTCGAGCCGTGCTGCGCGACATCGAGGGTCTGGCACATGAACACTTTGGCGGCCAGCGGAATGTCGCGGTCGCTGAGCGCCTTGGCCAGCGGCACCTGGGCCTGGATGGCAGCGAGGAAACGCCGGAACACTGAACTGTCGGCGCCGATTTCATCCATGGCCGTGAGGTACAGGTCCAGGTGGCTGATAAAGCCGCCGTCCGGGTGTTCGTCGGTTTCTTCGCCCACCACGATTTCATTGATCAAGCGCGCGGCGGTGATGTGCACCGGCGGCACCCACGGCAACTCGACGCAGGTGAGGTCGCGCTGGATGCGCTTGAGCAAGGTCATGAAATCCCACACGGCGAACACATGGAATTCCATCAGCGTGCGCACGTCTTCAACCGTGCGGATAGTGGCGAACAACGGGTGGCTGAATAACTGCTCGCGTTCGGTTTCGATGTGGCTGTCGATATCAAAAGGCATACATGCTCCTGCAGCCTGAGTCTTCAGGCGGGAAAATCCATTCGGAATGTTTGAGTGAGTGTTCAGTCGTTTACCGTGTCTCCACGGTAGGGGTGGCGGCTGGTGGCGTACTTGAAGGACGCGACGAAGTGCTTTTCCAACAAGTACTGCCGGTCTGTGTACCAGCCCGCGTCCAGCAGTTGGCGGTGCACTTTTGGCAGTCGCCAGCACGGCACCGCGGGATAAAAGTGATGCTCCAGGTGAAAGTTCGCGCCGGCGTGCAGCCAGGTGCACAGCCGCGAGGTGCGCGAGCGCGCAGGCGGTGGTTCATCGCCTTCGCTGAACGCATGTTCCTGATAGGCATTGAAGGCCGACACCAGAAACGCCACCGCCAGGCTTCCGCAAAACCCCAGCAGCAACCCGTCGATCTGCCACAGCGCCACGGCGTACACGCACAACCAGCCCACTTGGCAGGCGATGTTGCAGCGCGCCAGCCGTTGCACCTGCGCCGCGCTCAAGGGCAGCGGCGAAGGGCTGCTCAGTGGGCCGAACGCCAGCCGCACGGTGGCGTGCAGGTAGTTCGAGGTTGCGAGCAAACGCGACAGCGCGATGCGGCTTGCCAGCGTGCGATAGCGCGAGAAGTGCCGATAGTCCGGGTCTTTTGCGCTGTTGCTGTAGCGATGATGTTGCCAATGGTCGACGAAGTAACCGGTCACGCAAAACCCCGGCAGCAGCGAACTGGTAAGAATGCCCAGGTAGCAGCTGTGCATCGGGTTACCGCTCAGGTTGAAGTGGAAGCCTTCATGCCCAAGGATCGCTTGCAGAAACAATCCGTACCCGGCCACCACCAGCAAGGGCGAACACAGCAGCACCCACACGGTGGGCGCCGTGTTTGCCACCCACACAAACAGGGCAAGGGGCAGCAGGTACAGGCACACCGCGTAAGCGATGATCAGCAGCGACTCGCCCGTGCGCGCCTTGAACAAGGCGCGGTCGAGACGGACCTGGGGCTTGGGGTGCAGTTGTCTGGCCATTGGCGAGGCGTTACTCGATCAGTTCAGGTTTGAGCGCCAGGTGCCCGCCGCGTGTGAGCGTGCGCAGGCGCATGGCGATAAAGGCGTCGACCACACTTGGCGCGATGCGCGCGGTGTACATGGCCAGCGTGCCCATGAAGGTCAGCCCGCGATTGCGCAAGCCGTTTGTGCGGCAGGCGCGCACCAGGCCGTCAGAGGCTGCATCGAGTTTTTCTTCCAGAGACAGCAGGGTCTTGTCACCCCGCTTGAAGGTCACCAGGCGCTTGACCGACAGCCCCACCCGCTGGGCCGGCAAGTGAATCGCCGTGTCGATGAACCCCGGGTACACCGTGACCACATCCAGCTGCCCGCGATACTGCATGCGCAGCACGTCCGAGTAGGCGCTCAACGCGCGTTTGCTGGCGGCGTACGCGGCCACATAAGGCGCATTCACCAGGGCGAACAGCGAGGATACGTTGACCACTTTGCCGCGTTTGCGCAGCAGCCCCGGCAAGAACCCGGCCACCAACTGCCACGGTGCGAACAGGTTGACATCCACTGCGCGGATGACTTCGTCGGTGACGCCGGTTTCACCGCGTTCCAGGGTCAGCGTGCCGGCGTTATTGACCAGAATGTCGATGTCGCCGAAATCGGTGGAGATGGCGCCGATCACCGACGCCAGCGCGCTGCGGTCGCACAGGTCGACCTGATAAAAACCGTCCAGCAGTTCCGCTTCCTGCGGCGCCAGAATGTCCAGGCCAATCACCGTGGCGCCTTGTTGCTTGAGTTTGCGGGCGGCGGCATGGCCCAGGCCACGCGCGCAGCCGCTGATGACGATGATTTTTCCGAGCAGGTTCATGGGTGCGCTCCGGCGATGCTGAAGGTTGAGTGGGACAAATAGGTGTCGAGGTTGCTCGCCATCGAGATCTTCGCCGGCGGGTGAAATTGCAGGCCGCGGCAGGCCATCAACCCATTCGAACTCTGGTTGCTGGTGATAAATGCCATGCCGCCGAGCATCGCGTGGGCCTGGTCCGACAGCTCGGTCAGCAGCTGCTCGATGCCGTAACGCACCAGCAGTAGACGGGCCAGCACGTTCGGCAGGTCTTGGGGGTTGCGCTCGATATCCAGCGCCGCGCCTTCCAGCGCGCTGATTGCCAATTGCAGGTTGGCCGCCAGGTCCACGCGGTGATGCGCGGTCCAGCGTCCTGCGTCGGTCACCGTCTCGATCAGGCCGGCGCAGGCACCCACGTAGGACGCGCAAATCAACAGTTCGAACCAGATGAAACCGACGGTTTGCACGTCGCCCAACAGGTGCTTGTAGCCGGCGGAAAACAGCATGCGTTCGGGCACCAGCACTTCATTGAGGCGTACCTCGATGCTTTCGGCAGCGGCCAGCGCGCTGTTCTGCCAGAACGGCGCGCGGCTGATGCCTGGCGCGTTGGCGGGAATCAACGCCACCATCAGCTCTTCGCCCTGTGGGGTCTGGCGGGTATAGCTGGCGGTGAGCAAGTCCATCGAGCGGCCGAGGCAGCAGGGCTTTTTGCTGCCACTGAGCAACACGCCCTCGGGGGTGTGCACGGCCTGCATGTTCGAGTCGAGGATGCCCGCGCCCGAGTTGCCCTCGGCAAACCCCGAGGACAGCAACAAACGATTCTGTGCAACGGCCGCCAGCAACAGGCCTTCGGCGCCGCCCCCGTTTTGGGTGAGCGCCAACAGGCTCGCCACCGAAAACTGGTGCATGGTGCTGGCCACCGCCAGCGAGGGCGAACGCGCGCCCAGGGCGATCTGCACATGCACGGCATCGAGGATGCCTGCACCCAGCCCACCGGCGGCGCGGTTGACCAGCAACCCGACCGGCCCGTGTTGCTTGAACAGGGCAATGACGCTGCTCTCGGGCGCCTCGCGTTCGGCGACGGCGAGGGCGGCCAGGCGCGCGTCAAATTCCGGGGCGTAGCGGTCAAGCAAGGCGCGCGAGCGGTTTAACAATGACAGTGACATGGCTCAGGCCTTCAGGTAGCTCGCCGGGAACAGGCCGGTGATGATCGAGTGGATGTTTTCGCGAATGGCCTTCTGCGCGACGGGGTCGAGCATGTCGGCGAGCATCGGCAGGCCCAGGTCAAAGCGCGAGGTGAAGGTGATAATCGCGTCCTTGCCATCGGGCAGGACTTGCCAGGTTCCGGAGAAGTGATCGACATCGCCGGCCATTTGCTCAAAGTGAATCTCGCGGGTCTGGGCGTTGAACGTGTCGCGCTCCTGCCACTTGAGAATGCCGCTGTGGAAGTTGACCTCCCAGGAGGTGAACGACACGTCGTCGCTGACCTTGTTGATGGTAATATTGCGCACCGAGTCGCACAGCTCGACGTAGTGGCTGAAGTCGCTGATCACGGCGAAGACTTCATCAGCGCAGGCATGGGGGATATGTGCCTGGACATTGACTTCTTGCATGGGGTAACTCCAAAGATCAAAGGGGTGAGACAGAGGTGGTGAGCGCCTGGGCGAATCCCTCGATCAACCAGTTGCAGTCCTGGGTGGTGAGCAACGGCGACGGTGTAAGCCGCACGACGCGGTGGTCATTGAGCGAGTGGCACACGATGATGTGCTGCTCGATCAGGGCCATGACCATGTTCGCGGCAATCGAGGCGTCGCTGAACTCAAAGCCCAGCAGCAAGCCGGCACTGCGCAGCGTGACGCGCTCGGCCAGGCCCATGCGCTGCAACAGCGCGCTGAAACGTGCGTGCAGGTCCTGGCCCAGCAGCCGTGCCCGCGCCACCAGGTCCTCTTGCACCATCACCTGCAGCGTGGCCTGCACGGCCGCCATGGCCAGCGGGTTGGCGCCAAAGGTGGAGGTGTGCACCGTGGGGTTGCGGTTGAACGGCGCATAAATGGCCGCGCTGGCGACCATGGCGCTGACCGGCACGCAGCCGCCGGACAGGCTTTTGCCGACCAGCATGATGTCGGGCACCACCTGTTCCTGGTCGCACGCCCACCAATGGCCGGTACGGCCCAGCCCGGACTGGATTTCGTCGATGATCAGCACGGCGCCGTACTGGTCACACAGCTCGCGTACCCGCGTCAGGTAACCCGGTGGCGGCAGGATCACGCCGGCTTCGGCCTGGATCGGCTCGAGAATCACGCAGGCTTTTTCCGGCGAGGCGAGCAGTTGCTGTTCCAGCGCGGCGCTGTCGCCGAACGGCACGAATGCGCTTTCGCTGAGCAGGCCACTGAACGGTTCGCGGTAGCTTTCGCGGCCGGTAACGGCCAGCGCGCCGAGGGTCTTGCCGTGGAAACCGCCGAGTGTCGACAGCGTGCGACGGCAGCCGTTAAGCCGGGCGAGTTTCAGGCCGGCTTCGGTGGCTTCGGCGCCCGAATTGCAAAAGAACACGTAGTCCAGGTTGCCCGGGCAACGCGCTGCCAGCGCTTGCGCGGCCAAGGCTTGTTGCGGGTTGAGCAACAGCTTGCTGGCCAGCGCGTTTTGCTGCAGTTGGCGGGTCACGGCATCCACGACAACCGGATGGCCGTGGCCGAGGAAAAACACCCCATAGCCGCCGGCATCCAGGTACTGGCGGCCTTGGCTGTCATAGATGTAGACGCCCTGGCTTGAGTGTTCGATCGGCAGGTTCATCAAGGACGCGAGGCGTGCGTAGCCCGAGTTCACATGCTGGCGAAAATACTGGTCAATCTGTTCGGCGTCGGCGGCGGGTTCCAGTTCTGTCAGGTGCGAGTTCATGCCACGGATGCCTCTGCGACAGGTGGAACCGGCTGTTTAAGCATCCGCGTCAAGGCACCGAGCTTGGGGGCCAAGTGATTGAGTGACAGCAGCAATTCGCGGCTGACGTCGCGTGCACCGAAGGCCGGCTCACCGAGCAACTCGGGCAACGAAGTGGGCAGCGGCGTGCGCAGGCAGGCATAGCGGCACAGCTGGTTGGCGCGACCCAGTGCCGCCTGGACGGCACCGGTCAGTGCCGGCAGAAACACCGGGCGGATCAGGCGTTCATAGATGTCCGGCGCCATGCAACGAGGCCGTGTGAACGGTTGCGCCTGGGCTTGCATGGACTCGCACATCAGGTCCAGCAGGCCGGTGAGGTCCAGCGCCTGTGGGCCGCTGGTGAGGAAGTAGTCCGCGCCGATCAAGCGCCGGTGCAAGGCGTTGGCAATTGCCTGCGCCGCCACGTCGCGGGCAATCAGGTCGATGTAGCCGGCAGGCGGACAGGGCACGATAGGCAGCACGCCGGACATCATCAGCCCCATGGTCATGTGAAAACCCTGGAAGTTGGGCATGTGCCCGGTGTCGGAATTGCCGATGATGATTGACGGGCGAAAAATCGACACGTCGATACCGGAAGAACGCACCAGCGTTTCGGCCTGGCGCTTGGCGACTTCGTACGGCGTCTCGGCCTGCACGCCTTCGTAGTAGTCACATGGGTGGGTGAAGGCGGTGCTGATGTGGTAGAGCGGCACCTTGGCTTGCTGCACAAAGCGCACGACGTTCTCGGTACCCAGGTAATTGACCGAAAAAATCTGGTCGATGTCGCCATCCATGCGGGTAACCGCTGCGGCGTGAATGACCCAGTCGACGCGCTGCAGGAGCGCTTCATAATCCTCGGCAGCCAGCCCCAGCCGGGGGCGGCAGATATCACCGCTGAGCACTTGCACCTGCGGGTGGCGGATGCGGCTTTTGCGCGCCAGGCAGACCAGGTTGAAATCCTCTGCCAGGCAGTCGATCAGTGACTCGCCGAGTACGCCCGAGCCTCCTGTGAGAAGGACGGTTAATTTTTGCTGTTCTGACATGTAGGACGCTTCCTGCGGACTCATCGAAAGAATTAACGGTGCGTTCCGCCGAATCCCAGGCACACGTGCCCCTGGCGAACACTCTTGTATCCACTTTCGGTGGCGCTGACGTGCGTTGGGGGAAGGCAGTCAGCGCTTAACGTTTTCGCGAATAAGATGCGATCGATATTGGCCTTTTGATATCACCGCGTCTTGAACGAAACGCTTGTCTTGCGCAAAACCTTGGCCGCCGTGAGCGGGGTCATGCCGATCATGCGGCGCATCATGCGCGCCAGGTGCGCCTGGTCGGAGAACCCGCCATCGGCGGCGGCGTCCGACAAGCTGGCGCCGCCGGCCAGGGATTTGGAGGCGCGCTCGAGTTTGTTCCAGATGATCCATTGGGACAGGGAAACGCCCATCTGGTGCGTCGCCACACACCGCAGGCGCGGGCTGGACAGGCCGACCGCATTGGCGGCGCGGCTGACGGAACCGGGACCGTCGCGGTCCAGGCGCAGGATGTTCAAGGCTTTATAGAGGCGTTGGTCGATGGGCGGCGTAATCGCCAGCAAACGCGCGAGCGCGTCGACAAACTGGGGCAGGGAGGTGGTACGGCGAAAGCACTCCAGCAGTTCGTCACTGGCCAGGGCGATGCCATTGTCTTGCAGCAATGCGTTGAGTGCACGGCCCAGTGGTGTGTCCGGATTGACGTACACAAACGCCACCGGATGACTGTCGGCCACGGCGCGGTGTTCGACGTTGGGGCCGATGATCACTCCCGCCGCGCGGATCAACTGGCCGGGCAGTTCCAGGGTGACCGGTTGGTGCACGCCGATGCACAGCTGAATGGCGACATGGGAATGGGCAGAGTTCTGATCCGCGCGACCGATGTAACCGGCCCATGAATCGCCAAAAGTAACGCTGCCGTCCCACATGTAAGGTCTTCCTGACTCGAAGGGTGAGTTTTCCGTGTGCAGGGTAGGCCTGCACAGGTCTTGATTCAAGCACCGGGCGCGCAGTCAGCGTTGCAGCGCCGCACGCATGCCGGCCAGTTTGATGCAGGTTTCGTCGTATTCGCAGGCAGGGTCGGAGTGCTCCACGATCCCGCACCCCGCAAACAGGCGAGCCTGGTTGCCCTTTAACAGGGCGCTGCGCAGGCCGACGATGAATTCGCCATTGCCATGTGCGTCCAGCCAACCCAGCGGCGCCGCGTACCAGCCACGATCAAAACCCTCGAATTGGCGGATATGCTCCAGCGCCTGTTGGCGTTCATGGCCACCGACCGCGGGTGTCGGGTGCAGGAGCGCAACCATGTCCAGCAAACTGCGCCGCGGGTGCAGCGGCCCTTCGATCAGCGTGGCCAGGTGTTGCACGCGGCTGAGGCGCTTGATATGCGGCGCGGGCGGAACCTGCAGCGGGGCCACCCACGGCGCGAGGTCGCGCTGGATGATCTGCACCACCACCGCGTGTTCGTGCTGGTTCTTTTCGCAGGCGAGCAGCGCGTGCGCCAGTTGCGTGTCGTGCTCAGGGTTGGGGTCGCGGCGGGTGGTGCCCGCCAGCGCAAGGGTTTGCAGGTGGCCATTGTGCAGCTTGACCAGGCGCTCGGGAGACGCGCCGATGAAGCACGCCTGGTGTCGGCGAAAGGCAAACAAATAAGCGCCGGGGTCATTGCTGGCGAGGGTCGCCAGGGTGCGGCCGGCATTGATAGGCCGGGAAAACTCACTGAGCACTTCTCGCGCCAGCACCACCTTTTGCAATGGGGTGTCGCGCAACACATCGAGGGCGTGGGCGATTTTGCTTTCCCAGCACGCGCGCGGCAGGCACTGGTCACGGGTGTGGTGGGGCGCCGCCGTGGGGCGTGGGCCGGACACGTAGCGGTCCATCAGCGCGTTCCATTGATTCAACACGTGCTCGCAGCAGCGCTGCGCCACATCGTCGGCCGCCACCCGTTGTTGGCACAGCAACCAGCAGGCATCGCCGTCGCGCACCAGCAACAGCGTCATCAACAGCAGCGAGGCATCGCCAAAGCCCTGCCACGCAGGGCTGGCCTTGACCTGATGATCAAACCGAAAGCCGCCGCACACCGTCGGCGCCAATGGGCCGTGGACCACGGCGCCTTCGAGCCAGTCCCGCCATTGCGCATCCACCGTGGCAAAACGTTGAGCACCGGCGCCGATGAGTTCAGCCGCCACGCCCCAGCCGAACAGACTTTTGTCATCTTCCGGCGCGCGCCAGAACAGGCACTCGGCGTGCGGCTCGTCGACACGTTCGAACAGCGCCAGCAGGTCCAGCGCGGTGATGTTCAGCGCATAACTGGCCAGCACGGGTTTGCCGTGTTCGATAGCACGCTGGCGAGCGCATTCGAACACTTCGGTCAGGCCGGCGGCATGGCCCTCCAGCTGCGTAAAGGCGCTCATGCCGGTGTTCTCGTTGCGCGCCAATGCAGCACTTGCTGGCCGATGTACCAGTGGATGATCTGGGCGAACAGGGTTTCCATGAAGTGCGGATCCAGCCCGGCTTGCTCGGCCCATTCGCGGCGTTGCGGGAGCATCTGGGCCACGCGTTCAGGCGCGGCAATGCTGCTTTCGCTCGGTTTGAAATGTGCAGCGGCTTTGACGTAAGCCATGCGTTGACGCATGAGTTCGATGATCTGGTGGTCCAGTGAATCGATGGCGTGACGGATGTCCGGCAGGCCATCACAGGCGTCGGGTGTTTTCATCAACAGGTTTCCTTCAGGGCGGGCGATAGGGTCAGCAGCGTCGCGGCGATAGCGTCGATAAGTGCCTGGCGTTGCTCGATCAGGTAAAAGTGGCCGCCGGGCCAGCGCTGCAGGTGCAGTGGCTGGTGACTGGCGGCTTGCCAGGCATGGGCTTCATCCAGCTCGATTTCCGGGTCTTGCTCGGGATAGAACACCGTGATGCGGCTGTTGAGCGGCTGCGGTTGCGCGCAGGTATAGGTTTCAACCACGCGGTAGTCACCGCGCAGGCCCGGCAGGAACAGTTCGCACAGGGCCGGGTCGTCCAGCAATGGGTTGGGCCGCTCGGACAAGCGCCGCACGTCGTCGAGCAACGCCGCATCCGGCCCCAGGTGCAGGTGCCCGCCGCGCTGGCGGTGTGGTGCCGGATGGGCGGACACGAACAGGTGGTCGACAGCGATTGCGCGTTGCTCCAGGCGTGCGGCCACTTCATACGCCACCACCGCACCCAGGCTGTGACCGAACAACGCCAGTGGCCGGTCGGAGTAACCCTGCAAGGCATGGGCGGCGCCGTCGGCCAGGCGCTGCATGTCAGTCAGGCACGGCTCGCTGAAACGGTCTTCGCGGCCCGGGTACTGGATGGCCAACAGGTCGATGTCGGCAGGCAGGGCGTTGACCCAGTCACGAAAGAAACTCGCACTGCCCCCGGCATGCGCAAAACACACCAGGCGCCAGCGCGGCATGGGTGTCAGGCGGTAGGCGCGGATCCAGCGGCTCACGACGCGGCGCTCTGCAACCAGGCCTGGCGCAGGCGTTCGCGCAGGTCCTTGCGGCTGACTTTGCCCACGCCGGTGTGCGGGAACTGCGCGATAAATTCGATGCGGTCCGGCACCTTGAACGCGGCCAGGCCCTGGCCACGCAAGTGCTGCTTGAGCGCAAACGCCGACGGCGCCGGGTCGCGGGCGACGATGAACGCACAGGTGGATTCGCCCAGCACCGCATCCGGCATCGCCACCAGCGCAGCGTCGTGCACCTGCGGATGACTGATCAGCAGGTTTTCGACTTCTTCGGCGGCGACCTTTTCGCCGCCACGGTTGATCTGGTCCTTGTCGCGACCTTCAACCACCAGATAACCCTCGGCGGTGCGCCGGACCCGATCACCGCTGCAATAAAAACCGTCGGCGGTAAACGCCTTGGCATTGTGCTCGGGCAGGCGGTAATAGCCACGAATGGTGTATGGCCCGCGCACCTGCAGCTCGCCGACCTCGCCGTCGGGCACCGCTTGGCCGTGTTCATCGACAATGCGAATTTCATCATCGGCGCTCAGCGGGCGGCCCTGGGTATGCAGCAGGTGATCGGGGTGATCGTCCAGGCGGGTAAAACACAGCAAGCCCTCGGCCATGCCCAGCACTTGTTGCAAGGTGCAGCCCAGGGTCGGCGTGACGCGGGCCGCTGCGCTGCCGAGCAGCTTTGCGCCGCCGACTTGCAGCAGGCGCAGGCTCGACAGGTCGGCCTGGCGCTGGGCCTGGGCGTCCAGCCATAACATCGCCAGCGGCGGCACCAGCGCGGTGACGGTAACGCGTTGCTCGCTGATCAGCGCGAAGCAGCTTTCGGGGTCGCAGCGGCGCGTACACACCACACGCCCACCGGCCAGCAGGGTGCCGATGACGCCCGGGCAACACAGCGTGAAGTTGTGCGCCATGGGCAGCGCGGTGAGGTACACCGTGCGCGCGTCCAGGCCACACACCTCGCTGCTGGCGCGCACGTTATAGAGGTATTCGGCGTGGCGGCGCGGGATCAGCTTGGGCGTGCCGGTGGTGCCGCCCGAGAGCTGGAAACACGCCACGGCGTCAGGGTGACCGGCGTCCTGCTCCAGCGGCTCGTGGTGATACAGCGTACTCAAGGCGATGAATGCCTGCGCGTCCCCGTCGATCACCACGTGGCGCAGATGCATGCTCTGGGCGGCCAACTGACGCGCCATTTCACGGCAGTCGAAGCCGTCCAGTTCGGCGCAGCCGATGTAGGCCGTGGCCAGGGCAAACCTGCAAAAACCGCCGATCTCGTGCTGACGATGGGCGGGCAGGGCGAGGATCGGCCGGGCGCCGAGGCGGAACAGCGCAAAGCACACTTCGATAAACGCGCTGCCGTTGGGCAAGTGCACCACCACGTTATCGCCAGCTGCCACCCCCAGCGCACGCAATCCGCCAGCCAGGCGCCGGCAACGGTCCGCCAGGCTGCGGTAGTTCAGATGCAACGGGCCGTCGGTGATGGCAATCGCCGATGGGGTGCGTGCAGCCACCGCCTCCAGCGCCTGGGCGAACGTTTGGTCTTGCCAGTAACCGGCCTGCCGGTAGCGTTCGGCGAACGCGGCGGGCCAGTCTGGCGCATCGTCAACGGTGTCTGAATCGCGTGCGCAGGTGTGCAATGACATGGAATCCCCTATTTGTAGAAATAATTGGCTACAAATGTCCAAATGAGATCTATTATCATTGTCTTTCGCCGGCAGCTTCTCAACGCCAAGGCTTTCGGACCTGTGACTTTTTCATTAGATGAAATACACAGCGGCTTTAAACAGGGAGGTTTACGGTTTAAAAGCCTCCTCCTCACTCAGGTCAGGCCCCGCGTAATGGCCTTAAAGGATCAAGGGAAAACCCAATGACTATTACGATCATCGCTCCCAGCCACCAAGAGACGCAGGCCGAACCCAAGGGCAACCAACCCGGCACGGTCTACCTGGAACCGCACATGACGTTGGTCACCGGCACGCTGTGGTCACAGAGCGAAAACTGGGTGGAAGACCCGTTGGAGCGCGGCCTCAAATTGATCCTGGTGCAGAGCGGTGAGTTGTCGTGCCGCATTCCCGGGCACAGCGAGCAATCGATCAAGGGGCCCAGCCTGTGCACCATCGTCAATGACGGCGAGTTCACCTCGTCGCAGATCTACGGCACCTCCACGCCGCTGCGCTACACCATCGTGCAACTGGACCTGGAATCCCTCGACCGCCACCTCGGCATGGCCCCGCGCAAGTTGTTGACCAGTGGTGGCGGCGACCCGTACATGATGGTGCGCCCGGCGCCACGCGCGATGCAGGCGCTTGCCACACAGATTGCGACGTGCCCGATGCAGGGCCCGAGCCGTTCGTTGTACCTGGGTGGCAAAGCGCTGGAGCTGACTGCCCTGAGCGCGCAATTTTTGCTCGGTGAACGGGGTCAGCCGGAACAAAAGCTGCGCATTACCTCCTCTGACGTGGAGCGTGTCCACGCCGCACGCGATCGCCTGGTGCGCTCGTTGCTGGAGCCGCCGAGCCTGAACGCCCTGGCCAGCCATGTGGGCATGAGCCCGCGCAAACTCACCGCGGGCTTTCGCAAGGTGTTTGGCACCAGTGTGTTCGGCTACCTGCACGAGCATCGCCTCAGCGAAGCCCACCGCATGCTCAGCGACGAGGAAAGCAACGTCTCCACCGTCGCTTACGGCGTGGGGTTCAGCCCGGCGCATTTCTCGATTGCCTTTCGTAAACGCTACGGCGTATCACCCAGCGAGATCCGTTGAGCGTGGGTCGGTGTCTCTGAATCGAATGAAAAGGCCCGTGCATCTAAAGCCCTGAGCGCTTTCTGAAAACCTGCTTGCGATAGAGTTCCAATTGAGAATGGCTTCCATCTTGGTGAGCCAGGGACTTTATCCAGACGGGTCACAGGAAGCTTTTCATGAGCGAGCTGACAACAGCAGACACCCCCTCACTGCGCACATGGCTGATCGAACACCTCGCCCAGTTGCTGGGCGCCACCACGGCAGACATCCACAACCTGGGCGATGAGGAAAACCTCCTCGGCTGCGGGCTCGATTCCATCCGCCTGATGTACCTGCAGGAACGTTTGCGCAGTCACGGCTTGCACATCGACTTTGCCCAACTCAGCGCACAACCCTGCCTGGCGGCGTGGCTGGAATTGTTGCAGGGCCAGGTGCCGCAGCACCGGGTAACCGATGCTGCGCCGTTGGCAGCGCCGGATGACAGCTTTGCACTGAGCGCCGTGCAACAGGCGTACTGGCTGGGGCGCGGGCCTGACGAGGTGCTGGGCAATATCAGTTGCCACGCGTGGCTGGAGTTCGATTGCCAGGGCATTGACCCGCGGCGCCTGGAAGCGGCGGTCAAGTGTGTGCAGGCGCGGCACCCGATGTTGCGGGCAAGTTTCAATGACGGTCGGCAGCGGATTCTGGCGGCGCCAGCGTTGCCGGTGTTCGATCACCAACCCTGGCGTGACCATGCGCCAGCCGCCGCACACCAGGCCTGGCAGGCGCTGCGTGATTGGCGCTCGCATGAGTGCCTGGCGGTGGAGGCGGGGCAGGTGATGCTGGTCGGCCTGGTGCAGTTGCCAGACGGCCGTGACCGCGTATGGCTGAGTGTCGACCTGTTGGCCGTGGACGTGGAAAGCCTGCGCTTGTTGATGGCGCAGCTGGGTGAGGCCTACCAGGCACCGGCCGCGCTGGCGCCGCCGCCCACACTGCACTTTGCCGATTACCTGAGCCGGCGCCGCCAGCGGCGCGCCGACGCGTATGAGCGTGACCGCGAACACTGGTGCCAGCGCCTGGCACAGTTGCCCGATGGCCCGGCATTGCCATTGGCCCGTACGCCAGAGTCGATCCGCGCACCACGCTTCAGCCGTCAGGCGTTTGTGCTCAGCCCGGCCGAAGCCGAACGTCTGCAACGCCAGGCGACTGCCCACGGCCTGACCTTGCCCAGCGTCTTCGCCACGGCGTTCAATGCGGTCTTGGCGCGCTGGAGCGAACAGCCGAATTTTTTGCTCAACGTGCCGTTGTTCGATCGCCACGATGACCAGCACGCCGTCGACCAAGTGATTGCCGACTTCACCACCTTGCTGCTGGTGGCCTGCGAAGACGCGCCGCAGTCAGCGTTTGCCGAAGGCGCCCGGCGGTTCCAGCGCGACCTGCACGCCACCATCGACCACGCAGCGTTTCCCGCATTGGAAGTGCTGCGTGAGGCCCGTCGCCAAGGGCACCCACGTTCGGCGCCGGTGGTGTTTTCCTGCAACCTGAGTGATTCGAGCTTTGTGCCGCAGAGTTTTCGCGAGGTGTTCGGCGACCTGCATGACATGCTCTCGCAAACCCCACAGGTGTGGTTGGACCACCAGCTGTATCGGGTCGAAGACGGTGTGCTGCTGGCCTGGGACAGCCTCACCGAGCTGTTCCCCGACGGCGTGCTGGCGGCCATGTTCACCGCCTACATCGAACTGGTGCAGCGCCTCGCCGACAGCGACTGGAATCAGCCGCAGCCGGTGCTGTTGCCGCTGGCGCAACAGGCGCGGCGCGACCGGCAGAACAGCCTGCCGCCGCTGGCCCAGGGGCGTGGCTTGCTTGATGACTTTTTCCGCCAAAGCGCCGCACAACCCGACGCGGTGGCGCTGATCTGTGGTGCGCAACGCTGGACGTATCAAGAGCTGGCCGAGCACGCCCTGCGCGTGGCCGCCGGTTTGCTCGACGCGGGCATGCGCCAGGGCGAAGCCGTTGAAGTGTGCCTGCCGCGCGGACCTCGGCAGATTGCCGCCGTGTTCGGCGTGCTGGCGGCCGGCGGTTGCTACGTGCCGGTGGACACCGCGCAACCGCCCGCACGGCGTAGCCTGATCGAGTCGGCGGCGGGGATTACCCGCGTGATTGCCGATCAACCGCCCACGGGCAGTTCATTGCAGTGGCTTGACCCGGCTCGGCTGGCGCAATGCGCGCCCTTGGCCACCGCGAAAAAGACCGCGCCGCAGGCCAGCGCGTACGTGATCTACACCTCCGGTTCCACCGGCATTCCCAAGGGTGTTGAAGTCAGCCACGCGGCGGCGCTGAACACGATTGACGCGGTGCAGGCCGAATTGCGCGTCACGCCGCACGACTGCCTGCTGGCCGTGTCGGCGCTGGATTTCGATCTTTCGGTCTATGACCTGTTTGGCGTGCTGGGGCAGGGCGCGCGCCTGGTGTTACTGCCGCCTGAGGAAACCCGCGATGCGCTGCGCTGGGCGCACCTGATCAGCGAGCACCGCGTAAGCCTGTGGAACTCGGCCCCGGCATTGCTGGAGATGGCCCTGAGCATCGGCACGCAACACTGTCACTACCAAAGCCTGCGGGCGGTCTTGCTGTCAGGCGACTGGATCGCCCTGGACCTTGCCGCACGCCTGCGCCGCCACGCCACACCGCAGTGCCGGGTGTACGGCCTGGGCGGCGCGACCGAGGCGGGTATTTGGTCGAACCTGCAACGCATCGATGAAGTGCCCGAGCATTGGCCGTCGATCCCTTATGGCAAGCCGTTGGCCGGCCAGGCGTACCGCGTAGTGGACGCCGCCGGGCGTGATGTGCCGGACCAGGTGATCGGGCAACTGCTGATTGGCGGCGCAAGCCTGGCCCGTGGTTATCGCAATGACCCGGTGCTCACCGCCCAGTGCTTTCGCAGTGATGCGCGCGGACGCTGGTATTACACCGGCGATCGCGGGCGATTCTGGAGCGACGGCACCATTGAGTTTCTTGGGCGCATGGACCAGCAGGTTAAAGTGCGCGGGCAGCGTATCGAGTTGGGCGAGATCGAAGCCGCGCTCACGGCGCATCCGCTGATCGACAGCGCCTGTGCCGCCGTGGTGCACGGCAGCCTTGGCGCGGCGGTGGTGATCAACGCCGGCTGTGTGCCGGTTCAGGCGCTGCCCGCGCAGTCGATGCTGGATGACAGCCTGGCAGCCGAACACCGCGTCACGGCTGAGCTGCTGCAACGCCTGCTGCAAGACCCGCCGCCCAGTGCGCTGCTCGACACCTGGCGCGCGTGGCTCGCTGGCTACGTCGAGTCCATCAGCCTGAGCGATGCAGTGGCGCAGCTGGGTTGGCGCGAAGCCGACCTGCACCGCATGGTCGGCGCATTGCAGGTGCTGTTGCGCAGTGAAGACGGCGCCGCGCAGGTGCTGTTCGACCCGCTGCTGGCGCCCCAGGCCATGGCCTTGAACCTGCCAGCCGGTCGTCAGGTGCTGGACGCCATGAGCCGGGCCCTCCAGCAGCACGCCACACCGCTGAAGGTGGCGGTACTGGATGTGCGCGGTGGGCAATTGCTGGACCAATGGCTGAACCACGCACGCTCACGCGACCTGCAACTGACTGTGTTCGACACCAGCGCCGGCCTGCTGGCGGCCGCTGCCGGCCAGCGCCAGCGCGTGGCGAGCCAGCAGGTGGTGGACGGCGTATTGCCTGCTGAGCACTGGTCGCAGTACGACGTGGTGATCAGCTTCGCGGCGCTGCACCGCTACGCCCAGCCGGCCGATGGCTTGAACCTGGCGCAGGCATTGCTCAAACCGCACGGCCAGCTGCTATTGGCAGACCTGCTGCGCGACTCGCCATTGCGGCTGGTCAGTGCGGCATTGTTGGATTCGCGTGAGCCGGTATTGCCGGACGCTCAAGCGCTGACGCAACGGCTCGGCCAGAGCGGCTTCAGCCATTTGGAATGCCTGTGGCAAAACCCCGCGATGGTGCTGGTGAGTGCCCAGGCAACAAGCGAGGGTTTGACCTGCGAAAGCCTCAACCACTGGCTGCAACAGCGTTTGCCCCAGGCGATGCGCCCGGAACACCTGTGGTGCGTGCCGCGTTTTGCCCTGAATGCCAACGGCAAAATCGACCGTACGCGCCTGCAGGCCAACCTCGGCGACGCGTGGCAACGCCGCCAGCCTGCCCACCACGAAGACGCCGCATTGAGCACCGACCTGTTGGCACTGGCGGCCTGTTGGGAAGCCATCCTGGGGCGGCCGGTGCACAGCGCCCACGCGAGTTTTTTCAGCCTTGGCGGCGACAGCCTGCTGGCAACTCGTTTGCTGGCCAGCGTGCGTGAACAGGTGGGCGTGAGCCTGCGCATGGGCGACTTTTATCTGCAACCGACCCTGGCCGGCATGGCCGCGCTGCTGCTGCGCAGTGACGACGTGGCCATCGAGGAGGGCGTGTTATGAGCCTGGATGATTTGCTGCACCTCTGCCGTGAGCGTCAGATCGAACTCTGGGCCACTGCAGGCAAGCTGCATTTTCGCGCCCCCGAAGGCGCGCTGGACCCGGCCTTGGCCGAGCGTATTCGCGCCCAGCGTGAGGCCTTGATGGTGCATCTCTCGCCGCAGGACTGGCAGGCGCAGCCGGAACATGCGCTGCAACCGTTCGCCCTGAGCGCGGTGCAGGGCGCCTACGTACTGGGGCGCAACCCGGCGTTCGACTACGGCGGCAATGCGTGCCACTTGTACGTCGAATACCCATGGCCGGCGAATGTCGATACCGAACAACTGACCCAGGCCTGGAACGCGCTGGTGCAACGCCACCCGATGCTGCGCGCGGTGGTGCAAGACGACAGCCGTCAATGCGTGCAGGCCCAGGTGGCATGGCAACCATTGCCGGTGCATGACCTGCGCCAGGCCAGCCCAGAGGCCTTCGAAGCGCACCTGCAAGCGCTGCGTACACGCCTGGACCATGCCTGCCACGCGCTTGATCAATGGCCGATCCTGCTGCCCGAAGTGAGCCTGGGTCGCGAGCAGGCGATTGTGCATTGTTCGGTGGATTTCACCTTGCTTGATTACGCCAGCCTGCAACTGTTGCTGGTGGAATGGACCCAGCGTTACCTTGAACCGACGCGCCATTGGCCGGTGCTGGAGGCGACGTTTCGCGACTATTTGCAGCACGAACAACACGCGCGCACCAGCGCCGCCTGGCACGCCGACAAAGCCTGGTGGCTGGCACGCCTGGACAGCTTGCCCGGCCGCCCGGACCTGCCGCTGAGCGAGCACGCGGGCCTGGGCTCGACGCGCTTTATTCACCACCACGGCGTGCTCGGTACCGAGCAATGGAACACCCTGTGTTCCCTCGCCAGCGCCCAGGGCCTGAGTGCCGCGGGCGTGACCCTGGCCGCATTTGCCGAAGTGATCGGCCGCTGGAGCCAAAGCCCGGACTTTTGCCTGAACCTCACGGTGCTCAACCGCCCGAACCTGCACCCGCAACTGGGCCAGGTGATCGGTGATTTCACCGCCCTGAGCCTGCTCGCCGTGCACGGCGCCGAGGGCGCAAGTTTTGTGCAGCGCGCGCGGCGTATCGGTGCGCAGCTGTTTGATGACCTCGACCACAGCCGCTTCACCGGCGTTGACGTATTGCGCGAGCTGGCGCGGGTGCAGGGGCGTGGCGCCGACCTGATGCCGGTGGTGTTCACCAGTGGCATCGGCAGCGTCGAACGCTTGCTCGGCGATGCCGGGCGACTGTTGCAGCCGCCCAGCTACATGATCAGCCAGACCCCGCAGGTGTGGATCGACTGCCAGGTCAGCGACCAGCACGGCGGCTTGCAGATTGGCTGGGACGTGCGCGTCGGTGTGCTGCCGGACGGCATGGCCGCACAGATGTTCGAGGCCTATGTCGACCTGCTGCAACGTCTGGCCGCGGACCCACAGCTGTGGCAGGCGCGTGGCGACATCGTGTTGCCCGCGCAAGCGGCAACCCCGCAGATCGAGGCCAGCGCCCCGGCCCGCAACATCGCCGCCGGCTTCGCTCAACAGGCCGTGCGCACACCCGATGCCACGGTGATCAGCGATCGCGACGGCCGCTACAGCTACCGCCAGGTGGCCCAACACGCCGCGGCCGTGCGCGCGGCCCTGGAAGCGCTCGGCGTCGAGCGCGGTGCGCGGGTGGCGGTGATGCTGCCCAAAAGTGCCTGGCAACTGATGGCGGTCATGGGCATTACCCAGATGGGCGCGGCCTATGTGCCGGTGGACATTCGCCAGCCCGCCCTGCGCCGTGAAGCGATCCTGCGCGACGCTGGCATTGACGCCGTGATCACCCTGCACGCGCAGGCATTGCCGGACGCGCTTGAGCTGCCGCGCATTGCCATCGACAGCCTCCGGCCCGACCCTCGTTGGCCAACCTGCGAGCCGGTAGGGGTGGCGGCCGAGGCGCTGGCCTACATCATCTACACCTCTGGCTCCACGGGCACGCCCAAGGGCGTGATGCTCAGCCACGGCGCGGTGGTCAACACCCTTGACGATATCAACCAACGCTACGCGGTGAACGCCGACGACTGCGTGCTGGGCCTGGCCGAGTTGAGTTTTGACCTGTCGGTGTACGACTTTTTCGGCGCCACGGCCGTCGGCGCGCACGTGGTCCTGCCTGATCCGGAACGCGGCGCCGACCCTTCGCACTGGGCGCAATTGATGCAGGAGCACGGCATCACCCTGTGGAACTCGGTGCCGGCGCAAGGGCAGATGCTGGTGGATTACCTGGAGACCGAGCCGGCAACAATTCCCGGGCCGCGGTGTGTCATGTGGTCGGGGGACTGGATTCCCACCACGTTGCCCACCCGTTGGTGGCAGCGCTGGCCCGACAGCCAACTGTTCAGCCTGGGCGGCGCCACCGAAGCGGCGATCTGGTCGGTGGAGCATCGCATTCGCCCGGCGGACACCGCCTTGCCAAGCATTCCTTACGGGCGCGCCCTGAAACACCAGACCCTGGAAGTGCTCGACACCCTCGGCCGCCAATGCCCGGTGGGCGTGCGCGGCGAGATCCATATCGGCGGCCTTGGCCTGGCCCTGGGCTACGCCGAAGACCCGCAACGCAGCGCCGAACGTTTTATCACGCATGCCAGCGGGCGCCGCCTGTATCGCACCGGCGACCAGGGGCGCTACCTCAATGGCGATGGCCTGATCGAGTTTCTTGGCCGCCAGGACGATCAGGTGAAGATTCGCGGCCACCGCATCGAGCTGGCTGAAATCGACGCGGGCTGGCTGGCCCACCCGCAGATTGCCGCGAGTACCACGGTGTTGCTGGGCGAGCGTCACGAGCGGTCTTTATGCAGCTTCGTCACCCTGCACACCGGCGCGCCGGCGCCACAGCTGCGCGATGAGCTGCACGAGGTCCTGCGCCCGGCGCGCCACACCCTTGAGCAAGCCGATTTCGGCCCGCGTGCCGACATCGAGGCGGCATTGCTCGCGCTGGACCGCGCGGCGGACGCTTCGCTGCTGCACTGGCTGGCGGGCAGCGGTTTGCTGCTGCCAGGCCAGCACCTGGCATTTGCGTCGCTGTGCCAGGCGTTGAAGCTTCAACCCGGCCAGCATCGCCTGTTGCGACATTGGCTGACGCTGCTGGTCGAGAGCGGCTATCTGCAAACCGACGGTGATGGCTGGCGCTGTCAGGTCGCTGTTTTCGATCAAGCGCAGGCGTGGGCGCAGTTCGCCCGGCTGGCACCGGCCGCTCTGTGGTCGGCAGCCCTGGTGGATTACCTGCGCGGCAGCGCGACCCGCCTGGCCGAGCAACTCGACGGGCGCCTGAGCCCGGCCAGCCTGATGTTTCCGCAGGGTTCGGCGCACATTGCCGAGGCCATGTACAGCCGCGGTCAACACGCCCAGGTATTGCACCGGGCGATGGCCGAGGCGGTGAGCGCGATTGTCGCGCGTCAGGGCCAGCGGCGCTGGCGCATCCTCGAAGTGGGCGCCGGCACCGGTGCGGCGAGTGCGCTGATTATTCCGGCGCTGGCACCGTGGGTGGCGGCCGAGGTGCAGATCGACTACGTGTTTTCCGACGTGTCGAGCTACTTCCTCAACGCGGCCCGCGAGCGTTTTGCGGCGTATCCGTGGGTGCGTTTCATGCCGTTCGACATGAACAAACCCGCCTGTGAACAAGGGTTGCCGGCCGGGTCCCTGGACCTGCTGCTCAGTTCCGGTGCATTGAACAATGCCCTCGACACACCGCGCCTGTTGGCCGGTTTACGCCAACTGCTGCAGGCCGATGCGTGGCTGGTGATTCAGGAACTGACGCGTGAACACCGCGAAATCAGCATCAGCCAAAGCCTGATGATGGAGACGCCCGTGGATGTGCGCGCGACCAATGGGCAACTGTTTGTGCACACCGCCCAGTGGCTGGCGTGGCTGAACAGCGAGGCCGGCGATCAGGCTGAGTCGCTGGCGCCCGCCGACAGCGTGTTGAAGCTGTTGGGCTACGACGTGCTGGTCGCCCGCGTGAAAACCGACCGCCCATTGCTCAGCACAGACACCTTGCTGGCATTTATCGCCGAGCGAGTGCCGCGTTACATGGTGCCGGCGCAGGTGCGGGTGCTCGACCGGTTGCCGGTCACGGCCAATGGCAAGATCGACCGCCGCGCCCTCATCACCCAGGCCGAGCAACGGCAACTGCAGTCGGTGCAGCGCGCGAAGGTCGATGTCGCCGATGAACTGGTGCAGCGCTTGATCACGCACTGGGAGCGGGTGCTTGATTGCAGTGGTCTGTCTCCGGATCAGGATTTCTTTGCGGCCGGCGGCGACTCGCTGCTCATCGCGCAGTTGATCGCGGGGCTGCGCGAACAGGAACCGCTGGCGCAGGCGCAACCCTTCGACCGTTTGTTGCGGTGGGCGCTGAGCCAGCCGACCCCGCAAGGCCTGGCCCAGCGTTTGCGCAGTGAATCGAGCAGTGAAGCGCCGACGGCGACGACGGCGGCGCCAGTGCCGGATACGCGCCGGGCGCCGCTGGGTGGGCGCCTGCGTGTGGACGCGTTGACGGAGTTGGTCGGCGGCGAAGGCACCGCACGTGTGCTGGTGCATGAAGGGCTCGGCACCTTGTTGCCGTACCGCGCGTTGATCGCTGAACTGGCCGGTAGCGGCCCGTTGCTGGGGCTGGCGGTGCACGACAGCGACGACTATCTGCGCCTGCCTGCCGAGCATGTCAACGCGACCTTGGGCAAGCGCTACGCCCAGGCGCTGTGGGACAGCGGCCGGCGCAGCTTCGATCTGCTCGGTTACTGCTCCGGCGGGCTGGTGACCCTGGAGCTGGCCAAGGCTTTGCTGCAACTGGGCGCTGAGGTGCGCCAAGTGGACATTGTGTCCAGCTACCGCATTCCGTATCTGGTCGACGATGAAGTGCTGATGCTCTACAGCTTCGCCGCCACCCTCGGGCTGGACGGTGCGGCGCTCGGCTTGCCGTCTGCCGAACAACTGCAAGCCCCGGCGGGGCTGAACCTGGATGTGGGCTTGCTCAAGGCCCGCGTGCTCGCGGCGGCGCAAGGCATGGCCGATGAGCAGCTGTATCGCGTGTTTGTGCATTCCGTTCACGCCAGTCACTACAGCGACGGCGCGCCGTATGTGGGCGCCATCCGCCTGTTTGTGCCCAGTGTTGCCAACCCGATGATCCCCGATCATCACGCCAGTTTGCAGGCCTGGTGGCAGGCGGCGTCGCTCGCACCGTTGACGGTACACACGCTGCGCGGCAATCACTTTGAATGCCTGAACGCCGGGCTGAGTCGTTATTTGCTGGAGGAACATCCATGACGTTCGCATTGAAAACCCTGGTGGTGGGCTCGCGCTTCGGCCAGTTCTATGCGGCTGGGGTTGCCGCCGCCGAGCACTTGGAGCTGGTCGGCGTGCTGGGGCAGGGCAGTCGGCGATCCCAAGCGCTGGCGCGGTATCTGGAAGTGCCGAGTTTCGACGCCCTTGAACAAGTGCCGACCGACACGCGCCTGGCGTGCGTCGCGGTGGGCGGTGCCGCACGGGGAGAGCAGGGCCCGGCCGTGGCACAAGCGCTGATGGAGCGCGGCATGCATGTGTTGATCGAGCATCCGCTGTTGCCCCAGGAACTGCACGAGGTGCTGCGCACGGCGAGCCGCCTGCAACTGCGCTGCCTGCTCAACAGTTTTTACCCGCAGCTGCCGTGCGTGGCGCGCTTTATCGAACTGGCGCGGCAGCTGCATCGCCAGCAGGGCATCCGGCATATCGAGGCCAGCTGCGCAGTGCAAGTCTGCTACGCGACGCTGGACGTGTTGGCGGCGCTGCTGGAGTCGGTGGGGCCGTGGTCCGTGGACTGTGTGGCGCCGGCACTCTCGGCCTGGCGCGATATCAGCCTGGTGATGGCGCAGGTGCCGGTGTCGCTGCGCGTGCTCAACGAACTGGCCGCCAATGATGACGGGCGCATGCAGATGTTGCAGCGCCTGAGCATCGCCACCGACAGCGGCACGCTGTTACTGGCGTCGCCCCACGGGCCGCTGCTGTGGATGCCCGCCGTGCGCGCGCCGCAGGAGCACGCCGAGGGCGTGTTCGACCTGTTCGGCCCGTTGGCCGGCCAGCCGTTGCCCTGCGCCGAGGTGCTGGAGGCCGCCGCGCCGGATTGGGCGCAGGTTTACCGCAGCATCTGGCCGGCCGCCGCCGCCAGCGCGCTGCAACCTTTGATCACCGGTGTTGGCCTGGCGCGTCTGCAGCAGCGCAGCCTGGAAGTGGTCGGGCTGTGGCAGCAGGTGACGGCAACCATCGGTTTTCCGCAGCAGCCGGCGCAGACATTGCCCGCCGCCAACCTGGCCCAGGCGCTGGAGTGCATTCGATGAGCCCTCTGCGCGAAATCCTGCGCCCGTTTCGTGGGCGCTTATACCTGGCGGTCGCGTTGCAGGCGGTCGCGGGGATCTGTTCGCTGCTGCCACTGATCGCGCTGGCGCACTTGGCCGACAGCCTGCGCCAGGCGCCGCCGCTGGCGGCGTCGGCCATGGCCTGGGTGGTGCTGGCGGTGCTGGCATCTGCCGTGTGGTTGTGTGGCCAGACCCTGGCGCTGCACCTGACTCATCAGGTGGATGCCGACCTCTGCGACCGCCTGCGCGTGCGCCTCGCCGAGCATCTGCAGCGGCTGCCGCTGGGCTGGTTCGCACGGCTGGGGCCGGAGGGCGTGACCCGTTATGCCGAGCAGGATGTGCGGGCGCTGCATCAGTTGGTTGGGCATGCGCCGACCGACTTGGTCAACCTGTTGCTGATCCCCCTGGCGACCTTCGGGTATCTGCTGTGGAGCAACAGCGGTCTGGCGCTCTGGTGCTTGCTGCCGCTGGCGTTGGGGGCGCTGGGTTATTGGCGCCTGGGCTCGGCGCATTACCGCGAAGCGGTGGCGCAGCGAAACGGCGCGATCCAGCGCCTGTTCAGCGACTACAGCCAGTTTGCAAGCAACCTCGGCCTGGTCCGGCAATTTCCGGATGCGGGTATTCATCGCCGTGTGCAGGAGGCGGTGCAGCAGTTTGATCAGCGCTTCAGCCACTGGGTAAGCCGTGCAGGACACTTGGCGGCGTTGATCCAGGTGCTGCTGAGCGCGCCGTGGCTGTTGGCCTGGGTGGTGCTTGGCGCGTTGTTGATCGGGGTGGCGGATGTGGGAGCGGCGCAAGTCTGCGGCTTTTTATTGTTGGTGCGTGCCATGGCGGCGCCGGTGCTGGCGATGGGGCACGGTTTTGATGCGCTGAACTCGGCAGGCGAAAGTGCCCGGCGTTTGCAGGCCGTTTTGACCACGCCACCGCTGGCCGAGCCCGAGGCGCCGCAATTGCCCAGGGATGCCAGCGTGGAGATGCTTGAGGTGAATTTCTCCCACGGTGACGTGCCGGTCCTCAACTCGATTACGTTGCGCCTGGAACCCGGCACCACGACCGCGCTGGTGGGGCCATCGGGAGCGGGTAAAAGCACCCTGGCCGGGTTGATCGCACGCTTTATGGACGTGGACAGCGGGCAAGTCCGCGTGGGCGGGGTGGATGTTCGGCAGATCGCCAGTCGTGCGCTGCAACAGCACCTGGCGCTGGTGTTCCAGCAGGCGGGTGCGTTGCGCCTGTCGCTGGCGCAGAACATCGCGTTGTATCAACCCGACGCCAGTCACGCGCAGGTTCGCCGCGTTGCCAAGGCCGCTTGCCTGGACGCCTGGATCATGGGGTTGCCCAAGGGCTACGCCAGCGTGGTGGACGAAGACGTGCGCTTGTCCGGTGGCGAGTTACAGCGCCTGGCGATTGCGCGGGCGCTGCTGTCGCCTGCGCCGATCATGTTGCTGGATGAACCCACGTCCGCCACCGACCCGCACACCGAGCGCGCACTGCGCGCCGCCCTGCACAACGACGCGGCCGGGCGTACGCGGCTGATCATCGCCCATCGCCTGGAAACGATCCGCCATGCCGAGCAGATTCTGGTGCTCAGTGACGGGCGCATCGTGCAACGCGGGCGCCATGCGGACCTGTTGGCCATGGACGGCCTCTACCGACAGCTCTGGAACGAGCAAACCTCGAACGCCGATCAACTGGAGCCTGTGTCATGAGTGTTGTTTCGCTGTTGCGTCATTTGCCCGACCTCGCCCGGCGCGCGCTGCGCGGCGCCTTGGTGTGGATGCTGCTGGCCGCCGTCCTCGATGGCTTGGCGGGCTTGGCGCTGGTGCCGTTGATACTGGCCTGGTTCGAGCACCAGAACCTGCAGTCGAGTGTGCTGGTGCTGCTGGGGTTGACGCTGCTGCAGGCGGGCGTCAGTTACGTCGCGCAGCGCCGTGGTTATCTGGCCGGTGCCGGGTTGGCTGCGGGCCTGGTCTGGCAGTTGGTGCAACACTTGCCGCGCCTGCCGCTGACCCGTCGAGGCCAACTGGAAGGGCTGGTGAGCGGGCCGGTGTTCAACAGCATGGGCATTCCCGCGCACCTGCTGGCACCGTTGGTCACCGCGCTGGTGACGCCAACGGTGGTGGTGCTGGGACTGTTCTTCATCGAGCCGCGTGTGGCGCTGGTGTTGGCGCTGGCGTACCTGCCGCTGTTCGGCCTTTTACGTTGGGCCGGGCGGCGCAGCCTGGATCTTGAGCAACAGCGTCAGGCCGTGGACCGCCACGCCGCGCGGCTGCTGCAGGCGTTCGCGCAGCAACAGGCGTTGATCCGCAGTGCCGGCGACGCCAGCCTGGGCCAACGGGCCCTGCGCGAGGCGCTGCATGAGCAGCACCAGGCGACGCGCAAGCTTAATCGCCGGGGGCTGCCCGCCGGCCTTGGGTTTGCCGCCGCGGTGCAGATGGTGTTTGCGCTGGTGCTGGCAGGCGGCGTGCTGGCGGTGGCCGCGGGGCATTTATCTGGCGCGCTGCTGGTGGCGGTGCTGGTGCTGCTGGTGCGCTTTATCGAGCCGCTGTCGCAATTGGCGTATCTGGACCAGGCCCTGCGCATGGCCTGGCAGGCGCTCTCGCAAGTCTTGGCGGTGTTGGCGGCGCCGACGTTGCACAGCCCGCAACCCGGTGAGCAACCGCAGGATGCGAGCCTGGAAGGGCAGCGCCTGAACAGCTTCGGCGAGGCGGGCGAGCACCTGCTTAAGGACCTCGATGTGCATTGCGCGGCGGGCACGTTCACGGCAATCGTCGGGCCCTCGGGGGCGGGCAAAAGCACCTTGCTGGCCTTGCTGGGCCGCGGCATGGACCCGCAGACCGGGCAAGTGCGCCTCGGCCAGGTGGACATCCGCCAGATAAGCGAACACACCCTGGCCCAGCACATGACCCAGGTGTTCCAGGACAGCGGCCTGTTCGCCGGCAGCCTGCTGTGGAACGTGAGCATGGCGCGGCCGCACGCCACGCCCGCGCAATTGCAGCAAGCCGCCCGGGACGCTGCACTGGACGACGTCCTCAGCCGCCTGCCGGAGGGTTGGCACAGTGAAGTGGGGCCGGGCGGGGCATTGCTGTCCGGCGGCCAACGGCAACGGGTTGGCCTGGCGCGTGCGTTGCTGTCACAGGCGCCGGTCCTGCTGCTGGATGAACCCACCGCCAGCCTCGATGCGCGCAGCGAGGCACGGGTCAATCGCAGCCTGCAGGCGCTGCACGGTAGGCGCACCTTGGTGTTGGTGTCGCACAACCCGACGCTGGTGCGCGATGCCGACCAGATCCTGGTGCTGGAAGGCGGCAGTGTCAGCGGCTGCGGCAGCCATGAGCATTTGCTCGCCACACACCCGTGGTATGCGCAGTTCGTTGAGCAGCACCGAGGTGAATGAGTGCCGGGCAGCCATTGAAAAAGTCCCTAAATCGAAAAGTCGGCCCGCTCGTTTAAACGATACTAATGCGAATTATTATCGAATGGGGCGCGGCAATGTCACACCGGGGAGCAACAAAGGTTGGGCGGGGCTTCAAGCGTAACGGGGCACACGTGGGGATCGCGCTGGTACTGGGCCTGTGCCCGCTGGCACCGGCGCGTGCCGCCGTGCAGTTGGACAGTATCGAGATTGCCGGCGACGACACCTCCGGCGATGTGACCCCGCCGGGCGTGACCACCCTGGGCAAGCTGCCACTCACGCTGCGGGAAACCCCGCAGTCGGTGAGCGTGATCGACCACGAGCGCATCGAGCAGCAGAACCTGTTCAGCCTCGACGAAGTGATGCAGCAAGCCACCGGTGTGACGGTGCAACCCTTCCAGCTGCTGACGACTGCCTATTACGTGCGCGGCTTCAAGATCAACGCGTTCGAGCTGGACGGTGTGCCGGCGATGCTCGGTGAAACCGCCGGTTCGCCCCAGGACATGGCGGTGTACGAGCGCGTCGAAATCCTGCGCGGCGCCAACGGTCTGCTCCACGGCAGCGGCAACCCGGCGGCCACGGTCAACCTGGTGCGCAAACGCCCGCAAAAGCAATTCACCGCCAGCAGCACCCTCAGTGCTGGCAGTTGGGACCGCTACCGCGGCGAAGTTGATGTGGGCGGGCCGTTGACGCAATCGGGCAACGTGCGTGGCCGAGTGGTGGCCGCTTATGAAGACCGCGACTACTTCTACGACGTCGGCAAACAAGACACGCAGTTGCTCTACGGTGTCACCGAGTTCGACCTGAGCCCCGACACGCTGCTGACCCTGGGCGCGCAGTATCAGACCATCGACCAGGTGACCAATATGGCCGGCGTGCCGATGGCCAAGGACGGTTCCAGCCTGCACCTGCCGCGCTCCACGTACCTGGACGTGGACTGGGACCGCTTCAAGTGGACCACGCGCCGGGTGTTCGGCGCCCTCGAGCAGCAACTTGATCACGACTGGAAAGCCAAAGTCGCCGCCGAATACCAGGACGCTGACTCCAGCCTGCGTTATGCCGGTGCGTACGGCGCCATCGACCCGCTCACCGGCGATGGCGGGCACTTGATGGGCGCGGCGTATACCTTCAACAGCACTCAGAAGAGCGTCGATGCGTCGGTCGATGGGCCTTACGCGTTGTTCGGCCGCAGCCATGAATTGCTGCTGGGCAGCAACTACAGCCAGGGCGAAACCGAACAGCACAGCGCTCAGTTCACCACGCCGTTGAATGTGCCGGTGAATGTCTATCGCTGGGACCCGAGCAGCGTGCCCAAACCCGGGATCAGCGCCTACACCTCGCCGGGCTCGACCACCACCACCTCCAAAGGCGTTTACGCGCTGACCCGCTACAAACTGCTCGACCCGTTGACGCTGGTGATCGGCGGCCGTGCCAATTGGTGGGACCAGGACGCGCCGACCAGCCACTTCAAGCCCGGTCGGGAAATCACCCCGTATGGCGGCCTGATCTGGGACTTTGCGCAGAACTGGTCGTGGTACGCCAGCTACGCCGAGGTCTACCAGCCGCAAACCGGGCAAACCTGGAGCGGCGATCTGCTCAAGCCGGTCGAGGGCAAGACCTACGAAACCGGCGTCAAGGGCGAGTTGGCCGATGGCCGCTTGAATGTGTCATTGGCGGTGTTCCGCATCGATCTTGAAAACAACCCGCAGGTCGATCCCGAACACCCCGGCGCCGGGCCGAACACCTATTACATCAGCGGCGGCAAAGTGCGCAGCCAGGGCTTCGAGCTGGAAAGCACCGGCTACATCACGCCTGAGTGGAACGTCTCCGCTGGCTACACCTACACCACCACCGAATACCTCAAGGACACCAACAATGCCTCGGGCGAACGCTACGCCGAATTCACCCCGCGCCACATGGCGCGGGTCTGGACCGAATACCAACTGCCGTGGCAAGAACATCGCTGGAGCGTCGGCGCCGGCGTGCAGGCGCAAAGTGATTACTCCACGCAAT
Source organism: Pseudomonas sp. NFX183 (assembly GCF_047943075.1). Taxonomy (NCBI): domain Bacteria; kingdom Pseudomonadati; phylum Pseudomonadota; class Gammaproteobacteria; order Pseudomonadales; family Pseudomonadaceae; genus Pseudomonas; species Pseudomonas sp. NFX183. The sequence goes on along the minus strand of NZ_CP181333.1, from coordinate 5,614,870 downwards.
CCGGCGCAGTGACCCTGGAGCAGGGCGGCTACGCCTTGCTCAACGCGCGCGTTGCTTATCGCATCGACGAGCATTGGACCGCCGCGGTGAACGGCAACAACCTGGCCGATCGCAAGTACTACCAGAGCCTGTCCAACGTCAATTGGAACAACCGCTACGGCGAACCGCGCAGCCTCAACATGACCTTGCGAGGTACGTTCTGATGCTCGGCGCCTGGCCGTTGCGCATCGGCCTGGCGTTGGCCGGCAGTCTGCTCAGCAGCCTGCAACTGGCGGTGCTGCTGGCGCGGCATTATCCGTGGGGCGACGGCCTGGAACGGCTGTATGCCGGGGTGTTCCTGGGGCTGGGTTTTCTGGTGACGGTGCTGCTGTGGTCGCTGCTGGCGCCGGATCGGCCGCGTGTGGTGTATCGCTCCAGCGCCTGGCTGCTGCTGTTTACGCCCTGGCTGCTATGGGATGGAACCTGGTCATGAAACTGATGGGAGCCCCCAGGGCGCTGGTGCAGCGCGTACATGCCGGGATGGGCGCGGTGTTTGGCGTGGTGCTGTTTGGCATCCTGCTGACCGGCGCCTGGAGCATGGCCCATGAAGACTTGCGCGCCTGGTTTCGCGGGCCTTCCGCGTTAAGCCATAAACCGGCGATAGCGGTGGAACAATGGCTGGAGGTCGCGCGTGAAAAGGGCCTGGCGCTGGACGAATTGCGCATTCGTTTGCCCGACAGCCACCACTCGGTGGTCGAGCTGTGCGCTTCGCCCGGCGATTGCAGCGTCGCGCTGGACCCGGCCAACGGCCGTGCGGTCACGTCGGGCGATGCGGCCGACATCCTGTTCAATCTGCACAAAAGCCTGTTCATCGGCTTCCCCGGACGGGTGCTGATCAGCCTGCTGGGCGTGGTGTTGCTGCTGATGATCTGGGCCGGCAGCGCCTTGCACAGCGGGCGTCTGCAAGACCTTAAACGCCTGCGCCGGGACCGTGGCGCGCGGGTGTTTGCCCATGACCTGCACAGCCTGATCGGGCGGTGGTGCGGGCCGTGGTTGCTGCTGTTCGGCGTGACCGGCGCGCTGTCGGGCCTTGGCGCGCTCGGCACGCTGGGCTTGGCCGGGCAGGCGTTTCCAGGCGCGCCGCAGCAGGCTTTCATGCACTTACTCGGCGCGCCGCCGCAGGTCAGCGCGCAGGCAAGTGCGGCGCGGGTCGACCTCGATCAGCTGTTGCGTGAGGACGCCGCTGCCCACCCCGGGTTCTTGGCGCAAAACCTCGCCCTGCACCGCTGGGGCGAACCGGGTGCCTGGGTTGAAGTCAGCGGCATCCAGCAAGGGTTGCCCAGCACCGCGGTGTTTGAACGCCATGCCTACGCAGGCGCTGACGGCGTGGCGGTGGGCACCCGCAGTGCCAGTGGGCGCGGCCTGTGGCTGCAGGCGTTCATCGCCGTGCAGCCGCTGCATTTTGCCGATTACCGCTGGGTGCCCTATGGCGGGCCGCTGCTGCGTGCCGTGCATTTCGCCATGGCGTTGGCGGCGGCGGTGCTGGTGCTCAGCGGCTTGTACCTGTGGCTGGAACGCAGGCGCCTCAAGGCGGGCGCCGGTTGGCAGGTGCTGTTGCGCCTGGTGGTCGGCGGTGGCGGCGGGTTGCTGACGGCCACCGCCGTGTTGCTGTGCGCGGGGGCGCTGGGCAGCGGCGCGTTGGCGGGGTGGTTCTGGGGCAGTTGGCTCGCCAGCCTGTTGCTGGCGTGCGTGATGCCGCCGCGCCGTCAACCGCTGCACTTTTTGTTGGCGGTGGCGGGCCTGGCCTTTGTCGCTGCGGGCGTGGTGCACATGGTGGAGAGTGTGAGGCAGGGCGGTCTACCGCTGTGGCCCATCGACCTGGTGTTGTTGCTGTGCGGTGCGAGTGCCTTGTGGGCATTGCGCCGGTTGATTTCTTTTACGCGTGCGGCACGGGCTGCCGCCGCCAACGTTGCCTGATGGGAGAGTTGTGATGCTGGAACTGTTGAAACACTGGCGCATGGTGCTGACCTTCGCACTGCTGTACCTGTCCCAGGGCATTTGCTTCGGCATTGCGATGGACGCCTTGCCGACCCTGCTGCGCCATGACGGCGCTGCACTCCATGCGCTGGCCTTCCTGCCGTTGGTGGGCTTGCCGTGGGTGATCAAATTCATCTGGGCGCCCCAGGTGGATAACCACTGGAGCCCGCGACTGGGACGGCGGCGCAGCTGGATCATACCGATGCAGGTGCTGGTCTTGCTGTGCATCGTCACCCTGGCAAGCATCGGCCTGAGCGTGGCCACCGCAGGCGTGGCCGTGGGCCTGTTGATTGTCGCCTCGCTGGCCAGCGCCACGCAGGACATCGCCACCGACGGCATGGCCGCCGAGTACTTCACCGACAACATGCTGGCGCGGATCAACGCCATTCAAGTCGGCGGCACCATGGTCGGCTTTTTCGTTGGCGGCGCCGGCACCTTGTTGCTCAGCGGGGCTTTGGGGCAAACCACGGCGTTCAGCCTGCTGGCACTGGTGCCGTTACTGAGCCTGGTGTGCGTCGGCTGGCTGCACGTGGCCCCCGCCAAAGACACACAACCGGACGTGGCGCATGCTTCGCTGTGGCGGTTTATCAAGCGCCCGAAGGCGCTGGCGCTGGTGCTGCTGGCGCTGTTGTCAGCGATGACCTCGGTGTCCGGTTTCGGCTTGTCCAAACTGTTCTTGAACGACGCCGGCTGGTCGTTGCAGGCCATCGGCCAACTGGGCATGAGCGGCGGCATGGTCACTGTCGTCCTCGGTTGTGGCGGCGGCGCCTGGCTGATCCGTGTACTGGGGTTGTGGCCGACGTTCATGCTCGCGGTCGGCATGGCCGGTGTGGCTGCGTTGACCTGGCTGTTGCAAGCCACCGGCATGCTCGCCACGCAAACCGGGCTGATCTGGCTGGCGGTAGGCCTGGGCTCGTTTGCCACCGGTGCGACCTCGGTGGTGATCATGACCGCCTCCATGGCCTTCGCCGCCCAAAGCGATCAGGCGGGGACAGACATGACGGCCGTGCAAAGCACGCGGGATTTGGGTGAGATGCTGTCCTCGACCTTGCTGGTTGGCTTGACCGCGCAGGCGGGGTATAGCGGCGGGTTTATTGCGGGAATGGTCATGGCCGTGCTGGCGCTGCTGGTGGCGTTGAACCTGTCGCGCCAGGGCAGGCGGGAGAGCGTTGCGGGTTGAGGCGCCAGGTTGAGCGTCTTTCCTTCTCTGACGGCCATCTCGACCCGTTCAAGGAGGGCGTGGACATTGCACTGCGCATTGGTGACGGCCACGCCTGGCCGCACACGGTGGAGCATCGGCTGCTGACGCGTGAGTGGCACGTGTTTTGTGCATCGCCGGCGTACCTGGCTCGCCATGGCACGCCGTTGTCCGACCGCGACCTGGAGCAGCACCAGTGCATTGCCTATGGCTTTGCGGATGGCCACGAATGCGCGATTGGCTGACACAAGATTGATCCTGATCAGGTGACCTGCCTGGCAGCGCCTCTAACCTTATGCTTCCATCAAAGGCCAGGGAGGGCTCAATGAGTGCCTCGGGTCGCGTATTCTCAAGGAAGAGTCAGCTATGCGGTCATTGAAGATCCTGTTGTTATCGTCGGCGTTCAACGGTTTGACCCAGCGCGCCTGGCTGGACTTGCGCCAGGCGGGTCACGCGCCCAGCGTAGTGCTGTTCACCGATGCCGCCACGGTGTGCGAGCAGGTTGAGGCGTCAGGCGCCGATGTGGTGATCTGCCCGTTTCTGAAGGACCGTGTGCCACAGCAGCTGTGGAGCAACCCGGAACGCCCGGTCGTGATCATCCATCCGGGGATCGTCGGCGACCGCGGCGCCAGTGCGCTGGACTGGGCCATCACCCGGCAGGTCAGCCGCTGGGGCGTGACCGCCCTGCAGGCGGTGGAGGAAATGGACGCCGGGCCGATCTGGTCGACGCGTGAATTCGACATGCCGGCCGACGTGCGCAAATCCGAGCTGTACAACGGCCTGGTCAGTGACGCAGCCATCGATTGCATCCGCGACGTGGTGGCAAAATTCGCCCGGGGCTTCGTCCCGGCGCCGCTTGATTACACGCAGCCCAACGTCATCGGGCGATTGCAGCCCAACATGACCCAGGCTGACCGCAGCTTCAGTTGGTTCGATTGCGCACGCTTCATCAAACGCAACATCGACGCCGCCGATGGCCAACCCGGTGTGCTGGCGAGCATCAGGGGCGGGCAGTATTACGTGTACGACGCGCACCTGGACTCACGCCACGGCACGCCGGGCGACATTCTGGCAGTACAGGACGACGCGGTGCTGGTGGCGGCCGGCGATCACAGCCTGTGGATCGGCTCGCTCAAACGCAAAGCCCAGCCCGGTGAGGAAACCTTCAAGTTGCCGGCCCGTCACGTGCTGGCCGAAAAGCTCGCAGGCATTCCCGTGCTGGACAGCACCCTCGCCAGCCAAACGTGGGATGAACAGGCCTATCAACCGATTCGCTACCGAGAGTCAGGGCCTGTCGGCGAACTGACGTTTGAGTTCTACAACGGCGCCATGAGCACCGAGCAATGCCTGCGTCTGGTGGCTGCATTGCGTTGGGCCAAGGCGCGAGACACCCAGGTGCTGTTGATCAAGGGCGGGCGTGACAGCTTTTCCAACGGCGTGCACCTCAATGTGATTCAGGCCGCCACGGTGCCTGGGCTGGAAGCCTGGGCCAACATCCAGGCCATCGACGAAGTTTGCAAGGAGCTGCTCACGGCCCGGCAGCTGGTGGTCAGCGGCCTGACCGGCAGTGCCGGAGCCGGCGGCGTGATGTTGGCGCTGGCGGCCGACATCGTTTTCGCCCGTGAGGGCGTGGTGCTCAACCCGCATTACAAAACCATGGGTTTGTATGGCTCCGAGTACTGGACCTACAGCCTGCCACGTGCCGTCGGCAGCGAAGTGGCGCAGCGGCTCACGCAAGAATGCCTGCCGATCAGTGCCGACCAGGCCCAGCACTACGGCATGGTTCAGGCCATCGGCCCACGGTGCCCACAGGCATTTGGCCTATGGCTTATGCAACAAGCCACCCGCGCGCTCGACGATGAGCACTACGTGCTGGCGCGCGCGCGCAAGGCAACGATGGACCTGGATCAGGTGGAACGCTGTCGCGAACACGAACTGGCGCAGATGCAGCAAGACATGGTGCACAACCGCCAACAGTTCGCCGAGAAGTGCCGCAACTTCGTGTTCAAACGCAAGACCTGCCAGACCCCGCAACGCCTGATAGCGCCATGGGCAGTGGCGCGCAAGGTGGCGTTGGTTGATTGAGGGGGGGCAGACGGCGATCAGAGGCTGTCGGGGTCGCCAAAGAACATCTGAATCCGCGAGCGCAACCAGCGCTCTCCCGGATCGTTGTCCTGCGAGCCACGCCAGGCCATGTGCAATTCGAACGAGCGTACGGGCAACGGCGGGTCTTCTGCGCGCAAACCGCCCGCTGAGGTCAGCGCCTCGGCGGCGTAGTCCGGCACGGTGGCCAGGATATCGGTGCCGGCCAGCAATGTGCCCAGGCCGTTGAACTGCGGCACGGCTAGGACCACGTGGCGTTTGCGGTCGAGTTTTTCCAGCTCTTCATCAATAAACCCGCTCAGGTCGCCGGCGAATGACACCAGAGCGTGGGGGCGGGCGCAAAAGTCATCCAGGCTCAGCGAGCCGGGCACGCTGTCGGCGCGCAGCAGTTTCGGCAGGCTGCGGCGCAGGACCTTGCGCTTGGCGTTGGCCGGCAGGTCGGCGGTGTAGCTCACGCCGATGGAAATTTCACCGGAGGCCAGCAGACCCGGCATCAGGATGTAATTGACCCGGCGCACCACCAGCACGATGCCCGGCGCTTCGGCGCGCAGGCGTTTGAGCAACTGGGGGAGCAGGGCGAATTCGACATCGTCCGACAAACCGATGCGGAACACGGCCGTGCTGGTGGCCGGGTCGAACTCGGCGGCGCGGCTCACGGCGGTGGAAATCGAGTCCAGGGCCGGGGAGAGCAGGGCGAAAATCTCTACAGCGCGGGCGGACGGCTCCATGCTGCGCCCGGTGCGCACAAACAGCGGGTCATCGAACAGTCCACGCAGGCGCGACAACGCCGCACTGATGGCCGGCTGGCCAAGGAACAACTTCTCGGCGGCACGGGTCACACTGCGCTCATGCATCAAGGTTTCGAATACGATCAAGAGGTTAAGGTCGACACGACGCAGGTCGTTACGGTTCATCTTGTGTCCTGGAAGAGTCAGCGAGCTTGACGAGAGCGGCCACATGTAAACAATGACCGGCATGAATCTTACGGGGAAAGGCTGGTACTCTGCACCGGCTAATTGAGTTTTCCTACAAGATCTGGGGTCCATTCCTCAGTTGCGGAATCAATGGCAGGCATGTCGACTATTAACGGCGACCGGTGGTCTTACCTGGAAAGCCCAGATAGAGTTCATGGCATTAGAGGTTACTTTGACGAGGTTTGCGATGTCCCGCACGATCCGTTTTCACAAGTTTGGTCCGGCCGAGGTGCTCAAGTGCGAAGAGCATGTAGCCGCGCTGCCCGCGCCGGGCGAAGTGCAGGTGCGTGTCGACGCGATTGGCATCAGCTGGTATGACATTTTGTGGCGCCAGAACCTGGCGTCTTCCCATGCACGTCTGCCGTCGGGCCTTGGCCACGAGATGGCCGGGGTGGTTGTAGCCGTCGGCGACGGCGTGGATGACTTGGCGGTGGGCGATAAAGTGGCCAGTTTTCCGGCCGAGAGCCCCAATGATTACCCGGTGTATGGCGAACAGATCGTCCTGCCCCGTTCGGCCTTGACCCGTTATCCGGACGTGTTGAGCCCGATTGAAGCCAGCGTGCACTACACGCCGCTGCTGATTGCCTACTTTGCCTATGTAGACCTGGCGCGGGTCAAGCCCGGCCAGTTTGCCCTGGTGACCGACGCCAGCCACTGCGCCGGCCCCTCGTTCGTACAACTGGGCAAAGCCCTGGGTGTGCGGGTGATTGCCGCGACCAAAGACAGCGCGGAGCGTGAGTACCTGCTGTCCCTCGGGGCAGAAAAGGTGATTGTCACCGAAGAACAGGACTTGCTCATGCAGGTCAACAAGTTCACCGATAACCGCGGCGTTGACGTGGTGTTCGATGGTTTGGGCGGCCCGCAGATGTCGTTGCTCGGTGACGTGCTGGCACCGCGTGGCAGCCTGGTGCTGTATGGCCTGCAAGGCGGCAACCAGACACCGTTTCCGGCGTGCGCAGCGTTTCAGAAGAACATTCAGTTCTTTGTGCATTGCATCGGCAACTTCACCGGCAAGCCGGAGCTGGGCATCATTCAGGACCAGGTGGCCTTGCAGCGTGCGCTGCGTGATATCAACCAACTGACGGCCGACCGCGTACTGGTGCCGTTGAAAACGACGGTGTTTCCATTCAATCAGTTCGTGGAAGCGCACCGCTATATGGACGAATGCCCGTGTCGCGAACGCGTTGCGTTGCAGGTTGAAGCTGTTTGAGGTGTAGGAATATTCGCAAATGAGTCATCCGAGCCCTGGGCGTATGAGACAAATGCGCCATTTAGCAGGGCTTAACCCGCGCGTTGCATGAAACGCGCGAGCGTCTGTCGGTCCTGTAAACGATACCTTTGCCCCTGCCGCCGCCCTGATTTTCAGCGCGGCGTCTTTGTGTGCGCGCTATTTACGCGGCAACGGATAATTATCTGAACTGGTTTTCGACCGGCTTCTGTATCTGTTAATCATTATTCCAGTCCTGATAATTGAGTCTTCACGTTCAACTCAAGGACCGAGTAATGATTGATACTCTGATACCCCAGCAGGCAGTCCCTGCAACTACCCACGATAATGCAGCAACTGCCTGGACCCGAGGATGCGGGTACTTTCCAGGCGAACCTCAATCGATAAACCAGCGGAGGTCAAAGTTAGAAGATTTTTATGTGTCAGATTCATCTTCTAGTTCAAGGATAAATGAGTGTAGGGGGCCGTCGGAGCATTCCTAGGATTTCCGTATTGACGGCCTGGACGCCTCACGCACGGCCTGTTGGCGCAATGGATGCTCCAACGGTGCGCCGGTGCATATTCCATGTCGGTTAATTGCAGAGTGCTAGTGTTTATTTATCGCGAACACGGTAGCGCGGGCACCCCTTCTTACAGATGCAATAGACCGGGCAGTGCGTCTCGGTAGTTGCTTGAAACTGATATTTCAACTCAGGTAGTAGAGCTATGAGCGCTATTCACGAACAAGCTATGAATTATGTTTACCAGCAAGTACTGCAACGGCTCATCGGGCACTTCAATCGTGCAGAACGCACTGCACTTCAATTGTTGATACAGCGGATTGTCGTTGCCGCTGGCGGTATGGAGCAGGTGGGCGATTACAAGGTGCTGGTGGCCCATGGCGGCGGTGAAGTGAGCAGCTACACCCTGGCGCTGTTGCGTGCCGCGCAATTGAGCATCGCCGGCCGTGCCCCCAGGACGTTCCAACTGCGGGTGGCCACCTTGCGTCACAGCGGCATGACCCAAGGCACGCTCGACACGCTTCACCGCGGCTACAGCCAGTTGTTTTTTCACGACGACCCACGGGTTGAACTGCTGATGGTGGAAAATCACCAGGTGCTGCCTTTCAACCACCAGCGCCCGGCCTCCGCCACTGGGCGCGAGGCCAGCCAGCGCAACATGCTGATGATGGGGCATCTGTCCTCCGGTGACGTTCGCGCAACACTGTGCAACGAGACCTATCTGGCCCTGGGCGACTTCTACCAGCGCGTCACCGCCTGGGACGGTGGCGTGCATGCATTGGTCAGCGGCGATTGCGCGCGCAAGCAGGGCCAGTTGCTCGCCTGGCTGAAAAAGACCGCCCAGGCCGCGGGCGTTCAGGTTCCTGCGGGCAGGCCCGCGACGCTCAATGGGCTGTTCGCGCGCATGGATCAGTGGAGTGACGACATTTATCGCGACTTGTACGGTGAGCACTATGTGGCGAAGAGCGACACCAGCCCGGGTGGCCACCGCCACCTCGCGTACATCGGTATCGCCGACCTGCTGGACGGCATTGACCGCGGTTGCGCGCCGTTGCTCACCGAGTTCATGGCCTATAACCCGGATCCATTGGGCTTTCATCTGAGTCATCCGACCTTTGCCAACCCAATGTTGATGGCGCACCTGCGCGGCCTGCAAGCCGAGAGCCTGAGGGCGCTGGATTACGAAGCGGGCGTCGAAGGGTTCATGCTGCAGGCCGCGAATTACTTGCGTCGTCGGCAGGTGTGCGAAGCATTGATCACCCAAACGGTCAGCCGTGAAGGACGTGCCGTGTCGGCCCAGCACGCCCAGCGGTTTTTCGGCCTGGATGAAGGCCAGTTGATCTGTCTGCTGTTTTCGCCCTTTATCCACCACGGTGAGCGATTGGAAGGTTATTTGCGCCAGTGCCACTCGGGCATGCTAGTGGCGCTGCCGGAACTGCACAAAGTGCTGCAGGGCAAGCCCGCTGCCGAGATGCTGCAGCAATGGGTCACCGACGCCAGCGGGCTGCCGCTGCCGTTGCTCCAGCATCTGTACCGCAAGCGGCCAATGCCGGGCGGCCCTGGTAGTACCGCTCGCGGTTGTCGTCAGGAACGGTCGACGCCCACTGCCGACATGGCCTTGCAGCTGTCCGGGCGATGACCCTGCGTGGCGTGCGGCAGGCGGATTTCGCCTATCAGGCGGTGTATCGCTACATGATCAACCTGATTGACGAGGTCAGCAGCGATAGCCGGGTGAAGCTGCCGTCTCTGCGCCAGTTATCCCAACGCCTGAACGTGTCCATCTCCACCATCCAGTACGCTTACTCGCTGCTGGAGAAAGAGGGAAGGGTGTACTCAGTGGCCAAGTCAGGCTATTACGCCTGGCCGCTTGCCGGCAGCACATCGACGTGGCCAAGCGGGGATTTGCTCGAGCGCCTCTATGTGGCGGCGCGACGCCCGGGCATGGTCGTGCTCAGTGGCGATGAGCCTGCCTTGTTGGCCTCGCTGGACAGCACGCTGTTGCGCCTGGAGCGGGAGCTGGTGCGCCAGTACCCGCACCACTTGCAGCCCTGGTCCCAGCCATGTGGGGTGTGGGAGCTGCGCGCGGCGCTGGCGGCGCGTTACACGTCGTCGCCGACGCGCTGCTGGCACGCCGACGATGTGTATATCGGTGCCGACCTGCGCGGGGTGCTTGATATCCTCATCGAGGTGCTTGGCCTGCCCGGTTCTACGGTGATTATCGAGTCGCCCTGCGACTGGCTGATCCTGCGCCTGCTGCAGGATGCCGGCATCCGCCTGCTCGAATTGCCCTGGGCGCACGACGGCAGCCTCGACCTGGTGTCGCTTGAAGGCCTGCTGCGCGACGAGCGCGTGAGCCTGGTGCTGCTGTCATCGACGGTCAGCCAGCCCTCCGGCGTGGCGATGGCGTTGCGCGATCGCCTCAAGGTGGCGCAATTGCTCGACCAGCATGGGTGCTGGCTGTTGGAGAACGATACGTGCGGGGAATTGAGTTTCAAACCACCCCACACGGCCTTACGCGATCTGGTGAACCCGGAGCGGCTGATGGTGTTTTCCGCCTTCGAGAAAATTCTCGGCCCAGAAGCGCCGTATGGCTACGTGCTGTCCCGGCACATGAGCAGCCAATTGCAGCGCCAGTTTCTGCTGCGTTCGTTCCGGTTGTCGTCAATTCGTCAACGCGCGATTGCCCGCCTGTATCAGAGCGGGCAGATTGATCTGCACCTGCGCACCCTGCGTCAGTTGCTGCGCGAGCAAGCCGGGGCAATGAGCCAGCTGCTCGAGCAGCATTTGGGCGATCAAGTGACTTATCGGATGCCTGCCGGCGGCGCGACCTTCTGGTTGGGTTCGACCCAGGCGGTGGATATGCGCCAGGTGTTCCAGTATTTGCTGGCCCGGCAGGTGGTGGTGGCGCCCGGCGAGTTGTTCAGTGTCGGCGGACTGCACCATCAGCACATGCGTTTGAGCCATACCTTTCATGGGCAGCCCAACCTGGAAGTTGCGCTGGCGGCACTGGCTGATGCCCTGCGGCAGGCACAAACAGGCTAGATGCGTGAAATTTCTCTGAGTTTTGTAGGATCGATACCGTCGCGTAGTAGTCCAACTCTCAGTAAACTGTCGTTTTTTCCAAATCCTTCTTTTCGAGGTTCATGCATGACTATCAGTCCTTTTGCGGGCAAGCCGGCGCCAGCTCAGTTGCTGGTGGATATCCCGCGACTGGTCACGGCCTACTACACAGGCCAGCCTGATGCAGCGATCTCCACCCAGCGCGTGGCTTTTGGCACCTCCGGCCACCGCGGCAGCTCGTTTGAGTTGAGCTTCAACGAGTGGCACGTGCTCGCCATCAGCCAGGCCATCTGCCTGTATCGCGAAGCCCAGGGTATCAATGGTCCTTTGTTCGTCGGCCTGGACACTCATGCGCTGTCGACACCGGCCGGTGCCAGTGCGCTGGAAGTCCTGGCGGCCAATGGCGTGCACGTGATGCTGGCCGAGGGCGATGAATACACGCCGACCCCGGCAATTTCCCACGCCATCATCTGCTATAACCGCGGCCGCACCACGGGCCTGGCCGACGGCATCGTGATCACGCCGTCGCACAACCCGCCGCAAAGCGGCGGCTACAAGTACAACCCGCCCAATGGCGGCCCAGCCGATACTCACGTCACCAAGTGGATCGAAGCCAAGGCCAACGAACTGCTGGCCAACAAACTCGCCGGGGTCAAGCGTATCACCCACGCCCAGGCGCTCAAGGCCGATACCACGCACCGCCACGATTACCTCAACAGCTACGTGGCCGACCTGGTCAACGTGATCGACATGGACGCCATCCGCAGCGCCGATTTGCGCCTGGGCGTCGATCCGCTGGGCGGCGCAGGGGTGCGCTACTGGTCGGCGATTGCCGAGCACTACCGCTTGAACCTGGACGTGGTGAACACTGAAGTCGATTCCACCTTCCGCTTCATGAGCGTCGACTGGGACGGCCAGATCCGTATGGACCCGTCCTCCAGCTATGCGATGCAAGGCTTGATCGGCCTCAAGGAGCGGTTCGACGTGGCCTTCGCGTGCGACCCGGACCACGATCGCCACGGCATCGTCACGCCGTCCGGCGGCCTGCTGGCGCCGAACAATTATCTGGCCGTCTCTATCGATTACCTGTTCCAGAACCGCCCGGACTGGCGCGCCGATGCCGCCGTGGGCAAGACCGTGGTCAGCAGTGGCTTGATCGACCGCGTGGCCGCGCGTATTGGCCGTCGTCTGTACGAAGTGCCCGTTGGCTTCAAATGGTTTGCCGATGGCCTGTTTGAAGGCTCCCTGGGTTTCGGCGGCGAAGAGAGCGCCGGTGCCTCGTTCCTGCGCAAGGACGGCACGGTGTGGAGCACCGACAAGGATGGCTTGATTCCGGCCCTGCTGGCGGCGGAAATGACCTCGCGCAAAGGCCAGGACCCAAGCCAGATCTACCGTGGCCTGACCGACGCACTGGGCGAGCCCTTCGCGATCCGCGTTGACGCCAAGGCCACCCCGGCGCAGAAAGCCTTGCTGGGCAAGCTGTCGCCGGAACAGGTCACGTCCACGCAATTGGCCGGGGAAAGCATCCAGCAGATCCTCAGCCATGCACCGGGCAATAACCAGGCGATTGGCGGTTTGAAGGTGATGACCGAAAACGGCTGGTTTGCCGCGCGCCCATCGGGCACCGAGGACATCTACAAGATCTACGCCGAGAGCTTTGTGGGCGAGGATCACCTCAAGCAACTGGTGGAAGAAGCGCAGGTGCTGGTCGACGGCGCAATCAGCCAGTAATCACGCCATACCCGATGTGGGAGGGGTTGTTCCCTCCCACATTTTCAGGTTAACGAACGTCACTTCAAGCCAGATCGACCAGCACGATCTCGCTGTCCTCAATCGCCGTCACCCGTAACAGTTGCTCATCCTCAACCGCCACGCCGTCTCGAGCTTGCGCACGCAAGCCATTGACTTCAATCACGCCCGTCGCCGGCACCAGGTACGCGCGGCGCCCGCTGTCGAGTCGATACTCGGCACTTTCTCCCGCTTTCAGGTTGGCCGCCACCAGACGCGCATCAGCGCGGATGCGCAGGCTTTCGCTGTCACCGGCCTTGCCGCTGGCCAGGGTCACAAAGCCCTCGCGATCTCCCTGGGGAAAGGGTTTGGCGCCCCACGAAGGCGGCAGGCCGGCCTCGTTTGGGATAATCCAGATCTGGAAAATCTTGGTCGGCGTGGCCTCCAGGTTGTATTCGCTGTGGGCGATCCCGGTGCCGGCACTCATCACTTGTACATCGCCGGCCTCGGTACGGCCCTTGTTGCCCAGGTTGTCGGCGTGACTGATGGCGCCTTCGCGCACGTAGGTGATGATTTCCATGTCGCGGTGCGGGTGCTGCGGGAAACCCGTGCCCGGCGCGATAATGTCGTCGTTCCATACCCGCAGGTTGCCCCAGTGCATGCGCTTGGGGTCGTGGTATTGGGCGAATGAAAAGTGGTGATGGGCGTCAAGCCAGCCATGATGGGCGCCGCCCAGCGTGTTGAAAGGTCGAAGTTCGAGCATGATAGTCTCCTGATGATGGAGGCCATGATCCGCCAGTGCATGATCGATAAAAAGCGTAAAAATTGCCGTATTCTCATCCAATTATTCGATTGGTTACAGGCGTTTCAACTTTCACTTCATCGCCTAACTGCATGACGTCAAAGCAATTGGCTGGAACTGAGCGCCGATTCCGGCGACCATGGCACCTTCGCCAAAACCAACCTCATCGCTGGAGTCCGCGTGCCGCAACAAACGTCTGATTTGCCCCCTGAGCTTCGACCTCTGGCAGAAATGCCGCTGCTGAAACGGCTGGCCGCCCGCTTGTTTGGCCACGGCCTGACGCGTTTACGTGCGCAGCATCGGTTTTCCTGGCTGCACGGCCAGGCTGACGGATTTCGCAGCGGGCACGAAGCCGGTGTGGAATATGGCTATCGCGAAGGCAAGGCTGACGGAATAGAAGAGGGCCGTCAGGTATTGCTGATCCGTGACTTCCGTCCCGATGAGCACAAGGCGCCAGGTGTGGATGACAGCCTGTTCGACGACTGGCGGCTGCCGCTCAGCGCCGACGTGAAGAAGCGCATGAAGGCGGATGTGGCGCGTTTACTGCCGGCCCATGCACAGCCGAGCAGCGCGCAATGGAAAATGATCTTCAGCGACACGCCTTCGACGTCGGTGATCGCTGGTGCCGGTGCTGGTAAGTCCACCTCCCTGGTGCTGCGGATCCTGTTGCTCACCCATTACCTGGGCTTTGAACTGAGCTCGATGACCGTGGTGACGTTTACCCGCGAGTCGCGCAAGGACTTCATCAACAAGCTCATGGAAATTCTCAGCCTGTGGGGCCAACCCCTTGGCAGTAAAGAAGCCCAGGCCGTGGTGCGAACCTTCCACTCGCGCATCTTGCCGATGGTGCGCAGCTTGCCCGGCTTTGAACGGCTGCAGGCGTTCGAAAACCTCAGCAGCGGTGTCGAGGACGCGGACAGCAACCCATTCGACCTGCGCATCGGCGATGCCCAACGCCAACAGATGAATGCCTGTTACCACCGGCTGCACGGCCGGCACGAGCGTTTCCGTGAGCTGATTGCACCCTTGGCCCGTCATGGCCTGCAGCTCAAAGAACTGGAGCGCGACCATCCGGATGTGCAAAAGCGTATCGCCGTGACCGAGCTGGCCGCCAAGCGTGATGAAGAACTTTGCGATGTCATCGAAGACCTGTGGTTTCGTGCGGGCGCCTGGCCGATCAAGGGCATTGAGCCGAGCCGTCAGACCTTTGAGATCAATGGCGCGCAGTTTCACTGTCACGGCTATATTCCGCAGCTGGACGCCTGGGTAATGCTGGGCTTCGATTCACGCGAAAACGCCCAGATCAGTCGGCCAAATTCGAAGCTTTCGGTGCGCGCCGAGTGGGTAGTAAAGCGCACCCTTTTTCAAGCTTTCTGTCGTAACCCTATGATTTGGCTAGATAGTTATGAATCTTCCAAGCGTCTATTAAGCAGCTTGGCCGGCGATGCTACCGCAGGGCCGGGCTTCGATTACAAGGTCAAAGGTGAACTCGCCTCGGCGCCACTGCTGGACAGCTTTGTCATGGCTGCCGGGTTCATCGAGAACCTCGGCCTGGACGTGCCGACTGCCGTGGGCCAGATGAGCTTTGCCAAGGACGATCCCGACCGGTTGTTTTTTGAAGCCCTGAGCATCTTCTGGAAAGCCCTGGAAGATCACCTGCTCGATCAATCGCCGCCGATCATGACCTACAACCGGATGTTTTCGCTGTTCGGCGAAAATACCCCGGAAAATCTCAAGCTGCTCAGCGATCCGTTGCTACGGCCGATGTCGCACTTGATGATCGACGAGTTTCAGGACGTGTCACCGCAGATCGTGTCGTGGATTCGCGCCAGCCTGCGCGAAATCCGCGCTCGCGGCCCGGCGATGCACGTAGGCCGCGGCGCACAGCGTTCATCCTTGCTGTGTGTGGGCGATGACTGGCAGTCGATTTATGGCTGGCGCGGCAGTTCACCCCAATACTTCATGGCGTTCAACACCGAATTCCCGTCGCCGAGCACCACCCGCGTGATGCTGAGTGAGAACTACCGCAGCCACCAGCACATCATCGACGCCGCCGAGCATATTGTGCGCGCCGCCCCGGCAATCCCCGGCAAAAAAGCCAAGGCCAGTGGCGAGCCAAAGGCATTGGTGCCCGTGACGGTGCTTGAGCGCGACGATGCTGCGTTGGCTCGGCAGTTGCTGACGCACTATCAAAGAGGCGAGTCGGTGTTAATGCTTTATCGAAAAAGTAGCGATAAGTTATTGATTAAAGAGCATATTCAGTCTGTAGTTAATGCTGATTCTAGCTTGCCGTTACCGGACCGCAGGCTGAGACAGCTGACTTATCACAGCGCCAAAGGGCTACAGGCCGATGCGGTATTTCTGCTGGGTGATTGTCAGCATGTGACCAGCTCGCCCTACAAGAATCAGGTCTACCGCATGGCTGGCCTGGGCAAGGACGGTGACAGCGAGCCGTATGACGCTGCCCAAAAAGACGAAGTGCTGCGCCTGGCCTATGTCGGTATCACCCGAGCGGTAAGCCATTGCTATTGGTACGTGGAAAAGCCGGAGGGCCAGGGCGTGAATGTGCCCAGGGCTTCGGAACGGGTAGATGGCAACAAAGCGTTTTTTGACGATCACCGTGGCCAGTGAGTGCAGCGTGATGTGGGAAGGCGCCAGCCGTTCCCACATGAGCTATACGTCGCCTGATAACCTGAGGTCAGGCCCGCAAGGACAGCGGCGGCACAAAACACTCCAGCTCAGCTTCGACGGCTTCGATGATGCGCTCTACATCGGCGGCATTCATCACGGTGGCACAGGGAATGCCGGCAATCGCGATCAACGTTTCGCCGCTGCTGCGATCAAACAGGCGGGCGACCATGCTGCCGGGGGCGTCCATGCTGCCCTCAAACCCCATCGGATGAAAATGCCAGCGCATCAGCTGGCAAGCGTTGGGAAATGTCACTTTATTCATGTTGCCCACCTTCTTCATTGAGCGCTTCCTTTAGCTCGCGGCAGGGGCCATGACCGTCACTGGTCAGGGCATCGAAGAAGTTCAAAATAGCACCCGTTCGCAAGCGCAAGGTGACTTTTTTAGGCCCGTTGGGCAGTTCTTTTTCAATACCTTGATGTGGGTCATCTCCTACTACAAACTAGGCAAAAGGCCATTATTCAGAAGCGCCAATTGACCATTGAAGGCTGCCCCGAAATTCGGCACTCTCCAGGGTTTACCCGCAACCGAGCCGCCCATGCCGCAGACCGCTCCGGACGATGATTGCCAACACACCCAAGCCACGGGCGATCTGGTGCTGCGTCACCACCTGTGCTGGCGCCATCGCGATCTGGATGGCGTGATGTCCTATTACCATCCGGACATCCAGTACCACGACTTCTTCCAGAACCGCGTCATCGGCTACGCCGAACTGCGTGACTACCTGCAAGCCAGCATGCCGCGTGGCGCCGATGAAGCCATTGAGCACACCGACCGCATTCGTGCCGACGGCGACACCGCGTTCATCCAGTACCGCATCACCTTGCGGGGCGGCCAGGGCCTGGTGTCGTTTCGCACCAGCGAGGCCATCACTGTGCGTGACGGGCTGATCTGGCGGGTCAACGAATACGCGTCACTGGTGCACGAACAGCCAACCCGGGCCATGCGCCCCACGGTCAGTCGCCTGGGTTTGTCGCCCCAGCAATTGGGGCACATGGCCAATGACCTGCAACACTATTTCGAACTCAAGCAGCCCTACCTGGACCCGGAACTGGACCTGCAACGGGTTGCCAAGGAATGCGGCTACAGTCGCAATCAGATTTCCTACCTGTTGAACCAGGTGCTGGGGCAGAGCTTCTACCGCTACGTCAACCAGGCCCGGCTTCAACACTTGCTGGCCGCGCTGGATAACGCCGTACCGCCGATAAAAGTCGATGACCTGGCGTTCGCCGCCGGTTTCAATTCACTGTCGGCGTTCTACAGTGCCTTTCGTCAGCACACCGGCCAGTCGCCCAAGGCCTACGTCAAACAAATTTCTCTGCGTGCACGCGCGCAAGACAGCCCATAACACCGCGCTCTAGGATCCAGCCTATCGAAACGAGGTAGGGGAGCTTGGCATGCCGGCATGGCGCAATATCAGTTTATGGATGGACCAGTTGGACGACCCGCTGCTGGCGCGGCCGGCCTTGGAGCATGACCTGGACGTCAACGTGGCCATCATCGGTGCCGGCTACACAGGCCTGTGGACGGCCTATTACCTGAAACGCCAGGCACCCGAGCTGAAAATTGCAATTATCGAAGCGCAAACCGCAGGTTTTGGCGCCTCTGGCCGCAACGGCGGCTGGCTGATGGGCAATTTGCTCGGCGAAGATCGCCTGCTCGCCGGGCTTGACCCGCAACAACGCCGCGCCTCCTTTGACCTGCTGCACGGCATTCCCGATGAAGTGGCACGGGTGCTGGCCCGTGAGGGCATCGACTGTGACTACCGCAAGGGCGGCGCGCTGTACTGCGCCGCGCGCTACCCCGAGCAGGAAGGCAGCCTGCGCCGCTACCTCGAAAAACTCTACGCCCAAGGCCTGACAGCAGACGATTACCGCTGGCTGAGCCCGCAACAGCTGGCCGAACAGATCCGTATCGCCAAACCCTATGGCGGCATCTACGCGCCGCATGTGGCGACGATCAACCCGGCCAAACTGGTGCGTGGCCTGGCGCGCGTCGTGGAGAGCATGGGCGTCACCCTCTACGAAAACAGCCCGGTCACCCATTGGCAGTCCGGCAGCCTGCGCACCGCCAAGGCGGGAGTGCGGGCCGCTTGGGTGGTGCCGGCGGTGGAGGGCTATGCCACCACGCTGCCGCCGCTGGGTCGCTATCAGTTGCCGGTACAGAGCCTGATTGTCGCCACCGAGCCGCTGCCCGCCAGCACCTGGGATGAAATTGGCTTGAGCCACGGCCAGGCCTTCGGCGAAAGCAGCCGCCAGGTCACGTACGGCCAGCGTTCTGCCGACAACCGCCTGGTGTTCGGCGCGCGGGGCGGCTACCAGTTCGCCGGTAAATTGCGCCACAACTTCGACCTGACCGACAGCGAAGTGGAACTGCGTCGCTACCTGTTTGGCGAACTTTTCCCACAGCTGAAGAAGGTTCGGATTACCCACTCGTGGGGCGGCAACCTCGGCATGTCACGTAACTTCCGACCGCACATGGTGTGTGACCACAAGACCGGCATCGCGCTGTCCGGGGGTTACGGCGGGGAGGGCGTAGGCGCCAGCAACCTGGGTGGCCGCACCTTGGCTGACTTGATCCTGGGCCTCGATACGCCGCTGACCACCCAGCCTTGTGTGATTCGCGAACGTGGCCTGGACGCGCTCAAGGCCTGGGAGCCCGAGCCGTGCCGCTGGCTGGGCTACAACGCGATCATTCGCAGTTTCGTCCATGAAGACCAGGTATTGGCCAACCCCAATACCGCGCCTTGGCGCCGCAAGTTGGCGACCGGCGTGGCCGGGTTCATGGAAGGCTTCATGCACTAAGACGTTTCACTCACACGGGAAAACCCATGAGCATCACTCACTTCAAAGACACGCTGAATGCCCACTTGCCGGACTCCTCACCGGTGGCCGTGCCCTTGGGCGAGCCCATCGCCGTGGCCTCCACCTTGAGTGTGGAACGCGACGACGGCGTCGAAACCGGCATCTGGGCGTGCACGCCAGGGCGCTGGCGTCGGCAGATCAAATCCCAGGAGTTTTGCCACTTTATCCAGGGCCGCTGCACCTTCACGCCCGATAACGGTGAAGTCGTCCACATACAAGCCGGTGATGCACTGATGTTGCCGGCCAACAGCACCGGAGTCTGGGATATCCAGGAAACCGTGCGCAAGACCTATGTATTGATTCTGTAACGCTTTGATCCTTGATCGCCTGCCATAAAAACAGCCCTAAAACCGCCAGGAAATCGAACCATGAAAGCCATTGCCCTGTTGCCCTTGATGTTGGTGGCCACTATCAGCCAGGCCGCCGAGACGGTGAAGATCTACAACTGGTCGGACTACATCGCGCCGGATACCACCAAGCACTTCCAGCAAGAGACCGGCATCGGTTTCACTTACGACGTGTACGACAGCAACGAAACCCTCGACGGCAAGTTGATGACCGGCAAATCCGGGTATGACGTGGTGTTTCCGTCCAACCACTTCATGGCCCGGCAAATCCAGGGCGGCGCCCTCAAAAAGCTCGACAAGAGCCAGTTGCCGAACTGGAAAAACCTCAACCCGGTGCTGCTCAAGGCCCTGGAAAACAACGACCCGGGCAACCAGCACGGCTTCCCGTACCTGTGGGGCAGCACGGGCATCGGCTACAACATCGACAAGGTCAAGGCCGTGCTGGGCGACAACGCCCCGGTGGATTCCTGGGACCTGATTTTCAAGCCGGAGAATATGGCCAAGCTGCAAAAATGCGGCGTGGCGATCCTCGACAACGGCCCGGAACTGCTGCCGGCGGCGCTTAACTACCTGGGCCTGCCACACCACAGCAAAAAGCCCGAGGACTACAAGAAAGCTGAAGACCTGCTGATGAAAGTGCGGCCGTACGTGGCGTATTTCCACTCTTCGAAGTACACCGCTGACCTGGCCAATGGCGACATCTGCGTGGCCGTCGGCTTCTCCGGCGACATCCTGCAAGCCGAAAGCCGCGCCAAGGAAGCCAAGAACGGCGTGAACATCGGCTACAACATTCCCAAAGAAGGCGCCGCCATCTGGTTCGACATGGTCGCCATGCCGGCCGACGCGCCTGACGAAAAGGCCGGCTATGCGTTCATGAACTACCTGCTGCGCCCGGAAGTGATGGCCAGTATCACCAACTACGTGCACTACGCCAACGGCAACGCCGCCGCCGACAGCCTGGTGGACCCGGCGATCAAAGCCGACACCAAGGTGTACCCGAGCCCGGAAATGATGGGCAAGCTGTTTGCACTCGAAGCAATGCCGCTGAACATCGACCGGGTTCGTACGCGAGTGTGGAACACCATTCGTACCGGGCGATAGGCTTAGCTGCTGTGGCGAGGGGTTGTTGTGAGAAGCGGGCTCCCTGTGTCGAGCGGGCTTGTTGTGGCGAGCGGGCTTGTCCCGCGTTGGGCTGCGAAGCGGCCCCAAAACCTGCCGCTGAGGACCGCCTGATACACCACATTCATCCCTACTGGGGCCGCTTCGCGCCCCAACGCGGGGCAAGCCCGCTCGCCACAACAAGCCTGCCCACCACAGTAACCCTGCCAGCCACAACAACCCGGCTCACCACAACCGCGCATGCAGTCAGGGGTTTTCCAAATCGTGCCCCAGCGACTGGATAAACAGCGAAAACAGCTCCGGCTGTGACGAGATATCCAGCTTCGCGTACAGGTGTCGCCGGTGCACCTTCACGGTGTCCGGCGAGATCTTCAGGCGTTCGGCCATGGCCTTGGACGAGAACCCGCGCAGCACCAGGCGCGCCACTTCCAGCTCCCGCTCCGAGAGCACGCCACTGCCGAAATGGCTCAGCGCATCCCGGATCTGGCTGTCCATCGCCGGCGCGCGTTGGGTACTTTGCTGCCAATGCTGGTGCATCAACGGCAACACCCAGGCTGCCAGCATCGTCATCAACCCGGTTTCCTCAACGCTGAACCGCCGCTGCATGCCCAGCGATAACGACAAGGTCCCCGTACCCGGGACTTGCAGGATGAACTGCACCTCGTCTTCCAGCACGTTGTCGTGGAAGTAGTTGAGGAAGTATTCACTCTGGCGGAAATGATCCGGCGCGACTTCCTCCAGGCGATACACACCACTGGCATAACCCTCGCGGCAGGCCTGGTAAAACGGGTCGAGCAAGTACAGGCCATTGAGGTACACCAGCATCGACGCCGGTTTACTGCTGGGCTGGGCGTCGTATTCTTCCAGGGCCTGGGGCGGGCCGTCGGCAGGATAGAAAATCGCCAGCGCGTTATCGAACGGCAGGCATTGGTGCAGCAACAGCACCAGCTGCTTCCAGAACCGCTCGGTGCCGATATGCGCGACGGTGCGGCCCAGGCCTGCGTGCATGCCGACCTCTCTGAACAGGCTCATCTCACAGGCTCCCACCCTCAAAATATCGGCCAAGGGTTCGGCTTTTAGCGCGTACCGTCAAGGGGAGTACGCCAATAGGGGAATTGGCCTGCCTACACGCAGCGTTTACTTTCTCGACCATCCAGTGGGAAACATATCCCGCAAACGCCAGACCTTTCGTTTCTGCCTCACATCAAAAACAACGACAGAGGATAACGATATGAGTGCTTCCCCCGCGCCAGACGGCGTGCTCAAACCCACGCTGAGCGTGTTCGATGTGGTCGCCATCACCGTTTCTGCGGTGACGCCGGCCAGTTCCGTGTTTGTGATTGCCCCGTTTGCCATCCAGCAAGCGGGCAGTGGTGTGTTCCTGGCGTTTGTGATGGCCGGCTTGCTCGCCTTGATGTTCGCCTTCTGCTACGCGGAGCTGGGCCGCGCGCACAACAGTGCCGGTGGCGAATACGTCTACGCCAAGCGGGTGTTTGGCGGCATGGCCGGCTACGCGACCTTCCTGACCGTGCTGGTGATGCTGCTGTTTATCCCACCGGTGTTGGCCACTGGCGCGGCGACCTACCTGAACAATGCTCTGGGCACGCAGTTCGATTCGCAAACCGTCGCCCTGGTCATCGTGGTGTGCAGCTACGCGCTGGGCATCCTCAATATCAAGCTCAACGCCTGGATCACCGGCACCTGCCTGCTGCTGGAAATCGCCGCGTTGCTGGTGATTGTGTGCATCGGCTTCGGCAACCCGGTGCAGCCGGCCAGCGTGTTGTTCCAGCCGCAAATCGTCGAAAACGGCGTGCTGCACCTGGCGCCGTGGGGCTTGGTGATCGGCGCGGTCGGTATCGGCTTGTTTTCGTACAACGGTTACGGCCCCGCCGTGTTGTTGGCTGAAGACATGAAGTGTGGCGGCAAAGGCGTGCACAAGGCGGTGCTGTGGTCACTGGGGCTGGTGGTGGTGATCGAACTGGTGCCCATCACCGCGCTGTTGATCGGCGCGCCGTCGTTGAGTGCGATGATCAGCAGCCCGGACCCGATCGGCTACCTGCTGACCAGCCACGGCAATGAAACGCTGTCGCGGCTGGTCAGTGCGGGGATCTTCCTCTCAGTGTTCAACGCGATTGTCGCCATCGTCATCCAGATTGGCCGCGTGGTGTTCAGCAGCGGCCGCGATGCGCTGTGGACGCCGCGCATCAACACACTGTTTACGCGCATTCACCCGCGCTGGGATTCGCCGTGGCTGGCAACCTTGTTCCTGGCCATCCCGTCGGCGCTGTTGAGTTTCAGCTCCAACCTGGCGGACCTCACATCCTTCAGCGTGTTACTGATCATATTGGTGTACCTGGCGGTGGCCTTGTGCGCGCTGATGAGCCGGGTGCTGCTGCGTGATCGCGAGCATCCTTATCGCATGCCGTTATGGCCGCTGCCGGCGGTGCTGGCCGTGCTGGGCGCAGGTTACCTGCTGGTGACCTTGATCTACGCGGCGTCGGTGCGCGACATCATGATCATCATCGGCTTGCTCGCACTGTCGGTCATTTTTTATTGCATCAGTGGCCGGTTGAGTCCGGCGTATCAAAAATTGTAAGGAGTGGGTATGCGTGCACGTCAATTGGGCATCACGTTGGGGCTGGGCACGCCCGGCGAATTGAATGCGATCACCGATGTGCCGGGCGTTCGGGTCGGCCACAGTACGCTCAAGGCGTGTATCGACGGCAAACAAGTGCGTACCGGTGTCACCGTGATTCAGCCGCGCGAAGGTGAGGCGCGTCAGCAACCGTGTTTTGCCGGGTACCACGTACTCAACGGCAATGGCGATGCCACCGGCCTTGAGTGGATCAGCGAAGCGGGATTGCTGACCACGCCGGTGGCCATCACCAACACTCACAGCATCGGCGTGGTGCGTGACACCTTGATCGCCCTGGAGCGTGAGCGCCTGGCGGACCCGGCGGTGTATTGGTGCATGCCGGTGGTGATGGAAACCTACGACGGGCTGCTCAATGACATCTGGGGCCAGCACGTCAAGCCCGAGCATGTACGCGAGGCGCTGGATAACGCTGAGAGTGGCCCGGTGCAGGAAGGCGCAGTGGGCGGTGGCACCGGGATGATCTGCCATGAGTTCAAGGGCGGCATCGGCACCGCCTCGCGGCGATTGCCGGCCGAGCAGGGCGGCTGGACCGTCGGCGCGCTGGTGCAGGCCAACCACGGCAAGCGTCAGGAACTGCGGGTCGACGGTTACCCGGTGGGCCGCCACTTGATGGGCATTGCTTCGCCGTTTGCCGCGCGTGGCACGCCGGGCATGGGCTCGATTGTGGTGATCATCGCCACCGACGCGCCCTTGCTGCCGCACCAATGCCAGCGCCTGGCGCAACGCGCCTCGATTGGTATTGCGCGCACCGGCGGTGGCACCGAGGATTCCAGTGGCGACCTTTTCCTGGCATTCGCCACCGGCAACCACGAGCTGCCACCGGCCGATTACGGGCGCAAGAACCTGCCGCTGAGCAGCGCGTTGCAGATGCTCAACAACGACCATATTTCGCCGTTGTTCAGCGCAGCGGCGGAGGCGGTGGAGGAGGCGATCATCAACGCCATGCTGGCCGGCGAGGACATGACCACCGAGGACGGCGTCAGGGTGCCCGGCCTGGCGGATGAGACCTTATTGACCGCACTAAACAAGTGCGGTTGGAGCGTGTCCCCGTAATAGGGGACAACTCTAATTAATTATCTAAGTAGTGGCTCTTTAATGTCGCCAATGACACCGTGACAATATATTGGATCCATTATTCAAGTGCGCCGCTCAAGTTGAGCGGCTTTACTGCTATTTAATATTTAAATACCACTCGGGCCGGCGGTTTTGCGCAAATGCAGTTGTCCCCAATAAACACTGCCTGCGACTTCCTTAAGTTGAATCCACGTCACATTTTCACTGCTGAAATATTTGTAGACGAAAGATTTCAAGTTGTGTCAGTTTCGATACGCCTTCAAAAGAGGCGAGTGATAGGACGATCTCGCCCGCGGGGTTCCTATCGACCAAAGACTGATGCACTTGCAAACAAGGAAGTACGTTTATGTCAAAAGTAAAAGACAAAGCTATTGTTTCTGCCGCGCAAGCCAGCACTGCTTACTCGCAAATCGATAGCTTCAGCCATCTGTATGACCGTGGCGGCAACCTCACGGTGAATGGCAAACCGTCCTTTTCCGTGGACCAGGCAGCGGACCACCTGCTGCGCGATGGCGCCTCGTACAAGGATGTGAATCACAACGGCAAGATCGATCTGACCTACACCTTCCTCACCTCGGCTTCCTCGGCCACCCTGAACAAACATGGGATCTCCGGGTTCAGCCAGTTCAACGCCCAGCAGAAAGCACAGGCCGTACTGGCCATGCAATCCTGGTCGGATGTCGCCAACGTGAGCTTTACCGAAAGCGCCTCGGGCGGTGACACGCACATGACCTTCGGCAACTACAGCGGTGGCCAGGATGGCGCGGCTGCCTTCGCTTACCTGCCCGGCACCGGCGCAGGCTACGACGGCACCTCGTGGTACCTGACCAACAGCAGCTACACGCCGAACAAGACCCCGGACGTGAACAACTACGGCCGGCAGACCCTGACCCACGAAATCGGCCATACCCTGGGCCTGGCTCACCCTGGCGACTACAACGCCGGGACCGGCAACCCTTCGTACAAAGACGCGGACTATGGACAGGACACGCGTGGCTACAGCGTCATGAGTTACTGGAGCGAAAGCAACACCAACCAGAACTTCACCAAAGGCGGCGTCGAAGCTTACGCTTCAGGCCCGCTGATCGACGACATCGCCGCGATCCAGAAGCTCTACGGTGCCAACTACAGCACCCGTGCCGGCGACACCACCTACGGTTTCAACTCCAACACCGGGCGTGATTTCTACAGCGCTACTTCCAATGCCGACAAGCTGGTGTTCTCGGTATGGGACGGTGGTGGCAACGACACCCTGGACTTCTCCGGTTTTACCCAGAACCAGAAGATCAACCTCAATGAGGCCTCGTTCTCCGACGTTGGCGGCCTGGTGGGCAACGTGTCCATCGCTAAGGGCGTCACGGTCGAGAACGCCTTCGGCGGTTCGGGCAACGACCTGATCATTGGTAACAACGCAGCCAACCTCATCAAGGGCGGTGCCGGCAACGACATCATCTACGGCGGTGGCGGTGCGGACCAACTGTGGGGCGGCGCCGGCAACGATACCTTCGTGTACGGTGCCAGTTCCGATTCCAAGCCGGGTGCTGCTGACAAGATCTTCGACTTCACCTCGGGTTCGGACAAGATCGACCTGTCCGGTATCACCAAAGGTGCAGGCTTGAGCTTCGTCAACGCATTTACCGGGCATGCCGGCGATGCTGTACTCAGCTATGCCTCGGGTACCAACCTGGGCACCTTGGCCGTGGACTTCTCCGGGCACGGCGTGGCGGATTTCCTCGTCACCACCGTTGGCCAGGCTGCGGTCAGCGACATCGTAGCGTGATGTAAAGCGCGCGGCGCTCCGGCGCCGCGCTCTATGATGGAGCAGCACATGCCGCGTTTTTCTCATTTGATCGCCTGTGCTTCACAGGTGTTGTTCGTGTCGGCAGGAGCCCACGCAATGGCTAGCAGTCTTGTTTTACCCACCACCGCCCAGTTGGCCGGCCACTGGCAGTTGCACCAGCAGGATCAAGTGTGCGCGTTGGACCTGTTGGACCAGCCTAACGCGCTGGCCGGTGATGTGGCGTGCGCCGCGCAATGGCTGGGCGATAAGCCGCTGACCTGGTTACCGACCCCGGATGGCATCTGGCTGATGAACGCCCAGGGCACGGGCATTATCCATTTGAACCGTGAAAAAGACGGCGAATATAAAGGACAGACGCCTTCAATCCCCGAAGTTGTCCTGCAACGAACACCTTAATTAACAGTTATAAGCATATAACCCGATTTTAATAGTTGGCCGCCCTACTGTGGGGCCTGGGCAACTAGTGCGCGTAATTCGCTTCAGGGAAGATCAGAAGATATGGCGAAGTCCCATGCGGTTGCGCCCTTATTCAGGGCGTTGGGTGAATACAAGAGTATTTTGATCAGCATCGGCTGTTTTACCGCATTGATTAACCTGTTGATGCTGGTGCCGTCGATTTACATGCTGCAAGTGTACGACCGTGTGTTGTCCTCCCAGAATGAAACCACCCTGGTGATGTTGACGTTGATGGTCGTCGGCTTCTTTGCGTTTATCGGCACGCTGGAAGTCGTTCGCAGTTTTATCGTGATCCGGATCGGCAGCCAGTTGGAGCGGCGCTTCAACTTGCGCGTCTACAAAGCCGCCTTTGAACGCAACCTGCAGCGCGGTCAGGGGCACGCCGGGCAATCCCTTGGCGACCTGACCGTGATCCGCCAATTCATCACGGGACCTGCGCTGTTCGCGTTCTTTGATGCACCGTGGTTTCCCATCTACCTGTTCGTGATTTTCCTCTTCAACGTGTGGCTTGGCGTGCTGGCAACGGCGGGCGCGGTACTGCTGATCGCGCTGGCGTGCCTGAATGAATACCTGACCAAAAAACCGCTGGGCGAGGCGGGCGCGTTTTCCCAGCAATCGACCCAGTTGGCCACCAGCCATTTGCACAACGCCGAGACGATCCAGGCCATGGGCATGCTCGGCGCGTTGCGCAAGCGCTGGTTCGCGGTGCATTCGCAATTTCTTGGCTATCAGAACAAGGCCAGCGACACCGGCTCGGTGATCACCTCGCTGAGCAAGTCCTTTCGTCTGTGTTTGCAATCACTGGTGCTGGGCTTGGGCGCCTTTCTGGTGATCAAGGGCGACATGACGGCTGGGATGATGATCGCCGGTTCCATCCTCATGGGCCGCGTGCTCAGCCCCATCGACCAACTGATTGCGGTGTGGAAGCAGTGGAGTTCGGCCAAGTTGGCTTACCAGCGGCTTGACGAATTGCTGCGCGAATTTCCGCCGGAAGTCGAACACATGGCGCTGCCGGCGCCCAACGGCCAGGTCAGTTTCGAACAAGTCAGCGCGGGCCCGCCCGGGCGGCGCGTGCCGACCCTGCATCAGGTCAGCTTCAACCTCGGTGCGGGCGAAGTGCTTGGCGTGCTCGGCGCGTCGGGTTCGGGTAAGTCGACCCTGGCCCGCGTGCTGGTGGGTGTGTGGCCAACCCTGGCCGGCACGGTGCGCCTGGACGGCGCCGATATCCATCGTTGGGACCGCGACGACCTCGGTCCCCATATCGGTTACTTGCCCCAGGACATCGAACTGTTCAGCGGCAGCATCGCCGACAACATTGCACGGTTTCGCGACGCCGACCCGGAACGGGTGGTGCAGGCCGCGCAACAAGCCGGTGTGCATGAGCTGATCCTGCGCCTGCCACAGGGTTACGACACGGTGCTGGGCGACAACGGCGGTGGCCTGTCCGGTGGCCAGAAGCAACGCGTGGCCCTGGCCCGCGCGCTCTACGGCGGGCCGCGCTTGATCGTGCTGGATGAACCCAACTCCAACCTCGACACCGTCGGCGAAGCCGCGCTGGCCAGTGCCATCGTGCAGATGAAAGCCCAGGGCAGCAGCGTGGTGCTGGTGACGCACCGGTCCTCGGCGCTGGCCCAGGCCGATAAGTTGCTGGTGCTCAACGAAGGCCGTTTGCAGGCCTTCGGCCCCAGCCAGGACGTGCTGCGCGCCTTGTCGGGCCAGCAGCAGGAAGCACCACGAGAAAAGGCCGGCGTGAGCCTCAGCCGTCAGTACCAAGCCGGAAGGAATCCAGGCGCATGAGCAGCCTTACATTTGAGCAACGAGATGCCGGTTTTTTCGTAAAAATGGGTTGGCTGCTGACCATCGTCGGCGCCGGCGGCTTCTTTCTCTGGGCCAGCCTGGCGCCTCTGGACCAAGGCATCCCGGTGCAAGGCACGGTGGTGGTGTCGGGCAAGCGCAAAGCCGTGCAAACCTTCAGCCCCGGCGTGGTCAGCCGGATTCTGGTGAAGGAGGGCGAGGTGGTCAAACAAGGCCAGCCGCTGTTTCGCCTCGACCAGACCCAGAACCAGGCCGACGTGCAATCGCTGCAAGCCCAGTACCGCATGGCCTGGGCCAGCGCGGCGCGTTGGCAGAGCGAGCGCGACAACCGTTCCAGCATCGTCTTTCCGGCGGAGCTGAGCGCCAACCCCGACCCGGCCCTGGCGCTGGTGCTGGAAGGCCAGCGCCAGCTGTTCAGCAGCCGCCGCGAAGCGTTTGCCCGTGAACAAGCGGGGATTCGCGCCAATATCGACGGCGCCACCTCACAACTGAATGGCATGCGCCGCGCGCGCAGTGACTTGTCGGCCCAGGCCCAATCCCTGCGCGATCAACTGGCTAACCTGCAGCCTTTGGCCGACAACGGCTATATCCCGCGCAACCGCCTGCTCGATTACCAGCGCCAACTGTCCCAGGTGCAGCAGGACCTGGCGCAGAACACCGGCGAAAGCGGCCGCGTGGAGCAGGGCATCCTTGAGTCACGCCTGAAGTTGCAGCAGCACAGCGAGGAATATCAAAAGGAAGTGCGCAGCCAATTGGCCGACGCCCAACTGCGCAGCCTGACCCTGGAGCAGCAACTCACCTCCGCCGGGTTCGACCTGCAGCACAGCGAGATCAATGCGCCGGCCGATGGTATTGCGGTCAACCTCAGCGTGCACACCGAAGGCGCCGTGGTGCGTGCCGGTGAAACCCTGCTGGAAATCGTGCCCCAGGGCACACGTCTGGAAGTCGAAGGGCGTTTGCCGGTGAACCTGGTGGACAAGGTCGGCACGCACTTGCCGGTGGATATCCTGTTCACGGCCTTCAACCAGAGCCGCACCCCGCGCGTGCCGGGCGAAGTCAGCCTGATTTCCGCCGACCAGATGCTTGATGAAAAAACCGGCCAGCCGTACTACGTGCTGCGCACCACGGTGAGCGAGGCCGCACTGGAAAAACTCCATGGCCTGGTGATCAAGCCGGGCATGCCCGCCGAGATGTTCGTGCGCACCGGCGAGCGCTCGCTGCTCAATTACCTGTTCAAGCCGCTGCTGGATCGCGCCGGCTCTGCGTTGACCGAGGAATGAGCATGAAGTCGGTGTGCCTTTCTCTGTGTTTGCTGTGCGGGTCTGCCCAGGCGGCCATGGGCCCGTTTGATGTCTACGAGCAAGCGTTGCGTAACGACCCGGTGTTTCTCGGCGCGATCAAGGAGCGCGACGCCGGCCTGGAAAACCGCACCATCGGCCGCGCCGGGCTGCTGCCCAAGCTGTCGTACAACTACAACAAGGGCCGCAACAACTCTGAGGCGCACCTGCCGGACGGGCGCGGCGGTAACTACCGCGACGACCGCAACTACAACAGTTATGGCTCGACCTTCAGCCTGCAACAGCCGTTGTTCGACTACGAAGCCTATGCCAACTACCGCAAGGGCGTGGCCCAGTCGTTGTTCGCCGATGAAAGCTTTCGCGACAAGAGCCAGGCGCTGCTGGTGCGGGTGCTGAGCTATTACACCCAGGCCCTGTTTGCCCAGGACCAGATCGACATCGCCCGCGCCAAAAAGAAGGCCTTCGAGCAGCAGTTCCAGCAAAACCAGCACCTGTTCCAGCAGGGCGAAGGCACGCGTACCGACATCCTCGAAGCCGAATCGCGTTATGAACTGGCGACTGCCGAAGAGATCCAGGCGCTGGATGAGCAGGACGCGTCGCTGAGGGAGTTGGGCGCGTTGATCGGTGTGCAGAGCGTCAACATCCAGGATTTGGCGCCGCTGAACCAAAGTTTTGCCGCCTTCACCCTGACGCCGGCCAACTACGACACCTGGCATGAACTGGCGATCACCAATAACCCGACCCTCGCTTCCCAGCGCCAGGCCGTGGAAGTGGCGCGCTATGAAGTGGAGCGCAATCGCGCCGGGCACCTGCCCAAGATCACCGCGTATGCCAGCTCGCGCAAACAGGAGTCCGACAGCGGCAACACCTACAACCAGCGCTACGACACCAACACCATCGGCATCGAAGTCAGCGTGCCGCTGTACGCCGGTGGCGGTATTTCGGCCTCTACCCGCCAAGCCAGTCGCGGCATGGAGCAGGCCGAGTACGAGCTGGAAGGCAAGACGCGCGAAACCCTGATCGAGCTGCGCCGCCAGTTCAGCGCGTGCCTGTCCGGGGTGAGCAAATTGCGCGCGTATCAAAAGGCCCTGACCTCGGCCGAGGCGCTGGTGGTATCGACCAAGCAGAGCATCCTCGGCGGCGAGCGGGTCAACCTCGATGCGTTGAACGCCGAGCAGCAGCTGTACAGCACCCGTCGCGACCTGGCCCAGGCGCGGTACGACTATTTGATGGCCTGGACCAAATTGCACTACTACGCGGGCAACTTGCGCGACACCGACCTGGCGAAAGTCGATGAGGCATTCGGCCCGGTGAAATGAGCAGTTATAAAAACAATAAGGATGGTTTAGATGATCACCGATTCATCACGCTTCAAACCCTTTACCGCAGGTTCCTTGCTCCTGTTGTCCGTTGCGGCACAGGCGCAATACACCGAGACCGGTTTACTGGGTAACCCCGCCAGCTGGCGTTCGGCCGAGTTCCAGAGTGACTGGGGCCTGGACCGCATGAAGGCGAATGAGGCCTACGCCGCCGGGATCAGCGGCAGCGGGGTAAAAATCGGCGCGCTGGACTCCGGGTTCGATACCGATCACCCGGAAGCCTCCAAAGACCGCTTCCACCCGGTCACGGCCACCGGCACTTACGTCAATGGCAGCGCGTTCAGTACCACCGGCGCGCTCAACCCCAACAACGACTCCCACGGCACCCACGTCACCGGCACCATGGGCGCGGCGCGTGATGGCGTGGGCATGCATGGCGTGGCGTACAACGCGCAAGTCTATGTGGGCAACACCAACGCCAACGACAGCTTCCTGTTTGGCCCCACCCCTGACCCCAAATACTTCAAGGCGGTGTACACCGCGCTGGTGGATTCCGGCGTGCGCGCCATCAATAACAGCTGGGGCAGCCAGCCGCCGGACGTCAGCTACCAGACCCTCGACGGCCTGCACGTCGCCTACGCCCAGCATTACAACCAGGGCACCTGGCTGGATGCGGCAGCGGATGTGGCCAAGGCCGGCGTGATCAATGTGTTCAGCGCCGGCAACAGTGGTTACGCGAATGCCAGCGTGCGTTCGGCGCTGCCGTACTTCCAGCCGGAACTGGAAGGCCACTGGCTGGCGGTGTCGGGCCTGGACAAGGCGAATAACCAGAAATACAACAAGTGCGGCATCGCTAAGTACTGGTGTATTTCCACCCCGGGCGCGCTGATCAACAGCACCGTTCCCGGCGGCGGTTATGGGGTCAAGTCCGGCACGTCGATGTCGGCGCCG
The DNA here is from genome assembly GCF_047943075.1 of Pseudomonas sp. NFX183. NCBI lineage: Bacteria > Pseudomonadati > Pseudomonadota > Gammaproteobacteria > Pseudomonadales > Pseudomonadaceae > Pseudomonas > Pseudomonas sp. NFX183. The sequence goes on along the minus strand of NZ_CP181333.1, from coordinate 5,582,872 downwards.
CACGCCACCGGCGCCTTGGCGCTGGTGATGGAACGCTACCCGTACTTGAACAATGAGCAGGCATTGCAGGTGCTGTTGACCACCGCCACGCAACTCGACGGCTCAATTACCCAGTCACCCAATACCACTGTGGGCTGGGGCGTGCCGGACCTGGGCCGGGCGATGCACGGGCCGGGGCAATTGCTCGGCTCGATGAACGTCAACCTGGCGGCCGGGCAGGGCGATGTGTGGAGCAACGGCATCACCGACCAGGCGTTGCTCCAGCGCCAGGCCGAAGACCGCGCCGAGCACGCAGCCTGGCAGCAAACCCTAATCGACAAGGGCTGGCAAAACGGCGTGGGCGCAACTGCCAGCCAGCAGGACCAGACCGACTACGCGGTCGGCACCGCCCGTGATCAAGCCGCCGCGAACCGCGTGTATGAAGGCAGCCTGATCAAATCCGGCGCCGGCAGTTTGCTGCTCAGCGGCGACAGCACCTACCGCGGCGCGACCAGCGTCAATGGCGGCCTGCTGGCGGTAAACGGCTCGCTGACCTCGGCCGTGACCGTGAACGACAGCGGCACCCTCGGCGGCTCCGGGCGCATCGGCGCCTTGGCGGTGAACAGCGGGGGCACCGTGGCACCGGGCAATTCGGTCGGCACCTTGCAGGTGGCGGGCGATGTGAACCTGGGCGCGGGCTCCACCTATGCGGTGGAACTGACCCCGACCAGCAGCGACCGCATTGTCGCCGGTGGCAACGCCGTACTGGGCGGCGGCACCGTCACCCTGGCGCTGGAAAACAGCCCGACATTGCTGAGCCAGAGCCAGGTGCAAAGCCTGATCGGCCGCCAATACACCATCCTGCAGGCGGCGGGCGGCATCCAGGGGCAGTTTGGTCAAGTGCTGCCCAACTACCTGTTCCTTGGCGGCACCCTCGACTATGCGGCCAACGGCGTGCAACTGGACGTGGGGCGCAACGGAGCGACTTTTGCCAGCGTTGCCGCCAACCGTAACCAGCGCGCTGTCGCCGCCGCTGCCGAGCAACTGGGCGCGGGCAACCCGGTGTATGAAAGCCTGTTGCAGTCCGACTCCGTCGCAACCGCTCGGCAAGGCTTGCAGCAACTGTCCGGCGAGGTTTACCCGGCGATTGGCGCGATGCTGATCAACGACAGCCTGCAACTGCGTGATGCTGTGGGTGAGCGGCTGCGCCATGTACCGGTGAACGGCGAAAGTAACCTGTGGCTCAAGGCGCTCGGGGCTTGGGGCAAGGCTGACAGCCGCAGCGAAACCGCAGGTTCGACCACCTCGATCGGTGGCTTGCTGGCCGGTGTAGACGGTGCGTTGGACGAGCAGACCCGCGTGGGTGTGGTCGCAGGCTACAGCGACAGCTCCTTGAACCTGGGCAGTGGCACACACTCATCGGCGTCCATCGACAGTTACCACTTCGGTGCGTATGCCGGGCGTGAACTGGGTGACTGGCGCGTGAGCGTCGGCGGTGCCTACAGCTGGCATCGCGGTGATGTGAAGCGCGACCTGCAATACGGCGACGTCAGCGGCAAGCAAAAGACCAAGCTGGATGCGCGCACGGCGCAGTTGTTCACCGAGGCGGCGTACCGCATTCACTTGCAACCGCTGGCGCTGGAGCCGTTCGCCAACCTGGCGTACGTGCACCTGGACAGTGACTCATTCCACGAAAAAGGCGACGCCGCGGCCCTGGAACGTGGCAGTGATCGGCGGGATGCGGTGCTCAGCACCCTCGGGCTTCGCGCGTTGAAAACCTTGTCATTGAATGACCATCAGCAACTGGAGCTGTCCGGCTCGCTGGGCTGGCAGCACAGCCTCACGGCGGTGGAATCCGAAGAACATTTGGCGTTAGTTGCCGGCGGGCCGTCATTTGCCGTGCGCAGTTCGCCGTTGCTACGTGATGCGGCGCTGGTGGGCGTGCAGGCCAGCCTGGCGTTGAGCCCGACCACACGGGTCAACCTGGATTACAACGGCCAGTTGGGTGGCCGCGAGAAAACCCAGGGCGTGGGGCTGAGCCTCAACTGGCAGTTCTAGAGAACACCGCAGGTCAAAAACGGTGGGAGCTGGCACGCCAGCGCCCACATCAGATAGGCGGCGCTGAAGAAAAAGTGATTCACATACCGGCAATAAGAAAACTAAGGAAGGTCACCGTGAACAAACGCAAGTCAGGGTTAATCACCGCCACTCACACCGGCTCGGGCTACCCGCTCAAGGCCTTGAGCTGCGTGCCATACGGCGCGTTGCTGTGCTGCCTGGCAAGCCTGGGAACCGCCCAGGCCGCACCCTATGTGGAAGCGGGCAAGCTGGGCGACGCGGCCAGTTGGCGCAGCAATGAATTCAAGGCCGACTGGGGCCTGGGCGCGGTGCATGCAGATGCTGCCTACGCCGCGGGCTACACCGGCAAGGGCGTCAAGCTGGGGATCTTCGACCAGCCGGTGTACGCGCAGCACCCGGAATTCGACAGCCCCGGCAAGGTGGTGACCATTGTCACCGAGGGCATTCGCCAATACACCGACCCCTACATTCCGGTGAAGGCGGGCGATGCGTTCCGTTATGACGGCACGCCGTCCAAGGACTCTAACGGCAAGCTGGGCAACCACGGCACCCACGTCGGCGGCATTGCCGCGGGTAACCGCGATGGTGGGCCGATGCATGGCGTGGCGTTCAATGCGCAGATCCTCAGCGCCGAAAACGGCGACCCGGGCCCGGAAGACGGGATCATCCTCGGCAACGACGGCGCGGTGTACAAGGCCGGTTGGGATGGGCTGGTCGCCAATGGCGCGCGCATCATCAACAACAGCTGGGGCATCGGCATCGGTGACCAGTACGCCAAGGGCGGCCGCGATCCGGCATTCCCCAACTTCACGGTCAATGAAGCGCAGGCGCAGTTCAACGTTATCCGGCCGATCCTCGGCACGCTGGCCGGCGGTGCTTATCAAGGCGCAATCGACGCGGCCCGCAGCGGCGTGCTGACCATCTTTGCCGCCGGTAACGACTACAACCGCAACAACCCGGATGCGATGTCGGGCCTGGCCTACTTCGTGCCGGACATTGCGCCAAACTGGCTGTCGGTGGCGGCCTTGCAGCAGAACCCGGACACCGCCAGCGCTGATCCTTATGTGATCAGTACGTTCTCGTCGCGCTGCGGGTATGCGGCAAGCTTTTGCGTATCGGCGCCGGGCACCAAGATCTTCAGCTCGATCATCAACGGCACCGACCTTTCAAACCTCACCACCGACTGGGCCAATAAAAATGGCACTTCCATGGCCGCGCCCCACGTGGCCGGCGCTGCGGCGGTGTTGATGGAGCGCTTCCCGTACATGAGCGGCGATCAGGTCTCCACCGTGCTGAAAACCACCGCCACCGACCTCGGCGCGCCGGGCATCGACGCGCTGTACGGCTGGGGCATGATCAACCTGGGCAAGGCGGTCAACGGCCCGGGGATGTTCATCACCGGCGAAGATATCCCGGCCGAGTTTCGCATTGACGGCGCGTACGGCAGCGGGCAGTTCGTGGCGGATTTGCCAGGGATCGGCGCCGTGGTGGATGCCGGCAAGCCGACTCAGCGCCTGTGCACCGACGTGCACTGCGGGCTGGACGTGTGGAGCAACAACATTTCCGGCCACGGCGGCCTGACCAAGCAGGGCATCGGCGCGCTGGTGCTGACCGGCAACAATACCTACAGCGGCCCGACCCTGGTCAATCAGGGCTTGCTGGCGATCAATGGCTCGGTCACCTCCGACGTCACCGTCAGCCAGAGCGGCGTGGTCGGTGGCTCGGGGCATATCGGCTCGCTGTCCGCCAAAAGCGGCGGCACCGTGGCGCCGGGTAATTCCATCGGGACGCTGAATGTGGCTGGCAATGTCACCTTCGACGCGGGCTCGACCTACGCGGTCGAGTTGTCGTCGACCAGCAGCGATCGCATCGTCGCCGGTGGCACGGCCACGCTCAATGGCGGCACCGTGACCCTGGCCCTGGAAAACAGCCCGACACTGCTGACAAACGCACAGGCCCAGAGCCTGATCGGTCGCCAGTACACCATCCTGCAAGCCGCGGGTGGGGTTACCGGTAGCTTCGGTGCAGTACTGCCCAACTACCTGTTTATCGGTGGCACGTTGAACTATGCCGCCAACGGCGTGCAGTTGGATGTGGCGCGTACCAACAGCTTTGCCAGTGTGGCCGTTACGCCCAACCAGCGTGCTGTCGCCGCGGCGGCAGACCAGTTGGGCGCCGGCAACGCGGTGTATGAAAGCCTGTTGCTGGCGCCGACTGCGGCCTCGGCGCAAGGCGCGTTCCAGCAACTGTCTGGCGAAATCTACCCGGCGTTGCAGAGCGCGCTGGTCAACGACAGCCGTTACGTGCGTGAAGCGGTGGGCGAGCGCCTGCGCAATGGCGAGATGGGCGCTACCAGCGAAACCCTCGACAGCCGTGGCAACGTGTGGGTCAAGGCCCTGGGCGCCTGGGGCAAGACCGACAGCCGCAGCGACACGGCGGGCTACACCACTTCGCTGGGCGGCATGCTCGTCGGCGTTGACGGTGCGTTGGACGAGGCGACCCGTATCGGTTTGGTCGCCGGTTACAGCGACACCTCGTTGAACATGGGCAACGACACCCACTCACGTGCCTCGGTCGACAGCTACCACTTTGGCGCCTATGCCGGGCATGAGATCGGTGCTTTGCGCCTGAGCGGGGGAGCGACCTACAGCTGGCATCGCGCCGATGTGAAGCGCGACCTGCAGTACGGCGATGTGGCCGGCAAGCAGAAAGTCAAAGTGGACGCGAGCAGCACGCAGGTGTTTGGCGAGGCGGCTTACCGCGTCAATCTGCAACCGTTGGCCCTGGAGCCGTTCGCCAACCTGGCTTACGTGCACCTGGACACCGATGGCTTTACCGAAAAAGGCGATGCCGCCGCGCTCAAAGGCCACGACGACCGCCGCGATGTGGTGTTGAGCACCTTGGGCATGCGTGCATTGAAGACCTTCAATGTGAACGATCACCAGCAACTGGAGGTGTCCGGCACCCTGGGCTGGCAGCACAACCTGAGCAGCACTGATTCCGAGCAGCACCTGGCGTTCGCGTCGGGCAGCCCGTCGTTCGCGGTGGAAAGCGCGCCGATGGTGCGCGATGCCGCGCTGGTGGGCGCGCGGGTGAGCCTGGCCTTGAGCAAAGAGGCGCGGGTGAACTTTGACTACAACGGCCTGCTGGCCAGCAAGGACAAAGTGCACGGGGTGGGCTTGAGCCTCGACTGGGCGTTCTAAAGGTTTCATCACCTTTGCATGCGGGCCAGGTGTCAGGTGGGAGCACGCCAGCTCCCACCTGACACCTGGCCCACCGCTGAAAAGTGTTTTCGCTTTCTCTACAAATCCAACAACAGAGAGGCACTACCATGGGTATCTTTGACTATAAAAACCTTGGCACCGAGGGTTCCAAAACGTTGTTCGCCGATGCCATGGCGATCACGTTGTATTCCTATCACAACCTGGATAACGGCTTTGCCGTGGGTTACCAGCACAACGGGTTAGGCTTGGGGCTACCGGCCACGCTGGTCGGCGCGCTGCTCGGCAGCACGGATTCCCAGGGCGTGATCCCAGGCATCCCGTGGAACCCGGATTCGGAAAAAGCCGCCCTTGAGGCGGTGCAGAAAGCCGGTTGGACACCGATCAGCGCCAGTGCCCTGGGCTACGCCGGCAAGGTCGATGCGCGTGGCACCTTCTTTGGGGAAAAAGCCGGCTACACCACGGCCCAGGTCGAGGTACTCGGCAAATACGATGACGCCGGCAAGCTGCTCGAAATCGGTATCGGTTTTCGTGGCACCTCGGGGCCACGGGAAACCCTGATCAGCGACTCGATCGGCGACTTGATCAGCGATCTGCTCGCGGCCCTGGGGCCCAAGGATTACGCGAAAAACTACGCCGGCGAAGCGTTCGGCGGCTTGCTCAAGAATGTTGCCGACTACGCCGGTGCCCATGGCCTGACCGGCAAGGACGTGGTGGTCAGCGGCCACAGCCTGGGCGGGCTGGCGGTCAACAGCATGGCGGACTTGAGCAACAACAAATGGGCGGGGTTCTACAAGGACGCCAACTATGTCGCCTATGCCTCGCCGACCCAGAGTGCCGGCGACAAGGTGCTCAATATCGGTTACGAAAACGACCCGGTGTTCCGCGCGCTGGACGGCTCGTCCTTCAACCTGTCGTCGCTGGGCGTGCACGACAAACCCCACGAGTCCACCACCGATAACATCGTCAGCTTCAACGACCACTACGCCTCGACGCTGTGGAATGTGATGCCGTTTTCCATCGTCAACCTGCCCACCTGGGTCTCGCATCTGCCGACGGCGTACGGCGATGGCATGACGCGCATCCTCGAGTCCGGCCTCTACGAGCAGATGACCCGTGACTCCACGGTGATTGTTGCCAACCTGTCCGACCCGGCGCGGGCCAACACTTGGGTGCAGGACCTCAACCGCAATGCCGAGCCGCACAAGGGCAACACGTTCATCATCGGCAGCGATGGCAACGACCTGATCCAGGGCGGCAAGGGGGCGGACTTTATCGAGGGTGGCAAAGGCAATGACACGATCCGTGACGACAGCGGGCACAACACCTTTCTGTTCAGCGGCCACTTTGGCAATGACCGGGTGATTGGCTACCAGCCCACCGACAAACTGGTGTTCAAGGACGTGGAGGGGAGCACCGACCTGCGTGACCACGCGAAGGTGGTCGGCGCCGATACGGTGCTCACGTTTGGTGCCGACTCGGTGACGCTGGTCGGCGTGGGGCATGGCGGGTTGTGGACGGATGGCGTAGTGATCGGCTGATTACTCACGCAACCGATCAGTGCCAGTGCTGCCCCCGCCAGCCACCGCCCCAATAGGGCCGGTGGGGGTAGCCATAGCCATAGCCGTAATAGTGATGTGGGTAGTAGTAAGGACGTGGCGCATAGCCCCAATGCCCGTAATAGAACGGTGGAGGTGGTTGCACCACGATCACCCGCGGTGGCTGGCGAATGATGATGGTGTCGGCAAACGCTGGCGCGCAGGCTAATGCCGCCAGGGTCAGGGGAATCAGCAAAAGAGCGCGTACCGTGCGGGACATGAGTGCCATGGCCGTCGTTCCTCCGTTGTGCCGTGTTTGAAAATAAAAGCGGCTTATCGGTTAAACGCCCAGGCGGGGAAAATCCTTCGGTAAATAAATCTTCATTGATCAGCGGCGCAGCCTTGCGACGGATTACGTGCGCCTCACGCGTTTAATCAGCACCTGCGAGATGTTTCGCGCGTCATATGAGGAGCTGAGCATGTCCCGACTTCGATTGCTGCTATGCGCCTTGGTATTGCTGGGATTGGGCGGGTGTGCGGTGTACCCGGCCTATCCGGGCCCATGCTGCTACCGGCCGTACTACCACTCGTACTATTACCATCCCTACTATCACCCGTATTACCACCCGTACTATCGGTACTGAACCTGCAACAAAAAGCCCCGCATCTGCGGGGCTTTTTTTATCAGTTTTCCTTGCGTACCGTCGCTACGTCATCGGCCTTGACGCGCACATGCTTGCCAGCGATGTCGGTGAACTCGTAGAAGCCGTCGGCGGTCTTGGTTTTAGGACTGTCCTTGGTCAAATACTGCGTACCATTTTGCAATGTCACCACGGTTTGCGTTGAGCAACCGGCCAATAGCAGAAAAGTGAGTGCAACCAGCGGCAGACCCAAATTCTTCATGTTCATAACCCTTACCTTTAACCCTGAAAAGTCCCGCAGCCTATGGGGGCGGGCCGTAAATGTTACGCCATCAACTGAGCTATCTGATCCTTTTTATTAGAAAAGTTGCGTGCGCCATTTATCTATTACCGATTGCAACAACGGGTTCGCGACGGCACTCTGTATGCATAACCAGTATTTGATCAGCGCTCGACATGGCCAACCCCCTCGAAAATCCCTTGTATTACCTGCATAACTTCCGCCAAGTCCTGCAGTGGCTGGTGCAGCGCTATGCGGATTTGCTTGATGCGGACGAACAGCATTTCATTCAGCAATTTGACAGGTTGCCGCAAGCGTCACAGGCGCTGTTGGTGCGCATGGTCATGCGCAAGGGCGTGCATTTTCGCGCAAGCAAGCTCAATTACCTTGAGATTGGTTGCACACGCTCGGCCGCCCTGGCGTTGATTGAGCAGGGTTGGGTCGATGATCAAGGCGCGCTGTGCGTTGAAGAGCTGTTCGCCGTGCTGCAAAAAGGCGAAGTCCTCGCTGCCTTCAAACCCTGGATTGATCAACCCAAAGCCAAGAAAACCGACTGGCTGGCATCACTGACGCAGCATTTTACGCAGCAGCGCAGCTTTGCCCAGTGGTGCCCGGACCTGAGCGATGCACTGTACAGCCTCACCGTGATGGACCTGTGCGACCGCTTGCGCCTGATGTTCTTTGGCAATCTGCACCAGGACTGGTCAGAGTTCGTGCTGGCCGACCTTGGCATCTACACCTACGAAAAAGTCGAGTTCTGCGCCGAGTCCCGCGGCCTGCGCACCCGTGACGACGTCGTCGGTTTTCTATTTCTGCATCAATGCCAGCAGGCCTTCGAAGCGGGGGAGGCACTGGACGGCGTACTCGCGCAAATCGCTACGCTGTGCACCGACAACCCGTGGCTGGAAAAGCGTCGCGCCAAGCTGTTGTTCCAGATCGGCCAGTACTGCGAACGCAGCGCCGAACTCGACCTGGCGCAACGCATTTACCGCCAATGCGCCTATCCCGGCGCCCGGTCACGCCTGATTCGCGTGCTGGAGCGCCAGGAGGATTACCCGCAAGCCATGGCCCTGGCGTGCGCCGCGCAACAGGCTCCGGAAAGCGCCGCCGAACAGCAACACCTGCTGCGCGTGCTGCCACGCCTGCGCCGCAAGCTGGGGGAGCCGGCGCTGCCCAAGGCCAAGCCGCGGCCCGTCACGCGTCTGGATCTGGCGTTGGAGGTGCCGCAGCCGCTGATGTCGGTGGAGTACTGCGTGCAGGCGCACCTCAGCGAGCCCGACGCGCCGGTGCATTACGTCGAGAATGGCCTGATCAACTCCCTGTTCGGTCTGTTGTGCTGGGAGGCGATTTTTGCACCATTACCCGGCTCGTTTTTCCACCCGTTCCAGCGCGGGCCGGTGGACTTGCACAGTGAAGATTTCCATCAGCGCCGCGCGCCGTTGTTTGCGGCGTGTTTCGAGCAGCTTGGCGATGAGCGTTACAAGGCCACCATCCGCCAGCGTTACGTCGACAAATGGGGCATCCAGTCGCCATTCGTGTTCTGGAACCTGCTCAGCGAAGACCTGCTGCAGCAAGCACTGGACTGCTTGCCCGCCGAACACCTGCGCTACTGGTTTGAACGCTTGCTGCTGGACATCCGCGCCAACCGCGCCGGCATGCCGGACCTGATCCAGTTCTGGCCCGCCCAGAAGACTTACCGCATGATCGAGGTCAAGGGCCCCGGCGACCGGCTGCAGGATAACCAGCTGCGCTGGCTGGAGTTCTGTGGCGAGTATCAGATGCCGGTGACTGTCTGCTATGTGCGCTGGGCGCAGTCGGCTTGAGCTACAGCGTCGCGGTGCGCGCGCTGTGTGAATTCACGGCCAAGGTCGGCGACCTCGACCTGCGCTTCACGCCGTCGCCCAGCGCCCAGGAAGGTATCGTCGGCCACCGCACCGTGGCGTCGCGGCGCAGCGCGCACTACCAGAACGAAGTCGCGCTGGAAGGCGAATACCAACAGCTCAAAGTACGGGGCAGGGCGGACGGCTACGACCCGGACAGCAATCGCCTGGAAGAAGTGAAAACCTATCGCGGCGACCTCGACGCCCAGCCCGCCAACCACCGTCAATTGCATTGGGCGCAGGTCAAGGTATACGGCTGGTTGATGTGCCAGAAGCTTGGCCTTGGTGAAATCGACCTGGCACTGGTGTACTTCGACATCGTCGGCGAGGGCGAAACCCTGCTCAACCAGCGCTTTGCAGCGGCCGACCTTGAACTGTTCTTCAACCAGCAGTGCGCGTTGTTCCTGGGCTGGGCCCAACAGGAAATGCAGCACCGCGACGCGCGCAACAGCGCCGCCCAGCGCCTGGCGTTCCCCCACGCTGACTTTCGCCCCGGCCAGCGCGCCCTGGCAGAATCGGTCTACAAAGCCGTCAGTACCGGCCGTTGCCTGATGGCGCAGGCGCCCACTGGCATCGGTAAAACCGTCGGCACGATCTTTCCGCTGCTCAAGGCCCTGGCGCCGCAGCAGCTGGACAAGGTGTTCTTCCTCACCGCCAAGACGCCGGGCCGCAAGCTGGCCCTGGACGCCGCCCAAGTCCTCTACGACAGCAGCCCCGATTTGCCGCTACGCGTGCTCGAACTGGTGGCGCGGGACAAGGCCTGCGAACACCTGGACAAAGCCTGCCATGGCGATTCCTGCCCCTTGGCCAAAGGCTTTTACGATCGCCTGCCGGCCGCGCGCACGGCCGCGTCCAGGGTGCGCCTGCTGGACCAGCGCAACCTGCGCGACGTGGCGCTGGCTCATGATGTTTGCCCGTATTACCTGAGCCAGGAAATGGCGCGCTGGACCGACCTGGTGGTGGCTGACTACAACTACTATTTCGACTTTGGCGCCATGCTGTTCGGCCTGGCCCAGTTGAACCAATGGCGCGCCGCCGTGCTGGTGGACGAAGCTCACAACCTGGTGGAGCGTGCGCGTTCGATGTACAGCGCCAGCCTTGACCAATACAGCCTCAAGACCCTGCGCGACAGCGCACCCGAGCCGCTGAAGAAACCCTTGCAACGCCTGAACCGCGAATGGAACGCCCTGCACAAGGACCAGCTCGCGCCATACCAGGCCTACTCCAGCAAACCCGAAAAACTGCTGCAGGCCCTGAGCCTCTGCACCAGCGCCATGGGCGACTACTTCAACGATCACCCCGAGGCCCTCAGCGGCGAGCTGCAGGCGTTTTATTTCGAAGCGCTGCAATTTGCCAAAGTCGCCGAACTGTTCAACGAACACTTCATCTTTGATATCAGCAAACGTCAGTTCGGTGGCAAGCGCAGTGCTTCAACCCTGTGCCTGCGCAATGTGGTGCCGGCCGAATTCATTCGGCCCAGGCTGACCGCCGCGCGCAGCAGCGTGCTGTTTTCCGCGACCCTGAGCCCACGCCACTATTACGCCGACCTGCTCGGCCTGCCGGCGGATACTGCGTGGATCGACGTGGAATCGCCGTTCAAGGCCGAGCAATTGCAGGTGCGTATCGTCGATGCGATTTCCACGCGGTTTGTGCACCGCCAAGCCTCGCTGGCACCGATCGTGGAGCTCATCGCCGGGCAATTCGCGCAACGGCCCGGCAACTACCTGGCGTTTTTCTCAAGCTTCGATTACCTGCAACAGGTGGCGCAGTTAATGGCCGAGCGTCACCCGCAGGTGGCGCTGTGGTTGCAGTCACGCGGCATGGCCGAGGCCGAACGGCAGGGTTTTCTCAACCAGTTTACCCAGCACAGCCAGGGCATCGGCTTTGCCGTGCTGGGCGGTGCGTTTGGCGAAGGCATTGATTTGCCCGGCGCACGCTTGATTGGCGCCTTCATCGCCACCTTGGGTTTGCCGCAACTGAACCCGATCAACGAACAGATGAAAGCGCGCATGGCGTCGATTTTCGGCTCCGGTTACGACTACACCTACCTGTACCCCGGCATTCAGAAAGTGGTGCAGGCGGCGGGACGCGTGATTCGCAGCCAGCAGGATGAGGGCGTGGTGATGTTGATTGACGACCGCTTTGGCGAAGCGCGCGTTCGCCAATTATTGCCGCGCTGGTGGGCGCCCGTCACTCAAGCGTGATGCCGCTCAGTTGTTCACTCAGCGCCCAGCGTTTTTCGGCTTGCTGCGGATCGATGCCCAGGCGTGAATGCCGCTGCGCGGGGTGTGATCTTCGGTGGGTGTGGCGACTTCACAGTCCTCGCAATACAGGCCGCCCATTCCTTCAAGTTGCGGGCTGACGCCACACCACACCAGCGTGGCGGCGCCTTGTGCGGGGCTTTTGTAATGGCTGGCCGCGCGCACAGTGCCGTGTTCATCCAGCGCGCCGACGAACGCCAAGTCCTTTTTGTCCAGATGCCGAACCAGGTCAGTAAGGATTTCGCCGGGGTGCACCGATTCAACGCCTTGTATGCCGTGCAGATTGCGCTGCGCCTTTTGCGCGTCACGCGCAGTGACGATCACCCGTGCTCCGGCAATTGCAAGTGCGCGAGTGGCCTCCAGACCAATTCCGGAGTAACAGCCGGTGACGATGGCGGTCATTCCGCGCAGGTCTTTAGCGGCCAACGCTTGCAGCGCGGTGGTACTGGCACCAAAACCACTGTTGAGGGGGGCTTGTTTGTGCGTCATAGCCGTTCTCCATTTGGGGTAGGGCTATGTTCTTCTTCGGCGGTCGGACGCGGAGTGCCCTAAAGTCTGTGTTTCTATCGCGATCGTCCGGAGATTTTTCTTGTGGATACTCTCTCCGAGGTATTGGCCCTCTTGAAAAGCCACCGCACGTTGTTCGCGGGCTTAAGGGCCGGCGGCACGTGGGCGGTGAATTTTCCGGCGCCGCAGGGCATCAAGTTCAATGCCGTGGTGGAGGGCAACTGTTGGCTGGAAGTGGAGGGCGAGCCGGTGCCCATCGCCTTGAGCGAGGGCGATTGTTTTTTACTGACACACAACCGTCCGTGGAGATTGTCCAGCAACCTTGCACGGGAGGGCGTTGACGCGCGCGACGTTTACCGCGAGGCGGTGGACGGCATCGCCCGCGTGGGCGACGCGCAGGATTTGTTTCTGATTGGTGGGCTGTTCACCTACGGCGATGATGCGCGTTTGTTGCTCGATGGGTTGCCGCCGGTGGTGCGTATCAGCGCCAGGTCCGAACAGGCCGGCGTGTTGCGCTGGTGCCTGGAGCGGCTGGCCCTGGAATATGCCGGGCCAAGACTCGGCGCGGCATTGATGACCGAGCATTTGGCGCAAATGATGCTGGTGCAAATCCTGCGCCTCTATCAATCTTCCCTGGGTGCCAGCACTCAAGGCTGGTTGGCGGCATTGACCGACCCTCGGCTGGCACCGGTACTTGCGCAAGTGCACGCCGAACCGGCGCGGCGTTGGACCTTGAGCGACATGGCCGGCATTGCCAATCAGTCCCGTTCGACGTTTGCCTTGCGCTTCAAACAGCAGGTCGGAATGGCCCCTCAGGAGTACCTGACCCGCTGGCGCATGCACTTGGCGATAAAGGCCTTGAACACCTCCGGCAGCAGTGTGTCCAGCATCGGCCAGGCGTTGGGGTACCAGTCGGACAGCGCCTTCAGCAGCGTATTCAAACGTCAGATGAAGTGCACCCCACGCGAATACCGCGAGCGCTCCCTTCATAACCTTCACACCATCGATCACAAGGAAGCCAGTGATGAGCGATATCCAGCATGACAAGGTTCAGGTCAACGGTATTGAGTTGAGCGTCCACATCGCCGGTCCCGAGCACGGCCAGCCGATCTGGCTGCTGCACGGGTTTCCGGAGTGCTGGCACTCCTGGCGCGAGCAGATTCGCGCGCTGGCCGGCGCCGGGTATCGGGTGTTCGCGCCCGACATGCGCGGCTACGGCGAATCGAGTTCGCCTGCCGAGGTCGCCGATTACGAGTTACTGACCTTGTGCGCCGATATTCAGCAGGCCATGGACCATTTCGGCCATCAACAGGTGGTGATGGTCGGCCACGACTGGGGCGCCGTGGTGGCCTGGCATCTGGCGTTACTGGAGCCTGCGCGGGTCGCCCGCTTGATCACGATGTCCGTGCCGTTTGCAGGACGTGCGCGGCGCCCGGTGATCGAGATCATGCGCGAGCTGTACGCCGAGCGCTTCAACTACATCCTGTATTTCCAGGCACCGGGCGTAGCCGAGCGGGAACTGGATGCCGACATCGAACGCACGTTGCGGCTGTTCATGCAGGATCAGGACGTGTTCCTGCAGAAAAAGCCAGCCAACGCCACCCTGTTCGACGGCGTCTCGGCCCCCGGCGCATTGCCGACGTGGTGTACCCAAGCGGACTTGGACGTTTACGTGCAAACCTTCAGCAAGTGCGGTTTTCGCGGCCCGCTGAACTGGTATCGCAACTTTGAGCGCAACTGGCAGCGCACCGAGTTCCTTGCCGGCCAGCCCGTGCTGCAACCCACATTATTCCTGATTGGCGACCGTGATCCGGTCGGCGTGTTTGAAGCCCACACCCTCAAGCGCATGCCCGACGCAGTGCCCAACCTGCACCAGCAGGTGTTGGCCAACTGCGGTCACTGGATCCAGAACGAACAGGCCGAGCGGGTCAACGCGCTGATGCTCGCGTTTCTAGCGAGAACCTGAAGGTCGCCCCATGGCCTGGGCGCTCCACCAGTTGGATGCTGCGCCCGTGCAATTGCAGGATACGGTGCACGATGCGCAGGCCCAGGCCGCCATCGCGCCTTGCGCCGCCGATGGTGAACGCGCGCAGGAACAGGCCTTCGCGCAGCTGCGCGTCAATGCCCGGGCCGCTGTCGCTGACGGTCACCGCCACACAAGTAGCCTCGGGTGCCAGGATCACTTCGACTTCGCCGTTTACCGGTGTATGCCGCAAGGCGTTGTCGAGCAAGTTGGTCAGCACACGTTCGATCAGGCCCAGGTCGGCCAGCACCGTTGGCACCTGTGGCGGCAGCGTGGCGGTGAGGGTAATGGAGCGGGCTTCGGCGGTGAGTGCGAATTTCTGGAAGATGTCTTGCACCAGGTCCGGCAGGGAAAAGCCTTCGATCACCGGCTGCACAAAACCATGTTCCAGGCGCACCAGCTCCAGCAGTGACTGGGCCAACCCGCCCACCTTGCGGCTTTGGTCGAGGGCGATGCCCAGGTAGCGGCGGCGCTCGTCGGGGCTGAGGCTGGCGTCCTTGAGGGACAGGGTTTCCAGATAGCCGTGCAGCGACGCCAACGGCGTGCGCAGGTCATGGGAGATGTTCGCGACCATTTCCCGGCGTTCCTGGTCCTGATGGGTGATGGCGCGCCATTGTTCGCCCAGGCGGTTTTCCATTTGCACGAAGGCATGGTCGAGCACGGCGATTTCATCGCCGCTGTCGAGTTCGGGGGTGTTGATTTGCGCAGGTTTAGGGGCGCCGTTGATGTCGAACCGGCCTACCTTGTCGGTGAGTTGGCGCAGCGGTCGGGTGATCCAGGCGAAGGCGATCAAGCCGGCCAACAGGCAGAGCAGGGCGACCAGGCCGATGGACCACAAGGCAATCTTCAACGCCATGCCGGTCGCGTCTTTGGCGTCGTACACATCATGGGCCTCGCCCAGCAGCACCACGTACAGAAAGCCGGTTTGCTGGCCGTTGGCCTTGAGCGGCGCCGCGCTGAATACCTTGCGCCCATCGACGCTGCGCGGGTCATCGCCGAGGATCGGCAGCATCGCGCCGCTGAGGAATCGGCGCACCGGTGCGAGGTCGACCTTGTCGCGCAGCAAATGCCCGCTGGGCGCGGCATTCCCGACCACACGCCCGTCATTATCGAGCAAGTACACCTCGACACTCGGGTTGACCAGCATCAACTGGCTGAACAGGTTGCGCACCGCCTCGGGCTTGAGGCCGTCGGCGTCCATCAGTTGAGTGTCGCGGGCAATATGCGCCGCCAGGTCGCGCGACAGGCCTTGCACCACTTCCAGTTCATGCATGCGGTTGGAGCGCACCTGCAGCCATGCCGAGGTGCCGCTGCAAATCACCAGCAGCACGGCGAACACCACCGACAGGCGCTGGGTCAGGGTCAGTTTCATGACGCGCTCTCGGCAAACTTGTAGCCCCGGCCCCACACCGTGAGGATGAGCACCGGGTTGGCCGGGTCGGCTTCGACTTTGGCACGCAGGCGGTTGATGTGCGTGTTCACGGTGTGTTCATAGCCTTCGTGGCTGTAGCCCCACACCGCGTTGAGCAAGTCCATGCGCGAAAACACCTTGCCCGGCTGTCGGGCGAAGAAATACAGCAGGTCGAACTCGCGCGGCGTGAGGTCCAGGCGCTGGCCTTGCAGGGTCGCATCGCGGGTCAGCGGGTTGATGAACAGCTGGCCGAGGTCGAGGCTGCCGGCGTCCATCTTCAAGTTGCGCGCCATTGCATCCACGCGGCGCAGTAGCGCCTTGACCCGTGCGACCAGCTCGGGCATCGAAAACGGCTTGGCCAGGTAGTCGTCGGCGCCCAGCTCCAGCCCAAGGATGCGGTGCAACTCGCTGGAGCGCGCGCTGGTGATGATGATCGGGGTGTAGCGCGTCATGGCGCGGGCGCGCCGGCAGATTTCCAGGCCGTCGACGCCGGGCAGCATCAAGTCGAGGATCAACGCATCCCAGCCGCCCTGTTCGAGCAGGCGCAAACCTTCGTTGCCATCGGCGCTGTGCACCACCTCAAACTGCTCGTCGCGCAGGTGCAGGCAAATCAAGTCGGCGATATGGGCGTCGTCCTCGACCACCAGGACACGTTTGGGCTGATCCATGCTGAAAACCTTCGCTTGTAGTTCGCGCATTGTGCGGGTTTTGCAACAGTGTAGTTATCACGAATTGTTTAACTCTGCGTGAGGATTTCGCGACCGCCCATGGCCCAGGATCACCTCAATGCAAAGGCGCCGGTTACGACAAGACAGGCTGTTGTGGCGAGCCAGATCCCCGTGGCGAGCGGGCTTGCCCCGCGTCGGCCTGCGCAGCGGCCCCAAAAAAACCGGGAGCGCTACGCACTCCAACGCGGGGCAAGCCCGCTCGCCACACCAACCCTGCAGCCACACGATCAGCGCCAGCCATCAATGAGGAAAATCCCATGTATTCACGCCGACAAATACTCCTCGCCACCGGCGGCCTGGGTGTCGCCGTCCTGGCCGGCGGCCTGCTCAAACAGCTCAACCTGGTCACCGACGCCGAAGCCGCCGAAACCTTCGAGGTCAACCACACCGAGGCTAAGTGGCGCAGCCTGCTCAGCGCCGAGCAATTCGACATTCTGCGCGAGGAGGGCACCGAACGGCCTTACACCAGCCCGCTCAACGACGAACACCGCACGGGCACTTTCGCCTGCGCCGGCTGCGCGCTGCCGCTGTTCTCCTCGGCCACCAAATTCGATAGCCACACCGGTTGGCCAAGCTTCTGGCAGCCACTGGACAACGCGGTCGCCAGCCACGTCGACACCTCCTTCGGCGTGGTGCGCAAGGAAATTCACTGCCGCCGCTGTGGTGGCCACCAAGGGCACGTCTTCGACGATGGCCCTGCACCCACCGGCCTACGCTATTGCATGAATGGCGCGGCCATGACGTTCACGGCGGCTTAAGCCGATGCTTATCAATACTTATAAGGGACGAACCCATGTGGCTTCTGGTTCTCGCGTATCTGGGCGGCGTGCTGACCATTGTCAGCCCGTGCATCCTGCCTGTTCTGCCTTTTGTCTTCGCTCGCACCGGGCAGCCGTTTATGCGCAGTGGCTTGCCGCTGTTAGCGGGGATGGCGGTGACGTTCGCCCTGGTGGCCTCGCTGGCGGCAGTGGGCGGCGGCTGGGTGGTGCAAGTCAATCAATACGGGCGCTGGCTCGCGTTGCTGTGCGTTGCCCTGTTCGGACTCACGCTGTTGCTGCCGCAACTGTCGGAACGCCTGACGCGGCCACTGGTAGCCGCCGGCAGTCGCCTGTCCGAAGCCGCTGGGGCCGACGCCAAACCGCGTCCGGGCGCCTCGTTCCTGATCGGCGTGGCCACCGGTTTGCTCTGGGCACCCTGCGCCGGGCCCATCCTCGGATTGGTACTGACCGGCGCGGCGCTGCAGGGCGCCAGCATCGGCACTACCTTGCTGTTGCTGGCCTACGCCGCCGGTGCTGCGACGTCACTGGCGCTGGCGCTGCTGGTCGGCGGTAAAGTCTTTGGCTTGATGAAAAAGTCGCTCGGCGCCGGCGAATGGTTGCGCCGCGGCCTGGGAGCGCTGATGTTGGCCGGCGTGGCCGCCATCGCGCTGGGCCTGGACACCGGGGTGCTGTCGCGCTTGTCGACGGCCTCCACCGGCGGCCTGGAACAACGCCTGGTGGACACGCTCAGCGCCAAGCCCGAACAGAAAAGCGGCGCGATGATGGCTGGCGGAGCCATGATGGCGGCGGCCAACCACAGCTATTCGCTGCCCATCGAAGGCGCGTTGCCGGCGCTGGACGGCGCGGTGCAATGGCTCAACAGCCCGCCACTGAGCGCCGAAGCGCTCAAAGGCAAAGTGGTGCTGGTGGATTTCTGGACTTACTCCTGCATCAACTGCCTGCGCAGCTTGCCCTACGTCAAAGCCTGGGCCGCGAAATACCACGACCAGGGCCTGGTGGTGATTGGCGTGCACGCCCCGGAATTCGCCTTTGAACGCGACGTGAGCAACGTCACCAAGGCCATGACGGATCTGGGCATCACCTACCCGGTGGCGATCGACAACAACTATAAAATCTGGCGCGCCTTCAACAACCAGTACTGGCCGGCGCACTATTTTGCCGATGCCAAGGGCCAGATTCGCTATCACCACTTTGGCGAAGGCGATTACGCCGAGTCCGAACGCGTCATTCAGCAACTGCTGCGTGAGGCTGGCGCGACCAACGTCGCCGGTGGCTTGATCGAAGCCGACGCCAAGGGCGTGGAGCAAGCGCCGGACATGAACGAGGTGCAATCGCCGGAAACCTACCTGGGCTTCCAGCGGGCGGAAAACTTCGTGACCACCGGCACCTTGGGCACCGACACAGTGGTGAATTACCCGGCAGCCGGCACCCTGGCGCTGAACAACTGGACCCTGGAAGGCCCATGGAATGTCGGCGGTCAGCAAGCCACCCTCGACCAGGCTGGCGGGCGCATCGTCTACTGCTTCCATGCCCGTGACCTGCACCTGGTGCTGGGCCCGGGTGCCGATGGCAAGCCGGTGCGTTTCAAGGTGACGATTGACGGCCAAGCGCCGGGCGAGGCCCACGGCACGGATGTGGCACCGGACGGCAGCGGCACGGTGACCGAGCAACGCCTGTATCAACTAGTACGCCAGCCCGGCGCCGTTCAGGACCGCACCTTCAGCATCGAATTTCTCGACCCGCACGTGGCGGCATATGCCTTCACCTTCGGCTGACCCATCAATCTTCAAGTGAAACCCCAATCAATGTGGGAGCAGGCAAGCCAGCTCCCACACTCGACCGCGCTCTGGAGTGAGTTTTATGAGGCTTCTCAAAATTTTACCCGCACTGGCCTTCGCCACCTTCGTCGGCCAAAGCTCGGCCTTTTCTTTCGGCGCAGCCGATGACGCGGTGATGATCGCGCCGCCCGCGCTCGACCTGCCGGCCGAGTCCGGCAACCTGCAAACCGCGGTGTTCGCCGGTGGCTGTTTCTGGGGCGTCCAAGGGGTGTTCCAGCATGTACAAGGCGTGAAAAATGCCGTGTCCGGCTATGACGGCGGCGCCGCCAACACGGCGCAATACGAGTCGGTCAGCGAGGGCGACACCGGCCACGCCGAGTCGGTGTCGGTGACCTACGATCCGAGCAAGGTCAGCTACGGCAAGCTGCTGCAGATCTACTTCTCGGTGGCCCACAACCCCACCGAACTCAACCGCCAGGGCCCGGACAGTGGCACCCAGTACCGCTCGGAGATTTTCGCGCAGAATGCCGAGCAGCAAAAAGTCGCCCAGGCCTACATCGCACAGCTCGACGCCGCCAAGGCCTTCGACAAGCCGATCGTGACCAAAGTGGAGATGGGCAAGGCGTTTTACCCGGCCGAGTCCTATCATCAGGACTTCCTCACCGAGAACCCGTCGTACCCCTACATCGTGATCAACGACCTGCCGAAAGTGGCGCAGCTGAAAAAGCTGTTCCCGGACCAATACCGCGCAGAACCCGTACTGGTAAAAAACCAATAACCAACACAAAACCCATGTGGGAGCGGGCTTGCCCGCGATGGCGTCCGCTCAGTCACCACCCATGCAACTGAACCACCGCTATCGCGGGCAAGCCCGCTCCCACAGTTTTAACCTTTGGTTTTTGCCAGATAAGGCGCCAACCGCCGCCCCATTTCCTCACCCAACGCCTGCAACCCGCTCAGCGGCCGCACCATCACTTCAAACTCAACGATTTGCCCCAACTCATTAAAACGAATCAGGTCAATCCCCTTGAGTTGCTTGTCGCCCACCCGCGCGCTGAACTCCAGCACCACACTGAGCCCGTCGGCCGTGGCCAGTTCACGGTGGTATTTAAAGTCTTCAAACACCGTGATTACGGTGTTGAGAATCATCGACACCACAGACGCGCCAGGGTAGGGCGTGTGGGCCATGGGTGAGCGGAAGACGGCATCAGGCGCCAGCAGCTCGGGTAGCGATTGCAGATCGCGCCCGGCCAGCATCGCGTGCCAGCGTTGCAACGTCTGAGCGGCGGCGGGGGTCAGTGTCAGTTCGGACATGCGCGGTACCTGTTCTTGGGATGGGAAGGCCTTTCACCTGCCCAACATAAGAGCGGCACCTGAGCAGGGTCAATCACCCGAACTGACAGTTAAGTGACTGCAACTCACACCACTTCCAGGTACGAGCTATGAATCGCCCGTGCCAGCTCGCGCACCGTGTCGATAAAGTCCGTCAGGCGGCTGTGCAAGCCGTCCTCCAGAATCTCGTCGATCCCGGTATAGCGCAGGCGCGCCTCGAATTCGGCCGCCAGGCGCTGCGCTGTGCGCCCATAACTGCCGGGCAAGTCGGCGAGGATATGGCTCAACTCCTCGATACACGCATGCAGCGAACGCGGCACATCACTGCGCAGCAGCAGCAACTCCGACACCGAGCGCGCATTCAACGCGTTCGGGTACAGCTCGGTGTAGGCCTCAAACGACGACAACGCCCGCAGCAGGGCGCTCCACTGGTAGTAGCCGCGCGCCGACAAGTCGCTGACTTCTTCCGACTCCTCGCCAAACATTTCATAGCGCGCGTCCAGCAGCCGCAAGGTGTTGTCCGCGCGCTCGACGAAGGTGCCCAGGCGAATAAATCGGTACGCGTCATTGCGCATGATGGTGCCGGACGTCGCGCCGCGGAACAGGTGCGAACGCTGCTTGACCCAGTCGCAGAAGTGGCTGATGCCGTGCCGCGCCAGGCCTCCGGCGGCGATGCTGCGCATTTCCAGCCAGGTGGCGTTGAGGTTTTCCCACATGTCGGCGGTAATGCGCCCGCGTACCGCGTGGGCGTTGCCCCGGGCGGCACGCAGGCAGTTGTAGATGCTCGCGGGGTTTTCTTCGTCGAGGGCGAAAAAGTGCAGCATGAGCGTCGCGTCCAGTTGTTTGTGACGCTCCAGGTAACTTTCCAGGGTGCCACTGCTGAGCAACGCCATCGCCAGTTCGTCCAGCCCATCGCTGCGCCCGGCCTGGGGCATCAGCGACAGCGAGTAACTGACTTCGAGCATGCGCGCCAGGTTCTCGGCACGCTCCAGGTAACGCGACATCCAGTACAGATCTGCGGCGGTTCTACTCAACATACTCAGCCCTCCACCACCCAGGTGTCCTTGGTTCCGCCGCCTTGCGACGAGTTGACGATCAACGAGCCTTCCTTCAATGCCACGCGGGTCAGGCCGCCGGGCACCAGGCGGGTTTCCTTGCCCGAGAGCACGAACGGGCGCAGGTCGATATGCCGCGGCGCAATGCCGTTTTCGACGAAGGTGGGGCAGGTGGACAGGCTCAGGGTCGGTTGGGCGATGTAGGCGTGGGGACGTGCCTTGATGCGTTGGCGGAAATCCTCGATTTCGGCGGCGGTGGAGGCCGGGCCGACCAGCATGCCGTAGCCGCCCGAGCCCTGGGTTTCCTTGACCACCAGTTCCGGCAAGTGGGCGAGCACGTGGGACAGTTCATCCGGCTTGCGGCACTGGAAGGTTGGCACGTTTTGCAGGATCGGCTCTTCATCCAGATAAAAGCGGATCATCTCCGGCACGTACGGGTAAACCGACTTGTCATCGGCCACGCCGGTGCCAATCGCATTGGCCAGCACCACATTGCCGGCGCAATAGGCGGCGACCAGCCCCGGCACGCCGAGCATCGAATCGGGGTTGAAGGCCTTGGGGTCGAGGAAGGCGTCGTCGATACGCCGGTAAATCACATCCACCGGCTTGGGCCCGTCGGTGGTGCGCATGAACACCTTGAGGTCGTGCACGAACAGGTCGGCGCCTTCGACCAGTTCTACGCCCATTTCTCGGGCGAGGAAGGCGTGTTCGAAAAAGGCGCTGTTGAAGCGCCCAGGCGTCAATACCACCACGTTGGGGTTGTCGAGGCGGCTGGAGCTTTTCAGGGTCTTGAGCAGCAGGTTGGGGTAGTGATCCACCGGCGCGATGCGCTGCTTGGCGAACACTTCCGGGAACAGGCGCATCATCATCTTGCGGTCTTCGAGCATGTAGCTCACGCCGCTGGGGGTGCGCAGGTTGTCTTCGAGCACGTAATAGGTGCCGTCGCCGTCGCGCACCAGGTCAACCCCGGAAATATGCGAATAGATGTCGCGGTGCAGGTCCAGCCCGACCATCGCCTTCTGATAACCCTCGTTGCCCAGCACCTGCTCGGCGGGAATGATCCCGGCTTTGATGATGCGTTGGTCGTGATAGATGTCGGCCAGGAACATGTTCAGCGCATTGACCCGCTGGATACAGCCGCGTTCGATCACGCTCCATTCAGTGGCGGGGATGCTGCGCGGAATGATGTCGAAGGGGATCAGGCGCTCGGTGTCCTGCTCGTCGCCGTAGAGGGTGAAGGTGATGCCGGCGCGGTGGAACAGCAAATCGGCTTCGCGGCGCCTTTGCGCCAGCAGTTCCGGCGGCGTGTTGGCCAGCCAGCGGGAGAAATCCTGATAATGCGCACGGCACACGCCCTGTGCGTCATTCATTTCATCAAAGAAAGATCGAGCCATTCCAGTACCTTGTCAGTGCCCAGGGATGCTTGGGTGGCACTGCCGCTTTAAAAAACGCATTTTTTTATGAGCCCGTGGCTGATCGTGCCAACAGGCCTGGTCCTTACTTTCTTATGGGGTCGGCTCTGGGTCGGGGGGTAACGAATGCTCCTGAATCCGGGCAGATGAATGGATAAAGCAATGCGTGTGCCGGAACTGGGCCTTGTGTCGATTTAATCCTGCGACGAGCCGGCTGATGGTGACAGCGGAGCGCATTGTGGCGAGCGGGCTTGCCCCGCGTCGGGCTGCGTAGCGGCCCCAGAAAAACGCAGCAGCGCCTCACACTCCAACACGGGGCAAGCCCGCTCACTACAAGGGTGCAGGGCGTGTTCCATAATGGTGCATGAACAAACTTGAACTTCACTGCTCCCCGATTCTTCTAACGAGACTCGCAACCTTGTGGAGCACCGTCGTGCCCAGAATCATCTCCCCGAACACTCCCGAAGCAGCGCTGGACGATCACAGTGAACACAACGCCAAGATTTTTGGTTCGCCCAAGGACCGCCTTGACTTCTATCGCCGCGAAATCCAGTACGAAACCTCCATCCTGGCCAACCGCACCGACGCCTACCTGACGGCGCAATCGTTCCTGGTTATCGCCTTTGTCTCCGGCATGGGCAACCTGAACCCGGAATGGGGCAAGTTTTTCACCTTGATCGTGCCGGTGTTCCTGGCCTCCCTGGGGGTGCTCAGTTCCCTGAATGCCTGGCCGGGGATCCGCGCCGCGTACGAAATCATCGACCACTGGCACTACAAACAAAGTGAATTGCTGCGCAGCGAGCCGGTAATGGGCTTGGCCTATGACGATTCGCCGCTGTTTTGCGAAACCGAGTCGTCGCACAAGGGCTATCGCAAGTCGCTGCTGTTCTCCATGCGCGCGCCGTGGCTGTTCATGGTGTTCTGGCTATTGCTGGGCGTCTACGCGTTCTACATCCAGATCGACAACCCTGTGTCTTGAGCACGCTGGTTAAATCGTCGGAACTTCATCGTCCTGCGCGGGACCTTACCTTTACGCAGGATGTGTTTTCCGAAACTGCGAAGAGGTGACCCCATGAACACAAGCAATGATCCGCAAGTCAGCAACCGCAACGACCCGGCCATCGATGGTGGAGAGCCGGCCCCCGGCACTGCCGCCGACGCGCCGAAAGACCCAAAACCTGCCAGCGACCCAAAAGCCAAGGAAAACGACTACAGCCCCGACTTCAAGCCTGAGCCCGAAGCCAAGCCTGAGACGGATGCCGATATCGATACCCAAGGCGGTTAGAGGAGACGGTCATGTCAGATCCAGACGACGAAGAACTCAATGACCCGGGCAACGAAGACCCGGGTTCATTGATGGATGATGCAGAAGTGCCGCTGAACGACCTGGATGACGCGGCCGATGTCGGTCATACCGAAAATCAGGACTGAGCTGCAATTTTTTGAGCTTTCACCTTGGCACGTCGTTCATACCAGACCAGCATCGGCTGGGTACTCAGGCCATGAACGACGATGCTCAAGGCGATCACCGACACCGTAAGGTTCACCGCCACCGCACTGCTGGTGCCGATCAAGCCGTGGTTGAGCGCATAAAACAGGTAGTAGATGCTGCCGATCCCGCGGATACCGAACCAGCCCATCAAACCGCGCTGCCGATAGTCGATCAGGCTGCCCCAAGGCACCGCCAGCACACTCGCCGGCCGGATCACGCAAAACAACAGCGCCGCCACCGGCAGCGCGCGCCAGTCCCAATGACTGACCAGAATGATCCCCAGCAGCGTCACCAGGAAAACCTCCATCGAGCGCTCCACCAGGCTGCCGAATGACAACATGTCGCCCATCATCACACCGGCGGCGATCTGCGTGTCTTGCAGTTCACTGACATCACCTTGGAGCGCGCGCGCAGGTTCGACTTCCAGATGGCCCACCACCGGCAATGCCAAGTGCTCGGAGGGCGTCTGCGAATTGCCCGTGGACCTGAACTCTGCCTGGCGCAAGCCGAGCCCGGCGGCGAACACCGACAAAAAGCCGTAGCCGCCCACGGCCTCGGCTGCCACGTAGGCCAGGGCAATCAACGCCAGCGTCAGGTAATCGTTGGGTGACAAGGTGCTGTCTTCGTTGGTGATGCGCATCCACAAGGTCACGCGGCCAATGCCGCGGCCCATCCAGTAGCCGATCAGCAACCCGGCCGGTACGGCCCACAGCAGGTTTTTCAGCGCCCAACCGCCCAGCCAGTCACCGTCAAAGCCGCCGTGCTGCATGAATAACAGTGCAAAGATCACAAACGGAAACGCGGTGCCATCGTTCAGGCCGGCCTCGCCCGACAGACCAAAACGCAGCGCGTCATAGTCCTGCGCATTGTTGACCTGAACCAGGCCGGCCAGTACCGGGTCGGTCGGCGCAAGAATAGCGCCGACCAACAGCGAAACGCCCCAGGAAAGGTCGAACAGGTAATGCAGCGCGAGGCCGCTGCCCAAGATAGTCAGCAACATCACCGGGCCGGCCATGCCAAACGCAATGCGCCAGGTGCGATGCCGCAAGGGCAGGCGCAGCTTCAAGCCGCTGACGAACAGCGAAAACAGCACCGCCACTTCGGTTAAGTGCTCCATCCAGCGTGCGGAGGCCTTGATGTCCATCTGCAGCAGGTCCATGCCCAGCGGGCCGATGGCGATGCCCAGCAACAGGCAGACTGCCGAGGTTGTCACCGGCATCCAGCGCAGGTAGGAGGAGGTGAGGGCGAGGGTCAGCAATACCGCGCCGAGTACGGCCAACCAAAGAATAAAAGTCATCGAACGTGCACCGTGGCCGTGGTTTGTAGCCGTTGGAGGACCACGACCCGGTACTGGTTCAAAGTTGTTGGGTCAGGTGTTGATCCACGAGTGATCGGCGCCGATGCTGATGTGGAACCGGTAGCGCAGCGGGTAGTGGTGGTGTTTGATTTTTTGTATCTGCTCACGCAGGTGATCCGGTGGCGCAAGCCCTTTGCTGGCGTAGACGCGAAGCACGTCGTTTTCAATGTCGACGATAGGCCCGGACGAGACGAGGCTGCCGTCGACCAGCTTGGACTCTTTGGCTAATCCATCCAAACCCAGGTCGTACAGGTCGGGCCGGTTCGACTTGAGGATGTCATTGAATAGATTCGGGCCAGCGGTCTCGAATATCTTGCGTTCATACGCGGTGAATTCGGGCGTGTAGTGCACCCGGCCATCGGCGGTTTTCGTGGCAGTGGGGCGGTTGGCCGCGAAGTACGCCTTGTTGGCCTTAAAGCGTTGGTTCATCTGCGTGATCATCGCTTCGATGACCGGGTTGCCAGGGCGTGTCGCGAAGTTACTGGTGTTATAGAACGGCGTGTAGTCGGTCAGGCTATGCACGACCGGCGCGCCGAGCAGAACATCGTCAGGGCCGGCGAGCAATGCGTCGGTGCCGATGTTTTTTTGAATGACGTCATCGGTGTCCAGATACACGCCGCCGTGCTTGTTCATGATGGGATAACGCGCAACGTCCGAGGCGGCCGCCAGGTTTTTGCCTTGCCCCTGCCGAAAGTAGTCGTACATTTCGCCGCGCCTGAGCCGCTTGAAGACTTCGTCCTCATGCAGGTTCACCACCTTCACGCCGGGAGCCTTGCTCTGCAGCGTGGTTTTTATGCGTTGAAACACCGCCGGGCTGTCGGCATCGACGTGAAGGGTGGAGGTGTAGCCGGGCGATTGAGTGGCGTTCCTGGCGATGTTGTCGGCCAGGTGCGACGGTATTTCCTGGCCGGCCCAAAAATAGTGCAGCGCCTTGGGCAGCGGTTTCACCTCGTTTGGTACCTTCAGCACCGACGGCGGTGAGACATCAATAAAGGTGTACTGATGCGCGTCGGCTTTTTTAGCTTTGCTGAACTCATCAAGCGTTCCCCGTTGCCACTTGCCCTTGGCACTTCGCCAGAAATACCTCGCGGGCGTGTCATCGATACCCGTGGCGAGCGTGGTCTCTTTCCACGCACCGGCCGAGCTGTCGAAGATAACGCTGTGTTCGGCGCCTTTGTGATTGAGCCTGAACGGCGTGGCTGCATGTTCGACGACTTGGATGTCATCCATTGGGACCACGTAAGTGCTGTCGCCAAACTTCCAGGGCGTGGGTGTGTCATGGGTGCCACCCAGCAGCCGGGCGGACCTGGAGGTAGGTTCCCAGCCGGACGCGCCGAGGTCCCTGATAGCGATCTCTGGCCGCGTGCCATTGGGGTGCCGGATGACTCGCTGGCCGTCCTTCAACCGTGACTCATAAAGTGTTCCGTCGACCTTTACATATTCTTTTTTACTGCGGCCTACGTACACATTGCCCTGCAAGCCCTTGGTCGATAGCGCGTCGGGGGCTATGTGTCTGGCTTCATAACCGCGCAGGTTGGCGTCCAGTGTGCGGGTCTCGCCACGGGCCGCCAGGCGCTTGGGCGTGAAGTCTTTCAGCGGGGGGCCAAAGGGGTATTTTTTCACCGCGTCGTATTGATGCCAGTGACCCTGGAACAGCACGGCATGACCTTCGACGGTCTGTTGCCCGACCTTGAACGTGCCGTTTGCCGCCAGGCCCTGTTGCCGTTCGGCGATCTTCACCAGGTCATCGGCGCCGAGGGCGTGCAGGCTGCTGGCGTCGTTTGATGTGGGGCTGTCGACGACAAAGTTGTCCAGCGCTTTGCCGTACGCCTGCTTCGTGCGCGGATCAAAGGCGTACCAGTTTTGGGTTGCCTCATCGAATGTGGCCAGCGCTGGGGTGCTCTGCGCACGGTGAGAGGCCCTGAAGGTGCCTTGTGCGAGATCGGGCTTTTTCGCCAACTCGAGCAGGTTGACACTGCGGTAAGACCCGCGCATGTGCTTGAGGCCTTTATAGGCGGTGCCGGTCCAGCTGCGTACGCCATTGGCGACGCCGCGAGCCAGGTCATCCACCCCGCTCAGGGGGTTGAGCGAGCCGACCGCCGCACGCCCGACGATCTTGAACGTCTGGCCGAGTTTGGAAATGGCCGAAGCGCCGGCCAGTGCGCCTTTCGCGCCCTTGGCCGCAGCCCCCAGGCCCACCGCGAAACCAAAGATATCGAAGGCCAGATCGACGGCACCGTCCTTCACGTTGCCGTCGATGAAATGCTTGATGGCTGACCTGAACGGGATCAGATTCAGCGCTACTTCCTCAACCACCTTATAGGTCGGCACTTCAGTGTCGAAGGTCGTCACGCCTTTGGCGCTGCGGTGCACCGCAGGCAGGTTGATGTCTTCGATCAGCGCATCGGCGATGTACCGGGTTCGGTCACTGGCGAAGCTATCAGGCACGGTCTGCGCACCTTGGCGCTCATCCAGCAGCGCCGATGAGTATTCACCCGCAGGCTTTACGGCATCGTAGCGTTTGCCGGGGGACGGATACCAACCGCCGGCCGGTGGGTACTCTTTGTAGGTCTGGCCCGGCCGCCGGGTCACCGTGCCCTTGAGGCGGTCGACTTCATAGGTCATGGTCGTGCCATTGCGCTGGGTCTCGACCAGTAGCACTCCTTCTGCAACGCGGCGATCGTCTCGGCTGTATTCAATTTCCTTGCGCACGCTTATTTTGCCGAATTCCAGGTTTTGCCGGTCTTGCAGCGGCAGCCTGGCTATCAAGTGCTTGAGCTGCGCAGCGGTGGTCTTTCTTACGCGGTTGGCGTAGGACGCAAACGCTTGATCAAACGCATCCTGCGGACGCGGCAGGTCTTTAAGCGTTGCCAAAGCAGCGTTGATGTTGATCGCATTCGATGACGCTACCCAAGCCCCCGGCGCGCCATCGGTGGGCAAAGAGACGCTGCCCAACGTCACCGCGCTGAGCACAGCGCGACCGGCCCGGCCCCAATCGTCGGACGAGTCGGGAGCGCCGAGCAGGGCTCTGCCGTCGATAAACAGATCCAGCAGCGAGTAAGGCCCCGGAAAGTGCCGGCTGGCGGGCTGCGAGGTGATGCATTTTTCTTCAAACAGGTTCGGGGCCATTGCCGGCAAGGCGAGTTTCAGTTGCGCCAGCGCCAGGGCTTTTGTGGTCGGCATCTCGCCGATTTGCGTCTCGGCGGCCTCTCTCAACTCACTGACCTGGGCACTGAATCGCTGACGCACTTCGGCCATGGCTGCATCGGTGGTCGGGTAATGCATGCCATTGCCAACGGCCCAGTCCTTGATCGCTTCATGCTGGGCGGCATATTCAATGCGGCGCTCGTCATCGGTCACAGGTGCAATGCTGGCCTCCAGCATGACGCGCGCATAGCTCATCGCCGCTGTTGCCCCTGGCGCTTTTGCCTCGATGCGCGCGACCGCCGTGGCAAAGCTGACCCAGCTGTGGGTGCCCACGGCCACCTGATCGGGGATGTCCTTGACCAAAAGCGCCGGCGCCCGGCTGGCAAGCAAAAGGTGAGTCAGCACTGCGGCGGTGGCCGGGGAGGACGCTCGGCCGGTGGTCACCAGGTGTTCTTCCAACTCCCTGATGATGGTAGACGCGGACTTGCCGGCGTTTTCGGCGCAGAACAGCGTGTAACCTTCAATGCTCAGTGGCGTGTCTGGCCGCGCAGTGCCAAACGGATCGGTCACGCTGACACGCTCCACGTTCAATGCCGCCAGCAGCCAATCGGTGGCACTGCCCTTGATCGACCGTGCCTCGAAGCTGGCCTGGATGGCTTCGCCCAGTGCCTTGCCTCTGGGCGTGTTGAGCAACTCGTCGAGTAAGCGTCGCGGCTGGCTCAGCGTTGAGGGCGTGAGAGGCCTGTTGTCGAGCAGGTACTCCAGGACATTGTTAAACGGACGCACATCAATGTCGCCCAAGCCGCCTGCGTACAGGCCGGTACTCAACAGTCGCTGGTTGCGCTGATCCAGGGGGTGCGGCCAGCTCAGCGCACCGCCAAGGTTCCCGTGCGTCGGAGCAAGGGGCGGTGGCGTGGTGATTGCGTGGGCAAGGTTGTCGATGTCTTCGCGGCAGGTCGGCAGATCCCAGCCGTTATCTTCCAGGAACTGCTTGAGGCTGACCTCGGCCCACGCCTGCGTGTGATCGCTGCGGTAGGTGCTGTTGGTTCCCAGTTGAAGGGTATTTGCCTGTAACTCATCGGCGATGTCGGCATTTGATCGCGTGCCGTCTTTCAACTGCGCTGACAAGTACCGCAACGACGCTGCGGCCTGGTGCTGTGCATGCGTATCGTCGACTACGGATTTCAGGTTTTGCAGGGCACTTTCGCTGCGCGATTCGATCAAGCCGGGAAAGGCCACAGAGTCGAGCCCGGCGAAGCGGCGCTCGCGGCTGAGTGCGTCGGCACGCTGCTTTAGGGCCGTGCCCGAAAGGTGGGGCGGTTCTTGATAAAAATTGCCTACCAGTGCCAAGGGCGCGATGTGCTCGTTTGTAGCGCCCGGCAGGGTGAAGGTCGCATCCGCCTGGCCGGCTGCAATGATACGTGCCGCCTGCAGAATCGGGCCGCTGATGGCGCCCCAGTCTCTGTCGTCGAGCCCCAGCGTGTGCAGCGTCTGCGCGGGATCCAGGCGGCGCTTGAGCGTGAAGCAAATCTGCCCGGACGTCGGGTTCAGGCTGATCGAGTGGCTGTCTATGCCCTGGTCATGGACCCACTCGGCCACATCCGGTGATCGCAAGGCGTTGGCCAGCTGCGCCCACCACTGGCCGAAGGTCGAATGCGGGGGAATGGGCCAGATTTTCTGGTCAGCATCGCGGGCGGCTACGCCGGTTATGCCGCGCAGTGCGGCGCCGTACTGAGCCGCCAGCTCACGATCACCGTGGGCCCGGGTGCCTTCAATGGCTGGCTGAATGGGCGCGCCGGGCTCAGCGGTGAGCCTGGACGGCGCAACGTTGCTGTCAGGAACCTGCGTTGGCTGCATGTGCGCAGCGTGGGGGGTGGAAATACGCGTCATAAAGTCTGTCACCTGGGCAGGGGAATACGCCACGGCACAGTGGCGTGGCATCCCCTTGTGGCAGTATTGCGTGCAGCGATTCCGGCGCCTGGCGGCGATAATCTTTACCCCTCATTTCAACCTTCGTGCTCAGTTGTCAGGGGTGTTCGTTCGGCTACTTCAAAGGCTGATATCCCCTACAGGCTCAAGGGCGGCTGCGCGGCACTGTTACTGTTGTGCCCCAGGCGAATCCGTTCGGCATCGGCCAATTTCGTCAGGGCCGACTGCTGGCGCGCTTTCAAGACGCGACCGGGCTGAACTTCAACTGCGCTTTCGACCACTCACTGGCCATAGAGCGCCAGGCGAGCAACCTGGCGCAGTGGCAAAAGAGCCCGGTGCAGCTAGCCGCCGACGCCGACCTGGTGCCGGACCCCTGAAATGCTGCCTGTACACGCCCCTCCATGTGGGAGCGGGCTTGCCCGCGAAGAGGGCGTATCAGCCGACCTCTTCAGTGAATGACACTGCGCATTCGCGGTCAAGCCCGCTCCCACAGTTGTATCGCAGCGCGTCAGGTGATTTCGATAGGCCTCACCAACCCACGGACTTGAACAGCTCAGGCACGTGGTCCAGGTGCGGGCTGGCGCAGATATGCGTGTGTTCGTGATGATCGTAGGCGCTGAGCAAGGTATCCCGGTCGACCTGATGATCACCTTTTTCGTCGAGGATTTTATCGATCGCGGCGCGCAGGCCTTCGTCTCACTGGATCAGCGTGCCGTAGCAATCAAAGGTCAACCAGAGTGGGCGAGGGGTGTTCTCAAGGGGCATGCGGCATCTGTACGGAAAGTGAGTGACCCTCGCAGCATAGGAAACGTGGCCGTCAGTTGGAAATCAAATCAGCCTCTGCCACACAGTTGAATAGTCGATATGAAGGTCGCCGCCCTGTTTGATCTCGAACTCGCTGGTCAGCGGCGCGGGGCGATTGAGTTCGACACACCGCGGGCTGATCGAGTGTTTGCGCGACGAGATTTCAGATCCGCGGCATTCGCTCCAGTAGCAGGCGTTCCAGCGTGGCTGCGGGCAATGGCCGGCTGAACAAGTACCCTTGAATCTGATCACAGCCGGCGGCCTTCAAAAACGCCAGCTGATCCTGGGTTTCGACACCTTCGGCAACCACTTGCAGGCTCAGGCTATGGGCCAGTTCAATGATCGTGCGGGTGATGGCCGCGTCTTGCGGGTTGGTGGTGACTTCGCGAATAAACGCGATGTCGATCTTCAACGTGTCGATGGGAAACCGGCGCAGATACGCCAGGCTTGAATAGCCGGTGCCGAAGTCATCGATGGAAATTTTCACGCCCATCGTGCGCAGCCGTTGCAGGCTGGCAATGGTGTGCTGGGTGTTTTCCATCAATGAGCCTTCGGTCAGTTCGACCTCCAGCCAGTGCGGCGCAACCCCATGTTGCCTCAAGGTGCGTTCGATATCGGCGATCAGGTCGCCCTCGATCAACTGATGACCGGAAACGTTGACTGAAACCTCTATGGCGCCAATCAGACCGCGTTGCCACACGGCGATTTGCTGGCAAACCGTGTCAATCACCCAGCGCCCGACCGGCACGATCAGGCCCAGGCTCTCGAGTATCGGCACAAATACCGCCGGTGAAACCGCGCCATAGCCTGGCCGCTCCCAGCGCAGCAAGGCTTCGAGTGCGCATATCTGGCCGCCGGCCAGCTCGACCTTGGGTTGGTAATGCACGCTGAATGCATTGGTTTCGACCGCCAGGCGCAGGGCGTTTTCCAGATCCTGGCGTGCCAGGTCGTGCACGCTCATGCCCGCCGGCTCTCCCGTTTGCTGCTGCAGTTGCTGTTCGAGCATCAGGTTGTGGACTTTCAAATGATCACCGCGCGCCTTGAGCCGCAGCAGGTTGCGCACCCGCAGCCACAACTCGACACGCTCCACCGGTTTGCTGATGAACTCCTCGGCGCCGGTTTGCAGCCCGGTGACGCGCGCGCTGGGCTCGCTGAGGGCCGACAACATGATGATCGGGATACTCGCCGTGGCTTCGTCGCCCTTCAAGTGGCTGGCCACCTCGTAGCCATCCATGCCCGGCATCATGATGTCCAGCAGGATCAGGTCGGGCGGTTGCTGCGCCACCAACTGCAAGGCTTCCTCACCGCTGCCGGCACTCAAGGTCTGGTAGCCCTCGTGTTGCAGCAGGGTTTCCAGCAGCTTGCGAACATGGGGTTCATCATCAACGATCAATAGCGTTGCGGGTTGGCTGGCCATGGAGAGGACTCATAGGAGTGGGCTGATGTGTTGTTGCAGCAAGGTGTCGATGGTCTGGTAAAGCTCTTTGTAGCGCAGCGGCTTGATGATGTAGGCGTCGCAGCCGGCCAGTCGGGTTTTTTCGCGGTCTTCCTTCATGGCCATGGCGGTCAGGGCGATCACCGGAATGTGCGCGGTGCCGGGGTCTTGCTTGAGCAGTCGGGTGGCGGCGAGGCCATCCATGCCCGGCAACTGGATATCCATCAGGATCAGCGCCGGCTGTTTTTCCCGCGCCAGCGTCAGCCCGGTTTCTGCATCCGCCGCCCACAACACGCTGTGACCGGCATTGACCAGCAGCAACCGAGCCAGGCGCATGTTCGCCTCGTTGTCTTCGACGATCAGGATTTCGGCCATGCTGCCTCCGGGGCGCGGTGCAGTGGCAGCCACACCACAAAGCGGGTGCCCAGGCCCACGCGGCTGGCGACGGCGACGCTGCCGCCATGCAGGTCGGTCAATTGCTTGACCATCGCCAGCCCCAAACCCGTGCCTTCAAATTTACGCGCCAGGCTGCTGTCGATCTGGCTGAACGCCTTGAAGAGCTTGCTCATGTCGTCCTTGGCAATGCCGATGCCGGTGTCGCTGACGCTCAGTTCGAGGAACTGCGCGTGGGGGCTGGGTTGCAGGGCGAAGCCATGGGTCGGCCAGTCGCCTGGGATTTGCCCGACCTGGGCGCGACTGACCTCGCGCACCGCCAGGGTCACGGAGGCGCCGTGTTCGCTGAACTTCACCGCATTGGCCAGCAGGTTGTAGATGATCTGCTTGGTTTTGCGCAGGTCCAGTTCCAGGGTGCCGAAATCGCCGTCGCTTTCCAGCTTCAACTGGATGCGTTGCAGGGCGGCTTTTTCGCGCACGATCAACAGGCTGTTGGCCAGCAAGCCGGCGAGCTCCACGGCCTCAAGCTCCAGGTCCATCATCCCGGCCTCGACCTTGGACAGGTCGAGAATGTCGTTGATCAGTGACAGCAGGTGCTGGCCGCTGGTGAAAATATCGCCGATGTATTCACGCTGCACCTCACTCATGTCGCCGACCAGGCCATCCTTGAGCGCCTCGGAAAAGCCGATCACCGCGTTCAGCGGCGTGCGCAATTCGTGGGACATGGTGGCGAGAAACTCGGACTTCATGTGGTTGGCGTGTTCCAGTTCCAGGTTCTTTTCTTCCAGGGCGCGTTCGAAGCCTTTGCGCTCGGCTTCTTCCTGCTTGCGCGCGGTGTTGTCGGTGCCGATCAGCAGGTAGCCGATGATGGTGTCGTGGCGGTTGCGCAGGGCCGTCACCGAGACCATGGCCGACAGGCGACTGCCGTCCTTGCGGATGTAGGTCAGCTCGTAAATGTCTTCGATGCCGCGCGAGGCTTTGAACACCAGGGCTTCGAAGCCCGGCGTGATCGGTGTGTCGAGCTCCAGGCTGAGGGCGGCGGCGCGGGTGATGAGTTCGGCAGGGTCGGAAATGTCGGCGGGAGTAATGCGGTTCAGCACGTCGTCGGCGGCGTAGCCGAGCATGCGTTCGGCGCCGACGTTGAAGATCTGGATCACGCCTTTTTCGTCGGTGGCGATGCTTGAAAAATACGCGCTGTTGAAGATCGCGTCTTGCAGGGCGCCGGTCTTGAGCAGAGTTTTCTGGCGTTTGAATTCGACGATTTTTTCGGCCCGCGATTGCGGTTCGAGGGGTCGTTCGGTTGGGTTTTTATCCATCGCGGTGGCGTTCCATGAACTTCAGGCCCGCCAACGTTGATAGCCGATGGCGCAGAGCATGCTCACTGAGATCGCACGAGGGCGACGAGGAGGAGATGAGGTCTTTGGACGATAGCAGAGATTATGGCGTTTTGATGCTTGGCAGCTTTGACTTGGCGGGTTTTGGAGGGATTGGTGGGCGGGGGCATATCCGTTGCTGCGCTCAGGGCAGCTGGCGGTTGCGCTCTTACAGCGGGTCACCTTTGGCAAACGCCCGGTATGCCGGAGCACAGCAACACACGTCTATCTGATGCACAAAGCTCCAAATGTGGGAGCGGGCTTGCCCGCGAAAGCGGTGGGTCAGTGAGCTCATGTGTCACTGGCACACCGCCTTCGCGAGCAAGCGCGCTCCCACAAGTTGACCGAGTGCAGCCAGCCAGTACCGCAGTGCTTTGCCTTTCTGTGGGAGCTGGCTTGCCTGCGATGCAGGCACCTCGGTCTATCAGTGACACACAGTAGATGCCATCGCAGGCAAGCCAGCTCCCACCTTTAACCGAGTACAAACGAAGCCCATCTACCTGATGCACAGAGATCCAAATGTGGGAGCTGGCTTGCCTGCGAAGGCGGTGGGTCAGCCAACTCATGTATCACTGGCCCACCGCCTTCGCGGGCAAGCCAGCTCCCACAAGTTGACCGAGTGCAGCCCGCCAGTACCGCAGTGCTTTGCTTTTTTGTGGGAGCTGGCTTGCCTGCGAATGCGGTGGGTCAGCCAGCTCATGTGTCACTGGCACACCGCCTTCGCGAGCAAGCCCGCTCCCACAAGTTGACCGCGTTCAGCCACCAGTACCGCAGCGCTTTGCTTTTCTGTGGGAGCTGGCTTGCCTGCGAATGCGGTGGGCCAGTCAGCTCATGTATCACTGGCACACCGCCTTCGCGGGCAAGCCCGCTCCCACAAGTTGACCGCGTTCAGCCGCCATTGGGAATACCAGATGTAAACGACAACGCCTGCGTTGGAGGTCATGACGCATCCTGATTTCTTCCAATGACTGCTGGCAGAACGCACGGGCGCAGGGTTTTATTCCGCTGGCGTATAAATTTCATTTCATGCACCCGCCGATGTGCGGGTTTCGCGCTTGTGTGCTTGGTGAAACGTTTAATCAATCGATAAACGGCGTACGCAAGCGCTTGCGTAAGGAAATGTAACTGGACTAGAGTCGGCAGCACTCGACTACAAAAATAATAATTCCAGGAGCTCATCCATGAGCCTTGAACCCTTGCTTGAGATGCAGGGCATCAGCAAAACCTTCAGCGGTTTGCGCGTGCTCAAGAATGTCGGCCTGAAGGTCTACCCCGGTGAAATCCACGCGTTGATGGGGGAGAACGGGGCCGGCAAATCCACCCTGATGAAAATCCTCTCCGGCGCCTACCAGGCCGATCCCGGCGGTGAAATCCGCATCGACGGCCAGCCCGTTGCCACCTTCGACCCCGCCACCGCCAAGACCCTCGGCATCGCCGTGATTTACCAGGAACTGAGCCTGTGCCCCAACCTGAGCGTGGCCGAGAATATCTACTTGGGCCGCGAACTGCGGCGCGGCTGGACCATCGACCGCAAGGGCATGCAAGCCGGCTGCGTCGAGGTGCTGCAACGCCTGGGCGCCGAGTTCAAACCCACCACGCCGGTGAGCAGCCTGTCGATTGCCGAGCGCCAGCTGGTGGAAATCGCCCGTGCGCTGCATGCCCACGCCCGGATCCTGGTGATGGACGAGCCGACCACGCCGCTGTCATCGCGTGAGACCGACCGCCTGTTTGCCTTGATCAAACAGCTGCGCAGCCAGGGCCTGGCGATTATCTACATCAGCCACCGCATGGCCGAGATCTATGAGTTGTCGGACCGCGTCTCGGTGCTGCGCGACGGCCAGTACATCGGCGAGCTGACGCGCGAGGCGCTGTCGGCCGAAGTGTTGGTGAAAATGATGGTCGGCCGCGATCTTTCCGGGTTCTACAAGAAGGAACACGCCGCCTATAACCCCGGCAACGTGGTGATGCGCGTGCGTGACATGGCCGATGGCAAGCGCGTGCGCCAGTGCAGTTTCGACCTGCATGCCGGCGAGGTATTGGGCATTGCCGGGCTGGTCGGGGCAGGGCGCACGGAGCTGGCGCGGCTGATCTTTGCGGCCGACCCGCGCACCAGCGGCACACTTGAAGTGGTGGGCAAGACCGTCACCCAACTGCGTAACCCGGCTGACGCGATCCGCGCCGGCGTGGTGTACCTCACCGAGGACCGCAAGGCCCAGGGCCTGTTCCTCGACATGAGCGTGGCCGACAACATCAACGTCTGCGCCTGTGTGCCGGACGCGCATGCCGGTGGCGTGCTGGATCGCGGCCATGCTGCCCAGCGTTCAAATGACGCGATCAAGTCGCTGTCGATCCGGGTGGCATCGGGCAAGGTCAATGTCGGCGCCTTGAGCGGCGGCAATCAGCAGAAAGTGCTGCTGGCGCGGCTGCTGGAGGTCAAGCCGCATGTGCTGATCCTCGACGAGCCGACACGGGGCGTGGACATCGGCTCCAAGTCCGAGATCTACCGCATCATCAATCAACTGGCGCTGGCCGGTGTTGGCATTGTGGTGATCTCCAGTGAGTTGCCGGAAATCATCGGCACGTGCGACCGCGTGTTGATCATGCGCGAAGGCCAGTTGGTGGCCGAAGTCGGCGGGGCATCCGGCCACGTCATTTCCCAGGAACGTATTATTGACCTCGCCACCGGTGGCGATCAGGTGGCTGCCCATGGCTGATTCAAACAACCACACACTTGCCCTTGCGCCCGTCGGTAAAGCGGAACGCGTTCGCGAGCTGATGCGCACGGTCGGCATGCTGCCGGTGCTGATACTGCTGTTGGTCGGGTTTGCCCTGGCCAGTGAAAACTTCCTCACCGTGCAGAACCTGTCGATCATCACCCAGCAGGCTTCGGTGAATGTGGTGCTGGCGACGGGCATGACCTTTGTGATTCTGACGGCGGGCATCGACTTGTCCGTCGGTGCGATTCTCGCGGCGTCCGCCGTGGTCGCGTTGCAGGCCTCAATGTCGCCACAGTTCGGCATGTTCGGGATTGCTGCCGGCATCGGTTTCGGTCTGTTGCTGGGGCTGGTCAATGGCGGGCTGATCGCCTTCATGCGCCTGCCGCCGTTTATCGTCACCCTCGGCGCACTGACCGCCATGCGCGGCCTGGCTCGGTTGCTGGCAGATGACAAAACCGTGTTCAACCCCGACCTGCCGTTTGCGTTTATCGGCAATGACTCGGTGCTGGGCGTGCCGTGGCTGGTGATCATTGCCGTCGCTGTGGTGGCGCTGTCGTGGTTCATCCTGCGCCGCACCGTCATGGGCGTGCAGATCTACTCCGTCGGCGGTAACCCGGAAGCGGCGCGCTTGTCGGGGATCAAGGTGTGGAAAGTGCTGCTGTTCGTCTACGCGATGTCCGGTGCACTGGCCGGGCTGGGCGCGGTGATGAGCGCCTCGCGCCTGTTCGCCGCCAATGGCCTGCAACTGGGGCAATCCTATGAGCTGGACGCGATTGCTGCGGTGATTCTCGGCGGCACCAGTTTTACCGGCGGCGTCGGCACCATCGGCGGCACGCTGATCGGTGCGCTGATTATCGCGGTGCTCACCAACGGCCTGGTGCTGCTGGGTGTGTCGGATATCTGGCAGTACATCATCAAGGGCATTGTGATCATCGGCGCGGTGGCGCTGGATCGCTATCGCCAGTCCGGCGCACGGACCTGATTTCACTCCAACAACAATCACAAGAGAGTCCCGCATGAACTTCAAACGCCTCTTTCCTGTTATGGCCTTGGCTGCCCTGATCTCCCACACCGTAGAAGCCCGCGAACTCAAGGCCCTCGGCATCAGCATGGGCTCGCTCGGCAACCCGTATTTTGTGACCCTGGCCGATGGCGCCACGGCGCGGGCCAAAGAGCTGAACCCCAATGTCAAAGTGACGTCAGTGTCGGCCGACTATGACCTGAGCAAGCAGTTCTCGCAGATCGACAACTTCATTTCGTCCAAGGTCGACCTGATCCTGCTCAACGCCGTCGACCCATCGGCCATGGCCTCGGCCATCAAGAAAGCCCGGGATGCCGGCATTGTCGTGGTGGCGGTGGATGTGGACGCCAAGGGCGTAAACGCCACGGTGCAAACCGACAACGTCGAAGCCGGCAAACTGGCGTGCCAGTTCCTGGTGGACAAGCTTGCGGGCAAGGGCAATGTGATCATCCAGAATGGCCCGCAAGTCACCGCCGTGACCGACCGCGTCAAAGGCTGCAAGGCTGCATTGGCCGGTGCGCCGGACATCAAGGTGCTGTCCGATGACCAGGACGGCAAAGGCTCGCGCGAAGGTGGCCTGAACGTGATGCAGGGTTACCTCACGCGCTTCCCGAAAATCGACGGCCTGTTCGCGATCAACGACCCGCAAGCCATCGGCAGCGACCTGGCGGCCAAGCAGCTTAAACGCAGCGGCATCCTCATCACTTCGGTGGACGGCGCGCCAGACATCGAAAATGCGCTGAAGACCGACACGCAAATCCAGGCTTCGGCCAGCCAGGACCCTTGGGCCATGGCGCAAACAGCGGTGAACGTGGGCAACGACATTCTCAATGACAAGGCCCCGGCCGAAGCGGTTACCCTGCTCACGCCAAAACTGATCACCCGCGACAACGTGGCTACGTACAGCGGTTGGTCGAGTAAACATTGAGTCATTGAGCAAAGGGGAGCGCGTCGTGGTCACCATGGATGACGTGGCAAGCAGGGCGGGGGTGTCGACGTCGACCGTGTCCCACGTGTTGAACGGCACCCGCAAAGTCAGCGAGGCCACGGTGCAAGCGGTGCAGCGCGCAATTCAGGACCTGGGCTACATCCCCAATACCCTGGCGCGCTCACTGGCCCGTTCCAGCACCAGCACGATTGGCGTGGCGATCTCGGCGCTGTCCAACCATTACTTCAGTGAAACCGTGCACGCGATTGAAACCGAGTGTGCCAAGCACGGCTACATGATGCTGTTTGTCGACCCCCACGACGACCCGGAGCAGGAGCTGCGGGTGGTCACCGCGTTGCATCATCGGCGGGTTGACGGAATTTTGCTGGCCCCGTCCACCGATTCCAGGGCCCTTAAGTATTTGCAGGCAAATGAAATGCCCACGGTGCTGGTGGACCGCATGAAGAGTACGCAGTTTGACCAGATCGGGGTGGAAAATACCCAGTCCACCCAGGCCCTGGTCGCGCACTTGATTGAACACGGGCACCGCCGGATCGGCTTTATTGCCGGGCGCGCGGGGCTGGGCACTACCGATGAGCGCGTGGCGGGTTACCGGGCTGCCTTGCAGGCGGCAGGCGTGGCGTTTGATCCGCAGTTGCTGGTCAACGGTGGCTCGAACAGTCAGCCGGCGCGCGCCGCGACTGCGCAGTTGCTGGCCCTGAGCGCGCCGCCTACGGCGATCATGGCGGGCAATAACCTGATGACACTGGGCGCCATGCATGCCCTGCGTGACGCGCAGATTGAGGTACCAGGGCAGATCGCGCTGGTGGGTTTTGATGATTTTGACTGGGCGGATTTTTTCGTGCCGCGCCTGACCTTGATTGCCCAGCCGGTCAAGGAACTGGGCGTACGCGCGGTGCAGATGCTGCTGCAACGCATGGCCGCGCCGGCCGCGCCGGTACAAAGCGTACGCCTGGCGCCGAGCCTGCAATACCGTAATTCATGTGGCTGTATTTGATTGGAATGACCCACGTATGAGCAGTCCTGTTTCCCTCGGTATTGATCTGGGCACCTCCGAACTCAAGGCGATTTTGATGGACGTCGACGGCGCCGTGCTGGCCCACGCCGGTGTGCGCTTGAGTGTTTCGCGACGTCACAGCGGCTGGTCCGAACAGGCTCCGCAAGACTGGTGGCAGGCCTGTTTGCAGGCGCTTGAGCAATTGCGTGCGCACGCGGCTTTCAGTCGCGTGGTGTGCATCGGGTTGTCGGGGCAGATGCACGGCGCCGTGTTGCTCGGGGATGACGACCGCGTGTTGTACCCGGCGATCCTGTGGGACGACTCGCGTGCTGTCGCCGACGCTGAGCAACTCGGGCCCGGCTTCGCCGAAGTCACTGGCAGCCTGCCCATGGCCGGGCTGACCGCGCCGAAACTGCTGTGGCTGCAACGGCATGAACCCGAGGTGTTCAAGGCCATTGACTGCGTGCTCTCGCCCAAGGATTACCTGCGTTTACGCCTGAGTGGCGAGCGCATCAGCGAGATGTCCGATGCGGCCGGCACACTGTGGCTGGACGTGGCGCAGCGCGAATGGTTCGCGCCGATGCTGGGTGCCACGGGGCTTGCGCCTGCGCAGATGCCCAGGTTGGTGGAAGGCGGTGCGCCGGCGGGTTACGTGACCGCAAGCGGGCTGGGTTTGTCGCCCGGCGTGGTGATTGCCGGTGGCGGCGGCGATAACCCGGTGGCGGCCGTCGGCATCGGCGCAATCAATGCCGGCGACGGTTTCATCACCCTGGGCACCAGCGCGGCCATCGTCGCTATCACCGATCACGCCGCCGGCAACCCGGCCAGCGCCGTGCACAGCTTCTGCCACGCGCTGCCTGATCGCTGGTACACCATGGGCGCCATGCTGGCCGGGGCCAGTTGCTTGCGCTGGGTGACGCGCCTGACCGGTATGCCAGACGAACAAACGCTGCTGGACCAGGTGCAGGCGCAGTTGCCGATGGGCCAGCCGGTACCATTGGACACACCCCTGTTTTTGCCCTATCTGGCCGGTGAACGCACGCCGCATAACGACCCATTGCTGCGCGGCGGCTTCATGAACCTGGGCCACGATTGCACCCCGGCGATGCTCGGTTACGCCGTGATGGAAGGCGTGGGGTTTGGCTTGCTCGATGCCTTGCGCGCCGTGCAATCGGCCGGCGCCAGCGTCGGCGCCTGCGCTCTGGTGGGCGGCGGCGCGCGCAGCGAGTACTGGGCGCAGTTGTTGGCGAACATCCTGCAGCGCGAGATCTTTACCTTGCAGGGCAGCGAATTGAGCGCGTGTATTGGGGCGGCGAAGCTGGGGTTTGTGGCGATCGGGCAGGGCGCGTCGTTGTTGCAAGCGGGCCTGCCGGTCAAGGCGCGGTATTGGCCTGATGCGACGCAACAGCCGGTGTTGGAAGCGCGTTATCGCAAGTTCCAAGGGTTGCTGGTGGCGGCGAAGGCGCTGCACGACTGATCAGGCTTGTTGTGGATAGCGGGGCTGTTGTGGCAAACGGGCTTGTTGTGGCGAGCGGGCTTACTGTGGCGAGCGGGCTTGCCCCGCGTTGGGCTGCGAAGCAGCCCCAAACCCGTCACCGCGTTTTTCCAGATGGATTGAGTCGTCAGGTTTCGGGGCCGCTTCGCGCCCCAACGCGGGGCAAGCCCGCTCGCCACAACAAGCCCGCTCGCCACAGGAATCCCGTCCACCACAGGAAACCCGCTTGCCAAGCGAATCTGCAGCGTCACAACCACGCCGCGTCCCACAACGGATAATCGCCAATATGCTCGACCAGCCCGGCTCGTAGAGGATTGGCGATCACGTAGCGGGCTATTTTCCTTACGTCTTCCTCGGCCCGAACAGCATGGTCGTGATAGCCGCGCTGCCAGAATCTTTCCCGGCTGCCTCAGGCTCGATTGATACTCAGCGTACTGCGCGACTTGGTCTGGCGCATCACATCGGGCAGGGTCGAGTTATGCAGGTCGAACAACCAATGAAAGTGATCCGGCATGATCACCCACGCCAGTGAGTTGACCTGGCCCGCGTCGTGGGTTCGTTTGAATTCTGCTACCAATAATCGTCCCAGCTCAAAACTGATGAACAAGGGTTGGCGCTGATGCACCACGACGGTAACCAAATAAGCACGCCCTGATTCTGAGTAGAGACCGCGGCGTAACCGGTGAGAGTTGGGCTGACGAGACAATCCGTTGCTCCGTGCATGGATAAGAAGCTGTGACGCTAGCAGCGCCGGTGGATTGACCGTGTTGAGTTCGGTGTCTCCATATTTCCAGTGGGCACGGGCTTGTTGTGCATAGCGGGGCCGTTATGGCGAGCGGGCTTACTGTGGCGAGCGGGCTTGCCCCGCGTTGGGCTGCGCAGCAGCCCCAAACCCGTCACCGCGTTTTTCCAGGTGAATTGAGTCGGCAGGTTTCGGGGCCGCTTCGCGCCCCAGCGTGGGGCAAGCCCGCTCGCCACAACCAGACCGCTCGCCACAGGAAGCCCACTGACGACAACAGTCCATCGGCTTACAGCGCATCCCACTGCGGTGCAAACGGCGGCTGCACAAAGCGTTGGTCTTTGGGCAGGCGCGCGATGGCTTGCATATCCTGCTCATCGAGTGTGACGTGCAGCGAATCGAGGTTGGCTTGCTGGCTTTGCGGACGCTGGGCTTTGGGAATCGCCGCCACGCCTTGTTGGCGTAACCAGGCCAGGGCGACTTGCGCTGCGCTGGCGCCGTGCTTGGCGCCGATCTGTGTCAATACCGGGTCAGTGGCCGCGCGACCCTGTGCCAACGGTGCATATGCAACCATCGGGATGCGTTTGCCGCGCAGGTAATTGAGCAGGCGGCTCTGGTCGAGGAACGGGTGGTATTCCACCTGTACCGCGGCAATCGGCGTGCCCAGCACATCGATCGCCTCGCGCAGCATCGGCATGTTGAAGTTGCACACACCGATGTGCTTCACGCGGCCACTGTCGCGCAGGGCCAACAAAGCGTTCATCACGCCGGGCAGGTCCATGTCGGCAGCCGGCCAATGCACCATGAACAGATCGACGTAGTCCACCGCCAGCTTGCCGAGGCTCAGCTCAAAGGCTTTTTGCAGCGCGGCCGGCGCCAACTGGTCATGCCACACCTTGGTGGTCAGGAACACCTCGTCGCGGGGGATGCCCGAGTGTTTAATCGCCTGGCCCACAGCGGCTTCGTTGTTGTACATAGCGGCGGTGTCGATATGCCGGTAACCCAGCGCCAGGGCACTTTCGACCACTGCCCGGCAGTCATCGCCGGGCATACGGAAGGTACCGAAACCCAATTCAGGCAGGTTCATCAGGCATTCGCCTCCGCGGTTTTATCTGCCAGCTCGCGCAACACCGTGAGCAGGGAAGTTGTGCCCTTGAGCACCTGATCGTGCTCGAAACAGATCCAGCCTTCGTTGAAGCCATCGACCATGCGCATGCGCGGCAGTGGGTTGTGTGCACCTTGGGCGCGCAGCAACGGTTCCCAGGTATCGCGCTCAACCACCTCGGCGCGCACGTCACGGCCGAGCACTTGCGCCAGGGTCTGGGCGATGTCGTTCGGGCTGACCCACTGGCTTTCCAGTTCGACTACGCGGTGGCCGGCCCAGTCTTGCTGCAACAGTTGCGCGGCGAGTGTGCCGATGTCGGCCGTGGCAACCATCGGCACGCGTTTGTCGAGCGGTTGCAGGAAGCTGTGGATCACGCCGGTGTCACGCGCACTGCTGACGTCATAGGCGGCGTTTTCCATGAACCAGCCTGGGCGCAGGAAGGTTACGGGGATGTCCAGGGCGCTCAACGCCTGCTCCATCAGCGTGCGCTGGGTCAGCAGGTTGAGCTCCTTGGCCTGCGCGCCGATGGTCGACAGGCACAAGACTTTTTGTGGCGCGGCGGCCTTGAGGGCCTGGCTGACAGCCGCTATCACGGCACGCGCTTCAGGAAACCCAGGCTGCGGATCGAAGCCCGGTGGCGGCAGGATGAACACAGCGGTCGCGCCCTTGAACGCTTCGGTCAGCGGCTGTGCATCTTCCATCGCGGCAAACGCGATTTCGCAGCCCTGGTCGGCCCAATAGGCCGCTTTGCCGGCGTCGCGAATGACGGCGCGAACCGGCAGACCTGCCTTGAGGAGGTTATGCGCCAGGGCGCCGCCGACTTTGCCTGTGATGCCAGTGATTACGTACATGCGCTTTACTCCTGTGGGTTCCAATGTGTGGAGCCCAGCATAAAGTTCGGCCGGCGATGACAGAATAGCGATTACGTCACTGCGTTAGTGACGCGAAATCACGAATCGGCCAGTG
Organism: Pseudomonas sp. NFX183; assembly: GCF_047943075.1. Taxonomy (NCBI): domain Bacteria; kingdom Pseudomonadati; phylum Pseudomonadota; class Gammaproteobacteria; order Pseudomonadales; family Pseudomonadaceae; genus Pseudomonas; species Pseudomonas sp. NFX183. Next base: position 5,538,049 of record NZ_CP181333.1, on the reverse strand, counting down.
GCGGCAAACGCCGTTTGACCGGGGTTTTCTTGACGATGGCGGTGTTGGTTTCGGCATAGGCGTTAAGCCGGTCGAGCAGGGTGTCGAGCTGGTCCATGGTGCGCACGTGCAGGCGCGCGATAAAGCAGTCCTCACCGGTGACTTTGTCGCACTCGGTGAACTCGGGAATCGCCTGGATCTGGCGCTCCACCTCCTGCAATTTGCCGGGCAATGGGCGGATACGCACGATGGCTTGCAGCAAATAGCCGAAGTGTTTGGGGTCGATGTCGACGGTGTAGTGGGTCAGTACGCCGCGCTCTTCCAGACGGCGCAGGCGTTCGCCCACGCTGGGCGAAGACAGCCCGGTAATACCCGCCAACGCCTTGAGCGACAGGCGCGAGTCGTCCATCAAGGCGGCGATCAGTTGCTGGTCGATAGAGTCAATCATGCTGCCTGCCTAATTTAAAAAGGTAATTGAGGGTTTTTGCCTACTTTATTCGCTGGAGGCGCTGATCAGCAGATTGCCATAATTGAGCCTCACTTGAGGAGCGCCATCGTGGACACATCTATTCGTCGCGGGTCGTGGGAAATGGTCGCCGCCATGCTGATTTCGGGCACCATCGGCTGGTTTGTGCTGGTGTCTGGCGTGTCGGTGATCGAAGTGGTGTTCTGGCGCTGCCTGATTGGCGCGCTGACGCTGTTGCTGGTGTGTGCGTGGTTGGGCTATTTGCGCCGAGACCTGCTGACCTGGGCCAAGCTCGGCCTGGCGATGCTCAGCGGTGTGGCCATCGTCGGCAACTGGTTGCTGTTGTTCGAATCCTATTCACGTGCGTCGATTGCCATCAGCACCGCGGTGTACAACGTGCAGCCGTTCATGTTGGTGATGCTGGGGGCGCTGTTTCTGGGTGAGAAGATCACCGTGCAGAAGCTCGCATGGTTGAGCGTGGCGTTCCTCGGCATGCTGGCGATTGTCACCGCCCATGGCGAACAGCAAAGCGCTGGCGGGGATTATCTGACCGGTATTGCTCTGGCGTTGGGCGCAGCGTTTTTGTATGCGATTGCCGCCTTGATCATCAAGCGCTTGAAGGACGTTCCACCCCACTTGATGGCGTTGATCCAGGTGATTACCGGCGCACTGTTGCTGGCGCCGTTAGTGCCTTGGCACAGCTTGCCTGCCGCGACCCAGGCCTGGGCTGCGCTGGTCACGCTGGGCATGGTGCACACCGGTTTGATGTATGTGTTGCTTTACGGGGCGATCCAGAAACTGCCGACTGCGATTACCGGCGCACTGTCGTTCATCTACCCGATTGCGGCGATCTTTGTCGATTGGATCGCCTTTGGGCATCGCCTGGGTTGGCTGCAATGGCTGGGGGTTGTTGCGATTCTGCTGGCGGCAGCGGGGTTGCAGCGGGGCTGGTGGTGGCCCCGCTCCCCAAGAGTCAGTGCGTGCCCTGAAAGATGATGTTTTCCGGGTTGAAATGGCCCACGCCGCTGCCCGGCTGTGGCAAGCCAAGGATGTGGCCCTTGATCTTGCCCACCACGTGCATCTCGCACGGTTTGCAGTCGAACTTCAGGGTCAGTACTTCATCACCGTGGATCAGCTGCATCGGCGCCACTTTGGTCTTCACACCCGTCACGCCCTTGGCCTGTTTAGGGCACAGGTTGAACGAGAACCGCAGGCAGTGCTTGGTGATCATCACCGGCACTTCGCCGGTTTCTTCGTGGGCTTCGAAGGCGGCGTCGATCAGCTTAACGCCGTGACGGTGGTAGAAGTCCCGGGCTTTCTGGTTGTAGACGTTGGCCAGGAACGACAAATGCGCTTCCGGGTACACCGGCGGCGGCGACGTCTCAGCCTTGCGTCCACCCCGTGGGTGAGCGGCAACGCGGGCGGCGGTCAGCGCCTCGATCACTTCACGGCGCAAGGCCTTGAGCTGCGAGTTGGGGATGAAGAATGCCTGCGGCGCATCCAGTTCGATGTGCGTGGCGTGGTACTCGGTGGTGCCGAGTTGGCCAAGCAGGTCGCGCAGGGTGTCGAGCGCCTGTTCCGGCTTGTTGGCCACGCCGAACGGGCCGGGCAGGGTGACGCTGGCGCTGATGCCTTCTTCGCTGGTCGCGGTCACGTCCAACTGGTTTTCACGCAGGCGCGCGACCCACTGCAGGCCAATACGGCGTTCGGCCGAGGTCTTGAGCAGGGCTTGTTGCCAGTTGTGGTCGAGGTTGCGGTTCAGCGGATGGTTGGGGCGCAACTGATGCAGGCCAGCCGGCATTTCATTGGGTTCGACGCGGTAGCGGTAGCGTTTCTCGCCGTCTTCTTCGAACTCGCCTTTGGGTTCGGCGATGTTGGCGCGAAAACCCACGACTTCGCGCTTGATCAGCACATTGAGGCCGTCGCCGTTGGACAACGGCTCATGGGTGACTACCTGCAAGTCGCGCTTGCCGGCTTTTTCCACCACACCCACCGGCAGGCCGGTGAAGGTGGGCGTGTCGAAGGCGCCGATGTCGATCTTGCGGTCGGTGACGAAGTAGTCGGTGCTGCCCCGGTGGAAGGTTTTTTCCGGGTCGGGCAGGAAGAAATGCGCAGTACGGCCGCTGGAAGCGCGCGCCAGGTCAGGGCGGTCTTCGAGGACGTCGTCGAGGCGTTGGCGGTAATAGGCGGTGATGTTTTTCACATAACCCATGTCCTTGTAGCGGCCTTCGATCTTGAACGAACGCACACCGGCTTCGACCAGCGCGCGGATGTTGGCGCTCTGGTTGTTGTCTTTCATCGACAGCAGGTGTTTTTCAAAGGCCACCACGCGGCCCTGGTCATCTTTCAAGGTGTACGGCAGGCGGCAGGCCTGGGAGCAATCGCCACGGTTGGCGCTGCGGCCATTCTGCGCGTGGGAGATATTGCATTGCCCGGAGAACGCCACGCACAGGGCGCCGTGGATGAAGAACTCGATGGCGGCATCGGTTTCATCGGCGATCGCGCGGATTTCCTGCAGGTTCAGCTCGCGGGCCAGCACCAGCTGCGAGAAACCGGCCTGGTCGAGAAACTTGGCGCGGCCCAGGGTGCGGATATCGGTCTGGGTGCTGGCGTGCAGCTCGATGGGCGGAATATCCAGCTCCATCACGCCCAGGTCTTGCACGATCAACGCATCGACACCGGCGTCGTACAGCTGATGGATCAGCTTGCGCGCGGGTTCCAGTTCGTTGTCGTGCAGGATGGTGTTGATGGTGGTGAACACGCGGGCGTGGTAACGGCGGGCGAATTCGACCAGTTGAGCGATGTCGCTCACCTCGTTACACGCGTTATGGCGTGCGCCGAAGCTTGGTCCACCGATGTAGATGGCGTCGGCGCCATGCAAGATAGCCTCGCGCGCGATGGCGACATCGCGGGCCGGGCTGAGCAATTCCAGGTGATGCTTGGGCAAGGACATAGTTTTTTTAGTCAGGCTTGTCACGGTTGAGGCGGGCATTGTAGCTGTGAAATGCTGGGTGGGCACCTACCGCAGGGCTGCTTGGGCGAATGGGGGTAGGTAGATTGGGAGCATATCCGTTGCTGCGGTAACGGCCACTGGTGGTTCCGCTCTTACAGCGGGTCACTTTTGGCAAACGCCCGGAATGCCGGCCCAGCCAAAAGTAACCAAAAGGTCTTTGCCCCACCACTCGGTGCCTCGCCTAGGTTCGGCCAGCGTGGTTGACGGGGCCTGTCAGATCAAAATCAAAAGCAAAGCAACACACTTCTATCTGATGCACAGAGATCCAAATGTGGGAGCGGGCTTGCCCGCGAAGGCGGTGGGTCAGCTAAACATGAGTTGACTGACCCACCGCCTTCGCGAGCAAGCCCGCTCCCACAAGTTGACCGCGTTCAGCCGCCACCACCGCACTGCTTTTGCTTTTCTGTGGGAGCTGGCTTGCCTGCGATGCAGGCACCTCGGTCTATCTGACGCTATCGAGGCAACCCTTGATGTGTATTGCCAGCGATAACTCAGGCCTTGGCCGCCATCGCGGTGACTTCCACGCGCATGCCTTCAACGGCCAATGCGGCCACGCCTACTGCAGCGCGAACCGGCCACGGTTTGGCGAAAAAGCGTTTGTAGACTTCATTGAAAGCGGCGCGATCGGCCATGTCGGTGAGGTAGATCGTCAGGTGCATCACCCGGTCCATGGAACTGCCGGCTTTTTCCAGCGCGACTTTCAGCGCTTGCAGGGTGCATTCGCTTTGCAGGGTGATGTCGCCGAGTTCGAGGCTGCCATCGGCGCGGGTCGGGATCTGGGTGGAGACCAGGATGCCGTTGAAGCCGACGACGTCGGAGGAAATCGAGTCGGCATCCGGATCGGGGGTGTAGCTCAGGTCGTGGTTGGCCATGGGCGCCTCTGGTTGGCTGTAGCAGAAGGCGCACATGGTCCCCGAAAATCACAACAGGGGCAAACCGAGGGTTATGCCCAGCGGCGGAACAGCACGCTGGCATTCACGCCACCAAAGCCGAAGCCGTTGGACAGCGCATATTCAATCGGCATGTGCCGCGCTTCACCGCGCACCATGTCCAGGCCGTCGGCCAGCGCGTCCGGGTTGTCCAGGTTCAGCGTCACCGGGGCGACCTGGTCGCGCAGGGCAAGCACGCTGAAGATCGCTTCGATGCCGCCTGCGGCGCCCAGTAAGTGGCCGGTGGCAGACTTGGTTGAGCTGATGGCCGGGCCGCCATGGGCGCCGAACACGGTCTTGATGGCGGCCAGTTCGCCTTTGTCACCCACCGGCGTCGAGGTTGCATGGGCGTTCAAGTACTGGACCTGGGCCGCCTCAATGCCTGCCTGACGCAGTGCCTGGGTCATCGCCCGCCGCGCGCCATCACCGTCTTCCGGCCCGGCCGTCATGTGGTAGGCATCGGCACTGGTGCCATAACCCACCAGTTCGGCGATGGGCTGCGCGCCGCGTGCCAGGGCATGCTCCAGTTCTTCGATGACCAGGATGCCGGCACCTTCGCCCATCACGAAGCCGTCACGCGCCTGATCGAAGGGCCGCGAAGCCCGTTCTGGCGTGTCATTGAAGTCGCTGGATAACGCCCGCGCCGCTGCAAACCCGGCCAGGCTGACCCGGTGAATTGCCGCTTCCGCACCGCCACACACCGCCACATCGATTTCCCCGGCACGGATCATCCGCGCCGCGTCCCCAATTGCTTGCACACCGGCTGCGCAGGCCGTCACCGGCGCGCCCAGCGGGCCTTTCAAGCCGTAGTTGATCGACACATGCCCGGCCGCCATGTTGCTCAGGAACGAGGGAATGGTGAAGGGCGACAAACGTCGCGGGCCTTTGCTGTCTGTGGTGCGCACGGCATCGGCAATCGCCGGAAAGCCACCCACGCCAGAGGCAATGATGGTCGCCGTGCGTTCCTGTGCCTGCGGCGTTTGAGGCGCCCAGCCGGCTTGCTTCAAGGCTTCATCGGCCGCCGCAAGGGCGAAGAGGATAAAGCGGTCCATCTTGCGCTGTTCCTTGGCGGCCAGCAGCCGATCAGGGTCAAACCCGGCCTCAGGGTCTTGCAACACGCTTTGCACTTGGCCACCGATGCTGATGGCGAGGTCACCGATCAATGCTTCAGGCAGACGGCGTATGCCCGACTGCCCGTTCAACAGGCGTTGCCAGGTGGATTCCACGCTGGCGCCCAGCGGCGTCAGTGCGCCCATGCCTGTCACGACGATACGTTTACTCATGATCAATCGACTCCGGTTGCGTTGAGGGTACAGACCCTATGGACGTCACTATCATGATGAAAGTAACATGGCGTCACACAACTTTGTACCGGCACCTGGGAACCCTTATGCAACGCAAGTCTCTTGTCAGCGACGAATGCCCCATCGCCCGCAGCCTTGAACGGATAGGGGAGTGGTGGAGCATGTTGATCATGCGCGATGCATTGCATGGCTTGCGTCGCTTCGATGAGTTTTCACGCAGCCTGGGCATCGCGCCGAACATGTTGACGCGCCGCTTGAATGGCCTGGTGGACGCCGGGATGCTTGAGCGCCGCGCCTACAGCGAGCGGCCGCCACGGTATGAATACGTGCCGACGGCCAAGGGCGAGGATTTGCGCATGGTGCTGATGGCACTGGTGGCGTGGGGCAATCGGCATTATGCCGAAGAGGGCACCAGTGTCGAGGTGGTGGAGCGCGAGACGGGCAAGCCGGTGCAACCGATGATGGCAACGGCCGAAGGCACACTCGTGCCGTTGGACGCGTGCGTGGTGCAGGCCGGTCCAGCCGCCAGCGCAGGCATGCGCCAACGGCTGGAGCCTGGGGTGGTTACAGCAGAGTGAACGGGTAGTCGACGATCACCCGCAGCTCGTTCAATTTGCCGTCGCGCTGATCCGCGTTTGACGAAACCATCGCATCGCGCACGCGCAGTGACAGGTTTTTCGCCGGGCCGCTTTGCAGCACGTATTTGGCCTCCACATCCGTCTCGTGATGGTCGCCGTCGGCACCGTAGTCGCCGACGTAGGCGCTGTTGGCCGGCGTGTGCGTGCCGTTGATGTCGGAGCCGTTGACGTAGCGGGTCATGAAGCTCAAGCCTGGCACGCCGTAGCTGGCCATGTTCAGGTCATAACGCACGCCCCAGGACTGCTCGCCCGGGCCGTTGAAGTCGCCCCACTGAATCGAGTTGGCCAGGAACACTGAATCGCCGCCTTCACCCGCGCCGTTGTTGCCGGTGCCGATGTAGTCGAACGGCGTGTCGCCGTGCACCTTCTGGAACGACAGCGTCAGCGTGTGGGCCGCCAGGAACGAGTAGGCCGCCGCCACCGAATACGTGGTGTTGTTGATGGCCCCGGCCTTGGCGCTGCCGGTGTCGAGGGTGCGGTACAGGTTGCCGTCCAGCGCCAGCGACTGGTCATGGCCCAACGGCAATACGTAGTTGAGGTTGGTGTAGTACTGGCGCCAGATATCTTCCAGTTCACCGGCGTACACGGTTGCACTCAGCGAGGGCGTGAAGGTGTATTTGCCGCCGACGAAACTCGCACTGTTGGCCGCGACGTTGGCGTAGGTGGCATAGATATCGTGGTCATGGTTGCTGGTCATGCCGCTGTTGGTGCTGGTGAAATGCCCGGCTTCCAGGTCCAGCCCGGCGATTTCGCTGCTGGTCAGGTCAAACCCGGTGGCGGTCTGCGGCAGAATCCGCGTGCCGCCGGTGGCAAAGACCGGCGCCGTGGGTTGCATGTCACCGAACTTCAGTTGGGTCTTGGACACCTTGATTTTCACCGCGGCGCCGACGGAGCCATAGCCGTTTTCCGGGTCGCCATGGCGGTCGGTCGGCAGGTCACCGGTGCCGGCATCCGCGTGGGTGGCGTCGAGCTTCATCGCGCCATAGGCGTAGGCGTCCACGCCAAAACCAATGGTGCCTTGGGTAAAGCCCGAGGCGTAGTTGAGCATTGCGCCCTGGGTCCAGTCGCGGTTGTCTGCCTTGCCACTTTGGCGATCGCGGTCGAAATAATAGTTGCGCAACAGGCCCGTGATGCTGCTGCCGTCAATAAAACCCTTGGAATCGGCCTGGTCGCTGACAGACTCGGCAAAGGCCACTTGGCTGACACTCGCGCACACTGCCAGTGTGAGCAGGCTGCACTGTCTAATCATGGGTTTGATCATGGTGTTTACTTCCCCGGAATAAGTAACGCGCGCGCAGAAACATCGCAATTGTTATGGCGCATACAGTGTTGTGGGCAGATGTTTTCAGGTGAGCGTAGTGACGGTTTTTATTGTGTTCGACAGGGTTGCCGAAGCCGATTTTTATCATATTTTTCGCGGCTTTCAGCGGTGTGGCGGATTAAACTCGATTAATTAAACTTCACGTCTTTTAATCACGAGCGGGTGTAGCGTTGATAGGGTCTTAGCCGCTCTGCTTCGACAAAAACCTTTGGTTTGCCGCCGCAGGCTCTGCGGCGGATTTTTTAATGCTTAGTTATATAAAAGTTCATGTACGCCGCCGTCGTTCAGTGGTGGCTATATGATTGCGCTTGATTCAATTTCGCCCATGTAACAAGACTGTTGCACTTGCCCTTTAATAATCCTTTCTCCCACGCCAGATCAGGAGACAGGCCATGCAAGTCAATCAGCTTCGTCAGGTTGATAGCACCCCCAACGCGGGCGACAACCCCAACTGGAATAAAGCGGTGTCGAAAGCGCTAAACAATCAGCCCGACGACAACCGCCTCGGCCCCGATACAAAGCGGCCCCAAGGTGACTTTCGCACTGCGCAGCAGATCATCGACGACAACCCGCTGCTCAAGAATCTCGGCAACCAGAGTGGCGTGAAAGACAAATTGCGTGAACGCGTTGGCGACTTTGAGCACGATCCGGACGCCGCTTACCGCGCGAGCCGGGTGCTGGAGCACATCGAAAAACTCGACGAAAACGGCAAGCCCACCGTCAAGCGGCCAGAACTCAATGAAGCCGGCAACGGCAAGGTCGACGGTTTTACCAAAGGCGGTGACGCCCGCCACGGCACCGAAGCCGGGCGCCTGCAGGATTTCGGCAAGTACGGCTGGGAGACCCTTAAAGGCGAGCTACCGCAGAGCTCACCCAGCACGCCGCCCAAGGGCGATGCGCCGTCCAACCATCTGCCGTTGCCGGGTGAAGGCCGGCCGATGGGCGACAACCGCAGTGCCGAGCAAATCATTGAAGACAACCCGTTGCTGAAAAACCTCGGCAACCAGAGCGGGGTCAAGGACGCTCTGCGCGAGCGTGTCGGCGACTTTGAACACGACGCCGATGCGGCCTGGCGTGCCGCGCAGGTGCTCAACTATGTCGAGAACTACGACGAGACCGGCAAGCACATCGAAGGCGGCAACGTGGGCAATGGCCGCATCGACGGCTTCACCAAGGATGGCGAAGCGCGCCACGGTACGGAAGCGGGGCGCCTGCAGGACTTCGGCAAATACGGCTACGACAACCTCAAGGGCCTGGACGGCAACAGCGCGGATGACCAGATCAAGGACTTGAATGCCAAGGCCACCGAAGACGCCGTGAAGGCGGCCGGTGGTGACGCCTCCAAGGTGGGCGCTGACTATTTCGCCACGGGCAACAGCAGCGCCAGCGGTGCGGACAAGACTGCAGCGATCATCCAGCTGTCCACGGGCCTGGCCAACTACAAGGCGGGTGCCGATGCGTTTGCGCACCAGGGGCCGGATGCGGCCAATGAGTGGTCAGGCGACGGCCCGTCACCGGGCCAGCAACGCGAAGACTTTATCAAGGATGTGCAAGGGCGCATCGACACGCTCAGCAAAGACCCGGACGTGCAGCAGTTCCTCAACACCCAGGGCACCGAACAGCTGCAGAAAATGGTCGCCGCCGACCCAGCCTTGAAAGCCGAGATGGAGCGGCGCCTGGACGCTTCATCCAGTTGCGACGCGCTGCAAAGCGCGTTTGCCGCCAAGGGCGCCAGCACCACCGATGCGCTGTCGAGTTTTATCAAGTACCCGGACTTCTACGCCCAGGCCCTGGGCAAACAGCCGGACTACAAGAAAGCCCTGGAAAACGCCCCGCAAGCCATCAAGGACAAGGTCAACGCCGAGTACGCAGACATCACCTCCGGCAAGCAGATCAACGACCTGATCGCCAGCGGTGTGCCGGCAGACAAGGCGGTGATTCAGTCCGGTGTGAACAAGGCAATCTTTGACGCGGTACTCGACGACAAGACTGTGCAAGTGATCAACGACAACATCGCTGCATTCACGCCACCGGGAGAGGCCCCACCGAAGACCGCCGATATCATCAGTGGCATTCGGGCGGTGGACGACGCCATGCGCGGCGGCGCCAAGTTCGACGATGCGATCAAAAAAGTCCAAAGCACCTGGGGCGGCAAGCTGCCGGCCGGGGTCAGCGCGGCGTACAAGGCCGGGTTGATGCACGGCGTGTCGGGCGTGTTGTTGGCGGGCGCCATCGGTACGCGCATCGCCAGCGGCAAGGGCGGCAGCACCGCGCAGACAGTGGGTCAGTCGTTTCAGGCGGCCGGACTGTTCCTGGAAGGTGGCGCCAAGTTTGTCCAGGACCAGTTCGATCGTACCCAACAGGGCACTTACAAGTTCGACGCGCCCAAGTACGTGAAAGACGTGGAAAACGTCGGCAAGAGCCTGGGCGGCGTGGCAGGGAACGTATTGGGCTTGGTCACCGGGGCCATTTCCGCGAAAAACTCGGCCCAGAGCGGCGACAAGGTCGGCGCCGGCTTCCAGGGCACCTTCGCGGGGCTTAATGGCCTGTCGGCCGTGGCCGGCATGGTGGAGGTCGCCACCTATGTGGTGCCGCGCATAACCACGGTGGCAGCCGGCGTTGCAGAAGCGGCCGGCGTGATTGGCGGCGCGGCCGGCGCCCTGGCGGGTGCCGTGGGCGGCATCGCGGCGGTCGGTGGCTTGATCTACGCGATCATTGCCGACATCAAGGCCGACAATGCGCGCAAGAAACAGCAGGAAGAGTGGTACACCGGGCTCAAGGATCAGCTCGATGACTTCGGCGTTACGCCGCCGCCATTGGATGTGATCATTGCGCCCCAAAATGGCTACGTGGACGTGGGTAATCCCAACGCCAATTACTGACCGAAGTCGGCGGCCAGTCGGAACTGGCCGCCGATTGACTGAGGCTTACTCTTTCACGTCCATGAATTCTTCCGCCCACGCCACGTAGCTTTCCGGCAGCGTGTAGGTATGCGTCAGTTCAGTCGCGCTGAGGTTCGAGGTGCTGCTGGTCAACTTGCGTTGCGCACGCAGGCTGTCGTAAGTCGCCTTGATCGACGCAAAGTAGGCGCCGTGGCCGGCCACCACAATGCGCACACCCAGCGCGGCCAGGCGTTCGCTGTCATTGAGCTGCGGGTTGCCGTAAGTCACCAGCATCAACGGCACGCTGAGGTTTTCTGCGATCTTCTCAAGGTGGTCGAAGTCTTTGACGCCCACCATGCAGATGCCGTCGGCGCCGGCTTTTTCATAAGCTTTGGTGCGGGCGATGACGTCTTCGGTCGGCAACACGCCAGCGTTGGTGCGGGCGACGATCGACAGCTGCGGATCGACCCGCGCTTCAAGGGCGGCCTTGACCTTGCCGATGCCTTCCTCAACCGAAATCAGGTCGGTGGATTTGCGCCCGAACTGCGCGGGCAACAGCGTGTCCTCAATCGTCAGTGCCGCAACCCCGGCGCGCTCGAGCTCTTCGACGGTGCGCATCACGTTCAGGGCATTGCCGTAACCGTGGTCGGCGTCGGCGATGAACGGCAGTTGGGCCACACGGCCAATGCGGGTGGCCTGTTCGACGAACTCACTCAGTGTGATCAACGCAAAATCGGGTGCCGCGAGGACCTGCAACGATGCGACCGAACCGCCGAGGATACCGACTTCGAAACCCAGATCGGCGGCGATGCGCGCAGACATGGGGTCAAAGACGGAGGCGGTTTCAACGCAGATTTGTTTGGCAAGCAGTTCACGGAAGTTGCGGCGCAGTGCTGAGTGAGAAATCTTTGGCATGTTCTTTCCTGGCTCTGGTCATCGTCAAGTGACGATCAATGTCTATTCATGGTGGCGCCAGATTACCACGCAGACGAACGGGGGATTATGACGTTTGAGCATGAGACAGATGCCTGACACATGGATCATCGGTTCACGCTTTGGCGATAGACAGGCCTTTCGCACCATCCAGGAGCATAGCCGCCCCATCTTGCACAACTGCTGTGCCAACCGAGTGCTTAATCGCGGTGGGCGCAATGCCTATAGTTGTTTCAAACCAGCCCAAGACTTAGGTGAACCATGAACAGCGAATTCAAGCCCGACCTGAGCGTTGATGCCCCGCGCGAACAAGTGGATGCCGAGTACTTTGAATACAGCAAGGCAGCCAACCCGATCAGCGCCAATCTGATTACCCGAATTCCTTACCACAGCTTCCCGGCCTCGCTGTATGCCAGTGGCCCGTCGCGGGTGGTCGCGCTGGACCTCAGCGCTGCGCTGGGCTGTGAGGGCCCGGCAACCGGGCCTGGGCTGTGTGCCAACTTCATCCGGCTGAACGCCGACGACACCTTGGAGCTGCACCCCAATGCCACCTCTCAAGTGTTTTATGTGATCACCGGAGAGGGCAGCGTCGTTCAGGGCGAACACCAGATCGAATGGTCGGCCGGTTGTTTTATCGCGCTGCCAGGCTTGCTGCCAGCCCGGTTCCGCGCCTCGCAGGATGCGCGCCTGTACTACGTGCACGATGAGCCGCTGTTGCGCTACCTGGGGGTTACGCGCAGCACCGACCGTTTCGCGCCGACGCTGTATCCCGCCGCACTGGCCAACCTGAAGCTGCGTGAAGCCGCCGATGATCCGCGTGCCCAGGACCGCAGCCGTATCAGCATTCTGCTGGGTAACCGCAACTTTCCACAGACCCGAACCGTCACGCATGTGCTGTGGGCCATGTACGGCATCCTGCCGCCCGGCTCGATCCAGAAGCCGCACCGGCACCAGTCGATTGCACTGGACTTCATCATCGACTGCCCCACGGGCTGCTACTCGCTGGTAGGCACCGAACTGGACGCCGACGGGCAGATTCGCAACCCGGTACGCGTCGACTGGTCGCCGGGGTTGGCGTTCGTGACCCCGCCGGGGTACTGGCACGCGCACTTCAATGAGTCCGACCAGGAAGCATTCCTGATCCCTATCCAGGACGCCGGGTTGCAAACGTACTTGCGCGCGCTGGATATTCGCTTTAGCTGATGTGATGAGACCCTAATGTGGGAGCGGGCTTGCTCGCGAATGCGCTGTGTCAGCAAGCTCATTTTTAACTGAACGACCGCATTCGCGAGCAAGCCCGCTCCCACAATTTGACCGAGTTTAACAGCCATCCTTTAGGTCGGCTGGGCACAGACAGCCCTGGCGCTTCCAATCAGGTGTGTCGCCCAACTGCTCAACGATGAAGTCGATAAAGCACCTGACCTTCGACGACACGATCTTCTTGGGTGGATAGACGAACCACACAGAAAATGCCTGCTCGGCACCGAGGATGTTCCATTCTGGCAGCCACACCTGTAACGCGCCCGCTTCGATACTGGTCGCCACCAACCAGTCGGGTAACAGGGCAAATCCCAGGCCCTGGCGCGCCGCGATCAGCTGCGCATCCAGGTCGTTGATACGGACACAGTCGTGAGGCACCAGCGGCACGACTTCATCAGCGGATGCAAACGCAAAATCATGCTGGCTCAGTACCGCCGGCAGGCGGGCCAGCTCTGCCGGCGTTGAAGGGGCAGGGTGCGCAGCGCAAAAGCTCTGACTGGCCACCAGCAGGTAGTTGCCCGCGCAGATCTTGCGCGCCTTGAGCGTGGAATCAGCCAGCGCGCCAATGCGAATCGCCAGGTCAACGCCGGTATGAATCAGGTTGACTTGGGCGTTATCCAATACCAGTTCCAGCTTGATCTGCGGGTAGCGAGCCACAAATGTATTCAACAGCGGCAGGATATGGTGACGGGCAAACGCTGGCGGCAAGTTGAGCTTGAGCAGCCCACGAGGCTCCTGGTTCAGCGCCGACGTCGCCGCCTTGGCCTGTTCAAGCTCATCCAGCACCTTGCGCGCATGCAGCAAAAACGTCTGGCCGCCCTCGGTCAGGTGCAGCGTGCGCGTCGAGCGGTTGAACAGGGCGATGCCCAAGTCCTGTTCAAGGTCCTTCACGTAGCGAGAAACGGTTGACGCCTTGATGCCGAGCCGCTCGGCGGCGCGCGAAAAGTTGTTGCCTTCGGCGGCTTCGACGAAGGCGGTCAGCGCGGTGAAATAATCCAAGTGTGACCTGCCGGGCTTGGGTTTATGTTGTCCTCAAGTCTGAGCCTGGGAGTGTCTGCGGTGTTTGCTGATGGTGCGTTTCCCCAATAAACATATACATCGCCGGCACCATGAACAACGTCAGCAGCGTACCAATCGACAACCCGGCGAAAATCACCAGCCCCATGTCGTGCCGCCCCGCAGCACCGGCGCCGGAGGCCCACACCAGCGGCACCACGCCCAGCACCATCGCGGCCGTGGTCATCAGGATCGGGCGCAGACGCACGCCGGCGGCCTCTTCTATGGCTTCGCGCTTGCTGTGACCTGCGCGTTGCAGTTCGTTGGCGAACTGCACGATCAGGATCCCATGCTTGGTGATCAACCCCAACAGCGTCACCAGGCCCACCTGGGTATACACGTTGATCGACGCGTAGCCCATGGTGATGAAGGCCAGTGCGCCAAACAGTGCCGGCGGCACCGAGAACAGGATCACCACCGGGTCGCGAAAGCTCTCGAACTGGAAGGCCAGGGCGAGGTAGACGATCAGAATCGAGAACATCAGCAAACCAAAGAACCCACCAGACTCCTGCATGAATTGGCGCGACTCGCCGGCAAAGTCCGAGGTGTAACCCGAGGGCGCCACGTTGGTCAGGATCGTGTTGAGTTTGCCCAGCAGCTCACCTTGGGCCACGCCACTGACGCCTGAGAGGGTGGCCGAGTTGAGTTGCTGGAAGTGGTTGATCGATTCGGGCTGTGTCGAGGTCTCGATATGCGCGACGGTGCGTGCCTGGATCATCGAGCCGGACGGGGTGCGAATGTAGTAATCGAGAATCTGCTCCGGGTTCAGGCGGTTGACCTGCAGCACTTGGGGAATGACTTTGTAGGAGCGGCCGGCGGTCGAGAAGTAGTTCACGTAGTTACCGCCCAACGCCGCCGACAGCGCCGCGCCGACGTCGGCCTGAGTCAGGCCCAATGCGGCGATCTTCTCCCGGTCCACCACCAGCCGGGCTTGCGGCTTGTCGAGTTTCAAGTCCATGTCGGCAAACCAGAACAACTGCTGTTTCTGCGCCTCGGCCATCACGGCCTGCGCGACCTCATTGAGGTTTTCCACGGAGTCGGTGGTGGTGATCACAAATTGCACCGGCAAGCCCTGGGCGCCCGGCAGCGACGGCAGCGGAAAGGCCGCGATGGTGGCGCCCGGCACCTGATTCCACTTTTGCTGCAGGTCGAGTATCAGCTGGGCCTGGGAGCGCGTGCGGTCGCCCCAGGTTTTCAGCAGCACGCCGCCCAGGCCTTGATTGAGGATGGGCAGCCCGGTCAGCTGGAACATCTGCGCGTATTCCGTCTCTTTACTGGCGATCTGGAAGGCCTGGTCGGCAATACGCTCCATCTGCTGGGGCGAGGCCGTCGGCGGGCCTTTGATCTGCATGAACACCAGCCCCTGGTCTTCGGTGGGCGACAGTTCACTTTTGGCGGTCATGCCACTGGCGGCCACCAGCAGGAACAGCACAAACCCAAAGGTCACCAGCACCGGCCAGATGTTCAACCCGCCAGACAACACACGGTGGTAACGCCCGCGCAGCCAGTCAAAATACTGGTCGAGCTTACGCGCGAAACGACCTTCTTCCTTCCCGGACTTGAACAGCTTGGACGTCATCATTGGCGAGAGGGTCAACGCCACCACGGCCGACACGGTCACGGCGCCCGCCAGCGAGAAACAGAACTCCTTGAACAGCGCACCGGTGAGGCCGCTGCGCAGGCCGATGGGCACGTACGCGGCGATCAACACCACGGTCATCGCGATGATCGGGCCACCCAGTTCCCGCGCCGCGATCAGCGCGGCCTCCAGCACGCCTTTGCCTTCTTCCTTGATGTGCCGGTCGACGTTTTCCACCACGATAATCGCGTCGTCCACCACCAGGCCAATCGCCAGAACCAGCGCGAGCAGGGTCAGCAGGTTAATCGAGTACCCCAGCAGGTACATGATGAAGAAAGTCCCGACCAGCGACAGCGGGATCGCCACCAGCGGCACGATCACCGCGCGGAACGAGCCGAGGAACAGGTAGATGACCACCGAGACAATGATCATCGCCTCGACCAGGGTCTTCACCACCTCGTAAATCGAGGTATTGATGAACTCGGTTGAGTCGTACACGATCTCGCCGCGCACGCCAGTAGGCAGTTGCGATTGCAGCTCGGGGAAGGCCTCACGCACGCTGTCGGCGACGGTCAGGATATTGGCGGTCGGCGCCGCCTTGATGCCGATGAACACCGAGCGCTTGCCGGAAAACGCCACGCTGCTGTCGTAGCTTTCGGCGCCAAGGGTGACGGTGGCCACGTCCTCCAGATACACCAAGGCGTCGCCTTTCTGCTTGATCACCAGTCGTTTGAATTCATCCACCGTGTGCAGATCGGTGCCGGCCGTGAGGTCGACCGTTACCGTTTGCCCGCGCGTCGAGCCCACGGCAGACAAGTAGTTGTTGTTGGCCAGGGCCGTGGAAACGTCCTGCGCCGTGACGTTATGCGCGGCCAGCTTGTCCGGGTCCAGCCAGGCGCGCAGGGCGAATTGGCGCCCGCCGAGAATCTCTGCGGTCTGCACGCCCTGGATCGAATCCAGTTTGGGCTTGACCACCCGCACCAGGTAATCGGTGATGTTGTTGGTGGGCAGCGTGTCGCTGTAGAACCCCAGGTACATCGCGTCGGTGGTCTGCCCGACGGCAATGGTGAGCACCGGCTCCTGGGACTGCGCGGGCAGTTGGTTCTTCACCGAATTGACCTGGGTATTGATCTCGGTGAGGGCCTTGCTGGCGTCGTAGTTCAAACGCAATGTCGCGGTAATGGTGGAGACACCGGTGATGCTGGTCGAGGACAAATAGTCGATGCCCTGGGCTTGGGCGATGGCCGACTCAAGCGGCTGGGTGATAAAACCGGCGACCGTGGACGCGTCCGCGCCGTAGTAGGCGGTGGTAATGGTGACCACGGTGTTTTCGGTGCGCGGCCATTGGTTCACCGGCAACTCGAAGATCGAGCGCAGCCCCAGGATCAGAATGAACAGCGAAACCACCACTGCCCACACCGGTCGCTGAATAAAGGTATCGGTAAGCTTCATGGGACACCTTTACTGTTCTTGGGGCGTTGGCGCCGGGTCGTTCAACGGCGCGGCACTGTTATCGACCTTCACCGGCGAGCCATTCTTGAGCTTCATCTGGCCGCTGGTGATCAACAGATCGCCTTCCTTCACGCCCGACAGGATCGCGACCTGATCGCCGCGGGTCGGCCCGGTCTTGATGAAGGTTTGTTGCGCGGTGAGTACTTCATCGCCCTTGTCGTTTTTGCTCGACGTGGCGATGAACACCGTGGTGCCGTAAGGGTTGTAGGTCACTGACGTCTGCGGCACGGTGAGGTAGCGCTGGGTGGTCCCCGAGTTGACTACCGCACGGGCGAACATGCCGGGCACCAGGCTTTGCTTGGGGTTCTCAACGGTCGCCTCGACGGTGACGTTGCGCGTGGTTGAGTCGAACTGGGTGTCGATGGTGCTGATCCGGCCGGTGAAGGTCTGCTTTGACAGGCCGTCAGCCGTCACCGAAACCACCTGGCCGATGGCAATGGCTTCCAGTTGGGTCTGCGGCACCGAAAAATCGATGTAGATGGGATCAAAAGTCTGCAACGTGGCGATCTTGTCGCCGGGGTTGAGGTATTGGCCGGGGTTGACGCTGGTGATGCCGATGCGCCCGGCAAAGGGGGCACGAATGGTTTTTTTCGCCACCAGCGCGCGCTGTTGTTCGGCGGCGGCGAGTTTGGCCTTGAGGTCGGCGGTGTCGGTGTCCACCTGGGCTTGGGAAATGGCGTTGACCGCCAGTTGCGCCTTGTCGCGCTTGAGCACGATACCGGCCAGGTCCGCGGTCGCCTCAAGGGAATGCAATTGGGCGATGTCCGAGTCGGCGTTCAACTGCACCAGCAGTGCCTGGGCCGCCACCTCTTGCCCGGGCGTGAAGCCCAGGGTGCGCACGATGCCGCCGACTTCAGTGGTCACATCCACACCGCGCACCGCCTTCATCGAGCCCACGGCGGAGACGCTCGGTTGCCAGTCACTGAATGGCACCTGCAGCGCCGTCACCACGGCGGCCGGCAAGGGCGCTTTGGATTGGGCGATCAGCGCCGAAATCTGCACGAATTTCACCCCGGCAATGATCGCGACAATTACCAGCACCACCACGATCATGATCAGCATCGGCCGCCACAGGCGGCGCTTGCGCGGTACGCCGGGTTCGGGGGGCAGGGTAGAGGCGGTCTGAACGTCAGCCATGGGAGTTCTCACTGTTTCAATGATTCAAGTCGGGCGCGGCTTTACTGTGAGCCGGCATGATCTCTTGCCACGACGGCAGGCCGAAGCGGTCCGGCGTGCCCTGGGTGGCGGGGTCCACATCCGTGCGGTTCCACCAGCCGCCACCCAATGCCTGGAACAGCGCCGTGGTGTCGCTGTAGCGCGCGGCCTGGGCTTTGACGCGGGCGAGCACGGTGTTTTGGTAGGTTTGCTGGGCCGTGAGCAGGTTGATATACGCCACTGCGCCCAGGCGGAACTGGGCTTGCACCAGGTCCAGGTTGGCTTGCGCGGAGTGTTCGGCCACGACCTGCTGATTCAGCGCATCGGCATCCGCCTCCAGCGCCCGCAGCGCGTTGGCGACATCCTGGAATGCGGTAATCACTGTGCCGCGATAGCGCGCCGCCGACTCGTCGTAGGCCGCCACGGCCGCACGTTTACGGTGCTCGAGTGCGCCGGCGTCAAAGATCGGCTGGGTAATCGAACCCGCCAGGCTCCAGACACCGCTGCCCGCCGAAAACAGCTTGGTGCCGCTTGCCACCGTGGAACCCAACGACCCGGTAATACTGAATTGCGGCAACTGATTGGCGACGGCCACGCCAATGTTGGCGCTGGCTTGATGCAGTTGCGCCTGCGCCGAACGCACATCCGGTCTTTGGCCGACGATGGCCGAGGGCAGGCTGACCGGCAGCTCTTCTGGCAGATGCAACGAGGCCAGATTGAAGCGTTCGCCTTGATCCTGGTTTGGAAAGCGCCCCAGGTACGCCATCAATTGGTTGCGGGTCTGTGCCAATTGCTTTTGCAGTGGCGGCAAGGTCGCGCGGGTTTGCGCCAGTGCGGTTTGCTGCGTGAGTACATCGCTGTCGCCGATGGCGCCCAGTCGGCGCTGAGCTTGCAGCAGGTCGAGCTGACCGCCCTGCAGTGTGATGATTTCTTCGGTGGCGGCCACCTGATCGCGCAACGACGCCAGGCTGACCGCGGTGTTGACCACATTGGAGGTCAGGGTCAGGTAAGTCGCCTCCAGCTGAAAGCGCTCGTACTCGGCTTGCGCGGTGGTGGATTCGATTTGCCGGCGCGTGCCGCCAAACACGTCCGGCGCATAGGAAACGCTCAGCGACGCCGAACTCACTGTGAGAATCGGCGACTCCGGGATGCCCGAGGTGACGCCGGAGACTTTCTCGCGGGCTTTTTGCACATTGGCGCTCACCGACGGAAACAGTGACGCCTGGTCGGCGTACACCAGCTCGTTGGCCTGGCGCAGTGCCGCTTGCGCGGCGCTGACGTCCGGGTTGGCGCGCAGGGCTTCTTCGACCAGCGCATTGAGTGAGGGCGAGCGGAACAGCGTCCACCATTGCCCGGGAATATCCATCCCGGCGATCAGCCGCTGCGCCGCGCCACCGGCGTCAATTTCCGCCTGGGCGGTGGTCGTCAGTGGGTCCTTTGCAAAGCCTGCATTGGCCGGTACATCGGGCCGTGCAAAGTCGGGCCCCACGGTACAGCCGGCGAGGGCGAGGCACAGCAGGCTCAGCGGCGCCAGCAAACAGGCATGTCGAAACGGGGTGCGGATTGGCACCACTGCGGGTGCACGCTGGCGAAGCTGCTCTTTCATATTTACTCGGATTAATCAGTTGGCCAACGGCTGTAATGGTTGAGCGATGCGTGCGGGTACGTCCGGCCGGGCGGCTTGAAAAGGCCGCGGGGTGTCGGGGTTTCAACCAGTGTAGGTGGCGTAGGGCACTGTGCAATGTGCGGGTGCAACGCGTGCGGCCTGAAAATGCCTAAGTTGCATTATTTGTGAATTAGGTTATGCGTTATCAGTATTTTACAAGCGGTATTTATAACCGCATCGTATGAACCCCTACGAACACTGCCGAGACCGCACGCGCGGATCGACTTGCATGCCTGACCAGGCATCTGGAGACGAACGTGCGTTACCTGACAACACTGGCGGCCGGGTTGGCCGCCACCTTGCTGTGCCTGACCGCGAACGCGCAAACGCTGGTGGTGGGCGACCAAAGCTACAACGCCCAAGCCGTGATGGAGGCGGCGGGCGTGCTGGAAAACCTGCCGTACACGCTTGAGTGGAAGCAGTTCACCGCAGGCTCGCCGGTCGCCGAAGCGCTGAATGCCAACAGCCTGGATATCGGCTTGCTGGGGGACGCGCCGGTGCTGTTCCTGGGCGCATTAGGTGCGCCGATCAAGGTGATTGCCGTCAGCCGGCAAAACCTCGACGGCGTGGCCATCCTGGTCAGAAAGGATTCGTCGATCCACACACTGGCCGACCTTGCCGGCAAACGTGCGGCGCTCTGGAAGGGCTCCTGGAGCCAGCAATTGCTGCTCACCGCGCTGGACAACGCCGGCGTCCCGCGCGACTCACTCGAGCTGCGCTACCTCAGCGCACTCGACGCTTCCCATGCGCTGGAAGGAGGCTCGGTTGACGTCATCGCCACCTGGGAACCCTACGTCACGCAACAGGAACGCCAAGGGGCGCGGGTACTCGCAACCGCGGAGGGCTTGATCCCGGCCCAGAGCTTTATCGCCGCCAACGCCAAGGCTGTCGAGGCCAAACGCGCGCAAATCAGTGACTTCCTCCAGCGCCTGAAAAAAGCCCGCGACTGGACGCGCCAAAGCCCGGCCAACGCTGACGCGTATGCCGATGCGTGGGCCAAGCGCACCCGCGCCGACGCCGACATCGCCCGCGCCTGGTTTGCGCGTGCGCGCACTACGGTCGAACCGCTCACGGCCCAGTCGCCGGTAGAAGCGCAAAAGACCGTGGACTTCTTCGCCAGCCTTGGCCTGGTCAAGTCTTACTCCGCAGCGAGCCTGTTCGATGATTCCTTCTCGGCCTCGCTGCAACCCGCCGTCGCCCAGACCCAGCCGTGAACGTTTCAAGGAACTCTTCTGATATGACCCAACGACAGCTCAAACTCGGTGCCCTGACCATGGGTTGCGGCGGGCCGGGCCGCCACAATCTATGGCTGGACCCGCACTTGCCGGCCGACGCCAGCGTCAACGTCGACTGGTACATCGACATTGCCCGCCAGGCCGAGGCGGCGCTGTTCGACCTGATGTTTATCGTCGACAGCCAATTCATCACACCGGGCTCGCCGTCCCACTACCTGAACCGCCTGGAACCGCTGACACTGCTCTCTGCGCTGGCCGTCAGCACGCGGCATCTGGGCTTGGTCGGTACGCTGACCACCTCTTACAACTCGCCCTATAACGTCGCCCGGCGCCTGGCCTCACTCGACCTGATCAGCAAAGGCCGCGCCGGCTGGAACGTGGTCACCAGCGGTGACGCCGGCACTGCCGGCAACTACAGCCGCGACGAACATTACGATTACGACACGCGCTACAGCCGCGCCGCCGAGCACGTCCACGTGGTGCAAGGCCTGTGGAACTCCTACGAGGAAGACGCTTTCGTGCGTGACCGTGCCACCGGCCAGTTCCTCGACCCCAGCAAACTGCACAGCCTGAACCACAAGGGCGAGCACTTTTCGGTGGTCGGCCCGCTGAACATCCAACGCTCGCCGCAGGGCCAGCCAGTGATCTTCCAGGCCGGCGACTCAGAGCAAGGCCGCGACCTGGGCGCCGCCACGGCGGACGTGATCTTCACCCACGCGGCCAGCATCGAGCAGGGCCAGGCGTTTTACCGCGATATAAAGGGCAGGGCGGCGCAACACGGTCGCGACCCGGAGCAATTACTGGTCATGCCCGGCGCCGAGATCTATGTGGGCGACACCGATGAGCACGCCCGTGAAATCGAGCAGCACTACCATCACGCCGATCACAGTTTCGAGCTGGCGCTCAAGGAGTTCGGGCGTAATTTCGGCTGGCATGATTTCAGCCAGTACGACCTCGATGCGCCGTTTCCACAGGAGAGCCTGGAAGCGGCGCGCAGCAGCTTTTTCACCAATGCCAAACGCATTGCTGATCAAGCGCGGGACAAAGGTTTCACGCTGCGCCAGGCAGTGGAGTTTGGTCGCCAACTGCGGCCGGGCGCGTTTGTGGGCACGGCGGACACGGTTGCGCGCAAGATGGAGGCGTGGCTCCAGGCGCGGGCGGTGGATGGGTTCAACATCTATATTGGCCATCCGCAGCAGTTCGCGCGGTTTACGCAGGAAGTCATACCGTTGCTGCAGGCGCGTGGGGTGTATCGCACGGCGTATGAAGGGACGACGTTGCGGGAAAGTTTGGGGCTGGGGATTTCCCGGTTCAAGCACCACGGTTAGCTGCGCTGGCTGTGAGCAAAGGTGGGCGCGGGCTTGCTCGCGAAGGCGCCGGACCAGCAAGCAGTATTCAGGCTGTGCTCCCGGAAAACAAAGGGTTTTAGGCTTGCATCCTTGTGAGCCAACAACGCTACAACACCTGTCTACGTCAAAGACGCGAGCACTTGAAGCGGCGAAGGACTTCGGCGCGGACCTTTGTCCGCGAGCATAAAAAAAGATTGAATATTCACATCAATTGTTATTTAAATAACACCACAATAGCGTCACGACCGCCCTGGACGTGCTCGCAATAAGATGGGATGACCCTGTGCATGACAATTGAAGAGCGTTTGATGGAACAGGCAAAGCGTGCCGCCCAGAGCACGTACTCGCCTTATTCCCATTTCCCCGTGGGCGCGGCATTGCTGACCGCCAACGGTGAGGTGGTACAGGGTTGCAACGTGGAGAATATCTCCTACGGGCTGACCAACTGTGCCGAGCGCAGCGCGTTGTTCAGCGCCATCAGCCAGGGCTATGCCCCACGCAGTTTCAAAGCCATGGCTGTTTATGCACCCAATGTTTCACTGATAAGCCCTTGCGGTGCCTGCCGCCAGGTGATGCTGGAGTTGATGGCCAAGGATGCAGTGGTGATTTGTCAGGGCAGTGACCCGGCCGCCACGCGCACCTGGACCCTGGAGCAATTGCTGCCGGGCGCCTTCGACGCTTTCTAATCCTGGGCAGGCCTTCGGGTCTGCATCCGCGTGGTCCATTGTTGAGACGCCTGCATGATCAGTCTTGTCGGAATAGCGACCCTTATTCTCATTGCCATTGCTTTATCTCATCAACGACGCTCGATCAACTGGCGCACCGTTTCGGTCGCGTTTTTGATCCAGGTCTTGATCGGCGCCTTTGCGCTTTACGTGCCGTGGGGCCAGACGGTGCTCGCCTCGCTGTCAGGCGCGGTGGCATCGCTGCAGCTTTACGCTAACAAAGGTATCGAGTTTCTGTTCGGCGGCCTGAGTTCACCGCACATGTTTGAAGTGTTCGGCAGTGGCGGGTTTGTGTTCGCCATCCGGGTTTTGCCGATGATCGTGTTCTTCGGCAGCTTTATCTCTGTGTTGTATTACATCGGTGTGATGGGCTGGATCATTCGGCTGGTGGGCGGCACCTTGCGCCTGTTGCTGGGCACCAGCCGCATCGAGTCGATGGTGGTGACCTCGGCGATCTTCATCGGCCAGTCGGAAGTGCCGCTGGTGGTACGGCCCTTCATTGCCAAGCTGACGCGCTCTGAGTTGTTTGCGGTGATGGTCGGTGGTTTCGCCGCAGTGGCCGGCTCGGTGCTGCTGGGCTATGCCGGGCTGGGCGTGGAGCTCAAGTACCTGATTGCGGCGTGTTTCATGTCGGCGCCGGGGGCCCTGTTGATGGCCAAACTCATGGAGCCGGAAACCGAAGCCGCCTGCACCGAACAGGTGATCGAGGAGCTGGGCCAGGCCGAGAATCGCCCCACCAATATCATCGATGCCGCCGCCGATGGCGCCCAGGTTGGCTTGCGCCTGGCCTTGGCGGTGGGTGCCATGCTGCTGGCGTTTATCGCGTTGATTGCGCTGCTCAACGGGCTACTGGGCTGGGCGGGCAACTGGTTTGGCTACCCGCAATTGACCTTGCAACTGGTTCTCGGGTACGTGCTGGCGCCCATCGCGTTTCTGCTCGGGGTGCCGTGGCATGAGGCGGTCATGGCCGGCGGTTTTATCGGCGAAAAACTGGTGCTCAACGAGTTTGTCGCCTACGCCGACCTGGCTAACTACCTGACCCCGGCCAAGGCTGCCGAAGCCGGCGTGCCGCTGTTGTCGGTGCACACCCAGGTGATCGTGACTTTCGCCCTGTGCGGCTTTGCCAATCTGTCTTCGATAGCCATTCAGCTGGGTGGCCTCACGGGTATCGCCCCGCAACGCCGTGAGGAACTCGCGCGGCTGGGCTTGCGAGCCATGATCGGCGGCACGCTTTCCAACCTGATGAGCGCGGCGATTGTCGGCTTTTTCATTTCGCTGTAAGGAGCACAGTATGTGGTTGCCACAAGAAGTGATTCGGTGCAAACGCGACGGGCACGCCCTGGCTGCGATGGACATTCAACGCTTTGTCGCCGGCATTGCCGACGCCAGCCTCAGCGATGGGCAGGTGGCGGCGTTCGCCATGGCGGTGTTCATCAAGGGCATGGACGTGAGCGAGCGCCTGGCCTTGACCAAGGCGATGCGCGACTCCGGCCAAGTGCTGAAGTGGGACCTGCCAGGGCCGGTCGTGGACAAGCATTCCACCGGCGGCGTCGGCGACATGATCAGCTTGCTGCTCGCGCCGTTGCTGGCGGCCTGCGGTTGTTACGTGCCGATGATTTCCGGGCGTGGGCTGGGGCATACCGGCGGCACCCTGGACAAGCTCGAGAGCATTCCCGGCTACGACTGCCAACCCAGCCCCGAACGCCTGCACGCGGTGGTGGCCGACGTCGGTTGCGCGATCATCGGCCAGACTGCCAACCTGGCGCCGGCGGATAAGCGCTTGTATGTGATCCGCGACGTGACCGGGTCGGTGGAGTCGATTGACCTGATCACCGCGTCGATCCTCGGCAAAAAACTCGCCGCCGGCCTCGACGTACTGATCATGGATGTGAAAACCGGCAACGGCGCCTTCATGGCCGAGCCGCAACAGGCGCGCGAGCTGGCCGCCAGCATCGTCGCGGTGGCCAACGGTGCCGGGGTCAACACCCGCGCGCTGATCACCGACATGAACCAACCGCTGGCCCGCAGTGCCGGCAACGCGCTGGAGGTTGGCGAAGCAGTCGCTTTGCTCAAGGGCGAGGTGCGCAGTGAGCGCTTGTGGGCGGTGACCTTGGCGCTGGCCACCCAAGCATTGACGATGGCCGGTTTGGCGCGGGATGACGCCCAGGCCCGTGATCAATTACTCCAGGCCTGGCAGAGCGGTGCAGCCTTGCAGCGCTTCGAGCAAATGGTCGTCGCTCTGGGCGGCCCGCCGGGCTTTACGGCAGACCCTGAAGCATATTTACCCAAGGCCGCCGTGTCGGTGCCGGTGTGGGCCGAGGAAGAGGGCTGCGTTACCGACATCGACACCCGGGCGGTGGGCTTGGCGGTGGTGGCATTGGGCGGCGGACGCAGTCATCCCGACGACGTGCTGGACTTGTCCGTGGGCTTCAGCGAGTTGGCCTTTGTGGGTGAACAGGTGAACGCGCAACGGCCTCTGGGCTGGGTGCACGCACGCAACCCAGAGCAGGCCGGGCAGGGCGCATCCGCTTTGCGCGCAGCCTATCGATTAGGCGGTTCGAGCCTGGCCGCACGTGATTTGATCCAGGACATCCTATGAGCAAAGCCATCGTATTGGTGCTGGACTCGTTGGGCATCGGCGCCAGTGCCGACGCTGCTGTTTTTGGCGATGCCGGCGCCGACACTTTGCGCCATATCGCCGAGGCGTGCGCCCGTGGAGAGGCCGATGGGCCATTGCGCCGGGGGCCTCTGTGGCTGCCAAATCTGGGTCGTCTGGGCCTGGGCGCCGCTGCGGCAGCCAGCGGTGACGGACCGTTGCCGGGCCACTGGGGCGACGCTGCACCGGTCGGCGCCTACGGCCATGCGCGCGAACAATCCTCAGGCAAAGACACACCGTCCGGACATTGGGAGATGATGGGCGTGCCGGTGTTGTTCGACTGGGGTTATTTCGAGCGGCCGGTCGAGTCCTTTCCGCCCAGGTTGCTGGCCGACCTGATTGAGCGGGCAGGGTTGTCGGGTGTCCTGGGCAACTGCCATGCCTCTGGCACTACGGTGCTGGACGAGTTGGGCGAAGCACACATCCGCAGCCAGCAGCCGATTTGCTACACCTCGGCCGACAGCGTGATGCAGATCGCCGCCCATGAAAGCCATTTCGGGCTCGATGAGCTGTACCGGGTGTGTGAAATCGCGCGCGATTTGTGTGATGAATACACGGTCGGCAGGGTCATTGCCCGGCCGTTCACCGGCGAGCACGCGGGCGAGTTTCGCCGCACCGGCAATCGCCGCGACTACACCGTGCCACCGCCGTCGCCGACGCTGCTGGATCATCTGTGCGAAGCCGGCGGCACCGTGCATGCGGTGGGCAAGATCGGCGATATCTTCGCGCACCGCGGCATCAGCCGGTTGTACAAGGCAGACGGCAACGACGCGCTGTTCGATGCCACGCTCAAGGCTTACCAGCAAGCGCCAGACAACAGCCTGGTGTTCGCCAATTTCGTCGACTTCGACATGCTTTACGGGCACCGCCGCGACCTGGCCGGCTACGCTGCCGCGCTGGAAGCCTTCGACCGCAGGCTGCCGGAATTATTGGCGTTGATGGACCCGCAGACGTTGCTGATCATCAGCGCCGACCATGGTTGCGACCCATCGCGTCCGGGCAGCGATCATACCCGTGAACATGTGCCTGTCCTGGCTTACGGGGCAGGCATTGCGCCCGGCTGGCTGGGCGAGCGCGGCAGCTTTGCCGATATCGGCCAGACGCTGGCCACGCATTTGGGCGTGGCGCCGTTGCCGTGGGGAAGTTCTTTTCTGCTCAGGGAGCATCATTGATCGACGCCTTCAGTAATGTCTGTTCCTATGGGCGCTGCACTCGATTCGCATCGTCGCGCCAGGCGACTCCAGCGAACGAGCAGAGCCCAATGAACCGCTACCAATCATGATGTGAAGTATGAGTCGTCCACTCTTTGTATCTCTCGATGGCCCCAAGGGAACGGGCAAAACCACGCTTTTGGAGGCCGTGACCCAAGTGCTGAGGGCAGACAAGCAAAAGGTGATCCGGCTCAGCGAGCAAAAAAGCGATCCCCATAGGGCTGAAACAATGGCCCTCGTTAACACTCTCGTCAGAAACCCCAGCCGGGAGTTGGAGTTGAGGGTGTGCGAGCGCTTTGCCGATAGCCGCGCCTGGATTTCCCGGCACGTACTGGCCAAACAGCCAGCCGGTAGCATCATCTTGATTGATCGCTGGTACCCCTCTGATGCAGCGTTTCGCCGGATCGTCGGGTTTGCAGACATTCTGCAGTTAAACATTGATCGAGACGTGCAAGTGCCCGACCTGCATGTCGGCGTGGTCACCGCCCCTGATATTTCATGGGCCAGGGCAGCCGAACGACGGCGTGGGCTGAGCAGTACTGTGATGCATAAGCTGGAAGAACATGTCGCGTGTACTCAGGCGTTCGAGCGCGCGATTAGCGATCACGGCTGGGTTTTATGCCGCAATGAAACAACGATCGAGGACGCCACGGCTCAGGTGGTTTCTGAGATCTACAGCGTCCTTCGATGTGCGTAGTTTTGTAGAGTCAGGGCTGCAAACGCCGCACCCTCCAGCCCGTATCGCTGCGGTCATAGCGCAACCGCTCATGCAGCCGCTCTTGCCCATTCCCCCAGAACTCCAGCGATTCAAGGCGCAACTCAAACACACAATAGCCCTCGGGACGCGGCAGCGGACCTTGGCCTTCGGCCAGTTCGCGAGCGGCGTTGCGCATGGCCTGAACATCCTGCAGTTCTTCGCTCTGGCGAGACACCGACGACATCGGATGCGTGGCATACGGGCGCTTGAGCCACGCCTCATCCGCCTTGGCGTCCGGCAAGCGCACGGCCTGGCCATTGAGGATGATCTGCTGACTGGTTTCGCGCCAATACAGCACGCCCGACGCCCACGGGTTTTGGCTCAGCTCACGGCCTTTCTGGCTGCCGGCATGGGTGCTGAACAACAGCCCCGTGTCGCTGATCTCACTGATCACCACGATGCGCGTCGAGGGCCGGCCCTGGCCGTCGGCGGTGGCCAGCGCCAACGCCCTGGGTTCGCGGATGCCCACGCGCCGTGCACGCTCCAGCCAGTTGCGCAGCACGCTCATGGGGTCGGCGGGCAGTGTCTGGTACTCGGGGAACGGTGCATCCAGCGTGCCGGTGAGCGATTCGGACATGCCTTTACCCAGCAGCGGCTTGCCTTGTACTGAAAGGTTCATAGCACGATGGTCCCCCGCCCGAAGGTGACGCCATTGCCGGAGACTTCGACGCGCGTCAGTTGATCGGCGCGGCCCTCAGCCCTGGCGAACATCAGTGAAGGGCGGCCGATTTCCACGCCCTGCAAAATCTCCACCTGCTGGCCGAACTCGATTTGGCCATGGCGCGCCAGATGAATCGCCAACGGCCCGGCAGCCGAGCCAGTGGCTGCATCCTCGACCACGCCGTAGGCCGGTGAGAACATGCGGCTGCGCCAGCGCCGCCCGGCGCCGGCGAAACAGTTGATCGCCATGTCGTGGAAGTTCGACAGCGCACGGTGGTCAGGGTGCAGGGCCGACAAGGCGGCGATGTTCGGCAGGCCGACAAACACATGGCGTGGGCCGTTGTGATAGATCTCGATGGGAAAGGTCGAATCGCTGATGCCCAGGGCTTTGAGCAATTCGGCATCGCGGCCCAGGGCCGCCCAGGTCGGTATCGGCTGGTCCATGCTGGCGGCGATCACGCTGCCGTTCTGGCGTTCCAGTTCAAAGGCGATGGTGCCCATCTGGGTTTCCAGATACAGCCGGTGATTGTCGGTGTGCGCCCCCAGCGCGATGGCCGTCCCCAGCAACGGGTGGCCGGCAAAGGGCAGTTCGTTGACCGGAGTGAAAATCCGGATCAGCGCATCACCGCCGTTGCGTGGCTTGAGCACGAAGGTGGTTTCCGACAGGTTCATCTCTCGGGCGATGCGTTGCATTTGCGGCGCCGGCAAATCATCGGCGTCGAAGAACACCGCAACCGGGTTGCCTTCCAGCGGGACGCTGGCGAAGGCGTCGATGATCACGTAGTTGTGCATGGTTATCTCCCTGCCGCCGACACGTTGCTGTCGACCGGTGTGTGGATGAGGGCGTGGCGCAGCAGGTCGGCGATGATGCGCGGGCCTTCCTGGGTGAGCAGCGACTCGGCATGAAACTGCATCGAGGCGAACGACGGCCCACGCAGGGCATGCACCTCGCCGGTTTCGCTGTCGCGACTGATCTCGACGGTGCCGATGCCGTTGATGTCCAGGCGGTCACTGGCACTCTGGGCGGCGAAGGTGTTGTAGAAACCCACCCGCTCGGCGTTGCCGAACAGGTCGATCTGTTTTTGCACGCCCTGATTGGGAATGGCCTTGCGTTGCAGCTCCAGGCCCAGGCACAGGCTCAACACCTGATGGCTCAGGCACACCGCTAGGAATGGCCGTTGCTGGCTGAGCAAGGAACGGATGGCCACGTGCAGATGGTCGATTTTCGGCAGCTGGACATCGCTCGGGTTGCCGGGGCCAGGGCCCATGATCACCAGGTCGTAACCGTCGAAACTGTATTCATCGCTGAAGCTGCACACCGTGACTATCAGGCCCAGGGCCCGCAGCTGCTTGGCGATCATCGAGGTGAAGGTGTCTTCGGCATCGACGATCAGCACCTGGCGCCCGCTGAAATCGGCCTGGGTCTGCTGGCGTTGCTGGCTGTCCATCAACCAGAAGTCCGAGACGTAGGCGTTGCGGCTGGCCAGCGCTGCGCGTACCTGCAGGTGGCTGCCAAAGCGCGAGGGCGCCTGGTTTTTCAAGGCAGCAATCAGGCCGGCGGCCTTGGCGCGGCTTTCGGCGGCTTCGGTCATGGGCTCGGAATGACGCACGATGGTCGAGCCCACGCTGATGCGTACCTGGCCGCTGTTATCGATGTCGGCGGTGCGAATCAGGATGGCCGAGTCCAGGGAGCGTCCACCTTTGCCATCGCTGCCGATCAGCGCCGCCATGCCGCTGTAGTACGCGCGGCCTTGCGGCTCATAGCGCCGGATCACCCGGCAGGCGCTTTCGAGCGGGCTGCCGGTGACGGTCGGGGCGAACAGGGTTTCGCGCAGGATGTCGCGCACGTCGCGACGGGTCTTGCCCTCAATGAAGTACTCGGTGTGGGCCAGATGCGTCATTTCCTTGAGGTAAGGGCCGAGGACGTGGCCGCCGTCTTCACAAATGCGCGCCATCATTTTCAGCTCTTCATCAACCACCATGTACAGCTCATCGGCTTCCTTGCGGTCGGCCAAAAAGGCCATGACGTCCGTCAGACAGGGGCCAGCCGGCGGGTAGCGGTAGGTGCCGCTGATGGGGTTCATCACCGCGAGCCCATCCTTGACGCTGATGTGCCGCTCGGGCGAGGCACCCACGAAGGTGCGGCTGCCGGTGTGAATGATGAAGGTCCAGTAAACACCTTTCTCGCGCTCCAGCAGATGACGAAAGAACGACAGCGCGCTGGCGGGGCCGTACTCGCTGATTTCCGCCATAAAGGTGCGTTTGATCACGAAGTTGGCGCCTTCCCCAGAGCCGATTTCGTTGGCGATCACCTGGCTGACGATCTCGGCATAGCGGGCGTCGCTGAGGTCGAAGCGTTCGCCGTTCAGCTGGATGGGCACGTTTGGCAGCAACCCCAGCAACTGTTCAATGCCGATGGATTGTTGCTCGGTAATGGTCATCGCCAGCAGCGGCGACTCATCGTCCACCGCCTCGAAGCCGCGTTCGGCGATCTGGCGGTAGGGAATCAGCGTGAGTACATCCAGGCGCGGGGCACCGATTGAAGGCGCAGGCAAGTCGATATCGGCCAGGACCTGCGGCTGCGACATCTGCCCAATCAGCACATCCAGCAGCCCCGGGCCGCTGGATTCCGGACGATACAACAGGGCAAACGGCTCAGGCACCGGTTGCAGAATGCGTTCCATAAGGCGGGCGGCAGCTTGGCTCATAGCATCACCTCGTCGGTGGTGACGACCATGGCGCAACGGCTGGCGGCGTATTCGATCGCCATCCAGTGGTGCGCCTTGCTGAAGTCAGCAATCGCGTCGGCAACCAGGAAGGGCTGGATATCGTTGGAGTAGGCATCCACGGTAGAAATCAGTACCCCGACATGGGCATACACCCCGCACAGGATCAACTGATCGCGCCCGTTGGCGTGCATGCGCTCCAGCAGGTCGGAGTTGAAGAACGCACTGTAGCGCCACTTGGTCAACAGCCAGTCACCCGGCTTGGGCGTCAGCGCGTCGACCACCTCGCGGTCGGCGGGGCTGGCCTTCATGCCAGGGCCCCAGAAGTCCTTGAGCAGCCCGCGCTGTGCCTCGCTCATGCTGCCTGGCTGGGCGGTGTAAGCCACCGGCACGTCGTGGTCGACAGCCCACTGGCGAATGCGCGCGGAATTAGCCACAACGGCTTCACGCAGGGCATCAGGCAAGGGCCGCAGGAAGTAGCGCTGCATGTCATGCACCAACAGCACGGCGCGCTCGGGGTCGACGCGCCACTGCGCGAGGTTGACGGGCAGGTCGCGGGCTGTAGGCAGGGCGTACGGGGCAATCGATGGAATGCCAGTCATGGCGACAAACTCCAGTCAAAGGTAAGCAAGGGTGGAGGAGGGCAGGTTTTTCCAGGCCATCACTGCAGTGATGGCTTGCCAAGGGGTCAGGCGCGGGTCGCACAGGCTTTTGTAGTGGCTGGCCACCTGGCTCAGGCCGGCGGCATCGGAGGCGCACTCGCTGACGTCGTCGGGGGTGGTTTCCAGGTGCAGGCCGGCAGCCACGCCACCGGCCGAGGTCACGGCATGTTTGAACGCGGTGATTTCCTCGGTGATGGTCTGCACCATGCGGGTCTTGTTGCCGCACGGCGCGATGATGGTGTTGCCGTGCATCGGGTCGCTGAGCCAGATGATCTTGTGGCCGGCATGGCGCACCGCTTCAACCAGCGGTGGCAGGCGATCAGCGACTTTGTGGGCGCCCATGCGCGCAATCAGGGTCAGCCGGCCGGGCTCGCGTCGTGGGTCCAGGCGCTCGCACAGGCTCAATAACTGGTCCTGGGTGATGTCCGGGCCGACCTTGCAGGCCACTGGGTTGAGCACTTCGCTGAGCAGTGCCACGTGAGCGCCCGTCAACTGACGGGTACGTTCGCCGATCCACGGCCAGTGGGTTGAGCCGAGAAACACCCGGCCCTGTTCGTCCTTGCGCACTTGCGGCAGTTCGTAGTCGAGCACCAGCATTTCGTGGCTGGTCCAGGCGGGAGAACCGCTGAGCTGTTCCTTGCTGGCCGGTTCCTTCCAGCCCAGGTGGTGCATGATGTCCTGGGCGGCGCGATAGCCTCGTACCAGGCGTTGTGCGTCATGCTGGCGATGGTTGCAGACCGCTTCGCGGCCGTTGACCATGTCGCCGCGGTACACCGGCAACTCGACATCGCCGATGCGCTCGCTGTTGTTGGAGCGCGGCTTGGCGAACTGCCCGGCAATCCGCCCGACGCGCACCACCGGTTGCTGGGTGACCAGCCGGAACGCACCGGCGAGGATATCCAGCACCGCGGCCTTGCGGGCCACGTGGCTGGGAGCACTTTCATCCATGTCCTCGGCGCAGTCACCGGACTGGATGATCATCGCTTCGCCCGCCGCCACCCTGGCCAAGGTGGCACGCAGGACCAGGATGTCTTCGACGCGAATCAGCGATGCACTGTCCCTGAGGTAGGCCTGCGCGTCATGCAATTGTGAGGGCTCGCTCCATTGAGGCTGCTGGAACGCTTCACAACTTAGAACCCGTTTCAATAAGTCTTCCATGATGCGATTACTCTCCCTAAGGATTAAGTAGGAATGCCTTCACGCTTGATCTGCGGCACGGGAATACCCAGGGCGCGCAGTTGTTGAAAGACGTTCATGAACTCGCGATTGCGTTTTACTTTGCCGTCTTGCAGCTCGAAGGAGTGCAGGAAGTGGTTCTCGTAATACCCTTCCGGGTAACCTGGAAAGAGGATCTTGCCGTGGCCATCGCACTCGACCCAAAAATGGTTGGGGTCGTCGGTTTCAAATACGTTGACGTTGTACCATTCCCAATCCGGGAAGCACTTGAGGGACCAAACAGCATGTTCGGCCAACTTGGCTTTGCCACTGATTACAATGGGCGCGCCGGTGTCTGTGGTCCACAAGCCACCCGAACCGTCCTCGGTAAACAGTTCATGGCGGCGCAGGCGATCCTGACCTTTGGTGCGCATATATTGCTCGACCGTGGCGCGGTTTTTGCGGCGAAGTTCGCTGCTGTCGTCAGCGGTTAGTTGTCGGGCTGCATGAGTAGGCATGTTCACTCTCCAATAATGAAAGGGCTTATGAGGCGGGAATACCTTCACGCTTGATGCGTGGCACCGGAATGCCCAAGGCGCGCAGTTGTTCGAAGGGGTTCATGAATTCACGGTTTTGCTTGATCTTGCCGTTGTCCAATTCGAAGGAATGGATGTAATGGTTTTCGCAATACCCTTCCGGGTAACCGGGGAACAGGGTCTTGCCACGGCCATCACTTTCGACCCAGAAGTGGTTGGGGTTGTCGGTTTCAAACACCCGCACGTTGTGAAACTGCCAGTCTGGAAAGCACTGTTCCAGCCACACGCCAAGGGCGGCAAGTTTCGCGTGGCCCTTGAATACCAGGGGTTCACCGGTTTCGGTGTTCCACGAACCGCCGCTGCCATCCGGGGTGAACAGTTCATGCCGACGCAGGCGATCTTGGCCATGGGTGCGCATGTACTGTTCGACGGTGGCGCGGTTTTTACGGCGAAGTTCAAGCTGATCATTAAAGCCGCTGGCGGAAAGCGAAACCGACATAAGCCGTATCCTCCTTAGTTGAATTAAGGTTTTTCGAAAATCAAGTAAATATTTAGTTAATCAGGCGCGCCAGCATTTACAGGTTTAACTTTGTATATTGAGAGCGTGCTGAGGCGTGTTGTTTATACACCTGCACTTCTCGCGGCAGGAACTACCAGATCTTGTAGCGGTTCGGCCATGGAGGGGGGCGGATGCGGTCCATCGGGTAGTGTGTTGCACTATTATGAATCAGCAGGTTCATTCGTCGGCCAAGCCGCAACGATGGCCCGCTAACATCGCCTGGCTATCAATGGCCTATGGCTAGTTAGTTGGTTAGGCACAATAAAGCCTTCGCTATTGCGAAGTGGTCTATAACCGTTGAATTTTGTGTATTGACATGAGTTCAGGTTGGTCTAGTCTCACGACTCGTTTCCAACTCTAGTGGTGTTCAAATGGAATTAGGACAGCTGTTGGGATGGGATGCTTATTTTTACAGTATCTTTGCGCAAACTATGAACATGCAGGAGTTTACTGCTGTTGCATTGAGAGCTTTACGTGAACTGCAGTTTGATTTTTTCGCCTACGGCATGTGCAGTGCGACGCCGTTCATGCGACCGAAAACCTATATGTACAGCAATTATCCCAAGGACTGGATAGCGCGATATCAGGCAGCGAACTACGCCGCGATCGACCCCACGGTGAAACACAGCAAAGTCTCGTCCGCCCCCATTTTGTGGAGCAATGAGCTGTTCAAGGGGTGCCCGGACCTGTGGTCCGAGGCCAACGATTCGAATCTGTGCCATGGCCTGGCGCAGCCTTCATTCAACGTCCAGGGCCGGGTAGGGGTGTTGAGCATCGCACGCAAGGACAAGGTCATCAGCCTTCAGGAGTTCGAAGCCTTGAAGCCGGTGACCAAAGCGTTTGCCGCGGCGGCCCACCAGAAAATTTCTGAGCTGGAGAGTGACGCGCGTGTGTTCAATACGGATGTCGAGTTCAGCGAACGGGAGTGTGATGTGCTGCGCTGGACCGCAGACGGCAAAACCTCCGAGGAAATTGGCGTGATCATGGGCGTGTGCACCGACACGGTGAATTACCATCACCGCAACATCCAACGCAAAATCGGCGCCAGCAACCGTGTACAGGCGGTGTCTTACGCGGTTGCGCTGGGGTATATCTGAGGTTCATCGACTGCCGCCGAGCCCTCCCAAAAGGATGACTCGGCCGGTATCAAGCGGTGTCTTTCAACAATGCGGCGGGCATGAAGGCTGAAGGCGGGCGGGCGCCTCGATGGTGTTCACGGTGAGCCGAGAGCTTGATCGCAAGGATTTTTTCGTCCTGGTGCACGGTGACCGGTCCCAATCGCTCGTAGTTGACCCCGTTGATTTTGTAATAGCGCTCCATCGTGCTGTTGACGATGCCGACAATGAAATCGGCGCCTGCCAGGCTGGCGGTCTTCAGGCTTTTCCAGAACAACGGCATGGCCAATTGCGGTTCACGGGTGGTGAAGCGTGTCATTTCCCAGATGGCAGGCTCCTTGGGCGGCGTGCCAGCGCAGGTATGGCTGAAAACACCTTCCAGCAGGTTTGGCAATGTGGTGGGTATCAGACGAGCACAGCCAACGATGTCGCAGTACTCGTTGAACGCCAAGAGGTAGCGCGCATGCTCGGTGTCGTATTGATCCCATTCACAACCTGCCGGGTGCGGATGGCCAGGCAGCCGCCAGCCGAGTTTCTCGACAAATTGCTCGTGCCGAAAGCGGCCTAGCCTGAGTTTGAGCTCGTCGCTCATTGCGCTCAGCGTGTGCTCTTCCATGTGCATGGCTGGGAGTTCCTGGGGGATTGGGGAAGTGCGGGGTTTTATAGAGGACTTGTTCAGGCTTGGCACCTACAAGATCTTGTAGGCCGCGTTGGCACGCGGTTCGCTGGTTTGATTCCTCGGTCAGTTTTTTGTAACAGCTTGTTTGCGGCTGACGCAGAAACCTATAAAGTTAACCTTTCGGTCAGCTTTGCACTGCCACATACAGCCTTTTGTTCCGGCAAAAGCGCTTCTGCCAGACCCGAGATCCCCAGAACATAACCATAAGGGCGGACCTATAACCGCCCAGAGGATGATCCATGTCCAACCGTGATATCTCCCGGCGCTCGTTCCTTCAGGGCGGGCTGGTGGCGGGTGTGAGCGTGACGCTTACACCGCTCAGCACTCAGGCGCTGGCTGCGTTGATGGAAAACAGCGTGACCGTGCCGTCCGAGCAATGGCTCGGCAACAATGGCAAGGCGCGCTCGCGTAACGATGCCTTGTCCAAGGTGTGCGGCAGCAAAGTCTTTGCCCGCGACATCCGTTCCAAAGACATGCCGGGCTGGCCGCAGCAACAGGGCCACGCCATGTTGCTGAAAATCACCAAGGCCGACCGCATCTACGCCGGCTACGATCTGTCGTGGCTTGGCGCCGATCTGCAACCTGACCGCATCGTGACAGCCGCCGACCTGGACAAAGACGGCATCGTCTTCCCGGAAGAGCACGCGCCGGATCCGCTGTTGCCGGAAGGCCAGGTACCGATGTTCATCGGTCACCCCGTGGCGATCCTGATCTGGAACGACTTCGAGCGGTTCCGCCAGGCCAAGGCCAAACTCAAATTCAATGACAAAGCGATCCGTTACGGCGCCCCAGCGCCGTACTACGAGCGTGATCCATATGGCAGCTTCCGCTATGTACGCGTCGGCGGTGCGACCTCGGCTGACGAAGATGAATTCGCCAGCCTCAAGGATTCGATTCTGTTTCCGATGCTGAAAAACCGTCGCCCGGTGTGGAATTCCCAGCCGGACCTGCACGGCAATCTCACCGAGCGCGGGCTGTTTTACGCCGACCGGATGAAGCAGCAGATCGACGCGCCGCCCGACCACTGGCTGGTGTTCGACGAGCGCTACAAAACCCCGTCGATTGAGCCGGCCGCGATGGAACCGGACAACGGCAACGGCTGGTACGACCCGGCCACCAAGACCTTGCACTTTGTCGTCGCCACCCAGTGCCCGCTGGAAGCCGCCACCGAAACCGCGAAGATGATCGCGCCCTCGCGCTTCGGCCTGGCGAATCTGAACATGCACCCGGGCTACACCGTCGGTTACGGCTCCAAGGACCACAACATTTTTGTCTACTACGCAGCCCTCGCCGCGTTGTATGGCGCCGGTGTACCGGTGCGCCTGGCCAACGACCGCTATGAGCAGTTTCAAAGCGGCATCAAGCGTCACCCGTTCGATATCCGCTACCAATTGGCGGTGGACAAAAACGATCACAGCTTCCAGATTTTTCGCGCCGAGATGAACGTCGATGGCGGCGGGCGCATCAACTACAGCCCTTCGGTGGCCGCGGTTGGCGCCACGGCAGCGCAGTCGATCTACTACATGCCGCAGAACGATCTGCAGGTCACGGCCTACCATTCGCGCGCGGTTGAAGCGGGCTCGATGCGCGGTTACGGCACCCTGCAAAGCATGGCGTCGACCGAGATGATGGTCGACGAAATCGCTGATCGTCTGGGTATCGACGCTATCGACCTGCGCAAGAAAAACGCCTTGCTGTCGGGCATGAAAAACACCCAGGGCGCGGTGCCGGCCGGTGCATTGCGCTTGCACGAGATTCTCGACAAAGCGGCTGCCCACGACGTCTGGAAAAACCGCGACCAGATCAAAAAGACGCGCGAAGCCGCTGACCCGGATAACTGGTATGGCGTCGGTTTCGCCATCTGCCAAAAAGACTTCGGCACCGGTTCCGAGGCGCCGATGGCCAGCATCGAATTCACCGCCGAAGGGCACGTGACGTTGCGCCATATCGGCATTGAAATCGGCACCGGCATGTCCACCTCGCAAGCGCTGGTGGTGGCGGATTTCATCGGCATACCGGCCACGCAAGTGAAGACCGGCGAAACCGAATGGAAAGAGTTGCAACTGATCACGGGCGGCAACCCGTACACCATGAGCCAGGCCGAACAGGATGGTTTTCTGCGCAACCCGCGTTGGGTCGGCAAACTGGCGTCGGCCTCGTCGGCGACCAACTCCGCGTACTACTTCAGCCACGCCACCCGTGAAGCCTCCCGAGTGCTGTTCAACCACGGCTTGTGGCCGGCGGCGTTGCAGATCTGGGGCCAGGGCCCTTACGGCGGCCAGGCCAACCCGTACGTGGTGCGTCGCGAAGATGCGCACTGGGTCGACGGCAAACTCACCGCCAACGGCATGCAGCCGCTGAGTTTTGAGCAATTGGCCAAACACGCCCACGAAAAGGGCCTGGTGACCGGCGCTACCGTGCACGGCTTCAACCGCTGGAGCTGGGCCGAGGCCGAGTACAGCATCGACGGCGTGCGCGAGCGTCTGCCCCTGGATGGTCTGGCGGTGAAGTACGGTGACGGCGCGCCGCAGGCGAAACGGGCACAGATGACCAGCAACGGTTTCCACCTGCTGGATCGCCAGAACGTCCACTACCCGGACATCCAGTTGAACAACGCGGCGGTGACTTACTACAGCCCGGTTGCGACGCTGGTGGAATTGAAAGTGAACAAGGGCTCCGCCCAAGTGCAAGTGCTCAACCACCACTCGTGGGTCGAGTGCGGTCGGGTGCTGGTGGAAGAGCTGGTCAAGGGGCAGCTCGAAGGCGGGATCGCCATGGGCATCGGCCATGCGTTGATGGAAGAGATGCCGCTGTACGAAGGCGGGCCGGGGGAGGGTGATTGGAATTTCAACCGTTACCGCTTGCCGATGGCCCGACACGTTGCCGTGTGGAACCAGACGGCTGAAATCCTGCCGCCGTTGTCGCCGAGCGACCCGTCCAAGGGCATCGCAGAAGTGGTGATGATCCCGATCGTCGGCGCTATCGGTAACGCCGTGGCCCACGCCATCGGCAAACGTGTCCGCGACCTGCCTATCACTTCTGCGCGCATCAAGGAGGCCCTCAATGGCTAACCGTCCGTTTCAACTGACCCTCAACGGTCAATCCGTCGGCCCGGTGGACATCCCTGATGACCTGCCGATGATCGACTACCTGCACGAATACAAAAACCTCACCGGCTCGCGGCTCGGCTGCGGCCAGGGCATTTGCCACGCCTGCGTGGTGATCGTCGACAACCCGGACGGCACCAGCGAAGAAGTGCGCACCTGCATCACCGGCGCCCACTATTTTGGAGGCAAAAAAGTGCGGACCATCGAAGGCCACGCGACTCGCGACGAGCAGGGCAACGTCACTGAACTGAACCCGATCCAGCAGCGTTTCGTCGATGAATTCGCCTTCCAGTGCAGCTACTGCGCACCGGGTTTCGTCAATGCCGCGACCGTGCTGGTCGAGAAGCTTCAGCGTCAGCCGATCGCCAACAGTCAGCTGGAAAAAGTCATCGAGGACAGCCTCGGTCACCACATCTGCCGTTGCACCGGTTACGTGCGTTACTACAACGCGACCCGCAACGTGCTCACCGATCTCGGCCTGGTCAAGGAGGGTTAAGCATGAAGCCTCTACTGTCCCGCCTGGCATTGGCGGTTGGTCTGGCTGCGCCGGTGTTGTTGGCGCACGCGGATGATCAAGTCAAGCGCGGCGAATACCTCGCCCGCGCCGCTGACTGCATGGCCTGCCACACCGCACCGGGCGGCGCGCCGTTTGCGGGCGGCCTGCCGATTGTGTCGCCGTTCGGCACCATCTATGGCACCAACATCACCCCGAGCAAAGAGCACGGCATTGGTTTGTACAACGATGACGAATTCTTCGCCGCGCTGACCGAAGGCAAACGCCGCGATGGTGCGAACCTGTACCCGGCGATGCCGTACACCTCCTATCACCTGATGCCGCGCGCAGATTCGGACGCGATCCATGCGTACCTGAAAACCATCGA
Organism: Pseudomonas sp. NFX183; assembly: GCF_047943075.1. NCBI lineage: Bacteria > Pseudomonadati > Pseudomonadota > Gammaproteobacteria > Pseudomonadales > Pseudomonadaceae > Pseudomonas > Pseudomonas sp. NFX183. The sequence goes on along the minus strand of NZ_CP181333.1, from coordinate 5,498,343 downwards.
GCCGATTGAACGTGCAGCGCCGGTCACTCGCCTGAGTTTCCCGTTCAATGTGCGCCTGGGCCTGATGGGCTGGAACCTGCTCTACGCCAAAGACGTGAAACTCGCGCCGGCCGAGGGCAAAAGCGAAACCTTCAAGCGTGGTGAGTACATGGTCGAAGTGCTCGGTCACTGCGGCGAATGCCATACCCCACGCGGCTTGCCTGGCGCCATGCAGCAGGATAAACGCCTGACCGGCGGCCTGCTCAACGGCTACCTGGCACCGAGTCTGTTGGCCACTGACCTGGCCGCTCGCGGCTGGAATCAACAGGACCTGAGCACCTTCCTCAAGCACGGCATGAGCGCCCAGGGCACGATGTTCAACGAGATGTTCCCGGTGTTCCACAACAGCACCCAGGGCCTGAGTGACCCGGACCTGGCGGCAATGGCCACTTACCTGCTCGGCGATCCCGCACCAGCCGCCAATGTGTTGACCGAAGTGCCGCTCGACAAAATGAGCCCAAGCGCCCAACGCGGTCGTCAGGATTACCTGAACGTGTGCGCCGGTTGCCACGCGCCGAACGGCGAGGGCAAACCGCACATCGCCGTGGCCATGCGCGGCAACACCACGCTGCGCCTGGACGATCCGCGCAACCTGTTGCGGGTGATCGAGGACGGCATCGGCGAGCAGACATTCACCGGGTTCGAACGCATGCAACCGATGCCGGGCTTTGCCGACAAGCTCAATCAGGCACAGCTGACCGATCTGCTCAACTATCTGCGCCAGGGTTGGGGCGGTCAGTCGAGTGAGCTGGCGGTCAGCGACGTGCAGAAGCTTCAGGCCGATGCACCACCAGCCGAGCACAAGGCGCACTGACATGCAGCATCTGGATCTGCAAGTCATTCGCCGTGCGCTGGAATGGTCGACGGCCGGCCAGCCGGTTTGGCTGTGCACGGTGCTCGCCACCTACGGCTCGGCGCCCCGTGCGCCGGGTTCGTTGCTGGCAGTGAACGTGAGCGGGCAATGGATCGGCTCGCTGTCGGGCGGCTGCGTTGAGGAAGACTTTCTGGAGCGGGTAGCCGAAGGCGCGTTTGAACAGGCGGTCAACGTCGTTCGTTACGGCGAAGGCGAGGACCCGCGCTCGCGAGTCAGCCTACCCTGTGGCGGCGTGCTTGATGTGCTGGTGGAAAAGCTTGCGCCGGACTGCGAGGTTCAGGCCCATCTACGCGAGCTGGAGTGCGCGTTGCTGGGCCAGCGCCGATTGATCCGCGAAGTCGAGCTGGCCAGCGGTGCGCGCCGCGTGTGTGCAGACAGCGAGCAGGGCGCGCGCATCGAGCGCGAGATCGACCGGGTCCGTGTGCGGGTCGGCGCGGCGCAGCGTTTGTTGCTGGCGGGCTATTCCAGTGTTGCCCAGGCTTGCGCCGAGTTTGCCGTGGGCCTGGGGTTTGAGGTGATTTTGTGCGATCCCCGCGACGAGGTGCTCGAAGGCGTGGTGCTGCACAACGTCGAGATCCGACGCCAGCTGCCGTCGGTGTTCATCGCTGACGGCGGCTGCCACAGTGACACGGCGGTGGTCGCGTTGACTCATGATCCGCGTATTGATGATCTGGCAATGATGGAGGCGGTGCGCACCGACGCGTTTTACATCGGCGTAATGGGTTCGATGCGCACCTCACAAAAGCGCTTCGAACGCCTGCGAAGGATTGGCGGGTTGGGCGAGGCCGAATTGGCGCGCATCCATGCGCCTATCGGTTTGAACCTAGGCAGCAAAACCCCGGCGGAAATCGCGTTGGCGGTGCTGGCCGATATTCTTCGCACGCGTAGCGGCATCGCGCGGGATCGACTCTGACCGGCGCTTCCAAGGGTAACGGCGCGGCGATTGCCGAGCAATTGGCCCAGGACGGCGCCACCGTGATCGTCAACTACCCGAGCAGCCGTGAGGGTGCCGACCGCGCATTACCTGGCTTGCCCTATGACAGCCTATGCGATTGATCCAGTTGAGCTTTCAAGCTGGCGACTTGCGCTTCAAGTTCGCGCACGCGTTCGCTGGCCGCGACTTCGACGCTGACATCCTTCTGGATGCCGATGTAATAGGTGAGCTGATCCGCCTTGTTAAACACGGGAGTAATCGATAGCTCATTCCAGAAGGCACTGCCGTCCTTACGGTAGTTGCGAATGATTTGCCGGCAGGGCTGATGCGACTTGATCGCCTCGCGGATCGCGACCAAGCCCGCCTGGTCTCGGTCGTCACCCTGCAGGAAGCGGCAGTCCTGGTACAGCGTTTCGTCAGCGCTATACCCCGTAAGGCGCATAAAGGCGGGGTTAGCGTAGATCAGGATATGCTCATCGCCTTCCTGCTCCGCAATGACAATGCCATCGTCCGAGGTTTCAACCATCAGTTTCAGCAGTTCTGCATCGATCATTTTTAGCGCCTCGGCGAAATTCAGATCATTCTAGGACAACTTGGGGGTTGAGCGCGTTCGGGGCGTCACTGACGAGCGGTGGTCATTAAAAGTGGAACTCCGACTCTTCACCACCGGTCAACTTTTCTGTCCACATCCCTTGGCTGCGATGGTGCTGAACGTGGCGCCATCGCAGTGGGTTTTTTTGAGCGTCCCACTGACACGAAGGTTTATGAATATGAAGAGTGAACAGGTTGAAGGTGTTGCAGAGAAGCTGGCCGGCAAGGCGCAGAGCGCGGTCGGAAAACTGATGGGTGATTCGAAGCTGCAAGCTGAAGGCGCTGGACGTCAAGCTTCTGGCCAGCTGACCCAAACTTATGGCGATGCACTCGACAGCGTGTCTACGTTCGTTAAGGAAAAACCGGTTGCTGCACTGGCCATCGGCGCAATAGCACTGCTTGTACTAGACCGTCTCTTGCGCCGCTAAGCCGCAAGGAGAGGGCTTCTACAGCTTTCCCTCGCACTGCCCAGGGCGTTTGCTTTGGCTGTGCGAGGACCTGATATTCCCAAGTGCTTATAGGCCTGCAAGCCTACCCATATCTATTTATTGGTAAGGCGCAGCGCAATGGATAAGACAATCACTCGGATCAACTGGCCACCGACCTTAGGTCAATCACCGAGGTATGGCTCGGCGGGACGCATACCCGGCTCGCCAATGCGTTGAACTTGCCTACAAAAGCATTGGCGTGAATCGATCGAGGAACAGATCTGTTTATGCCCATTAATACTGGGTCAAACAAATGCAATGATGCCGCCATTGCCTCCACCGCATCCAGGAATGCCATGTTCGAACATCTCGACCTCAACGCGCTGATTGCCGTCTACGGCTACTGGGTCATCTTCGTGGGCTGCCTGCTGGAAGGCGAAACAGTTTTGCTCCTCGGCGGTATGGCTGCACACCAGGGCACTCTGCAATGGCTGCATGTGATTGGCTGGGCCACGTTGGGCGGCATACTCGGCGATCAGTTACTGTTCTGGACCGGACGTTATTCCGGGAGTCTTCTGCTGCCTAAACTGAAGCGTCACCAGTCTGCCATTCAACGGGTGGAGCGCCTTATCCATCGCTACCCCATGACGTCAGTATTCGCTGTGCGCTTTCTCTACGGAATGCGCTTGGTGGGGCCTATGGTGATCGGTGCAAGCGGTCTGGCACCCTGGCGTTTCGCCCTGATCAATGTTTTGAGTGCGGCGATCTGGGCCACCCTGTTCGTCAGCGCCGGCTATTGGGCTGGCGAAGCATTGCAGCATTTCTTTGGCGACCTGAGACCGTATCGCCTGCCAATCTTTATCGGGGTGGTAGCACTTGTAGCCCTTGCGGCGCTGGTGCGGTATTTGCGCCGCCGGACCAAGGCGTTGCACCGCTGAGGGAGTGGTCATCCAGGCTCTTCGTCGGCCCATGACCAGGCAAAGCGTTCCAGGTGTGATTTTTTTTCGATGTGGGCTGCTCGTCTGAGCCGGGGTTGGAAGCAGGCACCGCGCAACGGCTATCGACACAGCGGCGGCCACTGTCTGGGTGAGGTAACTTTTTTGCTGTGCTGCGTACGGTCATGCTTGCTGTCGTGAACGGATCGCCTGCGCCTTCGATATCAAGGTGGGTGGAGAGCGTGGCCAACGGTGCGATGCAGGTCATGGACAAGAGGTTGATGCAAAATGATCAAGCAGAAAGGCCGCCCATGAGATCAGGGGCGGCCTTGTTGCTCTGTCGGGTCGACGCTCAATTGCCTCTGTAGGTAGAGAAACCGTAGGGGCTGAGCAGTAATGGGATGTGGTAGTGCGAAAGTGTCCCGTCTACCTCAAAAATGACCGGTACCTCCGGAAAGAAACTTGCAACTTTGTGCGCTTTGAACCACTCCCCGGTTTTGAAGGTGACACGGTAGGTGCCTTTCTCCAGCGCCTGACCATCGGGGTACAACCCGGGAATACGCCCTTGCTCATTTGTCGCGGCGCTGTTGAGCATGTTCCAGCTTTCGCCGTCCTGTTTTTCCAGCGTGACATTGACGCCAGGGGAGGGCAGACCATCTTGTAAGTTGAGTACATGCACGCTGAGCGGGTTTCCTGCCGCTAACGCCAGTGACGATACGACACTCAATACAAGGCCCGCGAAGAACGTTTTTAATCCAGTCATGATGATGTCCTTAGTTTTTGACGGTAGGTAAGATTTTGTTGATAGCGGCCAATGCGCAACCTTCATCGTTTGCTGCACCACCGGCACCGGCCACGCCGATCGCGCCAATGACTTGCCCTTCAAACAGCAACGGCACGCCGCCGCCGAGCAGCAATAGCTCATGCAGGGTGTTGAGGTTTTCCGCATCGGGGGTGCCGCGGGCACGCTCTGCCAATAGTCGCGTTGGCGTCTTGGTCGATAGGGCGGTATAGGCCTTGCGTTGGGCGGCTAATGTGTTGTGTGGGCCCACGTTATCGTCACGCTGCAAGGCGACCAGATTGCCCCCACGGTCGACAATGGCAGCAACACCTGTACGGCCATCGGCATGACAGGCTGTCAGCGCGGCGTTCAGCAAATCATTGGCCATTGCCAGTGACACATCGCTGCGCTGCAGCACTTGATCCGGGGCTGCAACGGCGAGCGCTGAGTTCATTGCGAGTGACATCAGCAATGAGGTCGATAGGCGTATACGCATGCTTTGTCCTTTGATTGGTCTGGCTGAGTCATAGCCAGGCATGATGCCCCGTGCACTCCGTCAGAATGATTGCCTGATGATTACCAAGATGTAATGTGCCAAAACGCGCGGGCGCGCTAGCCTATGCGCCAGTTCCGGAGGAAAAGATGCGTATCCTGGTTGTAGAAGATGAAGCGAAAACAGCGGACTACCTGCACAAAGCCCTGACTGAATCGGGTTACGTGGTGGAAGTCGCCCTGGATGGCCTGGAGGGCCAGTATCTGGCGCAGGAAAGTGAGTTCGACCTGATCATCCTGGACGTCATGCTGCCGGGCCTGGACGGATGGCAATTGCTGCAGATTATTCGGCGCAAGTGGCAAACCCCGGTGCTTTTTCTGACTGCCAGGGACTCTGTGGAGGATCGGGTCAAGGGGCTTGAGTCAGGGGCCGATGATTACCTGGTCAAACCTTTTTCCTATGCCGAGTTGTTGGCGCGCGTACGCACCCTGTTGCGCAGGGGGCCGCCACGTGAGGTCGAGCAGTTCCTGGTTGCAGACCTGAGCCTGGATCTGTTGCGGCGTAAAGTTACGCGCGGGGGAGAGCGCCTTACCTTGACCAACAAGGAGTTTGCCCTGTTGCACCTGCTGGTCAGCCGTGAAGGGGAGGTGCTATCGCGCTCGTTGATTGCTTCGCAGATCTGGCAGATGAACTTTGACAGTGATACCAATGTGGTCGACGTCGCCATCCGGCGACTGCGCGCCAAGGTTGACGATCCTTACCCGCTCAAGTTGATACAGACAGTGCGTGGCATCGGCTACATGCTTGAGGTGCAATCCTGAAACTGTTTCCGCGCGCCCTGAGCCTGCGCCTGGCGGTCATGTTCGCGTTGGTCAGTGCGCTGCTGCTGGGCTCCATTGGTTTTTATCTTTATCAGTCGTTACAGCGAGAAATCGCCTGGCGCGATGACCAGGCCCTGCTCGGGCGCCTGGAGCGCATGCAGGCGTTGATCAACGACAGTGTCAGCGTCGAGCAACTCAGAAATCGGCCCAAGCTATACGAAAACATGCTGGGCAATCGCGACAACCTGCTGTGGATCATCGATGACACAGGCCAGGTGCTGATCGAAATCAACCCCGTCAGCATGAGCTTGCCCAGGTTACCGGCTGCAGCCCAGGCTCAGGTGGGTGACGGTGACACTTCGATGCCGGTGCGGCTTGCCTGGCAGCATGTCATGCAGGGTGATCGCGGCTTGACCCTGATTGCTGGCAAGTTGTTGAACGAGCGCGAGCAAATGCTGGGGGCTTACCGCCTCAAGCTCTGGCTCGCGATGTCGGTTGGCGCGCTGCTGGCTTTTGTACTCGGCGGGTGGGTCAGTCAGCGAGGCTTACGACCTGTGCGCCTGCTGGCCAGGCGCGCTGCCGCCATTGATGCACACCATCTGCATCTGCGGCTGGATGAGTTCAACGAATTCAGTGAATTGCAAGTGCTCAGCCAGGCGCTTAATCAAATGCTCGCACGCCTTGAAGAGGGCTTCGCCCAGCTCTCACGATTCTCAGAGGATCTCGCCCATGAGATGCGTACCCCGCTCACCAACCTGATGGGGCATACCCAACAATCGCTCAGGCATGGTCGTTCAATTGAGGACTACCAGAACCTGCTGGTTTCCAATCAGGAAGAATATGAGCGTCTGGCGCGAATGATCGACAGCATGCTGTTTCTCGCTCGTAACGAGCAGTCGCATGCATCGGTGAGTGATGAGCTCATCAACCTGCATGATCTAGTCGAGCAACTGTGTGAGTATTTTGAAGGCGTGGCGCAAGAGCGTGATGTCACGCTGATCAATCAGGCCCATGACCACGTGCGTGCTGATCCGGCCCTGGTCCGTCGAGCATTGGCTAACCTGCTGTCCAACGCGCTGCGTTATGGCGCTACTGCTAGCGCAGTGACGATTAGCAGTGTGGTGTGGCAGGACAGGATCGAAGTCAGTGTGCACAACCAAGGCCCGCCGATTTCGGCGCAACATCTACCTCGGTTGTTTGAGCGCTTCTACCGGTGCGACCCGTCACGCAATCAGCCGGACGATTCTGGTGGCTTGGGGTTAGCAATCGTCCGTTCAATTATGCAATTGCATGGCGGGCGGGTAACCGTTGAGAGCACTGGAGCAGGTACACGCTTTTGCTTGGTGTTTGTGCTACAGAAGGCTTAAGCGAATGCCCTTAAGCCTATCCGTTGTGGCACGACCTAGGGGATCAAGCGCATCTCGCGGAGTTTGTCGAACACATCGAAAAATGCTTGATCGCTCGCTTGGTAGGCGGTGAAGCCCATTGCACGGCTTTTCGACATATCAGTCACGACTTCGATGGGTCGACCAAGGTCTGCATCGGTATGCCATGGGGATATCAGGCGACCAATATCAGCTTCCTTCAAGCCGTGCTCCGCGACTATTTGCGTCCACACCGCCTGGTCGTCAGCCATTTGCTGTTCGAGCGGTGAGAGCGAGGCAGGATAATCGGCAGCAGGCACGTCAAAGTATTCGGCAATTCGGCCCCACATCCATTTCCAGCGAAACACATCGCCATTAGTCACATTGAATGCCTGGTTGGCTGCCGCCGGCGTGGTGGCCGCCCACAGTTGTTGTTTCGCCAACTGCCGTGCATCCGTCATGTCGGTGAGGCTGTCCCATTGCACTCTTGATCCCGGAAATACAAAAGGGCGATTCGTCTGTTTGCAAACCGAGGCGTAGACGGCGAGGGTGGTCGCCATATTCATCGCGTTGCCTACGGCAACCCCGGTGACGGTATGCGGGCGGTGAACGCTCCAGGTGAAGCCGTCCTTTTCAGCCGCGGCGAAAAGTTCGTCCTCCTGGGCGTAATAGAAATTCTCGACATTCAGACGATCCTGCTCTTCGCGAAACGGTGTTTGCGGAAGGCTGCCTTTACCATAGGCTTCGAACGGGCCGAGGTAGTGTTTCAGGCCAGTAACCAGTGCTACGTGCTCAACGCTCTTGGCGGGTCGAACGGCGGCCAGCACGTTGCGAACCATGGCGGCATTAACGCGAATGTTTTCCGCCTCCGTGGCTTGCCGCGACCATGTGGTGATGAACACATGAGTAGGTTTCAGATCCGCAAGCGCATGTTCCAGCGAGGCAGGATCCTGGAGGTCTGCCGCGATGGGGATCACGCCTTGCGATTGCGACGGGTGCCTTGATAGCGCGGCGACCTGCCACTTGTTGTCGATCAGTAACTGAGTGATGGCGCTGCCAACGATGCCGCTGGCGCCGACGACTAAAGCTGTTTGGCTCATGAGTTCCTCCTAGATTTAGAGTTGGGAGTCCACCTGAGCAACGGAGGTTCAATCTAAACTGGAGTGCGCGCAAGTAATCGTCGAATGGCGGCAAGCTCAAGACCAATATATAAGCCCTTTGCGGGTCGCCTCCGTTAATGGTGGTCCCTGCGGCTCAGTGTTTGGGGCTCGCGACGCCCTCTGAGGCCCGTGCCAGCGCTTGGGTGTCAACATATTCCCGGATGTTCGTCAGCTTTTGAAGAGCGCGCCGGGTTCTCGCATTATCGCGGCGGTCCGCAATCCTGCGAAGGCACAAGACCTGGCTGAACGCGGAGTGATTGTGCGCGAGGCAGACTACGCAAGGCCTGAAACATTAGCCCGTGCGTTTGAGGGAGTGGAAAAGCTTATTTTGATTTCCTCTAGCGAAGTAAACGGGCGGCTGCCTTTACACCGTGCCGTCATTGATGCGGCGAAACAGGCGGGCGTTTCACTGCTGGCTTACACCAGTATGTTACACGCCGATTCATCGACCGCTCAGCTCGCGATAGAACACCGACAAACTGAAGAAGCGATCGCTGCGTCCGGGCTTCCAGCCGTCATCCTGCGCAACGGTTGGTACACTGAAAACCACTTATACGCGTTGTCTGCTGCACTTGAGCATGGTGCGTTCGTAGGCTCTGCAAAGTACGGACGCTTTTCCTCGGCGGCGCGTAAAGATTACGCAGCGGCGGCAGCGGCGGTCCTGACTAAAGGCAGCCATGCAGGCGAAATATATGAGCTGGCAGCCGATCAGGCCTTCACCCTGGCCGAACTGGCGGCTGAGGTCTCCCGCCAGTCCGGCAAGCCTGTGGTCTACAACGATCTTCCTGAGCAGGACTACGCAAAATTGCTGGTTGATTTTGGGCTTCCTGCTGATCTTGCCGCCCTGCTGGCTGACGCAGATGCCGCGGCGTCCCGCGGAGCGCTGTTTGATGACGGAGGTGTTTTATCAACGTTGATTGGCCGTCCATCGATACCGATGAAGGAATTGGTCGCGTTGGCTCTTCGCCCTTAATTATCAGTAGATCGTTCGCGCCGCCACCACATTTTAAGGGGGTGGCGCTTATTGAAGGTTGGCTCACAGAGCCATGGTCCAGTCGTGGATGGGCATGGCCTGGTTGCCGTAATGAGCTGCTCAATGGAGGTGGTTGTTGCAGGAGCTCTCAGTCGGTTAGCAGGGTAAGGGGCTCGCGAGGAAGCTGCTCGGGCGAAGCGGACTGTTCGATAGCAAAGAGGGTTCCATTCCCTTGAAGACAAGCGCGCTTGGTTGACCAGCTCTGCACGCAGAACTCCTCCTTCAGCAGTATCATCACTGAGTACTGCATCAAGCATTCCAGCCACATTCTGCACTTTTATTGTTGTTCAAAGCGATTGTCGTCGCTCGAACTGTGCGCGTAATAGCTTTGCGCTCAAATCCTCCCAATGCTCGACAAACGCTGTACGGGCTGTTTCGAAGTCGCGACTGCGAAGGCAGGCTATCAAGTGCTCATGGTCCTCGACGATTTGCTTGGGGTCCTCATAACAGGGCTGTTGCAGTACTAGCAGCAGCTCAATCTCGCTCTCCAGCATGGCATAGCTGCGCTGCAGGCGTGCGCTGCCACTGGCGCGGATGATGGCTCGGTGGAAGTCACCATCGGCGGTGACAATGTCTGAGCGTGGAGTGTCGGGTGCGGCATTGCGCAATCTTTCAACGGCGTCCAGCGCGTCAGCTGGAACCGTGCCATTGAGGATAATCATGCGCACCGCTTCAGTTTCCAGTACCCCGCGCAGCCGAGCAATATCGACGATGTCATCCGGGCCGAACTCGGGTATGCAGAACCCGCGATGAGGTACTTTCAGCAACAAGCCGCATGACACCAGCAGCTGTGCTGCGCTGCGAAACGTGTTGCGCGCCACTTCGTACTCATCCGCCATCTTGACGTCTCGCAGGAATTCGCCTGGCTCGAAGTCACCGTTCAGGATCCTGGCCTTGAGCTTTGCAGCCAGTGCTTCGACCGCTGAGAGCTTGACTGGGGATGTTTCAATGTTCGTGCTGGAAAAAATCATGTTAACCACGACGAGGGCTGGGGCTCGGTAGAGCGAGCGATTCTAATACGCCCGCGGTGACGCTCACCAGCGAGGTCGCGAGCCTTCTTATAAATTGTGCAACAACTATATTTTTTTTGAGCTTTTAAATCAATTATAACCTATTGATTATTATTGATTTTTTAAGTTTCTTATCTGAAAGCCAGTTAGAAGCTCGAAATATTTCCTTCCAATTAAAATTATTGTAGCACAATATATTTGCATCGGTGTCGTGCCATGCATGGCTTTCCACGCCCAGGAGTCCGGCAATGCAAGTAATTGGGAAAGATGAGTCCAGCGAAAGCCTTGTCGCCTTACAGGGAGATTTGGCGGCGCCTTTCACGCCAGTGTCGCTTGAGGAAGGCCGGCGTATTGTGCTGGAGCAGTTTGGTATCAGCGCGCAGTTGACGCGATTTGCCACGGAAAAAGACGATACGTTTCGCTGCGATTGTTCAAGCGGCCAATCCTACGTGCTCAAGATCGCCAACCCGCAGGAAGCGCCCGTTGAGCTCTCGCTGCAAATCGAAGTGATGCAGCATATTGGGCGCAGGGCGCCTCAGTTACCGATCCCCAGGGTTTACCCCGCACTGGACGACAGGTACCTGACCACCGTAGTAACTGAAAGTGGTGAGTCAAGGCAGGTGAGGCTTCTGAGCTTTATGCCAGGCACACCATTGGATAAAACCACCCTCAACTCCCTGGGGCGCGAGCAGATCGGCCAATTGCTTGCGCACCTGAGGCTGGCCACTGCCGACTTTACCCACCCGGCAGAATCGCGCAAGGTCTGCTGGGATGTGCAGCACCTGCGGATGCTTGAGCCAATGCTCAACGGTGTCGTCGAGCCCGCGCGCCGGCACTCGCTGGAGCGGGCACTCGAACGCTTTGGCGAGGTGGAGGGCTTGATCGCTGGGTGCCGACAACAAGTGCTGCATAACGACTTCAATACCTCGAACATCGTCATCGATGCGCATCGCCCGCAATGTGTCGGAGCGATCATCGATTTCGGCGACACGGTCAAGACCGCTATTGCCATCGATGTGTCTACAGCCATGATGAACCAGTTGCTCGCGGTGCAACCCGGCCAGGACCTCGATATTTTTGCCCCCGCCAAGGATCTGCTCAGAGGTTACCTGCGGGTCGCCGACCTGACGCCAGAGGAGCTGGCCCTTATCCCGCACCTGGCCATGGCACGCCTGGTTGCCAGAGCGTTGATTACCACCTGGCGCTCGCAGCTTTTCCCGCAGAACAGCGCCTACATCTTAAGGAATGCCGCGCCGGGATGGGGCCAGTTGGATTGGATGCTTAACCGGTCACCGTCACAGATGTCAGCGCTTTTGATGCACTTCGCCGACTGATTCATCCATTGCTTAGGGGGGTTTTAAATGAGCAACTCAAATATCCGGGCTGTCCGTGGTGACATGCCTAACGGCTTCAACCCTGCCAACGCCGATCGCCTGGACCCTGCTGCACGTGAACATATTCAGCGTCGGATCGATTTGCTGGGGCCCGCCTATCGGTTGTTCTACAACGAGCCGGTGGGGGTTGTGCGTGGCGAAGGGGCTTACCTGTACGATAAGGACGGCAACGAGTACCTGGACGCCTACAACAACGTGGTGTCGTTGGGGCATTGCCATCCGCGCGTTATCGCTGCGGTCACTGAACAGATGAAAAAGCTGTGCAGCCACACTCGGTACATGCAGGACGGCATTCTTGACTACGCCGAACAGCTGCGCGCCACGGCGGACGGAGAGATGGCCGCCGAAGGGCACTTGATGTTCACCTGCAGTGGTTCGGAAGCCAACGATCTTGCCATCCGCATTGCACGGCATCACACCGGCAATACGGGCGTCATCGTCACCGCCGAGGCCTACCACGGCAACTCGGCGACCGTGGCAGCCTTTTCGCCGTCGCTGGGTATTAATGCCAAGCTCGACCCGTTCGTGCGCCGGGTGCCTGCTCCGGACTCCTATCGCATCCCACGTGAAGCACTGGGCCGCTATATGGCCGACCAAGTGGCGGCGCAGATCCGCGATATCCAACGCCATGGGGGGGGAGTCGCGGCGTTCATTGCCGACTGCCTGTTTTCGTCCGATGGCCTGTTCTGTGATCCGGTCGATGTATTCGGGCCGATCGCCGAGGTGGTGCGCAAGGCGGGAGGCCTGTTCATCGCCGATGAGGTCCAGTCGGGGTTTGGTCGCAGCGGCACGCATTTCTGGGGGCATCAACGCCACGCGGTGGTGCCGGACATCATCACCATGGGCAAACCCATGGGCAACGGCTACCCAGTGGCGGGATTGATGGTGCGCCCGGAAGTGGTCGCGAGCTTCGGTCGCGACATGCGCTATTTCAATACGTTTGGCGGCAACAGCGTCGCGATTGCGGCCGCTCAGGCGACGCTGGATGTCATTACCGAAGAGCAGTTGATGGCCAACGCCATCCGTGTGGGCAGCCTGATCATGGCGGGTCTCAACGACCTGGCTGCCCGGTACGAGCAGATTGGCGACGTGCGAGGCACCGGCATGTACTTCGCGGTCGAGCTGGTAAAGGACCGGGCCAGCAAAACGCCGGACATGCAGATCGCTTTGCGCCTGGTCAACCATCTGCGGGAAAAGCGCGTGCTCATTTCTGCGACCGGACCCGATGCGAGCATTCTGAAAATTCGCCCGCCCTTGATCTGGACAGCAAGGGAGGCGGGTCGGCTGCTGGACGCCTTGGAAAGCGCTTTTGCCGAGTTGTAAAGCCCACCCAGGCGCCTCGATAAAGCTGCTGGGGCGTGCCTTTAAAACGGTAGTTTGTACCAAGTAACCCAGCGTTTAAGCGCTTATGCACGGCCTCATGGTGATGTAATAAATTCATGAGGGCCGGATGCTCGGCACCCCACAGCGGCTTGCGCCGTAATGACCTCAGCACTGATTAAGGACCGCATTCATGAGCGTTCTTCGCCCCAAGTACATTACCTTCGACTGCTACGGCACATTGACCAACTTCAAAACCGCAGCCCTGACGCGCGATCTGTTTGCCGATCGCATCCCGGCTGAGCGAATGGACCAGTTCATCAAGGACTACGCGGCCTATCGCTTGGACCAGGTCATGGGTGACTGGCTGCCTTATGACCAGATTCTCAAGATAGCCTTGGCGCGCACGTGCAAGCGTTGGGGCATCGAATACCGCGACGAAGGCCAGGTGTACTACGACGCCGTGCCGACCTGGGGACCGCATCCCGACGTGCCGGCGGGTCTGGCGAAAATCGCCGGCAAGATTCCCCTGGTGATTTTTTCCAACGCCATGGACGAACAAATCATGTCCAACGTCGACAAGCTCGGCGCACCGTTTCACAAGGTCTTCACCGCCCAGCAGGCCCAGGCCTACAAACCACGTCTGGCGGCTTTCGAGTTCATGCTCGATAACCTGGGCTGCAGGCCGGAGGATGTGCTGCATGTTTCATCGAGCTTTCGCTATGACCTGATGTCGGCCCACGACATGAAGATCAAGCACAAAGCCTTCGTGGCCCGGGGGCATGAACAGCCGGCCAATGCTGCCTTCGGCTACCACCAGATCCCGGATATCGGCGGGCTGGCCGGACTGGTCGGGCTTTAGCAACAGGTCACTCTTCTGACCCCATTTGGATAACTAGAACATGCCAGCACCCTTGATTCCCGTGCATACCTCTGCCGATCTGCCGGCAGAGGCCGATGTGGTCGTGATCGGCGGCGGTATCATCGGCGCCTTTACCGCCTATTATCTTGCCAGACGCGGCATGAAGGTCGCGCTGGTCGAAAAGGGCCGCATAGGCGCCGAGCAATCAAGCCGTAACTGGGGCTGGTGCCGTCAGCAGAATCGCGATGCGCGTGAGTTGCCGATGGCCACCAAAAGCCTTGAACTGTGGGAGCAATTCGCCGCACAAACCGGTGAGCAGACCGGTTTTACGCGGTGCGGCTTACTTTACCTAAGCAACAACGACGAGGAGCTGGAAGGGTGGGCGCGCTGGGGCGAGTTTGCGCGTACGGTCAACGTGCAAACCCAGATGCTCACCGCCGAGCAGGCCGCAGAGCGTGGCAGGGCGACTGGCACGTCTTGGAGGGGTGGGGTATTTGCGCCCACCGATGGCATAGCCGACCCTTCCCGCGCAGCCCCCGCGGTCGCATGCGCGATCATGGCACTGGGCAGTAGCGTGCACCAGGATTGCGCCGTGCGGGGCGTCGAGACCGAAGGCGGTCGATTGTCGGCGGTGATCACCGAAAAAGGCACCATACGCACCCGGCTCGCGGTGCTTGCCGCCGGCGCCTGGGCTTCGTCGTTCTGCCGCCAATACGGTATTCGGTTCCCGCAAGCGACGATTCGTCAGACCGTTCTTTCGGTCACCGCTCCGAGCCAGGAAATTCCCAGTGCGCTGCATACCGCTGGCGCGTCCATGACCCGCCGCTTCGATGGCGGTTACACGCTGGCGATCAGCGGACGAGGTCGAGTCGACATCACTCCGCAGTTGCTGGGGTTCTCTACGCAATTCTTGCCGATGTTTCAGCGCCGCTGGCGCAACCTTGCGCTTGGGGGGCTGGAAGGCTGGCACGCAGGCCACGAAAGCTTGAAGCGCTGGCGCCTGGACCAGCCCACGCCGATGGAGAGAATGCGAATTCTCGATCCAAGCGCTGATGCCTCGACAGTTGCGTTGACTTACAAGCGCGCGGTGCAATTGGTGCCGGCTTTGCAAGGAACGTCGATCAAGGCGTCCTGGGCCGGCTATGTGGACAGTACGCCGGACGGTGTTCCCGGTATCGGCGAAATGGCCAGCCTGCCAGGGTTGGTGATCGCGGCAGGGTTCAGCGGGCATGGTTTTGGTATTGGTCCGGGCGCGGGTCATCTGATTGCCGATATCGTCAGCGGTATGACCCCCATTGTTGATCCGCGTCCTTATCACCCAGACCGTTTTCAGACGTCCGCCTGGGGTAAGGTGGCGGACTTCTGAGTTGAAGCCGTTTTGTTGAAAAGTATTGAGAACGCGCCTTCGCGTTTCAAGTATCCGCTGGAACCGTTTCTTGTGCGAAATGAACACCACCCGTCGACCGCCATTGACCGCGTTCTTTTTTATTGCAGGCTGAATTCGGCTTGTTGGCCAGGCTGTTCAGCCCGTGATTAGCGTCCGTCGCTATCGAAGAAACTGGCTCGAATTTTGTCAGCCAGCGCCATCAATGGTTTGGCATATTGAGCGATCACTGCTTCAATCGACTTAGGGGTCGATACGCTGATATTCAATATGTGGTCCTGATAATTACGTATGCCAAGTGGCGTGGAAATGGTCACAACTTCGGCCTGCCAGGAAGCAGCGCAATACCCTCGAAGTCGCACGCTTTCGCAGGCGTCAGCAATCTCCGTTTCCTCGTACACGAGCATGCCGCTGCGGATAAGCGTCTGGGTCAGGCGACTGGTCGTGGACTTGGACAAACCTGTACGTTCGCTAATGTCGCCATTCCCCAAGTACTCCGGGCTTTCAACAATGACGCCGGCATGAGCGGCGAGGTGCAACAAGCCTAATCGGAGTTGGTCGGTTTCGGCCCCTATGCGATCACTGCGTGCGAAGCACAGGAATTTGGCAACCTGGGCCGCGCCAAGGATCTCAACTCTTAGAGTATCGCCGCCTTGGCCAGGTGCATATCTGCCTACGCCATGTATGGGGTGCCAGGGGTCGAGTGTTCGAATCACTCCGTCCCAACCATATAGCTCAATGACTTAGCCCAAACGGTAACGCTTGGGCTTTTCCATGCCTGCAAAATTAAGCCCTCGCCACAGGCCCATGACTCATTCACCAAATCCAATAATAGCCTTGGTTTCCAAATACTCCTCAAACCCCTGCACGCCATACTCCCGACCATTCCCTGAGCGCTTGTAGCCACCAAACGGCGCCATCGGATTCCACGCGGGGTAGTTCAGGTGCACTTGGCCCGCACGAATACGCGACGCCACGGCACGTGCCTGCGTCAAGTCGTGGCCCTGAACGTGGGCGCCCAAACCGTATACCGTGTCGTTGGCGATGGCGACGGCTTCATCCACCGTCTCATACGCAATGATGCACAGCACCGGGCCGAAGATTTCTTCCTGGGCAATGCGCATGGCGCTGTTCACGTCGGAGAAAACCGTGGGGCGGGTATAAAAACCCTTGTCAAAACCCAGCACACGCCCAGGCCCACCGCACACCAGTTTCGCACCCTCGTCGAGGCCTGCCTGGATCATCGCCTGGACGCGATTGAACTGGGCTTCGTTGGCGATGGGCCCCAATTGCGTGTCTTCCGATTGCGGGTCGCCAACGATGAGCGCATTTGCAGTCGCCGCCGCCAGGGCTTCGACCTCGGCCAAACGGTTTTTTGGCACGATCATGCGGGTCGGAGCGCTGCACGATTGCCCGACGTTGCGAAACGCGGACATCACCCCCAGCGGTACGGCCTTGGCGAAGTCGGCGTCGGGCAGCAACACATTCGGCGACTTGCCCCCCAGTTCCTGGGTGACGCGTTTCACCGTAGGGGCTGCCGCTTGGGCAACCAGCGCGCCTGCGCGGTTGGAGCCGGTGATTGAGATCATATCGATATCCGGATGTGCCGCCATGGCTGCGCCAACCTGGGCACCGCTTCCATTGACGAGGTTGAACACCCCGGGCGGCAGGCCTGCGTCATGCACCAGTTGTGCAAACAGCAGGGCACTCAGCGGCGACAGTTCGCTGGGTTTCAAGACCACGGTGCAGCCTGCGGCGATGGCCGGGGCGACTTTGGCGGTGATCTGATACAACGGCCAGTTCCACGGCGTGATAAGACCGCAGACGCCTATGGGCTCGCGCTGGATGGCGGTACCGCCTTCCACCGTCTGGAAGCGATAGCTGGACAGCAAATCACGAGCGACCCGAACGTGTTCGGCCGCCAACGGCACTTGCATTGCCCGAGCGAAGCCGATGGCGGCGCCCATTTCCAAGGAGAGCGCCTGTGCAAGCTGCTCTTTGCGCTCAAGGATAAGCTCGTGGATTTTCCCAAGCACCAACGCCCTAGATGCCGCGGGCGTTGCAGACCAACCGGCGAACGCCGCACGTGCTGCCGCAACGGCACGATCCACATCCTCGGCAGACCCGCTTGCGACCTGTGCAACCACCTCCTCATTGGCCGGGTTGACCACCGGCAAACTGGCGGCAATGGTCGGGGAAACCCAGCAGCCGTCGATATAAAGCTGCTGAGACGTTTTGTTCGACGCGTGTATGGTCATCCAACTGGCTCCCTGGAGCGGCAATAGGCCCTGCGAACAGCAAGGCCCGGTGTCTCGCTAAGCTAGCAAAAGGTTTCAGCCCGAAGATGCCGTTATTCAACGCTGCAAGGGATAATCTGCTGAATCTGGCAGGCTGGCTTTGCGACCTAGCCGATTGCTTGCGTCACCAGCGCAAACTGGTTGATGCCGCCGCTTGATTGCGGGGGCACACCCCGTACCATTCGCGGCGCTTTGTCGACGCATGGCAGCCCCAGGCTCTCCAGCCAGTCGGCCAACCCGCAGGCGGTGGGAATGTCGAAGCGCACGAACTGACCCGGGATCAACCGCAGCAGGTGAGTGATCAACTGTTGGGCCTGTTCCTGATTGTGTGCAACGACAGGACCCACGATATGGCCCCGACCAAATCGGCGGAGCAGGGCGCAACCATTGAGTTGCCCTTCGACCTCAATGCCGACCACGTGCTCGGCCGTAGACAGCAGGTCGTTGAGTACCTGGTTGCGGTCCAGGCCGCTGCCGGCATTGGCCAGTTCGATCACCGTGGGGTAATCAGCCAGGCTCAATCCGCGACAGTGCGCATGCCGGGTCAACGGCATTGGTGCCGGAGCGTGCGGTACGCCCTGATGTTGCTGAATGTGCGCAAAGTCGACGAAGCCCAGGCTGGTGTACAGCGGCGCCCCTGATTCGGTTGCGTTGAGGATCGGCGTACGCGGGCCCGTAGCGTCCAGGCACAGGTTCATCAGCTGGCGCCCGATGCCTTTGCCTTGGTGTTGTTCACTCACAATCACCAGACCGATGGAGGAATAAGCCCCCTGATGGCAGGCGAACGCCACGCCCACCAGCTTACCCTCATGTTCGGCGACAAAGCCTTCGGACGTGCGCTGCACCATCGCCCAGTCTTCCTCGCGGTGAGGCCATTTCAGGTGCACGGACAGTGCGTGGGCGGCGGGCATGTCGGCGGCGGTGACTGTGCGATAAACGTAGGAGTGGCTCATATCAGTTTTCCTGTAGTGGGGGCGTTTGCAGGCACCGTAGAAGGTTGGGTAAACCGCCGGATATCGAAGGGGCTGATCAAGGTGCTGGTGCTGCCGGTGCTGATCAGCTCGGCCATTACATCCCCCACGCCCGGGCCGAGCTGGAAGCCGTGCCCACAGAAGCCGAAGGCATAAAACAACCCGTCCACGCTGCCGCTCGGGCCCATCACCGGTAGGGAGTCCGGGGTGTAGCTCTCGATACCGCTCCACACACGAATGATGTTCAGCTTCTCGGCCCCCGGTAACAGTCGCCGCATTTGGCGCATCTGGTTGAGCAGGCTTTCGGGTTTGAAAAACGCCCGTCGGTTGATCATGTCCGGCGTACAGCGGTTGCCGCCGCCGATGATGATGTTGCCGCGCGGGATCTGGCGGAAGTAGATCACCTCTTCCTTGATTTTGGTGAACACACCGATCACGGTCGGCAAGGCGTAGGGCACCGGTTCCGTGACCGACATCTGCGGGCCGTTGGGCTCCAGCGGTACCGGCTCACCAAAGCGCTCGGACAAGCGGGCAGCCCAGGCACCGGCTGTAATCAACAGCTGCTCGGCGACGAACAACTGCCCGTCGGTGGTGGTGACCTGGAATAAACCATTGACCTTTTCCACGTCGGCGACTTCGGTCTTTTCCTCGATTCGTGCCCCGAGACGCCGGGCTGCACGGGCAAACGCCGGCGCTGCGAGGCGCGGGTTGGCGTGACCATCGTGAGGCGCATAGGAGCCGCCTTTCACCTCCGGGCCGAGGAAACCAAAGCGCCGGTGCAGCTCGGCGCCACGATAGATTTTCAAGTCCAGTTGCGCGGCTTCCGGCGCGGCGGCGTAGGCCTCAAGTTCAGCGATTTCATCTTCGCGATAGCACACGCGCATGTGGCCACTGGGGATGAACTCCAGGTCGTCATCGATCAGCTCGGGCAGGCGTTTCCACAGCGCCCAAGAACGATTGGCCAGCTCCAGTTGCCCCAGGTAGCGGCCCTGGCGGCGCACGTTGCCGAAGTTCACACCGCTGGCGTACTGACCGATCTGGTCGCGTTCCAGCAGCGTGACCGAGCAGCCGCGCCGCCGCAGGAAAAACGCCGACGAGGCGCCCATGATGCCGCCACCGATAATCAGCACCTGGCTTTTCGAACCTGATTGATTACCAGCCATGGAGGCGGCTCCAGATGTGTACGCCGCCTTTGGCGTCCACGGCGTGATAGTCCGGGAACTGCGCGCCGGTGGCGCAGGCATGGTTGGGGAGGATGCGCAGCCGGCTGCCGATGGGGAAGCGCGTAACAAGGTCGTCAATGGCGGCGGTGCCCAGGGTGACGATGCCATGTTCCTGGTTGGCGCCCGTGACCAGCGCACCGTCGATCCAGTCGCCGGCTTCGGTACACACTTGGCCATAACCGAAGTCCTGGCGCTGGCGCTGTGTGCCACGGTCACGGCTCATGGCCATCCAGCCGGCGTCAGTAATGATCCAGCCTTTGTCCGGCTGATGGCCGATCACCGTGGTCAGTACGCTGAGTGCCAACTCGTCGGCCTGACACACGCCAATGTTACGCATCACCAGGTCAAAGAACACATACACGCCCGCCCTCACTTCGGTGACACCGTCCAGGTTCAGGGCCGAGAGGGCCGTGGGGGTTGAGCCGATACTGACCTCGGCGCACGCCAGCCCGGCTTCGCGGATGGTGCGGGCGGCGCTGACGCAGAGGGCACGTTCCTGTTCGGCCAGCGCCTGCAGGGCTTCGAGGGTGTCCAGCTCGTAACTGGAGCCCGCGTGGGTCATCACCCCCCGCAGGTGCATACCGCCGTCGTTGAGGAGGTACGCCACCTCAATCAGCACAGGGTCTTGCGCGGCCAGGCCTGAGCGATGGCCGTCGCAATCGATCTCGATCCATACGTCGAAGCGTTCGTCATGTTGCTGTGCGAACGCGACGATGGCGCGAGCGCCTGAGACGCTGTCGGTGAGCAGACTCAAGTTGCAGCCTCTGCGCCGCAGGGCCAGGGCCTGAGGCAGTTTGCCCGGCGCTATGGCAACGGCGTAGAACACATCGCTGATGCCTGCGGCGAAACAACGCTCGGCCTCTTTGAGGGTGGAAACCGTGACGCCGCTGGCGCCTGCGTCAATCTGTGCCTGGATCACCGGCAAGCACTTGCTGGTTTTGATGTGCGGGCGCAAACGTACGCCAAGGGTGCCCATGCGCTCTTGCATACGCTGGATGTTGTGCTGCATTCGCGTAAGGTCGATGAGTGCGACAGGTGTGTCTAGGGAGGCAATCTGCATGGACATGGCGGAACTCGAGTGACTGGGTACAGGCGGCACTCTACTCAGCTGTCCTTAAGTTGTGGTTCAATCATGACTAATCAATCATTAAGTAAAATTGAATGATTTCTATCGAAGACCTGCGTCTGGCCGTCACCCTTGCGCGCTCTGAATCACTGAGCGCTGCGGCCCGAGCCCTGAACGTCACTCCGCCGGCGCTCTCCATGCGCCTGCGTAAACTGGAGACCTTGCTGGGGCTGACCCTGGCCAATCGCGACGCCCGACGCCTCAGCCTTACGGCAGATGGCGAGCGGTTCTCGCGAGAAAGTGCGCTGCTGCTGGAGCAGCTCGAAGCGCTGCCGGAGTCCTTCAGGCAAAAGGACGAAACGCTGGTGGGCACCTTGAGGTTGGCGGCGCCATTTGGCTATGGTCGGCAGCGAATCGCACCGCTGTTGGCGCGTTTTGCCAGGATGCACCCCCAGCTGTGCCTGCACCTGGATCTGCGCGAGACCCCCTGGCCTGATCGTCATGACAGCGATGCGGTGATTCACATCGGCCATCTCAACGACAGCCTGTGGACGGCGCGGTCGCTCACGCCAAACGAACGTTGGCTATGCGCGAGCCCAGCCTACCTGCAAGCCCACGGTGTACCGTCATCACCGGACGAACTGGCGTCCCATCGCTGCATTTGCATTCGTGAAAATGATGAGGACGTTACGCTCTGGCACCTGCGCAAGGGGCAGGGCCGCAAGACGCTGCGCGTGGAGCCGGCGTTGCTGAGCAATGATGGAAGCGTTGCCCGGCGATGGGCCGAGCAAGGCTTGGGGTTGGTGTTGCGTTCGCAGTGGGATGTCAGCGACGCCGTTGCCAGCGGCAGCCTGGTGCGCGTGTTGGCAGACTGGAGTTTTGACAGTGCGCCGATCATCCTCCTGGTGCCGTCGCGAAAGCTTCGCAGCCCGCGCGTCCAGGCATTGGTGGCGTTTATGGAGGAGGCGCTGAAAGCCTGATTTGCGCCTTATTTCACGGCGTAGACCTTGCGTACATACACCGTGCTGTTCCAGGCACACGGCGCACCTTTGGCCACGAATACCGTGTCGCCACGGTTGACCGTCACCGCAACTCCCTCGTCGTCTTGCAGCGTGACGCTGCCTTCGAGCAGGTGCATCAATTCATGCAGTTTGTGCGGGCGGCCGTGGCGGGCGTAGGGCGTCGAATCCCAGATGCCGATGCGCAGCTCAGTAACCTCATCATCGAACAGGTTGAACGCGCGGCACTGCGGGGTAGGGCCGATCAGGATCTGTGGTTCGGGCGCGGCGGAGGGATTGAGCAGGGTATGCGGGGCAAGCAAGGTCAGGCCCGGGCGCGCCGGAGCATCGGCTTGGTCGACGGCGCAGAACGCCCATTGGCTGCCTGCGCTCGCCTGCACTGTAAGGCGTGTGCCACGACCGATCACGGCGCTGCTGCCGACCCCCAGCTCCAGTGTCTGGTCTGCGCTGCCGAGCAGCACATGGCCTGCGTGTACCACCAGTGTTTCGCTGTGGGGGAAGCCTTCGATCACGGCTTCGCCGCTGAATGTCACCAGCCCTGCGGACACGCCATCATCGCCCAGCCAGGCGAGTTGGCGGGTGTCGCCGAAGGGGTCCAGCGCGCTCAAGGCGCCGGTATTGAAAGACGTGGCAACGCGGCTGCCGTCGGCGCGAGCCAACAGCAGGATACGGGGAGATGACATGGGGAATGCTCCGGGAGGAAAGTCAGCCGATCGCCTGAGTGATCAGGGCAAAGGGGTGTACGCCGTGGCTGGCCCGGGGCGGCGTGCCCAGAGCCATCTGCGCGACGGTGTCGATGTTCTTCAGCCCGGCGTATTCGAGCCAGTCGCTGAGGCCGCAGGCGACGGGAATGTCGATGCGGACAAAGGCATCCGGCACCTGGGCCAGCAGTACCGCGATCAAGTGCTTGGCCTGATCGATGTTTTCGGCAACCACCGGGCCGATGCAGCGCCCACGACCAAACGGCCGCAGCAGGGCGAAGCCGCGTAGCTGGCCATCGCGCTCGATGCCCACCGCGTGCTCCACCTGCAGGTCGCGCAGTACTTCGCGGCGGTCCAGGCCACTGGCGGCTTTGGCCAGCGCGAGCAGGCCGGGGTGGTCGTCGGCGTGCAGGGCGCGGCAGGTTTCGCCATCGGCCAGTCCCGGCAGGGCGGGCACCAACGCCTGGCCCTGATGCTGTTGCACTCGCCCAAATTCGACGAACCCCTGGCTGGTATACAGCGGGGCGCCGGCGAGGGTGGCGTTGAGGACCGGCGTGCGCGCATCGCAGGCGGCGAGGGCTTTTTCCATCAAACGACGGCCGATGCCCTGGCCCTGGTAGTCATTGCTCACGATCACCAAACCGATGGTGGCGTAGTCGCCCTGGGGGCAGGCGAAGGCGCTGCCGATCAGGCGCTCGCCATCCATCACCACGAAACCGTCGCTGACACGTTGCAACATGGCCCAGTCTTCCAGGCGGTGCGGCCATTTGAGTTGCACCGACAAGGTATGGGCGGCCGGCAGGTCGGCCGCGGTCATGGGGCGGTATACATAAGCAGGGTGTGGCAGGGCGGACATGGCGAGCCTCCATTAGAGCGTATTGTTCAGCACGAGGATGCTTGTATCCCACCTGTTTTAGAGGCTGGCAAGTGGGTCGGGAATATTCGGCAGATTCCTTGGGCTGTGTGTTGCGCGGCCACAGTTACTACTTAATTGGGGTAGGGGGGCAGCAGCAAATGCCAAGGGTGTTTTCCGGGTACATCTCCATAGCGCGGTCACGGCCACGCAAGCAATCCCGGCCAGCCACACTTTCTGCCGCCCCCACCCCCGTCCTTAAGCCTTTCTGCCCCTCAAAGCCCCCAAAAAGCGCACAAACACAGGCCCTGCCCAAGCCTGGCGCGCACCGCAAAGTCTGCTGAGCCCAGCCACCAAAACGGTGGTTTGTATTGAGCGAAGGTCTTTTTAGACGGCATATGCTGATTTCACAGTGGTGTAATGAACCTGTGCTGCAACGAGGCGGAGCCGCCGCCAGGGCAGTGAACGCTTGTCACACTCAACGAACTTCAGGACCGCACTCCATGAGCTTTCTTCGTCCCAAATTCATTACGTTCGACTGCTACGGTACGCTGACCAACTTTCATATGGGCACCATGACCCGCGAGCTCTTCGCTGATCGTGTCACCCCTCAGCAGATGGACCAATTCGTCAAGGACTTCTCGGCCTACCGCCTCGACCAGGTCATGGGCGACTGGCGCCCCTACGACGAAATTCTCAAGACCGCCCTGGCCCGTACCTGCAAGCGCTGGGGTATCGAGTATCGCGAGGAAGGCCAGCTGTATTACGACGCCGTGCCGACCTGGGGCCCCCACGCGGACGTGCCGGCCGGCCTGTCGAAGATTGCCGACAAGATTCCCCTGGTTATCTTCTCCAATGCCAGCGACAGCCAGATCATGTCCAACGTCGACAAGCTCGGCGCGCCATTCCACAAAGTATTCACTGCCGAACAGGCCCAGGCCTACAAGCCGCGCCTGGCCGCCTTCGAATTCATGCTCGATAACCTGGGTTGCGGCCCGGACGACATCTTGCATGTGTCTTCCAGCTTCCGTTATGACCTGATGCCGGCCCATGACATGAAAATCAAAAACAAAGCGTTCGTTGCCCGTGGCCACGAAGTGCCAGGCAATGCGTTTTACGGTTACCAGCAGATCACCGATATCGGTGGGCTGCCAGCGTTGGTCGGTCTGTAACAGCACACCAAGGGGTAAAGCATGGGCAGTGAATCCTATTGGCTCGACACCGCACCGGCGTTCACCGGTGCCCAACTGGGCAGCTTGCCCGGGCAGGTCGATGTGGCTGTGGTAGGTGGTGGCTTCACTGGCCTGGCGGCGGCGCGTGCGTTGGCGAGCAAAGGGGCGAGTGTGGTGGTGCTCGACGCCGGCCGTGTGATCGGCGAGGCCTCTGGGCGCAACGGTGGCCAATGCAACACCGGCGTGGCCCAGGATTATGCCGGGCTGCACGCCAGCCTCGGTGCCGCCAAGGCGCGCGCCTATTACCAGGCCTATGAAAGCGCGGTGCAGACCGTCGTTTCGTTGGTCGAGCAGGAAGGGATTGCCTGCGACCTGGTGCGCAACGGCAAGCTCAAGCTGGCGGCCAAGCCCCTGCATTACGAAGGCCTGGCCCGCACCTGTGAGCTGATCCGCCAGGAGGTGGATGCCGATGTCGCGTTGCTCAGCGCCGAACAGACCCGTGCAGAAGTCAACTCGACCCAGTTCCACGGCGGCTTGCTGCAGCGCAACGGCGTGCAGATGCATGTCGGTCGCTTCGGGGTTGGCCTGGCCGAGGCGGCCGCGCGGCGCGGCGCGATGATCTACGAGCACACTTCCGTCAAGGATTGGAAGGCCCAGGCCGGTGGCTATCAGGTCAACACCGCCAAAGGCTCGCTGCACGCCGGGCAAGTGCTGCTGGCCACCGGCGCCTGCCAGCATGGCGACCTCGGTTGGTACCGTCGGCGCATTGTGCCGGTGGGCAGTTTTGTCATCGTCACCGAAGTCTTGCCCCAAGCGTTGATCGATCAGTTGCTGCCGCTGCGCCGCGCCTACGTGACCAGCCGCATGATCGGCAACTATTTTCGCCTGACCCCGGACAACCGCCTGCTGTTTGGCGGGCGTGCCCGGTTTGCCATGTCTGACAGCGTCTCCGACGCCAAGAGCGGCAAGGTGCTGCAGGCGGCGATGCTGAACATGTTCCCGCAGTTGGCGCACGTGAAGATCGACTACTGCTGGGGCGGCCTGGTGGACATGACGTCCGACCGCCTGCCCCGCGCCGGCCAGCACGGCGGCGTGTTCCATTCCATGGGCTATAGCGGCCATGGCGTGCAGATGTCCGCGCACATGGGCCAGGTCATGGCTGACGTCATGGCGGGCAACGCGGCGGCCAACCCGTGGGGTGAACTGGAATGGCCGGCGATTCCCGGGCATTTCGGCAAACCCTGGTTCCTGCCGTTCGTGGGCGCCTATTACCGTTTCCAGGACTATTTGCACTGAGTTGCCGTTGTTGCGTGACCGTCGTTTGCGTTTCCAGGACGCTCCGGACATCCGTGAGCACTCGATTCTTCCGATTATCGACAGGTAGCCTTGCTATGACTGACAACAAAAACACACCCGAGCTCATCTCCGGCCAGGAAAGCCTGCGGGTGTTCGAAAGTCTCAACCGTGGCATGTCGCGCCGCAATGCCCTGCAAATGCTCGGCGTTGCGGGCGTCGCCGCCGCTGGTGCGGGCAGCCTGTTCGGCGCCGCCGGCAAATTGTTCGCCGATGAAGCGGCCACTGAGGGCAAAGGCAAGCCGGGCGGCAAGATCCGCGTGGCCGGCATGTCCAGCTCCACCGCCGACACCCTCGACCCGGCCAAGGGCGCGCTGTCCACCGACTATGCACGCCACTACATGTTCTACAACGGCCTGACCCGTTTCGATAAGCACCTGGTGCCGCAACTGGAACTGGCTGAGCGCATCGACAATACCGACGCCACGGTGTGGACCATCACCCTGCGCAAAGACGTGACCTTTCACAATGGCAAGGCCCTGACCGCCGCCGACGTGGTGTTCTCCCTGAACCGCCACAAAGACCCGCTTACCGGCTCCAAAGTCATGCCGCTGATGGAGCAGTTCGCCGAGATCAAGGCCAGCGGGCCGAACGAGGTGCAAATTCGCCTTAGCGCGCCCAACGCCGAGTTGCCTTCGATCCTCGCCGTGTCGCACTTGTTGATCGTTCCCGAGGGCACCACCGACTTCAACAAAGGCATCGGCACCGGCCCGTTCACTGTCGGTGAGTTCAAGCCGGGTGTGCGCTCGATTGCCGTGCGCAACAAGAACTACTGGAAACCGGGCTTGCCGTACCTCGACGAGATCGAGTTCATTGCCATCGCCGACGAGCCATCGCGGGTCAACGCGTTGCTGTCGGGCGACGTGCACATGATCAACGAGGTCAACCCGCGTTCCACCACGCGCATCGCCGCGAGTACCAAGCACCGAGTCGTGGATGCGCCGTCGGGCAACTACACTGACTTGATCATTCGCCAGGACCAGTTACCCGGCAAAAGCCCGGAATTCACCCAGGCCATGAAGCTGCTGCTCGACCGTGAGCAGGTCAAGTCTGCGGTGTTCCGTGGGTTTGCCGTGGTGGGCAACGACCACCCGATCGCACCGGGTTCGCGTTACTTCAACGCCGATCTGCCGCAGACGGTCTACGACCCGGAAAAAGCCAGGTTCCTGCTGAAGAAAGCCGGCATGGAAAGCATCACCATGCCGGTCATGGCATCGCCTGCCGCCACCGGTTCGGTGGACATCGCCGTGCTGTTGCAGCAGTCGGCGAAACAGGCCGGGCTCAAGCTGGACGTGAACCGCCTGCCGAGCGACGGCTACTGGTCCAACCACTGGATGAAGCACCCGTTGAGCTTCGGCAATATCAACCCTCGGCCGAATGCCGACGTGATGTTCTCGCAGTTCTTCCAGTCCAAGGCGCCGTGGAACGAATCCGGCTGGCAGAACGATCAGTTCGACCAGCTGTTGATGCTGGCCCGTGGCGAAAACGATGACGCCAAGCGCGCCAAAATGTATGGCGACATGCAGACCCTGGTGCACGACCACTGCGGTATCGGCGTGCCGGTGTTCATCAGCAACATTGACGGCGTGGACCAGCGCGTCAAGGGATACGGCACCAACCCGCTGGGCGGTTTCATGGGCTACATGTTTGCCGAGCAGGTGTGGCTGGACGCGTGAGGAGGGCAGTGCGATGAATGGCAATACACTGTGGTTGATCGCCCGGCGTTTCGGCGCCGGGGCCGTGACCTTGTTGATCGTGTCCATGGTCGTGTTTGCGATCACGGCGGTGCTGCCAGGGGACGCGGCGCAGCAATCCCTCGGCCAGTTCGCGACCCCTGAGCAGGTGGCGGCACTGCGCCTGAAGCTGGGGCTGGACCAGCCCGGTGTATTGCGTTATTTGCACTGGTTGATGAGCCTGCTCACCGGCGACCTGGGCGTGTCAGTGTCCAACGCCATGCCGGTGGGTGAACTGATGGCGGGCCGGGTGCCCAACACCCTGATGCTGGCGGGCGCCACGGCGCTGGTCTCGGTGCCGGTGGCACTGGTACTGGGTATCGGCTCGGCGATGGGCCGTGGCGGGCGCATCGACAGCTGCCTGAGCTTTATTACCCTGGCGATGGTCGCGGTGCCGGAGTTTCTGGTGGCAACCCTGGCGGTGCTGATTTTCGCGGTCAACCTCGGCTGGTTGTCGGCACTGTCTTACGCCAGCGACATCACCTCACCGCTGCAATTCATGCGTACCTATGCCTTGCCGGTGATGACGCTGTGCTGCGTGATCGTCGCGCAAATGGCCCGCATGACCCGCGCCGCGGTGATTGACCAGCTCGACAGCGCCTACGTGGAAATGGCCCGACTCAAAGGCGTCAGCCCTATTCGCATTGTGCTGCGCCATGCCCTGCCCAATGCGATCGGGCCGATCGCAAATGCCATCGCCCTCAGCCTGTCGTACCTGCTGGGCGGGGTGGTGATCGTCGAAACCATCTTCAATTATCCCGGCATTGCCAGCTTGATGGTCGATGCCGTGACCAACCGTGACATGGCGCTGGTACAAGCGTGCACCATGTTGTTCTGCGCGGCCTACCTGGGGTTGGTGCTGATCGCCGACCTGTGCGCAATCCTGTCCAATCCGAGGCTGAGAAACCAATGAACCCGGTCATTGCGAAATCCAAGCCTGTGTCTTCCGCGCTGGCCCTTGCCAAGGTTTCCAGCGGCCCGTCCTGGTTGGGGCTGGTGGGCGCCGTTGTGTGCGTCGTCTGGTTGCTGGTGGCGCTGTTCGGCCCCTGGCTGGCACCCCACCCGGTGGGTGAAGTGGTGTCCGATAACATCTTCGAAGGCTTCAGCCTCACTCATCCGTTCGGCACCGACTACCTGGGGCGTGACATGCTCAGCCGGGTATTGGTAGGCGCGCGATTCACCGTCGGGCTGGCGCTGGTGGCGGCGCTGTTGGCCAGCACCTTCGGCACCGGGTGTGCGCTGCTGTCAGTGGTCTCGCCCAAGTGGCTGGACGAGATCATCAGCCGCATCATGGATGCCTTTATCTCGATCCCAAGCAAAATGCTTGCGCTGATCATGGTCTCGGCGTTTGGCTCGTCAGTGACGCTGCTGATCTGCACGGCGGTTATCAGTTATATCCCAGGCTCGTTCCGCGTCGCCCGCAGCATGGCGGTCAATATCGAGGCCCTGGAGTACGTGCAGGTTGCGCGCACTCGCGGCGAAGGCCGTTTGTACGTGGCGTGCATGGAGATCCTGCCGAATATACTCAACCCGGTATTGACCGACCTGGGCCTGCGGTTCGGCTACATCGTGCTGTTGCTCAGCGGCATGAGTTTTCTCGGCCTCGGCGTACAACCGCCAGACGCCGACCTCGGCTCGCTGGTGCGCGAAAACATCGGCGGCCTCAATCAGGGTGCGCTGGCCATCATCATTCCGGCGTTGGCCATTGGCACGCTGACCATCGGTGTGAATCTGCTGATTGATTACTTGTCATCACGACGCAGTCGACGCACGGGAGGCCATTGAAATGACCCAATTGATTCGCGTCGAAGACTTGCGTGTCGTTGCTGGAGACGAGCGCGGCGAGGTGGAAATCGTCAAAGGCGTGAGCTTTTCCCTTGAAAAAGGTGAAGTGCTGGCGCTGATTGGCGAGTCCGGCTCGGGCAAGACCACCATCGCCCTGGCGTTGCTCGGCTATGCACGGCGCGGCTGTCGCCTGTCCGGCGGGGTGGTGCAGGTCGGTGAACACGACATGCTTGCCTTGAGCGAAAAACAGCTGCAGGGCCTGCGCGGCAATCGCGTGTCCTATATCGCCCAAAGCGCCGCAGCGGCTTTCAACCCGGCCAAGAAACTCATCGACCAAGTGGTGGAAGGCGCGTTGATTCATGGCCTGGGCACCCGGGTCGAGCTGGAAGCCAAGGCCATCGGCTTGTTTCGCGACCTGGCCCTGCCCAATCCCGAACGCATTGGCCGGCGTTACCCGCATCAAGTCTCCGGCGGGCAACTGCAGCGGGTGATGGCGGCGATGGCGCTGATCAGCGACCCGGTGCTGGTCGTACTCGACGAGCCGACCACGGCCCTGGACGTGACCACCCAGATCGATGTGTTGCGCGCGTTCAAACGCGTGGTGCGCGAGCGTGGCGCCACGGCGGTGTATGTGTCCCACGACCTGGCGGTGGTTGCGCAAATGGCCGACCAGATCGTGGTGCTCAACGCTGGGCAAATCCTCGAACAGAGCGCCACCGCGCCGCTGCTCAAGACCCCTGCCCACGAATACACCCGCAGTTTGCTGGCCGCCGCACGGCCCGACACGACCATCCGCCCGCCCAGCGGGATTGCCGAAGACGTGCCGCTGCTGACCATCAGCGGCCTCACCGCCGGCTACGGCAACAAGAACATGCAAGGCATGCCGGCGATTCGGGTGCTGGAAGATATCGACCTGACCGTGCGTCGTGGCCAGGCCATCGGTGTGATCGGTGAGTCGGGCTCCGGCAAGTCCACCTTGGCGCGTGTGGTCGCGGGGCTGTTGACCCCGGCCCTGGGGGGGCTGACGTTCGATGGCCAGCCGCTGGGCGGCCACCTGTCTAAGCGCACGCCGGAGCAGTTCCGGCGGATCCAGATGGTGTTCCAGAACGCCGACACCGCGCTTAACCCGATGCACAGCGTGGCGACCATCCTCAGCCGCCCGCTGAAGATGTATTTCGGTCTCAAGGGCGCTGCCTTGAAGGCGCGCGTCGGTGAGTTGCTGGACCTGGTGCGCCTGCCGCGCACCCTGGCTGAACGTCGTCCCAACGAGCTGTCCGGCGGGCAAAAGCAGCGGGTCAATCTGGCCCGCGCGCTGGCGGCCAAGCCCGACCTGATCCTGTGTGATGAAGTGACCTCGGCCCTCGACACGGTGGTGGGCGCGGCGATCCTCGAACTGTTGCGGGACCTGCGCCAGCAACTGGGGGTGTCGTACCTGTTTATCAGCCATGACATCTCCACCGTGCGTGCGTTGTGCGATGACATTGTGGTGATGTACAGCGGCCACAAGGTGCAGGCCGGCAACCGCCAGTCGTTTGCCGAGCCACCGTTCCACCCCTACACCGACCTGCTGATTCACTCGGTGCCCGAGTTGCGCCAGGGCTGGCTGGAAACCTGCGGCACCACGTGCGAAACGCTGCCAGCGATTGGCGAGCGGGCCAATGTGCCGGAGCTGTGCACCTTCCTCAATCGCTGCCCGGTACGCGTCGACGGCCTGTGCAACCGCACTGCGCCGAGTCGCCGAGCCCTCGACAACGGCGGTGAAATCCTTTGCCACCACGACAGCGCCCAGTTGCTGAATACCCAGCGGGGCGTCACCACCAACAGCTTGGGAGCCTATGCATGAAGGGGCGTTTTGTGAGGTTGGCCGAACAGGGCCGGCCGACGGTCAGCCTGACCGTGGATGGTGCAGCCATCGAGGCTTTGCAGGGCGACACCTTGATGGTGGCGCTGCTGACCCAGGGCAATGCGCTGCGCCAGTCGGAATTCGACAGCGGGCGCCGCGCCGGTTTCTGCCTGATGGGCGCGTGCCAGGACTGCTGGATATGGACCCGCAGCGGTGAACGCCTGCGTGCCTGCTCCAATGAAGTCCGTGACGGGCTGGACATCGTTACCACACAACCGGAGGCGACATGGCCACTGCACGGGTAGTTATTGTGGGCGCCGGACCTGCCGGGGTGCGCTGCGCCGAAACCCTGTTGGCGGCGGGTATCAAGCCGATCCTGATTGATGAAAATCGCCGTGACGGTGGCCAGATCTACCGCCGCCAGCCCGACGGGTTCACCCGCGACTACACCACCTTGTACGGCAGCGAGGCTGCCAAGGCCCAGGACCTGCACCAGAGTTTCGATCGCCTGCGCGGCGCCATTGACTACCGCCCCGACACCCTGGTGTGGAACCTCACGCCGGGGCAACTGTGCTGCGTGAGCCAGGGCCGCCATACCACCGTGGAGTATGACGCACTGATCCTGTGCACCGGCGCCACCGACCGCTTGATGCCTGTCGAGGGTTGGCAACTGGCGGGCACCTATAGCTTGGGCGGGGCGCAGATCGCCTTGAAAAACCAGGCCGTGTCCATCGGTCATCGCGTGGTGTTCATGGGCAGCGGGCCGTTGCTGTACCTGGTTGCCAGCCAATACGTGAAGGCCGGCGCCGAGGTGGCGGCCGTGCTTGATACCTCGCCACTGAGCCTGCGCCTGAAAGCCATGCCCAAACTGTTGGCGCGGCCTGGCGTGCTGTTCACCGGGATCAAGCTGCTGGCGCAACTGTACCGTGCCAAGGTGGCGGTGCACCTGGGGATCAAGCCGCTGCAAGTCATGGGCGACGCCGCCAAGGGTGTAATGGGCGTGCGGTTCACCACGGGCAGTGGGCGGGTGGTCACGGTGCAGGCGGACGCCGTTGCGCTGGGTTATCACCTGCGCCCCGAGACGCAATTGGGCGATCTGGCCGGGTGCGCCATGGCGTTTGATCAAGCCTCCAGCCAATGGTGGCTGGCCACCGATGACGCCGGACGCACCTCGGTGAAGGGCGTGTATGCAGCCGGTGACGGTTCGAAGATTCGCGGCGCGGATGCCGCCGAGCACGCCGGGCGCCTGGTGGCGTTGGCACTGCTGGAAGACCAGCAACAACCGGTGGACACCGGCTTGCGTGATGAACAACAACAGGCCTTGGCAGTGATGGACCAGTTCCGCCTCGGCCTGGCCCAGGCGTTCCCTTGGCCCAGTGAACAGGCCAGGGCCCTGCCAGACAGCGCCATCGTGTGCCGCTGCGAGATGATCAGTGCCGGCGAGTTGCGCCGCACGGTGAAGGAGAAGGGCGCCTGCGAGGTCAATCGCGCCAAGGCGTTCAGCCGCGTGGGCATGGGCCGTTGCCAGGGGCGTTATTGCTCCCAGGCCGGGGCTGAAGTGATCGCCGCCGCTGCCGGCGTGCAGGTCCAGGAGGTGGGGCGCCAGCGCGGCCAGGCGCCGGTCAAACCCTTGTCGATGCTGATCACCGAGGAGGTGCCTTCATGAGTGTACAAAAAGCCGATGTAGTGATTGTCGGTGGCGGCGTGATGGGCTCGGCCACCGCGTTTTTTCTGCGGCGTCGGGGGCTGTCGGTGATCCTGCTGGAGCGCGACCAGATCGGCCAGTACGCCAGTGGCGTCAACTTCGGCAACGTGCGCCGGCAAGGGCGCTTCCTTGGTCAACTGGCCCTGGCCAACCGCTCCTGGGCGCTGTGGAAGCGCCTGCCGGAACTGATCGATGATGACCTGGAGTTCATTCCCAGTGGCCACATGCGCGTGTGTTATCGCGAAGATGAAATCGCCGAGCTGGAAGCCTACGCGACCGCGCCGGAAGCTGAACAGCTGGACCTGAAAATTTATCGTGGCGCCGAGCTGCATCAACGCTTCGGCTTCCTCGGCCCGGACGTCAAGGGCGGCTCCTATGCGCCCCACGATGGCCACGCCAACCCGCGCCTGGCCGCACCAGCCTTTGCCCGGGCTGCACGACGCCTGGGGGCGCAAATTGAAGAACGCACTGAAGTCGCTGAGGTGCAGAAGGTCGGCGCTGACTTTCATGTCTCCACCACCGACGGTCGCCAGTTCCACGCCGCGCAACTGTTGATCACCGCCGGCGCCTGGGGTCAGAAACTCTCGGCGCAGTTCGGTGAACCGGTACCGCTGGACACCCACGGCCCGCAAATGGCGGTGACCGAGCCGGTGCCCTACGCATTGCCGACAGTGATCGGCGTCTACACCAAGATCCCGGAAGAAGTGATCTACTTCCGTCAGATTCCCCGGGGCAATATCGTCATCGGCGGCGGTTACCGTAGCAAGCCCGACATGCTCAACCGCCGTGCCTATGTGGAACCGCGCAGCATCCTCAACCAAGTCAGCCAGATGCGCCGCCTGCTGCCGGGCGTGGGTAACCTGAATATCATCCGCGTGTGGAGCGGCATCGAAGGCTACCTGCCGGACTCGCTGCCGGTGATGGGCGCCAGCGGCACCGTCGACGGCCTGTTTTATGCCTTCGGTTTTTGCGGCCACGGCTTCCAGCTCGGCCCGGGCGTCGGCGATGTGATGGCCGAACTGCTTGGCACCGGGAGCACCAGTACCCCGATCGAACCGTTCTCCATCACCCGGTTCGCCCCACCTGTCGAGCAACGGAGCCAAGCCTCATGAAACCCCGGGTTCTCGAGATTCTCAAACAGCTGATGGCTTTCGACACCGTGTCGTCGGAATCCAACCTGGCCCTGATCGACTACGTGCGCGACCTGCTGCTGACCAAAGGCATCGAGTCGCTGATCGTCAAAGACCAGAGCGGCAAGAAGGCCAACCTGTTCGCCAGCACCGGGCCCAAGGAGCAGCCAGGAGTGTTGCTGTCCGGGCACACCGACGTGGTACCGGCAGCGGGGCAGGCCTGGACCTTTCCCGCCTTCGCCGCCACCGTGCAGAACGGGCGCATCTATGGGCGCGGCAGTTGCGACATGAAGGGCTTTATCGCCCTGGCCATCGACGCCATGCTGGATGCCGCCGACCACCGCCTGAACCGCCCGCTGCAACTGGCCCTTTCCCATGACGAAGAGATCGGTTGCGTCGGCGTACGGCGCCTGCTCGACGTGCTGCACCTGGCGCCGGCGCGGCCGTTTCTGTGCGTGATCGGAGAACCCACCAACATGCAGTTTGTGCTGGGCCACAAGGGCAAGGGCTCTTACCGCACGTATTGCCGGGGCCAGGAAGCCCATTCGTCCCTGGCGCCACGCTCGGTCAATGCGATTCATGTGGCGTGCGACTTTATCGCTGCCCTGCGCGAGAGCCAGCAGCAACTGCAACGCCATGGCGCACAGGACAGCGACTACGACGTGCCCTACAGCACCGTGCATGTGGGGCAGATCATCGGCGGCAAGGCGCTGAATATCGTGCCTAACCTGTGCACCCTGGATTTCGAAGTGCGCAACCTGCCGGCCGACGATCTGGAGCAATTCCTGGAGCAGATGCGCGAGCGCGCTGAAGTGATCGTGCGCGAGGCACAGAAGTTGTCCAGCGTGGCGGCCATCGAGATCGAAACCGTCAACGTGTATCCCGGCCTCGACACCCACCCCAGTGTAGAAGCCGTGCGTTTTCTCAAGCAATTCGCCGCGCCAGGCACCGGCACTTCCAAGGTCTCGTTCGGTACCGAGGGCGGCCTGTTCAAGCAGCGCCTGGATGTGCCGGTGGTGGTGTGCGGGCCGGGTTCGATCGAGCAGGCGCACAAGCCCGACGAGTTTATCGAGATCAGCCAAATGGACGCCGGCGAGCGCTTTTTGCAAGGTTTGCTGGGTTCGCTTACGGTCTAGCAGAGCCTGCCGTCCTGGGGCCAATTTCAGCACGGGACGCTGCTTAATCTGCGCTTTCGGCATCCTGATTCGCGGCACCTCCCTAGACTGGAGCGTGTCTCGGATCAGGACTCGACCATGCTCAATAATCGCTTGCAAGACCCCAGCCTCCTGGCTGAACTCGCCTATGTGGATGGCCAGTGGATCGCTGCCGACAGCGGCGCCACCCTGGACATCCGCGACCCTGCCACCGGCCACCTGCTGGCGCGGGTGCCGGCCATGGACGCCGTGGATACCCACCGCGCCATCGCCGCCGCCGAAAGGGCCTGGCCCGCCTGGCGCGCACGCCCGGCAGCAGAGCGTGCGGCACTGCTGGAACGTTGGTTCCAGGCCATGCTCGACAACCTCGATGACCTGGCGCTGATCATGACCTGGGAACAGGGCAAGCCGCTCGCTGAAGCCAAGGGCGAGATTCGCTACGGTGCCGGTTTCGTCAAATGGTTCGCCGAGGAAGCGCGCCGGGTCTATGGCGAAACCATGCCGGCGCCCAGCGGCGACCGACGCCTGCTGACCCTCAAGCAGCCGGTGGGCGTGTGCGCTGCCATTACGCCGTGGAACTTCCCCAACGCGATGATCACCCGCAAATGCGCACCGGCGTTAGCCGCTGGTTGCCCGATCATCGTCAAGCCGTCGGACCTTACCCCGTTGTCGGCATTGGCCCTGGCGGTGCTGGCTGAGCGAGTCGGCATTCCGGCCGGGGTGTTCAACGTGATCACCGGGTTGCCTGCCGGCATCGGCGAGGCGCTGACCGGCAACCCGGCGGTGCGCAAGATCTCCTTTACCGGTTCCACCGCCGTTGGCCGCTTGCTGATGCGCCAGAGCGCCGAGCACATCAAGCGCCTGAGCCTGGAGCTGGGCGGCAATGCGCCGTTTGTCGTATTTGACGACGCCGACCTGGAGAAGGCCGTGGCCGGGGTGATGCTCAGCAAGTTCCGCAATGCCGGGCAAACCTGCGTGTGCGCCAACCGCATCCTGGTACAGGCCGGTATCTACGCGCGTTTCGCCGCGCGCCTGGTGGAGGAGGTGAGCAAGCTCAAGGTCGGTAACGGTCTGGAGGAGGGCGTGACCATCGGCCCGCTGATCAACCCGGCGGCGGTGAACAAGGTCGCACGGCATATCGACGATGCCCTGAGCCAGGGCGCGAAGCTGTTGTGTGGCGCGATCCCCACGGGTGACAGCCAGTTTGTGCAGCCCACGGTGCTGAGTGACGCCCACGCCGGCATGTTGCTGGCCAATGAAGAAACCTTCGGCCCGGTGGCCCCGCTGATGCGCTTTACGGATGAAGCCGAGGCGCTGGCCCTGGCCAATGCCACGCCGTATGGCCTGGGCGCCTACTATTTCACCCAGGACCTGCAGCGCTCGTGGCGTTTTGGCGAGGCGTTGGAGTTCGGCATGGTCGGGCTCAACACCGGGATCATCTCCATGGAAGTGGCGCCGTTTGGCGGTATCAAACAATCGGGCCTGGGCCGTGAAGGCAGCAAATATGGCCTGGATGAGTACCTTGAAGTCAAAGCCTTCCACATCGGCGGGCTCAACTGAATTCCCACGAGGCATGCACCATGAGCAAGGCATTCAGAATCGCCGCGATTGCCGGCGATGGCATTGGCAAGGAAGTGCTGCCCGAAGGGCTGCGGGTACTGGAACGGGCGGCCAGTCTCTGGAACTTGAACCTGAGCATCGAGGTGCTCGACTGGGCCCACTGCGATTACTACTTAGAGCACGGGCAGATGATGCCTGAGGACTGGTTTGAGCAGCTCAAGGGCTTTGACGCGATTTATTTCGGCGCCGTAGGCTGGCCGGACAAGGTGCCTGACCATATTTCCCTGTGGGGCTCGTTGCTCAAGTTCCGCCGCGACTTCGACCAGTACGTGAACATCCGCCCGGTGCGGCTGTTCCCTGGGGTTCCGTGCCCCTTGGCCGGGCGCGAGCCGGGGGACATCGATTTTGTGGTGATCCGCGAAAACACCGAGGGCGAATATTCGTCAGTGGGCGGCAAGATGTTCGAGGGCACCGAGCATGAATTCGTGCTGCAGGAGTCGGTATTCACCCGGCGCGGCGTCGACCGCATCCTCAAGTTTGCCTTCGACCTGGCCCAGTCCCGCCCGCGCAAGAAGCTCACGGCGGCGACCAAGTCCAATGGCATTTCCATCAGCATGCCCTACTGGGATGAGCGCACCGCATTGATGGCCGCCAACTACCCCGAAGTGAGCTGGGACAAGCAGCACATCGACATCCTGTGCGCGCGGTTTGTGCTGCAACCGGACCGGTTTGATGTGGTGGTGGCGTCGAACCTGTTCGGTGACATCCTCTCCGACCTCGGGCCGGCGTGCGCCGGGACGATCGGTATTGCGCCGTCGGCCAACCTCGACCCCGAGCGGCGCTTTCCGTCATTGTTCGAGCCGGTGCACGGTTCGGCCCCGGATATTTATGGGCAGAACATTGCAAATCCCATAGCGATGATCTGGTCGGGGGCGTTGATGCTGGATTTCCTTGGCAATGGGGAGGCGCGGTATCGGGCGGCCCATGACGGGATCTTGCGGGCGATTGAGGCGGTCATTGCCGAGGGCGTGGTAACGCCAGATCTGGGCGGGAAGGGCTCTACTCAGGATGTCGGGCTGGCGATTGCCCAAAGGCTTCAGATCTAAAGCGAGCAAGCTCGAAAATGTGGGAGCGGGCTTGCTCGCGAATGCAGGGGGCAGTTGAAATATCTTTGGCTGACACCCCGCATTCGATTGATCTGGCGCCGGGGCACGGTATCGCAGAGTTTGAACAGTTTTGTGCGGTTGCTGGAGGAGCGCGGCCTGGCACTAACACCGTAGCAGCTGCCGAGCCCCAGCGAAGCTGCGATGACGTCGGCACAATCGACATCGATGTTGCGTGACCCACCGCTATCGCGGCCTCGCTAAAGCTCGACGGCTCCCACATCAAGACAGGTTCTCCCGCATTTGGATCTCCACGCGTCAATAACCCTTGCGCCGATCCACCTCACCCACCATCTGTTCCCCACGTTCATAACGCCGGATATTCTCCAGCAACACCCCAAACGCACTCGCCGGCTGGGTCATCGCTGCGATATGGGGCGTCAGCACAATCTGCGGGTGATCCCAGAATCGATGATCCGCTGGCGCAGGTTCCTCCTGCAGCACATCCAGCACTGCACCGCTCAGTTGCCCACTGCCCAATGCCTCCAGCAAGTCTTCCTCCACCAGGTGCCCGCCACGGCCCATGTTGATCAGCGCCGCCCCACGCGGTAACTGTGCAAACAGCTGCCGGTCGAGAATGCCTTGGGTCTGCTCGGTCAACGGCAGCACACACAACAGAATATCGCACTGGCTGAGAAACGACGGCAATTGGTGTTCACCGGCGTAGCAGTCCACACCTGGCAACTGATGAGCACTGCGCGCCCAGCCCGACAGCGCAAACCCCAACGGCGCCAACGTTGCCAGAATCTGCTGGGCCTGGGTGCCCAAGCCCATCACGCCGACCCTACGATTCACGGCCGGTTGCAACAGGTGTGCCTGCCAGCAGCGCGCTGCTTGCTGCTGGCGGTAACGCAACATATCGCGGTGCAGGCTGAGCACCGCCCAACTGGCGTATTCGCACATGCCGCGGGTGATGCCCGGGTCGAGCAGGCGCACCACGGGCAGGCCGGGCGGGAGGCGGGAGAGGTCCAGTTGGTCGACCCCGGCCGACAAAGCAAACAGCACTTTCAGGTTGGGCAGTAATTGCATGAGGTTGTCGGGCGCCTGCCAGGCGGCCAGGTAGTCCACGTCTTCGGCATTACCGATGTCGGGCCAGGCGCGCCATTCAATCTGCGGCGCGTGTGCGGCGAACAGTGCCTGCCAATGTTGGCCGCGCACCGGGTCAGCTTTGTAGAGCAAGGCCATGGGCATTTCCTGCAGGGTTTGGGTAGCCCTCATCATCCCCCAAGCCCGGCGCAGGATCTGTTGAAAGGTGGGGGCAAAACAGTCGATCCGAATTTCTCACGGGCCAAGTTCGGCGTAGTTGGTTGCCTGCAAGCCTTACTCTGAACCACATCGCAACCACTTTCCGGGTTGCTGCATTCACGATGGGAACTGCCATGAATAGCAAGGTCGACGAAACCCCTCATTTGCTCCGTCAGCGCGATCAATTCGTTCCCCGTGGCCTGGTGACCGCTCACCCGCTGGTGATCGACCGTGCCCAGGGCGCCGAGTTGTGGGACGTGGATGGCAAGCGTTACCTGGACTTCGTCGGCGGGATCGGCGTGCTGAACATCGGGCATAACCATCCCAAGGTGGTGGCTGCGGTGCAGGCCCAGTTGCAGAAGGTCTCCCACGCCTGCTTCCAGGTGGTGGCCTACCAGCCATACCTCGACCTGGCACAGCGGCTGTGCGAAATGGTCGGCGGGCAGGAAGCCTATAAGGCCGCGTTTTTCACCTCCGGCGCCGAGGCTGTGGAAAATGCGGTGAAGATCGCCCGCGCCTACACCAATCGCTCGGCGGTGATCGCCTTTCGGGGCGGCTTCCATGGTCGTACGCTGCTTGGCACCACGCTCACCGGTATGAGCCAACCCTACAAACAGAACTTCGGGCCGTTTGCACCGGAGGTGTTCCACACGCCGTATCCGAATGCTTATCGCGGGGTGACCAGCGAGCTGGCACTCAAAGCCCTGGATGAACTGCTGGCGACCCAGGTGGCGCCAGAGAGGATCGCGGCA
The DNA here is from genome assembly GCF_047943075.1 of Pseudomonas sp. NFX183. Lineage (NCBI taxonomy): Bacteria > Pseudomonadati > Pseudomonadota > Gammaproteobacteria > Pseudomonadales > Pseudomonadaceae > Pseudomonas > Pseudomonas sp. NFX183. The sequence continues at coordinate 5,458,195 of NZ_CP181333.1, read as the reverse complement.
ATCATCATCGAACCGGTGCAGGGTGACGGCGGCTTCCTTGCCGCGCCTGTGGAGTTTCTCCAGGCACTGCGTGCGTTGGCGGACAAGCACGGCATCGTGTTGATCCTGGATGAGATTCAGACCGGTTTCGGCCGTACCGGGACCTGGTTCGGCTACCAGCATGCGGGCATCCAGCCTGACCTGGTCACCGTGGCCAAGAGCCTGGCCGGTGGCTTGCCGTTGTCCGGTGTAGTCGGCAAGGCGCACATCATGGATGCACCGCTGCCTGGCGGCCTGGGCGGAACCTACGGCGGTAATGCGTTGGCGTGCGCGGCGGCACTGGCGGTGATCAGCGCGTTCGAGCAGGAGCAACTGCTCGAACGCGGCCAACGGCTGGGCGAACGCCTGCGCCGAGGCCTGCTTGGTTTGCAGGCGCGCTACCCGCGTATCGGTGATGTGCGCGGCACCGGCTTCATGTTGGCGATCGAGCTGATCCAGGATGACCCGGCGCGCACGCCGGATGCCGACCTCAACCAACGGCTGATCGATGAAGTCCGCGCTGGCGGGTTGCTGGTGATCAAATGCGGCGTGCATCGCAACGTGCTGCGCTTTCTCGCGCCGTTGGTGGCCACCGAGGCCCAGGTCGACGAAGCCTTGCAGATACTCGACGGCGCCTTGGCACGGGTCTTGAACTGAGCCTGTGCTTGTTCAGGGTGGACTGCATCATTGGAGACTTGACCCCACATGGGACTGACAGATTATCGAGCGCTGCTGATCGATTGCGATGAAGTGCTGGTGGACCGCGACTCGGGTGTGTTGGCCGCCTTGCAACCGCTGCTCGACAGCCGTAGCGGGCAGCCGCCCAGGGAGCAGGTGCTGGCCGAGTACAACACGGTGGTCGCGAATCTCTACCCGCGCTTCGCCGAGTTGGGCTTCAGTGGCCTGCTGTGTTTTGCCCACCGCCAACTCGCCGAACGCTGGGGGCTCCACGCCAGTTGGGAGGAGGGCATGAGCTTTGCCCGCAGCGTCGGCAGTTGGGCGCTGTTCGAGGATGCACCGGGGGCTATGCTGTATTTGCGCAAGTTCTATCGGCTACTGGTGCGTGGCGACCGTGACGCAGAGGATCGTGGTGTGTTGTGTGAGCGGCTGGGTATTGCACCGGAAGATTTCATTTCCCTGGCCGATGACCTGCAATGGCTCAGCGAGCAAGCGGAGGATGTGCATCCCGTGCTGCATGTGACACGACCGTCGGTCGCGGCGCACGGGAGGCTGGACCGCTGTTTGATCGGCCGCCAGCGGCCCCGGCAGCCTTCGCGGTGCGCGGCGGATTACTGCATCAGCAGCATGGCGGATCTGGTGGCTCAGCATCAGCTGTCTTTACGGCGCTGATTTTGCTAGAAGATTGTCTTACAAACGGCAGTCAAGAGGTACGCAATGGAAGGGCAAGTGAAACTGGACCGGATCGATATCAGTATTCTGGTTGAACTGCAAAAGGACGGCCGGATGACCAATGTCAGTCTCGCCGACGCCGTGGGCTTGTCTGCCAGCCCGTGTTTGCAACGGGTCAAGCGGTTGGAGTCGGCGGGGTATATTTCCAGCTACAAGGCGCACTTGAACCTGGCCAAGATTACCGATTCGGTCACGGTGTTCACCGAGATCACCCTCAGCGACCATAAACGCGAAGACTTCGCCAAGTTCGAATCCAATATCCGTCTGGTAGACGAAGTGCTCGAATGCCACCTGATCAGTGGTGGTTACGACTACCTGGTGCGCTTCATGACCCGCAGCATCCAGCATTACCAGGAAGTGGTGGAGAGCCTGCTGGACAAGAACATTGGTATCTCCAAGTATTTCAGCTATATCGTCATCAAGTCGCCCGTGCTCAAGGACGGCGTGCCCCTGCGCAAACTGCTGCGCCACTGAAGTCACCTCCAGCTTGCCAAGTCACCTGCACTGCCGATGAGGAGGCGGTGTGGGGATTGGCGTTGCACCTGACAGTCCACGAAAGCTGGGTGGTCTTGGGTTTCTAAATCAGGTGGTTTGAAGGTTTTCGCAAAACCGATCGACTGCATTTCGACTGAAGCCAATGAGCCGAAGCGCAACGCAGGCTTTCCAACTCATGAAGGGCTCGACCCTCGTTACGCATATTGTCCGCGGCCTTATCAAAAACGGCTTGGAGGAGGGCGCGGATCTGTCGATCTGACACCCCCGCACGGCCATTGAGTGTTTTGATCATAGGCATGCTTTCGTCTTTAGCAGGCAACTCTGGCAATCCCAGAAATCGTCGATAGCGCTTAAGGTAGCGTTCTACGTACACATCCCGCACAGCAATCTTTGCCGCCTTGTTACCTTTACCAACATTGTGATACTACCAGTTTCCCTCTGCATCTAAACGGAAATCGCCCATGGTCGGTTTCCAGTTCTTTCTACCTGCAAGATCGGACACGCGAATGTACATAGCAAAGAGTGTGGGGATAATTCAAAACGGGAAAGCAACGATTTTTAGTGGAGTTAAATACGGAAGTAACACAAAGAACTGGTACGTGCTTTCGGTAAGGAAAAAGCGGGTGGAGAGTTCGGACCTGCGTCTCGAGGGAGTTCGGGCTTAATAGTTTCAAATTCGCGGAGTCACAAGCTAACTAGCGTCGGACTGCGGCACAGGGGGCACGCCGACGCAGAGACTCACGTGGTGTTGATCACCCAGGCGTTGTAGCCCTCAGTCAGTTAACCGTCTAAAGCCAAAGGCATGACATGTAATTTAACAAGTGGGCGATGCCAGATGTTCACAAGCTGCTCGTAAGCCCACTCCGCTGGGCTCAATGCGCTCAAAATGAATGTGCTTGTTCATCGATTAATGTTCATGGACGAGGTTTTCCGCTCGTCTGGTCGATCCGACCTTTGCCAGCTACTTAAGCGGTGGCTGGCGGCGAGGGCCTGAACGGCGGCCCTTTTGTCTAACGTATGAATCGCCCCTAGTTTCGTAGACACCTCCAAGCCTTAAAATGAGGCCCATTAGGAGGTGCCATGAGCAACCAGCGTTATCCCGAAGAATTCAAAATCCAGGCGGTCAAGCAAGTGACCGAAAAGCAGCTTCCTGTCTCGGAGGTGGCTGCACGATTGGGTGTGTCTGTGCACAGCCTCTATGCCTGGGTTAAGCGCTACACCAAGCCTCAGGAACAGCGCGTTGAGGAGGATGATCAGAGCGCTGAGGTTCGTCGTCTACGTGCCGAGCTGAAACGGGTGACGGAGGAGCGAGACATCTTAAAAAAGGCCGCCGCGTACTTTGCCAAGGAGTGCGGCTGAAGTACGCCTTTATTAAGCAGCAAGCGGGTCATTACGCGATTCGACGGCTTTGCCTGACGCTCAAGGTTCATCCCAGCGGCTACTACGCGTGGCTATCAGAACCAAAATCTGCGCGAGCCAAGGACGATCAGCGACTGCTTGGATTGATCAAACACTCCTGGCTGGAAAGCGGTGGCGTTTATGGCTATCGAAAGATCCATGATGACCTGCGAGAGGTTGGTGAGAGCTGTGGCCGTCACCGGGTGGCTAGGTTGATGCGCCTTGAAGGTTTACGTTCTCAGACTGGGTATCGACGGAGGCCTGGAAAATACGGCGGTAAGCCAGCCGTTGCCTCACCGAACTTACTGAAGCGCCAATTCGATGTCAGAGAACCCAACAAAGTTTGGGTCACAGACATTACCTACATCCGAACATATGAAGGCTGGCTGTATTTGGCCGTGGTGCTCGATCTGTTTTCACGCCAGATCATTGGTTGGTCAATGAAGTCGCAGATGACCAGCGACGTAGCCATTGATGCACTGCTGATGGCGGTTTGGAGACGTAAGCCGAAGCAAGAGGTGATGATCCACTCGGATCAAGGCAGTCAGTACAGCAGCTCAGACTGGCGAAGCTTCTTGAAAGCTAACAACCTGGTAGCCAGCATGAGTCGTCGAGGTAATTGCCACGACAACGCTGTGGCGGAGAGCTTTTTCCAGTTGCTGAAGCGGGAACGGATCAAGCGTAAAATCTACACTACACGCCAGGATGCTCGAGATGATGTGTTCGATTACATCGAGATGTTTTACAACCCAAAACGACGCCACAGTTTCAACAATCAGCTGTCACCGGTAGAGTTTGAAAAGCGTTACGCAGCGAGCCTTGAGAGTGTCTAGAAAACCCGGGGCGATTCAGGCATCAGTGGATATCAACACTATATTCCACATGGAAGCCAGTGCTTTTCCGATGACCTTGATGGCGAGCACTCTGTTGCACATGATCAATTTCCTGTTTTTATTTTTCGTCGCCTCAGGCATAGCGTGCTTCGTCTTGGCAGCCCTTTCGGTGATGCAAGGACACCATCATGGTAAAGGGTTCATGCTTATATTCTGCCAAGTTGTAACAGGGCTCGCATTTATAATCATAACCCTATTTTCGCATTTCAGGATTGACAAAGATATTCAGAGGCTTCAAATGATCTACAGGATCGCTCAGTCTGTAGATTTCAATGCGCACTCTCCTTGCGCGAATATCGATAGCTCCACAACAACCATGGTATTTCTGGACGCCGATAAACGCTTGGCTCTTGTTGCTCCAACCCTAGATGAGTTTGCAGGGTTCGAGTGGAGAAAAGTGTCTTATCTGCGCTCGGTGGCTATCCCAGAAGGCTTCAAGACCGTTACGTGTGAATATTCGGCCTTAAGCGAAAACCCGACATCAGTTTGGGTTCAATGAATGGCATCAGTCGAGTACTTTTTTTGACTTAAGCCTAGCCGGTCACTGCATCCACGTCCGGCCAAGCCCTAGAGCTTCAGCTCGCTGCAAGCCGGCGGGGGTTAGCCTATTTCATCAGGGGCTCTTGTTGTACCCCTATCAAGGAAAGATTGGAGTAGGGCGCATCTGCCTGGCAGACAACGTTGACCTTCCTTGTAGACCACTGAGCAAAGCACCTGCCTTGCCCAATCCATAGTTCTCCAGCCTGGTTTCAAAAGCAGGCAAAAAAATTGAGCCTCCATCAAAGAATCAACCCCAGGCGGCGCTGCAAGAAGCGCAGAACCTTGGCCGTGCTCATTGTTTTTTCAATTTATGATTCGACCGTAAAATATTAGCGCTATCACACCATTCAGGCCCTTAGAGATACAACCGCTCAATAGGAATTAAGTACACTTAGTCGACTAATTCTTGTGATGCTTGCCGACTGCTCAGTAATGCATTGATTCCGCAAGAGGATTTAGGGTAATCTATTAAGTATACTTAGTATACCATTGAAGCAATTAACAATATATTGTCTAAGCCTTAGCCTTGAAAAGTTCCATGCTGCGTTTTTAATTGAGATCACTACCCACTGACGAACGATGAAGAACCACCTTGACAAGCTTAGCCGACGTCCTACTCTCAATCCCACGACGCCAATGAGCAGGTTTGCTACATGGCTTCAATAAAGCGGGGAGAAGATCAGATGAAAAATGACCCCAGAGTTGTGCAGGTGGACTACACGGTCATAGATTGTCTGTTCGCCGACGAAGCCCCCTCTGCAGTAGAGCAGAAATACAAACTGGTTACTTATCAAGACTCCAAAGCTGGCGTCCTCCTTAATTATAACCTGGAGCCTATTGGTCCAGACGACCTGAGCGAAACGGATGAGGATGGGCAGCTGCCCAAATAGCTGCTCAAGTATCCCGTTACTCACCATATGACCTTATCTAACCCTGGAGAGCCGTTCCCGGTTGAAACATCAATCTGGAACGGCTTTGGCTGGATGAAAATCGGCGACCAGTGAGATCTACGACCAGGGCACCGAGGGCAGATCATGCACCACGCCCTTCAGTTTGCTGCCCATCCGAACCAAGTGCAGGTACCTCACTTCCGGTCTTTACCTCGGTGGCAGTCAACATGGACGGAGCTACTTCTGACCAGAATGGGACTACGAAGGCGTAGGTGATCTCCGCATTCAGCTTCACCAGCTTGCATGGACGCTCCGCCCAACGTCATGGCCACAATCCGAATCCAGATCATGAGGGAAAAACTTGAGGTGGAGCGCAAACTGCCGCAAATCTTCGTCCGCGACAGGCGCTTCGTTGTAGTGCTCAGCAGCAGCTCTAATAGCCGCGTACGCAGCCCTGTTCCGTTCATTGCTCCCTTCAGCATGAACGCGGGCGTACCAGGTGTCGTGCGACAGTGAGCCGAGCGCAAGTCTCACAACCTCGACAGCGCTTTCCATGTGCGACGAGCTTGCTAAGTGATAAACGATCAGGTTGTCGTCGACTCCTCGCTGGAATGGCGGCGCAATGAAGTCGAGCCATGCAAGACCCACGGACTCTTTGAAAGCTTCGTTACTGGCGATCGCCCGAGGCGACCGCTTCATCTGCATTCTGATGGTAGCTTTCTGGCCGGAGCTAGGAGATACAGAGCGGCTCGGACGCTTACCCCATGGAGCTATTTTCGTGCAGGGAAAAACGAAGAGGAGGGCGGATGTAACGATCATGCACTCGATTTTTCGTTGGCCGGGGCGTCCAGGTTTAGGGGGGGGGCGTCCAGAAGTGGCGAAACGCTGACACCGGCTCTTGGGCACTCAAGGATCATGAAATCAGATGGACTGAGGAGGGCGGTCTTGCTTCGCTGCTTGAGTAGACTTGCGTAGTTTTAAACATCTAACTCCCTAGTCCAGCAAATTAGAGAAAATGTTTATCTTGATTGATTCGATCTTGAGTAATGAATCACAAACGTTATCGCACCAGTCTATGATTCGAGCTGCTCGCACAACCATGTCGTGATCGCCACCGGAGATGCGGACAAATGGAGCCCACTTAGGATTTGGTATCACGCTCTTAATTTCCACATGCAGCCTTGCCTGGGCATACCTAGTCGTCCAGCTAGCAGGCGGCGAAAGACAAAACTCGTAAAACTCCCGACCATCTATTTCAAAAGGTTAGGTGCGGCGCAGACAGAGGTCTTAACATTTTTCCGTTTTGGTTCCGACAGGCTTGGACACAATAAAAATGACCCCAAACCCCTTACCATTCCGTTCTGGATTCGACAGTGGTCGGCCGTAACTCAGGTTGCGCATGAACTGTCGAGGGCAAGGCATTGGGAAAGGGCTGTTTCCGGTGACGCGACAGAATTCCGTTTTTGTTTCAACGCTCACACCAGGCGTTGTAGCCCTCAGTCAGTTAACCGTCTAAAGCCAAAGGCATGACATATAATTTAACATAATATACATTATGCGTAATATCATGTTACATAATCAAGGGCAGTGCCCGTTAGATTTCAACGGGCAAAACCCCTATTGGCTTCAAACCTGAGCAAACCCTCCATCCACGAACATTTCACTGCCGGTCATGAAGCTGCTTTCATCCGATGCCAGAAATAACGCTGCAGCCGCAACTTCTTCTGCCTGGCCGATGCGCCCCAGGGGAACCTGTGCAGTCATGCCGTCAATGATCGCATCCTTCTGACCAGTGCCTGACAACGCCAGGTCCAGGCCAGGCGTCGCGATCGGTCCGGGCGAAAGTACGTTGACGCGAATGCCGGTGCCTTTGAGGTCCAGCGCCCAGCTTCTGGCGAAATTACGCAGCGCGGCCTTAGTGGCGCTATACACGCTGAACGCCGGTGTGCCCATGGTGCCTGTGGTTGAACCCGTCAAGATTACCGAGCCTCCGGCGCCCATCAATGCCAAGGCCTTTTGCACGGTGAACAAGGTGCCTTTGACGTTGATGCCGAACGTACGGTCAAACGATTCCTCCGTGATCGATCCAATCGGCTGGAAATCCCCCAGGCCCGCATTGGCGAACAACACGTCAATTCGGCCTTTTGCAGCTTTGACTTGTGTGAAGATGCGATCCAGGTCGTCCAGGTTTGAAATATCGCCCTGAATGGCAATGGCTTCAGGGCCGATCAGGCGTAGCGCATTGTCCAATTCCTGCTGCCGGCGCCCCACAATCACCACCTGTGCGCCTTCGGTTGCGAAGCGAATGGCGGTTGCCAGGCCGATGCCACTGTTGCCGCCGGTGATCACTGCAATTTTTCCGTTGAGCCTGCTCATGGTGAACTCCCAAGAATGTTGAGGCTCGACTCTAGATCCAGGCTATTCTTTTGAATAGTATGCACCTTTTAGTAAGTACCCAATTCAGCGAGTAAAGCCATGTCGAATAACACGTTCAGTTGCGGGCTCGATGCGGCTCTGGCGGTGATTGGCGGGAAATGGAAGCCGTTGGTTCTTTATCATCTGGCACAGAACGTTCACCGCTATGGTGAGCTACGGCGTGCGATCGGTGGCGTGACTGATAAGGTACTTATCCAGCAACTCAAGGAGCTGGAGCGTGATGAGATCATCGCGCGCGTCGACTATCAGGAAATCCCGCCGAAGGTTGAATACTCGCTGACGCCGTTCGGGCGCTCGCTGGCCACGGCACTGGGGGCGCTGTGTGTGTGGGGAACAGAACACATGGACGCGGTTGAACGCATCAGCGAGCGTCGAATGGCTGCCCTCGCCCGTCTTGAAAGTCGCCCCTCAATATAACTAAAACGCATAACTCAACTAAATATCTATTTAGTTGAGTTATATTTAAACCATTCAATAACCGCTCGACGCCGTCGTTGCCCCACCGACTATCGCAATCCCCGAACTGCTGCCCAGGCGTGTAGCCCCGGCCTCAATCATCTTCACCGCCGTCGGATAATCACGCACGCCACCGGATGCTTTTACGCCAACGCCGGCGCCCACGGTTTTGCGCATCAGCGCCACGTCTTCTGCTGTCGCGCCGCTACGGCTGAACCCGGTGGACGTCTTGACGAAGGCCACACCCAGGTCCCGGCAGATTTCACACGCCTGGACTTTCTGTTCGTCGTTCAACAGGCAGGTTTCCAGGATGACCTTCAACGGCACGGCGCCGCAGGCCCTGTGGACCGCGGCGATGTCTTCACGCACCGCCTCGAGCAGCCCTTCTTTCAGCCAGCCAATATTGAGCACCATGTCGATCTCCCCTGCCCCGGCGGCAATCGCCCGTTCAGCTTCAAAGGCCTTGGTGTCGCTCAAGCCGGCGCCCAGTGGAAAGCCCACCACCGCACAGATCACCACGTTCTTGTCAGTCAGGCACGAGGCGGCGTAAGGCACTTGCGCGGAGTTAAGGCACACTGAATAAAAACCGTGCTCCATGGCCTCCTCGCACAAGGTGCGGATTTGCTCACGGGAGGCGTCGGGCGCCAGTAAGGTGTGATCGATGTACTTGGCCAATGCTGCGGGTTGAAGAGAGTTCATTTAACGTGCCCTTGCCTGTATGTTGCCAATGATCGTGGGACGCGGTTGTCACAATGCCCACATTTATACGTTACAATAATATCATTAAATGTTACTTATCTAACACCAACAATCAAGCCCTGGAATACGCGTGGACAGTAAAAAAGCCGAGCGACTCAAGCTTATCCAACAAGCTTTGCAGGACCAGAACGCCATCCACCTGCGGGAAATGGCTGCGCTGCTGGAAGTGTCCGAGATGACCCTGCGCCGCGACCTCAACCACTTCTCCGAGCATGTGCGCCTGTTGGGCGGCTACATCACCCGGGTCAGCAGCGAGGCCAGCGATTACCGCGTAGCCGACCAGGACACGCGCCACGTCGAGGAGAAACGCCGTATCGGCAAACTCGCCGCGCGGCTGATACAACCGGGCGACACGGTGTTTTTCGACTGCGGCACCACCTCGCCCTTTGTCATTGATTTCATCCCCGATGAGTTGGAGTTCACCGCCGTGTGCAGTTCGTTGAACGTGCTGCTCAGGCTGCAGAACAAAGCCAACTGCCACATCGTGCTGTGCGGCGGTACTTTTCACCGCAAGAACCAGGTCTTTGAAGGCAGCGCCGAGAGCAGCATCCTCGACAGCGTGCGCCTGACCTGGGCCTTCGTGACTGCCGCCGGCGTCAGCCAGGCGTTCGGCGTGACGTGCTTCAACTTCAATGAAGTCGAGGTCAAACAAAAGGTTCTGCGCCAGGCCCAGCAACGCGTGTTGCTGGCCGACTTCAGCAAGTTCGACACGGTGCGCACCGCTCACTTCGCCAACCTGGAAGACTTCCAGTACGTGGTCAGCGACAAGAAAATCCCCCGCGCCTATAAAGAAGTCATCCAGGCCAGCGGCGCGCAGCTGCTGATCTAACCCAATAATGTCTGGCGTTCCTGCGCATTCAAGAAGCCGGTGGTCACGCTGAACGAGGCGCTGGCCCCGGCCGCCAGGCAACGTACGTGGCCTTTGGCTTTCTCGGCGTTATAGCCCTCGGGTTCGCAGGTCGATGGCAGCACGAACGCCGCCACTTGCTGATCCGGCGTGTACAGAATCCAGCGTGCCGCGTGCGCGAATTGTTCGGGGCGGTAACGGGTGTAGAACGCCGTGCCCGCCGGATGGTCCAGCAAAAAATGCGCATAGCCCGTGGCGTCTGTGCCCACGTCGTCGAAGAAAAACACGATCTCAGGATCGTACAGCGCAGGCGTATCGAGGCTGGCCAACTGGGTTGGATGCTCGGCCAGTTGCGCCATGTAGGCGCTCCAGTCCGGCGTCGGCTTGACGTGGTCCGGCACACTGGTGCGCAGGCGCAGGCGCTGCATGCCCAGTGGCTCGACGAATCGCGCGCCGTCGACGTATGCGTAGTTCATGTGGGCCATGTACATCTGGTCCATCGGTTTGCCGGCCAGGTTCGTCACGTCCATGTCGATATCGAACAAGGCTGAGTCGGCGCGCAGCGTCACACTCGGGCTCGCCCGGTAGCGATCGCCGAACCCCTTGGCGTATTGATACGAGCCACCCAGACGCACAAAGCCCTCGCCGAGTTCCAGCCAGGCCGTGTCCATGGGCGCGCAGGGCATTTCGCCGTGCAAGGCATGCGTGTCATCCGGCGCCGGGCAGCCATTGCGCAACAGGCCACTGTGAAACATGAAGCAGCCGTAAGTGTCGATGACCGTCGGGCTTGGCCGGGGCTCGTCGAACAGGTTGCGCATGGTCAGGTCGCAGCCGTCAAATACGGCCGACCAGATCATCTGCCCTTGATACGGCAACACGACCAGACGTCCACGGCTGTTCTCCAGGCTCACCGCCAGCACACCGGACGGATAAGTCCAGGCGCTGACCTTGAAATCCTCAGACTGCAAAAGCACCCTTTCCTGCTCGGCAAACACCGCCCGGTACAACGGGATACGCGTATTCATGAGGCCACCGCCGCGGCGGCATTTGAGGGCAACGCGCCCGGCTGGCGCAGGCATTTGACCGCGTACATCACAATCACGATAAAGCACAGCAGCGGTACGCTGTAGGCCAGCTGCATGTTGCCACCGCTGGCGTCGGACAACAGGCCCTGGAAGATCGGAATTACCCCGCCGCCAACAATGCTCATCACCAGCAATGAACCGCCGACACCGGTGTCTTCACCCAGGCCATCGATGGTCAGGCCGTAAATGGTCGGCCAGCACGGACCGAGAAAAATACTCACGCCGACGGCGGCGTACACCGCGGAAATATTCGGCACCAGAATGGTGTAGGCCAGCAGCACAATGCACAGCACCCCGTAGATCGCCAAGACCTTGGCCGGGTGCAGACGCCGCATCAATAGGTTGGCGATCAACTTGCCGACAAAGTAGGCGGCAAAGGTGGTCAGCAGAAACCATGAAGCGCTGCGCTCATTCATGCCGCCCATTTGCATGGCCAGGCGAATGGTGAAACTCCATACGCCCACCTGGGCACCCACATACAGAAATTGCGCCAATACACCAAAGGTAAACCGCGGGTTACGCCACAGCCGACCCAGGCTTTTGCGCAAGCTGCCCGAGGTGTTGTCGACGGGTGCGTTGCCTTTGCAGGCCGGGAAACGGGTAATGGCGATCAGGATGAACATCAACACCAGCACGGCGATCATCCACTTGTAAGGCAATAGCGTGGACTGGATCATTTGCAACTGCTGCACCGCCGCATCGGTGGCACTCATCTGCTTGAGCTGTGCAGTGGTGGCATCGGTGTCCTTGAACATCACAAAGCTGCCCACGTAAACCCCGGCCATGGCGCCGAACGGGTGAAAGGTCTGCGAGATGTTCAAGCGCCGCGTCCCGGTTTCCCGTGGGCCCATCAACGTCGAGTAGGTGTTGCACGCGGTTTCCAGAAACGACAGCCCGGCCGCGATCACAAACAGCGCCAGCAGGAACATGCCGTACTTGGCCGTCGACGCCGCCGGGAAAAACAGCAAACAGCCCAGCATGTACAGCGACAGGCCGATCAGGATCGTACTTTTATAGCTCAGGCGGCGCACCACCATCGCTGCCGGAATCGCCACAAAAAAGTAGCCCAGGTAAAACGCCGATTGCACAAAGGCGGTCTGGAAATCGCTGAGCAAAAACGCTTTCTTGAAGTGTGCGATCAGCACGTCGTTCATGCTCGCCGCCGCGGCCCACAACGCGAAGATGCTGCACAGCAGAATAAACGCGAACCAGGGCGTGCGGTTCAGGTAGAACCCATCGGGTGTCTGTTGCAGCGCAGGTTTGTTCATTATTGTTCTCCGGGCTGGATTAAGGAGCCGAGTTAGACGGCTTAGCGCTGTTGCTGGAAGCGCGTGAACGCTTCGCTGTCGGGATAGGAGGTCTGCGTACCCAGCGCCGTCACCGAGCACGCGGAATACGCCACGGCCAGCTCCATGGCATGACGGATATCGCCGTCGCGGTTCCAGTGCTGAATGAAACACCCGATAAAGGCGTCGCCGGCACCGGTGGTGTCACGGGCGACAACCCGCTGGCCCGGCACCTGGAATGTGCCCTCCTCGCCTACGTACAACGCCCCCTGCTCGCCGAGCGTGACGATGACGTGGCGAATGCCGCTGGCCACCAGGGTTTGCGCGGCGACGCGGGCCGAATCCGGTGAGTCCACGGTCAGGCCGGTGATCAGCGCCAGCTCCGACTCGTTAGGGATCAGAAAGTCCAGTTTTGCCAGGTAATCGGCCTCCAGACCAGGCAGCGCCGGCGCTGGATTGAGCAGCACGGCAATGCCATGTCGGTGGGCGAATTCGATGGCGTAGTAGACCGTCTGCAGGTTGATCTCCAACTGCAACACAATCAGCGTGCAGTCACGCAAATCAGCCGCCGCCGCCTCGATGTCCGCCGGCGACAAATACGCATTGGCGCCTTTGACGATCAAGATGCTGTTATGGGAGTCGGCCCGCACAAAAATCGGCGCCACACCACTGGAAACGCCAGGCACCCGTTGCACATAACGGGTGTCGATGCCAAAGCGCTGGAAGTTGGCCAGGGTGTTGTCGGCAAACATGTCGTCGCCGACCTTGCTCAGCATCAACACATCGGCCCCAAGCTTGGCTGCCGCCACCGCCTGGTTGGCGCCCTTGCCGCCACACCCGAGGGCAAACCCCGGCGCTTCGAGGGTTTCGCCCTGGGCCGGCATGCGGTCGATGTAGGTAATCAGATCCACCATATTGCTGCCGATGACTGCGATCTTGCTCATTGCTATTCCACCTTGTTGCAGCACGACCAGGCAGGTCGTGGCGCTTTTGTTTTGTTATTTAAATAACATTAAGTGTGAATATTCAATCTATTTTTCAGCGCAAAGATCAGTGGTCAGCCCGAATGGCCGTCGCGACAGACTCACTGCCAAAAAATGTAGCGCCTGTGTAAACACCACCTTGTAACCCCCCGGGCGGCTCTCTAAGCTGGCCGGTCTTTCGCCGTCACCCGGAACACCCCATGTCTCGAAGCATCGCCCACCTCGCCCTGTTGCTGGGGTTGATCACCGCCATCGGCCCCTTCGCCATCGACAGTTATTTGCCCGCCCTGCCCACCCTGGGTGCGAGCCTGCAGGCTTCGCCGGCGGCGGTGCAGATGAGCCTGACAGTGTTTTTCATGATCATCGGCGTGTGCCAGCTGTTCTACGGTCCGCTCAGCGATGTGTACGGGCGCAAGCCGCCGATCTATGCCGGCCTGGTGATTTTCGCCGTGGCCAGTGTCGGCTGTGCCCTGGCACCGAGCATCGAAGTGCTGATTGGCTTTCGCGCCCTGCAAGCCTTCGGCGCGTGCGCCGGCATGGTCATCCCGCGGGCGATTGTGCGTGACCTGTACACAGGCCACGAAGCCGCGCGCCTGATGGCCTTGCTGATGCTGGTGATGAGCGTGTCGCCGATCCTGGCGCCGTTGGCCGGCAGCGTGGTGATTTCACTCTGGAGTTGGCGCGAAGTGTTTGCCGTACTGGCTGTGGTGTCCGTGCTGTGCCTGGTGATGACCATTGTGCAGTTGCCGGAAACCCACCCGGCCGAACGCCGATTGGGCAAGACCCTGGGCGACGCCATCGGCAGCTACGGCGCACTGCTGCGCGACCCGGTGTTTATCGGTTTGGCGGTGGTCAGCGGCTTTGGACTGGCGACCTTCTTTGTGTTCATCGGCAGCGCGCCGTTTGTGTACATCGAATATTTCGGCCTGACGCCGACGCAATTCAGCCTGTGCTTTGCGCTCAATGCCGCGTCGTTCTTCGCCATGAGCCAAATGACCGCACGCCTGAGCGCGCGCTTTGGTCTGGCGCCGGTGATTCGCTGGTCGGTCATGGCGGTGGCGGCGATCATGGTGCTGCTGGCCGCCACCACGCTGTGGGGCAATCACCTGGCGGTGATGATGACGCTGCTGTTTATCGGCTTCGGCTTTCTCGGCCTGCTGTTGCCAGCGGCCGGCGTATTGTCCCTGGAGGACCACGGCGCCGTCGCGGGCTCCGCGTCAGCCCTGCTGGGCGCCATCCAGATGATCACCGCTGCCGTGTCCATGACCCTGATCGGGCTGTACGCCGACCACACGCCGGCACCGATGCTGATCGGCATCGCCCTCTGCGCAGTCGCGGCAATGCTGACCACCTGGTGGACACTGCGCCGTTTGCCCGCACATCTACAGCCTTCTCCACGGCGCTGATACGCCTCGTCATCCCAGCAGCCAACGCCCTGAATGCACGATTCCCATCAGGGCCACGGCCAGCAGCACCAGGCATGCCACGCGATTGATACCCACGCGGTATTTGAGCGCGAATGCCTGGCGCGCGAGGGCGATGTACCCCGCCAGCACCATAAAGTCGATAAGCACCCACAGCCCGGTCAACCACGCCACGCTGGCGCTGAACGAGTCAGCCACGTGGATGAATTGAGGGAAGAAGGCGACGAAGAAAATGATGTCCTTGGGGTTGGAAATCCCCACCACAAACCCCGTGCTGATACCGCTTCGCGCGCGGCGGGCCTGGGGAACTTGCCCAGGTGGATAACGCAGCCCCTGGACCGCCAGGTACAAAATGAACAGGCAGCCCAGAAAGCTGATCGCGCTCAGCACACCTGGACTGACGGAAAAACTCCCCGACAAAATCAGTACCGCCACCAGGGCCAGGATCAGCGATGCCAGGTTGGTGCCCGCTGCCGTCAACAGCGCGCACCGGCTTCCGGATTGCAGGCTGGTATTGATGATCAGCGCCACCACCGGCCCGGGCGTGACGATCAGAGCCAACACACTGAAGACGTAAATCAGAAGTAACGAGCTATTCATCGCGCTAAAACGCCTCGTGAGGTAAGGCGTGCGAGCTTGCGCCAGGCCGCGCGCGTTGAAAAACGTAAAAGCCTGTGCCCTACTATGAGTATTAATCACAATGAATGACGCCCATGGCCGAACGCCTTCCACCGCTGTATGCCCTGCGCGCCTTTGAAGTGGCGGCTCGCACGTCTTCGTTTACACGCGCGGCGCAAGCCCTGTCATTGACTCAAAGTGCGGTTAGCCGCCATATCAAAACCCTCGAGAGCCTCCTCGATTGCCGCTTGTTCGAACGCCATGGGCCTCGGCTGAAACTCACCGTTGCGGGCGAACGGCTCGCGCAGGAACTCAAGGTCGGCTTTCGCATCATCGAGCAAGCGTGCGCGCCCTTCCGCGCAGGCACTGGCGATTTACGTTTAAAGGCCCCATCGACGCTGACCATGCGCTGGCTGCTGCACACGCTGGACCTCCTTAAGCTCAGCGCGCCTGAACTGACGATACAGCTGGCCAGTGTCTGGATGGATTTCGACAGTGTGGATTTTTACGCAGAGCCTTACGACTGCGCGATTTTGCTCGGCAACGGTCAGTTCGGCGCCGATGTGCACGCACACAAATTGTTTGATGAATGGTTGATCCCCATTACGCTCGACCAGGCGATCTCGGCGGCCATGCGCGGCCATGGTGTCTCGATCGGCGACCTGCACCTGGTGGCCAACGATGTGCGCGACGGCCTGATCAGGCTGCCCTGTGCAGCGGCCGTCGCCTCGGGCGATGGCTACTATCTGGTCTGGCCCAGGGAGAGCCGCCACTCACCCAAGTTGCGTGAACTGTACGAGTGCCTGGCCGCACTCGTTCCAACCCTGCATTTGCCAGGCCTTGAGTTCTTGCCTGCGGCTGGCTGAAACCATTCGTCGGGCTCGCCCGACATTCACTACAACTATCGTCGCCGGCAAAACTACTAACTCCATAGCACCCTTAAAGACCTATGGAGACTGAGATGACTGACTACCCTCGCCCACCCTTCGCCCCACAAGCCCAATCCGTACCCGGTTCCCAGAAAAAAATGGACCCGTACCCCGACTGCGGCGAGAAGAGCTACAAGGGCTCGGGCCGGCTGGCCAACAAAATCGCGCTGATCACCGGTGCCGACAGCGGCATTGGCCGCGCAGTCGCCATTGCGTTTGCCCGTGAAGGCGCCGATGTGGCCATCGCTTACCTGGACGAGCATGAGGACGCCAGGGAGACCGCACGCTGGGTTGAAGAAGCGGGCCGCCAATGCCTGCTGCTGCCCGGCGATATTGCGCAAAAGGCCACGTGCCAGGCGCTGGTCGACAAGACCGTCGAGCAGTTCGGGCGCATTGACGTCCTGGTGAATAACGCCGCGTTCCAGATGACCCACGAAACCCTGGAAGAGATCGAAGACGAGGAATGGGTACGCACCTTTGATATCAACATCACCGCGATGTTTCGCATCTGCAAGGCCGCCCTGCCGCACATGAAAGCCGGCAGTTCGATCATCAATACCAGTTCGGTCAATTCCGACATGCCCAAGCCGACGCTGCTGGCCTATGCCGCCACCAAGAGCGCCATCGCCAATTTCACCGGCGGCCTGGCGCAATTGCTGGGTGACAAAGGCATCCGCGTCAACAGCGTGGCGCCGGGCCCGATCTGGACACCGCTGATCGTGTCGACCATGACTGACAAAGACGTGCAGAGCTTTGGCAGCGAAACCCCGCTGGGTCGCCCCGGCCAGCCGGTAGAGGTGGCGCCGATCTATGTGTTGCTGGCCTCGGATGAAGCCAGCTATATCTCCGGTTCGCGCTACGCGGTCACCGGCGGCAAGCCAATCCTTTAAACCTGGTACACAACCAAGTAAAGAAGGGGGCTTGCTCCCGATAACGGAGGGTCAGTCAGTGAGTCGCTGACCCTGCGTCTTCGGGAGCAAGCCCCCTCTCGCATTTTTGGCTGAAGTTATAAATCAAACCGGTCCACGGCCCGCCGCCGTTCATTGTCGTCGCGTACGTCATAGCTGGCGGTAGTCTGGATATTGCTGTGGTGCGCCAGTTTCTGCGCAATTGACAGGTCATGTTCCTCAATCACCCGGGTGATGAACGAACGCCTGAAATCATGCGGCATGATTTTCACGCCAACCTGTTCGCCGCGTTGACGGGCGATGTAATAAATCGCGTGTTTGGTAATGCGCTCACGGGTGATATGGCTGCCCCGGCGAATGCGGTTGAACAGGAACGTATCGTCCTGCTCGCCGTCCTTGAGCTGCTCGCGACGAAAGTCCAGCCAGGCTGTCAGCTTTTCAAATGCCCAAGCGGGCGCGTACTTGATCAACGCCTTGTTGCCTTTGCCGGTCACGCGCAGGCTGCGCTCTTGGAAGTTGATCTGCGTCAGGTCGAGGTTCACCGACTCCGACTTGCGCATGCCCGACCCATACAAAATGCCGATCACCGCCGCATCCCGCAGGCCCTGTGGGCGTGGGTCGGCGGCGCAGACTTCCATCAGTTCGCGGATCAGGCTGCGGCGCAAATTGCGCCCCTGGCCCAGCCGGGTACCGGGAGCCGCCTTGACCGAGCGCATCTTGAGCAGGTGATCCTGGCTGATCAGGCTCATGCGCCAGGCTTCGTTCATCACCCCACGCACGGCATTCACGTACAGCGAAGAGGTATTGGGCGCGTAGCCGTCCTCGCGCAGTGCGGCGACCAGGGCAATCACGTGTTCAGGCTGCAGCAGGTGCCAGTCGATGTCTTCGAGGTTGATGTCTTCGAAGCCCAGGCGGTCAGCGGCGTCCTGCAACACATAACGCATGGTCAGCTGGCTGGAGGGCGCCAGGCGGGTGAGATAAAGGGTCAGCGGGGTGCGGATAGACTCAGTCAAGGGAGATCAGCCTTTGGATTAAATACCTCGATCAAGCCATTGTTTAATCGAGGTATTTAGTGAATTGGCGAGGGCGGAGTCTAGCGCAGGACCGGCCCTGGCACAAAATCACGGGGCCGTTTCGTCATCCCCGGTAGGGTCGTCGGGCTGAGGCTGGGTCTGGGATTGACTCCACTCGGTGTCCTGCTTCTGCATGAGCGCGAACCAATGCTGGCGCATGAACGCCAGGTAGCTGTCCGGCGCCTTGGCAAAGTCCTTTTCATCGCCATAGCAGCCCGGCAGAGGTAACTCGGTGCCCTGCTCCTTGTACTGACTGACCAGCGCCTGCTGCGCCGCCACGCTGCAATCCTTGGGCAGTGGCATGCCCCGCAAGGCGCCGGCCTCCTCGTCCCACCAGCTCGCGCCAACGCGATCGACGCCGCGCAGGCGGTACTTCTGGGATTTGCCGACGTGCATGATCAGCTTGAATTCGTTCGGGCTGACATCGCTGGTGCAGGTACGCGAATAGCCCACAGTGGCCTGGGTGATGCCGTCGCCGGTGAGGTCGGTGACTTTGGTGGCCGCCATGTCAAAGCGCAGCGCGGCGTCGAACTGGCAATGCTGCACATCGTCATAGAGCATCCACACGCGCTTGGGATGATCGCCAGCGAGCAGGTACTGGGCCGCGTAGACGAACGCCGACTGGGTGCCATCGTCATCGCGTTCGCTGACCTGCTCGGCGAGCACCAGCAGGTTCTTGCCCTGGCTGTCGTCCCAGGTGTAGGCCGCGACCTGTTTGCCGCGCACTTCGACGCCTTCGGGCACCTGATCGACCGAGGTGAGCGCCACGCCATCGTCGGCGCGTACGGTTGTGACGCAGGCCACAGCCATCAACAATCCCATCAACGCGGGCCGCAATTGGCCGCGTAAAAGCTGCACGCTATTCATCCGAGTACCCTGGCAAGAGATGGCTTACTTTACCGGCACTTGAGGGGCAATGCAGAGAAGTTTGTTGAATAAAACAGTCGGCACACTGCAAGCTGCAAAAAACGCCGCGGTTTTACCTGTTCAAGGTATCGCCTGGCACCTCAGTTAGTTAGCTGAACCCTAGCTGTCTACCTGTCAAATAAACGAGTTTTTCATCCGCCTTTCATATTCGTTCAACATTTTTCCGCTTAATCTTGGCCCCAGGACTTGAGAACGAGGCGCGTGTTATCGAACTAACTTGTTGATTACGCTTTACCTTTGAGACATTTCGTCTTTACTACGCTTGCCCATGGAAGAAATTATTGCCAGTCTCAGGAAGGTCGAATGAACACCGCAAACCCACGCTATGTTTAATCAGTTTTCTGAACCTTCAGCCGCTGATGACTGCTGTTTTCACGCGCCAACCTGCTCTAGCCCCGAGGTCATGAATCTTTGAAACCCTACCCTATTCATTGCGTGTCGATCGTCATCCCGGTCTACAACGAACAAGAGAGCCTGCCTGAATTGCTGCGTCGCACAAGCGCAGCCTGCAAGCAACTGGCCTACGAATACGAAATCATCCTGGTGGATGATGGTAGTCGCGACAACTCGGCCCAATTGCTGGAAGACGCTGCCGCGCAAGAAGGCAGTCATGTAGTGGCGGTGATCCTCAACCGTAACTACGGCCAGCATGCGGCGATCATGGCCGGCTTCGAGCAGTGCCGTGGCGAAGTGGTAATTACCCTCGACGCCGACCTGCAAAACCCGCCGGAAGAAATCCCGCGGCTCGTCGAGCAAGCCGCTCTGGGCTACGACGTGGTCGCCACCGTACGCAACAACCGCCAGGACTCGGCTTTCCGCCGCTGGCCCTCGCGCCTGATCAACCTGGCCGTGCAACGCTCCACCGGCGTGGCCATGACCGACTACGGCTGCATGCTGCGCGCTTACCGGCGCACCATCGTCGACGCCATGCTTGCCTGCCGCGAGCGCAGCACCTTCATCCCGATCCTGGCCAACGGTTTTGCCCGCCACACCACGGAAATCCTGGTGCATCACGCTGAGCGTGAGCACGGCGAATCCAAATACAGTGCCATGCGCCTGATCAGCCTGATGTTCGACCTGCTGACGTGCATGACCACCACGCCGCTGCGCCTGCTGTCGATTGTCGGTTTCAGCCTGGCCGCCCTGGGCGTGCTGTTCGCCTTTGCGCTGGTCGTCCTGCGCCTGGCCTTTGGTGCTCAGTGGGCCGGCGATGGCATGTTCGTGCTGTTCGCGGTGCTGTTCGTGTTCACTGGTGGCCAGTTCATCGGCATGGGCCTGCTGGGTGAATACCTGGGTCGCATGTACAGCGATGTGCGCGCCCGCCCCCGTTTCTTCATTGAAAAAGTGCTGCGCAACCAACCGGCAGCACCGGCACCCGTGGTCGTTGTTGACGGCCTGGTGTCCTCCCATACCTCCACTTCTACTTCTCCTTCCGATCAGGTTTCGTCATGAATTCAAAAGCTGTTGTCTTCGCTTACCACGATATTGGCTGTGCAGGCATTGAAGCCCTGCTGACCGCCGGCTACGACATTGCTGCCGTGTTCACCCATGCCGACGACCCCAAGGAAAACAATTTCTACGGTTCCGTCGCCCAACTCTGCGCCCGCAACGGCATCCCGGTGCACGCACCGGAAGACGCCAACCACCCACTGTGGATCGAGCGCATCGCCAAGCTGAACCCGGATTTCATCTTCTCGTTCTACTACCGCAATCTGCTCAGCGAGGCCTTGCTGGCCACCGCCAAAAAAGGCGCGTTCAACCTGCACGGCTCCCTGCTGCCGCAATACCGTGGCCGTGCACCGGCCAACTGGGTGCTGGTCAACGGCGAAACCGAAACCGGCGTGACCCTGCACCGTATGGTCAAGCGCGCCGATGCCGGCCCGATCCTGGCCCAGCAGAAAGTCGTCATCGACCGTACCGACACCGGCCTGACCCTGCACGCCAAGCTGCGTGACGCCGCCACCAGCCTGCTGCGCGACGCACTGCCGCAACTGGCCCAAGGCAAACTGGCTGAAACCGCACAGGACGAAACCAAGGCCACCTACTTTGGCCGTCGCACCGCTGCCGATGGCAAGCTGGACTGGAAAAAGCCGGCTGAAGAGCTGTTCAACCTGGTTCGCGCCGTCACCCAACCGTACCCGGGCGCCTTCTGCGCTGTGGGCGAGCACAAACTGATCGTTTGGCACGCTGAAGTGGTCAAGGGCAACGAAGGCCTGGCACCAGGCCGCGTAATCAGCGTCAACCCGCTGCGCATTGCCTGCGGCGAAGACTCGCTGGTGGTCAAGTTCGGCCAGCGCAACGAAAACGGCCTGTACCTGGCCGGCCCTTCCCTGGCCGATGAATTGGGCCTGGTGGACGGTTCCGTGCTGCGCGGCGCCGAGTCCGGCCGCAAGCCGCGCCGTACCCGTGTACTGATCCTGGGTGTGAACGGCTTTATCGGTAACCACCTGTCCGAGCGCCTGCTGCGTGACGACCGTTACGAAATCTACGGCCTGGACATCGGCTCCGACGCCATCGAGCGCCTGCGCAGCCACCCGAACTTCCATTACGTGGAAGGCGACATCAGCATTCACTCCGAGTGGATCGAGTACCACATCAAGAAGTGCGACGTGGTCCTGCCGCTGGTGGCCATCGCCACGCCGATCGAATACACCCGCAACCCGCTGCGCGTGTTCGAACTGGACTTCGAAGAGAACCTGAAACTGGTTCGCTACTGCGTCAAGTACAACAAGCGCGTGATCTTCCCGTCGACCTCCGAAGTCTATGGCATGTGCCAGGACCAGTACTTCGACGAAGACACCTCCAACCTGGTCGTCGGCCCGGTCAACAAGCAACGCTGGATCTACTCGGTCTCCAAGCAACTGCTGGACCGCGTGATCTGGGCTTACGGCGACAAGGGCCTGAAGTTCACCCTGTTCCGTCCGTTCAACTGGATGGGCCCGCGCCTTGACCGTCTGGACTCTGCGCGTATCGGCAGCTCCCGCGCCATCACCCAGTTGATCCTCAACCTGGTGGAAGGCACGCCGATCCGTCTGTTCGACGGTGGCGAGCAGAAGCGCTGCTTCACTGACATCGCCGACGGCATCGAAGCCCTGGCGCGCATCATTGATAACGACAATGACAACTGCAACGGTCAGATCATCAACATCGGTAACCCGGAAAACGAAGCCAGCATCCGTCAGTTGGGCGAAGAACTGCTGCGTCAGTTCGAAGCTCACCCGCTGCGCAGCAACTTCCCGCCGTTTGCCGGTTTCCGCGATGTAGAGAGCAAGGCGTTCTACGGCACCGGTTACCAGGACGTGGCACACCGCAAGCCAAGCATCGAAAACGCCAAGCGCCTGCTGAACTGGGAGCCTACCGTTGAGATGAGCGAAACCATCGGCAACACCCTGGACTTCTTCCTCAAAGAAGCCATGCTCGAAATCGCGGACAAAAAGTAATGAAGGCAGGCTTGCGCATTGACGTCGACACCTACCGTGGCACCCGTGAAGGTGTGCCGCGGTTGCTCGAATCCCTGGATGAAGCCGGGGTTAAAGCGACGTTCTTCTTCAGCGTTGGGCCGGACAACATGGGGCGCCACTTGTGGCGCCTGATCCGCCCGCAATTTCTGTGGAAGATGCTGCGTTCCAATGCCGCCGGGCTGTATGGCTGGGATATCTTGCTGGCCGGCACCGCCTGGCCGGGCAAACCGATTGGCCGTGACCTGGGGCATTTGATGCGCCAGGCCAAGGCTGCCGGCCATGAAGTCGGCCTGCATGCGTGGGATCACCACGGCTGGCAGGCCAACACCGGGCGCTGGAGCGAGGCACAACTCATCGAGCAGATCCGTCGTGGCGTTGACACCCTGAGCGACATCCTGGGTGAACGCATCGACTGTTCAGCTGCCGCCGGTTGGCGTGCCGATGAGCGTGTGGTGCAAGCCAAGCAAACGTTCAATTTTCGCTACAACAGCGATTGCCGGGGCACCAGCCTGTTTCGTCCGACCTTGGCCGATGGCAGTGCGGGCACCCCACAAATTCCGGTAGACCTGCCGACCTTCGACGAAGTCGTCGGGCCGGTAGTGGCTGCCAAAGACTTCAACAGCTTCATTCTTGACCGGTTTAGCGCGTCGAAGCTGAACGTCTACACGATCCACGCAGAAGTAGAAGGGATTCTGATGGCTGATGATTTTCGCCAGTTGCTTGCCCAGGCCGAGCAGCGCGGCATCGACTTCCAACCCCTGGGCGAGCTGCTGCCTGCGGATGTGACCACCCTGCCCCAGCAACATTTGGTGCGCGGCGCGTTGAGCGGCCGCGAGGGTTGGCTCGGAGTGCAGCAGGCATGATCCGGCGCTGGGCATTGCCCCTGCTCCTGTTGGCGTTTGGTGTGTTTTACCTGTTACCGCTGGCCAGCCACGGCTTGTGGATTCCCGATGAGACCCGTTACGCGCAGATCAGCCAGGAAATGCTGCTGACCGGCAAATGGGCCTCGCCGCATTTCATGGGCATCCGCTACTTCGAGAAACCCGCTGCCGGCTACTGGATGATCGCGCTGGGCCAGGCGATCTTCGGTCAGAACCTGTTCGGCGTGCGCTTTGCCTCGGCCTTGAGCACCGGGCTGAGCATTGTGCTGGTTTACCTGGTGTCGCGCCGCTTGTGGAATGACCCGCAAAAAAGCCTGGTCAGCACCGTGCTGTACATGAGCTTTGTCAGCGTGGCCTTGCTGGGTGGCTACGCCAACCTGGACCCGCAATTCACCTTCTGGGTCAACCTGACCGGCGTTGCGCTGTGGTTCTGCTTTGACAGCCACACCCGCCAGGGCCGCCTGTGGTCCTGGGCGTTGCTGGGTTTTGCCTGCGGCATGGGGTTCATGACCAAGGGGTTTCTGGCCTGGTTGCTGCCGGTGTTGATCGCCCTGCCCTATGCGATCTGGCACAAGCGCTTTCGTGAGCTGCTCGGGTACGGCGTGGTTGCCGTGGTCGTGGCCATTATCGTCAGCCTGCCCTGGGCGCTGGCCGTGCACCTGCAAGAGCCGGATTACTGGAACTTCTTCTTCTGGCACGAGCATATCCAGCGCTTTGCCGGTGACGACGCCCAGCACGCCGAGCCGTTCTGGTTCTACCTGCCGCTGATGGTCGCGTTCTCGCTGCCGTGGATTGCCCTGTTGCCGTCCACGATCAAACAGGCGTGGCTACAAAAGCGCCTGCCGCAGACCGCCTACCTGTTGCTGTGGCTGCTGATGCCCCTGGCATTTTTCAGCCTGGCCAAAGGCAAGCTGCCGTCGTACATCATGCCGTGCCTGCTGCCGTTGGCCTTGTTGATGGGCTCGACCCTGAGCGACAAGCTTGCCCTGGGCCACGGCCGCGCATTGCGTATCAACGGCGGGTTGAACCTGGCGCTGGGTGTTCTGGCGGTGCTGGCGCTCAGCTGGTTCCAACTGAAAAAGCCCGTGTATGAACACGGCGAAGAAACCTTCAGCCTGGTGCTGCTGTTCACCTTCCTGTTCGGCTGGATCGTGGTCAACCTGCTCCAGGCGGCGCGACCGCTGAAGCTGTGGGCCGCGCCGGTGATCGGCAGCTGGTTGCTGGTGGCATTGGTGCCCGCCGCGTTGCCGCATTCGGTGGTTTACAACAAGACCCCGGACCAGTTCATCATCGATCACCTGGACGAACTGCAACCCACTGCCTCCCTGCTCAGCAATGACCTTGGCGCGGCATCGGCGCTGTCGTGGCGCATGGGGCGTCCGGACGTCAGCCTCTACAACACGGTCGGCGAAGTGAAATACGGCATCGCCTACCCGGACACCGCGCACCGCAGGATCGACACCAACGAAGTCCAGCAATGGATGAGCGAGGCGCGCAAGAAAGGTTCTGTCGGTGTGGTGATGCGGGTCAAGGGTGACGATGAAGTCGCCGAAGTCAACCTGCTGCCCAAGGACGGTAAACGCTATGAGCAAGGCAACATCGTGATCCTGATTTTCCCACAGGCCGCGCAATGATCACCCTGCTTCTATTGCTGGGCGCATGCCTGCTGACGTGCATGGGCCAGGTCTCGCAAAAGTTTGCCGTGGAAAGCTGGCGCGACCAGCCAGACGGTTGGGCGCCCAAATTGCGCTCGCCGTGGCTGTGGTCGGCGCTGGTGTGCCTGGGCCTGGGCCTGCTGGTCTGGCTGCTGGTGCTGCAGCGCCTTGAAGTGGGCATCGCCTACCCGATGCTCAGCCTGAATTTTGTACTGGTCACGCTGATGGCGCGCTTTGTTTTTCATGAACACATCGACGGCCGGCACTGGCTGGGCGTGGCGCTGGTGATCGGCGGTGTGGTGTTGCTGGGGCGTCACGTATGAGCCGGGCTCAAGGCTTTGCCCTGGCCCTTGGCAGTGTCGGCCTGGTCAGCGCCGCCCAATTGGGCATGCGCTGGAGCATGACGCGCCTGCCGCTGCCAGCCGACTGGCTGAACGCGTTCAACAGCAATGCAATCGACCTTGGCGCCTTGGGCGTGGTGATCCTGGCGATCATCGCCTATGCGCTGTCGATGCTCTGCTGGCTCGGCGCACTCAAGCATTTGCCGCTGGGTCGCGCCTATTCGCTGCTCAGCATCAGCTACGCGTTGGTCTACCTGCTGGCCGCCAGCCTGCCGGTGTTCAACGAAGCTTTTTCGCTTTCAAAAACCCTGGGGGTGGCGTTGGTCATCCTCGGTGTTCTGGTTATTAACTCTCGTCGTGCTAGCGTTGCAAGCCCCAGGAATGCCCCATGAAAATCAGTGTATTTGGTAGCGGTTACGTCGGTCTGGTGCAGGCCACCGTATTGGCCGAAGTCGGTCACGATGTGATCTGCATGGACGTGGACAAGAGCAAGGTCGAGTCGCTCCAGAAAGGCCATGTGACCATCTTCGAGCCGGGGCTTGCGGCCATGGTCAAGGAAAACCTGGAAAGCGGGCGCCTGCACTTCACCTTCGATGAAAAGCTCGCGGTCGAACACGGTGAAGTGCTGTTTATTGCCGTGGGCACGCCGTCGGATGAAGACGGCTCGGCCGACCTCAAATACGTGCTGTCGGTGGGTGATGCCGTGTCCCGCCACCGCATGGAGCCGGTGATCCTGGTAGAAAAATCCACCGTTCCCGTCGGCACCGGCGACACCCTGCGTGCGCACATCGAAAAGAACCTGCGCACCGCCGGCCGGCACCTGGAGTTCGATATCGTCTCCAACCCGGAATTTCTCAAGGAAGGCTCGGCTGTTGCCGACTGCCGCCGTCCGGACCGCATCATCATCGGCTGTGAGCGCGAGGAAGTGCGTGAAGTGATGCGCGACCTCTACGCGCCGTTCAACCGCAACCATGACCGCATCATCTTCATGGACCTGCGCAGCGCCGAACTGACCAAATACGCCGCCAACTGCATGCTGGCGACCAAGATCAGCTTTATCAACCAGATCGCCGAGCTGGCCGAACACCTGGGCGCGGACATCGAAGCCGTGCGCCTGGGCATCGGTGCCGACTCGCGGATCGGTTACCACTTCATCTATCCCGGTTGCGGCTACGGCGGCTCCTGCTTCCCCAAGGACATGCGCGCCTTGATCCACAGCGCCAAGCAAGCCAACTGCTCCAGTGACTTGCTGGAAGCCGTGGAAGCCATCAACCAGCGCCAGAAGAGCAAGCTGTTCGAGCGCATCAACGCTTACTTCCAGGGCAACCTGCAGGGCAAGACCTTTGCCTTGTGGGGCCTGGCGTTCAAGCCCAACACCGATGACATGCGCGATGCACCGAGCCGCGTGCTGATGGAAGCCCTGTGGGCCGCGGGCGCCAATGTCCGTGCATTTGACCCGGAAGCAATGCAGGAAACCCAGCGCATCTACGGCGACGAGTCACGCCTGACGCTGCTGGGCACGCCGGAATCGGCCTTGAGCGGCGCCGATGCGCTGATCGTCTGCACCGAATGGCAGCAGTTCAAGGCGCCGGATTTCGACCTGATCCACGCTCGCCTGAAAAACCCGGTGATCTTCGACGGTCGCAACCTGTATGACGGCGAACGCCTGGCACGCAAAGGCTTCAAGTACTTCCCGATGGGCCGTGGCGACTCGTGTGAACTGCCGATCCCTCAGCAAAACTGGGTAGAGCAGGTCAAGGAAGCCTGATACGTGAACAAAGCTTATCCGCCCCTGCTCACTGCAACGATCCGTCACCAGTCGCTGGGGCTTGGGCTCCTGGCGCTGGTGCTGTTTATTGCCGGCAACTGGCACCAGGCGATTATCGGGTTTGACTCGCGCTTCGTGGTGTTTGCCCAGGAAATGCTGCGTTATGGGCCGAGTTTTTTCCCCACGACCTACGGGCAGCCCTACGCCGATTACCTGGCCACCTCGACCGTATTGACGTGGCTGTTCTCGTTACCCCTGGGCCAGGTCACCAGCTTGACCGCCTGGTTGCCCACGGCCATCGCTTCGGCGCTGATCGTGGTGCTGGTGTATCGGCTGACGGCGCCCTACTCCGTGCGTTGGGGCCTGCTGAGTATTGCGATGTTGCTGCTCAGCAGCACGTTCATCAGTGAAACCCGGGCGGTGTCCCTCGACCAGATGCTCGCAGCGGTGGCCTTGGCGGTGTTTTACCTGGGTTATGCGCATGATCATTTCGCCAGCCCGAAACGCCTGCACTGGCTGTTCCTGTTGCTGATCATCGGCTTCGCCATCCGTGGGCCGATCGGCCTGGTGATTCCAACGGGCGTGCTGTGCAGCTATTACCTGCTCAACCGGCAGTGGCGCCAACTGTTCACCTTCGGCCTGATTGCCCTGGCGTTGCTGGCGGCCTGTGTTGGCCTGTTGCTGCTGCTGGCCAAGCTCAGCGGTGGCGAAGACTTCATGCAGGACGTGATCCGCATGCAGTTCCTGGGGCGCATGGATGGCACCGAAGGTTCCAGCGGCGCGCTGTATTACTTCACCAGCTCCCTGGGCAATTACGCCCTGGCCTATCCACTGGCACTGTTGGTGCTGGTGGCGGTGGCCGTCGGCGGGCGCCGCACGCCAGACCCGGCCTTGCAGCTGGTGTTGTATTGCGCAGCGGCCGGGTTGCTGGTGATGCTGGGCTTGTCGGTGCCTCAGGCAAAAAAGGCGCGCTACATCCTGCCGATGTTGCCGATGGCGGCGATCCTGGCGGCCTACCCGTTCCAGGTCACCCAGGGGCGGCTGTTTGCAGGGCTGCGCGCCTTGATGCTGGGCATCTGGACGCTGATGCCGGCACTGCTGGCCGTCGGGCTGGTGGTAGCGCGCCGACGTTACGCAGAGCAACTGGGCAGCCTGGGGGTGATCTTCGGCGTACTGGGCGTGCTTCAGGTAGTGGCGCTGCTGGCGGTCTTCAACGTGCGTTTACGCGCGACGGGGCCGGCCTTCGCTGCGGTGCTGGCGCTCTGGACGACTTACATCGTGGTGGTTGAACCCTTGGAGCGCGCGCTTTACGACACGCGCACCTTCACCCTTGCGGTCAAAGACCAGATCACGCAGCAGCCGGCGCCTGTGGTACTGCACGGGTTGGGCAAGGATGCGAAAGCCATCAAGTTCATGGTCAACTTCAACTGTGACAAGGTGCCGTTGTTTACCCATTCCTCAGCGGACCTGGCGCCGCTGCAAGGGCCTGCCTGGCTGGTGATGAGCGCGCAGGATTTCGAAAACCTGCAGGATCCGCGCTTGAAATCGGTTACGCCGACGCTCACCGGGGAGTTCGACAAAGACCCTTATGTGTTGCTGCATCTGGAGAAAGCCCCGGCGCCCTGATCGCAGTATTGGCCCCGTGTACAAGACGACGCCCACTTCAACAAGAGTGGGCGTTTTCGTTGCTGCAACCGAGAAAGCACCTACACAGCTATGCGTAATGGCTGGTGCACTTTGTCTTCCGGCGCCTGGAACCCAAATGTAGACTCGTTTGCCAGGTGCGGTAACCCATTACAGCCCCAACGTGTGGCTTATCTCGCCAGCTCGAGGCTGGCGCACCCTGGATAACAAGGACGCAGTAGGCTGCCCATACACACGGCAGCTTACGCATACGAGGGCAATGCCGTGGCGGAAGATCCGATGTCAATTCCCGTGCCGAAGCTGGATCGGTTGATGGCACTGCGCGACGCCCTGGTGGCGTTGAAGGGGCCGCTGGCCAGCGACCTGACACTGCGGGAAAACCTGCAAAAACAGCTGTTCAATGAAGAAATCGACAGGCGCGTACTGGGCCATATCAGCCCACCCTTTGCGCAGATGACGCGTCTGATTCCTTTCGGCGAAGTCATTTAAGCTCACGCAAAGCGATTTGAGTTCAATAAGCTTGCACTCAACCCTCATTAATATGCAGTGGAGCCCATCAGCAAAGGTCGGCACACTGTGCAGGTTCCTCCCCCAAACGTTGGAACTTTCAAGGGCTTTTCCGGGCAACCAGGCAAGCCTTTTTTTTCGCCCGCACTTTCAGGACCCTTTGAATGCTTACCCGTTGGTTACCTGCTGCAATCAATACCCGCCCTGCTGAATGGAGCCGAGCCGCGATCGGCATGGCCTTGGGCACGCTGTTCAGTGTCTGGCTGTGCGCCCAAGTGTTTGGCATGCAGGTCGCGCTGCACCTGCTCGGCCCGCTCGGTGCCTCGGCTGTGTTGCTGTTTGCGGTGTCTTCCGGTGCGCTGGCTCAACCCTGGTCGATCATCGGCAGCTATTTGTGCGCGGGCGTGATGGCACTGCTGGTCGCCCGCGTATTGGGGCGTACGCTGGGCAGCGCGTGCCTGGCGGCGGGCATGACCGTTATCCTGATTTGCTGGCTGCGTTGCCTGCACCCACCGGCCGGTGGCCTGGCGATGACGTTGGTACTGGCAGACCCGGCCTCCATGGCCCTTGGGTGGCAGGAACTGGCGCCGGTCATGCTCGGCGCGGGTACGCTGCTGACGTGTGCATTGGCGTATAACAACGCCACGCGCACGCGCTATCCCAGGGGTGCGGTCGAGTCGCCTGCGGCGGTCATTGGCAGTGCGGCGACCCCAACAGACCCGGCAATCACGGCGGTCGACTTGAAGCTGGCGCTGGCCGAGATGGAGCAGTTTTACGATGTGCAACCGAGCGAGCTCGAACAGTTGATCCATGCCGCAGAAGGCCACGCACGACGCCGCAGCATCGGCGAAGTACTGGCCCGTCGCGCCGCCTGAGCCTGCGTGCATAAATGCAAAAACGACCTGCATGATTCCGGGTTGTACTGGGCAAATTTGCACTGGTACGATCGCGAGAGGGTTCCTTCGCGAACATCTTGATAAAGAACAATAAAAGCAGGGAGTTACAGATGACTGCTCAGGTTTCATCCGAAGCAAGCCGCGCCGAAATTCTTCAGGACGAAGTGCTGGCCGACGTTCGCAACCACATTGGCCACCTTACCCTCAATCGCCCCGCTGGCTTGAATGCCATCACCCTGGACATGGTTCGCAGCCTGACGGCGCAGTTACAGGCCTGGGCGGATGACCCGCAGGTCTACGCCGTGGTGCTGCGCGGCGCTGGCGAAAAAGCCTTTTGCGCCGGTGGCGACATCCGTTCGCTGTACGACAGCTTCAAGAACGGCGACAGCCTGCACGCCGACTTTTTCGTCGAGGAGTACGCCCTCGACCTGGCCCTCCACCATTACCGCAAACCCGTCCTGGCGCTGATGGACGGGTTTGTGCTCGGCGGCGGCATGGGCCTGGTGCAAGGCGCTGATCTGCGCGTGGTCACCGAGCGCAGCCGCCTGGCGATGCCGGAAACGGCCATTGGATATTTTCCGGATGTGGGCGGCAGCTACTTCCTGCCGCGCATACCCGGCGAGGTGGGGATTTACCTGGGCGTCACCGGCGTACAGATCCGCGCGGCCGACGCGTTGTATTGCGGGTTGGCGGACTGGTATCTGGAGAGCACCCGGCTCACCGACCTGGACCAGAAACTCGACCGCCTGCAATGGCAGGACTCGCCGCTCAAGGACCTGCAAGGCGTGCTCGCCAAACTGGCCGTCCAGCAATTGCCCGACGCGCCGCTGGCAGCATTGCGCCCGGCTATCGACCATTTCTTCGCCCTGCCGGACGTGCCAAGCATCGTCGAGCAGTTGCAGCAAGTCACCGTCGCCGACTCCCATGAGTGGGCGCTGAACACCGTCGCCCTGATGCAGACCCGCTCACCGCTGGCGATGGCCGTTAGCCTGGAAATGCTGCGCCGTGGCCGCCGCCTACCGCTGGAGCAGTGCTTCGCGCTGGAATTGCACCTGGATCGCCAGTGGTTCGAGCGCGGCGACCTGATCGAAGGGGTGCGCGCGTTGATCATCGACAAGGACAAAACGCCGCGCTGGCGCCCAGCCACGATCCACGACCTGGACGCCACCCACGTGGAGAGCTTCTTCCACGACTTCAAGCAGTTTGGGAAATAAGCCATGCAAGATATTGAATACACTGAAGAACAAGTGATGATTCGCGACATGGCGCGCGACTTTGCCCGCGGTGAAATCGCGCCCCACGCCCAAGCGTGGGAGAAAGCCGGTTGGATCGATGATGCCCTGGTCGCCAAGATGGGCGAACTGGGCCTGCTGGGGATGGTGGTGCCCGAAGAATGGGGCGGCACCTATGTCGATTACGTCGCCTACGCCCTGGCGGTTGAAGAAATCTCGGCCGGCGACGGCGCCACCGGCGCCCTGATGAGTATCCATAATTCAGTCGGTTGCGGGCCAATCCTCAACTACGGCACACAAGCGCAGAAAGAAACCTGGCTGCCCGACCTTGCCAGTGGCCAGGCCATCGGCTGCTTTTGCCTGACCGAACCCCAGGCGGGTTCCGAAGCCCATAACCTGCGCACACGCGCCGAACTGCGCGATGGCCAGTGGGTGATCAATGGCGCCAAGCAGTTTGTCAGCAACGGCAAACGCGCCAAGCTGGCGATTGTGTTTGCGGTGACGGATCCGGACTTGGGCAAACGCGGCATTTCCGCGTTCCTGGTGCCCACCAGCACGCCAGGGTTTGTGGTTGACCGCACAGAACACAAGATGGGCATTCGCGCGTCGGATACCTGCGCCGTCACCCTCAACCAGTGCACGGTGCCCGAAGCCAATTTGCTCGGTGAGCGTGGCAAAGGCCTGGCCATTGCCCTGTCCAACCTGGAGGGCGGGCGCATCGGCATTGCCGCCCAGGCCCTGGGCATCGCCCGCGCGGCCTTTGAGGCGGCGCTGGCGTATGCGCGCGATCGCGTGCAGTTCAACCAGGCGATTATCGAGCACCAGAGTGTCGCCAACCTGCTGGCCGACATGCAAACCCGCCTGAATGCCGCACGGTTGCTGATCCTGCACGCCGCGCGCCTGCGCAGTGCCGGCAAGCCGTGCCTGTCGGAGGCGTCCCAGGCCAAGCTGTTCGCCTCGGAAATGGCCGAAAAGGTCTGCTCCTCCGCGATGCAGATTCACGGTGGGTATGGGTATCTGGAGGATTATCCGGTGGAGCGTTACTACCGGGATGCGCGGATCACGCAGATTTACGAGGGCACCAGCGAGATTCAGCGGATGGTGATCGCGCGCGAGCTGAAAAACTACCAGCTCTAAGCCAATACCGGCTGTGTAGGCGCTGGCTTGCCGGCGATGCACGCACCTCGGTTCACCTGCGGGACCGAGGTGAGGCTATCGCCGGCAAGCCAGCTCCCACATCAAGCGCTCCCCACGCTAATCAACACGCCGCAAAACCAAAGTGGGAGCGGGCTTGCCCGCGAATACGGCGTATCAGTCAGCGAATGTATCGACTGATCCAGCGCATTCGCGAGCAAGCCCGCTCCCACAAGTTGCGTTCCAGCGTCCTGAAGCCGGTTACTTATCTTTGAACTCCGGCGCGCGCTTGGCCACAAACGCGGCCATCCCTTCCTTCTGATCCTGCGTTGCAAACGCCGCATGGAACACCCGGCGCTCAAAGCGCACGCCTTCGGAAAGGCTTACTTCAAACGCGCGGTTCACGCTTTCCTTGACCATCATACTGATCGGCACGGATTTGCCGGCGATCAGCGTCGCCACCTTCAGCGCCTCTTCGAGCAGCTCATCCGCCGGCACGATACGCGCCACGATCCCGCAACGCTCGGCTTCCACCGCATCGATAAAGCGCCCGGTCAGGCACATTTCCATGGCCTTGGCCTTGCCCACCGCGCGGGTCAGGCGCTGGGTGCCGCCCATGCCCGGCAGCACGCCGAGGTTGATTTCCGGCTGGCCGAACTTGGCGCCGTCGCCCGCGAGGATGAAGTCGCACATCAACGCCAGTTCACAGCCGCCGCCCAAGGCAAAGCCGTTGACGGCGGCAATGATCGGCTTGCGGCGGTTGGCCACGCGGTCGCTGTCGCTGAACAGGTCGTCCAGGTAAATCTGAGGGTAGGTCAGCTCGGCCATTTCCTTGATGTCGGCCCCGGCGGCGAAGGCTTTTTTCGAGCCGGTCAGCACGATACAGCCGATTTGCGGGTTGGCTTCCAGGCTGTCCAGCGCCTGGTTCAACTCGCTGACCAGTTGCGCATTCAAGGCGTTCAGGGCTTGCGGGCGATTAAGGGTAATCAGCCCGACGCGGTCCTGGACCTCGAGCAAAATGGTTTCGTAACTCATGTAATGGCTCCTTAAAGATTGCGTGAGATGACCATGCGCTGGATATCGCTGGTGCCTTCGTAAATCTGGCAGACCCGCACATCGCGGTAGATCCGCTCCAAGGGAAAGTCGCTCAGGTAACCGTAACCGCCCAAGGTTTGCAAGGCGGCCGAGCAGACTTTTTCGGCCATTTCCGAGGCGAACAACTTGGCCATCGAGGCCTCGACCAAGGCTGGCTTGCCGCTGTCACGCAGGGCGGCGGCGTAATGCACCATCTGCCGGGCGACGGCAATTTGCGTGGCCATGTCCGCCAGGCGAAACGCCACGGCCTGGTGTTCGATCAAGGTTTTGCCGAAGCTTTCGCGCTCGCGTGCATAGTCACGCGCGGCTTCAAATGCCGCGCGCGCCATGCCCACCGATTGCGAAGCGATGCCGACGCGGCCGCCTTCAAGGTTGGCCAGGGCGATCTTGTAGCCTTCGCCCTCCTCGCCCAATCGGTTGGCAACCGGCACCTTCACGTCTTCAAACAGAATCTGGCAGGTGTCGGACGCATGCTGGCCGAGTTTGTCTTCGACCCGCGCCACGGTGTAACCGGGGGAATCGGTGGGCACGATAAACGCGCTGATCCCGCGCTTGCCGGCGGCCGGGTCGGTGACCGCAAACACAATCACGATCCCGGCGTTCTGCCCGGAGGTGATGAACTGTTTGCAGCCATTGAGCACGTAGTGATCGCCGTCCAGGCGCGCGCGGGTTTTCAGGCTGCTGGCATCGGAACCGGCCTGCGGTTCGGTCAGCGCAAAGGCGCCGAGCATGGCACCGCTGGCCAGCGGCTTGAGGAACTGTTCTTTCTGCTGATCGTTGCCGAATTTCAGAATCGGCACGCAGCCCACCGAGTTGTGCACGCTCATGATGGTCGAGCAGGCGCCGTCACCGGCGGCGATTTCTTCCAGCGCCATCGCATAGGCCAGGTAGCCGGTGTCGCAACCGCCCCACTGTTCCGGCACCAGCATGCCGAAAAAGCCCAGCTCGGCCATTTCGCCGATGGCTTGCTTGGGAAAGCGGTGCTCGCGGTCCCACTCGGCAGCGAAAGGTTTCAAGCGCTCCTGGGCAAATTGCCGGGCCGCGTCGCTGATTTGCAGTTGTTCGTCATTGGGCAGCATAAAAAGTCCTTAATACACGCATTCGACGGCCATGGCCGTGGCTTCACCGCCGCCGATACAAATGGCCGCAACGCCGCGCTTGAGGCCTTTCTGGCGCAGCGCCGAGAGCAAGGTCACCAGGATGCGCGCGCCCGAAGCGCCGATCGGATGCCCCAGCGCGCAGGCGCCGCCGTGGATGTTGACCTTGCTGTGGGGGATTTCCAGCTTGCTCATGGTCACCAGGCTGACCACCGCAAAGGCTTCGTTGATCTCGAACAAATCCACGTCGCCAAGGTGCCAGCCGGTCTTGCTCATCAGCTTGCGAATCGCCCCCACCGGCGCCACCGGGAACAGTCCCGGCTCGTCGGCGAACGCCGCGTGCCCATGGATGATTGCCAGCGGCTTGAGCCCACGCTTTTGCGCTTCAGACTGACGCATCAGCAGCAGCGCCGCCGCGCCGTCGGAGATCGAACTGGAGTTGGCCGCCGTCACCGTACCGCCTTCGCGGAAAGCCGGTTTCAGACTGGAGATCTTGTCCAGCTTGGCTTTGGGGGGCTGTTCGTCATGCAGGATGGTTTTTTGCTCTTTACCGACGGTGACCTGCACCGGGACGATTTCGGCGGCGAAGCTGCCGTGGGTGATTGCCTCTTGGGCACGGGTCAGCGAGGCGATGGCGAAGGCGTCCTGGGCTTCACGGGTAAAGCCGTTGTGCTCGGCACAGTCTTCGGCAAAGGTGCCCATCAGGCGGCCCTTGTCGTAGGCGTCTTCGAGGCCGTCGAGGAACATGTGGTCGAGCACCTTGCCGTGGCCCATGCGGTAGCCGCTGCGCGCGCGGTCCAGCAGGTACGGCGCGTTGGACATGCTTTCCATGCCACCGGCCACCACCACCTCGACACTGCCGGCCAGCAGTGAGTCGTGGGCGAGAATGGTCGCCTCCATGCCCGAACCACACATTTTGTTCAGCGTGGTGCAGCGCGTGGCCTTGTCCAGCCCGGCGCCCAGCGCCGCCTGACGCGCAGGCGCCTGGCCGAGGCCTGCGGGCAATACACAGCCAAACAGCACTTCATCCACCGCGTCCGGGACGATGCCGGCGCGTTCGACGGCGGCGCGAATCGCGGCGGCCCCCAATTGCGGCGCAGTCAGGCCCTTGAGGTCGCCCTGGAAACCGCCCATGGGCGTGCGGACGGCGCTGACGATAACAATCGGATCGTGCATGAAAAATTCTCCTTACTTGGCGGCCATGCGCAAGGCGCCGTCGAGACGGATGACCTCGCCATTGAGCATGCTGTTTTCAATGATGTGTCGCACCAGCGCGGCGTACTCGGCCGGTTTGCCCAGGCGCGGCGGGAATGGCACGCCGGCGGCCAGGGAATCGCGCACCTCTGGGGTCATGCCGGCCATCATCGGCGTTTCGAAAATGCCCGGGGCGATGGTCATGACCCGGATGCCGAAGCGCGCCAGTTCGCGAGCAGCAGGCAGCGTCAGGCTGGCGATGGCGCCTTTGGACGCGGCATACGCCGCCTGGCCGATCTGCCCGTCAAAGGCGGCCACCGACGCGGTATTGATGATCACGCCGCGCTCGCCGTCGGCATTCGCCTCGGTTTCAGCGATGGCGGCGGCGGCCAGGCGCAGCAGGTTGAAGCTGCCGATCAGGTTGACGTTGATCACTTGGGCAAAGCTTGCCAGCGCGTGCGGGCCGTTCTTGCCGAGGATTTTTTCGCCACGCACCACACCGGCGCAGTTCACCAACCCATGCAAACCGCCGAACGCGGCGACGGCGGCTTGCACGGCCGCTTCGGCAGCGGCTTCCTGGCTGATATCCGCCACCGCGCTGCGGGCGTTATCGCCCAACTGCCGGGCCTTGGCCGCGACGGCTTCGGCGTTGAGGTCCACCAGCATCACCTTGGCGCCGGCGGCTACCAGCATGTCAGCGGTGGCCGCGCCGAGGCCCGAAGCGCCGCCGCTGACCAGGAATACCTTGTTTTCAATCTGCATCTTTATTTCCTTTGAAAGGGATCACGCCAAGGCTGCTTGAGCCTTGGCGATTTCCTGATTACGCAAAATAAAACGTTGCAGCTTGCCGCTCGGGGTTTTCGGCAAGTCGCTGACAAATTCGATTTCTCGCGGGTAGGCATGCGCGGCGAGGCGCTTGCGCACGTGCAGGCGCAGCTCTTCGGCCAGCTCAGGCGTGGCGCGGTATTGCTCGTTGATCACCACAAAGGCTTTCACCAGCTCGGTGCGTTCCGGGCACGGCTTGCCGACCACCGCGGCTTCGACCACGGCCGGGTGCTCGACCAAGGCGCTTTCCACGTCGAAGGGCCCGACGCGGTAGCCAGAGGTGGTGATCACGTCATCACTGCGCCCGACAAAACTGATGCTGCCGTCCGGGTTCAGCTCCACGGTGTCGCCGCTGAGGTAGTACTTGCCGACAAAGGCCTTGGTCTTCACGCCGTCGTAACCGGCGAACCAGCACATCGGCGACTGTTCGCGGTCAATGGCGAGAATGCCCGGCTGGCCGGCGGGCAGTTCCTGATGGTTGTCATCGAGCACCACGATGCGGTGCCCCGGCGAGGCAAACCCGGCTGAGCCGACATGCACCGGATGCGCCAGGCCGTGGTGGTTGCACAGCACCATGCCCAGTTCGGTCTGGCCATAGTGGTCGTGAATGGTCACGCCCAGGTTATCGGCGAACCAGCGGATCACTTCCGGGTTCAGGGGTTCGCCGGCGCTGCTGACAATGCGCAGCTTGCCTTTGATCGCGCGGGCGAACTGCTCACCGCCGGCAATCAGCAGGCGGTACGCGGTCGGCGAGCCCGTCAGGTTGGTGATGCCGTACTTGTTGATCACCCGGCAGGTGCTCTCCAGGGTGAACGGCCCATCGTAAAAGGTGATCGGGTGGCCCATGGACAACGGCCCGGTCACGCCAAAATAGATGCCGTAAGCCCAACCCGGGTCGGCAACGTTCCAGAACGCGTCTTCGGGGCGAAGGTCTACTGCGTCGCGGGTGTAGCGCTGAAAGGCAACGATGGCCTTGAGTGGCACCGACAGGGCTTTCGACGGGCCGGTGGTGCCCGAGGTGAACATCAGCAGAAACGGCGCGTCACCGTCCAGCATCACCGGCTCGCAGGCGTTGGAGTAATTCGGCAATTCAGCCCAGAAGCTGTAGTCGCCGCGCACGATGCCTTCGCCTTTGGGCCCGGCGACGGTGACGATGGTCGGGCAAACTTCCACGTCCACAAGCTTGGGCCGATTCACCGCGTCGGTGACCACCAGCGCGGCGCCGGAGCTGCTCAAGCGATGCTCGATGGCCTTGGGCCCGAAGGCGGTAAACAGCGGCTGATAAACCGCGCCGATACGCCAGGTGGCGAACACCACCACCAGCAATTCTGCGGTGCGCGGCAGCAGGCCGGCCACCTTGTCGCCGCGTTTGACGCCCTGGGCCAGGAGGAAATTGGCGAAGCGGGCGGCCTGGTCCTGCAAGTCGGTGAAGGTGGACGTGGCGCTGCGCCCGTCCTTGCCTTCCCAGAACAGCGCGATGCGGCCCGGCAGTGCGTGCCGGTCGCAGCATTCCACGCAGGCATTGAGCGCCTGCAGGTTGCCGGCCAGTGCGGCGTCGACGGTGTGCTGGTAATCAAACTCGGTAGTGGCAGCCAAATACTCACGCATCGCTTCAAATCCTTGTGGTTTTTATTTTCAGGACGTTTTTGAGCACGTAAACCGTGGAAATAGTCGCTCTGCAGCGTTACAGCAGCAATGGTCAAAGCCTTCAACTTGGCTGACTGGTTTGGCCAATCATTGATCGCGCTGATCAGCCGGTCAGTTCAAGTGATTGGACGCTCGCCGGGGTTGCTTCTAACCTTGGGGCCTGCGCCACCGAAGAAGCTTGCCTGCAATGATCGTTCGTCCCAAACCCAACCTCCTGGGTATTCTGTTTTCCCTCAAGGGCTCGATTGCCAAGCGCATCGCGCTGCGCAGCCTGCTGGTGACCTTGCTGGCCTCGGTGATCGTGCTGGTTGAAACCCTGCACCCGGCGTACTTTTCCAAGGTCAACGCCACGCCGTTCACCTTGCTGGGCTTGTCGTTGTCGATCTTCATGAGCTTTCGCAACAACGCCTGCTATGACCGCTGGTGGGAAGGCCGCAAGCAGCTGGGGCAAATGATCATCGATGTGCGCTCGCTGATCCGCGAAACCCAGGTGCTGACTGACCCGGTTGAGCGCAGTGGGTTACTGCGGGGTTTGTGCGGTTTTGCCCATGGCCTGATTGCCCGCCTTCGCCATGAAGACGAAGCCGGCGCCATCACGCCGTGGATCGGCGTTGATCGCGCGCACCCGAACCTCCCTGACGCTGTGCTGCAACAACTGGGCGCGCGCTTTTGCGGGCTGGCCGAGCAAGGCGTCATCAGCGAATGGCGCTACACCCAGCTGGAAACCCGACTGGTCAGCCTCAGCCAGGTGCAGGCTTCGTGCGAGCGGATCAAGCACACGCCGCTGCCCTTCCCTTACACGCTGCTGCTGCACCGCACCATCTACCTGTTCTGCATTCTGTTGCCGTTTGCCATGGCCGAGCCGTTGGGCTGGCTGACGCCGGTGTTCACCGCCATCGTCAGCTACACCTTCTTTGGCCTGGACGAAATTGGCGACGACCTGGAAGACCCGTTCGGCTTTGATGAAAACGACCTGCCGTGCAATGCCATCGTGCGCACATTGGAGCGCGAGATCCTTGCCGCTCTGGGCGAAAGCGACTTGCCGCCGGCCCTGGAACCCGTTGATTACGTGCTGAGCTGATGCGGGTTTGACACTCGCCGTGGTCTGACCGAAGCTGATGGCTTTGCACTAGCTGCCACCAGCTTTTGGACGCCTGCATGTCAAAGTCACGCCGTTACTCCATCATCGGCCTGTGCGCCCTGTTGTTGATTGTGTTGCTCACCTGGTTTTTCTCCCGCTCAACCCCGGTGGCCGTGCCGCCGGCGATTGCCCATGGTTACGCCAAAGCCTTGAAGCAGGCGCATAACGGCGAACCCGGCGCCGCGCGCGTGCTGTATCAACAGCTCGGCCGGCCGGACCTGTCGCCTGAACGCCGCGCGGCCTTGCACGCCGAATTGCCCAACTACCCAAGCCCGCAGGCGCTGAAGCTCGCCGACAAAGACCTGGCCAATGATTCGCCAGTGGTGCGCGAGGCGGCGATCCACAGCATTGTCGGCCTGGTGCCCAGCGGCCAACGCGTCTTGTTGCTGGGGCCGGTGCTCGACGATCCCGAACAGGCGGTGCGCTTTGCCGCCGCCAATGCCTTGCTCGGTCTGTCGCCGGACACCCTGGGGCTGTACTTCGGGCCGTTGCAGCAAGTGCTCGATGAGTTTGTGAAAACCCTCAAGGGTCAGCCGGAAACGGCCGAAGGCTGGATTCAACTGGCGCGCCTCTATATACACAGTGCGCTGCTGCCGGACGCACAAAATGCCCTCGAACAGGCCATGCGCTTGCAACCGGACAACCTGCAGGCAGTGGTCGCGCAAATCGAACTGCTGGACAAACAAGGCAAGACCGATGAATCGCGGCAATTGCTGGCACGTCAGTTGGCGGCCCATCCCTACTCGGCTTACCTGCAGCATGCGCTGGGCATGTGGCTGTTGCACCATGGCGAGCGCCCGTATGCCCTGCTCGGCCTGTCCAAAGCGGTAGAGCTTGAACCGGACAATCAGGATTACCGTTACGACCTCGCCACGACCCTGCACGCCCAGGAAGAGTTGGAAGCCGCCCAGCGTCAGCTCGAAGACATCATTCAGCGCCACCCGGCCAACCGCAAGGCGCGGGTGCTGCTGGTCAATTACTGGAAAGAAAGCGGCCAGTTGCAAAACGTGCAGGTATTGCTTGCGCAACTTGAGCAACAGAACCCGGATGACCCGGCGTTGCAGCAAGGC
Source organism: Pseudomonas sp. NFX183 (assembly GCF_047943075.1). Classification (NCBI taxonomy): domain Bacteria; kingdom Pseudomonadati; phylum Pseudomonadota; class Gammaproteobacteria; order Pseudomonadales; family Pseudomonadaceae; genus Pseudomonas; species Pseudomonas sp. NFX183. Next base: position 5,417,232 of record NZ_CP181333.1, on the reverse strand, counting down.
CTGTAGGACGTTGCAAAAAGTTGTAATCGATACTGGGGCTTGTACAATTTTCGCGAAACGTTGAACCGCTACGGGCCTCCACGGTCAAGTGAATATGGCGCGTCCGAGGCGGCGCGTTCCTCTATTTGTACGTGACCTGAGGGCACTTCTTGTCTACATCCAACGAGCTGTTCAGTGAAAAGGCGGCCACCGGCATTGAAGGTCTTGATGACATTCTTTCCGGGGGGTTATCGCGCAGCCACCTGTTCCTGCTGGAAGGCGAACCCGGCACGGGCAAAACCACCGTTGCGCTGCATTTTCTGCAGGCCGGCGCGAAAAACGGTGAGCGATCCCTGTACATCACCCTCTCCGAAACCGAGCGCGAATTGCGCCAGGGTGCCAAGTCCCATGGCTGGGACCTGGATGACAATATCCACATCTTTGAGCTGACCCCGCCAGAGAGCCTGCTCGACGCCAATCATCAACAAAGCCTGCTGTACTCCTCCGACCTGGAGCTGGGCGAAGCCACACGGCAGATTTTTGAAGTGGTGGAGCGGGTCAAGCCGACCCGCGTAGTCATCGACAGCCTTTCGGAGATCCGTCTGCTCGCGCAAAGCTCACTGCGTTATCGTCGGCAGATCCTGGCAATCAAGCATTACTTCGTGCGCTACGACGCCACCGTGCTGCTGCTGGATGACCTGACCACCGAATCCCTGGATAAAACCGTACACAGCGTGGCGCACGGCGTGATCCGCCTGGAAGAACTGACCCCCAACTACGGCGCCGAACGCCGCCGCGTGCGGGTGGTGAAATACCGTGGCCAAAAATACCGCGGCGGCTTTCACGACTTCACCATCATGGGCGACGGCGTGCATGTATTCCCGCGCTTGGTCGCGGCCGAGCATCGCGGCGGGTATGTCCGCCAGACCCTGAGCAGCGGCATTGTCGAACTGGACAGGCTGATGGGCGGCGGCGTCGAAACCGGCTCCAGCAGCTTGATTCTTGGCCCTGCGGGCACCGGTAAATCCCTGATTTCCATGATCTTTGCCGCAGCGGCTGTGGCCCGTGGCGAGAAAGCGGCGCTGTTTATCTTCGACGAAGAACTGGGGTTGTTGTTCGAGCGCATGAAAAACATGGGCATCGACCTCGCCGCCCTGCAGGACACCGGCAACCTGCTGATCGAGCAGGTGGACGCGGCCGAGTTGTCGCCCGGCGAGTTCTCGCACCGAGTGCGCCGTTGTGTTGACGAGCGCGGGATCAAAACCGTGGTCATCGACAGCATCAACGGCTACCAGGCCGCCATGCCGGAAGAAAACGCGCTGATCCTGCACATGCACGAACTGCTCCTGTACCTCAATCGCCGGGGTGCCGCCACGTTCATGACCGTCGCCCAGCATGGGTTGGTCGGTGACATGCAAGCGCCCGTCGACATTACCTATCTGGCCGATACCGTGATTTTGCTGCGTTACTTCGAAGCACTGGGCAAAGTGCGCCGGGCCATTTCGATCATCAAAAAACGCACCGGCACGCATGAGTCGACGATTCGCGAATACCGCATTGGCAGCCGTGGCATGACGGTGGGCGAGCCGCTCGACAACTTCCAGGGCGTGCTGCGCGGCATCCCGACATTCAACGGCAGCGGCTCACCTTTGCTCAAGGAAGAGGGATCGTGATCAGCGTTTCCTCTGCCTCCGAGCGCGCGATTATCCTGGCGCCAATGGGTCGCGACGGCTCACTGGCGCTGATGATGCTGAACGAAGCTGGCTACAGCGGCATTGTTGCCAGCAACCTGGCAAACCTGTGTGAATTGCTGGAAGAAGGCGCCGGTTTGTTGGTGATCGCGGCGGAAGCGTTGCGCGGCGTGGATCTGGAGCCGTTGCTGGAGCACCTGCATCAGCAGCCGGCGTGGTCCGACTTGCCGATCGTGCTGATGACCCATCACGGCGGCAGCGAGCAGAACGGTTCGTCGCACTTGAGCGGGCTGCTGGGCAACGTGACCTTTCTGGAGCGCCCCTTCCATCCCATCACTTTGATCAGCCTGGTGAGCGCGGCCCTGCGCGGCCGACGCCGGCAGTACGACGCCCGCGACCGCTTGATTGACTTGAGCGAGAGTGAACTGCGCCTGCAACGCACCATGGAAACCCTTGAGCAGCAAGTCGAGGAGCGCACCGCGCAACTGCGCAGCAATGAAGAAGCCTTGCGCCAATCGCAGAAGATGGAGGCCGTGGGTCAATTGACCGGCGGCATCGCGCATGACTTCAACAACATGCTCACCGGGATTATCGGCAGCCTGGAGCTGCTGCGACGGCGCATTGCGCGCGGCAAGCTCGATGATCTGGATGGCCTTATCGACCTGGGCGTGACCTCGGCCAACCGCGCGGCCGGGTTGACCCATCGCCTGTTGGCGTTCTCCCGTCGCCAATCGCTGGATTCCAAGCCCGTGGGGATCAACCAACTGGTGACCTCCATGGGTGAGCTGCTGCAACGCAGCATCAACGAAAGCATTGCCCTCGACATGCGCCTGGACGCTCAGCTCTGGACCGCCGAAGCTGACCCCAATCAACTCGAAAGCGCCCTGCTCAACCTGGTAATCAACGCGCGCGACGCCATGCCGGGCGGCGGCAAGTTGGTGGTTGAAACCTCCAACCGCCACCCCGACAACGTGTTTACTGCGGCCTACGGCACTTTGAAGCCCGGCGACTATGTAGAGCTGAGCGTCAGCGATACCGGCTGCGGCATTCCAGAGCACCTGATGGGACGCGTGTTCGATCCGTTTTTTACCACCAAGCCCATCGGCCAGGGTACAGGCCTGGGGTTATCGATGATCTATGGGTTTGCCCGCCAGTCCCATGGCCACGTCACCATCCACAGCGAAGTGGGCAAAGGCACCACGGTAAGCCTGTTCCTGCCGCGTTTTGTCGGTGAAATGCAGGCGCCGGAATACCTCAATCCTGCGTTGACGCCCTATGCCAATGCGGGTGAAACGGTATTGATCGTCGAGGATGACCCGGCGGTACGCGTGCTGGTCAGCGCCGTGCTCAAAGAGTTGGGTTACGCCTTTGTCGAGGCCGGTGATGCGGACACAGCGCTGCCGATCATCGAGTCCGACCAGCGTATCGACTTGCTCATCAGTGACGTTGGCCTGCCGGGCATGAACGGCCGGCAAATGGCGGAAATTGGTCGGCAGATCCGCCCTCAGCTCAAGGTCCTGTTCATCACCGGTTATGCCGAACACGCGGCGGTGCGCGGTGGCTTCCTTGATCCTGGGATGCAGCTGATCACCAAGCCATTTACCTTTGATTTGTTGACAGCGAAGGTGCGGGAGATGATTCAGGCGTGAGCCAGTGACTGCACGTTTCCGCAATATCTGGTGGCTGACAGGCCGGAACCGGCATTGAGGGATTGGACACGAAGTTTCAAATCGCGACGCATGAAAGGTGCCCGTGGTTAACCTGAAACTTACCTCACGAGTCCCATCATGATCGCTTCGCGCAATGTTAATCCCCTGCATCAATGGCCGCTGACTGCGGCACCCGAGCCCCCCACAATACGCCGGCCACGGTTGGCGGATCGGCAGAGCAACCCGGCGGCCCCGCACGCAGCCGACCGTACGCAAGTCGAAGGCGACAGTGAGCTGGCAGGGTATCTGGCGCAGACGCTGCGCACCGCGGCAAGTACCGGACGACTGGGCGACATCGACCATCTTCCGCCCGCCTCTGCCTTCGGCCAATGGTGGTCACACCTGCACGATTTGATGAAGAGCCCGCACTTTGTCAGTTGGGCAAAGCGTCAGCAGATTGATCTTTCAAAGCCTATCGAGATCAATCCCCGAGACAACCTCATCAGCGCGTTCGTTAGCGGTCAGCGCAAACCCTTTTCAGGCTTTGAGCATGGCCATCTCTGGACCTCGATGATGGCGCCGATCATGCAGGCGGCAAAAGCCCTGACGTCAGACTCTGGCTATATTCTCAGCCCCTCAAGTAGCACATCGGCGCCTTACCGGGCGGTCGCGGACTTTTATGGCGAAGCCATCACTGGGCAAACCCGGGAATCCGCTGAAGCCCGTGCAGCACAGCTCGAAGCGGCTAAAGCGTTCACCCCTTCCCGGTCCAGGCCAGAACGCTCTGCGCAGGTGCTGCAACACGAACGCGCCAAGCTGGCCAATGCCCATGACCACAGCAACGTGGCCTTGAAACTGATCGCTATCATTCAGGAAATCGACGATTTATCCGAACAGTGGCTATACCGCACCACCAAAGATCCCCTGGACAGCTTGTACCTGCCACCCGCGTATGTTCAAAGCCGGATTGAGCAACTTATCCGCGACAAAATGAGCAGCACTCACATCACGTTGCATGCCGATTCGCCCATCAGGTTGTTGCAGGCGGCCCCCACGGTCAGCCTGGACACACACCTCAGCGACAACGGCTGGGACAGGCCCCGCAGCCGTGACGAACTGTTCAACCTGGGACGGTTACTGACAACACCAGCCCTTTCCCAGCTTCCAGACGGCAATCTCGGCGGAGCCTTGTCCTGGCCAACGCCATTGAGTGATGACGATTGCCACAACCTGAGAAATTCCCTGCGCCAGAACACGCTGGGGCTCAGTGGTCTGCAAGATTATGACGAGGGCACCGGTGCACTCGGTTACCTGACGCGCAACCAGCGTTTTGCCCCGTCCGAACTGCATGACCCGCGGCGGTTTATTCAAAGTCTTCTCGCTACGCCTGATGCCCAGGCGCTGGGGCTGGCGCTGCAGGAAAAATTCAATGGCGTCTCGACCCCGCAGAGCCTTAACGACTGGACGCTGGCAGCCCTTGGCGCGACCCTGGATAAAGAATCCGAGGCAGCAAACACTTGGGCGCCTGCCAGAACCGGCGTTGCCGGTTTTGATATGGCCGGTCATCAACATTGGGGCCAGCATCCTTCAACGGTGGTTGCGGGGCTGGAGACGCACTTGGTTTCCACGGGCCGTGCCAGCGCCGAGTTAGCACCCGTTGCGGCCCATCTGTTGCTGTCACGCCGAGCCCCTGCTTTTTTGGTCAACGACATTCCCGACAAGGTGACGTGTGGCTCACACACCTGGGTCAGCTTCAGTACGGCGGTAGCGCGCCTTGAGCGCCAGGCGCCCGGCTCAACGGCGCGTATGACCTTTGCGCAGGTCATGCAGCGAGCCGACCTGGCACCTGTTACCGACCAGGACCGGCAGGTTGAACGCAGGGCGCAGCGCGATGCACTCAAAGATTGGGGGGTTGCCCAAGGCTTGATCGCGCTGAACACCCTGGATGACTACACCGACGAGCAGATCAACCGCGTCTCTGGCGCCTACAGCGCGCGAATTTCAGCATTGGGCCAAGCCTCACAAGCCCACTCGACCGCAATGCCCGAGCGCAGGGAGATGGCGCTGAAGGAACTCGAGCGTGTGTATGGTGACCTGCCCTTCGAGAAAAAATGCATTAACCCACTCGATCAGAGTCGCGACTTCCCCGGCCCGTACTCGGTGCTGGACCTTTACCTGCACGGGCAACTCGAGGCAACGGCATGGACGTCATCGTCCGGTGAGGTCGACACACGCACGATTGCGGGCCATGTGAACAATCTTTCCGACATCAATGCTCTGTTCAACACTGAACTTCAGCGCTACTTCCATGCGGCAGAACAGGCGACGAGCACGCACGTCAAACACCTGATCGCCACACTGCCTCTGGAAGATAGAAAAGCCATCGAGTACGGGAAAGTGACCCTGCTCACCGAGCACAGCATCACTCATACCGCCTTCAGCCAGAGCCGTGTCGAAACCAAAGTGCCCAATAGCCTGCTGCTCAAAACAGAGCTCGACGGCTTCGTCACTGTTTATGAAGTCAATGTAAGAGACAACTGCATCCGCCGGCGAGACGAGCTCGAAGACCACCCGATCGGGCGCCAGACCACTGAAGCTGATAAGTGGCGCTATTCGAAAATGCTGCTGGAGGTTAAACCTTCTGGCCGTTACTCGGCGCATGTCGCCGAGGAAAACCATCGAGCGGGCACACCCGACAGCTTTGCCAGCGAAAGGACCCGCTACATTGCCGACGCCCTGGTGCAAGACCTGAACATTCGGGCGCTGGAGACTGAGGCGCGGGGTGTGACGACGTTTGACACCGAGGTGCCGTTCTACAAAAAAGCCCGCGAATTCATGCTGAACCTGATTCCCCTGCGCTCGGCAGTCCAGAATTTTCGAGCCGGCGCGGTGGGTGACGGCATCCTTGATTTGGCGTTCGACGCCTTCGGGTTCGTCGTGGGCCTAGGCGTTGCAGCCAAAGGCGCCAAGGCCCTGCAAGCAGGTACCAGCGCGGCGGCCAGGCTGGCCCAGGGCGTGAAGATCGTGGGCCGTGCTGCACTGGGCGCACTCAACCCGCTGGATGGCGTGGGCGGCCTGATTTCCCGTACCGCGCGTGGCGTGCAAAAAGGCGGGCTGCATGCCTACAACACACTGCGCGGCAGTGCCGACAGTTACAGCCTGATCCATGCAAGTCGACATTTTGAGGCCAGCGCAGTGGGCACCTTCAAACTGGGTGGCGCCATCGCTGAAGGGCCGGCAGTGCTTCAACGTGGCAAGTGGTTTGCCTTTGATACGCTGAGTGGCCAGCCGTACGGCAAGGCTCTGGAGGATTTTCAACCCTCGATCAGGGCCAGCGGGGAATTACACGAGGCTCAGCAGATGGCCGGTGCAAGCGCCTGGCCCGCTTGGGTTGAACAACAGAAAAACGGTGCAGACAGCGTGCAGTTCAACCATGGGTATACCCAGATCGACCCGCTGACGATCAGCGGCTATCACGCCGGGATGAAATCCGCCGAAGTGATGGCGCTTGCGCGCGCGCCTGGCCGCACACCGGCCGAGGTCGGCGCCCTGGTACGCCAGCGCGAGCGTTTGGCGGTGCAGCACAGCTTCAGCGGGGTCAATGCGTTTTACCAGCACATCAGCGTGGGCGGCGGCACGTTCACCCCTGTTCCTCAACTGTTCTATCTCAGCCAGACCACCCCGCTCAGCAAAGGCCAGTGTGCGGCAATGTCGCGCGTCATGGCGACGGCCATGGAGCAAGGCAAGCACACCCGTTTCGCCGCCAATTTGTTCAGCGCCGCGGCCAACCCCACCGCCGCCGAGTCCAGGCAGTTCGTGGCGAACCTGACGCACATTCAAAAGCAACTGGATACACCCACGCAGTTTCATGCCGGTGCGCCCGTTCGCAAAATGGGCTATGCCCAACTGATGGATGAAATCGCTGACGCCAGCGCCCCCAAAATCATGATGATCGGCACCGCCGACCACGCGATGATGATCGGCACGCAGGGCGAAGGCGTCGCGAAGCGGTTTTTTTATTACGACCCCAACTACGGCCTCGCCGAGTTTGCGAGCGCTGGCGCCATGAAGAAGAGCCTGGGCAAGCTATTTACCGACAAGCACCTGCCGTTGCCCTATAAAACCGCGGGCAGCGACCCGACCAGGCTGGAGTTCAACGTCAGCACTCACAGTGATGCGTGGAAAAAAACCAACCATATTGCTGACGCACATGTTCAGTCGCTGCTCGACGACGCCCTGGGCGCGAAGCCTTCAGTCGCTGATGCGGCTGTGCAACCACCGTTCAAACCCAATAGCGCCAGTAAGCCCGCCGTGCGAAACGTTGAAGTGTTCATGGCTGAGGCGAAAACCCTCAATGACCCCACCAGCATCCTCAGCACCAACGGGCTCGGTGACTGCTCGGCACTGGTGGTGCTGAGCGATCTGCACAATGGGGTTTACCGCAAACGCACCTTGGTGCACTTGAACGGCAGCAATCTGGAGGCGCCTGTGGGATCTGAGCACAATGCCTTCGCCCTGCTCCAGCAGTTGGACAGCGCATTGGAGAATGGCGGCAAGGTCATTTTTGTCGGCGGCACGGCAACCCGCTCACCGCTGATGGTCGGCAGGGTCATAGGCCAAGTCGACAGCAACGGTAACAAACCGTTGTTATCGATCCTGCAAAAGAACGATGTGTCCGTGACCTATGCCAGCTCCGTCGGGGTAGAAGTCTATCCCGATGGCAATTTCAAGCTGCGCGATGATGAGGGGGCAGGCGTCTTTGACCGCTCAAAGATCAACGAAATACTGGACTGGGCGCGCGACTGAAGCCGGTGAATGCTGCCAGAGACGGTGATACACGTCCCTGGCACAACCCGTACTCAAGCCAACAATCGCTGGATATGCTCCTGCAGCGTATCCAGATCAAACGGCTTGGCCAGGATCGGCGCGTTGCGCGTGATCGGGCTGTTGCAGTCGAGGATTTCCTGCGGATAACCGCTGATAAAGATCACTTTCAATTCCGGTCGCAACTTGATCGCCGGTTCAGCGATCTGCACACCGGAAATCCCGCCCGGCAGGCGGTAGTCCGTGACCATCAGGTCCAGGTGCGGCTTGGTCGCGAGGATTTCGAAGGCTTGCTCCCCATCAATTGCCTTCAGTACTCGATACCCCAGCCCGGCCAGGTATTCACCCAGCACGAACATAATCGATTCGTCGTCCTCGACGATCAGAACAACATCTTGTGCATCTTCACTCATGGGAAGCCTTTGTCCGGTCAATTGCTGCAGTTACGACCATTGGGTCACGCAGAGGTTGCGTCGAGCTGACGATAGATTTCACGCCGGCGTCTCAAGGGGCAGGCACACCCGAAACAAGGCGCCCTCGCCTATCTGGCTTTCTACCTCGATGGTGCCCCCGTGGGCCGCCACGATCTGCTCGGAAATAAACAGCCCCAGGCCCAGGCCAGCCGCCACATGGCTGGCAGAAACGCGCTCGAACTGCTGGAAAATTCGCTTCTGGTTGTCTGCGCTGATGCCGATCCCGTGATCACGCACCTCAACCCTTGCCTCACTATGCTCGGTATACACCCGTACTTCCACCGGGCTTTTGGCCCCGTAGCGCAGCGCATTGGTCAGCAGGTTGGAAATCACCTGCTCGATGCGGAACTCGTCCCAATTGCCTTCTACCGGCCCTTGAACCTCCAGGTGCATCGACGACTCGGCGGCGGCCACTTGCGGCGCGAAGTTTTCCACCAGGTTGTGCACCAACTGGGTCAGGTCAAAGCGCGCCGGGCGAATCGACAGCTTGCCGGTGCGGATGCGTGACACATCGAGCATGTCTTCGATCAGCCGAATCAGGCTTTTGATCTGCCGCTCATCGCGATCGACCATGGCGTGCATCTTGTCCAGGGTGAACGCGGCGGCGTTGTCCCGGGCCAGGTGCATTTTGCGCAGTTGAGTCTCCAGGATCAGCCCGTTGAGCGGCGTACGCACCTCATGGGCGACGATCGACATGAAGTCGTCACGCATGCGCACCGCCTGCTCCAGCTCGGCCTGGGTGGCCTGCAGGCGTGTCAGCAAGAGTTCCTGCTCACGGCGGCTGCGTTCCAGCGCTTCGACCTGCAGCTTCATCGCCTTGCTCTGGCGGTACAGGTCGACGAACACGTTGACCTTGCTCTTGACCGCATGGATATCCAGCGGCTTGTGCAGGAAGTCGACGGCGCCGCTTTCATAGCCCTTGAAGGCGTAGTTGAGTTCACGGCCGGCGGCGCTGACGAACACAATCGGGATATTTTTGGTCTTTTCGGTGCCGCGCATCAGTTCGGCCAGCTCGAAACCATTCATGCCGGGCATCTGCACGTCGAGAATCGCCATGGCGAACTCGTGCTCCAGCAACAGTGACAAGGCCTCGTCGGCGCTCAATGCCTTGTAGACCTGGCGGTCCTCGCGCTTGATCAGCGCTTCGAGGGCCAGCAGGTTTTCCGGCAGATCGTCGACGATCAGCAGTTTGGCCTGGACGGTACTTAACATGGGGAAGATTCCAGCAAAGCCAGCAACGAGCCAATTTGGCTCAGAGTCAGAATATAGTCAGGTGTGTGCAGGGCCAGGGCCGCCAGCGGCATCACGGCGATGCGTGCATCCTTGGGGTCTTGTACAACGGTCGTCCCGCCAGAGCGCTTGACGTGCGCCAGCCCGCGGGCACCGTCCTGGTTGGCACCGGTCAACAAAATGGCCAGCAGGCTTTTGCCGTAGGCATCGGCGGCTGACGCAAACAGATAATCAATGGAGGGCCGCGAATGGTGTACGCGGTCTTCCTGGCTCAGGGACAGGCTGCGGTCATGCTCCACCGAGAGGTGATAACCGGGCCCGGCGAAATACAAGGTGCCCGCCTCGATCACTTCTTTGTCACGCGCTTCACGCACCGGGATTCGCAGGCGCCGGGCAAAGACTTCCGCCAACTGGCTGCGGCGTTCGTCCGGCAGGTGCAGCACAGCGACAATCGGCAAGCCAAAGCCCTGGGGCAATCCGCCAAAAATAGTCAGCAACGCCTCGACGCCGCCAGCAGAAGCGCCGACGACGATGGCTTCAATCCCGACAATCGGGTTGGCTGCAACGTCGGTCATGATTTGCGGTAGATCCGTTCCTGCTTGACCAGGGGTTCGAACTGTTTGCTGTAGGCGGAAAAATCCAGGGTTTCCTTGCTGCCCAGCACCAGGAAGCCGCGATGACACAGCGACTCGTGGAACAGTCCAAACGCTCGATCCTGCAATTTTTTATTGAAGTAAATCAGTACGTTACGGCACGAAATTAACTGAGTTTCTGAGAATACACTATCGGTCGCCAGGCTGTGGTCGGCGAAGGTCACGTTCTCACGCAGGGATTTGTCGAAGATCGCGTAATCGTAGGCCGCGGTGTAGTAGTCGGCAAATGAACGCTGTCCGCCGGCCTGCTGATAATTGGCGGTGTAGGCGCGCACGTTCTCCAGGGAAAAAATACCTTGCTTGGCTTTGTCCAGCGACGCCGGGTTGATGTCCGTGGCGTAAATGATCGTGCGCTCCAGCAACCCTTCCTCACGCAGCAGGATCGCCATGGAGTACACCTCCTCGCCCGTGCTGCAGCCGGCAATCCAGACCTTGATCGACGGGTAGGTTTTGAGCAGCGGCACCACTTCCCGGCGGATCGCCAGGAAGTGCGACGGGTCGCGAAACATCTCGCTCACCGGGATCGTCAGGAACTGCAGCAACTGCATGAACGCTGACGGGTCGTGCAGTACGCGCTCCTGCAACGCCGAGATCGTGGCGCAATCGAACTGGCGCAAGGCATGGGCCACGCGCCGTTTGACCGACGCACCGGAATAGTCGCGAAAGTCGTAGCTGTACTTGAGGTAAATCGCCTCAATCAACAGGCGCAGCTCAATATCGCTGCTTTTATCCAAAAAACGTTGCTCCACTTAAATACGTTCCATCTTCGGTAGCCAGACGCGAATCAGCGAGAACAGGCGGTCCAGGTCAATCGGCTTGGCCAGGTAATCGTTGGAGCCCGCCGCGAGGCAGCGTTCCTGATCGTCCTTCATGGCCTTGGCCGTGACCGCAATGATCGGCAGCTTTTTCCAGCGCGGATCCTGGCGAATCAAGGCGGTTGCCTCGTAACCGTCCATCTCCGGCATCATCACGTCCATCAGCACCAGGTCGATGTCGTCAACTTCATTGAGTTTGTCGATGGCTTCACGGCCATTACGCCCGATCACCACCACCGCACCTTTGTGCTCCAGGGCGCTGGTCAGGGCGAAGATGTTACGCACATCGTCGTCCACCAACAGGATTTTGCGGCCCTCGAAGACCTTGTCGCGGCTGCGGGCGGTCTTGAGCATCTTCTGGCGGTCATGGGACAGCTGGGATTCGACTTTGTGCAGAAAGAGTGTCACTTCATCCAGAAGGCGCTCGGGTGAGCGCGCGCCCTTGATGATGATCGAGCGCGAATACTTGCGCAGCTCGGCCTCTTCATCGCGGGTCAGGTTGCGTCCGGTGTAGACAATCACCGGCGGGAACGAGCAGATGTCCTCGGTGGCCATGCGCTTGAGCAGCTCGTTGCCGAGCATGTCCGGCAGCTTGAGGTCGATGATCATGCAGTCGTAGACATGGGTGCGCAGCAGGTCCAGGGCGGCCTGGGCGTAACCGACGTCGGTGATTTCAATGTCATCGTCGCCGATCAGGCGGGCAATGCTGTCACGCTGCAAATCGTCGTCTTCCACCAGCAGCACGCGCTTGACCTTTTGCGTCAGCTTGGCCTCCAGGCGCGCAAACACGTCCTTGAGCTCTTCGCGGGTGGTGGGCTTGACGGCATAACCGATCGCGCCCATGTGCATGGCGGCTTCGACGCGGTCTTCGACGGAGATCACGTGCACCGGAATGTGGCGGGTACTGGCGTGTTCTTTCAGACGTTGCAGCACGGTCAGCCCGGAATGGTCAGGCAGGCGCATGTCAAGCAGGATCGCGTCGGGGATGAATTCCTCGGCCAGGCTGTAGCCTTCGTCGGCACCGTGCGCCACCAGGCAGTTGTAGCCCAGCTCGTGGGCCAGGTCGAACAGGATGCGCGCGAAATTCGGTTCGTCTTCCACCACCAGAATGCATCGGGTGGTGAACGGCGCTTTGTCGCGGTCATCGGCAAACCGCGGGATCTGTTTGACGTCAGCCACCGGCAGCGGTGAGACCGCCACGGGCTTGGGCGCAGGGGCCGCTACGGCCTGGCGCGGTTGCTCGACAGGCGCAGCGCCCTCCTCGCGTTCGACGTACTGCTCTGGCAACACCAGGGTGAACACACTGCCCTTGCCCGGCTCACTGCTCACGCTGATATAGCCGCCGAGCAGCGTCGCCAGGTCGCGGGAGATCGACAAGCCCAGCCCGGTGCCGCCGTAACGGCGGTTGGTGGTGCCATCTGCCTGGCGGAACGCTTCGAAAATGCTTTCCTGCTGGTCCGGGGCGATGCCGATGCCGGAGTCGCGCACCGTAAAGGCAATGCCCTCGCCCGGCGCGCGGGACACCGACAGGCTGACTTCGCCCTGCTCGGTGAACTTGACCGCGTTGGACAGCAGGTTCTTGAGGATCTGCTCCAAACGCTGGCGGTCGGTGAACATCAGCGTCGGCGCATCGGCCTGAACCTCCACCTGGAAACCCAGCTTGCGGTCGGCGGCCAGCGGCTCGAACATGCCGCGCAGGCCGTCCACCAGGCGTACAACGCTGGAGTTTTCCGGGCGCACTTCGAGTTTGCCGGCTTCCACCTTGGAAATATCCAGGATGTCGTTGATCAGGTTGAGCAAGTCATTGCCCGCCGAATAGATCGACTCGGCAAACTTGACCTGCTCGGCGCTGAGATTGTCCTGCGGGTTTTCCGCCAACAGTTTGGCCAGGATCAACGAACTGTTCAGCGGCGTGCGCAGCTCGTGAGACATGTTGGCGAGGAACTCGGATTTGTACTTGCTGGAGCGCTGCAGTTCTTCGGCGCGGTCTTCGAGTTCAAGCTGGGCCTGGTTCAGCTCGACGTTCTTGCGGTCCATGGCGTCGCGCTGCTCGGCCAGGGTTTGCGTCTGCTCGGCCAACTGCTCGTTGGTCTGCTCAAGTTCGGCCTGCTGGGTTTCCAGGTGGGCCTGGGATTCCTTGAGAATGCGCGACTGTTCTTCGAGTTCTTCGTTGGCGGTCTTGAGCTCTTCCTGCTGCACCTGCAGCTCTTCGTTGAGCTGCTGGGTCTCGGCCAGCACTTCCTGCAGGCGCTGGCGATAGCGCGCAGCTTCGATGGAGGTGCCGATATTGCCGGCAATCAGCTCCAGCAGTTCGACGTCACGCTCTTCCAGTGGGCGCAGGAAACCCAGTTCGATCACGCCGTTGACGCGGTCATCGTCGCTGGTCGGCATCACCAGCACGCTGCGGGTGGCCCCTTCGCCCAGGCCGGAACTGACCTTGAAGTAGTCCACCGGCACATCGTCCAGGCGAATCAGACGATCGAGCTGGGCGGCCTGCCCAACGATGCCTTCGTCGCTGTAGATCGACTGCTCCTGCTGTTCCTGTTCGCGGGAGAAACCATACGTGGCCACACGCTTGAGGCCACCGTGTTCTTCACGCACATACAGCGCGGCGACCGCCGAGCCCATGTACTGGGCAAAAAACTGCAGGATATTACGGCCCAGCATGTTCAGGCTGAGTTGCCCCAGCACTTGTTCGGCCAATTCGGTCTGGCCGTTGCGCAGCCAGGCTTGTTGTTCCAGGCGTCGCGCAATCGTCTGTTGTGACGCGAGGTTTGCGCTGTAACTGTCTGATAAAGCGATTAAATTTTTGCGGCCCACATAGGCAAGGAAGCCGCTCAGACCGAGCACAAAGACCAGGTACAACGTGACGCTGACAATCGTAGTACGGGTGACGTCCTGGTTGCGGGTCACACGGAACTGCTGCTCCATGTCCACCGCGTTCGCGTATTCCTGGCGAATCGCGTCGGTCAGGCTCTTGCCACGGCCGGCCTTGACCGCGGCGCGGTAGTCACCGCTCTGGCGCTGCAGGTCAACCATCGATTGGGCGTATTTGTTCCATTCGACCTGCATGGCCTCAAGACGCTTGAGGCGATCCACCTGTTGCGGGTTATCCGCCACCAGCTCCTGCAAATTGCGCAAATCGCCAATGATCCGCGGCTTTGCGACTTCATACGGGTCCAGGAAATGCTCGTCGCCGGTGATCAGGAAGCCGCGCAGCCCGGTTTCCAGATCGACCGTCAGCTTCGAAGACTCATTGAGGTTATTGATGACCCGGTCGGTGTGCTCTACCCACTGGATCACTGACAACAGGTAGCTGATCAGCACGACGAAAAACACCGCGCTGACCACGCCCACGCTCAAAGGTAGGGCCACGTTGCGGCTCAGGAGTTTACGAAAGCTCTTTTCATCGACAGACGACGCGGGAGTCATGGGCATGCCTTGGCCAGGAACGGAAAAACTGGGAGTTTGCCCGAATATCGACGGCCAAGGCTATGTTTCTGCATTGATTTGAGCTGACTTCCTACGCTCTAGACGTGAATTTCCAACGGATTCTGTCCGAATTCATCATTTCATTTACACAAATAAATACAGGTACGTGGCGCTGTTCTGGAACGAAATTTCCTCGTTTCAGCACTCAGGTGTGCGCCTCAGGAACACGGAAGATCTTTTGGGAAGGCGTCTTTTTAACCCAGCAAGGTAAACCAGATGACCAACACGAATGCAGTACAGCAAACCTTCAGGCCACAGTTGGCGCCGATGGCCAAAGCGCCTATACCGGCTGCGCTGAACGCCGCGCACGGCGCCGCGAACGATGACGTAACGCTGCTCGCCGAATATATCGCTGGCCTGCAAAACAAGTTGAAAGGCGTCGATGAAAAGATCGAGGTGCCAAAAAACACGCTGTTGGGGCAGTGGTTGACCCTCTATCACACCCAGCTTGAGCGTCCGGTTGTACAGGAGTGGATGCGCCAGCAGCACATCGATCCCGCCACCGTCAGCATCGTTGCCAGCACAGGCGTGTTGCATGCCACGGTCGATGGCGTAGCCAGAAGATTTACCCTGAGCGACACCCCGGGCTGGAAAGCTATCGCCGAGCCAATATTGGCAGCGGCGCGCGTTATAACGCCCACGCCGGAAACCCCGTTGCACCTGTCGTTCGAGAATGGCGTCCTGAAGGTGCCTCTGGCGGTGGTCGGCGATTTTTATGGCCAACCGCGCATCGACGATGACGAGGTTCAGACAGAACGTGAAATCAAGATATTGATCGCCACCAAGCGCTTGCGCCCTATCTCTGCAGGCGACCCGTTGCGACCTGCCGCGACCCGCTCTGCGCAGGCCCTTGCAGATCAACGTTTAAGTGCTGAAACGTTTTATGCCGCCAAACCCCAGGACAGCAGCGCCACAGCCACCAGGGTACAGACCAAAACGGTAAAACACCTCATAGCAGACAAGGCAGACCTTTACGATTTGGCCGTCAAGCTCCGGTACGCGGCCACCCAGGGTGATGGCCAGCCTGCTACCCCCGCCCAGATCGAATACAGTTTGAACAACGAACGGTTAGTCCCTTTCGTAGGGTCGTCATATGCCATGGCGCAAGGCCCGGCGCCAACATTGGCAGTAGCGCTGAACGACCTCGGCATTGCTCTTCCGCGGACCATGGAAGAGCTCAATGCGTTGGCGAACACATTGGAGCAGCGGTCGCTATTGAGCCCGCTGGGCAATCTGGGCGGCGCACTGTCCTGGCCAATCCCGATGTCGCAAACCGATCAACAAAAAATGTTGGATTTCCTCTACAGCGCCGAGCCCGGTGCGCCAGGCGGGGCATTGTCACCTGACAGCCAGGCGACGCTCGGTTACTTGATCAGAGGCAGTGCGTTGACGGCGAGAGATCTGCAGGACCCAGAAAAGGCCCTGCAAAAACTGCTCGACACCCCCAGGGCCCAGGCGTTGGGTGAAACCCTGCAAACGCAGATGAAAGGCGCCTCCTCGGACACCAGTATCTATGACTATCTATTGACCGCGCTCAACCTTGGAATGGATCCCAAGTCGTCTGTTTCGCGCGAACGCAACGTAGTGGGCGAATTTGACCTGGCGGACTCACAGCATTGGGGTCATACACCCTCCTCGGTCATTGAAAGCCTTAGCGAGCATCTTGTCGCCACCCAAAAAGCAACGGTAGATACCGCTAAGCTCGCCACTCACCTGTTGCTAGGCCATACGGCACCGCAGTTTCTGATTAAAGATATTCCCGAGAACCTGACCGTCGGCAGCCAGGCGTGGGCTTTCCTGTCGATTGCAGCGGCAACTATAGAAGCCGAGCGACCTGGCGCTGTGAGGCACATGACGTTCGCCGAGGTCATGCTGGAGTACAACGCCTCCAAAGGCCGATCGCCCGCCACTGAATACGCCCAAAGTACCGCGCTGGTCGATTGGGCTGTCGCCAACGGTGTGATCGCAAAAAGTGCTGACGACAACTACACCTCGGCCCAACTTGACAGCATAAAAGCCAGCTTCAACCAACAACTGGAAGAACGACTCTCCGGTTCCAAAATGCTCTACGAAGCAATCCCTACACGAAAAGAAATTGCGCTGGCCCAATTAAAGGAACGCTTCGGGGATCTTGGTCCGGTATTCGAAAAGAAAGTACTGGGTACTGATAGTTATCGAGGCACCGCGGACCAAACTGGGCTGGTCGGCCGACATTCGATGTTGGATATCGCCATGATGGACCTGCCCAATCCACGACCTTTCAAGTCAGACGACCCCAGCATCCCATTGGAGCAGCTGAATGCCACCCCGATAGTGGGTGTGCAAAAAGCCTTCGAGGAGCAGTTCACCAAAGCCATCTGGAATAAAAAGACCGGGATTAACGCGACGATCAGGCACATGATCGCGCAGCTTCCACTCGAAGACAGACAAAACCTGGAGTTTGGAAAAGTCACTGTATTTGAAGAGAGTTCACATCGGCTGGGCACGGGTTTTTTACCCAATAACACAGAGCACCAAAAACAACCGGGGCTGTTACTCCGAACAGAACTGAATGGTAAGTCTCAAGCCTACGAAATCAATTTAAATGACAGCACGATCAAACAGATCAATCTGAGCCGGGCAAAAACCAAAGTGTCGAGAGCAGCGAACCTGGTGTCTGAGACTAAGGAAATCACGTTCAACCACCACGTGCATGACTTGGGTACCGAACGTGGCGTGCTGGCGGCGCCTATGGATAGCTTTAACAGCATTCGATCCAACCTGATTGCCAGCGCATTTGTCGAGCATCTCGAACTTGATGACCCCAGCATCAAAGAAGAAGCCCGCGGGCAAACCACCCTGGATGAGTTACAAGGCGGTCCCAAGCCACTTGACGAATTTTTATTAAATCTGATCCCGTTCAGATCAGCCATTGTCAATTTCAATAGCGGTAACTACGGTGAGGCAGCCCAAGACCTCACAATGGATATATTCGGCTTTCTCACTGCCGGCGCTGCAGTCGCAGGCAAGCTGATCAAGATCGGTCGCTCAGCGCTGTCCATTGGTTCCAAGGTACTGAAGGGCACCCGAGTCATCGGCGCCGAAGCCATTTCCCTACTTAACCCTTTCAGTGGTTTGAGTGATGTGGCGGCGCAGGGAGGCAAACTGCTGCTGAAAGGCGGACGTTACGCACTGAACAAAAGTCTTGAAGCCGTTAACAAACTCAAAGGGGCTACCGGCAGCTATGACTTGCTTAAAGCCGCGAGTAAAAGTCAGGGTATAACAGCAACGGGCACCTACAAGTTTTTAGAGCAAAGGGTGGACGTGGGTGCGACCCTGCAAAACAATAAATGGTATGCACTTGACCCCATCAGCCAGAAGCCCTTTGGGCAACCGCTGCTCGACTTCAAACCCGTCACTGTTGCTGGGAATGGTGAGATAAACCACAACTTTCTTAACTGGTTGTCCACGTGGGTGGCGCCAACCCCCCGGACCCCTAATCTTCGCGAAGCGTTTAAGAGGACCATAGAGGACGTCAAGCTTAACGATATCGCTGGTTACAACCGTGGCTACGCAAACCCAAAGGGCCAAACCATAGACGGCTACGACCCCTCCATGAACGTGCTTGACCTTAAAGAGTTGGCCATCCTCCCCCGCCGAACCCCCGAAGAGACAGGCGCACTGGCCAAACTGATAGAAGATCTGCAGACCAAAAACAGTCTTGAGTACGCCAGGATATTTAGCGAAGAAATAACAAAGGCAGGCGGTAAAGCCACCGGTATGCCGCAAAACTTCTACCTGGCTTCAAACGACCTTACGTCATCAGGAGAATGTGCTGCGTTGGCCAACACCATGGCGTTGGCTATTCAGTATGGTAAAGAGCGTGTACTGATCGATAATTTCTTCAAAGCCAGCTTAAATTCCATCGACCCCACCATTGCTGGTTTCCGCCGACAACTGAACAGCATGCACCAAGTGCTTAGCGTGAACTTTCACGGCACCAAACCGGTTTCCCGGCTAGCGTACACCGACATTATTACTGACCTCAGTAATAGACCGACATCAACCACCTTCAAGATCAGCACCCAAAATCACGGGCTTCTGGCGGGCGTCATTGTCAATAACAACCAGAAGGAATGGTTTTTCTTTGATCCCAACTTCGGCCTGGCGAAGTTCCCGGACGAAGCTTCAATGCGCCGGGGTCTGGACGCTACCTTGAATAGCGGCTGGAGCGCCGGCACGCTTCAACCGGTCGCCATTAACCGCGGCATTCCGGAGTACGACGTCAGCACCTTCAATGACTTCGACTTTCTGGCGACGGTTCCTTACAACAACCCGTTCGCACTGTTCAATACCGCGCTCTGACCCACCTGTGACGCCCTTGCGTGAATGGCACTGTTGAACGGTGCCATTCACGCATCACGTCATCCCCCGTGCCACGGACTTGCACGCGACATTTGCGCCCATTCCCTTCACAATGCCTGCACCTACGGAACTTGCCGAGATTGACGCGACTCATTAGAGAATGGTCTTTCAACCGCCAAAGACCTGCCCATTTCATTTTTTCGGGAATTTTGATTATGTCCGCCACCCCCTCCACCCTCCTTGTAGTCGAAGACGACGCCATCGTGCGCATGCTGATCGTCGATGTACTCGAAGAATTGGAGTTCACAGTGATCGAAGCGGCGGACGCTGAAGAAGCTTTGAAGGTGGTCGAAAACACCGCTCAGGTGATCGACCTGATGATGACCGATGTCGGCCTGCCCGATATGGACGGTAAACAACTGGCCGCCAAGGTGCGTGCGCTACGCCCTGACCTGCCAATCCTGTTCGCCAGCGGCTATGCCGAAAGCATTGACGTGCCGTCCGGCATGCAGGTGATTGGCAAACCCTTCTCGATCGATCAATTGCGCGACAAAGTCAAATCAATGCTGCCCCACGCCTAGTTCCTTATCGGCCTCAGGCCGCCTGATACGGGCGGCCCTTGAGGCCTCAGCGTCATTCGTCTTCCCTTGGCACTCCAGCGCTCATTTGACTGAGCCACTCGCGCGTCAGGGATTTGCTGCTAGCTTCAATCGATATCATCCGTGAAGGCCCGAGCGCGTCATCGTCAACACCTGTGTCGAACCGCAACAGACAGGGGCGTGCCAAGGCGATGATTGGCCTCAGTTGACCTGGTTTGCAGGGATTAACGTGACGTTCGGGAAATAAAACTGGAAACTCGTCGCCTTCAACTCCCGTCAGTCAAAAGAACTCTGGAAGGACGCAACAACATGATTGGAAAACCGACGCGCCTGCTGTTGGCGAGCCTCTCGATATTCATGAGCACCGGCGCCTGGGCTGACTTCACGGCAACCCCCGCCGAAGCGCGGGCGATTGCCAAGGAAGCCTACCTGTATGGCTACCCGGTCGTGGCAATGTACAAGACGCTCTACACCCAGGCCGTCGATAAAGGCGGGGCCAATTTCAAGGCGCCGTTCAACCATATCGGCAACACCGCGCAGGTGTTCACCCCCAAGGACACGGCGTTCGCCACACCGAACTCGGACACGCCCTACTCCTTCGTATGGATGGACCTGCGCAAAGAGCCGTTGGTGTTGACCCTGCCCAAGATCGAAGACAACCGTTACTACTCGGTGCAGTTGATCGACCTCTATACGCAGAACATCGCCTACCTGGGCACCCGCAGCACCGGCAACAACGGCGGCCACTACATGATCGCCGGCCCGGACTGGAAAGGTCAGCAGCCGGTTGACGTGGACCGCGTGGTGTACAGCGAAAGCAATATCGCCTACGCCCTGTACCGCACGCAGCTGTTTGATGAAAAGGACTTGAACAAGGTCAAGCAGATCCAGAACGGCTACAAAGTGCAGCCCCTGAGCAGCTACGTGAAACAGCCTGCGCCGGCTGCGGTGCCGAAGATTGAATGGCCCAAGCCGATGGCCACAATGACCGAAGGCCCCCAGCTGTTTCGTTACCTGAATTTCATGTTGGCCTTCGCGGCCCCTCAGGACAGCGAAAAAGACCTGCTGGCGCGCTTCGCCAAGATCGGCATCGCCCCGGGTGCGCCGTTCAAGGTCAAGGACTTGACCGCAGAACAGCGCAAAGCCCTGGAAGACGGGATTGCCGACGGCCGAGCAGAATTCGCCGCCTTCAAGAAAGACAAAATCGACACCCACCAAGTGACCAGCGGCGACCTGTTCGGCAGCCGCGACCGCTTGAAAAACAACTACATGTACCGCTACGCCGGTGCGGACCTGGGAATTTTCGGCAACTCCCCCGATGAGGCCATTTACCTGAGCTACTTCGTCGACAGCGAAGGCAAACCGGCCAATGGCGCACGTCACAGCTACACCGTGCACTTTGACAAGGACCAACTGCCGCCCGCCGAAGCGTTCTGGTCGCTGACCATGTACGACGCCAAGACCAAGCTGCTGGCACCCAACCTCAAGAAGCGCTACCTGATCAATTCGCGGATGTTGCCCAACCTCAAACTGGACGCCGACGGCGGCCTGACCCTGGCGTTGCAGCACCACGAGCCACCGAAAGCCGAACAGAACAACTGGCTACCGGCACCGCCCGGCCCGTTTTACGCAGTGCTGCGCATCTACCTGCCCAAGCCTGAAGCGAGTAACGGCCAATGGAAATTGCCACCGCTGACGCCGCTCAAATAATCCTCGGCTAACAGCAACGTGCCCGTTCGCCCCCGGTTTGCGACCGGGCACGCACCTTCCGGATCTTCCAAGCGCTTGCACCAGGCACTCCAGCAAGACCGCGCCCTCCCTCACTCCCACTGGTTCAGCGGACACGAAACCGGGTAAGGTGCGCGCGTTATTTATGGAGTTGTACCGCACATGACTTGCTGGGATGTCCTGGGCCTATCCCCGAATGTCGATAGCCGCACGATCAAACGCCAATACGCCACCCTGCTGAAGAAAACCCGACCGGATGATGATCCGCAAGGCTTTCAACGCCTGCGTGAAGCGTACGAACACGCGTTGAGTTGGCAACAATGGGCGCAGGAAGACGACAGCGCCGAGCTGGCAGTGGTAACCGTGCCGACGGCCTTGGCCGCTGAGACCTTGCAAGCGCACTACAGGCTGGCAAACCGCCTTCGACACCTTGCCGCTGTTGCACGCGATTGTGCTGGGCTGCCTCGTCGGAGCGCTGTTCCAGTCGCCCTGGCAAGCGGGCGCATTAGTGGACGCTGCGGGCGACGCATTGGCCTGGTCGATGGCCTACATGGCCGTTGGCGCACTGGCCTGGCAGGTGTGGCGCCCGTTGGCGCATGGGCTGCGCGTGCTGGTTGAGCCCCACCCGCCTGCCGTTATTGCCGGTGCGCGACCTGATTCCGGGTGCGGCCATGAGCATTGCCATCAGCGCTCGGTTCGGGCCCGTCGCCGGCCTGACACTGGTGGCGGTCCTGGCTGCCGTTGGCGCGTACAAGCGCCGGGCAC
Source organism: Pseudomonas sp. NFX183 (assembly GCF_047943075.1). Taxonomy (NCBI): domain Bacteria; kingdom Pseudomonadati; phylum Pseudomonadota; class Gammaproteobacteria; order Pseudomonadales; family Pseudomonadaceae; genus Pseudomonas; species Pseudomonas sp. NFX183. The sequence continues at coordinate 5,394,990 of NZ_CP181333.1, read as the reverse complement.
GCATGCGTTGACCGAGACACGCGGCTGGCCTACCAGCGTCAGCTCAACAGAGCAACGGGCTGTACTGCAAGCGCGTTTGGGCAGGATTGCGCCGGGGCACCCGGCGCTGAGCGAGCCCACTCAAGCGCGATCGCGCGGGATCAGGCTCTGCAACTGCGACGCCAGGAAATTAGCGTCGAAGGCGAACGTGTCCGGGTCCTTCAGGCCGTTGGTTTTTTTCCACAGCCAGTCGTTTTTATCAGCCGGCAGCACCAGCGATACGCTGCCGTGCCGGGCGGCGGTCAAGCCCATCACCGACACGGCAATCGAGCCGCCCGCCCCCATCACGTCCGGCACGAACTCCACGGTTTTGCCGGTGATGTGCACCGTCAGTTTTCGGTTTTGAAGGTCGACGTTTCAACCGGCAGGCTCGGGCTACTGGCGACATAGGCCTCACGATGGACTTCCAGCAGGCCAGTGGTCTTGACGGGTTCCAGCCATTGCTCGATCTGCCCGAACAGCTCACCGAGCTTTTGTGCCCAGCGCGCGGACTGCAGGTCGAATTGCTGTTTTTTGTGCGCTTCGCTGTCGGCGTAATGACGAAGCATCTCGCCCAATTGCTGTACATCGTCCATTGCGGATTTCCTTGGGTGGGCCAGGTTGCGAACGGTGATCATGGCAGATGCGGCGGTTCAGCGTGCGGCTTAAAACTGCACCGGTCATTTGGCCGGCAACTGCGTATGACTAATGCGCAGCCGATGGGTAAGGTGAGTCGACATCCCCTGTCAGGAGCATCGCATGCGCACCATCGGCCTTATCGGCGGCATGAGCTGGGAGTCCAGCGCCGAGTATTACCGCATTATCAACCAGCGCGTGCGTGACCAGCTGGGCCCGCTGCGCTCGGCGCAACTGTTGATGTACAGCGTGGATTTCGGCCCGATCGAACAGGCCCAGCATGCCGGCCGTTGGGATGACGCCGCGCTGATCCTCGAGGATGCGGCGCGCCGCTTGCAGGCCGGCGGTGCGGACTGCGTGGTGCTGTGTACCAACACCATGCATCGGGTGGCGCCGCGTATCGAGGCGGCCGTGTCGATTCCGTTTCTGCATATCGCCGATGCGGCCGGTGCCGCTGCGGTAGCGGCCGGTACGCTGACGGTCGGTTTGCTGGGCACGGCATTCACCATGGAGCAGGACTTTCTCACCTCGCGCCTGACCGCCCAGGGCTTGACCGTGTTGGTGCCCGACGCAGACGAGCGCCAGGCCGTGCACCGAATCATCTATGAGGAGTTGTGTGTCGGCGTGATCAGCGCCGCCTCGCGCCAGGTCTATCAGCGGGTGATCGAGTCGCTGGCCGCACGTGGCGCCCAGGCGATCATTCTGGGCTGCACGGAAATCGGTCTGCTGATCAAACCGCAGCACAGCAACCTGCCATTGCTGGACACCACCGAGCTGCATGCGCAGGCTGCGGTGGCGTTTGCGCTGGAGGGTTAAGCCGACTGACGCAGGCGCGCCATGCTCAGGGTGTCGACGAAGACGCCGTCACGCAGGGCGTAATCGCGCATCCGGCCTTCGACCTCGAAGCCGAACTTGCGATAGAGGTTATGCGCCGCTTCGTTGTCGGCGTACACCGTCAGTTCGACGCGGCGCAAGTTCATCCAGTTGTCGGCCACGTCCAGCGCGGCCGCCAACAGCCTGGAGCCGACGCCCTTGCCTTGCCAGGCGGTGGCGACGCCCATACCGAACGAACCGACATGGCTGCGGCGCACGCGCAGGGTTTGCTCCAGGCCAAGCTGGCCGATCACTTCCCCTGCATGCATCGCCACCAGCTGCAGCCGCCGCTCGTCATCCAGCGCCAGTTTGTTACGCCAAGCCTGCACCGATTGGAAAGGCATTTGCAGCACCTGACGGCACACAGCCGGTTCGTTGTAGAGCGCAGCGACGCCTTCAAGGTGGGCCTCGGTGAAGCGCTGGATCACGATAGGGGATTCAGGTGTGTGCATTGCGTTTCTTCCTTGGAAAAACAAGTGGCCGCCCAGTGTAGAGGCCAAGCCCGCAGGCTGGCTAGGGTGCTGGCACTGTCGTCCACAGCGACGGCCAATCGCCGTAACCCACCCCATTGCAGCGCGGCATCTGATGCAACTCGCGCAGTTGGAAAGCCTTGCCGTCGAACACCCAGACACCGCCCTCCCCGCAATCACCCACGCCACGCAGTTTGTAGAAATAGCTCAGGGTGCCGGTGGTTGGGTCATAGCCGACCGACCCTTGCAGGGCAGCGCCGTCCAAGGGCAACGGTTGAATGCTCAAGGTGGTTTCGGAGTACGGCGCCTTGCGCTCGCGGCTGCTGACTTCGTACTCGCAGGTGTAGGCCGCGCAGTCATAGCGCACCACTGTCAGGGCTTGAGCCTCGCTCAGGGCGCCGACTTCGGCCTCGGGTTTCATCGCGGTGTCGGTGCTGTTGATCGCCTTCACCGCAGCGGCGGCCAGTGCGGCCTGTTCCTGGTGGTTGAGCGCTGGCGCCGACGTGAAGGGGCGCAGCACCGGTGGCGGCAAGCGTGCCGGCACTTCACTGGCCGCGCCCTTGCCAGGCCGCGCGAGCGCGGTGACGTTATCCACCCGCCCTTGCACCGCGTCCATCAATAGCAGCGAGGCACTCAGCCCGCTCAGGGACACATGCGCGGTGTCATCGCCAGGTAACTGCAAGCGCTGACCGTTGCGCAAACGCTGCAGCCAGAGCCGCGCCGGCGCGTCCTCGATCACGCCGTAAGACTGCATTTGGGGATCAACACGCTGATCGTCCAACTGCACCTCCAGGCTGCGCGTCAGTGCCTGGCCCAAGGGCTTTCCATCCAATTGCAGGGTCGAAAGGTCCAGCGCCTCACCGCGATGATCAACGCGCAAACGCAGGTAGCCTTCGGGGCCGGCTTGATGCCAGATATGCAAGGTCAGGGAACTGGCGTCTTGCTCATCAACGCCACTGGGCGCGCTGAGGGCGTGACAATTGCGCAGGTTGTCGCAGCCGATGACCCAATTCTTGATTTCCCGCAGCAGCGGGACGGTTTCATTCGCAGGTTGAGCGATGGCCGGGGCGCTGATGCCAGTCAGCAACAGGGCCAGGAATGCGGTGCGCAGCATGGGACTCTCCGTGTCGAAAAACGGCGCGGATTGTCCCACGTTCACGGCGTTGCGTCAGCGCCCGGTCGCGGTGCGCCACAGTCGCGCAATATCTGCCGCACGCTCGCGCAGCAGGCGCGGCGCATCGCTGCACGCCTGTTCGAGGCTCATCGGCCCGGACGGCAAGGCGAATGCGGCGTTCACGCCGTGGCTGTACATGTGCTCGTAGCCCTCGCCCAGGGTGCCGGCAATCACGATGACGGGCACGTTGTGCTGCTGGGCGATGCGCGCCACGCCGAAAGGGGTTTTGCCGCGCAGGGTCTGGGCGTCGAAACGGCCTTCGCCGGTGACCACCAGATCAGCCCCCTGCACCGCTGCGTCCAAACCAACCAGTTCGGCCACCACCTCTACACCCGCGCGAAATTGCGCACCAAGAAACGCTTTGGCGGCAAAACCCAAGCCACCGGCGGCGCCGCTGCCGGGTTCATCGCGCACGTCTTTGGGCAGGACCTTGGTGCAGTGATCGGCAAAGTGACCAAGGGCTGCGTCCAGTTGTTCGACCTGCTGCGCGCTGGCACCTTTTTGCGGGCCGAAAATGGCAGACGCGCCGTGCGGGCCACACAGCGGGTTGTTCACATCGGCAGCGATGTCAAAACGCACCTGAGCCAAACGTGGGTCCAGTTGCTCAAGGCTGATCCGCGCAAGCCGCGCCAGCGCCAGGCCACCCGGGGCAAGTGCCTGATCTTGCGCATCGAACAGTTGCACACCCAGCGCCTGCATCGCCCCGGCACCGGCATCGTTGGTCGCACTGCCGCCAATCGCCAGAATGATGCGCCGGGCACCGGCGTCCAGGGCTGCACGGATCAGTTCGCCCGTGCCGTAAGTGCTGCTCGAACAGGCATCGCGCTTGCCCGGCGCCAGCAGTTGCAAACCACTGGCTTCGGCCATTTCGATAATCGCGGTATGGCTGTCGGCCAACCAGCCCCAGCGAGCTTCAACCGACGCGCCCAAGGGGCCTCGAACCGTCTGGCTGCGCAACTCGCCATTGCAGGCGGCAAGCACCGAATCCACCGTGCCTTCACCACCGTCCGCCATCGGGCACTGCACCAGATGTGCCTGCGGCCAGACCTCGGCCAAGCCTTCGGCGATGGCCTGGGCGACGCCTTCGGCGCTCAGGCTGTCCTTGAACGAGTCGGGGGCGATGATGATTTTCATGGGCGTTCTCCGGTTTTTATGACGCCCATGCTGCCAGTTGGCTGCGGCAATGACGCCGGTCCGATGCACAAGTGTGGCGCAGGTTTGTTGTTCATTCCGACAAAGCCTGGGGCAAAAGCTGTACGCCAAGGTACAGGGCCAGCATGCCGTCGAGGGTCAACGGGTCGACGCCGCTGAGCTCGGCAATGCGTTCCATGCGGTAGCGCAAGCTGTTGCGGTGGATGCCCAGCGCGTCGGCGCAGGCCTGGCTCTGGCCGTCGTGGTCGCACCAACTGCGCAGCGTGGCAAGCAGTTGGCCGTTGGTGTCCTTGGCCAGGACTTTGCGCAACGGGTTCAGCAGTTCATCCAGCGCATCGTCGTTGCGGTGGCGCCAGAGCATCACCGGCAGGCGATAGCGGTTGAGCGTCAACAAGCGTGAGTGAGGCAAGATGTCACGACCGTAGGCCAGCAGATCGCCGACCCGGCGATAACACCGGCGCAAGCCCGCCAGGCCATCGGCTTGCCCACCGACGGCAACCCGCAGGATGTTCCAGCCCAGGCCCTGAAGTTTTTCCAGCAACCGTGGGTTGTCCACCTGCACGGCCGCCGGCCGGCACCACAACAGAGAGAATTGCGCGGAGCTGACACACCAACTGTCCGGATAACGGCTGGTCAGCCAGGCGCTCAGCGCTTCGGCCGACTGACCCACGCCCAGTTCAAACAGGTACGGCGTGCGCGGCATGTGCGGCTTGAGCCCCAGTTGCTGGGCCTCGTCCACCAGGCGCGGCGAGTCCCCGCGTTCGGCCAGCAATAACGCGAGCAGGTCGTCGCACCGCTGGCGTCGCCATTGCTGCTCGGCCTGCTGATGACGGTGGCTGACCAACATCTCGGCGGTCATGCGCACCAGTTCGGCGTAGGTGCGCAACAGCTCGGGTTCACCGGTAATGCCCAGCACGCCGATCAGGCGTTGGTCGTGCATCAAGGGCAGGTTGATGCCCGGCTGCACGCCCTTGAGGTGCTTGGCAGTCTGGCCGTCGATCTCGACTACCCGGCCGTTGGCCAGCACCAGCTGCGCGCCCTCATGGCGGGTATTGATGCGCTCGGGCTCGCCGCTGCCCAGAATCAGGCCCTGGCTGTCCATGACGTTGACGTTGTAGGGCAGGATCGCCATGGTGCGATTGACGATATCCTGCGCCAAGTCATGATCCAGCTCGAACATGGGGCTAAATTCCTGAAAAAAGCGAGTTGGTCATAGGCACAGCGCAAAGCGTGCTTGACTGTGCGCAAGCACAAAGACAGCACCCCGCAAGGTGGCCGAGACTCATTGGGCGATCAACGTTACCTTCGCATCGCGAAAAATCATAATAAAGAGAGACTGACATGTCACAGAGCGCCGCTGCCACACTGGCCACCGATGACGATAAAAACGCCATCTACAAGCGCATTACCCTGCGCCTGATCCCCTTCATTTTCATCTGCTACCTGTTTAATTACCTTGACCGGGTAAACGTTGGTTTTGCCAAGTTGCAGATGCTCGATGCGTTGAAATTCAGTGAAACGGTGTACGGCCTGGGGGCCGGGATTTTCTTTATCGGTTACGTACTGTGCGGCGTGCCGAGCAACCTGGCGCTGACCAAGTTCGGCCCGCGGCGCTGGATTGCGCTGATGATGATCGTGTGGGGCACGCTCTCCACGTGCTTGCTGTTCGTGACCACGCCAACACACTTCTATGGCCTGCGCCTGTTGACCGGTGCCGCTGAAGCCGGGTTCTTCCCAGGCGTGGTGCTGTACCTCTCACAGTGGTTCCCGACCTTCCGCCGTGGGCGGATCATGGCGTTGTTCATGTCGGCAATCCCGGTGTCCGGCCTGCTCGGCAGCCCGTTTTCCGGCTGGATCCTCAACCACTTTGCCGCCGGCCAGGGTGGCCTGGCCGGCTGGCAGTGGATGTTTGTGTTGCAAGGCATCCCGACGGTGATTCTGGGCGCGCTCGCCTATTTCCTGCTCAGCGACAGCTTTGCCAATGCCAAGTGGCTTACGCCGCATGAGCGTGCAGTGCTGGAGGCCGACCAGGCGACGGATCTGGCGAACAAACCGAAAACCACCACAGATTCGCTCGGCGAGGTGTTCAAGAACCCGGCCATCTGGGCGTTCGGCCTGATCTACTTCTGCATCCAGAGCGGCGTGTACGCGATCAACTTCTGGCTGCCGTCGATCATCAAGAGCCTGGGCTTCAGCGATAACCTGGTGATTGGCTGGCTCAGCGCGATTCCGTACCTGCTGGCCGCGGTGTTCATGTTGCTGGTGGGCCGCTCCGCCGACTTGCGCAAGGAGCGTCGCTGGCACTTGGTGGTGCCGATGTTAATGGGGGCTATCGGTTTGGTGATCGCCGTGAATTTCGCCACCACCCCGGCGATTGCGATTCTTGGCCTGACCATTGCCACCATGGGCGCCCTCACCGGCCTGCCGATGTTCTGGCCGGTACCGACCGCCATGCTCAGTGCCGGCGCAGCAGCCGGTGGTTTGGCGCTGATCAACTCCATGGGCCAGATGGCCGGCTTCCTCAGCCCGTATATCGTAGGGTTTGTGAAGGATGCCACCGGGTCCACGGATGTGGCGTTGTACTTGCTGGCGGCGGTGATCGTTGCCGGCAGTGTGCTGGCGCTGCGCATGACGCGCACATTGAAGGTATAACGCACGCCCAGCAGCAATCAGTTCAATGTGGGAGCGGGCTTGCTCGCGAATGCGGTGGTTCAGTCGATACATTCGGTGACTGACGCACTGCTTTCGCGAGCAAGCCCACTCCCACTTTTGTTTGCCGGGTTTACAACAGGCCACCGCCGTCGATGTCGATCACGGTGCCAGTGACAAAGCCATTCTCCATGGCCAGCACGTACCCCGCCGCCACTTCGTCAGCCTGCCCCACGCGCCCAACCGGCAACGCTCCACCGGTCTTGGCAAACATCGCCTGGCGCTGTTCTTCTGCCAAGCCTGCATAAGCAGGCGTGTCGATCACGCCCGGGCTGATCACATTGACCCGCCGTGGCGCCAGTTCCTTCGCCAGTTGTTTACCCAGCGCCTCGGTCGCGGCATTGATGCCAGTCTTGATGAACTGACCGGGCGCCAATTTACGGCCCAGTTGGCCAGAGGTCAGCGTGATGCTGCCGTGCTCGTCGAGAAATGGCAGCGCCTGTTGAATCGCGCGCAGCGAGCCCCAGAGCTTCACGTCGAAATTGTCCTGGGCTTCATCCAGGTCAGTGTCGAGCAAGGGTTTGGCGCGCACCGACGGCCCAGAGGTGTAGACCAGATGGTCAAAGCGCCCCACCGCCTCGAACAAGCGTTGCAAGGACGCAGTGTCGGTCACATCCACCGGCTCGCTGCGTACGCCGTTGTCGACACCGGACGTCAACCGGCGCCCGGCCAGCACCACCTGTGCGCCTCGCGCCGTGGCCGCTTTGGCCACGGCGGCGCCGATACCGCTGCTGCCGCCGATGACGATGACGGTTTTACCGCTGAGGGAAGATGCCATGGGTTAACTACCTGACTAAGAAAGTGAGCGTTGATCTTCTCAGCTTGGCAATCAGCGAAAAATCCCGGTAAAACGACAAGATCTTTAAAGGATTTTTACAAATGAGCTCAACCCTCGACCTTGAAGTGTTTGTGCGCACCGCCGACACCGGCAGCCTGTCAGCGGCTGCGCGCAGCCTCAACCTCACACCGGCTGCGGCGAGCATTGCGCTCAAGCGCCTGGAAACCCGGCTGGGCATCCGCCTGCTGGCCCGTTCCACGCGCAGCATGCGCCTGACCGAAGAAGGTCGGCGCTACCTGGACAGCGTTCGGGTCGCCCTGGAAGCCTTGTCGGAAGGTGAGCAGGCGATCAAGCAACAAGGCCAGAGCCTCAGCGGCTTATTGCAATTGGCGGCGCCCTCGGATTTTGGCCGCAATGTGCTGCTGGGCTGGCTGGACGAATTCAAGCTCGAACACCCGAACATCCGCTTGCAGTTGTTGCTCAACGACAGCAACGCCGACTTATTCCGCGACACCGTCGACATTGCCCTGCGCTTTGGCGTGCCACGCGACTCCAGCCTGGTCGCGCTGCCGGTGGTGCCGGGCCACCACCGCATTCCCTGCGCCAGCCCCGACTACCTGGCGCGCCATGGCACACCGCGCACGCCGGCAGACCTGGCGCAGCACAGCACGCTGCGCTACATGCGCCGCGGGCAGGCCAACAACACCTGGTACTTTCGCCAGGGCGCACTGCTGCAGGAAGTCGAGGTGACGGGCGATTACCTCAGCGACGACGGCGAAATTGTGCGGCGCTGGGCGCTGGCCGGCCATGGCATTGCCTACAAGGCCAACCTGGACATCGCCAGTGATATCAAGGCCGGGCGCCTGGTGCCGCTGTTGCCCGACTGGCAAGGCGAACCCACGCCGTTCAACCTGATGTGCCCGCACCGCCTGCAAGTGTCGGAACGGGTGAAAGTGCTGCACCGATTTCTGCAGACACGCTGTCAGGCCTTGCTCAGTGCATGAAGAAACACGCGCCGGGCTTGTTCCAGAGCCCTTGAGTCTGGTATTGCAGGGTTCACGTTTCCCTGCCATGAGGAGCTTTGCATGATTTACCGCACATTGGGCCAGTCCGGGTTGAAGGTCAGCGCACTGACACTGGGCACCATGATGTTTGGCGAACAGACCAACACCGAAGACTCGCTGCGCATCATCGACAAGGCCTGGGACCAGGGCATCAATTTTATCGACACCGCCGACGTCTACACCGGCGGGCGTTCCGAAGAAATCGTCGGCGAGGCCATCGTTCGTCATCGCCAGGACTGGGTGGTGGCGTCCAAGGTCGGCATCGGCCCGGCCGACGGCGTGCCGAATCGCAGAGGGTTGAGCCGCAAGCGCATTTTCAACGCGCTGGAAGCCAGCTTGACGCGCCTGGACACCGACTACCTGGACATCTATTACCTGCACCGCGAAGACCATGACACGCCGCTGGAAGTCACGGTGTCGGCGATTGGCGATCTGATCCGCCAGGGCAAGATCCGCTATTGGGGCCTGTCCAACTACCGGGGCTGGCGCATCGCCGAAGTGATGCGCGTGGCCGAGCGTTTGGGCGTGGACCAGCCGATCATCAGCCAACCGCTGTACAACATCGTCAATCGCCAGGCCGAGGTCGAGCAGCTCACCGCCGCTGCCGCCTACGGCCTGGGCGTGGTGCCTTACAGCCCGCTGGCGCGCGGCGTGCTCAGCGGCAAGTACGCACCCGACGTCGCTCCTCAAGCGGGCAGCCGTGCAGCGCGTCAGGACAAACGCATTCTGGAAACCGAATGGCGCGTGGAGTCACTGCGCATCGCCCAACAGATTCAGCAGTACACCCAAGGGCGCGGCGTCGGCATGGTCGAGTTTGCGATTGCCTGGGTGCTGAACAACGCGGCCGTGAGTTCGGCAATTGTCGGGCCGCGCACCGAAGCGCAGTGGGACGCGTACACCGGCGCGCTGGAAGTGAAGATCAGCGCTGAAGATGAGGCCTTTATTGATTCGCTGGTGACACCGGGGCATTCGTCCACACCGGGGTTTAATGATGTGGGCCATTTTGTCTCGGGCCGCGTGGCGCGCGCCTAGCGCCTGCAACGTGTAGGAGTGTGGCGAGGGGGCTTGCCCCGCGTTGGGCTGCGAAGCGGCCCCATCCGGGTCACCGTGTTGTGTCTGACACAATGCGGTGTCTGGTTTTGGGTCTGCTTCGCAGCCCAACGCGGGGCAAGCCCGCTCGCCACACTATGCCCGCTTGCCTTACGCGATTTGGCTAAACATGGTGTGGCGAGAAAATTTCCTGCAAAACGCCCCAAAACAGCGCAACCGTCTGCCGCCAAAAGCACCATAATCCCCTCCTGAAATATCCCCCCTCTTTTGTAGCTATTCGTTTTCGCGAGGACAGTGTGTCTAAAGGTGTTGTGTTGTCGGTATTGGCCTCGGTGTTGTTTGCCGTGATGTATTACTTCACCTCGCTGCTCACGCCATTGAGCGGCCTGGAAATTTTCGGCTGGCGCATGCTGCTGACCGTGCCGTGCATGACCGTGTTCATGATCGTCAGCGGCGAATGGCGGCGGGTATGGGAGCTGGTGCGGATGCTGGCGGCCAAGCCGCGGCTGATCGGCGGTGTGCTGCTGTCGTCGGCGTTGCTCGGCGTGCAACTGTGGCTATTTATGTGGGCACCGCTCAATGGGCGCAGCCTGGATGTGTCGGTTGGCTACTTTCTGCTGCCGCTGACCATGGTGTTGACCGGGCGCCTGGTGTACGGCGAACGCTTGTCGCGCCTGCAGCAGATCGCGGTATTTTTTGCCGCGCTCGGCGTGCTCAACGAGCTGTATCAGGCCGGTGGTTTTTCCTGGGCAACCCTGGTGGTGATCATTGGTTACCCGATCTATTTTGTGGTGCGCAAATACCTGACCACTGATCACCTGGGCGGCTTGTGGCTGGACATGGCACTGATGCTGCCCGTGGCCTGGTGGTTTGTGCAGCACGGCGAACAAGGCTTTGCCGTGATGGACAGTCATCCGAAGCTGTATGCATTGATTCCGATGCTGGGTGTGATCAGTGCCTCGGCGCTGGTCAGCTATATCGTGGCCAGCCGACAGCTGCCTTTCAGCCTGTTCGGGCTGCTCAGCTATGTAGAACCGGTGTTGCTGCTGGCGGTGGCGCTGATATTGGGCGAAGGCATCAAGGGCGGCCAGTGGCTGACCTATATCCCGATCTGGCTGGCGGTGATGGTGCTGGTGTACGAAGGCTTCAAGCACTTGGTGCATCAGCGCAAAGCGTGATGCGCAGGCCCTAAAAAGCCCGGCCGAGGGTTACCTCGGCCGGGCTTTTTTACGCTTAGTCGGCGGTCAGTACACCACGACGCACCTGGTCACGCTCGATCGACTCGAACAGTGCCTTGAAGTTGCCCTCGCCAAACCCATCATCGCCCTTGCGCTGGATGAATTCGAAGAACACCGGGCCCATCAGGGTTTCCGAGAAGATTTGCAGCAGCAGGCGCTTGTCGCCGGCAATCGACGAACCGTCGAGCAGAATGCCGCGCGCTTGCAGTTGGTCCACCGGCTCGCCGTGGTTAGGCAGGCGGCCTTCGAGCATTTCGTAGTAGGTGTCTGGCGGCGCGGTCATGAAGCGCATGCCGATGTTCTTCAGCGCGTCCCAGGTCTTGACCAGGTCGTCGGTGAGGAACGCCACGTGCTGGATGCCTTCGCCGTTGAACTGCATCAGGAACTCTTCGATCTGGCCCGCGCCCTTGGACGATTCTTCGTTCAGCGGGATGCGGATCATGCCGTCCGGAGCGCTCATGGCCTTGGACGTCAGGCCGGTGTATTCGCCCTTGATATCGAAGTAGCGCGCTTCACGGAAGTTGAACAGCTTCTCGTAGAAGTTGGCCCAATAGACCATGCGCCCGCGATACACGTTGTGGGTCAGGTGGTCGATGACCTTGAGGCCGGCGCCCACCGGGTTGCGGTCCACACCGTCTAGGTACACGAAGTCGATGTCATAGATCGAGTTGCCTTCGCCGAAACGGTCGATCAGGTACAGCGGCGCGCCGCCGATGCCCTTGATGGCTGGCAGGTTCAGCTCCATCGGGCCGGTTTCGATATGAATCGGTTGGGCGCCGAGTTCGAGTGCGCGGTTGTAGGCCTGCTGCGAATCCTTGACGCGGAACGCCATGCCGCACACCGACGGGCCGTGTTCGGCCGCAAAGTAGGAGGCCAGGCTGTCGGGCTGGTTGTTGAGGATCAGGTTGATTTCGCCCTGGCGATACAGGTGCACGTTCTTGGAGCGGTGGGAGGCGACTTTGGTGAAGCCCATGATCTCGAAGATCGGCTCCAGGGTGCCCGGCGTTGGCGATGCGAATTCGATAAATTCAAAGCCCATCAGGCCCATTGGGTTTTCGTATTGGTCTGCCATGGTGGCACCTCATCATTCTTGTAATTAACACAGGGTTATTTGCGAGCAAGGATGAGGTTGCAGGGTGGCGCGCAGGACAGGCCTCGCACGCTGCGCGCGAGGAAATCACCAAAGATGAGGGGGGAGCCGAGTAGCTTCATGATTACATCAGTCTCTGACGGCCGAGGCTTGCGTGAGCGCAAGTCCATATTCTTGTATGCGTAAATCGATTCTACACAGCGTAACAGGGTTTGTCCGCACTCTTATCAAATCCCCAATGGCTTGGGCTGCGCAAGGGGTTTGTTGCACAGATGGATGCCCAGCAGGATCACCGCCCCGCCCACCAGCATCGGCGCGCTCAGGTGCTCATCCAGCAGCACGGCGCCGCAGATCACCGCCGTCAGCGGGTTGAGTGCGATGAACACGCCGGCGCGGGTCGCGCCGATGCGGCGAATGCCGTCATACCAGGCGATGTAGGCCAGCGCCGAGCCGAACACGCCCAGGTACAGCAGGCTGAGCAGTTGCGGCAAGTGGATCGCGCTCAGCGCATTTACGGTGAGCTTGCCACCGATCAGCGTGGTGAGCGTCAACATCGCCGTGCCCAGCAAGATCGACCAGGTCACCGTCTGCAATGGCCCAAGGCTCTGGTTGAGGCTGCGGGAAAACAGCGAGTAGGCGCCCCACCCCAACACGCAGCCAAAAATCAGCAGATCCCCCACCCAGGTGTTGGCCGCACCCTGCAGCGCATGGGGATTGCGGCTCAGGATGACCGCACCCGCGCCGCCCAGGCACAAGGCAATGCCCAGGCATTTGGCCGTGCCTAGCCGCTCCTTGAACAGCCACCACGAACCCAGGCCGATCACGGCCGGGTTCAAGGCCACGATCAGCGACGCTCGCGACGCATTGATGTAATGCAGGCCGTAGAAGAAACACAGGTTGTAGAAAAAGATCCCGCAGAACCCCAGCATTGCCAGCTGCGCAAGTTGCGTGACGCTGGGCCGAGCCAGGCGCACGCGTGCCAGGGCCATGAAGCCCAGCAGCGCCGCGCTGGCAAACACAAAACGCAGCGTGGCAGCCAGCAGCGGCTCTACGTCGGCAGCCAGGTAGCGGCCGGCCACAAAGGTCGCGCCCCAGATCATGGTGACAGCGGCAAGTTTGAGGTAAGTCAGGCGATCGGGAGAGGACGTCATTGGTGAGGCTCTGTGAATGTCAGGATTGAGATATCCTGTGGCTAATGACTGATCATCGTAAAATGAGTAATTGCTCATGACCCTTACGCAACTGCAAATCTTCTCGCGGGTGGCCGAGCTGCAAAGCTTCACCCACACCGCCCACCGCCTGGGCATCAGCCAGTCAGCCGTGTCGCATGCCATCAAGGCCTTGGAGCAGGAATTGGGCGTCGAGCTGTTTCGGCGCCATCAGTCCCAGGTCGAACTCAGTGATATCGGCCAGCAATTGCTGATGCGTGCGCGCACCCTGCTGGGCGTGGCCGACACCCTGCAACAGGAAGCCTCGGATGCGCGAGGCATGAAGCGCGGCACGTTGCGTATCGGCTCTTTTGGCCCGACGTCATCTAACCGCCTGCTGCCGCGCATTCTCGAGCCATTCAGGCGTCAGCACCCGGGCATTGAGGTGCACGTGGACGAAGGCCCGGACCGCCAAGTGATCCAGTGGCTGGACGAGCGGCGCATCGACGTGGGGTTTGTGGTGCTCGAACAGGAACGCTTCGATACGTTTGCGCTGTTCAACGACCAGATGGTCGCCCTGCTGCCCGCTGCGCACCCGCTGGCTGCGCAACCTTGCGTGACCTTGAAGGCGCTGTGTGACGACCCGTTCATTCTCACCGACGCCGGCTCGCAGGAGCTGGTCTCGCGGTTGTTCAGCAGCGCGCGTCTGACCCCAAATGTGCGTTACCGCTGCTCGCAATTGCTCAGTACGCTTGAGGCAGTGAGCCGCGGCGACGGCGTGAGTGTAGTGGCGCAGGCGTCCTTGCCGCAGACGCCGGACGCACGTTACCAGGTGCGCCCGCTTTCGCCACTGGTGGGCCGTGATATTGGCCTGGCGGTGCTGGACCAACGTCAGTCGACACCTGCGACCCTTGCGTTCATCCAACTGGCGCAGACGCTGAATTTCCAGCGGTCCGGACTCATCTGACCGCGAGGTACAGCGAGCTTATTTCGCACGCGCCATCTATCATTTGATCTATCTGATCAGCCCTTCGGGGCTTTTCCCATCCTGCGACAGGCCGTCTCTCCATGCCCCTGACCGTAAACGGCCCGCGAAAACGCGCCACCCGCTATTTGATTACCACCCTCAGTGGCCTGCTGCCCATCGCATTGGGCATGGTCATTCTGCACTGGCAAGCCGAACGCACCCTGCAACAAAGCACTGCGCAAACCGCCCGTGAAGCCGTGCGCCAGTTTGACCTGATGCTCGATAACACCACCCTCGCCGCCCAGGCCTTGCTGCCACTGGCCGGTCAGCCGTGCGACAACGGCGCGCAGCTGGCGCTGCGTGAACAGGTCACGCGCCGGCCCTTTGTGCGCGCGACAACGTTGTCCTGGCAGAAAAACATCTATTGCAGCTCGCTGTTTGGCGATCACTACCAGTCGGCAGTCAACCCGGATGACTACGTGGACGGGAATCTGTGGTTGATGAATGGCAACCCGGTCACACCGGATACCGCGCTGCTGGTTAACCGGTTGGTCGAAGGCGACAAGGCCGCGTTCGCCTCGATTGATGGCTTTCACCTGGCCAACGTCTTGCGCCTGATCAGCCGTTACGCACACTTGGTGCTGCAAGTGGGCCCCAACTGGCTGGATGCCGACGGCAAGGTGCACAACACGCCCGTGCCGGTGTTCGAGGTGGCCCATCACCACCTGGCCTCAGAGCGCTATCACTACAGTGTCGACGCCGGCATGCCGGCCGGTGAAGTGTGGCGGTACATGGAAGCGCGCTATCCGGCACTGTTCAGCCTGCTGGTGTTTTTTGGCGTGCTGTCGGGCGTGCTTGCGCACTGGCTGCAAAAGCGCTCGTCTGCGCCCACCCATGAACTGCAACGCGCCTTGGGTGCCAACGAGTTCATTCCGTACTTTCAACCAGTGGTGCGCGGCGACACGCGTGAATGGGCCGGCTGTGAAGTGCTGATGCGTTGGCAGCACCCAAAAGAAGGCCTGGTGCGTCCCGACCTGTTTATCCCGTTGGCGGAACATTCCGGCCTGATCGTGCCGATGACCCGCGCCTTGCTGCGCCAGACCGCCGCGCAGTTGGCCCCGCATGCCGCGCGTTTCAGTCCGGGCTTTCATGTTGGCGTGAATATCACGGCACGCCACTGTGAGGATCTGGACCTGGTGGAAGATTGTCGAACGTTTCTCGCCGCGTTCGCCCCAGGCCAAGTGACGCTGGTGCTGGAGTTGACCGAACGTGAACTGATCAAGCCCACGGATATCACGCGTCAGCTGTTCGACGCCCTGCATCAACTGGGGGTGATGATTGCCATCGATGACTTTGGTACCGGGCACTCCAGCCTCGGTTACTTGCGCAACTTCAATGTCGATTACTTGAAAATCGATCAAAGCTTTGTGGCCATGATTGGCGCTGATGCACTTTCACGGCATATCCTCGACAGCATCATCGAACTCTCCGGCAAGCTGGACCTGGGCATCGTGGCCGAGGGCGTGGAAACAGCAGAGCAATGTGAATATCTGGCGGCGCACGGTGTGGTTTTTCTGCAGGGTTACCTGTTTGGCCGACCACTCCCCGGTGAAGAGTTCATTAAGTCGCTGGCCAGCCGTTGAATAGCCACTCATTACCTTTGATGAAATAATTTTATTTAGGTAAACGACGTGATTTACTCGTGGGGCATTAACTACTACAATTTTTCCTGCCTGTGCTGAACTCGCAGAAAGGCCTCTTTCTTTGAGTCACTTTATAAGCGCTTGGCTTATAGCTTTGTCTGCAGTTGATATCAGCAAACTACATTATTGGAGTACAGATTTTGTCCAGACTCGCCGAATTTCGCGCAGCAGAAAAAGCCCTTCAAGAGCAGCTTGCACAGCTGGAATCCCTGAAGAACGATGCCGGCCTGAAGAAAGAAATCGAATTCGAAGAAAAGCTGCAAGGCTTGATGAAACACTACGGCAAAGGCCTGCGCGACATCATCGCGATCCTTGACCCACACCCAGCCAAGGCCGGTGCTGCAACGTCCGCCGCCCCCAAACAGCGCCGCGCACGTGTGGTCAAGGTCTACCACAACCCGCACACCGGCGAGCTGATCGAGACCAAAGGCGGCAACCACCGCGGCCTCAAAGCCTGGAAAGAACAGTACGGAGCCGCCACTGTAGATTCCTGGCTTCGCGGCTGATCGCATTGCACTAACAAAAAGCCCCGCTGATGCGGGGCTTTTTTTGTTTAAGGATTCGAAAACGAACTTAACTAACATTTCATTTTGTTCAAATCCGATCAATCTGACACCTTCAAAGTTTCAGGCTGTCGCGTACCGATCCGACTTCGTTCTGGCTGGCCTCATAGGCTTGGGCTTGGCCTGCGTATGAAAAAACATAGGCTGTGTCGGTATCTACCGCACCGACTAATGTTTGCGACAACACGTGTCGGCCATTCTCGGTAATCACGCAAGTTGTTTCCAACGCATCAAGACGGCTCAATGTGGTTGGGTGCATCTTGGTGCACACGCTTTGATAACCGCTGCCGGCAAAATCTTTCTGGATGGATTTACGCATTTCCAGCAACACGCCCTGAAGATTAACTTTATGACCCGCCTCGATCGGTGTGCCGGTCAACTCCATGACCATCAAGGTATTGCCATTTTCGTCGTTCTTGATCGCGCGCTGGCGAGACACGGCCTGGGGTTTTACCGGTGCTTCGCCGTCCGGCTCCACTTCCTCGACTTGCCAGCCACTGGGCCAGTGAATTTCCGGGTCCGCCGCCAGTACGAACGGGCTAACCAGCAGTAAACACAACGAGCTCAACAGCGATTTACGAAATTCGATCATTGCAAAAAACGCCCAAGGTTCAAGCGTCAAAGTTTGAGCCCGGCACCCGCTGGTCGCAAGCGCTGCGTGACCTTTTTCATTTGGCGCACTGGGCGGCCCTTGCGTATCATGGCTCGGCTGCATGGACGCTTGCCGCAAGCCAACGGACCGCGCCTATCATTTCAAGTCGCGTTTGCCCCATTTTTTCTGGAGGGCCCATGAGCCTGCACGAACTGAACACTTTCCCGGGCGTCACTGCCCAGCCTGACACCGCCACCACGAACTTCGTGTTCAACCACACCATGCTGCGGGTCAAAGACATCACCAAGTCGCTGGATTTCTACACCCGCGTCCTGGGGTTTTCCCTGGTTGAAAAGCGCGACTTCCCGGAAGCCGAATTCAGCCTGTACTTCCTGGCCCTGGTGGACAAGGCTCAGATCCCGGCCGACGCCGCTGAACGCACCCAGTGGATGAAGTCGATCCCGGGCATCCTGGAACTGACCCACAACCACGGCACCGAAAACGATGCCGACTTCGCGTATCACAACGGCAACACCGACCCGCGTGGCTTTGGCCACATCTGCATTTCGGTGCCGGATATCGTCGCTGCGTGCGAACGCTTCGAAGCCCTGGGCTGTGACTTCCAGAAGCGCCTGACCGACGGCCGCATGAAAAGCCTGGCCTTCATCAAGGACCCGGATGCGTACTGGGTCGAGATTATTCAGCCAGCACCGATGTAAAAGCCTCGCGCCATAAAAAACCCCATGATCACTCATGGGGTTTTTCATTTCCGGGTCCGACTTTACGCAGGTGCGGACGTGCGGATCAGGTGATCGAACGCGCTCAGGGAAGCCTTGGCGCCCTCGCCTACCGCAATCACGATTTGCTTGTACGGTACGGTCGTTACGTCACCGGCGGCGAATACACCTGGCAGCGAGGTTTCACCACGCGCGTCGACAATGATCTCGCCACGCGGGGTCAGCTCCACCGTGCCTTTGAGCCAGTCAGTGTTGGGCAACAAGCCGATCTGGACAAAGATGCCTTCCAGGTCGATGGTCTTGAACTCGCCACTGTCGCGGTCCTTATACGCCAGGCCAGTGACTTTCTGGCCATCACCTTTGACCTCACTGGTCAGCGCACTGGTGATCACGTCGACGTTCGGCAGGCTGTAGAGCTTGCGCTGCAACACGGCGTCGGCGCGCAGCTTGCTGTCGAACTCGAGCAAGGTCACATGGCTGACGATACCCGCCAGGTCGATAGCCGCTTCAACGCCGGAGTTACCCCCGCCGATCACTGCCACGCGCTTGCCTTTGAACAGCGGACCATCGCAGTGCGGGCAGAAGCACACGCCCTTGGCTTTGTATTCCTGCTCGCCCGGCACACCCATTTCGCGCCAGCGGGCGCCCGTGGCCAGGATCACGGTCTTGGACTTGAGGGTCGCACCGCTTTCGAAGCGAATCTCGTGCAGGTCACCGGCGTTTTTCGCAGGGATCAAGCTGCTGGCACGCTGCAGGTTCATGATGTCCACGTCGTACTGACGCACGTGGGCTTCAAGCGCGCTGGCCAGCTTCGGCCCTTCGGTCTCCTGCACCGAGATAAAGTTCTCGATGGACATGGTGTCCAGCACTTGCCCGCCGAAGCGTTCAGCCGCCACACCAGTGCGGATGCCCTTACGTGCAGCGTAGATAGCGGCCGCCGAACCGGCTGGGCCACCGCCGACTACCAGGACATCAAAGGCGTCTTTGGCGCTGATTTTTTCTGCGGCTTTTTCGATACCGCTGGTGTCGAGCTTGGCGAGGATTTCTTCCAGGCCCATGCGGCCCTGACCGAAGTTCACGCCATTGAGGTACACGCTCGGTACCGCCATGATCTGGCGCTCATCGACTTCAGCCTGGAACAGCGCGCCGTCGATGGCGACGTGGCGGATGTTCGGGTTGAGCACGGCCATCAGGTTCAGTGCCTGGACCACGTCGGGGCAGTTCTGGCAGGACAGCGAGAAGTACGTCTCGAAGCTGAACTCGCCTTTGAGGGCGCGGATTTGTTCAATCACTTCGACACTGGCCTTCGAGGGGTGGCCGCCGACTTGCAGCAATGCCAACACCAAGGAGGTGAATTCATGGCCCATGGGGATGCCGGCGAAACGCAGGCTGATATCGGCACCCGGGCGGTTGATGGAGAACGACGGCTTGCGCGCATCATCGCCATCGGTTTTCAGAGTAATCAGCGTGGTGAGGCTGGTTACGTCTTGCAAAAGGGCAAGCATTTCCTGGGATTTCGCACCGTCGTCGAGGGAGGCGACGATCTCGATCGGCTGGGTGACCCGTTCCAGGTATGACTTCAACTGAGCTTTAAGATTGGCGTCCAACATACGGGCGATTTCCTATTAATTCGGTTTATTGCAGACAAAAAAACGCCCGAGCGAATCTCGCCCGGGCGTTTTGAGGCGGATGCAGCTTACTTAAGTGCGGAGTTCCGCCCTTGATACTTCACAGACTTAGATCTTGCCGACCAGGTCCAGGGACGGAGCCAACGTCGCTTCGCCTTCTTTCCACTTGGCTGGGCACACTTCGCCTGGGTGGGCAGCTACGTATTGAGCGGCCTTGATTTTGCGCAGCAGCTCGGAAGCGTCACGGCCAACACCACCGTCGTTCAGTTCAACGATCTTGATCTTGCCTTCTGGGTCGATCACGAAGGTACCGCGGTCTGCCAGGCCAGCTTCTTCGATCAGTACATCGAAGTTGCGAGAGATAGTCAGGGTTGGGTCGCCGATCATGGTGTACTGGATTTTGCCGATGGCTGGCGAAGTGTTGTGCCAGGCAGCGTGGGCAAAGTGGGTGTCGGTGGAAACGCTGTAGATTTCGACGCCCAGTTTCTGGAATTCGGCGTAGTTGTCAGCCAGGTCTTCCAGCTCGGTTGGGCAAACGAAGGTGAAGTCGGCTGGGTAGAAGAACACGACGGACCATTTGCCTTTCAGGTCAGCGTCCGACACGTCTACGAAGTTGCCGTTTTTGTAAGCAGTTGCTTTGAACGGTTTTACTTGGCTGTTGATGATAGGCATCGTTGACTCTCCGTCAGGGGTTAAGAAGTTGATGGGGTGAATCCTACCCACTCTCTTGATCGTTGGCTCATTGGCAAACCTGATGCTGACGATTGGTTTTGCCTATCAGGTGATCGTATTAATAGAAGAAATCTCAAATCAACGGTTGGGTGGCCAAGGTCATGCCAAGAAAGGGCGTCGCTTCAACATAGCGCATGGCAGATTTCATGTCGTTCCAACCGACATAACTCATCAGCGACTTCAAGTCCCAGCCACTGCGATGAGCCCAGGTGGCGAAACCTCGGCGCAGGGAATGGCTGGTGTACTGATCGGCCGGAATGCCCGCGCGCTCCAGCGCCTGGCGCAGCAGCGGGATCACACTGTTAGGGTGCAAGCCCTCCTCGCCCAGGTTGCCCCAGCGATCAATCCCGCGGAACACCGGGCCACGCACCAACGCCGAAGCACTGAGCCAGTCGCTGTAGGCCTGTACCGGGCACAGCCGCAGTAACGCCGGGGTCTGGTAGGTCTTGCCGAGGTTGTCGCGATCACTTTTGCTGCGTGGCAGGTACAGACTGATGCCAGCGCCAGGCACTGCTTGCACGTGTTCGATGTGCAGGCGGCACAACTCGTCGCTGCGAAACCCTCTCCAGAAGCCCAGCAAAATCAGCGCGGTGTCGCGCTTGGCGCGCAGCAAGCGAGGCACGTCCTGGTCGCTGCTCGCCTGTCGCGCTTCCGCCTCCAGCGATGCAACCACCTGTTCGAGGTGCTTGAGTTGCAGCGGCTCGGCCTGCTTCTCCTGCGCCGGGTGCACCGCGCGAATGCCCTTGAGCACCTTGCGCACCACCGGCGCCTTGGTCGGGTCGGGAAACCCCTGGCTGCTGTGCCATTGCGCCAACGCCGAGAGCCTCAGCTTCAAGGTGTTTACCGCCAGCACGCCGGCATGCGCCACCAGGTAGCGCGCGACGCTGTCGCTGGTCGCCGGCAGGAAACCGCCCCAACTCACCTCGAAGTGCTCAATGGCCGCCCGGTAACTACGGCGAGTGTTATCGCGTGTGGCGGCGTTGAGGTATCGATCCAGTTCGCTCATGAAAGGCCTATTCGTACTGCTGCAGGGTGAATCCGCGCTAAAAACCGCTATGACACGGGATAATACGCCAATATCCCATCTGTTAAATCATGAATTTAAACGTGTTTTTATTTATGTTACAGTATGTATATACATACTCTGTACCACAGTACGAAATCGACGGAGACTCCATGGCTCGCGGCGGCATAAACAAAGCAGTAGTTCAAACGGCACGCTTGGCGATCCTTGCCCGCGGCGAAAACCCCAGCATCGACGCGGTGCGCATCGAGATGGGCAATACCGGCTCGAAAACCACGATTCATCGCTATTTGAAGGAATTGGACGATAGCGAAAGCCGGCTGAGCATCACCGAAGCGCCAATCGATGATGAGCTCGGCGAACTGGTTGCACGGCTGGCTTTACGTTTGAAAGAGAAGGCTCAGGAACCTATCGACCTGGCCTTGGCGCAGTTCGAACAGCACAAAGCCGCCCTGCTCGCCCAGGTAGAGGCGCTGGAGGCAGCTCACGCCGAGCTCAAGCAACAATTTGATATCCAGGCCGCCGCCTTGGCAGAAGAAAGCGCCGCCCTGCAAACCGCCAGTACCAGCCTGCAGACCGAGCAAACCCGCAACGCCGGGCTCAGCCAGGCGTGCAGCGATTACGAGTTAAGGATTGCGGACAAGGACGAACAGATTCGATCACTGGAAGAAAAACACCTGCACGCCCGGGAGGCGCTGGAGCATTACCGCACTGCAATCAAGGAGCAGCGCGAGCAGGAACAGCGCCGCCACGAGGGCCAACTGCAACAAGTGCAGGCGGAACTGCGCCAGGCTCAGCAAAGCGCCATGGTGCGCCAGGACGAAATCACGCAGCTGCATCGCGACAACGAACGGTTATTGATTGAACACCGCGTGACCATGAAGGAACTGACCGCGCTGCAAGCGCAAACCCGCAAAGACCAGGCTCTGCAGCAAAAGCTTGGCGAACAGGTAAACCTGATTGAAAGCGAACGCACCCTGCTTCAGGAACGCCTGCGGGTGGCGGTAATGGAGAGTCAATCGCGCCAGGAAGCGCTGACCGAACACCAGCTTGCCAACAAAACCCTGGAACTGGACCTTATCAAGGCCCAGGCCAGTATCGAGGCACTGCGCCTGGCGGCCGCCGTTGCAACGGCGCCAGAGGCAACACCGCAAGCCTGATCAGTCAGCCACAGGCGTGCGCATGGTGACGAACTCTTCCGCCGCCGTAGGGTGCACGCCGATGGTTTCATCGAAATGCTGCTTGGTCGCGCCCGCCTTGAGCGCGATCGCCAGGCCTTGCACGATCTCGCCGGCATCCGCGCCGACCATGTGGCAACCCAACACCTTGTCGGTGTCAGCGTCGACCACCAGCTTCATCAAGGTTTTTTCCTGGCAATCGGTCAGCGTCAGCTTCATGGGCCGGAAACGGCTTTCGAAAATCTGCACCTTGTGGTCGTTCTTTTTCGCTTCTTCTTCAGTCAGGCCGACAGTGCCGATGTTTGGCAGGCTGAACACCGCTGTCGGGATCATCGCGTAATCCACCGGGCGGTACTGCTCGGGCTTGAACAGACGACGCGCCACCGCCATGCCTTCAGCCAGGGCCACCGGCGTCAACTGCACGCGACCAATCACATCGCCGATCGCCAGGATCGACGACTCAGCGGTCTGGTACAGGTCATCCACCTCAACGAAGCCGCGCTCGTCCAGCTTGACGCCAGTATTTTCCAGGCCCAGGTTGTCCAGCATCGGGCGGCGGCCAGTGGCGTAGAACACGCAATCGGCCTCGAGCACGCGGCCGTCTTTCAAGGTGGCCTTGAGGCTGCCATCGGCTTGCTTGTCGATACGCTCGATGTCGGCGTTGAACTGCAGGTCGAGGCCGCGCTTGGTCAGCTCTTCCTTCAGATGGGTGCGCACTGAACCGTCGAAACCGCGCAGGAACAGATCGCCGCGATACAGCAGCGTGGTCTGCGCGCCCAGGCCATGGAAAATGCCCGCGAACTCAACGGCAATGTAGCCACCGCCGACCACCAGCACACGTTTGGGGAGCGCCTTGAGGAAGAATGCCTCATTGGAACCAATAGCGTGTTCGCGCCCTGGAATCTCCGGAATCTGTGGCCAGCCACCTGTAGCGATCAGGATGTGCTTGGCGGTAAAGCGTTCGCCATTAATCTCTACCTGGTGCGGATCCACCAGACGCGCATGCCCTTCATGCAAGGTCACGCCACTGTTGACCAGCAGGTTGCGATAGATGCCATTGAGGCGGTTGATTTCGCGATCCTTGTTGGCGATCAGGGTCGCCCAATCAAAGTCAGCTTCACCCAACGACCAGCCGAAACCGCTCGCTTGTTCGAAGTCTTCGGCGAAATGCGCCCCGTACACCAACAGTTTTTTCGGTACGCAACCGACGTTAACGCACGTGCCGCCCAGGTAGCGGCTTTCCGCCACGGCCACCTTGGCGCCAAAGCCAGCGGCAAAACGCGCCGCGCGAACACCGCCAGAACCGGCGCCAATTACATACAGGTCAAAATCGTAGGCCATTTCACTCTCCTCGGCAGGTCATCAGCATACCGATTTAGATGGGGCTGAAAAACGAAAAAGCCACCCGAGGGTGGCTTTCTCTTAAAACACTCAGCAAGCGTGAATCAGTAAGCCTTGCCAGTCTTGTAGAAGTGCTCGTAGCAGAAGTTGGTCGCCTCGATGTAGCCTTCAGCGCCACCGCAGTCGAAACGCTGACCTTTGAACTTGTAGGCAATCACGCAACCGTCTTTGGCTTGCTTCAACAGGGCGTCGGTGATCTGGATCTCGCCACCCTTGCCTGGCTCGGTTTCTTCGATCAGCTTGAAAATGTCCGGGGTGAGGATGTAACGGCCGATGATCGCGAGGTTCGACGGCGCGTCTTCCGGCGCTGGCTTCTCGACCATGTCGCGTACGCGGATCAGGCCATCACCAATGTCGTCACCGGCGATCACGCCGTACTTGTTGGTTTCGGCCGGATTGACTTCCATCACCGCAACGATGGTGCAGCGGTATTTCTGGTACAGCTTGACCATTTGGGTCAGTACGCCGTCGCCTTCCAGGTTGACGCACAGGTCGTCCGCCAGTACCACGGCAAACGGTTCGTCACCGATCAGCGGGCGGCCGGTGAGGATCGCGTGGCCGAGGCCTTTCATCTGGGTTTGACGGGTGTAGGAGAACGAGCACTCGTCGAGCAATTTACGGATACCGACCAGGTATTTTTCCTTGTCGGTGCCCTTGATCTGGTTTTCCAGCTCGTAGCTGATGTCGAAGTGGTCTTCGAGTGCGCGCTTACCACGGCCGGTGACGATGGAGATTTCGTTCAGACCGGCATCCAATGCCTCTTCGACGCCGTACTGAATCAGTGGCTTGTTCACCACCGGCAGCATCTCTTTGGGCATGGCTTTGGTCGCTGGCAAGAAGCGAGTGCCGTAACCGGCTGCTGGGAACAAGCATTTCTTGATCATATGAGTCCTTACAAAGGGCTGTGCGTACGGAATTCGGCGCAGTCTAATGAGGCCGCAGTCACCTTACAATGGGTCCTGCTGGCGTTGCGATGTCATCATAGAGAAAAAATGTCGGCGTAAGTTCCGCTGATCCTGCCAAGAGCTTGCCCAGCGGTTCGGCAAAACATGCCATCCCCCAATGATTAAAAGGGGTATAACTGTTTTAGCACGCTTTGCCGCGCGTCACACTGACCTGCAACAACTTGCGCTTTCCCCCGGCATTTGGCGCTATCATGACGCGCTTGAACCAGACCACGAGATTGTTAATAGATGTCAGAACCAAAAGGCGTAAACGGCTACCTGATCACACAGCGAGCAGACGGCTGGCACTTGATCAACTTTCACGGTGACAGCGTTGCCGGGGTATTTCCGACTGAAAGCCAGGCTATCGCGGTAGCCGAAGTGTTTGTGGACGAAGCCGGCCACGCATCGAGCAAAAGACCCAAAGGCAAGTAAGCCACGGCGACTTGCGCAAAAAGCCCCGATTGACGGGGCTTTTTTGTGTTTGTCTGTACCTAGGTGGCAGTTCGCTATAATCTGCTGCGAACGCCCCACGACAGTGTCAGCGCTCCCTCCAACACCCTCGACGACGACTCAACTCATGAACAAGATTCTGGCACTGACTGCAACCCTGGCGCTGATGAGCGGCTGCACCACCACCTCCGACACCTTCCTGAAAAATGGCGAGCAAGGCCTGACCATCGACTGCTCGGGCGAAGCCAACTCGTGGGCCAGCTGCTACGAGAAAGCCGACGCCTCCTGCGCAGGCACCGGCTACCGTATCGTCGGTACCGAAGGCACGCCCTCGCTCAAGGAAGACGACAAGACCCTGGGCAAAGACGTAGGCAACTTCAAGAGCCGAAGCGTAGTGGTCGTGTGCAAATAGCCAGACGGCTACAGGTGTATTTCGGCGAACTTGATGCCCAGCCCGCGCAGAAGCTCGATAAGGTCATCCAGACGCGCGAATGACTCGACTTCATCCTGCTCGTCCACCAGAAAAAAACTGCGTCCGCCGCTTTTTTTGAAAAACACGATCCACTCGCCAAGATCGGCAGGATTCTGAATGACATGGGTGGCCGAAATTTGACCCTCGGCCTGGTGGGCTTTGACGTGTTCACGCTTCATGACGGTTCCCAGAAAAAGACAAATGCCACGCAATCGTTAGGGTTGCGCGGCATTTTTTGCATTGAATACCCGACAGTTTAACGGATGCCTTGCCCGATCAACACGCTCATCACGGCTCCATTTTTATAGTTATAAGCTAGATCACAAGCGCATAAGCTTATAAATGGTAGGGAAATGGACCTCTCGCGACAACACCCAAACGCACGGCAAAAAAAAGCCTGACGCTGCACTGCAGCGTTAGGCTTTTTTATCGGATTCAAGCGCCAATGAGCCTGGGGCTCAGCCGGAGATGCAATCCTCTGCGGCTTTCTTCACATCACCAGGTCGAATGGGCACGTTCGACATGCTTTCATAAAGTTTGATGCTGCTGCCGCTGGAGCGTTCTTCAATCTCGAAGATCGCCGACGGATCAGCCGAGAATTTTTGCGGCACAATCACCTGTACACCGTCCTTGTGAGGTTCGATCTGCGGCGGTCTGCGGGTGGCGGCGAGCTTGCGCACGACACACGCGGCATATTCCGGCGGTTTTTTACCTGAAATAACCACCAATGTTGGCGGGGTCTGCTTGATATCTGCAACCGAAGCACACCCACCTAAGGCCAGGGCCAGAACCAACACACTCCACTTCATACTTAAACCTCCGATAAAGATCCTACGACAGCGTAGAGAGTAGATTTCTCCCGCCAATGTAGGATTTATCTCTAAAAACTCGGGAAATAACTGTTTTAAATTGTCGAAGTCGTCGACGACGACCCGATAATAAACGCGCTGGGGCTGATAAACTCTATCTTAACCTACGTATCATTCTGATTTTTCAGAAAAAGCCCTTCTGGAGACACCCATGAAATTCATCCACCAGCGCGAGCACCTCAACGAGGGCGACATCGTTGTCATCGAATGCTCACAAACGTGCAACATTCGCCTGATGAGCGACGCCAATTTTCGCAGCTTCAAGAACGGTGGCCGTCACACCTATCACGGCGGCGCGTTCGGCAAATTCCCGGCAAAAATCACCGCACCCAGCACCGGTTTCTGGAATATCACCCTGGATGTAGTGACACGCCGCGCCATCAGCGTCACGCGTAAGCCAGCGTTGTCTCACAAGATTCGCATCGTTCGTCGCACCAGTACCAAACTGAGCTGACCCGAACACTCGACAGGAAAACACTGTGACTACCACAACCAAATACGTCATCAAGTACAAACTCAACGGCGAACGTCGCTTTGAGTTCGCGCAATTGCACACCAACAGTGTCGAAGAAGCCCAGCAGGCGCTGGCGAAAATCCACGATGCCAGTGACGAAATCACCGACATCACCGTGAGCAAGGCGCTGTAAGCGATGTCCGGCCCTACGGCGGATTTGTTCGCCGACGATGCGCTGCAACAACCGGCCGGGCGCGAGCAGATCGGCGAAGAGTCTTACGTGCTGAGGGGCTATGCCCTGCCCTGGATTGATCGCTTGCTACCTGAACTGCGGCGCGTATTGGCTCAATCACCGTTCCGGCAGATGGTCACACCCGGCGGATTTACCATGTCGGCGGCCCTGAGCAGTTGCGGCGCACTGGGCTGGACCACCGACAGCTCCGGCTATCGATACAGCCCGGTTGATCCGCGCAGCCGGCAACCCTGGCCGGCGATGCCGGACGCTTTGCGCGAGCTTGCCAAGCTGGCGGCCACAGAAGCCGGCTTCAATGACTTTTCCCCGGATGCCTGCCTGATCAACCGTTATGTGCCCGGGGCCAAAATGTCGCTGCACCAGGATAAAAACGAACGTTGCTATAGCGCCCCGGTGGTTTCCGTGTCCCTCGGGCTGCCCGCCATTTTCCTGTTCGGCGGGCATGAGCGTGGTAACCGCACGCAGAAAATCTCGTTGTTTCACGGCGATGTCGTGGTCTGGGGTGGCGTCGATCGTTTACGTTTTCATGGGGTGATGCCGATCAAGGAAGGCGTGCATCCGGTGATGGGCCCACAACGTATCAACCTGACGTTTCGCACGGCCGGTTGATTTGACCGCAAGCTTCGGAGTGTCGAGCGCAACCTGCGCGGTTAATCTGCCCGTGACCCGTCAAAAGTGCAGGCCATGAACAACCAACAAGACCCTCGCTGGGCCGCCATCGTCTCCCGCGATGCCAAGGCTGACGCGCTGTTTGTCTACGGCGTAAAAACCACCGGCGTTTATTGCCGCCCCAGCAGCGCCTCGCGCTTGCCACGGCCGGAGAACGTCGAATTTTTTGACACCCCTGCGCAGGCCGAAGCGGCGGGTTATAGGCCGAGTAAACGCGCCGCGGGCGACCAGACCCAATTGGCCGCGCACCACGCGCAGATAGTCGCCGACGCGTGCCGGCATATAGAACAGGCCGAAACGCCGCCCAGCCTTGACGCACTTGCGCGCCTGGCCGGCTTGAGTTCGTTCCATTTTCATCGCGTTTTCAAAGCCATCACCGGCCTGACGCCCAAGGGCTACGCCAGCGCCCTTCGCTCGCGCAAAGTGCGTGTTGGCCTCAAGGGCGAGCATTCCGTGACGGACGCGGTGTACGACGCAGGCTTTAACTCAAACAGCCGCTTTTATGAGTCCGCCGATCAGTTACTCGGCATGAAACCCAGCGATTACAAGGCCGGTGGCACTAACAGCGAGATCCATTTCGCCGTGGGCCAGTGCTCGCTGGGGGCCATTCTGGTGGCGCAGAGCCAACGGGGCGTGTGTGCGATTTTGCTGGGGGACGATCCGGACACGCTGGTGCGCGACCTGCAGGATCAATTTCCCAAGGCCGAGTTGGTGGGTGCGGATCGGCATTTCGAACAATTGATCGCCCAGGTCGTGGGGTTTGTCGAAGCACCGGCGCTGGGCCTGGATTTGCCCCTGGACTTGCGCGGGACCGCCTTTCAGGAGCGCGTGTGGCGGGCACTGCGCGACATTCCGGTGGGCAGCACGGCCAGCTACGCGCAGATCGCCCAGCGCATCGGCGCGCCCACATCCTTTCGTGCGGTGGCCCAGGCCTGTGGCGCCAATCACCTGGCTGTGGCGATCCCCTGCCATCGCGTCGTACGCAGCAATGGCGAGCTCTCCGGGTACCGTTGGGGCGTTGAGCGCAAGCGGCAGCTGCTGGAACGGGAAAGTCAGTAAAGACTCAGCGCCGCACCGATTTTGTGCGCTGCAGGCTGGGCCTCATCCACATTACGTGTGCGCACGTTGAGCCCGGCCACCCGAAATTTCTTGCACTGCCCTCTTCTTTTAAAGCGTCAGTGTGCGCTTACAGGGCCTTGCGTTTACGGAACTGCGCAACCTTATGCCGGTTGCCACACAGCGCCATGCTGCACCAACGGCGCTTGTGCGCTTTGGTCCGGTCATAAAACCACAGAACACATTCCGGATGCTCGCAGCGGCGAATCAAGCTGAAATCACCGGCCACCAATAACTGAGCCGCTGCTTCGGCAATCGGCGACAAAAACTGCTCCGCCGTCTGTTGCTTGCGCTGGCGCTCCAGTTGAGGCTGCCCGGACACAGGCCAGACCAACTGCGGATAGCTGACCGCCTTGCGTAAAAAACTGTTGAGCGCCGCCGGATTGCCCGTCTCACCGCTCTTGCGCGCGGCCACCAGTTCACGGATCACCTCGCGCAGTTGGCGTGCAGCCCCCAGCAAAGCACCTTCTTCGAACGTGGGAATGCTCGCTTGCGCTACCCACTCCAGGCGCACCAGCCAATGCGCAACGTCGGCGTCGGTGTGCCAGAAATCCACTGGCTGGCCGTCGACAGTCGCCAGGGTATTGAGCATGTCCAGCACCGGCTCGTCGGCCAGTACATAGGGTTGTGATGGTGGGGCATGGGGCGTAAGGGTGGCCATGGTTTGTCCTCTTGAGCACCGCGCAATCGTAACCGCTATTTTTGTCTTTGGATAGTTACAGACTCAACAATTGATAACCTCAATAACTGGTTTGACAGGTTACAGATTTGGGCGCAGCCTCTAAATCAGTAACCCGTATTACCAACCAATCCAGTTACAAAAGGTGTCCTCATCATGTCTATCGCAACCCCCGTCGTTCGCTACCAGCACGTTGATGTCGATGGTGTGCGCGTGTTCTACCGTGAAGCCGGCGATCCTTCGGCTCCGGTCATGTTGCTGCTGCACGGGTTCCCCAGCTCGTCGCATATGTACCGCAACCTCATCCCGCTGCTCGCCACGCGCTATCGGGTCATCGCGCCCGATTTGCCAGGTTTCGGCTTCACCGAGGTGCCCGTCGAGCGCGATTACCAGTACAGCTTCGATAACCTGGCGATCAGCATCGGGCATTTCGTCGATGCGCTGAAACTGAGCCGCTACGCCCTGTACGTTTTCGATTACGGAGCACCCGTGGGCCTGCGCCTGGCGGTGGCGCATCCGGAACGGGTCAGCGCGCTGGTCTCGCAAAACGGCAACGCGTATCTGGAAGGGCTGGGCGATGCCTGGGCGCCGATTCGCGCCTACTGGGCGGACGCGAGCGCAGCCAATCGCGAGGTGATCCGCAACGCGGTCATCAGCCTGGAAGGCACGCGCTACCAGTACTTGCATGGAGTGAGTCAGCCGGAGTTGGTCGCACCGGAGTCCTACATGCTGGACGTGCTGTTGATGCAACGCCCGGGCAACGACGAAATCCAGCTGGACCTGTTTCTCGACTACCGCAATAACCTCACGCTGTACCCGGCGTTCCAGGCATTTTTCAAAGCCAGCCAGGTGCCGACGCTGGCGATCTGGGGTCAGAACGATCCGTTTTTTATCCCGCCTGGCGCCCATGCCTACAAGGGCGACAACGCCAACGCGGTGGTTGAACTGCTGGACACCGGCCACTTCGCCCTGGAAACCCATGCGGCCCATATCGCCGGGCGTATTCACGCGGTGCTGGGGCATGCCATCGATTGATGGCGCTTCACGAAACCCTGCTCTCGTCCAGTGAATAATACGCACTGGCCGGGTGCCAATGGCCCCTGTTAAAACAGCGCAAAGTCCTACTCACGCTGGAGACGCATCCCATGAGCACCTGGCCAGACTCGCGAATCATCGACCTGCTGGGCATTCAACTGCCCATCATCCAAGCCCCTATGGCCGGTGCCACGACCACCGCCATGGTGATTGCCGCCAATCAAGCGGGTGCGCTGGGCTCGATGCCCGCCGCAGCGCTGACCATCGAGCAACTGCGCGAAGCCTTGAGCACGATCCGCCAGGCAAGTACCCGCCCCATCAACGTGAATTTCTTCTGCCATCAACCGCCCGACGCCGATGAGGCCGGCGACCGTCGCTGGAAGGACCTGTTGCAACCCTACTACCGCGAACTGGGCGCCGATTTTGATGCGCCAACACCCGTTTCCAACCGCGCGCCCTTTAACGAGGCCGCCTGCCAGGTGGTCGAGGCGTTCCGCCCCGAGGTGGTGAGTTTTCACTTTGGCCTGCCGGAAAAAACCTTGCTCGACCGGGTAAAAGCCACCGGCGCCAAAGTGCTGTCATCCGCCACCACCGTGGAAGAAGCGGTCTGGCTGGAACAGCATGGGTGCGATGCAATTATTGCGATGGGGATTGAGGCCGGCGGGCATCGTGGCTTGTTTCTCAGCAACGACCTCAATACCCAGATCGGCTTGATGGCGCTGGTACCGCAGATCGTCGACGCCGTCAGCGTGCCCGTGATTGCGGCCGGCGGTATTGCTGATGCGCGCGGCATCGTCGCGGCCCTTGCTCTGGGCGCATCAGCCGTACAAATCGGCACCGCCTACCTGTTTACGCCAGAAGCCAACGTCAGCGCCTCCCACGCCGCTGCGCTGCGTCGTGCCCAGGCCAGCGAAACCGCGCTGACCAACCTGTTCACCGGCCGCCCGGCGCGAGGCATCGTCAACCGCGTGATGCGTGAACTGGGCGCGATCAATCCGGCGGCGCCTGCCTTCCCCACGTCCGGTGGTGCCCTGATGCCGCTCAAGGCCAAGGACGAGGCGGGTTTCAGCAACCTGTGGTCGGGCCAGGCATTGCGCCTGTGCAAAGATGCATCCACTTATGACCTGACTCGCGAGCTGGCCGCGCAGGCGCTGGCAAAGCTCAAGCAGAACTGACGTCAGGGGCAACTTTGCGCTGTACCGGCGATGGCCAACCGCTATATATTCCCCTACATAGCGGTAAAGCCTTCTATCTATAACGAGCCGTACACCCTCAAAGGAGCTGCTTCATGATGATCCGCGCCTCGCGCCTGGCCCCCACAGCCCTCGCCACCCTGATCGCCGCCTTTGCCCTGGGCTCGGCGCAGGCCGACGAAGTGCAGGTGGCCGTGGCCGCCAACTTCACCGCGCCGATCCAGGCAATCGCCGCCGACTTCGAGAAAGACACCGGCCACAAACTCGTTGCGGCCTATGGCGCCACCGGCCAGTTCTATACGCAGATCAAGAACGGCGCGCCGTTCGAAGTGTTCCTCAGCGCAGACGACACCACCCCCAAAAAGCTCGATGACGAAGGCGCTACCGTCAAAGGTTCGCGCTTTACCTACGCGGTCGGCACCCTGGCGCTGTGGTCGGCCAAGCCAGGCTACGTCGATGCCAAAGGCGAGGTGCTGAAGAAAAACCAGTACCAGCACTTGTCCATCGCCGACCCCAAAACTGCACCTTACGGCCTGGCCGCCACTCAAGTGCTGGCCAAGGAAGGTCTGAGCGAGCAGGTCGCAGACAAGCTGGTCACCGGGCAGAACATCACCCAAGCCTTCCAGTTCGTCTCCACCGGCAACGCTGAACTGGGCTTCGTCGCCCTGTCGCAGATCTACAAGGACGGCAAAGTCACCCGCGGTTCGGCGTGGATTGTGCCCGCCTCGCTGCACGATCCGATCAAGCAAGACGCGGTGATCCTCACCAAAGGCAAGGACAGTGCCGCAGCCAAAGCCCTGGTCGACTACCTCAAAGGCCCGAAAGCCGCTGCGGTGATCAAGTCCTACGGTTACGAGCTGGGCCAGTAAATGCCGCTGTCGAGTGCCGATTTTTCCGCGATCTGGTTGACCCTCAAACTGGCGTCACTGACCACCGTGATCCTGCTGGTCATCGGCACTCCGATTGCGCTGTGGCTGTCGCGCACCCGTTCCTGGTGGCGCGGCCCCATCGGCGCAATCGTTGCCCTGCCGTTGGTATTGCCGCCGACGGTCATCGGGTTTTACCTGCTGTTGACCATGGGGCCCAATGGCTATTTCGGCCAATTCACCCAATGGCTGGGCCTGGGCACCCTGACCTTCAGCTTCACCGGGCTGGTACTGGGTTCGGTGATCTACTCCATGCCGTTTGTGGTGCAGCCGTTGCAAAACGCCTTCGGCGCCATCGGTACACGCCCCCTGGAAGTGGCCGCAACCTTGCGCGCCAACCCGTGGGACACCTTTTTCACGGTGATCCTGCCCCTGGCCCGCCCGGGGTTTATCACCGCGTCGATTCTCGGCTTTGCGCACACCGTCGGTGAGTTCGGCGTGGTGCTGATGATCGGCGGCAATATCCCCAACAAAACCCGCGTGGTCTCGGTGCAGATCTACGACCACGTCGAAGCCATGGAATACGCCCAGGCGCACTGGCTGGCCGGCTCCATGGTGGTGTTCGCCTTCCTCGTATTGCTGGCGCTTTACTCCAGCCGTAAAACCAAGATGGCCTGGAGCTGATCGCGATGATTGAGGTACGCCTGCAACTGAATTACCCAGGCTTTGCGCTGAAGGTGGACTTGAAATTGCCCGGCCGTGGTGTGACCGCTTTGTACGGGCATTCCGGCTCGGGCAAGACCACCTGCCTGCGCTGTATCGCCGGGCTGGAGCGTGCCGAAGACGGCTTTGTGCAGATCAACGATCAAGCCTGGCAAGACAGCCGCAACGGGCTGTTTGTGCCGCCGCACAAACGCGCATTGGGCTATGTGTTTCAGGAAGCGAGCCTGTTTCCCCACCTGTCGGTGCGGGCCAACCTGGAATTCGGCTTCAAGCGTATTGCTCGTCAGCAGCGGCGCGTGGACATGGCTCACGCCACCGAACTGCTGGGTATCGCCCATTTGCTCGACCGCCACCCGCAGCATCTGTCCGGCGGTGAACGCCAACGCATCGGCATCGCCCGCGCGCTGCTCACCAGCCCCCAATTGCTGTTGATGGATGAACCCCTGGCGGCGCTGGACAGCAAACGCAAAAGTGAAATTTTGCCGTACCTCGAACGCCTGCACGACGAGCTCGATATCCCCGTGCTGTACGTCAGCCATGCTCAGGACGAAGTAGCGCGGCTGGCCGATCACATCGTGTTACTCAGTGACGGCCAGGCGCTGGCCAGCGGCCCCATCGGTGAAACCCTGGCGCGGCTCGATTTGCCCATGGCCCTGGGTGACGATGCCGGGGTAGTGATCAATGGCAGCGTCAGTGCCTACGACGCGCACTATCACCTGCTGACGCTGCAATTGCCCGACAGCGCGTTATCGATGCGCGTTGCCCATGCGCCGTTGGCGCTGGGCAAACAGCTGCGCATCAAGGTGCAGGCACGCGATGTCAGCCTCAGCCTGCAGGCGCAGGAACCCAGCAGTATCCTCAATCGCTTGCCGGTGACGGTGACCGGGGAGATCTGTGCCGACAACAACGCCCATGTGCTGGTGCGCCTCGACGCCGGCGGCACGCCGTTGCTGGCGCGCATCACGCGGTTTTCCCGCGACCAGTTGCAGCTGCATCCCGGCCAGGCGCTGTGGGCGCAAATCAAGGCGGTGGCGGTGCTGGCTTAAGAATTTGGCACGAGCGCAAAACCCTGCGGTCAATCAGAAATACCGGCCTGATTACTGCCAAGGAATTTGCACCATGCCCGACTCCGCGTTGCTTGCCGACCTGCCCCGCGACCTGCATTACGTTGACGACACCCAACCGGGTATCCGCCGCAAGAAGCTGCGCGGCAAGTTTCAGTATTTCGACGTCAACGGTGAGCGCATCACCGATGCCGACGAAATCAAACGCCTGAACTCATTGGCTGTGCCACCCGCCTACACCGACGTGTGGATCTGCGCCGACCCGCGCGGCCATTTGCAAGCCACCGGCCGCGATGCCTGTGGCCGCAAGCAATACCGCTACCACCCGCGTTGGCGTGAGGTGCGCGACACCGACAAATATTCGCGCCTGAAACAGTTCGGCAATGCTCTGCCGAAACTGCGCGCGCAACTGGAAGCACAAATCGCCGCGCCCGGTTTCACCCGCGAAAAAGTCCTGGCCACCGTGGTGATGCTGCTCGATGCCACGCTGATTCGAGTGGGCAACACCCAGTACGCGCGGGACAACAAATCCTACGGCCTGACCACGCTGCGCACCCGCCATGTCGACATCAAGGGCAGCGAGATACTGTTCCAGTTTCGCGGCAAGAGCGGCGTCGAGCATCAGGTCAGCGTCAAGGACCGGCGCCTGGCCACGGTGGTCAAGCGTTGCCTGGAATTGCCAGGGCAAAACCTGTTTCAGTACCTGGATGAGGACGGTGAACGGCATACCGTCAGCTCCCATGACGTCAACGCCTACCTGCACAGCCTCACCGGCGCCGACTTCACTGCCAAGGACTACCGCACCTGGGCCGGCACCGCCCTGGCCTTGGCCGTATTGCGCGAACTGGAGTGGCAACCGGAATCGGATGCCAAGCGGCATGTGGTCGCCATGGTCAAGGACGTTGCCAAACAGCTGGGCAATACCCCGGCGGTGTGCCGCAAGTGCTATATCCACCCCGCCGTGCTGGAGCATTTCAGCCTGGGCGAATTGTCCAAGCTGCCCAAACCCCGAGTGCGCAAGGGCCTGAAAGCCGAAGAAGTTGCGCTGGCGATGTTCCTTGAGCAATTGGCCGCGGACTTGCCGAAAAACGCCAAGGTGGGTTAGCCTTTGCGCCTCTTCCGACTCACGGGATGCACGCCGACGTGAACAACTAAGCCTTCCAAAATGTACCTGCAACGAGCCGCTTGGCGCGCTTGTTGGCCTGTCCGACATTTTTTTGGAGGTGCTGATGACTGACGTCAAACGGCCGCCCGTACTCGTTTCATTGCAACACCTGTCCTTGCAGTTCGCCGATGGCGAAACCCTGCTGAACAACCTCAACCTGTCGATTGATCACGCGCCCACCGGGATTGTCGGGCGTAATGGCCGGGGCAAAAGCCTGCTCGCCAAGCTGCTTGCCGGGCTGCTGGCGCCCACTGGCGGCACGTTGAAAAGCTCGGCCAGCGTGGCATATGTGCCGCAGGCGCTGGCCGTCCAACCGGGCGAAACCGTCGCCGACATCACCGGCACCGCCCAGGTGTTGGCCGCCCTTGAGCGGCTGGCCCGCGGTGAGGCGCGCGCGGATGATCTCGCGCTGATCGATGATCGTTGGGACCTTGCCGAACGCCTGCGCACCGCGCTGGGTGCAGCCGGGTTGCAGCAACTCGACGCTGCCACGCCAGCCGATCAACTCAGTGGCGGCCAACTGGCCAGGGTTGCGGTGATCGGCGCGCTTTTGGCCACGCCGCAGTTGCTGATTCTCGATGAGCCAACCAACCACCTCGACAGCGCCGGCCGTGACTGGCTGCTGCGCACGCTGGCAGCCTGGCCCGGCGGCCTGGTAGTGGTCAGCCATGACCGGCAACTGCTCAATGCGATGGCGCGCATCATCGAGCTGTCGCCGCTTGGCGCAAAGGTGTATGGCGGCAACTACGATGCCTATCGCTTGCAACGCGACAGCAAACAGCACGCGGCCATGGCCGCCCTGGAACACGCCCGCCTGGCGCGCAGCCGCGAACGCAAACGTCTGCAGAAGGATCATGACAACCTGCAGCGCAACGCCGCCCGCGCACGTAAACACGCAGAAACCGCCTACGTCACCGGGTTTACCAAAGCCCGCTGGAAAGGCGCCGCCAAGGAAATCGTCAGCAGCGTGCGCAGCGCGCATCACGCATACAAACACGAGCTCGATGCGCAGGTACGCCAAGCCCATGAGCGTGTGGAGGATCACTCGCCCACGTTGCTGGCCCTGCCCGGTTCAGCACTGCCCAATGGACGACAGGTTTTGAGCGCGGAAAACGCTCAACTGCCGTGGCTTGATCCGCAGCAAGCCTGCAGCTACGTCACGCTCAACCTGGCGGGCCCGGTGCGCATGGCCGTGCGCGGGCCGAACGGTTGCGGCAAATCCACGTTGCTCAAGGTGCTTGCGGGCCAATGGCCGGTGGTCAGTGGTGAATGCGCCGTGCATGTGGCCAGTGCCTATATCGACCAGCACCTGACGCTGCTGGATGGCAACCGTAGCATTGTCGAACAGCTCAACCTGCTCGACACCCCGCTGGCCGAAGCCGAGCTGCGCACGCGTTTGGCGTTGCTGCAACTGGATGCCCTGCGGGTGACTCAACCCACCCGCCAGTTGAGCGGCGGGGAACGCCTGAAGGCCGCGATGGCGATTGCCTTGTGGCGCGAGGTGCCGGCGCAACTGCTGTTGCTGGACGAGCCGACTAACCACCTGGACCTTGAATCCGTGCTGGCCTTTGAACAGGCGTTGCAGGGTTTTACCGGGGCGATGGTGGTGGTCTCCCATGACGAGACGTTTGTGCAGGCCGTCAGGCCGACGCATTTTTTGACCTGGCAGCGTCAGGGCTGGCGGCTGGAGTGTGTCTGAGGTCATTGCGCGCGCAACCAAAGCGTCCTACGGTAGTGGCCGAATAATCTCACCGAGGAACCTGGGGCCATGCTGCCTTCATCGCGCAAACCCTACGCCAACGCCGCACTCGCTCACCGCCAACGCTGGCGCGGGCGGGTTGGCTTGATGCTGGTGGCCAGCCTTTCAGTGCTGGCCGGCATGACCGATGCGATAGGCTTTATGGCCAGCGGCGATTTTGTTTCGTTCATGAGCGGTAACACCACGCGCCTGGCCGTGGCGATCAGCGCAGGCGACTTGGGCCTTACCGGGCGCTTGTTGTTGCTGGTCGCAACCTTTGTCGTCGGCAACG
Source organism: Pseudomonas sp. NFX183 (assembly GCF_047943075.1). NCBI lineage: Bacteria > Pseudomonadati > Pseudomonadota > Gammaproteobacteria > Pseudomonadales > Pseudomonadaceae > Pseudomonas > Pseudomonas sp. NFX183. The sequence continues at coordinate 5,357,080 of NZ_CP181333.1, read as the reverse complement.
CCCTGGGCGTGGTAATCAGCCGCCTCAGCCGCCGGCACGCGCTGCCCTTGCTGCTGTGCATTGCGGCCTTGCTGTGCGGCGCCGCCGTGTGGCCCTTCGACGACACCTTGCCCGCGCTGCTGGCAACGATTGTGGCGATGGGTATGCTCAATGCCGCAGTGGAAGAGGTAAACGGTTTGCCGGTGGGCCTGACTTATGTGACAGGCGCCCTCTCACGCTTCGGGCGCGGGCTGGGCCGCTGGGTGCTGGGAGAACGGCGCAATGGCTGGAGGGTGCAACTGATTCCGTGGGCCGGCATGTTCGTGGGCGCGGTGATCGGCGCGGTGCTGGAGCACCAGCTCGGCCTGAAGGCGCTGCTGGTCAGTGGCGCGTTCGCCGCGTTGCTGGGCGTAGTGTCGCTAAAGATTCCGCGGCGCTGGCACTTGGGTTACATGCCACGCTAAGAGAAAAGAGGCCCGCTCGACGTTGCGGCCTCGACGTCCGTGTACTGGTAAAGAGCCATCACGTCGAGCGAGCGGGGGAATGATAAGCCAATGTCCGTCGGCTGTCCCGCCGGGCTTTTCCGAATATCACTTAGGCAAAGGATTACAGGCAGGTCGCGAGCGCGGCCAGTCGGCGCTTGGCGGGCATCGTGTCGGCGACGGCGAAGTAATTGACGGTAGAGCCGGCGCCGGCACTGCGCACGTCGACAAAATAATCGCCGCCGGTGGTGTAGACGGTAAAACCGCCTGCTTCGATCGGCTCCTTGAAGCCTCCGGCGTCAACGCCAAATACCGCCTCGTCCTGCCAGCCGAACTGAATGCATTGGGCAACCACCAACGGCGTCTTGTCCGAAGCCAGCGTTTTGTACGGCACGCCGGTGCGCGCATTGTTCATTTTCGAGCCCGCGCAACCGGACAGTACTGCCAGTGCCAATGCGCCAATTACCAGCTTTCGCATGCCATCGCCTCCTTGGAAAAAAACGCGACTCTACCATTAGCAGGCGACACTCAAGGATTATTACGTCACGCTGTCCCCTACTTATGCCCCCGCTTGCCCCTGGAAACCCGATGACGCCCAACGCCGAACGCTATAACCCTTCCACTGACTACGCCGACAAGCTGATCAGCCGCATCGGCCAGACGCCGACGTGGATTGCCAAGCGCATCGGCGTCACCGACAAGCGCATCCGCTGCATCCTCGATGGCGAACGCACGGTAAAGGGTGAAAGCACGCCGATCCAGATGACCTACACCGAGCAGTTCGCCCTGGAATGCCTGGCGGCGGAGGCCAAAGCCAAGAAGCCGCCAAAAGCTGCGGCCGGATGAATTTAGTTTCACTGTGAAGGGTGCTCGCGCTGCCTATAGTTGGCAGGCTCATTTTTAAGAAGTCTCACTTCTGCCCGCCCTCCCGCGGGCTTTTTTTTGCCTGGGTGTTGGTGGATGACCTCCAGCTACTTATCCGCGCATCAAAACCACCAACGAAACAAATAAAACAGCCCCATGCTCAGCAGCACCGTGATCAACACGCTGCGCGTCCAGAACATCAACGCCACCGCGCAGATCCCAGCGAGCAAGTAAGGATTGGCCGGGCTCACGTTGAGCTTGTGCTCAGCGAGAAAAATGATCGGCCCGCAAATCGCCGTCAGCATTCCCGGCACGGCAAACCCGAGAAACTCGCGCGCGCCGCGATTGAGGCGCACCGGCAGACGCGGCTCGATGAACAAGTAGCGGTTGAGAAACACCACAAGGCCCATGGCCACAATCATGATGTAGATCATCGTTGCCCTACTCCCAGCCGCTTGCAGGCAAACCCTGCGCCCATCCCCAGCACGCCCGACATCACCACCGCCGACTCCCAGTGCAAGTAACTCAGCCATACCGAACACAACAGCGAGACCGCCACGCAGACCACCGTGGGCACGTCGCGCACCACCGGCGTGATCAAGGCGATAAAGGTTGCGGCAATGGAAAACTCCAGTCCCAGTTGATCAAGCCCCGGAATGCTTTTGCCGAGCACGATGCCCGCCAGGGTGAAGAGGTTCCAGATGATGTAGAACGTCAGGCCGACGCCCAGCGCATACCAGCGATTGAAGGTTTGACGGTCATAGTGGTTGACCAGCGCGAAAAATTCGTCCGTCAGCAAAAAGCCCAGGCTCATGCGCCAGCGCACATTGAGCGACGAGAGCGTCGGGCGCATGTGCATGCCGTAAAGCAGATGCTGGGATGTGAGCAGCAAGGTGGTCAGCACAATCGAGATCAGGCTGGCACCGCTCTTGACCATGCCGATCGCCACCAGCTGCGCGGCACCGGCGAACACAATGGCGGACAAACCCTGAGCTTGCAGCGGAGTAAATTGCGCATCAATCGCCATGGAGCCGGCCAACAAACCCCAGGGCGCACAGGCCAGAGACAGTGGAATAACGGCAAGGGCGCCGCGACCGAAGGCGTAATGAGGTAAGGCTGTAGGCATGGAGACGGCTCATCGACAGACAGTCGACAAGCATGCCAGCGTGATACGAGGCGTGTCTTGAACGATCGTGCTCAGGCAAGCCTGACCGAGACCTGCTCCACCGAGTCACGCGCTTCGCGCAACTCATGGGCATCCTGGTTGAGCCGGTGAATGGTATTGAGCAGGCGCTGGCGCAGCACTTCATCGCCGAGTTTTTCGACGGCGCGCATCAGGTCAAACGCCGCGGTTTCGTTATTGTCCGCGACAGAATCGAGGGTTTTGCGCAGGTTGCGAGTGGCACGGGTCACGCGAGTTCTTCCTTCATCAGCAATGGGCAGGCACTTTAGGACATTCGTGTTTCATTTTAATTTCAGACACTTGTGGCTGATTGTCGGGCATTTGATCCACGTCAACGGAATTCAGGATTTGACCTACATATATGGCAAACCATATATTCGCAACGCTATCCATACCAAGACCTCGATCATGTCCGCCCCCCTCTCTCCGCCCGAGCTGTTCAAATGCCTGGCCGATGCCACGCGCGTACGGTTGATGTTATTGATCCTGCGCGAGGGCGAACTTTGCGTGTGCGAACTGATCCATGCTCTGTGCGACAGTCAACCCAAGATCTCCCGCCATCTGGCGCAACTGCGCAGTGGTGGGCTTTTGCTGGATCGTCGCCAGGGTCAATGGATCTACTACCGCATCAATTCGGCACTGCCCGACTGGGTCACCCAAGTGCTGGACACCACCTTGCAAGCTAACCAGCCATGGTTGCAAAACGACGCGCAGCGTCTTGATGCAATGGGCAACAGACCACAACGGGCCGGCACCTGCTGCTGAGCCATCGGAGCGTTTATTCATGCTTGTCGCAATTGCGATTTTTATCTTCACCATCGTTCTGGTCATCTGGCAGCCCAAAGGCCTTGGGGTCGGCTGGAGCGCAACCATGGGCGCGATTCTGGCCCTGGCGTGCGGGGTCATCAGCCTGTCTGACATCCCGGTGGTGTGGCACATCATCTGGAACGCCACCGGCACCTTTGTCGCGCTGATTATCATCAGCCTGTTGCTCGATGAAGCCGGGTTCTTTGCCTGGACCGCGTTGCATGTAGCACGCTGGGGCCGGGGGCGTGGCCGGCGCCTGTTTGCCTATATGGTGCTGCTCGGCGCCTTGGTGTCGGCATTGTTTGCCAACGACGGCGCGGCGTTGATCCTCACACCGATCGTGATGTCGATGCTGCTGGCGTTGCGCTTTTCCCCGGCGGCCACCCTGGCCTTCGTGATGGGCGCCGGGTTTATCGCCGACACGGCGAGCTTGCCGTTGGTGGTGTCGAACCTGGTGAACATCGTCTCGGCGGATTATTTCAAGATCGGCTTCAACGAATACGCAGCGGTCATGGTGCCGGTCAACTTCGTCAGCGTTGCTGCGACGCTGGCGGTGCTGCTGTGGTTTTTCCGCCGCGATATTCCGCAGGCCTACGACCCCGCCGACCTTGATGACCCGGCCAGCGCCGTCCACGACCGTGCGACCTTTCGTGCCGGGTGGTGGGTACTCGGGATTTTGTTGGTCGGCTGTTTCGCCCTGGAGCCGCTGGGCATTCCGATCAGTGCGATCTCCGCCGTGTGCGCCGTTTTGCTGCTGGTGATCGCCGCCAAAGGCCACAAGATTTCCACGCGCAAAGTGCTGAAGGACGCCCCGTGGCAGATCGTGGTGTTTTCCCTGGGCATGTACCTGGTGGTCTACGGCTTGCGTAACGCGGGTTTGACCACCTACCTGGCAACCTGGCTCGACACCTTCGCCACCTACGGCGTGTGGGGCGCGGCGATGGGCACCGGGGTGCTGACGGCGCTGCTGTCGTCGGCCATGAACAACCTGCCGACGGTGTTGATCGGCGCGCTGTCCATCGAATCCAGCCATGCCGTGGGCGTGGTCAAGGACGCGATGATCTACGCCAACGTGATCGGCAGCGACCTGGGCCCGAAAATCACTCCCATCGGCAGCCTGGCCACGCTGCTGTGGCTGCATATTCTTGCGCGCAAAGGCATCAGCATCACGTGGGGCTACTACTTCAAGGTCGGAATTGTGCTGACGTTGCCGGTGCTGTTGATCACCCTGGCGGCGCTCGCCTTGCGCCTGAGTCTGTGAAGACGTGTGCGGTGAACCGACTCTGGATGAGCTGGGCAACCGATGTCAGCATCCAGCATTACAAAAAAGGTAATCGCGACCTTGATCGTCCCGGCGTCATTGCCGTCGCCAGCAACCCTGACTACCTGGGCAGTTACCGATATCGATAGTGATGACGAGCGTATTTATAAAAAACACGCGTCCTCGTTTGCATCAATGAAATATTTAAAACCCTGAACCTCTTTTTGGAAGGTGCAGAGCTTACTGAACAGTCATCCTGCCCAGTAAGCTCGCCCCCCAAATAGCGACCTCCTTAAGCGCACGTTGCAGCCAGTGGTCGATCTGAACACCCTCGTCAGCGTATGCTCACGGCTGATTTTCTATCGAGCCGACCTATGAGCGCCATGCAACACGCCTGGCTGGGCAACTACGAAGTCACCCATACACGCTGCACAGGCCTGACCTTTGCCCGCCATAGCCATGATGAATGCGTGATCGGCGTAAACCTGGCCGGCGAGGAAAGCGTTTGGCTCGACCGCCGCGAGTTCCAGGCCGGGCCTGGCAGCATCACGTTGTACAACCCCGGGCAGATTCAAGGCGGCGGCGCGGCTGATGGCGCACCCTGGCATTTTGTCAGCCTGTACGTCGCGGCCGACGCGTTGGCGGCTGACTTGGGGCTGGCCCAGGTGGAATTTGATCGCTCGCTCTGCTTCCAGCCCGACCTGGCACAGCGCCTGGCTGCGGCGGTCAAGGGAGCCTTGAACGACGACCCATTGCTTCGCGAGATTAACGAAGACGCCTTGGTTTTGCTGCTGGGTGAAGTGGTGGGTGCCAGCGGCGTGCGCCTGCCCGGCGCTGCCACGGGCGGCAAAGGCATGATCCGCCGCGCCCAGGAGCTGCTCGCCGAGCAACTGAGCCAAGCGCTGCCGCTGGACCAGCTGGGCGATGAGCTGGGCTTGTCCAAATTCCATCTGTTGCGCACCTTCCAGAAAGAAACCGGGCTGAGCCCCAGGCAGTGGGCGATGCAATTGCGTACGTGTCGTGCCAAGGGACTCTTGCGCCGCGGCGCCTCGGCCAGCGACGTCGCGCATGAGCTGGGGTTTGCTGACCAAAGCCATCTCAACCGGCACTTTCGCGCCGCCTATGGCATTACCCCAGGCCGCTATCAAAGCCTGTTGAAACGCTGAAAGCGCAATCTGGTTCAAGACACCTGCGCCACACAGCCGCACACTGCGCGCCTCTGTTGAAGGAAAGCGGCATGGTCACGATCTTTTTTTACGCGCTGGTATTCGGTTTTGTGTTTTGCCTCTCACCCGGCGCGGTGCTGGCAGAAACCTTGCGCCGTGGCTTGCTCCATGGGTTCACCTCTGCCTTGCTGGTACAGATCGGTTCGCTGGTGGGCGACGCCGCCTGGGCGGTGATCGGCCTCACCGGCATCGCCCTGCTGATTGAGCATGAAGCCGTGCGTGTTCCGCTGACGATTGTGTGCGCGGTGTACCTGGCCTGGCTCGGTGTGCGCAGCCTGATCGACGCCTGGCACCTGCCCGCGGCGGACAGCGGGCCGGTCCGCTCCGGACAGAATGCGCTGGCGGTGGGCGCGGCCATTTCCCTGGCTAACCCGAAGAACATTGTGTACTGGGGCGCGTTGGGCAGCGCCTTGTCCGGGATCGTCGGCGCCACGCCCAGCCCTGGGCAAACCCTGATGTTTTTTGCAGGTTTCATGCTGGCGTCGGTGCTGTCGTGTTTTCTGATTGCGGTGCTGGTCAATCTGTTACGCAAAAACGCCTCGCCGCTGTGGCAGCGCGTCAGTTACGGCGCGTGCGGTTTAGTGTTGATCTATCTGGCAGTTCTGGCTGCACAGGGCGTATGAAGTTATATATCCCATAACTAACCGTGCCCCCTTGTCTGAATAAACTCTGAACGCAGACTGATTTAATTAATCATGCGTTGACATTTTGTAACCGTCTGAGTAGATTGCCCGTGCCCGCAACTGGGGCCTTTTTTAAACCTCACAAAAGAAGCCAATGGACACAGTATCTAGTCGCTGTCCGAGCACCGCTTTAGCGGGCATCGGGCGCCAAACCCAGAATATGACAGGACTCGCCTTCCAGGTCCGGTAAGCTGCGCTAGAGCTTGATGCTCCACCGTAACTGCCTCACCGGTCGCCCGTCCGGTCCCGAGGTGTGTTATGACCTTCCAACTCATTGCTTTGCCCGATGTACGTACGCTGGCCGCCGCCCTGCGCGCCAAGCTGTGCCGCGAGCCCGCAGGCTTTTCGCCTACCCGGGCCACGTTTGCTGCACCCTCCCCTCAAGCCAGTAAAGACCAAGCGCGTCCGGCCCCGGTGTTGGCGCACTGGCACCTGTGCCCTGCCAGCGGCCAACTGCTGCAGCACTGGGACCATGCCGACCCTCAAGACCCGCAGAGACCCCAGGTTTCCATGCTGGCTCAAGCGCGCCTGATGTTCGGACTTTACCTGAGCACTCGCAGCGCTTAACCCGGCTGGAAACAGCAACTTTCTAATTGATGTTCTGGAGTTCTTTATGAACACGTCCAGTAGTAGCCCGCTGCGCGTTAGTTAACTAACGCGCGCGTGGCGGGCGCTGTAGAAGTTATGTGAACACCTTATTTAAACCGATCGCGAAGTTTGCGGCTCGGCATGCTTTCGCTCGCCTGTCTTCAGGTAAGTACCGGGTATGTTTTGTCGAGAATTGGCGACAGGAGTACAGACAATGAGCGCCGTAAAAAACACGCCTCTGCACAAGAAAAATGGCACCGACACCGACACCAAACTGTCGATGCGCGCCGCCCGCGAAGCCCAGAACAGCCTGCAGGCCACCCTCGCCAACGTGCGAGCCACCCAGGATGGCCTGACCGAACTGGACGCCTCGGCGCGTCTGCAACGCGAAGGCTTTAACGAAGTGGCCCACGACAAGCCGCCTCACGCCCTCGTCCAGTTCCTGCAGGCGCTGAACAATCCCTTCATCTACGTGTTGCTGACCCTGGCGGGCATCAGCTTTGTCACCGACTATTGGCTGCCGTTGCAGGCCGGTGAAGAAGTCGACCTGACCAAAGTCATCATCATCATGACCATGGTGCTGCTCAGCAGCCTGCTGCGCTTCTGGCAGGAACACCGCTCGGCCAAATCCGCCGAAGCACTCAAAGCCATGGTGCGCACCACCGCCACAGTGCTGCGGCGTGAGCAAGTCGGCGCTCAGCCGACCCTGCGCGAAGTGCCGATGCGCGACCTGGTCGCCGGCGATATCGTGCAACTGTCGGCCGGCGACATGATCCCTGCCGATGTGCGCCTGATCGAATCACGCGACCTGTTTATCAGCCAGGCCGTGCTGACCGGTGAAGCCTTGCCGGTCGAAAAATACGACACGCTCGGCGATGTCACGCAAAAATCCGCCTCTTCGCTGGCGGCCGACCAAGGCAACCTGCTCGACCTGCCCAACATCTGCTTTATGGGCACCAACGTGGTCAGTGGCCGCGCCAAGGCCGTGGTGGTCGCCACCGGGCCGCGCACTTACTTTGGCTCGCTGGCCAAGGCGATTGTCGGCTCGCGGGTGCAGACCGCGTTCGACCGTGGGGTCAACAGCGTCAGCTGGCTGTTGATTCGCTTCATGCTGGTAATGGTGCCGATCGTGTTCCTGCTCAATGGCTTCTCCAAAGGCGACTGGGGCGATGCATTCCTGTTCGCTCTGGCGGTGGCGGTGGGCCTGACCCCGGAAATGCTGCCGATGATCGTCAGCGCCAACCTGGCCAAGGGCGCTACCGCCATGGCCAAGCGCAAAGTGGTGGTCAAGCGCCTGAATGCGATCCAGAACTTCGGCTCGATGGACGTGCTGTGCACCGACAAGACCGGCACCCTGACCCAGGACAAGATCATCCTCGAACACCACGTCAACGCCTTTGGCCAACGTGATGATGCGGTGCTGTCCCTGGCCTGGCTGAACAGCTACCACCAAAGCGGCATGAAAAACCTGATGGACAAGGCCGTGGTGCAGTTCTCGGAACACAACCCCAAGTTCCAGCGGCCATTTGCCTATAGCAAGGTCGATGAATTGCCGTTCGACTTCGTGCGCCGTCGCCTGTCGATCGTGGTCAAGGACGCCGCCGGTGACCAGTTGCTGGTGTGCAAAGGCGCGCTGGAAGAGATGCTGAGCATTTCCACCCACGTCATGGAAGATGGCGCTGCAGTGCCGCTGGATGATCGTCGCCGTGACGAGCTGCTGGCACTGGCCAATGACTACAACGAGGATGGCTTTCGCGTACTGGTGGTCGCCACCCGCAACATCCCCAAATCCCTGGCTCGCCAGCAGTACACCACCGCCGATGAGCGCAACCTGATCATCCAGGGCTTCCTGACCTTCCTGGATCCACCGAAGGAAACCGCAGGCCCGGCGATTGCGGCGCTGCAACAAATTGGCGTGGCGGTGAAGGTGCTGACCGGCGACAACGCGGTGGTCACCAGCAAGATCTGCCGCCAGGTCGGCCTGGAGCCTGGTCAACCACTGCTGGGCGTAGAAATCGAAGCGATGGACGACGCGACGCTGCTGCGCCGCGTGGAAGAACGCACCGTGTTTGCCAAGCTGACGCCGCTGCAGAAATCCCGGGTGCTCAAAGCGCTGCAAGCCAACGGTCACACCGTCGGCTTCCTCGGCGACGGCATCAACGATGCGCCAGCGCTGCGCGATGCCGACGTGGGCATCTCGGTGGACAGCGGCACCGACACCGCCAAGGAATCAGCCGACATCATCCTGTTGGAAAAGAGCCTGATGGTGCTGGAAGAAGGCGTGCTCAAGGGCCGCGAAACCTTCGGCAACATCATGAAGTACCTGAACATGACCGCCAGTTCCAACTTCGGCAACGTGTTCTCGGTGCTGGTGGCCAGTGCGTTCATTCCGTTCATGCCGATGCTGGCGATCCACCTGCTGCTGCAAAACCTGATGTACGACATCTCTCAGTTGGCCCTGCCGTGGGACAAGATGGACAAGGAATACCTGGCCAAACCGCGCAAGTGGGATGCGAAAAACATCGGCCGCTTCATGATCTGGATCGGGCCGACCTCGTCGATCTTCGACATCACCACCTTTGCGCTGATGTGGTACGTGTTCAGCGCCAACAGTGTGGAAATGCAGACCCTGTTCCAGTCCGGCTGGTTTATCGAGGGGCTGCTCTCGCAAACCCTGGTGGTGCACATGTTGCGCACCCGCAAGATCCCGTTCTTCCAGAGCACGGCCGCCTGGCCGGTGTTGATGATGACCGCCCTCGTCATCGGCCTGGGGATCTACGTGCCGTTCTCGCCGCTGGGCACCCTGGTCGGCCTGCAGCCGCTGCCGCTGGCGTACTTCCCATGGCTGGTCGGCACGCTGTTCGCCTACTGCTGCGTGGCCCAACTGATGAAAACGATCTACATCCGCCGCTTCAAGCAGTGGTACTGATCACCCGCCTCTGAAACGGTGGCCGTCGCCCGGCGGCCACCGTGCAACACAAGGATTCTGACTATGCGCGTGTTGATCTGTGCAGGTCGTCATTACGCCGACACCAAAAAGTCCCGCCAAGTGCTGGACGCTTACCACCGCCTGCGCCCGGTGCAGGTATTGATTCACGGCGGCAACCAATTCCTGGGCAGTGACGTTGAGGAATGGGCGCGGGAAATCGGCATCGACGTGGTGCGCTACCCGCCCAATTGGCAACGCCATGGCAAGCAGGCGGAACGCCAGCGCAACCATTTCATGCTGACCGACAGCCGCCCCGACGTGGTCATCGCCCTGCCGGGTGGTGACGACACCTCGGAGCTGGTCTGCCAGGCCAAAGCCAGCGGCATTTCGGTGCTGACCGTAGAAAGCTGAATTCAAGCGAGGTGCATCATGCACAAAAAACATACCCCTCATCGCCAAGACGGGTTTGCCAAATATCGCGCACGTCACTATCGCGGCGCTCGCCATACTCTGTTGCTGCTGCCGCCGGCCAAGCGGCGTGCACTGCAACGCAACCTTACGTTTATTGGCGTGACCCTGGGCCTTGTCCTGCTCATCGCGCTGCTTTCCAAAGCTCACGCAGCCGGTGGCGCCTATGTGGTTGATGACGGCGCGGTCAACGCCCCAGGCGAATGCAATGTGGACGCCTGGTACACCGCCAATCGGCACCAAGGCAACAGCCACAGCGAAACCTTGAACCCGGCCTGTACCTTCAACGCACTGCCCTCGGTGCAATGGAGCGCCGCATTGTCGCGCGCCAGCCAGGCCGGTGATGCCCAAACGCAGGTCAGCCCGCAAGTGAAGGCCCAGGTGTGGTCACGCGACGACCTGGGGCTACAGCTGGCAGTTTCGGCAACGTCGCATGTTGCCTTGGATCGCCAACACGCGTTCGACGGTGCGGACCTGAATGTGCCATTGACCTGGCAACCTGTCCAAGCGCTGCGCCTGAACCTGAATGGCGGCTGGACGCATGCCTACAACGGCGGCGAGCAAAACCACCGCCTGACCTGGGGCACGGGGTTCGAATATCAGCTTGCGCATGCTTTGACGCTGATCGGTGAGCGCTACGGCCAGGAAGGCGGCGACCAGGCGTGGCAGGCCGGGCCCCGCTTCCATCTGGGCGCGTTGGTGGATGTGGATGTCGTCGTCGGGCAGAGCCTGAGCGGCGAGCGCGACCAGTGGTTGACGACCGGCGCCACCCTACGTTTCTAAGCCTTGGCTTGCTGTTCCAGGTGCAGTTGCAGATCAGGATCGAGCTGCAACTGCCCTGCCAGTTCATCCAGATAGCTACGCTCGCCTTCCTGTTGATCATTGACCAGCATCACGCTGGCCAGGTAGATCTCCGACGCCACCGCCGGGTCACGCGCATACTCGGCAAAATCGGCAGCATTGAGCGGCTTGGCCACTTCGGCGTCGAGCCATTGCTGCAATTGTGGGTCATCGGTGTGGCGGCCGATTTCGGCGCTAATCATCTGCTGCTCCTGCGCGTCGATCTTGCCATCCGCCTTGGCGGCCGCAATCAATGCACGCAACAGTGCATGGCTGTGGGCCTCGGCCTCAGGGCCGTCGAGCTGGTCAACCGTCTGAATGGCTTGCTGGGGTGCAGACGCCTGCTGTCGTTGCCAGGCCTGATACGCCTGAAACGCGGCCATCCCGAGGGACGCCAGTGCCGCGTAATTCATCCCGCCGGAACGCGCCTGCGTCGTACCGCCGGCGGGCGCACCGCGCAGCAGCCCACCGAGACCACCCAACAATCCGCCCAACCCACCGCCGGCCGAGGCAGTGCCGGTGCCGGTGCTGGTACCTTTGAGCAAACCGCCCAACAGGCCGCCCAGGCCACCGCCCGAGGTGGCGCTGCCTGACTGCCCGCGCAGCAATTGTTCCAATAGATCGCTGGTATTCATGGTCTTGCCCTCCCAGGGCGCAGTGTTGGCGTTCAACAACCATAGCCCGCCGCAGCTGGAACACCATGACCGCCGGGCAGGCACGCTCTATGATGACGCCATTGCGCCGTTGAGAGAGCCCCCCCCGTGAACCGTATCGAGCACATCGCGTTGATGGCCCACTACAACCAGTGGATGAACCGCAAACTCTACGACGCCGCCGGCACGCTGACGGACGCGGAGCTGGCGGCGGATCGACAGGCGTTTTTTGGCTCAATCCTCGGCACGCTGAATCACCTGGCGCTGGGGGATACCGTCTGGCTCAAACGCTTTGCCGAGCATCCAGCGGGCTTTTCGGCGCTGGCCCCCTTGAGTTCGATTGCCACACCCACCGACCTCAAGCAGCTGGCCTTTGCCGATATCCGCGCGCTATCAGCCCATCGCGCGTGGCTGGATCAGCTCATCATCGAGTGGGCGCATAGCCTGCGCGAGTCCGATCTGGACCAGCACCTGAGTTATCACAACATGCGCGGCGCAGCGAACCACAAGCCGTTCTTTGGCTTGCTGGTGCATTTTTTCAATCACCAGACCCACCACCGAGGCCAGACAACCACGCTGCTGACCCAGGCGGGCGTGGATGTAGGCGACACCGACCTGCTGGCACTGATTGACTGAACTCAGCGTGCGCTGAACGCGGCGTAGGCCTGCATCAAGCGTGGAAAGTCCTGCGGCTCAGGCAATTGCGCAAAGCTTTCGACGGCGGGCGTGGAGGCCCAGGGCAGCTTTTCGCTGGTCCAGGTTTCCATGAACGGCACGTAATCGTGGGCGTCATCCAACAACGTCGCGCGCACATTGACGAATTCGTCGATGCCATGGGGTCGGGTAAACAGCCAGCTCATGCAATGCGGGCAGCAATAGTGACGGTCCACACCGTGCAAGCCGCCGATGACCGGGCAACCCTGGGTCACGGTAAAGCCACTTGCGGGGATCAAGGCGCTGAGGGAGAAAGCGCTTGAGGTCATTTTCCGGCAGCCGCTGCAGTGGCAGGCCATGGTAATCACCGGCGGCAGGCTCACGCTGAAACGCACCCGGTTACAACGGCAACTGCCTTCCAAGGGCAACACGTCGACAGTCATCATTCATTCCTTTTTATGATTTTTGGCCCCACAGGGTAACGTTAACCTGCAGCGCAACAAAACCGAACGCCTCGCCGCGCCCGGGGTCCAAACCCTGAGGCAGCGGGGTTAATTGCCCCGCCCTGCTCACGTGCACCTGCTGGTCTGGGATGCGCGTACCCCCATAAGAAGGAGACGCTTACATGGTCACTCACTTCAAGGTCGCCGGGCATCTAGCCTGCGGCCACCACGGCAGCAACCTCACGTCCAGCACCGAGCTGAACCGAGTCAAATGCCGCACCTGCCGCAATACCGAAGCCTACAAAGAAGCGCGCCGCACACAACGCAATGCCGCCCGCCGCTCCGCGCGCAAAACCCAGACCCACACTGCCAGCGACTGGCGCAGTGCGTGGACACAACGCCTGACCGACCTGCCCGGGTTGCAGCGCTTGCCACGCGGGTTCAGTGGGCAGCGCTTTGTCTGATCTGTTCGGGTATTGAGAAAATATTCACCAGGTTCCCGTCGGGGTCCTGCAGCAGTGCGCAAGTATTGCCCCATGGCATGACCGTCACAGGCATTACCACTTGCGTGCTGCTGACCCGCAGCAGGATAGCTTCGACCTCCTCCACCTGAAACTCCAGGATCGCCGAGCGGTTACTCGCAGCGACGGCCAACCCGTTGTTATGCAAGCGGACCAAACGCTCGTCGCTTATCGCCAGAACCACACCCTCGAAGTGAATCTCGGCAAAACCATCAGCCCGATGCCGCGGCTCGATAGTCGACAGGTTTTGATAGAACCGTATGAGTTGCTCAAACTGTTGAGTCACGATGCGAACAGATGCAAATTTCATGAGCTGACCTGACTGGAATACGCAGGCGTACTCTAATTCAGGGCTGTGTCAGATAGTGACAGGAGCATGTCGTGGCGTGTCAAAACCTTCGCCCTGACGCCAGGTTTCTCGTGTAGATCACTGATCTGGCAAGCTTTTTCAACTTTGCGCGAATGCAACAAACACAACCTTCGACCTTGCATCCCAGCGCCTGGGTCTATATATTCCCAACCCTGCTGCACCGCGCTACCGCCCGAATGGCGAAACTGGTAGACGCATGGGACTTAAAATCCCCCGCTCGTAAGGGCGTCCCGGTTCGATTCCGGGTTCGGGCACCATGGATATCAAGGGCTTGCATGATGAATTTCATGCAGGCCTTTTTCTTTTGTGCAACGCAATTTTAGACAGTGCTGCGCAACGTCCCTTCCCTGGCGTCCTGCCGACAAGACACAAACCACCTTGCACACTGTTCGACCATGCAAAGCCGCCATTACTGCCTGTCACACCCCGAAAATAGCCTCAATTTCGATATTCAGTTCCGGGGAAAACAACTTTGAAACTTCGACCAGGGAGCTGGCAGGCAAATGCCCTTCATAGTGCTGCACCAGCACCTTGCGCAGTTCGCCGAGTTGACTGAAGTCGGTGATGAATAGCGTCACCTTCAAGAGTGCAGACATATCGGTGCCCTCTTCGGCGGCAACCGCTTTGATCTGCTCCAAAATAGCATTGGCCTGTTTTTCTAGGCTCTGCCCTTGAGCATCAGTTCCGAACGCTGTGAAGCCTGACAGGTACAGGGTATTGCCATGTTTCACCGAATGCGAATAGGGCCCCACGGCAGGAGGAAGTGCTGCGTAAGTTTTACGTTCGATATTATTGCTTGGCATATTGGCGTGTCCGAAATGTCAGTAGAACGGCCGTGGGAAACGTGAGGACTAAGGGGCCTGAATTGATTCGGCCTTTAGATTAATTGTCGTAGAAATACCACATGACAGTCGCCACTGTGGCGACCCACCCGAGGGTCAGCAGTATTGAAAGACCCGCGAGCCGCTTGTCCATCGTGCCCTTTCAGTTACCAAAATGATCGAAGTCAGAGCGTTCCCGGCAAGCGTAGTTCACTGCGCGAAGCCTGCAACGGTGCGCACGTCGTTGCGGCACGCTCCGCTTGGATTAATCGAACTTTCCCCTCCAACCCGCTTACGGTATGAGCGCCTGCAACTCATGAGCGCGCAATTATTTAGCGCGCCTATTATCCCGATGCATTCTTTTGTATTCCTGGATTTACGTCTGCCGCTCAAGCTGCAGCCGAGAGTCACTGTGCCGCATGAACAGTCTGTCTTGTTCGCGCTCAACAAAATGACGTGGGTTGCCACGCCAATAAATCCCGGCCCTCGGAGGCCTATATGAAATTAAGATCCTTGAATATCGCGCGCAGGGCTTTCGTCTGCTTTGGGCTAATTACACTCCTGCTCATAAGCCTGGCGGGCTTCTCGTATTTGCAGATAGATCACCTACGTAATGCAGAGCAGGACATCGAGCAAAACTCCCTGCCCAGCGTCCAGGTTATTGACGACATTCAAATCGCCCTGCTCCATGCTCGCCTTGAAAGTATTCGCATGCTGTCGAGCACGACCAAGGATGTGCATGATAAATCGCTGTCGTTGGTCGAAGGCGCCATACAGATGCTCCAGTCGAAGACAGCGTTTTACCGTGATCATCTGATTTCTGGCGAGCAGGATGAAATCCAGTTTTCGAAGACAAACCAAGCTATGAATGTCTACATCGACGGTCTCAAGAACGTACTTGCCCTCGATATTTCTGATCATGACCAAGCTGTCCTTTTTGCGAACACAGAGCAGGCACAGCGAGCAAGCGCCTATCAGGAGCAGCTAACAACACTTCGTGAGCAAAATGCGCGTCAGGCGGTGGTGTCGGGGCAAGACGCGACGGACGTATATACGCATAGCGTTAAAGTCTTGATCTCGGTACTGGTAGTCGCATTTATCTTAACCATCGTCCTGGCGACCCTGTTCACTAAAAGCATTGTCAGCCCCATCAGCGCCTCGCTGAAGTTGGCCGAAGATATCGCGTCTGGCGACCTCACCCACGACCTTGAAGTTACAGGTTCAGACGAAGCCTCACGCTTGATGCATGCGCTCAATCGGATGCAGAAAAATCTCAGAAACACGATCTTGGAAATCTCGGGAGCGTCTGCCCAACTGAGTACCGCAGCGGTTGAAATGACCTCGATCACCGAAAGTGCCGATCGCACCCTTCAGCAGCAAAACAGCGAAATAGAGCAAGCAGCCACAGCAGTGACCGAAATGAGCGCCGCCGTCGAAGAGGTCGCCCGCAATGCCAACTCCACATCTGAAGCGGCCACGCAGTCCAGCTTGGCGGCTGATCTGGGCAATCAAAAAGTGACTGAAACGTTAACGGCCATGCGCGGACTGACGGAACTGGTCGAAGTCTCCTCAACCCAGGTGAAAGAACTCGCAGGCCAGGCTCAAGACATCACCAAAGTTCTGAGTGTGATCAGGGCGATTGCCGAGCAAACGAATCTCCTGGCGTTGAATGCAGCAATTGAAGCGGCACGGGCGGGTGAACAGGGCCGTGGTTTTGCAGTGGTGGCCGATGAGGTTCGGGCTTTGGCGCACCGCACCCAAACGTCGACCCAAGAAATCGAACAGATGATATCCACCATCCAAGCCGGTTCTTCAGCCGCAGTCGAGTTGATGCACAAGAGCACCTCTGAGGTCTACACCACGCGAGATACGGCAGAGCAAGCAGGCCAATCGCTACGCCAAATTATTGATTCCGTACTGGAAATCAACGACCGCAATATTCAGATTGCAACCGCTTCCGAGGAGCAAGCTCACGTTGCACGTGACGTAGATCGCAGTCTCATCAGCATTCGTGACCTGGCAATTCAAAGCACTGAGGGTACCCGCCAGACGTTGACTGCAAGCAATGAATTATCACGTCTAGCAGTCAACTTGAATGACTTGGTTCTCCGATTCCGGACCTAAAAGCTGGATCAAGCACAGTGCGTTCATGGCACAGAGTTACCAATCAACAGTGACACGCTCAGCTACAGACAGCAGGGGATAAAAATGGCTTCTCATGAGATTGCCTTGCACTCTGTGCTGAGCGCAGATGAACGCTCTGAAATAGCTGAACTGGAGGCCACATGCGCTATTTTGCAGCTTGTTACGCGCCTTACAGGAATGCGATTTGCCGGGATTGCCAAATTCACGGAAAAGGACTGGATAGTTTGCTCAGTTTTCGACCCAACCCATCTAGGGATAGAGGCTGGAAATATCCTGGAGTTGGAAATCACCCTCTGCAGCGAGCTGAGAAGAAACCCCAAAGCCCTCTTCATTCCAAAAATCAGTGGCGATCGCAGATATTCAGATCGCCATGTCGTCAAGCGATACGGACTGGAAAGTTATGCAGGCGCTCCTATCTTCCTTCCTGATGGGCGACTCTTTGGTGCTTTATGCGCGCTGGACTCACGCTCAATATTGTTTGAAGACCCGGATCTTGAGGAGACTTTAGTTTTATTCGCCAAGTTAATAGGCTGCATTTTTTTCACCAACCTTGCTGCTGAACAAAAGCCAGCAAGTCCTTGTCAGGCTTCGTAGAACTAATTGATTGAATCGTCAGCGTGCAATGGCGCGAACGTATGCGTGGCAGGCCCGAATGGCAGCCCCTACGCAGCGTACCAACATACCGGACACCGCCCAGATCTAAGGAACGAGATGGGCAGCGCTGCAAGCCTGCCTTGCAGCCCCACCAAACGCCTGTCCAACCGGCCGTTGGTCAGCGATGTAGCGTTCAGCCAAGGCTCGTCTGCACCAAGCATTCCGCCGACATCAGGCCTCACAAAAACAAGAGATTTTCACGGCGCCTGGCTAACCATCCGAAAAGCCACCTCCAGGCATACGCTTAAGCATCACGTCTCAAGTTTTTAAACCGGCTGCCATACATGCGTTCTCATTTGCCTGCTGCGTCATGCCCGTTGAGGCTTGCTATCGTCCAGGTTTTTGCTGCCAAGCAGGGCGGACGACGGCAGTTAATGACGTAGACTGTTAAACTCGCCCTTTCGAATTCCATGTGTGATCAGCGCAGGAGGCTTAAATGTCTGTCCTAACCCGCAACAATGTACGCGTCCACGGTTCAGGCCCTGTCACTCTAGTTTTTGCGCATGGTTTTGGGTGTGATCAGAACATGTGGAGACTCGTCGAGCCGGCATTCCGCGACAACTTTCGGACGATTCTTTTCGACGTTGTAGGCTGTGGGAAGTCAGACCTCTCAGCCTATGAGGTTGTGAGGTACTCATCATTGAAAGGGTACGCGCAGGACATCGTGGAGATTATTGAGGAGTTTGCGGATCGCCCGGTCATATTTGTTGGGCATTCTGTCAGCGCTATGGCGGGCGTAATCGCCGCGAATAAGCGGCCTGATCTATTCGGGGCGCATGTCATGGTTGGGCCTTCACCGTCGTATATCAACGATGGTGAATATTTTGGTGGTTTCAGCAGGGAGGACATCGACTCACTTCTGGAGACGTTGGAAAGCAACTACCTCGGCTGGTCGAGCTCCATGGCCCCCGCCATCATGGGCGCGCCTGGACAGCCCCATCTTGGTGTCGAATTAACCAATAGCTTCTGCCAGACAGACCCTGATATTGCGAAGCGGTTCGCCAGGGTGACGTTCCTATCTGATAACCGCACTGACGTGGCCAAGCTACTGGCGCCGGCGCTGATTATTCAGTCATCCGACGACATCATTGCACCTGTCGAAGTAGGTCGTTACCTCAACAAGGTCATCCCGGATAATCGTCTTGAGGTGATAGAAAACGTGGGGCATTGCCCGCACCTGAGTGCTCCTGATCTATGCATCAATTCGATCCAAAGCTTCATTGCAAGCGTTCAGGGTCGAATTGCTCATGGCGGCTAATGACGACCCAGTCCCTGATGCCGACTTGCTTTACGAGCACGCTCCCTGCGCCCTCATTATCACCAGCAAGGCCGGTTTAATCCTTCGCGCAAATGCCACCTTCTGCGAATGGTTGGGATACTCCAAAGATCAGTTGGTTGGCCGACGTAAACTACAAGAGTTGCTGACTGTCGGAGGACGGATTTTCCATCAAACTCACTGGATGCCTTTACTTGAGATGCAGCGTTCCATCTCCGAGGTAAAGCTTGAGTTTGCGACGTCTGAGGGTAAAAAATTACCGATGATTCTCAATGCAACAAGGCGGGAGCACCTTGGCGGCATTTTCGATGAGGTTTGCGCGTTTGTAGTGATCGAGAGGCATCGATTCGAGCAGGAAGTGCTGATTTCCAAACGGCAAGCTGAGGAATCGCTCGAAGCTCACCTAGCTCTTCAGCGGGATTTGTCGGTTGCCGATGCAAGGCTGCGAGTTGCTCTAGAGTCGGCCAAGATGCACGTTTGGGACGTCGACCCGGTGACACTTGAGCGTCGTTACGATAACAGCGTCGCGCAATTGCTCGGTTACCCGTCGAACCAAGATGTTTCAGCGTCAGTTTACTCAGACCTGATAGACCCTAATGACCTTCCAAGAGAGGCCGAGTTATTTTCGGCGGCTCTCGGATCGGTAGCTCAGGAGTATCGCTGCATTTATAGGTTGAACGGCGTTGACGGCGTTCAGCGCACGGTACTCTCCACTGGGCGTGCGGCATTCGACCCAAATAACAAGCTCGTTCAGTTTGTCGGTATCCTTCATGACATCACAGACGTAAAACGGGAGCAGGCAGCAGCAGAAGACCGTGCTCTATTCTCTGAGCAAATGATTGGGATAGTGAGTCACGATCTGCGTAATCCCCTATCGGTGATCTCAATGGCCACCGAGGTGCTGGAGCGGAATGATCTGTCCCCCAGGCAGCAGAAATTGGTTCGGCACACTCAGGAAGCGGCGCAAAGGGCACGCAGGCTTATCAACGATTTGTTGGATTTCACGCAGGCCAGAATAGGACGCGGTATTGGGGTAACAAAAACGACTATCGACCTACACCTGCTGATCGCTGCGGCTGTCGAGCAGCTTCGAATCGTTTATCCCAAACGAGAGCTTCTGCATTCAACCAATGGGCAGGGTCTATGCATGGCTGACAGCGATAGGCTTACGCAGCTTGCAGGTAACCTTATTTCCAATGCTGTTACATATGGAGCGGTGGATCGCCCGGTGACAGTAACCTCCTCCATTACGGAGCAAGGTTTCGAGCTGGTAGTGCACAACTGGGGTACACCGATTCCTCCAGACTTCCTCGCCACGGTCTTCAGTCCAATGACTCGTGGTGTCAATCTTGCGCAAGATAGTCGCAGCGTTGGATTGGGGCTTTTCATTGTCCGCGAAATCGTGAAGGCACACGGCGGCACGGTTTCGGTTAGCTCAACCATTGAAAGTGGGACAGAATTCAAGGCTACTTTTCCGTTAAAGTAAGCCTGTGACCCTGTTAAAAAACACTTTCGCCAGATGCAAAAAGCCCAGCGCGGGCTGGGCATTGACGGCTGTTAAGCTCCGATGCGAGAAAGCGCTGGAGCGTTCCAGCAAAGTCCGTCGGACAGACCCTTTTCTTTTTGCCCTGCGCATATCCCCCGCGTCCCGCCGACCGACGATCACACTCGCATCCTGATTCGCTACAACTCGTTACCCACCAACGCATCACGCTCAACTTTATAAAAAACGGTCTCTTGGGTGCGCCCGGCGACATCCTTCGTCGCGGAATGCGACAACCTCCCGCCGATTGTCTGCATGGCCCGTTGTGAGCGAATGTTCTGAGCGCCGATATGGAACCATACGGTGTCGACCCAACGAAATGCGTGGTCGAGCATCAGGCGCTTGAGTTCCCCATTCGCCGCGCCGCCCCATTTTTCGCGGGCTAAAAAGGTGTACCCAATCGCAACCTCACGTTTTTCTTCACTGAAGTCGTAGTACCGAGAACTGCCTATCACCGCATGGCTGGCACGGCCGATCACCACCACAACGCTCTGCGACGTTAATGCCTCGTCGAACCACTCACGAAATATCGGCGCCTGATAGCGGGTTGGACTCGGGTGCTGAGCCCACAGCAAAGGATCGGCGGCGACGCGGTACAGGGCTTCGAAATCTGCGCTGTCCAACGGGCGCAACTCAAGCGTGTGCCCGACGATGGACGGCGGAATGGGCAGCGATTGCACCGATGTTTCTCCATAAGTTCGATGTGGGCGGGTCGTGACGCGTAGGCCGTTAGCATCGCAAATAATCAGCCTATTTGCGCCAGGCCGATGAGCAGCCAGGCAAACATCACTCAGGCTTGAACACTCAAAAACCCACAATAGATTTTATGTAGAATCTATTTAATAGATATTTGCAGTCATGCATCTTCATTCTCGCTTGAGAAATTCCTCAACGAACACGACCCAAGCGTCGTGCTTGACCTACGATTAAAGGCCTGATGAGGCCGAGGTGATGCAATGAGTTTGAAAGACAACATTA
The DNA here is from genome assembly GCF_047943075.1 of Pseudomonas sp. NFX183. NCBI lineage: Bacteria > Pseudomonadati > Pseudomonadota > Gammaproteobacteria > Pseudomonadales > Pseudomonadaceae > Pseudomonas > Pseudomonas sp. NFX183. The sequence continues at coordinate 5,335,712 of NZ_CP181333.1, read as the reverse complement.
TCGGGCAACTGGGCTTCGGCACGGCGCCGCTGGGCAACATGTTCCGCGCCATTGACGAAGACGAGGCGGCCGCTGCCGTCGCCGCCGCCTGGGCTCAAGGCATCCGTTTCTTTGACACAGCGCCGCTGTATGGCGCCGGCTTGTCCGAGACTCGCCTGGGCAAACAGCCCCGCGTATCCGGCGGTTGCCGCACACCGTTTGAAAGGTACGACCTACAGCGTCGCCCTGGTTGAAGGCAGTAACGAATAAACCCTATTGATCGGAGAGCGACCATGCACCCGCATAAAACCGCAATTGTGTTGATTGAATACCAGAACGACTTCACCACCCCCGGCGGAGTGTTCCATGACGCCGTGAAAGGCGTCATGCACACCACCAACATGCTGGCAAACACCGCCACCACGATTGAGCAGGCACGCAAGCTGGGCGTGAAGATCATCCACTTACCGATCCAATTTGCCGACGGCTACCCTGAGCTGACCACACGCTCCTACGGCATTCTCAAGGGCGTCGCCGACGGCAACGCCTTTCGCGCCGGCACCTGGGGCGCCGAGATCAGCGACGCGCTGACGCGCGAAGCCGCCGACATCGTGATCGAAGGCAAACGCGGGCTGGACGGGTTCGCCACCACCGGCCTGGATTTGGTCCTGCGCAACAATGGCATCCAGAACCTGGTCGTCGCAGGCTTCCTGACCAACTGCTGCGTCGAAGGCACGGTTCGATCAGGGTACGAAAAAGGCTATGACGTGGTGACCTTGACCGATTGCACCGCGACGTTCAGTGAAGAACAACAGCACGCAGCCGAGCAGTTTACCTTGCCGATGTTTTCGCAAACGCTGCAACACACAGCGTTTCTGCAGGCGCTGAACGCCGAATGAAAAAAGGGGCGACTCAGACTGAGTCGCCCCTTTTTTGTGCATGCGTCACTCGGTCGGCGCGTACTGCATTTCACCGTTACCAAACGACCAGTCTTCGCGCTTCACGTCCACCAGGCTGATCCACACGTCTTCCTTGCGCAACCCGGTCCTGGCGTGAATGCCTTCGGCGATGAATGCGTAAAAAGCCTTTTTCACGTCAATGCTGCGCCCGGCGTTCCAGGTCACCTGGATAAACACAATCCTGGGCGTGTAGCTGATCCCCAGATAACCGGCCGCCGGGTACACCAGTTCATCCTTGGCATGACGGTTGATAATCTGGAATTTATCGTGCTCAGGCACGTTGGCAACGCTGGTCATCGCCGCGTACACCACCTCGCTGATGGCCGTCGCGGTGTCAGTAGAGGTGTCGGCGGCAAGGTCAATTCGGACTAAAGGCATGAACATATCCTTAACAGGGTGAGCGGCCATCCACACCGGCGGCCAGTGATACAACGCTAGTCGCCACCACAAGATTCATCAAGCGCATAATTTTCCAAAAGATGATGAATATTTCGCATGCTATTTCAAGACTTGAAGGCCTTCGTCACCGTGGTCGACAGCGCGTCACTGACCAAGGCAGCGCAAACCCTTTGCCTGACGCAGTCCGCGGTTTCTCGTCGCATTCAGCACTTGGAAGACGCCTTGGGCGAAGCATTGTCACGCACTGGAGTTCCGAGCTCGAACAACGCCTGTTCCTCAGCGAACTGGATGCGGCCACGCTGATGCTGCCCGCCGCCAATAGCCCGCCCGCCTCGCTGCAAGCGCAACGGATTGCCACACAAGCGCACACCACTGCTGGCCCAAGGCATTGCCGACGGTTTGCGCCAGCGAGACGCAGAGGATGCGGCGCTGCGCAAGGCTCACGCTCGAACGCCGCGTTAATCGGCACTTAAACCATCGGCGAATGACTGACGACCCGCAGCGCCAGGCCCTCATAGGCATCCAGCGTGATCGTAAATTCACCCTCGGCAGTGAGGTCGCCCTCAACCCGTTCATTGATGATGTCCACCACCGGCCCCGGCGCGATATTGGGCAGGTGCAGGGTTTCGGTGATCGCGCTGTTGCTAAAGTTGAGCGCGGTAATCTGCGTGCCCTTCCCAGCCGGCAACTCGTGGACCATGATCAGCAAGCCGGGATGCTCGACGTCCGGCACCAGAATCTGCCGGCTGGCGGCGATGCCATAGGCACTGCGCACCGCGAGGATTTTTTGCAGCTGCGAGGCAAACGACTGCGGGTCCTGCAACTGCTGGTTAAGGCTGCCATACAAGGCTTTGGAGCGCGGCATCTGCCCCGCCGACAGCTCGGCCTCGGGGTTCAGGTCCACCAGGTCGTAGGCGCCGCGATGCACCCAGCGGGTATCGCCGTCGGCCATCAAATGCGCGACTTCATCGGCCGCCAACGGCAGCGCGCCAACCAGGTCCCAACCCGACAAGGCAAACACCCCGGGCTGCATGGCGTTGTACATCACCAACAACAAATGGATCTGCCGGATCTGCTCGATATCGGCCGGCGTAATCGCCTCCAGGTCACGAATACCCAGCGCTGCAGTGATGATGCTGGCGGTGGTGCAGGACACGCCATTGGTGACGAATTTGAGGTTATACGGCGCATGTTCGCCGGTCAGGCGTTCGTACATCTGTTCGCGAATATGCTCACGCAAAATGTTGCCGGGGAAAGTCTGGCCCTGGTAGAGGTAGTTGTCGTGGGCGTGCAAGGTCCAGAAATGCACCAGCTCCAGGGTCAGCTCATCGTGGTTCTGCAACGCATGAATCAGGGAGCCTGGGTCGATGCCCTGGCTGTGCATTTCGCGCAGCATCAGGCGCAGAAACTCGGTGTCGCCCATCAGCAACGCATGCTGATACGCCGGGCGCGTGATGAAGTCATAGGACAGGTCCGCGCCGCCGTGTGACATCGAGGCGATGTCGTCCACCGTCAGGTTAAGCTCCTGAAAGCTGAACCCACCGGCCTTGCGAATCGCGCCGCCGAGCAACTGGTTGCCGGTAATCGACAGCGGATGGCTCTCCGACCAGGCACCGCCCTCGAGCTTGCGCTCCACCCCCAGAAAGCCGTTGGCATCCAGGCGCAGGATTTTGGCGCCCATCACGTCAATCGCATGCAGGGCGTCGCCGATGATCATTTGCTGCGCGGCGAACGAAGGGTCCAGCCAGTTCAGCGACGGCTGGCCTTCCTTGAAGTAATGCAGGTAGACCCAACGGCGCGGCTTGCCATCCACGCCGACCACCACCGGGGTAGCGCTCCAGTCGGTTTCCTTCACGCCGGGCTCAAAGAAGATCACCCGCTGCAACTGGCCGACGATGTAATGCTTGTCGCGCAGCGCATCCACCTGCACCGGGCTGAGGTTCTGCGCGTCCCGGCCTTCGGCGACCTCGGGCAACATCGGCCAGTCTTCTTCGCGGATTTCCACCATGTGGTAGAGCCCGGGATAGTCCTCGTACGCCATCTCGGCCAGGCGAAAATCCGCGCCCTTGCCGGTGTGGGATGGGATCACGTCGTCGATGATCACCGCATTGTGCGCAGCGGCCATGCGCGTCAGCGCCTGCAGCTGCGCCTCGGTGCCCAGCTGCGGGTCGATTTCAAAACTGATGCGGTCAAAGTTGCCATCGATGGTCGGCGTATGCCGCGTGCCAGAGAGCCCGCCGGATTTTTTCAGTGGGCCGTTGTGAATGCCCTGGATGCCGATCTTCGACAACGCATGCCACAGGCTTTCATCCCCCAGCGCCTCCAGCACCGTGCCGTTTTCACGGGTCACGATCGAGGCCGGGTAGGCGGTAAACCACACCGACGACAAGGCTGAAGCATCACGCGGCCGGGTATGCGCATACGGCTGCTGCCACAATCGCCCTTGCCCCGAATAGAGCTTGGCGCGCTGGCGCGCCGCGTGCAGCATCGATTGCTCAACCAGCCAGTTCACATGATCGTTGTCCGCCGCCGTCATAAGCCCGTTACCTGTGTGCGTGAAAAAGTTATCTGTAAGCATAGGAGCCGCCACGGGTGCGATTCGTTGCATTGCAATTTGCACTGTACGTGCAGCGCAGTTCGTAGGCGTTGAATCGCGCACTGGACTTGCCGGGCGCATGAGCAAAATCACGCGGCGTCATTTGTGGCCACCGGGAACCGTCATCTAGTCGCTCGCCCCTGGGCGCTGCTCGCGGCGAAGCTCAATGGCTCAGGTCTCACGCACGGCCTTGCGTCGCCTGCCGATACTGCCTCGGTGTAAACCCGGTCAACGCCCTGAACTGTCGCGTGAACGCGCTGTGGTCGGTGTAGCCGCATTGCAGCGCGACCTCGGTGATCGGCAGTTCGGTATGCAGCAGCCGGTGTGCGTGTTCCAGGCGCACTTTCTGGATCATCTGCCGTGGCGTGAGGTGGAAAACGCGTTTGCAGTAGCGCTCCAGCTGCGCCACGGAAATGCCGGCGATGCGCGTCAGTTCACCGAGGCTGACGCGCCGGTTGAAATGCGTGCGGATGTGCGCGTCGACAGCGGCCAGGCGCTGGTATGCCGGGTGCGTTTCGCTGGCTGACTGCAGGTCGACGGAGATGCCCGCCAGGCCGATGATCTGGTTTACATCGCTGTACAGCGGCCATTTGTGCGTCAGGCACCAGCCGGGTTCGCGCGTGCCATAGAGGTGCAGTTCCAGCTGGTCCTCAAGCACAAACCCCTGTTCCAGCACCCGCCGATCCTGTTCGGTATAGCCCGGCCCCAGTTGCGCGGGGAACACTTGCGCACTGGTCTTGCCCAGCAGCGGTTGCAGCTGCTTGAGCCCGCAGCGCTGCACCAGCGTGTGGTTGGCGAGCACGTAACGCGCCTCGATGTCCTTGATAAAGATCGCGGCGTTGGGGATCACGTCGAGCATCGGCAACAGCTGCGCCACCCCCGCCAATAGCTGCTGCATGTCGTGGGGACGATTGGCCTGAAAAAGGCTCGCAAATGCGCTCGGCAGCATGAACTGGACTCCCCTGTTTTCGAGCAGATTGCCCCATGCCGAAGTGACTGTCGAGCGCGGCAAACTGTGCCGAATTCGTCATCCACACAGGCGCAAAACATCAATCGCCACGCCCTTGATGCGTTCAGGATAACGCCACTACCTGCCTATCCAATAACTCACAAGAAGGCGCCGCCATGTCTGCTCAAGGCAAGTTCAAGAAACAACTTTCACTGATGGACCTGACCTTTATCGGGCTGGGCGCCATCTTCGGTTCGGGCTGGCTGTTTGCGGCCAGTCACGTCTCGGCCATCGCCGGGCCGGCGGGGATTTTTTCCTGGCTGATCGGCGGTTTCGCCGTGCTGCTGCTGGGCATCGTCTATTGCGAACTCGGCGCCGCCCTGCCCCGTGCCGGTGGCGTGGTGCGTTACCCGGTGTATTCCCACGGCCCGCTGTTGGGCTACCTGATGGGCTTTATCACGCTGATTGCGTTTTCAAGCCTGGTGGCGATTGAAGTGGTCGCTTCGCGCCAATACGCGGCCGCCTGGTTTCCCGAACTGACCAAGGCCGGCTCCAGCGACCCCACCACCCTGGGCTGGCTGATGCAATTGGCGCTGTTGTGCCTGTTCTTTGTCCTTAACTACCGCAGTGTGAAGACCTTCGCCATCGCCAATAACCTGGTGAGCGTGTTCAAGTTCATCGTGCCGCTGCTGGTGATTGGCGTGCTGTTCACCTTCTTCAAACCGGCGAACTTCCAGGCACAGGGTTTTGCCCCGTTCGGCCTGTCGGGCATCGAGATGGCGGTGTCGGCCGGCGGCGTGATTTTTGCCTATCTGGGCCTGACGCCGATCATCTCGGTGGCCAGTGAAGTGAAGAACCCGCAACGCACCATTCCCATCGCGTTGATCCTCTCCGTGCTGCTCTCGACGGCGATCTATGTGCTGCTGCAAACCGCGTTCCTCGGCGGCGTGCCGACCGAGATGCTCGCCAATGGTTGGGCGGGGATCAGCAAGGAACTCGCGCTGCCTTATCGCGATATCGCCCTGGCGCTGGGCGTGGGCTGGCTGGCGTACCTGGTGGTGGCGGACGCGGTGATCTCGCCCAGCGGCTGCGGCAATATCTACATGAATGCCACGCCACGCGTGGTGTATGGCTGGGCGCAGACCGGCACGTTCTTCAAGATCTTCACGCGTATCGACGAGAAATCCGGCATCCCGCGCCCGGCGCTGTGGCTGACCTTTGGCCTGTCGGTGTTCTGGACCCTGCCGTTCCCCTCCTGGGAAGCACTGATCAATGTGGTGTCGGCCGCGCTGATCCTAAGCTACGCCGTCGCCCCGGTGACCGTCGCCGCGCTGCGCCGCAATGCACCGGGCATGCCACGGCCATTTCGGGTCAAGGGCATGGCGGTACTCGGCCCGCTGTCGTTCATCATCGCCGCGCTGATTGTGTACTGGTCTGGCTGGAGCACCGTGTCGTGGCTGCTCGGCCTGCAAATCCTCATGTTCGGGGTGTACCTGCTGTGCGCACGCTGGGTGCCGACCGCGCACCTGAACATCAAGCAGCAAGTGCGCTCATCGGCGTGGTTGATCGGCTTCTACGCGGTGACCCTCCTGCTCTCCAAACTCGGCAGTTTTGGTGGCCTCGGCGTGCTCAGCCACCCGTTTGACACGCTGATCGTCGCGGCCTGCGCCTTGGGCATTTATTACTGGGGCGCGGCCACCGGCGTGCCTGCCCACCTCGTACGCCTGGAACACGAAGACGACGAAAGCGAAGTCGCCAACGAGCCCCGGCACAGCACGCTTTTGTCCCCGGCTACCCACTGAATGGAGCGTTTTATGAAACGGTTGCACGTGATCGACTCCCATACCGGCGGCGAACCCACGCGCCTGGTGCTGGACGGCTTTCCCACGCTGACAGGCAGCAGCATCGCCGAGCAACTGGAGAACCTGCGCACCGAGCACGACCTGTGGCGCCGCGCCTGCCTGCTGGAACCGCGCGGCAATGATGTACTGGTCGGCGCGCTGTACTGCGAGCCGGTCACACCGGGTGCGACGTGCGGGGTGATCTTCTTCAACAACACCGGCTACCTCGGCATGTGTGGCCACGGCACCATCGGGCTGGTCGCCTCGTTGCACCACTTGGGGCGCATTGAGCCCGGCGTGCACAGCATCGACACGCCGGTCGGCCCTGTAACGGCCACCCTGCACGAAGACGGCGCCGTGACCCTGCGCAACGTGCCCGCCTATCGCCATCGTCACCACGTGGCGGTGGACGTGCCAGGCCATGGCGTGGTCCACGGCGACATTGCCTGGGGCGGCAACTGGTTTTTCCTGGTCTCGCAGCACGGGCAAACGCTGGAGATGGGCAACGTCGACGCCCTCACCGACTACACCTGGACGATACTCAAGGCCTTGGAAAACCAAGGCATCCACGGCGCCGATGGCGCGCTGATCGACCATGTCGAACTGTTCGCAGACGACGCCAACGCCGACAGCCGCAATTTCGTGATGTGCCCCGGCAAAGCCTACGACCGTTCGCCGTGCGGCACCGGCACCAGCGCCAAGCTCGCGTGCCTGGCCGCCGACGGCAAGCTCGCGCCCGGTGCGACCTGGGTGCAAGCCAGCATCACCGGCAGCCAATTCGAAGGCCGCTATGAATGGGACGGCGAGCGCGTACGCCCGTTTATCACCGGCCGCGCCTACATGACCGCCGACAGTACCCTGCTGATCGACGCGCAGGACCCTTTCGCCTGGGGCATCTGAGCCCCGATTTTTTACTGAACGCTGCAAGGAGTTAAAACAATGAGCGACAACATTTTCACCGGTTGCATCCCCGCGCTGATGACCCCGTGCACGCATGAGCGCACGCCGGACTTTGACGCCCTGGTGGCCAAAGGGCGCGAGCTGATCGATATCGGCATGAGCGCCGTGGTGTACTGCGGCTCCATGGGTGACTGGCCGTTGCTCACCGAGGCCCAGCGCCAGGAAGGTGTGGCGCGCCTGGTGGCTGCCGGTGTGCCGACCATTGTCGGCACGGGTGCGGTGAACAGCCGTGAGGCGGTGGCCCACGCAGCGCACGCGGCCAACGTCGGTGCCCATGGCCTGATGGTGATCCCGCGCGTGCTCTCACGCGGTGCGTCGGCCACCGCGCAAAAGGCGCACTTCTCGGCCATCCTCAATGCCGCGCCAAACCTGCCGGCGGTGATCTACAACAGCCCGTATTACGGTTTTGCCACCCGCGCCGACCTGTTCTTCGAACTGCGCCGCGAACACCCCAACCTCATCGGTTTCAAGGAATTCGGCGGCGCTGCCGACCTGCGTTACGCGGCTGAAAACATCACCTCCCAGGACGATAACGTGACCTTGATGGTCGGCGTCGACACCCAGGTGGTGCATGGCTTCGTCAACTGCAACGCCACCGGCGCCATCACCGGCATCGGCAATGCGCTGCCACGCGAAGTGCTGCAACTGGTGGCCCTGAGCAAGCAAGCCGCCAAAGGTGACGCCAAGGCGCGGCGCCTGGCCCGCGAACTGGAAGCGGCGCTGGGCGTGCTGTCCTCCTTCGACGAAGGCTGCGACCTGGTGCTGTATTACAAGCATTTGATGGTGCTTAACGGTGACCAGGGTTACGCCCTGCACTTCAACGACACCGACGTGCTCAGTGATGCGCAGCGGCGTTATGCCGAGCACCAGTACGCGCTGTTCCGCCAGTGGTACGCCAACTGGTCGGCCGAACAGAACCTCGCCTGAGCCCTTGCGCGCCGCTGTGCTTCTCACAGCGGCCAACCCTCATTTTTCCAGGACGACCCCATGACTCTGACGGGCAAGATGCTGATCGGTCAGCAAGCAATTTCCGGCCATCGCGAAGCGATTCGGGCCATCAATCCCGCCACCGACGCGCCACTGGAACCGGCTTACGCCGGCGGCAGTCGTGAGCATGTCGAACAGGCGTGCGCCCTGGCGTGGGCTGCGTTCGACACGTATCGCGAAACCTCGCTGGCCGAGCGCGCCAGCTTTCTGGACGTCATTGCCGACACTATCGAAGCCCTCGGCGATGAGTTGATTGAACGCGCCATGGCCGAAACGGGCCTGCCGCGCCCGCGCATCCAGGGCGAACGCGGCCGCACCTGCGCGCAGTTGCGTAGCTTTGCGCGCACCGTGCGCGCCGGTGAATGGCTGGGCGTGCGTGTCGACACCGCGCAGCCCGAGCGCCAGCCGTTGCCACGCCCAGACTTGCGTCAACGGCAGGTGCCACTGGGACCGGTGGCCGTGTTTGGCGCGAGCAATTTCCCCTTGGCGTTCTCGGTGGCGGGCGGTGATACCGCATCGGCCCTGGCGGCCGGCTGCCCGGTGGTCGTCAAGGCACACGGTGCCCATCCCGGCACCAGTGAACTGGTCGGACGCGCGGTGGCCCAGGCGGTGAAGGCCTGTGGTTTGCCCGACGGGGTGTTTTCACTGCTTTACGGCGCGGGCACGGACATCGGCATCGCGCTGGTCACCGACCCGCGCATCAAGGCCGTGGGTTTTACCGGTTCGCGCACCGCTGGCATCGCATTGACCCAGGCGGCGCAGGCGCGGCCGGAGCCGATCCCGGTGTACGCCGAGATGAGCTCGATCAACCCGGTGTATTTGTTTCCTGCCGCGTTGCAGGCACGTGGCGAAGCATTGGCGCAGGGGTTTGTTGCGTCGTTGACTCAGGGCGCCGGGCAATTTTGTACCAACCCTGGGTTGGTGATTGCCGTCGCAGGCAGCGCACTGGATGCTTTCATCGCCAGCGCAACGCAGTTGCTGCGCGGTTGCGCGGCCCAAACCATGCTGACGCCGGGTATTTTCCGCGCGTACCAAAGCGGCGTGAGTAAGCTGGCCGAACATGCCCGGATTGCAGCAACAGGTCAGGCGGCCGACGGCCCCAACCAGGGGCAGGCGCACCTGTTCGTCGCCCCGGCCCACGACTTTTTGCGCAATCAGCACCTTCAAGCAGAAGTCTTCGGCGCCGCATCGCTGGTGGTGGTGTGCGCCAGCGAAGATGAAGTCCGCCAAGTCACGGAACACTTGGAAGGCCAACTGACTGCCACACTCCACCTCGATGATGCGGACGTGGCACGTGCCAAAGCCTTGCTACCGGTGCTTGAACGCAAGGCCGGGCGCCTGCTGGTCAACGGCTGGCCCACGGGTGTAGAAGTGTGTGACGCCATGGTCCACGGCGGGCCTTTCCCTGCCACCTCGGACTCACGCAGCACCTCGGTGGGCACAGCGGCGATCCTGCGGTTTTTGCGCCCGGTGTGCTACCAGGACTTCCCCGATGGCTTGTTGCCTCGCGCGCTGCAACAGGGCAACCCGTTGCAGTTAAGGCGTTTGCTCGACGGTCAGAGAGAGGCCTAGGCCATGTCCGATTCCAACACTGCAGACACCGTCGTCATCGGCGCCGGGATCATCGGCGTGGCCTGCGCGTTGCAATTGTCGCGTCAAGGCCGGCGCGTGGTGGTCATCGACCCGCAGCAGCCCGGTATGGGCGCCTCCTATGGCAATGCCGGGCACTTGGCGACCGAGCAGGTGTTTCCGATTGCCGACGTGTCGATCCTCAAGCGCCTGCCGGCGATGCTGATGGACCCCATGGGCCCGCTGCGCCTGGACTGGAAATACCTGCCGCGCGCCCTGCCCTGGTTTGCGCGCCTGCTGCTGAACCTGCGCCCGGCGCGCTACCGGCGCACGGTCGCAGGTATTCGCGCGCTGAATGAAGCCAGCCTGGCGGCGTGGCAACGCTTGTTGCAGAGCATCGACCGGCCACAGTTGTTGCGTCCAGACGGTTCCTTGCTGGTGTTTGAGCGCGCCGCGTCAGCTGAGGCGATCGATGCATTGCGCCTGCGCATGCAGCAGCAGAACGTGGCGGTGGAATTCTGGCCAGGCGATGCGATACGCCAGGTGGCGCCGCAACTGAGCGAGGCTATCCGAGGCGGCCTGTTTTTCCCCGCCACCGGGCATTTTATTGACCCGTACACCGTGGTCTGCGCACTGGTGAGCGCCGCCCAGGCCAGTGGCGTGCAGTTTGTGCAGCAGCGCGTGCTGGATGGGCGGCTGGAAGGCGCTGGCGTGTCGCTGATGACCGATCAAGGCGTCGTCACCGCGCGCCAGGTGCTGATCGCCTGCGGTGCTCACTCGGCCAGACTCACCGCGGCACTCACGGGTAAAACAGTGCCGTTGGATACGGAGCGCGGCTATCACTTGATGCTGCCAAGGGAGCAGCACCGCCTGCCATTTGCCGTCACCTCGTTTGAGCGCAAGTTCATCATGACGCCCATGACCGATGGCTTGCGCCTGGCCGGCACCGTCGAGTTCGCAGGGCTCGAACGCCCGGCGAATATGCAGCGTGCCTGGCAATTGCACCGGCTGAGCCAAGGGTTGTTCCGTGAGGACCTGAACGCGCAGGACGCGACCGCCTGGATGGGGTTTCGCCCTTCCCTGCCCGACTCATTGCCGATCATTGATCGGCTGTGCGACGGCAAGGTGTTGCTTGCCTTTGGGCACCAGCATTTGGGCTTGACACAAGCGGCGGTGACGGCGGAGATCGTCGCGCAACTGGCCGCCGCACACCCCTCGCTGTCCGGGCTGCCCACGCTTGCGCCCTATCGACTGGGGCGATTCTGAGCAACGCTGCCGGGTGCGGGCCTCAGTGGCCGGCCCTGGAGGCGTCCGATAAGGCATCCGCCGTCTGTTGAATCTCCTCGCGCATCCATAATTTTTCCAGCCAGCTGGCGGGGATGCCTTGGACGCCATAGTGGGCGCCCGCCAACTGGCCCACGATGGCGGCCGTGGTGTCCGCATCGTCACCCAGGTTTGCAGCGGCGAGCACGGCATCGGCAAAGCTGTCGGTGTGGTGAAAGCACCAGAACGCGGCTTCCAGCGAGGCAACCGAATAGCCGGAACCGACAATCTCGCCACGCGACTTGTTACGGTATTCGCCGGCGGCGATAGCCAGCACTTTGGGCGCCGTCAGCGCACTGTCCGAGACGCGCAACACCTCGTCTTTGGGCATGCCGCTCAAGGCCGTGCAAAGCGCCTGCGCCAGTACCACACAACACTCGATGGCCTCTGGGGCCGCGTGGGTTGTACGTGAACTGTCGATGGCAAAGGTGCGCACACGTTGCAGGTTCGGGAAGAAGAACAACACCACAGGCGCGAGGCGCATCATCGAGCCATTGCCGGCCGAATACGCGTGTGTAGAACCGGCAAATGGGTCGCCATGCTGCTGGAAAGCCGCCAGGGCCTCGCGCACGGTCATGCCGATATCAAAGCAGTCTCCCGTGGCACTCAAATAGCCCCATTGCCACCAGTTCAGGTACCGGCCCATCTGATCCTTCGCGTCAAAGCCGCCCTTGCTCAACAGGCTTTCGGCCAGGCACAGGGCCATCGATGTGTCGTCGGTCCACTGGCCAGGCTTCAAGCTGAACGGCCCGCCTCCGACCATGTCCGTCACGGCGGCAAATGTGCCGCGGGGCATAAACTCAACCGTGGTGCCGACGGCGTCGCCACAGGCCAGCCCAAGCAGGCTGCCCCGGTAGCGGTCTGACAGTGTTATAGGCATCGGTACTCCTTGATAGAACGTCGTCCAGATAGACAATCAACGCGCGTAGACTACTTGACCAGCCGCTTCTCCTTGGAGGGGCGATAGCCGAAATACGCGCTGTAACATTTGCTGAAATGGCTCGGCGAGACAAAACCGCACGCCACCAGCACGTCCACTTGGGACAGTTCGGTGTGCTGCAACAAGCGCCGCGCCTCGGTGACCCGCAGTTCCATGTAATAGCGCTGCGGCGTGGTGCCCAATTGTTCCTTGAACAGCCGCTCCAGTTGACGGCGTGAGCGCCCGGCGTAGACGGCCAACTGGTCGAGTTCCAGCGGTTCTTCAAGGTTGGCGTCCATCAGCTTTACCACTTCACGCAGCGGCGCACTGACGCAGACATTTTCCGTGGGTTTGATGCGTCGGTAACGCGACTCCTCGAACGCCAGAATGTCTTCAATGCCCTCGACCAGCGCCTTGCCGTGCAGGCCCTTGATCCAGTCCAGGGCCATGTGAAACGCGCCTGAGGGGCTGGAGGCCGTCAGGCGGTCACGGTCGATCACATAGGGCTCGCTGGTCACTTGGGCGGCCTTGGAGACCTCCGCCAGCGCCGGGCGATGTTCCGGGTGGATGGCGCAGCGATAGCCCTGCAGCAGTCCGGCGAGGCCGAGAAACCAGGCGCCGTTCCACAACCCGGCAAGGGCGACAGCCTGTTCGGCGGCGCTGCGTAACAGCTGGCTGAATTCGTCATCGGCCTTGAGTTCGGTACGAAAGCCGCCGCACACCACCAACAGGTCCAACTGCGGCAATGCCGACACGTCCAGGCGCGCATCGGGACGGATCACCAGGCCCAGGTCGCTGATCACCTCGCCGTCGCCGCAACCGAACGTACGGGTGGCAAACAGTTCGGGACGCAGCAGGTTGGCGGTGATCAGCGTGTCGAGGGTCTGGGTGAATGCGGGCAGGGAGAAGTGTTCGAGCAGCAGGAAGCCCACACGGGTAACCGGCGGCCGCTGCTGGGGGGAGTCATTCAGGTAGCGCAGGTTCTTGCCTTGCATGCCACCGCTGAATTGGCGTCTTTCCATCGAGGGTTGGCCCACGCTTATTGTTGATGCAGTGGGCGCTATCTTAGGGGCAAATGCAGGCGCTGTCCCTCGGCATTCCCCAGGCGTGGTGCCTGGGCGTGCGGTTGCCCCGGCGGCGCTGTTGAACGCCAGCCGAGTGCCTGATCTTTAGAAACCCGCCCGCCTTCCAGGCCAGCTGCCGGGCAGTTGCGGGGCCATCTGATACGGTTTTTTCTTTGCTATCTGCGTCTGTATCGAAAACGCCTCGAGGCGGACAATGGCGCCAACCCGACATTCCTGTCGCTCCCTTCCCTTCGGAGGCCTTATGACCAAGATGGCACTTTTCCTGTTCGGCTTTTTGGTGTTGACCATCGGCATCGGCTTGCTGGCGACCATCTCGCCCGTGTGAGTGCGTCACCGTCTCGAACTTTATCAACTCGCAAAGAGCATCGGGTACAGCGACACCACCAGCAGCCCGGCCATCGACACGTTGAACAGACGCAACCAACGCGGTTCACGCAGCACAGTGCGCAGGCCAGTGCCGCACACCACCCAGACACACACGCTGGGCAAGTTGACCACCGCAAACACTAGGGCAATCACCAGCACGTTGGTCACATAGCCCTCGGCCGGCGTGTAGGTGGTGATCGCCCCTAACGCCATGATCCACGCCTTGGGATTGACCCATTGAAACGCCGCCGCCCCGAGGAAGGTCATGGGTTTGGCGTGTTCGTTTTCGCTCTCGGACATGCCGCCGGAGGTTGCAATCTTCCACGCCAGGTACAACAAGTAAGCCGCGCCCACATACCGCAACAGGGTGTAGGCCCACGGAAATACCTTGAACACTTCGCCCAGACCGAGCCCCACCGAAATCACCAACAGCATAAAGCCGATGCTGATTCCCAACGCGTGGGGCATCGACCGGCGAAACCCGAAGTTCACACCCGAGGCCAGCAGCATCGTGTTGTTGGGGCCGGGTGTGATCGAGGACACGAAGGCAAACAGCACGAAGGCTGAGAGCAGGCTGGTAGACATGAACATGGCGCGGCATCCAGACGGCGGTGGTTGCCTGCGACAGTAATCGGTTGCAGCCCTGGCTGCCCCGTACAGCTAGGGGCGGATCGAGGAATACACTTTGGCGTTGTCGAGAAACTCGCGGGGGATAGGTCCACCAGATCCACACGGCCACGCTGGCAAGTACGCCGACGATAACAAGCATCAAGGTTTCTCCGGCAGTGGCGAGTGGAGTGCTTTCACTGACCGGTATAGTTGCTCACGCTGCTTGAATCTGCGCTGAACGCATCAAAAAAGGCCAAACGATGAGTGTCGGCACAGCGCCGTGATTGAGTTGCGGATATTGAGTGACACTCACCGCCGGTCAGGCAGAAAACGGTCCCCACTGACGCGCCGGGAACCGTTTTGGGCGTGGCTGACAACCTGCGGTCTCAGTTCTGCGGCCGTTGTTTGGTCGAGTCCAGTTCGGCTTTTTTAGCGGTGGAAATTTCAGTGATCTGCGCAGACTTGGCGATGGCCATGTCAAACGTGTCCTGCATGGTGGCAATGGCATCGGTCGCCGTGCCCTTCAGCCCGCCATTGGCTGCCCAGTCGAAGTTCCACACACCGGACAGGTTGTCGGCGCCGGCCACGTCGTGGGTTTCGATGGCGGTGAATACATCCGGGTGTTTTTCCATGTACTTGGCAGCGTCGGAAACGTTCGCTGGCACCTTGCCTGAGGCATTGCTGGCCAGTTGCGACAGCTCCTGCTTGGTGACGGCCGACTTGCCCGTCTGGCGCATGTAATCGGCAATGACCTTGCTGGACTTGGCAATGTTCAACTTGTCGTCGAAAGACGACGGCGAGGACTTTGGCGTGTTCGACCCGCCAGACGCGGGCGTTACGGTAGTAGACATCGGCGCTGCTCCCTCAATGGAACGAATGAAATCGTCGTGCTGACGATACCCCGATGCGGACGTTAGCATGGGCAAAGGGCCATTCCGCACGCTTCACAACATTTCACAACGGCTGGCCGATTTTCGCAGCATCTGGGCGCAGGTCATCCGCAAAAAAGCGCGGCGGCAGACCACTCGCACAGCACGTTTCGACACTGCGCAGAACCCCAATCGCCGCCGCCCTTGATGCTGCGTTCAGCCCTGACGCACATACGCAAACATGTGCGGCACATAGTCCGCTTTGCCCAGCGGCACGCCGTTATGGCGCAGGATGTTGTAGGCGGTCATCAGGTGAAAATAGAACTGCGGCGTGGCCCAATTGACGGCGTATTCGTTGCCGGTCATCTGGAAGGAGATACCACCGGGGAGTTCGATGGCGATGGATTCATCCGCCCGACGCTCAATCACGCTGCGATCAGCGCCGGCGAGCACTGCCAGCGTTTGGTCGATCAGTGCGAGCGCCTCAGCCATCGAGGTCGGTGCCTGCAGCGTTGACAGCGGCTGCCCGCTTAGCCGGTCGACCGCCTCGCGCGCCTGGGTGCAGGCGTAGCGAACCTGAGTCGCCAGGGGGTGCATGTCGGGTGCCAGGCGTGAATCGAGAAGAACTTGCGGGTCGAAAGCCAGCGCTGCAGCGTGAGCCTCACCTTTGGCGAGCAGGCCTTTGAGCGAGTTCAGCATCTGGGCGAAGCAGGGAATGGTAACGGTATAGAGCGACATCGTTGCGTCCTTGTCTGGGGTTGAACATCACATCACGTAGCGATCACGCCGCGTTGCTTGACCAGGCCTTCCAGGGTAAACCGGGCCTGCATCAGCACCACGTCGCGCACCAGTTCCATTTCCTTCTGGTTGACCTCGGCCCACTTCAACGCCTCAAGCAGCTTGGGTTTTTGCACCCGGAATGCCAGGCCTTGGGTGAACAGTGCCATCGAATGAATCACTGTGCGCTCGTCCTCCACCGCAAAACCAGCCAGGCGCGCGATCAGTTGGCGGATAACCCGGCCAATGCGCGCCTTGAAGCGATCCTCAAAGGCGGTTGTCGCGCTTTCTGGACACAGGCCGGCCTGGTGGCGGTCAAGAAACGCACGCCAGGCGGTGGTTTGCGGGCTGTCCTGGATGGTGGAAACCACCGTACCGAGGATGCCCAGCGACACGTCGATCAGGGTTTTATCGTCCGAGGCCTGATCAGCCAACGCACATTCGGCGGCCTCCACGCACGGCGCCATCTTGCGCCACAGCAGTGTGATCAAGTGCTCGACACACTCCAGATAGATGCCTTCCTTGCCGTCAAAATAGTACTGAATCGCCGGCGCGTTGACGCCCGCGGCCGTGGCGATGTCGCGGGTCGACGCGCCGTCGTAGCCGCGCTCGCCAAAGACCACGACCGCCGCGTCGACAATACGCGCGCGGGTTTCTTCGCCACGCTGATAACCACCCTCGGCGGCAGGTTTATGTCGTGCCATGTGCAGCTCCTTTCGAATACCGGACCAAAATATACCAGTTGACAAAAATTCGCGAAAAATGGAATTTATTCCATCTGTTATAAATCTGGAGTGACCCGATGTCCGCTGCACCTCCCTCGCCTCAGGTCATTCCTGAAGACACCGTCAACCGTCAACGCGGCAAGGCTCGACGGATACTGCTGACCATCGCCACCGTCGCACTTGTGGGTGCTGTGGGTTGGGCTGCCTGGTGGTGGCTCACCGGACGTTTCATCCAGACCACCGACGACGCCTACCTGCAAGCCGACAGCATCAGTGTGGCGCCCAAAATCAATGGCTACGTGGCCCAAGTGCTGGTCAGCGACAACCAGGACGTAAAGCGCGGCGATGTGCTGGTGCGCCTGGATGCGCGCAAATACCAGGCCGTCAGCGATGAAGCCTCGGCAACAATCGCCGCGCGCACGGCCGACTACGCCAAGGCCCAGGCCGACCTGGTGCAGCAGGACTCGACCATTGCCGAAGCGCGCGCGCAGTTGCAAGGCGCCGAGGCCGATGCAAAACACGCACAGACCGAAGTCGCGCGCTACGCCCCGCTGGCGCGTTCAGGTGCCGAGCCGGAAGAGCGCCTGGCGCAGCTGAATAACCAATTGTCCCAGGCCCGCAGCACCGTGGCGGCCAAGCAGGCCGCCTTGCGCTCCAGTCAGACCCGCTATGGCACGCTTGAAGCACAACTCAAACAAGCCCAGGCGCAACTCGGCGTGGCCAAGGCCAGCGAGGCGCAAAGCCAACTGGACGTGGATGACGCAGTGATTCGCAGCCCGCTGGACGGGCGCGTGGCCGACCGCGGCGTGCGTGTCGGTCAGTACGTGCAGCCCGGCACTCGCTTGCTGACAGTGGTGCCGATCAGCGCGATTTACCTGACCGCCAACTACAAGGAAACCCAGATCGGCGACATGCGCCCCGGCCAATCTGTCAGCGTGCACGTGGACGCGCTGCCAGGGCGTGATCTGCAAGGCCATATCGACAGCCTGTCTCCGGGCACCGGGGCGCAGTTCGCGCTGCTGCCGCCGTCGAATGCCACCGGCAACTTCACCAAAATCGTGCAACGCGTACCGGTGCGCATCTCGCTGGACATACCCGATGAGGTGCGCGCGGCGTTGATGCCTGGCCTGTCGGCAACCGTTGACGTCGACACCCGCACCCATGCCGCGGACGCCAATCATGGCTGAAGCGCTGATGGCCGAGGCCACAGAAAAACCGCGCAACGCCTCGCTGACCGACTGGATCGCCGTGGCTGCCGGCGCACTCGGCGCCCTGCTGGCGACGCTGGACGTGTCGATCACCAACTCGGCGCTGCCACAGATTCAAGGGCAAATCGGCGCAACCGGCACCGAAGGCACGTGGATCGCCACGGGCTATCTGATGTCGGAAATCGTCATGATCCCCCTCGCCGCCTGGCTGACCCGGGTGTTCGGCCTGCGCCGGTTCCTGATCGGCACGGCCTTGATGTTTACTGCGTTTTCGATGTTCTGTGGCCTGTCCTCAAGCCTCGGCGCCATGATCGCCGGGCGCATCGGCCAGGGCTTCGCCGGCGGCGCGATGATTCCCACCGCGCAAACCATCGTGCGCACGCGCCTGCCGCCGCACCAGTTGGCCATCGGCACCACGATGTTTGGCATGACCGTGATCCTCGGCCCCTTGCTCGGCCCGGTCATCGGCGGCTGGCTCACGGAAAACATCAACTGGCGCTGGTGCTTCTTTCTCAATCTGCCCATCAGCATCGCCCTGATCACCCTGCTGATCACCGGCCTGCCAAGCGAGCGCATGAACCTGCAACGCTTCATCAGTGCCGACTGGTTGGGCATCCTCGGCCTGGCCATGGGCCTGAGTTCGCTGACGGTGGTACTGGAAGAAGGCCAGCGTGAGCATTGGTTCGACTCGCTGCTGATCACGTGGCTGAGCATCGCCACGGTGATCGGCTTTTTCCTGATTGCGGTCGGGCAGTTGCGCTCGAGTACGCCGATCGTGCGACTGCAACTGGTGCTGAACAAGAGCTTTGGCAGCGTGCTGTTGATCGGTACCGCCGTGGGCGCCGGGATTTATGGCACGGCGTATCTGGTGCCGCAGTTCCTGGGCATCCTCTCGGGCTACAACGCGCAGCAGTCCGGCGCGATCATGTTGCTGTCGGGCATACCGGCGTTTTTGCTGATGCCCATTTTGCCGCGCATGCTCGGCCGCTATGACCTGCGCTGGATGGTCGGGGCCGGGCTGTTGCTGTATTGGGCCAGCTGCTTTGTCGACACCCAACTCACCACAGAGAGTGTCGGGCACGACTTTGTCTGGTCGCAGTTGTTGCGTGGTTTTGGGCAGATTCTGGTGATGATGCCGCTCAGCCAACTGTCGATGCGTTCGGTCGAGACCCGTGACGCCGGGGACGCCGCCGGGCTTTACAATATGTCGCGCAACCTGGGCGGCACCATCGGCTTGGCCTTGCTCGGCGTGCTGATGGACCGGCGCAGCCATTTTCATGACGACAGGCTGCGCGAAGGCATCCAGGCCAACAGCCAGTTGGCGCAGGACCACATGGCCAGCCACACCGCCAGCTACCTCGCGCAAACCGGCGATGCATCGACAGCGCAGGTGCAGGCGTTCGCACAACTGGCCAATGACATTGCGCAACAAGCCTCGGTGATGGCCTACAACGACTCGTTTTATGTACTGGGCCTCGCGATGCTGGCGTGCCTGCCCCTGATCTTCATCCTGAAAAAGCGCACGGTACAACGATGATTCCTCGCACCCTTCCCCTCTTGCTGACTGTCGGCCTGTTGTCGGCTTGCACCGTCGGCCCGGACTACCACGGCGCCCCCAACGTCGCGCCAAAAACCCTGGCGGCCGGGCACCTGCCGCACGCTGACAGCGCATCGGTAAGCGCTCCCGGTGTCGCGCAGTGGTGGCGAACCCTGGGCGACGCGCAACTGAACCAATTGGTGGAGCAAGCCCTGCAAAACAGCCCGGACATTGCCACGGCCCAGGCGCGCCTCAAGCAGTCCCGCGCAAGCCTCAGCGGCGCGCAAGCCAACGCAATGCCCAAGGTCACCGGGGATGCCGCGATGCTCAAACTGCGCTCCCCAGACACCTCCGCGCTGGGTGGCAGCAATGGCGGTGGCCGCGGCCCGTTGAGCCTGTACCTCGCCGGTTTCGATGCCAGCTGGGAGGCCGACCTGTTTGGCGGCACACGCCGTGCAGTCGAAGCCGCCCAAGCCGAGGCCGACGCCTCCCAAGCCCAGCTGGCTGACGCCCAAGTGCAATTGGCTGCGGAAATAGTGCAGGCCTACACCGACCTGCGCGACCAGCAAGCACGCCTGGCATTGGTCGACGCCAGCGTCGGCATCGAAAACCAGGCCCTGGACCTCACCCAGCAACGGCGCGAGCGCGGCGTGGCCTCGCAACTGCAACTGGAGCAGGTACTGACACAGGCCCAAAACACCCAGGCCCAACGCCTGCCGCTGCAAGCCGCCATCGTCGAATCGCTCGACCAGCTTGGCCTGCTCTGCGGCCTGGAACCCGGCGAGCTGGACAGCCAACTGGCCACCGCGCAGCCCCTGCCTTCTATCCCGGAGGCGGTGCCGGTCGCCGACCCGGCCGCACTCTTGAAGGCACGCCCGGACATCCGCATCGCCGAACGCAAACTGGCATCGAGCAATGCCCAGATTGGCGAGAAGACCGCAGACTGGTTTCCCAAACTGAGCTTGATGGGCGACTTGTCATTCTCGGCCGGTGACCCGGGGCACCTTGCACGCAAGGACAACGGCACCTGGTTGATCCTGCCTCGGATCACCTGGAACGCGCTGGATTTCGGCCGTGTTGCCGCCAGCGTCAAAGGGGCAGAGGCTGGACGTGACGAGGCCCTGGCCAACTATAAAAGCGTGGTGTTGAGTGCCTTGCGCGATGCCGACGTGGCGTTGGCGCGTTATGGGCACCAGCGCCAGAACGTGCTGCTGTTGCGCACGGTGGAATCTTCCGCAGTGCGTGCAGCCGACCTGACGCGTCAGCGTTACCGTGCAGGTACCGCGAGTACGCTGGATTGGCTGGATGCGGAGCGCACGCGCTATCAGGCGCAAGAAAGCCGGATCTCCGCGGACGCAGAGCTACTGAAGGATTTTGCGTCGCTGCACAAGGCACTGGGGCTGGGATGGACACGGTGAGCAGGCGATTGGCGGCAAATCAACTACCATGAGCCTTCATTCATGGCTACCGGCTTGCATTCGATGAGAGACTTACCGCCCACCGCCACCTTGCGCGCCTTTGAGGTTGCCACACGGCATGCCACCTTCACCTCGGCGTCGCAGGAACTGCATGTCACCCAAAGTGCTGTCAGCCATCAGTTAAAACACCTCGAAGCGATTTGGGGTCTGGAGCTTTTTCAGCGCGGCAAGTCGCTGACATTGACACCCGCCGGCGCCGCGCTAGCGCCGATCGTGCGTGAGTTTTTCATGAACCTGCAAGCCACCCTGTCTGACCTTCGGGAACACAAAGGCCGGGTGCGCCTCAAGGTCAGCACCACTTACTCCTTTGCGCTCAAATGGCTGCTTCCCAGGTTGCCGAGTCTGTCGCAGCAGCACCCGGAAATTCTGATCACGCTGGAAACCAGCGACAAGGCCATCACCTTTTCCAGCAGTGAATCTGACGTGGCGATCCGCCTGGGCAATGGCAATTATCCGGGCCTGCACTCGGAGTTTCTGCTCAGGGAACAGATTTTCCCCGTGGCCAGCCCCGATCTCCTGCACCGCTTTGGCATGCCACAAACGCCTGCGCAGTTATTGCGTTACCCATTGCTGACGCGCGACGGCGCAGACTTGGTGCCGAAGTGGGAGGCCTGGTTCCAGCATGTCGGCACGGGCATCGCGGCGCTCAAGGAAAGTGTGCGGTTTGCAGACACCAACATGACCATCGAGGCTGCGCTGCTGGGCCAGGGCGTCGCGCTTGCGCGCAGCGGGCATGTCGAAGCGCAGATCCGCGACGGCAGTTTGGTCAGGCTGTTTGATGTGCCGTTCGACTCCCCGGTGGCCTACTATTTTGTCTGCCCAAAAGGCATCGAATCGCAGCCCCACGTCGTCAGTTTTCGTCACTGGCTGATGGAAGCGTCACAGCAGGCTCAACTGAGTTACCGCTAAAGCATGAACGTTTGCTCATGCCAGGATGAGGGGACTTCGCTTTAGTGCAGGCGCGCCGTTGCTTAGGATGGCGCATGCCTTTTCATATCGTTTTGCTCATTCTGTTCGCCGCCCTCCTGCACGCCAGCTGGAACGCGCTGCTGCGTGGCGGCGCCGACAGGTTGTGGTCGATGACGGTGATGTGCCTGGCGGTGGCCACTGCCAGCGTGCTCATCGCGCCGTTCCTGGCGCCGCCCGCCCGGGCCAGTTGGTGCTACGCCGGGCTGTCGGCGGTACTGCATGTGGGCTATAACCTGTTTCTGGTACGCAGCTACAAGGTTGGCGACCTGGGGCAAACCTATCCGATTTCCCGCGGTTCCTCGCCTATTCTGATCGCCCTGAGTGCTGCGGTTTTTGTCGGGGAAGCAGTCACCGGCGCTGCGCTGCTGGGCATTGCGCTGGTGTCTGGCGGCATCATTTCCCTGGCGCTCAATAAACGCAGGCTTGCCGTTCCCAGCCTGCCGTACGCATTGGGCACTGGGGTTTTTATTGCGGCTTACAGCGTGACCGACGGTGTTGGCGCACGGCTGTCTGGCGCGCCTCTGGCGTATACCGTGTGGATGTGCGCGTTGTGGGGCGTGTTGATGCCTCTGGTGTATATCGGTTTACGTGGGACGCGCAGTTTGTTCAGCTGGCGGCCCGGTGTCGCGACGGCTTTGGGCGGCGGACTGGTCTCGCTGCTGGCCTACGGGATCATCATCTACGCCATGTCCACTGCGCCCATGGGCGCGGTGTCTGCATTGCGCGAAACCAGCGTGTTGTTTGCCGCGCTGATCGGTTATCGGTTTCTCGGCGAGGCATTCACGCTGCGCAAGTTTCTGGCCTGTGCGGTGATTGCGCTCGGCACTGTACTTATCGGCTGAGGCCGTCCGTTGCTGTCACACAGTGAGGTTTACGCGTTATGAGCACCCTTCCCCAGGCCCCTGTCATCCTGATTACCGGTGGCAGCCGCGGCGTCGGTGCGGCCACCGCACGTCTGGCCGCCGCGCGCGGCTACGATGTCGCGATCAGCTACGTGTCCGACGAGGCCGCCGCCCTGGCCGTGGCGAATGACGTGAAAGCCGCCGGACGGCGAGCGCTGGTGGTCCGCGCCGATAGCGCAGAGCCGGAGCAGGTCGCGGCGTTATTCGCCGCGATTGACCGCGAGTTCGGCCGCATCGATGTGCTGGTCAACAACGCGGGCATACTCGGACCACAATCGCGCCTCGAAGACCTCGACTTTGCACGCATGCAGCGCATCTTCGCGGTCAATGCCATCGGCCCGATGCTGTGTGCGCAACAAGCGGTCAAACGCATGTCCCATCGCCATAACGGCCGCGGCGGCGTTGTAATCAACGTATCCTCGGGCGCGGCCCGGCTTGGCAGTCCGAACGAATATATCGACTACGCTGCCTCAAAAGGCGCCCTGGAGACGTTCACCATCGGCTTCGCCAAAGAAGTTGCGCGAGACGGCATCCGCGTCAACTGCATCCGCCCCGGCCATATCTACACCGACATGCACGCCAGTGGCGGAGAGCCGGGTCGGGTGGATCGGGTCAAGGACTCAATCCCCATGGGCCGCGGCGGACAACCCGAAGAAGTTGCGCGGGCTATCCTGTGGCTGGCGAGCGATGAAGCGTCGTTCATTACCGGCACGTTTCTTGACGTCACTGGGGGCAAGTGAGGGCAGGACGCACGGGATTTCATGAGGTATTTGGTAATCCCCAGACCTGGCTGAAAGAGGGATGGGGGTGAATGGATTGGACTTCAACCAATGTCAGGTAGGTAGCAGATGGAAGAATTGATGCAGGGGCTCGATGGGCTCAGGACTGCGCAGCAAGAACTGTTTTATGACCTAGAAGATGCGGCGGCTGTTATCGGCTGGTCAGTGGTTGAACTGACGGCCATGGCCGGCACTGGCAGGACGCCGGCCGAAGCGGTGGCGTTGATGAAAATATGCACGTTGCTGACAGCTCAGCAAGGGAAAATTGGCCTGTATGCAGATGAGGTCAAAGCGCAGCGTATCACCAGGTCCGAGGCCCAGGCTTAGTCGCTATTCAACGCGCAGGTACCGGTCCATCAGTCGAGGATGACATCGCCGCCCTCGGCCCTTAAACGGGCAAGATTGTCCTTCATTTGCTGCAACCGCTCTGGCGAATGCCCTTGCCACTGGGTCACTTCGGCGACGACCCGCAGTGGATCGCGGGAGCGATAGGACAGCGTCGGATTGCCGGGAAACTTATTATCCGTGACGTTGGGATCGTCCACGGTCGGGCCCGTGGGCTCTACGACATAAATGCGTTCGCGCTCATCGCCAAGTGCCAGTTCGGCCCCCCAGATAGCGGCGTCCAACGTGCCCGCAAAATAGACCCAGGACAGCGCACGCCCTTCGGTGAAATTGGACGGATAACCAACGCGGATCATGTCTCCCGGCTCGAGGTCAGCCCGAGTGCCGTGAAAGAACTGTCGCGTAAACATGCTGGCGGCGTTTGACATGGGCTCGCTACTCCAAGGATGCGTGGTGCCAGGCCCGCCCGTCTGCAGAGCAAGGCATGCCCTTCTTGTAACTGACAGTCAAACGCCTAAGCAACCTTACGAGGACAGTCCAGCCCCCTGCCGTCAGCCTTGCAATGCAGATAATCGCTCCACAGCCTGAACGCCCGTTGCTGCCTGGCAAATGCCGCCTGCCATTGTTCACCGCCAATTTGCTCGACGGGCGTCGCCATCATCTGCTCCGTTGCCAGGTCCAGTTCTTCTACGAGCTGGCGCCCGTTAGGCATATCCAAAATTAGAGATCGCATAGCTACCTGTCTTATTTGTTCTGTAGATCGACCTCTGTATCCCTTTGATAGTGCGTGGGTTCCGACGAACGGTTACATTTTCTTACAGGTTCAACTGCGAGGGTTCGCAGGCGATGACGGTGCGGGGGTCACCGACGAGACACACAGACAAGTAATGGAGACGGAGAGACAAGAGATTTCTCTCTGGAACTTTTTGTAACATTTTATAATTGACGCTTGTTAACAGCCATCGCGAAACAACAGCGCAGGTTTATCACTTGCGCTGTTAATTGACGATAGCTGAACCGCATAAGCGCTTAATTCACGTGTTATAGGCAAAAGGATAAGGAACATGTCACTGCACAAGTTATTTGCACTGGTCATCACTGTGGCGTTGTTGGGCGGCTGCAATGCGCTCGCAGGCAAGACCAACATGTTGAGCGATGATGACGTGAAATCGCAAAGCGCCGGCGCACTGGGCTACGCCCCTGCGGACCTGACTATTGTCAATCGTCAAACCCAGGGCACCAATACCTACGTATTGCTGAAAACCAACGATAACAAGCAATTCAACTGCATTATCAACGGCGGCAATATCTTGACCTTCGGCATGTCCAACCCGCCCTCTTGTGCGAAAAAAGGCGAGCAGATAAAGAGTGGGCCGTTTGGGGGATAACTGTCACGCCATAATCGAAGGGCGTGATCAAATCTACTTTCGCTGTCAGCCTTTTAATAGTGCAGCGTCGGTATAAATCGCGTTATTTGCTTCCATGACTGATAAAGGAACGGATCTATTTAGTTGAATAGAGCCGTTCCTTTTTCACTTTGAAAGTTGCCTCGTGTTGTCACCAGGTGACGGTAACTCAATGTCTTCGCGAATAACCGCGCCTGCGCGGCGCAATTCATCCAGATACGCCTCGGCGTTCGCAAGTAGCTGGGGCCTATACAGCCCGGCTGAAAACGGGGAACCGCCGTTGAGGCCAGCACGGCTGACAGCGAAAGCATCACGCTCAAGCCGGGCGCCACCTGCAAGGGCATACCGGGCTATCGCTCGCGAAACCACCTTGTGGCAGTCCGCCCAACGATGCCCGACCCACCGGCAAACGCTAATGTGTTTTGTCGTCGTTGACTCTTTGATTTGGCGGAACCGTAGCACGGCGGTGGCAGATGCAAAAAGCCCAGCACCTAGTCGGGTTTTACCTATCACATGGATGTCCATTAAACTGCTCATTCAAACTATACAAGGACGACTAGCGTGATCACCTGCCACCTGAAGTATCAGATTGACCCTTACCAAATCGACGCCTTTGAAAACTATTCGAGACTTTGGATTGGCATAGTCAACCGAATGGGAGGCACCCACCACGGGTACTTCCTTCCTGCCGAGGGTGCTAATAACGTCGCCTATTGCCTTTTCAGCTTTCCGAGCCTTGCGGAGTACGAGCGTTATCGCGAAGAGTCCAAAACTGACCCCGAATGCGTGAGTACTTTCGCACTGGCGGCGGAGAAGAGATTCATCGTCAGTACTGAGAGAAGCTTCATGCGTCCAGTACTCTATTGAAAGCAGCAAGCCAGCCAGCGAGTGCCCGGACGGTCCCCGCTACAAGGCGATCGGCGACAGCAAGGCCGTCACCGTGGTTCGCTGGATTGGCCGGCGGCTATTGCGTCAATTGGCGAGCTGATCAGCAAGCGCCAGGCGGTATGCCGTCTTTGTTGAAGTCCTTCAGGCGCTCCCGCTCTTCCTCGGTGGAATGCGCCGGGGTTTCTTGCTCGGGTTCTTTCTTCTTTTCTTCAGTCATCGATATGTCCTCTGGGTGGTAGCTGTTTCGGCACCTCGTGGAATCAGCAGTTCAAACCAATCAACTCCACTGCCCGGGCATGGCCCGGCGAGGAATGCCCGATTTCGACGAGGGCGACGGTGATGAGTGAAAGGCCTGATTCGCTGCACAGCAATTGAAGGTGAAGATGGTGCAGCTCCAATACCACAGCGACGAAGCGGTGTCTGAGCGCTGTTTCGAAGCTGGTGATCCGGACTGCACTTAATGGGATCCTGACCGCCCTGAAGGTGAAGGTTGGTTCTGCCTGGCGATCCACGACACCGATGACGGCCCTGTCTGCTGGTGGGCACGCGGTGAGGTGACGCCATGATCTTGCGCACGGTGCCAGCCACCCTCTGGTTCGCCTGCGTCTTCATCTACAAGGGGCCGAGGTCATGAATGCCAACTGCAAATAGTCGGGAAACCGTCAGTTCGCCGCGTTGAACATAGGGGCTCATCACACTAGGAGTACCTCATGAAAAACTTTGCAGAAGCAGTCATCGCCATTGTCCCTGTGGCCAGCCGCAAATCCAGAAATCGCTTCTTCCGCGACTACGACAGATGGACTAACCGCCTACTTATGCGACGCCTCATCAACCTTCACGAGCGTCAGGAACTGCGTAAGCAAATCGCAGAGGCCTATTTAGCCTCCTTGATGTAACAACCCCCATTACATCCTGCCGTCTAGCGGCAGGCCCACCTTCTGCCGCCCACCGCGGCAAGGACACCACATGTTCGCAATCAAACTCACCCTGCCCCTGCTGGGCGCTTTGCTGTACCTGGTCGGAAGCGGCGGCTGGTTCTTTTGGATCGCCCCACGCCTTCTGGCGGACGGCGGAACGGCCGACATCCTCTACGCCTTCGCCGGCACCTGCGGCTGGATGCTGATCACCTCCGGTTTAATCGTTCACTTCATTAAAACAGCGCGGCCCACGGCGGCCGGCGGGAGGTAAATATGGAAACAGAGATCCTCTCAGACGACGAGCTCGCTGAGATCACCGGGTACAAGGCCAGAGCATGGCAGCGCCGATGGCTTGACGACCGGTATTGGCACTACGTCGAAAGCCGAGGCAAGCGCCCGCTAGTTGGACGCCTCTACGCAAGAATGCAGCTGGGGACGCCGGCAGATTCACAGAACAAGTCGCCCACAGAAGCTCCCCAGTGGGCTTTTGACCTATCACGAGTGAAATGAAATGCGCCCACGGAAGGCCCACAACCGCCACCTCCCCCAACGGATGTATCAGGTAAATCGCAAGCGTAAAAATGGTCAGGTGTGGGTCAGCTATATCTATCGCGGTACCGACGGAGTTGATATCCAGTTGGGCCGCGACTTGACCCAAGCCCGCTTGAAGTGGGCGGAACTTGAGGCGAAAGCAATCCCGGCCGATCTGAAAATAATGAGCGGGATTTTCGACAGGTACAAACGGGACATTATTCCGAAAAAGTCAGAGCGCACACAGCGCGACAATGCAGCCGAGCTCCGCCAGTTACGACCAGTTTTTGATGAGATCCCAATCGACGCGATAACGCCGTTCATGATCGCAGCATATCGGGATAAGCGAACGGCCAAGACAAGAGCAAACCGGGAGATCGCGCTGCTTTCTCATGTGTTCAACATTGCTCGTGAGTGGGGTTTGACCGACAGGGAGCCCCCCCTGCCAGGGCGTGCGAAAGAACAAGGAGACGCCACGCGATTACTACGCCAACGACGTGGTCTGGAAGGCTGTCTACCAAAAGGCGAGATCGAGTTGCAGGAGGCGATGGATCTCGCCTATCTGACGGGCCAGAGGCCCGCCGATGTTCGGCTGATGCGGATTGAGGATGTCGAAGGGGTGTATTTGCGGGTTGGCCAGGGCAAGACATCCAAGAAGATCAGGATCCTCATGGAAGTTGATGGGCAAAAGAACAGCCTCGGCTTGCTCATTGAGCGAATCATCGCTAGGCCGAAGAAATACAATTCCGGCTATCTGATCGTGAACAAGTCGGGAAAGAAGGTATCCGAGCGGATGCTATGCCAGCGGTGGGGATGACGCGAGGTCGAAAGCGGTAGCGGAAGCCGTTGCCAATGGAGACCAGGCCCTGGCTCACAAAATCGCCGGATTTCAGTTCAGGGATATCCGACCGAAGGCCGCCTCTGAAATCCTCGACCTAGGCGATGCCAGCCGGCTGCTTGGACACTCGAAACAGGAGACTACGAAGAAGATTTACGTCCGCGTCGGTGCTATCGCTAACCCAACAAAATAGAAAAGTTTTGGTACGCCTACCCAAAAGTTTTGGTACGCGACCCTTTTCCCGCAGGCAATAAAAAACCCCTTAGACGTTAATCTACGGGGTTTCTAAGAGTGGAGGCCGAGGTCGGAATCGAACCGGCGTAGGCGGATTTGCAATCCACCAAAATAGTGTTACTAATCAAGTAATTAGGCAGAATTCAATTCCGCGTCATCAATTTTTAATCGGCCTTAGAGGCCTCTAAAATCGGGCGGCTCTGCATCGATTGCGGAATGGATTTTGCGCATCGTCGCCTACTGTTGGATAGTCGATCCGATGATGCATAGGGCATAGCCCTCCTCCAATGCACCGGCCAGCTTGTCTAACCTGCCGTAGTCGCTTCGCTTTGTAGCAATTTGCGATTCCTGCCTGACAAGGGCACTACCGGTACTATGCTTGTACTTTTTTCGAAAGGAGTCGACGCCATGCCAGGTGATTATTCGCTGTCAGATGTAGTGGAGAGGATGTACACCAACCAGTTGGGGCTTGAGGCCGCCTTGATGGAGCTGACACTGCATGTCGAACTGCAGGGGGCGTCAGAGGTGGGGGAGAATGTCCGCGGAGCACTGCAAACGATTGGTGAAAACGCCGGCCATATCAAACAGGGCCTAGCCAAGCTCAAGGGTTCAAGTGCCGGCTAAGCCACTTCTATGTCATTTCAGTATCGCTGCCGGTAAGCCTGATGATGGGCAATATTAATTCTTCTGACTGACTGACTGCTTTCGGCCGATTAAGTCGGCCATGGTTTGCGCATCAGAAAAGTACGCGTCCGAGATTGAAATCTTTACTTTAGGCAGAGGCTTCCGGACTCGGATTTCACCTAGCAGCGTGCAAAAAAGGTGTTTTCGCCAGTCAATGATCAGGCAGTTTGGGCAGACCGACTTTTTCAACAGAATCGGCCAAGAGCGGTCGCTCGTGCAAAAGGGTCGTGGCAGCCCTGGAAGCGGCATTTCTAATTCAATTCACAGGATAGCCTCAAATTCGCCCATCCACGTTCGGCTAAGTGTCGGATCGAGACCACCACTCAACTCATCAAACCGCAAGCGCAGCCTAGATTTCCCGAGATCTATCGCTATGATTTCGGAGCAAAAGGCTGGTGCTGAGCGCGGGCAACGGTCATCCTCATAGCCGTATGTTAACCACATGTGATTCAAATTAAGGATAATGAGAATGGTACCAGCGAAAAGAGTGCGATCGGTTGGTTCTGTGGCCGGTGAGCTTATAAAAAAATCGAGAGAAGCAGCCCTCGCTTCAGTCCAGATATTCAACAACCCTGCGCTCACATTTAAATCCGAGATATTTATAGTTCTGATGATGATTTCTTGGACTTATCTGCTCCATGCTTTTTACCGTAAAAAAGGGGTTGAATATCGCTACTTTAAGTTAGTAGGGAAGCGGAAAAGATTTCAAAAAACTTCTAAGGGTGCTGTAAAGCATTGGGAGCTAGAGAAGTGTTTGAATCAAGCAGAATCACCAGTTGATGTGAGTGCTGCGAACAACCTCAGATTTCTAATCGGATTGAGGCATGAGATCGAACACCAAATGACGACTAGAATAGATCAATTGTTAAGCGCTAGATTTCAGGCTTGCTGCCTAAACTACAATGAACTAATTAAGTCGTTATTTGGTGATAGCTTTGGAATAGATAAGCATTTGTCTTTTAGCCTGCAATTCTCGTCATTAAACAAGGATCAAGTAGATAGACTATCACAAGCGGACGGCCTTCCTGAAAACATTCGTGCTTATATAACTGCATTTGATTTGACTTTGACCGATAAGGAGTTTAATGATCCAAAATTCTCATATCGTGTTTTTTTTGTTCCTAAAACTGCGAACCACAAGGGCCAGGCAGATCAGGTTATTGAATTCATTAAGCCGGGATCTGAAATGGCTCAGGGCATGAATACTAAGTATATTCAAATCAAAGAGATTGAGCGCCCTAAATTCTTACCTTCAAAGATTGTTGAAAAAGTAAAAAATTCGGGCTACCCACGATTCAATATGATGCATCACACCCAAATGTGGCAGTTCCACGATGCAAAGAAACAAGGGAAAGGTTTTGGTGTCACCGTAATGAACACGTGGTACTGGTATGAATCTTGGCTAGAAAATGTACTAGCCGAGTGCGAAATTCGAAAACAGGAATTCACCTAAGGTATGCGCCGCGTGGCGTTTCTGAATCGACAAAAGCTTGCCTATGAGGTGTCTACGATTTCGCCCAATGGCTGCTTTGGGTCGATTCTGTTGAAAAAGCCGGCCATGGTTTGCGCATCAGAAAAGTACGCCCCCGAGATTGAAATCTTTACTTTAGGCAGAGGCTTCCGGACTCGGATTTCACGTAGCAGCGTGCAAAAAAGGTGTTTTCTCCAGTCAATGATCAGGCAGTTTGGGCAGACCGACTTTTTCAACAGAATCGGTCGAAAGCGGCCGTCCAACAGTTCAGAATCGAGCTAGCCAGCAGCAACCCTGATGATGTTCAATATAAATAATCTGACAGACTACTTCCGGTCACAATCTGACTGGCATGGACAGCTTCGATCGACGGCGTATAAAGGCAGCCCTTTCTAAGACAGCGTGACGGAGGCAGCTTACAACGATCGCTAAAAGAAAGATTGAGTAGAACTAATGGCTTTGTAGGAATGCTTCTGCCTAAGATCAAGCATCCAGGTAAACAGAGCGACTTACCATGAAGTCATTGAGGCGACACCGTGACCGCCTACCCGTATTGGGTTGCTGGCCACAGCCATGCGTCAAAAATGATGCCGTCTGGCATATGTTTGAGTTACAGCTGAAGCCGGACGGGAATATTGATTGGTACCTTCGTCGCGACGAGGTCGCTCAGGGCGGCTTTGGTTCGATTATCTATCGAGATTACGACACTGCTGTCACGGAGGCCAAATCCACAAATCTGCTGCTTGAACATGCTGTAAACAATCTAACCTTGCCATTTCAACAGACCGAGTCGATGCGTTTGAAGGTGCAAAAAGCGCTGACAGCTGAAGAACGTTTGATGAGCGAGGAAAGGCTCATGTTGATGGAAGCTATCAAGCGTCATGAAGCGGACCCTCGACCTCGACAGGATGACCTGACTGTCTTGGGTGATAATGACGTCCTAAGAGCAGAACTTCATAAATGCCTACTGCAACACCCCTATGTTCAGCTGGTTTTCTTGGCGCGGTACGGCGTGCGTCTTGAATGCGAGGGGAATAACACTTGGCGCAGCTTTGGAGGTAATAGTCACAAGGTGGCCGTCTATGCTTACCGCGAGAAAATCGCGCGAGGGTTTGGGATGAGTGGTACCGACCACTGGGGCCGAACCAAAGCTGCAATTCGTGATGCCCTTCTTCCTCGCGCAAATAAGCTACTACATCTTTCAAGCGTAAAACTATTGCTCGCAGATGCCCTGCATCGAGGGCAGCGGGTTTTGATCGTGGGTAGCTTTGTGTTTTGGTACGAGAATAGCAATGTTCCGCAGTGGGTAGTGAAGCAAGTAGGTGCTTCAGGTAATTCGGAGACTGGAGAAGCGATGTGGCTTGAAGGTACGATTCTATCCAAGAACCATGGACGAATCGTTGTACTGCCTTACATCAAAGAGAACGGGGAGCAAGTGCAGGGACATACTAAAAATGCACCTCACGATGGTAAAGCTCTACCGCGTCACCGGAATGACTACGTGGACCTTCCATTTGAGGTTCTGAAAGGGGACCTAATGTACAGTCTATTCGGTGAATTGAATTACGAATAATAAATTTGCAGGCAAGATGATTTGACTAAGGTGTCCATTAATAAATTATGAATAAGTCGCTATTGTCGATAGCGGCTATTTAGCGTCTAAGAATTAAGCTGACCATTAGCCCTCCCCAACGAGGGTCAATCTTTGGTTTTACGGACACTAAAAACCCGCCGCTCAGTGAGCGACGGGTTTAAATTGTGGAGGCCGTGAGCAGGAACAACGGGGATGACTTATGACTCCAGTAACACGTTACCGGAAGATATAATTAACAACACGGATTGAGATCGGTACGCTTTCAAAAAAGCCCGCCCAAGGCCGCCGGCTCCCAGTTCATGATAACCAATTCGCCGCTGACCTCCGCTTTTCCCTGCCGCTGGTTGGTTGTGGTGTAACGAATGTCGAGCGCTTCAAAATGGAAGCCCTCGAACACCCGCCGAATGTCCGGATGATCGTTGATGCTGACCATGACCTTCCCTTTGCAGCGCCGCATGAAGTCAGCCATGCGCTCGTAATTCTCAAAGGGAAAATCCACGCCATACCCGGCGGTCTGCCAGTAAGGCGGATCCATGTAGTGGAAGGTATGGCCGCGGTCGTAGCGTTCGGCACACTCAAGCCAGCCCAGATTCTCAACGTAGGTGCCGGACAGGCGCTGCCACGCTGCAGATAGATTTTCCTCGATCCGCAACAGGTTGATAGCTGGACCAGTTGTCGCGGTGCCGAACGTCTGCCCGGTCACCTTGCCGGCAAAGGCATGGTGCTGCAGGTAGAAAAACCGAGCGGCACGCTGGATATCGGTGAGAGTTTCGGGACGGGTCATCTTCTGCCACTCGAATACCTGGCGGGAACTGAGCGCCCATTTAAACTGGCGCACGAATTCCTCCAGGTGGTTCTGCACGACGCGGTACAGCGTCACCAGGTCGCCGTTGATGTCGTTGAGGACCTCAACCGGCGCGGCCTGGGGACGCATGAAGTAGAGCGCGGCGCCGCCGGCAAAGACTTCAACGTAGCATTCGTGGGGTGGGAAGAGAGGTATAAGGCGGTCGGCCAGGCGGCGTTTGCCGCCCATCCAAGAGATGATGGGTGTGGACATATAAAAGCAAGACCTTTGCTGTATGGATAAACAGTGCTAGGCTCGCTCCGCTTTGTGCACGAAGCAGGAGCCATGGCTGGACTTGCAGGGACGTTCTGCGGGGAAGGTGGCCGGATTGGATGTTGACGCATCCTGCCCGGCCGCTCCTTTTACTTCGGTGTAGAAACTTCTTTTGCGTAGGACTGACAGGCCCGCAGGGCGATCAATCCTCGGTCGCCGGCATCGGTGATTCCGATAACTCGTTGAGCATGCGCTGGGTCAAGTTGGGCTCTTGTGGGGCCATGAACCACACGGCCGGTGGCGGTGGTGGTTGGCACTGAACAGCTGCCGGTGGTTTCGGTTGCGGCGAGTACGACTGACAGCCGCAGATCAGCAGTAGCCAGGCGATCACGCAGACGAGCTTGCTTGATTTGCTCATCGGTCAATTCCTTGTAGTGGGTTTCGTCTTTGTTATGCAGGCGGAGCTCTAGGGCAAGGCGCTTGTCCTGCTCTGTACGCAGCTGAGCAGCAAACGCTTGGGATATTTCGTTGAGGGTGTCCGCCTGCAGCCGGGTTTGCCGCTCCAGCACGCTGCCATAACGCCAGTCCTGAGCAGTCCAGGCCAATGCTGCAGATCCTGCGACCACCACCACTAACAGCAAGCTGATAGCAGCGATACGGAACTGCGCCGGGATCAGATCGAAGAGACGCATAACACCGCCCTCGCCCTGGCCCACAACTGCAGCCGATCCTCCAGGCCATTAAGGCCGCCGTTGATTCGGCGAGTGATCGTGTTGAACTGGTCCTGATCCGCGAGCGCATTCAGCCCGCTTACAGACCAGAACCATGCGGCAGACTCTGCGGCCCATTGGGGCAGTTCGAGTAATTCCGGCGTGCGCAGCAATCGCTCATCGCCGAACAGTGCCAGGCTGCAGCGCAGGTAGTTGTCGTGGCCGGTGATTTGAATCAACCCACGACCGCGATACCGCTGACCATCGCCGTCGGCCTCCGGCGTGTTACCAAGCTTGGCAGCCAGGGCGCCGGTGTCGTATTTGCTCAGGTACTGATCGCCGCCCAGTTCGCGGACGTACTGCAGCTGACCAGACTCGTGTCCCACCTGGGCGAGGAATGCCGCCTGGCGCTTCGGCGTATCGATCTTACGGTTGATCATGGCTGCGTTTAAGGCGGATACAAAAACGCCCGCTTGGCGGCGGGCGTTCGGGAGGATTTGCAGTAACTGATGTTCGGTGATTGGCATGGCTTTCTCCATTCAAAAAAACCGATGAGCGAACTCTGACGGTTGTTTCATTTTTTTTTCAACTTTGAGAAGATCACCCTCTCTACTAATGGCAGTAAGCCTTTATTGCTAGCGTGAGGACAGGAGGCTTTATGGAGCAAATTCGGCTGAACAAGGCTTTATTATCATTGAGTGCAGAGTTTCAAACCGGGGCTTCCCTGGTCGATATTCAATCTAGCGTTCATGATTTTGAAGCGGTGAAAAAGCTTGGGGAGTGCGGACTGCTAAATTGCAAAGTTGCCCTCCTTGATCAAGGGCAATATTGCATAACATGGACGTCAAAACTCCCTTTCACCTCGTCGGGACATATGCAAATTACCCGCATTAAAGCGAGTCTTGACGGCTCGTTTAGCGAAGTTAAAGCGCCCCCTTGTCGCTGGGATAACACTTTAAAATATAGGCAGGGTTTCTGACGAAAATTCCACGATGCCGTAGTAAATCATGCTCCGTATGTATCGTGCAGGAGCAAAAACACCGGCTTGGCGGCGAGCATTCGGTTCTATGCTTATGCAGCCGCGGTCCACTCACAGACACAAAAAACCGCACTAACTCAGCGATGCGATCCA
This sequence comes from Pseudomonas sp. NFX183, assembly GCF_047943075.1. Classification (NCBI taxonomy): domain Bacteria; kingdom Pseudomonadati; phylum Pseudomonadota; class Gammaproteobacteria; order Pseudomonadales; family Pseudomonadaceae; genus Pseudomonas; species Pseudomonas sp. NFX183. The sequence goes on along the minus strand of NZ_CP181333.1, from coordinate 5,300,120 downwards.
CTACTGCTTCTCGACGCTCAATACTTTGAGCGGCTTCTTTTCCTTCTTTTTCTTGCCTTTGGATTTACCTTGCTTGCCCGCATTGCACTCCACCGTGGTCGACCAGCCTGATTGGGTGAACACCTGCTCGACCGAATCCGCCATGTATTCGCCATCAAGACCAACCTTGAAACCCTGCACGTTGATTGATCGCTCCGCGAACAGATCTGTCCGCCCGCGCATCTCAAGCCGCACGTCAGCAGTCGAACGATTGAACGCTGCCAAACGGGCCTTGGCGGCCGCTTCAGCGGCGGTTTTGTTCGGATAGATATGTCGGTCGGTATGAACCGCCGGCAAGCCATCAGGAGCATCGACGTTGTCGACGGTGACCACCACTAACTTGCCGTCCTTTTTGTTCTGGTGCTTGGTCGATACGGCCTTGTGCGAATTGCGATCCCCCAAGCTGAATTGCCATCGGCTGAGGTCACTGCGGGTCAGGGTGATCGCACCGAACGCTTTACCGCTGGCGGTCTGCCCGCCCTGGCGCGGCATCACCAACAACTTGCCGTCTGCGACCTTAGCCGTGCAGTCGTACTGCTTTGCCAGGCGCGTCATGAAATTAAAATCAGACTCGTTGAGTTGATCCACGCGCGCGACCTTCGTCGCTACCTGGCACCCCGCTTGCCATCCATTGCGTGCGGCGATGTCAGCCACAATGTTGGACAGCGGCACGTCCTCCCAACTACCACTACGGATGGTCTTGCCGCTGCCTCGCATGTCGCTGGCCTTGCCCTTTATCACAATCGTATCCGGCGGTCCGGACACCTCGACCGAATCCACCGCATAACGCCCCAGGCGCTTCAGGGATGTTTCGGCATATCCCAGATAGATCTCGACAGAGCTGCCGCGCCGAGGCAGTACCACTTGGCCGTCACGATCATCTATTCGTAATTCAAACTCGTCGGAATCCATTCCCGGCTTGTCTGAAGTCCGAAGCAACAACAGGCGATCATTGATCTTGGCTGTAATATCGGCACCGTCGGCGACGATTCGAAAAGTGGGAGTCATGGATTTAGTCCAAAAAAAACCCGCACAGGGCGGGTCATGATCAAAGTATCGTCACGTTTATCGTGAAGTGCTGCTGGCGGTGTTGTTCGGGGTCAATCCCACAAACTAATCCCCTCCTCGGTCGGGCCTGGCAGGTCTGGCAGCACGATCACCACGCCAGCACGGTAAGGCTGGGGCTCATCTGCTAATCCCTGATTGGCATCAAGTACCGCCTCAACGGTGCCATTGAGATGGCCGTAAACGTTATGGCAAATGACATCGAGCATGTCACCGTCAGATGTTCTGCATGTCGTCGCCATAGCGCGCAAACTCCAAAGTGAACCCTTGTTTACGGGGAATCCCGCCGTGTAGCAGCGCGCCCTGCTCCTCGTTGATGGTCTTCAGGCACCAGGTGCCGATCACCTCACCATAGCCCGTGGTCAGCGTGAGCGGCTGGAGCCGGCCGCCGATGGTGCGCAGGGTATCAAGCTGCTTGAGGCCACCCTTGAAGCCTGGGTAGATCGTCCCTTTAAGCGTGAGCTTTTCCTCTCCCATGCCCACAGCCTGCTGCGCCGGACGTCGCGTCAGTCGCTCCTGGGAAGCCCAGCGAAACTCAGTCGAGCGACTCAGTTCGTCAAAGGCAGCCGTATCTAAATTGAAGTAGTACGGCTGAATCTTGGGGTCGCGGGGCTGGATGATCAGCAGGTGCGGAAACGGTTTCACCGCTTCCGGTGCCGGCGTTGCATCCATCGCAAAGGCACTGGTAGGCACAATGTTCGCCAACGAAGGACTGACATTACCGGCGATCTTGTTGATTGCCGTAGCAACCTTGCCCGCCTGCTCCTTCAGTGTGCCCATTCGTTCCTGAACTTCGGCGGCCGCCCGTGTCGCACGGCCGTACACGGCCGCCACCTGGCCGACCTTGGCCTGTGCTGCATTCACACCACGCATGACCCGCTGTAACTTGGCACCAACTGACGGCCCCACAAACGGGATATTTTCCAACTCTGATGCAGCGCCGGTTATCTCCCTGATCGCGCCGTTGACTGGCCCAAGCATACCGTCAGCACTTCGCCTGCCAGCCTCTCCGGCTTCGACCAGGTACTTGAGGCCCGATTGCATCTGTTCCATATAAGCCATTGGGCCTCCTTACAGGTGGGGTTCGTCGTACAGCTTCGCGGCGTTTTGTTTAGCCGCATCCGCCATCATGAGCCGCATATGCGGCATGAGGTCTTGCGCCAAGCGCTGGGGATCCTTCACATCCCCTTGCACCGTAATTGGCATCGTCAGCGAGTACTCAAACTTCTGATCCACTTTGGCTGGCACGGGCTTCTCTGGTTCTTTGGGCTGAATTGCCACTGCCGCCGGCTTGGTCGGTGCAGACACCGCCATCGAGCGCGCCACGTCACCCAACGCCGGCGAATGCGGCGCAGGTGCCATCAGCAGCGCACCCGAACCGTTCTGGCCATTGAATGACTTGCTCATGGCAGCCAAGCTTGGAATAGCCGGCCCCGGCCGAGGCGCCATCAGCAAAGGTGTTACCGGAGGCGCAGGCTTTTCGTCATCGCCCCCAAACCACGACTTACCCGCAGCGCCACCCACCGCAGCCCCACCCATGCTGCCCAGGTAGGCGCCTATCAGCCCGCCAACAGCTGTGCCGATAATCGGCACTACCGAACCAATAGCCGCACCTGCAGCAGCGCCGGCCATGGTACCGGCCAGATTACCAGCGGCGGCACCATACCCCTCGGCCTTCTCGTCCTTGGTCTTGGCGTTTTGATAGGTATCGAAGGCCATGGCGCCGGCCTCCATCAGCGAACCGCCGGGTATCATCTTGGCCGCTTTGCCAATCTTACCGACCGCTTGCACCACCCCACCCAATTTAGCTAACGCCCCCGTTGGAACCGTAACTGGTAAAAGCGGCGGCCGGGGGATCACCGCTGGAGGCCTTGGCACTGGCGGACTAGGAGCCAGTACCGGTGGTCGCGGCATTGGTGGACGCGGACCGGGCACAGGAGGCCGAGCCGCCGGTGAACTCGGAACTGCAACCGGCGGCCGTGGCACTGGCGGACGCGAGCTCGGAGCAGGCGAACGCTCCACTGGCGGACGTGGGCCCGGAGCTGGAGGCTGTGGCACTGTCGGGCGCAGGGCCGGAGTCGGAGGCCGTGGCACTGCCGGGCGCAAGGCCGGAGCTGGTGGCCGTGGCGCTGTCGGGCGCAGGGCCGGAGCTGGTGGCCGTGGCGCTGCCGGGCGCAGGGCCGGAGCTGGTGGCCGTGGCACTGACGGGCGCAGGGCCGGAGCTGTTGGCCGTGGCACTGACGGGCGCAGGGCCGGAGCTGGTGGCCGTGGCATTGACGGGCGCGGCGCCGGTACCCGAGGTCGCGGCGAACTAGCCACACGAGGCGGTATGGGCCGCCGACGCGAAGGGTTACGCCTTGAGCCGGGACCACGTCGACGAAGGTCGCCTATACCTCCATTCGACGCCCCCATAGCGTTTGCATTGACGACAAAAACCTTTTGAACATCAGCGCCGCCCGCTGCCGAATCGCCAACCGTGGCGCCGCCTTCATTGCCAGACGCCGCCTCTTTTGCCAGAGAGACAACCTTAAGGCCTGTCGCAACAATGTCGAACTTGCCGGGTTTCTTATCATCCTTACCCTCGACATCATCTGAGTCATCCTTGAAAGCGGCCACAGCCTTGAGCCCGGACTCAACCAACGACAGGGCTTTACCGGCCTTCCCCTTGGGGTCGCTGCCCTTGCCATCAAAACCGCCCCCATCCGGGGAGTTCGTCACAAAGACTTTTTGTACTTCACCGGACTTGCCACCTAACGAGCCCCGCGCAACGTTGAGCAATCCTTTAGCGATTTTGAACGAACTAAGCAGGCCCTTGAGAGCGACAAGCCCACCACCGACTGCAGTGATGCCCGTCACAACGCCGGGCGCGCTGTCAGACAGCGAGGTAATGCCCTTGGTGACTTTGGTCAATGCTTCAGCCACGGTGTCCGTGACCGGACGCAAGGCGTCCCCGACGCTACGCATTGCATCATCCATCGACTGAGCCATCTCGGCCCACTTCTGCGACGACGCCTCACGTCGCTCGCTGAGGTTTTTATCGAGAATGCCCGTTGCGTCTCGCGAATCATTCTTGAGCTGGCTGTATAGCGCCTTATTCTGCATGTAAGCGGAAAGCGCAGCCTTGACCTGCATATCGGCGAACAGATCGCCGGTGCGCAGTGACTCCTCAAGCGAGGCCATCATGGCCTTGGCTTTCTCCGGGTCGGATTCCTTGCTGATCTTTGCCGTCGCCTCAGCCATCGCCGCCGCGCGCTTCGGATCAGTGGCCTGGATGTACTTCTGCGCCAACGCCATGCTGGTTTCAAGCGTAGACATACCGTTCTGCAAACCGGTCTGCATCGACCCTTTGTAGTCGATACCCGCCTTTGCATACGCTTTGACGGTTTCGCCAGAGCCGATTTTGCTCATCCAGTTCTTGAGGTTGTTCGCCGCCTCATCGGCGCCGCCGGCAGACTTCATCTGCACCTGCAGCATGGCGCCCAACTGCGTCACCGCATCAATGCCAGTGATACCGAGGCTGCCCATGTTCGCCAATAGCTCAGGGAACCACTTGGCCATGTCGACCGCCTCAAAGCTGCCCGCCTGTCCTTGGTAGGCAATCGCTTCCAGAGCCTGCTGCATCTGCTTGGGATCAGTGATCTTGGCGTTCTGACCCAGCGCGTTGATCATCTTCGCAGTATCAACACCGTTCGATCCCTGTCCTACAACAAATTTGGCCGCAACTGGCGCATAGTCCAGGGCCTTGCTCAAATCCATGCCGGCGCTCACCAACTGGTTAACCACGTCGGCCACATCGTTGCGCGCCATGCCTGTGTCGCGCGAGGTATCAATGATCTTGCGTGACACCTCCTTTTCTTGCGGCTTATTGGCAATGCCAGCCTTGATCGCGATATCACGAACAATGGCTCCAAAGTCCGCGCTGACCTTAGTCGGAACAGCTAGAGCACCGATTCCGACGACAGCGGCGCCGACTGTGCTTTTCATCCCGGTCCTACCTGCATCAAGTTGCTGATGCCCCCGGGCCTTCAGTTCCGCTTTATTGGCGGTCTGACCCATTGACCGATAGGCCTTCTCCAGCCGGCCGACTTCAATACCCTGCTTTTTCAAGCTGTCGAGATTGGAGTTCAACCGCCCCAGCAGCTTGGATGCTCCCTCAGAACCGCTGTCATGGGCTTTCTTCCATTCATCACGCAAGCGAATGGTATCGCCGATAGTTCGCTGCAGAACCCGCGCCTTGAGGCCTTCCGCCTCAAGACGTTTAATACGGCCCGTTACATCTTTGAACGCGGCACCGACAGTCGCACTGACGGCGCCGCCAATCACCAGCCCGAGGGCGATTTTGTTCGCCATGTCATGGCCCCCATTTGCACTGCATTACCGACGGCAGCTCAATCCGTGAGCCACCACACCATTTCAGCAAACGGCATCGACTGAATTTCGGCAGCGGAAAATCCGGTTTCCGCCGCCAGACGTTTCGCGGCCATTTTCATTACGCCAGGATCAAAGCCCGTCGTCTTGGTCCATACGAAAATAGCCGGCCTGCAGACGGTTGAAATCCACCAACTTCAGGCCCTCCAGATCTGCGACAGGCGCACCGGCAAGCGCGGCAAACAAAATCAGCTCCCGCTGCTCGTCATCCCCGCCCGCGTCACGATTTGCCGTACGCACATCGCCCACCGTCGGAGAGCGCAGGGCCAATTTATCAACCGACACTCCATTGATTGTGCTCGGACAGGAAAGCGTCACCACTGCCTGATCCGTGGTCACAGACAACCACGACGGCATTACGTTGGTGTAGTCGGTATCGGGAACCAGGTGCGAGTAAGCGGTTTGTACACGGCGATAGTCCGCCAATTTGAGGCCTTCCAGGTCCTTGACACCGACATCTGCCAACCCCGCAAACAGCATCAGTTCGCGCTGTTCGTCGTCGCCATTAGAGGCGCGGTCGGCTGCCCGCACCTCCCGAACGACCGGCGCACGCAATGTCAACGTTTCGACCAACACGCCGTTGGAATTGCTTGGCCGCGTGAGCGTCACGACGGCGGCGAGCGCATTGAGTGACAGCCAGGCCGGCACTTCTTTGAAAGTAGCTTTATTCATTTAGATCTATTCCCTTAAAGGCCCAGCGCGGTGCGGATGTCAGCCAGTTGATCTTTGCCGTCGATCACTTGAACGCCCGCGACCATGTCGATTTCGTACATGAGGCGACCGTCGATTTCGAGCTTGTAGTAAGACGGCGCGATGGCGTGCTTGATCTCAGCCGGATCACCGGCTTTCCAGTCGCCCAGATCGACCTCTTTGAGCAAGCCGCGCAGGGTGGCGACCACCGCCGTCACTGCGCCTTTTTGCCCTCTGAAAGCCCCTCGGAATGTCGCGTTAAACGCCGTGCCATCAGCCAAGCCGAAGTGTTTTAACGACTCACGACGCACGCCCTTCGTGACGAAGGACGCCTCCATTTTCTCCAGGCCTTGCGCCATCTCGATGGCACCTGCCATGCCACCGGCACGATATTCATCGGTCTTTACCGTCAGCTTAGGCAGCGTCAGAGTCGGCACATCGCCGGCGAAGTTCACGCCGTCGACAAACAGGTTCGTGTTAAACAAAGTTTGAGGAATCATTGACTAGGCCCCTTAGGCTGCTTCGAGAACTTCGGTCATCCACTGATCGGTGACTTCAAAAAGGAAATTCGGGTTTTCTGCCGGCGGCACGTCGGTGAAACGGATGCGCCAATAAACTTTGCCCTGGGAAATCTGGCTGGCGGTGTTCAGCTCGGTGTCCGGATACACCTCAAAATTGATAATCGCGCCCTGGGCCTTCAGGTCGCGCATGAAGGCGTCTAAGCCGTCAGTCACATCCTTGACGTAAGTCTTGGTGATCGAGCGGTCTACGGCCCACTTGTGGCCTGCCTGCACCGCGTCCATAAGGATGAACAGCGTGCGAACGCGGGTGACGAATGCCCACTTCGGATCACTCGAAAGCGTGCGGTTGCCCCACAAGCGGTAGCCGTCATCGCGGATGATCGTCGCGATATTGGCGTTGTTCAGCAGGTTGGCGCGGCAAGTCTCGTCACCGTCCAGGTACTCAACCGCCCGAGTCGTGCCGGTGATACCCGAGAACTCTTTGTTCGACGGCGAGGCCCAGAAGCCATATTCAGCATCGGTCCAGGCGAACAAGCCCGCCGCCCAGGCCGACGCCGGCGCATCAACAGTCTTGCTGAGTTCGGTGTCCCAGTACTGAACGCCCGGGTCAACCATGAACAGATTGCGACTGCCAAAGTTATCGGCGTAGAGCATCGCTGCCTCATCCGTGGTGCCAGGACCATCGAGAATGCCGATAGCCCGCAGCTTCTGCGCCAGGCTATCGAGTGCTGTAGCCACTGCTTGCGTGGCGGTATGTCCCGGCGCGATCAACAACCGTGGTTGCGCGTTGAACAGGCTTTTACCATCCAGCAACGCCTGCAGGCCGGTCCGCTGACCAGATGCCAAGACGCCGCCAATAATCGCCGAGGTTTGCAGCGCCGCGTCCTCAAGCTTCGGTACGCCGATGGCGACAATCACCGCCTTGGCCTTGGCGTAGATTGCTTTACAGGCCTTGGTGATCGCCGAGCTTTCACCGAAAGCGGCAATGGCTTCGCGCTCAGAGGTGATCAGCTTCAACTCGCCTGCCTTGGCAGTACCGCCGCCAAGCACGCCCGGGTTGAAGGTGTCGCACAATCCGATAATGGAAGAAGACGGCAACGAAATAGTGCGTGCGCCAGTCTTGATGTCGGTCGTGGTAACGCCATGAAAGAAACTCATAAAGCTCGATCTCCAGAAACGAAAAAGCCCCGCATGAGCGAGGCCGTTAGGGATGTACGTGTTACGTGTAGTGGAAAAGAAAACGCCCCGTCAGTGCGGGGCGTTTACTGCTGCAGCGACAAGAGCCAGTCAGGGGCCGTAGGGCGATGTTCGCTCAAAGGGAACTCACCAGCTTCAGGCCAGTTACGGAGTAAGCGCCGATATGCTTGCAACTCGGCGTATTGCTCCGGTGTTAGCGAGGTTGGCGACCCGTCTTCAATCTCATCACGATGCCGGGTCACTACGCCGTCTGTAGACGTCAACTGAACCGAGCGCCAATACCGCTCGACTTCGGCCAACTGTTCGTCTGTCTGCTCCGGAGCGTCTACCACAACAGGCCATTTATCCGGCCCACAAACCAAACGCTTTCCATGACTGACTTGAGCCAACAGCTCGTCCCTGGCTTCGGCGGAGAACTCCCGCGCATCAGCAGGGATAAACGTGCATACCTGATCGTCGTAGAAGAAGCCTGTTTCAGGACTATAAAAGACAGTCATGCTTTACCCCTGACTCGCCAGAAAAATGAGGCGTTAGCGCTATAGAGATTTCGAACGGTGATGCTCCCGAGCGTGCTATTTCTCGCTTGCAATACCGGATATTCACCAACTCTTTGACCGCTAGTAAAATCGGCGAACGTCAGCTGAATATCTGTAGGCACCGCCGAAAGCGCGTAGGGCAGCGGGATTACCGTGTCAGAACCTGATGGAGCCGAAACATAAAGACCCCATTGTTCAACATCCCCACCAGGTAACTTTTGATGACCTGTCGATTCGGCAAAGTCGGCGATGTGCTTCAAAGACGCCGAACCGGCCATGAAGTAATTGGAGCCTTGCACGGTTACGTCAAGAGACCCGCCGACGTTGACCACAACGCTCGGCAGCGTGCGCGTGGCAACGGCGGACATAGTTCCACCAGCGGGTGGCACTACTGTTAACGGAGCCCCACCGACGTTTCTGATGTGGATCGTCGCTCCAATTGGCACGTTGCCAATTGGAGGAAGAGTCAATGAGATTGCAGACCCAGAATTCGCCAGAACAAGACGACCAAAATCTGATGCGGCCATGCTGGCGGTGATTTCATAGATCCTGATACCACTCAGGTTACCGAGCGCCCGCTGCACAAATTCTGTATTAGCCAGCGTTTTACCGCTGTCAAACAGAGGGGCTGTTGGAGCTGTGGGCTTATCCAGAAACGCCGGCGAACTGATCGGCGCGAGACCTTGCGTAATATTTTTGAAATTCAGTCCCGTGGTTCCCAGGACAATCGCCCCGTCGGTCGACAGCAACCACAACGTATCGGCATTCACCGCGCCCTGCTCGGCGGCAACCAACAAGCCCGGGGTGACCTTGACGCTGGTATCTGCATCGCTGGTGCGCTTCCAAATCTCCGCTGTGAGGTAGATCCCGTTATCTTTTGCCTGCGCCTGGTCCTTGACCAACACCCGCGAGCCGAGCGGCACTGCCACACCGTCAATCGTTTGTACACCAGCCAGCTGGATCGGCCCAGTCGTTGCCACCAGTACTGATTGCTTCACGTCTTGCCTGTTGATCCCGTCGACCACCGAATCATCGACATACTGGCGTGTAGCCAGAACGACGTCCGGGTCGATTTTCAGCACAACGTTCGCCGCGCTGGAGACAATGAAGTTCATGCGAATAACTTGAGTGCGACCAGATCCTTGAGACATCAATGGCTTGTAGGTAGCCGGGCAATTTGCGACAGCTACCAGGGCTCCATCGGAGTCGTACAGACCCATCTCTCGAATCCACCAACCGCCTTCATCGGCTGGGATGATTTGTTCGGCCACGATGATATTGGGGTTTGACGGGTCAACTGAAAGCTTGTTCAGTGGCCGCCGGCGCCGTTCATTGATCAGTTTTTTTTGTGTACGGTCAGGGATAGGGTCGGTGCCGTTGGCGTCGCCCACACCCAGTTCGGTGAGTTTCCAGGGAATGCCCAGCGCGTCGGCATTGGCCTGTTTGGCCTCACCGGTCGCGGTAAGAAGCGCAAAAAACTGCGAATTGGAATCGATCATGGGTAGATGTCCAGTGTGTCAATGGAATGTTCCCGCCCGGCTGCGCCGATGTAGCAGGCAAGGTCGATGACGCCGGTGATCGGCGGATAAACGCTAACTGTGTCGATAGAGTGCTCACGGCCGGTACTGCCAATCACGCCAGTGGTGCTGATGTCGCGCAGGACGGGAGGATATACGTCGATTTCATCGCCTTCATAAACGCTGGCGAACATGTTCGACACACCGGTGGTTTCAAGGCTGATAGCGAGCCCTGTCAGGTGACGGCTGACGGGCTTGGCGTCATCAATCAGCCGCTCCAGCTCCTGATACATTTCCTCAGTGATGCCAGTGTCGAGAACGCCAACCTTCAGCGCAAACGTGCCCGGGATGCCTTCCGGCACCATCTTGAACCACTCGACAATCTCGATCAGGTAGCCCAGGGGCTCGACTACTCGGCGCAACGCACCGATGGTGCCTTTGTGAGCATGGATGTAGTAAGACGCCTTGATCGCGGCGCGTTTTGTCGCTTCAGTCCATCGGTAATCCCAGCGATCCACTGACCACGCCCACGCCAGGTGCGGCAGCAAATGCACCGGGCAGGTATCGGCGTTGTAGAGGTCACGGAGCGGGACAATCGTTTTCTCAAAAAACGTAGCCTCCATGGCCCGTTCCAATTGCGTGCTGTTGATCGGCAGTAGGCTTTTCATATCAACCCGCCAGAGTCACGGTGTAGCCCGTACAAAACGCCGCCTGAGCCTTGGTGGGCGCCAGGTCCTGCCAGCCGATCAACTCCACCCGAGAAACGCCGGCAACGTGCAACTGAGCGTCTACGCCGGATCGTGCCACCTCGACGCCCAGCCGCTTGCGCGGATTGATCCAGGCAGCCAATCGAGCTTTCGCCTCTACCAAACTGGCGTCGGCTTCAGGGCCAGCACTGGCCATGTGCAGAATCGCGTTAATTTGATAGCGGATCACCTGGGCGCTTTGCACCGTCACTCGATCTCCCACCGGCCGAACGTTTTCGTCATTCAGCGCGGCAGACACCGTAGCCAGCAATGCCGGCGAAGCCACGCCCTCCCCGTCGAGGCCCAACACCGTTACCGTCACGTAGCAAGGCGCTGGGCTTTCGGCCGTAGCATCTGCCACCAACCCAGATGCGTTTCGGGCGTGCAGGATGTAGCTGTTACGCGGCCCGGCGGTGGTCAGGCCCTCATAGGCCAATTGAATGCGCTCCCGAAACGGATCGTCATCCTCTTTGACCTCCGGCACCGGTGGCACTGCCAGCAGATCTTCAGCTTGAATGACCAGGCGCTTTAGATTGACGTTGGCCCCCAGGTGATCAAGGTCGCCGCGCACGGCGTGCGCCAGCAGCACCGCCTTGCCAGCATCATTGACCCGTGCGCGATTACCAACCTTGATGTAAGCGCCGACTTCCAACACCTTGACCACCGGATCACTTTCCAGCGCGGCGGTCCAGTTACCGCCCATGTAGCCGCGAAAGACTCCCAACGCCTCCTGGTACACCTCTTCGAAGTCTAGCGGCTCCAACACGGTCGGCGCCGGCAACGACGAAAGATCTACGGTACTCATACGGCCACCTCCAGCGTGACGGCGTCGCCAAGATACTGGCCGACGAGCTTCAGATTGATTTGCCCGCCGATCACGGAAATGACGCGCACCTGGTCCATTTTTAAGCGCGGCTCCCAGCGCCCTAGGGCGCGGGCGACTTCCGCCTGTACGGCGCTTTTCCAGCCCTCATTAACGGGCAAGTCAACGAACCGCCGTAGCATGCTGCCGTATTCCGGCCGATGCCGGCGGCTGCCCAACGGGGTGCCCAAGATGTCTGGAACTGATTGGCGTAAGTGCGCGATGCCGGAGATGGGCTGGCCGGTGTGGCGGTCCATTCCGATCATTGTGATTACTCCTTGACTTGCTCCAGATCTGGATGCGCTTTCAAGAACGCAAATTGATCATCGCCACATGCGGTGACGCGACCTGCAATCACAGGAAGCGCCTCGCCGCTGGGAAGGATCAGTGTGCGCGAGGTGAAAACCTTGTCGCGAAATACGCGTGCGGGAACGATGGACGCCACCGTGTCAGCATTCACGGGTGGACCAAGCAGTGCGTGCTTCAATCCCGAGGCCGCAACCGCTTCGACAGACCCGGACAGATCGCCATCAGTTCTAGGCTTACTCATAAGGCAGACTCCAGATGTGAAAAAGCCCGCACTGGGCGGGCTGTTGTGAGTTGAAATTAATGTGTGTGGTGGTTGCTGTTGCCACCGGCGTCAATGATCGCGCCAGCACTAGTGATGCCCTTTGTAACGTGCAATGCACCGTCGATCAGCACCGCTGCTTTCAGATTGATGTTGCCGGTGGTCACGTTCACGGCGCTGTCCGTGATGACTGCCTCTGTACTGGCGACTCTGATAGTCACCGTACCGCTCGGCAGGGTGATGCTGTAGCTCTTGGCCTGCCAGTCGTAGATCAGCGAGCCGCCATCGTCAAAACGCCAGACTTCTACATGATCGCGGTTATCCGGTGGTGGGCCTGCATTGCCATACAGGCCGGGTATGAAAGTGCCTTGGGCCACGTCACCGCTGGCACTTATCAAAGTCCCCTGCTCCCCCATGGAGGGTGCCCGCCAGTGCCTGGCCTTGCCGGCGGCGATGCTGTGCCAGCGCACCCATGCGCTAACCCACTCGCCATCTGAAACCCGACAAACCGGCGGGGAGGCGGCCAGATCGACCGCCACTACGAAGCATTCCTTCACTACCCCCGCCAGCATCCGGTCGTGCTGGGCAGTGGCGTATCCGCTCACAAGTCCTCCGCAGGAACAAAGTCCTCTTTGACGTCGTTGTTGAAACCGAATAACAGCATGCCCGGCGGCTGGTCAGGCCAAGGCCATTCCTCGGAACCGACATACACTTGCTGCGTCCACTCCACCAGCCATACGGTGTACCCATCGAGCGCTGGCTGTGTCCAATCCTGTAAGGCCTGGACGAACTCCGCTGGCTCGACCGCCAACCCCCAGGTCTGTGCGCGCAGTAGAACGGCGAGCTGAGTAGCCAACTGCACCGCCTGTTGCTGATGTCGGGGATGAATCGGGTCAACAATGATGCGTGCCTCGAACTTGCACACCAACACGGCTTCACCCGTGCCGATGTCGGTACCCGGCTCAATCTCAGCCAGCTCCAGAAACACAGCCGGCAACGCGATACGTTCTTCGATGTTCGGCCAGGCAGTTACGGCCTGAACCCCGTGCAGGTGACTCGACAGGTGTTGCTCTATCGCCTGATAAAGCTGATCCAGGCTAAAAGGTTCGTCAGCCATTACCGATCCTCTTGAGGTATTTCTGCAGCTCGTAGTTGAGCTCTTGTTTCAGGATCTCCAGCAAACGTTCATCGGCCTTTTGTACCCAGCTTTCAAAATGGGGACGGGCTTGCTCCAGTGACACTTTGGCCTTGGCTAACGGAAAGCGATTGCCATTTTCCGCGACCCATCCAGAACTTGCCCCGCGACCAGGTGACACCGTGCTGTCAGGATAATCATCAGCATTAAAATGTTTGCTCGCGGTGCGAATCCAAATATCTGGCTTGTTGCCGTAGACCTTCTTGAGGAACGCGCCTTGATAACGCCGCCCCGCCACCGATACACCGCTCCCAGTCTGCCGCGCGCGGCCGATCCGGCTGGACTCGATAGCGTTCAGACCGAACCACAGCTTGCCGCTTGAAGCCCCGCCGGACACCGGGTAACTGCGCAACCGTTGACGCACCGCCGCAACAGCGATGCGCTCTTGCCGACTGACCGCCCGGGCGATGTGTGTGCGCAACCACCCGAGCGTCTTGTTGATGGCTCGACGATGAGCAGTCGCAGCTGCCTTGGGCACCAACTTGGCAAAGTCCTGAAACGCCTGCAGGTCTGTTGCTGAAGATTGGATAGAAATCATGCCGCCGCCAGCCGAGGGCTTGTAATGGCTACCGATGCTCATGGGCGTAACCTCAGAATCAAGGCGACCAGACCGTCGCCGCTCGGCTCCAGCTGCAGCAGGTCGTAATCGCCGCCGCCGTCCAAAGCAGGCAAATCGACGCTAACCAATAGCCCGCGTTTCAAGCCTTCCGAATCGCTGACGCGGATCTCAAACCGAGGCTCGCGCAAGCCGGTGTTCAGCTTGCCGAGCTTGGGCTGCAACCAGGGCGCCGCGAACATGCCGAGCACTGGTTCGTCACGACCCTCGATCCTTGCGGTATCGCCCAGTGTTTCGAACACCACCGCGTCGATGTCGTCGATCAGTTCGCGGAAAGCCACGGTCACATCTCCAGCAGGATCTGCGCCCGAGGCCGCGTGCACAGGTGCAGCGGGTTGGACTGGGCTTCACCGGCGACACCCTTGTTGAACGGCAGCGGCTCGATCTTGCTGTAGTACGGGATGCCCTGGGTGTTGACCGTTTCCATATAGTCGGCCGGCGCGAAGGAAGAGATGTAAAGATCCGGCACACCTTCGGGAATCAGCAGCGCCTTGTCGTCGTGGACGAAAGCAACACCGGCCACCTTGCCGCGATAACGCTCCCAGACGATCCCGCCGAACTCGAAGCTTTCACGGGCATCGCCACGCAGGGACGCGGCCTGCATGGTGTTGAGGTAGGTCTCCTTGACCGACTTATGCACGATGAGCTTGTTCCAGAAGTTCTTGCCGCACATCGCGCGGGAGCCGCTGCTGGTGACGCTGCCGAGGGCTTCCTCCTGCATGTCCAACGCTTCGCCGCATTTAACCCGCAGCTCGGTGTCTGGACTGTTCAAGCCCATCTGAAGCTTCTGGCGATTCACGCCGAACGATTTATAGATGTCCAACAGGACCGTCTTGCCATCGGCGTCCAATACCTGGCCGTTCAACGCGCCCATGCGCTGGAACTCGTGAGTGGCATCCAACTGGCGGCGCGCTTTCGCCAGGCGCTTGTTGACCACGTCCTGCACGGCCTGCAACTCACTGCGGGTACCGAAGGCGCGGATGCCTTGGATCTCGTCGGCCTTGATGGTGAAGCGTTCCGGCAGGTGGACGGTGTTGAACGGGATCAGTTGACGCTTGGTACCGCCAACCACCAAGCCTGAGGTACCGCGCTCGCCAGCTGGCACCAGCGCCAGGGTGTCGCCGTCCTTCTCGATCTGCACGGTCAGCGTGCTGATGCCTTCTTCGCGAAACAGTCCCAGGCTGCTGATACGACCTGGCAGGTATTCCTGGTCATTGATTGCAGCGGTCAGCGAGGAAACGCTGAATGCATCGTCTTCAAAAATGGCGATATCGGCCATGGGTACTCTCCAGAAACAAAAAATCCCGCACGCAGCGGGATGAATAAAAGGGGGTGAACGTCTTAGCGGACGATCACGAAGTGGGTAGCCAGGGCCTTTTCAGCAGCAGGATCAAGGCCGGTCAAATGTGCCTCGCTGACCTCGGCCAGCCGCACGATGGCGCGGCCACGACGTGGCACATCCGATTCGCCCAGTGGCCCATAGAGGATCGCGATGGCGTTTTCGGTGCCGTCTTCGGCGGTCGGCTTATACGGGGCGAACTCGCCGGTGAGTGTGACCAGGCCGAGGATCTGACCAGGCTCCAAGGCGGCACCGGCGGCGACGTTGATCGCTTCGCGGGAGATGTTGCCAGCGCCTTCGGACAGCAGGAACTCGCCCGCGTGCATCGATTCAATTTTCATGCTCTTGCTCCTTTCGAGGTTCCGTTCTGTGCCGCCTGACGGGTGGCCCAGATTGAGTGGGTGTCGACCTGTTTGGCCTTGATCGTTGCGGCTGGGTCATCGTCCAGCGGCAGGCTATTGTTGATTTCAAAGCCACCGCCGCTGCTCACCAGCTTGTCGAACAACCGCGCCCTGACGGCGGCTTCGTCCAGGCCGGCAGCGATGAATTCGCCGGTCAGCTCGGGCAAGCGTGCCGCGACACACAGGCCGTGCAGGGCTTTGGCATTGGTCAGCGCGGCTTGGATCACGGCTTCGCTTTCCAACTTCGTCGCAGCGAGTATCGGATCTACCAGGTTGCTGATGCCGGCCGCCGCACACCCCTTGGTGACCATCAGCGCTAGCCCGGCCGCATCCAGTACAGGTGCCGGTGGATCGACAAGCTCAGGCAGCTCCACTTCCGGCTCTTCATCAAGCTGGGCGAGCAGTTCGGCCGGAGCATTCTGGAAACGCTGCAGCACACTGCCTTGGCCGAGACAGGCGCTGACCTTCAAGCCGTCGCCCACCTCATCAGCCAGACCCAGTGCCACCGCTTCGTTGGCCGTAAGCCAGGTTTCAGCATTGACCATGCGTCGCAGCTCGGCTTCGTCGATGTCAGGCGCCTTGGCCTTGTAAGCAGCGATGATCGCTTCCAGGGTCTGGTCCAGCACATCCGCGACACGGCGGAAGTCTTCGGCATCACCACCGGTAAAGGTGTAGGGGTTGTGGATCATCAACATGGCATTGGCCGCGATCACCACTCGGTGAGCGCCGCACACTGCGACACTGGCAGCGCTCGCCGCCAGGGCATCAATGCGACCCGTGCAGCGCTCGCCCAGGCGCGACAGCGCGTTGTGGATCGCCAGGCCGTCGAACAAGTCCCCGCCGATGCTGTTAAAGGCAACAATCACCGGTGATGCGCCGTCATCCATGGCGCGCAGATCCTGCACGAACTGATTGGCGGTAACGCCCCAGGCGCCGATCTCGCCATACACGAAGATTTCGATGCTGCGTTGCTCGGCTTCGCCGCTAGCCTGAAGGGTGTACCAGCTTTTGTCGGCGACCTTGACCTGCTTGCCCGCCTTGTCAAAGACGCGGGGCTTGGCTTTTTTACTCATGATTGTTCCTTGTCGTCATTCGTCTCGATGGCATCAAGCGTGGTGTAGTTGAGGCCGAGGTCCGTGGACCGGGCGAGGTCAGCGGCGTTTTCCGCGTCGATGGTTTCCGCGTCGTAGCCGTTGCGCAGACACATCTCGCTGCGCGAGCCAAAGCCCGCCTGCACTTCCATCCGACGCGCCTGAACGTCCTGCACCGGCTGGATGTAGGCCCAGCCCTGCGGCACCCAACGCGTGCGCAGATATTCGCGTCGACGTTGCGCGTAGTCCGGCAGCGCCAGGGCACCGGACAGCACCGCCATGTCCATCCAGGCGGCACGCACCGGGCGACACAACTGGTGCACATACACGCCGAACTGCAGTTGCTCCAGACGCCGGCGGAACTCGTTGAGCACTACCCGGAGTGCCCGGTCGTTGACCTCGCGCATGTCGCCGGTAAGGATCTCGTACGGGGTGCCCGAACCCGCCGCCGCCGCCATCAACTGCTGCCGCATGAAGTCCGGGTAGTTGTTGCCGGCATCCGGTGGTTTGGAGAACTCCACCTCTTCACCTGGCCCCAGCTCCTGCATGGTGCCGGGCTCCAAGGCGACCATCGGCGTGAAGCCGTCACGGTCAACGTTCAATGGCATGCCAGTAACGGGATCGCGAGGCTGCTGCGTAGCCTCCGGTGCCGGGCGCTTGATGAAGCCCGCGAACAGGTTCGCCACTTCCTGCCGGAACAGCACCGCGTCGTCGTAATTGTCGAGGCTGCGCAGGCGCTTCAGCACCGGGGCCAACCGTGGGACGCCGCGCAACTGCCCGGGCTCCATCGGTTCGAAGATATGCAGCACCTGTGTTGCCGGTACGCGAACCAACTGGTTGTAACCAACGTTCAGTGACGACGAGTCGCGTGGGTGTGAGAGGTACATCCAATACGCCACACGCTTACCGGCCGGGTTGAACTCGATACCGGCGCGGATCATGTTGCCGTTTTTGGCGGTCTCGAACTTGTCATGGGGGACAAACTCAGGCGCCAGCGCCTGCAGCTGCAGCGGCACCGCCAAGCCCTCACTGGGGCTGCGTGGTCGCAACCGCACAAAGCATTCACCGGCCGTTTCAACGGTGCGCGCCACCAGAGCCTGCATGCCGTAGAAGTCGGTCAGCTCATCGGCATCCGCCTCATCCACCCAGTCATCCCACAGCTGCTGCTTGAGCTTGCGCAGCTCGGCGTCGTCCGTGGTCGGCCTGGGCGTGATGCCGGTGCCGATCAGGTTGCTGACGCGCTTGTCGATGACGTTGAACGCGTACGGGTCATTACGCACCGCCGCCCGCGAACGCGCACGCAGGTTGCGCAGGGCCGGGGTATTGATGCTGTTGATGCCGTTGTCGGTGGCTTCCCAACTGGCCGAGCGTCGGCCCTCACCGGCGCCTTCGTAACTGGCCTTGATGTTCGACGGCAGCAAGAATCCATTACGGGTCAGCGTCGGATAATGTCGAGCCATTAGATTCCCTTGCCTCCGTGGTAGAGCCTGACTACGCGAGAGCGCGGTCCAGCGGCTTGATTCAGCGACGTGCGGATCTCGTCGCGGGCCTTGAGCAGTTCGTCGATGGAGCGGTATTCCACGGTGCGATCGCCGTAACGTACGGTTTTTTCACCGCGAGCAATGGCCGCCTCAACCGCGTCGAGGTGCTTTTGAGTAAATGACATGGGCTCTGCTCTGGAGGGTCCTGGCGGTGTGATATAAAAGCCGTCAGACGAAGTTCTGGTTTCTCGACTGAATTTCCTGCCTGAAACTGCCGCCAGCCAGGATGTGAGTCAGCGCGTCGGCCAACTCTTCAGACGGAATGTCTGGAAGGCGCGTTCGCCAATAAGTGCGAGCACGAACCCAATCCATTTTTCCTGTTAACTGATCCGATACGACGCGACGCAGCTCCTGCTGGAGCTCGGCGGCAGCCTTAATTTTCTGCGCTTGTTGCGCTTTTTCCTCAGGGTTTACTGACATGGCAGTCTCCAATATTGAGAAATTTGATGACATCACCGGCAAACTTTTTGCCGAGCTTTACCAAAGTTTTCCGCTTCCCCAGATGCTCATGGCGGGTTCATTCGTTGAAAACGCAATGCGATTCGACGAGCGATACGGGACCGAAGTACCTACTGAAGACGCAGAATTCTTCATCGCCACTGCCGAATGGTTAATGCAAGCGGGTTACATCACTTGTAAGCCCTACCCCTACATGCGCATAGACGATGCAGTACTGACCGCAAAAGGCCTTGAGGTCCTGAAAGCCATCCCCAAAAGCGTGGCCTCCACTACCTCTATTGGAGAGCAACTTGCTACCAGCGCTAAAAAAGGCGGAAAAGAAGTCGCACGCGGATTAGTATCTGAAGCATTCGGTATTGGCGTGCGAATACTGAGTCCAATGATCGGGCTATCTTGACACTAGCGCCTCTTCAAATAGCCGCTGGTGGAGCTGCGGCGTTGTGGGGGTGCAGCGGGTCGCGATTGGGCGACGGGGGCAACGTGTTGCGGCGGCGGTGTTTCGGTAGCTTGCTCGGCGGCCGTGACACGTTCGGCGGCGACCACCTTTTCATCGAACAAACCCGACTGCGCCAGCGACTGCCTTACCCGCTCCCAGTCATGTTCCTGGTAGCGGTTGATGCCGAGGTAATGCGCCATCGCCAGGCAATACACCATCAGGTCGAGCGCTTCGTTGCGCTCGGCCTTGCCCTTGATCCACTCGATACGCTTATGGCCCCGCACGTACTTGGCGACCTTGCGCTCGGCCACGCACTGGGCGAAAAACTCGTCCGGCAGGTCGTTGGCAAAGTGCAGCGCGCCCGGGCCGGACTCGAACGGGTAGCGGTTATAGATCCAGTCCTTCGCGGTGTCAGTGCCGACAAACCACAACTCGGCGCCGCCGCGTTCGGTCTGGCCTTTCCAGGTCACGTCAACCATGGACGGCCGTTGGGCGATCACTGGTTTGCCGGGTTTGCTCGCGCCCTTGATCGCAAAGATGTTGCGCCAGCGCCGCACGCGGCAGAACTGGTAGACCTCGTCCGTATGATGACCACCGGAGTCGACGGCGGTCGCGAGAATGCCCAGGCCAACACCGCACGGGTGCCGGTAGCGTTCCTTGAGCAGCTCATCCAGAACTGCCCAGGTGCGTTCGTCCGAAGGATCGCCCGCGATCACTCGATGATCGATGACCCATCGTTCCATGCCGACGCCCCAGCCCATTGCCATAAACTCCAGGCGGTCAGCTTGCACGTCCACAGAACCTGTGATCATCATCACGGCGGCGGGCATCGCACCGAGTGAGAACCCTTCCCGACGTGCCCGTTCGATCAGCACCGAGGCCTTGGTCTGCTCTTGCGCGCTGTCCCAGACCTTCGCCAGACGGGTGTTGTAAAACACCTGCATGGGTTCAAGGTCGCCCTTGGCCTGGGCCTTTTTCGCCTTCTCGAATTGCTTCGCCAGCGACTTCCAGCCCGTCCAACCCAACGGCGAATAAAGCGCGTTGAGGTGGAAGCCGACCGTCTCACCGTCGCCCTTCGAATGGGCGCGCCACTCGCCACGGGCGAGCATGTCGCCCTTGTGGTGTTCCTCGATCAGCACATCGCATTCAGGCGCGGCGCACTCGTAGTGCACCACGTTGAAGTCCTGGGAGTAATGCAGCCGTTCCCACTCCAGGGTCTGCATGTGCCCGCAGGTCGGACACGGCACGTAGTAGTAACGCTGGTCGCTGCCCTCGAACAGATCGTCTATCCGCGAGGCACCCTTGATCGTCGGCGAGCTGGAGAAGTAGAACTTGGCATTGCGGCCGAAGGTACTGCCCCGCGTTTCCGCCAGCTCGATGGGGTCGCCCTCTTCGCCTACGTCGACTTCCCAGCGGTCGATCTCATCGCCGTACACGTAGCGCGCCGACAGCTCTGAAAGGTTTGCAGCAGACCCCGCTGTGGTGACGTACAGCGACCCACCCTCAAACTCCTTAGTGTCCATGGTGTTGCGTGAATCACGCGAACGACTAGAGGCGACACGCTCCCGCAATACGGGCGTTGCCTTGATCGTCTTGCTAATTCGCGAGGACACCCGTTTGGCCAGCCCCAAACTCGGCAACAAGGTGAGGATGTTGGAAGGTGCCATGTGGATTAGACCACCGATCCAATTTAAGGCGATCTGCGTTTTCATAAGTTGCGAGGCCACCATAGTGACCACACGTTTGCACCGATGCGATGGCGACAAGCACCGCATTGGCTCGCGAGCATAGGGTGTTCGCGATGTACGGTATTTACCTGGTTCGGCAGCACCGGTATCACGCGGGATACGCATGTACTCATCGGCCCACTCATCAACCCAAAGCGCTGGCTCTGGACGCAGCCCACGGTAATACGCCTCGCGGTACACCTCTGCACCGTTGGCATATTCGGCAGGCATAGGCTTAGCTCGTAGTCGTTACAGCATGAATAAAGTCTTCTGTGGAAATGCGCTCGGCATCCTCAAGCACACTACGGAGCTCTTTCATCAGGTGTTTTTCTATATCCCAGGGATCACTCATTGCTGAAAGTTCTGGGGCGAGCTTAGGTGGCAGAGCCAATAGGAGATCGCGAACCATCCGACCCGATGCGAAAGCGGCCTCATCGACGACTGATCGCTCAACCAACTCACCATTAGCTTTGAGTACTTCGCTCTCAGCCTTTTCAGCTTGGGCCAGCGCAAGCCGGGTCCGTGCTTTTTGGTAGTCCGGCGCAGCCGTGGGAATCGCGCCCTGCGAAGCATGAGGAAACGCGGGCTCTCGCTCTTGATGGCCGAGGACCAGCGGAACTTTGCCGAGTGAATTACTACGGGCGGGATCGCTAGTCATTGCGAGGTATTGCTCACTTGCCTCAACGTCCACTTTTCCGTCCAGTGTCAGCACAAGGCGGCCACGCTGGACCAATTTACCAACGTACTGACGGGACCAGCCCTTACTTACCGCATATTCCGTACGGCTCAAAATGGTCATGTAAACCTCCTGTCAACCTAGGACTGTCAACCACCGTCAACCTCTGTCAACCAACGTGGTAAACCTTGCCGCTAACACTTTCCCGCGGGTTTCATGCCCCGTGCCCCTCGAATCCCACCAGGGTCCCCGTCGATTTTTCGGCCCCCCAAAATCGTGCCACCCGGAAATCGAGGCCGTCCGGGTCGACACAGCGGGCATAGAAAGCAAAGTGCTACCATCAGATAGTCCTTCCTCAGCAGAAGGCATGCCGAGGAAGGACGCCTCATCAATCACGAAGGGTAAAAGATGGCTAAATATCAAATTGCTCATGTCCGCCAAAGCGGCCAAGACATGATCATCTTTCCGCTGACGTCTTCGTTCGGCTCTCAGTCGAACATGTCTCAACAAGAGATCATGGACTCGCTCCAACAAGCAGCTTGGGGTGCAGACCTAGCTGGACACGTCGCAGTCATCTGGCAGTCCGGGAATCGCGTTCACTTCCGCGCCCCAACTGCCTGGCATTCGTTCTTCAGGTCCCCGGGCATCTGGGAATGGGTGATGACTAACATCAACAAGGAACTGACGATCTAACATTTCTGCGAGAGCTGCGGAGTTATCAGCTGCAACATCAGTACCCACGATCGGGCAATTCTGTTCCGCACGAGCCTGTAACAAAGCTGATTCCAACGCAGCAATGATCTTCTCCAGCGTTCCATCCCGGCGGTAAGACAGACTTGTCAGACCGCCGGTTTCTGTCTTGACCCACAGTACTTCTGAGCTTTTCTCAAAAACATGTACCTTCATGGTTCGGTCTCCTCTTACGCAAACTCACGCAACGCTTCTTGCAGCCGCTTGGCTTTGACGATGGCTTCGGCATTGCTTTCGCGTTCAGCCTCAACCGAAAGGGCTACCTCTTCGATGCGGCCGGCCAAAGCCTTCATGCGCTTGCTGAACTCGTCAGAAAGACTCACCACCTCCCCAGACAGTGCCGCCAACACATCCAATGCGCCCTCGGGCTTCTTGATCGAAACAACGGTCTGCTTGGCTACCTGAGTCACGGCCCGGTCCTTTCTGAGTTTTGAGGTTGCTGCGTCACGCTGAAACTTTCCGGATACCGGCTCACGGATCAGTCCGGCATCTTTGAGTTCGCCAAGCGCGCGGCGTATTGCAGGGGCTGCGGCACCAGTGGCTTTGGCTGCCTGAGTGGCGGCGTGGATAGCGGGAACGCTCCAGCTCGTTTGGATCGGTACGTGACCAAAAACTTTCTGGGCAATAGAAGACTGCCCGGCGAGTATCTGCTGCTGCCTGGATTCGTTCATGTCTGACGACCTGCTTAACGAGTGGGTGGATGCTATTCAGCACGACTCGACTGGGAGTCGGTTTCGCATACGCCCAGCCGCTTGGCGGCCCAGCGTTCGTAAAGGCCAATGGCAACATCGGCACCGGCCATTGCCGTCAGGCAACCCAAGCTTCCGGCGGTCCAAATCGACATGCCAGCCGCTATCATCAACATCATGGCCGACACGCCACAGACGATGCAGGCACCCGATCGCAGTACCAGCCGCCGCACCAACGCCCAGCCGCGAGCCCCGTCCTTATCGGCTCGCCACATCTCACCCGATACGCCGCCGACCAGAGCCAGTACGATCACTAACCAGATCGGCATCTCAGCCAGCGCTTGCTGCTCATTTGTCATGTTGTGCCTCAAATGAAGGAGTGTGCCGGACACAAAAAAGAAAACCCCGCCGGGGGGCAGGGTTTCAGTGTCATGGCAAGAGCCAGGACGGGGTGCACAGCACGTGCTCGGGGAGCGCCAAGGCGCAAATTTCATATCGTGGGGACTTTTTACCCCCTGAGTACGGAACCGAAAAGGGGGCAATTTCGGTTAACTGACTCGACGCAACTTTGACGCAGCTTTGAGGAGACTTTGAGGCAAAGCTCCCTGACCAGCGGTAAGCCACTTTCTCGCCCCAGACCGATCAGCCAACACCTGTAGCAACCGCAGATGAAGGCTATGCACCCAGTCATAGTAGGTTTGCTTCGCTCGGGATGGGGAACCGACCAGGTGCAACTGCATCAACCACGTTGGCGCCGAGTCATCGGTATAACGAAGCACCGCAAGACGCTCGAGCATGTGACCGCGCTCATCCTGTCGACTCACCTCGGCCAGCGCCGCCGCGACCTCTTGCGCAACAGCGTCAATACCAGCACCACCATCAAGCAGGCTCCGTGGCCCAGGCGTACCACGGGGAGCGCAACCACCCCATTCCATGATCGTGGCCATTGGGCTGGCCAGCCCGCCGGCAGAGCCACAGCGCCGCGTTTGCTCGCCCCAATGCTTCAACAGAGTTTCCATTTCTTCGATCATCGCCCCGCTCCCCCGGTCAAAAACCAACCCGACACAAAAAACGCCATACCCAACACAAACCCAACACACCTAAAACCCTTTAAATTCAATAGCTTTAAATCAAATGTGTTTAGTGTGTTGGGTGTGTTGGGTTTAACGGTTCTCGCATAAGAAAAAAATCTCGCTTCCATGGATTCAAATAACGTCGCCCATGCGCGTGCGCGATGCCAAACCCAACACACCCAACACACAGCCAGGAAAGCCGCGAAATAGAAGGCTTGAAATTGTGTGGGGTATCGAAAAGCAACCCAACACACACCCAACACACCCAACACACTTTTAGTCGGATTCATGCTGCAGCCGCCTTGATGTGGTCCCAGTTGTCGACGTTCCAGCCCGCCAGGCGCGCCGCAGCCCGCCAAGCAACCACCGCTTTGCCCAGGTCGGCCGAGCTGAGTGATGGGGGCTGGGAAGCCTGCTCATCGCGGGGAAAGAAGAACGCTCCAAACTTGCGGTTGCTGCCTTCGGTCCAAGGGATAGCGCGGGTTTTGTCCACCTCCGAGCCAATGAACAACGAGAACTTCGTCTGGCTCATCACGTGCTCTTTGTTGCGGTGGCACCATTCCAGGAACATCGCGTAGAGGTCGGTGGACAAACATGCGCCCCACATATCACGCCCAAGCTCACCGTACTGCCAGAGGAACAGGAAAGTTTGCCAACTGGCCCGGCTCAATGCCACCAACCGCTCACGCGCATCAGTGCTTGGCGGTCTGGTGCGCTGGTCGAAGTCGCCCAGGTCAACGGCCAACAACCACGCGTACAGCGCTGCAACACCACCATTCTCCAGCTCTCGGCCAACCGCTTTCTGGCGCACCACCGGAAGCGTCTCCATCGGCCATAGCACCAACATTCGCCGGTCACTGGGCGCGATCGGCCAGGGCATAATCTCGTTACTGAGGAAGGCGGCGTTCATGTGGTTGGCCTCCTCCCAACCGTTGATGAACTTGGACTCCATGCGCACTGTCTTGCCGGTGACCAGATGCTTGATCTTGCCTACCTGGTTATAACGCTGGTCACGACTCACAACCTCTTCAAACACCGCCCAAAGCTTGCGGCTTTGCCAGGCGTTGAAGTTGCTTTCGAGTTGGGTCTGTCCGACGGTGGCCGCGTACTGCCCGTAGAGCAAACCGAATGCATCGGCGAACAGCAGGCTCTTGCCTGACCCCTCCATGGTTGAGTGAGCCAGCACGGCCGTATCCATTTTCGCGCCCAGGTGCTGCAAAGGGTACGCCAACCACTTGATCAGCCAATCGCGCGAGGACTGATCGTGGTTGCAAAGGAAGGAGATCAACCACCGCAGGTTCTCGCAAGACGCGTCGTCGCGGCTGGGCTCCATTGGCAGTCCGTCGAAGGTATTGATGTAGACGTTGGGATCCTTCGTCATCGTCGGGTCGAACACAATGTTCTCCACGTCGACGACTCGCCGCTCCGGGCTGTTCAACCACATACCGTACATATCGCCGAGCGCCATCTTGACGGCGCCTTCCGCGATGCGGCGTTTCTTCTCCCGGTCCCACACGTCTTTGGTGCCGTCGATGTAGACGTAGCGCTCAATCGGCTCCAAGTTCAGCGCACCGCCCTTCTTGCTTGCCATCTTGCGGGCTTGCTCGATCTCACTAACCTTGTCTACCGAGATCAACTTTTTGGCGGTGTCATCCATCCATTGTTTGGCCAGCGGCTTGCCAACCCGCGCTTCAAACGCGGTTTTCTTCATAATCCGTGACTTGTCGAGGTCCCACACATGGGTGGTGCCCTCGACCAACACGTACCGGCGGAGCACTTGCTCATAGGTCAACGCCTCCCCCGCCCCCCCGTCAGCAGCCGGAGCGGCTTCACTGGGCTGCGTACTTGAGTCCTGCTCGCTGGCATCCGCCGATGGGGCCGGGGGAAGATCTTGTGGTGCTGGCCGCGACGCGTGCTGCATACCCAACATCCGAGCGGCTTCCTTCACTGCCTTCGACTGGTTGCCATCGTGGTCAAGCAGGCAAAACACCTCAAACGCGTCGTTCTGGTGCCCGTTCGCCAGCGGATCCGCGCCGTGGTGCGAATAGACCTTGCGGTCTGTGACCGTCACGCCAGGTAGCCCGGTGCTGCTGTGCGGATACAACCATTTGTTACCGCGCTTGATGTAATCGTGAGCCCGCAACAGCTCCTCCACATCGTGGCACCGATTGAACTCATCAATCACCGAAGGTTTGCCGTCGGTGGGTGGAGTGCGCTTGATCGGTTTCGCCACGGGCTTCTTTGGCTTGGGCGCCCAGGGGCACGCGGCCTCGGCGTTGCGCTTGAAGACGTCCCAATTCTGCCAAATATTCAGCAGATCCGTGGTGAGCACCGGCAGACCATCAGCAGCATTCGGCGGAGTACGCCAGGTGTACGGCTTGCCAGTGCCCGGATGGATCGATGGCGGGAATACGTCCTGCACCAAGCCCGCACGCAGCTCGAACACCGTAAAACGTTTGTATTCCTCAGCCTCGGCTTTAGCAGCTGCTTCACCAGCAACATCCCCCTGCTCTTTCGCCGCCTTCGCCCGAGCCATCAGCCCCTTGTGAATCGACCCATCGGGGTCTTTCTCATTGGGCCAAGAAAGCGAGTGGCGCGTAAGCTCGATGTTGTCCGGCATCTTAAACAGCACGCGAAACCGCAAAGGATTGCCCACGATGGTCGGATAGACCACCGCCATGGCATCCAGATCAAGCCCCATTTGGTCGAACAACACAAACCGCGTCCACTGCACATCGTCCACATCCAACGAGCAGACACGGCTGGGCCCGAGCACTACGCCCAGGTTGTGATTAGGGTTGCGTTGCCAGAATGCTTCGGCTGCGGCCGCGTCGGTGATGTACCCACCTGGCTTGTTCCAGCCCATGCCCTTCGGTGCTTTCTCGCCCGGGTCAATCGGGACCAAGGCAAAGTTGAAGGTTTCGATATAGCGGCGAGCCCAGGACGATATCGCGGTGCTGGTAGATTGCTCGCTCATCGCCGCCGCTCCCGCAACCCCTGGCAACTGGCACAGGTCGCACACCCCTGAACAGCCTGCTGACGAAGTAACGGGATAGGGTCATCACAATCTTCACAGAACTGCGCACTCACGGCACAGGTTGGGCGTGGGCGGCGATCAAGCGCCACTTGTAGGAAATACTCTGCTTGGTCATTGGCTACATCGATGATGTCACTCATGATCTCGTGCCTCCATGGCTTCGCGTGCGCCAGCCATGATGCCCAGCACCGCGCGGATCACATCGGCGCCATGTTTCTCCAGCAACTGGACTTCATGTGGCTCCCAAATGTTGTCCGCGGCGCCTTCATGCATGCTCGACACGAACAAGCCAGTCTCGTGCAGCACCTTGCTGACAGCGAGCAAAGCAGTCTTGGTCGGCGCAGCTGCTTCAGGCTTGTACCAAACCATACCGGCTGGCCGCATCAATGCATCCAGCAACAGAGAGTTGCCCGTCAGCCGGATCAGCTCTTCAAGTTCATCAGGATCCAGCCAGCGCTGTTCGAAGTCATGCTTGACCTTCTTTTGAAGGCCGTCGTAATCCATCACCATGTCGAGCGCCAACGCGGTTACACCGCCTTTGTAATCATGGGCTGCGCGGTAGATGGCTTTGCGAAGTGAAAGAACCGGCACAGTGGCCGGTGATTGATCTGTTCGACTCATAACCGTAAATACCCCTTTTACGGTCTAGCCATAGAAACGGGCACGCCCTATCCTACGACCACGACCGATGTGCATGTGCTGTGTATCGTCGTAGCTGGGCTGGGGGATCTTTGGTGAGAGGCCCCAGCCCAGCACCCTTTAAGCCGCTTTAGTGCCGCGCAAATACGCCCAATCAACATCAGGGCGGAGCTGTTCACAGGTGACTGCCCCTTGAGTTTCACGCTCAAGCGAAACAGCCAGCACGACGCTGGCACGCCGATTCCCATATGCAATTTGCTTTAGTTGCCCAGCAGTCGTATCGCAACGCGCCGCCAGGTCATCCAGCTTCGCCTTATCGAGAATTTTTATGTATGCATGCAAGCTCATGTGCACCTCCGTTTTGCGAAAGATAGCAGCCGCTAACGACATTAACAATAGCGGTTTGCAATTTACAAAATGCTAAACGCTTTTAAGATAACTGGATGAATATCAGCCAGCTCCGCGTTGAAGCCCTCAGGGCCCTGATCGGCGATCTCAAAACTAAAGAGTTTGCCGATCGCCACAATCTCGACCCCTCATACCTTTCCCAATTGCTGAACGGCCATAGACCTATGGGTGATAAGGCCGCCAAGAATCTCGAAGATAAGATCGGCCTCACTGGCGGAACTCTTTTAATGCCCGCGCGCTCAGCCCAGGATGGGTTGGCGTCTGGCATAGAACCAGGCCCAATTCTCATCAATCCATTCCGGCGGGCTCCCCTTCAAGGAGTGGCCCAATTGAAACAAGATGGAGCATGGGAAGAGCTGGCACGAGGGGCCGGGTGGGTGGACGTTCCAACCTCAGACCCGACCGCTTACTCGCTTCGAATCAAAGGCGACGCGTTGGCGCCCGCCATCCGCAACGGCTGGGTCGTGTGGTGTGAGCCGAGACGTGAGTTAGTACCTGGTGAGTACGTACTATTAGCTCTGACTAACGGGGAAAAAACGATCAAAGAACTCCTCTATGCAAATGCTGAGGAAGTGAGCCTGATGTCCATTAATGACACCTACGGGCGACTGACCGTGCCGCGCTCTGAGATTGAAACAATTCATTACGTCGGCGGGATTGTTCCACCCAGCCAGGTTCAGACGTAAACCCAAAGATGCAAGAGAGCCGCCGCTGGCGGCTTTTTTTGGACCGCTGAAAATTACGTTAGCGGAAGCTATTGTTTAATTCGTTAGCCATTGCTAACTTTGTCTCGTACCCCTCTCACCAAAGAGTACGAACCATGCAAACGACACAGCACAGCAACACCCGCTGCCCGGTCTACCTTCACCCGGCGGCGGCAACCAGCCCCGCCGCCGTAGAACGCATCCAGCGCAACACCGGCCTTCTGGTCATCGTCAATCTGGGTCGCGCCACGATTGCTCCCGCCCCCATCGACACCGCCAGCGATGACCTGGGCCCATTGGGAGGCGACGCAGCATGAGGCCTATTCTGATTGGCCTCACTGGCCGCGCCCGCTCCGGCAAGTCGACAGCCGCCGAACACCTGATTGGCACTTACCTTCTGGAGCACTACGCATTCGCTGATCCGCTCCGCGATGGCTTGATGGCGATCTTCAACCTCGACCCTACCGACTTCGAAGACGATCGCAAGGAGCAGCCACTGGCTTGGCTCGACCGCTCGCCACGTCAGCTGATGCAGTCAATGGGCACTGAGTGGGCACGCAACACAGTGCACCCAGATGTATGGGTAAAGCTCGCTGAACAAAACCTCGATTACATGACGAAGGCGCTGGGCGCGGTGCTGGGCTTCGTCATCAGCGACGTGCGCTTTGAAAACGAAGCGGACCTCATTCGTCGCCGCGGCGGCACGGTCATTCATATTTTTCGGGCCGATGCACCAGCCGTGAACCCTCACGTCAGCGAGGCCGGGGTAGCTGCTCATAAGGATGATCTAACGCTGACTAATTACGGCACGGTCGAGGAGTTCCTGCGCTCGCTGGATAAGGCGTTCCTGATGGTTCGCCGCATCCAGCAACACTCCGAACATCTCACAGCCTGAGGCCGCAGCCATGAACCGCACCCTGGATCAAACCGCAGCTTTGCTCGGGCTCAAGCCCCGCGCCTTCCGCACCAGGTTGCGGGAACTTGGCGTGATCAACTCATCAGGCGACCTGGCCAGCGCCCATCGCGAGCGCGGCTACCTGTTTTCGGACGCTCGCGTGCGCTGGAATCCAACGATCGGCAAGCCCGTGCATTACGCCGTAGTGATGGTCAAGGAAGCCGGCGTTGAGTGGATCGCCAAGAAGCTGGACATCACTATCACCAACAAGGACGCAGCAGCATGAAGACGCCGAACGCCATCAACTCCGCTGTAGGCGCCCTGAAATTGGTGCCGATGTACCTCAACCACCCAACGGTAATCAGCCGCGCCACTCTGATCGGCGCCTCAGCCGAAGCCGTTGAACTGCTGGAGGCATTGCCCTGCGTGTCGGTCGAGCTGGCCGAAGTTTTCCGCTGTGTCGATGCAGTGATCTCCGAAGGCCAGGTCGCTTATGTGACGCCGGTGAAGTGCCCGGAATATCCCTACGGCGCCGTCGTTGCGGACGTCGAAGGCAACGTCCTGGCAGCGGCCAAGGGCAAAAGCAAAGAAGGTCTCGCCGAACTGATCCGCCTCAAGCTGGTGCCCCAAAAGGAGGGGCAAGGGGAGGATTCCGCGTGACAACCACTCTGGACCAACTCCGGCGCCAGTTCGCCACGCCGTGCCCAAGCTTGACCGCCGTGCGTGAACAGTACTTCACGCATATACGTACCGACCGTTACCTACTGAGCGAAATCAAGGCCGGTCGGATCGCGCTGGTGGTTAAGCGGCTGCACTGCTCCGCCCGCGCCAAGCCAGTCGTTTACCTCCACGACCTGGCCGATTACCTCGACGCCCAAGCAACGAAGCAAGCGGCCTGATTCAAACGGTAGCCCCTGCCGATCAGGGGCGACACATCCAATGAGGCACAGCACATGAACACCAAAGCACGTCCCTTTATGGACACCCTGCGCGACATTGAGGCCGGTGGCCTACTGGACGAACTCACCGAAGCCCAGCACAGCCTGATCGACGCCATCCGTATGACCGGCAAGGGCGGCGATCTAACCATCAAGCTCACCTACAAGCCTGATGGCGGCGGCCAGATGACCGTGAAGGCCGACGTTAAGACCAAAGAGCCTGTTCTGGCTCGCGGTACATCTCTGTTCTTCCTTACGCCCGAAGGCAACATCACCCGCCGCGACCCACGCCAGCAGGAAATCCCGCTGCGCAGTGTCGTGGAGGAGCCCGGGCCTGGCGCTTTGCGCCAGGTCAGTCAGTAACACCCGCCCCACCAATCTCTCACCAAATTTTCACCCACTGGAGCACATCCAATGCGACAAGCCCTACAGCACATGGTCACCCTGGCTCAGTCCCTCGGCAAACCAATGGAGGTCCCGGGCATACCTGCGCCGCTGGCACTCGTACCGAACGGGGTCAGTATCGAAAGCCTGGAACACCTGCTGCCCGCACCTTCACGCATCAAGCAGAAGCTCACCGTGCTCGATGCCGAGTCGTTCATCAGCTACGTGAATCGCTTTTCCACTCAGGCCACGGCAGTGTTTTGCAACGGCCCCGAAGGCCGGACTTTCACGGCAGTCATCGACTACCACGATCCGGCCACACCCGCGTGGCGCGATCATGAAGCGACGTACCGCTGCCCGACCACCGTTGAATGGGGCAACTGGAAGGAAATGGATCGCAAGCGCATGGACCAGGCTACCTTCGCCGAATTCATCGAAGACAACGTGAAAGACATCACTCACCACCCCGAGTATGAGAACACCCCAAGCGCTGCCGACATGCTAGAAATCAGCCGCACCCTGGAAGCCAAGAAGAACATCACGTTCCGACAAGGCACTCGCCTTGACAACGGCCAGGTGCAATTGACCTACAACGAAGAGATCGACGGGCGCGCAGGCGAAGCTGGCCAGTTGCGTATCCCCGAAGAGTTCTTCATTGCGCTCAAGCCGTTCCTCGGCGGCGATACCTTCTGCGTGCCCGCCCGCTTCCGCTACCGCATTCAGGAAGGTCGCTTGGTCATGTGGTACGAACTGGTGCGCGCCGACAAGGTGCTCGAAGAAGCCTACCACGCCGTGCGCGCCAAGATCGAAGGCGACATCACCAACGTGCCGCTCTATGAAGCCACGTTCTAACTAATTCCCTGCAACACCCCGTCGCCGTCCTCTCACCAAAACTGTCCGGCGGCGGGCTCTAATGAGGCAACAGCACATGCAAATCGAAACTTACATTATCGTCGCCGGCCTGCTCGTAGGTTGGATTGCGACCGCGTTTTTCCTTATTAAAGCACGCAAGAAAGCCTTCGCGCGCGGCTTTGATCGTGGCGCCAACCTGGCCCGCGAGCAGAATGCCGCATCGTCAGCCTGCACCCTTGAAGACCACGAACTGATGACGAATGTCACCACGTCACTGCGACTCGCCGTCGAAACTTGGCAAGCGTTCCAAGGCACAGAAATCATGGTCGGCAGGGTGAACAAACAGCGCCTGCAGCTTAGCGCCTTTGCCGCGAAGATGTGGCTGGCGGCCTACCCTGCGCAACTTGATGCGGAGGCATGATGATGGAAGTCCAAAGCGAAACCCTTGCCGATGAAGAACTGGCGACCATCACCGGCTATCAGATCCCCTCCAAGCAGATCCAGTGGTTGACCGAAAACCACTGGGAGTTTGTTCTGACAGGCGCTCGCCGCCCAATAGTTGGCCGGATTTATGCCCGAATGAAACTGTCAGGAGTCAAACCATCCGCTGTTAATACCGTGGCTGAAACATGGTCGCTCGACCTTGCAAAGGTGGGCTGACTGATGCGCCAGAGAAGTAAAGCCAATAGAGATCTGCCACCACGGATGATACGGCGCACCCGCAAGGGTAAGAGTGGAAAGACTTGGACATCGTATTACTACGACGGGAGAA
The DNA here is from genome assembly GCF_047943075.1 of Pseudomonas sp. NFX183. Classification (NCBI taxonomy): domain Bacteria; kingdom Pseudomonadati; phylum Pseudomonadota; class Gammaproteobacteria; order Pseudomonadales; family Pseudomonadaceae; genus Pseudomonas; species Pseudomonas sp. NFX183. The sequence continues at coordinate 5,267,329 of NZ_CP181333.1, read as the reverse complement.
CTACCGACGGGAAGCGGAAGGAAATACCACTCGGAACAGACCTCGATCAGGCCAAAGTGGAATGGGCAAGACTGGAGCGCAAGACACCGCCTAAGCCTACCCATCTGATGAGCTATGTATTTGATCGCTACGAAAAGGAAATCATCCCGGGCAAGTCGATACGCACCCAATCCGACAACCGCAAGGAACTCAAGCAGCTAAGAAGAGCATTTGAGGGCGCCCCTATTGAGTCGATCACGCCTCAGGTAGTAGCGCAGTATCGTGACGCTAGGACAGCCAAGGTGAGGGCCAATCGTGAGATCGCCCTGCTCTCCCATGCATTTACCATTGCACGAGAATGGGGGCTGACTGACAAAGCAAACCCTTGCTTTGGCGTTCGCCGCAACAAGGAAAAGCCACGTGACTATTATGCCGGTGAAACCGTATGGAACGCGGTATACGCGGAAGCAGTACAGGAACTCAAGGACGCGATGGATCTGGCCTACCTGACCGGCCAACGTCCCGCTGATGTGCTCAAGGTTGCAGCCACCGACTTGAGCAATGGCTTTTTGCTGATTGGTCAGGGCAAGACCGATAAACGTCTCCGTCTGCGCTTGGAAGATGACGGAATCCAATCCGGCCTGAGTAGCTTTATCGACGACCTGCAAGAACGCAGAGCCGTCAATGGAATCCGCACGTCAACTTTGATAACAAACGCGTCTGGACTTCGAATGAGCCAGCAGATGTTGCGCAACAGGTGGGACGACGCAAGAGAGAAAGCTGCGATAAAAGCCGCCACTGATGGTGATCCCGCGCTGGCTACTAGCATTAGGCAGTTCCAGTTCAAGGATATCAGGCCGAAAGCCGCTAGCGAAATCGAGTTAGCTCATGCTAGCCGTCTGCTGGGCCACTCAACTGAAGAGATAACAAAGAGAGTTTATAGGCGAGTGGGTGAGGTAGTTAAGCCAACAAGATAATTTTTAACTTAGTTAAGATAAATTCAGGCTTGTCTAGAAATCACCCAAAGTAATAAAAAAAATAGTCTGATATCGCACACAATAAACCTATGAACGCGCACGATCCATGTTGATCTGGCTAAAGTAACCGCTTGTTAAAGATGCCCAATAACATGAACTCACTCAACGGGGCGACCTTCGATAAGTGAAAGGATATGCGAAACCATTTTATCGACTTGAAAAGGCTTGGTGAGTACAGACATCCCTAGAGGCAGTTGTTCGCTCCCTATTATCGAGCTCTCAGCATAGCCCGTGATAAACAAAACCTTGAGATCCGAACGAAACACGCGAGCAGCGTCGGCCATCTGACGTCCATTTAGCCCGCCAGGCAAGCCAACATCTGTGATAAGCAGATCGATTCGTAAGTTAGACTGCAGCAGTTTAAGGCCAGCAACGCTGTCTACTGCCTCGATCGAGACGTAGCCAAGATCGTCCAGAATATCTGAAACCAGCATACGAACAGAGGGCTCGTCGTCAACAACTAATACCGTCCCTCCCTTTATCAGCTCCTGGAGATGCAATCCGGGAGACTCGGGTGTATCCGCTTCGACTACTGTTTCGTCATCATAACGGGGAAGGTAAATATGCACCGCTGTGCCATGCCCTTCCTCTGAACTGATACGAACCTGCCCACCTGATTGCTGAGCAAATCCATAAATCATGGACAGCCCAAGACCAGTACCCTCGCCGAGAGGCTTGGTGGTGAAGAAAGGCTCAAAGGCCCGGGATATTACTTCAGGCGACATGCCTACGCCCGTGTCAACCACACGGAGTGAAAGGTAGTCTCCAGTCGAGACCTGGTGTAGATGTGAATCTTGCCCTTCAATGAACTGATTAGCCGTTTCAATGGTTATTCGACCACCACTAGGCATCGCATCACGTGCATTAATACAAAGATTTAAAAGTGCATTTTCTAACTGTGATGGATCCACCAAGGTAACCCAAAGCCCCGGCGCACTGATGACTTCCACTGTGATACTAGGGCCAACTGTTCGCTGGATCAGGTCCTGCATTCCATCAACGAGCCGGCCGATATTTGTTGGTCTAGGGTCGAGTGTCTGGCGACGGGAAAAGGCAAGTAGCCGATGGGTCAAAGCGGCGGCACGCTTTGATGCATCCTGAGCTACTGCTATATAACGCCCTATATCGCTAAAGCGCTCCTGGCGTAGTCGGATCAGCATGATTTCCAACGCCCCCGAAATGCCAGCTAGCAGGTTATTAAAGTCGTGTGCTAAGCCACCAGTCAGCTGTCCAACGGCCTCCATTTTTTGAGATTGGCGCAGTCTCTCTTGTGCTTTGATCAACTCATCAGTGCGCTCCGCGACGCGCTGCTCGAGCGTATCATTCAAAGCCCGCAGCTCTGTTATTGCGCGATCACGTTCCGCTTCGATGGCTCGCCTACCCTCAACGTCTATGAGAACTCCTGGGAAACGAAGGGGTATACCCTCAGGCGAGTGCTCAACGAAACCATTGGCCTCTAGCCAGTAATAACGTCCGTCATTACGCTTCACGCGATACTGATGTGCGTACGCGCCTCCACGCGTTCTGGCGTCGTGAATGGCAGACGCCAAACCTTGCTGATCATCCGGATGAACAGTGGCCACAATTTGAGCAAAAGGGATGCCCATTCGTCCAAGTGCTGGGTCAAGCCCAAATGCGCTAGCGAACGCTTGGTCGACATTGAAAAGGTCCGTTTGCAGGTCCCAGCTCCACGTTCCTATTATTGCACCTGCATCTAATGCAAGCTGCACCCTCTGCACGTTTTCTTTCGTAAGGGCTTCGCTAATGCGAAGACGCTCCTCTGCTGTCCGTCGTTCTGTTACATCGATTACAAATCCTGGGAAACTTATCGGTTCTCCTTGTTCATCGTAATCAACTCGTCCGCTCGCGAGCAGCCAATAATATTTGCCGTCTGAGCGCATCACTCGATATTGATGAGAATAAGCACCACCTAGGACGATGGCCCTTTCAATTGCAGCGTCCAAGCTCGGCCTGTCTTCAGGATGAACGTGTTCAAGAACTCTGCCGATGGGCATTTCAACGTTGACCAGGGCTAGATCAAGTCCAAACGCTTTGGCGAATCCTGCGTCTCCGGTGAAACAGTCTCGCTTTGGGATCCAATTCCAGGTCCCAATAACTCCACCAGCCGTTAAGGCGACACTCAGATGCTCTAGGCCCTGACGAGCGCGCGCGTCACGTTCCATTTGTGCATCGGCCGCAGCTAATCTCGAGCGAAGCGACTCGTTCTCAGATCTCAGATAATCGGTTTCACTAAAGTCACTAGTCATTAGAGTTCACTGCGTCGCCCTGCAGGTGGAGAGATTAAGCCGTCATTGAGATTTATCTTACCGCAGAAGGTTCACACTACTGCGAGTGAAAATAGAGGGCAACCCCCTCATCACTGACCAATACAATACTGTCGTGGCCAAAATTCCATTCTACTGCCGGCTAGCTAGGTAGTACGCATGTTTCCGTGTCAAGAGTAGTCAGGCTGCTGAGTATTAAATGCGGCTGACAGTTGAGCAGTCGCACCTTAAAAGGACATCTTATTACCGTCTAGTAACTCCTCCATTCTTTTGCGAAAAAGCCCATCTCGTTCAATTTTAAGCCATTTATGAAAGCCTAGCCGCAGCATAATTGAACGCTTGAGCCGTACCCTAAACGCCCAAAATTCATCAATGCCGTGCAGGTTGTTGCGGAAGTGATTCGAAAAGATGCGGAAGTGGTAGGTATATCGCAGCAAATAAAAAACCCCGTAGACGTTAATCTACGGGGTTTCTAAGAGTGGAGGCCGAGGTCGGAATCGAACCGGCGTAGGCGGATTTGCAATCCGCTGCATAACCATTTTGCTACTCGGCCTCAAACGACAAATGCCCTCACCGCTGACATTTATCGCATAAAAACTTGAGTGGGCTATAGAACCCTGCCTCTACTCTAACTTATTGAATACATTGAAGTTTTTAATGCTTCGTTGCGTTCGATGGGCGCCATTATGTACTCATTTGCTTTTACCTGCAACCCCTTGATTTCAAAAATATTTCGTATTGACATCAAGGGGTTGCGCACCTGCCCTACTCCTTGATGAGCTGTTGCTGATACTGCGGGTCAGCCTGGATCTGGGCGTCGGTGAAGGGCAGCGAGCGCAGTTTTTTCTCGGAGAAGGCGCGGGTCTGATCCTTCGAATACTGGGAGGCGGGGTTGCTGGATTCGGAGAATGCCAATACGCCCATGGCCTGCGGGCCTTGGGCGTCGAAGGTGACGATTTGCAAATAGCTGGTGCCGCTGACGACTTCGCGTTTGCCATCGGCACGCGGCACGGTTTGCATGGCGTTGTAGATGCCCAGCTGCTGCGGGCCGCCGTGCATCGGGGTTTGGCCGGAGACCTGGATGTCGCCCCAGCGGGTCAATCCAAGCTGGCTCACCGCTGCCGTCGAGGCCAGCATGGCTTCGCGCAGGGCGTTGGCCACGGGTTCGCGCTCGATGGCCAGCCCGCGCGGAGTGGTCAGGGGCTGCGCAGGGTCGAAGGCGATGCGCCAGGCGTCGGGAAGTGCCTGCAGGTGTTCGAACAGATTGATGAAGTGCACCAGGCCGACGCCGCTGTCGAGGTTGGCGTGTTGGTCCCAGTTTTTAAGGCTGGTGCAAAGTGGCTGCAATGTCGCCGCATCCGCGCCGAGGTGGTTGGCGCAGAACGCGAGCAGGTCGGGCATGACTTGGCTGGCGAGGTAGACCTCGTTGTCCAAGACCATGTTTTGCAGGTCGGTCACCTTGATCGGTTGTTTGGCCAGAGATTGCAGGCGCTGCAGGGCGAATCGGGCGCGTGGGCCAAGGCCGATGTGATCCTGGCTGATCACCGGCGAAAACCCGGTCAATGGCGCCTTGGGGTTGGCCATCCACGCCGAATCATTGGCGTGTTGCACGTAGTCGGTGCGCTCCAGCTGCGGCAGGTCGGCGGCCGCGAAGATGCCGGGTTGGGCGGCACGCGGGTCGATGTCCCAGGCGCAGGCGCTGTGGGATCCGTCGAGCACGATCAGTTGCAGGCCGGCGCGCGGGTCGCTGCATTGCGCAAGTTTGGCCGCGCTGACGTTGGGCACCACTGACAGGTTCATGTACAGGCTCTGGCCCTGGTCATCGGCGGCCAGGGTGTTGACCCACGGGATGCCTTGCAGGGTGTGCACCGAGGTTTGCAGCGCCTTGAGGCTGGTGGCGCGGTTCATGGCGTCCCACTGCTGCAGGACGCGGTCGTTGCCCAGGTTGGCGTCGCGCAGGCTGAAGGCGTAGTGGCTGTCCCAATCCAGCTTGCCGGGCCATTGCACCACCGGGCCGAATTGCGAGCTGTACAGGGTATGCGCCTGCGGCCTCAGGCTGCCATCGGCCTGCTTGACCTGCACGGTGACGGAGGTTTTCTCCAGGGGAATCGATTTACCGTCGAGCAGGTAGCGCGTCGAATCCTTGGGATCAAGCGTCAGGCGGTAGAGGGTGAAATGCTTGGACGTGTCGACCGTGTGGGTCCAGGCCACATGCTGGTTGAAGCCGATGTTGATCAGCGGCAAGCCTGGCAGCGCGGCGCCCATCACGTCCAGTTGGCCGGGGATAGTCAGGTGCATCTCATAAAAGCGCATGCCGCCCACCCACGGAAAATGCGGGTTGGCCAACAGCATGCCACGGCCATTGAACGAACGATCACGGCCTACGGCGACGGCGTTACTGCCGCGGTCAAGGCTGAAACGTTGCTGGTTGGCTGACGCCTGTTCAAAGGCTTTTAAACCGGGCTTCACACTGGCAGAGACTTGAGGCGGTGTAGCGCCAACCAGGGCTTCGGCGAATTGACCGACACCGCCTTCCACCAGCAGCCTGCGCGTCAGCTTGACCACGTCTTGCGCCACAATCGGTCGAACCCACGCCGCCTGGCATTGTGCCGGCGCGCCCTGCTCTTTCAGGTAGCGGTTGTAGCCCGCGACGTAGCCTTCAATCCGCTGCTGGATCTGTGGCGTCTGGGCGTTCCAGAAGGCGCTCACCGCTTGGGGTGTATTCAGCCAGGTGAAAAACACATCGCTGGCAAGATTGTTGCGCTCCTCCAGGGTCGCCTGTTCGGGGCCGAAATACTTGGCGCGCTCGCCGCTCACCGTGACCACTTCGTTGGCCAGCAGGCACAGGTTGTCCTGGGCATACGCGTAGCCGATGCCGTAGCCCAGACCGCGTTCGTCGTTGGCGCGAATGTGCGGCACACCAAACGTGGTGCGGCGAATGTCCGCCGACGCCTGTGTCACTTGCTCGCGCGCCGACGCGGCAACACTGGCCCCCAGCAACAGCCCCGCCACGCACACCCTGGACAACCGGTTGGAAATAATCACGCAAGCTCCACAGTCAAATTGAACACCCTCACAAGGGGCAGCTACCCCACCGTAAGGACGCAATGAACCGGGAATAATTTAGCCGCCGGACGCGTTTATTTAAGGCGTGCGCGCTGTGACAAAGTCGATACCGACAAAATTTCTACATCCAGCACTTCATGATTTCTGTCGCTCGTTCGTCTTATTAGGTAAGAGCGCCATCATTTTCCTGATCAGGCTCTGATAAGGAGTTTTCTGCATGTACAACTCGCAACTGCCCACGGACGGACATTCACCGGCCGCCGACGCCAATTACGGCAGCGGCGGCGCACACGCGTTCGGCAAAGCGCCCGAACAGCAAGGCAACCAGCGTATTCGCCATTTGCTCAAGTGCTTCGGTTTGCGCACCAGCCTGATTCGGCTGAAAGTCATCGACGCCCTCCTCACCGCTGCCGACAACCAGCGCACCCTCGGGGTGCGCGGCGTGCACAGCCATTTGCTGGAGCTGGGCATTCCGTTGTCGTTTCTCAGCGTGCGTGAGGTGCTCAAGCGCCTGTGCAGCGAGGGCGTGATCACCCTCAATGCCGATAAAAGCTACAGCCTCCACGAAGAGGCTGCCAAAGTGCTCGATGGTCGCGCCTGACTGGCGCGATCAGAAGTTGGGCTTGACCTTGCGGCGCATGATGCCGTTGATCACTACCACGGTTACCGCCACGGCAATGGCGATGTACTGGAACGTTTTTTCGCTGATGACCCCAGTGTTCTGCAGGTAGGACAGGCCGAACATCGTCCCCAGCACCACAAGGGAAATCAGAATCGAATATTTCAAACGTTGCTTTTGGGTCATGACGGGGTTCCTGAACCTGATAAATGTATCCACTTTGTATCGCCGAACATGCCAAGCACATACCCAGTGACGGGGATGGATGAGGGTCGGCAGGGTCGTATGTTACAGGCGATGAAAAAGTTTGGCTTGTCCCACGCCTGATTGACCTTGTGAGCACCCTAGAGGATTTTCAAATGTTACGTCGAATCACACTGCTGATTCCATTGCTGATCATGCTGAGCATGAGCGGCTGCTTCTTTTTCCCACACGGCGGCGGTGGCGGCTGGCACGATCATCGCTACGACGGCGGCCCAGGCTACGAACACCGCTGATCGCGCCTGCGCCCCGTTTTCCAGCCCGGAAAACGGGGCGCTCAGCCAGCGTGCACCCAGCGCTGATGCAACCAACGCGCAAACGCATCCAGGGCAAACCCCAATAGCCCGATCAGCAGCACCATGGCCATCAGTTCCGAATAGGCCAGACGGTCCCGAGTGTCGAGGATGTAGTACCCCAGCCCCGCACTGACCCCAAGCATTTCGCACGGCACCAGCACGATCCACAAGATACCGATGGCCAGGCGCACGCCGGTCAGCACATGCCCCACCACGCCGGGGATGATCACCCGCCGCAAGGTTTCCCAGCGCGTAGCGCTCAAACTCTTACTCAACTGCAGCCAACGCGGGTCGAGCTGACGCACGCCGGCAGCGGTGTTGAGCATGATCGGCCACACAGCCGCGAAGGCCAGCAGGAAATAGATCGGCTGGTCGCCCACGCCCATCAACATCACCACGATAGGCATCCACGACAGCGGTGAAATCATCCGCAGAAACTGGAAGGCCGGCGTGGTGGCCGCCTCCAGATTGCGCGAACTGCCCACCAGCAGGCCCAGTGGCACGCCTACCCACAACGCGAGAAACAGGCCGACGAAAATACGCTTCAGGCTGACCGCGATGTGCAGGTACAGCTCGCTGCGCCCGAGCAGTTCCCACAAGCTGCTGAAGGTCGCTGCCACTGAAAAGCGCGCCGACAACCCGTCGGCGTCGCCCAATACCTTGACGCCCAGCCACCACAAAAACAGCAAGCCTGCCAAGCCACTCAGCCCCAGCAACCAGCCCGGGATTCTGCCTTTACTCAAGCGCCAATCTCCTCGTGCCGTTCGTAGCCATCCGGCAAACCGAAGGTCTTCATGCCGCCCACCGACTCGATGGCGTTACGCACAAAACGGTCGTCGACCAAGTCTTTGGCAACGAACGCCGGATCGAGGTCGGCGAGGAATTTTTTGTCGCCTTCAATCAGCGTGTCCTTCAAGCGCCGCACCAGTTCCTCGGTGTAGCTGGGGAATGGGTAGGGCTGAAAGTCGATGCGGTGTTCGTCCCAATTGGCATGCTGGATCGCACCGTCGGCCAAATAGGCAGCACGGTCGGCGGCAGCCGGCGCGAGGACTTTGCTCAAGACCGGCTCAGCGTGTGGCGTATAGCGGTTCGGCCCGTCTTTGGACAGCAGCTTCACCGCCTCTTCACGGTTGTCGCGCGTCCACACCTGGGCCTTGACGATCGCATTCACGACCTTTTGCGACCATTCGGGGCGGTTGGTCAGGTCATGTTCATGCATGAACACCACGCAACACGCATGGTTGCGCCACACATCGCCGGTAAAGCGCTGCACCCGGCCGACCTTGAGGTTTTCTGCCAGGGCGTTGAACGGCTCGGCGACGATATAGCCGTCGATGCGTTTGCTGGCCAGGGCCGGCGGCATGTCGGAAGGCGGCAACACGATGAGGTTGACCTCGTTGGCGCCAATCGCGCTGCCGGCAGCACGCGCCACGGGGGTCAAGCCGTTATCACGAAACAACTGCTGCACGACTACGTTGTGGATCGAGTACCAGAACGGAATCGCCATCGACTTGCCGCCCAGTTGCTTGACGTCGGTAATGCCCGGCGACACGGTCAGGCCGGAACCGCCGACGTGGTTCCAGGCCACGACCTTGGCAGGCACCTTGCTCCCATAGCGCGCCCACAGCGTCATCGGCGACAACAGGTGAATCACGTTGACCTGTCCCGAAATGAACGCCTCGATCACCTGGGCCCAACTGCGCAGCAGCACCGGGCGCTCGGCCTTGATGCCTTCGGCTTCGAACAGGCCGTTGTTGTGTGCGACCAACAGCGGCGTGGCGTCGGTGATCGGCAAGTAACCGATGCGTACCGGCGCGTCCGGCTCGCTGGCGGCGCGCGCCTGCAAACTGCTCAGCAGCGGCATGGCACCGGCGGCACTGAGCACCGCCGAGAGTTTGAGAAAGTCACGGCGCGAGTGAGTGAGGTCATCCAGACACATGGTTGGGCTCCAGCAGTTCAAGGGGGTTGGGTTGAGGGCGGCTCGCCTGCCGTAAGGTTTTCAGAATGTCGATACGCAGCGCGCCGATGGCCTCGACCTGTTCTTCACGCGGCTGTGGCAGGTCAATCTGCCACTCGCCCAAAGTGCGCGCCGGGCGGTTGCCCAGTAGCAGGATGCGGTCGGACAGCAGCAGCGCTTCATCGATGTCGTGGGTGATCAGCACCGCCGCCGAACCTTGCTCGCGGTTGACCTTGAGCAGCAGGTGTTGCATATCGGCGCGGGTGACTTCATCCAACGCGCCGAACGGCTCATCCAGCAGCAGCACCTGTGGCTGGCGTGCCAGGCAGCGGGCCAATGCGGTGCGCTGGGCCATGCCGCCGGACAATTGCGCCGGAAACTGTTGGCGGGCATGTTCCAGCCCCACCGCAGCAATGGCGTGGTCAACGCGACGGCGCCGCTGCTCGGTGCTCAAGTGCGGCTGGCGGGCGAAATCCAGGCCAAATGCGACGTTCTTTTCCAGGCTCAACCAGGGCAACAGGCTGGGGTCTTGAAACGCCACTGCAACGCGTGGATGCGGGCCATTCAAGGGCTCGCCCAGCACGCGCACGCTACCGCCCTGGGGCGCCTGCAAACCGGCAAGCACACGCAACAGGCTGGATTTGCCGACGCCGCTGGGGCCCAGGATCGATACCACCTCGCCTGGTTGCAGCTGCAAATCAAACCCTTGCAACACCGGGCCGCTGGCATACCCAAGGCAAATGCCCTGGGCCGTCAATACCGCCTGGTTCATAGAGTGGCCTGGCGATGCAACTCGGTGCGCAACTGCACCAGGCTTGGCGTCACGATCGGCACAAAGGCCGATTCACGCCAACGCCGTGCAAAACCGCTGCCGTGGGCGGTGAGATAGGCCTTGCCGCCGCTGGCTTGCAGTTCAAGCTGCACGGCACTGGCGGCGGTTTCTGCGAGGGCAATCCGCAGCTTGAACAGCGGCACGGGCTCGGCCGCAAAGCGCCCGGCGAGCAGGCCCTTTTTCAGGTCGTTGACCAAGTGATCCAGGGTTACCCGCAACGCTTCCAACTCATCGCGCAACACCGTGCGACTCGACCCCAGGTGGTTGGCCACCTCCGCCAGCGAACGACGAGCCAGGCCAATGGACATGCCGCATTGCAAGCCCAGAAACGCCGGGCGCACGGCCGGCAGGAACTTGCGCGCATCTTCATGCAACAACCACTCACGGCTCAGCTCGACGCCTTCGAGCCCCAGTGCTGCGGTATTGCTCGACTGCAACCCCATCAGTTCCAGGTCGCGCGAGCGTTGCAAGCCGGCAACCGAATCGGGAATCGCCAGGATAAACGGCGCACCGCCGGCGGCATGCTCGATAGCGGCGGCCGCGACAAAGCCGTTCTTGCGTAAATTGGTCACCCAGTGCAGGCGGCCGTTGAGGGTCCAGCCGTCTTCGGTCGGCTCGGCGCTGATTTGCAGGGTCTCGATGCCCGACAAAAACTTCATCGCATTCGACAGGCCAGTCGCCCCGGCCAGCTTGCCGCTGAGCAAGTCCGGCAAAAGGTGCTCGCGCAGCCGCTCATTGGGGCTTTGCAGCAAATATTCGATAAAGGAACGCTGGCCCCAGCAGACAAATGCCGCCGCCAGGGAATGGCTGGCGACATTGGCGATGGCGTCAACCGCGCCGGTGACGTCGCCGCCCAGGCCACCCAGCGCTTTGGGCACGCCGATACGCAAGACATTGGACTCTGCCAGCCTTGGCAGCACTTCCTGTGGATCGCAACTGCCCACATCCAGGGCCTGCGCTTGAACATCGAGCCAACGGCTCAAGATTGGGTCAAGCATTCATGTTTCTCCTTGTTACAGCAGGTGGACCATCGCCGATGCATGCGCGCTTCAGCTTGCCGGTTTTTCCCAACGGTATTGCGCCAGCTCCGGGTTCAGCGGCGTGCGGGCAAACACGTTAGCGAAGTTGCACAGGGTTGCCAGGCTCACGCCCAAAATAACTTCCAGGGCCTGGCCTTCGGAATAACCGGCAGCACGGAACGCCTCGAAGCCTGCATCGCTGACGTCGCCGCGCGTGGCGATCACTTCGCGCGTGAAGGCGGCGAGTGTCTCATAGCGGGCATTGGGCAGTTCGCCGCGCTGGCGCAGGGCATCAATCACGTCGTCAGGCAGCTTGGCCTTGTTGCGCGCCACGGCAGTGTGGCCGGCAACGCAAAAATCACAACCGTGGGTGGTGGCGGCAATCAGTTGCACCACTTCGCGGTCGGCCAGGCTCAATTCTGCCTTGGCGTTGAGGCCCGAAACCGTGATGTAGGTTTCCAGCGCGGCCGGTGCGTTGGCCAATACGGCGAGCAGATTAGGGATGAACTCCGAGGCCTTCAGGGCATTTTCGAGAAAAGGTTTGGCGGCTTGCGGCGCGGTTTCTGGGGTGAGCAACGGTACACGGGACATGGAGTGGTCTCCTGATGGATTCGTGTATCCAGTCTGTTGGTTATAAAAAATCGCCTCAATAGGCTAAAGTAGCGATTACTTGCTCTTGAGTCTTTCCGTTAGATGAATTCGTCCAGTGCACTTGTCGATTGGTTATTAGACAGCCTCGAACTCTACACCAGTTTGTTCCATGTCGGCCGCTATTGCGGTGACTGGCATGCGAGCACGCATGGGCTGGCGAGGGCGAGCTTTCACCTGATCGTTCAGGGCCAATGCTGGCTGCATATCGATGACGAATCCACCCCCCTGCAGCTGAACAATGGCGACGCGGTGTTTCTGTTGCGCGATTTGGCCTATCGCCTGTCGGGCGAGGCCACGGCCGCCGGCGCGCAAGAATGCCCGCGCCGGCCGATGCTGCCGTTGGACAGCCTGGCCAGCGATGGCGTGGGCCTGGTCTGCGGGTTCTTTCATTTTCATTCGGGCTTGTCGGCGATGATCGTCGACACCCTGCCCGCCTGGATCATCCTGCGTGCCGGCGACCCGTCCCTGATCGCCGCACGCAACCTGTTCGAACTGATCCTGCAAGAATGCGAGCGCACGCCGGCACCCTCTTCGGCCTTGCTTGAACGGCTTTGCCACCTGCTGTTTCTGTACGTGCTGCGTCAACAGGTCATCGACAACACCGAATTGGGCGGCCTCGCCGCACTGGGCCGGCAACCGGCGTTCGCCAACCTGCTGGAACAATTGATCGCACACCCCGCCGATGCCTGGACGCTGGAAAGCATGGCCGCCTGCACCGGGCTGTCGCGTTCGGCGTTTTTCAAGCGGTTTAACGAGTTGTGCGGGCAGTCGCCAGGGCAGGTGCTGTTGATGATGCGCATGCGCCACGCCTGCCAGCTGTTCAAGGAAGACCAGACCGTGGCGGATGTGGCGCTGGCCGTGGGTTATCAATCGGTGGCGGCGTTTACCCGAGCCTTTTACAAAGTCACCGGGCAGCAACCCGGCGCCTACCGCAAGGCTCAAGCCTGACGTTGCAACCCGTTGCCCGGCCGCGCGCACAGCTCCACCAGCCAATCGACCAATACCCGCACCCGGGGTGACAGCTGGCGATGCGGCGGGTACAGCGCCGTCAGCGGTAGTTGCGGCGGCTTGATCGCGGCCAATACCTCCACCAGGCTGCCCGCCTGCAGTTGCTGCATGACGTGGTAATAAGGCGTCTGCACCAGGCCATAGCCCGCTTCGCAGGCGGCGAGGTAACCGTCGGCACTGTTGACGGCAACCTGCTTGGGCAGGTCCACCAGGCGCAGCGCCTGCCCTACTTGAAACTCCAGGCCATAGCGCTTGCCACTGCTGCTGGAGAAGTATTCCACCACCTGGTGGCCGGCAAGCTCGTCAAGGTTGGCGGGCACGCCGAAACGCTGCAGGTACGCGGGGCTGGCACAGGTCACCTGATCCATCATTGCCAGCGGGCGCGCCACCAGCGAGTCGTCCAGCGCCAGGCCACCGCGCAGCACGCAGTCCACACCTTCGCGAATCAGGTCGACCGGGCGGTCGTTGAGGCCGATTTCCAGGTCGATGTTCGGGTAGCAAGCGGAAAATTCCGGCAGTGCGGGTATGACCAAAAATCGGCCGATGCCCGAGGGCATATCGATGCGTAATGTGCCACGCGGGCTGCCTCGGGTAGCAAACACCGCTTCGGTCTCTTCAAGGTCTGCCAGCAAGCTGACGCAGCGCTGGTAGTACGCGGCGCCATCCAGCGTCGGGCTGACTTGCCGGGTGGTGCGCTGCAGCAACTGCACGCCCAGGTGCGCCTCCAGTTGCTTGATCAGGATAGTCACCGAGGCGCGTGGCAGTTGCAGGCTGTCGGCGGCCTTGGCAAAGCCACCCAGTTCGACGATCCGGGTAAACACACGCATGGCGTTAAATCGGTCCAAAGCCAGGTTCTCCCGGGGCATTGTTTAGAAAATCCTAATAGTGATAGCGGTTTTAGCCGCTTTATCCCTCAGTTGTCGAGGAGAACAATGGGGGCCTTTCCCCTCCAAGGAGCTGCCCCGATGCATACTCGTCAACTCGGCAAAAACGGCCCTCACGTCAGCGCCATCGGCCTGGGCTGCATGGGCATGACTGATTTCTACACCACCGGCACCGATACTCAGGAAGCGATTGCAACCTTGCACCGCGCCCTGGAGTTGGGCGTCACCTTGCTCGACACCGCCGACATGTATGGCCCTCACACCAATGAGGCGCTGATCGGCAAAGCCATCGCCGGCAAACGCGACCAGGTGTTTCTGGCGAGCAAATTCGGCTTTGTGCGTGACCCGGCCAACCCGTCGGCACGCGGTGTGAATGGCCGCCCCGAGTACATTCGCGAGGCCATTGATGGCACCTTGAAACGTCTGGGCATCGAAACGCTGGACCTCTATTACCAGCACCGCGTTGACCCCGACGTGGCAATCGAAGAAAGCGTCGGCGCGATGGCCGAACTGGTCAAGCAAGGCAAGGTGCGTTACCTGGGCCTGAGTGAAGCCTCCGCGGCCAGCCTGGAGCGCGCGCACAAGGTGCACCCGATCAGCGCCCTGCAAAGTGAACATTCACTGTGGAGCCGCGACCAGGAAGACAATGGGTGCCTGGCGGCCTGCCAGCGCCTGGGCATCGCCTTTGTGCCTTACAGCCCGCTGGGGCGAGGGTTTCTCACCGGCGCGCTGAACAGTCCGGAGGACTTCGCCGCCGACGACTACCGCCGCTCCAGCCCGCGCTTTCAAGGTGAGAACTTTGCCAAAAACCTGCTGCTGGTGGACCAAGTGAAAGCGCTGGCTGCGCAAAAAGGCGTGACAGCCGGGCAACTGGCGCTGGCTTGGGTGCTGGCGCAGGGTGATTACCTGATCCCGATTCCAGGCACCAAGCAGCGCAAATACCTGGAAGAAAACGTGGCGGCCCTGGATATCAGCTTGAGCCCTGCCGAATTGGCGGCGCTGACGTCAATCTTCCCGGCGGGCGCTACTGCGGGTTTGCGCTACACCGAGGCATCAATGGGCCTGGTGAATAAATAGCCTGTGTTGTCAGGGTGCACCGGCTTACGGTGCGCCCCGACTTTTCTTGCACGATGGTACCTCAAGCTCCTCCTTGCCAAGCCGATAGCCCGATGAAGCTCTAACACAGCCGCGTCAATAATAAACGCTTCGTAAGGACGACCTCATGCCCCCACTGCGCTCCATCCAAACCCGCTATACCCTGTTTCTGGTGCTGTTCGTCCTGGTGTTATCTGTGTTGACGGTTGTGGGGATCGGCCAGTTGGTCGCGCCCCAGCTGCGGCACACTGAAGAACAGGTGGTGCTCAACCGCATCGCGGAAGTAGCCGAACAGATTCAGGGCGAACTGAACAAGGTTCAGGCCCAGCAACGCAGCATCACCCAGACCATTCCCCTGCTCGACAGCGATGCCATCGACAAAGTCCTGCCCGGCCTGGTGGACCAGTACGGCGAGCTGAAAGTCTTCGGCGGTGGCATCTGGCCACTGCCGAATCAGCGCACGCCGGGGCGCAACAAGCACAGCACGTTCTGGCACCGCGATGCGTCGGGCAAGCTGGCGGTCAATACCTTCTGGAACAGCGACGCGGCGCCCAATTACTACGATCAGAGCTGGTACAAAGGCGGTCTCGCCTCACCGCGTGGCCAGTGCGCCTGGGCGGCGGCTTACAAAGACGACGCCAGCCAGGAGCCACGCACCAACTGCGCCATGGCCATCCAGCGCGACGGTGCCGCCTACGGTGTTGCCACCATTGACGTGACCCTGGGTTTCTTCAATGACCTGGTCGCCAGCAAAGAGAAAGACATCGGCGGGCAGATGCTGATCGTCGAAGGCGACGGCAAGATCATCAGCAACAGCACGCGCCTCAGCGGCCCGGTGGTGTTGAAAAATATCAGCGAATTGGCTGGCACCTCGGCGTTTGCCGCTCAGGTCAGCAAGGCCCTCGCCCACCGCGACCAGACCCAGCGCGCCGAATTCGACAACCAGGGCGTGGCCAGCACCTTCTACATGCGCCCGATCGAGGGCACGCCCTGGTTCCTCGCCACCGCCCTGCCGACTTCGCTGATCATCGCACAGCGTGATGATGTGCTCGGCAGCCTGGCCCTGTTGCAAATTCCCATGGTGTTGCTGCTGGTGCTGCTGGCGTTCTATGCCATCCGCCAACTGGTGCAGCGCATGAAGTCGCTGAGCATCAATATCGACGCGCTGTCTGCCGGCGATGCCGACCTGACGCGCCGCATCACCATCCGTGCCGAAGATGAAATGGGCGCCATCGGCCACTCGGTGAACCACTTCATCATCTACCTGCAAAACATGATCGGCGAAGTGACCCAGGCCACGGGCGCGATGTCGACGGGGCTTGAGCAATTGCAGCAGACCTCGGCGCACACCAACCGGATTCTGGTGCGGCATGCGTCGGAAACCGATCAAACGGTCACGGCCATCACCGAAATGAGCTCCACTGCCGACACCGTGGCGCAGAACGCCGCTGAAACCGCCTCCTTCACCCAGCGCGCCAACGAACACGCGGACCGCTCACGGGTGGTGGTCGGAGAAGCCTCCACCAGCGTCAGCGCGTTGATCGGCGAAGTGGCCAGCGCCACCCACACCGTGGAAAACATGCGCCAGGACGCTGCTCGCATCACCGAAACCCTCGGTGTGATCGGCGCAATTGCCGGCCAGACCAACCTTCTGGCGTTGAACGCCGCGATTGAAGCGGCGCGGGCCGGTGAGCAAGGCCGTGGTTTTGCGGTGGTGGCCGACGAAGTCCGGGCGCTGGCGGCACGCACCCAGGCCAGCACCTCGCAGATCAACGAAATGCTCGCACGCCTGACCACCGGGGTCAGTTCGTCGGTGACCGCCATGGAAAACACCCAGGCCAGTTGCCAGTCGGCCGCAGATGCTACCGCGCGGGTCAACACGGGCCTGGACGAGATGGCCGGCTCGGTCAGCCATATCAACAACCTCAGCACTCAGATCGCCACCGCCGCCGAGCAGCAAAGCGCGGTGACCGAGGAGATCAACCGCAGCATGGTGCAGATCCGACATATGGTCGAAGAACTGGTGGAAAGTGGCCACGCCACTGAAACCAATACACAGAGCCTGCTGGATGCCAATGGCCGAGTGATTGCGTTGATGAGTCGCTTCAAGGTGCGCTGATAAATGCATGAAACACTCCCGTGCAAAACACGGGAGTGGGACTATCCTGACAGCTCCTAGTGCAAAGTCTCGCCACACAGGAGGTGTGTCATGCACGCTGTCGAGCATTCGAGCCGCTTGGAGCGGATCATTCAGGAACGGTTTATCCAAGCCCCCGTTGACGTCGTTTACGACTACGTGACCCAGCCTGACCGCTGGCACGAGTGGCACCCCACTTCCCTCAGCGCCGACACCGGCACCACCGGCTCACTCCCGGCCGGCACCCGCTTTACCGAAGTCATCGACCTGCTGGGTGTGCGTGTGCCCATGAGCTATCGCGTGCAAATCGCCCGCCATCCGACTGAATTCAAGACTGTGTTCACTTCCCTGGCCGTGGACGGCGCCATTCACTATTTTTTGCAGCCCCATCACGGTGGCACGCTGTTCAAGCGCATATTGACCTACGAAACCGAGCTGCAACTGGCCACCTTGCATGAGCGCATGGTCGAGCTGTCCGACGTTGCCCTGGACCAGCTCAAGCATCGGCTGGAAAACGCGCCCTTCGTATAATTTGGAAACATTACTGGCACCTCCTCCGACCTGTAGACGCTGGCTTGCCTGCGATGACGTCGTCATGATCGCCCCCATTCCCGACGACGTCCTCTTGCTCACGAGACCCGCATGAAAAACCCATTGCGACTGGCCCTGCTTTCAGCCCTGCTCACCTCCAGCCTGGCCCAGGCTGCCGAGCTGATCCCTATCGACGTGCACCGCGACGCCAACTGTGGCTGCTGCAAAAAGTGGATCAGTCACCTGCAAAGCAACGGGTTCAAGGTCAACGACCATGTCGAAGCCGACATGAGTGCCGTCAAGCAGCGCTTGGGCGTGGCACCGCGCCTGGGCTCGTGCCACACCGCCGTGATCGACGGCAAGTTCGTCGAGGGCCATGTGCCTGCCGAACAGGTGCTGGCCTTGCGCAAACGCGACGACTTGCTCGGCATCGCGGCGCCGGGCATGCCCATGGGGTCACCGGGCATGGAGATGGACGGCAAAAGCGACGCCTATCAGGTCATCGGCCTGACCCGCGAAGGCAAAGACGTGGTGGTGGCCGACTACCCGACCCATTGAGTCATGCTCACCGGTTACCTGGGCCTCTTCTTCGCCGCCTTCGGTGCCGCCACGCTGTTGCCGATGCAATCGGAAGCGGTGCTGGTGGGCCTGTTGATCAGCGGCCATTACAGCCTGTGGTGGCTGCTCGCGCTCGCCACCGTTGGCAACGTACTGGGCTCGGTGGTGAATTGGTGGCTGGGGCGCTCGGTCGAGCGTTTCAAGACGCGGCGCTGGTTTCCGGTCAGCCCGCGGCACCTGGAAAAGGCGCGCGCGCACTACCAACGCTGGGGGCATTGGTCGTTGTTGCTCAGTTGGGTGCCGATTATCGGCGACCCGCTGACCCTGGTGGCTGGCGTCATGCGTGAACCGTTCTGGCGCTTTCTGCTGCTGGTCAGCGTGGCCAAGGGCGCGCGATACGCGGTGCTGGCGCTCGTGACGCTGAGCCAGCTCACGCACCGGTAACGCGAGACCATTGGTCGACACTGTCAAATCTGACAGCTAGACGCTAGCCCGGTCGGCCCTTAATTTCCTACGTATACGCACGGTTATGCGGACATTCCCCGTAAGAATCTTCTGTTTATCCGCGCCGTTGAGCTGTGCCCATCGGCCGGTCCAAGGGGTTAATCCTCGATTAATCGCTTGCCGACAGCATCCGATTTTCACTGCGGAGCCCACCATGCACGCCAAGCGTATGTTCTATCTCACCGGCCTGTTACTCACCGCGACCCTGACCGGCTGCGCCACCGGCAAACACGACACCTACGGTCCCGAACTGCAGGGGTTCAAATACCCCTACCCGCTGGCACGGTTCAAATTCGTGTCCCAAGGCCAAACCGTGCAAATGGGCTACATGGACGTCGCCCCCAAAGGCACGCCCAATGGCCGCAGCATTGTGCTGATGCACGGCAAGAACTTCTGCGCCGCCACCTGGGAAGGCTCGATCAAACCGCTCAGCGAAGCCGGTTACCGAGTGGTGGTGCCGGACCAGATCGGTTTTTGTACCTCCAGCAAGCCTGATCACTACCAATACAGCTTTCAGCAACTGGCGATCAACACCCATCAATTGCTGCAAAAGCTCGGCATTCAAAAAGCCACGGTCCTGGGCCATTCCGCCGGCGGCATGCTCGCCACCCGCTACGCCTTGCTCTACCCACAGCAAACCGAGCAACTGGTGATGGTCAACCCCATCGGGCTGGAGGACTGGAAAGCCCTCGGCGTGCCCTACCGTACCGTCGACCAGTGGGCTCAATCAGAGAGCCGGCTGACCTACCAAAGCGTGCGCGCCTATCAACAGCGCCATTACTACGCCGGGCGCTGGGAACCGGCCTTCGACCGTTGGGTGGACATGCTGGTCGGGCTTACCAATGGCTCCGGTCACACAGAGGTGGTGCGCAATTCCGCGGCGCTGTACGACATGCTCTTCACCCAGCCGGTGTACTACGAGTTCAAAAACCTGCAGGTGCCGACGCTGCTGCTGATTGGCACCGAGGACACCACGGCCCTCAACAGTGACCTGGCGTCGCCACAAGTGCAGGCGAAAATCGGCAACTACAAGGTGCTGGGCAAGCAAGTCGCCCAGTTGATCCCTCGTGCCACGCTGGTGGAATTCGACGGCCTGGGCCACTCGCCGCAAGTGGAAGACCCTGAACGGTTCAACGCAGCGCTACTGCAGGGTTTGAGCGCGCCTTGAAGCGATCACCGCTGGGGCGCTGGCTGGTCACGCAGCGCTCCGTTAATCCTCGCTTAATCCCCTCGCCACAGCATCCGAGACACTGTTTTCGGAGCCTGCCCCATGACGTTGATCCGCTCACTGTGCGCCGCCAGCCTGTTGCTGAGCACCGCCGTCCCCGCCTTCGCCGCCACTGAAGGCCCCGCCTATGGCCCCGAGTTGCAAGGCTTCAAGTACCCCTATCCCGTCGAGCATTTCAACTTTCAGTCCCAGGGCAAAAGCCTGCAGATGGGTTATATGGACGTGCCCGCCCAAGGCAAGGCCAACGGGCGCAGCGTGGTACTGATGCATGGCAAGAACTTTTGCGGCGCCACCTGGGATGAATCGATTAAAGCCTTGAGCGGCGCCGGTTACCGGGTGATCGCGCCCGACCAGATCGGGTTCTGCACGTCCAGCAAGCCCGACCACTACCAATACAGTTTCCAGCAACTGGCGCTCAACACCCACCAACTGCTGGAAAAACTCGGCATTCAAAAGGCCACCATCGTCGGCCATTCCACCGGCGGCATGCTTGCCACCCGCTACGCGCTGTTGTACCCGGCGCAAACCGAGCAGCTGGCGCTGGTCAACCCGATCGGCCTGGAAGACTGGAAAGCGCTGGGCGTGCCCTATCGCAGCGTTGACCAATGGTATGAACGCGAGCTGAAACTGAGCGCCGACGGCATTCGCCAGTATGAACTCAACACTTACTACGTCGGGCGCTGGAAGCCCGAGTACGACCGTTGGGTCGACATGCTCGCCGGCTTGAACAAAGGTCCGGGGCACACCCAGGTGGCATGGAACTCGGCGTTGATTTACGACATGATCTTCACCCAGCCGGTGTACTACGAGTTCAAGGATTTGCAGATGCCCACGCTGCTGCTGATCGGCACGTCCGATACCACCGCCATCGGCAGCGATATCGCGCCGCCAGCGGTCAAGGCCAGGCTCGGTCATTACGACGTGCTCGGCAAGCAAGTGGCCAAGTTGATCCCCCGCGCAACCCTGGTGGAATTCCCGGGCCTTGGGCACGCGCCGCAGATGGAAGAGCCGGTGAAGTTTAATCAGACGCTGTTGCAGGGGTTGAACGCCCTTTAATCCAACCTTTTTCGAGGCACTCGTGAATGTCGGTACAGATCGCAGTCATTGATGATTGGCAGGATGTAGCCAGTGGCGTGGTGGATTGGTCGGTGCTGCAGTCGGTGGGCCAGGTGCATTTCCTGCACGACTACCCGGCGGACACCGCGTTGATGATTGAGCGCTTGAAGGGGTTTGAAGTGATTTGCGTGATGCGCGAACGCTCAACCTTCGACAAGGCGCTGTTGCAGGGCCTGCCCAGGTTGAAATTGCTGGTGACCGGCGGCATGCGCAACGCGGCCATCGACATCGCGGCGGCCAAGGCCTTGGGAATCCAGGTGTGCGGCACCGACAGCTATAAGCAGGCGGCGCCGGAATTGACCTGGGCACTGATCATGGCCTCGACCCGCAACCTGCTGGTCGAGGCCAATGCGTTGCGCGACGGCGGCTGGCAGGTTGGCCTGGGCGGTGATCTGTACGGCAAGACCCTGGGGATCCTGGGGCTGGGCAGCATTGGTCAGAAGGTCGCGCAATTTGCCCAGGTGTTCGGCATGCGTGTGATCGCCTGGAGTGAAAACCTCACACCAGAACGTGCGGCCGAGTCGGGAGTGACCTGGGTCAGCAAGCGCGAGCTGTTTGAACAGGCCGACATCCTGACGGTGCATCTGGTACTCAGTGATCGCAGCCGCGGCCTGGTGGATGCCCAGGCGCTGGGCTGGATGAAGCCAACCGCACGGCTGGTGAATACGGCACGCGGGCCGATCGTGGACGAACAGGCGCTGGTGCAGGCCTTGTCCACCGGACGCCTGGCCGGGGCGGCGCTGGACGTGTATAGCCAAGAGCCACTACCCGCGGAGCACCCGTTCCGGCGCTTGCCCAATGTATTGGCCACGCCGCATGTGGGTTACGTGAGCGAGCAGAATTACCGGCAGTTCTACCAGCAGATGATCGAGGATATCCAGGCCTGGGCCGGCGGCACGCCCATTCGAGTGCTCGGGTAGCGCACCAATCAGGGGCGTACGCACTGCTCTGGCGAGGTGCGTGCACCCACCGGGGCGCGCGAAGCGACCCTGCGCTTGACTGCAGGACCCCGGGCAGTGTGCGGCTCAACGCGAGCACGTCTTGAGGCCACGCATTCCCCGACTACCCCGACGATCAGCGCAAGCATTCAACCTTGCATATCGTTAAAAGTTTTTTGTCCTACAAAATTCCCGCATAAACCATACAGGCTCTGGGATCTGGCCTAGACTCATGACCGATGGGTCCGTTCCAAAACAAAAACCCCGCAAAAAATCGAAACTTTCCAACTCTGCCATAGGTCCAGTTTTTAAGGGAGGCGAGTGCACGCGGTTCACGCCAAATGCCCGTCCATCCACTCTTTTTTAGCAATGAGTGCAACTGGCATACGCCTTGCCAGTTTGTACAGTGCTTGTGCGCCTGGCCGCAGGATGCGGTCTTCGGAGCCGATGGCAGCGGGCCATTAGCCAACCAGATATGTCGGAGAGAACTATGATCAGTGCTGCAGTAGAAACTCAGGGAGAGCGTTTTAGTCAGCCGGTAGGGGGGCCAACATCGTTGACCGACCTGCCCAACACTGTGCGGCCGATCGTGAGTCAGAACCCTAATAGAAAGAAAGTCCTGTTTGTCACCTCCGAATTCGCCGACCTGGTGAAAACCGGCGGCCTGGGCGACGTGTCCGCCGCCCTGCCCCGCGCCATGGCGCACTTGCACGACGTGCGTGTGCTGATTCCGGGTTATCCGCAAGTGATGGAAAGCGACAACCCGATCCATATCATCGGCGAACTGGGTGGCCACGCAGCGCTGCCGCCGTGCAAGATCGGGCGCATGGATCTCAAGGATGGCCTGGTCATCTATGTGCTGATCTGCCCCGAGCTGTATGAGCGCGAAGGCACGCCGTACGGCGCCAACAACGGCCGTGACTGGCCGGACAACCACATTCGCTTCGCACGCCTGGGCCTGGCCGCCGCCGACATGGCTGCCAACCTCGCACAGATCCACTGGTGCCCGGACCTGGTGCACGCCCATGACTGGCCCGCTGGCCTGGCTCCGGCTTATATGCACTGGCGTGGTTCGCGTACGCCAACGCTGTTCACCATTCATAACCTCGCCTACCAAGGCGTGGTCAGCCTGGCCTCCACCCCTGAGCTGGGGATCCCGCCGCATGCCCTGCAACAGGAAGGCATGGAGTTCTACGGCAAAATGTCGTTCCTCAAGGCAGGCATGGCGTATTCCAGCCATATCACCACCGTGAGCGCCACGTACGCCCAGGAAATCACCACGCCGGAATTCGGTTGCGGCCTCGATGGTTTCCTGGCGAGCAAGACTCAACAAGGCCTGCTCAGTGGTATCCCCAACGGTATCGATGAAAGCTGGGAGACCTCCACCGACACGCACCTGACCCACAACTTCAACATTGGTGACTGGGAAGGCAAAGCCATCAACGCCGCCCATGTGCGTGAGTTGTTCGGCCTGCACGACTCCACCGGCCCGCTGTTTGCGGTGGTGTCGCGCCTGGTTTACCAAAAAGGCCTGGACCTCACCGAGGCGGTCAGCAGCTTTATCGTCGAGAACGGTGGCCAGATTGCCATCATCGGCCGAGGTGAGCCTGAAGAAGAGCACGCCATGCGCGAGCTGGCCCTGCGCTTCCCGGGCCAGGTGGGTGTGCGCATCGGTTTCAATGAAACCGACGCCCGCCGCATGTTCGCCGGCAGTGACTTCCTGTTGATGCCATCGCGCTATGAGCCCTGCGGCCTGAGCCAGATGTACGCCCAGCGCTTCGGCTCGCTGCCGGTGGCACGCAATACCGGCGGCCTGGCCGACACCATTGAAAATGGCGTCACCGGGTTCCTGTTCAATGAATCCACGGTAGACAGCTACAAGGAAGCGCTGAGCCGCGCCTTCAGGGTATTTGCCAATACCGGCCTGCTCAATGCGATGCGCAGCCGCGCCATGACACAACCGTTCAACTGGTCCCAGGCAGTGGAACCCTACGCCGAACTGTATGAACAGCTTGTGGCTAAAGCACTGGGGAAATCGAACAAATAATCAAGGGAGGGCTTCATAGATGCCGTCACGGACTCTGGAAACCTGGCCCCACGGCGCAATTATGCTGGACGCGCAACACACGCGTTTTGCCCTGTGGGCGCCAGACGCGTTTTATGTCAGCGTTGAATTGGAAGACGGCAAGTCCATCGCCATGTTGCCTCAGGCAGATGGGTGGTTTGAGGTAGAAATAAAGTGCCCGGCGGGCACTCGCTACCGCTACAACATCGACGGCGAAAACGATGTACCCGACCCGGCATCCAGGGCGCAAGCCCAGGATGTTCATGGTTGGAGCGTGGTTGTCGATCCACTCGCCTATCAGTGGCGCCACAGCCAATGGCAGGGCCGCCCATGGCACGAAGCGGTGATCTACGAGCTGCACGTGGGTGCGCTGGGTGGCTACGCCGCCGTACAAAAACAGCTGCCACGCCTGGCTGAACTGGGCGTCACCGCGATTGAATTGATGCCGTTGGCGCAATTTCCCGGCGAACGCAATTGGGGTTACGACGGGGTTCTGCCTTATGCGCCACACTCCTCTTATGGCTCGCCGGAACAGCTCAAGCAATTGATCGACAGCGCCCACGAACACGGCCTGGCGGTGATGCTCGATGTGGTTTACAACCACTTCGGCCCGGACGGTAACTACCTGGGCCAATACGCCAAAGGCTTCTTTCAAGAAGACGTGCACACGCCCTGGGGCGCTGGCATCGATTTTGATCGTCGCGAAGTGCGCGACTTCTTCCTCGACAACGCGTTGATGTGGTTGCTCGAATACCGCTTCGACGGCCTGCGTCTGGACGCGGTGCACGCGATCGACAATCCCGATTTTCTCAAGGAGCTGGCCCACCGTGTTCGCCAGCAGGTGGACACAGGCCGGCACGTTTGGCTGGTGCTGGAAAACGAGCTGAACCAGGCCAGCCTGTTGAAAAACGATTTCGACGCGCAGTGGAACGATGACTTTCACAACGTGCTGCACGTATTGCTCACCGGCGAAACCGACGCCTATTACAGCGACTTCGCCGAAAACCCTACCGAAAAACTCGCGCGCTGCCTGGGTGAGGGCTTTATCTATCAGGGCCACACCACCCGCCATGGCCATGAGCGCGGCGAACCCAGTGGGGACTTGCCGCCCAGCGCCTTCGTGGCGTTTTTGCAGAACCATGACCAGATCGGTAACCGCGCGCTGGGCGAACGCCTGCATCAGCTGTGCTCACCGCAGGCGCTCAAGGCAGCCACGACTTTATTGCTGCTGTCACCGATGATTCCGTTGCTGTTCATGGGTGATGAAGTGAACGCCGAGGAACCGTTCCTGTTTTTCACCGATCACCATGGCGAGCTTGCCGAAGCTGTGCGCGAAGGCCGGCGCAACGAGTTTGCCGATTTTGCCGCATTCAAGGACCCGCAAAGGCGCGAACACATTCCCGACCCGAACGCCCTGCCCACCTTTGTGCAATCAGCGCCCGCCTTCACCGAAAACCAACACGCTCAGTTCTACCGCCAACTGTTGAGCTTGCGCCACCAGCGAATCGTGCCGCACTTGCCCGGCAGCGTGGCCTTGGGTGCGCAGGTACTGGGGCAAGGCGCCGTCAGCGCGCGCTGGCGCCTGGGCAACGGCAGTGTGTTGCAGATCGACTTGAACCTGGGCGCAGAACCGCTGGATCACCCCGCGCCGCCGCACCTGCTATTTGAAACGCCTGCTAGTGAAGGGGCGCATTTGGCGCCCTTCAGCGCGCGCGTTGCCCTATCCCCTGTTGGAGAGCACCTTTGAGCGAAGCGAACCTGGAAATACTCGCCAGCCGAGCGGGCCTGGCCGTCGATTGGATCGACGCAAACGGCCGTCCGCAACATGTTAAACCCGGCGCCTTGCGCGCCGTTCTCAAAGGCCTGGGCCACCCGGCCGATACCGATGCCGAAATCAACGCCAGCCTGCTCGAACTCGAACAGGTACAGCAAGACAAGCACCTGCCGCCGTTGATGACCGTCGACAGCGGCGAAGGCCTCGACCTGGCACGCTACTTTGCCGCGGACACGCCCTGCCGCGTCAACCTGGAAACCGGCGAAACCCTGGAGCTGCGCCTCGACGGTGATGCCGTGCTGCCAGGCGTCATCGCGCTGGGCTATCACCAGGTGCACATCGACGACCAGACCTTCACCCTGGCCGTGGCGCCCGCCCATTGCTACAGCGTGGCCGAAGCGGTTGACGCCCAACCCGCGCGCGCCTGGGGCCTGAGCGCCCAGCTGTATGCGCTGCGTCGTCTCGGCGACGGCGGTTTTGGCGACACACAGGCGTTGGAGCACATGGTCCGCGCCGCCGCCGAACGCGGCGCCGATGCCTTGGCGATCAGCCCGATGCACGCGATGTTCAGCGCCGACACCGAGCGCTTCAGCCCCTACTCGCCGTCCAGCCGCCTGTTTCTGAACAGCCTGTACGCCTCGCCTGCCTGCATTCTGGGCGAGCGCGAAGTGCGTAATGCCATCGACGCCTGCGGTTTGACCGAAGAGCTGCACACGCTGGAACAGCACACGCTGATCGACTGGCCCGCCGCCGCCAAGGCCAAGCAGCGCCTGTTGCGCGCCCTGTATGAAGACTTCCGCCACGGCGGACACCCCCAGCATGCCGATTTCCTGAGCTTTCGCCAGAACGGCGGTGAAGCCCTGGAGAACCACTGCCGCTTCGAAGCCGTGCAGGCCGTTCGCGCCGCCGCGGGTGAGGACCTCGACTGGCGGCACTGGCCCGAAGCCTGGCGCTCGCCGCAAAGCCCTGAACTGGTTAAGTTCGCCGCTGAACACCGTGACGAAATCGGCTTCTACGCGTTCAGCCAATGGCTGATCGCGCGTTGCCTGGAGCGTGCGCAGCAAGCGGCGCGTGGCAGCGGCATGGGCGTCGGCCTGATCGCCGACCTGGCCGTCGGCGCCGACGGCGGCGGCAGCCAGGCCTGGAGCCGCCAGGATGAATTGCTGGCGAACCTCACCGTGGGCGCGCCGCCCGATATTCTCAACCGCGCCGGTCAAGGTTGGGGCATCTCTGCGTTTTCCCCCGAAGGCCTCAAACGCAACGGTTTCCGCGCCTTTATCGAGATGCTGCGAGCCAACTTCGCCCATGCCGGCGGCCTGCGCATCGACCATGTGATGGGCCTGCAACGCCTGTGGGTGATCCCCATGGATGCCTCCCCGCGCGAGGGTGCGTACCTGTATTACCCGGTGGACGACCTGCTGCGGCTGCTGGCGCTGGAATCCCAGCGCCACAAGGCGATTGTGCTGGGTGAAGACCTCGGCACCGTGCCCGACGGCCTGCGCGAAAAACTCAGCGCGCGTTCGATTCTGGGCATGCGCGTGCTGCTGTTCGAACAAAATCACGATGGCCAGTTCAGGCCGATCCTCGACTGGCCGGACAATGCCTTGGCAACCACCAGCACCCACGATTTGCCGACCCTCAACGGTTGGTGGCACAGCCGCGACATCGAGTGGAATATCCAGCTCGGCCTGATCGACGCCCCGACGGTCGAGCAATGGAGCGAACACCGCCTGCGCGAACGTCAGGCGCTGCGCCAGGCCTTGAGCCAGGACCCGCAGAACTTTGTCGATGAAATTCGCAACGACACCGACCACATGATCGACGCCAGCGTGCGCTACCTCGGCCATACCCGTGCGCCGCTGGTATTGCTGCCACTGGAAGACGCGCTGGGCATCGAAGAACAAGCCAACTTGCCCGGCACCACCGACACCCATCCCAATTGGCGCCGTCGCCTGCCGGGCGAAGCCGCCAGCCTGCTCGACAACGCCGGCGCTGCCCGCCGCCTCGAACTGCTGGCCGTTGCGCGTAACCAAGCCTATGAGCGTGACCGATGAAAGCACTGCCCCTGCGCGCTACCCAGCGCCTGCAATTCCATAAAGGTTTTACCCTGGACGATGCGGTGCCTCTGGTGCCGTACTTCGCCCAGCTAGGCATCAGCCATTTGTACGCCTCACCGATACTCAGTGCCCGCGCCGGCTCCATGCACGGCTACGACGTGGTCGACCCGACGACCGTCAACCCCGAACTGGGCGGCGAGCCGGCCTTGCGTCGCCTGGTTGCTGCGCTGCGTGAACACCAGATGGGGTTGATCCTCGATATCGTCTCCAACCATATGGCCGTGGGTGGCGCGGACAACCCGTGGTGGCTGGACCTGCTCGAATGGGGACGCCTGAGCCCCTACAGCGAATTCTTCGATATTCAGTGGCACTCGCCAGACCCGTTACTCAAAGGCCAACTGCTGATGCCGTTCTTGGGCAGCGACTACGGCGAGGCCCTGCAAACCGGCACGCTGACGCTGCATTTCAACGCCGAGCATGGGGCCTTTTACGTCGAGCATTACGAACACCGCTTCCCGATCTGCCCGCGCGACTACGCATTGATCCTCGGCGCCGACGAGCCGCTCCGGCCGCTGGCCGAGCGTTTCAGCGCGCTGGCCTGTCAGGATGATGCCTACCACGAAGCCGCCTGGCTCAAGCAGGCACTGGCCGAACGCGCGACCGAAAGCGACGTGCGCCAGGCCATCGAGCAACGTCTGGGCGAGTTCGACGCGCGCCAGCCCGAGGGTTTCAATCGTCTGCATCAATTGCTCGAAGAACAAGTCTACCGGCTCGCCAGCTGGCGCACGGCGGCGGACGATATCAACTGGCGGCGCTTCTTTGATGTCAACGAATTGGGCGGCTTGCGCGTCGAACGCAAAGCGGTGTTCGAGGCCACCCACGGCAAGATCTTCGAGCTGATCAGCGAGGGCCTGATCGATGGCTTGCGCATCGACCATATCGACGGCCTGGCCGATCCCCGCGGTTACTGCCGCAAGCTGCGGCGTCGGGTTGATTCACTGGCGCCCGAACGGCACTTGCCGATCTTCGTGGAAAAAATACTCGGTGAAGGCGAAACCCTGCGCGAAGACTGGAACGTGGACGGCACCACCGGCTACGAATTCATGAACCAGCTGTCGTTGCTGCAGCACGATCCTCAAGGCTTCGAGCCGCTTGCCGAGTTGTGGACCCGCCACAGCGGACGGCCAGCGGCATTTATCGAAGAAGCCTGGCTGGCGCGCCAGCAGATCCTGAATGGCTCGCTGGCCGGTGACTTCGAAAGCGTGGCCCAGGCCCTGCTGCAAGTGGCCCGTGACGATGTGATGACCCGTGACCTGACCCTGGGCGCGATCCGCCGCGCCTTGCAGGAACTGATCGTGCACTTCCCGGTGTACCGCACTTACATCAGCGCCCGTGGCCGCAGCGAAAACGATGACGTGTTTTTCCTGCAAGCCCTGGCCGGTGCCCGCAGCACCTTGAGCGAAGGCGACTGGCCGGTGCTCGACCACCTGGAAAAATGGCTGGGCGGCCAGCCGTGGCGCCATCGCCCGATCGGGCGTGAGCGCAAGATACTCAAGCATGCCTGTGTGCGCTTCCAGCAACTGACCTCTCCGGCCGCCGCCAAGGCCGTGGAAGACACCGCGTTCTATCGCTCGGCAGTACTGCTGTCGCGCAATGACGTGGGTTTCAGCACCGAGCAGTTCAGTGCGCCGATGGCGGCGTTTCACACCGTCAACCAACAGCGCTTGCAGACCTTTCCCGACAACCTGCTGGCCACCGCCACCCACGACCACAAGCGCGGCGAAGATACCCGCGCACGCCTGGCGGTATTGAGTGAATGCGCGCCGTGGTACGTCGAACAGGTTGAGCATTGGCGCACCCTCGCCGCCCCGTTGCGCGAGGATGCCAATAGCCCGTCGGCCGGTGACGAGCTGATCCTGTATCAAGTGCTGCTGGGCAGTTGGCCACTGGACCTGCACCTGGACGTCGAGAACTACCAGCAGCGCCTCTGGCAATGGCAGCAAAAGGCCCTGCGCGAAGCCAAGTTGCAAAGCAGCTGGAGCGCACCGAACGAGGCCTATGAACAAGGCGTCGAGGCGTTTCTCTCGCGCTTGTTGCTCAGCGAGGCCGGCAGCGCGTTGCGCACCGCCCTGGGCAATGCCGCTCACGCGATTGCCGCGGCTGGCGCAGTCAACAGCCTGGCGCAATCCTTGCTTCGTATCACCGTGCCGGGTGTACCGGACTTGTACCAGGGCGATGAGTTCTGGGACTTCAGCCTGGTGGACCCGGACAACCGTCGTCCGGTGGACTTCAGCGCACGGCAACAAGCGCTGAACACACCCCCGGACATCCCTGAACTGTTGTCCAACTGGCGCGACGGGCGCGTCAAGCAAGCGCTGATTGCCCAAGTGCTGGCGTTGCGCAAGGCGAACCCCGAGATCTTCCACAGCGGCCGCTACACACCGCTGGAGGTCACCGGCACGCACGCAGAACACGTGGTCGCATTCTGTCGCGAACATGAAGGCAAACGCCTGCTGGTGGTGGTGCCGCGCTGGCCTCATCGCCTGCTGGAAAACGGTGAGCGGCCCCACATCAACGCGCAGGTTTGGGGCGATACGCGGGTGAAATTACCGTTCGCCGCGACAACGCAAAACTGGAAGGGACTTTTTCATACGGGCGCAGTCACACCAAACAAGGAGCTGTTGATCAGCGCTGCCCTGGGGGATTTCCCGGTCAATGTCTTTATCAATCCTGATGATCAAGAAAGCTGAAACTTTTCTGTGAGGAGCATTGTGATGAGTACTGAAGACAAACGTATTCGCGAGTTGGCGCATCAGATCTGGGAATCCGAGGGCAAGCCCCACGGAGAGGACACCCGCCACTGGGAGATGGCGCGCAAACTGGCCGAAGCCGAAGCGCTGACGCCAAGCAAACCCAAGGCCGCTGCCAAGCCGAAAACCGCGCCCAAGCCTGCGCCCAAAGCCAAGCCGCCAGCACCGGCGGCGAGCAAACCGGCGCCGCCTGCGGCGAAAAAGCCCGCAGCGCCGAAAAAACCCAAGCCTTAAGCGTCACGACCTTACGGGCCTCCTCCCGGCGCTGCCGGCAGGAGGTTCCCTTTTGAATATCCACTGCGTCAGCTGAACGATCGCCAGCACGGTCGCGCTCGGCCCGAAAAAAGACCCTTGCAGGAGCAACTCAATGAGCAAACCAGATAAAAACCAACCGACGCCGGAAAACGAGCCGTCGCGGATTCGTGAAGGTTTGCCCTTCCCCCTCGGCGCCACCTGGGACGGCCTGGGCGTCAACTTTGCGCTGTTCTCGGCCAACGCCACCAAAGTTGAACTGTGCCTGTTTGACGACACCGGCGAAGTTGAGCTGGAACGTATCGAACTGCCCGAATACACCGACGAAACCTTCCACGGTTACCTGCCCGACGCCCACCCTGGGCTGATTTACGGCTACCGCGTATACGGTGCATACGACCCGGCCAATGGTCATCGCTTCAACCACAACAAATTGCTGATCGACCCCTATGCCAAACAGCTAGTGGGCGAACTCAAATGGTCCGAGGCGTTGTTCGGCTACACCATCGGCCACCCCGACGACGACCTCAGTTTCGACGAACGCGACAGCGCGCCCTTCGTGCCCAAGTGCAAGGTCATCGACCCGGCGCACACCTGGGGCAACGACCAGCCGGTGCGGGTGCCATGGGACCGCACAATCATTTATGAAACCCACCTGCGCGGCATCAGCATGCGCCATCCTTCGGTTGGCGAATCGGTGCGCGGCACCTGCGCCGGGCTGATGGAAGATGACGTGCTCAAGCACATCCGCCAGCTGGGCGTGTCGTCGGTGGAATTGCTGCCCGTGCACGCATTCGTCAACGACCAGCACCTGCTGCAAAAAGGCATGACTAACTACTGGGGCTACAACAGCATCGCCTTCTTCGCCCCGGACCCGCGCTACCTGGCCAGCGGCAAGATCGCCGAGTTCAAGGAAATGGTCGCGCACCTGCACGAAGCCAAGCTGGAAGTGATCCTCGACGTGGTCTACAACCACACCGCCGAAGGCAACGAGCGTGGCCCGACCCTGTCCATGCGCGGCATCGACAACGCCTCCTACTATCGCCTGATGCCTGACGACAAGCGCTTCTACATCAACGATTCCGGAACCGGCAACACCCTGGACCTGAGCCACCCGTGCGTGCTGCAAATGGTCACCGACTCCTTGCGTTACTGGGCCACCGAGATGCACGTGGACGGTTTCCGCTTTGACCTGGCGACCATTCTGGGCCGTTACCGCGATGGCTTCGACGAACGCCACAGCTTCCTCGTGGCCTGCCGCCAGGACCCGGTGCTGCGCCAGGTGAAAATGATCGCCGAACCCTGGGACTGCGGCCCCGGTGGCTACCAAGTGGGCAAATTCCCACCGGGTTGGGTGGAATGGAACGACCGTTTCCGCGACACCGTGCGCGCGTTCTGGAAAGGCGACGACGGCCAGTTGGCAGACTTCGCTGCACGCATGACGGCGTCCGGCGAGATGTTCAACCAGCGTGGTCGACGCCCGTACAGCTCGGTGAACTTCATCACCGCCCACGATGGCTTCACCTTGCACGACCTGGTGTCGTACAACGACAAGCACAACGAAGCCAACGACGAAAACAACCAGGACGGCAGCAACAACAACCTGTCCTGGAACCACGGCGTCGAAGGGCCTACCGAAGACCCGGAAATCAACGCGCTGCGCCTGCGCCAGATGCGCAACTTTTTCGCCACCCTGCTCTTGGCCCAAGGCACACCGATGCTGGTGGCCGGTGACGAGTTCGCACGCACCCAGCACGGCAACAACAATGCCTACTGCCAGGACAGCGAGATCGGCTGGGTCAACTGGGAGCTGGACGACGACGGCAAGGCGCTGCTCAAGTTCGTGAAACGCCTGATCAAGCTGCGCCTGGCGTATCCGATCCTGCGCCGTGGACGCTTCCTGGTGGGTGACTACAACGAAGACATCGGGGTGAAGGATGTCACTTGGCTGGCGCCAGATGGCAACGAAATGACCACCGAACAGTGGCAAGACAGCCATGGCCGTTGCCTGGGCATGCTGATGGACGGCCGCGCCCAGGAAACCGGGATTCGCCGCCCGGGTGGCGATGCGACGTTGCTGCTGGTGGTCAACGCCCACCACGACATGGTCAATTTCCGCCTGCCACCGGTGCCGGAAGGCGAATTCTGGACCTGCATGCTCGACACCAATGAGCCGGCGGTTCGCGGCCAGGAGCGCTTTGATTTCGAGCACGAGTACGCGGTCACCGGCCGCTCGCTGTTGCTGTTTGAACTGCAGCACGACGAGGTGTGAAATGGCGTTGCATGGATTCCTTCAAAGCTACCGGGGCTATGCGGACACGCACGCTTTGGGCCAAGCCCTGAAGGCACTTCAGGAAGAAGGCCTGGACCAGCTGCCGTTACCCGGCAGTGGCCAGACGCTGGAGCGATTCAGTCGTCTGGCCCAGGTGGCGGGCCACGATCTGCGCCTGTGCAAATTGTTCGAAGGCCACACCGACGCCCTGGCGATCATCGCCGAACTCGACAGCCCCCTGCCGCCTTTGGGCAGCTTGTGGGGCATGTGGGCGGCCGAACCGCCGACAGCCAAGGTGCGCGTGCACCGTGATGGCCATCGGTTGATCGTCGAGGGGCGCAAGGCCTGGTGTTCCGGGGCGGCGGTGGTCAGTCATGGCTTGCTGACCGCCTGGGACGACGAAGACCGTCAGCAATTGGTTGCCGTGGACATGGGTCAGCCCGGCATTACCGTCACCAATGAAGGCTGGAACGCCGTGGGCATGGCCGCCACTGGCAGCGTCGAGATTGTGTTCGACGGGGCCAAGGGTATTGCCGTCGGCGGGCCGGGTGATTACCTGTCCCGCCCTGGCTTCTGGCAAGGCGGGATTGGCATTGCCGCCTGCTGGTACGGCGGCGCGCAACGCCTGGCCGAAGTGTTGCGCGAGCAATGCAGCAAGCGCCCCGAGCCCCATGCCCTCGCCCACCTGGGCGCGGTGGACAGCGTGCTCAACAGTGCGGCCTGTGTGTTGCGTGACAGTGCAGAACAGGTTGACCGCGCTCCACGGGCGGATGCACGGCTGCTGGCGCAGCAGGTGCGCGCGTGCATCGAAGATACCGTCGAGCAGGTCATCCACCATGTGGGCCGTGCGGCAGGTGCCGGGCCTTATTGCAAGGATCCGCACTTTGCCCAGTTGATGGCCGACCTGCCGGTGTACGTGCGCCAGAGCCATGCGGAACGCGACCTGGCGGCGTTGGGCGAACAGGTGGCCGAGCAGCCCACAGGGAGGTGGCAGTTATGAAACCCAATCCAATCGTAGGCCAGGGCACGCCACTGCATCAGTGGCAAGCCTCGTCGCACATGGCCGAACTGCCGCACATCAGCGTCGAACAGTTAGTACCCGAAGGGCATCGGGCAGTCATTATTGCCCCGCATCCGGACGATGAAGTGCTCGGTTGCGGCGGCCTGCTGCAAGGCCTGGCAGCCATCGGCCGGCCGATTCAGCTGATTTCGGTGACCGATGGCAGCGCCAGCCATCCGGGCTCCCAGCGCTGGCCGGTGGAGCGCCTGAGTGTGGTGCGCCCGCAGGAATCAGCCCAAGCATTGCACCGCCTGGGTTTGCCGTTGCACAGCCTCAAATGGCTGCGCGCAGGGTTCAGCGACAGTCAGGTGGCGGCGCAGGAAGCACAGCTGAGCGCGTTCATTCAACGCTACCTCAAACCCACGGACGTGGTCTTCACCACGTGGCGCGAAGATGGGCATTGCGACCATGAGGCCGTCGGCCGCGCCAGTGCAAAGGCCGCGCATGCGGTCGGCGCGACCCTGTATGAATTGCCGGTATGGACCTGGCACTGGGCAACCCCCGAAGACAGCCAGGTGCCCTGGCACCGCGCGCGCAAAATCCCGCTGACGCCCGAAACGGTGGCGCGTAAGCGGCATGCCATCCACGCGTTTGCCAGCCAGCTGGAGGGCGACCCGCAGATCGGCCTGCCGCCTGTGCTTGCGCCTTATGTGGTGGAACGCCTCCTGCAGCCTTTTGAGGTGGTGTTTGTATGAGCGTGGCCACGCCGTATTTCGACCAACTGTTCGCCGGCAATGACGACCCTTGGGCATTTCGCCAACGCTGGTACGAGCAGCGCAAACGCGCGCTGACCCTGGCGGCACTGACTCGCCCGCGTTATGCGTCGATATTCGAACCCGGTTGCGCCAACGGCGAGCTGAGCGCCGAACTGGCGCCGCGCTGTGACCGCCTGGTGTGTTGTGACACGGCCAGTGCCGCAGTGGCATTGGCAAAAACCCGGCTGCTGGGGTTCCCCCATGCCGAGGTGCAGCAAAGCCGTTTGCCGGAACAGTGGCCGACAGGCTCGTTCGAACTGATCGTGTTGAGCGAGCTGTGTTACTACCTGGATACCGATGATTTGCACCGCCTGGTTGACTGCGCCCTTGGCGCCTTGACCGAAGACGGGCAATTGCTTGCCTGTCACTGGCGCCCCCGCATTGAAGGTTGCCCGCAGACCGCTGAACAGGTGCATGCCCTGCTGCAGCAACGGCTGGGTATGCCGCCGGTGGTGCAGCATCACGAAAGTGATTTCCTGCTCGACCTGTGGAGCCGCGACGGTACCTCGGTCGCAACCCTGGAGGGGCTGCGATGATCGGCGTTCTGATCCCGGTGCATAACGAAGAAGCGTTGCTGGGCGAATGCCTGAAGGCCGCCCTGGTTGCTGCCCGCCATCCGGGGCTGCTCGGCGAAGTGGTTCAGATCCTCACTGTGCTCGACAGCTGCAACGATGGCAGTGCGGCGATCGTGCAAGCCTATGCGGTGCACAGCCTGCACGTGCAGGCGCGCAATGTCGGGCAGGTGCGCGGTGTGGGTGCGCGGCACTTGCTGAATCAAGGTGCACGCTGGATTTCGTGCACGGACGCCGACAGCCGCGTCGCCCCTGACTGGCTGGTGGCGCAATTGGCGCTGGGTGTCGACGCGGTGTGCGGCACCGTGACCGTGGACGCCTGGAGTGAAGGCTTCGACCCCGCGGCGAAAATTCGCTACACCCAGGCTTACCAGGCCCGAGACGGCCATCGCCATGTTCACGGCGCCAATCTGGGCGTGAGTGCTGGCGCCTATGTGCAGGCCGGCGGGTTCGAGCCCCTGGCGTGCCACGAAGATGTGCAACTGGTGCGCAATCTGGAGCGTTGCGGCGCGTCCATCGCCTGGAGTCACAGGCCACAGGTGATTACCAGTGGCCGGCTCAACTGCCGCGCCCAAGGCGGGTTTGGTGACTATTTGAAGAGCCTCATGCAGGCCAGCTGAAAAAATCAACATTTCACGATGTAAAACCCATGAATCCTTGACTATGCTGATAGCGCCTTGCCGGTATTCCAGGGTTGGAGTACCGCGCATCACCGCAGCGGAGTCTGCGGCGAACAAAAAGAGCGTCGTCCCGTCAACGGGGTACGGCCCAGCATCAATCGACAAGGATGTGACACCCATGAAGCCTGCCTCCTTAAGCGAGGGCCGCCGCGGTCCCGCGCAAATCTGGAACAGCGCGCCACAGTTGGCGCAAATTCCCGCTATCCCTCCTTCTTCACTGGTGCCGCCCGGTGCACGCGTGGTGGTGATTGCTCCGCACCCTGGCGATGAAGTGCTGGCGTGTGGAGGGCTGCTGCAACTGTTCAGTACCCTGGAGCACCCACTGCTGCTGATCTCGATCACCGATGGCAGCGCCAGCCATCCGGGGTCTCACGCATGGCCGGCGAGCCGCCTGAGTGTGATCCGCCCCCAGGAAAGCGCCGAGGCGCTGCGCCGGTTGGGCATGCCGCTGCACAGCTTGAAGTGGATTCGCGGCGGTTTTCGTGACGACGCCCTGGCAAGCAGTGAACAGCCGATGAGCCAGTTCATTGCACGTTACCTGCAGCCGGGCGACGTGGTGTTCACCACGTGGCGCAACGACGGCAATGACGATCACGACGCCGTCGGCCGTGCCAGCGCCACGGCCTGCAGCCTGATCGGCGCGCGGCTTTATGAACTGCCCATCTGGGCCTGGCACAGTCCGGCGCGTGAAGCGGCGATGATGCCTTGGCAGCGAGCACATAAGGTGCGTCTGGACAGCTGGAGCGTCGCACGCAAACTTCACGCCGCTCATGCCTACGCCAGCCAATTGGTCGGCGACCCGGCCATCGGGCTCGCGCCGATGCTCGCCCAGGAACTGCTGGAGCGCATGCGCGAGCCGTATGAGATCGTGTTCGCATAGCGCGGGCGGTTATGTATCGCAGTGTGTCAAGCAGGCGTGGCGATACACAACGTTTAACCCGAGACCGTTCCTGAAACATGCGCGATACAGCGCAGCGGTCAACTGAGTGTCAGGCACCCATCAGCCGCAGGAGGCTCGCCTTGCACACTCTGTTGACCCGTCGCTCCAAACACCGTCCGCTTTTTCTGGCATTGGCCTTGTTGCCATTCGGCGCCCTGGGCGTGGAGCACGCTGAAATGCCCGAGCCGCCAACGCCGGCCAGCCATGACCAGTCCACCTTCGGCGCGCTCAAGCACGTCAAGGCCGGGGTGCTCGATGTGGCCTACGCCGACATTGGCCCGGCCAACGGCCAGGTGGTGATCCTGCTGCACGGCTGGCCCTACGACATCGACAGTTACGCCAACGTCGCGCCGTGGCTGGCAGCCAAAGGCTACCGCGTGTTGATCCCGTATGCCCGCGGCTATGGCGCCACGCGTTTCGTGTCGGATAAAACCCTGCGCAACGGTGAACCGGCGGCGTTGGCGCAGGACGTAATCGACTTCATGGACGCGCTGAAGATCAAGCAGGCGGTACTCGGTGGGTACGACTGGGGCGCGCGCTCGGCGGATATCGTCTCGGCGCTGTGGCCGGAGCGGGTCAAGGCATTGGTGTCTGTCAGCGGCTACCTGATCGGCAACCAGGCTGCCGGCCAGCAACCGCTGCCGCCCAAGGCGGAATTGCAGTGGTGGTACCAGTTCTACTTCGCCACCGAGCGCGGCGCCGCCGGCTACCAGAAGAACACCCACGAATTTGCCAGGCTGATCTGGCAAACCGCTTCGCCGAAGTGGGCCTTTGACGAGGCCACGTTCGCACGCAGCGCCAAAGGCCTGGATAACCCTGATCACGTCGCTATTACCGTTTTCAACTACCGTTGGCGCCTGGGTTTGGTGCAAGGCGAGGCGCAATACGACGCGCTGGAACAGCGACTGGCCCAGTCGCCCACCATCGGCGTGCCGACCATCACCCTCGAAGGCGACGCCAACGGCGCACCGCACCCGCAACCCGAGGACTACGCCAAGCGCTTCACCGGCAAGTATGAATTTCGCCTGATCAACGGGGGAATCGGCCACAACTTGCCGCAGGAAGCACCGGCAGCGTTCGCCAAGGCCGTGTTCGACGCCGATCACCTGTGACCTTATCGCGACGACGTGGCGCGGGTACCGACCTTGGGCGGGGCGTGTTTTTTGCTGCTCAGCGCGCGGCTGTAGGGGAAAGGCACTCTCTGGCTTGAACAGTGTTGCCAATTGAACACGGTGGTCCGAATGGACTCGGGCCACCGTGTGTTGATCAGGCCGGCACGCCGAGAATGATGTGCGAGGCCTTGATCACCGCTGTCGCGCTGACGCCTGGCGCCAAACCCAACTCCCCACTGCGTCGCGGGTGACGATGGCGTAAACCTTCGAACCACCGGCCAATTCGAGCACCACTTCGGCGTTCACCGCACCGTCGTTGACGCTCAGTGCCGTGCCTTCCAGGCAGTTGCGCGCCAGTCATCAACATGACCCACGGCGCCTTGATCAGTGCCACGGCAACAACTCCAGTGTCCCGTCTGCCGGCGTTGTGCACCTGTATTGGCTACCTGTTGTCGCCCGAGCTGGCGATAAGCCTGAATCGACAATGTGAAAAATTTGTTAAGCATTTAACGTCAAAGGCTTTTTTGCTCGGATCCAATCTGACACACTGATGCGAATAATTATCATCATCTTTGTTATTCGCTAGGGACGGCGCTTTCGGGAGAGTCGGTTTCATGTCTGTGCAACAACACGGCAGTAAAGGTTTTTCACCCAATTTGATCGCGATGGCCATCTGTATTGCCAGCTCACAAGCGGCCTTCGCCGCCGACACGCAGCAGGCAGCCGACGTCGTCGAGTTGGGCGCGACGCAGATCAACACCGAGCAACAACTCGGTGCGACCACCGAAGGCAGCCCGTCCTACACCACCGGCTCGATGGCCACGGCAACCAAACTTCCACTGACGATGCGCGAAACCCCACAGGCCGTCACCGTCATCACGCGACAGCGTATGGATGACCAGGCGATGACCAGCATCAACGATGTGGTC
Source organism: Pseudomonas sp. NFX183 (assembly GCF_047943075.1). Lineage (NCBI taxonomy): Bacteria > Pseudomonadati > Pseudomonadota > Gammaproteobacteria > Pseudomonadales > Pseudomonadaceae > Pseudomonas > Pseudomonas sp. NFX183. The sequence continues at coordinate 5,228,050 of NZ_CP181333.1, read as the reverse complement.
AAGGCCACGCCCGGGTTGTTCCTGAATTTCTCCAGCGGCCCTGGCCGGCAGTCGTACACCTCGCGCGGTTTCGACATCGACAACCTGATGTATGACGGCATTCCCAGCGGCTACAACGGGGTCTCGATCGGCGCCCAGCCGAACCTGGCCATGTTCGACCGCGTCGAGGTAGTGCGCGGCGCAACAGGTCTGGTCACCGGTGCCGGCAACCCTTCAGCCGCCATCAACCTGATCCGCAAGCGACCGCTGGACGAGCAGAAAGTCACCCTCACCGGCGCCGCCGGCAGCTGGGACAATTACCGTGGCGAGCTGGACGCCTCCAGCCCGCTCAACGACAGCGGCACATTGCGCGGCCGGGTGGTCACCTCTTACGGTGATGCGAACAGTTTCATCGATAAAGTCCAGGAAGATCACGGCCTGTTCTACGCCGTCACCGAAGCGGATTTGAGCGAAGACACCACCCTGACCCTGGGTTTCTCCAACCAGAAGGACAAGACCAACTACTTCTGGGGATCGGCGATGGTCGGTCAGGACGGCCATCATCTGGACCTGCCGCGCTCCTACAACCCCGGCACTCGCTGGGAGAACAAGGACCAGGAAATCAACACGGTGTTCGCCGAGCTGCGTCAGCGCCTGGCCAACGACTGGAGCCTTCAAGTCAACGCCAACTACGCCGAACAGAACGCGTTGTTTTCAGGCTCCTACCAGTCGCGCTGGGTCAACAACACCCCAGCCCGCACGGTCTACCAGGCGGCCTACGATGAAAACCAGGCCGGCATCGACGCCTTTGCCAGCGGCCCTTTCCAGGCGTTCGGGCGTACCCATGAACTGGTGGTGGGCGCCAGCAAGCGCATCTACGACCTGACCACCCACAGCTACAGCCCGTACGACACCAACTGGCCACTCACCGCCGGCAAGCCGGACTTTGTTCACACCGACAACCAGCGCGAAGTCACCACTCAGGATGGCGTCTACGTCACCACGCGCCTGAGCCTGGCCGACCCGTTGAAGCTGATCCTCGGCGGACGCCTTGACTGGTATGACTACGACAACCGTGACGGCGACGGTGATTATCATGTCACCCGCAACCTCACCCGCTACGCAGGTTTGATCTATGAGCTGGACGACCATCACTCGGTCTACGTCAGCTACAGCGACATCTTCACGCCGCAAAGTGAAAAGGACACGTCCGGTAAGCCGGTCAAGCCGATTGTCGGCAAGAACTATGAGGTCGGCATCAAGGGCGAATACCTGGGCGGCGCGCTGAATGCGAGCCTGGCGCTGTTCCGCGTCGACCAGGAAAACCGGGCGGTGCAAGTGTTCGTGCCGAACTGCCCGCAGGCCTCCTGCAACGAAGCCTCCGGCGAAATTCGCAGCGAGGGTATCGACGTCGAACTGCAAGGCGCGTTAACCGAGAATTGGCAGGTTGGCGGTGGCTACACCTACGCCCGTACGCACACCATCAAGGACGAGGCCAACCCGCAGAAGGTCAACAAGCAGTACGACACCGACACGCCAGAACAGCTGTTCAAACTGACCACGCGCTACAACCTTCAGGGCCCGCTGGAAAAATTCCGCGTGGGCGGCAACGTCTCCTGGCAGAGCCGCATGTACAACGACCTTGCCCTCGCGGACGGCAGTAAATACCGGCTCAAACAGGGCAGCTATGCGGTCACCGACCTGATGGCCGGCTACCAGGTCAACCAGCACCTGGACCTGCAGCTCAACGCCAACAACATCTTCGACCGTCGCTACTACTCGACCATCGCCAACTCGGTGAGCTACGGCGGTGATGCGTACGGCAACCCACGCAACATGATGCTGACCGCCAAGTACACCTTCTGATCGTCATCGCAGCCTCGGCTATCCGTTCGGGTAGCCGTTCTTAAAGTCCCGTTCAAGGATGCCGATAACGTTCTGGCATCCCTGAATCAAAAAGCACACGAATACCTGCTTCACTCCACCGGCGGCCCGTCGTGGCACGCCGCATGCTTGCCTATTACCCGCCGAACACATGGAGTAAGAGTGAATGCCCACCCGCCCGCGTTTTCTAGAGCACTACCGCAAGGCCGATCGCATCATGCTGGCGTTGGTCTGGCTGATGTTTCTGTTCTCACTCGGGCTGGCGTTCTGGCACGACACCTGGCTTCAGGCATTGACCGTGGGCGCAGGCACCAGTGTGGTGCTGACGGTGCTCTATCGCGCTTTCGGCGGAACACGTTTGATGCGCTGCCTGCTGGGCGCCGGCTTGATGGTAATGGCCGCCCTGCACATCAACCAGGCGCAAGGCGTGATCGAATCACACTTCGGCATTTTCGCGTTGCTGGCGGTGCTGACGTTCTACCGCGACTGGCTGCCGATCCTGGTCGCGGCGGCAACGATCGCCGTGCATCACGTGGTCTTCCATGCCTTGCAACATCAAGGCTTCCCGGTGTTTGTGATGGAACACCACGGCGGCTGGAGCATGGTGTTCGTCCACGCGTTTTACGTGGTGATGGAGACCGTCGCCCTGCTCTACCTGGCCATTCACAGCCAGCGTGAGGCGGTCGAAAGCCAGGAAATGCTCGAGAAAATGCTCGCCGTGACCACCCAGCTGACCGTCGAAACCGCCCAGGGTGAAGGCAAAGTGCACGTTTCCCTGGCCAAGCGCTTCGACCACTTCCTGCAGCAAATCACCCACCTGATCGACGGCGTTACCCGCGACTCCCAGGGCCTTGGCCAACTCGGCCAGGAACTGGCCAGTGCCAGCGGCACCCTGGAAAAAGGCGCACGCCATCAGTTGGCAGAAATCACCCAGATGACCGGCTCGATGCAGCGCATGGAAGACGCCATGGGCCACATCACCGTGCACGTTGAACAGGCTGTCGAGCACGCCGGCCAAGCCAGCCAACAAATCGTGCGCGGCCAGGAAAGCGTCGGCCGCGCCCAGCATGAAATCAGCCAACTGGCTTCACGCATTCACGGCACCCACTCCACCGTGCAAGACCTCGCGGCGCAAGCCGAGCAGATCGGCTCGGTGCTCGAAGTGATCAGCAGCATCGCCAACCAGACCAACCTGCTCGCGCTCAACGCCGCCATCGAAGCCGCGCGCGCTGGCGAGCAAGGCCGAGGGTTTGCCGTGGTCGCCGATGAAGTACGCAGCCTGGCCCAGCGCACGGCGGTGTCCACCCAGGAAATCAAACAGATCATCGAAGGCTTGCAACACGGCAGCCGTCAGGCCGTCGAGGCAATGCATGACAGCCAGCAGGGCGTAGAGCGTTGCGTACAAGACAGCCAGTTGGCGGTACAGATGCTGCAAGCAGTAGGCGCCGATATCGCGCGCATCGACGCACTGAATGGGCGGATTGTGAGCACCACGCGCGAGCAGTCCACGGCCAACCTGGAGATTGTCGGGCGCTTGCAAGCGGTGCAGAGCATTGCGCAAAGCACCGCGGATGATGTGGAGACGCTGGCCCGCAGCAGTGAACGGTTACCGCCGATTGCGGTACGCCTGGATGCCTTGGGGCGCAGGTTTCATCAATGAAGTCATGAGTCTCGGGACAATGAGGAGGTGATCTGAGCAATCGCCCCCTGATCCGCCTCGTGCAGCGTGCGGTACTGATTGACGACTTCGGTTTCTTCCACCGTGAGGTCATCCGCGCTCATGTGCGAACGCTCCCCGCTCAGCACGTACAGCACATCGACCCCTCTGCGACGGATCGCCATCAGATAGTCCGATTTGGGCAGCCTCTCGCCCCTTTCATAGTGGCCCTGTGCGTTTTCGGCCACACCCCCTATCACACCAAAATCGTGCTGGGAGAGTAAAAGCCTTTTGCGCTCTTCCTTTAAGCGCCCGCCTAAACTGCTGTCCATGTTGAATGCCTGCCATGAGGGTATAAACCACCATACGCCTATACACCTCAAAGAAGGTCACTCATTTGAGTTGACCTTTCAGGGCATAGTCCGGCAGGTCAGTGAGGTGACGCCCACCGCGGCGCACATTTGGGCACGCCTTGCGCTGGAGCCACGTAGGGCCGCATCAGGGTTTCATAGGCGGCGAACGCTTGGGGGTGATCTACATGGCGCCCCAGCTCGCCGGCCAACACATACGCCCCTCACAGGCCCAGGCTGGTGCCCATGCCACTGATGGGCGAGGCGCAATAGGCTGCGTCGCCAGCACGGCGTTCAACCCAGTGAGCATTGGCGCAATGTGCTGATATACCAGGGCCACCGAGGCGGGAACCGGACACACCATCAAGCTGGCGCTCACGAATCACATGGCCGGCACGCTCCAGGCGGTCGATGACCTGGGTGATGCCTGCGGTCGTCACCGACAGGCGCGAGGCAAGCTCGGTCGGTGGCGACGGGCCGTCCGTGATCAAGTGCTCCAGCGCCGCCATGTCGGTCTGGTTGATGGACAAGGCATCGGCAAGATGGCTGGCGGCTTTGCGGGTCAGGATGGCGATCTGTTGCAGCTGCTGCGCGACGGCATCGCTGGCGATCTGCAGGCCGCGTGGGTCGTGGTCTGGGGCGGGGACAGATGCGGGTGGCTTCATGCGTTTGGGTGCTCTGGATCGTGAGGTGGCGACCACGCCAACATATAGCTAACTTGCTTAGCTATATGTTGGCGTGTCGAATGGACACGGTCAGGCAGGCGAAATCCCTCACGTTTTACTAGCCTGAGTCCAGGCGAGAACCTCTCGCTTACCGTGGGCACCAAAGGGAGCTTGCAGCATGACCAACGGCACAAAAACCAATGGGCCGGCGTCGTACTTCCCCGCCATCGAAAAAAAGTATGGGCAGCCCATCAGCCATTGGCTGGAGCTGCTCAAAACCGTCAATGCCCAGAAGCACATGGAAAGGGTCGCCTGGCTTAAAAACCGAGCACCGCATGGGCCATGGCCACGCCAATGCGCTGGTGGCGTATTACGCGGCGATGGAAAAAAGCGACTGAGCCGCCGTCCTACCCTTCAAGGCTGCGCTTGAGTCGCTTCAGGTCACGGTTGACGATCAGCTTGTGCACCTGACCGACCGGCACCATATAAAAGCGGCCAAAGGCGTTATGAGTGACCACTGATGAGGTGATCGTGAACATACGATCGCTGATCGACAGGCAGATCATCACATCCAGATGCCGGTCGCGCTCGGTCAGTACCAGCACGTTGGGAGCGCTGTGCTCCACCAAAAAGAAGTCCAGCCGCTCGCCGACCTGCACATGCTCTCGCCGCGTGCCGGAAAACCCGCCAATACGTTTCACCCCAAACAACGCGCAAATGGCATCCCTGATCCGAAACGCCATGTGCAGGAATGGCCCCGGTTCGGCCGTCATGATGTTCCAGGCTTCAAGCGCGGTGACATCTACCGGTAGCAGGATCGACCTGCGATCGTAATAATCCAGGTCGCCCGGCAGGCGCAGCGTGTGAACAACATCGGTGGTCGCCAAACATTCTCTCCTTGAAAGGTGGGCACTGTTGAATGCCCTCAGCCGCAAGCATTACCGCTATTCGTCGAGAAAATTGACGCACCAGGCTGTGGCTTAAAAGGCAGGGCGCTGCCTGCCGGGCAGAGGTTATTTTGCGCGTCAGTTCAAGTAAAGCGCGAAATGACCTTGAAGAAGGTGAGCGCAAGAATGAGCGACTGTCGCCTTCCTGAGCTGGCAGCACCTGCCGGATGTTGGCTGGATAACGTTGTCTTTTACACCACTTCCACCAACTCGAACTCTTCTGCCACAAGCTCCATCGCCTCGTCGAACGAGCCCTCCCGTTGAAAAAAATCTTTATGGCCCTGCGCCCAGTACCTGAGGCTGAGATCCCCTTCGCCTTCCTTTCTTGCAAACGCTTCATTCACGTCGCAGTAACGAATGATACGCAGCGAAACAAGCCTAATGACACATACCGGCTCGCCCCGACTGTTGAGGATGATGCTGTAACCGCCAATCGCTGACGATTCATCTTGATGGTTGAATGATGAAAGTGAGCAACATGACGCTGTTTTAATGCCGTTAGCGACAAGTTCAGCCAGCTCATCTGCCATGTCTGGAGTATCCCCAAATGCCCATGCACTGGCTTTCGGGTACCTGATCTTCAAATCGTCAATCATGCGCATCACTCAATCCGTTTAAACCTTATCGTTGACTGCAGCGTCAGCACCCATTCGCGAATGATTAGCCCGGCACCTTCAATCGAGTTGACCGCCGCCGGTAATGGCGCGACCCACTCAGCAGGCCTCGCCATACCTGACGGTTCTAATTTCCGTGATAGACCGGCAACCGCCCTTGAGCCTCCGCGTTGCGCCCCTCCTGGAAGTCATTTGACTTATACAGCGTTGAGCGTTGCGCATCTAATGCGGACAGGGCGTCGGCTTGCACCGGGTCGATGACGCGATGCGCAGAAGCCAGCGATGCCTTGATCCCCAAAGGGCCATTGGCGGCGATCCTGTTTGCCAACTTGATCGCTTTGTCGAGGGCTGACTGCCGATCGGGGATCTCCTGCACAGTACCCATGCGATAGGCTTCACGGGCGGTCCAATGATCGCCTGTCAGCATGTAGCGCATGGCGTTGGCCCAGCCGGCTTCGCGCACGAATCGTACTGTCGATCCGCCGCCCGGGAAACGACCATGCGTGTTTTCATCCTGCCCGAAGTTAGTGTTGTTCGCCGCAACCCGTATGTCGGCGACAAGAAACAGCTCATGCGCCATGTTCCACGTGTCGCCGTGGACCGCCACGATCAGAGGTTTGGTGAGATAGGGCATTTTCTTGCCGAGCGGGTCGATCAGCCCGGCACCGAGCGTCGGTCCGCCCGAGCTGGCAACGGCCTTGAAGCCCTCAACGTCAAGGCCCTGCGAGAAGTTGTCACCGTGGCCGAACAACACAGCGGCGCGCAGTGAAGGGTCATGGTCGTAGTCGTAATACGCCTTGGCGAGGGCCAGGTATGCTTGCGGATCAAGCCTGTTCTGAATATAGGGTCGGGAATCAAGCTGAGCTCACGCAACCCTGATGATGCGCAATATGAATTATTCTGACGGGCAGCTTTTGGCCAGAAGCGGACGCTCTTCAGTGTCTACTTAATCAGCGGTGATTCAGGGGCTGGGGGGGTATACATAGTTGATTGCCAAGCTAATCCCCAAGCTCGAATTGCTGAAACCCCACGCGCCTGACGTAAACCCAAAAGTTATCCTTTGGCTCATATTGCTCCATGCAAACACTATGTTCCTGGCACAGTTCATCTTCGTCGATCAGGATGCGATCCCAATCGAAGTCAGGGTTCTTGGAAATGGTATAGCTAGGGTAAGGTTTGTCGAGATCGAAGTGGATCGAATACACGAACAACGGAGATTCCCACGGCATGTGGGTTTCGTACAACCGCATCAGTTCGGGCATCTGTGCTTTACAGTGCTGTTCGGCAAACGTCAGTGCCTGGGGCAAATCATCCCACGTAGCCTTGACCGCGCGTTGCGCAGCGGCGAGCCTGGCGTAAGGTGGCTCGTCATTGTGGTGCTGGACGTAAATCAATCGGCTGCCGAACTGGAATTCGCATTGCCAGACACCCGAGGGAGCACGCCAGTGGCCAAGCATGGATTCGGTCAGTAGATTGATGTCCATATCGGTACCACACAGATGGAAAGGTGCTCAGTTTACCCTCTCAAATATCAGCCTGGGAATGCATAGGCGTTTGGGCTATTTGTCCGACATCCACGGGATCTGACCGGCAGCTTTGGGTCGAAAGCGCCCATTCTGCGGCTGAGAATCAAGCTGGCCAGCAGCAACCCAAAGGCTATCTTGATTTTCACAGCCTTCCTGCCGCAGTTCGTGGTGCCGGGCCAGCCGATCACGCCACAATTTGCGCTGCTGGGCGCGATGTTCCTGGTGCTGGAATGGATCGCCATCAGCGCCTATGCCTAAATGGGCCTGCACATGCGTCGCTGGTTTGCCGAGCCGCGCGGTAAACGAATTTTCAATCGATGCTGCGCGGGGTTGTTGTCGGCAGCGGCAACGGTGCTGTTGATGGCGCGTCGCGCTTGAGGTCGCTGCGAAACAGCGAGTGATGCCATCGCTCGCAAGCGCCGCTACACTGCCCACCTGCACCTCACGAATGGATTCGACATTGCGCCGCTTCGCCCTACCCCTCGCTTTACTGTGCTTTGGCATACTGGCCTATTGCTTGGTCGCCTTGGCGATCAGTCTGTGGCGCAGCCCCCACAGCCCCACACTGTTGATTGGCGCCTTCTACGACGAAGGCATCATCGTCGATAAAAACCCGGCCAAGGCCGCAGAGTGGTATTTGCGCGCGGCGGAAAAAGGCGAGACCTTCGCACAGTTCAAAACCGGCTTTTTTTACTTTTTCGGGCGCGGTGTGGCCGTTGATCACCGCAAGGGCCTGGAGTGGATCACGCTATCAGCCGAGAAAGGCAACTCTGAAGCCCAGTTTTTTTTGGGGGATGCAAACTATGGCGGCGTGGAAATGCCGCGCGATAGCGCTCAAGCCGCGGTGTGGTATCGCAAGGCTGCGCAGCAAGGTCATGCCCGCGCCCAGCAACGGCTTGCCGACGCCTATTTCAGAGGCATTGGCGTTGAGCAAAGCGACCGCAAGGCATTCTTCTGGGCGCGCAAAGCCAGTGCGCGAGGCGATGCTGAGGGCCAAACGCTGTTGGCGACCTTTTATTTCACGGGCGTAGGCACGCCGAAAAACCCTCAGCAAGGCATCCAGCTGCTGACCCAGGCCGCCCACTCAGGCAATAGCGAAGCGTACGAATGGCTCGGGATGGCCAACCTGAATGGCATCGGCACTCCCAAAGACGTACCCGCCGCCATTGGGTGGTATACCCGCGCTGGCGACGCGGGCCGGGCCAAAGCGCAGTACATGCTTGGTTATCTGTACAGCAGCAGCGGTGCAGTGCCGGCAGACTATCCAACGGCGAACCGATGGCTGCTCAAGGCCGCGATACAAGGGTACGCTGTCGCGACGGCGACCCTCGCCATGCATGTGGATATGGGAAAGGGCTTTGAACCTAACAAGCTCAAGGCATGTGGCCTCGTGCGCGTGGCGCTGAATCAAAAGCTGTCCGAGTACGAGGACTATTTACGCGGCCAGCTTGAGCGTGAGGAAAAAGCCTTGTCCGCAGAACAACTGGCCGACGTCGCGGCGCTGGAAGCCCTCTATTCAACCCCGCAAGGGCTTGGGCAATTGCTGGGTGATATAACCAGCGCGCCGTAGGCACACACAAGGGCAAAGTCGATGAGTGCTTTTCAAAAAGGAGAACACGCCATGACCCGAAACCAGCTCGCCGACCTTTACCGAGGGTATATCGACTGCCTCAACCGCCAGGGCTGGGAGCGCCTCGGCAATTTCGTGCACCCGCAGGTGACCTACAACGCCACCCCCGTCGGCCTTGCCGGCTACCGCGCGATGCTGGAGCGGGACTTTCGCGAGATCCCCGACCTGGTGTTCCGCATCCAACTGCTGGTCGCGGATCCGCCCACCGTCGCCAGCCGGTTGAACTTCCACGTCACGCCCAAAGGTGAATTTTTCGGCTTGCCGATCAACGGCAAGACGGTGACCTTCGATGAGAACGTATTCTACGAATTCGTCGACGGGAAGATCGCCCACGTCTGGTCCGTGATCGATAAGGCGGCGATCAAACAACAGCTTTAATGGATGGAGCCGCTTGTGGAGAACCCGCTTTTCACCTTTACCACCCAACCCTACCCACCGCGCCAACGCTTTGAAGTGTGGCGTGAGGAAGTGAATGCGATCTTCGATATCACCATCAGCGAGCCTGAATCCGCCGCCTTCAATTACCGCCTGGCCACCGGTTACCTGGGTTCGTTATTGATGGGCTGCGGTGCCTGGGACGGTGCCGGGGAGCCTGTGCCGTATCGGGTCAAGCGTTCCACACAAATGATTCGCCGTGACAGCCTCGACCACTACTACCTCTGCCTGGGCCTGACTCACACGATTAATGGCACAGCAGGCCGCACCACGCTGGCGGCGGGTAACTCACAGATCTACATGCTGGACCTGGCCCGTGAACTCGATTGCCTGATCACGGCTGGCGATACCGTGATTCTCACCATTCCTCGCGACTTGCTGGCGCAAAGCGTCGGCTACAAAGACGTGCATGGCCAGGTGCTGCAGGGCGGCTTGAGCGAGCTGCTCGCAGACCATATGCGCGCGTTGCAACAGCGCCTGCCGCGCCTGACACCCGATGAAATTCCGCACGCCCAACAGGCGACGCTGGCCATGGTATCGGCAGCTTTGGCGCCGACAGTGGCCAACCTGCAAACCGCCGAGCAAGCGATCGACCACACCCTGTTCAACCGCGCCCGGCGCTTGATTGAACAGCACCTGCGCAGCCCGGAATTGTCCCCGGTTTTCCTGTGCAAACACTTGGGTATTTCGCGGGCGCAACTGTATCGGGTGTTCAGCCAGGAATCCGGCGTGGCGGCGTATATCCAGCAGCGCCGGTTGAACCGCGCGCGGGTGATTATCCAGAGTGATACCGGCGCGCGGCAGCGGGTGTCGGGGCTGGCCTTCCAGTTCGGCTTCAAGAGTGATGCGCACTTCAGCCGCACCTTCAAGCAAGCCTTTGGCTATTCGCCGCGCGAGGCCCGGGAGTTGAGCGCCGCTGCCCAGGCACCGGAGCGCGTGAGCCGCCACACCGGGTTCTCGTTACGCAACATCCTGGGGCAGATGAACGCGGTCTGAGACTCCCAGGCAAGTCATTGAGACGCGCAGACAGGAAGATTTTCTCCGCGTATTTTTCACCGTTTTATGATTGGCCGACGTTCCAGAGCCCTGACTAAACGGAGAAAATCATGGCCCGTCGTACTGTTATCGCAACGCTTGCCACCGCCCTCTTGCTGACGGGTTGCGCCAATGGCGTCAACGGCCTCAGCAGCTTGAACAACCTGTCATTGCCGGGTATTCAGGGCAAAGCCGGGCCGGATATTTCGCTGTTCGACACCACGTATGTCAGGACGCACATCATTTCTGGCAAGACCACCTCCCAACAGCTCAAAGCCCTGTATGGCGAACCGCAGGACCAGTCGATTTCATCCGACGGCACCGAAACCTGGAACTACGCGCCCTCCACCACCCAGAACGCGTCCATGCGCCACTTGCTCGGGCTGGTCTCCAACCGTATCCCCGGCAATACCTACGACAATGCCCTCGACACCCGGCGCACAGCCATCGACAACCTTGCACCGCAGCAACAGAGCCGCCGCCTGAACATCCACCTCAACAATGGCGTGGTCAGGGACTACAGCATTCTGTAACAGCACCGCCCGGCAGTTCTGCCGGGCGATTGCGCCGCAGTGTCTAGACTCCACAGACCGCCAAGCCTGTGGAGAGCCGACATGACCCGCAAAAATACCCTGTGCCTCTGGTACAACGGCACCGCCCTGGACGCCGCGACGTTCTACGCTTCAGTCTTCCCGGACAGCGTTGTGCAGGCCGTGCACCGTGCGCCCGGCGACTATCCGGCAGGCAAAAAGGGCGACGTGCTGACGGTCGAGTTCACGGTCTTGGGCCTTCCCTGCCTCGGTCTGAATGCGGGGCCTGCGTTCCCTCATACCGAAGCGTTTTCCTTCCAGGTGGCGACGGACGATCAGGCCGAAACCGACCGTTATTGGCACGCAATCATCGACAACGATGGCCAGGCCAGCGCATGCGGCTGGTGCAAGGACAAGTGGGGCCTGTCGTGGCAGATCTCCCCGCGCGTACTGACCGACGCAGTGACTCACCCCGACCCGGTGATCGCCAAGCGCGCATTTGACGCGATGATGACCATGACCAAAATCGATGTGGCCGCCATTGAGGCTGCAGTGGCCGGGCGCTGAATCGTGTAGCAAGTGGGCTTGTCCTCGCGAGCGGGCTTATTGTGGCGAGCGGGCTTGCCCCGCGTTGGAGTGCGAAGCGCTCCCAATTCAACCGCCTCGGTATAACTGACAGATCCCATTTAGCAGGTTCTGGGGCTGCTGCGCAGCCCAACGCGGGGCAAGCCCGCTCGCCACACCGGCCCACGTTCTGGCATCCTGCCCCCAAAGTCGTCGAATGCGAGCTGCAAGCCTATGAACCACGGCGTCAAACTTGACCCTCGCACGATCCCAGTGCCGCAGTCCATCAGCCCTCAAGCGCAGGCCACACTGCAACGCCTGGTCGGGGCTGACGGTGTGCCCCTCAATGCACTGCACGCGATGCCCACGCCCGAGGACCATGACGGCTGGCGCCGTCTGCAGGCCGCCGTGGCCCAGAACTACGCCAGCACCAACGCGGGGCAAGCGGCGTCGCTGCGGGCCAGCCTGCACACCATCAGGGTTGAAAACGCCAGCGTGCATGTCGCCACACCGGCGTCTGCCACGCCCTTTGCCTACATTGACCTGCACGGCGGCGCGCTGGTGTTCGGCGGCGGCGAAAACTGCCGCCTCGCGGCTGGCAGACAAGCCGACCTGCACGACGTGATCTGCTATGGCGTGGACTACCGCATGCCGCCCGATCATCCCTACCCCGCAGCGCTGGATGACTGCCTGGCTGTCTATCGGCACGTTCTCAAGCAACACGTGCCGCAACAGATCGTGATCGGTGGCCGCTCAGCGGGCGGCAACCTTGCGGCCGCCATGGTGTTGCGTGCGCGTGACCAAGGTTTGCCATTGCCAGCCGCGCTGGTGTTGCTGTCGCCGGAAGTCGACCTCACCGAGTCCGGCGACAGCTTCCAGGTCAACCGCACCGTCGACGTGGTGCTGCCCAACCCGCTGATGAACGTCAATCTGTTGTATGCCAACGGTGCGGACTTGTCTCACCCGTACCTGTCACCGCTGTTTGGCGATTTCACCCAGGGTTTCCCGCCGACTTTTCTGCAGAGCGGCACCCGTGATCTGTTCCTGTCCAACACCGTGCGCCTGCACCGCGCCTTGCGCCAGGCGCGGGTAACGGCGCAGCTGCATGTGTTCGAAGCCATGCCCCACGGCGGTTTCATGGGCGCACCGGAAGATGCGGAGCTGGCCGCCGAGGTCGCAGCATTTGTGCGTGAGCAGCTGAAGCGGGGTTGACACATTCCGTCACGTCCGCTGAAGATGGAGGCCTTATTCAGGGTGTGTCAGCGCATGTCTGCATCGTCTTTCGTTAACCTTTGTGCCATTGGCTTGATTGCCAAGGCGCAAGGTTGCGTGGCGCACGCCCTCAAATCGAAGAAACAGTCGCTCATGTGACCGGGGCGCGCTGTCCCGTCAGATGAGCTGACAGGACATTGAGCGCGACGGACCTCCCTTCCTTTGCACAATCCCTCTGCCCTTCTGACGGTGACTCCAGCGGTCAACCATCAGGAGAAAGTGCATGTCATCGTTTCAAGGTATCTGGGTTCCCGTGGTCACGCCGTTTCATGACGGCGCCATCGACTTCATCGGCCTGCGCCGGCTGGTCAGCCACCTGCTGGAAAAGCACGTGGCCGGCATCATGGTCTGCACCACCACCGGAGAAGCCGCGTCACTGAGCCGTCAGGAACAACTGGCCGTGCTGGACGCGGTGCTGCAAGTCGTGCCGGCGCAGCGCGTGGTGATGGGCCTGGCGGGCAACAACCAGCGTGAACTGCTGCAGTTCCAGAGCGAAATCCTCAAACGCCCGGTGGCCGGCTTGCTGGTGCCGGCGCCCACCTATATCCGCCCCTCCCAGGCCGGCCTTGAAGCGTTTTTCCGCACGGTGGCCGACGCCTCCAGTGTGCCGATCATTCTCTATGACATTCCCTACCGCACCGGCGTGACCTTCGAACAGGCCACTTTGCTGAACATCGTCAAACACACGCGAATCGTCGCGATCAAAGACTGCGGCGGCAACCTGGCGACTACCTTGGCGCTGCTCGCCAGCGGCGACGTGGAGGTGTTGTGTGGCGAGGATCTTCAAATCTTCAACGCGCTGTGCCAGGGCGCCAGTGGTGCGATTGCAGCCTCGGCCCATGTGCACACCGAAGACTTCGTGGCGCTGTACCAGCAGGTACGCGACAACCAGCTCACCGAGGCCAGGGCGACTTTCTTCAGGTTAATGCCCCTGATCAACACCCTGTTCATGGAGCCCAACCCCGCGCCAGTAAAGGCTGCGCTGGCGATGCAAGGCTTGATCGCCAGTGAACTGCGCGCACCGATGCAAACCGCCAGCACTGGCGTTATAGAGCGGTTGCAGCAGGTTTTGATGCGCGGCGTTTAAACGTCAACACGCGCTCATGCGCCAAAAAAAGACATCCAACGGACCGCCCGGTTGCGACCGGCGCGATCCCGGCCTATGTTCCAAGCCATGCTTTGCATTTTGCTGTCCCTCCCCTACGCCTCTTCCGTACCAGGTGACGACATGCCCACGCTTTCCCGCCCCGCCGTACTCGAACTGATCGGCAACACGCCGCTGGTCAAGGTCAGCCGATTTGATACCGGCCTGTGCACGCTGTTCCTCAAGCTTGAATGCCAAAACCCCGGTGGTTCCATCAAGGACCGCATCGGCCTGGCAATGATCGACGCTGCCGAACGCGACGGCCGCCTGCGCCCCGGCGGCACCATCATCGAAGCCACCGCCGGCAACACCGGCCTGGGGCTTGCGCTGGTCGGCCGGGCCAAGGGCTACCGCGTGGTGCTGGTGGTGCCCGACAAGATGTCCACCGAAAAAGTCCTGCACTTGAAGGCCATGGGCGCCGAGGTGCATATCACCCGCTCCGACGTCGGCAAGGGCCATCCCGAGTATTACCAGGACGTGGCTGCGCGCCTGGCCAAGGACATTCCCGGGTCATTTTTTGCCGACCAGTTCAACAACCCGGCCAACCCGCTGGCTCACGAAACCAGCACCGCGCCGGAAATCTGGGCGCAAACCCAGCATGACGTGGACGCGATCGTGGTGGGCGTCGGCTCGGCCGGCACCCTCACCGGCCTGACCCGCTTCTTCAAACGCGTACAGCCAGAACTGGCCATGGTGCTGGCGGATCCGGTGGGTTCGGTGATGGCTGAATACAGCCGCAGCGGCAGGATGGAAACGCCGGGGTCGTGGGCCGTGGAAGGCATCGGCGAAGACTTCATCCCCTCGATTGCCGACCTCTCCAGCGTGCGCCACGCCTATTCCATCAGCGATGAAGAAAGCTTCGACCACGCCCGTCAACTGCTCAAGGCCGAAGGTATTCTCGGCGGCTCGTCAACCGGCACCCTGCTCGCTGCTGCGCTGCGTTATTGCCGCGAGCAGACCGAGCCCAAACGCGTGGTCACCTTCGTCTGCGACACGGGCACGCGGTACCTGTCCAAGGTCTACAACGACCAGTGGATGAACGACGCGGGCCTGCTCCAGTACAAACACTACGGCGACCTGCGCGACCTGATCGCCCGCCGCTTCGAAGACGGCCGCGTGATCAGCGTGAGCCCCGACGATACCCTGCTCACAGCCTTCCAGCGCATGCGCCTGGCCGATGTCTCGCAACTGCCGGTGCTGGTCGAAGGCCGCGAACTGGTTGGCGTGATCGACGAGTCCGACATCCTGCTGGGGTTGCACCATGACGCCGCCGACTTCTCCATGATCGTTGCCAGCGCCATGACCGACACTTTGCAAACCCTGGCCCCGAGTGCCAGCCTGGCCGAACTGCAGGCGGAACTTGATCGCGGCCTGGTTGCCATCATTGCTGACGCCTCAGGGTTTTATGGCCTGATCACCCGCGTCGACCTGCTTAATCACCTACGGAGATCCCTTGCATGAGTCAGCCCGATAAAAGCGCCTTTGCCACCCGCGTGATCCACGCCGGGCAATCACCCGACCCGACCACGGGAGCGCTGATGCCGCCGATCTATGCCAACTCCACTTATCTGCAAGACAGCCCCGGTGTGCACAAGGGCTTTGACTATGGTCGTTCCCACAACCCCACGCGCTTTGCCCTGGAACGCTGCGTGGCCGACCTTGAAGGCGGCAGCCAGGCGTTTGCCTTTGCCTCCGGGCTGGCGGCGATTTCCACCGTGCTGGAACTGCTCGATGCGGGTGCGCATATCGTCTCCGGCAACGACCTGTACGGCGGCACCTTCCGCCTGTTCGACAAGGTGCGTCAGCGCAGCGCCGGCCACCGTTTCAGCTTTGTCGACTTGAGCGACTTGCAAGCGTTTGAAGCGTCGTTGCAAGACGACACACGCATGGTCTGGGTCGAGACCCCGAGCAACCCGCTGCTCAGCCTCACTGACCTGAGTGCCATCGCGCGAATCTGCCGCGACCGCGGCATCATCTGCGTGGCCGACAACACCTTTGCCAGCCCATGGATCCAGCGCCCGCTGGAGCTGGGTTTCGACATCGTGGTGCACTCCACCACCAAATACCTCAACGGCCACTCCGACGTGATCGGCGGCATCGCCATTGTCGGCCACAACCCGGAGCTCGCCGAGCGCCTGGGTTTCCTGCAGAACTCGGTCGGCGCGATTGCCGGCCCGTTCGATGCATTCCTGACGCTGCGCGGCGTGAAAACCCTGGCGCTGCGCATGGAGCGCCATTGCAGCAATGCCCTGGAGTTGGCCACCTGGCTGGAACAACAGCCGCAAGTCTCACGGGTTTATTACCCAGGCCTGGCCTCGCATCCCCAGCACGCACTGGCACGCAAGCAGATGCGCGGGTTTGGCGGGATGATTTCGGTGGATTTGAACAGTGACCTGGCCGGCGCCACACGCTTTCTGGAAAACGTGAAGATCTTTGCCTTGGCCGAAAGCCTGGGCGGCGTCGAAAGCCTGATCGAACACCCGGCGATCATGACCCACGCCAGCATCCCGGCAGCAACGCGGGCGCAGCTGGGCATTGGCGATGGTTTGGTGCGCTTGTCGGTGGGCGTTGAGGACGTCGAAGACCTGCGGGCCGACCTGGCGCAGGCATTGGCTCTGATCTGACCCAATCACCCAAATAATAAAGCCCCACCTGTGGGAGCTGGCTTGCCTGCGATAGCATCACCTCGGTACATCTGAAGCACCGAGGTGTCTGCATCGCGGGCAAGCCCGCTCCCACAGGGTTTACGCGTCAGGCTGAGGTGATATTCGCACGCGCCGCGTGCAGCTTTTTGTAGCTGTCGATCAAGCGCAAATGCCGATCCAGCCCTTCCAGCTTCATGCTGGTTGGCGTCAAGCCATAAAAACGCAGCGTGCCGTTGACCGAGCCGATCACCGCGTCCATGCGCTCATTGCCGAACATGCGGCGGAAGTTGGCCTCGTAATCCGCGAGTTCCAGGTCCTCGTCCAAGTGCATCTCCAACACCGCGTTCACCGCCTGATAGAACAGGCCGCGATCAATGGTGTTGTCGTTGTACTGCAGGAACATCTCCACGCACTCTTTCGCCTCCTCATACTGCTGCAAGGCGAGGTAGATCAGCAGCTTCAACTCCAGAATGGTCAGTTGGCCCCACGCGGTGTTGTCGTCGAACTCGATGCCGATCAAGGTGGTGATGTCGGTGTAATCGTCCAGCTCGCTTTCCACCAGGCGCTCAGCCAGTGCTTTGAGCTCGTCATCGCTGAGGCTGTGCAGGTTGAGGATGTCGGCCCGGAAAAACAGCGCCTTGTTGGTGTTGTCCCAGATCAGGTCGTCCACCGGATAAATTTCCGAGTAGTCCGGCACCAGGATGCGGCAGGCGGTTGCGCCGAGGTGTTCGTACACCGCCATGTAGGACTCTTTGCCCATGCCTTCGAGAATGCCGAACAGGGTCGCGGCTTCCTGAGCATTCGAGTCTTCGCCCTGGCCCGAGAAATCCCATTCAACGAACTCGTAGTCCGACTGGGCACTGAAGAAGCGCCACGAGACCACGCCGCTGGAGTCGATAAAGTGCTCGACGAAGTTGTTCGGTTCGGTGACCGCGTGGCCTTCAAAGGTCGGCTGCGGCAGGTCGTTCAAGCCTTCGAAGCTGCGGCCCTGAAGCAATTCGGTGAGGCTGCGTTCCAGCGCCACTTCCAGGCTCGGATGGGCGCCGAACGAGGCAAATACGCCGCCGGTGCGCGGGTTCATCAAGGTCACGCACATCACCGGGAATTCACCGCCCAGTGACGCGTCCTTGACCAGTACCGGGAAACCCTGGGCTTCCAGGCCTTGAATACCGGCAAGAATTCCCGGGTACTTGGCGAGCACTTCAGCCGGTACGTCCGGCAGGGCGAATTCGCCTTCGATGATTTCGCGCTTGACCGCGCGCTCGAAAATCTCCGACAGGCACTGCACCTGCGCTTCGGCCAGGGTATTGCCCGCGCTCATGCCGTTGCTGAGGTAAAGGTTTTCGATCAGGTTGGACGGGAAGTACACCACCTCGCCATCGGACTGACGCACGAACGGCAGCGAAACAATACCGCGCTCTTCATTGCCCGAATTGGTGTCAAACAGGTGCGAGCCACGCAGCTCGCCATCGCGGTTGTAGATTTTCAGGCAGTAGGCGTCGAGAATTTCAGGCGGCAACTCGTCTTTGCGGCCGGGCTGGAACCAGCGCTCATCCGGGTAATGCACGAACGGCGCGTTGGCCAGTTCTTCACCCCAGAACTGGTCGTTGTAGAAAAAGTTGCAGTTAAGCCGCTCGATAAACTCGCCCAACGCCGACGCCAGTGCGCCCTCTTTGGTCGCGCCCTTGCCGTTGGTAAAGCACATCGGCGAGTGGGCGTCGCGGATATGCAGCGACCAGACGTTGGGCACGATATTGCGCCACGAGGCGATTTCAATCTTCATGCCCAGGCCCGCGAGAATGCCGGACATGTTGGCGATGGTCTGCTCCAGCGGCAGGTCTTTGCCAGCAATGTAGGTGCCCGCCTCAGAACTAGCACCAGGCATCAGCAACGCCTGGGCATCGGCGTCGAGGTTGTCCACCTCTTCAATCACGAACTCGGGCCCGGCCTGCACGACTTTCTTCACGGTGCAACGGTCGATGGAGCGCAGGATGCCCTGGCGGTCCTTGTCGGAGATATCCGCCGGCAACTCGACCTGGATCTTGAAGATCTGGTTGTAGCGGTTTTCCGGATCAACGATGTTGTTCTGCGACAGGCGAATATTTTCGGTGGGAATATTGCGCGTTTCGCAGTACAGCTTCACAAAGTACGCCGCACACAACGCCGACGAAGCCAGGAAGTAATCGAACGGACCCGGGGCCGAACCATCGCCTTTATAGCGAATAGGCTGGTCGGCAATCACCGTGAAGTCATCGAACTTGGCTTCAAGCCGAAGGTTGTCGAGAAAGTTGACCTTAATTTCCATGCGGGCACACCAGAACGAGCTAAACAAATTGGCCGCCATTATGAAGATTTTCGCCGGGAAGTCTCAGGGTTTTCCGAATTGGCTGCCGATCGGTGCCTCTTTGCATCGCTGCGTCAGCTGCTTGCAGCCCTCAGCTGACGTAGCGATGCATCAGGCTATAACGCTCGCGGACTCAGGCGCTGCGCAAGGCTCGTTCGGTTAACGATGAGTTCGTCTCGCACATCGGGCCCTCTATAAACCATGGACGTCTCATGGTGTATGTAATCACCCGAACGATCCGCGCTCAGCCAATTGAACGACCCGACACACAGCAATTCTTCATCGGCCATGACAATCTTGCTATGCACCTTGTTGACCACACGAACCTGCACATCACGGGATTTCAAAGCAGCTATGGCCTCCTTGAATTCTGCTACTTTGCCTGTATCACCATCGGGCTTACCGCGCTTGATATCAGTATTGAAGCGCAAGTCGGTATAGACCGTTACTTCGACACCACGCTTCACCGTCCCGCCCATGACGTCCAAAGCACCGCTTTCATGCATCCTGTGTAACTTAACCCACGGCGTCACTATCTGAACCTGGTGGCGGGCCATCTCCAAGGTACGCAACAGGAACCGATCATGTTCGGCAAACTCATGCAAATGGCTCAATCCGGTGCGCGTAGTGAGCAAATCGACCCTAGGCTGGAAATCAAACTTCAGCTCATTCGCCGCGTCACTGAGCAGGTAGAGGGCCAAGCGTCCGCGCGGTTTGCTGGCGGACACCTGGGTGAACAAGTCCATATCACCGAACACCAGGAAGCTATCTTTAGCCCGCGAAACAGCAACGTTCAGCATGCTGTCCCTGCGGTCTATAAAAGGACCATCGGCATGTTTGGAGTAAACCGCCGAAAAAATCACCACTGGCCGTTCTGCCCCCTGAAAGGAGTGAACAGTGCCGATGGTGACTTCACCGTCGCCTTTGCCGGTACGGATACCCAACGCTGAGCACGCCTCGATGATCGACTGAGTCTGTGCGCCGAAGGGGGTTATCACACCCAGAATCTCCCACAGTTCCTTCTTGTAGCGTTGTGTGAGTTCCTGTTCATTAGCCTTAATCCACGCGGCAATCGTCTGCGCTTCGAGCAGGTTGTGACGGCTACCGCCCTGTTTCTGCTGGCACCTGCCATCAATGTGCAGATAGCCGAGCCCAGGCAAGCCACCGTGCGGTTTTGCACCCCGGCGCGGTTCTAACTTGCCTTTGTAGCAAAGGGCATTGCAGTAATCGATGATCGAGTCATAGCAACGACGGTGTTCATACAAGTACATACCCCGGGCGAGGTCGCGATCGTAATGGTAACGGCTGGTCGACTGCGCAATTGACATGACACTGCCGTTGGCGGCACTGCGTCCGCTGTCGCAGAAGGCAGCGTAGTCATCATCCACCTTGTCCCGAGACAACAGGCCCGCGCTGATCAGGTTGCCGATGTCGACAGCAGCGGGAATCGACCAAATAGGTTCAATTTGCTGAGTATCACCAATGACCAACGCCTGCTTGGCCAATGCGAATGATGGCGCTGCGACCTCAGGCAAGACCTGACCAGCCTCGTCGACGATCAGCAAATCGACAAAATTCAATGCGTAATCATCAACAAAACCGTTGCCATCGTGGCGCTTGCAGTGCAGTTCTGCTGGTAGCCTGAAAAACGTAGCCACGACGCACGGTGTCAGCTTCATCCAGCGCCGCCAGTTCTTCTCCAAGGTCTTGCGACCCTTTTTGCCACGGCTTTTAAGAATTTCTGGCAATTCGTCAGCGACTTCCATCAACCAACGTCCTTCCCAGTAATGCGTAGTGAGCAAGAAGATCTCGAAACGCAAAGAGGTATCCGCCCAACTGTCGCAATCATCAAATGTCACCTGTGCGGCCGCTTTGCCAGCAGCCTTCGGTAATACCGCGATGACCGTCTGCCAATTCGACACCTCACGTTGCACGCTCTGCATCAACTCGCGGACCTGCGCCAGTTGCGTTTCAAGTGGTTTCAACGCCTGGGCGGCCAGAGCAACAACGGCGGTCAACTGACGTTCGATCGAGCTGACATCGGCGGCTGCCTGCAGCGCGGTATCAGCTTCATCAACTCGCAACTTCGCCAGTCGAAGACGTTTAGCCGCGACTGGACCGAACCAGCTAAACAGCGAGTAGATCAATGGTTCATGAGCCAGGTAATGCTTGAAATCCTTGAGGCGGGCTTGCGCTTTGGCAAGCTGTTCGGCGTGGTTCGTGAGTTGGGCTTCAAGACGTGCGATCCCCGCCTGTGGATCATTCCCCAGCAGCCGTTGAACAGCGTTGCGGACAGCCACCAATGTTGCCCACCCTTTCTCAATCTCGGCGAGCTGGTGCTGACGCGTTCGTATCTCTGCCTGAAGTTTACTCACTGTATTCTTGACGGTAGGAACCGGCTCACCTGCAAATGCGATGGCGGCTTTGCCAAGATAAGCTTGCTGCGCTTTATCAAGATAGGCCTGCGACTCAAGTTCCTGGAAAAAGCTTTTGGTTTGATAGGTGCGGGCCATTTCCGCTTCTGCCGAGGACTTGGGGAAGTACGCCCCGAAGCTCTTGATGTCGGGTAGCCAGCGTCCCGCAAAGGGGCCGGTGCCCTCTGAGAAATCTTTACCGAACGCCTTGATGATGTTGGTGACAGCCTGGTTGTTCGTAGAACTGGCGACAATCACTGGCGGCTCATCACCGTCTACCGCAGCCTTGGCCCAGAGCGAGGCAACAACGGACAAGAGCAATGTGGTTTTACCGGTTCCAGGAGGCCCGTTAACGGCCAACACATCACCGCTCTCGCCGCAAAGCAGGTGCGCCAGGCTATCGCGTTGGGCGGGTGCTAACGCGTATTCGTCACCGGCATGCCCTAGCCGCCTGGCGAACAGGCTATTGGTGGGTAAACAGGGTTCGTCTGGTGTGGGTTCACGTTGAGCGAAACGATCAAACAAGGGCGCCGTGGGTTTTGCCTCTCGCAGATGATCATAGAGCGCGACGATATTGCGGCTAAAACCTTCTGCCTTTTGTTCCTTGAAAATAAAACAATAATTGACCGGATCAAAACCATCATCGACCCCATTCCAACCGTCGGAAACCGTGTGGAACATCTTCTTGCAGAACCGTAGATAGCTGATCCACTTTTCTTGATATTGATCGGCACTAAGCTCGCTACCGGCCGCAGGCAGATCCAGCTGTGGCGCATGTTCTGCTGACAGAAACGTGTCCAGGTCGAACTGAGCACCGATGGTGAAATTATCGCGATCCAATGGATCAAGGATGTCGCGAGGCACCAGCGCCTGTGCAGTCGGATAAATACGCCCATCGCGGGTCACTGATACGCGGCACAGAACTGGAGTGATCCACGCGGGTAAACCATTGCGCGCCTGACGGTGTTCCAGGCGCGACTTGTACACAAAGGGGCGCAGGGTGACTTCAACGTGCAGCTGTTGGGCAGGCTCGCCCGCAAACAACAAGCTGAGCTGCTCATCAGGTACACAGCCCTTGGCTAACGCGTCAATGGGCAAAGCAGTATAGGTTTTGACTTGGCTCGGCGATAAAGCGCCATTGCCGTTTTCGGCATCGGCCAGTGAATTACGCCAATAATTTGCGAGCTTTGAAGAGTAGTCGTTCATCGTCCTGATTCATGAAGGCCGTCACTCACTGTGACGGTCGGTTGATGGGTAATGGGCGCCGAGAGTAGCGTTTCGACACGCGGATGACTAATCACCACAGGTGTTGAGATAAGAAAGTCCAAGGTGCCTGGGCATCGAGGATAAGGATTATGCCATCCACCTCATCATCAGTGCTCATCCTTGGCCAAGCGGTCCATACCACGCCGTTGCGACGGCGCTGACCCAACTGAAATCCGGCGTTAAAGGCTAACCACTTACGCCGCTTTCGAGTCTTGCGCCTTTGTCGACAACGCGCAGTCCTAGGCCAGCGCCTTGGGCAAATCCGTTATTGGCGCTGATTCGAAGCTATGCTGGACCCCGACCCACATTACGCTGGCGCGGCAATAAAGAGTTTTGCGACGCGGTAATCGAGGTCAGCGTTGGCCTCCTTGAATATCTGGCCGGATTGGATCTGACGCCTTACTTGAACGGAAAAGCCCATGTCCATCACTGACAACCTCCTCGCCTTCACCTTCGCCGCTACTGTGCTGACGCTCACGCCGGGGCTCGACACCGCTTTGGTGCTGCGCACCGCCACGGTAGAAGGCAAGCGCCAGGCGCTGCACGCTGCCTTCGGCATCAACGCGGGCTGCCTGGTGTGGGGCGCGGCCGTGGCTTTTGGGCTGGGCGCGTTGATTGCAGTGTCGGAGGTGGCGTTCAACCTGCTCAAGTACTGCGGCGCCGCTTACCTGGCCTGGTTGGGCGTGAACATGCTGCTGCGCCCGCGCCGTTCACTGTCATCGGCCAACGCTGACGCCAGGCCCGGCGGCAACTGGTTTTTCAAGGGCATGCTGGGCAATGTGCTGAACCCCAAGGTGGGGATTTTCTACGTGTCGTTCCTGCCGCAGTTCATTCCCCAAGGCCATTCGTTGATTGCCTGGACTTTCGGCCTGGTGAGCATTCACGTGGTATTGGGGCTGGCATGGTCGTTGGCGTTGATTGGCGCCACCCGGCCACTGTCTGGCTTCCTGCGCCGAGAAAAGGTCATCCAGTGGATGGACCGCACCACTGGCTTGATCTTTGTTGTATTTGCCGCGCGCCTGGCATTCAGCAAGCGCTGAGTGCCGGCTGTTTAGCCAACAACACCCACGCCACCACCACCGACATCGCCACCGCCACGGCGCCTGCCAGGTACACCGACCCTACCCCGGCGGCGCCGGCCAAAGCGCCGGCCAACGGGCTGCTGATCCCTAACGCAATATCGAGGAAAGCCACATAGGCACCCATGGCCAGCCCGCGCGTTTGCGGGGGCGCACGCTTGATCGCCTCGACACCAAACCCCGGGAACGCCAACGAATAACCGAAGCCGGTCAGCGCTGCACCCAAGTACGCCATCAGCGGTGAGCCTGCGCCCCAGATCAACAACTGCCCCGCCGCTTCGATCAGCACACAGACCAACGCGACGACTGCGCCACCGAGCTTGTCCGGCAGGTGCCCGAAGAAGATTCGCGCGCCAATAAATGCCAGGCCAAACGCGGTGAAAGCGAACGACGCGTTGCCCCAGTTCTTGGACGCAAACAGCAGCGCAATAAACGCTGTGATCAGCCCAAAACCGATGCTGGAAAACGCCAGTCCCAGGCCCGGCAACCACACCGTGCCCAGCACTTTGTAAAACGAGGTGCGCCGCTGGCTAGTGGGCGCAACGCCCTTGGCCCCCGCAACGATGGCAAAGGCGCACAGCGGCAGCAGCAGGGTCGCGATACTGATTCCACTGAACCCCCACTGGCTATTGATCGCCACGCCCAACGGTGCCCCGAGCGCAAATGCGGCATAGATCGCAATGCCGATCCAGGCCATGACCTTGCCGGCGTTCTGCGGCCCGACCAGGCCCATGCCCCAGCCCATCGAGCCGGTGATGATCAGGCTTTCACCCAAGGCCAGCACCACGCGCCCGGCGAGCAGCACCCAGACTGACAGCGCCGGTGTGTCGACAAACGCCAGCGACGCCAGGTACAGCACGCCGGAACTGGCCGCCACCAGCATACCAATCAACATCGCGCGCTTGGGCCCACGCATATCGGCAAAATTGCCGGCCCAGGCCCGTGACAGCAACGCCGCGGCGAACTGCGCACCGACCACCATACCGACCACCAAGGTGCTCATGCCCAGCGTGTGGTTCAGGTGCAACGGCAGCACCGGCAACTGCAGGCCGATGATCAGGAAACCGACGAACACCGCCAGGGTGATCGGCAGCAGTTTCAGCACGACATTTTGAGTCATGAAAACCGCCTGTCAGAGGGTGAAGTAATCGCTTTGATCGAGGTCTGTCAGCAAGTCCGGGCCGCTGGGCACCCAGCCCAGCAGGTCGCGGGTATGCGCGCTGGAAACGGCCATGTCAGCCCCGGCCATCATCGCGAACCAACCAAAATGCTCACGCGGCCGAGCTTCCACCGGCACACCGAGGCGACGCCCGATCACTTCAGCGATAGCTTTAAATGGCACGGCCTCGTCCGCAACCGCGTGGTACACCGCTTGGCTGACGCCCTCCTCCAGCGCCAGGCGGTAGACCCGCGCCGCGTCGGTGCGGTACACGCCAGACCAGCAATTCTCGCCGTCGCCGATATAGGCCGAGACGCCCGTCTGCCGCGCCAGCCGAATCAAAATCGGCAGAAAACCATGGTCGCCCACCCCATGCACCGACGGCGCCAGCCGCACGGTTGCCGCCCGTATGCCCCGCTCAGCCAACAGCCGCGCGGCGGGTTCGGATTGGCGCGGGGCGCCGGCGTTCGGCAAGTCACTCTCCAGCGCGCCGCGCGCCAGGCCCGACAAGCCTGAGGTCACGATCAGCGGCGTGTCCGAACCTTTGAGCACACTTTCCAGCGCCTCGATCACGCGACGGTCCTGCGCGCAGTTTTCGATGAACCGTGTGAAATCATGGTTGAACGCGGTATGGATGACCGCGTCCGCGCCCCACGCCGCACGGCGCAGAACATCCAGGTCATCCAGCGAGCCGCGCAGCACTTTCGCACCGGTGGCCGCCAGTGCCTGGGCCTTGTCATCGCTGCGGGCCAAACCGGTGACCAGGTAGCCGGCGCCGATCAGGTCCTTGACCACTTCGGAGCCCACCCAGCCGGTGGCTCCCGTGACAAATACATGCATGAGGTGACTCCTGTTAGCGCAAGCGGATCGAGAGTTCGATGTCATCGGCAAAGGGTACAGACAGGTAGCCGTTCGCAGGCTCGCGTACGTGCGCCAGGTAATGCGGGCAATAGTCGGTATTGTCGGCTATCACCAGCGCGCCGGGCCGCAGGTGTTTTTCCACCAGGTTCAGCACATCGCCATACAGGCTCTTGGCGCCATCGAGCAGCAGCAGGTCGACCGCTTCCGGTAGGCCCGTGGCCAACGTCACCAAGGCATCGCCCTCGCGGATCTCAATCAGGTCACTCACCCCGCCTTGAATGAAATGCTCGCG
Organism: Pseudomonas sp. NFX183; assembly: GCF_047943075.1. Classification (NCBI taxonomy): domain Bacteria; kingdom Pseudomonadati; phylum Pseudomonadota; class Gammaproteobacteria; order Pseudomonadales; family Pseudomonadaceae; genus Pseudomonas; species Pseudomonas sp. NFX183. The sequence continues at coordinate 5,201,758 of NZ_CP181333.1, read as the reverse complement.
TGCCAGGGCGATCTTCGAGGGCTCGAATTCGCTGCCAATCAACACGCCGCCACCGTTGTCGCGCAACGCGGCGGCCAGGAACAAGGTGGACAGGCCAAACGACGTCCCAAACTCCACGATAGCCTGCGCCTTGGTGCTGCGCGCCAACAGGTACAGCAAGGTGCCGGTGTCGCGGGAGACCGGCAGCCACAGATCTTTGAGCATCGTGTAGAGCGCGAGGTAGTCGGTTTTGCTGTGCATCAGACGGTCGCGTTCTTCACGCGAAACGCTGTTGATCAGTGGGCTGGTGGCCGCGTTGGCTTGTGCGTAGAGGCGTTCGATCAGGGGCGCCATTGGCGCGGTGGTCAGGGTCGACATGATTGATTTCCGTGAGGTTGGGGCTAAGATGCGACCAATTCGTCGCATTAAAAGTATGCGAGTGATTCGTCGCATTCGCTATTCGCGTTAGCCCCGCTGCTGGAGCCCCAGATGACAACCCGCCAGACCGCCCGTATTTCCTCACGCAAACAGCCACAACAAGCGCGTTCCACCGAGCTGGTGGCGGCGATCCTGGAAGCGGCTATTCAGGTTTTGGCCAAGGAAGGCGCCACGCGTTTTACCACCGCGCGGGTGGCGGAAAAGGCCGGTGTGAGTGTCGGTTCGGTGTACCAGTACTTCCCCAACAAGGCCGCCATCCTGTTCCGACTGCAGAGCGATGAGTGGCAGCAGACCACGCAGATGCTGCGCGACATTCTGGACAAAACCGACGTTGCGCCGCTCGAGCGCCTGCGCACCCTGGTGCATGCGTTTATCCATTCCGAATGCGAAGAAGCGCAGATGCGCGTCGCCCTGAGCGACGCCGCGCCGCTGTACCGCGACGCGCCCGAAGCCGTGGAAGTGCGCGCGGCAGGTCAGCGCGCCTTTGAGACGTTCATGCTTGAATTGCTGCCCGAGGTGCCTAGTGAAAGCCGCGCGCTGGCCTGCGATTTGATCCTGACCACGCTCAGTTCGGTGGGTAAGGATTTTTCCGGCAGCCCACGTACGGCGGCAGAAATATCTGTTTACGCCGATGGAATGGCTGATATGTTTCGCGCCTACGTAAACGCACTCAATCAGCTGTAAAGCACTCATCTCCAGCAAAGGAATGCCCATGAACTTCTTCAAGAAGTTGTTCGGTACTGCCAAAAAACCCGACGCCGAAGCGGCCCTGCCCGCGCCGACTGAACCTGTTGAACCGGTTGAAACTGCAGCAGATGCAGCCAATATCGCAGCGCGCCTTGCCAGCGGTGAATGCCTGGACCGTCACTGGCAGACCGTGGGGAGCGTGGAACAGGACGTGCTGACGTACATGATCAGCCCAAGCTTTACCGGCGGTCCTCATTGGCCCTCCACCCGCCAGGCGTACCGTGTGGTGCGCCGTGATAAATCCATCGTCCTCGCCACCGAAGGCCTGTCCGATCCCTTCGACGATGCAGAAGGCCTGGGCAATGGGTTTGAGATGGAATTGTTCCTGGAAACGCCGGATATTCCCGACGACGCCCGTGGCGAGCCGGGTGATGTCGACCCTTTGCGCCGCAGTTGGGCGTTCGAACTGCTCGAACACGTCGCCAAGACCGTGGCCAACGCGGGCGGCATTACCCACCAGTTGGACACTCACGGCGTACTGTCTTTGGAACTGCCTGGGTTCAGCCTGTCACATCAAATGAGCGATCAAGTGCCCAAGCTGTTCGTCACCGAAGACGACGCCACCGGCGTGCTGCTCGGTGGGCCGCAACCCGACTTCCCTACCCGCCTTGAAGACATGCCGCTGTCGCCGGTGCGACTGGTGCCGGTGGTGTTGATTACCGCGTCGGAGCTTGAGTATGTGCGTACAGGTGGGCGTGCGGCTCGAGAGGACCTGGTGGCGCGCTTGAACGCCGCTGGCGTAGGGCATACCAGCGCCTTGTATCGCGAAAGCGTGGTATGAGGGGGCGTTGCGCCGCCGCGTTGATTGTTTAACGAAGCCACAACTGAAGGTACACAAACGGCGATTTAACGCACCTGCGCGTGGTGGGAGCATCGGCAACCATGATTTCGCTATTGCGTGTGTTCTCTCGCCACCTGCAACCTTGCTTCCCGAAGGCGCAGGCGCGTCCCTGCGAAAACCCGCTGTTCAATATCATCCTGGCCTTCTGGGCGCTGTGGCATTGCCGCCATGCGCGTCCGCCCGATGCACGCCTCTGATCAAGTTGAAACGCCTTACCGGCATTCATTTTTCAGAAGGATCATTCCATGACCGCAGCCATACGCCCTGTCATCGGTGCTGCCCAGCGCAGCGCTTCGTATTACACCGCCAGCCTCAACGACGCTACCCAGTACCCGACCCTGCAAGGCCAGGTCAGCGTTGACGTGGTGATTATCGGCGGCGGCTTCACCGGCGTTGCCAGTGCCGTCGAGCTGGCTGAACGCGGGCTCAAGGTCGCGATTGTCGAAACCAACCGGATCGGCTGGGGCGCCAGTGGGCGCAATGGCGGGCAAGTCACCGGCAGCCTGTCGGGCGATGAGGCCATGCGCGAGCAAATGCGCAACCGCCTGGGCACGCAGGTCGACGACTTCATCTGGCACCTGCGCTGGCGTGGCCACGAGATCATCGAGCAACGCGTGAACAGGTACGCAATCGACTGCGACCTCAAGCACGGCCACTTGCATGCGGCGATGAAGCCCTCGCACCTGAGCGAACTTCGTGCTTTCCACGATGAAGCACAACGGCGCGGCATGGGCGATCAGGTCAGTCTGCTCGATCAGGCCGCCATGCGTCAGCATCTGGACAGCCCGCTGTACCTCGGTGCGCTAAAAAACACGCGCAACCTGCACGTGCATCCACTGAACCTGTGCCTGGGCGAAGCCCGCGCGGCGCACAGCCTGGGCACGTTGATTTTTGAGAATTCCGAAGTGCTGGAAATCGTGCATGGCGACCGGCCTGCCGTGATCACTGCCCTTGGCCGCATCGACGCGCGCCAGGTGCTGCTGGCCGGCGACGTGTACCACAGGCTCGAACCCAAACAGCTCAAGGGCAAAATCTTCCCGGCCATGGGCGGCATTGTCACAACCGCGCCGCTGGGCACGCTGGCGCAGCAGATCAACCCACAGGACCTGGCGGTGTACGACTGCCGGTTCGTGCTCGACTACTACCGCCTGACGGGCGATGGTCGTTTGCTGTTCGGTGGCGGCGCGAACTATTCCGGGCGCGACTCACGCGACATCGCTGCGGAGTTGCGCCCATGCATCGAGCGTACGTTTCCCGCATTGAGGGGGGTAGACATCGAGTTCCAGTGGAGTTGTGCGATGGGCATTGTGATCAATCGCATCCCGCAGCTGGGCAAGCTCTCAGAGAATGTCTGGTACTGCCAGGGTTACTCGGGGCATGGCATCGCCACCAGCCACATCATGGGCGAGATCATGGCCGAAGCGCTGACCGGCACGCTGGAAAAGTACGACACCTTTGCCGGCTGCACACACATCAAGGTGCCGCTGGGCGATGTGTTCGGCAACCCGATGCTGGCGGTGGGCATGTGGTACTACCAGATGCTCGAGAAGCTGCGCTGACCCACTCAGGGTTGAGCGGGTTGCTTGCGGTACAGGCCCGTGAAGTAGTCCGGGCTGTCCGGCGCCGAGTTATGTTCGATCACCGCGAAGTTTTTCACCCGTTGGATGTGGTACGGACCAACGCGCTGCGACGCCAGCGGCTCGCGCACGATGATCAGGTTTTCGGTTTCCATCGGCACCGTATAGTGCGCCGTCGCGGTCTCTTTTGCGCTCGCGGCGTTCTTGAGGATGAGGGTGATTTCTGCCAGTAGCGCGCGCATCCAGAGCATCCTTGCTGAAATTGGGGGCCGCAGTGTAAAGGCAAACAGCGCCGGGTTCGAACAAATCCCTGTTGGCATGCCGGCAATCGCTGATATGTTCGCTCCAGATCAGCAAAAGGATGGGCCATGGAACCGTTAGCCACAAACGCAGCATTGGTAATCATCGACATGCAACAGGGCATGCACCATCCCAAGCTTGGGCGCCGCAACAACCCAGAGGCCGAGTTGCACATGCAGCAGCTTCTGGGCGCGTGGCGGCAGTCGCAACGCCCGGTCGTGCATGTCCGGCATATGTCGCGCACACCCGGCTCGGTCTTTTGGCCAGGCCAGCCAGGCTGTGAATTCCAGGAAGCGCTGGCGCCGCTCGCGCATGAGCAGGTGCTGGAGAAAAACGTGCCGGATGCGTTCGCGGTCACCGGCCTGGAGCGCTGGCTGCAGATGCGCGCGATCAGGCAGCTGGTGATCGTCGGCGTGATCACCAACAATTCCGTCGAGTCTACGGCGCGGTCCGCCGGCAACCTGGGTTTTGACGTGATCGTGGCTGCAGACGCTTGCTATACATTCGATCAAACCGACTTGTCGGGGCGGCTCTGGCCTGCCGAGGATGTGCATGCGCTGTCGCTGAGTAACCTGGCGATGGACTACGCCAGGGTCATGCAAACACTCGATATTCTTGCCGCTGCTTAAACGGCAAAAATGCCCGCGTTCACCAGCATCTCAACCAGTCCCTGGGGCCATACCGTGTCCTTGGTCGATCGCAACGCCTGAGCGGACCACCAGTGATGGTCGGCCATCACCTGCGTCTCTTGCGGCGTCCACTCTGCCCTGGAAAGCGCCTCGCTCGCGACGTGAACGATAAAGTAGTGCTCAATCGCCAATACCGTTTCACCGCTGGGCAGCATCAACTCAAAGCTGCTTTGTGCCACTGGCGCTTGAACAGTGCTGACCACAATGCCCGTCTCCTCGCGCAGTTCACGGATGGCTGCCGCGTGGAAGGTTTCGCCCGCCTCGACGCCGCCGCCGGGCGTGGCCCAGTAATCCCGGCCGGCCAGGGCGCCGTCTTTATGCACAAACCTGAACAGCAGGACTTCGCCCGCCGGGTTTATCACCAACAATCGTGATGCCTTGCGCTCGCGCATTCGCTTTATTCCTTGTTTGAAACCGGGTGCTGATGGGCTTGCAGATAGCCCCGTAACAGCAGCGTGGTCTGCTGCTCAAGTCCGGCTTCGAACGCGGGCGATGCGTTGCCTTCGAGCAGGGTCCGTACCGGGCCGACGATAGCGCTCAGGGAAATCCCGGCGGTCAGGATCGGGTCTTCGAAATGCGCATCCGGCGCCGTCTCCAGCATGGCGGCGATCACCGCTACCATGCGCTTATTGATGCGCGCGACCAATTCGGCACCGCCCCGCTCGCCCGCAATGGCATACAACGCCTTGGAAATGCCCTGGTCGCGCAACTTGGCGGTGACCAGCGCGCTGACCAGGCCGCACGCCATTTCCGCCACCGGCCTGCCCTGGTGCCGGCCGCACGCCAACTCGACCGCTTCGGCCACCCACTCGAGGTGTTTTTGCAGTACGGCGGCAAGCAGCGCGTCGCGGTTGGGGTAGTACTGGTAGAGGCTGCCCACCGACATGCCGGCGCGCTCAGCCACTCGGGTGGTGGTGCAGCGGATCAGGCCCTGCTGGGTCAAAACCTGAAGCGTTGCGGTGTGCAGTGCCTCGACGGTGGCGACTGAGCGCGCCTGAACCGCTGATTTTCTTGGCTTTAAAGTGACTTTGACGGCGCTCATGGAATGCGAATTCCAAAATCTGAAGGATCCTTCATATTAGAGCCTTACTCAGATGAAGCAAGGGTGACGGCTATGACGGGCTTGGCAAACAGCGGCACATTCACATTGGGCGACCGCCAGGTGAACCGCATCGGTTACGGCGCGATGCAATTGGCAGGCCCGGGCGTATTCGGCCCGCCCAAGGACCGAGCGGCCGCGCTGGCTGTACTGCGCGAGGCCGTCGAAGCCGGCGTGAACCACATCGACACCAGCGACTTCTACGGGCCGCATATCACCAATCAGCTGATTCGCGAGGCGCTGCACCCTTACCGCGATGACCTCACCCTCGTCACCAAGATCGGCGCCCGCCGTGACAGCGAAGGTGGCTGGCACGCCGCGCCTTCCAGGGAAGCGCTGATACAGGCCGTGCATGACAACCTGCGCAACCTGGGCCTGGATGTACTGGACGTGGTCAATTTTCGCGCGTCCCACAACCTGATGGGCCCCGGCGAAGGCTCGAACGAAGCGCCACTGACCGCGCTGGCAGAACTGCAACAGCAAGGCCTGGTGCGCCATATCGGCATCAGCAACGTGACGCCGACGCAGGTGGCCGAGGCGCGCAACATCGTCAAGTTCGTGTGCGTGCAGAACCTGTACAACATCGCGCACCAGCACGATAACGCCCTGATCGACGAGCTGGCACAGCAAGGCATTGCCTACGTGCCGTTCTTCCCACTGGGTGGTTTTACGCCGGTGCAGTCATCGACACTGACGCGTGTGGCAGAGCGACTGGGCGTGACGCCCAAGCAGCTGGCGCTGGCGTGGCTGCTGCGCCGCTCACCGAACATTCTGCTGATTCCCGGCACCTCGTCGGTGGCGCACTTGCATGAAAACCTGGCGGTGGGCGAACTTAAATTGACCGATGAGACTGTCGCTGAGCTGAATGCCATCGCGCACTGAACCACGCGCTATGTGGGCACCCCGTCATCGAGCCGGCGTGCCCTTTCGCCAAGTCGTTCGACCAGCCTGACCAAATAGCCGTCCGGGTCCTGCACAAGAAACTCACGCTGCCCGACCTCGACCTCACCGGCCCTGTACCAAACATCCTTGCAGGGCTTGAACATGGGATACGCCGCAGCATCCAGCCGCTCAATCACCGGACCTACCGCCGCGACATCAATCTGCAGATTCATACCGCGCCCCAACGGCAGGTCCAATGCCGCCGTTTGCCATTGATTGGCGCGCGGGTCGATTTGCTCGAGCATCACCTGCGCGCCGTTGAGGTCCAGGTAGGCAAACCCTTCGTCCAAGCGTTGGTAAGCCACGTTAAAGCCTACCCATGACACCCAGAATTCGAGGCTGGCATTCAGGTCAGTGACCATCAATTCCGGGACCAGCTTATTTCTTTGCATCATCATCCTGCGTCCAGTGTGGAGGTCAGCAACTGCGCGAGCTTCTTGCGCAGGTCACCGTGCTGCTCTTCAGCGTAAGGCGGTGCCGTTTTCCAGTCGTAGAACCATACGGGCATCGTGCGCTTGTCGTCCGGCTCCGTGGCGTAGCGAGGGAAAATATGGCTGTGCAACTGCGGTTCCGAGTTTCCCAGAATCTCGTAATTAATGCGCAACGCATCGGTGGCGGCCAACAGGGCATCGCCGATGCGCGCCATGTCGAGCAGGTACGTAGCGCGCGCGTTGGCGTCCAGGTCATTGAGGCTGGCGACCACGGGATCGGGCAGCAGCAGGCAGTAACCTGGCAAAAACTGAACGTCGCCCGTGACCGCCCAACCCGAGGCCATGCGGCAGATAACCTTGTCGTTGGCACCCTTGCGGGCCAGTTCTACGCGGTGTGAAATCAGCGGCATGCATTGTCCTTAATGACGCGGGGAAGAAAGCTGCAGGCTATGTGAACCAGACGCATCCATGCAAACATTGGCCGCGCTAACCCTGTCAGCTCAGCAACCGAACGGGCGCACGGCATGCCGACTGAGGAGTGGCTTCGATGGACAGTGCAGCGCAGCCGACTTGGAATAACCCGATGCGAATTACTTGCCTGCATACCGCTTCCAGCAATATCAGGGTCTTCGATGCCGCCGCAGAAAGGCTGGGGATCGCGCCCAATGTTCTGCAGCATGAAGTACGCGCAGACTTGCTCGCCGCCGCCGAACAGGCCGGTGGCCTGACCGTGGACATTGCCAACGCAACCGCCTCGGCGCTGCGCCTGCTCTCGCTTGAGGCCGACGCCGTGGTGCTCACCTGCTCGACGTTGGGCCCGGTGGTCGACGGGCTTTCGCCAGGCGCCGCCATTTTACGAACTGACCAAGCACTGGCCTTCGCGGCGGCTCAGGCAGGCGGCAACATTGCCGTCCTGTGCGCCGTGGAAACGACACTGGAACCCACCGCTCGCCTGTTCCAGCAGGCCGCGCAATTCACCAGCGCGTCGGTGGATGTGCAATGGGTGCCAGGCGCGTGGGCGCTGTTTAAGGCAGGCGATCTCGACGGCTACCTGGCCGTGATTGCGAGCGCGGCAGACTGCGCCTATAGGGATGGTGCCTCCACCGTCGCACTGGCCCAGGCTTCCATGAGTGGCGCCGCCGCGCGGGTCACCGCAGGGCCGCCGCCCCTCACCAGCCCGACGGCAGGCCTGAGCGCCGCCCTGCAGACCATCCTCAAGGGTCGATGACTGGCGGCGGTCAGCAAGCCTTTTCCAGCAGCACCGGCGATAGCCCGACCTGCAACAAGTACGCCTCCAAGGATTCGACACTGCCTGACGAAACAATCGCGCCGATATAGCCATCCGGACGCACCAGCACCCACTCGCCAGGCGCCAGTTCGTAAGCGTCTTGAAACTGCCCCTGGTCATCGATTAGCTCACCGTGTGCGCCGATGAGGTGGATATGCAGCCCGGCCCGAGGCGACACCAAGGCGGGTGCAACGCCGTATCCCAGCAGCGTCCAATGCGGCCCCTTGAATAGATCAAACAGGCGCAGTGATTGCCCGCCGGCGCCGCGAAGCCCCGCATCCGGCGCACGGTTGCCGACGCGTTCGGCGTGCCCCAGTGCGAGTGACGATTGCGGGTAGCCCAGGTCGAGTTGATGCACTTCCCTGCCCCGGCGCATGTCGCCGCGTTGCATGCCCTGGAGCAACTGGGTCGACAAGCCCAGCACCGCAGCGGCTATCGGGCGCCGCTCTTGTTCATAAGTGTCGAGCAGCGTTTCAGGTGCACCGTTGGCCACCGCCGCCAGTTTCCAGCCCAGGTTGTAGGCATCCTGCACGCTGGTATTGAGCCCCTGGCCGCCGGTGGGTGGATGAATGTGCGCAGCGTCGCCGACCAAAAACACCTGCCCGACGCGGTAGTGATCGGCCAAGCGGGCATTCATGCTGTAGGCCGACGCCCAGGACACGGCGTGCACCTGGATGTCATCGCGCCCGGTGCGCTTTGCGATGAAGGCCGTCAGCCCTTGTGCGCTGAGGTCGACCTGAGCCTGGAGCGCAATCGGCGCCTGAATCTGGAACAGCTCGGTGCCCGCCAGAGGGCACACGGCGACCTGCCGTAGCAGATCGCCTTCGCCGAAGCGGTGCCAGCAGTCGCGCGTAAGCCCTGACAACTGCACATCGGCGACCAGCGCACGCGCGCCCAGCGTCTTACCCGGAAAGCCGATTTCAAGGGCGTGACGCACAAAACTGCGGCCGCCATCGGCGCCCACCAGCCAGCGCGCGCGCACCGATTGCGTACCTGCCGCGCTGGCCAGCTGTACGCTGACGCCCTCGTCATCCTGCTCGAATCCCACCAACTCGCAACCAAACTCCGGCCAGTGCCCTAGCTCGAGCAAGCGTTCGCGCATCACGCGTTCGGTCAGAAATTGCGGCACCATCAACGGTTGTTGATACGGCTCGGCCGCCGTCGAGGCGTTGCGCTCGATGGAATCGGCATCGGTGTAGCTGCCATCGTCGCGGTAGCGCCGCTCAGTCGGATAGACTCCACCCACAGCGAACAGGCGATCCAGAATCCCGAGGTCTTCGAAAATTTCCTGTGACCGCGGCTGAATGCCCTTGCCACGCGAGCCGTGAAAAGGCTCGGCGTTTTTCTCGACCAGGCGGAACGTGATACCCCGTCGCGCCAAGTCGATCGCCAGGGTCAGGCCGGCCGCACCGGCACCGCAAATCACTGCATCGACAACGCATCGCTTGTTCATACGGATCACCTATATGTGCAATACGCACATATTATGACGGAGAAACACAGTGTCAACAAAAAGCGTGCAAAACGCACATATGAGCGCACAACTGCGTGACTTGCACGGCTCGCTCGTGGAGATCGTCGGGGTGATGAACCGCCCCCAGCGTGACGAAGCAATGGTGCGCGAGGCCGGGATTTCCCTGGACCGCGCGCTGTTTCCGCTGCTGGTGCTGGTTGAACGGCTGGGCCCGATTGGCGTGGTCGAACTGGCCGACCGCGTGGGCCGCGACTACACCACCGTGAGCCGCCAAGTGGCGAAACTGGAAAGCCTTGGCCTGATCCTGCGCCAGGAAAGCGCCGTGGACCGGCGTGTACGCGAGTCAGTCATCACCGAAAAAGGCAAGGCCATGACCGACCGCGTGGATGACGCCCGCGAGCGCATGGGCGTGTCGATCTTCTCGACCTGGGAGGAAGGCGATTTCGAAAACCTGGTACGCCTGATGCGTAAATTCGCCGAGGACATCAAGGACGACTCGATACGGGCAACCAAAGGTCTACGCTGACACCCCACGGGCAAGGGTCACCAGGGTAACGTCACGCCGTGCCGAGCCGTGAAGGTCAGGCCCGGCACACCGGCGTGCTTCCACGATGTCCACTACCAGCGGGCTGCTTTCGCCGATTTCGAGCCGCGCGCCGGGGCCGCCCATTTGCGTGCGCACCCAGCCGGGCGCGGCCAGCAGATAGCTACACGCCATCAATCGAGTGAGCGGGCGCTGCCGCTCGCAATCCCAGAACAAAAGCTATTTTTGTTGTACACAAAATATTTCTAAAGATTTACTGCCTCCGAGCCGAAACAAGCAGTGATAGCAAATCGCCGTCTCGCTGATAGAGACGATGATTTGGTCGCCCTCTCTGCCGATGGTCGTCTCGATGAAGATAAAAAATAAGCTGGTACTCGCGTTCGTCTCCGTGGCCTTTATCCCGGTCAGCCTGGTCGCGCTGATCTGCGTGATGAACACACGAACCCAGGCGGTGGAGCAATTCATCGACGGCAGCACCCGTGAAATACGCCAGATCGATGGCAACATCCGGCAATTCTTCGATGGCACCTTACAGAACGTCGATCAGATGTCCGCTGATCCTGTATACACTTCGCTGAACACGCTCAAGGATTACCGGCCTGCCAATGCGGCCAGCCAACCGCTGCCGGCCCAGGCTCAGCAGGTCATCGACCAATTCGCGCGCTTCGGCGCCACCCACCCTTCGGCGGCCATTTTGTCCATCGGCCTGGAAGACGGCACCTACGCCAAATGGCCCGATGACCCGCAACTGTCCCAGTACGACCCGCGTACCCGCCCCTGGTACAAGGCCGCGATGGCCAGCCCCAACAAAACCGTGCGCACCCCTGCTTACTATTACGACAAGGATGACGTGGCCCTGGTGGGCACCGCGCGCGCGCTGCTGGACACCACCGGCAAGGCCAAGGGCGTGTTCGTGGTGAGTGTGTCGCTGAAGAACCTCACCGAATTGCTCAAGAGCATCAAGCTGGGTGAAAGCGGTTACGTGATGCTGATCGAAGACGGCGTGGTGCTGGTTGACCCGCGCGATGCCGCGCACAACTTCAAGCCGCTCAAAGCGCTCGGCGCGCCTTACGCGCATCTGGCCGAAACGGCCCAGGGTTCCACCGAGGTGGTCATCGACGGCGTGCGCTACATGGCCAACGTCTGGACCTCGCCCGGCCTCGGCTGGCGCTACGTCGGGCTGATCGAATACAACGAGGTGATGGCGGCTGCCACGCGCATGACGTACCTGACCGCAGCCATTGTGGCGGTGCTGGTGTTGATCTTCGGGCTGATTGCAGCGGCGTTTTCCAAGGTGATCGTCAAGCCGATCGGCCAGGTCAGCACCGGTTTGCAGTCTATTGCCCAAGGTGAAGGCGATCTGCGCCATGAATTGCAGGTGCAGGGCAAGGATGAAACCGCCGAACTGGCTGGCTGGTTCAATAAGTTTCTCGCCGCTATCCGTCAGCTGATCCAGCATATCGGCGCGGCCTCGACCAACTTGCAGGACGCGTCACGGGTCAACAGCCAGGTGGCGCACAACATGAACGACGCCGCTGGGCGCCAGCGTGAGGCGGTGGAACTGGTGTCCACTGCGTTCAACGAAATGGTCGCCACCGCCAACGAGGTCGCGCGCTCCTGCAGTGGCGCTGCCGAGTCTGCCGAGAATGGCCATCGCCGCGTAGCCGAGGGCAAACAGCAGATCGAAGTCACCACCGATAACGTCAATCGCCTGGGCCGCCGCCTGACCGAGTCGTCCCAAGCGATGGTCGAGCTGGAAGCCGGCAGCCGCAGCATCAACCAGATCCTCGGCACCATTCGCGCCATCGCCGAACAGACCAACCTGCTGGCGCTCAACGCGGCGATCGAAGCGGCCCGCGCCGGTGATCAAGGCCGTGGGTTTGCCGTGGTGGCCGATGAGGTACGCGCGTTGGCCAAGCGCACTTCGGACTCCACTGGCGAGATCGAGCAACTGCTCGGCACCCTGGGCAGCAAGACCGAGGAAGTCACGCAGAAGATGAGCAGTTGCCTGGACCTGTCACGCGCCAGCGTGTCGTCGATTGAAAGCGCGCGAGACAGCTTTGAGGGCATTCAGCTGTCGGTGAATGAAATCCGCGACCAGAACCTGCAGATTTCCGCCGCCGCCGAGGAGCAACACAGCGTCGCCGAAGAGATCAACCGGCACATCCAGCAGATTTACGACGAGGCGCGATTGGTCGAAAGCCTGGCCAACTCAGCCCAGGATGATTCGGGGCGATTGGCAGGTTTGTCGGATGAGTTGAACGCCTTGGTGGGACGCTTCAAGTCCTAAAGCGTGCGGCGCTGGAAGTCTGCAATCTGGTGCCACATCGCCGCCGGGTTGGAATACATCGGGAAGTGCCCGCACTGGGCAATCAGCGCCAGCCGCACGCCATGGGCGCTTGGCGGCGCGGCCGAAATGCTGTTCTTCGGCAACGGCGAGGAACAGCCAGAGGTGGCGAATCAGGCGAAAGTTGATCATAGGCTCAGCGCCAATATACCTATCTAGCCTGCGGTGAAACCATCCAGCTGACAAAGGCCTGCAGGCGCGTGGAAAACGCCGCGCATTCGGCACTCGGGTTACGCGCCTCAAACAGGAAGTAGGCGATCTGGACACGCATCGACGGGTAATGCTGCACGAACAAAGCCACATGCTCTTCCAGCGTTTGCGGCCAGCCTGACGCGTCTGCCGTGCGCAACGTGTGCGTCGACCGAATCAACTTGCGCGCCGCTTCGCGTTGCAGGCGAAGTCGCTCAGGTGCCGAGTTGGCGTGTTCGATGCGTGTGAGGTAACCGCTCAACACCGGCTCGAAGTCACCATTGAGCGCCAAAGCGATCTCACGTGAGGGCCGAAACGGCTCGAAGCGCAGCGACAGATCATCGCCCCACACGCAACGGCAATGGTGCTTGAGCCAGAAGCCCCAGCGGTTGCGGTTCTCGGGCGCCAGCACCGCGGCGCGGTGGCCGATGTCGAAGTCGATCTTGCTCACCACCTCGTGCCGTTGCTCCAGGGCCTGGCGCAGCTGCTCCAACGCCTCGAGTACGTGCGCATCCGGCGGATCAGTCAGCACCAGCGTCACATCAAGGTCGGACTCGCCTGGGCTGGCATCGCCCCTCGCGACACTGCCGTAGAGGTAAAGGCTGTGCAAGCCCAGCCCTGCGCCTGCCAGAGACTCGCGCACATCGGCCAGCAGCGGTTGGAATTGAGTTTGAATGGGCGCATTGGCAATGGTCAGCACACAGCCATTGGCATCGATACCTGGAGGCGCGCTCATGGGCGATGCACCTCAATCACCAAGCCTTCCGACTCACTGGGCACACAGAAATGGCGCGTGATCAGGTCGAACTCGGCGTCCGTGGCGGCAAAATCATGCTCGCCCTGAGCATTGCGCGCATGCAAGCGGGCGCGGCAGGTGGCGTCGTCCAGTTCCAGGTAATGCAGGCGGTGCGGCGCTTGAGCTGCTTTTGCCAAACCCAGCAACCATTCACGGTTGGCCAGTGTGTTCGCCGGGAAATCGAGCACCACATTGATGCCTGATTTCAACAGATTGATCACCAACGGCCCCACCACCGCGCGAACACGCTGGGCGCAGCGCAGGTAATCGGCAATCGACAGAATCTCACCCGGATAGAGCTGCGCCAGCCACTGGTCTTCGCTGAGCACCAGGGCGGCTTGCTCGGCGGCCAGGGTTTGAGCCAGGGTGGATTTGCCGGAGGCAATCTTGCCGCACAACAGATGCAGGGTTGGCATGGAACGGTTCCTTATGTCGGGCCACGCAGCATGCCATTTTTCACGCCGAACGACGTTGCCAATACTCATAAAATGCCAGCGCCGCGACGTTCTTGTCTTTGGCCTCCAGCATGATGTCGAAGCGCTCGAGAAACTGCAGCGCGTAGTCATTGGTCCAGCGGTTCCACATTTGCGCGCTGTGGGCGTACAGATCGCGCTTGGCGACCACCTTCAGGAGCGCGTCCATTTCCAGCTTGTGCTCGGCGTCAAACCCCAGCGCTTGCAGGCTTTCCTGGGGCTGGGAGTAATGCATCGTCGGGCGTACGCCGCGCCAGCTTTCGATGACGCGGGCAACCCGTGGCGAATCGGGGTCGATGTATTCGTCTTCGTTGATCCAGCAGTGATGAATGTCCAGCACCACCGGTGCCAGGTCGGCGACTTGCAGACAGTGGTCCAGGCCGTAGGTTTTTTCGTCGTTTTCAAAGGTAATGCAATTACGCGCCACCTCGGACAAGCGTGACCACACCGCGCGGGTGCCTTCAACGCCCAAGCGGCCGGCGATGTGGACGTTGCACTTGAGGTCCTGAAAGCGGCGGCCGTAGCCCATCATGCGGATCATGTCGGCGTGGTATTCGAACTCGGCCACGCTGTTTTCCACCACGCCGAGGTTGTCCGAGCCCAGCACGCAATATTGCCCAGGGTGAAAGGACAAACGGATATCCGAGGCGCGAGCCAGGTCGCCGATGGCGGCGAACCCCTCGCTCAACTGACGCACAAGGGCCGGGTCTTTGTAGACATCTGCCACTTTCGGGTGGCTGTAGAACGGCAGCAGGTCACTGCTCAAGCGCAGCATGCGCAGCGTCGCAGGCAGCTCGGCGACATAGGCCAGCAGGCTCAATTGCGCCGCGAGGTTGTGGGTCACCACCTCGACCAATTTGCTGCGGGCGACCCGAGGTTCGACGCTCTCCATCCAGCGCAGGGTGGTGGTACGCGGGTTGTAGGGGCCTTCGATTAACTTGAGCGCACTGGCCGACGGCAGGCGTTCAGGGTGCTTGTACTGGCAGGCAAAGCCGATGCGAGGATGGGTCATGGAAAGGCCAGGTCATAAGTGAGCGTGAGGACAACACAATCTTAGGCGCATGCCGCCGCCAGGGGTTCATTCAACCCGCGTCGTGGGTGAATCAAGTTGAATCCCGGTTTCACCTGGCGGTCATCTATAAGGAACGATAACGCAATGGAGGTGACGATGAACCTTGCAATGACACTCTGCAGCCTGTTTGCCGGCTGGATGGCGATTGTGTTCTCCATGACGTGGGGCCTGTTGCGCGTCCTGCGCTGGCACCATGCTTAACACCCCCGACGGGCGCTACTTTGTGGTCAAGGGTCAGCTGTGGCGCTGCACCAACCCCGCGCTGGATGAAGCCACGCGCCAGCACTGGGTCAACGCTTTGATGGACGCGCGCCGCGCGGTCAAGTCGGCCAAGGCCAGCGGCGACGCCAGCCAATTGCGCGCGGCTCGCCAGCAGGTGCAGCAGGCCAAGGTCGCACTCGGTGAGCGTGGCCCGGTGTGGTGGCGCGATGGCAGCCCGGACTACAACCGTTACCAGGTGGCCAATACGCCGTATGCGGCGTGGTTTGAAAAACATCTCGACACGAAGCCCCACTGAACTTTCTTACAAATGCCAGGCTCCTTTCCTATGCGAAGTCACCGTGCCCTGATCCCAGGGTGCTGAACGATAAGGAGCCGCCACCGACATGACTACCCTCCCCGCCTATCCCACCGTCAGACCTGGCCCGCTGCACTCGATCTTGCTGGCCGGCGCCGTGCCATTGTTTTTGGGTGCGTTGCTCAGTGACATTGCCTACGGCCAGACCTACCAGATCCAATGGGCCAACTTTGCGTCCTGGCTGATCGCCGGCGCGCTGGTGTTCAGTGGCTTTGCGCTGTTGTTTGCGCTGGTCAACCTGCTGCGCGCCGAACGCAAGGCCGGGCGCCCGGCGGCTTATTTCCTGTTGCTGTTGGCGACGTGGGTGCTGGGGCTGGTCAACGCCTTTCAGCATGCCAAGGACGCCTACGCGATGATGCCTGGCGGGCTGATCCTGTCGGTGATTGTCACGGTGCTGGCCATCGCCGCAACGTGGATCGGCCTGACTAACCTGCGCTCGGGAGCTACCCAATGAAACCATTCCACACCCTGAGCGTATTGAGCGCCGCCCTGTTGCTGACCGCCTGTGGTAGCGAAGGCGACAAAACACAGGCCCGCGGCCCCGACCCGAAATTGCCCGAGCAACAAAGCAGCCTGTTGCCGAGCATGAAAATTGCCGAGCCCGCGCCCTGGGGCGAGCAGAAACCCAAGGTGCCCGAGGGCTACAGCGTTACCGCCATTGCCACCGACCTGGCTATCCCGCGCCAGACCCTGGTGCTGCCCAACGGCGACATCCTCGTCGCCGAAGGCCGTGGCGGCAGCGCGGCCAAGCTCAAGCCCAAGGACGTGATCGCCAGCGTGATCAAGGCCGAGGGCAACACCAAGGTCAAGGGCGGCAACCGCCTGACGCTGCTGCGCGACGCCGACGGTGACGGCACCTATGAATTGAAAACGGTATTTGCCGAAAACCTCAACGCGCCTTATGGCCTGGCCTACGCCAACGGCAAACTCTACGTCGCCAACCAGGATGCGCTGGTGCGCTTTGACTACGCCGACGGCCAGACCAAAGCCAGTGGCCCGCCCACCACAATCACCGACCTGCCGGCGCAGATCAACCATCACTGGACCAAGTCCCTGGCCGTGAGTGAGGACGGGCGCCAGCTGTACGTGGGCATCGGCTCCAACAGCAACATCACCGAGCGCGGCATGGAAGTGGAAATCGACCGGGCGATGGTCTGGCAGATCGACGCCGCCACCGGCGCGCACAAACCCCACGCCACCGGCATTCGCAACCCGACCGCGCTCACGATTCAACCCGGCTCCGGGCAATTGTGGGCGGTGGCCAACGAGCGTGATGAACTCGGCCCGGACCTGGTGCCCGACTACCTGACCTCGGTGCGTGAAGGCGCCTTCTATGGCTGGCCCTATAGCTACTGGGGCCAGAACGTCGACCCGCGCGCGCAACCGCAGAACCCGGCGAAAGTCGCCGCCGCCATCAAGCCTGATTACAGCCTGGGCTCCCACGTTGCAGCGTTGGGTGTGGACTTTTCCAGCCCTGCGATGGGTGAGAAATTCGCCGACGGTGCGTTTGTCGGCGAGCACGGCAGCTGGAACCGCGATAACCCGGTGGGCTACAAAGTGATCTTCGTGCCCTTCAGCAATGGCAAACCGGCGGGTGAACCGATTGATTTTGCCACCGGTTTTCGTGGCGATGACGGCAAGACGCGTGGGCGCCCAGTAGGCGTGACGGTGGACCCCAAAGGTGCGCTGATCATTGCCGATGACCTGGCCAATACCATTTGGCGCGTAACACGTAATCGCTAGTCCGTGTATGACAGGGGCGATTCGCCCCTGTCAGCCCTCACCGTGCAATTGCATTTCAAGCCAGGCCAGCAGCGCCGCAACTTCGCTGCGCGGGCCTGCGCCTTGGTGCCTGTAGACCGAAATCGCCTCGGGTAGCTGCACACTCTCGGCGCAGGGCCTTACCAGCGCCCCACTTTCAATCAAACGGCTGGCGGTGCGACGCCAGCCCATGGCGATACCGTGCCCTTCCACAGCGGCCTGCAACATCAACGGGTAGCTATCGAAGGTGGCGCCACGCGCATCCGCGGCCAATACCTGACCGAATGCCTGCAACCACTCATCCCACTCCATCAAATGCGGTGGCGCGGCGCTGTGGTGCAAAAACGTATGGGCGTGCAATTCGGTGAGTGGCAAGGGATGTTCAGCGTTCAGGTACGCAGGACTGCAGACCGGAAATACCTCGTCAGAGGCGGTGAGCATCAACGGGTGGGCGCCACTGGGGCGTCGGGTACTTTGCAGGGCCACGTCGAAGTGGTCCTTGAACTCCGTGAGGGGCCGGGTCGAGGTCACCACCTGGATTTCGATGTGCGGGTATTGCTGGTGAAACGTCGACAGGCGCGGCATCAGCCAATAAAACGCCTCGCAGAGCTGGCAGAGCAGCACAACACGGCGCTGGGCCGTGGACGCACGCAAACCCGCAGCGCCGTCACTGATGCTGTGCAGCGCCTGGCTGACCACCTGGCCCAATTCACGCCCTTCCTGGGTCAGGAAAACCGCACGATTACGTCGATAAAACAGCTTCACCCCGAGGTTGTCTTCCAGCCCACGAATTTGCCGGCTGACCGCCGCCTGGGTGATGTGCAGTTCATCCGCCGCCCTGGAAAAACTCTCCAGGCGGGCCGCCGCTTCAAACGGTAGCAGGCTGGCGAGCGGCGGCAGGTTTTTACCAAGCGTATTCATAATCTGAGGTTATGCATCCGGGGCCGAGAACTCGTTTGTAGCACAGCCCGGCGGGTGTGCACCATTCATCCATGACTTCACGGATGCCTCGGATGACCTCACTACGAACCTCTTTTTTTGTTGGCGTGCTGCTCGCGTGTGTCGCCACATTGGGCTGGGCGCTGAACTTCATCGCCCCTTATGTCACTGGTAACTACAGCCTCTATGACCTGATGGCCGTGCGGTTTCTGGGGGTCGGCGTGCTGGGCGTGGGCGGAGTGATCCTGTGCCGGGCCCAACTGAAATGGCTCAGCCCAAGGCAATGCTGGCTGGCCGCAGCGCTTGGTGCGGCAGGTTGCCTGGCGTACGGCGTGTGCATCGGCGCAGGCGTGATGTTGGGCGGCCCGGTATTGACGCCCGCGTGTGTCGGCATGGTGCCAGTGCTACTGGCCCTGGTTGGCAATGCCCGGAACAAGACCATGGCGTGGGGCCGGCTGGCGGCGCCTTTAGCGTGCCTGACGCTGGGGCTTTTGCTGTCGAACATCAGCAGCCTGCACCAACCGGCGTTGAGTACCGTTTCGTGGCTGGCCGGTGTGTTTTTTTCGTTCAGCGCCGTTGCCTTGTGGCTGGGATTCAGCGTGATCAATCAAAAACACCTGACAACCCTTCCGGCAACCGCCACCGGCCTCTGGACCGCGTTAATGCTGGTGGGGGCCGGCGGCACTGCCCTTTGCCTGCTGCCGTTGCTCTGTGTATTCAACCTGCTGCGCCTGCCAACCCTGGGATTTGGCTTCGCCCAGGCGGGTGCGCTGTATGCCTGGAGCCTGATCATCGCGCTGATGTCCACGGTGGTCGGCGCCTGGGCCTGGAATGCTGCCATCCGACGACTGCCGATGGTGCTCAGCGGCCAATTGATTGCCCTCGAATCACTCTTTGCGACCCTGCTCGGCCTGTGGTTTCACGGTCGCGGCCCTTCGTGGATGGAAGCCACCGGCCTCGCGGCGGTGCTGATCGGCGTGGTCATGGCGGTGGGTATTATCCTGACCGGCACAAAGCCCGCCGCAACGCGCGACACTGACGGGAGCGCCGAGGATGACCCACAGCATCGGCTCACTTGCACCCATCGAGACCTTTGAGTGTCACGACCTGGCTATCTGGTGAAAGCAGCGAAGAGCGATCGTCGGGCGTTAAAACGGTTGACCTGATTGCCTTAGGCAACTATATATTTGCTTAAGGCAACCAACCGAGCACTGCCATGACCACGACCCTTGTCGAACGCGCCGCGATCATTCGCGGTTTCAACCGTTTTTACACCCATCAGATCGGCGTGCTGCAGGAACACTTGCTGCAAAGCGATTTCTCGCTGACCGAAATCCGCGTGATGTACGAACTCTCCTCCCGTGGCGACCTGACCAGCGCCGACCTGTGCCAGATGCTCGGCCTTGATGCGGGCTACCTGAGCCGGCTGATCAGCGGTTTCGAAAAGAAAGGGCTGGTCCAGAAAGTGCGCTCCGTCACCGATGCGCGTGCGGTGCAACTGCACCTCAGCGACCTCGGTCGATCAGTGCTGGCGCCGCTGGAAAACCAGACCCAACAGGAAGTCATCGCCTTGCTCGAAGCCTTGCCCGAGCAGCAACAGCAGCAACTCACGGCGTCGATGCAGCGTATCCAGACACTGTTGCAAGGCGGCACGCCAAGTTACCTGCTGCGCGATCCGCAGCCCGGCGACATGGGCCGGGTGGTGCAACAGCAATCGGCGCTGTATGCGCGTGAGTACCACTGGAATTGGGAGTTTGAAGCGTTGGTGTCGGAGATTGTCGCCAAGTATTTGCGCGAATTCGACCCGAGCGCCGAGCGCTGCTGGATCGCAGAAAAGGACGGCGAAGTGGTGGGGTCAATCTTCGTGGTGCGCCATGACGAAACCACCGCCAAGCTGCGCATGCTCTACGTGGACGCCAGTGCACGGGGCATGGGCATCGGTCAGCGGCTGGTGGAAGAATGCCTGCGTTTTGCGCGCAATGCCGGTTACAAAAGCATGCTGTTGTGGACGGTCGACGCGCTGACCGATGCGCGCAAGCTGTATCAGAAAGCCGGGTTCCACCTGGTAGACCAAGAAGCGACGGTGAGCTTCGGCAAATCGTTGATCAGTGAAACCTGGGCCCGCGAGCTGTAAGGCGTTCCCGCGCTGTCGCCAGCGCGGGCGCTTGCGCGATTACAGGTCAGTGATTTCCTTATGGCGCGGTACCAGCGCCTTCATCACGCTCCACGCCACCAGGTAGGCCAGGGCACAGATCGCAAACATGATCATGTAGCCGGTGTGGATGTCGTTGATGGACTTGTAGTAGTCAAATACCCAGCCACCGATCTTGGTCATCACCACACCGCCCAAGCCCCCGGCCATACCGCCGATGCCAACCACCGAAGCCACGGTTTTTTGCGGGAACATATCGGACACCGTAGTGAAGATGTTGCACGACCACGCCTGGTGCGCCGAGGCGCCCACACCGATCAGCAGCACCGGCACCCAGAAGCTCAGGTAGCCGAAAGGCTGCGCCAGCAACACCACCAGCGGGAACAGCGCGATCACCAGCATGGCTTTCATGCGCCCGTCGTAGGGAGCATCGCCACGGGCCATGAAGTAGCTGGGAAACCAGCCGCCGCCGATACTGCCGACCATGGTCATGCTGTACAGCACGGCCAGCGGCATCACGATGTCCGCGCCTTTCATGCCGTATTGCGCCGACAGGTAAGTGGGCAGCCAGAACAGAAAGAACCACCACACGCCGTCAGTCATGAACTTGCCGAAGGCAAATGCCCAGGTTTGGCGGTAGGTAAGCAGTTTGAACCACGAGACTTTTTTCGCGGCAGCACCCACGGGTTCTGGCGTGAACGGCTGCACCGTCTGGTCGCTGCGAATGTAAGCCAGCTCTTCGGCCGACAAGCGTTTTTGCTGTTCCGGTTTTTCGTAAACCGCCGCCCACACCGCCACCCAGACAAAGCCCAGCATGCCGATGACCATAAAGGCCGCTTCCCAGCCCCATATGCCGGCAATCAAGGGCACGCAGATCGGCGCCAGGATCGCCCCCACGTTAGCCCCGGAGTTGAAGATACCGGTGGCTAGCGAGCGTTCTTTTTTCGGGAAGTATTCGGCAGTGGCCTTGATCGCGATGGGGAAGTTGCCCGCCTCGCCAATCGCCAGCACGGCGCGCGACAGCATGAAACCGGCAATCGACACTGGGATCACCGCCAGGCCGATAGCGCCGCTCACTGCAGCGATGCCCTCACCCATCGGCACCGAGAACGCATGCATGATGGCGCCGGTGGACCAAATGCCAATCGCCACCACATAGGCGGCCTTGGTGCCGATCTTGTCGACAAAGCGTCCGGCAAACAGCATGGAAATCGCGTAGACAAACTGGAACACCGCCGCGATGTTGGCGTAGTCCGTGTTGCTCCAGCCAAATTGCGTCGACAACTGCGGCGCCAGAAGGCTGAGGACTTGGCGGTCTAGGTAGTTGACGGTAGTGGCAAAGAACAACATCGCGCAGATGGTCCAGCGATAGTTGCCGACGGCCGTGCCGACGCGATGGGCGTTGATGGGCTCATTCAAATTCATGGCATCACTTTTTATTTTTGTTAGATAAGACATATGTAACGTCATATGTCGTCGTACAACTGTGACTTTTATATCGGGCCGCCTACCCGGTGTCAATCTCCAAAATTGCCTTTTAACCAGGGATTACGCAGATCTGAAAATGCTTAACTACGCGCAGTTGTAGGATGACAAATCCTGAATACCCGACTGGGTACTTTGCCGGGCACATCATCAAGCAGGCCGAAGGGCTGCATGCCGAGCTTCTCCAGCACACGGATCGACGCGGCGTGATCCGGTCGCACCAGCCCGAATACCTGAGGCAATCCCAGCGTTTGAAACGCCATCGTCAGCGCGTCGTGGCCAAGCTCGGTGGCATAGCCCTGCCCCCAGGCATCGACCGCGAAGCGATAGCCCAGGTTGATGCGCCGCTCGGTCAGGTAATTGAGCGGCGCCACTCCGCCAAAGCCGATGAGGTGATCGGGCGCCTCGCGACGGGCAATGGCCCACCAGCCATAGCCCTGGCTGGCCCATTGTTCGAGCCAGTGGTTGAGCAGGCGTTGCGCGTCGTCGAGGTTGGCCATTGGGCCACTCGGGTTGAACAGGTTTGTCTGCGGGTCGCCGAAGATCGCGAACAATCGGTGCACATCGCTGGGCTCTGGCGTGCGATAGATCAGGCGTGAGGCGGTGACGGGCATTCTGATAATTCCCTGGTCAGGTCGTGAAGTTCAATTCATCTGCAAAAAAAGGTAAATAGCGGTGAATTATTTCATGTCCGCTTGTATCTGAACTGACAGAGCGGTGCCATCGCAACGATGGCACCTCCCCTGTTCTGTTTTAGAGTGGCCCGCATGAAATTACGTAAGAAAAGCGTCAAACCCATCGGATTGAAAGACATCACCATCGTCGACGATGCCAAGGTGCGCAAGGCGATTACCGCCGCCGCCCTGGGTAACGCCATGGAGTGGTTCGACTTTGGTGTCTACGGTTTCGTCGCCTATGTGCTTGGCAAGGTGTTCTTCCCGGACGCCTCACCGAGCGTGCAAATGATTGCCGCCTTGGCCACCTTCTCGGTGCCCTTCCTGATTCGCCCGCTGGGTGGCCTGTTCTTCGGTGCGCTGGGCGACAAATACGGACGGCAGAAAGTCCTCGCCGCAACCATCGTCATCATGTCCTTGAGCACCTTTGCCATCGGCCTGATTCCCGGGTATGCCTCGATTGGCATCTGGGCACCGATCCTGCTGTTGCTGTGCAAAATGGCCCAAGGGTTCTCGGTAGGCGGTGAGTACACCGGCGCCTCGATCTTCGTCGCCGAGTACGCCCCGGACCGTAAACGCGGGTTCCTCGGCAGCTGGCTGGATTTTGGTTCGATTGCCGGTTTCGTGCTCGGCGCCGGTGTGGTGGTGCTGATTTCGACGATCCTCGGTGAGGCCGATTTCGAGGCGTGGGGCTGGCGTCTGCCGTTCTTCCTCGCCCTGCCTTTGGGCATCATCGGTTTGTACCTGCGTCACGCGCTGGAAGAAACCCCGGCGTTCCAGCAGCACATGGACAAACTTGAACAAGGCGACCGCCAGGGCCTGACCCACGGTCCCAAGGTGTCGTTCAAAGAGGTGGCTACCCAGCACTGGCGCAGCCTGCTGACCTGCATCGGTATCGTCGCGGCCACCAACGTGACGTACTACATGTTGCTCACCTATATGCCGAGCTACCTGTCGCACAACCTGCATTACAAAGAAAACAGCGGCGTGCTGATCATCATCGCCATCATGGTCGGCATGCTGTTCGTGCAGCCGTTCATCGGTTTTGTCAGCGACAAGATTGGCCGTAAACCCTTCATCATCGCCGGCAGCGTCGGGCTGCTGTTGCTGTCTATCCCGGCGTTTATGTTGATTACCAGCGGTAAAATCGGCCTGATTTTCGCCGGTCTGTTGATTCTGGCCGTGGTGCTGAACTTCTTTATCGGCGTGATGGCCTCGACGCTGCCGGCTATGTTCCCGACCCACATTCGCTATAGTGCGCTGGCCAGCGCGTTCAACGTCTCGGTACTGATTGCCGGCCTCACACCCACCGCGGTGGCCTGGCTGGTGGAAAGCACCAACAACCTGTACATGCCCGCTTACTACCTGATGGTGTTTGCGGTGGTCGGCCTGATTACCGGCCTGACCATGAAGGAAACCGCGAACAAGCCGTTGCGCGGTGCGGCGCCAGCAGCGTCCGATATGGAAGAAGCCAAGGAAATACTGCAAGAGCACCATGACAATATCGAGCAGAAGATCGAAGACATCGATGCCGAAATTGCCGCCCTGGAAGCCAAGCGCCAGAACCTGGTGCAACAGCATCCGCGAATCAACTGATACCTGACCGTGCGTGGCGGCCCCCGCCGCCACGCCTTTGGAGTGCCCAAGCATGGTTCCAAGCGTCACCGCAGCCCACTCGTTACTCAGCGCGGACGAACGCGCCGCCATCGCCGAAATCGAAGCCACCACCAGCATTCTGCAACTGGTAACCCGCCTGACGGGCATGCGCTTTGCCAGTATTGCCAAATTCACCGACCTGGAATGGGTGGTGTGCTCGGTCCATGACCCGCTGCACATGGGGATTCATGTCGACGACGTACTCGACCTGGAAACTACCTTGTGCAGTGAATTCTGCGTCGACCCGCAGGCACTGTTCATTCCGCAAATCAGCCAGAATGGCCGCTTCGCCACCCGCCCGGTGGTCAAGCAGTACGCCATCGAAAGTTACGCCGGTGCGCCGATCTTTCTGCCCGACGGCCGCCTGTTCGGCGCGCTGTGCGCACTGGACTCACGGGCAATGCTGTTTGACGACCCCAACCTGCCGGAAACCCTGAGCCTGTTTGCGCGGCTGATTGGCTGTATTTTCTTCGCTAACCTGACAACAGCTGATCAGTAACCACGGCCCTGCCCCGCCGTGCAGCACTCTCGCGCTTTGGCGGCATGCCAAACAATCGGCTGAACTGTGAAGGGTTTTCATAGCCCACAGCGCCCACAGGCTGGTGGATTTGGCTTTCCAATGGGCAATCGACTCGGGTGCCACCCTGGGTATCTGGCTTACCTGACCTCGCGGCGTACCACAGCGACCTACGTACCCCCCAGCGCTATCTGAAAAACTGACTCGGGGTTTTGCCAAACTGTTTCTTGAACATGCTGGTGAACGCGCTTGGGCTTTCATAGCCCAGCTCGATGGCCACATCGATGATCTTCTCCCCCACCGCAATGCGCTCCAGCGCCAGCAGCAACCGCGCCTGCTGGCGCCATTGGCCGAAGGTCAGGCCGGTTTCCTTGCGGAACAGGCGCTGGATGGTTTTCTGGTCCAGGTCCAGGCGATCACTCCAATCGGCGACCGTCGAGGCATCACCCGGTTCCTGCTGCAGCGCCTGGCAGATACGGTTGATGCGCAGGTCGGCCGGCTGGGGCAGTGACAACGGCAAGGCCGGCAGGATCGCGAGTTCGTCGAGGATCAGGTGCATGATCCTCGCCTCGCGCGAGTCCTCGGCGTACGGCGGCTTCAAACTCACCGAGGCTTTGATCAGCTCGCTCAACAACGGCGACACACCGACGGTCTTGGGCTCGCTCGGCAGGTTGGGGAAACAGTCCGGGCGCACAAACACGCTGCGCATCTTCAACGTGCCCACACAACGCAGCGAATGCACTTGCCCGCTGGGCATCCAGAACCCGCGATTGGGCGGCACCGTCCATTGGTTCAACGCCGAATACACCACCATCACGCCTTCGACGGCGTACAACAGCTGATGCTTTTCGTGACTGTGGTCGGGGATCACCCAGTTTTCGGGGTAATCGGTCGCAGAACTGATGACAGCCCAGTCGCCCTCGTCGATCTCCCGCAGAAATACATCCAGTGGTTTGATTATTTCGCCCTTTTTGCGATGGTTGGCGCCCGAATTACGCGAGACAGGCATTTTCAGCGAATCTAGCATAAACGCCGCAACATTTAGAAACGGGCAGCGCGCTAAAGTACGCACTGCCCCTGTTCGCTGCCTTGTATGGAATGCCTGCATGTCGAGCCTGACCGCGCCACCCGCCACTGCAACCGCTACGCCGCAAATAAGCCCCTTGGTCATGCGTGTCCTGGGCGCCTGTGCCCTGGCGCACATGATCAACGACCTGATTCAGGCCGTGCTGCCGTCGATCTACCCGATGCTCAAGGCCAACTACGGGCTGAGCTTTACCCAGGTCGGCCTGATCACCCTTACCTTCCAGTTGACCGCGTCCTTGCTGCAACCCTGGATCGGCTACCACACCGACCGCCATCCCAAGCCCTGGCTGCTGCCGGCGGGCATGGTGTGCACGCTGATCGGCATCCTGATGCTGGCGTTTGTCGGCACCTTCCCGTTGATCCTGTTGGCGGCGGCGCTGGTCGGGGTCGGGTCGTCGACCTTCCACCCGGAAACCTCACGCGTGGCACGCCTGGCCTCGGGCGGGCGCTATGGCCTGGCACAATCGACCTTCCAGGTTGGCGGCAACACCGGCAGCGCGTTTGGCCCGTTGCTGGCGGCGGCGATCATCATTCCCTACGGCCAAACCCATATCGCCTGGTTCGGGCTGTTCGCCGTGTTCGCGATCCTGGTGCTGTATGGCTTGAGCCGCTGGTACCGCCACCACCTCAACCTGTTCAAGCTCAAGCAGGGCGGCAAGGCCACCCACGGTTTGTCCAAGGGCCGCGTGACGTTTGCCCTGGTGGTACTGGCGCTGCTGGTGTTCTCCAAATACTTCTACATGACCAGCCTGACCAGCTACTTCACCTTTTACCTGATCGAGAAATTCCACCTGTCGGTGGCCAGCTCGCAGATGTACCTGTTCCTGTTCCTCGGCGCGGTGGCCGTCGGCACCTTTGCCGGTGGCCCGATTGGCGACAAGATCGGCCGCAAGAAAGTCATCTGGTTCTCGATCCTCGGCGCCGCGCCCTTCACCCTGGCCCTGCCCTACGTCGACCTGTTCTGGACGGCCGTGCTCAGCGTGGTGATCGGTTTCATCATCGCCTCGGCCTTCTCGGCCATCGTGGTCTTTGCCCAGGAACTGGTGCCCGGCAACGTGGGGATGATCGCCGGGATCTTCTTCGGCCTGATGTTCGGCTTCAGCGGGATTGGCGCCGCGTTGCTGGGCTTGCTCGCCGACAACCATGGCATTGAGTACGTCTACAAAATCTGTTCGTTCCTGCCACTGGCGGGCATCCTGACGATCTTGCTGCCTTCAACCAAAGGCGTCTGACCGGCCAATCATCGGCTGGCCGTATGCTATTACACGGAGTGCTCTGAAAAACCTGCGTGTGCGCTTACAATCCGGATATTCAAGCGCACACCCAGGCAGACCCGGCACGACATGACGCTCGACCCTCCTACGATTCTGATATTGACCATCGCGCTGGCCGCCGCTGCTGCCCTGTATCTGGCGGTGGAATGGCGCAGCGTGCGCGAGCCGTCGCTGCTGTTCTGGGCGGCAGGTTTCGCGATCATCAGCGTCGGCTCCACCCTGGCCCTGCTGCGCAGCAGCGGCCTGTTGATGATCGGTATCTGGTTTGCCAACGGCTTGCTGGTGAGCGCGCACTGGCTGTTTTTGCTCGGCGTGGCCCGCTTTACCCACGTGCGCCTGTCGCGCGCGTGGCTGCTGATGCTGGCCGCCTGGCTCGGCATGCTGCTGTTGCCCGGCGACCTGGCGTGGTCCAAAGCCATGCTGATGGTCAACTCATTGCTGGTCGCGTTGCCGACCTTGCGCGCCAGTTTCCTGCTGCGCCCCCACGGCAAATCCCTGAGCATCGGCGCGGTGCAATTGCGCTATGTATTGCTGCTTCACGGCGCGTTTTATGTGGCCAAGGCGCTGTCGGTAATCATCCCCGGCACGCTGATCGATCTTGCCGCGTTCAAGGGCGAAATCATCCAGGTTTCGTTGGTGGAGGGCGCGATGGCGATCATGTTGATCGCGTTGTCGATGACCGGCTCCGAGCGCTATCGGCGCGAACAGCAGATTGCCCGGCTGGCGGCCCGCGACCCGTTGACGGCGCTGTACAACCGCCGCGCCCTGGATGTGCGTGCGCCGCAGCTGTTTGCCCAGGTATCGCCGCAACACCCAGGCGCTTTGCTGTTGATC
This sequence comes from Pseudomonas sp. NFX183, assembly GCF_047943075.1. Taxonomy (NCBI): domain Bacteria; kingdom Pseudomonadati; phylum Pseudomonadota; class Gammaproteobacteria; order Pseudomonadales; family Pseudomonadaceae; genus Pseudomonas; species Pseudomonas sp. NFX183. The sequence continues at coordinate 5,173,577 of NZ_CP181333.1, read as the reverse complement.
GATATCGACAACTTCAAACTGGTCAACGACCTCTACGGGCATACCGCCGGCGACCGGTTGCTGATTGCGCTGAGCGAGATGATCCGCACGGTGGTGCCCGAAGGCGCGCTGGCGGCTCGCCTGGGCGGGGATGAGTTTGTGATCCTGTTGACCAAGGCCTCGGCCGCCCAGATTGTCGAGCTGGGCAGCCGCTTGCGTGAGCAGTTCCGGCAGTTGGCCGCACACACCTTCACCACCCCGGCACCGGTCACCCTGAGCATCGGCGCCAACCTGTTCGACCAGCCACCGCCGAGTCTGACGGCGCTGATCGAACAAGGCGACACCACGCTCTATGAAAGCAAACGCGGCGGGCGTGACAGCATTCGGCTGGTGGACCGAACGGGAACCGGTTCGTACGGTTAATGACTTGTTGTGGCGAGCGGGCTTGCCCCGCGTTGGGTTGCGCAGCAGCCCCATAAAGGACGCCGCATTGTTTCAGGGACACCGCGTCGGCAGTTTTTTGGGGCTGCTGCGCAACCCAACGCGGGGCAAGCCCGCTCGCCACTGCAAGTCCGCTTGCCTCAGGTTTGGTGGTGACGGTGTGCAAACCCATTCACGACGATGTAAAGCAACGGCCCCACCGACACAAACACCGCCGTCAGCAAAAAATACGGCACCAGCGAAGCCACCGAGCGCCCTCGCCCGCGCGCATCCCGGTACATCCACGCACACGCAAGCAGCACCATCAGGTACAGGTCAATCAACACCTGCGCGGTGTCCGGCCGCGACATCAATTCCCGCCCAAATGCCAACAGTGATTGCTCGGCCGTGAGCATCGTAGCCAAGGTATACAACGAAAAACCCAGCAAACCGGCCAGGGCGAAATAAGGTCTGCGCATGGTGCCTTCCTTGAAAGGATCGAGGCTCAACATAGTGATAAGGTTGCGCCTCTCGCAATGACCTCGGAGGTCATGATCAGGCCATGGACACCCCTTTAACTGCCGGCCAGCACCTGCGCCAACTGCGTCGACAGGCCAAGCTCAGCCAGCTGGACCTGGCCTTGATCACGGGCGTTTCCCAGCGCCACCTCAGTTGCATCGAAACCGGCCGGGCCAAGCCAGGCCCGGGTACTTTGCATACTCTGCTGACGGCGCTGGAGGCCCCGCTGGAGCAGTGCAACCAGGTGTTCCTCGCCGCCGGCTACGCGCCGCGTTACACCGCCACCCCACTCGCCGCACCCGCCATGGCCGCCGTCCGTGAAGCCGTCAGCCATGTGCTGCACGCCAACAACCCCGCCCCGGCGATTCTGCTGGGCAGCGAGTGGCAAGTGCTCGCCGCCAACGCCAGCACCGGCCTGTTGTTTGAGCTGGTTGGGATTGAGCCGAATGCCGCCGATGGGCTGAACCTGCTGACCACGCTGTTGCAAACCGGCGGCCTGGGCGATCACCTGATCAACGCCGAAGAAATCCGCACCGTCGCCTGGCAACGCGCTACCCGCGAAGCGCTGGGTAATCCCGCATTAGCGGGCTTACTGGCCCGTTTGCCGGTGCCGAGCAGCACCGAGTTGCCCAATGAAATGCCGCCGCTGGTGTTCACGCGCATCCGCTCAGATCGCGGTGAACTGAATTTCCTGTCCACCTTCACCACCTTCGGCATGCCCCAGGACATCACCCTCACGTCACTGCGCATCGAACATCTGATTCCTGCTGACGCGCCCACGTGGCAAGTGATGCGCGCCGCTTACGCGGAATATGCGGCGCTGGTTTTGTGAAATATCTGTACGTAGACTGCCGCCATACCTCCCACCTGAAGGCGGCGAAAAAAACCTGATGCAAGTTACCGAAGTCTCCATTGCCCAATTGCGCGCTGCGCTTGAAAGCGGCCAGACCACTGCCGTTGAACTGGTTAAGGCTTACCTGGCACGCATCGAGGCCTATGACGGCCCGCAGACCGCGACCCAGTTGAACGCCGTGGTGGTGCGCAACCCGCAAGCGCTTGAAGAAGCCCAGGCCGCCGATGCGCGTCGGGCCAAGGGCGAAATCTTGGGGCCATTGGACGGCATTCCCTACACCGCCAAGGACAGCTACCTGGTCAAAGGCCTGACGGCAGCCTCCGGCAGCCCGGCCTTCGCCACGCTGGTGGCGCAGCGCGACGCCTTCACCATCGAGCGCCTGCGCGCCGGCGGCGCTATCTGCCTGGGCAAGACCAACATGCCGCCGATGGCCAATGGCGGGATGCAGCGCGGCGTTTATGGCCGTGCAGAAAGCCCGTACAACGCTGACTACCTGACGGCGCCGTTTGCCTCCGGCTCGTCCAACGGCGCGGGCACCGCAACGGCAGCCAGCTTCGCCGCCTTCGGGTTGGCCGAGGAAACCTGGTCGAGCGGGCGCGGCCCGGCGTCCAACAATGGCTTGTGTGCCTACACGCCGTCGCGCGGGATTATTTCCGTACGCGGCAACTGGCCGCTGACACCAACCATGGACGTGGTGGTGCCGTACGCACGCACCATGGCCGACCTGCTCGAAGTGCTCGACGTCGTGGTCGCCGAAGACACCGACACGCGCGGCGACCTCTGGCGCCTGCAACCGTGGGTGCCGATTCCGAGCGTGGCGTCGGTGCGCCCGGCCTCTTACGCTGACCTGGCTGTGGGCAGCGAATCCCTGGCCGGCAAGCGTTTCGGCGTGCCGCGCATGTACATCAATGCAGACCCCGAGGCCGGCACCAGCGAGAAACCCGGGATCGGCGGGCCGACCGGGCAAAAGATCAACACCCGCGCCAGCGTGATCGACCTGTGGCACGCCGCGCGCCAGGCGTTGGAAGCGGCTGGCGCCGAAGTGATTGAAGTCGACTTCCCACTGGTCTCCAACTGTGAAGGCGACCGCCCTGGCGCGCCGACGGTGTTTACCCGTGGCTTGGTCTCCAAGGAATTTTTGCACGACGAATTGTGGGAGCTGTCGGCCTGGGCGTTCGATGATTTCCTGCGCGCCAACGACGACCCGGCGCTCAACCGCCTGGCGGATGTCGACGGGCCGAAAATCTTCCCGCACGACCCTGGCACCCTGCCCAACCGTGAAGACGACCTGGCCGCCGGCATGGACGAATACGTGCGCATGGCCGAGCGCGGCATCACACCGTGGAACGAAATCAGCACGGTGCCGGACGGCCTGCGCGGGCTGGAACAGACCCGGCGCATCGACCTGGAAGACTGGATGGACGCACGGGGTCTGGACGCGGTGTTGTTCCCGACCGTGGCCGATGTCGGCCCGGCCGATGCCGACGTGAACGAAGCCTCGGCGGATATCGCCTGGAGCAACGGCGTCTGGGTGGCTAACGGCAACCTCGCGATCCGCCACCTGGGCGTGCCGACCGTCACCGTGCCGATGGGCGTAATGGCGGACATCGGCATGCCAGTGGGGTTGACCTTCGCCGGGCGCGCCTATGACGATTCGGCGCTGCTGCGCTTTGCTTCGGCGTATGAAGCCACCGGCAGCAAACGCCTGATCCCGCCGCGTACGCCGCCATTGGCAGCTGGCTAAACACGCTCCAAATGTGGGAGCTGGCTTGCCTGCGATAGCGGTGGGTCAGCCTGCCTATTTGCCACTGACAGACCGCCTTCGCGGGCAAGCCCGCTCCCACAGTTTTAACTGCATTTCAGGCCACGCCGATCAGCAGCAGCCTAAACGCGCTCCACATGTGGGAGCTGGCTTGCCTGCGATAACAGTGGATCAGCCAGCCCATTTGTCACTGACAGACCGCCATCGCGGGCAAGCCCGCTCCCACAGTTTTGACTGCATTTCAGGTCACGCAGGTCAGCAGCAGGCTAAAACACGGTCAACCTGTGGGAGCTGGCTTGCCTGCGATAGCGGTGGATCAGCCAACCTATTTCTCACTGACAGACCGCCTCCGCAGGCAAGCCATTTCCTGCATTCACATCAAGCCAGGTAGGGCACGGCAATCAGCAGGATGGCCGTGCCATGGGCCACGGTCGCCGGCAACACGCCGTAGCGCATGCGCACCAGTGCGCAGGCCAGCCCTTCGATCAGGGTGAACAGCAATACCGGCCAGCCCAGTTGGGTGACACTCAAGGCCAGGAACGCATGGCAGGCCGCAAAGGCTACGCCGCTGATCAATGCCGCGCGCAATGGCGTCACTTGCTGTTCGAGGTAGCCCTGCAAAAACCCGCGAAACAGCACCTCTTCCAACGCATTCGCGCCATAAGCCAGGACCACCATACCCGGCAGCCAGACCCAGTAGCCGTGAATCTCGAACGCCTCGATGCCTTGGTAAACCCGCAGCGGCACACCGAGCAAACAGCCCACCACAAGCCCCACGGCCAGGCCCAGCGCAGGATTGCCGATGGTCCAGCGCATCAACTGCCATAACTGCGGCGCCGTGCGTGCAAGCAACATGATCAGCAGCACTGACATCCCGCCCAGCGCCGCCAACACAAAGGCATTCGCGCTGAACGCAATCTGCACCTCGCTGCTGAGCGACCACATCCCCAGCGGCGTCATCGCGTCACGCATCAACACAAATGCCGTCAGCAGGATCAGGATGCGCATCGCCGGCATTGCCTTGGGCGTCAGTGCAAACCACAGCCCAAACAGCACCAGCCCCGGCGCCAGGTGAATGCCGTAGTTGATCAGTACGCCCATGCCTTGGCTGATCATGCCGGCTTCAACCGTGGGCGACAGCAATCATGTCGATCTCGACCGCTGCCGACTTCGGCAACTGCATCACCCCCACCGAGGTGCGGGTGTGCGTGCCAGCGCTGCCGAGAATTTCATGCAGCAGGTCCGACGCACCGTTGGCCACCTCGCTTTGCTGATCAAAGTCTTCGGCGCTGCGCACGTACACAGTGATACGTGCGATGGCCTTGACTTGATCCAGCGAGCCCAATGCCTGCTTGAGCAAGCCCAGGCAACGCAGCGCGCTGATGCCGGCGGCGATTTGCGCCTGGGCCAGGGTCAGGCTTTCGCCGACTTTGCCGGGCAGCACGATCGTGTCGCCAACCCGCGGGATCTGGCCGCTGATGTACAGGTGGTGACCATCGCGCACCAAGGGTGTGTAGTTGCCGCCGATTTTGAACTCATCCAGTTGATAGCCGAGACGCTGCTGGGCCGCCTGGTATTTTTCGTCTGCTGTCATGCTCGTCAAACCTCGTTGCGACGTTGCCACTCATCCACCACATCGCCCAGGGTCTTGGGGATGTCGCTGCGAATCCAGGCCATGAAAGGCCGGTCGAACTTGAACCCCGGACCGCAGTGTTCAAGCATGAAACGGCGAACGTTCTGGGTATTTTTGTAGTGGGGGGTGACGGGAGTTGCGCGGGTAATGACGTCGCTGTGCCAGTTAAAATCCATTTTCCCCTCGGGCGTTTTGTTGTGTCGGCAGTAGCATAGCGATGTGCTACTTAAGCAGGAAGCGGCAAGGTAAAAATCGCACCACCAGCTCTTGTGTTGGGATGTCGTACAAGACCTCGCAGCGTACATAACGAGACGATGACTAACCCTTTAAAGATATTTCGAAATTTCACTTTCTTTCCCCATCAGAAATATTGCATGGTTGTACGACGACTTAAATCATCGTGCCCGCCCCCAACAACAATAAGGAAACACCCATGCAAAACGTCAAAGTGCTGATCGGTTTTCTGTGCCTGTTCACCGGCTACGTCGCAGCTGCGCCTGCCCCCGCCGAAAAGGATGTGGCCCAAGCGGTCGACCAACTGACCCAAGCCATGTTGCACCTGGACCTCAAGCAGCTTCATGCGCTGACCTCCGACAAACTCACCTACGGCCACTCCAGCGGCAAGGTGCAGAACAAAGCGCAATTCATTGCTGATCTGGAAACCCACACCAGCGCGTTCAAGACCCTCGAAATGCAGAACCAGACCATTACCCTCGACGGCGACACCGCCCTGGTGCGCAATCACTTTCACGCACTGGCGGTGAACAGCGGCGTAGACACGCCAACCGACATCGACAACTTCCAGGTCTGGCAGAAGCAAAAAGGCAAATGGCTGCTGATCGGGCGCCAGGCTTACAAATACTGATGGCTGGCGGTGAGCTGGCGCGCCTCAGCTCACCATTGCACCACCTCGCGAACCTTCACCAGCGCCTCGCGCAGCGCCGACATGCTCACCGAGCCCAACGCCAAACGCAGCGCGTGGGGCACGGTTGCCGAGACCGCAAACGGCTCGGCGGTCGACACCGAAATACCCTCGCGCTGCAAGGCCATGGCGATCTGATCGGCCCTGGCCTCTTCACCCAGCGGCAGCCACAGAAAATACGATGACGGGTGGCTGATGTAATGCACGCCCTTGAGCACGTGCGCCGCCAAGGCCTGTCGCGCGCTGGCATCCTGGCGCTTCTGCGCTTCCAGTTGGTCGACCGTGCCGTCCTCGATCCAGGCCACGGCCATCGCACTCATGACACCGGGCACGTTCCAGGTGGTGGCCATGATGGTGCGTTCCAGTTTCTTTACCCAGGCCGGGGGCGCGGCAATAAAGCCGACCCGCAACCCGGTCGCGACGCTCTTGGAAAACCCGCCGACGTACACCGTGCGCTCAGGCGCCAGGGTTGCCAATGGCGGCGGCGCTTCTGCCGCCAGAAACGCGTAGGCCGCGTCCTCGATGATCATCAGGTTGTGTTGTCGGGCAATGCCGACTAATTCCTCACGCTGTTCCAGGCTCATCACCCAACCCAACGGGTTATGCAAGGTCGGAATGCTGTACACCGCGCGCACCGGGCGTTTGCTGCACAGGCGTTGCAGGGCGTCCAGATCCGGGCCACTGGCAGTGACCGGGATCGCGACGATTTCCAGGTGCAGGGTTTCGGCCAGCACTTTAAAGCCTGAATACGTCAGGGCATCAACGGCAATCACATCCCCCGGTTTGAGCAATGCCATCATCGTCACCGCCAAGCCGTGCTGGGCACCGCTGACCACCAGCACTTGCTCGGCCTCCACCACCAGCCCTCGGCTCAACAGGTGCCGCGCCACCGCCGCGCGCTCGTGCAGGCGGCCGGCATGGGGCTGGTAGCGCAGCAGCGCCTCCAGGTCGCCCGACAGCGCCAGTTGGCGCAACGCCGTGCGCAGCAAATCGGCCTGGCCTGGCAGCGACGGGTAGTTGAAATTGAGGTCGAGCATGCCCGTCGCCACCGTCATCTGCCCACTGCCCTGCCCCGGCGGCAACGAGATCTCGCGCACGAAAGTGCCGCGCCCGGTTTCGCCACTGACCAGGCCCATCGCCTCAAGCTCGCTGTACACCCGGCTGGCCGTGACCAGCGCCAGGCCATGGTCGGCGGCCAATTGCCGGTGGGTGGGCAGGCGCGTGCCGGGTGGCAGCGCACCGCTGCGGATATCCGCGGCAAAAGCATCGACCAACGACTTGTAGCGAGCACGTGGCATAGGTGATGTATCCATGACAATTTTTTGATTGTCTTAATCTTCAATCCTAGGATAGCCAAACGCAACCTAACCTTTTCAGGCACACCCCCATGGAACGCACCCTTCGCCTCAACAGCCTCGACAGCAGCACTCAAGGTTGGATCAACGGTTTTATTGGCGTGCTCATTTTCAGCGGCTCACTGCCGGCGACGCGCCTGGCGGTGATGGAGTTCGACCCGGTATTTCTGACCATGATCCGCGCCACCCTGGCCGCCGCGCTGGGGCTGTGCCTGCTCGGTGTGTTAAAGGAGACACGCCCCGCGCGCGCGCAGTGGATGCCGCTGGCAGTCGTCGCGCTCGGTGTGGTGATTGGCTTCCCGCTGCTGACGGCACTGGCATTGCAACACGTCACCTCGGCGCACTCCATCGTATTCATCGGCCTGCTGCCGCTGGCCACGGCGGTATTCGGCGTGCTGCGTGGCGGCGAGCGGCCGCGCCCGGTGTTCTGGCTGTTTTCGATGCTCGGCAGCCTGTTGGTGGTGAGTTACGCCGTCGCCCAAGGCTTGAGCGCCGCGCCCGTGGGTGACGTGCTGATGCTGTTGGCGGTGCTGGCATGCGGTTTGGGCTATGCCGAGGGCGCCAAATTGTCGCGCACCTTGGGGGGTTGGCAGGTGATCTGCTGGGCGCTGGTGGTGTCGCTGCCAGTGGTGGCGCCGCTGAGTCTGATCCTCGCCCCCGCGACCTTGACCGGCATCAGCCTGCCGGCCTGGCTGAGCCTGGGCTATGTGGCGTTGTTCAGCATGCTCATCGGCTTTGTGTTCTGGTACCGCGGCCTGGCCCAGGGGGGCATCGCCGCCGTCGGCCAGTTGCAGTTGCTGCAACCCTTCTTTGGCCTGGCGCTGGCGGCAGGCCTGCTGCATGAGCAGGTCAGCCTCGGCATGGTGCTGGTGACGGTTGCGGTGATCGGCTGCGTGGCCGGTGCGAAGCGCTTCGCGCGCTAACGCTGCGGCGCAACCATCTTGAACTTGATGGTGATGTCGTTGGACACCACGCTGTTGCCCGCCCACTCACCTTCGCCAATCTTGAAGTCGTCGCGCTTGAGCACGAACTCACCGTCGAACACGCCGATGCCGCTTTGCTCCTTGAGCAGCACAGTGATGTCCACCGGCCGCGTGATGCCCTTGATCGTCAGGTTGCCGGTGATCGTGTAGCGGTTGTCGCCCAACGCGATGGCGCCGTTGGACTCATACACGCCAACCGGATAGGCCGTGGTGTCGAACCACGCCGGTTGTTGCAGTTGGGTATTGGCGTCCGGGCTGCCGGCGTCGATGCTGGCGAGCTGGATCTTGAGCAACGCATGCGCCGCCTCGGGCTTTTGCGTATCGAACGTCAGGGTGCCTTCAAAGTCGCTGAAGGTGCCATACACCCGCTGCCCGAACTGCTGGAAGGTAAAGCTGATCTGGCTGGCGGTGCGGTTGACGTCTTTGTATTCCACGGCCTGCGCGCTGGAAAACCAACCGAAGACGAGGGCCAGCAAAAACACCTTGGACATTCGACGCTTCATGAAACGCTCCGCGAGAGAAAAGGACACACGTGCTGAGCTAACACGCCATGGCATGGATTTATTCCCATCGGGCGCGCGTCCTGCTAAACAGAGTAGTCGCGAAAAACAATAAGGACTTTTCATGCCCACTCCTTCTCTGCAGGACACCACCGCCCCCGAAGGCATCTGCTACGGCTGTGGCGGCAGCAACCCGCATGGCCTGCACATCAAAAGCCGTTGGGACGCCGATGGCATCCATGTCATCGCCGAGCATCAACCCGAGGCCAAATACAGCGGCTGGCCCGACCTGGTCTACGGCGGCCTGATCGCCATGCTGGTGGACTGTCATTCCAACTGGACGGCCATGGCTTATCACTACCGCGCCGAGCAACGTGCACCCGGCAGCTTGCCGCGCATCGATTGCGTCACCGGCAACCTCGGCATCAAATTCATCAAGCCCACGCCCATGGGCGTCACGCTCAGCCTGTGCGCGCGGGTTGAGGGCGAGGTGGGACGCAAAAGCCGCGTGGTCTGCGAGGTGTACGCAGGTGACGTGCTCACTGCCATCGGTGACTCGGTGTTCGTGCGCGTCGATACCGACCAACTGGCCGCTGCCGCGCATGGTCGCGCGGGCTGATCCTGGTCTACATTGATTGCCACCGCTAATCGAGGAATGCACCGATGACTCGTCTCACCGCGAAAGACTTTGCCCCCGAACTGCTGGAGCTCTACGACGGCTACGCCCACGGCAAGCTCAACCGCCGCGAATTTCTCGACCGCGCCGCGCTGTTCACCTTCGGCGGCCTCACCGCCTCTGCGCTGCTGGCGGCTCTGAGCCCCAACTATGCGCTGGCCGAACAGGTCAAGTTCACCGACCCGGAGATCATCGCCGACTACATCACCTACCCCTCGCCCAAAGGCAACGGCACGGTGCGCGGCTACCTGGTACGCCCGGCCAACGCCAGCGGCAAGGTGCCAGCCGTGGTAGTGGTTCACGAAAACCGTGGCCTGAACCCCTACATCGAAGACGTCGCCCGCCGCCTGGCCAAAGCCGGCTTCATCGCCCTGGCGCCGGACGGCCTCACCTCCATGGGCGGCTACCCGGGCAACGATGAAAAAGGCGTGGAACTGCAACAGAAAGTCGACCCGGAAAAACTCATGAACGACTTCTTCGCCGCCATCGAATGGCTGATGCACCACGACAACAGCACCGGCAAAGTCGGGATTACCGGCTTCTGCTATGGCGGCGGCGTGACCAATGCCGCGGCGGTGGCTTATCCGGAGTTGGGCGCGGCGGTGTCGTTCTACGGCAAGCAGCCGGAGGCAAAAGATGTGCCGCGGATCAAGGCGCCGATCATGCTGCACTACGGCGAGCTGGATACGCGGATCAACGAAGGTTGGCCGGCGTATGAGAAGGCCTTGAAGTCGGCGGGCACGACGTACGAGGCGTACATCTACAAGGGCGCCAACCACGGGTTTCACAATGACTCAACCCCCAGGTATGACGAGGCGGCGGCGAATCTGGCGTGGGAAAGAACGCTCGGCTGGTTCCATAAATACCTGGCCTGACCCCACTCTAAAATGTGGAAGCTGGCTTGTCGTGGCGAGCGGGCTTGCCCCGCGCTGGGGCGCGAAGCGGCCCTAAAACCTGACGACTCAATCATGCTGGAAAGGCGCGGTGACTGTTCTGGGGCTGCTGCGCAGCCCAACGCGGGGCAAGCCCGCTCGCCACAACAAGCCAGCTCTCAGCTTAGAAATAGGGGCGGACCACGCTTAATCCAAAACCGTGGTCTGACCCCGATTTTCAATTTTTACAGTAAAAAACTGTGGGAGCTGGCTTGCCTGCGATGGTGGTCTGTCAGTAACCAATAGGCTGGCTGACCCACCGTTATCGCAGGCAAGCCAGCTCCCACATTGGCTCTTCGCTGATTTCCAGATCAATGCTCCAACGCATACCGCCGACAATGGTTGAGATAACCCTGCTCATGGCTCCCCACCAACTGCACCACACTGGTCCATAACCACGACGGCGCATCCAGCTGTTTCGAGCGGTTTTCCTGCAGCACGCCCATCCACTGCTTGCGCGTATCGCGGTCCATTTGCCGGGCATGGGCGATGCCGACCACGCGGGCCAGGTAGCCGGCGGCGTGCATGGCGTCGGTTTCGCTGAGCTCATCCAGCTCCAGCTTCATGTCCTGGGGCAGCAGCTCGCGGATGAAGAATCCGTGATCCAAAAAGCGCGTCGCCAGCATGCGCTCACCCAAGCCCGGCGACAGCTGGCGCGCGCCTTCCACCACCCGTCGCCCATTGTCGCGGGGCATCTTCGCGCGTGGTGTACGCGGTGCAGCGGCGCCGACGGCTTCCTTGATATCGATCAGGCAATATTCCTGATCATCCTTGTCGCCCACGCCCAGCAGTGCCGCATAGCGCAGCAAGCCGAGGGAACTGCAGCCCTTGACCCAATAGGCTGAGTCCAGCAGTTCAACCTTGGCGTCTTTGGGCCGGCCTTTGAGCGAGGTGACCAACTGGTGGATTTCATCCGAGGCGCACAGGGTTTGCAGGGCGCCCTTTTCTGCCCGCGACAGCGACCAGAAGTGCTTGCCCAGTGGAATCGTCGGCCGCACGTTTTCAATGCGTTCACGCGCCAGGTTTTTCCAGGTGCGCTCCACCGCGCTGCGCATGCCGGCCTTGACCTGGGATGGGCGTGGCGGCACTTCGTCGGGCTTGTCTTTGAAGGCTTGTTCGTAGCCGCCGATCATCTCTTCAAGCATGCGCGCGGTGGTCACTCCCGGCAGGTCCGAGCCGCGTGCGGCGGTGGCCAACGACAAGGCCAGGCGCACCAGATCGTGGGCCGGGTTGCCGATCACGGTCTGGTCAAGGTCGCGGATGTGCATGTCGATACGGCCCTTGATATCGCCGGTCGGGCCCAGGTTGCCGGCGTGGCAATCGCCGCAGATCCAGATCGCCGGGCCGTGCGGCAAGCGGCGGCCTGGCTGGCTGTGCAGCCATTCATAAAACTGCACCGTGCTGCCGCGCACATAGGCGTGGGCGGAGCGCGCCATCTTCAAGTTGCGCAGTTGCGTGAGGTGGGGCATGCGGTCGGCGGGGCGCGGGGTTTTCATGGATGAACTCAGTACGGGGAGATGCGGTAGAGCGTAGCCCCACAAGGAATGTTTCATTATGTTTCAAAAAAACTGGCAAAGAGCCTGTTTCAATTCATAAGCCACACCAAATAATCCGTCGCTAATCCGTCTTTCTAATCGCCCGCCCCTGCGCGCTAGCATCGGCCTTACTCGATGCAGCGAGTCACAACCCTAACTGCACACATCCACAAACACTGCCGCCCTAAAAAAAGAGATAAAGCAGATGAATGACGTGATGAACACTGCACTCCAGGCGCCCACCAAGATCAACCTGGTCAAGGCCCGTGGCTCGCTGGTGTGGGACGACCAAGGCAAGGAATACATCGACTGCACCGCCCAGGCATGGTCGAACAACCTGGGGGCCAACGACCCGCGCGTGGTGGAGGCGGCGATTGCGCAACTGCGCGACATGACCCACATCCGCCCCAACTTCGGCTCCCCCGCCCACACCCGGCTGGTGGCGAAGCTGCGCGAAGTCTCGCCGGCCTCGCTCAACCAGATGGGTTTTGCCCTGCATGGCAGCCTCGCCGGTGAAATGGCGATGAAACTGGCGTTCAAAAACCGTCCCGGCGCGCAGAACCTGCTGGTGCTGCAAGACGGTTACCACGGCCGCTCCCTGGCCACCCTCGGCGCCAGCTGGCCGCACCCGAATAACCCATTCCTGGCGATTCAGCCGCGCTTTACCCGCGTGCCGCACCCGAACCCGTATCGCACCCGACTCGGGCTGGACCCGGAAACCGAGTCCCAGCTGTGCCTGGGTCTGCTTGAAGACACCATTCTCAAGGGCGTCGACGGCGGTGTGGCAGCAGTGATGATGGAGCCTATCCAGGGCAATGGCGGGCACATCGAGTTTCCGCGCTCGTACTACAAAGGCGTGCGCGAGATCTGTGATCGCCTCGGCGTGTTACTGATTTTTGATGAAGTGCAAACCGGTTTCGGGCGCATGGGCACGATGTGGGCGGCGGACTATTACGACGTACTGCCCGACATCATCGTGTTCGGCAAAGGCGTGGGCGGCGGCTTTCCGCTGGCCGGCATCCTGGCCGACGACACACTCAAGTGGTTTGACGAAGGTGAAGAAGCGCTGACTTTTGGCCACTTTCCCGTTTCGCTGGCCGCGGGTTACGCCGCCGTCGAAGCCATCGTCGCCGACGGTCTGTGCGACAAGGCGCGCGACTCGGGCGAATACATCACCGCACGGCTCAAAGAGATGCAAACCCGTCACCCGCTGATCGGCGACGTGCGCTGCCCGGGCCTGATGGCCTCCATTGAGTTGGTCAAGGACCGCACCACCAAAGAGCCCGCATGCCGTGAATCCCAAGAGGTCTATCGCCTTGGGCTGGAGCGCGGCGTATTGTTCGGCGAGAGCCGTTACGCGGGCCTGGGCAACCTGATCAAGGTCAAGCCGCCGCTGGACATCGAGCGCCCACTGCTGGCCAAGGCCCTCGACGTGCTGGATGAAGTGATCGGCATCATCGAGGAGCAACGGCCATGAGCACGATTGTCGAAAGCCCCGTCACCGCCCCACCGAATAGCCAAGCCACGCTGTCCAGCGACGACGCCGACCTGGCGAGCCTTGGCTACGAGCAAAAGATGCACCGCACCATGAGTGCCTTCACCTCGTTTGCCCTGGCCTTCTCCATGGTCTCGATCAACACCGGCGTGGTCACGCTGTTTGCCGACCCGTTCAACCGCGTCGGCGGCATCGGCATCCTGCTATGGCTGCTGGTGATCCCGCTGGTGTGCTGCATCGTGATGGTCTACTGCCATTTGGCCGGGCGTATTCCGCTTACCGGTTACGCCTATCAGTGGTCGAGCCGCCTGGCCGGCAATCACTTCGGCTGGTTCACTGGCTGGGTAGCGTTCACCTCGTTTGTCGCCGGCACGGCGGCCACTTCGGCCGCCATCGGCACGGTGTTCGCCCCCGAGATTTGGGCCAACCCTACACAAGGCCAGATCCAGGGCCTGAGCATCGGCGCGACGCTGGTGGTAGGGCTGCTGAATATCTGCGGGATTCGCCTGGCTACGCGGATCAACGACATCGGCGCGATCATCGAAATCATCGGCACGGTGCTGCTGGCGATTGCCTTGTTCTTTGGCGTGTTTTTCTTCTTCGAACACACCCAAGGCGTGGCGATCCTGACCTCGGCGAAGCCCGTGAGTGGCGGCGACATCAGCTTCACCACCCTCGCCCTCGCCACCTTGTTGCCAGTGTCGGTGCTGCTGGGTTGGGAAGGCGCTGCTGACCTGTCCGAAGAAACCAAAGACCCGCGCCGCGCCGCGCCCCGGGCGATGATTCGCGCGGTGCTGGTGTCCAGCGTGCTGGGTTTCGTGGTGTTTGCGCTGCTGAGCATTGCGATACCGGGCTCGGTCAGCGAGCTGCTCAGCCACAGTGAAAACCCGGTGATCAATATCGTGCGCCTGCAACTGGGCGACGCGGCGGGCATCGGTATGATCGTGATTGCCTTCGCCTCGATCCTCGCGTGCTTGATCGCCAATATGGCAGTGGCCACGCGCATGACCTTCGCGCTGTCGCGGGACAATATGCTGCCGGGCTCCAAGGTGCTGGCGAAGATCAACCCGCACTTTGGCACGCCAGTGGCGGCCATCGTGCTGATCACTGCCATCGCCGTGCTGCTCAACCTGGCCAGCGGCGGGTTTGTCACGGCGATCTACTCGATGGTCGGCCTGACCTACTACTGCACCTACCTGCTGACCTTGATCGCCGCCTTCCTCGCCTACCGCAACGGCCGCATGCCCGGCGCCCCGGACGGTGTGTTCAGCCTGGGCCGCTGGCTGTTGCCGATGATCCTGCTGGGCGGCGCCTGGGCCATCGCGGTGATCCTCACCCTCAGCGTGCCTGAAGAAAGCCGCACCGGCGCGATCACCACTGGCGTTACACTGGCGGTCGGCGTGCTGTGGTGGCTGTTCTCACTGCGCAAGCGCCTCAACAACGGCAGCGCGGGGCCGAGCAGTCAGTTGCTCGATCACTAGCCACGCACAAAACCCCGGCAACGGGGTTTTGCTTGTCACTCTCAAGGAGGTCTATCGATGTTTGCCCAGGCTACCTGGCTCAACCCGCCACAACAGTGGACCCGCGAAGACGACAGGCTGACGGTCACCACCGATGCCCACACCGATTTCTGGCGCGAAACCCACTACGGCTTCGTGCGTGACAACGGCCATTTTCTGTTTGTGCAAACGCCGGGGGAATTCACCGCCCAGGTGAAAATCCAGGGCGGCTTTGCGCACTTGTACGATCAGGCCGGGCTGATGGTGCGGATTGATGAAACGCAGTGGGTGAAGGTCGGCGCCGAGCTGTCCGATGGCGTGACGCTGCTCAGCAGTGTGTTGACCGATGGCGTGTCGGACTGGGCCACTGGCGTGTTCCCCGGTGACCCGCAAGCCTTCTGGATTCGCGCAACCGTGGCCAACGGCGTATTACGCGTGCAGGTCTCGGTGGACGGCGTGAGCTGGCCGCTGGTGCGGTTGGCGCCCTTCCCTGTCGCGCCGTCGTATCAAGTCGGGCCGTACTGCTGCACGCCTGAACGCGGCGGTCTGGAAGTGCGCTTTTGCGAATGGCAGGTCAGCGCGCCGAACGGCAAATCGCTGCACGACCTGTCCTGACTAGGTGCGGCTGCTCGCCACTTCCACGGCCAGTTCGGCGAAGTTGCGCGCGGCCATGCTCGGGTGCGGCGGCAAGGCCACCGCCACTTCGCACATCGGCATGTCGCTGATCACCGGGAACGCCAGGCCGGGCCGTGCGTAAAAACGTGCGGTGGAGAGTGCCGTGATGCTGATTCCGCGCTCCGACGCTACCGCCTGCAATTCGGTTTCCACCGTCGAGGCTTCGTGCACGATCCGCGCCGGCTGCCCGTTGCGGTAGGCATCGGCGGTCCAGTAACTGCGCCAGACGCCACTGCCCGGCGCAGCAATGATCGGCTCATCGAGCAGGTCATGCACGCTGACGCGGCTTTCGCCCGCGAGTCGATGGCTGGATGCCAGGCAGGCCACGCAAGGCTCGGCGACCAACGTGTGCAACTCGATTGCCGGCAGCCCCAACGGTGGGCGCAGCACCGCGACGTCCATGCCGGCATCGATGCCGGCCAGAGGTGAAGCGAAGTCGTACTCGCGCACCACCAGTTCGACCTCGGGGTAGCGCTTGGCGAACACGCTGAGGATCTGCGGCATCAGGTCGACCCCGGCGCCGATCAGGAAGCCCACGTTCAAGCAACCGCGCACACCGCGCGCGTGCTCGCGGGCGGTTTGCACCAAGCGGCCGACGCCATTCACAACTTCCCGCGCCTCCAGCAACAGCGCCTGGCCGGCGCCGGTCAGCGCAACGTTGCGGGTATTGCGTTCGAACAGTTGCACATCCAGCAGCGCCTCGAACTGGCGAATGGTCTGCGACAAGGCCGGTTGCGACACATGCAGGCGCGTGGCGGCGCGCACGAAGCTGAGCTCTTCGGCCACCACCACAAAGGCCTTGAGTTGACGGATGTCCACGCCGGAAGTCTGCATCGGCTCTCCTGTTGATCAGTTCGATGGCCCAGGTCGAGAATGGCACGAGTCAGGCGTCGGCGGATACGGCTTGCAGCCAGCCCTTGAACGCCAGCATCGCCGAGGTTTCGGCCCGCGACTGCAGACGCGTCAGCCAATAACTGCCGGTGGTAATGCCAACGTTGAACGGCTGGCGAATCACATCCGTCGCCAATTGCCGCGAGAACATCATCGCCGGGGCCAGCGCCACGCCGATGCCTTGCAGCGCCGCTTCCATCATTGCCAGCGACGAATCGAAGACGATGCTGCGCGGCACGACGGTGTCGGCGGGCAGGCCTGCGGCCTGGAACCATTGGGTCCACTCATCGGCGCGGTAGGAGCGCAGCAGCGTGTGTTTCAACAGGTCGGCCGGCGTGCGCAATTGCTCGGCCAGCGTGGGTGTACACAGCACGGTCAACGGCGCCGCCAGCAATTCACAGGCGTCGGTGCCGTGCCAGGCGCCGGCGCCGAAGCGGATCGCGTAATCCAGGCCTTCGGCGGCCACGTCGACACGGTTGTTGTGGGTGGACAGGCGCAGGTCGATAAACGGGTAGCGCGCCTGAAAGTCCGGCAGGCGTGGCAGCAGCCAACCCACGGTAAAGGTGCCCACCGCGCCTACGGTGAGCACTTCGCGGTAATGCCCGCCTTCGAACTGGCTGAGCGTCTGGGCAATGCGGTCAAACGATTCGCGCACCACTGGCAGCAGGGTCTCGCCCTCACGGGTGAGCATCAAGCCGCGTGGCAGGCGCTTGAACAAGGTGACATTGAGTTGAGTTTCAAGGCTTTTCACCTGATGGCTGACCGCCGCCTGGGTCACGCACAGCTCAATGGCGGCCCGGGTAAAGCTCAAGTGGCGGGCCGACGCCTCGAAGGCGCGCAAGGCATTGAGCGGCAGATGGGAACGCAGCATGCTTGACCCCAGATTTTCTAATGGCTGGTGCGAGATATGATCGTTTGATCGCGGCCGGCAAACTGCCTACATTTGCCCCGCCTGCGCAGGCTTTCTATTTAATCGATCACCTCATGGAAGCGACATCATGCCCCAACTTTCTCTGTTTGGAGTGCGTAAACTAACCGCCCTGGCCGTATTCATCGCTGCCGGCAACTGCGTTGCGGCAACTGACCTGCAGGCCGTGGTAGACGCCCGCGTAAAACCGTTGATGCAACAACAGGCCATTCCGGGCCTGGCGGTCGCCGTGGTCCAGAACGGCAAGGTGCAATACTTTAACTACGGCACGGCCTCAAAAGAGACCCAGCAGCCGGTCAGCGAAAACACCCTGTTTGAAGTCGGCTCGGTGAGTAAAACCTTCACCGCCACCCTCGGCGGTTACGCCCAGGCGACCGGCAAGCTCAAGCTCTCGGACACCGCCAGCCAGCACTTGCCCGCATTGGCCGGCAGCGCCTTCGACAAGATCAGCCTGCTGCAGCTGGCAACCTACACCGCCGGCGGCCTGCCCCTGCAATTCCCGGACGCGGCCGACAGCGCCGAGACCATGCTCGGCTACTTCCAGCACTGGAAACCGACTTACACACCGGGCGCACAACGCCTGTATTCAAACCCGAGCATCGGGTTGTTCGGCTATCTGGCGGCGCAAAGCCTGGGCCAGCCGTTCAACGTGGCCATGGAAAAAACCCTGCTGCCCAAGCTGGGCTTGACCAACACCCACGTCAGCGTGCCCGCGGACAAATCCGCGCTGTACGCCCAAGGCTACGACAACAACCAGAAGCCCGTACGCGTCAGCCCCGGCGCGCTGGACAGCGAAGCCTACGGCATCAAGACCAGCGCCCACGACCTGGCTCACTACGTGATGGTCAACCTGCACCCGCAAACCCTGGAAAAGCCGCTGCAACAGGCGATTGCCACCACCCACGCGGGCTACTACACCGTGAACGGCATGACCCAGGGCCTGGGCTGGGAGCGCTACCCTTACCCGGTCACGCTGCAAGACTTGCTGGAGGGCAACTCCACGCCTATGGCAATGGAGCCGCACAAGGTCAACTGGCTGTCGCCCGCACAGCCGCAACCGGCCAATGTGCTGTACAACAAAACCGGCTCGACTGGCGGTTTCGGGGCGTACGTGGTGTACGTGCCGAGCAAGGACATGGGCGTGGTGATGCTGGCGAACAAGAATTACCCCAACGCTGAACGGGTCAAGGTGGCGCACGCGATCTTGAGCGCGATGGATCACTAAAGCCTCGCACACATCAACTGTGGGAGCGGGCTTGCCCGCGATAGCGGTGTGTCAGTCGCCATATGCAGCGTCTGGCACGCCCTCATCGCGGGCAAGCCCGGCTCCCACAAAGTATTACTGTGTTGTTGAGTGTTACATCCCCAGCCAGTGCGGCAACGCCAGCGAAATGAACGGCAGGTAAGTCACCATAATCAGGAACACCAGCAGGATCATCAGCCACGGCAACGCCGCGCGGATGGTCTGCCCCAGGGTCAGGCCGGTCACCGCCGAGGTCACGAACAGGTTCAATCCCACGGGTGGGTGCACCAGGCCGATTTCCATATTCACCACCATCACGATCCCCAGGTGAATCGGGTCGATGCCCAACTTCATGGCAATCGGGAAGAAGATCGGCGCCAGGATCAACACGATGGCCGAGGGCTCCATAAAGCTGCCCGCCACCAGCAACACAATATTGACCATGATCAGAAAGCCGATCGGCGTGAGGCCTTCAGAGATCACCCAGGCCGTGATTTCCTGCGGGATCTGCTCGGTGGTCAGCACGTGGGCGAACAGCATGGCGTTGGCGATGATAAACATCAGCATGATCGCCAGGCGCCCCGACTCCAGCAACACCTTGGGGCAGTCGCGAAATTTCATGTCCTTGTAGATGAACAACGCCACGAACGCCGAGTACACCGCCGCCACCGCCGCGGCCTCCGTCGGGGTGAACATGCCGCTGTAGATGCCGCCGAGGATGATCACCAGCAACAGCAAGCCCCAGAATGCGCGGCGCGCGCAGGTCAGCCACTCACGAAAGGTCGCACGCGGTTGAGCCGGCAGTTTTTTGATGCGCGCAACGATGTAGATCGCGACCATCAACATCAAGCCCAGCAGCAAGCCCGGAATGACACCGGCCATAAACAGCTTGCCCACCGAGGTTTCGGTGGCCGCCGAGTACACCACCATCACAATCGAGGGCGGAATCAGAATGCCCAGGGTGCCGGCATTGCAGATGATCCCCGCGCCGAATTCCTTCGGGTAACCGGAGCGCACCATGCCCGCCACGGCAATCGAACCCACCGCTGCCACCGTCGCCGGCGATGAGCCCGACAGCGCGGCAAACAGCATGCACGCCAACACCGCCGCAATCGCCAGGCCGCCGCGGATGTGGCCGACACAGGCGTTGGCAAAGTCGATCAAACGCTGCGCCACGCCGCCGGTTGTCATGAACGCACCGGACAACAGGAAGAACGGAATCGCCAGAAAGGTGTAGGCGTCGGAGGTTTCAAACAGTTTGATCGCCAGCGAACTCACCGAGTCCTGGCTGAACATCAGGATCGACACCGCGCCGGACAGCCCGAGGGAAATCGCGATCGGCACGCCGAGGAACATGAACACGAACAGCAGCAAAAACAGACAGAGCACGGCCATCAGTGACGCTCCTCATGGCTGCCGGCCAACTTGCTGGCCTCGCCGGCCTCGTCGGCCAGGCCCAACCCGACCTGACGGTGGGTAAAGATGCGGTAGAAAATTTCCAGGTAGCGGATAAACACCAGGGCAAAACCGATGGGCACGATGATCACGATGTCGCCGACGTCCACGCCATATTGGTCGAGGTCTTCGGCGCCAATATGGGCGGTCATTACCGCGCTCACCCACTTGTAGCTGGCGACCATGAACAGCCCCGCGTAGGCCAGGCAGCACAGGCACGCGAGCATGCCGAGCAAGCGTTGCACCGGGCGCCTGGTCAGCTTGACCAGCGCGTCCACGCCAAGGTGGCCGGCGGTGCGCACACCGTAGGAGATGCCGAAGAAAATCAGCCAGCCGAACATGGCCTTGGTCAGCGCCACGCTCCAGGTCATGTCCTGGGCCCAGGTCATGGTGTGGTCGCCCAGGGCGTTGAAGAAGTTGCTGCTCCACGCCCACTTGTCCGCCAGGGAAAAGAACAGCGTGTAGATGTTGTTGAGCATGACGTAGACAAATGTCACCAGGGTCATGGCGGCCAGCAGGAAGGCGATAAAACCTTCCTCCAGGTGCTCCCAGACGCGCCTTAGCGTTTGCATGGCAAAACCTCGCGAAGCGGGAATGATGTCGGGGTGGAAATCGGCTCAACCTGTGAGAGCCGGGCTTGCCCGCGATAGGAGCAGCTCGGTTTTTCAGATACACCGAGTTGCCTGCATCGCAGGCAAGCCAGCTCCCACATAAAGCCCTTTGCACCGTGAGTCCGGGTGCTCGCCCAACTACTGGTTGGACGCGTCCGCCGCCTTGATCAGGTCGGCGCCAATCTCGCCTTCAAACTTCTGCCACACCGGGCGCATGGCTTCGCGCCAGAGCTGGCGTTGCTCGGGGGTCAGTTCGATGATTTCGCTGGTCTTGGCGTCGATGATCTTCTGCTTGGCCGACTGGTTCAGCGCCTCGGCCTGCTTGTTCACCTCCACAGTGACCTCGAGCATGATCTGGTCCAGGGTGGTGCGGATGTCCGGCGGCAGGCCGTTCCAGAACGTGGCGTTGGTGATCACCATGTAGTCGATCAGGCCGTGGTTGGACTCGGTGAAGTACTTCTGCACCTCGTTGACCTTTTGGCTTTCATAGTTCGACCAGGTGTTCTCGGTGCCATTCACAGTGCCGGTCTGCAGGCCTTGGTAGACCTCGGCAAAGCTCATCTTGCGCGGGTTGGCGCGGATCGCCTTGAACTGCTCCTCAAGCACGCTGGAGGCTTGCACACGGAACTTCAGTCCACGGGCGTCCTTGGGTTCGTGCAGGGCTTTGTTGGAGGAGAGTTGCTTGAGGCCGTTGTGCCAATACGCCAGGCCGAGGATGTTTTTGTCTTGCATCGAGGTCAGCAGGGCTTTGCCCTGCGCGGCCTGGAAGCGGTCGACGGCGGCCAGGTCGTTGAACAAAAACGGCAGGTCGTATATCTGCACTTGCTTGGTGTACTGCTCGAACTTGGCCAGGGACGGCGCCAGCATCTGCACATCGCCCAGCAGCAGCGCTTCCATCTCCTTGCCATCGCCGAACAGCGACGAGTTGGGGTACACCTCAACCTTGACGCGGCCCGGCAGGCGCTCTTCGGCGAGCTTCTTGAACAGCAGCGCGCCCTGGCCTTTGGGGGTGTTTTCGGCGACCACGTGGGCGAACTTGATCACAATCGGGTCCGCCGCCTGGGCCAGGCCCGCGGCAAACAACGTGGCGGCGCACAGCAGCGCCCGAGAAAGCTTGAGCATGGACAATCACCTTCTTATTGTTGTGTTGTAGGGCAAGGTGCCTGATGTCACGTGTGTAGTGAATTTCGAATTTTAGATACCTGCGTTCGGCTAGGACGAACGCCAATCTTCAGAACAATAAAGATCAAGTGTGGGAGCTGGCTTGCCTGCGATAGCGGTGTGTCAGGCAGTGGATTTATTAGCTGAACCACCGCAATCGCAGGCAAGCCAGCTCCCACAGTTTTTGATTCGGTTTCGTCAGCTATATCTTGGCCGCCAGCAACCTCTGCGCGCGCAGCAGCACCGGCGCATCCACCATCTGCCCATCAATCTGATAGGCCCCTGCCCCGTGTGCGCCGGCATCCACCACGCGTTTGGCCCAGGCCAAATCATCGGCGCTCGGCGCCAGGGCCTCATGGATCACCGCCACCTGCCTGGGATGAATACACAGCGCGCCGGCAAAGCCCATCTCGTAGGCGTGCCGGATCGAACGCCGTAAACCTTCAGGGTCATCGATAGCCGGGTGCACGCCATCCAGCGGCGCGACCAGCCCTGCTGCACGCGAATGCACGATCAACGCCAGGCGTGCCTGGTCGAGGGCGAACTGCGCGGCCGCGGAATGGCTGCTCAGGTTCAAGTCCAGCGCCAGGTCCAGGCCCCCGAACGACAGGCGCTCCACCTGCGGCGCCCGAGCGATTTCAGCCACCGCCAACAAACCCCGCGCACTTTCGATAATCGGCCAGATCATTTTGCCGGTGGCCGCCACCACCGCCACCTGCGCCGCGCTCTCGACTTTGGGCAATAGCACGCCTGCCACATTTGCATGGGCTTTGCAGAACGCCACGTCTTCGAAATGCTCGGCATGCTCCGGCGCGTTGATACGCACCCACACCTGCGCCTCGGGATGGCCTTGCAGAAACGCCCCAAGATTATCCCGCGCCTGGCGTTTGAGCGGCTCTTCGACCGCGTCTTCAAAATCGACAATCACCGCATCGGCGCCACTGGCCAACGCTTTGGCAAACCGCTCCGGGCGACTGCCGGGCACAAACAAGGCCGAACGAACCAAAGGCTTTGGCATCACTTGAATTCCTTATTAGATAACGCCGCGCGCACGCAGAGTGTCGATGGCTTCACCCGAATAGCCGAGCTGATCAAGGATGCTCTGGCTGTGCTGCCCGAGTGCCGGCACAGCGTCCATTCGCGGCGTGAACGCGGCATTACGCGCCGGTGGCAGCAGCGACGGCAACGGCCCGGCCGGGCTCTGGACTTCACGCCAGCTGTCGCGCGCCTTGAGCTGGGGATGGTCCCACACGCCCTGCATGTCGTTGACACGCGCACTGGCAATCTGCGCGTCTTCCAAACGCTGGATCACCGCCTCGGCGTCCAGCTGCGCAAAGCTATCGACAATGATCTGGCGCAGCACTTCACGGTTGGCCGAACGCTTGAAGTTGGCCGAGAAACGCTCATCGGTGGCCAATTGCGGCGTGAGCAGCACCTTGTCGCAGAACGCCGCCCATTCGCGTTCGTTCTGCAAACCAAGCATTACCGTGCCGCCGTCGCCGGTGGGAAACGGCCCATACGGGTAAATCGTCGAGTGCGCCGCCCCGGCGCGCGGGGGTTGCGGCGCGCCGTCGAACGCGTAATACATCGGGTAGCCCATCCACTCCACCAGGCTTTCCAGCATGCTCACATCGATGCGGCTGCCCTTGCCCGTTTTGCCGCGCAGCAGCAGCGCCGAGAGGATGCCGCTGTAGGCGTACATGCCCGCAGAGATATCGGCGATGGAGCAACCGGCCTTGGCCATCTGGTCGTCACCGGGGCCGCCGGTCACCGATAGAAAGCCGCCCTCGCTCTGGATCAGCAAGTCATAGGCCTTTTTCTTCTCGTAAGGCCCGCCTTCGCCATAGCCGGAAATATCGCAGACGATCAGCCGTGGGAAACGCGCGTGCAGCGCTTCAAACGACAAGCCCATGCGCGCCGCCGCGCCGGGTGCGAGGTTCTGCACCAGTACATCGGCGTCGGCCAGCAGGGTGTCGAGGATGGCGCCCGCCTCGTCCTGCTTGAGGTCCAGGGTCAGGCTTTCCTTGGAGCGGTTGGTCCACACGAAATGCGAGGCCAGGCCGCGCACGCGCTCGTCGTAGCCGCGGGCAAAATCACCGGCGCCAGGGCGTTCGATCTTGATGACGCGGGCGCCCAAATCGGCCAGTTGCCGCGTGCAGAATGGCGCGGCAATCGCGTGTTCCAGGCTGACGACAGTGATGCCGTCCAGCGGTCGTTGATTATTCATCACAAATCCTCAAAGCCAGTGGGCCATGGACGCGGCGTTACGCAGGTTCCAGGCCTTGTCGATCAGTGCATCCGCCTGGGCCGGCGTGCGGGCGCCGCTGAAGTGGGTCAGGCGCTGAAACTTGTCCGCCAGCGCCTCACGGCTCAAGGTGTTGCCCGGGTCGCCCTTGGGCTCATCGATGGCGCCGTGCAGCGTGCGCCCGTCGACCGTGGTGACGGTGACGCGGCCCAGCCAGCGTTGCGGGTAGGCGTCGTCCACTTCAGGGTCCAGCGTCATGCTGACCTTGTCGCGAAAGCTCGCAACGGCAGGATCGGTCAGCGCCAGTTGGTGAAACTCGGTGAGCCCGGCCTTGCCATGCACGGCGATCAGGCCGAGCACCGTGCCCATGGAAAACTTGGCCTGGTGCACGGTCGCGGGCACTGCCACGCGGCCCAGAACATCGATGGCGCCCTGGTGCACACGGGTTTGCACGCGGGCGATCTGCTCAGCCCCCAGCCCTTCGCGCTGCATCAAGTCCAACAGCGCATCGGCGGCAGGATGGGTGTGGCGGCACGAGGCGTGAAACTTGAACGAGGTTTCCAGCAGCGCCCAGCGCGTGCCCAGGTCAGCCGACAATTTGCTCGGCTGCGCATCACTGGACATGCCCGCCGCCAACCCTTGGTCGCCTTCAAGAATATTGCGCGCGCCGGTCAGGCCGTCTGCGGTCAGGTACGCGGCGAGCAAGCCATCGGCGGCAGCCTTGGCGGTGTGCAGTTGCTTGGAGTCGGCGGCATCGCGCAGGAACTCCCAAAGGCCGGCGGCCTGAGTGCCGGCGCTGCCGAGCAGGTTGATGAATTGTTCTTCGTTGAAATCCAGCAGCTTGCCCACCGCAACGGCCGCGGCCAGGGTGCCGACAGTCGCCGTGGTGTGGAAGATGCGGTAATGAGAACGCCCCATGAATTCGCCGATGCGAATCCCGGCTTCATAACCGGCCACCGACGCCAGCAGTAACTCGCGGCCGGATTTGCCGAGGTCTTGCGCGGCGGCCAAGGCAGCCGGAAACACCACGGTGGCCGGGTGCAGCACCGAGCTGTTGTGCAGGTCATCCTGCTCCACCAGATGGGACGCGGCGCCGTTGACCAGCGCGGCGAAATACGCGCTGCTGCTGGCGCCACTGACGATGATCTGCGCCGGGCCGCTGCTCGGGCCCATCTTGTGCGCATAGCGCTCGAACAAAGAAATCGGGTGCGCGCCCTTGCTCGCCAACGCAGAGGCGAGCCAATCCAGATACAGGTCTTCGGTGCGCGCCAGCACGTTGTCGGGCAACTGTTCGTAGTTCAACTCGGCGAGGAACCGACACAGGGCTTGGGTATGGCTCATGGTCAGGCCCTCAGAAGCTGCGTGGCAGTTCGAGCAAATGCTCGGCCACGTAGGACAGGATCAGGTTGGTGGAGATCGGCGCCACCTGGTACAGGCGGGTTTCGCGGAATTTGCGCTCCACGTCGTACTCGCAGGCAAACCCGAAACCGCCGTGGGTTTGCAGGCAGGCGTTGGCCGCTTCCCACGATGCCTTGGCTGCCAGGTACTTGGCCATGTTGGCGCTGGCCCCGGCATTCTGGCCGCTGTCGTACTCCGCGCACGCGCGCCAGCGCATCAGGTCTGCCGCTTCGATCTCGATGTGCGCTTCGGCAATCGGGAACTGCACGCCCTGGTTCTGCCCGATAGGTCGGCCAAATACCACGCGGTCGCGGGCATAAGCGCTGGCCTTCTCGATAAACCAGCGGCCGTCGCCGATGCATTCGGCGGCAATCAGCGTGCGCTCGGCATTCAGGCCGTCGAGGATGTATTTGAAGCCCTTGCCCTCCTCGCCGATCAGGCTGCCCTTGGGCAGCTCCAGGTTGTCGAAGAACAGCTCGTTGGTTTCGTGGTTGACCATGTTGGCGATGGGCTGCACGGTCAGGCCGTTGCCGATGGCTTCGCGCAGGTCCACCAGGAAGATCGACATGCCCTCGGACTTTTTCTTCACCTCGGTCAGTGGCGTGGTGCGCGCCAGCAGGATCATCAGGTCGGAATGCTGCACGCGTGAGATCCAGACTTTCTGGCCATTGATCACGTATTTGTCGCCGCGCTGAATCGCAGTGGTCTTGATCTTGGTGGTGTCGGTGCCGGTGGTGGGCTCGGTGACACCCATCGATTGCAGACGCAGTTCGCCGCTGGCGAGCTTGGGCAGGTAGAAGCTTTTCTGCGCGTCGCTGCCATGGCGCAGCAAGGTGAACATGTTGTACATCTGGCCGTGAACGGTGCCGGAATTGCCGCCACAGCGGTTCACTTCCTCAAGAATAACCGAGGCTTCGGCCAGGCCCAGGCCGGAGCCGCCGTATTCTTCCGGGATCATCGCCGACAGCCAGCCGGCGTCGGTCAGGGCTTTGACGAAGGCTTCGGGGAAGCCTTTTTGTTCGTCGACCTTGCGCCAGTAAGCGGCATCGAATTCGGCGCACAGGGCGCGCACGCCTTCGCGGATGGCATTGAGTTCTTCGTTGTCATTGGGGTTCATTAACGGCTCTCCGCCTGTTGTTCTGGTGTTATTCGAAATGCAGTTCGGCTGTTTGCGCCACGCCCTCGGCATTGCCGGCCCACAACTGCGCCACGCCGGGTGCCGTCACGCGCCCGCTCAGCGCAAACGGCTGCGGCGCGATCAACGGGCGCACGCCGCGATAGGCCAACCGGCGCAGGCTGGCTTGCGGATGGGCGCGGCAAAACGCGCGCAGGCTCAAGGTGGCGATCAACGGCCCATGCACCACCAGGCCCGAGTAGCCTTCGGTGCCGGTGACGTAGGGGTAGTCGTAATGGATGCGGTGGCCGTTGAAGGTCACGGCGCTGTAGCGAAACAGCAGGGTTGGCGTGGGGTCGACGGTCTCCTGCCATTCACCCTGGGCCAGTGCCTCGCCGCTGCCCTGCTTGGGTGGCGTGGGTTCGCGGTAGACAATGTCCTGTTCTTCGCGAATCGCCAGGCGACCGCCCTGGGAATAGTCATGGCGCACGGTGACAAACAGCAGCGAACCGGTGCGGCCGGTCTTTTCTTCGACCTGAGTGATGGTTGATTCGCGGGTGGCCGCCTCACCGGCGCGCAAGGCGTGCAGGAACTCGATGCGCCCACCGGCCCACATGCGATTGCGGTTGTCCGCCGGCGGCAGGAAGCCGCCACGCGCCGGGTGGCCGTCGGTGCCCAGGGCCGATTCGGGCAACGGGTCTTGAAAAAAACACCACTGCCACAACGGTGGAACGGCCTCGCCATCCTGGGGCACCGCTTCGCCGAAGGTCGCGGCAATACGCTTGAGCAGGTTATGGCTCAGGTGGTCGTGGGCGGTTTCACTTCGGCCGATCCAATCGGTGGCGCTCATCGGGTACACATCCTCTGGCAGTGGTGGTCTGCACCGGATCATGCAAGCGCCTGCCCGTTCTGAGAATTTGCATTTCAATAAACCAGCGTTCGGTTATGCTGAACGCCGACAATTTGATGCACACCCCCTATCCCTGTGGGAGCTGGCTTGCCTGCGATGGCGATGTATCAGGTTGCACATGCATTGCCCGATCCACCGCCATCGCAGGCAAGCCAGCTCCCACAATTGATCTTCACCGTTGCCGAATAGGTGTTCTGCATGCACTTCGATCTCGCCGACCTGCGCCTGTTTATCCATATCGCCGAATCCCCCAGCCTGACCCAAGGCGCGAAACGCGCGTTTCTCTCGCCCGCTGCCGCCAGTGCGCGGATCAAGGCGCTGGAAGGCCAGCTCGACACGCGCCTGCTGTACCGCGACAGTCGGGGCGTGGAGATCACCCCGGCGGGCGAACGCTTGCTGCACCATGCGCGGCTGATCATGCGCCAGGTGGATTACCTCAAGAGCGAGTTCACCCAATACGGCGTGGATTCGGCCGGGCATATCCGCATCTTCGCTAACACCACGGCGGTCACCGAGTTTCTGCCGGAGGTGCTGGCGGGCTTTCTGTCCCAGCGCCCCGGCGTGACCGTCGACCTGCAAGAGCGCCTGTCGCGCGATATCGTGCGCGGTGTGCTCGATGGCACCAGCGACATGGGCATCATCGCCGGGCCGGTTGAAGCGGCAGGTTTGCAGGTGCTGCATTTCAGCACCGATGAACTGGTGCTGATGGTGCCCGTGGGTCATCCGTTGGCTGACCAGCCTTCAGTGACGCTAGAACAAACCCTTGCCTACCAACATATCGGCCTGCACGAAGGCAGCACGCTGTTAACCTTTTTGCGCGAGCACGTGGAACGGCTCGGCAAGCATTTGTCGCTGCGTATCCAGGTGTCGAGCTTTGAGGCGATCTGCCGGATGGTCGAGGCTGGCGTGGGCATCGGCATCATTCCCGAGTCTGCCGCCGTGCGGCACAGCCGGACCATGCAGTTGGTGGCGGTCAAACTGGATGAACCCTGGGCCATTCGCGAGCGCAGTATTCTGGTGCGTGAACTGGAAGCACTGCCGGGCACCATTCGGGCGCTGATTGCTACCTTGATGCCGCAAAGCGCCTAAGCTGAACATTCACCTTGCCAGAGGAGACTGCCATGCAACTCGAAGGGTCCTGCCATTGCGGCGCCGTGACGTTCAGTCTGACCAGCCAGCACCCGTACCCCTACCAGCGTTGCTACTGCTCGATCTGCCGCAAAACCCAAGGCGGCGGCGGTTATGCGATCAACCTTGCCGGTGATACGCAAAGCCTGAAGGTTCAGGGGCGCAAACAGATTTCGATCTACCACGCCAGGCTCAAGCCCGGGGGCGCCAGCCGTGCACATGCGAGCACCGCCGAACGGCATTTCTGCTCGCAATGCGGCAGCGCACTGTGGCTGTTCAGCCCGCAGTGGCCGGAGCTGATTCATCCGTTCGCTTCAGCCATCGACACGCCGTTGCCGGTGCCGCCGGAACACACGCACTTGATGCTCGGCTCCAGGGCGCCCTGGGTTGAAGTCAGCGTGCGCAAAGGCGACCTGCAGTTCGACGAATACCCCGAAGAATCCATCGCCCAATGGCATGAGCGCCTCGGGTTGACCCGTTAACAGTCTTTAACCGTTTCCCAACAAAGCGCCCAAAGATTGTTGGCCCGCGCAGCCCTAGCATTCGAAGTGCATCAGGTAGATAGGTGTGCTGCTCGTTTGTACTCGGTCAAAGGTGGGAGCTGAACTCGGTCAAATTGTGGGAGCGGGCTTGCTCGCGAAAGCGGTATGTCAGTGACACATGAGCTGACTGAACCACCGCCTTCGCGAGCAAGCCCGCTCCCACAGTTGGATCTCTGTGCATCAGGTAGATGGGTGTGCTGCTCGTTTATACTCGGTCAAATGTGGGAGCTGGCTTGCCTGCGATGGCATCAACCCGGTGTACCTGATACACCGAGGTGCCTGCATCGCAGGCAAGCCAGCTCCCACAGAAAAGCAAAGCCGTGCGGTGATGGCAGCTGAACGCGGTGAACTTGTGGGAGCTGGCAAGGCCTCTCCCACATGGGCATTGCTGAATCCACGCCAAGCCTTACTCGGCATACGCCCAGGTCATTCGAAACGACGCTCCGCCCCACTCCGAATCCAGCACTTCCACTTGGCCGCCATGCCACTGGCTGACCCGTTTTACCAAGGCCAGGCCCAGGCCGAAGCCGCCTGTGCGGCGGTCGCGGCTGGCGTCGAGGCGCAGGAAGGGTTCGAAGATCTTTGCCCGCCCTTCCATCGGCACACCCGGGCCGTCGTCATTGACGCGCACTTCGTAACCGCTGCCAAAACTGATCAACGACACTTCAACACGGCGCTCGGCGTAGCGAATGGCGTTGCGCAGCAGATTGATCACGGCGCGCGCCATAAAGCGCGGTTCGATTTGGATAAAGTCGACCTCACAAGTACGCAGCGACAGCTGCACACCCGCCGCTTCAGCCTCCAGGGCTACGCTGCCGATCACGCTGTCGAGCCAACTGTGGGCCTCGATGTTTTCACGGGTAACCTGGGTGGCGCCGCGCTCCAGGCTGGCGTAGGTCAACAGTTCGGAAACCATTTCCTCCAGTTCGCCCAGGTCGGCGTACATGTCGGCGATCAGTTCACGGCTCTGGCGCGGGTCGGCCTGCTGCCTGAGTTGATCAAGCTCGAACGACAAGCGCGCAATCGGTGTGCGCAGTTCGTGGGAAACGGCGTTGGTCAGTTCGCGCTGGTTGGCGATCAGGCTTTCGATGCGTTCGGCCATCTGGTTGAAGTGCCCGGCCAGCTCACGCACGGTGGAACGGCGCGGCAGCAGGATGCGCGACGCCAGGTCGTTGTCGCCAAAGCGTTGCGCGGCCAGCCGGATATGCTCCAGGTCGCGCCAGTGCGGGCGAACCCAGAAATACAGGACGATGGCCAGGCACAAGCCGAGAAAACCATAGGCCCACAGGTACAGCCACTTGGGCTCTTCCGGCAGTTTGATTTCCAGCAGTTGCGGCCCGCCGTCGATATTGGTCAGGAACTCCATGAAATCCCCGCGCACCACCAGCAAGCCGTCGGCCAACAGCTGCTGTTCGCGCTCGGTCAGCGCCTGGGTGTCGCTCTGCACCAGTTTGAGGCGCAAACCATAATGAGGCTGCAGTTCGGCCAGGCGCGCCTGCCGGGCCTCGCCTTGCAAGGGCCGCAACTGCTCCACCAGGCCATAGGCCGGACCGCGCAGCGCCTCGCGGTTATAGGTTTCGTTGGCCTCGGGCAGTAACTCGTCGAAGGTGTAGTTGACCAGCCAGATCGCGCCCGCCAACCCCAGCGCCAGGATCACATACAGGCGCAGAAACAGCCGCAGCATCTAAACCTCCCACGCAAATGGATTGAACAGATAGCCCTTGCCCCAGATGGTCTTGATGCACACCGGCTCACGCGGGTTGTCATTGAGTTTGCTGCGCAGTTTGCTGATGTACACGTCGACGCTGCGGTTCAGACCATCGAAGGCAATGCCGCGCATGCGGTTAAGAATGTCGTCGCGCGAGAGGATCTTGCCCGCGCTGCTGGCCAGCAGCCAAAGCAGTTCGAATTCCATGGTGGTGAGGTCGATCTTTTCACCGGCCAGGCTGACCACCCGGCAACTGCGGTCAATCGCCAGCCGGCCAAACTCCAGCGAGCCGCGCACGGTGGGTTCGGGCACCTGGCGACGTTGCAGCGCACGCAATCGCGCCAGCAGCACCGGAGGTTTTATGGGTTTGATGACGTAGTCGTCGGCACCGGACTCAAGGCCGAGGATATGGTCCAGGTCGTCTTCCTTGGCGGTCAGGATCACGATGGGCGTGTCGGACAGGTTACGAATCCCGCGACACACGTGCAGGCCGCTCTGGCCGGGCAGCATCAGGTCGAGCACGACGATTTTCGGCTTGAAGTCGAGAAACGCGGCCAGGGCTTCATCACCGCGGTGCACCACATGCACCTCGAAACCGTGCTGCGACAGGAAGTGCGCGATCAGCCCTGCCAGCTTTTCATCGTCCTCAACGAGCAAGACCTTGCTCAGACCCAGGTTTTCCATAAATTCTCAGTGTGGCTGCGCGGATTGAAGTG
Source organism: Pseudomonas sp. NFX183 (assembly GCF_047943075.1). Taxonomy (NCBI): domain Bacteria; kingdom Pseudomonadati; phylum Pseudomonadota; class Gammaproteobacteria; order Pseudomonadales; family Pseudomonadaceae; genus Pseudomonas; species Pseudomonas sp. NFX183. The sequence goes on along the minus strand of NZ_CP181333.1, from coordinate 5,141,789 downwards.
CGGGCATTATAGGTGGCAAGCTGCTCAACAGAAGCCGCTGGCCATCAGTGGCCGACCAAGCTTCATGCTTTTAAGAGTTTTTAACAAATAGCCTGCAATCTTTAACGCCATTCACAGGGAGTTGTATGCGCAAGGATTACCTGGCGTTCTTTGTTTCGCTGTTTCTGTCGCGGCTGGCGGACCAGATTCTGTTGTTTATCGTGCCACTGATCGTGTTCCAGACCACCCAGAGTGTGTCCTGGGCCGGCCTGGCGTTTTTTGTCGAGTCGCTGCCGCGTTACCTGGCCTTCCCGGTGTGTGGCGCGGTGTGCGACAAGATTTCACCAGTGCGCATCCTGCATATCAGCCAGGTTTACCGGGCGCTGGCCTGCGTAGTGGCCGTAGCCTTGTACAGCGTGTTCGACGGCATTTACTGGATCGTCATGCTCTCGGCGCTGTGCGGCGTGCTGACCACCCAGGGCATCATGGCGCGTGAAGTGTTGATGCCGCATATTTTCAAGCAGTACACCTACGCCAAGACCCTTTCCTATTCACAAATCGCCGACCAGAGTGGCCTGGTGCTCGGCCCGCTGCTGGCGGCGCTGATGCTTGAAGTATGGGCCTGGCATTGGGTGGTGCTGGGGGTTGCCGGGCTGTTTGTGCTGGCGGACCTGGCCATGCTGCTGTGGCAGCACACCAGCGCGGTGAGCCTGCCAACCTTCGAGCAGCACCGGGACATCTGGCTGCAACCGCTGCGCATTGCCTTCGGGCATATCCGCACGCTCGCCGAATTGAAGCGGATCATCACCCTGGCGGTGGGCGTGAACCTGATTATTGGCGTGACGCTGGCCACGTCGGCGGCGATGGTCACCGGCCACTACGGCGCCGGCAAGGATACTTACGCCCTGCTGCAAGCTGCGGGCGCGGTGGTGACGATCGGGATTCTGTTTTACCTGGCGCGCGCAACCTTGCCGTTGAAAGTGCTGGGCGGCCTGTCGTATTCGATGATCGGCGTGGGCGCACTGATCACGGCCATCAGCCCCAGCGTATGGGCCTACACCTTTGGGTTCCTGCTGATCACCGGCTTCGACAAGATGTTTAACCTGTACCTGCGCAGCACCCGTCAGCGCGTGATTCCGGTACAGGATTTTGGCAAAACCGTGGGCGTGATCACGCTGCTCAACAACCTGTCGCAGCCGTTGGCGGGTTTGTTGATTGGCGTGCTGGCGGCGCCGCTGGGCACACAAACGGTGATCCTGCTGCTGACCGGGATCACCGCACTGCTGGGCGTGGCCGTCGCCTCAGGCTGGCACGCCACTGTGAAAGCGGAACTCGATGTCGGGTGATTCGATCAGCGCCTGCTCGGTCGCCCTGACCCGCTCGATCACCTGGGCGATGTCTTTGGCGTCGCCGTACTGGTAGGCCAGTTTCAAATAACCCTGGAAGTGCCGCGCCTCGCTTTTGAGCAAACCGAAATAGAACTTGCCGAGTTCTTCGTCCAAATGCGGCACCAGTGCTTCGAAACGCTCGCAACTGCGCGCTTCAATGAAGGCGCCGACCACCAGGGTGTCCACCAGTTTGACCGGTTCATGGCTGCGCACCACTTTGCGCAAACCCGAGGCATAACGGCCGGCGTGCAGTTGGCGCAGCTCGACTTTGCGCTTTTTGATCAGGCGCATGACTTGCTCGTGGTGCACCAGTTCTTCGCGCGCCAAGCGCGACATCATATTGATCAGGTCAACATGCGCGTGGTACTTGGCAATCAGGCTCAAGGCGGTGCTGGCGGCTTTGAATTCGCAGTTCTTGTGGTCGATCAGCAGGGTTGCCTGATCGGCCAAGGCAGCCTGGACCCAGGCGTCGGGGGTGCGGCAGCCGAGGAATTCGTGGATTTCGGGCAGGTTCATCGGGCTCACGGGCAAATAGATCACAAAAGGGCGCCGATTATACCGACCCCGCCGCAGACCACCAGCCACTGGCTTTGATGTGCATCAACATGACGTCTGGCGGGCAGCAACTATAGTTGTGCAAGGCCCCTTTTTTGCGTCTCTGGAGATCCGTCCATGCAAGCTATCCGCAGCATCCTGGTGGTCATCGAGCCCGAGCACTCGGAAAGCCTGGCGCTCAAGCGCGCCAAGCTGATCGCCGGGGTCACCGGCGCGCACCTGCATTTGCTGGTCTGCGACAAGAAACACGAGCATTCGGCGCTGCTGAGCCTGCTCAAGTCCGGCCTGCATGAAGACGGCTACAGCGTGACCACCGAGCAGGCGTGGAATGAGAGCCTGCATGAAACCATCATCGATGTGCAGCAAGCCGAGGGCTGTGGGCTGGTGATCAAGCAGCACTTCGCCGACAGCCCGCTGAAAAAGGCCTTGTTGACGCCGGCCGACTGGAAGCTGCTGCGCTATTGCCCAACGCCTGTGCTGCTGGTGAAAACCTCGACGCCGTGGGCCGACAAGGTGGTGCTGGCGGCAATCGATGTGGGCAACCACGACAGTGAACATCTGGCGCTGCACAACACCATCATTGATCACGGCTTCGAAATTGCGAGCCTGGCCAAGGCGCAATTGCACGTGATCAGCGCCCATCCCTCGCCGATGCTGTCGGCCAGTGACCCGACGTTTCAGCTCAAGGAAACCATCGAGGCGCGCTATCGCGAGCAGTGCAAGGCGTTCCAGGCCGAGTTCGATATCGACGACACCCATCTGCACATCGAAGAAGGCCCGGCGGATGTGCTGATTCCCCATGCGGCGCATAAGTGGCAGGCGGCGGTGACGATTATTGGCACCGTGGCACGCACGGGGATTTCCGGGGCGCTTATTGGCAATACGGCGGAAGTGGTGCTGGATGCGGTGGAAAGCGATGTGCTGGTGCTCAAGCCGCAGGAACTGATGGATCACCTGGAAGAACTGGCGACCAAAGCCTGACCCAAACCTTTCAGGCGACCAAGATCATGGTGGGAGCTGGCTTGCCTGCGATAGCGGTAGATCAGACAACGGTGTATCGACTGACAGGTCGCCATCGCAGGCAAGCCAGCTCCCACATTGCCCGCTACCGTCAGTGCCCCAACGCGTCTTTCAGGAAACCCGGGGCAATATAGCGCTGATAGTGCGCCTCCGAGAGGATAAAAAACTCCCGATCAATCGCATCGCGCAGCTCCGGCAACGCCCAGTCGCGAAACTCTGGCAGCAGCACCATGCCATAGGCTTCCAGGTTGGAAATCACCCGCGCGCCACGGGCGATCAATTGGTAGGCCCAGCAGTACTCGGACTGGTGCGGCACAAAGCGAATCTTGCGCTGCTCCAACTGCCCGCGCAGCATCTTGGGGTCGAACACTTCAAGTTTACCGGCCATCACCTGCACCAGCAGTTGCTCGAGCCGCAGCCAGACCGCGCGTTTTTCTTCCTCGTTATAGCCATTCCACAGGATCACTTCGTGGTGGAAGCGCTTGCAGCCACGGCACACGAGGTCGCCGTAAACCGTGGAGCACAGGCCGACGCAGGGGGTCTTGATGGTTTGGTTGGGCATAGGCAATGACACACAAATCCGCGAAACAATGCCGCATGTTAGCCCTTTGTCTAAGGTTGATCACCCAGCAAACTTGGTTAGGCAACTTACCTTTAGATTTTTTTTGCCGTAGAATCATCCGGCCTTGTAAGGCGCCAATAATCCGCTGGAAGCTGTTTTCAAAGCGTCACGAGCACAGTCGTTCCTTCAGAACGGTGTTGGCGATGGTTATTACCCGGTAGGTAAATGCCAGCGCCAACCCTCATCAGCTCCGTTCTGCAGGCGTAAAACTTTGAAAGCAGCTTCTGTGAGGAATGCCGGCAGCGCTGGCTTTGCGGCCCAAAAAGCCCCCGAGCGCATGCGTGCCGTTCATTTCTGGATGAGCGTCCCGTGGGACCACTGATGAGGGTAATAACTGTGCTTGAAGCCTACCGCAAACATATCGAAGAGCGTGCAGCACTGGGTATCGTTCCCCAGCCGCTTAACGCCGAACAAACCGCAGGCCTGGTCGAGCTGCTGAAAAATCCCCCGGCTGGCGAAGAAGAATTCCTCGTTGACCTGATCACCAACCGCATTCCACCAGGCGTTGACGAAGCTGCCTACGTCAAGGCCGGTTTCCTGTCTGCCCTGGCCAAGGGCGAAGCCACTTCTCCCCTGATCGACAAAAAACGCGCGGTTGAACTGCTTGGCACCATGCAAGGCGGCTACAACATCGTGACGTTGGTCGAGCTGCTGGACGACGCCGAGTTGGCGCCTGTCGCTGCCGCCCAACTCAAGCACACCCTGCTGATGTTCGATGCGTTCCACGACGTGGCTGAAAAAGCCAAGAACGGCAACGAGCACGCCAAAGCCGTGCTGCAATCCTGGGCTGATGGCGAGTGGTTCAAGAACCGCCCTACCCTGGCCGACAAGATCAGCCTGCGCGTGTTCAAGGTCACCGGCGAAACCAACACCGACGACCTGTCCCCTGCCCCGGACGCCTGGTCCCGCCCTGACATCCCGCTGCACGCCCTGGCCATGCTGAAAATGGCTCGCGAAGGCATCGTGCCGGACGAGCAAGGCAAGACCGGCCCAATGAAGCAGATCGAAGAGATGCGTGGCCAAGGCTTCCCGATCGCCTACGTCGGTGACGTGGTCGGTACCGGTTCGTCGCGTAAATCGGCGACCAACTCCGTACTGTGGTTCTTCGGCGACGACGTTCCTTACGTGCCAAACAAGCGCGCTGGCGGCTTCTGCTTCGGCAGCAAGATCGCTCCCATCTTCTACAACACCATGGAAGATGCCGGCGCACTGCCAATCGAATTCGACGTCACCAACATGAACATGGGCGACGTGATCGACCTGTACCCGCATGCTGGCAAAGTCTGCAAACACGGCACCGATGAAGTCCTGACCACCTTCGAAATGAAGACGCCGGTGCTGTTGGACGAAGTCCGTGCCGGCGGCCGTATCCCGCTGATCATCGGCCGTGGCCTGACCGAGAAGGCACGTGCCGAACTCGGCCTGCCGCCTTCGACCCTGTTCAAACTGCCGGAAGCGCCGGCTGAAAGCGACAAGGGCTTCACCCTGGCGCAAAAAATGGTGGGTCGCGCCTGCGGTCTGGCAGAAGGCAAAGGCGTTCGTCCTGGCACCTACTGCGAACCGAAGATGACTACCGTCGGTTCCCAGGACACCACCGGTCCCATGACCCGTGACGAACTCAAAGACCTGGCGTGCCTGGGCTTCTCGACCGATCTGGTGATGCAGTCGTTCTGCCACACCGCGGCTTACCCCAAGCCGATCGACGTGACCACCCACCACACCCTGCCTGACTTCATCATGACCCGTGGCGGTGTATCGCTGCGTCCTGGTGACGGCATCATCCACAGCTGGCTGAACCGTATGCTGCTGCCGGACACCGTCGGCACCGGTGGCGACTCCCACACCCGTTTCCCGATGGGCATCTCGTTCCCGGCCGGTTCCGGTCTGGTCGCGTTCGCCGCAGCCACTGGCGTCATGCCGCTGGACATGCCGGAATCGATCCTGGTGCGCTTCAAAGGCAAAATGCAACCAGGCATCACCCTGCGTGACCTGGTTCACGCCATTCCTTACTACGCGATCCAGGCTGGCCTGTTGACCGTAGAGAAGAAAGGCAAGAAGAACGCCTTCTCCGGCCGCATCCTGGAGATCGAAGGCCTGAACGACCTGACGCTGGAACAGGCTTTCGAGCTGTCCGACGCCTCGGCCGAACGTTCGGCTGCCGGTTGCACCATCAAGCTGTCGAAAGACTCCGTCACCGAGTACCTGAACTCCAACATCACCCTGCTGCGCTGGATGATCGGCGAAGGCTACGGCGATGCACGTACCCTGGAACGTCGCGCCCAAGCGATGGAAGCCTGGGTTGCCAACCCTGAGCTGATGGAAGCCGATGCCGACGCGGAATACGCCGAAATCATCGAAATCGACCTGGCTGAAATCAACGAGCCGATCCTCTGCGCACCCAACGACCCGGACGATGCCCGTCTGTTGTCCAGCGTTGCCGGCGAGAAGATCGACGAAGTGTTCATCGGTTCGTGCATGACCAACATCGGTCACTTCCGCGCGGCCGGTAAGTTGCTGGAACAGGTCAAGGGTCAGCTGCCAACCCGTCTGTGGCTGTCGCCGCCGACCAAGATGGACGCTCACCAACTGACCGAAGAAGGCTACTACGGCATCTACGGCAAGGCTGGCGCGCGCATGGAAATGCCGGGCTGCTCGCTGTGCATGGGTAACCAGGCACGCGTAGAACCGAACTCGACCGTTGTGTCGACTTCGACCCGTAACTTCCCGAACCGTCTGGGTGATGGTGCCAACGTCTACCTGGCCTCGGCTGAGCTGGCGGCAGTGGCCTCCACGCTGGGTCGCCTGCCGACCGTCGAAGAGTACATGGGCTACGCGGCCAAACTGGACACCATGGCCAGTGACGTCTACCGCTACCTGAACTTCGACCAGATCGCCGAGTTCCGCAAAATCGCAGCGAGCGCCAACATCCCGGTGATTCAAGCCTAAGGTGTGTTGACATAAAGGACGCCGCGTATCGCAAGGTACGCGGCGTTTTTTTATGCCTGGAATACAACCTCGACACCACCACAAAATACCTGTGGGAGCTGGCTTGCCTGCGATAGCTGTCCGTCAGTTGATGCATCTTTGGCTGACCTACCGCTATCGCAGGCAAGCCCGCTCCCACAGTTGACGTATTGCACACTCAGGACTGGTGCCGCAGCGCCAACTGCACCGCACCGTCGACGCTCAAGCCACTGAGCAAGACCTGTGGCGCAAGCGCCTCCGGCAAGGCTTGCAGCACGTCCAACGCCTCATGCCGCACGCGCGCCAGCACCAAGCGCTTGCCCTCCCCGCGCACCTGCGCGAAAAACGCCGCCAGCGCCTCGATACTGGTGCCATCCAGATCCGGAGATTCTTCCAGGCTCAGCACCACCGCCTCCACCGGCGACTGGCGCATCAAGCGCAATGCCGCACCCAGAATGCGTTCGGCATTGGCAAAAAACAGCGCCTCGCTGGGCCGCACGATCAGCAAGCCCGGCACTTCCACTGCATCGGCGTGGTGTTGACGATCGACAAAATCATGGCTGTCACCCAAGCGCCCCAGCACCTGGATATCAGCCGATGACATCTGGCGCAGCATCAGCACCACGCTGATCGCTACCGACACCAGCAAGCCATCCAGCACGCCTAGCACCAGCACTGCCGCCACGGCACAGATCACCAGCAGACGATCGCGCCGCCAGAAAAAGTAACGCCCCAGCGGCTGCAGGCTCAAGCCACGGCCCAGTGCGTAGATGACGATGGCGGCAAGCACCGGTTCCGGGGTCAGCGCGACATAGGGCAGCACGGTCAGCACGATCAACAGCACCACCAGCGCGGCAACGATTCCGGCCAGGCGTGAACCGGCACCGGCGGCCTCATTGGCCGAGGTTGCGGAATAGCCGGCACCGGCCGGCATGCCGTGAAACAGCCCGGAGATCAGGTTGGCCGCACCCAGCGCAAGCAAGTCGCGGTTGGATGTCACGCGGTCGCCGTGTTTAAGCGCGAACGAGCTGATGGAGCCGTAGGACTCCGCATACAGGATCATGACCAAGGCAAACGCCAGCTCACCCAGGCGCAGCCAATCGGCGAACGGCAGCACCGGCAAATGCCCGAACTCCAAGCGCAAGTCGATCAGACCGATCAACGCCACACCATGGGCCTGTAAATCCAGGTACTGCCCGGCAACAATGCCCAGGATCACCACCAGCAGCCCGCCCGGCAGGCGCGGAATACGCGCGCACAACCAAAGCACTCCCAACGCAATCGCCGCGACCAGCGCCGCCGGCCAGTTCCACCGGGGCAGCTGCTCCATCAGTTGCGGCAGGAAGCGGATCAAGTTGTTGTCGGTCAAGTGCACACCGACTACGTTGGCCAGCTGCTTGAGAATGATGGTCAGCGCCAGACCGAAGGCAAACCCGCGCAACACCGGTTTAGCGATAAACGAAGTAACACCGCCAAGCTTGAACAGCCCGGCCAGCAAGAACAACACCCCGGTGATCAACACCAACCCGAACGCCAGCGCCAGCCTCAGCGCCGAGTCACCGCCCGCCAGGCTGGCGGTGGCGGCGGCCAGTACTGCTGCCGAAGACGAGGTGGCCGAGACAATCGCAAAGCGGCTGGTGCCGAACAGGCCGTAACACACCAGCCCGGCAAACAGCGCAATCACCCCGGCCTGGGGCGGCAGCGCAGCGATGCTGGAATAGGCCACAGCCTCCGGCAGCAGCAAACCGGCAATGGATAACCCGGCGAGCAGGTCCTGGGTACGACTGGACGACGTCACATCAATTGCAGTTTTCAATCAGCCCATCCTGGCAAATAAAACCTGCGTCAGCTTAGCCTCCATTGCCCGTCAGCGGTTGAGCCAGGACAGGGTTTCCAGGCACAAAAAAAAGCCGATTCACGCAATGCGCGAATCGGCCTTGGGGTGTACAGCTCGGTGTCAGGACAGCAGCGAGTAGATCAGCGCGGTAATCGCGACCAGACCAACTGCGGTAACAAACACGTTGGACGCCTGCCCGCGGTACTTGGCCATGGCCGGTACCTTGCGGATCGCATACATCGGCATCAGGAACAGGATCGACGCAATGATCGGCCCGCCCAGCGTCTCGATCATGCCGAGGATGCTCGGGTTCAGCGTGGCGACGAGCCAGCACACCACCAGCATGAAGGCGGCGGTCATGCGGTCCAGGGACTTGGCCGCCGGGCGGCGACCGGTCTTGAGCACCAGGCCTTTGAGGCCTTCGCTGGCGCCGATGTAGTGGCCCAGGAACGACTTGGCAATCGCCACGAACGCAATCAACGGCGCGGCGAAGGCGATGGTCGGGTTGTCGAAGTGGTTGGCCAGGTACGACAGGATCGACAGGTTCTGTGCTTTCGCTTCGGCCAATTGCGCCGGCGTCAGGGTCAGCACACAGCTGAACACGAAGAACAGCACCATCACCACCATCAACAGGTGCGCGCGGCACAGGATCTGCGAGCTGCGCTCATCCGCGTTGGCGCCGTACTGGCGCTTCTGGTCCACCGCAAAGGCCGAGATGATCGGCGAATGGTTGAACGAGAACACCATCACCGGAATCGCCAGCCACAGCGTGTTGAGCAACGCCGACGGCGCCGGGACTTCACGGGCGGTGCTGAGAATGCCGCCGGTCCAGTGCGGGATCAGGTACACGGCCAGAAACAGCAACGCGACGATAAACGGATACACCATCAGGCTCATGGCCTTGACGATCACCTGCTCGCCGCAGCGCACCACGGCCAACAGGCCGAGGATCAGCACAAACGCCAGGATCGCGCGCGGCGGCGGCATGATGTGCAGTTGGTGTTCCATGAAGCTGCTGACCGTGTTGGTCAGGGCCACGCTGTAGATCAGCAGGATCGGGAAGATGGCGAAGAAGTACAGCAAAGTGATCAGTGCACCGGCCTTGAGACCGAAATGCTCTTCGACCACGTCGGTAATGTCAGAACCTTCACGGCCGGACAGGACGAAACGGGTCAGGCCACGGTGGGCAAAGAACGTCATCGGGAATGCCAGCAGTGCCAGGATCACCAGCGGCCAGAAGCCACCAAGACCTGCGTTGATGGGCAAAAACAAAGTACCGGCGCCGATGGCGGTGCCGAACAGCCCGAGCATCCAGGTGGTGTCCTGGCGGCTCCAGCCTGTGAGGGTTGCAGGTGTCGTTGCATAGCGTTCGTCGACGCTATTGGCCTGATCATTCATCCGGTCGGATCTCCGCATTTCCACAGCCGGGACGAGTCAGAAAAACCTGACAGGCAGCGCCCCGACCATAACAAGCGCGCGATTGTCCGGGATTCTCCTGAATAAGCAAAGACTTAGCTGAGGAACGGTGCCCCGGTGCAGATCAGTCGGGGTCGCTGCAGGCAGCGGTTCCAGAGGGCTGCAGCAGCGTCGAAGTAATACATGCCCAAACAAATCTATTTTGGAATCGCGGGCTTTGCTGTACTTTTCAGGCAATGCCCGCCTTTATTCTGAGAGCCCTGTCATGCCTCGCGTGTCCCGCAAACAAGCCGAACTCAACCGTGAAATCATCGTGGAGGCCGCCACGCACCTGTTTCGTGAGCGCGGGCTGCATGGCATCAGCCTGGCGGACGTGATGGCCGCCGCCGGCCTGACCCATGGTGGTTTCTACGGGCACTTTGCGTCCAAGGAAGCCCTGGCCACCGAGGCTTGCCAGCAGGCCTTTGAGCATTCGAACCAGGGCTGGCAGGAAAAAATCGAGCGCAGTGAAGACCCGCAATCGGCATGCGAGACCATCTTGCGCCACTACTTTTCGGCCACCCACCGCGACAATCCCGGCGACGGCTGCCCGATATCGGCCTTTACCCCGGACATGTGCCATGAGCCCGCCAACACGCAATTACAGCGCACCTTCGTCGCCGGTGTTGAACGGTCGCTGGAGATTTTTGCGCAGTTGCAGGCCCAAGACCGTCAGGCCATGCTGGCCAACTACGCGATGATGATCGGCGCCGTCACGCTTGCTCGTGCGACACGCGGCAGTAGCCTGTCAGACGAATTCCTGGAGGCTGCACGAAATACGCTGCTACCCGAGGCGAAATCGGACGCGCCCGTTGACAGCCCTGCGCCCGTCTCAGCATGATCGGGCCCATGAAGCCTATTGCGCTGCACCTCACCCGCACCACCACCACGACCGCTAATGGCGGGTCGTGCGGTGGCTGTGGGTGCTTGAACTAAAACACCTCGGATTCAACCCAAGGCCCCGCCAGCAATGGACGGGGCCTTTTTATTGCCCCGCCATCTGGCCACTGCAAGGAGCAAGACCATGGCAAACGCCCTGCTGATCATCGATATGCAAAACGGCTTGTACGACGGGCCCGACAAGCCTTTCGAGCGCGAACGGGTGCTGGGCACCATCAACCAACTCATTCAACGCGCGCGCAGCGCCCACGCGCCGATCTTCGTGGCCCAACACACCGGCCCCTCAGGCTCCCCGATTGAAGCCGGCAGCCCGTTGTGGCAGTTGTGGCCGGGCCTGCAGGTCGACGCCGCTCGCGACCATGTCTTCAACAAGACCCGCCCCAGCTGTTTCCTGGGAACTGGTCTGGCGCAGCAACTGGCGGCGGCGCAGGTCGATGAACTGGTGATTGTGGGGATGAAAACCCAGTTCTGCATCGACACTACCTGCCGAGTCGCAGTCGAACTTGGGTTTTCGGTGACATTGCCCGAGGACGGCCATACCTGCATGAACACCAACGCGTTGCCTGCCGAGGCGATCATCGAGCATCACAACGAAACCCTGGCCGGGGCGTTTGTGAAGCGGGTGAAAGCGCACAGCATCGCGTTCTAACGGCGTCTATGCGGGATTTTTCTGGCGGAACAAAACGTTCTGTCTTACAAATCCCGCATACTCACTCTTCAAACCCTTCAGGAAGAGCCTTCCGATGTCCACCACTGTTCTGGTCCTGGTTGAAACCATCAACGAATACCTGCAAATCATCGAGAGCAACGACTTTCACGTGATTCTGGCGCCGACGCCGGCCGAACGCGCCCAGGCGATCAAGGCGCATGGCGGGCAGATCAAGGCCGTGCTCACCCGTGGCCCGCTGGGGCTGTATGCGGAGGAAATCGCCGCATTGCCCTTGCTCGAGATCATCTGCGTGATCGGTGCCGGTTACGAGCATGTGGACCTGCAGGCGGCGAGCAATCGCGGGATCGTCGTCACCAACGGCGCCGGGGTGAATGCGCCGTCGGTAGCCGACCACGCCATGGCGTTGCTGCTGTCGCTGGTGCGCGGCGTCCCCCAGACCGACGCGGCCGTGCGGCGCGGCGAATGGCCGAAGGTGATGCGCCCGTCCCTGGGCGGCAAGCAGCTGGGGATTCTCGGGCTCGGCGCGGTCGGCATGGAGATCGCCAGGCGCGCGGCGCTCGGGTTCGGCATGGAGGTGAGTTATCACAACCGCCAGCCCCGCGATGACGTGGACTACACCTATTGCGCCACCGCCGTTGAGCTGGCGCGCACCTCGGATTTCCTGATTCTGGCCACGCCCGGCGGTGCAAGCACCCGTCACCTGATTGATCGCCACGCCCTGGATGCGCTGGGACCGAACGGCTACCTGGTGAACATCGGACGCGGCAGCGTGGTAGTCACGGCAGACCTGGTGGCCGCTCTTGAGCAAGGGCGTATCGGCGGCGCGGCACTGGATGTGTTCGACGACGAGCCCAAAGTGCCGGACGCCCTCAAGCGCCTGAGCAATACCGTACTCACCTCCCACGTGGCCGGCCTGTCTCCCGAAGCCGCCCACGATACGGTGCAGCGTGTGGCCGATAACCTAGTGGAATACTTTGCCGGCCGCCCAGTGCTTACACCGGTGACGCTGCCGCCGCGCAACTAGTAGCGAATAGCCAGCGCCGACGTAAAACCTGACTACACTGCTTTGCGGGGATGCTCAGGACGTCGGTGCATGACCGGCGAAGGAACGCAGAATGTTTGGCCATGGACTCGGCCCGGCCCGCCAGCGCGGCGCCATCGGTTTGATCGGCGCGGTGACCCTTGGGATTGCGCTGTTGTTTCTATTGCTGGTGGTCGACAGCGGCCGTTTGTACCTGGAGAAGCGCAAGTTACAGCGGGTGGTCGACACAGCGGCGCTCGAAGCGGTCAGCCGCAGCGGCACGTGCGCGGCGCCCACTAACAATGCGGCCCAGTTTGCGACTCAAAGCGCAGCGCGCAACCACTTCACTGTCGACGACAATCGCACCCTGGCCGTTGCCTGCGGCACCCTGGCCACCGGTGCCGACTTCATGCGCACCTTCAGCGCCGACCCTGCCAAAACCGACGCTATTCGGGTCATCGCCACCCACCGTGTGCACACCAGCCTCGCCCATGGCTTACTCACGCTGTTCTCGACTCAACCCCTCAACATGATGACGCTCTTGAGCGCCACCGCGGTCGCCGCCGCGCCAACCCCAACGGTGGCGTCACTCACCGTGCGCAGCACCTTGTTGACCGTCGACAGCACCAAGTCCGTGGCTCTCAACGCCTTGATCGGCGGCTTGCTGGGCGGCAAGTTGCAGCTCGAGGCGGTGGGCTGGAACGGTTTGATCAACACCGATATCAGTTTGCTCAAGTACCTGGATGCCCTGGCCATCCGCTTGAACGTCAGCGCCGGCAATTACGATCAGCTGCTCAAGACCGACGCCACCGTCGGCCAACTGGTCCAGGCCGCCATCGACGTGCTCAAGCTCGGTGGCGATGCGGTCACGCTCGTCATCAACAACCTCGAAGCCATCAAGCTGATTGCGCCGGGCACGCAAATCCTGCACTTGGGCGACCTGATCAATATCCAGAACGGCACGGACAAAAGTGCACTGGATGTGAAACTGCAGCTGTTCAACCTGATCCAGGGCCTTGTGCAGTTGTCGAACAAGGCCAGCGCCGTTGCCGTGGAGCTGCCGGTGGATGTGCTGGGGCTGCTCGGCGTCACCGTCTCGACCAAAGTGATCGAGCCTGGGCAACTCTCAAGCATCGGCGACCCGAAGAACATCGCCACGCAGCCCATTTATGTGCGCACCGCGCAAGTGCGCACCTTGATTTCGGTCAAGCTGCCGATCGTCACGCTGGTCAATAACGCGCTGGGGGGCGTGGTGCAGGCGCTCAATGACGTACTGAGCGGCTTGTTGGGGCTGCTTGACCCCAATTGTTGCCTGGTCACCAGCCTTGAGATCGGCGACACACTCGACATTGCCCTGGAGGCCGCCGGTGGCAGCGCCAAGGTCACGGATTACAGTTGCGACAGTGGCAAAAAATCATTGTCGGTGCTTGGCGAAACCTCGGCCCTGCACGCGATGATTGGCCAGGTTGACCCCAAAAACCTGTTTTCATCCACCCAAACGCTGCACGTCGACGAGTACCCGGTGGTGGATATCGGTACCAAGACCTGCAAGCGCGGCACCGGCGTCTGTGGCGACCGGCAAGCCTTTGCGGCAGGCGGGCTGGGCGTGCGCGTCGACAGCGATGTGGCCCGGACCGAACGCGCGCACACCTACACCCACCCGCCGGCGGTCAATCTGCCCCCGACGTATTATCAATTCGCCGCCTCGAACGTCGTCAGCAGCCTCAAGGAAACACTCACCGGCATCCAACTGATCAACCACCCGCCAAAAATCGCCAGCCTGTTGGGCGCTGTGCTGGGCCTGGTCACGGGCCTGCTCAATGGCTTGCTTTCAATGCTTGGGGGCGTGATTGGCGGGGTACTCGGCCCGCTTCTCGATCCCATCGTCAATAACCTGCTCGCCGGCCTTGGCGTTGACCTGGCAAAAGTCGAAATCGGTGCCAACCTGTCCTGCAACCCCGGTGGCCGGGCGATGCTGGTGATTTGAGCGCATCAGGCCCGCTGATCATCATCCAACACGCTAACCTATTAAGCCGCCCCGACCTTGTCGCTGGACGGCGGTGCGCATTAGATTAGCCAATAGTCCAAGGCCTTTAGAATAAGCAGAAGGGATAAGCATGGCGCTTAACGACCAATCGACCCAGATTCGCCCAGGCGAAGAACTTGATGCCAGCCTCATCGATCCCTACCTCAAGGCGCATATTGCGGGCCTGCACGGCGCGGTCAAGATCAGCCAGTTCCCCGGTGGCGCGTCCAACCTGACTTACTTGCTCGAATACCCGGACCGGGAATTCGTGCTGCGCCGCCCGCCCTTTGGCCACAAGGCCAAGTCCGCCCACGACATGGGCCGCGAATACCGCATTCTCAACCAGTTGAAAGATGGCTTCCCGTACTGCCCCAAGGCCTATGTGCATTGCACCGATGAGTCGGTGATCGGCGCTGAGTTCTATGTGATGGAGCGCGTCAACGGCATCATCCTGCGCTCCGACCTGCCGGCCGAACTGGGCCTGGACGCCACCAAGACCGAGGCGCTGTGCAAAAGCTTTATCGACAAGTTCGTCGAACTGCACCAGGTGGATTACGCGGCCTGCGGCCTGGCCGACCTGGGCAAGCCTGAAGGGTATGTAGAGCGTCAGATTCGCGGCTGGAGTGATCGCTACGAGAAAGCCCTGACCCCAGATGCCCCGAGCTGGGAGAAAGTGCGCGCCTGGCTCAACGACAAGATGCCGGCCGACCACCCGACCTCCAGCATCGTGCACAACGACTACCGCTTCGACAACGTGATCCTCGACCCGCAAAACCCTATGCAGATCATTGGCGTGCTGGACTGGGAACTCACCACCCTGGGCGACCCGCTGATGGACTTGGGCAACACCCTCGCCTACTGGATCGAAGCCGCCGACCCGGCACCGGTGCAACTCATGCGTCGCCAGCCAAGCAACGCCCCCGGCATGCTGACCCGCCGCCAGTTCGTCGATTATTACGCCGAGCGCTCGGGCCTCCAGATCGACAATTTCGATTTCTACTACACCTATGGCCTGTTCCGCCTGGCCGGCATCGTGCAACAGATCTACTACCGCTTCTTCCACGGCCAGACCCAGGACAAACGCTTTGCGCAGTTCATCCAAATGAACACGCTGCTGGAGCAAATGAGCCTGAACGTCATCGCCAAATCAGCCCTCTGACTGCAAGAACAAGGAACCCTTCATGTCCAAGACCCACCTGTTCGACCTCGACGGCAAGATTGCTTTTGTGTCCGGCGCCAGCCGCGGTATCGGTGAAGCCATCGCCAAGCTGCTGGCCCAGCAAGGCGCCCACGTGATCGTCTCCAGCCGCAAGCTGGAAGGCTGCCAGCACGTGGCAGATGCAATCATCGCCGACGGCGGCAAAGCCACGGCCGTGGCCTGCCACATTGGTGAAATGGAGCAGATCACCCAGGTGTTTGCCGGTATCCGTGAACAGTTCGGCCGCCTGGATATTCTGGTCAACAACGCCGCCACCAACCCGCAGTTCTGCAACGTGCTGGACACCGACCTCGGCGCCTTCCAGAAGACTGTGGACGTAAACATTCGCGGCTACTTCTTCATGTCGGTGGAAGCCGGCAAGCTGATGCGCGAGAACGGGGGCGGCAGCATCATCAACGTGGCCTCGATCAACGGCATTTCCCCTGGCGTGTTCCAGGGCATCTACTCGGTGACCAAGGCCGCCGTGATCAACATGACCAAGGTGTTCGCCAAGGAGTGCGCAGCGTTCGGCATTCGTTGCAACGCCCTGCTGCCGGGCCTGACCGACACCAAGTTCGCCTCGGCGCTGGTGAAGAACGATTCGATCCTGAAAATGGCGCTGGCGCAGATCCCGCTCAAACGCGTGGCCGACCCGAGCGAAATGGCCGGCGCGGTGCTGTTTCTGGCCAGCGACGCCTCCAGCTACACCACCGGCGTGTCACTGAACGTGGACGGCGGTTTCCTGTCCTGATCATGCATTCGGCGGTTGCTGGCGAAAGCTCACCGCCAGGCGGTTCCAGCCACTGATGCTGGACACCGCCATGGTCAGGTCCACCAATTCCTGCTCGCTGAACTCCACGCGCACTGCCGTGTAGAGTTCATCCGAGACACTTGAAGTCGGCAGCGTCGCCACCGACTCGCTCCAGGCCAACGCGGCCTTTTCCCGCGCGCTGAAAAACGGCGAATCACGCCATACGCACAGCGCAAACAGGCGTCGCTCACTCTCACCACGCTGGCGCGCTGCCATCGAATGCATGTCGGTGCAAAACCCGCAGTGGTTGAGCTGCGAGACGCGGATCTTGATCAACTCCAGCAGCGGTTTTTCGATGGACAGTTCAAAGGTCGCCGCCTCCAGCATCAACATGCCTTTAAGCGCTTGCGGTGAGGCGGTGTAGTAATCCAGACGGCGTTCCATGGGCGGTTCTCGGGCGGGCAAGTCAGTGTGCGCTAGCCTAGAGACCGCGTTCCATAAGCCCTATAGCCAATCGGGCGGTTTATGCGCAGACCA
This sequence comes from Pseudomonas sp. NFX183, assembly GCF_047943075.1. NCBI lineage: Bacteria > Pseudomonadati > Pseudomonadota > Gammaproteobacteria > Pseudomonadales > Pseudomonadaceae > Pseudomonas > Pseudomonas sp. NFX183. The sequence continues at coordinate 5,124,866 of NZ_CP181333.1, read as the reverse complement.
TTTTGAGCGCGCTGCGCGAGCGAGTAGTCTTGGCCCAGAGTGAATGCCTTGGGATGAAACATGGAACTGCACGTGGTGATCAACGGCCGCAAAGACCTGGCCGAACAGCTGTACCGTCAGTTACGTGAAGCCATTGCGTCCGGACGCCTGGCGGTCGGCGCGCAACTGCCGCCCAGCCGTTTGTTGGCCGAGCAAATCGGCGTGTCGCGCAAAACTGTGTCCGACACCTACGCCACCCTGACGTACGAAGGCCTGCTGGTGGGCAAGACCGGCCGCGGAACCTTCGTCAACGCCCATACGGTGCAAACCGAACGCGTGCAAACCGCCGCCGACCTGGCTTGTGCCGCCAACCTGGGCAAATGGGCGGCGCTGCCCTCGCCCATGCGCCATCCCACGCGCGACAGCACCCTGCGCTATGAATTTATCGGAGGCGCCACCACCCGCAATCAGTTCCCTCAGGATGAATGGCGGCGTTGTACCCAGGATGCGTTGCGGCGTATCGCCCGAGACAGCGGCTTTTACAGTCAACCGGAAGGTTTGCCCGCGCTGCGTGAGGCCATCGCCGGGCACGTCGCGTTTTCGCGCGGGGTGAAATGCCGCGCCGACGACATCGTGGTCACCAATGGCGCGCAGCAGGCGCTGGACCTGATCGCCCGCGTGGTCCTCGAACCGGGCACCACAGTCGCCATGGAAGACCCCGGCTACAGCCCGGCGCGCCAGCTGTTCATGGCCATGGGCGCCCACGTTGCCGGCGTGCCGGTCGACGCGCAAGGCATTCAGGTCGACCTGATTCCGGACGGCACACGGCTGATCTACGTGACCCCGTCCCACCAATTCCCTTTGGGCATGCCCATGAGCCTGGCGCGCCGCGAAGCCTTGCTGGCGCGCGCGTTCGAGCTGGGCGCGATCATCATTGAAGACGACTACGACAGCGAATTTCGCTACGAAGGCCGCCCCACCGATTCCCTGCAAAGCATGGACAGCCGTGGCGTGGTCACGTACGTCGGGACCTTCTCGAAAACCCTGCTGCCGGAGTTGCGCCTGGGCTATGCGGTGCTGCCGCCGGCCATTTACGGCGCGGTGCTCAAGGCCAAGCAACTGACCGACCAGCACAGCTCTACCCTGCCGCAATGGGCACTGGCCAAGTTCATCAGCGAAGGCTACTTGCTCAAGCATATTCGCCGCTGCCACACGGTGTACGCCGGGCGCCGCGAACGCATCCTGCAGCGCCTGGCAGGCGACTTGGCGCCCTGGTTTGAAGCGGTGCCCAGCGTGGCGGGGTTTCACATGGCGGCGCTGTGCAAGGTGCCGGTGGATATCCCGTTGCTGATGGAACTGGCGCGGCGCGTGGAAGTGGGCGTGTACCCGGTGGATGTGTTCTTCCATGACGCCCCCGTGCGCCAAGGGTTGATCATCGGCTTCGGCGCCATCGAATTGCTCGACATCGACCCGGCGCTGGACCGGCTGCGCGATATTCTGCAGCAGATTGGCTAGCGGGTTTTCCCGCGCATTGGTCATTGGTCCGGTGCACTCGGCGGCGTAGGGTGAAGAGGTCTCGAACTTCTCGGAAACCTCATCATGAAACGACTGCTCGCTGCCACCCTGATGCTCACCTCGCTCAGCGCCCTCGCCCACGAGCCGGTTTACAACCAGGAATCCATCAAGGTGCTGCAGGAACATGCCTTGACCAACGTGCCCGGCAAGAAAACCATCATGCTCACCGTCGATTACGCCCCCGGCCAGGCCACCGTGCCGCACAGCCACACCGGCACTGCCGTGGCGTATGTGCTGGAGGGTGAGATCACCTCGCGGGTCAACGATGAAAAGGCGATTACCTACAAGGTCGGTGAGTCGTTCTATGAAGCGGCCGGCTCGCGACACTTTGAATCAAGCAACGCCAGCCAGACCCAGCCGGCCAAGCTGCTGGTGGTGATGGTGCTGGATGACAAGGCTGAGGTGCTGACGCCGCTGCCGCAGTAACCAGCCACACCACAAAACTGAATTGTGGGAGCTGGCTTGCCTGCGATAGCAGTACATCAGAAACAGATGTGTTGGCTGACTCAACGCCATCGCAGGCAAGCCAGCTCCCACAGTTTGAAGGGTGTTTGATCCAAGGATTCAGGGGCGTTTGAACTGGCGGCGCAGGTCCTCGATCTGCGCTCGGCAAGCGCAGCCTTCCAGGTGATCATTGACCATGCCCATCGCCTGCATCAACGCATACATGGTGGTGGGGCCGACAAAGGTCCAGCCGCGTTTTTTCAAGGCTTTGGATAAGCGCACCGACGCCGGCGACGTTGGGTTGCCGGTCCAGTAAGCCATGTCTACCACGGCCGGGCGCTCTTCCTCGGCTGGCTCGAACGCCCATATCCAATGGGCCAACGAGCCGGTTTCATCCACCAGTTCGCACGCCCTGCGCGCGTTGTTGAGGGTGGAGACGATCTTGGCCCGATTGCGCACGATGCCGGGGTCTTTCATCAGGCGGTCAATATCCGCCTCGCCGTACTGCGCCACGCGGCGAAAATCAAAGCCCTCGAAAGCTGCCCGAAACTGCTCGCGCTTACGCAGGATGGTGATCCACGCCATGCCGGCCTGAAAGCCTTCCAGGCAAATCTTCTCGTACAGTTGAATATCATCCGCCACCGGCACGCCCCACTCGTGGTCGTGATAGCGCGGGTATTCCGGCGCCGCCGTGCGCCAGGTGCAATGGGTCTGCCCTGTGGCGTCCGTGGTCAGTCCTGGTGCGTCCATCAATCACCTCGCGAATCAAGCCGCGATGATAAGCGAATTTTTTTCCAGCCCGCCAACCGCTCAAGCATCACGCTTGCCGACCAACTGGTCAGACCGGGAACTGTCAACCGCCGATTATTTACTTGTGATTTCAAAAAAACCCGGCGTAGACTGGCCGCGCACTGGACTTACCGGTAAGACCACAAAAATTAAGCCCTGGAACCACCAGGGCACCGAATAGAGATCCCTCCCATGCTCAGATGGTGCTCGCGTTCGATTTTCCTGCAAGTCGTGATTGGCCTGATGCTGGGCATTATCTGCGGCCTGGCCCTTCCCGAATTCTCCTCGCAACTCAAACCCCTGGGTGACGGCTTTATCAAGCTGATCAAAATGCTGATTGGCCTGATCGTATTCTGCGTGGTGGTCAGCGGTATTTCCGGTGCCGGCGACTTGAAGAAGGTCGGGCGCATCGGCCTCAAGTCAGTGATCTATTTTGAAGTGCTGACCACCGTCGCACTGGTGATCGGCCTGGTCATGGCGTTCAGTACCGGCATCGGCACCGGCGCCAATATTCACCTTGAGCAGTTGTCCTCCGCCGGCCTGAATGAACTGGCCGACAAAGGCCAGCACATCCGCGGCACCAGCCAGTTCCTGATGGACCTGATTCCCAACTCGGTGATCGGCGCCTTCGCCGACAACAACGTGCTGCAAGTGTTGCTGTTCTCGGTGCTGTTCGGCAGCGCGCTGAACCTGGTGGGCGAAGCCGCCTCGGGCATTTCACGGTTGATCAACGAGCTGAGCCACGTGATCTTCCGCATCATGGGCATGATCGTGCGCCTGGCGCCGATCGGCGTGTTCGGCGCCATTGCGTTCACCACCAGCACCTATGGCCTGGATTCGCTGCAACACCTGGGCAGCCTGGTAGGGTTGTTCTACCTGACCTGCTTTGTCTTTGTCGCGGTGGTGCTTGGCCTGGTGATGCGCGTGTCCGGCCTGCGCATGTTGCCGCTGCTCAAGTACCTGCGCGAAGAACTGCTGATCGTGATGGGCACCGCCTCCTCCGATGCGGTACTGCCGCAGATCATGCGCAAACTCGAGCACCTGGGTATTGGCAGCTCGACCGTAGGCCTGGTGATTCCGACGGGCTATTCGTTCAACCTCGACGGCTTCTCGATCTACCTGACCCTGGCCATCGTGTTCATCGCCAACGCCACCGGCACGCCGCTGTCGATGACCGACTTGCTGACCATCCTGCTGGTGTCGCTGATTACCTCCAAGGGCGCCCATGGGATTCCGGGCTCGGCACTGGTGATTCTGGCGGCGACCCTCACCGCTATCCCGGCGATCCCGGTGGTCGGGCTGGTGCTGGTGTTGGCGGTCGACTGGTTCATGGGCATTGGGCGTGCATTGACCAACCTGATCGGCAACTGCGTCGCCACGGTAGCCATTGCCCGCTGGGAAAAAGACATCGATATCCAACGCGCCAACAAGGTGCTCGACGGTCAGCAAGGCTATGCCTTCCAGGCCAAGAAGCCGGTGCTGCCGGCGCATCAGGAGTTCTAGCAACGCGATCCAACTGTGGGAGCTGGCTTGCTCGCGAAGGTGCAGGTTCAGCTTGCACATGGGGTGACTGACATTGCGCATTCGCGAGCAAGCCCGCTCCCACCTTTTGACCGTCGCCAGTTTGGCCATTGTATTCGCACCATCAAGGAGACGTAGACGTGATCAGCACCTCAACCGTCGTCAATTCAGTCGTAGAAAAACTGCGCGCCGCACTCAAGCGTGGCCAGTGGCGGCGTGGAGAAATGCTGCCCGGCCAGCGTGAACTGGCCGAACAGATGGGCATCAGCCGCCCGAGCCTGCGCGAAGCGGTCATCGTGCTGGAGACCCTTGGCCTGGTGCGCTCGATGCCCGGCAAGGGCGTGGTGGTGTTGGAAAACAGCATCAGCGAACCGCAGTCCAGCGACGCCGTGGCCGACGCCAGCCTCGAAGATATCCTGCAACTGCGCTACACCCTCGAGCCCTTCATCGTCGGCCTGGTTGCCCAATCCATCAGCAGCAAGGAGGTCGGCCAGCTGCGCCTGACCTTGATGGACATGCGCGAAGCCCTGGATGCCGGTGACGCCGAAGCCGGCATGAACGCCTACATCGGCTTTCACGAAGAACTGTTCGCGCTGACGTCCAACCCGATCTTCCAGAACGTGGTGCAGCAAACCAGCAACGCCCTCAAGCTGAGCGCGCAAGTCTTGCGCAACTCGCCGGAACATCTTGCCGAGCGTCTGCAAGAGAACGAAGCCGTGGTGCGCGCCATCCGCAACAAGAACAGTGCACTGGCCAGTGCCGAGATGCGTCGGCACATCCTCCAGGAAGGCCTGCGCATGGGCATTCGCTTGAACATCCCGGACGACCATCTGGGCAGCTGAATTTTTGGAGACCGGCCATGACCGCCCACGCGCTGCAACGCGATCCCATTCTCCCGGCCCTGCGCCTTGTGACCGGTAAAAAGCCCTCGGTGGACGACATCTACCCGCGCTTGTTCGATGCCATCCTCGAACAACGCATCGCCCCCGCCAGCCGGTTTACCGAAGAAGGTCTGGGCGAAACCTTTGGTGTGAGCCGCAGCGTGATTCGACGCGTACTGGCCAAACTGTCCCATCAGCAAGTGATCATCCTGCGCCCCAATCAGCGCGCCCAAGTGGCTGCGCCGGACGCCCAGCAGACGCGGCAGATTCTGGAAGCGCGGCGAATGACGGAAGTTACCGTGGTGCAGCTGGCCTGTGCCCAGGCCACACCCGCGCACATTCGGCAGTTACGTGAGTTGATCGCCGGTGAACGTGACTGTATTGACCGCGACCAGCGCGCCACGGCGATTCGCCTGTCCGGGGAGTTCCACCTGCAATTGGCCGCGATGGCACACAACGCGCCCCTGGCGCAGTTCCTCAACAGCCTGGTGCCGTTGACCTCATTGATCATTGCCCAATACGAGGCACACGCCTGCACGTACTGCGCGTGGCAGGAGCATGTGGCGATTGTGGATGCGCTGGAACAACGCGATGTGAACCGCGCGATCGGCCTGATGACCCAGCACCTGGATCATCTGGAGGCGAAATTGCTCACGCTCAACTGACGCTCGCCACCGCGTCGGTTGCCTGCGGCATCAGGTGTCTTCTCGCCTGATCCACTTGGGCACGTTGGGCGCCTGATAACTCAACACGGCAGCCAGCAAACGCTCCACGTTCGGTTCCACGATCAGCATGTTGCGGTGCACGGGTTTTAGAAACGCCTCACTGACAACCGAGTCGAGAAACGTGGCCAGGCCGTCGTAAAAGCCCCATTAAGCCGACCGAGGCGCCACCGTAGACCAGGCCGATACCCGCCTTGGCCAGCGCCTCACCCAATTGAGCCGCCATTTGCGCATACACCGGCAATCGGCCCGCGCTTGAACCCGAGAAAATACAAAGTCGCATACACCCTCGCTTGATCTGATTGTGTTGAGCACAGCCCCCATTTAACCATGCCAGGTCCAATGCGCAGAATTAGCCTTACCGGCCACCTTTAAGCATTACTTCGTAGATCGATCGTACAAAGATCCAATTGTGGGAGCTGGCTTGCCTGCGATCGCGGTGGGTCGGTTCGCACATCTTTCACTCAAAGACCGCCATCGCAGGCAAGCCAGCTGCCACACGTGGCCAAGGGTGTCTGGTAAAGCGTGGCGAAACAAAAAGCCCCCGCATCTCACGATACGGGGGCTTTTGTTTTACCGCAGGATCAAGCCGATTGCAGCACCGACTGACCGCTCAACGCCAGGTCCAGCAGTTCACGGTTGGCGACTGCATACATGGCGTAGTCCGTGCCGACCGCAGCACGGATTTCGACCATCATGGCGCGCCAGCGATCAGCCATGTCCTGATGCTGCTCAAGCCACAGTGCCACACGGGCTTCCATGTCGTGTGGCGCGTCGGCCATTTGCAGAACAGAGATGGTGATCGCGCGCTGCTGCCAGTCCACGTCATCTCGGAAGGCTTCGCGGGCCGCGGCCTGCCAGTTGTTGGCCACCGGCAGATCGCTGATCTGCTGCAAGTACCATGGCAAGTCCAGAGCGCTGCCGACGGCGAAGTAGGCCTTGGCCACTTCGGCGGCGTCATGCCCGGTCACGTCGGCGGCTTCGATGATTGGCAGCAGGGTGTACAGGTGAGTCGTGCCTGCAACCATGCGCGCCAACAACTCTGGCACACCCGCTTCGGTGTAGGCCTGGTAGCGGTTCTGCCAGCCTTCGCGGGTCGGGCCTTCCAGCAGTTCGTCGAGCTTGAGGCCCAGCGCTGCCAGGTGCGGACCGAAGTGCGCGGTGTCACGGCCAGCGTCCTGCTCGTTGCGACGGCTGCGCAGGAACCAGCGCGTGGCACGGCGGCCCAGACGCATCAGCTCGTCCATCAGCTCCAGTTGCACGTCAGCGGAAACCTGGTGGTCCAGGGCTTCGATCTGACGGAACCAGTGCGGGAGATGGAAAATGTCACGCACGATCACGTAGGCACCGGCCACGTTCGCCGGGCTCATGCCGGTCGACTCTTTGAGTCGCTGCACGAAGGTGATGCCCATGTGGTTGACCAGGTCGTTGGCGATCTGGGTGCTGACGATCTCGCGCTTGAGGCGATGGCGACGCATGGCTTCGCCGAACTTGGCGACCAGGCTCGGTGGGAACGCGGTCTCCATGTCACGGGTCAGGTAGTCGTCATCCGGTACCAGCGACTTGAGCAGGGCTTCCTTGAGGTCGATCTTGCTGTAGGAGATCAACACCGACAGCTCCGGACGGGTCAGGCCCTTGCCGCTGGAGGCGCGCTCGGTGAGCTGCTCCTCGGTCGGCAGGTACTCGATGGCGCGGTCCAGCTTGCCACGGCCTTCCAGGTCGCTCATCAGACGCTTGTACTCGGCAGCACGCTCGTAGGCACGGCGCGCAGCCAGGGACAGGGCCTGGGTCTGCTTGTAGTTGTTGCCCAACACCAGGTTGCCGACTTCGTCGGTCATGCTCGCCAGCAGCTGGTTGCGCTGCTTGTCGGTCATGTCACCGGCCTGCACCACTTCGTTGAGCAGGATCTTGATGTTCACTTCGTGGTCGGAGCAGTCCACGCCACCGGCGTTGTCGATGAAGTCGGTGTTGGAACCGCCGCCATTGAGGCCAAATTCCACACGGCCCAGTTGGGTCATGCCCAGGTTACCGCCCTCGCCCACCACCTTGCAGCGCAGCTCGTTGCCGTTGACACGCAACGCGTCGTTGGCCTTGTCGCCTACGTCGGCATGGCTTTCGGTGCTGGCCTTGACGTAAGTGCCGATGCCGCCGTTCCACAACAGGTCCACCGGCGCCTTGAGCAAGGCGTTCAGCAGCTCGGTCGGGGTCAGCTTGTCGGCCTGGATGTCGAAGCGCTCTTTCATCTGTGGCGAGATGGCAATGCTTTTCGCGCTGCGCGAGAAGATACCGCCGCCTTCGGACATGATGCTGGTGTCGTAGTCGGTCCAGGCCGAACGCGGCAGCTCGAACAAACGCTTGCGCTCGACGAAGCTGGTCGCCGGGTTCGGGTTTGGATCGATGAAAATGTGCAGGTGGTTGAAGGCCGCAACCAGTTGCAGCGTGTCGGACATCAGCAAGCCGTTACCGAACACGTCACCGGCCATGTCGCCGACGCCGACCACCGTGATGCTGTCTTCCTGCACGTTGATGCCGCGCTCACGGAAGTGACGCTGCACACCCACCCACGCGCCCTTGGCGGTGATGCCCATTTTCTTGTGGTCGTAACCGGCCGAACCACCGGAAGCGAACGCGTCGCCCAGCCAGAAGCCGTAGTCGATGGCGATGCCGTTGGCGATGTCGGAGAAGGTCGCAGTGCCCTTGTCCGCTGCCACGACCAGGTACGGGTCATCGTCGTCATGACGCACGACGTTGGCCGGTGGCACCAGGGCGCCGTCTTTGAGGTTGTCGGTGATGTCCAACAGGCCCGAGATGAAGATGCGGTAGCAGGCGATGCCCTCGGCCGCGATTTCGTCGCGGGTGCCGCCCAATGGCAGGCGACGCGGCAGGAAGCCGCCCTTCGCGCCCACGGGCACGATCACCGAGTTTTTCACTTGCTGGGCTTTTACCAGGCCGAGCACTTCGGTACGGAAGTCTTCTTCACGGTCGGACCAGCGCAGGCCGCCACGCGCCACGTTGCCAAAGCGCAGGTGCACGCCTTCAACACGCGGCGAGTAGACGAAGATTTCAAACTTCGGCACCGGCTTGGGCAGCTCAGGAATCGCGCGCGGGTCGAACTTGAAGCTGAAGTACGACTTGTTCTGGCCGTTGGCGTCGGTCTGGTAGAAGTTGGTCCGCAGGGTGGCCTTGATCAGGTCCAGGTAGCGACGCAGGATGCGGTCTTCGTTGAGCACCTGAACGTCGTCCAGGGCGGTGAGGATCGCTTGTTCCAGGCGTTGCTGCTTGTCTTCCAGGTCGTCGGCGGTGAGCTTGCGCGCCAGGTAGAAGCGGGTCTTGAACAACCGGGTCAACTCGCGAGCGATGTCGGTGTGGTTGTTCAGGGTGCTGGCGATGTAGCCCAGGTCAAAGCCCAGGCGGATCTGCTTCAAGTAACGCGCATAGGCACGCAGCAGCGCCACGTCGCGCCATGGCAGGCCGGCAGTCAGTACCAGGCGGTTGAACGCATCGTTTTCGGCATCGCCATGCACGATGTGCACGAATGCGTCCTGCAGGGTGTCGTTGAGCTGCTGGATATCAAGGTTCACGCCTTCGGCGGCGATGAAGGCGAAATCGTGAATCCAGAACTCGCGGCCATTGGCATGGCGCAGGCGGTACGGGAATTCACCCAGCACGCGCAGGCCGAGGTTTTCCAGGATCGGCAACACGTCGGACAGTGCCAGCGGCGTATCCGCGTGGTAGAGCTTGCAATGCAGTTCGCGCTGGCCGGAAACCTGGCCCAGCGGCTGGTAGAAGCTCATCACCAGCGGGTTGGCTTCGGTCAGGCTGTTCAGGTGTTGCATGTCGACCACGGCCGAATGCGCGGCAAAACGCTCGCGGTAGCCGGCCGGGAAGCCTTTCGGGAAATCCGCCAGCACGTTGGTGCCCTGGGCTTCGCCGAAGCTTTCGACCACAAGGCTGGAGTAGTCGTCCTGCCAGCTGCGGCAGGCCTGCACCACTTCTTTTTCCAGTTGCAGCGGGTCGATGTCCAGGCGGTTCTTGGGGTCAACCCGCAGAATCAGCTGGACACGGGCCAATACCGATTCAGAGAAGAAGGTCCAGAATTCGCAGTCCGAGGCTTTCAGGCGATCCATCAGCACTTGCTGGATCTTCTGGCGCACTTCGGTGGAATAGATGTCGCGCGGCACGTAGGCCAGGCAGTAGCAGAAACGACCGTACGGGTCTTTGCGCAGGAACACGCGGATCTTGTTGCGTTCCTGGATCTGCACGATCGACATCACGGTGCTGAACAGTTCGTCGACCGGGGTCTGGAACAGGTCGTCACGCGGCAGCACTTCAACCACTTGAGCAAGCTCTTTGCCCAGGTGAGCCTTGGGTTGGAAACCCGAACGGCGTTCGATTTCCGCGACCTTGCGACGGATGTACGGAATCACTCGCACGCTTTCGCCGTACACCGAGGAGGTGTAGAGGCCCATGAAGCGGTGTTCCTTGATGACCTTGCCGTCAGCGTCGATCTCGCGGATCGACACATAGTCCGGGTACGCCGGGCGATGCACGCGGCTTGGGTGCGCGGCCTTGGCGAACGACAGCACGGTCGGCTCACGCAGGTAAGCCACGGCGTAGTCTTCGATGCGCAGGTCTTCGGCGGTGAGGCCGGCACGCAGCAGCTTGGTCAGACCGAGGAAGGAATTGGCGTCATATTCGATATGCCCGCCGTCCGCCTCGTCACGTACCACGAACTCTTCATAGCCCAGGAAGGTGAAGTGGTTGCCCACCAGCCATTCGAGGAAGTTCTTGATCTCGGCTTTTTCTTCGCCGTCGATGCTGAACTGGCTGGCGTCGATACCGGCCAGCAGGTCCTGGACCTTGGCTTTCATCGGTTCGAAATCAGCCACGGCCACGCGCACTTCGCCCAGCACCTGCTCAAGCTCTTTGCTCAGCACGTTCAGTTCGGCGGCATTGGCGCAGCGGTCGATTTCCAGGTACATCAGCGATTCTTGCTGAATGCCTTCGCCCTGGGTGCCTTTAGGCAGGATTTCCAGCAACTCGCCCTTGTTGCCACGGCGCACGCTGAGCACGGTGGTTTGCAGGGTGTGGATGCTGTAGCCACGACGGTTCAGCTCGGTACGCACCGAGTCGACCAGGAAGGGCAAGTCATGGTGCAGCACTTCGACCGCGGTGTGCGTCGATTGCCAGCCATGACGTTCGTAATCGGGGTTGTAGACCCGCACCTGCGGTTGGGTGTGATCAAAGCGCTCAAGCAGGCGCCAGGCAGACAAGGTGCAACCGGCCAGGTCGGAAAGGCGACGTTGGGTCAGTTCGTCCAGGGAAATGATGCCGAAAAATTGTTCAGCAAACAGCGCCACTTGTGGCAGTGCCTGTTCACTGATGTGCTGCGCCAGTGCCGCTTGCAGTTGATGCTGGAAGTCGGCCTTGCTGGCTGCGGTGAAGAACGCCATCTGTGGTACTCCGCTTGGGCTTGTTATTGATGGAAGCGTCGCGTGTTATCCCCTTGCGGGGAGACCGTCAGCTCTGTTCGCGGTCTACAGTAACGAATTCAGAGTGACAGGTGGGTGAAGCTGGACAAGACAATGAGGTCACATACAACTTCCATAAGATGTACACCGTGCAGGGCGACGGTACGACGGGCAGGTCAGACTCCCGGCACAGGGCACATCCGTTGCGCAGCTTAACGAGTGTAGGAAGACAGCTGCTTGCGACGCTGCGACATATTCGGTCATCGGTACGCAGGCTTGGGGTTGCGACTTGAGCAACCCGGATTTTTCCGAGGAAAAACCGCCTGCTTTCAAGCTCGCGAGTACCGAAAGTGACTGGTATTGCCCGTCAGGTCATGCACTGCGTCTGACACACGATGCAGCACAAAATTCGCCGCAATGGCACAATTGGCGCGCTGCGCCCTCCCCCAGACAGGATTTCCCATGCTGCAACTGAACACTGACGCACTGATGGCCACCCCGTGCGACGACGAAGAAGACAACATGGCCATGCTCTGCTGCCACGGCAAAAACGGCGAGATGTTCATGCTCACCCGTTATCCGGATGAAGAGGAAGTCGAACTGACCTGGGATTACGAGCCGTCGACCCTGGATGGCCTGAAAGTCACCTTGAGCGACACAACGTTGCTGATTGAGCTGGCCGCCGGCGATGCCGATGCGCTGGGGGGCAAGGATCAGCTGGAAATTACCCACGCCACTGCCGCGTCGGATTTGGCTGAAGTTGAGGAAACCTTGCAGAACATTCTTAAGGGCACTGGTACGTTCACCCGAATCTAAGCTGCACCAACGATCAAATGTGGGAGGGGGCTCGCCCCCGATAGCAGTCGCTCAGTCACAGATGTGAAAACTGATCCACCGCTATCGGGGGCAAGCCCCCTCCCACATTGACCCTGTTCCCATACAAATTTCCTACAAGATTTGCCAAAAATACCCGTCACGCCGTTAGTCGCCACCCCCCTCGATGCATTAAAGTAAGCGCCCCAGGCCCGGCGCTTTTTATCAACGCCCGGTCAATCTCTCCAGGAACCGTCATCGATGGAACATCGTGAAGCGCTGCTCGCGCTGCGAACTTTTCTTTCTACGCAGATTCTCGGCCAGGAAAAACTCATTGATCGCCTGCTGATCGCCCTGCTGGCCGACGGCCACATGCTGGTCGAAGGCGCACCGGGCCTGGCCAAGACCAAGGCCATCAAAGAGTTGGCTGAAGGCATCGAAGCGCAGTTCCATCGTATCCAGTTCACCCCCGACCTGCTGCCCGCCGACATCACGGGCACCGAGATCTATCGCCCGGAAACCGGCAGTTTCGTGTTCCAGCAGGGGCCGATTTTCCACAACCTGGTGCTGGCCGACGAAATCAACCGTGCGCCGGCCAAGGTGCAGTCGGCATTGCTCGAAGCCATGGCCGAGCGCCAGGTCAGCGTGGGCCGCAGCACGTACGACCTGTCGCCGCTGTTTCTGGTAATGGCCACGCAAAACCCCATCGAGCAGGAAGGCACCTACCCGCTGCCCGAAGCCCAGCTCGACCGTTTCCTGATGCACGTCAAGATCGGCTTCCCGGACGCTGCCGTCGAACGGCGCATCCTGCAACAAGCCCGCGGCGAAGCCCTCAACGGTGAAACCAAACCCGAGCGCCGCGTCAGCCAGCAGGCAATCTTCGCGGCGCGCAAGGAAATCCTCGGCCTGTACATGGCCGACGCGGTGGAGGAATACCTGGTGCAGCTGGTCATGGCCACCCGCACCCCGGCCAAGTTCGACGCGGAGATGGCCGAGTGGATCGCCTACGGCGCCAGCCCGCGTGGTTCCATCGCTCTGGACCGCTGCGCGCGTGCCCACGCCTGGCTGGCCGGGCGCGACTTTGTGAGCCCGGAAGACATCCAGGCGGTGCTGTTCGACGTGCTGCGCCATCGCATCATCCTGTCGTTCGAAGCGGAAGCGGCCGGCATCGACCAGGACCGTGTGGTGCAACGCATTCTCGACGTCGTTGCCGTCGCTTGAACCCCATGAACGCAAGCGATGGCATCCGCGTCACACTCAGCGAATTGATTGAGATGCGCCACCGCGTGCGCGAAGTGCAGCTGTTTTCCACGCCGAGCCAGCGCAGCCCGCTGATCGGCCTGCACCATTCCAAGCTGCGTGGGCGTGGCGTCGACTTCGACCAGGTGCGCGTGTACCAGGCCGGCGACGACGTGCGCACCATCGACTGGCGCGTCACGGCGCGCACCCAGGAGCCGCACACCAAACTGTTCCACGAAGAGCGCGAACGCCCGATTTTCATCATGGTTGAGCAAAGTTGTCGGCTGTTTTTCGGCTCTGGCCAGATGTTCAAGTCAGTGCTCGCCGCGCAAGCCGCCAGCCTGATTGGCTGGGCAGCGCTGGGGCATAACGACCGCGTCGGCGGGCTGGTGTTTGGCGACAACGAACACTACGAAATCAAACCCCGGCGCAGCAAACAAAGCCTGCTGCAACTGCTCAACCGCCTGGTGCGCGTCAACCAGAGCCTGAACACCGAGAGCCGCCCCGAAGCCGATGCGCTGGGCATGGCGCTGCGCCGTGGCCGCGAAGTGCTGCGCCCAGGCAGCCTGGTGATTGTGATCTGCGACGAGCGCGCGCTGACCGAAGGCGCAGAGCAACAACTCAGCCTGCTGTCTCGGCACTGCGACCTGCTGCTGTTGCCGATTTCAGACCCGCTGGACCACGCCCTGCCCGCCGCCGGGCTCTTACGTTTTGCCGAGCGAGGCGCACAACTGGAACTCGACACGCTGAACTTTGACTTGCGCCAGGCCTACAAAGCCCAGGCCGAAGCCCGCATCGCGCGTTGGGAGCTGCTGGCGCAAAAGCTGCGAATCCTGCTGATGCCGTTGAGCACGCAAAGCGAAATGGTCGAGCAACTGCGCGAATACCTCAACCCGCAACGCCCGGTTAAAAAGCAATGAGCAGCCTCGACCAACTGCAACCCTTGATCGCCCCGCCGGCGATCGGTTTCTGGCCGCCTGCGCCGGGGTGGTGGCTGTTGCTGCTGGTGATTCCGCTGCTCGGCTGGGGGCTGTGGTCGCTGCGCCGTTTGCTGCCCAAGCGCCGCCCGGTGGCCCGCGCCGAACAACCGCTGGACCCACTGCGCATCGCCGCCCTCGCCGAGCTGGCGTTGATGCCCAAACCCTACGACGGCGCGCCCGCCGGTGCCTGGCTGCAGCAACTCAACGGCCTGCTCAAGCGCCTATGCCGCAACGATTACCCCTACAGCCAGAGCCACACCCTCAATGGCCGCAAATGGCTGGCGTTCCTCGACAACCGCTGCCCGGCTGCCGGCCTCACGCGCTGGATGGTACTGGTGGAAGGCGCTTACAAACCCGAATGCAAACTCGACGACAAGGCCATCGCCGGCCTGACCCAAGCCGTCGACACCTGGATTCGCAAACATGTTTGAGTTCGCCTGGCCGTGGATCTTCGCCCTGTTGCCATTGCCCTGGTTGATGCGACTGGTCTTGCCGGTGGCCGACAGCGGTGAGCCGGCGTTAAAGGTCAGCTACCTCGCCGACCTCGAAGGCCTGGCCCGCCGCCGCGCACGCGTCAACCTGCCCGGCTGGCGCCAACAGGCGCCGTTTGTGGTGATGTGGTTGCTGCTGTTGACCGCCGCCGCGCGCCCGGAATGGCTCGGCGAGCCGCTGCCGATTGCCGCAAGCGGCCGCGACCTGCTGGTGGCGGTGGACGTGTCCGGCTCGATGGACTTCCCCGACATGCACTGGCAGGACGAGGACGTCAGCCGCTTGAGCCTGGTGCAACACTTGCTCGGCGACTTCCTTGAAAGCCGTGAAGGCGACCGCGTCGGCCTGATCCTGTTTGGCAGCCAGGCCTACCTGCAAGCGCCGCTGACCTTTGACCGGCGTACCGTGCGCGCCTGGCTCGACGAAGCGCGCATCGGCATCGCCGGCAAGAACACCGCCATCGGCGACGCGATCGGTCTGGCCCTGAAACGCCTGCGCCAGCGCCCGGCGCAAAGCCGCGTGCTGATTCTGGTCACCGACGGCGCCAATAACGCCGGGCAGATAGACCCGCTGACCGCCGCGCGCCTGGCCGCTGAAGAAGGCGTGAAGATTTACCCGATCGGCATCGGCGCCGATCCGGCGCAAACCGGTTCCCTGGGCATTCTGGGCGTCAACCCGAGCCTGGACCTCGACGAACCCGCGTTGAAGGCCATCGCCGACGCCACCGGTGGCCGCTATTTCCGCGCCCGCGACGGCGACGAGTTGCTCAAGATCAAGCAAACCCTCGACCAGCTTGAGCCCGTTGCCCAGCAACCGACCCAGGCGCGTCCGGCCCTGGCGCTGTACAGCGCGCCGTTGGCCCTTGCGTTGGTTCTGAGCCTGTTGCTGGTGATCCAGGAACGCTGGCCCAACAACGCGCTGCAACGCGCCTTGCATAAACTCTCGACCAAGGGCAATTTCCTGCAACAGCACCCTGAATGGCGTCAGCGCCTCAAACGCCTGCGATTGCGGAGGCGTCGATGATCGACCTCTGGCCGCACTGGTTCCGCCCTTGGTGCGTAGTGCTGTTGCCGTTGCTCGGCTGGCTGCTGTGGCAGCTGTGGCATCGGCAAAAGCGCGCCGGGCGCTGGCAGATCATTTTGCCGCCGGCGTTTCATGCGGTGCTGCTCAGTGGCGGCAATGGCCGCGAGAGCAAATCGCCGTGGGTGGTGCTGGGCATCGCCTGGCTGCTGGCCGTGTTGGCGTTGCTCGGCCCCAGCTGGCAACGGGTTGAACAGTCCAGCCAGAAACCCGCCGACCCGCTGGTGGTGCTGCTGGAATTGACCCCGGAAATGCTTGCCACCGACAGCCCGCCCAATCGCCTCGAACAAGCTCGGCGCAAACTGTATGACTTGCTGCAGGCACGCGCCGATGCACCGACCGCCATCGTCGTGTATGCCGGCAGCGCCCACACGCTGGTGCCGCTGTCGGATGACTTGGCCACCAGCCGCAACCTGCTCGAAGCCCTGCGCCCCTCGATCATGCCCGAGCCAGGCCATCGCGCCGACCTCGCCGTGGAGAAGGCCCTGGGCTTGCTCAAGCAAGGCGGTCTGGGCCAAGGGCGCCTGTTGTTGGTGGGCTCATCGCTGTCCAAGCAGGAGCGCCAAGGCATTCGGCTGCAGCTGCAAGGGGCCCAGGCGCCGAGCTTGTCGATCCTCGGCATCGGCAGCCGCGAAGGCACGCCGGTGACCCAGGAAAGCGGCGAGTTCCTCAAGGACGACCAGGGCGCGATTCTGGTACCGCGCCTCGACAGCCCGACCCTCAAGGCGTTTGCCAGCGAAATGGGCGGCCGCTACCGCGCCGCGCGCCTGGACGACAAGGACCTGCGCCAACTCAACTTGCTCGATGGCCCGCAGAACCTGCGCAACGACGGCCAACTGCTGCACCTCGATGCCTGGGCCGACCAGGGTTATTGGCTGCTGCTGCCACTGTTGCTGCTCGCGGCCTGCGCCGGGCGCCGCGGCTGGCTGTTCTGCCTGCCGTTGCTGTTAATGGGCGCGCCGCAGCCCAGCTATGCCTTCGATTTCCAGGACCTGTGGCTGCGTCCCGACCAACAGGGCCAGTACCTGCTGAAGAAAAAACGCCCGGCCGAAGCCGCCGAACACTTCGAAAACCCGCAATGGCAGGGCGTTGCCTTGTACGAGGCGGGAAATTACGCCGAGGCGATCAAGCGTTTTGCGCTGAGCAATGACGCCTATTCCCACTACAACCGCGGCAATGCCCTGGCCAAGTCCGGCGAACTGGAAGCCGCGATTGATGCCTACGAACAGGCGCTGGAAGCCCAACCTGACCTGCAACCGGCGTTGAAAAACAAAGCGCTGGTCGAAACCCTGATTCAGGAAAAGGCCCAGCCCGAGCCCGCCAAGCCGGCAAAAAAGGAAGATGACGAAACCACCCAACCCGGCCAAACTGCGCAACCGGGCACTAGCGGGCAAAGTGCCACGGGTGGCGAACAATCGCCCCAAGGCCAGGGCGAGGCCGGCACCGGCGATACCCAGACCGGCAGCACGCCCAAAGCTGGCGGCAACGACGTACCGGGCAGCGAACTGGGTGATGAACACACCACCACCCCGCCGCTGCGCCCCGCCGATGCCAACATTGACGGCGAACATCGCCAGGCCCTGGAGCAATGGCTGCGGGAGATCCCGGACAACCCCGGCGAACTGCTGCGGCGCAAATTCTGGTACGAACAGCAACAACATCAGGACAAGACTCGATGAGCCGCCGCACCACCCTTCTGCTCCTGCTCGCGTTAACGGCAGGCCACGCCCAGGCGGCAAACCTGGTCGCCAGCGTCGACCGCAGCCGCCTCAATTCCGGGGAAACGGTGGAACTGACGGTCGAGTCCAGCGACGTCACCCAATTCGGCAAGCCGGACCTGGCGCCGCTGGATGCGCAGTTTGAAGTCAGCGGCACCCGCCAGATCAACCAACTGACCACCCTGGGCGGCGACAATCACGCCACCACGCGCTGGATCATCACCCTGCTGCCCAAGGAAAACGGCACCGTGGTGATTCCGCCGCTGCAAGTGGGCGAGCTCAAGACCCAGCCGATCAGCCTGCAGGTGGTCGAAACCGCGAGCCAGAACACCAGCGCCGAACTGGCCCCGGTGTTCATCGAGGCCAACCTCGACCAGAGCAGCGTGTACGTCCAGGCCCAGGCGCTGCTGACCGTGCGCGTGTACCACTCGGTGTCGCTGTATGACGACAGCAGCCTCACGCCGTTGCAGATTCCCGATGCGCGCATCGAGCAATTGGGCGAGTCGCGCACCTATGAAAAAGTCATCAACAGCATTCGCCATGGCGTGATCGAAACCCGCTATGCGATCTACCCGCAACACAGCGGCGCCTTGGTGATTCCAGGGCAGACCTTCAGCGCCACGCTGGTGGAATCGCGTCCGCCGCAGGAAAACACGCTGCAGGGCACCAAGCCGGGCAAGCTGATTCACGTCAGCTCAGCCGAAATTGCGCTGACGGTCAAACCCAAGCCGGCGCTGTACCCGGCCGACGCGCCGTGGATACCGGCCCGCAGCCTCAGCCTGACGCAAGCCTGGAACCCAGAGCCTGAGCACGTGCAAGTCGGTGACTCGCTGACCCGCAGCCTCACGGTCAAGGCCGAAGGGTTGTCCAGCGCGCAGCTGCCGGCCCTGCCCAGTACCGACATCAATGGCCTGCGCCGCTACCCCGACCAGCCGGTACTGGGCAATCAGAACAACGACCACGGCCTGACCGCCAGCCGCGAAGACCGCGAAGCCCTGGTGCCGACCCGCGCCGGCGCCATCGAACTGCCTGCCGTCGAGGTGGTGTGGTGGAACACCCACGAAGACCACCTCGAACGCACCAGCCTGCCTGCCCGCACGCTGCAGGTGGCGACCAACCCGAGCCTGGTGGTCGACACCCCCGCCACGCCGACCGTGATCACCGCACCAGACGATGACCGCCTGTGGCTGTGGCAGCTCAGCACGTTGATCTTTGCCTGCACCACGCTGCTGGGCTTCGGCCTGTGGTGGCGTGCGCGTCGGCAACCGGCCGTGCAACGGGCCGCTCAAACGGGCCCGAGCCCGCGCTCACTGCTCGACGACCTCAAGCGCGCCACTCAGGCCAACGACCCACAGGCCACGCGTCAGGCGCTGGATGCCTGGGCGCGGCAACAGCCGGAGACCTTGGCCGACATGGCGGCGCGGTTTGTGCCGTTGTCCGATGCGCTGGACGGGTTGAATGGTGCGCTCTACAGCGAAAGTGGTCATTTCTGGTTGGGTGAAGACCTTTGGCGTGCGGTCAAGGCCATCCCGGTCGCCGAGCGAGAGCAAGACCCGGCGACGGATACCACCAGCTTGCCGCCGCTGTATCCCAAGTAGGCCCTGGGTGTGCGGTGTATTTACCCATGCTGTTTGGACCGTGGTTGGCGCGGGGTCGCTGGGTGTATATCCGTTATTTGGGTGATGGCGGGTATCGGTTCCGCTCTTACAGCGGGTCACTTTTGAAAAGAGCCCAAAAGTAACCAAAAGGCTCTTGCCCCACCACTCGGCACCTCGCCTAGGCTCGGTGTGCCCTCACGCAGACTTGAATCCGTGGGCCGCCGCGACGGGCCATCCATGGCCCAACGCGGCTAACCCGGCGTCCTGCCGGGTTACCCACGGATTCAAGCCTGCGCGAGGCCAGCGTGGTTTAACGGGGCGCCTAAGATCAAAGTCAAAAGCAGATCAAGATCAAAAGCAAAAGCACGGCGGCCTAGTAGCCGACCTGAGTGGTTAGATCAAAAGCGAAAGCGAGGCGGCCTGACAGCCGACCTGATTCTGGAAGCTGAACTCAATCAAAGGTGGGAGCGGGCTTGCCTGCGATGGCATCAACTGTGTGTCACTGATACACCGAGGTGCCTGCATCGCAGGCAAGCCAGCTCCCACAGAAAAGCAAAGCAGTGCGGTGGTGGAGGCTGAACTCGGTCAAATTGTGGGGGCGGGCTTGCTCGCGAAGGCGGTGGGTCAGTCAGCTTATGTGTCACTGACACACCGCATTCGCGGGCAAGCCCGCTCCCACATTTGGATCTCAGTGGATCAGATGGATCAGATGGATCATGTGTTGCTGTGCTTTTGATCCGCTTTTGCTTCTACCACTCAGGTCGGCTGTCAGGCCGCCGTGCTCTGCTTTTGATCTTGCTTTTGATCTGACAGGCCCCGTCAACCACGCTGGCCGAACGCAGGCTTGAATCCGTGGGTAACCCGGCAGGACGCCGGGTTAGCCGTGTTGGGCCATGGATGGCCCGTCGCGGCGGCCCACGGATTCAAGCCGGAGTGAGGGCATGCCGAGCCTAGGCGAGGCACCGAGTGGTGGGGCAAAGACCTTTTGGTTACTTTTGGGGCGTTTGCCAAAAGTGACCCGCTGTAAGAGCGGAACCGCCAGCCGCCGTGACCGCAGCAACGGATATGTACTCAACCACCCCCGCCCCCACGGTAGATCAGTGCCGCCTGATCGACACGCATTGTTAAAGGCCAGCAATCCACATCCCTTTAATTTGCGGGAAGTTTCCTAGACAATCCTTCGGCCTTGCGCCTGCTCACCCCACTGGCTAGCCTTCGCTCCGTCGCTGCATATCAGCGATCGGGTGTGGAAACCTGTGAACGAGTAGGCGTCATGATCGTATGAAAACGCTCAATGGCGGCTGTACGCGGGCAGACTTCGGTCTGGCCGAGTCCTACTACTCGGTTTTCCACCCCGCGTATGGCTGCCACCCAATTCGTCGTGTGGAAACGGCACAGGGTGGCTCCCCAATCTAGTAGGAGCTTATTCATGAACAAAATCGTCCCCGACCCACCCCGCGAAATTTTTGAGCGTGCCCTGCGCCATTACTTGCAACCCGACTCACTGCCGTCCTTCGTCGCCCATCACGACCTCAGCTTCGAAGACGCCCTGGCCCAAATCTGCGACCTGCTGCGCTGCGCCGCCGCCACCGCGGCCAGCACCACGCAAACGCTGCTCGGCGATGAACGCGACATGGCGAGCGCCACCGAACACCTGATCAACAACGCCAAAACCTTGGCCGACCGCGCGCTGAACTGCCTGCACGCCGCATAACCCCTGTGGGCGCTGGCGTGCCTGCGATACAGGCACCTCGGTCTTTCAGTCAAACCGAGGCGATACCATCGCAGGCAAGCCAGCTCCCACAGTTGATCTGGGCCAGCCGCGGGCACCGAACCTGCTTTTACAGGTAAACTCCCCTCCTTTTCATCTTCTCCCCGGAGTTCGCCTTGCGTCTGTTCCACACCTCCGACTGGCACCTCGGCCAAAACCTGCATGGCCAGGAACGCGACTTCGAACACGCCTGTTTCCTCGAGTGGCTGCTGGGCCAATTAAAAGCCGAGCAGCCCGATGCGCTGTTGATAGCCGGCGATATCTTCGACACGGTCAACCCGCCGCTCAAGGCCCAGGAGCGGCTGTACGACTTCATCATCAGCGCCCACGAACACAACCCGAAACTCACGATTGTGATGATCGCCGGCAACCACGACTCCGGCTCGCGCATCGAATTGCCCGCGCCGTTGATGCGCCGCCTGCGCACGCATGCCTTGGGCCGCGTGCTGTGGCTGGATGACGGCCAACTGGATGCCGAGCGCCTGCTGATCCCGCTGCCTGACGCCAAAGGCAAGATCGCCGCCTGGTGCCTGGCGCTGCCGTTTTTGCGCCCGGCGGAAGTCACCGGCGCGCACTTGGGCGACGACTACCTGCGCGGCATCGGCCAGGTGCATGAATGGCTGATCGCCGCCGCCAATGCCAAACGCAAAAAAGGCCAAGCGCTGATTGCCATCAGCCATGCGCATATGGCCGGTGGTTCGGTGTCGGAAGACTCCGAGCGCAGCCTGATCATCGGCAATGCCGAGGCGCTGCCCGCCAGCCTGTTCGATGCCAGCGTGAGCTATGTGGCCCTGGGCCATTTGCACAAGCCGCAAAAGGTGAACGGCGAAGAACGCATTCGCTACAGCGGCTCGCCGATTCCCCTGTCGTTTTCCGAAATCGGCTACAAGCATCAAATTCTCGATGTGATCTTCCAGGGCCAACGCCTGGTCAGCGTCGAGCCGCGCCTGATTCCGCGTTCGGTCAACCTGCAACGCCTGGACGCTGCGCCGTTGGCGGAGATCCTCAAGCAACTGGCGGATCTGCCCGACATCGACCTGCTCGCCGAGACCCAACGCCACCCGTGGCTGGAAGTGCGGGTGCGCCTGGACGCGCCGCAACCGGACCTGCGCCAGCAAATCGAAACCGCCCTGCAAGGCAAGGCCGTGCGCCTGGTGCGCATCGCCGCCGAATATGCCGGCAAGCGCGGCAGCGACGCCACCGACGACGAGCGCCTGGTCGAACTCGACCAGCTCACGCCCCAGGAGCTGTTCAGCCGCGCCTGGCAGGACAACTACGGCAGTGAAGTGGATGAACAGACCTTGAAGGATTTCGCCGTGCTGCTCCAGGAAGTGCAACAGGCGGGTGAACAGCCATGAAGATTCTTGCCATCCGCCTGAAAAACCTTGCCTCACTGGCCGGCCCGTTTGAAATCGACTTTACCGCCGAGCCCCTGGCCAGCGCCGGGTTGTTTGCGATCACCGGGCCGACCGGCGCGGGCAAAAGTACCTTGCTCGATGCCTTGTGCCTGGCGCTGTTTGGCGCGGTGCCACGCCTGGGCGATACCGGCCAGGCCAAGATGCCGGATGCCGACAGCGACATTTCCATCGGCGACCCACGCACCCTGCTGCGCCGCGGCACCGGCGGCGGTTATGCCGAGGTGGACTTTGTCGGCGTCAACGGCCGTCGCTACCGTGCGCGCTGGGAAGCCAACCGCGCCCGCGACAAGGCCAGCGGCAAGTTGCAGAACAGCCGGCAAAGCCTGATCGACCTGGACAGCGACCAACTGCTGGCCAGCCAGAAGACCGAATACAAGACCCAGCTGGAACTGGCCCTGGGCCTGAATTTCGAGCAGTTCACCCGCGCGGTGCTGCTGGCGCAAAGTGAATTCAGCGCGTTCCTCAAGGCCAACGACAATGAGCGCAGCGAACTGCTGGAAAAGCTCACCGACACCGCGCTCTACACCCAGCTTGGCCGCCGCGCCTTCGACAAGGCCAAAGATGCCAAGGACGCGCACAAACAACTGCAAGACCAGGCTACCGGCGTGGTGCCATTGGCCGCCGAGGTCCGCGCCGAACTGGATCAACAGCTCGCCACGGCGCAGCAGCAGCTCAAGACCCAGCAGGCCCAGCTCAAGCAGTTGGAGTTGCAGCACACCTGGCTCAAGGAGTTGCGCGAATGGCAGGAGCGCCAACAAAGCGCGACTGAGCAACTGCAACGCGCGCAAGCCGATTGGGATGGCCAAGGCCAGCAACGCCAGGACCTGAGCCGCCTGGAGCACTTGGCGCCACAACGCCATCAGTTTGCTCGACAGGCTGAACTCGGCACGTTGTTGACGCCGCTCGCCGCGCAGATTCAGCAGCACAGCGAGCAGCAAACCGCGCTGCACACGCGTCAGGAGCAGGCGCAAGCCCAGCAAGCGGCGGCCCAGGCGGCACTGGCTGAGGCGCTGAAACACCAGGCCGACGCCGTGCCCTTGTTGCGCCAGGCCTTTGAAGCACAAAGCACCCTCGCCCACTTGACCAAGGACCTGGCCAAACGCACCGAGGACCAACAGCAACACGAAGTCGCCTGCACCCAAGGCCAGACCTTGTTGAAGGGCTTGCAGGACAAACACACCCACGTTGCCGAACGCCTGCAACGCCTGGCTGCCGAGCTGGAGCGCAGCGCCGCCCTGGCGCCGCTGAGCGATGCCTGGAGCGCTTACCGCGACCGTCTGCAGCAGTTGATGCTGATCGGCAATCGCTTGAACAAAGGCCAGAGCGAACTGCCGCAGCTGGAACAACGCGCCACCACCGCCGCCGAGAAATTCGCTCAGCAACGTGACGCGTTGGACCTGTTGTATCAGGAAGCCGGCGCCGAGCCACACGCGGTCGCCGAGCAGATCCAGCTACTGGCGAGCCTCCTGCAAGACAACCGCAAACAGCAACGCGCCTTTGAAGACCTGACGCGCCTGTGGGACAACCAGCAGCAGCTGGATCAACAGGCCGCCAGCCTGACGCAGAAACTTGCGGACGCGCAGCAACGGCGCGAACAACTGAACCAGACCGGTCTGCAAACCAAGGCCGAGCTGGCCGTCGCCGAACAAACCTTGACGGTGACCAAGCAACTGCTCGAACGTCAACGCCTGGCCCGCAGCGCCAGCGTCGAGGAATTGCGCGAGCAGTTGCAGGACGACCAGCCCTGCCCGGTGTGCGGCAGTCATGAGCACCCCTATCACCAGCCCGAAGCCTTGCTGCAAAGCCTCGGCCGCCATGATGAGAACGAAGAAGCCACGGCGCAGAAAGCCGTCGACGTGCTCAAGGAAAAACTCACCGAGCTGCGCGGCGAAGTGGGCGGTTTGATCGCGCAACAAAAGGAGTTCCTGCAACAGCAGGAGCACCTGACGACGCAGCAACAGGCGCTCAAACCCAGCCTGGATGCACACCCGCTGTCGGCCTCGCTGTTCAACCAGGACGCCGCCAAGCGCAGCACCTGGCTGGCCCAGCAACTGGCGCAGCTGACGCAAAGCATCACCCAGGACGAACAACGCCAGGGCGCCCTGCTCAACCTGCAACAAAATGCCGGGCGTTTGCAGCAGCAGTTGCAAGCCGCCCAGGATGCGAGCCAGCAAGCCCGGCAGTTGCTGGTGGACCAGCAACGCGAGCTGTCCAACGACCGCGAACGCCTCGACGAAGAGCTGCATGCCTTTGCCAGCCTGCTGCCCGCCGAAACCCTCGAAGGCTTGCGCCGCGAACCGGCCGCGACCTTTATGCAGCTCGACCAGCAGGTCAGCCAGCGCCTGGAACAGCTGGGCCATCAGCGCGATGAACTGGCCGAGCAGCAGGAACGTCAACAGGCCATCGAGAAAGAACAGACCCATCAGCAGCATCGCCAGCAGCAACTGGACGTCTTGCATCAGCACGTCACCGAGTTGTCCGCGCAGCGACAGGCCGCGCAGGAGCAACTCACGGCGCTGCTGGGCGATCACGCCAGCGCTGAACAGTGGCAGCAGCAACTGGACCAGGCGGTGGCGCAGGCACGTCAGCGCGAAACCGACGCCAATCAACAGCTGCAAGACCTGCGTAATGCGCTTATTCAACTGGCTGCCGACCTCAAGGCGCAGCAGGAACGCCAACAGGCACTGACTGCTGAGCAGCACAGCCTCGACGAGCGCCTGGGCGAATGGCGGGCGCTGCACCCCGAGCTGGATGACGCCGGGCTCGCGCGCTTGCTGGCGTTCGATGACAGCCAGATCAGCGCGCTGCGCCAGCAGGTGCAACACAGCGAAAAAGCCGTCGAACAAGCCAAGGTGCTGTTGCACGAACGCGAGCAACGCCTCGCCGAGCATCAGGCCTTGCACAACGGCAACCTGGACGCCGAGCAACTCGATGGCAGCCTGGCCACGCTCAACCAGCAATTGGCCGAGGGCGAAAAACACTGCGCCGAGTTGCGCGCGCGCCAGGCCGAAGACCAGCGCCGCCAGGACGCCAACCACGCGCTGGCCGAACAGATCACCCAGGCTTATGAAGAATGGCAACGCTGGGCGCGCCTGAATGCGCTGATCGGTTCGGCCACCGGCGACACGTTCCGCAAGATCGCCCAGGCCTACAACCTGGACTTGCTCGTGCATCACGCCAACGTGCAATTGCGCCAACTGGTGCGCCGCTACCGCCTCAAACGCGGTGGCAGCATGCTCGGGCTGTTGGTGATGGACACGGAAATGGGTGATGAACTGCGCTCGGTGCACTCGTTGTCCGGGGGCGAAACCTTCCTGGTGTCGCTGGCGCTGGCGTTGGGCCTGGCGTCGATGGCGTCCAGCACGTTGAAGATCGAGTCGCTGTTTATCGACGAAGGTTTTGGCAGCCTTGATCCGGAGTCGCTGCAATTGGCGATGGACGCCCTGGACGGTCTGCAGGCCCAGGGCCGCAAGGTGGCGGTGATTTCCCACGTACAGGAAATGCACGAGCGCATCCCGGTGCAGATCCAGGTCAAGCGTCAGGGCAATGGCTTGAGCACGCTGGAGGTCAAGTGAGCGAGGCGCTGCTGTATTCGTTCCGGCGCTGCCCGTATGCGATGCGCGCGCGCATGGCGTTGCGCTACGCGGGCGTGCCCGTGCAGATCGTCGAGGTGAGTCTGAAAGCCAAGCCGGCCGACATGCTCGCGCTGTCGCCCAAGGGCACGGTGCCGGTGCTGAGTGTGGACGGCCGGGTGATTGAGGAAAGCCTGGAGATCATGCATTGGGCCCTGGCGCAGCACGACCCTGATGACTGGTTGCTCAACGGCGACCCGCGGGTGCTGGCACTGATCGCCGAGAACGACCAGGCCTTCAAACATCACTTGAATCGATACAAGTACGCCGAGCGCTATCCGGAGCAGCCGATGGAACATTATCGGGCCGAGGGTGAGGTGTTTTTGCACAAGCTGGAAGGTTTGCTGGCGGGGAATGAATACTTGTTGGCCGACCATTTGAGCCTGGCCGATGTGGCACTGGCGCCGTTTGTGCGTCAGTTCGCGCATGTGGATCGCGAGTGGTTTGCCGGCACCGAGTATCACCGGTTGCAGGCCTGGCTACAGCGTTTTCTGGAATCACCGCTGTTTGCAGCGGTAATGGCAAAACCCTGAACCCAACACAATCACCTGTGGGCGCTGGCTTGCCTGCGATACCGACAACTCGGTGCAACTGATACACCGAGTTGCTTTCATCGCAGGCAAGCCAGCGCCCACAGGTGACCGTCGCTCAGCTCACGCTCAGTGCTGGGTCTTGTGATCCAGTGCGGCGTAGAAGTTGGCGCTTTGCTGCAGGTATTTCTGGGTGTAGGCGCTGGTGCTGGATTTTTTGCCGGAAACTTCCACGCTGGCGGCGGCAGGCAATGCCACGGTGGCGGAAACAGCGGAAGCGGCGATGATGGAGAAGAGGTTCAAGTTCATGTCGGTAACCCTTGTGTTCGTTGGTTTAGGTGGCCGGTAGAGGCCTTGGAACCCAACTTACGCCCGAGGGCTGAACCTTGGTAATGTTTTGAAACAGTAGCCGCTATTAATAGAATTAATACACCGAGTCAGGCCCCGCATGGCGGGGCCTGTGGCTTATTGACGCACCAGAAACTTCAGGTCACTGGGCGCATCGATCGGCAATTTCTGCACGGTTTTACCCAGCAGGCCGGTCTTGGGGTCGCGTTCGACGACCACGATTTCGTTGCTTTTCTGGTTGGCGATCAGCAAAAACTTGCCGCTCGGGTCCAGGCTGAACTCGCGCGGGTGGTCGCCTTCCACAGAGCGGCGCTGCAGTTCCTTGAGGTGCGCGGTGGCCGGGTCGATGCTGAACACCAGCATCTGGTTGGCGGTGCCGCGGTTGCTCACGTACAGGAATTTGCCGTCGCTGGAGGCGTGCAGCGCCGCGCCGGCCTTGTCGGCCACCGGCTGCCCGCCAGCAAAGTCCACCAGTTGAGTCTGGCTGAGCTTGCCGTCGTTGTAATCGAACACGGCAACCTGGGCGCTCATCTCGGTGGTCAGCCAGGCATGCTTGCCATCCGCGCTGAACAGCAAGTGACGCGGGCCGCTGCCCGGTGGCATTGGCACGGCGGCAGGGTTGGCCGGGGTCAGCGGCAGTTCAGGGTTGGCCTTGGGGTCGTAGTGGTAGGCAAACACCTTGTCGGCCCCCAGGTCCTGAACAAACACGTATTTGCCGTCCGGCGATGACACCACCGAATGCACATGGTTGGAGGCCTGACGCTCCGGGTTTACCCGGCTGGACGGATGCCCGCTCAGTTGCACCGGCGCCGACAGCTTGCCAGCGGCGTCAACCGGTAGCACCGCGAGGCTGCCACCCGGATCTTCGAGTACCGAATAGTTGGCAACGAACAGGTAACGTCCATCAGCGGCGAGGCTGGAATGGGTGGGTTCATTGCCCAGGCTCTGCACCTGGTTGATCAGGGTCAACTGATGGTTCTGCGGGTCAATGCTGTAGCTGCTGACGCGGCCAACCGGGTCTTTCTGGCCCGGGCCGTTCTCGTTGACCACGAACAAATGCTTCTGGTCTTTGGAGATCGTCAGCCACGACGGGTTGGCTGCCTTCGCGGCCAGTACCGGCTTGCCGCTGAATTGGCCGGTACGGCTGTCAAACTGCAGGCGGTAGATACCCTCGCTGGTACCGGCGGTATAGCTGCCCACCAGCAGTTCATAGGTGTCTGCCGGTGCGGCTTGCACCGACATGGCACCGACACTGCCCGCCATCAGCAGGGGCCAGAATTTACGCATCATCATCCGCTTCATCCTCGTCGTTATTGTTGCCGGTGAAAGCGCTCATGCAGATCAGGCGGTGCTCGCCCGAATCACCGGTAAGGGTCCAGCTTTGCAAGGTGTCATCGAAGGTGGCGGCCTGTACCTGCTCCAGGCTGAAACGCCAGCGTTTTTCAGCACGGCCGTCCATGGCGGTGATCAGCAAGGCCTGTTCATCAAAGGTGAAATCAAAGGCATGCAGCCCGTCGATTTCAAGCATGTCGGAAGTCTTCAGGACGGCAGGCAAATTATCGGTCATCACAGTCTTTCATCAGGTTCAAAGCGCTAATGATAGGCCAGTTTGCTGCCCGCACCTAAAGCCATAACGGGCTACGGCCTCCGGGCGACGCAGCGCATTACTTTGCAAGGGCGCGTTTTGCTCCCCTGTAAAGGAATACCCATGACAGACCCGAACACCGTCCCTGCTGCACACCCGGCCCGACAAGCGGTTGAAGCCCGGTTTCTCACTCGCCCGACACTGCGCTCCGTCACCGCGCAGTTGCTGGCCGACCATTTGAAGGAAAAATACCCGCCGCTGAGCTATCCGCTTGCGGACCTGCGCCTGGCCATACCCCGTGACGGCGGCGGACGCAGCCTGTTCCCGCTGCTGGAGGTGGCGCTCAGTCACCTGGCCGATGGCAGCTTTCCCGATGTGTCCATGCGCTACGGCCTGGACTGTTACCTGGGCGACGCCACGGGTACCCGGCTGACCTTTGAGGCCAATGGCCGGCACGACTACGATCTGGCAGTGATCGAAGCCGTTATCAGAGAATTGCCGCTGATTCTGAGCATCGCCTTTCAAGACGCCCTGGCTGCCTACTGGAGCCAGGACACGGATGCCGGCGGCAGCCGCTGGCAGTGGCTGGCCCACGTGCTGCAAGGCGCGCTGCTCGACTCGGCCATTCGCCAGCCAGGGAACCTGGCACGACAGCTCGATACGCTCGTCACACTGGCCCGATACCCCGACCGCCGTACGCGCGCCCAGCGCCCTTGGCCGCAGAAGGCCGTGCGTGCCTATACCCTGGAAACCGTTCTGGAGCAGGCAGGCAGCCGACTCACCCTGCAAGCCAGCGATGTGCTGGTGGTCGCCCCTGCGCAGGTGTTGCTGTGCCGCGTATCGGGGCAGATCGAGGCGTACGCCGACCTCGATGCCTTCGGCCAGGCCTGGGGAATACACCTGCAGCAGCGTTTTCGCGCGCAGCGGATGACCTGGAAGCAGTACGAGCCCGACGGCAATATTTTCGAGGTACAAGCCGCGCTCATACTCGAGGGGCAACTGGACACTCTCGCGGCCATTGAGCTCCCGGCCGGGTCCAGCGTGCAGGCCCTGGAGCTGCGGTTTGCTGGCGCTACAAACCCGGCGCAGGTCTTCAGCCCCTCGACTACCACACCGCTGGCGACCCTGAATTCGATTCGCGCAGCGCTGCCCGCCTGGCTGCAGCACGCTGGCGCGGCCGAGCGCCTTGCCTACCGTGAGTGCCTGCTTGAACAGGCCGCAATCCGCCGCTTGACCCTTGGCGATTCAGATTTCGACAGCCTGGAAACCCTGCGCAGCTATGCAACCGAACATTTGAATCAGCAACTGTGCCTGGATCGCAGCGTCGCCCTGGGTGGCCGACGCGCCTGCGACGATGCCGCTCGGTCGAGCGGCTACCACGCCGACGATTTGCAACTGACCTTTCACGTGGCGGTGGGCACTCTGGCCGGCGGTTATGTCGAACCGGTGACCCTGAGCCTGGTCGATCTGGCCCTGAAAAACCTCTCGGGCGCGCCCAAAGGCCGCATGACACTCAGCCACCGCACCGGCCGGGTAATCGAACCCTGGCTGACAGCCGACGGCCTTCGCCAACTGGTCCAGCGTGTCGACATCGGCAACAATTACCCTCATTACCTGCGCCAGGCGCTGCTCAGCGATACCGAGGCCGCACAAAAACGCACACGACTGTTCGAACAGCAACGGCCGGTGCAGCTGAAAACCCAAGCGCTGGAGCACAAGCTAAAAGGCGAAGCAGGCCTGACATCGCGCGGCGTTCAGTGGGTGGAGGCCGTGCTGAACCCAGCCCCCACGGGGCGCCAGGTCGGCGGCGAAAGCCTCGTCATGCGGGTGCTGGCCTTGGTGCGCAAGCCCGGCGCCACGGCGGACGTGGTGCAAAACATGTTCATCATCGAGCCCCTCGATACGCAACGAGGCCCGCACCTGCTGTATCGGCCGGCCTATCGCGACTCGCTGCTGGAGTTTGCCAGTCGCGACAGCCTGCTGGCCGCCCTCGTACGGCCCGGCGCGTTGCAGGACAGCGTCTTGACCTGGTTGCCGGACTCGGCCAGGGCCATCTACAGCAACGGTGGGTTTACCCAGCCCCACTACGTGCGGGTCGGCCTGGGCTCGGAATTCGACCCGCTGCCACGCGTGCCTGAACCGGCGCAGTTAGCCGCCGCGGGCGACCAGAGCAGCGACGAAATCCTCCAGGCCCTGAACAATGGCAGCCTCATGGAGTACCTGTTTGGCTGCGAAACTCAGCAACTGCTGGCGCAGGCTGAGCGCGAGTCCACGTCCAATAGCGAGAGCCGCTGGGCGTTGATCCTGGAAGGTATGCAGCTGGGCTTCAACACCCTGCTGATGGCCGTGCGCGGACCACTGGCGGCAATCGGCTGGCTGATGCAACTGGTGCAGGGCCTCACGCACGATGTGCCAGCGCTGGAAAGTGACGACCCTCAGACGCGGGCGCTGGCGTGGGTCGATCTGCTGCAAAACATCGCCCTCCTGCTGGTGCATCAGGGCTCGCTGACGGCGGCGCCGGTACACCCTGCACGTGAGGAAGCCTTGCCCACGCAGCCGGCGTTGCGGCGAGCAGTTTTCGGCCCGGCAAACAGCCCGCCGGCGATCATTGAACGTGGCACGGTCGGCCTGCCTTCCGAACCGCCCGGCGGTGGCCGCACGCTACTGGATTTCGATCATTCGCTGGCCAGCGACGCTGCATCGGCAGCGCTGCTGGAAAAACTGCGGGCATTCAGCGTGCCCTGGCCGCAGCCCGCACCTGCACAGGTCCGCCTCGGGCGTCACCTGGGTTTGTACAACCTCAACGGGGTCTGGCATGCCTCGGTCGGTGGGTTGCTGTTCAGGGCCAGCATCGTTCCCGGTTTTGGCGACGTGTATATCGTGCACCCCGAAAAAATCGACCACCCCGGCATCAAGCTTTGCACCGATGGAAAAGGCCATTGGACACTGGACCGCGGCCTTAAGCTGGTGGGCGGTGGCCCCAAGCGGATGGCGGCCTTGCGCGAGGAAAACCAGCGTAGAAAAAACGAGCTGCTCGCACGCGCGCAGGCACTCGATACGCAAATAACCCCCTTGATGGCGCCCTTCCTGGCATCGATGGAGCGCATGTGGTCCGCCGCCACCGCCTTGAAAAACCAACGCAAAACCGTGCAATTGGTCTGGAATCTTCTGCAAAAAGCGCCGCCCGAGCGGCGGCCCGCCCTGGCGGTGCGGCATCAGCAGGAGACCCTGAACCACCAGCAACGACGCACCGAGTTTCAGATTCTGCTGCAGAACCTCGAAGACCAATTTGCCCAGTCCCTGCCCCCACGCCTGGAAATGGTCAAGGTGGGCCAGGAACTGGAAAAGGTCGGCGGCGCCGGCGTGCACGTGCTTGATCGGGCAAAAATCCTGGGGACCATCTGGAACCAGCAGTCGGCCATCCAGACGTTGTTGGTGGACCGGTTGAACGCCATGCGTTTTTCCAGCACGGGCGAGCCCATGGGGCAGATGGCGCGCAGGATGTTTGTCGACAACCTGCTGGGAGACACCGCCGTCTACAACGAATACATCCGCAACACGGTTGAATCGGCCAATATCCGCGAGCACATGGCCGAGGTCGCGGCGGCCATGGAGCATACGCTCGAACAACTGGAAGATGACTCGGTGGCGGGCCGTGTGATCCGCCAGGAATGCCTGACGTTGATCCAATACCCGCAGAATTTTTTCGCCAACAACCTGAGGCTCAGTGCGCTCAATTACCTCGCCGCCGCCACCCTGGCGACGGCCGACCGACGACTGCCACCCCTGGAGGAGTTTTACCTCAACCGCCTCGAACAGAGCGACCTGGCCCAAGCCCTGCAGTCTCATGTGGAAGTGCGCAGCGGTGCCGAGTACCCGCTGGCCGAGCAACGTAATGTGTATGAGACGGTCCTTGACCGGTACCGCCGTCATGAGGATGCGATTCGCGCCCTCAAAGCCCTTAACCCTGGACGCCTGCGCCCGGAGGCCGAACGCCTGCTGACTGGCCTTGAGTTTGCCCAGGCGCTTGCGCAAAGCGAACTTGAAGCGGTGGTACGCAAACAGGAAGAGCTGGACGTCGAGCTGCCCTTATCGAAAACCCTGCGTCCCAAAAACCCGGCCAAGCGCGTGTTCAAAACCCGCAAAAAAGCGTACTTCATCGGTGAGCTCAAGCCTGCCGATGCCCAGAACAGCCAGGAGCAGCTCACCCTCACCGACGCCTTGACCGGCGAAACCATTGCCTCGTTCAGCCGCCACGAAGACGGTTGGGCCAACACCGCCAAGGACCCAGTGGCTGCCCCGGCAGGCACAGCCCAAGGTCGCTCACTGGCAACCCTCAAAGGCCTGGCCCAGGCGCTGATCGAACAACGCAAAGGCATTGAACAGCTGATCACGGCCGAGCAGCAAAAACTCGACGCGCCGCTGACCCGTCAACATGTCGACCCGAGTGGCTGGAATGAATTGCTGATGGGCCACGCCGGAAAGCTCACGGCCTTGGCCGATGAGTTGGCACGCGACCATTTGGCGCAAAAGACCGCGGTGCAACGCCTGATCGATGAATACCGGGCACACGCCCGGGACATCGGCCGGCTGGCGCAGCGCGTGTGCAGTGAGGCGTACAAACGGCAATGGCCGACCCAGGAGAGCCTCAATTACCTGTGGGAACAAAAACAGATCGACATCAACCTGACCAGCCTGGCCGACCCGCAACGCCCGACCCTCAGCGGCGACTTCTTCACTGAGTACGCGGTGTACGACAAGGCCAAAAAACCGCCGGTGGTGTTGTGGTATGCGCACTTTCATTACGCCAATGCCGACGCCCTGCCCGCCGACTACACGCGGGCCCACCTGAAGCTGCCGGAACAGCGCAAGTACACACAGAAGGACCTGCTCAAGCAACATGTCCAGGCCGACCTTCATACCCGCACGGAACCCGGCGGCGAACCGCTGACCCACATTCTGTATGTGCTGATTACGCCGCCCGTGGATCAGTTGTTCCTGGCGATCGCGCCAATGCCACGGGCCCTGCGCTGACGCCGTGCCCTGAGCATTGCGCTGGGCCACTTCACAACCTGAGATGCCGTGTGGCAAGGGCGTTGCACCCTTGCCGCACGGCACTGCACGACGGTGTCGGGCTCAGTGTGCAAACAGCGAGTTGCCCTTCTGCCCCGCGAGTTTTTCAGGCTTGATCAGGAACCGTGCCAGCGCCGGCAGCAGCCACAGCGCACCGAACATGTTCCACAGCAGCATGAAGGTCAGCATCAGGCCCATGTCGGCCTGGAACTTGATGGCCGAGAAAATCCAGGTGCACACCCCGATAGCCAGGCACAAGCCGGTGAACAGCACGGCTTTGCCGGTCGACTTGAGGGTTTGGTAGTAGGCCTCTTGCAGTGGCAGGCCGGCGCGCAGGAAGCTTTCCAGACGGCTGTAGATGTAAATGCCGTAGTCCACGCCGATGCCCACGCCCAGCGCCACCACCGGCAGGGTCGCGACCTTGACGCCGATACCCATGAACGCCATCAACGCGTTGCCCAGCACCGAGGTCAGCACCAGCGGCAGCACGATGCACAGGGTGGCGGCCCACGAGCGGAAGGTGATCATGCACATGGTCGCCACGCACAGGTACACCAGGATGAGGATGGTCAGTTCCGACTCTTTGATCACCTCGTTGGTCGCCGCTTCGATCCCGGCGTTGCCGGCGGCGAGGATGAATTCCAGGCCGTCCTTGTTGTTTTCCTTGGCGAAGTCCTGCACCGCATGCACCGCGCGGTCGAGGGTTTCGGCCTTGTGGTCGTTGAGGAACACCAGCACCGGCGCGAGCGAGCAATTGTTGTTGTACAGGCCGTCGGCGCGGGCGATGGAGTTGTTCAGCACGTCGGGGTTGCGCGACAGGGTTTCCCATTTCAGGTTGCCCTCGTTCATGCCCTTGATCATCTGCTTGGACACGGTCACCAACGAGATCGCCGACTGCACGCCTTCGGTGTTCTGCATTTTCCACATCAACTGGTCGATGGGCGCCATGGCTTCATAGCGCGAGCAGCCTTCGGCACGGGTCTTGACCATTACCACCAGCACGTCGGAGCTGGTGGAGTAGTTGTTGATGATGAAGTTGTTGTCCTTGTTGTAGCGCGAGTCAGGGCGCAGTTCCGGTGCGCCCTGGTCGAGGTCGCCGATTTTCAGGTTCTGGCTGTACCAGAGGCCGCCACCGAAGGCGATCAGCGCCAGCAGGATGGACACCGGCGCGACTTTGGCGCTGGCGAATTTGGACAGCAGGCGCCAGAACGGGTGTTCGCGGTGCGCGTCCTTTTTGCTCTTGGCGATGGCGCGTTTACTGATGCCTACGTAGGAGATCGCCACCGGCAGCAGGATCAGGTTGGTGAACACGATCACCGCCACGCCAATGGAGGCGCCGATGGCCAGCTCGCGTATCACGCCGATGTCGATGATCAGCAAGGTGATAAAGCCCACCGCGTCGGCGAGAATCGCGATCATCCCCGGCAAAAACAATTGCCGGAACGTGCGTCGGGCGGCGGTCAGCGCGTTGTCCGCCTCACTGGATTGCAAGGCAATGCCGTTGATCTTCTGCACGCCGTGGGAAATACCGATGGCGAAGATCAGGAACGGCACCAGCATCGAATACGGGTCGAGGCCGAAACCGAAGAAGTGCATCAGGCCGAGCTGCCAGACCACCGCCACCAGCGTGGTGCTCAACACCGCGACGGTGCTGCGCAAGCAGTTGGTGAACCACAGCAGCAGAATCAGGGTGATGACGAATGCGATGCCGAAGAACATCACCACCATGACCAGGCCGTCGATCAGGTCGCCGACCTTCTTGGCAAACCCGACGATGTGAATCTTGACGTTGGGGTTTTGCGCTTCGAACTTGTCGCGGATCTTGTCTTCAAGTTCGTGGGAAAACTTGCGGTAGTCCAGGGCCAGCAACTTGCCCTGGTCCTGCGGGTCCGGGTAGGACTCCAGCAGCGGAATGTCGACAATGCTCGACTTGAAGTCGTTGGCCACCAGGCGCCCCACCTGGCCGGACTTGAGCACGTTGTTGCGCAACTGGTCGAGGCTTTCCGGCGAGCCGTTGTAGCTCTGCGGGATCACTTCGCCGCCGGCAAAACCTTCCTCGGTGACCTCGGTCCAGCGCACGCTGGGGCTCCACAGCGACTTGAGGCCCGAGCGGTCAACGCCGGAGATGTAGAACACCTCGTCGTTGATCTGGCGCAGGGTCTCCATGTACTCCTTCGTGAAGATGTCACCGTCCTTGGCCTCCACGGAGATGCGCACCGTATTGCCCAGGTTGGCCAGGTCGTTGCGGTGCTCCATCATCTTTTCGATGAAGGGGTGTTTGAGCGGGATCATCTTTTCAAAACTGGTGGAGGGGCGAATCAACGTCGCCTGCCAGAACAGAAAAATGCTCACCAGCAGGCAGATGACGATCACTGCCGGGCGATTGTTGAAGATCAGGCGCTCAAGAAAGGTCGCTTTATCGTTGTGATGACTGCTCATTGAAACCCCGCCTTCTTATTATTTTGAGAGCTCTGCACCGGCGGCGGAGGCCACACGCACGCCACCCTGCCCGACCAGAATCAAGTTGCCGTTGCCCGCCGCGGTGACCGCCGAGAGTGAAATGCGGTCCGGGCGATTGAACACCCTGAAGGTCTGCCCGTCGTCATGGCTGATCACCACGCTGCCACCGTTGCCGACCACCACCAGCGAACCGTCGTCGAGCAACGTGGCGCCGGACAAGCCGAATTCCAGGGCACCCCGCGCCGCGTTCAGCTCAACCTGTTCCCAGGTGCTGCCAAAATCTGTGGAGCGGTAGAGATTGCCGCGCAGGCCATAGGCCAACAGGGTGTGGGGTTGAGCGGTACTGATCACGCCAAACAGCGAGCCCTGATACGGGCCTTCGAGCTTTTCCCAGGTCTGGCCGTCGTCACTGGAGCGGAACATGCTGCCCTGCTCGCCGACGATAAACAGCCCGGCGTCCTTGATAGAGGCGATGGCGTTGAGGTGGAACTGGTCTTCGTTGTCGAGGCGGTCGCTGACGTCTTCCCAGGTTTTGCCGCCGTCGGTGGTTTCGATCAACGCACCGTAGGCGCCCACGGCCAGGCCGTGCTCGGCATCCTTGAACCAGATGTCGAGCAAGGGGGCTTCGCGTTTGAGGTCTTGGTATTGCTGGGTCCAGGTGGCGCCGCCATCGGCGCTTGCAAGAATCTGTGCGTCGTGGCCGACAGCCCAGCCGTGTTTTTCATCGATGAAAAACACCGCCGTGAGCAGTTGCCGAGTCGGCACTTGGGCTTGGGTCCAGGTGCTGCCCTGGTCATCGGAATAGAGGATGTGCCCGCGATCACCGACTGCCACCAGGCGGGAGCCGGCGTGCACCACGTCGATCATCAGGCCTTTGGCGGCCTTGGGGGATTGAATCGCAAATGCCGGCGGTGCGCCGGTTTCATCGGCTGCCAGCACGGGTGTCGACAACACCCCCAGCAGCGAGAGCGCTGTAGCCAGCATCGCAACCTTGCGTGCGACGCGCGGGCGGCAAACAACCCAACCCATGACAGGCTCACTCATAGACCTTTCTCCCGATTTATTATTGTTAGGTCGTCTTGCCTTGCCGGCCTCTGAAACCTGCAATCTAGAGCGCCTGAAGGAAGCAGGGGCCATCCTATCGGGCTTTCGAATCGTCTGACAATCGGCGCTACGTTATCTTTTGTTAACTGGCGGGCGATGACGATGGGCTGAATATGAGTGCATTAGCCAGGCTGATTAATGAATATTTATTCCATCTATTGAATTTAGAGAATATTTATTCCATTAATACACATCCTGAAAACAATAATCCAAAGGACCACCGCTATGCGTGAACTCGGAATCGGCCTGATCGGCACGGGCTTCATGGGGCGCGCCCATGCCTTGGCGTTCAACAATGCCCGCGCGGTATTCGAACTGCCGGTACACCTCAACCTGGCCGCCCTGGCCGATGCCGACACCGAACGCGCACAGCGTTGCGCGACCGCCTGGGGGTTTGCCCAGGCCCACGGCGACTGGCAGGCGCTGATCAATGACCCCAAGGTCGATGTCGTGGCCATCACCACGCCCAATCACTTGCATTACCCCATGGCCATTGCAGCGATTGCAGCGGGCAAGGCGGTGTATTGCGAAAAACCGCTGGCCGTCAGCCTGCCGCAGGCCGAGGCCATGCGCCGCGCCGCCAGTGAGGCCGGCGTGGTCACGCGGGTGGGCTACAACTACCAGCACAACCCGATGATCAGCCTGGCGCGGCAGATGATTGCCGATGGCGAGCTGGGCGAGATCATCAGTTTCCAGGGCGAGTTCAGCGAAGATTTCATGGCCGACCCGGCCTCACCGTGGTCGTGGCGCTGTGACGTGGCCCATGCCGGCGGCGCCCTGGCGGATTTGGGCAGTCATTTGCTGTCGATGGCGCGCCATCTGGTGGGTGAGGTGCACAGCGTGTGCGCCGACACCCAGACCGTCCATGCCCAACGCCCGCTCGTCCACGGCAGCAGTGACTGTAAACCCATCGCGGTGGACGATCAGGTGCACGCACTCTTGCGTTTTGCCAATGGCGCGCGCGGCACGGTGAGCAGCAGCTGGCTCAAACATGGTTACAAGAACCACCTGAGTTTTGAAATCAGCGGTACGCGAGGCACGCTGGCGTTCGATCAGGAGCGCTTGAATGAACTGCGGGTGTGTCGGCTCGGCCAGGACGGATTCCAACGGTTGCTGGCCGGCCCTGCCCTGCCCGGCTATGCCGCGTTCAGCCCGGCGGCCGGGCATCAACTGGGGTACAACGAGTTGAAGACGCTGGAAGTGCACGAATTGATCATGGCGCTGGCGGGGCAAGGCGCGGCGGGCACTGACTTTGAAGCGGCATGGGCGGTTGAGCAGTTGGCAACGGCGATTCGTGTGGCGGCCCGTGAAGAGCGTTGGGTTGTGGTGGGTGAGGTGTGAGCGCGGGGGCTTGGTTTGGCCGGGGGGTGTATATCAAGATCAAAAGCAGAGCACGGCGGCCTAGTAGCCGACCTGAGTGGTAGAAGCAAAAGCAAAGCCGAGGCGGCCTGACCTTGAAGGCTGAACTCAATCAAAGGTGGGAGCTGGCTTGCCTGCGATGGCATCAACTGGTTGTGCCTGATACACCGAGGTGCCTGCATCGCAGGCAAGCCAGCTCCCACAGAAAAGCAAAGCACTGCGGTACTGGCAGCTGAACTCGGTCAACTTGTGGGAGCTGGCTTGCCTGCGATGCCATCAACCCGGTGGGCCTGGTACACCGCGGTGCCTGCATCGCAGGCAAGCCCGCTCCCACCATAAAGCCGCTCTGCTTGTGCTTGCCCCCCTCAAGTCGGCGCCTGGGCGTTGGCAAAAACTGAGCGAAAACAGGGAGCAACGCACACCCAACATGCCTCGATCATCAGATCACGAACCGCGCCACCATCGCGTTCAAATCCACCGCCAGGCGCGACAGCTCGTGGCTGGCGGCGCTGGTCTGGTTGGCGCCGGCTGCCGACTGAGTCGCCAGGTCGCGGATGTTGATCAGGTTGCGGTCCACCTCGCGGGACACTTGGGCCTGCTCTTCAGAAGCACTGGCGATGACCAGGTTGCGCTCGTTGATCAAACTGATCGACTGCGTAATCTGCTCCAGCGCCACACCGGCGGCTCGGGCCATTTCCAGGGTGCTTTGGGTGCGCTGATTGCTTTGTTGCATCGACTGCACCGCTTCGCCGGTACCCGTCTGAATGCCGGCGACCATTTTCTCGATTTCCTGAGTCGACTGCGCGGTGCGATGCGCCAGCGCCCGCACTTCATCGGCCACCACCGCAAAGCCACGCCCGGCTTCACCGGCGCGTGCCGCCTCAATCGCTGCGTTGAGCGCCAGCAGGTTGGTCTGTTCGGCAATCGCGCGGATCACGTCCAGCACCTTGCCGATGTCACGGCCCTGCGTCGCCAGGCCTTCGATCATCACCGAGGTGGTTTGTACGTCCTGGGTCATGGTCTGAATCGCGCCGACCGTCTCCACCACACGGTCACGGCCTTCGCGCGCCGCCTGGTTGGACTGGCTGGACGCTTCAGAGGTGGACACCGCATTGCGCGCCACCTCCTCCACGGCGGCGGTCATTTCGTTGACGGCGGTAGCGGCCTGGTCGATTTCGTTGTTTTGTTGTTGCAGGCCTCTGGAGGCTTCCTCGGTGATGGCGCTCAATTCTTCGGCAGCAGAGGCCAGTTGCGTGGCCGAACCGGCAATGTGCTGGATGGTCTGGCGCAGGTTGATCTGCATCGCGGACAAAGCGCCAAGCAGGCGGGCCGGTTCATCCTTGCCAGCATCTTCGACGAGCGTGGTCAGGTTGCCGCTGGCGATGGTTTCGGCCACTTGCACCGCTTTGCGCAGCGGCGCAACGATACTGCGGGTCAGCAGCCAGGCGAGTAACACCGTCATCAACGCCGCCACCACCGAAACGATGATGATGCCGCTGACGGCCTGTTGGTAGCTGCCTTCAGCGTCCCGGCCGGCCTGGTCGGCATCGACGCTGTTGATGGCGATCAGTTTGTTCAGCTGCTCGCCCATCAGATCCGTACCGTCCTTGATCCGCGTATTGATGAGGCTGCGCATTTCCTCGACTTTGTTCTGCTGGGACAGCGACATCATCTCGGCCTGCGCCGCGAAGTAATTGTCGAGGGTCGCGGCGAAGGCTTTGTAAAGAGCCGCCTCTTCCGGGCCTGCCGGCATGACCGCGTAAGCACGCTGGGCCTGCTTGACCTTGTCGACCAACACCGCTACGCGGGTCTTGGCCTCCTCAAGGGCCGCAGGCTCACGGTTGATCAATATCCGGAACGACAGGATGCGCAAGCGCAGGACGTTTTCCGTCATGTTGCCGAGAAATTTCATGCTGGGTAATTGGATGGTCCCCATGTCCAGGGAAGACTGGCGAATCTGTGTCATGCGGTTAACGGCAAATACGCCGAGGATCACGACCAGCAACGCAATGAACGCAAAACCGAGGAACGCGCGCGGGGCAATATTCAGATTACGTAGGGACATAGGGCTGCTCTCGAGAAAGAGTGGGCGAGCGTCCCTGCCGCGACACGATCAGTGGGCGTCAACGCACCGCTCTGATCTTTGGGCACCACTGTTGTAAGAGTTGTGTGGGCTTGAATACGGTATCGGCAGGTGCCGGGATCTAATGCAGGGTGTTTCGAAAAATTTTTACACACTTCTGACGGCCGGCGCTTTCTGGCATCCTGCGCCCCCCTTTCCCTACCGGGCCTGTATTGTGTCTGACGCTCAACCCCCTCGCCCCCGCTATAAATCCGACCTGATCTACGGCCTGGAAGATCGCCCGCACTTCACCGCGGCAATTTTTGCCGCACTGCAGCATGTGCTCGCCAGTTTCGTCGGCATCATCACCCCCACCTTGATCGTCGGCGGCGTGCTGGGCCTTGAAAGCGAGGTGCCGTACCTGGTGAGCATGGCGCTGTTCGTGTCCGGGCTCGGCACGTTTGTGCAGGCGCGCACATTCGGCCCGGTCGGTTCGGGTCTGTTGTGCCTGCAGGGCACCAGCTTTTCGTTTATCAGCGTGATTCTCAGCGCCGGTTTTATGGTCAAGGCCCGGGGCGGCGGCACCGATGAAATTCTCTCGACGCTCTTTGGTATCTGCTTTTTCGCAGCCTTTATCGAAGTGGTGCTCAGCCAGTTCATCGGCAAGCTGCGCAAGCTGATCACCCCGGTGGTGACCGGCACCATCATTACCTTGATGGGCTTGTCGCTGATCAAAGTGGCGGTCACCGATATGGCCGGCGGTTATGGCGCCAGCGATTTGGGCGCGGCCGGCAACATGGGCCTGGCGGCGCTGGTGCTGCTGACCATTGTGGTCCTCAACCGCTTCAGCAACCCGTTCCTGCGCCTGGGTTCAATCGTGATCGGCCTGACGCTGGGTTTTGTAGTGGCCTGGTGCATGGGCCGGGTCGATCTGGCAGCACTGCCTCACGTGCCGCTGATCAGCGTGCCGGTGCCGTTCAAGTACGGGTTCTCGTTTGATTGGGTGGCGTTTATCCCGGTGGCGGTGATCTTCCTGATTTCGCCTTTGGAAGCCGCTGGCGACCTGACTGCCAACTCGATGATTTCGCAACAACCGGTCAAAGGCCCGCTGTATATCAAACGCATCAAGTCGGGCCTGCTGGCCGACGGCCTCAACTCGGCCATGGCCGCCACGTTCAACAGCCTGCCGATGGTGACCTTCGCGCAGAATAACGGGGTGATCCAGTTGACCGGCGTGGCCAGCCGCTATGTGGCGTACTTCATCGCCGGCCTGCTGGTGCTGCTGGGGTTGTTCCCGATGA
The DNA here is from genome assembly GCF_047943075.1 of Pseudomonas sp. NFX183. Classification (NCBI taxonomy): domain Bacteria; kingdom Pseudomonadati; phylum Pseudomonadota; class Gammaproteobacteria; order Pseudomonadales; family Pseudomonadaceae; genus Pseudomonas; species Pseudomonas sp. NFX183. Next base: position 5,082,924 of record NZ_CP181333.1, on the reverse strand, counting down.
TCGGCGCGATGCTGCAACTGATGCCCAAGCCGGTGCTCGGCGGCGCCACCCTGATCATGTTCGGCACGGTGGCCGTGGCCGGGATCAAGATCCTCGCCGAAGCCGGGCTGCACCGACGCAATGTGCTGATCGTGGCGATTTCCCTGGGCATGGGCCTGGGCGTGGCCGCCGTACCGGAAGTGCTGCGCGACCTGCCCAAGGCGCTGCACAACATCTTCGAGTCGCCGATCACGGTGGGCGCGTTCTGTGCAATCCTGCTGAACATTTTCCTGCCCGAAGAGTTCATAGAGCTGGAAGAAGATGAATTTGATCCGGAGTCCTCTACCCTCAAGGTCATGCAGGACCCGGACGTCACGAAATAGGAGCACCTTTTTATGCGCAAGCTCATGGTTCTATCGTTACTGCTGCTGACCTTGAGCGCCTGCGCGCTGTTCCCCAATCGCGACCCGGTCAACATCAGCGTGGTCGGCATCGAGCCGCTGCAAAGCCAGGACCTGGAAGTACGATTCGCCGTTAAACTGCGCGTGCAAAACCCCAATGACACGGCGATCGACTACAGCGGCGTAGCCCTGGACCTGGACGTCAATGGCCGGCCGTTGGCGTCGGGGGTCAGTGACCAGTCGGGCTCGATCCCACGGTTTTCTGAAACCGTGCTGATGGTGCCGGTGAGTGTTTCGGCGTTTTCCGTGTTGCGCCAGACCCTGGGCCTGAGCCAGACCCAGAGCTTGAACAACCTGCCTTATGTGCTGCGCGGCAAACTGGCGGGTGGCCTGTTTGGCACCCTGCGTTTTGTCGAGCGCGGCACGCTGGACCTGCCGAACACGGCGACCTGGTGATGGCCCGCCAACCGGTACTGTTTACCCAACGACTGATCCTGCGCCCGCTGGTGCTCGCGGATGCCGAGGCTATCCAGCAGCAGTTCGCGCATTGGGACGTGGTGCGCTACCTCAACGCCGACGTGCCTTGGCCCTACCCGGCCGATGGCGCGCGTTGCTACCTGGAACAGGTCGCCTTGCCGGCGATGGCACGGGGCGAGCAGTGGCATTGGTCAATCCGCCTCAAAAGTGCGCCGGAGCAGTTGATCGGCAATATCAGCCTGATGGACGAAGAGGACGATAACCGCGGCTTCTGGCTGGGCCCGCAATGGCAAGGCCAGGGCTTGATGACCGAAGCCAGCGCGGCGGTGACCGAGTATTGGTTCGAGGTACTCAAGCGCCCGGTGCTGCGTGTGCCCAAGGCCGCGCCCAATATAGGCTCGCGGCGGATATCCGAGCTCACCGGCATGCGCTTGATCAGGTCGCAGGAAGGTCGGTTTGTCGAGGGCACCTTCGCGCGGGATATTTGGGAAATAACCCGCGAAGAGTGGCTCAACACGCTACCTGCCACGCGGTAGGCGCCGGTCTTGCCGACACCTGCGCCTTGGCCGGCTTCAGTCGGTGAGGGTGCGCACGCCCGGTTTGGCGCGCTCATCCACGACCAGCTCAAACACATCCGGGCGTGCGTAATGCCCCACCACGTCATAGTCATAACGTGCCCGGACGAGGTCATCGGTATTGATCTGCGCGGTCAATAACCCGGCCTCTCCCACCAACGGCCCGGCCAGAACATCGCCCATCGGCCCGATAATCACACTGCCGCCCGCGATCAACGCACGGTCTGACGGCCAATTGGCCACCTGCACGCCAAGCGCCGCAGGCGAGGCCTGCACCTGGCAGGCGCTGACCACAAAGCAACGCCCTTCATGGGCAACATGGCGCATGCTCACCTGCCACATTTCGCGCTCATCCACGGTCGGCGCGCACCATACCTCCACGCCCTTGGCATACATCGCGGTGCGCAGCAGCGGCATCATGTTTTCCCAGCACACCGCACCACCGATGCGGCCTACGGCGGTATCGATCACCGGCAAGGTCGAACCATCGCCCGTGCCCCAGATCAACCGCTCGGTCCCGGTGGGCATCAGCTTGCGGTGTTTGGCAACCAGCCCGCCGTTGGGCTCGAAATACAGCACCGTGCAATACAACGTGCTGCCACTGCGCTCGATCACGCCGAGTACCAGGCTGGCACCGGTGCGGGCAGACAACCCGGCCAGCGCTTGCGTCTCGACGCCCGGCACGTCGATCGCATTGGCAAAATAGCGTGCAAAGGCTTCGCGCCCCTCCGGCAGGCGATACCCCAGCTGTGTGCCGAAGCTCTCGCCCTTGGGATAGCCGCCCAGCAAGGCTTCAGGCATCACCACCAATTGCGCACCGCTGCGCTTAATCTCGTGTTCATAGCTCAGGATTTGCGCCAGGGTTTGCGCTTTGCCTTCCGGCAAGGCACCGATTTGCAAGGCAGCCACGGTAGAAACGGGCATCACGATCACTCCAGATAAGGGGGGTTGCCCATTCTCCGGGCAGCCGCGATCATGAATAAAGCCCACTTCAGTGCTGAATGATATGAGCCAAACGAATATCGCCCAGGTTGACTTGAACCTGCTGAAAACCTTCGAAGCCCTGCACGACGAGTCGAGCGCCAGCCGCGCCGCCTTGCGCCTGGGCGTTACCCAGTCGGCGATCAGCGCAGGCCTGCGGCGTTTGCGCGACGTGTATGGCGACCAATTGTTTGTGCGCACCGGCCGTGGCCTGGCGCCGACGTTGCGCGCCAATCAGCTCAAACCGGTGATCAGCGAAGCGCTGAACCGCTGCCGACAAAGCCTGGCCATGGTCCACCCGGACAACCATGACTATCACGGGCGTTCAGTGGTCCTGGGTTTATCCGATGACTTCGAGATTGCCTACGCCCGCCGGCTGATGGAGGCCATCGCCGGCTGTGCGCCCAAGCTGCGGGTGATCTTCCGCCAGACCCACAGCCAGATCGTCGCCGCGGCCCTGCTCGACCGCAGCCTGGATCTGGCCATCACCGCAGGCGGGTTTGCCGAGCGCAGGCTGAGTCGACAGGTCGTGGGCGAAGGGGATTACCGCTGCCTGGTCGACCCGGACAGCCTGGCGCCCAGCCAGCACGCTATCAGCCTGGATGAGTTCGTCGCGCGCGAACATGTGCTGGTGTCGTCGGGCGGGTTTATCGGGATCACCGATGAAGGGTTGGCGGCGCAAGGGTTGAGCCGCCAGGTGTGCGCGTCCACCAGCCACTTTGCCGCGCTGCCGTTTCTGCTCAAGGGCAGCACGGCGGTGGCGACGATACCCGGGCATGCGGCCCAGGCCATTGCGCACATGACCGGCTTGCGGGTACTGCCCTGCCCGTTGGCGCTGCCGTTTTACCCGGTAGAACTGGGCTGGCGCACCCAGGCGCAGCTTGATCCGCTGTTGCTCAAGGTCCGCGAGGCGATTGTGACGTGCTTTATTTCGCCGCGGCCATCAGCTTGTTGACTTCGCTGCGCACCATGTTGGAAAACTCCGGCGGCGACATGCCGTCGAGTTCTGCCCGCACCCATTCAGCCCACTTGCCCTTGCGCTTGGCGCGCTCGCCGAACAAACGCGCCGCTTCGCCCTTGGCCTTACCCAGGTTGGTCTGCCACAGGTCGTAGAGGCGTGACTTTTCATCTTCCAGCTCGGCGCGTTCGGCGAGGGTTTTATTGGCGAGATTGAAGCTCATGTGGAATTACCTGCTGCATAAATAGGCGACATCTTACACTGTAGGTCGAAATTTCCTGATTCGGATTTTGCCCAAAAACAGGCCCCGGCAAAAAAACTGCAACTTTTGCTGCCGCCCAACACTCCATTGTTCACTGTCACATTCACCTGCAAGGAGTCACACAATGGCCCGCAAATCTGCCGCCCAAGCTGTCGAAGATCAAATCAAGGATCAAGCTTTCAGTGAACTGACGGCGTTGATCGAAGAGTCGGACAAACTGCTCAAGAGCAGCGCCTCCCTGGTAGGCGAAGAAGGCGAAACCCTGCGCGAACAGGTCGCCATCAAACTCAAGCAAGCGCTGGAGTCGGTCTCCAACGTGCGCGAGCGCAGCAAGCCGGTGGTCGATGCAACCGAAACCTACATCGGTGGCCATCCATGGCAGACCGTGGCCATCTCCGCAGGTTTCGGCCTGGTGGTGGGGTTGTTGCTGGGTCGCCGTAACTGATACACCGTACCTGATGCATGGGGGGCTGCGCCGTTGGCGCAGCCCCTTTTTTACGTCTCCAGCAAGGCCTGCAAGCGCGCCAGCTCTTGCGCGTCCAGTTCAATACCTTGTTGCTGCGATTTCGCCCGTGTGCGGTGACGTCGATCCCCCGGTAAGCGCCGCAACCCCGCCGCATGCATCTGCCGCACCAGTTCCTGGCTGCGTTCGGCGAAGTTTTGCCCGGCCGTCTTGCTCGGGTCGATGACGATCAGCAATTGCCCGGTCCAGGGTGTACGCGCGCCCGGATGATCGGCCCAGTTGAATTCAAACGAGAAATTGCCTCCCGTCAACGCCGCCGCCAGCAACTCGACCATCATCGACAAGGCCGAGCCCTTGTGCCCGCCAAAGGGCAACAGCGCGCCGCCTTCAAGCACGGCTTTGGGGTCCTGGGTCGGCTGGCCGAGGCTGTCAACGCCCATGCCCGGCGGCAAGCGTTCGCCCTTGCGCGCGGCAATCTGCACGTCGCCGTGGGCGATGGCGCTGGTGGCCAGGTCGAAGACGATGGGCGAGCCGTCGGCGCGCGGCGCGGCGAAGGCGATGGGGTTGGTGCCGAACAGCGGCCGGTCGGCGCCGTGGGGCACCACGCAGGTCATGCTGTTGACCACGCTCAACGCCACCAGCCCTTCTTCGGCGAAGGGCTCGACATCCGGCCACAGCGCAGCAAAGTGATGTGAGTTGTGAATCGCCAGCAGTGCGATGCCGGCGCTGCGAGCTTTGTCTACCAACAGCGCGCGCGCCGCTTCAAGGGCCGGCTGGGCGAACCCGTTGCCGGCATCCACGCGCACGAAGCCGGACGCCACATCCGTGACCACGGGCGTGGCCTTGCCGTCGACCCACCCGCTGGCCAGCGTGCTGAGGTAACCGGGGATGCGGAAAATGCCGTGGCTGTGCGCACCGTCGCGCTCGGCGCTGGCGCAATTGCGCGCCAGGATCGAGGCGACCTGCGGCGAAGTGCCGTGCTTGACGAATATCGCCTGCAGCAATCCCACCAGGTCATTGAAACCGATGAATGCTGCAGGACTGTCAACGAGCGGGGACTGGGCAGACATCTGTAGCTCCGATTTTATAATTGGAAGAGACAACAAGAATCCAGACCGCCGATTAAACAACGCCTCCTGTGCCTGCTGTCAACGGGCGCTTGCGTTATCTACCGCCAAGCGTGCTGCACGACCTCCTACTTTGGTCCTTGATGACCGCCGCGTAGAAGGAGAGCACCCCATGACGCACGTGACACCGCCGTACTTTTTCGATGAGTTCCTACAGACCGTCAAACGCAAAGCCCCGACTGCGCGAGAGCGCGCGCTGGGGTTTTCGGTCAAGGACCTCGATTGGCTGCACACGCTCTACTACGCCACTGATGCAGCGCGCCAGAATGAGGCGCTGCACGGCTACCCGATGAAGGTGGAAAGGCTGCTGGCCACCGCTGAGGGCAAGCCCGCCATCGTGCTGGCCGGGGCGTTTATGATGAGCCCCACACCCGATGCCAGTAAGGCCGTGCTCTACAGCCCCTATGGCGGCCTGGAGCTGTTCGACAGCCGCGCCGACCTGCTCATGGACGTGCAGGAGCGCCTGGCACATCCGGCCAAGCGCGAAGAGTGGCTGCAGTTTGTGGCCATCGGCGAGCGTGATGCACTGCCGGTCAATCTGCACCTGGCGGTGAGCACCGCCGTCATTCCGGGCGCGGTCATGGAAGACCAGGAGCAGGCCATCCTGGCAGGCCAACAAAAAAATGTGGCCGCGATGCTCGAGCAGTTGCGCAAGCTCCCCAGCCTGTACTGGATGCTCGACACATTGCTCACCATCATGGCCCGGACCTGTTTTCCCGGCCTCAACCAGAGCGATACGCGGGTTAATTTTTTCAGCCAGGCCTCGACGGCAGCAGACCGTCGCTGGGTCGCCTCGATGCCACTGCGCGATGCGCTGCTGCAGTTTTACGTCAAGCAAGCCTGGCCTTCTGGGCAGACCCACACGTTCTTCAACATCGGCCATGACACCCGCGCGTTTACCGAGGCGCAACTGGCCGAGGACCAGCAACGCTGGGACAGCCTCGTCGAACAAACCGGCAGCCTCCTTTCGAGCCTGTTGCACAGCCTGCTCCAGACCTACTGGAACGAAGACTTCGACGGCGGGCAATCACGCCTGCGGTTTTTTGCCCGGGTGATGAGTGACAAGTTTCGCGCCGACCTGTTGTTCAAACACCAGAATACGATCCTGAGCACTGAAGAAAGCCAGGCGCTGCGCGCCCTGTTTCTCTCGAACCAGGCTGCCCGCGCCACCTACGCCAGTAGCCTGAGCGTGGAAAAAGTGCGCGTTCACGCGCCCTATCATCAGACGGTGGAGCTGGCCAGCACCTTGCTGATCAGCTACACCCACGCCTATCTCTACACTCAGTCGCGCGGTCTGCAGGTACTCAAGGACATGAATGCCCTTAACGACACGCTGCGGGTCATGCTCAGGACCGCCGGGCATGAAGATGAGCTGCTTAACTTCGTCTCGCTGGATGAGCGCAGTCTGTTTGTCGGCACGGACCCGTTGCACGTCACGGGCCATCCTGTGGTCGGCAATGTCTTCGAGGAGATGATCGAAGACATCGCGGCCAAACAGTTCAACAACCTGGAACATGCGTTGGGCGTGTATCGGCGCGGCGCGGGCAGTATCGACCTGGCCGCTCTGCTCGACAGTGCGCTGGACGTGCGCACCCTGCTCGACAGCCGTTTGATGGAGCAGGAAACCGAAGGGCGCTGGAGCGTCCACCCCATCACCACGGGCAGTGGCCAGCCCAGCACGGTCATCGCGGAAAAGGCCAAGGCGCACTTGCAGCGGCTGCATGCGGTCAATGCGGCGCTGGTGCTCGAACGCAGCAAACACAGGCCCCTTCGCGCGCTGGCAGCCCACGCCCTGGAGGCAGAGTTGGCCAGCAGGCACCTGGCGCTGAGTGCCGACACTATTGAGATCAACACCTACGCCACGACAGCACTGGAGCGCGAAGAGCGCCCACCGCAGACCTCGTTGAACATGGTTGAACACTTCATCGCGCGGCTCGCCCGGCAGGCCAACGCCTTGACCGGCTCCAGCCGGAGCGGGTTTTACCAGCGGCGCAAAGGCGTCGCCTACCAGGTGCCGAGTTTGACCGTGGCCACGTTCAACGCGGTCATCGAGCGGGTCTTGAGCTCGTTTACGCAAGGCTTGCGCGCGCTGCCGCACCTGCTGGTGGACACTCACCCTGTGCATCTTGGCCAGGCGATGTTTCAGGGCCTCAGTGGCGAAGCTGAGCTGAGGCGCTTGTCCAAGACCTTGCCGCCGGCTCATCTCGGGCTGCTGGGCAGCGTGCTCAATGCCGATAGCATGGACAGGCTGACGCGCCACGGCCTGAACGGCTTTATACCGGATGCCTATGGCCTGACCTTGAAGGTCGGTACGCAGACCGCGCTGCAGCCCCTGGCCAATTGTTTTGTGCTGTCGGAACGCGGCGGTCTGGACGTTCTTCATTCCGGTGCGGCGCTGCTATGGACGGTGAGTCGCGGCTATGAGGCGTTTGATTCGATCCAGGCCTTGCGCGATGAATTGGGGCAACGCTTGCAGGATGAGCAGGCGCGCCTGCCCCTTGTCGAAAACTTGCCGGCGTCGAGGCGTGTGCCTCATCAACGCCTTCAATTGGGCCCGATGCAACGCATCGACGATCATTTGCTCAACAACCGTCAACAGTCCTACAACCAGTTCCTGTCGGGGGAGGTTGATCACCTGCTGTCGATGCCAGTGAGCGTACAACGCTTTCAGGACTGCATGGACGCGCTGATCCGGCGGGCGCCGCCGTCCAACCTGCAAAGGGCTGTCACGCTTACCCGCGCCCTGGTCAACCAGCAGGCGCTGCCGGTATGGCTGGGCATGGCGCAGCCGTCAGAGCAGATCCTGCATGCCGAACTGCTTGAACAATATCGCCTCAGTGCGCCGGACGAGCGTGACTATCTGCACAGCATCACGCCCTTGCGCGAACAGGTCATGAGCACGCTTTCAACCCTGCTCAATGCGCGCTTTCCCGGGCAGGTGGTCAACCCGGACAACATACTGATTCCTGCGCGTATCGAACGCGAAGGCACCATTCAAACGCTGACGGACTTCGCCCTGCGGCATCTGCCCGCGTTGCGCGCCGAGCAGATCCGCCCGATTTCACGTACTGCCACGCCGCTGCCGTCCACGCTGGACGGTAATGCCGTGGTGCAACTGGTTCGACAGCTGGACTTGAAAAGCCTCTACCAAGCATTGCTGACCAGTCACTTGGGCGGTCAAACCGAAGACACACGCCAGCGCCGTCACCTGTTCTGTCGGCAGTTGCCCTGGCAACTGCTGCAATACGCCCATGAACAAAAACTGGATGGGCGGCTGTCCGGCTCGGCCTGGAGTTTTATCCGGCAGGTGTTGGATATGCCCGACGCCGTGGCTCGCGCCGCCGTGCGCGGCGTGACGGCAACCATTCGCCCGCTGGAACTGATAGCCACCGAGGGTGCAGCCCTGGTCAAGGCCTTGGGTTGCTACCTGATCGGCCCGCACGCCGACGCCTCCGCCCCAGTGGTTTTGTACGCGCCCTACAGCCCCCAACATGTGTTGAGGGAATACGCGAATGAAGCCGCCCTGCTCGATGAATTCAGTACGCCCGGGGCTTTGCAGGAGTGGGTCGTGGGTCAGCTGGAAACGGCCCATCAGGCGACTTACCGCCATCTGCTGCAGCCGCATGGGCGTCAGCAGAACGCGGAGATTCGTCTGGGCTCATCACCCATCAGCGGTAACCTGCTCAACCGTCTGTTTGCCGACAACAGCGAGATGCTGAACCGGATGCTGAGCTGCCAGTTCACGCTTGCGGGCAAAACACAGTGGGAGGCGATCACCCGCCTGCTGACCAGCAAAATCCCCAAGACCCTGCAGTTGATGGCGGGCAAACTCACATACCCGCTGGTGGTGTGGCGCAGCTACAAACTGTTCAAAGTGTCTGCCGAAGACTTGCAGCAACACCGCTGGGCGCACGCCTTGAAAACTTTCGCGCTAGGCGTGGCCGAAATGGCCACCTTGCGCAAAAGCCTGGAGAGGGTTTTGCCCGATGCGCCAACCCCCGCGGAGCAACCGACGCTGGAGCAATGGCTCAAGGCCCCTGCCCCCACCGCGACCAGCCTGGCCGAGCAGGACCTGACAGCGCCGCTGCGTACGCACCTGCAAACCTTTGAACACCACGACACTGCCCTGGCCGACCTGACAAAAAGCGCCTACAGCCACGTGTACCACGATGACATCGGCGCCCTCAGCCTGGTGCCGCTGGCGGGCAAAGTCTACCCCGTGAAAAAAGCCGGTGAGCACTGGCGCATCAGCAACGGTGCACAGCAAGGCCCTTATTTGCAGCGCAACGCCCTGGGCGAGTGGGTGCTGGACCTTGACCGGCATCACCCGCGCTTTGGAAAAACCTTGAGCCGCTACGCAGGCAGGCTTTCCACCCGTGCAGCCGAGCGGGAAGCCATCAATATCGAGGCCGTGGGTTTGCGGGAAATCGCCGCGCTGTCCAGCTGGAAGGCGCACTGTATCGACGAAGCGCTCAACGTTGCGACCTACTATGCGGTCACCTGCAAGCGCAACATCGTCAATTTTGCCGTGCTGAGAGCCCCGAACAGTCGGGTCGGACGTTTTTTAAGTGAGCTGTTCGGCGTCATCACGATGACCGCTGAACAAATGCACAGGGTTGAACGGCGAGTCGACGAAGTGCTCGATGAACTGGTCAACCCCACCCTGACCGCCCCCGACTCGATGCGTTTTGTCAGCGGTATCCACCGGTACAGCCCACACGACACCTTCGCCTTCGTCTTGCCCAACGACGCCGAAAAGAAGATCTACCTGCTGGACCGCTTCTTCGACCCACGCATGGACATCTATCAGAACCGCTTGATCGTCCCGTTCGACATTTCGGCGCACGCACGTGCGACGACGCTGATCCACGAGATAACGCACTTGATCTCCGCAACCGAAGACCTGGCCTATCTGGACACCATGCGACCGTTTACAGACCTGATCAATGTACACGTCAGCGGCGCGCCGTTGATGTTGATGGACCTTGCTCACCTGCGCGACACAGCGCTGTCAACCTTGACGCCGGCGACGATGCTGTTCAAGACCTGGGATGTGTTCAGCGAGCAATGGGAGGATTTTGGTGACCGTCCCTGGACCCGAGCCTTGAAAAATAAAGTGTTGAACACCACCGGAGCGCGGACGCTCAACGACGCCCGGGCGATCTTCATGAGCGATCCGGACAAACGCATCGACACCATTCTGGCGAATGCCGACTCGGTGACTTACTTGATCTGCCAACTGGGCCGAGCGCTGGATGCGGGAGCCTGAGCAGGCTCCCGGCAGGACGTCAGTCTTTCTGGTCACGCAGGATATTGCCCGAAGCGCCATCAATGCGCGCTTCATAGACGACGCCATCGGACTTGCGCCCTTTGACTTCCCAGTAGCCTTTGTCATCGGCTTCGGCGCTGTAGACTTCGACATACCCGGCCTTGGCCTTGGCGGTTTCAATGGCCTTCTCGATGGTGATCCAGCCCGCGCCCGGTTTATCCGCCAGGGCTGCGCCAGCGCTGAGCAGCGCGGTGGTTGCACACAGGGCGACTAAGGTTTTCTTCAGCATTTTCGTACTCCATTGGGGGGAATGACGGACTCATGTCCTCTGTTTTTCTGATGTTTTCAAACGAGAATAAGTTCCAATTGATGTGCAATCGCCATGATGGCTGTTCTCGCCATCCGCCTCGGGAGGTTAGAATGTGCGAAATCAGGATGAGTTAATGAGCGAAAAGTCCCTTTCAGAAGCCGAATATGACGCCATCACCGACGCCGCCGCGCATTGGTGCATGCGCCTGCATGCCGATGACTGCACGGCGGGCGAACGTCAGGCTTTCGCAGATTGGCACGACGCCCATCCCCTGCACGCCTTCGAATACGCGGCCATGCTGGAAATCTGGGACGTGGCCGATCACCTCCCACGCAGCGAGCCGGCGCCGGCGGTGCTGGCGTTCAAGCCGCGCAGGCGGCTGCGCGCCTACGCCGTTGCCGCAGCCGTGTGCCTGGCGGCCTTGCCGCTTGCCGCCCTCACGGGCTGGGAAGCGGGCTGGTTGCCCAGCTCGTATGAACACTTCGAAGCCACCCAGGGCCTGCGCAAGATCACCCTCGGCGATGGCAGCCAGGTGGAGCTGAACCTGGGCACCGAGTTGGTCTACAGCCATTACAAGGACGAGCGTCGGGCGACCTTGAAAAAGGGCGAGGCGTTTTTCAAGGTCGCTCACGACAGCCATCACCCTTTCATCGTGCGGGCTGGCGACGGCCAGGTGCGCGTCACGGGCACGCAATTCAACGTCTGGAAATACGAGGACCAGGTGCGGGTAATGCTGCTTGAGGGCTCGGTACAGATTTCCAGCGACGCCGTGCATGGCAGCGTGCCGCTGACTCCGGGCATGCAGGCGAGCTACCACACAGGCGATGCCACGCCGCAAATCGCTGCGATCAGCCCCAATGACGCCGCGCTTGCCTGGCGCCAGGGCAAACTGGTGCTCGACAACCTGGCGCTGGCCGATGCATTGCCACTGATCAACCGCTACCTGAATAAACCCGTGATGCTGGCAGACACCACCACCGGGACCATTCGCATCGGCGGCATCTACAACATCAACGAGGTCAATAACCTCGTCCCCTCCCTGCCCAAGGTTTTGCCGGTCTACCTGACCCAGAACCAGGACGGCAACCCCGTGCTCAATTCGATTCCACGTAAAGCCCCCAAAGGCTGATGCCCTTTGCGTCAACGGGACCGCTTGCGCCCTGAGTGTCCATTTTTGAAACACATGTGTGCCCTGAACCGCCCGTGCTGAGCGGATTCATCGTTCTGTCACACCGACTGTTTCAGCCATGAGACAGCCTTGAGGCGGGGCCGCCTATGCGCGGCCACGGGGGCACTGTCTCAACGCTGATACAGCACGGCCATCACTTCGCCTTGCTTTGATCCCAACCCTCTGAATTTCAAAAACAAATAAAAAGCGGCACGCGTTCTGCTCTCTCCCTTACAGCGCTGTTTAGGGTCAGCGCTAAGAATAAGGAACACTGCCGTGGACACACAGACTTCAGGCTCACTGAGCCTCCTGCTGATCAGCTGCGTATTGAGTGCCGGCGCAAGCCTTCCAGTGCTCGCGGCAGGTGATGGCGTGATCGTGATTGAGCGCCAGGTTCAACCGTATGTCATCGGCCGCTCACGCGGCGTCGACCCCTACCCCAACACCGTCAATGCCAACCCGTCAGCGCAAGTGCTGCGCGCCTCCACCAATGAACTCAGCGACAACGACATTGGGCGCATCAGCAGCGGCTCAAGCATTACTCGCAGCATCATGCCCAACGGCGACATCACTGGTTTGAACACGATCGGCAGCGGTCCAGGCCTGGGCGCCAGCAGCGCGGCCGGCCACAGTGGCGGCGGCATTTCGGGCACGGTCAACGGTGCGATATCCAGCGGCCTCGCCCCGCTGAACAACATCAGCGGCATGGTCGGGGGGGCGATGAAATGAATCGCACCTGGATGCTACTGGCGGCGCTCGGTTGCACAGCGGCGATGGCCGACAGCAACAACAACGCCAACATCGATAACTCGGGCACGCAGTACAACGGCGTGGTCTCGATCAACCAGGCTGCGGGCGATCAGCAACAGTTGAGCAACAACGTCGCGATCGCTGTGGGCCACAACGCCCAGGCAACGGTGACCGTCACGCAAAAAATCAGCGGCGCTGCGGCCGACCGCGCGCTGAACGCCAGGACGACGATCCAGGGCAACGCTTTCAGCAATGGCAACGGTGCACTGAGCGTCAATCAGTCGGCCGGGGCCCAGAACCAGATGATCAATGCCGTGCGAATCAGCGTCAGCGCTGGCCCGCAGAGCATCGACGACAGCGTCATGTCGCAACAGAACGTTGCGCTTGCAACCGACTCAGGATTGACCTCTACCACTGGCAGCCGCCAGGTCGTGACCAGCGACCAGGCCTTCACCGGCAGCCGTGGAGTGGTTCAGGTCAACCAGAGCGCCGGGGTGGGGAACCGAGTGGCTAACACCCTGAATTTACGACTCAACTGATGGAGCTGAGTCGCTAGCTGGAACGTACCAACACTTAACCAACTAATAGAAGCAAGGAGATACACCATGAAAACTACAATGGCCCTCAAACCACTGGCTTTCGCTCTCGCTGCGCTCATGGCTGTTGCTGCTCAAGCGGGTCAACCCAACCATCATCCACAGTCTGCGCCAACGACCGCAGCGGCGACCACCCAAGACGGTCAAAGCAACCACGGCAACGTGGTGCTCAATGACAAAACCAAGAACAACGCTTCGGCAAATGACTCCTACAACAACATCAGCGGCGTGGCCAACGGCAACGTGCTGAGCGGCGACAACAACCAAGGCAAAAACGATGTCGCCATCGTATCCGGCGACGCCGACTTCGTATTCGCCAGCACCGGCACCGCACAGTCGAACACCGGCAACCTGGTGATCAACAGCGGCACCAAAAACAACGCATCCCTCAACGACAGCGGTAACCACGCTTCGGGCGTGATTCAACTGAACGCCGCATCGGGCACCTCCAACCAGGGCAGCAGCAGTGTTGCAATCGCCTCGGGTAATGGCGACAGCGGCGCCGCAACCGTCGCCGGCGTGCAGGACGTGTCGGGTAACCTGACCCAGAACCTGAGCAGCGGCCACGGCTGGAGCAGCAAACCGGTGGTCAACAACGCCAGCGTGAACAACTCGATGAACTTCAGCTCCGGCGTGTCGAACTCCAACGTTCTGTCGGGCAGCAACAACCAAGGTCAGAACAACGTCGCAATCACTCGCTTCTGATGCAGACAGGGCCTTGGCAACAAGGCCCTTTTTATTTCCAGTATCCAACAGGTCCTACGATCATGCGCTTCGGAGCACTCCTTCTGCTGCTGGCACTCACCGGCCCGACCTGGGCGGCGCAAATGGCCGTGGTCATGCCTAACGGCGCGGTGGTCTACAAGAAGGTCGAGAGCATCCGCGAGCGTAAGTTCGCCAACCTGGTGGAACAGAAAACCGACTTCAGCTGCGGCGCGGCCGCACTGGCGACTATCCTGCGCCAAGCCTATTGGATGGACGTGGATGAAGACCACGTCATCAAGGGCATGCTGGTCAACGCCGACCAGAACCTGGTGCGCACCCAGGGCTTTTCGATGCTGGACATGAAGCGCTACCTGGAAAGCATCCACATGCGCGCCAAGGGCTACCGGATCACCCCGCAAGTACTGATCACCGTGAAAGTGCCGGTGGTGGTGTTGCTGGATATTCGTGGCTACAAGCATTTCGTGGTGTTGCAACGGGCCGACAACGACTGGGTGTACGTCGGCGACCCCGTGCTGGGTAACAAGCGCTATGCCAAAGACGATTTCGTCAAAGGCTGGAACGGCATTGTGTTCGCGGTTATCGGCGAGGGCTACGACAAGGCCAACGCCCTGCTCACGCCGCCCAACCCACTGACCGCCAAGAGCCAACTGAACGAATTCAGCCCCGTACGCGACAGTGAATTGATGGACTTCGGTTTTATCCAGAGCGACTTCTTCTAGAAGCGCAATAAGGAGCAGGATGCTCCAGGAGCACACGATGAACACTCGAAGCTGGCTGACGGTCATGTGCCTGGCAGCCTCAGTACCTGCCTATGCTTCCTCGGCGTTCAAGCCGATCGAACTCAAGGACTCGGAAATGGCCGAGCTGCGTGGGCGTTATGTCATGCCGGGGCGGATTATCAGCTTCGGGATCGTCATGAGCAGCACCTGGACCAATGCCGCCGGTGCAACCGTTACCGGCACGGCCAATATGCAGGTCAGCTCAGCCACAGTGACCCCTCAGTTTTATGTGCAGGTGACCGGCAATGACGGCACCGGCATCACCCAGCAACCACAAGGCACTGGCACGGTCATCGGCGGCGCAGGCCTGGGCACCGGCCAGGGCGTGACGCAAAGCGTGCGCGCAGCGGGCGACGGCAACACCGCCAGCAACGGCGTGGACATCAACGTCACCCAAAACGGCCTGGCGCCTGCCAACTACGTGCAATCAGGGCAGGCGCTGATGGCTGGCCAGCCGATCACCGGCGGCACCGCTGCCGGCCAGGTGACGGTCACGGCCAATAACGGCGGGCTGCAAATGGCGCTTCAGGCCAGTAACAACCAGGGCAATGCGGTGCAGCAAATTGGCGGCGGCAACGTCCTGCAAGGCACGGTCATTCAAGGCAACAGCAACTTTGTGAACAACATGACCCAACTCAATGTGGTGCTGGGCAACAACGGTCTGAACAACCTCACGCAAAACCTGAATCTTGATCAACTCAAAGGCCTACGCCCCTCCGGATATTGAACTACGCTGAGCCACGACACTTACGCATTAGAAAGGGACGGCTTATTTCATGCATCGATCGTTATCGTTACGTGCCGTGGTTTGCTTGAGTACGCTCTTGCCTGCATCAATGCTATACGCCGCGCCGGATGCCGACATTGAGACCTTGAAGCAGGAACTGCTGGAACTCAAACAACGCTATGAAGTGCAGCAAAAAGCACTGGCCGTACTGGAACAACGCGTACGGCAGGTAGAAGACCAACCCGCAACTCCCGCTCCCAAACGCTTGGCCAAATCCCCCGCCGACTTCCAGAAAGGCGGCACCACCGTGGCCGGTCATACGCCTGGCGCAGGTGCGGCGGCCGCCTCGGGTGGCGCCGGCGGCGGCAGTTCCTACGGGCAAAGCCTCAAGGACGACTCGGCCCCGGCACAAAGCGTGAGCAACCTGTACAACGAAGCCAGCGGCTTTTTCGGTAACGGCAAGTTCAGCTTCGAAACCGGCCTTACCTATGCCCGCTACGATGCTCGCCAGCTTTCCCTCAACGGCTTTTTGGCCCTGGACTCCATCTTCCTGGGCAACATTAACCTGGACCGAATCAAATCCGACAGTTGGACCCTGGACCTGACCGGGCGCTACAACCTGGACAATCGCTGGCAGTTCGACTTGAACGTGCCGGTGGTGTACCGCGAGTCGACTTATCAGTCGGGCGGTGCCAACGGCGACTCCAATGCCACGTCCGAAGCGTCGGTGACCCGAGACCCGACCATCGGCGATGTCAACTTCGGCATTGCTTACAAGTTCCTGGATGAAAGCGCCAACCTGCCGGATGCAGTGGTGTCAGTGCGCGTCAAAGCCCCGACCGGCCAGGAGCCCTACGGCATCAAGCTGATCGAGCAAGCCAATAACAATAACCTTGCCGTGCCGGAAAGCCTGCCGACGGGCAACGGTGTGTGGTCGGTAACGCCAGGCATCTCTCTGGTGAAAACCTTCGATCCGGCGGTGCTGTTCGGCTCGCTGTCGTATACGCATAACTTCGAAGAGTCATTCGGCGATATCAGCCCTAACGTCAACCAGAAAGTCCCCGGCAAAATCAGCCTGGGCGACAGCTTCCAACTTGGCCTGGGGGTCGCCTTCGCCCTCAACGAGAAAATGAGCATGTCGTTTTCCGTGTCGGACCTGGTGCAGCGCAAAAGCAAGATCAAGCAAAACGGCCAGGACTGGCAGTCGGTGGTGTCCAGCGATGCCAACGCCGGTTATTTCAACGTGGGCATGACCATTGCCGCCTCGGAAAACCTGACCATCGTGCCGAACCTGTCGATCGGGATGACGGACGATGCGCCGGACTTTACCTTCAGCTTGAAATTCCCGTACTACTTTTAAGCCGCGCAAGGAAAAGCCCCGCAACGATAAGGGTCGTTGCGGGGCTTTCGTTTTACCCGCCCTAGCGGATCTGGTGTTTGTGCAGCAATCGGTAGAACGTCGGCCGGGAAACCCCCAGCACACGGGCTGCGACACTCAGGTTGTCGCTGTGCCGATTAAGCACATCGCACAGCGCCTGGCGTTCGGCGCGGTGCTTGTAATCTTCCAGTGTAGCCATCGGTGGCGCAATTGCCTGCTCGCCCAGCAAACCCAGGTCCGCCGCTTCGATCTGTCGTCCTTCGGCCAGCACCAGACCGCGGCGCACGCGATTGGCCAACTCGCGCACGTTGCCCGGCCAAGGGTGTTGCCCCATCGCTACCAGTGCATCCTCGCTGAAGCTGCGCGGGCGGCGCCCGGTTTCCTGACTGTAGAAGCGTGAAAAGTGGTTGGCCAGCATCGCTACATCGCCGTGGCGCTCACGCAAGGGCGCGGTGACCACCTGCAGCACATTCAGGCGGTAATACAGGTCTTCACGAAAGGTGCCCTTCTCAACCGCGGTTTCCAGGTCAACGTGGGTTGCCGCCAATACCCTTACATCCACGGGGATGGGTTGGCTGCCACCGACACGTTCGATTTGCTTCTCTTGCAAAAAGCGCAAGAGGTTGGCTTGCAGCTCCATCGGCAAATCACCGATTTCATCCAGAAACAACGTGCCACCGTGAGCCGCCTCAATGCGTCCGACCTTGCGCTGATGCGCGCCGGTAAACGCACCTTTTTCATGGCCGAACAGCTCGGACTGAATCAGGTGTTCGGGAATTGCACCGCAGTTGATGGCCACAAACGGCTTGGCGTGACGCTGGGATTTGCGGTGCAAGGTCTTGGCCACCAGCTCTTTACCGGTGCCGCTGTCACCGCGAATCAACACCGGCGATTCCGTAGGTGCCAGCTTGGCCAAAAGCTTGCGCAGTTCACGGATCGGCCGGCTGTCACCCAGCAATTCATGCTCGGGCTCATCGATCAGCGTCTGGCCTTTACCACGCAGGCGGGCCATGCCGAACGCACGCCCCAGCGTGACCTGCACGCGCGCCACGTCAAACGGCAAGGTGTGGAAGTCGAAAAACCACTCGCAGACGAAATCTCCGACATTTTGCAGGCGCAAAACGTCCTGGCTAAGCACCGCGATCCACTCGGTACCGCTGCGGCTGATCAACTCCTTGACCGCTTCCGGGCGCTCAAGGTGATAGGGCTGCAAGCGCAGCAGGCCAACGTCGCAAGACCGATCGCCGACGGTTCCAAGGGCGCAGCTGTCCACTTCCCATCCGGCGGCGCGCAGACCGGGCAGCAGTCCGTGGCAGTCATCACACGGATCGACCACAAGCAGACGACGCTGGACAGGTGTAACAACCATGACTATTCCTTGGCGCCAATATTCTTAAAGTTATTTAGAAACAAAGGTTTGTGAGGCCTGGCGCTAACACTAGCAAGGTATTGACGCGCGCCTTGTACCATTTCGCTATAAGTGTTGGCAGAAAGCCACTGCTGGAGGTTTCCAAGTAAAAAATCGCCGCGCACAGAAATGTTCATTGAGCTTTCAAAACAGCCGCTTACCTGACGTTGATCACGGAAAGTTAAAATTTCTTGCTCTAGCATGTGACCCGTACCCCGCCGTCGAGCATCAGTACAAGTAACTCGCCGTCTGGCTCGCCCAACCGACGGCACTCACTTGAATGGGCATTAGAGAGAAGACTCACATGAACGCCCCGCTCCGCATCAACGAAGCTCTTTTGATCGCAGACCGTGCTTTTCAGCCCTTTCAGTGCGTGGCCTGGCACGATGGCAATGGCGCCCTCAGCCTGAGCGTCATCGACCGCACCAACACGCGTATTGGCAGCAAACAGCTGTCCTCGAGCGCCTACACCGACCCGGCTCAGTTGGAAGATTTGTTGTTGAAGGCTCGCGCCGAACTCGACAAGGATGGTTATAAGTTGCAATCCTGGGCAATGCCCAAGTAAGACAACACAGCAACTTCCGATCATTGCCCTGGTGTAAAAACAATGATCGGAAGTTCAGTGCATCCGCGTTGGCCAGTGACGGCGCTTATCGCGCCGCCAGAATAAACCGCTCTAACGCTTGTGCAGCACCATCCTCGACATTGCTGCCGGTGACGACGCTGGCCTGACGTTTAACGGCCTCTTCTGCCTGGCCCATGGCAATCGACAAACCGGCCACATGAAACATCGCCGGGTCGTTGCCGCCGTCGCCAATGGCGGCTGTCTGCTCAAGCGGTACACCCAGGTGCGCAGCCAGGGCTTTCAAGGCATCCCCCTTGTTGGCCTGCATCGCCGTTACGTCCAGATAAATCGGTTGCGAACGCGACACATGGGCCAGCCCCTGAACCTTGGGCTGCAACTGCGCTTCAAGCTCGATCAGCAACTCAGCGTTGCGACTGGCCGCGACAATCTTGTCGACCCGATCCAGGTACGGCTCAAAACTCTCCACGACCAGTGGCCCATACCCCAGGCCAGCGGCTTCAACCGCCACCATCGGCCCGGGCGGGTCGCGCCGCAGCCATTCGCCGTCAGCAAACAGCCAGACTTCGACGCCCGGCTGCCCGGAGAACAGCGCCAACGTGACCAGCGCCGCTTCCGCCGGCAGATGATGGGCCAGCAGCACGCTGCCATCGGGATTGATCAACGTGCCGCCGTTAAAGCCTGCCACCGGCACGTCGATGCCGAACGTTTCGATCATCTGCATCATGGCCTTGGGCGGCCGCCCGCTGGCCAGGCTGAAAAACACGCCGGCGTCGCGCATGGCGCGCACCGTATCAATGGTGCGTTGACTGGGCGTGTGGTCGGGACGCAACAGCGTCCCGTCCATATCGCTCAGGACAAATCGGATAGGATGGATCGCGGCATCATTCATCCCAGGCTATGCCAGGTACGGCCATCGCGGGCCAGCAAGGCATCGGCCGCTGCCGGACCATCTTCACCGGCCTTATAGGCCTGGATGCCATCGTCCTCTTTCCAGGCGTCAAGGAACGGCTGCACCGCACGCCAGCCGTTTTCGATGTTGTCAGCGCGCTGGAACAGGGTCTGGTCACCGGTCATGCAGTCGTAGATCAGGGTTTCGTAACCCGTCGACGGCTGCATCTCGAAAAAGTCCTTGTAGTCAAAACCCAATTCGATATTGGCCATCTCCAGGGTTGGCCCAGGCTTTTTGGCCAGCAGGTCGAACCACATGCCTTCATTGGGCTGGATCTGGATTTTAAGGTAGGTGGGCTTGAGCTCATCCACTTCGGTATCGCGGAACTGCGCATACGGCGCGTGCTTGAAGCAGATCACGATTTCGGTGTCGCGAATGCTCATGCGCTTGCCGGTGCGCAAGTAGAACGGCACACCGACCCAGCGCCAGTTGTCGATCATCACCTTGAGGGCAACGAACGTCTCGGTGCTGCTGTCGGGCGCGACGTTGGCTTCTTCGCGGTAGCCGGGAAGCGTCTTGCCGGCGATCTCGCCAGCGGTGTACTGGCCGCGTACCGAGTTGGCCCGCGCATCTTCCAACGACCAGGGCCGGATGGCGCCGACGACTTTGGCCTTTTCACCACGTACCGCATCGGCACCAAACGCCGCCGGCGGCTCCATGGCTACCATTGCGAGCAACTGGAACAGGTGATTGGGCACCATGTCGCGCAGGGTGCCGGTTTTTTCAAAGAAATTTCCGCGGGTTTCCACGCCGACGGTCTCGGCCGCAGTGATTTGCACGTGGTCGATGTAATGATTGTTCCAGAACGCTTCAAACAACACGTTGGAGAAACGGCTGATCAGAATGTTCTGCACCGTTTCCTTGCCCAGGTAATGGTCGATGCGGTAGATCTGCTTCTCGCTCATTACCTTGAGCAGGCACGCGTTCAGCGCTTCGGCGGTGGCAAGGTCGGAACCGAAAGGTTTTTCGATCACGACACGACGGAAGCCCTCGTCGGTTTCGTTGAGCAAGCCGGCACTGCCCAGGCGCTGCACCACTTCACTGAAAAAGCGCGGCGCAGTCGCCAGGTAGAACACCGCATTACCGGTGCCGCTGTCGGCGATCTTCTTGCCGATGTCGGCGTAAGTGCTGTCGTCGAGGAAGTCGCCCTCGACGTAGCTGATGCCCTTGGCCAACTGTGCCCACAATTCAGGGTCGAGAGCGTTGTCGGCATTGCCCTTGACCTTGCTTGCGGCCTCGGTGCGGATGAAGTCTTCGAGTTTCTTGGCGAAGTCGGCATCACTGATGGCGTTGTGATCAACGCCCACAATGCGCAAACCTTCGCCCAGCAGCCCATCACGACTGAGGTTGTACAGCGCCGGCATGAGCAGGCGCTTGACCAGGTCGCCATGGGCGCCAAACAGAAAGAGTGTGGTGGGCGGAGCAGGTTCGGCTTTGGGTTTCTTGCCGTTGACGGTCATTTTTTGGAAGTCTCCACATGGCCGCCGAAGCCGAAGCGCATGGCAGACAGCATTTTGTCACCGTAGGTGCTCTGCTGACGGGAACGGAAGCGAGCGAACAGCGAGGTGGACAGCACCGGTACCGGCACCGCTTGCTCCATGGCCGCTTCGATGGTCCAGCGGCCTTCGCCACTGTCGGCCACGGAACCTGAGTAGCCGTCGAGCTTTGGATCGGTGGCCAGGGCGTCGGCGGTCAGGTCCAGCAACCAGGACGAGACCACGCTGCCACGGCGCCAGACTTCGGCGATGTCGGCGACGTTGAGATCAAAGCGCTGATCTTCCGGCAGGTTTTCCGAGTTTTTGGTCTTGAGGATGTCGAAGCCTTCGGCGAAGGCCTGCATCATTCCGTACTCGATGCCGTTGTGAATCATCTTCACAAAGTGCCCGGAGCCCGCTGGACCCGCATGGATATAGCCATGCTCGGCACGGCTGTCAGCCGAGGCGGAGCGGTCCTTGGTGCGAGGGATATTGCCCAGGCCCGGGGCCAGGCTGGCGAAGATCGGGTCGAGGCGCTGTACAGTCTCGGCGTCGCCACCGATCATCATGCAGTAGCCACGCTCCAGGCCCCAGACGCCGCCGGAGGTGCCGACGTCGACATAGTGCAGGCCTTTTTCCGACAGGGCTTTAGCGCGACGTACGTCGTCTTTATAGTTGGTGTTGCCGCCGTCGATGATCACGTCACCGTCTTCAAGCAGCTCACTGAGTTCATTGATGGTGTTTTCGGTCGGGTCGCCTGCAGGCAGCATGACCCAGATGGCGCGAGGCTTTTGCAGCCCGGCTACCAAGGCCTTCAAGTCGGCAACGCCTGTGGCGCCCTCCTCGCTCAAGCCTTTGACGAATGCTTCGTTACGGTCGTATACAACGGTGGTATGCCCATTGAGCATCAGGCGCCGCGCAATGTTACCGCCCATGCGGCCTAGTCCGATAATCCCCAGTTGCATGTGCTGATGCTCCTAACTGCTAAATAAATGTGTGACATAGTTTATAGCGCAATGAGGCTAATGAGGGTTAGTCCAGAGCGGATCCTTGTAGTTTCATGACAAAAAAAGGCCATCGTTTCAGCATCACGGCCGCAAAAGTCACAGCGACCATCAAAAATAAAAAAGTTCCATTGATTCAAAAAAGAATTCAGAATCGCTGCGACTGTTGCCGAGGACCTCGATTAAGCGTTCCGGCACCGCGATCTACCGGCTATTTGCGAGGTAAGCAATGAGCACAGCACAGACGATGCGCCCGCCACAGACCCTCTATGTCACCGTCCGTCGCGACGAACTGCGCCAGTTGAAAGACGAGCGCGATCAGCTGCAGCAGGAAGTCTTGCGCCTGCGCTCACACCTTCAGGCGCAAATCAATCAAACGTCCGGGCCTCAGCCCGCACTTTGCTGAACGTGGGCTGAACGAAGCGTTCAGGAATAACTCACGAAGTTTTCACATCCTCCTCCCGATACTCCCGCCGAATAGGGCCACCCACATGCGGTAGCCCTCTGCTGCGCGTATTCCTGCGCGGCAACTGGCAATTATCGGGTTGGAGCGCTGGATGGCGATGTTCAAACGCAGCACGAAGTCTGCGAAAGGCTTTGATTGGGCCGGCCTTGGCTGGTTGTTTCTGTTTTTCTGGTATTTCTCGGGTATTACCCAACTGCTGATCCAGCTGACCGGCACTTCCGGCTTCAGCGGATTTCGCCAAGCCTTCTTCCTGAGTGCGTTCTGGCTCGCGCCCATGCTGCTGTTCCCGCGCCGTACGCGCCTGCTCGCCGCCTTGATCGGCGTTGTGCTGTGGGCCTGCTCCATGGCCAGCCTGGGTTATTTCTTCATTTACCAGCAGGAATTTTCCCAAAGCGTCATCTTCATCATGTTCGAGTCGAACATCTCTGAAGCTGGCGAATACGCCACTCAATACTTTGCCTGGTGGATCGTGCTGGCATTCATTGCCCACACTGCCCTGGCGATTTTCCTGTGGACCCGCCTGCGCCCGGTTTACCTGCCGCGCGGTCAGTCGATTCTCGCGGCCACCGCGATTGTCCTGGCGGTGGTCGGTTATCCGTTGGTGAAACAGATTGCAACCAACCCCACCATGGAACTGGCCATCGATGGCTTCGAGTCGCGGGTAGAGCCTGCCGTGCCGTGGCAGATGATCGTCGCCTATCGCCGCTACACCGAGCAGCTGAACAGCATGCAAGGCATGCTCACGAGTGCCAGCCAGATCCCGCCCTTGAAGAACCTCAAGGACAGCATGGCCGGCCAGCCGTCGACCCTGGTACTGGTAATCGGTGAGTCCACCAACCGCCAGCGCATGAGCCTTTACGGCTACCCGCGCAATACCACGCCGGAACTGGACAAGCTGCGCGACCAACTGGCGGTCTTCGATAACGTCATCACGCCGCGCCCCTATACGATTGAAGCGCTGCAACAGGTGCTGACCTTTGCCGACGAAGAAAACCCTGACCTGTACCTCAAAACGCCGTCGATTGTCAGCGTGATGAAACAGGCTGGCTACAAAACCTACTGGATCACCAACCAGCAGACGATGACCAAGCGCAACACCATGCTCACGACCTTTTCCGAACAGGCCGACGAGCAGGTGTACCTCAATAACAACCGCAACCAGAACGCCCGCCAGTACGACGGCGACGTGCTGGCACCGTTCGCCAAGGCCCTGGCCGACCCCACCGAGCGCAAGTTCATCGTGGTCCACCTGTTGGGCACCCACATGAGCTACCAGTACCGTTATCCGCCGACCTTTGACAAATTCACCGATCGTCAGGGCGTACCGCCAGGCATCAGCGACCAACAGTTGCCCACTTACAACAGCTACGACAACGCGGTGCTTTACAACGACTTCGTGGTGTCGAGCCTGATCAAGGACTACGCCAAGACCGACCCCAACGGCTTCCTGCTGTACCTGTCGGACCACGGCGAAGACGTATTCGACTCGGCCGGCCATGGCACGCTGGGGCGCAACGAAGGCAAGCCGACGGCACCGATGTACACCATTCCGTTCATGGCGTATG
This sequence comes from Pseudomonas sp. NFX183, assembly GCF_047943075.1. Taxonomy (NCBI): domain Bacteria; kingdom Pseudomonadati; phylum Pseudomonadota; class Gammaproteobacteria; order Pseudomonadales; family Pseudomonadaceae; genus Pseudomonas; species Pseudomonas sp. NFX183. The sequence goes on along the minus strand of NZ_CP181333.1, from coordinate 5,058,545 downwards.
CCTCGCCGAAGTGGCGCGAAACCCACGACTGGAGTTTCGCCAGCGACCTGCAACGCCCTTACAGCAGCTCGCAACTGATTCACACCTGGGCGGACATGGCCGGGCTGAGCTTTGATGAATGGGACCGCAGCAAAAGCCTGGTCAATGACAGCTTCAAGGCGCGCCCGCGGATGATTGGCGACCCGTATATAGGACAGAAAAAAGGCCTTATCGATTTCAGCTTGATCAAGCCGAAGAAGGTCGATGCCGCCGAAGTGGTGGTCAAGTAGTCACCGGCTTTGTAACACAAAGATAACAATCATTCTCGTTTGAGCCTAAAGTTCCCCCGCTCCTTTCGTCTTTGAGCCATGCCTTCCCTTTCCGGGTGGCATCAAAGACGACAAGGAGTCCGCTGCGATGTTCGCGCCTTTTACCCGTTCCATGACCCTCACCTTTGGCCTGTTCGGCGCCGTTGCAAGCCCGGAGCTGATGGCTGATACCGACCCCGAACACCTGCCGGCCAAAGCCTACGAACTGGGTGCGACCAGCATCACCGCCGAAGGCCTGGGCACCACCACCGAGCACACCGGGGCTTACACCACCGGCTCGATGAGCACCGCCACCAAGCTGAACCTGTCCATCAAGGAAACTCCGCAATCCATTTCGGTGATCAGCCGCCAGCAGATGGATGACTTCAATCTCAATACCCTCACCGATGCCTTGCGCCAGACCACCGGCGTTACGGTGCAGCACCTGGATTCGGACCGGGCGAGTTACTCTTCCCGCGGCTACTCGATCAGTAACTTCCAGATCGACGGCATGCTCAATACCTTTGGCCGCATGAAGTCCGACGCCGACACCATCATCTACGACCGCATCGAGGTTGTGCGCGGCGCCACCGGCCTGACGACCGGGGCGGGCGACCCTTCTGCCACCGTGAACATGATCCGCAAGCGCCCCACCACTGAGTGGCAAGCCAAAACCGGCGTCAGCGGTGCCAGCCATGACAACTACTACAGCTATATCGATGTAGGCGGCCCACTGGCGTTTGACGGGCGACTGCGTGGCCGCACCGTGCTGGCGTACCGTGACAGCCAGTCCTTTCGCGACAGCTATGCGATGCAACGGGAAGTGGGCTACGGCATCCTCGAAGCCGACCTGACGGACAACACCGTTGTCGCCGTGGGTTTGGACTACCAGAACAAGCATGTGCAGGGCAGCTCCTGGGGCACCCTGCCCTATTGGAACAGCGATGGCAGCAAGGCTCGGCTGTCGCGTTCCGCCAACCTGGCGACCGACTGGAGCTCCTGGCCGCTTAAAGACAAAACCACCTTTGCCTCCATCGAGCATAAGCTGTCTGCAGACTGGCACCTGAAAGCTGCCTACACCCATCGCCAAAGCGACACGGACGGCAAGGTGTATTACGGCGGCGCCGGCTTTCCCAATCCGGATGGCAGCGGCATGACGGCCTGGACCAACCAGATGGTCGGCACATCGAAAATGGACGTGGTGGATTTGAATATCGCCGGTTCTTATTCAATGCTGGGGCGCGAGCATGAATTGATGGTTGGGTACGGCGAATCCGAACAGCGCGATACGGCGCCTTTTCAGCGCGTCAATAATCAGCAGGGCTACACGGACATCAAAGATTGGCGACACATGAGTGGCATCGCCAAGTTCCCGGACCGCACCACTGGCCTCAAGGGCGAGCACAGCAACCGAAAACAGAAGGCGGGTTACCTCGCCACACGCCTGAGCCTGACCGACCGGCTGCATGCCGTATTGGGCAGCCGCTATGGCAGTTGGGAAATCGAAAGCGTCTCACCTGAATACAACACCGATAACCAACTGACCCAATCCACTAAAACCCGTCAGACCCACAACGACATGTGGACGCCTTACGCTGGCCTGCTTTACGACCTCACACCCGAATACACCGTGTACGCCAGCTACACCGATATTTTCAACCCGCAAACCGCGCGGGATTCCAGCAAGAAGTATTTGGAGCCGGTGGTGGGCAGCAACTATGAAATAGGCCTCAAAGGCAGCCTGTTGAACGAACGCCTGAACCTGGCGACGGCGTATTTCTGGAGCACCCAGGATAACGTGGCCGAACTGGACAACAACGCCGCGCCGGACCCGGTCAGCAGCGAGCAGTTCTACACCGCCAGCGGCAAAGGCAACAAGGTGCAGGGCTTTGAAGTTGAGGTGTCAGGTGAAGTCATGCCGGACTGGAATCTGTCTGCGGGCTATACCTATACCCACTCGACGAATGGTGACAAGCAGCGCAACAACACCAATCTGCCGCTCAATCTGCTGAAAGTCTCGACGGCCTATCGCCTGCCGGGTGAGTGGCGCGGGTTGACGGTGGGCGGCGCGGTAAATTGGCAGAGCGATTTTTACGATTTCGCTGACCGACCAACAGGCGGCCGCGACGAGAACGGCTACCTGAACACCGAGAGCACCAAAATCACCCAACAGGCCTACACCGTGGTCAACCTGATGTCGCGCTACCAATTTGACGAACATGTTTCAGCGTCGCTTAACATTAACAATCTATTTGATAAAAAGTATTACGAACGTGTCGGCTTTTATAATGGTGTGTATTGGGGCGACCCGCGATCCGTCACGCTTGCGCTGGACTGGAAGCTTTAAATCGCTGACCCGAAGTTAACAAAATCGTTAACTTCGGGGCCCCAAGCCGTTAATTCCCACTTAATAAGATCGCCCCACAATCGCCCCATGAATCTGATCACGGACGAGGCGGATACCGATCACACTTAATGGGGATACCTCTTATGAAACTTTCGACCTTGATGCTTGCCAGCCTGATGACCCTGACTTCCGTAGCCGCCTTCGCAGAAGGCGGTTCAGAGCGCTCGAAGGAGTTCTATAACAACTTCACCTTCATGCAACAGAAGACTCATGGCACCACTGACCAAACAGCGATTGCCGATGGCAAGAATGTAAAGACCCACACGGTTGAACAATCCAGTGAAGAGCCGCAACCCAATAGCTGATTTAATACTTAGTTAATCCGCATTGCCCTGTGCCATCCCGCTCCGTTGGCAAAGGTTAACTTGGCGCCATTTAATGGCGCCTTTTTTTTGCACGTTATTTATCAAAGTGCTTTGTTCCACAACGGCCTGCGCCCCTGTGCCGGATCAAAGATCCGATTCATCAAAACCAAACTTGCGATACGCGGCCTGTGCCACGTCATTACCCTCGAGCACTTCAAGGGTGATCTTGCAGCAACCACGCTGCCGGGCGATTTTCCCTAACCTTTTGCAGCATTTTCTGACTCAGGCCCAGGCGTCGGCGTGCACCGCATTGGTGTAGCTGGCTTGCAGCACCAGCGTGTCTGGGATGTCCATTTGCTTCCTCGATGACGCGCCGTGCGCGAAAAGACTCCTAGGTCCCGAAGCGCTGCAGTTGCATCTCCTGCAAGCGACTGAGCGTGCGGCGGAACGGAAACTCCAGGTAGCCTTCGGTGTAGAGGCTTTCCAGCGGCACCTGGGCTTCGATATACAAGGGCACCTTGCGGTCATAGCACTCGTCCACCAGGGCGATAAAACGTCGCACACTGTCATCGTGCACCGACAACTGCGGCAGCTCGCGGTCACCGGCCACCACACGTTGGGCTGCGTCTTCGGTGCCACGGGCGATTCGGGCCGGGCGTTGTTGCGCGCTCAAGCAGGGGACGTCACCCAACAGGATGGCCGTGAAGCGATCACACAGCAGCATGAAGTCCATGGCGGCCAGCGGCCGCTCGCACAGCTCGGCGTAACGACACCAGAGCACCGTGTCGCAGGATTGCACCGCCACAATCGAGCGCAAGCCGACACTGATTGGCCCGCTGCGCACCGCCTGCCCTGCGCTCAATTGCTTGAACAGCGTCGCGAGCGCATCCGGCTGGTTCACCCAGTAGCGCTGCAGCCCCACGCCGGGATGCAAACGATGATCTTCGCCACCGTCTACCGCCACCACCTGCATATGCTGTTTGATCGCCTCGATGCCTGGCACAAACCGCTCGCGGTTGAAGCCGTCGGCGTAGAGCTGATCGGGCGGCTGATTGGACGTGCTGACCATCACCACGCCCTGATCAAACATGACCTGGAACAAACGGCCGAGAATGATCGCATCGCCAATGTCATTGACGAACAGTTCGTCAAAACACAGCACGCGCACTTGCTGACTCAGCTCGCGGGCCAACGCCTGCAGAGGGTCTTGGATACCCGTGAGTTGAAACAGACGCTGATGCACCCACCCCATGAAATGATGAAAATGCTGACGGCGTGCTGGCACCCGCAAGCTTTGATAGAACTGGTCCATCAACCAGGTCTTGCCCCGCCCCACCGGCCCCCATAGGTACACACCGGACACTGGCGAAAGGCCCTGGTGCAGGGCTTCGTGGCAGTGTTGCAGGGCTTCAACCGCCCGGCGCTGGGCCTCGTCTGGCACGAAACCGGGCTGGGTAGTGGCGTATTGATAAGCGGCGAGAGGCGAGTCGAAAGTCATGCGCGCCAGTATGACTTACACAGAGATATCCAGCCGCGAAATCTTGCCCTGCTCGTTCAGTCGAAAGGTGTAGCGCAGCTCCAGCGGGCTGCCGGGGAAATTACCGGAAACCACATTGCTGACCAACACTTTGCCGGTGCGATGCTGCACGTTCAGCACTTCAACCCGAGGCTGATAACGACGCCCGGTGTCTTCCATCCAGCGCGCAATCGCGGCGGTGCCGACTTGATGCTCACCCTCATCAAACACATTGGCATCGTCGGCAAAACACTCGGCAATGGTTGAGGTGTTGCGAGTATTGGTCGCGGCGATGTAGGCCACAATCGCGGGTGCCAACTCAGGAATGGACATGGCGCAGCTCCTTTTTAATGATTTATGACGCCATGCTAAGCCAGGGTTGTGTCAGTTTTTGTCAGGAGTAAACGGCGCGGACTCGTTCTGCTCCATCAGCTTGCGCCAGGCTCGCAACAGGTCACTGCGTCGGCCAGGGTAGCGATCACCCTGAGCTTCGGCCGCGGCCACTCGGTCAGTGCGAAAGGTGCGATAAGCGCCGCGCAACTCGCACCAGGCCACAATCACGCGCACGTCATTGAGAAAACCCAGGGCCAGCGGCCAGATCAGGCGCTGGCTCTGGGTTTGGCTGGCGTCGGCGTAATCGATTTGCAGCTTGGCCTGGTTGCGGATCGCCTCGCGAAACACATTCAGCGGCACGCGATTTTCCGGGTAACCGAACCCCGGAGGGCCGGGCAACAGCGTGGGGTTGCGCAATGCTTCCTGGGCGGCGGGATCAAGCACATCGGCGATTTTCGCCAACGCATTGGCCGCGGCGCGGCTCAGCACATCGTCGCCACGTTGGTCGACATAACGCAGGCCCAGCACGATCGCTTCGGTTTCCTCGGCGTTCAGCATTAATGGCGGCAGAAACAGCCCGCTGCGCAACACGTACCCTACTCCGGCCTCGCCAAAAATCGGTGCCCCCAGCGCTGTCAATTCAGCGATATCGCGATACAGCGTGCGCTCGGACACCTCCAGTTGCGCCGCCAGTACGGCGGCCGTCACCGGGCGTTTCTTGCCCCGCAGGGCCTGCAACAAGGTCAGCAATCGTGTGGTACGCGACACGTCAAACCCACCGAGAAAGGAACAAGTACCGAAGCTTAACAGAGCCTCCTGTCAGAAAACGTCAGCAGTAAAAAAGCCCCTTGACCGAATAAATTACGAGGATCATATTAAATACATGTTTCAAGACATGTAAAAAATCACCCCACAGGAGTCTTTGTATGCGCAGTAAAGTTTTTGGTCGCCGCAGCGGCCTGCAGGTATCGGAACTGGCCCTGGGCACCGGTAATTTCGGCACAGGTTGGGGCCATGGCGCCGAGCGCGAAGAAGCCAGGCAGATCTTCGATGGCTACCTCGAAGCAGGAGGCAACTTCCTGGATACCGCCAACGGCTACCAGTTCGGCCAGGCCGAAAAGCTGCTGGGGGAATTTATCGCCGCCGAGCGCGATAACCTGGTGGTCGCCACCAAATACAGCCTGCGCACCCAGCCGTCCGATGACGGCACGCTCAAGCTCGGTAACAACCGCAAAAACATGGTGCGTGCCGTCGAGGAGAGTCTCAAGCGCTTGAACACCGACCGCATCGACCTGCTCTGGGCGCACATGAGCGATAACGTCACGCCGATGGAAGAGATCCTGCGCGGCTTCGATGACTTGGTGCGTGCCGGCAAGATCCACTACGCCGGCCTCTCCAACTTTCCCGCCTGGCGTATCGCCCGCGCGGATCTGTTGGCCGAAGTGCGCAGCTTTGCGCCGATCATCGGCGTCCAGGTGGAATACAGCCTGGCCGAGCGCAGCGCCGACCGCGAGTTGCTGCCGATGGCCGAAGCGTTGGGCCTGGGCGCCACGCTGTGGTCGCCGTTGGGCGGTGGTTTCCTCACCGGCAAATACCGTGAAACGCAGGACGACAACCGCGCCAACAAACTGGGCATGCTGATCCACTCGGAAAAGAGCGCCCGCGAAACCGCCGTACTCGACACCCTGCTGGCAGTCGCCGGCGAACTCGACGCCAGCCCCACCCACGTCGCCATTGCCTGGCTGCGCGAAAAAGCCCGCCGCTCGACCACCGCGCTGATCCCGATCCTCGGCTCTCGCACCCGCGCGCAGCTCGATGCAACCCTGGGTGCGCTGAACGTGCAACTGTCGGCCGAACAAGTGACCCGCCTGGATGGCGCCAGCGCCCTGCCGCTGGGCGTTCCGCACGCAATCATAGCCGAGCGTTTCCCTACCGACACCGGCTTGGACGCCCCTCGCCCACCCGTTATCTAAGGCGAAAAAAAAACGGCCTGAGCAGGCCGTTTTTTTTCAATCGCAGACCTTACGCAAGGCTCTTGCTGACCACCTCGAATACGTCGCTGGACAGCTCACCGGAGGCACGAATGCGCTCCAGTTCCGCCTTCATCAGCGCCTGGCGCGCGCTGTCGTATTTGCGCCAGCGCGTCAACGGCGCCAACTGGCGCGAAGCGATCTGCGGGTTGAACCCGTTCAACTGGATCACCAAATCGGCCAGGAAACGATAGCCCGAGCCATCGGCAGCGTGGAAGTTGATCAGGTTCTGCCCGGCAAACGCGCCGACCAGCGCCCGCACCTTGTTCGGGTTCTTGATGTTGAACGCCGGGTGCTCCATCAATGCCCTGACGCGCGCCAGGCCGCCCGGCAAGGTACTGCCGGCCTGCACGCTGAACCATTGGTCCATGACCAGCGGGTTGTCCTTGAAGTTCTCGGCAAACACCGCCAACGCCTGCGCCTTTTCCGCCTCAAACGGCGAGTTGACCAACACGGCCAGCGCCGTCAGGCGCTCCGTCATGTTGTCGCTGGTGTCGAACTGGTCCAGCGTCGCCGCCAGCACTTCCTGCTTGCCGCTGAGCATCAGGTACGACAGCGCAATGTTCTGCAGGGCGCGACGGGCAAAGTGCTCGGCCGCGGCCACGTAAGGTGTCTGCTTGGACAACTCGCGGTTCGCCTGGTAGCGCAGCCACAGCGATTCGTAGAGGTTGTCGGCCAGCTGCTTGCGCGCATACTCACGGGCGGCGTGAATAGCGTCCACATCCGCCACTTCACTGATTTCAGTCAGGTAGGCCTCGCTTGGCAGCGAGAGCATCTCGGCGACCATCGCCTGGTCCAGGCTTTCATCGCTCAACACCGTGCGCAGCGCGTCGATCAGCCGTTGATCCAGCTTCAGCGGCTGACCCGCTTGATGCTGTCCGATCAGCTCCTGCAACACTTGCACCGACAGTTGCTGGCCGGCATCCCAGCGATTGAACCCGTCGCTGTCGTGCTGCATCAGGAACATCAGCTGGTCGCGGTTGTACGGGAAGCTCAGTTTCACCGGCGCCGAGAAGCCGCGCAGCAACGACGGCAGCGGCTGTTCGGCGATATTGACGAAGGTGAAGGTCTGCTCGGCTTCGGTCACCGAAATCACTCGGGACGTAGCGCCAGCGCTGGCCTCACCGGCCAGGCGCAAGGCAATACCGGCGCCCTTGGCGTCCAGCAGGCCCAGCGCCACAGGGATCACGAACGGCAGTTTTTCAACCTTGTCCGGGGTTTGCGGGCAGCTTTGACGGAAGGTCAGGCTGTAGGTCTTGGCAGCGGCGTCGTAGGACTCGCTCACCGCCAGACGCGGTGTACCGGCCTGGCTGTACCAGCGTTTGAACTGGCTCAGGTCCGCGCCGTTGGCGTCTTCCATGGCCTTGATGAAGTCGTCGCACGTCACGGCCTGGCCGTCGTGGCGCTCGAAATAGAGGTCACTGCCCTTACGGAAGCCTTCAGCGCCGAGCAAGGTGTGGATCATGCCGACCACTTCCGAGCCCTTTTCGTACACGGTCAGGGTGTAGAAGTTGGAGATCTCGATGAAGCTGTCCGGGCGCACGGCGTGGGCCATGGGGCCTGCGTCTTCAGCGAACTGGTGAGTGCGCAGGTACGCCACGTCCTGGATGCGCTTGACCGTGGCCGAGTTCATGTCGGCGGAGAAGCCGGAATCACGGAACACCGTGAAGCCTTCCTTCAACGACAGCTGGAACCAGTCGCGGCAGGTCACGCGGTTACCCGACCAGTTGTGGAAGTATTCGTGGGCCACGATCGCCTCAACCCGCTGGTGCGCGGCGTCAGTGGCGGTTTCGGCGCGCGCCAGCACGGCGCTGGAGTTGAAGATATTGAGGCCCTTGTTCTCCATGGCGCCCATGTTGAAGTCGTTGACCGCCACGATCATGAAAATGTCGAGATCGTACTCGCGGCCGTAGGTCTCTTCGTCCCAGCGCATGGATTTTTTCAGGCTGTTCATGGCGTGCTGGCATTTGTCGATGTTTTCCGGCTCGACGTAGATGCGCAGCGCCACTTCACGATTGGTCATGGTGGTGAAGGTGTCTTCGACGCACCACAAATCACCGGCCACCAGCGCGAACAGGTAGGCCGGTTTCTTGAACGGGTCTTCCCAGGTCGCCCAGTGGCGCCCGTCTTCACCCGGGCCGCTGGCAATCGGGTTGCCGTTCGACAGCAGCACCGGGTAGCTGTGTTGCTCGGCGATCACCGTGGTGGTGAAGGTGCTCATCACGTCCGGGCGGTCGAGGTAGTAAGTGATCTTGCGGAAGCCTTCGGCCTCGCACTGGGTGCAGAACATGCCGCTGGATTTGTACAGGCCTTCCAGCGCGGTGTTGGTTTCCGGGTGGATGCGCACGCTGGTGTCGACCGTGAAGGTCTCGCTGGTCGGGTGCAGGGTCAGGTGGCTGTCGGTCAACTGGTAGTCGGCTTCGCTCAGCTCACGGTCGCCCAGGTTGACGGTCAGCAGTTCAAGCTGCTGGCCATCGAGCACCAGCGGCGGCAGGCCCGCACCACGCTCGGGGTTGCGGCGCATCACCAGCTGCGCGTGGACCAGGCTGTGGTCCTCGAACAACTCGAAGGTCAGGTGCGTCTCTTCGATCAGGTAGTCCGGCGCCTGATAGTCCTTCAGGTAAATCATCTTCGGTTGTTCGGTGCGCATGGGTGGCATCCTTTTACTGATGCACGGCGAGCTGGTAGGCCGTGTACTTACGAATGTTGATAACGCCGGTGTCGAAGATCAGGTATTGGCCCTTGATCCCCAACAGCGTGCCTTCGGCAATCGGGTTCTTGTCCAGGTTGAAGCTGACGATCTTGGTCGGATACTGCTCGACCGGGTAGCGGATTTCGATCGGTTCAATGTCGGCAATCGTTTGGATGGCCTGCAGGCCAAAGCGTTCCTGCAAACTCAGCAGGCCTTCGGCGCACGAGGCGAACAGCGCATCGCGCACTTCGGTCAGGTCCACCGCCACCGCATCGCCCTTGAGCAGTGCGCGCCAGTTGGTCTTGTCGGCCACCTGGCTGCGGAACAGGTCTTCGACGAAGCCCGATTGCTGGCGGGTTGCCACGCGCATGATCGGCAGCGCCTGGCTGGCGCCCTGGTCCAGCCAGCGTGTCGGCAGCTGGGTGGCGCGGGTGATGCCGACTTTGATGCCTGACGAATTGGCCAGGTAAACCACGTGGTCGGTCATGCAGAATTGCTCGCCCCAGCCTGGATCACGGCAGGTGCCGGCGTCGTAATGGCAACGCTCGGGGCTCATGATGCACAGGTCGCACTGGGCCAGTTTGGTCATGCACGGGTAGCAATAACCCTGGCTGAAACTGGTTTTGGTCTTGCGGCCGCAATGGCTGCAATGGATGGCGCCGAGGTATTCCAGGCGCACGTGCGTGCCGATCAACGGATTGACCGGCACCTCGGTATCGCCCAGGCGAAACGCGTATTGAACGGTCGGCTCACCGAGTTGCGCCGACATTTTGCTGACTGCACCGCGACCAATTTCAATCAATGGATCGCATCCGACTTGAACAGAATGTTCGGCACCGGTGCCGATTTCGACGCGCATTCCTGCGGGCCCATGTAGCCGGTGCGCTGCTCTTCGGGCAGGTTCTGGATTTCCCAGGCGATCACCGCTTGCAGCGACAGCTCCCGCTGCTCGGCGGTGAGCTTGCGGCCGTCGGACCACTTGCCGATTTCCACGGCGAGCTTGAGGCTCTCGTAGATGTCCGGGGTGATGTTTTCGATCATTTCAGCAAAAGAGGACATAAGGCTCTTCCTTATCAAATGGAGGCTTTGCGGCGGTTGTACAACCCACCCAGCAAGCCCGTCAGGCAACCGATGACCAAGCCGCTCAGATGAGCCGCGTTGGCGATTTCGCCGAAACCGATCATCGAGATCAGCCCCGACATGCAGAGCACCAGCCATATCAGCATCATCGCCAGCACCCCGCGAGGCAGGCGATAAGCCGGGTTGGGCGACAGCAACTGGAAAATCCAGCAATGCCCGAGCAAGCCATACAACACGCCGGACAGGCCGCCAAACAGGCTCGGGCCGCCATAGGCGTATTGCGCGTAATTGGAAACCAGGCTGAACAGCAGGGTCAGGCCCAGCAGGTTGATACTGCCCTGGCGCACTTCAATGCGCCGGCCGAGTTCCCAGTACCACATGCCGTTCATGGCCAAATGCAGGATGCCGAAGTGGATCAGCATCGGCGTGACCAACCGCCACCATTGCCCCGACGCCATAGTCTGGGCAAAGGGCGTGAACTGAAGGTACTCGCCCGTCACATGGAACGGCAGAAACGTCAGCCAGCTCATGGTTTGCAGGTTTTCACCCAGCAACGTCACCGCGCCAACAATGATGCTCGCCAGCAGCACCAGCGCCGTCACCGGGCTGTGGCGTACCTGCTGCACAAAGCTGGGACGCGTAACGGGCGCCCGCTCGGGGATGTCCAGTTGCTGGTCCGGGTCACCGTCGGGAAAGCGTTGGTACAACACGCGCACGTCGTCGCTGATGGTTTCTGGCACCCACAGCACCTGCTCGCCGGCCTCTTCGCTGACACGATGGGGCACTTGCATGCGTTGCAGCAACTTGACGAAACCCGCCAGGTCGACACTCAGCGGCAAGCGCAAAACAGCTACGGTACTCATGAAATAACCTCAGGGCGCTCAACGTCGACCCAGACAAATTTACGCGGATCCAGCTGGGTTTCCTGGTCCAGCCGATACGCCACCAGCTTGCCGTACAGCACAGCGCTGTAATCCAGGCAGGCCAGGTTCGGGCGGATCGGCGCGGGTTTGCCGCTGCGCCAGTAATGGCCGACGAACAGCAACGGCTCGTCGACGCCATAACGCAGCAGGGAATTTTTTTCGCTGGACGACAGCGGCGTACGCGCCACCGGCTCCGGCAGCGCATCGGGCTGGAACACGATGTCGCCATAGGTTTTCGGGTCGTCTTCCCAGAATTTGGTGCGAAAGAACGAGCGCGTCAGCCCATCGCCACCGGTCAGCGTCAGGCCATCCGGCAGGCGCATGTCGGTGCCGCGCAGCAGGCGGTCGAAGGCGTTGCAGGCAAAACTGCCCGGTACGGCGGCGGCCTGCAGAAAGTGCTGGTCGATGCAGCCATCCGGGAACGTCGCGCGCAGCGGCTGGATAAAGCCCTCGTCCCAACACGCGTGCACCACACGGAAACGCCCGGCGTCGACAAACAGCGGCATGTCATAGAACCAGCCGAGAAAGTCATGCCAGTCGGCCGGGTGGTGCTCGAACTGGGTCAGGGTCTCGTGGATCAACCGCGCGTGCCGTGGGTTGTGTTCGCGCACAAACTGCTTGCCACTGCCCGGCGGCGCGGGTGTGCTCCAGCCCAGCGCGTTGAATTCGTGATTGCCCATGATGCACAGCGCCTGACCGGCCTCGGCCATGTCGTGGACGATGTGCAGCGCCTCGCGAATGCGTGGGCCACGGTCGATGATATCGCCGAGGAACACCGCCATTCGCGTCGGATGGCGCCAGGTGCCGCCCTGTTTCTGGTAGCCCAGCCGGTCGAGCAAGTGCTCAAGGGTATGAGCGCAACCGTGCACGTCACCAATCAGGTCGTAGCTACGCGCGGGATCGAGCATCAGTCGCCTCCACCCCCCAAGCGGCTGCCCCAGCCCAACTTGGTCCGGCACACTTCGTAATAGTTGTGGTCCAGCGGGTGGATCAACCGCAACTTCTGCGCCTTCTTGCTCACGGTGATGGTGTCACCGGGGGCGCAGGTGAAATGGTTCTGCCCGTCACAGGAGACTTGCGGGTAGATCTGCATGTCTTTGGACACCACGATTTTCAGCTCACTGTTGCCATCGACCACAATTGGCCGGCTGGACAACATATGGGGGTACATCGGCACGATCACAATGGCATCCAGCTTGGGGTGCATGATCGGACCGCCGGCCGACAGCGCGTACGCCGTGGAACCGGTCGGCGTGGCCACGATCAGGCCGTCGGCCTTCTGGCTGCACACGAACTGGCCGTCGATATACAGCTCGAACTCGATCATCCGCGTCGACTTGCCGGGGTGCAGCACCACGTCGTTGAGCGCGTCGCCCTGGCCGATGGCTTCGCCGTGGCGGCGTACTTCGGCCTGCAGCAGGAAGCGGTTTTCGACCAGGTAATGGCCATCGAGCACCTTGGCCACTTCGACTTCCAGGTCATCGGGGCGGATATCGGTCAGGAACCCCAAACTGCCGCGGTTGATCCCCAGCACCGGCACGTTATGCCGCGCCAACGCCCGGGCTGCGCCGAGCAGGCTGCCGTCACCGCCGACCACAATCACCATGTCGCAGACTTCGCCGAGCATTTTGCGCGACGAGGTTTGCAGGCCATGGCCCGGCAGGATTTCGGCGATGGTGTCTTCGAGGATCACGTGCAGGTGGCGCTCGAGCAGAAACTTTTTCAGTCGGCGGACGGTGTCCAGCACCTGGGTACTGCCCAAGCGACCGATAATGCCGATATTGCGAAATTGCTCCATGGGGCTCCTGCGGGGTTTGGGGTGTGGCGAAAAACAACGATTATGGGCGAAAGGCCGCGTCAGGCAAAATCCTTTGTCGCCGTGAACCCTTGATGACAATGGTTCTCAGCCACCTGTACAGACGTTAAACGGCTATGCTCGGACCATGACTGTGTTCCCGGATTTGCACAACCTGCCCCGCCAACTGCGCCACCCCGAAGTGCGCGATTTGGCGTGGGTGATGCTTGCCCCGCCGATGCTCGCGCAAACGCCCTGGCCGCAGCGCCACCCGCTGGCGGGCAGCGAGTGGGTGCAGGCACCGCATCTGCTGGAGCGATGGTTACGCGCGCTCGATCAAGACAGCAGCGCCTTGCAGCACTGGCTAAGCCTTGCCCGCACACGGCGCCTGGGCCTGTATTACGAGCGCCTGTGGCAATTTGCCGTGCAGCATGCGCCGGGCGTGGAATTGCTCGCCGCCAACCTGCCGATCCGCCGCGCCGGGCATACCTTGGGCGAGCTGGACATGCTGCTGCGCGACCGCGATGGCGTGCACCACCTGGAACTGGCGATCAAACTGTATCTCGGGCCGCAGGACGGCAACGGCCTGGACGCCGCGCAATGGCTGGGGCCGGGGTGCCATGATCGGCTGGACCGCAAGCTGGCACACCTCGCTCAGCATCAGTTGCCGATTTCAGCGCGTGCGGAAAGCCGCGAGGCATTGGCGGCGCTGGATATCCAGCAGTTCGATGCGCATTTGTGGCTCGGCGGGTATTTGCTCTATCCCTGGCCCGGCCAGGCCGAACCCCCTCACGGTGCCCATCCGCAGCATCTGCGGGGGCGCTGGCTGCATCAGCGCGATTGGCCGGCGCTGGTCAGTGCCAGCCCGCCGGGGCGCTGGCAACCGCTGCCGCGGCATGCCTGGCTTGCGCCGGCGCATTACCCGCAGGACGAGGTGTGGAGTGAGGAGCAAATGCACGGCTGGCTGGCGGCACTTGACCCGATGGCGCCGGCGCAGCTTCTGGTACGCATGGTTCGCAATGGCGAGGATTGGGAAGAAGCCGAACGCCTGTTCCTGGTGGCCGACCTCTGGCCCAACGTCCCAGGCGTTACTTGACCTTCAAGTGCCGTGCGTACCAGGGCCGCCTCGGCACACGCTTGAACAATGCCTGCAAGCCTTCGTCCTCAGCGGCAAAGGTAATACGCAGCGCCAGCTTCATGGTCTCCGGGTCCATCTCCATCGACCTGCCCATTTGCAAACCCGGCGTGGTGCTGCAGCCGTGAGTGTCCGGCCCCAGCCACGGATCGCCGACTTCCACCCAACGCCCCTGCGCGAACCAGTTCACGCCATTGACTTCCAGCCGGCTGACCTCACCGGGGTTGAAGCGCTCGTGGGCGCGAAACCAATCCTCGATGCGGTCATCGATCCAGCCGTGAAAATGCCAGAACACCGGGTTTACATGGGATGAAAACGGGTCACCGAGAAAGTCGTTCTCCGGCGCATACCAACGCGCGGCAAAGTCCGACGGGTCGCGGGCGAACGGCACCGGCGCGCCGTTGGACGGGTCACGCGGCACCGAGGCCCAGCGCATGTGCAGCCAGTCGTGCAGGCCTAATTCCATCTCGGAACCCAATTGCCCAAGGCTCAGCTTGGCCAGGTAACGTGGGTCGCGGTATTGGGATTCCCAGACCTGAAAGTTGCTGTGGTAAGTCTGGGCCGCCTTGATATCGCTGACCCACTGGGTGTATTCGCTGTCATCCGGCGCCGACCAACAGGGCGGCAACGCGAAGCCGTCGTGGTTATCGAAGTAACGCACAAAGCCCAGACGGTCGCGTTCCAGCGCCGGCTGCGGCTCGGGGAATTGCGGCCACGACGGCAAATCTTGCATGGAACGCGCATTGCCGAGCATATGGCGGTGCATGAAAAAGAAGTCGATACCCGAGCCGTTGCGATCTTTGCGTTTGCCACGGGCGTCGCGTTCCTGGCCGCGCGGGCCGGGCTGCCAGCCGATGCCGCGCAAGGCGTCGCGCTTTTCTTCCGAGAGCTTGTGCCACTGGTCGCGGGTGGCGTGCCAGAGTTGGTGAAACAGGCGGTGCTCCGGCGAAATCAGCCAGGCCAGCAGCGTCGGGTTCAGGCCGATGCGTTGGCGGGCTTCGGGAAACAATTGCTTGTGGGCTATAAAGCGGTTGTCACGCTCGGTCAATGCCAAGGGGCGATCGAGGTTGAGGATCTGCCCGCTGAGGGTGCTGCTGCCGGCGTTAGCGAAGTCGGCCCAGACTTCATCGAGGGTCATCTTGAATTCATAGGCCGGTGCGCCGTCGGCCGCCTCGCGGTCGATCAGGCGCCAGTAAAGCAAGGCGCCCTCGCCTGTCAGCACGTCACCGAGTACGCGGTAACGCGGCTCACCTTCGGCGCGCAGGGCTTCAGCGGTGTCCAGGTAGCCGCGCAGGCCACGGCCACGCGGGGCGATGTCCAGCAGCAGTTCCAGGCCTTGCAGTGGCAAGCCCTTTAGCCCGGCGTCGCGGCCTTCCAGGCGCAGGCTCCACACACCGCGCAAAATGTTCGCCAAATGCTGGCCTTCGGTGTCGGCCAAATCCACCGTGGCCTCGCCCGGGGTAATGGGGAATTCTTCTTCACGCGTCAGCTCGCGATGGGCATAAAAGGCCGCCGGCACGGCAGCGCCCGTCAGCGCCAGGCCTGCGATGAACCCACGTCGAGAGATCGTCATTGTCTACCTTAGGAAACGGCTTAATCAGAGCTAGAACGTTTGCAGCCTTCGCAAATTTACCGCCGCGCGAAGCGGGCCTAAATTTCCCCGGCCATGACTCGTTCTTCCCTGATAGCAAAGGCCTCAACTGACTGAGATGGCAATGACAAAACCACGTTCGAAAAAGGCGCTGTTGATCGGCCTGCCGCTGGCATTGGCCATCGGCGCCGGGGCCGGCTTTCTGGTCTGGGACCACTGGTTTCGCGGCAATGCCGGTTACCCGCTGGAGGTGATCAAGCAAGCCAATGAAATGCAGGACCGCCTGCTGTCGTTCGACAGCCACATCACGGTGCCGATGGATTTCGGCACGGCCGGCAATGAGGCCGACAAAGATGGCAGCGGCCAGTTCGACCTGGCCAAGGCGGCGCGCGGGCGCTTGTCGGGCGCAGCCCTGACGATTTTCGGCTGGCCGGAAATCTGGAACGGCCCCAACGCGCCGCATAAGCCCACCGACGGTTTTGTCGAGGAGGCCCGCCACGAGCAAGAGGTGCGCTACAAGATCATCTCCGGCATGGTGCGCGACTTTCCCAACCAGGTTGGCATCGCCTACACCCCGGACGATTTGCGCCGCCTGCACGGTGAGGGCAAATTTGCGGTGTTTATCAGCATGCTCAACGCCTACCCGCTGGGCGATGACCTGAACCAACTGGACCTGTGGGCGGCGCGCGGCATGCGCATGTTCGGCTTCAGTTATATCGGCAACAACGCCTGGTCCGACTCGTCGCGCCCACTGCCGTTTTTCAATGATTCGACCGACGCCCTCGAAGGACTGTCGCCCATCGGCCAGCAGGCGGTGCATCGCCTCAATGACCTGGGCGTGATCATCGACGTGTCGCAAATGTCGACCAAAGCCCTGGAGCAGGTGGCGCAATTGAGCCGTACGCCGATGGTGGCGTCCCACTCGGCGCCGCGCGCCTCGGTAGATATCCCGCGCAACCTCAGCGACAAGGAGTTGCAACTGATCAAGAACAGCGGCGGCGTGGTTCAAGTGGTGGGCTTCCCCGCCTATTTGCGTCCGCTGAGCCAGCCAACCCAGGACAAACTCAACGCCCTGCGCGCGCGGTTCGACCTGCCGCCGCTGCCCAACCTGGCCATGGCCCTGATGCCCGGCGACGCAATCATTGCCGCCTGGCCCGAGCAGAAGTTCGGCCAGTACGCCCAGGGCCTGTACGGCATTCTCGAAGAAGAACCCAAGGCCACCCTCAAGGATTGGGGCGACGCCATCGACTACACCGTGCGCAAGATCGGCATCGATCACGTCGGCATCTCGTCGGACTTCAACGACGGCGGCGGCATCCAGGGCTGGGAGAACGTCGGCGAGGTGCGCAACGTCACCGCTGAGCTGATCCAGCGTGGCTACTCCGAAGCCGACATCGCCAAGCTGTGGGGAGGCAACTTCCTGCGCGTATGGGACCAGGTACAAAAAGCCGCCAAGCCCTTGGCCAACCGCTAACCACCTAGAAGCACGTCCATGACTGATCGCCGTACATTTCTCAAACAGGCCGGTGTCTTCGCCGCCAGCCTGCCGCTGGGCGCTGCGCTGATACCTCAAGCATTGGCCGACAACCCGGCACCCGCTGCGAACGACCCATGGACGGGGTTGAAACAGCTGTTCAACCAGGACCCGAACTACCTGCACTTCTCCAACTTCCTGGTGGCCTCGCACCCCAAGCCGGTGCGCGAGGCGATCGACCGCTACCGCCAGCAGATCGACCGCAACCCAGGGCTGGCGATGGATTGGGGTCTTGAGGAAACCTGGAAACGCGAAGGCCAGGTACGGGAATGGGCCGGTCGCTACTTGAACGCCAAGCCGGCACAAATTGCTCTCACCGGCAGCACCTCCGAAGGGCTGGCGATGATCTACGGCGGGATAAAGCTGCGGCCCGACCAGGAAATCCTCACCACCGTGCACGAGCATTACGCCACCCAGAACGTCCTGGATTTTCGCGTGCTCAAGCAAGGCACGCAGGTGCGCCGGTTCAGGCTGTTCGAAGACGCCAATCGCGTGTCTGCCGACGAAATCCTCGGCAATATCCAGCGCAATATTCGCCCCAACACCCGCGTGCTGGGCATGACCTGGGTGCAGTCGGGCAGTGGCGTGAAACTTCCGATTGGCGAGATCGGCAGGCTGGTGGAGGCACTCAACCGTCACCGCGATGAAAACGACCGCATTCTCTACGTGGTGGACGGCGTGCACGGTTTTGGCGTGGAAAACCTCGACTTCCCCGACATGCACTGCGACTTCTTTATCGCCGGCACACATAAATGGATGTTCGGTCCGCGCGGTACCGGCCTGGTGTGCGCCCGTGACGCCGAAAACAAATACGTGACGCCGATGGTGCCGACCTTCTCCGAAGACACCAATTTCGCCACCACCATGACGCCCGGCGGTTACCACGCTTTTGAGCATCGCTGGGCGGTGGACGAAGCCTTCAAGCTGCATTTGCAGTTGGGCAAGCCGCAAGTGCAGGCGCGCATTCACGCGCTCAACAGCGAATTGAAAAGCCGTTTGCTGGCTCACTCGCAGATCGAACTGGTGACGCCGCGCAGCCCTGATCTCTCCGCCGGTTTTACCTTCTTCCGCGTCAAGGGCCAGGACAGCGAGGCCGTGGTCGCCCACATGATGAAAAACCGCGTGGTGATCGATGCGGTAGACCGCGATGTCGGCCCCGTGATTCGCACCTCCCCCGGCCTGCTTAACAGCTCGGATGAAATCCAGCGCTTCATGAGCTTGCTGAGCCAACGGTTGTGAACCCTTTTTCCTTTGAACGAGATGCCCACATGACTCCATCCCAACTCAAGCCCCTCACTGCCCTGGCGCTGACCGCCCTGTGCGGCGCGCTGTTGCCAGGCCTGGCCCAGGCCGCCACCGCGCAACCGGGCAAAGTATTCAAAGACTGCAAGGACTGCCCGGAAATGGTCGTGCTGCCGGCCGGCACCTTTACCATGGGCACCCCGGAAGACGAAGTCGGCCGCGAGCCCGACGAAGGCCCGATGCATGAGGTGACCTTCGCCAAACCCTTTGCCATGAGCCGCTTCCATATCACCGCCGGTGAATGGGACAGCTATATCCGCCAGACCGGCGTCAAGATCGCCGACGGCGACACCCGCCCAGGGCGCGAATGCATCGCCAGCAAGCCACGCTACCCACAAGGCCCGCGCCAGCCGGCGGTGTGCATGGACATGGACGACATCAAGAACTATGTGGCCTGGCTGTCGAAAAAGACCGGGCAGAAGTACCAGATGGTCAGCGAAGCGCAACGTGAATATGCGGCGCGTGCGGGCACCACCGGGCCGTTTCCGTTTCCTTTCGATGAGGGCAAGGGTTACAGCATCGCCGAACATGCCAACACCTACGGCCCGGCGGATGGCTACAGCTATTCCTCGCCGGTGGGCAGCTACCCGCCGAATGCGTTTGGCATGTACGACATGCATGGCAATGTCTATGAGCGGGTTGCCGACTGCGAGCACCCCAACTACGTCGGTGCGCCCACCGACGGCAGCGCCTGGGTCGAACCGAACTGCGAGAGCTACCAGATCCGCGGCAATGACTGGGGCGAAGCGCCCGTGTTTTCACGCTCGGGCAACCGCAACAATATTTACCCGCAAACGCGCGGCGACTGGATTGGCTTTCGGGTAGTGCGCGAGCTTTAAGCGCGGCGCCGTTCAAAATGTGGGAGCTGGTTTGCCTGCGATAGCGGTGTGTCAGTCATCACTTTATCGACAGGGCCGCCGCCTTCGCGGGCAAGCCCGCTCCCACATTTTGCCCTGAGTACACCAGGTAAAAATTCGCGATACCTGTTGGGGCGACTGGGCCTAGGGTCGTGCGCAAGCCGTCAAGACCGCCACCGTTCAAATGTGGGAGCTGGCTTGCCTGCGATAGCGGTGTGTCAGTCACCCTTTTATCGCCAGGGCCGCCGCCTTCGCGGGCAAGCCCGCTCCCACATTTTGCCTTGCGTAAATCAGGTAAAAATTCGCGATACCTGTTGGGGGCGGCTGGGCTTAGGGTCGTGCGCAAGCCGTCAAGACCGCCACCATTCAAATGTGGGAGCTGGCTTGCCTGCGATAGCGGTGTGTCAGTCACCCCTGTATCGACAGGGCCGCCGCCTTCGCGGGCAAGCCCGCTCCCACATTTTGCCTTGCGTACATCAGGTAGAAATTCGCGATACCTGTTGGGGGCGACTGGGCTTAGGGTCGTGCGCAAGCCGTCAAGACCACCACCATTCAAATGTGGGAGCTGGCTTGCCTGCGATAGCGGTGTGTCAGTCACCCCTGTATCGACGGGGCCGCCGCCTTCGCGGGCAAGCCCGCTCCCACATTTTGCTTTGCGTACATCAGGTAAAAATTCGCGGTACCTGTTGGGGCGACTGGGCTTAGGGTCGTGCGCAAGCCGTCAAGACCGCCACCATTCAAATGTGGGAGCTGGCTTGCCTGCGATAGCGGTGTGTCAGTCACCCCTGTATCGACGGGACCGCCGCCTTCGCGGGCAAGCCCGCTCCCACATTTTGGTTCTGCAGGTACCCATAGGGCTGTGTTCAGGCCTGCTTGGCCAACAACTCCAAGCCTTCGTGCAACGCCGGGAACAGGCTGTTGTTGAAGTTGTTCCAGCGCAGTTCGAGGATGGTGTCCTCGGGCGAAATCTCGGTTTTCAGCACGTCGTGAAACACTTCACCCGAATCAATGCCGTTATCCACGTAGTGGAACGACGCGCCGGTGAGGTACAGCGGCTCGGACGGCGTGGTGGCCTTGGTCGCCCAATCCACCACGGTTTGCCCGCGCGCACCATACAACGCATTCCAGGTGGCGTACGCGCCGCGGCGTTCGTAAGGCGATTCGATGCGCGTAATGCCTGGGTGAATGTTCATGATGCGCCGCGCAAACGGCGCGCCTGGCCGCACCAACTCATCCAGAATCACCAGCAAACCATCCAGCACGACGATATCGGCTTTCAATTCCACCAGCGTGTCGTGCAGGCGGCGCTCGAAATCCTGCTTGCCGGCGATGTGCTCGGCGCTGCCGCGTGGCAGACGGCGATAGGTGGACGGCACGCTCAGCAACAAATCGTTAACCAACCGGCCCTGCACCCGCAAATCAACCGGGTACAGCCACTGGCGGCCTGGTTTGTAGGCAAAGCCGTAATCGCTGACCAGTTGCTGGTCGCGCGGGTTCTGTTCGTCATCGTCGTACACCACGCCAACCAGGTTGTACGCCTCGCCCAATGGGGTGTCGTTCAACGAGCCCACCAGAAACTCCAGCACCGACTTCATGTAGCGCTCGTGGTCCTTGTAGGCCACCGGCTGCCCGGCCTTGTCGGCTGCGGCATTTCGCAGGGACCACACATACACCAGGTTCTTTTTCGTCATTGTTTCGCTCTCGCTGAATGGACTGCGCGCGGCGTCGATGCACGTGCGCCTACAGCACAAGAACGAACCAGCTGCGCGGCAATTTATGCCGCGCCACCAGCAAAGGGCACGCCGAGCTAAATACTCGCGCCGGCGCTTCGTTTGTCATGGGTAAGGGTCTGTGTGCCCAGCCCCTCTTTTCATTCTCCGGGAAGTACTTATGACCGACCCCAAACGCAGCGCCTTCAAGGGTTTACTCGCCTTGCTAAGGCCCTTTCGTACCATCGTGACGATCTCCGTCGCCCTCGGCATGGTGGGCGGCCTGGCCATTACCTTGCTGCTCGCCACCATCAATAACGCGCTGCATTCGGTCAACGGCATGACCCAAGGCGTGGTCCTGACCTTTGCGGCGCTGTGCGTACTGGCGCTGATCAGCTCGATAATTTCCGACATTGGCACCAACTATGTCGGGCAACGCATCATTGCCGCCCTGCGCAAAGATCTGGGCGAGAAAGTGCTGTCGGCACCCATCGGCCAGATCGAGCGCTACCGCTCCCACCGGCTGATCCCGGTGCTGACCCATGACGTCGACACCATCAGCGATTTTTCTTTCGCCTTCACGCCACTGGCCATCGCCGCCACGGTGACCCTCGGTTGCCTGGGCTACCTTGCCTACCTGTCGGTGCCGATGTTCCTGATGATGGTGGTGGCGATCATCATCGGCAGCGCCGTGCAATTCATTGCCGGTGGCAAAGGCATCCAGGGCTTTGACTTGGCGCGCAGCCATGAAGATGAATTGCAGCGCTACTACAACGCGATCGCTTCCGGCGCCAAGGAGCTGCGCATGCACCGCCCACGGCGCTATCGCATGAATACCCATCGCATCCAGGAAACCGCAGACCGCATCAGCGATATCCAGGTGCGTTCGGTCAACATTTATATCCTCGCCAAGACGTTCGGCTCGATGCTGTTCTTCGTGGTAATCGGCCTGGCCCTGGCGATGCAGGCCTACAACCCGAACCCCGACCCTACGGTGATCACCGGCTTCGTGCTGGTGCTGCTGTACATGAAAGGCCCGCTGGAACACCTGCTCGGTTACCTGCCGGTGGTGGGCAAGGCCAAGATCGCCTTTGGCCGGATCAGCGAGCTGTCGGAGCGCTTCTCCTCCCCCGAACCGCACCTGCTGATGGATGACAGCGAAGCGCCAAAACCGGTCGTCAACAGCCTGGAACTGCGCGGCGTGAGCTACAGCCCACCGGCGATTGAAGGCAGCGAACCGTTCCACCTGGGGCCGATCAACCTGAGCATCAAACAAGGCGATATCGTGTTTATCGTCGGCGAGAACGGCAGCGGCAAGACCACCCTGATCAAACTACTGCTGGGCTTGTATCCGCCCCAGGCGGGCGAGATCCGCCTGAACGGCGAGGCCGTCACCGACCCCGAGCGCGATGACTATCGCCAACTCTTCACAACGATCTTCTCCGACTACTACCTGTTCGACGATCTGGTGCAAGGCAGCGCCACCCATTCACTGGATAGCGCCGCCAAATACCTGGAGCGCCTGGAGATTGCGCACAAGGTCAGCGTCAAGGACGGCGTGTTCAGCACTACCGACCTGTCTACCGGCCAACGCAAACGCCTGGCATTGGTCAACGCCTGGCTCGAAGAGCGCCCGGTACTGGTGTTCGACGAATGGGCCGCCGACCAGGACCCGGCTTTCCGCCGGATTTTCTACACCGAGCTGCTGCCGGACCTCAAGCGCCTGGGCAAAACCATCATCGTAATCAGCCACGACGACCGCTACTTCGACATCGCCGATCAATTGGTGCGACTGCGCGCCGGCCAGGTGGTGCACGAAATGGAGCCTGCCTGAAATTTATTTTCCGGTTTTTACAAGTAGGAACGTCTCACTAGTGGTAATGAGAACAATACTCAATAAACACCTATAACTTGCCCACTTAAACATAGAAGAGAAAGCATCCATGCCAGCAAGACTCGGTCTCAGCCCCCTGAGCAAAGCGCTATCCATGCGCCGGGCCCTGAACATCAATCTTCTTCCGAGCGCCTTGGCCCTGGCGATATCGCTGCCGGTTGCAGGTTATGCGCAGGCACAGGAGATCGAGCTGGATATTCCTGCACAGTCGCTAGGGAGCGCACTGCAGGAGTTTGGGCGCCAGACCAACGTGCAGGTGCTGTACAGCCCGAGCGATGTGCAGGGCAAGAGCAGCCACGCAGTCAAGGGCAAAATGGAACCGCAGCGGGCAATCGACACCTTGCTGGGTGGCACAGAGACAACCCACACCTTCAATGGCAACTCGCTGACCGTGACCGCCGCCGGTACATCCGCAGCGTTGGAATTGAGCCCTACCGAGGTAACCGGCAACGCCCTGGGCAACATCACCGAGGGCTCCGGTTCCTACACGCCAGGCACCATTGCCACGGCAACCCGCTTGAGCCTGACGCCGCGGCAAACCCCGCAGTCGATTACGGTGATCACCCGCCAGCACATCGAAGACTTTGGCCTCAATAACGTCGATGACGTGATGCGCCACACCCCGGGCATCACCGTGTCGGCCTATGACACCGACCGTACCAACTACTATTCCCGTGGTTTTTCGGTCAACAGCTTCCAGTACGACGGCATTCCGTCCACCGTGCGCAACGTTGGCTATTCGGCAGGTAACACCCTGAGCGACATGGCGATCTACGACCGCGTCGAAGTTCTCAAGGGCGCCACCGGCCTGCTCAACGGTGCCGGCTCTCTGGGCGCGACCATCAACCTGATTCGCAAGAAGCCCACCTCGGAATTCAAAGGCCATGTGCAACTGGGCGCAGGTTCCTGGGACAACTACCGCAGCGAAGTCGACGTCAGCGGCCCGTTGACCGACAGCGGCAACGTCCGTGGTCGCGCAGTGGCGGCGTACCAAGACAAAAATTCCTTCATGGACCACTACTCCCGCAAGACCGAAACCTACTACGGCATTACCGAGTTCGACCTGTCCCCCGATACCATGCTGACCGTGGGCTTCGACTACCAGGACAGCATTCCACAAGGTTCGAGTTGGTCTGGTTCCTTCCCGCTGGTGAAATACGACGGCAGCATCAACAAGATGCCCCGCTCCTACAACAACGGCACCACCTGGAGTTCCTGGGAACAAAACACCCGCACCGCCTTTGCCATGCTCGAGCATGATCTGGGCGATGGCTGGGTCACCAAGTTCCAACTTGACCACAAGATCAACAGCTACCACGCCGACCTTGGCTCGATTCAGTTCGTTGAGCCCCAGTCCGATGGCAGCGCGTCGGTCAATGGGCAGAAGTACACGGGCGAAACCAAAAGCACCTCGGCCGATCTGTATGCCACCGGGCCTTTCAGCTTGTTCGGCCGCGACCATGAACTGGTCGTAGGCGGCTCGATCGGCACCTCGCGCTGGCAGGGCAAGGGTTATTGGTCACCGGAATGGCCAGGCGGCAACAAAGTCGATTTCTACAACTGGAATGGCAAGATCGCCAAGCCGATCTACGGCCCGGTCCAGCAGTACACCGACGACAATATCCGTCAGACCGGCTACTACGTGACGACACGCTTGAACGTAATGGATGACCTGAACGTGATTCTCGGCGGTCGCGTCGCCAACTATCACGTCACCGGTATTAACCCCTCCTATAAGGAAACCGGCCGGTTCATCCCGTATGCGGGTGTGATCTATGACCTGAACGACAATTTCTCGGTGTACACCAGCTATACCGATATTTTCCAACCTCAGGAAAGCACCTATAAAGACCGCAACCAGACGCTGCTGGAGCCGGACGAAGGGCAAAACTACGAGATAGGCTTGAAGGGCGAGTTCTTTGACGGCCGCTTGAACACCAGCCTTGCGTATTTCGAGGTGCATGAGACCAATCGCGCTATCTCTGACGATGCCTACAACAACCAAACCCCGACACCCGACAACTATGCGTTCAAGGGTTCCAAGGCCGTCACTAAAGGCTACGAAGCAGAAATCTCCGGTGAGCTGAGCCCAGGCTGGCAGCTGCAGGGCGGTTACACCCACAAGATCGTGCGCGACGAAGACGGCAAGAAAATCTCCACCTTCGAGCCGGAAAATCAGGTCAACCTGAACACCACCTACAAACTCAAGGGTGCTCTGGATAAGTTCACCGTCGGTGGCGGTGTGCGCTGGCAGACCAAGGCTTGGAATGAAATCTGGAACCAGCCGCTCAATAAAAACCAGGACATCACCCAGTCGTCCTATACAGTGGTGGACCTGATGACCCGCTACCAGGTCACCAAGAACCTCTCGGCGACCGTCAACCTCAACAATATCTTCGACACCACCTACTACACCAACGTGGGCTTCTATAACTCGGCCGCCTACGGTGAGCCGCGTAACGTGATGTTCAGCACCCGCTGGGACTTCTGATCAAATGCACTGATCGCCCAGGCGATCAACCCAACGCCCGATGAAAGCGCCGCTCTCATCGGGCTTTTTTATGCCTGTGTATTAAGACCATGCTCGGTCAACTGTGGGAGCTGGCGTGTCTGCGATGCATGCACCTCGAAATATCAGGCCCCCAGTCGATGCCATCGCAGGCAAGCCAGCCCCCACAGAAAATCACGTCTGCGGAGCCCTTTTTGATGCCTGCCCGACCTGAAATCCAGCACAAAAAACCCGGATCAATGATCCGGGTTGATTCGTGCGTCGCCCTCCTTACTCCATGGCGGCCACCAGGCTGTTGATGAACGCGGCGCTGTCGATAATGCCGTCATGATCGGTGTCGATCATCACCGAACGCTCGATGCGCCCCTGCCCAATCACCTTCGCCATGTTCTGTTCGATCAGGTCCTTGAACTGCCCCGCGCGGCTCAATGAGGCCCACCAGCAACTGACCGACGCCTGGATCGGCTTGAAGTCCGCCGCTTCCAAGCGTTCGCTCAACGCACGGTCAACCTCCCAGGAAATCTGCGCCTCGTTGCCACGCAGCAACTCTTCCTTGATGCGGGTAAAACCTTCACCCAAATGCTGCTCTGCCCAGGCCACGAACGCGTGCCATTGCCCGTCTTCATCCGCTGCCTGACGCTGGCACTCCTGCCACGCACCTTCAATCTGCTCGGAAAACGCCGGGAACATTGCCCCAAGCAACGCCGCACGGCGCTCATTGGCGGATGCCTCGCGCCCCTCCTCCACGATCACCGCGTCCCAATACGGCTTGAGCCACTGCGGCGGCGCCGAATCGATCCAGCCGACAAACTCCACCTCACGCCCTGCTTGCTCCAGCGCATAGGCGACTTCCATCGCCAGGTTGCCGCCCAGCGACCAACCGGCCAAGCGATAGGCACCCTGTGGCTGAGCCGCCAATAATTGCGCGGCGTAATCGTCAACCATCGCCTGCCATTCAGGCACCGACGCGCCCTCTTCCACCAGCGCACGACAGATCACCCCGTACACCGGGCGTTGCTCGCGCAGCGCCAGGGCGATCGCGGTGTAGCAATGCACCGAACCAAAGCTTGGGTGGAACATGAACAGCGGCGTACCTTGAGTCTGGCTGTTGAGCTTGACGATCAACTCGCTGCGCGCATCGCCCTGCAGGCAATTAACCTGCCCGCGCACGGTTGGGTTGAGCATCAATTGGCTGACAGACAGGTTGACCCCGCTGACCTGCCGGATGCGCTCCTTGAGCAACAGCACGCGCAAGGAGTGGCCGCCCAACTCGAAGAAGTTGTCGTTCAACCCCACCCGCTCAACACCCAGCACCTCGCTCCAGATCGCTGCAACCTGTTGCTCAATCTCGCTGTGCGGCGCCTGGTATTGGTCTGCGCCGCTGGCTTCAGGCTTGGGCAGCGCCTTGCGATCCAGTTTGCCATTCGGGCTCAGCGGCATCTGCTCAAGCACGACCCACTGCGCGGGCACCATATAATCCGGCAAGTGCGCAGCCAAGTGCGTGCCGACCACGGATTTCCAATCCTCACTCGGCGCCTGCAGTACCAGGTAACCCACCAAATGCGTGCCGTCCACGGCCAGCACGGCCGCTTCACGCACGCACTCATGCTCCAGCAGACGCGCCTCGATTTCACCCAACTCGATGCGCAGCCCGCGCAGTTTGACCTGATGGTCGATGCGGCCCGCGTACTCGATCACACCGTCGTCGCGATAGCGCGCCAGGTCGCCAGTGCGGTACAGCCGCTCTCCACTGCCGAAGGGGTCAGTCACAAAACGCTCAGCGGTCAACGCCGGCCGACGGTGATAACCCCGCGCCAGGCCAATACCGCCCAGGTACAACTCGCCCAACACGCCCACCGGCGCCGGCTCCAGGTTGCTGTCCAGCACGTAGCAGCCCAGGTTGGCGATGGGCTGGCCAATCGGCACGGCATCACTGCCTTCCTCGACACAGGTCCAGTGGGTCACATCAATCGCGGCTTCCGTCGGCCCGTACAGGTTGTACAACCGGGCAGCGGGCAGCTTGGCAAAAACCTGTTGCTGCGCGTCCACCGGCAATGCTTCGCCGCTGCACACAATGCGTTGCAGGCTATGGCAAGAGCCGACCGCCGCGTCCTGCAAGAAGGCTTGCAGCATGGATGGCACAAAGTGAAGCGTGGTGACCTGCTCGGCGTTGATCAAGCTGATCAACCGGGCCGGATCGCGATGATCTCCCGGCGCTGCAACCACCAGACGCGCGCCGGTCATCAGTGGCCAGAAGAACTCCCACACCGACACGTCAAAACTGAACGGGGTTTTCTGCAGCACCGTATCGCCGCCATCCAGGCTGTATGCCTGCTGCATCCAGCAAAGTCGATTGGTCAATGCCGAATGCCGATTGCCGGCGCCCTTGGGCTGCCCGGTCGAGCCCGAGGTGTAGATCACATACGCGAGGTTCTCGCCATCCACTGCGACATCAGGATTGTGCTCGCTGTAACCTTCAAGCCATGCTTCGCCGGTCTCCAGCACCAGGCTTTGCACGCCTGTCGGGAGCGGCAGTTGCGCCAACAAATGTGCCTGGGTCAGCAGCAGATTCACGCCACTGTCTTGCAGCATATAGCTGAGTCGGTCACGCGGGTATTCCGGGTCCAGCGGCACATAGGCGCCGCCGGCCTTGAGCACGGCCAACAGGCCGACAACCAGCTCGATGGAGCGCTCCACCGCCAGCCCCACCAGCACGTCCGGCCCGACACCCGCCGCCACCAAACGATGCGCCAGGCGGTTGGCCCGACGGTTAAGTTCGGCGTAGCTCAACTGCTGCCCGGCAAAGGCCAGGGCCGGACTGTGCGGCGTACGTAGCACCTGGGCCTCAATCAACTGATGCACGCCCTGATGCAGCGGGTAAGTCTGAGCCGTGGCGTTCCATGCCAGCAACGTCTCACGCTCGGCCTGGGTCACGGACGGCAGTGCGGCCAGGCGTTGGTCGGCATCGACGATCAAGGCATTCAATAACTGCTGGAAGTGCTCGGCCAAGCGCTGGATATGTGCGGCGCTGAAGGCCTGACGGTCATAGTTGAACTCAAGCCCGAGGCTTTCGCCCATGCCCAGCAGCACGGTCAACGGGTAGTGCGTCTGCTCCAGGCTGTGCACCGCACCAAAGCGCAGGCCCGACGGCGCGCCTTGCTCCAACGCCTCGGACACCGGGTAGTTCTCGAACACCAGGATGCTGTCGAACAGCGCCTCGCCACCCAACCCGGCCCAACGCTGGATCTCGAACAGCGGCGTGTGTTCTTGCTCGCGCAAGCGCACGTTCTGCGCCTGGATCTGTTGCAGCCACTGGCTGACCGACAGCTGCGCCTCAGGCGTGGCCACCACAGGCAGCGTGTTGATAAACAAACCCACTTGCTGCTCGATACCGCGCAGCTCGGCCGGGCGACCTGCCACGGTGGCGCCGAAGGCCACGGTAGCCTGCCCGGTGTGATGTTGCAGCAGCAATAACCAGGCAGCTTGCACCAAGGTATTGAGGGTAACCTTGTTGCTTTGCGCGAACGCTTTGAGGCGTTCGGTGTGAGCGGCGTCAAAGCTCAGGCGATGCTCACCATTGGCCGCCAATGCAGCAGGCTCATCGCTCGACAGGCCAGGTGCCAGACGCGTAGGCGCCTGCAGATTGACCAGTTGAGCCTTCCAGAAGGCTTCGCTGACGGCCTTGTCCTGCGCCTGCAACCAGGCGATGTAGTCGCGGTAACGCCCGGTCGGTGCAGACAGCGGCTCGCCGGCATAATGTTGCAACACCTCACCAAACAGCTGCGAACCACTCCAGCCATCCATCAGGATGTGGTGATTGGTGTAGATCAAGTGATAACTCGACGCACCCGTGCGTATCACCGACAGGCTCAACAGTGGCGCCTGCTCCAATACAAAACCTTGAACGCGTGCCGATTCGGCCAGGCTATCGAGTGCCGTAGGGCAATCGGCGCGGTCCTGCCAATCAAGCGCCTCAAGCGGCATTCGTCGCTGCTTGTAGACCACCTGCAACGGTTGCTCCACATCGGTCTGCCAGAGGAAGCCGCTGCGCAGGATTTCATGCCGGTCAACCGCCGCCTGCCAGGCCTGGCGGAAGCGCGGTACATCCAAACCGTCCACATCGATGCGCATCTGGTTGATGTAATCGCCCGACCCTTCGCCATACAGCGACTGGAACAACATACCTTGCTGCATCGGCGACAAGGGGTACAGGTCTTCAACCTCAGAAACGGCAAGCGGCAACGCATCCAGTTGAACTTGCGACAGGCGCGCCAGCGGGAAGTCCGACGGCGTCACGCCCTGATTGGCCGCAGCACAGCAGTGTTCGATCAAGGCTTTGAGTTCCAACGCGTACTCATCAGCCAGCTGTTGCACGGTTGCTTGGGCGAACATGGCCTGGCTGAAACTCCAGTTCAACTTCAGCTCGCCGCCGTACACCTGGCCATTGATTTCCAGCCAGTTGCCCAGCGGCGCATCGAGGCTTTGTTCGGCGCCACTGGCGTCACCGGAAGGCGCGAACAAGCCCTCCTGTTCGCCGCTCTCAAAGCTGGTGTCGAACTGTCCCAAGTAATTGAACGTGATGCGCGGGCGCGGCAAACCCGCCAATGCCTGTTGCGCCTCGGCACTGCCCAGGTAACGCAAGGCGCCAAAGCCCAGGCCTTTGTGCGGTACCGCGCGCAGCTGTTCCTTGATCTGTTTGAGCGAACCCGCCAGGGAGTCGGTTGGTGCCAATTGCAATGGATAAAGGCTGGTAAACCACCCGACGGTGCGAGTCAGGTCGATCTCGTCGAACAGGTCCTCACGGCCGTGGCCTTCCAGGCGGATCAGCATCGACGCGTCACCGGTCCAGCGCACGATAACGCGCGCCAAAGCGGTCAGCAGCACGTCATTGATCTGGGTCCGGTAGGCACTTGGAGCGTCTTGCAACAAGCGCCGGGTAAACCCTTGATCCAAGTGCGTCGTCACGCTCAGGGCGTGCCGGTTACTGACACTGGCCTGCGGGTCGGCGCCCGGCAAACCGGCGCGGCTGCCCTGCAGCTGCGACTGCCACCACGACAACTCCTCGGCCAGCGCCGCAGTACCGGCGTACGCTTGCAAACGCTCGGCCCAGGCGCGGGTGGAACTGGTCTTGGCCGGCAGCACCACGCTGACGCCTTCGACCAGTTGGTGGTAGGCGGTTTGCAGATCTTCCAACAGGATGCGCCAGGACACACCGTCCACCACCAAGTGATGGATCACCAACAATAAGCGTTGCGAGCCGTCGGCCATGCCCACCAACACCGCACGCAGCAGCGGGCCTTGGCTCAGGTCGAGGCTGCGCTGGGCTTCTTCGCCCAGGGCCTCAAGCTCTTCAGCGGTGTTCAGCGTGGTCTGCCACAACACCTGTTCGGCCTGATGCTGCTGCGCAGTTCGATACACCGCACGCCAGCCGTCTGCACCTTGGACAAACATAGTGCGCAGGGCGTCGTGATGCACGATCAACGCCTCAAGTGCCGCCAACAGCACAGGCACCTCCAACCGTTGGTGCGGCTGCAGCACCACCGACTGGTTCCAGTGCTCGCGCTGCGGGATGTCATCGGCAAAAAACGCGTGCTGGATCGGCAGTAGCAGCAACTCGCCGGTCAGCGCCGACTGATCCAGCACCACTGCGCCCTCACCTTCGCGGGCTACGGCTGCCAGGCTCTGCACCGTCTGGTGCTGGAACAGGTCCTTGGGCGTGAAGCGCACACCCGCTTGGCGGGCGCGGCTGACCACCTGGATCGAAATGATCGAGTCGCCGCCCAGTTCAAAGAAATTGTCATGCAAGCCCACACGCGGCAGGCGCAGCACGTCGGACCAGATCGCGGCAATCTTCTGCTCCAGTTCACTCTGTGGCGCTACGTAGACCTGCTGCATCTGGCTCACGTCGGGCAGCGGCAAGCCTTTGCGGTCCAACTTGCCATTGGGCGTCAGCGGCATGCGCGGCAAAAACATCAGATGCGTGGGCACCATGTAATCCGGCAGACGGGTTTTCAAGGCACGACGCAGCGCCTCGCGGCCGTTCGATTGCGCCACGGCATCGTCGATCAACGCCGGGGCCAACGGCACCACATAGGCGACCAATTGCTTGCCGGATGGGCCCTCCTGAGCCACCACCACGGTTTCACCGACACTGTCCTGCTCGCGCAGACAGGCTTCGATTTCACCCAATTCGATACGGAAACCACGGATTTTCACCTGATGGTCGACACGGCCCAGGTAGTCCACCACACCGTCCGGGCGACCACGGGTCAAGTCGCCGCTGCGGTACACGCGGCTGCCAGGTTTGCCGAACGGGTCCGGTACGAAACGCTCAGCGGTCAGTGCCGGGCGCTCGAGGTAACCACGCGCCACCCCCTCACCGCCCAGGTACAACTCACCAGCGACGCCGATGGGTTGCAGGTTCAACTGCGCATCCAATACGTAACCGCTGCGGTTGCCCAGCAACGTGCCGATGGGCGCATACACCGCGCCGCACGGGTCGCCCTTACGGGCTTTCCACAGCAGCGGCGTCACCACGGTTTCGGTCGGGCCGTAGCCGTTGAACAAGTAGGTGGGTTTCAGTGCGCGCCATGCCAGGTCGTAACTCGCCTGGGCTACCGCGTCCCCGCCAAAGCAGTAGACGCGCACTGCCGGTGGGTTGCCATCGCGTTCGGCGTGCTCGGCCAGTTGTTGCAGGTAAACCGGTGGGAACACCGCCATCGTCACATTGTGGCGGTGCATTTGGGCGTAGGTGTACTCCGGCAGCCACAGGCTGTCGTCGCGGATCAGCACGCTGGCGCCGTTGATCAGCGGGTGCATCCAGCCTTCGTGGGAGCCATCGAAAGCGAACGACATGAAGTGCAGTTCGCAATCCGCCGGGCCGGTTTCGTAACGCTCGCCAGTGGCGATGATGTGCGCCACCAGCGGACCGTGGGACACGGCCACCCCTTTGGGCATACCGGTGGAGCCGGAGGTGTAGATCACGTAGGCCAGGTTGTCGCCGTCCAGTGCAACCTGAGGGGCGCTGTCGTCAGCCTCGGCCCAAGTTTGGACCTGATCAACCGCAAGCGCTTCCAGGCCTTCGGGGATCGGCAGCCGCTGCTGCACAGCCGAGTGGGTCAGCAACAATTTTGCACGGCTGTCTTGCATCATGTACAGCAGGCGATCACGTGGGTATTCCACGTCCAACGGTACGTAGACGCCACCGGATTTCATCACCGCCAGAAACGCCACCATGATCTCGGCACTGCGCGGCATGGCGATGGCCACGCGTACTTCCGGCCCCACACCTCGGGCGATCAGCGCATGCGCCAGGCGATTGGCCTGGCCATCGAGTTCACCATACGTCAGGGTTTGCGAATCGAATTTCACTGCCACTGCATTCGGGTTTTCCCGCGCACGGTCGGCGACCAATTCGTGCACCAGGCGTTTGGCCGAGAAGCCCGAATCGGTGCAGTTCCACAGGTGCAGAATCTGTTGCTGCTCGGCACTGTCCAACAGCGGCAATTGGCTGAGGCTTTGCTGCGGGTTGGCGACCATGCCCTGCAACAGGTTCTGCCAATGGCGAGCCATACGTTGCACGGTGCCGGCCTCAAACAAATCCTGGGCATACCCCAGCGTGGCCCAGATACCCTCGTTGGATTCCTGGATATCCAGGTCCAGATCGAAGTGCGCGGTCTTGCTCTCCCAGTCCAGCCCCTCTACCTGCAACTGCGGCAGTTGGTGCTGAACCTGGGCCTGACCCACATCGGTCTGGTGGTTGAACATCACCTGGAACAACGGGTTGTGGCTCAGGCTGCGCTCCGGTTGCAAGGCTTCGACCAGTTGCTCGAACGGCAGGTCCTGATGCGCCTGAGCATCCAGCGCGCGCTGGCGCGTGTGCTGCAATAACTGCTCGACGCTCATCTGGCCATGCAGGTCGGCCTTGAGCACTTGCGTGTTGACGAAGAAGCCGATCAGGCGCTCGGTTTCCCTGCGATTGCGGTTGGCAATCGGCACGCCGACGCGGATTTCTTCCTGACCGCTGTAGCGGTGCAGCAAGGTCTGGAACGACGCCAGCAACAGCATGAACAGTGTCACACCTTGCTGCCGGGCCAATGCCTTGAGGTCATGGGCCAGTGTCGGCGCCAGCTCGATAGGCAGACGTGCGCCACGGTGGCTCTGCACGGCCGGGCGTGGATGGTCGAAGGGCAGCTCCAACACGCTCTGCTCACCGCCCAGCACCTCTCGCCAATAGGCCAGTTGGCGCGCTTTCTCACCCGCGCCCATCCAGTTGCGTTGCCACACAGCGTAGTCAGCGTACTGAATCGGCAACGCCGGCAATTGCACGCCCTGCCCTTGGCTGTACGCGGCGTAAAGCTGTACCAGTTCCTCCACCACCAGCTGCATCGACCAACCATCGGACACGATGTGATGCTGAACCAGCACCAACACATGCTCGTCAGCCGCCAGTCGCAGCAGCGTCACGCGCAGCAACGGCCTCTGTTGCAGGTCGAACGGCTTGGCAATTTCAGCTTCTACTCGCGCCTTGAGCTGGGCCTCCTCGACATCGCCACACACTATCTGCACCGACGCCAACGGGTCGATCACCTGCACTGCGCCGTCGTGGGTCTGGCGCACATGCGTGCGCAGGCTTTCATGCCGTGCCAGCAACGTGTCGAAACTGCGCTGCAACGCGGCAATGTCCAACTGCCCTTTCAAACGCAAGGCACTGGGCACGTGATACGCCGCGCTTTGCGGCTCCAGTTGCCAGAGGAACCACTGGCGCTCCTGGGCATACGACAACGGCAGCGGTTGGTCACGCCCCACCGGCACCAGCGCCGGCGCCTTTGGCGCGGTCGGGGAATGGGCTTCAATAGCGGCGACGAAACCGTCCAGGCGCGGCTGCTCGAACAGAGCCTTGAGCGGCACTTCCAGGTTCAGCGCGTGACGAATACGCGAGACCACCTGCATCGCCAGCAACGAATGCCCGCCCAGCTCGAAGAAGTGCTGGGTCAGGCCTACACGCTCAGTGCCAAGGATATCGGCCCAGATCGCCGCAACCTGCTGTTGCAAGGCGGTGAATGGCGCTTGCCAATCGACTTGCACCGCGGCGGCATCGGGTGTTGGCAGGGCCTGACGGTCCAGCTTGCCATTGGGGTTCAACGGCATGCGTGCGAGGAAGATCAGGTGCGCAGGCACCATGTAATCCGGCAATTGCTCGCGCAGGCTGGCCTTGAGTTGCTCACCAGCAGCCAACTGTTCTTGCTCGGCCAGCGGTTGCGTCGGCACCACATAGGCCAGCAGCTGATTGTCAGCCGCCAGCAACAGCGTTTCGCGCACGCCTGCCTGGGCCAGCAGCAACGCCTCGATCTCACCCAGCTCGATACGGAAACCACGGATCTTGACCTGATGATCGACCCGCCCGACGTACTCGATCACGCCATCAGCGCGACGGCGAGCCAGGTCACCCGTGCGATACAGGCGCGCACCCGAATGACTGAAAGGGTCGGCGACAAACCGTTCCGCCGTCAGCGCAGGGCGTTGCAGATAGGCACGCGCCAGGCCGCTTTCACTGGCGATATACAGCTCACCCACGGCACCGACCGGCAGCAGGTTCAAATCACGGTCGAGCACATACAACCCACGCCCCGCCAGCGCGCGGCCGATAGGGCTGTTGCTGGCGCCGATCATAGTGGTGTCGGCGCTGCAGTCCAGCACGCTGGACACCACGGTCGCCTCGGTCGGCCCATAAGTATTGAGCAGGCGCACATGCCCAAGCCCAGCACGACGCCACAACGCCGGGCCATCCAGCGGCATGGCTTCGCCGCCGATATGCACCTGGCGCAGTGCGCCGTAAGCGCGCGGGCCCGCCGCCAGGCAATCCTGCAAAAAGAGTTTCCAGTAGGCCGTGGGCAAGTCGGCCAGGGTGATGCCCTGAGCAATAACCTGCCGGTACAGCTCGGCACCGTCCCACAGTTGCGCGCCACGCAGCACCACGGTGGCACCGAGGGTCAGGGCTGGGTACAGCTGCTCGACGAAGCCGTCGAAGTTCAAGGTCGCGAACTGCAGAACTCGGTCGTCCGCAGTCAGGCACGAATAGTCAGCGGCAATGCTCGCGAACTCACTCAAGGCGGCATGGTTGATGGCGACGCCCTTGGGCTTGCCGGTAGAGCCTGAGGTGTAGATGACGTAGGCCAGGTTGCGCGGTTCGAAGTCGAGTCCTGGATTGTGCTCGGCACATTGCGCCAGTTGCGCATCCGCCAGGTCGATGTCCAGGGTCGCCAAATGCCCAGGCAGCGGCAGGCGCTGACGCAGCGACGATTGCGTGAGCACCAGCCTCACGCCGCTGTCTTCAAGCATGTGCAGCAGGCGCTCACGCGGGTATTCCGGGTCGAGCGGCACGTACGCACCGCCCGCCTTGAGCACCGCCAGCAGGCTCACCACCATAGCAAACGAGCGCTCCACGGCGATGCCGACCAGCACTTCCGGGCCTACGCCCTGGGCGATCAGGTAGTGGGCCAGACGGTTGGCCTGGCGGTTCAACTCGCCATAGCTGATGGCCTGCTCGTCCAGCGCCAAGGCCTGGCGTTCAGGGTGCTGCCGGGCCTGAGCCTCGAACAGTTGATGCACCGCGTGCAGTTCGATGCCGGTAGCTGGCGCGTTCCACTCCTCGAGTACCACCGTTTGTTCGGCGGCGCCGAGCATCACCACATCACTGAGACGACTCTGCGGTGCGCTCACCACTGCGTGCAGCAGGTTCTGCCAGTGCTGCGCCAAACGCTCGATCGTTGCGGCCTCGAACAGGTCGGTCGCATAGGTCAGCGCCGCCCAGATGCCTTCGGCGGACTCATGGGTGTCCAGGCTCAAATCGAAGTGCGTGGTCTGGTTGTCCCAGTCCAGTTCCGAGACGCGCAGCCCCGGTAATTGCTGGCCCTCGCGCCCGCCCTGGGCGTCGGTCTGGTGGTTGAACATCACCTGGAACAATGGGTTGTGGCTCAGGCTGCGCTCGGGCTGCAACGCCACCACCAGTTGTTCGAACGGCAGGTCCTGATGGGCCTGGGCTTGCAGCGAGCGATGCTTGGTCTGCTGCAGCAGTTCGACGAAACTCATCTGCCCGTCAAGGTCGGCCTTGAGCACTTGGGTGTTGACGAAAAAGCCGATCAGCCGCTCGGTCTCGACCCGGTTGCGGTTGGCAATCGGCACGCCGACACGGATGTCCGACTGTCCGCTGTAGCGATAGAGCAAGGTCTGGAACGCAGCCAGCAGCAGCATGAACGGGGTCGCGCCCTCTTGCTGCGCAAGGCGCTTGATACCACTGACCAGCGTCGGTGACAGATGCACCTGCAAACTGGCACCGCGATGGCTTTGCTGAGCCGGTCGCGGGTGATCGAGGGGCAATTCCAGCACCGGTTGCTCGCCGCCCAGCAGTGACTCCCAGTACGCCAATTGACGGGCTTTCTCACCCGCTTCCATCCAGCCGCGCTGCCACAGGGCATAGTCAGCGTACTGGATCGGCAGGTCGGGCAATTCCAGGCTGCGGCCCTGGCTGCTGGCGGCATAGAGCTGCACCAGCTCCTCGACCATGACCTGCATCGACCAGCCATCGGAAATGATGTGGTGCTGCACCATCACCAGCACATGCTCATCGTCGGCCAGTTGCAGCAGCGTCACTCGCAACAGCGGTGCCTGGAGCAGATCGAAAGGCCGCGCGACCTCAGCTTCCACCTGCGCCATCAGGTGCTGTTCGTCCGTGCGTCGCTGCACGATTTCAACGCGAGCCTCAGGCATCACGGCCTGCAACAACTGCTCACCATCCTGTACCAACCGGGTACGCAGGCTTTCGTGGCGCGCCAGCAAACGGTCGAAACTGTGCTGCAGCGCCACCAGGTCCAACTGGCCTTGCAGGCGCAGCGCGCCAGGGATGTGATAGGTGGCGCTGTCAGGGTCCAACTGCCAGAGGAACCACTGGCGTTCCTGAGCGTAAGACAAGGGCAGCGCTTGGACCTCGTGGCGGGTCGGGGCAATCGGCAGTTGCGCGAAGCTCATGCCACGCGCTTGCAGGCGCTGATAAAACTGCTGACGTTGTTCAAGCGGCAGGCGAAGAAAGCGCGAGACCAGATCGATATTAGGGTTGGAAAGCATGGTTCAAATCGCCTCTAGTTCGCTCAAAAAGTCACGAAGATCATCAAAATCTTCCGCGCTGCCGGCGCGGAAGGTGGCTGCGGCCTGCACATAGGCGCGCAGCGTTTCGGTCTGGAACACTTCAACCAGGGGCACTTCCAGGCCCAGCTCGGACTGGACCCGCGATGTGATCTGGATCGCCAGCAAAGAATGGCCGCCGACTTCGAAGAAGTTGTCGTCCAGGCCCACTTGCGGCAGGCGCAACACCTCGGCCCAGATCGCCGCAATCTGCTGTTCCAGTTCGGTTTGCGGGGCCACGTAGCGTTGCTGCATCAGGCTCACATCCGGCGCGGGCAAGCCTTTGCGATCGAGCTTGCCGTTGGGGGTCAGCGGCATCTGCGCGAGGAACATGAAGTGCGTGGGCACCATGTAATCCGGCAGGCGGGTCTTGAGGGCCCGACGCAAGGCGTCGCGGAACTCGGCCTGGTCGATCAGGGCCGGATCGGTGGGTACGACATACGCCACCAGTTGCTTGCCGGTCGGGCCTTCCTGTGCCACCACCACGGTTTCACCGACACTGTCCTGCTCGCGCAGACGGGCTTCGATTTCACCTAGTTCGATGCGGAAACCCCGGATTTTCACCTGATGGTCGACACGGCCCAGGTAGTCCACCACGCCGTCCGGGCGACCACGGGTCAAGTCGCCGCTGCGGTACACGCGGCTGCCAGGTTTGCCGAACGGGTCCGGTACGAAACGCTCAGCGGTCAGTGCCGGGCGCTCGAGGTACCCACGCGCCACCCCCTCACCGCCCAAGTACAACTCACCAGCGACGCCGATGGGTTGCAGGTTCAACTGCGCATCCAATACGTAACCGCTGCGGTTGCCCAGCAACGTGCCGATGGGCGCATACACCGCGCCGCACGGGTCGCCCTTACGGGCTTTCCACAGCAGCGGCGTCACCACGGTTTCGGTCGGGCCGTAGCCGTTGAACAAGTAGGTGGGTTTCAGTGCGCGCCATGCCAGGTCGTAACTCGCCTGGGCTACCGCGTCCCCGCCAAAGCAGTAGACGCGCACTGCCGGTGGGTTGCCATCGCGTTCGGCGTGCTCGGCCAGTTGTTGCAGGTAAACCGGTGGGAACACCGCCATCGTCACATTGTGGCGGTGCATTTGGGCGTAGGTGTACTCCGGCAGCCACAGGCTGTCGTCGCGGATCAGCACGCTGGCGCCGTTGATCAGCGGGTGCATCCAGCCTTCGTGGGAGCCATCGAAAGCGAACGACATGAAGTGCAGTTCGCAATCCGCCGGGCCGGTTTCGTAACGCTCACCGGTGGCGATGATGTGCGCCACCAGCGGACCGTGGGACACGGCCACCCCTTTGGGCATACCGGTGGAGCCGGAGGTGTAGATCACGTAGGCCAGGTTGTCGCCGTCCAGTGCCACCTGAGGGGCGGCGTCGCTGAAGTTGGCCCAGTCCTCGCTGCGGTCGATTGCCAGAGTGTTCAGTCCTTGCGGGACCGGCAATTGCTGCAAGGCGCTGGTGTGCGTCAACAGCAACTGGGCGCGGCTGTCGTCCATCATGTAGAGCAGGCGATCCCGCGGGTACTCAATGTCCAGCGGCACATACACACCACCGGCTTTGAGCACGGCGAGGAACGCCACCATGATTTCAGCGCTGCGCGGCATGGCGATCGCCACGCGAACTTCGGGCCCCACACCACGAGCGATCAGCGCATGCGCCAGGCGGTTGGCCTGTGCATCAAGCTCGCCGTAAGTCAGGGTGTGCGAGTCGAATTTCACCGCCACGGCATCTGGGGTTTCCCGCGCGCGGTCGGCGATCAGTTCGTGCACCAAACGTGCGGCTGAGAAGCCCGAGCCGGTGCAATCCCACAGGTGCAGAATGTGCTGCTGCTCATCCGGGTTCAGCAGGTTCAACTGCCCGATGGCCTGCTGCTGATCATCGACCATGGCCTGCAACAGGTTCTGCCAATGCCCGGCCATGCGTTCGATGGTCGCGGGGGCAAACAGATCAGTGGCGTAACTCAGTGATGCATGCAGTGCTTCGCGCGACTCTTCCACATCCAACGCCAGGTCGAACTGTGCCACGCCCTCATCCCAACTCAACACCTCGACCTGCAGGCTCGGCAAACGCTGCAAATGGCTGCCCGCCGAGGTCACGCGGTGGTTGAACAGCACTTGGAACAACGGGCTCAGGCTCATGCTGCGCTCGGGCTGCAGCGCCTCCACCAGTTGCTCGAAAGGCAGGTCCTGATGGGCCTGGGCTTCCAGGGAGCGTTGGCGCACCTGATGCAACAGTTGCGCCACGCTCATCTGGCCGTTGACGTCAGCCTTAAGCACTTGGGTGTTGACGAAGAAGCCGATCAGGCCCTCAGTTTCAAGGCGGTTGCGGTTAGCGATCGGCACGCCGACGCGCACATCTTCCTGACCGCTGTAGCGGTGCAGCAAGGCCTGATAGGCCGCCAGCAACACCATCGGCAACGTGACCCCGGCCTGTTTCGCCACACTACGCAAGCCAGCCAACAGCTGCGGTGTCAATTCAAAGCCCAGGCGCGCACCGCGATGGGTCGGCAACGCCGGGCGCTGGTAGTCAAACGGCAACTCCAGTACCGGCTGCTCACCGCCTAACTGTTCACGCCAGTACGCCAACTGGCGTGCTTTCTCGCCGGCCTCCATCCAGTTGCGCTGCCACAGGGCGTAGTCGGCGTATTGAATCGGCAACGCCGGCAGATTCGGCGTGTGGCCGTCGCTGAAGGCGGCGTAGAGTTTCACCAACTCCTCGACCATCAGCTGCATCGACCAGCCATCGGAGACGATATGGTGCTGCACCAGCACCACCACATGATCGTCCGCGGCCAGGCGCAACAATTTCACGCGCAGCAACGGCCCGCGCAGCAGGTCAAACGGCTGCGCGACCGCCTCGGCCACTTGCGTCTTGAGCCCGGCTTCATCGGTATCGCAACGTTCGATTTCAATCAGGCCCAGGTCTTCAATCACTTGCACCGCACCGCTCGCGTCTTGGCGCAGATGCGTGCGCAGGCTTTCATGGCGCGCCAGCAAGGTGTCGAAACTGCGTTGCAGCGCGGCCACGTCCAACGCGCCTTTCAAGCGCAAGGCGCTGGGGATGTGGTACGCCGAGCTGTGCGGGTCGAGCTGCCAAAGGAACCACTGGCGCTCCTGGGCGTAAGACAGTGGCAACGGCTGCGCGCGGTCGGCCTTGAGCAGTGCAGGCGCGGTGACGCCCTCCTCACCCAATGCACGCACAAAGTCACCGAGCACAGGCTGTTCGAACAGGGTCTTGAGCGCGACTTCCAACGCCACTACCTGACGTACTCGCGACACCACGCGCGTGGCCAGCAGCGAATGCCCGCCCAGTTCGAAAAAGTGGTCATCGAGGCCCACCTGCGGCACCTCCAGCACATCAGCCCAGATCGCCGCGACCTGCTGTTCGCGCGGGCTGACGGGCGCCACATGGGCTTTGAGCAACAGCTCGGCATCCGCCTTGGGCAGTGCCTTGCGGTCGAGCTTGCCGTTGGGAGTCAGCGGCAGGGTTTCAAGGAATATCAGGTGCGCAGGCACCATGTAGTCCGGCAAACGCGCGCGCAGATCAACCTTGTATTGCTCACGCAGGCTCGCCTGTTGCTCGGGAGCAAAGGTCACTAGATAGGCGATCAAACGGTCGTTGTCGGCCAGTACCACGGCTTCACGCACCGCCGCGTTCTCACGCAGGCAGGCTTCGATTTCACCCAGCTCGATACGGAAACCGCGCACCTTGACCTGATGGTCTACGCGGCCGATGTACTCCACTACGCCGTCCGGGCGATAGCGCGCCAAATCGCCGGTGCGGTACAGGCGCTCACCGGGTGCGCCATACGGGTTGGGCACGAAACGTTCGGCGGTCAGCGCCGGGCGCGCGTGATAACCGCGCGCCAGACCAGCGCCGCCGATCAGCAATTCACCGGCCGCCCCTTGTGGGCATGGCGTCAGCCCGGCGTTGAGAATGAACAGCGACGTGTTGGCAATCGGGCGACCAACAAAAGGCTGCGCCTGCTCAAGGCGGTGAGCAGCCGACCAGATGGTGGTTTCCGTCGGGCCATAAAGGTTCCACACCGGGCCCTGCAGGTCGAGCAGTCGTTGGGCCAGGTCGACCGGCAGCGCTTCGCCGCCACACAGGCATTTGATGCCCTGTAGCAGCGACGCGCGCGGGCTTTCCAGGAGCATCCGCCAGGTCGAAGGCGTGGCTTGCAGCACATTGGCGCACTGGTTGTGCACCAGATCGAGAATCGCCTCCGGGTCGAGCGCCAGTTCCTTGCCGCTCAGCAGCACCGTGGCGCCCACGGTCAGTGGCACGTATAGCTCAAGGGCGAAGATGTCGAATGAGAAAGTGGTCAGCGACAAAATCCGCGCATCACTGCCGATCTGCAGGGTGTCCGCCATGCCGCAGGTAAAGCTGCACAGTGCCTGATGCCGCACCATCACGCCCTTGGGCTTGCCGGTGGAACCAGAGGTGTAAATCACGTAGGCCAGGTGCTCCGGCGTGACATTGACCTGCGGGTTGTGTTCGTCCCCACACGCGTCATCGACCAGCAGCACGTGCAGGCCCTGCGGTTGCGCCAGGCGACCATTGAGGTGTGGCTGGGTCAGCAACACCTGCGCTTGGCTGTCTCCGAGCATGAACGCCAGCCGATCCGCCGGGAACTGCGGGTCGAGCGGCACATAGGCGCCGCCGGCCTTGAGGGTCGCCAATAGGCCGACGACCATGTCCAACGAGCGCTCGACATGCACCGCCACCAGCACGTCAGGGCCGACGCCCGCCGCAATCAGGCGATGGGCCAAGCGGTTGGCGCGGCGGTTGAGTTCGCAGTAACTCAGGGTGTCGCCATTGAATTGCAGTGCGCTTGCGTCCGGTGTTGCCAGTACTTGCGCTTCGAACAACTGATGCACGCAACGCGTATGCGGGTACTCGGCGTGGCTGTCGTTCCAGCTGTGCACAGTCTGTTGCCATTGCTGCTCGCTGAGCATCGGCAGTTCGTCCAGCGCCTGCGACGCGTCATTCACCACAGCGCGCAGCAGGCTTTGCCAATGTTGCGCCAGGCGCGCAAGCGTCTCGGGTTCGAACAGATCGGTGGCGTAGGTCAGCGAGGCCCACAGGCCGTCGGCAGACTCTTCGGTTTCCAGGCTCAAATCGAATTGCGTGGTGTGGCCGGCCCAATCCAGTGGCTCTAACGCCAGGCCCGGCAGTTGCACCGGGGCGGAGCGCAGGTTGTCCTGGTGATTGAACATCACCTGGAACAGTGGGTTGTGGCTCAGGCTGCGCGCTGGCTGCAGCGCTTCTACCAACTGTTCGAACGGCAGGTCCTGATGGGCTTGGGCCTCCAGGGCGCGCTGCTTGACCTGACCGAGCAATTGCTCGAAGGCCATCTGCCCGTCAAGGTCGACTTGGATGACTTGGGTGTTGACGAAGAAACCGATCAGCCGCTCGGTTTCGAGGCGGTTGCGGTTGG
Source organism: Pseudomonas sp. NFX183 (assembly GCF_047943075.1). Taxonomy (NCBI): domain Bacteria; kingdom Pseudomonadati; phylum Pseudomonadota; class Gammaproteobacteria; order Pseudomonadales; family Pseudomonadaceae; genus Pseudomonas; species Pseudomonas sp. NFX183. The sequence goes on along the minus strand of NZ_CP181333.1, from coordinate 5,015,025 downwards.
CGATCGGCACCCCGACACGCAGCCTGGACTGCCCGCTGTAGCGATGCAGCAAGGTCTGGAACGAGGCCAGCAAGAGCATGAACAGGGTCACGTCCTCACGCTGGGCCAATGCCTTCAGGTCAGCCAACAACGCAGGTTCGAGTTGGGCCTGCTGACGCGCACCGCGAAAGCTCTGCACCGCCGGGCGCGAGTGGTCCAACGGCAGTTCCAGCACCGGGTGTTCATCGCCCAGGCGCTGTTGCCAGTAATCGAGTTGGCGCTGTTGTTCACCGGCCGCCATCCAGTTGCGCTGCCACACGGCATAGTCGGCATATTGGATCGGCAACGCCGACAGCTGAGCTTGGCCCTGATACAGCGCCACCAACTCATCCACCATCACGTGCATCGACCAGCCGTCAGAGATGATGTGGTGTTGGGTGATCACCAGCACATGGTGATCGGGCGCGATCACCAGCAGTTTGACGCGCATCAGCGGGCCGTTGCGCAAGTCGAACGGGCGCTGGATCTCTTGCTCCACACAGGCCTGGATCGCCGGGGCCGCTGCCCTCGCCTGCTCGACATTTATCGCCAGGTCGGGATGAATCACCTGCCAGGTCCGCTCACCGTCGTCAGCAAAGGTGGTGCGCAACGGTTCATGGCGCAGCACCAGCGCCTGGAACGTGCGCTCCAGCGCGGTGATGTCCAATTGGCCGCGCAAATGTAGCGCCGTAGGTACGTGATACGCGGCGCTGGTGGGGTCCAGTTGCCACAAAAACCACTGGCGTTCCTGGGCGAAAGACAGCGCCATCGGCTGGCCACGTTCCAGCGCCACCAGCGGCTGAGCGCTGTGTTGATGCAAGCCCGAACAGGCCGACGCGAACCCTTGCAGCGTCGGCTGCTCAAACAGTGCGCGCAGCGGCACTTCCAGTTTCAACTCATGACGCACGCGGGAAATCACTTGGGTGGCCAACAATGAATGCCCGCCCAGCTCGAAGAAGTGATCCGTCAGGCCGACCTGCTCGACCTGCAACACCGCTTGCCAGATCGCCGCCAATTGCACTTGCAGCGGGCTTTGTGGGGCCACATACGCCTGTTGACGCAGGTTCAGGTCAGGCGTCGGCAGTGCACGGCGGTCAAGCTTGCCGTTGTTGTTCAGTGGCAGAGCGTCAAGTACCAGCCAATGCCCCGGTACCATGTAATCGGGCAGAGACTGGCGCAAGGTGGCCGCCAGGGCCTGAGCGTCCAGGGTGTGACCATGGGCGGGCACCACATAGGCGACCAGTTGCATGCCAACCGCACTCGGCTGGGCGATCACCGCGGCTTCACGCACCTGCGGCAAAGCTTGCAGGCCGGCCTCGATTTCGCCCATTTCGATGCGGTAGCCACGAATTTTTACCTGATGGTCGATACGCCCGACGTACTCCAACGCACCGGCTTCGTTGTAACGCGCCAGGTCGCCACTGCGGTAGAGGCGTGCACCGGGCACAGCAGAAAACGGGTCCGGCAGGAAGCGTTCGGCGGTCAAGGCCGGGCGGTCGAAGTAGCGCTGGGCCAGGCCCGCTTCGGCGCCGATGCACAGTTCGCCGACGCCGTCGGTGGCGAGCAGTTCGAAACCACTGTCGAGCACATACAACGAACGGCCTGCGATGGCGCGGCCAATCGGCACGCCGAACGCATCACTGGCATCCGCCAGTTGGCAATCGTGCACGCTGGACACCACCGTCGCCTCGGTCGGCCCGTAGGTGTTGACCAGGCGCACAGCGCCCAGCCCCGCCGCATGCCAGGCACGGATGCCTTCCACCGACATGGCTTCACCGCCCACGTGCACCTGGCGCAGGTTGCCCAAGGTGCGGCGGTCGACGGCGCACTCCTTGGCCAGCAAATACCAGTAAGCGGCCGGCAAGTCGGCCAGGGTCACGCCCTGTTCGACGATCTCGCGCGCCAGTTGGCCGGCGTCCCACAGCTCGTCGCCACGCATAATCAAGGCGGCGCCCACGCACAGCGGCGGGTAGCACTGCTCGACAAAGCCGTCGAAGCTGAAGGTCGCAAATTGCAGTACACGGTCTTGCGCACTGAGCCGGCTGTAGGCCTCTGCGCTGTCGCAGAACTGGCCGAGCGCGGCATGATCGATGGCCACGCCTTTGGGCAGGCCGGTAGAACCGGAGGTGTAGATCACATACGCCAGGTCGGCCGCCGCCGCCGTGTTGGGCGGATTGGTCGCCGGGTAGCCGTCCAGTTCTTCACCAGACGCACTGAAATCCACACGGACCAAACCTTGCGGCAGCGGCAGATCCGCGAGCAACCCGGTTTCGCTGAGCAGCACGTTCAAACGACTGTCCGCCAGCATGTAGGCCAAACGTTCGGCCGGGTATTTCGGGTCCAGCGGCACATAGGCAGCACCGCTTTTGAGCACCGCCAGCAGGCTGACGATCATCTGCGGACCACGCCGACTGGCCAGGCCTACACGCTGGCCCGGTCCCACGCCGAGCGCCAACAGATGATGGGCCAAGCGGTTGGCTCGCGCGTTGAGCTGGGCGTAGCTCAGCCGCTCACTGCCCGCCTGAACCGCCAGCGCGTCAGGTGTGGCGTGGGCCTGGGCAGCGATGCGCTCATGCACGCGCTGAGGACGCTGGGCGGCACCGGCAGACTGGCTGAGCGTGAGTACATCGTGCTGCGCCGCGGCGTCAAGCAGTTGCAGGTTACCCAGCGGCACACCGGCGTCCGCCATCATTTGCGCCAACAGGTAACGCACGTTGGCGCCCAGCCGCTTCACCTGCTGCTCGCTGAAATGGGCGCGGTCATAGCTGAAGTCCAGGCGCAGGCCGGCACCGAGTTCGACGCCCAGGGTCAGCGGGTAGTTGGTGCGTTCATGGTTGTGCATGCGGCCGAAGGTCAGGCCTGCGGGCGCACCTTGCTTCAATGCGTCGGCCACCGGGAAGTTTTCGAACACCAGCAAGGTGTCGAACAACGCCGCACCTTGCTGGCCGGCCCACGCCTGGATGTCGTACAGCGGCACGTGTTCATGGTCACGCAAGCTGAGGTTCAAGGCTTGCAGCTCGCTGAGCCAGGCGTCGGCCGATTGGGCGGGCGACGCGGCACTGATCAACGGCAAGGTGTTGATGAACAAGCCCAACTGCTGCTCAATCCCCGGCAGCGGCGCTGAACGCCCGGCGACGGTCGCGCCGAACACCACACAAGCCTGGCCGCTGTAGCGTTGCAGCAACAGGCTCCAGGCGCCTTGCAGCACAGTATTGAGCGTGACTTTTTGTTGGCGGGCAAATTCGCCGAGGGCCTGGGTAAAGTCGTTGTCCAGCAGCACTTGATGGTCAGCCATGCCCACGCCGCCGACCGGCGCACGCAGTGCCTGAGCCAGCAAGGTTGGCGCTTGCAACGGCGCCAGGGCATTTTTCCAGTAGCCCTCGCCCGACGGTTGCTGTTGCAGCCAGCCCAGGTAATCGCGGAACTGCCCCAGCGGCGCCGGCACGGCCTGGCCTGCGTAATGGGCAAGCACTTCGCCGAGCAACTGCGCGTTACTCCAGCCATCCATCAGGATGTGGTGGCTGGTGAAGATGAAGTGCCAGGCCGAACCGGTGCTGCGCACCAGCATCAGGCGAAACAGCGGTGCGGCATTGAGTTCAAAGCCGCGTGAGCGCTCGGCATCGGCCAGCGCATCGAGGTCGGCATTCACGTCTTCGATCACCTGCAACTGCACGTCGACCTGACGCCTGATTACCTGATGGGCGCTGTCCAGGCCCAGCCAGTGGAAGCTGCTGCGCAAGATGTCGTGGCGGTCCAGTGCCGCTTGCCAGGCGCGGCCGAAAATCAGCAGGTCAAGGCCTTCAATATCAAGGCGCAGTTGGTTGATATAGGCCTGGCCCTGGGGCGCGTACAGGGTGTGGAACAGCATGCCCTGCTGCATCGGCGACAGCGGGTAGAGATCGGCGATGTCCGGCCCGGCCACGGGCAGTGCATCCAACTGCTGCTGCGTAATACGCGCCAGCGGGAAGTCCGACGGCGTGACCTGCCCGGCAGGCGTTGCACAGCAATGCTCGATCAACGCCTTGAGTTCCGTAGCGTAGTCATCCGCCAGGCGCTGAATAGTCGCAGCGTTGAACATCTCGCGACTGAAACCCCATTGCAGCGACAACTCACCGCCATACACCTGCCCTTCCACCGTCAACCAGTTGGCCAACGGTGCTTGGGGGTCCTGCGCCTGGCCGCTGCCTTCGCTGGCCGGGACGAAAAGCGCTGCCTCGTTGAACTGGCGGTCAAACTGCCCCAGGTAGTTGAAGGTGATACGCGGCGTAGCCAAATCGGCCAGGGCTTCACGCGATTGCGGTTGGCCCAGATAGCGCAGCAGGCCGTAGCCCAGGCCCTTTTCCGGAACCGCGCGCAGTTGCTCCTTGATCGACTTGATTGCATCCGACAGTTCGCCTGCGGCCTGTAAACGCACCGGAAACAGGCTGGTGAACCAGCCGACCGTGCGGCTCAGATCGAGGCTGTCGAACAGGTCTTCGCGACCATGGCCCTCCAGCTGGATCAGCGCGGCGGCCTGGCCGCTCCAGCGGCTGATCACGCGCGCCAGCGCCGTCAGCAGCAGGTCGTTGACCTGGGTGCGATAAGCCGCTGGCGCGTCTTGCAGCAGTTGCCGGGTGTGTTCGGCATCAAGGCGGGTTTCAAGCGTGGCGCCCAGGCGATTGTGCAGGCCGCCCTGGGGGTTATCGCATGGCAGCTCGGCATCGCAGGACTGCGCCAGCCAAAAAGGCAGTTGCTCACCCAGCGTATGCGCGTGAGCCTGCAACTGCTGCGCCCACTGTTGGTAGCTGCTGGTTTTGGCGGGTAATGGGACCTGGCGGTAAGCCTGTTGCAGATCCTCAAGCAGCACGCGCCAGGACACGCCGTCGACCACCAGGTGATGGACCACCAGCAGCAGGCGCTGGGCGCCGTCAGCCAGGGTGACCAACGCTGCGCGCAGAATCGGGCCTTGCTCAAGGTTCAGGCTGCGCTGGGCTTCATCGCACAACGCGGCCAATTCAGCCTCGGTGCCGACGCTGGATTGCCACAGTACAGATTCAGCGGCCGGTGCGGCGTGGGCTTGCTGCCAGCCATCGGCCTGCCGGGTGAATCTCAGGCGCAGGGCGTCGTGGTGGTTGATCAACTGTGCGAGGGCGGCGTCCAGCTGCGCAGGTTCCAGCGCCTCGCGCGGGGTCAGCAACAGTGATTGGTTCCAGTGGTGGCGCGCAGCAATTGCCTGGCTGAAAAACGCCTGTTGCACCGGGGTCAGAATCACCTCACCGGTGACCGGCCCCTGATCAATAACCACTGCCTGCTCAAAGCTCGCCACCAGCGCCAGGCTACGCACGCTCTGATATTGGAACACGTCGCGCGGGCTCAGGCGAATGCCTGCCTGACGGGCACGGCTGACCACCTGGATGGAGATGATCGAATCGCCGCCCAGCTCGAAAAAGTTGTCGTCCACACCCACGTGTGGAACGCCCAGTACATCACTCCAGATCGCCGCAAGGGCTTTTTGCAGGTCGCTCGAAGGCGCGATGAATGCCTGTTGCGGCGCAGCATCCGGCAGTGGCAAGGCTTTGCGATCGAGCTTGCCGTTGGCGGTGACCGGCAACTGGGTGAGCACGACGAAATGGGTCGGCACCATGTATTCCGGCAAGCTGCTGAGCAACCAGGCCTTGAGGTCCGCTGGCTCCTCGCTGTCGAGCACCAGGTAGGCGACCAACTGCTTGCCACCCTGCACCAGCACCACCGCCTCGCGCACCGAAGGGTGTTGGAGCAGGCGCGTCTCGATTTCGCCCAGCTCAATGCGCAAGCCGCGCAATTTAACCTGGTGATCAAGACGGCCGAGGTATTCGATCACGCCGTCAGTGCGCTGACGCGCGCGGTCGCCGGTGCGATAAAGGCGCTCGCCGTTGACGAACGGGCTCGGCACAAAACGCTCGGCAGTCAGCGCCGGGCGCCGATGATAACTGCGCGCCAGGCCGGTACCGCCCAGGTACAGCTCGCCGGACACACCGGCCGGCACCGGGTTGAGTTGAGCGTCGAGCACATAGGTGGCGAGGTTGGCGATGGGCCGCCCGATGGGCACGCTGTCGGCGCCTTCATCGATGCAGGTCCAGTGGGTCACGTCGATGGCCGCTTCGGTCGGGCCGTAGAGGTTGAACAACCCGGCTGCTGGCAGCTTGGCAAAGACCTGCCGTTGCGCATCCAGCGGCAAGGCTTCACCGCTGCACACGATGCGTGTGAGGCTGGCACAGGCTTGCACGCCCGGCTCATGGATAAACGCCTGCAACATCGACGGCACGAAGTGCAACGTGGTGATGGCGTGGCGGCCAATGGTTTCGATCAGCCGGGCCGGCTCGCGGTGTTCGCCGGGGGCCGCGACCACCAGGCGCGCGCCGGTCATCAGCGGCCAGAAAAACTCCCACACGGACACGTCAAAACTGAACGGGGTTTTCTGCAGCACCGCATCACTGGCCGTCAATTCGTAGGCTTGCTGCATCCAGCACAAGCGGTTGACCAAGGCGCGATGGCTGTTGCCTGCGCCCTTGGGCTTGCCGGTCGAGCCGGAGGTGTAAATCACGTAGGCCAGGTTGAGTGCGTGAACGCCGCTGTCGGGCGAGGCACTGCTGTAGCCCGCCAGCCAACTGGCCGGCTGGTCGAGGGCAATCACCTGAATACCTTCGACAGGCAAGACGGCCAGCAGGCTTTGCTGGCTGAGCAGCAGCGTGATGCCACTGTCTTTGATCATGTAGGCCAGGCGTTCCTGAGGATATTCCGGGTCCAGCGGCACGTAGGCGCCACCGGCCTTGAGGACCGCCAGCAGGCCCACGACCATTTCGACGGAGCGCTCGACGCACAGCCCCACCAGCACGTCCGGGCCCACGCCCTGCTCGCGCAAAGCATGCGCCAGTTGGTTGGCGCGGGCATTGAGTTGGGCGTAGGTCAACGCGGTTTCGCCGAATACCAGCGCGGGTGCATCCGGCGTGCGCTGCACCTGGTCTTCGATCAGTTGATGGATGCCGCGCTCGGTTGGGTAGGCTTCGCCGGTCTGGTTCCACGCATGGGTCAGTACGTGCTGCTCATCGGCTGCCAGCATCGGCAATTCACCAATGCGCTGTTCGCCGTCGGCCACCATGGCCTGTAACAAACTGATCCAGTGTTGTGCCATGCGCGCAATGGAAGGCGCCTCGAACAGGTCATTGGCATAGGTCAGCGCAGCATGCAGGGTGCCGGACTTCTCATAGGTATCGAGGGTCAGGTCAAATTGGGTGGTGCGCCCTTGCCATTCCACCAGCGAAAGCTCAAGGCCTGAAGCGGTGCTGACATTGGCAATGTCGGCCACCACCGGCTGGTGGTTGTACATCACCTGAAACAGCGGCGTATGGCTCAGGCTGCGCTCGACCTTGAGGGCCTCCACCAGGCGCTCAAAGGGCAATTCCTGATGAGCCTGGGCGCCCAGCGCTTGCTCCTTGATGCCTTGCAGCAGTTCGCCAACGCGGGTTTGCCCGGTCAGTTCGGTGCGCAGGACTTGCGTGTTGACGAAAAAGCCGATCAGCCCTTCGACTTCGGTACGGTTGCGATTGGCGATCGGCACACCGACGCGAATGTCTGCCTGCCCGGTGTAACGGTGCAGCAGCACATTGAAAGCACCCAGCAACAGCATGAACAGCGTGACGTTGTGCTTTTGCGCGCAGGTTCGCAGTTGCGCGGCCAGGCTTGGGTCAATCGCGAAATGATGGCGAGTGCCCTGATAACTCGGCATCGCTGGACGCGGGTGGTCGGTTGGCAGTTCCAGCACCGGATGCTCGTCGCCCAGACGCGCCTGCCAGTACGCGAGCTGACGTGCCTGCTCCCCTGCTTCCAACCAGCGGCGCTGCCACAGGGCGTAGTCGCTGTACTGGATCGGCAGCGCCGGCAATTGCGGCGCCTCGTTGCGCTCATGGGCGTCGTAGCAGCGGATGAACTCGTCGATCAGCACATTCATCGACCAGCCGTCGGAGACGATGTGGTGCAGGGTCAGCAGCAGCACATGCTCCTGCGCGTTGAGCTTGAGCAACTGCACGCGCAGCAAAGGCCCGTGCTCCAAATCGAACGGCAACAGCGATTGACGCGTCGCCGCGTCGTTGACGGCCTGCTCCTGCTCAACGGCGGCCATGGCGCTGAAGTCCAGGTGCTCGACGACAAGCGAGGGCTCTATCGAAACCTGGGTCAGGCGTTCATCGGCCTGGCGTTGGAAGACTGTGCGCAAGGTTTCATGCCGCGCCACCAGGCTGGCGAAGGCTTGCTCCAGCGCACGCAGGCTGAGCGCGCCCTTGAGCCGCACCGCGCCGGGCAGGTTGTAGGCGCCGCTGGCCGGGTCCAATTGCCACAGAAACCACATGCGCTGCTGCGCGTAGGAGAGCGCCTGGCGATCCTCTGCCTCCACACTCGCCGGAATCGGAAACCGGGAAAAATCCACGCCCTCTTTCTGCAAGGCCTGCAGGAATACTTGGCGTTTTTCCAGGGGCAGCCCGATAAACCGGCGAGCAAGTTTCAAGGAGTCTTCAGCATTCATTTCTTGGAGTCCGGAGCAATAGGCAGGAAGCACAAAGGCACGTCGTCCCTATAAAACGAACCGGGCGGGGAAAAATTAGCGGGGGATGAAGGGCGTGAGGCGCGGTGTCATCAAGGGTTACATCAATCTCAGCAAAGACACACAAAGCCGGGCTAGCATTGACGAACACCACTTTTTGCAACTACATTTAGTTACACGCAGGGAACGCCGTGTCCAAAAATGAAAAGCTGCTCGCCAAACTGCTCAACGAGCGCATGGCCTTTACCTGGCCAGAGCTCGAAACGCTACTCAAGCGTCTTGGCTACACACAGATTGAAGGGGCTGGAAGCCGCGTCAAATTCGACATCGGCGACCCCAGTGCAATGATCACCTTGCACAAGCCTCACCCCGGCAACGAACTGAAACACTACATTCGGCGCCAGATCATCGAACAATTGAAATCAGGAGAACTGATTCAGTGAACAACCAACTGAAACACAACGGCTACATCGGCTCTATCGAAGCCAGCCTCGAAGACAATTGCCTGTTTGGCAAAGTGCTGTTTATCAAGGCGCTGGTCAGCTATGAGGGCAAAACCGTCGCGGAGCTGGACGTGGCCTTTCGAGAGGCCGTGGAAGACTACCTCGCGACGTGCCACACCCTCGGGCAAACACCGGAGAAACCGTGCAAGGGTTCCTTCAACGTGCGGGTCGGCCATGACCTGCATCTGGCTGCAGCCCTGGCAGCGACCCGTAAGAAAGTGACGCTCAATGACCTGACGCGCCAGGCGCTGAATGAGTTTTTGCAACATCATTGCGCAGAACCTTCTCCGGCGATCGGCTGATCAGCCCAACCTTCGATAGCCCAGCAGCGCTGAGCCCAGCACCACCGCACCCGCCACCAGCGCCACCCAGAACCCGCTGGTGGCGCCGAAATGGTCGATCATCCAACCCGAGCTGGCGGCACCAATGGCCACCCCGATACTCAGGCCGGTGATCAGCCAGGTCATGCCTTCGGTCAGGCGGCTGGGCGGGACGATCCGCTCCACCAGGGCCATGGACACGATCAGCGTCGGGGCAAAGAACAAGCCTGAGATGAAGATGGCCACGGCCAGCCCGGGGATATTTGTCACCAGCAACAACGGCAAGGTGGTCAACGCCGTCGCCACGCCGCAGAACAGAAACTGGCGGGGCAACGGCGCCTTGAGCTTGAGCGTGCCGAACGCCAACCCCGCCAGGCACGAGCCAATGGCATACACCGAAAGCACGATGCTTGCCGCCGCCGGTTGGCCTTGATGCTGGGCGAATGCGACGCTGACCACGTCCACCACGCCGACAATCACGCCCATGGCCAGCAACAGGATCATCAGGATCAGTACCGACGGTGAGGCGATCAGCCAGCGGCCGTGATGGTCCTGATGTTCATGCACCGGCGGCTCAGTTGCGCGTTGCAGCACGAAGGTGGTCACCCCCACCGCCAGCAGCAGCGCTGCCACCAAGGGTCCGGCTTGCGGGAACAGCACCACACTCAGGCCCACCGAGATCGGCGGGCCGATGATGAAACAGACCTCGTCGAGCACCGACTCAAGGGCAAACGCGGTCTGCAACTTGGGCTGGCCGCGGTACAACTCGGTCCAGCGCGCCCGCACCATGGCCGACATATTGGGCATGCAACCGGCCAGGGCGGCGAACACAAACAACGTCCAGCTTGGCGCCTGCAACCAGGTGCACAACAGCAACAGCAACAACGCCCCACCGCCAATCAGCGCTGCTATCGGCAGCACCCTGCCCTGGCTGTAGCGGTCCACTAACCGCGAAACCTGCGGCGCACAAAACGCCGTGGCCAAGGCAAACACCGCCGCCACCGCGCCCGCCAGGCCAAAGCCGCCATGCACTTGCGACAGCATGGTGATCAGGCCGATACCGGTCATCGATATCGGCATGCGCGCAAGCATGCCGGCCAGTACAAAAGCCCGGCTGCCAGGGGCGTGGAACAACTCGGCGTAGGGATTTGCCATCCTGCTTGACCTCTTGCTCAAGACCTTGAAGCTTGCTATCGGCAGGCATCAGGGCAAAATACATACGGTGCGTATGTGGCAAATCATGCGTAACATACGCAGCGTATGTCAAACCCTCAAACACCCTCGCGAGCCCACCCCATGAGCCGAGCCCGTGCCGAAATAATCGAAGAAACCCGCGCCCGCCTGATCGCCAGCGCCCGCCAAGCCTTCGCCACACAGGGCTATGCCAACACGTCGATGGACGACTTCACCGCGCGCGCCGGCCTGACCCGTGGTGCGTTGTACCACCACTTTGGTGACAAGAAAGGCCTGTTGGCCGCCGTGGTTGCCCAACTCGACAGCGAAATGGACGCGCGACTGCAGCACATCACCGATCAGGCCCAGCACCCGTGGGAAGGTTTTCGCGAACGCTGCCGAACGTATTTGCGCATGGCCCAGGACGACGAAATCCAACGCATCGTTTTGCAGGATGCGCCGGCCGTGCTCGGCGATACCGGGTCGCAGCAACACTGCGTCGCGTCGCTGTGCCAGTTGCTTGAGGGCTTGATGCAGGCCGGTGCCATTGAACAGGGCCCCAGCGTCGCGCTGGCGCAGTTGATCAATGGCAGCCTGGTCAACACCGCGCTGTGGATCGCCCGCGATGAACACCCGGGCGATCGCCTGGAGCAAGGCTTGCAAGGTCTGGAGTTACTGCTGCGCGGCTTGAAGCAATAAGCCCGCGCTACACCAGCCGCTTGATCTGCTTGTGCCGCCACACCAGCCGGTAATACGCAGTCTGCAGCGCCAGCATCGCCAGGTAGGTCACCGGAAACGCCATCCACACACCTTGCAGGCCGAAATGCGCATTGAGCACATACGCCATCGGCAGCTCCACACACAGTACGCAGAAAATCGAGATGGCGACCGGCATCAGCACCACGCCGCTGGCGCGCATGATGCCGCCCACCACCGCCTGAAAGCCGAAGACCAAAACGCTCCAGAGCATAATGTGCAGCAGGTGCTCGGCATTAAGCCGCGCGGCGTCGTCGGTGATGAACAGCCCCAGCAGCCAGTGCGACAACAGGTAGCCGAGCACAATCAATCCACCGGTCAGGCAGGTGTTGATCAACAGGCCGGTGCGCAGGATCGGCCCGATTCGCTCCAGGCGCCCGGCGCCAATCGCCTGGGCACCGAGGATCGAAGCGGTAATGGCAATCGACAGCGCCGGGAACTGCACATAATTGACGATCTGCGTCACCGCGCCATACGCCGCCGTGGCCTGGGAACCGTGGCTGTTGACCAGCGCAAGAATGACCAATTCGGACAGCGACAACACCACCATCTGCAAGCCGGTCGGCAAGCCGATGCGCAGCACTTTGCCGAGGATCGCCCGGTCCAGGCGCAAGGCAGCCAGCAACTCACGGTCCGGCGCCATCACATGGTTCTTGTGGCGCAGGCGCAGGATCAAAAACAGCATCGCCGAGGCATTACCGACCAGCCCCGCGTACACCGCGCTCTGGATGCCCATGGGCGGCAGGCCGATCCAGCCGCGAATCAGCGCCGGCGTCAGCAACAGGCCGATCAGGGTCGAGACCATCAGCGCCAGCAGCGGCGAGATCGTGTCACTGACGCCGCGCAGCAACTGGGTGTAGAGGATGAAGACCAACAGCAGCGGCATGATCAGCATCATCACCTGGGCATAACCCACGGCATCGTCGAGCACATCCATCGGGGTGCCCAGCGCCTGCAGGGCCGGGCGCGCGAACAGGCTGCCGAGCACCGCCGCGATCAGGCCTACCAGGGCGCCAAGGGTCAGCGTCGCACCGGTGATCACCTTCACCATTCCGGTTTCCTGCGCGCCCCAGGCCTGGCCGATCAGCACCGAAGCGCCCGCCCCCAGGCCGATCACCAGGGCAATAAAGAAAAACACGATGGGAAACATCCCCGACACCGCCGCCAGTGCCTGGGTGCCGAGCATTTGCCCGACATAGATGCCGTTGAGGGTGCCGGAAAAGCTTTGCAGAAAATTGGACAGCACCATCGGTGCCAAAAAAATCAGGTAGATCTGCCACAACGGCCGTTGCTGAGTGACTTCCATGGTCGTTCGAGTCCCGGAATTATTGTTAGACGGGGAAAGCATTGCGCGACAGCCAGGCCAGGTACGTCTGCACATCCTTCGGCCAGTGCCCGATCTTACCGGCGAAGGCCGCCGCATCTTCAGCGAACAATGCCCGTGAGGCGTCTTCAAACCCAGGCAGGTCGCCGCCGATGGCGCTCATGAAACGATAGCTGGCTTCCTTGGCCAGACGCGCCTGATCACGGCCAGCGCTGGCATTTCGCGCTTCATCCACCAACCGGCGCAAGGCCGCCGAGGCGCCGCCGGGTTGTTGGCCCAGCCATTCCCAGTGGCGCGGCAGCAGCGTAACTTCCCGCGCGACCACACCCAGCTTCGGGCGGCCCACCGTTGGGGCTGCGGGAAGCTCTTCGTCGATTGCTGTGTCTGCGGGTTGCTCGGGCACATAACCGCCAGGCCATGGGTAATCGACTTGGGCGCCGGTGGCGTCATCAAAGACCAGGAAGGTGCCGGCTGTCAGGTCCAGCCCTGCCAGGGTTTCGGCCACCGCCGAATAGGCGCCGGCCGCCACGCGCTGGTGACGGAAGAAGGCAGTGCACAGCGGTGTGTGTTGCGTAGGCATGGCTTATTACCCGGATGTTATTTGTTTTACCCGGATCATATTAGCCCTAATTGGTCAGCATGCAAGGCTATTGTCGCGAAACGTCCAAGTGTTCACCCCGCACCGTTACTCGCATCCCTTGCACAGCAGGATCGCGCAGCAAGCACTCCGCGATCGCCGGCTCCAGCTCCACCCGTACACGACGGCCCAGCGCACGCGCGCCAAACCGTGCGTCGTGCTGGCGACACAACCATGCCCTTGCCGACGCATCCATGCTTAATGAGCGCTGGTGCGCCGCCAGACGCTGATTGAGCTTCTCCAGCTCCACGTCCAGCAGCGCATCAAGCCAGCGCTTGTCGAGGGGTTCGAACATCAGGATACGATCGATGCGGTTGAGAAACTCCGGCTCGAAATGCCCGTGCAACGCCTCTTCCAACACCGCCGCTTCGCCCCGCACAAATACCCGCAGCAGCCGCCGCCAGCCCTGAGCGAAGCGTTGGCGATGCCGACGCGCCTGGTGCGCGCCGATGTTGCTGGTCATGAAAATCAGGCTGTTACGAAAATCCAGGGTGCGCGTGCCACCCGCCAGGGTCAGTTGGCCGTTTTCAAGAATGCCCAGCAGGCTGCGCACCACCTCCTGGCTGGCTTTTTCCAGTTCATCGAACAACACGATGCCAGGGCGGCTGTAGCTGCCCTGGATCAATTCGCTGTTGAACAGGCTGATGCCTTCCTTGCTGCCCACGTACCCCGGCGGCGCGCCGGTCAGCGCGGCGGCGTAATGCTCCTGGGCCAGGGTGTGCATGTCGATGCGGCAAAACCCGTCGGCCCGGCCATGCAGCGCCTGGGCCAGCAGGCGCACGATTTCGGTTTTGCCCACGCCGGTCGGGCCCATGAACAGGTTGACGCTCAATGGCCGATCGCGCTCGCCGATATCGGCCTTGACCACCTTGAGCAGCCGCTCCACCTGCGCCAGCGCCGCCTCCTGGCCAACGATGCGACTGCGCAACAGCGCCATCACCTGCGCCGGTTCAAAGGTAAACCGCATGCCCTACTCCACCCCTTTTTCTTTGCCGCCATGGGGCAGTTGCCCCACCGGGCACTCGGCGACACCCACGGTGCTGCGGGTGATTTTTTCGACATTCTCCTGGGCCTTTTGCGCGTCCAGCACCCAGGTGCGGTAGAACTCGAACGGGCAGTCCGCCACGCCCTTGTCGCCATCGCCCGAGGCATGCATGCCGGTATAGCCACGGTGCAGCAACTTGAACAGGTGGTTCTGCGACTGGTCGTTGGCCCGCGCATCGCGAATCTGCGACACCGACAGTTGCGCGTACTGGATGCCCATCTCTTCCTCGCCGCACTCACCCAGGGTGCGCCCGTCAAAGCCGATGATCGCCGAGTGGCCGAAGTACGAATACACCCCATCGAACCCCGCCGCGTTGGCCACTGCCACATAGCAGTTATTCGCCCAGGCCATGCTCTTGGACATCTGCACCTGCTGCTCTTTGGCCGGGTACATATAACCCTGACAGCGCACGATCAACTCGGCGCCCTTCATCGCGCAGTCGCGCCAGATCTCCGGGTAATTGCCGTCGTCGCAGATAATCAGGCTGATCTTCATGCCCTTTGGCCCGTCGCACACATAGGTGCGGTCACCCGGATACCAACCCTCGATGGGGCACCACGGGATGCACTTGCGGTAGCGCTGCACGATTTCGCCGAGGTTATTGATCAACACCAGCGTGTTGTACGGCGCCTTGTGCGGGTGCTCCTCGTGGCGCTCGCCGGTCAGGGAAAATACGCCCCAGGTGTTTGCCTGGCGGCACGCTGCCGAGAAGATCGCGGTCTCATCGCCGGGGATACTCGCGGCCGTGGCCATCATCTCGTCGTGGTCGTACATGATGCCCATGGTGCTGTATTCGGGGAACACCACCAGGTCCATGCCGGGCAAGCCCTGCTTCATGCCGAGGATAATCCCGGCGATTTTCTTCGCGTTGTCGATGACCTCGGCCTTGGAATGCAGGCGCGGCATCTTGTAGTTCACCACCGCGACACCGACGGTGTCTGGGCTGCTGGAAATATCGCCATGACGCATAACATCACTCCTGGTCTAGTGACTGATCATCCACGGCCGTGGCCCGGTCCTGGTCTTGAGGCCCAAGGGGTTGGCCTTGCTCGGCTCGACTTTTTTGCGGGTGCCGCAGCAGCTGCAACCGGCCGGATGTTTGCGGCTTTGCTGGTATTCGCCGACGGTTTGCGGCGCATGGGCGCTGCGCTCGTTGCCGGCGATAGCCTTGCGCTGGTTGGCCGACAGCGTTTGCAGTGCCGGGGCCGAGACCCTGAGCGGGCCGCCCGGCCCTTCGCAGTACGGGCACTGGCTGGGCTCGTTGCGTTGGGCGATGGGCCGCAACATCGTGAACGTGCCGCAGGTGTCACAGGCATATTCGTAAGTCGGCATGGCTACAGGTCCGGGGCAATGGGCAGGTCGACGCTGCCGTCGAGGAACTGGGTGGGGCCGTTGGCATTGGGGTTGATGTCGAACTCGAAGATTTCCGTCGGCAGCCACAAGGTCGCGCAGGCATTCGGAATATCCACCACACCGCTGATATGCCCCTGCACCGGCGCCGAGCCGAGCAAGGCATAGCCCTGGGCCGGCGAGTAGCCAAACTTGGTCAGGTAGTTGATCGCATTCAGGCAGGCCTGGCGGTAGGCGACGTTGACGTCCAGGTAGTGCTGCTGGCCCTGTTCGTCCACCGAGATGCCTTCGAAGATCAGGTAGTTCTTGTAGTTCGGTGTGATCGGGCTGGGCTTGAACACCGGGTTCTTGATCCCATACTTGGCCATGCCGCCCTTGATCAGCTCGACCTTCATGTGCACCCAGCCGGCCATTTCGATGGCGCCGCAAAAGGTGATCTCGCCGTCGCCCTGGCTGAAGTGCAGGTCACCCACCGACAACCCGGCGCCGTTGACATAGACCGGGAAAAAAATCTTCGAACCGCGCGACAGGTCCTTGATATCGCAGTTACCGCCATGCTCACGCGGCGGCACCGTGCGCGCGCCGGTCGCAGCCGCGTCGTTACGGGCCTGGCCCTTGAGCTTGCCCATGTGCGCGGTGGTGGCCAGTGGCGCATTGGCCAGCGGCGGCACGCGGGTCGGGTTGGTATCGATCAGTTCCTGCTCGCGGCGGTTCCAGTCGGCGAGCATCACCGGGTCGGGCAGGCAGCCGATCAGGCCGGGGTGGATCAGGCCGGCAAAGTTAACCCCCGGAATGTGCCGCGAACGGGTGAACATGCCTTTGAAATCCCAGATGGCTTTTTGCGCGCTGGGGAAATGATCGGTGAGAAAACCGCCGCCGTTCTGCCGTGAGAAGAAGCCGTTGAAGCCCCATTGCGAATCCGCCTTGGCGCCGATATCGAGCAAGTCCACCACCAGCAAATCACCCGGCTCGGCGCCGTGCACACCCACCGGGCCTGACAGGTAATGCACGGTGGACAGGTCCACGTCGCGCACGTCACTGGCATCGTCATTGTTCTTGATTGCGCCGGCGGTCCAGTCGTAGGTTTCCAGAATGAAGTCATCGCCGGGCTTCACCCAGCACGCCATCGGGATATCCGGGTGCCAGCGGTTATGGATATTTTCGTTTTCAGTGACGGGCTGGTTGAGGTCGACTTTGATCAGCGTTTCGGTCATGGACTGGCTCCTGGGCGGATGGTCTGGTGCGTGGAATCCAGTCTCGGGGAGCCAGGGAAAACCGGAAATACGTTGGATGACGTATGAGATTTTCAAAGCAGACACAAAACAACTGTGGGAGCGGGCTTGCTCGCGAAAGCGGTGTGTCAGTTAACAGATAAGTCGACTGGTACACCGCTTTCGCGAGCAAGCCCGCTCCCACATTAGAACTGTGTTGTTTTAGACGGACAGGTAGCGGCTGATGGTCGCTTCATCCACGCGGTCGCGGGTCTCTTCGATCACGAAGCGGCCCTTCTCGATCACCAGAAAGCGGTCGGCAATCTCCAGGGTGAACGACAGCACCTGTTCGGACACCACGATGGTCAAATCGCGCAGGTTGCGAATCTCTTTGAGCGTGCGCGCAATGTCCTTGATGATCGACGGCTGGATGCCCTCCGTCGGCTCGTCGAGCAACAACACCTTGGGGTTAGTCGCTAGCGCCCGCGCAATCGCCAGTTGCTGTTGCTGCCCGCCGGACAGGTTGCCGCCCTTGCGCGACTGCATGTCATGCAGCACCGGAAACAGCGCATACAAATCCTCCGGCACCTTGCCGCGGGCCGACGCTGGCAACCCGGTCTGGATATTTTCCAGCACCGTCATGCTCGGGAAAATCATGCGGCCCTGGGGCACATAGGCAATCCCGCGCGCCACCCGCTCGTGGGTTTCCAGCGCCGACACATCGTGCCCGTCCACACTGACCTGGCCTTGCCACTGCGGCAGAATGCCCATCAGGCTCTTGAACAGCGTGGTCTTGCCCATGCCATTGCGGCCCATCACCGCGACGATCTCGCGCTTGGCCACGTTCAGTTGCAGATCGTGCAGGATCTGGCTCTGCCCGTAACCACAGGACAACTGGTCGATCTTGAACATGCCGGATTCCTCAGTGGCCCAAATACACTTCAATGACTTTCGGGTTGCTTTGCACCGACTCCATGCTGCCCTCGGCCAGCACCTTGCCCTGGTGCAGCACCGTGACTTTATGCGCGATGCTTTTGACGAACTCCATGTCGTGCTCGATCACCAGCACCGAGCGGCCCTGGCTGATGCGGTTGAGCAATTCGGCGGTTTGCGCGCGCTCATTCACGCTCATGCCTGCCACCGGCTCGTCGAGCATCAGCAACTCCGGGTCTTGCATCAGCAGCATGCCGATTTCCAGCCACTGCTTTTGCCCGTGGGACAGCAGGTCGGCCTGCTGTTGCAGCAAATCACCCAGGAAGATTTCCCGCGCCACCTCTTCCACCCGCGCAACCACCTGAGCGCTGCGCTTGAAAAACAGCGCGCCCCACACCTTGCGCCCGGCGGGATAAGACATCTCGAGGTTTTCAAACACCGTGAGGTTTTCGTAGATCGACGGGTTCTGGAACTTGCGCCCCACGCCGGCGCGCACGATGTTGTACTCGCGCATCCTGGTCAGTTCCTGGCCGTCGAACTGGATGCTGCCGCTGGTAGCGCGGGTTTTGCCGCAGATCAGGTCGAGCACCGTGGTCTTGCCGGCGCCATTGGGGCCGATGACCACGCGCACTTCATTGCGGTCGATATACAAGTTGAGGTTGTCGACCGCCTTGAAGCCGTCGAACGACACGGTGAGGCCTTCAATGGCCAACACCGGTTTTTTCATTTCAAAGCCGACGGCGGTCATGGCTGGGTCTCCAGGATGTTGCTTTTAGCCTTGGGTCTAACCGCCGGACTCACCGGGGGCGCCGCCACGGGTTTGCGCCGCAGCAGTCTGGCCAATGCCTGGCGACCGTGGCTGTCCCACAACCCGGCCAGGCCATTGGGGAAATACATGACCACGGCAATAAACAGCCCGCCCATCAGGTACAGCCATAATTCAGGAAAGGACTCGGAAAAGTAGGTCTTGCCGTAGTTCACCAGCAGCGCGCCATACACCGCGCCGAGCAGTGACATGCGCCCGCCCACCGCGGCGAAAATCACCATCTCGATTGACGGCACGATGCCCACGAACGACGGAGACATAAAGCCCACCTGCAAGGCAAACATCGCCCCGCCAATCGCCGAAAACGCGGCGGCCACGCAGAACACAAAGATCTTGAAACTGGCCACGTCGTAGCCGGAAAACCGCACGCGCTCTTCTTTGTCGCGCATCGCCATCAGCAGCCGGCCCAGCTTGGACGCGAGGATAAAACGGCCGATAAAGATGCAGCCGAACAGCAAGCCGGCGTTGATGAAGTACAGGATCATTTTCGCGCTGTCGGTGCGCAGGTCCCAGCCCAGCAGGGTCTTGAGGTCGGTGATGCCGTTGACGCCACCGGTCAGGCCTTGCTGGCCGACGATCAGCACGGTAAGGATCAGCGCAATCGCCTGGGTGACGATGGAGAAATACACATCGCCCACGCGCCGCTTGAACAGCGCCATACCGATGATTAACGCCAGCAGCACCGGCACCGCAATCACCGCTACCAGCGTGAAGCTGAAACTGTGAAACGGCTGCCACAGCCAGGGCAGTTCGGTGATCTGGTTCCAGTCCATGAAGTCCGGGATGCCCGGTGTGGATTGGATCTTGGTGCTCTCGGGGTCGGAGGCTTCCAGCTTGAGGAACATCGCCATGCAGTAACCGCCGACGCCGAAGAACACACCCTGCCCCAGGCTGAGAATGCCGCCATAGCCCCAGCACAGCACCAGGCCCACGGCGACAAACGCATAGGTCAGGTATTTGCCGACCATGTTCAGGCGGAACGCGTCCAGGGTCAGGGGAAATACCACCAGTACCAGCAATGCCAACAACACGATACCGATCAGGTTTTGCTGGCCGCCCAGCAGCTTGTCTAAAGCCTTCATCTGCTCGCCTCTACTTGCGCACTTTGATGGAGAACAACCCTTGCGGGCGCAGCATCAGGATCAGAATGACCGAGGACAACGTGAGTACCTTGGCCATCGAGCCACTGAGGAAAAACTCCGACAGCGATTGGGTCTGGGCGATCACGAACGCCGAGGCGATGGTGCCGAACAGGCTCTGCGCGCCGCCGAATACCACCACCAGGAAGGTGTCGACGATGTACTGCGAACCCGCCGTCGGCCCGGTGGAGCCAATGGTGGTAAACGCCGCGCCCGCGACACCGGCCACGCCGCAGCCGAGGGCGAAGGTCATGCGGTCGACCTTGCGCGTATTGATGCCCACCGCGCGGCTCATCAGGCGGTTCTGCACCGTGGCGCGCACCTGCAGGCCCCAGCGCGAGCGGTACAGCATCAGGAAGATCGCGGCGGTCAGCAGCAGGGTCAGGCCCATCATGAACAGGCCGTTGCGCGGGATCTCGATGGCATCGGTGAAGTTCACCGAGCCCATCAGCCAGGCCGGCGGTTCGGCGCTGACTTCACGCGCGCCGAACACCGAGCGAAAGGTTTGCTGCATCACCAGGGACAACCCCCAGGTGGCGAGCAAGGTGTCCAGCGGACGCTTGTACAACCGGCTGATCATCGCCCACTCCACCAGCCAGCCGATCGCGCCGGCAACAAGGAATGACAGGGCAATGGCAACGAAGAAGTAATAGGGTTGAAAGCTTGGCGCAAAGTGCGCGGTAAGGCTGGAACACACGTAGGTGGTGTAGGCGCCGATGGTCAGGAACTCGCCGTGGGCCATGTTGATCACGCCCATCTGGCCAAAAATGATCGCCAGCCCCAATGCCATCAGCAACAGCACGCAGAACACGGACAAACCGTTGAACCCCTGCATCGCCGCGATGGCTCCAAATTCCGATAGCCATTCCATGATGATGGTCTCCTACAGAGAGATGAAATGCAGGCTTGTGCCGTTTTGCCTTATGTGGGAAGGGGCTTGCCGCGATGAGGGTGGGTCAGCTTATAAAGCGGTGACTGACCCACTGCTATCGGGGGCAAGCCCCCTCCCACAGTTTGAAACTCAGTGTGCCTGGGGGTTATTGGTAACCCTTGGGAAACGGGTTCGGCTCGATCAGATCCGACTCGTAGATCACCTTGAACTGCCCGTTGGGCTGCACTTCGCCGATACGCGACTTGCTCCACAGGTGATGGTTCTCGTGGATCTTCACGTAGCCTTCCGGCGCGTTTTTCAGCTCGATGCCAGGGCTTGCCGCCACGACTTTATCCACGTCGAAACTGCCGGCTTTCTCCACCGCCGCTTTCCACAACCAAGGGCCGAGGTACGCCGCCTGGGTCACGTCGCCGATGACCGCGTCCTTGCCGTACTTGGCCTTGAAGGCTTCGACGAAGGCTTTGTTGTTCGGGTTGTCCAGGCTCTGGAAGTACTTCATCGAGGCGTAGAAGCCGGCCATGTTTTCGCCGCCGATGCCGAGCAATTCGTCTTCGGTGACCGACAGGGTCAGCAGGGTTTGTTTGGACGAATTCACACCCGCCGCATTGAGTTGCTTGTAGAACGCCACGTTGGAGCCGCCGACCACGGCCGCAAACACCACGTCCGGCTTCTTCAGCTTGACCTTGTTGATCAACGAGCCGAACTGAGTGTTGCCCAGCGGGTAGTAGTCTTCGCCAACCACGGTGCCGTGCAGCACGTTCTCAATGTGCTTGCGCGCGATCTTCATTGAGGTGCGTGGCCAGATGTAGTCCGAGCCGACCAGGTAGAAGGTCTTGGCGCCCTTGGTCTTGGCGATCCAGTCGAGGCTGGCGAGGATTTGCTGGGTGGCTTCCTGGCCGGTGTAGATGACGTTTTTCGACTGTTCCAGGCCTTCATAGAAGGTCGGGTAGTAGAGCAAGCCGTTTTCTTTCTCGAAGATCGGCAGCACGGCTTTGCGTGAAGCCGACGTCCAGCAGCCGAACACGGCGGCGACCTTGTCGTTGACCAGCAGCTTCTTGGCTTTTTCGGCAAAGGTCGGCCAGTCGGAGGCGCCGTCTTCCTGGATCACTTTGATCTGGCGTCCCAGGATCCCGCCCGAAGCGTTGATCTGTTCGATGGCCAGGCGCTCGGCCTGGATCGAGCCGGTCTCGGAAATCGCCATGGTGCCGGTGGCCGAGTGCAACTGGCCGACGGTGACTTCGGTAGGGGTCACGGCCAGGCCTTCGTTATCGGCCAGCACGCCCTGGCTGAACAGAGCGGCCGCCAGTAAGGACAAGGCCAACAGCGGTGTGGAGCGGATCAATCGTGGTGCCATGGGGCGACTCCTCTGCAATGAGGGGTTCAGCATGGCGGCAGCGAGCCATCGCGGGTATACGCAGCCTGACGTAACGGTGTACGTCATTTGACGTATGCCGTTGCGCACTGTTTCAGGGCAAGTTGTGGCGAGCGGGCTTGCCCCGCGTTGGGCTGCGAAGCAGCCCTGTTAAGAACAGCGCATTTTTCCAGGTAAATAGTGTTGTCTGGTTTCAGGGCTGCTACGCAGCCCAACGCGGGGCAAGCCCGCTCGCCACTGCAAACCCGCTCCCGCATTTGGACCTGCGGCACCTGTCAGGGCATGGAAGTTGCTCATTCAATCTCGCCCTTCTGCGGAGTCCTCAACCGTGCACCCCACCTCCGGCACCCAGCGCATCGTCAAGATCCGCCGCGACTACAACACCTGGGTCGCCGACGAGACCATGGAAGACTACGCCCTGCGCTACACGCCCAAATCCTTTCGCAAATGGTCGGAACTGCGCATCGCCAACACCGCCCTGGGCGCCGTGTCCTTTCTGGCGCTGGAAGCCATCGCGGCGTGCTCGCCTTGAGCTACGGTTTCACCAACACGTTCTGGGCGATCCTGGCGATCAGCCTGGTGATTTTCCTCACCGGCCTGCCCATCAGTTATTACGCCGCCCGTTATGGCGTGGACATGGACCTGCTGACCCGCGGCGCCGGCTTTGGCTACATCGGCTCGACCATCACCTCGTTGATTTATGCCAGCTTCACGTTCCTGTTCTTCGCGCTGGAAGCGGCAATCATGGCCCTGGCCCTGGAGCTGTATTTCCACATTCCGCTGGCCATCGCCTATGTGATCTGCTCATTGCTGGTGATTCCGCTGGTGGCCTACGGCGTGACCCTGATCAGCCGCCTGCAATTGTGGACGCAACCGCTCTGGCTGCTGTTGCTGGTGCTGCCCTACGGTTTTGTCTGGTGGAAAAACCCCGACGTCTTCAGCGACTGGACCAGCTTTGTCGGACGCAGTGGCGACGGCGGCGGGTTTAATTTGCTGTCGTTCTGCGCCGCCTGCACCGTGGCGCTGTCGCTGGTCACGCAGATCGGCGAACAGGTCGACTACCTGCGCTTCCTGCCGGAAAAGACCGCCGCCAACCGCAAACGCTGGTGGGCCGCCCTGCTCTGCGCGGGGCCCGGCTGGATCATCCCCGGCGCGCTGAAGATGTTCGCCGGGGCGTTTCTGGCGTTTCTCGCCCTGCAACATGAAATCCCCATGGAGCGCGCCGCCGAGCCCACGCAGATGTACCTCGTTGCATTCCGCTATGTGTTCAGCTCGCCGGAATGGGCGCTCGGCGCGATGGTGCTGTTCGTGTTCATCTCACAGATGAAAATCAACCTGACCAACGCCTACGCCGGCTCCCTGGCCTGGTCGAACTTTTTTGCCCGCGTGACCCACAGCCACCCCGGCCGCGTGGTGTGGCTGGTGTTCAACGTGGCCATCGCGCTGATGTTGATGGAGCTGGGCGTATTTGATGTGATCGACCAGGTGCTGGGGCTCTACGCGAATATCGCGATTGCCTGGATCGGCACGCTGGTGGCCGACCTGGTGATCAACAAGCCGCTGGGTCTGTCGCCCAGACACATCGAGTTCAAGCGCGCGCACCTTTACGACATCAACCCGGTGGGCGTCGGCTCGATGCTGATTGCCTCGTTGCTGTCGATCCTCGCCCACTTCGGCCTGTTCGGTGCCCTGGCCCAGGCCGCGCCGCCCTTCGTCGCGCTGGGCACGGCGCTGATCATGGCGCCGCTGTTGGCCTGGCTGACCCAAGGCAAGTACTACATCGCGCGTACCAGCGACGTGACCCTGATTCACCCGGTGGCCCCCGCCACTCACGCGATCTGTGGGCTGTGCAGCAACCCGTTCGAAACCGCCGACATGGCGTTTTGTCCGGCCTACAGCACGCCGATCTGTTCGCTGTGCTGCTCGCTGGACGCGCGTTGCGGTGACCGGTGCAAACCTCATGCGCGCCTGGTCACGCAGTTCGAAGGCGTATTGCGCTGGCTGCTGCCCACCACCCTGATGCCGCGCCTGCATACCCGGCTGGCGCATTACCTGGGGTTGTTATTGGTGCTGGTGCTGCTACTCGCAGGCGCGCTGGCGTTGATTTACGTGCAAGCCGCCCAAGGGTTGCCGCATTCCGAGACCTTGTATCAGGCGTTCTTCAAGGCTTTCCTGACCCTGTCAGTGCTGGCCGCCGTGCTCGCGTGGTGGGTGGTACTGACCCGCGAAAGCCGCCGCGTCGCCCAGGAAGAATCCGACCGCCAGACCCTGCTTTTAATGCAGGAAATCGACGCCCACAGCCTCACCGACCAAGCCCTGCAACAAGCCAAAGAGGCCTCCGAAGCCGCGAACGCCGCCAAAAGCCGTTACGTCACCGGGCTCTCTCACGAGCTGCGCACGCCGCTGAACAGCATCCTTGGTTTTACCCAGATCCTACAGCGCGACAACGCCATGCCCGAGCAGCATCAGGACGCGCTGGCGACCATCCTGCGCAGCGGCTCGCACCTGCTGTCGCTGATCGATGGCCTGCTCGACGTGGCCAAGATCGAGGCCGGCAAACTGCGCCTGGAACTCACGGAAATCCCCTTCCCCGAGTTGCTCCACGACCTGGAACAAATGTTCACCCCACAAGCCCAGGACAAGGGCCTGCGCTTTCGCCTGGACTGCGTGGGCAAGATCCCGGCCGTGGTGCGTGGCGATGAAAAGCGCGTGCGCCAGATCCTGATCAACCTGCTCGGCAACGCGGTGAATTTCACAGACAGCGGCGAGGTGCGCCTGCGGGTCAGCTACATGCGCGAAACCGCCAATTTTGAAATCATCGACACCGGCATCGGCATTGACCCTGGGCAGATCGAGCGGATATTCCAGCCGTTCGAGCGCGGCGATCTGATGCGCCAGGACAAGGGCGTGGGCCTGGGGCTGACCATCACGCGCATGCTCACCTCGCTGATGGGCGGCGAGTTGCGCGTTACCAGCGAGCTGGACAAGGGCACGTGTTTCCAGGTGCGGCTGTTCCTCTCCCAGGTGCGCGCGCCGCAGGCGGTGGTGCACGTGGAGCACGACATCATCGGTTATCACGGTGTGCGCCGACGCATTCTGGTGGTGGACGACCATGTGGACCATCGCAAGGTGCTCAGTGGCATGCTCACACCGCTGGGGTTTGAGGTGATCCAGGCCAGCAATGGCCAGGACGCAATCCGCCAGGTGGCGCTGCTGGCGCCGGACTTGATCCTGATGGACCTGTCGATGCCGACCCTGGATGGCTGGGAAACCAGCCGCTTGATCCGCCGCAATGCGCTGTCCAGCGCGCCGATCATCGTGATCTCGGCCAACGCTTTTACCGACGACCGTGAACGCAGCATCGCCGCCGCCTGCAACGACTACCTGGCCAAACCGGTGCGCACCCCGGAACTGCTCGGGCACCTGCAACAGCACCTGGATCTGCAGTGGCTGCGGCGCACCAGAACGTCCGCACCGCCTGCACCGCCCAGCGTATTGCCCAGCCCCGAAGACCTCGCCGCCCTCGCCGAACTCAGCGCCATCGGCTACGTGCGCGGCTTGCATGAAAAACTCGACACCATCCTGGAACACCATCCGGACGCCGCGCCTTTCATCGCCAAAGTGCGCGGGCTGCTCAAGGGTTTCCGCCTGGATGAACTCAACCGAACCTTAAAGGAGGCCGAAGATGAATGCGCTCACCCGCAGCACTGAACCTGGCGTGGTGCTGATCGTCGATGACACCCCGGACAACCTCGCCATGCTGTCCGACGCCCTTGATGACGCGGGCTACATGGTGCTGGTGGCGCTGGACGGCCTCAGCGCGTTGAACCGCGTGCAACGCCGGCGCCCGGACCTGATTCTGCTGGACGCAATGATGCCGGGCCTGGACGGCTTCGAAACCTGTCGCCGGCTCAAGGCGCAACCGGCCAGTGCGGACATCCCGGTGGTGTTCATGACCGGGCTGACCGACAGCAAGCACGTGGTGCAAGGCTTTGAGGTGGGTGGCAGTGATTACGTGACCAAGCCGATCCAGACGGATGAGGTATTGGCGCGGGTGGCAGCGCATTTGCGTACGTCACGAATCCTGCTCTCGGCGCGTGCCGCCACGCAGCCGAGCGTGCTGACCCTGGAGGACGCCCCGGCGCAACGACTGTTATCCGCGCGGTTTCAACTGACCGAGCGTGAGGTGGAAGTGCTGCGTTGGGTGGCGTGTGGGAAAACCAACCGGGACATCGGCGACATTCTGGGGCTGAGCCCCAGGACGGTGAACAAGCATCTGGAGCATGTGTATGTGAAGCTCGGCGTGGAGACTCGAACAGCCGCGACCTCAGTTGCACTGGCCGCGATCTGAATGTGTGTGGTGCTTGTGTGGGTCTCATTACATCAGGCAGAGGCTGTGCTGATCTGCATTGCCCTAAAACCTCGGGCTGTACTCGGTCAATGTGGGAGCGGGCTTGCCCGCGATGGCATCAACTGGTTATGCCTGACACACCGAGGTGCCTGCATCGCAGGCAAGCCAGCTCCCACAGAAAAGCAAAGCAGTGAGGTGGTGACGGGCTGCACTCGGTCAACTTGTGGGAGCGGGCTTGCTCGCGAAGGCGGTGGGTCAGTGACACATGAGCTGACTGAACCACCGCCTTCGCGAGCAAGCCCGCTCCCACATTTAGAGCTCAGTGCATCAGATAGAGGTGTGTTGCTGTGTTTTTGATCCGCTTTTGCTTCTACCACTCAGGTCGGCTTTCAGGCCGCCGTGCTCTTGATCTTGCTTTTGATCTGACAGGCCCCGTCAACCACGCTGGCCGAACGCAGGCTCGAATC
This sequence comes from Pseudomonas sp. NFX183, assembly GCF_047943075.1. Classification (NCBI taxonomy): domain Bacteria; kingdom Pseudomonadati; phylum Pseudomonadota; class Gammaproteobacteria; order Pseudomonadales; family Pseudomonadaceae; genus Pseudomonas; species Pseudomonas sp. NFX183. The sequence continues at coordinate 4,988,154 of NZ_CP181333.1, read as the reverse complement.
CGTGGGTAACCCGGCAGGACGCCGGGTTAGCCGCGTTGGGCCATGGATGGCCCGTCGCGGCGGCCCACGGATTCAAGCCGGAGTGAGGGAATGCCGAGCCTAGGCGAGGCACCGAGTGGTGGGGCAAAGACCTTTTGGTTACTTTTGGGGCGTTGGGTGTACGGACCGGACACATGGTTGACGGGTGTGCGGGGACATGGTGGACACTTTTGGCGAGCCAACTTCGCCGGAAAGCCATCATGCCCTGGGACACGAGAGATGCCATGAGCCTGAAAGAAGAGTTCATTGCCTTAGCACGGCAACCCGGCAGCAATAAACGAGAGCTGTGTCGGCGGTTCGGCATCAGCCCGCAAAAGGCCTATAAGTGGTTGAAACGCTATGAAATGCATGGGCAGTCCGGGCTGCAAGAGAAATCCCGAAAACCTGCGACTAGCCCAAAGCTAACCGCGCCAGCTTTGGAGGCGCAGGTCATAGCGCTTAGGCAAGCACATCCCGCTTGGGGCGGACGCACAATCAGCAGCCTTTTGAAAAAGCAGATTGCTCCTAGCACCGTCACCAATGTTTTGCACCGATGCGGGCTGATTCAGCTTGTTCAGAAGGAACAAGAAGCAAAGCTGAGATTTGAACACGATGCACCTAACGATCTTTGGCAGATGGATTTCAAAGGGCACTTCCCGACACAAGAAGGCCGATGCCATCCCCTGACGTTGTTGGACGATCACTCACGATTCAATTTGGCGATTCAAGCTTGTGATAACGAGCGTGGAATCACGGTGAAGGAAAAGATGATCGAGGTATTTCAGCGCTTTGGGTTACCGGCTCGCATCAACGTTGACAATGGACCGCCATGGGGCTCGCCACGCAACCCTGGAGAAATCACAGAACTAAGTATCTGGTTGATTCGCTTGGGGATCAGGATCAGCTTCAGTCGTCCTTACCACCCTCAAACCAATGGAAAGATTGAGCGTTTTCATCGTTCACTCAAAGCGGAGGTGCTTGATGGGCGTCAATTCTCCACGATCAAGGATGCTCAAACAGCGTTTGATCAATGGCGTGAGGTCTATAACTTAAAACGCCCTCACCAAGCACTGGATTACAAGGTGCCTATGGACCGGTACCGAGCAAGCCCTTGGGCTTATCCGCAGCAGCTATCGGAATTTGAATATGGGCCGGATGATGTGCTGGCCAAGGTTTATCACAGCCGATTTCGCTTTCAGAAACGTTATTTCAGCATCGCCAAGGGGCTGGTTGGGCAGCACATTGCCGTTCGACCCAACCCTGAAAGTGACGGGCTCTTTGACGTCTACTTCTGCCACCACTTCCTACGAACGATCGACATGAGCAAACCTGACTATGGTTCATAATGTGTCAACCATGTCCCCGCACATGTGTCCACCATGTGTCCGGTCCGTACAGGGCGTTTGCCAAAAGTGACCCGCTGTAAGAGCGGAACCGCCAGCCGCCGTTACCGCAGCAACGGATATGTACTCAAATCTACCAACAGAAGCGCCCGCCCAAAGACGGCCATAGCGCAACGGCACACAAGCTACCCACCAAAAGCCTGCGAAGGCCGACGCAACGTCGGATCAAACGGATTGATCCTCGGCCCGATCGCCGCCGCCTCACGCTTGAGCAACTCCACCACCATCGGCAACCGGCTCGGCCCCAATCGATCACTGATAGTCGCCACACTCAACGCCGCCACCGCAACCCCCTCCCGATTCAAAATCGGCACCGCCAACCCCGCCATGCCTTCCAGCACTCCGGTGTTGCGCGCGGCATACCCCAGGCTGCGCACATTCTCCACTTCCGAACGCAGCAGCACCTCGTCATACAGGTGAAAATCCTTGAGCCGAGGCAAGTTGTAGCGAATCACCGTCTCACGCTCCTCCTCCGGCAAGAACGCCAGAATCGCCAAACTGCCCTGCCCCACACCCAACGCCACACGCCCGCCAATATCCCCGGTAAAGGTGCGGATCGGGTACGGCCCTTCGCTGCGGTCCAGGCAGATCGCATCAAAACCACTGCGTGCCAGCAAAAACAACGAATCACCCAACGAAGCACTCAAGCGCAACATGCTCGGCCGCACCAGGTCACGCAGGTTGCCGGTCTTGCCCGCGTTCGCCGCCAGCGCGAAGAACTCCAGGCTCAGGCGATAGCGCTTGCTGCGCGCGTCCTGCTCGACCATCCCCTCGTCCATCAGGCTGCGCAACAGGCGGTGGGTGGTGGGCTGCGACAGCCCGACCTGCTGCGCCAGTTGCGTCACGCGTTCGCCGCCTTCGGGCACCTCGCCCAATGCACGCAACAGCGCGAACACCCGCGACACGCTGCCAGAACCCACTTCTTTGTCGCTGCCATTCCGCTCAGTGGAATCCATATCACATAATCTCGGCGTAAATTCTGCTGAATGAATAAATTGGAAAATAATAGTCCGTTGAGTGAAATTCCATCTTCCGCCCATCCTAGTCTTCGTCCTAATCTGCGTCCACAGGGGCGAAATGAACAACAAACGGCAGCCGACTCAAGATCGAGCGCCACCGCACCCGCAGCACTCTTTTCGCATCTGCCCAAAACAAAAAAGCGCGTTTCGACGCGACTCAAAAAGGTGGAACGCAGACATGGCATTTCTCCAACTCAACGCCTTGAGCAAACGCTACGGCGCCGTCGATGCGGTGGTCGCCACTGACCTTGCGGTAGAAAAAGGCGAGTTCGTTTCCCTGCTCGGTCCCTCGGGCTGCGGCAAAACCACCACCCTGCAAATGATCGCCGGCTTCGTCGACGTGAGCGGCGGGCAGATCCTGCTCGACGGCCGCGACATCACCCACGCCAAACCCGCCAGCCGTGGCCTGGGCGTGGTGTTCCAGAGCTACGCGCTGTTCCCGCACATGACCGTGCGCGACAACGTCGCCTTCGGCCTGAAGATGCGCAAAGTGCCGACCGCCGAAATCGCCCGCCAGGTTAAAACCGTGCTGGAACTGGTGCGCCTGGCGCCGCACGCCGAGCGCTACCCGCGTGAACTCTCCGGCGGCCAGCGCCAGCGTGTAGCGCTGGCCCGCGCGCTGGTGATCGAGCCGCCGGTGCTGCTGCTCGATGAACCGTTGTCCAACCTCGACGCCAACCTGCGCGAAGAGATGCAGTTTGAAATCCGCCGCATCCAGTGCGCGGTGGGCATCACCACTTTGATGGTCACCCACGACCAGGCCGAAGCACTGTCGATCAGCGACCGCGTGGTGGTGATGCAGGCCGGACGCGTCACGCAGATCGACGCGCCGTACACGCTCTACGAACACCCACGCACGCGCTTCATCTCGGACTTCGTCGGCAAGGCCAACCTGCTGCCGGGCGACTACGACGAACTTGGCACCCCACAAGTACGCCACGCCAGCGGCGACGGCGAGCTGACCCTGAGCCTGCGCCCGGAAAAAATCACCTTGGTGGCCGCAGGCAGCGGGCGCGTGCAAGGCAAGGTGCTCGACAGCTACTTCTTCGGCAGCCAGTGGCTGTACCGCGTCCATACCTCGCTTGGCGACATTACCGTGGTGCGCAGCAACGACGGCAGCGCGCCGCTCGGTTGCGGCGCGGCCGTCGGCCTGGACTGGCACGCCGGCTTGCTGCGCGTGTTGGCGGCAGATGAGGTGCACGCATGAGTCGCGGTTATCTGCTGTCGTTGCCGGCCCTGGCGCTGTTCACCGGGCTGTTGATTCTGCCGCTGGTGATGACGCTTGTGCTGTCGTTCAACGTGTTCGACTACCAGGTGGGCGTGAAGGCGGATGAGTGGACCTTGGCGCATTACCTGTCGCTGTTCAGTGATGCGTACTTCTATGAAATCTTCTGGCGCACCTTCTGGATCAGCGCGCTGGTGACCTTGCTGTGCGTCGTGATCGGCGTGCCCGAGGCTTACATTCTGAGCCGCATGGGCACGCCGTGGCGCTCGATCTTCCTGATCCTGATCCTCACGCCGCTGCTGATTTCGGTGGTGGTGCGCGCCTTCGGCTGGAGCCTGTTGCTCGGCGCCGACGGGCTGGTCAACCAGGTGATCCAGGCCCTCGGCGGGCGTCCGGTAAAGCTGCTGTATACGCCGTTTGCGGTGATCATCGCACTGGTGCACGTGATGCTGCCGTTCATGATCATTCCGGTGTGGACCTCGCTGCAAAAGCTTGACCCGTCGGCAGAACAGGCGGCGCTGTCACTGGGCGCCAGCCAAGCCACGGTGATGCGCAAAATCGTATTGCCGCAGGTCATGCCCGGCGTGCTGTCCGGCACGTTGATTGTGTTCGGGCTGGCGGCCAGCTCGTTTGCGATCCCCGGCCTGCTCGGCGGGCGCCGCCTGAAAATGGTCGCCACGGTGGTGTACGACCAGTACCTCTCGGAACTCAACTGGCCCATGGGCGCGACCATCGCGGTGGTGCTGCTGTTGGTCAACCTGCTGATCATGCTGAGCTGGAACCGCATGGTTGAAAGCCGCTACAAAAAGTCCCTGGGGGTTTAAGCGCATGTCCAGAAACGGTCCTTTGGCCCTCGGCTTTCACGGCCTGGTGGTGCTGTTCATGATGGCGCCGCTGGTGGTGGTGTGCCTGGTGGCCTTCACCCCGGAAAACACCTTGAGCCTGCCCACATCGGGCTTCTCCCTGCGCTGGTTTCGCGCAGTGTTCGAGCGTGCCGACTTTATCCAGGCGTTCTATAACAGCCTGATCCTGGCGTTTACCGCCGCCACGTTGGCCACGCTGATCGCTGTGCCGGCGGCCTTGGCGATCAGCCGTTATCAGTTTCCGGGGCGCAACTTTTTCAGTGCGTTGTTCCTCTCGCCAATCATCATCCCGCACCTGGTGCTGGGCGTGGCGATGCTGCGTTTGTTCGCGCTGATGGGCGTGAATGGCAGCTTCACCTGGCTGATGCTCGCCCACGTGGTGATCATCACGCCGTACGTGCTGCGCCTGGTGCTGGCGGCGGCAATCGGCATTGACCGCAGCGCCGAACAGGCGGCGGAGTCGCTGGGGGCCGGCCGCTTTACGCTGTTTCGCCAGATCACCTTGCCGATGATTCTGCCCGGTGTGGCCGGCGGCTGGTTGTTGGCGTTCATCAACAGTTTCGATGAGGTGACCCTATCGATCTTCGTCAGCTCGCCGGCCACGCAAACCCTGCCGGTGCGCATGTACGTGTACGCCACCGAGTCCATCGACCCGATGATGGCGGCGGTGTCGGCGCTGGTGATTGCACTGACCGCAGCAACCATGATTCTGCTCGACCGGGTCTACGGCCTGGACCGCGTGCTGGTGGGGAAACATTGATGGCGTTGTTCAAACGATTGGCCGAAACCCAACGCCCGGCTGTGGCCTTCACCCTGGATGGGCAACCGGCCACGGGCTTGCTCGGCGACACGTTACTGACCGCCGTGCTGACCTGTGCCGAGCACCTGCGCGGCAGCGATTTCAGCGCCGAACGCCGCGCCGGGTTCTGCCTGATGGGCGCCTGCCAGGATTGCTGGGTGCGCCTGGCAGATGGGCGCCGCGTACGCGCCTGTGCGACGTTATTGGAAGAAGGCCAGGCGATCAGCCGTGACCCGGGGCGCCAGGCATGAAGCGAACAGTGATTGTGGGCGCAGGCCCGGCCGGCATCAGTGCGGCGCGCACCCTGCTCGACCACGGCGTCACGCCGTGCCTGGTGGATGAAAGCCTGCGCGGCGGCGGGCAGATTTACCGGCGCCAACCGGCCAACTTTCAGCGCTCGGCCAAGCAGCTTTACGGGTTTGAAGCCAGCAAGGCCGAGGCCGTGCACCGCACCATGGATGAGCTGGCGCCTTTGGTCGACTATCGGCCGGAAACCCTGGTGTGGAACGCCGAGGACGGTCGCCTGGACCTGTTGAATCGCGGCCACGCCGAGAGCATCGAGTACGCGCAGCTCATCGTCGCCACCGGCGCCACCGACCGCATCCTGCCCGTACCGGGCTGGACCTTGCCCGGTGTCTATAGCCTCGGGGCGGCGCAGATCGCCTTGAAGTATCAGGGCTGCGCCATCGGTGAGCGCGTGGCGTTTTGCGGCAGCGGGCCGTTGCTGTATCTGGTGGCTTATCAATACGCCAAGGCTGGGGCCAAGGTGGTGGCGGTGCTCGACAGCGCGCCGTTCAGCGCGCAATGCCGCGCCTTGCCTGCATTGCTCAGGCAACCGGCGACGCTGGCCAAGGGTGTGTATTACCGCGCCTGGCTCACGGCGCATGGCATTCCCGTACACCAGGGCGCGACGCTCACGCAGATCGACGGCGAACAACGGGTCAACGGTATTCGTTGGGGCGAGCACACGTTGGAGTGCGATGCCGTGGCCTTCGCCCATGCCTTGCGCAGCGAGACACAGCTGGCGGATTTGCTCGGCTGCGAGTTTGCCTGGAACAGCTTGAACCGCGCCTGGTTGCCCGCGCGCGACCGCGCCGGGCGCAGCAGTGTCCACGGCGTGTACCTGGCAGGCGATGGCGCCGGGATCATGGGCGCCGACGCGGCGCACATGGCCGGCGAGCGCGCGGCGCTGGCGGTGCTGGAAGACTCAGGCATTGCCGTCGACCCTCGCCGCACGGCCGTCTTGGAACAGCAACTGGCGAGCATCCAGCGCTTTCGCCACGGCCTGGAAACCGCATTCCCCTTCCCCGAACACTGGGCCGCGCAGGCGCCGGATGAACTGATGCTGTGCCGCTGCGAAGAAGTCAGCGTCGGCGAAGTGCGCGCGGTGGTGGATGAAGGCCACTGGGAAATCAATCGGGTCAAGGCGCATTGCCGCGTCGGCATGGGCCGCTGCCAGGGGCGCATGTGCGGGCTGGCAGCAGCGGAAATTGTCGCCGAGCGCAGTGGTCGCGGAATTGAACACGTCGGCCGCCTGCGCGGCCAGGCGCCGATCAAGCCGCTGCCGTTTGGCGTCGAGGTGCAGCCATGATCGACGTGATCGTGTTGGGCGGCGGTATCGTCGGTGCATCGGCGGCCTTGATGCTGGCGCAAAAAGGTCAGCGCGTGGCGTTGGTAGAGCGCGACTTTTGCGGCTCGCATTCCAGCGGTGTGAACTACGGCGGCGTGCGCCGTCAGGGGCGGCCGCTGCATCAGTTGCCGCTGTCGCAGCGCGCCCATCAGTTGTGGGCCGACTTGCCGGGGTTGATCGGCATCGACGGCGAGTACGTGCGCTCCGGGCATTTGAAGTTGGCGCGCAGCCATGCGGACCTCGACGCGCTGCAGGCCTATGCCAAGCAAACCCGTGGCTTTGGATTGGGTTTGCAGGTGTTGGATCACGCTGAACTGCGCGCGCGGTTCCCTTGGGTCGGCGATATCGCGGTCGGCGCTTCGCTGTGCCCTGAAGACGGGCACGCCAACCCGCGGCTGGTTTCGCCCGCGTTTGCCCGCGCCGCGCAGCGCCAGGGTGCTGAGGTATACGAGCAGGCCGAAGTGATGCGCATCGAACACGCTGGCCAGCAGTTCCAGGTGCACTGCGCCAACGGTCTGCACCTGCAAGCACCGTGGCTGCTCAACTGCGCTGGCGCCTGGGCCGGGATCGTCGCAGCGCAATTCGGCGAACCGGTGCCGATGACGTCGGCGCACCCGGCGATGCTGGTCACCGAACCGCTGCCGGTGGTGATGAACGTGAGTACCGGCGTTGAAGGCGGCGGCATTTATGCGCGCCAGGTCGCCCGTGGCAATTGCATTCTTGGCGGCGGCCGGGGCTTTGCGCTTGGCCCGCTGACGGCGCGTCCGGGGCAGGCGGCGGTGTTGGAGATTTTGCGCAACGCCGGCGAACTGTACCCGTTTCTCAAAGGTGCCCAGGCGATACGTACCTGGAGCGGTACCGAAGGTTACTTACCCGATCACGAACCGGTGATCGGCCCCAGCAGCACCCAACCTGGCCTGCTCCACGGTTTCGGCTTTGCCGGCGCCGGGTTCCAGCTCGGCCCTGCGGTCGGTGAAGCCCTGGCAGAGATCGTCTGCAGCGGGGCCAGCCGGCAGCCCATCGAAGCGTTTTCCATCCGTCGTTTCCAAGCCTGAGAGGAAAAACACCCATGCACACACGTATCGCGCTGTCCTGCTTGTCCCTCGCGTTGCTCGCCTCCACCGCGCATGCCGCGCCCACGCTGTACCTGGGCATGAACGGCGGCACCATGGAGCGGGTGTACGCCGACAAGGTGCTGCCCGCGTTCGAAAAGGCCAACAACGTCAAGGTGGTGATCGTGCCCGGCACCTCGTCGGACATCCTCGCCAAGGTCCAGGCCAACAAAGACAACCCGCAAATGCACGTGATGTTCCTCGACGACGGCATCATGTACCGCGCCATCTCCATGGGCCTGTGCGACAAACTCGCACCGAGCGCGCCTCTGGACCAGATCCCGGCCAAGGCCAAAATCAAGGACGAAGCCGTGGCCGTGACCCTGGGCGTGACGGGCCTTGGCTATAACGCCAAGATGTTCAAGGAAAAAGGCTGGGCCGCGCCCACCTCGTGGATGGACCTGGCCGACCCGCGCTTCAAAGACAAGGTGGTGTTCCAGTCTCTGGCCTCCTCCACCTTCGGCCTGCACGGTTTCCTGATGTTCAACCGTATCCAGGGCGGCTCCGAAACAGACGTAGAACCAGGCTTCAAGGCCTGGCCGAAAACCATCGGCCCCAACGTGCTGGAATACATCGCCAGCTCGGCGAAGATCTCCGAGATGGTGCAAACCGACGAGGCTGCGATTTTCCCCTTGACCCCAACCCAGGTCACCACGCAGAAATTGCTCGGCATCCCGATGGAATACGCGCAACCCAAGGAAGGCGCGGTGGTGTTGAACGTGGCCGAGTGCGTGATCGCGCGTAACGACCAGCCGGAGCTGGCACAGAAACTCGCAGCCTTCTTGCTGACCGCGCAAGCCCAGGCACCAGCGCTTGAAGAAGGCGATCAGATCCCTTCCAACCCAACCACGCCGACCACCGATAAAACCCGCGCGCGGGTGGAGGCCATGCAGGGTTACTTGCAGACGGCGATTTCGATTGATTGGGACCAGGTGAACCAGGCGCGGCCGGAGTGGAATGCGCGGTGGAGTCGCTCGATTGAGCGCTAGAGCCTCATAACGCCGCCTAGCGCCGAACTTTTTGGCGCTGGGTGCGGATTATTCTGCTGATGCGCTGGCGTTTTTGCCGCAGCTTAACCCATTCGTGGCGGGCTTCGCGGTGGCGTTTGCTGTTGAGCAGGAGCAGAGCCAACAACGGGAACAGAATGCCTAGTACATAGAAGACTTTGTGAGGGCGATATTCGATGGTGGGTAAAACGCCTAGCAAGCACAAAAACATAATGACCACCGAAATCCATAGCCACGAGGGATAACCACGGACCAGCATGAGGTTGCAGTGGGCAACTATCAAAACGGAACCAAGCATTGAAAAGAAGGAGTATTTGAGGTTTTCGCCGACTGGAAGTGCATCAAAATAACTGTCGAACATCATCGGAATGCCAATTCCCAAAGCAAGTATCTGGGCAAAATTCGCCGCCGCAAACACGGGGAAATAACGCTTCAGGAAGCTCCAAAGTTCTTCAAACGTCATCAGGTACATCATTCGTCAAATTCCTCATACAAGCCCACGGCAATTGTTCTAAGGTTTCCCGACATGCCGCTACCCGTCACAGCCATAGAGGCTCCAATCACATCCTTGATCTGTAGGAGCGTTGAATGCCGCAGCTCGGCTTGCGAAAACCGCTTGGGTAAGTCTGCGGACAGCTGCTTCAACTTAAGAAGTTTTGAGCTTAAGTGCGGGTGATTGAGGCTAAGTAACTCCTTCGTCAGCTTTGCTCTCTCTTGTCGATTCAACCCTCGGAGCACATCGCGCCAAGTCTTCCCGGTAGACGTTTTGGTTGCGCGTGCCAACTTGACAGTCGCCAGGAACGAAGTGCTCGTCCCAATCAACGAAACAGCATCCAGAATAGCCGTCGTGTGCTGATACCAAGGTTCGCTATCCAACCAATCGATCAGCGATGGTTCTGTAGCTTCCTTGTATGTTCGATAGAGGCCGTTGGCGCATTGACCGAAGCTTGCAACGAATGCGGCTCTGCCAATCACCGTTACCACACCACTCCAGCCAGCAGTAAACGGAGTCAGCGTTGAACTGCCTACCATCACCAACCAGCTCAGTAATGCGCTACCGCATGCGAATCCCATCCCCAACGCCTCGAATACCAGCTGCGACTCCCGCGGCTCATGCTCCAATCGCCGCACAAAATCCAACCGTGCCATCGACGCTGGCATCTCGCGCAAAATCACGCGCTTGGGCAAAACGCTGCAAATCGGCTGAAACTCGCGCAACGTCACCGGCCATAACTGTGAATCGAGATACACCACCCCTGCCCCGGCAATCGCCGGGTCGGCATCAATGGCGGCAAACAGCCGACGCAGGTCCATGCTGCGTTCTACCCGTTCACGGGTGGTGCGGTGGGCGCTGGGGAAACCGTCCTTGAATACGCTGGAAGCCATTCCGTTTTTGCTCCTGATTTCGCAAGAGCGCAGAGCGTATCTGCCAAGAATGTCGGAAAGTTTCCTTTTTCCAGAAGGCCGCTTCCTGTTGTCACCTTGGAGCCTTGTGGACAATCGTAGGAATCGGAAAAGTACGCCCGCGCCAGTTCCGGCGAACGATCAGACATGGGGCGAGCATGGCAACGGATATGTTTTTAAAGCTTGGCGATATCAAGGGCGAGTCCAACGACCAGACACATCGTGATGAAATCGATATATCGCGCTGGGGTTGGAGGATCACGCAAGCAGGGTCGATGCACAGCGGAACTGGCGGCGGAGCCGGCAAGGTCGATATGGGCAATATCGCTATCGAAAAGCCCCTGGATAAATCCACGCCGAATCTGATGGCCTGCGCAACGGGCAAGCACTATCCGGGAGCCCGAATTGTGGTGCGCAAAGCGGGAGGCGCCAGCAATGTGGAGTATCTGGTGATCACCTTGAGGGACGTCATGGTGGCCTCCTATGAGACGCGCGCAGCAGCAACCAATGATGTACTGACAGAGGAAATCAGCCTTAACTTTGCCAAGGTTGAAGTCAGTTACCAGCCGCAGAAAGCCGATGGCGGCAAGGAGGGTGGACCTGTCCGGTTCGGCTGGAACATTCGCGAAAATATCAAAATTTAGATAACGAGTGATCCCCGACTTAGTCGGGGATCACGGGCAGCGCACGTTTGTGCGCTGTCTTGCGGTAGGCCCCTTCAACAATCGCGCGCACCCGCTCACTCACCGGCTCGCCCATCAGGTAGGCGTCGATTTCTGCATAAGTGCAGCCGTAGGCCTGCTCATCCGCCTTGCCCGGCGCCAATTCTTCGAGGTCGGCGGTCGGTAATTTGTGCACCAGGTTACCCGGCGCACCGAGGGCGTTGGCCAGCAGACGCACCTGGGTCTTGGTCAGGCCCGACAGCGGCGCGAGGTCGCAGGCGCCGTCGCCGAATTTGGTGAAGAACCCCATCAACGCTTCGGCACCATGGTCGGTACCGACCACCAGGCCGTTGTGCAGGTTGGCCACGGCGTATTGCGCGATCATCCGCGTGCGGGCCTTGACGTTGCCCTTGATGAAGTCGACATGCGCCGCGCTGGCTTCAGTGGCCGTCAAGCTGGCCATCAGGCCGTCGACGCTGGCGGCGATATTCAAGGTGTCGATGTGGTCCGGCTTGATGAAATCCAGGGAGGCCTGAGCATCACTTTCATCGGCCTGGGTTTTGTACGGCAGGCGCATGGCGATAAAGCGCGCAGCGTAGTCTTCGCTGCGTAACTGCTCCACCGCCAATTGGCACAAGCGCCCCGCCGTCAGGGAATCGACACCGCCGCTGATGCCCAACACCAGCGCCTGGCAGCCGGAGCTACGCAAGGTGCTTTTGATGAAATTGATGCGCCGCTGAATCTCCTGCGGTTCGCCGCCCTTGACCAGCTCGCGGTTGATGTTCAGTTCTTGGGCGATACGTGCCTGAGTTTGCATATCACACCTCTCTCTATGACTTGGATTGACCTGTGGGAGCGGGCTTGCCCGCGAAGACGGCGTGTCAGTCAACACCGTCAGTGCTGATCCACCGCTTTCGGAAGCAAGCTCCCTCCCACCGAAAACACTTTTGCCGCGTACTGCAAAAACGAGGCGTCTTCACAGACGTTCTTGATCGGGTCATCGGAAAACTTCACCACCGGCTCGCCGTGTACGCGCACCAGTTTCATCACGATGCTCAGCGGTTCCACACCCTCCACATCGCAGGCCAGGCTGGTGCCCATGCCGAAACCGAACTTGGCCTTGCCACGGATGTGCCGCAGGATCGGCAGGCATTTTTCGAAATTCAGACCGTCGGAGAACATCAGGTCCTTGGTCATCGGGTCGATGCCCAGTTGCTTGTAGCGCGCCAGGACTTTGTCGGCCCAGGCGATAGGGTCACCCGAGTCCTGACGCAGGCCGTCGTAAAGCTTGGCGAAGTACAGGTCGAAATCCTTGAGGAAAAAATCAGTGCTGATGCAGTCGGTCAAGGCGATGCCGAGGCGGCCGCGGTATTCGCGCACCCAGTTTTCCAATGCGGCGTTCTGGCTCTCGCGCAGGCGCCCCAGTTGCTGGTGCACCATCAGCCATTGGTGGGCCATGGTGCCGATCAGCGGCAAGTCGAATTCGTAGGCCAGGTGCGCGTTGCTGGTGCCGATGAACTGCCCGGGAAAGTCGCGGCGCATGATGTCCACCACTTCGCGCTGGGCCTTGAACGACAGGCGCCGGCGTGTGGAAAAGTCCGAGACGCGCAGGTCGGCCAGCTCTTCACGGCTGAGGTTTTTCTCCAGCCAGTCGAACTTCTGGTAGAGCTTGCGGGTGACATCTTCCAGGCTCACGTCGGGGTATTTGTCGCGGTTGCGCAGCTCACTGACCAACGCCAGCACCGGCTGTTCGAACATGATGCAGTGCAGCATCGGCCCGACCACGCGGATGTTCAGTTGGCCATCGACTTCGCTGACGTGGATGTAGCGCAGGTTGAAGCGGAACAGGCCCAGGAAGCGCTCGTAGTCCGGGGTCAGGTATTCGCGAAAGCGCGGGTTGAACAGAAAGCGTAGTTCGCCTTCGCGCATCTGCAGGCCGGCGAGTTTCTCCAGCTCGTCGCGCAATTGCGGGATCAGGTGGCCGAGTTTTTCCTTGGCGCGGACGATGAAGTTGTATTCCACGTCGACATTCGGGTGCTGGTGCAACACGGCCTGCATCATGGTGAAGGTGTAGTAGTCGGTGTCGAGCAAGCCCTGGATGACCGGGGATTCGTAGTCGTAGGCACTTTCCATGGTGTTTCTCCTTAGCGCGTGGCCATCGCGGCCAGTTCTTCGCGGGTGCTGCTGATGGCAGCACCGGCCTTGAGCAACTCATTCACCGCCTGTACGCCGCCCTCTTCGCTGATACCTCGGCAGGCCGGCAAGTGCAGGACCACCTCCAGGCCAGCCTTGAGCAGTTGCAACGCGGTGGTCTTGACGCAGTAGTCCAGGGCCAGGCCACCGACGATCACGCGGCGCACGCCTTGGGCGTTCAAATACTCGATGACGCCAGTGGACAGTTTGTCGTGCAGGTCGTGGTAGCAGGCACCGTAGGGGTGCAGATCGGGTTCGACGCCTTTCCAGATGAAGTAGTCGTAGTCATACGGCGTGGGCAATTCGTCCAGCAGCGTAAAACCCTCGGTGCCCGGCACGCAGTGGCTGACCCAGGTGACATCGGCGTGGGCCAGGCCGGTGGGTTGCAGCATCTTACTGTGCTGCGTGACCACCCACGGGGCGTGCGGGGTGTGTGCGTCTTTGCTGCCGACACGGTGGCCGGCGAGGCTGGCCATGTAGTTGAGTTCGGCACCGATCTGGTCTCCGCCAACCACCGGCAATTCGTTGGGGCACAGCGGCGTGAAGCTCTTCTGGGCGTCGACGTCGAATGAAGCAATGGCAGTTTTCACGAGGGTCATAGTGATTCTCCGGTGGCCTGGAAACAAAAGTACACGTCATGTACTTTCATTGCAAGAAACATTTAGTTATCTATGCTGGAGCAAGTACATGACATAGCTGTTCGATCCGTTAGACTGTGCCCCACCGCTGTTCAGAAGGATTTCCCATGCCACTCAGTGCCTACCTCCACACCGTCGACCTGTGCGTGTTGTTCTATTGCCGTGCCGCCGGAGAATTGAAGCTGCTGCTGAACAAGCGCGAAGCCGAGCCCTTTGCCGGCCATTGGGCGTTACCGGGCGTGGTGGTTAATGGCGGCGTGCAAGATCTGAGCCTCAAGGATGCCGTGGAGCGCTTGCGGGCGAGCGACAAGGTCGGTTTTGATTTGGCCTGGAGTGAGCAAGTCGGCACGGTGGGCGATGCGTTTCGCGACCCGCGCTGCTGGTCGTCGTCCACCTACTACTTGGCGATCGTGGCCGATGACGTGGCGTTGGGTGAGCATCAGGCCTGGTTTTCGCTGAATGCAGTGGCCGATGGCAGTATCAAACTGCCCTTCGATCACAACCTGATCGTCGCCGCCGTGCAGGAGCGGCTGTTTTCCAAGTCGCTGTACAGCAACTTGCCGTTGATGTTTTTGGGCAACGAATTCAGCGCGCCGCAAGCGACCACGATCTTCTCGCGGGTGCTGGCGCGGCCGGTGTTGAAGACCAGTATCCGCCAGCGTTTGTTGAAGCTGACTGAGGCGGGGTATTTGCGTGAGACGGGGCGCAAGAAGAATGGCGAAGGCGGCCGGCCCCAGGCGACGGTGGAGAACCTGAAGCCTGGGGAAGTGTATTTTTTTGATCGCAGTTTTGCTGAGTAGCCTGGCACTTAAGAACAACAAAGATCCAATGTGGGAGCTGGCTTGCCTGCGATAGCGGTGGGTCAGACCCTAAAGCTGTCACTGACAGACCGCCATCGCAGGCAAGCCAGCTCCCACATTCTTAATCGATGCTCGGCTTTAGTTCATCCAGTTGCCGCCATCGACGTTATAGGTCTGGGCCACCACATAGTCGGCGTCTTTGGAAGCCAGGAAGACAGCCATCCCGGTCAAATCCTCCGCCGTGCCCATGCGCCCAAACGGCACTTCGGCCCCCACCCGCTTCTTCTTCTCGCCGGGCGCCAAGCCCTCATGCTGGGCAAACAACGCGTCCACGCCATCCCAGTGCTCGCCATCCACCACGCCGGGGGCGATGGCGTTGACGTTGATGCCCTGCTTGATCAGGTTCAGCCCCGCCGATTGCGTGAGGCTGATCACCGCCGCCTTGGTCGCACAATAGATCGCCACCAATGGCTCGCCTCGCCGCCCGGCCTGGCTGGCCATGTTGATGATCTTGCCGCCGTGGCTCTGGCTGATCATCTGCCGGGCGGCGGCCTGCAGGGTGAACAGCGTGCCGGCGACGTTGATCGAGAACAGCCGCTCGTAGCTGTCGCGGGTAATGTCGACGATGGGCGCCAGGTCGAACAGTGCAGCGTTATTGATCAGGATATCGAGCTTGCCGGCATGGGCCACCACGGCGGCAAGCGCGGCGTCGATGGAGGCTTGGTCGGTGACGTCCATCGCGACGGCATACGCCTGTGGGCCCAGCTCAGCCGCCGTGGCCTGGGCGCGTTGCAGGTTGATGTCGGCGATGGCAACCGTTGCGCCTTCGGCGATATACGCCTGGGCAAAGGCGCGACCGATGCCACGCGCCGATCCGGTGATCAGCGCGCTCTTACCTTCGAGTCGTTTCATGGGGCTGTCCTGTAGAAATTATTTCGGGTAGCCGGCGCGTTTCATCTCGCGCTCGGTGGTGGACTGAGCGTCGAGCAGCGCCTGATCAACCGTCATGCCGCCGGTAAGCGCCGCCGAAAACAACTTGCCGACGGAGGTGCCGATGGCCTGGAACTCAGGAATGGTCACGTACTGAATGCCCACGTACGGCACCGGCTTGGCCGACGGGTGCGCGGGGTCGGCGTGCTTCATCATTTCCAGGGTCACCTGGGCAAACGGCGCGGCCTTCAGGTAAGCCTCGCTGTAGGTGGACTGGCGGGTGCCCGGCGGCACGTTGGTGATGCCTTCTTTGTCGGCGACCAGTTGGATGTAGTCCTTGGACGTTGCCCAGGTGATGAAGGCCTTGGCAGCGTCTTTGTGCTTGGAGGTCGCCGGGATCGCCAGGGACCAGGCGTACAGCCAGGAAGAGCCTTTGTCGGTGACCTCGGTGGGTGCCGCAGCAAAACCTACGTCGTCGGCGACTTTGCTTTGGCTTTTGTCGGTGGTGAAGGAGCCGGCGACGCTGGCGTCCACCCAGATCGCGCACTTGCCGCTGTTGAACAACGCCAGGGTTTCATTGAAGCCATTGCTGGAAACACCGGGCGGGCCGTAATTTTTCAGGGTGTTGACGTAATAGTTGGCGGCGGCGGTCCACTCGGGACTGGTCAATTCCGGCTTCCACTGTTCGTCGAACCAGCGCGCGCCGAAGGCGTTGGCCATGGTGCTCAGCAGCGCGATGTTCTCGCCCCAGCCGGCCTTGCCGCGCAGGCACATGCCGTATTGGCCTTTGTCTTTGGCCGTGAGTTTGGCGGCGAACTCCCCCAGCTGGGTCCAGGTGGGATGCGCGGGCATGCTCAGCCCGGCTTGCTTGAACAGGTCGGTGCGGTAGTAGGTCACGGTGCTTTCGCCGTAGAACGGCAAGGCGTACAGGGTGTTATTGACCGACAGGCCCTGGCGCACCGACGGGAAAATATCCTCGGCGTCGTAGTCAGCCGGCAGTTGGGTCAGGGGTTCCAGCCAGTGCTTGGCGCCCCATAACGGCGTCTCGTAGGTGCCGATGGTCAGCACGTCGAACTGGCCGCCCTGGGTGGCGATATCGGTGGTGAGGCGTTGGCGCAGCACGTTTTCTTCCAGTACCACCCAGTTGAGCTTGATGTCCGGGTGCTGGGCCTCGAAGACCTTGGACAGGCGTTGCATGCGGATCATGTCGCTGTTGTTGACGGTGGCGATGGTGACGGTATCGGCGGCGTAGCTGGGCAGGGCCAAGGCCAGGCCGGACAGCAGGAAAAGCGCTTGCGGAAGCTTGAACATGGCGGTTTCCACCTGTTGTTTTTGTTGTAGAGCGCCGATTACAGCAGCTTGGCCAGGCCCTCACAAACGCATGGCGAATGCTCGGCTGATACTTTTTTAACCTGGGCTCGCGGATCAAAAAAGTATCAGTGCCAGGCAAAACCGGGGTAGCGTGCCTGTTGTCAACCGGCGTATTTTGCAGAGATTCCATAAGTAAAAGAGGCATCAGCATGCCCATCAACCGCGCCAAGCTGTTCGAGCATCGCCCTGCCGAACTGGAAGTCATCCTGCCCGAGCCGGACCACTGCTTCCGCTGGTTCGAACACGATTACCCGTATGACCTGGCGCGCTGGAACCACCACCCCGAGTTCGAAATCCACCTGATCCGCCAAGGCAGCGGCAAGCTGGTGGCCGGCGACTACATCGGCGCGTTCAGTGCCGGGCATGTCGCGCTGATCGGCCCGGACTTGCCCCACGACTGGATCGGCGAGCTGGCCCCCGGCGAGTACCTGACCGGGCGCGACGTGGTGCTGCAATTCGACGGCGCAGCCCTCCTCGCCCTGCGCAAAACCCTGCCGGAACTTGGCGACTTGCAGCCGCTGTTCGAACACGCCCGGCGCGGCCTGCAATTCAGCGGCGACACCGCCGTGCACGCCGCGCGCTTGCTCGAAGACATCGGCAAGGCCCACGGCCTGCAACGGCTGATCCTGTTCCTGCAACTGCTCGACACCCTGAAAAACGCCCCGACGCCAAACGTGCAGGCGCTGGCCAGCCCCTGCTACGCCCCCACCCTGGATGCGCGCAGTGCCGAGCGCATCAACAAAGCCTTCGATTACCTGATGACGGAACTGACCGGCGACCTGCGCCTGTCCGTCATCGCGCAACGCTTGGACATGAGCGAGCCGGGCTTCTCGCGCTTCTTCAAGCGCAACACCGGTCACGGGTTTATCGACCTGATGCGCAAATTCCGCGTACAGCGCGCCTGCCGGCTGTTGCTGCAAAGCGACATGTCGGTGGCGGATATCTGTTTTGAAGTGGGCTACGCCAACCTGTCCAACTTCAACCGGCATTTTCGGATCGAGATGAACCAGACGCCGAGTGAGTATCGGCGGGAGACGGCAATGCATTTGTTTAACCGCATCGAGAAAATGACACCCAGTCATTTTTGATCAAACCGTCGATTAATTTCGGTTTTTTCCCTTTTATTCAAGCCATTGAGCAAAGTTGGTACAGCCTGTGCAAACGTTTGCGGAACGAACTTGGTAGGCAAGTTCTCCTTAACCCGAGGAATCGGGTCTAACCGCGTACGAATAGGGATTTTCAATGCACCCCACCTCAAGGCGTCCTGCTTCCTTTGGTGTTTCCTTGCTACTGGCCGCCGTTACGGGAGTACTCAGCGCACCCATTTTGGCGCAGGAAAAACCCGCCGATGATTCAGCACAGGGCGAAACCCTGGCCCCGGAAGCCAGCCCGACGAAAAAAGGCGCGTACCTGTCGGAATGGTTCAACCAGGACCTGACGCTGATCGGCAGCAAAGACATCAGCTTCGGCCCCAAGCCGCAAGATGACGTGTACCTGGAATACGAGTACTTCGGTCGTAAAGGCCCGTTCGAGTTGTACGGCTATATCGACGTGCCGAAAATTCTCGGCATCGGTAACAGTAATGACAAAGGCGCGTGGGACCATGGCTCGCCGGTGTTCATGGAGCACGAGCCGCGCATCTCCATCGACTACCTGGCCGGTCGCAGCCTGGCCATCGGGCCGTTCAAGGAATGGTACGTGGCGTTTGACTGGATCTACGACCATGGCAGTAACAAAGCGAACCGCGCCAACACCCTCTACAGCGGCTTGGGCACCGACATCGACACGCACTCGCGGGTCAACCTGTCGGCCAACTTCTATGGGCGTTACCAGTGGGAAAACTATGGGGCGAGCAATGAATACCAGTGGGACGGCTACCGTGCGCAAATGAAGTACATCGTGCCCATCAGCAAGTTCGACAACGGCGCGTCGCTGACCTACATCGGCTTTACCAACTACGACTTCGGCTCGGACCTGCACAAGGACAACCCGGCACGCACCGCCAATTCGGTGGTGGCCACCAACGTGCTGCTGTACTCGTTCACCCACCTGCGTTTCACCCTGGTCGGCCGTTACTTTCACAACGGCGGCAACTGGGAGGACGGCAGCGAGCTGAATTTTGGCGAAGGCAACTTCCGCGCCCGCTCGGATGGCTGGGGCTACTACGCCGGTGTCGGCTACCAATTCTGATCAAGGAGTATTAGATGAACGTATTAACCCGTCTTTCGCTGGCCGTCGGCCTGGCTGTGTTGCCCCACGTGGTGCTCGCGGACACCGCGCCGATCAAGCCTAAAGTGATGCTGATCACCATGTTCGCCCCCGAAGCGCAAACCTGGATCGATCGCCTGGAACTCAAGCAGGAAGTGCGCGTGCCCGGCCTCTCCGCCGAATACCCGGTGATCCGCTGCAACACTCAGGACGTGTGCCTGTTGGTGACTGGCATGGGCCAGACCAACGCTGCCGCCTCGACCCTTGCCCTGGCCCTGTCACCCAAGTTCGACCTGCGCCAGAGCTATTTCCTGATTGCCGGGATTGCCGGCATCAGCCCCAAACACGGCACCATCGGCACCGCCGCCTGGGCGCACTACCTGGTGGAGTTCGGCACCCAGTGGGAAATCGACTCGCGCGATGCGCCTAAAGACTGGCCGACCGGTTACATCGGCATCAACACCAAAGGCCCCAACGAAAAACCGCCGCTGGACTACAAGACCGAAGTGTTCGAGCTCAACCCCAAGCTGCAAGCCAAGGCATTTGCCCTGTCGCACAAGGTTGAGCTGAGCGAAAGCAAGGAATCCAGCGCCTGGCGCAAACACTACCCGGCCGCCCCGGCCAACCAGCCGCCGCAAGTCACCCAGTGTGACACCCTGGCGGGCAACACCTGGTTCTCCGGCACCCGCCTGAGCGAGCGCGCCGAAGTCTGGACCAAGCTGCTCACCGACAACAAAGGCGAGTACTGCACCACCCAGCAGGAAGACAACTCCACCTATGAAGCCCTGCTGCGCGCCAGTCGCGAAGGGTTGGTGGATATCCAGCGCCTGGCGGTGGTGCGTGCCGGGTCCGATTTCGACCGGCCGTACCCTGGCTACAGCGAAGTGGACAATTTGCTGAAATACGCCGATCAAGGCGGGTTCGTGCCGGCGTTGGAGAACCTGTATCGCACCGGCAATCCGCTGGTTCAAGCGATCCTGAAAAACTGGTCCGCCTGGGAAAAAGGCGTCCCAGAAGCCTAGTGAAAATCAAACTGTGGGAGCGGGCTTGCCCGCGATAGCGATCTGTCAGCCAGCGAATTATTGACTGATCCACCGCCATCGCAGGCAAGCCAGCTCCCACATTTTTTGACCGTGTTAACAATCCTTATGCCGCCGGGTGGGCCACATTCAGCGCCTTATCCACCAACAACTGCACCCCTTCCAGCATTCGGCAGATGCCCAGCGCGACATTACGTTGCGACCCTTCGATTTCAAACGCCATATGGTTAGCAATCTGGCTGATGGACGCCAAATCCTGGGAAGCATTGACCAGCAAGGTTTCCGTGCCCAGGTCGGCGCGCACGGTGAAAAGCCCGTCGGTGGGTTCGGGGATGGGTTTTGCGGGGCTGAGGTAGTGGTTGATCGCGCGGTAGGCCACTTCGTGCAGGGTGCTAGTATCGAAGTCGGGTTGGCCGGGTGGATTTGGGCTGTCTTTGATCATGGTGGAACTCCGTCGACAAGTGGAGCTGCCAACGCTCGCGGTCAAGCGAGTTAAGGTGGCAGCTGTACGCGGGTTGACCGACCGGTTGTCAACGAACCCGGCATACCCAAAGGTATCCCGCGCACAACTGCCGCGACACAATACCTCAGGCATAAAAAAAACGCCTGAGATAGGTACAGGGCGTAGCGTTTCGTTAACAAGGTCGGACGGTCAAATCCGGTCGCTGAATGGTCAGCGACGGCAGTGAGGTTAGTCAGCGCCCTTCCGACCGACAACCTGAAACCCTTGTGGGAAACGTCCGAGTCAAACCCGTTCCCAAAGCCTGATGAAGATCAAACTGTGGGAGCGGGCTTGCCCGCGATGGCGGTGTGTCAGTCAGCTTATTTGTCACTGGCCCACCGCATTCGCGAGCAAGCCCGCTCCCACATGTTGAGCTCAGTACATCAGGTAAAGGTGTGTACTCGGTCAAATGTGGGAGCTGGCTTGCCTGCGATGCAGACAACTCGGTACATCAGCCATAACCAGTTGATGCCATCGCAGGCAAGCCAGCTCCCACCTTTTATCAGCGCATTAAGGCAGGAAGATGATCTTGTCCGCGCTGCCCGTGTTCACTTCTTCGTAGCACTGCACGCCATCCGCCAACGCCACTTCGCGCAAGCCGGTGGGCAGCGGCAACGACCCTTCATCAAAGAAGCGCCCGAACTGCTCCAGCATCACCGCGCACTGCTCGCAGTTGTAGAGCAATGAGTTGATCCCCACCACCGAACCGCCTTTGCGATACAACGCCAGGGCCGGCAGTTGCACATGCCCATCCACCGGCGCGGCGATGATTGCGATACGGCCGAACGGCGCCAAACCAGCGACAGCCGCCGGCAACCAGAAACCGGTGGTGTCGAAGATCACATCCGCGCCGCCCTTGAACACCGTGTTGACCTGCGCGCCCAACTCTTCCGGCTGGCCCAGCGTAATCGCGTCAAACCCTTGAGCCTGCAGCACCTCAACCTGATCCGCCTTGCGCACCGCCCCCAGTACCTGCGCACCCCGGATCTTCGCCAACGCCAACGCCGCGCTGCCCACGGCGCCATTGGCACCAATCACCAACAACCGCGTGCCTTTGGCCACACCGCTACGTTCCAGTGCATCCCAGGCGGTGGTATAGGGCACGCCAAGGCTGGCGGCTTGGGCAAAACTCAAGTGGCTCGGCTTATGCGCCACGCCCTTGGCCGACACGGTGAGGTATTGAGCGTGGGAGCCATCGGCGAAAAAGCCCAGGTCGCGTCCGGTGCCCCAGACCTCTTGACCGACCAGTGCCTGCGGCCCCTCGACCACAACCCCGGCGAAATCCCGGCCGGGAATCCGCGGCAATGTGGTGTAGGGAAAACGGCCGAGCACGTTTTTAACGTCGCTGGGGTTCAGGCCGGCAGCTTTGACCTGCACCAGTACTTCACCGGCAGCCGGCACCGGCTTGGCAACGTCAACGAAACTCAGGGCGGCGAGGTCGCCGGTGGCGGAAAATTGCAATGCTTTCATGGCCAATATCCATCGAAGGGAAAAAGGAAATCAGGACAACCAACCGCTGACCCACTCGCGCCCCATGGGCCAGAGTTTCTCGCCGAGCAACATGCCCATCAGGCCCACCAGGGCAATGGCAGGCGGCGCGGGTGAGCGGAAGTCCAAGGCGCCGTAGATCACGCCGACAAACAGGCCGATGGCGAGGGAAATCAGGTAGTTCATGGGGGCGGCGCCTTGTAGGTTGATGGGCTCAGTGTAGTGAGCGCCTGCCTGAAACATCGGCCAAGTGCTTCAGGATTTCGGCCAACCCCTCAACCCGCGTAGTGCGACGGCGCCACGCCGAGTTCACGCCGGAACATGTCGCTGAAGCTGCTCGGCGAATAGCCCAAAGACCGCGCAATGCCACTCACCGACTGGCCCTGGATCAGCTCCGCCACCGCCGTGGCCAGTTGCACCTGGCGGCGCCATTCGGCAAAGCCCATGCCCAGGTGGTTCTGGAACAGCCGCGCCAGGGTGCGCACACTGGCCCCGGCCGCCTCGGCGTGTTGCTCGAACGGGATCTCCAGCGACGGCGCCGCCATCACCGCCTGGCAGGCGTTGATCAAGCGACGGTCGGCGCCCACCGGCATGGCGATGCGGATCTGCGAACGACGGGCCCGCTGCAATTCCAGCAGGGCCAGGCCGACAACGGCGTCGTAGTAGGCCGTATCGCCGTTGTCGCCCTGGTCGACCAACGTGACGATCAGCTCGCGCAACAGCCCGCCGACTTCAATCACCTGCACCTGGCTGTCCAGCGTCGCCGCCAGGGCCGGGCGCAGGTAGATATTGCGCATCTGCAGGTCGGAGACCACGCGAATGCCATGTTCCACGCCCGGCGGCAGCCACACCGCACGCTGGGGCGGCACAACCAGCGCTTCGCGAGGCGTTTCGACCCACATCACGCCGCTCATGGCGTACAGCAACTGGCCCCAGTCGTGGCTGTGCGGTTCTACATACAACCCACGCGGGTAGGTGCGCGCCAAGGGTTGCACGGGCACAGCGTGATCACTGAGGTCGGGGGGCGCGGCCAGGGCCATGGGCTACACATCATCAAGGGTGAGCCGCCATGGTAATGACCGCCGCGCCACAATCCGAGTGAATTTTTACTGCCCGCAACGATCACTTGCTTACACATTGAGAGTAGGGAGCTCTAACAATGGACGGATCAGAACCGGTCAATGGCAAGGCGCGCATTGACTACACCCAGGACACATTATTCGGCCCGATGGCCAAGCATGCCGAGTGCCAAGTGAGTGTTCAGCGCACACCGGAACGCACCGTGTTGCGGGTGTTCCAGCCGCTGCCGGAGGATCTGCACGCGGCGCAAACCGTGGTGTTTGCGCTGGAGGGGCGGCGGATCAGTGCGGTGGTCAAAGGTCGTCAGCGCATGGCCGACCACAGCGTCAGGTTCGAACTCAAACCCCAATAAAAAGAGGCCGGTAACACCGGCCTCTCGCTGACACGCTTAGCCGTGAGCCGACTTGGCGCACTCACAGCCCGTTGGCGCCATACACGGCTCACCGTGGGCATGGTGCTCGGCACAGCCTTGGCAGCAATAGCCTTTACCGTCCTTCATTACCGCGTCGGCGCCCAGTACACATTTGCAGTGTGGGCAAGCACAGGTTTCATCTGGCATGGTCAGACTCCTTTTCATGGTCGTCCAAGTGCTGCGAACGCAACACCTTAAGCAATGACTCCCGGCAACGCAGCAAGGTTCAGCCCATTAATCGGCTTGACGGGTATTGCTGCGGTACATGAACACCAGCGCCAGCGCCAGACAGAGCATCGCCACGATACGGCTGCCCGACAGTTCAATCGCCGGGTTACCCAGCCAGCCGAAGTTGTCGATCAGCATGCCCATGCCCAACTGCCCGACGATCACCGCCACCGTCGCCACCGCCGTGCCGACGATGGGCACCGCGCCGACCATTACCATCATGTACACCACGCCGAACAGCGCGCCGGTCAGTTGCCACTTAGGCACCTCGAGCAGGCTGACGGACTGGGCCGGCTCAAAAAAGAAGATCAACAGCGCCGTGGTGATTGCGCCCACCGCAAAGGTCAGCAGACTGCTGCGCAATACGCCCACCGCCTGGCCCAGGCGGCCGTTGATGGCCGCTTGCACACTCAGCACCGCACCGGCGGCAATCACCAGTACCAACAACAGAATCAGATTCATCGCCTTACCCTCGTGCAATCAGAACAAGTGCCGCCACAATCAGCGCCAACGCAATCCAGCGCTCACCGTTGACCCGCTTGCGCGCCGTGCCGAACCAGCCGAAATGGTCGATCAACACACTCTTGCCCACCTGGCCCGAGAGGATCGCGATCATGGTCATGGCAATGCCGATATGCGGCGTGGCCAACGTCAGCACCACCACGTACATCGGCCCCAGGAAGCCGCCGATCAACTGCCAGCGTGGCAGGTCGGTCAGCGCCGGGCCTGTCTGCGGGCCGCTGAACAGCAGCAGCAAAAACAGGATCGCCGTGCCCACGCCGAAGATGCTCAAGGTCGCCCACAAGTGGCCCACCTGTACGCCCAGCGGCCCGAGCAAACCAGCCTCCACCGACAGGCCCATGCCTGCCAGGATCACCAACGGCAACAACAGCAACCGTAAAAGGTTTTTCTTCGGCGTGGCCTGGGCCACACCTTCGATCGAACGTGCCTGCATACATCACCTGCGCTTTATAAAAACATGGCGCGCATTATCCGGTGGCCGTGCTGTGCGATAAATGGGAGCATACGGATAACACCTTTGCGCATAACGCACAGCTTGGAGGCCATGATGCAGGGCTTGAATGAATTGAGTTTCAAGGCGTTGCGCCTGTTTGTCGCCGTGCTGGATCACGGCAGCTTTTCTGAAGTCGCGCGCCGTGAAAGCCTGGCGCCCTCCTCCATTTCTCGGCAGATCCAGTTGATGGAGCAGGCACTCGGCCAACAGTTGTTGTACCGCCACACCCGCGCCGTGAGCCCTACCGAGGCCGGGCGCCTGCTCGGGCACCATGCGCGCTTGATGCTGGAACAACTGGAAACAGCCGGCCAGGCGTTGCAGGAACAGGAAAGCGAACCCAGCGGCCTGGTACGCATCAATGCGCCGATGGTGTTCGGCCAGCGCCACCTTTCACCGTGGCTGGGCGAGTTGTGCCGCCGCTATCCAAAGTTGCAACTGGATATCCAGCAAACCGACACCTACGTCGACCCACTGCAAGACGGCACCGACCTGCTGTTTCGGATCGGCGTGCTCAACGATTCCGGCATGCAGCCCCGCATCTTCGCGCCTCAACGCTTTCGCATCGCCGCCAGCCCTGCCTACCTGGCCCGGCATGGCACACCGCGCCACCCCGATGAGCTGGTCAACCATCAATGCCTGGCCTACAAGGGCATCACCGGCCAGCAACGCTGGTTTTTCCGCCGCGACCAGGGCGACTGGACGCCCTACAGCGTCAAAGGCCCGATCACCGGCAACCACGCCGACACCCTCACCCACGCCGCCGAACAAGGCCTGGGGCTGGTGGTGTTTCCGTCCTGGCTGATCGGCGAAGGCTTGCGCGCCGGCACCTTGCAGGCGGTGCTGAGCGAGTACGACGTGGCCACGACGCTTGAGCCGCAGCAGATTGCCGCGTTATGGCCCGGCAGCCGCCGGCTGTCGCTGAAGGTTCGCACGGTGATTGATTATTTTGTCGAGTGTTTTGGCGCGGTGCCGTATTGGGATCGGTGAGCTGGCTCGGGGTTAGGAGGTAAAAATTCCTCGGCGAAAAAGTAGGCTCGTTCTGATTTTGCGGGCCACCATTCCCCGGCACAGTATGCTGCGCCAGACTCTGGTCACTTCCGCACAGGAGAGACACCATGAAGTCACCGCGCACCGCAATCCCTGTCTCGTCGGACCAGGCCAGCGCCGATCTTTCAAAGCGGTTTCATCAAGCCAGTACCGGCCAAACCATCATTATTACCGAGGATGGATGTGCCCTTGCCCGGCCTGCGCCAGCCGGGCAATTTCACGGGAAGCGAATCGGTTCCATGAGAGGAAAACTGGTTATTCCGGACGACCTGGATGCGCCACTGCCTGACGAGTTGCTGAACGCGTTTGAGGCAGGCTTATGAACAGAACTCTGATCAAAACAACCACTGCCCAATCAACCACGCATTCGCCCCACTGATCAGCGCAAACAGAAACCACGCCAATAGCCGCGTGGGCAGCCTGTTAACAAACGGCCCCATCAATTGCTTGTCATCGGTCATGCGAATCAGCGGATAAAGAGCGAACGGCAACTGCAGGCTGAGCACGACCTGGCTCAGAATCAGCAGCTTGCCGATAGCATCGTCGCCCATCAGCCATACCCCGAGAAATGCCGGGATCAGTGCCAAGCCACGGGTGATCAGGCGGCGCTGCCAGCAAGGGATACGCAGGTTGAGATAACCCTCCATGATCACTTGCCCAGCGATCGTGCCGGTAAACGTCGAGCTTTGCCCGGAGGCCAGCAACGCGACACCGAACAGGACACTGGCAAAAGCCCCGCCCACCAGTGGGTCAAGCAGGTGGTAAGCATCCTGGATCTCGACCACGTCGGTGTGGCCGGTCTTGTAGAACGCGGCGGCGGCCAGCACCAGGATCGCCGCATTGACCAGCAAGGCCAGGGCCAGGGAGCCGATGGTGTCGATGCGTGCCAGTTTCACCGCGTCCTGTTTGCTGGCGAGGTCTTTGCCGATCAGGCGGGTTTGCACAATCGAGGTGTGCAGGTAGAGGTTATGCGGCATGACCGTGGCGCCGAGTATGCCGATGGCCAGGTACAACGGCGCCGCATCGCTGATGGCCGACAGTGACGGAGTAAAACCGCTCAGTACGTCGGGCCAGTAGGGTTTGATCAGCACCAACTCGATGAAGAAGCACACGCCGATGGTTGCAACCAACGCCAGCATGATCGCCTCGAGGCGGCGGAAGCCCCGGTTTTGCAGGGCAAGGATCAACAGTGTGTCGAAGGCGGTAATGACGATGCCGGTGGTCAGCGACACACCCAGCAGCAAGTGAAACGCCAGGGCGCAGCCAAGCACTTCGGCAAGGTCGGTGGCGATGATCGAAATTTCCGCCAGCAGCCACTGCGTGCGGGCCGAGCGTTTGCTGTAGCGCTCACGGCACAGTTGCGCCAGGTCTTTGCCGGTGGCGATGCCCAACCGTGAACACAGGCATTGCACGGCCATGCCGGCCAGGCTGGCCAGCAGCACCACGAATAACAGGCTGTAGCCGTAGCGTGAACCGGCCTCAATGGCCGTGGCCCAGTTGCCGGGGTCCATGTAGCCGATGGAAATCAGCAGACCGGGGCCGGCGAACATCAGCGCCCGTTTGAAAAACGAAGCCTTGGGGTCAACGATGACGGAGCCGGCCACTTCCGGCGGGCAGAATGGGGCGGTAGCGATTTTCGGCAGGCTGAATTTCACGCGGTATCCCAGGCAAACATACAAGTCAGAGCCGCAGCTTATCAGTCCGACACGACCGTGCGCATCACCGTCTCCCGGGGCAGGTCAAAGGTGTCGACCACTTGCACCACCAGGTCCAGCTCCTGGTTCAGCGCTTCGCGTTCCATACGCTGGCGAATCATGCCGATCATCAGCACCGACAAGGTGGTAATCGAGTACGCCGGGCCGGAGAACGCTCGCACACCCGTGACGAGCAACATCGCCGCCGCCAATGCCTGGCCCACTACCGGAATCGCTGAGGCGGCGCCACGGCGCACGATAAAACCGGTAAACCCCGCCAACGCCGTGCCACTCAAGGCGGTGGTGGCCGAGCGGCTGATATCGATACGGTTGAACACGCCCTGCTCTTTTTGCGCGGCGGCCTTGAGTTCGGCGTCGAAGGCTTGGCGGTCGGCACGGCTGAGTTTGTCCTTGTATTGCTCGATCAACCTCTCAGCAACCAGCGCCTCAATGTCCGCCAGTGCCACGGTTTCAACCGGTTCATCGAACTTGATCCCCAACCGCTGCGCCACATCTTCGGCGATCTGGCGGTAACTCACGCCGTGGCCACGGGCAACGTTCATAAAGCTGTCACCGCCCATGCGTTGCAACTCGATGGCCAGTTTCAGCGGTTCGCGCACACTGGCATCGATTGACGCACTGCGCTTTTGCGCCATCAACTCGGCTAGGAACTTCAACTCGTCCGGCCGCGCCTGCACCAACGCGGGGAACAGTTCTGCGTCCTCTTCGGCAAAGCGCACTTCAGTGCTGCGCTGATCGGCGCGGATCATGCCGCGCCGTTCCTGCAACAGGTCGGTGTATTGCACCACCGTTTTCAGCTGCGGCCAGTAGGCGGCATGGTCGAACGTCGCCAGGTGCACATTGGTGACCTTGGCCTTGAGCGCGGGCGTGACCTCAATGGCATAACGGCCAATGCAACGTTCGGTGTCCGGTTTCATGGCCAGCGCCCAGTCCTTGCTGGAGTGGCAATTGATCACCCGGCCCTTGAGCGGCGCCGACACTTCATCCCACGGGCTCGACGTACAAATCGCCCCGCCCATCAGCAACAAGTTGTTCAGCGGCAGTTCACGAGCCACCTCGGGGCTGGCCAGCACGCTCTTGACCAGGATGCGCGCGCCCAGGGAATGCCCGATCAGGTTGATGTGCCGTACCTGCAGCGACTCGGCGTGCAGGTAACTGGCCAGTTCAGGCAACAGGGTCTTGGCCACTTCATCGACGCGCGCCTCGACACTTTTGTAATGGTCGAGGAAATAGGCAATCGCCTTGCCCACGCCCACCGTCGCTGCGCCCAGGCCGCCACCGCCGAGCATCGAGGTGATCACATCCTTGAAGGGCGCAAACAGGTTTTCGAGAAAATGCCCCGCCGGCCAGAACAGCATCAGGTTGGTCGAGCCTTCGATGCTCGCCAGTTGCTGCTTGAAATTGCCCAGTTGCTGGCGGTTGAAGAAGGCCGAATAACCGTGAACGTAGAGATTGAGCACATCCCCCTGAGGCTCGCCGCACAGTACAAACGTGGGCTTGCGGGTGCGGTGCATTTCATCCCACTGGTGTTGCATGGGCCGGTGACTCCTGGTGACGATGGACGGCGATAGTAACAAAGCATGACGCTGGGGAAGGTGAATCCTGACCGACGTGTGCCGTTTTCAGAACGCTGACGCCGCCCTGGATTTGGCCAGGTAGCGCGCGGGCGCCTCTCCCAGGTTTCGGCGGAACACCGCGGTAAAGGCGCTGGAACTGCTGAAACCCAACCCCAACGCCACCTCGGTAATGGAGGCGCCATGACTGAGCCGCGCAGTGGCTTCAAGCAGGCAGACCTGCTGACGCCAGGCCACAAACGTCATGCCGGTGCCTTCGTGAAAATGGCGGGTGAAGGTGCGTCGGCTCATGTTCGACCAATGGGCCATCTGATCAAGGGAGATGGTCTGCGCAGGAGCCTGCAGAAAACGCTGGCAAGCCTGGGCCAGACGTGGCTCGGCAGGCAACGGCGCGCTGAGGGGCACTTCGGGCATGGCGCTGATTTCATCGATCAGCAGCGTCAATACGCACTGCTGACGGACCGTGGTCGCCGCCGACGGCGCGATAGCCAGTGCCGCTTCCAACAGATGCCTGAGCAACGGCGACACCTCGAATACCTGACAACGATCCCGCAGCCCTGCCCGTTCGGCAGCCTGGTCATCAAGGTAGGTATTGAGCATCACCACATCGCCGCGCATGTGCATTTCATGGGGCACGCCGCCCGGCACCCAGATCGCCCGCTGCGGCGGCACCACCCAATTGCCGAGGTCGGTGAACATCCTCAATGCACCGGTGGAGGCATAGGCGAATTGCCCGCGCGGGTGTGTATGCCGCGTGAACACGGTGCCAGAGGGGTATTCACGCAGAGTGACCAGCGCTTCGGGGTCGTTGTCATCAAAGGTCGGCAGCATGGCCCGATATTGTCAAAGTATGACCTGACAAAGCAAGCGGGCCATCGCCCTGCGCCCTAGCATTCACGCCTTTGAAGAAATCTGCTCAAAGGAACGTCCATGCAGAAGAAACACTTGGCGCTTGCCCTGTTGGTCACCTTGGTCTGGGGGCTGAATTTTCCCATTACCAAACTGGGCCTGCGCTCAATCGACCCCTTTGCCCTCACCGGCATCCGCTTTGCCCTGGCCGCCCTGCCGCTGGTGTTCATTATCAAGCGGCCGGTCGTCCCATTCCGCTACGTGGCCGCTTACGGCGTGATCTTCGGGCTGGGCATGTGGGGCGTGATCAACTACGGCATCCATATCGGCGTCAGCCCGGGGATCGCCTCGCTGATCATTCAACTCAGCGTGTTTTTCACGCTCGGCTGGGGCTACCTGCTGTTCAAGGAAAAAATCCGTGCTGCACAGTGGGTCGGCGCTTTTCTCGCGTTGATTGGCCTGGCGGGAATCATCGCCAGCCAGACCGGCGAGCACGCGGTACTCGGGGTTTTGTTCATTGTGTTCAGTGCCCTGGCATGGAGTATCGGCAACGTCATCATCAAGGCATCAGGGGTGAAGGAAATCTTTTCGTTCATGGTATGGGCCAGCCTGTTCCCGCCGATCCCACTGTTCCTGATGGCGTGGTGGCTGCACGGCAACGCCGCCTTCGCTCACCTGCCCGAGCGCCTTGACCTGACCGTCGTGTTGTCGATCCTGTTTCAGGTTTACCTGGCGACACACTTTGCCTACTGGGGTTGGAATTCCCTGCTCAAGGTCTACCCCGTATCGACCGTGGCGCCGCTGTCGCTGTTGATTCCGGTATTTGGCATTGCCAGTTCAGTGCTGATGCTGGACGAGCACGTATCCCTACCCAACCTGATCGCGATCGCTTTGATTATTGTCGGCTTGGCAGTCGGGCTTTACCGCAAGCCTCCAAGGCGATGCTGATATCCGGGAACCTTGCGCAGCTCGTGCAGCGGCATTTGTTGCAGATGCTGGCGGAACAGGCGCTTATTTCCAGATAGCCCCCCCCCTCGTGGCGAGCGGGCTTGCCCCGCGTTGGGTTGCGAAGCAGCCCCATCAAGGAAAATGCGGTGTGTCAGGCGTACCGCAGCGTTTGGCTTTGGGGCTGCTGCGCAACCCAGCGCGGGGCAAGCCCGCTCGCCACAAAGAGCGTGCAGCAGCAAGTCTTCTGTCCACGTCCAACTCCTTCGTGGTCCAAGCCTTCATCCATGAATGCGCAGAAGCCCAACGCTATTGACCCACACGCATCGAATTCGAAATACCTGACCGTGGTGACAACTGATTTAGTTTGTCGAAACGGCAGTAGACCTACAGAAAAGTCATTGAATTAAATGGTATTAATACTTTCGTAAGCCCCCGGTAAGAACGGGACTACAGCCAACACCCATTGCCTGTCGCGTCAAAAATACAAGTTTCAAAATGTAAAAAAGCGCTCTAATGGCGCCCTGTTGATTGGCTTTAAAGATCCTGGAGTTCGCAATGCCCCATGAAGGCAACCTGTTACAAGCAGCCGTGGTGTTCCTGCTCGCCGCCGTGCTGACCGTGCCGTTGGCCAAGCGTCTGCAACTGGGCGCAGTGCTGGGTTATCTGTTCGCGGGGGTGATCATCGGCCCCTCTGTGCTGGGCCTGATCGGCAACCCGCAAAGCGTGGCGCAGTTCTCTGAATTGGGCGTGGTGTTGCTGCTGTTCATCATCGGTCTGGAGCTGTCGCCCAAGCGTTTATGGGTGATGCGCAAGGCGGTGTTCGGCGTGGGCCTGGCCCAAGTGTTGCTGACCGGGCTGGTGATGGCGGTGGTGGCGTTGTGGCTATTTGGCCAAGCCTGGAACAGTGCGATTGTGCTGGGCCTGGGCCTGGCGCTTTCCTCCACCGCGTTTGGGCTGCAAAGCCTGGCCGAACGCAAAGAGCTGAATCAGCCGCACGGGCGCCTGGCGTTTGCGATTCTGTTGTTCCAGGACATCGCCGCGATCCCACTGATCGCGATGGTGCCGCTGCTGGCCGGCAGTGATCACCCCACCACCGAAGCCCAGGGCTTGCAACACGTGTTGCAGATACTCGGCAGCATCGCGGTGGTGATCATCGGCGGACGCTACCTGCTGCGTCCGGTGTTTCGCATTGTCGCCAAGACCGGCCTGCGCGAGGTGTCCACCGCCACCGCGCTGCTGGTGGTGATCGGCACGGCCTGGTTGATGGAGCTGGTGGGCGTGTCGATGGCCCTCGGCGCCTTCCTCGCCGGGCTGCTGCTGGCGGACTCCGAATACCGCCACGAACTCGAAGCGCAGATCGAACCGTTCAAAGGCCTGTTGCTCGGCCTGTTTTTCATCAGTGTGGGCATGGGCGCCAACCTCAGCCTGCTGCTCAGTTCGCCGCTGGTGGTGATCGGCCTGACGCTGCTGTTGATCGGCTTGAAGCTGCCGCTGCTGTATGCGGTGGGCCGGATGGTCGGCGACCTCAATCGCGAGAGCGCGCTGCGCCTGGGCGTGGTGCTGGCCGCCGGCGGTGAGTTTGCCTTTGTGGTGTTCAAGATCGGGCGCGACCAGGGCCTGTTCGAACCGCACCTCTACGATGTGCTGGTGCTGACCATCACGCTGTCCATGGCCGTGACGCCGCTGCTGCTGTTGGTGTGCCCAAAGCTGTTCAAGCCCAAGGTCAAGCCGGTGGAAGTGCCGGAGGAATACCGCGCCATCGAAAGCGATGCGCCGCGTGTGGTGATTGCCGGCATGGGCCGTATGGGCCAGATCGTGGCGCGGATTCTGCGTGCGCAAAACATCTCGTTTATCGCCCTCGACACCTCGGTGGAAACCATCGAACTGACCCGCAGTTTCGGCGGTATGCCGGTGTTCTACGGCGACCCGCAGCGCCCGGAAATCCTGCACGCGGCCAAGGTCGATCAGGCCGAGTTCTTCGTGATTGCCATGGACGACCCGGAGATCAACATCAAGACCGCCGAACTGGTGCGCAACCTCTACCCGCACATGAAAATCATCGCCCGTGCACGTAACCGCCAACACGTCCACCGCCTGGTCGACCTGGACGCGTCACCGGTGCGCGAGACGTTTTACTCCAGCCTGGAAATGAGCCGCCGCACCCTGGTGGGTCTCGGTTTGAGCCAGGCCCAGGCCGATGCGCGCATCACCCGTTTCAAAAACCACGACCTGCAGGTGCTCGCTGCGCAACACGCGGTATATGACGATGCCGCCAAGGTCATGCAAACCGCCCAGGAAGCGCGTACGGAACTGGCGCGGCTGTTTGAGATGGACCGGCTTGAGGAAGAGTCCGACAAAGTGTGAGGACAGGGATGAACGATCTGGCGAGTTTTCTGACAGAATACGCCGCAATTTCGTTCATCCACTGGAGCGCTTCATGGCCACTTTCACCAAGACCGCCGTGCTGCTGGCCCTGGCGCTTACCGCCGGCGGCGTGTTTGCAGCAACCAAGCCAACCGCGACACAAACCATCTCGACGTTGGGCGGCAAGTTCACCTTCAACTTGCCCAAGGCTTACGTCGCCGACACGCTGCCGACCGGCAAGGTTGAGGACGGGACCGCCGACACCCAAGGCACGCTGTACGCCAACTCGACCACGAAAAGTGTGGTGATCGTGGCTGAAACGGTGCGCAACGATGGGGCCACAATTAAAGACAATGACGCGCAGTTTCTGGATGGCGCCGTGGCTGATTTCGTCAAGGACCAGAGCGCTGCCCTGCCTGATTTCAAGAAGCAGAACGAGAAGAAACTGACCTTCAAAGGTCTTGGCCTGCGTCAGGTCGACAGCACGGCCACCCAGGGTGGCGGCAAGACTTTGAACTCGACATTCCTGGGTGGCTCGGGCAATCACTTGCTGGTGATTCAGGCGATTTCGCGGGCGGATGATGTGAAGGGGCATGCGGAGTTGGTGAAGCAGATTACTGGGGGTAAGTAGTCTGGTTTTGCGGGTGATGGGGGACTGGGTACATATCCGTTGTGGGGGTGATGGCTGATAGCGGTTCCGCTCTTACAGCGGGTCACTTTTGAAAAGCGCAAAAGTAACCAAAACGCTCTTGCCCCACCACTCGGCACCTCGCCTAGGCTCGGTGTGCCCTCACGCAGGCATTACTCCGCGGGCCGCCGCGACGGGCCGTCCCTGCCCCGTCGCGGCTAAACCGGCGTCCTGCCGGTTTACCCGCTCCGTACTACCTGCGTTCGGCCAGCGTGGTTTAACGGGGCGCTGAGATCAAGATCAAAAGCACGGCGGCCTAGTAGCCGACCTGAGTGGTTAGATCAAAAGCGGAAGCGAGGCGGCCTGACAGCCGACCTGATTCTGGAAGCTGAACTCAATCAACTGTGGGAGCTGGCTTGCCTGCGATAGCATCAACTGGGTGTCACTGATAGACCGAGGTGCCTGCATCGCAGGCAAGCCAGCTCCCACAGAAAAGCAATGCAGTGCGGTGCTGGCAGATGCACTCGCTCCCACAGTTGGATCTCTGTGCATTAGATAGATGGGTGTCGTGTGTACTCGGTCAAAGGTGGGAGCTGGCTTGCCTGCGATGGCATCGACTGGGGATGTCTGATGTACCGAGGCACCCGCATCGCGGGCAAGCTAACTCCCACAGAAAAGCCACTAGTGCAGCAACGGACAGGCACTCAAGCTACCAAACGAAAAATAACCATCGCAGCAACATTCACCCGCTAGTTCACTTCAGGCTTTTCTCCAGCCAGGCCTTAAGGTCCTGCACTTCGGTCTCACTGACGGTATGCGGCATGCCCGGATACCCGTGAAACTCCGGCGTCAACCCAAGGCCCACCAGTACCTCGTTCGCCCGGGTCGCCGAGGCATACGGCAGTGCCTGGTCGAGAGTGCCGTGGCCGATAAAGATCGCCAATTTGCCCAATGATTCGCTGGGCTTAAGCTCAGCCTTGAGCACCGGCAATACACTGCCACTCAAGGCCGCGATGCCGCGCACCAATGCGGGCTTTCGCAGGCCCACCTCGTACGACATGATCGCGCCCTGGCTGAACCCCACCAGAAACACCCGATCGCTTTGCGTGTGGTATTTAGCAGTGGCCTTGCCCACAAAGTCTTCGATCAGCGCGGCGCTGCGTTGCAGGTCGGCGGTTTCGCCATTGTAGTCGCCGTCACCCGGTGTCTTGGTAAACCAGCGATAACCCTGTGGGTCCACGGGCATCGGCGCACGTGCCGACAGGTAGGTCCAGGTGGACGGCAGCGCGTCCTTGATGCCAAACAGGTCTTCCTCGTTGCTGCCAAAACCGTGCAGGAAAATCACCAACGGCTGATTGCGCGCATCGCTCTGGGTCTGTTCCAGATAAGACAGGGGCAAATCGGTGTGCAGCGTGGAGTCGGCGTGGGCGGCGCTGGCCATCAGGGTCAGTGCCAGGGCAAACAGTTTGAGCATGGGAAAGTGACCTCAGGGTTTGCGCAACAAGTAAGTGTCCATGATCCAGCCATTTTCCAGGCGCGCCGCCTTGCGCACCTGTTGGATTTGCTCAGCCACTTCGCTGACTTTGCCGCTGATGAGGATTTCGTCCGGCGTGCCCAGGTAGGCCCCCCAGTAGATGTCCATGTCCTGATCGGCCACGCTGCGGTAGGAATCTTCGGCGTCGAGCATGACCACCAAAGTGTCCGCATCACTCGCCTGCCCCGCCGCCAACCGGCGCCCGGTGGTGATCTCGATGGAGCGACCGATGCGGTTCAGCGGCACTTTGTGCTGGGCCGCCAGGGCTTGCACGCTGGTGATGCCGGGGATCACTTCGAACTCGAATACGCTGCGGCCACTGGCCAGGATCGCCTGCAGGATGCGGATGGTGCTGTCGTACAGCGCAGGGTCGCCCCAGGCCAGGAACGCGCCCACTTCACCGTCAGCCATCTGCTCATTGATCATGTGCTCGAAGGTCTGCTGCTTGTCGCGGTTCAGGTCCTGCACGGCGGTGGTGTAGTCGATATCGCCGCGCACGCGCTCGGGGCAGTCGGCCTCGACGAAACGGTAACCAGGCTCGGTGATGTAGGTTTCGCAAATCTCGCGGCGCAGGTCGATCAGCTTGTCTTTGCTCTGGCCCTTGTCCATCAGGAAAAACACGTCGGTGCGGTTCAGCGCTTTGACGGCCTGCATCGTGATGTAGTCAGGGTTGCCGGCGCCAATGCCGATGATCAGGATGCGTTTCATGGGTTGCTCTCATTGCGGGGCGTGGATTTTGCCATGTTCACGCGCTCAGGCGTGAGTTTCCAGACGCAGGCGCCACACCTTGTTAAAGCGCAGTTCGGTGGCGGACAGCGGCTCGACATCAATCAGGTAGAACATCGAGACAGGGAACTGCAACACGTACAGCATCGCGGCGCGAATCACAAACGGGTGGGTGATAGCCACCACATGCCCGGGTTGGGTTTCGAGACTTTTCATCCAGTCAGCGACGCGCACGCAAATCTGCTCCACCGACTCACCGCCGTGAGGCGCGCTGGCGCTGTTGGTCAGCCAGTCACTCAATGCATGGCTGTCGAGCTGGGCGATGGCCTGGCCTTTCCAGGCGCCGAAATCACCGTCGCGCAACGCGTCTTCGACCTGCGCGTTATCGCCGAACAAGCCGGCGGTTTGCCGGGTTCTGGCCTCGGGCCCACATACCAGTCGCGGGCTTTTCTTGAAACGACCCGCCAGGGACAAGGCCGCGGGTTGCCATTGCATCGCTACCGATTCGTCATCGGGAAACCGCCCCTGTTTTTGCAACGGCGTGGCGGCATGGCATATCAAGGTCAACCGGGTGGCCTGCATCACAATTCACTCTGTTTCGACGCGCAGTCGGCGTAGACTGGCAAAGTTGTTTCAACATGTTACAACGAACATGAAAGAGGAAGCCGGTTCGAATCCGGCGCGGTCGCGCCACTGTATTCGGCCTTTTAGCCGTAAGCCAGACCCTGTTTCAGCCCAATCGCAATCCATTTCGGGACGCGTCATCCCTGGAGGTTTTCATGGCTAACACTGCTGCAACGAATCCTGATGTGCATTTACCCACCCTGCCCTTGGGCGACATTCTGCCTTGGGCGATCTTCGGCGGCCTGTTGTTGCTGCTGGCGCTCTATTTTGTCGGCGCAGAGCAAGGCGCCACCGCGGTGTTCAAAGGCATGTATGTGCATGAGTTTGTGCACGACGGCCGCCACCTGCTGGGTTTCCCCTGCCATTAATCGATAAGCGAGACACGACATGACAGGGCATTTACTCCTGCGCGGGATGCTGGTGGGCTTGCTCGCCGGCGTGCTGGCTTTCGGCTTCGCCAAGACCTTTGGTGAACCGCAGATCGACAAGGCCATCGCCTTTGAAGACCACATGGCACAGATGCACGGCGATGCGCCGGAAGAGGAGCTGGTGAGCCGCGAGGTGCAAAGCACCTTCGGCCTGTTCA
Source organism: Pseudomonas sp. NFX183 (assembly GCF_047943075.1). NCBI lineage: Bacteria > Pseudomonadati > Pseudomonadota > Gammaproteobacteria > Pseudomonadales > Pseudomonadaceae > Pseudomonas > Pseudomonas sp. NFX183. The sequence continues at coordinate 4,950,512 of NZ_CP181333.1, read as the reverse complement.
CCGGCGTGGTGGTGTACAGCGTGTCACTGGGCGGCCTCTTCGCCCTGGTGTTCGCTTACGCCCTGGGGCGCATCGGCAAGGTCGGCCCGCGTGGCCTGGCGGCGCTGCTGGCACTGGCGGCATTTGTGGCAATTACCCTGGTGCCAGGGCTCAAGTACCCGGCCAACCCGCCCTCGGTGGGCGACCCCGAAACCATCGCGCAGCGCACCAAGTTGTTTTTCCTGATGCTGCTGGTGTCAGTGGCGGCCGCGGTGATTGCGATCAACGCCGCGCGCAAGCTGATTGCCCGCCGTGGCATCTGGGCCGGGGCGATCCTGGGTGTGGCGTTGTACATCGTGATTGTGTCGGTGGCCGGCAGCCTGTTCCCGGTGATCAACGAAGTGCCGGAGGCGTTTTCGGCCGCGCTGCTGTGGAAATTCCGCGTAGCGTCGCTGGGTATCCAACTGGTGCTGTGGACCACCCTAGGCCTGGTGTTTGGCGCGGTGGCCGAGCGCAAGCTCAGCCAGCCAAAAGCGCGTTTCAACCCTTGAACTGAACCCCGGGACGGGCCAGGTACAACACCTCATAGCCCGTTCCGGGATGCGCCGCATCCAGCGCCTTGCTTGACAAGGTGATGCGCACCAGCCGCCACGCCTGCACATCCAGCGCCAGGCATACTGCAAACGTGTCACCGCTGTCAGCCAACTGCTGATTGCGCCGTTTTTCCTCGGCGACGATCCCCGCCCGATCCGCCCCCGGCACCAGCGGCCACTCCTCTCGGTACAGGCTCAACGCGTGCTGCGCGGGCCCACGCTGCACATCCAGCGGCAACCAGCTTTCGATGTGCGGACGGCCAAAGCTGTCGAGCACCTTTTGAAAACGCTCGCCGAGTAGAAAGTCGGCGGCCTGCAACGGGTCGGCCCACAGGTACACCGACGCATACACATTGCCCGGCGCCTGCCCACGGGTCTGCGCGATAAACGCCTTGAACAGCAGCCCTTGCGTGTCATCCCACAACGGCCCCAATTGCGCGGCGCGCCGGCGTATCACGTCCATGTCGTAGTCGGCAGGCAGGCGGTGTGAATACTGTTTGGCAAACATGGCAAAGCTCCTGTGCAAGATGTGGACAGAGCTTGCGCACTGGCAATGATTTCAACAAGATATGACCGAATATAAGTGCGATAAGGATTGGATATGACTGACGCGCTCAAACCCCTCGACATCGACACCGTGCACGCCTTTGTGCTGGTGGCTGATTTCGCCAGCTTCACCCGCGCCGCCGAGGCGCTCGACACCTCCCAGGCCGCCATCAGCCTGAAGCTCAAGCGCCTGGAAGAACGCCTCGGTTATCGCCTGTTGGTACGCACGCCTCGCCATGTGCAGCTGTCGCCCCAGGGCGAGCGCTTCATCGTGGCCGCGCGTGCCCTGCTCAATGCCCATGAGCGGGCGCTGGCTGACCTGGGCGCCCACGCGCCTCGGCGTTTGGTGATTGGTATCAGCGACCACGTGGCCGGGCCGGACTTGCCCACCTGGCTCAGCCGACTCGCGGCCTACGACCCGCTGGTGATTCTTGAGGTGCGCATCGCCTCGTCCCGCGACCTGGTGGCCGCGTTTGATCGCCATGAACTGGACGCGGTGATCGTGCGCAACGAAGGCGATCGCCAGGACGGCGAAGTGCTGGCCGTGGAACGCTTTGGCTGGTTCGCGGCGCCACACTGGCAACACAGCCCCGGCGCACCGCTGCGCATGGCGACCATGGCCGCGCCCTGTGGCGTTCGGCACCTGGCGGTGAGGGCATTGGAGGCCGCGCGTATCGACTGGACCGAAGTGTTTGTCGGCGGTGGCGTGATGGCAGTAGGCGCGGCAGTGAGCGCCGGATTGGGGGTCGCCGCCCTCGCCCACCGCGTGGCCCCGGCCGGGGCGGTGGACGTGAGCGAGCAATACGGCCTGCCCGCATTACCCGTCAGTGAAGTGCTGCTGTATAGCCGGATCAGTGATGCGCGCTCGCGCGAAACGTTGCGCGCGTTGAGTGCAACGTTTCGTGGCGTGCTGCAGCGCTGAGTGTCAGGCTTTTTGGGGTAACGCTGTTGAGCAGTTCACTCATGGTCAGGTCTTTCTTGTTGATCAATGATGAGACCTGAAACAGCGTAGCCGGGTTTGCGAAAACCGCAGTCGATCAGGCGGCTGGGGCCAACACGGCCCCCGCCGGCGCCACCATCGGGCTGCCACTGGCGACGAAATCTTCCTTGCGCAGCACCACCAGTGCGATCAACGACACCACACCGGTTGCCACGTAGAAATACCAGGGTGAAGTGATGTCGCCCGTCACCTTGATCAGCCAGGTGGAGATCAGCGGCGCGCTGCCGCCAAACACTGCGACCGGGACGTTGTACGCCACGGCAATCCCGGTGGAGCGAATGCGCGTGGGCAGCAGCTCGCTCATCAGCGCATAGGTCGAGGAGGCATACAGCCCGAACAGGATCGCCACCGCCATCAATGGCGCGAAGAACGACGCGGCAGTGGCGGTTGGCGCCGACTTGAACAGCCAGAACATCGCCAGCGTGGCCAGGGTGCCGATCACCATCAGAAACGGCTTACGTCCGTATTTATCGGTGAACGCGCCGCCAAACGGCATCACGAACGCAGCCGAGAAACTCGCGACGAACACATAGAGCAGCGTGGTGCCGCTGTCGAACTTGAGGATCTTGGCCATGTAGGTCGAGGCGAAGGTCAGCACCAGGTAAAAGATCGAGCTGTGCAAGGTGATGATGAAAAACACCAGGGCAATCGCGCGCTTCCACTGCCAGACTTCGCGCAGCGGTGCACGGGAAGTCTGCCCGGCGCGCTGCAAGGCGAGAAATTCCGGGCTGTCTTCCAGCTTGAGGCGGATGTACATGGAGATAAAACCCAACGGTGCGGCGATCAGGAACGGCACGCGCCAGGCCCATTCCTGCATCACCTCGGCGCCCAGGACCCAGGTCATGCCATTGGCCACAGCGCCGCCCAGCAGCAGGCCGAGCACGGCGGTGACCATCAGCCAGCACGTGGCAAAACCGCGTCGGCCGGGGCCGGCGTATTCGGAGATAAAGCTGGTCACTGTGCCGATCTCGCCGCCCGCCGAGAAACCCTGCACGCAGCGCACCAGAATCAGCAGCATCGGCGCAGCAATGCCAAGCGTTGCATAAGTGGGCAACAGGCCGAGCATGACGGTGGAGCCGGTCATCATCACCAGCGCCATGATCAGGGTTTTGCGGCGGCCGATCTTGTCCGCCAGCGGACCGAAGAACAGCCCGCCCAGAGGCCGGATGAAAAAGCTTAGGGCAAACGCCGCGAAGCTGGCCAACAGGCTGGTGGTGGGGTCATCGGAGACGAAAAAGGCCTGGCCGATGTACACGGCGAGAAAGCCGTAGACGCCGTAGTCGTACCACTCGATCAAGTGACCGGAAGTGGCACCGAGAAACGCACGGCGCCGCTTGCGGACCGTGTCTTGCGCTTGATTGCCCATCAAAGGGACTCCTTGTCTGATGTTCTGTCCATGAAAAACGGGTCTAGGAAAGCGCGGCGATACTCGCTGCTTTCAGCCACTGCCGCAAGTCAGTCTTGAGGATTTTGCCGTAACTGTTCTTTGGCAATTCGCCGGGAAACAGGTACTTCCTGGGTTTCTTGAACGAGGCCATGCGCTGTAAAAACCAGGCCGTCAGCTCGGCTTCATCGAGCGGTTGCCCGCTGCGCGTCACCACAAACGCCACCACCGATTCGCCCCATTGCGCATCCGGCTCTCCCACGACGCACACCTCGAACACCTCGGGATGTTGCGCCAGCACTTCCTCGACTTCACGCGGGTACACGTTGCTGCCGCCGCTGATGATCACGTCCTTGGAACGGTCCGTCAGGGTCAGGTAACCCGCCGCGTCGAGAAAGCCGACGTCACCGGTCAACAGCCAGCCCTCGACCAGGGTCTGACGCGATGCCTCGGGGTTGCGCCAGTAGCCTTGCATCACCGTGGCACCGCGCACGGCGATTTCGCCGCGCTCGCCCGTCGGCACCGGCTGGTGCTGTGGGTCGAAAATGCGGATTTCAACACAGGATTGCGCATGGCCGACGGAGGCGGCCAATGTGGCCCAGTCTGCGCGTTGGCGGTCGGCGATCAGCGCGCGAGGCAGCACGCTGATGGTCATCGGGCTCTCGCCCTGGCCGTAGATCTGCACCAGCCGCGGGCCGAAGGTGTCGACGGCCTCACACAGATCGGCCAGGTACATCGGGCCGCCACCGTAAACGATGGTTTTGATGCCTTCGCCGCGATAGCCCTGGCGCCGCGCCTGTTCGACCATGCGCTTGACCATGGTCGGCGCCGCAAACAGTGAAACATTGCCCAGCTCGGCCGCCAGGCCAAACAGCTCGGCGGCGTCGAAACCGTGGGAAGCCGGCACCACATGCCGCGCGCCGCAGCGCACATGAATGAAGTTGTAGAGCCCGGCGCCATGGGACATTGGCGCGGCATACAGCACTGCGTCATCGGCGCTGACCGGATCCACGTCTGTGGGGTAACACAACGACATCGCCATCAGGTTGCCGTGGGACAGCATCACGCCCTTGGAGCGCCCGGTGGTGCCGGAGGTGTAAAACAGCCAGGCAAGATCCTGGTCCTGGCGGGGCTCCGGCTGCGCCAGGGTCGGCCAGCCACGCGTCGGCGGCAGCGTGTGGCCGTCCAGTTCCTTGCAGTGCTGAGGCAAGTCGCGCGACGCCGAAAATACCCGGCCGCCGTCGGTAAAGATCAGGCGCGCCTGGGCGTTATCGGCGATCCACGCGGCCTCAGCCGGGTGCAATTTGGCGTTGATCGGCACAGCCACTGCGCCCAGCCACCAGATGGCGTAGAGCACTTCCAGGTAGTCGCAGCTGTTCTTCATCAGCACGGCGACCGCATCACCGGCGACCACGCCGTGCTGGTCCACCAAGTGCGCGGCGCGCTGGCGAACATGCGCAGCAAAGGTCGCGTAGTCGGCCACTTGCCGCGTGCCTTCGAACAATGCCGGTCGCTGCGGGTCGCGGCGCTGGGTGTCGTGCAACCAGTTGGCAATGTTCATGGGTCAGTACCGGCGCGCGTGCAGGACCGAGGCGTAGTTGGCCACTGCCATGCCGCCCATGTTGAACACCAGGCCAAACTCCGGGTTGGGCACCGCCAGGCCAATCGGTTCGCCGGTCAATTGGCGGAACGCCAAGGCGTGCATCGACACGCCGGTGGCACCCACCGGATGCCCCTTGGCCTTGAGCCCACCCGAGAGGTTCACCGGCAGCCGCCCGCCGGCGCGCACCACGCCACTGTCGAGCACGCGATGGCCCTCGCCCTTGGGCGCCAGGCCCATGGCTTCGTAGATCAGCAGTTCGGCGATGGTGAAGCAGTCGTGCACCTCGGCGAAACTCAGGTCGGCCAGGGTGATATTCGCCCCGCGCAGCGCCGAGTGGATGGCCCGTTGCGGGCCTTCAAACGCCAGGATGTCGCGCTGGGCAATGGGCAAGCAGTCGTTGACCTGGGTCATCGCACGAATCTGCACATCTCGACGAAACGCGCGCGCTCGCTTGGGTGAGGCCAGGATGATCGCGGCGGCGCCGTCGCTGATCAACGAGCAATCAGTCAGGCGCAGGGATTCGGCCACAAACGGGTTGCTCTTGGACACGTTGTTGCAGTGTTCGAAATCCATCACCCGGTGCATTTGCGCCAGCGGGTTGGCCATGGCATTGGTGTGGTTCTTGGTGGCGATGGCGGCCATCGAGCCCAGCGGGCAGTGGTAGCGCTCGGTGTATTGGCGCGCCGCACGGCCGAACAACTGCGGGAAACTCAAGCCGGCTTCGGCCGGGTCGTTCTGATAACCGGCGCCGGCCAGGGCCTGGGTGACCTCGGCGGTGGACGTGTGGGTCATCTTCTCGGCGCCGACCACCAGCACCAGGTCGGCGCTGCCGGAGAGGATCGCGTTGATCCCAGCCTGAATCGCGGCCGAGCCCGACGCACAGGCGTTTTCACACCGCGTGGCGGGTTTGAAGCGCAAGCCCGGGTCGGCCTGCAACAACAAGGAGCTGGCAAACCCGTCAGGCACCAACCCCGAGTTGAAGTGCCCCAGGAACAACGCATCGATTTGCGACGCATCAATGGCCGCATCGGCCAGGGCTTCGCGGGTAACCTGCACGATCAGGTCTTCAAGGGTGGTGCCTTCCAGGCGACCAAAACGCGAATGACCGGCGGCAACAATGGAGACGCAATCAGCTGGCATAATCAATTTCTTCTATTTTTGATGCGGACATTTACCTACAATGACGCACCGCTGAGCGCTCGCCAATTCGTGTAACTACTTACATGGATAAGTAGCCCGGTGAGAAAAGCAACGAGGCAGGATGCCCAATGAACGCGTTTACCCAGCAACTTCAAGATATCGAACGCCTGGCGTTCCAGCTCTCCCCGGCCCCGCAACTGGTCACGCGCAACCGCGTGATGGTCGATTGCAATGAGGCCTTCCTGCAGTTGTTCGGCTATTCGCGCGACGAATTGGTCAACCAACTGACCCTGCTGATCTACCCGTCCCAGGCCGATTATCACGCCATCGGCAAGCGTAGCCACGACTGGCTGCTGGAGAGCGAGAACGGCTTCTACTCCGATGAACGCTTCATGCAGCACAAAAGCGGCGAGGTGTTCTGGGCCAAGTCCCACGGCTACACCCTCACGCCCAGAGACCCGTTCAAGCTGATGATCTGGCACTTCGAGCGCCTGGACCGCACGCACCAGGGCACCGGCGACCTGACGCCACGGGAGCGGGAAATCGCCATGCACATCGTCAACGGTCTTAAATCCAAGGAAATCGCCCAGCGCCTGGCGATCTCTCACCGTACGGTGGAAGTGCACAGGGCACGGCTGATGAAGAAACTTGAGGTGAAAAACATCGTGGAGCTGGTGTCAAAAATGATTTTCGTCGGCGGGCGCGCCTGGTTATAGCCAACCATTACAAACCCCGGTCCCACGCTAGCTACGCTGAGAGTGCTCAAAAGGAGCTTTCCCACGCAGTTACGTTTAAAGAACTAATGATATGGCGCACTCCGATCGTTCTTCGCCCGCTACCCAACCTCGCAAGACTCCGTCGCCCTCGCCGCCCAGCGCGTCGGCATGGTGATCCACGGCGCCGACGTCGGCCAGAGCGTATGGAGCGCCGCCCACCGGTATTTGAAGGGCGTTAACGGAATTTTCATATTTGGCTGTCTATGATGCGCCCCTTCGTTGGGGAGTAACCGGCTTCTGACCCGCTCAGAAGCGTTCGTATCAACATATTCGGCAACCTGCCGTGGTACGAACACCGTTGAGGTTGGTGAGACCAGCGACACATCCATGCCTAAAGTCGGGCGTGTGGTTGTGTCGTTGACTCATACAGCCCGACTGGAAGCCTCACCGTGAACCCCATTTCCCTGATTTTTCTCGCCCTGGCCATGTCCACGGACGCCTTTGCGGCGGCCATCGGCAAAGGCTCCAGCCTGCACAAACCGCGTCTGATCGAAGCACTGCGCGCCGGCCTGATCTTTGGTGTGATCGAAGCCATCACGCCGATGATCGGCTGGGCCATCGGCCATGCAGCCACGCGTTGGGTGGAGGACTGGGATCACTGGATCGCCTTTACCCTGCTGGTCGCACTGGGCTTGCACATGATCTACAACGGGCTCAAGGCGGACGATGAGGAGGCGGAAAAGCCGACCCAGCATTCCTTCATGATCCTGGCCATTACCGCCTTTGCGACCAGCATTGATGCGATGGCCGTCGGCGTGGGCCTGGCCTTTATCGATGTGAATATTCTGGTGGCGTCGGCAGCCATCGGCCTGGCGACCATGACCATGGTAACCATCGGCATGATGCTCGGTCGGGTGCTGGGCACGGTGGTGGGCAAGCGCGCCGAAATGGTCGGCGGCGTGGTGTTGATGCTGGTGGGTGCGACGATTCTCTACGAGCACTTGTCGGCTTAACGGCTCGCACTGAACAAATGTGGGAGCGGGCTTGCCCGCGAAGGCGATGGATCAGTCGATGACTCTGTTGACTGTCAATGCGCTTTCGCGAGCAAGCTCGCTCCCACCGTAGGCCTGCCGCGTTTCAAGCCGCGTGACTTTCCTTCTTCAAGCTCTCCATATCAATCACGAAGCGATACTTCACATCGCCCTTGAGCATCCGCTCGTACGCCTCGTTGATGCCCTGGATGTCGATCATCTCGATGTCCGAGACAATCTTGTGCTTGGCGCAGAAGTCCAGCATGTCCTGGGTTTCCTGGATGCCACCAATCAACGAACCGGCCAGGCTGCGGCGTTTGAAGATCAGGTTGAACACCGTCGGCGACGGATGCGGGCTGTCGGGTGCGCCGACCAGCGTCATGGTGCCATCGCGCTTGAGCAGATTGAGAAACGCATCGAGGTCGTGCGGCGCGGCAACGGTGTTGAGGATGAAGTCCAGGCTGTTGACGACCTTGGCCATCTCGTCCGGGTTCTTTGACACCACCACTTGGTCGGCCCCCAGGCGCAGGCCGTCTTCGCGCTTGTTCGGCGAGGTGGTGAACAGCGTGACATGCGCGCCCATGGCATGCGCGATCTTCACCGCCATATGCCCTAGCCCGCCGAGGCCGACGACCCCGACTTTTTTGCCGGGCCCCACCTTCCAGTGGTGCAGCGGCGAGTAAGTGGTAATGCCCGCGCACAGCAGCGGCGCCACGGCCGCCAGGTTCGAATCGTGGGAGATGCGCAGCACGAACTTCTCCTTGACCACGATATTGTCCGAGTAGCCGCCAAAGGTGTTTTCGCCGCCGAACACCGGGCCATTGTAGGTGCCGGTAAAGCCGTTCTCGCAGTATTGCTCCTCGCCCTCGGCGCAGGATGCGCAGTGCTGGCAACTGTCGACCATACAACCGACACCGGCCAGGTCACCGACCTTGAATTTTTTCACGTTGGCACCGACGGCCGTGACGCGGCCGACGATTTCATGGCCGGGCACCGACGGGTACAAGGTGTTGTGCCATTCGTTACGCGCGGTGTGCAGGTCGGAGTGGCACACGCCGCAATAGAGAATATCGATCTGGACGTCGTCCGACCCCGGCGCGCGGCGCTCGAAGGTAAAAGGCTTGAGTGCATCCTTGGAATCCCGAGCGGCGTAGCTGTAAGTCTTGGCCATTTGGTTCACCTGTTGAACTGACGGTAGAGGTCAGTGGACCAATGCAGACGCGCAAGCGTTCAACCGAGCACATCCGTACAAGCCCCTGGGCCGGTTTAACGCGATAGTGAGACTGAGCTTTTGCCCCCTGACCCCAAGGAGTTTTCCATGAGCACATTCGTTGCCAAAGACGGTACCCAGATTTATTTCAAGGATTGGGGCAGCGGTAAGCCCGTGCTGTTCAGCCACGGTTGGCCACTGGATGCCGACATGTGGGAATACCAGATGGAATACCTGAGCAGCCGTGGCTTTCGCACCATCGCCTTCGACCGCCGGGGCTTTGGCCGCTCGGACCAACCGTGGACCGGTAACGACTACGACACTTTCGCCGACGATATCGCCCAACTGATCGAACACCTGGACCTCAAGGAGGTGACCCTGGTGGGCTTCTCGATGGGCGGCGGCGATGTGGCGCGCTACATCGCTCGCCACGGCAACTCGCGTTTGGCCGGCCTCGTGCTGCTGGGCGCCGTCACGCCGATCTTCGGCCAAAAACCGGATTACCCGCAGGGCGTGCCTACCGCGGTGTTTGATGGCATCAAGGCCGGGCTGCTGAAGGATCGCGCGCAATTTATCAGCGACTTCAATGCCTCGTTCTATGGCATCAACAAGGGCCAGAAAGTCTCCCAGGGCGTGCTGACGCAGACCTTGCAGGTCGCGCTGCTGGCGTCGCTTAAATCGACCGTGGATTGTGTCACCGTATTCTCCGAGACCGACTTCCGCCCGGACATGGCCAAGATCGAGGTGCCCACCCTGGTGATCCACGGTGACGGCGACCAGGTCGTACCGTTCGAAACCACCGGTAAAGTCGCGGCCGAGATGATCAAGGGCGCACAGCTGAAGGTGTACAAGGATGCGCCGCACGGTTTTGCCGCCACCCACACCCAGCAGCTGAACGAAGACTTGTTGGCGTTCCTCAATCGCTGAAGCGAGTGAATCACCCTCTCCTTATTTTGCCGGGCTTGCCCGGCTTTTTTTCGACACGCGCTGACCCTGGGTATGATGCGGCTGAACCGGCGACTGCCCGACGCGGTCCCAACTCATACGCTCATCGTTGCAGGTAATCGCACATGTCACTGCCAAAAGAAATGACCCTGATCGAAATCACCGCCCCTGGCGGCCCCGAGGTCCTGCAACCGCGCCGGGCCGATGTGCCGGTGGCAGGGCCCGGTGAAATCCTGATTCGCGTGCACGCGGCCGGCGTCAACCGCCCGGATGCGTTGCAGCGCGCCGGCAAGTACCCGATGAAACCTGGCATGAGCCCCATTCCAGGCTTGGAAGTGGCGGGTGAAGTGGTTGCATTGGGCGAGGGTGTCAGCGAGTACGCGCTGGGTGACAAGGTGTGTGCCCTGACTAACGGCGGTGGGTATGCACAATTTTGCGCGGTGCCTGCCAGCCAGGCCTTGCCGATTCCGGATGGCATGGACTGGATTCAAGCCGCCGCCGTGCCGGAAACCTTCTTCACCGTCTGGGCCAACCTGTTTGGCCTGGGTGATGCTCATACTGGCCAGAGCGTGCTGATCCACGGCGGCACCAGCGGCATCGGTACCACCGCGTTGATGCTGTGCCGCGAATACGGTATCCAGGCGTTCGCCACCGCCGGCAGCGCCGACAAATGTGCGGCGATCGCCAAGCTGGGCGCCGAGCCGATCAACTACCGCGAGCAGGACTTCGCCGAGGTCATCGCGCAGAAGACCGACAACAAGGGCGTGAATGTGATCCTCGACATCATGGGCGCCTCGTACCTGAACAATAACCTCAAGTCCCTGGCCATGGACGGGCACCTGGTGATGCTGGGCTTCCTCGGCGGCGGCAAGGCCAATGACGTCGACCTGCTGACCATCCTCGGCAAGCGCGCCGTGATCACCGGCTCCTTGCTGCGCGCACGCACCAAGGACGAAAAGGCTGCCATTGCCGAACAGCTGCGCGAATACGTGTGGCCGGTACTGTCCGCCGGACGCTGCCTGCCGATGATCGACAAGGTGTACGAATACACCGACGCCGCCCAGGCCCATGCGCGGATGGAAGGCGGCGATCACATTGGCAAGATTGTGTTGCGCGTGGAATGACGCTCATCCGCCCTGCTGAAGATCAACGCTGGCAGTTGTAGAGCTCCAGCGAGGCTGCGATGGCGGCGGCACGGTCACCATGTTGTTGCCTGCCCCACCGCCTTCACCGCCGCGCCACTGCTCGACGGCCCCGACAACGGATCCGCGCCGGGGCATCGACTAGTTACTCGGCGAACGCCGGGTAATCGGTGTAGCCCTCTTCCGAGCCGCCGTACATGCCCTGCGCCCGCAACGGGTTCAGCGGCCAGCCGTTGAACAGTCGCTGCGGCAGGTCCGGGTTGGCAATGAACGGACGGCCGAAGGCAATCAAGTCTGCCAGCCCCGCCTCCACCAATTTTGCCCCGCGCTCAGCGGTGTAGCGACCGGCGTAGATGATGCGCCCGCTGAACGTGCTGCGCACCGCCTGACGGAAGGTTTCGGGCAGGTCGGGAGCGTTGTCCCAGTCAGCCTCGGCGATAGACACATAGGCAATGCCCGATGCCTCGAGCACCTTGATCGCTTCAATGTAGGTGTGATGCGGATCTTCCTCGACCAGGCCGATGTACACGCGGTCCTGATCCGTGCCGCTGAACAGCGGAGAAAAACGCACACCCAGGCGCTGCGGGCCGACCACGGCGGTCACGGCCTCAACGATCTCGCGCAGAAAGCGCAGGCGGTTGTGCAGCGAGCCACCGTATTCGTCGTCACGCTGGTTGGCGTGAGCCGAGATGAACTGGTTGACCAGGTAACCATTGGCGGCGTGGATTTCCACCCCATCAAAACCGGCATCCAATGCATTGCGCGCCGCCTGTGCGTAGTGCCCTACCAGTTCTTCAATTTCCAGCCTGCTCAACGCACGCGGCACGGGCGGCTGCATCAGCTCGCCGACGCCAGGCCCGGTTTCGATAAAGGCTTTTGCCTGCTCCGCCGCAATGGCCGACGGCGCGACCGGTGCGGCGCCCTCCGGTTGCAGCGCGTTATGGGACACGCGCCCCACATGCCACAGCTGGGCGAAGATCACGCCACCTTCGGCATGCACGGCGTCGGTGACTTTGCGCCAGCCGTCGATCTGCGCCGGGCTGTAGATACCCGGCGTCCAGGCGTAACCCTGGCCGCGCGGTTCGATCTGCGTGCCTTCGCTGACCATGAAACCGGCCGTGGCGCGCTGGCGGTAATACTCGGCCATCAGGTCGGTGGCGATATCGCCGGGTTGCGCGCTGCGTTGACGCGTCAGAGGCGGCAAGACAACACGGTTATTGAGCGTGTGATGGCCCAGTTTTACCGGGGTATTTAAATGATGAGTCATGTGAAATTTCCAAATTCAGGGCGAGCAAAAGCATTGGCGGCTCCAAGGAGCCGCCAATCAATAACGTGTGTGATTAATTCAGGCGGTGAGTGTGAGCAGGGCCTTGGCCACAGCACTGGAACTGGCAGGATTCTGCCCGGTCACCAGCAAGCCGTCTTCGAGCACAAAGGACTGCCAATCAGCGCCCTTTTCATAGTGGCCGCCGAGCGCCTTGAAATCATCTTCAATCAGGAACGGCACCACATCGGTCAGGCCAACCGCAGCTTCTTCAGCGTTGGAAAAACCGGTAACACGACGGCCCTTGACCAGCGGCTCGCCATTCACGGCCTTGACATGACGCAGAGCGCCCGGCGCATGGCAGACAAAACCGATCGGCTTGCCGGCACGCTCAAACGCTTCGATCAGTGCGATCGACGTTTGCGATTCGGCCAAGTCCCACAGCGGGCCATGGCCGCCTGGGTAGAACACGGTGTCGAAGTCGTCGGCGTTGACCGTGTCCAGCTTGACGGTGCTGGCCAGGGCCTGTTGGGCCGCCGGGTCGCCAGCAAAGCGACGGGTTTGCTCGGTCTGTGCATCCGGCTGATCGCTGACCGGGTCCAGCGGTGGCTGGCCGCCGGCCGGGGATGCCAGCACCAGTTCGGCACCCGCGTCTTTGAAGGTGTAATAGGGCGCCGCAAATTCTTCGAGCCAGAAGCCGGTTTTACGACCGGTATTGCCAAGCTGGTCGTGAGAGGTCAGTACCATTAATACTTTCATTTTCCAGTGCCTCGATCGATGGTTTCAGTAGGTGTATGCATCAGCAGGTTCAGGGCAACCCAATAACTGTCGGGTCAGCAGCAGCGCCTCGTCAAAAGGCGCGGATGTTCGGGTGATCTTGCTCATGACGCTGGTCCCCAACCACAGCGCGTACAAGCGCCGAGCCAGGCTTTCGGGGTGTTGCTGAACCGCCAGCGAGCCGTCCTGGATGCCGTGCTGCAAGGCCTCGGCCAGCAAGGCGATGGTGCGAGTGGTGCCGCGCTGCAGGGACAAACGCATTGGTTCTGAAAGGTCTGACACCTCGGCACCGAGTTTGACGGCAAGGCATTTGCCCGCGTCGGTGCAGCCGGTCTGGTTGTCGATCCAGGTGTGCCAATAGCGCATCAACCTGGCGGCCCAGGGCAGCCCGGGTTGCTGGAACAGTTGCTCCATGCCTTTGAGGTATTGGTCGAAATAGGTATCGAGCAAGACCACGCCGAATGCATCTTTGGAATGGAAGTAGTGATAAAACGACCCCTTGGGTACATCGGCGGCTTGAAGTATTTCGTTCAACCCCACGGCAGAAAATCCTTTGCGGCTCACAATCAATTGCGCCGTATCCAGAATGGTCTGCCTTGTACTGTTAGTCGCGTTAGTCATCATTCATCTCGTCCCGATTAGACCAGTCGTCTAGTTCGTTGAGGAGATGTTAGGCGTCGAGAAAAACTTCAACAATGTCATATCCGCAAGGATTTCGGACATGGCACAAAGTCGGTTGCCGTTTGCCTGGCACCCGTCGACAATCCCCTCTCCCACGCCCCTTGGAGAATGACGATGCACAGCGTTGCGCTGATGGTTTACCCGAACTTCCAGTCCCTGAGCCTCAGCCTGGGTTCGGTGTTCGAGTGCGCGAACCTGCTGCGCGGTGAACCGGCTTATGAGTTTCATCTGGTCTCGGAGAGCGGCGGCGCCGTCATGACCTCTCAGGGTTTTTCGGTGAATACCAGCCCGATTCGGCCACAGGGTTATGACACGCTGATCGTCAGCGGCTACCTGGAATTTCGCCTGCCCGAGGCCAACCTGCTGGAAGTGGTCAAAGCCGCCTCTGCGCAGTCGCGGCGCGTGGCCTCGCTGTGCATGGGCATTTTCGTGCTGGCCGAAGCCGGTTTGCTCGAAGGCAAGCGCACCACCACCCACTGGATTCACGCGCCGGCATTTCGCAAGCGCTACCCGGATATTCAGCTCGAAGAAGACAAACTGTTCGTGGTTGACGGCCAGGTCTGGACCGGCGCCGGCATGAGCGCCGGGGTGGACCTGGCATTGGCCATGGTGGAAGCCGACCTGGGCAGCGACCTCGCCCGGCGTATCGCCCGCAAGCTGGTGATTGCCCAGCGCCGCGGCAGTGAGCAATCGCAATTGTCGGCGTTACTGGAACTGGACCCCAAGTCCGACCGCGTGCAACTGGCCCTGGCCTATGCCCGCGAAAACCTGACCCACGACCTGTCGGTGGAAGCCCTGGCCGAGGTGGCTCGGCTGAGCCCGCGCCAATTCAGCCGGGTGTTCCGCGAAGAAACCGGGCAGACACCGGCCAAGGCCATCGAGTCGCTGCGGGTGGAAGCTGCCCGGGCGATGATGGAAACCAGCCGTCACCCGGTCGAAGTGGTGGCCCGCGAAACCGGCTTCGGTGACCGCGAGCGCATGCGCCAGGCGTTTCTGCGCGCGTTCGGGCAACCGCCGCAGGCGATGCAGCAAGTGTTGTTCAACGCGGGTGCCTAGCGGCAGTGATTAGGGCTTTGGCATTTGAGTTGTTTACCCGTACCCAGGCCACGGCGGGTCACCGTGCCCTTCGGATATTCAGGCAAAAAGCGCTGCGAATAGAGTAGATGCCACGGCCTTGGCCTGTGCCATTCAGGGCGAAACCGGCCGACGAGTCCAAGTGCCGCCGTGCCCGGCTAAGTTCAACATCGTGTTTAGTGCAGCGCGGTCCGCGTAATCAAATAACTGACCAACTGCGGATCGTCATCCAGCTCAAGCATCTGCACCGGGCGCGGCAGGTCATCGAGCACCGCGCGCCAGAACGCCTGGGACACTTCATCCTGATCGTAGAACCGCACCAGCCAATTGGTCTCACCACTGCGCAGCACTTGGGTGGCGATAGCGCGGCCAATGCCTTTGCGGCGGTAGCGCTTGAGGATGAACAGGTCGGCCAGTTCCAGTGCGTCGATGCCCGGCAGCTCGCTGCCTTCGATCAGCAGGAAGCCGGCGATGTAGCCATCCACCAGCAGCAGGTTGGCGCTCCATTGCGGGTCTTGCCAGTAGCGGGTCAGGTGCTCGTCATGGATATAGAAACGGCCATCCGACTCCACATCTTCCTGCTCCCAGTCTGACGACTCATAGGCATAGTACTGGTAAAGATTACGGATCAGCTCAGACGCATCGGGGCCGGTCTGGATCAATTCGACGGTGGTTTCAGGCATTGGGCTCTCGGTGAAAATACGCAAAGCCCCATTGTTCACAAAAGTGATACACACGCCAATACATTGCATAACCTTTCTGTTTGCTGAACCGATTGCGGATTTGCTACTCCGCGTCCAATATCCTGAAACATTTAGAATAAACTTCGCCTACTGCTTCTTCTAAAGCCCCTTTTTCAAGGACACGTATTGTGACAAACGTCTGTTCCGCCGGCCTGGATGTGGGCTTTGCCTCTCTGGACTACCTGCAGATCTTCATCCTGGGCGTCATCCAGGGCATTACCGAGCTATTGCCGGTGTCGTCCACAGCCCACATGCGAGTGGTGCCCGCCCTGCTCGGCTGGCAAGACCCGGGTTCGGCGTTTTCCGCGGCCATGCAGTTGGCGGCGCTGGCGGCGGTGGTCAGTTACTTCTGGCGTGACGTGCGCCAGGTGACCACCGGCAGCATCAGTGCGGTGCGCCGGGGCGACTACAACGACCGGTGGTTCAAACTGGCCGTGGCGATTGTGTTGGCCACTATCCCGATTGGGATTGCCGGCCTGGCGCTGTCTTCGACCCTGAATACCTGCAACTCGCCGTTACGCGGCCTGATGGTGATCGGGATTGCCTGCGTGGTGATGGCGGTATTGCTGGCAGTGGCCGAAGTGCGCGCGCGCCACACCCGTGAGATGAGCGAAATGCGCCTGCGCGATGCGCTGATTGTCGGTATCGCGCAGATTGGCGCGCTGATCCCTGGGGTGTCGCGCTCCGGTTCGACACTCACCGCCGCGCTGTTCCTGAACTTCAAGCGTGAAGAAGCTGCGCGCTTTTCCTTCCTGCTGGGCCTGCCGGCCATCGCCCTCGCCGGCTTGAAAGAACTGTGGGTGCTGCTGCACGCCGACATGCCCGCCCACGCCTGGTCGCACTTGATCTTCGGGCTGGTGGTCGCCAGCGTCTCGGCGTTCTTCGCCATCTGGGGCCTGATGAAGTTTCTGGAGCGGTTCTCCACCTGGCCGTTCGTGATCTACCGCGCGCTGCTAGGGATTTTCCTGATCGTGGCGGTCAGCACCGGCTTTTTAAGTTAAACCGTGCGGAGCCAAGCCCCAGGCTGGCGGTCGGCCCAAAAGTAACCAAAAGGCTCTTGCCCCACCACTTGGCACCTCGCTTGGGCTCGGTGTGCCCTCACGCAGGCTTTGGAGCGTGGGCTGCCTAAGATCAAAATCAAAAGCAAAGCACGGCGGCCTAGTAGCCGACCTGAGTGGTAGAAGCCAAACCGAGGCGGCCTGACAGCCGGCCTGATTCTGGAACCTGAACTCAATCAAAGGTGGGAGCTGGCTGCCTGCGATGGCATCAGCTGGGTGTCACTGATACACCGAGGTGTCTGCATCGCAGGCAAGCCAGCTCCCACAGAAAAGCAAAAGCAGTGATGTGCTGGCGGCTGAACTCGCTCCCACATTTGGAGCTCTGTGCATCAGATAGAGGTGTGTTGATCTGCTGTTGATCTGCTTTTGCTTCTACCACTCAGGTCGGCTACTAGGCCGCCGTGCTTTTGCTTTTGATCTTGCTTGTGATCTAACAGGCCCCGTCAACCACGCTGGCCGAACGCAGGCTTGAATCCGTGGGTAACCCGGCAGGACGCCGGGTTAGCCGCGTTGGGCCATGGATGGCCCGTCGCGGCGGCCCACGGATTCAAGCCGGAGTGAGGGCACACCGAGCCTAGGCGAGGTGCCGAGTGGTGGGGCAAAGACCTTTTGGTTACTTTTGGGGCGTTTGCCAAAAGTGACCCGCTGTAAGAGCGGAACCGCCAGTGGCCGTTACCGCAGCAACGGATATGTACCCCCCCAAAAAAAAAGTCAGTCCAAATCACTCGCATCATGCCGCTCACGCAACTGCTCCGAAACCTCCCCAGAAACCCGATTCACCCTGCGCCCCCGCTGCACCGCCGGCCGCGCCTCAATCGCGTCCGCCCAACGCAGCACATGCTTGTACTCATGCACCGACAAAAACTGCGCCGAAGCCCCATACAACCGGCCTTTGACCAACCCGCCATACCAAGGCCAGATCGCAATATCCGCAATGGTGTACTCATCCCCGGCAATGTACTCACTCACCGCCAACCGCTGATCCAGCACATCCAGCTGGCGTTTGGTCTCCATGGCAAACCGATTGATCGGGTACTCCATCTTGCTCGGCGCATACGCATAAAAATGCCCAAACCCGCCGCCCAGGTACGGCGCACTGCCCATCTGCCAGAACAACCACGACAAACACTCCGCACGCGCCGCCGGCTCAGTGGGAAAGAACGCCCCAAACTTCTGCGCCAGGTACTGCAAAATCGCCCCCGATTCGAACACCCGAATCGGCGTATCCCCACTGCGGTCCAGCAACGCCGGGATCTTCGAATTCGGGTTCACCGCCACAAACCCGCTGCCAAACTGATCACCGTCACCGATCTTGATCAGCCAGGCGTCGTATTCCGCGCCGGCGTGCCCCAGGGCCAACAGCTCTTCCAGCAGGATCGTGACCTTCTGGCCATTGGGCGTGGCCAGCGAATACAGCTGCAACGGGTGCTTGCCAACCGGCAATTCCTGCTCGTGAGTCGCACCGGCGATTGGCCGGTTGATACTGGCAAAGGTGCCGCCGCTTTCAGTGTCCCAGGTCCAGACTTTCGGGGGTACGTACTCGGTCATGCTCACTTCTCCTTGGTTTCATCAGGGGTCGACGCAGCCAATTGAGCCACGTTCCATCCGCCGCCCAGCGCCTTGATCAGGCCCACATTGGCGCTCAATTGCTGAGTTTGCAATTGCAACACGCTGCGCTTGGCTTCCAGCGCCGCCACTTGCGCAGTTACCACATCCAGGTACGCCACGGCGCCCTGGCGATAACGCGAGGTGGACAGGTCTTCGGCGTATTGCGCTGCAGCCGCCGCATCACGCTGATCATCCAGGGCCGTGCCCAGGCCGGCGATTTGCGACAGGTTGTCCTCCACCTGCTCGAACGCACCCAACACCACGCCCCGGTATTTGGCCGCCGCTTCATCGGTGGAGGCCTTGGCGATATCCACCTGGGCCTGGCGCGCGCCGCCGTCAAACAGGGTGCCCACCAGTGATGGGCCGATGGCCCAGAACAGGTTGGGCGCGCTGAGCAAGCGGGCAAACTCGTCACTCTGATAACCGCCTTGGGCGCTCAGCGTGATCTGCGGGAACCACGCCGCCTTGGCGACGCCAATCCGCGCATTGGCCGCAGCAATACGACGCTCGGCAGCCGCAATATCCGGCCGACGCTGCAACAGGCTGGAAGGCACGCCGGTCGGCACGTTCGGCAAGGCAATCGGCGCCACGTTCACGGCGACGCTATAAGTGGAAGCCGACTCACCGAGCATCGCCGCTATCGAATGCTCCAGCAGCGCCCGTTGCACCTGGCTCTGGCTGAGCTGCGATTTAACCGTCGACAACTGCGTACGCGCCCGCGCCACATCCAGGCCGGAGACGATACCGCCGCCATGCAAACCTTCGGTCAGGCCAAGGGCCTTGGCGTAAGCGTCGCGCGTCTGCGCCAGCAACTGGTTCTGCCAATCGATACCGCGCAGGCGGATGTAGCTGTCGGCCAGTTGCGCCTGCAGGCTCAAGCGTACCGACGCCAGGTCTGCCTTGGCCGCATCAGAGTCGCTGGTGCCGGCGGCCACGGTGTCGCGCACGCGGCCCCACAGGTCGACTTCATAGTCGACTTCAAGGCCCAGGGTCGCGGAGTTGTAGACATCCGGTGAAGTGGCCGAGCGCAACGGCTTGGTGTCTGACTGGCGAATGCGCTGGCCGTTGCCAATGGCCGAGATCTTCGGGAACAGCCCCGAACGGTCCTGGGCCAGGAACCCTTGAGATTGCTGGTAATGCGCGAGCGCCGCGCTCAGGTCGGCGTTGTTTTTCAGCAACTGCTGCTGCATCGCATCCAGCTGCGGGTCGTTGTACACGTGCCACCAGCCATCCCGGTTGGCCTGATCGTTCGGCGTGCCGACCGTCCAGGGCCCTTGGGTGTGAAACTGCGCGGCCATTGGTGTTTGCGGCACGTTCAGCGGTGGCGCCAACGAGCAGGCGCCCAGGCTCAACGTGGCGATCAAACCCAGCACATTGCGCTTAGCCATGGGGTTTGACCTCAGTGGCAGCGACCGCCAGCTGCACCGAATCATCATCAGCCAGGCCATCGGGCGGCGTGTCGATCACGCGGTCGGCAGCTTGCAGGCCGCTGGCGATTTCGACGCTGTCACCAAAATCGCGAGCGATGCTGACGGTCTTGAAGTGCACATGGTTGTTGGCGTCCAGGGTCGCGACGCGCATGCCCTTGTCATCGAACACCAAGGCGCTGGACGGCACGCGGATGACGTCGGCCTGCACCGGCAGGTCAAACTGCACGCTGGTGTAGCCGCCGGGCAGCAAGCGGCCACCGGGGTTGTCCACCAGCAATTGCACGAGTGTGCTGCCGGAGGCGGCGTTGACCGCGTCGGCGGTGGCAATCACTTTGCCGGTGAAGGTTTCGACGCGGTACTCCGGCACGCTGAGGCGCGCGGTGGTGCCTTCGCGAATCTGTGGCGAGAAGGTTTGTGGCACCTGCACATACACGCGCAGGCGGCTGACATCGGCCACCGCAAACAGCTCCTTGCCGGCGGTCCCGCCCGCGCTGATCAACGCGCCTACGTCAGTGCTGCGCGCGGTGACCACACCGGCAAACGGCGCGACCAGATGCTGGAAGCCCTTGGTTGCGACCAGCTGGTCGACATTGGCCTTGGCCGCCGCCACTTTGGCTTGCTTGGCGGTCAGGTCGCCGGTGCGTTCATCCACGTCCTGGCGCGACACCGAGTCGTTCGCCAGCATGGCCTGCCAGCGTTTGGCGGTTGTTTCGGCGAGGTGCTCATCGGCTTGGGCCGAGGCCAATGTGGCACGGGCCTGCAGCAGTTGCTGGTCGAGTTCCGGGGTGTCGATTTCAGCCAACACTTGCCCGGCTTTGACGCGGGTGCCGATGTCGACATTCCAGGATTTCAGGTAGCCGTTGACCCGGGCGAAGATCGACGCGCGTGAATACGCCTCCATCCGCCCCGGCAGGTTGAGCACCGGGCCCTGGGCTTGCACCACCGGCTTGATCAGGTTGACGCTGGGCAGCGCCTGGGCGTCGGTCCAGGTCTTGAGGTCGCGCGATTCACTGGCGCGCACGCCGATGCCGACACCGACGATAACAACCACCACTGCCGCGCCCACGATCAGCCACAGCAGGCCACGGGAAGACTTGGATTTAGAAACGGAAACGGACATGTCAAACCCCTTGGGTAACGGTGGTCGCACGCGTGGCGTGCTGGCGACGCCCGTGGACAAGACTGAAAATCAACGGAACCAGAATCAACGTGGCGACGGTGGCAAACGCCAGGCCGCCGATCACCGCGCGGCCCAGTGGCGCGTTCTGCTCGCCGCCCTCGCCCAGGCCCAAGGCCATGGGCGCCATGCCGATGATCATCGAAATGGCCGTCATCAACACCGGCCGCAGCCGCGTGAAGCCGGCTTCGAGCGCGGCCTGCACCGCATCGCCGTGCACCGCCAGGCGTTCGCGACAGAAGCTCACCACCAAAATGGCGTTGGCAGTGGCCACGCCCATGCACATGATCGCCCCGGTCAGCGCCGGCACCGACAGCGGCGTGTGCGTGACAAACAGCATCCACACGATGCCCGCCAATGCCGCCGGCAACGCAGTGATGATCACAAACGGGTCGGCCCAGGACTGGAAGTTGACCACGATCAGCAAGTAGATCAGCACCACCGCGCCGAGCAGGCCGAACAGCAAGCCACTGAACGCGGCGTTCATGGTCTGTACCTGGCCTTGCAGGATGACCTTGGAGCCGGTCGGTACTTCACCGGCGTGGGCGGCGATGATCTTTTGGATATCGGCGGCAACGCCACCGAGGTCGCGGTCCTGAATCGCGGTCAGCACTTCGACCACCGGCTGGATATCCGATTGGGTGAACACCGAATTACTGTGGCTGCGCTGGATATTCGCCAGGCCGCCCAATGTCTGGTCGGTGGCCGCCCCGCTGCCGCCACTCAACGGCAGGTTGTGCAACGCCGCCAGGCTTTCAAGGCTGTACTGCGGGGTTTGCATCACGATCGGGTAGGAAATGCCGTTGGCCGGGTTCAACCAAAAGGTCGGCGCCACTTGGCTGGAACCGGCGAGGTTGACCACCAGGCTGTTGGTCACGTCACGCTCGGTCAAGCCGACCAATTGCGCGCGGGTGCGGTCCACGTCGATATTGAACGTCGGCAATTGCCGCGACTGCTGGATGCGCGCATCGACCACGCCCGGCACCCGGCGAATATCCCGCAGCAACGCGCTGGCGTACGTGAAGTTGCCCGCCAGGTTATTGCCGGTGATTTGCAGGTCAATCGGCGCCGAAGAGCCGAAGTTAAGGATCTGCCCGACGATGTCCGACGCCGGGAACGAGAACACCGCACTGGGGAACTCGCGTGGCAGGGTTTCGCGCAATATGCGCATGTATTCTGCCGTCGGGCGGTGGCCTTCATTGAGGCTGATCTGAATGTCGCTGTCCTGGGAGCCCACGGTGCCGGTGTTGTTGTACACCACGTTGATGCCACTGATCGACAGGCCGATGTTGTCGACCAACGCCTTGAGCTCATTGGCCGGGACCTTGCGCCGGATCGCGTTCTCGATGTCGGCGATCAAGTGCGCGTTGCTTTCCACCCGCGTGCCCACCGGGGCACGCACGTGCAGCAGGATCAGCCCGGAATCGACCTCCGGGAAGAAGTTGCGCCCCAGGAACGGCACCAGCGCAAACGACACCGCAACAAACGCCAGCAGGCCGATCACCACCGTGCGGCGATGGTGCAAGGCACTGTCCAACACGCTGTGGTAGCGCTCGCGAAAGCCTTCAAAACGCCGCTCGAAACCACGTTGGAAATTCACCAGCGGATTGCGCGACGGCGCGTGCCCGTCCTCACCGTGCACATGCGGCTTGAGCAGGTAGTTGGCGAGCGTCGGCACCAGCGTACGCGACAGGATGAACGAGGCAATCATGGCGAAAATCACCGCCTCAGCCATCGGTACAAACAGGAAGCGCGCCACGCCGTCGAGGAAGAACATCGGCACAAACACGATGCAAATACACAGCAGCGAAACGAACGCCGGCGTGACGATCTGCGCCGCGCCGTCGAGGATCGCGGTCTCCACCGGCTTGCCCTGCTCCAGGTGCCAGTTGATGTTCTCGATGGTCACCGTGGCGTCGTCCACCAGGATGCCGACTGCCAGCGCCAGGCCGCCGAGGGTCATGATATTGAGGGTTTCGCCCAGAGCCGAAAGCGTGGCAATCGAGGCCAGGATCGCCAACGGAATCGACGTGGCGATGATCACCGTCGAACGCCAGCTGCCAAGGAACAGCAGGATCATCAGGCTGGTCAGCGCCGCCGCGATCACGCCTTCACGGGCCACGCCGCTGATGGCCGAGCGCACGAACAGTGACTGGTCGCCGATCAGGTCGATGTTCAGGTCAGGCGGCAAGGCGGCCTTGTTGTCCGCGAGCTTTTCCTTGATCCCGGCGATCACGCCCAAGGTCGATGCCGAGCCGGTCTTGAGCACCGGCAGCAGCACCGAGCGGTTGCCGTTCACGTGCACGATGTTGGTTTGCGGCGGGTTGCCGTCGCGCACGGTGGCCACATCGCGGATCAGCACGGTGGTGCCGTCGGCGGTCTTGATCGGCAGGTTTTCCAGGTCATGGAAATCCGACGGTGCGTTGTTCAGTTGCAGGTTGAATTCGTAGCTGCCGATCTTCTGCGTGCCCACCGGCGTGATCAGGTTCTGCGTGGCCAGGGC
The DNA here is from genome assembly GCF_047943075.1 of Pseudomonas sp. NFX183. Classification (NCBI taxonomy): domain Bacteria; kingdom Pseudomonadati; phylum Pseudomonadota; class Gammaproteobacteria; order Pseudomonadales; family Pseudomonadaceae; genus Pseudomonas; species Pseudomonas sp. NFX183. Next base: position 4,926,908 of record NZ_CP181333.1, on the reverse strand, counting down.
GGTGGCGACGTCTTGCGCCGACAGGCCGCGCGCCTGCATGCGCGCCGAATCAAGGTCGATCTGCACCTGGCGGCTCTTGCCGCCAAATGGGTATGGCAGCGCCGCACCGGGCACGGTGGTGAGCATCAGGCGCACCTGGTTAAGGCCAATATCGCCCAGGCGCTGCTCGCTCAAACCCGCGCCCGACAGGGCCAACTGCACGATGGGCACGGTGGAGGCGCTGTAGTTGAGCACCAGCGGCGGCACGGTGCTGGGCGGCAGTTGCCGCAGGATCGCCTGGGACACCGACGTGACCTGGGCGTTGGCCGTGCTGATGTTGACGCCGGGCTGGAAGAAGATCTTCACGATGCCGTAGCCATTCATCGACTGCGCTTCGATATGGCGAATGTCGTTGACGGTGGTGGTCAGCACGCGCTCGAACGGCGACGTGATGCGCCCCGCCATCTGGTCGGGCGGCAGGCCGGTGTACTGCCAGATCACCGCGATGACCGGAATGCGGATTTCGGGAAAGATGTCGGTCGGCGTTCGCCAGGCCGCCAGCGGGCCGATGATCAGGATGAAAATAGCCAATACCAGAAAGGTATAGGGGCGCCGCAACGCGATGCGCACGAGGCTCAGCATAGGAGGTGATCCAGACAGGGGTTGGATGATCAAGCAGGCAGAGCCGTGCCGTTTTCCCGCCTCGCCCCACGCGTTTCCTGGGGAGCTTGTAACGACATCCGGTCACAAAGAGGCATATGCCACGATATCTAATTTAGTGGCGTACGCAACTAATTTGTTTCAAGCTGTCTCAGTCTTCATCTGCAAGCCATCTTCGGTCTGAAAGGCCTTGTCCTGACAGGTCGCGCAGGCATAATCACCCGCTTCGTGTTTTGTATCAGAGAGTATCTGCCCTTGAAATCTGCCCCGCCTTGTTCCGAGAGTCCCAGCGCCTGCGTGAACGGTGCCGTGCGCCGCACGTCCCGTCGCCTGGGCCAGATCTATGACGAGGCGTATGCGCCCTGCGGGTTGAAAGCCACTCAATACGCGGTGCTCAACCGCATCGCCAAGGCCGGCACGCCGAAGATGGGCGAACTGGCGCAAGCCCTGGTGATGGATTTGTCCGCCCTGGGCCACACACTCAAGCCTTTGGTGCGCGATGGCCTGGTAGAGCTGCGTGTGGACGAGTTCGACCGCCGCACCCGCCGCGTGCTGCTGACCGAGCAAGGCCAGCGCACGCACGCGGCCGCCAAGCGCATCTCGACGCAAATGGCCGAGCGCTTTGATCAGGCGTTCGGCCGTGAAGCGGCGGCGCAGCTGCGCCAGACCCTGGATTTTATCGCCTCCGACGAGTTTGCCCGCACGCTCCTGGCCAAGGACGATTAAGCCATCCGCCTCGAAGACATCCTCGCCGACCACCTGCACGTGGTGTTCTGCGGCATCAACCCGGGCAAGGGCTCTGCCGCCCTCGGCCTGCACTTCGCCAATCGCAGCAACCGCTTCTGGCGCACGTTGCACCTGGCGGGTTTTACCCCGCATGAAATCCGCCCGGAGGATGCGCGCACCCTGCTCGACTATCACTGCGGCTTGACCACCCTGGTCGAGCGCCCGACGGCGAGCGCGGGGGAATTGGCGCGACATGAATTCACCGAAGCGGCGACGGCGTTTGAACACAAGATCCGTCGTTGCCAGCCGCGGTGTGTGGCGTTCCTGGGCAAGGTCGGTTACAGCGCGTTGTCCGGCCAGCGCGAGATCGCCTGGGGGCTGCAGCCGCAGCTATTGGGCGGCGCCTCGGTGTGGGTGTTGCCCAACCCGAGCGGGCGCAACCTGGCGTTCAGCCTGGAGCAACTCGTGCACGCCTATCAGCCGCTGCGCGCGGCCATTGCGCAGGCCGGCCCGGTGCCTTTAATCTCTTGAGCCAAACACCCTGAGAGCCTTGGAGGCTTCATGAAACTGGTCGGCATGCTGGACTCGCCTTACGTTCGTCGCGTCGCAATCTCCCTTGAACTGTACGGCGTGGATTTCGTACACGAGTCGCTCTCGGTGTTCAGCACCTACGCTGAATTTTCTGCAATCAACCCGGTGGTCAAGGCGCCCACGCTGGTGCTCGATGATGGAACGGTGCTGATGGATTCCAGCCTGATCCTGGACTACTTCGAAACCCTGGCGCCGACCGACAAGAAGCTTGTGCCACCCAACGCCGGTGCACGCGCCAAAGAGCTACAAGTGCTCGGCCTGGCCCTGGCGGCGTGTGAGAAAACCGTGCAGATCGTCTACGAGCACCACTTGCGCCCAGCGGAAAAACTGCATGAACCGTGGCTCGATCGCGTAACCGGGCAGTTGCTGGCCGCTTATTCGCTGCTGGAAACACACCTGGCCCAGGCGAGCGGTGAACGCCTGAACCAGGCCGCGCTGACGGCGGCCGTGGCCTGGTCGTTCACGCAGTTAAAACTGCCGACGCTGCTCAAGGCCCAGGCGTATCCCAACCTGCAACGCCACGCCAATCAGCTGGAACAGCATCCGGCGTTCAGGAAATACCCCATCGAATAACTGGCCTAGACCCAGCCCCCATCCACAATAAAGTTTTGTGCCGAACACATCGCCGACGCATCGGAGGCAAGAAACAGCGCCATGTTGGCGATGTGTTCCGGCAGCACACTGCCTGGCAAGCACTGGCTGCGGCTGATCAGCTCCCTGGCCGCATCGTCCACCCACATCGCCAGCTGTTTTTCGGTCATGACCCAGCCGGGCACCAGGGTGTTGACGCGGATACGGCTGGGGCCCAGTTCCCGCGCCAGCGCTCGGGTCATGCCATGGGCCGCCGCCTTGCTGGCGGCGTACACCGGGTAGCCCGCCGACGCCATCATCCAGCCGACCGAGCCCAGGTTGATAATCGCCCCGCCGCCCGCGCTTTTCATCATCGGCACCACCGCCTTGGCGGCAAAAAAGGCGTGTTTGAGGTTGACGGCGATCAGCCTGTCGAACATGTCCGAATCGACTTCTTGCAGCGTATGACGCACGTCGTTGGCTGCGTTGTTCACCAGCACGGTGATCGGCCCCAGCGTTTGCTCAAAACGGGCGATCGCCGCTTTGTAGGCGATTTCATCAGTGATGTCGCAACACACGAACTCAACGCTATGCCCTTGGGCACTCAACACCGCCGCGAGCCGCTCGCCCTGGCTTTGCGCGCGGTCCACAAAGGCCACCTTGGCGCCTTGTGCGGCGAAGGCGCGCACCATGAATTCGCCGATGCCCGAGGCACCTCCGGAAATCAGTACGGTCTTACCCTTCAGGTCGGGATAAACGGCGTGTGCAGTACTCATATAACGCTTGCCTCGATCAATTAGTCTTATTTTATTTGGCGTATCTGGTGTTTAAGGCTATAAATTCGCTGTCAACTCGACGAAATATCGCACATTAGTAGAACTATTCCACTGAAAACAACAAAAGGAAGTTCGACCATGAAGCACCCTCGACACCTGCTTTCAGGCCTTGCCTTGTCCACGCTGGTTGCCAGCGGTGGCGCCCAGGCCGCCGGGCTTAGCAGTGAACACAAGCCTTTCGGCAAAACCAACGACGGCACCGCCGTCGAGCAATACATCTTGCGCAACAGCCATGGCATGCAAGCCACGGTGATCACTTACGGCGGCGTATTGCAGTCGCTGAAAGTGCCGGATAAAAACGGCAAGGTCGATGACGTGGTACTCGGTTTCGACGACGTGCAGGGCTATCAGAGCGGTACGGCCTTTTTCGGCGCGAGCATCGGCCGCTTCGGCAACCGTCTGGCCGCCGGGGCGTTCGAACTCGATGGCAAGCGTTACCAGGTGCCGCTCAACGATGGCCCCAACTCGCTGCACGGCGGTGCCCAGGGTTTCGACAAGCACGTGTGGCAGGCCGAACCGGTCAAGGGCAAGGATTCGGTCGGCGTGAAGCTGAGCTACCTGTCCAAGGACGGTGAAATGGGCTTCCCCGGCAACCTGAAGACCGAGGTCACCTACAGCCTCAACGATAAAAACGAACTGCACATCGACTACAAGGCCACCACCGACAAACCGACGGTGCTGAACCTCACCAACCACAGCTACTTCAACCTCGCCGGCGCAGGCAATGGCGACATCCTCAAGCAAGTGGCGACCTTGCATGCCAGCCACTACACACCGGTAAATGCCACGTTGATTCCGACCGGCGAACTGGCTCCGGTCAAAGGCACGCCGATGGATTTCCTCAAACCCACGCCGATCGGCCAGCACATCAAGGACGACCATCCGCAGCTCAAGTTCGCCGAGCCCAAACAGGGTGGGTTTGACTTCAACTGGGCGCTGGATACCAAAGGCGATATCAAGCAACTCGCCGCCGACGTACACGACCCCGCCTCCGGCCGACGTTTGCAGCTCTACACCACCGAGCCCGGCGTGCAGTTCTATACCAGCAACTTCCTGGATGGCACGGTGAAGGGCAAGGCCGGCAAGGTGTATGCGCATTGGAGCGCGTTTACCCTGGAAACCCAGCACTTTCCGGACGCACCCAACCAGCCAACGTTTGCATCGACCCGGTTGAACCCTGGGCAGACCTACACCCAGAACACCGTGTTCAAGTTCTCCGCCGATTGAACTGAGGGAGCGTGCTTGCTCGCGAAAGCGGTGGTTCAGTGCCAGACGCAGTGACTGACACTCCACTTTCGCGAGCAAGCCCGCTCCCACATTCAGTGCTCACTGAGCATGGCTCAGCAGTGGTTCATCGGTTTGGCCACTGCTCAGTTCCAGAGGCCGATTTTTTCCAGTTCCTGCTTGAAGTTCTCGCGGGTGATCAGCGTCACTTCATCCATGGCGGTATACTTCGGTGGTTCCTTGCCGGTGGTGACCCAGTCGAACATCATCTTCGCGGTGTTGTAGCCTTCGATGTGCGGGCTGGGCAGCATTGAGCCGAAGAAGCCGCTGTTGGCTTTCTTCAGTTCGCCGATGGCGTCGGTGCCATTAATGCCGATGCCGATCACATTGGCCGCGGCAAAGCCTGCGGTTTCGGTAGCGCGTACGCCGCCGAGCACCGTGTTGTCGTTCATGCCGCCGATGATCAGGTTTTTCGCGCCGCTGGGCAGCTTGACCAGAGCCGAGTTGGTGGCGTCCATGCTGCCCGGGACGTCGAGGGTCTTTGCGGCGGTGAACAGGATGTGCTCCTTGGGAAAGCCTGCATCTTCCAGGGATTTGACCGAGCCGTCGGTACGCTTTTTACCGGTGTCGAGTTCGTTGAAGGTGTTGATCACCGCATAAGTGTCCTTCCAGTCCCAACCGCGTTTTTTCGCTTCAGCCGCCATCGCCGCGCCCTGCTTCTGGCCGACTTCAAAAGCGGCCATGCCCAGGTACGGCACGTCCTCCATGAAGTTGCCCTTGGCATCGACAAAGCGATCGTCCACGGCAATCACTTTCAGGCCGTTGACACGGGCCTTGGCGACGATGGCCGGGCCGAGGGACACGTCCGGCGGGCAGATCACAAAGCCCTTGGCGCCGTTGGCCGCCAGGCTGTCGATGGCCGCCAGGGTTTTCTCGCCATCGGGCACGGCGATCTTGATCACGGTAAAACCATGTTCCTTGCCGGCCTTTTCGGCAAACGCCCATTCGGTCTGGAACCACGGCTCTTCAGCCTGCTTGACCAGAAAACCGATCTTCACTTCTTCAGCAGCCAGCAACAGGCCGCTCAGGCTCAGGGCTGACACCGCCACAGCGGCGCAGCACAGGGAACGCAAACCACGACGACGATTCATACGGGTGACTCCTTGTTGTTGTTTTTGAATGTCAGGATTTAACCGGCAAAGCGGTGACAGGGTGTGCCGGGCACATCGACCTCGATGGCCAATACCGCGCCATCCAGGGGGTGATCCAATGGGCTGGCGGCGCTGGTGATATAGAGCGTGGTGAGAGTCGGCCCACCAAATACGCAACTGGTGGGGCGGCTGACGGGCAGTTCGATGACGCGGTCCACTGCGCCGTCGGGCGTCAGGCGCAGCAGGCAACTGCCGTCCCAGCGTGCATTCCAGACATAACCCTGACTGTCCATCGCCGAGCCGTCCGGCCCTCCGCGTGGATGCGGGCCAAACCAGACGTGCGCCGGGTCGAGTTGGCCGCCCTCCTGGATCACGTGTCGGTAGAGCGTGCCGTCCAGACTGTCGCCGAAATGCACCTGGCTGCCGTCCTCGCTCCACAGCAAGGTGTTGGGAATGCCCAGGCCGCGCAGCAGCGGCGTGACCTGCGCATCGGCATCGATGCGAAACAGCCCACCGGAACGTCGCGTGATCGGCAGGTCTTCGCCCCGCTCGCCAATGTTGTTCTGCATGGTGCCCAGCCATAGGCGGCCCTGGGCATCGCAGCGCGCTTCATTGCCACGGTTGCCGGGTTGCGGGTCGGCCACACACAGCAGCGTCAGCGCTTCGGTCGACAGGTCGAGCCGGTAGACGCCGCTGCTCAAGGTCACAAGCGCATCGCCGCTTTCACAGGGGATAAACGCCGAGACGTGCTCGGGCAGCTGCCAGATCTGCAACTGCCCGTCCATCAGGCGCAACGCCTGTTTGCCGATGATATTGACCCAATACAGCGCCTGGGTCGGCGCATCCCAAAACGGGCCTTCGCCCAACTGTGCACGGTGTGCGGTAACGGCATTAAACGGCATGTGACCTCCTGTTTTTTACAGCGGCTCGCGCGATGGCGTGCCATCGACCAGCCGCTGGATGCGCAACGGGTTGGCGTTTTTCAACGCGTCGGGCAGCAGGCTATCAGGGTAATTCTGGAAGCACACGGGACGCAGAAAGCGGTCGATGGCCAAGGTACCGACCGAGGTGCCGCGCGCGTCCGAGGTGGCCGGATAGGGCCCGCCGTGGACCATCGCGTCGCAGACTTCAACGCCGGTAGGGTAGCCATTGAGCAGGATGCGGCCGACTTTTTGTTCCAGCAACGGCGTCAGTTCGGTGAACTGCTCAAAGTCGGCCGGCTCGCCGATAATCGTCGCCGTCAGTTGGCCGTGCAGCCCTTGCAAGGCGGCGCTGAGTTGGGCTTGATCAGTCACTTCGACCACCACCGTGGTCGGGCCGAACACCTCTTCCTGCAGCACTTCATCGCCGTCGATCAGCAGGCGGGCGTCGGCCTTGAACAGCTGCGGCTGCGCCTGATTGCCTGCTTGAGCGCTGCCCGCCAGATGCTGGATGCCCGGGTGCGCGAGCAGCTTTTCCAGGCCTTTGCCATAGCTGCTCAAGGTGCCGGCGTTGAGCATGGTTTGCGCCGGCTGATCATTGATCAGGCTGGCCACCTGCTGGGTGAATGCGCTGAACTGCGGCGATGCGATGCCGATCACCAGGCCTGGATTGGTGCAGAACTGACCACAGCCTTGCACCACCGAGGCCGTCAGGTCGCGGGCGATGGTGTGCGCCCGCGCCTGCAATGCCTGCGGCAATACGATCACCGGGTTGATGCTCGACATCTCGGCAAACACCGGGATCGGCTGCGGCCGGGCTGCGGCCATGTCGCACAAGGCGCGACCGCCCTTGAGCGAGCCGGTAAAACCCACCGCCTGGATCGCCGGGTGCTTGACCAGCGCCTCACCGACGCCGCCGCCGAAGATCATATTGAACACGCCCGCCGGCATTTCGGTGGCCTGGGCCGCGCGCAGGATTGCATCGGCGACCTGCTCAGCCGTAGCCATGTGCCCACTGTGGGCCTTGAACACCACCGGGCAACCCGCCGCCAGCGCGGCTGCGGTGTCGCCACCGGCGGTGGAAAATGCCAGCGGAAAGTTGCTCGCGCCAAACACTGCAACCGGGCCCAGGCCAATGCGGTATTGGCGCAGGTCCGGACGCGGCAACGGCTGACGCTCGGGCAAGGCTTTGTCGATGCGTGCGCCGTAGAAATCGCCACGCCGCAGCACGGTGGCAAACAGACGCATCTGGCCGCTGGTGCGCCCGCGTTCGCCTTTGATACGCGCGGCGGGCAGTGCCGTTTCGCGGCACACCAGCGCGATGAAGTTATCGCTCAGCGCGTCCAGCTCGTCGGCTATTGCGTCGAGAAACTGCGCGCGCCGCGAGGCACTCAACGCGCGGTATGCCGGGTAAGCCGCGGCGGCCGCCGTGGCGGCGGCGTCGACTTCTTCGGGGGTCGCCTGGAAAAAATCCTGCGGCAAGGCTTCGCCGGTGCTGGCATCGACACTGTGCAGGGTCACGCTGCCGAGGGCGCTGCGCTGGCCGCCGATGTAGTTGTGGCCGAGGAATTGGGTCATGTTGATCTCCTTAAAGGGTGATGACATTGCCGGGCTCGAACACCGCGTCGGCCTTGCCGACCGTGTTGACCAGCGGCGCGCCGAATTCGGCCTGGCTGATCTCGAACACATCGCCCGGCTGCGTACGTATACCGTCGGCAAATGACAAGGTAGCAGTGCCGAAGAAATGAATGTGCACGTCACCCGGCTTGAGGAATTGACTGTATTTGAAGTGGTGATACTCAAGATTTTCCAGGCTGTGGCACATGTTGGCCTCGCCACTGAGGAATTCGTTTTGCCAGATCACTTTGCCGTCACGCAGGATGCGGCTGGTGCCCGCCAGGTGCTGCGGCAACTCGCCTACGCGTAACTCCGGACCATAGCTGCAACTGCGCAACTTGGAGTGGGCCAGGTACAGGTAGTTTTTGCGCTCCATCACGTGATCAGAGAACTCGTTGCCCATGGCGAAGCCCAGTCGATAGGGTTTGCCGTCGTGGCCAATCACGTAGAGGCCACCGATTTCCGGCTCTTCACCGGCGTCTTCGGCAAACGGCGGCACCGGGAAAGCCTGGCCCGGGCGTACCACGATGCTGCCGTCGCCTTTGTAGAACCACTCCGGTTGCACACCCGCTTGGCCAGACGCGGGCTTGCCGCCCTCCACGCCCCATTTGAAGATGCGCAGGGTGTCGGTCATCGCACTGTCGTCGCCGGCCTGCTGGTGCATCTTGTCCCGCGCCGAGGCGCTGCCCAGGTGGGTCAGGCCGGTGCCGCTGATCAACATGTGGGCCGGGTCCGGGTGATCGAGTGGCGGCAGGATTTTCAGGTCAGCCAGCAATGCGCGGTAATCGTAGCTGTCGCCCAGGCCCAGCTTGTCGACCTGCTGCGCCAATTTGACGCCCGCCTCGATGGCCGCCAACGCCAGCTCACGCATGCTGCGGGCCGTCTGCACCTCGCGCAGCTTGGTGCCTTCTACTACGCCGACACGGCGCTCACCGTTGCGTAACTCAAACTGAACTAAACGCATGAAATGTCTCCTTGATTAAGTCCGCGTGGCACCCCGGGCGCTGGAGGCAAATTGCTCGGTGGGCAGCACGTGCTTGCGTTCCAGCACGCGGTACACCACGCCGGTCAGCAGTAACCCGAATACCATCACACCCGACAGGAAGTACAAGCCCGAGGCCAGGTTGCCGGTGTACTCCTTGAGCGCGCCGATCACGAACGGGCCGATATAGCCGCCGAGGTTGCCCACCGAGTTGATCAATGCAATGCCCGCCGCCGCACTGGCGCCGGCGAAAAAGCGCCCCGGCAGGGTCCAGAACACCGCCGTGCAGGAGAACAGCGCGAACGCCGCCAGGCACAGCGCGGCCATTTGCAGCACCGGCAAGCTCAGCCAGGCACTCAAGAACAGCCCGATGGCGCCCAGCACATACAGCACCGCGAGATGGCCGTAGCGATCATTCAAACGGTCGGAGCTGCGCGGAATGATCAGCAGGCCGAGAATGCCGAAGATATACGGCACCGCCGAGACGAAACCGGTGACCAGGTCACTGCCGCCAAACTGCTTGATCAGCGTCGGCAGCCACAGGCCGAGCCCATAAATGCTCAAGGTCACGGGCAGGTAGAACAGCGCCAGCAGCAGTACTCGTTTGTCTTTCAGCGCATGCAGCGGGTTGCCGTGGCGGGTCTGGCCGTAGGCTTGCAGGTCTTTATTCAGCTCGCCGGTGAGCCAGGATTTCTCGTCCTCGCTCATCCACTTGACCTGCTGGGGGCCGTCCGGCAGCCAGCGCAGCACCGGCCAGGTCAGCAACAGCGCCGGCGTGCCGATGACGATGAACAACCACTGCCAGCCATGCAGGCCGAGGATGCCGTCCATGCCCAGCAAGCCGCCGGACACGGGGCCGGTGATCATCATCGCAATGGGTTGGGAGAGGATGAACAGCCCGAGGATCTTGCCGCGATGGCGCACCGGGAACCACTGGGTGATGTAGTACAGCACGCCCGGAAAGAACCCCGCCTCCGCCGCGCCGAGCAGAAAGCGCATCACGTAAAAACTGTGCGGCCCCTGCACAAAGGCCATGCCGATAGTGATCGCGCCCCAGGTCAGCATGATGCGCGCAAACCAGCGCCGGGCGCCGAAGCGGTCGAGCATCAGGTTGCTGGGAATCTCGAACAGGAAGTAGCCAATGAAGAACAGCCCCGCGCCCAAACCATAGGCGGCGTCGCCAATGCCGACATCGGCGCCCATGTGCAGCTTGGCAAAACCCACCGCCGAGCGGTCCACGTAGGCGATCAGGTAGAGCAGGATCAGGAAGGGAATCAGTTTCAGCGTGATGCGCCGAATAAGCCGCAGTTCCTGGCTCATGGGTCGATCTCCGATTGTTGTTTTTATAGAAGCTCGGGGGTTACCGCTGGCCAAATTCAGGCAGGGCGATACCTCATTTGAAGCCGACTATATAGTATGACTATTTACAAAACAACTCTTCCAAAGCCTCGATTTTGCGCTTATGTTTAGCCGTATATAGAACATATAGTCATACAATAAGAGAGACCACCATGCCTGATAAAAAGCCCACCCTCCGCTCCGCCCAGTGGTTTGGCACCGCCGACAAGAACGGCTTCATGTACCGCAGCTGGATGAAGAACCAGGGCATCGCCGACCATCAGTTCCATGGCAAACCGATCATCGGTATCTGCAACACCTGGTCGGAGCTGACGCCGTGCAACGCGCACTTCCGCCAGATCGCCGAGCATGTCAAACGTGGTGTGATCGAGGCAGGTGGCTTCCCGGTGGAATTCCCGGTGTTCTCCAATGGCGAATCCAACCTGCGCCCCACCGCCATGCTCACGCGCAACCTGGCGAGCATGGACGTGGAAGAGGCGATTCGCGGCAACCCCATCGACGGCGTGGTGCTGCTCACCGGCTGCGACAAAACCACCCCGGCGCTGCTGATGGGCGCGGCCAGTTGCGACGTGCCGGCCATCGTCGTCACCGGCGGGCCGATGCTCAATGGCAAACACAAAGGCCAGGACATCGGCTCGGGCACGGTGGTGTGGCAGCTCAGCGAACAGGTCAAGGCCGGCACCATCACCCTGGACGATTTCCTCGCGGCCGAAGGCGGCATGTCGCGCTCGGCCGGCACCTGCAACACCATGGGCACGGCCTCCACCATGGCGTGCATGGCCGAGGCACTGGGCACTTCCCTGCCCCACAACGCGGCGATCCCGGCGGTGGATGCGCGCCGGTATGTGCTGGCGCATATGTCCGGCATGCGTGCGGTAGAGATGGTGCGCGAAGACTTGAAGCTGTCGAAGATCCTCACCAAGGAAGCGTTTGAAAACGCGATCCGCGTGAACGCGGCCATCGGCGGTTCGACCAACGCGGTGATCCACCTGAAGGCCATCGCGGGGCGCATCGGCGTCGAACTCGACCTGGATGACTGGACGCGCATGGGCCGCGGCGTGCGGACCATTGTCGACCTGCAGCCGTCGGGGCGTTTCCTGATGGAGGAGTTTTACTATGCCGGTGGCCTGCCCGCCGTGTTGCGCCGATTGGGCGAAGCCAACCTGATCCCGCATCCGCATGCGCTGACCGTCAACGGCAAGTCCCTGGGCGAGAACACCAAGGACTCGCCGATCTACGGCCAGGACGAAGTGATCCGTACCCTCGACAACCCGATCCGCGCCGACGGCGGCATCTGCGTGCTGCGCGGCAACCTCGCGCCGTTGGGCGCCGTGCTCAAACCATCGGCCGCCAGCCCCGAGTTGATGCAGCATCGCGGCCGCGCGGTGGTGTTCGAGAACTTCGACATGTACAAGGCGCGCATCAATGACCCGGAACTGGACGTGGATGCCAATTCGATCCTGGTCATGAAAAACTGCGGCCCCAAGGGTTACCCGGGCATGGCCGAAGTCGGCAACATGGGCTTGCCGGCCAAGCTGCTGGCCCAGGGTGTGACCGACATGGTGCGTATTTCCGATGCGCGCATGAGCGGCACCGCTTACGGCACGGTGGTGTTGCACGTGGCACCCGAAGCCGCCGCCGGTGGGCCGCTGGCCACGGTGCAGGAAGGCGACTGGATCGAACTGGACTGCGCCAATGGCCGCCTGCACCTGGACATCTCCGACGCAGAGCTGGCGGCACGCATGGCCGAGCTGCCGCCACCGCAGAAGCTGATCGTCGGCGGCTACCGTCAGCTGTACATCGACCATGTGCTGCAGGCCGACCAAGGCTGCGACTTTGACTTTCTGGTGGGTTGCCGTGGGGCTGAAGTCCCCCGTCATTCCCACTAATTGGGATGCTATGATGCCGCCTATTTAGCCAGGGCCTCCCGTTCGTTATGGATCACCAGCCGTCCAAGCCGCGCAAGAGCATGCATGCCCAGATCGTTCAGGACTTGGGCATGCACATCGTTTCCGGTCGCTTCAAACCCGAAGAACGCCTGCCCATGGAGGCCACGCTGTGCGAGGAGTACAAGGTCAGCCGGTCGGTGTTGCGCGAGGCGACGCGCGTGCTCAGCGCAAAGGGCCTGGTGTATTCCAAACCCCGGGTGGGCGCGGTGGTGCGGCCACGCCTGAAATGGCATTTGCTCGACCCTGACGTGTTGTCCTGGCTGATGCAGACCACGCCTCACAGTGAGTTTTTCAACACCCTGGCCGGCGTGCGGCGCATCCTCGAACCGGAAATCGCCGCCATGGCCGCGACCACCGCCACCGATGAAGACATTGCCACCATCGAACAAGCCTACCTGGGCATGGAAACCGCCAAGACCCACGACGACCTGCTGCAGGCCGACCTGGACTTCCACCGTGCGATTGCCGACGCCACCCGCAATGACCTGCTTGCCTATATGTGCAACATGCTCTCGCTGCCGTTGCGCGAGTCGATCAACATCACCAACCGCCGCCCGGACATCCAGGGCCTGAGCCTGCCGCGTCACAAGGCGATCCTCACGGCGATCCAGAACCGCGACGCCCTCGGCGCCCGCCACGCTTCGCTGGTGCAACTGGACGACACACGCGTGGCGCTGGACACGGTGATGAACGTGCTGACCCCGCTGTAAATGCACGACGGGCGTCACCTGATTGAGCCAATCGGCTACTGAACAGCGTCCACCAGCGAAATCAGCCGCGACTCAATCGACGCCTCAACGATCTCAAGCACCGCAAGTGTCACCGGCAGTTTGAACCGGCGCCTGCCAGCGCTGCCCGGGTTGACGTACAACGTTGCGCCGCGCCACACGATCAAGGGTTTGTGCGAGTGACCGGTGATCACCAGCCGTGTGTGCGGGTCGAGTAACGCGGGCACGTCGGCAATGTCATGCACGACCAGGGTTTTCCAGCCGTCAAGATCAATGCTCAGATGGTCAGGCACCTGCTGCGCCCAGGCCGCGTCCTGATCATTGTTGCCGCGCACCACATGCACCGGCGCGATCTGCGCCAGGTGTTCAAGGATGTCCGGCCCGCCGATATCGCCCGCATGGATAATCTGCTCGCAGCCTTGCAGCGCCGCGATCGCCTCAGGCCGCAGCAAGCCGTGGGTATCGGAAATCACGCCAATTTTCATAGAGCCTCATAAGGGTTATGAACATTGACCGCACTCGCCTTAAACGATTCAGGTCAACAGCGAACCTTCCCCCCAAACCAGCGTCCGAGCTAAGGCATTGTTGCTTACCGCTCGCCGCGAGGACCTCGTTTGAAAGCCGCCATCATCAAAAAATACCGCCTGATCATCAAGACCATGGGCTATGTGGGCTGGGCCCTGTTCTGGCTGTTGTTGTGGGATGTTGCCGTGACGGTGGATTTCATGCTGTTTCTCACCACCAAGATCAATTTGCCGCTGATGCCGTTGACCTTGCTGGGTTCGGCGCTGGTGGTGCTGATCAGTTTTCGCAACAGCAGCGCTTACAACCGTTGGTGGGAAGCCCGCACGCTATGGGGCGCGATGGTCAATAACTCACGCAGTTTTGCCCGACAGGTGCTGACGCTGCTGGACGACCCGGACGGCGAAGTGAACCCGGCCAAAGCCACGCTGCTGCGCCGTCATGTGGCCTATGTGAATTGCCTGGCGGCGCACCTCAGGGGCAAGCCGTGCCCCGACGAGGTGCGCGCGTTCATCCCGGCCGAGGAGTTCGCGCGCAACGGTGCGACCAACAACTTCGCCAATGACATCCTTACCGGCTCGGCGGCATTGCTGGCCAGGGAGTATAAGGCCGGCCACCTGGACAGCATCCGCCTGTCGCGAGTGGAGTCAACCCTGGTGGACTTGTCCAATGCCCAAGGTGGCATGGAGCGCATCGCCAATACGCCGCTGCCCTACCCTTACGTGTATTTTCCACGGCTGTTTATTTCTCTTTTCTGCCTGATCGTGCCGGTCGGGTTGGTGGAGTCCTTGGGCTGGTTCACCCCGCTGGCCTCGACGGTGGTGGGCTTTATGCTGCTGGCGATCGAGCGTATCGGCACCGACCTGCAAAGCCCGTTTCACTCCAGCGAGCACCAGATCCAGATGGAAAGCATCTGCGAAACCATCGAGAAAAACCTGCAGTCGATGCAGCGCGATGCGTTGGGTGGCGAGCGCATCGGCTGAGCGCATCAGCAGGCTCACGAAGGCAGGTGGTGCTCGTCAGGCGCATTTCATCTGCCACCGCCGGTTCGGCGCGCGATGCGCCAAGGCCCGCATGACAACCGTTGGTATGGCGTTTGCTGGAGAAACCGCGCATCCCACCGCCCGGAGGCGTCATGCAAACCGACCTGATGACATTCAGCGAGCAACTCGCCCACCTGACCAGCCTGGATGCGTGCCTGGCGCATGTGCAAGCGGCGACCAACCGGTTGGGGTTCAACACGCTGATCTACGACTTTGCGCCAGTGCCGGTCAGCCATGAAGGCGCGTTGATCACCCCGTCGGTGTTCAAGGCGCTGAATGCACCGCTGGACATGCACGACCTGTGGTGCACGGGCGGCTATTACCAGATCGACCCGGTGCAGCAATGCGCCGCGCGCAGAACCACGCCGTTTGTGTGGTCGTTCGGCAGCGACACCCCGTGGAACGTCGCCCTGACCGACGCCCATCGCCCGGTGGCCCACTATGTCCGCGACTACGGCCTGAGCACCGGCCTGACGGTGCCGCTGCACTTGCCGGATGGCGGCTTTGCCACGCTCACCGCGATCATCGACGGCACCCCGGCGCAGGCCGAGCAGCAGGCCCGGCAAAGTCTTGGTGACATGCTGGGAATGGCACACACCTTCCAGGCCCGGGCCAGCGAACTGCTGGCACCGGCGCAGCGCTGTTGCACGCATGTTCACCTCACCCGGCGCGAGCGCGAGTGCCTGCAGCATTCGGCCAAGGGGCTGTCGGCCAAGTGCATTGCAGCCGCCCTCAACCGCTCCGAGGCGACGGTCAACCTGCACCTGGTCGCTGCCGCGCGCAAGTTGGGTGCGCGCAATCGCGTCGAAGCCGTGGCGCGTGGTTTGCATTACCGGCTGGTGGAAGTTTGAGAACCTATCACTTTTACCAGTGCACCTGACGCGCCGTTTTGGCTAGCCTGTACCGCATCGATCCCAATGAGGTACAGAACATGCTGGTTCGCGAAGGTTATGCCGATTTCCGTGGCTATCGGACGTGGTTCCGGGTCACCGGCGACTTGAATTCAGGGCGCCTGCCCTTGATCGTCGCCCACGGCGGCCCGGGCTGCACCCATGATTACGTCGACAGTTTCAAAGACCTGGCCGCCACGGGCCGTGCGGTGGTGCACTACGATCAGGTCGGCAATGGCCGCTCGACCCACTTACCCGGCGCCTCTGTCGATTTCTGGAGCGTGGAACTGTTCCTGGCAGAGCTGGACAACCTGGTCGAGCACCTTGAGATCAGCGACTACGCGCTGCTGGGCCAGTCCTGGGGCGGCATGCTCGGCGCCGAGCACGCGGTGCGCCAGCCTGCCGGCTTGAAAGCATTGATTATTGCCAACTCGCCAGCCTCGATGGACTTGTGGTGTGAAGCGGCCAATGAACTGCGCCAAGCGCTGCCGCCCGAGGTGCAGGCCACCTTGCTGCGCCATGAAGCCGCCGGCACCACCGACACCGCTGAATACCTCGCCGCAGCGGAAGTGTTTTACGCGCGCCATGTGTGCCGTACCCAACCGATACCGGCCGAAGTTGAGCGCACCAATGCCGCCATCGAAGAAGACCCCACCGTCTACCACGCGATGAATGGTCCCACTGAGTTCCATGTGATCGGCAGCATGCGCAACTGGACGATCATTGATCGCCTGGCGCGAATCCTGGTGCCCACGCTGCTGATCTCCGGGCGCTTCGACGAAGCCACACCGGCCACGGTGCAGCCGTTTGCCGACGGCATCCGCGACGTGCGCTGGCAGATTTTCGAGCAGTCCAGCCACATGCCGCATGTTGAAGAGCGTGAAGCGTGCATGGCGTGTGTAGCCGAGTTTCTCGCCTCCCTGAAGTGAAGAGTGGCGAGCAGGCTTGCCCTGCGTTGGGCTGCGAAGCGGCCCCAATAAAAACACCGCGGTCTGCCAGCCAGAACGCGGTGTTTGTTTTCAGGACTGCTTCGCAGCCCAACGCAGGGCAAGCCTGCTCACCACACAAAGCCTGCTCACCACACAAAGCCTGCTTGCCACACAAAAAAGCCTGCTTGCCACTTCAAGGCGGTTTGCAACACCATCATCCCAAAGCCTGTAACAGACTATTACCCAGTAGAATGTACTAACCAGTTACTTATCTTGCTAACATTCGACCTTTAGTCACTCACCTTCGAGTCCTGTCGACATGAAACGAGCATCCCGCGCCGCTGGCGCCTCACGATATCTCCTGCTGGGCCTGGGCATCATCATTGCCCTGCTCGGCGTGGCCCTGGCCGTTGGCGGCGCCAAACTGGTCAGCCTGGGCGGTTCCTGGTACTTCCTGATCGGTGGCGTGGCCATGGCCGTTTCCGGCCTGTTGATCGCGCGACGCAACCCGGCTGGCGCGTGGTTGTTCGCCGCCTTTCTGGTGGGCACGGCGGTCTGGGCGGTGGCGGATGTAGGGCTGGTGTACTGGCCGCTGTTCTCGCGGCTGTTCATGTTTGCGGTGATCGGCGTGGTGGTGGCGTTGGTGTATCCGCTGCTGGTCGGCAAGCCGGCTCGCGGCGCGTATGGCATTGCTGCCGTATTGGCAGTGGGCGTGGCCGTCGCTGCAGGCAACATGTTCGTGGCGCACCCAAGCGTGGCGCCCACCGGTAAAGGCCCGGGCATCACGCCGGTGGCTGCCGCCGACGCGCAGAAAGACTGGGCCCACTACGGCAACACCGAAGGCGGCAGCCGGTTTGCCGCGCTGGACCAGATCAACCGCGACACCGTCAACAAGCTCAAAGTGGCGTGGACCTACCACACCGGCGACGTTGCCATCAGCGACGGCAACGGTGCCGAAGACCAACTGACGCCCCTGCAGATCGGCAACAAAGTGTTCATCTGCACACCGCACAACAACCTGATCGCACTGGACGCCGACACCGGCAAAGAGCTGTGGAAGAACGAAGTCAACGCCAAATCGGCGGTGTGGCAGCGTTGCCGTGGCATGGCGTATTTCGACGCCACCGCGCCCATTGCCCAGCCGACCCAACCCAACAGCTCGCCGATCATGGCTGCCAGCGTGGCGGCCGGTGCCCAGTGCCAGCGTCGCCTGCTGACCAACACCATTGATGCACGCCTGATCGCGGTGGATGCCGACACCGGCAAATTCTGCGAAGACTTCGGCACCCACGGCCAAGTGGACCTCAAAGCCGGCCTGGGCGATGTGCCGGACAGCTACTACCAATTGTCGTCGGCACCGTTGATGGCCGGCACCACCGTCGTCGTCGGTGGCCGCGTCGCCGACAACGTACAAACCGACATGCCAGGCGGCGTGATCCGTGGTTTCGACGTGATCACCGGCCAAATGCGCTGGGCCTTCGACCCGGGCAACCCCGAAGACAAGCAAGCGCCAGCCGCCGGCAGCACCTACGTGCGCAGCACGCCGAACAGCTGGGCGCCGATGTCGTACGACCCGCTGATGAACACGGTTTTCCTGCCGATGGGCAGCTCGTCCACCGACATCTATGGCGTTGAACGTACCCAACTGAATCACAAATACGGCGCCTCGGTGCTGGCGCTGGACGCCTCCACCGGCGCAGAAAAGTGGGTGTACCAGACCGTCCACAACGACCTGTGGGACTTCGACCTGCCGATGCAGCCGAGCTTGATCGACTTCACCCCACCGGGCAGCGACAAGGCAGTACCGGCTGTAGTGATCGGCACCAAGGCCGGGCAGATCTACGTGCTCGACCGCGCCACCGGCAAGCCGCTCACAGACGTCAAGGAAGTGCCGGTCAAGGCCGCGAACATTCCCAACGAGCCGTACTCGTTGACCCAGCCTAAATCCGTGGGCATGCCGCAGATCGGCGCGCAAACCCTGAACGAATCGGACATGTGGGGCGCCACGCCCTACGACCAGTTGCTGTGCCGTATCGACTTCAAGGGCATGCGCTACGAAGGCCTGTACACCGCGCCGGGCACCGATAAATCGCTGAGTTTCCCAGGCTCCCTGGGCGGCATGAACTGGGGCAGTATTTCCACCGACCCGGTGCATGGCTTTATCTTCGTCAACGACATGCGCCTGGGCCTGTGGATCCAGATGATCCCGTCGCAGAACAAGGCCCAGGCCTCGTCCGGTGGCGAAGCGCTGAACACCGGCATGGGCGCCGTACCGCTCAAGGGCACGCCGTATGCGGTGAACAAAAACCGCTTCCTCTCGGTGGCCGGCATCCCGTGCCAGGCGCCGCCGTTCGGCACCCTGACCGCCATCGACATGAAGACCCAGCAGATCGCCTGGCAAGTGCCGGTGGGCACGGTTGAAGACACCGGCCCGCTGGGCATCCGCATGCACCTGCCGATCAAGATTGGCCTGCCGACCCTCGGCGGCACGCTGTCCACCCAGGGCGGCCTGATCTTTATCGCCGGCACCCAGGACTTCTACCTGCGCGCCTTCAACAGCGGCAACGGTGATGAAGTCTGGAAAGCCCGCCTGCCGGTGGGCAGCCAAGGCGGCCCGATGACCTATGTGTCGCCGAAAACCGGCAAGCAATACATCGTCATCACCGCCGGCGGCGCGCGCCAGTCCACTGACCGTGGCGACTACGTGATCGCCTACGCCCTGCCATAACCCCGTGTTCGCGCGGTGTCGCCCTCCGGCACCGCGCTTTTTGTCTGGAAAACCACGCATGACCCCCACTTCTCATCTGCCCCTTGGCCGCCTGGTGCTGGGCCTGGCCTTTGCTGCCGCCCTGCCCGTTCAAGCCGACGACACCACCCTGACCGGCGACTGGGGCGGCCTGCGCCGTGAACTCGACGAGCAAGGCATCCGCTTCACCGGCGACTACAGCGGCGAAACCGCCTACAACGCCGACGGCGGCCAACACCGTTCGGCGCGGTACTCGCAAAACATCAAGCTTGGCGTGCAGTTCGACCTGGGCAAGCTCTACGGTTTCAACAACGGCGACCGCATCCAGCTGACCATCAACGACCGGCGCGGCAACAGCGCCTCCGAAGACCTGGTGGGCAACCGCCTGCCGATCCAGGAAAACTACGGCGGCCTCTACACCCGCCTCACCGAGTTGAGCTACGAACGCACGCTGTTCACCCCCGCGCTGAACATCAAGCTGGGCTACATGGCCATGGGCAATGACCTCGGCGGCCTCGACAGCGGCATCCTGTGCAACTTCATGAACGCCGGTTTCTGTGGGCACCCGCTGAACATGTCCGGCGGCAGCGGCTGGACCAACTACCCGAATGCGCGCCTCGGCGCGCGGGTGAAATACGATTTCTCGCCATCCTGGCAACTGCGCGTGGCAGCGTTCAATGTCGACCCGGACAGTAACGGCAACTCCAGCCGCGCCTGGCGTCTGGACCCTAAACGCACCACCGGCACCGTGGTACCGATCGAGTTGGTCTACAAACACGCGGGCACGCTGCCGGGCGAATACAAGCTGGGTTACTACTACGACAGCTCCGACGTCAAACGCATCGGTAGCAACAAAGAAGTCAGCGGGCGCGGCGGTCACTACCTGCTGATCGACCAGGCCGTGTGGGCGTCCAGCACATCAGCCGGTCGCGTGCTGCACGCCTTCGGCCAATACTCGGCCGCCAGCGAGGCTGCCTCGCCGTTCAGCAAGTGGTATGGCGCGGGCGTGGTGCTGTACAAACCGTTCGAAGGCCGCCCGCGCGACACCGTCGCCCTGGGTTATGGCCGTGCGGTGCCGAACCCGCGCAGTCGGGATGTGCAGGAATTGGCGGCGTTCAACGCGGGCACCGACTACCCCAACCTGAACAATGCCGAGCAACTGATCGAACTCAGTTACGGCTACCAGGCCACGCCGTGGCTGACGTTGCGCCCGGATGTGCAATACATCATCGAGCCGGGGGCGTTTTCCGGTGAGAACATCGACAACGCGCTGGTAGTGGGTTTACAGGTGAAGGCCACTTTCTGACCGGATAAGGGCCGAGGCGCGAGCGCCAGCTGCGTCTCGCGCCTGTCAGGTCACAGTGGTTGTGTCACCATTTACCGAATCAAACGCCATCCCGACTACCCCTGCGCTCTCGAAGCGACGCTTTACCTCTTCGCTGACGATGATTGCACCCAGATAGTGCTTAAGCCTGAAAATATCTCGTCCACCTACGTTTACCGGATCAATAACGAGCCTGGTAAAGCCGCGATAATCCCCCGCCCGGTCCGGCCGCACCGGATCATCCACGGCATACCGCTGATATTCCGAGCGTTGTTGATCAACGCACTCAACCTGCGTCTCGATGATCATCACGAAATAGTCCTGTTCAACGTGCGTGTTCGCGATGTGCACCGGCTCAAGTACGAGATGGTGATAAGGCTTATCCACCTCCGGCAAGCCCACTAATGCATCACGTGCTCTTCTGCTCAATACCGGGACACTGCCATAACCCGCCAGCGCGTAATCAACCTCAACCCCTTCGAACCTGACGTCGAGGGTGTACGTGCCAGGCTCCATGTAATTGGGCGGCGGATTACTGAAGTGCCAGTTATTAACGTGCCGTATGTCTCCAAGCACCCATTTCTCCGGCACGGAGTGATCCGGCCTGAGTAAGTAATACCGCATGTCCTTATCCTTTCCCCGCGTCTGCCGACATTATGAAGCCGCTGTGTGCTGATACTCACGCGGCGTACACCCAAACTCCCGTCGAAACACGGTGTGCAGGTACTGCGCCGATTTGAAGCCGCAGCGCGCCGCGATGTCGGCAATCGCCAGGGTTTGGTTTTCCAGGCCCTTGGCGGCGGCTGCGAGTTTGAAGCGCAGGATCTCATCGTGCACGCTGCAGCCGCGCGCCTTGCGAAAGTGTGATTCGAGGGAGGAGCGCGAAACGCCAACATAGGCCGCCACTTGGGCGGTCTTGATGCCCTGGCAAGCGTACTGGCGGATAAACAACAGCGCCTGCATCACGTACGGGTTACCCAACGGTTGATGCAAGCTGGACGCCTGCACATTGATCGCATCCGGCGGCACCAGAATCTGTGTGCCCGCGCAGGGTTTGCCGTGCAGCATCTGGTGCAGCAGCGCCGCGGCCGTGCGGCCCATGGTCTCGGTGCCCTGGATGACTGAACTCAACGGCACGCGCGTCAGCGTGCGAGTCAGCGGGTCATTGTCGATGCCGATCAATGCGACTTCTTCGGGCACGGCAATGCCGGCAGTGAGGCAGGCTTGCAGCAACTGCCGTGCGCGGGCGTCGGTGACGGCAATGATGCCGATGGGCTTGGGCAAACTGTGCAGCCAGGCAATCTGCTGTTCCACGGCGCTGTCCCACAACGGTGCGCTGGTGCCCAGGCCGCGGTAGACCTCCACGTGCAGGCCATCGCGTTGCAACAGACGGCGGAAGGCTTTCTCACGCTCCTGGGCCCAGCGATTGGCCTGGGCTTCCGGCAGGCTGAAACAGGCAAAACGGCGCAGGCCTGCCTCGATCAAATGCTCATACGCCAGCTTCATCAACGCACGGTTGTCGGTGGCTACATAGGGAATGCCCTTCGGGTAGGCACGCGCATCCTGATAGGAGCCGCCCACCGCCACCACCGGCAGCTTGATGTCGGCCAGCGCCTCGCCGATCAGCGGGTCATCAAAGTCGGCGATGATGCCGTCGCCCTGCCAGCGTTCGATGCCCTTGAGGCGACACAGAAAGTCTTCTTCAAGAAACAGGTCCCAGGACACGCGCGTGCTGCTCAGGTAATTGCCGATGCCGGTGATGATGCCCCGGTCGTAGATCTTGCTGCCATTGAACAGCAAGGCGATGCGGTGAACAGGCGGTAGGGTTTTCATTGTTTTTATCCTTAAAGCCGGTCGCCACAGCCTAGACCTCTCTAGTCAAAATCGCACCATGGCTTGGTGATTTTCATAATCGGCAGTCCCGATGCCGTTGCTAGTATCGAGTCACCGCCAAGAACAATAAGGAAATCGCCATGCCGTACTTCCCCGGTGTCGAGAAGGTTCGCTTCGAAGGCCCCAGCAGCGACTCTGCCCTCGCCTTTCGCCACTATGACGCCAACAAAATCATCCTCGGCAAACCCATGCGCGAGCACCTGCGCATGGCAGCCTGTTATTGGCACACCTTCGTGTGGCCAGGGGCGGATATGTTTGGTGTAGGCACCTTCAAACGCCCCTGGCAGCGCACCGGCGACCCGATGGAACTGGCCATCGGCAAGGCGGAAGCGGCGTTCGAGTTTTTCTCCAAACTGGGCATCGACTACTACAGCTTTCACGACACCGACGTTGCCCCCGAAGGCACCTCGATCAAGGCGTACCGCAACCATTTTGCGCAAATGGTCGACCACCTGGAGCGCCACCAGGAACAGACCGGCATCAAATTGCTGTGGGGCACCGCCAACTGCTTCAGCAACCCGCGCTTTGCCGCCGGCGCTGCCAGCAACCCGGACCCGGAGGTGTTCGCCTACGCCGCCGCGCAGGTGTTCAGCGCAATGAATGCCACGCTGCGGCTCAAGGGTGCCAACTATGTGCTGTGGGGCGGCCGCGAGGGCTACGAAACCCTGCTCAATACTGACCTCAAACGCGAGCGCGAACAGCTCGGACGCTTTATGCGCATGGTGGTGGAGCACAAGCACAAGATCGGCTTTACGGGCGACCTGTTGATTGAGCCCAAGCCCCAGGAGCCGACCAAACACCAATACGATTACGACAGCGCCACGGTGTTCGGTTTCCTGCATGAGTACGGCCTGGAACACGAGATCAAAGTGAATATCGAGGCCAACCACGCGACCCTCGCCGGTCACAGTTTTCATCATGAGATCGCCACCGCCGTGTCCCTCGGGATCTTCGGCAGTATCGACGCCAACCGTGGCGACCCGCAGAACGGCTGGGACACCGACCAGTTCCCCAATAGCGTCGAGGAGATGACCCTGGCCACCTACGAAATCCTCAAGGCCGGCGGGTTCAAGAACGGCGGCTACAACTTCGATTCCAAAGTCCGCCGCCAGAGCCTGGACGATGTCGACCTGTTCCACGGCCACGTCGCCGCCATGGATGTGCTGGCCCTGGCGCTGGAGCGCGCAGCGGCAATGGTGCAGAACGACCGGCTGCAGCAGTTCAAGGATCAGCGTTATGCCGGCTGGAACCAGCCATTGGGCCGGGCGGTATTGGCCGGTGAGTTCAGCCTGGAGTCACTGGCCGAGCACGCCTTTGCACACGAGCTGAACCCGCAGGCCGTGAGTGGCCGGCAGGAGATGCTTGAAGGCGTGGTCAACCGGTTTATCTATACCTGACAGGGTGTCTGCCTGTGGCGAGCGGGCTTGCCCCGCGTTGGGGCGCGAAGCGGCCCTGAAACCTGACACCGCGGTATTTCAGGTAGAACGGGTCGCCTGGAATGGGACTGCTGCGCCGCCCAACGCAGGGCAAGCCCGCTCGCCACAACTACACTGTTCGCCTACAGTCGTCACACCGTGTCTTTCCAACAACAATAAAAGGACGCACCACCATGAAGTCATTTAAACGCACCTTGCTCGCCACTGCTCTGGCCATGCTCGCCCTGCCGGTGATGGCCGATTCCGCCCATCCAAAAATCGGTTTCTCCATTGACGATTTGCGCCTGGAACGCTGGTCCCGTGACCGTGATTACTTCGTCGCCGCGGCCGAAAAACTCGACGCCAAGGTCTTCGTACAATCGGCGGATGCCAATGAACAGAAGCAAATCTCGCAGATCGAAAACCTCATCTCCCGAGGCGTCGATGTGATCGTTATCGTGCCTTTCAACGCCACCGTGCTGACCAACGCCGTTGCCGAAGCCAAGAAGGCCGGTATCAAGGTGGTGTCCTATGACCGCCTGATCCTCAACGCCGATATCGACGCCTACATTTCCTTCGATAATGAAAAAGTCGGCGAGATGCAAGCCAACGGAGTGCTGCAAGCGGCGCCCAAAGGCAACTACTTCCTGCTCGGCGGCGCGCCCACCGACAACAACGCCAAGGTGCTGCGCGAAGGCCAGATGAAAGTGCTGCAACCGGCCATCGACAAGGGCGACATCAAGATTGTCGGCCAGCAGTGGGTCAAGGAATGGAACCCCACCGAAGCCCTGAGCATCGTCGAAAACGCCCTGACCCGAAACGACAACAAGATCGACGCCATCGTCGCCTCCAACGACGCCACCGCCGGCGGTGCGATCCAGGCCTTGGCCGCGCAGAAACTCGCGGGCAAAGTGCCGATTTCCGGGCAAGACGCCGACCTCGCTGCCGTCAAGCGCGTGATCGACGGCACCCAGACCATGACCGTGTACAAGCCGCTCAAACTGATCGCCTCAGAAGCGGCGAAACTCTCGGTGCAACTGGCGCGCAATGAGAAACCCACCTACAGCTCGCAATACGACAACGGCAGCAAGAAGGTCGACACCATCCTGCTCACGCCTACGCCGTTGACCAAGGCCAATATCGATCTGCTGGAGAAAGACGGGTTCTATACCCAAGAGCAGATTGCCGGGCAGTGACCGCCATGGCCGACTACTTGCTGCAAATGAACGGCATCGTCAAAACCTTTGGCGGTGTCAAGGCGCTGAACGGCATCGATATCAAGGTACGGCCGGGGGAATGTGTCGGCCTGTGCGGTGAAAACGGTGCGGGCAAATCCACCTTGATGAAGGTGCTGTCGGCGGTTTACCCGTATGGTACCTGGGACGGTGAAATCCTCTGGGATGGGCAGCCACTCAAGGCCCAGTCGATCAGCGAAACCGAGGCCGCGGGCATCGTCATCATCCACCAGGAGCTGACGCTGGTGCCGGACCTGTCGGTGGCCGAAAACATCTTTATGGGCCACGAACTGACCTTGCCCGGCGGGCGCATGAACTACCCGGCGATGATTCATCGTGCGCAGGCACTGATGCGTGAACTCAAGGTGCCGGACATGAACGTGGCGCTGCCGGTTTCACAGTACGGCGGCGGCTACCAGCAACTGGTGGAAATCGCCAAAGCCTTGAACAAACAGGCGCGCCTGTTGATCCTCGACGAGCCCTCTTCGGCCCTGACCCGCTCGGAAATCGACGTACTGCTGGACATCATCCGTGACCTCAAGGCCAAGGGTGTGGCCTGCGTGTATATCTCGCACAAGCTCGATGAAGTGGCAGCGGTGTGCGACACCATCGCGGTGATCCGCGATGGCAAACACATCGCTACCACCGCCATGGCCGACATGGATATCCCGCAGATCATCACCCAGATGGTAGGCCGCGAGATGAGCAACCTCTACCCCACCGAGCCTCACGAGGTCGGCGAGGTGATTTTCGAAGCGCGTAATGTGACCTGCTATGACGTGGACAACCCCAAGCGCAAACGCGTCGACGATATTTCCTTTGTGCTCAGGCGCGGGGAAATCCTCGGCATTGCCGGGCTGGTGGGGGCTGGGCGCACGGAGCTGGTGTCGGCGCTGTTCGGCGCGTACCCCGGCCGCTACAGCTGCGAAGTGTGGCTCGATGGCCAGGTGATCGACACGCGCACACCGCTCAAATCGATCCGCGCCGGGCTGTGCATGGTGCCCGAAGACCGCAAGCGCCAAGGCATCATTCCCGACCTGGGTGTGGGCCAGAACATCACCCTGGCGGTGCTCGATACCTATGCGCACCTGACCCGCATCGACGCCGAGGCCGAACTGGGCAGCATCGACCAGCAAATCGCGCGTATGCACCTCAAGACCGCCAGCCCGTTTTTGCCGATCACCAGCCTGTCCGGGGGCAATCAGCAAAAGGCCGTGCTGGCAAAAATGCTGATGACCAAGCCCAAGGTGCTGATCCTCGACGAGCCTACGCGTGGGGTGGACGTGGGCGCCAAGTATGAGATCTACACACTGATGTGCGCGCTGGCGGCCGAAGGCGTGGCGATCATCATGGTCTCCTCGGAGCTGGCCGAGGTACTGGGGGTTTCCAACCGCGTGCTGGTGATCGGCGACGGCCAGTTGCGCGGTGATTTCATCAACCAGGGCCTCACCCAGGAACAGGTGCTCGCCGCCGCGCTCAGCCATAACAATAATGATCGGAAGACCGCGTAGATGAACCACGTCAAACAGCTGTTTACCCGCTACAAAATGCTCGCCCTGGTGATTGCCGTAGCGTTTATCTGGCTGTTTTTCAGCTGGCAGACCGAGGGCGGTTTCGTGACGCCACGCAACCTCTCCAACTTGCTGCGGCAGATGTCGATAACTGGCATCCTGGCGTGCGGCATGGTGCTGGTGATCATCAGCGGCGAGATCGATTTGTCGGTGGGTTCACTGCTCGGATTGCTGGGCGGGCTCGCGGCGATTCTGGATGTGGTCTATCACATCCCGCTGCTGGCCAACCTCAGCCTGGTGGCACTTTGCGGCCTGATGCTCGGGCTGGCCAACGGTTACATGACCGCCTACCTGCGCATCCCGTCGTTTATCGTCGGCCTGGGCGGCATGCTCGCGTTTCGCGGGATTCTGCTGGGGATTACCGGCGGCACCACCATCGCGCCGGTGTCACCGTCGCTGGTGTATGTGGGCCAAGGGTATTTGCCGCACAGCGTAGGTATCGGCCTTGGGATTTTGCTGTTCGCTCTGACCCTGTTCCTCACCTGGAAACAACGGCGTAACCGCGCCCTGCACAGCCTGGCCGCGCACTCCCTGATGCGTGATGGGCTGCGCGTGGCTGTGATCGGCGCGGTGCTCGCGGGGTTCGTCACCACCCTCAACAGCTACGACGGCATCCCGGTGCCGGTGCTGTTGTTGCTGGTGCTGCTCGGCGTATTCAGCTACGTCACCAGCCAGACCGTGTTCGGCCGCCGCGTGTATGCGGTGGGCAGCAACATGGAAGCCACGCGGCTGTCGGGCATCAACGTGCAGGCGGTGAAGCTGTGGATCTTCGGCATCATGGGCGTGATGTGCGCCCTCGCCGGCCTGGTCAACACCGCGCGCCTCGCGGCGGGCTCACCGTCGGCGGGCAACATGGGTGAACTGGATGCCATCGCCGCGTGCTTTATCGGCGGCACCTCGATGCGCGGTGGCTCGGGCACGGTGTATGGCGCGTTGCTCGGCGCGCTGGTGATTACCAGCCTGGATAACGGCATGTCGATGCTGGATGTGGACAGTTACTGGCAGATGATTGTGAAGGGCAGCATTCTGGTGCTGGCGGTGTGGGTGGATGTGAGTACGCGGGCCGGGCGGCGCTGAATCACAGCCATAAAAAAAGCCACTCGAATGAGTGGCTTCTTTTTGGCTGGTCTAGCTCAGCACAACATCACGCATTGCCGGGATGTAACCGTAATCGTAGGCCTCCTGCACAAACGAACGGTCCCCCTTCAATACGATCCTCACGGTGGGCGCCTCGGTGCCGCCGATACGGTAGTCACCGCCGGTGGTGGGCACGCTGTCGATAAACGACGTCACCAGGCCATTGGGCATCACGCAATGGGAATAGGTTTGGAAAGGTTGCGATGGTGGGTTGCCAAGTACCAGCCCCGAGCCATTCATCGGCGTGTAGGGACCAAACAGATGATCGCCAACAAACCCGTAGACGCCATCCGGCCCCGTCACGCCGTCGGCGTAGGTGAACTTGTGACTGATGGTGAACAGGTAGTACTTGTTGTCCTGGAACACATAATGCGGGCGTTCGGTTTGATCGTTCACGCCCACCGCCGTCACCAGTGGCGGCAGGATTTCCCATTCGTCACCGTTGAGGTCCTTGGCGACAGCAATGCCAATGCAACCGACCTGGTACCGCGCACCGCCGACGCCTTCATGGCCAGGTGGCACCAGGCCGAGTTCATCCGGGCCTACTTCGTGAGTACCGCGCTCGCCCGCGACATTGCCTTCAAACACCATGTACAACTTGCCGTCGTTGGGGTCGATAAACGGGCTGGGGTCGCGAAAGTTCCACGTCGCATTCTGCGCTTCGGTCTGGTAATACGTGCCATCAGCCTCGAACAGCGACTTGACGTCAGTGAAGCCCTCAAGCGTAACGCCGCTGTCCGACGTGACGACCCGGCCCCTGACCTTGGCAATCGTGGCCCCCGGCGTTACGCAGGTGTAATACAGGTCGATATCGCCATTGTCGTTGAGCAGGATCGGCGTACCTGCCCATTCGCGGGTGGTCGGCGAAACCCCCTCAGCCATCACGCGGCCACCGAAGATCCAGTCCTTGCCGGTGCGCGAGTACCAGTAGCACATGCGCGCATGGCCGTGGCGGTCTTCCCAATCACGCTTGATATCGTAACGGCCATCGGCATTGATGAATTGTGGATCATGCGGGCGACGGTCTGCGGTCAACGTGAAGATAACCGACCAACCATTAATTGATACCACCGTGCCATCCAGTTCACGCAATGGCATGGTGTCCCAAATAAACACGGTGTCACTCATGACAGGGAAGTCAGGACTCACTAACGGCTGTGTAGTCGTCGGGTCATTTTCATTAACTTTTAGCGCATCGGCCCGAGTCCAGCGAGTGGGTGTGTGATTCGCAGGTTTCATGATGATGTCCTTTTACTGACGCTTTAGTGACAAGCGAAGATTAAATAACACTGACAGCCGGCAACTGCATTGCGACTGAAAAGAGCGAGCCGTAGTTGGCTCTATATGTGCGAAACAAGGTTTAACATGAAGCCTATTGATGACAACATTAAGAATTATTTAAGTCACAAGTGCCACCACTGTATTTATATCCTTGATATAAATACAGTGGCACGCTTCATAAGTGATCGATCAATAGACAGCGAGCTGCTCAACTACCAAACACCAGCGCTACCGCCTGAGCCCCAGCGTTCTTTTGCGTGAAATCCTTGGCCTGTGCTGCGGTTTTCAAGGTGTAGTTATAGTTGGAACGCGCTGTCCACTGGGCGTTAGGCGACTTCTGGTTGGTGATGCTGGGCACACTGTTGATGTCGGTGAACGTACCAGTGCCTTTATCGTCCAACATGCCGTTATTCTGGCTGCCCTCGCCGAAGTAATTACTTTCAGAAAGGATATTGGCGTTTTGCGCCAGGGTAAAACCCAGGTGAAAGTTATTCACGTAGTTGTTATACACGTGAAAATAACCGTAACGCATCAAACCCGGCGCGCGCACTTCCATGTTGTCGAAGCGGTTATGGCACAGCGTAAGACGCGGGTAACCATTGAAAGCTGCGTTGTTGTCATCGGCTGGGTGGCCGAAGATCAAGCCGTATTTGTGGTTGCCAAAAAAGCAGTTGCTGATGGTGGCGTAGTCGGCCTTTTCGCCGATATATACCAGTTTATCTTCACTGCCGTCCGTGGTGGACCAGGTGTGGCCGACAAAAGAGCAATGGTCGATCCAGTATTTACTGCCGTAGTTCAGGTACACCTGGATATCGTCATTGGCCTTAATACTTGCCGAATGCTTGAAGATAATGTTCTGCAGAATAATATTCTGCGACTGCGCCGTGGCACGCAGGTGGATGTTCTCCAGCGTACGGTTCTGGAAGGAGCCGATCAGGGTCTTGTTGGCGCCCATGTTCACTTTGGTCAGGCTCGACGCCGAGATATTACTGTTGATCACCAGCACCCGCGGGGTGGTGTCGCCAATATTGGCCTTGAGTTGGTCCAGCGTGGTGATACTGACCACCTGGCCCGCCCAACCACCAGTGACTTTTGCCGCAAGGGCGAAACCGGTCAAGCCGATGAGCTTGCTTTCTGGATACGACATGAGTTCCCTCTCTTTCATAAAAAGCGGCTCGACAGTGCGAGCCTGTGCATTCAAGTTAATCCGTTAACTTGCACACATTGTTCGGCATGGCTGGTAATGCCGGTTTTGGCTGATCAGCGCTTAAACACTGCGTTTATATACAGTAGTAGACATTCAGTACGCGGTCAACCCACGAGCACCACCAATGAGTAGGAAATGGCTTTTTTTCTGGTTTTTAAAAGGCCAGCAAGGCGCGTCGCTTTTAATCGCAGGACGTTTCCTAGACAATCCCTGCCGCCTTGTGCCTGTTGGAATCGGTGGCTAGTCTGCGGTCCGTCGCTGCATTTCAGCGACCGGGTTTAGCAGCCTGACTTCAATAGGCACACGGTTCACTTCTGCTTTTATGGTGGCTGTGCGTGGGGCACCTTCGGGTGCGCTGGTTTTCCTATTGACCGGTCTGCTAACCCGCGTACAGCTGCCACCCTCGTTTAGCAGCGTTGGCGGTAGCTTCCTTGTTCAATAGGAGTTACACCATGAATAAAGTCGTCCCCGACCCACCCCTCAGTTCAGCCAAGGCCCGCGCCGCATTCAACCGCGCCATCGACCATTACCTGCCTGCCCAGGGTGTTCCCATCGAAGACTTGAGCTTCGAAGACGCCCTGCTCTACACCGAGAGCCTGCTCGACAGCGCGTCGGCCACCACCCTCAATTGCAGCGAGCTGCTGCCAAACCCCGAGCGGGCGAAGATTCTGGCGGTGTGGCATTTGCTGGAGATGGCCAGGACCACGGTCGACCGCTCTATCGAGTGCCTGAACCCCGCCCGTTAAAAACTGTGGGAGCTGGCTTGCCTGCGATGGCGGTGTGTCAGTCAGAAGATCTTTTACTGATACACCGCCATCGCAGGCAAGCCAGCTCCCACAGTAGATCTACGGTGATCTTGCGTTACTTGGACACCGGCATCGCAAACTCCGCGCCCTGCTCGATGCTCTCCGACCAGCGCTGCATGATCGACTTCTGCTTGGTGTAGAAGCGCACGCCTTCAGTGCCGTAGGCATGCATGTCGCCAAACAAGCTCTTCTTCCAGCCACCAAAGCCGTGCCAGGCCATCGGCACCGGGATCGGCACGTTGATGCCGACCATGCCCACTTCGATACGCCGTGCAAACTCGCGAGCAATGTTGCCGTCGCGGGTAAAGCAGCTGACGCCGTTACCGAACTCGTGGTCGTTGACCAGCTTGATCGCCTCGCCGAAGTCATTCACGCGCACGCAGGCCAGCACCGGGCCGAAGATTTCTTCGCGGTAGATGCTCATGTCTTTCGTCACGTGGTCGAACAAGGTGGCGCCGAGCCAGAAGCCGTTTTCCAGGCCGGGTTCGGTGGGCACGTAGTCACGGCCATCGAGCAGCAGTTGCGCGCCGGCCTGCACGCCTTGTTCGATGTAGCCGCTGATGCGTTCCAGTGCGGCACGCGAGACGATCGGGCCCATCTCGGCTTTCAAATCGCGGCCGTCGGTGATGCGCAATGTCTTCGCGCGCTCGGTCAAGGCAGCGATGACTTTATCGCCCACATCACCCACCAGCACCGCCACCGATATCGCCATGCAGCGCTCGCCGGCACTGCCGTAGGCGGCGCCCATCAGCGCGTCGACGGTTTTTTCGATGTCCGCATCGGGCATCACCACCATGTGGTTTTTCGCGCCGCCCAGGCCTTGCACGCGCTTGCCGTTGCGCGCGCCGGTTTCATAGATGTATTGCGCAATCGGCGTGGAGCCGACAAAGCTCACGGCCTTGACGTCCGGGTGTTCGAGCAGGGCATCCACCGCTTCCTTGTCGCCCTGCACCACGTTGAATACGCCCTTGGGCAGGCCGGCTTCGCGCAGCAACTCAGCCATGAACAGCGACGCGCTCGGGTCGGTCGGGCTGGGCTTGAGGATGAAGGTGTTGCCCGCCGCGATGGCGATCGGGTACATCCACATCGGCACCATCACCGGGAAGTTGAATGGCGTCACGCCGGCCACCACGCCCAAAGGCTGGCGCATCGTCCAGTTGTCCATGCCACGCGACACCTGGTCGGAATGTTCGCCCTTGAGCAGGTTGGGAATGCCGCACGCGAACTCGAGGATGTCGATGCCCCGGTCG
Organism: Pseudomonas sp. NFX183; assembly: GCF_047943075.1. NCBI lineage: Bacteria > Pseudomonadati > Pseudomonadota > Gammaproteobacteria > Pseudomonadales > Pseudomonadaceae > Pseudomonas > Pseudomonas sp. NFX183. The sequence continues at coordinate 4,894,367 of NZ_CP181333.1, read as the reverse complement.
ACTTCGCCCTGGGCGTCGGTGAACACCTTGCCGTGTTCGGCGACGATGATGCGCGCCAGGTCGTCTTTGCGTTCACGCAGCAGGTGCAGGTATTGGAACAGTACGCGGGCACGGCGGATCGGCGGGGTGTCGGCCCAACCGGCGAAGGCGGCCTGGGCGGCGGCGACAGCCTCGCCCACGGTCTGGCGGCTGGCCAAGGCCACGCGAGCGGTCACCTCACCGGTGGCCGGGTTGTAAACGTCCTGATAGCGATCATCGCGGGAAACGCGCTGGTCGTTGATGTAATGCTCGATGGTGCTCATGGCAATTGGTCCCAGGTCGGTAACGTTGGAGCCCACGATAGGCTTTCAGTTTGTTCCGAACCAGAGCAGAATCCAGAACTTATTGTCCTCATAAGCGAACAATAGAATCATGGAAAAGGCTGAGATCGAAGGGCTGTGGACCCACATTCATTGGTTGTCGGTGCTTGAGGAGCAAGGCACCTACACCGCCGCCGCCGCGCGCCTGGGCGTGAGCAAGTCCGCCGTCAGCCAGCGCATTTCAGACCTGGAGAAAGCCACCGGCACCCGGCTGGTCACCCGCACCACGCGCAGCGTGCGGCTGACCGATGCGGGCCTGTCACTGACCCGCGAAGTGCGCAGCGCCTATGCGCACATCGCCCGTAGTTTCTCGTCGGTGCGCGACGCTGCCGGGGAAATTCGCGGCCTGGTGCGCCTCACCGCGCCGGTGGCGTTTGCCCGCCAGCAGCTGGTGCCGCACCTGTCCGAGTTCCTGCAGCTTTACCCGCAGGTGCGCATCCAGCTGGACGTCTCGGATGCCTTGAGTTCGCTGGCGGCCGAAGGCTACGACCTGGCGGTACGGCACGGCTTCCAGGTGCCGGAAACCCATGTGGCGTGGAAGCTGTGCGACACCGGCTCGGTGCTGGTCGCCACGCGCGAGTACCTGCAACAGCACGGCGAACCGCGCGAACCTGGCGACCTCACCGCGCATAACTGCCTGTACTACCCGCGGGGCACCGACCAGCCGGCGTGGACCTTTGAACGCGGCGGCAAACAGGTTGAACGGGTGACTGTGCCGATCGCAGGGAGTTTTTCGACCAATAACAGTGAAGCGCTGCGCGACTCGGCGGTGAACCACCTGGGTATCGCCCTGCTCCCGGATTTCAGCGCGCAGGCCGCACTGGCCGATGGCAAGTTGGTGCAGGTGCTCAAGGGCTGGACGCTTAAGGGCGCGTTTGCCGATGAGATTTACCTGATTCGACCGTACTCGCCCCATGTACCTAAATCGGTCAGTACATTAGTTGGCTATCTAAAGGATAAGTTGTCCGGCGGTTTTCGGTTCATGGGTAAGTAACACACTTATGCAGACGACTTAAGCGGAACCATTCTCGACAAGCACTTAGTGCCGAACGACTTATAGCCAGCGGCAATAATACAAATAACCAACATTAAGACCTTGTATTGAACTTGCTACTTGCCAACGCCTGCAACAACGGGTTCTTGACGCTTTAAAAAAAGCCATACAACTACTTGTAAAACGTAGATAAATATCGCTGTGTAAACCTCGCCAACCTGCCGGTTTTAAACTCCTTGCGGCGCAAACTTGCAAAAAAACCACAACCGGCTACGTTCATGAATACCGTGAAAGCCATCAGCCATTACGCACACAACCAGCCCGACGGGCGAGGAACTCTATTGCTCTGAAAACAGCGCTTAATACTGACACGGAACTTAGTCTTAACTCTCAAAAGGGATGCTTTGATGAAGCGCAGCCGGTGGTACCGTGCGTTCTCGAAAAAGGGGCCAGCCGAACATTTTTGGCTGTCGTTGATAGGCTTTGCTGTGCTGGTGATCGCCAGCTTCCTGTTGTTTGAACAACAGATCCAGGACTTCCTGATTCACCTCAACCTGTACCAACCTTCGACGCCTGCCCAGGCATTCAACCTGGCACTGCTGCTGCTCGCCCTGCTCGCCCTCGATGTGGTGTTGCCAGTGCCGTCAAGCCTGGTGGCGTTGCTGGCGGTGGCCATGCTCGGCAGCCTTGGCGGTTACCTGGTGATTTTCATTGGGCTGTGCCTGGGCGCCGGGTTGGGCTATGCGCTTGGCGCCGGCTATTTGCGCTTGCTGTCCGGCCGCCTTGGCTTGCCTCAGCGCCAGCCTGGGCAGTTGGCGTATCGGCTGGGCACGTTGTCGCTGATTTGCCTGCGCGGCGTGCCGGTGCTGGCGGAAACCTCGGTGGTGGCCGCCGGCATGCAACGCTACCCGCTGCGCGCATTCTTGCTGATCACCACCCTGGCCAATGCCGGACTGGCACTGGCTTACACCGCCATCGGCACGTTGCTGATCGAGCAGAACTCGCTGCTGGTCACCCTCCTCGCCAGCATGGTGTTGCCGCTGGCGTTTATGGCCGGTTACAGCCTGCTCAAACGCAAACCCGATGGGCAGCAGCCGCTGCGCGGACGGTTCGAGGTCAGTTACGACTACCCGGTGATGTTCACCGATCACGTGTTTGATCCGCTCAACCCGTGCCTGCACCGCGCGCTCGTCACCCAGCACGAGGCGCCGGTGACGGTGATGGTGTTCGCCGATGCGCAACTGCTGCACAGCGCGCCACAGTTGCTGGCGCAAATCGACGCCTATTTCGCCGCCCATGCAGACCTGCATTTGCAAACCGCCCCCATTGCCGTGCCGGCGGGTGAACTGAGCAAAACCTCACGCGTGCTGGAGCAGCTCTACACCGACATGCTGCAACACGGGCTGGACCGGCATTGCTACGTGCTGGCCCTGGGCGGCGGCGCGGTCCTGGATGCGGTGGGCTACGCCTGCGCCACCTTCCACCGTGGCATTCGCCTGATCCGTATCCCCAGCACGGTGCTGGCCCAGAACGACGCCGGCATCGGCGTGAAAAACGGCATCAATGCCTTCGGCCAGAAGAACCTGCTGGGTGCCTTCTACCCTGCCACGGCGGTGATCAACGACTTCCAACTGCTCACCAGCCTCACCCGCCGCGACCAGATCGCCGGGCTGGCCGAAGCGGTCAAGGTGGCGCTGATCAAGGACCAGGCGTTCTTCGCGTGGATGGAACAACACGCCGATGCCCTCGCCCGTTTTGATCACCCGGCCAGCCGCCATGCGATTCGCCGCTGCGCCGAGCTGCACCTGGCGCACATCACCGGCGCCGGCGACCCATTCGAACGCGGCAACGGCCGGCCGCTGGATTACGGCCACTGGGCCGCGCACAAATTGGAAAACCTCAGCCACCACCGGCTGCGCCATGGCGAAGCAGTCGCGGTGGGCATGGCGTTGGATGGGCTGTATGCGAATGCCTTGGGGCTGTTGAGCGATACCGACACTGAGCGTGTGATGAGCCTGCTGCGCAAACTGGGCTTCAACCTGTGCCCGCCGGAGCTTGCCTTGAAAGATGCGCAGGGTCGCTCGCCGCTGTTGCTGGGGCTTGAGGAGTTCCGCCAGCACCTGGGCGGGCAACTGTCGATCCCCATGCTCAACCGCATCGGCCAGTCGGTGGACCTGCATGAAATCGACAGCGCGACGATGGAGGTCGCGCTGCAACGGTTGTCGACCGCAAGCGAAGCAGCGCTGACGCTGGGCGAGGGTTACGCACAATGAGCCCGATGAAAACCTGGATGACCCTGGGCCGCGTCTCCAACCTGCCCACGGTATGGACCAACACCCTCGCTGCGGCCCTGCTCGCCAGCAGCGCCGGCGCCCTGGCACCGCCGTCGTCGCTGGTGTGGGGGTTGCTGCTGATCACGCTGTCGCTGCTGTACCTGGCCGGCATGCTGTTGAACGACTGGCTTGACGCCGACTGGGATCGGCAACACCACAACCCGCGTCCGATCCCCCTGGGCCTGGCCAGCCGGCAACAAGTCGGCCTGGCCACGGCGCTGCTGCTGATACTCGCCGCCGCAGCGGTACTGGGCCTGAGCCGCTTGATCGACAAGCCGCATTGGTTGCTTGGCAGCGTGGTGCTGTTGGTGGGCTGCATCGTCGGCTACAACCTGCTGCACAAGAAATACGCCCACAGCGTGTGGCTGATGGGCGCCTGTCGCTCGGCGCTGTACCTCACGGCAGCGGCCAGCCTGGCGGTGCCGCCGGAGCCGATCTGGCTGTGCGCGATGCTGCTCGGCGTGTACATCAGCGGCCTGACCTACCTGGCGCGCCAGGAGCATCGCAACCAGCTGATCAGCCGCTTGCCATTGCTGCTGATGCTCAGCCCACTGGCCCTGGCGTTCTACTCCAACACGCTGTGGTTCTGGCCGGTATTGCTGCTGTGGCTCGGCTGGTTGGGCTGGCATTACTGGAAACACCTGGCCAACCCGCAACAACGCCAGGTGCGTGTCTTTATCGGCGCTGGCCTGGCCGCCCTGCCGCTGTTCGACGCGCTGGTGCTGGCGGTGGCCAACCAACCGTTGGGCAGCCTGTTGTGTGTGCTGGTGTTTTTCCTGCTTCCCCACTTTCAGCGCTGGATCAAGCCGACATGAACATGCGCCAGGATGGCCTCGCCGCACACCTTCAAGCCCTGACCCAGCAACTGAACGCCGCCGAACTGGATTGGTGGCAGCAGGCGCAGGCGCAGCTTGCCCAGCAACCCAGCGCCACCCTGGCGGCGTTGTTGAGCGGCCAATGCAAGCGTCTGCTGCCCGCGCCGGCCGTCGAGTTGGCACGTGCACTGGTGGCGGCCAAGGCACTCGAACACACCCCGGCCACCGAGCAGGTGCCGTTGCTGCGTCAGCTGTTCCTGTGGGGTGACGACCAGGAAAAAATCGCCCTGCTGGGTGCGCTCGACTGGCTCGACAGCGACGGCCTTTGCGTGGAGCTCGCCCTGCAGGCCGGGCGCACCAGCAACCCGCAGGTATTTGCCGCCCTTGCCCTCGATACGGCTTACCCGTCACGCCATTACCCGGAGCGCGCCTTTCACCAGTTGGTACTCAAAGCGCTCGGCATGGGCCTCGACGTCGGGCTCTTGATGGGCCTCACGCAGCGCCAGGGCGTCACGCTCAACCAGCTGGCCCTTGACCTGCTCGATGAACAGCTCGCGGCCGAGCGAACCGTGTCCCCCGGGCTGCCCACCGTCATCGCCTTCGACCTGCTCAGCCCGGCGCAACACCAGCGCCTGCGAAGCCTGAACCTGCCGCCGCAATGGCGCGCCTGCCTGACCTGACACCGCACAACGCCGCCCCTGCCCTTGACGAGGATTCACCATGCTCAAGTACTTCGATCCGCATATTCATATGGTCAGCCGCACCACCGACGACTACCAGAACATGGCCGCCGCCGGCATCACCGGCGTGATCGAACCGGCGTTCTGGCAGGGCCAGGCGCGCACCAGTGTCGGCAGTTTTGTCGACTACTTTGACACGCTGCTGGGCTGGGAACGCTTTCGCGCGAGCATGTTTGGCATTCATCACTTCTGCACCATCGGCCTGAACCCCAAAGAAGCGAATGACCTGTCGATCGCCAATGAAGTGCTGCAGATTCTGCCGCGCTACCTGGTCAAGGACGGCGTGGTGGCAGTGGGCGAAATTGGCTACGACGACATCACCCCTGAAGAGGACCGTTTTCTCGCTGCGCAGCTGGAGCTGGCCAAGCAATTCAACCTGCCGGTGCTGGTGCACACGCCGCACCGCGACAAGATCGGCGGCACCAAACGCACCCTCGCGGTGATCCGTGAAGTAGGCATCGCCGAGCACCTGGTGATCATCGACCACCTCAACGAACTGACCTTGCCGCTGGTGCTCGACAGCGAGTGCTGGCGCGGCCATTCCATCTACCCCAACACCAAGATGTCGGAGCAGCGCATGGTCGCGCTGCTCAAGGAATACGGCACCGAAAAAATGGTGGTCAACAGCGCTGCAGACTGGGGCATCAGCGACCCACTCAAAGTGCCCAAGACCGGCCAGGCGATGTTGGCCGCAGGCTTCAGCGAAGCCCAGGTGGAGCAGGTGCTGTTCCATAACCCGGTGGATTTTTTTGCCCAAAGTGGCCAGCTCGACAAGGCGCTGGTGAGCACGCCGCTGCCCATCGACCAGCGCAAGCAATGGCAGGAAAACTCCGCCCTGCGCGGCCAGGAACCGGTGGTCAAATGAGTGCCGGCAGCGGCTGGACGGCCGCCCAACTCGGGTATTGCAGCAATGTGCACCCGACCCGCGACCTGGCCGGGTTACGTGCCTCGATCAAGCAGCACTTTGAAGGCGTGCGCAGTTTGCGCGGGCTGCGGCAACAGGACAGCGGCCTGTGGATTTGCGCTCATGCGGCGGCGCAGCTGCAACAGGAATCGGCGCGCGTGCCGTTCCTGGCATTGCTCAAGCACAGCGGCTTGCGCCTGACCTCGCTGAACGGTTTTCCCTATGGCGAATTTCATCAGGGCGCCGTCAAAGCCGACGTCTACCTGCCCAATTGGGCCGACCCACAACGCCTGGCCTACAGCCTGGACCTGGCGCGCATCCTCGCCGATGCCTTGCCAAACGACTGCCGCCACGGCGTGATTTCCACGGTACCGCTGGGCTATGCCGCCACCTGGACGCCGGCATTGCAGGCGCGCGCCGACGAGCATCTGAGCCAACTCACCGCCGCACTCGCCCACCTGCATTGGCAAACCGGCAAGAAAATCGTGTTCTGCCTGGAAATGGAACCGGACTGCGTGCTGGAAAACACCGAGCAGGCCATCGCGTTTTTCCAGCGCCGACACGCCATGGACCCCAACCATGCCTACTTGGCGTTGTGCTTCGATGTGTGCCACCAGGCGGTGATGTTCGAAGACTGCTACCAGTCGCTGGAACGGCTGCGCGCGGCCGGGGTGCCGGTGGGCAAGGTCCAGCTGTCCAACGCGATGATTTGCCGCTTGCCATCGGACGATGCCAGCCGGCGCGAACACGTGCTGAAGACCCTGAGCAGCTTCGCCGAACTCACCTACTTGCACCAGGTGAAAGCGCTCACGCCCCAGGGCCATCGAGTGGCCTGGCCAGACCTGCCTGCCGCCCTGAATGACTGCACCGGGTTCGACGAACTGCGCATCCACTTCCACATCCCGCTGTTCAGCGACCACCTGTTGTTGCCCGAACTCAGCGGCAGCCAGGTTGCCCTGGCGCAGACCTTCGATTACCTGGCGGCGCATACCGATTTTCGCCCGGTGCTGGAGGTGGAAACCTACAGCTGGGGCGTGCTGCCCGTTGAATTGCGGCCCGCTACCGAGGCCGCTCAACTGGCCGGCATCGCCGCCGAACTGCGCTGGGTCGAAGAGCAACTGCGCCAGCGCAATCTGTTGCATGTGCGGGAGGCGTACGCCGATGCCCTCTGAACAACCGCTGCTGCTGATCAATGTGGTCGGGCTGACGCCCTCGCTGCTGGGCGAAGCGACGCCGCACATCAACACCCTGCTCAAGACCGCCAAGATAGCCAACCTGCAACCGGTGTTCCCCGCCGTGACCTCGACGGTGCAGGCCTCGATCCTCACCGGCGCACCGCCGTCGCAGCACGGGATTGTCGGCAATGGCTGGTACTTTCGCGATCAGGCCGAGGTGCGTTTCTGGCTGCAACCCAACGCGCTGATCCAGGGCGAAAAGGTCTGGCACACGCTCAAGCGCGAGCTGCCGGGCTTTCGCTGCAGCCAGTTGTTCTGGTGGTACAACATGTACGCCGACGTAGACGCCGCCATCACCCCGCGCCCGCATTACCCGGCCGATGGGCGCAAACAGTTCGGCCTGTATTCGTCACCGCCCGGGCTGCATGAGCAGATCGAGGCGCAGATTGGCGAGTTCCCTTTCCATGGCTTCTGGGGGCCGGCGGCGGGCATTGCATCAAGCCGCTGGATCGTCGATTGCGCGATGGCCGAGTTCCAGATCAATCGCCCTCACCTGCAATTGATCTACTTGCCTCACCTCGACTACAGCTTGCAGCGCGTGGGGCCTGAGCACCCCTCGATTGCCGATGAAGTGCGCGCCATCGACGCCGAGGTGGGGCGCCTGCTGGCCTTCGCCGAGGCGCAGGGGGCGGCGGTGATGGTGCTGTCGGAGTACGGCATCGAAGCGGTCGAGCAGTCGGTGTCGATCAACCGCGTGCTGCGCGCCGAAGGCCTGTTGCAGGTGCGCCAATCCTTGAGCTGGGAATTGCTCGACCCGGGCGCCAGTGCGGCGTTTGCGGTGGCCGATCATCAGGTTGCGCACATCTACGTGAAGCAGGCACAGGACATTGCGCGGATCAAAGCCTTGCTGCAGCGCCAGCCCGGTATCGAGCAGGTGCTCGATAAAGCCGAGCAACGCACCTGGCAGCTCGATCACTCGCGCAGCGGCGAGCTGGTGGCCGTGGCCGCCGCGGGTTACTGGTTCGATTACTACTACTGGCTGGATGAGCGCAAGGCGCCGGACTTTGCGCGCACCGTGGACATCCACCGCAAGCCTGGCTACGACCCGGTCGAGCTGTTCATCGACCCGGCAATTCGCTTCCCCAAACTGAAAATGGCGCGCCGCCTGCTGCAAAAAAAGCTCGGCTTTCGCTACTACATGGACTTGATCGCGCTGGACACCACGCTGGTGCGTGGCAGCCACGGCCGCCTGCCCAGCAGCGCACAGACCGGCCCATTGCTGATCACCAATTGCGACCTGGCGTTACCGCAGCAGCTTGCGGCGACGGCAGTCAAGCAACTGCTCCTGGAACATTTCCTGGGGCGCCCACACCTCGAACTGGCCAATGCCAAGGAGCTTCCATGCGGCGAGCCTTATCTATCACTGTCCTGAGTGCACTGGCCGGATTGGCCCAGGCCCAAGGCGCAAGCACGGCCTTCGACTGCACGAATTTTCTGCAGTTTGGCGGCAACCTCGACAAGACGCGAGCCACCTTCACCCAGAGCCCCGAGACCCTGGCCTGGAACTGGTTTGTCTGCCTCAACCAACCGGCTGCGGCACAAAGCCCTGATCGGGCCTGGGAAACCATGAAGCCTTCAGACCAGGTTTACCTGGCCAATGGCACGCAACCCCTGCCCTACGCCCAGCGCACACCCGTGCCCGCCGCGGTGCTGACGCAAGCCCAGGCGATGGGCATGAACGTCAATCGTCTGTTTCACAACCTCAACGCCACGCAACAGGTGGACGGGCTGATCCTGGAAATGGGCGGCCAGGTGCCGCAAGCCCAGAAAGGCCAGGCGGTGCGGTTTCAGCTGCTGATGGGCCCGGACACCTTCAACTACATCGTGCAACAGAAGGTTTACAACGTGAATGGCCAGGCCGCCTTGACCAGCGACCTCAACTTTCCCTCCACGGCCTGGGAACTGAAGGCCGCCTGGCTGTGGATCGGCAACAACCCGACCTACCAGCAGCAACTGACCAACGATGGCTACTACATCGCCCAGACCTACTACCAGCAAGGCAGTGAGTACGTGGTCGGCTATGCCGCGTTGAGCGGCTTGCATGTGATCAACAAGTTGAACCCCGACTGGGTGTGGACCACCTTCGAAAACCGCAACAACAGCAAGTACACCGTGACCAACGCGATCCCGCCCACGCCGATGACCAACAGCACCGGGCCGACCCCGGCGGCGCAACCGGTCAATACAAGTTTTCAGGCAAGCAACCCGACGCTGGCGCAATACGAGTTGATCGGCGTGCAATCCAATACCACGCCCACGCTGCTCGCCAACTCCCAATTGGAATCGGCGTTCCAGAACCAGTCGTCGTGTTTCGCCTGCCACGGCACCGCCGCGTATTCGCCGACCAAGGGCTACTTCAATTTCGCCCTCAAACAAGACGGCGGCATCGTTTACCCAACCGCCGCACTGCCGGCTTCCGACTTTGTCGGGTATCACAAACTGGACTTTGTCTGGTCGCTCAAACGCGCCCAGTGGCAACGCTAAGGAGCCTCACATGAGCGTATTGAATTTCCCGCGTATCTACCTGGGCGGCCATATGTTCTGGAACCCGCCGACCGCCAACAACAACGACATGTACCCGCTCTACGATGCGGTCAAAATGCAGATGAACTGGCGGTTCCTGGAAGCCTTCAAGATCACGCCGCTGAACGCTGCCAGCCAACTGCTGCCGTGGACCATCGCGCCACTGGCGCCAGCCGCCGTACCGGACTACGTGATGCAGGTGCCGGGCAATGCCGGGCAGTTGGCATCCCCCATGATTCCCGGCGAGTGGAACCTGTTCGGCGATAACGCCTGCGGCACCGTGAGCTACAACCAGACCCAGTCGGTGATCACCGGCGGCGAATTACCCGACGGTGGTTACGTCAGCCAGGACCCGCTGATCAATCAAAGTTATCAGCTGCTCGGCAATCCGTTTGGCGGCGCGCCGACGTCGCCGGCGCGTTTTGTCGACGTGAGCCCGTGGCAGAACACTTTCACCGCGCTGTACTTCGACAAGCTGGTGCTGGGCAATGCGCAATGCGGCCTGACGCTCAACCGCGAGCATCGCATGCTCGACCGTTTCCTCAATTTCAACTGGGCCAACCTCGGCGGCCTGGCGTACGTGACCACCACCTGGCAGACCTGCTTTGCGAAAGAAAACCTGGAGTGGGTGATCGGCAACTCGGCCTTGCTGCAAAACCTGCAGGCGCAGATGGCGCAACAACAGGCCAAGGGGCTGATGTTCCGCTTTACCACCTACCTGACCTGCTACGACAAGAACGGCGTCTTCAACAACTACCCACCCATCAACACCCACAGCGCCACGCCCGAAGCCCAGGCCAAGGTACAGGCCATGTATCAACAGGCGCTGGATAACGTCGGGGATATTTTCTTCAACCCGGCCTATAGCCGTACCGTCGGCAGCCTGGGGTTGTGGTTTGAGGATGAATTTCCCACCGCGCCGGCAGGCAGGCGCCTGGTGCCGGCCGCCAAGGTGGCGATCTACAAAACCTCACCGGGCACCACCAGCCAGGTTCAACTGGGCGTGATCTCGGCCCAGGCCCATGGCAATACCTTGTCGCTGGACCTGGGCAACGCCTTTCCGTTCTACCCCATCGACAGCAAAGCCGACATTCCGGTCGCGGCCAAGTACCAGGCCGGCAACTACCAGATCGGTATCCGCCAAGGCACGCAATTCAGCCCATTGGCCAGCTTTGGCTATGACGATTACCAGCAATTGGCGTTCGACAAGCGCGCCGGCATCCTCGACCTGCCGCTCACCGTCGAGGCCCAGGCTCAGCTGCAATCCGGCACGCTGGAACTGCAACAGCAAGGCACCACGCCGGTCATCGCCGCGACCCAGCAATTGTGGACCGCCGAGGTGGTAGAGAGCGCCAGCTTTATCGACGTGGGCGACACCAAGACGTTGCAGGTGATGGTGCAATACGACGGCCAGCCCGCACCGGCCGGCACCACGTTGTGGGTGGCCGAATACGGTAATGCCTACATGCTGTGCACCACCGATTACTACCTGGCGTTCAGTAACGCAGCGGACTTTTCGCTGTTCAACAACGACCCGCAGAACCCGGCCAACAACAGCCCCTGCCTGCCGCAATTCGTCGGTGCGAAGACCTTGGCCGGCCAGATCACTGAAGGCACGGGCCGCCAGCTCATGGCAACCCGGCTGGCGGTGCCCGCCGATCAAACCGTGCCGGTGACCTACCAGCAATTCCTGCCGACGCCCGCCGCTGTCGCCCTAAGCCCGACGCTGACGTTCGCCAACCCGATCACCCTGCAACGCACGTTGCAAGACCCGCTGAACAGCCCGGTGCAATTTAGCCTGACCAAGATCCAGACCGACGCCAATGGCATCGCCAACCTGACGGTCACGGCCCAGGCGCCGGGCTTTCCGACCTTGCGTTTCTTTGTCCAGGACGGCCAGCAGGAACCGGAGATTCCTTTCAGCTTTCCGCTCAACCAGGCCTTTACCGATTTTCTCGCGCCGCTGCGTGTGCTGCCGCTGGAACCGCAGATGCAGCAGGATTTCGTCAACGCGTGGAACCTGATTTATCAGCGTGAAAATGCCGGCCAACTGATCTGGGAGACCTTCATCTACCCGTTCATCCTGCAGCCGTTCTATTACCTCTACCCGATCATGAGCAAGTACATGCCGCTCAATAACCTGACGCGCATCGAGGGCGCCGTCGACCAACTGATCGTGTTGATCAGCAAGGCCTATCAGGAGGAAAGCACGCTGGCGATGCCCATCACGCGGGACATGCCGCAAAGCCGTCGCGCCGTGCTGGAACTGTGGGCGCAGGCGTTGGTGAAGCGTAACTATCCGCCCGTCCCGCTGAGCATGAACGACTACGCGTAAGCCACGCACAGGACCACCGGGTGACGCCCCTGTCACCCGGTTTTCAAAGGAGTGTGTTATGAACGCCAGCCTCTTGAGCCGACTGTTGCTATTGCTGATGCTGCTCAGCCCCGGCGCCTTTGCCAGGGACGACAGCGGCAAGCCCTCGGCATTGGCCACGCAACTCAATTGCCAGCCGCCCACGAGCGCGCCCGCGGCCACTGCCAGCCAGGACCAGTTCGATCAATACAGCTGGCAGCTTTTTGTTGCCTTGAACTGGCCGGCACAGGACGGGCAGCGCGGCGCGCCCAACTGCAGCAAACAACCCGGCGACCCCGGCTACACCGTGTGGCAGACCTACAAGACCGTCAGCGAAATTTTCCTGCCGGGGGCCGCCAACCCCGGGCCGTGGAATAGCCCGCTGACCGCCAGAAGCCTGGGCATCATCAACATCGCAGCGCTGAAAAACAGCTCACTGGTCAACTCCATCGACCAGGCGGTGGGCGGCTGGTTGATCGATCAGGCAGGCAACCCGACCTACTACGATATTTCGGCCAACCAGGCGTCCTACAACTACATCGTCGGCAATAACTTCTACAACGCGAATGTGGTGTCCAGGGCCAATACCATCAACTTCCCCAATGGCGTGATCGAGGTCAAATCCAGCTGGCGCGTGCTCACCGCCCGTGACAATGCCAGCCATTACCTCACGCAGTTTGCCCGCGTGGCGCGGTTCAACAGCCAGGGGCAACGCATTGGCGTCGGCGAGGCGTACCTGGGCCTGGTGGGCTTGCACATCATCACCAAGGTCAACGGGTACCCGCAGTGGATCTGGTCCACCTTCGAGCAGGTCGAGAACGTGCCGCCCAAAGCCAAAGTCAACGGTCAATGGGTCGATCAACCGGCGCCCGGCACGGCCTATTCCTACTTCAATGCGGCCGCGCCCGCCGCCGCGCTGAATCAGTCACCCTGCAATTGGCAAACACAAGGCGCCCAGCTGGTCTGCGTGCCCAAGCCCGGCACCACGTTCCAGACGCCCAACCCGCTGAACCGCGTGACGCCCATTGCGGATGTGACGAGCTGGGTCAACAACAATTACCGCAACGATCCAGGCCTGCAACGCAGCGTGTTGAAGTACTACCAGTTGATCACCACCCAACGCCCGCTGATGCCGAACAACCCAGGCAACCCACTGGGCCAGCCGACCCCGGCGCTGTCGGCCAACGTGACCATGGAAAGCTATATCCAGCCCACCAGCAGTTGCATGAACTGCCATTCGATGGCGACACCGGTGAAGAGCCCGTTCAAGTCCGACTTCTCCTACCTGTTCAAATTTGCCAACAGCCCCATCACCCCACACGCCACGGGCAAGGAATAGACCATGAGCATCCTCAACGGACCACGACTGAATTTCTGGGGCGGCATCCGCACGGACGTGAGCTTGCCGAACAACTCGCCGACCATTCCTTTTAATGGCAACAAGCAATGGCCGCTCTTCGATCTGACCACGTCGACCCTGGCACCCGGCGCGCAGTCTTACACCGATGACCAGTTGAACAGCATGATCAACGCGCCCGACGGTAACTACTACACCGCCGGCGGCTGGAACCACTACGGCCAGCACGTGGTGGACATGCAGAACGCCTTGATCAGTTCCCAAGGCAGCCCCGGCAATATCAGCACCACGGGTGACCAGGTCGGTCAGCCGGTGTACCTGCTCGGTTCGGTGGACCCGGTGAGCGGCCAGGCACCGGTGTCCGGGCCGATGATGGTGGATCTGGACCCCAGCGCCTCGACCACCACGCAGATTTTTGTCGGCGGCCTGCAAATCGGCAGCAACGACAATATCCAGCTGCTGATTCGCTGCAATGCGGTGTGCAGCAGTTTCGACGTGACCGGGCGCGTGCTCGAGCCGGCAAAGATGGACGCTCCGGGTTCGTTCCACGCCAGCGGCACGTTCCAGCTGACGTTCCCGCTGAACAGTATCGTCAGCTGGAACCCGAACAGCAGCGGCCTCAAGGCGATCATCCAGGCGCCGGGCGCGACGGGCATCGTCCTGCGTTTCGTGATGTTCGAGATGTGCCCGCAGATGACCACCGCGCAGCTCGATGCCGATTATGCTGCCGGTAAATACACGCCCAACCCGAGCATTGGCCGGGTCATCGGTACGCTGGCCCCGGCGTTTGCCGGCGAGCCGCTGAGCTGCCAGCCGGGGCGGCAATTGGTCAACGCGGCCACGAACAACGCCGCCTATGCGGCGCTGGGCAATAACGGGCTGTTGAGCCTGGACATGGTCAACGTGATTCCCAAGCAAACCTTCCGCGCGGTACGGGACGACATCACCAGCCCGATCGGGCCGAATGCGAATTATGGGCCGGTGACCATTTCGGCCGGTGCCGCGCCGCTGATCACCCTCAACCCGACTGCCAGCCCGCTGGTCAATTACTACGTGTATGGCGGCATCGTCGATGTGGCGCTGACCACCAGCCAGCAGCAGGCCGTCAGGACCACGCCGTTGGCGATCAACGCCCCTGGCCAGGTGGCCGGGACTCAGTTGCAGGCGACCGAGTCGACCTATCGGGTGTATGCGGATCAGCGCAACGTGTACCTGGAGGATTACCCCAACGGCCTGACGATCACCTTGCAGGTTCGCTACCTGGGCGGGCCGGTGCCCGGCGCCACCAAAGTCAGCCTCGCAGCGAGTGCGCCGGGCGTCTACGAGCAGAAGCAATACACGGACTTTCTCAACTTTCCGACCTCGCTGACGGTGAATGCTGGCCAACAGACGGTGAGTTTTCCCGTTACGCTCAAAACCGGCAGCGCCGCCCAGGCGGGCTTCGTGGCCCTGACCTACACGGCCAATGGCGTGGACAACGGCGCCTTTTTCACCAACTTCCGAAAATACGCTCAGACCGACTTTGGCATCGCCAGGGGCAGCGTCATTACCTGGCAACAGGTGTACCCGAATGTGCTGCGCTTTCACTACCTGGCCTTCCCCGCCATGTCGCGCTACGTGCCGTTGAACCAGCCTGACGCGATCATGGGCGCGAAGAACGCGATCCTTGCGCGCACCTCGGACGCCTACAAAGGCACCACGCTGTTCATGCCGGTGGTGCGCTCGATGTCCCCCGCCCAGCGCGCACTGCTGCGGGCCTATCTCACCGGCAGCCCGTGGCAGCCACCGCAATAGGAAGCGAACGCTATGACACTTCATATTCCCGCACAGCCCATCGAAGCCCTGCGCCCGAGCAGCGTTATCGCCGAAGGCCTGCTCAACCCGCGTGGCATGTGCCTGCAAGCCGATGGCAGCCTATGGCTGGCCGAAGCCGGCTCAGGCGTGGCGGACCAGCCGTTCAGCAGTCGCATCAGTCGGCTGCAGCCCGACCCACTGAGGCCTGGGGCCTATCTGCCCGGCGAAGTGCTCGCACAGGGTTTTCGCAGCATGAACCTGCAGGCGCGCATGCTACGCGATGAAATCATGGGCCTGTCCGACATCGCCTGTGGTGACGGACGTTGCCTGGCCAGCCAAACCGATTACGTCGGCGGTTCCAGACTGCTCGACCTGCAATACAGCCCGCCCGAGCCGGTGTTCCACAGCCGTGGCAACCTGAACGCGCTGTGCTACCACCCGACGCGACGCAGTTGGCTGGCGGTGAAACCGGATACCAATCAACTGGTGGAGTTCAGCCACGGCGAGCAAGAACGTGTGCTCGCGCAATTGCCCGTTCTGGATGAGGATCAGGAAGCTGTTCCTGTCACCCTGGTGTACGAGCCGCACACAGACGCCGTGTTGATCAGCCTGTTCTCCGGGGAATTGCACGGCGACCCCGCGCGCAAAGGCATCGACTTTGCCGACTACGCCGGGCAAGTGATTCGAGTGCACCCGGCCAGTGGGCAAATCGAAGTGGTGATTCGCGGCCTGCAACTGCCCACCGGGCTGGCGCTGTGCCCGCAAGGCAATCTGCTGGTGCTGGAGCTGTGCAGCCATCTGCAACAGCCCTTGCTGCCGGACTGGAACGGCGAGCCGCTGCACGGAGGCTTTACCCGCTTTACCGGGCGACTGTTGCGCTGTGACCTGCGCAACGCGACAGTTGAAGTGCTCGCGCGCGGGCTGGATACGCCGTCCAACCTGTGTGTGATGCAGGACGCGGTAGTGGTGAGCGAAGGCATGGGCTTGACGGGCCGACCGCTGCCGACACCCGACGGCACTGTGGCGCCGCTCAGTGGCAGGCTGCGGCGGGTGCAGCTATGAGGCTAGAGCGCATCCTCTAACAGCAGAACGGTCGCGGGGCCGGCGCGAAAAGACGGATTGTGCCTGGCTGCTTCAACCATATGAGCGGCCTCATGGTGGGCGGTCAGGGCGTCCTTCGAAGCCCACTTTTCGATCAAGACAAAACTGTCGGGGTTGCCGACCACGGGGTGCAAATCGTACTGCAGACAGCCCTGCTCAGCCCTGACCAATGGGGCCAGTTTGGCGAACGCTGCACGTTGCTCGGCGCCCTTGCCGGGCTGCGTATTGATAATGACGACAAGCCGCACTTCATCTGACATGCAAACACCACCGCAAAGTTTGGTTAAGGAAGCCGCACAGTACGTGAGCACGCCGCCAAGGTGCAAAAAAGCCTAACCGAGGAGCGCATTTCACACGGTTTTCACAGTCGGGCGCATAGGCTCAACTCAGCTCCTAAGTGAACACCTTTAAGCCCGCGCCCCCATCGTGGGCTTTTCTTTGTCTGCGATTCTCATTGGATACTCGCCTTATCGTCGTACCACAGCACTGGCTGCGCGGTTTTTTTGCTCCATTTAACCTGTTTACTGAACTGGATGAATGAGCGATGACGCTGAACCAATCGCCACCCAGCGCAAGAGGTTAAGCACGCGCATAGATAATTTGAATTAGTCAGTTGCCCGCCCGGTCAAGAACTATGAACGCAGTAAATCTGACGAGGTAACAGCAATGACTATCCAAGCAGAGACACTCGTAGCATTGACCGAAGCGCTTCAGGAGCGCGGCCTGAATCTGGTTTCAGATGTGCACTTCACCCGCGCGCCGTATCGGCAGAACCACCGCTGGATTTGCACCGTCGCGTAACGCTGCATTTTGCCGGCGGTCAGGCTTAATGGCCGACCGCTGGCACCGCGTTGATCACCCTAGTTCGAGCGGCTTTCGTTACGATTTTGTTGTTTTTTAACGCCCTTCCCGGTTTTTCGCTCGTATTGGTGATGACAGAACCAGACGACCAGAAGCAGGCCAGCCAAGCCAAAAATGAACAGTAACAGCTCTAGTGCGGGACCTTCGTGTGAAAACATTTTTCGTTCCTCATCCTGAAGTCGTGCAAACCGAAATCGGTCGCACCCGAAATTATTCGTAACAATTCGAACATTTTCAGGTTAATCGCCAAAACCACGCCTGGCAACCCCGAGTCGGCTTAAAACCATTGATCTAGACGGGTTGCATGGGTGATCACGTTCTGCAGGCAATAAAAAACCCGGCGCAGTGGCCGGGTTCGCTGAAGTGAAATGATCAATTATCGGGGTGTTCACTCGCGACTGAATCAGCCGCGTCCACATCCGACATATCCTCTTCCAGCGGCGCGTCGTCGTCAGGCGGCAATGGGAGCGCGCCCTCATCTTGGCGCGGATCGTGGCCCGTTTCGTTGTCTGTGCCGCGCGTCACGGCTTGTTGGGAAAGGTTTCCTGGCGCCTTCTCGTTGATTTCCATGTTGACTCTCCGCTTTGGCGCACGGGAAATGCGCACTTAAGCTTGAGAGACGGCGCAGCATTCAGAGTGCAAAGCATTAGACGAATGGTGCCGATCAGCGCTCGGCATTCAGGCTTTCAGCTTTGGATGTTTACTACCGCACGCAGGTAGAGCCGCTTTAAACCTGGTGGGCCGCCAGCGATGGCGACGCACAACGTGAAACAACTCACATTTATGCAACGCCGATATTGAAGGTCAATAATTGACCAACCTATATTTCGTTCCACCCGAGCGCTCACCTCTATACGGATATTGTTCTGCGCCAGCTCGGGTCCCCACTTGAGCGCAGGCAATCAAACATTGAGGTTTGCCATGCGTCTTTCCAAACTCGCGCCAGCCGCCACCCTGCTCAGCCTGCTTACCCTGCCCACCCACGCTGCCGACCTAACCGCCCTGACGGGCGCCCTGTCGTCTGCCCTGGGCGGCGCCAGCAACAGCAACACCCTCAACACCACTAACGCCTCCTGCCAGCAACAGATCCGCGACCTGCAGGCAAACATAAATGCGGCCAATGCCAAGGGTGACACCTTGCGCGCGACGGCCTTCCAGGCAGCGTTGACGCAAACCAACAAAAGCTGCAGTAATTCCAACTACAACGCTCAGGCGCAGGTGGACACCCACCCTCAACGCCAACAAAACATGAACAAGGCCGCGGATGCGATCAATGCCATCGGTGGTTTGTTCAAGTAAAAAGAAATAATCGGAGGCTCCTGCGTCGAGCGTCTTTTATCCCAGAAATGCAGAAGCCCCGCTTTAACGGGGCTTTTGTGTGAGTCAAGCAAGAGCCTTTCTCATGCACTTTGAAACCGCAGCAATACTATTTTTGCAAATGGTGAAGGCTGTGGGTCGGTGTAAGCGGGACGCTTCTGAAGGACCGTCCGAGGCGGGATCGTAGGATTGCTGCGCTTAAGTGAGCAATATTACGCGTACCAGTAGGGCATTTTTGTCGTGCTGAATTCAGCTTTTCAATCGGCTGAAGACTTTTAGATCAAGCGCTGCGAGCCTCAACGCTCATGCTCGCGACTTCATTTGAACGGCTTCATTTGAAGTGGCTTCGAGGCTGGCAGCGAATGTTGGGGTTATTCGATTACAAGCAAGACCTTGGATTGGCATAGCAGAGAGGAGTTCTCTCCAGGGATCTCAATGGAGATGCTGTAGCCACCTGGTTCCAACGAAGACAAATCAGCATTGAAGGAGAAACCTGACTTCAAGAGCTTCTGATTGTTGAATGCCTTTGCCACGTCCGGCCGATCAATAACAGTATGATCCTTGAATGCGACAGGATCGCCCTTATAACCGTTCAGGCGAAGTTTGATTTCCTTCGAAGCACTTTGGTTCACGCTATCGAAAGCCCAGCCGTTGAATTGAACAACGCTGCGCGGAACGTAAATACTTGCACCGGTCTTTCCGGCGATGGTGTCAATGGCGCATTTATCAGATGGGTTATAAGTGGTTTTGGTAGCTGCCGCGTTTTCCTTGCTTCCTTCCTTTTCATTGCATCCAGTCATTGTCGCTGAAGTTATAGCGAGAAAGCTCAGTGCCGCAATCATCTTGTACATGTTTTTTCCTGAGGGGCGTCAATGTGTGTAGCGTTGATTTCTTCAATATATAAATGCTTGGCAGTGCAATCGGCGCAGCTCGAAAAATGCACGACTCATAAGCGGCACAGTCTTCGTCCTTGCTGCTAAAGACATCAACCTCAGCGGTGGGATTATGTAGCGGTTGGCAGCGCAGTACAAGAGTGCGGGAACGGCCTGACAGCAGTTCTCATGCCTTTTCATGGCGCAGTTGGATGGGCAGGTACTGGGTAAAAACGCATCTGTCGGGCACCACCTGCGTAGGGTGCGCAACGGGTCGACACGCTGCAGGCGCCCCTGCCCCCCGCCGGATTCGACCGGGTGAGCGCGCCAAACCCTATCGGCGAGCAGCGCTACAGAAAAGCCAACTACTGAGTGTGTTTTACGCCCAGCCAAGGTCCTTATAGAAACCTTGTTCCGCTCAGAAAAGTCGGTTTTGTAATCTCAAAACACGCGCTCCTGGCGAGGGTTGTACTACAGCGGAAAATATTCGTTCGGCATTCAAACCTTGAAGTCTTCGGCCATTAGCTGCCACGTCAGGAAGAAACTTGAGCGAACACGCGAGACGCTCACAAGAATATTGTATGAACGGGTGCATCCACTTTGATCGCTGGCGCGTAGATTCAATACCCTCACTCGGAGGGCATACGAGCCAAGGAGATACACCATGCACGCCTTTTACAAAAAAATTGCTGCAGCAGCCTGCTTCGCTATTCTCTCCGTAACTGCAACCGCAAGCTTCGCCGCCGACTCTGTGATGGTCGGAGGCGCAGCGATGTACCCCAGTAAAACCATCGTGGAAAACGCGGTCAATTCAAAGGACCACACAACGCTGGTTGCAGCAGTCAAGGCTGCCGGGTTGGTTGATACGCTTAATAGCAAAGGCCCATTCACCGTATTCGCGCCGACAAACGAAGCCTTTGCCAAGCTGCCCGCAGGCACCGTCGATACGCTGGTCAAGCCTGAACACAAAGCCGACCTGACTAAAATCCTGACCTACCATGTCGTACCCGGCACTCATACATCGGCACAACTTAAGGCCGACGCCAAAAAGAACGGCGGCACCGTTATGCTGAAAACAGTTCAAGGTGAGTCGCTGAATATCAAGCTGCACGACGGCAAGCTTTGGGTGATAGATGCCAAAGGCGGTAAGGCAAGTATCAGCATCGCAGACGTGATGCAGTCCAACGGCGTGATCCACGTTGTCGACTCGGTCTTGATGCCTTAAACGCTCTTCAAGCCCGGCAGACGCGCAGTTTGCCGGGTAGTGAGGCCTGTCAATAACCGGCCGGTGATCATGGCCGTGTTCACGAGCCATGCCGAAACGTTCACAAACCTTAGCCGGCGCACCGCAACGTCAATGTCTCGATATTCATCGTAAGTTTCTGCGTTGAAGCCAGGTACTGATTGCCTCAACAAGTTCGTTCTTGCACTCCACCGGCAACCAATGCCCGCCAGATAAGCTCGTCACAGTGAGGTCTGCGCAGGCCGCACGCATTGGCTCGCCCAGCTGATTACCCTTGATGGTATTCATCGGGTCGTAGTCGCCGTTCACAAACAGTACGGGCAGGGACAGGCTGCCGCCATTGGGCGCTCGATGGGCATAAGCGATGTTGGCATCGTCGTTCAAATACCACGCGCAGGGCGCGCGGAAACCATGCTCCTCAAAACTGCGCACCAGTGCTGCGAAGTCCGTCTGCGGCCAGAGCGCGGGGTCAGGCTGGGTGGGCGGGGCTCGGTGCGCTGCGCCAAACCGCCCTCCTTTGCTGGTGACTTGGGCGTTTGATGCGACTTTAGTGATGCTCGCAGGGTCGCCTCGTCGATAGATCGAAGCCAGTGATGCGGCTTTATCGGCATCAAGGTCGGCAACGGCGGACGCGAAGTGCGTGTTGTAATAGCGGTAGTAGTCCCATTGACCGTCTGGATACTCGTCTGCCGGATAGATTGTCCGGTCAACCAGCGGGACGAGCGTCGGCAGCGCGTTGGTGGTGGGGAAGTACGGGACCGAAATCAGCACAACGCCGCGGCTGCGTTGGGGCTGATGAGCGACCAATTCACCCGTCACAACGCTGCCCCAATCGTGGCCCACCCAAATGGCGGGCATTCCACCGAGATGGTCATGAAGCTCTGCCATGTCCGCCACGATGTTTTCAATGGTGTACGCGCGGGTGTCCGCCGGCACAGAAGAGCCACCATAGCCGCGCATGTCGGGTGCAACGCAGTGCCAGCCCTGGGCAGCGAACGCTTCCATCTGCGCGCGCCAGATCAGACCGAGCTCCGGCCAGCCGTGCAGGAACATCATCAATGGCCCCTCGGCAGGCCCCGACGCCACATAGTGCGTCGTATGACGGGGCGTGCTGAAGACGTGCGAAGTCAGTTTGGAAGTGGACACAGGATCTCCTGATGCTAACCGGCAGATACAAGCGAAGCGGCGGCGCCACGCTGCGTCGCCTGTACCCAGAATAACGCCTTTATGTCATCACGGCGCGGTGTTGCACTGGAGGCCGCCTGAAGCCCTTGGCATGGCTGCCCACGGATTTTAGGTGGACGCCATTGCCGTTATATCGCAATCCAGGCAGTGACCTCGCCAGACACTCACAAACTTTTCACAGTCGAGCGCCTATGGTTAACCCAAGCTCCTGGTGAACATCCCTTTAAGCCCGCTGATCCCCATCGCGGGCTTTTCTTTGCGCGCAATTTGGCTGTTGATATTGCGACCCGATTGGAACTAGATCGCCTCAACCTTCCTACATTCAGAAATCTCGGGCAACGCCTGGTCTGCAGAGATTTTATTAAGCTGCCAATGCAGCTTGACAGCGTTTGATTGGTTTACACGCACTCTGGCGCTGCTGGACGTGAGGCTGATGTACGAGGCATCTGAGCTTTTAACGTCGATGACAACGGCGGTGGTGCCGCCCTCAAGATCAGAATTCCCCAGGATTCCAGCTTTCCATTTCTGAGTGACCCTGTGCTCACCTGGTGTAACAGGTACGGCTATGTAACCACCGTTCTCCAGAGACGCTACGTGCTTGCCATCCAAAGAAATCAAGGCAGACATTAAGCCCATGTCGTAGTTACTGGGCCTGTAGACATAGATGACACCCTGTTGTGAATCCACGTTTTCAAGAGGTGTAAATGTTGGCCCGGTGATCGTGCAGGCGCTTAAGAGCCCCAACCAGACAAGTGCTGAGATCTTCCATACTCGATTCATAACTGCTCCATTCTGATCCAGCGCTTGAAGATCAACACTGCAAGACTGTCAATCAAACTTTTTGTGCTGATCTTGCACGTCCCCCACTCTCCCCCCAAATGTTAGCGGTAAGCCACAAATGGTAAGCGAGGGCTTTAGTTCCTGCCTAGAATCGCCATGCATTCGAAGATCGGTGACAGCCCGCTACGTCGTGATCGCCGCGCGTCGAACAGCCGAATGAGTGCGCTGATGCCGATGCGGCGGATGGGCCCAGCATTTGACTGCCGGGCCTGAAAGGTAAATTAAAGCAGTGCGACGCCAGCCACCTGCTCGGGCACACGGACAAGCGAATAACAGAGATGGTTTATCAGCGCGTCGGGCAGATCGTTAAGCCAACACGCTGACCGCAATTTGCAATGAGTTGCGGAAACCGCCTGAAATGATGCGAAAACGATCAGTAGCTAGGCTGCTTGATTCTCAAACCCCGGAAACGCAAAAGCCCCGCTTTCGCGAGGCTTTTGTGTAAATCTTGGCGGGAAACCAGGGATTCGAACCCTGGGAACGCTATTAACGTTCGCCGGTTTTCAAGACCGCTACGTATATAAAGACGGGCTGACGCCTTGAGGGCCTGCAGAGTTCCTTTTCTCGAAGCAATTGATAAGGCTTGAAGGCGCATTCCACCTGGGGTACTTTTTTAGTTTAGGAACTGCTTTTCTAAGCAAATTGCCCCATAAAAAACCCAGCTAGCACTCCAGACCACCCAGGTCAACAAAAACTTGACAGGCCGTTTTTTTATGAGATGATTTTATAGATTAGTGTTTTTAGCTAGTGTGTTTCTGAGTTCGAATCTCAGTGCCTTGCTGTTCCCCCTACTGTTTCTTAGTTTTTTGCGTTTCATCAGCGTTTTAGTGCAAAAAAAATCAGAACAGAGCTTTAAATCAACAAAAAAGGGGGTACTTATGAATAATAAATCTCAACGTCGTACAAAAAGCAATGTCATCACTTATGTTGCATGTTTTTTTGAGACAGTATGGGCAGCAATGGTATCGGTAATGGCGGCCAGCACGAGCGGTGTACAGGGTATCCTGTCACTAGCTAAGAACATTATTTCTCTTCGCTGATTCCTGCGCACCTTTAATTAGATGCTTCGGCCTCACTTCTCAAATACCTTCTGACTGGTACTCTTATTCCTTCTTAGGAGAACCAGACATGCCCAACTCAGACCTGCTCCCCTCTCTTCTGTCCAAGCTCTACGAAAACCAGCTGGCCCTTGAGGCTTCCATCATGGAGATATCGAACTGGATCGAGCAGCGTGGCTCCGCCGAGGTAGCCGAGAACGTGCGCGGAGCTCTGGACACCATTGATGACAACGAGAAGTTCATCAAGCTGACCCTGGCGGTCCTTATGTCGCCCGAGTGAAGTTGATCTGACGCTGAGCGCTTCACTACTTGCAAGCAACCGACCACAGCTGATCGAGCTTCGTAGTGTAGCTCTGGCTCATCATGTCCCGGCGCATCCCCCAGTCGGGGTTTGTCGGTACACTGGCCGATCGCAGCGTCCCCCTTCCCCACCTGTCATTGATCTGGTCCAGCACGGTCATCACTCTGGTGGCCTCGACTGGCTGAGACACCGCGAATAGATCGTCCGTGTATTCACCTGGCTGGCAAAGGTTGAGCAACATCACCTCGGCTTTACTGTACTTGAAGCCAGGTCGAAAAATCCGGTCAAGGGCGTCAACTGCAGCCTTTGTCAGCAGGCGCACGTCGTCAGTTGGATACGGCATATCCACCACTACCCCATTGGCATACTTGGCTTCTTCGGGGTTGAACATGCCTGTGCGGATGCAGACACGGACCTTTTTGCACAGCGAGTTTTGAGCTCGCAGCTTTTCAGAGGCGCGCATCATGTAGGTGGCCACCGCCTCCTTGATCGGCGGCAACTCGGTAAGGCGCTTTCCGAACATCCGGCTACAACAGATTTCCTGCTTGGGTGGGTCGGGCTCGTCCAGTTCCAGGCATGAGGTGCCGGCCAGTTCGCGGGCGGTCTTCTCGATGACCACGCTGAATTTTTTGCGAAGCGTCCAGGGGTCGGCCTTGGCCAGATCCATCGCTGTCTTGATGCCCATCGTGTCCAGGTGAAGCTTCATCTTCCGGCCGACACCCCACACCTCTGAGACGTCGGTGTTGCGCAATACCCAGTCACGCTTTACCGGGTCAGTGATATTCACTACACCGCCGGTCTGGGCCTGCAGGCGCTTCGCTGTGTGGTTGGCCAGCTTGGCCAGGGTCTTTGTGTGGGCGATTCCGACGCCCACCGGGATTCCGGTACACTGAAAGACCCGTGCGCGGATCTGGCGTCCGAGGACATCCAGGCTGGCAATACCGCTCAGGTCGGCGAAGGCCTCATCAATGCTGTAGATCTCGACGGCGGGCACCATGCTCTCGATCAGCGTCATGACCCGCTCACTCATGTCCCCGTACAGGGCATAATTTGATGAAAACGAGACAATGCCGTGCTGCTTGAGCTTGTGCTTGATCTGGAAATACGGCTCGCCCATCTTGATGAAAGGCTTCGCGTCGTAGCTTCGGGCGATGACACAGCCGTCGTTGTTGCTTAGCACCACGATTGGCACCTTTGCCAAGTCAGGGCGGAACACACGCTCGCAGCTTGCATAAAAGCTGTTGCAGTCAATCAGCGCAAAGACAGGTGTCTGTTCAGACATGGCTGCGTACGGTGCTGGTGATCACGCCCCAAATCGACAGCTCGTCGCCCTCCAGAATGTACCGCGCCGGGTATTTCGGGTTCTCCGACAGAAGGATCACCTCTCTCCCGCGCTTACACAGACGTTTGCAGATGGGTTCATTATTCAGCAGCGCCACCACTACATGCCCGTGTGCCGGCTCAATAGACCGGTCCACAACCGCCAGGTCACCCTCAAAAATTCCCGCGCCCTGCATGCTCTCGCCAGTGATGGCGATCAGATAGACGTGCGGCGCCCTGATATTTAAGACCTCATCCAATGAGATGTTCTGCTCAATATGGTCGGCCGCCGGCGATGGAAAGCCAGCTGGTACCCGAAAAGAGCAAAAGGGCAGCTTCGTGCCGCCCTCGGCGATAGGACCTAAAATTGCGAAGCTCATGATGCAGCCTTTTACATACACTGTACGAATGTACAGTTAATAACGCAGATGGCTTGCGGTCAATTTGGCGTAAGAGATATCTGACAAGCGGCCCCGTCAGACAAACTCATCTGCGTAAGCGGCGACAGCCTCTTCTGTGAGTTCCCGCCACTCACCGCTGTCGATTACGCCGCGCTCTTTCATATCGTCAGCCAGGGACAGGCGCCTCTCGTAACGATCTTCAGCTGTCGCCGATATGAAGTCGGGTTCATTGCGCAAGGCGAACCACGCCTGCATTGCGTTGATTTGCTCGCTGTGGATCGTCATGACGAATACTCGAGGCCAGTGTCTACAGTGTAGAGATTGGCCAGCGCCCAACTGTTCAGCAGGTCCGACAAGCGGAGAGCATCATGTGCGGAAGACTTACCCAGTACCGGGGAATTCACGACTTCGTGGCAGCGTTGAGCATGCCTAACGCTCTGGCTAACTCTGTCGGTGAATTGCCAGTGGAGCGTTACAACGTAGCCCCCACAACCCAAGTCGCCCTGCTCCACCTACAGGGTGATCTGCTGCACGCCGACATGGTGCGCTGAGGTCGGCGGCCACACTGGGCCAAGGTCAGGGCCGCACCGATCAATGCGCGCGTCGAGAAAGTAGCCCATGGACGGTTCTTTCGTGCGATCTGTCCGCACCGGGCAATCGCACCCATCAACAGCGGCTGCGCTTGTCGCGATGGCGACTGTAAAGACGCTACCACCACGCCCCCGGCGCTTTCCGTCTGATCAGGGACAGCGCTGGCGGCCCAGTTCGGCCACGCCACAGGCACCCTGAATGGATCGCCGAACGGATGGGAAAAGCAACCGGCAACATGATCCTCTAGCACCATGGGGAATGGATTAACGAGGATGGGCCGGACGCGGTGGGCGTGCTACAGCTGGCACTAAAGCTTCCGCCGACGCCAGTTTTACACTTGACGCCTTAAAGCCCCATGACTGGCGCAACGGACCACTGCAGTGGGGCTTGATCAGGTACGCAATGGTTCTCGTACAGAGCGCATCGGTACAAGCCGCGCCGAGGTATCGCCCAGACGAATCGAAAGCGTCCGCTTACTATCTTTGCCGGCAATGCTTCCAACCACCACCTCACGCATCACGTGTTCACTGACAAGAACTTTAGCGTGTCGGGTGAAGCCTCCTCGATCAAGCGGTCAGTTCCCGGTACCGCGCGGCAGCTGCGTCCTCGACCGCAATAAACAGCGCCTCGATGGTCGCCGGGGTCAGCGCATGGGCTGCATCTACCCCTTCGACAAAACCTTTAGCGCGCGCCAGGGCCAGCTTCAGGGCTTGCAAATCCTCAGCACGCGCCTGGCGTGACAGGTGGTTTTGCATCTTGGTGCGAAGCCCAGCCGGTAGGCTTATCGCGTCCAACTGCTGGCTGACGTTCATCTCGCAACTCCCTGCACTTCGGCTAATATTGTGGCCAATTCGCGCAACGGGTACTGAGCTTGAATCAGCTCGCAGCCTGCGCAGTGTCGCACCGGGTCATGAGCATTACTCGGCCATTGCGTGGCCAGGCATAAACGGCAGCGTACCGCTTCCTCGCTCATGATCCATCGCTCATTCAACAGGCCTAAAGCGAAATCAGCACACAAGTCGGGCGACAGTGGGCTAGAAACAGGACACTGAACCTTTATGTATTCATCCATGCGGACTCGAACCCTTTAATAAGACGGTAATGGAATTCCCGCCCGTGCTCTGGGGATAAGACCTCGCCGGCGATCAAACCGTCCAAAAAACCAATCAACTGGTTATACAGACTGGGCGGCGCCCGCTCAGTCAAGGACTGGATCCGGAACGCCTCTACGTGGTGACGCACTCTAAATAAGATGTACTCGGGGTCTGCTAGGGTCATGAGGTCGTTGAAAAATTGCTGGGCGTTATCGATGGCTAGTGGATGAGTGAGGGGCGCGTACATAATTATTGTTGCCTTTGTAGATGGACTGCACGTTGAAGCGGTTATGCGAAACTGGTAACGCAGTCTAGGGCTGCCTGGCTGCCTATACCAATAAAAAACGCCCCCGTCAAGTCAATACGTGCAGCCCCTTTTTATAAGTGGATTATTGTTAACGCCTGACTGGGAGAATGCCACTCATGGAGAATCCTCCGACACAGCCCTCAGAATGTTTGCCAAATCCCGCAACGGATATTGTATGTTGCCAATTTCACAGCCATCGGAATGGACCATCGGAATTTGAGCATTGCTGGGCAGTTGTGTGGCAAGGCAGTAGCTGCAGCGCACGGCTTCGTCACTCATAAGCCACTTATCATTCCACAGTCCGAGTGCAAAATCGGCCGTCGTTGTGTCGGCCACTGCCGGCGGTAGATCTGGATTTAGGATCATACTCCACCTCGCCATGCGCTGGTCAGCGTCGCCATTCGTATTCGGGCAACCAAATTCCTCGGGGAAGACTTTGTTATCGTTCAGCCACGTAAAGACCTGGGCACATGCTCGGACGATCTCTGGATCAAGTCCCCACACCTCGGTAACGGCGGAGCGAACATGTCTTCCCGCGTTCCACAAGGTGAACAGAAAACTGGCTACCGTACGGCCCTGCCTGGTGTCCTTCTGAGCGGTTAACAGGAGTTGCTCAAGTGCTTGTTGAGTTTCGGAATCGAAAGTAAGTGACACGGCGTAATTTCCTTTTTACGTGATCGATGGACTTACGAAGAGCTACTGCGGGGGTAGGGTATACCCTGCCTGAGGCCGACTTTCCATTCAGCTATCAAAGCTCTACCTTTGACATAGATGATTGCAGCGACTAACGCGATACGCTTCAGCGATGCACAGAGCCCACGCCGCTTCGGCTTGTCCGCCAGAAGGTAGCACAGGTTAACTCGCTGATGGCCACACCATAAACACCGACTTGTAACACCGGAGCGTGACTGGTGATAGTACGGGTGGCGTGGACTGTGTGGGCCAAAGCCGACGCTGAGGGGCGCCAACCGCTGCTGCTCGCGATTGACGCATGCACTGATGGGCCCTGACAGAATATGCACACTCGTCGACAGGTGAAGTGAATAATCTCCACAACTACCAATCCATGCAATACAACTTGGATACCGGAGACTAAGGTTGACTAGTATTAGTGGGTGAAGGTGTCGTAAGCACTCACCAATATTCTGAAATAGCCCCCTGTACTACACTGAAAGGTTCCACGCAGCGTCACTTGATGCCCTCGCAGATTTTCCCGATTCACTTTTCGCAATCCATCTGCCGTAAAATTGGCGTTTTGAGAGCTCCATAGACTCCAAGCACGCTCAGCTGCAGACATAACGGGTCATTCGATAGAAATTTTTGATTGATCTGTCAGAGGTTAAGGCCGATAGATAAATAATACTGGCAGCGTCGCTGGTTTTTTCCCTATGGAGTCACCATGAATCTACGTTCCATTAATATCGCTCCCAGATCCGCTCTCTGCTTCGGCCTTATCACTATGCTTGTAATTGCACTTGGAGCCTTTTCGTACGTACAGCTCGGAAAATTGAGAGGAACAGAGCAGGACATTGAAAATAATTGGCTCGCAAGCATACAGACTGCTGACGATATACAGATTGCACTTTTGGGCGCCCGTTTAGAGAGCATTCGCTTACTAGCCACTTCGAGCCTAGAAGAAAAAGCGACAGCTTCAGAGCATCTTCAGGACGCGCAGAATATACTTAATAAGCAAACCGAATACTATCGAAACAATTTAATATCCGATGAAGACGAACGAGCGAAATTTAATGAAGCCGCTACGACGATGGAGAAATATATAGACGGGCTCAAAACCATACTCGAATTAGATGGCACGCAGCATGAGAAAGCCGTTCAATTTGCAAATACTGAACAGCGTGATCGCGCCAACGATTACCAGGCTAAGCTTACAGCATTGAGAGATCACAACGTCAAAGGAGCAGCTACAGCAGGGACTACAGCGACGGCTGTATACTCAAACAGCATTACAATTGTCGACTCAGTGATTGGTGCTTCATTAGTTCTTACCATATTTCTTGCAATTGCACTTACTCGAAGTATAGTTCGCCCTATGAACTCCTCTGTAAAGATGGCAGAAGAGATAGCAGCAGGCGACCTTAGGCTTGTTCTTGAGGTAACCGGAAATGATGAGTCCGCAAGGTTAATGCGAGCGCTCAATACAATGCAAGGAACCTTGCGTGATACCATCAGCGAGATATCTGAGGCTGCCACGCAGCTTAGCACTGCCGCAGTTGAGATGAGCTCGATAACAGAAGGCGCAAGCTTTACCCTTCAGCAGCAAAATAGTGAAATCGAACAGGCTGCAACTGCGGTGACCGAGATGAGCGCCGCGGTTGATGAGGTTGCTCGCAACGCTATTTCCACATCAGAATCAGCTCGTGAATCCAACAAAGCTGCAGCGGCAGGAAACAATAAAGTTGGTGAAACACTCAAAGCAATGCGCAGCTTAACGGACAGAATTGAGATCACGTCGGAACAAGTACAACTGCTAGCTGGACAAACGCAAGAAATAAGTACAGTTTTAAGTGTAATTCGAGCAATCGCGGAGCAAACCAACCTCCTAGCGCTAAACGCTGCTATTGAAGCTGCTAGAGCAGGTGAACAAGGAAGAGGATTCGCAGTGGTTGCGGATGAAGTTAGAGCTCTTGCTCATCGAACCCAAACTGCAACTCAGGAAATCGAACAAATGATTTCAAGCATTCAGGCAGGTAGTGCGCAAGCTGTAGAATCGATGATTAGTAGCACCCATGAGGCGCATAGCACTAGGCAAACGGCTGATGAGGCTGGCCAGTCGCTCAAAGCTATCACATCAGCTGTTCAGCTGATCGATGATCGGAATCAGCAGATCGCGACTGCATCGGAAGAGCAGGCTCATGTAGCAAGAGAGGTAGATAGAGCTCTCATAAGCATTAGAGAACTCAGCGTTCAAAGTAGCGAAGGAACCCATCAGACTCTTCTAGCAAGTAACGAGCTTTCGAGACTTGCAATATCACTCAATCAGATGGTCGGTCGTTTCAGAATTTAAATACCAAACCCACCGTCAGCCCTGCCATTTAATTTAATCGGCTATCGCCCTGAGATATGCCTGGCACGCGCGCAGCGCGATCAGTCCGTTGTCCCCATCGTCGGTGATGGCGATAATTCGTTGCGCATGCGCTGGGTCAAGTTGGGCTCGACGGGCTGCATGAACCACGCCGACGGCGCCGGCGGCGGTAGGCACGTTACAGCCACTGGCTGGATCATCGGCAAGGAGGACCGACAGCCGCACATCAGCAGTGGCAAGGCGGTCGCGCAAAAGAGCCTGGTTGCGTTGAGCATCGGATAGTTCTCGAGTGTGTTGTTGATCCTGGGCCGCGAGATCCTGCTCGATGGCCAAGCGTTTGTCCTGTTCGGCGCGGGCCTGGGCCGCTGCGGCATTGCTGATCGTTGCCAAATCATCCTTGTGCAGGCCGGCCTGCTCGGCGAGCTTCTCTCCCATGCGCCAGTCCTGCACCTGCCAGGTCACGCCCGCGGCGCCGGCCATCAGCGCCAGGATCAGCAGCACCAGGCTCGCCAGCTTCTGCACCGGCGTCACGCCAGCACCTTCTTAGCCCGCTCCCACAACTGCAGGCGATCTTCCAGGCCGTTGAGCCCACCGTTAATGCGGCGGGTGATCTTCGTGAATTCACCCTGATCCGCCAGCGTGTTGAGCCCCTTGGTGGACCAGAACCAGGCCGCAGACATCGCCGCGTGCTGGGGCAGTTCGAGCAGTTCGGGCTCGTTGATCAGCTCCAGGCCCATCGCTTCACCGCACGCGGCATAGTTGGCCCGGCCGGTGATCTGGATCAGGCCGCGGCCACGGTACTTAGAACCGTCCCCCTTAACGGTGTTGCCCAGATCGGCGCGACCTTCATAGCCGGCCTGCTGGGCTGTGGGTCCCCAGACCTCGCGCACGTAACGCAGTTGCCCCGATTCATGCCCGACCTGGGCGATAAACGCGGCCAGGCGCAACTTGCCGACGATGCCATAGCGGCCCATGGCCGTGTTCAACACAGGAACGAAAACGCCGGTTTGGCGGCCGGCGTTCGGGAGGATTTGCAGCAACTGCTGCTCGGTGATCGGCATAGCTTTTCTCCAGGCGAAAAAAAACCGCTCAAGGCGGTATCGGTGGGCTTCTTTGTGGGGGGCTCTGCTTAAGCCTGTGCAGCCTTCAACGCAGCGAGTTCTGCGCGCAATTCTTTGACAGCCCCCATCAAGTCCGTGATCAACGCCATCGGTTCGAGTTGCTGAACGCGGGGTTGGCCGTCGTCGCCAATCCCATCTTTTTCGCCGGTGACGGCAAGCGGATTGACTTCCTGCGCCTCGTGCGCGATCAGGCCTTGGTAAACGACGTTATCTCCCTTGAAAACATCGCCGAAATTTTTGCGCTGGTAGGTGACGATCCGGTAAGCGTCGATACGGTCCAGGTAAGATGCCTGCGGCGCGTCCTTGATGTATTTTTTGAAGCGGTAGTCAGAGCCGAACAGTGTCATGGTGCCCACGTACGTTGCGCCGATGTACACGTCAACGTTTGAGCCGGTCCAGTTGAAGTTATAAGAGTTCGCTGTGTAAGCCCCGTTCAAACCAGTGCGGCAACGAATTCCACGAACCGGAAGCTCTACTGAAACCTCGTTCGTTACAGCTAACGTACCTACCGCCACACCCGTTGCAGATATAGTGGGAACGCTCAATATCCCAGCATATGAGTAGGTCATGGTTGGGCCACCGGCAGTATTGCCGGCGTTTACTGAGCGCCAGGAGAAGCCGCCGTCACCATTACCTTTGTTTACAATGAAATGCCCCTCCCCCAGCCCGGCAGCATTCCAGCCCATATACAAGCCCTGAATGTTGTACCGGCCTGACGCCGCCTGCACGCCTACCTCAGTGAATATAGCGCGGCCATCAGTCACGCCAGTGCCACCCTTAGAGATTGGTAAGGCGGACGGGAGAGTTCCATTCGTTCCGCCGAGGGCAGCATAAATCTCCGTCGACATTGCATTCATTTTAGCGGCGGCGCTCCGGGTGGTATCACCACCGGCGCCTGTAGGCGCTGTACCTAAGTTAATTTCCTGTCTTGCCATAATAATCTCCAAGTAACATATTCATCGAATCAGTGATAAGAGTATAAAAAGTGTGTTACTTCAATTAAACGGAAACGGTAGGCTCGCCGTCTCTACAACAAGAGCAGTCGGCAACCTATCAGTCGCAACTTGTGAAAAGTTTGGAGGCATCGGCGTACCGGTAATAACCACCGGAGTATCTTGGGGCGTTCCCCCTGCTGGCCCAAACATGAACTGCATCCCTCCAACGATTCCGTATGCGCCTTCACTCCCGCCGTATCGATAGGTAGGGTAGCTTTCATTATTGCCGTACACCCATATTTGGCAGCCGCGAGTCCATGGGAGATACGCCGCGTATTCAATCCCGGCCCGGAGGTTCATCGTAACCTTCGCCGTCAATATGTTTACCTGATAATTTGGCGGGGTCTGACGCTGCTCTACTGTGAGAACTGCCCCGGCGTAAGGTCTGCTCGCAGTGGGGATTGGATACATCGTTGCTTGCGTACCTGTAGGCGGAGGAGCCTGGACCGCAGCTACAATATTCAGGGGCGGCTGCAGCGAGTTGAAAGACGCGCTCGCATCACTGAACTTGGCCTTCAAATACCCGCCTCCAGGGAACACATCCTGCATTAGATCAAAGCAATAAAACCTCGTGCTAGTGCTTGCGTTTGTGTAAAGAAAAACCATTGAGTCGCCAATGATCTTTGTACCCTGCAAGCACCCTGGCCCAGTTAAAAACACAATCGGTGATTTTGCACCGGTAACTGTGAACCCATAAATAACATCAGCAAACGATACACTTTGGCTAACAGTTGGCTCCGTCCAGTTGCCGCCCCAACTTGGATCTACGTTACCGCTCTTTAACTGTCTACGCCTCCAAGTCTCAATAACAACCATGTACCCACTTTTAACGAGTCCATAGGTGATACGGCTAGTATCGAAAAGCAGAGTTCCATCGCTCTTTTTGACTGCAAGCTGAGGCATTAATAGTACCCGTAATAAATTATGCAATTAACTGAGAAGTTTCCCCAGCCATTGGTGTTATACGAATACGCCCATGAGAGGACACCGTTAACAATGGTGGCAGCAGGCAGCTTACCTTTCTCCTGCTGCCTATCTTGTAGAGGTACGACGATAGGGTATTGGGTTTTCCCTGGAGGTGGCGCAGGCAGAGCGAGAGACCCATTCACGGCGTTTGTAACTACCGATCCTTGGGTCTGACTGATGCTCATGGTCATATCAACCTTAACCAAACCCGTTACTTGATCTTTAATAACTAGTCCGACCATTTTTAAAGACTCAAGTCAATGCCAACTACACCGTTAGCGTAAATGAATTTAAGGGCTGTATTGGTCAGCCTCATGGTGCCGACGTTCGGAATATTCCCGTTCATTTCGAAAGTGCCATCAAACGACAGTCTCCAGCCCGCCCTCCCCGGGTCGTAGTTGTTGGATTGGATGTAGTTGCCGATCTTGGCGTTGGTAATCGTGCCGTCCTGGATGAAAGCCGACTTAATGAACGTCTGCCCACCCTGTACCGCAAAGGGCACGATGCCGGCTTGCCCGATGGCGAACCGGTCGGCGTCGATGATGAACTGCGACTGCAGACCGCCCGGCCCGTTCTCCAACCCAAGACCGATACCCGCGTACTTGTAGAGGCCGGTGGCAGCCTCGTACTGCAACCGCACAGTCCAATTCGCAGTGACCTTGCCGTCGACGGTTTGAATGGCCGTGGCATTGGTCTGGATGGCCAGGGTGTTGCCACCCACCGAGGTCTTTAGCGTCTCGATGCTGGACGCGAGCACGCCCTCGCCGCTGATCCTTGCGGTTTGCTCTGCTGCAACTGCCGCGGCGGTCGCCGCCACCTTCACCTCGACGGCCTCGGTTTTCTGCCCCTGGACAAGATCCCCCTCGATCAATGCTGACTGAGTGGACCAGACCCCAACGTAGGCCGCTTCGGAACCCATCAGCGCGCTATCGTCGCCCTGCATCGGTGGATTGACCTGCAGATAGATGCCGTCAACGCGCTCGGCCGTGGTTGAGACCTTGCCGTCGAGCGTTTTAACCGATGCCTTCAGCGTGCTCAGACCCGACGCCGTGGCAACCACGCCGGTGACTGGATCGTTTACCGTCGTCCTCACCGCATTCAGCTGCGACGCCTGAGCGCTGATGTCCTGGCCGTGCTGATTGATCGTCGCCGAGTTCTGCTGAACCTGCGTCACCAGGGCGTTTACCGTCTGCGTTACAGTGCCGATATCGGTCCAGTAGGTTGCGTTCGGCGGCGGGTTGTTTGCCGGTACCGGGCCGTTTGCCTGGTACAGGTGCTGCCCCACTCGCACAATGTCGTTCAAGGCGTAGGCCTTGCTGGGAACGTACTCAAGGGCGTCGACGATCTGGTCAATCAGGCCTTCCAGCTCCTGCTTGGCCGTGTTGATGCGGCTGTTCACCGAACCCGGGCCATTGCCGTCGACAAGGTTGATACGGTCGTTGAGCGTCTTCCCAAGCGATGTTTCGTTGATCTGCCCCTTGATCTGTTCAAGTATCGGGCCAGCGTCCGAACTGGCCTGGCCCATCACACCATTCACCACCGGGTAGAACGGACCTATGTTGCTGGTGCGGTCCACCAGGCGCGCCCAGAAGAACAACGTAGCGCCCGCCAGCAACTGCTGCATGCGATAGTCGGCCTGCGGGTACGCCAGGTCGGCCAGCTTGGTAGCCGCCGCCAGGTTGTTCGCCGGGCCATACCACAGCTCGGTGCGCTGGGTGTCATCTGCACCTGCTGGGAAGCCCCACTTAATGCTGATGCCGAACAGTTCGCTGGTGGTGCGCAGGAACGACACCGCCGGCGGCAGGCCCGTTTTGCCTTGCAGGTTGGTGAGGTTCGAACTCTTCCAGACTGAGGAAATTTCAAAGGCGCTCACCGAGCGCACGCGAGCCAGGTAGGCGCCCGAGTAGATGCCGGTGACATCGACGCTGGTCGAACCAGTGCGCTGCACCTTGATCCAGTTGCCGCTGTCCTTACGCCACTCCACGTCGTACGCGACGGCGCCGATGACGGCTGGCCACGAGATGTCCATGGTGCTGATCGCGATGCCCTGATTTACGGCATAGCTCGATGTCAGGGTGACGCTGGCCGGCGCCGGAACCACGGTGATCGGGATAACGCTGATCGGCCGATCTTCCAGGCGCGCGCCGGTGTCGATGTGCGCAAACTTGCTCGGGTCGTACTGCACGGCCGAGATCTCGAACACGCCAGGCTCTGGCCGGGCCACGCTCAGGACCCGATACAGCGGGATCGCCAAGTCGTCGGCATCCAGCGCCCACACCAGTTCAGCTTCGGGCGTCACGGAATAAGCCACGGTCACCGTGACTTTCCGGCCACTCACCAGTTGCACAGTCCGCCCCTCACACTTGCCATCAGGCAGGTTGAGGATCAGCCGGTCGCCGGGCTTGGCCTGGGTGTCGCGGTCCAGGGTGATGACCTTGCCATTCACAGCCGAGATGCGCCCGCCCACCGGCCGACCGGCCAGCAGTTCGTCAGCGATCGGAATTACGTAGCCGGGCAGCGGGATACGACCGTCGAGGCCGACCTTGAAGGTGACCGCCCGATCCTTGGAGTTTGTGAGCAGCGCCCACTTACCACGGCGCTGGGCCTCGGATTCGCGGGTGCAGCCAATCGCGCTGATCTCCAACGGATTGTCGCCATAGCGCCGCTGCAGCTTCTGGTCAGTCACCGCCGTGACGTCGGTGTCGTAGTTGTTCAGCGGGTTGTCGTAGCTGACCAGCGCGCGGGTATAGCGGGTGCGCTCCGACGCGCTGGAATAGGTGAACTTGCCATCGAGCACGCTTGCGCGGGTGTAAGCGAAGTCGAAGTCCGTGGCTCGCGGCATATCCGACAGGGTGAATACCTGGCCCTGAGCCCAGTAGGTCATCCCTCGGTAGATCGCCGAGATATCGCGCAGTAGCGACCAGGCATCAGCCTTGCTCTGCAGGTTTAAATTGCAGATGAAGCGCGGCTCCTGGCCACCCTTCCCGTCCGGCACCAGATGGTCGCAATACTGCGAGATGCGGTACAGCTCCCACTTGTCGACCATCCACGGCTTGATGCGGCGGCCCAGGCCGAAACGGTCGTTCGTTGTGATGCCGTAGGTGTGCCAGACAGGGTTGTCCGTCCAGGCCTCCTTGAACGTCCCATCCCAGACACCTGTGTAGCTACGCGATCGGGGATCATAGTTACTCGGCACCTGCCATTTTCGGCCATCACACTCGAGCGTTACCGCTGGAATATTGCGGAACTGCTCGGCCGAAAACTCGATGAAAAGTAGGGCCGTATTTGGGTAACGAATCTTTGCGTCGATCACCTCGGTGAAACCGGCGATCTGCATCGTGTCGGAGATTTTGTTGTTGTTCTGGTTGGGCGTCAGCCGGGTGATCTTCAGCAACCATCCAGTCGTTGCGCGCGGCAGATCGATTCGCCGGCTGCGCTCGTACAGGCTGGTGGTCTTTCCGGAAACCCCCTCGCTCAGCACTTCCTGGTAGGCGCCGCCGTCAGTGGCCAACTCGATCTTGTAGCCGATCGCGTAACCCTTGATGTTGCTGCCAGCATCCACAGATTGAAGCGCTGGCCATGCAAAGCGCACGCGCACAGCCGAGAGCTGTGTGTTGCTGATGGAACGGACCCATGGAGTACCGCTACGCAACTCGGCGCCAATAGTGGTTTCGTTCGCGACAGATGGAATGCCCTGGATGTAGGTTTGGTCTACCGCTCCTGCTCGCCACTCCCACTTCACATTCGGGAAATTGATGTTTCCCTGAGGGTCTTGCAGGGGGGTGTTGTCGAGATAGATGTCGCGCGCCGTCGGTATGCCTTCGAACTCACCCTCGCCCACCGCGATCAGCATTTTCGCGATAGCAACAGAGCGCAGACTGTCCGGCGCTTCGGTTGGTATTTTCGGTTTCTCGGAACCACCCTTGGCGCCGTAGATGTCGAGCTTCTTTGCTGCGCCCATGCTTTCCTCCAGGCAATAAAAAACCGCCTCAAGGGGCGGCGCTGTTCAGCAGGTGCGGGCTACATTTGGTCTTCCGCGTAGATTTCGGCACTGATGATCGCGCCGCCCCAGCGTCGGCGGCCGGCACACAGTGCTGCCGGGTTGCCGGATGCCGTGGTGTTCTTCGCGCTACCGAAGGCGTAGCCGGGAGTATTCTCCGGCGCCGCACTGGTCTTGAGGCCGCCGGCCTGGGGGCTGAGCATTTGGATAACGCCGCCCAGCACCATCGAACCGCCCATCATGATCAAGGCTGAGCCAAACGGTGCCCCCGCGCCAAAGGTTCCACCGGTGATGACCAGCCCGACAACGATCAGTACTGCGCCGACAATGGTTTGCAGCGCTCCGCCGCGCTTACTGCCGGTTATCACCGGGGCAATGCGAATATCACCCTCCCCCGAGAACTCAAGTTCCTTCTCAGCTAGGTTTGTCTTGCCGCGAAATACGGCGAACTCGATCCCACGGGACTTCGCGTTGGACAAGAATCGCTCGAACCCTGGAATTTGCACGCACAGGGCCTTAACTGCTTCTGCCGGCGTCCTTACGGCCATCCGAAAGGACTTACCAAACTGACGAAGCTGTCCGTAGAGCAGGATCGTGGTCATAGGCTGATAATTAACGGCAAGTGCCGCCATTTGCTTTTCTCCAGGCAATAAAAAGGCCCGCAGAAACGAGCCTTGATCAATTTGATGCGCTGCAATACGCGCTAGTTTAAGTACCGCCAGTCTCTTACTGGCGATCCAGTAACTCACCAACAAATAGTGCGTTGTCTCAGAAGCTACGCCTCTGGGCCGATTTAAAGTTACTCTCCAACGAATGAACCTAGCCCTCAAAATGGCAGCCTTACCGGACCACCTCGTTCGCTAAGCAACCTGGGTCGCAAACCTGCCCACCGCGTCGACCACTCGCTTCGCACCATCCTGAATTTCGACAATGACCTGACCTGCCTGGGTGGCGAGCTCAAGGCCCTGTTCAGCTTGTGATTTGCTATTCGCCATTTCAGTGACGGTCTCATCTACCAGCTTCTGATTCTGTAAAACTACCGATGCGATTTCTTCTGTCGCCGTGCTGGTTCGCCCAGCCAATTGTCGAACCTCGTCGGCCACAACGGCAAAGCCTCGACCCTGCTCACCTGCGCGAGCGGCTTCAATCGCAGCGTTTAAAGCCAGAAGATTGGTTTGCTGAGCGATGCTGCTAATCGTCTGAATAATCGAGCTGATCAACAATGACTGTTTGCCCAGCGCTTCTACTCCCCCAGAGGCTGCCTGCATGTCAGCGGCGATTTTACGCATTGTGTGCATAGTGTCGTTTACGACAACAGCTCCTCGCTGTGCGCTGATATCAGTTTGCTGGGATATCTCAAACGCTGTTTGGGCTGCCCCGCTGACTTCTTGCTCACGGGCCACCTGATCCGTCACCACAGTCGCGAACTTTACTACTTTACAAAGTTTACCTTCGGTGTCGTAAACAGGGTTGTAGGTTGCTTCCAGCCACACCGTTTGGCCGCGGCTGTCTAAGCGCTCGAATCGGCCGGCAATAAACTCACCTCTATTCAACGCTGACCAGAAATCCTTGTATTCCTGGGATGAAACTTGCTCTGGTTTACAGAAAACTCGGTGATGGCTCCCTTTTGCTTGTTTTAGGCTGTAGCCCATAGCTTGTAAAAACTGATCATTTGCCATCAGTACATTTCCAGAGAGATCGAACTCGATCACCGCTGTAGAACGTAGTAGCGCCTCAATAAATGACGCATTTTCCGAAGCTTTTTCTACTCGAGAAGTAATGTTAGTAGCGTAGCAAGTAACATGACTCAACTGGCCACTCTCATCTTTGATTGGCTGCCAATGTGCATGAATCCAGACTAATGAGCCATCAGCATGAAGGTACCTATAATCGTCGGTGATCGATCTGCCTGCGGCAACCGCGGATCGGAAGTTATGAAAGCACTCTAGTTTGGATACGTACTGCGGCACAATCTCTGCCATTGCGCGACCTAAAAGACTATCCGGAGCATAGCCCAGTGCTTTTCCAAAATTGTCGTTACATGCCGTAATTCTAAACGTTGAGTCGATACTCAAAGTTAACATTTCACGGTTAAGGCCATCGCGCAGCTGGCGCAGCTCCAACAGCTCATTATTTTGAAATTGAAGCTGTTTCTTAAGGTTAGCGTTGAACATAGGAAATCGCCTCTGTGATCACACCAGTCCTATCGGCATCTTCTGGCGAAAATTGAGGACATCCGAGGGGAAAACGGTTTTGCTGTGCACAGTATAGTTGAGCGACGATGCTGCAACATCTAGAGGCTGCAGAATTCAGCGACTCTGGCGCTAAATAAAATTATTTCAATTGGCTCATGGCGTCTTTGTGCCGGAGAATCAAGCTGGTTCGGTCATACCAAGATCCGCCAAAGACAATGATCTCAGATGGCCTTCCGTAAAGATGGTGTAGTAGGAATGGACCGACGCCGAACGTACCCGACTCTTCATCGGGCAGTGCCGGGTCTGTGCCCAGGTAAATCCCAGCGTGGTTCGGGTGAACAGTCCGCCCGACATGCATGACGATTAGGTCGCCGCGCTGTGGCCGGTCGACTCGCACAAAGCCGGCTGCCGCGTAATGCTGCTCGTACAGGCTTACGTTCTCTGCACTCTCCCACCAGCCATCGACGCGCTGGAAGGCTTCAAACTTCAGCCCCCATTCCCGCTGATACCAATCGGCGCAAACCTGCCAACAGTCCCAAGCGCCGTGCACGAACGGGCGCTTGAGCAGCGGCGTGCTACCCGCCGGCGTAATCGTGCGCAAGTCACCCTCGGGCCAAGACAGGATGTGCCATGGCAAAGCCGTGGCCTCACACATGGCCAAGTCATGCGGTGAGGGCCTGCTGGTGGCGTCCGGGTGCGAGTGGACGATGCCGATCACCTCGCCCAAGTCTTCCGCCGCGGCGTAGTCCTCGGGGTCAAGCCGGAACTCTTCGTTCGGCTCCTTGGCTATGTTCCGGCACGGGAAGTACTTCTGCGCGCGGCCCACGGCCAACAGCAGGCCGCAGCACTCTCGCGGATACTCCGTCGCCGCATGCGCCTGGATGGCCGCAATGATGTGCTTGCGCATGGTCAGCTCCGGGCAATGAGAGACACGGCGGGGAATCCGCCAAAGGACAGTTCGTTGTTCTCGCCGAATCGCAACTTGCAGGACGACAGGCAGCCCTTGCACTGATCCTTGGCCGGATCATCCGTGGGGTTGTCTTCGTCGTCGAACATGGCCGCGCCGGTGTAGCCGCAGTCCGGCCCTCGGTAACCATTGGTCATGGCCCAGTGGCAGAACGTCGTCATCTGGCGCCCGGGAAGTCCATGGTTGTCGATCTCACCAGGAGACGACAGCTCCCAGACCACCGCCTCGCCGTCCTCGCTGGTCTTCTGGTCGATGTACCAGATCTCCAGCGCCTCCTGGGTCGAGTCTGCAGTCGGATTGCCCTCCGGGTAGTTCGCTGCATCCAGATACTGCGCCAACGTCTCGCGGACAGTGAGCTTGAACTTCAGCAGGTCCTCGAACGCCAGGCACAGCGCTGTGACACGCCCATTGATGTTGCCGGCGGCAAATGTCGGGCGAGTGGCTGTTCCGTCGCTGCTGGAACCGATACCTTCAATTTGCACCGGCCAGGCCGCGTACTCGGCACCCTGCCACCAAATCGACTTAGCCGGCAGATCGGCTTCTGATCCCTCGTATGCCAATAGTTCGTCCGGCGTGTGCGGGATAGCATGACCGTGGAAGCGCAGGTAATCGGCGCCGTATTCGGTACCGTCAATTTCGAACAGGCGAATCTCGCCGCCGGGCTCCAGTTTCTGGATGTCCGTGATCAGTGCCATGGGTGGTTATCTCAGGGATGAAAGGTTTGCTGGAAGGTAGCGGTGATGGCGTAGACCTGGCCGCCGCGGTGCACTGGCTTGTAGCCGTTGCACTTGTAGAGGCCAAGCTCGCCGAGGGGCGGCGTCCAGAGAAAGCCTTTTGCCCCCTTATGCCTGTCGAGGAACTTCCTGATCTCCAGGATTCGCGTGCCCATACCGGTAAACGTCACCGGCCAGGATTCCGACTGATTGTTCAGTCCATCCTCGACCGACTGCTCATAGCCATCGCCGAACTTTTTGGTCCGGACGCGCTGGGTAATCTCCCCTTCCGCGCCCTTCTCCGTTGCCCATGTAAATCGTTCGATTGCCATCAGCGCCCCTTGATTGCTTTGTTGATAACGCCGCCCTGGCCCATGTCCTTGTTGCGCATCTGCTGGTACTTCTGCTCCACAAAAGCCGCCAGCTCCTTGCCGAACAGGTCGTAGCCAGGCGCGTCGGCGGAGGATGATGCGTTGCCGTCTCCGTCGATATGCACCGCGACGTTGATCTGCGTTGCACCCGCCCCGCCACCGCCCATGGCCATAACACCCAGCTTGCCGCTGGATGTGCGAGTCAGTGGCATGATCGCCTCTGCTCCAGCCTCCCCCATAACGCCGGTTTTGCCGTTGGCCATGCCAAAAGCTGTGGGTTTACTGACGACCGAGTTGGTGAAAGCGCCGCCGTCGGCGAACATCTGCACTCCGCCCGACCAGGCGCCGCCCAATGCTTGCGGGAAGTAGGACCCGGAATAGCCGCCAGCCGAGGCGCCAAGGTTTGAAGACGCGGCACCAGCTGATCCAGCAGCCAGCCCATTGCCAACGGCGGCACTGCCGCCCAAGTAACTCGCCGCGGAACCCACCAGGCTGCTCAGTAATGCCGAGCTGGCCTGACGCGTTGCTATGCGCGCCATGTCAGCCAGGATCGATTTTGCAAAGTCCGAGAACGATGCTTTACCAGTCATGGCGAAGTTGACTACCGCGTCTTCCATCGAACTGAAGGCGTTGCCGAACAGGCTTTTCGTCTGCCCGGCGATGTTCCGCGCCGAATCCAAATAGTTGTCCCAAGCCGCTGTCGCGCCCTTCGT
Source organism: Pseudomonas sp. NFX183 (assembly GCF_047943075.1). Taxonomy (NCBI): domain Bacteria; kingdom Pseudomonadati; phylum Pseudomonadota; class Gammaproteobacteria; order Pseudomonadales; family Pseudomonadaceae; genus Pseudomonas; species Pseudomonas sp. NFX183. The sequence continues at coordinate 4,851,385 of NZ_CP181333.1, read as the reverse complement.
CCAGTCGCCCTGGGCGCTCTCCACATCCGCGTAGTTCTGCCGAATCTGGTCAGTGGCAGCTTTATTCGCGTCGGCGAGCGCTTGCGACTTACGCTTGAACTCTTCCTCCGACATGTTCCGCGACGGGTCAGACTTCTGGTTGGCAAGCTCCAGCGACTGCTGAGCAAATCGGTCCTGTTGGTTGTTCAGTTCGCCGCTGAGTGCGTTCTGACGGTCACCCTGGCCTACGCCAATCACGGCGCGCTGCCCGGCAAGCTCCAGGGCTCGTTGTTGCTGCCCCAGTGCCTGCACGTAGGTGCTGATCGCGCGCTCTTGCTTCGCCAGGCGCCCGGTCTCGTTGGTCGCCAGCACTTCAAGCTGGCTATCAGCGTCCTTCTGTGCCTTGACCATTCCCGCTCGCGCGTCAGCGATCTTCTGGTCGAGCTGGATGGTCTGCGCGGCCAACGTGGTCTTCATCCCCTTTGCGGCTTCAAGGGCGGCGATCTCGGCCTCGTAGGCCGCCGTTGTCTGGTCGAGCTGATTGCCGATAAGCGCCTGGCGCCGCAGCAGATAGTCTTCCTCGGACAGCAAGCCAGCCTTTTGAGCCGCTTCCAGTTCCTTCTGGTAATTTTTGTAGGTGTCGGTGATCGCCGACAGGTCGTTCTTAGCGTTGTTGAAACTGGTTAAGTCCACCTGGGAACCGGCGGCCTTCGGGTCTTTGAACTTGTCGTTGATATTGGCGATGTTTTTGTCGACCGTTGCCTGAGCCAGGCGAGGATCGTTCGGCGCTACCTTGCGGATATCGTCGAGCTGTTTCTTGTAGTCCTTGAGGGCGTCGGCGCGTTTCTGCTCATTCGTCCATGACGATTTAGTCAAAGCATCGATTTTAGCCATCGATGATACGGCTTCGCCTTGGGCCTTGGCTTGGTCACCCTCCCACTTCGCGATATCGGCTTGGGCCGCCTTCTCATCTTCCAGCATATTCAGGCGATCTTGCCGAAACTCAATCAGCGCGTCTTTGGACTTTTTGTTTTGGAACAAACCGTCCATGTTATGCGCTTCAAGCAGGTCCGCCTTCGCGCTTTCAATATCCGCGTTGATGTCGCGACGACCAATATTCTTGATCCCGTCGGCGGCGCGCGCCACGGCGTTGTACGCCTTCTCCCAAAGACTGAGGTTTGCCAGAATCTTTGGAGTGCGCTCATTGATCGCATCAGCGTAGGCATCGGTCGCGAGCTTCACGGCGCCGGCGTGATCGCCTTGCTTTTCCAGGGCCACGATTTGCGAGTAAACCGAGGCAGTCAGGTAGTGGTACTGCTCGTTTAGCGCGGCGGACGCCTTGACAGGGTCGTCCGCCAGCTTGGAGAACTCCCCTACTGTCTCACTCACAGCTTTGCCAGTGGCTTCCTGCATCGACACGGCGGCCTGAGTGATCTCGGTAAAGCTCGCACCTGCGATCTTTCCGTTGTCAGCCAGCAGGGCCAGGACAGAGGCTGCTTGCCCCGTAGATCCGACAGTAGCGCTGACCTGGCGCGCCATATCGCCGAGCTGTCCGGCACTGACGCCTGCGTAGTTGCCGGTGAGGATCAGCGACTTGTTGTAATTGTCGGTTTCGGCTCTACCCTGAACAAATCCATAAGCGAGTGCGCCGACCGCTGCGACAGCCAGCCCAATAGGCGCGGCCATTGCCGCGATCCGAATTGCCGATGAACCGGCATTGGTCCCCAGCTCCAGAATGTTGTGCGCTGCAACGCGGATGTTGCCTTCAGCCAGAGCGTTTCCCAGCTGAACCACGTTCTGCCGGGCGGCCTTGGTGTTCAGTCCGAGGCCGGCAAACGCCGAACTTGTCTTGTCGATCTCGGCATACTTGCCATCGATCTTCTTTAGGGCTTGGTTGTATTGCTCTTGGTTGATACGGCCCGCATCCAGGTGCTTGCCCAGTTGCTCGACCTGGGTATCCAGCTTGGCCAATGCGGCGCGGGCCGGGTCAATGGCACCCAGCAGGCTGTTCAGGGCCTTCTGTTCGTCCATTGCAGACTTGGCCAAGGCGATTTGCTGCTTATCGAGCTGCGCCGAGATCTTCGCCGCCTCGGCCTCGCCGTAGGCGCCGGTCTTGGTCAACTTGGTGAGCGCGTCACGCTGCTTTGCCAGGTCCTGCGTAGTCTTGGCGCTGGTGGAAAGCGACTTCTCCAGCGCCTGCATTTCGTTCATCAGCGAAACGGCGGACTGCTCGGCCCGGCCGCCGGCCTTCGCCATATCATCCAGGCTCGCTTTAGCCTGGATTGCATCGGCCGAGTCGATCTTGACGCCGAGTTCTGCAATGTTCATCGACTCACCTTGAATAAGTGCCCGTGCTCACGGGCTGTTTTCCCTTTCCTCCGCCATGACGCGCAGGGCTTCGCCTTCCAGCACCTGAAGGTCAGGGAAGATTTCAGCGAGTTTCTTTTTCTTGATACCGAGGAAGCCGGCCACGTCGCGGATGCAGTTGTAGTCGAGACCGATCGCGCCGCCGGAGCCCGCGCGCCACTGAGTCGACATCCGGCTGAACAGGAAGAACGCCGGCCAGTTGCAGGGCCAGACCTCGACATCCTCATCGTCAAGGTCGGCAGCCGTCAGCCCGAGAACACCCAACTGCTCAGCAGATGGGCCGCTTTCGTACATTGCTTTGGCTGCCGCCCTCAGTTTCCCAGGCGCGCCTGGCTAAAAGCGCTCTGGTAGGCGTTGATTACTGCTTCGGCGGTGCCATAACAGGACTTCACAAGAGCATGGATGCTCTTGTCGTCGAACTTGTCATCGAAGCCCCACCCGACGACGAGATCCTTGATTTGCTGCACCTGAAGCTCGGTCTCGGCAGAGACGACATCAGACAATGTGGTCCCTTCAACGAAACTGGCGCGCATCTCCTTGCCCTTCGCGCTCCAATCATCAAACAGGGCGGCAAGTCCCGGCCGATCCCGATACTTGAAGGTGAACTCAATTTTTTCGGGCTCCTCCCCGACAATTGGAATCTGCACGAATGCCTTGAATGTAGGGTTCTGGGCGATCCTGATCTTTGCCATGGGAAGTCCTTATGCGCCAGCCAGATAACGAAGCGAACGAGCGGAAAGCCCGATGCTGATCGTGCGCGTCATGACGTTGTTGCGCTCCATGGTCGGGTCAGGGGTGATGCTCACATAGCCCGGATAGAGGATCTGATCACCGTTACGCAGCTTCATGCGGACGACCGCCAGCTCCTTGGTGTCGTCATAACCTTCGACGGTTTCCACATACTGAGCTGTCGGCTGGTCCTCTACTACGATGGTGATCGTGGTGGGGTTGCGGTTGGTCGGGAACTGTTTGTCGTCATCGTCTTCCAGATAGCCGACAGTTTGGTACTGCTGCTCACCACCGGACGATGTGAAGGACGTGACCTTCGAGATCTGCGTCCAGCCGGACACAGGAATCACTGAGCCGGCACCTGCGCCGACGGTGTACTTGTCTGTGTTGGTGGTGTTGAGGCCTGCCAAGGAAAAGGCATCGGCAGTAATCCCGGATGCTTTTACAGCGCGATCATTGATGAGCGCCCAGCCAGAGTTGACCAGCAAGATGTCGCCCATTTCAATGCTGTGTCCAACAGATGCAGCGACTGGAGGTTTGGCATTGGTCAAGGCGGTGAATGGGACAGCAGATCCCAAAACGCTGGCGATCTCCAGCACAGCGCCGTTCGGCAGCGGGAAGCGTGCGGCCATGGTGTATTTCCTCTTGAGTGCCCGCCTGACGGCGGTAGGTTATGCCCCAGCGGGCGGTTGGTCTGCGACACCCAGATAGGTGAAGCTGGCCGGGACCGTGTAGGTCGCCGACTCGGTAATAGTTGGTCCTTGATCTACTGGCTCGGTGATCAAGCCCACGAAACCGTTGCGGGCCAGTGGCGTGTCGACGCGAAACAGCCGGGTCAGTTCGTCAATAAGCGCTTCAGCAGTGGCCATGGCCTGCGCAGAGGGGCAGACGATGCTGACCTGATAAACACCGGCGTACTCGTAGGCCTCCCCGCCGAGATAGCGGCAGATTGTGCTGGCCGGCAGTTGGAAAGCTCGCAGATACGTTTCAGAAGCGCTTGGTGTAAAAGGCTGGTTTGGGTAGGCCACTCGTATCGGGCGCGCAGCCGCCCATGCGGCCAGCTTCGTTTCGATTGCCTGACGGGCGCGTGCGTGACTCATACCTGGTTGTTCCTGATGGCCTCCAGCACTATCTGCTGAAAGCGAGCCACGGTTACCCGGACCATGCCGCCGGGGGCCTGGGTGGAATGGCCGAACTCCAGCGGAATCGCGTAGGGCAAGTTGTTTACGATGAAAGCCGTTTCGCCGGCCTTAAACTCAATGGCGCCCGCCACAAGCCGCGCAGTCGCCTCAGCTCCTGTCGGGTCCGGGTGAATGCGGAAGCTGTTGTCGACAGAGCCAATAGAGAAATTCCAGTTCGCCCGAAAGCGGCCGCCGACATAGTCCTGACCGGCGACCAGGCCATTCACGTTGAAATTCTGGTCGCGCTCAGTCTTTGTCAGCGGCTTGGCGTATTTCACGCCGCGCTTGAGGTTGCCTGCCTTCGTGAAGTTCGACTCGTTCAGGTTGATGAGCGTGTTACGGACGGCGACTTTGAAGTCGTAGTCATCGGCAGCGCGGGAATTGGCATCGCGATGAGCGACGTTGGCAGCCCATATTTCAGGGTTGCCCACCGGCGACATGCGGATGATGCTGCTGCCAATCTCGATGATGATTTCTCGCAAGCTCGCGTCGATGGCTTCGCTGGCCTGGGCGGCGAACTCGGCAAGGCTCAGGGCGAAGCTACCGGACTGGCCGGCGCCTGCCCGGCTCACGACCGCACCTGCAGTTCATACAGGATCGGGGTGCCGGCGGGGTTAACCTCTTTCAGCGGCGGGACGATTGACCAGGTGCGGCCTTGGGCTACGACTTTGTCGAGCAGACCCGGTACCCAAGCCAATCCTTGCGCGGCGATCTTGAGCTTCTTGTCGCCCTGCTTGATGAGGCCGTTGTTTTGGAATTCTTGGCCGGTGAAGTCGAGCAGGATGCCTTGGGCGATTTGCTCGACAGTTGCGCCTGGCGCTTCGCCGCCGATATCCGGGTCGTACTCGCCCGGCTCCGTCTTGCTGATGGTCACGGGCTGGCCGAACTCTGTGATCATATCCAGAGCCATCGCGGCCATTTCGTCGTAGAAGGTGGCCATGGTGGTCTCCGTTGCAGCTATGCGCGGATCGCGAACAACCCGCGCTTTTGTAGGTAGTCGGCAAACTGCGTAGCGCTCGGTCGATCAGGCGCCGCCGGCAACAGTCGGCCGCTGGTGTTGGAAATCGTCGCGTATTCGCGGGTTACCGCACCTTCGACACGCTCCAGCGTCACAGCGCCTTTGCGCCTGTCGATTGGGTCGATGTCGTCCTGATGGATCTCGGCGGCCAGGGCCATCTGCCCGTACTGGATGCGCGCCGGAAGGTAGTTGTTCGGCTTGATTTCGTGATCCAGCAGCACTTCCCGGCGCGGCCAGGACAAGGCCTGCTCGCCACTGGTCTTGCGGCCTTTCCAAGTCATGCCGTCCATCACCAAGGCGGCCCGGCGCAGCAACGCTTCCTGCTCGGGAGCGCCCGTAGGGATGACCGTGCCGAACTTCACGGCATACAGGGCCAGGTCTTCAGCGCTCGCGTAACTTTCGGCGTCAGGCTTGCCGGTACCGTCCTCGATGATGAGTGTCATGCGTCAACTCGCTGGAATGGTTTGAAGATTGGCCGCCGGATCACCGACAGCCCGCAGTATTACTCCTTGGGCAGCTCAGCGACGAGTTTTTCCAGGGATTCTTTCGAGGCGTTGGCCCGATACTGGACCTTGGCTTCATCGAGCCTTGCTTTCAGCGCCGCGATTTCACCGGCCTCGTCAGCCGGCAGCGTGAGGGCAGACTTCTTCAGCGCTTCAACCTCTCCGCGAAGTGCGTCGACAGTGAAGGCCAGGCCGTCACGTTCAGTGGTCAACTCATCAACCGAAGCATGGATGGTGCCGAGCACGTCAAACAAGCGCAACGCCAGGTCGCCTGACTCGGGACGTTGAATCTCGCCAGCTTCCAGGCCGTCAACAAGGATCTGGATCGATCCATGCTCAGCACGCAAAGTCGCGATCACCTTTTCCAGTTCGGCTTGGTTGCCCGCACCAACAATCTGCGCCCGCTTGGCTTCCTTCACCGACACGTCAATGCCGACTGCTCCGTACGCTTCAACCACGCTCGGCCAATCGCCAATCACCAGCACGCTGGTCACACCCGCTTCGGGCTTATCGAAGTGTTCCGGATTGCGGTAACGCTTCTCCGGGTCGAAGCCGCTCAGCTGGTTGCTGTAAGTCAGTTCCATGTGTTTCTCCAAGGCGGCCATTGCTGACCGCGCGTTGAGTTTGAGGCTTAACCGCCAGTAACAGGAGGCGTTGCGGTCAGCGTAATCATCACGCCGGCGGTGACTTTGTTGCTGCCCGCATGCTTGACCCAGTTGGCAGCGGAGCCGACGGCAGCCAGGGTTGGGTTGGAACCGCCGGTGGTGGCTTTCCAGCTATAACCCAGCACATCGATGTTCACGGTGCCTTCCGCGCGGTAACCGATGCTCAAGTTTTCTTCATCATTCACTTCGTAGGAACGGAATCCCGGCGCCTGCGACTCGGTGATGGTTACGGCGTTTGGCAGCAGGCCGAAGATCACATCCGCCGGCGCGGTGTCGGTCACCAGTACAGGCTTGCCCAGCGTGCCCGGCAGGCCGCCGTAGATCACTACGCCGGCCTCTTCGTAGATCTTGTTGGTGATGGCTTCGTCGACGATGTCGAAGTAGGCGCTGGAGTGCATGACCCACAGAGCAATGCGGCCGAACTTGTCGCCGAACTTGCGCATACCGCGAGTCAGCGTCTTCTTGCCATCGGTTTCAATGTTGGCCGAAACCACCATATCAGCGTTGGAGCCGATGGCGGCACGCAGGCCAGCAGTTGCGTACTGGATGAAGCCTTCCAGGGTCGCATCAGCGACGTCGGCGCCGACGATCTGGGAGAACTCCTCGACCGGACGACCGCGGCGCTTGAATGCCTCTTCGGTGGTCTGGTACGGGCCGTACTTCCAGGGAGCTTTGACGCCGACAGCTTCGCCGGCGCTGATCTTCTTGGCAGTTACCTTGCCGTCAGAGTTGACGTCGCGATGCTCCAGAGAGCCGTTCAGCTTGTAGAGCGCGCGCTTGCGGAAGTCGCCTTCGATCAGCTCGTTGTCCAGCACCATCGCGCCGTTGGACGATGCGTTGAACACGTCCAGGTTGTCCTGGACACGCTCCAGGTATGCGGTTTGCGCCTCATCGTTGTAGATGATCAGGTCGCTGTTAACGGTTGTAGCCATGGGTCAATCCCCTTACTTGGGCAATGCGAGATATGCGGTTTGGCCGTGCTTGCGCTGAAAGTCGCGCTTCTGCTCGGAGGTCATTTCGGAGCGCTTGAATGCAGCCTTGCCGCCACCCCCGCCCGGGGCAAATGTCCCTGAAGCCCTTGGCCACAGGTGAGGTGCGCTTTCGCGCAGAGATTCCGCCCATTCGAGCGGAGTCAGAGGGGTCTTGCCGTCTTTACCGAGGATGACCTGGCCGGATTCATCAACGGCGACTGCATCGCCATCTTCGTTAAGGGTGAACACGCCTTTGGCGCGCAGGATGATGTCGTCGGTTGCTTCAGGTAGAGCGCCAGCTTTCAGTGCTGCTCCGCGCACGGAGTCGCCCAGGACTTTGCCCTGGAACTTGGCCGCGAAGGATTCGGCCTTCTCGGCGCGCTCGCTGATGGTCTTCAACTGCTTGTCGTAGTCACCGCGCAAGCGCTCGGTGCGGCGGCTGAAGACCTCGTCCACCTTGCCCTCGGTCAGCAGCTTGGTTTCTTCATCCTGGCCCGCACGACTGAGCAGGCCTTTGACGGCGTCAATGTCGATGCCTTCAAATTGGGTCTCGAACTGGGTCAGCTTGCCGGAAGTTTCCTTCAGCTTGCCCAGCAGTTCCGAGTTCTTGGTTTTGAGACCAGACACAGATGCTTCAACGGCAGTCGCGATAGCGGCCTTGATTGCCGGGTTTTCCAGGTCGATTTCGTTTTCTTCTGCCACGTTGATGCACCCCTTGGGTTTGGATTAGCCTGCCTCGCAGGCAAATGAAATCGCGTCCCTATTTCAGGGGCGATAAAAATGGTGAAAGTTATGGCGCGGATGGACACAAGGCTGGAAAGCGAAGGAGCTGAATTTCTCGTGCTAGGGCAATTGCTGATTCACAAAATCGCCGCTTACAAGACTTATACCAACATGTCTGGATACGACATCGTGGCTACCGACGCTGCGCAAAACTCTTCCGTTCGAGTTCAGGTAAAAAGCCGTTGGAGAACAGGTGCGACTGGATTCCCCATCAAAAACTTCGATTGCGAATTTGTGGTCGCGGTATTCCTCAATCGCGGATCTCCAGACGGAAAAAAGCAGCCTATCCCACCGCATTACTATGTTTTGCCAGTAGCAACGATCCAGGCCCTTCCTAGATCTGAGGGCTGGAGCAAGGTGGACCTGAAGCACTTGCCCGATCTTGAGCAGTACAGAGAGGCGTGGGGCTTGATATCAGACGCCTTAGGATCAATTCGGGCCGACGCCTGCCCTTTGGAACGCTAGTGGTTCCAGTGTTTTCATCTGCGCGAGAGTCAATGGCGCAAAGTTGCGATCAAGCTGCAGCTCTGCGAAGCGTTCAACGCTTAGACCACCCTCGCGAAACAGCTTGGCCCGCATAGGACCGATTGCCTCGTCCTGGAACGAGGCTGGCTGCTGCTGGAGCCAGTGGTAGTAATCGATGTCAGCACTGACCTGCTTTCCGCCGTCAGCACCTACCGAGGCACGCGTTGCGCCCTTGGCGAACATCGCGCTGAGCTTGGTCAACAGAATGAAGGTGGTGCGGCAGTTAGGGTGGAAAGGCGGTCTTGGGCCGGAATCCACCGGAAACTTGCGTTTGTCCATCGAGCGGCACAACTGGCTGGTCTTGCTATCCAGCGTGGCCACCATCTGGATCTCTTGCACGATATCCGTGTTGGCCTTTGCGACCTCCATCCGCGCCTGGGAGGCCACATGCTGAATCGCGGTATGCACGACCGTGCTGGCATTGCGGTTGGTGGTGGCCAGGATGCCGTCTTTGTACCCTGCCGCCTTGGTGCCGCGAATGTTGCGAATGATCTGGAAGTTCGTCTGCCCTTCGATGAAGCCCTGCCGGATCGTGCCGGTGACGCGCTCACGCTCTGCACTGGTCCAGCCCTTGATGAAGGCCTTAAGCAGCTTCCCGCCGCCGGTGCCACGTACACTGAGCGGGTTCGTCAGCACTGCGGTGCGAATTGCAGCGGCCGTCGGCGCGACCACATCCAGCGAAACGCCAACCGGCGCCGACCTGGCAAGGCTGGTCGCCTCAAATTCGGCCTCGTAGTTGGCGATGTCCACCAGGTCGAGGTTCAGTTGCGCGCTGTAGCGGTCGAAGATGCCCAGCAGCAGGCTATCCACCTCTTTCAGCAGCGCTTCCAGGCGCTTGACGTTGTACTCAGTCAGGTCCGACTGGATCAGCCGATCCCGTATACATCGGTCAATCTCCTTGAGGAAGGGTGCAAACTTGCCCACCTCCCCCGCCTTGAGCTTTTCGAGGAAGACCGCGTGCCGGATCGTGGCGTCAAGGATTGCTTGGTTTGCCGCCATTTGGTTTGTCCTCATCGTCCAGGCCTAGACCGTCGCCCTGCTCCTGCAATTCGCCGTCGATCTGCAGGTCTGTACGCTCTGGCGCAATCAGGCCAAGTTTGCGCAGGTAGGCCCGCAAGTCGGCCTTAGCGAAACCGCGTTGCTGCCAGAGCGAAACCAACGCAGCGATCATCTGCGGATCAGCCGTCAGCTCTACGAACTCTTGATTGACCTGGTAGGCAACCTTTTTGTCGGCAATCCCCATGTAAGCGCAGCACCACATGATGGCTCGCGTGTATGCCTCGCTGACGTTTGCCACACAGCCAGCGAGCACCGATGTGGATGCCGACTGATCGCCGCGCGACTCGGTAGCTGTCTTGGTGGCAAGTGAAGCCACCACCATCCGTGCGCCGAGTTCGATCATCATCTGGTTCTTATCGGCCATTGCCTCCTTGACCAGCGTGTTCGGCGCCGGTTGTGCGTAGCCGAATGCACCACCCGCCGGCAGCATCATCGGCGCCCTGGAGCCGACATAGACGCCGTTCTTCTCCATCCAGTCGCGCCACTGCTCATCAAGGCCGCTGATCCACGGCTGAGCCTGACCACACCAGAAGACGCTGTCTTCGTAATCGGCACTGTTCCGGTAATGGCCCAGGTTGATCATGGCGATGTCGTACAGCGGCGACTCGTCGATGCTTGGGTCGTTGTTCTGCGCGCCGACGAAGGTGAATGGGATCTCCTTGAGGCGACCGGTTACGCCTTCGGGCTTGAACTCGTCGATGACCGCAAGCGGCCCGCCACCTTTCGGACCGGACCGGCGCCAGACGCGGCAAACAAAGCCGTCATCCTCAAGCGCCAGCTCCCGGTACTGCTCAGCCGTCTTGTAGCCGAAGCCGTCAGGAATCTCCGGCGACTCGCGCAGGACCACCAGCGTCAGCACGCTGTGACCGTTCACCATGCCTGTGCGCCAGTTGATGATGTCTTCAGCGCAGTAGGACAGGATCACCGAGTGCCCGCCGATGCCGTCGTCCTGATGATAGTCGACGTACAGACCGTGGCGACCAGCTTCAAGCACCTTTTCAAGCGTGCCCTGGGAGTGTTGATAAATGCTCACTCCGGAGCCGTTGGCGTTGTCCTGCAGGTATTCCAGTTTCTTCGGCACCGTGAGTGTCGGGTCTTTATGGAAGGCCAGACCCAGCAGCCCGTTACGGGTGTGCCCGGTTGCGTTCTTGAACACCGCCCGCTCGCGGTAAGCCCGATTCCGGTCTTCGTTCTCCGGCGACTTGTCGTGCGCGTTTATGTACGGCAGCCGATCGACTACCCGGTGCTGGCCCGCGCAGACGTCGCGAACGGTCGCCCAGCGGTCCAGGACTGCCGTGTATTCCGCCCGTTTGAAGGAGACGTCGTTGCTCATCGGGCGTATCCCATTTTGATAGCGGTGACCGGTTTGATGATCGGGTACTCGCGGTGGATGAAGTAGCCGCCGGCGTCGTTCGCGTGATCGATGCCGGCGGTTTTGTCTGGCTCCCCGTTCGCGCCCCACACCTGCTGCTCCAGGCCATCGGCATAAGTTGGGCAGGTGAACGGGTTGACCAGGTAGCGGCGCTCGCCCTGCGCATTGCAGAAGACGGCGTTCATTGCGTTGATTCGGTCCTTCACGGGCGGGTTTGCCGCTGGAGCGATGACCGCGAACCCGGCCTGCTTGAGCATGGCAAGGTCGGTGATGCTGGCGTTCAGGGACTTGCGTGAATCACCCGAGGCATCCGGGTAAATCCTGATCTCGCACGTCTTCTTGAAGTCGTTGCCGTCGTGCTGCCAGTAGCGCTCTTTGATCCGGCGGATCATGTCGGGCGTGTCGTAACCGTCGATAAGCTCATCCACGGCCCTGGGCAACCCCTGGTCGCGCTTGACGTGGGTGATCGCCGCCATCTTCCCGACGTTGAAGTCCATACCGATGAACAGCGGCTCGCCGGGCTGCACGGTGTCGAAGCACCCGTTGAGCTTGCGGTCGTAAGCCGTGTAAATCGTTCCCGACGTAAGGTTGACGAACTGGCCCTTGAGGTACGCCATGATCAACTGGGGCGGATATGACTCCATCAGAGAGGCGATGTAGTCATCCGGCAGGTTCAGCTCGTTGTCGAACGTGCTGGCCTGCACCAGGCCGTACATCTCTTTCAGTGACGGCTTGTCGCGCAACTGCTTCACGAATTGCAGGAAGACAAACTTAAAGCCTTCCGGCGTCGTGGTGACGTCCACGCCGTTCTTCAGCCCCGGAAGGTTGTAGCGCATACGGGCAATGATCTTGCGCCAGGCCTGCTGAGCCTTGATGGCAGTCAGTACGTCAAGCTCATCCACCAGGGCGTGACCAATCTTGAAACCGACAATCGTCTGCGGTTTCTCCATCGACCGGCAAATCACAGTGCCGCGGTACTGCCGACCGCTGTAGATGTGAACCTCGTGGTTCGCCTGGTTGATCTTGGTCTTGAGCCCCCAGTCGTAGGCCACCTCATCCATGGTCGGATAGAAGATGTCCCGGATCTGCGGGTAAGTCGGTGCGAAGTAGCCAGCGTTGACGCCGGGCCACTCCATGAAGTGCTTACTCAGTGCCGAACAGCCCACCCAGGTCTTGCCTGAGCCGAACCCGGCAACGAACGCACGGAATTTGTGAGGCAGCGTGAGGAACTGAGCCTGCGGAACGTTAAGGCTCGGCATTCGGCTTCCTCGCATCCACCACGTCGACCTGGATGCGGGTCGGGATCACCGGTTCATCACCGGCCTCTTCCTTCCGTGCCCGGTTGACGTAGATGTCGCCGCACTCTTTGGCAGCCTGCTCCAATAGCTGGGCAGTGAGCGCCATGTTCTTCATGCCTTCGGCTTTCTCAGCCATGCGGCTCAGGGCGCGCAGTCGGAAGGCTCGATTGGCGATCGGGATGTCTTCAGTCTCTTCGCGGAACCGCTTGCGGCTCTCTCGGAACATCGTTGCCCACTTCTCGCCCAGCGCCTTACCGGCTGCCTTTGTTGGGTCGTGTGATTCGCACTGCTGACGAGTGACAACAACGTTGAATTCTTTTAAGACCGCCTCAACCACCTGAGAAGGTGTGTCAAAGCACGCGAGAGCCTGAACAATAAAGGCTTTCACCTCACTTCGAAGAGCTGCCATTGGCGATCATCCGTCTTAACCTGTCTAAAATCAGGCCGACTTGAGCAGACAGGTTCCGCAGGCCCTCGATATGTTCAATTTCCCCACCTCAGCAGGACTGTTTGCAGCGTCCACCAACGCTTGAACGTCAGGGCTTGCACCATAACGGCGGACGACACCGACGAACTCTTCAACGTCGTGGCCCTGCAGCTTGATCTTCGGTGCGCCGTCTTGGGTGAATGCTGGTTGAGCGTACTTGTCGGTCGCATGAGCCAGGTGATACAGCTCGTGTTCGATCAGGGCGCAGAACTCAAGGTCGCTGCACTGGGCGCAGTAGTCGGCCGCCAGGGTGATGATGAAGGCCGGCACGTCGCCGAACCAATCACGCATCTGTTGCTCCATCCGGGCTTTCTGCCAACCGCCGGCGCGGAACGCTACCTGTTCGGCCTGGCCAAGAACTGTGAGTCCCTGTTTCTCGAAGCTCGACGACGCCCACATGAAACGGATACCTGCATCCAGCAAATGGGCATGGTCTTGGTTGTAAAGGCTGCCGGTGTCGGCAAGTATCTCGGCTTGTAGCCAGTCCCATACCTCCGGCGCTGGTGTTAGGCGAATTAGGAAGTCTGGCAGATCGGCCAGATGAAGCGCTGAGGGAGGGGGTCTCGGCCAACTCAAAATCACACCTTTCCAAACTTGAAATAAGTAGCTAATACCTGCAAATATGTGACTCGCATAGCTAAGGAGCAGCAAATGGTGATGTCATGCCATGACCCCCGAAGACTCGTTAAGCATATTGAAAATGCATACCCTGATGCCAGTCGGTCTGCGGTCAATGCGGTCGGAGCCCTACAGTTTGTATTTCCTGATGGCATGGTAATCAACATCTATCCAAAGGGAACCATTCACTTCCAAGGGAAATCCAGCGCCATTCGGGCGAGAGTGGAAGCTCAAATCTCATTTATTAACAGACGATAGCGAGCAGTATCGGTGTTGATTCACCGCTGGCTACCTCAAAGTCACAATCGATCAGGCCGTTTTAGTGGGCAATGGTATTCATTGAGATACCATCTCATAGGCCTGCATGGTGACCATGGAGCAATCCAATGATCAAGCCTTTAGGAACGCTGGTAGACAACGCTGCCGTGGCATCGGCAATAGCCTTGTCGATAGCGCTTACCGCAGTATTGATATCCGGGATCACTGGCGTACTGTGAAGCAGTCGGACGAGGTTGCTCAGTTGCAAAGCCTCGCGCCACGTTTGGGCGCATTCGAAAAATATGGCGCGTTGGGTACGGCGTACCGTTAGCCGCTCGTCACACCAATTAAACTTTCTGAGCGCCAGTGCCGACCTATATTTAGGTGCAAATAAAAAATTTGGAGCGCTAGTGAATAAAGAAGAAATTGAACGAGAGCTTGCCCATGCCGCAAATAATTACAGGCAGCTGGCAAGTACCCTCGCAATGATCAAAGGCACTCCACTTGCTCAAGATCCATCTTTCATAGACCAAATTGAGCACCTCAAAGGTGCAATGATTGCTCTTCAAGCGCAAGTTCGCCGGCTGAGCGTCCTCGATGGAGCAATGCATAGTCCTGCTCCAAGAGGGAAGCACGCGCTGCACCTCGTCAAGCGATAAACGTATAGAGCGATGTCGCACTCACTTACTCTTGCTTATGACGATCTGAGCGTTCATCTAGCCTGCTCAGGAGGCCAGCAACCTAATCTACTTAACTAAGTAGGCAGCGCACCCGCAGTACGCCATCACTGGGGTGCTCGGTTTAGGACTTCATCCGCTTTGTCGGCAGCTTTGGCAGCAGTCGTCGCAGCCTTCGTGGCTTGGTCGGCGGCGGTACCGGTTCGGCGGCTCAGCTCTTCTAGGCGCTTGTCGCGCTCAGTCATGGCGGTATCGTAGGCTTTTCGCATGTCGGTCACTTGGCTGCTCTGCTTATCAGCGAGCGACCAGTATGCGGCTTGGTAACCCAGTACTGCCCCACCACCCACCAGCACTACAGCAATGGTCCAAACTTCGGCCCGGCGCCACCAGCGGCGTGCGATAAATTCCAATGCGCATCTGTCCATTAGGCGATTCCTCCCAGCTTGGTGCGAAGGCGGGTGATCTCATCGCTCTGCTGCGTCACGCGGTCAGTGAGTTGAGCTACCTGGCTGGTGAGCGCTTCGATCTTACCTTCCATGCGCCCAACGGCAGCTGCCAGGTCATTCCGCTCCTTCGCGAATTGATCGGCGCGGGCCTCGGCTTCTTTGCGAGCGGCGCGCTCCTGGTTCAGCAACTCGTTTAGTCGCTTCAGTGTGCCGATATCGGCGCTGTCCATTGCTCGGTCAGTTGCATCCTTAGAAAGGAACCGGCGCAACCATAGCAGGCCGCCCAGTACCACGGTGGCACTACCGCCCAGCCAGGTAGCTGTGCCTGGGCCTAGGTCAGTAGGGTCCATCTTCACTCCAAACCGCATTTATTCCCATTCTGGGATTCAATAATTGCATGTTCCGCATCATTCAGAAGCGGAGACAAAAAGATATTTCCACACAAAAAATCAGATAATTCCTACATCAATTTTACTTCGGATAGGGAATATTGACGTCGAAATGAGTAATTGAGCAGAGAGGATCACCTTTTGTTAGTCATTACTAGAACTCCCAATAAGCGCTTGCGTATAGGCGACGAAATCCAAATCAACGTGGCTAAGGTCGTTGAAGATACGGTGTATTTAGCCCTCAGCGCACCCGAACGCATATCAATCAAAGCGGTGAGTGGTATTCACGACGATGAAATACCCAAGCGTCCGAACGGAGCAGTAGAACTTGCTTGAAACGAGGTTAGCAGGCTGCACTCCCTGCTCAGAGCGAGGGGTGGCGGGGCAGAAAACGAAAAAGCCCGCATAATGGCGGGCCAGTTATTACAGCTAGTATCGAAATCCCACTAAAGAAACAGCTCTAAAAAGGGAAAATTATGAGCATTGGATACATACTAATTAGTATCAAACTTGTCAACCATAATTCTGGCGCTAATTGGATACCGAATGAAAAGTCAATGACCGTCCGTCAGTTGCGGAAGTACGTTTTAAGCAAATTTAGCAAAGTTGACGACTGATCAACCTGCAAGGCGCTACTCGACCTCGGTCAAGCGGCGCTCCAAAAAAACTTATCCTTTTATCCTTCTCCAGACTCACCAAGTATTTGCAGTTTCATCGCAGAAATTTCTGTTACGAGAACAGTAATGCGAGAAGACTGCGCATCATTCATAACCACCCGCTCAATTTGCTCGATCTGAGTCTGAGCCCTGACCGCGGGTACCTAGCCGCTCACTGGGCTGAATTGAGGGTACAGATCTTTTCTGTGCCTCTTATCGGGAAAAATCCAGCGAATGCTGGGTGCCCGAATAGGGACGTCACAATCAATGAAATTAAAGTGAGGTCGATACTAAATCGACGCCCAACTCAGTGTGCAGATCATGCGGAAGGCCTAGCGCCAAATATTCCAAAAACTTTGGTTGTCGAATATGAGGGACGGCGAGAGGTTCGAAGCAGCACTCCTCTCCATTGGCATTGGCCGGAGAGATCTAGATACGTGCGCACTTTGCTCGGGATCGGGTCGATGAGGACACCTTATCTGCCCCGTTTGCGCAGCGTTCGGAAAAGAAAGCCAGCCATGGATGCGAAAAATGAAGCGGCGCGGCCATTTTTTTCACACAAACTCAAAACGCGTAAGATCGACAGCATGGGCGAATAATCTCTCACTTTCTCACTCGACGCAACTCCATTTTGTGATAAAAGGAGATTTTTTATAGCTACAGTTGCTAAGCATCAAGTATTTCAGGGGAATTGTTAGCGGCTTTAGGCGACCCTAAACATATGAGCTCGCTTTCGGCACCAATCCTACCGAATAAAGCTATGACCATCATAGATAAATGCAGTCGAATTGGTGATGAGCATCTGATATGTTCACACACATATGTGTTCCAAGCGGAGGTGATCATGGATGCTGCCGATTCGACCCCAGATTATGAAGAGGTGCGCTTGAAGCGCGTGGCAGAATTTTGCTCATGCGACCAAGAGAGTGATGAGGTTTTCGAAAAGTTAATCGCTATCACTTCAGAATATTTCAACGTACCGATCGCACTGATATCCATTGTAGATGAGCATAAGCAATGGTTTAGAGCTCGGATTGGAATCCCAGAACACTCAACATCTCGCGGTATTTCGTTCTGCGCGCACTCGCTTTTTGACAAAAACCCTTTAGAGGTTTTAGACGCTAGAATGGACGAACGCTTCAAAGATAACCCTATGGTAAATGGACCACCTTATATTAGGTATTACGCTGGCGCGCCTCTTCTTACAGATGACGGCTTCTCTCTCGGTAGTCTCTGCATTATCGATACATCTCGTAGAGAACCAATGAGCAAACGAGACATGGGAATGCTCGTTTATTTCGCTCAACTCGTAATTATGCGAATGACGGGCTTACGCTCACGCACCTACATTGACCAGCCAACTGGCCTATTTAATCGACTCCGATTGGAAGAAGATATAAGACTCGTCAGCACCACTGACGAAGAACATTATCTTTATGCTGTGGACGTTATCTCACCTAAATTTCTAAACGACGTTGTAAAAGCTCTCGGGTACAGTTTCTCACAGGAACTAATGCTCAACGTCAAGACTCGCCTTCAAGCGATATTACCAAAAGGTTGCGTCTTATATAAAATCAGCCCTACACGATTTGGCTTTCTTCTACATGCGATAGACCCTATAGAGACTCTGTGTATGAAGATACTTTCAGATTTCGAACGGCCGGTTGATTGCAAAGGGATTCCCATACAGATGCAGACAGGCATTGGCGTGTTACCTCTTATCGACTCAGGGGAGAAAGACTGGCTTCGCTTAGTGGTTGGAGCTGCTGACGACGCTAGAGTTCGCAATCTGGGATGGTCACTGTATCAACCGAAGTTAGATGCAGCACAGAAACGGGCGTTTGTGCTACTAAGCTCATTATCTGAGGCCGTCCGGTCAGCCAGCCAATTAAATTTGGTTTTCCATCCGAAAGTACACCTGTCGGATTTTTCCTGCGAAAGTGTTGAGGCGTTAATCCGCTGGACCCACCCGACACTCGGCCCTATAGGTCCAGCTGAATTTATTCCTTTGGCTGAAAAGACTGCATTAATGCGACCTCTGACTTTCTGGGTACTTGATGCAGTTGCCACGCAAGCAAAAGAGTGGAAGGATCAAGGGATTAAATTGAGAGTGGCCATGAACGTAACTGTTGGCGACCTTGAAAATTCGAATTTCGTAGATCGAATCGAAGACCTTATAGGCGAGAGCGACCTTGATCCAGACGATTTAGAGCTGGAATTCACTGAAAGCATGCTTATGTCCGAACCCGTAACGGTAATAGCGCAACTGGAGCGCGCACGAAAATTGGGCATAGAGGTCTCTGTGGACGACTTTGGCACTGGTTACAGCAACTGGTCATATCTACGACAGCTTCCAGTTAACACGGTGAAACTTGACCAATCACTAATTAGCAACCTCAATGCAAATGAAAAAGACAAGCGACTCGTTAAGACATTGATCGAGCTCGCTAAAGGACTGGGATATCGGGTAGTAGCAGAGGGAGTTGAAACCGAAAAGATTCTGTCCCTCATTAGCCAATGGGGCTGCACCGAGGCCCAAGGGTACTTGATTACTAAGCCTCTGAGCGCAGGTCTATTGACCGAGTGGTTGCAACAGGGAGGTTTTCGACCTGAATCTCGATAAGGCGAGAGCACCCAATTTTGTGCTATGCCGAGGCGCCTTTGATCTCTCAGCCTCCGCGCTGAGTCCCGCCTCTATACGCGCTTAGAAAACGTCGACTCCAGCATTGAGAACCTTCAATTCTCCGTCTAGTTTTACTAGACCCAATCAGGGACGACTGAAATCGGAGATAGGATATGCGTGGATATAAGGGAGTATTCGTTGTGGCGTGTCTAGCTGCGGGAATCATGTCACAAGCGGGCATCGCTAGCGCCGAGGGGGATATTGCCACAGACGTGCGCACGGATGTACGTAATGCAGACAAAGAAGCTGACCGCGCCGAGCATGATGTTGATAAGGAAGCGAAGCATCTAGAAAACGAGCGGCACAAGGGCGATCGCCACGTAGATAAAGAGATGAAGAAAGACCTCTAAAAAACATGACCATGGCGGCGGGCAGCCCTAACATCGGCTCCCCGCCATCTCAATAGTGCGCCCCATCCTATGCAGCAACAGTTTCAATTAATCCTTCCGCATCGAGCAGGTCTTGAGCAGCGGTCAGCGCAGCATTCACCTGGTCGTCTAACACTTTACGGATAGACGAACGCCAGCGGTGGCGTGTCGATTCCGGCTTACCATCATTGTCCCAATTAGTAATGTTGTACCAGGCAGCGGGTAGCACCGCGGCGGAGCGCTTGCCCTCGGCACCGGACACCTGCGGGATGGCCCAGGTAAGTACAGCGCACTCACGGAACCGTTTCGGCGCCGGCGTCTTCACCGAGTTCAGCAGTTCCAAAATGGCGCCATGCTTTCGTTCCTGGTGCGTCGAGTACTTAGCCACAAGTGCCCGCCAGTGCGCCGGGCTCAACGCCTTGTGTAGCCGCCCGAACACCCAGCAGTCCTGAAGAAACGCAGCCTCCTTGCCGACGATCTCCCCCTTCTGCTTAGCGCACTGCACCTTCGGTTCAAAGTCGCAGCCGCCGGCGGAAGTGATGGTCTCAGCCGCGAGGGCTCGAACTACTGCTGAAACGACGTTGCGATAGGTCATGCGGCTTCCCCTTTTTTCAGCTCTCTGGTCATTGCCCGGTATTTGGCCTTGATGGCCTTGATCTCATCCACGGTGTACTTGCGCGCCTCATGAGGCCCTTCGATCCATGCGACCTTCTCGGCACCAATGCGCAGCACAAGGCGGATGCGGTACTCCACGGCGTTGCCGGAAAGGTTTCGGTTGCACTTCACGCACTGACGGTGGATGTTCGACGGCTCGAAGCGCAGCTCTGGGCAGGCGCCGACGGATCTATAGTGCCCAGCGTCCCAGCGGCTGCCAGTCATGAGATCGTTGTCAATGGGCGTCGAGTCGCAGCTGATGCATGGCAGGTGCGCGTCACGCAGGCGCACGTACTCGTTCACCGCGGCTTGGGCTTCGCGCAGGTGGTCCGCCCTACTCTTCATCTTCTCCTTGCGGACCTTGATGTCCTTGCGCTCAACGTCGGCCAGCGCCTTTCGTGCCCGGACCTGATTGACCGGCGCATGAGCCAGCGCACAAGCAATTTCACCACAAACCGCCTGGAAGTCTCGAACCGGGGTGAACTTGACCCGGCATACGGCGCAGCACTTCTGGCGGCGCGCCCGGGTCTGGATCCCGCCGGACTTGAGCGGCGTGGTGCGCTTCAGTTCGGTACGCTTCATGCCGCCTCCTTGAATGCTTCAAACTCTGCCATTTCGGTCAGGCGCTCTTCCGTGAGCGTTGGCCAGTCATGCAGCATCAGGTACGCGCAGCACTGGCGCCAGAAGTCTTGGAATGTCTCCTCCCCCATTGAGTCGTACGAGAGACTGCGAGGTGTCTTGCGCGTGAGCTGGCCCAGGCCAGGGATGTCGAACAACTCCTCGTCGCAGTACACGCCCGACTCCAGTTGCAAGGCCTTAATGGCGTCGTGGGACTGCTTGCCAGAGAACCGGTCGATGTTCTGGCTCAGCACCCGGCCCAGGCCGTGGACCAAACCATTGAACCGTGGGTTGCGTGGCTGCTTGAGGTCGGCACGAATCTTCGTGTTTATCCGAAAATCGCGCTCGCGGAGTATCGACCGGTCAGCGTCGGAGGACGGCACGAACGCTGCCACCTCCTTGCCAGTAGCCGGATCGACCAGGCGGCGCAGCACCAGGTACACAGGCATTGGGCGTGGCTTGGCTGGCTTGGTCATAGCCGCTCCTCCCTACCACTACCGCGGAAGCAAAGATCCAGACCAAAACCAAATACGCCAAGTACCACCACCACACCCAAAGGCACAGAAAAGAACGCTATTACCAGGCCAACCGCCAGTGCTGGCACGGCGGCGAAGAACAGCCCTGCAAGGAAGTTGCTCATGACGGCTCTCCCTTGCCCATGACGGCGCGTCGACCTTCGTGGAACGCCATTACCTCCTGCATTCCGTTATCCAATGCGACGATCTCGCGGTCGAAGTAGGCCTGGCTGTCGGTCTCACCCTCTGGAGGTAGCTCGCCCGGGCCGGCCAGCGAGTTGTAGATCCACGCCATTGCGGCGGCCGGGCCCTTGCCATGCTCTTCCTCGATGAGGGCCGAGCGCATGGCGAGGAGGTAGCGACCAAACAGCAGATCCAATTCCTTGATACGCATGCGGGCCAACTCGTTCTCTGCCAGCAGCTCCAGGGCCACCTCCTCCACGGTCTTCTCCCCGAGGAATTCCTGCAGCGCCTCGGTGTTGCGCTTCCAGTCGGCGCAGTCGGCCCGGAATGACGCGGCTTCGGCCCAGAGCATTTTCTGAAGTTGTTGCTTGTCGATGGTCATGCTCGTGACTCCAATTCCTGGGCCTGCTTGATCAGCAGCGCGCGGCGATCCGCCAACTCGTTGGCAGCTGCAATCCGTATTTCGTCCATCTGCTGTGCGCTGGCTTTGCGCATTTCCAGCATCGAGCTCTTAACGATCTCGAGCTTTGCGCGAAGGGCGGGCTCCGGCCGGGTGACGTTGCCAGTGAGCAATCCGGCAATGGCCCGGCCATCTTCGGTGATCGGCTCAACGCTCAGGTCTGCCAGGTACTTCTGGGCGCGTTCGCGCGGGATGCGCTTCAGCTCCATCGCCTTGGTCACAGCCTGCACACGCCGGTTGGCGTCGAAGCCCACGGATACGTGCCAGTTGACCGGCTTCGCATCTTCGCGAGCCTGGCTCACGAACCTCTGGTAGGCGTCAATGAACGCCATGCGCGCGCCGATTTTGTCGCCGCCATCCAAGATGGGTTTCGCGGCTGCCAGGGCCAGCTGGATCTCATCGGTCAGCACCACGGTTTCAAATTCGTCGTTGGTGGTCATGGCGATGGCCCAGGCCTCGTCCTTGCCCGGGCGCCCGTCGGAGGACTGGACGCGCTGCAGGATGTCGGCCATCGCCAGCTTGCCCTTCACCTCGAAGCGGCAAGCCTTCAGTGCGCCTTTCACGACAGGCACCGGATACGCACAGAGGTCTTCAGCCATCATCGCGGCAGTGCCCGGGTTCATTTCCTGGCCCATGGCCTCGGCGGTGGCGCAGATGGCGGCGGCCAGCCCGGCAACCTGCTGGTCATTCATTTCAAAGGTATTCATTGCGGTCACCTGCTTGGCGTTTGGCCATTACCATCTGGGCGGCCTGCTCCGCTGCGGAGTGGTTCGCCTCTGTCCGTTCCATCTGGCGGGCGGTTGTCCCGTTGATACGCTGCCCGGTCACCCACTGGGTGTGATAGCTCTCGGCGTTGGCCAGCAGCTCGTTGAGGCTGTGGCACTTGCGCAGTACAGCGGCATCGCTGGTTTTCAGGAAGTGGGCAGCGACGTGATGGGCGACATCGGCGCCGAGGCGGTCGACCAGTTGGCCGAGCTGGCCGCCGACCTTGGCATTCCACACCGGCCAGGCGCTGTAGCGCTTGCGGTATGCCATGGCGTAATTCGCCCAGACCTTGAAGGTTTTGCAGGTCTGGTCTTTGGGGCCCGGCATGTCGGCGGGGATCTCAACCCGTGGGGCATCGGTGCGATCAGCCACCAGCATCAAGCCGCGGGAGTGAGCCGGAACAACCTCGGCGGGAGCCGGGGGTGCAATTGGTTCATTGACCGGTTCCATGACTGGTTCAAGAGAGTTACTGATTCTGGGTGCAGCTGCTGCACTACCCCCTGGTGCAGGAGATTCACTAGGGGGTGAACCTGCTGCACTACCCGGGTGAATCTGCTGCACTACCCCTGGTGCAGGAGGTGCACCACCCCCTTCGAGGGTCAGGAAGTAAACGTTCGACGAATTCCCTTTTGGGCCTCCCTTCCGGATCTCCTTGCGCAACAGTCCCGCCTCACACAGAGCGGTGATGTGGTTCATGACAGAGCGCTTGCTGATCTCGCACTGATCGGCGATGTGCTGGTAGGACGGCCAGCACTCACCAACGTCGCTGGCGTTGTCGGCCAACTTGATCAGCACCAGCTTGCGCAGTGGATTACCGACGCGAAGTTTCATCGCGGCGACCATAAGGCCCATGCTCATGCTGCACCTCCGGCGAACGCGCGGAAATCAATCGTCCGCACGCCCTTCCAGCTATTGCAGGACATGCAAAGGGTCTGGAGGTTGCCCAAAGAAGCCTCTCCACCTTGGCTTTCAGGTACGACGTGATCAGCCCTCAAACGCATCAGCACCGA
Organism: Pseudomonas sp. NFX183; assembly: GCF_047943075.1. NCBI lineage: Bacteria > Pseudomonadati > Pseudomonadota > Gammaproteobacteria > Pseudomonadales > Pseudomonadaceae > Pseudomonas > Pseudomonas sp. NFX183. The sequence goes on along the minus strand of NZ_CP181333.1, from coordinate 4,828,148 downwards.
GCAGCCACAGCGCAAGCACGCGTGACCGTCACGGGCGAATACCCGAGCACGCAAGCCAGAAGGGATTGGTTTCTTTTTCGTCCTGCGCCGGGGCGGGAGGGCCCGTGGTTGGTGCGCGGTGACGTGACCCATACGGTCCGGGTTCCACTCACAGCCTTTTTCCGTGAGTCGGAATGCTTCAGGACGAAGCTCAATCAAACCGGCCTCTTCAAGGGCCTTCAGCATGCGGTAAGCGGTGTCTGGCTTGTGGGTGAGCAGCGGCAACTCCTCAGTGATCTTGGCCTTGCTCAGCGCGAAGAAGACCCCGTCATAGGTATTGATTGGCTTGGTCCAGCTCGGGCAGCCGTAGACGAAGGCGAACAGCAGGGCCTGCTGAGAATTCAGCCCCCACTCCAGCGCCTTCACCTGGTTAATCGTGACGGTGTATTGCATGTCAGGCCTTCCCGACCTTTGCGGCCAATTCGATGAAGCGATCCACGTACCAGTGAGGCTGCGTCTCGCGGGGGCATTGAGGGCTGGTGAGGTTCTTGCCGTAGGCCAGGCCCTTCCCGGTCACGGACCAGAAGTCGATCATTTCCTGCTTGGAGTTTTTGCGCCGCAGGACCTTGAGGAAGCCGTGGGCCTCCAGTGCAAGGTTGAAGGCGCGGGCGGTGCTGGCGATGGCGTGATCTTTGATCAGGGCGGTAATTGCCTTGGTGGGCATCGAAGAGCCGCCAGCGGCATCAGGGGCGGCGTCAACGGCGTAGCCTGGAAGAAACTTGGCGTCCAGGCCGTTGTTGGCGGCGATCATGGCCAACATCAGCATCTTGCTGGAGTTGGCCGGCTTCAGCAGGCGGTCGAAGCATTCCAGAATGGCGAGTTCGCCAATGACCTTGGAGTTGTTCGTCTCTTGGGCGGTGTAAGAGCCGGTCTTTCGAATGGTCGGCAGCACCTGGCCCACCACCCACTCTTCGAACTGCTCAGCAGCCGGAAGCTTGGACTTCATCACAAGACGGTAGAGATCGCGCTCAGGGATGATTTGCACTGCGCGGACCTGACCTCCCATTTCGGTATGGCAGGTACTGACCGCTTTGCAGTGAACATTGATCGCTTTCGACGTGTTGGAGTAGCCGAGGGTTTCGGCGATATCCTTGGCGATGAACCAAGGCTCTCCGAGGCCGTCGTCAATTACGCGGACAGGGAAGCCGTGGAAGTCGAAAGGGGTCACAGGCTTAATCCGCGCCACGTTTTGAAATTGCGGAAAACGTGGCGCGGGAATATTGGGGGTATTGATCGATTCAGTGTGTTGGTGCATGATTTGCTCGAATTGTTTACCGCTGTAGAAAAAGCCGACCTCTAACGTTGGCTTTTTTGTGCCTGCTAGTCAGGCTATGGATTTCAGTGGCCGAGCCGCCGCGAGCAGTTGCTCAGCTCTACGCCCCAACTCCCCCGCCTTCGCTTCAACCTGACGGCACTGCTTGGCGAACGCTGGCAAGTGCGGAAGGTCCAGTTCGCACATCACTTGATCATCAAAAACTTCGCTGCCGGTATCGATCACATCGCCCAGCGCGCGGATCAGCGCACCGAAGCTTTTGTTCGCACATTGGTCGCTGGTCATCTGGCGGGCGCCGGTCAGGCCGTGGCGGCTTGCAAGCTCGTTTACGCAGTGGTCGCGGAATTCGGGTTCAAGGGCGTTGACCCAGGACTCTTCCAGCCACGACGGCATTTCCTGATCGCCAGACAGCCAGCGCTGAACACGCTTGAGCCAGCGACCGGTAGCCTTCACAAACTCATTTACGTCGGCGGTCAGTTCCGCAGAGTTGAAGTCAGGAACGTCTTTCTTCTGGGCGCGCTCCGGGATCGACAGGTGCAACTCGCGACTCAACGCCTGGGCGAAGTCGTCCTGGCTCAGGCTGGTGCGTGCGATCTGGTTTGCAGCGTGGGCGACCAGCACCTGATCACGGGTTTGTACGGTGTGTCTAGAACTGGACGTTTTCATGAGGCCTGCCCTCTTCTAACCTGGCTTCAATGGAGCGGCGGACAGAGACGTCAGGCGGCTGTCTTACGTGCGGGAATAGGGCGTATCTCATTTGCCTGGATCGACCCGTCGTCCATCAGCGTGATCGAGATATCCCGACTAGAGTGATACATCTGAGATACGGCGCTTTGCTGGATACCCAGAGCCTTGGCGAGATCGCTCTGGGTTCCGTGCGATGACAGGTATTCCCCGAGGGATACAGTCTTCATCATCTGAGTCTCCGGTTGAGTTGCAGCCATATTAGCACTGCTGTTTTAAACTAAACAAGGAAAGGATTAGCAGTGCTGTTTGCAGAAATATCAGCGCTGCTACTTAATCACTCGCATGACCAAGCCCATTCGAACCCCTCTTAACCAAGAGCAGCTAAATGATGCCGCTCGCCTAAAAGACGCGTACCGCAACGCGGTTAAGGCGTCGAAGGATAAAGGCGAAAGCCCGGCACTCAACCAATTTGAAGTTGGCGCAAGGTGTGGCTGGAGCTCACCGCAGAGCACTGTAAGCCAGTACCTTAATGGAAAGGTCGCACTCAACTTGGACGCCCTCATCAAGCTGGCAGAGGTATTCGGCGTCAAACCTTGGGATATAAGTCCATCACTTGCAGACGGTATCAGGCGCGCCGCTGGCGAAACGGCAGTCCACATGCACAGTGGTAGGGATCTAGCCGCAAATAGCCCCTTTCCTGCCGGCAGTGATATCGAAGCAGCGGAAGAAAAATACGCCCACGTACCGCAGTACAGCGCCAAGGCGGCTGCCGGCATCGGACATGAGAATCCGCACGTCGAGTCAATAGCCACTCTCGCGTTCAAGCGCGACTGGCTGCGAACCAAAGGTGTGAAGCCAGAGAGTTTGATCGTGATTTATGCCGACGGCGATAGTATGTGGCCAACGATCAATGACCATGACGTCCTGCTGCTTGATACCTCTAAAACCGAGCCTGTCGATGGTCAGGTGTTCGTTCTCACTAGTGCGGACAAAGGCTCGATCGTTAAACGAGTCGTGAAGACACCGCTCGGCGGCTGGATCCTCAGAAGCGATAACGATGACTGTGATGACTACGCCGATATTGTGCTTGTCCGCAGTGAAGTGAATGAGCACCGCATCATCGGCAAGGTTATCTGGAGAGGTGGAGACCTGTGAATCTCACCAAGCCAAACCAAGACCTAAAGCACGACCTACAAGCATCGCCTCCGACCTCAAGTGGTCAGCCGTAGAGCTAATGAGAATTTTGGAGCGGCTGACGCTTGCCGGCAATGAGGCGGGTACCCAAGCCGTGCTGAAGATGTGCACGGTGCTTTTTGCGGACGAGGATCGGCTGGCCGGGTATGCGGACGAGGTGAAGGCGGCCAGATAAATCGAAGCAAGCCTGAATAGGCGCATAGTTTGGCGCGGAGGGATGCTGTAGCCTCTCGCTTTCGGACGGGCAGCCATAGTCTTAAATAGACAGAATCACGCACGGAAGCAACAATGGAAGACATGAGCAAAGCATCGCTACAAGTCGTTTATGACGGGCCCGCGCTTCAATCGCACGAGATGGAGGTGCGTGATCTTGCGCCCGCCCTTCTGGCTCTCGGGGAGCTTTTCGAAGAGGCAAACGCCACGCTCAACGATGGCCGAACCAAGCTCTCCGTCAGCGTCAAAGGATCATTTAAAACTGGCAGTTTTGGAATTGATCTTGGCGTAACGCAGAGTCTGATTCAGCAAGCCCAGGATCTTTTTGCCGGTAGCCCGGTTACCGCAGCGGCGAATCTGATCGCCCTGCTCGGCTTTACGAGCCTAACAACGAGGGGTGTTTTTCAGCTCATCAAGTGGGTTCGCAATCGAGATATCACAAAAGTTGAAATCCTTAGCGATGGCGTTGTCAGGGTTTTCTGCGATCAGGAGCATTTCGACACCGAGGAAAAGGTCTTAGCGCTGTTCCGAAATTGGAAGCTACGCAAGGCTTTCCAAGACGTAGTGCACAAACCGCTCCAGCGGCCGGGAGTTGATTACTTCGCCGTTCGCGAGCCTGATGGCGATTTCGTAGCGGCATCAGAAACGGAAGCCGAAAACTTCATCGCTCCCGAGCAGGAAGAGGAGCGACTTGATGAGAGTGAGCGAGTGGCCAGCCTTCAGTTGGTGAACATCGCCTTTCGCGACGAAAATAAATGGAGATTCCACGATGGCGCGTCCACGTTCTACGCATCAATTGTTGATCCAAGTTTCCTTTCGATGATTGAGAGTGGCGATCTGCGATTTGGCAAGGGAGATATCTTAAGGGTTCGCCTAAAGGAAATTAAAACCCTTGTGGGCGATCAGTTGAAGGCCGAGCACCAAGTTTTGGAAGTGCTTGACCATCGCCGCTCTGGCACTCAGCTAAAGCTTCCAATTCAACACCCCGATTGAATCAAGCCCGGCCCAGCGCCGGGCTTCTTGTATCTACTCTACCCTGGCCCGCCCATACATTGCGCAGTACTGCAAAGCAATGCTCCCGCGTGCTGCACCAGCCTTCTCCACTCATCGCTAGTTATGAGGTCCGCTCGCTCCATTGCGTCAGCCCGCCTCAGCAATTCGAAATATTTAAACTCTGCGTCCATTCGACTTGCAGCCAACGCACATAGCTCGCGCCAAGCTGTGAGGGCTAATTTTCGCTGCTCCTCTCTCATAGGAAACCCGCCATCGACATTCCGGATATGCGTCAGATTACAGGCGTCAATAGCGTGATGCTGCTAAAGGCGACCAATGGTGGCCGTACGCCATGATTGGCAAAGTGTCGGCTCTATTACGGGAGGGATTCAATGCGTTTGAAAAACTGCACTCCGCTTGCTGCTTTGACCATGGCCTTGGCTGGCTACGCCGCATCGCAACAGAGAACTCCAGTCGCACAGGTCGCTGCAGGTCCTGCCAAGGCGCCGCATGTGTTCAAGGCTATTGATTTCTAATATGACCCAAATTCACCTGAGGCCGTCAACTTCTCTAGGCAACTGGATCTTCCTGCATGGCAGTGCGACCTGGAGACGACCACTAGCAATGCTATGGTTTGATATGCGAGCGCTCAAACTATAGCCGTATACAACAACTCGCTTAGCGCATGCTTCAAGCACGCTAGGGCACAGGGTGATGAAGCAGTTAATCGCCTAAAGGCCGCCAAAGTACCGGCCACACAGGCCGAACTGAGCAAGGACCTATACCCAAAGTGGTCGGCCTACATGGTCACCATGAGTGCCTATCGCACTACGGGCCAACAAGCCAAATCCGCGTACCAGGCCGCGAAAGAAGCTCTCGCGACAGAGGTGAAGTTTTCTAACTGACCTTTAGCCGAAGCATCCAAGCCTGCCAAGTGCGTGCTTTTTTATGCTTCGCACCGACAGGAGTACATCCGTACTCTTAAAGCTTGCCCTTCCTACGGGCATGAAATACTGTTTATGCATACAGCCAAACAGCGGAGCGTCATCTATGGCAAAGCACAAATCTCAAGCACCAAAAGAACCGTCGACCTATGAATTGCTCGGCATGCGCGTACAGCGAGCGGTCAATGCGACCAAGGCGCAGGCATCCAAATCTGCGCTCTTGGAGCGCTCCACAAATGACGATCCGGCTGATTGGGACCGCGTGCTGGACGAAATAGCGGAAAACGATAACGTGACCATCGCCCATCGGGATGACGGATTAATTCAGCTGCTATGGACGTAACCTGGAGAAGACTGAGCCTGCCCTCAATAGAGCCCGCACTTGCTGCGGGCTTTTTCATGTTCGCGCAAAATACATTAGCAGTGCTGTTTACTTCAATTATCAGCAGTGCTAATTTATCTTCACCGAGTCACCCAACAGCGACTCGCCAGGGCCTTGCAGCCCAACGCTCTTTAGCGAAACCCCTCGCCGGATCACCGCCGGCCCAGATTCAAAGGCAGCGATGAACCGGCCTAAACGGTTCAGAGGGTTGGCAACTGACCCGGGCGTGCAGCGTAAAGCGCCAAGTACAGTTATCCAGCGGGAGAACAAACCGAAAGGCCCGCGGCTGGAAGAACATTTGATTCAAGCCGGTGACCGACGCCAGTAGCGGGTCACGGCCAGCTCCAAAAGATTTGAATTAGCGATCCCAATAGCCTCGGCTGGGAACGCCGGACCTCATGCACCCTGCCCACCTAACCGGGCAAACGAGCTGCAGCGTGCTTGTTGTAGGGACCTGTGATCCAAGGCGAATAGATGCTGATTGACGCCCTGAGGAGGAAGCTCACCGCCAACCTACGAAGATGAACGGCCAGCCCTGCAATCAGCAGCGGGCAACGAGCCACACCGCTGACGCAACAAACCCAGGCCGTCGCCAGTAGCGGGCCTGGGCCCCCTTCCCCACCTCTATTACGTCAGCACTCCTCCCCCGCGCCCATCGGCAACCAGCGGGAGGCATGAGTGTTGACGAATACAGGTGAACAACCCGCCACCTTGGAGGCGACCATGAACGCAGCATTGAATATTTGCCAGGAGCGTTACGACGCTCAGTTGCCTCCAGAGGTCAGCGAGAGCAACGAGGTGGCTGACTGGCTTGAGCATTCGGCGGAGCGCTTGGTGTGCGGCGTCGACATCAACTGGAAACGGCGCTTCGGCCAGCCGCAGGTCGTAACGTTCGACCGGTTCTGCACGGTCCTGCAAGGCCACCTTAACCAACGCCAGATCGACGGCTTGGACCAGCGTGATTCGTTTGCCCGCCTGCTGCTGTCGGCGATGCTTGGCAGCCAGAGCGACGCACGGTCCCACGCCGCGGACCTGCTGGGCCAGCAACGGCCAATTGAAGCAATCGAGAAGATCGCTGTAGCGCTGCTGAGGCCGTATGCCGAAGACGCAGTAGCTGCGGAAAGGGAAGAGCGCGAAGACGACGTGGATGCCGATGTATGAGCCCGCACATCTTGATCGACGAAGCGCTGGAGGCGCTTGAACACCCAAGCTGCGAGCCCGGCTCCCAAGCCGTCGTGGCACGGATGATCACCAACATGCTTACCGGCGACGCGATCACCGTCGAAGAATTCAACCACTACTGCCAGCGCCTGCTGAAGATCACCAGGCAGCGCAAGGAGGCCGCATGACCACCGCACCGGTTAAATCGCTGATTGATGAGCAGCTTGAAGACGTTGAGTCAAAGCTGATCATGCTGGGCTTCGGCCTCCCCTTCAATGAAGTGATCGGCCAGCCGCGTGAGCGTGCTGTGGCCACCTTGCCGAAGCGCCTGGCGGCGACCATGAAGGGCGGTCGAATTGCGGTGAGGGTTCGGCCGTGACCACCCGCCAGCGCACCCGGCGTCTGCTCATCTGGCGCGGCTCCTTCTCTGCCCTCGCAGTCTTCACCCTCCTGATGTTGCTCAGCGCTCTCGCTGATCGGATCACCTCCTAAACACTTACAGCGCCCCTCTCCGGCGGCGCGGAGACCAATCATGTCCGAACAGAACATGCATATCTGGAACAAGGTCGATAAGACCGACACCAGGTTCACCAAAAAAGCCAAGGTCAACGGCCAGGACATCACCAGCTTGAGCGGTACCGCGATGGCCATGAAGGCCACCGAGTTGTTTGGTCCGGTCGGCATCGGCTGGGGCTGGAGGATTGTCGAAGAGCGCTTCGATGAGGGTCATGAAATCTTCATCGGGGAAGGCGACAAGCGCGCATGCATAGGTCGCGAGATTGGTCACACAGTCAAAATTGCGCTCTGGTTCATGCAGGACGGCCAGCGTGGCGAGATCGAGCAATACGGCTGCACTCGGTACCAGTACAAAACTACCTACGGCATGACCACTGACGGCGAAGCGCCAAAAAAATCGCTCACCGACGCCATCAAGAAATCGCTTTCGATGCTTGGGTTCAGCGCCGACGTGTTCCTCGGGCTGTTCGATGACGACGCGTACGTCACTCAACTCAAAGAAGAGGAAGCGATCGCAAATGCCGACGACAAGGACGCTGAAATTCTTCGGCAGAAGCAGGAGCGCGTGGACTGGCTCGCCTCAGCAGTTGAGACAATCGGCAAGGCCGTCACTACGTACGAACTGAAAACCTTGAACGTGAAGTACATCCGCGAAGCCACTCGCCGCAACGAGCCCGCTTTCATCGCCCGCATCACTCGCGCATTCGAAGAACGCAAAGCCAGCCTTGAGAAAGGCAAGGAGGCAGCAGCATGACTCAACTGTACGCACTCACCGGCAAACTCGCCGAACTCCAAGCCATGGCCGACACCGATGATGAAGGCCTTAAAGAGGCTTTGCAGCACGCGATGGACGAAGTCCAGGGCGACTTCAACGACAAGGCCGACAACATCGTTATGTTGCGCCGCAATATCGAAAGCGACGTGACGGCCATCGAAAACGAAATCGAGCGCCTGGCCGAACTCAAGCGGATCAAGTCCAACAGTGTGTCGCAGATCAGCGACTATCTGCGGCGCAACATGGAAGCCGCCAACATCAAGTCGATCAAGCGTCCGCTCTTCACCATCACACTGGCCATGGGCAGCGAACGGGTGATCGTGGATAACGAAGATGCAGTGCCGGACGAACTGACCACTGTGAAGTCGAGCATTGCTCCGGACAAAAAAGCCATTGCCGCCAAGCTCAAGGAGATCCGCGAACATAACGAAGCGGTGCGCAAGCGCATGGCAGCCGGTGAAGACGCTGAACACGAACTTCTACCCGAACCTACCTGGGCTCACTTGGAGCGCGGCGACAGTTCGATCCGAATCAAGTGAGGTCGCCATGTACGTCAGCAACCACCTCAACCTGTTTGAGCAGCACCGCCAGGACGCCTACTCAATATCGGAGCGCACGGCGGAGTTCTTGGCCGCTGGCGGGACAGTCGCGCAGTTGCCAAGCCCGCCACGCAAACCACTGCCACCGCCCCGCTCCACCAAGATCGATCCCGAAACCATCCTCAAGCGCCGCAAGCCGTCTATCACAGCGGCAGAACGTAAGGCGCTGCGCAAACTCGCGGTGGCACTATGAGCAAGCGCAAACCGCATAACCTGCATGCACGCATAGCCCGATCGTGCCGCTCGCTGCTGGCATCCAATCACGTCGCAGTGGTCAACATCGACCCCAGCGGCCGCCAGGGCATGATCAATTACAAGTCGCTGAAGAACATCGCGCCGGGGAAGATTGGCCAGGCCGTCTGCGGTATCCCCCACCGATGGACGATCTACCTCAGCGCCCTCTGCATTGACGCCCGCGGCGACCGGTACAGCAAGTCGGTGGAGGTGGCGCCCGATGGTGTTTACCTCTCCGACCACCTGGAAGACGTGATCGAGCATTGCTACAAGAAGCTGCGCGACGAGGCGAATCAAAGCCAGATGGTGGCTTCGGGCTGGATCGCCATACCTGAAGCAATATCGCTGGACGAGGCGCACGCCGCACGGATATTCGAAGCGGTCGGCGCCTGGCAACAGGTGAAGGTCGATTCATGCGCCGCATAGCCCGCATCCAGCAACGCAAACGTCAAACCTGGCTCGCACTGCCGGCCAGCGGAATAGAAGAGGTAGGCCATGGCAGCAGTACCCCAGAAAGAACGCTCGGCGAAGTCTGCCAGAAAGCGTTTGGCACTTGCCGAGGAAGAGTTGAGGCTCAGGGTCCGCCCAGGCACCCGGCAAGCGCTGGCCGACCTGATGGAGTGGTCAGGCATTACTGAGCAGGGCGAGGCGATGACGCTGATGATTCATCACCTGCACGCGATGGGCTCCGCGAAGTGCCAGCCGCTGCTGAATCCGCCGCGCCACGAAATCGAGATATCGCAAAACGTGGCGCGGGAATTTCGCAATAAAAGCCTGCTCGCCATCCAGAAAGACCCGGGCGACGAGATCATCGAACCAGCATAACCCACCCTACTTGCTGCATCCGGTTACTTGCGACCGCTCGCACCGAAGAAAGGAAGCACCAGCAAAAATAGCCCCCCTGCAAGAATGCCAACACCAAAGGTATGCACAAAACCTTCTGAGTTGGTGGCAATGATGGCTGCACCAGCGATCGCCCCGGCGCAGCCCACTATCCGTATGTTTTTGCTCGGCGACTTCAGTTCCATTGCAGTGATGCTCCCTATTAAGAATGCGCTGAGTTTATCGCAGCGCCCTTCAAATAAGAATCTTTCTCGCTGCATCCGGTAACCGGAGGGCGGCGCCTATCTGAGGTAACCGCAATGCCAATTCTCCACAGCGCAATCCACAAAATCGACAAGAAGCCCGACGGCAACCCGGCGGTGCTGCATCTGGCCTCAACTGAGCAGGTTGAAAGCCAGGCCCGCGACGATCTGATGCAGCAGTTCAACGAAAACTACAACGCCACCGCTGGCAAGGCCTGGGGGTTCTTTCAGGCCGAGTCGGGTGCATATCCCCTCAGCGGCTGGCTGAGCAAGTACCTGGCCGGCGGCTCCACCTTCTTGGAGTTCAGCACCACCGCGGTCGAACACCTTACCAAGCTGATGGAAGAATCGAACCTTTCCACCGGTGGGCACGCGCTCTTCTGCCATTACCAGCAAGGTATGACCGATTACCTGGTCATCGCCCTGGTGCAGGAAACAGAAGCGGTGACCATGACCGAAAAACTCCACCTGATAACGGTGAAGCGCCTGGACCTGGACCACATCCGCCTGGCAGCACGGATCAATATCAGCGAATGGCAGAACAACCCGCGGTCGCTGCAATACATCTCCTACCTCAAGGGCAAGCAGGGCCGCAAGTTCAACGAGTACTTTCGCGATTTCATCGGCTGCCAGGAAGGAATCGACGGCCCGGGCGAGACCCGCACGCTGTTGAAGGCTTTCAGCGACTTTGTTGAGAGCGAGGACATGGTCGATGAGGAGGCCCGCGAGAAGACGACCACCCTAGTCAACTATTCCATGGCCCAGGCCAAGATCGGGGAACCAATCACCCTCGACGAGCTGTCGGGGCTGATCGACGAAGACCAGCCGAAGAACTTCTACGACTTCATCAAGGCCAAGGACTACGGGATTTCAGAGACCCTTCCGCCGGACAAGAAGACGCTCAACAAATTCCGGCGATTCACTGGCCGGGCCGAGGGTATGTCGATCAGCTTCGAGGCCCACCTGCTGGGCGACAAAATCAAGTTTGACGTAGCCGGTGGCACGCTGACGCTGCGCGGGCTGCCCACTCAACTGACCGAGCAGCTCAAGCGCGCGGCAGCCTGACACCAACCGCAGCGCCGCGCTCTCGACGGAGGGCGGCGCCTGACTGGAGTATCAGCCTTGAAACTGGAGATCAAAGAGCTGTACCGCTGCGGTGAGTGCCGCGAGATCCATGACGATGAGGACGAGGCCCGCGAGTGCTGCATGCCGGCCGTTTACACGCTCTACGTCTGCCCGGTGTGCGCTGAGAATCATGACCAAGCGGAAGATGCGATGTCCTGCTGCAATGCGGACGGAATCAGTTGCCCTCAATGCCGACGAGATTACCCGTCGATCTCAATCGATTACCAGGCAATCAAGATCGCCGGGCACTGCAACGCTTGCAACCCGCTGTTCACCATTGAGCAGCAGCTCGCAGTTCAGGATCTGCACTACCAGTACACCGGTAAGCGCGAACATCTTCACGAATGATCCGGCTCCATGTCGGTCCACCCGTAATACCCCAACCCAAACCAAATTGCCACCACCGGCCACCGGAGGGAGGCGCATGACTGGAGATAATCCATGGACGACCAGTTCTACCTACAAGACAGCCGCCGTCATGCCTACGTCGGCGACGGGTTGTCGTTCTGGGGCTTTGGTGGCTCCGGGTACGTCACCGACTTGGCCAAGGCCCAGGTGTTCACCCGTGACGGCGCTTGCGATCACCGAGACACCGACATCCCTTGGCCCAAGGCTTACGTCGACGCCATGGCGCGCACTGGTGTCGATTGCCAAAATGTCACCTTGAGCGAGGCGCTGGAACAACACCCCGACGCAGCCGAGTTTTTCATCCAGAAGCCGCAGTGCTGGAACGGCAACAACCTGATTTGGCTTTGTGAGGACGGGGTATTCACCAGCGACCTGTCGAAGGCAGTCGTAGTGCCGAGAGCTCACACCGTCACCTGGATCGGTAAGCTCGGTCAATCAGGCGCAGTGGTCTGGCCCAAACCCTGCATCGACGCCCGCTCCCGGCGCCTTGTTGAGCGCGACGACGTGAATATCAAGGAAGCCCTGCGCGGTACCGGAATCAAGTTGGCCAAGCCGAAGAGGCCTAAAATGATAATGTTCAATTGCGTTGGCTGCGGCCGGTTCATCAGCGACGCTCAGCGCTATCGGGAAGACTGTCGGAACTGCGGAACAAGCAACACGCCTTGAGGAGCATTAACGCGCACGCTTAATGCTGCCCTGTTGCATGAGCTGTTCAAACTCAGCAAGCATAGTGACCGCCATGAACTGCAGCTCACCGTACTGAGCGGCTATCTCGTCGGTCTGGAATGGCCAGTTTTTCTCGTAGAAGTCTTCCGCCGCTACCGCCGCTTCATCTTTCGCGATTTGAAGATCACGAATACCTGCTTCGTAGTTGTACTCACGCACACCTACCTCCTTGATCCGGCTCCATGCCGGTCACTCAAAATAAATTAGTATGAAAATTCGATCATTGTTTCCGTGATGACACTCAATCAAGTGACAGACTGTTTGTCCTTTAAATCTAGATATTTTTGGGTTCTGTAATACCACAACAGTATACCAACAAATGCAACTATTAATGAAACGCACTGCAGCCATCCGTAAAGATAAGCCAGACCTTTGAGCTTGTTAAAATAGCTTTTGACCAATTCCAAATTAGCATTGAGTTTTGCATTTACTAATTTTGCCTCATCAAATCTTGACTGTATTTTATCTCTAGTCGCCTCCAGGCTCGGCATAGCCCCCACCAACTCCTGGAGTGTTGTCGTTCCAGAATTCAGGTCAGCAATAACCTTAGAAAGACGATTCGAATCTGTCTTAATCGCGTCTAGAGTCGCTAAGAACTCGACCTGCTGAATGGTCAAACTATCAATTTTCAATTCAAGATCATCTGATCTCTTATTCAAATCAAAAAAGAAAAAGACAAAACATATCATCCCTACAATCGAGAGAAACTTATACAGATTATCCGTTGGTGCCTGCATGACTTGTCCCTAATAGCGCTCAAAATGACCCTACCTAATACCCCATATCAACAAATCACGCCAGCCGGCGATGATCAGTTGACGTCCAATATGAGCAACAATCGCATCGCGTCTTCTATCGATTGAATGCTGATTGCCCAATGCTCAGCGTCTTTGTGTGAGTTGTCGGTGAAGCTTTCTGGGAAGAGTGCCTTTGTGGCCGCTATCTGAGTTCGATACCGGTCAACAACTGGCGGCCGCCAATGAAAAAGCAGCCTCTTGCGTGACGGCATGATCGAAAAACACCACGCACCACCTTGGCGAACAGCAACAGAGCGGACTTTTCCCTGCTTAGCCGTACTGCAACTGACACTTTTCAGGCAGGTGAAGGTGCCAACCAGTAACGCGAAAGCCTCCCTGGCGCCGCCAACTCGGATGTACTCGTAAAACTCAGCGATTCGCTCCGAATCGTCTGGACCTTCCAGCATCACGCATTCCTCCAACGTAACCCCCTAAATCACTGTAGCCGTTTAGCGACGAGGCACCTCTATGTCCGCACAACAGAAGAAACACCCCTTCGATTTCAAAACCCAATACGGACTCGGCTTCAACCCTCAGGACGATGAGATCGTTGTCGACTTCTTCTGTGGCGGCGGCGGTGCCGGTACCGGCTTGGAAATGGGCCTGGGCCGCGCTGTGAACGTGGCGAAGAACCACAGCCCGCAAGCGATCAGCATGCACACCATGAACCACCCAGGCGCACAGCACTTCACCACCGACGTGTTCGAGGGTGACCCTGACACCGAGTGCGGCGGCAAGCCTGTCGGCTGGTTCCACATGTCACCGGACTGCACGCACTTTACCCAGGCCTCAGCCGGCCAGCCGCGGAAACGTGAGATCCGCAGCCTGTCGTGGATCGGCCTCAAGTGGGCAGGCATGAAGCGGCCCAGGGTCATCAGCCTGGAGAACGTGAAACAGATCCTGCAATGGGGCCGGTTGATCGCCAAGCGCGACAAGGCGACCGGCCGCGTGGTCAAGCTCGGCGGCGAGATTGCCGCACCTGGTGAGGTGGTCCCTGTGGGCCAGCAATTCCTGATCCCTGACCCGAAACAGCGCGGCAAGACGTGGCGCCGTTTCGTGGCCCTACTCGAAGCTATGGGCTATGTCGTTGAGTGGAAGGTCATCAAGGCCTGCGACTTCGGCGCGCCGACCAGCCGGGAACGCCTGTTCATGATCGCCCGGTGCGACGGCCAGCCGATTGTGTGGCCGGAAGCGACTCACGCAAAGAACCCCGCCAGGGGCCAACAAAAGTGGAAAACGGCCGCTGACTGCATCGACTTCACCGACCTGGGCAAAAGCATCTTCGGTCGCAAGAAGGACCTGGCCCCGGCCACCCTGCGCCGCGTTGCCAAGGGCATGAAGAAATTCGTCATCGATAGCGCGGAGCCGTTCATTGTGCCGATTGCCAACTGGTCCGGCGAGGCAGTGCAGTCAGCCGATGAGCCGCTGCGCACAGTCACTTCCTACCCGAAGGGCGGCGCCTTCTCGGTGGTCAGCCCGATCATCGCACCGGCAACGCACCAGGGCAGCGACCGAATCAACGAACCGCTCGACCCGTTACCGACGGTGACCTGCGCAAACCGCGGCGAGCTGACGCTGATCAGCCCGTTGATGATCGGGGCCGGCGGCCCCGAGTATTCCGGTAAGCCGGTGAGCGTCGACCAGCCGACCGGTACGGTCACGACCCAGAACCACCGCGCGATCGCAGCGGCGCACCTAGTGAAGTTCCGCCTCGATGACGCGAGCAAGGCGCTGGACGAGCCACTGCCGACCATCACCAGCGGTGGCAACTATCAGCGCCCGGCCGGCGCAGCCCACGCCATGGGCATATCCACGGTGTTCATGGCCCAGATGAATGGCGGCTTCAACACCACGGTCGCCAAGAGCACCGAAGAACCGATGACCACGGTGACAAACACCGGCAGCCAGCAGCAGTTGGTCAGCGCGACTTTGATCACGAACACCACGGGCCATGCTCCCAGCGATCTTGCCGGGCCAGTGCCGACGGTGACCACCGGTCAACACCACGCATTGGTTGCAGCAAACCTGGTGCACATGCGCGGCAACTGCGATGCACGGGACGTAAATGATCCACTGCACACCATCACCGCCAGCGGCCAGCACCACGGGTTGGTCAGCGCATTCATGGAGCGGGCATTCGGCGGAAGCATTGGCCAGGGCCAGGAAGAACCGGCGCCGACCATTACAGCCTGCGGCGGTGGCAAGAGCTCGCTGGTGTCGCTCACGTTATCGCCTGAGCACGAAGCCGGTGCCCTTCGCGTCGCCGCCTTCCTGATCAGCTACTACGGTACCGAGAACATCAGCGCATGCGACTCGCCGGCGCCGACGATAACCACCAAGGACCGCTTGGCCATAGTCACCGTGATGGTCAAGGGAACGCCCTATGTGATCGTCGACATCTGCCTGCGGATGCTGAAGCCGTCCGAGCTGTACAAGGCACAGGGCTTTCCCGCCGACTACATCATCAGCCACGGTGCCGATGGTAAGCCGTTCACCAAAACTCAGCAGGTGCACATGTGTGGCAACAGCGTCAGCCCGCCGCCGATGGCCGCGCTGGCACTGGCCAACGATCCATGGCGCGCCGCCGAGAGACAATCCGAAGCAGCATAGGAGTACATCCGTACTCCTCTCGCGAAACCTGCATATTTCAGGAGAGCACCTGCTGACTAATGGCGACTGTCCGAAGCTGCTGGAACAGCCCTGAGGAAATGTCTCCACGCTTCATAGGCGTAATGATGCTTCTGAGCAGACTCCAGCCACTCAGGCCCGGTCATCTGCCCAGCCGACACCAACATCATCATTTTGCTAGTGGCAGCATCGAGTTCTACGAGCAACTCGTGGTATTTGAATCGAACGTCTTCCATCCCGCTTTCCTCAGAGGCTCATCCAAGTGGGACTCATAACGAATCTGATTCATTTTGGATCCAAAAGAGTGACAAGTCAGTCGCTCGAAAGATTCACATCAGTTGATAAGCGGTTGAATTCGAAGCTAGAACGACCTTTGACGTCGCTCTTTTGGGGGAGAAGCAAGGTTGGGTACGGACTGCGAAACTCTCTCGCGAGCAAAATCCAAGCCCCAGACCAGAGCCTGGGACATCGTCTGCCCAGGGCGATCAAGAAAACTATCTTCAAAAATCATCATTCCAGTCTGTCCGTAAATACCAACGAATAACTGGGTCTGATTGGTCTTTGACAGTCGGACTTGGATGTTCAGCAAGATGCCAGATGGAAGTCGCTCATCGTGATTGCGGCAATGCAATTCAGGATCGGCCCAATTCCAGTAGATCTGACCGCGGGTACGCATGGTCCGGCCTCATTAGATGTGTGTCGCTCAAGATTACACCAATGCCGGTGGATAGATACGTATGGCGCCGAAGGTTCCGCACATCCGACCAATGGTCATTAATTAACCCCTCCCCTTCACAGTCAGCCGCTATAGCGGCAAGGACAAAGTCATGCCTGAAGAAAGTGAATCAAGCCTGCGCCAGCGCATCACCACGTACATGAGCGGCGCCGGCGGATCCCGCGATAGCTGGTTCTGCACCTGGTGGTTTCGGTTCCACATCGAGCCATTCACCACCAAGCAGGTCCGCCGCGAACTGGAGCTGATGAAGCGCGAAGGCTTGGTCGAGTCGGACCACGGCCAGAGCAACAACACCAAATGGCGGCTCACCAAATACAAACCTGACGAGGTGACGACATGATCGCCACCCTCTGGTTCGCCTACGTCTTCATCTACAAGGGGCCGAGGCCATGAATACCTATCGACACACCTTCGCAGCCGTATGCCCTTCCGACGGCGAAACGATCCTCTACCGGCTAGAATTGCGCTCGAGCGCCATGATTCGCGTCGAGCACATCAAGGCGACGACAGCGCTGATCACCAAAGGCTGGCATGAACAGATTGCCGACAGCCTGGCGGAATCCTTGGGCGGCGATCAGACCATTATCGCCACGCACCAGGGAGTCGAAATCGAAACGGTGAGGCTCAGCGGATGAACCACTACCACGGCACGCCGGTTGGCGGTAAGCGCGAGGATGCTGCAAAGTTTCTGGCCGGCCGTCATGCACTGGTGCCGTTTCCACGTCAGGATGACGTGGGAATTGTCGCAGATGTCTGCCAGTCATTCGTGTTCGACAACGGTGCATATTCGATCTGGACCAAGGGCGGAACACTGGATGTCGACGGTTATACCCGATGGGTTGAGCAGTGGCATCGACACCCTGGCTTCGATTGGGCCTTGATCCCTGATGTAATTGACGGCGACGAGACTGCGAATGTTGCGCTCCTGTCAGAATGGCCGAAGGAGTTGCGGGGCGTTCCTGTCTGGCACCTGCACGAATCGCTTGATCGCCTACAGCGCCTTGCTGCTGGCTGGCAGACCGTGGCTATCGGAAGTTCGGGACAATGGTCAAGTCCAGGCACCGGCCAATGGTGGAAGCGAATGGGTGCGGCGATATATTCCATCTGCGATGAGCATGGCCGCCCATCCTGCAAGCTCCACGGACTGCGCATGCTCGACCCGGCGATATTCCAGCATTTACCCCTGGCCTCTGCAGACTCAACGAACGCTACCGTGAACGGCGGCGGCATCAGCAGGTTCGGCATGTATGCCCCTCCGACCGCCGGCCAGCGCGCCAATGTCATCGCCGATCGCATCGAGTCGCACAACAGTTCCCCGATCTGGCAGCGAGAAACCCAGGCCGAAATGGCGCTGTAACCCCAATCCCCCTACATGCCTGCCGGTGAGCGGCGGGCGAGGTATTCCTATGGGTCACGCACTCGATGGGCGGCCGCTGGCCGTCCGACTGCAAAAACGAATTCAGAAGTTCCAGGGCTGCACTGCGCAGTCCTTGATTATAGACATGACCCTGCACCAGCAGGCGCTCGATGAAATAGAAAGGCTGGCACAGGAGGGCGAGCGCCTACTCAAAGCACTTTCTGCGCTGACCCAGATTGCTGGTGAGTGCGAACAGATCGCCAGCAACTATAGCGGCACCATCGACGGAATCTTTGAGCACGGCGGCGACGATCACGAAGACCCGAGTTGCGCGATATTCCATCGCCTGTACTACGCCATGTTCGACGCTCGAGCCGCAATCAAGAACGCCACGACCTAACCCACCTTCTGCCGCCCAGCGCGGCAAGGACACCCCATGTACGCAACGAAACTCACCCTGCTGATGCTGGGCGCTCTGCTCTACGTGTCAGCCACGGCCTGCTGGTTCTTTTGGATCGGCCCCTGCCTGCTCATGGATGGCGAAACGGCAGATATCCTCGGTGCCTTTGTAGGCACCTGCATCTGGCTGCTAATCACTTGCGGCATGGTCATCCACATCATCAAGACAGCGCGGCCCACCGCGGGCGGCGGGAGGTAGGCATGCAAGCAGAGATCCTGTCGGACGATGAACTCGCCGACCTTACCGGCTACAAGCGTCGATCTGATCAGCGCAAATGGCTTCAGGATCGCAACTGGGTTTTCATCGAGAGTCGCGGCGGCCGGCCGCTGGTTGGCCGGATGTTCGCGCGGATGAAGCTTGGCATGGTTAACGCCGCAATCGCAGATCCAATCCCGCCGTCCACGCGACCGGCTTGGACGCCAGATTTCTCCAGAGTGAACTGATATGCGCCCCCGGAAAACGGAAAACAGGGACTTGCCGCCAGGAATGGTGCGGCGTAAGCGCCCAAGGAAAAATGGCAAGGTCTGGATCGGTTACTACTACCGTGACTCAGCGGGAAAAGAGATCCCGCTTGGAACAGACCTGAGCAAAGCCCGCCTGAAGTGGGCCGAACTGGAGGCCAAAGAAAAGCCGGCCGATCTGACAACGATGAAGGGCATCTTCGACCGATATGTGCGCGACGTCATCCCAAAAAAGGGGGAGCGGACCCAGAAAGACAACCTGGCCGAACTAAAACAGCTGCGTCCCACCTTCGACAGCGCGCCCATCGACTCTATAACTCCCGCCAACATCGCGGGTTATCGCGATGCGCGCTCGGCAAAGGTCAGGGCGAACCGCGAAATCGCCCTACTCTCCCACGTATTCAACATGGCGCGGGAATGGGGGCTGACCGAACGGGAAAACCCATGTCAGGGGATCAGAAAAAACAAGGAGACTCCCCGCGACTATTACGCCAATGCGGTGGTATGGGATGCGGTCTACGGGATGGCAGAGCCTGAGCTCAAGGAAGCGATGGATCTGGGCTATTTGACCGGCCAGCGACCTGCTGACGTGATCATCATGCGCAGCGACGATACAGAGGGGGATTACTTCCTGGTGACGCAGGGCAAGACCGGCCTAAAACTGCGGATCTCGATGCGCACGGAGGTCGGGGAAAACAGCTTAGGGCGGTTGATTAAGGAAATCACAGAGAGGAATGCGCACCACTCTTCAAAATACCTGCTGATCAACAAGCATGGTAAGAGAATGACGAAGGGGATGTTGCGCTTGCGCTGGGACAGAGCGCGTGAGAAGGCGCAACAGAAAGCAATTGATCAGGGAGACCCATTGCTCGCGGCGAAGATAGGCGGGTTTCAGTTTCGTGACATCCGGCCTAAAGCGGCCTCGGAAATCCTCGATATCGGTGATGCAAGCCTACTGCTCGGGCACAGTAAACAGGAGATCACGAAGAGGGTTTACAGGAGGATCGGCGCGACCGCCAAGCCCTCTAAATAAGCGAAGTTTCGGAACACCTGCCCGAAAGTTTCGGAACGCCTGTTGTTCGCGCCACTTTTCTTCTCAAACCCCGGAAACGCAAAAGCCCCGCTTTTGCGAGGCTTTTGTGTAAATCTTGGCGGGAAACCAGGGATTCGAACCCTGGGAACGCTATTAACGTTCGCCGGTTTTCAAGACCGGTGCATTCAACCACTCTGCCAATTTCCCTTTTGCATCACAGGATTATAGTAGCCCATCCCGTGTCAGCGGGCGCCATAATACCCGAATGAAACACACTGTCAAACTCTCGGCATCGCTTGTTACAGAGCGTCTGTTATGATCTTTGCGACTGAACGTTTCAAAACTGAAGGAGTGTCGCCATGCGCGAACAGAATTACGCAGTGAATGGTAACGCGCAGGCTGAGCAGCTTGAAGTCAGCCGCGTGTTGCGCAATACGTACGGTTTGCTCGCCCTTACCCTCGCATTCAGCGGCGTAATGGCGTATGTAGCGCAGCAAATACGCGTTGGCTACCCGAACATCTTTGTCGTGTTGATCGGTTTCTACGGTCTGTTTTTCCTGACCAACAAGCTGCGTGACTCGGCCTGGGGTCTGGTGTCGGCGTTTGCCTTGACGGGTTTCATGGGCTTTATCCTCGGCCCAATCCTTAACCGTTACCTCGGCATGGCCGGCGGCGCGGAAGTGGTCAGCTCGGCGTTTGCCATGACGGCCCTGGTCTTTGGTGGTCTGTCGGCCTACGTGCTGATCAGCCGCAAGGACATGAGCTTTCTGGGCGGCTTCATCACCGCTGGCTTCTTCGTGTTGCTGGCAGCAGTGGTCGCAGGCATGTTCTTCCAGATCAGCGGCCTGCAGTTGGCGATCAGCGCAGGGTTTGTGCTGTTCTCCTCTGTGTGCATCCTGTTCCAGACCAGCGCCATCATCCACGGCGGTGAGCGCAACTACATCATGGCGACCATCAGCCTGTATGTATCGATCTACAACCTGTTCATCAGCCTGTTGCAGATCTTCGGCATCATGGGCCGTGATGACTGATTGCTAGCGCCATAAAAAATGCCCCGCATCGAAAGATGCGGGGCATTTTTGTTTCTAACGGTTCAGTACCGATTAGGTTCCATTTCCAGCTCAACCTTGAAGCGTCCAGCAATGTCCTGCTGGATACGCAGCGCCAGGTCGGCAATATCGTGCCCTGTCGCCCCACCATAGTTGACCAGCACCAGTGCCTGCATCTTATGTACGCCCGCATCGCCATCACGAAAGCCCTTCCAGCCGGCCTTATCGATCAGCCAGCCGGCCGCGAGTTTCATCTGCCCGTCAGCCTGCGGGTAAGCCACCAGGTCCGGATAAAGCGCCTGTAGCTCTGCGGCCAGCGCTTGGGACACCAGCGGGTTCTTGAAAAAGCTCCCGGCATTACCCAGCTCGGCCGGGTCCGGCAGTTTTTCCCGGCGAATGCTGCAGATTGCGCGGCTGACGTCGCTGGGCGTCGCCTCGGTGATCCCCTGCCCGGCCAGGCGCTGCTGCACCGGGCCGTAGTCGAGCTTCAGGTGACTGGTGCGACTCAAGGCAAAACGCACGCGCAGAATCAACCAGCGCCCGGTTTCGTGTTTGAACAGGCTGTCGCGGTAAGCGAAGTTGCACTCTTGCAGGCTGAAATCGCGCAGATCGCCCGTTTGGCGATCCAGAGCGGTCAAGCCGGCAAACACATCCTTGATCTCTACACCATAGGCACCAATGTTCTGCATCGGCGCGGCCCCGACAGTGCCGGGGATCAGGCTGAGGTTTTCCAGACCGCAGAAACCGTGCTCCAGGGTCCACAGTACAAACGGGTGCCACGCTTCGCCCGCCTCGGCTTCGACCACCACCTGCTGCCCATCATCCTGCAACACGCGAATGCCCTGGGTCGCCATGCGCAACACCAATGCTTGAATGTCCTGGGTCAGCAATAAGTTGCTGCCGCCACCGATCACCAGCAGCGGCACTGCGTGCGCAGCCGCATAAGCCAGGGCTTCACGGACATCGGCGTCACTACGGGCCTCGGCAAACAATTGGGCGCGTACGTCGATGCCAAAGCTGTTGAATGGCTTGAGCGATACCTGCGCAAGCACCTGCAAGGTCATAACCGCCCCTTCAATTCGATTACCAATAAATCACAGGCGCGCTCGATCAGGTCAAGAACCCGTTCAAAGCCTTGTTCACCTTCGTAGTAAGGGTCTGGCACCTCGTCTACTTCAGACTCAAAACGGCGCAGGAACAAGTCCAGCTCCGCTTTACCCTGCCCGGGGTGCAGCGCCTTGAGGTTGCGCAGGTTGCTGTGGTCCATAGCCAGTATCAGGTCATAACGTGCAAAGTCGGCACGCGAGACCTGTTGGGCACGCTGAGCCGACAGATCATACCCGCGCACCAACGCCGCACGCTGGCTACGCTGGTCCGGAGGGTTGCCGACATGCCAATCACCGGTGCCCGCAGACGCCACTTCGACCTGGCCTGCCAAGCCCGCTTCGCGCAGTTTACGGCGCAATACGCCCTCGGCGGTCGGCGAACGGCAGATGTTGCCCAGGCAGACAAACAGAACCTCCATCAGGCCCCCAGCAGGCGACGGACGCGCTCAAGGTCTTCGTGGGTATCGACGCCGGCCGGCGGTGCTTCCAGCGCGTCGCCCACATGGATACGCACGCCGTGCCACAAGGCACGCAGTTGCTCCAGAGACTCGGTGTTTTCCAACCAGCACGGGCCCCAGCTGACAAAGTCATGCAGGAAACCGGCGCGATAGGCATAGATACCGATGTGGCGGCGGTACGGCACGCCCTCCGGCAAGACGTCGCGGCTCCTGGCAAACGCGTCGCGCGCCCAAGGCAGGGTCGAGCGGCTGAATGTCAGCGCCAGCCCATTGATGTCGCTGACCACCTTGACCACGTTCGGGTTGAACAGGGTGTCGATGTCTTCGATAGGCTCGGCCAGGGTCGCCATGCGCGCTTCGCCATGGGCAGCCAGGTTGGCGGCGACCTGATCGATCACGCTCGGCGGGATCAATGGCTCGTCGCCCTGCACGTTGACCACAATTGCATCCGCCGCCAAGCCCAGCTGTGTGGCGACTTCGGCCAGGCGGTCGGTGCCGGAGTTGTGGTCTTCGCGGGTCAACACCGCTTCGGCGCCAAAACCTTTGCAGGCCTCGATGATGCGTAGGTCATCGGTGGCCACCACGACCCGTTCGGCGCTGCTTTTGCAGGCCTGCTCCCACACCAGCTGGATCATCGGCTTGTTGCCGATCAATTGCAGCGGCTTACCCGGCAAGCGGGTCGATGCATAGCGCGAAGGAATGACAACGGTAAAGGCGGTGGTCATTTATCCAGACGCTCATCGGTGGTCAAGGTACGGGCTTCGCTCTCCAGCATCACCGGGATGCCATCACGGATCGGGTACGCCAGGCCGGCGCCTTTGCTGATCAGCTCGGTTTTGTCGGCGCTGAGCTTGAGCGGGCCTTTGCAGATCGGGCAAGCGAGGATGTCGAGCAGTTTGGTGTCCATGAGCGTTTCCTGGGTAAAAGCGATTTAAGGCAAGAGTCGGGCGGGCAGCAAGCGCATCAGTTGCGTGTCGAACCAGGCGACAAACGCCGGTGACGGCAGCGCATCCACTGCAAGGTACCACCAGTCGGGACGGGCAAAGGCGCGGCACTTCACCGCGTCCTTTTCGGTCATGACCAACGGCAATGTCGGCGTAAAATTCAAGACGTCGGCGCTGTAGGGCGCGTGGTCGGCAAACGCATGCGGTATCGGCCGCCAGTGTAGCGTTTCAAGGGTAGTGAAGAAACGCTGCGGGTTGCCAATACCCGCGACCGCATGGACCTGTTGGCCTACCGGAAAATAATCGGCGGGCTGGCGCTCACCGGTTTTCAAATTGATCAGTGCCGTGGGTTGGAGACGGAAGGCGAAGCCATCCTCGCGATCGGACGCGGCACCGTTATAGAGCAGCGCATCGACGCTCTGCAGACGCTCGACCGGCTCGCGCAAAGGTCCGGCCGGCAAGCAACGGCGGTTGCCGAGGCCACGGGCAGCATCGATCAACACCAGTTCAAGGTCACGGGCCAGGCGGTAATGCTGCAGGCCGTCGTCGGAAAGAATCAGGTCAAGCGGCTCGCTGGCCAGCAGCGCTTTCACCGCGCGACTGCGGTCTGGGTCAATCATCAGCGGGACGCCGCTGCGCTGCACGATCAGCAACGGCTCGTCACCGGCCACTTCAGGGCTGTGGCTGGCCTCGACCCGCCACGGCAACTGCGGCGGTTTGGCACCGTAACCGCGACTGACCACCCCTACCCGCAAACCAGTGCGCCGGCAGTGATCGATAAGCCACAGAATCAGCGGCGTTTTGCCCGTTCCGCCCACAGTGATATTACCGACCACCACCACCGGTACCGGCGATTGGTAGATCGCGCCCTCGCCCGCGAGAAAACGCGCACGTTTGCGCTGCACCACACGCCGATACAAAGACTCCAGCGGCCGCAGCAGCGTGAGTGCCGGGTGGCCTTCGTACCAGGCCTTGAGCAAACGATCGGACATGGCCATCAGGGTTGGGTCGCCGCCTCTACGGTGGTCATGCGCAGATGGGTGAAGCCGAGCTTGCCGGCGGCATCCATCGCGGTGATCACGGCCTGATGCTGGGTTTTGCCGTCTGCACTGATCGAAAGTGGCATGTTGGTATCGCCGCCGGATTCTTTCTGCAAGGCGTCCATCAGGCTGGTGAGGTCATTTTTCTCAAGCAATTGGTTATTCACCGAAAACACCCCGTCGGCGCTGATGGCAATATCCAGTTGCTTGGCGTCCTGGTCCTCGGCCGGCGAACCGCTCACCGCTTCCGGCAAGTCGACACGCAGCTGGGTTTGCCGGGTGAACGTGGTGGTGACGACGAAGAACAGCAGCAGGATGAACACCACGTCAATCAGCGACGCGAGGTTGATATCAACGTTTTCCCGTTGCTTGCGGCGAAATTTCACACCCGGCCCTCGACGAAATCGACATCACGATCGCCCTGCACCACTTCCACCAGTTTGATGGCTTCCTGCTCCATGCCTACCACGAGTTCATCGATGCGGCGTTGCAGGAAACGGTGGAAAAACACCGAGGGAATACCGACCATCAGGCCCGCAGCCGTAGTAATCAGGGCCTTGGAGATACCGCCTGCCAATACCGCGGCATTAGTGGTCATGCCTGAGCCCATGAATGAGCTGAAAATATCAATCATGCCCAACACCGTACCCAACAGGCCGAGCAATGGCGCCATGGCCGCGATGGTGCCCAGCGCATTGATATAGCGCTCCATCTCATGGATGACCCGCGCGGCGGCTTCCTCAATGCACTCTTTCATGATCTCGCGACCATGTTTGGAGTTGGCAAGACCGGCAGCCAGGATTTCACCCAGGGGGGAGTTGGCGCGCAATTCCTTGAGTTTGTCTTTATCCAGTTGTTTGTTTTTGATCCAGCCCCACACCTGCCCCAGCAAATGCTCGGGCGTGATGCGGCTGGCACGCAGGGTCCACAGGCGTTCGGCGACGATGCCGAGTGCGGCGATGGAGCTCAAGATGATCGGCAACATCATCCAGCCGCCGGATTTGACCAATTCCCACACAGTGAATGTCCCCTCGAAAAAGTGCGCCACTTTACCATATAGGTTCGTCAGCGGGGCTCGTCAGCCACCGGCCCGCCCGTCGCGGGCCTGGGTCTTGGGCGAGGTTGATTTAGGGTAACGCTTCACGCCAGAAGCGGCGTTGACTGCGAGCAACTTCAGGTGGTTCAAAGGCGCCCAATTGCACACGCACGGCGCCTTGCTCGGCGCTGTCGTACACGCGACTGCCCAACGCCTGATAACGCGCCAGCACCTGCGGGTGCGGATGACCGAACGCGTTGCCACGCCCCCGTGAGATCAGGACCGATTTGGGCACCAGCTGTTCCAGTAAGGGCCAGGATGAAGAACTGCGACTGCCATGATGCGGCGCCTGCAGCCAATCGGTCCGTACCGCCAGGGGGGACGCGAGGAAAGCCCGTTCGGCAGCGCGGTCGATATCGCCGGTCAACAGCAGGCGTTCGCCGTTGGCCTTTACACCCAACACACAGGATTTCGGGTTGCTGCTAGTGGCGCCAGGCCACTGCCACAGTTCAAACGCTACACCGTCCCACTCCCACTGCTCGCCACTGACGCAGGGTTGAGTATCGAGCAATGCCGGCAAGCCTTGGGTTTCTCCTCCGATCACCCGCTGGACTGCAAGCCCCTGGGCAACGGCTGGCGCACCGCCCGCGTGATCCGCGTGAGCATGGCTGATCACCAGCAGGTCCAGGGTGTCGACCCCGAGTTTTTTCAACGCGGGCAGCACCACGCGCGCGCCAAGATCAAACTCGCCGGAACGCGGCCCCGCATCGTAAAGCAAGGTGTGATGACGCGTGCGCAGGATCAGCGCCTGCCCCTGGCCGACATCCAGTTGCACCACTTCAACCTGCCCAAAAGGCACGGCCTGCCTGGGTGGAAAGACCGCCAGCAACAGCATTG
This sequence comes from Pseudomonas sp. NFX183, assembly GCF_047943075.1. NCBI lineage: Bacteria > Pseudomonadati > Pseudomonadota > Gammaproteobacteria > Pseudomonadales > Pseudomonadaceae > Pseudomonas > Pseudomonas sp. NFX183. Next base: position 4,801,792 of record NZ_CP181333.1, on the reverse strand, counting down.
GCCAGCCCAGCAGCCGAAACGGCACGCCTTGGGGCAGCAGCAACAACACCGCGCCCACCAGGCTTACACACCAATACACCAGGGGCACCTCGGCCGGTATCCAGGCTGGCTGCTGGCTCGCCAGCAGCGTCAGCCCCCTGAAAAGCCCATCAAGTGCGCCGCCGGCCAACCACAGCAAGCTTTCACCCACAAACGGAATCGCCAGCAGCGCAGTCCCCAGCAGGGCCAATGGCAATACCACCAGGCTGATCCATGGCACGGCAAACAGATTGGCCACTGGCGCACTCAGGCTTACAGGCAAGCCAAGCACCAGCAGGAGCGGAAACAAACCGATGGCAATCAACCACTGTGGACGCGTCCATGCGTGCCACAGACTCCATGGGCCCAGGCGCCCGCTGAACGCCAGTACCAGCACCGCGACGGCCGCGAACGACAACCAGAACCCCGGCTGCAAACTCGCCAACGGTTCCAGCACCAGCACGGCGTCGAGCGCCAACAACAGTGGCCACCAGATCCCCAAATGCCGGAAACGCAGACGCCACAGCAATACCAGGCCGACCATCACACAGGCGCGTTGTACCGGCACACCAAACCCAGCCAACAGGCCGTAACCCAGCGCGGCGGCAAACGCCAGGCCACACGCCCATGGCAGCCACGGCAAGGCTCGCGGCCAACAGCCGTGGCGCGCAAGCCCGGCCACCAGGCCGTAGATCAACCCCGCCAATAAGCCGATGTGCTGGCCGGAGATCACCAGCAGGTGCACGGTTCCGGTGTCCTGCAATACCTGCCAGTCCCCGGCAGCCAGCCCGGAGCCATCGCCCAATACCAGCGCCGCCAAACCCGCCTCGCGCCCTTGGGCGTCCACCGCCGCCAAGCGCTGCCGGACAGCATCGCGCCAGGCATTGCGGGCTGGCGCCAGGCGCTGGCCGTCCTTGACCGATCCCGTGGCGCCGATGCGCTGGGCCAGCAGCCAGGCTTCGTGGTCAAAACCGTGAAAATTGAGCAGCCCCGCGGGCCGCTTCAAGGTGATCGCCAGGCGCCAACGCTCACCACTCTTTACTGGCGGGCCACCGTGCCAGGACACCCGAATGCGCTTGGGTAAGCGGGCTGTGCGTGACCGGCTGTCGGTCAGTTCAAACCGTACGCCAGTGCTTGTCTGCTGCGGCAGCCCGGTCACGCGGCCTTCTACCCAACGCGTCTGACCATCCAGCGCCGGCTTCAGACGGTCGTCCAAGGCCCACTGCGCGCTCAGACACGCCCAGCCCAATCCGAACAGGAAAAAGGCCACCGGGTAGGTGCGAAAAGGCAACAACATCAACGCAATCACCCACATGGCCAGTAGCCATCCGGTAGACGGCAGTGCGGGTAAAAGTCGCAACGAAAGCAGGCCAAGTCCGAGCGCAAACATGCCGATTTTCATGAATCATCCCTTGCAAGTGATCCACTCAGTCTTAGTCGCTCGCCCAGCGCTGCCGATGATGTTTTGTCACAAAGTCTGAATTTTCTGTTTATAGAATGCGGGCATACTTGCCCCTCGAACTGACCTGGACCCCTTATGCCCCGGCGCTTATTCAAACGGTACATGCCCGATCCCACGAGTATCAGGGAACACAAGTCTTTACGATTTCTCGGCACGTTGCTGCATGACCCCAACCTCTGGCACCTGAACCGGCACTCCGTTGCGCGTGCCATGGCGGTGGGCCTGTTCGCGGCATTCATCCCGATTCCGCTGCAGATGTTGTTGGCCGCGATCCTGGCGATTGTGGTGCGCGGCAATATGCCTATCGCCGTCAGCCTGGTGTGGCTGACCAACCCGATCACCATGCCGGTGGTGTTTATCTGCACTTACCTGACCGGTGCCTGGCTGATGAACGTGCCGCCGCGCAGCCTGCCGGACAACCTCACCTGGGAGTGGATCAGCGGCCAGTTGAGCACGCTGTGGCAGCCATTCCTGTTGGGATCGGTGGTCGTGGGGCTGGTATTGGGCGCGCTGGCCTATTGCCTGACCATGGGCTATTGGCGTTGGTGGGTCGCGCACCAGTGGAAGAAGCGCAAACAGCGTCGCGCGTGAAGGCTAACGCGCCAGCAGACGCAAATGCACACGCAGGCCTTGCCCGGTATTTTCCGCCCACAAACGCCCGCCCTGACGCTGCACGGCATTGCGGGCGATGCTTAGGCCCAGGCCGAAACCGCCATCACCGGGCCGTGACCCTTCCAAGCGTGTGAACGGCGCAAAAATACGCTCCAAGTCACGTTCATCAATGCCGGCGCCCTGATCCTGGAGCCAGATATGCCAGTAATCAGCGTCTCGACAGCCATCAAGCTGCACCCGCCCATGCGGGGGAGAATGCCGAATGGCGTTACGCAGGATGTTTTCCAAGGCCTGAGCCAGCGCGTTCAGGTTGCCCTGTACCCAGCAGTCCGCGGGCAACCGGCAGGGTAAACGCGACGCCGGCCAATCACTTTCAAAGCAGGCGTTTTCCCTCAGCATGTCCCACAGGGCCGGAAGTTGAATATCTTCATTGGGCAACGGCGTGCGTTCGCTGTCCAACCAGGCCAGCTGCAGGCTGTCCTCCACCAGGCGCTGCATGGCATCGATTTCCCGGCCCAGGCGCTCACGCAACTGCGTCAAATCCTGTTCACTGTCGCAGGCCACGCGCAAACGGCTCAACGGAGTGCGCAGCTCGTGGGACATGTCCCGCAACAGTTGTTGCTGCAACACCACCGTGCCCTGCAAGCGCTCAGACATATGGTCAAAGGCCCGGCCCAGTTCGCCCAGCTCGTCCTGACGACTGGTAGCTTCGCGCGACATGCGCGTATTCAATTGATCGGCGCGCCAGGCATTGGCCTGCTCACGCAATTGATTGAGGGGCATGATCAAAAGCCGATAAAGCCCAATACACAGCAACAGCGTAAACAGGCCGGGGATCACGCCATTGGTCACCACGCGCCAAAACAGCTGGTAGCGCCCCGGCATGAAACGTTGGGGCAGCTCAATCACCAGCGAACCCGCGCCTGGGTCGACCGGAAACGGGATTTTCATCCACGGCAGGCCTTTGACATGCCGGCTGACCGGCCACTCCAACCCGCGCAGAAAGGTCAGGCGCTGACTTTCCTTGTCGCTCAGTGGCGTACTGCTCAGAGACTGCAAGTCGTTGCCGATCACACCGATCCACGTGGCCTCACGCCTGGCCATAAGCGCTAACCAGGCATCCACGCCTGCCCTGCCCTGGGTACTCCAGGCCAGTTCGGCGCCTGCGGCATAACCCCGCAGAATCTCGCGCGACTCCTCGGCCACGTAGGCATTCTGCTCTTCCATGTAGCGGCCCCAGGACCAACTGAGCCAAACCATCAGCAAACAGAACGCGATCAGCAGGCAGGCCAGTTTCCAGAATAACGAATGCTTGCCCGGCAACCGCTCAACGCCCTTCATCATGGCCGCTCAGTACGTAACCCTTGCCCCACACCGTGCGCACTTCACACTCGCCGTAGCCGATGGTCTTGAGCTTGCGGCGAATCTGGCTGACATGCATGTCCAGACTGCGGTCGTGGGGCGCATAACCGCGCTGCAACACATGCTGATAGAGGAAGGCCTTGCTGAGCACTTCGTCAGCATTGCGGTGCAGGGTTTCCAGCAGACGGTATTCGCTGCGGGTCAGCCCGGCACAGTGCGCCTGATAGAAGACGTCGCACAGCTCATCGTCAAAGCGCAACATGCGACTGTCCTCGCGCACCGCCAGAGGCGTGGGCAGCGGGCGCCGGTCCAGGGCCACGCGGCGCAAGATGGCTTCAATGCGCACCCGCAGCTCGATCATACTGAATGGCTTGGGCAGGTAGTCGTCCGCACCGAGGCGAAAGCCACTGATACGGTCGGCTTCTGCGCCCAGCGCCGACATCAGGATCACCGGGATCGCGTGGCTCTGGCGCAGGTGGGTGAGGATCGACAACCCGTCCATCTCGGGCAGCAGGATATCCATCAACACCACGTCGAACGCCTGGTCGCGGGCCATTTGCAGACCTTGCTGGCCATTCTGGCACCAGGTCACCTGGAAGCCACAGCGGCCCAGATGCTCATGCACATAAGCACCCAGCACAGGGTCGTCTTCGATTGTCAGGATACTGGGTGAGCCAGCTGCGGGAGTCATTAGCGTCTGCAAGTCATTCTCAATCGCTGATTATTCAAGATTAAACTGCCCCAGGCAATCGCCGCCCGGCTCTCAATGGCCCGAAGATTGCGGTATGTCATTAATTTGCGAGATTCCAGGCCGCGCAAATGGCTACACTGCGCAAGTGGCGTGGGCCGGATGCCCGCGCAGATAATCGAAAACAATGTGGTAGCAGGAGAGTGGCGTGCTTAGAAGAATGGGGATAAAAGGCCGCGTACTGTTGCTGACCTTATTACCGACCAGCCTGATGGCCCTGTTGTTGGGGGGGTATTTCACCTGGATGCAGCTCTCGGAGTTGCAAACCCAATTGCTGCAACGTGGCGAAATGATTGCCGAGCAATTGGCGCCGCTGGTAGCCCCGGCCCTGAGTAGCAAGAACACCGACCTGCTGGAACGCATCGCCACCCAGTCGCTGGAACAACCGGACGTGCGCGCCGTGTCGTTTCTGGCGCCAGACCGCTCGCCCCTGGCGCACGCCGGCCCGACCATGCTCAACCAGCCGCCCGTCGGTAACAGTTCCCACCTGCTGCAGCGCACCGGCAATGACGCCACGCGCTACCTGCTGCCGGTATTTGGCCGCCACCGCAACCTCGCCGGCGAGCTGATCCCCGATGAAGCCGACCGTTTACTGGGTTGGGTCGAGGTAGAGCTGTCGCACAATGGCATGCTGCTGCGCGGCTACCGCAGCCTGTTCGCCAGCTTGCTGTTGATTGCCATCGGCCTGATCTGCACCGCCGCGCTCGCGCTGCGGATCAGCCGCACGATCAACTCACCGATTGGCCAGATCAAGCTGGCCGTGGCCCAACTCAAGGACGGCAACCTGGAAACCCGCTTGCCACCCTTGGGCAGCCAGGAGCTGGACCAGCTGGCCTCGGGCATCAATCGCATGGCCGAAACCCTGCAAAATGCCCAGGAAGAGTTGCAGCACAGCATCGATCAGGCCACCGAAGACGTGCGCCAAAACCTGGAAACCATTGAAATCCAGAACATCGAGCTGGACCTGGCGCGCAAAGAGGCCCTGGAGGCCAGCCGTATCAAGTCGGAGTTCCTGGCCAATATGAGCCACGAGATCCGCACCCCGCTCAATGGCATTCTCGGTTTTACCCACCTGTTACAAAAAAGCGAACTGTCGCCGCGCCAACTGGACTACCTGGGCACCATCGAAAAGTCCGCCGACAACCTGCTGGGCATCATCAACGAAATTCTCGACTTCTCGAAAATCGAGGCCGGCAAGCTGGTGCTCGACAGCGTGCCGTTCAACCTGCGCGACTTGCTGCAAGACACCCTGACCATCCTCGCGCCCGCCGCCCATGCCAAGCAGCTGGAACTGGTCAGCCTGGTGTACCGCGACACCCCGTTGGCGCTGGTCGGCGACCCATTGCGGCTCAAGCAGATCCTCACCAACCTGATCAGCAATGCGATCAAGTTCACCCGCGAAGGCACTATCGTTGCCCGCGCGATGGTCGAGAACGAACAGGAGGACAGCGTGCAACTGCGCATCAGCGTGCAAGACACCGGCATCGGCCTGTCCAACCAGGACGTGCGCGCACTGTTCCAGGCGTTCAGCCAGGCCGACAACTCCCTGTCGCGGCAACCGGGCGGTACCGGCTTGGGCCTGGTGATCTCGAAACGACTGATCGAGCAGATGGGCGGTGAGATCGGTGTCGACAGCACGCCGGGCGAAGGCTCTGAATTCTGGATCAGCCTCAACCTGCCGAAAACCCGCGATGACGTCGACGATCTGCCCAGCGCGCCACTGCTGGGGCGTCGCGTGGCGGTGCTGGAAAACCACGAGCTGGCGCGCCAGGCCCTGCAACACCAACTGGAAGATTGCGGCCTGGAAGTGACACCGTTCAACACCCTGGAAAGCCTGACCAACGGCATCACCAGCGCGCATCAGACCGAGCAGGCCATCGACCTTGCCGTGCTCGGCGTCACGGCCAATGATATTCCGCCCGAACGCCTCAACCAGCATTTGTGGGACCTGGAACACCTGGGCTGTAAAGTGCTGGTGCTGTGCCCAACCACCGAACAGATGCTGTTCAATCAATCGGTGCCCAACCCCAACAGCCAGTTGCAGGCCAAACCGGCCTGCACGCGCAAATTGCGCCGCGCACTGGCCGACCTGATCAGCCCGCGCCCCTTGCGCAGCGAACCCGGCGAGCCGCTGTCCAGCCGCGCGCCGCGCGTGCTCTGCGTGGATGACAACCCGGCAAACCTGCTGCTGGTCCAAACCCTGCTCGAAGACATGGGCGCCAAGGTGCAGGCGGTAGAAAGCGGCTATGCCGCCATTGACGCGGTGAAACAGGAAACGTTCGACCTGGTGCTGATGGACGTACAAATGCCCGGCATGGACGGCCGCCAAAGCACCGAGGCTATCCGCCAATGGGAAAGCGAGCGCCACGGCACGCCGTTGCCGGTGGTCGCCCTCACCGCCCACGCCATGGCCAACGAAAAACGCGCGTTGCTGCAAAGCGGCATGGACGACTACCTGACCAAACCCATCAGCGAACGCCAACTGGCCCAAGTGGTGCTGAAGTGGACCGGCCTGGCCCTGCGCAACCAAGGCCCGGAACGCACCAGCGACAGTTCGGGCACAGGCGTGAAACTTTTGGTACTGGACCATGAGGAAGGCCTGCGTCTGGCGGCCAACAAGGCCGATCTGGCCGCCGACATGCTCGCCATGCTGCTGGCCTCTCTGGAAGCCGACCGCCTGGCGATCACCGTCGCCCGCGAAGCCAAAGACAACAATGCCCTGATCGAGCGCGTCCACCGGCTGCACGGCGCCACCCGCTACTGCGGCGTGCCGCAATTGCGCGCCGCCTGCCAACGCGCGGAGACCTTGCTCAAGCAGGATGACGCCAAGGCCATGGCGGCCCTGGATGAACTGGACATGGCGATTGCCCGCCTGGCCAGTGAGGCGCGCGTCAGCGCCTGAGTTTATTTTATAAGCGCGGGCGCTTGCGGCACGGGTTTGCTCCTGTCTTCAAGGGTCTGCGTTTGCAACTCGCAACTTGCAGGGAGCTTTTTAATGCGCGTCATTCTTTTCAGCAGCCAGACCTACGACCGCGACAGCTTTCTTGGCGAGCCACTGCCGGCCGGCCTTGAGCTGCAATTTCAGCCTGCGCGACTCAACCTCGACACCGTGGCCCTGGCCGAACACCACGAAGTGGTTTGCGCGTTTATCAATGACGACCTCAGCGCCCCGGTGCTGGAGCAGTTGGCCGCAGGCGGCACGCGCCTGATTGCCCTGCGCTCGGCCGGTTACAACCATGTCGACCTGCCCGCCGCCCAGCGCCTGGGCCTGACCATCGTGCGGGTCCCGGCCTACTCGCCCCACGCGGTGGCCGAGCATGCCGTGGCGCTGATTCTCGCCCTTAACCGCCGCCTGCATCGCGCCTACAACCGCACCCGCGATGGCGATTTCAGCTTGCACGGGCTGACCGGTTTCGACCTGGTGGGCAAGACCGTCGGCGTGGTCGGCACCGGGCAGATCGGCGCCACGTTCGCCAAGATAATGGCCGGCTTCGGCTGCCAATTGCTGGCCTACGACCCTTTCCCCAACCCGCAAGTGCAGGCCCTTGGCGCACGTTATGTGAGCCTGCCCGAGCTGCTGGCGCACGCGCAGATCATCAGCCTGCACTGCCCGCTGACCGCCGACAGCAAACACCTGATCAACGCCCGCTCCCTGGCGCAGATGCAGCGCGGCGCAATGCTGATCAACACCGGCCGTGGCGGGCTGGTGGACACGCCGGCGCTGATCGAAGCCCTCAAGGACGGCCAACTCGGCTACCTGGGGCTGGATGTGTATGAAGAAGAGGCCCAGCTGTTTTTCGAAGACCGCTCCGACCTGCCGCTGCAAGACGACGTGCTCGCACGCCTGCTGACGTTCCCCACCGTGATCATCACCGCGCACCAGGCATTTCTCACCCGCGAGGCCCTGGCGGCCATCGCCAGCACCACATTGGGCAATATTGCCGCGTGGGCCAAAGGCCAGCCGCAGAACCTGGTCGAAGGATGATCGGCGGTCACATACCAGGCTCATGATAGGCCGGCACCCATGGTAGGATGCCGCGCCTATTTGGAGGATCCATGGCCGAACACGATTTCCGCTTCAGCTTGCTGAGCCCGCAACACACCCTGATCGAATGCCGCGCCCTGGTGCCGGGCCGTTATCAAGTCACCGGCAACGGTGGTTCGATCAAACACGGCGACGTACTGATCGTCACCCTGCGTGGCAGTAAAACCCTGTCGATGCGCCTGACCGTCGAAGGTGATGCGCGCTACTCCATCCGCCCGGCAGGCCAATGGGTCGCCATGGCCCAGGGGCCGAAATTCGGCGAGCTGGAGATTCATACCTGGAAGGTCAACTGCGACAGCTGCGACACCGTGCTGGAATTTGAATTCGCGGTAGAAACCAAGCTGACCAAAGAGCCGCTGCAACCTGCCGCCAACGCGCGCATCAAGGCATTGGGCTGGGCCAGCGAAGGCGACAAGCACCGCTGCCCTAAATGCCAGCAGGCCGCGCAATGAAAGGCCTGCTGCTGCTCGCGGCCGTCGGCATTGGCCTGACCGGCTGCGCCGGCGATGCGGTGAAGCTCAAGCAGGATCACAGCTACGTGGTGGAATGGATTGGTGAACGGCCGCTGATGGATTACGCGCACCTGACCGTCACCCTTGGCGCCGATGGTCGCGCCTACGGCAATGGCGGTTGCAACCACTGGTTTGCGCCGTACACCGTAGAGGGTGACAAGCTGAACTTCGGCAAGATCGGCAGCACTCGCAAACTCTGCGCCGAGGCCTTGATGGAGCAGGAGCACCGCTTCTTCCAGGCCCTGCAAGGCGTCGAGCGTTGGGACATCTCGCCGATCGAGCAGACGCGTTTCTGGCCGGCTGAAGGCAAGCCTATTCGGCTGTGGCTTGAAGAAGGCTGATCGACTTCATTGCACACCGGTTTTGCTGTGGGAGCTGGCTTGCCTGAGACAGCATCGACTCGGTATCACAGGCATACCGGGTCGCCCGCATCGCAGGCAAGCCCGCTCCCACACAGTTAACCGCGTAGGGCTTTGAGCTTGGCGAGCACGCCTTGCGCCGTCTGCTCACCCATCAACTGCTCGCGCACCTTGCCCTTGTCATCAATGATGTAGGTCACCGGCAACGCCTCGCTGCGCGGGATATCGAAAATCTCTTCCGGGTTCTGCGCCAGTACGGTGAACTCGATCCCCAGCTTCTCGCTGGCGGCCTTGAGTTCTTCACCCTGCACATTGTCAAAGTTGACCCCGAAAACCCCAACGTTCTGCCCTTTGAGCTGCTCGGCCAAGGCATTGAGTTCCGGGATCTCCGTGCGGCACGGGCCACACCATTCCGCCCAGTAATTGAGCACCACCCACTGTTTGTCCAAGCGTTCTGACGCGACCTTCTTACCGTATTGGTCAACGCCGTAGTCGTTACCGCAGCCGCTGAGCAGCAGGGTTGTGATGATCGCCAATGCACCGATCAGTCGCCTTGTCATGGGGTAATCCTTCGCAAAAAAATGAACGTTGGCTGCGACCTATCGCCTCTTACGGTTTAAGGACAGGACGCTGCGCAGGTAGAATACTCGCCACCTTACGCAAGATGCGACCCGCACATGACCGATCTGACGCTTTATCACAACCCGCGCTGCTCGAAATCCCGCGGTGCGCTCGAACTGCTGGAAGCCCGCGGCCTCACACCCACCGTCGTGCGCTACCTCGAAACCCCGCTGAACGCCGCGCAATTGAAGACCCTGCTGGGCAAGCTGGGCATCAGCGCACGCCAATTGCTGCGCACCGGCGAAGACGAATACAAAGCTCTCAACCTGGCCGACGCCAGCCTCAGCGAGGCGCAACTGATCGCCGCGATTGCCGAACACCCGAAGCTGATGGAACGCCCGATCCTGGAAACCGCCGATAAAGCCGTCATTGGCCGCCCGCCGGAAAACCTGCTGGAGCTGCTGCCGTGACCGCGCCGTATGTGCTGGTGTTGTATTACAGCCGCAATGGCTCGGTGAGCGAAATGGCCCGCCAGATTGCTCGCGGTATCGAGCAGGGCGGGATGGAAGCCAGATTGCGCACCGTGCCGGCGATTTCCACCGAGTGTGAAGCGGTGGCACCGAGCATTCCCGACGAAGGCGCGCTGTATGCCAGCCTCGATGACCTGAAAAACTGCTCGGGCCTGGCCCTCGGCAGCCCGACCCGCTTTGGCAACATGGCCGCGCCGCTCAAGTATTTCCTCGACGGCACCAGCAACCTGTGGCTGACCGGCGCCCTCGTCGGCAAGCCAGCCGGCGTGTTCACTTCCACGGCCAGCCTGCACGGCGGCCAGGAAACCACGCTGATGTCGATGCTGCTGCCATTGCTGCACCATGGCATGTTGATCACCGGCCTGCCCTACAGCGAACAAGCACTGCTCGACACCCAGGGCGGCGGCACGCCGTACGGTGCCAGCCATCACTCGGGGCCCGACGGCAAGCGCATGCTCGACCAACACGAAATCACCCTGTGCCGCGCCCTCGGCCTGCGCCTGGCCACCACCGCCATGTTGCTGGAGAACGGCCGTGGCCAGAAAGCCTAAGGCCCTGCCGCCCCAGGCGTGGCTGGAACCACGGGTCAACGTCGCACGCGTGCTCAGCCTGCTGGCGTTTCTTGGGCTGGTGGGGTTGCTGTGCGGGTATTACCTGTTCGTCGCCGACCTGCACGGCGCGCGCCCGTGGGTGATTCTGCTGATCGAACTGGTGCCGCTGCTGGTGCTGGCGCCGGGCATGCTGCTCGGCAGCGCACGCGGGCATTCGTGGATGTGCTTTGTGGTGAACTTGTATTTCATCAAGGGCGCGCTGGCGGCCTATGACCCAAACCGGCAGTGGTTCGGGGTGCTGGAAATGCTCGCGAGCCTGGCGGTGTTTTGTACCGCACTGTTATATGTGCGCTGGCGGCATCAGTTGAATCGGCGGCTGGCGGCAGATTTGCAGCCGGCCTGAAGACCGCTATCGCAGGCAAGCCAGCGCCCACATTTTGAACGCGCCGCCGATCAAATGTGGGCGCTGGCTTGCCTGCGATAGGATCAACTCGGCCTCAATGATTCACTGTGTAAGCCAACATCATCGACAACTGACACATCGGCCGCCCACTCTCGGCGTGCCATTGGTTGAACGCGCCCTGCACCGTCGCCAAATCCCGCAGGCTGGTCGGCACTTTGTCGACGATCTTCTGCGCATTCAACGCCGCCACCACGTCATAGCTCGGTACAAACGTGTCCTTGCCCACCATGCGCAAAAAACGCGGCGCCGACAGCCCGCCCAACTGGTGGCCGTGCTTGCTCAGGTACTTCCACAGACCGACGATATCGGTCACCGGCCAGTCGGCAACAAACGCGCCGAAGCTGCCCTTTTCCTGCTCAATGTCCAGAATCATCTGCGCATTGCGCGGCACGCTTTTGAGCTTGCCCAGGTGACGAATGATGCGCGTGTCCTGCATCAGGCGCTCCAGGTGTTCGGCGCCCATCAGCACGACCTTTTCCGGGTCAAAACCGAAAAACACCTGCTCGAACGCGGGCCACTTGCCATCCACCACACTGTGCTTGAGCCCGGCACGAAATACGCGCAGCGCCAGGGTCGACAGGTAGCGATCGTCACTGATTTTGCGCAACTGTGCCGGGGTCTTGGGCACAGGCAGGTGGGCTTCCAACTCGGCCGCTGAACCAAAACGGTTCAGACAATATTCGTGCAGCCACTTGTAATCGCGCATGCCCTCTCCTGGCAATTGAATTGAAGACGGCGCCCGTAAGCGCCGTCTTTCAGAGCGTTGAAACGTGTTAGAGGTTCACAACATTGACGAAGCGCGACGCGGCGCTCTCATCGATTTTCAGGCTGGTGAAGTCGAACAGGTTGCGGTCGGCCAGCTGCGAGGGGATCACATTCTGCAGGCTGCGGAAGATGCTTTCAGTGCGCCCCGGGGTCTTGCGCTCCCAGTCCAAGAGCATTTCCTTGACCACCTGGCGCTGCAGGTTTTCCTGGGAGCCGCACAGGTTGCACGCTATGATCGGGAATTGCTTGAAGTCGGAGTAGGCCTGGATGTCTTTCTCGTTGCAATACGCGAGCGGCCGGATCACCACGTTGCGGCCGTCATCGGCGCGCAGCTTGGGCGGCATGGCCTTGAGGGAGCCGTTGAAGAACATATTGAGGAAAAACGTCTCGACGATGTCATCACGGTGATGACCGAGGGCCATCTTGGTCGCGCCGATCTCATCGGCAAAGGTGTAGAGCGTGCCACGGCGCAGACGCGAGCACAGCGAGCAGGTGGTCTTGCCTTCCGGGATCAAATCCTTGACCACCGAATAGGTGTCTTTTTCGACGATGTGGTACTCGATGCCCAGCGCTTTCAGGTAGGCAGGCAATACGTGCTCGGGGAAGCCCGGCTGTTTCTGGTCCATGTTGACAGCGACGATCTCGAACTTGATCGGCGCGACCTTTTGCAGGTGCAGCAGCACGTCGAGCATGGTGTAACTGTCTTTGCCGCCGGAGAGGCAGACCATGACCTTGTCGCCGTCCTCGATCATGTTGAAATCGGCGACCGCTTCACCGGCCAGGCGACGCAGGCGTTTTTGCAGTTTGTTCTGGTTGACCGTAAGAGTGCCCATGGCGCTTGGATCCGCTAGAGGTGTGTGACGAAAAGCCGGGTATTTTACCTTCATGACCGACCGAGTTCCATTGTGGGAGCTGGCTTGCCTGCGATAGCGGTGTCACACAACCATTAAAATTCGCTGGCCCACCGCTATTGCAGGCAAGCCGACCTTCACAGTGGACCGAGTCATTACTGACAGACCTCACCGCGATTAGCGCCACTCTTTACAGCGCAATTTGCTCTAAAGCCCTACAGTTTTTCCGGTCATCACTTCCTATACTGCGACGTAAGGTCGCACAACTATCCGGGACCTTTGAGGCCTTTGGCCCGTGGGCGCTCCGATGGGGGGCGATGGTAATAACGACAGGAGTGACTGGCATGATCCATCACGTCGTGGGGCTGTTTACCCATCCCGACCAGGAATGGCGGGAAATTCGTGGCGATAAGGAAGAAAGTATCGGCCACATGTACCTGACTCACACCCTGATTCTCGCGGCGATCCCCGCCGTTTCGGCGTTTATCGGCACTACCCGGGTGGGCTGGGTCATCGGCAGCCGGGCGGCGGTGATGCTGACCCAGGAAAGCGCTCTATGGATGACCCTGATGTCGTACGCGGCCATGCTCGGCGGCGTGGCGGTAATGGGCGCGTTCATTCATTGGATGGCCCGTACCTACGACGCCAGCCCCAGCATGGCGCGGTGCGTGGCATTTGCCACCTACACAGCGACCCCGCTGTTTATCGGTGGGCTGGCGGCGTTGTATCCGCATATGTGGCTGGGCATGGTCGTCGGCACGGCCGCCATCTGTTACACGGTGTACCTGCTGTATGTGGGGCTGCCCACGTTCATGAGCATCGACCCGGACGAGGGGTTCCTGTTTTCCAGCTCGGTGCTGGCGGTGGGCCTGGTGGTACTGGTGGCGATCATGGCGTTCACCGTGATCGTCTGGGGCTTGGGCGTAGGCCCGATCTACACCAACTGAGCGGCTGACCCCGCAGGCAAAGCCACCGCAAGGTGGCTTTGTGCGTCATGCATGACCATTCGGCGCCTGACAGATTCGGAAACACCTGCTTTTGCGGCATACTGGGCGCCTCTGGAGAGATGGTCAGCATGCCCGAGCAGCTCAATACCCGCGTCGAAGATTGTTTCCTGCAAGCCGAATCCTTTTTTAAACGAAGCTTTAAACGCCCCCAGGTCAGCCTCAAGCTGCGGGGCCAGAAGGCCGGTGTCGCGCATTTGCACGAGAACCTGCTGCGCTTCAACCCACAGCTGTACCGTGAAAACAGCCAACATTTCCTCAAGCAGACCGTGGCCCATGAGGTTGCGCACCTGATCGCCCATCAATTGTTTGGCGAACGCATCCAGCCCCATGGCGAGGAATGGCAATTGATCATGCGCGGGGTATACGAACTGCCGCCGGATCGCTGCCACACCTATGCAATCAAGCGTCGGCAAGTCACGCGTTACATCTATCGCTGCCCGTGTGCCGACAGTGATTTCCCGTTTTCAGCCCAGCGCCATGGGTTGGTGAACCAGGGGCGACGGTATTTGTGCAGGCGGTGCCGGCATACCTTGGTGTACACCGGGGAAACCCGGGTGGAGTGAGGGCCCCATCGCAGGCAAGCCAGCTTTCACATTTTGAGCGTGCCGCCGATCAAATGTGGGAGCTGGCTTGCCTGCGATAGCGGCCGAACAGTTAACCAATCACCTTGGCCAGCCGCAATTCTGCAATTCGTTGCGCACTGAGCCCAAGCTCTTCCAACACTTCATCCGTATGCGCCCCCACCGCCGCCCCAATATGCCGAGGCTCTGGCAACCCCTCTGAAAATTTCAACGGGCATGCGATTTGCGCCTGCGTCGAACCATCGCCGCGTGGCACCTGGCTGATCAGCTTCCGCGCCTTCAACTGCGGGTGCTCCACCGCTTCACTCAGGCTCAAGACCGGCTCAACACACGCATCCACCCCGGCAAACAGCTCACACAACTCAGCAAAACTACGCGTCTCGAACTCAACCTGCAGCGCCAGCTTCAGGGCTTTTTGCTGTTCCGGCCTGGGCGAGAACCCCTGCGCCGCCAACTCCGGCCGCCCCAGCGCCGCGCACAGCTGCTGCATAAACGCAGGCTCCAGGCTGCCGACGGACATCCAGCGCCCGTCGCGCGTGCGGTAGTAATCATAAAAACTGCCGCCGTTGAGTACCTGAGTCTCCCACTCCGGCTCGACCCCACAGGCCAGGTAACCCGCGCCGGCCATGGCGTTCAGGCTGAACGAACAGTCCGTCATGCTCACATCCAGGTGCTGGCCAGCGCCGCTGTGCTGACGCGCTATCACCGCCGCCAGCAACCCGACCACCGCGTGCAGCGAACCACCGGCCACATCCGCCAATTGCACGCCCAGCGGCAGTGGCCCGCTGTCCTGGCGCCCGGTGTGGCTGGCAATGCCGGCCAGCGCCAGGTAATTGATATCGTGCCCGGCGCGGTCCTTATAGGGGCCAGTCTGGCCGTAGCCGGTGATCGATACGTAGATCAGCCTGGGGTTGATCGCCTTGAGCGCCGCATAACCCAGTCCCAAACGCTCCATTACGCCGGGGCGAAACTGCTCAAGGACGATGTCGTAGTCCTTGACCAGCTCACGCACGATCTCCAGCGCCTCGGCCTGCTTGAGGTCCAGCGCCAGGCTGCGCTTATTGCGATTGAGGTAGGCGTGGCTGGCCGATGTGCCGTGATCATGCGGTGGCAGAACGCGCAACAGATCCACGCGCGTAGGCGATTCGATCCGCAGCACCTCGGCGCCCATGTCCGCGAGCATCAAGGACGCGAACGGGCCAGGTAGCAAGGTGGAAAAATCCAGCACTTTGAGGGACGCCAAGGGACCTGACATGGAGACTCCATTTCGGTTTCGAATGCCCACAGCGTAGGCAGGCTTGATCCTACCGGCAATCGTCAGAACGATCAGCAAGGGTGACCGTTTTGATCACGGCGGGCTTTTTCGACGCGGCGGCTTTATCATTGGCCCACGTTTGCTTGCAGAGTGTTCCATGAAGTTCGCAATTGCGCTGTTTTCCGCCGCCCACGCGCCCTCCTCGCGCCGCGCCTTGCTGTTTGCCCAAGCGGCGATTGCCGGTGGGCATGAAATAGTGCGGCTGTTTTTTTATCAGGACGGCGTGTACAGCGCCTCCAGCAACATCGTCGCGCCCCAGGATGAGCAAGATATTGCCCGGCAATGGCGCGAATTTGTCAGCGCGCACCAGCTGGACGGCGTGGTGTGCATTGCCGCCGCCTTGCGCCGTGGCGTGCTCAATAGCGAAGAAGCCACGCGCTATCAACGCAGCGCGGTGAACCTGGATGCGCCGTGGGCCTTGTCGGGCCTTGGGCAATTGCACGATGCCGCCCAGGCCGCCGACCGCCTGATCTGTTTTGGAGGGCCGTGACATGTCCAGATCCTTATTGGTAATCAGCCGCCAGGCGCCATGGTCCGGGCCAAGCGCGCGCGAAGCCCTGGATATTGTGCTGGCCGGCGGGGCGTTCGACTTGCCGATCGGCCTGCTGTTTATGGACGACGGCGTGTTTCAACTGGCGCCGCAGCAAAACGCCAACGCCGTGCAGCAAAAGGATTTGAGTGCCAACCTGCAGGCGTTGGGCCTGTTTGGCATTGATGACGTGTTCGCCTGCGGCCACAGCCTGGCCGAACGCGGGCTCACAGCCCCTGCCAGCGCCCAGGCACTGAGCAACGACGCTATTTGCAAATTGATTGACCGTTACGACCAGGTGATTACCCTCTGATGTCGACTTTACATGTGGTGTCTCATTCACCGTTTACCGATAGCCGCCTCGCCAGTTGCCTGCGCGTGTGCGGCAGTGCGGACGCGATTATGCTGTGCGGCGACGGCGCCTACGGCCTGCACAACGCGGCGCTGCAAACCAGAGGCGTGAAGGTTTTTGTACTGGCCGAAGACATGCAGGCGCGCAACCTGCCGCTACCGGACTGGGCCGACAGCGTGGACTACCCGGGTTTTGTGCAGCTGTCCATCGACTACGACAAGGTCAACAGCTGGCTATGAACACCCTGACCGTAGGCGAACGCACCCTCGAATTGGACAAGGACGGCTACCTCGTCGACCTCAATGACTGGTCTGCAGAGGTCGCCAACGCGCTGGCCGCCGCCGAGCCCCTGGAATTGACCGCCGCCCATTGGGAAATCCTCGAACTGCTGCGCGGGTTCTATGAAGAGTTCCAGCTGTCCCCGGCCACGCGCCCACTGATCAAGTACACCGCCTTGAAGCTGGGACCGGAAAAGGGCAACAGCCTGCACCTCAACACACTGTTCAACGGCACTCCCGCCAAACTCGCCGCCAAGTTGGCGGGCCTGCCCAGGCCGACGAATTGCTTATGACCGACTTTGCCCCGCTGACCTTTGAAACCCCTGCCGAACACCCGTTTGCGCAGTTCGTGCGCATCCTGGGCAAAGGCAAGCGCGGCGCGCGCAACCTCACCCGTGAGGAAGCCCGCGAAGCCATGGGCATGCTGCTCGACGAGAAGGTCGAGGACACCCAGCTCGGCGCCTTCCTGATGTTGCTGCGCCACAAGGAAGAAAGCCCGGAAGAGCTCGCAGGTTTCACCCAAGCCGTGCGCGAACGCCTGAACGCGCCGGCGCTGAAGGTGGATGTCGACTGGCCAACCTACGCCGGTAAAAAACGTCATCTGCCGTGGTATTTGCTGGCAGCCAAGTGCCTGGCGCAAAACGGGGTGCGCATACTCATGCACGGCGGCGGTGCGCACACCGCTGGCCGGTTGTACACCGAGCAATTGCTGGAAGGTTTACAGATCCCGTTGTGCCGTAACTGGCAGCAGGTCGAAACGGCGCTCGAACACGGCAACCTCGCGTTTATCCCCCTGGGCGACTGGGCACCACAACTGCAACGCATGATCGACCTGCGCAACACCTTGGGCCTGCGCTCGCCGATCCACTCGCTGGCGCGCCTGCTCAACCCGCTGAATGCGCGCTGCGGCCTGCAAAGCATTTTCCACCCCGGTTACCAGGGCGTACATCGCGATGCCAGCGGCCTGCTTGGCGACAATGTGATCGTGGTCAAGGGCGATGGCGGCGAAGTCGAGATCAACCCGGACACCATCAGTCACCTGTATGGCACCACTGGCGGCCAAAGCTGGGATGAAGAATGGCCCGCCCTCTCCGCCCAACGCCACGTCAAACCTGCCAGTCTGGAACCCGAACACCTGAAAGCCGTGTGGCGGGGTGACGCTGAAGACAGTTACCCGCAACTGGCGCTGATCGCGACCATGGCCCTGGCATTACGCGGTATCGGCCATCCGCGAGAGCAGGCGTTCGCATTGGCCCAGCAATACTGGGATGCGCGGGACAAATCGATTTAATCGATCATTCCCCCGCAGTCTTTGCGCTTTTAGTTCGAACTCATCCCTTTACACTGGCCTCCAACGCTTATTAGCCAAGGAGCCAGTCATGGGTTTGCTGATCGAAGGACACTGGAAAGACCAGTGGTACGAAAGTAGCGCAGACGGCGCTTTCCAACGCGAGCAGGCACAGCGCCGCAATTGGGTGACCGCCGACGGTGAGCCCGGCCCGAGTGGCGAAGGTGGCTTCAAGGCCGAAGCCGGTCGCTACCACCTGTATGTTTCCCTCGCCTGCCCCTGGGCGCATCGCACCCTGATCCTGCGCAAGCTCAAGGGCCTGGAAAGCCTGATCGAGGTGTCCGTGGTCAGTTGGTTGATGCTGGAAAACGGCTGGACCTTCGACAAGGCCCACGGCTCTACCGGCGACAAGTTCGACGATTTTGCCTACATGCATCAGCGCTACACCGCCGACACCGCCGACTACACTGGCCGCGTGACCGTGCCGGTGCTGTGGGACAAGAAGCTCAAGCGCATCGTCAGTAATGAGTCGGCGGAGATCATCCGCATGTTCAACAGCGCGTTCAACCACCTGACCGGCAACACGCTGGACTTCTATCCCGAGGGGCTTCGCCAGGCGATTGACGCACTGAATGAGCGCATCTACCCCGCCGTGAACAACGGCGTGTACCGCGCAGGCTTCGCCACCTCGCAAAAGGCTTATGAAAGCGCGTTTGACGATGTGTTTGCCGAACTGGACCACCTGGAGCAGCACTTGGGTAAGCACCGCTATTTGGCCGGCGAATACCTGACCGAAGCCGATGTGCGGCTGTTCACCACGCTGATTCGCTTTGATGCGGTGTATTACAGCCACTTCAAATGCAACCTGCGGCGGATTGCCGATTACCCGAGTTTGTCGAACTGGCTGAGGGAGATGTATCAGTGGCCAGGCGTGGCCGAGACGGTGGATTTTGCGCATATCAAGGGGCATTACTACGCGAGCCATCGCACCATTAATCCGACGGGGATTGTGCCGAAAGGGCCGTTGCAGCATTTTGATGCCGGGCATGATCGCGAGCGGCTGAGCGGTAAAGCCGTCTGGAACTGACCCTCCTCTTCCGGTAGCGATTGGGCTTTCGTGGCGAGCGGGCTTGCCCCGCGTTGGGCTGCGCCGCAGCCCCCGTAAAAACACCGCGTTCTGCCAAGCAAACCGCGGTGTCTGGTTTTAGGGCCGCTGCGCAGCCCAACGCGGGGCAAGCCCGCTCGCCACATTCAAACCACGCACTCCAAGAGCCGTGTCAGACCTGGGACTGTGCGCCTTCGAACCACTTCAGCTTTTCGCGCAACACCACCACTTCACCGACGATCACCAGTGTTGGCGCATGCACTTCATGCTCCGCCACCATGCGCGGCAAATCCGCCAGGGTGCCGGTGAAGACACGCTGATTGGAGGTGGTGCCCTGCTGGATCAATGCCGCCGGCGTATCCGCCGAGCGACCATGCTTGATCAGTTGTTCGCAGATGATCGGCAAGCCGATCAAGCCCATGTAAAACACCAAGGTTTGCGAGGGGCCAACGAGGTCATGCCAAGGCAGGTCCGAGGTACCGTTTTTCAAATGCCCGGTGATAAACCGCACCGACTGCGCATAGTCGCGATGGGTCAGCGGAATCCCGGCATACGCCGCGCAACCACTGGCTGCCGTGATACCCGGCACCACCTGAAACGGAATGCCGTGGGCCGCCAACTCCTCGATCTCTTCGCCACCACGGCCAAAGATGAACGGGTCGCCACCCTTGAGACGCAGCACACGCTTGCCTTGCTTGGCCAAGTCCACCAATTGCTGGTTGATCTGGTCCTGCGGCACGGCGTGGTCGGCGCGACGCTTGCCGACGTAAACCCGTTCGGCATCGCGACGGCACAGCTCGAGAATGGCCGGCGCCACCAAGCGGTCGTACAGCACCACGTCGGCTTGCTGCATCAGGCGCAAGGCGCGGAAGGTCAGCAGGTCCGGATCACCCGGGCCTGCGCCCACCAGGTAAACTTCGCCCGGCGCATGCGGCGGTTTCCCGTTGACCTTTTCGATCAGCAGGCGCTCGGCTTCATCGCCCTGCCCGGCCAACTGGCGGTCGGCAATCGGGCCCTGGAAAACTTCTTCCCAGAACGCGCGACGCTGCTGCACATCCGGATACAAACCTTTGACCTGGGCACGAAAACGCGCCGCCAACCCGGCCAATTGGCCATAGGTGGACGGAATCCAGGTTTCCAGCTTGGCGCGGATCAGGCGTGCCAGCACCGGCGCATCGCCGCCACTGGACACTGCAATCACCAAGGGCGAACGGTCGACAATCGCCGGGAAGATCACGCTGCACAAGGCTGGCGCGTCCACCACGTTGACCGGCACGCAGCGACGCTTGGCATCACTGGACACTTGCGCGTTCAGCGGCTCGTCGTCGGTCGCGGCGATGATCAGGGTGCAACCGTCGAGGTCGGGCTCCTGATAACCGCGCAAAATCAGTTCCCCGCCACTGCCCAGCACCAGTTCACGCAACTGGTCTTCGATCTGGGGAGCAACCACCCGCAACAACGCACCGGCGTCGGCCAGCAGCCGGGATTTGCGCAAGGCAATCTCCCCGCCACCGACGACCAACACACGACTGCCGCGCAGGTTATGAAACAGCGGCAGAAATTCCATTTAGCCGATGACCTCAACGCCCGCCATGTAAGGCTTGAGCACTTCAGGTACACGAATCGAACCGTCAGCCTGCTGGTAGTTTTCCAACACGGCTACGAGCGTACGGCCGACGGCCAGACCCGAACCGTTGAGGGTGTGCACCAGCTCCGGCTTGCCGGTTTCCGGGTTGCGGAAACGCGCCTGCATGCGACGGGCCTGGAAATCACCGCAGTTGGAGCACGACGAAATCTCGCGGTATTTGTCCTGGCTCGGCACCCACACTTCGAGGTCGTAGGTCTTCACGGCACTGAACCCCATGTCGCCGGTGCACAGCGCCAGGACGCGATACGGCAGCTCCAGCAGTTGCAGCACGCGCTCGGCGTTGGCGGTCAGGCCTTCCAGGGCTTCCATCGAGGTCGACGGCTCGACCACTTGCACCATCTCGACTTTGTCGAACTGGTGCTGGCGGATCATGCCGCGGGTATCGCGCCCCGAAGCACCGGCTTCACTGCGAAAGCACGGGCTGTGGGCTACGAACTTGATCGGCAGCTGCTTGGCGTCGAGGATCTCGCCGGCGACGATGTTGGTCAGCGACACTTCGGCCGTCGGGATCAGGTACAGGTCGGCTTCGCCGTCGCGGCTGATCTTGAACAGGTCTTCTTCGAATTTCGGCAGCTGGCTGGTGCCCATCAGCGCCGGCGCCTGCACCAGGTACGGGGTGTAGGCCTCTTCGTAGCCGTGCTCGGCGGTGTGCAGGTTGATCATGAACTGCGCCAGGGCGCGGTGCATGCGCGCGATCGGGCCGCGCAGCAAGGCAAAGCGTGCGCCGGACATTTTGGCGGCGGTTTCAAAATCCAGACCACCGGTCAGCTCGCCGAGCGCAACGTGGTCCTTGATCTCGAAATCAAAGGCCTTGGGCGTGCCCCAGCGGCGCACCTCGACGTTGCCGTCTTCGTCTTCGCCAATCGGCACCGATTCGTGCGGCAGGTTGGGGATGCCCAGCAGGATCGAGTCCAGCTCGCTCTGAATGCCTTCCAGCTCGACTTTGCCGTCGGACAGCTCAGTGCCCATACGCTCGACGTCGGCCATCAGCGGCGCAATGTCTTCACCGCGCTGCTTGGCCTGACCGATGGATTTGGAACGTGCATTGCGCTCAGCCTGCAGTGCTTCGGTGCGGGTCTGGACGGTCTTGCGCTGTTCTTCCAGCGCTTCGATGCGCGCAACATCCAAGGCAAAGCCACGGGATGCCAGGCGGTCCGCTACGTCCTGAAGGTTGCTACGTAACAGTTTGGAATCGAGCATGTCGGTCTCTCGTTATCAAAGTTTGGTCAAGGACAGGCCAGCCCAGGTGGCGAGCAGCCCGCCGAACACGCTGATGCCCAAGTAGCCGAAGGCGACCAGGGCTTGCCCGCTTTCCAGCAGGCGCAGCGTATCCAGTGAAAAGGATGAAAAGGTCGTCAGACCGCCTACAAAGCCGACAATCAAGCCGGCGCGAATCTCAATCGGCACTTCCGGGCGCAACAGGAACCAGCCGTACAACAGCCCGATGATCAAGCAACCCACCAGGTTGACCGCCAGGGTCGCCGCATAAAAATGCTTGGGCCAATTGGCGCTCACCCAGGTACCGGTGGCGAAACGCAATAATGTACCAGCGATGCCGGCTACGGACACGGCAAGAATGGTCTTGAGCACTACTTTCTCCGCTGTTTGGGGCTGAGGCGATCGAGTTGGGCGAGGTGATTGAGCTTTTCACCAATCTTCAGCTCCAGCCCACGGGGCACCGGCTGGTAGAACGGCTGCGGCTCAAGCTCATCGGGAAAATAATCTTCACCGGCGGCATAGGCGTCCGGCTCGTCATGGGCATAGCGGTATTCGTCGCCGTAGCCCAATTGTTTCATCAGCTTGGTCGGGGCGTTGCGCAGGTGCAACGGCACTTCCAGCGAGCCGTGTTCGGCCGCGGCGCGCAGGGCCGACTTGAAGCCCATGTACACGGCGTTGCTTTTGGGTGCGCACGCCAAGTAAGTGATGGCCTGCGCGACCGCCAACTCGCCTTCCGGGCTGCCGAGGCGTTCCTGCACTTCCCAGGCGGCGAGGCACAGGCTCAGCGCGCGCGGGTCGGCATTGCCGATGTCTTCGCTGGCCATGCGCACCACACGGCGCGCCAGGTACAACGGGTCGCAGCCGCCGTCGATCATCCGCGCAAACCAGTACAGCGCGCCGTCAGGGTTGGAGCCGCGTACGGATTTGTGCAGCGCCGATATCTGGTCGTAGAAGGCTTCGCCGCCCTTGTCGAAGCGCCGGCGGGTGTCGCCCAGCAGGCTTTGCAGGAGGTCGACGCCGATCTCGCTGTGGTCTTCAGCCAGATCCGACGCGTTTTCCAGCAGGTTGAGAAAGCGACGACCGTCGCCATCGGCGGCGCTCATCAAAATCTTGAAGCCTTCGTCGCTGAGGCTGAGCTGGCGCTTGCCCAGGCCCTTGTCTTCGCTCAATGCACGCTGCAACAGCTTGCGCATCGCCGCTTCGTCCAGGCTCTTGAGCACATAGACCCGCGCCCGCGACAGCAGCGCGTTGTTGAGTTCAAACGACGGGTTTTCGGTGGTGGCGCCGATAAAAATCAGCGTGCCGTCCTCCACATACGGCAAAAACGCATCCTGCTGCGACTTGTTGAAGCGATGCACCTCATCAACGAACAGGATGGTGCGCTTGCCATACTGCCCGGCCTGCTGCTTGGCCACCTCAACCGCCTGGCGGATCTCCTTGACCCCCGCCAACACCGCCGAAACCGTTTCGAAGTGCGCATCCGAGACCTTCGCCAGCAAGCGCGCCAGGGTGGTCTTACCCACGCCTGGCGGCCCCCAGAAAATCATCGAGTGCAGCGCACCCTGCTCCAGGGCTTCGCGCAATGGCTTGCCGCGAGCGAGCAGGTGTTCTTGCCCGACGTACTCGTCCAGGTTGGTCGAACGCAAACGCGCGGCCAAGGGTTGAGCAATCGGGTCACTTCGAAACAAATCCATGGGCAGCGCTTGAAACCTCTAAACAGTTTATTCCTGGATCACGTCGGCACCCTTGGGGATGACGAACTTGAACTTGGAGGCATCGACAACGCCGTTGGCCTTGACCGCGGAGAACAAGATATCGGTGCGCTGACCAACGCTGTCGATCAGGCGCATGTTGTTGATCACGCCATTGCCAAACGATAGCTGCAGGCTGTCGAACAACGTGTCCTTGGACTTAGGCTTGAGGGTGAACTCAATCACGTTGCTGGTTTGCTTGGAGGTGATATCAAAACTGTCGCTGATTTTCGACACATCGCCCGACAGCAGCAGCGCCGGCGTCTGGTTCAGGCGCGGGTCGAGCTTTTTGATGGTCGCCTGCTCCAGGTCCGGGTCCCACAAGGTGACTTTCTGGCCGTCGGAGACGATGGTCTGCTCGTTCGGCGCGTCGGTTTTCCAGTAAAACAGGCCCGGGCGCTGCACGGCCATTTCACCGGCGGTTTCCTGCAACTGGGTGCCGCCGCCATCCAGGGTCAGCTGGGAGAAGCGCGCCGTCAGGGTCTTGGATTTGTCCAACAGGTTGGTCAGGCTGGCCACGGAGGCCGGATCAGCGTGGGCCGAAACAGCAGTCAGGGCCAGGGCCGGCAACAACAGCATGCGGATAAGACGCATGGGAGTCCTCATTGAGTCGTTAAGGCGAGCCGCGTGCTGCCACGCGGCACGAGATCAGTCGCGCATCTGCCCGGGGGCGATGACTTCGCGCGAGCCGTTGGTGTTCATTGCGGTCACGACGCCAGCGTTTTCCATGGCTTCGATCATGCGGGCGGCGCGGTTGTAGCCGATTTTCAGTTTGCGCTGTACCGCAGAGATCGAGGCACGGCGGCTTTCAAGCACGAACGCCACGGCTTCGTCGTACAGCGCGTCGGTTTCGGCGTCGTCGTCGCCACCGCTGCTGCCACCGTCGAAGCCGCTGCCGGCCTCTTCGACACCGGCGAGGATGTCGTCGTTGTATTCCGGCGCGCCGCGCAGTTTCCAGGCTTCCACCACGCGGTGTACTTCGTCATCGGAAACGAACGCGCCGTGAACCCGGATCGGCAAGCTGGTGCCGGGCGGCATGTAGAGCATGTCACCGTGACCCAACAGTTGCTCGGCGCCGCCCTGGTCGATGATGGTGCGCGAGTCGATCTTGCTGGAAACCTGGAACGCCATCCGCGTCGGGATGTTGGCCTTGATCAGACCCGTGATCACGTCCACCGATGGCCGCTGGGTCGCCAGGATCAGGTGAATGCCGGCAGCCCGGGCTTTCTGGGCGATACGTGCGATCAGCTCTTCAACCTTCTTGCCGACGATCATCATCATGTCGGCAAATTCGTCGACCACAACCACGATGGTCGGCAGCTTGGTCAGCAGCGGCGCTTCGTCGTGGATATTTTCGCGCTTGTACAGCGGGTCGGTCAGCGGCGTGCCGGCGTCCTGGGCTTCCTTGACCTTGGCGTTGAAGCCGGACAGGTTTCGTACGCCCATCTTCGCCATCAGCTTGTAGCGGCGCTCCATCTCGGCCACGCTCCAACGCAAGGCGTTGGCGGCGTCCTTCATGTCGGTGACCACCGGGCAGAGCAGGTGCGGAATGCCCTCGTAGATCGACAATTCCAACATCTTCGGGTCGATCATGATCAGCTTGGCGTCATCCGGGCCGGACTTGAACAGGATCGACAGGATCATCGCGTTCACGCCTACCGACTTACCGGAACCGGTGGTACCGGCAACCAGCAAGTGCGGCATTTTCGCCAGGTCGGTGATCACCGGCTTGCCGCCGATATCATGGCCAAGGGCCAGGGTGACCGGCGATTTGAAGTTGTCGTATTCCGGCGTCGACAGCACTTCGGAGAAGCGCACGATCTGCCGGTCTTCATTGGGAATCTCGATGCCCACGGTGGTCTTGCCGGGGATCACTTCCACCACACGCACGCTGGTCACGGCCAGGGAGCGGGCCAGGTCTTTGGCCAGGTTGGAAATGCGGCTGACCTTGACGCCGGCGGCGGGCTGGATTTCGTAACGGGTAATAACCGGGCCCGGGTGGATCGAGTCGACGGAAACTTCGACGCCGAATTCCTTGAGTTTGATTTCCAGCAGATGGCCGACGGCCGCCAGGGATTCCGGGGAATAATTGAGTTGTTTCTTTTCGGCCGGGTCGAGAATCGAGATCGGTGGCAAGGTGCCTTCCACGGCGCTGTCGATAAACAACGGGGCCTGCTTCTCTTTCTGTACGCGATGGCTGGGCTCGGGAGCCTTGGGCGGCGCCGGGGCGATTACCGGCGGCACCTGCTTCTCGCGGTCCGACATATGTTTGCTCAGGGCTTGCTCGCGCTCGATCAGGCGTTCCTTGACCTTGGCCTGCTCGCGTCGGTCTGGTGTGCTTGGGGCCACCACTTCGCTGACGCGGGTGTCCACCTCGCGCAGCTGCGCAACCATGCGTTTGCGATCAACGCGCGCCGACCACCAGCGGTTGGCCGCACCCTGGAACAATTCGAGCAGGTCGAGGGTGATCTTGCCGGTGACGTCCATCACCTTGAACCACGACAGGTCGGTGAATACCGTCAGGCCGAACAGGAAAAGCGCGATAAACATCAAGGTGCTGCCCTGGATATTCAGGCTCTTGCGCGCCAGGTCGCCAAGGCTCTCGCCCAGCGCACCGCCCGCGCCCGCCGGCAAACCGGTAGGCGCATGAAAGTGGATATGCGCCAGGGCCGCACCGGACAGCACCAGAAACACCAGGCCGATCAAGCGCCAGGAGAACAGCCAGCCGCTCCACTGCCACGGCTCGTGGCGCTGGCGGAAGATCTGCCAGGTCTTGATCGCCAGCAACAGCGGGAAGATATACGCGAAGTAACCCAGCACCATGAACAGAATGTCGGCGCTGTAGGAACCGGCAGGTCCACCGAAGTTCTGCACGTCTTCGATCTTGCTGTTGTGGCTCCAGCCCGGATCGTCCTTGCCATAGGTCAGCAAGGCCATCATCAGGAACAGGCACAGGGCGCCGATGGCGATCAGCGCCCCTTCCTTGAGTCGGTAGTGCAGGTGCTGGCGCCAGGCCGGCACGACTGCTGCTTTAGGTGTTGCGGCGGATTTCTTCAAAACGGGTCTTTTCCTGCGCCTTTAGCGCGTCCATCTGTTGAATGACTGCACACTACCGCTCAATCCGAGCGGCTGAAAAATGAACGAACGTCGCTGAATCTACTTTTAACACTGGGTGATGAAAGGGTGAAATGGCGATAACGCCACAATGGCCGCATTGTACGGGTTTGCGCCCGCGATGCCACGCCCTTGCCGATCACTGAGCAGCATAGACAAATGAAGTGTCACAGCATGTTCAATTTGAGCATGCATTGTCTTTGCTGACAAAGGCTTATGAGCTGTTTTTAGCAATCCAGGCAAGCTTGGCAAATGGCCTGCATTGCCTGGACCCGATTACGACCGCGCCTCGGGCACAGAGTTGCAGAAACACGCGCTCACGCTAATCCTCGTCGATCCCCGATTCGGGCTGGCCCCACAGCGCTGTGTCGACAATAATCACCCCTGCCGCGGCAGGCGACCCGTCTGCCACTCCCCTCCCCTTCCGTAAGCCTGGATGCCATGCTGACCTGGTTGCAACGCGACTCCCTGACTTTTCCGCCGCTGGCCAAGGCCATGCGCGAACCCAATGGCCTGCTTGCCGCCGGCGGCGACCTGTCGGCCGAACGCCTGATCGAGGCTTACCGCCATGGCTGCTTTCCATGGTTCTCGCAAGGTCAGCCGATTCTTTGGTGGTCACCCGACCCGCGCACCGTGATATTCCCCGACGAACTGCATGTCTCGCGCAGCCTAGGCAAACTGCTGCGCCAGCAGCGTTATAGCGTGACGTTCGACCAGGACTTCGCTGCCGTCATCCAGGCGTGCGCCGCACCGCGCAGCTACGCCGATGGCACTTGGATCACCGAGGGCATCCAGAGCGCCTACCTGGAGCTGCACCAGCGCGGCTACGCGCACTCGGTGGAAGTGTGGGATGACGGCGAACTGGTTGGCGGCCTGTATGGGCTGGCGATGGGCCAACTGTTCTTTGGCGAATCCATGTTCAGCCGTGCCGACAACGCGTCGAAATTCGGTTTCGCCACCCTGACCCGGCAGTTGCAGGCCTGGGGTTTTGTGTTGATCGACTGCCAGATGCCCAATGATCACCTGCACAGCCTTGGCGCGCGCGCCATACCGCGCAGTGATTTCGCGGCCTTCCTGCGCAACCATTTGGACCAACCCAGCTCTGGACCGTGGGTTTCCTAGGCGACTTTCTCGCACCTGGCTTACACTTATTTCAAAGCTTATCCCGAGGGTTGATCATGACCGAGCTGGCGCGCTTGAAGTTTTATGCCACTCAAGCCCACTCTTGCAGCTATCTGCCCGACGAGCAGGCCACCACGCTGTTCCTCGACCCCAGCCAGCCAATGGACGTGCACGTGTACGCCGACCTGTCAGAGATGGGTTTTCGGCGCAGCGGCGATCACCTGTACCGCCCCCATTGCCAGAACTGCAATGCTTGCGTGCCGGCACGCATCCCGGCTGCGCAGTTTTTGCCGGACCGTAACCAGAAACGTATCCTCAAGCGCAATGCCGACCTGACGGTGACCGCCACCAAGCCTCAGTACAGCGAAGAATATTTCGATCTCTACCAGCGCTACATCGAACAACGCCATGCCGACGGCGATATGTTCCCACCCAGTCGCGATCAGTTTTCGACATTCCTGGTGCGCGACCTGCCGTTTTCTCGGTTCTATGAGTTTCGCCTGGACGGACGCCTGCTGGCGGTGGCCGTGACCGATCTGCTGCCCAACGGCCTGTCGGCGGTGTACACGTTCTACGAGCCAAGCGAAGAACGTCGCAGCCTGGGACGCTTTGCAATTCTGTGGCAAATCGGTGAAGCCTTGCGCCTGGAACTGGAGGCGGTGTACCTCGGTTACTGGATAAAAAACTGCAAAAAGATGAACTACAAGACCCAATATCGGCCGATTGAGCTACTTATTAATCAAAGATGGGTCACGCTTAACTAGAACCCCTTGGCTTAAACACCCTTTTTCGGGCACAATGCACGCCGCTTTTGCCTGGCGCAGTTGCACCGGGCCATTCACTGGATACCGAGGGCTTTACTGCATGTCGAAAGAAGACAGCTTCGAAATGGAAGGCACTGTCGTCGACACCCTGCCCAACACCATGTTTCGTGTGGAGTTGGAAAATGGGCACGTCGTAACCGCGCATATCTCCGGCAAGATGCGCAAGAACTACATTCGTATTCTTACCGGTGACAAGGTGCGCGTCGAGCTGACGCCCTATGACTTGAGCAAAGGGCGCATCACTTACCGCGCTCGTTAATCAAGTCAATACAAAACGCCCGGTTCTGCCGGGCGTTTTTGTGTGTGCGCGATTAATAAGGGAGTTGCTTGCCTGGCGATAGCGGTATGACAGTAAGCGCGTCGCTGACTGACCCATCCAATCGCAGGCAAGCCAGCTCCCACAGTTGATCTTCAGTGTTTGAGACAGACAGCAAAAAGGCGCCCTTGGGCGCCTTTTTGCTTTGTTGCGGTCAGCGATATCAGGCCATTTCGGCCGTGGTTTCGAAATCGAAGGTCAGCTCGCCGTCCTTCAAATCGATATGCACCACGCCACCATGGTCGGAGAGCTCGCCGAACAGGATCTCTTCGGCCAATGGCCGCTTGATCTTGTCCTGGATCAGACGTGCCATTGGGCGAGCGCCCATTGCCGCGTCGTAACCACCCTCCGCCAACCAATTGCGCGCCGCGTCCGTTACGTCCAGCTGCACGCGCTTGTCTTCCAACTGCGCTTGAAGCTCGGTAAGGAACTTGTCCACCACGCTTTTGATGACCTCATGGCTGAGGCGACCAAACTGGATAATGGTGTCCAGGCGGTTGCGGAACTCCGGCGTGAAGCTTTTCTTGATCACTTCCATCGCATCAGAGGAGTGATCCTGATGCGTAAAGCCGATCGAAGCCCGCGCGGCGGTTTCAGCACCGGCGTTGGTGGTCATGATCACGATCACGTTGCGGAAGTCCGCCTTGCGCCCGTTGTTATCAGTCAGGGTCCCGTGGTCCATGACCTGCAGCAGCAGGTTGAAGACTTCCGGGTGGGCCTTCTCGATTTCATCGAGCAGCAACACGCAGTGCGGCTGCTTGGTGATCGCCTCGGTCAACAGACCGCCCTGGTCGAAACCGACGTAGCCCGGAGGCGCACCGATCAGGCGCGACACCGTGTGGCGCTCCATGTATTCGGACATATCAAAGCGCACCAGCTCAATGCCCATGGCCTTGGCCAACTGCCGCGCTGCCTCGGTTTTGCCGACGCCGGTAGGGCCTGCGAACAGGAACGAACCGACCGGCTTGTCCGGCGACTTGAGGCCCGCGCGCGACAGCTTGATCGCGGTGGACAGCGAGTCGATGGCCGCATCCTGACCGAACACGGTGAGCTTGAGGTCACGCTCCAGGTTACGCAGCAGTTCCTTGTCGGAACTGGTGACGTGTTTTGGCGGAATCCGCGCGATCTTCGCCACGATGTCCTCGACCTGAGGCACGTCGATGCGCTTCACGCGCTTCTCGACGGGTTGCAAGCGCTGGTAGGCACCCGCCTCATCGATGACGTCGATAGCCTTGTCCGGCATATGCCGGTCATTGATGTAGCGTGACGCCAGCTCGGCCGCTGCGCGCAACGCCTCATCGGTGTACTCGATGCCATGGTGCGCTTCGAAACGCCCCTTGAGCCCACGCAGGATGCCGATGGTGTCTTCAACCGAAGGCTCGGACACGTCGACTTTCTGGAAGCGACGCGCCAAGGCGCGGTCTTTCTCGAAGACCCCGCGAAATTCCTGAAAGGTGGTCGAACCGATGCAGCGGATATCACCCGACGACAGCAACGGCTTGAGCAGGTTGGAGGCGTCCATCACCCCACCGGAAGCCGCACCGGCACCAATGATGGTGTGGATCTCATCGATAAACAGGATCGCCTGCGGGCGCTTTTTCAGTTCACCGAGCAGCGCCTTGAAGCGCTTCTCGAAGTCGCCACGGTACTTGGTCCCGGCGAGCAATGCGCCCAGGTCAAGGGAGTAGACGACACTGTTGGCCAGCAGGTCAGGCACCTGATTATCGACAATACGTTTGGCCAGGCCTTCAGCAATCGCGGTTTTACCCACGCCCGCCTCGCCCACCAGCAATGGGTTGTTTTTGCGACGACGCGCGAGGATCTGCGCTACACGCTCAACTTCAAGCTCGCGGCCCACCAGCGGATCGATCCGCCCCTGGCGCGCCAACTCGTTGAGGTTGCTGGCATAGGCATCCAGCGGGTTGCTTGAAGAAGAAGACTCACCGCCCTCGTCGTCCTGCATATCCTGCTCACCCTCGGAATGATCGCCGTGCCCTGGCACTTTGGAGATACCGTGGGCGATGTAGTTGACGACATCAATACGCGCAACGCTCTGCTGCTTGAGCAGAAACACTGCCTGGCTTTCCTGTTCGCTGAAGATAGCCACAAGCACATTGGCGCCTGTGACTTCACGCTTGCCGGAGCTCTGGACGTGGAATACCGCACGCTGCAAGACCCGCTGGAAGCCCAGGGTTGGCTGGGTTTCGCGGTCCTCGTCATGCACGGGGATCAGTGGCGTAGTGGAGTCGATAAACTCCTGCAGGTCATGCTTGAGTTTGTCGAGGTTGGCGCCGCACGCACGTAGCACGGTGGCGGCAGCTTCGTTATCCAAAAGTGCCAGCAGCAGGTGCTCGACGGTCATGAATTCATGACGCTTCGAACGGGCCTCCTTGAAGGCAAGATTGAGGGTGACTTCGAGCTCGCGGTTTAACATAGCTTCACCTCATACCCAAGTGGTCGGCGTTAACCGTCCTTCTCGATTTCACAGAGTAGCGGATGCTGGCTTTCCCTGGCGTACTGGTTGACCTGCATGGCCTTTGTCTCGGCGATGTCGCGGGTAAACACTCCACATACTGCCCGTCCTTCTGTGTGAACGGCCAGCATTACCTTGGTCGCCAACTCGCGGTTCAGGTTAAAAAACACCTCGAGCACTTCGACCACGAAATCCATCGGTGTGTAGTCATCATTGAACAAAACCACCTTGTACATCGGCGGCGCCTGTAAGGCAGGCTTCGCTTCCTGAACAGCAATGCCCGCAGAACCGTCGTCGTCATGTTCCTGATCGGGGCGATCCTGATTGAATGTTAGTCGAATCTGGCTGTTTGCATGCATGGAAAGAAAGGTTCGTCAGTGGTTCAAGTACAGTGATGGGGGCGACCTGTCAGAATTTCAACTCTGACCCAATGGTCGCCTTGACTATCGGCGAATCAGTGTTACAACCAATAGAGCCCACAGTGGGTAAAAAAGGTCCGCGCAGTCAACCTTATTTATTCGGGTTAGGACGGATAAACTGGATGATACTCCAGTGATGGAGTCTGGTGCAGAGGGATATGGTATGTCTGGCGTCAAGATCAATGGCAAGGTCAAATGGTTTAACAATGCCAAAGGCTACGGTTTCATAAATGCAGAAGGAAAACCCGAAGAAGATCTCTTTGCGCATTATTCAGCGATTACCATGGACGGGTACAAGACGCTGAAAGCGGGCCAAGCAGTGACATTTGAAACCATTCAGGGGCCCAAGGGACTGCACGCGGTTGCAATCTCGGCGGCCGAGGCGCAAACAGAGGCGCAGCCACCTGAAGAAATGCACGAAAAGAAGCTCAAGACAGATCAGCCCACTCAATCAAAGAAGAAGCAAACGGCCTGATCAGTTTTTTCAGTAAGTGCCCCACAAAAAACCGGCCATTCCGAGACTTCAGAATGGCCGGTTTTTTATCGCCCGTGATTTACATATGCGAAATCAGCGCATCACCAAAGCCCGATGACGACACCAGCTTGGCGCCGTCCATCAAGCGCTCGAAGTCATAGGTCACGGTCTTGGCCGAAATCGCGCCATTGGTGCCCTTGATGATCAAGTCGGCGGCTTCGGTCCAGCCCATATGGCGCAGCATCATTTCCGCCGACAGGATCAATGAGCCCGGGTTGACCTGATCCTTGCCCGCATACTTGGGCGCCGTGCCATGGGTGGCTTCGAACATCGCCACGGTATCGGACAGGTTGGCCCCCGGCGCAATACCAATCCCTCCCACCTCCGCCGCCAGGGCGTCGGAAAGGTAGTCACCGTTCAGGTTGAGGGTCGCGATCACGTCATATTCGGCCGGACGTAGCAGAATTTGCTGAAGCATGGCATCGGCAATGGCGTCCTTGACCACCACGTTCTTGCCGGTTTTAGGATTTTTGAACTGCATCCACGGCCCACCGTCGAGCAGCGTCGCACCAAATTCCTCAGCCGCCACTTCGTAGGCCCACTCCTTGAAGGCGCCCTCGGTGAACTTCATGATGTTGCCTTTGTGCACAATGGTCAGCGAATCACGGTCGTTATCCACCACATATTGCAGGGCCTTACGCGCCAGACGTTTGGTGCCCTCTTTGGAGACCGGCTTGACGCCAATCCCGCAGTCCTGGTCGAAGCGGATCTTGGTGACGCCCATTTCTTCCTTGAGAAACTTGATCACCTTGATCGCTTCCGGCGAGCCGGCCTTCCACTCGATGCCGGCGTAAATATCCTCGGAGTTCTCACGAAAGATCGTCATGTCTACATCGCCAGGCTTTTTGACCGGGCTGGGCACACCTTCAAACCAGCGCACCGGGCGCAGGCACACATACAGGTCGAGTTGTTGACGCAGGGCCACGTTCAACGAACGAATGCCACCGCCGACCGGCGTGGTCAGGGGCCCCTTGATGGAGACCACATAATCCTTGACCGCATCCAGGGTTTCCTGGGGCAGCCAGGTGTCCTGATCGTAGACTTGAGTCGCTTTCTCGCCCGCGTAAACCTCCATCCAGGAGATCTTGCGCTTGCCGCCGTAAGCCTTTTCAACAGCGGCGTCGACCACCTTGATCATCACCGGGCTGATGTCGACGCCAATACCGTCGCCTTCTATATAAGGGATGATCGGTTGGTCAGGAACATTGAGAGAATGGTCTGCATTGACGGTGATTTTGTCGCCGACTGCCGGAACCTGAATCTTCTTGTATCCCATGCTGAACTCCATCTATGGATTGAACACCTGGCTGCGTTCGAGCCTACTCCAGATATATGGCGACTGAAACCTCACGCCACGCTCATTTGCATCGAAAACAGCATATTTGGTCGCCTACAAGCCTGAAAGCAAAGGCAAAATCGCCAATCTTGAGCACATCGTGCGACGTTAGTCGTACCTGGCAACCTGCGACCTTTAGACCAATGGACGACGCACCTTTTGTATGAAGGCTCGGCGTAAGCATAGCGACGTATGTATAATGCCGCCGCTGACCCAAGAGTCACGACAGCTGACCGCTCTAGACAGTAGCCTTCAGCCAGAAAGCAGGACTATTACAATAGTCCACCCGCTTGACGCTCGACTGATGCAACCCAACATCACCGCGAAGAAACCTCGACATTTCGCTCATGGATGACTTTGAACGAACGCGCTCCACCCGGCGCATCTCGAGTTTCTGCGCACGCTTTCAGCAAAGAAGAGAGTTAATCCGAATATGCCCACCCGCTCGAAGATCATCTACACCTTCACCGACGAAGCCCCAGCCCTCGCCACCTATTCATTGCTGCCTATCGTAGAGGCCTTCACCGCTTCCGCTGATATTGCTGTGGAAACCCGCGACATTTCCCTCGCCGCGCGCATCCTCGCAAGCTTCCCCGAGCAACTGGGCACCAAGGCTATCCCGGACCACCTCGCCGAACTGGGCGACCTGGCCGTTACGCCTGAAGCCAACATCATCAAGCTGCCTAACATCAGCGCCTCGACCCCGCAGCTGCAAGCGGCGATCAAGGAGCTGCAGGCCCAGGGCTACGCCCTGCCGGACTACCCGGAAACCGTAACCACCGACGCGGAAAAAGAAACCCGTGCACGTTACGACAAGGTCAAGGGCAGCGCCGTGAACCCGGTACTGCGCGAAGGCAACTCTGACCGCCGCGCGCCGCTGTCGGTCAAGAACTACGCACGCAAGCACCCGCACAAAATGGGCGCCTGGGCTGCAGACTCCAAGTCGCACGTCGCTCACATGAGCAACGGCGACTTCTACGGCAGCGAAAAAGCCGTACAGATCGAAGCCGCTGACGCAGTGAAGATCGAGCTGGTTGCCAAAGACGGCACCGCCACCGTGCTGAAAGAAAAGACTTCGGTACAAGCTGGCGAAATCATCGACACCGCCGTGCTGAGCAAAAAAGCCCTGCGCGCGTTCATCGCCGCCGAAATCGAAGACGCCAAGAAACAAGGCGTGCTGCTGTCGGTTCACCTTAAAGCCACCATGATGAAGGTCTCCGACCCGATCATGTTCGGCCAGATCGTTGCCGAGTTCTATAAAGACGCCCTGACCAAGCACGCTGCCGTGCTGGAGCAGATCGGCTTCAACCTGAACAACGGCATCGGCGACCTGTACGCTCGCATCAAGGCCTTGCCGGCCGAGCAGCAAGCGCAGATCGAAGCCGACATTCAGGCGGTCTACGCCGCTCGCCCATCGCTTGCGATGGTCAACTCCGACAAAGGCATCACCAACCTGCACGTGCCGAGCGACGTGATCGTCGACGCCTCGATGCCGGCCATGATCCGTGACTCCGGCAAGATGTGGGGCACCGACGGCCAGCTGCACGACACCAAGGCGGTGATCCCGGATCGCTGCTACGCCACCATCTACCAAGCCGTCATCGAAGACTGCAAGGCCAATGGCGCTTTCGACCCAACCACCATGGGCAGCGTGCCAAACGTTGGCCTGATGGCAAAGAAAGCCGAAGAGTACGGCTCTCACGACAAGACCTTCCAGATCAAGGCTGACGGCGTTGTCCGCGTCACCGACAGCAAGGGCAACCTGCTGATGGAACAGACTGTTGAAGCCGGCGACATCTTCCGCATGTGCCAGACCAAAGACGCGCCGATCCAGGACTGGGTCAAACTGGCCGTCAACCGTGCCCGCGCCAGCAGCACCCCGGCCATTTTCTGGCTGGACCCACAGCGCGCGCACGACGGCGTCGTGGTCGAGAAAGTTCAGGCCTACCTGAAAGACCACAACACCGACGGCCTGGACATCCGCATCATGTCGCCGGTCGACGCGATGAAGTTCACCCTGGAGCGCACCCGCAAAGGCCTGGACACCATCTCGGTGACCGGCAACGTACTGCGCGACTACCTGACCGACCTGTTCCCGATCATGGAACTGGGCACCAGCGCCAAGATGCTGTCGATCGTGCCGCTGATGAACGGCGGTGGCCTGTTCGAAACCGGCGCCGGCGGTTCGGCTCCGAAACACGTGCAGCAGCTGGTTGAAGAGAACTTCCTGCGCTGGGATTCCCTGGGCGAGTTCCTGGCCCTGGCAGCATCCCTTGAGCATTTGGGTGTCACTTACAACAACCCGAAAGCCCTGGTGCTGTCCAAGACCCTGGACCAGGCCACTGGCCAGTTCTTGGACAACAACAAGTCGCCATCGCGCAAAGTCGGCAACATCGACAACCGCGGCAGCCACTTCTACCTGGCGCTGTACTGGGCTCAAGCCCTGGCCGCCCAGACCGAAGACACTGCACTGCAAGCGCAGTTCGGCGAATTGGCCAAAACCCTGAGCGACAACGAGGCGACCATCGTTGCCGAGCTGAACGCCGTGCAGGGCAAGCCAGTGGACATCGGCGGCTACTACGCGCCGAACCCGGAGCTGACCAGCAAAGCCATGCGCCCAAGCAACACCCTCAACGCGGCGATTGCCAAGTTGAAGTAAGGTTGTAAGGATGCAAAGAAGCCCCGGCCCCGTGCCGGGGTTTCTGTTTTTGCCGTTCTACGCAAGAAGCCGGATCAAATGTGGGAGGGGGCTTGCCCCCGATAGCGATGGATCAGTCGAGCTATTGGTCACTGACACACCGTCATCGGGGGCAAGCCCCCTCCCACACTGACCGCAATTGTGCCCAAACACCGCGTCATATCTTGAATCGAGGCCTCCCATGACCTGGCAACCCCACATCACCGTCGCCACCCTCGTCGAAGACAACGGCCGCTTCCTGATGGTCGAGGAACTCAAGGGCGGCCGCGCCGTGCTCAACCAGCCCGCAGGCCACCTGGACCCGAACGAAACCCTGACCGAAGCCGCCGTGCGCGAAACCCTTGAAGAAACCGGCTGGGACGTCGAGGCCACCGGCATTGTCGGGATCTACCTGTACACCGCGCCCAGCAATGGCGTGACCTACCAGCGGGTCTGCTTCACCGCCAAGGCGCTGAAACACCACCCGGACTATCAACTGGACGACGGCATCGTCCGCGCCCGCTGGCTGACCCGCGACGAGCTGATGGCCCTGCGCGATGACTGGCGCAGCGAGTTGATCATCCGTTGCATCGATGATTATTTGAGCGGCCAGCGCCACAGTCTGGAACTGATCCGCCCTTCTCTTTAGCCTTGCGGACGCGAGCCTGCTAGAATCGCGTCCTTTTTAAAGACACCCGTTGAAATCCTATGCGTGATCCAGCCCCTTCTGACACACAAAAGAAGCGCGTCATCGTCGGTATGTCCGGCGGCGTGGATTCTTCCGTTTCCGCCGTTCTGCTCATGGAGCAGGGTTATGAGGTGGAAGGCCTGTTCATGAAGAACTGGGAAGAAGACGATGGAACGGAATATTGCACCGCCATGGACGACCTCGCAGACGCCCAGGCCGTGTGCGACAAGATCGGCATCAAGTTGCACACCGCCAATTTCGCCGCCGAGTACTGGGACAACGTGTTCGAGCACTTCCTGGCCGAATACAAGGCCGGCCGCACGCCGAACCCGGACATCCTGTGCAACCGCGAAATCAAGTTCAAGGCGTTTCTCGACTACGCCATGATCCTTGGCGCGGACCTGATTGCTACCGGCCACTACGTGCGCCGTCGCGACGTGGATGGCCGCACCGAGCTGCTCAAAGGCCTGGACCCGAACAAGGACCAGAGCTACTTCCTGCACGCCGTCGGCGGCGAACAGATCGCCAAGACCCTGTTCCCGGTGGGCGAGCTGGAAAAACCCGAAGTGCGCAGGATTGCCGAGAAACACGGCCTGGCCACCGCCAAGAAAAAGGACTCCACCGGGATCTGCTTTATCGGCGAGCGCCGCTTCAGCGACTTCCTCAAGCAGTACCTGCCGGCGCAACCGGGTGAAATCAAAACCACCGAAGGTGATGTCATCGGTCGCCACCACGGCCTGATGTACCACACCATCGGCCAGCGTCAGGGCCTGGGCATCGGCGGTTTGAAAGACGCAGGTGAAGAGCCGTGGTACGTGCTGGTCAAGGACCTGAAAAACAATGTGCTGATCGTTGGCCAGGGTAATGAACACCCGCTGCTGTTCTCGGGCGCACTGCTGGCCTCGGAGATCTATTGGGTCAACCCGATCGACCTGAGCACGCCGCGCCGCCTGACCGCCAAGGTGCGCTATCGCCAGAGCGACCAGCCTTGCACCCTGGAGAAAACCGCCAGTGGCTATCGCGCCACGTTCGATGACCCGCAACGCGCGGTCACGCCTGGCCAGTCCGTGGTGTTTTATGACGGCGAAATTTGCCTGGGGGGCGGTGTGATTGAAGTCGCCGAACCCTGGAGCAACCCGGCATGAGCCCGACCCAGGAGCAACTGACCGCACTCGGCGGGGTTTTCCTCGCTGCGGTACTGGTCGACAAGATCGCCAAGACCGGCCAGGTGACTGAGGCAGGCCTGACCTGCATGCTCGGCAGCCTGCTGATCCGCGACCCCAAGGACACCCTGGAAGTCTATGGCGGCGACGACCTGGCGCTGCGCGAAGGCTATCGCGCGCTGATCGGCGCACTGGAGCGCGATCCGAGCACCTTGCAGCGCGAACCCCTGCGCTACGCCCTGTCGATGCTCGGCCTTGAGCGCCAATTGGCCAAGCGTGACGACATGCTCGAGACCATCGGCAAGCGCCTGCCGCAGATCCAATCCCAGGTCGAGCACTTCGGCCCGGCCCACGAAAACGTGATCGCCGCCTGCGGCGCGCTGTACCAGGACACCTTGAGCACCTTGCGCCAACGCATCCAGGTGCACGGCGACATGCGCAACCTGCAGCAACCCAACAATGCCTCGAAAATCCGCGCCCTGCTCCTGGCCGGTATCCGTTCGGCACGGTTGTGGCGCCAGTTGGGCGGTCATCGTTGGCAGCTGGTGATCAGCCGACGCAAATTGCTCAAAGAGCTTTACCCGTTGATGCGCAACGAATAAGTCGCAGCAACCAGGATTTTTATCGCCTCACGCGTAATACGCCGGTCAGTTGGCAACGGACCGGCGGATTTTTTCATGTATGATACGCGCCCCATTTCGTTGCCCGACTGTCCGAGAACACCCCATGCAGCTTTCTTCGCTCACTGCGGTTTCCCCTGTTGACGGCCGCTACGCCGGCAAAACCCAGGCCCTGCGCCCTATTTTCAGCGAATACGGCTTGATCCGTGCTCGTGTTCTGGTTGAAGTGCGCTGGCTCCAGCGCCTGGCCGCCCACCCTGGCATCAGCGAAGTGCCGGCGTTCTCCGCCGAAGCCAACGCGGTGCTGAACGCCCTGGCGGAAAACTTCGCTCTGGAGCACGCCGAGCGTGTCAAAGAGATCGAGCGCACCACCAACCACGACGTAAAAGCCATCGAATACCTGCTCAAAGAGCAAGCGGCGAAGCTGCCGGAATTGGCCAAGGTCAGCGAGTTCATCCACTTTGCCTGCACCAGCGAGGACATCAACAACCTGTCCCACGCCCTGATGCTGCGCGAAGGCCGCGATGACGTGATGCTGCCGCTGATGCGCCAGACCGCCAACGCCATTCGCGAACTGGCGATTCGTTTCGCCGACGTGCCGATGCTGTCGCGCACCCACGGCCAGCCGGCTTCGCCGACCACGCTGGGCAAAGAACTGGCCAACGTGGTGTACCGCCTGGAGCGTCAGATCGCTCAAGTCGCCGCCGTGCCGCTGCTGGGCAAAATCAACGGCGCCGTGGGCAACTACAACGCCCACCTCTCTGCCTACCCGGAAATCGACTGGGAAGAAAATGCTCGCGCGTTCATCGAAGACGAGCTGGGCCTGGGCTTCAACCCGTACACCACGCAGATCGAACCGCACGACTACATCGCCGAGCTGTTCGACGCGATTGCGCGCTTCAACACCATCCTGATCGACTTTGATCGCGATATCTGGGGTTACATCTCCCTGGGCTACTTCAAGCAGCGCACCATTGCCGGTGAAATCGGTTCCTCGACCATGCCGCACAAGGTCAACCCGATCGACTTCGAAAACTCCGAAGGCAACCTCGGCATCGCCAACGCCCTGTTCCAGCACCTGGCCAGCAAGTTGCCGATCTCCCGCTGGCAGCGCGACCTGACCGACTCCACCGTGCTGCGCAACCTCGGCGTGGGCTTCGCTCACAGCGTGATCGCGTACGAAGCCAGCCTCAAAGGCATCAGCAAGCTTGAGCTCAACGAGCAGAAAATCGCCGCTGACCTGGACGCGTGCTGGGAAGTGTTGGCCGAGCCGATTCAGACCGTGATGCGCCGCTACAACATCGAAAACCCGTACGAGAAGCTTAAAGAATTGACGCGCGGCAAGGGCATCAGCCCCGAGGCGCTGCAAACTTTCATCGACGGCCTGGATATGCCAGCCGCTGCCAAGGCCGAGCTGAAACTGCTCACCCCGGCCAACTACATCGGCAACGCGGTGGCCCAAGCCAAGCGCATCTGATTCGCGCAAGCCCTCTTGAGACGCCCGGCCGCGCCGGGCGTTTTTATTCCTGTCTTAAAAGTGCTTTCTTTCAATAGGTTACACATGAATCCTGATATTCCTCTTCAACTTCTGGGCGGCATCACGGCACGCGAATTCCTGCGCGACTACTGGCAGAAAAAACCGTTGCTGATCCGTCAGGCCATCCCTGATTTCGAAAGCCCGATCGACGCCGACGAACTGGCCGGCTTGGCCCTGGAAGAAGAAGTTGAATCGCGCCTGGTGATCGAACACGGCGAGCGTCCGTGGGAGCTGCGTCGCGGCCCATTCGCCGAAGACGCCTTCAGCACCCTGCCCGAGCGTGAGTGGACCCTGCTGGTGCAGGCCGTCGATCAGTTCGTGCCGGAAGTCGCCGAGTTGCTGGAGCACTTTCGCTTCCTGCCAAGCTGGCGCATCGACGATGTGATGATCAGCTTTGCCGCACCCGGCGGCAGCGTTGGCCCGCACTTCGATAACTACGACGTGTTCCTGCTGCAAGCCCAAGGCAAGCGCAACTGGAAAATCGGCCAGATGTGCAACTCCGAAAGCCCGCTGCTGCAGCATGCCGACCTGCGCATGCTCGCCGAATTCGAACAAAGCGAAGAATGGGTGCTGGAACCGGGCGATATGCTCTACCTGCCGCCACGCCTGGCACACTTCGGTATCGCCGAAGATGACTGCATGACCTATTCGGTAGGCTTTCGCGCGCCAAGCGCCGCTGAAGTGCTGACCCACTTCACCGACTTCCTCAGCCAGTACCTGACGGACGAAGAGCGTTACACCGACGCCGACGCCCAGCCGGCAAGCGACCCGCACCAGATCCAGGGTGACGCGCTGGACCGCCTGAAGAGCCTGCTGGCCGAGCACATGAGCGACGAGCGCATGCTGCTGACCTGGTTTGGCCAGTTCATGACCGAGCCGCGCTACCCTGAACTGGTGGCGGGCGAAGAATTGGGCGAAGAGGACTTCGTCAACAGCCTGGAAGGTGGCGCGATCCTGGTGCGCAACCCAAGCGCGCGCATGGCGTGGTCGGAAGTCGATGACGATGTACTGCTGTTCGCCAGCGGCCAGAGCCGTTACCTGCCAGGCAAACTGCGCGAGCTGTTGAAGCTGGTGTGCTCGGCCGACGCCCTGCACAGCGAAAACCTCGGCGAGTGGCTCGCAGACGAAGACGGTCGCGACCTGCTGTGCGAATTGGTCAAGCAAGGAAGCCTGGGATTTGCCGATGAATAAGATTCACGTAAGTGTCGCGGACTGGCGAAAGGATATCGACGAGATTCGGCGCATTCGTGAAGCGGTGTTTATCGCTGAACAATCGGTTCCACCTGAGCTTGAGTGGGACGCGGACGACGCCGACGCCGTGCATTTTCTGGCGTTCGAAGGCGATTTTCCGATTGGTACTGCGCGCCTGCTGCCCAGTGGCGAGATCGGGCGTGTGTCGGTGCTCAAGGACTGGCGCGGCCTGAAGGTTGGCGACAAGCTGATGGAAGCGGTGATTGGGCTTGCCGAGCAACGCGGCCAGACCAAGCAGTTTCTGAGTGCGCAGGTGTACGCGGCGCCGTTCTATGAGCGGCTGGGCTTCAAGATTGTCAGCGATGAGTTTCTTGAAGTCGGTATTCCGCATGTGGACATGGTGCGCGAAGGCTGATCCCTGTGCCGAGCGGGCTTGCACCGCGCTGGGCTGCGCAGCGGCCCTAAAACCAGACGCCGCGTTCTTTCTGAAAGAATGCGGCGTTTTTTTTTGGGGCTGCTGCGCAGCCCAACGCGGGGCAAGCCCGCTCGCCACAACAAGCTCGTTCGCCACAACGAGGCCGCTCACTGCACCAAGCCGGCTCACGACTAAACTTGCGACCTGCCAGGCCGACAAACTGGCACTATCACGCTAAATGACTCGCAGAGATAACGGACATGTCCCTACGCACCCTGCTCACCGCCCTCCTCCTGACTGTCAGCGCCTCGGCAATCGCCGACACCGCGGTCGTCAACCTGAGCAACCGCACCAGCGCCGACCTGCTGCCCGTGGCGCAGAACTTCATCGGCAAGGACGGCAGCGTCAGCGCCTACGGCAACCAGCTGATTGTGAAAGCCGACCCGGGCAAGATTGAGGACCTGCGCGCGCTGCTCGCGCAGTTGGACACACCCGCCAAGCGCCTGCTGATTACCGTCGACACCAACGAAAACAACCAGCAGAACAGCGGCGACAACCAGACGCGCATCATCAGCTACGGTACCGCCAGCCGCGACGGCGGCATCCAGCAGATCCAGGCCAGCGAAGGCGTGCCCGCGGTGATCCAGGTTGGCCAGAGCGTACCGCTGACCACTACTCAGCCCGACGCCTACGGCCGCCCGCAAAACCAGACCCAGTATCGCAACGTCACCCAGGGCTTTTACGTCACCGCCAGCGTCACCGGCGAGACCGTGCACCTGGCCATCAGCACCAACCGTGACCGCATGAGCCAGGAACGTCCCGATGTAGTGAACGTTCAGAGTACCGACACAACTGTCAGCGGCAGGCTGGGCGAGTGGATCCCCCTGGCTGGCGTCAACCGTGAGACCCAGGCCGACAAATCCTCTACAACCCGCAATTACTCTACTCAAGGCCGTGATGACCTGACTTTGCGGGTCAAGGTCGACACCTTGAACTGAAGCACCAAAAACTGACTGATGAGTCGTCTTAGACTAAAGATGTAGTGCTTTAAAAAAAGCACTACAAAACATTTGACGATCCAAAAAAGCCTGTGCATGATGGCCTCGCTCCCGCTAATCAGGGGCCCTGGCAAGGGCCTTCGGATCGCCGCTCTAAGCTACCCACCTGAGCCGATTCGTGTCTGTACCGCCCACAAGGTGTGTTTGACGAGGTTGCGACTGGAACGAAGTTGTCCCGAGGGACGGAAGCTAACCAGGTAACCCGGCTACACACTGATGGATCGTACAAAGGCCCACGATGCCCGAAG
Organism: Pseudomonas sp. NFX183; assembly: GCF_047943075.1. NCBI lineage: Bacteria > Pseudomonadati > Pseudomonadota > Gammaproteobacteria > Pseudomonadales > Pseudomonadaceae > Pseudomonas > Pseudomonas sp. NFX183. The sequence continues at coordinate 4,758,145 of NZ_CP181333.1, read as the reverse complement.
ACCGTTCGCAGTTCGCCCTTACCTGCTCAACTCCCCCTTGAGCCTGTCGTTCATCCCGTCGCCCTCCCCGCCAAACCCGGCTTGACCGCCAAGCTTCTGGTCAGCGAGCAGCCATCACCACGCACTGAGTACGTGGCTGGCAAATGGAATTTTCCACCTAGACCTATGCGACGAGGTTTTTCCCATGGCACTGACACGCGAACAGCAAATTGCAGCCCTTGAAAAAGATTGGGCTGAAAACCCACGCTGGAAAGGCGTAACCCGCGCTTATTCCGCTGCTGACGTCGTCCGCCTGCGTGGCTCGGTTCAACCTGAGCACACCTTTGCAAAACTCGGCGCCGAGAAGCTGTGGAAGCTGGTCACCCAGGGTGCCAAGCCGTCCTTCCGTCCCGAAAAAGATTTCGTCAACTGCATGGGCGCCCTCACTGGTGGCCAGGCAGTCCAGCAGGTAAAAGCCGGTATCCAGGCGATCTACCTGTCCGGCTGGCAAGTGGCAGCGGACAACAACTCCGCTGAATCCATGTACCCCGACCAATCGCTGTACCCGGTGGACTCCGTGCCAACCGTGGTCAAGCGCATCAACAACTCGTTCCGCCGCGCCGACCAGATCCAGTGGAAAGCCGGTAAAGGCCCGGGCGACGAAGGCTACATCGACTATTTCGCACCAATCGTGGCGGACGCTGAAGCCGGTTTCGGCGGCGTACTCAACGCCTACGAGCTGATGAAGAGCATGATCGAGGCTGGCGCTGCCGGCGTGCACTTCGAAGACCAACTGGCGTCGGTGAAGAAATGCGGCCACATGGGCGGCAAGGTACTGGTGCCGACTCAGGAAGCCGTACAAAAGCTGACTGCTGCTCGTCTGGCTGCTGACGTTGCAGGCACCCCGACCATCATCCTGGCCCGTACCGATGCCAACGCCGCTGACTTGCTGACGTCGGACTGCGACCCGTACGACCAGCCATTCGTAACCGGCGAACGTACCCAGGAAGGCTTCTATAAAGTGCGCGCCGGCCTCGACCAGGCCATCGCTCGCGGCTTGGCCTACGCGCCGTACGCCGACCTGATCTGGTGCGAAACCGCCAAGCCGGACCTGGACGAAGCGCGTCGCTTTGCTGAAGCGATCAAGAAGGAATACCCGGACCAGTTGCTGTCCTACAACTGCTCGCCTTCTTTCAACTGGAAGAAGAACCTGGACGACGCGACCATCGCCAAGTTCCAGCGCGAACTGTCCGCCATGGGTTACAAGCACCAGTTCATCACCCTGGCCGGCATTCACAACATGTGGCACAGCATGTTCAACCTGGCGCACGACTACGCCCGCAACGACATGACCGCCTACGTGAAGCTGCAGGAGCAGGAATTCGCTGACGCCGCCAAGGGTTACACCTTTGTGGCGCACCAGCAGGAAGTGGGCACCGGCTACTTCGACGACATGACCACCGTGATCCAGGGCGGCACCTCGTCTGTGACCGCGTTGACCGGTTCGACCGAAGAAGAGCAGTTCCACTAAGTAGCGAGTACACGGCCATTGCGGCCCCATGGAAGACCTAACCGCATTGCCGCACAACAATCACGCCCCGACTGGTTCGGGGCGTTTTTTTGCCAGGAAAAAACGCCCTGAGACACAGGAGATTAAAAATGTGGGGATGCATGCAACCTGAAGGTTTTGCGCAAAACATTGATCCAGAGCGGTGTTTGCCCGAATCAAATCAGTTAAAAGATCCCCACCAGCAACTAAGCACCAATCAAGCAAGTAACGGCAACTTCCCCCGCCACACGAGAAACATTCGCTTAAACCCTGCGCAAACAATATTCATTATCATTTAGCGCATGAAAACTTCGTTACCCGTTAAACAAAACAGAATTGATTAAATGCCCGCTAATCCCCGCCCCACAAGGGCTACAGCCCCAAGAAGGTGCACTATGTGCTTATTCCATCGAATAATTTCGCTATCGGAATTTTACTTGCCCGGTGTTTAGCCATAAAATCACCGCGATTGATTGCAGTGCGACATATCGTCACTGCATCGTTACTTTTTCGAGCTCAGAGACCTTTGCTCTCTGTTAAGGATTTCCAGCATGACCGAAGCGACAGGACTCATGGCCCACAACTGGGGCTTTGCCATTTTCCTCCTCGGTGTTGTCGGCCTTTGCGCCTTCATGCTTGGTGTCTCCAGCCTCCTCGGGTCAAAAGCCTGGGGCCGCAGCAAAAATGAACCGTTCGAGTCCGGCATGCTGCCTACAGGTGGCGCCCGCTTGCGGCTCTCAGCCAAATTCTATCTGGTCGCGATGCTGTTCGTGATCTTCGATATCGAAGCCCTCTTTCTCTTTGCCTGGTCTGTGTCCGTCCGCGAAAGCGGCTGGACCGGATTCGTCGAAGCCCTCGTTTTCATAGCAATTCTGTTGGCAGGCCTTGTCTACCTATTTCGAGTGGGCGCCCTTGACTGGGCTCCGGAAGCTCGTCGCAAGCGGCAAGCGAAGCTGAAACAATGAGGCTTTGGCGATGCAATACAATCTCACCAGGATCGACCCGGATGCTCCTAACGAGCAGTACCCAATCGGCGAACGCGAAACCGTTTCCGACCCGTTAGAAGACCAAGTCCACAAAAACATCTACATGGGCAAGCTCGAAGACGTGCTGAGTGGCGCGGTCAACTGGGGGCGTAAGAACTCCCTGTGGCCGTACAACTTCGGTCTTTCGTGCTGCTACGTGGAAATGACCACCGCCTTCACGGCGCCCCACGACATCGCGCGCTTTGGCGCCGAAGTTATTCGGGCATCACCGCGCCAGGCGGATTTCATGGTTATCGCCGGCACCTGCTTTATCAAGATGGCGCCGATCATTCAGCGTCTCTACGAGCAAATGCTCGAGCCAAAGTGGGTTATCTCCATGGGTTCGTGCGCCAACTCCGGTGGCATGTACGACATCTACTCCGTCGTTCAAGGGGTGGACAAGTTCCTGCCCGTGGACGTCTACGTGCCTGGCTGCCCGCCCCGCCCCGAAGCATTTCTGCAAGGCTTGATGCTGTTGCAGGAATCGATTGGCAAGGAGCGTCGCCCACTTTCCTGGGTTGTCGGCGATCAAGGCGTGTATCGCGCCGAGATGCCGTCACAAAAGGAACAGCGCCGCGAACAGCGAATCGCAGTCACCAACCTGCGCAGCCCCGACGAAGTCTGATCCAGCACCGCTTCTTTTATAGAACGAAAACCTGGCTTCATTCTTTACGTTGACCGAAAGCGATAAAAAACCATGACTACAGGCAGTGCTCGACGCATCCCGCCTTATAAGGCAGACGACCAGGATGTGGTTGTCGAACTCAATAACCGTTTTGGCCCTGACGCCTTCACCGCCCAGGCCACACGCACCGGTATGCCGGTGCTGTGGGTGGCGCGTGCCAAGCTCGTCGAAGTCCTGACTTTCCTGCGCAACCTGCCCAAGCCGTACGTCATGCTCTATGACCTGCATGGCGTGGACGAGCGTCTGCGCACCAAGCGCCAGGGGCTGCCGAGCGGCGCCGATTTCACCGTGTTCTATCACTTGATGTCGCTGGAGCGTAACAGCGACGTGATGATCAAGGTTGCCCTGTCCGAAAGCGACCTGAGCATTCCGACCATCACCGGCATCTGGCCGAACGCCAGCTGGTATGAGCGCGAAGTCTGGGACATGTTCGGCATCGACTTCCCGGGCCACCCGCACCTGACGCGCATCATGATGCCGCCCACCTGGGAAGGTCACCCGCTGCGCAAGGACTACCCTGCGCGCGCTACCGAATTCGATCCGTTCAGCCTGACGCTCGCCAAGCAGCAGCTGGAAGAAGAGGCTGCACGCTTCCGTCCGGAAGACTGGGGCATGAAACGCTCCGGCACCAACGAGGACTACATGTTCCTCAACCTGGGCCCGAACCACCCTTCGGCCCACGGTGCCTTCCGGATCATCCTGCAACTGGACGGCGAAGAAATCGTCGACTGCGTGCCGGACATCGGCTACCACCACCGTGGTGCCGAGAAGATGGCCGAACGTCAGTCCTGGCACAGCTTCATTCCGTACACCGACCGTATCGACTACCTCGGCGGCGTGATGAACAACCTGCCGTACGTGCTCTCGGTCGAGAAGCTGGCCGGCATCAAGGTGCCGGACCGCGTCGACACCATCCGCATCATGATGGCCGAGTTCTTCCGGATCACCAGCCACCTACTGTTCCTGGGTACCTATATCCAGGACGTTGGCGCCATGACCCCGGTGTTCTTCACCTTCACCGACCGTCAGCGCGCCTACAAGGTTATCGAAGCCATCACCGGTTTCCGTCTGCACCCGGCCTGGTACCGCATCGGCGGCGTGGCGCACGACCTGCCAAACGGCTGGGAGCGCCTGGTCAAGGAATTCATCGACTGGATGCCCAAGCGTCTGGACGAGTACCAAAAGGCCGCGCTGGACAACAGCATCCTCAAGGGTCGTACCATCGGCGTCGCGCAGTACAACACCAAAGAGGCCCTGGAATGGGGCGTCACCGGTGCCGGCCTGCGCTCCACCGGCTGCGATTTCGACCTGCGTAAAGCACGCCCGTACTCCGGCTACGAGAACTTCGAATTCGAAGTACCGCTGGCGGCCAACGGCGATGCCTACGACCGTTGCATCGTGCGCGTCGAAGAAATGCGCCAGAGCCTGAAGATCATCGAGCAGTGCATGCGCAACATGCCGGCAGGTCCGTACAAGGCGGATCACCCGCTGACCACGCCGCCGCCGAAAGAACGCACGCTGCAGCACATCGAAACCCTGATCACGCACTTCCTGCAAGTTTCGTGGGGCCCGGTCATGCCGGCCAACGAATCCTTCCAGATGATTGAAGCGACCAAGGGTATCAACAGTTATTACCTGACGAGCGATGGCGGCACCATGAGCTACCGCACCCGGATTCGTACCCCAAGCTTCGCGCACTTGCAGCAGATCCCTTCGGTGATCAAAGGCGAGATGGTCGCGGACTTGATTGCGTACCTGGGTAGTATCGATTTCGTTATGGCCGACGTGGACCGCTAAGCATGAACAGCACGCTTATCCAAACAGATCGTTTCACCCTGAGTGAAACCGAGCGCTCGGCCATCGAGCACGAGCTGCATCACTACGAAGACCCGCGCGCGGCGTCGATCGAAGCCTTGAAGATCGTCCAGAAGGAACGTGGCTGGGTGCCGGACGGCGCCCTCTACGCCATCGGCGAGATCCTCGGCATCCCGGCCAGCGACGTTGAAGGCGTGGCCACGTTCTACAGCCAGATCTTCCGTCAGCCGGTGGGCCGCCACATCATTCGCGTGTGCGACAGCATGGTCTGCTACATCGGTGGCCACGAGTCAGTGGTCAGCGAGATCCAGAACAAACTGGGCATCGGCCTGGGCCAGACCACCGCGGACGGGCGCTTCACGCTGCTGCCGGTGTGCTGCCTGGGCAACTGCGACAAGGCGCCGGCGTTGATGATCGACGACGACACATTCGGTGACGTGCAGCCTGCTGGCGTGACCCAATTGCTCGAGGGCTACCCATGACCCTTACATCTTTCGGCCCGGCCAACCTGATCAAGCGTTCGGCCGAGACTCACCCGCTGACCTGGCGCCTGCGTGACGACGGCGAGCCTGTATGGCTCGATGAGTACCAGGCCAAGAACGGTTACGCCGCCGCGCGCAAAGCCTTCGCCGACATGGCTCAGGACGACATTGTCCAGACCGTGAAAGACGCCGGCCTCAAAGGCCGCGGCGGTGCAGGCTTCCCCACGGGCGTGAAGTGGGGCCTGATGCCCAAAGACGAATCCATCAACATCCGCTACCTGCTGTGCAACGCGGATGAAATGGAGCCCAACACCTGGAAAGACCGCATGCTGATGGAGCAACTGCCCCATCTGCTGATCGAAGGCATGCTGATCAGCGCCCGTGCGCTGAAAACCTACCGGGGCTACATCTTCCTGCGTGGCGAATACACCACCGCCGCCAAGCACCTCACCCGTGCCGTGGAAGAAGCCAAGGCTGCAGGCCTGTTGGGCAAGAACATCCTGGGTTCCGGTTTTGACTTCGAACTGTTCGTGCACACCGGCGCCGGGCGTTACATCTGCGGTGAAGAAACCGCACTGATCAACTCCCTCGAAGGCCGCCGCGCCAACCCGCGCTCCAAGCCGCCCTTCCCTGCCGCCGTGGGCGTGTGGGGCAAGCCGACCTGCGTAAACAACGTGGAAACCCTGTGCAACGTGCCGGCGATCATCGCCGACGGCGTGGACTGGTACAAATCGTTGGCCCGCGAAGGCAGTGAAGACATGGGCACCAAGCTCATGGGCTTCTCCGGCAAGGTCAAGAACCCTGGCCTGTGGGAACTGCCATTCGGCGTGACCGCACGCGAGCTGTTCGAGGACTACGCCGGCGGCATGCGCGACGGCTACACCTTGAAAGCCTGGCAGCCAGGCGGCGCCGGCACCGGTTTCCTGCTGCCTGAGCATCTGGACGCACAAATGTATGCCGGCGGCATCGGCAAGGTCGGCACCCGGATGGGTACGGGCCTGGCGATGGCGGTGGACAACACCGTGAACATGGTCTCGCTGCTGCGCAACATGGAGCAGTTCTTCTCCCGTGAGTCCTGCGGTTTCTGCACCCCATGCCGTGACGGTTTGCCCTGGAGCGTGAAGCTCTTGATGGCGATCGAGAAAGGCGAAGGCCAGCCAGGCGACATCGAGACCCTGCTGGGTCTGGTCGGTTTCCTCGGCCCAGGCAAGACCTTCTGTGCTCACGCACCTGGCGCCGTGGAACCACTGGGCAGCGCAATCAAATACTTCCGCTCTGAATTCGAGGCTGGCATCGCACCTGCGCGCGCCGGCGATCTGAATCAGGTGGTCACACCGACCATGGTCGGTGCGTAACGTTTAAAAAAGGCGAAGGGCCCGTGCGCTTCGCCTTCTCATGTGCTGACGCCTTTATGGCTGTGTAGATGCACATGAATAACAAGATTCCATTAGCCACGCCCGCTGACAACGGGCCAACGAAGAACTTTGAACCATGGCCACTATCCACGTAGACGGCAAAGCGCTCGAAGTCGATGGGGCAGACAACCTGTTACAGGCATGTCTCTCACTAGGCCTCGACATTCCTTATTTCTGCTGGCACCCAGCCCTTGGTAGCGTTGGTGCCTGTCGCCAGTGTGCGGTCAAGCAGTACACCGACGAGAACGACACCCGTGGTCGTATCGTCATGTCCTGCATGACGCCAGCCACCGACAACACCTGGATCTCCATCGAAGATGAAGAATCCAAGGCGTTCCGCGCCAGCGTTGTCGAATGGCTGATGACCAACCACCCCCACGACTGCCCGGTCTGTGAGGAAGGCGGTCACTGCCACCTGCAAGACATGACGGTGATGACCGGCCACAACGAGCGCCGTTATCGCTTCACCAAGCGTACCCACCAGAACCAGGACCTCGGCCCGTTCATTTCCCACGAAATGAACCGCTGTATCGCCTGCTACCGGTGCGTACGCTTCTATAAAGACTACGCCGGCGGCACCGACCTGGGCGTATTCGGCGCTCACGACAACGTGTACTTCGGTCGCGTTGAAGACGGCGTGCTCGAAAGCGAGTTCTCCGGCAACCTCACCGAGGTCTGCCCGACCGGTGTGTTCACCGACAAGACTCACTCCGAGCGCTACAACCGTAAGTGGGACATGCAGTTCTCGCCGAGCATCTGCCATGGCTGCTCCAGCGGTTGCAACATTTCCCCGGGCGAGCGTTACGGCGAACTGCGTCGCATCGAAAACCGCTTCAACGGTTCGGTCAACCAGTACTTCCTGTGCGACCGTGGCCGTTTCGGCTATGGCTACGTCAACCGCGAAGACCGCCCACGCCAGCCACTGCTGGCCGATGGCGCCAAGCTGAGCCTGGACGACGCGCTGGATAAAGCCGCCGAGCTGCTGCGCGGGCGCAACATCGTCGGTATCGGTTCGCCACGCGCCAGCCTCGAAAGCAACTACGCGTTGCGCGAGCTGGTGGGTGCCGAGCACTTCTACTGCGGTATCGAAGCCGCTGAGCTGGAGCGCATTCGCCTGGTCCTGCAAGTGCTGAACGACAGCCCGCTGCCGGTGCCGAACATGCGCGACATCGAAGACCACGACGCCATTTTCGTACTCGGTGAAGACCTGACCCAGACCGCCGCGCGTATCGCGCTGTCGCTGCGTCAGTCGGTCAAAGGCAAAGCCGAAGACATGGCCGACGCCATGCGCGTTCAGCCTTGGCTCGACGCTGCGGTAAAAAACATCGGCCAGCACGCGCTGAACCCGCTGTTTATCGCAAGCCTGGCTGAAACCAAGCTCGACGACATCGCCGAAGAATGCGTCCACGCCGCACCGGATGACCTGGCCCGCATCGGTTTCGCCGTGGCTCACGCCCTGGACGCCAGCGCGCCTGCCGTCGAAGGCCTAGACACCGAAGCCGGTGAACTGGCCCAGCGCATCGCCGACGCCCTGCTGGCCGCCAAGCGTCCATTGATCATTGCCGGCACCTCGCTGGGTTCCAAAGCACTGATCGAAGCCGCTGCCAACATCGCCAAAGCCTTGAAGCTGCGCGACAAGAACGGTTCCATCAGCCTGGTCGTGCCGGAAGCCAACAGCCTCGGCCTGGCCATGCTCGGCGGCGAATCCCTGGACGCCGCGCTGCAAGCCGTGACTGACGGTCAAGCCGACGCCATCGTGGTACTGGAAAACGACCTGTACACCCGCACGGATTCGGCCAAGGTCGACGCCGCGCTGGATGCGGCCAAAGTGCTGATCGTTGCCGACCACCAGAAGACCGCCACCAGCGAACGTGCCGACCTGGTACTGCCCGCCGCCACCTTCGCCGAAGGCGACGGTACGCTGGTCAGCCAGGAAGGCCGCGCTCAGCGCTTCTTCCAGGTATTCGATCCGAAATACATGGACGCCAGCATCCTGGTTCACGAAGGCTGGCGCTGGCTGCATGCCCTGCGCGCTACCCTGCTGAACCAGCCGATCGACTGGACCCAGCTTGACCACGTCACCGCAGCGGCCGCCGCAAGCGCCCCGCAGCTGGCACGTATCGTTGATGCTGCACCGTCTGCCTCGTTCCGCATCAAGGGCTTGAAACTGGCCCGTGAACCGCTGCGTTACTCCGGTCGTACCGCCATGCGCGCCGACATCAGCGTGCACGAACCGCGTACACCGCAAGACCCTGACACCGCGTTCGCCTTCTCCATGGAAGGTTACTCGGGTTCGGTCGAGCCACGTCAGCAGGTGCCGTTTGCCTGGTCGCCGGGCTGGAACTCGCCACAGGCCTGGAACAAGTTCCAGGACGAAGTGGGTGGTCACATCCGTGCTGGCGACCCGGGCACGCGCCTGATCGAAAGCACCGGTGACTCGCTGAACTGGTTCACTGCCGTACCGCGTCCGTTCAACCCGGCCCAGGGCACCTGGCAGGTTGTGCCGTTCTTCCACTTGTTCGGCAGCGAAGAGACCTCTTCCAAAGCCGCGCCGGTTCAAGAGCGCATCCCGGCCGCTTACGTGTCCGTGGCCAAGTCCGAAGCCGACCGCCTGGGCGTCAACGACGGTGCCCTGCTCAGCCTGAACGTCGGTGGCAAGACTCTGCGTCTGCCGCTGCGCATCAATGACGAGTTGGGCGCGGGCCTGGTTGCACTGCCTAAAGGCCTTGCCGGCATTCCGCCTGCGATCTTTGGCCAAACCGTTGACGGTCTGCAGGAGGCAGCGCAATGACCTGGTTCACCCCTGAAGTGATCGACGTGATCATCTCGGTCGTCAAGGCCATCGTGATCCTGTTGGCCGTGGTCGTTGCGGGCGCCCTGCTCAGCTTCGTCGAACGTCGCCTGCTGGGCTGGTGGCAGGACCGTTACGGTCCTAACCGCGTTGGCCCATTCGGCATGTTCCAGATCGCTGCCGACATGCTCAAAATGTTCTTCAAGGAAGACTGGACCCCGCCGTTTGCCGACAAGGTGATCTTCACCCTGGCACCGGTCGTGGCCATGAGCGCCTTGCTGATTGCCTTCGCCGTTATCCCGATCACCCCGACCTGGGGCGTCGCGGACCTGAACATCGGCTTGCTGTTCTTCTTCGCCATGGCCGGTCTGTCGGTCTACGCGGTGCTGTTCGCCGGTTGGTCGAGTAACAACAAGTTCGCCCTGCTGGGCAGCTTGCGGGCTTCGGCCCAGACCGTGTCTTACGAAGTGTTCATGGGCCTGGCGCTGATGGGCATCGTGGTGCAGGTCGGCTCGTTCAACATGCGCGACATCGTCGAGTACCAGGCGCAGAACCTGTGGTTCATCATTCCGCAGTTCTTTGGCTTCTGTACCTTCTTCATCGCTGGCGTCGCCGTGACTCACCGTCACCCGTTCGACCAGCCGGAAGCGGAACAGGAACTGGCCGACGGTTACCACATTGAATACGCCGGCATGAAATGGGGCATGTTCTTCGTCGGTGAATACATCGGCATCATCTTGATCTCGGCATTGCTGGTCACGCTGTTCTTCGGCGGCTGGCACGGCCCGTTCAACATCCTGCCGCAACTGGCGTTCTTCTGGTTCTTCTTGAAGACGGCGTTCTTCATCATGCTGTTCATCCTGCTGCGCGCTTCTATTCCGCGCCCACGCTATGACCAGGTGATGGATTTCAGCTGGAGATTCTGCCTGCCGCTGACCCTGATCAATTTGCTGGTGACGGCTGCTGTTGTGTTGTTGAACACGCCAGCCGGCGCGGTTCAGTGAGGATTTGACCCATGTTCAAATATATTGGCGACATCGTTAAGGGTACCGGTACCCAGTTGCGAAGCCTGGTGATGGTTTTCGGCCATGGCTTTCGCAAACGCGACACCCTGCAATACCCGGAAGAAGCGGTGTACCTGCCGCCGCGCTATCGCGGCCGTATCGTGCTGACCCGCGACCCCGATGGCGAAGAGCGTTGCGTAGCCTGCAACCTGTGCGCCGTGGCGTGCCCGGTGGGTTGCATCTCCCTGCAGAAAGCTGAAACCGAAGACGGTCGCTGGTACCCGGACTTCTTCCGCATCAACTTCTCGCGCTGCATTTTCTGCGGCCTCTGCGAGGAAGCTTGCCCGACCACCGCGATCCAGCTGACACCGGATTTCGAGATGGCCGAGTTCAAACGTCAGGACCTGGTGTACGAGAAAGAAGATCTGCTGATCTCTGGTCCCGGTAAAAACCCTGATTACAACTTCTATCGTGTTGCAGGTATGGCCGTTGCCGGTAAGCCGAAGGGCGCCGCACAAAACGAAGCCGAGCCGATCAACGTGAAGAGCTTGCTGCCTTAAGGAAGAAAGATGGAATTCGCTTTCTATTTCGCGTCGGGTATTGCAGTGGTGTCCACGCTTCGCGTGATCACCAACACCAACCCTGTGCACGCCCTGCTCTACCTGATCATTTCGCTGATCGCCGTGGCCATGACCTTCTTCAGCCTCGGCGCACCGTTCGCCGGTGTCCTGGAAGTGATCGCCTACGCCGGCGCCATCATGGTGCTGTTCGTGTTTGTGGTGATGATGCTCAACCTGGGGCCGGCTTCAGTCGCCCAGGAACGCGTCTGGCTCAAGCCCGGCATCTGGCTTGGCCCGGTCATCCTCGCAGCGCTGCTGCTGGGTGAACTGCTGTATGTCTTGTTCGCTCACCAGAGCGGCCAGGCCATCGGCCACACCACCGTAGACGCCAAAGCCGTGGGCGTCAGCCTGTTCGGCCCGTACCTGCTGGTGGTCGAACTGGCTTCGATGCTGCTGCTCGCTGCAGCCATCACCGCCTTCCACTTGGGCCGCAACGAAGCCAAGGAGCAATGACGATGCCTGCTATCCCTTTGGAGCATGGTCTGGCGGTCGCCGGCATCCTGTTCTGCCTTGGCCTGGTCGGCCTGATGGTTCGCCGTAACATTTTGTTCGTGTTGATGAGCCTGGAAATCATGATGAACGCTGCGGCACTGGCCTTCATCGTGGCGGGTAGCCGTTGGGGCCAGCCGGATGGACAAGTCATGTTCATTCTGGTGATCAGCCTGGCAGCCGCCGAGGCCAGTATTGGCCTGGCGATCCTGCTGCAACTGTATCGTCGCTTCCACACGCTTGATATCGACGCTGCCAGTGAGATGCGCGGATGAACATGATCTTTCTGACTTTCGTATTTCCCCTGATCGGTTTCCTGCTGCTGTCGTTCTCCCGTGGACGCTGGTCGGAAAACCTGTCTGCCCTGATCGGTGTGGGTTCCATTGGCCTGTCGGCAATTGTCGCCGCCTACGTCATCTGGCAATTCAACGTGGCACCGCCCGAAGGCGGCCACTACACCCTGGTACTGTGGCAGTGGATGTCGGTTGAGGGCTTCAAGCCCAACTTCGCGATCTACATCGACGGCCTGTCGATCACCATGCTCGGCGTGGTGGTGGGTGTGGGCTTCCTGATCCACCTGTTCGCGTCCTGGTACATGCGCGGCGAAGCGGGCTACTCGCGCTTCTTCTCGTACACCAACCTGTTTATCGCCAGCATGCTGTTCCTGGTGCTGGGCGATAACCTGTTGTTCCTGTACTTCGGTTGGGAAGGCGTGGGCCTGTGCTCGTACCTGTTGATCGGTTTCTACTACAGCAACCGCAACAACGGTAACGCGGCACTCAAGGCGTTCATCGTTACCCGCATCGGCGACGTGTTCATGGCCATCGGCCTGTTCATCCTGTTCCAACAAGTGGGCACGCTGAACATCCAGGAACTGCTGGTGCTGGCGCCGCAGAAATTCCAGGTCGGTGATTTCTGGATCACCCTGGCGACCCTGATGCTGCTGGGCGGCGCGGTCGGTAAATCTGCGCAGCTGCCACTGCAAACCTGGCTGGCGGATGCGATGGCCGGTCCGACTCCGGTGTCTGCACTGATCCACGCGGCAACCATGGTAACCGCCGGCGTCTACCTGATCGCGCGTACCCACGGCCTGTTCACCCTGGCGCCGGAAATCCTGCACCTGGTGGGCCTGGTGGGCGGCGTGACGCTGGTACTGGCCGGCTTCGCCGCGCTGGTGCAGACCGACATCAAGCGTATCCTCGCCTACTCGACCATGAGCCAGATCGGCTACATGTTCCTGGCCCTGGGCGTTGGTGCCTGGGACGCGGCGATCTTCCACCTGATGACCCACGCCTTCTTCAAGGCGCTGCTGTTCCTTGCCTCCGGTGCGGTGATCGTTGCCTGCCACCACGAGCAGAACATCTTCAAGATGGGCGGCCTGTGGAAGAAACTGCCGTTGGCCTACGCCAGCTTCATCGTCGGCGGTGCCGCTCTGGCTGCCCTGCCGTTGGTGACCGCAGGTTTCTACTCCAAAGACGAAATCCTCTGGGAAGCTTTTGCCAGCGGTAACCAGAACCTGCTGTACGCAGGCCTGGTCGGTGCCTTCATGACCTCGCTGTACACCTTCCGCCTGATCTTCATCACCTTCCACGGTGAAGCCAAGACCGAAGCACACGCAGGCCACGGCATCTCCCACTGGTTGCCACTGTCGGTGCTGATCATCCTGTCGACCTTCATCGGCGCCATGATCACCCCGCCACTGGCCGGCGTACTGCCGCAAAGCGCTGGCCATGCCGGCGGCGCAGCCAAGCACAGCCTGGAAATCGCCTCGGGCGCCATCGCCATCGCCGGTATCCTGCTGGCGGCGCTGCTGTTCCTGGGCAAGCGTCGTTTCGTGACAGCGGTTGCCAACAGCGGCATTGGCCGTTTTCTGTCGGCCTGGTGGTTCGCCGCCTGGGGCTTCGATTGGATCTACGACAAGCTGTTCGTCAAGCCATACCTTGCTATCAGCCACATTCTGCGCAAAGACCCGCTCGACCAGACCATCGGTTTGATCCCGCGTGCCGCCAAGGCCGGTCACACCGCCCTGAGCCGCAGCGAGACTGGCCAACTGCGTTGGTATGCAGCTTCCATGGCCGTCGGTGCCGTGCTGGTGATCGGCGCCATCGTTGTGGTAGCGGTCTGACTATGAACATTGCGTACTTTGCGAACTTGCGAAAGGAAACGAGCCCGTCATGATTCTGCCCTGGCTAATCCTGATCCCCTTTATCGGCGGCCTGCTCTGCTGGATGGGTGAACGCTTCGGCGCCACCCTCCCCCGCTGGATTGCGTTGCTGACCATGTCCCTGGAACTCGCACTCGGCCTCTGGCTGTGGGCGCATGGCGACTATTCATTTGCTCCGGCACCGGGTGTCGATCCCACCTTCGCGCTTGAATTCAAGCACGTGTGGATCCAGCGCTTCGGCATCAACGTGCACCTGGCCCTCGACGGCCTGTCGCTGTTGATGATCCTGCTGACCGGCCTGCTGGGTATCCTCTCGGTACTCTGCTCCTGGAAAGAGATTCAGCGTCACGTGGGCTTCTTCCACTTGAATCTGATGTGGATTCTGGGCGGCGTTGTCGGCGTGTTCCTGGCGCTGGACCTGTTCATGTTCTTCTTCTTCTGGGAAATGATGCTGGTGCCGATGTACTTCCTCATCGCGCTCTGGGGTCACAGTTCTTCGGACGGCAAGAAAACCCGGATCTACGCGGCGACCAAGTTCTTCATCTTCACTCAGGCTTCCGGCCTGATCATGTTGGTGGCGATCCTGGGTCTGGTACTGGTCAACTTCAACAACACCGGCGTGATTACCTTCAACTACGCCGACCTGTTGAAAACCAAGATGTCGCTGACCACCGAGTACATCCTGATGCTGGGCTTCTTCATCGCGTTCGCGGTGAAGCTGCCGGTGGTGCCGTTCCACTCCTGGCTGCCTGACGCGCACGCCCAGGCGCCGACCGCAGGTTCTGTGGACCTGGCCGGTATCCTGCTGAAAACCGCTGCGTACGGCCTGCTGCGTTTCGCCCTGCCGCTGTTCCCGAATGCCTCGGCCGAGTTTGCGCCGATCGCCATGACCCTGGGTCTGATCGGGATCTTCTACGGCGCGTTCCTGGCCTTCGCACAAACCGACATCAAGCGTCTGATTGCCTTCTCGTCCGTTTCCCACATGGGTTTCGTACTGATCGGCATCTACTCCGGCAGCCAATTGGCGCTGCAAGGCGCAGTGATCCAGATGTTGGCCCACGGTGTTTCGGCCGCTGCCCTCTTTATCCTGAGTGGTCAGCTGTACGAGCGCCTGCACACCCGTGACATGCGTGAAATGGGTGGCGTGTGGTCGCGCATCGCGTACCTGCCGGCGATCAGTCTGTTCTTTGCCGCCGCGTCCCTGGGCCTGCCGGGCACCGGTAACTTCATCGGCGAGTTCCTGATCCTGATGGGTTCGTTCGTGCACACGCCGTGGATCAGCGCCATCGCTACCTCCGGCCTGGTATTTGGTTCGGTCTACTCGCTGATCATGATCCACCGTGCGTACTTCGGTCCGGCCAAGTCCGACACCGTCCTGCACGGCATGGATGCTCGCGAACTGATCATGGTGCTCGGCCTTGCGGTGCTGCTGATCTACATCGGCGTGTACCCGCAACCGTTCCTGGACACTTCTGCCGCGACGATGCATGGCGTGCAGCAGTGGTTCGGCACCGCCTTCACTCAACTCGCTTCGGCACGGTAAGAGCGCTATGGAATTCACGATCCAACACTTTATCGCGCTTGCGCCGCTGCTGATCACCAGCCTCACCATTGTGGTGGTGATGCTGGCGATCGCCTGGCGCCGCAATCACTCGCAAACGTTCCTGCTGTCCTGTGCCGGTTTGAACCTGGCGCTGCTGTCGATTATCCCGGCACTCAAGGTTGCGCCACTGGCGGTCACCCCGCTGATGATGATCGATGACTTCGCGCTGCTGTATATCGCGTTGATCCTCGTCGCCACACTGGCGTGCGTGACCCTCGCCCACGCCTACCTCGGCGAAGGCGGCACGGGCTACCCGGGCAACAAGGAAGAGCTGTACCTGCTGATCCTGCTGGCTGCGGCCGGCGGCATCGTGCTGGTCAGCGCTCAGCACCTGGCCGGCTTGTTCATCGGCCTGGAATTGCTGTCGATCCCGACTTACGGCCTGGTGGCCTACGCCTTCTTCAACAAGCGCTCCCTGGAAGCCGGCATCAAGTACATGGTGCTGTCGGCCGCCGGCTCGGCGTTCCTGTTGTTCGGTATGGCCCTGCTCTACGCAGAAGCCGGCAGCCTGAGCTTCACCGGTATCGGTCACGCCCTGGCCGCCAGCAACAGCCCGGCGCCGATCGCCCAACTGGGCCTGGCGATGATGCTGATCGGCCTGGCGTTCAAGCTGTCCTTGGTGCCTTTCCACCTGTGGACCCCGGACGTGTACGAAGGCGCCCCGGCGCCGGTGGCGGCGTTCCTGGCCACGGCCTCCAAGGTTGCGGTGTTTGCAGTGATGGTGCGTCTGTTCCAGATCTCGCCTGCTGCCAACACCGGCGTGCTGAGCAACGTGCTGACCGTGATCGCCATTGCGTCGATCCTGTTTGGTAACCTGCTGGCCCTGACCCAGAACAACCTCAAGCGTCTGCTCGGTTATTCGTCCATCGCCCACTTCGGCTACCTGCTGATCGCCCTGGTGGCGAGCAAAGGCCTGGCCGTGGAAGCCATCGGCGTGTACCTGGTCACCTACGTCATCACCAGCCTGGGCGCGTTCGGTGTGATCACACTGATGTCCTCGCCGTACAAAGGCCGTGATGCCGATGCCCTGTACGAATACCGCGGCCTGTTCTGGCGCCGTCCGTACCTGACTGCCGTGCTCACCGTGATGATGCTGTCGCTGGCCGGTATCCCGCTGACCGCAGGCTTTATCGGTAAGTTCTACATCGTCGCGACCGGTGTCCAAGCCCACGAATGGTGGTTGGTTGCCTCCCTCGTGCTGGGTAGCGCCATCGGCGTGTTCTACTACCTGCGCGTGATGGTCACCCTGTACCTGATCGAGCCAAACCTGCGCCGTGTGGACGCCGAGCTGCACTGGGAACAAAAAGCCGGTGGCGTGATGCTGCTGGCCATCGCCCTGCTCGCGTTCTTCCTGGGTGTGTACCCACAACCGTTGCTCACCCTGGTGCAGCACGCGGTACTGGGCGTTTGATCGCTTAGGACTATGCAGTAAACAGAACGGCGCCTTCGGGCGCCGTTTTTGCGTTCTGGGGGAATGTATTGGGCAAGGTGTCTGGAGTTCTTGTTACCTATCCGTTATTTGGGTTAGGGCCGGTCGCGGCTAAACCGGCGTCCTGCCGGTTTACCCGCTCCGTACTACCTGCGTTCGACCAGCGTGGTTTAACGGGGCGTCTAAGATCAAAGTCAAAAGCAGATCAAGATCAAAAACAGAGCAAGGCGGCCTGACAGCCGACCTGATCCTTGAAGCTGAACCCAATTCCAATGTGGGAGCTGGCTTGCCTGCGATGGCATCTACTGGTTATGCCTGATACACCGAGTTGTCTGCATCGCAGGCAAGCCAGCTCCCACAGAAAAGCAAAGCAGTGCGGTGCTGGCAGATGCACTCGGTCGGAGTGGTTAGATCAAAAGCAAGGCCGAGACGGCCTGGCAGCCGACCTGATCCTGGAGGCCGAACTCAATCAAATGTGGGAGCTGGCTTGCCTGCGATGGCATCTACTGGTAATGCCTGATACACCGAGTTGTCTGCATCGCAGGCAAGCCAGCTCCCACAGAAAAGCAAAGCAGTACGGTGCTGGCAGATGCACTCGGTTGGAGTGGTTAGATCAAAAGCAAGGCCGAGACGGCCTGGCAGCCGACCTGATCCTGGAGGCCGAACTCAATCAAATGTGGGAGCTGGCTTGCCTGCGATGGCATCTACTGGTAATGCCTGATACACCGAGTTGTCTGCATCGCAGGCAAGCCAGCTCCCACAGAAAAGCAAAGCAGTACGGTGCTGGCAGATGTACTCGGTTGAATTGTGGGAGCGGGCTTGCTCGCGAATGCGTTGTGTCAGTGACACATGAGCTGGCTGACCCACCGCTTTCGCGAGCAAGCCCGCTCCCACATTTGGATTTCAGTACATCAGGTAGGGAAATCAAAGCGAGAACACACCATGAAACGTGAAATCTTTTCCGAACTGGTCGAGGGCTTCGACGCGCTGGCTGAAGAACGCCAAGGCAAAGTCACCCTGCGCACCCACAAGGTCCATCTCAACAACCTGGCCCCGCTGACGGCCGAAGAGGTGGTCGCCGTACGCCAACAGCTCAACCTCTCCCGCGCGGTGTTCGCCATGTACCTGCGCACCAACCTGCGTACCCTGGAGAACTGGGAGCAAGGCCGAGCCAGGCCGAATGCCCAGGCCGCTACCTTGATTCGCCTGGTTGCACGGTTTCCGGAAACAGTGGCGCACCTCGCTGCGCTAGGCTGACAAATCAAGCTCCGACAGGTTCGGGGCGGTTGGCTAGTATCTAGCGGCCGCCAAGCATCTCGGCAACGGTCTCGCTGCCCGGCAACCCCTCAACCCACCCACACCGATGGCGCCACGCGCGGTGAACCCTCAGTCCAGAACAGCGAGTGGCTCGCGAGGGCCAACGGATCAATCCACCCACGCAGTTGCGACATGCTGTAGGCCAAGCTGACGATTCCGTTTGCCTTGTGAGGCGTCGGGGTCGTTGGGTAAATCCCCTTTTTGAGCAGGGGCCACCTAAGCTCAAGATCTACCGCCCAGCCGAGGCGGCGTGCCCCTCCAATCGTGATCCGAGACGCCCCGCGCGCCCAGCAAGGGAGCGTGCCCTAACGAGGCTGCAACAGCAGCGCCACCAACGCACTCCAGCCCGTCTGGTGCGAGGCGCCCAGGCCGCGCCCGGTTTCCCCGTGAAAATACTCATGAAACAGCACCAGATCACGACTGGCCGGGTCCGCTTCCAGCTGCGCATACCCCGCCATCGATGGACGCAGCCCGTCCTCATCCCTCAGGAACAATCGCGTCAGACGCTGACTGAGGCCGTCTGCGACTTCTTCGAGGGACGCCAGATAACCACTCCCCGTCGGGTACTCCACCGAGAAGTTGTCCGCGTAGTACCGATGAAACTCGCGCAACGATTCGATTAGCATGTAGTTCACCGGCATCCACAAGGGCCCGCGCCAATTCGAATTGCCGCCGTACAACCGTGAGTCCGACTCGCCAGGCTGGTAACGCGCGCACAAGGTGTCGCCGTTCATCTTCAGCGCCAGTGGCTCCTGGGCAAACGCCTTGGACAAGGACCGCACACCAAAGCCTGACAGAAACTCCTGGTCATCCAGCATGCGGCGCAACAAATCCTTGGTCCGTTCGCCACGCAACAGCGCCAGCAACAGGCGATTGCCCTGCCCCGGCTCGTTCCAGCGCGACACCAACTTGGCCAAGTCCGGCCGGTGATGCATGAACCCCAGCAGCCGCTCACGCAAGCCTTCCAGGCCTTCATGTTCGCGCTGCTCCAGCACCAGCACGGCAAACAAGGGCATCAGGCCGACGATGGAACGCAAGCGCACCGGTTCGTTCTGGCCGTCGGGGCGGTGCAGCACATCGTAGAAGAACAGATCCTGCTCATCCCACAGCCCTTCGGCGCTGTCGTCGACGCGGTTGATGGCGCCGGCGATGTACAGGAAGTGCTCGAAAAACTTCACCGCAATATCGACGTACACGACATTGCGCTTTGCCAACTCCAGCCCGATCCGCATCAGGTCCAGTGCGTAGGCCGCGACCCACGCCGTGCCGTCGGCCTGATCCAACTGGTAACCCGGCGGCAAGGTCGCCGAGCGGTCGAACAAGGCAATGTTGTCCAGGCCCAGGAACCCGCCCTGGAACAGGTTGCGGCCTTCGGCATCCTTGCGGTTGACCCACCAGGAAAAATTCAGCAGCAGCTTGTGGAAAATCCGCTCAAGAAAGTCCATGTCGCCGACACCCGTCAACGCCTTGTCCTGCTGATACACCCGCCAACTGGCCCAGGCATGCACCGGCGGGTTGGCATCGTCAAAACGCCATTCATACGCCGGCAGTTGGCCGTTGGGGTGCATGAAGCGGTCCTTCACCAACAGCAACAACTGCTGCTTGGCATACCCAGGATCAATCAGCGCAATCGCCACCGCCTGGAAGCCCTGGTCCCAGGAGGCGTACCACGGGTATTCCCAGGTGTCGGGCATGGAAAGGATGTCGAAGTTGGACAGGTGCCGCCAATGGGTATTGCGGATGTGCAGGCGCTCCGGCGGTGGCGCCGGTTGGGCAGGGTCGCCGTCGAGCCATTGGTTCACGTCGAAATAGTAGAGCTGTTTAGACCACAGCAAACCCGCCAGGGCCTGGCGCTGTACATTGCGCGCGTCCGCATCGGAGATGCCGTGTTGCAAGCCCGCGTAGAACTGATCGGCCTCCTCGCGGCGCTGTTCGAACAGCTTGCGCGCGTTGATCTGGGGCGCATCGGTGGGCGCAAACCGCAGGTACAGGATTTTGCTTTCCAGGCCCGCCAGTTCGAGGATGAAACGTGCGGCGACCTTGGTGCCCGCATCGCGGCGAATCGCCGACTGCACGCCAGCCACCACGTAATCGTTGATGCCATCCTTGAACGGCCCAGGTGCCGGCTGCCCGTCCAGGCGCTGATAGTTGCTCTCGTTTTCGCAGAACAGCCACTCCACGCCGTCCTGGCCCCAGGCGCTGAGGTGGCGATCGGAAAGCTCGTGATGACGGGCCAGCACCTGATCGCCGTCCATGCGCAACTGCGGCTTGGGCGCATCCAGGGTCCAGCTCCAGTCATTGCGCGCCCACACCTGGGGCAGCACCTGCAGGCGCGTCGGCTGGTCCGAGCGGTTATGCACGGTGACGCGCATGAAAATATCGTCGGGCTGATGCTTGGCGTATTCAACGCTGACATCGCAGTAGCGGTTGTCTTCGAACACGCCCGTGTCGAGGATTTCATACTCGGCATCCGCAAGCCCACGGCGCGCGTTCTCGGTGGTCAGGTCGGCATAGGGAAAGGCCGCATGCGGGTATTTGTAGAGCATGCGCATGTAGGCATGACTGGGTACACCGTCGACGAAAAAGTACAGTTCCTTGACGTCTTCACCGTGGTTGCCCTCGGCGTTATTCAAGCCGAACAACCGTTCCTTGAGGATTGCGTCGCGCTCGTTCCACAGCGCCAGGCCCAGGCACCAGCGTTGCGCCTTGTCGCTGAAACCGGCCAGGCCATCTTCGCCCCAGCGATAGGCGCGGCTGCGCGCGTGGTCATGCGGGAAGTAGGCCCAGGCATCGCCGTCTGCGCTGTAGTCTTCGCGCACCGTGCCCCATTGGCGTTCACTCAAGTACGGGCCCCACTCGCGCCAACGCTCGGCCTCTGGCGTCGCCAGGCGCTGGCCTTCAATCGTTTCAAGGATGTTGGTTACGGGTGCGGCCGTCATTGGGTCCTCCATCACTGACACAGTGACGGGCAGTGTAGAACCCATCCACGCTAGGATGCACATGAAGTCTCCTCCGCCCGGGCAAAAAAAAGGCCGCTGATCAGGCGGCCTCGGTTTTTTCAACGCGGTAAAAGTGCGAACGTGCTTAGAAGATCGCGTAGGTGTAGTTGAAGATCAGGCGGGTTTGATCCTGATCCGCAGTGCCGGTGTTGTGACCGTGATAAGTACCGGTCCGGAAGGTGGTGCCGAAGCCTTTGAGCGGGCCTGCCTGCACGACGTAATCCAGGCGGAAGTCGGTTTCGTTTTCTTTCTGGTCAGGGCCGCCAGCGACTTTGGACTTGATGTCCGTACCGTCCAGGTAAGCCACGGAAGCCTTCAGGCCGGGTACGTAGGCCTTGAAGTCATACGAGTACTGACCGAAGTTGACTTGCTCGCCCGCACGGGAGAACTGGCCAACCACGGCGTCGGTGAACAGGTAGAAGTCGCTGCCGCCCGCGCCTTGTTGCTGTGGGTCGGCGAGGCTGCCCTGGTTGACCCAGACGAAGCCGCCGTCGTCGCTCACGCCAATGTGGCCAAGCATCAGGCTGCTGCCGCCCAGTTGGTAAGTGAACGCGGCGCTGTAGGTTTTGTTGTCCACTTCACCGGCGTGCTTGGCGTAGCCACCGTTGTTGTTGAACGCATAACCGCTTTCGCCATTCTTGCCGTCGCTGGTGCTGTCGAAGTAGCGCAGGTCAGTCTTGAACGATTGGTCATTGCCCAGCGGCAATACATGGACCAGGCCGAAATAGTTCTGTTTGTAGAAGTCTTGCAGGTTGGCGTAGTAGTACTGCAGCGTCAGGTTTTTCGCGATGGCGTTGTCGGACGAGCCGAACGGTTTGTAGTCCACGCCACCGAACTTGAAGCTGTCGCTGTCACGCGTACCGCCGGCCACACTCAGGCCCGTGGAGTTGCTGGACGCACGGCCTTCGGCCTTGTTCAGCTCACCGCCAGTGAAGGTTACGTTCGGAATGTCGCTGGAGGTGAGGATGCCGCCGTCAAAGGTCTGTGGCGCAACACGGCTGTCGTTGGAGACCAGAATAGGCAGCACCGGCGCCAAACCACCGCCGACGTGCAACTCGGTCTGGGAAATACGGAATTTCACGTTGCCGGCGGCGCGACCGAAACTGTCGGCCGGTTCAGTGCCGTTGTTCTTGGTCGGGAAGAAGCTGTTGCCGTTCCCTGCCAGGCCTGGGCCTGCGGCGTGGCCGTCGCCACCATCAAGACGCAAGGCGCCGAACGCCATGACGTCGAAACCGACACCAAGGGTGCCTTGGGTGTAGCCGGATTTGTAGTCGAAGCGCAGCAGTGTCGCAGCTTCGCGCAGATCGTTGTTGGTCCCCGAGCGGTTGTCTGCGCTGTAGTACATGGTCCGCGAACTGATGGCGGCGTGGCTGTCTTCAAGAAAGCCACTGTGACCTGTGCCAGTGCCCAGAGAACCGAGCCCGAAGTCATCCGCGCAGGCGTGTTGCGCGAGCAATGCAGCGGTGATGGATAACGCCAGTGTAGAAATTTTCATGCGTGACGGCCCCTAAACATTTTTTTATGTGCGTTGTGTGCAAAACGGCGTTTTCATCCCTACAAACGTGACGATTGTTTCATGAGCACCGCGGCGCTCCTCGTGAAGAATTTGTTAGAAAAGTGCCTGTGAAAATGAAATTTCGCCGCCAGGGTTTTTTGTCATATTCACGTCATCTCATTCATTTGCAGAATGAAGTCCAGAGGATTCTTCGTTTGCAACACTGGCTCAAGCTCAACAAAATCCAGCGATAGGCCAAGTTCACGCCCCTAGCCATCAGGAATTTTTCTATGCCCACCACCGCACATGTCAGCCCCGACGACATCCGTAGAGGCTTTTCCAAAGCCATGTCCGACATGTACCGAGATGAAGTTCCGCTGTACGGGGCGCTGATGGCCCTGGTGGCCGAGACCAATAGCCGGGTGCTGGCCGGTGATTCGGGGCTTTCCCGGCAGTTGCAGCGCACGGGTGAAATCGAGCTTCTGGACATGGAACGCCACGGCGCCATTCGCCTGGGCACGGCCATGGAACTGGCAACCATCCGCCGTCTGTTTGCCGTGATGGGCATGCAGCCGGTGGGCTACTACGACCTGACGCCCGCGGGCGTGCCGGTGCATTCCACTGCGTTTCGCGCCGTGCATGAACGCTCACTGCAGGCCAGCCCGTTCCGTGTCTTTACTTCACTGCTGCGTTTGGAACTGATTGAAAACCCTGAGCTGCGCGCCTTTGCCGAAAACGCCCTGGCCAAACGCAACATTTTCACCCCGGGCGCCATGGCGTTGATCGAACAAGCGGAACGCGACGGCGGCCTCGACGCCCAAGACGCCGATGCATTTATCCGCCAAGCCCTGGAAACCTTTCGCTGGCACCACACCGCCACGGTCACCGGCGCGCAATACCAGCAACTGAGCGACCAGCATCGCCTGATCGCCGACGTGGTTGCGTTCAAGGGCCCGCACATCAACCACCTGACCCCGCGCACCCTGGACATCGACCAGGTGCAGGCCGCCATGCCCGGCAAAGGCATCACCCCCAAGGCTGTGATCGAAGGACCACCGCGTCGTCACTGCCCGATCCTGCTCCGCCAGACCAGCTTCAAAGCGCTGGACGAGCCGATCGCCTTCACCGACGCGAAGGGCAGCCACAGCGCGCGCTTCGGCGAAATCGAACAACGTGGCGTCGCGCTGACCCCCAAGGGCCGCGCCCTGTACGACCAGTTGCTGAACGCTGCGCGCGACGAATTGGGCGCCTTCCCGAACGAGGCCAACGCCGCGCGGTATGTGCAATTGATGGAGCAGCACTTCGAGGCCTTCCCCGACAACCACACTCAGATGCGCGAGCAAGGGCTGGCGTACTTTCGCTATTTCGTCACTGAGCAAGGCCTGGCGGCGCGCGGCCAAGCCAATCAACCGGCCACACTCCAGGCGCGCATTGCTGCCGGCCATGTGGACGTGGAACCGCTGGTGTATGAGGATTTTCTACCGGTGAGTGCGGCGGGGATCTTTCAGTCCAATCTTGGCGATGCGGCGCAGAGTCACTATGCGGCGAATTCAAACCAGGCCGAATTCGAGAAAGCACTGGGCTGCCGAACGATTGATGAGCTGAAGCTGTACAGCGAGACGCAACAGCGCTCGATGGATGAATGCATCCAGGCGCTGCAGGCATGAAATGAGAGTGCCCACCCGGCTCACCAGCGCAATCCTTGCGCCGCAACAGTCCCCAGAGCCGGGTGGGCGGTGCGCATGATAGACAGTGAAAAGCGCCCTGTCCCTCAGACAATTCTGAACAAATATGTCCGCGCCCTGTAGGAGCGCGGACTGCAACTACGCCAACTGCTGCACAATCTTGTCTTTGACCAGCAGGCGCTTCTTCTTCAATTTTTCCAGTTCTTCGTCAGCCCCGCCTGAAGACTCGAACGCCAGCACCTCCTTGTCGGCGGCGTCGTATTGCTCGAGCAGCGTGTTCAAACGGTCATCGCCCCTCCTGCGTTCGTGAACGACTTCCTTGGTCAAACCCAGATCCTGATACAGGTCGTGTTTCACTGGCATGGAGTACCTCCGCAAGTTGATCAATGGCCTACGCGTTTGAAGCTAGCCCATTGCGAGGGGTCTTGTCATGTCCGGGGTCATTACATCCCCGTTCGTCGTAATGCGGGCGATGCGATCAAACCTTTGCCACGCCCTGCCCTCCACTGTAGATCGCCACCCGAGGGAGAACGGTTTCATGAAACACGCTGCCACTGCTGTCGACACCCAATGCATCAACACGATTCGCACCCTGGCCATGGACGCCGTGCAGAAGGCCAACTCCGGCCACCCCGGCACGCCGATGGGCCTGGCGCCAGTGGGCTACACGTTGTGGAGCCGCTTCCTGCGTTATCACCCGCAGCATCCCGACTGGCCTAACCGCGACCGTTTTGTGTTGTCAGTGGGGCACGCGTCGATGCTGCTGTATTCGCTGCTGCACCTGGCCGGTGTGGTGGAGATTGATGCTCACGGCAAGCGCTCCGGCCAGCCGGCAATCAGCCTGGACGATATCAAGCAGTTCCGGCAGATGAGTTCCAAGACCCCGGGCCATCCCGAGTACCGCATGACCACCGGCGTTGAAACCACCACCGGCCCCCTTGGCCAGGGGTGCGCCAACAGTGTCGGCATGGCCATGGCCGAGCGTTGGCTGGGCCAGCGTTTCAACCGCGACGGCAGCGTACTGTTCGATTACAGCGTCTACAACCTGTGCGGCGACGGCGACATGATGGAAGGCATCAGCAGCGAAGCGGCCTCGATTGCCGGGCACCTGAAGCTGGACAACCTGTGCTGGATCTACGACAACAACACCATCAGCATCGAGGGCCATACCGAACTGGCGTTCAGTGAAGATGTGATCAAGCGCTTCCAGGCCTACGGCTGGCACACCCTGCACGTCACCGATGCCAATGATTTGCAGGCCTTGAGCAGCGCCCTGGAAACCTTCAAGGCCAACACCGGCGCACCGACCCTGATCGTGGTCGACAGCGTGATCGGCTACGGCTCGCCACACAAACACAACACCGCCGCCGCCCATGGCGAACCGCTGGGTGCTGATGAGATCCGTCTGACCAAGGCTGCCTACGGCTGGCCCGAGGATTCCAGCTTCCTGGTGCCCGACGAGGTCCGCACCGTGCTGCGCGATGCGCTGCTTGAACGCAGCCAGCCGCAGTATGAAGAATGGACCCGCCACGTGTCGCAGCTGGAACAGCACGAACCGGAACTGGCCGATGAACTGCGCCGCATGCGCGCAGGCGAAATGCCCGAGCATTGGCAGGATGAGCTGCCCAGCTTCGACACCGACGCCAAAGGCGTCGCCAGCCGCGCAGCCGGTGGCGAGGTATTGAATGCCTTTGCCCAACAGGTTCCGTGGCTGCTCGGCGGCTCCGCAGACTTGTCGCCATCGACCAAGACCAACCTGACCTTTGATGGCGCCGGGCGGTTCAGTGCCGATGATTACAGCGGGCGCAACCTGCACTTCGGCATCCGCGAGCACGCCATGGGCGCGATTGCCAACGGCATGGCGCTGTCGTACCTGCGACCGTACACCTCGACGTTCCTGGTGTTCAGCGACTACATGAAACCGCCGATCCGCCTGGCGGCGATCATGGAATTGCCGGTGGTGTTTGTGTTTACCCACGACTCGATTGGCGTCGGCGAAGATGGCCCGACGCACCAGCCCATCGAGCACCTGACGCAACTGCGCGCAACGCCGGGGCTACTGACCCTGCGACCCGGCGACGCCAACGAAACCCTGGAGCTGTGGAAGGTCGCACTGGCGCAGACCCATCGGCCAAGTTGTGTGGTGTTGTCGCGTCAGACGCTGCCCACCCTGGATCGTACGAAATACGCGGCGGCGTCCGGTGCGGCCAAGGGCGCTTATGTCCTGGCGGGCGCGGATAACCCCAAAGTCCTGCTGCTGGCGACAGGCAGTGAAGTCAGCCTGGCGGTTGCGGCTTATGAGCAGTTGAAAAGCGAAGGCATTGCCGCGCAGGTGGTGTCGATGCCCAGCTGGGAACTGTTCGAAGAACAGGACCAGGCATACCGCGACAGCGTGTTGCCGCCGGCGGTAAAAGCCCGGGTCGTCGTGGAACAAGCCGGCCCGCTGGGGTGGGACCGTTACGTCGGGCAGACCGGCGCCAAAGTGGTAATGAGCACCTTTGGTGCCTCGGCTCCCTTGGCCAAGTTGCAGGAAAAGTTTGGATTTACCACAGAGAACGTGGTGAAGCTGGCCAAGGAGCAAATGGCTAACGCCTGATAAAAAATGCGCAAGCGGCTGGCCCGCTTGCGCATTTTGACCTGATTGGCAGTTAAGTCAGTTCTCGCACCAGAAACGGCGCAGTACGGCTGACCTTGCTTTTGGCCACCTTCTGCGGCGTGCCACTGGCCACCACCTTCCCGCCTTGCATGCCGGCCCCCGGCCCGATATCGATTACCCAGTCACTCTGCGCCACGACGCGCATCTCGTGCTCCACAACCACCACCGTATGCCCCGCCTCGACCAGATGATTCAGCTGGCTGAGCAAGCGGTCCACATCGCGTGGGTGTAACCCGGTGGTAGGCTCGTCCAGGACATACAACGTGGCGCCGCGCGCATTGCGTTGCAGCTCGGTCGCCAGCTTGATGCGCTGCGCCTCACCGCCGGACAGCTCGGTGGCCGGCTGGCCCAAACGCAAATACCCCAGGCCAATATCGCGCAACACCTGCAACGAGCGCAGCACGCCAGGCTGCTCGGCAAACACCGCCACCGCCTGCTCCACCGTCAGCCCCAGCACCTGGGCAATGCTCAACCCCTGCCATTTGATCGCCAGGGTCTCAGGGTTGTAGCGCGCACCGTGACAAGTCGGGCACGGCGCGTACACGCTCGGCATGAACAGCAACTCGACACTCACAAACCCCTCACCCTCGCAATTGGGGCAGCGGCCCTTGGCGACGTTGAAGGAGAACTGCCCGGCGTCATAGTGGCGCTTCTTCGCCGCCGGCGTGGCGGCGAACAGTTTGCGCACGTTGTCGAACAGCCCGGTGTAGGTCGCAAGGTTGGAGCGCGGCGTACGGCCGATGGGTTTCTGGTCCACCTGCACCAGGCGCCGGATCGACTCCAGACCCGCAGTGATACGCCCGCCGCTGGTTTGCGGGATGTCGTCTTCCAGGCTGGGCTCTTCGTCGGCTTCCACCACACGGCCCAACCCCGCGCCCACCAGTTCCAGCAGCGCCTGGCTGACCAGGCTGGATTTGCCCGAGCCCGAAATACCCGTGACCGCCGTGAAGCATCCCAGTGGGAAGTCCACGCTCAGGTCATTGAGGTTGTTGCGCGTCACGCCTTCGAGCTTCAACCAACCGGTGGGCTCACGGCGCGCCTGGCTCGGTGGGCGCCGCTCGGCAAACAGATATTCGCGCGTCTGCGACGCCTCGATATCCGCCAGGCCCGCTGGCGGGCCGCTGTACAGCACTTGCCCGCCGTGCTCGCCGGCAGCCGGCCCCACGTCGATCAGCCAGTCGGCGCGGCGCATGGTTTCCAGGTCATGCTCAACCACAAACAGCGAATTGCCTGCGGCTTTCAAGCGCTCCAGCGCGGTGAACAACGCTTCGCCATCCGCCGGGTGCAGACCCGCCGATGGTTCATCCAGCACATAGATCACGCCGAACAATTGCGAGCCCAATTGCGTGGCCAGGCGCAGGCGCTGCAGCTCGCCGGATGACAACGTCGGCGTACTGCGCTCCAGGGACAGGTAGCCCAGGCCCAGCTCGATCAGGGTGCTCACGCGTTCAAGCAAATCCTCGGCGATGCGCTGGGCGGCCAGGCGTTTTTCCACCGACAGCTTCATCTTGTCCTGCCCCGCCGCGACCGGCCGCAGCAACTCGGCCAACTGCGACAGCGACAGTTGCGACAGCTCACCGATATCCACCCCGGCAAACTTCACCGACAGCGCCGCGCGGGTCAGGCGTTTGCCCTCGCACATTGGGCAGGCGCTGCCCTGCATGAACTGCGAGACGCGCTTTTTCATCAGCGCACTTTGGGTGTGGGTGAAGGTGTGCAGGATATAGCGCCGCGCGCCGCTGAAGGTACCCTGGTAACTGGGTTCGAGCTTGCGCTTCAAGGCCGCGCGGGTCTGTTCGGGCGTGAAGCCTGCGTACACCGGCACGGTCGGGGTTTCTTCGGTGAACAGGATCCAGTCGCGCTGCTTTTTCGGCAGGTCGCGCCAGGGAATGTCCACGTTATAGCCGAGCGTCACAAGGATGTCGCGCAGGTTCTGCCCTTGCCACGCCAACGGCCACGACGCCACCGCACGCTGGCGAATGGTCAGCGACGGATCGGGCACCATCAGCGCCTCGGTCACCTCATACACCCGGCCCAGGCCATGGCACTGCGGGCAAGCGCCCTGGGGCAGGTTCGGCGAAAAGTCCTCGGCGTACAGCATGGCCTGGCCCGGCGGATAACTGCCGGCACGCGAGTACAACATACGGATCAGGCTCGACAAGGTCGTGACGCTGCCCACCGAAGAACGCGCACTCGGCGTGCCGCGCTGCTGCTGCAGGGCCACGGCCGGCGGCAGGCCTTCGATGGAATCCACATCCGGCACGCCGACCTGATCGATCAGGCGCCGTGCGTAAGGTGCTACCGATTCGAAATAGCGACGCTGGGCCTCGGCGTACACCGTGGAAAACGCCAGGGATGATTTGCCGGAGCCCGAGACGCCGGTGAACACCACCAGGGCGTCCCGCGGAATGTCGACGTCGACGTTACGCAGGTTATGTTCGCGAGCGCCGCGCACTCGCACAAAGCCAAGGTGCTGGCCGGTGACGGGAGGGATGTTGCGCTGTGAAGTCATGGAAGACCTTATCGGACAGTGAGCACGCTGCGCACCCGTTGTGTGAGGGATTCGGGGCTGTAGGGCTTGCTCAGCAGATGAATGTCGGGGCTCAGCAGATGATTGCTGGAGAGAATGTCGCGGGTGTGCCCGGAGGTGAACAGCACCGCCACCGGCGGTACCTGGGCGCGGGCCCAGTCGGCTAAGTCAGTGCTTTTGACCCGGCCGGGCATGACCACGTCGGTAAAAATCAGGTCCGGCTGCACGCCGCCCTGCAGCGCTTGCATTGCGCGGTCGCCGTCTTCGGCGGTGAGCACGGTGTAGCCCGACTGCTCGAGCAATTCCACCACCGTCACCCGTACATCGACGTTGTCCTCGACCACCAGAATGGTTTCCTGGCCGCCCGCGTGCGGCACAGCCTCAACGGGGTGGCTGTCCGGGTCCTCGGCGCCGAGGCTGCGCGGAAAGTACATTTGCACCACCGTGCCCTTGCCCTCCTCGCTCCACACCTCGACATGGCCGCCGCTTTGCCGCACGAAACCAAACACCATGCTCAGGCCAAGGCCGGTGCCATGGCCCTCACGCTTGGTGGTAAAGAACGGCTCGAACACCCGCGCCAGGACCGCCGACGACATGCCCACGCCAATATCCGTGACGGCCAGGCGCACATATTCGCCAGGCAGGACGCTCTTGCCCGCACAGTCGTCGGGGTTGAGGATGATGTTATCGCCGGTGATGCGGATCACGCCCTCGCCTTGCATGGCGTCGCGGGCATTGATCGCCAAATTGAGCAACGCGTTTTCCAGCTGGTTGCGGTCGACGTTGATGCACCAGGAATCCTGGGGCAATTGCACATCGATATGGATGGTTTCGCCCAACGCGCGCTGCAGTAATTCACCCAAACCTGCGTAGATGCGCTGGGGGTTGTAAACAGCCGGCGACAACGGCTGGCGTCGAGCAAAGGCCAGCAGTTGCGACGACAGTTTGGCGCCGCGCTCCACCGCTGCGATGGCGGCCGTGACACGGCGCTGTACCTGGGCATTCTCGGGTTCGTGCCGGGCCAGCAGGTGCAGGTTGCCGGCGATCACTTGCAGCAGGTTATTGAAGTCGTGGGCCACGCCACCGGTCAGGCCGCCGATGGCTTCGAGTTTTTGCGACTGACGCAATTGCGCTTCGGCCGAGGAGCGCGCTTGCACTTCGGCCGCCACGCGTTGCTCCAGGTTATGCGTCAATTCCTGGCGCAAGCGTTCGGAGTTCACGTGGCCGGTGGTCTCCACCACAATCGCGAGCACACCGGCCGGTTGTTGGTCGTCGCCGGCGACGGGACTGTAGTAAAGATCCATCCAGACATCTTCCGGCTTGCCATTGCGCAGCAGCACCAGTGCCTTGTTGTTGAACGATAACGTGCCGCCCGCCAGACAGGTGTCCACGACATGCCGGTTGAACTCGGCCACTTCCGGCCAGCCCAGCTCCACGGGCGTGCCCAACAGAAACGGATGCCGGCCGCCGGCAAATACCGAGTAGCTGTCGTTGTAGATCATGTACCCAAGCCGCCCCCACAGCATCACCATCGGCATGGGGGATGCCAATAGCATCTGCACGGCGCTGACCAGACTCTTCGGCCAGGCGTGGATCGGGCCCAGGTCAGTGGTCGACCAGTCGAAGGCGCGGATCCGCTGGGCCATTTCACCGCCCCAGCCTTCGCAGCCATGGGTGTTGGATAAAAATTGCATCTATGGGCTCGTGGCGAAGAGAAGGATGGATGAGTGATGCAGTTACGCTGATAAAAACTTGGAGTCTGACTGCAATAATTCGTTTCATTGCATATAGCTTATCCGAGAAGGACTGAGCAACTGCCGTCAGTGAAAATCCCGGCTGCGCACATTAATCCCATCCAGCAGCGGCGTCAGATCGGTCAGGCGCCCGGCAATCAAGTGCCGCACCTCGCCTACCGCCTCCCAGCGCCCGTCGACTTTCAACAGGCGCGAACCGACCAACGCCTGACGCTGACGCTCGGCCAAGTCACGCCAGACCACCACATTGAGGTTGCCGAACTCATCTTCCAGGGTAACGAAGGTGACCCCGCTGGCGGTGCCCGGGCGTTGCCGGCCAGTGACCAGCCCCGCGACGCTGACGTTGCGCCCATGCGCCACCGCCATCAGCTCGAGGGAACTGCGACAGCGGCGTTTACGCAGCTCATCACGCAGCAACGCCAAGGGATGCGGGCCAAGGGTGGTGCCGACCGTGGCGTAGTCGGCCTGCAGGTCTTCGCCAACCGTTGGTGCCGGCAGCTGCACCGCCGCTTCGTCGGGGCTGGGCAGGCCAGCGAACAGCCCCAGCTGTTTATGCACCCCGGCCACTTCCCAGCGCGCCGTGTGCCGGTTGCCGGCCAACGCGCGCAAGGCGCCCGAGTCCGCCAGCAACGCCTGGGCGCGAGCATCCAGCCCGGCGCGTTCGTCCAGGTCGGCAATGTCGCTGAACGTACCACGCTGGCGGGCCGCTTCGATGCGCCGCGCGTCCTCCTCGCGAAACCCCGAGATCATGCGCAAGCCCATGCGGATCGCCGGTTGCTGGCCGTCGATGGGTTCCAGGCTGCAATCCCAGTCACTGGCCAGCACATCCACCGGGCGGATCTGCAAGCGATGCCGCCGCGCATCCTGCAGGATCTGGTCCGGGCTGTAGAAACCCATGGGCCAGCTGTTGATCAGTGCACAGGCAAAGGCCGCCGGCTCATGGCATTTGAGCCAGCAACTGGCGTAGGTCAGCAAGGCAAAGCTGGCCGCGTGGGACTCGGGAAAACCATAGCTGCCAAAGCCTTTGATCTGCTCGAAGATTTGCGCGGCAAATGCCTCGCTGTAACCGTTCTTGAGCATGCCGGTGCGCAGGCGCTCCTGATGCGGCTCAAGCCCGCCATGGCGTTTCCAGGCGGCCATGGAACGGCGCAACTGGTCGGCCTCGCCGGGGCCATAGTCGGCGGCGACCATGGCGATCTGCATGACCTGTTCCTGAAACAGCGGCACGCCCAAGGTGCGTTCCAGCACCGCCTTGAGTTGCGGTGAGGGATACGTCGTCGGCTCTTCGTTATTACGCCTGCGCAAATACGGGTGCACCATGCCGCCCTGGATCGGCCCCGGCCGCACGATGGCGACCTCGATCACCAGGTCATAGAATTTTTGCGGCTTGAGCCTGGGCAGCATCGACATCTGCGCGCGCGACTCGATCTGGAACACGCCAATGGTGTCGGCCTTGCTGATCATCGCGTAGGTGGCGGCGTCTTCCTTGGGAATCGTCGCCAGCGCCAGGTCCAGGTTGCGATGCCGGCGCAGTAAATCGAAGCAGCGGCGGATCGCGCTGAGCATGCCCAGGGCCAGAATATCCACCTTGAGCAGGCCGACGGCGTCGAGGTCGTCCTTGTCCCACTGGATGATGGTGCGCTCGGCCATGGCGGCGTTTTCCACCGGCACCAGCGTGTCCAGCGGGTATTCGGAAATCACGAAGCCGCCCGGGTGCTGGGACAAGTGCCGGGGGAAGCCGATCAATTGCTGCGTCAGCGTGAGCACGCGGCGCAGGAGCGGGCTTTGCGGGTCGAAGCCGCCTTCGCGCAGGCGCTCCAGGGGCGGCGCATCGTCACTCCAGCGCCCACAGCATTCGGCCAGGGCGTTGATCTGGTCCGGCGGTAAGCCGAGGGCCTTGGCCACATCGCGCACTGCGCCGGCCGCGTGGTAGCTGCTGACCACCGCCGTCAAGGCCGCACGGGTGCGCCCGTAGCGCTGGAACACGTACTGCAGCACTTCTTCGCGGCGTTCGTGTTCGAAGTCGACGTCGATATCCGGCGGCTCGTTGCGCTCCTTGGACAGGAAGCGCTCGAACAGCATGCTCATCAGGCTCGGGTTGATCTCGGTGATGCCCAAGGCAAAACACACCGCCGAGTTGGCCGCCGAGCCCCGGCCCTGGCACAGGATCGAACGGCTGCGGGCAAAGCGCACAATGTCGTGCACGGTGAGGAAATAACTTTCGTAACCCAGCTCGCTGATCAGCGCCAACTCATGGTTGATCTGCTGCAAGGTCTTGGCATCGACACCCTGCGGCCAGCGCTGGGCAATGCCTTCTTCAGTGAGCTGGCGCAACCAGGATTTCGCGTTCTGGCCGGCGGGCACCAGCTCGCGCGGGTAGTGGTAACGCAATTGGCTGAGGTCGAACGTGCAGCGCCGTGCAATGGCCAGGGTTTCATCCAGCAAGGCTTGCGGGTACAGCGCGCCGAGGGCGTCGAGGCTGCGCAGATGCCGCTCGCCATTGGGGTGCAGGCGTGTGCCGGCGTCGGCCACCGTGACGTGATGGCGGATGGCAGTCATGGTGTCTTGCAGGGCGCGGCGTCCGCGCGCATGCATGTGCACATCGCCGCAGGCCACCGCCTTGATGTGCAGGCTGGCGGCCAGGGCCAGGCGCTGCTCCAAGTGGCGCGCATCGTTCTGGCCGCAATGCAGGTGCACCGCCAGCCACAGGCGATCGGCGAAGGTACGCCGCAGCCACTGGATCGAGGCCTGGGTGTCGCTGTCTTCGGCAACCCACAGCGCCAGCAGGCCAGGCAGAGGCTGGTCGAAGTCTTCCTGCAGCAGGCGATAACGACCTTTTTCGGCACGGCGTCGGGCCAGGGTGATGAGCCGGCACAAGTGCTGGTAGCCACTGAGGTCTTCTACCAGCAACACCAGTTTGGGGCCGTTCTCGATGCGCACCTCGCTGCCGATAATCAGCGGCATGTCCACCGCCTTCGCCGCCTGCCAGGCGCGCACGATGCCCGACAAGGTGCATTCGTCGGTGATCGCCAAGGCGCTGTAGCCTTGGCGCTTGGCGCGCTCGAACAACTCCAGCGCACTCGACGCGCCGCGCTGGAAACTGAAATTGGACAGGCAATGCAGCTCGGCGTAGCTCATGCAAACCAGCCTTGCAGCCACAACCCATCGCTTTGCCCGACGGTGCGATAGGCCCAGCCTTGCTGCCCGGCGCGGGTCTGGATCAGGTAATAGTCGCGGCGAATATCGGCGCCATCCCACCAACCGGATTCGATGCGTTCCGGGCCCATCAGAATCTGTACGCCCTGCTCGGCCAGCAAGGTCGGCTCGTGCAGCAACCAGCCCGGGCGCTGCACCTTGTTCAAGGTGGGGCACGCGCGGCTATCGGCGGCGGCTTGCCAGGCGCATTCGGGGCGGTGGTCGGCATGAAAGCGCAGGCCTTGCACAGCCTCATCGCCCAGGCGTGCGCGCAGGCGTTCGCGCAGTTGCTCCCAGGGCAACGTCTGTTGCGGGCGGTCGTCGAACAAGTCCTGGCGCTGCGGCACGAACACCGGCAGGTCCTGGGCCACCAGGCGAAAGCCGCGAACCGGCGAGGTGACTTGCACCTGCTCCAGACGGCCGCGGGCCAGTTCGAACAGCATCGCCGGTTCGCGCTCGGCGCTGAGCAGGCCGACCTTGATCACGCTGTCAGGCGCCTGGGCGTGTTCCAGGTGCAGGTCGAAACGCTGCACGCCGCTGTCGCGACCGCAGAGGAAGGCCGACAGGTCACCGGTCAGGCGGCGCAACGGAAACAGTAAGGCCTGGTGGGATTGCACATCGAAATTCAGCTCGATGCGTGCATCGAACTGCTCCGGTGGCTGATAAAACGCCAGTGGCAGCGGCCGCTGTCCGCTCAGCGCATCCAGGTGCTTGAGCAAGCCGGCATCAAAGCGCCGCGCCAGCGTGTGGCGGGGCAACGCCTGCACCTGGGCCAGCGTGCGCAGGCCCATGCGTGACAAGGCGGTGGCGGCTTGCGGGTCGAGGCCTGAACGGTCGACAGGCAGTGGCGCCAGGGCTTGGTGCAGCGCGTGATCATCGGCCACGGCCAGGCCATCGTAGATATTGGCCAGCACCCGCGCCGCTGCCGGATTGGGCGCGGCGACGATACGGTGGCGAAACCCCAACGCGGTCAGCTCGTTGCGCAACCGCGCCTCGAACTGCGGCCACGGCCCGAACAGGCCCAGGCTCGATTCGATCTCGAACAGCAAGGCGCGCGGGTAATACACACTGACCTGGGAACTGAACCGGTAAGCCCAGGCCGCCAGAAACTGCTGCCAGCGCTCGATTTCTGCGGGGTCGTATTCGGCGCTGGCGAAGGTCTTGGCCAGCGCATGCGCAGCCGTCAGCGATTGCCCGGGGCGCAGGCCCAGCGCGCGGGCGGCGGCATTGACGGTTTGCAACACGCGGCGCTGCGGCGTGCCGGCCAACAGCACCAGCGGTTGATCGGGCTCGGGATGCACACGCTGCACCCCGTCCAGCGCCAATTGCGGGAAGACAATACACACCCAGCGCATGGCAACCTCAGTGCCCCGCCAGCGCAATCGGCGCCGGATGGGCCAGCCCGCCCCGGCATTTGAGCACCCGCACTTGCGCAGGTTTTGCCTCAATGGCAAGGCGCAAGGCGGCGGGCGAGGCATTGATTGCCTCGTGTAAAGAGCGCCAGGCAAACGCCAGGGTCTGCCCGGTTTCGGCCGCCACCTGCAAACGGCGCAAGGCGCGGTCATCGGCCTTGCGCGGCCAGCACAGCACGGCGCCGCAACTGCCGGAACGCAGGCATTGTTCGACGGCCCACAAGGTATCGCGCTCCTCGGCCTGGATCACCGAAAGCTGGCGCAAATCCACCCCGGCGTTCTGCCAGGCGTGCGGGTACGGCGTGTACGGCGGCGCGACCAGCACGATGCGCTCCCCTGCCGTTGATAAGCGCGCCAGGGTCGGCAACACCAATTGCAACTCGCCGACCCCTTCCTTGGCCATCAGGATTTCGCTCAGGGCCGCCTCCGGCCAGCCGCCGCTGGGCAGCACCGCGTCCAGCGCCGCCAGCCCGGTGGGGTGCACGCTGGCCGGCGGCGCAACCGGCCGGCCCTTCCAGACTCGGCCGCCATTGAACAGCGAGTCCAGAGCAACGACGGCGCCCATCAGCCTTGCCTCACCAGACCGCAGAACACCCCTTCGATGGCCAGGTCCTGGTCGGGGCCTACCTCGATGGGTTGATACGCGGGGTTACGCGGCAGCAGGCGCACATGCTCGCCATGGCGCTCGAAGCGTTTGATGGTGACCTCGCCGTCCAGACGCGCCACCACAATCTGGCCGTTCAAGGCTTCGGCGCTGCGACGTACGCCGACCAGGTCGCCGTCGAGAATGCCGTCT
Source organism: Pseudomonas sp. NFX183 (assembly GCF_047943075.1). Lineage (NCBI taxonomy): Bacteria > Pseudomonadati > Pseudomonadota > Gammaproteobacteria > Pseudomonadales > Pseudomonadaceae > Pseudomonas > Pseudomonas sp. NFX183. The sequence goes on along the minus strand of NZ_CP181333.1, from coordinate 4,721,256 downwards.
TCGATCATCGAATCGCCCTGCACCCGCAACAGGTAATCCGGGGTTTTCGCAAACGTGGCGGGGTCCAGTTGCAGGCGGTTGTGCACTTCAGCGTCGGCGCCAATCGGCAAACCGGCGGCGACGCGGCCGAGCACGGGCACATCCAGCCATTCGGGGCGTGCCGGCTGGTTGAGCAGGCGGATGCCCCGGGCCTGGTTAGGGTTGACCTCGATGTAACCGGCTTCCGTGAGGGCCACCACGTGCTTGCGCGCAACGCTACGGGAGGCAAAACCGAACGCCTCGGCGATCTCGGCGAGGCTGGGGGGCTGGCCTTGCTGCGCGATACGGTCGCGGATGAAGGTCAGGATGGCAGTGCGGCGGGGGGTCAGGGTCGTCATGGAGTACATTTGTACTCTTGTAGGAAATCTCTGACAATAGCCGTCAGTCGGGAGCGCTTGAGTGCCTGTCCGAGGGCAGCAACGCACCGGTACTCAGCGCAAGCCTGCCCCCCGAGTCAGCCATAAACTGGCCAGGTCTCAACTATTTTTGCGCCGCGCACCGCCAGCAAATCCCCAAACTGCAACAGCCCATACTCACTCTGCGTGGGCCGCAGTGGCGCGTTCGGGGGGGATGTTTGGGCGTGTCGTCACAGGCGGTGAGCAGGCCGAGGACGGCCAGTAATAAAGCAACGCAGCGCATGGCCACCCTCTCTTCTCAGGCTATGGAAGCTGCTTGCACACTAAGGCAGCAACGCCACGGCGTTGAGGGTTTTGGCGGACACAAAGGGGGCTTGGTGGGGCAGTCGAATGCGGGGCGTTGGCCACCCCGCATCCAGCGGTTCGCTTAGAACGCGATACCGACCTTGAAACCGTACTCGTCACGCTTGAGCTTGGTGTTGTCGGCGACATAGGAGTCGTCGTCAAGCTTGTATTCGGTACGGGTGTAGTACAGGCCCGCCATCACTGGCAGGTCGCCTTTCTGGTTCATCAGCAGGCTGACTTCAGCGTAAGGGTTGGTGCGGTCCTTGAGGTCCACGGTGTCGCTGCCCACGCCATCGACCTTGAGCTTGGCACGGCCGTCGATGGTACGACGGGCACCGGCTTCGACGCGCAGAGTCATGTCATCGAACTGGTGGTTGTAACCCAGGGCAGCTTTGGCGAACGGCGACTTGTTGGTGAGCTTGACGTCGTAGTCATTGGTGTCCGGCTCGTAGCGGGTCCAGCTGTAGCCGCCACCCACAATCACGTCGACAAAGTTGCGCGCGTCGAGCGCGGCACGCCAGCCGAGGTCCAGGTCAGCCTGGCCTTCCTTGAGTTTGTTGTCGCTCTTTTCGCCGTACTTGGCTTCGATCCCGGCCTGGTAGATAAAGCCGGATTCAGCGGTGAGCTTGTTGCCGAAGTTGTAGAACAGGCCCGCTTCAGGCATGTGGTCCTTGTCGCTGTCGCTGCCGCCTTCGAGCTTGAAGTCGTTGTAGCTGCCCTGCAGACCGAAAACCGAAATCGGGCCCGTCGGTGCAGCGGCGAACACCACGGCAGGCGCAGCGACCAGCGCCAACAGCGAGGAGCCCTTGAGGAATTTTCCGAATAGCTTGGACATCGTTTTACATCTCCTTGTCTGGTGAGCAAATTATTCAGGAATCGCTTCGAACCTCGGCTTTCGCGAAAGGTTCGAATTAATTTGCGTCGATTTGGAGAAAAAACGGTTCAGCGCAGGCTCTATCTCAAGCTTCTTTGGAAGCCGCCATCACTAGGCCATTAAGGCTCTCGCGAAGAAGAGGATGCACCGGCAGGCGAATACCCAAGGTGCCATGCAGCACTGCCAGCAGCTCATCGACACTCTCGATTGCGCGCTTTTCACTGGGCTGATCCAGGCAGTGGACCGCGTAGTGGGCGTTATTCAATGTGTAGCGTTTACCCGGCGCGAGCAGCGCAGCTTTCAATTGGCCGACAAACACCGAATCCGGGTGCGTCGACACGTACCAGTTGCCGATTTCATAGTCCCTATCCGCCTGCACCTGCAGGTCAAACACATACAAGCCACGCCACTCCTCGCCCACCTTGGCCCACAAGGTGTAATCGGCGCCATTGCACGTCAGCCGATAGGGTTCGTGGGCAGTGGCCTGGGTCGCCTCGGTGTCCAGCTGCAAGGGGCTGCTTGGCACCATGCCGCCGAAGCCGACGTCGGTGACATAGCGCACGCCTTCCAGGGTAACCAGGCTCAGGCGATGGGTGCGTCCGGTGCGCGCATCTACCGGCCCGCCCATCACGACCCAGCCGGTGAGGCCGCGCGCCTCGAAACCCAAATCCTGCAAGAGCGCGAGAAACAAGTGGTTCAACTCGAAGCAATACCCGCCACGCCCATCGAGCAGAACCTTTTGCTCGATGCTCGGCAAGTCGATCGGCACCGGGCAGCGCAGCAACGTCGACAGGCTTTCAAAGGCGAACGTGCACACATGGCGAAGTTGCAATTGCTGCAGGGTTTGCAGGGTCGGCGGCGGCGGCGTGTCGTAGCCCAGGCGTTGCAGATAAAGCTGGCGATGAGTCAAGCGGGGCATGGCGCGATCCTTGAGCGCGGGGCGAAGCGCTCACTATGCAGGGCCAGTGTGCGACTTGTCATTTTGACTGAACCTTTTTGAACACTCACCGATCCATCTATAACAAGACAGGGAGGCAACATGAGTACCGCAAAAATCTACACCATTAATTACCAGCTGCACGGCCAACCGAAGTCCTTTGTGGTGCGCGCGGAGGTGATGAACAACGCCGAGGCGTGGCATTGGGCAGCGGTGGATGCCGACATCGCCCATGTCAGCCGCATTGGGCGTGTGGGTCACGAACAGGTGAAAAAAACCACCCGGCCCTGGGCGGAAAAGTTCGGTATTACCGACGTCACCTGGGTGCCGCCCAAATAAGCAAAAGCCCCGCAATGGCGGGGCTTTTTGTGTTTCTTTAGTTAGTTTTCAAGTCGCCCAGCGGATCATAGGGCGGCTTTTTTTTCGGCTGTTTTTCCTTGTCCAATGGCGCGATCGCAGGGCCGATGGGATCGACTTGCGGGTCGGCTACATCCGGGGAGTCCGGGTCAAAACCCAGCTCGTCCTTGCCACTGCCATGCTCGTTTGAACGCGGGCCTTTCGGGGGATTACTCACGGCGATCTCCTGGTTTTAAAGCGGGCGGGCTTTGTCGTGAAGGTGTTCGAGGTCTTGCTCGACCTGTTCCACATCGTCGTCCTGACGCTGCGCCGGGTCGTTGGGGCGTAACGCATCGTTATCGCGCTCCTCCTCACCAGGTGTGCGATCAGGGTCAGGGGTGCCGGGCGGCGGCTGTTTGTATTCGGGCATGATGGTTTACCTCACGGGGGCTACACAGATGTAGAGAAACCGCGGCAAGCCATCGTTCAACTTGATTGCGCAAAGCATGCGAAGATGCCACCCCGCCCCTCTTGAGACCAGACCCGGATGTTCGAGCTCAAACCCTGCGACCCCGCCACCTTCCGCCAGCAGACCCGCCGCAGCACCCTGATCATTGCCGTGCTGTTCGTGGCCCTGGCAATGCTGCTGTCGAGCCTGGCGGTCATGCTGTTCGGTGAACCTGGCGGTGACAACTTTCGCTTCAATGTCGGCGGTGTGTTTGCCGGGGTGCTGATCACCGTCGCGTTGGTGCGCGGGCCGTTCTGGACCCAGCCCTGGCTCGCGCCGGCGGTGTATGGCTGGCAGCTCAAGCGCAGTTTGATGAGCGTCACCAACGTGATGCACAAGGTCACCGAAGGCGTGCAGGCCAACGACCCGACGGCGATCAAGCTGCTGCGTTTTTACCACTTGGGGCTTACGCAGATGCATGCGCTGGACGCCAACTCCAGTGCCCAGGCGCAATTGCTCGGCGAGATCGACGCCCACCAGGCGAAGATGCAGGCACTGGGCATCGACACCGAGCAAACACGCCTGGACCCCGCATGGCTGGACAGCCTTAAAAGCGCCTAAGCCAGCACGCCGATGCGCTGTTCATCCAGCACCTGTACGAAGTCTTCTTGAAGGGACACACACCCCCTCACCGTGTCAGTTGGAAACCTGGGTGCGCCAGCAAAATACCGCGCTCACCGCGATGGCCGCGCCCGCCAGGCCGAACACCCACGGCGCTGACGCCACCGGCAGCAATAGGCCCGCCAGCAACGGCCCGAGGCCCGCGCCGACATCACGCCACACCGCATTCGAGGCCAGTGCCGAGACGCGCATCGAGCCCGGGTTGCGCTCGGCCACCAGGGTGGTCACCAGCGGCAATTGCAGCGCGCGCAGCACCAATACCGCCGCCGCGCCGACGATCACCCAATAACTGCCGAACGCCGTCAGGGCCAGAGCACTCAAGAATGAAAACAGCAACAGCATCGACGTGGCGCCAAAGCGCTGCGCCGCCCGGCCGCCCAGGGGGCTCAGGAGCATTTCCGAGGCATACCGCAGGGCCATCAAGCCGCCGGCGATCAGCACCGCATCGCCGCCGAGAATCTTTTGTGCCTGGATCGACAGGCCAAAAATAAACAGCCCGTCCAGCGCCACGCCCTCGATAAACGACCAGGTCGCCACACTGTCGGGCCACTTGAAGCGCCGCCCGGTGCCGTGCAAATCATGCCCGGCGGTGGGCAAGCCACGCGCCACCCACAAGCCCGCCAGGCAGCAGCCGGCAAGCATCACAAAGATCGGACGTGGACCGGCCCATAAGGTCAACCAGCCACCCAGCGGCAGCGCCAGCATCGGGCCGAGGGCGATCATCGCGCGTGAACGCCCCGCGCGGCGGGCTGCGCCAGCGGGCTCGGACGTTGCCAACACTTGGGTCGACAGGTTCAGCGCGGCAAAACACAGGCCCCAGATCAGCCGCAGGCCCAGCAGCGCAGCGAACCCCGACAGCAGCGAGTTGCCCAGGGCGCACACCGTCGCCGCGCCGGCAGCAATCATGCACGTCAGCCGGTCACCGTTGCGCGCATAGAAATTGAGCACATGCCGATAGCCAAAAATCCGCACCAGGCGGTTGGCTGCCAACAACACCCCGGCCTGCGCCAGCGTGATGCCAAAGGCCTGGGACTCCATCGGCAACAGCAAGTACAGCAACACGTCGCTGGGCAGGCATAACGCGAGGGTCAGCGCGGCGCGTCGGGACGTGGTATCGGCAGTGCGTTGGGCCAGGCTGGACATAAATCTGAAACATCCTGAAATATTCAGGCCGCCACGTTAGCCTTCCCATGGCGGACTTTACAACGCCCAATCACGCCTTTTTCCCATAGGGCAACAAACGCAAACCGCTGGCCACACTGCCCACCAACGCAAACACGCAACCCAACCACAGCGCGTATTGCGGGCCACTGCCCAGGGACAGGTGAAAACACAACGCCACCAATGACGCCCCCAGCGTTTGCCCAAGCAGCCGCGAGATCGCCACGATGCCGCTGGCCCCGCCGCTGCGGGCCAAGGGTGCGCTGGTCATGATCGCCTTGAGGTTGGGCGATTGAAAAAAGCCAAACCCGGCGCCGCACAGCGCCATGCGCCAGCCGATATCAAAGGCCGACGCGCCGCCGCCCAGGGTGGCCAGCGCCGCCATCCCCGCACTGAGCAGCAACAGGCCGATGCCGCACAACACGCCCAGCGACACGCGATCTGCCAGGCGCCCTGCGACCAGGGCCATGACCGCAACAACGGCCGGCCACGGCGTCATCAGAAAACCGGTTTCCACCTGGCTATGACCAAGCACCGCCTGCAACAGAAACGGCAATGACACAAAGGCCAGGCCCTGAGCGCTGAACGCACAGATCGCCGTAAGGGAAGACAGCGCAAACACCGGGCGCTTGAACAGATCCAGGGCCAGCATCGGCGCCGGGTGTCCGGCCTGGCGGCGTAACAGTAACGCACCGCAGACCAGCGCCACGGCGATCAGGCCCAGGGTCAATGCGCCCTGAACGCCGTGCACCGCCGTGCCCAGGCCAAGCACCAGCAAGGCGAACAACCCGGCACACAGCAGCGCGGCGAGGCGGTCGAACGCGTGACCGGTCATGGGCAGTGTCGGCAATGACCGCAGGCCCAGACCCAGGGCCAAAAGGCCCAACGGCACGTTGATCAGGTACAGCCAGTGCCAGCTGGCCACCGACAGAATCGCCGACGCGGCAGTCGGCCCGAGGGTGAACGCCAGCCCCACCACCAGCGAGTTATAGCCAAGGCCGCGCCCGAGCATTTTTGCCGGGTAGATATGCCGCAGCAATGCGGTATTCACGCTCATGACCGCCGCCGCGCCCAGGCCTTGCGCCACGCGCGCGGCCGTCAGGGTCAGCAACGACCCGGCCAGCCCGCACAACAGCGACGAGACAATAAACAGCAGCAACCCACCGAGGTATACCCGACGGTGCCCCCACACATCACTCAACGAAGCGAATGGCAGCACCGTGGCGATAATCGCCAGTTGGTAGGCGTTGACCACCCAGATCACCGAGGCCGAGTCGGTGCCGATGCCTTCGGCCAATGTGGGCAGCGCGGTGTTGACGATGGCCGTGTCGAGGGTCGCCATGCCGATCCCCAAAGAAAGAGCGATCACAGCCGGCAGGCGTTTATTGAAGGGCAACCCATCGGCAACAGAAGACATGAACAATCCGGCACTGGTAACAAAGGCCCCTAGAGTACGGGCAGATGCGGATTTTTTCAGTGGCCAATTGCCTGGCTGTCAGAGTTTTCATGTTTACCGCCGCTTCGTGGCGAGCGGGCTTGCCCCGCGTTGGAGTGCGTACGCTCCCCCTCCAGTCGCCGCGGTGTATCTGACAAACCCGGTAGGCAGCCTTTGGGGCCGCTTCGCAGCCCAACGCGGGGCAAGCCCGCTCGCCACAGGTTATTCACTCGCCACAGCCCCCACTATCAACTCACCGCCCAACCAACCGGCCTGGACCACGCCTGCTTCCTCGCCCAGGCGCGCCACCAAAAATTCACACAACCGGGCACAACGGCCGTCGCCCTGCACATGCAGCAAAGCGTCGAGCTCCAACGCCTGCACCTGCCGCAAGCGCGAGGTGAACTGGCGCCGCCATACACGTCGGGGTTATGCGGGAACACCGTCTTCAACGTCGCGGTGCGTGACCGCCGGCGCCGGCTGGTGAACAGCGTTAACGCCAGGCGTGTATCCGCTCTGTGTCGCAAACACGACAGAACGTCATGCCGGTGTATCAAGGTGGTGCGCGGATACACAGTGAATAATTAACCGCCCGATGTACGCCAAATTATTCGGCATCCCGAACGACACAATTAGAAATATTCGCCTTTCCGAACGAAGCCCTCCAAGCGGCCTCGATGACCCTAAAAATCACCATAAATTTCATGCGGTTGTTGTCATCTTTGTTACATGCCAACTGGCATACATTCTGCTTTATCCCTGTTTCTGGTAATAAAATGTTTCAGCTTTGAGACAGTCTCATCAACTGAAACACAATCCGTGGCACGCCAATAAAAACGACAACGCCCCAAAGGAGGGCGACCTTTTCGACTTTTTGATCGACATCAACTTTCCAAGACTGCTGCTGCACATCTGTACCCAAAAGGGCGAATGGCCTGATCGCCAATAACAAGCCTGACTATAAAAAGGACGAATTGATGAGCTCAAGCAAGAACCACGCAGTGTCCTTCATGGACGCAGAACCCCTGGCCCCGGCGTGCGCCGAAAGCGCCCTTGGTTTTGGCCCCTTCCTGTTACTCGCACGCCAGCACGTATTGCTGCGAAACGGTGAGCCCGTCACCTTGGGCAGCCGCGCCCTGTGTTTGCTGATTGCCCTGGCCACCCGCGCCGGTGAACTGCTGGAGAAAGCCGAGCTGATCTCGTTCGCCTGGCCCAAGGTGGTGGTGGAGGAATGCAACCTGCGCGCGCAGATTGTAGCGCTGCGCCGAGCCTTGGGCGACGATGGCAACTTCAGCTATATCGTCACGGTGCCGGGCCGCGGCTATCGCTTCGTGGCGCCGGTGACCGTGCAGGCGGCCGGCGAAGACCATCTGCCGGTGCCCCACGCGCGCGTCCATGAGCCCTCTGTCGCGCCGCCGTCCTGCGAGGTGATTGGCCGCGATGAGTTGGTCGACAGCCTTGCCGACCAGGTGCTGACCCAGCGGTTCTTGACCATCACCGGCCCTGGCGGCATCGGCAAGACCACCGTCGCCATGGCCGTGGCCCATCAGTTAGCCAACGAACTCAAGCTGGACACCTGCTTCGTCGACCTGGCGCCGGCCACCAGCGGGCAATGGGTCACCGGCCTGCTCGCCAGCGCCCTGGGCATCCAGACCGTCAGCGACGAGCCGCTGCGCAGCATCGCCGCCACCCTGGCCGACCGCCGCCTGTTGCTGGTACTGGACAACTGCGAACACGTGTTGCCGGCCACCGCCGATGCCGTGGAAACCCTCTTGCGCAGTGCCCCTCAATGCTACGTGCTGACCACCAGCCGCGAGCCGCTGCGCGCCGAGGGCGAGCGCGTGCACGACCTGGCGCCGCTGCAAGTGCCCGACGAACACAGAACACTCAGCGCCGTCGAAGCCCTGAAATGGTCTGGCGTGCGCCTGTTTGTGGAACGCGTGCGCGCCCTCGACCCCGACTTTGTTTTCAACGACACCGACGTGGCGGCCGTCAGCGCCATCTGCCGCAAGCTCGACAGCAATGCGCTGGCCATCGAAATAGCAGCCGCGCGGGTACGCACCTTTGGCATCCAGGACCTGGTCGGCCTGCTGGACGGCAGCTTCCGCCTGCAAATGACCGGCCGGCGCACCGCCCTCGCCCGCCATCGCTCACTGAGCGCGACCCTGGACTGGACCTATTCGATGCTCAGCGGCGACGAGCAGGCGATGCTGCGCCAACTGGCGGTCTTCACCGGCTCCTTCACCCTTGATGCCGTCAAGGCCATGACTGCCAGCAGCGCCCTCGACCCGCGCAATGCCCTGCCCTTGCTCGAAAGCCTGATGGACAAGTCACTGCTCCTCGCCGGCGAATCGCAGTTGCTCAAACGTTATCGCCTGCTGGAAACCACCCGCGCCTACGCCCTGGAAAAGCTCGCCGAACAGGGCGAAACCAACGCCACCGCCGAACGCCATGCGCGCTATGCCCTTGGGGTGTTGCAGGAAGCCGGGCAGACCCTGGATGGCCTGTCACCGCAAACCTGGGTCGCGCTGTATGGCCCCGAGATCAACACGGTGCGCTCGGCACTCGACTGGGCCTACTCAACGACCGGCAACCTGCCATTGGGGATTGAACTGACGTTGGGCGGCGTGCCGTTATGGCTGCGCCTGTCGCTGGTCAGTGAGTGCCGCAGCTGGGTTGACCAGGGCCTGGCCAGCGACGCCAGCACCCCGTTGCCGGCGCGCCAACGCATGCTGCTGAACACCGCGCTGGCCAGCGCGCTGATGCTCACCGACGGCACGGGCGGCCCGCTGCGTGAAGCGTGGCGCCAGGTGCGCGAGGACGGCCGCGAACTCGGCGATGCCGAGCACAAACTTCGCGCGCTGTGGGGGCTCTGGGGTGACCGTTGCGCGTGTAACCAGTACGCCGAAGCGCTGGAGTTGGCCGAGCGCTACATTGCGTTGAACAACAGCGGAAACCAGCAACTGCTGGGCAAACGCATGCGGGCGGTGGTGCTGTTTCACATGGGCGACCTGGCGGGCGCCCGACAAAATATCGACGAAGCCCTGGGTTCACCGTCGGCCCCGCGCTCGCACATCATCGACGCGCTGTTTGATCAGCGCATCGCCGCACGTTGCCTCAAGGCGAAGGTGCAACTGATGGAAGGCGACGTCGACCCGGCCCTGCGGCTGATCGGCACCTGCGTCGATGAAGCGGTGTCACTCGATCACCCGGCGACCCTCTGGTACACCCTGTGCCTGGGGGCGATCCCCCTGGCGCTGCTGGCGTCCAACCTGCCGAAAATGCGTTATTACCTGGGCCTGCTGCAGGACAGCACCACCCGCCAGGACTTGCATATCTGGCGGCAATTTCGCCTGTGTTTCGAGAGCATCCTGCTGATCCGCCAGGGCTCGCCGGAAGAAGGCGTGCCGCAACTAGGCCAAGCCCTGCAGCACCTGCAGGGCCAGGGCGATGGTCAGCTCTACAGCCTGTTTCGTTGTGAATACGCTTTGGGGTTGGCGCGCCTGGGCCTGGAAAAACTCGCGCTGGAGGTGTTGGAGGAGACGCTGCAATTGGCTATCGGCCGCCATGAGCGCTGGTTTGTGCCGCAGATGCTGCGGATCAAGGCCCAACTGACACTGCGCCAAGGCAACTACGGGTCGGTGGACACGGCCACGGTGCTGCTGCGCCAGGCGTGGGTGGATGCACAGCTGGCCGGTGCGCACTTCTGGCGGGCGCAGATTGCCACGGACCTGGCGCGGTTGCAGGAGCCCAAGTCACGCATTGCTTCTTTGCCCAGGTTTCAGCATCGCTGAGGGCATCGCCGGTATTTGGGTGATGGCCGCCTTGGGTTGCGCCCTTACGGCGGGTCACTTTGGAAAAGCCCAAAGTAAGCAAAGGGCTCTTGCCCCACCACTCGGCACCTCGCCTAGGCTCGGTGTGCGCTCACGCAGGCTTTGGAGCGTGGTTTAACGGGGCGCCTAAGATCAAAATCAAAAGCGAAGCACGGCGGCCTGACAGCCGACCTGATTCTGAAAGCTGAACTCAATCAAATGTGGGAGCTGGCTTGCCTGCGATGGCACCAACCCGGTGTACCTGATGGACCGAGGTGCCTGCATCGCAGGCAAGCCAGCTCCCACAGAAGAGCAAAAGCAGTGCGGTGGTGGAGGCTGAACCCGGTCAACTTGTGGGAGCGGGCTTGCTCGCGAAGGCGATGGACCAGTGACACATGAGCTGACTGAACCACCGCATTCGCGAGCAAGCCCGCTCCCACATTTGGATCTCTGTGCTTCAGATAGAAATGCGTTGCTGTGCTTTTGATCCGCTTTTGTCTCTACCACTCAGTGCTTTGCTGAAGCCCTCGGAGTGGACCAACAACAACCACGACATCATCTGGCGCGCGGGCGACGGGTATGGCGGTGAGTATCACGATGTAGACAAACCCTGAGACGTGTCGGATAAGGCCCCCATCGGATGGGGGCCCATTCGCGGGGTGCACTCAGTTGGTGTCGAAACCCAACTGGCGGTACAGCGTTTTCATGTCGTAGTAATCGGTGCATTCGACAATCTTGTTGGCCTCAATCCTGATCACGCAGGTGCCGTCGACATTGATCTTGCGGTGAGTCGCCTGATAGCCGAACAGTTCGCCCTCATGGGTGCCCGTCATATGCCACTGGATCGTCCCGCCGCGCTCGCCAAGGCTGATCAAGTCGCGGATAACCTCGAAATCGGGCAATGCCTTTCTGATCAGGTCGAAAAAGTCGCCCAGCGCCGGGCGCCCTCGCATGATTTGCCCTGCGGCCTTGTCTTCATAGACGGTCGCCTCGGAAAAGATCGCGAGAAACCGCTCTTTGTCGGCGGTAGACCAGCTGTCGGCCCACTCCTGGATCAATGCACGGTGTTGATCTGTCATGGTGAATCTCCTGGGAAAGTTGGAACAGTGCAGCGCCACCCAATTGGTTGACGCCTGCGTCCATCGCCCGTGACAGATACACCTTCAGCTCCTGCTGAGCAGATACTCCCTCCGTACCAAAGCGCCAGATAAGCGTAGTCCGCGCGACGATTAAATCAACCGCGCCGCGACCAGCCAGTCCGCTACCGCCTGGAACGAAGCATCCGGCACCGGATCACCGGGCACAGTCTTGCGCGCGATCTCAGCCGCCAGGTTCTTGTCCGGCGCGTGCGGAATACCCAGGTCGTAAGCCTCCTGCAACATCAGCAACGCCTCCTCCGGTGAGGCCCGGCACACGATCACCGGCACTGGCGTCTCACCGCGCACATAGCGCACACCAATCACCCAGCCATCGGTGGTGCCGATCATCATCGACGCCCTGCCCAGCCCCAGCTTGGTCGCCAACGCCTGCATTTCATTGCGCTGGCGCCGCCGCTCGCTCTTGATCAGCGGGTCGCCGTCGATGTCCTTGCGTTCGCGCTTGGTTTCGCTGCGGGTCATTTTCATGTCGCGACCGAACAGCCAGCGCTGCATGATCACGTCCACCGCACCGACCAGGATGAACGCGCACAACACGGTGAACACCAGCGGCTTGAGCACCAGGAAAAACGTCGACTCCATGCACTCCGCGCCACAGCGTGACGACTCCATCAGTGCCTGCAACGCATGCTTGCCGATCACATAAAACGCGATCGCCAGCACATGCACCTTGATCAGCCCCTTGATGAACTCCACCAGGTTGCGCAAGGCAAAAATTTTCTTCAAACCCTCGGCCGGGTTGATGCGTTTGAACTCGGGCTTGATCGGGTCCACCGAGAACACAAAGCCGCGCATGGTGATGATATTGGTCAGGATCACCACGCCGGTGGTCACCGCCATCACCGGCAAGGTAATACCGATGACCAGTTGCTCGGCATGGTCGAGCACCCGCGGCCACACCGTGGCGAACGGTTCAATGTAGATTTGCGCGGTGAGGTCGATCAGCGCCGTGACCTGGGCCTTGGCACGCGGCGCCAGGATCGAGATGCACAGCGTGCAAAACAGGATAACCATGCCCGACACCAGGTCCTGGCTCTTGGCGACCTGGCCTTTCTGACGTGCGTCCTTAAGCTTCTTGTCCGTGGCCGGCTGGGATTTTTCTTCGCTGGTATCGGCCATCGGCTACTCCATTCCCGCCAGGGTTTTGAGCAATTCGACAGTGCCGCGAAATTCCGCCAATTGGTCGAGCATCAACGGAATCAGAAAGCCGATGTAGATCACCATCAGGATCGAGAAAAACAGGTTTTTCACCGGCAGCGACAAGTCGAACATATGCAGGTTCGGCGCCATCCGCGACAGGTAGGCAAGCATCAGGTCGGTGATCAGCAACGAGATCAGCAAGGGCGAAACCATCAGCACGCCGACGCGCATGATCTGGTCGAGAATCGACAGCACCGCCAGCAACGCCGAGCTGGCGAATACCGGGGTGAATGAAGTCACCGGCCATAACTGGTAGCTGTGGTAATAGCCGTCGACCATCAGGATAAAGCCGCCGGACATGAAGAACAGCGTGATCAACATCACCGTGAGCAAGGTCGCCATCACGCTGGATTCACCGGATGACAACGGGTCCACCAGCTGCGCCATGGTCGAGCCGCGTTGCAGGTCGATCAACTCCCCCGCCACTTCCGCGGCCCAGAACGGAATGCCGAACAACAGGCCGATGAGGATGCCGATCAGAAACTCCTTGATCAGCAGCCCGGCGATGAACACGCTGCCGTGCTCGGGCATTCGGGTCAGCGCGTCGAACACCGGAAAGAACATCGGGATCGAAATGGCCACCGCCACACAGCCACGAATCATGCCGGTCAGGCCCAGGCGGTTGAACGCCGGGGTGATCACCACCACCCCCATGGCGCGGCAGGCGGCAAGCGAGGCGGCGCTGATCACCGGGTAGGCGACCTCCAGAAACTGCGCGGTAAGGCTGGCATCCATGGGCGGTCAGCGCGTCCACAGCGGGAAGTTATCCAGCACCTGGCTGCCCAGCTCCGCGACTTGCCCGGCCAGCACGGGGCCGAGAAACACGATGGTCAACAGCACCGCCACCAGCTTCACCACCTGCGGCAAGGTCTGGTCCTGGATCTGTGTCAGCGCCTGGAACAGCCCCACGCTCAAGCCCACGATAATCGCCACGCCCAGCGCCGGTGCCGAGAGCATCAGCACGGTCATCAGCGCCTGTTTCATCAATGACAGGAAAACGTCCTGGCCCATGGGTCGTGCCTCAGCCGTAACTCAGAATCAAACCGTGCATCAAGCGCGACCAGCCACTCAGTGACACGAATAAAAAGATCTTCAGCGGGATCGAAATCAGGTTCGGCGAGACCATCGACATGCCCATCGCCATCAGCACGTTGGACACCAGCAAGTCCACCACCAGGAACGGGATGTAGAGCAGAAAGCCGATCTCGAAGGCGCGGGTCAGTTCCGAGCTGACAAACGCCGGAATCAGCACCACCAGGTCATCGTCGCGCAGGTCGGCGCGGGCTTCCGGCGACCAGATGGTCTCGGTGGCCTGCACAAAAAAACCGCGCTCGGACTCATTCGCAAAACGCTTCAAATGCGCCTGCAGCGGCGGGCGCAGCGCATCGCCCAAGTCCTTGAGTTGCTCGACATGCTCGATATTGAGGTCGCGCCCCTCCACCTGGCGGTACATGTCGCCAATCAACGGCGTGGTCACGTACACCGACAGAATCAGCGCGATGCCGTACAGCACCAGGTTAGGCGGCGTCTGCTGCACCCCAAGGGCGTTGCGGATCAGGAACAGCACCACCGAAATCTTCATGAACCCGGTGAGCGTGACCACTGCCAACGGGATCAGCCCGATCGTCGCAACAACCAGGATGATCTCGATCAGGTTCGGCTGATAACCGGTCATGGGGTGGCAAAACTCAGCAGGCGCACGCCCAGGCCGTCACCGATTTTTACCAGTTGGCCCTGGCCGACGCGACGCCCGTTGACCATCAGGTCAACGCTGTCCACGCCGGGCGTGTTGAGCTGCAACAGGCTGCCCGCACCCAGTTCTCGCAATTGCGCCAGGGTCAGTTCCAGGCTACCGACCTGGCACACCAGTTTGAGCGGCAAGTCATCCAGGGCCGCGGCGGCATCAACATCAGTCATTGTGTTCTCCATGTGCAAAGGGGGTGCTTGTAGTTCTTCCTGCAACCGCAATTCGTCACCCTGGTATTGGCAGCGGGCCTGCAAGCGCCCGTCCAGGTCGAGCAACAAGCCCGAGCCCTGCTCCAGCATCAGCACATCGCCGGGCCGCAGGCTGCGCAATTCGCCCAGGGTCAGCCACTGCCGCCCGGCCACCACCGCCAGGGTCTGGCGCAGGGCGGGCAGCGGGTCGGGTTCGATCTGGCCGTATTGCGCCAGCAGCTGCGCCACCAGCACGGCAGCGCCTTCGCTCAGGTCCAGTTGCGCGCTCATGGCCGGCTGGTTGCCAAAGGTCAATTCGAGCGCCAGGTGCACGGCATACGCGCACTGATCGTCAGTGGCCTCGACTAACTGCACCGGGTGGCCGAGCACCGGTTCCAGGGTCTCGATCAGGTCGAGCACCGCCAGTTCCAGCAGCAACGAGCGTGGCAACGATGGCAGCAACTGCGCATCGAACTGCAACGCCAGCGGCACCAGTACTTGCTCCAGCGCGGCCGACGACAGACGCAGGCGCACCGGGGCGCGACCCAGCAGCAAAAACACATCGCGCGAATTGCCCAGGCCTTGCACTTGGGCGGCCCAGCTCACGCGCAACGCTTGCCCGGCGCAACGGCCCTGCCAGGCGCGACGGCGACGGTGCAGCTGGTTATGCAGCGCCAACAGCGCCGGGTCGTACTGCGTCAGCCAGGGTGCCAATGGGCCGGCAAGGGCGGTGATCATGTGCCGGTGCCTTCTTCGCGCAACTCACCGACACGGCGTTCATCACTTTCACGCCCTTGCAGCAGGCTTTGCCAGGCTTCGGACTGGCGTTGACGGCTCAGGCGTTCCTGGCGAAACAGATCACGCTCGCGCTCCTGGCTTTGCAGGGTGGTGGACACGTGGTGCACGTCGTTCTCGAGCACCTGCTGGTCATCCGACAGGCCGTGCAAACGCTCCTGAGCCGCCTGCCAGCTCGCCACCGACAGGCCCTCGGTCAAGGCTGCATAAACCTGACGGGCTTCCTCGGCAATCGCTTCACGGTGCAGGCGCAGTTGCTCCTTGGCGTCGGTCAACACGTCGTGGGTCTGCGCGCAGCGTTGCTGTTGGGCGGCCAGTTGGTTGGCGGCGCGTTGTTCACGCAGCACCCGCAGGGTTTGCAGGGTGCGCAATTGGTCGGTTTTCATTGGGCTGTCTCCATGTTCATGCCAATACAAATCTGCGTGGCGAGCAGGCTTGCCCTGCGTTGGGCTGCGTAGCGGCCCCTTGCAAACTCACCGCGTTCTTCCCGAAAAAAATTCAGTGCCTGGTTTTGGGGCTGCTTCGCAGCCCAACGCAGGGCAAGCCTGCTCGCCACAGCAAGCCTGCTCGCCACAACAAACCTGCTTTTCACAAACATTTGCGCCACTCTTTAACAGGCTCATGCCAACACCTGACGCATGCGGATCAGGGTCTGGTCCAGGCTGCTCGGCTCGCCGGCGTTCTGGCGCAGGAACGCTTCGATGGCCGCATGGCGGTTGATGGCTTCGTCGGCCAGCGGGTCGCTGCCGGCGGAGTACTCGCCGACGCGGATGAGCATTTCGATTTCGCCGTAGCGCGCCATCAGCTCACGCATGCGCATGGCCAGGCGTTTGTGTTCTTCACCGGCGACCTGCTCCATCAACCGGCTGCGGCTGCGTAACACGTCCACCGCCGGGAAGTAGTTGCGCTGGGCCAGTTCCGCGCTGAGGGCGATATGCCCGTCGAGGATCGAACGGGCTTCTTCGGCCACCGGGTCACTGGCCGCATCCCCTTCCGTCAACACGGTGTACAGCGCGGTGATGCTGCCCGTGGGGCCGGGGCCGGCGCGTTCGAGCAGGCGCGGCAAGGCCGAGAAAAACGACGGCGGATAACCGCGACGGGTGGGCGGTTCGCCCACGGCCAGGCCGATTTCGCGTTGGGCGCGGGCAAAACGCGTCAGACTGTCCATCAGCAGCAATACATTGCGGCCCTGGTCGCGGTGGTACTCGGCCAGCGTGGTGGCGACAAACGCCGCACGCACGCGCTCGGCCGCCGGACGATCCGAAGTCGCAACCACTGCCACGGTGCGCGCGCGCGCCTGTGCGTCGAGTTGCACGTCGAGCAGTTCGCGCACTTCCCTGCCCCGCTCGCCGATCAGGCCGATCACAATCACATCGGCTTCGCTGTTGCGGATGATGCTGGCGAGCAACGACGACTTGCCCACGCCCGGCTCACCAAAAATGCCCATGCGTTGGCCCTGGGCCAGGGTCAGCAAGCCGTCGATGGAGCGAATACCCAGCGCCATCGAACGCACGATCAGTTGCCGCGAAAACGGTGCGGGCGGCTCGGCATGCAGGGGGTAACGCTGCAAGGCCAGGGTCGGCGGGACGCCATCACCGTCGAGAAAATCGCCCATGGGGCTGATCACCCGGCCCAGTTGCGCATCGCCCACGGCAACGCCCAGGGTTTCGCCGGTCGCCGTGATTTGCGTGCGGGTCGACAGGCCTTCCATGGAGCCGATCGGCGACAGAATCGCCTCGTCGCCATCAAAGCCGATCACCTCGGCGCTCAAGCTGCGGCCACTGCCGGGGTCGCGCAGTTGACACAGTTCACCGATGCTCGCACCGGCCACACTGGCGCGCAGCAATACACCGCGAATGCTCAACACGGTGCCGTGCATCGGCCGTGGACGGGCCTGGGCCAACCGTTCAGTCAGGCGCGGCAGCAGCTGTTGCAGGTTCATGCCACACCTTCTTCGGCAAAGGGCAGCAGGCTGCGGCGCAGGGTTTGCAACTGCGCTTCCAGGCCCAGTTCGACGGACCCGGCGGGGCTGTTGAGGCGCGCCTGACCGGCGCTCAGCTGCTCGTCGGCGTCCACGGCAATCGCCAGGCCTTCGTGCTTGAGGCGTTGACGCAAGGCCTCGACGTCGGTCGGCGGCACCCACAGGGTCAGTGCCTGGTCCTGGCGAAATGCACTCAGGGCCTGGCGGGTGCAACGCACGACCCGGTCGGCGTTGTCCAGCTCACCCAACACCTCGCGCACGATGCCCAAAGCCAGGTCGGCCAGCGACGCTTCCAGGCTGCTCAAGTAGTGCTGCACCTGGGATTGGGTCTGCACCAGCAACTGCGCGACTTGTTCGGCGCCTGCCTGGCGCGCGCTTTCAAAACCCTCGGCGCGGGCGGCGTGCAGCCACTGGTCGCTGTCGGCCTTGATCTGTTCGGCCTGTTCCTTGGCGGCTTGCAGAAAGGCAAATCCATCGGTCCACAGCGCTGCTTCTTCAGCACGCAGGATGCGCGCAGTGGGCCGGCTCGGTAATTCACTCATGGGCGTTGTCCTCGGCCGCAAGGCTCGCAGCAGCGGCCTGAACGATTTCCAGGTCGCGGGGCAAGCGTGCGCTGTGGCCCTGGGGGAAGGCGAAACGCAGGCGCAGCCAGCCCTGCAAGTCGGCGTGCTGGGCGTGCAACCAGGCGGCAACACAGCCTTGGCCGTCGCGGTCGATGGCCTCAATCAGCTCCGATGGCTCGCGCAGCAGGTCCGCGGCGCCACCAAGTTGGCGCTGCGCCAACGCCTGGCTGAACACCTCGGCACCGAGTCCCTCGCGCAATTCGTTGACCACCTCACGGCGGATCTCGCGGCTCAGGGTCGAGGCATGCCAGATGGCACCGCACAACCGTGGCAGGCGTGAAAACTGCGCAGGTGACAACAGCAACACCGCCAGGTCGGCGGCGGACGGCGTCACCAGGTGCGCAATTGGCGCCAACTGATAATGGTTGACCAGCAAATGCTCCAGGCGCTGACGAAAACGCGCCTGGCCTTGCAGGGCCTGCAGCACTTCATCGGGCAACTCATCGGCGAAACAGGCGCCCAGGCTCGGCCCGCGCACAAACTGCAGCGGCTCGGCGAGCAGCCCCTGCCAGCGCTCAACCAGGCTCATTCACCCTCCTTGAGCACATACATCGCCTGGGACTGACGCCGCGCCCAGTGTTGGCGAGCCAATACCCCAAGCGCGCCGAGGGCAATCAGCAGCAAGCCGCCAAACATCACGCGTGCCTGCGCCAGGTTGTCTTCCAGCAACCACAGCCCCATGAAGCGCGCCAACCGCGGTTGCGCCGGGTTCTGGCTGATGGCGACGGCGGCCTTGATCGCCGTCACCGAGACGCCGTCGTAGCTCAGGCCGGAAATGCCGTTGGCGACCAGGGTCTTGATCTGCGGGATCAGCGTATTGATGTCGGTGCCCGGGTCGTAACGCACCAGCACCGAGGCCGACGACGGTGAAATCACGCGCTTGAGCAGGTCGTTGTCGGGCAACACCACGTGCACGCGGGCGGCGACGATGCCGTCGATCTGCGACACCGAGTGCGACAGTTCTTCGCTCAGCGCATAGATCATCTGCGCGCGTTCCTGCACCGGCGACGACACCAGGCCATTGCCCTTGAACACCTCGCCCATGTTGGAAAAGCTCTGTTGCGGCAGGCCGGCGTTGTCGAGCAGCGTCATGGCCTCGGCAAAGCGCTCCTCGTCCACCACCACTTTGAGCTGGCCGTTGTCCTGGGTCTTGCGCTCTGCCGGGATGCCACCGCGCAGCAGCACCGCGACCATGGCGTTGGCATCGCGCTCGCTGAGGTTGGTATAGAGGTCGGTGTTGCACGCCTGCAAGAGGCTGGCGAGCAGGCCGATCAGCAGCAGGCGCAGCGCGCGGTTTGGGCTTGGCATGGCGTTATTGACCCTTGAGCAACGTGTTGGCGGACCCGGAAATCTGCGTCGCACCGCGCACCACCATCTGGGTTTCGATGGAGTAATCGAACATCTTGCCCAGGGAGTGCACGATCTGGTCGACCTGTTGCTCGCCGACTTTTTTGCCCGGCTCGCCCTGCGGCGAAGCACTTGCCGTGCGGATGTCCACCGAGGCCGGCGGCGGCGCCGACGGGTTATTGGTGAGCACGTCGGCGCGTTCGGAAAACGCGCGCGTACGGTCGATGAAACTGTTCATGCGCTCCATCAGGCCCGAGCCGATCTGGTGCGGGCTGGCGCCTTCGGGCATGCCCTTGGCGGTATTGGCCATGTGCTCGAACAGGTTCTGCGAGGCCCCGGCGGGCCCCGCACCGGCGGACGGCGGCAAGGCCGTGGCGCCGGCGGCGAGACTGATAGTCATAGGGGCTCCCTACTCTTCGTCGTCATCGGACATGGCGTCGTTCAGCAGTTCCTGCATCTTCGGCATGATGATGAACTGACCGCCGATGGTGACGGCCTGGGTGATCAACGCATCGTTGAATTCGGCGTCGCTGGTCTCCGACGGTTTGTCGGCGGCCTTGGCGTTATCCACCGCGGCGTTGAACTTGGCTTCAGGGCTGGCGCCACCGGGGGCGAGGTTGCTGTCTACGGCCGTTACGGACATGGTGCTGCTCCTTTACTGGGTTGGGGTTTCAGTACTGACTTGCGCGCCACGGAACACCCGCACCCCGCGCTCGCGCGCCACCGGGGCGGCCACGACCGTGGGTTGCAGGTGGTCGACATGCTGTTGCACCAGCGCCAGGTACGGCGGCGGGCCGGAAACAAACACTTCATCGCCCTCGGGGCCGTTGCGCATGGAGAGTTGCTGGCCGAACACGTCGAGGGTGTTCAGGTAGGCCTGCAACTGGTCCAGGTTCAGGGCGCTGGCCATGAACAGCTTGGTGCTGATTTCATCGCTGGCATTGAGGTACAACAGGTTGCCGTCGAAGTACCAGGTCAGACCGTTGGTGCTGCACAAGGTCTGCAGGAACTCACCGGCGGTGGCTGCGCGAATGGTGCTGCGCGCCTTGCCGCGCACCTTGTCGGAAAGCACCAGCGGCACGTCGAGGTTGTGACCGAATTCTTCCAACGCGCTGCGAACGTCCTGATCGACCAGCACGTAGGCGTAGGGCTGCGAGAACCACGCGGGCTCCTCGGCCGCGTTGGCAAAACCCGCACCGAACAGGCATAGGAGCGCCATCAAAAATATGCTTACATGGCCTGCGCCTTCGCCCGACGAGTTGTGACGATGACCCACAAATTTCTGCTCGCCAGCACCTTGCTGCTGGCTGCCTGCTCCAGCAAACCTGCGACCGATACCGACAAATCCCTGCAACTGGCCAACGACCTGAGCAAGCGCGGCGACTACAGCAGCGCGGCTGCGTTGTACGAGCGCGCCACCCAGCAACCGGGTGCCGGCATTGAGCTGTGGCTCAAGCTCGGCCAGGCCCGGCTCGACGCCAAGGACGCGCTGGGCGCCGAACGCGCCTTCCAGCAGGCGCTGGGGTTTGATGCCCACAACGCCGACGCCCTGCTCGGCCTTGGCACTGCGCAGTTGCAATTGGGCAAGACCCAACGCGCCGTCACGGCGTTGGGGCAGGCTGCCGAGATCAATCACCTGCCGGTGGCCTACACCCGCCTGGGCATTGCCCACGTGCTGAATGGCCAGGCCAGTGCCGCACAAACCGCCTTCGCCAAAAGCCTGAGCCTGCAGCCCGACGACCTCGACAGCCGTTGCAACCTGGCGCTGGCTTATGCGCTGGGCGGGCAGCCGCAACAGGCGCTGGATACCATTGCGCCCGTCACCCAATCGCCGCGCGCATTGCCACGGCATCAGCGCAACGAGCTGTTGGTGATGGTGTTGGCCGGGTATGAGCAGCGGGTGGCCAGCCTTCCCCTTGATGACATCCCTGCCGCAGAACGTGCGCGATTGGTGGTGGAGGCCAAGCGGATCAAGGCGATCAGTTATCCGGTGGCGCAGGCCAAGGAATTGGGGTTGGTGGACCCGCGTTGAGCCCGTGGTGATTAAGGGTGTTGTGGTGAGCGGGCTGGTTGAGGTGAACGGGCTTGTTGTGGCGAGCGGGCTTGCCCCGCGTTGGGCTGCGAAGCGGCCCCTTGCAGTCTCGCCGCG
Organism: Pseudomonas sp. NFX183; assembly: GCF_047943075.1. Taxonomy (NCBI): domain Bacteria; kingdom Pseudomonadati; phylum Pseudomonadota; class Gammaproteobacteria; order Pseudomonadales; family Pseudomonadaceae; genus Pseudomonas; species Pseudomonas sp. NFX183. Next base: position 4,699,645 of record NZ_CP181333.1, on the reverse strand, counting down.
TTCTTTCAGATAGCACTCAGGGCCTGGTTTTGGGGCTGCTTCGCAGCCCAACGCGGGGCAAGCCCGCTCGCCACAACAAGCTCGCTCGCCACAGGACTTCGTCAGAACACAGGAAACGTGGCCCTCAACAGTCATTGTTGGCCTCCGGTCGCGCCGGCTTTGGCTTCTTGTTGGTCCTTGCGGCGTTGCAGCTGCTCGCGGTCGAAGCCTTCGATGTAGACCTGCGCGGCGCGGCCAACAGGGGCGGCCATCGCCGGGCCGGTGGTGCGGCCTTGGGTCAGATCCTGTCTGCGCTCGACCATCTGCATCAAATTCAAATTATTCGCGCAGCCCAGCGGCAGCGTCGGTTTGAAGTCTTCGTCCAGCCCGATTGCGTCCTTGGCCGCCGGTTGCTGGCACTGGCTTGGCAAGCCATCCGCGCGAAACTCCGGCGCGTAGTACACCGGCGCCAAGTGGGTCTGGCAGCCCATCAGCGCCAGGGGCAAGAGCATCAACACACGCAAAGCAGTCATCGCAGGCCCCCTCATCAATTCATGTAAAAACCGAACGCGCCGCCGCTGCGCGGGCCGCTGGCTGCGGCGGTCGCCGGTTGTGCGTCCAGCGGCGTGGCGAGCGTGCGACTGCGCACCGGCTCGACCAGGTACGGGGTAATCAGGATCACCAGCTCAGTTTCATTGCGCTGGAAACGCTTGGAGCGAAACAGGTTGCCCAGGATCGGCAAGTCGCCAAGCAGCGGCAGCTTCTCGATGTCCTGGCTGCTCTCACGCTGGAACAGCCCGGCAATCGCGAAGGTCTGCCCGCTGCCGACTTCCACCCGCGTGTCCGCACGGCGCACGCTGAAGGACGGCACATGGAAGTTGCCGAAATCGACGGTGCCGCCGCTGACCACGCTGCTGACTTCCGGGCGTACTTGCAGGGCGATGCGACCGTTGGGCAACAGCGTCGGGTTGAACAGCAGCGACACGCCGAACGACTTGTATTCGATGCCCACCAGGTCACGGTTCACCGGCACCGGGATCGCCACTTCGCCACCGGCGAGGAAGCTGGCGGTCTGGCCGGTCATGGCGGTGATATTCGGCTCGGCCAATATCTGCAAAATGCCGTTGGCCTGCAGCGCGTCGAGCATGCCGTCGATGTTCACATTGCCCGAGCCGGTGCCTGCCGTTGCCAGGCCACCGGCCGTTGCCGCTGCCAGGCCGCCGCCGGTGATCAGGCCAAAGGAGAAGGTGCCGTTGCTGAACATCGCGTTCCAGTTCACGCCGTAGTGCAGCAATTCGGAGCGCGAGACTTCGGCAAACCGTACGCGCAGGTTCACCTGGGCCGCGCCTGCGTATTCGGTGGTGTTGATTGCGCTCTGGAAGCCCTGGCCCTGCGGGTTGAGCAGCGCGTTAAGGTCCGTCGCTTCGGCCACCGAACCGACAGTGCCCTTGGCGATCAGGCGGTTGCCGGCGCCGCTGATCTGCGCGCCATTGCCGGGGTGCAAGGCCTGCATCGGCGTGGTCACCGCGGCCGTACCGCTGCTGACCGACAAGGTCAGGCCGGCCAGTTGTTTGCCGTCATTGCCAAGGGCGATCAGGCTGGTAGTGCCTGGCGCCTTGCCGAAAATATAAATCGTGCCCGGCGACACCACCTGCAGGTCGGCCACGTTCGGCTCGGCGACCAGTACCGAATCCACCGGCGCCACAAAATGCAGAATGCGCCCTTCACCGGACGCCAGGTTGATCGAACCTGAGGCCCCGTTGGCAATGTCCTGAGCCTGACTTGCAGCGGTGACCAGAGCCAGCAACAACATACAAAAACGCATCATGAGGCAGACGCCAGGGAGGTGACGGAAGCCGCGGCAGGCGCGCGGCGGTTGGAAATATCGGTGAGGCTGATGGTCACCAGCGCTTGCAGGTTGTACTCGGTGGCCAGCTCGCGGAACGACAGCACCGCCAGCTCCAGCTCACCGCGCAGCACCAGACGGCGCAGGCTGCGCCGCAGCTCCGGGTGCACCAGCAACACCGCGCTGTTGACCTCGCGGGTGTTTTCACAGGCCTGGCGCAGTTGCGCGAGCAAGGCGCGGCTGACGTCTTCGGGGATCAATTCGCGCTGCGGCTCCTGGCGACGCAGGGACGCGCGCAATTGGTCTTCCAGGCCCGGCGCCAGCACCAGTGCACCGATTACCCGGTTACGGTCGGCGTACTGATGGCTGATCTGGCGCGCCAAAGCCGCGCGCAAATGTTCGGCCAGCCGCCCGGCATCGGTCTCGCGGGCGCCCCACTCCACCATGGCTTCGAGCAAGGCGCGCTGATTGCGGATCGACACGCCTTCGCCGACCAACAGGCGCAAGGTCTCGGCAACGCGCTGCAAGGGGACCAGGCGCAAGGCTTCCTTGACCAGTTCGCCGTACGTGGCTTCGGTGCGCTCGAGCAGCAGGCGGGTTTCCTGGATGCCGAGGAAGTCGGCGGCATAGCGGCGCAGGCTGCGTTCCAGCACGCCGCGCAAGACTTCGTCGGGCAGCAGGAAACCGATGCCGGCGTTGCGCAGGGTCTCTTCGTGCTGGCGCTCGACCCAGTGGGCATTACGGCCGTTGAGCGGCGAGTCGGCTTGCACGGTGGCGATGTCCAGCAGTTGCACGTGCACCGGGTCGTCCTGCACAAGCAAGCCATTGATCGGCAGTTCGCCTTCGCTCACCGGCACGCCTTCCAGCGACACGCGGAAACTGCCCGGCGTGGCCTTGGCCTCCATGTAGATGCCCGGCACCGGCACATCCACGCCCAAGTCAGTACGGATGTCGTGACACAGCGCTTCGACACGCTGGCGCAGCAACTGGCGCGGCGCGCTCTGGGACAGGCCGCTGCCCAGGGTGAGCAGCACGCGAGTATCGGGCAGCAGGTTGTCATCCAGTTCGGCCTGCGCCTCGACCACCGGTTCCGGGGTTTCGGCCAAAGCTTCCAGCTCGCCCTGTGGCTGGAGGGTGTGCCGGCGGTACATTACGAACGCTGCGCCGCCAAAGGCTGCGGACAAGCCGAGGAATACCCAGGTCGGAAAACCGGGCAACAGGCTCACACCGATCATGATCAATGCCGTCAGGCCCAGTGCCCGGTAGCTGGCGCCCAGTTGCTTGATGATCTCGCTGCCCAGGTCGCCGGCTTCACCGTCGCTGTTGACCCGCGTGACCACCGTGCCCGCCGCCACCGAAATCAGCAGCGCCGGGATCTGCGCGATCAGGCCGTCACCCACGGTCAGCAGCGAGTAGGTGTGCACCGCTACACCGAACGGCATGTCGCGTTCGATCATGCCGATCAGCATGCCGCCGAGCAGGTTGACCGCCAGAATCACCAGGCCGGCGATGGCGTCGCCTTTGACGAATTTCATCGCGCCGTCCATCGCGCCGAACATCTGGCTTTCGCGCTCCAGCCGCGAACGCCGACGACGCGCTTCGGCCTGGTCGATGTCGCCATTGCGCAGGTCGTTGTCGATGCTCATCTGCTTGCCGGGCATCGCGTCCAGGGTGAAGCGCGCGGCCACTTCCGCGACGCGTTCGGCGCCTTTGGTGATCACCACAAACTGCGCCACGGTGATGATCAAAAACACCACCATGCCGACCACGACCTGGCCGGCGATCACGAAGTCACCGAAGGCCTTGACGATATGGCCGGCATCGCCGTGCAGGAGGATCAAGCGGGTGGTGGTGATCGACAACGACAAGCGAAACAGGGTGCTGAGCAGAATCAGCGGCGGCAGCGCGGAGAATTCCACGGAATGGCCGATGTAGAACGCAACGATCAGGATCAGGATGCTCAGGGCAATGTTGAGGCCGATCAGCAGGTCCACCAGGTAGGTGGGCAGCGGGATGATCATCATCACAATCGCCATCAGCATGAATGCGACGATGATCACGTCGGTGCGCTGCGCCGCCATGCGCGCCAGGTTGTTCAGGCGGTTGAGGGCACTCATGCGCCGGCCCTGCGCGCAGCCAGGTAGCGTTTGAAGCACTGCCGCGCTTCGTCCTTGCGCTCGCCGTACCACAGCGCGCGGGCGCGCAGCAGCAACAGGCTGGCGGACTCGCCTTCCAGCGCCACCAGACGATCGAGGGCACCCAGGGCACGGCCGGCGTCGCCGCTGTCGGTGAACGCGAGCACCAGCGAGCGCAGCAACACGCCGTCTTCTGGCGCGACGCTGACGGCGATCAGCAGCATCACCAGCGCGCGTTGGGACTGGCCGTTGCGCCGGTACAGCTCGCCAATGCCTTTGAGCAATTGCACGGCGTCGTCGTTATCGCGGGCCATCAGGCATGTACCTCCGAGCGTTGCTGTTCGAGGGTGCGGCGCATCTCGATCTCTTCGCTGATCAGGTCATGGGCCAGCTCCTTGATGTCCGTCTCGGCATCGAGGGACGGCAGGATGTGTTCCATCACGTGTTCCAGCAGCTCCAGGGAGCGGGCGCTGCCGAACAGCAAGGAGTCAACGCCCGCGGCGCTGGTGAGTGCTTCGAGGTCGCTGCGCAGCGAGCGGCGGGTTTGGGTCTTGCGAGTGTTGAGCACCGCTTCGAACGCAGTGGCCTGGCGTGAGTTGACCGGGCGAACGGCTTCGACGGGGGCGCTGCGTGCGTCGCTGGGGATGAGCGGGCGGGGTTCGACTTTCATGCGGGGGCCTGCGAACAGCGTTCATGGCTAAATAGGTACTCTGCCCCAAGATCTCTAGCGCCTGACAGATAGCTTTCGCGGGCAAGCCCGCTCCCACATTTGAATTGCGTGGCGGGGGGGACGCCGTCGCGGGCAAGCCAGCTCCCACGGGTGGGTTGGGTGCGTTCCATGGGGCCACTCATAAGGTGAAGGTGAAGCGCTCTTCGCCACGGGCGAGGATCACTTGGTTGTTCTCGATGCGCTCCAGCACCCAGTTGTCCGCCAGGGCCGCGCCGGGGTACAGGCGTTTGCCGCTGTCGTTGATCACGTAGGGGTTGGTGCCGAACCACACGGCCTGGAAGCGCACACGCGGGCGTGCGGCGTCGGCGCGTACGCTGACGCGAGGGTTGAGGACGATCTGTTGGCCGTAACGCTCATCGAAGGCTTGTTGCAGGGCCAGCCATTGAGGTTTTTGCGACTGTTCGAAGCTGCCGACGGCACTGAGCTGGCCGTTGGCGTCAGTGACCTTTATTGCATCCAGGTGGGCAGCCTGGAGTTGCTGCTCCAGCCAGGTTTTGGCGTGTTCACGCGATGGTTTTTTCAGCGCAGGCACCTGCGCCGCGACCGCGGCTTGGGTGAGCGGCGTGTCGTTGCGCACCGCCAGCGCCCCCGCACATAAAAACAGCAGGACGATCGCGACAATCCAGGGCGTAAATGTGCGTGTGGCGTCCGAAGGTTTTTCCTCCCCCTCAGGCGAGGCCAGGCTGACACCTGCCGTGCCGATACGCAGCTGCAACGGCAGTCGCGCGCGATGGCCGCTGCCTTGGGGAATACGGACATTTTTGCCAAGCACCACATCGCCACCCAACGCTTCGACTGCCACCTGGCCGCCCTCGAACCGCAGGCGCAGATGCAGGCCGGCGATGCCGGGATCGCTGAGTACCAGGTCGGCCGCGAGGTCCGCGCCGAGGGTGTAGACAGGCTGGTCGAGCACCAGGGAACTGCCCTGATGCAAACCGCTGGTCACAGTCAGGGTCGGTGCGCCAATACCAGCGACCGGACCCAAGGAAATCAAGGCTGTCATGTTCGGGTTTGCCCCCTTGAGCATGTGCAACGGGGTCAACAATCAGAAGGTGAAAACACTCAGCAGGTAAACGGGCAGCGCCGGCGCCGCCCGTTTTGGCGAATCAGTTCTGCGGACGCTGTTTGGTGGCGTCGAGTTCCGCTTTTTTCGCGGTACTGATTTCAGTGATCTTGGCCGACTTCTCGATAGCCATGTTGAAGGTCGCTTCCATCTTCGCGATAGCGTCGTCGGCGCCGCCGGCTTTTACTGGTGGGACATCAGCCATGTTCATCTCCTTGCATCGATAGGGAAGTTATTCAGTTGCGCAACAGCAAGCTGAAAGTATGCAAACCGGTGAATGCCCAAAACGTCAGACAGTGAGCCTTCGAACCGTCGTTGGTTTGCATGGGCCCCATACTACTCACGATCAAAACGCCTTCGCTGTGAAAGCTTGTGAAACGTTTCGCTTACAGGGTGTGAAAGGTTTGGCTCAACCTGGCAGTGAGAAAAACTCATGCCGCTGAGGCCGTTGAACTTTTTTAAAAAAATCCATACACGCAAAAGACCCAGTGTTTACGGGCCTCTGACGGCATCACTTGAACAGTTTGCGAACTTTCAACCCGTGGTTGAGTGTTCGATCCGGGACGTTCTCAGCGCTAATTTCGCGACCACTTCACATTTTTCGCTAATAGCCCTTTGCCCAACTTTGCGGATACTTCCATTTGTAACAAAAGCGACTTGATCATCGCGTTTGATAGCTCGGCGCGAGTGGCCTTAATCCCCGCGAGCAACTAATTGCCTGCGCCGAATTAGTACAGTTGCACTAATAGCCGAAATCATTAGTGCGCAGGCCCTGATATATGAAAGAACTTCCAGGTGATCATTTATGCCAGCGATCCCAAGTAGTCGTGACCCTGTTGAAACCCCGGGCACAGACGGCTCGCAGAAAAAATTCGAAACCGCGTTGAGTATGCACAACAGCTGACCGACAGGTGTCGCACCAGCGTTAGTGTGGCAAGCGGCTTTGTTATGGCGAGCAGAGTTGTTGTGGCAAGCGGGCTTGTTGTGGCGAGCGGGCTTGCCCCGCGTTGGGGCGCGAAGCGGCCCCTCCTACAAACACCGCGCTCTTTCAGGCAAACCGCGTAGCCGGTTTTGGGGCCGCTGCGCAGCCCAACGCGGGGCAAGCCCGCTCGCCACTGCAAGCCCGCTCGCCACAACGGGCCCGCTCGCCGCAACAGGCCTGCTTGCCACGACGAGCCCGCGCCTACAGTTTTAGGCTTGCGGCGTACAGCTAATCGCACTCAGGTCCAGGTGCCCGTCCTTCAGCGGTGGGCACCAGTAGTACCCGCCCGTCAACGGCTTACTGATGCGATACAGCCCATCCACTATCCCGTCTTCCAGCCCGCTCATACGCCGCAGCTGCGCTTCAAACGCATCAAAGGAATGCCCAAACGCAAGGAACATCAACCCCGCCTGACCGTTCTCGGCCCAAGGCATCGAGCGGCGCACCACGAAGGCTTCCGGGGTGAAACTTTCCTGCGCCGTGCGTTTGGTGTGCGCGGACTCGGGGGCGTCGTCCAGCTCTTCGTTATCGCCATGGCGGCGGCCGATGATGTGGTCGCGCTCTTGCGCAGGCAAAGCGGCAAAACCGTCGAGGTCGTGCTGCCACTGCTGGATCGCGGCAAAGCTGGCGCCGCTGTCGGTCATCGCGGCTTCGACCGCGGCGTCGTCGTGGGGGTTTTCAGTGCCGTCTTCATAGTCGGTCAAATCGAAGCCGGTCTTGTAGCGGAAACCTTCGGTCATCTGCACCAGGCGAAAGGCCGGCGCCAGGGCCTTTTCAACACTGCGGCTGCGCAACAGCAGCTCACCGCGATCCACACCATGCAGCCACACCCACAGCGCCTGCTGGGTGGAGGGGTTATGCGCCCCCGGGCCGCTGACGACAGGGAACGCGCGCAAGCCGTCAATGGTTGCGCCCAGTACAGTCACCAGCGGCTCACCCAAACCCACCACCGCGGCCGAATCCGTCAACTGCACCAGCGCGTCCAATGCGGTGGGTACGGCTGCCAGGCAATCCACGGCAAAAAACAGATGGCGTGCCTGCAAGGGCACCGGTGCGGCAAGAATGCCCGGCTGGTACTGACTCATGTGAACTCCTTCAAGAAAGCCGCGTAGTTTAACCGCCGCACGCCTGCTTTTGCTCAGGCTTTTCCAGATCAAGCGGGGTCCAGACCCAATTGCGCCTTCAACTGCGTCCAGCCCTTGGGCGTGACCCGTACCGCGCGGGAATCTTTCGAGCGGCGCAACCAACCGGCTTCGCACATCGCGCTGAGCAACTGCACGCCCAACGGCCCGGCCAAATGGTTGTAGCAGCACCGGGCAAAGCGCAGCGCCTGAGCCTCGCGACTTTGAGGTTTGAGCGCTATCGCCGACACAGGCGCAATCGCGCTGAGGCCGGATTCGCCGCCGGCACCCTCAACACCGCGCGACAAATCGGCGCAGCGCTGGGCGTGGCGCTGGCAGGGACGCTGCTGTAATGCGTCTGGCGCTTGCCACACAGCCCTTGGATGGGTGACTCTCTAGTCATGTTTTGCAACTATTCCAGGGGTAGCGACATGACCACCAGTAACCTGCTCGCCCAGCTGTTTCCGACCTGCGCCGCCGATATTCCCGAGCAATTTCGCCTGGCGGCGCCCATTGAACAGCGTGATTACCTGGTCGACGGCCAGTTGCAGGTGTGGAACGGCCCTTTGGCCCAGGTACTGAGCCCGGTGCAATTGGGCGATGAGCGCGTGCATATCGGCAGCACGCCACTGCTGGACGCCGACACCGCGCTGACCGCCCTCGACGCCGCCGTGCGCGCCTATGACCGAGGCCAGGGCGAATGGCCGACGATGCGCGTGGCCGAGCGCATCCAGCATGTGGAAGCCTTTTTGCGGCGCATGCGCGAACAGCGTGACGCGGTGGTCAAGCTGCTGATGTGGGAGATCGGCAAGAACCTCAAGGACTCGCAGAAAGAATTCGACCGCACCTGCGACTACATCACCGACACCATCAATGCCCTCAAGGAACTCGACCGCCGCAGCAGCCGCTTCGAGCTGGAACAGGACACGCTTGGGCAAATCCGCCGCGTACCGCTGGGCGTGGCGCTGTGCATGGGGCCTTACAACTACCCGCTGAACGAGACCTTCACCACGCTGATCCCGGCGCTGATCATGGGCAACACCGTGGTGTTCAAGCCGGCCAAGCTTGGCGTGCTGTTGATTCGCCCGCTGCTGGAGGCGTTCCGTGACAGCTTTCCGGCCGGGGTGATCAACGTGATCTACGGCAGTGGCCGTGAAACCGTCAGTGCGCTGATGGCCAGCGGCAAGATCGATATCTTCGCGTTCATCGGCACCAACAAGGCCGCCAGCGACTTGAAAAAGCTGCACCCCAAACCACACCGTCTGCGCGCGGCCTTGGGCCTGGACGCGAAAAACCCTGGCATCGTGCTGCCCGAGGTGGACCTGGACAATGCAGTCAACGAGGCCGTCACCGGCTCGCTGTCGTTCAATGGCCAGCGCTGCACTGCGCTGAAAACCCTGTTTGTGCACGAAGATGTCGTCGAGCGCTTTATCGAGAAATTCAACACCAAGCTGGCGACATTGAAGCCAGGCATGCCGTGGGAAGACGGCGTCTCGCTGACGCCGCTGCCGGAAGTCGGCAAGGTCGATTACCTCAACGCGCTGGTGGCCGATGCGGCGCAGCATGGCGCCAAGGTGGTGAATGCCAATGGCGCAACCAGCCGCGGTTCGTTCTTCTACCCGGCGGTGCTGTACCCGGTGAACCCGCAGATGCGCGTGTACCACGAGGAGCAGTTCGGGCCAGTGGTGCCGATCGTGCCTTATCGTGACCTGGGCACGGTGATCGACTACGTGCTGGACTCGGACTTCGGTCAACAACTGAGTATCTTCGGCACCAACGCCGTGGAGGTCGGGCGCCTGGTAGATGTGTTTGCCAACCAGGTGGGCCGTATCAACATCAACGCCCAGTGCCAGCGTGGCCCGGACACGTTCCCGTTCAACGGCCGCAAGAACTCGGCCGAGGGCACGCTGTCGGTACATGACGCGTTGCGCGTGTTCTCGATCCGCACGCTGGTGGCGACCAAGTTCCAGGAGAGCAACAAGGCACTGGTCAGCGATATCCTGCGCAACCGTGACTCAAGCTTCTTGACCACCGACTACATTTTCTAACGATGGCGCAGTTCACAATGTGGGAGCGGGCTTGCTCGCGAAGGCGCTGGATCAGTCAACGATGTTTCGACTGACACTGCGCATTCGCGAGCAAGCCCGCTCCCACCCTTTAAACCGCGTTCGCACTGACTACTGAGGCCACGTTTATACCGATGAACCTGCATTTGCCCGCGTTCGCCCGGCGCCTGCTGCGCCCCTTGCTCGACCCCTACCGCCGCTATCGCCATGCCAAGCTGATCCACGCCGTGCGCGTGTCCATCGGTTTGCTGGCCACCATTTTGCTCACCACCGGCATCAACCTGCCGCACGGCGAGTGGGCCTCGGTGACCATGCTGATCGTGATCGGCGGTTTGCAGCACCACGGCAATATCGGCAAAAAGGCTGTGGAGCGTGCTTACGGCACCTTGATCGGCGCCAGCGTCGGCTTGTTGCTGGTGGTGCAACAGGCCTATTTCGGCCAGCCGCTGCTGACTTATCTGTTGATGTCGGTGGTGTGCGGGTTCTTTTCGTATCACGCCATCGGCAAGGGCGGTTACATCGCGCTGTTGTCGGCGATCACGGTGTTTATCGTGGCGGGGCACGGGGATAATCCGATATCCGACGGCTTGTGGCGCACCGTCGACATTCTGATCGGCATCGTCTTGGCGCTGGCGTTCTCCTTCGCCCTGCCGTTGTACGCGGTGTACTCGTGGCGCTACAACCTGGCCAGCGCGTTGCGTGACTGCGCGCAAATCTATAGCCGAATCATCAGCGGCCAGTCGGTCACCGATGATGAACACTTGAAGCTGCTCAACCGCTTGAATGCGGCAATGCTGCAGTTGCGCTCGCTGATGCCGTCGGTGTCCAAGGAAGTGCGCATCTCCATGACCGAACTGGATGCGATCCAACGGCATCTGCGCATGTGCATCAGCACCCTGGAGATTCTCGGCAATACCCGGCCCGACCCGCGCGACGAACAGACGATGGCGCGGATGCAGGTGATGTTGAAGGCGGAGCACCGGCAGATTCGGGTGCAGTTAGTGGGCATGGCGCGGGCATTGAAGCTGGGGTTTACCGAGCGGCTGGAACGGCCTGCCACGCATGCAACGGATGACGAGGCGCTGGAAGCGCCGGTACAGAATGCGCTGGACGGGTATCGGTTGTTGACGTTGCAACTGGCGGCGAATGTGGATGCCATGCGCCAGCGGTTGGCCAAGACGGCGAGTCACTGGAAGATTTGACGAGAATGCAAAAGGGACAGCGTACGGTTAAGTAGCGCTGTCCCGACGCACGCTCAAGCATGACGGATGATCAGGTCAGACGGGTGATGCGCACCGAATTGACGATAAAGTCATTGCCACCCTCCGCACCACTGCCGCCCCCTTTGGCCTGGTAGTTATAAAGCACAACTTCCGCACCGCCCATACTGCCGACAAACTCGGCATCCAGCACATACCATTGCTGCCGAGGTATGGAGACTGGGCCTTTGAGGGTTTGCCCAGCCACAAATATAGCCAGGAGCGGGTCGTTATAACCCGACTGATTATAAATAGTTGCATCAACCCGATAACGGTGAGCGCTATTGAAATTACGCACCGCATTGAACAAGACACCCGCGTTCGATGCCGGCCAGAGTGCGGTGACAACTTGAAAGCCTGTGCCTGACATGTAACCACCCGCCGCACCTGCACCGGCACTCCAGGGTCCATAGCTTCCACCCGGAAAGTTGGATACAGCGTCAGTCCACGAATCGTTAATTATGTAGCTCGCTGTTGGAAACACTACGGCTCGCCATTTGTCCGTGCCGCCATCGTAGGCCACTCGAGTCTCAATCTGAAACCTGGAGTTCCTCGGCAGCGCCGTCAAAACATTACGCAGCACTGCCTGATTCACCAGGCCATTTATCGCATCGTGAGTCGTGACCACATAATCCGTCAGCACCTCCTGCGATCGCCCCTCTCCCGTCAACGTCATCCATACACGCTGGCCTGCTTTACTTAACGGCCATTGACTCAACGCCAACTGAGCATTGCCCGCGAAGTTGTTCAAGTCGATGACCGTTCCATTGGCTTGATGATTAATTGTGGGTGTCGGCAACAGGGCTGGCGCAATTGCACCGACTGTGACGGTTTGAACGGTTGACTGAGCTGTTCTTCCACCCCGTTGAATCGAATACTGCAACTGCACCCGGCTATTGACACTGTTATGCAGCACTTGAGCCGCCGTCAGATCGAACACTACGGTGCCACTCGCATGACCACTCAGGGTTGTTTGATATTGACTGCCATCCTGATAAATCCAACTCAGTGTGATGCTGTCCGTGGCGAGCATGCCAGGGTATTTAACTGTCACGCCGGTGTTGTATTGAATGGCCAACGGGTCAACTGTCGTCGCTTGCGCAGTGTTTGAAGCGCCGTTGAGTGTTGGGTAGGGCAACACATCGGGAGTCGGTGTGCCTACCACCCTGACCACAGTGGTGCCCGACCGTCCCAGTGGCGAGCCCGTGCCGGTTTGCCACTCGAACCTTAGGCTGACCGTGGCATCCGTCAGCGCGCTGAGCACGTCGTTGCCGATAGGAACGGTCTCCCCTCGCAGGTTTCTGTCGGTGACCGCCGGCAAACGAAGCGTACGGGTTGACTCGCCATACTCGGTCACCTGGGTGATCACCACTGTGAGCACAACGCGGTTGCTCGGGCTCGGTGTCGGCGTCTTGCGCGGCAATGCGACCAGCGCCGCAAACCGTGCCGCGCTGAACTGGTCCAGATCGACGACGGAGGCTTCGACTTCGTTGACCGTGAAGATCGGCGGATCAAGCAGGCTGGGGTCCAGTTCGCTGTTGAGGATGTAGGGTCGGGAATAGGCGTACTTCTCGCCGGAGGTGTTGTTCACCACATCGCGCACCATAAATTGCACACCCACCGGGCCGTACGGGTTGCCCGCCTGGATAACCGAAGGGCTGATGAAAACCCTGATCGGCCCCAGCCCGGCAGCCTCGTCGGGGCTGACCACATGGTCAATGGTCGTGGCGCCATAGGCGACGGTGATGGTGTCGTTCTTGCGGATGTTTTCGTACTTGGTAATCAGGCACCACAGCCCGCTTGTGATATTGGTCGGATTAAGGATCGCACCCGCCGGGAACCCCTCAACCGACAGGATCAAGCCTCTGTGGAATTGTTCGGATGCCCAGAACGTGAGGCCACCGGGACGCTTGGTCTTCACCAGGTAAGTTTCAGGCATGGAGCGCAGTAATTGCCCGCTGGCAGCGCGCTTTACCTGGCCGAACACCGGGAATTCGCCTTCCGGAATTTTGGTCTTGGGGATGGACAGGTTGTAGCGATCAGTCACTTTGGTGACGATGGCCGAGGCCACCGCAATGCTCGAGTCCCGCCAGTAGATCGCGTAAAGATCGTTGACCGTGGCCGCGTACCAGTTCTCGAAGGTAAAGAGCGCATTGGGGTCGGTTTCGCGCTGACCCAGCCCCCACTTCGCGGTTTCCGGGTACAGGGCCTCAGCCAGTGAAACAGACGGATAGACCGAATACGGCGGCGGTGAGAGTTCTTCAGTGGGGGTGGTCATGGCCATCACCTTGCTGGGTTGGGACGCGCGCAAATGGCGCGACGGGCAAGGTCGATGAAGCGCTTGGGACAGGCATCGAATCTACTGTCAGAACTGACAGTAGCGACAAATGGTAGGGCCCGTTTCACGGCGTCAGCGAGCCGCCAGGCTGGCAAGTCGTTGCAAGCGTTAACGAAAAAGGGACAGCCTGCGTTGACGCAGTGCTGTCCCATGCACGTCCTGTGTGTGTTACGTGAGGCACTAAAGACCTTAAACCGGGACGAAACTCACACTGTCCGAGCCGTTATTGACAACCAGTGCTACACCGGCGGCGGGCGAGAAGGCTATGTTTGCAGCGTTGCTGAACCCGGTGAGGCGTTTAGTAACCTGGTTTGTGTTGGTGTTGATGATGTACACCGAATCGCGATTGGACCCAATGCCGCCAGGGCCCACGCCGCCCACCCAGAGTTCCGGAGCATTCGGGTTTCGCGTGATGCCCCACGCCCAATTGATACCCGTGATTTTCTGGATGATGACGTTACTCATAAGGTCCACAACCAGGACGCCATCAACGTCACTGACATAGGCGTAGCGCGCCGGCGTGCCCGCACTGAAGGCAATTTGCACGGGCCGATTGGTACCGCTGATTCTCGCCACGAGCGCATTGCGGGTACCGGCGCTGAGGATATCCAACACCGAGGCTGAAGCGACGAGCACCTGTGTTTGTTCCGGGTTGACCGCCACGCCGAACGGGTTCACCCCAACGGAGACCCGACCCAGAACGGCGCCCGAGGCGGCATCATGGACCGACACGAAGGAATTTCGGGTGCAGGCAACAAACAATCGCGAGCCATCCGCCATAATGGCGAGCCCCGAAAGGTCGTTGCCGCCCGCGATCTGAACTGTCGAAAGGATCCTGTACGTGGAGGTATCAATGACGGTGTAACTTGACCCATCAAAATTGCCCACATACAGACGCCGGTTGTCTGGACTGAGCACCGACAGGAACGCCGAGTTCACATTAAAGAGGGTGTAAATGACTTTACGCGCCTTGATATCAATCACTGAAACCGAATGGCTAAACTGACAGGTTACAAAAGCCCGCAGCCCATCGCTGGTGATACTGATCCCGTGGGGGGCCATCCCGACGTCAACCGTCTCGGTCAACCCGCCGCCCTGGGCTTGAAACGTCAGCTCCTGAATAGCCGAAGATTGTGTCTTGGTCCCCGTCGTCACCTCATAAGACAGCTTGATGAGCTGGCCTGGGCTTTGCGCGAGGATTTGGGCGCTGATGGAAAACAGCACCAGGCCGCTGCTGACCCCGGCCTGCACAGGAATACTGGCGACAGTACCATCGGCAAAGGTCCATTTGAGCCTGATGATCTGCGCCTCAGTCATGCCCTGATACGCCACGGCCACAACGGCGCCACTCGGATAGTTGCTGGCGAGGACAATCTGGGGCCCCGTTTTGTTATCGAAAGCAGGCGCCAGCAGCCGCAACGCTGGCGTACCGACCACTTGAACCACACTGGTGCCCGAGCGATTGAGCACCACTCCCCCAGCGGTTTGCCACTCAAAGCTAAGGCTGATCTTGGCCTCCATCAACGAGCTGAATACGCCGTTGCCGATGGGAATGCTCTCGCCCCGCAGGTTTCTGTCGGTCACCGCCGGCAAGCGAATTGTTCGGGTTGACTCGCCGTACTCGGTAACCTGGGTGATCACCAATATGAGCACCACACGGTTGCTCGGGCTCGGCGTCGGCGTCTTGCGCGGCAAGGTGACCAGCGCCGCGAAATGTGCCGCGCTGGACAGATCCAGATCAACGACGGAGGCTTCGACGTCGTTGACCGTGAAGATCGGCGGGTCCAGCAGGTTGGGGTCCAGTTCACTGTTGAGGATGTAGGGCCGGGAATAGGCGTACTTCTCGCCGGAGGTGTTGTTCACCACATCGCGCACCATAAACTGCACGCCTACCGCGCCGTACAGGTTGCCCGCCTGGATAACCGACGGGCTGATAAAAACCCGGATCGGCCCCGGCCCGGCGGCCTCGTCGGGGCTGACAACATGGTCGATGGTCGTGGCGCCGTAGGCGACGGTGATGGTGTCGTTCTTGCGGATGTTTTCGTACTTGGTAATCAGGCACCACAACCCGCCGGTAATGTTGCCGGGATTAAGGATCGAACCCGCCGGGAACCCCTCAACCGACAGGATCAAGCCTCTGTGGAATTGCTCCGCAGCCCAGAACGTGAGACCTCCGGGACGCTTGGTTTTGACCAGGTAGGTTTCAGGAAGGGAGCGCACCAATTGACCGCTGGCAGCGCGCGTGACCTGCCCGAACACCGGGAATTCACCTTCCGGAATCTTGGTCTTGGGGATGGCCAGGTTGTAGCGATCAGCCACCTTGGTGACGACAGCCGAGGCCACCGCAATACTCGAATCGCGCCAGTAAATCGCGTAAAGATCGTTGACGGTGGCCGCGTACCAGTTCTCGAAGGTAAAGAGCGCGTAGGGGTCGGTTTCGCGCTGGCCCAGACCCCAGGTCGCGGTTTCCGGGTAAAGCGCCTCAGCCAATCGGACAGCAGGGTAGACCGAATAAGGGGGTGGAGACAGTTCTTCAGTGGGAGTGGTCATGGCCATACCTTGCTGGTTTAGCGCGCTGAAACGGCGCGACGGGCAAGGTGAATGAGGCGCTTGGGGCACTCATCGAATCTACTGTCAGAACTGACAGTGGCGACGAATGGTAGGCTTGCAGGAAAAATCCGACAGGCAACAACAGGATCGACAATCTGTTGTTACCCACCCATTTTCTTACATTTTTTTCACGATTTATTCACATCCGCAGACGTAGGGTGAAGCCTCATCCGTTACAAACGTTGCACATCAAGCCCGCCGCCCCAGCGGGCTTTTTTTTGCCCTGAATAAAGGCTTATCGCGCTGCCTTGGTCGCGGGCGCAACCGCTTGTTCACGAATGGCGCGCTGGGTATCCAGCACCTTCGCCAACGCGGTTTCAGCCTCAGCGCTTTGCTGCGGCACACGAATCGCGGCCGACACCAGGGTGATCAACTTGGCCATTACCTCGGCGTCCGTGGCCGGGCGGCCCAGACTCATGGAGTTCATCAGCAGGCGCAGTTCCGTCCCCGCCATCACCCCGGAAATCGCCTTGAGGGCAAATTGCAGGCGCACGCCAAGCTCATTGCGGGGCAGGTCCGGCAAGGCCAGCGCAAACGCTTCGAAAAAACGCTGAAACACCGGCTGGTAATGAACCTTGAGGTATTCCTGGATAAACGGCGAGGTGTCGCTGTAAACCCGACCCAGGAAGCGAATGAATGAGCGCCCTTCCCCGCTGGCCGGGTCACTGCGCTCCAGGCCCATGGCTGGGGCGAACAGCACGCCAAGCAAGGTATCGCAATCGAGGGGCCCATCGGATTCGGCTTCACAGCGCGCGAGCAGTTCCAGGCGCTGCTCGTTGAGCGGCTCCAGGCGCTGCATCAGCAGGGTTTTCATCAGGGAATCCTTGTCCCCGAAGTGGTAGTTCACGGCGGCCAGGTTCACCTGGGCGCGCTCTGTAATCTGCCGGAGCAGAACGGCGTCGTAGCCGTACTTGATGAAGAGAGCCTCTGTCGCATCCAGCAGTCGAGTCTTGGTAACGTTTGGAGCGCTGAGTTTCTTCGCGACCATAGGAGTTCCACGGGGGAAATATTGTTTTAAAAAATAATTTGATTTTTTATACCGGGGCGGCCCTTCGAAAGCAAGTACTGACACTGCGCTATCCATCTAAAAGCCTGTATAACCGGGACTTCTGCGACTCGCCGAAGGGATCGCGAGTCACCTGAACGCTTGCGCGATAAAATCGTTTCAAAGGGTAAAACCGCTCTACATCCATGGCTGGCGAAGCGCATGGAACGCGGTTACTATTCAAACAATATTTTAAAAACAAGAAATAAAACCAGTCCGTGACGCGTACCAGGCAGCTCCCGAACTTGTTACAAGGATTTACCGGGCGCAAGCGGCACCGTCGAGACTGCAGGCGTAGTCATGATGACAGAGACCCCCGCGCAACCAGGCTTGATCTCCCTGCAAGGCATCGGCAAACGCTATCAGCTTGCCGGCCAGGAACTGAACATCCTCAATGATGTGTGCCTGTCCATCGCCAGCGGCGACAGTTGCGGCATTCTCGGCGCCTCCGGCTCCGGCAAAAGTACCCTGCTCAATATCCTCGGCCTGCTGGATTTGCCCAACTGCGGCCAGTACCACTTCGCCGGCCACGATATTTTCAGCGCCAGCCCCGATGAGCTGGCGGCAATCCGCAACCAGCAGATCGGTTTCGTGTTCCAGAGCTTCAACCTGCTGCCGCGCCTCAGTGCCCTGGACAACGTCGCCCTGCCCTTGAGTTACCGCGGCGTGTCGCGCCACGAGTCGGTGGAACAGGCGTTGCGTATGCTGGA
Organism: Pseudomonas sp. NFX183; assembly: GCF_047943075.1. Taxonomy (NCBI): domain Bacteria; kingdom Pseudomonadati; phylum Pseudomonadota; class Gammaproteobacteria; order Pseudomonadales; family Pseudomonadaceae; genus Pseudomonas; species Pseudomonas sp. NFX183. The sequence goes on along the minus strand of NZ_CP181333.1, from coordinate 4,681,761 downwards.
ACAGGTCGGCCTGGCCGAGCGCGCCCACCATCGCCCCGCCGACCTCTCCGGCGGCCAGCGTCAACGCGTGGCAATTGCGCGTGCGCTGGTCGGCAAACCCTCGGTGATTCTTGCCGACGAACCCACCGGCAACCTCGACAGCACCACGGCCCAGGAGATCATGGATCTGCTTCTGGGCCTCAACCGCGAGCAGCAAGTAACACTGATCATCGTCACCCATGACCCGCATATCGCCGAACGCCTGGAGCGCAAGATCCTGGTGCGCAATGGCGTGGTGCATGAGGCCGGGCGCCTATGAGCTTGCGGGTCGAGCAGAGCCTGAGCCAACTGCTGCACGAAGCGTTCGTGAGCCTGCGCACCCTGGGCAAGCGCTCGGTCCTGGCGCTGCTGGGCATCGTCATCGGCAGTTCATCGGTGGTGGCCTTGATCAATATCGGCCATAACGCGGCGGTGGATGCCGCGATGATTTTCAAGGACATGGGCACCGACACCCTGGTCGCCCAGTTTCCGCCCAAAGGCAACAGCAGCGCCCCGATGCGCGCCAGCCTCGACCTTGAGGCCGTGCGCGACACCGTGCCGGGCATTGCCCATATCGGTGCTCTCAGTGTGTTCGGTGGCCCCATCGTGTTCCACGGCCGCACGGCTAACGCCAACCTGGTCGGCACCACAGCCGATATCAAGGACGCCATGCGCCTGGTGGTGCGCGACGGGCGATTTCTTTCGCCCTTCGACGCCAGTGAAACCTACGCCGTGATCGGCGACCAGCTCGCTCAGGCCCTGGGTATGCCGGGTGATCCGCTGAAACCGGGCGACCGCATACGCATCAACGACTACCTGTTTCTGGTAGTGGGCATCCTGCACAACCAGGCCCGCGCCATGCTCATGCCAGTGCAGGCCAACGAATCGCTGTTCATCCCCGCCGAAGGCATGCGCCGCATCTACCCGACGCCGCAGATCGGCAACGTGATTATCCGCGCCACGCCAGGCCAGGACATGGAGCGCATCGCCCGCGACGCCTCCAGCGCCTTGAAACGCCAACTCACCGACCACGATGTCGACATCCAGGTGCCCCAGCAAATGATCGATGGCATGACCCGTCAGAGCCGCACGTTCGCCTATTTGTTGCTGGCGCTGGGTGCGATCTCGCTGGTAGGCGGCGGCGTCGGTGTGATGAACGTGATGCTGATGAATGTCTCGGAGCGCCGCCGTGAGATCGGTATCCGCATGGCCCTGGGTGCGCGTCAGCGTGATATCCGCAACCTGTTCCTGCTCGAAGCCGTGACCCTGACGGCCGTCGGTGCACTTTGCGGCGCGGTGCTGGGCATGAGCGCCGCCTGGCTCTACGCCTGGCTGTCGGGCTGGGCGTTTGCCCTGGCCGCCGCCGCGCTGCCCCTCGGGGTGGGCAGTACGTTGCTGGTGGGCTTGTTCTTTGGCATCTACCCGGCGGTGTCCGCCTCGCGGCTGCAGCCGGTGGAGGCCTTGCGTGATGAATAAATGGCCGCTGTTACTGCTGATCGCAAGCCTGCCGGCCATGGCTGGCGACGTGGTGATCAACCCGTCCGCCCCCAGCAGCACCCGCAGCGGTTACGAGCGCGGTGTGTCGTTGAATGCCCAGGTCACCACCCTGACCCTGGGTGATGCGGTGTACCTGGGCTTGCGCAACAACCCGGCGATCCGCAGCGCGTACCTGCAACGGGTGGCGCAGAAGTTCGACCTGCGCGTGGCCGAAGATGTGTTCAACCCCAAGCTCACGCTCAACAGTTATTACCGCCAAAGTCGCGGCACCGCCGATAACTCACGCAATGCCAACCTGGCCCCGAACGCCACCTTGCTCGGCGAATACGGCACGCGGCTGAGCATGGCCTGGACCCAGCAACTGAACAACGCCGATCGCGCCGGCCGCTACCGCAGTGACGGCCTCGACCTGGCGCTCATCCAGCCGCTGGCGCGCGGCGCCGGCTGGGACGCCACCACCGCGCCGTTGCGCCTGTCGCGCCTGTCGGAACAGGCCAATCGGCTCAACCTCAAGGCTACCGTGGCGCAGACCATCAGCCAGATCATCGCCACCTACCGCGAACTGCTGCGCGCCCAGGAGCAGTTGAGCATCGTCCAGGATGCGCTCAAACGCTCCAACACGCTGCTGGAGGTGAACAAGGCATTGATCAGCGCAGGCCGCATGGCCGAGTTCGAAATCGTGCAGACCGAAGCCGACATCGCCACCCAACAACTCGGCGTCGAAGAAGCGCAGAACCAGCTCGATACCAGCCGCCTGGCCCTGCTGCGCCTGTTGGCGCTGGACCTGTCGACGCCCATCCGCGCCAGCGAGGCGCTGGAGGCCAGGCCGATGACCATCGACAAGCGCCAGGCCTTCAACCTGGCGCTGACCCAGCAGCCGGAATACCTCGCCGCCTTGCTGGGCAGCCAGCAGGCCGACCTCAACCTGGTGATCGCCAAGGATTCCGGGCGCTGGCAGGTCGACCTGGTGGCCGGGGCCAACCAGATCCGCGATGCCTACAGCAACAACGACAACGGCAATGGCATCGGCAACGGCAACGGCAACAACCGCACGTGGAACAGCTACGCTGGCGTGCAGGTGCAAATCCCCATCGGTGACATCAGCACGCGACAGGCCGAGGTGCGCGCGCGGGTCAACGTAGAGGACCAGGAGATCCGTATCACCGATGCGCGTCAGGAGCTGGAACGCAACGTCAATGACGTGGTGCGCGACCTCGGCACCCGCTGGCGCCAATATGAAATCTCCCAGCGCGCTGTTGAGCTGTCGCGGCGCAAGATCGAAATCGAACGGGAAAAACTCAGTGCCGGGCGCTCCACCAACTTTCAGGTGTTGAGTTTCGAGACCGACCTGCGCAACGCCGAGAACGCGCAGCTCAATGCACTGATCGCTTATTTGAACGCCCAGACCCAGCTCGACCTGACGCTGGGCATGACGCTGGAAAGTTGGGAAATCGCCCTCAATGACTACTGATAAAAAACGCCTGCTGGGCGCTGTATTGGTCGTGCTGCTGACCGGCGCAGGCATTGCCGTGCTCAGCCATCGCAGTGACGCCGGGCAAGCCCAGACGGCCGAGCAGTGGCTGGCGGTGAAACCCGACGCACTCGTGCACCAGATCGGCCTGGTGGGCAAGATCGAACCCGAGTCCACCGTCACCCTGACGGCGCCGTTCGACGGCAACGTGCTGGACAACCTGGTCGAGCAAGGCCAGCGTGTCGACGCCGGCCAGGTGCTGCTGCGCATGGACCCGGCGACCCTCGAAGTGCAGCTGCGCGACGCGTTGTCCGCCCAGCTCAAGGCCCGGCGCACCGTGCAAGAGATGCAAGACTGGGACAGCAGCCCCGCCGTCAGCCGTGCGCGCCGCAGCCTGCGCACCGCCGAAATGACCGCCGGCAACACCCAGCGCAAACTCACCGAAAGCGAAAACCTGTTCAAGCGCGGCATCATTCCGCGCAACGAACTGGACGACCTCAAACAACAGACTCAACAGCAGCAACTGGACCTCGCCTCGGCCCGCAGTGAACTGCAGCAGGCGCAGAGCCAGGGCCAGGGCGAATACAAGCAGATCGCCGACATGGAACTGACCAATGCCACGGTCAAGTACGACGCCCTGCACAAACTGCTCGATGGCAAGGAGGTCAAGGCGCCGTTCTCCGGCATCGTGGTGCCCGCCCCCGGCAGCACTACGTCGACGCCAGGCGGTGGCAACAATAACGCGCCGGTACAGGCCGGCAGCAAAGTCAGCCAGGGCCAGGTGCTGTTCGGCCTGGCGAACATCGAACGGCTGAAAATCGTCGCCAAGGTGTCGGAGCTGGACATCAACCAACTGCACCAAGGCCAGGCGGTGGAAGTGATGGGCGATGGCTTCGACGGTGAGCGGCTGACCGGCTCCGTGAGTGTGGTCAGTGGCTTGGCGATTGCCAGCGACAGCCAGGGCAGCGCGCAGTTTCCGGTGACGTTGTCGATTCCCAAACTGACACCGCAGCAATTGCAACGCGTGCGACTGGGCATGAGTGCGCGATTGACCATCGTCACCTACAACAACGCGCAGGCGATTGTGGTTCCCAGCCAGGCGATCAACCGCGCTGACATGACCGTGGAGTACCGCGCGACGATGGATCAACCGGTGGAACGGGTGAAGGTCACCACCGGGCAGTCGACCGCGCAGGGGGTGGAAGTGTTTGGCCTCAAGCCTGGTTTCGTGAAGATTGGAAGTTGAAACGCCGATCAACTGTGGGAGCGGGCTTGTCGGATCGCCGCACCGCTGCGATGGCATCAACTGCTTATGCCTGATGTACCGAGTTGCCTGCATCGCAGGCAAGCCAGCTCCCACAGAAAAGCAGAGCACAGAAGTCTGCCGGCTGAACTCGCTCCCACATTAGATATTTGTCAGCTTCAACGCCAACGCCTTGGCCTGAATCGCCACGTCGGTCACCGCTGTGCTTTCCCACCACATCCCGCGCAACGGCGGGCCCATGGCGAACAGGCGCCGGCTGACATTGCCCTCGGCATCCAGCACAGCGCCCGACACGTCCGCCGCAATCCCCAACGCCAATGGCCCGGGCTGGATCAACCCACGCTTGAGCAACTGCTGGGGCAACGGCCGGGCCACGCGGCGCCAGTCGTACTCAATGCCACTGGAATTGATCAACGCCGCCCCCGACACCTGCGTCACCTCCTGCTCGCCGCGACGACGCACGCGGACAGTCACACCGCCGTCCGAGGCCACCAGGCCCTTGAACAACGCTGCGTGAACCCGCAACCGCCCTTCGTCCTGCAACCGTGCCACCAATTGCGCGCTCAACGGCGGCGAACGGTGATGATGACTTTCCCACCACGGCCGTACATGGCGCACGAACTGGCGTTTTTCGACGTCGCTGGCCTGGCTCCACAAACGGGCAACATGCGCGCGCACGGTGTCCAGCGGCGCCTGCCAATCGATGCCTTGCTGCAGCGCACGGCGGCATTGGCGGCGCACCTCGCGCAGCAATTGCCTCGGGCTGCGCAGGCGATGGTCCTCGGCGAGAAAATCCACCCAGCCCGGGGGCTGGCGCCGTACATGCGGCAGCAGCCCGTGGCGCGAAAAAATCTCGATCGGGCCACGATGGCCGGCCTGCTCCAGCGACACCACGGCGTCCACCATGGTCAGCCCGGAGCCGATGATCAGTACCGTCGATTGCGGGTCGATCAGGGTCATCGCCTGCACATCCCACGGGTCGACGGCTGCCGCGTTCAAGCCGCTGGAGTCGGTCTGCGGCGTACGCGCTGCGGGAAACATGCCGGTGGCCAATACCGCGAAGGCGCCGCGCAGTTGCTGGCCGTTATCAAGTGTCAGCACTGTGGCGCTCTCATCCATGTGCAGGTCGATGACCTCGCCACGCACATGCTCCACCGTCGAAGCCGACAACGCCTTGGCTTCGGCCAGCCGCTGCTGCGCGTACAGCCCAAAGATCCCGCGCGGCGGGAACAGCTCACTGATCGGCACCGCTTGCTGGTGCGCCTGCGGCCACCCACCGGCGCCGATGTAGTCGGTGAGCCATTGAGTCAGGTCGTCGGCGTTATCCGGGTCGACGCTCATGCGCGCGGCGTTGCCGTTCAAGGTGTGGCCCAGCTCGACCGCGCTGTAGGCCTCGCCACGGCCCAGTTCGGCGCGGGGCTCAATCACCAGGATGCGACGCTGCCCAGGCAGGCGCAGCAATTGCACGGCCAACATCGTGCCGCTCAGGCCGCCGCCGATGATCAAGACATCAGCGTTGCGGGTGGATTCAGTCATGCACATCGCCCTTACTGTTTACCCAGATAAATATCGTGCAAATCGCCGCGCGCCCGCAGTTCAGCGGCGCTGCCACCCAAGACCACCCGCCCAGTATCCAGCACGTAGCCCTGGGACGCATAGGTGAGCGCAACGTTGATGTTCTGCTCGGCGATCAAAAAGCTCACCTGCTGCTCACGGTTGAGCTGGGCGATGATCGCGAAAATTTCCTGCACGATCATCGGTGCCAGGCCCATCGACGGCTCGTCGAGCAGCACCAGGGTGGGCCGCGTCATCAACGCGCGGCCGATGGCAACCATCTGCTGTTCGCCGCCGGAGGTCAGCCCGGCACGCGTGTGGCGCTTGGTCTTGAGGCGTGGAAACCAGGCGTAGATGCGTTCCATGTCATGCTCCATAGCCTTGCGGCTCAGGCGCCGCACAAAGCCGCCACTGCGCAGATTGTCTTCGACCGTCAGCTGGCCGAACACATGCCGGCCCTCCAACACATGGACCATGCCCTCACGCACGCGCTGGCTGGGGTCGATGCCGGCAAGGTCGCGGCCGGCGTATTCAATCACGCCCCGGCTGACCTCGGCCCGTTCGGCACGCACCAGCCCCGAGATCGCCTTGAGCGTGGTGCTTTTGCCCGCGCCATTGGCGCCGAGCAAGGCAACGATGGCGCCCTTGGGCACGCTCAAGGACACCCCGGCCACCGCCAGGATTGCGCCGTCATAGATCACTTCGATGTCATCGACCGTCAACAGCGCTTGGCTGGCGGACTCGGCGGCGGGTTGGCTCATGAGTTATTCATCTCCGGTGCAGGTGCGCGGCGTCAGGCCTTTTTCCTTGGCGAACGCGGCGGATTTTTCGTCGATCAATGGGCGCAGCAACGCGCGGTCGGCGGCGATCCAGTCGCTGATCAGCGTCCAGTTGGCGCCGTCCCATTGCTGCACCCGCGCCGAACCGCCGCCTTCATGGTCGCGGCACGACAATTTGAGGTTCTGCATCAGGCCCAGGTAGCCCATGTCCTTCAAGCGCGCGTCGTCGATGTTCAAGTGTTCCAGGCCCCAACGGCCTTCTTCGCCGTTGAGCGGGCGCTTGCCGAATTTGGCCTGGCCGGTGCGGATCGCTTCCACGGCCACGGCGGCGTTCACCAGGCCGGAGTTGTAGTAGACGCTGCCGAAGTTTTTCAGGTCCTTGAGGTCACTGTGGCCCTTGTCGAGGACGTACTGCTTGAGGCGTTTGTGGATCTCGAAGTCGGCACCGGCCGGGTATGGCGTCAGCGCCAGATAGCCTTTGGCGGACGCGCCGGCAGGCAGCACGTCTTCGCTGGAGCTGGCCCAGATATCGCCGATGATATGGTCGACCGGGAAGCCAAAACGTGCGGCGGTTTTCACCGCTACCGGCGTGGAGACGCCCCAGGTGCGCAGGAACACCCAGTCCGGGTTCGCCTGACGGACCTGGCGCCATTGCGCCGACTGTTCATTGCCCGGATCGGCCACCGGAATCTGGATATTTTCAAAGCCGTATTTCTCTGCCAGCAACTTCAGCGGGCCAAGGGTTTCGCGCCCATAGGCCGAGTCGTGATAGACCGTGGCGATCTTCTTGCCCTTGAGTTTGTCGAAACCGCCTTCGCGCTGGGCGATGTAGTTCACCAGGGTTGAGGCTTCGCTGTAAAAGGTCAGCATCACCGGGAAGTTGTACGGGAACACCGTGCCGTCGGTGGCTTCGGTACGGCCGTAACCGAGGGTGATCAGCGGGATCTTGTCCACCTCGGCACGCTCACTCAGCGCGTACGCCGCCGGGGCGCCATTGGGTTGATAGACCGCGACCGGCGCGCCATCCAGGCCATTCTTGAAGCGCTCGTAGCACTCGATGCCCTTCTCCGCCGTCCACTCGGTTTCGCATTCCTGCCACACCAGTTTCACGCCATTGATGCCGCCTTCGACCTCGTTGATATAACGCAGGTAGTCGATCATCCCGGCCCACACCTGCACGCCGCTGGAGGCGTACGCGCCCACACGGTAGGTGGCCAGGGGAATGAATTGCTGGTCGGGCGAGGCCGTCGCCTGGGGCACAGCGCCCGCCAAGGCGGCCAGCGCAAAGGCGGCGCCGACCAGGGAACGTTTCAAGGTTGCACGCATATTGGATTCTCTTGAGGGAATGTTAGAAGCGCAGCGGCCACTGCCGCAGACGGTCACGCAGGTTGTGCAACAGACGAATCAACCCCTCGGGTTCCTTGATCAGGAACACGATGATCAACACGCCAAAGATGATTTTTTGCAGGTTCTGCAATTGCCCCGCATCCACCGAGCCGCCGAACAAGGCCTGCCCGGCATGGCTGAGCAAAATCGGCAGCAGGCTGATAAACGCCGCGCCGACGAAGTTGCCGGCAATGCTGCCCATGCCGCCGATAATGATGATGAACAGGATCTGGAACGAGCGGTTGATATCAAAGCTGCTGGCACTGGCCGTGCCCAAGTAAGCGAAGGCCCACAGTGCACCGGCAATGCCTAAGTAGAACGAACTGACGGCGAACGCCAGGCGCTTGTAACGCACCACCGGGATACCGACCACGGCGGCGGCGGTGTCCATGTCGCGGATCGCCATCCAGTTGCGGCCGACCTGGCTGCGCACCAGGTTGACGGCGGTCCAGGTCAGCAGCAACACCGTGACCAGCGTCAGCAGGTAACGCCCCAGCGGCGTGTTGAGGTCATGGCCGAACAGCGCCAGTTGCGGCGCAGAAATGGTGCCAGAGGAGCCGTAGTTGTAGAACCAGGGGAATTTGACGAACAGCCACTCCAGGAAAAACTGCGCGGCCAAGGTGGTGACCATCAGGTAAAAACCCTTGATCCGCGAACTGGGCAGGCCGAACAACAGCCCCACCAATGCGCTGATCACCCCACCACCGAGCAGCGCCACCGGCAAACCGAGCGCCGGCAGACGCAGCAAAAACCCGTAGGTGGCGAACGCGCCGACGGCCATGAAACCGGCCGCGCCCACCGAGGTTTGCCCGGTGTAGCCGGTGAGCAGGTTCAAGCCCAGCCCGGCCAGCGACAGCACCAGAAACGGGACGAGGATCGCATTGAGCCAATAGTCATTGCCCCACAGCGGCACGACAACAAAGGCCAGCGCCAACAGGCCGATCAGGCCCCAGGGCACGCGTCGCTGGATCAACACCAACGGTGCGGTTTGTTGAACGACAGGAATCGACATGGGTTCAGACTCGCTCGATGGCGCGCTCGCCGAACAGGCCGGCGGGACGGATATACAGGAAGGCCAGGGCCAGTACGTAGGCAAACCACGGCGTGATGCCGCCGCCGATCAGCGGGCCGATATACACCTCGGCGAGGTTTTCCGCCGCGCCGACAATCAGCCCGCCGACAATCGCCCCGCCAATCGAGGTAAAGCCGCCGATGATCAGCACCGGCAAGGCCTTGAGCACCACCAGCGACAGCGAAAACTGCACCCCTTGGCGCGCGCCCCACAGCAGCCCCGCCACCAGCCCGACCACGCCGGCCACGGCCCAGACGATCTGCCAGATGCGGTTGAGGTTGATGCCGATGGACAGCGCCGCCGTGGTGTCATCCGCCACCGCGCGCAACGACACGCCGATGCGTGTCTTGTTGAACAGCAACGCCAACACCGTGACCAGCACCACCGCCGCCGCGGCGGCAATCAGATCAAACTGGCTGAGCATCAGTGGCCCGACAAACAGCGGCACGTCGTCAATGCCCAAATCCAGCGCGCGCACCTGCGAGCCCATCAAGCCCTGGGCCAGGCCTTCGATAATGAACGACAGGCCCAACGTGGCCATGAACAACGTGATCTGCGAACGGTTCACCAACGGGCGCAACACCAGCCGCTCGATCAGCAAGGCGCCGACGATCATCACGATCACCGTCAGCAGCAGCGCCAGGGCGAACGGCACGCCTTGGTCATGCAGGCTGACAAAGGTCAGCGCGGCGAACAGCAGCATCGAGCCCTGGGCGAAATTGAACACGCCGCTGGCCTTGTAGATCAGCACGAAGCCGATGGCGACCAGCGAGTACAGGGTGCCGGCGAGCAAGCCGCCGAGCAGGGTTTCGAAAAAGAACGTCATCAGTGTGCGACTCCCAGGTAGGCGCTGATCACTTCGGGGTTGGCCTGAACCTCGGCGGGCGTGCCGTCGCCGACCTTGCGCCCGTAGTCGAGCACCACCACATGGTCGGACAGGCCCATGACCACGCCCATGTCGTGCTCGATCAACACCACGGTGGTGCCCAGGTCGCGGTTCACGTCGGCGACGAAGCGCGCCATTTCGTGTTTTTCTTCGGCGTTCATCCCGGCCATGGGTTCGTCGAGCAGCAGCAGGCTGGGGCCTGCGATCAACGCGCGGCCCAACTCCACGCGTTTTTGCAGGCCGTAGGACAGGTTGCCCACCAGCACATCGCGGTGGGCTTGCAGCTCCAGGAATTCGAGGATGCCCTGGGCACGCAGGCGGAAGGCCTCGGCCTCACGCCGGGCGCGCGGCAAGCCCAGGGCCTGTTCGATAAAGGTGCTGCGCATATGCCGCGACAGGCCGGTGAGGATGTTGTCGAGCACGCTCATTTTTTTGAACAGCGCGTTGTTCTGGAAGGTGCGGCCGATGCCACGGCGCGCCGCGCCCAATGGGTCGATGCGGTGAAAGTGTTGTTGATCGAAGACGATCTCGCCGGCGTCAAAGCGGTACACGCCGTTGAGCACATTGAGCAACGAACTCTTGCCGGCGCCATTTGGCCCGATCAGCGCGCAAATCTCGCCGCGCTGCACGTCAAACGACAAGGCATTGATCGCCTTGACGCCCTTGAATGACAACGAGATGTCGCGTACCTGGAGAATGGCCTGGCTCATGCGATGTCCCGTTTGAATTCGGCCAGCCATGTCGGCTCGGCCTTGGATTTAAGCGGTTGCCAGATGTAGGACAGACGCTGAAAGCCCAGCAGCCTGCGCACGCGGTTTTTCAGCAAGCGGCGCAGGCCACTTTGCGGGTGGGCGATGGCCCAGTCGCACAGGCGTCGGCGCTAGGTACCGTGGGGCGCGAGGCGGCTTTCGATGTCGTCGGCCAGGTGGTGCAAACGCTCAGGTGATAACAGCAGGCCAGTCGGAGCGACTTCACTGCGATCGCGGCGGGCCGAAGCGAGGTTTTCCGGAAAGGCCAGGCCATGGCCGCTGTTGAGCCACTGCTCCAGCACCACAGCCAACCCGCCCTGCCAGTGAGTGCCCTCCTCGCTCCACAACGCGCTTTCGCCGGTGGGTTGCCACCAGCGCTGCAAGTGCTGCGCCGGGTCCAGCGGGCCGAGCAACTGGGCGAAATCCAGTCGATTGGCAGACGCCCAGTGCCGCACTTGCCGGCGGTCCTGCACATACGAATGGGTAGGGCGAATACGCCACAGCTGTTGGTAAAGGACTTCGGGCTCGAGGCCATCGGCCAGGGTCACCACCTGCCCGCCGACCGATTGCGCAGCCAACGCCAACAACAGCAGGTTCGGCTCGAACGCGCCGCTGAGGGCCAGCCGCGACTGCTCGCCAAAGCCTTGCTGGCGCAACCCATCGGCCAGGCGCTCGACGTCGCGCAAGGCGTCAATCCACCGCCAGGCATACCACTGGCCCTGGCGCTTGTGGCGCAGGGCCGTCTGCAAGGGCGTGATTTGCGCCCAGTGGCGCAGGTGTTCCAAAGGCTCGGACAGGTTGCCGAGCAGTTCGGCGGGCCATTCCAGGCCCAGCGGACGTTTGAGTTCGTGCACGCTCATAGGGGTGATGCTCCTATTAAAGTGATGTGCGTGCGGTGGTCCGCTGGCGGAGTTATTTGGATCAATACAGTTCTACTGTGGGAGCTGGCTTGCCTGCGATAACGGTGTGTCAGTCGGCACATTTCCAGCTGACCCGACGCTATCGCAGGCAAGCCAGCTCCCACATGGATTGGGTTTGTTCAGTTATAGAGCGCTGGCCTTAAGATCCCTGTAACCGGCACCCGGATGATTCGGCGCCAGCCGTGCGCCATCGCCGAACAACTTCTCGCGCAAGGTGCCCTGGGCGTATTCGGTCTTGTACACGCCGCGCTTTTGCAGCTCCGGCACCAACAGGTCCACGGCGTCGATAAAGGTTTCGTGGGTCAGCGCATAGGCCAGATTGAAACCGTCCACGTCAGTCTCCTCGACCCATTCCTGCAGCAGGTCGGCCACGGTTTCAGGGCCACCGACAAACAACGGGCCAAAGCCGCCAATGCCAACCCAGTCGGCCAGTTCGTTGGGCGTCCAGACTTTGTTCGGGTCCGCCGTGGAGAAGGCCTCCACCGCCGACTGAATGGCGTTGGTGTGCACGTGCTTGAGCGGTTCATCGGGTTTGAACTGGCTGAAGTCGATACCGGTCCAGCCAGAGATCAGTGCCATCGCGCCTTCGTAGCTGACGTAGGATTTGTACTCGTCAAACTTGGCCTTGGCCCTGGCGTCCGTCTCGCCGACGATCACCGTCTGCAAGTTGAAAATCAGGATTTTCTTCGGGTCGCGCCCGGCTTCTGCGGCACGGCGGCGGATATCGGCCACGGTCTTTTTCAGCAACACCTTGGACGGTGCCGCGACAAACACGCACTCGGCCTGCTCGGCGGCGAACTGCTTGCCACGGCTGGACGCCCCGGCCTGGTACAGCACCGGCGTGCGCTGCGGCGACGGCTCGCACAGATGAATACCGGGCACCTGGAAGTGTTTGCCAACGTGGCGGATTTCGTGGATTTTGCTCGGGTCGCTGAAAATTCGGCGCTCGCGATCACGCAATACCGCGCCCTCTTCCCAGCTGCCTTCCCAGAGTTTGTAGCAAACCTCCAGGTATTCCTCGGCGTAGTCATAGCGTGCGTCGTGTTCGGTCTGGGCTTTCTGGCCGAGGTTTTTGGCGCCGCTTTCCAGGTACGAGGTGACGATGTTCCAACCGACGCGACCCTTGGTCAGGTGATCGAGGGTGGAAAGCCTGCGGGCAAACGGGTACGGGTGCTCGAACGACAACGAGGCGGTCAGGCCGAAACCCAGGTGTTCGGTGACCAGTGCCATCGGCGCAATCAATGACAACGGGTCATTGACGGGCACCTGCGCCGCCTGGCGAATCGCCGCGTCACCGTTGCCGTTGTACACGTCGTAAATACCCAGCACGTCGGCGATAAACAACCCGTCGAATTTGCCGCGTTCGAGGATTTTGGCCAGGTCGGTCCAGTACTCCAGGTCTTTGTACTGCCACGAACGGTCACGCGGGTGCGCCCACAGCCCGGGCGATTGGTGGCCGACGCAGTTCATGTCGAAGGCATTCAAGCGGATTTCACGGGACATCAAAGCGCTCCGTTGAGGTGGTAGTTGCCGACAATCTGGTATTTGCTGCGCAACGGATCATCAAGGCTGGGCGGCAGCGCGGTGCGCTGGCCGGTGAGTTCGAACTCGGCATTGCTGGCGAAAATCAGCGCTTCGGCGGCGGCGATCTGCGCTTCGGTGAGGGCCACCGGGCTTGGGTCGGTGGCGGCGCGCTCAAGCAAGGCAGCGGCCACATCGACGCGGATCTGCCAATCGCCGAAGCGGCTGATCACGTAGGGGTCATCGCTTCGCTCAACCGTGCGGCGGGTGCTTTCCAGCAGTTGGCGCGCGTGATTCAGTGCGGTCATGGGGTCAGGTTCCTCAGTTCCAGGCGTGGCGGGCGGGCTTCACGCCGTTGAGCACGAAGTTGCCGATCAGGTGGTATTTCCAGCGGGCCGGGTCGTGCAGGGTGTGGGTGCGCGCATTGCGCCAGAAGCGGTCGAGGTTGTGCTTGGCGGTCACCGAGCGAGTGCCGGCGAGTTCGAAGAGTTTGCTGCTGGCGAGCAAGGCGGTTTCGGCCGACAGCACTTTGGCCTGGGCGACGACCAGCGAGGCGTGGGCCACGGTGTCTTCGTTCGGCTCGGCCAGGGCCAGGTCGACCGCCTTGCCGGCTTTGGCAAGAATGGCTTCGGTGCCGTGCACGCGCCATTGCAGGTCGCCAATCGCGGCGATGGTGAATGGGTCTTGCCAGCCGTGTTCCTGTTGGCTGTCGATCCAGGGCCGCGCCTGGCGCGCGTGGATTTTGGCGTGTTCAAGCGCGCCAAGGGCGATGCCGGTGTCGACGGCGGCCTGGATGATCTGCGAGATCGGGCCGTTGGCGGTGGGTTGGTCAAAGGCCAGGTGAGCCGGGATCACTGCGGTGCGCGGCACGCTCACGCCGTCGAGTGTCACCCCGCCGCTGGCGGTGGTGCGTTGGCCAAAGCCGTCCCAGCTATCAACCACCGTGAGCCCCGGCGCATCGCGTTCAACGAACGCAATAAAGGCCTGGCCGTTTTCATTGTTGCCGACGGTGGGCACGATATGCGCGAACAGCGCGCCGGTGCAGTAGAACTTCTCGCCGTTGATTTGCGCGGTGTCGTGCTCAAAACGGATCTGGGTATCAAACGTGCCGGCGTTTTTGCTCTTGGCTTCGGAGAAGGCATTGCCGAACCGATAACCGGCCAGGACCTTGCCGAAGTAGTGGCGCTTTTGTTCCTCTGTGGCGGTTTGCAGCAGGATGTCCACCACGCCCAAATGGTTCTGCGGGATTTGCCCCAGCGATGGGTCGGCGGCGGAAATCAACTTGATCACCTCGGCCACCGTCACATAGGACACCTCGGCGCCGCCATAGGCTTTAGGAATGGTGATGCCCCACAAACCGCTGGCAGAAAACTCGTCAAGTTCGGCCACCGGCAAGCGCCGCTCGCGGTCGCGTGCACTGGCGTCGACGGCAAAGCGTGCGGCCAGGCGCGTGGCGACCTCGATGGCCTCGGCGTCCGAGCGAATGATATGGGCAGGTTGTTGAGGGTGGGCTGACATGGGCCGACTCCAGGCTCCGGTGAGATGACCTGGGTGATTGCAGGAGTCGTGCCTGAATTTAATCGCCAATAAAATCAGGGTGTTGCGGCTAAAACCTTGAAAGGCCTGCGTGTGCAGGCGAGCAAAGTGTCCATCCACTGTTGCCTGGCAGACAGTTAGATCACCACGTTACGCACGAAGCGCACCGCCACCTCACCATCATTGCGATAGCCGTGGGCCTGGCGGCTGGCGAACATGAAGAACTCACCGGTGGCCACGTGTTTTTCTTCGTCATCGAGGATCAGGGTCAGGCGGCCTTCGAACACAAACAGCTGCACGCTCCAGCCTTCCGGGTCGGGTTCCGGGCTGTAACGGTCGCCCGGTTCCAGGCGCATCTCCCACAACTCCACCTCGCGCCGGGCAGTGGCCTTGGCCAGCAATACGGCTTTACTGCCGGGAATGTCGCCGGCCCACGCCAGCTCGTTGATGCGGCTGTGATCGCCGGCATCCGGCGCCTGGATCAGGTCGCTGAAAGCCACATCCAGGGCTTCGGCGACGCGGTCCAGGGTGGACAGGCTGACATTCTTCTCGCCCGCCTCGATGGCCACCAGCATGCGCCGGCTGACGCCGGACTTTTCCGATAGCGCGGTCTGGCTCATGTCGGCAGCATGCCGCAAACGACGGACGTTCTGGCTGACGTGTTGCAGGACCGACGCCCGATGTGGATTTTCTTTGTGCACTATATTGCTCAATAGGTAGGTGTGCGCAGTATACTGCCCAGCGTGCGGCGCATTGTGCGGTCCGTGCCTTTCCCTTGCAAGACCGAGCCGCCATGACTGCCCCGAACCCTTCCTCACGCTTCAACCGTTTCAGCAAAGCCGAATGCATTCTGGTGGTGATCACCATGATCTGGGGCGGCACCTTTTTGCTGGTGCAACATGCGATGACGGTCAGCGGACCGATGTTTTTCGTGGGGCTGCGGTTTGCCGCAGCGGCCATCGTGGTTGGGTTCTTTTCGTTGCGCACCCTGCGCGGCCTGACCTTGTTTGAATTGAAAGCCGGCGCCTTCATCGGCACCTCGATCATGTTCGGCTACGGCATGCAGACCATCGGGCTGCAGACTATTCCGAGCAGTCAGTCGGCGTTCATCACCGCGCTGTATGTGCCGTTCGTGCCGCTGCTGCAATGGCTGGTGCTGGGTCGCCGCCCGGGGCTGATGCCAGCCATCGGCATCATGCTGGCGTTTACCGGCTTGATGCTGCTCACCGGCCCGGCCGGCGCGTCGCTGAACTTCAGCCCCGGCGAAATCGCCACGCTGATCTGTGCCGTGGCGGTGGCCGCCGAAATCATTCTGATCAGCGCGTTTGCCGGGCAGGTGGATGTACGCCGGGTGACCGTGGTGCAACTGGCCACGGCGTCGTTATTGTCGTTTCTGATGGTGGTGCCGATGGGGGAACCCTTGCCAGGTTTCTCGTGGTTGCTGGTATTCAGCGCGGTAGGCCTGGGCTTGACCAGCGCGGTGATCCAGGTCGCGATGAACTGGGCGCAGCAGAGTGTCTCGCCGACACGCGCCACCTTGATCTACGCCGGTGAACCGGTGTGGGCCGGCGTGATCGGACGGATGGCCGGTGAGCGCTTCCCGCCGATCGCGATGGTGGGGGCGGCGTTGATTGTGGCGGCAGTGATTGTGAGTGAGCTGAAGACTAAAGGGCAGAAGGCCATCGAACTGCAGGATGAAAGGGAACAGGAGCAGCAGGGGTAAGGTCTGACTGCTGGTAATGGCTGTAAGATCGCCATCGCGGGCAAGCCCAGCTCCCACAGGAAGCCGTGGTGACGGCTGCAATGGCGCCAGCTGAAACAATGCCAAACGGGGGTTTTTCAGCCTACCTTGTAGGATCCTGCCACATCTTGGCGTTTGGTGATCGACAAAGCGGCACGTATGATGCATCCCAAACTCCCGCAGATTAGAAGCCTATGTCCCTGATAGTTCTACTGCTTCTGCCTTTTATTGGCAGCTGTCTGGCGGCCTTGCTGCCGCACAATGCACGTAACACCGAATCCCTGTTGGCTGGCCTCGTGGCCCTGGTCGGCACCATTCAAGTCGCCCTGCTCTACCCTCAGATCGCCCACGGTGGCGTGATCCGCGAAGAATTCATGTGGTTGCCCAGCCTTGGGTTGAACTTCGTGCTGCGCATGGATGGGTTTGCCTGGCTGTTCTCGATGCTGGTGCTGGGCATCGGCTCGCTGGTGTCGCTGTATGCGCGCTACTACATGTCGCCGGACGACCCGGTGCCGCGTTTCTTCGCGTTTTTCCTGGCCTTCATGGGCGCCATGCTCGGGTTGGTGATTTCCGGCAACCTGATCCAGATCGTGTTCTTCTGGGAACTGACCAGCCTGTTCTCGTTCCTGTTGATCGGCTATTGGCACCACCGCGCCGATGCCAGGCGCGGCGCCTATATGGCGCTGATGGTCACCGGTGCGGGCGGCCTGTGCCTGTTGGCCGGCGTGATGCTGCTGGGGCATATCGTCGGCAGCTATGACCTGGACCAGGTGCTGGCGGCGGGCGATCAGATTCGCGCGCACTCGCTGTACCCGGTCATGCTCGCCCTGGTGCTGATCGGCGCCCTGAGCAAAAGCGCACAGTTCCCCTTCCACTTCTGGCTGCCCCACGCGATGGCGGCACCGACGCCGGTTTCGGCGTACCTGCACTCGGCGACGATGGTGAAAGCCGGCGTGTTCCTGCTGGCCCGCCTGTGGCCGTCGCTGTCCGGCAGCGAAGAATGGTTCTGGATCGTCGGCGGTGCCGGCGCCATCACCCTCCTCCTCGGCGCTTACTGCGCCATGTTTCAAAACGATCTCAAGGGCCTGCTGGCCTACTCCACCATCAGCCACCTCGGGCTGATCACCCTGCTGCTGGGCCTCAACAGCCCGCTGGCCGCCGTCGCTGCGGTGTTCCATATCCTCAACCACGCCACGTTCAAGGCCTCGCTGTTCATGGCGGCGGGCATCATCGACCACGAAAGCGGCACCCGTGATATTCGCAAGCTCAGCGGTCTGGTGCGCCTGATCCCGTTTACCGCGACCCTGGCGATGGTGGCCAGTGCGTCGATGGCCGGAGTGCCGTTGCTCAATGGCTTCCTGTCCAAAGAGATGTTCTTCGCTGAAACGGTATTTATCTCGGCGACCGCCTGGGTGGAAATCGCCCTGCCGATGATTGCAACCATCGCCGGCACTTTCAGCGTCGCCTATGCGCTGCGCTTTACCGTCGATGTGTTCTTCGGCCCGCCCGCCACCGACTTGCCGCATACGCCCCACGAACCGCCGCGCTGGATGCGCGCGCCGGTGGAACTGCTGGTGTTCACCTGCCTGCTGGTGGGCATCTTCCCGGCCCAGGTGGTCGGCTCGATCCTCGCTGCCGCTGCGCTGCCGGTGGTCGGTGGTGTGCTGCCCGAGTACAGCCTGGCGATCTGGCACGGCTGGAACGCGCCGATGATCATGAGCCTGGTGGCGATGTCCGGCGGCGTGGTGCTCTACCTGCTGCTGCGCAAACAGCTCAAACGTGGCCGCTTCAAGTACCCGCCGGTCATCAGCTACTTCAACGGCAAGCGTATGTTCGAGCGCAGCCTGGTGGTGATGATGCGCGGCGTGCGCCGGATCGAAAAACGCATCAGCACCAAACGCCTGCAGACCCAGCTGTTCCTGCTGGTGATGGCGGCGGTGATTGCAGGTTTGATCCCGATGCTCAACAGCGGCCTCAGCTGGGGCGACCGGCCGAAGATCCCGGGCTCCATTGTGTTTGTGACCCTGTGGCTGCTGGCGATTGCCTGCGCCCTCGGCGCCGCGTGGCAAGCCAAGTATCACCGGCTGGCAGCCCTGACCATGGTCAGCGTGTGCGGCTTGATGACCTGCATCACCTTCGTGTGGTTCTCGGCGCCGGACCTGGCGTTGACGCAGCTGGTCGTCGAAGTGGTGACCACCGTGCTGATTCTGCTGGGCCTGCGCTGGCTGCCACGGCGGATCGAAGAAGTGTCGCCATTGCCCAGCTCGTTGCGCAAGGCGCGCATTCGCCGCCTGCGTGACTTCCTGCTGTCCACCGTGGTGGGCGGCGGCATGGCGCTGCTGTCCTACGCGATGCTGACCCGCCAGACCCCCAACGATATCTCCTCGTTCTACCTCAGCCGCGCCCTGCCCGAAGGCGGCGGCAGCAACGTCGTGAACGTGATGCTCGTCGACTTCCGTGGCTTCGATACCCTCGGCGAAATCACCGTGCTCGGCGCCGTGGCGCTGACGGTGTATGCCCTGCTGCGGCGCTTCCGTCCGTCCAAAGAAAGCATGCAACTGCCCGCGCAACAGCGCCAGTTGGCGCCGGACGTGGCCACCGACCTGGTCAACCCGCGCCAGGCCAGCGACACCGCGCTGGGCTTCATGATGGTGCCGGCGGTGCTGGTGCGCCTGCTGCTGCCAATTGCGCTGGTGGTGTCGTTCTACCTGTTCATGCGCGGTCATAACCAGCCGGGCGGCGGCTTTGTCGCAGGCCTGGTGATGTCGGTAGCGTTCATCCTGCAATACATGGTTGCCGGTACGCAGTGGGTTGAGGCGCAGATGAGCCTGCGGCCAATGCGCTGGATGGGTTTTGGCCTGCTTTCGGCAACCCTGACCGGGCTCGGCGCGCTGTTTGCCGGTTACCCGTTCCTCACCACCCACACCTGGCATTTCAGCGTGCCGGTGCTCGGCGATATCCATATCGCCAGCGCTCTGTTCTTCGACGTCGGCGTGTACGCCATGGTCGTCGGTTCCACGCTGCTGATGCTCACCGCCCTCGGCCACCAGTCCGTGCGGGCCCACAAACCGAGCAACCAGGCCAAAAAAGTGGTTGCCGCAACGCAAGGAGCCGCCTGATGGAAGAAGTCATCGCAATTGCCATTGGGGTCCTGGCGGCCTCCGGCGTCTGGCTGATCCTGCGGCCACGGACGTTCCAGGTGGTGATGGGCCTGTGCCTGCTGTCGTACGGGGTCAACCTGTTCATTTTCAGCATGGGCAGCCTGTTTATCGGCAAGGAGCCGATTATCAAGGACGGCGTGCCGCAAGACCTTCTGCACTACACCGATCCCCTGCCCCAGGCGCTGGTACTGACGGCCATCGTGATCAGCTTCGCCATGACCGCGCTGTTTCTGGTGGTGCTGCTGGCCTCACGCGGTCTGACCGGCACTGACCATGTAGACGGTCGGGAGCCCAAGGAATGACGTGGATCAATCAACTGATCGTCGCGCCGATCCTGCTGCCGTTGCTGACCGCCGCGCTGATGCTGATGCTCGGCGAAAAACGCCGTCCGCTGAAGGCAAAAATCAACCTGTTTTCCAGCATCATCGGCCTGGGCATCGCCGTCCTGCTGCTGTACTGGACACAACAAGGCGGCCCCGGCTCCATCGGTGTGTACCTGCCGGGCAACTGGCAGGTACCGTTCGGCATCGTGCTGGTGGTGGACCAACTGTCGGCGATGATGCTGGTGCTCACCGGGATTATCGGCGTGAGCGCGCTGCTGTTCGCCATGGCCCGTTGGGACCGCGCCGGTACCAGCTTCCACGCGCTGTTCCAGATCCAGATGATGGGCCTGTACGGCGCCTTCCTGACGGCGGACCTGTTCAACCTGTTCGTTTTCTTCGAAGTGCTGCTGGCGGCGTCCTATGGTTTGATGCTGCACGGCTCGGGCCGTGCGCGGGTGTCGTCGGGGCTGCATTACATCGCGATCAACCTGCTGGCCTCGTCGCTGTTCCTGATTGGCGCGGCGATGATCTACGGCGTCACCGGCACGCTGAATTTTGCTGACCTGGCACTGAAAATCCCCTTGGTGCCAGAGGCCGATCGCGGCCTGTTGCACGCAGGCGCGGCAATTCTGGCAACAGCGTTCCTGGCCAAAGCCGGCATGTGGCCGCTGAACTTCTGGCTGGCGCCCGCCTACTCCTCGGCCAGCGCGCCGGTGGCGGCGATGTTTGCGATTATGACCAAGGTGGGCGTGTACACCGTGCTGCGCCTGTGGACCCTGCTGTTTTCGGAGCAAGCCGGTGCTTCGGCGCTGTTTGGCGGCGACTGGCTGGTGTACGGCGGCATGGCGACGATCATTTGCGCAGCATTGGCGATGGTAGCGGCGCAGCGGCTGGAACGCATGGCCAGCTTGAGCATTCTGGTGTCGGCCGGGATTCTGCTGTCGGCCGTGGGCTTTGCTCAGCCAAGCCTGACGGCCGGAGCGCTGTTCTATCTGGTCAGCTCGACGCTGGCATTGAGCGCGCTGTTCCTGCTGGCCGAACTGATCGAGCGTTCGCGCTCGGCCAATGACCTGCCGCTGGACGAGGAAATCGATGCGTTGCCCAAGGCCATGGAGTCGTTGCATCCACGGCCCGGCGTGAACCTCGACGATGAACAGAAAGCCGTGGTCGGCCAGGTGATTCCATGGACCATGGCGTTCCTGGGTTTGAGCTTTGTCGCCTGTGCGCTGCTGATTATCGGGATGCCGCCGCTGTCTGGTTTTATCGGCAAGCTCAGCCTGTTGAGCGCGCTGGTCAACCCGCTGGGGCTGGGGAATGCGGTGGATGAACCCATACGCCCCGCCGCCTGGGGCTTGGTGACATTGCTGATCCTGTCAGGCCTGGCGTCGCTGATCGCCTTCGCCCGCCTGGGCATCCAGCGCTTCTGGACGCCGGAAGAGCGCCCCTCTCCGCTGCTGCGCCGCTACGAGTGCCTGCCGATCTTCTTCCTGCTCGGCCTGAGCATCCTGCTGACTTTCAAGGCCGAGCCGTTGATGCGCTACACCCAGGCCACCGCCGAAAGCCTGAACAACCCGGAACACTACGTGATGGCCGTCCTGGCGACGCGCCCGGTGCCGAGCCCTGAAGCCAAGACCGCCGCCCTGGAGGTGCAGCCATGAAGCGTCTGTTCCCTGCCCCCTGGTTATCGCTGGCGTTGTGGCTGTTGTGGCTGGTGCTGAACCTGTCCGTCAGCCCCGGCAACCTGCTGCTCGGCGCGCTGCTGGGCTTTCTTGCCCCGCTGCTGATGGCGCCGCTGCGCCCGTTGCCGATCCGCATCCGCCGCCCCGGGGTGATCCTGCGCCTGTTTCTGGTGGTGGGCCGCGACGTGATCATCTCTAATCTGCAAGTGGCCTGGGGTGTGCTGATCTGCGGCTCGCGTGCGCCGCGTTCGCGCTTTATCAAAATCCCGCTGGACCTGCGCGACGCCAACGGCCTGGCCGTACTGTCGATGATCACCAGCGTCACACCCGGCACGGTCTGGTCGGAACTGGCGCTGGACCGCAGCATTCTGCTGTTGCACGTGTTCGACCTTGAGGATGAAGCGCCCTTTATCGAGCACTTCAAAACCACCTACGAGCGGCCCCTGATGGAGATCTTCGAATGAGCGCCCTGCTCTCCAACGCGATCCTGATCAGCCTGTTCCTGTTCTCGCTGGCCATGGTGCTGACACTGGCGCGCCTGTTCAAAGGCCCGTCGGCACAGGACCGGGTTCTGGCACTGGACTATCTGTACATCCTGGCGATGCTGATGATGCTGGTACTCGGCATCCGCTACGCCAGTGACACCTACTTTGAAGCGGCGCTGCTGATTGCGCTGTTTGGCTTTGTCGGGTCGTTCGCCCTGGCGAAATTCCTGCTGCGTGGCGAGGTGATTGAATGATGCCGTTATGGGTTGAAGCCAGCGTGGCGCTATTGCTGGTGCTGAGCAGCGTATTCGCACTGATCGGCGCGATCGGTCTGCTGCGCATGAAGGACTTTTTCCAGCGCATGCACCCGCCGGCGCTGGCCTCTACATTGGGTGCGTGGTGTGTGGCGTTGGCGTCGATCATCTACTTTTCGGTGCTCAAGTCCGCGCCGGTGCTGCACGGCTGGTTGATTCCGATTCTGCTGTCGATCACGGTGCCGGTGACCACGCTGCTGCTGGCTCGCACTGCACTGTTCCGCAAACGCATGGCCGGGGACGATGTGCCCGCAGAGGTCAGCAGCCGCCGCTGATCGGCCAGGCGCACACAGTAAAACATGTGGAAGCGGGCTTGCTCGCGAATGCGGTACATCAGTCACCCATGTATTGACTGACACTGCGCATTCGCGAGCAAGCCCGCTCCCACATTGATTTGCGCTAGGCGAAGGATCGGATTCTGGCCGCCAGCTCTGCCAACTCAGCATCATCCGCCCGTACATGATCGTGGGACGAGATATAGCCCTCATACGCCTCGAAGAACTTGTCCACCTTCGAACTCAACGGCTTGAACGCACTGTCCGAGCCCGTGCCATGCATGGGAAACAGCTTCGCATGCAGGTGATCCACCCCATACCCTTCCAGCATCATCCCGGTGCGCGCCACATCCGGAAACGCCCGGTCGATCTGCAGTGCGGTTTTTTTGGTGGCGACAACAAGGTCGGCCAGCACCTTATCCGACTGCGCAAACGCATAACTGCCGTAATGTTGCTTGGGGATCACCACGCTGAAACCCGGCGTGTTGGGGAAGATCGACAGGAACGCCATATGGTGTTCGTCCTCCCACAGAATGTGGGCTGGAGAGGTCTTTCGGACAATGCTGCAAAAAATACAATCCATTCAAATCACCGCCAGTTTCATCATGGGTTTGGTCGTGGCGATCATCTAAAGCCATGAATGGACGAGCGTCAAAACAAAAGACAATTTTCCGAAAGCTCTTACGAAATTGAGATCAGAAACGCCACGGTGATGGGCCGCCCTGATCGATGAGCTGATCATCACCCGTATCCCGGTGCTGTTGGGACAAGGGATTCCCTTATTCAGCCAGATTGGTAGTGAGCGTGAACTGCGCCATGTCGGCACGTATGCGTCGCAGAATGGGTTTGGCAAGGTGCTCTGGGACGGTAAAGGGGCCAATCAACAGCCCCAATCACACGTCAAACCAAGGTCACCGCGTTGGCGTAGATGTCAGTCGGTGGACTCCCGCCTTGCCTACCCCACACTTCCTCTCGCCCATTGATCACTGCAAGCGAATGGCCCACCATTTGACCGTTAACCGGAACGCCATGAGTCACAAGACCCAGTTGCCCACGCGCCAAGTTTTCAACAGTGGTTTTTTGGATGTGGGCACTCAGGCCCAGGCGCACGAACCCATTGTAATTGTGACCAAAGGGCTCACCGTCATTGATGCTGTATAACGCGCTCTCGAAACCTCGCGCGGCATAACCGTCGTTATTCTCCATTTGCGCCCGTTTAGCACTCACGGCATACAGAAAATTAGCATCTGCCACCATCGCCGGATTATCGCCACTGAACTCAGATCTATAGGTTGCCTGCGCCAGCTCATCTTTGGACAGGTGGTACCAGCGGTCATCCCGCATCTGTATGTTCCAGCCATCACCCGCTGCGATTACCTGCTTGTAAATATCGGTCGGCTTCTGGCCAAACTTCATCATTGCGACCTTTATGGCTGCCACCGTCGTGCAATTGCTTTTATTTGGCCCCTGCTTGAAACCACTCCAGATATTGCCGGGCTCATTACCCACGCCAGGTCTTCTGCCAGGATTACTCCTGTCGGTGTAGAGGTCATCAAGACTCATCCTCTGAGTGGGAGTGTTATGACTTACCTGCCGCGGATGACGAAGCCCAGGTCCGTTATGTGCACGGGGGTGGCCAGTGTCATGCGACCGGCTGGACAGAGACTCTCGCCCCGCATCCGGGAACAGGTGCTGTATAGACTGAAAAACTGCCGCTTGGGAGGCTATGTAGACGTCCAAGGTTTGAATCAGCTTGTGGAGATCGTTCTTGAACGTACCGCTGTCCACCTTTTCCAGAAGCGCCTTCAAACTGAAAGATAACCGTTGAGCCATTTGCGCCTTGGAACCTGTCGCATCAAATAACTCATTGAGCTGCTGTTTGACCGCAACCACTTCGGCCGCAGGCGCAACGGAAACCGCCCTGGGTCGCACCCCATTTGGCGCATACCCGGCGCCCACACCTCCCGTCCCTGCCGCCCCTGAATTCCACATCTGCAACGCTCCCGATTAAGTGAAAAGCCCGCAGGGCTCTCACCCGCTCAGTGGTAAGTCGGATGCGGACAGTTCCATACCTTATGTAGGCTCGCTGCCCTGTCCATCGCAGAACTTTCAACGACAATTCGAGGAAGCGCTGGCGTGCCCTTCGATAGCATTGCCTGGGTAACGCTGATGCACCGAGGCGTCTGCATCGCAGGCAAGCCAGCTCCCACAGAAAAGCAAAACCCAGGCGGCATTGCAGCCGACCAAATTGTGGAAGCTTAAATCGGTCGAATTGTGGGAGCGGGCTTGCTCGCGAAGGCGGTGGGTCAGTCGCCAGATTCATTGGCTGATGCACCGCATTCGCGAGCAAGCCCGCTCCCACACTGGATCAAGTGAGCCGTTAAAACGATGTGCAAAAAAAAACGCCCCGAACCAGTCGGGGCGTTTTCATTCAGCGTTTACCAATCAAGCTTGATCAGCCAACCGCCACGTCGTCCCGCCCTTGCCGTCTTCCAACACCACACCCATCGCGGTCAGTTGGTCACGGATACGGTCGGATTCCGCCCAGTCTTTGTTAGCCCGCGCAGCCAGACGCGCCTGAATCAGCGCATCAACTTGCGCCGCATCCACACGCCCTTCAGCGCCGGCTTGCAGGAAGTCATCGGCTTCCATCTGCAACACACCGAGCACGCTGGCCAGCTCTTTCAAGCGTGCAGCCAGCCCGGCCGCTGCATCCAGATCAGTCTCGCGCAAGCGGTTGATCTCACGCACCATCTCGAACAGCACCGCACAGGCTTCCGGCGTGCCGAAGTCGTCGTTCATCACTTCGGTAAACCGTGCCACGAACGCTTCGCCGCCGGCAGGCGCCACGGCTGGCAGGCCTTTCAACGCGTGGTAGAAACGTTCCAGGGCGCCCTTGGCGTCCTTGAGGTTGTCTTCCGAGTAGTTGATGGCGCTGCGGTAGTGGCTCGATACCAGCAGGTAACGCACCACTTCCGGGTGGTACTTTTCCAGCACGTCGCGAATGGTGAAGAAGTTGTTCAAGGACTTGGACATCTTCTCGCCATTGATGCGGATCATGCCGCAGTGCATCCAGGCGTTGGCGTACGTCTTGCCGGTAGCGGCTTCGCTTTGGGCGATTTCGTTTTCGTGGTGCGGGAACTCAAGATCGCTGCCGCCGCCATGAATGTCGAAAGTCTCGCCCAGGCAGCAGGTGGACATCACCGAGCACTCGATGTGCCAGCCCGGACGCCCGGCGCCCCATGGCGACTCCCAGCTCGGCTCGCCGGGCTTGGTGCCTTTCCACAGCACGAAGTCGAGCGGGTCTTGCTTGGCTTCGTCGACTTCGATGCGCGCGCCGATGCGCAGGTCTTCGATTTTCTTGCGCGACAGCTTGCCGTAGCCCATGAACTTGGCGACGCGGTAGTACACGTCGCCATTGCCGGGGGCGTAGGCATAACCCTTGTCGATCAGGGTCTGGATCATCGCGTGCATGCCCGGGATGTGATCCGTGGCGCGCGGCTCCATGTCCGGCTTGAGAATGTTGAGGCGCGCCTCGTCCTCGTGCATGGCAGCAATCATGCGTTCGGTCAGCGCGTCAAACGACTCGCCGTTTTCGTTGGCACGGTTGATGATCTTGTCGTCGATGTCGGTGATGTTGCGCACATAGGTCAAATCATAGCCGCTGAAACGCAACCAGCGGGTCACCAGGTCGAAGGCAACCATGCTGCGGCCGTGGCCGATGTGGCAGTAGTCGTACACGGTCATGCCGCACACGTACATGCGCACCTTGTTGCCATCCAGCGGCTTGAAGACTTCTTTGGTCTTGCTGAGTGTGTTGTAGATCGTTAACACGACAACTCCCTTAAATCACTGGCCCCACGAATCACGCAAGGTCACGGTACGGTTGAATACCGGCTGACCAGGTTTCGAGTCCTTGATATCTGCGCAGAAGTAACCTTCGCGCTCGAACTGGAAACGATCTTCCGGCTGTGCGTCGCCAAGCGATGGCTCGGCACGACAACCGGTGAGCACTTGCAGGGAATCAGGGTTGATGTTGTCCAGGAAGCTCGCGCTGTCTTCAGCCTTTTCAGGGTTCGGCGAACGGAACAGACGATCGTACAAACGCACTTCGCACTCGATGCTGGCAGCCGCCGGCACCCAGTGGACCACGCCTTTGACCTTGCGGCCCTCAGGGTTCTTGCCCAGGGTTTCGGGGTCGTAGGAGCAACGCAGTTCGACGATGTTGCCATCGGCGTCCTTGATCGCTTCATCGGCGCGGATCACGTAGCTGCCGCGCAGACGCACTTCGCCATTCGGCTCCAGGCGCTTGTAGCCCTTTGGCGGCTCTTCCATGAAGTCATCACGGTCGATGTAGATCTCACGCGCGAACGGCAGCTTGCGCACGCCGAGTTCTTCTTTTTGCGGATGACGCGGCAGTTCGAGGTTCTCGACCTTGTCTTCCGGGTAATTGGTGATCACCACTTTCAACGGACGCAGCACGCACATGGCGCGCGGTGCGTTGGCGTCGAGGTCCTGACGGATGCTGAATTCGAGCATGCCGTAGTCGACCACGCCGTCGGAGCGGTTGGTGCCGACCATCTCGCAGAAATTACGGATCGACGCCGGGGTGTAACCGCGACGACGGAAGCCCGACAGCGTCGACATGCGTGGGTCGTCCCAGCCATGCACGTGCTTTTCATCAACCAGCTGCTTGAGCTTGCGCTTGCTGGTGATGGTGTAGTTCAGGTTCAGGCGGCTGAATTCGTACTGACGCGGGTGCGCCGGCACCGGCAGGCTGTCGAGGAACCACTCGTACAGCGGGCGATGGCTTTCGAACTCCAGGGTGCAGATCGAGTGGGTGATGCCTTCGATGGCGTCCGACTGACCGTGGGTGAAGTCGTAGTTCGGGTAGATGCACCACTTGTCACCGGTCTGGTGGTGGTGGGCATGGCGGATGCGGTACATGATCGGGTCGCGCAGGTTCATGTTCGGCGAGGCCATGTCGATCTTGGCGCGCAGCACGCGGGCGCCGTCCGGGAACTCACCGGCGCGCATGCGGTTGAACCAGTCCAGGTTCTCTTCGACCGAACGGTCGCGGAACGGGCTGTTCTTGCCCGGCTCGGTCAGGCTGCCACGGTATTCCTTGGCTTGCTCCGGGGTCAGGTCGTCGACGTAAGCCTTGCCGGCCTTGATCAGCTCGACGGCCCAGTCGAACAACTGGTCGAAATACTTGGAGGCGTAGCGCACTTCACCGGACCACTCGAAGCCCAGCCACTTGATGTCGCTTTCGATGGCATCGATGTATTCCTGGTCTTCCTTGGCCGGGTTGGTGTCGTCGAAACGCAGGTGCGTGACGCCACCGAACTCCTGGGCCAGGCCGAAGTTCACACAGATCGACTTGGCGTGGCCGATGTGCAGGTAACCGTTAGGCTCAGGCGGGAAACGGGTGACGATCTGCGTGTGCTTGCCCGAATCCAGGTCCGCCTGGATGATCGGGCGCAGGAAATTGACCGGGACGGCAGGTCCGGCCTTGGAATTCGAGGTAGGGTCGACAGTGGGCTTGCTCATAGGATCCTTGAACAGACGAAGTGCTTGGCCAGAAGTAGGGGCCGATAAAACAAAGGGCTTATGATAGCCGAAGCTGTCAAGCCGCTGACAGAGCGTGGTCGAAAACTGCTGCATTTAATGCATCGGCGGTAAAAAACCACCTCGAAATTCCTGCAGGTCACGCTAAACTGCGCGCCTTGGCCTCTGTTTAGCCAATCAGGTAAGGCGCTCAGGCGTCCAAACCCACGAATTCCCTGAAAAGAGTAGTGAACATGACTCAAGTCAAACTGACCACCAACCACGGTGACATCGTCATCGAGCTGAACGCCGAGAAAGCGCCGATCACCGTCGCCAACTTCATCGAATACGTTAAAGCCGGCCACTACGAAAACACCGTTTTCCACCGTGTCATCGGCAACTTCATGGTCCAGGGCGGCGGTTTCGAGCCTGGCATGAAAGAAAAGAAAGACAAGCGCCCAAGCATCCAGAACGAAGCGGACAACGGCCTTTCCAACGACAAGTACACCGTCGCCATGGCCCGTACCATGGAGCCGCATTCGGCCTCCGCGCAGTTCTTCATCAACGTCGCCGACAACGCCTTCCTGAACCACAGCGGCAAGAACGTGCAGGGTTGGGGCTACGCGGTATTCGGTAAAGTGACCGAAGGCCAGGACGTTGTCGACAAGATCAAAGCCGTGCAGACCACCGGTAAAGCCGGTCACCAGGACGTTCCGGTAGAAGACGTTATCGTCGAGAAAGCCGAGATCGTTGGGTGATATTGCTGATTTCAGATTTGCATCTGGAAGAGGACCGCCCGGATATCACCCGGGCGTTTCTGGATTTGCTCCACGGGCGCGCCCGTGGCGCCCAGGCGTTGTACATTCTGGGCGACTTCTTTGAAGCCTGGATTGGCGACGATGGCATGACACCGTTCCAGCGTTCGATTTGCGCGGCCCTGCGTGAGCTGAGCGACAGCGGCACCCCGATTTTCATCATGCACGGCAACCGTGACTTCCTGATCGGCAAGGCGTTCTGCAAAGCTGCAGGCGCCACCTTGCTCAAGGATCCGAGTGTCGTGCAGTTCTACGGCGAGCCTGTGCTGTTGATGCACGGCGACAGCCTTTGCACCCGCGACGTTGGCTACATGAAGCTGCGGCGCATCCTGCGTAACCCGATTGTGCTGTTTTTCCTGCGGCACCTGCCATTGCGCACCCGCCACAAGCTGGCGCGCAAGCTGCGCAGTGAAAGCCGCGCGCAGACACGCATGAAAGCCAACGACATTGTCGATGTGACGCCCGAGGAAGTGCCGCGGGTGATGCAGCAATTTGGCGTGCGCACCCTGGTCCACGGCCACACGCACCGCCCAGCGATCCATAAGCTGCAGATTGGTGATCAGGCGGCCAAGCGCATTGTGCTGGGGGATTGGGACAAGCAGGGCTGGGCGTTGCAGGTAGACGAGCAAGGGTTTGCGTTGGCGGCGTTTGACTTCGTCAATCCGCAGCTGGCGCTGCCTGGCGCCTGATTCTCAGACACAACACCCATCAAATGTGGGAGCTGGCTTGCCTGCGATAGCATCACCTCGATGTATCTGATGTACCGAGGTGCCTGCATCGCAGGCAAGCCAGCTCCCACATTGACCGAGTTCGGTCTTTCGATCAGTGCCCCGAAGCCTCGGGCCCGGCCTTCGCCGCAAACGGCGGTTTCGCCAGCCACACAATCACGATCAAGCCCATGAACATCCAGCCCAGCAGCGTGAAGTAATCCACGGTGGACATCATGTACGCCTGGCTGGTGAGAATCTGGTCCAGCTGCGCATAGGCCTTGTGCCCTGCCCCGCCGAGTGCCTGCAAGGCATCACGGGTTGCCGAGTCGTAGGTGGTCATGTTCTCGCTCATGTACGCATGGTGCTGGTCGGCGCGGCGAATCCAGATCCAGGTGGTCAGCGAGGCCGCAAAACTGCCGCCCAGGGTCCGCAGGAAGGTCGCCAGGCCCGCGCCGTCGGCGATTTGCGCCGGCGGCAGGTCGGACATCAAGATGCTCAAGGTCGGCATGAAGAACAGCGCCACGCCAATGCCCATGAACAGCTGCACCAGGGCGATGTGGGTGAAGTCCACCTCATTGGTGAAACCGGCACGCATGAAGCAGCTCAGGCCAATTGCCAAAAATGCCAGGCCCGCCAGCAAGCGCAGGTCGAACTTGTGCGCGTACTTGCCCACAAACGGCGACATCAGCACCGGCAGAATGCCGATCGGTGCCACCGCCAGGCCCGCCCAGGTGGCGGTGTAGCCCATCTGGGTTTGCAGCCATTGCGGCAGGATCAGGTTGATGCCGAAGAACCCCGCATAACCGAGCACCAGCACAATGGTGCCGATGCGGAAGTTGCGGTAGGCAAACAACCGCAGGTTGACCACCGGGTGCTTGTCGGTCATTTCCCAGATGACGAACACCGCCAGGGCTATCGCCGAAATCACGGCACCAACGATGATGAAGTTGGATTCGAACCAGTCCAGGTCATTGCCCTTGTCGAGGATGATCTGCAGCGCGCCGACACCGACGATCAAGCTCAGCAGCCCGACGTAATCCATCGGCTGGTAACTGGTGACCACCGGACGTTTCTTCAACTGCGAACGCACCACCAGCACCGCGAAGATGCCGATGGGCACGTTGATAAAGAAGATCCACGGCCAGCTGTAGCTGTCGGTAATCCAGCCGCCAAGGATCGGGCCGGCAATCGGCGCCACCACCGTGACCATCGCCAGCAGCGCCAGGGCCATGCCGCGCCTCGCCGGCGGGTAGACCGCGATCAGCAACGTTTGAGTCATCGGGTACAGCGGCCCGGCCACCAGGCCCTGCAGCACCCGAAAGCCGATCAGCTCAGGCATCGAGGTGGAAATACCGCAGAGGAACGAGGCCAGCACAAACAGGATGGTCGCCCACAAAAACAGCTTCACCTCGCCAAAGCGCCGGCTCAACCAGCCGGTCAGCGGCAAGGCAATCGCGTTGCTCACCGCAAACGAGGTGATCACCCAGGTGCCCTGCTCCGAACTCACGCCGAGGTTGCCGGAAATGGTCGGCAAGGCCACGTTGGCGATCGTGGTGTCGAGCACCTGCATAAAGGTCGCCAGCGACAGGCCAATAGTGGCCATCAACAGGCTGGGTGGCGTGAACGAGGCGTTATTGCTCATCAGCGTTGCACAGCCTTGGGCGCGGCGAGGCTGTTGTCATGGATCAGCTGAGTGATCATGGCATCGGCTTCGGCCAATTGGCGGTCATACACGTTGGTGGTGAACGAGGCCTTTTGCGGCGCCTGCTGCGCCAGCACCGGGCCGCTCTTGTCGTGCAGGTCCACGTTGACCACGGTGCTCAAGCCCACACGCAGCGGGTGCTTGGCCAGCTCGTCGGCGTTGATGTGAATACGCACGGGCACCCGTTGCACGATCTTGATCCAGTTACCGGTGGCGTTCTGCGCCGGCAGCAAGGCAAACGCGCTGCCGGTACCGGCGCCCAGGCTGTCCACGGTGCCGCTGTACTTCACGTCACTGCCGTAGATATCCGACTCGATGTCCACCGGCTGGCCGATACGCATATCGCGCAGCTGGGTTTCCTTGAAGTTGGCGTCGATCCACAACTGGTTGAGCGGGATCACCGCCATCAACGCGGTACCCGGCTGCACGCGCTGACCCAATTGCACCGTGCGCTTGGCCACATAGCCGGTTACGGGTGCAATCAAGGTGCTGCGGGCGTTGGTCAAGTACGCCTGGCGCAGTTGCGCGGCGGCGGCCTGCACGTCCGGGTGGGACGAAATCACCGTGTCGTCCACCAGCGCGCTGGAGGTCTTGAATTGTTGCTGCACGTTGGCCAGGGCGCTTTGCGCCGAGGTCAGGTCGTCACGGGCGTGGGACAGTTCTTCCTGGGAGATCGCGCCGCCGGCGGCGAGGTTCTTACGACGGTTGTAATTGTCCTGGGCCTTCTGCACGTTGGCTTGCTGCGCCAGCACCTGGGCTTTCATGCCATCAACGTTGCTGTACAAGCCCCGCACCTGGCGCACGGTGCGCGCGAGGTTGGCCTGGGCACTTTGCAGGCCGACAGCGGCGTCATTGGGGTCGAAGTTGATCAGCACCTGGCCTTCGTGGACCAGGTCGCCGTCGTCGGCGCCGATGCTGACCACGGTGCCGGTGACCAGCGGGGTGATTTCCACCACGTTGCCGTTCACATAGGCATCGTCGGTGCTTTCGTTGAAGCGCCCGTAAAGCTCATACCAGGCCCACACGCCGATCACGCCAAGAATCACGATCAGCGCCAGGCCGATCAGCATGATTTTGCGTTTGCGTGGGTTGCTGTCTTTTTGCTGCTCTTTGGGTTGCTCTGTTGCGTTGTTGCTTTCGGCAGTGGCCATGACAAATACCTCAAATTATTCCGTGCGTGTAGCTGGGGTGGTTACGGCCACGTTATCGGCGTTGTACCCGCCACCCAGGGCTTGCATCAATTGAATCGACAGATCGATCTGCGCAGCATTCAAGGCCGCCAACTGACGCTGGGCCTGCAGCAATTGCTGCTCGATGCTGAGTACATCCAGGTAATTCCCGATCCCCGAGCTGTAGCGCTGAACCCCGGTGTCGTAAGACTGCTGGGCAATGTCCGCGGCGTGTTGCTGGGCCTGGATCTGCCGACCGGTGTCGCGCAATTGCGAAAGGGTGTTGCCAATATCGCCCAAGGCTTGCACCAGGGTTTTGTTGTACTGGGCCACCGCCAGGTCGTAATCGGCGTCGCGGGCATCGAGGTCGGCGCGCAGGCGGCCGCCGTCGAAGATCGGCAACGAGATAGTCGGCGCAATGCTGAAGAATCGGCTGGACGAGCCAAACATCGCGTCGCCCAACAACGACTCGGCCCCGGCGCTCGCGCTCAGGTTGAGGTTGGGGTAGAAGCGGGTCTTGCTGGCGGCGATATTCTTGCTTGCTGCCTCGACGCGCCAGCGTGCGGCGATCAAGTCCGGGCGACGGCCCAGCAACTCGGCCGGCAGCACAGAAGGCACGGCAACGGCGCTGGGTTTGAGCACGTTCGGGCGGGTCAGCTCGCTGCCACGGTCGGGGCCTTTGCCGAGCAATACGGCCAGGGCGATCTTGGCGCTTTGCAGCTGTTTTTCTGCATCGATCAATTGCGACTCAGAGCTGGCTTCCAGGCTTTCGGTCTGCTGGTACTGGTACTGGCTGTCGATGCCGGAACTCAGGCGGCGCTTGCTCAGGTCGAGCATCTGGCGGGTGCGCTTGAGGTCGTCGGCGGCCAGGTCACGCACGATATGCGCCTGGCCCAGGTCGCTGTAGGCCTTGGCCACGTTGGCGGCCAGGGTCAGGCGCGCGGCTTGCTGATCGACTACGGCGGCACGCGCCTGGCCCAACGCCGCTTCCCAGGCGGCGCGCTGGCCACCCCACAGGTCAAAGTTGTAGTTGAAGCTGGCGCCGATGTTACGCACGGTGGCGTAGGCATCGCCCTGCCCCAGCGGGTCCTGATCCTTGGCCAGGCGCGAACGGCTCACGCCGGCGCTGGCATCCAGGGTTGGCATGCGGGCGGCATCGGCGGCGTAGGCAGCGGCTTGCGCCTGGTGGGCACGGGCGCTGGCGACTTGCATGTCAGGGCTGTTTTGCAGGGCTTCATGGATCAAGCCGTCCAGCTGCGGGTCGCCGAGGCTCTTCCACCAATCGGCCGTCGGCCAGGCGGCGCTCGACAAGGTCACGCCACTGAGGGACTTGCCGGTTTGCAACGTGTTGGCGTCGAGGCGTTGGCCCTGGGTGTCGAGGCCGCTGAAGTTGGCACAACCGGCCATGCTCATCGCCACCAGCACCAGGCTAAGTGCGCGTGTGTTCATTGATTACCTACCCGCTGGATGACGATGGCGTCACCGGCAGCTATCAGAATTTTCGTGAGGATTTTTTCCAGGGTTTGCAACTCGCCGGGCTGCAGGGCGCCGGCCAGCTCATTCATCGCCTGCGCGCCGATGTGCGGCAGCATGTCTGCCAGGCGCTGGCCGTCTTCGGTCAGCACCAGCTGCACCTGGCGCCGGTCCTGCTCGGAACGCTTGCGCGCCAGCAGGCCCTTTTGCTCCAGGCGGTCGAGCATGCGGGTCATGGAACCGCTGTCCAGCGACAGGTTGCGACACAGCTCGGCGGGCGTGTCGACCTCGTACTGGGCAATGATGATCAACACTTTGAACTGCGCGGCGGTGACGCCAT
This sequence comes from Pseudomonas sp. NFX183, assembly GCF_047943075.1. Lineage (NCBI taxonomy): Bacteria > Pseudomonadati > Pseudomonadota > Gammaproteobacteria > Pseudomonadales > Pseudomonadaceae > Pseudomonas > Pseudomonas sp. NFX183. The sequence goes on along the minus strand of NZ_CP181333.1, from coordinate 4,647,374 downwards.
GCGGTTCCATATGCGTGTCGATAATGCGGTCCTTGAGCAGCGCGGCGCGGCCCAGCAACAGGCCGAGGTGGCAGTTGCGAAAGCTGTCAGGGGTGAAGTGGGTCATCGAAAGTCACCTTATTACTGCCTAGGCAGTGAATGTATGACAAGATGTTACTGCTTAGGCAGCGAATGTCAAATGGAATTATTAGCTTGCTTGCTAATTGACCGACAGGTGGGCTGCACCACAAACGAACGTGGGAGCTGGCTTACCGGCGATGGCGGTCTGTCAGTCAATGAATCATCGACTGATGGACCGCCATCGCCGGCAAACCAGCTCCCACAGTGTTTGTGCGTGAGGGTTTAGAAATCGCGCTTGTAGAAGATATCCAGTGAACTGGCCACGCCACTGGCCACTTCCAGGTACACCTTCTTGCTCAGCAGGTAGCGCAGGGCAATCGTACTGGCCGGTTCGAACACCCCGACCCCATACCGCAGGCTGAGTTTTTCGGTGATTTTGCCGCTGGCCACCACGGCGGTGTTATTGCCGGTGCCCTGGGTGTCGAGGTCGAAGTCCTGAATACCCAGCTTGTTGGCGATGTCCGAGGTGACCCCGGCGCTGCCCATCAACCCCAGCCCCAAAGCGGCTTCGGCCAGCATGTTGTTGTCTTCGCCGGTGTTGTTGCGCGAACGCCCCAGCACCAGATACGAGAGTGCATCCTCCTGAGGCATGGTCGGCTCGGAGAAGATCTGCGTGGTCGGCTGTTCGGCGCTGCCGCTCAAGCGAATACCGGCCGTCACCGTTCTGGACGGTTCGGTAACGACGCGCACCGCTTCGACATCCAGGAATGGTTGGTCCAATGGCCCTGCAAACAACAGCCGCGCGCGGCGCACGTCCAGCCGCTGCCCGTAGGCACGGTAGCGGCCATCGTTGAGCCACAGCTCGCCTCGGGTGTCCATGTTGTCGCCGATGTGCACATGGCCCTGCACTTTGGCGGTGAGCCCGAAGCCCGCGAAGTTGAGCTGGTCTTCGCCCACCACCACGTCGATGTCCATGGCCATCGCCATCGGCGCCTTGCCCTCCTCGGTCTGGCTGCCGACGATCACGGTGTCATCGGAGACCTTGACGGTGGACGGCGGCAATTCACGCACGGTGATGTCGCCACGCGGGATGTGCACCTTGCCGGCAATCGCCAGTTTGTCGTTTTTCAGGCTGATTTTCAGGTCCGGCGCCACTTCCAGCTTGGCGTAAGGCTCAACCGTAACCGGCAACTGCGCGCCTTGCAGGCTGAGGTCCACCACCAGCGCCTGGCCCCAGTCGATCTGCCCCTTGAGGCTGCCCTGCCCGGCCTTGCCGCTGTGCCACGCGCCATTCAACTGCACGCTTTCGCCGGCAATCAGGGCCTGCACGTTCAAGCCTTCAAGGCTGATCGGCAACTCCGGCCCGGAGACTTCACCGCCCACCAGATTCACGTTGCCGTTGACCTGCGGTGCCAGCAAACCACCGGAGATACGCCCGTTGCCGTTGAGCTTGCCGGTGAGTTTGTCCACCATCGGCACAAACGGTCGGGCCACGGCGAGGTCCAGGCCGTTGAGGCTGAAATTACCGGTGATCGGCTTGTTCTTCGGCAGCGGGTTGATCTGCGCCTGCACCAGCAACTCGCCGAGCTTGCCGCCACGGAAGGTCAGCTGAGTGTCGATGCGTTTAGGGTTGAGGGTGGTTTCCAGCTTCAGGGTGTCGTAGGGGAAATCCACCCACTGAGCCTTGTCCTTGACGCGCAGAGTGCCACCGCTGGCATCCACCGCGATCACGCCTTTAGGCCCGCTGGCGGGCAGGTCGAGCTGCACGTCGGCGTTGAGCTTGCCTTGCCAGGCGAAATCCTTGGGCAGAAAGGCAGCCAGGCTGTCGATGGGGAATTGCTTGAGGTGGTAACGCAACTTCGGCTCAGGCATCAGGCGCTGGTCTTCACCGCACAGGCTGGAAGGGCCAGACACCCAGCAATGCGCCGCAAAGGTCAGCTTGCCGTCCGCCAGGCGTTCGATCTTGGCCGGGGCTTGCAGCTTCCAGTCCTGGCCACCGGCTTGAACGTCACCGCTGGCCAGGCGCCCGCGCCAGTTACCTTTGTCGAGGTTGCCATCGAGCGCCAGGCCCAGCCTGACCAGCGGCCCGGCCAGGTCCAGCTGGACTTTCTGGCTTTTGATATCCCCTTGAGCGCTGGCGGTCAGGGTGCCGACCTGGGTGTCGCCGGCCTGAATGCCACTGCCCTTGAGGTCGATCTTCGCGCGCTGGGCGTTGTCGAGGGTGGCGTTGAGGGTGAGGTTTTGCAGTTGATTGTCGGCGAACGCCAGTTGCTGGCCTTTAAGGTCGAGTTTGCCTTGCGGCGCCTTCAACGTACCGGCCACATCGACGCGCCCGTTGATCTGCCCACGCAGTTGCGGCCACAACTGGGCCAGGCGCGTCAGCTTGATGTCGATCTGCCCGGCCACACGTTGCTGCAGACTGCCGCTGCCATTGATGCGGTTATCGCCCAGGCGGATGTCCAGGTTGGCCAGGGTCCATTGCTCGCCTGCGCCGTCTGCCTTGGCCGCCAGCACGGCAGTCTGACCGCGCAAGCGGCCCTTGAGGTCGAGGTCGGCGTTGAGCTTGAGTTGTTCCTGTTTGAACTCGCCCTTGCTGCGCAGCGGCCCGGCCAACGTACCCGGCAACTCCGCGACCCAGTACGCCGGGTTCAGCGCCGACAGGTCCAGCGCGGTGTCCCAGGCAATGCCGTCGGCAAACTGCAGGCTCAGGTGGCCTTCAGCCTTGCCTTGGCCGGCCGTCAATTTCAGTTCGGGCAGGAAGAGTTGCTTGAGGTCGCCACTGAACGGCGTGACCACATTGAATTTGCCGGCCGGGCCGTCGAGGTCGGCCTTGAGGTTGCCGAGGTAATTGCCGTCTTTGTAGGAAATCTCGCCGTTGAGCGTATGCAGCGCGAACTGCGGCTCATCAATCAATGGATAGAGGCGGTGCCAGGGAAAATCCAGCCAATCGATCTTGGCGTCGGCGCTGAAGCCTTGTTGCCAGTCCAGATTGGCGCTGAGCTTGAGGCTTTGCTGGTCGCCGGCATTCAAATCCAGGCCGGCGATCTGCGCGCCCTTGGCGTCAACCTTGCCCTGCAGCAGCAGGTCCACCGGGCCTTTTTCCGCTGGCAGCACGGCCTTGCCCAGCAGTTGATAACCGCTGCTCAGGTCACCCTTGGCGGTGAGGTCCAGTTGATTGAGTTGCAGGGTGTCGGGCAAGTCGGCGCTGGGTTTGAAGCCATCGGCGCTGATGTGCAATTGCGCGGGCAAGTTCTCCACCAGTGGTTGCAGCTCACCGCTGAGTTTGGCGGGCAGGTAGCCACTGCTGTCGGCGTCGAGCTTGAGGGTCTTGAGCAAGTCTCCGTCGAGCTTGAGCGCAACCTTCCACGGCGCGCCGCCGGGCGCGTACGGCAGGCTCAGGTTGCCCGTGGCGCTCAACGGCCAGTTGCCGGTCGGTCGCAGCAGACCGGCCAGGTCCAGCACCAGGTCATCGCGTTGCAGGTGCACCGAGTCGATCTGCAGGCCCGCAGCGGTCCAGTGCGCCGCGAGCTGCAAGCCCTTGAGCTCTTCGCTGCCATTGAACAGCAGGCTACCGACGCGAACGTCGCCCAACTGGATCGCCACCGGCAGTTTCAACTCCGGCAGCTGGATCGGCCCGCTGCTGCTGTCATCGGTACTGGGTGGGAATTGCAGGCTGACCTGTTCCACGTCCAGCTGGTTGATGCACAGGGTCATGCGCAGCAGGCAGGCCGGCGACCAGTCGAACTTCGCCGCATTCAGCTCGACCCGGCTGGTGTCTTGCTGCCACAACAGGTGGTCGACACGCCACTGGCCACCCAAATGCCCCTGGAAATTCTCAACCGTCAATCCGGGCACCTGCCGCAAGGCCCAGCGGCTGCCCGCTTGACTGCCGAGTACCGCCCACAGTGCCAGTAACACCACGGCGAAGACTGCCACGATGGCCAGCCCCGCTATTTTCAAACCACGCATCACAGCTCAGGCCCCATGGAAAAGTGCAAACGAATGCCGCCCGGATCTTCCAGGGCATGGGCCAGGTCGAGGCGGATCGGGCCCACCGGCGACACCCAACGCACGCCCACGCCCACACCGGTTTTCAGGCTCGGCATGTCCAGGCTGTTGAAGGAGTTGCCCTGGTCGACAAAGGTCGCGATCCGCCATTTTTCGGCGATGGAATATTGATATTCGGCACTCAGCGCCACCATGTAGCGGCCGCCGATGCGGTCACCGCGATCGTTTTCGGGTGACAAGGTCTGGTACTCGTAGCCACGCACGCTCTGGTCACCACCGGCAAAAAAGCGCAGCGATGGCGGCACCGATTTGTAGCCGTTGGTGGCACTGCCGCCAAACTGCGCACGGCCGAGGAAACGGTGGTTGTCCCACAAGGTGGTCAAGCCCTTGATCGTGGCGGTGCCGTAAAGCAGGTTGGTGTCAGAACCCAGGCCTTCCTTGGCGACCTTGGCGTCGAACATCAGGCGATAGCCATTGTGCGGGTCGATGCGGTTGTCGCTGCGCAGGTAGGAATAATTGATCCCCGGCATCACCAGGTTACTCAGGCCCGAGTCATTGCCCAGGCGGTATTCTTCGCGCTGGTATTTGAGCGAGATGACCCGCGTCCAGCCGCTGGGCAATTTGCTGTGCCATTCAGGGCCGAGGGTGAGCAATTTACTCAGGGTGTCGGTATTGGCGATTTCTTCATTCTGGTAACCGCCGGCAAACCGCAGTTTGTCGGTGAGCGGTGGGTCCAGCGGGATGTCGTACCACAGGCCGACGTTCTGGCGCGGCGCCGACAGCTCGGCTTCCCAGCCATAGCTGTGACCTTGTGGGTTGACCCAGTGACGCGTCCAGTTGGCTTTGCCGCGCGGGCCGACGTCGGTCGAGTAACCCAGGCCCAGGCCCATGGTGCGCGGCTTGCGGGTGTCCAGTTGGACCGCCACCGGGATCACATCGTTGGCCGAGGCTGCGGGGCTTGCGTCTACGCGCACGGCTTCGAAAAAGCCACTCGCCTGCAGGTTCTGGTTGAGTTCGGCGATCAGCTCGGAGTCGTAAGGGTCGCCGCTTTTGAACGGCACCATGCGTTGCAGCAGGTCTTCATCAAACGGCGTGTCGCCGGCGAAGCTGACCTTGCCCATGCTGTAGCGCGGGCCGCTGTCGTAAATGAGTTCGATATCGGCGACGCCGGCTTTGGGGTCAACCGAGAGTTTCTGGCTGGTAAAGCGCCCGCTGAAAAAGCCGTAGCGCGAGGCCTGGTTCTGGATCAGACGCTTGGCGTCTTCGTAGTGGCCGTGGTTGAGCACGGCGCCGGATGTGAGGTCGCTGCTGTCGGGCACGCGAAAAGCCTTGAGGCTCGCGGCCTGGCCGTCAACCCGAATGGTCACGTTGCGCAAATGCACCGGCTCGCCGGGGTCGATGGTGAGGATCAGGCGTAGATTCTTGCCGCCTTTTACATCACTGACGATTTGTGGCTGATAGTAGCCCAGCGCCTGGGCCGCCTTGCGGGCCTGCTCTTCGGCGCCGCGGCTGAACCGCAGCAGGGCTTCTTCATCACGATCGCCTACCCCGCCGATATAGCCTTCGATGTTGGCTTTCAACGCGTCGTTTGTAGGCTTGATCCGCACGTCCAATTCGCTTTGCGCCAAGGCGCCGCAGCTTGTGAACAGCAGAATCAAGCCGCTGGTAAATCTTCCTGGAAACTTCATAGGCGCGGATGCTACACGAGCTGGGGAGAGACTTTGAACCCGGAATTATCTGAATAATTCTGCATTAAGCCGTTGCAACATGTAACGACTGCGGATTGGGGTGGAAAAACACGTGCTCCAGGACAGGCCCTATCGCCACTTCGCCGATTTCCTCATAGCCCTGGCGCTTATAAAAATCCAGGTAGCGTGAGTTGCCGGTATCGAGCACTACGCCTGAGGAATGCGGGTCGTCGGCGCACCAGTTGTGCACGGCCTCAAGCAACTGCTCGCCATAGTGTTTGCCCTGAAATTGCGGGTGGATGCCCAACAACGGCAGTACGTGCACCGACTCGGTCGGCAGGCACGCCAGCACCGCGTGATGGTATTCCAGGTAACGGCGAGTGCCGCGCACGCCAGTGCTCAACCACATGCGCAATTGCCACGCCCAGCTTTCGGTAATGCCCAGGCGCCGTTGCGGTGGCGCAATCAGGGCGATACCGATCAGCCGGTCGTTGACGAACAGGCCGATGGCGGGCAGTTTCTGAAAGAAATGCTGCTTGACCAGCTCACGCACCGTGGCGCGTACCCGCTGTTCATAGCCTGGGCGTTCAGCTTCGAAGATGTAGGCGAACGTCGGCTCATGCCGATAAGCCTGGTAGAGCATGGAGCGCGCTTCGCGCGAATAGCCGCTGTTGAGCAGGCGGATCTCGGCAAGGGCCGTCGAAGTGTCAGGCATACAGTCAATCTCCCTGGGCGCCATTCAGAAGATGGCGTTCTTATGGGTACGAACCTACGCAGCACCAGTCGTTCCCAGACATTAGCAGTGCATCTGCTCGACCGCCACGCTGGCCCCCGTCGGACTTGTCGGCTAGCATCGCCCTTTTGCCAGACTGGACTGCCGACCATGAAAATCGTCTCCTTCAATATCAACGGGCTGCGCGCCCGCCCTCATCAGCTGGCGGCGCTGATTGAAAAGCATCAACCCGACGTGATCGGCCTGCAGGAAACCAAGGTTCATGATGACCAGTTCCCGCTGGCCGAAGTGCAGGCCTTGGGCTACCACGTTTATTACCACGGCCAAAAAGGCCATTACGGGGTGGCCCTGCTCTCGCGCAAAGAAGCGCTGAGCGTGCACAAAGGTTTTGCCAGCGATGAAGAAGACGCCCAGCGCCGCTTCATCTGGGGCACCTTCGCCGATGAGAACGGCAACCCCGTGACCATCATGAACGGCTACTTCCCCCAGGGCGAAAGCCGCGACCACCCGACCAAGTTTCCGGCCAAAAAACGCTTCTACGAAGATTTGCAGCACCTGCTGGAAAGCCAGTTCAGCAATGACCAGGCCTTGGTGGTGATGGGCGACATCAACATCTCCCCGCAAGACTGCGACATCGGTATCGGTGCCGACAACGCCAAACGCTGGCTGAAAACCGGCAAATGCAGCTTCTTGCCGGAAGAACGCGAGTGGATGGCCCGCCTGAAAAACTGGGGCCTGGTGGACAGCTTCCGCCACCTCAACCCGGATGTGGCCGACCGCTTCAGTTGGTTTGATTACCGCAGCCGTGGGTTCGAAGATGAGCCCAAGCGCGGCCTGCGCATTGACGTGATCATGGCGTCCAACGGCCTGGTGCCGCGGGTCAAGGATGCCGGCGTGGACTACGAGCTTCGGGAGCTGGAAAAGCCGTCGGACCACGCGCCGATCTGGCTGGAACTGAGCTGACGCGACTCAATGTGGGAGCTGGCTTGTGTGGGAGCTGGCTTGCCTGCGATGCAGGCACTTCGGTCTTCCAGCTAAACCGAGTTGATGCTATCGCAGGCAAGCCAGCTCCCACCTTTGGGGTGGTTGTGTGCCAGTCACACCGTTGAAACCTTACTGACTTAATCTCCCGGCACTCCCTTTGGCTTAAGAAGGTGCCGGCATGATGCTGCGCGTTCTGCTCCTGTTGATCCTGCCCCTCTACGCAGTTGCCGCTGCCCTGCCCGTTCCCGACCAAGGCCCCGCGTTGCGCATCCAGGGTTCCAACACCATTGGCGCCGCGCTCGGGCCCGCGCTGGTCATGGGCATGATGCAATACCAGGGCTTGCAGGCGGTGCACAGTGAACCGGGCGAAGGCGCCAATGAACAGCGCGTGATCGGCAAGACCCGCCAAGGCAGGACGGTCGCCATCGAGGTGGCGGCCCACGGTTCCAGTACCGGGTTCGCGGCGTTGAAAAACCTCAGCGCCGATCTCGCCGCGTCGTCGCGCCCAATCAAGGACAGCGAACTGGTGGACCTTGAACCCTTGGGCGACCTGAAAAGCCCCGAGGCTGAGCAAGTGATCGCCATTGATGGCCTGGCGATTATCCTCAACCCGCAAAACCCGTTGAATACCTTGAACACCGAGCAACTGGCGCAGATTTTCAACGGCGAAGTCGACACGTGGGAGGCACTGGGCGGCATCGGCGGGCCGATTCATTTGTATGCCCGGGATGATCAGTCCGGCACCTACGACACCTTTAAGGAACTGGTGCTACGCCTGCGCGGTAAACCCCTAGCACCTGCCAAGCGCTTCGAATCCAGTGAGCAACTGTCCGACGCCGTAAGCCAGGACCCTCAGGGCATCGGCTTTATCGGCCTGCCGTATGTGCGCCAGGCCAAGGCCGTGGCAATCGTCGATGGCGACTCACAACCGATGTTGCCGTTGAACAGCCTGATTGCCACCGAGGACTACCCGCTGTCACGCCGACTGTTCTTTTACCTGCCGCCCTCGAGCCGCAACCCGTGGGCCAAGGCGCTCGTGGACTTTACCCAGAGCAGCAAAGGCCAGGCGATTGTCGCAGCCAACGGTTTTATCGCGCAGCAGGTGCAGGCGATCAGCGTGGAGCCGCGCCCGTCGATGCCTGCGGACTATCAAGCCATCGCGCGTGAGGCCCAGCGACTGAGCGTGAACTTTCGCTTCGAAGAGGGCAGCGCCAGCCTCGACAACAAGGCGCGCCAGGATTTGCAGCGGGTGGTGGCGTACCTGAAAAGCCACGACAAACTCCACAAGCAGGTGACGCTCGTAGGGTTTGGCGACGCCAAGAATGACCCACAGCGCGCCGCGCTACTGTCGAAGTTGCGGGCAATGGCGGTGCGCCGCGAACTGGTGAGGAACGGTGTGGTGCTGCGCGATATTCTCGGTTTCGGCGCGCAGATGCCGGTGGCGGCGAACACGGCGGACGAGGGGCGGATCAAAAACCGGCGAGTGGAGGTTTGGGTGCACTGACGCCTGGCGAGCAAGCCCGCTGTGGCGAGCGGACTTGCCCCGCTGGCTACATTTACTGCCCGCTGCGCATCAGCTCTTTGGGCACGTACTTGCCGATCTCGAACTTGCCGATCGCCGCACGGTGCACTTCATCCGGGCCGTCGGCCAGGCGCAAGGTGCGTTGCATGGCGTACATGTAGGCCAGCGGGAAGTCGTTGGAAACCCCGGCACCGCCGTGAATCTGGATGGCGCGGTCGATCACTTTCAACGCCACGTTCGGCGCCACCACCTTGATCTGCGCGATTTCGCTTTTCGCAACTTTGTTGCCCACGGTGTCCATCATGTACGCCGCTTTCAAGGTCAGCAGGCGGGCCATGTCGATTTCCATCCGTGAGTCGGCGATCTTGTCGATATTGCCGCCCAGACGGGCCAATGGTTTACCGAACGCGGTGCGGCTGACGGAGCGTTTGCACATCAGTTCCAGCGCGCGCTCGGCCATGCCGATGGAGCGCATGCAGTGGTGGATACGGCCTGGGCCAAGGCGGCCCTGGGCAATTTCGAAGCCGCGACCTTCGCCGAGCAGTACGTTTTCGTACGGCACGCGCACGTTGTCGAACAGCACTTCGGCGTGACCGTGCGGGGCGTCGTCGTAACCGAAGACCGGTAATGGGCGCACGATTTTCACCCCCGGAGCATCCACCGGCACCAGGATCATCGAGTGCTGCTGATGACGCGGTGCATCCGGGTTGCTCAGGCCCATGAAGATCAAGATCTTGCAGCGCGGATCGCAGGCGCCGGAGGTCCACCATTTTTTGCCGTTGATCACCCACTCGTCGCCCTGGCGCTCGGCACGGGCGGCCATGTTGGTGGCGTCTGAGGACGCCACGTCCGGTTCGGTCATGGCAAAGGCCGAGCGAATCTCGCCGCGCAGCAACGGCTCGAGCCAGCGTTGTTTTTGCTCTGCGTTGGCGTAGCGCACCAGCACTTCCATGTTGCCGGTGTCGGGGGCTGAGCAGTTGAACGGCTCCGGGCCCAGCAGCGAGCGGCCCATGATCTCGGCCAGTGGTGCGTATTCGAGGTTGGTCAGGCCGGCGCCCAGTTCGGATTCGGGCAAGAACAGGTTCCACAGGCCCTCGGCTTTTGCCTTGGCTTTCAACTCTTCCATGATGGCGGTGGGCTGCCAGCGGTCGCCTTCGCTGACCTGGCGTTCGAACACCGGCTCGGCCGGGTAAACGTAAGCGTCCATGAATGCGGTGACGCGTTCACGCAGTTCCTGAACCTTGGGCGAATAGGCGAAATCCATGAGCAGCTCCCTTCTCTGAGAGGTTGTTTAGGTCATGCAATCGATGCTAGAACAGCGCTGATAATTTACCTAGCCTATTCTCGGCGTGTATTAACATTCATCACCGATATATGATCGGCGCCTGAGCACCTGACAAATCGCCACCTAACAATAAGAGCGCAACGAAATGAATCTGAGCAAGGTCGACCTCAACCTCTTTATTGTCTTCGATGCGATCTACACCGAAGCCAACTTGACCCGTGCCGGGCAGATCGTCGGCATCACCCAGCCGGCGGTGTCCAACGCGCTGGCGCGCTTGCGCGAAACCTTCAATGACCCGTTGTTCGTGCGCACGGCCCAAGGCATGGTACCCACGCCGATGGCGCAGAACATCATCGGCCCGGTGCGCAATGCGTTGTCGTTGCTGCGGGTGTCGGTGCAGGAAAGCCGGATTTTCAACCCGCAGCAGGCGGCCAAAACCTACCGCATCAGCATGACCGACCTCACCGAAGCGGTGATTCTGCCGCTGTTGTTCCAGCGCCTGCGCCGCCTGGCGCCGACGGTGGTGATCGAGAGTTTCCTGTCCAAACGCCGCGAAACCACCAAGGAACTCGCCGCGGGGCGCCTGGATTTTGCCGTGGATGCGCCGCTCAACACCGACCCGCAAGTGCGCCACGTCAAGCTGATGGAAGACCGCTACGTGTGCGCCATGCGCAAGGGCCATCCGATGGCGGGCAAGGACAAATTCACGCTGGATGACTACCTGTCGCTGACGCATATCCATATCTCCAGCCGCCGTAACGGCCTGGGCCATGTGGACCTGGCCCTGGGCAAGATGGGCATCCAGCGCAAGATCGCCCTGCGCTCTCAGCATTACCTGATGGCCTCGCAAGTGTTGCAGCAGACCGACATGGTGATGACCGTGCCCGAGCGCTTTGCCCGGCGCCATGAATTGCACTGGTTCAACCTGCCGGTCAATGACGTGCCGCCTGTAGAAACCCACTTGTACTGGCACGAAAGCACCGACCAGGACCCGGCCAACCGCTGGATGCGCGAGCAAATGATCGAGTTGTGCCAACAGGTGACGGCGCATGAGAAAAAGCTCGATGGCAAGCAAGCCTGACCTGTGGCAAGCAGACCTTTTGTGGTGATCAGGCCCTGTGTGACAAGCAGTCCCTGTGTGGCAAGCAGGCCCTGTGTGGCGAGCAGGCTTGCCCTGCGTTGGGCTGCGTAGCAGCCCCAAACCCAGGCGCCGCGTTTTCCCTGAAAAATTGAGTCAATGTTTATTGCAGGCGCGTCACACCCAACGCACGGCAAGCCTGCTCGCCACAACACGCCCGCTCATAAGGTTGGAAAGGCAGGTTGACGTTCACGTCAACCTGACATTAGCTTAGCGCCAAGACCTTCTTGAGCGCCCCCATGAGCACGACCTACAGCATCTCCGACCTCGCCCGCGAGCTCGACATCACCACCCGCGCCATTCGCTTCTATGAAGAACAAGGCCTGCTGGCCCCGGAACGCCGGGGCCAGGAGCGCATCTACTCGGCGCGCGACAAGGTCAGCCTCAAACTGATCCTGCGCGGCAAGCGCATCGGTTTCTCCCTGGCCGAGTGCCGCGAGCTGATCGAACTCTACGACCCCAGCAGCGGCAACCACATTCAACTCAACAGCATGCTCGCCAAAATCGCCGAACGCCGTGAGCAGCTTGAGCAACAACTGCTGGATATCGAACAGATGAAGCTGGAACTGGACACCGCCGAAGAGCGCTGCACCCAGGCCCTGGCGCAGACCATGAGCCAGGTTGGCCAATAACGATAAGGTAGCCATCATGCCCCTCCCCTCACACGTACGCCTGGTGGAAGTCGGCCCGCGCGACGGCCTGCAGAACGAAGCCCAGCCCATCAGCGTGGCCGACAAGGTCCAACTGGTGGATGCCCTGACCGACGCGGGCTTGAGCTATATCGAAGTGGGCAGCTTTGTCTCGCCCAAGTGGGTGCCGCAGATGGCCGGGTCGGCGCAAGTGTTTGCGCAAATACAACGCAAACCCGGCGTGACCTACGGCGCACTCGCGCCGAACCTGCGCGGTTTTGAAGATGCCGTGGCCGCGGGCGTAAAGGAAGTCGCCGTGTTTGCGGCCGCGTCCGAGGCGTTTTCCCAACGCAACATCAATTGCTCCATCAGCGAAAGCCTGGAGCGCTTTGCGCCCATCATGGCGGCGGCCAAGCAGCACGGCGTCAGCGTGCGCGGGTATGTGTCGTGTGTGTTGGGTTGCCCTTACGAAGGTGACATCGCGCCGGAACAGGTCGCGGCGGTCGCGCGCGAGTTGTATGCCATGGGCTGCTATGAAGTTTCCCTGGGCGACACCATCGGCACTGGCACGGCGGGCGCTACGCGGCGGCTGTTTGAGGTGGTCGGCGCGCAGGTGCCACGGGACAAGTTGGCCGGGCATTTTCATGACACCTACGGGCAGGCGATTGCGAATATCTACGCCAGTGTGCTGGAAGGGATCACGGTGTTCGACAGCTCCATCGCGGGCCTCGGCGGCTGCCCCTACGCCAAGGGCGCCAGCGGTAACGTGGCGACTGAAGACGTGGTGTACCTGCTCAACGGTCTGGGTATCGACACCGGCATCGACCTGCAGGCATTGATTCTCGTGGGCCAGCAAATCAGCAGCGTGCTCGGCCGGCCCACCGGGTCGCGGGTTGCCAAGGCGCGTAACGCCAGTTGAGTAGAGCGGCTGTGACAATGTGTTACCGCACCGCTACATATCGAGTAACACGGGAACATATTTTGTCGCATTCGCTGTAGGCGATTTCTTATAAAAAATTCAACCTGCTGATTTTAAAGGCTTTTTAAAAGTTGGCACGGCTTCTGCTATCTCTATTGCATAACAAGAATAAAAAGCGCCAAACCTAATAAAAATAAGACGAAACGACTCTGACATAACAAAAACAACACGGCAGAGACGCAGCTAACAGATTTTTTTGGAGAAGATGTGCTTCGCAGGGTACGGCATGCCGAAACCCGCAACCGGTTAGAGAAAAATAAAACTACCTCAGGTAGCTGCCACTGGTTGGATCGGTAACGAAGAAGCAGATCAGCGCTCAAAAAAATACGTTTGCTCTTGACCCCGAATGGGGGTCGCCCAAAACAGCGGTAAAGGGTAACGGCTGCCAAAAACAATAACAGGCCGCCCCTCAATAATAAAAAAGAGCACGCAACGACAAATTAAAGGGGACCTTCGGGTCCCTTTGTGCTTTCCGGGATTCGACAAACGCTCGTCTGGCATCGATCAAAAAGCGTGTTCGCGAAGGCGGTGCGTCAGCGACAGATGAGCTGGCTGACCCTGCGCATTCGCGAGCAAGCCCGCTCCCACATGGGTTTGGGTTGTTAGTTGGACTGGGTTTTCAGTTCCTCGATCGAGATTTCGCGCATGCGAAATTTCTGGATCTTGCCCGTCACCGTCATCGGAAACTCTTCCACGAATTTGAAATGCTTGGGCGTCTTGAAGTGCGCGATGCGGCCCTTGCACCAGGTTTGCAGCTCCAGCTCGTTGGCCATATGGCCCGGATGGAACTTGACCCAGGCGACTATCTCTTCACCGTAGCGCTCATCCGGAATGCCAATAACTTGCACATCTGCCACCGCCGGGTGGGTGAAGAAAAACTCTTCGAGCTCGCGCGGGTACACGTTTTCGCCACCGCGAATGATCATGTCCTTGTTGCGCCCGGCAATACATACGTAACCGTGTTCATCCATGGTCGCCAGGTCGCCGGTGTGCATCCAGCCCGCGTCATCGATGGCGTCACGGGTGCCGTCGGGGTTGTTCCAGTAGCCGAGCATGACGCTGTAGCCGCGCGTGCACAGCTCGCCGATTTCACCGCGCGCGACGGTATTGCCGGCGGTGTCGATGATCTTGTTTTCCAGCTGCGGCTGGGTGCGGCCCACGGTGGTGACGCGGCGCTCCAGGTCATCGTTGGCACCGGTTTGCAGTGACACCGGGCTGGTTTCGGTCATGCCATAGGCAATCTGCACTTCCCCCATGTGCAGCTCGCTGATGACGCGGCGCATCACCTCGATAGGGCATGTGGCCCCGGCCATGATCCCGGTGCGCAAGCTTGTCAGCTCGAATTCGCCGCGGCGAGGGTGATCGAGGATGGCGATGAACATGGTCGGCACGCCGTAGAGGCCGGTGGCGCGCTCTTCGGCGACGGCGCTGAGGGTCAGCAACGGATCAAAGCCATCATTCGGGTAGATCATCGTGGTGCCGTGAGTGATGCAGCCGAGGTTGCCCATGACCATGCCAAAGCAGTGATACAACGGCACCGGGATCACCAGCCGGTCCTGCGCCGTGAGGCCCAGGCTTTCGCCAACCATGTAACCGTTATTGAGAATGTTGTGATGACTGAGGGTGGCGCCCTTGGGAAACCCGGTGGTGCCGGAGGTGTATTGAATGTTCACGGCCTGGTCGAAGTGCAGGCTGGCCTGGCGCCTGTGCAGCTGTTCGGGCGGGACGCCAGCCCCCAGGGCCGCCAGCTGCGACCAGGGCAAAAAGCCCTGGGGTGGGTTGGGGTCGAGGCTGATCATGGCGCCCAGGTTGGGGCTCAGTGCTTGCAGCATGGCGTGGTAATCGGAGCTTTTGAATGACCCGGCGCACACCAGCCATTGGCAACCGGACTGCTTGAGCACGTACTCCAGTTCACTGCTGCGGTAGGCCGGGTTGATGTTGACCAGGATCACACCAAGCTTGGCACTGGCAATCTGGGTGATACACCACTCTGCACAATTGGGCGCCCAGATGCCCAGGCGGTCACCGGCTTGCATGCCCAGGGCCAGGAACGCACGGGCGTGCAAATCAACCGTGTGAGCCAGTTGCCGCCAGGTGTAGCGGCGTTGCTGATGGCGCACCACCAACGCTTCACCCTCGGGATAGCGCGAGACCGTGTTATCGAAGGCCTGACCAATGGTCATGGCCAGCAAGGTCTTGTCCTGAGAACCACGGCTGTAGCTCTGATTCGGTTGATCCATAACGACCCCTTTTGTCTTTTTTGTAAGGTGGACGGCGGCTGCTTGACGTAAACGTAAACTACGATTGACAGCCTCGCAACGCAAGCTTACGTTAACGTAAAGGTGAGCGCCCTCCCCGGCGCTCAACCACACAACAACAAAGCTCACATTAAGGTGCCTGTCCATGAGTTACCCGTCCCTGAACTTCGCCCTCGGCGAAACCATCGACATGCTGCGCGACCAGGTGCAGTCCTTCGTGGCCAAGGAAATCGCGCCTCGCGCGGCTCAAATCGACAGTGACAACCTGTTCCCCGCCGATATGTGGCGCAAGTTCGGTGACATGGGCCTGCTCGGCATTACGGTGCCGGAAGAGTACGGCGGCGCCGGCCTGGGCTACCTCGCCCACGTGGTGGCCATTGAAGAAATCAGCCGAGGTTCGGCGTCAGTCGGCTTGTCCTATGGCGCGCACTCAAACCTGTGCGTCAACCAGATCAACCGCAACGGCAGCCACGAACAGAAGCTCAAATACCTGCCGAAGTTGATCAGCGGCGAGCATATCGGCGCCCTCGCCATGAGCGAGCCGAATGCCGGCTCCGACGTGGTCTCGATGAAACTGCGCGCCGAAAAACGCGGCGACCACTATGTGCTCAACGGCAGCAAGACCTGGATCACCAACGGCCCCGACGCCAACACCTTCGTGATCTACGCCAAGACCGACGTGGAAAAAGGCCCTCACGGCATCACCGCGTTTATCGTCGAGCGCGACTGGAAAGGCTTCAGCCGCAGCAACAAGTTCGACAAGCTCGGCATGCGCGGCTCAAACACCTGCGAGCTGTTTTTCGATGACGTGCAAGTGCCCGAAGAAAACATCCTCGGCGCACTCAATGGCGGCGTGAAAGTGCTGATGAGCGGCCTGGACTACGAACGCGTGGTGCTGGCGGGCGGCCCGATCGGCATCATGCAGGCGTGCATGGACCTGATCGTGCCGTACATCCACGACCGCAAGCAGTTTGGCCAGAGCATCGGCGAATTCCAGCTGATCCAAGGCAAGGTCGCCGACATGTACACCCAGCTCAATGCCAGCCGCGCCTACCTCTACGCGGTGGCGCAGGCGTGCGAGCGCGGTGAGACCACGCGCAAGGACGCCGCCGGGGTAATCCTGTTCAGCTCCGAGCGCGCCACACACATGGCCCTGGACGCCATTCAGATTCTGGGCGGTAACGGTTACATCAACGAATTCCCCGCCGGGCGCCTGCTGCGTGACGCCAAGCTGTACGAAATCGGCGCCGGCACCAGTGAGATTCGCCGGATGCTGATCGGCCGCGAACTCTTCAACGAAACCCGCTGAAGGAGCGCCCATGGCCACCTTGCACACCCAACTCAACCCGCGCTCGGCAGAATTTGCCGACAATAGCGCAGCCATGCGCCTACAAGTCGACGCCCTGCACACCCTGCTCGCCCACGTGCAGCAAGGCGGTGGCGCCAAGGCTCAAGAGCGGCACACGTCGCGCGGCAAACTGCTGCCCCGTGAGCGGATCAATCGTTTGCTCGACCCGGGCTCGCCGTTCCTTGAACTGAGCCAACTGGCGGCCCATCAGGTGTACGGCGAAGACGTGCCGGCGGCCGGGGTGATTGCCGGGATTGGCCGCGTGGAAGGCGTCGAATGCATGATTGTGGCCAACGACGCCACGGTAAAAGGCGGCTCCTACTACCCGCTCACGGTAAAAAAACACCTGCGCGCGCAGACCATCGCCGAGCAGAACCGCCTGCCGTGCATTTACCTGGTGGACTCCGGTGGCGCCAACCTGCCGCGTCAGGATGAAGTCTTCCCGGATCGCGAGCACTTCGGCCGGATCTTCTTCAACCAGGCGAATATGAGCGCCCAGGGCATCCCGCAGATTGCGGTGGTGATGGGCTCGTGCACGGCGGGCGGTGCCTACGTGCCGGCCATGGCCGACGAAGCGATCATGGTGCGTCAGCAGGCGACCATCTTCCTCGCCGGCCCGCCGCTGGTGAAAGCGGCGACCGGCGAAGTGGTCAGCGCCGAAGACTTGGGCGGCGCCGACGTGCACTGCAAGATCTCCGGTGTGGCCGACCACTATGCCGACAGCGATGAACACGCGCTGGCCCTGGCCCGGCGCAGCGTGGCCAACCTCAACTGGCGCAAACAGGGGCAGTTGCAGCAACGCCCGCCGGTGGCGCCGCTGTACAGCAGCGAAGAGCTTTACGGCGTGATCCCGGCCGATGCCAAGCAGCCGTTTGATGTGCGCGAAGTGATCGCGCGGCTGGTCGACGGCTCGGTGTTCGATGAGTTTAAGGCACTGTTTGGCACCACGCTGGTGTGTGGTTTTGCGCACTTGCACGGCTACCCGATGGCGATTTTGGCCAATAGCGGAATTCTGTTCGCCGAAGCCGCGCAAAAAGGCGCGCACTTTATCGAACTGGCCTGTCAGCGCGGGATTCCGCTGCTGTTTTTGCAGAACATTACTGGCTTCATGGTCGGCCAGAAGTACGAAGCCGGCGGCATCGCCAAGCACGGCGCCAAGCTGGTGACCGCGGTGGCCTGTGCCAAGGTGCCGAAATTCACGGTGATCATCGGCGGCAGCTTTGGTGCCGGTAACTACGGCATGTGCGGCCGGGCTTACGACCCGCGCTTTTTGTGGATGTGGCCCAATGCACGCATCGGCGTGATGGGTGCCGAACAGGCGGCCGGCGTGCTGGTGCAGGTCAAGCGTGAACAAGCCGAGCGCGCTGGCGCAAGCTTCAGCGCCGAAGAGGAAGCCGCGATCAAGCAGCCGATCCTCGACCAGTATGAAACCCAGGGCCACCCCTATTACTCCAGCGCGCGCTTGTGGGATGACGGCGTCATCGACCCGCTGCAGACCCGCGACGTGCTGGCCCTGGCCTTGTCCGCTTCGCTGAACGCCCCCATCGAGCCGAGCCGCTTCGGCGTGTTCCGCATGTAAATGGAGCTGTACCCCATGAGCGATTTCAACACCCTCGAACTGATCACCGACCGCCGTGGTTTTGCCACGCTGTGGCTAAGCCGCGAAGCCAAGAACAACGCGTTCAACGCCGAAATGATCCGCGAACTGATCATCGCGCTCGACCAGGTGCAGGGCGATTCGTCGTTGCGCTTTCTAGTGCTGCGCGGGCGCGGCAAGCACTTCAGTGCCGGTGCCGACCTGGCGTGGATGCAGCAATCGGCCGAGCTGGACTACCACACCAACCTGGACGACGCCCGCGAGCTGGCGGAGTTGATGTACAACCTGGCCAAGCTGAAGATCCCGACCCTGGCCGTTGTGCAGGGCGCGGCCTATGGCGGCGCGCTGGGCTTGATCAGTTGCTGCGACATGGCCATCGGCGCCGATGACGCGCAGTTCTGCCTGTCGGAGGCGCGCATCGGCCTGGCTCCGGCGGTGATCAGTCCGTTCGTGGTGCAGGCCATCGGCGAACGTGCGGCGCGGCGTTATGCCCTGACCGCTGAGCGTTTTGGCGGCCAGCGGGCACGCGACATTGGCCTGCTGGCAGAAAGTTACCCCGCCGGTGAGCTGGATCAGCACGTCGAACACTGGATCGCCAACCTGCTGCTCAACAGCCCTGCGGCGATGCGCGCCAGCAAGGACTTGTTGCGCGAAGTGGGCAACGGCGCCCTCACCCCGGCGTTGCGCCGCTATTGCGAAAACGCCATCGCACGGATTCGCGTCAGCGCCGAGGGGCAGGAAGGCTTGCGCGCCTTCCTGCAAAAACGTCCGCCCAGCTGGCAAGCACAGGAGCCGCGTTCATGAGCCCACTGACGACTGTGCTGGTGGCCAACCGCGGCGAAATTGCCTGCCGAGTGATGCGCACCGCCAAGGCCATGGGCCTGACCACCGTGGCGGTACACAGCGCCATCGACCGTGATGCGCGCCACAGCCGCGAGGCGGACATCCGTGTCGACCTGGGTGGCAGCAAGGCCACCGACAACTACTTGCAAATCGACAAGCTGATTGCCGCCGCCCAAGCCAGCGGCGCCCAGGCGATCCATCCCGGGTATGGGTTTCTATCGGAAAACGCCGGTTTTGCTCGCGCGATTGAAGCGGCCGGGTTGATCTTCCTCGGCCCGCCCGCCTCGGCCATTGACGCAATGGGCAGCAAGTCGGCCGCCAAGGCGCTGATGGAAAAAGCCGGCGTGCCGCTGGTGCCGGGTTACCACGGCGAAGCTCAGGACCTGGACACCTTCCGCGCGGCCTGCGAGCGCATCGGCTACCCGGTGCTGCTCAAGGCCACCGCGGGCGGTGGCGGCAAGGGCATGAAGGTGGTCGAGGACGTCAGCCAACTGGCCGAGGCCCTGGCTTCCGCCCAGCGTGAGGCACTGTCGTCGTTTGGCAACGGGCAGATGCTGGTGGAGAAATACCTGATCAAGCCGCGTCATGTGGAAATCCAGGTCTTTGCCGACCAGCACGGCCACTGTTTGTACCTCAATGAGCGCGACTGCTCGATTCAGCGTCGCCATCAAAAGGTCGTGGAAGAAGCGCCGGCGCCGGGCCTGAGCGTTGCACAGCGCAAAGCCATGGGCGAAGCCGCCGTGCGCGCGGCCCAGGCCATCGGTTATGTGGGCGCGGGCACGGTGGAGTTTTTGCTCGACGCGCGTGGCGAGTTTTTCTTCATGGAAATGAACACGCGGCTGCAGGTGGAACATCCGGTGACGGAGGCGATCACCGGCCTCGACCTGGTGGCCTGGCAGATCCGTGTCGCCCAGGGCGAGCCGCTGCCGATCACCCAGGACCAGGTGCCCTTGATCGGGCACGCGATTGAAGTGCGCTTGTATGCCGAAGACCCGGCCAATGATTTTCTGCCGGCCACCGGGCAGCTCGCGCTGTACCGCGAGTCTGCACCCGGCCCGGGCCGTCGCGTGGACAGCGGGGTACAACAAGGCGACAGCGTTTCGCCGTTCTACGACCCGATGCTGGGCAAGCTGATTGCCTGGGGCGAAGACCGTGAACAGGCGCGCCTGCGCTTGTTGAGCATGCTCGATGAGTTCGCGGTGGGTGGGCTCAAGACCAACCTGGGCTTTTTGCGGCGCATCATCGGCCATCCGGCGTTTGCGGCGGCTGAATTGGATACCGGGTTTATTCCGCGCTATCAGGCTGAGTTGTTGCCGGTGCCGGGCGAGTTCAGCGACGAATTCTGGCAGGCCGCAGGCTCAGCGCTTATGCAGAGTCTGCCGGCAGGTGATGGGCCGTGGGCGGACACGCGGGGGTTTCGCGCGGGGCTGCCTGCCGAGGTTTCGCTGCATTTGAGCAGCGGCGCGCAGGATCGTCAGGTAACGTTGGGTGGAGGCGCTGCGCAGTTACGCGGCGAGCAGTTGTGGCTCGAGCACAACGGCGTGCGCCGTGCCCATCTGGCGGTGCGCGGCGAAGGCTGCGTGTACCTGCGCTGGGAGGGCGAGATGCATGCAGTGAGCCTGTTCGACCCGATTGCAGCGGTCGAGGCCAGCCAATCTCATCAGGGTGGGCTCACGGCGCCCATGAACGGCAGCATCGTGCGGGTGTTGGTGGACGTCGGCCAGGCCGTCGAAGCCGGTACACAATTGGTGGTACTGGAGGCGATGAAGATGGAGCACAGCATTCGCGCGCCGCACGCTGGCGTGGTCAAGGCGCTGTTTTGCCAGGAAGGTGAAATGGTTGCCGAAGGCAGTGCCCTGGTGGCGCTTGAAACAGCGGACTAAAACTTCGCCGTGGCCTGCACGACAACGCCGAGGATTCGGCAGTCGTCGGTGAACAGCTGCTTGGGGTAGGTGGGATTGAGCGGCACCAGGTAACGCTGGCCGCTTTCTTCCATTAACTGGCGAAAGGTCGCCCGGGGGCTGTCGGCCCATTGGGCGACCACCAGTTTGCCGGGTTCGGCGTCAATGGCCGGGTCCACCAGAATCAACATGCCAGCGCCAATGCTCAAACCACTGGGGGCAGTCATCGCGTCTCCCGTCACGGGCAGCCAGTAGGCTTCGCCCCGGGCGTGGTAATCGGTCAGTTCAAAACGTGCGGCGCCGTAGGCCGGGCGCTCTTCACGTATTTCGCAGACGCCCTTCCAGTCGCTGACCGGGTAGCGAAAATACGGGTTGTAGTGTTTTTCCAGGGGCGGGGCCTGATCGGCTTTCTGCCGAATTTCCAGCGCAACCTCCAGATACTCCAACCCTAACTCGGCGAGCACCCGGTTCATGTCCGCCAGGCTTGGCACGCGGCGCTTGTTGAGCCAATGGCCCACGCCGCCCTGGGACATGCCCAGGCGTTCAGCCAGTTCATCCTGCGTGACCTTGCGGTCTTTCATGTTGGCTTTGACCAACGCTATCCAGTTATCCATGGGCCGTGACAATACGTTGTGCAGATGCCACGACAATAAACAGTTTGTAGTAATCCATCAAATGACATAAATACGATTCGTATTACTATCAGGCGCAGGTTTTCGACATTCACTCAGAGTAGCCACCCTCATGACGACCCGCCCGTATCATCTGCCCGGCACCGCTGAAACCGAACAACTGTCGGGGCTGCGCACCAGCGGCGCGGCCCAGCGCGCATTGGATCATTACTTGAAAGAGGATGTGTCGGCACCGCTCCCGGAAGAGAGCTTCTTCGACATCAAGCCCAACGTCAGCCACGAGGATGCCCTGGTGCATGCTTCGGAGCTGTTACGCAGCGCAGCAGCGGCGGCCTACGAACTGGCGAGCAGCCGGCAGGGCAACCAGCGGGACCTGGCGTTTTCAGTGGTGTATTTGATTGATATGGCGAAGGTGATGGTGGAGCGGACGTTGCAGTCGCCAGCGGCTCAGGCAAACGCATAACAGACACGAAGCAAAAATATTTCTATCCCACGGATAAAAACATTTGACTTGCAAATGATAATGATTATTATTGGGCTCAGCTGATCGCGAGATCAGTCGATAGACCAAGGGACCTTAGGTCGGACTCTTGGAATATCTCCTCATCAGGCTAATCACGGTTTTTGACCCGGCTCTTTGGCCGGGTCTTTTTTTTGCCAGTTTCCCTGGCATGGCTTCAGGCTAATGAAGACTGTGTGTTGCTTGATGGCGCGCATGGTAGCAAAAGACCATCTTCAAAAGAAAGCCGAACGAGCGCTCCAGGCCCGATCTTTCCGAAATAGCGCTTGAGAATCAATCTCATAGATTCTAAGCTGCTGCTGCGTCAGGGATGATGCCCCCCCTCCCCCGTGCAAAAATATTGCATCAAGATTTTGCCTGACTCCTGTGTAAGATATCCGCCACAACACTCATATTCAGGCAATCAGACTATGACCGTGGCCTTGACCTCCATCAAGATCAGCACCGACTTCGACAGTGGCAACATCCAGGTTCTGGATGCGAGTGATGCCTATCAGTTATTGCTGGCGATCAAACCCGACACCCGCAGCGCACACTTCCAGTGGTTCCACTTCAAGGCCGAAGGCATGCACGTGGGCCACACCCACACCTTTCGCCTGAGTAACGCGAGTCAGTCCTCTTACAAAAACGCCTGGAGCGGCTACAACGCCGTGGCGTCCTACGACCATATCAACTGGTTTCGCGTTCCCACGCGCTTTGATGGCGAAACATTGCACATCAGCCTGGAAACCCGCGAAAAACAGGCCTGGATCGCCTACTTCGAACCCTACAGCCGCGAGCGTCACGACGCCTTGATCGAGCAGGCCTTGAACCGCGCCGGTACCCAGTTACTCGCCACCGGCAAAAGTGCCGAAGGCCGTGATATCCAACTGCTGCGCCGCGGCAAGGGTGGCGAGGGCCAGCGCAAGGTCTGGATCATCGCCCAGCAACACCCCGGCGAGCACATGGCCGAATGGTTCATGGAAGGCGTCATCGAACGCCTGCAACAGGACGGTGACGCCGAGCTGAAAAAACTGTTGTCCGTGGCTGACCTGTACCTGATCCCCAACATGAACCCCGACGGCGCCTTCCACGGCCACTTGCGCACCAATGCCATGGGCCAGGACCTCAATCGTGCCTGGCAGAGCGCCAGCCAGGAAATCAGCCCTGAAGTGCTGTTCGCCCAGCAGCAGATGGAAAAATACGGCGTCGACCTGTTTCTCGATATCCACGGCGACGAAGAAATCCCCTACGTGTTCACCGCCGGCTGCGAAGGCAACCCCGGCTACACGCCTCGCATCGAAGCGCTGGAAAAACACTTTCGCAACCACTTGAGCGCATTGACTCGCGATTTCCAGACCACCCACGGTTACACCCGCGACCTGCCGGGCGAGGCCAACATGACGCTGGCCTGCAATGCCGTCGGAGAGAAATTCGACTGTCTGTCGCTGACCCTGGAGATGCCCTTCAAGGACAACGACGATGCGCCCAACCCGAAAACCGGTTGGTCAGGTGAGCGCTCCAAACAGCTGGGCAAGGACGTATTGAGCACGGTTGCCGATATCGTCACGGCACTGCGCTAAGCCGCCCCGCCCCCGGCATCAGTCCTTGGTGCCGGTCATGCTTTGCAGCACGCCGTCACGGCGAATCAAGCCGTGAAACAGCGCCGCCGCCAGGTGCAACAGCACCGTCAGAAACAGCAGATACGCCAGATACCCATGGGCCTTGCGCAACACCGCAAACAACGGCGCATTCGCACCCACCAGCGCCGGCAACTGCACTGAACTGCTGAGCATCACCGGGTCACCGGCCGCCGAAATCATCGCCCAGCCCAGCAGCGGCAACACCAGCATCAACGCGTACAACAGCACATGAGAGGCCTTGGCTGCCAACCTTTGCCACAGCGGCAAATCATCCGGCAGCGGCGGTTGCCGAGTGGAAAAACGCACCACCAGCCGCACGATCACCAGCGCCAGAATCGCAATTCCCAGCGGCTTATGCAGGTGAATCAGCCACTCATGGCGCTCCGACACCGACGCCGCCATGCCCGCACCGATAAACAACATAGCGATGACCATCAGCGCCATCAGCCAATGCAGCACACGCGCCAGCGGCGCGAAATAGCGTGGTTGAACATTCATGGCTTCGACTCCTGAGGGGCGCTGTGCAGCGGGCTGACTTCACCGGCACGACGCACGTACGAGCTGGCGTAGGCTGCCGAACGCGCCGCCAGCAGCGGGTCGTCGGAGGCCTGGATACCACTGGGCAAAATCAGCGGATCAAAGTTGATATCACGGCAATCGCCGTCCGCTTGCGGCTGGCTGCTCTGCAGTACCAGGGTGCCGGCGTTGAGCACCTTGTGTTCGCCGGTCCAGGTTTTGCTCGCATCGTCCAGCGGGTCTCCGGGGTTGGCCAGGGTCATGTTCAACTGCCAACGCAGCGGGCCCAATGCTAGGCGCTGCACCAGGTCTTTTTCAAGAAAGTCGCTGCCTGAAGGCGCGATATCGCCCGCTGCATCCTGGCTCTGCGGCACGACGCCCCAACGCACTGCCTGGCGCTTGCCGTCAGCGCTGACCAGATAAAACGCATTGATGCCGTTGTAGGTCTCTGTCGCATAGCTGGCCGACGGCTTGGCCGTCTTGACCCACGCCAGGAACGGCGCGGTCTCCGGGTGCGCGGCAAAAAACGCCGGCATGCCCGCCGGGTTCGGCTTGCCGGTGGCCGGGTCTGGCGCGCCCGCCTTGAGCATCTGGTAAAAGGCTTCAGGCGTGCCCACCGGGAACACCGGCATGCTGTTCATCCCCGTGCGCCATTGCTGGCCGTTGGCTTGGCTGAACTGCAAGGCAAAGCTGCGGATCGGCACACTGCTGTCCGGCGCGTAAGGGTTGCCGCTGGGCAAGGCAAATCGACCAATCACCGGCGTTTTCGCTTCGCTGAACACTTGGGCACTCGAATACGCCCGCGCCTCGGGGCTGCTCTCGAAGTAACCCGCCACGCACACGCCCTTGGCATGGTTGCGGCGAAAGCCAGGGTGCAGGCCGTTATTGGTTTCCAGGGCATTAACCAGGGTTTTGGGGCGCAGGCGCTGTGGGTCGAGGGTGCCGTTGACGTAGGCAAACGCCCCGGCAACAACGGCAACCACGGCACCGATACCGGCGAGCCGTGCGATCAGGCTCGCGGTACTCAACGCAGGACGGGGCGGTGATGAGTGATCTACCATGAAGTGACTCCAGGGCCAGAGGCCTAAGCGGTGAAACATAAGGTCGGAGCATTAAGACGAACGCCGATCCGCTCTATTCCCACGCCCTGTGTTTATTTTTCAGGCTTGGGAATAACCTTCAACGTCAGACGTCTCCCTAGTCCCAGCGTAGCGACCAGCCAGATTCCCATGCACGAACTCGACGAACAGTTACGTGAACTGATCCCCAGGATGCGGCGCTTTGCCGTGTCCCTGACCCGTAACACCAGCAGCGCCGACGACCTGGTGCAGTCGACCCTGGAACGCGCAATCACCCGCTGGGCCGATAAACGCATCGAAGGCGACCTGCGCGCGTGGCTGTTCTCGATTCTTTACCGGCAATTCCTCGACGCCCACCGCCGCAGCCGGCGTTACGCGCGCATGCTCGACTTCTTTACCGGCCGTGACGACGCGCAACCTTCGGTGGAGCGCACGGTGATGGCCCAATCGGCCTTGCAGGCTTTCGACCAACTCAACACCGAACAGCGCGCCCTGTTGCTCTGGGTGTCGGTCGAAGGGTTAAGCTACAAGGAGGTTGCCGTCATCCTCGAGGTGCCCGTCGGCACCGTCATGTCGCGCTTGTCCCGGGCGCGCCAGGCCCTGCGCCAACTCAGCGATGGTGAAATTGCCAGCCCTTCCCTGCGGATACTCAAATGATCA
Organism: Pseudomonas sp. NFX183; assembly: GCF_047943075.1. Lineage (NCBI taxonomy): Bacteria > Pseudomonadati > Pseudomonadota > Gammaproteobacteria > Pseudomonadales > Pseudomonadaceae > Pseudomonas > Pseudomonas sp. NFX183. The sequence continues at coordinate 4,621,372 of NZ_CP181333.1, read as the reverse complement.
GCCTGCCCCCCAGCGAACGCGATTTGCATGCCTACATCGATCAGCAACTGCTGGAGAGCGATCGCCGCGTGCTTGAAACCTACTTGGCGGCCCACCCCGACGTCGCCGCCCAGGTGCATGCCTGGCAACAGGATGCGCAAGCACTGCGCGCGTCATTGAGCGGGGCCTTGCAACAACCGGCCAACCCCGAGCTGGACCCGGCGCTGATTCGCCAACGCATCAAACACCAATCGCGCCGCCACTTCGCCACGGCTGCCGTGCTGTTGATCGCCGTCAGCCTGGGCGGTGTTGGCGGCTGGCACGCCCGCGAAGCGACCCAGCCTGCCCTGTTGCCGATGGCCGACGCGATGCAGGCGTTCCGCCTGTTTGCCCAGGACGGCATCATGCCCGCCGACTACAACGCCCAGGACGGTGGCTCGATGCAGGCCTGGCTGGATCGCTACTTCAACCAGGCGCACCGCCTGCCGGACTTGAGCCAGGCAGGTTTCAAGCCGGTCAGCGGGCGCTTGCTCACCACTGAGCAGGGCGCTGCCGCCATGGTGCTGTACGAAGACCCGCAAGGCCGGCGCATCAGCTTCTACATCCGCCCGCCCGGCCCGGAAAACGGCTTTCTGCCCCGCGGCAGCCGCAGCGCCGATGGCTTGCAGGCCGAGTACTGGTCCGGCAGCGGCTACAACTACGCGATGGTCAGCCCGGTGGGCCAGCCAACCACGCAGATGATGAAGTTCTAAAAGCCCACGTCCAGCACCACGTTGTCCAGATAGATGCCGCTCGGCGGCGTGGTCTGGTCGGTATAGACCTTGGCGTTGTAGTTGAACACCTGGCTGCCCGTGCCCAGGCCGTTGCCAGGGTTGACCTCGGCCGTTGAACTGGCCCGACGCGCCGTGCCCACGCTGCCCCAGCGGGTCGTGCTGGCACTCTTGAAGATGTCGTAAGCAAGGAAGTTACCGGCGGACACCATCTGCCGGCGGCCACCCACACTCACCGGGTTCTGCCCGTCACTGAGGCCCACGGTGTAGGCGCTGCCCTTGGTACAGGCCACGCTGGCCTGCCCGTTGACGGTGGAAAATGCACTGACCACCGGCGCGCTGCCAAAGGCGATGGCGGGCGTAGTGATCTGGCAGTCATTGACCACGGTCATGCTCACATTCAGCGTGGTGGTGCCGTTGTTGATCTCGCGGCCCGCGCAAATCCCACCAATGCCAATGCCCGAACAGTAGTTCCAGTTCCAGGCGATATTCAGGGTTTCGCTGTACACACCTGCAGCCACGTTACTGCCGATGGTGGTGGCGAAATACAGCGGCACAACTTTGGTGCCCGGCCCGAACACCAGGCCAAGGGAGGCGGCAATGCCGCCACTGCCGCCAAAATCGAACGCGGTGCCGCGCGTCATTGGGAACGCGGTGGTGTTGTTGGCGTAGATCGTATAGCTGATGACGTCCCCGGTCGGCCCGACCAGGCCGCCTTGCGCGGAACCGGTGACGGTCGCATAGAAATGGTCACTTGAGGTCAAGACTGACAGCAGCGCCGACGTGCAGCTCAAGCCAGCGTTGGTGGTCGAACTCGGCTGGGAGGTGGTGCGCACGGTCATTGAACTCACCGTGGTGCCGAAACTGGCCGGTACGGTGGCGCCCACCGTGCACACCGCCTGCACCTGCACCGACACTCCCAGGCTTGCCAACAACAGTAACCGCAACAGCCAATCCTTGACCCGCACACACACACTCCTTATGTCATTGGCACACCAGTGGCCCAATCAGCGGTACCTGCTCCTGCGTGGTATCCAGTTCGAACGTCGCCTGGCAGGTCTGGCCATCGCCGACGGTGACCTGCAAGGTGTTGTGCGCCGCCAGGTTTTCCAGGTAGACCAGGCCGTCCCACCCCACCACCGCCAGCGCGCCGCTTTGCTCGTGCCGCACCTGGCTGCCCAGGGGCAACTCCTGATGCTGGGCGTCGACCAGGGTGATGCTCGCCGCGAGCACCTGGCGCACCGGAAACTCCAGCAAGTAGCCACTGCCCCGGCGCACGGCCACACGTTGCTCGACGTTGGGCACTTGCATGTTGGCCGGCAGGTTCAGCGGGTCGATCTCGTATTTGGCCCGGTAGTAGGCGCTGGTCCACGGCACCAGCAAGTGCCCGTTGCGGTCGGTCTCACCCACCACTTGGTTCTCGTAGCGCACCGGTACGCCGCCGACGCCATCGGTGCTCACCACCACAAACGCATCGTCGACACGGTTGGCGGCGAACACGTGGTGGTCCATCCACACCAGCGAGCCACTGGCATCCGCCCAACGGGTTTGCGCGTCGCGGTTGCCATACACGCCGGCCTGCAATTGCACCGACTGCAGGCGCCAGGTCAGGTCGGCCTGTCGATAAGCCGGCCCGTCACCGCTGGCGTAACCCAGGTTAAAGCCCACGCCGCCCTCGGCCGGCACTGCCCGGCTGTAGTTGACGCGCTGCTGGCTTTCTCCGGTTTTGCTGCGTTCGCTGCCCACGCTGAGGCTGCCGTAGATGTCGAAGGGCACCACCACTTGGGCCTGCACTGCCCAGCTGCTGTCACCAACTTCGTGGTTGGCCGACAGGTAAAAACTGCTGTTGCGCCACAGCGCTTTGCTCCAGGTCATGTTCACCAGGCGGGTGCGAGAATCATCCGCCGCCTGCACATCGAAATAGCCCACGCCCAGGCTGCCGAAGTCGTTGAGGTTCAGGCTCAAGGTCGCTTGCTGGCTGCGCTTGCTGAGGCTGGCATAGGGCGTGTCGACCAGGCTCAGGTCGGCGTATTCATCGCGGCGCTCTACCCGTTGATAAGACACGCTGTAACGCTGATTGCTGTATTGGTAGCCCAGGCTCAGTTGCTGGCCTGTGCGCCCGTCGAACTGGCTTTGGCTGACGGCGGTATTGAGCACGCCGAAGTTGCCCATGCGCAGGTTGCCGCCGACACCGCCCAGGGCCAGGTCACCCGCGGCTTCGGCGTGGCTTTCCAGGGTAAACGCATCCGACAGCCCGTACCGAAAGGTACCGCTCGCCACGCCAGCGCCGTAGCCAAAATCGCGCACGGTGTAGTCGCGGCGCAGGTTCCCCGCCGCCACCGAAAAGTCCGACAAGCCCTTTTGCAACAGCGTACTCGTGACGTAGAACGGCACCGTGGTCGAGACCTGCCGGCCCAGGGCGTCGGTGGTCACCACCACCGCCTCACCCGCGCCGTTGATGAACGGCACGTTGGTCAGGGTGTACGGCCCAGGCTGCAGGTCGGCGCTGCTGGTTTTGTAGCCGTTGATAAACAGGTCCACCGACGACGGCACGGCGGCCTCACCGGCAAACTGTGGCAGCGGGTAGGTGACCAAATCCGGACGCACGCCAAAATCGCGCGACACCTGTACCCCGCCAAGACGCACTGAGGTGCTCCACGGCAAAGCGCCGCTGATCACATCGCCGGCCTCATAGGTCAGCAGGCGCTCGTCGTCGGAAAACCGCCACGTGGTGTCATAACGCCGATAGCCGTTGTACAGGCTGCTGCCGGCTGTCTCCCGGCCAAGGGTGGTGCGGTACTGGCCGGTGTTGGACAAGGTGCCCCAGGTGTCGAACAATCTGACTTCGTTGAAGATGCCGAGGTAGGTGCCGGCGTCATCGGTGTCGTTGAGGTAGGCATCATAGTTGAGCAGCGCGCCAAAGCTGGTCAGCGCCTGGGTGCGCGGGTAATTGTCGCGACTGCCGATAAATTGCTCCGGCAACCAGGCCGGCGGCACGCTGAGCATCAGGCGCTGGCCCTGGCTGTCGTAATCGGTGTGCATGCCTGGCAGGTTTTCCAGCGCAACCTCGGCGGGCACCTCACCCGGCAGCTTCATACCGATGTCCTGCAACACCGACGCCGGCAAAAACAACTGCCCGGCACGCTGATTGACGGCGACCACGCGCCCGGTATCCCTCTGGTTGACCACCAGTTCCAGAAACAACTGCGCATCGGCAACAGCCTCCATACTGCTGGGAGGGGGCGGCAATGGCGCGGCCACACTTGGCACCGCAAGCACCAGGCCAGACAGGCCACTCACCACCCACACCGATCGCCATAAACCTCTCGCCCGTTCATGGCTCACCAAGGCTTTGCGTCCATCAATGGACATCTCCATCCGTTAACACCAAGGGCTGCTCCATGCCCTACCGCACTGATTTATCGCCCGGGTGCAAGGTTCTCCAATTGCGTCGCACCATTGACTCGCACCTGCAGCGGCTGATCAGCCGGCAGCCCCTCCGGCACCGGCCAGCGCATGGTTGCGCCCGGCAGCACATAGCCCATCAGGCCTTCCACCAGCGGCCGCGGCTGGCCGCCCTGTTTGAACGTGGCGTCGGTCAAGCGCGCGTGCACGGCGCCCTGGTTGCGCATTTCGACGTAGTTGCGCCCGCCCACCGTGACCTTTTTCCAGCTCAGGTCCGGCTTGCCGGCGCTTTTGGGGTCGCGCTCGCGTGTACCGTCGACCTTGCTCCAAAGGCCCGGGCCATAGGCGAACAGCGGCACCGAATAGCGCATCTGGAAGCGAATCGCGGCGGCCGTCTTGCCATCAGCCGGGGCCGCAGGCGGCGTGGCCGGGGGGATTTCATCGATGATGATCCGGTAGGCCAGTTCCCGGCCCGGCGGCACCTCTTTGGTCCGGGTCAGGCGCACCAGCTGTTTCTGCCCCGGCTCGATCTTCGCCACCGGCGGGCTGCCGATCACGTCGCGCTGGTTCTGGTACTGCTCATCAAAACCACTTTGGGTCCAGGCAAACACGCGGATTTGCAGGTTGGCGGTCTCCGTGCCGCGATTTTCCAGCCACAGGGCGCTGGCCTGTTGGTCGGCCTCCAGCACCGGGTCAATCGGCCAGATCAGCACGGAGCTTGCCGCCTGCGCCTGCCCTGCCGTCAACGCCAACAACGCGCTCAAACCTGCTGCCCAAAAGTGCCGGGAAGCTGCATCCATAAGTCTTACTCCTCATTGCCAATCGCCTTACCACGACAGCTGCACCTGCAACGTGTCGCTGTACGTCCCCCCAGGCGTATTACCCGGTAACTGCACTCGCCCATAAATCGGCAAGGTGATGCTGGCTGCGTTGGTGTAGGCCACGCTCACGCTTTGGCTGATGCCCAGGCTCTGGCTGAACGCCGCGTCCCGAAACAGTTGATAAGCCACTTGGGCAGTGCCGCTATTGAGCTGCATCCGCCGACCGCTGTTGTTGTGCAAACCGCCATCGACACTCATGCTCAGCGCAACCCCCGGTGTACATTGCAGGGTCACGCCCGCCGTGAGTGCGACAGACGCGGTGCTGGTCGCCAGGGCCGAATAAGTGCCGAAGGCCAGGCTGCCGTAGTTCGTGCCGCCACCCACCACCAGGCATCCAGGGGTGATGGTCGCGCTGACCTGGAACGACTGACTGGTCACCGCCAGCAGCGACACCGGCATGCCCCAGCCGATGCACACCACACACGCCGCCCACCCTGCCCGACTCATGGCACTCAGAACGTCAGCGTCACGTTGACCGTGTCGGTGTAAGTCCCGGCCGGCAGCCCGGCCTTGCCGTTGGCCTTACCGTAAATATTCACCGCCTGGGCCACGCCCGTGCTGGGTGCCAGGTTGATCACCCCACCGATGGCGAGCAAATTGGAGTGACCACTGTCGGTGAACAGGTCATACGGCACGTAATTGGCCACACCGTCGTACAGCGCGCGGCCACCGCCCACGGACTTGCCGTCGTTGGCGCCGGCAGACACGGTCAGCGTCGGTGAAGTGCCCGCCGAACACAGAATCGACAACGCGCCACCGCCGCCGCCCAGCACCTGGCCGTCGGCTTCAGTGAACAGGCTGTTGGCCGTACCGAAGTTCAAGTTACCGAAGCTCATCCCGCCGGTGGCCGCCGCGCCATTGACCTGGCAGCTGCTGGTCAGCACCAGCGTTGCGGTGACGGTGCCGGCGACCGTGGCCGCCTGCGCACCCGACACCCACACCAGTGCCATCAATGGAAAAACTGCTTTCGATACAAGTGCATGCATGATGTTCATCCTCATGATTTACCAATCCAGAGTCACCGTCAGGGTGTCTGTGTAGATGCCGGCCGGTAGGGCCCTGGTATTCGCCACCACCGAGCCAAATACCGGGATCGGTACTTGCGTGCCCTTGGTCACGACGAAATTGCGTTGTTGGCCAACGCTGTAAGTGCTGTGGCCCAGCGGATCAGCCGACAGCCGATACGGAATGGTCTGACGCCCGTTGCTCAAGCGTCGCGTGGTGCCATCGCCGTGCGCGCCGCCGTCGATAGTCACGGTGAAACTGCTGACCACCGACGGGTTGCAGGACACCGACAGCGGCGCCTTGTCGCCATCGGAAACGGCTGCGCCCAGTGGGTTGATCCAAGTCGGCCCCTGGCTGCCAAAGTCGAGCATTGCCGTGCCGCCCACAGGGCTCACGGGCGCGCTCACGGGCGCGCTTGCGGCGCCCTTGCTCACCTCACAACTGGCGGTTATCACCAGCCGCGCATGAATCTGCCCGGCCACGGCCGCCTGGGCGTCCTCCGCCAGTAGCAACAGGCCGCCCATGGCCACGAGGGCCCAGCCCCGGCTTACCATGTGACCGTGACCTTGAGCAGGTCGGTGTAGCGGCCGACGGCGGGGATGTCCTTGAGCGGTTCGATGCGGCCATATAAGGGCAAGTCGACGCTGCCCGAGTCCGGCACGCGGCCACTGAGCGGTTCATTCACGGGCAAGGCAATACGTCGCGCGGCGTCGGCGTAAAGGCGATAGGGAATAGGTTTGCTCGAGGGGGTCGCGGCGCTGAGGTAGCGCACTTCGCCGACGCCGCCATGCAGGCCGCCGTCAACGCGCATTTGATAGGGTGTGTCCGGGTTGCATTCCAGGCGCGGCTGGCGCTGGCTGATCAAGGCCGCACTCAACGGGCCGGCCGGGTCATCCAGACGCGGGCCGCTGCCAAAGTCCAACACGCCCAGCTGCTCGATACCCGCATCGCGGGTGATGCCCACCAGCTGGCAGCCCCGTTGCACGTCGATGCGCACTTCTACCTGAAGTTGCGCAGCGTAAACCGTGTTACAGAGTATGGCGCCCATCACTGCCAATACTGCTCGTCCCTTCACAGCCCCAATTCCTTATACAGGGGTGACAACTGTGTATGAGGTTAGCCATTTAAGGAGAAACCGCCAGTTTGCCCAGGATTGCCCCCATGCCATGCTTTTTCGAGATAGCTGGCGGCGCGCTTCTCTAATGGTCAAATCGCTTCGGGCGCCCTAAAGTGAGCGACCACCGCACGACAGAGTGACTTGCATTGGCTGTGCTTCCCCTGATTCATCGTTTGCTGGGCAAAAAAACCGCCGTCCTGGCCCCCTCGCCTATCCCGGCGTTCTTTGAGAACAAAGCCAGGCAACAGGGCTATACCCTGAGCGCAGGCCAAAACCGGGCGATTGCCGCCCTCGCCCGCGAGACCCAGCACCTGCTCGCCAACCTTGCAACGCGCAGCCTGTACCTGCACGGCCCGGTGGGGCGCGGCAAGAGCTGGCTGCTCGATGGGTTCTTCCAGGCGCTGCCGATTGCCGACAAGCAGCGCGTGCACTTCCATGCGTTTTTTGCCCGCCTGCATCGGGGCATGTTTGCGCACCGTGAGCACGACGACGCCCTGGGCGTGACCCTCGATGAGCTGCTGGCGGGATGCCGGGTGCTGTGTTTCGACGAATTCCATGTTCACGATATCGGCGATGCCATGCTTATCAGCCGGTTGTTCAAGGCCTTGTTCGAGCGCGGCGTGCTGGTGCTGGTGACCTCAAACTATGCACCCGAGGGGCTGCTGCCCAACCCGCTGTACCACGAACGCTTCAAACCGGTGATCGACCTGATTGCCGCGCGGATGGACGTGCTGGAGGTCAGCTCACCCCAGGATTTTCGCAGCTTGCCCCAAGCACATGCCGAGCAGCACTTCAGCGCCGGCCAGTATGTTTGGCCGGGCACGCCCGCCCAGCGTGAAATGCTCGGACTGCCCACCACCGATTGCCCTGCGCAACGCCTGACCGTCGGCAACCGCCAGCTGATATGTCGCCACCATCAGGCGCCAACCCTCGCGTTCACCTTCAACGACCTGTGCGAACAACTCACGGCCGTGATGGATTACTTGCTGCTCTGCGAGGACTTCGACCACTGGATTGTCGACGGGCTGCCCCAGTTGGCAGACTGCCCGATTGCCGTGCAACAGCGGTTTATCAACCTGGTGGACGTGCTGTACGACCAGGACAAACGCCTGACGCTGATCGGCCAACACCCCTTGGCGCATGCCCTTGAAGGGCAGGCCATCGACCTCGCTCGCACCGCGAGCCGCCTGAACCAATTGCAAACCGTCTGCCCGCAACCGGCGCCTCACCCGGTATCATGAGCGCCTTTTTACGCCCTCTTGCCGAGTGACTGCGCCGTTCATGAATACCCTCGCCCAACTCAAGGCCGGCCAACTGGCTGGCATCACGCGCCTGGACCTGTCCTGCGGGCTGACCGAATTCCCGCGGGAAATCTTCGAACTGGCCGACTCCCTGCAAATCCTCAACCTCACGGGCAACGCCCTGAGCAGCCTGCCCGACGACCTGCATCGCCTGTCGCACCTGCGCGTGCTGTTTTGCTCGGACAACGCCTTCACCGAGCTGCCGGCGTGCCTGGGCCAGTGCGCACAGCTGAGCATGATCGGCTTCAAGGCCAACCAGATCAGCCACGTGCCCGCCGCCGCCCTGCCGCCGCAGTTGCGCTGGCTGATCCTCACCGATAACTGCATCAGCCAATTGCCCAGCGAATTGGGCAAGCGGCCGTTGCTGCAGAAACTGATGCTGGCCGGCAACCAACTGGCGCACCTGCCGCAAAGCCTGGCCAACTGCCACAACCTGGAACTGATCCGCATCGCCGCCAACCGCCTGACGCAACTGCCGCAGTGGCTGCTGACGCTGCCGAGCCTGACCTGGCTGGCCTATGCCGGTAACCCGGTGGAAATGGCCGTGGCTGTGGCGGGCGATGACGCGACACCGAACATCCCCTGGTCGGAACTCGAACTGGGCGAAGTACTGGGCGAAGGCGCCTCGGGGATCATTCGCAAGGCGGCGTGGCGACCGCGGGGGTTGTCAGTCGCAGTCAAACTGTACAAAGGCACGATCACCAGCGACGGCTCTCCGCTGCACGAAATGCAGGCCTGCATCGCCGCCGGGCTGCACCCCAACCTGATCAAGGTGGAAGGCCGCGTGGTGGGCCATCCCGATGACCAGGCCGCGCTGGTGATGGACCTGATCGACCCGAGCTATCGCAACCTTGCCGCGCTGCCGAGCCTGGCGTCCTGCACGCGCGATATCTACGCGCCCGACACGCGCTTCAGCCCCGAAGTGGCCTTGCGCATGGCGCGCGGCATAGCGTCGGTGGCGGCCCATTTGCACCGCCACGGCATTACCCATGGCGACCTGTATGGCCACAACATTCTGTGGAATGCCGAAGGTGATTGCTTGCTCGGGGATTTTGGCGCGGCGTCGTTCCATGCCACGGCGGACACCTTGGAAACCCAGGCGTTGCAGCGTATTGAAGTGCGCGCGTTTGGGGTATTGCTGGGGGAGTTGCTGGAGCGGGTTGACACGCCGTTCAACGACCAGGCGTTGGTCGCGCTGCAGAACAGCTGCTGCCAGCCTGATGTGTTGGCGCGGCCGAGCTTTGAAGAGATCGAGACCTTGCTGCAATCTCTGCCACGCCACTGATCAAATGTGGGAGCGGGCTTGCTCGCGAATGCGTAGTGTCAGTCACTGATTGGGTGACTGACACACTGCATTCGCGAGCAAGCCCGCTCCCACATTTTTTACCGCGTTCTATTCAGCGATAAATCAGCCAGCCAGGCCGACGAACATATCCTGCACGTCGTCATGGTTGTCCAGGCCTTCCAGGAAGGCTTCGACTTCGGCCATCTGCTCATCGGTCAAACCACTCACCGGGTTCTTCGAGATGTAGCCCAACTTGGCCGACAACACCGTGAAACCCTGCTCCGGCAGGGCTTTCTGCACGGCATCCAGGTCGGTGGTTTCGGTGATGAACAGGGTCGTGCCCTCTTCTTCGCCGTCTTCAAAGTCCTGGGCGCCGGCTTCGATAGCCGCCATTTCCGGATCAGCGTCCGGCGTGTCCGGCGACGCTTCGATCAGGCCGACGTGGTTGAAGTCCCAGGCCACAGAGCCCGAAGCACCCAACTGACCTTTGCGGAACGCCACGCGGATTTCCGCCACGGTGCGGTTGATGTTATCGGTCACGCACTCGACGATCAGCGGCACCTGGTGCGGGGCGAACCCTTCGTAGGTCACGCGGTGGTACTGCACGGTTTCACCCAGCAGGCCGGCGCCTTTCTTGATCGCGCGCTCCAGGGTTTCCTTGGGCATCGAAGCCTTTTTGGCTTGCTCAACCACCAGACGCAGGTGGGCGTTGGTCGCGGTGTCGGCTCCGTTGCGGGCAGCAATGGTGATTTCTTTCACCAGCTTGCCGAAGATCTTGCCCTTGGCATTGGATGCCGCTTCTTTATGTTTGACTTTCCACTGTGCGCCCATGACTCACTCTCTTCTGTCCATCGCGCCGAGACGTCTACTGGCCGGCGCTTTGGGGGCAGAGTTTATAGGGCAAAAAAAATTCGTTCCAGCAAAAAACCGTCAACACGCCAACTCGAAAAACGCCTGAATCAGGCGCAGTGAGCGGCGTCGCTGCATGCAACCGAGCATGTGCCGGTTGACCAGCCCGTCGCCCTGCAAGGAAATGGCATGCACGCGCGGATCGCGGCTGACCTCCATTGACGACACGACCCCCACGCCCAGTTCAGCGGCGACGGCTTCGGTCACCGCCTCACGGCTGTCCAGTTCGAGCAAGACTTTGGGCTGCACAGCGGCGCTGGCGCACGCGCTGTCGAAGGTGCGCCGGGTAATCGAGCCGGGCTCGCGAAGCACCATGATCACTTCATGCAATTGCTCCAGGCGAATGCCCGCCGGGTCGGCCAGCCACGGATGCCCTGCCGGCACCAAGGCGCAGATGCGCGATTCGTTCAGGGCTTGCAGGTGCAGGCCATTGCGCGGTTCCACCTCGGTGAGCACCGCCACATCCGCATGCTCGGACAACAGCGCCGCCAGGGTTTCCTGAGCATTGCCCAAGCGCAGGTTCACGGTGATGCCCGGGTAGCGCGCACGTAACCTGGCGATCATCGGCATCACCAGATGCGGGCCGTCGGCCGCCACCTCCAGGCGCCCGGTGAGCAACTGACGGTTGGCTTCCAGCAGGGTCTGGGCCTCGTCCACCAGGCCGAAGATCGCGCGGGTGATCGCCGCCAGGCGCGTGCCCTCCTCGGTCAACTCCACCCGCCGCGCCGTACGCCGTAACAACGGGATCTGATAGTGCTCCTCCAGAGCCTTGATGTGCCCGGTCACCGCCGGCTGGCTGATGAACAGCCGCGCCGCGGCCCGGGTGAAACTGCCCTCGCGGGCTACGGCATCGAATGCACGCAGTTGGAACAAGTTCATAGCTATCGGCCTCACTGATAGCTCGCATAACAACAAACAATTTGATTGATAACAAGCCAAACTGCAATTTAGGCGCCGTAGATTCAACCCCCGAGACTTGCGAGGACTTGAGATGACCACCGCCACGCCCATTCTGCTCACACCCGGCCCGCTGACCACGTCCGTGCGTACGCGTCAGGCCATGCTGGTGGATTGGGGTTCATGGGACCAGCGATTCAACCAACTCACCGCCAGCGTCTGCGAGCAGTTGCTGGCGATTCTCAACGCTGCCGACAGTCATCACTGCGTGCCCCTGCAAGGCAGCGGCACCTTTGCCGTCGAAGCCGCCATCGGCACCCTGGTGCCGCGCAATGGCAAGGTGCTGGTGTTGATCAACGGCGCCTACGGCAAGCGCCTGGCCAGGATCTGCGAAGTGCTCGGCCGCGATTTCAGCACCTTTGAAACCGCCGAGGATGAACCGACCACTGCAGCCGATGTGAGCCGTCTGCTGCTCGCCGACCCGGCCATTACCCACGTGGCGCTGATCCACTGCGAAACCAGCACCGGCATTCTCAACCCGCTGCCGCAGATCGCCGAGGTGGTGAAAAGCCACGGCAAGCGCCTGATCATCGACGCCATGAGTTCCTTCGGTGCGCTGCCAATTGACGCTCGCGAAGTGCCGTTCGACTCGCTGATCGCCGCCTCGGGCAAATGCCTGGAAGGTGTGCCGGGCATGGGTTTCGTGTTTGCCGACAAACAGTCGCTGGCCGCCGCCCAAGGCAACTGCCACTCCCTGGCGATGGACCTGTTCGACCAGCACCGCTACATGGCCAAGACCGGGCAATGGCGCTTCACCCCGCCAACGCACGTGGTCGCCGCCCTGCACGAAGCGCTGCTGCAATACCACGAAGAGGGTGGCCTGCCGGCGCGTCACCAACGCTACGCACGCAACTGTCAGGCGCTGCTGGACGGCATGGCCGAAGTGGGCCTGCGCAGCTTCCTGCCGGCAGCGATCCAGGCGCCGATCATCGTCACCTTTCATGCGCCAAAAGACCCGCGTTACCAATTCAAGGACTTCTACGAACGGGTCAAGGCCAAGGGTTTCATCCTTTACCCCGGCAAACTGACCCAAGTGGAAACCTTCCGCGTGGGCTGTATCGGCCACGTCGATGCGGCCGGCATGCGCGCAGCGGTCAAGGCGATCGCGCAGGTGCTGCAAGAAATGGAAGTGCTGGACGTCTGATTGCCCCATTACCCACAGGATTTGAACCATGAACTATCAAAACCCCAACACCCTCCAGGCCGTTGTCCTCGACTGGGCCGGCACCGTGGTCGACTTCGGCTCGTTCGCCCCCACCCAGATCTTTGTCGAAGCCTTCGCCGAATTCGATGTGCAAGTCTCCATCGAAGAGGCCCGTGGCCCGATGGGCATGGGCAAGTGGGACCATATCCGCACCCTTTGCGACCAGCCGCAGGTGGCCGAGCGTTACCGCAAGGCGTTCGGCCGTACGCCGACGGATGATGACGTGACCGCCATCTACCAGCGCTTCATGCCATTGCAGATCGAGAAGATAGCCGAACACTCGGCGCTGATTCCCGGCGCCCTCGACACCATTGCGCGGCTGCGTGTGCAAGGCATCAAGATCGGTTCCTGCTCCGGCTACCCCAAGCAAGTCATGGACAAAGTCGTCGCCCTGGCCGCCACCAATGGCTACTTCGCCGATCACGTGGTCGCCACCGACGAAGTGCCCAACGGCCGCCCATGGCCGGCCCAGGCACTGGCCAACGTGATCGCGCTGGGCATCGATGATGTGGCGGCTTGCGTAAAGGTCGATGACACCGTGCCGGGCATCCTCGAAGGCCGCCGCGCCGGCATGTGGACAGTGGCGCTGACCTGCTCCGGCAACGCCCTGGGCCTGACATATGAGCAATTTCGAAACCTGGACGCCGCCACCCTGAACAGCGAGCGCAAACGCATCGAGAAACTCTTTGAAGGCTCGCGCCCGCACTACCTGATCGACACTATCAACGACCTGCCTGCAGTGATCACCGATATCAATCAGCGCCTGGCGCGCGGTGAAATGCCGCAAAGCCACTGATTGAGGTCAAAACAACGGCATTTACGCCAGGCAAAGCGCTCAAAACCGGCATACAGTTAAAGGACTCCGTCACCAAGAACGGAGGTTTGCCCTGATGAGTGAGGAACACAGCGATGCCGTGGAAAAACTCCGATACACGCTACAGCACCATGTCGATTGCGCTGCACTGGTTGATGGTGGTGCTACTGGCGGTGGTTTACGCCTGCATAGAGTTACGCGGCCAGTTTCCCAAAGGCAGTGGCGCGCGTACGTTGATCGTCGAAATGCACTTCATGTTTGGCCTCACCGTGTTCGTGCTGGTGTGGCTGCGCTTGTTCGCGCGCAGCCTGGGCGTTGCGCCGAAAATCGTGCCGGCCCCCCCGCAATGGCAAAGCCTGTTGGCCACGCTGATGCACGTTGCGCTGTATGCGTTGATGATCGGCATGCCGATCGCCGGCTGGCTGATTGTCAGTGCCGAGGGGCATTCGGTGATGTTCTATGGCATTGAGCTGCCGCCGTTGATCGCTGAAAACAAGGCTCTGGCCAAAGAGATTGAGCACTGGCATGTGCTGTTCGGCAAGGTCGGCTACTGGCTGATCGGGCTGCATGCATTGGCCGGGATCATTCACCACTACATCCTGCGCGACAACACGGCGCTGCGGATGATGCCCGGTCGAGTCAAAACCGGCGGCTAAGGCTCTACGCAAACCCACGGCGACCTTGCAGGCCGCCGGTATGCACGAAGATCAGACGAGTGCCGGGAGGAAAACGCCCGGCCTCGATCTGCTGCTTGAGCGCCAGCAAGGCCTTGGCGGTGTAAAGCGGCTCCAGCGGCACACCACTGGCCTGTTCCGTGGCGTGCATGAATTCAAGCAATAACGGATCGACCTTGGCGAAACCGCCTCGGCTTGCGTCCACTAATTCATACCCTTGCTGCACGATAGCCTGCACGTTTTGAGCGACGCCGTGGTCGTCCGGCACCGCCATTGCGCCATAGACCGTGCGCGCGCCCGCCTCGGCCAACGTCAACCCGGCCAGGGTCGTACCGGTGCCCGCCGCCAACCACCACGCGTCGTAGTCGGCCCAGCCCAGGGTGTTCAATTGCGCGCGCACTTGATCGACCAATACCGCGCAGCCCAAGGCACCGGCGATTCCACCGCCGCCTTCCGGCACGGGGTAAAGTTGCGGGTATTGTGCGTGCCACGGCAACCAGAAATCCGCCGCATGCCGCGCGCGATAGCCGCCGTAACCGAGCCAATGCAGCTGCATGCCGAAGGCTTTCAGGTCGAGCACAGTGGGTGTGTCTTGCGGATGGCCGCGCAACAGGCCTACGGTCGGGAAACCGAAGCGTTTGCCGGCCGCCGCCAGCGCGTGCAGGTGGTTGGAGTGCGCGCCGCCGAGGCTGATGACTCCGCGGGCTCCGGCCGCCTGGGCATCGGCCAGGTGCTGGGTGAGCTTGAACCATTTGTTACCGCTGATCAGCGGGTCGATGCGGTCCAGGCGCAGCACGGCCACCTCGACGCCGTTCAGCCAATCCAGCTGCAACAGTTCAAGGGGCGCGTGGGGAAGCCAGTCGAAAGGGCCCATCGGGAGGCATCTGAATAGAAAAAGGGGCGGTAGTCTAACACCGCCCCTTTTTCCGTCTTACAGCTCGGCAGCGAGGCGCGAGCCCTGGTTGATGGCGCGCTTGGCATCCAGCTCGGCCGCCACGTCGGCGCCGCCGATCAGGTGCACGTTCTGGCCTGCGGCGACCAGGCCGTCCTGCAGCTCGCGCAGCGGGTCTTGCCCGGCGCAGATGACGATGTTGTCCACCGCCAGCAGCTGCGGCTCGCCTTCGGCGCCGATGCGGATATGCAGACCCTGGTCATCGATGCTCAGGTATTCGACGCTGTTGAGCATCTGCACCTGTTTGTTCTTCAGGCCTGTGCGGTGGATCCAGCCGGTGGTCTTGCCCAGGCCGTCGCCGACCTTGGAGGTTTTGCGTTGCAGCAGGAACACTTCACGCGCCGGCGCATGCGGCGCCGGCTTGATACCGGCCACGCCACCACGGGCTTGCAGCTGCGTGTCGATGCCCCACTCTTTCCAGAACGCTTCGCGGTCCAGGCTGGTGGACACGCCGGCGTGCACCAGAAATTCAGAGACGTCAAAGCCGATCCCGCCAGCGCCGATCACCGCCACGCGCTTGCCCACCGGCTTGCGCTCAAGAATCACGTCCAGGTAACTCAGCACCTTGGCGTTGTCGATACCCGGGATGGCCGGGGTGCGCGGCGCAATGCCGGTGGCGAGGATAATCTCGTCATACCCGCCCGCCGCCAGTTGCGCGACATCCACACGGGTGTTGAGGCACACCTCAACGTGTGTGGTCTGCAATTTGCGCTTGAAGTAGCGCAGGGTTTCAAAGAACTCCTCTTTGCCCGGCACGCGCTTGGCGATATTGAACTGGCCGCCGATTTCGCTGGCGGAATCGAACAACGTCACTTGGTGGCCGCGCTCCGCCGCCACGGTAGCCGCTGCCAGGCCTGCAGGACCGGCGCCGACCACGGCGATTTTCTTGATCTGCTTGACCGGCAGGTAGTTCAGCTCGGTTTCGTAGCAGGCGCGCGGGTTGACCAGGCAGGTGGTCAGCTTGCCGCCAAAGGTGTGGTCCAGGCAGGCCTGGTTGCAGCCGATGCAAGTGTTGATTTCATCGGCGCGGCCGGCCGCCGCCTTGTTGACGAACTCCGGGTCAGCCAAAAATGGCCGCGCCATCGAGACCATGTCGGCATCGCCTTCGGCGAGGATCTGCTCGGCAATGTCCGGCGTATTGATACGGTTGGTGGTGATCAGCGGAATCTGCACCGCACCGCGCAGCTTGGCGGTGACTTTGCTAAACGCGCCACGCGGCACTTTGGTGGCGATGGTCGGGATGCGCGCTTCGTGCCAGCCGATACCGGTGTTGATAAGGGTCGCACCGGCCTGCTCGATGGCCTTGGCCAACTGCACGATTTCTTCCCAGCTGCTGCCGCCTTCGACCAGGTCGAGCATCGACAGGCGGAAGATAATAATGAAGTTCGGGCCCACGGCTTCACGCACGCGGCGCACGATGTCCACCGCCAGGCGCATGCGGTTTTCGTAGCTGCCACCCCAACGGTCGGTGCGATGGTTGGTGTGGGCGGCCAGGAACTGGTTAATGAAGTAGCCTTCGGAACCCATAATTTCCACGCCGTCGTATTCGGCGACCTGGGCCAGCAGCGAGCAAGTGACGAAATCCTGGATCTGCTTTTCGATGCCTTCTTCGTCCAGTTCCTTGGGCTTGAACGGGTTGATCGGCGCCTGGATCGCGCTCGGTGCGACTTGCTTGGGGCTGTAGGCATACCGCCCGGCGTGAAGGATCTGCATGCAGATCTTGCCGCCCGCTTCGTGCACGGCCTGGGTCACGATTTTGTGCTTCTGCGCTTCCTCGTCAGTGGTCAGCTTGGCCGCACCGGCATACACGCCGCCCTCGTCGTTCGGGCCAATCCCGCCGGTGACCATCAGGCCGACACCGCCACGGGCGCGCTCGGCAAAGTAGGCGGCCATGCGCTCGAAACCACCTGGCTTTTCTTCAAGGCCTGTGTGCATCGAGCCCATCAGGGTGCGATTGCGCAAGGTGGTAAAACCCAGGTCCAACGGGGCCAGCAGGTGCGGGTAGGCAGCAGCGGTCATGGTACAGCTCCACAACGGATCATCACGGGACGTGGCAGGCTCGAATGGCCTGCCATCGGTTTATGTCCCACAGACTAAGAGGCGATGGACTGCCGCTCAATGACTGAAACTGACAAGTTATTGATCCAAATGCACAGCGCCCCTTGGCAAGCAGGTGCCTGAGCCCTACCCTAGTCGGCGAACCCTGCACACGGTCTGTTGTCTGTTGCCCCATGCGTAAACTTCTAGCGTTCACCCTCGTCATGGCCCTGGTTGCCGCCGTCGCCGCGTATCTGGTCTGGACCCAGGAGCGCCCTGTGGCGCATTACCTGTCGGACCTGCGCATTTCCCTGGCCGTCAATGAAGGCGAGCCTGCCGATCGTGGCAACTTGCTGGGCATTCAGCCGGAGTTGTTCCCCGCCGATTACCAGAGCCTGGAGCGCCTGCACCTGAAGCTCGCGGCGTACCTGCAAAAGGCCCGTGATCAGGGGCTGATCAATCAAAAGACCATCGTGGTCCTGCCCGAACATATCGGCACCTGGCTGATGCTCAGCGGCGAAAAAAACGAGTTGTACCAGGCGGTCCATTTAAAAGACGCGATGAACTGGCTGTCGGCCAGCAACCCTCTGCAGTTTGCGCGCGCATGGATCAGCGCCACCGGCGATAACCGCATGGATGACGCCTACCTGCGTATGAAAGCCTCCGCCATGGCGCGCGACTATCAAGTGTTGTTCGGCGGCCTGGCCAAAGAGTTTGGCGTCACGCTGGTGGCCGGCTCCATCACCCTGCCCAACCCGAGTGTCGAACAAGGCCAACTGCATGTCGGCCATGGTCCGCTGTACAACGCCAGCCTGGTGTTCGGTGCCGACGGTTTGCCAGTGGGCCAGCCACAGCGCCAGTTCTACCCCATCTACGATGAGCGCGGTTTTATCCAACCGGGCGATGAAAATATCGTCAACGTGGTCGACACCCCGGCCGGGCGCCTGGGCATCCTGATCGGCAGCGACAGCTGGTACCCGGACAACTACCGCAAACTCAACGAGCAAGGCGCGCAGTTGGTCGCCGTGCCGGCATTTGTGACTGGCCGCGACACATGGGATCGCCCATGGCGCGGGTTCAAAAGCGTGTCGACGCCACCCGAAATCAGCCTCAAGCCCGAGGAACTCAGCGAAGGCGAAGCGTGGCACCGTTTGACCCTGATCAGCCAACAGCCGATCAGCCAGGCAAGCGCTGGCATGAGCGTGTTCTTGCGTGGACAGTTCTGGGACTTGGGCACTGCGGGGCACAGCTTTCTCAGCAGCAACGGGCGAGTCAACGCCGACAGCGGCGCCCGTGGCGCACGCCTGCTGAACATCTGGTTGTAGCGCCTTGAAGCCGGTGCGCCTCGGGGATCTGTCGGTGGGCTTCGTGCACACCCTGGCGGACGCCATTCAAAGCCACGGCCTGGACCCGCAACCGCTGCTGCTGCAATACGGCCTGGACGCCGCGCGCCTCGCCGAAGCCGGTGCGCGTCTGTCGATCCCACGTTACATGCGCCTGGGCCATGCGGCCATCCAACTGACCGGCGACCCGGGCCTGGGCTTGCGCATGGGCCAGCTCAGCCGCTTGAGTCAGGCGGGCCTGGCAGGCGTCACCGCCGCGCAAGCGCCCAACGTGCGTGAAGCCGCGCGCACATTGACCCGGTTCGAGGCGCTGTACGGCTCCAACTATCGCGGGCAGTCGAGTTTTCACGAAGATGCCGAAGGGGCGTGGCTGCGGTTCTATTCCATCAGCCCCTACAACGCCTACAACCGCTTTGTGGTGGATTCGATCATCGCCGGCTGGCTGCAGCAATTGTCCAGCCTGGCCCAACAACCGGTGCAGGCGCAGCGCATCGACATCGAATTTGAAGCGCCCCCGTATTGTGACCAGTACGCCGTGCTGGGCGACGGCCCGGTGCAATTTGGCGCCGACGCCAACCAACTGCGCCTGAGCCAGCAAACCCTGGCGATGCGCAACCCGCAGCATTGCCCGAGTACCTGGCAGCTGTTGTTGAAGTTGTGTGAAGCAGAGCTGGAGCAGTTGACGCGCACCCGCAGCCTGCGCGAGCGCATTACCCGTTTGCTGGGGCCGATGCTCAATGGCGGCCGGGAACCCGACCTGGAAGAAGTGGCGGCACGCTTGAAGCTGCCCACCTGGACCCTGCGCCGCAAACTGGCCGAAGAAGGCACGCAGTTTCGCGCGATTCTCAACGACACCCGTCGCGATCTGGCCATGACCTACATTCGTGACACGGAATTGGCGTTCGGCGAAATCGCCTACTTGCTCGGTTTTGCTTCAGCCCAAGCCTTTCAACGGGCGTTCAGGCGATGGAACAACCAGACTCCAGGGGAATTTCGCCGCAGTCAGCGGCATTCCGCCTGAAGTCGGTATTACAGCTCGGTGGCGTCATCGACCGGATCCAGCGGATCCAATTCAAACGCGTGGTACTCCAGCAGTTCTTCTTGGTAATCGTCCATGGTGGACTCCTTGTGGGTTTAAAGCGGCTGCCAATAAATGACCCGCACAGCCAGCCTAAAGTGCCGTGATGACGAAAAAATGTCTGCGCCATGACGTTCCTGCACATCCTGATTAAACGTAGCAGCGCTGGGTTGATTTAGCGCTCGACATTTGACGTGCGATTGCAATCATTGCAAATGCAACCAGATTTCCATTAGGGTACGAACCTCTGTTGCCCGGAGCTTCAACCCATGCCCGCCTCTACCGCTAACGCCGCGCAGCTGTGTATTGACGCACTGAACGCCGCCGAACCATCGCGCAGTTCGCCGCTGTACACGGTGATGACCATGGCCAATACCCTGGAATTCAGCCGGCACGCCTGGGTGATTCGCGGCCAGTCACGCAGCCGGCGTGTGGGTAGCTGGCCCAGCTGGTTCGCGCGTAATACCGGCGAAAAACCACTGCTGTACCTGCACAGCGCAGCGTCGGCGGCGCAGCTGTGTGCGTTGTCGGATGAGACCGCGCAGCGCGGCATCCTGTGCAACGACATCGAGAACCAGCCTTCGCCCTGGCCCAAGGGCGCGCAACCCTCCCTGCCGCTGTGGCTGGCAAACCATCCGCGTTGCACACCGTATGATCCGGCCTCGGGTGAGGAAGCCCGCGCGATTGTGCTGGCGGGGTTACGCGCGCTGTATGTGGACGGCAAGCCGGGCTTTTATTACCTGGCACTGCATGATCAAGAGACCGCCGTGACCTTGGATGCGCAAGACCGTGAGGATGCGCTCAAGGGCATGTACCCGATCCAACGTTGCCAAGGGGATGTGCGGTTGCTCGGTGCAGGTCGGGCGCTGGTGGAAGTCGCTCATGCTGCACAGTTGCTTGAACAGGACTGGAGCATCACGGCGCAGCTGTGGAGCTGCCCCAGCTACACGCGACTGGCCCGCGAGGCTGCGGCCGCTGCGCGCTGGAATCGGCTGCACCCCATGGCGCCCCAGCAGAGCTGTCACTTGCGTGAAAGCCTGGCCGGGGATACCACGCCGGTCATCGCCGTCACCGGTTATCCGCAGCCGATTGTCGATCAGTTGGCGCCGTATGTTGACGCGCGTTTTGTGGCGTTGGGCGCAGGCTCGGTGCAGGCCGCTGCGCCGAGTTGTTTCTGGATCGTAGTGTGTGCGTTGAGGGCGTTGGCGGATGAAGGGCGTATTGACGCACAACAGGTGGAAATAGCGATGAAACGCTATCCACTTAAATGAATGGGAAACGCGATAAAAAATGTGAGGGCGGGCAAGCCCGCTCCACATTGGATCTGCACCGCGTCTCAGATCTTGCGTCGGTTACGGGTTTGCACCCCCGCCTCCACCGCCAACCCCGCCGTACGCTCCAGCGTATCGGCAAACAACTGGCGCTGCTCCGGCTCGATTTGCGAAAGGAACAACTCGTCGACGGTGCTTTCGTAGATCGTCCACATTTTTTTGCGCAACACCCGACCCGCGTCGGTGATCGAGGCAAACGCCGCTCGGCCGTCGCCGTCTGAACGCGAACGCACCACCAGGCCGTCCTTTTCCAGACGGTCCACCAGGCGCGTCAGGTTGTAGCGCTCGATTGCCAGCACATCGGCCAGTTCGTGCATACGGCGAGTGCCCTCGGGGCCGCTTTCCAGGCCCCACAGCGCGTCATACCAGGCGTACGGCGGCAGGCCCGCCTCAGCCAGCCGACGCTCGATTTCACGGATGACCGTCCTGTGGGCCCTGACAAAACGGAACCATACATCAGGCTCATTCGACGACATGCAACACCATCCGGGGAATTTCAAGAAGGTTGCAATAGTAGCTCATCCCGCGCTAGATTCAGGCATGTCGTTGCAATTGCAACTACATTGGCGCCACTCCCACAAGGAGCTCGCTGCTTCAAATCCGCCTACCCTGGAGCTTCACATGACCCCTAATAACGCTGTAAGGCTGGACGACGATCCACAGGAAACCCGTGAGTGGCTGGAGTCCATCGAATCGGTGCTGTCCACCGAAGGCCGCCCGCGCGCCCATTACCTGATAGATCAGTTGCTGGATTTCGACGTAGCGCGCCATGGTGACTTCTACGGGCGGGTGACCAGCCCCTACGTCAACACCATTCCCGTCGACCGCCAGTTGCCCTACCCCGGCAACCTGGCCATCGAGCGTCGCACCAACGCGTTTATCCGCTGGAACGCCATGGCCATGGTCTTGCGCGCCGGCAAACATTCCGGTGTGGGTGGGCATATCGCGACTTATGCGTCAGCTGCTGTGCTGTACGACGTAGGCTTTGACCACTTCTTCCGTGGGCGTACCGACACGTTCGATGGCGACCTGGTGTACATCCAGGGCCACTCTTCTCCTGGCATCTATGGCCGCGCGTATCTGGAGGGGCGCATCAGCGAAGCGCAGTTGGACAACTTCCGCCGTGAGGCCGGTGGCAAAGGTTTATCGTCCTACCCACACCCGCGCTTGATGCCGGACTTCTGGCAATTCCCTACCGTGTCCATGGGGCTGGGGCCGATTACTGCGGCCTACCAGGCGCGATTCATGCGTTACCTGGAATTTCGCAACCTCAAGCAACACCAGGGCCGCAAGGTCTGGGCCTTCCTCGGTGATGGCGAAATGGACCAGCCGGAATCCCTCGCCGCCATCTCCCTCGCCGGTCGCGAGAAACTCGACAACCTGATTTTCGTGGTCAACTGCAACCTGCAACGCCTGGACGGCCCGGTGCGCGGCAATGCCAAAGTGATTCAGGAATTCGAAAGCCTGTACCGCGCCGCCGGTTGGAATGTGATCAAGGTGATCTGGGGCGGTGGCTGGGACGCGCTGCTGGAAAAGGACCAGAGCGGTCTGCTGCGCCAACGCATGATGGAATGCGTGGACGGCGATTATCAGAACTACAAATCGCAGAACGGCGCCTATGTGCGCGAGCATTTTTTCGGTAAATACCCCGAGTTGCTGGCACTGGTTGCAGACATGTCCGACGACGAAATCTGGAAACTCTCGCGCGGTGGCCACGACCCGGACAAGGTCTACAACGCCTACGCGGCTGCCGTGCGCCACCAGGGCCAACCGACGGTGATCCTGGCCAAAACCGTCAAGGGCTTCGGCATGGGTGAAGCCGGCGAAGGCCAGAACATCAACCACCAGCTGAAGAAAATGGGCGCCGAGGCGGTAAAAGCTTTCCGCGACCGCTTCGGCCTGGAAGTGGCGGATGACCAGCTCGACGAGATCCCCTACCTCAAGCCCGCTGCCGACAGCGAAGAAGCCCGCTATTTCGCCGCGCGTCGTCAGGCCTTGGGCGGCTATGTGCCCGCGCGCCACAGTGCCATCGAGTCATTGCAAATCCCCGAACTGAGCGCATTTGCGACCCAACTCAAAGACACGGGCGAGCGCGCCATTTCCACCACCATGGCCTTTGTGCGCATCCTCGGCACGCTGCTCAAGGACCCGCACCTGGGCAAGCTGATCGTGCCAATCGTGCCGGATGAATCGCGCACCTTCGGCATGGAAAGTCTGTTCCGTCAGATCGGCATTCATTCAGCGGTGGGTCAGCTTTACACCCCACAGGATGCCGGGCAACTGAGCTACTACAAGGAGAGCAAGGACGGACAGATCATGCAGGAAGGCCTGAACGAATCCGGCGCCATTTCCTCGTGGATCGCAGCCAGTACGTCCTACAGCAACCACGGCCTGATGACCGTGCCGTTCTACATTTTCTATTCGATGTTCGGCTTCCAGCGCGTCGGCGACCTGGCCTGGGCGGCGGGCGATGCGCGGGCGCGCGGGTTCCTGCTGGGGGCCACGGCGGGGCGCACCACGTTGATGGGCGAAGGCCTGCAGCATGACGACGGCCACAGCCATATCCTGTCGTCGGCGATCCCGTGCTGCGTGTCGTATGACCCGACGTTCGCCTACGAGCTGGCGGTGATCATCCGCGAAGGTATGCGGCGCATGTACGTCGAGCAAGAGGACATTTACTACTACATCACCCTGCTCAACGAGAACTACCCACACCCGGCCATGCCCGATGGCGTGGAGCACGGAATTCTCAAGGGCATGTATCAACTGAGCAGCCACCCGCAAGCGCAGGTGCAATTGATGGGCAGCGGCTCGATTTTGCGCGAAGTGATCGCCGCGGCCGACTTGCTCGAAACGGACTTCGCCGTGCACAGCAACGTGTGGAGCGTCACCAGCCTGACCGAGCTGCGCCGTGACGGGCACGCGGCGCAGCGCTGGAACCTGCTGCACCCGGAAAGCGAGCCACGCGCGAGTTACGTTGAGGAATGCCTCGCCGGGCAAGCGGGGCCGGTGGTAGTGGCCACGGACTACATGAAATTATTCGCCGATCAGGTTCGTCCCTTCGTCCACGGCCGTCGCTTTGTAGCGCTGGGCACCGATGGGTTCGGGCAATCGGACACCCGCGAAACCTTGCGTGAGTTTTTCGAAGTCGACCGGCACTTTATCGTGCTGGCGGCCTTGAAGGCACTGGCCGATGATGGCGTGATCGGCCGGGACACCATCACTCAGGCCATCAGGCGCTACGGGATCAACGTCGACAAGGCGGATCCCGTAGCAGTCTGAGTTACTGCGCGGGCGTGGGCAGCGGCGGAATCGCCTCTGTCGGCGCCGGCAGGCTCGGATTGGTCGGCGCCGGTGCCGGCTCGCTTGCCGGGGTTGGGGCTGCCTCTTCCTTGGGTGCAATCGGTGCCGTCTCGGCGGGCGGCGTCACCGTTTGCGAAGCAGCTGGCGCTGCCGGTTCTTCCTTCGGTGCCTCGACCTTCTCGGCTACCGGCGCCGCCTTGGGTTCCGGCACACCGAGGTCAGCCTTGGGCTTCTCGGGAATATGCTCGGCCTTCTTCACTTCCTGCGGCAGGAATACATCCACCAGCGCGAAATAACGGTCGTAGAACTTGGGCGCCGAGACCGTCTCG
Source organism: Pseudomonas sp. NFX183 (assembly GCF_047943075.1). NCBI lineage: Bacteria > Pseudomonadati > Pseudomonadota > Gammaproteobacteria > Pseudomonadales > Pseudomonadaceae > Pseudomonas > Pseudomonas sp. NFX183. The sequence goes on along the minus strand of NZ_CP181333.1, from coordinate 4,596,698 downwards.
CTTGCCACCTTGACCATCGAGTCATCGGTGGAGCCGATCGGCATCGACACCGAGCCCAACACACCCACACCGAGGCTTGCGGAGTTGTTGACCTTCTTCAGCGCATAGCGATCCTGCAAGGCGTTGGCAAACATCGTCGAGTGGTTATTGCCTTTGCCGTCATCGGCACACACCACGTTGAAGCTGATCTGCAAGTGCGTCTCGCCGGTCTGCTGAAAGCTCTTGTTACCCACGACCAGCTTCGGATCGCTGCTGGTGATGATGTAGCCCTGGCTCAGCAGGGCACGCCGCGCCGCTTCGCAGGCCGCCACATCGCTGACCGGGTAATCACGGGAGAACGTACCGGAGTCGTCGAAATTCTCATGTTCATAAATAGCGGTCTTGGGTGACGAGCAGCCCGCGGCGCCCGCCAGCACCAGCGCCAACCCGAGGCTACGCAAGTGAAATGATGTCGACATCGAAAATCCTGAGGAAAACAGTCCGGGCGGTATTGTGCAACAGAACGGGGTCCTGGCGCGCGCATTCCTGTCGGTAAAACGTCACAGGCCTACAGGACGGTGCCTGCAGGAAAAAGCCCGGCGCCCATATGGTCGATAAACACACGCAGTTTGGCTGAAGCATGGCGACTTGCTGGCCATAACATCCAGAAGCTGCCGCGGTGCTCGAGAAAGTCATCCAGCACCCGCTGCAAATGCCCTTGCTGCACCGCGTCCCTGACCATGTAATCCGGCAGGCAAGCGATGCCCAAGCCTTCGTGCACCACATGGTTGAGCGATTCAATGGTCGTGCTGACCAACGGTGTGCGCAAAACAGGTTCTGCAGCGCCTGGCACAGGACGTAATGGCCATGGCTCCAATTTGCCGGTGGCGCAGAATTTGTGGCGCAGGCAAGCGTGGCCGCTCAAGTCCCGGGGCTGCTGCGGGGTGCCGTGTTGCTCGAAATAGGCTGGCGTCCCCACCAGCACCAGACGGTAGTGCCCCAGATGACGCGCCATCAAGCGCGAATCTTCCGGCCTGCCTGTACGAATCACCGCGTCGAAGCCTTCCTCGATCACATCCACCATGCGGTCGGAAAAATCCACATCCAGTTCGATGTCCGGGTACGCACGCATGAAATCGCTGAGCACCGGCATCAACAGCCCACGCACCTGCGGCACGCTGATCCGCAACTTGCCGCGCGGCGTGAGGGTGGCCTCGGTCAGCTCCTGCTCCGCGGCCTCGACTTCGGCGAGAATCCGTCGCGAACGCTCGAGAAACAACGCCCCCTCGCTGGTCAAGGTGATGCTGCGCGTACTGCGGTGAAACAGGCGCACGCCCAGGCGCTCCTCGGTGCGTGCGATGCTTTTGCCCACCGCCGAGGAAGACACGCCAAGTACGCGGCCAGCGGCGGTGAAGCTGCGGGTTTCCGCGACATGCACGAATACCGAGAGACTGCTCAGGCTGTCCATGGGCTTACCTAATTGCGGACGTGGATGTCCGATAAGTTCGGAACCTTAGCCTGTTTTTCCGCAGCTCACAGCCCCCTACCCTGCTTCCTGGCCTTTTTTCATGGATAGCGTGCGATGAGCAACAGCCCTGCAATAACCGATTCGGCCCCCGCCAACCAACGCCAGGCCCTGCCACTGGGTGGCTTGCTGGCGTTGGCTTCGGCCGGGTTTATCACCATTCTCACCGAGGCAATGCCCGCCGGGCTCTTGCCGCAGATGAGCGAAAGCCTGGGCGTCTCGCCGGCACTGGTGGGCCAATTGGTCACCCTGTATGCCCTCGGCTCATTGCTCGCAGCCATTCCTCTCACGCTGCTGACCCGAGGCTGGCGCCGACGGCCATTGCTGCTGATTGCGATCGGCGGCTTTGCCCTGGTCAACAGCGTGACAGCGTTTTCCAGCCATTACGGGGTGACCCTGGTGGCACGTTTCTTCGCCGGTGTTTTCGCCGGGCTGCTCTGGGCGCTGCTGGCGGGATATGCCAGCCGCATGGTTGCGCCGCACCTGCAAGGGCGGGCGATTGCCGTGGCGATGCTCGGCGCGCCCCTGGCCTTGTCTCTGGGTGTGCCGGCGGGCACGTTCCTGGGCACCACCGTTGGCTGGCGCTTGAGTTTCGCAATCATGACCGGGCTGACGCTGTTGCTGCTGATTTGGGCGCGCTGGCAGCTGCCGGATTTTGCAGGCGAACCTGCGGGAAAACGTCTGGGGCTGCGCCAGGTCCTGAATTTGCCAGGCATTCGTCCGGTGCTGTGGGTGACCTTTACCTACGTGCTGGCCCACAACATTCTCTATACCTACGTGGCGCCCCTGCTGGGGCCCGCCGGAATCGCCGCCGAGATTGATCGTGTGCTGCTGGTATTTGGCCTTGCCGCGCTGCTGAGCATCTGGCTGGCGGGCGTACTGATTGATCGATGGTTGCGGGTGTTGCTCGTGGCCAGCTGTACGCTGTTTGGCTTGATCGCCCTGGCGCTGGCGTTCTGGATCGAGTCGCCAGTGGTTGTCTACGGCGCCGTGGCGTTATGGGGCCTGGCGTTCGGCGGCCTGCCAGCATTGCTGCAAACCGCACTGGCCAAGGCGGCCGGTGCATCGGCGGATGCAGCGCAGTCGATGCTGGTCACTGTGTGGAACCTTGGGATTGCCGGCGGCGGGTTGGTCGGAGGCGTATTACTTCAAGGCTGGGGCGTGGGCACCTTCGCGTGGGCGGTTGTGCTGCTGATGCTATTGGCTGTGATCGCCAGTCTGAAGAGCAACTAATAAAAAGCCCCCGGTCCTTTCAGAGCGGGGGCTTTTTACTTCAAACCGACATCAGAATTTCTTGATGTCAGCCTTGGTTTCCAACTGCTTGCGGTAGGCGGCAAAGTCTTGCTGGCCAATACGGGAAGCGAGGAAGCGGCGGTATTGCGCCTTTTCTTCGTCCGTAGGCGCAGCGGCTTCGTTGACGCCGTTCAAGCGCACGATCACCAGGCTACCGTCCGCCAGGGTCACGGTAGTGAAGGTCGGCTTGTCCTTGCTCGCAGGCTTGGGCATGCGGAACAGGGCTTGCAGCACGGCCGGGTCGATCGCTTCCTGGCTACGGGTAGCCGCTTCAGTGACTTTCCAGGCCTGGCCGTCGATCGGCTGGTTCAGCGCAGTTTTGCCATCACGCAGGCTGGCGATCAACTCGTCAGCATGAGCCTTGGCAGCCGCGCTGGCGCGCTCTTTGGTCATCTGCGCACGGATAGCGGCAGAGACGCTTTCCAGTGGCAATTGCGTAGGCTTCAGATGCTCTTTGGCCCGCAGCACAATGATGGTTTCCGGGTCCAGCTCAATGGCGGTGCTGTTGGCACCTTCATCCAGCACTTCCGGGCTGAATGCAGCAGTGACCACCGCACGGTTGGCGGCAACACCTTCGCCACCTTCACGGCCAAACGGCGCCGAGGTGTGCACGGTGAGCTTCAGGTCAGACGCCGGCTGAGCCAGGTCGGAGGCCTCGAATGCCGCATCTTCCAATTGCTTGGTAGCCTCGACAAAACGTTGCTCAACCTGCTGAGTTTTGAGCTCGCGCGTCAGCTTGTCTTTCAGGCTGGCGAACGACGGCACTTGCGGTGCTTCAACGCCCAACAGCTTGATCAGGTGCCAACCGAAGGTGGTGCGTACCGGCGCTGACACCTGGTCCTTGTTCAAGGCGTACAGGGCAGTTTCGAAGTCCGGATCGTAGACGCCAGGGCCCGCGAAGCCGAGGTCACCGCCATTGGCGGCCGAACCTGGGTCCTGGGAGAACTCCTTGGCCAGGGCGTCGAACTTCTCACCCTTGGCCAGGCGTGCCTGGATTTCTTCGATCTTGGCCTTGGCTTGCGCGTCGGTTGTTTTGTCGTTGACTTCAATCAGGATGTGCGCGGCACGACGCTGTTCAGCGAGGTTGGCGGTTTCTTTCTGATAGGCAGCCTGCAGCTCATCGTCCTTGACAGTGACCTGGTCGAAGAACGAAGACTTCTTCAATTCCAGATAGTCGATAACCACCTGGTCCGGGGTCATGAACTCTTTGGCGTGCTGGTCGTAGTAAGCCTTGACCTCATCGTCGGTGAGCTTCACCGCCGTAGGGTCGGCCTTGATGTTGACGGTGGCGAAGTCGCGGGTCTGTTTTTCCAGACGGGCGAAAGCCAGCACTTCAGCGTCCGTGACAAAGCCGCTGCCGGCAAGACCTGCGCGAACCTGGCCGATCAGCATTTCCTGGGTCAGCATCTGACGGAATTGCAGACGGCTGTAGCCCAGTTGACGGATCACCTGGTCAAAGCGTTCGGCGTTGAACTGGCCGTCCACCTGGAATTCCGGCGTCTGCAGGATCACTTGGTCAAGCGCCGCTTCAGAGAAGCCGAACTTGGAATCGGCAGCACCTTGCAGCAGCAGTTTGCGATCGATCAGCCCCTTGAGGGCCGCATCGCGCAGCAGTTTTTCGTCCAGCAGGGAAGCATCGAAATCCTTGCCCAGCTGTTGCATCAGCTGGCGACGTTGCATGTCGACGGCCTGGCTCAATTCGGTTTGGGTGATCTCTTCACCGTTGACCTTGGCCACGTCCTGCTTGTTGTTGGTCGAAGCCTGGAAAATGGCCTCGATACCGGTGAACGCCATCAATGCGACGATGATCCCGATAATGGTCTTGGCAATCCAGCCTTGTGAGTTGTCCCTGATATTTTGCAGCATGCGTCCCCCAGAAACGGTTGATCTTCAAAAATTAGGCAACCGTGGAGCGTGGGTAGAGTCCGGATAGAAGAAAGGCGCATCCGAGGATGCGCCTTCTCGTAACTGGCGGAGCGGACGGGGGTTTGAACCAATACCCCAAGCCCTGACGACCCGATGGATACTTGGGTCAGCTGCCGCTCCGCTGCCAGGCCAGACCTGCGTCTGACCCGGGTAGGTAAGGCTTGAGCGAAGCTTAGTTAACGGCTTCTTTCAGGGCTTTACCGGCTTTGAAACCTGGTTTCTTGGCAGCAGCGATTTGCAGTGCTTTGCCAGTCTGTGGGTTACGGCCAGTGCGAGCTGGGCGGTCGGTCACAGAAAAAGTACCGAAGCCTACCAGTACTACAGAGTCGCCGGCCTTCAGAGCGCCAGTGACGGATTCGATTACTGCGTCCAGCGCACGGCCAGCAGCAGCTTTCGGGATATCAGCGGATGCGGCGATAGCATCAATCAGTTCCGACTTGTTCACTCTAAGTCCCCTTATATATCTATTGAGTATGATTCTAAGTTTTTTGGTGAAAGCAAAAACCAGTGCTGAATGGCCTACAGACACTTAAGAGCCGCTTTATAACAAGGGCTCTAAAAAGCTGTCAAGGAAGCCACCCGGCTTAATCGCATTAATGCGTGCTAATTCTTTCCTTGGAATCAGACTCGCGTTTTTCATCCTTCGAGACTATCTCCGGAGCCACATCCGGCAAGGGCTCCGGCGCGTATTGCAGCGCAATTTGCAGGACCTCGTCAATCCATTTAACCGGTTTAATCTGAAGATCCTGCTTGATGTTGTCCGGAATTTCCTTCAAGTCGCGAACATTCTCTTCAGGAATGATCACCGTCTTGATACCACCGCGGTGTGCAGCGAGCAATTTCTCTTTCAGACCACCAATGGCCAATACCTGACCACGCAGGGTAATTTCCCCTGTCATTGCCACATCGGCTCGCACAGGTATGCCGGTCAACGCCGATACCAGTGCCGTGCACATGCCTACGCCAGCGCTAGGACCGTCTTTGGGCGTCGCCCCTTCCGGCATATGGATGTGGGTGTCGTGCTTCTCGTGGAAGTCCAGGGGAATCCCCAGGCTCTTGGCGCGGCTGCGCACCACGGTCTGTGCGGCAGTGATGGATTCGACCATCACATCACCCAGCGAACCGGTCTTGATCAACTGGCCTTTGCCCGGAATCACAGCGGCTTCGATGGTCAGCAATTCGCCACCCACCTGAGTCCACGCCAGGCCGGTCACCTGCCCTACCTGGTCTTGCTGCTCGGCCAGGCCGTAACGGAATTTCTTCACACCCAGGAAGTGTTCAAGGGAGTCGGCGACAACCTTCACAGAGAAGCGTTTTTCCAGCGCGTGTTCTTTGACCGCCTTGCGGCAAATCTTCGCAATCTGGCGCTCAAGGCCCCGTACACCCGCCTCGCGCGTGTAATAACGCACGATGTCGCGAATCGCTTCGACCTCAAACTCGATCTCGCCTTTTTTCAAGCCGTTGGCTGAAATCTGTTTAGGCGCGAGGTATTTGACGGCGATGTTGATCTTCTCGTCTTCGGTGTAACCCGGCAGACGAATCACCTCCATCCGGTCCAGCAGCGCTGGCGGAATATTCATGGAGTTAGAGGTGCACAGGAACATTACATCGGACAGGTCGTAGTCGACTTCCAGGTAATGGTCGTTGAAATTGTGGTTCTGCTCGGGGTCGAGCACTTCGAGCAATGCAGAGGCTGGATCGCCGCGCATGTCGCTGCCCATTTTGTCGATTTCATCGAGCAGGAACAGCGGGTTGCGCACGCCCACCTTTGTCATCTTTTGAATCAATCTTCCTGGCATCGAACCGATGTAAGTACGGCGATGGCCACGAATTTCCGCTTCATCACGCACACCACCGAGGGCCATGCGCACGAATTTGCGGTTGGTGGCGTTGGCGATGGACTCAGCCAGGGACGTTTTACCGACCCCCGGAGGCCCCACCAGGCACAACACCGGACCACGAATTTTCTTCACGCGCTTTTGCACAGCGAGGTATTCGAGGATGCGTTCTTTGACCTCTTCGAGGCCGTAGTGGTCGGCGTCGAGGATGTCTTCAGCGCGAGCCAGGTCCAGACGCACTTTGGTCTGAGCCTTCCACGGTACCTGCACCAGCCAGTCGATGTAGGAACGCACCACGGTGGCTTCGGCAGACATTGGCGACATTTGCTTGAGCTTGTTCAGCTCAGCAGTGGCCTTGGTCAGCGCGTCTTTTGGCAGGCCGGCAGCATCGATGCGCTTTTTCAGCTCTTCGATTTCGTTGTGGCCGTCCTCGCTGTCGCCGAGTTCTTTCTGAATGGCCTTCATCTGCTCATTCAGGTAGTACTCGCGTTGGCTGCGCTCCATTTGTTTTTTCACGCGACCGCGGATGCGTTTTTCAACCTGCAGCAGGTCGATCTCGCCATCCAGCAGCGCCAGTACGTGCTCGACACGAGCCGGCAAGTCGATAATTTCGAGGATGTCTTGCTTCTGCTCGATTTTCAGCGCCATGTGCGCGGCCATGGTATCGACCAGGCGGCTTGGCTCATCAATGCTGTTGAGAGAGGACAGGACTTCAGCCGGGACTTTTTTGCCCAACTGCACATACTGCTCGAACTGCGAGAGCAGGCTGCGCACAAACACTTCAGATTCGCGCTCAGGGGCTTCGACTTCGTCGATCAGCGCCACTTCGGCGCGCAGGTGGCCGTCCACCTCCATGAAACGCTCGACCGCACCACGTTGCTCACCTTCCACCAGCACCTTGACGGTGCCATCGGGCAGCTTGAGCAATTGCAGGACGGTAGCAACGGTACCGACGCGATACAGGGCGTCTTCGCCTGGATCATCATCAGCAGGATTTTTCTGGGCCAACAGCAGGATCTGCTTGTCGCCCGTCATCGCGGCCTCGAGGGCTTCGATAGACTTCTCGCGCCCCACGAACAGCGGGATAACCATGTGCGGATAGACGACGACATCACGCAACGGCAGGAGAGGCAATTCGATGGTTGTCTTCATGATTTCGCCTCTATGACAGTTGAAAAGTAAGCTTGAAAACAAGATGGGGGCTGCATGCAAAAAAAACAAGCTCAATGCCAGCAGTTAAACGCATGAATAAACGCGAATTAAAAAACTGCTGCAAAAAACAGCCCCAAAAAAGAAGGGGCCCCGAAAGGCCCCTTGCTTGTACTGCAACTGCAAAACGCTTAAGCGTCTGGTGCAGCCTTGGCAGCCGGCTCACTGTTTTCGTAGATATACAGTGGCTTGGATTTGCCTTCGATAACGCTTTCGTCGATCACCACTTTACTCACCTCGGACTGCGAGGGGATTTCGTACATGGTGTCGAGCAAAACGCCTTCGAGAATCGAGCGCAAACCACGTGCACCGGTCTTGCGCTCCAGTGCCCGCTTGGCCACTGATTTGAGTGCGTCGGTACGGAACTCGAGGTCTACACCTTCCATCTCGAACAGCTTGGCGTATTGCTTGGTCAGGGCGTTTTTCGGCTCGGTGAGGATCTGAATCAAAGCAGCCTCATCCAGCTCGTCCAACGTGGCCAGGACCGGCAGACGGCCAACGAATTCCGGGATCAGACCGAACTTGACCAGATCGTCAGGCTCGACTTCACGCAGGGACTCGCCCACCTTCTTGCCTTCTTCCTTGCTGCGCACTTCCGCACCGAAACCGATGCCGCCACGCGTGGAACGTTGCTGAATAACCTTTTCCAGACCGGAAAACGCACCGCCACAGATGAACAGGATGTTGCGCGTATCAACCTGAAGGAATTCCTGCTGCGGGTGCTTGCGACCACCTTGAGGCGGAACGGAAGCAACCGTGCCTTCGATCAGTTTCAACAGGGCCTGCTGCACGCCTTCACCGGAAACATCGCGGGTGATCGACGGGTTGTCGGACTTGCGCGAAATCTTGTCGATTTCGTCGATGTAGACAATACCCATCTGGGCCTTCTCCACGTCGTAGTCGCACTTCTGCAGCAGTTTCTGAATGATGTTCTCGACGTCCTCACCCACGTAGCCAGCCTCGGTGAGGGTGGTGGCGTCGGCGATGGTGAACGGAACGTTCAACAGGCGAGCGAGGGTTTCTGCAAGCAAGGTTTTACCCGAGCCTGTAGGGCCGATCAGCAAGATGTTGCTCTTGCCGAGTTCGACTTCGTCACCTTTCTTGTCACGCTGGTTCAAGCGCTTGTAGTGGTTGTACACCGCTACGGCCAGAACCTTCTTTGCACGCTCTTGACCAATCACATACTGATCAAGGATGCCGCTGATTTCTTTAGGCGAAGGCAATTTATGCGCGCTGCTTTCGGCCTGAGCTTCCTGCACCTCCTCGCGGATGATGTCATTGCACAGGTCGACGCACTCGTCGCAGATAAACACCGAGGGGCCGGCAATCAATTTGCGTACTTCATGCTGGCTTTTGCCGCAGAAGGAGCAATAGAGCAGCTTGCCGTTGTCCTCGCCGTTGCGGGTGTCAGTCATTCGTTCGATCCAAATCCGATAGGCTTGCAACACAAGATGAAGGCTTATGCGGGCTTTTTCAAGCCCGCCGGTGGTCGGACATGCCGACCAGCCCTATTTTGAGGTGCTTATATTAAGCGGGGCGCTTTTCGATCACTGCGTCGATCAACCCATAGGCGCGTGCAGCTTCCGCGCTCATGAAGTTGTCGCGATTGGTGTCACGCTCGATTTCTTCCAGGGTGTGCCCGCTGTGCTTGGCCATCAACGTGTTGAGGCGCTCACGAATAAACAGGATTTCCTTGGCGTGAATTTCGATGTCCGACGCCTGGCCCTGGAAGCCGCCCAGCGGCTGGTGAATCATCACGCGCGAGTTAGGCAGGCAGTAACGCTTGCCCTCGGCACCCGCGGTGAGCAGGAACGCGCCCATGCTGCAGGCCTGACCGATGCAGGTCGTCGACACGTTTGGCTTGATGAACTGCATGGTGTCGTAGATCGACATACCCGCCGTCACCGAACCGCCCGGGGAGTTGATGTAAAGATGGATGTCCTTGTCCGGGTTTTCCGCTTCAAGGAACAGCAGTTGCGCGCAGATCAGGTTGGCCATGTAGTCCTCTACAGGGCCGACCAGAAAGATCACTCGTTCCTTGAGCAGGCGCGAGTAGATGTCATAGGCGCGTTCGCCACGAGCAGATTGCTCGACAACCATCGGGACCAGGCCGCCTGCGGCCTGGATATCAGAGTTCTGCTGAATATAGGAATTACGGAACATGCTCTGCAGTTACTCCCAAATAGTCATGTCTTGAAAACGCATAAGCCAGCGCGAGGCTGGCTTATGGTTGTATTTCGAACGAGTTGGACAATCAGTCGGCTTGTGCTGCTTCCGCCGGTTTGACTGCTTCTTCGTAAGAGACCGCTTTGTCGGTCACCTTAGCCTTCTGCAGAACAGTATCCACAACTTGTTCTTCCAGCACAACCGAACGTACTTCGTTCAGCTGCTGGTCGTTCTTGTAGTACCAAGCCACGACCTGCTCTGGCTCCTGGTAGGCGGAAGCCATTTCCTGGATCATTTCGCGAACGCGATCTTCATCAGGCTTGAGGTCGAATTGCTTGACCACTTCAGCCACGACCAGACCCAGCACAACGCGGCGCTTGGCTTGCTCTTCGAACAGCTCGGCCGGCAGTTGGTCAGGCTTGATGTTGCCACCGAACTGCTGAACCGCTTGAACGCGCAGGCGATCCACTTCGTTGGACAGCAGAGCCTTAGGCACTTCGATCGGGTTGGCGGCCAGCAGACCGTCCATGACCTGGTTCTTGACCTTGGACTTGATGGCCTGACGCAGTTCACGCTCCATGTTCTTGCGAACTTCGGTGCGGAAGCCGTCGATACCGGTTTCCTTGATACCGAATTGAGCGAAGAACTCTTCGTTCAGCTCTGGCAGCTTAGGCTCGGAAACACTGTTGACGGTCACGGTGAACTCGGCGGCTTTGCCGGCCAGGTCCAGGTTCTGGTAGTCAGCAGGGAACGTCAGGTTCAGAACGCGCTCTTCGCCAGCTTTGGCGCCAACCAGGCCGTCTTCGAAGCCAGGGATCATGCGGTTGGAACCCAGCACCAGCTGAGTGCCCTTGGCGGAGCCGCCAGCGAATACTTCGCCGTCAACCTTGCCAACGAAATCGATGTTCAACTGGTCTTCGTTCTGAGCAGCGCGATCGACCGCTTCGAAACGGGTGTTCTGCTTGCGCAGGATTTCCAGCATGTTGTCCAGGTCGGCATCGGCCACTTCAGCGCTCAGGCGCTCTACGGCGATGTCTTCGAAACCAGCAACGGTGAACTCCGGGAACACTTCGAATACGGCAACGTATTCCAGGTCTTTGCCGGCTTCCAGGGATTTAGGTTCGATCGAAGGCGAGCCAGCCGGGTTCAGCTTGTGCTCGACAACAGCTTCGTAGAACGAAGCCTGGATCACGTCACCTACAGCTTCCTGACGCGCATCGGCGCCAAAACGACGCTTGATTTCGCTCATTGGCACTTTGCCTGGACGGAAACCAGCGATCTTGGCCTTTTGGGCAGTCTGCTGCAGACGCTTGTTGACCGCAGTCTCAATACGCTCTGCCGGCACGGTGATGCTCAGGCGGCGCTCGATAGCAGTAGTATTTTCAACAGAAACTTGCATGGATATTCCTCGTTGCACAGACGTTAGCCGGCCGTTTCCGACCCCAGAATCAAGGGCATGCATTCTAGTGGGTCAAACTCAAGAAGTCACCCTACTGAAAACGGGTAGAAAAACAGCAGGCCATTTATAGGTTCAAGTGCACGCATGCACTTTATCCCGTTAGCAAATACAGCTCATCACGCCAGGGCTCTGCATCAGCCTTCTATATATAGAAGAGCGTGGATGCGCCCCCTTGGCGACCGACCTTGCGTGCAAGGCCGAAGGGCGCGGCAGCAGCATCGAGACACACAAATACGACGAAACGCCCCACCCTGGAAACTCAAGACACTTAAACAAAAACGGCACAGCCCTTTTCAGGTACTGCGCCGTTATTCGCTATTAAATAGCTGCACTGACCCTGATATAGCCGGGAATCAGTTCTACACGCTCAAAACCGGCAACGATTCTAACGCCAAGGCATTGAGAATGCTTGCTTTTTCTTGGCGTCAAGACACCGCTCGTGGCAGATGGAAATTTTCGGCGCAAAAAAAAGCGCCAGATCATTGATCTGGCGCTTTTTCTGAATATGGGGTGGACGAAGGGGATCGAACCCTCGACAACGGGAGTCACAATCCCGTGCTCTACCAACTGAGCTACGCCCACCATATTGCATTAACAAAGAACTCAAACATCTTCTTTGTCGAACCTCGCATCCCCTGACGGCGGTGCAAAGCTTTAATTGGTGCGGATGAAGAGACTCGAACTCTTACGCCTCGCGGCGCTGGAACCTAAATCCAGTGTGTCTACCAATTCCACCACATCCGCGCTTGAAGCTCTTAAAGCAAAGGCGCCAGATGATTAATCTGGCGCCTTTTAAAATATGGGGTGGACGAAGGGGATCGAACCCTCGACAACGGGAGTCACAATCCCGTGCTCTACCAACTGAGCTACGCCCACCATATAGCGCTACTTGTGCCAAAGCTGCCTAATGGCGCACCCGGCAGGACTCGAACCTGCGACCATCCGCTTAGAAGGCGGATGCTCTATCCAGCTGAGCTACGGGCGCCTGATTAATCTGTACTCTTGGAGGATTACAAACTAAGTGCTTCCAGCCTTGCACGACAACAATTGTGCTCGACCTTCTTAACCAGTGCTAGGCTGTGCCCGACAAGTGCGACGAATAGTATAGACGCCTCGGAAACCCGTCAAATCTTTTTTGAAAAAAATTCATTTTATTTAAGGGGTTAGGGCAATTTGCAGACCAAGCGCCTTTGCCCTCACGTCTTGGCATGCGAGAATGCGCGCACTTTTCTTCCCCCTCTCGATGGTTAATCACGCGTAATGACTGCACAACTTATCGACGGCAAATCAATCGCCGCCAGCCTGCGCCAGCAGATCGCCAAACGAGTCACCGAGCGTAGCCAGCAAGGCCTGCGCACGCCTGGCCTCGCGGTGATCCTGGTCGGCAGCGATCCTGCCTCTCAGGTTTATGTCTCGCACAAGCGTAAAGACTGTGAAGAGGTCGGCTTTATTTCCAAGGCCTACGACCTGCCGGAAGACACCACCCAGCAGGCCCTGACCGACCTGATCGACAGCCTCAATGACGACCCGGGCATCGACGGCATCCTGCTGCAGCTGCCACTGCCCGAGCACCTGGATGCTTCCAAACTGCTGGAGCGCATCCGTCCCGACAAAGACGTCGACGGTTTCCACCCCTATAACGTCGGCCGCCTGGCCCAGCGTATCCCGTTGCTGCGCCCGTGCACCCCGAAAGGCATCATGACCCTGCTGGAAAGCACCGGCGTCGATCTGTACGGCCTCGATGCCGTCGTCGTCGGCGCGTCCAACATTGTCGGTCGCCCGATGGCCATGGAGTTGCTGCTGGCTGGCTGCACCGTGACCGTCACTCACCGTTTCACCAAAGACCTCGCTGGCCATGTCGGCCGCGCCGACTTGGTAGTGGTGGCTGCCGGCAAACCCGGCCTGGTCAAAGGTGAGTGGATCAAAGAAGGCGCCATCGTCATCGACGTGGGCATCAACCGCCAGGAAGACGGCAAGCTCGTCGGCGATGTGGTGTACGAAACCGCCCTACCCCGCGCCGGCTGGATTACACCAGTGCCAGGCGGGGTTGGCCCGATGACTCGAGCATGCCTGCTGGAAAACACCTTGTACGCGGCAGAAACACTGCACGACTGATAAGTGACTGCCATGAAAAGCCCCGCCTGACAGCGGGGCTTTTTTATTGGTCGCAATTAACCGACGACCTGCCGGTGGCTGCGCTACCCGCCTGGCCTGCCTCGTTTACAACACTGAAAGTGGGCTATTTGCCTGTAAGCACCCTGCCCTGACTATGTGGGCAACTTCACCCGGCGCACGCGGGTAAAACCGTCGGCCTAAGCCGCCTTGAAAAAAACCTGGCGCGATGACCAGGTTTTTCTAAAAATAGGTACAACCCTGACCAATCATCGGCTTACAGCCTTTCTTTAAAGGCTCTCTATCGCTTTCTGATCCATACTCCTAAAATGTAACGGCATTTGTCATATAACCCGTTCCTGAACGGTATTTCCTTACTTTTTAGCGAGTTCACCCGCGTGAAAATTCGTCTCTCTATTGTCAGCCTATTTTTTGCATTTACAGGCACCTTCGCGCACGCAGCCGAAACCACCTTGGCCCCGCGCGACACCTCCAAACTGCAGATCGCTTCCGGCAGCGCCATGCTGGTTGACCTACAGACCAACAAAGTCATCTATTCCAGCAACCCCGACGTGGTCGTGCCCATCGCCTCCGTCAGCAAACTGATGACCGGCCTGATCGTGCTTGAAGCCAAGCAGAACATGGACGAATACATCGACATCAACATCAAAGACACGCCAGAAATGAAAGGCGTGTTCTCGCGCGTGAAAATCGGCAGCGAAATGCCGCGCAAGGAAATGCTGCTGATTGCCCTGATGTCGTCGGAAAACCGCGCTGCCGCCAGCCTGGCTCACCACTACCCAGGCGGCTACCCAGCCTTTATTGCCGCGATGAACGCCAAGGCCAAGGCCTTGGGAATGACCAGCACGCACTATGTCGAGCCCACCGGGCTGTCGATTCACAACGTGTCCACCGCGCGCGACTTGAGCAAGCTGCTGGCCTATGCGCGCAAGTTTCCGATGCTGAGTCAGTTGAGCACCACCAAGGAAAAGACCGTGTCGTTTCGCAAACCCAACTACACCCTGGGTTTCTCCAACACTGACCACCTGATCAACCGCGCCAATTGGGACATCAAGTTGACCAAGACCGGTTTTACCAATCAGGCTGGCCACTGCCTGGTGCTGGTCACCAGCATGAGTAACCGCCCAGTGTCGCTGGTGATTCTGGATGCCTTTGGCAAATTCACCCACTTTGCCGATGCCGGGCGCATTCGCAACTGGGTCGAGACTGGCAAGAGCGGTTCGGTGCCGGACGTAGCGCTGCGCTACAAGGCCGACAAGAACCTGAAGAACCGCCCGAATGCCGCAGAAGTGCGTCGCTAAGCACTACAGCTCCCACATGGGGTTCAACGTATTTTCAGACGTTGTGCAGTTTTACTTCCTTTGCGCCAACACCTTGAGCGCCTGCGCCGCCGCCTGCTCCTGGCCGGCTTGGGCGGTCGCGTTCGCCGCCGCCCGCCAGCGCTGCTCATCCACATTCGCCGGCAGCTGGCTCGGACGCTGAGTCAGGATGGCCCAGTTGCCTGCGCTCTTCCACGCTGACTCAAAGTCGCTGAAGCTCATCACCAAACGCCGGTCCATGCCCGAGCGCAACAGCACCGTGCTCTTCTGTTGATTGAACCCCACCACCACGACATAACGTGTGCCGGACCAAAAGCTCGGGTTGATCCGCGCCATCACCGGGTAACCCGCCGCCACCTGCGCCAGCACGGCCGTCAGCTGGTTGTCCAGCGGATACACCATCAGCCCGTATTCACGCGCCAGCACCTGCATGTTGCGTTCCAGGTCCGCCTCGCCGCCTGGCAAGTGCAGGGGCTTATCCAGCAAGCCGGGTGTCATGACAATGCCTTGTTGCGACAGCATGCTGGCTAAAGCCGAGGGGCCACTCAGGTAGGCCTCGCTGCGAAAGGTCGGCACGCCGTTGAGTTCGACACGCTCTGGCAGGCCCGCCAACCTCGACGGGTGGCCGGAACAGGCCGCGAGCCCCAGGGCGCAGGCCAGCAGCAAGGATGTTTTAACGTTCGACCGTAACCGCAATTTTTTACTCTCTTGATCAACTGCCGGTAAGGGCCCTGATCATAGGATGCTCCGCACGGCGGGTATAGCCCGAGGCGTCAGTAAAATGCGCTGGATAGAGCAAACAAGTTGGATGGACTCGACCATTGGTCAATAGCAGGCAACCGTCAGGTAGCTAGACTGTCCATTGAGAAGACTGTGTGTGCCCCCTGCGGGGCGAAAGGAGGCCCGAATGAGCCTTGCAACAACGATTTTCCTGTTGATCTGCGGTTGGCTGGCGGTAGCCAGCGCCATGTTGTGGGGGGTCATGCGCGTGACTCGCCGGCATCATCACCCCCACGTCAAACCCGCTGCACCGGCCAAACACCCCAAGGCCGCGGTGCATCACGCCTAGCCGGGCATGCAATTGAAGTCTTGAGTCGCTGCCACTTCCTTGCCGTGCCCGTCCTTGAGGACGGCACGCACGGTGGTGCCCAGGCTCGATTCAGTCAGGGTGTAGTGCTCACCCGCCTGGAAATGCTTGTACTCGACCCGGCCCTGGCAATCCTGCTGATTGTCATCGCCTGCCTCCTCCTCGAATAAGGTCACATCCAGGCGATGGTCACCCGGTGTTACCTCAAAAAAGCGCCCGTCGTCCACGCGCTTGCCGTCGACACGCTCGGCCATCAGGTCATTCGGCGCCTCTTCTTTCAAACCAATCCAGGCTTCACTCGGGTCAGCCTTGGGAATCGGGCCGGCGCAGGCCGACAACAACAAAACAGCACCAAGGGCTGGGATCAACAACAATGGTTTAAGTGACATGGCAGGGCTCCAAAGGACATCAGAAAAAAACGTTGGACGGCGTCAAAATGTGTCGCGTCCGATGGGAGACAAGCTTGGAGAGCTGCCCTTTGTAGAACAAATGAATACATATGAAACGATCTTCAGCCGTTAACTAAATGTTCCTTCACCTGGCTGAAAGGTGCGTGTTAGGTGGGTCGGGCAAGACTGCCGGGGTTTGCAATTCTGCTCCCTCGGAGGTTCACGCATGCTCGGGCTGGTAAAGACCGCACTGCAAAAGCCGTACACGTTTATCGTGTTGGCCATATTCATCTGTATCGTCGGGCCGATGGCGGCCCTGAAAACCCCTACGGATGTTTTCCCCGATATCGGCATCCCCGTCGTCGCGGTGGTCTGGCAGTACAACGGCCTGTCGCCGGACGCCATGGCCGGTCGGGTGATCTACACCTACGAACGCTCCCTGAGCACCACCGTCAACGACATCGAACACATCGAATCGCAATCGCTGCCCGGCATGGGCATCGTCAAGATCTTCTTCCAGCCTGGGGTCGACATCCGCACCGCCAACGCGCAAGTGACCGCGGTGTCACAAACCGTGCTCAAGCAGATGCCACCGGGTATCACGCCACCGCTGATCCTCAACTACAGCGCCTCCACGGTGCCGATCCTGCAAATGGCGTTCTCCAGCCCCAGCCTTTCGGAAGCCAAGATCCGTGACCTGGTGCAGAACAACATTCGCCTGCCGCTGAGCGCCCTGCCCGGCCTGGCCATGCCCACGCCAATGGGCGGCAAGCAGCGCCAGATCACCCTCGACCTCGACCCGCAAGCCCTGGCGGCCAAAGGCTTGTCGGCGCAGGACGTGGGCACCGCCCTGGCGCTGCAGAACCAGATCATCCCGGTGGGCACCGCCAAGCTCGGCCCCAACGAATACACAATCCTGCTCAACAACAGCCCCAAGGCGATTGATGAACTCAACGACCTGCCGATCAAGACGGTCGATGGCGCACTGATCACCATCGGCCAAGTGGCCCACGTGCGTGACGGTTCCCCGCCGCAGACCAACATCGTGCGCGTCGACGGCCACCGCGCGGTGCTGATGCCGGCGTTGAAAAACGGCAGCATCTCGACCTTGTCGATCATCGACGGCATCCGCCAGATGTTGCCGCGCATCAACGAAACCCTGCCGCCGTCGCTGAAGACCTCGCTGCTGGGCGACGCCTCGGTGTTCGTCAAGCAATCGGTGGGCAGCGTGGCCCAGGAAGGCATCATCGCCGCACTGCTGACCAGTGCGATGATCCTGCTGTTCCTCGGCAGCTGGCGTTCGACGCTGATCATCGCCGCGTCGATTCCCTTGGCCGTGCTGTCGGCGATCGCGCTGCTGGCGGTCACCGGGCAAACCCTCAACGTCATGACCCTGGGCGGGCTGGCGTTGGCGGTGGGGATTCTGGTGGACGACGCCACGGTTACCATCGAAAACATCAACTGGCACCTGGAACAAGGCAAGGCGGTGAAGACCGCGATCCTCGACGGCGCCGCACAAATCGTCGGCCCGGCGTTCGTCTCGCTGCTGTGTATCTGCATCGTGTTCGTGCCGATGTTCCTGCTGCAAGGCATCGCCGGCTACCTGTTCCGGCCAATGGCGCTGGCGGTGATTTTCGCCATGGCCAGCTCGTTCATCCTTTCGCGCACCCTGGTGCCGACCCTGGCGATGTTCCTGCTCAAGCCGCACACACCGGAACAAGGCGCTGGGCATCACCCCGAAGATGCATTCATCAACCACCACGAAGGCGATCAGCACAAAAAACCGCGCAACGCCGTGCTGCAATCGGTGCTCAATTTTCAGCAAGGCTTCGAGCGCCACTTCTCGAATATCCGCGACACTTACCACGGCTTGCTGATTCTCGCGCTGGGCAACCGCAAGCGCTTTATCGTCGGCTTCCTGGCCTGCGTGCTTGCCTCGTTCCTGCTGCTGCCCAGCCTGGGCCAGGACTTCTTCCCGGCCACCGACGCCGGCGCCCTCGCCCTTCACGTGCGCCTGCCGCTGGGCACGCGGATTGAAGAAAGCGCCGCCGCCTTCGACCGTATTGAAGCGCGGATTCGCGAAGTGATACCCGCCGAAGAACTCGACACCATCGTCGACAACATCGGCATTCCGCTCAGCGGCATCGACATGGCCTACAGCAGCAGCGGCACCATCGGCCCGCAGGATGGCGACATCCAGGTCACGCTGAAAAAAGACCACGCGCCCACCGCCGACTACGTGAAAAAACTGCGTGAAGCCTTGCCGGAAAGCTTCCCCGGCAGCCACTTCGCGTTCCTGCCGGCGGACATCAGCAGCCAAATCCTCAACTTCGGCGCACCGGCCCCGCTGGACGTGAAAATCTCCGGGCGCAGCGATGAAGAAAACCGCACCTACGCGGTGGAACTCGAACGTCGCCTTTCGCACATTCCGGGCATCGCCGACCTGCGCATCCAGCAGTCCACCGGCTACCCATCGCTGCAAGTTAACGTTGATCGCATGCGCGCCAATGGCCTGGGCATCACCGAGCGTGACGTGACCAACAGCATGGTCGCCTCCCTCGCCGGCAGCTCGCAAACCGCGCCGACCTTCTGGCTCAACCCGGCCAACGGCGTGTCGTACTCCATCGTGGCGGCAACGCCGCAATACCGCCTCGACAGCCTGCCGTCACTGGAAGCCTTGCCGGTCACCGGGGCCGATGGCCAGTCACAAATTCTCGGCGGCGTAGCCACCATCGAACGCGTGCAAAGCCCGGCAGTGGTGACCCACTACAACATCGAACCCACCCTGGACCTGTATGCCAACGTGCAAGGCCGCGACCTCGGCGGCGTGGCGCGCGACGTGCAAAAAGTGCTGGATGACACCGCCTCCATGCGCCCCAAAGGCGCGGTGATCAGCCTGCATGGGCAGATCGATGCGCTGCACGAAGCCTTCAGTGGTTTGAGCTTCGGCCTGCTCGGCGCCGTGGTGCTGATCTACTTGCTGATCGTGGTCAACTTCCAGTCGTGGGCCGACCCGTTCGTGATCATTACCGCCTTGCCGGCCGCGCTGGCGGGCATCGTATGGATGCTGTTCCTCAGCGGCACTTCGCTGTCGGTGCCGGCGTTGACCGGGGCCATCCTGTGCATGGGCGTGGCCACCGCCAACTCGATCCTGGTGGTGAGCTTCTGCCGTGAACGCCTGGCCGAACATGGCGATGCGTTGAAGGCCGCGATGGAGGCCGGTTACACGCGCTTCCGGCCGGTGTGCATGACGGCTCTGGCGATGATCATCGGCATGTTGCCGCTGGCGTTGTCCGAAGAACAGAACTCGCCCCTTGGCCGGGCGGTGATTGGCGGCTTGATCTTCGCCACCGTCGCCACCCTGTTGTTTGTACCCGTGGTCTTCAGCCTGGTCCACGGTCGTCACCCTACTCGCGCTGCTGCTGGAGAAACTTCACATGTCGTCTGATCACAAACCCTCGCGCAAGCGTCTGATGCTCATGGGTGTCGGCGGCCTGACACTGGCCGCCCTGTTGGTCGCCAACGGCCTGCACGCCCGCACGATGCACGAACAGTCGGTGAGTGCCTGGACCGAAACCGCCGCCATCCCGCAAGTGATGGTGTTCCAGCCCAAACAAAACATGGCCGGCGACACCTTGCGCCTGCCCGCGCACCTTGAGGCCTGGAGCAAGGCGCCGATCCATGCACGCGTCAGCGGCTACTTGAAGGACTGGAAAGCCGACATCGGCACCCAGGTCAAAGCCGGCCAAGTGCTCGCCGAAATCGACAGCCCCGACCTCGACCAGCAAATGGCGCAGACCCACGCGCGGCTGGTGCAGGAGCAAGCCAACGCACGCCTGGCCGAAACCACCGCCACGCGCTGGCAGAACCTGTTGGCCAGCCATTCGGTGTCGCGTCAGGAGGCCGATGAAAAAACCTCCAACGCTGCCGCCGCCAAAGCCAATGCCGAGGCGGCCGCCGCCGACTACGCACGCCTGTCGGCACTGGAAAGCTACAAGACCATCCGCGCGCCATTCGCCGGCACCATCACCGCGCGCAATACCGATATTGGCCAGTTGATCAAGGCTGATACCGACAGCGACCCGGAGCTGTTCAACATTGCCGATACCCATCAACTCAGACTTTACGTGCCGGTGCCGCAGAACTATGCAGCCGTGATTCATCCAGGGTTAGAAGCCGAGCTGACGGTGCCCGAGCATCCCGGCGAGCACTTCAAGGCGCGCCTGATCGGCGACTCCACGGCCATCGACCGCCGCTCTGGCACCCTGCTTGCGCAGTTCGTCGCCGACAACCCCAACGGCGAATTGCTGCCCGGTGATTACGCCGAAGCCACCCTGCCCATTCCGGCGGATACCCACGGCGTGAGTATCCCGGCCAGTGCACTGATCTTCCGCGCCCAAGGTACCCAGGTTGCGGTGCTGGACGCGCAAAATCACGTGCACCTGCAAGGCATCCACATCGGCCTCGACCTGGGCGAACGCCTGGTGATCGACCAAGGTTTGAAACCCGCCGACCGCGTGGTCGACAACCCGCCCGATGCCCTGCGCGAAGGCGACCCCGTGCAACTGGCCGACGCCGGAGGTGCGCATGCGCCCAAGGCTTAAACCCCTGGCGGCGTTGATGCTGCTGCTGTTGCAGGGCTGCTCGATGGCGCCCACCTACAAGGTGCCGTCGGTGGACCTGCCGGCCGGCTATCGCGAACAGACCAGCGATGGGCCGTGGCACAGCGCGCAACCGTCCGACCAACTGGCGCCCGAGTGGTGGAAGCTCTACAACGACCCGCGCCTGACCGACCTGCAGCAGCAACTGCTCAAAGCCAACCCGGATCTGGCGGCGGCGTTGGCGCATTTCGATGCGTCCCAGGCGTATGCCAGCCAGTTGCACGCCGGGTTGTTCCCGCAAATTACCGCCAGTGCGCAGCCGCTGCGTCAGCGGCAATCGGATACACGACCACTGCGCGGGGATACGCAGCCGTCGGTGTACAACAGCAATACGGCGGGCTTCTCGCTGAGCTACGACCTGGACCTGTGGGGCAAGATTCGCAACCAGGTCGCAGCCGGCGATGCCCAGGCGCAAGCATCCGGCGATGATTTGGCGGTGGCGCGCCTGAGCCTGCAGCACCAGTTGGCGACGCTGTATGTGCAGCTCAACGGGCTGGATGCGCAGAGCCGGATTCTGAACAGCTCACTGGACGATTTCAGCCAGGCGTTGCAACTCACGCGCAGCCGTTACGAAGGCCAGATTGCCTCGGAGCTGGACCTCACCCGTGCGCAAAACCAACTGGCCGAAGCCAAGGCGCAACTGGACGAAGTGCGCGGGCAACGCAACCTGACCGAACACGCGATTGGCGAATTGGTGGGCGTGGCGGCCAGTAACTTCAGCTTGCCGCCCAGCCAGCAATTGATTGCGCTGCCAGGGATTCCATCGCAGCTGCCCAGCCACCTGTTGCAACGGCGCCCAGACATCGCGGCTGCGGAACGCCGAGTGTTTGCTGCCAATGCCAACATCGGCGTGGCGAAGGCCGCGTGGTACCCGGACTTCAGCTTGACCGGGTTGATTGGCGGGCAAACTCAGGGGGTTGGCAACCTGCTGTCCGCCGGTAACCGCTACTGGGCGCTGGGGCCGTTGGTGAACTTGCCGATCTTTGATGGCGGACGCTTGAGTGCCAATGAACGTCAGGCCAAAGCCGAGTTTGAAGAGGCGTCGGCGCAGTACCGCAGCCATGTGCTCAAAGCCGTGCGCGAGGTGGAAGACAACCTGGCGCAGCTAAGAGATTTGCAGCAGGAAGCGCAGGACGAACAGGCGGCGGCGGATGCGGCAGAGCATACGCAGTCACTGGCGATGAACAGCTATCAGGCGGGAGCCGTGAGTTACCTGGATGTGGTGACGGCGCAGACAGCGGCGTTGCAGGCGCAGAGGACGTTGCAGGCGGTGCAGACGCGGCAGTTGCAGGCGAGTGTGGGGTTGGTGACGGCGCTCGGCGGTGGATGGCAACCGGGCGCCTCAGATCGCTCGTAGGTTCAGCTCGGTTCCAGATGTGAGAGGGGGCTTGCCCCTCTCACAGGGGTTCTGCGCCAGACACACAATGTATGAACACCTCAGATCCAATGTGGGAGGGGGCTTGCCCCCGATGGCGGTGTGCCATAAGGCTTATTTGTAACTGATACACCGCTATCGGGGGCAAGCCCCCTCCCACAGGGGGTCTGCGTCAGATACACAATGTATTAACACCTCAGATCCAATTTGGGTGGGGGCTTGCCCTCTCACAGGGGTTCTGCGCCAGACACAAAATGTATCAACACCTCAGATCCAATGTGGGAGGGGGCTTGCCCCCGATGGCGGCCCTCCAGACACATCCTGCCAAAAGCCTGTCGATCACTCCTGGATTACCCGATCTAGCCTCTCAACACCCACCCAGAGAGAGGCCAAGGAATGCCTGACTTACCCGCTTCACACCGCCTGCGCATTGGACGCTTCAGCGAACCCAACCGCATCTACCTCATCACTACCAACACTCACGAACGTCTTCCCATCTTTAGCAACTTCCACCTGGGTCGCCTGGTGGTCTGGCAATTTCGGCTGGCCCAATACCAAGGGCTCGCCAACTCCCTGGCGTGGGTGATCATGCCGGACCATTTCCACTGGATTATCGAACTGCAAAAAGGCTCGCTGGCAGACTTGATGCGGCATGTGAAATCCAAGAGCACGCGGTCGGTCAATGGCGCAAGTGGGCGCAAGGGAAGACTCTGGCAGGAAAGTTTCCATGACCGCGCGCTGCGCAAGGAGGATGACGTGGTGAAAATGGCCAGGTATGTGGTGGCCAATCCACTGCGGGCCGGGTTGGTGAAGCGGATTGGCGACTACCCGTTATGGGACGCAATTTGGGTCTAATGCCCAGCAAACCCGTTCAAACAACACAGCTCAAATGTGGGAAGGGGATTGCCCCCTCCCACATTTTTCAACCGCCTGTCAGGCAGCGAGTTTGCCGCTGGCGATCGCTGCCGAAGCGGCCACCATCGCCCTCAACAACACCGCACACCCCGCCGCCAGGTCATCCGGTGCGGCGTTCTCGATTTCGTTGTGGCTGATGCCGCCTTCGCACGGCACAAAGATCATCCCGGCCGGGCCGAGTTCGGCGACGAAGATCGCGTCGTGCCCTGCCCCGCTGACGATGTCCATGTTCGACAGCCCCAGCCCATTCGCCGCATCCCGCACAGCGTCCACGCAGCCTTTATCGAAATACAACGGCGGGAAATCGGCGGTGGGTTCCAGCTCAAACGTCAGCCCATGTTTGGCACAGGTTTCGTCGATCACCTTGCGCACCTGGGCAATCATCGAATCCAGGCGTGCCGGCTCCAGGTGACGGAAGTCCAGGGTCATGCGCACTTCACCGGGGATGACGTTGCGCGATCCAGGATAAGCCTGCAGGCACCCGACAGTGCCACACGCATGCGGCTGATGCCCCAACGCCGCCGCATTCACCGCCGCCACCACGGCCGCCGCGCCCACTAACGCATCTTTGCGCAAGTGCATCGGCGTCGGCCCCGCATGCGCCTCAACACCGCGCAGTTTCAGGTCGAACCACTTTTGCCCCAGAGCCCCCAACACCACGCCGATGGTTTTCTTTTCATCCTCAAGAATCGGCCCTTGTTCAATATGCGCCTCGAAGTAAGCCCCGACCTTATGCCCACTGATCGGCCGCGTGCCCGCATAGCCAATTGCATTAAGCGCATCACCCACGCTCACGCCCTCCACATCCACCTTGGCCAAGGTCTCGGCCAGGGTAAATTTCTCGGCAAAAACGCCCGAACCCATCATGCACGGTGGAAAACGCGAGCCTTCCTCGTTGGTCCACACCACCACTTCCAGCGGTGCTTCGGTTTCGATCTTGAGGTCATTGAGGGTGCGCAACACTTCCACGCCCGCCAACACGCCGAAGCAACCGTCGAACTTGCCACCCGTGGGCTGGGTATCGATATGGCTGCCCGTCATCACCGGTGGCAAGTTGGGATTGCGCCCCGGGCGCCGGGCGAAGATGTTGCCGATACCGTCGATGGTCACGGTGCAACCAGCTTCCTCGCACCACTGCACAAACAGGTCACGGGCTTTGCGGTCAAGGTCGGTGAGGGCCAGTCGGCACACGCCGCCCTTGGGTGTGGCGCCGAATTTGGCCAGGTCCATCAGCGACTGCCACAAGCGATCGCGGTTGATGTGCTGATGGGTGGATTGCAGAACGTCGATGGCAGCGTTCATGGGGATCTCCTCAGGCTACATTTCTTATGAATTGACGCGATTCCAACGGTTGGAAATGGGGTCTGAAATGTGGGAGCGGGCTTGCTCGCGAAGGGGCCGTGTCAGTCGCTGCAAATGTCGGCTGGAAGACCGCATTCGCGGGCAAGCCCGCTCCCACATTTGGATTGCATTTCAACCTTTTACAGAGGTGTTTTTACTGCGAGCGGCAAGGCTCTGCGCTTGGCATTCAACCCGTAATACAGAACGCCGCCCAACGCCGATCCGGTAAACCACCCATAGCTGTAAAACCAGCTGAACGCGTCACTGCCCAGCGACAGCAGGGTCAGCACCACCGGCACGCCGAAGGCGATAAAACCGCTCCAGTTCCACGCCGGGTACACGTCGTCACGGTACAAACCGGCCAGGTCGAGCTGCTGTTTGCGGGTAATGAAGTAGTCCACCACCATGATCCCGGCAATCGGCCCCAGCAGGCTTGAATAGCCCAGCAACCAGTTCGAATACACGGTTTCCAGGCTCACGTCCGAGACGATCAGCCCGAGTTTTTTCAACAGTTCGTGGCCCATCAACGCAAGCCCCACCAGGCCAGTGAGGATCACCGCAGTGGTGCGGTTGATCAGCTTGGGCGCGATGTTCTGGAAGTCGTTGGTCGGTGAGACGATGTTCGCCGCAGTGTTGGTGGACAAGGTGGCGATGATGATCAGCAGCATCGCGATGGCCACCCACACCGGGCTCTGGATGTGCCCGATCAAGGTCACCGGGTCGGAGACGCTGACACCCACCAGTTTCACTGACGCGGCGGTCATGATCACGCCAAGGGCCGCGAACAGGAACATGGTCAGCGGCAGGCCAAAAATCTGCCCGAGAATCTGGTCCTTCTGACTCTTGGCGTAGCGGCTGAAGTCGGGAATATTCAGCGACAGCGTCGCCCAGAAACCCACCATCGCCGTGAGCCCCGCCATGAAGTAACCGGTGAGGCTCGCGCCTTCGGGGCGCTTGGGTGGAATCGCCATCAGCTCGCTGAGTGACACATTCGGCATCGCCCACACCAGCAGGCCGATCCCCACGGCCACCAGCAGCGGCGCAGACAGGGTTTCGAGGCGTTTGATCGACTCGGCGCCGCGCAGCACCACCCACAGGTTCAGGCACCAGAAAATCATGAAGCCGATGACCTCACCCGTACCGCCAAGGGATTTCCAGCCCTCGAAAATCGAGCCCAGAAACAGGTGAATCGCCAGCCCGCCGAACATTGTCTGAATGCCAAACCAGCCGCACGCCACCAGCGCGCGAATCAGGCACGGCACGTTGGAGCCGAGGATGCCAAACGACGAACGCAACAAGACGGGAAACGGAATGCCGTACTTGGTGCCGGGAAACGCGTTAAGGGTCAGCGGGATCAGCACCACGATATTGGCCAGCAAAATCGCCATCAGCGCCTCGCCCACCGACAAGCCAAAGTAGGCGGTGAGCACCCCGCCGAGCGTGTAAGTGGGCACGCAGATCGACATGCCGACCCACAGCGCGGTGATGTGCCACTTGTTCCAGGTGCGTTCGTGCACCTTGGTCGGTGCCATGTCGTGGTTGTAGCGGGGGCTGTCGAGGACGTCAGCGCCGGCGTCGAGTTCGTACAGGCCGTTGCGTTCAATGACTTGCGATCTGTTCTGTTGCATGGCCGCTCCACGGTTTTTTCGAATTATTGTTGCTCACCCAACGCTGAGCGCAGGGTGGCCGGAGTACCTCGTAAACAACATGACATCACGGGCCCGGCCAGCCGCCACTGCACTCAATAACCGTGCCGACCTGCCACCGTGAACCCGCACCGCTTATATAACGTGCTGATGTTAATCAGCTTTCCGATTGCGCCTTCGGAACGTGCCGCATCACTCAGGCTAAATAATGCGAAGTTGCCGAACTGTCAGGACTCAATCTGGTGCAACACAATTATTTTTATTTCCTGTCGCCGTCAAGGGGCATGTCTCAAGCGTCTGATTTGCAATAAGAAATGTTGCTCACATTGAGAACCTGTCAAGTGCGTCAAAATGGTGAACGGCCGCCACATTTTGGTGAATTTATATTTTTATCCATATAAATCAATTACTTAAATGCGATATAAGCTTATAAAAAATCTTCTTGCTCATTCGAAAAACTCGGGCTAGTTTCTATTCCTGTCACCGATGACAGGATTTAATTGATCATCGGCAAGCAGCATTACAACACTTAGAACTGGCACAAGCCGGTCAAGCCTGTGAGGAACTCGACATGTCGCTGTTGATCCGTGGCGCCACCGTTATTACCCATGATGAAAGTTACCGCGCCGATGTGTTTTGCGCAGGCGGTCTAATTCGCGCTATTGGCACGGATCTGGATATTCCCGCCGGCACTGAAATACTCGATGGCAGTGGCCAATACTTGATGCCCGGCGGCATCGATCCGCATACGCACATGCAATTGCCCTTCATGGGCACCGTGGCCAGTGAAGACTTTTTCAGTGGCACCGCGGCAGGTCTGGCGGGCGGTACCACCTCGATCATCGACTTTGTGATTCCCAACCCGCAGCAATCCTTGATGGAAGCTTTCCACCAGTGGCGCGGCTGGGCGCAAAAGTCTGCCTCCGACTACGGCTTTCACGTGGCGATCACCTGGTGGAGCGAGCAGGTGCGCGAGGAAATGGCCGAGCTGGTCAGCCACCATGGCATCAACAGCTTCAAGCATTTCATGGCCTACAAGAACGCGATCATGGCGGCCGATGACACCCTGGTCGCCAGCTTTGAGCGCTGCCTGGAACTCGGCGCGGTGCCGACGGTGCACGCAGAAAACGGTGAGCTGGTGTATCACCTGCAACGCAAGCTGATGGCCCAGGGCATCACCGGGCCGGAAGCGCACCCGCTGTCGCGCCCGTCCCAGGTCGAAGGCGAGGCCGCCAGCCGGGCGATTCGTATCGCCGAAACCATCGGCACGCCGCTGTACCTGGTGCACGTATCGACCAAGGAGGCGCTGGATGAAATCACCTACGCCCGTGGCAAGGGCCAGGCGGTGTACGGCGAAGTGCTCGCCGGCCACCTGCTGCTGGACGACAGCGTTTACCAACACCCTGACTGGCAAACCGCCGCCGGCTACGTGATGAGCCCGCCCTTCCGCCCGCGCGGGCATCAGGAGGCGCTGTGGCACGGCCTGCAATCGGGCAATCTGCACACCACCGCCACCGACCATTGCTGCTTCTGCGCCGAGCAAAAAGCCGCCGGCCGTGACGATTTCAGCAAAATCCCCAACGGCACTGCCGGTATCGAAGACCGCATGGCGTTGCTGTGGCACGAAGGCGTCAACACCGGGCGCCTGTCGATGCAGGAGTTTGTCGCGCTGACCTCCACCAACACCGCGAAGATCTTCAATCTTTACCCACGCAAAGGTGCGATTCGCGTGGGTGCCGATGCTGACTTGGTGCTGTGGGACCCCGAGGGCACACGGACGATTTCGGCCAAGACCCACCATCAGAAAGTCGATTTCAACATCTTCGAAGGCAAGACCGTACGCGGCGTGCCGAGCCACACCATCAGCCAGGGCAAGCTGGTCTGGACCGACGGCGACCTGCGCGCCGAACGCGGTGCCGGGCGGTATGTAGAACGCCCGGCGTATCCGTCGGTGTTTGAGCAGTTGAGCAAGCGGGCGGAGCATTCCAGGCCTGTAGCTGTGAAACGCTGATACCGCCAATCGCGGGCAAGCCCGCTCCCACATTTGATCGGGTTCACACAATCCAACTGTGGGAGCTGGCTTGCCTGCGATGAGGCCAGTCCAAGCGACAAAAAATCAATGCCCGCCAGAGGCAAAAAACCGTGAGGCCAATACCGTGATCCAGACCCTGACCCACCTCCCCCATCCCCATGAAGATGGGCCGACACTCGCCAGCCATTTCACCGACCTGGCGCCGCCCCTCAATGCCCGCCAGGCTGCACTTGAAGCGTCGCGCTGCCTGTATTGCTACGACGCGCCGTGCGTAAATGCATGCCCCAGCGAGATCGACATCCCGTCGTTCATCCGCAATATCCACACTGAAAACGTTCAGGGCGCTGCGCAGAAGATTCTCTCGGCCAACATCCTCGGCGGCAGTTGCGCACGGGTTTGCCCCACCGAAATTCTGTGCCAGCAAGCCTGCGTGCGTAACAACGCCGAAGAATGCGCGCCGGTGCTGATCGGCCTGTTGCAACGCTACGCCATCGACAACGCGCACTTCAGCGAACATCCCTTCCAGCGCACCGCACCGACCGGCAAGCGCATCGCCGTGGTCGGCGCCGGGCCTGCGGGGTTGGCCTGTGCCCATCGCACCGCCCTGCACGGCCATGATGTGGTGATTTTTGAAGCGCGGGAAAAGGCCGGTGGCCTGAATGAATACGGGATCGCCAAGTACAAACTGGTGGATGACTTTGCCCAGAAGGAGCTGGACTTCCTGCTCGAGATTGGCGGCATCGAAATCCGCCACGGCCAGCGCCTGGGTGACAACCTGACCTTGAGCGAACTGCACCAGCAATTCGACTCCGTGTTTCTTGGCCTCGGCCTCGCCGCCAGCAAACAGCTCGGCCTGCCACACGAGGACGCTCCGGGCCTGCTTGCCGCCACCGACTACATCCGCGAACTGCGCCAGGCCGATGACCTTAGCCAACTGCCGCTGGCCGACCGCTGCATCGTGCTTGGCGCGGGCAACACCGCCATCGACATGGCCGTGCAAATGGCCCGCCTCGGCGCCCGCGATGTGAACCTGGTGTACCGCCGTGGCTTGGCGGACATGGGCGCCACCCACCATGAGCAGGACATCGCCAAGGCCAATCAGGTGCGCCTGCTGACCTGGGCCCAACCCGAAGAAGTGTTGCTGGATGATCAAGGCCACGTGCGCGGCATGCGCTTCGCTCGCACACGCATGGACAACGGCCGCTTGCACCCTACCGGCGAGACCTTCGAGCTGGCTGCCGATGCGATTTTCAAAGCCATCGGTCAGGGCTTCGACAACGAGGCATTGCACGACCCGCTGGCCCAGCAACTGCACCGCGTGGGCGAACGCATCTTTGTTGACGAACACCTGCGCACCAGTATTCCCGGGGTGTATGCCGGCGGCGATTGCGTCAGCCTTGGCCAGGACCTCACCGTGCAGGCGGTACAACACGGCAAGCTGGCGGCTGAAGCCATGCACGCCCAACTCATGCTGAATGTGGAGGCTGCGTAATGGCCGATCTTTCGATTGTGTTCGCCGGTATCAAAGCTCCCAACCCGTTCTGGCTGGCCTCCGCACCGCCCACCGACAAGGCCTACAACGTGGTCCGCGCCTTTGAAGCCGGCTGGGGCGGCGTGGTCTGGAAAACCCTCGGTGAAGACCCGGCGGCGGTCAACGTGTCGTCACGCTATTCCGCGCACTACGGCGCCAACCGTGAAGTATTGGGCATCAACAATATCGAGTTGATCACCGACCGCTCGCTGGAGATCAACCTGCGCGAAATCACCCAGGTGAAAAAGGACTGGCCGGACCGCGCGCTGATTGTGTCGCTGATGGTGCCCTGTGTTGAAGAATCCTGGAAAAACATCCTGCCGCTGGTGGAAGCCACCGGCTGCGACGGCATCGAGCTGAACTTCGGTTGCCCCCACGGCATGCCCGAACGGGGCATGGGCGCAGCGGTCGGCCAGGTGCCGGAGTACGTGGAACAGGTGACGCGCTGGTGCAAGACGTATTGCTCGCTGCCGGTGATCGTCAAGCTCACGCCAAATATCACCGACATCCGCGTGGCGGCGCGTGCGGCGTATCGCGGCGGTGCGGACGCGGTGTCGCTGATCAACACCATCAACTCCATCACCAGTGTCGACCTTGAGCGCATGGTGGCCCTGCCGGTGGTCGGCACCCAAAGTACCCATGGCGGGTATTGCGGCTCGGCCGTCAAGCCGATCGCGTTAAACATGGTCGCGGAAATCGCCCGCGACCCGCAGACCCAAGGCCTGCCGATTTGCGGGATTGGCGGCATCGGCAACTGGCGCGACGCGGCGGAATTCGTCGCGCTGGGTTGCGGCGCGGTGCAGGTGTGCACGGCGGCCATGTTGCATGGGTTTCGGATTGTGGAAGAGATGAAGGACGGGCTGTCGCGGTGGATGGACAGCCAAGGCTACAAAAGCCTGCAGGAATTTTCCGGGCGCGCGGTGGGCAATACCACCGATTGGAAGTACCTGGATATCAATTATCAGGTGATTGCCAAGATTGACCAGGAAGCCTGCATTGGCTGTGGGCGTTGCCACATTGCCTGTGAGGACACGTCGCACCAGGCTATCGCGAGCTTGAAGCAAATGGATGGCACGCATAAATACGAGGTGATCGATGATGAGTGCGTGGGCTGCAATCTGTGCCAGATCACCTGCCCGGTGGCCGATTGCATCGAGATGGTGCCGATGGACACGGGCAACCCGTTTTTGAATTGGACGCAGGACCCACGTAATCCGTATCGGGAGGCTGTGTAGTCCTTTAAACCGCTATCGCAGGCAAGCCAGCTCCCACATTTGATCGGTGAACACATTCAAGTGTGGGAGCTGGGTTGCCTGCGATAGGGCCTTCAGCCTTCACACAAGGCTTAAGGCTCCAACCCAATGCCGCGCAAAATCACCGCGGTCACCGTCTGAATCGCCTTTTCGAACTGCATATCCGACAACGGCTGGTGATCATTCAGAATCTTCACCTGGTGGTCAAAGTCGGCATAGTGCTGGGTCGATGCCCAGATCATGTACAGCAGGCTCGACGGTTCCACCGGCAGGATGCGTTTGTCCTCCACCCACTGGCGAATTTTCGCTTCTTTCATCTTGGCCCAGTCGTACAGGCTTTCGTCCAGCGCCTCACCGAGCGTCGGCGCGCCGTGGATGATTTCGTTGGCCCAAACTTTCGAGCCATACGGCCGCGTACGCGAGCGCTGCATCTTGGCGCGGATGTAGCTGCTGAGCACCACCCGCGGGTCATCGAAGGTTTCAAAGCTCAAGGCATCCTGCTTCCACACCTCCAGCAGGTCGAACAGCACCGCGCTGTACAGTTCGCTTTTGGTGGTGAAGTAGTAATGCAGGTTGGAGCGTGGCAGTTGCACTTCTTCAGCGATGTCAGCCATGGCGGTGCTGCCGTAGCCTTTTTCAGCGAAGATTTTCTCCGCCGCCAGCAGGATTTTTTCGACGTTGACCCGCCGAATTCCGATCTTGTGATTGCCCATAAGGGCTCCCCGACAACAACATGGCCTCAAGACTACCATCGGCTCTAGATCGCGGCGACAAGGCATAATGAAACTTCTACGCGAACCTTTCCCCTCCAAAACGGATTGGTTAGGATCGCGATCCCCATGAAGGATCATTGCCATGACTATCCGACCTCGCGTGGCCGCCGACGACCCTGTGCTGGGAGCACTGTGGGAACGCTCGGTGCGGGCCACCCATGACTTCCTCCCCGAGGATGACATCCAGCGTTTACTGCCGTTGGTACGCGACGCTTACCTGCCGATGCCGGCCCTCGACGTTTGGGTCTATGAAGACCAGAACGGCATCGCCGGTTTCATCGGCACCGGCGGGCACAATGTAGAAATGCTGTTTATCGACCCCGATCGCCGTGGCCAGGGCATCGGCCGCCAATTGCTCGACCACGCCCGCGCGCGCCACGACACGCTGACGGTGGATGTAAACGAACAAAACCCGCAGGCCGTGGGCTTCTACCTCCACTATGGTTTCATCCAGGTCGCGCGCTCGCCGCTGGATGGCGAAGGCAAACCCTTTCCCTTGCTGCACATGGCCTTACCGACTCTCTAAACCTGAAGGTATTGAACAATGTTGATCAAGAAAACCCTGACCACCGTCGCCCTGCTCGCCTCCTTGCTGGGCGCCTCGGCGGCCTTTGCCCATGCCCACCTCAAGAGTTCGACACCGGCGGCTGACAGCTCCGTCGCCGCGCCCGCTGACCTGCGCCTGACCTTCACCGAAGGCGTCGAAGCGACGTTCACCAAAGTGTCCCTGAGCAAGGACGGCACCGAAGTCGCGATCAAAGGCCTGGAAACCCCGGACGCCGACAAGAAAGTCCTGGTGGTCACGCCGGCGGCACCGCTGGCCGCCGGTACCTACAAAGTGGAATGGCACGCCGTGTCCGTGGACACCCACAAGAGTGAAGGCAGTTACAGCTTCAAGGTCGGCCAATAACCCATGGCGACCCTGCTGGTGCTGTGCCGCTTCCTGCATTTCATCGTCGTGCTGTTGATGTTCGGGGCCTGTGTGTTCAGGCCCTGGCTATTGGGCGCTGAACCGCAGCCGGCGCTGGACCGGCAACTGCTGCGCATCTCCCGCGCGCTGGCCTGGATGGGGCTGGGCTCTGGCGTGGCCTGGCTGCTGCTGATCACCGCCAGCATGGCCGGCAGCTGGGACGCGGCCTTGCAACCGGCCACCGTGCAGTTGGTGCTGGGCAAAACCTTTTTCGGCCAGGTGTGGGTCTGGCATCTGTTGCTGAACCTGTTACTGGTGATCGCGCTGATCAAACCCTGGCCGGCCCTGCGCCTGCCATTGACTGCGCTGCTGTTGGCAACGCTGGCACCTGTCGGCCATGGCGCCATGCTTAATGGCTTGAGCGGGCAATTGCTGATCCTCAACCAGGTGGTGCACCTGGTGTGCGTCGGCGCCTGGCTCGGTGGGCTGCTCGTGCTGGTGCTGATCTTCAGGCAGCCGCGGGGCTATGCGCTGCAGCCGATTCTCAAACGCTTCAGCGGCGTGGGTTATGGCCTGGTCGCCGGGTTGCTGGTGACGGGCTTGATCAACGTGCGCGTACTGACCGGGCAACTGTGGCCCACACCGCTGTTCAACGGGTTCGCGCTGATTCTGTTGATCAAAGTGCTGCTGGTGCTGGGCATGTTGGCGCTGGCGTTGCTGAACCGGTTGCGCATTGAACGCTGCGAAGAACGCCAAGGCAGTTTGAAGGCCAGCGTCATGCTGGAATGGTTACTGGGTGTTTCAGCTGTAGCCGCCGTTTCGCTGCTGGGCACACTGCCGCCGATGGTCATGGCCAACTGAACATCGCTTTTGGAATGCAATCCCTGTGGGCGCTAGCTTGCCTGCGATGGCATCCACTCGGTGTACCTGACACACCGAGGCGTTTGCATCGAAGGCAAGCCAGCTCCCACATTGACCGTGCCCGCTTTTGATCGGCACACGCCACGTCATCGTACAACTTCCGCTTGACACCCCACAAAAACCTCGTAAATATCCCGCCCAATGTTGTACGACGACGTATAACAAATAATAAAAACAACAAAAGAAAAAGGGAGCTTCTCTGTGAGTCAATTCGCCCGCAATTCCTCCTCGCGTATCGGCCTTATCGGTCTCGGCAGCCTGGCGTTCACCCTGCCCCTCAGCGCACATGCCGATGGTTTTCTCGAAGACGCCAAAGCCTCGCTGAACCTGCGCAACGCCTACTTCAACCGCAACTTCACCAACCCCACTTACCCGCAAGCCAAGGCCGAGGAATGGACGCAAAACTTCATCCTCGATGCCAAATCCGGCTTCACCCAGGGCACCGTGGGCTTTGGGCTCGACGTGCTGGGCCTGTATTCGCAAAAGCTCGATGGCGGCAAAGGCACGGGGGGCACTCAGTTGCTGCCGATCCACAGCGACGGCCGGCCGGCTGACAATTTCGGCCGTCTGGGCGTGGCCCTGAAAACCAAACTGTCGAAGACCGAACTGAAAGTCGGCGAATGGATGCCGGTGCTGCCGATCCTGCGTTCGGACGACGGCCGCTCGCTGCCTCAGACCTTTCGCGGCGGTCAGGTCACGTCCAATGAAATTGCCGGCTTGACGCTCTACGGCGGGCAGTTTCGCGGTAACAGCCCCCGTAATGACGCGAGCATGGAAGACATGTTCATGAACGGTAAAGCCGCGTTCACCTCCGACCGTTTCAACTTTGGCGGCGGCGAGTACAGCTTCAACGACAAGCGCACCCAGGTGGGCGTCTGGTATGCCGAGCTGGCAGATATCTACCAGCAGCAGTATTTCAACCTGACCCACAGCCAGCCAGTAGGCAACTGGACCCTGGGCGCCAACCTCGGTTATTTCACCGGCAAGGAAGACGGCAGCGCCCTGGCCGGCGACCTCGACAACAAGACCGTGTCCGCCCTGCTCTCGGCGCGCTACAACGGCAACACGTTTTATGTCGGCCTGCAAAAGCTCACCGGTGACAGCCTGTGGATGCGGGTCAACGGCACCAGCGGCGGCACGCTCGCCAACGACAGTTACAACGCCAGCTACGATAACGCCAAGGAAAAATCCTGGCAGGTGCGCCACGACTTCAACTTTGTGGTGCTCGGCATTCCGGGGCTGACCATGATGAACCGCTATATCAGCGGCAGTAATGTGCACACCGGGGCGATCACCGACGGTAAGGAATGGGGACGCGAATCGGAACTGGCCTACACCGTGCAGAGCGGCGCGCTGAGGGACTTGAACGTGCGGTGGAGGAACTCGACCCTGCGTCGGGACTTCAGCAACAATGAATTTGATGAGAATCGGATTTTTATCAGCTATCCGATTTCGCTACTGTAAGGCGATGAATGTGGGAGCTGGCTTGCCTGCGATAGCGGTGTATCAGCAAAACATCTGTCAACTGACAGACTGCTATCGCAGGCAAGCCAGCTCCCACGTTTGATCGCACTCGTCAGCAAGGGCGTTGACAAGCCAGGGACGACCTAACGATACTTTCGGCAAGTCATACGACAACCTACAACAACAATGGAACCCTCATGACCACCTCTACCACCACGCCTGTTCCATTCAACCGCCTGTTGCTCACCGGTGCTGCCGGCGGCCTGGGTAAAGTCTTGCGCGAACGCCTGCGCCCTTACGCCCAAGTCCTGCGCCTGTCGGACATCGCCAACATGGCGCCGGCGGCCGATGCATCCGAAGAAGTGCAACCCTGCGACCTTGCCGATAAACAAGCCGTGCACCACTTGGTGGAAGGCGTCGACGCCATCCTGCACTTCGGGGGCGTTTCAGTGGAGCGCTCGTTCGAAGAAGTCCTCGGCGCCAATATCAGCGGCGTGTTCCACATCTACGAAGCCGCTCGCCGCCACGGTGTGAAGCGTGTGATTTTCGCCAGCTCCAACCACGTGATCGGCTTCTACAAGCAAGGCGAAACCCTCGACGCCCGCTCGCCTCGCCGCCCGGACAGTTACTACGGTTTGTCCAAGTCCTATGGCGAAGACATGGCGAGTTTCTACTTCGACCGCTACGGCATCGAGACCGTGAGCATCCGCATCGGCTCCTCGTTCCCCGAACCGCAAAACCGCCGGATGATGCACACCTGGCTGAGCTTCGATGACCTCACTCAGTTGCTCGAACGCGCGCTGTACACGCCGAACGTCGGTCACACGGTGATCTACGGTATGTCGGATAACCTCGATACCTGGTGGGACAACCGATACGCCGCACACTTGGGTTTCACCCCCAAGGACAGCTCCGAAGTGTTCCGCGCGCAAGTCGAAACCCAGCCACCAGTCGCCGCCGATGACCCGGCCAAGGTCTATCAGGGCGGCGCCTTCTGCGCGGCGGGGCCGTTCGGTGACTGACTGCACACCCAAGGGAATGAGTTGCCATGACTGCTGAACTGATTGTTGACGCCCGCAATGCCGTGGGCGAATGCCCGGTGTGGGTGCCTGAGGAAAACGCGCTGTACTGGGTGGACATCCCCAACGGCGGCCTGCAACGCTGGAGCGCTGCCAGCGGCCACAGTGCCGCCTGGAAAGCCCCGCAGATGCTCGCCTGCATTGCGCGCACCACGGCGGGCAACTGGGTCGCCGGGATGGAAACCGGGTTTTTCCAACTCACGCCACACAATGACGGCAGCCTGGACACCACCGCGCTGGCGAGTGTCGAGCACCCGCGCCCCGACATGCGCCTCAACGACGGCCGCTGTGACCGCCAGGGTCGCTTCTGGGCCGGCAGCATGGTGTTGAACATGGGCTTGAATGCGCCCCAGGGCACGCTCTACCGCTACGCCTGCGGTTCCGCGCCGCATGCCCAGCTGGACGGGTTTATCACCCTCAACGGCCTGGCATTCAGCCCGGACGGCCGCACGATGTATGCCTCGGACTCACACCCGCTGGTGCAGCAGATCTGGGCCTTCGATTACGACACCGAGACCGGCACGCCCTCCAATCGTCGCGTGTTTGTCGACATGCAGCAGTTTCTCGGTCGCCCCGACGGCGCGGCCGTCGACGCCGACGGCTGCTACTGGATCTGCGCCAACGACGCGGGGCTGATTCATCGCTTTACCCCCGACGGTCGCCTGGACCGTTCCCTCGCCGTGCCGGTGAAAAAACCCACCATGTGCGCCTTTGGCGGCAGCCGCCTGGACACCTTGTTTGTCACCTCGATCCGTGATGACCAGAGTGAACAGTCGCTGTCCGGCGGCGTATTCGCTCTCAACCCCGGCGTCCAGGGACTGCCCGAACCGCGCTTCACCCTCTAGCTGCATTGCTGTGCCTTGAATACAAAAATAACAACACAGGAGTGACATTCCATGGACTTCAAACGCACCTTGCTCGCCGCCACACTCGTTGCCCTCAGCAGCGCCGCCCACGCGCTGGAAATCAAGTTCGCCGACATCCATCCCGCCGGTTACCCCACCGTCGTCGCTGAAGAGAACATGGGCAAAGCCCTGACCCAGCAAAGCAACGGCGAACTGACCTTCAAGTACTTCCCAGGCGGTGTCCTGGGCTCTGAAAAAGAAGTCGTCGAACAGGCCCAGGTCGGCGCAATCCAGATGACCCGGGTCAGCCTCGGCATCGTCGGCCCGGTGGTGCCGGACGTGAACGTGTTCAACCTGCCGTTCGTGTTCCGCGACCAGGCGCACATGCGCAAGGTCATCGATGGCCCGATCGGCGACGAGATCCTCGCCAAGATCACCGACTCCGAATTCGGCCTGGTAGCCCTGGCCTGGATGGACGGCGGCACGCGCAATATCTACACCAAGAAACCGGTGCGTTCGATCGCAGACCTCAAGGGCATGAAGATTCGCGTGCAAGGCAACCCGCTGTTTATCGACGCCTTCAATGAAATGGGCGCCAACGGCATTGCCATGGACACCGGCGAGATCTTCAGCGCATTGCAGACCGGCGTGATTGACGGCGCGGAAAACAACCCGCCAACCCTGCTGGAGCACAACCACTTCCAGAACGCCAAGTTCTACACCCTCACCGAACACCTGATCCTGCCCGAACCCATCGTGATGTCGAAAATCACCTGGAACAAACTCACCCCCGCGCAACAGGACATGGTGAAAAACGCCGCCAAGGTTGCCCAGGCCGATGAGCGCGTGCTGTGGGACGCCAAGTCCGCCAGCAGCGAAACCAAGCTCAAGGCCGCCGGCGTCGAGTTCATCACTGTCGACAAAAAGCCCTTCTATGAGGCCACCGCGCCCGTTCGCGCGAAGTACGGCGCAGCTTACGCCGACATCATCGAGCGCATCGACGCCGTCGAGTAAGCCCCCTCCTCCTCTTAGCTAGGCCCGGCGCGGTCCGCACTGACGTGCCCGGTTACGGTGAACGCCATGAAGAATCGACTGCTGCGCTTCAACGACCGCCTCTACATGACCTGCATCTGGGTCGCCGGCCTCTCGGTATTGGGCGTCGCGCTGATCATCCCCTGGGGCATTTTCGCCCGCTACATTCTCGGCACAGGCGCAAGCTGGCCAGAGCCCAGCGCCATCCTGCTGATGCTGGTGTTTACCTTTATCGGCGCCGCCGCCAGCTACCGCGCCGGGGCGCATATGTCGGTGGCCATGATCACCGACCGCCTGCCGCCGCGCCAACGCCAACTCGTCGGCATCGTCTCGCAACTGTTGATGGCGACCATCTGCCTGTTCATGACGATTTGGGGCAGCAAGTTGTGCCTGTCCACCTGGAACCAGTTCATGAGCGCCATCCCTACCCTGCGCGTGGGCATCACCTATATGCCGATCCCGATTGGCGGCTTGCTGACCCTGGTGTTCGTGCTGGAAAAACTCCTGCTCGGCGACCAGAGCCACCGGCGCGTGGTGCGCTTTGACCTGGTTGAAGAAAGCGAAGGGGCTGCCTGACATGGACGCATTGATTCTGTTGGGCAGCTTTATCGCGTTGATCCTGATCGGCATGCCGGTCGCTTACGCCCTGGGGCTGTCGGCGCTGATCGGCGCGTGGTGGATCGACATTCCGTTCCAGGCCTTGATGATTCAGGTGGCAGGCGGAGTGAACAAGTTTTCGCTGATGGCGATTCCGTTCTTCGTGCTCGCCGGGGCGATCATGGCCGAAGGCGGCATGTCGCGCCGGCTGGTGGCGTTTGCCAGCGTGCTGGTGGGCTTTGTGCGCGGCGGCCTGTCGTTGGTCAACATCATGGCCTCGACGTTTTTCGGCGCCATTTCCGGCTCGTCAGTGGCAGACACCGCCTCGGTCGGCTCGGTGCTGATTCCGGAAATGGAACGGCGCGGCTACCCCAGGGAGTTCGCCACGGCGGTGACCATCAGCGGCTCGGTGCAGGCGCTGCTGACCCCGCCCAGCCACAATTCGGTGCTCTATTCCCTGGCGGCCGGCGGCACGGTGTCGATCGCTTCGCTGTTCATGGCCGGCGTGGTCCCGGGCCTGCTGATGAGCGCGTGCCTGATGGTGCTGTGCCTGATCTTCGCGAAGAAACGCGACTACCCCAAAGGTGAAGTCATCCCGCTCAAGCAGGCGTTGAAAATCTGCGCCGACGCGCTGTGGGGCATGATGGCGATGGTGATCATTCTTGGCGGCATCCTCTCGGGCATTTTCACCGCCACCGAGTCCGCCGCGATTGCCGTGCTGTGGGCGTTTTTCGTGACCATGTTCATTTACCGCGACTACAAATGGCGCGAGCTGCCCAAGCTGATGCACCGCACGGTGCGCACCATTTCCATCGTGATGATCCTGATCGCCTTCGCCGCCAGCTTCGGCTACATCATGACCCTGATGCAGATCCCGGCGAAGATCACCACGATGTTCCTGACCCTGTCGGACAACCGCTACGTGATCCTGATGTGCATCAACATGATGCTGTTGTTGCTCGGCACTGTGATGGACATGGCGCCGCTGATCCTCATCCTCACGCCCATCCTGCTGCCGGTGATTCTCGGCATCGGCGTCGACCCGGTGCACTTCGGCATGATCATGCTGGTGAACCTGGGCATCGGCCTGATTACCCCGCCAGTGGGCGCGGTGCTGTTTGTCGGCGCGGCGGTGGGCAAGGTCAGTATCGAGAAAACCGTGAAGGCCCTGCTGCCGTTTTATGGCGTGCTGTTTCTGGTGCTGATGGCCGTCACCTACATCCCGGCGCTGTCGCTATGGCTGCCGGGCCTGGTGCTGTAACCCTTTCTCCGAGGCCGAGGTTCAACTGTGGGCGCAGGCTTGCCAGCGTCCACAAATCACCTCTGTGTTGGTTCATTCATGCGGCGAGACACCCCATGCCCTCAGACTTGATCGAGCTCAGCGACCCACTCACCCACCTCACCCTGGCCCCGGCCCTGGGTGGCAGCATCGTCAATTGGACGGTGCGCGCCACCGGGCAGCCGTTGTTGCGACACAGTGACGAATACGCGGTAAATACCGGTTTACCCGGCAAGTTGGGGTGCTACCCGTTGGCGCCCTGGTCCAACCGGATCGCCCAAGGCGGTTTCGATAACCCCGACGGCTGGCTGGCACTCACAGCCAACAGCCTGACCGATCCGTTGCCGATTCATGGTTCGGCCTGGCAACAGGCGTGGCACGTGGTCAGTCAGGCGGCGGATGAAGTGGTGCTGGCGCTGCGGTGCGACACACCATTCGCTTATCGCGCCGAACAGCGCTTTGCCTTGCGCGACGGTGAGCTGAGCATTGGGTTGCGCGTAACGCATCTGGCCGAACAGGCGGCGTGGCATGGCTTGGGCTTGCACCCTTACTTGCCGCGTACGCCGGGCACGCGGTTGCAGGCCAAGGCTGGGCAGGTATGGCTGAGTGATGCCTCAAAGCTGCCCACAGGATTGGCGCCGGTGCCGCAGGCCTGGGATTTCAGCGCATTGAACACCCTGCCCGAAGGCCTGGTGGACAATGGGTTCTGCCAGTGGGACGGGCATTGCCGGATCGAGCAGCCGGCCTTGGGCTATACCCTGGAATGCCGGGCGACCGGGGCGGATTACTTCCTGCTGTATTGCCCGCCGGGGTTGGCATTCTTTTGCATTGAGCCGGTGAGCCATCCGGTGAATGCGCATCACCTGCCCGGCAGGCCGGGGCTGAGGTTATTGGAGCAAGGCCAGTCGACCCAACTCGATTTCACCCTCACATACAGTGCCCATGGGGACGCGGGCTTGCTCGCGAAAGTGCTAGGTCGGTAACCACGCGATTTTCTGGCACTGCGCTTTTGCGAGCGCGCCCGCGTCCACGCGGTGATTGCGCGGTGTCAGGGCGGGGTGTTTTTCAGGCGCCCCGCCGTGTCGATACTCACCACCACCGATAACCCCGGCCGCAGGCGCTCGCTCTCGGCCTGACCCGGGTCAACGGTGATCCGCACCGGCACGCGCTGGGCGATCTTCACAAAGTTGCCGGTGGCGTTGTCCGCCTGCAACAGGCTGAATTCCGAGCCGGTCGCCGGGGAAATGTGCTGCACCGTGCCATGAAACTTGCGGTGGTTCAGCGCATCCACCGTGAAGGTTACCGGCTGGCCCACCTGCACATTGTCCATCTGGGTTTCTTTCATGTTGGCGATCACCCACAGCTGGGGCGGCACCAATGCCATCAACTGCGCACCGGAGTTGACGAAGGCGCCCAGGCGTACGCCGATCTGCCCGAGCTGGCCGTCACGCGGCGCGAGGATGCGGGTGTTGGACAGGTCGATGCGCGCCAGCTCCACTGCGGCGTCGGCGCTGGTCACGGCGGCCTCCAGTGAACCGCGATTGACGATCACGGTTTGCAGGTCCTGCCGGGCGATTTCCAGGCTGGCCTGGGCCTGGGCCACGGCGGCGATGGTCTGGGCATTGGCGGCGCGCGTCACGTCCAGTTCACGCTTGGACACCGAGCCATCGCTGATCAGCTCTTCGTTACGGCGCAAGTCAGCGGTACTTTTACGCGCCTGGGCCTGGCTGTCGACCAGCGCGGCCTGGCGCAGCTTGATGGTGGCTTCGGCGCTGTTGCGTTGCTGCACCACGTTGGCCAACGAGGCTTTCTGCACCGCCAGTTGCGCCAGCGCCTGGTCGAGGCGCTGCTTGTAAATGCGATCATCCAGGCGCACCAGCAGGTCGCCGGCCTTGACGAACTGGAAGTCCTGCACCGGCACTTCATACACATAGCCGCTCAGTTGCGGGCCGATAATCGTCACCTGGCCGCGCACCAGTGCGTTTTCAGTGCTCTCTACGGCGCTGCTGAAAGGCGGCAATTGCCAGGCATACAGCACGATCAGCACGCCGACGATGGCAATCGCGGCAAAGCCCAACGATGAGATGATGCGCACCCGCAGTGAGCGTGGCTCAGTTGCGGTTGCTCCCGGTGGAGCGGTGCCTTCCGGGGTGGAGGCGATGGCGTTGGTGGTGGTCGTGGTTGTTTCGGTCATGAAGTAACGCCGCTGGGTTGAACGGGAGGGGCTGCTGCCTTGGTGGTGCTCATCAGCCACAGACTGCGGATGAAGATCCAGAGCATGGTGAGAATCGCGATGATCGCAATCAACATGAACACATCGTTGTAGGCCATCACATTCGCTTCACGCGTGGCCGCCGTGGCCAGGCTGCGAATGCCCATCAGGTTGCGCAATTGCGGGTCGGCGATGACACCGCCATACGCCGAACCGCCGCTCTGCACCCGCGCAGCCACACGCGGGTCCAGTAAGGTCAGGTGTTCGACGATCATGCTGGAGTGATACTTCTCGCGCACGATCTGGAAAGTGCCCAGCAACGCTGCGCCTATCAGGCCGCCAAGGTTCTGGCAGATGCCGAACATCACCGAAAAACTCACCAGGTTGCGCGGGTTGGTCAGCACGTTGCGCGTGCCCAGCACCATGGTCGGCCCCAGAAAAAAGGTGCCGCCAAAGCCTAGCAGGAACTGGCTGATATACAGGTTCTGTGGACGGGTCAGGTTGCTTGAGAAGCTGTCCATCACCGAGCCGATGGCCATCAGCGCCAGGGAGATGATCAAGGGCATCAACAGGTGCGCCGGGTTGATCGTCAGCGCACTGACCACCAGCCCGGCAATCGCCCCGGCCAGCATCACCACGTACAGCGTGTGCATCTGCTGGTAGCTCATGTTCAACATTTGCATGAAGCCCACGGCGCCAGTGGATTGCTCCGACAACACCATGCGAATCAATACCACGGCCAGGGCCAGGCGAATCATCACCCCACTGCCCAGCCAACGGGTCATCAGCAACGGGTTGGTGCGGTTATGCTCGATGGCCAGGCCGGCCATGATCAGCACCAGGGAACAGGCCGAGGCCACGCCGATCCACGGGGCTTCCAGCCACCAGTCGATACGCCCCAGCGACAGCACCGCGCACAGCAGCGCCACGCCGGTGGCGAGGATGCCGAAGGTGAGGAAGTCGAGTTTTTCAAAGGTCTTGAAGCGATCACCGGGCGGCAGTTTGAGCAGGAAGACGCAACCCAGGCAGATCAGCGCCATGCCCAATTCGAACAGGTACAGCCCGCGCCACTCGGCAATTTGCAGCAGGTCTTCAGAGAACAACCGCGCCAGCGGCAGTGCCAGCTGTGCGGTGCCCAGGCCGAGCACCAGGGCTTTCATGCGCCACTTGGCCGGGAACGCCTGGATCATGTAGTACAAACCCAGCGAACTCAGCGCCGCGCCCACCATACCGTGGGCCGCCCGCACCGCGATGGCGGAGCTGAGGTCGTTGACGAACAAGTGGCCAAAGGTGACCAGCGCATACAGCACCAGAAACACCTCGGTGAACGCGCGCAGGCCGAACTGCTGGCGAAACTTCACCAGCAGCAGGTTCATGCACACGTTAGTCATCACATAGGCGGCGGGCAGCCAGGCCATCTCCGCCGTGGTCGCGCCCAAGGCGCCTTGCAGGTATTGCAGGTTGGCGATCACCAGCGCGTTGCCCAGCCCACCAGTGATTGCCACCAGCACGCCGACCATCGCGAACAACCAGCGCTTGGGCGTGGAGTGCAGCGGCGTCGACGGCGAGCCGGGCAGGCTCGGTCGCTCGTGGGGCTGCCAGGTGTGGGGGGTGTATTTGTCCATTCGGTGGCCTTGATAAGCCGACGTGCAAGGTCGGTGAATCCATTACTCAGGGAGTAGTAAACCTGAGAGACGTGCATCTTGCCATGTCAGGGCAGCAATTGAACGCTTGAACGGGCACGCTCAAAACGGTGGGAAGCAGGCTTGTCG
Organism: Pseudomonas sp. NFX183; assembly: GCF_047943075.1. NCBI lineage: Bacteria > Pseudomonadati > Pseudomonadota > Gammaproteobacteria > Pseudomonadales > Pseudomonadaceae > Pseudomonas > Pseudomonas sp. NFX183. The sequence continues at coordinate 4,552,737 of NZ_CP181333.1, read as the reverse complement.
TGGCGAGCGGGCTTGCCCCGCGTAGGGGCGCGAAGCGGCCCTTGATGCTGACGACGCGATTTTTTTGAGAACTGGGGTGACTTTCTGGGGCTGCTGCGCAGCCCAACGCGGGGCGAGCCCGCTCGCCACGCAGGATTGTGGCGTCTCTGGACAGTTTCAACTTCAGGTCAGAGCGCGGCCTTGAGCAGCATGCCGGCGGCCACTACCACACACAGGCTGGCAAAGCCGACTTGCAGGGTGCGCGCCTTGATCACCGAACACAGGCGCCGCCCAATCAGCATGCCCACGATGCTCGCGCCGATAAACACCCAGCCCACAGGCTCGATGCTCACCCCAGCATGAAACGCACCCGCGACGCCGATCAGCGAGATCAGGCTGATCACCATCAACGAGGTGGCGACGATGCCGCGCATTTGCACATCGGTGAGCTGCTTGAACGCCGGCACGATCAGAAAGCCGCCACCCACGCCAAGCAAACCCGACACGGCACCGGTCACCGCACCCAGCGCGGCCAACGTGGCGCTGCACTTGGCCGTCCAGGCCAAGCGCCCGGTCTGCTGATCAAGCATGCAGTTCTTCTGGCCCCACGATGCGGCGCCATGATCGCTGGGCCCGGCCTCGACCTTTTCGCGCTGCAACATGCGCCAGGCGACCAGCACCATCAATGCGCTGAACAGCCCCATCAGCACGGGCTCCGGCAGTTGATGGGCGAAAAATACACCCAAGGGCGAAAACACTGCGCCGAGCAACGCGATCAATAAGGCCGCGCGGTAACGCACCAGACCATGGCGCAAGCCGTCGATTGCGCCGACCGCCGCCGCCGCGCCCACCGCGAGCAATGACACCGGCGCCGCCTGGGTCATCGTCAAGCCCAACCCCAGCACCAGCGCCGGCACCCCAAGGATGCCGCCGCCCGCGCCCGTGAGGCCCATGACCAGGCCCATCAACAGGCCTAAAACACTTGCCAGCAGCATTCAGTCCACCTTGCTCAGACGGGTCAGCCACTCGCGGCCCTTGAGCATGCCGTTCCAGTAGAACCACGGCAGCAGCGTGGCCTTGAGAAACCACATCGAACGGCGTGCCTGGGTCGGGTCCAGTGGGAAGGTCGGCAGCAGTTTGCCGCCGTAGCCGAACTCGGCCAGCACCACCTTGCCCTTCTCCACCGTCAGCGGGCAGGAGCCGTAGCCGTCGTATTTCAGCGGCAGCGGCGCCTGTTTGCGCAGGGCCAGCAGGTTTTCAGCGACCACCACGATCTGCTTGCGCACAGCGGCGGCGGTCTTGGCATTGGTGGTGCCGCACACATCGCCCAGGCCAAAGACGTGTGGGTAACGCAGGTGTTGCAGGCTGTGGGGGTTCACTTCACACCAGCCGCCGGCGTCGGCCAGCGGGCTTTGGCGGATAAAGTCCGGGGAGACTTGCGGCGGGACCACGTGCAGCAGGTCGAAGGATTTCTCTTCAACCGTGACCGTGCCCGCCGCGTCTTTTACCTCAAACCAGGCCTTGCGTGCCGGACCATCGACCTTGACCAGGTTGGAATTGAACGCCAGGCGTGCCTGGTATTTTTCGACGTACTTCATCAACGGCGGCACAAAGGTCGCGACGCCAAACAGCGCGGCGCCCGCGAGATCGAATTCGACGTCGATGTTTTTCAGGTGGCCTTGTTTAAGCCAGTGATCGCAGGACAGGTACATCGCCTTTTGCGGCGCCCCTGCGCATTTGATCGGCATGGCCGGCTGGGTAAAGATCGCCTTGCCGCCCTTGAGCTGTTGCACCAGCTGCCAGGTGTAGGCGGCGTGCTCGTAGCTGTAATTGGAGGTCACGCCGTTTTGGCCCAAGGTGTCTTGCAGGCCTTCGACCTTTTCCCAGGCCAGGCGCAGGCCGGGGCATACGATCAGGTTGTTCCAGGTGACGCGCTGGCCGCTGCCGAGCACCAGGGTCTGCGCCTCGGGCAGCAGTTCGGTGACCGCGGCCTGCACCCAGGTGACGCCATTGGGCAGTACATCGGCGAGTGGGCGCCGGGTCTTTTTGACGTCGTAGGCGCCGCCGCCCACCAGGGTCCAGGCCGGCTGGTAGCAGTGAAATTCGCTCGGTTCGATCAGGGTGATGTTCAGGTGCGGGTCACGTTTGAGCAGGCTGGCCAGCAGGCCGATGCCCGCCGAACCGCCGCCGATGACTACGATATCGCCACTGATGGTAGGGCCACAGTGTTGGTCATTCATGGTCAATCGCCTTTCTTTTACATGCACACAAGGGTCGCTGCCGGATGGCGTCACGCCCAGCTTTTCATGACCGCGCCGCAGTACAGCCCGGACAGGGTTTTCATCACTTGAATCACTTCATGGCTGGCCAGCCCGTAGAAAATGTATTTGCCGTCCCGACGGGTGGCGACCAACCCTTCGTCACGCAGGATGCCCAACTGTTGAGACAGCGTGGGCTGGCGCACGCCGGTCAGCGCTTCCAGTTCACCCACGTTGCGCTCGCCCTGGGTCAACTGGCACAGGATCAACAAACGGTCCTCGTTGGCCAACGCCTTGAGCAAGGAGCAGGCCTTGGACGCCGATGCGCGCAACTGGGCGACTTCGCCCTCACTCAGAGTAGATTCCATTTGCTTCGGGTCCTTTACGTCACTTAAGCTCAAAACATTATGTGTAAACGTAAACTGATTGTAACGACTTTTTTCTTCACTGTTTTTCTTCCTCAACAGGGACAGCCGCCATGCCAGCGTTGATTCACGCTTTTCTGGACGAGGCATCGTCGACCTTCACCTACGTCATCCATGAAACGGACGGCGGCCCGTGTGCCATCGTCGACTCGGTGCTCAATTACGACCCGGCGTCCGGGCGCACCGACACGACCCAGGCCGACAAAGTCATCGCGTTTGTGCGTGAGCACGGCCTGCAGGTGCAATGGTTGCTGGAAACCCATGCGCATGCCGATCACTTGTCTGCCGCGCCGTACCTGCGCCGTACGCTGGGCGGCAAGATCGCCATTGGTCAGTCGATCAGCAAGGTCCAGGATGTGTTCAAGAACTTGTTCAACCTGGAACCGGAATTTCGCGTCGATGGCTCGCAGTTCGACCATTTGTTTGCGCCGGATGAGGTCTTTCATATCGGCAACCTGAAAGCGCAGGCGCTGCATGTGCCCGGGCATACCCCGGCGGACATGGCCTACTTGATCGACGACCGCTTGATTCTGGTGGGTGACACGCTGTTCATGCCCGATGTGGGCACGGCGCGCTGCGATTTCCCGGGTGGCGATGCGCGGCAGTTGTATGGGTCGATGCGTAAGTTGCTGGCGTTTCCTTTGGAAACCGAACTGTACGTGTGTCATGACTACCCGCCTGAAGGCCGCGAGGCCAAGTGCCTGACGACCGTGGCCGAGCAGCGGTCGGGGAATATTCATGTGCATGACGGGGTGGATGAGGCGACGTTTGTTGCGATGCGCACGAAACGTGATGCCGGGCTGGGGATGCCGACGCTGTTGTTGCCGGCGATTCAGGTGAATGTGAGGGCGGGGCATATGCCGCCTGCCGAGGGGAATGGGGTGACTTACCTGAAGATTCCGCTTAACCAGCTGTAAGGACGCCGAACCCCCTGTGGGAGCTGGCTTGCCTGCGATAGCGGTATTGCTGACACCCATTTGTCAGCTGACCCACCGCTATCGCAGGCAAGCCAGCTCCCACATTTTTACAGCGGCGCGGCTGAGGTTATGTGCCCAGGCTGATGCCGTTGGCCGGCAGGGGCAACGCGGTCTTGTAGCGCACTTGCTTGAGCGCAAAGCTGGAGCGAATGTTGGCGACGCCGGGCACTTTGGTCAGAAAGTCCATCATGAAGCGCTCCAGCGACTGGATCGTCGGCACCAGCACGCGGATCAGGTAGTCCGGGTCGCCGGCCATCAGGTAACACTCCATCACTTCCGGGCGGTCCGAGATCGCGCCTTCGAACTGCTGCAACGCCAGCTCGTTCTGCTTTTCCAGGCTCACATGAATAAACACGTTGACGTGCAGACCGAGCAAATCGGCATCGAGCAGCGTGACCTGGTCACGAATCAACCCCAGCTCCTCCATCGCCTTCACCCGGTTGAAACACGGTGTGGGTGACAGGTTGACCGAGCGGGCGAGGTCGGCGTTCGTGATGCGCGCGTTCTCCTGCAGGGCGTTGAGAATGCCGATATCGGTACGGTCCAGTTTGCGCATGAGACAAAATCACCTGTTTATTATGTTTATGCAGTTTTTTTATCCGCAAATGATCACGAGCGCAACGAAACAGAGATAAATATTCTTCTACGCCACGCCTATGATTGTTGTAGGACAAGATTTCTCCTACCCGGAGACAGACTGTCAGCTAGCGCGCCCACTACAAGAAATTCACAAGATAGAGCGTAGAAAGCCATGACCCAGCAGTACGAACCACTGCGTCTGCACGTACCCGAACCCTCGGGCCGCCCAGGCTGCAAGACCGACTTTACCTACCTGCGTCTGACCGACGCCGGCCTGGTGCGCAAACCCGCCATCGACGTAGAACCCGCCGACACCGCCGACCTGGCCAAGGGCCTGATTCGCGTACTCGACGACCAGGGCCAGGCCCTTGGCCCGTGGGCCGAAGGCATTCCCGTCGAGATCCTGCGCAGAGGCATGCGCGCCATGCTCAAGACGCGGATCTTCGACAACCGCATGGTGGTCGCCCAGCGCCAGAAAAAAATGTCGTTCTACATGCAAAGCCTTGGCGAAGAAGCCATCGGCAGCGCTCAGGCCCTGGCCTTGAACATCGACGACATGTGCTTCCCCACCTATCGCCAGCAAAGCATCCTGATGGCGCGCGAAGTGCCGCTGGTGGACCTGATCTGCCAACTGCTGTCCAACGAGCGCGACCCGCTCAAGGGCCGTCAGTTGCCCATCATGTATTCGGTCAAGGACGCTGGCTTCTTTACTATTTCCGGCAACCTCGCCACCCAATTCGTACAAGGTGTGGGCTGGGGCATGGCCTCGGCGATCAAGGGCGACACCAAAATTGCCTCGGCCTGGATCGGCGACGGCGCCACCGCCGAATCCGACTTCCACACCGCCCTCACCTTCGCCCACGTCTACCGTGCGCCAGTGATTCTTAACGTGGTCAACAACCAGTGGGCCATCTCCACCTTCCAGGCCATCGCCGGCGGTGAAGCCACCACCTTCGCCGGACGCGGCGTCGGTTGCGGTATCGCCTCGCTGCGCGTGGACGGCAACGACTTTATCGCGGTGTACGCCGCCTCCGCCTGGGCGGCCGAGCGTGCGCGCCGCAACCTGGGGCCAACGCTGATCGAGTGGGTTACCTACCGCGCCGGCCCGCACTCGACTTCCGATGATCCGTCCAAATACCGTCCCGCCGACGACTGGAGCCACTTCCCGCTGGGCGACCCGATTGCCCGCCTCAAACAGCACTTGATCAAGATTGGCCAGTGGTCCGAAGAGGAACACGCGGCGGTCAGTGCCGAACTTGAGGCCGAAGTGGTCAAGGCGCAAAAAGAAGCCGAACAGTACGGCACCCTGGCCGGTGGCCAGATTCCAAGCGCCGCGACCATGTTCGAAGACGTTTATAAAGAGATGCCGGAGCACTTGAAGCGCCAGCGTCAAGAGTTGGGGATCTGACCATGAACGATCACAACAACAGTATCGAAGTGGAAACCGCCATGACCACCACCACCATGACCATGATCCAGGCCTTGCGCTCGGCCATGGATGTGATGCTTGAGCGTGACGATAACGTGGTGGTGTTCGGCCAGGACGTCGGTTACTTCGGCGGTGTGTTCCGTTGCACCGAAGGCTTGCAGAACAAGTACGGCAGCTCGCGGGTATTCGACGCGCCGATCTCCGAAAGCGGCATCGTCGGCGTCGCGGTGGGCATGGGGGCCTACGGGCTGCGCCCGGTGGCAGAAATCCAGTTCGCCGACTACGTCTACCCCGCGACCGACCAGATCATCTCCGAGGCTGCACGCCTGCGTTATCGCTCGGCCGGCCAGTTCACTGCGCCGCTGACCATGCGCATGCCCTGCGGCGGCGGCATCTACGGCGGCCAGACCCACAGCCAGAGTATCGAAGCGGTGTTCACCCAGGTCTGCGGCCTGCGCACGGTGATGCCGTCCAACCCGTATGACGCCAAAGGCCTGCTGATTGCCTCAATCGAAAACGACGACCCGGTGATCTTCCTTGAGCCCAAACGCCTGTACAACGGCCCGTTCGACGGCCACCACGACCGTCCGGTAACGCCGTGGTCGAAACACCCGCAAGCGCAAGTCCCGGAGGGTTACTACACCGTGCCACTGGACGTGGCCGCCATCGTGCGTCCAGGCTCGGCCGTCACCGTGCTGACCTACGGCACCACCGTGTATGTGTCGCAAGTGGCCGCCGAAGAAACCGGCATCGACGCCGAGGTTATCGACCTGCGCAGCCTGTGGCCGCTGGATTTGGAAACCATCGTCAAGTCGGTGAAAAAGACCGGCCGTTGCGTGGTGGTGCACGAAGCCACCCGCACCTGCGGTTTTGGTGCCGAGCTGGTGTCGCTGGTGCAAGAGCATTGCTTCCATCACCTGGAAGCGCCGATCGAACGCGTCACCGGCTGGGACACCCCCTACCCGCACGCGCAGGAGTGGGCGTATTTCCCAGGGCCGTCCCGCGTGGGCGCGGCGTTGAAACGGGTCATGGAGGTCTGAATGGGCACGCACGTTATCAAGATGCCGGACATTGGCGAAGGCATCGCAGAAGTTGAACTGTCGGTATGGCACGTAAAAGTCGGCGACCTGGTGGTTGAAGACCAGGTGCTGGCGGATGTGATGACCGATAAGGCGATGGTGGACATTCCCTCGCCGGTGCACGGCAAAGTGATTTCCCTCGGCGGCGAGCCGGGTGAAGTCATGGCCGTGGGCAGTATCTTGATCAGCATTGAAGTGGAAGGCGCGGGTAACGCCAAGGATGTACCGGCGGTGGCTGCACCGGCAAACGCTGCACCTGCGCCTGCGCCGGTTGCTGACGCCAAACCCGCGCCAGCGCCAAGCAAGCCTGCGCCCGTGGTTGCGGCTCAGGCACACGTGGCCCGGGAAGCTGACGAACGCCCACTGGCCTCCCCTGCCGTGCGCAAACATGCCCTGGATGCTGGCATCCAGCTACGCCTGGTGCAGGGCTCTGGTCCGGCGGGCCGGATTCTGCACGAAGATTTGGAGGCTTTCTTGCTCCAGCGTCCGGCGCAAAATAAAGCCGTTGCCAACCCCTACGCCGAACGCACCGACGAAGAACAAATCCCGGTGATCGGCATGCGTCGCAAGATTGCCCAGCGCATGCAAGACGCCACCCGGCGCGCCGCGCATTTCAGCTATGTGGAAGAAATCGACGTCACCGCCCTCGACGAGCTGCGCGTGCACCTCAACGAGAAGCACGGTGCCACGCGTGGCAAGCTGACCCTGTTGCCGTTTATCGTGCGCGCCATGGTCGTGGCGTTGCGCGACTTTCCGCAGATCAACGCGCGGTATGACGACGAAGCCCAAGTCATCACCCGCCTTGGCGCGGTGCATGTGGGCGTCGCCACCCAGAGCGACGTCGGCCTGATGGTGCCAGTGGTGCGTCACGCCGAAGCGCGCAGCCTGTGGGGCAATGCCGAGGAAATCGCGCGTTTGGCCACCGCCGCACGCAATGGCAAGGCCAGTCGTGACGAGCTGTCGGGTTCGACGATCACCCTGACCAGCCTGGGCGCGCTGGGCGGGATCGTCAGCACGCCGGTGCTGAACCTGCCGGAAGTGGCCATCGTCGGCGTCAACCGCATCGTCGAGCGGCCGATGGTGATCAAGGGCCAGATCGTGATTCGCAAGATGATGAACCTCTCCAGCTCCTTTGATCACCGCGTGGTCGACGGCATGGACGCGGCGCAATTCATCCAGGCCATTCGCAGCCTGCTCGAACAACCCGCCAGCCTGTTTTTGGAGTAAGGCATGTCCCAGACATTACACACCACGCTGCTGATCATCGGTGGCGGCCCTGGCGGCTACGTGGCGGCGATTCGCGCTGGCCAGTTGGGCATCCCGACCATTCTGGTCGAAGGCCAGGCGCTGGGCGGCACTTGCCTGAACATCGGCTGCATTCCGTCCAAAGCCTTGATTCACGTGGCTGAGCAATTTCAGCAAACCGTGCACCACAGCCAGGGTTCGCAGTTGGGCATCGAAGTCGACGTGCCGACGCTGGATATTCGCAAGAGCGTGGAATGGAAAGACGGCATTGTCGATCGCCTGACCACGGGCGTCGCCGCGCTGCTGAAAAAGCACAAAGTGCAGGTGATTCACGGCTGGGCCAAGGTGGTCGACGGCAAGACCATCGACGTCGGTGACCAGCGTATCCACTGCGAACACCTGCTGCTGGCCACCGGCTCGAAAAGCGTCAACCTGCCGATGCTGCCGATTGGCGGGCCGATCATCTCCTCCACCGAAGCCCTGGCGCCCACGCATGTGCCCAAGCGCCTGATTGTGGTGGGCGGCGGCTATATCGGTCTGGAGCTGGGCATTGCCTACCGCAAGCTTGGCGCCGAGGTCAGTGTGGTCGAGGCGCAGGAACATATCCTGCCCGCCTACGACGCTGAGCTGACATTGCCGGTGGCCGAATCCCTCAAGCAACTGGGCGTGAAGCTGTACCTCAAGCACAGCGTCACCGGTTTTGAGAACCAGTGCCTGCAAGTACGCGATCCAGAGGGCGACACCTTGTCGCTGGAGACCGATCAGGTGCTGGTGGCTGTGGGTCGCAAACCCAATACCCAGGGCTGGAACCTGGAAGCGCTGAACCTGGACATGAACGGTTCGGCAATCAGGATCGACAGCCGTTGCCAGACCAGCATGCGCAACGTGTGGGCGATCGGCGACCTGAGCGGCGAGCCGATGCTGGCCCACCGCGCCATGGCTCAGGGCGAGATGGTGGCCGAACTGATCAGCGGTAAATCCCGCGAATTCAACCCGGCTGCGATCCCGGCCGTGTGCTTTACCGACCCGGAACTGGTGGTGGTCGGCAAGACCCCGGACGAAGCCAAGGCCGCGGGCCTGGACTGCATCGTGTCGAGCTTCCCGTTTGCGGCCAATGGCCGGGCGATGACGCTGGAGTCGAAAACCGGCTTTGTGCGTGTGGTCGCGCGGCGTGACAACCACCTGATCGTCGGCTGGCAAGCGGTAGGCGTGGGCGTCTCCGAGCTGTCTACCGCCTTCGGCCTGAGCCTGGAAATGGGCGCGCGTCTGGAAGATGTGGCCGGCACCATCCATGCTCACCCGACGCTCGGCGAAGCTGTACAAGAGGCGGCTTTAAGAGCCTTGGGCCACGCGCTGCACCTGTAAATCCGCGGTGAGGCTATCGCGGGCAAGCCCGGCTCCCACAGGGGAATGCATTCCAAATGTGGGAGCTGGCTTGCCTGCGATAACGGTGGATCAGCCCACACACATGCTGAACGGCCCACCCACCTGCTCCCACACCGGCCAATAATGCAGTATTGTTGCGCCCATCCAGAAAAAAACCGACAAGCCTGCCTTCGACCAGGCGGTTGACCAGAGATAGAGGGTGTCATGGGTAACGAAAGCATCAATTGGGACAAGCTGGGTTTTGACTACATCAAGACCGACAAGCGGTTTCTCCAGGTCTGGAAAAACGGCGAATGGCAAGAAGGCACCCTGACCGACGACAACGTGCTGCACATCAGCGAGGGCTCCACCGCCCTGCACTATGGCCAGCAATGCTTTGAAGGCCTCAAGGCCTATCGTTGCAAGGACGGTTCGATCAACCTGTTCCGCCCTGACCAGAACGCCGCGCGCATGCAGCGCAGCTGTGCACGCCTGCTGATGCCGCACGTGGCGACCGAAGACTTCATCGAAGCGTGCAAACAAGTGGTCAAGGCCAACGAACGGTTCATCCCGCCGTACGGCAGCGGCGGCGCGCTGTACCTGCGCCCGTTCGTGATCGGTACCGGTGACAACATCGGCGTGCGTACCGCGCCGGAGTTCATCTTCTCGGTCTTCGCGATCCCGGTCGGTGCCTACTTCAAAGGCGGCCTGGTGCCGCACAACTTCCAAATCTCCACTTTCGACCGCGCCGCCCCACAAGGCACCGGCGCCGCCAAAGTGGGTGGCAACTACGCTGCCAGCCTGATGCCGGGTGCCGAAGCGAAAAAATCCGGTTTCGCCGACGCGATCTACCTGGACCCGATGACCCACTCGAAGATCGAAGAAGTCGGCTCGGCCAACTTCTTCGGGATCACCCACGACAACCAGTTCATCACGCCGAAATCGCCTTCGGTGCTGCCAGGCATCACCCGCCTGTCGCTGATCGAGCTGGCTCAGTCGCGCCTGGGCCTGAAAGTGGTTGAGGGCGAAGTGTTCATCGACAAACTGGATCAGTTCAAGGAAGCCGGTGCCTGCGGCACAGCCGCCGTGATCTCGCCGATCGGCGGCATCCAGTACAACGGCAAGCTGCACGTGTTCCACAGCGAAACTGAAGTCGGCCCGATCACCCAGCAGCTCTACAAAGAGCTGACCGGCGTGCAAACCGGCGACGTCGAGGCGCCAGAAGGCTGGATCGTCAAGGTCTAAGCCCAAAAGCCAGCAACACCACAAAACCCGTGTGGGAGCTGGCTTGCCTGCGATAGTGGTCTATCAGTGACTGAACAAGTTGACTGATAGACCGCCATGGCGGGCAAGCCCGCTCCCACATTTGCGTTACGGTGTTTTCAGGATTGCGGCGGGATATTCACGGCGACCTTCTTGCCCATACTGATCCTCGGCTCCACCCCATACCCCAGCGCCTCATAAAACCCCACCACCGCATCATTGCCGCCCGTAATCTGCAAATTGATCTTCATGCACCCCAGTGCAGTCAGCGCCTGTTCGGCATACCGCACCAACGAAGCCCCCAGGCCCTGCCGGCGATAATCGCTGTGCACCGCCACCGAATACAGCCAACCACGATGCCCGTCGTAACCGGCCAGAATGCTGCCGATCACAGCCTTTTTATCCGTGGCCACAAAAAACAACCCATCGTTGACCGCCAGCTTCTTATCAATCGCCAACGTCGGCAGGTTGTGCGCGGCGTCGTACCCGAACGCCTGCTGCCACAGAGCCACCACTTGCGCACGGTGCTGACGGTCGCGATACGGCCCGATGGGGTGGCGGGATAACAATGCTTTCTCCATCACCAGCGTGCGCTCGTTACCGTGGTAGACGTCGCGCACGGTGTGGAAACCCATCTTGGTGTAGAACGGCTCGGCGGTCAGCGAAGACGGCACGCTCAAGACCGTCACCCCGGCCTCTCGCGCACGCAGTTCGATCTCAATCATCAGCAACCGGCCAATGCCCTGCCCCTGCAATGCCGGGTTGACGAATACCGAGCGCACCACATTGGCATCCAGCGCCGCAGTGGCGACGATCACCTGCCCCTGCACCGCCACCAGCACAACCCGCCGCTGGAGCAAGGCCAGCACGGCGTCAGGGGTAAAATTGCTCGCCACGCGAGCGATCACATCCGCCGGGTAATCCCGCGCATTGCTGCTGTGTAAGGCCGCCAGGATGACCTGGCTGATCCCCTCGGCATCGGCTGCCTGGGCGAGACGAACGGCGGTAGACATGATTGCTCCTGGCTGAAAACAGATTTCATTAGCACCGCCATACTAATGTGGGAGCTGGCTTGCCTGCGATAGCGATCTATCTGTTAGTACAGTTGGCACTGATACACGGCTATCGCCGGCAAGCCAGCGCCCACGAAATCAACAGTGGGAGGGAGCTTGCTCCCGATAAGGGCGTGTCTGGCGATGCATTCGGTGACTGACACACCGCTATCGGGAACCAGCCCTCTCTCGCATTTTTAACCGTGCCCGCTGGAAATCCGCTTGCCCGGCTTGGTCCCAATCAGCTTTGCCTGCCCATCGCGCTGCTTGCCCGTCCGCGCCTCGCTGATCAACCCTGGAATCAACTTGCCCTCCGGCAGGTTCTTCCAGAATCGACTGGGTAAATGCCCTTCCATCACCTTGGGGTTCAAGCGCGCCGGGTTGAAGATATGGCTGTAGTAAGTCAGCCACATGGCGCTGTGAGGGTCTTCGACCTTTTGCGCCAGTTGCTGCCAGGCTTCGGGGCATTCACGTTGATGAATCAACTGCTGACCGTCGTAATAGACCCCATCCAGCGGCGTGGCGATCATCCAGCGATGGCGGCCCATGCGCCCGATAAAGTGCTGACTGGCTGATTTCAATATGTCATGGGCCGGCTCATGCCAGGCCACGTACTCCGGCAACTCCGGCCCGGCCTCCGGGGGCAGCGCGATAAACCGCACAAATGCGTGCAGGTGATGAGCTTCGCGACTGACCTGCTTGATCCGTCGTTGCAACTCACTGCCCAGCTTGTCCCCGGCCAGCATGGCGGTACGGTCGCCATGGCTGACACGCCACAGCACCTCGTAGAGCAAGCTCCAACGCTGATCGCCGTGATAGCACGCGGCCGATTCCAACAACGCCAACAGCGCCTTGGGAATTCGCGCCTGGAACGGCCCAAGCTGCGCAGGAATCGGCTCGTCAGTGGCAAACAGGTCCGCCACCTCGGCCTCGCCCCAGCTCACCTGACTGGGGTCGACCTGATGGCTGAGCAGCCAGCGCGCCTGTTCGCGCCAGGTGCTGAACAGGTTGTCGCATTCCAGGCTGATCATCCCCACAGCCCCATTTGCTGAGGCTGCGGGCGGTCGCGCAGTTGCTCGCGCAACAACACGCTGGTGGTGTCGGCCTGTTGTGGGTGGTAGTCGCTGGTGATGAAAAACGGCTTGGCCTTGGCCAGCACGCAGCGCATGCGCGCCAGGTCTTCGAAACGGATCTTGCGTTCGCGGCGCAGGTCCACCAGGCGCTGGGTGGTGCGCAAGCCGATGCCGGGGATGCGCGCAATCAACGTGGGTTCGGCGCGATTCAAGTCCAGCGGAAACACCTCGCGATGCTCCAGCGCCCAGGCCAGCTTGGGGTCGATGTCCAGCGCCAGGTGACCGGGGCCTTCAAACAGTTCGTTGGCGCTGAAACCGTAACTGCGCAACAGAAAATCTGCCTGATACAAACGGTGCTCGCGCATCAGCGGCGGCGCCGCCCGGGGCACGCTTTTCGGGCTGTTGGGAATGGGGCTGAACGCCGAATAATAGACGCGGCGCAACTTGAAGTTGCCGTACAGCGCCTCGGCGCCGTGCAGGATGGTGCTGTCGTCGGTTTCATCGGCGCCGACGATCATCTGCGTGCTCTGCCCGGCCGGCGCGAAACGCGGCGCGCGCGGCTCGTTAAGCACGGTTTGTTCACCGGTGTAGATGGTTTGCATCGCCTGTTTGATCGAAACGATCTGCTTCTCCGGCGCCAGGGTTTGCAGGCTGGCATCGGTGGGCAACTCGATGTTCACGCTGAGCCGATCGGCATAGCGCCCGGCCTCGGCGATCAGTGCCGGGTCGGCTTCGGGAATGGTCTTGAGGTGGATATAGCCGCGAAAATCATGCTCTTCGCGCAACAGCTTGGCGACCCTGACCAGTTGCTCCATGGTGTAGTCGGCCGAGCGAATGATGCCGGAACTGAGAAACAGCCCGCTGACGCAATTGCGCCGGTAGAAATCCAGCGTCAGGGTGACCACCTCCTCCGGGCTGAAACGCGCACGGGGCACGTCGCTGGAGCGGCGGTTGACGCAGTATTGGCAGTCGTAAAGACAGAAATTGGTCAGCAACACCTTGAGCAACGACACGCAACGGCCGTCCGGGGTGTAACTGTGGCAGATGCCCATGCCGTCGGTGGAACCCAGCCCGGCCTTGCCCTCGGAACTGCGCTTGGGCGCGCCACTGCTGGCGCAGGAAGCGTCGTACTTGGCGGCGTCGGCGAGGATACTGAGTTTTTCGATCAACTGCATGGAGAGCTACCGATACTGGTTTTTTGTACAGTACCAGTAGCTCAACCTTGGCGCCAGTGCCGTCTGTAGGACTGTGCTCGATCAGCTCGCAGTTGCAAGAAGCAGGTCCTGCGCCGAGCGTGCTTTGCCCCGATGGCGATCGTTTTCATACAACGACGCCGCGATCTCATCCGCCCGAATCGGCAGTACCGACAGCAAGGTATCGCTCAAGCCATGGCTGGCCTGGCTGAAGCCCTGGATATAAATGCCGGCCTTGCAGCGCTCGTCGGTGACGATGCGGTAGTCGCGCGCTACCTCGAAGTCGCCCATATAGGCTTCCAGCGGCGCGAGCAGTTCGCGGTGCATCTGGCGCTCGTAACCGGTGGCCAGGATCACCGCGTCGTAATGGCTGACGCTGGTTTCGCCGCTGGCGTTGTTGCGCAAGGACAGTTCGATGCCCAGCGGGCTGGCGCTGGCTTTCTCGACCACGGTCATGGTGCGGAACGCCTGACGGGCGACACCGGAGACTTTCTGGCGATAGAAAATGCCGTAGATGCGCTCGATCAGGTCCAGGTCAACCACCGAATAGTTGGTGTTCTGGTACTCGGCCACCAAGCGTTCGCGCTCGGCGCCGACCTGCTGGAACACCAGGTCGGTAAACGCCGGTGAGAACACTTCGTTGACGAACGGGCTGTCGTCGGCGGGCTTGAGCGCCGAACCGCGCAGGATCATGTCGACCTGCACCGACGGGAAACTGTCGTTCAAGTCGATAAAGGCTTCAGCCGCGCTTTGCCCACCGCCGATGATCGCAATGCGCATCGCCTTGCCTTCAACACACGGCTGCTGGGCCATGCGTGCCAGGTATTGGGAGTGGTGGAACACGCGGCCATCATCCTTGAGAGCCTTGAACGCCTCAGGCACACGCGGCGTGCCACCGGCACTGACCACCACCGAACGGGTGGTGCGCACATGCTGTTCGCCCAGCGCGTCACGGGAGATCACGCGCAGTGCTTCAACGTGTTGCTGTTGCAGGATCGGCTCGATGGCCAACACTTCCTCGCCGTAGCGCGCCTGGGCCTGGAACTGCCCCGCGACCCAGCGCAGGTAGTCGTTGTACTCCATGCGGCACGGGTAAAAAGTGCCCAGGTTGATGAAGTCCACCAGGCGGTCGTGGGCCTTGAGGTAGTTGACGAAGGAATAGGGGCTGGTGGGGTTGCGCAAGGTCACTAGGTCCTTGAGGAACGAAATCTGCAGTTCGCTCTGGGTCACCAGGGTATTGCCGTGCCAACGGTAATCGGCCTGTTTGTCGAGAAACAGCACGTCCAGTTTGCCCTGGGCTTTTTCGCGCTCCTGCAGGGCGATGGCCAACGCCAGGTTCGAAGGGCCGAAACCGATACCGATCAGGTCGTGAACCGCGGGCGAAGCAATTGCCTGTGTCATTCCAGTGTCCTCTGGATAAGCCCCTTGGCGGTGGGGCGGGAATACCTTCAAGACCTGCACAACAGGTCATGTGTTGATAGGAAACGAGGACAGTGAAATAAAATTTAACTGATCATTGATCAGTGCGCGTCCCACTCGCGCATGCGCACCCGGCAATGCTTCATGGCGTTGACGATGTGTTTTTCCACCAGGCTGCGGGAAATACTCAGGCGTTCGGCGATTTGCGGGTGGGACAGGCCGTCGAGTTTGCGCAGCAGGAAGCTGTCGCGGCACGTGGCCGGCAGCTCGGCCAGGGCACGCTCGAGCATTTCCAGGCGCTGGTCCTGATCGTGGCAGGCATGCGGCGAACTGGTGGCGAAACGCTCTTCGGTATCCAGTACGTCCAGGGGTTCGGACTGGCGCAAGGCGTTACGCCGATGACCGTCGATTACCAGGTTCAGCGCGGTGCGGTACAAAAACGCACGCGGTTGTTCGATCGGCGTGTCACTGGAGCGCTCCAGCACTCGGACATAAGCGTCATGCACCACATCCTCGGCCACCTGACGGTTGCCCAGCTTGGCGTTGAGGAAACACACCAGCTCGCGATAGTAGTTTTCCACCATGACTCCCGGCCGTCAGGGGGGACGGCATCAAATCCTTGAGTACTAAAGAAGACAGGCCATAGATGATGGCAGTTTGAGTGCGTGCAATTTATAGTAATTCTCATCTACTTTTAAAGAAGTCTTGCATCAATGCGCGAGTTTTTTATTCCATAGAGCTGTTTCCGTGTATGTAAACGCCTAAATCTGCGAGCAATTTTCTCGTATAACACTCAGCCCCCCGCAACTGCGGCCCTCACTTCCTGGCTGGAACCAACGCATGAAACGCCCTCGCCCCGCTCGACGCGCCCTGCTCGCTGTCGCGTGCCTGATCCCCCTCCTTGCGGTGGCCGCCTGGCAGGTGCTGCCGCCCGGCCGCGATACGCTGTCCACTGTCACCGTCACCCGCGGCAATATTGAAAACAGCGTCACGGCGCTGGGTACGCTGCAACCGCGCCGGTATGTCGACGTCGGCGCCCAGGCATCCGGGCAGATCCGCGAGATCCATGTCGAGGCCGGGGATCAGGTCAAAGAAGGCCAGTTGCTGGTGGAAATCGACCCTTCCACGCAACAAGCCAAACTCGACGCCAGCCGCTATTCCATCGAAAACCTCAAGGCCCAACTGCAGGAACAGAAGGCCCAGCACGAACTCGCGCGCCAGAAATACCAGCGTCAACAGCGCCTGGCCGCCGGCAACGCCACCCGCGAGGAAGACGTGCAAACCGCCAAGGCCGAACTGAGTGCCACCCAGGCCCGGGTCGAGATGTTCCAGGCACAGATCCGCCAGGCCCAGGCCAGCCTGCGCAGCGACGAGGCGGAGTTGGGCTATACCCGCATCTACGCGCCCATGAGCGGCACCGTGGTGGCGGTGGACGCACGGGTCGGCCAGACCCTCAACGCCCAGCAACAGACGCCGCTGATCCTGCGCATCGCCAAGTTATCGCCGATGACCGTGTGGGCCGAAGTTTCCGAAGCCGACATAGGTCACGTCAAACCCGGCATGACCGCCTATTTCACCACCCTCGCCGGTGGCAGCCGACGCTGGACCAGCACCGTGCGCCAGATCTTGCCGATACCGCCCAAGCCGCTGAATGAAACCAGCCAGGGCAGTGGCAGCCCCAGCAGCGCCAGCAAAAGCGGCAGTGGCCGCGTGGTGCTCTACACCGTGCTGCTGGATGTGGACAACGCCGACAATGCACTGATGGCCGAAATGACCACCCAGGTGTTTTTCGTTGCCAGTCAAGTCAAGGACGTACTCACCGCCCCCGTGGCGGCCTTGCTGGGCAGCCACGGCCCCGACCGGCCGTTCGCGCGGGTGGTGGCCAAAAACGGCGACATCGAGGAGCGCCCGGTGCGCCTGGGTATCAGCGACCGCCTGCGGGTCGAAGTGCTTGAGGGCTTGAACGAAGGCGATCACCTGCTGATCGGCCCGGTCGATGGCAACGGGGGTTGACTTGACCACGCCGCTGATCGAACTCAAGAACATCCGCAAATCCTACGGCGGCGGCGACAGCCCGCAGGTCGACGTGTTGCGCGGGATCGACCTGTCGATCCATGCCGGGGAATTCGTCGCTATCGTCGGCGCGTCGGGCTCCGGCAAATCCACGTTGATGAACATTCTCGGCTGCCTTGATCGCCCCACCGTGGGCGACTATCTGTTCGCCGGCGAAAACGTCGCGCACCTGGACAGCGACGAACTGGCCTGGCTGCGCCGCGAAGCCTTTGGTTTCGTGTTCCAGGGCTACCACTTGATCCCGTCGGGCTCGGCTCAGGAAAACGTCGAAATGCCGGCGATCTATGCCGGCATCAGCGCCGCCGAACGGCACGCCCGCGCCAAGGCGCTGCTGACCCGCCTGGGCCTGGCCGACCGCACCGGCAACCGCCCGCACCAGCTCTCCGGTGGCCAGCAACAACGCGTGTCCATTGCCCGCGCCCTGATGAACGGCGGGCATATCATCCTCGCCGACGAACCCACCGGCGCCCTCGACAGCCACAGCGGCGCCGAGGTGATGGCGCTGCTGGATGAACTGGCGGGCCAGGGCCACGTGGTCATTCTGATTACCCACGACCGCGAAGTGGCGGCGCGTGCCAACCGCATCATCGAGATCCGTGATGGCCTGATCATCAGTGACTCGGCAACCCGCGATACCCACGTGCCCGCCACCGCCCACAGCGGCGCGCTGCAAGCCGTGGACCTGCGCCAGCGCCTGGCCGACGGTGCCGAACACAACGGTGCCTGGAAAGCCGAACTGGTGGACGCCGTGCAAGCGGCCTGGCGGGTGATGTGGATCAACCGCTTCCGCACCGCGCTGACACTGCTGGGCATCATCATCGGCGTGGCGTCGGTGGTGGTGATGCTGGCGGTGGGCGAAGGCAGCAAGCGCCAGGTCATGGCGCAGATGGGCGCGTTCGGCTCCAACATCATTTACCTGAGTGGTTCCTCGCCCAACCCGCGCACGCCGCTGGGCATCGTCACCCTCAACGATGTCGCGGCCCTGGCGGCGCTGCCTCAGGTCAAGCGCATCATGCCGGTCAATGGCAGCGACGCGGGTGTACGGTTCGGCAATCTGGACTACCTCGCCTACGTGGGCGGCAACGACGTCAACTTCCCGGAGATTTTCAACTGGCCGGTGGTCGAGGGCAGCTACTTCACCGAGGCTGACGAGCGCGCCGGGGCCACCGTCGCAGTGATCGGCCACCGTATCCGCGAGAAGCTGTTCAAGAACGTCGCCACCCCGATCGGCCAATACATCCTGATCGAGAACGTGCCTTTCCAGGTCATCGGTGTGCTGGCTGAAAAAGGCTCCAGTTCCGGCAACAAAGACAGCGATGACCGTGTCGCCATTCCCTACACCGCCGCCAGCGTGCGCCTGTTCGGCACCTACAACCCCGAATACGTGGCAATTGCCGCCGCCGATGCGCGCAAGGTGCATGAGGCCGAACTGGCCATCGACCAGTTGATGCTCAAGCTGCACAACGGCAAGCGCGACTACCAGTTGACCAATAACGCGGCAATGATCCAGGCCGAGGCGCGCACGCAGAACACCTTGTCGTTGATGCTCGGCTCGATTGCCGCGATTTCCCTGCTGGTGGGCGGTATCGGCGTGATGAACATCATGCTGATGACCGTGCGCGAGCGGACGCGCGAAATTGGTATCCGCATGGCCACCGGTGCGCGCCAGCGCGACATCCTGCGCCAGTTCCTCACCGAGGCGGTGATGCTTTCGGTGGTCGGCGGGCTGTTCGGCATCGCCCTGGCGCTGCTGGTCGGCGGCGTGCTGGTGCTGACCGAGGTGGCGGTGCAATTTTCTTTGTTGGCGGTGTTTGGCGCGTTTGGCTGTGCGTTGGTCACCGGTGTCGTATTCGGCTTTATGCCGGCCCGTAAAGCTGCCCGGCTCGATCCGGTTAAGGCGTTGACCAGTGAATAAACGATGCATTCCACCGCACCTGTCCTTGCTCAGCCTGTGCCTGTTGCTCAACGCCTGTACCGGCAACCCGCCCCAGGTCGACAGCGGCATCGCGCCGCCCGCCGCGTGGCAATACGCCGAGCGACAGGCCACGCAAGCGACCAACCAGCGTTGGTGGACGCAATTTGGCAGCCCGCAACTCAATCGCCTGATCGACCAGGCCCGGCGCGACAGTTATGACGTGGCGGCCGCCATGGCGCGCGTGCGCCAGGCCCAGGCCAGCGCGGTGATTGCCGGTGCGCCGTTGTTGCCCGAGGTGAATTTCAACCTCTCCGCCAGCCGCGAAAAGCTGCTGCGCGGCAGCGGCAATTCTTCCCTGGACGCTACAGAAAGTAATAAAACCGTCGACAGCTTCGACGCCGACCTCACCGCCAGCTACGAAGTGGATTTCTGGGGCGGCCGTGCTGCCGCCCGTGACAGTGCCCTGCAGAGCCTGCGTGCCAGTGAGTTCGACCAGGCCACTGTGGAGCTGACGCTGCTCAGCAACGTCGCCGACCGCTATGCGCAAACCCTCGCCGCGCGCCAGCGCCAACAGATCGCCGAGCTGAACCTGGCGAATGCGCGCACTGTGCTCGACCTGGTCCAGACCCGCTACGACGCCGGCTCGGCCACAGCCCTGGAACTGGCGCAACAGAAGAGTCTGGTGGCGAGCCAGCAACGGCAACTGCCGCTGATTCAGCAAGTGGCCGAAGAATCGCTGATCACCCTCGCTGCCCTCCTCGGCCAGCCCGTGCAAGCGTTGAACCTGGGCGCCGAGTCGTTCCAGGCGCTGACCTGGCCGACCATTGGCCCGGGCGTGCCCAGCCAACTGCTGAGCCGCCGCCCCGACCTGGCCCAGGCCGAAGCGCAGCTTGCGGCGGCCAGTGCCGATGTCACGGTGGCCCGTACGGCGATGCTGCCCACGGTGACCTTGGGCGCCACGCTGGGCTCGGGGTCCTACAAGGCCGAGGAACTGCTGCGCAGCCCGTACTACAACCTGACCTCGGGCCTGGTGGCGCCGATCTTCAACAATGGCCGTTTAAGCGCCGAACGCGACAAGGCCCGTGCCCGTCAGGATGAGCTGCTGCAGACTTATCGCGGCGCAATCATCAACGGCTTTGCCGACGTGGAAAAGTCCCTGAGCAACATCACGCGCCTGGATCAGCAGCGCGATTGGCAAAGCGAAGAACTGCAACAGGCCCAGACCGCCTTCCGGATCGCCGAAAGCCGTTACCAGGCCGGTGCGGAAGACTTGCTGACGGTGCTCGAAACCCAACGCACGCTGTACGCGGCGCAGGACTTGACTGTGCAACTGCGGTTATCGCGTCTTCAAGCCAGCATTGCGCTGTACAAGGCATTGGGTGGCGGGTGGAACGCCGGTTTCTGATAACGAAACTCCGTTGTCCTACACAAACCGTTTAACAAACCTACATTCTTTGACCCGAGGTCCTTGGTAAAAAAGCCGTCTTCAAACGGCTGCCCGGACCCTCTTGATGAAACCCAGCGTTGTTGTAAAAAGCCTGGCGTGCGTCTGCCTCTGGCTGATGGCAAGCCGGGCTTTTGCCGAGCCTCTGATCGCGCCCACGGCGATCGACTGGCTGCTGGATTGTCCCTTCCCTGCCTTTGAACGGCCGGACCCTGAGGTGCTGGAGCGCACCCAATGCGGCAGCGTCAGCGTGCCCCGTGACCACGCCGCGCCCAAGCGTGGCACTGTGCGCCTGGCCCTGACCCGGGTCGGCGCCCGGCAACCGCTGAGCCGCGAGGGTGTGGTGTTCATTCAGGCCGGCGAGCCGCAAAAGGGCCAGGGCGCAACCTTCGTCCTCAAACTGGTCAGCCGCTGGGAGTCCTACGCCACGGCGGCCTATCGCACCCTGACCAACCGTTATGACGTGATCGAACTGAGCCCCCGCGACCTGAGCCAGGAAACCGGTGTGGAACAGGCCGCGCGCGATATGGAGTTTGTGCGCGAACAACTCGGCGAGGCGCGGCTCAACTTCCTCGGCAATGCCCAGGCCACCCGACTTGGCAGCCGGTACGCCGCGCTGTTTACCGAACGCGTCGCGCGCATGGTCTTGGTCAACGCCGGGCACGCGGAACCCGCCACCTCTGGCGTCGAGCAATTGTTGCTCAAGGAATCATCCCGACCCGACGCCGTCGCAGCCGGGTGCGTCAACCGCTGGGTCGCGGATTTTCTGGTCAACGGCCAACAGCCGCCTCCCTCTACGCGCTGTCTCGACCCCGGCCGCTGGGAATAATCACTGCGATTACGACCTCTTCGCGCCGAAAACGACACCCTGCGTTGACGCTCTCGACCAATCGTTATTAAGTGCTATTAATCCGCATTAATAGGATCAATAGACGCCCATGCTCAGCCGCCCGTTGCGACGCAAACGCCAGAAGCTCTCCGATGTGATTGTCGAGTCGGTCAAGCGCTCTATCGTCACTGATGCCTTGAAACCCGGCGACCGCCTGCCCACCGAGCGCGAGTTGATGGAAAGCTTCCAGTGTTCCAAAGGCTCGGCCCGTGAAGCGCTCAAAGCGCTGGAAGTGGAAGGCCTGGTGAGTACGCGCACCGGTCCCAGTGGCGGCGCGTATCTGAACCAGGCCGGCACCGAGCCCGCCAGCCGTGCGTTGCGCAACTACCTGCATTTTCAGCACCTGGACGGCGAGCAGGTGTACCAGCTGCGCAAGGTCATCGAAGTGGAACTGGCAGTGTCGGTGCTCGGACGCTTGAGCGAGGACGACTATCAGGCCCTGCAAGACAACGTGGACTTGTGCAGCTCGCCAGAGGACAGCGAGGCCGGCCAGCGCGAACAGCGCCTGGCGGAGCTGGAGTTCCACAACCTGCTGGCCAAGGCCTGCCCCAACCCGCTCTTGAGCTTCATGGCGCAGTTTCTCAACGACCTGCTGCGCGACCTGGTGGTGCTGAAAAAAGCCTACAAACCCAAGCGCAAGCAGTTCGACGCGGCCAACCTCGATTACCACAAGCAGTTGCTGCTGGCCTTTCGCGCAGGTGATGAAAGCGCCGTGCGCAGCTTGATGCATGAACACATGTGCGACGCCGAACACCATATGACCGCGCTGGAAGGCGAGGTCAGCCCGCACTTCCTATTGGAGTTCGATCACTCTTAAAAACACTCCACGCCCACCAGTAATAACCCAATCACTGTGGGAGCTGGCTTGCCTGCGATGCAGACACCTCGGTGCATCAGTTGAACTGAGTCGATGCAATCGCAGGCAAGCCAGCTCCCACCGTTGACCGCGTTCAAATCATCCAATAACAGGCCTGCCCACAGGCCCTTGCTCCACCGTATCGCCATTGCCGCTCCTGCCAATAACTAAACCAGGGAGTCACCCCATGCAGCGTCGTACGTTGTTGAAAGCCAGTCTTACCGCAGCCGCCGCCCTCAGCCTTCCGCTGGGCGTGCGCTCTGCATTCGCCGCCGAACCCTTCACCTTTTACGGCCTCAAGTCCATGTCTGGCGCCTTTGCCAGCTATGGCAAGTTTGCCGACATGGGTTCGCGGCTCGCGGTGGAACAACACCCCGAGATTCTCGGCCGCCCGCTCAACTACAAGGTCATCGACACCGAAGGCAACGCTGGCAAGGCGGTGCGCAAGGTCCAGGAGGCGATCCAGCAGGACGGCGCACGGTTCTTCCAGGGCTGCACGCTGTCGTCATCGGCCCTGGCGGTGGCCAAGGAAGTCAGCAAGGTCGGCGGCGTGTTCATGACCCCGGTGGGCGCCGATGAGGTGACCGGCAAGGACTGCAACAGTGCGACTTTCCGCTGGTCGGTGCCCACCTACGGCGCGATCCGCGAAACCCTGGTGCCGCTGATCAAGCTGCTGCCGGACGCCAAGCGCTGGTACACCATCACCCCGCAGTACGTGTTTGGCGAAGCCTTGCTCGAAGGCGCCAAAAACGTGCTCAAGGAAAACGGCCTGGAACACGTCGGCAACAGCTATCACTCCTTGCAGGAACAGGAATTCTCCGGCTACCTGACCAACGCCATCGCCGCCAAACCCGACGTGCTGGTGCTGCTCAACTTCGGCAGCCAGTCGTCCAACACCCTGCGCCAGGCGGTGAATTTCGGCATCAAGGAGCGCATGAAAGTGCTGCTGGTGTGGTCCGCCGGCCTCGACCAATTCCAGGAACTGGGCAGCGATGTGCTCGAAGGCGTGTACCTCGGCGCGCAGTACTGGCACCAGGTCGACAGCCCGCTCAACCGTGAACTGGTCAAGCTGACCCAGGCCAAATACGGCATCAACCCCACCTACCCGCTGGCCGCCGACTACATCAGCACCAAGGTCATGCTCGACACCATCATTGCCACCGGCAGCTTCGACGGGCCGACGGTAGCCAAGGCCATGCAGGGCCTGAGTTTTGAAGGCCCCACCGGTAAGGAATCGATCCGCGCCGGCGACCATCAGGTGATCAAGGATTACTACCTGATGATCGGCAAAGCCGCCGGCGACATGGCCGACAAGGACGACCTGGCCAAAGTGCTCAGTGCCGGCCAGTCGTTCCCGCCGGTGGAAGCCACGGGCTGCGTGCTCGGCTGATCCGCTAAACCATCACCGGTTGTACACGACAGGGCCGCCCGCGCGGCCGCCTGTCCGAGGGTTCCTGCATGCTTAACCTTTACCTGTTCCAGATCCTCAACGGCCTTGGGCTGGGGATGATCTACTTTCTGATCGCGGTCGGGCTGACAATCATTTTCGGCCTGCTCAACTTCGTCAACTTCGCCCACGGCGCGTTCTTCCTGCTGGGCGCCTACATCTGCTACACCGCCGTGAGCCTCACCGGCAACTTCTGGCTGGCGCTGCTGATCGCGCCACTGGTGGTGGCGGCGCTGGCCTGGGTGATCGAGCGACTGTTGATCCAGCGCATTTATCACTTGCCGCACATGTTCCAGATTCTGGTGACCTTAGGGATCGCGCTGATCATCCAGGAAGCCAGCGTGATGATCTGGGGCCCGGTGGGCAAAAGCGTCGCCGTGCCGGAACTGCTGCGCGGCGTGCTGGTGGTCGGCGACTTCGTCTACCCCTACTACCGCCTGTTTCTCATTGTGTTTTCCGGGCTGGTCGGCCTGGGCCTGTGGCTGCTGCTGGAGCGCACACGCTTCGGCGCCCTGGTGCGCGCCGGCAGTGAAAGCACCGAGACCGTGTCGCTGCTGGGCACCAACATCTTCCGCCTGTTCTCGATGACCTTCGCCCTCGGCGTAGCCCTGGCCGGCGTCGCCGGTGTGCTGTTTGCGCCCTTGCGCGGCGCCCAGCCCTTCGTCGGCCCGGAGATTCTCGGCGTGGCGTTCGTGGTGGTGGTGATCGGCGGCATGGGCTCGTTCAGTGGTGCGCTGGTTGGCGGTCTGCTGGTGGGCGTGGTGCAAAGCCTGATGACCACACTTTGGCCCCAAGGCGCGAGCCTGATGATCTACGGCGCGATGGCCGTGGTGATTCTGGTACGGCCTTACGGCCTGTTTGGGAGAGCCTGACATGAGCGAGAAAAATCCCCTGCCGTTTGCCAAGACCCAATCAAAAACGATGTTGCTGTGGGTACTGGCGGTACTGATCGGTTTGCCGTTGATATTGCCTTCGGCGACCCTGGCCACCGAGATCCTGATCTTTGCCATGGCCGCCCTGGCCTGCAACCTGCTGCTTGGCTACACCGGGCTATTGTCGTTCGGCCAAGGCATCTTTTTCGGCGCCGGCGCCTATTGCGCTGCACTGTTGATGATCCACCTGCAACTGGGCCTGTTCCCTGCCCTGCTCGGCGCCGCCGTGGCGGGTGGTTTCCTCGCGCTGCTGGTGGGCGCCCTGGCAATCCGGCGCACCGGCATCTACTTCGTGATGCTGACCCTGGCGTTCAGCCAGATGGCCTACTTCGTCGCCTACACCCTGAGCGACTGGACCGGCGGTGACAACGGTCTGCTCAGCGTGCCGCGCCCGGAAATCCGCCTCGGTGACACCGTGCTGCTGTCGCTGGCCGACGCCCGCGCGTTCTATGGCTTTGTCGCGGTGCTGTTCCTGTTGATCTTCATCGGCGCACGCCGGGTCATCGCCTCGCCGTTCGGCAGCACCTTGATGGCCATCCGCGAAAACGAAACCCGCGCCTCGGCCATCGGCTACGACACGCGCCACTTCAAGATCCTGGTGTTTGTGCTGTCCGGCGCCGTCACCGGCATCGCCGGGGCGCTGTACGCGATGCTGCTGCACTTTGTGCCGCTGTCGAACATCGACCTGGCGATGTCCGAGAACATCCTGATCATGACCATCGTCGGCGGCACCGGTTCGCTGTTCGGCTCGTTGCTGGGCGCCGGTTCCATCGTGCTGCTGGGCGACTTTCTCTCCGACCTGTGGCCGCGCTGGCTGATGCTGCTCGGCATCATCCTGATTCTGGTGGTGATCTTCATGCGCGGCGGTTTGTGGGGCGGGCTGTCGTCACTGTTCGAACGCGTACGAGGCAGCCGCAAGGCCGACGTTGTGAGCAAGGAGAAACTGTCATGAGCATCCTGCTGGAAACCAAGAACCTGGAACTGGCCTACGGTGCGTTCCACGCGGTGAACGGCGTCAACCTCAAGGTCGAAGCCGGCACCATCCACACCATCATCGGCCCCAACGGCGCCGGCAAGACCAGCCTGTTTCACTGCCTGACCGGCGAACGCCAGGCCACTGGCGGGGCGATTCATTTCGACGGCCAGAACCTGATGCGCAAACCCGCCCACGCCCGCGTCGGCCTGGGCATGGCGCGTTCGTTTCAGCTCACCAGCCTGTTCCAGAACCTCAGCGTGCGCGAGAACCTGCGCCTGGCCGCCCAGGGCCGCGACGGTGCGCGCGCCCTGAACTTCTGGCGCCGCGTCGACAGCAAGCGCGAGCACCTGGAAATGGCCGACCAAGTACTCGAACGCCTGCAACTCACGAGCCGCGCCGACACCCTGGCCGGTGAGCTGTCCCACGGCCAGCAGCGTGTGCTGGAAGTCGGCATGTCGATCTGCTCCAAGCCAAAACTGTTGATGCTCGACGAACCCACCTCGGGCATGGGCATCGATGACATCCCGATCATGACCCAGTTGATCAGCGACCTCGGCCGCGACCACACGGTGCTGTTGATCGAACACAACATGAGCATCGTCATGTCCATCAGCCAACGCATCACCGTGATGAGCCACGGGCAGATCCTGGTGGAAGGCACGCCGGAGTTCGTGCGCGCCGATGAACGTGTGCGTACTGCTTACCTGGGAGAGGCCGCCTGATGCTGATCGTCGAGAATATCCATTCCTACTACGACAAAAGCCACGTACTCGAAGGCGTGTCGCTGACCGTCAACCCCGGCGAGCTGGTGACCCTGCTGGGCCGCAATGGCGCCGGCAAGACCACCACGCTGCGCAGCATCCTCGGGATTATCTGCCCGCGCCAGGGCCAGATTCACTTCAACGGCCAAGCGCTGGTGGGCCAGAAGATCTTCGAAATCGCCCGCCAGGGCTTGGCGCTGGTGCCGGAAAACCGCGGGATTTTCCGCCTGCTGAGCGTCGAAGAAAACCTGCGCATCGCCGTGCGCAAGACCAGCCGCTGGCAGCTGGACGACGTGTACGGCATGTTCCCGCGCCTCAAGGAACGCCGCAAAAACGCCGGCCACGCGTTATCCGGCGGTGAGCAACAGATGCTCGCCATCGCCCGCGCGCTGCTCAACGATCCCAAGCTGCTGATCCTCGATGAACCCACCGAAGGCCTCGCGCCGGTGATCGTCGACGAACTGGTGAAAATCCTGCGCAAGGTCAAGGACGACGGCCTGCCCGTGCTGCTGGTGGAACAGAACCTGATGGTCTGCGACAAGCTCGCCGACCGCCATTACGTGCTCGAACAGGGCCGCGTGGTGTACGAGGGCAGCGCCGCTGCCTTCCGCGCCGACCCAAGCATCAAGAACCGTTATTTGGCCCTGAGTGCCTGACCGGAGAGTGCCCATGAATAGTTTTGCGCAACCGCTCAAGAGCAACGCCCCGCTGATCAACCGCGACCGCCTGTGGCAATCGCTGATGGACCTGGCCCAACTGGGCGCCACCGTCAAAGGCGGCGTGTGCCGCCTGGCGCTCACCGACCTCGACCGCCAGGCCCGCGACCTGTTCGTGCACTGGTGCGAGGCGGCTGGGTGCAGCGTCAGTGTTGACGCCATCGGCAATATTTTTGCCCGGCGTGCCGGGCGCAATCCCGCCCTGCCCCCGGTGATGACCGGCAGCCATATCGACACCCAGCCCACGGGTGGCAAGTTCGACGGCTGCTACGGCGTGATGGCCGGGCTGGAAGTGATCCGCACCTTGAATGACCTTGGCATTGAGACCCAAGCACCGATCGAGGTGGTGGTGTGGACCAACGAAGAAGGCTCGCGTTTTCCGCCGTGCATGATGGGCTCCGGGGTGTTCGCCGGTCAGTTCGACTTGCAGGAAACCCTCGACAAACAGGACGAGCACGGCCTGTCGGTGGGCGCCGAACTACAGCGCATCGGCTACGCCGGCTCGCGCGCGGTGCTTGGCCACCCGGTAGGCGCGTATTTCGAGGCGCATATCGAACAAGGCCCGGTGCTGGAAGACCAGGCCACCACCATTGGCGTGGTCATGGGTTGCCTGGGCCAGAAGTGGTTCGACTTGACCCTCACTGGTGTCGAAGCCCACGCCGGCCCCACGCCCATGCACCTGCGCAAGGACGCCCTGGTCGGCGCCGCCGAAGTCGTCAGCGCGGTCAACCGTATCGCCCATCAGCAACAGCCACACGCCTGCGGCACGGTCGGTTGCCTGAGCGTGCACCCAGGCTCGCGCAATGTGATTCCCGGCCAGGTGCACATGACCATCGACCTGCGCCACCTGCACGCCGACAGGTTGCAAGCCATGGTCGATGAAGTGCGCGGCGTGATTGAAGCCACGGCTGCACGCCACGGATTGACGTTTGCGCTGACGCCCACCGCCGACTTCCCGCCGCTGGATTTCGCCCCGGCCTGCGTCAACGCCGTGCGTGACGGCGCAACGGCCTTGGGCTTGAGCCATATGGACATCGTCAGCGGTGCCGGGCATGACGCGATTTTCGTCGCCGAACTCGGCCCGGCCGGGATGATCTTTGTACCGTGCGAAGGCGGCATCAGCCATAACGAAATCGAAAACGCCGCGCCGGATGACCTGGCAGCAGGCTGCGCGGTGCTGCTGCGCGCCATGGTCAACGCGGCGCAGGGGGACCTGGCATGAGTGAGATGGGGCAACTGACAGCGGTGCAACTGCTGCAGCATTTTCGCGACAAAAGCCTGTCGCCGGTGGAGGTCACCGAAGATGCTTTGCTGCGTATCGAGCGCTACAACCCGGTGGTGAACGCCTACTGCCATGTCGATCCTGAGGGTGCCTTGCGCGCCGCGCGCGCTTCGGAACAACGCTGGCTCAAAGGCCAACCCTGCGGCGCGCTGGACGGCGTGCCCGCTTCGATCAAAGACCTGACGCTGACCCTCGGCATGCCCACCCGCAAGGGGTCACGCACCACCTCCGCCGACGGGCCGTGGGACGTGGATGCGCCCTTCTCGGCCCTGATGCGCAAGGCCGGTGCGGTGCTGCTGGGCAAAACCACCACCCCGGAATTCGGCTGGAAAGGCGTCACCGACAACCCGTTGTACGGCATCACCCGCAACCCGTGGGACACCCGCACCACCGCAGGCGGCTCGTCCGGTGGCGCGGGCGCGGCGGCGGCGTTGAACCTGGGCGTGCTGCACCAGGGCAGCGATGCCGGTGGCTCGATCCGCATTCCGTGTGCGTTCACCGGCACCTTTGGCATCAAGCCGACCTTCGGCTACATACCGCAGTGGCCGGCCAGTTCGATGACGATTCTGTCGCACCTGGGGCCGATGACGCGCACGGTGGAAGACACCGTGCTGATGCTGCAAACCGTCGCGCAGCCGGATGCGCGCGATGGCCTGATCGGTGCGCCACGGACCACGCCGTGGCTAAAGCCGGGTGCGGATTTGCAAGGCTTGCGTGTGGCCTACAGCCCGACCTTCGGTTATGTGGATGTCGACCCGCAGGTGGCCAACGTCGTCGCCCAAGCCGTGCAAGGGTTGGTGCAACTGGGCGCGCATGTCGAGCAGATCGACCCGGGGTTCAGTGACCCGCTGGAGGTGTTCAGCACCTTATGGGCCGCCGGCGCCGCCCGCCTGACCAGCACGATGAGCGAGGCGCAAAAACAGCTGCTCGACCCCGGCCTGCTACGTATCGCGCAACGCGGCGAACAGCTGAGCCTGCGCGACTTCAACGACGCACTCGAAGCCCGCGCGGCACTGGTGGCGCGGATGGCGGCGTTTCATGAGCATTACGACGTGCTGGTGTCGCCGATGATGCCCATCACTGCGTTCGAGGCGGGGCACAACGTACCACCGGGTTCGGGCCTGAACGAATGGATGGAGTGGACGCCGTTTACCTATCCCTTCAACCTCACCCAGCAACCGGCGGCGTCGGTGCCGTGCGGGTTGGCGGCGAATGGCTTGCCGGTGGGGCTGCATGTGGTGGGCGCGCGGTTTGCCGATGAGCAGGTGCTGCGGGTGTGTCAGGCCTATACCCACGCGTTCCCCACGGAACACCTTGAGGCACCTCGGGTGTTCTGAACTGCGGCGTTCGACCGCGCACTGCGGTGTGCATCGGCGGTTGCGCCTGGCTTATAATTCGCGCTTCATTTTTTGTTGCGCGGGTTGTTTCAGATGCTATTTACAAGGACCGTTCTGGCGAGTGCAGCGCTCGCCCTCCTGCCCATCGTGGCCCACGCTGCAACGCTGGATTTGAGCTACGAAGCGCCCGTCACCGAGGCCGCGCCACAGGCTGCACCGGCGACGGCCAAATCGTTGTTCCCCATCAAGACCCAGGCGCCGGTGACCTTCGACTACCACTGCAAGGGCCCGCGTTGCCAGTATGAAGATGACCTGGAGCCGCGCCACGAGGACCAGACCACACAGAGCTGGTCCATCGGTATTCAATAACGATCAGGCGGCTTTTTGCTGGGATGCTATTAGCGATGGGGGGCTTTGGGGGCGTATCCGTTATTGGGTGATGGCTGAGGTTGGTTTCGCCCTTACGGCGAGTCACTTTGGAAAAGCCCCAAAGTAACCCAAGGGCTCTTGCCCCACCACTCGGCCAGCGTGGTTTAACCGGGCGCCTAAGATCAAGATCAAAAAGCAGAGCACAGCGGCCTAGTAGCCGACCTGAGTGGTAGAAGCAAAACCGAGGTGGCCTGACAGCCGACCTGATCTTTGAAGGCTGAACTCAATCAAATGTGGGAGCTGGCTTGCCTGCGATGGCGTCAACAGGGTGTCACTGACACACCGAGGTGCCTGCATCGCAGGCAAGCCAGCTCCCACAGAAAAGCAAAGCAGTGCGGTGGTGGCGGCTGAACTCGGTCAAATTGTGGGAGTGGGCTTGCCCGCGAATGCGGTGGGTCAGTGACACATGAGCTGACTGACACACAGCATTCGCGAGCAAGCCCGCTTCCACATTTGGAGCTCAGTGCATCAGATATAAATGTGTTGCTGTGCTTTTGCTTCTACCACTCAGGTCGGCTACTAGGCCGCCGTGCTCTGCTTTTGATCTTGCTTTTGATCTGACAGGCCCCGTCAACCACGCTGGCCGAACGCAGGCTTGAATCCGTGGGTAACCCGGCAGGACGCCGGGTTAGCCGTGTTGGGCCATGGATGGCCCATCGCGGCGGCCCACGGATTCAAGCCTGCGTTCGGGCACACCGAGCCTAAGCGAGGTGCCGAGTGGTGGGGCAAAGACCTTTTGGTTACTTTTGGCTGGGCCGGCATTCCGGGCGTTTGCCAAAAGTGACCCGCTGTAAGAGCGGAACCGCCAGCCGCCGTTACCGCAGCAACGGATATGCCCCCCATCTACCTAAACAAGCCCCACCCCCATCCACTACAATCCCCGCCATTCATCCCCGGGGGCTTCATGGACATCGAACTGGCACGCACCTTCCTCGAAATCACCCGCTGCGGCAGCCTGGCCGCTGCCGCCGAGAAACTGCACGTCACCCAGACCGCCATCACCGCACGCGTGAAAAACCTCGAAAGCCAGCTCGGCAGCACGCTGTTCATCCGCAACCGCGCTGGCGCCCGCCTGACCGCCGACGGTGAGGCCTTCGTGACATACGCCAACCAGCTGCTGCAAACCTGGGAAGCCGCAAAACGCGACCTGCCGTTGCCCGACGGTTACCGCAATGTCCTGCACATCGGCGGCGAAGTCAGCCTGTGCAACCCACTGATGCTCGGCTGGGCCCAAGCCCTGCGCGAACACATCCCGGGGCACGCCCTGCGCACCGAAGTGCGTGAAGGCGAATACCTGCTGCGCCAACTGGAACTGGGCGTACTCGATGCCGCCCTCGTGTTCCAACCCCAGTATTGGCCGGGCCTGCAGGTAGAACAGGTGCTGGAAGAAAAACTGATCCTGGTGCAACTGGTGAGCAAGCCAGACCCTTACGTCTACATCGATTGGGGCCCGGGCTTTCGCCAGCAACATGACACCGCCCTACCCGATAAGGCGCCGCGCTGAGCTTCAACCTCGGCCCGCTGGCGCTGCAGTACATCCTGGAAAACGGCGGCGCCGGGTATTTCCGCACGCGTGTGGTGCAAAGCTACCTGGACAGCGGCGTGATGCAGCGCGTGCCGAAAGCGCCGGAGTTCAGCTTTCCAACCTACCTGGTCTATTCACGCGCGCGCGATTCAGCCGTGTTGCAACAGGCCCTGGAATTGCTGCGCGGCGTGGTCAAGGCCGAAAGTGACTGGTCGCAACGCTGGGACCCGCTGATTTGAATCACCCTGAGCCTGCGCGCGTGCTAGCCTGCGGGTGTCTCCTTTTGCAGCCTGACCGATGAACAAGAAAAAGTCCGTCACCATCAGCGACATCGCCAAACGGGTCGGCATGACCACCATCACCGTGTCCCGCGCGCTGAGCAAACCCGACCTGGTCAAACCCGCCACCCTGGCGCGCATCCTCGAGGTGGCGCGGGAGCTGGATTACGTGCCGAACGCTTTCGCCCGTGGGCTCAAGCGCAGTGAAAGCCTGATCATCGGCGTGATCACCGCCTCGGTGGACAACCCGTTCTACAGCGAAATGATCAAGGCGATTTCCCGCGAGGCCAAACAGCACGGCTACACCATCATGCTGGTGGACACCGACGAACTGGAAGAGCTGGAAAGCAAGGCCGTGGACACCCTGCTGGGCTACCGCGTAGCGGGGATCATCCTGTCGCCGGTCTCCGACGAGCCAAGCTACCAGCCCGATTACCTGGAGCGCCTGGGCAATGGCAAAACCCCGGTGGTGCTGCTCGACCGCACGCTCCACGACAGCCCGTTCAGCCGCGTGGTGCTCGACAACTACCACAGCGGCATCCAGGCCGCGCACTACCTGCTGCGCCAGACGCCCGAGCTCAAGCGCCTGCTGGTGCTGACCGGGCCTGCGCATTCACGTATCACCGTGGAACGCCTCAAGGGCCTGCGCGAAGTGCTTGCCGACCATCCACATATTCAAGTTGAAGTGCAGGCCGGCGACTACACGCTGATGCCGTCGTACCTGCACACCCTCGACTACCTGGCCGAACACACGGCGCCGGACGCGATCATGGGCTTCAACCAGTTGATCACCCTCGGCGCATTGCGTGCGTTGCGCATGCACAACATCCCGCACGACAGCCTGACCATCTGCGGCATCGACCGCCTGCCCTTCGCCGATATCTTCGGCGTGCCCATCGCCTGCGTGGCCCATGACGCGTCCCTGGCCGGCAGCAGCGCGGTACGCCTGCTGCTCGACCGCCTGCAAGACCCGTACAAGCCTCGGGACAAAGTGGTGATCACCGGCGTATTGGAAAACGGCTAGCGGCTGGTGTAGCCGCCATCGATCGGCAGGCTCACGCCGCTGATCATGCTGGCGGCGCTGCTCAGCAGGAACAGCACCGGCAAGGCCACTTCGACGGTTTGAGCAAAACGCCCCAGCGGAATCGCCGCCAGCGCCGGGTCGCGCTTGGCTGGTTCGGACCAGGCCATGGTCGCCATGGGCGTGAGCGTGACCGTGGGGTTGACGCTGTTGACGCGAATGCCGAAGCGGCCCCATTCGGAGCATTGCACGCGGGTGATTGCGTCCAGTGCGGCTTTGGAAGCGCAGTAGGCCAGGTGATCGTCCAGCGCGACCAACGAAGCTTGGCTAGAGACGTTGACGATGCTGCCGGCGACTTTCGCCTCGATCATTTTTGCCGCGACACGGCTGGCAACCTGAGCGGCGCCACGCGCGTTGACCTGCATCACCTGATCGAACGCATCGACGCTGATCGCGGCAGCGGGTTCCAGTCGGGAGATGCCGGCGCAATTGACCAGGCCGTGCATGGCCGGCAGGTCTTGCAGGGCCTGGTCGAGGGCGACGCTGTCGGCGATGTCCACGCATACGCTGTGGCAGCCCAGGGCTGCCAGGGCCTCGGCGTCACGCCCAAGCGCAAAGACCTCGGCCCCGCTGGCGATCAGTTGCAGGGCGATTTCGTGGCCGATACCGCTGGTGGCACCGGTGACGAGGATGCGCTGGTGGGTGAAGTTGAAGGTCGTCGTCATGAGTACAAATCTCAAAAACAATGAAGATCCCCTGTGGGAGCTGGCTTGCCTGCTCCCACATTTGGACCGCGTTGTATCAGTTGGTTTGCATGGCGTGCATGATCGGTTTGAGCGCTGGATACAGCTTTAAGTATTCGCTAAACGCCTGGTCATAAACCGCGACATTTTCGCGCTTGGGCTGCGCCCGCAGCTCCAGTTGCACCCAGCCCTTCTCCATCGCCCCATCACTCACCAACCCCACCGTGTGCGCCGCCAGCAACGCTGCGCCCAGCGCAGCTTCCACCTCTTGCACAATGGTGTAGACCGGGTACCGCGTGACGTCCGCGATGATCTGCATCCACAAATCCGAATGACTCGCCCCACCCACCACAATCAGGCGCGGGTCCAGTGAGTGCGCGCCCTGCGTGCCGGCCTCGATGTTGTGGCGCAGGGCGAAACTCACGCCTTCAAGCACCGCGCGGTACAGGTGGATGCGGCTGTGGTACAGGTTCAGCCCGACAAAACTGCCGCTGGCGCGGTCGTCCCACACCGGGCTGCGCTCGCCCATCAAGTACGGCAGGAACAGCAAGCCTTCGCTGCCTGCCGGAACCTTCATAGCGCTCTGCTCCAGCAGCGCCAGGCTGTCCTGCCCGGTGGCCTTGGCCTGCAGCTCTTCGGCCTGACAGAACTGTTCGCGAAACCAACTGACCGACGCCCCGGCGGTGATCGCGCCGCCAAAGATGTACAGGTCTCGATGGCCGTTGTAGACATGCGGCATGCTCACCAACCCGTGGCGCGCGTCCACTTGCTGGTTCAAGTAGCCCCAGCACATGCTGGTGCCGATCATCGCCACGTGGTTGCCCGGTTGCGTGACACCGGCGGCCAACGTCGCCATGGCAGCGTCCACACCTCCGGCGAGGATCGGCGTACCCGCGTGCAAACCCAGGCGCGCAGCCCACGCGTCCAACAGACCGCCCACGACTTCACCGGAATACACCAGCCGCTCGGGCATCATCGCCAGGGGAATGCCCAATGCCGCGAGCATCTCTTCAGACCAGCCGCGCTGCGCCACATCGTAGACGCCGCCAATGTTGCCAGCGCTGCTGTGGTCCACCGCCAACTCGCCGGTCAAGCACCAGTTGATGTAACTGTTGGGCGGCAGCAGGTAACGCGTTTGCGCCCACACCTGCGGCTGGTGCTGCTTGAGCCAGAGCATCTTGGTGAAGCCGTAGTAACTGTCCACCGAGTTGCCGGTGACCGCGAACAAACGCTGCAAATCCACCTGCTCACGCACCCACGCCACCTGCTCACCGGCGCGGCGGTCCATCCAGATCAGGCACGGGTGCAGCGGTGTGATTTGCGCATCCACGGCAATCCCCGAGCCGCCGTACAGGCTGCTGATGCACAGCGCCTTGACCTGCGCTGGCGCCACGCCGGCCTTGGCCATGCACTGCGCCACGCAGGCTTCAACAGCACCCAGCCACACCTGCGGCCATTGCTCGGCCCAGCGCACTTTCGGGGTATCCACGCGATACCCCTGGCTGTGCTGGGCGATGATCGTACCTTGGCCATCCACCAGCAGCGCCTTGGTGCTCTGGGTTCCTATATCGACTCCTATGACGTACTCCATCGTTCAGACCACCGGCTTCAACAGCACCTTGATCGACTTGGTCGAGTTGGCCAGCTCGAACGCTTCGGCAAAGTTATCCAGCGGGAAGTCATGGGTGACGATGCCTTTGGAGGTGACCAGCCCGCGCTCGAACAGGTCGATGGCAATCGGGTAGCAATACGGGCCCAGGTGCGCGCCGCGTACGTCCAGTTCTTTGCGGTCGCCAATGATCGACCAGTCGACGCTGGTCTCGGCGCCAAACACGCTGAACTCGACAAAGCGCCCGAGCTTGCGAATCAGGTCCAGGCCCTGGGTCACGCCGGCCGGTACGCCGGTGGTTTCGATGTACACGTCGCAACCATAGTTATCGGTGAGGCCGTTGATGATCTCGCGAGCGTTGTCGCGCGATGGGTTGATCACTACGTCGGCGCCGAATTGCTTGGCCAGCTCCAGGCGCGCGTCGACCATGTCGATCACCACCAGTTTTTTCGGCGTCTTCAACGCGGCGACCTGGACCATGCACAGCCCGAGCGTGCCGGCGCCGGCAATCACCACCACGTCATCGAGCTGGATTTCACCGCGGTTGACGGTATGGATCGAGCAGGCCATCGGCTCCACCAGCGCCGAGTCTTCCAGCGACACCGACTCCGGAATCTTGTGCACGATGGCGGTCTTGGGGATGCGCATGTACTGGGCCATGCCGCCTTCGGCCACTTCACGCTGAAAGCCGAAGATGTTGTGCACTTCGCACATCCAGTACTTGCCCGACTTGCAGAAGCGGCACTTGGCGCACGGCACGATCTGCTCGGCAATCACTTTGTCGCCGACGGCGACTTCAAAATGTTCCTCGGCGCCCTCACCCACTTCCTCCACATAGCCGAAAAATTCGTGGCCCGGCACCACCGGCGCCTTGACCCACGGGTTGTCGCCGCCCCAGAACATCGCCGCGCCGGAGTGACATTTGCAGTCACTGGCGCAGATGCCGCACGCGGCAATGCGGATCACCAGTTCATGGGAGCGCGCCTTGGGTTTGCCGATGCGCTCCAGGCGGTAGTCTTTCGGGCCGTGGCAGACGACGGCTTGCATTTGGGTGTGCTTGTCCATGGTGTTCGGTCCTGTCTGGTAGGAATTTATTTATGCCGCTGACGGCTGATAAAGATCGCCAGCAAAATGATTGCGCCTTTGATCACGCTCTGGACGTAGGGCGAAACGCCGAGCATGTTCAGGCCGTTGTTCAACACGCCCAGGAGCATGGCGCCGAGCAAGGTGCCAACGATGACCCCGCGCCCGCCGGCAATCGACGCGCCGCCGAGTACCACCGCGGCAATCGCATCGAGTTCAAACGACACACCGGCATTCGGCTGGCCGCTCATCAAGCGTGACGTCAGCACCAGCCCGGCAATCGCGGCGGTCAGGCCGCTGATGCCGTACACCAGCAACTTGAAGCGCGCCGCCCGTACGCCAGACAACCGCACCGCTTCTTCATTGCCGCCGATGGCGTAGATGTAGCGGCCGATGCGCGCGTGTTGCAGCAACACGTAGGCGGCTGCGTAGGTCATCAGCATGATCAGGATCGGCACTTCGATGCCGAACAGGCTTTGGCGGCCAAAGAAACCGAACCACTCCGGCAGCCCGGAAATCGGGTAGCCGTCGGTGTACATCAGGCCCAGGCCACGGGCGATGCCCATGGTTGCCAGGGTGACGATGATCGGCGGCATGTGCAGGTAGGCGACGAACAGCCCGTTGCCGATACCAAAGGCCACGCCGATCAGCATCCCGGCGCCTATCGCCAGGCCTGGCGGCAAGCCCGCGACCATCAAGCCGGCGGTCAACGTGCCGGACAGCGCCATCACCGGCCCCACCGACAGGTCGATCCCGCCGGTGAGAATCACGCAGGTCATGCCCACGGCGATGATCGCGTTGATCGACACTTGGCGGGCGATGTTCGACAGGTTGCTGGCGGTCAGGAACGTGTCGCTGGCGAGGATCATCACCAGGGTCACCACCACCAGCCCCACGAACGGATAAAACGCCGGCGAACGCACCAGCCGCGCCAGGTTCAGGCGCAGCCGGCCGGTGTCGCCGGTGTTAATGGACATATTCACTTGAGCCCCCTGTTGCATAGCGCATGACCTCTTGTGGGTTGACGGCGGACGCTTCGAGTACCTTGACGATGGCGCCCTTGTGGAACACGGCGACGCGGTCGCACATGCCGATGACTTCGGGCAGTTCGGAGGAAATCATGATGATTGCGTAGCCCTGCTCGGTGAGGCTGCGCATCAGCGCGTAGATCTGCGCCTTGGCGCCAACGTCGATGCCGCGCGTGGGTTCGTCGAACACCAGCACGTCGCAGTGGTGGTTGATCCAGCGCGCGATCACGACCTTTTGCTGGTTGCCGCCGCTGAGGTTGAACACTCGGCTTTCGCCGCTGGGCGCTTTGATCGACAGTTGGCGCATCAGGTCTTCAACACTGGCGCATTCCCTGGCCTTGTCGATCAGCCCGGAGGCGTTCTGGTACTTGGGCAGGTTGTTCAGGGAGATGTTTTCGCGAATGCTGAAGTCAGTGATCAAGCCTTCGCTCTTGCGGCTTTCGGGCAGCAGGCCGATGCCGTGGGCCAAGGCTTGCGCCGGGTCGTCGAGGGTGATTTTCTCCCCGCGCAACCACACCTCTTTGCTCACCGACGGCAGCGCGCCCATCATGCCCAGCGCCAGTTCGGTACGGCCGGAACCCACCAGCCCGGCAAAGCCGAGGATCTCGCCCTTGTGCAGCTGGAAGTGGTTATGCGGACCGTTGCGTACCAGCTGGATGTCCTTGACCTCCAGTAACAGCGGGCCGCGTGCATCGGTCGGCTTGGGCGGAAAACTGCATTCCAGGCGACGGCCGACCATCATCTCGACGAGCCGATCGATGTCACTGTCGGCCACCTCGGTCACGCCGACATTGCCGCCGTCGCGCAATACGCTGATGCGATCGCACACTTGGAAGATTTCCTCCAGGTGATGGGAGATAAAAATCACCGCCACGCCCTGGCGTTTGAGTTCGCGCATGATCTCGAACAGCAGCTCGGCTTCGCTGGGCGTCAGCGTGGCGGTCGGCTCATCGAGCACCAGCAAACGTGCATCCAGGGCCAGGGCCTTGGCGATTTCGACAAACTGCTGCTCGGCCACGCTCAGGTGCTTGACCGCGCACTGCAGGTCGATGCTCACGCCCAAGCGCTTGAACAATGCTTGCGATGCCTCGACCATCTCGCGCTTGCGCAGCAGGCCGAAGCGGTTACTCAACTCGTGGCCCAGAAAGATATTTTCCACCGCCGTGAGGTAGGGAATCAGGCTGAATTCCTGGAACACGATGCCAATGCCGGCAGCGATCGCATCGCGGTAGGTCGCGAACTGCTGCGCCTGGCCGTCGATCAGGATCTGCCCTTCGTCCTGATGCTCGACACCGCCGAGAATCTTCATCAGGGTTGATTTGCCCGCGCCGTTTTCCCCGAGCAAGGCATGAATCTCGCCGCGCTCCACTTGCAGGTTGATGCCCTTGAGGGCCTGCACGCCCGGGTAACGCTTACAGATATTTTCCAGCTTCAGAAGACTGCTCATACCGCCGACCTCGTATTCAGAAGGAGACCTCAAGCCCCACGTGTGACGTGGGGCCCGGGCGATTTACCAGCTGAAGTCCTTGGCCTTGGCCTGATCGATCAGGGTGATGTCCACCGGAATGGTGGCAGGCACTTGCGAGCCCCACTTCTTGGCCAGCGCGATGCCAAGGGCCAAGCGGATCTGATCGCGTGGGTACTGCGCCGAGGTGGCGATGAACTTGCTGCCGGGCTTCTGGATCGCCTTGATCGCTTCCGGCGCGCCGTCGACGCTGACCAGTTTTACGTCCAGGCCACTGGCTTCGATGGCCGACAAGGCGCCGAGCGAGCCGTTGTCGTTGACGCTGAAAATGCCCTTGAGCGTAGGTTGGGCCTGCAGCATGTTTTCGGTGACAGTCAGCGCCTGGTCACGTTCCTGCTTGCCGTTCTGGATGCTCACGATCTTGATGTCCGGGTGCTTGGCCACCGCCTCTTTGCAGCCGCGCACACGCTCGAGGATCGGCACCACGGCGATGCCGTCGAGGATCGCGATGTTGCCTTTGTCGCCGATGTTCTTGGCCAGGTATTCACAGGCCTGGAAACCGGCATCGAAGTTTTTCGAGCCGACAAAGGAATCCAGTGGGCCGTCGGCTTGCGCGTCTACCGCAACCACCACAACACCGGCGGCGTGGGCGGATTTGACCGCCGATTGCACGCCGACCGAGTCGGTGGGGTTGATCAACAGAATGTCGATGCCCTTTTGCAGCATGTCCTCAACGTCGCTGACCTGCTTGGACACGTCGTGACGGGCGTCGGTGATGATCAGTTTTGCACCGATGGTCGCGCCGGCTTCTTCGAGGGCGTTTTTCATGGTGACAAAATAGGGGTTGTTGATCTCCTGGAAGGAGGCGCCGATGCGGATCGGTTTGGCGGCGTCGGCAAAGGCTGGAGCCGCGCTGCCGAGGGTGATGCTGACAGCCAGTAAACACAGGGTTTTGGGGAGCATTTTCATGGCGTGATTCTCTGTTTTGTTTTTATTGTTAGAGCAAATGTTATCGTTAACATTTTGCGAGAAGCTAGCAAGTAAATCAGGGCTGTGCAAGCCCCCACTGGTCGCTTCGGGTTCGCGGTCCATGTGGGAGCTGGCTTGCCTGCGATGCAGACACCTCGGTGTGTCAGGCACACCGAGTGGATGCCCGCGCAGGCAAGCCAGCTCCCACATGGGTTTCCTGCACAGCGCAAAAACTCGCACATTCCCCACCAGCAACTAAGCTCAGCCTCCAACAAAAAATACCGAGCTGACCGCCATGGCCCACCCTACCGAGACCTTCCGCACCCGTTATCGCGCGGCCATAAGCCGCCATTACCACCCATGGCTGCACGCCGGTTTCGTCCTCGGCTATGGCATTTTCTGCATCACCCTCGCCTGGTCCTCCACCGAACGCATCACTCCGCTGCAGTGGCTGACGGTGCCCCTGGCCCTGGTGTTCTTCAACCTGTGCATCTACCTCGTGCACCGCCACCTCGGCCATCACAAACACACCCTCGCCCGGCTGTTTTATGCGCGGCACACCGGCGACCATCACAGTTTCTTCACGCCCGGCCACATGACCTACGACAGCCCTCGGGACTGGCGCGTGATCCTGTTCCCGGCGTGGCTGATCGTGCTGCACAGCCTGGCCATCACCCTCCCCGCCTGGTGGATGCTCAAGCAGCTGAGCCCCAACATCGCCGGGCTGTTTGCCGGCTGCATGATCCTCGGTTACTTGCTCTACGAGGTGTTCCACGCCTGCGAACACCTGCCTGCCAACCACCGCGTGGCACGCCTGCCGTGGATCCGCCAGATGCACCAATTGCACGCGCTGCACCACCGCCGCGAACTGATGCAGGGGCGTAATTTCAATATCGTCCTGCCGCTGATGGATTACCTGTTCGGCACTCTGCACTGGGAACCGAACGCCCACGACAACCAGGAACAGTCATGAGCCACCGCCGTCAACATCTTCGTCATGGGCTGTTCGTTGTATCGCTTGCGCTGATCGCCTTTCTGCTGTTGATGCCCACCCAGGTACAACCGGTGAACTGGGCCCCGCCCAAGGCGCCCTCGATGAAGGACGGCACCTACGCCGAGAATCAGCGGCTCAAGGCGGTGCAAAGAATCGGCGCCTCGGACATCGCCGGGCCCGAGGCCTTGCTGCTGGATGCCCAGGGGTTTCTGATCAGTGGCCTGCAGGACGGGCGCATCATCCGAACATCGCCCGACAGCCACACCCTGGAAGTGTTGGCCAACACCGGCGGACGCCCGCTCGGCCTGGCGTTGCACCCGGATGGGCGTTTGATCATTGCCGATGGGGTCAAGGGCTTGCTCGCCCTGGATACCAATCGGCAACTCACGCCGCTGAGCAGCAGCGCGAATGGCTTGCCGTTTGGCTTTACCAATGACGTGACGGTCGACGCCAGCGGGCGTTTTGCCTATTTCAGTGACGCGTCAAGTCGCTGGGGCTATGGCCAGGATGGTGAAGCCGTGATTGAACATGGCGGCGATGGTCGGCTGTTGCGCTATGACTTTGCCACCGGCCTCACCGAGGTGTTGCTTAACCAACTGCAATTTGCCAACGGTGTGGCGCTGGGGCCGGATGAGAACTATGTGCTGGTGAACGAAACCGGCGCCTACCGCATCAGCCGCTACTGGCTCAAGGGTGAGCACGTGGGTAGCCACGACCTGTTTATCGACAATCTGCCAGGCCTGCCGGACAACCTCAGCTTCAACGGCAGCGATCGTTTCTGGGTCGCGCTGTATTCGCCGCGCAACCCCTTGCTGGATGGCTTCGCCGGCTATCCGTTGCTGCGCAAGGTGATGGTACGGGCGCTGATGGTGGTGCCCAAGCCCATTGAGCGTAAGGCTTTTGTGCTGGGGCTGGACACCGACGGCAAGGTCATCGCCAACTTGCAGGATGGCAGCTCGGGCAATTACTCGCCCATCACCACCGCGCGTGAATACGGCGACTGGTTGTA
This sequence comes from Pseudomonas sp. NFX183, assembly GCF_047943075.1. Lineage (NCBI taxonomy): Bacteria > Pseudomonadati > Pseudomonadota > Gammaproteobacteria > Pseudomonadales > Pseudomonadaceae > Pseudomonas > Pseudomonas sp. NFX183. The sequence continues at coordinate 4,510,620 of NZ_CP181333.1, read as the reverse complement.
CCTGGGCTCGTTGAAGAGCACGAGCATGGCGCGCCTGCCACTGAAGCAGGCACTGGCCCGCGAATGAAAAGGGCAGCCCGGATGGACTGCCCCTTCATGCTTGCGTCAATGGATCAGTGGATGATGTCCTGGGTGCAGATGTGCCCAAAGGTCACGTATGCCACATTGTCACCGCCCACCCCCACACCAGGGAACTCGTCCAGCTCGATACGCCAGCCGCCGAAGTTGAAGGTGGTGTCCCAGTTGTATTTCACGCCGGTGCTGCTGTCCGGGTATTGCACGCGGTAATCGCCGAAGCATTCACCGAGCGCGGCGCTGGCCAGGGAGGTGCCGGCGCTGTTGGTGCTGGCCTTGAAGTCGGTCCAGTGGTACTCGGCGCCCACAAAGCGCTTGTCCACGCGCAGCACTGGCGTCACCCCCAACAGAGGCGCGCCCGTGGAGTCGGACCAGTTGGTGGTCCAGTTCAACGTGCGCGCGGCCTGGGTCGCCATCCAGAATATCGAGGCCGGCACCCGCACGATGTTGTCGCCCTTCACATCCGACGCATTCAACCGTGGCGTAGAGCCTAGGCTCAAGGCGTACTGCTTGGTCGGGTCTTGTGCCACGCCCGGGTTGGCACGTACGCGCACCTTGACGGTGGTGCCCGGCGTGACGCTCGGGTAGGTCGACGTGGAACCGGCCGGCACGGTGACCCAGTTGGCACCGTCGAAACGCTCGAAGAGCCATTGGTTGCGGCTGCCATTTTCATCACCCGCCAGGTACATGCTCACGCTTTGGCCGCGCACCGCCTTGAAGTCGAAGTAATCAACGTCACTGGCGTTGTCGAGGTTGCCGGTCACCTTGTTCATCGAGTCCGGCAGCGCAAAGGCATTTTCCGGTGTGTCGTTGGGCTCAAAGGCGTCGATGTTGGTGTCCACCGCCACGCCAAAACTGAACTGCGCGTTGGTGGCGGTCTTGGCCACCATGAACCAGTAGTAATCACCCGCCGGCAGGATGCCGCCCAGGTATTCATCGGCATTGCCTGGGTTATCGGACGTATCGATCAGTTGCGGGTTGCCCTGGCCGTCATCGCGGAACAGGCTCAGCGACATATCGGCGCCCGCGCTCTGGTTGATCAACTGCACCAATACACGGGCGTTGTGCGGCAGGTTGAAGTGGTACGGAAACTCCTGGCCTGTTTGCACTTGGTCGATGGTGTAGAGGGTGTTGATATCCAGGGTCGGAAACAGCGGCTCAAAGGCGGCGACGGCAGCACTTTTCAGGTTGGCCTGGCTCGGCTTTTTCAACTCGCCGATGGCAGTGGTGAAAGGTGCGGACTTGGCCGCTTTGCCAGCGAGTTTTACCTTGCCGTTTTTGGCGTCCAGCAGCTTTTGCAGAAGCTCGTCCGGGATCGGCACGGGCGTCAGCGTGCCACCCGGTTTCAGCGCATCGATCACGCCTTGGTTGACCGTACCGGGGGTGAGTATCGAAAGGGTTGGCTCGGCCAGGGCAGAGGCCGAAATAAAGCAGGAGGCCATCATGGCCGCGCCCAGCATAAGGGCTTTTGTCGGTTTCATTTTTTATCCATCCATAGTTAAAAAATTGAAGCTCAGGTGATCGGTGACATCCGGTCACCTGGGATGGAATGTAGAACATGACTGTATGTATGTACAGTATTTTTATGGGTTTTTTCACGCTCGGTTTGAACCGATCCAACACAGGCCGTCGGCTTACCAGACACGCCAATACGGCCCGGACACAAGTCCAGGGGCGCGCACTCACATTGGGAACTTGCCTACCTGACAGAGAAAAAGCGCCTGCACAAAGGCGCGTTAATACCCGGTCATTTCCAGATACCCCACCCCGCCCTCAAACTGCACCGGCCCCTCCCAGTACGGAATGCTCAGGTTCATCCAGGCCTTCGGGTTGACGGCCTGGGGGGTGATATCCAGGTGCTTGCCGGGGATTTTCAGTGACCAGCGCGTCGGAATGTGGCGCCCGTCGATTGCGGTGGTGGTCAGTGGCGTGAGCTGGATATCGGCGTTGTGCAGCGTCTCGGTGCGGCCCTGTTGATCAATCCAGGTGCCGGTGAGATAGCCCGCGCCGTCTGTTTGCCGAACGCGAAACAGCATCAACTGCTCGCCGCGATCCAGGTGCAGGGAAAACCAGTCCCAGCCGGTCTGACTGGCCGCCAGTGGCTGGCTGCTCCATTCACGGTCGAGCCACGCCGGGCCGCTGACCTCATAGGTGATGCCGTCGATGCTGACAGTGCCGGTCGCGTTGAAAAACGGCTGGCTGTAGTAGTACGACGCCTGGCCCTGATCGGATTTGCGGCTGTAGCCGTTGTCACCTTGCAGCACCAGTGGGCGGCTGGAGGTCAGGTGCAGGTCGTAGGCAAATTGCGCGCCGCCGGCCTTGAGTTGCATCTGCGCCAGAGGGCTTGCGGCGCCGGGGCGGGTCGCGAAATTCCAGTCGTCGATCCAGGCGTTGAACGGCACCGCCTGGGCGCCGGCCTGGCCGATCCCGCCACGCGCGTAGCGTTCGGCAGCGTAATGGTGAGTGGCGGAGGTGACGGCGGCGTGGCCGAGCCAGATCGTGGAGTCGTGCCAGCCGGGCTGCGTCGGCCCCGCCTTCAACGCGTTGCGAAACAGCGTCCATTGCACGCCGAACACATTGCCCTGGGCGTCCTTGAGGTTAGCGGTGACGTACCACCATTCAATGCGAAAACCGTCATGGGGGCCGTGGTCCTCGGGAAAACTGAAGACCTTGCCGGGCACCACCTGAGCAAAGTTCGCCGCATCGCTGCCCAGGCCGGCGAAGCTTTCCGGCGGCGCGGGGGCTTTGTCGCACGCGGCCAGCAACAGCAAGGCGGCCCACAACCACGCTTTAATCTTCATTGGCAAACGTCCTCAGCAAATCCGCCGGGCGACTGCGGTACAACTGCCACAACGGCCAGGCCGAGGCCAACAAGGTGACCAGCAACGCCAACCCCAACAACTGAGCAAGCTGCCACGGGAACACCTGCAATGGCAGGCGCCAGCCGAATGCCTGCACGTTGATCACCGCGTCCAGGCACCACGCCAGCACCAGGCCCAGCGGCAACGCCAGCACCAGGGTCAGCACCGCCAACAGCCAGGTCTGGCCCAGGTTGAGCAACATCAATTGCCGACGCGTCACGCCCAGCGCCCACAGGGGCGCGAGTTGGCCCAGTCGGCTTTGGCTCTGGGTCAGCAGGCTGATAAACAGCGCCACGCCGGCCACGCCGAGGGTCAGGCTGTTCAAGGCGGCGGTGGCGGCGAAGGTGCGTTCAAACACCTGGCTCGACCAGCCTTTGAGTTGTTGCTGATCGACGATGCGGCTGTCATCCAGGGCAAACGTGCGCTGCACCTCGCGCACCAGCGTTGGCACGTGTTGCGGCTGCACCCGCAGGTTGAAGCGGGCCGGTGTCAGCGTCGGCCAATGCGCCAGCAGGTGGTGCGAATTGACCAGCAGATGGCCTTTGGGGTTGCCGTAGTCGGCGTAAATCCCCACCACCTTGGGCGACCAGAGCCCCTGAGGCGTGGGAATCGCGACGGCATCGCCCAGTTGCACCTTCAAGCGCCTCGCCAATTGTTCGCTGAGCATGACCGTGTCGCCTTGCAGCAACTGGTCCCAAGGCGTGCTTGCCGCCTCCAGCAACGGCCAGTGCTGGCGGTAGGTTGGGTCGTCGATCACGCCGAACACATCCGCCGGCCAGCCCTGCAGTTGCACGGCAACCTGCCAGGTCGGTAGCACCGCCTGCACCAAGGGTTGCTGCGCCAACCACGTCGCGAGTTGCTCGGCCTGAGCCGGGTTTTGCGGGTTGAGGTACAGCTCCGCCGTCAGGCGCTGCTCCAACCAGTTATTGAAGGTCTGGCGAAAGCCCGAGGTCATGGAACCCGCGCCGATATTCGCCGCCAGAGCCAGCAGCAAAGCCATCAGCGCCAGGCTCAAGGCCGGCAACTGCTGGCGACAGTCGGCAAGAAACCACTGGCCGAGCACGGAGCGGCTACGCCCGAGCACCGCCGTCAGAAGCCCATTGAGCACCACCGGCAAACCGAGTGCCGCGCCCAGCAGCAAGGCGGCCATCAACACAAAACCGGCCGCCAGGCTGTCGCCCAACCCTAGCGCCAGCAGTGCGATGACCAGCGCGGTAGCCGCCACCCAACCCTGGCGTCGCAACCAGCGCGCGTGCGCGTCATGCCAGGCCTGGGCATTGGCCAGTGCCAGCAGCGGCAAGCGCGCCGCCCGCCACAGGCTGCTGCCGCCTGCCAGCAGCGCGCCGACGAGGCTCAGGCCCAGCCCGGCCATCCACCACCACGGGCTGAGGCTCAACTGGCCCGGCACCTCGGCGCCGTACAGCCCACGTAAACTTGCGGCGACATCCGGCAGCAGCAAGCTCGCCAACAGATACCCGCTGGCGACACCGAGCACACCGCCGAGCAACGACAACACGCCGAGTTCGACGCCCAGGCTGAGGATCAGCATGCGCGCGCTGACCCCGCAGGCGCGCAAGGTCCGCAATAACCCGCGCCGTTGTTCCAGCGCCAGGCCGATCGCGGCGTGGACAATAAACAGCCCCACCACAAAGGATAAAAAGCCCAGGGCGTCGAGGTTCAAATGAAAGCTTTCGGTGAGGCGCGCGAGGTTGTTGTCTTCACCCTGCTTGAGTTGCAGCGCGGCCGGAGGCGTGGGATGACCGGCGGCAAAAGCTTTGTCCAGCAGCAGGCGCGACAGTTGCCCCGGCATGCCCAGCAGCGGTTGGGCAAAACCGATATCGGTCAGCAACAGGCCCGGAGCCATGTCCTGCTGAACCTGCAACGGTGGCAAGGCTTGCCCGCTCGCGGTCAGCGGTTGCTCGCCCTCATGCAACCCCAGGGCCGCCAAGGTTTGCGGTGCGATCCAGGTACGCCCCGGCGGATTGAAAAACGCGATCATTTGCGCCTGGCTCAACCGCTGCCCCGCCACGGCCCCGCCGCCGGGCAACGACAGCGGGTCGATGCCCATCAGTTGCAGGCGCAGGTCCTCATGCCCCTTGAGCTGCAAGCGGCCCTGCACCACGGGCGATACCGGCCACCCGGCACGGCGCAGCTCGGCAAACAGCGCCTGGGGGAAGCTGGCAGCGTCCGGCGCACTGAGGCTGGCTTGCGGCTCACCGCCGATCAATTGACTGGCGCGTGCATAACTGTCCCGCGCCTGGCTGTTCAGCGCCTGCACCCCGGTCAACAGTGCGGTGGCCAGCCACAGGCCGGTCAACACGCTGAAAAACTGCACCGGGTGACGCCGCCAATGGCTCAGCAGTGCGCGCAACGTCCAATAAAAAACGCTCATCTCAACGCGCGTCCGCGGGCACGACACGGCCGCGATGCAGTATCACTTGCTGGTCCAGGCGCGCTGCGATGCGCGGGCTGTGGGTGACCATCAACAGGCTGGTGGCGCTGTCACGCAGCAGGTCCAACAGCAATTGCAACACTTCATCGCTGGTGGCTTCGTCCAGATTGCCGGTCGGCTCATCGGCCAGCAGCAAGCCGGGGCGCGAGGCCAGCGCGCGCCCCACCGCCACCCGTTGCTGCTGGCCGCCGGACAGTTGCTCGGGGTAGCGCTTGAGCAAGTCGCCCAGCCCCAGGCGCTCCACCAACTGTGCCTGCCACTGCGGATCAAAGCGCCCTGCCAGCCGCGCCTGGAACGCCAGGTTGTCCTCGACGCGCAAACTGCCGATCAGGTTGAATTGCTGGAACACCAGGCCGATTTCGGTGCGCCGCCAGTGAGCCAGCTGCGCCTCGGTCAGTTGATCCAGGCGCTGTGTGCCGACCTGGATGCTGCCGCCGTCCACGCGGTCGAGCCCGGCCACCAGATGCAGCAGCGTGCTTTTGCCGCTGCCCGACTCGCCCATCAGCGCAAGGCTACTGCGTTCACCCAGGTGCAAATCGACGCCCGCCAACACCGTCAGCGGGCCCTGTGGGGTGGCGTAGCTTTTAAGGACACCGTGCACCTGCAACATAAGAGCGCTCACGTGAAAGACTGCAAACGAGAATAACGGCTCATAGTCGCGCCCACGCAATTTTTTCACATTGATTTCACCGCCCGCCTACCCTCGCCCCACTAAATTGCCCACCACACGCCAAGGCCCGGCAACTCGTTAGTTGCCGGCCGTGGCCACTTTTAACCGCTGGATGTTCAGCGAAAAGACAGCAGCCCTATGACAGCCTCTTGCTTAACTTCGGGCATCCGTCGAAGCGTTGCGCCTACTTCAATAAAAACAGTGCAGTACAGTGCCCATGGTGAATGATGTGGTTGACCTTACCCTGACCAAACCGCGCTCGCGCCGCGGCTATATCAAGTGGTTGCGAAAGTGGTGGGCGGGCCTTGCAGTCATCGCGCTGCTGCTCGCCGGCTTCCTGCTGTGGCCCTCATCACCGCGTGACCTGAGCGTGGGCAATCGCTTGCTGAACTCGCAAGTGCTACCCAGCTGGCGCGATGGTGACATGATCGTGCTGGTGCGCCATGAAGAGCGCTGCGACCGCTCGACAAACCCCTGTTTCGGCGGCCCCGAAGGCCTGACAATCGTCGGCACCCAACGCGCGCAGGAACTGGGCAAGGCCTTCCTCAAACTGGGCATGGAAGGCAGCGACGTGCTTGCCAGCCCCGCATTGCGCACGGCCCAGACCTCACACTTCATGTTCGGCAATGCAGAGCTGACCTCCGGGCAGCAGGCGATCTGCGGCGCGGCCATTGGCGAAGAACTGCTCAGCCACAAGCAGCCCGGACGCAACCTCGTATTTGTCACCCACAGCGGCTGTATTGCCGACTTCGAAAAGACTCTGAGTTACCCGCGCGCAGCGTTTCCCGAGTACGGCAGTGCCCTGTTCGTTCGGGTCAAGGCCAACGGCAAATTCGAGACCCTGGGCATCATGAACAACTCCGCGTGGCCCGCCGTCCTGAAACAACTCTAGACACTTTTTTACATATACCCACCTGTATGTTCAGCAAACCGACAGCCCTCTTCTGGCATGTTTAACTGCGCCTGTTACTTCAGGACGTCATGAATATTTTCAGTGACTTAGTGAACTTAGTGACTCTTTCTACTATTACTTACATGCCTCAATACTCCACCGTTAAACGTCAAGGAGCGACGTTTTGATGACCCGTTTGAAACCTCTGCCGCTATTGTTGCTGGCCTTCGCCGTGTTCTATCTGCTGCCCTTGGGCCTGCACGGTTTATGGATCCCGGATGAAACCCGCTACGCCCAGATCAGCCAGGAAATGCTGCTGAGCGGCAACTGGGTGGCGCCTCACTTCATGGGCGTGCGCTACTTCGAAAAACCTGCCGCCGGCTATTGGCTGATCGCCATCGGCCAGTGGGTGTTTGGCGAAAACCTCTTCGGGGTGCGCATTGCCTCGGCCTTGACCACGGGCCTGAGCGTTCTGCTCGCGTACCTCATCGCCCGCCGCCTGTGGAACGACCCGCGCAAGAGCTTCGCCTGTGCCCTGCTCTACATGAGCTTCGGGCTGGTGGCGGGGCAAGCGGGTTACTCCAACCTCGATCCGCAATTCACCCTGTGGGTCAACCTCAGCCTGGTTGCTCTGTGGTTCGCGCTCGACAGCCGTACCCCACGCGGCCGGCTCGGCGCCTGGGCAGTGCTGGGCGTGGCCTGCGCCATGGGGTTCATGACCAAGGGCTTTCTGGCCTGGCTGTTGCCGGTGCTGATCGCCGTGCCGTACATGCTCTGGCAACGACGCCTGGGTGAACTGTTGCGCTATGGCCCGCTGGCGATCCTGGTGGCGGTGGTGCTGTGCCTGCCGTGGGTGTGGGCGATCCATCTGCAGGAACCGGACTACTGGCGCTTCTTCTTCTGGCACGAGCACATCCGCCGCTTCTCCTCCAACAATGCCCAGCACGCCAGGGCCTGGTGGTTCTTCCTGCCGATCATGGTGGTGGCGTGCCTGCCATGGGCGGCGCTGTTGCCCGCGACAGTGGTCAACGCCTGGAAAGACAAAGGCGAGCCGGCGATTATTTTTCTGGCCTTGTGGCTGCTGCTGCCGCTGGGTTTTTTCAGCCTGAGCAACGGCAAGCTGCCGACCTACATCATGCCGTGCCTGCTGCCGCTGGCGTTGCTGATGGGGCATGCGTTGATCGACCTGATCAACCGCGGCAAAACGCGCAGCCTGCGCATTAACGGCCTGTTCAATTTCGCCATCGGCCTCGGCGCGATGGCGACCCTGATTTACCTGCAAATCGACAAACCGCTGTACAGCAACAGCCACGCCGAGATGTACAGCCTGTCGCTGACCTTCATCGTGCTGTTGGGCTGGATCCTGGCAAATCTGCTGCAAGCCTTCCGCCCGATGACGCTGTGGGCCATGCCTGCGCTGGCCATCGGCGTGCTGGTGGCGCTGCTGCCTGCCGGCATGCCGCAAGAGATCACCGATACCGAAATGCCCGACCAGTTCGTGCTTGAGCATCTGGATGAACTGCAACAAACCCATGCTTTGATCAGCAATGAACTGGGTTCGGCCTCGGCTTTGTCCTGGCGCTTGCGCCGCCCTGACGTAGCGTTCTACGACACAGAGGGCGAGCTGCGCTATGGCCTCAAATACGCAGATTCGGTGCACCGCAAAGTCAGCTTTGAAAATGTTCAGCCCTGGCTGAGCGAAGCCCGCCAACAAGGCTCGGTCGGCGTATTGATGCGCGTCAGAAGCACCAGTGAACATCGCGAAGAAGGGCAACTGCCACCCGGAGGCCAGCGCTATCGCAAGGGCGCCATGCTGCTGATCATCTATCCCAAACTTCCTTGACGTCATGCCCACCGTGAGAGCCGCCGATGAATTTCTGGAAAACCGATCGCGGCGCGCTGGTGCTGCTGCTGGGCGTCTCGGCGTTACTCCTGCTGCTGGGTCTGGGCAGTCGCGATTTGTGGGGGCCGGAGACCCGTTGGGCCAACATCGCGCTGCAGATGCTGCAAAGCGGTGACTACTTCGACCCCTACCTCAAGGGCGCACCGTATTACGACAAACCGCTGCCCTCTTATTGGCTGATTACCGCGTGTGCCAACTTGATGGGCGGGCTCGGCCCGTGGTCGCTGCGCCTGTCGTCCGTGATCGCGGCCTGGCTGAGCATCTGGCTGGTCTACCTGATCGGCGAGCGCCTGTTTCGTAAAGGCACCGGGCTGATTGCCGGCTGGATGCTGGCGACCACCTTCTACTTTCTGTTCTGGGCACGCGTGGCCACGGCCGATGTGCTGACCGTGTGTGGCGTGCTGTCGGCGGTCTGGTGGTATTGGCGCGGGCCGGATGACACGCGGCTGGGACGCTACACGGTATTTTTCCTGCTGCTGGCGGCAACGTCGCTGTTCAAAGGCTTGATCGGCTTTGTGTTGCCGGGCCTGGTGCTGTTGCCGCATCTGCTCAGCGAACACCGCTACCGGCGCCACCTCAACCTGCGCCTGCTGCTGGCCATGCTGATCGCGGCGGCGTTCTATTCGGTTCCCTTCGTGTTGTCCCACTTTTACGGGGCCCCCACCTATGGCGAGAGCGGCCTTGAACTGGTGTTCAAGGAAAACGTGGTGCGCTTTTTCGACCCCTTCGACCACATGGGGCCGATCTATACCTACCTGATCTACCTGCCCGCCTACACCCTGCCCTGGGCGCCGTGCTGGTTGCTTGGCCTGTGGCTGGCGCTGCGCCATTGGCGCCAAACACCGCCCAACGTGCGCTGGCTGGTGTGGGGCCTGGGCCTGCTGTTTGTGTTCTTTACCGCCAGCGGCAGCCGCCGCAGTTATTACGTGCTGCCCCTGGTGCCTTTCGCCCAGCTGCTGGCCGCCTGGTGGCTGAGTGAACGCCTGCAGCAACAACCGGCCCGTTGGCCGCGCTGGCAGAAGGCTTTTGGCATCACCGCCGGGGTGTTGCTGCTGGTGCTGGGCGTGGTCTACCCCTGGACCACCGGCAACGGCGGCGTCACACGATTCGCCGAGGATGTGCACGTCGAGGCGGTGAAAAGCGCGCCGTGGAATCAGTGGCAGATGGTGCTGGTGGAAGTCGACAACAAGGTGCCGATGTACCTGCAAAACGGCGGCAAGCCGTTTTACTACGTGAGCGAAACCCAGGACTTCCCACGCCAGGGCGACAGCGCCGCCCTGATGGCCTGGCTGGAAAAAACCAGCGGCCAGGGGTTCGACCCGCAGCACACGATCATCGTCGCGCAATACTCAAAGGAAGACCCGACGCCGTTGGCCTACCTGGGCACGGATCATCAGGTGATCACCACGCAGCCGGACAATGGCGAGCGGCTGTTCCAGAAACGTTCGGGCGGCAGCGTGGCGTTTATTCCTGTGCCACGCTGACAGGCCCACTCAGGCGTTGCGGGTCTTCAGCTGTGCGTTGAACATGGACAGGCGACGGGCTTGGTGCGCTTGGTGGTGGGTCAGTGAGTTGGCTGAGCTGGCGTGTATATCCGTTATTGGGTGATGGCTGAGGTTGGTTTCGCCCTTACGGCGAGTCACTTTGGAAAAGCCCCAAAGTAACCAAAGGGCTCTTGCCCCACCACTCGGCACCTCGCCTAGGCTCGGTGTGCCCTCACGCAGGCTTTGGAGCGTGGGCCGCCGCGATGGGCCATCCATGGCCCAACACGGCTAAACCGGCGTCCTGCCGGTTTACCCACGCTCCAAAACCTGCGTTCGGCCAGCGTGGTTTAACGGGGCGCCTAAGATCAAGATCAAGATCAAAAGCAAAGCACGGCGGCCTAGTAGCCGACCTGAGTGGTTAGATCAAAAGCGGAAGCGAGGCGGCCTGACAGCCGACCTGATTCTGGAAGCTGAACTCAATCAAATGTGGGAGCTGGCTTGCCTGCGATGGCATCGACTGGGTGTCACTGATACACCGAGGTGTTTGCATCGCAGGCAAGCCAGCTCCCACAGAAAAGCAAAGCAGTGCGGTGCTGGCAGTTGAACTCGGTCAAATTGTGGGAGCGGGCTTGCTCGCGAAGGCGGTGGGTCAGTCAGCTTATGTGTCACTGACACACCGCATTCGCGAGCAAGCCCGCTCCCACATTTGGATCTCAGTGGATCAGATGGATCATGTGTTGCTGTGCTTTTGCTTCTACCACTCAGGTCGGCTTTCAGGCCGCCGTGCTTTGCTTTTGATCTTGCTTGTGATCTGACAGGCCCCGTCAACCACGCTGGCCGAACGCAGGCTTGAATCCGTGGGTAACCCGGCAGGACGCCGGGTTAGCCGCGTTGGGCCATGGATGGCCCGTCGCGGCGGCCCACGGATTCAAGCCTGCGTGAGGGCATGCCGAGCCTAGGCGAGGCACCGAGTGGTGGGGCAAAGACCTTTTGGTTACTTTTGGGGCGTTTGCCAAAAGTGACCCGCTGTAAGAGCGGAACCATACGAAGCCGTTACCGCAGCAACGGATATGTACTCCCCCCCAAAAAAAACCCAACCCCACCCCTCAAATCCGCCGACGCCGCCCAAGCTGCGGAATAGCCGTCTGCACAACATCCACACACTCCACCCGTGTCGCAGTGCAAGCTGCAAGCTGCGCCAAAGTCGGCTGACTGAACAACGTCCGCGCATCCACATCCAACCCCGCCTTGCGCATACGCGCCACCAAACTCACCGCCAGCAACGAATGCCCGCCCAGCTCGAAGAAATGGTCATGCCGCCCTACTCGCTCCAGCTTCAAGACCTGCGCCCAAATCCCCGCCATCAAGGTTTCCACCTCACCCACCGGCGCCTCATACGCACGGCTGACCACCGCCTCCAGCCCCGGCTCAGGCAGCGCCTTGCGGTCAAGCTTACCGGCGGGATTAAGCGGCAATACCTCAAGCTGCACAAAAGCCGCCGGCACCATGTACTCCGGCAATTGCTCCAGCACATAGGCCCGCAAGGCCTCCAGGCTCGGCGCCTGAGCGCGCAGGGTGAAGTAAGCCACCAGCCGCTCATCGCGAATCAGCACCGCCACCTCGCGCAACGCCGGATGCGCCGCCAGGCGTGACTCGATCTCCCCCAGCTCCAGACGCACACCGCGCAGCTTGACCTGAAAGTCATTGCGCCCCAGAAATTCCAGATTGCCGTCCGGCAAGTAACGCACCAGATCGCCCGTACGGTACAGCCGGTCACCCGCCACGAACGGGCTGTCGATAAAGCGCTCGGCCGTCATCTGCTCCAGCCCCAGATAACCCCGGGCTACGCCAACGCCGCCGATATGCAGCTGGCCGCTGACGCCCATCGGCACCGGCGCATCGTGTTCGTCCAGCACATACAGGCGCGTGTTGTTGATCGCACGGCCAATCGGCAGCTGCAAGGCCGGCACCGGATCGCCGGGTTCCAACGTCCACGCGCTGCTGTCCACCGTGGCTTCGGTGGGCCCGTAGACGTTATGCAAACGCGCCTTGGGCAGGCGCGCCTGCACGCCACGGGCCAGGGCTTCGGTGAGTTCGCCACCGCCGCAAAGCACGTCGGTGAGGCTGGTGCACAATGCCGACTCTTCCAGCTCGAGAAACTGCTGCAACATCGCCGGCACGAACTTGATCACCGTGATCTGCTGCTCGCGAATCACTTGCGCCAGATAAGCCGGTTCACGGTGGCCGTCGGGCCGTGCAAGTACCAGGCGCATGCCGTTGGCCAGCGGCCAGAACAGCTCCCACACCGAGCCGTCGAAGCTGAACGGCGCACGTTGCAGCAACGCGCCGCCTTCGGCATTCGGGCACAGCCGGGAGCCCCAGTGCATCAGGTTGCCCAGGCCGCGATGTTCGATCATCACGCCTTTGGGCGTGCCGGTGGAACCCGAGGTGTACATCACGTAGGCCAGGTTGGCGACGCTCAAGCCGGGCACCGACGGATTGCCGCTGGGCGCCTGGCTCCAGGCGTTCTGGTCAACGTCGATCACCGGGACAGACACCGCGCCCGGCAAGTCGCGGGTGGCGGCGTGCACCAGCAGGGCCACCGGTTGGCTGTCGTTGAGCATGTAGGCCAGGCGCTCGCGCGGATAGCCCGGGTCGAGCGGTACATAGGCGCCGCCCGCCTTGAGAATCGCCAGCAAACCCACCACCAGGTCCAGCCCGCGCTCGACACACAGCGCCACCCGCGAATCCGGCTCAACCCCGCGTTCACGCAGGTGGAAGGCCAGTTGATTCGCGCGCTCATTGAGCTCGCGGTAGGTCAGTTGCCGCTCGCCGGCCTGTACCGCGATGGCATGGGGAATGTGCCGCGCGTGGGCTTCAAACAGCGCCTGCACGGTCAGGGTTTCGGGGTAGCCGGTTTCGGTGGCGTTGAGGTCCACCAACAGCCGGTGCAGCTCGCTGGCAGGCAGCACCGGCACCGTGCGCAATGGCGTGGCCGGTGCGTGTTCGAGTGCGTCGACCAGGCCATGCAGCGTCGTGTCGAGGTATGCCAACAGCCGCTGGGCGCCGACCTTGCGCGGCGCCTTGGCCTTGAGCCGAAAGCCGCTGGCAACGTCGTCAACGGTGAGCATCAACGGGTAACTGAGGATGTCTTCACTGCTGAGCAGCGCAATGCCCGGCACCAGGTTCAGGCGTGGGTCGGCGTCGGTGTGACGGTAGTTGAGCAGGCTGTTGAACAGCGGCGACGCACTGCTGCAACGCTGGGCCAATGCAAGCGAAGCCTGTTCATGGGCCAACAAGGCGCTGAGCTGGGTGTGGGTGTCGTTGAGCGCAGCGAGCACGGTTTGCCCGGCCAGGCGCACGCGCAACGGCAAGGTATTGATGAACATGCCCAACGCGCGATCGGCGCCCTCGCCGGCTTGCAAACGGCCGAGCAGCACGGTGCCGAACACCACGTCATCGCGGCCCGCGACACGGCTGAGCACGTGCGCCCAAGCCAGATGAAACAGGCTGGCAGCGCTGACGCCAAGGGCACGCGCCTGGGCCCGCAGGCGTTGGTTGAGCGCGTCGCCGAGGGGCTGTTCGGACTCCTCGATTTCAGCGCGGTCCGCCTGCCGCTCCTGCAAGCCGAACGCCAGGGTCGGCTCGTCGACATCCGCCAGGCGCTCGCGGAAGAACGCCTCGTGGGCGGCCTGTCGTTCCGGCGCCCGGGTCTGTGCGACCACATTGCGATACGGCACCGGCACCGGCAGTTGCGCCTGCTCCCCAAGCAGGTGCGCGCGGATTTCGTCCACCAGCACGGTGGTCGAGGTGGCGTCGTTGACCAAGTGATGGAAACGTAGCTTGGCCACCCAGCGCCCGTTATGCGGCTCTTCGGCGTAATCCAGGGCCATCAGCGGCGCCTGGCGCAAGTCCAGCGGCTGATGCTGTTCGCGCAGGGGTTGAACCCGCAATTGTGCATTGCGCCACACCACTTGCATGGGCTGTTCCAGGGCATCCCAAGCCAGGCTGGTACGCAGGATATCGTGACGGTTGATCACCTGTTGCAAGGCCTGGGCAAACGCGTCGAGCTGCGCGCGACTGGCGAAACTGAACAGCGCATGTTGCTGATAGGGATCGCGTTCGTCGGTGAGGTGGTGGTAAAGCAAGCCTTCCTGCAACGGCGCCAGCGGGTAGATTTCCTGCACATTGGCCGCCCCTCCCGGAATGCCGGCGACGATGCGATCAATGCCGGGCTGATCCAGTTCGGCCAGCGCGAGCATGTCTGGCGTGATGTGCGTGCAACCCGCCGGGATGCGGTTAGCCGGCACCTGTCTGTCGCTGCCGGCACTGGCCGCCGCCAACGCTGCCAGGGTGGGCTGGCCGAACAACACCTGCACGTCGGCGCGCAACCCGGCATCACGCATGCGTTGCACCAGTTGCACCGCCAGCAGCGAGTGCCCGCCCAACTCGAAGAAATGATCATGGCGCCCTACCTGCTGCACGTGCAGCAATTGCGTCCAGATCTGCGCCAGGGTGGTTTCCACGCCTTCGCGTGGCGCCTCAAACAACCGCGTCACAAAAGCCGCCTGTGTGGGCGCCGGCAAAGCCTTGCGGTCGAGCTTGCCGTTGGCGGTGAGCGGGAAAGCCTCCAGCTTCACGTAGGCCGCCGGCAGCATGTAGTCAGGCAACGAGCCTTGTAGATGGGCACGCAGCGATTCGACAGTGACGCTGGCGCGTTCGACATACCACGCCAGCAATTGCCCCTCACGAAACAGCACGGCGGCTTCCATGACGGCCGGGTGCGTGGCCAGCGCAGATTCGATTTCCCCCAGCTCGATACGCACGCCGCGGATTTTCACCTGATCGTCATTGCGGCCCAGGTACTCGAGATTGCCGTCGGGCAGCCAACGGGCCAGGTCGCCGGTGCGGTACATCCGGCCGTTGCTGAAGGGGTCATCGAGAAAGCGTTCGGCAGTCAGTTGCGGACGGTTGAGATAACCGCGCGCCACGCCCTTGCCGCCGACGTACAACTCCCCCGCCACACCGATGGGCACCGGGCGTTGCTGCTCATCAAGCAAGTAAACGCAGGCGTTGGCGACCGGTGCGCCGATATGCAGCGGCCGGCCCACTTCGACACGCCCGGAGGTGGCGACCACCGTGGCTTCGGTGGGCCCGTAGTTGTTGATCACCTCGAACGTCTGCGTTCGGCTGAACGAGCGAAGCCGGTCGCCGCCGATCAGCAATGTACGCAATGTAGGGTGTTCCAGGCGCTGACTGAAGGCGTACTCGGCCACCGGCGTCGGCAAAAAGCACACCTGCAACGGCTGCGCGCGCCACCAGTTGAGCAATGCATCGATGTCCTGCGCGTCATCCTGTGCCGGCGGCAGGTGCAGCGTCGCGCCCACACACAGCGCCGGCCAGACTTCCCAGGCCATCGCATCAAACCCGAAGCCGGCCACGCTGGCCGTGTGGCTGCCGGCGCGCAGGTCGAACGCCCGGCAATGCCAGTCCACCAGGTTCGCCACCGTATGGTGCTCGACCATTACGCCCTTGGGCTGCCCGGTGGAGCCGGAGGTGTAAATCACGTAGGCCAGGTTCGACGGCGTGACGGCGACCCGCGGACTGTCGCCCAGGTGCACGGCCGGGTGCTCCAGGCGGATGACCGGCACGTCCAGCAAAGGCAGGCGATGCAGCAAATCCTGCTGGGTCAGCACCGCCACGGGCGCACTGTCGTGCAACAGGTAGTTCAGGCGTTCGGCAGGATGGGCCGGGTCCACGGGGACATAACAGGCGCCGGATTTGAGGATCGCCAACAACCCCACCAGGGTGTCCAGGCCACGCCGGGCCACAATCGCCACGCGATCGTCCAGCTGCACGCCGTGTTCGAGCAACTGCCAGGCCAGCGCATTGGCCTGTTGATCGAGCTGGGCGTAGGTCAACTGCTGGCCCTGGTGCACCGCCGCGATGGCCTGCGGCGTGCGTGCGGCTTGCGCTTCTATGCGCGCGTGCAGGGTTTGCGGTTCGGTGGCGGGTTGTGCGGTGGCATTCCAACGCAGCAATTGGGCCTGTTCGGCCGGCGTGACCAGCGACAACTCAGCCACGCTCAGCGCGGTGTCTTCCAGGCCTTGTTCCAGCAGCCAGGTAAAGCGCTGCGCCATCGCTTTCACGTCGTCGTGCTGGAAATACGCCTCGTTGTACACACAATGCAGGCACGCGGTGTCCTGGTAACGGTTGCTGCGCAGGTGGATGGCAATCGGCAGCGGCTCATGATGGTTGGAAACCTTGACCGCGCGGGCCTGGACCTGACCGTAACGCAGGTCGTGGTCGTCCTGCTCGAAGGACACCGACAGGTCGAACAACTGGCCGCGATCTGTACGCCGCAGGCCCAGCTCACGGTTCATCTCGCTCAACGGGAAGCGTTGATGACGGAAATCCTGCTTGAGCTGGTCACGTATGCCACGCACCAAGGCGCTGAATGACAACTGCTCGCTGAACTGAAAACGCACCGCACTCACCTGGGTGAACAAACCCACAGTAGACCGAAAACGCGCGTTGGAGCGGTTGAGAATCGGCAACCCCACTACCCACTCATCGCGTTGGCTGGTGCGGGTGAAATACACGTACATCGCCGCCAGCAACACATGAAAGGCCGAGGCCTGATAACGGTTGGCCACTTGTTCCATGCGGTTGAGCAGCGCCACCGGAAACGCTTGCACCAGCGTATTGCTCGGCGCCTGCGCGTTATGCCGAGGCGTCAACAGCGGCGCGGGCAGCACCTGGTATTTGTCCAGCCAATAGGCACGGTCACGGGCATAACGCGCCGATTGCAGGTAGCGCTGGTCGGTGTCGATGAAGTCGATATAGGACGGCGCCAGTGGCTCCGGTTGCCGACCTTGCTCCAGGTCGCTGTACAGCCGCGCCAGGGATTGCAGCATCTGGCCAAAGCCCCAGCCGTCGAGGATCAGGTGGTGAGCCTGGGTTCCCAGGCGGTAGTGATCATCGTCGAGTTTGACCAGGAAAAACCGAAACAACGGTTCACCGCTCATGGCATACGGGCGGGCCATTTGCGCCTGCATCAATGCCTGGGTCGCGGCCTGCGGGTCGGGCAGCGCAGAGTAATCGTACTGGCCCACTTCCACGGCCATCGCAGGGACGAAGGTTTGCCGAGGCAGACCCTGGTCGTCGCTATGCAGCTGGGTGCGCAATGCATCGTGTTTGGCCACCAGCCGCTCGACGGCGCGCTGGATCAACTCGGGGACCACCGGCCCGGCGAAATCGACATAGCCGCCGATGTTGTACAGCGGTGAGTCGCCCACACGCAGTTGGTCGAGCCAGATGTCCTGTTGGGCAGCGGTGAGGGGGAAGCTGGCCGGCTGGCGGCTGAGATGCGTCATAAGATCCTTCTCATGGGAGGTCAGGCACTGGCCGCGCGAGGGCCCATTTCGCCGAAATTGCCGGATTTGAGCATGGGGGTTCGGGCCTGTCTGTCACCCGAAACCCGGACACCACAAAGGCGCAAAACGGCCTTGACTGAGGGTTCATTGCTGAATCGATTAAACGCTTGTAGGAAATTGGCTATTTGTGACCGCTACCAATGCTTAAAAGAATTTTTTAAATAAACATATTTCTCATATAAATCAGCACGTTAATTAAATCTAAAAAGCATAGGCGGTTTTTCGTGGGCGGAATGAGCTGTCAGAAACGTCGAATTAATGACGTGGTTTTTATGGCAGGTTGTGTCCCTCGTTTCCGCTGCATACGTAGGACAAATCCCTATGGCTAAATAAAATCTCGAACGCCGAATTACGTTCAAGGAGCACGGACCGCGCCTCACAAACCCAGGGCGCCCCGTCGACGGTTTTCGACATCAAGGATGAGATGGCTATGAGTCTGACCCGCAGTATTGGCGACACACAGAGCCCGCATTTCTACGCCGAAATGGGTGAGTTGATTTCAAGCAGCGGCCACCAGCACTTCGCCGCCAACATGTTGCACCTCGTGGACAAGTGGGTGCCGATTCATCTGGTGGACCTCAGTGAATGGACCCTCGACGAGCTGCGCGACAGCGTGCGCGAGATCAAGCTCCTGGGCAGCGCCGGCGTTAAAAATGACCTGTCTGCGCCGCAGACCCTGCACCCCATCAAAGACCACCCGCTGCTGCGGCAAATGCTGCGCATGCAGGACCCGCTGTTGATTCAAATGAAGGCCAAGGCCAACAGCGCGCACCCGCGCGGCAGCTCACACCAGTGCAACCTGGTGTCGCGCCAGGGCAATCGACGCTGCGTGATTTCGTTCTATCGCCCGCCGACGCAGCCGGGGTTTTCCCTGGCGCAGTTGTCGTTCCTCAAGTGCCTGTCGGACACCCTGCTGCCGTTGATGGAACGGCACGCGCAGATCCTGCGCCAGGCACCGCACACCGAGATCGAGCCGGCGCACAACCCGCTGGAGCAGTCGCAGCTGCAGCGCGAGTTCTACAAGCGTTTGTCCTTAAGCGATATCACCCTCTCGGCGCGCGAGCAGGAAGTGTGCCTGGGCCTGTTGACCGGCGGCACCGTGCCGCAAATGGCGGAAAAACTCAGCGTGAAAAACAGCTCGATCGAAACCTACCTCAAACGCGCCGCAGCCAAGTTGGGCGTCAGTGGCCGACATGGCCTGGCCAAATGGATGGTTGGCGCCTGATGAACAAAGGGATGCTCACAACGCTAGGCGTGGCCTGGATGCTCGGCGGTTGCTCGCTGATCCCCGAGTACCAGCGGCCGGCGCCGCCTGTGCCGGCGCAGTACCCGCAAAGCGGGGTTTATCGCCTGGCGCAATCGGGCACCGTGGCGATAACCCAGGACTGGCAGCAGGTGTTCCACGACCCGGCCTTGCAGCAGTTGATCGCCAACGCGCTGCTCAACAACCGCGACCTGCGCGTTGCGGCGCTGAATGTGGAGGCGTTCCAGGCGCAGTACCGCATCCAGCGTGCGGACCTGTTCCCGGCCCTATCCGCCACAGGCGCCGGCAAACGCCAGAAGTTGCCGGGCGATGTGACCGGCACCGGCAAGTCTGCGATTACTTCCAATTATTCCGCCACGTTGGGGCTCAGCGCTTATGAACTGGATTTGTTCGGCCGTGTGCGCAGCCTCAGCGAGCAGGCGATGCTCACGTACCTGGGCACCGAAGAGGCGCGACGCAGCGCGCAGTTGAGCCTGGTGGCCAACGTCGCCAATGCGTACCTGACCTGGCGCGCCGACCAGGAACTGCTGGCCCTGGCCCAGCAAACCCTGGATGCCGACGACCACAGCTGGCAGCTCACCAGCCGCAGCAAAAGTGCGGGCAAGGCCTCGGCGCTGGACGTGGTGCAAGCGCGCACCGCGGTGGAAAGCACACGTGCGAGCGTGGCCCGTTATGAACGCCAGGTCGCCCAGGACCTGAACAACCTCGCCCTGCTGGTGGGCGCGCCGGTGGATGAGCATTTGCCGGCGCGCCCACTCGCCGATGAGCTGGTGGCGCGCGTGCCCGCAGGGTTGCCGTCCGACTTGCTGCAACGGCGCCCGGATATCCTCCAGGCCGAATATCAGTTGCAGGCCGCCAACGCCAATATCGGCGCGGCGCGCGCAGCGTTCTTTCCATCGGTGACCCTCACGGCCAACGCCGGCAGCACCAGCACGCAACTGTCGGGGTTGTTCAAGGGCGGCTCGGGCACCTGGACCTTCCAGCCGCAGATCAACCTGCCGATCTTCAACGCCGGCAGCCTGCGCGCCAGTCTCGACTACGCAAAACTGCAAAAGGACATCACCGTGGCCCAGTACGAAAAGTCGATCCAGACGGCTTTTCAGGAAGTCGCCGACGGCCTCGCCGCCCGCCAGACCTTTAATGACCAGCTGGATGCACAACGCGATTTCGTCGCGTCCAACCAGGCCTATTACGACCTGGCCCAACACCGCTACCGCAGCGGCGTGGACAGCAACCTGACGTTTCTCGATGCACAGCGCTCGTTGTTCAGTTCGCAACAAGCGCTGATTGTCGACCGGCTGGCACAGTTGGTGGCGGAGGTAAATCTGTATACGGCGCTGGGTGGCGCGTGGGGGGATAGGCCGGTGCTGGCGACGGCAAAATAAAGCGGGTTTGGATGTGGGCTAGCCACATCCTTTGTGCAGCGTTCAAGGGGTGCGCTGTGCCACCCGCCACACCTTGTTGCCCACATCGTCTGCCACCAGCAACGCGCCTTGTAACCGGCCTGCGGGTTGCGGTTCCACGAACCCTGTTCACCGACAAACACGCCATCGGCGAACGCCGTTGGTAATCGGGCACCTGGTGGCTGCCGATTTCGTCACGCTCGTTGACCACTGTCCACAGTTGGGTGGAGCCAGGCTTCCAGATGGCGGCGCGGCCTTCTTCGGCGTCGAGGCCGTTTTCACCGACATTGCTGTTGGAGCCCACCGTCACATAGAGCCGCGTGCCGTCCGGGTTGGCCAGCAGGTTTTTGGTCCAGTAATGGTTGATCCCGGCCGGCAGCCCGGTGACCTTTACCGGCGTGGCGTCTATGTGGGTCTGGCCCGAGGTAACGCCATCTTGACCACCGCGTCGGCGTTGCCGATGTACAGCTCATCGCCCGCCAGCGCCATGCCGAAGCATGCGCTTGGCCGGCTTGTGACAACCACTCCGGCCGCGCTGCAAATCACAGCCAACGGCCCATCGCCAGGCTGAACGGCGAGAACTCGGCAAACTGCCAGCGCAACGCCAACGCTGCCGGGCGCCGTACCGCATGTTCCACGGTCAGCGTCCATAACCGCTGCGCACCGTCGAACATGGCCACTTCGGGGCCGCTGAGGATCAGCGCGGTGCGCCCGGCAATCTGCAGCACGTCGCCCGATTCGAAGTCGATAAACAACAGCCCCGCCACCGGGTTGGCCGACAGGTTGCCCAAGGTGTTGAAGAACAGATTGCCGGCGAAGTCGGGAATGGTCAGCACATTGCCGTCGACGCGCACGAAGCCGGTGTTGCCGCCGCGATGGGAGACGTCTACCGAGCGTGCGCCCTCCTCGTCAACGTAGCTTGCGACAAAGAAGGTGTCAGCGTTGCGGATAAGGTGTTGCGCGGCGTCATCCAGCCCGTCCAGAGGCTCGACCAAGGTGCCGGGTTGGCGCGCGATGCCCTCGACCGGGCGTTGTTGAATGTACTTGGGGCAGTTGCCGAACGTGTGCACCACCTCGACCGAAAAGCCAGCGTGACCAAGGCTGCCCACGCGCCCGTTCATGCGGTTGCGGCGGCGGGTTGTGAGGTCGATGCCCAGCAGGCCCACGGACGCACCGCGGTGTAACGCAGCCAGCGCCGGGTCGCCCTTGGACGGCAAGCTGTCGATCTGCAAGGTGTGCG
The DNA here is from genome assembly GCF_047943075.1 of Pseudomonas sp. NFX183. Lineage (NCBI taxonomy): Bacteria > Pseudomonadati > Pseudomonadota > Gammaproteobacteria > Pseudomonadales > Pseudomonadaceae > Pseudomonas > Pseudomonas sp. NFX183. Next base: position 4,488,940 of record NZ_CP181333.1, on the reverse strand, counting down.
GGTCGGGTGAATGGGCAAACCCCGGCGCGCCTTCGAGTAGCGTCGCCCAAGGGATGCCTTGCGCATCCACCACCGCGAGCATCAAGTAGGGCAACAGCGGATAAAAATCCCGATGCTGCTCCGGCAAATGGTCGCGGATCACCTTGGGCCCCACGACTGCCATGCGCTCGGCAACGCCGGCGCTTTGCTGCATCTGCCGTTCGCCGGCATGCCAGGGAGAGGGTTCGATCAGGTTCATGGCGCACACCTCAGTGTTGGATGGGTGAATGCTGCGCTCTGTCGCCCATCGAGAGAATGCCCACGCTTGGCAATCCAGCATTACGCCAACTGAAACGCCGGATGGTCACGCAGCGCTGCCACGCAGTGATCGACAAAACTGCGCACGCGCATCGGCGCGTTGCGGCCTTCGCGGTACACCACGTGCACCGCCAGCGCCGGCGGTTCAAAGGCCGGTAGCAGGCGACGCAACTGGCCGCTCGCCAACTGGTCATGCACCGGGTAGCTGAGGCAGCGAATCAGCCCCGCACCGTGCACGGCGGCATTGATCGCGCCTTGCACCGTGGTGCAACTCAAGCGTGCGCGCGCCTTCAATGAGCCGCCTTTGAAGCCCCAGTCAACCTGATCGGCACTGGCGATCAGGCGATGCTGCTTGAGGTCGTCGGGATGCGCCGGCTCGCCGTGAGCGGCCAGGTAGTCGGGGCTGGCGCAGAGAATCGGGCGCACCTGCCCTACCCTGCGGGCGATCAGTGACGAACTGGGCAGTTCACCGACCAGGATTGCCACGTCCAGCCCCTCTTCATGCAGGTTGGGGTAATAGTCGTGATAGCGGGCAACGAGACGCACGTCGGGGTAACGCTCCATATAGCCAGCCAACACCGGCGCCATGATGTAGCGGCTGAACAGAAACGGCAGAAAAACTTGCAGGTTGCCCTGAGGCTGCGCGTGCAAACCCTGGGCCGAGGCTTCGGCGGCGTCCACCGCGGCCAGCAGGCGCACGCAGTCGGCCAGGTAGGCGCTGCCCGCGTCGGTCAGGCTCACACCTCGCGTACTGCGTTGCAGCAACTGCGCGTGCAGGCGCGCCTCCACACGCGCAATCGCACGCATCAGGGTCGGGCTGGAGACGTGTGCGTGACGGGCCGCCGAGGCCAGGCTCGGTTGCCCGGCGAGCGCCGCAAACAGCTGCATGTCGCGATAACGCTGCATCAGCTGCGCCGCCTTAGCGCCGGGTTCAGGGCCGCGTCCTGCCCGAGGCGCTGAGTGAGAAAGTCGACAAAGGTATGAATTTTGGCCGGTACCCGCGCGCTCTTCTGGAACACCACCTGGATCGGCAGCGGCGCCGGCTCAAAATTCTCCAGCACAATTTCCAGTTCTCCCGCCGCCACCGCCGCTGCGACTTGATAGGACAGCACCCGCGTCATGCCCCAACCCAACCGCGCCAGGTTGATCGCCGCGTTATTGGCCGTGACCACCAGACGCGGCTCGATAGGCACGGTCAGCGGTTGGCCGCCCTCGATAAACCGCCACTCGCTCACCAACTGGCTGGAGGACGACGTGACGATCTTCGCTTCACGCAGTTGCTCTGGCCGCGCCGGCCTGCCGTGCTGGTCGAGATACCCTGGCGCAGCACACACTACGCGGCGCACTTCACCCACCTTGATCGCCTGCTGCCCGGGCTCTTGCAGATGGCCGATGCGCACGGCCACCTCCACGCCTTCATCGACCATGTTCACCACGCGGTCGACCAGCAAGGCGTTGATGCTCACCTGCGGAAAACGGTCCAGGTAATCGCCCAGCACCGGCGCCACATACAACTCGCCAAACAGCACGGGCGCGGTGAGCGTCAGGTGACCGCGCGGGATGGAATAACTGCCTGCCGCCGCGTCCTCGGCCTCGTTCAGTTCGGCGAGGATGCGTCGGCAATCTTCCAGGTAGCGCTGGCCGGCTTCGGTCAGGTGCAGGCTGCGCGTGGTGCGCGCCAGCAGTTGCGTGCCGATGCGTTGTTCCATGGCGGCAATGGCCCGGGTCACGCTGGGCGGCGAGGTTTTCAGGCGGCGTGCGGCAGCGGCGAAGCCCGCCTCCTCGGCGACCGCGAGAAATACCTGCATTTCATGAAATCGGTCCATCGGCGCTCACTCTTCTGGCCACAGATCATTTACGGCGCTTGCAGCCCCACTGCCGTGCGCGGCATGCCGACAAAGCCTGGCAAGGCCTCGATGCTGGCGAGCCAGGCACGCACCTGAGGGTAGTCGGCCAGCGACACATTGCCTTCCGGCGCGTGGGCGACGTAGGTGTAGAAGGCAATATCGGCAATACTCGGTTGCTCGCTGGCCAGGAAGCGGCTTTGGCCCAATTGCTGCTCCACCAGCCTCAGCAGGGCGTGCGAGCGACTGATGGCGCTGACGGTGTCGACCTCGGCGCCAAACACCACGGCCAGTCGCGCGGCCGCCGGCCCGGCGTGAAGTTGACCGGCGGCGGCCGACAGCCAGCGCTGCACGCGCGCCTGGCCGGCAGGATCACTCGGCAGCCATTGTCCGTCGCCGTAGGTGTTCGCGAGGTAAACCAGGATCGCATTGGAATCGGCCAACACCGTGCCATTGTCATCAATCACCGGCACCTGGCCGAAGTGGTTGAGGCGGGCCATAAAGTCCGGGGACTTCTGCGCGCCCTGCTTGAGGTCTACCAGAATAAACTCGCGGGGCAGCCCCAGCAGCGACAACATCAGCTCCACTCGGTGGGAGTGGCCGGACAGCGGGAAACCATACAGTTTGATTGCAGACTGGGACATGAAAGGCTCCAAGGATGAGGTATCGACGCCCCGCATGTTCCACCGCTGCGCTGATCGAGGGAATCATCAGGATTTACAATCCAGCATTTCAGCGGACGAAACAATCACTGCGCGAATAATTCCATGATCAGGCTGAACAGCGTGATCTTCACCGCGCTGTCCAGCTCGGTCCAGGCCAGTCCGGTGCTGGCCTCATACACCCCCAGCTCGAGGTGACGCGACACGCAATTGGCCGGCAACACCCCGACGCACAACCCGGCAGACACCAGCGCGAGCATGGTAGTGAACTCGCCCAGCTCCGAGGCGATGTTCTCCCACACCGTGCCGTTCGGTGATGCGGTGCAGGCATTTGAGCTGGCGGCGGACAAGACCCAGGCGATGAAGGTGGTGCTGGACTTTGGTGTGGCAGATCTGGATTGAGGCCTTCCCGCCAAACCCTGGAGGAGCTGTCGGGCTTCAGCGAGGCTGTGATAGCGGTGGTTCAGTCAGCTTATTCGGCGACTGATACACCGTTATCGCAGGCAAGCCAGCGCCCACATTTGGGCGGTGCTGGCTGCTGTGTCAGCGCTCTTGCAGCCGGTCGCGCAAAAACCGGTGGTGGGTGGAAAACAGCCGCCTATAGGTGAGCAACACCGCACCTACCGTGCCCAGCGCCGACGACGCGGCGATCAGAAACATGATCACGATCTGATACCGCACCGCGTCCACCGGGCTCTCTCCCGCCAGTACCTGGCCGGTCATCATGCCGGGCAGGCTGACGATGCCAACCACCGTCATCTGGTTCAGCGTCGGGATCATCCCGGCGCGTACTGCCTGGCGGATGGCTTCCTGCGCGGCTTCCCAGCGCGAACCGCCCAACGCCAGGATCATCTCGATGGTGTTGCGCCCCGAGGTCAGTTCCTGGGTCATGCGCTCGATGCCCAGTGACACGCCGGTCAGGGTATTGCCAAGGATCATCCCCAGAATCGGGATCGCATACTGCGGCTCGTACCACGGGTGGATGCGGATCACCGCAAACAAACCCACCGCCGTAACCAGCCAGGAACTGCCCCACACCGACAGGATGCTGTCGACCCGTTGCCCGCGATAGGTCCTGCGTCCACGCCCGGCCGCCGACAGGCCGGCGATCAAGGTCATCGCGCACATCAGCGGCAGCACCACGTACCAGTAGGCAAACTCGAACACCCAGCCCAGCAGATAACCGATGGCCAACAACTGCACCACCGTGCGCACCGCCGCCCACAGCAACTGGCGACCCAGGCCCAGGCGCAACAGCAAAGACAGCGCGCCGTTGATCAGGATCAGCGAGGCGGCGATACCCATGTCCAGCGCGGTGAGGTTTTGATAGTTCATGGTTGGGCCACTGCGCTCAGCACGCCGACGCTCATCTGCAGGTGGATGGCGCTCATGCGTTGGGCCTGGTCGAGGTCGTGGGACACCCAGATGAAAGCACGCGAGGTGTCGCCGGCAAACCAGGCGTCGATCAGCGCTTCCACATCACGGGAAGACGTAGGATCAAGGGCCGCTGTGGGTTCGTCGAGCAACAGCACTTCGGGGTTGAGTTGCAGCGTGCGGATCAACGCGACCACTTGGGCTTCACCGCCCGACAGGTCACCGGCATTTTTGTGCAGAAAGTCCGCCGTCTTCCCGGCATGCCCGAGCAGCGTGGTGACCGCCTGCAGGTCAAAGCGGCGCTTGCGCAACGTCTTGAGGCTGAACGGGAAACGCAGGTTGTCTTGCACCGTGCCCTCAAGCAGCGCAGGGCGTTGCGAGAGGTAGCTGATGTGGCTGCGGTAATGGGGAATTTCGGCGTTGGCAACGGGCCGGCCATTCCACAGAATCTGCCCCGCGGTGGGCGCATCCAGCAGCGCCAGCGCACGCAGGAACACGCTTTTGCCGGAGCCGGAAGAGCCGGTGATCGACACGCGGTCGGCGCTGTTCAAGGTAAAGTCTGTCGGCTCAAGCAAGGCCACTTGGCGACGCTCGTCCACGCGCGTGAGGGCGCGGGTTTCTATCAGTGCGCTCATGGACGCGGTGTTCCTCTTAAATCCTGTTGGGCGCAATGGTGCGGCAGGTGCACGAAGATTTCATGAAAAAATTCAAACTATCGCCGTTCATGTCGTTCACACCTTCACGTGCAATGTAAACAGGAGGCGACATGCAATACCGACAACTGGGCCATTCAGGCCTGCTGGTGTCCGAAATCATCCTGGGCACCGTGCCCTTCGGCGGCCGCGCCGAGTTTGAAAAGTGCGGCGCGGTGGACGTGCCGCAGGCCAAGCGCATGTTCGACATCGCGTTCGACGCCGGCGTGAATATGGTCGACACCGCTGACCTCTACTCCCACGGCCTGGCCGAAGAAGTGGTGGGCAAGGCCTTGGGCGACAAGCGCCACGACATCCTGTTGGCCACCAAGGGCCGCAGCCCGGTGGACAAGAACCCGAACAACTCCGGTTCCTCGCGCTACCACTTGATCCGCGCCTGCGAAGCCAGTTTGAAGCGCCTGGGCACCGACCACATCGACCTGTACCAATTGCACAATTGGGACGGCATGACGCCCATCGAGGAAACCCTCGAAGCGCTGCGACTGCTGGTCGGTTCGGGGAAGATCCGCTACTTCGGCACCAGCAACTTCACGGCCTGGCAAATGATGAAAACCCTGGGCAAGGCCGAGCTGCACGGCATGCTCAAGCCCATCACCCAGCAGATTTACTACACACCGGAATCGCGCGAAGCCGAATATGAACTGCTGCCGCTGGCGCTCGACCAGTCCGTCGGCACGCTGGTATGGGGCCCGATGGGCGAAGGCCTGCTGACCGGTTCGACGCGGCGCGGGCACAAACCACCGGCCAATACCCGCCAAGGCAGTGACTGGCCGGAACCCTATGTGCATGACCAGGAACGCGCGCTGGATATCATCGAAACCCTCGCCGCCGTAGGCGACGAGCACGGTGTATCGGTGGCGCGCACTTGCCTTGCGTGGCTCAAGGATCGCCCGGGCATTACCTCGCTGATCGTCGGCGCCCGCACCGAAGCACACTTGCGCGACAACCTGGCGGCGACCGAACTGAAACTCACCGAAGAACAGTCTTCACGCATCGAGGCGGTGACGCGGCGACAGCCGTTGTATCCGTACTGGCATCGCTTCACCGCCGGGATCGACCGTTTTGACCCGGCGGAGCAGCCGTTCCTGGCCGAGCATCAAAAGACCATGGATGCGCGCAAGGACAAGTAAGAGCAACACAACAAAATGTGGGAGCGGGCTTGCCCGCGAAAGCGGTGGTTCAGTCAGCACATTGGCTGACTGACACCGCGCTGTCGCGGGCAGGCCCGTTCCCACACGTGCAGGGTTGCACTGAGCGCCAATGCTGCCTATATTTCCCGCCTGGCGCTCTCTACGCCACCTTCCGCGGAAAGGGCTGCGCCCAAGACACTCACGCTGCATTTCATTTCTACGACTCCCAACCTTAAAGCGGAAAAGGTATGTGCAAGGAGATCGTATGTCGCAACGCCCTGTATCCTCCAACACCGATGGCCGTCTTAACCTTGAGCAGCAGCGCAAGCGCGCCAAGGAACTGTTGCCGCGCCTGAAAAGCCAGGACCCCACCGCCACGTTGTCCCAGGCCCAATGGCAAGTCGCCCGGCAACTGGGTTTCAGCAGTTGGCCCAAGCTCAAGGCGCACGTCGACGCCCTCGACTTCGCCGCCCGCCACCCCGCGTTTGAGGCCAGTGATGAAGCCCGCACCACCCACTGGCGTTGCGGCAGCGACATTGCCCACACCCTGCAGGTGGCGGGGTTCAAAGGCCAGTTCCAGATGCTCACCGACCCGCTGTGCATGGGGCCGGTGCGTGACCTCCCCGGCGACGCGTTCCGTGCGATGCGCAGCGCGTTTATCAGCCAGGCGTTCGCCCTGGACCCCACCGAAGCCGCGCGGCGCATCAGTGATGAATACCACCAGCTTGAGGTCTTGGCCGACGCCGATCACAGCGTGCTGTGGTGCGAGGCGGATGCCTATGACCAGCTGTTCCTGATCCGTGCGTTGGCCGGGCTTGAGCAGGCACCGCGCAAGCTTGAGCTGATCGAAGTGCACCGCATTCCCGGCGTCGAGCGGTTTATCGGCATTGGCCAACTGGCACCCGACGTCCTCGCGTGGTTATGGCCACAGCGCCGGTTGATCGACGATAAGGCCGTGCAGCTGGCAAAGCAGGCCTGGTCGGCTTATTGCAATCCCTCGCCGGTCGACTGGGCGCAACTGGCTCACGGCAACCACCGCGCCCTGCCCTTGCTCGCGCCCGCGCTGAGGCGTCAATTGCAGGAGCTGCCAGGCATGCGAGATGGTTTGTCACTCACCGAACGCTTGTCCCTGCAGTACATCGCCGAAGCCGGGCCCGTGCCCTTTGGCCGGGTGTTCGCAGAACTGATGGGCAAGCGTGAGCCGCTGCCGTTTCTGGGCGACATGATGTTCCATGCGTTGTTGCGCCCGTTGATCGATGGTGACGCGCCGTTACTGGTCGAAACTGCGACCGAGCACGATTGGCCGCGTCGCCCACTCGCACTGACCCCACTGGGGCAAGCGGTGCTGAACGCCGACGCCTATTGGCTGGACCATGCCAGCCATACGCGTTGGGTTGGCGGGGTGTGTCTGGAACCCCGCCAACCCCACTGGACGCTGGATGACGACCACCAACCTTTATGGCGTGATTGACGGCCGCGGTTCGTGGATCGGGCACCCGTTGTGCTCGGCCCTGAACCCGGACGACATCTCGTAAGCAGGTTTACGCACGCGCATTACTCCGCCCAACGGGCGATGCGCCGCCAGCCCGTGCCACGGGCTGAAGGCCATGCCGTCGTCGATTTTCTGGACGTTTTCAGGGCTCCAGGCCGCCTGGGGTTCGAGGTCGATGCGCGCCACGGTCACGTACGGGCTGAGGTCCTCGGGCCATTGCACGGAGGCATCCTCGATGGGCATTTTTTCCAGGTCAGTGGCCAGTTGCACGCGCACCTCCCAGGTGCCGCCGCTCTGGGCAAAGTAAGCCTCAACGGCTGCGCGCAGGCCGTCGGGGTTGTCGCCAAAGTCCACGTGCAAGTCGGTCAATGCCGTCAGGTTGGACGACACCGGCACCACAGCGATTTTGGCGTAGTAAGGGCCATAGAGCATCGGCACCACGCTGGAAAAGCTTTCGCCAAGAATATGGGTCTGCGGATGGCCACCAAGGCTTTTCAGCGTGCCGCTTTCGCCGCCCATGGATTCAAGGGTGGCTTCCACGCCTCGCAGCAGCGCCGAGAAGGCTTTTTTCATGCCCGGTGCCTTGTCAGTGGTCTTGGCCAACAATTTCAGGGTTTTCAAAAAAGCCTTGGGCGTCGCGGCCGTGAAGGCCTTGGCGTTTTGCATGACGAAATCCTGGGTGACCTCGCCATCACTGCCCGGCAATCGCGGGCCGTCCACGCCGACGATCTTGATTGCCAGCCCGCGGGGCGTGGACACCTTGTCATCGAGAATATCGCCAGGGTTGGTCGAAAAGCGCAGGTACACCGGCAACCTCACCGGTTTGGCAAACGCGCCCTGGGCCAGTGTGGCGGGCAGGTTTTCCAGCACGCTGATGTGCCCGCGTAGCAAGCCATGGGCCTTGGCGTGGACACTGCGAGTGGCGTGGCCACTGTCGCGAAAGGTCGTTTCCATGATGCCGTGCAGCGCTTCGGCCAGCTCCTTGCTGGTCTGCGCTTCATCATCGGGAATCTGTTCGAATGACGGCTCAAAAGCCAAAGGCTGAATTGCTGGGTTGACTGCAGGTAGGTCGTTCATCAGGCGTCTCTCCGCTCGGCAAGGTATTCACGGCAGGCTTTTTTAATAGGCAGCGACGACTGAATAAATGCGGCCGTCTTGATTGATAGGGCCGAGGCAGAGAAACGGATGTTCAACAAATCCGCACGGCGTCGGACGAGCGGTTAGCCTGCCGCCCGGAAGCCCGCTCGAACCTTTTGCCAAGCGTACTCGTCGTAACGTTATCCCTCACCGATAAAGCCCTCAGGTGCAGCCCATGCTCATCTATCCAAAAGCCCACTTTCACCCCTACACCCACGCGAGCGGCGGCTGGGGCTCGGCACAGTCGGTGATGAAAATCCTCTGGCGCGAGCAAGCCTTTGCCAAGGCCACCAAAGCGCTGCTCAAACAGAACAAGCCCGATGGCTTCGCCTGCGTCAGTTGCGCCTGGGCCAAACCCGGCAAGCCACATGCCCTGGAGTTCTGCGAAAACGGCGCCAAGGCCACGGCCTGGGAACTGACCTCGCTCAAGACCTCACCTGCGTTCTTCGCCGAACACTCGCTCAGTGAACTGCGCCAATGGTCTGACTACGCACTGGAGCAACACGGTCGACTGACCCATCCGATGCGCTACGACGCGGCCACCGACCGCTACCGCGAAACGTCATGGGAGGAGGCTTACCGCGAGATCGGTGCGCAATTGCAAACGCTGCAACCTGACAGCGTGGTGTTTTACGCCTCGGGCCGCGCCTCGCTGGAAACCTCGTTCATGTACCAGCTGTTCGCCCGGGCCTATGGCACCAACAACCTGCCCGACAGTTCAAATATGTGCCACGAAAGCACCTCGGTCGGCCTGCAGGAAAGTATCGGCATCCCTGTCGGCAGCGTGACGCTGGAAGATTTCGAGCACACCGACTGCCTGTTTTTCTTCGGCCAGAATGTCGGCAGCAATGCCCCGCGCATGCTTCACCAGTTGCAGGATGCGCGCAAACGCGACGTGCCGATCATCACCTTCAACCCCTTGCGCGAACGCGGACTGGAACGCTTCGTCAATCCGCAATCACCGGTAGAAATGCTCACCCCCGAATCCACCGTGATCAGTACCCAGTATCACCAGGTGGCGATCGGTGGCGACACGGCCGCCCTGCTCGGCCTGGCTAAAGTGCTGCTGGAGCTGGACGACCAGGCGCAGCGCGACGGGCGTGCGCCGGTACTCGACTACGCCTTTATCGCCGAACACACCGAAGGCTTCGAGGCGTTTGCGGCGATGGTTCGCGCCGCGCAGTGGCCGACCATCGAGCGCCGCTCCGGCCTGAGCCGCGGCGCCCTGGAAGCGGCCGCGCAGGTGTACGCGCGCAGTAACCGGGTCATGATGATCTACGGCATGGGCCTGACCCAGCATCGGCACGGGGTGCAAAACGTGCAGATGCTGGTGAACCTGTTGCTGATGCGCGGCAATTTCGGCAAGCCGGGCGCAGGCATCTGCCCGGTGCGCGGCCACTCCAATGTGCAGGGCCAGCGCACGGTGGGCATTACCGAAGACCCGAAAAAAGTCCCGGTCGAGCTGATCGAGCAGCAGTTCGGTTTCAAGGTGCCGGAGCAAATGGGCCTGTGCACGGTGGACGCCTGCGAAGGCATTCTGGCCGGGCGTGTGCGCGGCTTCATCGGCCTGGGCGGCAACTTCCTGCGCGCGATTCCCGACACCTCGCGCATGGAGCCGGCCTGGCAAACCTTGCAACTCAATGTGCAGATCGCGACCAAACTCAATCGCACGCACTTGCTGCCCGCGCAACACCAGTGGCTGCTGCCGTGCCTGGGGCGTATCGAAATCGACCGGCAGCAGGGTGTCGAGCAAACCTGGGCCACCGAGGACAGCACCGGCTGCATCCACGGCTGGCATGGCAGCGCCGAACCGGTCAGCGCCCACGTGCGCGCCGAGGCCAGCATCGTCGCCGGCCTGGCCCAGGCCACGTTGCCAGCGGGCGGCTCGATTGACTGGCAGGGCTGGAGCGCGGACTACTCAAAAGTGCGCAGCGCCATTAGCCTCATCTACCCGCAGATCTTCCACGACATGGAAACCCGCATGGCCGAACCGGGAGGTTTTCACCGCCCCATCGCCGTTGCGCAGCGCGAATGGCTGACCGACAGCGGCAAGGCACAGTTCGTGCTGCCCGCCACGCTCAATGAAGACGATGACGTCAACACCGATGTGCTGGCGCGTGACGTGCTGCAACTGATGACGCTGCGCAGCAACGACCAGTTCAACACCACGATCTACGGCTACGAGGATCGCTTTCGCGGCATCAGTGGCACGCGCGAGGTGATCTTCATGCACCGCAACGATATCGCGCGGCTGGGTTTCGAGAACGGTCAGGGGGTGATGTTGACCACCGCCATAGAGCCTGAGGTCAAGCGCCAGGTCGGCCCGCTGGAAATCGTTGCGTATGACATCCCCGAAGGCTGCGCCGCGGCGTATTACCCCGAATGCAACCCGCTGGTGCCGCTCTGGCACCATGCCGAACGCAGCAAGGTGCCGGCGGCCAAATCAGTGCCGATACGCTTGAGCCTGCCGATTGATCAACGCTTGGGCGAGAGCCCGACCGCGCAGGCCACCACCGCCGGATCGCCCTGGTAGATCGCGCGTGGCACCGCTGACGGCACGCTGGTCCGGCTGTCAACGGCGCGCAGCACCGGGCGTTCGACGGTTGGCAGGCTATGGTCCGGATCGACCACTTCCATGCAGCGACGCAGCGAGTTGAAATCCGGCGATTGCGACAGCGACAAGTGCAGGGTCTGGCTGACCGATACCGACACCACCGAGCTTTGCGCACATTGCCCGTCGTAGATCAGCGTGTGGCGAATCAGCGGGTTGTCATGGCAATACTTCAACAGGTTGACCTGCCGCGAGTGCACCAGCGCGGTGTTGATGATCAACAGGTCGAACGCCACGACGCCCGAACGTGTCAATACCTGCAGTTCGTCGAACGAGCTCAAGGGGACGATACGGTGATAGCCCAGCTGGTTGAGCATTTTCTCGATCTTGATCCGTTGCAGAATGTCTGCATCGGCAATCAGAAGGCGTAACGCTTTATTGGACATAGGTAAACCTGACAGTTGGGCATCCGCGTCGTTCATTCAACGCTGACCACGTTACCTGTCAGGGGTGAAACCTGACTTTAAGGCGATTCTGAAACGGTAACCGGGTACAGCCGCGCACTTTTAAGAATCGCCTGAAAGCCCCCGCTGCGCCCTGCCCCTACCATGGGCCGCGTTCCCCCACGCTCCCATGGATTCATCTGTGCTCATGTTTTTACTCAGAATGATGATTTTAGCCTGCGGATTGCTGGCCCTTGCACCGCCGCCTGCCAGTGCAGCGCTGAAGGTCGAAGGCACGCGCCTGATCTATTTCGGCCACGACCGCGAAGCCAACATCGGCGTGGTCAACCAGGCTGCACGGGAAGTGGTGGTGCAAACCTGGATCAGCGGCGAGGACGAAGCCAGCAGCCACAGCGTGCCGTTTGCCGCCACCGAGCCGTTGGTGCAACTGGGCGCTGGCGAGCATCATCAGTTACGCATCCTGTATGCCGGTGAAGGGTTGCCCAGCGACCGTGAATCGCTGTTCTGGCTGAACATCATGGAGATCCCGCTCAAGCCGGAAGACCCCAACAGCGTGCAGTTTGCGATACGCCAGCGGCTCAAGCTGTTCTATCGGCCACCCGCGCTCAAAGGCGGCTCGGCCGACGCGGTGCAGCAGCTGCAATGGCGCAGCAACGATGGGCACACCGTCACGGTCAGCAATCCCAGCGCCTTTCACCTGTCGCTGGTGAACCTGCAAACCGACGGCCAGGTGCTCAGTGATTACCTGCTGCTCAAGCCTTTCGAGCGCAAAACCCTGACCGCGCCAGGCCCGTTGCCCAAAGGCACCACCCTCCACTTCACCGAAATCACCGATATCGGTTTGCAAGCCCGCCACAGCGCGGCGCTCAACTGATGGTTCGCGGGGTATTTGCACCAATGTCACTCACCAAACGAATACTATCCATGCTGCTGTGGGCCTGCGCAGTCCTGCCCGCCACCAGCCATGCGCTGGCCTGCCGTGAGGACGGCAGCGACTCGATCATTACCAAAGAAGCCTTGGGCACCGCCCTGGCGGTGGCGGCCGATGCGCCAAACGGCAGCATTATCTGGGAGTCCGGCCCACGCTCCACCAATGTGATTTGCAAAGATGACTACTACTACGGCCGCGAGGAAATCTACTTCTACGTCAACCCGGCCAACGTCAGCATCGGCACGGGTATCCGCGTGGGTATTCGCTATAACAACCAGCCGATCACCCAAAGTACCGGCAAGGTCGGCACCGGGTTCTTTTCCGACCGCGGCTGCAATCTGACCAACTGCAAAGGCTGGGAAAAGGCGCGCTTCACCCTCAACTTCAGCGTATTCATCGAGAAATACGACCCGACGCCTCCCAGTGGCCAGGCCAGTACCCTGACCGAGTATCGGGTGTTCCAGCTGGACGGCGTGCGCGGGCTGAACTCAAGGCCCAACAGCAACTTCAACTACGTGGTCACCGGCATGAACGGCATCCGCTTCGTGCCCTGTACCCCCGAGCTGACGATCAGCCCCAGCGTGGTCAGCTTCCCGATGCCCTCGCGCAAGTTTGCAATCGGCGAAGTCGCCAGCACCGCAAACTTCAGCTTGAACCTGCGCAAAGGCTGCGACACGCCTTATACCGTCAGCGCGCGCTTCGCCACCACGCCGGGTGGCGGCAGTGTGATCAATGGGTTGCTGGTACCGGACAACAATAAATCGGTGGGCATCGCCCTGTCCCGCGCCGAGAGCCAACAGCAATTGCCGTTCGACAATTGGTTCACGCTGCAGAACCTCATGGGCCTGGGCCAGAGCCACGACGAATTCCGCGCCGATTTGAAATGGCGCACCCTGCCGATTCCCGGCGCATTCGAGGCCGCGGTGGTGGTGGATATGTATTACAAATAGCTGATTTTTAAGGATCGTCTTATGCCACGCGACACGGCCGACGCTTAAAGTCCGCCGATGCGATTGAAAAGTTATCTGCTCCAGATCAACCCCGTCCTCTCCCGACCCGAAGCAGCCAGAAGGCTGCTTCGTATTTTCGCGACCGTGCTGCTCATCGGCATCCTCAGCGGCGTTTACACCTTTCTGCTGTCCACCTTCAACAACGATATTTCCCAACGCCGTGGCTACATGAGCAGCGCCATCGCCGAAGCCCATACGTTTTTCACCAATCGCGAGGCGCTGCTTGAAAGCCTCAGCCTCTCGGCGGTGCGCAAGCAGTCGAGGATTTCCCCCTCCTCTCCCGAAGAGGAGCATGTGCAGCTGGGAGACACGCCGGGCAACCAGTGGAGCATCTGGCTGACGGCACGCCTGCGCGACTACCTCAAGGCCAAGCAACTCAACCTGCTGTACGTGAACGCCGGCCCTACCCCGCAGGTGACACGGGTGTATGACGCGACCGCGCAAGTCCTGCCGATTTCCAAGTGCATGCTCAACCGCCTCAAGGCCTTGCAGCACAGCGATCCGTCCACCCTCAACGAGTTGTGGCTGAGCGACCGCACCGAACACCATTCGCACCTGTACATATTCATCCGTCTGGATCGCCAAGACCCCACTTCCGGCTGGCTGGGTCTGGAAATGGAAAGCCGTGAAGTGTCCTCGACCCTCAGCGACCAGAGCGCCGGCGAGTTCATGATGCTCAACTCCCAGGGCATGCTGGTATTTACCAACAGCGACGACACGCAGATGCGCCAGCAACACCTCAGGCCCAAGGAAGAAAGCTTTTTCGGCTTTGTCGGCAACGGCTTGCTGCCCGATCACCTGGTGATCCGCAAGCACCTGAAATCCTCGGACTGGCAGTTGATGTATTCCATCGACCTGCGCGCGGTGGTCACCGGCTTGTGGAAACAGCTACTGGGTTCGCTGCTGTTCTGCCTGTTCAGCCTGACGCTGATCTGGCTGGTGATGCGCCGCGTCGACCAGCGCTTCATCATTCCCTCGATCCATCGCATCCAGGCGCTGATCGAAAGCGAGGCGTTCGGCCGCGATGTGATCCAGACCGCGCCTGTCGCCCTGTGCGTACTGCGCCGTACCGACGGCCAGGTGGTGCTGGAAAACACCCTCGCCCAGCAATGGCTGGGCCACGGCCCGGAGCGCGAGGCGTTGCGCGCCGGTTGGATCGCGCAAGCCTACGCCGGTGAGCCGTCCGAACGCAGCGATTACTTTGAAACCATCGACGGCCGTCACCTGTACCTGAGCAGCGCGCCGACCCGTTACAGGGGCGAAGACGTGCTGTTTTGCGCCTTCAGCGATATCAGCGCACGCAAACAAGTGGAAGCGGCGCTGGAAGAAGCGCGGCAGTCGGCAGACGCCGCCAACGCCGCCAAGACCTTGTTCCTGGCGACCATGAGCCATGAAATCCGCACGCCGCTGTACGGCGTGCTCGGCACCCTGGAATTGCTGGCGCGCACACAACTGGACGCCCAGCAGAAAGACTATCTGCAGGCCATCGAAGGGTCTTCCTCGACCTTGCTGCAACTGATCTGCGACGTGCTTGACGTGTCGAAGATCGAAGCCGGGCAGCTGGCTCTTGAAATGAGCGAGTTTTCGCCGCTGGACCTGGTCCACGAAATCATTCAGGGCTACGCCGCGGCCGCCCAGGGCAAAGGTTTGCAGCTGTATGCCTGCTTCGACCCGAAGCTGCCGGAACGGCTGATCGGCGACGTGACACGCATTCGCCAGATCCTCAACAACCTGCTCAACAACGCCGTGAAGTTCACCGACTACGGGCGCGTGGTGCTGCGCGTCAAAGTGCTTGGCCGCGATGGCGAGCGCTCCAGTGTGTTGTGGCAAGTCTCGGACACCGGCAAAGGCATCGCCCAGGAAGACCAGGCGATGATTTTCGAGCCCTTCTACCAGAGCGAAGGCAACACTAACGTGGTTGCCGGCACCGGCCTGGGCCTGCCGATCTGCCAGCGCCTCACCGAATTGATGAACGGCAATATCCGCATGGTCAGCGAACTGGGTCTGGGCAGCAGCTTCAGCCTGATCCTGCCGCTGGAAGAAGCGCCGACGCCACCGATGACACCGCTGCTGGCCGAGACGATCTACGTGGTGTCGCCCATCCCGGAACTGGCGCATTCGATCAGCGGCTGGCTGCGCCGCTGGGGTGCCCGCGCTCAGACCGGGCTGCCGACGCTGCCGGAAAGCCATCTGCTGCTGCAAGTGCATCCCGGCAGCGTCGATCCATCGCTGGCGCCCGAGTGGCCGGGCCCGGTGATTCACGTCAGCAGCCATGCCTGCACCGCGCTGGAGGCCGAGGCCGGCGCCTGGCACGTCAACCTCAACCACTTGGGCGCTGTTCATCAGGCCGTGAGCCAGGCCCAGGGGCTGTGGGTGGCTCGCGCTGGTGAGCAGACGCGTCAGCGTGACTTGAACAAACTCAACCTGCACCTGCTGGTGGCCGAGGACAACATCATCAACCAGCTGATTTTGCGTGACCAACTCGAAGAACTCGGCTGCACCGTGGAGCTGGCGGCCGATGGTCAGGAAGCGTTGCAGCTGTACACCGCCGGCAACTTCGACGTGGTGCTGACGGACGTGAACATGCCCCACATCAACGGCTATGAACTGGCGCGCGAACTGCGTCGTCAGGGCTGCCCGTTGCCGATTATCGGGGCCACCGCCAACGCCATGCGCGGCGAGGCCGACCTGTGCCTGGCCGCCGGCATGAACCATTGCCTGGTCAAACCCTTTGCGTTGCGGGCTCTATTCAACTCCCTGGCGCCTTATGCACGGATCACCCATGAAGCCCCTTAGTATTTTGATTGTTGAGGACCATCCCCTGCAGCACATCTACCTGCAGCACCTGCTCAGTGAGTTGGGGGATTTCATGCTCGAAACCGCCGAGGACGGTAAAGAAGCGCTGGAGCGTCTGCGCCAGCGCGATTTTGACCTGGTACTGACCGACCTGCTGATGCCCGGCATGGACGGCGTGCAGTTTATCCAGTGCCTGGCCAGCCTGCGCTGCAAGCCGGCGCTGGCGATCATGAGCGCGGCGTCGCGGCGCATGCTGATGGCGGCCAGCCTGGTGGCGAAAAACCTCGATGTGGAAGTGATCGGGCTGATCTCCAAACCGGTCGCCGCCGACGCCCTGCGCAGCCTCGTCGACCAACTCAGGAACACAGTGCGCAAGCCCTCCCCCGAATTGCCCGAGCACCTGGACATCGACCGCCACACCCTGGTGCACGCCATGAGCAGCGGCCAACTGCAGGCCTGGTTCCAACCGAAAAAGTCCCTCGCCAACGGCCGCATCGTCGCCGCCGAAGCCCTGGTGCGCTGGATGCACCCCGAGCAAGGCGTGATGCTGCCCGCCGCGTTCCTGCCGGCGATCAAGGCATTCGAGCTGGAGGAGCGATTGTTGTGGGTGGTACTCAAACAGGCGATCCACGCCCAGGAACGCTGGCGCCAGCGTGGCTACGAAATACCGGTGTCGATCAACTTGCCCACGCACCTGCTCAACAGCCATGACCTGGCCGACCGCTTGCTGGAATTCGTGCTGCACCACGATGGCATTCCGGGAATGATCTGCTTCGAACTGATGGAATGCTCGGTGCCCCAGGACATCAGCAACTTCTACGCCGGCGCCTGCCGCCTGCGCATCAAGGGCTTCGGCCTGTCCCAGGATGATTTCGGCAAGGGCTACAGCTCGTACTTGAACCTGGTCTCCACGCCGTTTACCGAATTGAAGATCGACCAGGCACTGGTGCAGGGCTGCCACGACAACGAGGGCATGGCGCAGGCCCTGGCAAGCATCATCGCGCTGGGCCGCAAACTTGGTCTCACGGTGGTGGCTGAAGGGGTGGAAACGCCGCAGCAACTGGCTCTGCTGCGCAAGGTCGACTGCAATCAGGTGCAGGGTTTCCTGATTTCACACGCGGTCTCTTCAGAACAATTTCAACAACTTCTGAACAATGATGGCCCCGCGACATCTCACTAGCTAGCGGCCGCGGATTATCTGTTCGATAGTAAGGAGTCAGCTCCATCCTGTGCCGATTTATCCTGCGCCTGCGGAAACCCCTGATGAAGCACAACAACGCGGTCCTCGAAGCCTTCACCCGCAGCTCGTCGCGCCTGAACAAAGGCCTGATGGTGCTGCTCGGGATCGCGTTGCTGTTGGTGCTGACCAACTACTGGTCACTGCAACGCGGGGTCGAAACCCGTTACGGCGCCACGCGTTTTCATTTTGCGCGCCTGATGGAGAACCTGGCGGAGCAGGAGTCGTACCTCAAGAGTCTGACGCATCCGGGCATCCAGGCCGAACTGTTGCGCGCCACCAACGTTCAGGTCAGCCTCAAAAGCCGCATGGTCGACAACCACCGCACGCTGTACGAAGGCCAGAAATATTCGTTTTCGGTGCCGTTCAGCGTCAAGTTTGACGAGCAGCAGATCAGCGCTGCCGCCCGGTCGCAGATTTTTGCCCTGGGCGCACACCTCACCAGCTATTACAGCGCCTTCTGGTCGTCATCACCCTATGAAGCGCCACAAACCTTTCTGCTCAATCGTCAGACGCCTTACGCCATCACCATTCCGTCGGTGGGCTACCAGCGTCGAGAAAGTACCGAGGAAACCGGCAACCTGGTGGCGCTGGTCAACGCGGTGCAACAGACCCTCGAGCAGACGCCGCAGCCGCTGGAACAGAACCGCGTGTACTGGCAGGCCGGTCCCGCACCTGCGCACCTGCTGGCCTATATCGGCCTGCCCCTCGACGGCCAGGGCCAGGCGGTGGTCGGCACCTTGCTCGACGTGGCTCAGGTTGACGATGTGCAGCGCGCCCTGGACCACTCGGCCTTTGACCGCTTCACCCTGATTGCCCCCGACGGCAGCCGGCTGGTCGGGCCAGACGTCGGTGTGCCGCTCAGCGATGGCGTGCACTTCAGGGCCGACGGCTTCGAATTCAAGATTACCCAACGCGGCGACCAGCCCTGGAGCGCAATCTATGGGCTGAACTACTCGCACTTTTTCCATTCGGCCTTGTGGCCGCTGAGCAGCCTGGCCCTGTTGCTGGGCATCCTGATTACGCTGTGCTGGGGCGGTAACCGCTGGTACCGGCGCCAGGTGATCAACCCCGCGCGCCTGGCGCACGAACGCATCGCCGAAAGCGTGGCGTTCAGCCGCGTGATCATCGACACCGCGCCCACTGGCCTGTGCGTGGTGCGGCGCAGTGACGGCAAGGTGTTGATCGAGAACCAGCGGGCCCAGCAATGGCCAGGCACCGCGCGGCTGGTCTCCGCATTGACCGGTGTGCATGACAGCGCCGACAGCGGCGAGACGCACCTGGAGATCGAAGGCCGCCACCTGCAGATCGGCTTCGTCTCCACCCGTTACCAGGCCGAAGACGTGCGCCTGTATGCATTCAACGACATCACCCGGCATATCGAAGATGCCCAGTCGTTAGAGGACGCCCGCCACGCCGCCGATGCCGCCAACGAGGCCAAGACGCTGTTCCTGGCGACCATGAGCCATGAAATTCGCACGCCGTTGTATGGCGTGCTCGGCACTCTGGAACTGCTCGGCCTGACCGACCTGGACCCGCACCAGAAAACCTACCTGCAGACCATACAGCGTTCGTCCGCGACGCTGTTCCAGCTGATCAGCGACGTGCTCGACGTGTCGAAAATCGAGTCCGGGCAAATGGCGATTGAAGCCGTGGAGTTCTGCCCGCTGGACATGCTCGAAGACACCCTGCACACCTACGCCGCCTTCGCCCAGCGCAAGGGGTTGCAGCTTTACAGTTGCATCGACCCGCAGCTGCCCGACAGCGTACTGGGCGACCCGATGCGCATTCGCCAGATTCTCAACAACCTGGTGAGCAACGCGCTCAAATTCACCGACATCGGGCGCGTGGTGATCCGCGCCCGGGTCACGGCGTGCGACGCCGAGTACGTCAACCTGGAATGGCAGGTCACCGACTCTGGCGTGGGCATCCCCGAGGCGCAGCAGGCCAAGCTGTTCGATGTGTTTTACCAGGCTCCCGACACCGCCGGCGAAGGCGGCGCCGGGCTGGGGCTGCCGATTTGCCGCTGGCTGGCGCAAATGATGGACGGCGAGATCAAAGTGGTCAGCGAGCCCGGCCTGGGCAGCAGCTTCACCCTGAAAATACGCCTGCCGCTGAGCAGCGGTGCGCTGACCAACCCGCCGCTGATCGAACCCAGCGCGACGCCTGTGTATGTGCAGGCGCCGGTGCGCGAGCTGGCGCAGTCGCTGTGTGACTGGCTCAATCGCCTGGGCATTGCCGCGGCCCTGGCGGCGCCCACGCCGGAACAGGACAGCCGCCAGGCGGTGCTGGTCGATCTGCTGCCCAGCGAGCCCGCCCGCCAATGGGCCGGGCAACGCGTGCTGTGCCTGCCCGGCGCGCACAGCCCGCCGCTGCACACGGCGCAGGGCTGGGTCGTGGACGTGCACGACGTACGGGCTATCGCCACCACCGTGTCGCTGGCCCAGCATGGCAAGCATGAGCAACCGCCGGCGGCCCTGCCACAAAGCGCCGGGCAGCTTGGGTTGCGCATCCTGGTGGCCGAGGACAACCCGATCAATCAGGCGATCATCAAGGAACAACTGGAGGCGCTCGGCTGCTCGGTGACCCTGGCCGCCAACGGCGAGCAGGCGCTGCAGTTGTGGCAACCGCAAGCCTTCGACCTGGTGTTGACCGACGTGAACATGCCCTTGATGAATGGTTATGAGCTGGCCCGCACGCTCAGGGCGCATGACCCGCAATTGCCGATCATCGGCGTGACCGCCAACGCCATGCGCGAGGAAGGCGTGCGTTGCCTGGCGGTCGGCATGAACGCCTGGATCGTCAAACCCCTGAGCCTGCAAACCCTGCGCGCGCAGTTGGTCAAGCTGTGCCAGATCAAGGCGCCGGTCGAACCGCCGCCCGCGCCGTTCGACGACCACGTGCAGCTGTCGGACAAGATGCGCCCGCTGTTCATCAGCAGCGTGCAGCAAGATTTGCAGCGACTCGGCGCGGCACTGGCGCAGCGTGATGCGCGCGCGCTCGCCCAACTGCTGCATTCGGCCGCCGGCGCACTGGGCGCCGTGCAGGCGCTCCCTCTGGCCCAAGCCTGCATCGAGCTGGAAAACGCACTGAACCGCGGCAGCCTCGACACCACGCTTGAGCTCAAGGTGAAGGCGGTGATGCAACGACTGTCGGCCGTCCTGGACACTCTCCAGCCCGGGCACACTTCCCTCACTTGAACTGGCACTACGGACGGCCCTTTATGAAAAAATTCAACGTGGTTAT
This sequence comes from Pseudomonas sp. NFX183, assembly GCF_047943075.1. NCBI lineage: Bacteria > Pseudomonadati > Pseudomonadota > Gammaproteobacteria > Pseudomonadales > Pseudomonadaceae > Pseudomonas > Pseudomonas sp. NFX183. Next base: position 4,468,056 of record NZ_CP181333.1, on the reverse strand, counting down.
CGCGGACGATCACCCGATCGTGCTGCTCGGGGTACGCGAACTGGTGGAGCGCGACACGCGCTTTCAAGTCGTGGGCGAAGCGGTGTGTTCGGCGGGCCTGATCGAGCTGTTGCAGCGCCAGGGCGCCGACATCGTGATCACCGATTACAACATGCCCGGCGACTCGCCCTACGGCGATGGGCTGAAGCTGGTGGAGTACCTGAAACGGCATTTTCCGCAGGTGCAGATTTTGATCCTGACGATGATCTCCAACCACCTGATCCTCACGCGTCTGCAAGAGCTGGGCGTGGTCGGCATCATCCAGAAAAGCCAGTTGCACACCGAGATTCAACTGGCGCTCAAGGCGATTGCGCAACAGAGCGCCTACCGCAGCCTGGAGCCGCCCAAGACCTCGGTGATCGAGACCCTCACGGCCATCGACCAGCGCTTTACCAGCTTGTCGCCCAAAGAGTTCGAGATCTTGCGTTTGTTTATTTCCGGCATGAGCGTGAGTGATATTGCGCGCAGCCAGAACCGCAGTTCAAAGACCATCAGCGCACAAAAAATATCGGCCATGCGCAAACTTGAAGTGAGCAGCGACCAGGACCTTCTCGCCTATTGCCTGGCGCGCAATATCTTCAACTAAGCACACCGTGCAAGCCATTCCCGGGCAATGGCTTGGCCCCCTGTTTGCGGGCTCAAAAACTGCCTTGCGGTGCAACTAACCCGTCTATTGCGCGGCTTATAAGAATCGTCTTATTCGCTCGCAGCGCCTGCCCTCTTATTCTTTCCTCGCAGTTCAACAACCGCATTTTCCAACTAACACTTACGGACATCATCATGAAGAAGTTTTCCCTGGCTGTTATCGCCTCGGCCATTATCGCCGCCTCCGGCAGTGCATTTGCCGATGATCCGGCACCGACGCCTACCCTGGGCGGCAGCGGTAAAATTACCTTCACCGGCGTGATCAACAACGACGCCTGCTCGGTAGACGGCGCCAACTCCGATCGCAGTATTTCGGTGGACATGGGCAACGTTTCGATCAAAGACATGGGCACCGCGGAAAACCCAACCGCCGGCCGTGTAACTGCCAAAGACTTCAACCTGAACGTCAACTGCAACCAGGGCACCAAAGTCGCGATGATCTTTGACGCCAACAACGGCGGTTCGGGCCTGGTCACCGGCAAGAACGTACTGGCGCTGAACGCCGGTTCCGCTTCGGCTAAAAACGTCGGTATCGCCCTGCTCGACAGCAATGGCAGCTTGATCGACCTCAGCTCGCAGGCCACTGCGCGCATCGAAAGCACCATGCACGGCACCGGGACTGCCGGCGGCGACGCCACCCTGAGCTTTGCGGCTGCCTACGTCACCACCGGTGCTGCCGGCGCATCCACCGCCGGTCGCGGTGATGCCACCCTGCCGTTCATCCTGCAATACGAGTAACCCCGGCGCCCCGTGCACCGAACGCGCGAGGCCAAACGGCCTCGCCATTCTTTTTTTGATTACACCGGATAACCCTCATGCTGCCTCGTTCTATTGCCGCATGCCTGGGGCTGCTGGGCATGCTTCTGGCTACCCAGGCCGCCGCCAGCATTTCATTGAATGCCACCCGCATCGTGTTCGATGGCGACCACAAAGAAGCCAATATCACCGTGCGCAACGGTAACCAGGATGTGTTGATTCAGTCCTGGGTCGACATGAATGACTCCAGCGGCAGCCGTGCTCCGTTTGCCGTCACCCCGCCACTGGCCCGGGTGTTCGCCAAGGAACAGCAACTGCTGCGCATCTTGTATGAAGGCACGGGCATGCCCACGGACCGCGAGTCGGTGGTGTGGTTGAACGTGCAGGAAATTCCCAAGGCCAGCGAGACCGAGAACACCTTGCAGTTGGCCATTCGCCAACGCATCAAGATTTTTTTCCGCCCTGCCGGCCTGACCGGCAGTGCGTTGCAGGCGCCTGCACAGCTGGAGTGGACATTGGTCAAGCACGGCGCGCAAACGCTGTTGCAGGTGAAAAACCCGACGCTGTACCACGTGTCCATGGCCGACGTTAAGGTGCAGGCACAACTGGCGAGCGACTCGACCATGATCGCGCCCGGCGAGCAAAGACAGTTCGCGCTCAAGACGGCGCCAGCGCCCGGCCCGGTGCAACTGTCGTTTTCCAGCATCAATGACTACGGCGCACAGAATCATTACACCGCGCCACTTTCGGGCATCGCTGCACACGCCACCGAATCACGCCTCAACCCCTAAGCACTTTCTCTAACCCACAGGCTCACGTCGCGTGCGTGCTCGCGTGCCCGCCTGTTCGCCAATCAGGGATGTCACAGGTCTTCGCATGTCTTTTCTTTCCAGTAACAGGCCCGCGCGTGGCGCACTGAAGTTGAAGACGCTGTCGTTCGCGATTGCCGCCGGCCTGCCGGCCTGGGCGATGGCCGAGGACACTGCGCAAACCTTCAACACCACGTTCCTGCAAGGCTCGCAGTCAACGGTCGACCTGCAGCAATTGCTCTCGGCCAACAGCGTGCTGCCGGGCAATTACCGCGTCGACCTGTACAGCAACGAAGTGCTGGTGGGCCGGCGCGATATCGACTTCAAGCGCAACCCGAAAAACGACCGGGTCGAAGCCTGCCTGACCCTCGATCTGCTCAAGCAGCTGGGCATCGACATGCACCGCCTCCAGGCCGAAGGCAAAATCGACCCGCAGCAGCCGCAGGAATGCTATGCCCTCGCCGAGATGATCGAGGAGGCCAGCGTGCGTTACGACAGCAGCCGCCTGCGCCTGATGGCGAGCATTCCGCAGGTGGCCATGCAGCGCGGCATGCGCGGTTACGTCGACCCGCAACTATGGGATGACGGCGTGCCCGCAGCGTTTATCAACTACCAGCTCAACAGCAGCCGCACCGCCGGCGACTACAAAACGCGCCTCTCCAATAACCTCGGCCTGCGCAACGGTATCAACCTGGGCGCGTGGCGCCTGCGCAATGAATCGAACTTGAGCGGCGGCACCGGGCGCTCGAACACTTACACCAGCAACCGTACTTACCTGCAGCACGACGTGACGGCGATCAAGGGCCAGTTCAGCGCCGGTGAGATTTTCTCCGACACCGACCTGTTCGACAGCGTGCGTTATCGCGGCCTCAAACTGGCCTCCGATGACGGCATGCGCGCCGACAGCGAGCGCGGTTATGCGCCGGTGATCCGTGGCGTGGCGCAGACCAACGCGACGGTGGAAATCCGCCAGAACGACTACATCCTCTACACCGCCAACGTCGCGCCGGGGCCGTTCGAGATCAACGACATCTACCCCAGCGGCTCCAACGGCGACCTGCAAATCACCGTGATCGAAGCCGACGGCACGCGCCGCGTGACGATGCAGGCGTTTTCCAGCTTGCCGATCATGGTGCGTGAAGGCCAGGTCAAGTACAGCCTCTCGGCGGGTACCTTCAAGAGCAACGCCGACGGCCTGGCGAGCCCGCGTTTTCTCAGCGGCACCCTGGCGTACGGCCTGACCAGCAACCTCAGCGGGATTGTCGGGTTGCAGGCCAGCGAGGACTACAACGCACTGTCCATTGGCGCCGGCAAGAACACCTCGTTCGGCGCCTTCTCGCTGGACACGACGCATTCCTCCAGCAAGGCGCAGGGGAAAACCACCCAGGGCAGCAGCGTGCGGGCGCTGTATGCAAAGACTTTCACTGGCACCGACACCAACTTCACCCTGGCCGCCTACCGCTACTCCACCGAGGGCTACCGCACCCTCAGCGACCATGTCGAAGACAACAGCCAGGACGTGCGTGTGCGCACCGGCCACTCAAAAACCCGCACCGACCTGACCATCAACCAGAGCATCGGGCGCAACAACGAATTTGGCAGCGTGTACGTGAATGCCAGTGACCAGCGCTACTGGAACCGCGGCGGCTCGCAGAGCTTTTCGGCCGGCTACACCAGCAACTGGGGCGACCTGAGCTACAACCTCGGCGTAACGCGCACCAAGCAGATCGTCACCTGGGGCCAGCCGAGCAGCGACACGCAGTTGAACCTGTCGATTTCGTTCCCGCTGGGCAGCCAGGCCCGCGCGCCGCGCGCGTTTGTCACCACCAGCCGGCAGCACGGCGACACCACCACGCAGGCGGGCATCAATGGCTACGTCGCCGATACCAGCGACACGTTTTATTCGGTGCAGGCCGGTCACAGCGACACCAGCGGGGATTCCGGTTCGGTGAACATCAACAGCCGGACGTCCGTGGCGGATGTGAGCCTGGGCTACAGCCAGGGCCAGGGTTACAACTCGCAGAACCTCAACCTCGCCGGCTCCGTGGTCGCTCACGCAGGCGGTATCAACCTGGGGCAGACGGTCAGTGAGACCTTCGCACTGGCCGAAGTGCCAGGCATTTCCGGCGCGAAGATCAGCAGCTACAGCGGCGTAGAGACCGGCTATAACGGCTATGCAGTGATCCCCAATGCCCAGCCTTACCGGGTGAACTGGGTCAGCCTGGACACCCGCGACCTGGGCGGCAATGTGGAAATCACCAACGCCACCCAACAAGTGGTGCCGCGCCGTGGCGCGATCGTGGTGGCGCACTACAGCGGCACCACCGGGCGCCGGGTGTTGTTCGAGTTGTTTGATGCGCAGCACAAGCCTCTGTCGTTCGGGGCTTCGCTGGAAGACTCGACCGGCAAGCAACTGGCGATTGCAGACCCGAATGGCAACGCGCTGGCGTTGGTGGAAGAGGATCAGGGCACGCTGATCATCAAGTGGGGCGATCAGCAGTGCAGCGCAAGCTATGCGTTGGCGCCGCAGAACAAGGCGCTGAACTATGAGCGCCAGGCGTTGGTGTGTGGGCCTTGAAGGGGAGTTCTCTATAACATCTAACTGATGTTTGGAGATCCAATTGTGGGAGCGGGCTTGCTCGCGAAGGCAGTGTATCAGTTGATATATCCGGCGACTGATACTCCGCCTTCGCGAGCAAGCCCGCTCCACATGGGTCATGTGTTTAGGCTAAGGTGCTGCCGATGCGCCCTCCTCTTCGAGACTTGCCCATGCGTAACCTGATTTTCGCCGGTGCCTGCCTGCTGGCCACAGCCCTCGCAGGCTGCCAGCAAACCCCACCGGCCAACGACCAACTCGACGCCGTGCTCTGGACCCAGACCTCCATCGAGCACGAGTTGATCTACCGCCAGCTGTTCGCCAACGCCACCCGCCAGCTCGACGTGGCCCTGGCCGATCCGACCTGGGACGCCCTGCCCTTGCCGCCACGCAACCTCAACGGCCTGCCCCCGGCCGTGGTGGTCGATATCGACGAAACCCTGCTCGACAACGTGCCGCTCAATGCCCGCGACATCATCAACAACCAAGTCTATTCATACGCACGCTGGAACACCTGGGTCGACCAGGCCAAGGCCCAGGCGTTGCCGGGCGCAGTGGCGTTTCTGCAAGCGGCCGAGCAAAAAGGCATCAAGGTTTACTACCTCACCAACCGCGAACACAGCCAGGTCGCGGCCACGGTCGCCAACCTGCGCCTGCGCGGCTTCCCGGTGGACAGCGACGAGCAAGTGCTGGCCGCCAGCACGCCGACCGGCCACTGCGAAAGCGCGGGCTATGGCAAGAACTGCCGCCGCCAATGGGTCGCAAACAATGCCCGCGTGCTGCTGATGGCGGGTGATTCGCTGGGGGACTTCGTGCAGGCCGAACACAACACCCTCGCGGACCAGCGCAAGGCCGTCGCTCCCTATGTGAAATGGCTGGGGCAGCGTTGGTTCCTGCTGCCCAACCCGAGTTATGGCAACTGGTACAGCGCCCCGTACGGGGATGATGAGCAATTGCCGTTCGAGCAGAAACGCAAACTCAAGCAGCAGGCGTTGCAGCTGCAGGAGTAAGACGCTGGAACGCTGGCCGCTCGCGCAGGAAAAAAGGCAGTAAGCGCCTGCCGCATGCATGTGCACCTACCTGTCCGTTCAGTCAGTGCCCATGGCCGCGCAACTTTGGCAAACTACGGCGCGACGCTGCCGCTGCGTGCAGCCCAACAAGGATGGAACAATGACTGGCATGGACTCGATCATTCGACAATTTTCTGCCGAAGGCGCCACCCATCTCTACTCCAGCCCGCCCTCGGTCTTGACACCCGCCGACCTGTACCGTGCCAAGAGCGATGGGCCTTTCCGAGAGGCTATCGCCGGCAGCAATATTTACCTGATCACCGCGCGGCGGCGGGTGCTGATCAACCCTCATGACATCTACCTGCTCGGGCGATCGGCGCACGGCAGTTTTATCGTGATGGATGAACAGGGCGTGCAGTCCATCCCCTTCCGTTATGACATCCCACGGATCGGGCCTGACGATCAGGATGAGATTGAACAGGTGTTCGTCGCGCCCAACGGCACGCACCTGACCATCCTGTCGACCTCACGGCAAATGACCACCGCCGCGCATATCGTGGTGGCCAACGCCACCAGTGCCCTGCAAGCAGACCATCGGGACATGAACGTGCTCTATGTCGGCCAGGGCATCGGCAAGATTCACGCGCGTACGGCGGTGGACCGGTTGTTGAACCACACCACCTTGCAACGCATCCTGGCAGAAACTTCGACCAACAGCCCGGAGCTGGAGGTTTCCATTCTGCTCTACCGGTTCGAGCACGGCCGGACGATGATCAGCAACGGCGGTGACTTCAACGCTGAACCGACGGCCAGCGAACAACAGGACTCGGCGCATTTCGACCGCCTGCGCAGCGTGCGTTTGAATCGCGATGAGGTCATCACGCTGGCGGAAGCGGCGCTGATCAATCACTTCAAGCCGCATTACAACACGTTGCTCAAGGCCACGAATTTCGCCGCCAGCAACAAGATCAAACCGCTGAAAAAACTGCTCGCCAAGGGCATCACCGGGCTGACCGTAGAGATCTGCAGCGCCACGCTCAATGCCCGACTGGGCACCCGCGACGCGCTGCCCATGGCATTGAACACCTTCATGCCGGCCGACGTCCTTGAGGGCTGCAACCTCGACACCGAGCAGCAAAAGCAAGCCTGGGCTGAAGAACTGCGGGTCATGGCGCACACGCACTACGCGAGTTTCCCCCTGACCACACCCCAGGAGCGCGACACCTTCATGCATGGCATGGTGTGGATGGGCGAGTCGGTGCGCGAACAGATCTGGCCACTGCCCGGCAAGGGTGCCTAGGTACCTGCCAACAAATGATGCTCCTGTAGCAAACGGACTTGTTGTGTCTGCCGGACGTGTTGTGGCGAGCGGGGCTGTTGTGGCGAGCGGGCTTGCCCCGCGTTGGACTGCGCAGCAGCCCCAAAACCTGACGACGCGGTTTACCCGTTATACCGCGGCGGTTGGATTGGGAGCGCTTCGCACTCCAACGCGGGGCGAGCCCGCTCGCCACAGTAAGCCCGCTTGCCACAACAGCCCCGCGCGCCACAACAAGCCAGCTCACTTCAAATCAAAGGGTACGGGCCGCGATAGCTTCGACTTCCACCAACGCCCCCGGCAAGGGCAACGCCACCACTTGCAACGCCGTACGCGCCGGCTTGTTCGGCTGTTCAGGCGTGCCGAAGAACTGCGTATAACCACGCTGCAACCCGGCAAAGTCCAGCTTGCCACCGGTTTCTTCAGCGCCGACCAGAAACACCCGCAACTGCACGATATCGCCCAGGTCCAGGTCTTGTTGTTGAAGGATCTTGCGCAGCTTGTTGAACACCGACACCGTCTGCACTTCGGTGCTGCCGTACGCGGCTGGCGTGCCTGCCGGTGCCTGCGCGTCGGCAAGATCCGGCAAGGTGCCGCTGACGAAAATCAGGCTGGCAGACGCCGGCACAGTCACGGTTTGCGAGATCGGAAAATCACCGACGCTGGTACGTTGAATGCTGTCGCTCATGAGGATGCTCCTTAAGACGCGGCCAATGCCGCACGCTGTGTTTGTTGCGTCACGCGGTCAGCCAGTTGCGCAACCACATGGCGCGCCGAGTTGGCCGCCGATTCCTGCCAGATGCCCACGCCGCTTTGCACCAGACCGTCTCCGGCGAAATACACGCGGCCATGGGCCTGTTCGAGCAAGGCACTGGCGTCGGCGGGGAAGTGTTCGCGTTGCAGCCACGGGCCTTCGCTGTAGGGAATCTGTTCCCAGGACACGGCCAGCGGGTTGCGCAGGTGTTTGGCGTAACCCGGATGCAACAGCTCCACGGCCTCCCTGGAGGTGGCGTACTGCGTATCGAACGGCTGCGCGCCAAACACGTCGGCGCCTTCCCCGGTCACGTAACCGGCCACCAGCAAGCCTTCGCGGGTGTTGAGGTCGTTGCTCGGGTACCAGAGCAGGCGCGCCGGGTGTTCGATCCAGGACAGGCCGCCGTAGGTGCGGTAGTCGGTTTCCCAGAAGCGCGGCGATTGCCACGCCACTTTGGTGGCCTGATCGCTGCGGGTGCTGAGCAACGCGGCTTTGATCGGGTCGCTGAAATCAGTATCGAGTTTGGCCAGCAACGGCAGCGGTAAGGTCGAGACCAGGTAATCAGCGCGCACCACCTGTTCGCGGCCGCTGTGTGTGTCGTGGTAAGTCACTGCCACGCCATGTTCCAGCTGGCGGACCTGCCTGACCTGAGCGCCCAATTGCACGTCTTCGCTGACGCGTTGGTAGAAAGCGTCGGTGATGCGGTCCATGCCGCCGACCGGCTGGAACATGGTTGCCGAAAACTCAGGGAACTCAGTGTGTAATAACGCGCCCCACAGTTCGGGGTGCAGCAAGCGGTCCAGCGCCAGCGGGCTGCGGCTGGCGGGCAATGCGCCGGGATGCGCGGGCGATTCCAGGTGACCGGCGCGCAGGCTGCCCTCATAGGCCAGTTCTTGCGACAGATCGCCGTAGACCTGCAAGAAGGCCAGCAAGCGCGTGCGCTCTTCGCCGCTCAACACATCATCGAGTGCATCACGCTGCACGGCTTTGGCGAGCAAACCAGAGAGGTGCCCACGCGCATCATTGATCGCCTGTCCAACGGTGAACGCCGGCTGTTGCAGGTCCGGGCGCACCTGCGCGCCATGGCTGCTGTTGACCAGCACTTCCAGCGGCACGCCCAGCTCGCTGCAGTAATCCAGAATCGTACGGTGCTGGCTGGGAATCCTGGCCGGGCCGGCGTTGAAATACAGGCCCTGATCAAATGCCACGGTTTGCGTGCGGCCGTCCTTGTAGTCCACGCGGTCGCCATGGCGCAGGGTCCAGGTGCGCCCGCCGACGCGATCGCGCGCTTCCAGCACTTGCACACTGAACCCGGCGCGGGTCAGTTCCAACGCAGTGACCAGCCCGGCAATCCCCGCCCCCAGCACCAGCACGCGGGTGCCCTGCCCCAGGCCGGGCTTGAGTTTCAGCGGCTGCGGGCGTCGGTGCGACGACGGCCCCAGCCCCAATGCTGCAAGCGCATCCTTGACGGCCGGCTCACCGCCTACCGCGGCGATGCTCGACAGCGCTTCACGTCGTGTCAGTCCCATGATCGATGCTCCTAGTCCGGCAGGCCCGGTGGGTTGATCAGCGACTTATCGACGCGCTCGATGTCCAGGCCCCAACGTTGCAGCACCTGTTCGTATTGGCCGCCGGCAATCGCGCCTTCAAGCGCCGTGTGAATCGGCTGGACCAGGCCGTTGTCCTTGCGCGTGGTCACGGCGATATCCGCTTTCAGCGGCCAGCCACCATTGACCGTGCCGACAAGCTTGATGCCGCCGGTGATGGCCGCCGAATAGGCGTACACCGAGTTAGGCCCGAACAGCGCATCGCTGCGCCCCGATTGCACCGCCAGCTGCGCGGCGGCCTGGTCGTCGAAGTACTGCAACAGCGCAGGCTTGATGCCGGCCTTTTCATTCGCCTCGTTCCACGCCAGCAGGACTTTTTCCTGGTTGGTGCCGGAGCCGACAATGATCTTCAGCCCGGCAATGTCCGCGGCCTGTTTGATCGCGGTGATCTTGCTGGTGCTCTTGACGTAAAACCCCAGCACATCCTGGCGATACGTGGCGAAGTCAAAACGCTTCTTGCGCGCCTCGGTCACGGTGACGTTGCTGATCACCGCGTCGTATTTGCCTGAGCTGACGCCCAGCGGCCAATCCTCCCAACTGGTCTGCACCACGTTGAGTTGCAGGCCGAGGCTGTCGGCGACCAGCTGCGCGGTGTCGGCCTCGCTGCCGATGGTGGTCTTGTCGTCATTGGCCAGCAGCGCCAGCGGTGGCCCGGCCACGCCGGACACAGCCACGGTGAACTTGCCCGGCTGGGCAAATTTGAAGCCTGGCGGGATCTGCGCGATGGCTGCTTCGTTGCGCGGCACATGAATGCGCACGCGGTCGGGGCTGAGGTCGACCTGTTGCACGGCAAAAGCGCTTTGCGCGGTGCTGACGGCAAGCGCCAGCAGGGCCACGCGGGCGGTATGGATGAACATGGCAGTCACTCCTTGAACTAAAGCACCTTGCCGAGAAAGGCCACGGTGCGGGGATGTCGGGGTTGGCGGAAAATCTGTTCGGGCGGGCCCTCTTCGATCAGTTGGCCGTCGCATAGGAACACCACGTGGTCGGCCACCTCACGGGCGAAACCGATCTCGTGAGTGACGATCACCAGGGTCACGCCCAGTTGGGTCAGGCCCTTGATCACATCGAGCACCTCGCCCACCAGTTCCGGGTCGAGGGCTGAAGTAGGTTCGTCAAACAGCAGCACCTTGGGGTCCAGTGCCAAGGCGCGGGCGATGGCCACGCGCTGTTGCTGGCCGCCGGAGAGCTGGCGCGGGTAGGCATCGACCTTGTCCGCCAAGCCAACCTTGGCCAGCAACTCGGCGGCCTTGAAGTGAGCTTCGGCTTTACGCCAGCGCTTGTGGGCCAACGGCGCTTCGGCGATGTTTTCCCAGGCGGTGAGGTGCGGGAACAGGTTGAAGTTCTGGAACACGAAACCCACGTCGATGCGCCGCTTGAGAATCTCGCGCTCTTTCAATTCGTAAAGCAGGTCACCCTTGCGCCGATGGCCGACGTATTCACCGTCGATGGTGATGTGCCCGCTGTCGATCTTCTCCAGGTGGTTGATGGTGCGCAGCAAGGTGGATTTGCCCGAACCGGACGGCCCGAGAATCACCGTGACCTTGCCCGGGTCAATGGTCAGGTCGATGTCTTTGAGCACCTGCTGGTTGCCAAAGCGCTTGCCCACGCCCTGGATCTGGATGCGCCCGGCGCGTGCGTCACTCATGGGTTTTCTCCTTGAGCCAACGGCGGATGCGTTGCAGCGGCGTCGGCGGCAGCACGCGCGCGGTGCCACGCGCAAAGTGGCGCTCGACGTAATACTGGGCGCTGGTCAGCACGGTGGTGATGATCAGGTACCACACGGTGGCCACGATCAGCAGCGGGATCACTGCCTGGGTGCGGTTGTAGATGACCTGCACGGTGTAGAACAGCTCCGGCAAGGCCAGCACGTAGACGATGGACGTGCCCTTGACCAGGCCGATGATTTCGTTGAAACCCGAGGGCAGAATCGAACGCAGCGCCTGGGGCAGAATGATGCGGAAGATACGCCGCGAGGCCGGCAAGCCCAAGGCTGCCGCCGCTTCATGCTGGCCGGCATCCACGCCGATCAGGCCGCCGCGAATGATCTCTGCCGCGTAGGCCGCTTGCATCAGGCTCAGGCCCAACACCGCCACGGTGAATTGACTGAGCACATCCACCGTCGACCATTCGGCGAACACCACGCCGGTGAACGGCACGCCGAGTACGATGTGGTCATACAGGTAGGCAAAGTTGTAGAGGATGATCAGCACCAGCAGCGCCGGCATCGAGCGGAAAAACCAGATGTAGCCCCAGGCCAACGCCGCCAGCAGCGGCGAGCCCGACAGCCGCGCCAGGGCCAATGCAGTGCCGAGGATGATGCTGAACACGGTGCTGAGCAATGTCAGCAACAGCGTCTGGCCCAGGCCACGCAGCACCGACGGCGAGAAGAACCACTGGCCGAACACGCCCCACTCCCAACGCGGGTTGGTGGCCAGCGAATGCACGATGGCCAGCAGCACCAGCGCGGCAAAAATCGACCCGGCCCAGCGCCACGGGTGCCGGGCCGGCACCACGTGCAAGGCTTTGATCGGCGTTGCGACACGCGCCTGGCGAACCGGGTAGTCGGTGACCTCATCGATCAGGTCATAGGTTTTGGCGACAATGGGCATGGTCTATTCCTCGCGAGTTGCGGCCTTAGAAGGCGTAAGTCAGCCGGGTGTAGTAGTACCCGCCGGTAAAACCGTAGGGCGAATACGTGCCGTAGCTGGCGAGCATGGTGCTGCTCGGCACGCCTTGTTTTTTGGGGTATTGGTCGAACAGGTTCTTGGCGCCGACGGCGACGTTCAGGTCTTTGGTGAGGTTGTAGCCAAGGTCGAGGTCGGTGATCCACTTGGCGCTGTAGACCCGGTCGAGGCTGCGGTCGGCGGAAACGTTGACCTCTTTGTAAGAACCGTAACGGGTCAAGGCCAGGTTGAGGCTGAAGCGATCGATGCTCCAGTCACCGCCCAGGATCAGCTTGGTCTTGGGCTGCACATCGGTGATCAGGCCGCGGGCCTGGCGGTCCATCAGGTCATAGGAGGTGCCGAGGATGTCGGTGGACGCCTTGTAGTTGAGGATCTTGGTCTGGTTCCAGTTGAACGCGGCCGTCCACTTCAGCGAGCCGTACGGGCCGATGTCCTGGTTGTAGTTGCTGACCAGGTCCACGCCTTTGGTGCGGGTGTCGGCGCCGTTGATGAAGTACTGGCCGCCGGAGGTGGAGTTGATGCCGTTGTTCTGCAACACCTGGGTGACTTCCGGGCCGAGCAGGGTGCCGGTCAGGGTGATGCGGTCACGCAGGTTTATCACGTAGGCGTCGGCGGTGAAATTCAAGCGGTCGGTGGGCGTGAGGGTGAAACCGAGGCTGAAGTTGGTCGAGCGCTCGGGTTTCAAGCCCTCGGCGCCCAAGGCCTTGGCCGCCGCCGACCCCACGGGCAACACGCCGTAGTTGATCGATTGATACACGCCGTCGACCACGCCATAGGTCGTGGAGCGCGCGCTGAACAGGCTGTTGGCCAGGGACGGCGCGCGAAAACCATTGCTGACCGTGGCGCGCACGGCGAACTGCGGGGTGAAATCGTAGCGCGTGGTCAGCTTGCCGCTGCGGGTTGCGCCGACGCCTTCGTTGTAATGCTCATAGCGCAACGCGGTGCCCAGGTACCAGTCCGGCAGCGGGTTGAAGCCCACATCGACATAGCTGGCGAGGCTGTTGCGCGAGGCGCTGCTCTCTTCCGCCGGTGAAATGCCGTTGGTGACCTGCGCCCCGGACGACGCGCAATTGCCCGGCGCCACGCAGTAACCGCCATTGGCATAGGACGCGTAGTCACCGGCCTGCACCTCATAGGTGTCGCGCCGATGCTCGAAGCCGTAAGACAGGTCCAGCGGCTTTTGCAGGCCAATGTCGAAGCCGCGCTTGAAGTCGAGGTTGGTGGTCAGCTCGGTGGAAATCCAGGTGCCGGAGGTAAAGCTGTTGGGCGTGTACTCGCCCAGCGACGGGTTCTGGTTGTGGGTGGTGCCCTGCTCCGCTTCGTTGCGCCCGTAGGTGGTGGACAGATCCCAGTTCCACTCGCCGACCGTGCCCTTGCCGCCGAACGCGGCCTGGAAATCGTCCTCGTCGATGTACCAGGTCGGCGTGTAGCCGGCCGGGTAACCATTGGGCCCGGTGGTGATGGTGTTGGTGATGGTCGGCAGGCGGAAGTTCTGGCCTTGCTCGGCCTTGCGCCGCGAGTAGGTGGTGAAGGAATACAGGCTCAAACTGTCATCAATCGGCAGTTCGGCGTTGTAGCCCAGGGTCAGCAGGTTGGTCTTGGGCGTGCCGTAACCGCCATAAGTGGACTTGCCCGCCAGGCCATAGGCTTGCTCGTAGGTATAACCGTTGGCGCTGGCCTTGTTGTCGTCATTCTGGCTGCGTGCGTCCAGGGCCAACTGCACGATGCCGCCGTTGCCGATTTCGAAACCCTTGTTGAGGCTTTGCTGCACGGTCTGTTTCTTGCCGTCGTAGCCCTGGCCGATGTTGGTCACAGCGGTGCCGCTGGTGTCGGCCTTGAGGATCACGTTGATCACCCCGGCAATGGCGTCCGAGCCGTATTGGGCGGCAGCGCCGTCGCGCAGCACTTCAACGTGGTCGATGGCGCTGATCGGGATCAGGTCCAAGTCAGCGGGAGCCGCGCCGGTGTTGATGCCGTTGATGTTCAGGGTGGCGCTGGTGTGACGGCGCTTGCCGTTGACCAGCACCAGCACTTCGGCGGCACTCAGGCCGCGCAGGTTCGGGGCGCGGGCAATACCGCTGGCGTCCCAACCGGTTTTTTCCGGCAGGGTCAGCGACGGGATCACCGCGCTCAAGGCTTCCATCAAACCGGGCTTGCCGGTGCTTTGCAGTTGCTTGGCGCTGACGACATCGATTGGCACCGGGCTACTGGTGACGGTGCGCTGCTCGGCGCCACGGTTGCCGGTGACCACCACGGTGGACAGGGTGCTGTCGTCCTGGGCCTGAGCTGCACTCGCCAGCAGGGCCAGCGCCAGGGCGGTGGTGGGGTGTAAAACGTGCTTCATGGCCACTCCAGACTTTCCAGATCGCGAAGTCGGGCGCTCGCGCGGTCGGGCGCGGTGCTCGGATTTTTCGAGGGTGTTTCGGCGATTGGAAACTAGGTGTGGGGCGAGCGAGGGGTTTGAATGGGCAACATACGTTGAACTCCGTTCCAACGATTCTGCCGCAGGGTCTTTACCCGGTTATGGCGCGCAGAATCTGAATCACGCTGGGTACCATCCGAGGTCAGGGGTAGGCTGTTGCGATCAAACATAACGGAATGGATTTTAAAAATATAATGCTATTTGGGCATAAGCTAATATTCTCTACTTTCATTATTTATTAATAATTTTATTCGTATTGGTAATGTTTTATTGAGATCAGGCGCGGGTTGCCAGCGTGGTTTAACTGAGCACCCAGGATCAAAATCTACAGCTCGGCGGGCTGACAGCCGACCTGATCCTGGAGGCTGCACTCAATCAAATGTGGGAGCTGGCTTGCCTGCGATGCAGACAACTCGGTGTATCAGGCATATTCGGTTGATGCCATCGCGGGCAAGCCCGCTCCCACATTTGGATCTCTGTGCATCAGATAGAGATGTGTTGCTGTGCTTTTGCTTCTACCACTCAGGTCGGCTACCAGGCCGCCGTGCTCTGCTTTTCCAAAGCCTGCGTGAGGGCACACCGAGCCCAGGCGAGGTGCCGAGTGGTGGGGCGAGGACCTTTTGGTTACTTTTGGGTCCGTACAGGTCCTTCCAAAAGTGACCCGCTGTAAGAGCGGAACCAATAGCAGCCGTTACCACAGCAACGGATATGTACACGAGCTACCACCATCCCAGGCAACCCAGCCCCAACATTTTCCACCCCATTGCTTCACTTCATCTCGCCGGCCGCAGCAACTGCATCTGCTGGCGATAATCATCCGTCACCTGCCGCGCCTGGCTGCTGCTGGTAATCACCCGAGGCGTAATCAACACAATCAACTCCGTGCGATCCTTGGACTTGCTGGTGTTACCAAACAACCACCGCAACCCAGGAATCTTGCCCAGATACGGCACAGCACTGACACTCTGCGCGTTGTCCTGCTTGATCAACCCGCCCAGCAACACCGTCTGCCCACTTTGCACCGCGACCTGCGTCGACACCGACCGCGTCGATATCCGCGGATTCACCGGCGTATCACTGGTACCACTCTGAGTTTCGGCATCACTGACCTGCTGCTGAATATCCATGTACACCAACCCGCCCGGATTAATGCGCGGCACCACATCCAGAATCACCCCGGTCTGCACGTACTCGACGCTGCTCAAGGTGGAATCGGCGTTGCCGGTATTCACCGTGGTCTGACTGATAGGAATGTTATCCCCCACCTGAATCTGCGCCGGCTGGTTATTCATCACCACCAGCGACGGCGCCGACAGCACCTGAGTGCGCCCATTGGTCTCCAACGCATGCAACGCCACCTGCAAATTGGCGCTGACAAACGAATAAAACAACGAATCCGACGCCCCCAGCCCTGCCCCGCCGCCCCCGAGCGCCCCCTGGCTGCCCGAGGCATTCGCCACCGTATTACTTCCCGAATTCCCCGCCAGGCGCCCCAGATACCACTGCACCCCAAGGTCCAGTTCCCCGGTCAACTTGACCTCAAGAATGCGCGTCTCGATCTGCACCTGAAGCGGCGGATTATCGAGGCGTTTGATCGCCGCTTCGATCTCCTTCCACTGCGCCGGACGCGTGCGCACCAGCAGTTGGTTACTGCTCTTCTGCGCGGTAATCCGAGTTCCGGCTTCAAGACTTTTATCCGGCGCAGGCGCAGCAACGTCCGGTGCTTGCTCAGGCTCCTCGGCAGGCGGCGGCGCATCTTGCAACCCGCCGGCATTGCTGTTGAGCGACGACAACGTCGCCGTGCGCAACCCCGGCGCAACCTTCGCCGGCGCGTCGTCCTTGATCGCGTCATTGCCATAGATCTGGCGCAGGTACCTGGCCAGGTCCGAAGCCTTCATATTGCGCACATCGTAGACATACATCTGCGGCTCGTTACCGCCGCCCTCGTCGATGGTGCGGATCCAGTCACCCACCTCGCTGAGGTACTGCGGCTGTGAAGAAATCGCCACCACCGAATTGGTGCGCTCAATCGGCAAAAACCGCAGCATGCCCGCCAACGGCATGCCACTGTCCGGGCCGAACATGGCTTGCAGCTCGGGCATCAACTCGGCCACTGACGCGCGTTGCAGGCCGAACACACCCACCGACATGCCCTTGAGCCAGTCCACATCAAAGGTGTCGATGGTTTCCTGATAATTGGCCAGTTCCTCCGCGGTGCCGGCCAGGCTGAGGATATTGCGCGCCGGGTCCACCAGCAAAAACGCGTTCTCGCGGGCAAACGGCTTGAGCAGCTTTTGCATCTCGGTGGCGGAGATATACCGCAGTGGGAACAACCGCGCAGAGAGGCCGCTGGACGGCGCGGCCACGTGCATTTGCGGCACCAGCTTGCCGGCCACGGCCTGGTCGGCGGGCAGGATCACATAGCGCTGGCCCTGGCGGATCATCGCGTTGTCGGTCCAGGACAGCAGGGTTTCCAGAATCGACAACGCCTGCTGCTTGTCCACCGGTTTGGAGGTGGAAAAGCTGACATTGCCCTTCACGCCCTGGGCGATGCTGTAGTTTTCGTGCAGCAGGTCGCCCATCACGCTGTTGATCACCGCTTCGATCGGCTGGTCGGCGAAGTTGAACACGATGTCGCCGCCCTGCTCCTTGGCGCTCGGTGATGCGGTGGGCGGGCGCACGAATTGCTGGTTGCCACGGATCACCTGGCGCTGTGGCGCTGACCTGGCTGCAAGCGGTGGGCTTTCAGGCGCAGGCGCCTCAGTCGGCGGCCGTTGCGAACCGGTGCCCTGCATGGCTTCGTGCAGCAGGTCGTCGTCCGCGTCGGGGCGGTCGGGGAAGGCGCCACAGCCGCCCAGTGCGAGGGCGGTGGCCAGGCAAAATGTTGAAGTGCGCATGTCGATCAAGGGAGGGGCTCGCGGGGAAGAGTAATCGGGGGCCGGGTGGACGGCGGCGGCAGGCGCTTGGCATAGAGGTTCAAGGTTTGCGTGCGGCCATCCAGGGCAAAACGGGCGTATTGCGGCGTCAGGTGTTCCAGGCGCCAGCCGTTGGGCAGCGTCTGGCCCAGGCGCACGGTCAGCGGGCGGCCGTCGGCCTGCTTGAGCATCGCCATTTGCAGGTTGCCAGTGATCATGATGCCGCTGAGGGTCAGGTTGGCCAGGCTCGAGACTCGGGCTTTGCCCACCACGCTGTCGGGGCTGCGATCAGGGCTGAACAGCGGCGTTTGCCACGTGGCGGCGAGGCTGTCGAGTGTCACGCTTGGCGCCACGCGCGCACTGACCGCAGGGTGCGCACGCGCGACGGGTTCGGGCAGCCACTGCGGTTCATCGCCAATGCTGCTGAGGATGACCGCCATCAGCACGCCGAGTAACCCGGCCAAGCCGAGCAAGCCCCATTCCAGGGGACGCAGTGCGCCGATCATCGCGCCACCTGCGGTTGCAGATAGCCGCGCACCAACAGGTGCACCAGCAGTTTTCCCGCCCCGCCGCTGGCTGGCGCCTGCTGGCCGCGACGGATGCGCAGCTCATCCACAAACAAAAACGGCGGCTGGTACTCCAGCTCATGCAGCACGGCTTCCAAGGGCTCGATGGCGCAGTTCAGGGTCAGGCTGACTTTGACCTGACGATACGGCTCGCCCTCGTCTTGCTCGGGGGTGATGGGCTTGCGTTGGGTCAGGCTGCAGCCGCCGCCGAGCGTGGCGTGGCTGTTGATCAGGTCGGCAAGACGCTGCATCAGGTCGGCGGCCACCACGTCGGGGTCATCGCCTGGCAACAGGCTGGTGCTGCTGGCCGGGTCCTGGCGGGCCTGTTGCAGTTGCTGGCGCAGCGCATCGCCCTGGCGCACCACGCCGGCGTAGCGTTGCTGCTGCTCGCGCAACTGCTCGGCCTGTTCGCCCATGTCACGCAAGGGGCCGGCGAACCAGCTGTCGATCAACAGCCAGTAGGCCGCGCCGACGACCACGGCCAGCAGCAGCAAGGCCGCGCCGCGACGTTCACGGGGTGTGAGGGGTCGGCGCATCGGCGGCCTCCTGGCGTAGGTGGGCACGCAAGGCAAACTGGTCCTTGCCGGTGCGCGCATCGGGTTGAATCACCCCTTCGAACTGGGCGTTTTCCAGGCTGTGGCAACCCTTGATGCGGGTGATCAGCGCGCTGGCCTTGGCGCTTTGCCCGGAGATGGAAATCTCGCCGTCCTTGACGTCCAGCTGGTCGAGCCAGGTGTCGGCGGGCAGGCAGGTGGTGAGGTCATTGAGCAAGGCGGCCAAGGGCGGCTGCGCCAGTTTGCGCCGGGTCAGGTATTGCGCCGCGCCACGGGTATTGAGCAGTTGCTGGCGCAA
Organism: Pseudomonas sp. NFX183; assembly: GCF_047943075.1. NCBI lineage: Bacteria > Pseudomonadati > Pseudomonadota > Gammaproteobacteria > Pseudomonadales > Pseudomonadaceae > Pseudomonas > Pseudomonas sp. NFX183. Next base: position 4,449,083 of record NZ_CP181333.1, on the reverse strand, counting down.
GGCGTGCACCTCGGCAACCTGGGCTTTTTGCTGCTGCACGCTGGCGCGCATGGCGTCGAGCACGCGCTGGCGGTCGTTGAGCCACAGCAACATCGCCGCAATCAGCAAGGCACCGCACAGCCACGGCAGGCTGCGTTGCAGGCCTTTGCCGGTGGGGCGTTGGCGCGGGCGCAGTGGCGCGGGGAGCAAGTCGATGCCCAGGTGGTTCACATCCACCCGATGAGGGTGCACGCCAAGGGCGGCGCAGTCGGTGAGGATCTGGTCCAGCTGTTCGCGCAGGATCGCCACCAGCGTGACCTGCAGGTGCGTGGCGGTGCGTTGCTCCTGGCGCGCGACGAAGTACAGCTGGTCAGCCTCGAAGGGCGTGTAGCGATCCAGCTCGTACCCGACCACGGCGGTCAGGTTGCGCGCGGCGGCCAGCGGCAGCTGCACGGTTTGCAGCAGCACCGCGTCGGGCGCGAGCATCAGCACCTGGCGCGCGCTGGCGAGTGTGACCGGCTCGCTCAGTGGCCAGTGGCAGACCTGCTCAGGCGGCTCGCTCAGGGCCAGCCATTTCGGGACACAGGCGCGCAACTCTGCGAGCCACAGGCGCCAGCCCTGTTGCAGCAGGCTGCCGCGCCAGTGCCGGGCGATGGGTTCCAGTCGATTCATTCTTGCCAACGCAGCACCCGGTAGGGTTGCGCGCTGTCCTCCGAGGGGCTCAATAAAACGGTGAGTTGCAGGCGTGCCTGGTAGCCGCCGGGGCGCTGTGCGTGGCTGTCGACCACCAGCACCACACCCGGGTCGGCGCCTTCGGCGTTCTGACGCGGCAAGTTCAGCGCCTTGCGCATCAGCGGGCTGGCGAAGGCCGGATCGGGTCGATCCAGATCACTCCACAGGGTGATTTCCGGCAGCAATTGGCTGTACAGCGTTTGTGTCATGCCGGGCAGCTGGCGCACTTCTTCCAGCACCCGAAACGGCGGCAGGCCGTGCTTGCGGCGCGCCTCAAAGGCTTTGATCAATTGGTCGGCCTGGGCCTGGGTGGCGCCGCAGGCCAGGGCCAGGCGCATCAAGTCATCGGCCTCGGCGTTGATCAGGTAGAGCTTGCCGCGCTCGCTGCGCAGGCTGACGTGCAACTGGGCATCGTCGAAGGTCAGCAGGATGTCACGGCCGTCGGCAATCCAGCGCCGATCGGCCATGACCAGGGCGATGCCGGCCTCGGCAGCCAGCACGGTCTGGGTGTGCTGGCGCAACCACAGGGCCTGACGGCTTTGCAGTTGTACCCAACCGGCCAGGCCGCCGAGCAACACACTGAGCAAGGCCAGCGCCCACAGCACCAGCAGCAGCGCAGCGCCGCGTTGGCGCCTCATTCCTCCAGCGCCCCGCTGGCGAGGTTAAGACGCAGGGCAATCACTTGGGTAACCCACGGCAGCGGGCCGTCGATACGCGCGGCAATGCGCACCGCAGCGGGCAAACGCTTGGGCCACGGCCATTGGTTGATCCATCCGGTGGCTTGGCCCAAAGGCGATACGCCGCGGTAACTGAACTGCAAGTCCCGGACGTTTTTGAGCAGCACTTGCGGCTCACTGCGGGCGACGTTGGTGTGCGATTCGAGCTGAGCGAACGACACCTGCAATGCCTGTTTTTGCGCTTGCAACGTGAACCGCTGAATGCCGCCGCCGAGCACACCCGGCAGCGTCGCCACAAACTGCAATCGCTGGGGCGTGCCGACAAAAAAACCATCGGTCTGGCTGTCATCTTCGGTGACGTCCAGCGGCAGCGCTTCACTGATCGCCGTGCGTAAAAACTGCTGGGCGGCGCGCATCTCATCCAGGCTGGTGGTGTAGCGCTGGGCCTTGGACACGGCGCGATTGGCGCCCAGCAACGCCCCGCCCACCAGCACCAGCAGTACCGCGAGCAGGCTCAGCACCACGAGGATTTCCAGCAAGGTGAAGCCCTGCTCGCGGCGCTTCACAGGCGCGCCTTCAAGGTACTGAAACGGGCCTGGTGCGGCCCTTCGCTGACGGTCAGGTCGAGGCGAAAAAGGTGCGGCTGTTGTCGGGTCTGGGTCAGTTGCCAGTGGATGCCCTGCAAGTCACCTTCACTGACACCCTCAGCCAGCGGCCCCGCCGCTTCCTGGTCGAGTACCGTCAGCGCCGCATGGGTGAGGCGGTCGCTGTGGGCGACTTGCGACAACGAGCGCGCGCTTTGGCCAAAGGCGACCAGCAACACTGTGCCGCACACCGCCATCAAGGTCAGTGCGGCGAGCATTTCAAGCAAGGTGAAGCCTGTCTGGTATTTCATGGCAGCGCCCTGGACTGCACGCTGCCGGTCAGCCAGCCCACGTCGATGCGCCAGCGCCGGCTGCCATTGGCCAACAACAGGTGGCCGCCGGTTGAGCTGCCGTCGGGGTAAAACTCGACAGCCGAGCCGGCCTGTTCGGCAGTGTGCAAGCTCACCTGCAGCCCTGCCGGCCAGTGTTGCAGCGCGCGGCCCGGCGCCTGGAAGGTCATTTTCTGCAGATCGAATTCAGTGCGCGCCGCCGTGCCGCTGACAACCGCCCCGGCCCGCGTGGTGCGCAGCGCATCGACCATCTGCCCGACCACGCGACGCTCTTGCGCCGCCTGCAAACCCTGGCGCACGCCCAGCCCCAGCAACCCGGCGGCGAGGCCGATCAACAGGATGACCACCAGCATCTCCAGCAGGGTAAAGCCGCGCTGGGCCATGGCGAGGTTATTCCCAGTTGCCCAGGTCGGCGCTGTAGCCATCGCCGCCCGGCTGGCCGTCCTGACCGTAGAAAATCAGGTCGAAGGCGCCGTGCTCGCCGGGGTAGCGATAGCCGAAGGCATGGCCGAACGGGTCCTTGAGGTCGGATGGCTTGGCGTAGGGGCCGGCCCAGCTGGATGCGTTGGCGGGCTTGTCCACCAGCTGTCGCAGGCTGTTGGGCGGCGCGCCGACGTCAAGGGCATAGCTGTCGATCTTCATGCTCAGGCCGGCCAGTTGCGCCTTGCCTGCGCCGTATTTGCCCTTGTCCACGTTGCCGCCGACCTGGCGCACCACAATGGTCGCGACAATGCCCAGCAACACGATCACCGCGAGCATTTCGAGCAGGGTGAAACCGCTTTGGCGGCGTGTCGATCCGAGTTGAAGGTGTCGCATGGGAGTGGCTCCTTGAAGGTTCATATATTGCTGGTCAGGCTCATCAGCGGCAGCATGATCGCCAGCATGATTACCGCCACCAGCACGGCCATGACCACGGTCAGCGACGGCACCAGCGCGGCGAGCAGGCGGTCGATGCCGCGTTTGGCTTCGACGTCGAACACCTCGGCGACCTTGAGCAGCATGCTGTCCAGTTCACCGGCCTGTTCGCCGACTTCAATCATTTGCAGGGCCAGGTCTGGCAGCAGCGGTTGCGCGCCGAACGCGCTGGCGAGGGTGCCGCCGCCTTTTACCGATTCCGCCGCATCCGCCACTTGGGCCTGCAGCGCCCGGTTGGTGCAGACTTGGCGGGCAATCACGAGTGCCTGCAGCAAGGCCACGCCGTTGCTGAGCAGGGTGCCGAGGGTGCGCGTCAGTCGGGCGGCTTCGACGCGTTGCAGCAGCGGGCCGATCACGCGAACGCCGAGCAGGCGGCGGTCGTAGCGCTGCCTGCGCAGCGGATCACGCAGGCGTGCCGCCACGATCCAGATGGCCGCCACCAGTGCGCCCAGGACCCACACGCCATAGGCGCCGAGGAACTGGCCAAGCGCGAGAATGACCTCGGTGATCAGCGGAATCGGCACGCCCAGGTCCTGGAAAATCGGCACGAATTGCGGCACCACGTACGCCAGCAACAGCGCCAGCGAACCCACTACACCGACCACCAGGAACGCCGGGTAGATCAGCGCATTGATGACGTCGCCGCGCAGCAATTGGCTGCGTTCCAGGTAGTCGCCCAACTGATGCAAGGTGCTTTCCAGCGCGCCACCGGCCTCACCGGCACGCACCATGCTCAAATACAGCGCCGAGAACGTGTCGCCCTCCTCCTCCAGCGCGGCGGATAACGGCTTGCCCGCCTTGACGTGGTCGCGGATACGCTCGATCAGCGCGCGCACCTGGGGTTGGCCGGGTGGTTTGAGCAGCAGGCCCAACGCGCGCTCAAGCGGCTGACCGGCGCCGAGCAACGTGGCCAGTTGCTGGGTAAAGCTCACCAGGGCTGCGCCCTTCAACGGCCCGCGCACAGTGCGCAGCAGCGGGCTGCCGGCCACTTCGATGTGCAACAGCAGTAAACCGCGTTTGTGCAGGACGGCGATGGCAGCCGCCTGGTCCTGGGCTTGCAGCGTACCGTTGTGGGCCACGCCCTGGCTGTCCAGCGCGCGAAACTTGAACAGGCTCACGCGCCCTCTCCACGGGTGACGCGCAGCACTTCTTCCAGCGAGGTGACGCCCGCCAGCGCCTGGCGCAGGCCTTCTTCATGCAAGGTGCGCAGACCGGCGCGGCGCGCGGCCTGCTCCAGCGTGGTGGCGTCGGCGTGGCGCATCAACAGGCTGCGCAGTTCGTCGTTCATCACCAGCAACTCGGTGATCGCACTGCGACCGCGATAACTGCCCTTGTAGAGCAGGATCGGGCGCTGGTCGGTCAAGCGATCCAGGCCATGTTCTTCGATCAGTTCCGGCGCGGCTTCGAATGCCACGCGGGTCGCCGGGTCCAGGCGCCGTACCAGGCGCTGGGCGAGAATGCCGCTGACCGTCGAGGCGATCAGGTAGCTTTCCACGCCCATGTCCAGCAAGCGCGTGATGCTCGCGGCGGCGCTGTTGGTGTGCAGGGTGGAGAGCACAAGGTGGCCGGTGAGCGAGGACTGGATGGCGATGCGGCAGGTCTCCAGGTCGCGGATTTCGCCGACCATGATCACGTCCGGGTCCTGGCGCACGATGGAGCGCAGCGCGCCGGCGAAGTCCAGGCCAATGGCGGGCTTGACCTGGATCTGATTGATGCCTTCGAGCTGGTATTCCACCGGGTCTTCAACGGTGATGATCTTGCGTTCAGCGGTGTTGAGCCGCGACAACGCGGTGTAGAGGGTGGTGGTTTTGCCCGAGCCGGTGGGCCCGGTGACCAGCAGGATGCCGTGCGGGCGTTCGAGCAGGTCGAGAAATGCCGCCAGGCGTTGGCCGTCAAAGCCCAGGCTCTGGAAGTCGAACTGCACGGTTTGCCGGTCGAGCAGGCGCATCACTACCGATTCACCGAAGCTGGTGGGCACCGTGGACACGCGCAGGTCCAGCGCCTTGCCCTGGACGCGCAGCATGATCCGCCCGTCCTGAGGCAGCCGCCGTTCGGCGATGTCCAGGCGCGCCATGATCTTGACCCGCGAGATCACCGCCGCCGACGAACTGGCCGGCGGCGCTTCGGCGTCGTGCAGCACACCGTCGATGCGGTAACGCACCTTGAGCTGGTTTTCGAAGGGTTCGATGTGGATATCCGACGCGCGCTGTTCCACCGCACGCTGCAGGATCAGGTTGACCAGGCGAATCACCGGCGCTTCGGAGGCCATGTCCTTGAGGTGTTCGATATCTTCCAGCGCCCCGCCCTGCTCATCGAGGTTTTCGATCAGGGTGCCCATGGCGGAGCGGCCCTGGCCGTAGTAACGCTCGATCAGCGTGTCGACTTCAGTACGCGGGCCGATGGCCAGCCACACCGGCACCTGGCAGGCGTAGGCCAGGGCTTGAAAGGGATAGAGGTGCGCCGGGTTGGCCGCCAATACGCGCAGGCCACCTTGGGCCCAGCCCATGGGCACAACCTGGTAGTGGCGCATAAAGCGCTCAGTGAGGGCGGGCAACGGGTCGAGCAGCGGCGGCGCGGCATCGGCCAGCAACAGCGGCGCGCCAAGCAGGTCCGCCCAGGCGCGGGCCAGTTCGATTTCGGAGACCAGCCCCAGACGCGCGAGCAGGCCGAGCAGGTCGCCGGCGTCCGTAGACAGGCGCCGGGCGCGCTCCAGGTCGACCGTTTTCAGCCCGGCGTGCCGCATCAGCCACGCGCACACGTGGTCGGTGTGCGGGATCTGCAGAGTGCAGGCATCGGTGGGCATTGACGACATAGTGTGGGGTGTCTAGTTGCGAGAAAGTATGGCTATTTGGAACTACTGGCCAATACCGGAGAAATGCCATTAGTTCGCCACGCCGCAGTCGGGGTTAACCGGGTTAATCGACTGAAAGTTGTAAATCTAGTTCCTGATGGCTGGAAACAAACTGAAAAGAATACGCATTGGCTGTCCCGGATTTCCGGTACAGCCATTGATTTAGGGCCTTTTGAGTGAATCACCAGAAGTGAGCTAGTTGCAATTAGCCACTTCACTAGTTATTCAAGTGCTCTCACGCTCAATCAAGCGACACTCCAGAAGATTTAATCGCACAACTTCATCCTCCACTGGCAGAACACCCAAACTTTCAAGTACCCGCGTGGCGGCTAATATTCCGATGTCCAGGGCTGGCGGTTTTATCGTGCTCAGACTTGGCAAAAGCATTTCGGCAAAGGGGTAATCACCAAAACCGAGCACGGCGCAGTCTTGCGGGATGTTCAATCCGGCCCGCTGGCCTGCCAGCAAACCACCGGCGGCCAGGTTGTCGTTGGCGAAGAAAATCGCATCCGGCGGCGTGGCATGGCTCATCAGCACCTGCATTGCCTGCTTGCCGGCTTCGAAAGGCGCCAGGTCCGCATCCGGGGCATACACCCAAGGCTGCACACCCAGTTGGGCGGCGGTGGCGGCATAACCGTCGCGCCGCTCCAGCGCACTGAAGTCGCCGGGCGCACTGTTCTGCACGAAGGCGATGCGCCGATACCCTTTGGCATGCAGGTAGCGCGCAGCACTGACGCCCACCTCGTAATGGGAGAAGCCAATCTGCAAGGGTTCGCGCGTGGGCACGTAATCCCAGGTTTCCACCACCGGAATGTCTGCCTCGGCGATCATTTTTTCAGTGCCCGCGCTGTGGAAACGACTGGTCAGTACCAACGCCGCCGGCGACCACCCGAGAAACGCGCGCACCGCGCTTTCTTCCTGGTCGGCGCTGAAGTAGCTGGACGCCAATAGCAGCTGATAACCATGGCGGCTGAGCATGTCACTGAAGCCCTGGATGGTGTTGGCAAAGATCGGCCCGGAGATGTTGGGAATCACCATGGCCACGATCCGCCCGCGCGCCGAGGCCAACCCACCGGCCACCAGATTCGGCACATAACCCAACTCGGCCACCACCGCTGCGATACGCTCCCGGCGCTCTGGCGAGACCTGCTCTGGCTGATTGAAATAGCGCGACACGGTGATCGCCGACACCCCGGCCTGGCGCGCCACGGTATTAAGAGTGACGCGCCCGGCGCCACGGCGTTTGCGCGGTTTTTCTTCGCTCAAGAGGCAATCCTGTTAGAAACGAAAAAGCATATAGGACTAATTTTTTAGTATTTGACGCTCTAAACCAGCCCCAACAATAATGCCGATGTTAGCGCTACCAAAGCGCTTTGTCTGCTACTCGCTCGAGCGAATGCCCAAGACACGACACAGGCGCTGACGGTCGCAGAACCGCAGCGGTTCAGGGCATTTTTGGAGCGGGCACAGCATGCACAACTTTCCACGTCACACTCATTTATTGTTTCTCGCCGGGCTGAGCGCCCTCCCCGCGCCGGGCGTATTTGCCGCCGATGAGCAAGAACCCACGCTCAAATCCGTCACGGTTACCGCGACGCGGCGTGAAGAGTCGCTGCAAAAAGTCCCGGTGGCGGTCTCGGTACTCGATGGCGAACAACTGGAGCGCGATAACCGCAACGGCGTGGCGAGCATCGTGCAGCAAGTGCCGTCGCTGAACTTTCGCACCGGCGCGTCGAACAAGGACACCTCGTTGTTCGTGCGCGGCGTGGGCACCATTTCCACCTCCCCAGGCGTTGAACCGACCGTGGCCACAGTGATCGACGGCGTGGTGTATGCGCGCCCAGGCCAGGCCACCCTCGACCTGCTGGACCTTGAGCGCATCGAAGTGCTGCGCGGCTCGCAAGGCACCTTGTTCGGCAAGAACGCCTCGGCCGGCGTACTGAACATCACCAGCAAGGCACCCACCGCCGAGACCCACGGCTATATTGACCAGTCGTATTACAGCGGCAATGAAAGCCGCACGCGTTTCGGCATTGGCGGCAGCCTGGTGCCGGGGGTGCTCAAGGGCTCGATCAGCACGCTGTTCGGCAGTTACGACGGTAATGTGGATAACAAACACAACGGCCAGGAGGTCAACGGTTACAACCACAAAGGTATTCGCGGCAAGCTGGAATTCACCCCCAGTGATGAAGTGAAACTGACCTTGATCGCCGACTACATGCAGGCCCATGACGACGGCCCGAATGGCGTGGTGAGCAAGTCGCTGACACCCGCGTTTGCCAATGCGTTGAGCCCGGTGCGCGCGTCCAGCGACAACCGCGATATCAACACCGACACGCGCAGCCATGTCGAAGACACCAACAAAGGGTTGTCGGCGCAGCTGGACTGGAACCTGGGCGACTACACCCTGACTTCGATCACCGCCTGGCGCGGCTGGGACAACACCCAATACCAGGATGGCGACCGCCTCGGCACCGTAACCGCCGCCTTCCCCGGCACCGCCGACAAGGGCGAGCTGGCCTTCGACCAGTACTCCCAGGAACTGCGCCTGGCCTCGCCCAAGGGTGAGTTCCTGGAGTACGTCGGTGGCCTGTTCTACCTGCATGGCAAGGACGAAGAGACCTACCAGCGCACGCTGACCACCCCGGCGCGCACCGACCGCGGCATTGCCGATTACAGCACCACCAGCGACAGCTACGCGGCATTCGGTGAAACCACGCTGAATTTCACTTCACGCTTTCGCGGCATCGCCGGCCTGCGCTACACCCACGACGAGCTGAAATACGATCACCGCCGCGTGTCGACCTCTGCCACCACGGTAAGTGGCATTCAACCGGCCACCCGCAGTGCCGGTTCGGTAGACGAGGACGGCTGGTCCGGGCGACTGGGCGTGCAATTCGACATCAGCGACAGCATCACCAGCTACCTGACCTACTCACGTGGCTACAAAGGCCCGGCGTACAACGTGTTTTTCAACATGCAGCCGCGCGACACCAACGCCCTCAAGCCAGAAACCTCCAACACCTGGGAAGCCGGGATCAAGGCCACCAGCTGGAACAATCGCCTGACCACCAACCTTGCGGTCTTCCACAGCGACTACGACAACTACCAGGCCAACTTTTTCGACACGGTCGCAGGCCAAGTCGTGACGCGCCTGATCAACGCCGGCAGCGTCAGCACTGAAGGTGTCGAACTCGATTACGCCTTGCAGGCCACCCAGCAACTCAAGCTGTCCGGGGCCCTGGCTTACACCCGTGCGCGTATTGACGAATTCGCCTGCCCCGCCGGTGCGGCGGCAACGTGCAACGTGAATGGCAAACCACTGCCGTTCAGCCCGGACTGGAAAAGCTACGTGCGCGCCGACTACAGCATCCCGCTGGATAACGGCCTGGACGTTGAGCTGGGCACCGACTACAGCTGGCAGAGCGAAGTGCAGTACGACATCAGCCAGAACCTCGACACCAAACAAGGCGCCTACGGCATCTGGAACGCCAGCGTGGCCCTGGCCGATTACAGCAATGGCTGGCGCGTGGCGCTGTTGGCCAAGAACCTCGCCGACAAGTCTTATTCACCGCTGCTGGCCAGCGGCGGCAACTACATCTACCGCGCCGTGCCCCGTGACGATGAACGTTACTTCGGCGTGCAACTGCGCAAGGATTTTTAAGCATGAGCCGTCAATTGAAACTCGGCGCCTTTCTCATGGCCACCGGGCACCACGTCGCCGCCTGGCGCCACCCGGACGTGCCGGCCAACGCCGGGCTGGATTTCGCCCAGTACAAACGCCTGGCGCAGATCGCCGAAGCGGCCAAGTTCGACGCGCTGTTTGTGGCCGACAGCATTGCCGCCGCCACGGGTGAGATCGCCAGCCAGATGGCGCGTTCGGATCACTTCGAGCCGCTGACGTTGCTCTCGGCGTTGAGTGCGGTAACGGCGCATATCGGCCTGATCGCCACGGCGACCACCAGCTACAACGAGCCCTACCACGTGGCCCGCAAATTCGCCTCGCTGGACCACCTCTCCGGCGGGCGCGCCGGCTGGAACCTGGTGACCTCGGACAATGCCGCCGAGGCGCAGAACTTTGGCCGGGATGAGCACCTGGGCCATCGCGAGCGTTACAGCCGGGCGCGGGAATTTCATGAGGTGGTGACTGGCTTATGGGACAGTTGGGAAGACGACGCTTTTGTGCGCGACAAAGCCAGCGGCCACTACTATGACCCGACGAAACGGCACGTGCTGGACCACGTCGGCGAGCATTTCCGGGTCAAGGGCCCGTTGAACGTGGCCCGCTCGCCACAGGGCCAGCCGGTGGTCGTGCAGGCGGGTTCTTCCGAAGCCGGCCGGGAGCTGGCTGCGCAGACCGCCGACGTGGTGTTCACCGCGCAAACGTCGCTGGCCAATGCGCAGGCGTTTTATGCCGACCTCAAAGGGCGCCTGGGCGGCTATGGGCGTGAGGCGGACGCGCTGAAAATCATGCCCGGCGTGTTTGTGGTAGTGGGGCCAACCGAGGCTGAGGCACAGGCGAAATTCGAGGCGTTCCAGGCGTTGGTCGAGCCCGAGGTGGGCGTGACCTTGCTGGGGCGGATGCTGGGTAATTTCGACCTGTCCAAGTACCCGTTGGACGGGCCGTTGCCGTCGCTGCCATTGACCGACAGTGGGCAACGCAGCCGCCAGCAATTGCTCAGTGACCTGGCGAATCAGGAGCAACTGACGCTGGCGCAACTGGGCCGGCGGATTGCCGGTGGTCGCGGGCATTACAGCCTGATCGGCACGCCGCTGCAGATTGCCGATGAGCTGCAACGCTGGTTCGAAAACGCTGCGGCCGATGGTTTCAATATCCTGGTGCCGCATTTGCCGGGAGGGCTTGAGGATTTTGCCCAGTGGGTGGTGCCCGAACTGCAGCGGCGCGGCCTGTTCCGGACCGAATACACCGGCAGCACACTCAGAGAACACCTCGGTTTAGTGCGCCCGGCGAATCGTTTCAAGGCGGCTCAGGCATGAAAATCCCTTTGCTGTTGCTGGCCCTGCTGGCCGTCACCGACACCGCGCTGGCGGCCGACCCCGCCACCCTGCGCATCGGCTACCAGAAAGGCTCTATCGCCCTGGTACTCGCCAAGGAACACGGCTTGCTGGAAAAGCGCTTTGCACACACCGCGGTGAAATGGATCGAGTTTCCCGCCGGCCCGCAGATGCTTGAGGCACTGAACGTGGGCGCACTGGATGTAGGCTCTACCGGCGATATCCCGCCGCTGTTCGCACAAGCGGCCGGTGCCGACCTGGTCTACATCGGCGCCGAACCGCCCAAGCCAACCGCCGAAACCCTCCTGGTGCGCAACGACAGCCCGCTGCACTCGGTTGCCGACCTCAAGGGCAAAAAAGTGGCGTTCCAGAAGGGCTCCAGCTCCCACAACCTGATCCTGCGCGCCTTGAATAAAGCCGGCCTGCGCTATCAGGATATTCAACCGGTGTACTTGCCCCCGGCCGACGCACGCGCGGCGTTCGAGCAAGGCAGCGTCGACGCCTGGGCGATCTGGGAACCCTATTCGTCATTGGCTTTGAGCCAGAGCCCGAGCCATGTGCTGGCCAACGGCGAGGGCCTGGGTTTGTCGGGGCCGATGTACACCGCGCGGCGTGAGTATGCGCAGGCGAACGGCGCGTTTATCCAAGCGCTGCTGGGTGAACTCAGTGCCGCCGAAGCGCTCACCCGCAGCCAGCGTGAAGACAGCTTGAAGGTGCTGACCGCCTTTATGGGCCTGCCTGCCGAGGTGATTGCCCGCTATATGGATAACCGCCCGCCTTCGCCGATCCTGCCGATTGACGAGACGGTCATCCAGGCGCAGCAAGCGACGGCGGATCTGTTTTATCAGAACCGTTTGTTGCCCAAGGCCATTGAAGTGAAGAAAGCCGTGTGGAGCGCTGAAGCCAACTGAGGCCAGGCATTGTGGGAGCGGGATTGCTCGCGAATAGAGCGTGTCAGCCAACACATCAGGTGGCTGACCCACCGCATTCGCGAGCAAGCCCGCTCCCACAGTTTTAACTGCATTTCACATCAAGCCACGCAGGGCACGGTGGTCAGTAGCAGGTTGAGTGGCGTCAGGCTTGATTTCGGGTACTTTTTTCCACGAGGCACATCGGTGTGCCGGCCACCGGCTCGCGCATGATCTGCACCTGCACATCGAATACTTGACGCATCAGTTCGGCGCTGATCACTTCGGCGGGCGCGCCGTGCGCGACCAGTTTGCCGCCGTGCATCACCGCCAGGTGGTCGGCATAGCGGCAGGCCTGGTTGATGTCGTGGAGCACGGTGATCACGGTCTTGCCTTCGGCGGCCAGTTCGCCCATCAGGTCGAGCAGTTCGACCTGGTGACTGATGTCGAGGTAGGTAGTGGGTTCGTCGAGCAGCACTACCGGTGCGTTCTGCGCCAGCACCATCGCCAGCCACGCGCGTTGGCGCTGGCCTCCGGACAAGTCCGCCAGGGCGCGGTCGGCCAGGGCGTCGAGTTCCAGGCGCTGCATGGCTTGGGTCACGTGGGCCTGGTCGTTGCCGCTCAGGCGCCCCCACAGCGAGTTATGCGGGCTGCGGCCATAAGCGATGAGTTGGCGCACGCTGACGCCTTCCGGCACCGGCAGCACCTGGGGCAAAAATGCGATCTGTTGTGCCAACTGACGAGCGGACAGGCTGGCGTAGGCTTGATCCCCCAACGTCAACTCGCCCTGGCTTGGCTTGAGGATGCGCGCGAAGGCCTTGAGCAAGGTGGACTTGCCGCAGCCATTGGGCCCGATCAACGCAGTGACACGCCCCGGTGGCGGCGCGAACGACAAACCCTGCACGATGCGCGTGGCGCCGTAGCCGATATCGAGTTGATGTGCTTTTAAAATGCTCATGTCATCAGCCCTTGAACCGTGCCAGCAACCAAAGAAAATACGGCGCGCCAATCACCGCCGTCAGCACCCCCGCAGGGATTTCGCTGGGCGCGATCAACGTGCGCCCGAGGGTGTCGGCCAGCACCAGCAACAGCGCGCCGATCAGCATCGCCGCCGGCAGCAGATACAGGTGATGCCCGCCCACCAGGCGCCGCGCCATGTGCGGCGCGACCAGGCCGATAAACCCAATCGGCCCGATCACCCCCACGCCGAGGCTGGTCAGGACCACCGCGCACGCCATCGCCAACCAGCGCGTGCGGGTCAGTGCGGTGCCCAGGCTGTGGGCGGCTTCGTCACCCAGGGCGATCAGGTTCAGCGGTTTGGCCAGGCACAAGCCCAACGGAATCAGCAGCAGAAACGGCAACACCAGCGCCACATGGTGCCAGTTGCGGCTCCACAAACTGCCGGTCAATGCGAGCAAGGCGGTGTTGATATCCAGCGGATGGGAGAGGATCAGAAACTCGGTAACGCTGGACAACGTGACCGCAATCGCCACGCCCGACAGTGCGAAACGCACCCCGGAAAAACTCACGCCCGTGTTGTACAGCGCGAGCAGCAAGGCGCCACCCGCACCGCCGAGGCAGGCCACCAGGGGCAGCCAGGCAATCGGCATATGCGGCCAGCCGATGATCGCCACTGTCAGTGCCAACCCGGCGCCCTGAGTGACGCCGAGGATTTCCGGCGAGGCCAGCGGGTTGCGAATCACACCCTGGACAATCGCCCCGGCCAGGCCGAACGCGCAGCCGGCGAGGATGGCGATCAGGCTGCGTGGCAGGCGATGGTTCCACACTTCGAAGTCGAGGGCGTTGTGGGCCAGCAGACGGTCCAGCACCGTTTCCGGGGTGAGCCACACCGTGCCGGCACTGAGGCTGACACCGGTCGCCACCAGCAACATGCCGAGCAGCAGCCATAGGCGCAATCGGGGTTGGGTCATAGCGCGCGCCTGGCAAGAAAGAGGAAGAACGGCGCACCGATCAGCGCGGTCACCACACCCGCCGGGGTTTCCACCGGAAAGGCCACAGCGCGGCTGAGCAAGTCGGCGCCGAGCACGATCGCCGCGCCCAGGGCTGCACTCAGCGGGATCAGCCAGCGGTAGTCATTGCCGAGAAATTGCCGAATGATATTCGGCGCGATCAGCCCGACAAAACCGATGGGGCCGACGGCGCAGACGCTGGCCCCCACCAGCAACAGGCTGGCGAAAAATACCTGCAGACGCAGGCTGGCGATGCCCACGCCCAGCGAGCGTGCAGCGTCTTCGCCCAGGTTGATCAGGTTCAGGCGCGGCGCGCACCACAGCGCCCACAGGCCGCCGATCAAGGTGCAAGGCCAGAGTAATTGCACCTGGGCCGCGCCGACGTTCGCCAGGGAGCCGGCCAGCCAGTTCAGCACGCTTTGTGCCTGAGCCTCGACCAGAATCACCGTGAGCCGCGTCAATGCTGCGCACAGCGCCGCCACGGCCACACCGGCCAATACCAGCCGGCCTTGGGCGGTGGCGGGCGACCACGCACCGCCCAGACTGAACACGGTAATCCAGGCCAATGCGCCGCCCACGCAGGTCATCAACAATGCGCCGCCGGCAAAGGGTGGCGCGACCAAGCCGGTCGAGAACAATGCCAACCCCAGCGCCGCACCCGCCGTTACACCAAACAGCGACGGCGATGCCAACCGGTTGCGGGTAATGCCCTGCATCAGCGCACCGGCCAGGCCCAGGCAGGCACCGACCAAGGCCGCGCATACCGCTCGCGGCACCCGCAACTGGGCGACGATATAGGCCATATTGCCGCCCACGCTGCCCTGGTGAACCAAGCCATTCCAGGCATCCGCCGCCGTGAGGGTGAACGGCGACCAGCTGTACAAAGAGAGCCAGAACAATAAAGCGCCCAGCAGCACGATACTCGCTGCCGCGAGACTTCGGCCCATGCTTATTGGCTCAGTACGGCTTTGCCGCCTTTGAGAATGGCCAGGGCGTCTTCGGCGATTTGCTCCGAGGCCAACACACCGCGATTGCGCGCCCAGCTGTCGCCGTCGACTTCGGCCACATGGTGGTTACGCACCGCACCGAGCACTTGCCACAGCGGCTGCTTGCTCCAGGTGTCGACGATGCTTGGGCGGCGGTAGTGACCGACCAGCAACCAGCCCGGATCCAGCGCGAGCAATTGCTCCAGGCTGACAAACTCGGTGGGGGCGGCGTTGGCGCGCACCGAAGGTACTTTCAGGCCAATGGCTTGCAGCACGCTGCCGGCATAGGAGTCCGGGCCGTGCACGGAAAAGCTGTCTTCCCGGGCGACGCCGAACAGCACGCTGGCACCGGCGGGTATCTGCTTGGCAATCGCCTGCAAATGCTCGCGGTTCTGCGCAATACGCGCCTCCATCTGCGGGCTTTTGCCCAGGGCCTTGCCGATCAGTTCGGCGGATTTGAGGCTGCCCTCGTAATCCTCGCCACGCGAAGGCAACAGCAAGGTGGGCGCGATGCTCGACAGGTCGCTGTACAGCGCCTGGTGGCGATTGAGGTCGGCGACGATCAGGTCCGGCTTGAGCCGGGCGATTTCCTCGATGCTCGGCTGCGAGCGCAGGCCCACCGATTTCCATTGGCCGATGGCCTGGCGCACGCGTGGCAGCACTCGGTTGGCGTCGCCATCATCGGCAGCGCCTACGGGCGTAACGTCAACAGCGGCGAGGCTGTCGAGAAAGGAAAACTCCAACACCACCACGCGCTTGGGCACATCCGGCAAGTGCACTGCGTGCTGGCCATCATTGAGGTCGATGGGTGCAGCGCTTAACACGCTGGAAGAGAACGCCAGGAGGCAGGCGGCAAGGGTCGGGATGGAGCGCAGCATTCGCATGACAGGGACCTCGGCGTTGGAACACCCCGGCTGGACAGGCTGGGGAAAACGGCGGGTACTATTCCATATCGGGGCGATGCAATCAAAAAACATTCTTATTAACGCTTTTTCATTTACAGGCGTTGTACATCCTGTTGGCAGTTGGGCTGCTGTGGCGAGCGGGCTTGTTGTGGCGAGCGGGCTTGCCCCGCGTTGGGCTGCGCAGCAGCCCCTATTCAGTCACCGCAGTTTTTTCAGTCAGAACTCATTGGCAGGTTTTGGGGCCGCTTCGCAGCCCAACGCGGGGCAAGCCCGCTCGCCACATCAATCACGCTTGCCTCGACAAGCCCGCTTGCCCTCAAGTTGCGCAGTTAGAAGTCGACGGTGGCCGAAAGCAAGTACGTACGCGGTGTCGACAGGGTCAGCCCCGGTTCGCTGTCATCCGAGGCTCCGGCCGAGCTCCAGTAGCGCTTATCGGCGACGTTCTCGATATTGGCGCGCAAGGTGATGTGTTTGTCATCCACCTTGAAGGCGTAACGCGCGCCGACGTCGATGCGGTTCCAGGCATCAATTTCTTTCACGTTGGACTGATCCAGGTACTGCGAGCTGGAATAAATGCCCCGGCTGGTCAGGGTCAAACCCTCGAGCGTCGGCACATCCCATTCCGCCCCCAGGTTCACGTTGTACTTGGGTGTGGCCGGTGCGCGGTTGCCGTCGTAGGTGCCGTTGGTGGTATGGGTCAGCTCGCTGTCGATGTACATCACGCCACCGAGCAGGCGAAAGCCCTTGAGCGGCTCGCCAAACACACTCAGCTCCACCCCGTCGTTCTGGCGTTTGCCGTTGGGGCCGAACACTCGCGTGGTGGCGTTGGTTTCATAGGCTGGCTGTTTGATGCGGAACACGGCGGCGGTGACGGCAAAGGCGCCCGCGTCGTATTTGGCACCGACTTCGACCTGCCGGCTGATAAACGGCGGGAAGATTTCGTCTTCGTTGATCGAGGTAGAAGGTGCGATTTTGCCCTGGCTCAGGCCTTCCATGTAGTTGGCATACAGCGACAACGTGTCGGTAGCCTTGAAGAGGATGCCACCCGACGGCGAGACTTTTTCCTCGTCATAGGCGGTGTCACCTTTGACGTTGTCGGTCCAGTCATCCACCTTCACCCGCTGCCAGCGCGCGCCGAGGGTCAGCAGCAATCGGTCGTCAAAGAAACCCAGGGTGTCGGACAGCGCGACACCGCTGAACTTATTCTCTGTGTAGACCTTGGAATCAAAGCGCGTCGGCCGCGAGGGGGTCGGGGTTTGCACGGGGTCGTAAAGGTTACTTGGCGCCGCCGCGTAGCGCGCCCCGCCATTTTCAAAGTCCATATAAAAGTAGCTGGCAGCCAGGTTGAGCTCATGGCTGACGGGGCCGGTGTGCAACCAACTGCGCACGCCCGCCGTGGCGGTGCGCACGTTTTCGTCACGGGTAAAATCACGCGGCTGCACGCTGAAATCCCCGGCGTTGTTGGTGACGGACACCGCGTGGCGCAGGAAGTCGTGATTACTTTTCCGCGCGCCAACACCGCCGTAGAGCATCACGCTATCAGTGAGGTCGAACTCGCCGTTGACGGTGCCGAACGTGTCGTTGGTGCTGGCCTTGCTCCAGGGTTGCGCGTAGTTGCGGCGCACATCGCTGGCACTCGGCACGCGGGCATTCGGGCCGATCTGGACACGCTCCTGCGGGGCATCGGTGTCACGCTCGGTGTGACCGATGTCAGTGGAAAGGCGCAGGCGATCGCCACGAAAATCCAGGCCCAGAACGGCCATCTCACGGTCGACACTCTGGTGGTCCCACTCGGTGTCGCCAGACTGCTTCACGCCGTTGAAACGGATGCCGAATTTGTTGTCCTCACCAAAGCGCCGGCCCACGTCCACCGCACCGCCAGCCTGGCTGCCGGAAGCCCAGGTGCCGGTAAACGAATTGATGTCTTTGTCGGTGGCGCGCTTGGGCACCACGTTGATTCCGCCGCCGACGCTGCCGCGTGGTGAGATGCCGTTGAGCAACTGGCTCGGGCCTTTGAGGATATCGACGCGCTCGGCCATTTCCATGTCGATGGTGTACGTCGGCAACACGCCGTACAGGCCGTTGTAGGCCACATCACTGTTGAACAGACTAAATCCGCGAATGGTGAACTGCTCATAGCGCCCACCGGCCGGGTTGGTGGCGCGCACTGAGGGGTCGCTGGCGACCAGGTCGCCGAGGGTGCGCGCCTGCTGGTTCTTCACCGCTTCCTCGGTGTAGGTGGTCATGCTGAACGGCGTTTCCATGAAGTCCCGCGAACCGAGCAAGCCCTGCGAGCCACGACGCGCCACTTGCCCACCAGCGTAGGTATCGCCGCCCTCCCGCCCCGCGCTGCCGATGATTGACGTCGGCGCCAATTGCAGGCTGCTGCCTTCGGGCACCGGCACCAGCCTGTACGCCTGCTCACCCATCGGTTGCAATTGCAGGCCGGAGCCTTGCAACAGGTAAGCAAAGCCCTCCTCCACGCCATATTCGCCGGCCAGGCCACTGCTGCTGCGACCGCTGACCAACGCAGGATCTACCGACAGATTAACCCCCGACAACCCGGCGAAACGGGTCAGCGCCGCGCTCAGGCTGCCAGCCGGCACCTGGTAGCTGCGCCGAGCACTGCTGTCTTCGGCGTAGCTGATCGGGACGAATAATGGGCTGGCACTGAGGCTCAGCATCAGGCTCAAGTTCAGTAACGGGCGCAGGCGCGAGGGTGGGACGGCGGGCATTGGCGGAAGCTCTCGATTTGATTCACTTGCCATGAATGACAGGCGAGGTGAAAAAAAGGGACAGGCATCGGCCATTTTTTTTCAGACAATGAAGCGCTCAACTGATCGGTACTTTTAGCCCCACCTTGCCCCGGTCCAGCGCCTGGTATTCCCGCAGGCTGGCGACATTCAGTATCAGCACGAAATCCACTTCGCCGGTGACGGGGTAGCAATGGCGCGCCTGGGGCAGGATCGACCCGTCGAAACCGTCCAGGACGTGCCTGATTAAACCTGCTGGTGGCACTGATGGGACTGTTGCTGCTGGCGGTGGTTGGCAGCTAAACGCTTATGTGCCAGGGTTCTCCCGGCCATTACCCTGAGCATTTTCGTCTTGCATAGAAGCCACCCATTGCTCAGGATGGCGGCCTGATTTCAACCTCTGCAAGAAGGCTCGACGCATGAAACTATTGCGTAAATGGCGCGAACATCAAGCGCGCAAGGCATTACGCGCGCTCTCCCCCCTGGAGCGTTCGACGCAGAAACTGCGCAACCGTTACCCCGACTACAGCTTTGGCATAGGGACCTACGGGGACCTGAAGGTTCACGACTGGCATGAAGGCACGACCTTGCGCGTGGGTGCCTACACGTCCATTGCCGGCAATGTCGAAGTGTACCTGGGGGGCCATCATCGCACCGATTGGCTCAGTTGCTATCCCTTCCCGGCCAAGGTCAAAAGCCTCGCGCACATCACTGATTTTGGTGGCAGCAAGGGCGACGTGATCATTGGCAATGATTGCTGGATCAGCTCGCACGCGAAGATTCTGTCCGGCGTCACCATCGGCAATGGCGCGGTCGTCGCGGCCGGCTCGATTGTGACCAAGGACGTTGCCCCGTACGCCATCGTGGGCGGCAACCCCGCCAAACATATCCGCTGGCGCTTCGATGAGCCCACCCGCCAGATCCTCGAACAGTCCGCCTGGTGGGAATGGCCGGAAACCGAGGTGCGCGCGATCGCTCATTTGCTCTGCAGCACGGATATCGACCCGTTTGTGGATTACCTCAAGCAGCGCGCCACTGGCGCCTGACGGGTGCCGACAGGCAGCCCACGGAAAAAATAGCGCGCATGAAAAAGCCCAACCTTTGCAGGTTGGGCTTGATCAAGAATATGGTTTCTGCCACTCCATTACAGACGAAACCGACCTACTTCCTGTTTAAGTCCTATCGCCAACTGATTCAAATCGTTGCTGGTGCGCAGAAGATCTTGCACAGACTGATTATTTTGCTCAGCCATCTGTGCAGATCGTTCGACGTTACGTGCGACGTCCTGACTTGCAGCTGTTTGCTCACGCAAGGCCAAAGAAATCTGTTCGACCACCTCGAGCACTTGGCCAGAGCTTTGACTAATTTCGGTAATAGCCTTGCCAGCTGACTCCGCCATTTCCACACCCTGGCTAACTTCCATCACGCCGCTGCGCATACTCTCCACAGTCTCACGGACTCCGAGCTGGATCTTGTCGATCATGCCGGCAATTTCCTTGGTAGATTTACCGGTGTTCTGCGCGAGCAACCGTACCTCGTCGGCGACTACTGCAAAGCCGCGGCCTTGTTCACCCGCTCGAGCAGCCTCAATGGCAGCGTTGAGGGCGAGGAGATTGGTTTGATCTGCGATGCCTTGAATAACACTGATAATGGTAGATATCTGCTCGGAATGGTGGCCCAACTCTGACACTTTGGTTGAGGCATGCTGCACTGTCTTCGCGATACCATTCATGCTGGTCAGTGTGTTCTGGATGACAGTGGATCCATCTATTGATTGCTGACCAGAGCGATGAGCGAGTCCGCCGGCCTCGCCTGCGTTGTTGGATACATGGTTGATACTTACCGTAAGTTCTTCAACCGTGGCCGCCATCGCGGATGCCGAGTTTGATTGTTCGTTTACCGCGCTGGAAAGCTGCTCCGAAGCTCCTGAAATCTTCTGTACGGATTCAATCAATTGACTGGCAGCTTGATTGATCTGCTGAATCATTTCCCGCAGGCGCGTTTGCATGCGATCAAATGCCCTGGGCAGTTCATCGCTGCTGCTGGTATCAATCACGGTGTCCAATCTACCTTCGGCAACCGCTGTCGCCGCGTCTATAGCCACTTGCAGGCGGGCGCGCGTGGTGCGGCCTAAAGCATAGGCGAGGATGACCGCCAAAAAGGCCGCAATCAAACCACCGGCCACCAGAATCGTAATCGCGCGATCCTTGGCGTTGTTCATCTCTTGAGTGCGGCTTGCCAACAGAACGTCTTCTGCCTGCGATAGCTCTGCAATAATGCCGCGCATGCCATCCATTTTGGCTTTGTCTGCGCCGCTGCTTATGCGCTGATTCAGCGAATCACCGGAGGTGCCGCTTTGCGTCAGCTCACGCCGTTGCGCGATGATCGAATGAACGTCTTCGTCCAGCCACCGCTTTTGTAGCTGCTCCAATGAGGCAAGCCGTTTCTGCTGCTCGGCGTTATCAATCGTCAGTTCTTTGAGCGTCGCAAGACTGCTAGAGAATATACTTTCACCGGCAATCTGGGGCTCAAGAAAGTTGTCCTTGCCGGTGATGACGAAGCCGCGCATACCGGTCTCGATATTGATCAACTGTTCAAGGGCTATCTTGGACTGACTTAACACGCGATAACTGTGGACGTTGCTGTTGATCGCACTGTCGACCTGTCCAAACCCACGGTATGCGCTGATGACAAGGATGCCCAACAGAAACACGATGGCGGCAAAGCTGAGGTAGAGCTTTTGGGAAATACTGAGTTTGCTATACATATGTATGCACTCGAATGGTGGAGCATCCTTGGCTCGGACTTTTAGATTTTTAATGCAAAGATCGAATGATGTCGTATCGACATCACTCTTTATCGACTGCTAGTGCCCTAGCTTGAGTGGCGCTCTCAACAGGCATCAAATTTACTGGAGTGCGCCTTAAGACATGAGTCTGGGCATCACGTTTAATCAACAGAAAGCCCCCATAGCAGGCTGCCACCCCTCACGGGAAGCGGAGCCAAAGCTGCAGAATGGTTGGAGTCCGCTCGATCACTGCTTGTCTCCCACTCATAACCTGTAGCCGCTGGTGGACCGGTGATCGAGCTTCTAGCAAAAAAATGGCTCATTGACATCATCGCAACCATCCGACAACCCCTATTTAAGTGTAGGAATGTTGAAACAGCGGTTAGGAAAACCCCTACCCCAATGCGCTGGTCACAAAATCGACGGCAGCGATGAGCAAGACAAAAGCGCCAAAAAGGACTGCTTACCCATAACTTAATAACTCCTCCAGTGCGAAGTTAAAATGCTTTTCACATAACCCTGACAGGCCCGCAGCGCGATCAATCCTTGGTCGCCGGCGTCGGTGATGCCGATAATTCTTTGAGCATGCGCTGGGTCAAGTTGGGCTCGACGGGCTGCCTGAACCACGCCGACGGTGCCGGCGGCGGTAGGCACGTTGCAGCCACTGGCTGGGTCGTCGGCAAGGAGGACTGACAGCCGCACATCAGCAGTGGCAAGGCGATCGCGCAAAAGAGCCTGGTTGCGTTGAGCATCGGATAGTTCTCGAGTGTGTTGTTGGTCCTGGGCCGCGAGATCCTGCTCAATGGCCAGGCGCTTGTTCTGTTCTGCGCGAGCTTGCGCGCTGGCGGCTTTAGCTATTGCGGCCAAATCATCCTTGTGCAGGCCGGCCTGCTCGGCGAACCAATCGCGCATCTGTTGCTCCATCCGGGCTTTCTGCCAACCGCCGGCGCGGAACGCTACCTGTTCGGCCTGGCCAAGAACTGTTCTGCCCTGCTTCTCGAAGCTCGATGACGCCCACATCACCCGGATGTCTGCATCCAATAGGTGGGCATGGTCTTCGTTGTGAATGCTACCGGTGTCGGCAAGGATCTCGGCTTGGAGCCAGTCCCACACCTCTGGAGCTGGGGTCAGGCGAATATTGTGAGAAGACAAAATCTAAGGGATCGAGCAACGAAGCAGCAGGCATCGGCCTTTTCACGACTCCCCCATAACGTCTTTGTGAATCGCCCCTAGTTTCGTAGACACCTCCAAGCCTTAAAATGAGGCCCATTAGGAGGTGCCATGAGCAACCAGCGTTATCCCGAAGAATTCAAAATCCAGGCGGTCAAGCAAGTGACCGAAAAGCAGCTTCCTGTCTCGGAGGTGGCTGCACGATTGGGTGTGTCTGTGCACAGCCTCTATGCCTGGGTTAAGCGCTACACCAAGCCTCAGGAACAGCGCGTTGAGGAGGATGATCAGAGCGCTGAGGTTCGTCGTCTACGTGCCGAGCTGAAACGGGTGACGGAGGAGCGAGACATCTTAAAAAAGGCCGCCGCGTACTTTGCCAAGGAGTGCGGCTGAAGTACGCCTTTATTAAGCAGCAAGCGGGTCATTACGCGATTCGACGGCTTTGCCTGACGCTCAAGGTTCATCCCAGCGGCTACTACGCGTGGCTATCAGAACCAAAATCTGCGCGAGCCAAGGACGATCAGCGACTGCTTGGATTGATCAAACACTCCTGGCTGGAAAGCGGTGGCGTTTATGGCTATCGAAAGATCCATGATGACCTGCGAGAGGTTGGTGAGAGCTGTGGCCGTCACCGGGTGGCTAGGTTGATGCGCCTTGAAGGTTTACGTTCTCAGACTGGGTATCGACGGAGGCCTGGAAAATACGGCGGTAAGCCAGCCGTTGCCTCACCGAACTTACTGAAGCGCCAATTCGATGTCAGAGAACCCAACAAAGTTTGGGTCACAGACATTACCTACATCCGAACATATGAAGGCTGGCTGTATTTGGCCGTGGTGCTCGATCTGTTTTCACGCCAGATCATTGGTTGGTCAATGAAGTCGCAGATGACCAGCGACGTAGCCATTGATGCACTGCTGATGGCGGTTTGGAGACGTAAGCCGAAGCAAGAGGTGATGATCCACTCGGATCAAGGCAGTCAGTACAGCAGCTCAGACTGGCGAAGCTTCTTGAAAGCTAACAACCTGGTAGCCAGCATGAGTCGTCGAGGTAATTGCCACGACAACGCTGTGGCGGAGAGCTTTTTCCAGTTGCTGAAGCGGGAACGGATCAAGCGTAAAATCTACACTACACGCCAGGATGCTCGAGATGATGTGTTCGATTACATCGAGATGTTTTACAACCCAAAACGACGCCACAGTTTCAACAATCAGCTGTCACCGGTAGAGTTTGAAAAGCGTTACGCAGCGAGCCTTGAGAGTGTCTAGAAAACCCGGGGCGATTCAGAAACCTACAAAGCACTCACGGCATCTGATAAACGCTGCGAACCCTACAGGCAAGATATTTCAAGACTGGAGAGCAAACTCGCTATATCGGCACTGGATGTATTCTCGACTCGAGGAGAGCAGCGCAAAGAGACACTGGCGGCGCTGGAACGGAGCAAAGACTCATTGGATGCTTGCATGGGGATAAAACGTTAACTGCCTGATCTCACCCCAGCTCCTTAACGGCTATTCAACTCACCATGATGTGGGTTTGTACGTGTGCGTGCCCATGCAGCTCCGCGACGATCCGCCCTTGAGGGATTCCGGCGACCCGAGCAGCGTCGACAGCCTTGGCGATGGCCACATCCAGGTCGGTCAGTGCCTTGTTGATGTCCTGGCTCATCGGCAGCGCGTGGCGCAGGCGGGTTACGTTGCTCATCAGCTGAACGGATCGGCAGGTTTCGCGATCGAGCGCACAAACCACATGTAACCCTGCTGCAGATTGGACTTTGCCAACGCTAACAGTCGCGGGTCAACGCCTTCAATCTGGCCGATCTGCTTGAACAACTCGCCGGCGTCGGCTTCCAGAGCTTTGATCGAGTTCATGCCGTCGATCTCGGACTGACTCAGGTCGCGGTAGTCGGTGATTTTCTTGTGCTGGTTATCCATGGGGGATTCCTCATGATTGCGCGCCACGATTTGGCGCATTCGAAAACGTGGCGCGGATTACGGCGCCTGCCGCTCTACCGCTTCGCTGACCTTCTCGGCCGCCTTGCTAGCGGTATCAGCCACCTGGACTGCGGAGCGTGAAGCGTCTTGCACCTTCACTGCAGCGTCCTGGGTCTTCTCGGCCAGGGTAGTCAGTCGCAGGTCGCGCTTGCCCAGTGCGACGTCGTAAGCGGCGCGAACCTCGGCAAGCTGTTTGGTCTGCTCGCTACTGGCGGACCACACGCCGGCTTGGTAGCCAAGTGTCAGCCCGCCGAACACCAGCAGGATCGCAATGACCCATACTTCGGCGCGCCGCCACCAATGGCGGGCGATGAAGTTGATTGCGCATCTGTCCATCAGTTGATGCCTCCCAGCTTGGTTCGCAGTCGGGCGATCTCTTCGCTCTGCGAGGTGACCGTTGCCGTGAGCTGCGCGACCTGGCTTGTGAGAGATTCGATCTTCCCTTCCATGCGCCCTACTGCAGCGCGTCGTCAGGATTTTAAATCTATGCCACCGCAAGTGGCGCGATGCTGAAAAGCGGCCGTGGCTGGAGAGCGTGCCGATGATATCGATGCTTGAGGAAAAGAGGTCTGCCCGGAAACCCTACCCGATGTCCTGGGAAGAGCAGGCGATTCTGTTCCCTGAACTGCCGGATCACCTGTTGAGGATGGCCCTCTATAAGGTGAACACGGGGTGCCGGGAACAGGAAGTGTGCAAGTTACGATGGGAGTGGGAAATACGGGTGCCGGATCTGAACACCAGCGTGTTTTTGATACCTGCCGGATTCGGTGGGCGAAGTGATAAAGCTGGGGTAAAGAACGGCGATGAACGCCTGGTGATCCTGAATAGAGTGGCGATGAATATCATCGACAAGCAGCGCAGCCTGCATAAAGACTTGGTGTTCCCCTACGGACAGCCAGATCAATATGGGGCCACCACCATGGACAGAATGAACGACACGGCCTGGAGGAAGGCCAGGAAGCGCGCGGCGGACAAGTGGGAGGTAGCCAACCAGTCGCCGGCGCATCCAGGGTTCGGGGCATTCCGGATTCACGACCTGAAGCACACCTTTGGCAGAAGGCTACGTGCAGCGGGCGTGACAGAGGAAGATCGGAAAGCATTGTTGGGGCACAAGAACGGCAGCATTACGAGCCACTATTCTACCCCGGAGCTGCAGCACCTGATTGAGGCTGCGAACAAAGTGTCGGCAACTGACTCTAGGGGGCCAGCGCTGACTATCTTGAGAAGGAAATCGGGCTGATCCCCCGCAAAAGTCCCTACGCATGAAAAAGCCGAACTGGTTAGAGTTCGGCTAAGTCATTGAAAAATATGGTCGGGACGGAGTGATTCGAACACTCGACCCCTAGCACCCCATGCTAGTGCGCTACCGGACTGCGCTACGCCCCGACTAGGCGTGTTACTGGATTCGCTTCGCTACGAAGCGATCCGGAATATACCGCAAGCTTTTGAAATGTGGAAGTATTTTAAAAGCCGACGTTATTTCTTCAAAACCACCAGCACATCTTCGAGTTCGGAGATCATCTGGCGGATCAGTTGCTTGTATTGGGTGGTGTCGTCTTTGGCTTCATCACCGGACATGCGCTGGCGCGCGCCACTGATGGTGAACCCCTGGTCGTACAGCAACGCACGGATCTGTCGGATCATCAGCACATCCTGGCGCTGATAATACCGACGGTTCCCGGTGCGTTTGACGGGGTTGAGTTGAGGAAACTCTTGCTCCCAATAGCGCAGCACGTGCGGCTTGACCGCACAGAGCTCGCTGACTTCACCAATGGTGAAGTAGCGTTTGCCTGGGATGACGGGTAGTTCGTCGTTATGACTTGGTTCCAGCATAAGCCTCAACTCGGGCCTTCAACTTCTGCCCTGGACGAAAGGTGACCACACGGCGAGCCGTGATCGGGATTTCTTCTCCCGTTTTTGGATTGCGGCCAGGCCGCTGGCGTTTGTCCCGCAGGTCAAAATTGCCGAAACCGGACAATTTGACCTGTTCGTTGTCTTCCAGAGCGTGCCTGATTTCTTCAAAAAACAGCTCGACCAATTCCTTGGCTTCGCGTTTGTTCAGACCCAGCTCTTCGTACAGACGTTCCGCCATCTCAGCTTTCGTCAAAGCCCCCATACGTCACTTCCTTAACGTGGCGTTCAACCTTTGTTCAAGCGAGGTGAGGATATTTTGTGTCGTGGTATTCACCTCATCGTCATTAAGAGTGCGCGATGGATGCTGCCAGGTCAAGCCAACTGCAAGGCTTTTTCTATGCGGATCAATGCCTTTACCCTGATAGACGTCAAATAGCCTGAGGTCTGTCAGCCATTCCCCTGCATTTTCACGGATTACATCCAGAACGGCAGTGGCGGCGACTTCGCGATCGGCGATCAGGGCCAGGTCACGACGCACTTCAGGGAAGCGCGACAACTCGCTGAATTTAGGCATCTTGCCCGACGCGACTTCCGCCAAGACTAGCTCAAAAACGAATACCGGACGGTCCAGACCGAGGGTTTTCGACAACTCCGGGTGGATGGCACCTACGTAGCCCACCAGGCGCCCTTCGCGTTCGATACGCGCAGTCTGGCCTGGGTGCAACGCTGGGTGGCTGCCCGGCACGAACGTGAAATCGTCAAGCGCGCCGGCAAAGCCCAATACCGCTTCCACGTCAGCCTTGACGTCGAAGAAGTCCACGGCGTCGCGGCCTTGGGCCCAGCCCTCAGGCAGGCGGCTGCCGCACACCACGCCAGCCAGCATCGGTTCTTGTTTCAGGCCGTCGAGTTGGCCGACAAAACGCAGACCGCTTTCGAACATGCGCACGCGGTCTTGCTGACGGTTAAGGTTGTGGGACAGTGCCTTTACCAGGCCCGGCCACAACGACGAACGCATGGCCGCCATGTCGTTCGAGATCGGGTTAGCCAACAGCAGTGGCTCGACGCCCGGGTTGAACAGCTCGAACTGTTTAGGATCGATGAAGCTGTAGGTCACCGCTTCCTGGTAGCCACGGGCGACCAGCAGGCGACGCAGCTCCGGCAGGTGCGCACGGGCTTCAGCTTTAGGCTGCGGCGCCAGGCGCGCTTGCGGGTAGCGAACCGGCAGGCGGTTGTAGCCATACAGGCGGGCCAGTTCTTCGATCAGGTCGACTTCCAGGCTGATATCGAAGCGATGGCTTGGCACTTCGACGTGCCACTGCCCTTCCCCGCTCGCGGCAATGCTCAGGCCGAGGGCCGACAGCAGTTGCTCGATCTGAGCCGGCTCGATTACCAGGCCGAGCATTTGCTCGACGCTCTTGGCGCGCAAGGTGATCGGTGCAACGGATGGCAGGTGCTGCTCGCTCACGGTTTCAGTGATCGGGCCAGCTTCGCCGCCGGTGATTTCCAGCAGCAGGCCAGTGGCGCGCTCCAGGGCTTCACGCGCCAGCTTCCAGTCCACGCCACGCTCATAGCGGTGCGAAGCATCAGTGTGCAGGCCGTAGGAACGGGCTTTGCCAGCGATGGCGATCTGATCAAAGAACGCACTTTCAAGGAAAATATCACGCGTGGTCGCGGACACTCCGCTGTGCTCGCCACCCATCACGCCAGCAATGGCCAGGGCGCGGGAATGATCGGCGATCACCAGGGTATCGGCGCGCAGGGCCACTTCCTGGCCGTCGAGCAAGACCAGTTTCTCGCCTTCTTCGGCCATGCGGACGCGAATGCCGCCGTTGATTTCGGCGAGATCGAACGCGTGCAGCGGTTGGCCCAGCTCCAACATCACGTAGTTGGTGATGTCGACGGCAGCGTCGATGCTGCGTACGTCGGCGCGGCGCAGGCGCTCAACCATCCACAGCGGGGTTGGCTTGGACAGGTCGACGTTGCGGATCACACGGCCCAGGTAACGCGGGCAAGCGTTGGGAGCCAAGACCTCGATCGGGCGCACTTCATCGTGCACAGCGGGCACGGCGGCAACCACCGGACGAGTAACCGGGACGTTATACAACGCACCCACTTCGCGTGCCAGACCGGCCAGGGACAGGCAGTCGCCACGGTTCGGGGTCAGGTCGACCTCGATGCTGGCGTCTTCGAGTTCCAGGTAAACGCGGATGTCCTGGCCCACTGGCGCGTCGGCCGGCAGTTCCATCAGGCCGTCGTTGCCTTCGCCCACTTGCAGTTCAGCCTGGGAGCACAGCATGCCGTTGGATTCAACGCCACGCAGCTTGGCTTTCTTGATCTTGAAGTCACCCGGCAGTTCGGCGCCGATCATGGCAAACGGAATCTTCAGGCCCGGGCGCACGTTAGGCGCTCCGCACACGACCTGAAACGTCTGCGCGCCGTCACTGACCTGACACACACGCAATTTGTCGGCATCCGGGTGCTGCTCGGTGCTCAGCACCTCGCCCACCACGACGCCGCTGAAAACACCGGCGGCCGGCGTGACGCTATCGACCTCAAGACCGGCCATCGACAGACGAGCAACCAGCTCGTCGCGATCTACCTGCGGGCTTACCCAGCCACGCAGCCATTGTTCACTGAATTTCATCCTGCTCTCCTAAAGATTCGTTACGACTAGCGAAATTGCGCGAGGAACCGCAAGTCGTTGTCGAAGAACAGACGCAAGTCGTTCACGCCGTAACGCAGCATGGCCAGGCGCTCAACGCCCATGCCGAAGGCAAAGCCCGAGAACTCTTCCGGGTCGATCCCGGACATGCGCAGCACGTTAGGGTGAACCATGCCGCAGCCCATCACTTCCAGCCAACCGGTCTGTTTGCAGACCCGGCAGCCTTTGCCGCTGCACATCACGCATTCCATGTCGACTTCAGCGGACGGCTCGGTGAACGGGAAGAACGAAGGACGGAATCGCACCGCCAGCTCTTTTTCGAAGAACACCCGCAGGAATTCTTCGATGGTGCCTTTGAGGTCGGCGAAATTGATGTCGCGATCAACCAGCAGGCCTTCGACCTGGTGGAACATCGGCGAGTGGGTGATATCCGAGTCGCTACGGTACACACGGCCTGGGCAGACGATGCGGATCGGCGGCTTGGTCGCTTCCATGGTGCGGACCTGTACCGGCGAGGTATGGGTGCGCAACAGCATGTTCGCGTTGAAATAGAAGGTGTCGTGCATCGACCGGGCCGGGTGATGGCCTGGGATGTTGAGCGCCTCGAAGTTGTGATAGTCGTCTTCGACCTCAGGGCCTTCGGCAATGCCGTAGCCGATGTGGGTAAAGAACTGCTCGATACGTTCCAGAGTCCGGGTGATCGGATGCAGACCGCCCGAGGCCTGGCCACGGCCAGGCAGGGTCACGTCAATGGACTCGGCGGCGAGTTTGGCCGCAAGATCGGCCTCCTCGAGCGACGCCTTGCGCGCATTGAGAACCTCTGTGACACGCTCCTTGGCAACGTTGATCAGCGCACCGACTTGCGGACGCTCTTCAGCCGGCAAATTCCCCAGGGTCTTCATCACCTGAGTCAATTCACCTTTCTTGCCAAGGTAGTGAACCCGGATTTGCTCCAGGGCATTTACATCTTCAGCGCTTTGCACAGCCTCAAGGGCTTGAGCGACGAGCGCGTCCAGGTTTTCCATGTACAGACTCCAGATACAAAATAGGGGAAGAGCTTGAAGGCTCTTCCCCTATTTATGACGTTTACCACCTTGAGCTGCAGGAGCAGCCCAGGGTGACTGTCGGGGGTACTTAAGCCAAGGTGGCTTTAGCTTTCTCGACAATCGCAGCAAACACCGCTTTATCGTTCACGGCCAGTTCAGCCAGAACCTTACGGTCGATTTCGATGGACGCTTTTTTCAGGCCAGCGATGAAACGGCTGTAGGACAGACCGTTAACACGAGCACCAGCATTGATACGAGCGATCCACAGAGCGCGGAACTGACGTTTTTTCTGACGACGGTCACGGTAGGCGTATTGGCCTGCCTTGATTACCGCTTGCTTGGCAACACGGAATACGCGTGAGCGCGCGCCGTAGTAGCCTTTAGCGAGTTTCAGAATTTTTTTGTGACGTTTACGGGCAATGACGCCACGCTTTACACGAGCCATGAGTTACTTCCTCTAGTCTTGATCCAAAAATTAACGAAGGCGCAGCATGCGCTCGACTTTTGCCACGTCAGACGGATGCAGCAAGCTGCTACCGCGCAGTTGACGCTTACGCTTGGTCGACATTTTGGTCAGGATGTGGCTCTTGAAAGCGTGCTTATGCTTGATACCGTTAGCAGTTTTCAGAAACCGCTTAGCAGCACCACTTTTAGTCTTCATCTTTGGCATGTTCGGATACTCCGCATTCAGTTGATAAACATAATCAGAAGGCCTGCCGTGCCCTGTTGATTACTTCTTCTTTTTCGGGGCGATGACCATAATCAGCTGGCGTCCTTCCATCTTAGGATGCTGCTCGACGGAACCATACTCCAGCAGGTCAGCTTCAACCCGCTTGAGGAGTTCCATCCCCAGCTCCTGGTGGGCCATCTCACGGCCGCGGAATCGCAAGGATACCTTGGCCCTGTCCCCATCACTCAGGAAACGTACCAGGTTGCGCAGTTTTACCTGGTAATCCCCTTCCTCCGTCCCTGGACGAAACTTGATTTCTTTTACTTGAATCTGCTTCTGGTTCTTCTTCGCTGCGGCAACCTGCTTCTTCTTCTCGAAGATCGACTTGCCGTAGTCCATCACCCGGCAAACGGGTGGGATTGCATCGGCGGAGATTTCCACCAGGTCCAATTTGGACTCTTCAGCAATACGAAGCGCTTCATCAATCGAGACGATGCCAATCTGCTCGCCGTCAGCGCCAATTAACCGAACCTCGCGTGCCGAGATATTCTCGTTGATCGGGGCTTTCGGTGCAGCTCGTTTATCTTGTCTCATTTCACGCTTAATAATAATTACTCCGAATCTGGGCGACCACGCCGGGAAACCGCTTGCGCGAGGAACTCAGCGAACTGGGCGACGGGCATCGAGCCCAGGTCAGCACCTTCACGAGTACGCACAGCGACAGTCTGCATCTCGACTTCCCGATCTCCGATAACCAAAAGATAGGGAACCTTGAGCAAAGTATGCTCGCGGATTTTAAAGCCGATCTTTTCATTTCTCAAGTCGGACTTGGCACGAAATCCGCTTTCGTTGAGAGTTTTTTCAACTTCAGCCGCAAAATCTGCCTGTTTATCAGTGATATTCATGATCACTGCCTGGGTCGGAGCAAGCCACGCAGGGAACGCACCCTCGTAGTGCTCGATCAGGATTCCGACAAACCGTTCGAACGAGCCAAGGATCGCTCGGTGCAACATAACCGGGTGTTTCCGGCTGTTGTCTTCGGAGACGTATTCGGCTCCCAAACGGATCGGCAGGTTAAAATCGAGCTGCAAAGTACCACATTGCCAGACACGACCAAGACAATCTTTCAGCGAGAACTCGATTTTCGGACCGTAGAAGGCGCCCTCACCCGGCTGCAGATCGTACGCAAGGCCCGCGCTGTCTAGGGCTGCGGCCAGTGCAGCTTCGGCGCGATCCCACAGTTCGTCGGAGCCGACGCGTTTTTCCGGACGAGTGGACAGCTTCATTTCGACTTCGGTGAAGCCGAAATCGCGATAAACGTCCATGGTCAGCTTGATGAACGCGGCGGATTCAGCCTGCATCTGCTCTTCGGTGCAGAAGATGTGTGCATCGTCCTGAGTAAAGCCGCGCACGCGCATGATGCCGTGCAGCGCACCCGATGGCTCGTTACGGTGGCAGGCACCAAACTCGGCCAGACGCATCGGCAACTCGCGGTAGCTTTTCAGGCCCTGGTTGAACACCTGCACGTGGCATGGGCAGTTCATCGGCTTGATGGCGTAGTCGCGGTTTTCCGACTGAGTGGTGAACATGTTGTCGGCGTAGTTGGCCCAGTGCCCGGACTTTTCCCACAGGCTGCGGTCAACGACCTGCGGAGTCTTGATCTCCAGGTAGCCGTTTTCGCGCTGAACCTTGCGCATGTACTGCTCGAGCACCTGGTACAAGGTCCAGCCGTTCGGGTGCCAGAACACCATCCCAGGCGCTTCTTCCTGAAGGTGGAACAGGTTCAGGCGCTTGCCGATCTTGCGGTGGTCGCGTTTTTCGGCTTCTTCAATGCGCTGGATGTAGGCCGCCAGCTGCTTTTTGTCAGCCCAGGCAGTGCCGTAGATACGCTGCAGTTGCTCGTTCTTTGCATCGCCGCGCCAGTAGGCGCCGGACAGTTTGGTCAGCTTGAACGACTTGAGGAAGCGCGTATTCGGCACATGCGGGCCACGGCACATGTCGACGTATTCTTCGTGGTAGTACAGGCCCATTGCCTGCTCGTCCGGCATGTCTTCCACCAGACGCAGCTTGTAGTCTTCGCCACGCGCGGTGAACACGTCGATCACCTCGGCGCGCGGCGTGACCTTCTTGATTACGTCGTAATCTTTTTCGATCAGCGCGTGCATGCGCGCCTCGATAGCGGCCAGGTCGTCCGGAGTGAAAGGACGTTCGTAGGCGATATCGTAATAGAAGCCTTCATCGATAACCGGACCGATCACCATTTTTGCGGTGGGGTACAGCTGTTTGACCGCATGGCCGATCAAGTGCGCGCAAGAGTGGCGAATGATCTCCAGCCCCTCTTGATCCTTGGGCGTGATGATTTGCAGGCTGGCGTCGCTGGTGATCAGGTCGCTGGCGTCTACCAGCTTGCCGTCGACCTTGCCGGCTACGGTGGCCTTGGCCAGGCCTGCACCAATGGAAGCGGCGACCTCGGCTACGGATACCGAATGATCGAATGAACGTTGACTGCCGTCGGGAAGAGTAATAGTTGGCATGGCGCCTCCTCTCCTAGTGGTGACCCCTACCAAAGGTCACGTGGGTTGGGATGAGCCAGTACAAGATCCAACACCAGGCCGTTCAATGATGAACGCCTGCCTTACAGCGGCAGGAGCCTTTCGGCCAACCGATAATCGAACCAGAGTGACTGGAGTGAGCTAAAAAGAACATGGCAAGGCGGCAACTTGGCACGCCTGGAAATAGCCAGGCCGAGGATGCTAGCACAGATGAACGGTCATCGTGCTGGCGCCGCCTTTCTGAAAGACAAATTCGAGGCTTTATAGGTGCAAAAGTGAACTTGAGCTGTACGCCATGCCTCAAACACACCGAGAATCGCTGTTCGTCCTCGACCCAAAGGAGCATCCACATGATGCGTTTCACCTCGACCCTCGCTCTCGCTGCTTCCCTGGCCTTCCTGTCGCTCGGCGCCCAGGCAGCCGCCCCATCGAACTGGCCAACCGGCGCTCGCGACAACTTCATCAAAGATTGCAGCTCGGCAGCCCAGCAAAGCGTGGACGCCAAAACTGCCAAAGACCATTGCGAATGTGGCGCTGACAAGATCAACGCCGAATTGAGCACCGCAGAGATCAAGGAGCTCATGACCAACCAGAACGCAGATCCGGCGCTTAAGAACAAAGCTGTCGCGGCTATTTCGTCCTGCAAAGTCGTGAAGAAATAATCAGAACGACCACTGATCAGACGGCCGTCGCGCTGAAAAAACAGCCCGAAAACTGCCATTTCGCACAAATTACGCAGCTTTTACGGCTTTTTTTAACAGCTGATATTTCGCACCAAAGCCCCGTAAATCGGGGCTTTCAGCCAGCCCAGGCAGCAAATGCAACGCTATTGATTAGCAAACAATGCCTTGGGGGGGCTCCCAAGTCGAACATTTCGACTATGATAGCCAAGTGTGCCCAGTTGGCCTGAGCAGCACAGCACTACTGAAAATATATGTTTCTTGGAGATACACCATGTCTAATCGCCAAACCGGCACCGTTAAATGGTTCAACGATGAAAAAGGCTTCGGCTTCATCACTCCTCAAGGTGGCGGTGACGACCTGTTCGTACACTTCAAAGCTATCGAAAGCGACGGTTTCAAAAGCCTGAAAGAAGGCCAAACCGTTTCCTTCGTGGCTGAGAAAGGCCAAAAGGGTATGCAAGCTGCACAGGTTCGCGGCGAGTAATTCTCCGCTGAGCTAAAAAAAACCCCGTCCATGCGACGGGGTTTTTTATGGGCGCTACAAAAGTGCCGAGGTTCTTAGCCGCAGTTGACTCGCGTGATCACCAGATTGTCATCGGTGTTCAGGTTCAGGCGGTCGGAGCGGTATTCCAGGGTGATCATGTCATTAGGCTTGAGGATACGTGCGTTCTGCGCACCGGCACGTGTACGCGCCTGCTCCAGCAATTGGGGCGAGGCTTTCTGGCCGATCGCGAACTCGGCGGCCTTCGCCTCACAGCGGCTATGACCGGCATCGGCCACGGCGGCGTCTTTGGCTGGCTCAGAGGTACCCGGGGTGCTGCAACCCGCCAACGCGAATGCTGCCAACAAAGTACCGAATGATGCGAGCTTCCAAGGCATGAAGCCTCCTATGATAAAAATGGACAGAGATCGTGCGACAGCGATCTGGGGGATTGGTTTCAAGACGTGAATCGCCCGCAGGCAAGTCTGCCTGACTCAGGCCGAGCATTCGCTCGGTCAATCGTCACCAGATATGAATGTATTCAGTAGATGTCGATGTAGTCGAACGGCGGCTTCGGCCAGTTCTGCTTGAGCGCGTTGAATATCTGCATGACCCAGACTTCATCACTGGCCGCTACGTTACCGACATAACCGGAGCCTTTGGCCCAGGTCTCAAGGCGAAACAGCAAGCCGGCGATATCAGTGCCGCCCACCACGCCTGACGAGATGTAGGCAATCCCGGCCTTGGTCACCCGCAGCTGGGTATGCTGGTCATCGCTGGCGCTGGCCAGCAACTGACGAACAGCCTCCAGCGTCAGGTTCTCGGGGTTGTTCAAATCGATCTGCACCTGGCGTTCCCCGGCAATTAAACAGGGCCACAGTGTCGCACAGCACATGCCTCATGCCTAAGTAGCAGTGCCAAACGCCACCCAAAAATGGTTAACTGCGCCGGTAAAAGCCGCGTTTTAGCGCACTGCCCAGTACTTTCAACCCCGCGAGACACCCATGACCACTGTTACCCTCCAAGCCGACATCAAAGCCAAGTGGCCCCAAGGACAAAGCTCCTACAGCCCCGGAAGCCCGGAGGAGTTGGCAATCATCGGAATCGACCTGCTGGTCAAGGAACTCGGCACTCAGGCTGCACAGGCCTTCATCGGCCAGGTATTCGAAAAATACCCGGCCGATCACATGGGCGCACACAACCCAGAGCGCGAATAAGAACCGGCCGACGAACGCCGACCGGCACACACATTACTTCAGACGCGCCAGACGCTCGGTCAGCAGATCGAAGAAGCCCTGAGCATCGCCGTTCTCGACCCAGAAGGCATTCTTCGGCTGCTTCAGGCCATCGTACCAATCGACAATGGTCTGGCCGAAGGTCGGGCCTTCACGGCTGTCCACCACCACATTGACTTCACGGCCGCTGAACAGCTCAGGTTTGAGCAGGTAGGCAATAACGGTGGCATCGTGAACCGGGCCGCCTGGAATGCCGTAGTGCTCCATATCGCCTTTGACGTATTCATTCAGAATATCGCCGACGACTTTGCTCGCGTTGTTGTTGATATCGGCGATTTGCTTGAGGCGCGCTTCACTGGTCAACACCTTGTGGGTGACGTCCAGTGGCAGGTAAGTCAACTTGACGCCGCTTTTGAGCACGACCTCAGCCGCAATAGGGTCGGCAAACAAGTTGAATTCGGCCACCGGCGTGATATTGCCGCCGTTGAAGTGCGCACCGCCCATCACCACCACTTCCTTGATGCCTTGGGTGATTTCCGGAGCCTGGGTCAACGCCAGCGCCAGGTTGGTCTGTGGGCCGAGCATGGCGATGGTGATGCTGTGGGGCTTGGCGGTGCTCAGGGTCTTGATCAGGTAATCAACGGCATTGCCTTCGGCCAGGCCTTTTTTCGGCTCGTGCACGGTAACGCCCGAAATACCCTCTTTACCGTGAATATTCTCGGCGTAGATCGGCGTGCGCAGCATCGGTTTTGGCGCCCCTGCGTACACCGGAATATCCTCGCGCCCTGCCCATTCGCGGGCCAGGCGCGCATTGCGGGAGGTTTTGTCGAGGCGCACGTTACCGGCGACGGTGGTCAGCGCACGAATATTCAATTCCTGTGGAGAGGCCATTGCAAACAGCAAGGCCACTACATCGTCAGCACCCGGGTCGGTGTCGATGATCAGGTCGATTTTTTCCGCCGCGTGGGCGCTGGCTGCTGTGAGCGCGGACAAAAGCAGGACACTCCGAAACAGGTTTTTCAGGGATGGAAGACCACGTTGCATGAAACACTCCTTGTCGTAGGAAATCTCTAGAAAGTTACGCCGGACACCAGCGCGATATTGCAATAAGGCTGGCACTCGCCGGTGCGCACGACGGCGCGAGCCTTGCGGCTCAGTTGCTTGAATTCTTCGTGGCTGACCAGGCGTCGCTCGCCCAGGGCTGCCTGCTCGGTCAGGGTGTTGAGCGCAGTGAGTGCAGGCGGTTGCTTGAGCAGGATTTCTTCGGCCAGTACGTGGCTTTCCACCTGCATCTCGCTGAGCACAATGCGCAGGGTGCTGATGAAGTCAGGAATACCTTGGGTCAGCGCCAGGTCGATCAGCTCGACACCCGGCGGCACGGGCAAGCCGGCATCGCCGATCACCAGGACGTCACCGTGACCGAGAGACGCAATGACACGCGACAGGGCAATATTGAGCAGCGGTGTCTTTTTCATGAGGGCACAAAACCTTGAACGTCATGCAGCGTGGGAATAGAGGGTTGCGCACCGGCGCGAGTCACAGACAGCGCTGCGGCCACCTGACCAAAGCGGATGGCCTCGGCTTCGCTCTTGCCATTAGCGAGCGCGGCGGCAAACCCGCCGACAAAGGTGTCGCCCGCCGCCGTGGTGTCCACCGCCTTGACCTTGGGCGCCACCAGATGCTCAAAGCCTTGGCCATCGGCAAACAATGCGCCCTGGGCACCGAGGGTGATGATGACCTTGCCCGCGCCTGCCTTGATCAACTGCGTCGCAGCGACCTTGGCACTGTCGAGAGAGTCGACCGTCACGCCGCTCAAGGCGGCGGCTTCACTTTCATTGGGAATCAGGTAGTCAATCGAGGCATACCATTCGGCCGGCAAAGGGCCGCTGGCGGGTGCCGGATTGAGGATCACCGTCTTGCCCAGTTCACGTCCGCGCTTGAGGGCCTGACCTACCGTGTCCATCGGCGATTCCAGCTGGCAGACGATGACGTCGGCGCCCTGCAACACTGCGTCAGCCCGTTGCAACGAGGCTGGCGTCAGCGCACCGTTGCCGCCGGCCACGATCACAATTGCGTTCTGGCTGCTGTCATCCACCACAATCAACGCCACGCCGCTGGAGCCGTCTACCGTGCTCACGGCCTGACAATCAATGCCCTCCACCACCAGCGCATCACGCAATTGGGCCCCGTAGGCATCAGTGCCGACACAGCCGATCATCGCCACATCAGCGCCCAGACGCGCAGCAGCCACTGCCTGGTTGGCGCCCTTGCCGCCGGGGACGGTAGAGAACGTTTGGCCGATCAGGGTTTCACCGGCACGCGGCAACCGACTGGCGCGGGTGACCAAGTCCATGTTCAAGCTGCCTATTACCACTACTTTTGCTGGCATACATCAGTACTCATCAATTCGGTTCAGCGGTATTGGGCGAACACACCGGCGACCGGCGCCGTCGACTCACGCAAAACAATACTCGGCGTCACGATACGTTGATCGATCGGCAGTTGGGGGGTTGCAATTCTTCGCAGCAAAAGCTCGGCCGCCGTTTCGCCCAGTTGCACGATCGACTGCCCGACCGTGGTCAGCGCCGGGTACACGTAACGGCCCATTTGAATATCATCGAAACCAATCACCGACAATTCGCCGGGCACGCGAATATTGCGCTCTGCCGCAGCGCGCAACACGCCGAAACCGATCATATCGTTACTGGCAAAGATCGCGCTCGGCGGATTGTCCGACAGCAACTGCACGGCTGCGGCATACCCGCCGATGCTGGTGAAGTCGCTCTCTTGAGTGCGATTGGCCGCCACTTGCACGCCCGCCTCACGCAGCGCCCGGTGATACCCCGCCAGACGCATTTGCGCCACGCGGGTGTGGCCGGGGCCACCAATGCAGGCGATGTCGCGGTGACCGAGTTCAAGCAAGTGCCGGGTCGCCAGGTAGGCGCCCTCCTCGTGGTCGATGCGCACCAGATCGACATCGATGCCATCCAGCGCACGGTCGACGATCACCATGGGCGTGCGCACTGCGCTCAAGCCAGCGGCAAGGCCGCTGTCGTCGCCCCCTACCGAGGTCACGATCAAGCCGTCGATGCGCTTTTCGAGCAACACACGCAAGTAGCTGCGCTGTTTTTCAGCGTTGTCGTCGGAGTTGCAGAGGATCACGCAATAGCCATTACGCTCGCAGTAATCCTCGATCCCGCGGGCCAACTCGGCAAAATACGGGTTGAGGCTGTTCGGCACCAACAGGCCAATGGTGGCGGTGGTCTTGGCCTTGAGCGATCGCGCGACCGCACTGGGCACATAGTCGAGCTGCTTGATTGCCGCTTCGACCTTGATCCGCACAGGCTCACTCACCGGCCGCGTCTTGTTCACCACATGGGACACGGTGGTGTAGGAAATACCCGCAAGCGCTGCCACATCCTTGATCGTCGCCATGGTTCAGACTCGCCGGCTGGCGCGCTGGCTGCGGTAAGTGTCGAGGACCACGGCAATCACGATCACAGCACCGGTGATGATGCGTTTGGTGGGCTCCGTAGCACCGATCTGCGCAAGGCCAGCGGCCAGTACCGAAATGATCAACACGCCGAAAAAGGTGCTGATAACCGAACCGCGTCCGCCCATCAAGCTGGTGCCGCCGATCACCACAGCGGCGATCACCTGCAGCTCCAGGCCGGAGCCGGCATTCGGGTCCGCCGCTTCCAGGCGCGAAATCTGGAACAGTGCCGCCACACCGGCCAACAGCCCCATCAGGCTGAATACCAGGATTTTGTACGGCTTGGGATTGATCCCGGCCAGGCGCACGGCCTCTTCATTGGTGCCGATACCGATCAGGTAGCGACCAAACACCGTGCGCGTCAACACCAACTGAGCGGCAATGATCACCAGCAAGGCAATGATGAACGACGGCGAAATTCCGAAGGCAATCGGGTTCGACAGCCAGGCAAACGAATCACCAATATAGGCGGTGCGCGAGCCAGTCATTTGGTACGCCACGCCGCGCGCCATCTCCAGTACGCCGAGGGACACAATAAACGAGGGGATTCGCCAGGCCACAGTAATCGAGCCGGTGATGGTGCCTGCCACTGCCGCACAGCCCATGCCCAGCAGCGCTGCCGGCAGCACGCTCCAGCCCCAGCCGAGAATCGCCACACTGACCGCCGACGCGGCCAACGCCAGCACCGAGCCAACCGACAGGTCGATGCCGCCGATAATCAGGATGAACGTCATGCCCACCGCCAATACCATCAAGTCCGGTATCTGGTTGGCCAGGGTGCTGAAGGTGTCATAGGACAGGAAGTGATCGCTCAACACTGAGAACAGCGCGATCATCGCCAGTAAGGCGCCAGCCAGGCCCAGGTAAGTGCCCAGGCCGTAGAAGTTGCCGCCGGTTTTACCCGGGGAAGTTGTGGTTTTCATGGGGTATCCCTAAGCGCTGCGTCGTTGAGCAGCGCGTCACGTTTTTGGTAGCCGGCAAAAGCGGCGGCGAGCAATTCGTCCTGGGTCCAGCTGTCGCGCTCGAAGGTTTCGATCAAGCGCCCGGCGGACAGCACACCGATGCGGTCACAGATCAGCATCAGCTCACGCAGGTCGCTGGACACCACCACCAGCGCTTTGCCCTGGCGCGTCAATTCGCCGAGCAAGGCATAAATGTCGAACTTGGCGCCGACGTCGATGCCTCGGGTCGGCTCATCGAACAGCATCACCGCGCAATCGCGCTCCAGCCAACGGCCGATCACGACTTTCTGCTGGTTACCGCCCGACAGCTCGGACACCAACTGCGCCGGACTGGAGCTGCGGATGCGCATGGCGTCGATCTGGCGCTTGGCCAAGGCGGTTTCGTCGCGGCTGTTCACCACGCCGCCGCCGGAAATTTCCGGCATGTTGCCCAAAGCAATGTTGGCGCTGATCGACTGGGTCAACAGCAGGCCTTCGCCCTTGCGGTCTTCGGTGATCAGGGCAATGCCATGGCCCACCGCATCCACCGGGGAACGAATGCTCACCACCTGGGCCGGCGAACCCAAGGCGACAGTGCCGCTGTCCGCCAGGTCCGCGCCGAAGATCAGGCGCAACAGCTCGGTGCGGCCGGCGCCGATCAGGCCGGAGATGCCATAGATCTCACCGGCGCGCACTTCAAAGGACACATCACGCACCTTGTCCGAGCGGGTCAGCCCTTTCACGGTCAAGGCGGGGCCGCCGATAGTGCGCGGGCCCAGGTCGATCTGTTCACCCAGCTCGCGCCCGACCATCAGGGTGACCAGTTGCTCACTGTTGTAGTTGGCCATCGGCTCGACGCAGACCAGTTTGCCGTCGCGCAATACCGCAATACGCTGGGCAACACGGGCCAGCTCTTCGAGCCGGTGTGAAATATAAATGATCGCCACGCCCCGAGCCTGCAGGCGAGTGATTTGTTCAAAGAGCATTTCGACTTCGCGCGCGGTAAGCATCGCCGTGGGTTCGTCGAGAATCAGTACGTGGCAGTCGCCGATCAGATTGCGGGCGATTTCGACCATTTGTTGATGGCCAATGCCCAAGGTGCCGACCAGCGTGTCGGGGTCAATCGCATCCAGGCCGACCTGGGCCATGGCTTCGATCGCGGCTTTGCGCAGTTGCTTACGGCTGATCCAGCCACATTTGCTGGGCAGGTTATCCAGAAACAGGTTTTCGGCCACGGTCAGTGTGGGCAGCAGGTTGAGTTCCTGCATGACCATGCGCACGCCCAGCTCTTCAGCCTGGGTGCGGCTGCCGGGACGGTAGTCCTGACCATTGAACTGCATATGCCCGGTGGTCGGCGTGACCAGCCCGCCGATAATTTTCGACAGCGTACTTTTACCTGCGCCGTTCTCACCGGTCAGCGCCAGCACTTCCCCACGATTGAGCGTCAGGGTGATGTCGGACAGAACCGGTTGGGCATAGGTCTTGCCGATACCGCTGACCGAGAGGACAGCGTTCGGGGCGGAAGATGACATAGGAAAATCTCCAGGCGCCCACTCAGGACGAGCGGGCGCTGTTGGGTGCTGCCAGGATTACTTCTTGAGGACGAGTTCGACCGGGGTTTCGATCACACCGTCTTTGGCATCGACTTTCTCACCCTTGACCAGCTTGAGCGCGTTCTGGATACCGAACACGGCTTGCTGGGCGGCAGCCTGGTCAGCGGTCGCAAGCACACGGCCATCTTGCAGCATTGGTTTGATGGCTTCGATGTTGTCGTAGCCTACGACCAGCACTTTGCCGGCTTTACCCGCAGCGCGCACGGCAGAGA
Source organism: Pseudomonas sp. NFX183 (assembly GCF_047943075.1). NCBI lineage: Bacteria > Pseudomonadati > Pseudomonadota > Gammaproteobacteria > Pseudomonadales > Pseudomonadaceae > Pseudomonas > Pseudomonas sp. NFX183. The sequence goes on along the minus strand of NZ_CP181333.1, from coordinate 4,407,069 downwards.
CAGCGCCCAAGGCCATGTTGTCGTTACCCGCCAACAGTGCCTTGAGGTCCGGGTATTCGCTCAACATGGCGGAGGCGACTTTCTGACCCTGGTCGATTTCCCAGTTGCCCGACTGAGTGGAGACGATCTTCATGCCGGCAGCGTCCATCGCGTCCTTGTAGCCTGCGGTGCGCTGCTGCGCGTTGGTGGTGGTCGGGACACCTTCGATGATGCCGACCTTGTCACCCGCGGCCAGTTGCTTGGCCAGGTAGTCACCGACCAGCTTGGAGCCTTTACGGTTATCCGGGCCTACGAACGGAATATCGAGGTTTTTGCTTTTCAGTACATCCGGATCAAGGCGGTTGTCGATGTTGACGACCTTGATGCCCGCATCGGAAGCTTTCTTCAATACGGTGACCAACGCCTTGGAATCAGCCGGAGCAATCACGATGGCGTTTACTTTGGCGAGGATCATCTGGTTGACGATATCGATCTGCGCGCTGGTATCGGTTTCGTTCTTGATCCCGTTGGTGATCATGTCGAAATCACCGGCGTGGTCTTTTTGATACTTCTTGGCGCCGTCCTGCATGGTCACGAAGAATTCGTTGGCGAGGGACTTCATCACCAGGCCGACCTTGGGTTTGGCGGCGGCGTCATCGGCAAAAGCAGAGGAAAGGGGCAGAGCAGCGGATGCAGCGGCAAGCACAGCGACAGCAAGAAGACGTCCAGCAAATGGCAGCTTCATGGGTTCACTCCGATCTTATGATTATTGTGAGCAACGCTTGCACGGCAGACCGTCTCGCAAACGTTTGCGTTAGTCAAACTATGAGAACCTTGTCGAGATTTGTCAACGGGTGAAAAACGCCTTTCATCCAAGCCCATTGCTACCTGCCATTGCGCCCCATTCGGTGGATGCGACTAAACATCGCCCTCGCCCGCCCGTTCTCTAAAACGACAGCCTGTGACACTCATGTCATACGCAACCTGTCGATATGCCCTGATGGCCTTCGGACAACCGAACACGATACTGCCTCCCCGTTCGGAAAGCCGGACGTGTGCTTTTTCATGTCCTCTGGGATATCTGTAAATAGTGTTTTAAATCAACAGCTTAATTTATAGGCACGAACACAATCAGCTTGGTACAAATCCTGCTTTTTCCTGGCACCTCGTGGCGTTCAGAACCGCCCGGGTGTTCTAGATGAACCTGCGACCGCACTCATCAAAAACCAGAGAGAAAAATAATGAAATCTGCACTGAAGTCTTTTGTTCCGGGCGCACTCGCCCTCCTGCTGCTGTTCCCCGTTGCCGCTCAGGCAAAGGAAGTTGAAACTAAGACCAAACTGTCCAATGTGGTGATTCTTGCCACCGGCGGCACTATTGCCGGCGCTGGCGCCAGCGCTGCCAACAGCGCCACTTATCAGGCGGCCAAGGTCGGCATCGAGCAATTGATCGCTGGTGTTCCTGAGCTTAGCCAGATTGCCAATGTGCGCGGCGAGCAAGTGATGCAAATTGCGTCCGAAAGCATCAACAATGAAAACCTGCTGCAACTGGGTCGCCGTGTTGCCGAACTGGCCGACAGCAAGGACGTCGACGGCATCGTGATTACGCACGGTACCGACACCCTCGAAGAAACCGCCTACTTCCTGAACCTGGTGGAAAAAACCGACAAGCCAATCGTGGTGGTCGGCTCGATGCGTCCAGGCACCGCCATGTCGGCGGACGGCATGCTCAACCTGTACAACGCCGTCGCCGTCGCTGGCAGCAAAGATGCACGCGGCAAGGGCGTGCTGGTCACCATGAACGATGAGATCCAGTCGGGTCGTGACGTCAGCAAGATGATCAATATCAAGACCGAAGCGTTCAAGAGCCCATGGGGCCCGTTGGGCATGGTGGTTGAAGGCAAATCCTACTGGTTCCGCCTGCCGGCCAAGCGCCACACCCTGGATTCTGAATTCGATATCAAAACCATCAAAAGCCTGCCGGACGTTGAAATCGCTTATGGCTACGGCAATGTGAGCGACACCGCCGTCAAGGCCCTGGCTCAGGCTGGCGCCAAAGCCATCATCCATGCCGGCACTGGCAATGGTTCGGTGTCTTCCAAGGTCGTCCCTGCCCTGCAGGAACTGCGCAAACAAGGGGTGCAGATCATTCGCTCGTCCCACGTGAACGCCGGCGGTTTCGTGCTGCGTAACGCCGAACAGCCTGACGACAAGTACGACTGGGTGGTTGCCCATGACCTGAACCCGCAGAAAGCGCGGATCCTGGCGATGGTTGCGCTGACCAAGACCCAAGACAGCAAAGAGCTGCAACGGATGTTCTGGGAATATTGATTTCTGATAACACTGTGGAGGCGGGTTTACTCGCCTCTATCTTCCCTTGAAACTTCCCCGCCACAACTCCCCGCGCAAGCCCTGAGTTTTAAGCAGTTGCGAAATTCCTTATAGTTAAATACTGTATACACATACAGCAAACTAAGGAATGCTCCGTGGCAAAGTCCTCTTCCGCAGCCCCAACCCCGCCTGACGCTTACGCACGCTTGGCCGTTCGTGTGCAAAAAATCATCAATTCGACCAATGCCCAGAAAGCCAAGGCAGCCTTGATCTTCCGTTTACCGGAAGAGCCCGAAGATGAATGGGCGCGCTTGCTGGAAGAAATTGCAGAGAACGACAACGTCACCCTCGCTTATCGGGACGACGGTGGTGTGCAGATTTTCTGGGTTGTGCCGAAGGAAGATTGATTCAATGAGTGTTCGCTTTACTGCGTTGTTTTGTCTGTTTTTTGCCATTACTGCCAACGCCCAGGCGCCTCGAACCTTCAGCGAAGCCAAGAAAGTTGCCTGGAAACTCTATGCGCCACAATCCACAGAGTTTTACTGCGGCTGCAAATACACCGGCAACCGGGTGAATTTAAAAGCCTGCGGGTATATTCCACGCAAAAATGCCAACCGTGCCGCACGCATCGAATGGGAGCATATCGTTCCAGCCTGGCAGATCGGCCATCAGCGTCAATGCTGGCAGAACGGTGGACGCAAGAACTGTACGCGCCGCGATGATGTGTTCAAGCGTGCAGAGGCCGACTTGCACAACCTGGTGCCGAGCATCGGGGAGGTCAATGGTGACCGCAATAACTTCAGTTTTGGTTGGCTGCCTGTGCAAACCGGACAGTACGGCTCATGTTTGACCCAAGTGGACTTCAAGGCAAAAAAGGTCATGCCGCGCCCTTCCATTCGCGGAATGATTGCCCGGACCTACTTTTACATGAGCAAACAATATGGTTTGCGCCTGTCGAAACAGGACCGCCAACTATATGAAGCCTGGAACAAGACTTACCCGGTACAAACCTGGGAGCGCCAGCGCAACCAGACCGTGGCCTGCGTGATGGGGCGGGGCAACGAGTTTGTCGGCCCGGTTAACCTGAAAGCCTGCGGTTGAGGGCGGGAGGAGCTCCCGCCCGGTCTGTTGGTTACTGTGCAGCCTTGTGTTCAATCACCTGGGACTCGGTGTCATTTTTCTTGGCGCGGGCCAGTTTTTCGGTCAGTTGCGCCTGCTTGGCTTCGGCTTCGGCCTTACTGGCGAACGGCCCCAACAGGACATCGTCCTTGCCGTCTGTTTTCACGATATAAAAATTAAACCCATGTTCCAGCAACCAGGCAGTCAAGTCAGTGATTGCCTGGAGCTTGTGGTCCGGCGGGCCGACCCACACATCCCATTCCTGAGCGGCAATCGCGCCGGTGTCTGGCTGGCTTTCAGTCACGGCAGGCTTGGCCTTGGGCGCTTCGACAGGTTTGCCTTCACCGCAACCGGCCAATGCCAACACCGCAATTGCCATCGCTACTTTACGCACTGCCCTGCTCCTTTGAGGATAAAGAGGCAACTTTATCATTCACTGTCTATTCTGGCCGTCATAAACGTTGGCTTAAACAATGCGAATGATGTATCGCAGACCTGTATGATGCCGCCATGGGAATTAATGTCGCCTCTATGCGTCCTAAAAGAGGCAGTCACAGGGAAGCGCTTAGCAGTAAGCTACACACATCCGACATCTGCCCTGTCTGAAACATGTGTCCTTAAAAGTAATCAAGGAGAAGTCCATGCTTATACTCACCCGCAAAGTCGGTGAAAGCATAAACATCGGTGATGACATCACGATCACCATTCTGGGCGTCAGCGGCCAGCAAGTACGAATCGGCATCAACGCACCCAAGGACGTTGCCGTGCATCGCGAGGAGATTTACCAGCGTATCCAGGCTGGCCTGACGGCTCCGGACAAAAACCAGACTCCTTGACGCACTCTCAGTAGCCAGCCCTTTCGTTCACTGTAACGGCTGGCGAAGACCCTTAAAGGCTGCTCGAGTCTCTTGCGTGAACAGCACGCTTTGCGCCTTGCGCTTCGCCCCAAGATGAAACTGTCTTGACGACTTGAACTTGTTGCGTAATCCACAGCCGAATCTTCTGACTCTTATCCTGCCGTCCGAGTGCATTCAGGAGCACGTCGATGAGGCACGCCGCCCCCAAGCCCCTCGTTTCCAAGTCCTGGTGGATCGTCCTGCTGATAGGGCTGGTCTTCGTGACGCTGGGTTATGGCCTGAGATACGAAATTGAAAGTAGCAGTGCCTCCCATGGTAGCTCTTGGCCTGATCTGGCGCTGTTTCTGTGCGGTTACCTGTTTGCGTTCTGCCTCAAGCCTATTCAGAAGGCGATTCTGCGCAAGTTGTGTCAACGCGCCGCTCAACGAACGCACCACAAAACTGCACGATGACGCCTCCTTGCGGGCTATCAGATCACCGGCATTTACAGTGTCGCAGCAAGACCTATGCTTGGGCTTGCACGGTCAGTATTAAGGGCTGAAACAGATGGATAACCTGAGTAAATCCGAAATTGAAACTGCGCTGGCGGCCCGCCTGCCCAGTTACACAATCGCCTGCACACTGCACGCTGACGGCACATTGTCGGCTGTTCTCAGCGGCCCTGAAACCGACCACTTTGCAATCACCGGTATCGTGCGCGCGCACTATCGCGGCCCAGAAGCGATAGCCCGGCTGGCGAACGAAATCCTCAGAGAAATGGTGATGTCCCGCCAGGGCCTTCGCAGCAGCCGACTGCAGGCCCTACCGGAAAACAGCGTAAGGTCAGACCGACCCGGCAGCTGATGAATCAGGAGCGATAACGGGTTTGGCTTTCGTGTATCAAGCCACGACGATCGATAAACTCAGCAACCCGTCATCGTTACGATGCACGCGCACGCGCTCATACCCCTGAATCGACGCATGTACCGTGACCATGGGCTGCAAGTGCGTCGAGGTCACGACTACCACGTCAGCCCCCGCCGCCTCCGCGGCGCGAATCCCCACCGTCGCATCCTCGAACACCAGGCAGTCCTGCACCGGTACGCCCAGACGCTGCGCACCCAGCACATAACAAGCCGGATCCGGTTTGCCGCTGGCGACATCCTCGGCTGTTACCAGCACTGCCGGCGGCGCAATGCCCGCCGCTTGCAGGCGGCGCAACGCCAACTCCCTGGGGGCAGACGTGACCAGCGCCCACTGATCGCCAGGCAAACTGTTCAGAAACTCGACAGCGCCTGGAATCGCGACGACACCCTCGACATCGTTGATTTCCGCCTCGGTTATCCACTGCGCTTCAACTTCAGCGTCCACGCCTGGCAATGCCTGTCGGGTGATCGTATCAATGGCTCGTGCACCGTGAATGGTACTCAGAAAAGCCGCCACCTCCAGGCCGTGGCGTTCAGCCCAGATACCCCAGACCCGTTCGGCGGCGGCGATAGAGTTGAGCAAGGTCCCGTCCATATCGAATAAAAAGGCGCGGTAGCGTTGGGTAAATGCGGCTGGACCTTGAATAGACACTGCGGGGTTTCCTTTTTATCGCTGACAAATGCTGACTCCGATGCAATCTACGGATCACGTCAACACTTGTAAACGTTGCAGAGCACTGCCCTCCCCCTTTGCATTACAAGCATGTAATGAAGCTGTAAGTCTTGTCAGCACCCTCACTTCATACAGTGACGTCGTCAGTCACCCCCACCGGGTGACACACCTGCACACTGATGAAGGGCCGCACGATGAAACCTGCAAGCACACTCTGCCTGATCGCCGCCAGCTTGTTGATGCTGGGCACCGGTACCGCCATGGCCGGCACCGTCGCACCGATCAAAGCCAACAACGTGGTCCTGGTGCACGGCTCCTGGGCGGACGGCTCGAGCTGGTCCGAGGTGATCACCCGTCTTCAGGCCGCCGGCCTGCATGTCACCGCCGTACAGAACCCGCTGACCTCGGTGGCCGATGACGTCGCCGCCACCAACCGCGTACTCGATCAACAGGACGGTCCTACCGTCCTGGTCGGCCATTCCTACGCCGGCACCGTGGTCAGCGACGCCGGCGCGAACCCGAAGGTCAGCTCTCTGGTGTATGTGGCAGCCCGCGCGCCGGACGCCAATGAAGACTTCGTCGCGCTCTCCGCCAAATACCCGAGCATGCCGGTGCGAGCCGGCGTTGAAGAGCACGACGGTTACCTGACCCTGAACCAGGACGCGTTCCTGAAGTACTTCGCCGCCGACGTGCCCCGCGCCAAGGCACTGGAGCTGTACGCCGTACAACAACCGATTACCAAGACGCTGTTCAGTGATCGCACCGTGAATGCCGCCTGGCACACCAAGCCGTCCTGGTACGCCGTGTCGAGCAATGACCAGACCATCAACCCGGAGCTGGAACGCTTCCTCGCCAAGCGCATGAACGCCACCACCATCGAGCTGCCTTCGAGCCACTTGTCGTTGGTGTCCCACGCCAAGGAAATCACCGACCTGATCCTCGAAGCGTCCGGTCGCCAGCCTTGAATCCGTTGATTACGAACTTGTCATGATCCTGTTGGTTGGCTGTTTGGGGCGCCTGGTTACTGTGAACTCACTGCCAATCCCGGCAGCCGACCCTTTAAGAGAACTACTGCCATGAAACTGTTTATCCTGGGCTTCGCCGCGCTGCTTGCCACCGGTTCCGCATTTGCCGCCGACACCTCTTCCGCCAACAACGTGATCCACGACAAGACCGGCTTCTTCGTGCACCTGGACGTCGACAAAGTGCTGTCGAGCACCGACACCTACGGGCAGTGCGGCATCGTCCCCGCCCGCCTCGATTACCTCGACCACCAGGGCCGTGAACATGTGCTGGACTACCAGGTACAGGGCATCGGTTGCGCCAGTGACAATTGATCGGGCTACACTTGCGCCACGCACAGAATCAGGGCACTTCCCATGAATATCCTTGTAGTCGAAGACGAACCCAAGGCCGGCAATTACCTGCTCAATGGGCTGCAGGAACTGGGTTACTCCGTGAGCCTTGCCCGTGACGGTGTGGACGGGTTGCACCAGGCGCTGGAAACGTCATTCGACGTGATCGTGCTGGATGTGATGATGCCGAAAATGGACGGTTGGGAAGTGCTGCGCCGCCTGCGCAAGGAGGCCGACACGCCGGTGCTGTTTCTCACCGCCCGCGACGACATTGCCGACCGCATCAAGGGCCTGGAACTGGGTGCCGATGATTACTTGATCAAGCCGTTCTCCTTCGCCGAGCTGGTCGCGCGTTTGCGCACCTTGACCCGCCGCGGCCCGAGCCGCGAAGAAGAACAGCTGCACATCGCCGACCTGCAGATCGACGTGCTCAAACGCCGCGTCACCCGCGCCGGCACGCGCATTACCCTGACCAATAAAGAGTTCGCCCTGTTGCATCTGTTCGCGACCCATCAGGACCAGGTGCTGTCACGTTCGATGATCGCCTCACGCGTCTGGGACATGAACTTCGACAGCGACACCAATGTAGTCGACGTCGCCGTGAGGCGCCTGCGCCTGAAAATCGACGACCCGTTCCAGCTCAAGTTGATCCACAGCGTGCGGGGCATTGGCTACCGCTTCGACACTCAGCCATGAACAACCGCCGCCACTACTCGCTCACCCTGCGCCTGGCGCTGATCTTCGCCCTGCTCGCCTTTGCCCTGCTGGCCACCCTGGGCGTGGCGCTGTACCGCGAACTTGAGCGTGAACTGATCAAGCGTGACGATGCCGCGCTGATCTATCGCGCCGACCAGTTGCGCAACCTGCTCAACGACAGCAACACCCTGGACCTGATCAAGACCAAGCCGGAGCTGTTCCGGAACATGCTGGGCAACAGCGAGTCGGTGCTGAGTATCGCGGCGCCGGGGCAGAAGCCGTTATTGCTGGTCAACCCAGGCAACATTGAAATGCCGAACGTAACGCCCGTGCCAAAGGACCATGAACTGGGCTTTTCCGACGTGCACCACTTACCTGGAGTGAACGGCGTCCCCTTCGCCACCGTCGCCGCTTCCATTGATTCCGGAGACCTGGGAAGCCTGCAAGTCACCACGGGACGCTTGATGACCGAACGTACCGCCATGCTTGCCAGCTATCGCCTGAGCGTATTTATCCTGGCCAGCATCGCGGCGATTATCCTCGCCCTGGTCGGTTACCTGCTGGTGTACCGAGGCCTGCTGCCGCTGCGGCGCCTGGCCACACACGCGCAAGGCATCGGCGTGGGCAACCTTGCCGAACGACTCGACAGCCACGGTGCGCCAAAAGAACTTCTGCCGATGATCGACTCTTTCAACACCATGCTCGAGCGGCTGGCCAAGGGTTTTGTGCAACTGGGCCAGGTGTCGACCGACATGGCCCACGAACTGCGCACGCCGATCAACAACCTGCTGGGCGAAACCCAGGTCGCGCTCCAGCAGAGCCGCAGCATCGAAAGCTATCAGCAATTGCTGGCCTCCAATGTCGAAGAGCTCGAACGCCTGGCACGGATGCTCGACAACATGCTGTTTCTCGCCCGCACCGATCCGGCCAGCGCCTTGCGCCAGCGCCAGGAGCTGAGTGCGGCGGATGAAGTGCAACGCATGGCTGATTACTTCGAAGGGTTGGCGAACGATGTGAATATCAGCATCCTCGCGCAGGGCGAAGGCGTGATCTGGGCTGAACCGATGCTGCTGCGCCGGGCGCTGGCAAACTTGTGTGCCAATGCCATCAAATACGGCGCCCCCGGTTCGGAGCTGGTGATTCAAGCCACGCCAAATACCGAAGGCATCCGCCTGAGCGTCAGCAATCAGGGAGAGACCATCCCCGCCGAACACCTGCCCAGGCTGTTCGAACGGTTTTATCGGGTGGACGAATCGCGGGAACGCTCGGCCCAGTCCAACGGGCTGGGTTTATCGATCGTCGCGACCATCATGCAGCTGCATAACGGCCGCTACAGCGTCACCAGTGAAGGCGCATTGACATGTTTTGAGCTGATTTTTCCAAAGCGGGAACACTGAGCAGTGCGTGCCAGAACCCTGGTGTTATTTTGCAAAGTTTTGTAGGTCGCAGCCGTTCCCATCTGCCTCTACTCTTGCCCAGAGCGCTGTCTCAGATCATTCAAAACAGGTGTCACGCTTTGGAGAACAAACAGCATCAATCAGGCGGGACGAACACGCTGACTCAGGGTAGAGCCGGTGCAGGTAATAACGGAGATTCTGGTATGGAAAAACGCTTGGGTTTACTGGAAAAAGGGCTGGCTGACATGAAAGAGAAGCTGATCGCCGTTTCGAACAGGGCAGAAGCCATTGAAAGGCACTCCACCACCCATGAAAAACACTATGCAACCCGCGCGGACCTGGCAACCACAGAGCTGAACCTGATCAAATGGTATGTGGCCACTGCGTTCGCGATGACGGGGTTGGCCTGCGCCATTACCTTCGGGCTGACCCGAGCGTTGGCCGGTTGAGGCAAGCCTGGCAGGTCAACTGACCTGCCCACCGGTTTGCACGATATCCACCTGCGTATCCCACGCCGTCTGTAGCGCAACCCGCAAACCTTCAACCATTGTCACCAGTGCCATAGAGGGCTGCGCCGCACCAGAGACCTGATCCGGCAGGCTGGGGGGGACGTGGATAAAGCCACTGCGTATCGCCGTGCCGGCCAGGGCATGCTGCAACAGGTAAAACACCTGATTACACACAAAGGTCCCCGCCGTCTGTGATACCGACGCCGCGATCCCGGCCTCGCGCACAGCCTTGACCATCGCTTTGATCGGCAAGGTCGTGAAGTAGGCCGCCGGCCCCCCGACCACCACTGGGGTATCGACCGGTTGGGCCCCCAGATTATCAGGGATGCGTGCGTCGTTCACGTTGATCGCCACACGCTCCATGGAGAAATCGCTACGGCCGGGGGCGAGGCCTGTGGCAATCACCATCACCGGGTCAAATTCGGCGATCAACCGCGTCAGGCACGCCCCCGCCGTGGCAAACGCACAGGGCAGTCGACGCGCCACAATGTGCACATCTTCGCTCAGTCGCACGCCGTCCAACTGGCGCGATGCCTCCCAGGACGGGTTCATCAGGTCCTGGTCAAAGGGCTCGAAGCCCGTCAGCAACACAGTTTGCATTTTTGGCCTCACATCAACAGGTAGAGCAGCACGATATTGACCACCAGCATCATCAACGCCGTCGGCAGTTGAGCCTTGATCACTGCGTTCTTGTCCGGCAACTCCAGCAACGCCGCCGGGACGATATTGAAGTTGGCAGCCATGGGCGTCATCAACGTGCCGCAATAGCCGGAGAACATGCCGATTGCCGCCATCACCGCCGGGTTACCGCCATACACGCCCACCAGCACCGGTACGCCGACACCGCCGGTCATCACCGGAAACGCCGCAAAGCCGTTACCCATGATCACCGTGAACAGCGCCATACCCAGCACGTAGACCATCACCGCTACCAACTTGAAATCAAGGTTGATGTAGGTAGTGGTGACATGCGCAACGGCCGTGCCCACTCCGGCTTCATTAAACAATAGCCCCAGCATTGCAAGCATCTGCGGCAACACCATGGCCCAGCCGAGGGCCTCGGTCAGGCGCCGGGATTCACGCAAGGCTTGCACCGGTGTATCGCGGGTCAGCCAGCAAGCCAGGCCGAGGGCGATCAGACAGCCGATGCCCAAGGATACAAAGGTGGTGTTTTTCGGGTCCAGCAGCGGCACGCCGCCGATCTCGGTGTGTTTGAGCAACACCGAACCAATCACGGTGGTCAGGGGAATGGCCAGCGCGGGAATAAACAATTTATGCCCCAGGCGCCCGGCACTCGCGCGGGAGGCCTTGTCATGCAGTTCGGCATGCTTGCCGCGGCCGACGCCACCCAAGCCTGCGATCAGCGCCATCACCACCACGCCGACACCAACGACCACCGACGGCAAGCGCTCCCCCACCAGGAATGGAACGGCAAACAAGAGCCAGAACAGCGCGGTTGACCAGCGTTTAGGGTGGGTTCGATCCAGCAGGATCATTCCTGCAGTTATCAGCAATAGAACACCGGCAAGCCAGTACAGGTACTCAATGGAGATGATCATTGTGCAGCCTCCACCGGCGTGGCGGCGGGCGTCATCTCACGCGCAAGCCTGCGATCAAACCGGTGCAGGCGAATGGCATGGATGATAAAGGCGCAAATCGCCGTTGGAATGCCCCACACCGCAATGTGCAGTGGCTCCACATCAATCCCCGAACCCAGCAGGAAGGTGTGCATCAACGCGATCGCACCAAAGGCGACAAAGATGTCCTCACCGAAAAACAGCCCGACGTTATCGGTTGCCGCACACATGGCCAACACTTTGTGGCGCAACGTATCCGGCAGTTTGCCGTAGCGTTTTTCCGCCGCCCCTTCGGCCATGGGCGCCAGCAACGGCCGCACCATTTGCGGATGCCCGCCCAGGCTGGTCAGGCCCATGGCGGCGGTGGACTCGCGCACAAACAGGTAGATGATCAACAGGCGCCCGACCGTGGCTCGCTCGAAACGCGCGATCCAGTTTTGTGCATGCAGGCGCAGGCCATGGCGCTCCAGCAAGCCAATGACAGCCAGGGGCAATAACAGGATCAGTTGCAGCGCGCGGGTCTGAAGGAAACCATCACCCATGCTGGCGAGAATTTTTTCCAGCGGGAAGTGGGCAGCCAGCCCGGTGGCGATGGCTGCGGCGGTGACCACCAACAGCGGATTGAAGCGCAAGACGAAGCCAACCACGATGACAAGTACGCCGATCAACGGCCATAGGTTCACAACAGTTTGCATGACGAAGAGGTCCTTGAATGCGCGCTGCGGCGCCATTACAGCAGGATGTGAACAAAGGGTTCACAGCATGAAAGTGGCATGCAGCCCGGCGCGGTTTTTATTGTTGACCCGATAGGTCGAGCGTCAGTGGCGGCAACTTTGCTGCCTGGGGGCGGGAGGTGTCCAACAAGAAAAATTGTTGCTGCAAACCAATAAATTTTGTGGGTGATTGGCGCCGGGCGATCCGGCGCCGTACGAAAATTCAGCCGAGGCGTTTCTGGAAAAAGTGCCGCTGGTGACCCGCCGGGTAATCAGCGATATGGCCAAATTCACTGAAGCCCAGCTTTCGATAAAACCCCGGCGCCTGGAAGCTGAAGGTGTCCAGCCAAATCCCGACACACTCCCGCTCACGGGCCAGCTCTTCAGCGGCGCGCATTAAACGCGTGCCGGTACCTTGGGTACGCATCTGATCCGGGATGCTCAACAGCTCAATGAACATCCACCCGTAGGAAATTTTTCCATAAAGGCCACCGACAACCTCTTGTGTCGCGGGGTCTCGCAACAAAATCCCGATGGTTTCGAACGCCATGTTGCCCGTGTGACCGAGGTTGTACGCCCTCAGCGGTTTGAGGATGGCCTCACGCTCCTGCGCCGTTACGTCGAACGACACTTCCATTGCCACTTCCATAGCGTGCTCCCTGGTATGAATTGAGTCGGCGACCAGTATGCAGGCTTACTGCGGCTTGACCAGCCTCGTAATCCGGGCTGATCTGCGCCAGGATCATCGAGGCTGCCGCCCCCAATGCCACTGCGTCCTGCCCTGCACTCCAAGGTGCTCCAACACCCTTGGTTACCGCAGGAACACGCCTTGCCACCCGGAATCACCATCATGTGCCCGATCTCACCAGCATTGTGCCAGTGGCCGGAATACCGGCGGTTATCCAGGTACAAACCGGCACCGAGACCGCTGCCGATAAACAGGTGCACAAAATTCGTCAGCTCGCTGGCGACGCAATAGAGGCGTTCAATTGTGATTGATCGCGGCGCGCCACGGCTTGCGAAGGCCTGTTGCCCAGCGTGCCGACCGCACATGCGCTACTGGAACCCTTCACGATGATTCAAGGGTTCTATGTGAGCGCAGCGCAACTGGCTGTGACGCGCGGGCGCAATCCGGATCAGCCGCGGTATTTGAAGAAGGTGACGCAGACGCGGTAATTCGAGCGTGCGGGCCCAGGGCTGACCCGGTATTGTCGAGTGCGATCGACCTTCACTGAAAAAGGCCAACACCGGTGACTTCATCCGTTACACCTGTTTCAAGCGTGCAAACCCGTTTGATCGCCCTGGTGGTCGCCGTGACCTTTTTCATGGAGAACCTCGATGCCACCGTCATCGCCACCGCCTTACCCACCATGGCGTCCGCGTTCGGGGTCACGGCGGTCGATATGAATATCGGCATCACCGCGTACATTCTTGCCGTGGCGATCTTCATCCCGCTGTCCAGTTGGATCGCCGACCGTTTTGGCGCACGCCGGGTGTTCGCCGGTGCGATCATCATCTTCACCCTGGCTTCGCTGCTTTGCGGGTTGAGCCAAAGCCTTGAGATGTTCGTGATCGCCCGGGTGCTGCAAGGCGTAGGCGGCGCGCTGATGGTGCCGGTGGGGCGCCTGGCGGTGCTGCGCAATACCGACAAAAAAGACTTGGTGAACATGATTGCGGTGATCACCTGGCCTGGGCTGGTCGCGCCGATTCTAGGGCCGTTGGTGGGTGGTTTGATCGTGACCCACGCAACGTGGCCGTGGATTTTTTACGTGAATCTGCCTCTGGGAATACTGGCCCTGGTTGCCGCATTGTGGCTTGTGCCCAAGGGGCGCGAGGCCAGCGTACGGCGATTCGATGCCAAAGGCTTTGTGCTGCTGGCAGGTGCGTGTGTGGCAGTGCTGGGCGGGCTGGAATGGCTGGGCAACCAGACCAGCGAAACGCTGATCCCGGGTTTTGTACTGGTGGCCACGGGCACGTTGCTCGCGGCATGGGCCGTGCGTCATTGCCGCCAGCATGCCGAACCGTTATTACCGCTTCAGACCCTGTCCATCGGCACCTTTCGCGTGAGTGTTCTTGGCGGGTCGCTGTTCCGTCTCGCCATCAGCGCCCTGCCCTTTCTACTGCCCCTGTTGTTTCAAGTGGGTTTTGGCCTTTCTGCGGTGGATGCCGGCTTGCTGGTGCTGGCGGTGTTTGCCGGCAACCTGGTAATGAAACCCTTCACGACGCCCATCATGCAACGCTTCGGGTTTCGCCCGGTGCTGCTGGTCAATGGCGCTATTGGCGTCGCATTGGTTGCAACCTGTGCCTTGTTCACGGTGCAAACGCCCTTACCGCTGATTGCGGCCGTGCTGTTCGTGGGTGGGCTGTCACGGTCGATGCAGTTTACTTGCTACAACTCAATCGGCTTCGCCGACGTGCCCAAGGCGCAGATGAGCGAGGCGTCGGCGCTGTTCAGCATGGCGTTCCAGCTGGCGATGGGTCTGGGGGTCTCCATGGCGGCGCTATTGTTACGGGCGTCGATGGCTGTGCAAGGGCACGCCGTGCACGCGGCCGTCGGGGACTTTCGGGTGGCCTTCGTGGGCGTGGCGCTGCTTGGGCTCGTGGGATTGATTGACGTGTATCGTTTACCGATGGGCGCCGGCGAAAACGTGCTGAATCGCGCCAAAACGACGGGACCGTGAAGAATCCTGTTCCAGACCTATACTCACTTGAGCTGTTGCGCGTTTTGCGCACCGCTCACGGCAGTATTGCCGACCAAGAGGTAGCCGCTATGTACGCAGGACAAATGAATATGACCACAACAAATGGTGAAATACGCTGCCAGATGGTTGTTCAAATCATCTGCCTTTTGTCGGTTGCCACGCTGTTCTGCTGACCCATCAGTACTGCCTGCCTTTCAACCTCCGCTGCGTATAACCGCGCGGGGGCCGCGTTCGCGCTGAAGATCTTAAATAATAGGCCTCAACGGCTTGAACACCCCGCCAGAACATTCAAGGCCTTGGCGTATCGGACCAGACGCGCGCCTAGCTCAACAAACAGACGAAAGCCGAAAATAAAGCCGACAACGACAAACCAGATGGATAAATAGGTGAGCTTTTCCGCGTCGGCGGAATCGCGCCCACACCGATATTGGCTATTTTGAGTAAACCTCAATCACATCGACGCGGCGTGTGATCAGCACCGATGCACTCAGGGCGATTCGAACAAGAAGGCGGGCGCCGAACGGGGCGTGGGTAAATCGCAGACAACAAAAAAGGGCCCACCTTTCGGTGAGCCCTTCTAGACCGCCCAGCAGAGCGGATTTTATTTGGTAGGCGCGATTGGACTCGAACCAACGACCCCCACCATGTCAAGGTCTGCTGGGAGCGAGCTCCCAGCCCTGCTGCTCTTGGATTTCACAGAACGCCCATTCACATTATGAGGCGTCAACAATGGCTACTTTCCGCTCCCTTCCATCCGGCAACTGGAACGCTCAGGTACGCGTAAAAGGTAAATCTCCCCAGTCGAAAACCTTCAGCACGAAGGCCGAAGCAGAGTCATGGGCAAACCAGCTCGAAGCCGTGACAATGGAGCACAAGCACCACACCATCTATACGTTGGGCATGATCTACTGCGAAACGATGCTCAAGGGTAAAGGTAGCTACAACCACGCACTGAAGATCGTGGAGCATCTTGGCAGGCACTTCACTCAGCCCATTAACGAAATCACGCCACAGATGGTCAATGACTTCAAGATTATGCGATTGAAGAAGGTGAAGCCGTCCACGTGCAGGACGCAGCTCGCATTTATGTCCCGATTCTATAGGTTCGCCAAGCGCGGCCTGCTGATCGACATTCATAATCCTGTAAGTGATATCGCACTCCCAAAGCCAGACCGGTCTTCGGACAAGGTGATTAGGGCAAGTGAGCTTGAGCGTTTGCTGGAAAAGCTCTCTCCCACCATGAAACTCATCGTAGAACTAGCATACGAAACTGCGATGCGACGCTCTGAAATCCTGAAGCTAACGAAAGACTGCCTGCACCTCAGTGATCGCATTGCCGATGTGATCGACGGGAAGAACGGTACACGGTCTGTCCCCCTCACCCGCCGAGCTGTTGAAATTCTCCACCTCGCCCAACTTTGGGCCACTGTGGGAGGTCACCCGAACGGTCAAGTGTTCACCGTCACACCGCACGCCGTAACTCAGGCTGTGCGCTTAGCGCGCGTAAAGGCAGGTTTAGATAGTAGCGTCAGGCTGCATCAACTCAGGCACACCAGAATCACGAACGTCGCGAAAAAGGGATTCAACAACGCTCAGATCATGATCGTATCTGGGCACCGTGATACACGGTCGGTTGCGCGATACTCCCATCTAAACGTGAGGGACGTATTGCACCTGATAGACTAATCAAACCGGGTGGCCAGCCATGTTGAATTACCAGCTGGCTGCCCTCCCCATATACATGGCTCGGCAGATACAAGACAAAGTGCTGGACCATTAAACCACGAAAGCCTTCCACAGCTTCCGCAACACAGTGATATACGGATGAGGCAGGTATGAGTGAGAGACTCCTTGATCAAATGCATCGCTAGACATTAGGACTCTGCCGCCATCTTCGGTGTTTACGGTAGCCGAATTCATATTAGAGCGATGTTCGAAGAAATCAAAAACCTCAACTTCGACCTAGCAAAATAGCTGAAGAAAAAGTTGACAAACCCGTCCAACATATTGACAAAAATGCGCTTACTAGTATATAGTATGCAAATATAGGGAGAAACCTAGGAGCACTCTTAGCGACCTGCTTTTCTTCTACCGTCAGTGACTGTTAGTTACCTCTCCCTTAATTATTAGGCCACTCCTTCAGCGGGCGGCCTTTTTATTGCGCATCACCCAACACATACTCCAACTTTTTATCACCAACTCTAAACGGAGCGATTTTTTATGCCTGTAGAAAAACAATGCGTTGTCTGTAACAAATCACTAGCCGGCAAACGTAGTCACGCGGTTACTTGCTCATCTACCTGTCGCGGAGTTCGCTGGAGGGCAAACAAAACACCAATGGTGGCTCTGAAGCTAGCATTCCGCATCAATCACTTTGAAGCAATCAAAGAAGCTGCCAAGGCATCTGGCGCGTCTATTAACAAGTACGTGCATGGCCGTCTAACTAAAGACTTGGAGCTTTCACAATGAAGGTATTCCTCAATGAACAGGCTGTTTTCCAACTAGAAGCACTAATGCGCCGGACCGGGCATAAAAATCATCAGCATTGCCTACAGGTGCTACTGACCACGGTCACGAACAATCTACGTCGTGCTGACGCGAAAAAAGCTGCAAATATCTAACCCCATCAATCCTAAAACACTTTAACCAAGTCAGAGGGTAGAACATAATCAAATAAGGAAAATCAATGCCTAGCTACTTAGCCATCCACAAACCATCCCAGTTGATTCTGAAAGCAATCATAACATCTCATACACCGACACCAGATGAACATCACGATTTTCATCCTGTTTCAACCACAGTGTTGAGTCGTTACTACAAACAGGCAACCAAATCACACCGCAATGGTGTACAGGTTACAGTCGGAGAGTTGATGGCCGCCTGTCCTTCTTTCATGGAACAAATCAGTAAAGGTAAGCAGGGCAAGATAAAACTTGTTGCCACTAGAATTCGTAAAGAGCTAACACCGGTGCAAGATGATCGTTTGTTCAGCATTCAACGTTGGATCATCAACAACCCAGGTGGTAACCATCATGACCTTTCAGATGTATTCAACACGGGCGCCGTCGCCGCCAAAGCGTACCTAGACAAATACCGATGAGAGCTTCTGCAAGGCGTTTATACCCTCAATAAACGCCACTTGACACCCTAGCCTAAGTTGGCGTTTTCGTCCCCCTTACACGCCTTGATTCATATGAATTGAAATGCCGTTTTTAACCGTATGCCTGATACCTTTATACACAAAAAACCACAAAAGGATAAACAATGAATATCAAAAATGATATTGATCTTAGTAAACACCTTGCTATCAAACAAATTGTGCACTTCACTCACTTGAAACAATCAGCGATTTCAGTTGGTGACAAGATTGAAGTTCGACGTAATACTGACGTGATTGATCGTTTGACCACTGAATACGGATTATCAGCGCTACATGAAGCGCAGGAGAATTCAAATGAGCAGCAGTAGTTTGGATTATGTCGGCAGAGGAATCACAAAGGCATTTGAGCGACGACGTGCAATGCAACAACAAACAATGCAAGAAGCACAAGTTGCAGATAAGGCTGATGACAACAACTATGTGATCACCACCAATGTTACAACCAAGAAACTTAGCGATGAACAATATAAACAAACCATGGTGCAAAACATGATTGCACTGATCCACAAAAGGAAAATTAAAAATGACTAATTCAAAGATTACTATAAAAGGAACTCCACCTAAGTGGGACGATGCTGAATACGAAGCCCGCGCTGACGGATGGGTAAATGTCTACCGAGGTACTACCCAGTGCATGGAACATGTACGGTCACCACTTCCTCATGACTTTCTTGAGTTGGTAGCTTCGAAAGTAGCAGAGGGCTATACAGTAGCTCGTAATCAAGGTGTTACACACGATGCACTTAATCATTCGTGCTGGATGATCAAGCCAGAAGAAAGACAGCAAGAAGATATTGGTGTAATTCGAATTCGAGTCAAAGCTGAGTATGTTGAATTCCTGCAAGCTGAACACGTTCGATATCAAGACTTGCTACGTCAACAGCTTATCCAAGCATCGGAAGCGAAAGAGCAGAAGAAGGTTGTTGATGCTCGCAACAAGCGACTGTTAGAAATCGACAAAGAGGTGAGTGACACATATTCCCCACTTGTCATTCCGGGGTGATCCAGTGATCCAGTGACAGACGCTGCAAGCGATACC
The DNA here is from genome assembly GCF_047943075.1 of Pseudomonas sp. NFX183. NCBI lineage: Bacteria > Pseudomonadati > Pseudomonadota > Gammaproteobacteria > Pseudomonadales > Pseudomonadaceae > Pseudomonas > Pseudomonas sp. NFX183. Next base: position 4,388,058 of record NZ_CP181333.1, on the reverse strand, counting down.
TGCAAAAAGCCCCCATAACGGCTTTACAGAGCGTGCTCATGCAACCTAACCAACGATGGCCCCAGCAGATTAACCAGTCTGTGCGGGGCTTTTGCACCTCATTTAAAGCATGCTTATGCTTTAGATAGCTAGAAACCGGGATGGCCTATCACAAAATTTAGCTCCAGCTGTGAGCAACGAGAATTTCATTTAGATGCTTATTTTTCCTTTAGAAAACTGTTTTTTGCTTAGAAAAAGAAAGACGCTTGACGCACTTTTTCTAAAATGATTCCATTCAATTCAGACGGAAACGCGAGTGACTCTTACCGCCTGTGATTCACCGAAACCAACTGGCAGCTACCCAAGAGGAATGCCTATGAAATAAAACTAAACTGGAGACTGACTATGGAAGCACCAAGCCCAAAACTTTTAACAAACCTACAACTTGATGCCTTAAGCAACAGAATTGGCGCCAACGCTGATCAATGGCTCGCAAAAAAGCTGAAACCGATTAAACCCAAAAAGCCGAATCCAGACAAAGTCGCCCGACGCCCACCAAAAACTATATCAAACCCATTTTCTGGCCATCTGATGTCTCTCTGTGATGATAGGAAGAAAGCTTATCCATTGTTCGCCATGGACATCATCGAAGGCATCGCACGACTTGATTGGCATGACCGAAAAATCGGTAAAGGTGGTATTTCCAAACCGCTAAGCGTACGACGGATCATCACCGTCCTTGAATGGCTGCCAGAGATCACCAACGAAGCGATTGAAGAATTTCTCGGCCTTAAAGAGCGCCATGCACGCCGTTATGTGAAAGCCGCTGAACTTGCAATTCCTCGCATGATGAAATGTCGCCCGGATTCGCTACGATATGAAATGGATGGTATCGAGCCGCCTCGCAAGCCGTGCCAGTGGGAAGGCTCGGACGAGCTGATTACACCAAGTCCTGAGGAGCTCGCCAAGCTGCATCGCGATCTGCGCACGCTTACCGAATATGCTACCGCTGAAGAATATGAACGGCAGTATCCTAATAAATATATGGGTGCTGTTGTGGTTGCTCTGCCCAAGCGAGAGCTCGTTCACCAGCTACTAGAACAGGGTAAGGCCGTCAAAGCTATCGAACGTGAAGCCGGTGTCAGCGCCAAAACCATTCGCAGGTGGCGTGACGACCGGGCCGCGTGAGGGGGGGGGGGGAATATCGGCCGCATGTATATAGAGTGAAGCAAAGCGAAACGACGCTTCTTTCTTGTTTGGAGATTGTCCAAAGTATAGGTGTGTTAGAGATGTTCTCTTTAAGGGGAATACCCCTTAGATATTTCCTAAAGAAAGTAAATAGAAGAGAGGGACAAGATCCCTCAAATCAAAAAACATGGTCTTAAAGAATAACTGTTCTGTCGTAACGACAGAGAATATATTCTGAGCAAACTCAGAAGGAAGATCAAGAGCGAGAGGGGCTTCGCTTCTCCTCTCTTCTGAAAAGCATTCGCCTACCGGCTCACTCGCGGACACTGATTGTATTGAAGAATTAAAAACTTTATCAGTCATTTCTGATTATCAATCAGGCATGATAGCCATCTCCTGTGTGTACACACAGAAATAGACTCGATGAGCATTCACGGAGAAGAGCAACAGCGAACAAGTATCGCACATTGACTTCACACAGTGTTGACGAAGAACCCAAAAACTTCTAGACACTCGACATTTATCAGGAGCGGTATCAGGTTGCAATCATTCCCTTTCAATTCCAGATGAAAGACTAACATGGTCGCAAACACTGATTTTTACAAGTAGCCCGCCATACTCAATGAATCGCCCCGGGTTTTCTAGACACTCTCAAGGCTCGCTGCGTAACGCTTTTCAAACTCTACCGGTGACAGCTGATTGTTGAAACTGTGGCGTCGTTTTGGGTTGTAAAACATCTCGATGTAATCGAACACATCATCTCGAGCATCCTGGCGTGTAGTGTAGATTTTACGCTTGATCCGTTCCCGCTTCAGCAACTGGAAAAAGCTCTCCGCCACAGCGTTGTCGTGGCAATTACCTCGACGACTCATGCTGGCTACCAGGTTGTTAGCTTTCAAGAAGCTTCGCCAGTCTGAGCTGCTGTACTGACTGCCTTGATCCGAGTGGATCATCACCTCTTGCTTCGGCTTACGTCTCCAAACCGCCATCAGCAGTGCATCAATGGCTACGTCGCTGGTCATCTGCGACTTCATTGACCAACCAATGATCTGGCGTGAAAACAGATCGAGCACCACGGCCAAATACAGCCAGCCTTCATATGTTCGGATGTAGGTAATGTCTGTGACCCAAACTTTGTTGGGTTCTCTGACATCGAATTGGCGCTTCAGTAAGTTCGGTGAGGCAACGGCTGGCTTACCGCCGTATTTTCCAGGCCTCCGTCGATACCCAGTCTGAGAACGTAAACCTTCAAGGCGCATCAACCTAGCCACCCGGTGACGGCCACAGCTCTCACCAACCTCTCGCAGGTCATCATGGATCTTTCGATAGCCATAAACGCCACCGCTTTCCAGCCAGGAGTGTTTGATCAATCCAAGCAGTCGCTGATCGTCCTTGGCTCGCGCAGATTTTGGTTCTGATAGCCACGCGTAGTAGCCGCTGGGATGAACCTTGAGCGTCAGGCAAAGCCGTCGAATCGCGTAATGACCCGCTTGCTGCTTAATAAAGGCGTACTTCAGCCGCACTCCTTGGCAAAGTACGCGGCGGCCTTTTTTAAGATGTCTCGCTCCTCCGTCACCCGTTTCAGCTCGGCACGTAGACGACGAACCTCAGCGCTCTGATCATCCTCCTCAACGCGCTGTTCCTGAGGCTTGGTGTAGCGCTTAACCCAGGCATAGAGGCTGTGCACAGACACACCCAATCGTGCAGCCACCTCCGAGACAGGAAGCTGCTTTTCGGTCACTTGCTTGACCGCCTGGATTTTGAATTCTTCGGGATAACGCTGGTTGCTCATGGCACCTCCTAATGGGCCTCATTTTAAGGCTTGGAGGTGTCTACGAAACTAGGGGCGATTCAGTATTCTCAAGCTTCGGTAATAGAAATTAGTCGAACAAAAAATATTACAAACCTAGAACGACCGTTCAGGATTAGTTATAGTTGCTCTCACCCACTCTTCAGAGAGCAAAAGCCATGAGCCAGCACACCACCCCAATCGACGTAGTTGCTTACTGCCGAGTGTCCAGCCAAGGACAGGGTGAGAGTGGTTTGGGTCTGGAGGCTCAACGGGAGTACATCAACCGTGCTGCCACACAAAATAACTGGAACATTGTTGGCGAGTTCGTGGACGTTGTTTCGGGCAAGCTGGCGATTGAAGATCGCCCTGAGGGCGCCAAAGCTTTAGCACTGTGCAAGCAGGCAAAGGCGAAATTGATTGTAGCTAAGCTTGACCGTCTCTCTCGCTCTGTTCACCACATAGCCCGTCTGCTGGATGAAGCTATGGACTTCAAAGTGGCAACCATGCCACAGGCAGACAAGTTTCAGCTCCACTTATTTGCAGCACTGGCAGAACAGGAACGCTCATTCATTGCGAGCCGTACCAAGGAGGCTCTGGCAGCGCTCAAGGCACGATCAATTGCAGGGGATCAGCAGGCACAACAGAAGGTGGCTCGTCGCACCGAGGCACTGGAGAAAGGTCGTACGGATGCCAACAGGGCGAAGGCCAACGAAGCCATTCAAGAGCGCGTAAACTCCTTCAGCGAGTCGGTACGTGATCCCATTGATTTGTGCATTCTAAAAGGTGCCAGAACATTGCAACAGGTGGCTGACTGCCTGAATGGCAAAGGCATCACCACCTGCCGGGGAGGGAAATGGTCTCCTACCCAAGTGAGTCGGGTGATGCAGAACCTGGCCCTCACACTCCCTTCGAAAGGAGACGCTCTGTAGCATTCTACTGAGCCGATCAAGTGACAACTCGTCACAACTTTGACCCAGTACAAGCACTTCTGTAGTTACTGATCACAATCACTCAAAACCGCCAAGACAAGCTCACAGCAGCTCTCATGGCCATTCATCCGTGCCAACTCTAATCGGATTTGGCGAATCTGTAGATGGACGCCCCCGCCAGAATTCAAGACCGTCAAACCCATCAGACCAATATCCAACCCGCACCTACTTCCCGAATTTCGAGACTCGGGGGTTGGCTGGTCTACAACTACGGCGTGCCCACCGAGAAGATTTTCATGGGGGGGGCTGCGGTACCGATGGTCATTAACTGGCAACAGTAGTCTCTGGAAGACTGGCATAACTCCAGCGGAATAAATGCCTGTGTCCGCACCCAACGCAAACTTTCACTTCATCATGGCTGACTGTTTCCAAAGCCAAACGCTGTCCGCAACCTTTACACGGAATAGAAAACAACCCTGCCCGATCAAGCCTGAACCTGTCCTCATCCACCTTCTGAATAAAATACCTTGCCCTACACTGGTCTTGATAGCACTCGATCTCCCCCTCGTCGGCGATTTGAGCTTGACTGGCGTACATATCCGAATTGCAGAGATCACACTTCAGTGTGGTGACCGAATTCATCGTTATTACGGCGCTAGCAGTAGCCACTCGCTCAATCTCATCCGCAATTGACTCAATCATGGGTGCGGTGATTTCTGGAGGGGCGCCAGCTTCAGAAAGCGAAGTCATGTGCAAAAACTTCCCGAGCTTGTTGTAGTGCTTATTCAACCACTTGGCGGTAAACATTTTGTAATCGCCGAGAGAGAGCCATTCCCCAGACGGTTGACCATCAACAGTATTCAGGCAGATATCAAGCGACGCATCTTGATCTGCACGAGGTTCGAAGCTCAGCAAGAGCTTCATTGCCTTCGGAGGCTGCCAAGTTTGATAAACCGATAAAGGAAGCTGCTCGCCAATATGGCTGAGTTTTTTATAAACGATACGCTCAAGGCAGAACCGAAGCTCTAGGCAAGCATGGCGTAGAGAGTTCTCGTCCCCGGCTGTGATAAATTTCCTTGCCCGCATCAGAAACTCTTCCACACCATAGATGCTCATTGCAGTCATTCCTTTTGAAGTGAACTTGTGAGCTTACCGACTGTTGTGGCTGACTGCCATCACGTCACTCCGCTGGCCTAGAGTCGATATTGCTCCGGTTGGTGCGCTCCTCATATTGGTAGCTCATCCGCGCAACTTTCCGCTCGCTCTCGCGCAGGTACACGTCACCTAGGGGCCATCGTAGGTATTCATATTGGACCTTCAGTGCAGCAAGCTCAATCGAACCATACCTATGCATGATGACCGGCTTGGCAATATTCTGGTGGCCTTCCATAAGTCGCGGCGTGTCGTTTCGATTTCAGAACACAGCAGGATGCACTGGCGTTTCAGCATCTCTTCGTAGGTATGCAGCCTCCAGCTCAAACCACTGTCATCGATGAAATCATTCTCCATAAGACCACACGCCAAATATGCATGTACAAACAGTGTTCTGATATATGACCCGGCTCAATCCGTGGGTGATGGGTGGCAACTCTCCCAAAGTAAAGAGCCGTTTCGCTCCGCTGACTGATCAGGACAGAAAGGAGCGCTACCGAGGGAATCAGCCGCTGTAACCAAGCATGCGGTGATTGTTTGCTGATACCGTTCGAGCAGCGGCGTTTGGTACGACCGTTTAACCACATTGAGGCGAGCCTTTAATGCCTCGCCGTCTGGATGACCGCACGCCAGAAGTCTTCCTACCCGCCCCATCGCACGGTGATACATCGGTTCAAGGACAACCCAGTTCGACATCGACTCGCTCATCACTTCTATTTCCCTGACCGCTGAACGTATACGCTTTCGTTCCAACTTGGTTAGGCTTGGAGTGCTATTGAAGACGCTCAACCCTGTTACCGTCAGCGGCTGGAAAATAGCGTCATCAGTCTTGATGCCCTGTCCACGAACACGCATGTGGAGCTTTGTGCGTTTCTGATGACAACCTTTAGCAGCCAACATCCCTGTGATGGTTGAAACAATGCCGGAAAGCTCGTTCGACGACGGCTCGCGACCACATGAAATAGTGATATCGTCAGCGAATCGAGAGTACTGGAAGCCTCGATCCCAGAGGTCCCCCACAATCTTCGGTTCAACATCCCAGAAAATCAGGTTGGCTATGTAGCCGCTCGTACTAGCACCTTGGGGAGTGCTTCCATCGCGAGTGCAAATTGACGACAGTAACGCCGCTACACTCGCTCCAAATCCGAAGAGCCCACGAAATAAGGCATCAACGTGGTTTTTCAATATGGACGGGTAGAAGTTACGGATATCTTGGAGGATGACGAACCTTGCTCCGGCATGCACAGTCGCATTGCTATGAATGCTCCGTGGGGACTTAAGGTCCCTTATGCCTCCGTGAAGATAAGCGGGGAAGATCGCTTTGGATAACACCCGGTCAACGAGCTTTCGCTGAACCCGCTTGAGTGGCTCGTGCGCATCATAAGTATCACGTTTCTTACCTTTCTTCTCTTGAGGTACATGGCGGTACATTCGATCAGCACGGATCGCAAGGCGCTCTAGCAAACGCTCGCTCTCGCCCAGCGCCAAGGCTAATGCCTGAATACTGTGAATCGGTTTGAAGGGGTATGTAGGAGCGTCCATATTCCGATCCCTAAAATGAAGAAAGGCCGATACTCAGATCGGCCTTTCAGAATTCGAATGATGTGATTTGTTGCGTCATGAGAAAATAACCTCAAGGATTTTACCTACGACGTCGTAGGCTCCATCCCAGTACTCCTGATTACGTTCCCAGATCTCCAAAAGCGCTTGGCGAATCAGAAGCCCCTCCACCGCATTGCGGATTCGTTTCAACCGACTGCTTCTACCTTCGCTGCTATGAGAACGCTCACTTTCAACTGTAACGCGGGTGTCTTGGATATTGTGCTTTTTCAGAATAGTCCGAGAACGGACTGCTTTCTTCTTACGCATGGTTGTAGCTCCTTCGCCGGCGAAATTGCCGCCGCCAAAGCATTCCGGGCCGAATGGAACTTCCAAGACACCACTACAAACCACAGTTCTGCTTATTGATATTGATTTATCAATATCGATAAGCCGTCGCCGCCCAAAACTTCGTCACCATAGAATTCATCTGTCAACACATACCAATTGCGAAAACCGAACAGCTTTACGTTAACGAGGAACACTTCGCCAGCGCATAAAGCAAACGCTAACGCGGAACACCTCGATGACGCGCGGCTCAAGCATAGGGCATACACATAGGACGACCTAGGGGACTGAGTCGTTGCGGAGAGGTAGCTTTGAAGAACACCAAAGCCGGTCAGTTTCCCGACCACCAACTGCAAGCCCAGAGAATATTCACCATGTTTAAAGAGCACCTGGACGGTACGTCCAGCGACTTCTTTATACCCCACGCCAAGTCGCTTGGCAACAAGATATGTCGATATGCCATTACGAGCGAAGGAAGCGCGAAAGCACTTTGAGATTATTTGCTATAAAAACATTTATAATCAAGTATTTAACTATATAAGACGCCCCACCAGCCACACTCGGCAACATCACCCCCGCACTGAAACGACTTGATATGAACGCAGACCCCATCACCACAGCCACACTCAATCACCCTTGATGGACATCAAAAAAATTCAGCGGGGCAGGGTTGGTCAAGATTATTTCTGGCTGGATGAGAACAATCGCCCATCGAGTTGCGATCCTAATTCAGTGGCGAGCAAGATGCAGATCAGCTCACGAGTATCCAGCCAGTGCTTTGATATGTGGCCCATACCTTCGTAGCGAGATAAGCGAGCAAGCCCAGCATCAACAAGTAGTTACGTGCAAGGTAGTAGCGAGAGGGCGCCCTCCTCTCTTTGAGCCGAGCAATGAAGTATTCACGATAAACCGGGTCAGTTTGCTGGAGAGCAACAATATTTAATCCTAGGGACGTGACGTTTGACTCAATGCGCTTGAAGCCGCAAATGGCACTAGTGGCGAAGATGAGAAGTGAGACCATTAAGAAAGTCTCTGTGTTGATACCAACCCTAGCGTACGGGTTTGTTTGGGCAAGGTAGGCACAGATCGCCAGCGTTGCACCGAGAATGAAATAATCCAGCTTGTTTGCCGCCTCCTTATGCATGCTGGTCAACAGCTCGATCCTTTCGTTGATCCTCTCCATGTTTCGTTGCTCCCGGCTTGCGTAGGTGTTCAGTCTAACGGCGATGCCGTCTATGTGCCATCACGCAGGGAGAACTGCTAGCATCCTCCCATTCAATGGGACGTGGTGCTTACGATGGATGATGAAGGGGATTTCAAGAAGGCGCGTGGCTTCCTGCTCACGTATTCGGCGCTGGTGTTGGCGCTCTGGTATTTCGGGGCCGACCTCACACAGTTCAAGCTGATGGGCAACGAGATCAAACTTCACCAGCGTACTGAGAGTGTCTGGCTGGTGCTTGCAGCCCTCAATGCGTATTTCTGGTTTCGGCTCTACCAACACATACCGCGTAACGGCTTGTACTTCGACGAGTCGATGAACAACCTTTACGACACTACTTTGGTTTGGTTCGGCAGCAAAATAAGGCGTCGTGAGCTGGCTCAGTTCGCGAAGGTAACCTTCGCTTCATCGCACACCGCATCTGAAAAAATGAAGGTCACTTGGTACGGTGGACGTGCTACTGGCCGTGACACCTTGGAAGAAGAACGGAGGCACAACGGGCCAGAAACACCAGAGCTGCACCAGCTATCCCGTGGACAGCGTACCGCCATGAATCTCCGCGTAGGGTACAAGTACATGGAAAAGGGGGAGTGGTCTCTGTTCCCTACCTACATCTCTCTACCTTACGAGCCAAATGCAGCAGTGACTTGGCCGGTAAAAGCCTTAACCATAGTCATAGGTGCGTTCGTGACCCCATGGTTTACTAACTACATCGCTCCTCTGCTTTTGGGCGGTATCAGCACAGGCTTTGCCTTGTGGAAGTGGTGTGACATGAATTTCTTCACCACTACGCTGCCTCACCTTGCCCAATCATGTGCAGGGCTAACCAATTGATTTAACTGGGGTTATACAAGTGCCGATATAGCGTTTTAATATTATACAGGTACGTTCTTCAACCTTGCTTATGGCTTGTCCAGCAGGGCGCCAACCACTGGCACTACGATTGAGATTACGACGGCTAATCCGGAAAGCACGGTCGCCCATTTGAATTTACTGCTTTCCTCTTGCAGCCCTGCCAACACAGACGCAAGAAGCGGGAAGTTCACGCAGTGCCTGTCAGGACCAACACCCAACGAGAAGAATACGACCTTACTAGCATCATCTCTTTTGTAGCCGTACTTCTGCTCCAAGTGGTAGTAGAGCCTTCCAAAAACGATGTCGCTATCCACGCCCAACTCCCTAGCAATCATCTTGCAGTCGATGGGAACATGGATTTTACTCACCCGCCCGTTTTGAACGTCGGACTCCTGCGCGAAGTTCTTAAACTCTTCGTAGTACAGCTTGTAGATAACGTTGAGAATCTTGAGATCAGAGGGTGGCTTCATGCGATACATCCTTGTGAGCGATGATCAAGCTTACCGCATCTAGGTCGGACCGTCTTGCCAGCACCTACCACCGGAATTCAAGCGCTTCGCCGTACTCCAAGACGACCGATCAACGGCGTTCACATTGCCTAGTGTGAACGAACCCGATATTTTGTGAACGTTCTGTAGGAAATTCAGACAACAAAAAAGGGCCCACCTTTCGGTGAGCCCTTCTAGACCGCCCAGCAGAGCGGATTTTGTTTGGTAGGCGCGATTGGACTCGAACCAACGACCCCCACCATGTCAAGGTGGTGCTCTAACCAACTGAGCTACGTGCCTGCTGTGAGGCGGCATTCTACGGAATTCCGGAGGGGTGTCAACATCTTTTTTGCAGCTAACCCTATGAATATGCGAATTATTTATTTGCGCCGAGTGCACCGGTGATTTTCGGGTGGCTGGCAGGCAATTTTCAACTCAGGTAGGATCGGCGCACTCGTAAAAAATATAAAACAGAGGTTCCAGGATGGCGAACACCCCCTACCCCCAGTCGTATTACGCCGCGTCCGCGAATGCGGTTCCGCCTCGCCCGGTACTGCAAGGTGACGTCGAAACCGATGTGTGTGTGATTGGCGCCGGCTACACCGGCCTTTCCAGCGCGCTGTTTCTGCTGGAGAACGGTTTTCGCGTCACCGTGCTGGAAGCCGCCAAGGTGGGGTTTGGTGCGTCGGGCCGTAACGGCGGGCAAATCGTCAACAGCTACAGCCGCGACATCGATGTGATCGAGCGCAGCGTCGGCCCCAAGCAAGCGCAGCTGCTGGGGCAAATGGCGTTTGAGGGCGGCAGGATCATTCGCGAGCGCGTGGCAAAATATCAGATCCAGTGCGACTTGAAGGATGGCGGTGTGTTCGCCGCCCTCAACAGCAAACACATGGGCCACCTGGAATCGCAGAAACGCTTGTGGGAACGCTACGGGCATACGCAACTCGAGTTGCTGGACGAACGCCGTATCCGCGAAGTGGTGGCCTGTGACAACTATGTCGGCGGCTTGCTCGACATGAGCGGCGGGCACATTCACCCACTCAACCTCGCACTGGGCGAAGCGGCTGCCGTTGAATCCCTGGGCGGCACGATCTACGAGCAATCGGCCGCGGTGCGCATCGAGCGCGGCGCGAACCCGGTGGTGCACACCGCCGAAGGCAAGGTCAGGGCCAAGTTCATCATCGTCGCGGGCAACGCTTACCTGGGGAACCTGGTGCCGGAGCTGGCGGCCAAATCGATGCCTTGCGGCACGCAAGTCATCACCACGGCACCGCTGGGTGATGAACTGGCCAAGACGCTGCTGCCCCAGGATTATTGCGTCGAAGACTGCAACTACTTGCTCGACTACTACCGCCTCACCCGCGACAAGCGCCTGATCTTCGGCGGCGGCGTGGTGTACGGCGCACGTGACCCGGCCAACATCGAAGCGATCATCCGCCCGAAGATGCTCAAGGCCTTCCCGCAACTCAAGGACGTGAAAATCGATTACGCCTGGACCGGCAATTTCCTGCTGACCCTGTCGCGCTTGCCGCAGGTGGGTCGTCTGGGCGACAACATCTATTACTCACAAGGCTGCAGCGGCCATGGCGTGACGTACACGCACCTGGCAGGCAAGGTGCTGGCGGAGGCACTGAGAGGTCAGGCGGAGCGTTTTGATGCGTTTGCCGACCTGCCGCACTACCCGTTCCCAGGCGGGCAACTGCTGCGCACGCCGTTTGCGGCGCTGGGCGCCTGGTATTACGGGTTGCGGGACAAACTGGGGTTCTGAGTACGCAGTGGGAGCCGGCTTACCGGCTCTTGCAGCAGAAAGCCAAATCGCAGAAACAAAAAACCCCGGTCTTTCGACCAGGGTCTTTGCTATCGGATCAAAGTCAGCCAAAGGCTTTCTTTGTGCTTCAAGGCGTTCAGTGGGCCTTGAGGCAGATATGGCGCAGCGGACGGGACTCGAACCCGCGACCCCCGGCGTGACAGGCCGGTATTCTAACCGACTGAACTACCGCTGCGTATCGCTTGACCAGCTGAGCGTAAACCCTCAACCGTCTTTAAACATCTGATCGATCAGCCTGGGCTGTTCAATCTCAAGCTCGACATGTCGAACCTGGAAAATATGGCGCAGCGGACGGGACTCGAACCCGCGACCCCCGGCGTGACAGGCCGGTATTCTAACCGACTGAACTACCGCTGCGCGTCGGTGCAACCTTTAACGTTGCGTCTTGCCCTAGGGCAAAACTCTCAAGAAGTGGTGGGTGATGACGGGATCGAACCGCCGACCCTCTGCTTGTAAGGCAGATGCTCTCCCAGCTGAGCTAATCACCCTTTGCTTCGTTGAGGCCGCGAAATTTACGCAGGTAGCGGACCTAAGTCAATAGCCTGCTTGAAGTTTTTCTGAAAAAGACAAAATTGCTTCAAGACGGCTATCTGCCCTACTCGCTGTAAATCATCTTCTTGCTCATGCCACCGTCCACCACAAACTCTTGCCCGGTGACAAACCCCGCCTGGCGCGACAGCAACCACGCCACCATCGCCGCCACATCTTCAACCGTACCCACCCTGCCCGCCGGATGCTGAGCATGATCGGCATCCGTCAAAGGCTCGGCACGTCGGGCCGCCGGATCACGCGCATCGATCCAGCCAGGGCTGACGGCATTGACCCGCACCTCCGGCCCCAGGCTCATGGCCAAGGCATGCGTCAGGGCCAGCAGGCCGCCCTTGCTCGCCGCATAGGCCTCGGTGTCCGGCTCCGACTGACGCGCCCGGGTCGATGCCAGGTTGACGATGGCACCGCCATGGGCACGCAGGTACGGCGCGCAGTGCTTGGCCAACAACATCGGCCCACTGAGGTTCACCGCCAACACGCGGTTCCAATAAGCCAAATCGAGGCTTTCCAGGGTGATATTGCGCGGATCGGCCACGGCCGCGTTGCACACCAACGCGTCCAGCCGCCCGAACTGCCCCAGCACTTCTGCGACACCTTGGGCCACTTGTTTCTCGTCGGCGACGTCCATGGTGATAAACCAGGCATTGTCGCCCAGCACCTTGGACACCTTGGAGCCGCGCTCGCGGTCCAGGTCGGTCAACACCACCTGCCAACCTTCGCTGATCAACCACGCCGCGATCCCGAGACCAATGCCCCGCGCCGCGCCCGTCACCAGTGCGACGCGGCCGTTACCGACCGCCGCAGCATCCATGGACCACTCGATCACAAGGCCGCCAGCCCGCGGGCCAGGTCTGCCTGCAAGTCGGCCACATCTTCCAGGCCCACTGCGATGCGGATCAGGCTGTCGCGGATGCCGGCCGCTTCACGCTCTTGCGGCGCCAGGCGACCATGGGAGGTGGTGCTCGGGTGCGTGATGGTGGTCTTGCTGTCGCCCAGGTTGGCGGTGATCGAAATCAAGCGAGTGGCGTCGATAAAGCGCCAGGCACCCTCTTTGCCGCCCTTCACTTCGAAGCTGACCACGGCGCCGAAACCACGCTGCTGGCGCTGGGCCAATTCGTGTTGCGGGTGGCTCTTGAGGCCGGCGTAGTGCACTTTCTCGATGCCATCCTGCTGCTCCAGCCACTCGGCCAGGGCCTGGGCATTAGCGCAATGGGCCTTCATGCGCAGGCTGAGGGTTTCCAGGCCCTTGAGGAAGATCCAGGCGTTGAACGGGCTCAGGGTCGGGCCAGCAGTGCGTAAGAAACCCACCACTTCTTTCATCTGCTCGCCACGCCCAGCCACCACGCCGCCCATGCAACGGCCCTGGCCGTCGATGAACTTGGTCGCCGAGTGCACGACGATGTCTGCGCCCAGCTTCAACGGCTGCTGCAATGCAGGCGTGCAGAAGCAGTTGTCGACCACCAGCATCGCGCCCTTGGCGTGCGCCACTTCGGACAATGCGGCGATGTCCACCAACTCGGCCAGCGGGTTGGACGGCGACTCGACGAACAGCAATCTGGTGTTGGCCTTGATCGCCGCATCCCAACCGGACAGGTCTGCCAGCGGCACGTAGTCCACTTCAATGCCGAAGCGCTTGAAGTACTTCTCGAACAGGCTGATGGTCGAACCGAACACACTGCGTGACACCAATACATGGTCGCCAGCGCTGCACAAGCTCATCACAACGGCGAGGATGGCCGCCATGCCAGTCGCCGTGGCCACCGCCTGCTCAGCGCCTTCGAGGGCCGCAATACGCTCCTCGAACGCACGAACGGTCGGGTTGGTGTAGCGCGAGTAGACGTTGCCCGGCACTTCACCGGCAAAACGCGCGGCGGCGTCGGCGGCGGTGCGGAACACATAGCTGGAGGTGAAGAACATCGGGTCGCCATGCTCACCTTCCGGGGTACGGTGCTGGCCGGCGCGCACAGCCAGGGTATCGAAAGCTACGCCATCGAGGTCGCTGTCCAACCGACCGGCATCCCATTCCTGACTCATGCTGCGACTCCTTACTCAATTCTTTATTTAAGATACAAAACCGGCCCCTCAGGGCCGGTGTTTACTCAGTTGTTATACAGATCGATGATCGCGCTGACCGCCTGGGTCTTGATCTTCGACGAGTCGTTGCGCGCCTGTTCGATCTTGTTCAGGTAAGCCTCGTCGACATCGCCGGTCACGTACTTGCCGTCGAACACGGCGCAATCGAACTGCTCGATCTTGATCTTGCCGCCGCCAACCGCTTCGATCAGGTCCGGCAGGTCCTGATAGATCAGCCAATCGGCGCCGATCAGGTCGGCCACATCCTGGGTCGAACGGTTGTGGGCAATCAGCTCGTGGGCGCTCGGCATGTCGATACCGTACACGTTCGGGTAACGCACAGCTGGCGCAGCAGAGCAGAAATACACGTTCTTGGCACCCGCTTCACGGGCCATCTGAATAATCTGCTTGCACGTGGTGCCACGTACGATGGAGTCGTCCACCAGCATCACGTTCTTGCCGCGAAATTCCAGCTCGATTGCGTTGAGCTTCTGGCGAACCGACTTCTTGCGCGCCGCCTGGCCCGGCATGATGAAGGTACGGCCGATGTAGCGGTTCTTGACGAAACCTTCGCGGAACTTGACGCCCAAATGGTTGGCCAGCTCCAGCGCAGCGGTACGGCTGGTGTCCGGAATCGGGATTACCACGTCGATGTCGTGCTCAGGACGCTCGCGCAGGATTTTCTCGGCCAGCTTCTCGCCCATGCGCAGACGCGCTTTGTATACCGAAACGCCGTCGATGATCGAATCCGGACGCGCCAGGTAGACGTGTTCGAAAATGCACGGGGTCAGTTTCGGCGCAACAGCGCACTGACGGGTGTGCAGCTTGCCGTCTTCGGTGATGTACACCGCTTCGCCCGGGGCCAGGTCGCGGATCAGGGTGAAGCCCAGCACGTCCAGGGACACGCTTTCGGAGGCGATCATGTACTCGACGCCTTCGTCGGTGTGACGCTGGCCGAACACGATCGGGCGGATGCCATGCGGATCGCGGAAACCGACGATGCCGTAACCGGTGACCATGGCCACGACCGCGTAACCACCGACACAACGGTTGTGCACGTCAGTCACGGCGGCGAACACGTCTTCTTCGGTTGGCTGCAGCTTGCCGCGCTGGGCCAGCTCGTGGGCGAACACGTTGAGCAGCACTTCCGAGTCGGAACTGGTGTTGACGTGGCGCAGGTCAGATTCGTAAATCTCCTTGGCCAGTTGTTCAACGTTGGTCAGGTTACCGTTGTGCGCCAGGGTAATGCCGTAAGGCGAGTTGACGTAAAACGGTTGAGCTTCGGCCGAGGTCGAGCTGCCCGCAGTCGGGTAACGCACATGGCCAATGCCCATGTGCCCGACGAGGCGCTGCATGTGACGCTGATGGAACACGTCACGCACCAGGCCATTGTCCTTGCGCAGGAATAACCGGCCGTCGTGGCTGGTCACAATACCGGCAGCGTCCTGGCCGCGGTGCTGGAGGACGGTTAGCGCGTCATACAGCGCCTGATTCACGTTCGACTTACCGACGATACCGACGATGCCACACATGCGACGCAACCCCTACTTAATGAATCTTGACTGAACACTGCTTACTGAGGCGTTTTGGCCGGCAAGAGGTGTTCCTTGAACGGAAGATCAGCGGGTACGCTGATTCCGCTGGCCAGCCACTGACTGCTCCACCCCAGAATGAGGTTCTTGGACCAATCTGCAACCAATAGAAATTTTGGCACGAGTACCGACTCCTGCCACCACGAATCCTGCTGTACCGGCCCCAGGCTCAACAGCCCGACCGCCACGACCACCAGCAACGCGCCACGCGCAGCGCCGAAGGCCATGCCGAGAAATCGATCGGTCCCGGAGAGGCCGGTGACACGTATCAACTCGCCAATAAGATAATTGACCATTGCCCCCACTAGCAGCGTGGCGATGAACATGATGGCGCAGCCCGCGATGACGCGAGCCGAAGGTGTCTCGATGTAACCGGCCAGGTAAACCGACAATGAACCACCGAACATCCAGGCTACGACTCCTGCGATGATCCAGGTCAGCAACGACAATGCTTCTTTTACGAAGCCGCGGCTTAGACTGATCAAAGCGGAGATGGCGACGATTGCAACGATCGCCCAATCAACCCAGGTAAATGGCACAGTGCAGCCTACGTACGGATAAGGCGGCGCATTTTAGCAGAGCGCCGGGCTGTCGGTAAGCTGTGATTGCGGGTGCGTTGCAAATCAATGGGTTGAGTAGGGCGAAGGCCCCCTCAGGACCACCAAATACAATGTGGGAAGGGGCTTGCCCCCGATAGCGATGGGTCATCATCAGAGATGCTGACTGACCTACCGCCATCGGGGGCAAGCCCCCTCCCACATTGAGTGCATTCCAAGCTGAAACGGGGGTGAAATCAGCCGCGCTCAGGCTGAAAACGCACCACAAAGCCATTCAGGTTCTGCTGGCGACCCAGCAAGTCGCGCAGACGGTCCGCCTCGGCGCGCTCGATCAGCGGCCCGATAAACACGCGATTCTTGCCATCGGCACTGCGGATATAGGCGTTGTATCCCTGAGCACGCAGCTTTTTCTGCAAGGCTTCGGCGCTCTCGCGATTGGCCAGGCTGGCGAGCTGGATCGACCAAGTGATCGGCAGGCCATTGGGATCGATACGGCTTTGACCAACGTCCGGCTTGCCCGGCGCGGCAGGTTGCGGCGCAACCGGCTTGGGCGCTGGTGCCGGCGCGGCCGGCTTGGCGGCAACCGCAGGCGCTGCCGGAGCGGGCGCAGCTGCGGGTGCGGGCTTGACCACCGGCACACTCGGCTGCACCGGCATGCTCGGCGCCTGCTGCGCAGCCACATCCGCATCACTCGGCACAGGCTCCTCAGGCAACGCCTGCGGCTCGGGCACCACCACCGGCTCGACCTGTACTTGCGGTACCGTCGGCGCCTGGGGCGCAGCCGGCGCCTCAACGACTACCTGGCGCTGCTCGTCCTGACGCGAAAACAGCATCGGCAGAAAAATCACCGCCAACGCCACCAGCACCAGGGCTCCAACCATTCGCTGCTTGTATGCGCTATCCAGTAATGCCATGTGCAGCTTCCTCCGTGGAGCGCCGGGCCAACCACTCTAGCGCCTCGGCAACACAATAAAATGATCCGAACAACAGAATCTCGTCCTCGGCCGTTGCCACCGCACACTGCGCTTCAAGCGCAGCGGTGACGCTTGCATACGACGCCACTGGCGCACCAAGGTTCTGCAAGGCCGTTTCCAATTCAGCGGACGGCCGACTGCGCGGCGTATCCAGCGGCGCAACCGCCCAAGCCTGGACATTGCCCAGCAACGGAGCAACCACGCCGTCCAGGTCTTTGTCAGCCAACAGCCCGAACACCGCCAGGCGGCGACCCACCGGCGGCGTACGCGACAGGCGTTGTGCCAGGTACTCGGCGGCATGCGGGTTGTGCCCCACATCCAGCAGCAGGTTCAGGCGCTTGCCCTCCCACTCGAAGGTGCGACGATCCAGGCGCCCGACCACCCGAGTGGCCAGCAATGTCGCGGCAATCTGCTCGGCATGCCACGGCAAATCCAGCAGCAGGTAAGCCTGCAACGCCAGCGCAGCGTTTTCCATCGGCAGGTTCAGCAGCGGCAGATCATGCAGCTCTACCACCTGGCCGCGCGCATCACGCCCACGCCATTGCCAATGTTGAGCACCGATGTCGAGATTGAATTCGCGGCCGCGCAGGTAAAACGGGCAATCCAGCTCGCGCACCTTGTCGAGCAAGGGTTGGGGCGGGTCCAGATCACCACACAGGGCAGGCTTGCCCTGGCGGAAGATCCCGGCCTTTTCATAGGCGACCGACTCGCGGGTATTGCCCAAGTAGTCGGCATGGTCGACGCCAATGCTGGTGACCAGCGCCAGGTCGGCATCCACCACGTTGACCGTGTCCAGACGCCCACCCAGGCCGACTTCGAGAACCACCACATCCAATTGCGCACGCTCGAACAGCCAGAACGCCGCCAGGGTGCCCATTTCGAAGTAGGTCAGGGAAATTTCGCCGCGCCCGGCATCCAATGCGGCGAAGGCCTCGCAGAGCTGCTCATCAGTGGCTTCGACGCCATTGAGTTGCACCCGCTCGTTGTAACGCAGCAGGTGCGGGGAATTGTAGACGCCGACTTTCAGCCCTTGGGCTTGCAGCAGCGCCGCGACAAAGGCACAGGTAGAGCCTTTGCCGTTGGTGCCGGTCACCGTGATAACACGCGGTGCCGGCCGGCCCAACCCGAGGCGGGCCGCTACCTGTTGCGAGCGCTCCAGGCCCATGTCGATGGCTGACGGATGCAACTGCTCAAGGTAGGCGAGCCATTCGCCCAGGGTACGTTGGGTCATAGGTTTGCAGGCACCGGCGGTACAACGATCGGTTCGACTTTAGGCGCGACGTACACGGGCGTCGGCAGACCCATCATTTGCGCCAGCAGGTTACCCAGGCGTGGACGCAGCTCGCCACGGGCAATGATCATGTCAATCGCGCCGTGCTCCAGCAGGAACTCACTGCGCTGGAAACCTTCCGGCAGTTTTTCGCGAACGGTCTGCTCGATCACGCGCGGGCCGGCAAAGCCGATCAGGGCCTTGGGTTCGCCGACAATCACGTCACCCAGCATCGCCAGGCTGGCGGAAACGCCGCCATAAACCGGGTCAGTCAGCACGGAGATGAACGGAATGCCTTCTTCACGCAGACGCGCCAGTACCGCGGAGGTCTTGGCCATTTGCATCAGGGAAATCAGTGCTTCCTGCATGCGCGCGCCACCGGAGGCGGCGAAGCAGATCATCGGGCAACGGTTTTCCAGGGCGTAGTTGGCGGCACGTACGAAACGCTCACCGACGATGGCGCCCATGGAGCCGCCCATGAAGGAAAACTCAAACGCCGACACCACCACCGGCATGCCCAGCAACTTGCCGCTGACGGAAATCAGCGCGTCCTTTTCACCAGTCTGCTTTTGCGCGGCGGTCAGGCGATCCTTGTACTTCTTGCCGTCGCGGAACTTGAGACGGTCAACCGGCTCCAGGTCAGCGCCCAGCTCGGCACGGCCATCGGCGTCGAGGAAAATGTCGATGCGGGCGCGGGCGCCGATACGCATGTGGTGGTTGCACTTGGGGCAAACGTCCAGGGTCTTTTCCAGCTCCGGGCGGTAGAGCACCGCGTCGCAGGATGGGCACTTGTGCCACAGACCTTCAGGAACCGAGCTTTTCTTCACCTCGGAACGCATGATCGAAGGGATCAGTTTGTCTACTAACCAGTTGCTCATGCTTTCTTTCTCCAGTACCGGTGGCTTGAACACAGCCCCGCGTATGCCCTTGAGCTAAATTCATATGTGGCGATGACACAGGCTGGACGGGGTCAGACGTTCGACCAGCCACTTCCTGCCTGTATCCTCAGCCTTCCAGACAACCTGCAGCGCGGGTTGCCACTACATTTCCGGGCCTCCCGCAGGCGGCGCCGATGCTGTTTTACACAGTGGTAGTTATGGACGGCGGCAGACTGCGAGCCGTCACATCACACCATTGCTGTTGCGCACCGCTTGCATGAATGCGCGAATCTTGTGGTGATCCTTGATGCCCTTGCCCTGCTCCACCCCACCGCTGACGTCGACGGCGTACGGCCGAACCTGCTCGATGGCAGCCCCGACATTCGCGGGGTTGAGCCCGCCGGCCAGGATAATCGGCTTGCTCAGCCCCTCTGGAATCAGCGTCCAGTCGAATGCTTCGCCCGTACCCCCCGGCACGCCTTCGACATAGGTATCCAACAGAATGCCACGAGCGCCAGTATAGGCAGCGCACGCGGCGGCGATGTCATCCCCGGCCTTGACACGCAGCGCCTTGATATACGGGCGTTGGTAGCTTTCACACTCGTCGGGGCTTTCATCGCCGTGAAACTGCAGCATGTCCAGTTGCACGGCATCCAGGGTTTCGTTGAGCTCGCAGCGACTGGCGTTGACGAACAAGCCAACGGTGGTCACGAACGGCGGCAACGCGGCGATGATTGCACGCGCCTGCAACACATTCACCGCCCGTGGGCTCCTGGCATAAAACACGAAACCGATGGCATCCGCCCCCGCCTCGACTGCCGCCAGCGCGTCTTCTATGCGGGTGATCCCGCAAATCTTGCTGCGAACGGCTGACATGTCGTAGAAACCTCAGGGGTTGAACCGAGAAAGTCCCGGATGGTAACAAAAGCTATTCCGGGCGTCAGCCGCCAAGTTCGCTGAAACCTGTGAGGAAGTGTGGCCCGATGAAACGATCCGGCAATTCGAACTCGTCGCGGTACTCCACGTCCACCAGATACAGGCCAAAAGGATGCGCCGTCACCCCACCTGTGCGGCGGATGCGACTTTCCAACACTTCTTTGGCCCACTCCACCGGGCGCTCGCCGGTGCCGATGGTCATCAACACGCCTGCAATATTGCGCACCATATGGTGCAGGAAGGCGCCGGCGCGGATATCCAGCACGATCATCTTGCCGTGACGGGTCACCCGCAGGTGATGGACTTCCTTGATCGGCGACTTGGCCTGGCACTGGCCGGCACGGAACGCGCTGAAATCATGCACACCGACCAAATGCTGCGCGGCCTCGGCCATGCGCTCGGCGTCCAGCGGGCGATGGTTCCAGGTGATTTCCTGGTTGAGGTGCGCCGGACGGATCTGGTCGTTGTAGATCACGTAGCGATAACGCCGGGCAATTGCCTTGAAGCGCGCATGAAAATGCGCAGGCATGACCTTGGCCCAAGTGACGCTGACGTCATGGGGCAAATTGATATTGGCGCCCATCACCCACGCTTTCATCGTGCGCTCGGCCTGGGTGTCAAAGTGCACTACCTGGCCACAGGCGTGCACACCGGCGTCGGTTCGCCCGGCGCACATCAGCGACACCGGCGAGTCGGCGACCTTGGACAAGGCATTTTCGAGGGTTTCCTGCACCGTCAACACACCCGAGGCCTGGCGCTGCCAGCCGCGATAGCGTGAGCCTTTGTATTCCACGCCCAGGGCGATGCGGTTAAAGCCTGCGGCCGCCATTTCGGCGGCCGCGTTATCTATATTTGCCAAGAACTGAGAGCCCGATGAGTTGCGCAAAGGCGGCCATTATAAAGGCGGCGCACGCATGAGGGGCGCTTTTGTTGCGAGGCCACACGCCAAACCAACTGTGGGAGCGGGCTTGCTCGCGAATGCAACGTGCCGGTCGCTCAATCAGCTAACCGGCACGTCACGCTCGCGAGCAAGCCTGCTCCCACACTGGTGTTACACCACCCTTCAGATTTTGCCGAGCATTTCCTTGGCTTCACCGCGCTGGGCTTCATCGCCCTCAGTCAGCACTTCGGACAAGATGTCGCGCGCGCCGTCGGCATCGCCCATGTCGATGTACGCCTGGGCCAGGTCGAGCTTGGTGGCCACTTCATCGGTGCCAGAGAGGAAATCGAACTCCGGCTCATCAGCGCCCAACGCCGCATCTTCAGCGGTAAAGGAAGGCTCGATCGGCGGATGCTCGAGGCTCTGGGACAGGCGATCGAGCTCCGCGTTGACATCGTCCAGCTCGGACGTGAAGGCATCCGGCTTGGCGGCCGGCGGCGCTTGCGGTTCGTCAGCCAGGGACAGGTCGAAGTCTTCCGGCAGGTCGAAATCATCCAGTGCGGCAGGGGTAAGGGTCGGCGGCTCAACGGCCGGCACATCCTTCATCTGGTCTTCAAGGCCCGAGAGGAAGTCATCGTCCGACTGCGTGGACGACGGCGCGTCCAGCTGCAAGTCCAGATCGAAGTCCGACATATCATCCGGGGCAGGCTTGGCTTGCGTCTGGCGCTGCAGGACCGACTCGAAACTCGACTCATCCTTGGGGCTGACCACGGCCGGCGAAGCGGCTTCCAGATCGTCCAGGCTCAAGTCGAAATCCGTATCGAACGCGTCGGGTTCCGGGGCCGGTGCTGCCGGTTTGTCTTCGAGCAGGTTTTTCACGTATTGAGCGTCCAGCGCCGCCGCGGCCACCGCAGCACTGACGCCCGCGGCCAACACGGCCATGGCCGGGAAGCGACTCTTGAGCTGCTCGACCTGAGCGTGGTTTTCACCCGTGGCCACCAGTTGACGCTCTTGCGTGACGAAGCCGTCCTTGTCGCTCTGCAGACCGTAGACTTCCATCAGCTTCAAACGCAGGTCACTGCGCTTGGGCTCGCGCTTGATCGCCTGCTCCAACACATCGGCGGCCTGATTCAGGTGACCACGGTCGATATGGGATTGAGCTTGTGCCAGCGCGTCGCTGGAGTTTACCGGGGCTACGGCGACCGCCAACGGCGCCAGCACGGAAGCCACGCTCGGCACCACCACAGGCTCAACCACGGGGGCAGGCGCAGGCGCGGCAGCCAGCTTGACGTTCGGCGGAGGCACTTCCAGGCCTTCGAAGCTGTCCGGTGGCAGGTCGTGATCCACACTCGGCGAGAACTGTGGCTCTTCAGCCAGCGCCCGCGCCATACGCAGGTGCTTTTCCTCTTCGAGGCGGGCGTTGCGGTGACGGGCCCACAGCAGCAGGAGCAACAACACCAGCAAGCCGGCAGCACCGCCGATGACCCCAAGGACAATCGGGTTGGTGAGCAGATCGTTGAATTTACCTTCGGTGGTGCTCGCCGGCGCGGCATCCGGCTTGATCGGCTCGGGCGTAGCCACCACGGCAGCCGGCGTCGCATCGGGTGCCGGCGCTGCCGCCGCAGTGGCCGCAGGCTCGCCTGGCAGCTGCGCGGGGATGGTTGCTGTCGTGGGCGCAGTGCCCGGCACTGCCGGGTTACCGCCCTGAGCCTGCAACTTGGCCAGTTGATCGTTTTTCAGTTGAATCAGCTTTTGCAACTTGTCCAGCTGGCTTTGCAGGTCGGCTGCGCGGCTTTTCAGCTCGGCATTGTCGCGGCGCGTGGTGTCCAGTTCTTCCTGGGTCATCGCCAGCTTGTCGCTCAATGCCCGACCGTCAGCGGCCCTGCCCTTGGCACCTTTCTTGGCGGACTCGGCCGACACCAGGCTCAAATTGTCCTTGGCATTGGTGCTCGAGGGCGCATCGCTTGCCTGGGTGCGCCGAGTGGCGTCGAGTTGCTGCTTGCCGGCGGCCTGATTATTGGCCGTGCGACGCCCCTGTCGCCAGGCGGCATTTTGCGCAGTGACTTCGGCAATCGCCTCCGGCTGCGGCAAGCTGGTGGCTTGCTGGCGATCCGGAAGACGCAGCACCTGGCCGGTTTTCAGGCGGTTGATATTGCCGTCGATGAAAGCATCAGGGTTGAGCGCCTGGATCGCCAGCATGGTTTGCTGGACCGACGCGCCGTTGCGGTTCTTCGCGGCAATTTCCCACAAGGTATCGCGAGAAGTCGTGGTGTGCTGCGCAGCTTTGCTGATCGGGGGCGCCGTGTTGGCAGGTGCCGACTGGGTCGGCGCACTCAAGCGCGGTGCAGGAGCGCTGGCGGTCGGTGCCGGCTGCTCGAACTTGGCCGGGTCGAGCAGCACACTGTAGTCGCGCATCAGGCGGCCGTTGGGCCATTGCACTTGAAGCAGAAAACGTACGTAGGAATCAGGCAGCGGCTTGCTGGAGGTAACGCGCACCACACTGCGGCCATTGGGGTTGATTACCGGGGTAAACGTCAGATCATTCAGAAACGCCTGGCGATCCACGCCGGCGTCCACAAACGCCTGGTCAGACGCCAGGCTCGGGGTGATCTCGGAGGCGGTGAGGCCGCCGACGTCGAGCAATTCGATTTCCACCGCCAACGGCTGGTTCAACTTCGACTTGAGGGTCATCTCCCCAAGCTGCAGCGCCTGCGCCATACCGGAAGACAGCGCCGAGGCGGCCGCTATTGCTAACACCAGTTTGCGAACTTGAACCATAGCCTCATCCTTTGTTTGAACACTCCCCGGCCTGCGAGAAGGTTGGTAACCGCTGCCATAAGGCATGGCGAGCCGATAGGTTACCGACGCGCTTCTGTTTCGCTTGGGGCCAAGCATAGCGCCTGGCTAGAATCAATCTACAAATTGCGGCCAAGTATCTTTTACACAAGGCCTTTTATCAACAACTGCGCCAGCTGCACGGCGTTCAATGCCGCGCCCTTGCGTACGTTATCTGACGTCAGCCACAGATTTAGTTCCGCCGGGTCGTCAACGCCCGCACGCACTCGTCCAACGTAGACCACATCCTGGCCGACCGCATCCCCAACGGCCGTAGGGTAGTCGCCCTCTTCCACCAGCTCGATCCCCGGCGCTGCCTCCAGTGCACGGTTGACAGCGGCCAGGTCGACCGGCGCGCCCAACTGCAATGACACTGTCAGGCTATCGCCAAAAAACACCGGGGCTTGAACGCAGGTTGCGGAAATCTTTAGCAGAGGTGTTTCCAGCACGGCGCGCAGTTCGTGTACGAGGCGTTTCTCCAGGGCTGTATGACCTTGGGCGTCAGGCGTGCCGACTTGCGCCAGCAGGTTGAAGGCCATCTGCCGATCAAAGAACTTCGGCTCCAGCGGGCGCACGTTCAGCAGCTCGGCGGTCTGGCGGGCCAGCTCGCTGACGGCCTCGCGACCCTGGGCCGAAACGGCCAGGTTGGCAGTGACGCTGACGCGCTGGATATCCAGCACGCCGCGCAACGGCGCCAGAACCACCGCCAGGTTGGTGGCCGACGGACTCGGGCTGCCGAGCTGGAAGGGCTTTTTCAGGCCCTTGAGAATATGCGCGTTGGCTTCCGGCACGACCTGAGGTGCCTGATCGGCCGGCAAGGCGCCGGAGAGGTCGATCACCGAGCAACCGGCCGCCGTGGCGCGTGGCGCGAAACTCAGGGTCACCGCCGGGCCTGCCGCGAAGAAGGCCAACTGGGCTTTTTTGAAGTCGAACTCATCAACTTCTTTGACCCGCACGTTTTTGCCGCGAAACGGCACCGAGGCGCCGGCCGAGTTGCTGCCCGCCAGCAGATACAGAGTGCCTACCGGAAAATCCAGCTCTTCGAGAATCTGCACCAGGGTTTCACCCACGGTGCCGGTTGCACCGATCACGGCGATTTCAAAGGTCTGGGTCATGGTGGCTGCCTCGGGCATTGCGGGGGGAGCGGCACTTTACCGGGTGGTGGGGAGTGAGGCAATTGGGCTGGGCCCTGGGGTGAGGCTGATGGCCCCATCGCGGGCAAGCCCGGCTCCCACATTTTGATTTGTGAACACAGTCAAATGTGGGAGCTGGCTTGCCTGCGATGAGGCCCTCAAGAGCAATAAAAAACCCGCGCCTGTCACCAGAACGCGGGTTTCTCACTCACCAGCAGCGATCAACGCTCCAGCAAAATCCGCAGCATGCGACGCAGCGGTTCAGCCGCGCCCCACAGCAGTTGGTCGCCGACGGTGAACGCGCCCAGGTACTGAGTCCCCATGTTCAGCTTGCGCAGACGGCCAACCGGTACATTCAGGGTGCCGGTGACCTTGGTTGGGCTCAGCTCCTGCATGCTGATGTCGCGGTTGTTCGGCACCAGCTTGACCCATGGGTTGTGCTGGCTGATCAGCCCTTCGATATCGGCGATCGGCACGTCTTTGTTCAGCTTGATGGTCAGCGCCTGGCTGTGGCAGCGCATGGCGCCGATGCGCACGCAGATGCCGTCCACCGGAATCGGGTTCTTGAAGCGACCGAGGATCTTGTTGGTCTCAGCCTGGGCCTTCCACTCTTCGCGGCTCTGGCCGTTCGGCAGTTCCTTGTCGATCCACGGGATCAGGCTACCGGCCAATGGCACGCCGAAGTTTTCGGTCGGGTAGGCATCGCTGCGCATGGCTTCGGCCACACGGCGGTCGATGTCGAGGATCGCGCTGGCAGGGTCGGCCAGTTGATCAGCCACAGCGGCGTGGGTGGCGCCCATTTGCTTGATCAGCTCGCGCATGTTCTGCGCACCGGCGCCGGAGGCCGCCTGATAGGTCATGGCGCTCATCCACTCGACCAGGCCAGCTTCGAACAAGCCGCCCAGGCCCATCAGCATCAGGCTGACGGTGCAGTTGCCGCCCACGTAGTTCTTGGTGCCAGCGTCCAGCTGCTGGTCAATCACCTTGCGGTTCACCGGGTCGAGGATGATCACGGCGTCGTCCTGCATGCGCAGGCTCGAGGCGGCGTCAATCCAGTAACCCTGCCAGCCGGCTTCGCGCAGCTTGGGGAAGACTTCGCTGGTGTAGTCGCCACCCTGGCAGGTTAAAATCACGTCGAGGGTTTTGAGCTCTTCAATGCTGTAGGCGTCTTTGAGCGGAGCAATATCCTTGCCCACGGACGGCCCTTGGCCACCCACGTTCGACGTGGTGAAAAACACCGGCTCAATAAGATCGAAATCCTGCTCTTCCAGCATCCGCTGCATGAGCACGGAACCGACCATACCGCGCCAACCGATCAGACCTACACGTTTCATCGCAACTACACCTTGTTAAAAAGTGGGCCGCCTTTCAGCAACAACTGCAAGCGGGCCCGAGAGATTACAGATTCCGCAGCGCGGCGACTACTGCGTCGCCCATTTCTTGCGTCCCAACCTTGGTGCAACCCTGCGACCAGATGTCGCCGGTGCGCAAACCCTGGTCCAGCACAAGGCTCACAGCCTTCTCGATCGCATCCGCCGCTTCACTCAGGTTGAAGCTGTAACGCAGCATCATCGACACCGACAAGATGGTCGCCAACGGGTTGGCAATGCCTTGGCCTGCAATATCCGGCGCCGAACCGTGGCACGGCTCGTACATGCCTTTATTGTTGGTGTCCAGGGACGCCGACGGCAGCATGCCGATGGAACCGGTGAGCATCGACGCCTGGTCAGACAGGATGTCGCCGAACAGGTTGTCGGTGACGATCACGTCGAACTGCTTGGGTGCACGCACCAGCTGCATGGCGGCGTTGTCGACGTACATGTGGCTCAGTTCGACGTCCGGGTAGTCCTTGGCCACTTCTTCGACGATTTCGCGCCACAGTTGACTGGAGGCCAGTACGTTGGCCTTGTCGACCGAGCAGACCTTCTTGCCGCGCACGCGGGCCATGTCGAAACCGACACGGGCGATACGGCGGATCTCGCTCTCGCTGTACGGCAGCGTGTCGTAGGCCTGACGCTCGCCATTTTCCAATTCACGCACACCGCGTGGCGAGCCGAAGTAGATACCGCCGGTCAGCTCGCGCACGATCAGGATGTCCAGGCCCGCCACCACTTCCGGCTTGAGGCTCGACGCATCGGCCAGCTGCGGGTACAGAATCGCCGGACGCAGGTTGCCGAACAGGCCCAGTTGCGCGCGAATCTTCAGCAGGCCGCGCTCCGGGCGGATGTCACGTTCGATTTTGTCCCACTTCGGGCCGCCCACGGCGCCGAGCAGTACGGCGTCGGCTGCACGGGCGCGGTCCAGGGTTTCGTCAGCCAGGGGCACGCCGTGCTTGTCGATGGCGGCGCCGCCGATCACGTCGTGGCTCAATTCGAAGCCCAGGCTGTACTTGCTGTTGGCCAATTCCAGGACTTTGACCGCTTCGGCCATGATTTCCGGACCAATACCGTCGCCAGGAAGAATCAGAATCTGCTTGCTCATGCGTTCCTCATTTCATCAAGCGACCCGCCCGTGGGCAGGTCGGGAAAATTAATCAGCGTTCGGCAAACACCACCAGCACGTCGGTGCTGAAGGTGCCGTCGGCTTGAATCTCGTAGTAATCGCGTACTTCCTGGCCCATCGCCTGCTGCAACTCAAGGATCGCGGCGCGCAATACCTCGGGCGTACGCATGCGCTCCACCCACGAGGTGTATTCCAGGCGCAGGCGCTGACGGCTGCTGTTGCGGACGTGCAAGCCGGCTTCGCTGAGCTGGCGCATCCATTCGGCGGCGGAGTAATCGCGCACGTGGCTGGTATCGCGCAGCACTTCGACGGTTTGCAGGTAAGTGTCCAACAGCGGGCTGCCCGGTGACAAGACATCGACAAATGCCGCGATGCCGCCAGGCTTGAGCACCCGACGCACCTCGCGAAAAGCCAGGCCAAGGTCGCTCCAGTGGTGGGCCGAGTAACGGCTGAACACGAAGTCGAACTCGCCATCGGCAAATGGCAGGCGCTCGGCGGCGCCATGCACGGTGCGGATGTTGTTCAGGCCACGCTCTTTTGCGGCGGCTGCCACCACGTCGAGCATTTGCTGGGACAGGTCGTAGGCCACCACTTCTTTAACCAGCGGCGCAACGTGGAAGCTCACATGCCCGGCACCGCAACCCAGGTCCAGCAGTCGTGCGGCGCCCTGCCCGGCCAGTTCGGCCTGCAGCAGTGCGAATTCGCTGCCTTGAGCGTGCACGGCACTGCTCAGGTAGGCCGAGGCCTGTTCGCCGAATTGTTTTTGCACGACTTGGGTGTGGGCGGTGTTGGTCATGGTGGCTTTCCTTGGGTTTTGGGGTGGTTGTACGACCGCTATCGCAGGCAAGCCAGCTCCCACAGTTGGAATGCATTCCAAGGTGGGAGTCGGGCTTGCCCGCGATGGGGTCCGCACGGTTACCGCAAATCAGGCATCGCGAAACAACCAGGGCTGGCTCGCCCGGTGCTTGGTTTCAAACGCGGCAATCGCATCGCCGTCCTGCAAGGTCAGGCCGATATCGTCCAGGCCATTGATCAGGCAGTGCTTACGGAACGCATCAACTTCAAAGTGATAGACCTTGCCGTCCGGACGGGTCACGGTCTGCGCGGCCAGGTCAACGGTCAGTTGGTAGCCGACATCGGCTTCGACCTGCTTGAACAGCTCGTCCACTTCGGCGTCGCTCAAGATGATCGGCAGCAAGCCGTTCTTGAAGCTGTTGTTGAAAAAGATGTCGGCGTAGCTCGGCGCGATGATGCTGCGAAAGCCATATTCTTCCAGGGCCCACGGCGCGTGTTCACGGCTGGAGCCGCAACCGAAGTTCTCGCGGGCCAGCAATACGCTGGCGCCTTGGTAACGCTCGGCGTTGAGCACAAAATCCTTGTTCAACGGGCGCTTGGAGTTGTCCTGGTAGGCGTAGCCCACGTCCAGGTAGCGCCACTCATCGAACAGGTTCGGGCCAAAGCCAGTGCGCTTGATCGACTTCAAGAACTGCTTGGGAATGATCTGGTCGGTGTCGACGTTGGCACGGTCCAATGGCGCGACAAGACCGGTGTGTTGGGTAAAAGCTCTCATCGGGTATTCCTCAGATCAATTCGCGAACGTCGATGAAACGACCGTTGACGGCAGCGGCGGCGGCCATGGCCGGGCTGACCAGGTGGGTACGCCCACCGGCGCCCTGACGCCCTTCGAAGTTACGGTTGGAGGTGGACGCGCAATGCTCGCCCGACTCCAAACGGTCCGGGTTCATCGCCAGGCACATGGAGCAGCCCGGCTCGCGCCATTCAAAACCGGCCTCAAGGAAGATCCTGTCCAGGCCCTCGGCTTCGGCTTGCGCTTTGACCAGGCCCGAACCTGGCACCACGATGGCTTGCTTGATGGTCGAGGCCACTTTGCGGCCTTTGGCGATCACCGCCGCGGCGCGCAGGTCTTCGATCCGCGAGTTGGTGCAAGAACCGATAAACACGCGGTCCAACTGGATGTCGGTAATCGCCTGGTTGGCTTTCAAGCCCATGTACTTCAAGGCGCGCTCGATGGAACCACGCTTGACCAGGTCGGTTTCCTTGGCCGGGTCCGGCACGTTCTGGTCAACGGCAAGGACCATTTCCGGCGAGGTGCCCCAGCTGACTTGCGGCTTGATCTGGGCGGCGTCGAGCTCAACCACCGTGTCGAACACTGCATCGGCGTCAGAGACCAGGTCTTTCCAGGCTTCGACCGCTGCGTCCCAATCGGCGCCTTGCGGGGCGAAGGGGCGGCCTTTGACGTATTCAACGGTTTTTTCGTCCGCCGCGACCATGCCGACACGGGCACCGGCTTCGATGGACATGTTGCAGATGGTCATGCGGCCTTCGATGGACAGGTCGCGGATGGCGCTGCCGGCGAACTCGATGGCATGGCCGTTGCCGCCGGCGGTACCGATCTTGCCGATCACGGCGAGCACGATGTCCTTGGCGGTCACGCCAAACGGCAAGGTGCCTTCGACTTTAACCAACATGTTCTTCATCTTTTTGGCGACCAGGCACTGGGTGGCGAACACATGCTCCACCTCGGAGGTGCCGATGCCATGGGCCAGAGCGCCGAACGCGCCGTGGGTGGAGGTGTGGGAGTCACCGCAAACCACGGTCATGCCTGGCAAGGTGGCGCCCTGCTCCGGGCCGATCACGTGCACGATGCCCTGACGCACGTCATTCATCTTGAATTCGGTGATGCCATATTCATCGCAATAGTCGTCGAGGGTTTGCACCTGCAAACGCGACACCTGGTCGGCAATGGCCTCGATGCCGCCCTTGCGCTCCGGGGTGGTCGGTACGTTGTGGTCCGGGGTGGCGATGATCGAGTCGACGCGCCAAGGCTTGCGCCCGGCCAGCCGCAGGCCTTCGAACGCTTGGGGCGAGGTCACTTCATGGATGATGTGACGGTCGATATAGATCAGCGACGAGCCATCGTCGCGCCGTTTCACTTCATGGGAATCCCAAAGCTTGTCGTAAAGCGTTTTGCCGGCCATCAGTCGGTCCTCATCATCGGTCTTTCTATGCCCCGGGCCTTGAGACATTCAATAACCCTTTGGCTTGTGAGGCTGATGGTATGGCGCTACATTAAATAACTCAAATTCATATTTTTTATGCTTTGGATTACCAACTGGAATACCTCAATGGACTTGGCCAACCTTAATGCCTTTATTGCCATCGCCGAGACCGGCAGCTTCTCCGGCGCCGGTGAACGCCTGCACCTGACCCAACCGGCCATCAGCAAGCGCATCGCCGGGCTGGAACAACAATTAAAGGTACGTTTATTCGACCGCCTGGGCCGTGAAGTCGGCCTGACCGAGGCCGGGCGTGCCCTGCTGCCACGTGCTTATCAGATTCTCAATGTGCTGGACGACACCCGCCGCGCGCTCACCAACCTGACCGGCGAAGTCAGCGGCCGCTTGACGTTGGCCACCAGCCACCACATCGGCCTGCACCGCCTGCCACCGATTTTGCGCACCTTTACCCGCGAGTACCCGAATGTGGCGCTGGATATTCAGTTCCTCGATTCGGAAGTGGCCTACGAGGAAATCCTCCATGGCCGCGCTGAAGTGGCCGTTATTACCCTGGCGCCCGATCCGCACAACCTGGTACGCGCCACACCGGTGTGGGACGACCCGCTGGATTTCGTGGTAGCGCCCGAGCACAGCCTGACCGCCAATGGCACGGTCAACCTGGCCGATATCGCCAAACACCCGGCGGTCTTCCCCGGTGGCAACACCTTTACCCACCATATTGTCAGCCGCTTGTTCGAAGCCCAGGGCCTGACGCCGAATATCGCCATGAGCACCAACTACCTGGAAACCATCAAGATGATGGTGTCCATCGGCCTGGCCTGGAGCGTGTTGCCGCGCACCATGCTTGATGAACAGGTGGCAAGTATCGCTTTGCCGGGCATACAGCTCAGTCGCCAGCTAGGCTATATCGTGCACACCGAAAGGACGCTGTCGAACGCTGCGCGGGCTTTCATGAGCCTATTGGATGCACAGGTCGATCTGCCAGGGACACCGGCATGAAGCTGTGCGGCCTCAAGGTCTGAATAAACCGCGCCGAACGCCCATTGAGCCAAGGCCCTTTGATAATGCGCAACCCCGTCGATTCCGTGCCACCCCTGCCCCGCATTTACGCCCTGGACCCTCAAGAGGCGGAACGAAGCTGGGACAGCGCCCCGCAGTTGCTGGCAGCCCTCAATGCTGCCCGCCTGGGCGCATGGTGCTGGGAAATCGACACCGGCAGGATCAGTTGGTCACGCGGCACCCAGGCGCTGTTCGGCTACGATCCGCGCCAGCCGCTGCCCAAAGACCTGGATTACCTGGATCTGCTCGCGCCGTCGGACCGCGCGCGCGTGGTGCGGGCCTTTCACGCCGTGCTGGCGGGCGAGCCGTTTGAGCAGGCCATGCACCACCACATCCAATGGCCGGATGGCAGCCATCACTGGCTGGAAATCAACGGCAGCCTGGCACCGGACAAGACCGGCCGGCGCCGCATGATCGGCGTGATCCGCGAAACCACTCGCCAGCGCGAGCGCGAGCACGCCCTTATCCACTCGGAAAAACGCTTCGCCACGCTGTTTCATCTGTGCCCCAATATGGTCCTGCTGACCCGCCAGGCCGACGGCCTGATCAGCGAGGCCAACCAGTATTTCGAGATGCTCTTCGGCTGGCCCGTGGCCCAGGCCATCGGCCGCACCACGCTGGACCTGGGCCTGTGGCGTGACCCGCAACAGCGTGCGCTGCTGGTCAGGGCCACCCAACGCAAGGGCGAACCCATCAGCATGGAAGTGCAGTTCTGCGCCAGCAATGGCCAGATCCACGACGGCACCTTGAGCGCACAAAAAGTCGAGCTGGAGGGTGAGGCCTACCTGATCAGCACGTTTGTCGACACCACCGAACGCAAAAACGCCGAACAGGCGCTCAAGGACAGCCAGGAGCGCCTTGACCTGGCCCTGGATTCGGCACAGCTGGGCACCTGGGACTGGCATATCCCCAGCGGCATGCTCTATGGCTCGGCCCGCGCGGCGCAACTGCACGGCCTGGAGGCGTTGCCGTTTCACGAACCTTTCGATGCGTTTTTTGAAGGCATGTCCGATGAAGAACGCGAGGGCATGCGCAACGCCTATCGCAGCCTGCGCGAAGGCCCGGGCGGCAACTACCAGTTGACCTACCGCGTCCAGATGGAGGACGGCAGCGCTCGTTACCTGGAGAGCCGCGCGCGGCTGTATCGCGACGAATCGGGCAAACCGTTGCGCATGGCCGGCACCTTGCTGGATATCACCGACCAGGTGGAACGCGAGCAGCGCATCACCGCCTCCGAAGAAAAGTTCGCCAGTCTGTTCCAGGCCAGCCCCGACCCGATCTGCGTGACCTACCTGGACAGCGGCGCCTTTATCGAAATCAACCCCGCGTTTACGCAGACCTTTGGCTGGACCGCCGCCGAGGTGCTCGACAAAAGCGCCGACCAGATCGGGCTGTGGGATGACTCGAGCAAGCGCCTGCAACGTATCGAGCGGGTGATTCGCGAGCAGTCATTAAACAATGTCGCCATTGGGGTGCATCACAAAAATGGTCAAAGCCTGACCTGCGTGATTTCCAGCCGCTTGATCAAGGTCGGCGACCAACCCTGCATCGTCACGACCCTGCGCGATATCACCCAGCAACAACGCTCCGAGGCCGCCCTTAAAGCCAGCGAAGAAAAATTCGCCAAGGCCTTCCATTCAAGCCCCGACGCCATCTCCATCACCGAACGTGACACCGGCCGTTATGTGGAGGTCAATGACGGCTTCTGCCGCCTCACCGGCTACCGCGCCGAGGAGGCCATCGGCCTGACGCTGTATCAGATCGGCATCTGGGCTGATGAGAATCAGCGTGCGGCGCTGCTGGCCGAACTGCAGATCAAGGGCCGAATTCATCACCTGGAAATGCTTTGGCACAACAAACGTGGCGAATTGTTGGCCGTGGAGGTGTCGGTCGAACCGATCACCCTCAATGAAACGCCGTGCCTGCTGCTGACGGCGCGGGACGTGAGCCTGCTGAAAAACGCCCAGGCGCAGATCCGTCACCTGGCCTATCACGACCCGCTGACCAACCTGCCCAATCGTGCGTTGCTGATGGACCGCCTGAGCCAGCAGATCGCCCTGCTCAAACGCCATAACCTGCGGGGCGCCCTGCTGTTTCTCGACCTCGATCATTTCAAGCACATCAACGATTCCCTCGGCCACCCGGTGGGCGACACCGTGCTGAAAATCGTCACCGCACGCCTCGAAGCCAGCGTGCGCATGGAAGATACGGTGGCGCGCCTGGGCGGCGATGAGTTCGTGGTGCTGCTCAGCGGCCTGGAAGGTACACGCGTGGAAGTCAGCGCTCAGGTACAGGAACTGGCGGACACCCTGCGCGAATTGCTCTCGGAACCGATGTTCCTCGACGGCCATCGCCTGCAGGTCACGCCGAGCATTGGCGTGGCGCTGATCCCCGACCACGGCTCGACACCCGCAGACCTGCTCAAGCGAGCCGACATTGCGCTGTATCGGGCCAAGGATTCAGGACGCAACACCACGCAGATGTTTCATAACAGCATGCAGAAAACCGCCAGTGAACGCCTGCGCATGGAGACCGACCTGCGTCTGGCGCTGTCACGCGGTGAGTTCAGCGTGCATTACCAGCCTCAAGTGGATGCGCGCGGCAACCGCATCATCGGTGCCGAAGCGCTGGTGCGCTGGCAGCACCCGCAACTGGGAGCGCAGTCACCCACCGAATTTATCAAAGTGCTGGAAGACAGCGGCCTGATCCTGGAAGTCGGCACCTGGATTCTTGATGAAGCCTGCGGCGCCTTTGCCCAATTGATCGCCGATGGCCTGGTGGACCCGTTGAATTTCAGCCTGTGCGTGAATATAAGCCCGCGCCAGTTTCGCCAGAACGACTTCGTGGAGCGGGTGGAGCGCTGCCTCAAGCAGCATCACCTGCCGTATAGCCTGCTGAAACTGGAAATTACCGAAGGCATCGTGATTCAGAACCTGGATGACACCGTGGCCAAGATGCGCCGCCTGAAAAAACTCGGCGTAAGTTTTGCCATGGATGACTTCGGCACCGGCTATTCGTCGCTGACCTACCTCAAGCGCCTGCCGGTGGATGCGTTGAAGATCGATCAGTCCTTTGTGCGCGACGCCACCCACGACCCCAACGATGCCGAAATCATCCGCGCCATCGTCGCCATGGCGTGCAGCTTGAACCTGGAAGTGATCGCCGAGGGCGTGGAAACCCCGGAACAACTGGCATTCCTGCAAAAGCTGGGCTGCCATTTGTTCCAGGGGTATTTACACAGCCGGCCTTTGCCCATCGAGGCGTTCAGGAAGCTATTGGTGTGACCCTTACACCAGCTTCAATGCGCGAAACCCGCCGTTCATCCATCGCGATGACGCCAGGTCCTGCTTTCGCCCATAGAAATCCAGCGCACCATTGATGACCGCGACCGAGTGGCCAGTGTCCGCCAGCGTGCCGACCGCGCCGCGGGCCAGTTCTTCAACCGTGCTTTCACGTATATAGGCATACAACCCAAGCCGCCGAAGCGCCTCCCCCGGGTGCTCGCCGTCGTTGAGGGTGTGCAGGGCCGTTGCATAACTCTGCCCGGCGCGCATGTCGTTATTTTCCAGGTGCGCGCGCTTGGCACTGACCGCGTACAAGAAGTTGGCGTAGTTGATCAACTGCGTATTGCTGCCGTGGAAGTTTGACGCGACGATGGCCTGGCGCAGCTCATCATGGGTCACCGTCAGCGTGAAGGAGTCCCTCATGACCACCTCAAAACCGTCGGCGGTGACTTGGATGCGCTTATAGATCCCCTGGGGGTCCTGCCAGAACCGGATGATCGCCGCCTTGATCGCCGACACCGTGACGCAATTGCCTTCCACGCCCTGATAAAAACCACCCCAGATCTGTTCGGGCGTCATGCCGGACACGACATCGGACACCTGCCGGGCGTTGTCGGGTGCCGCCGGCTTGTCGTCGAACAATACGTACCCGTAACCCTGCCTGGTCTGGCGCCGCTCGTCGTAATGATGGCTTACACCGTCCATCACCAGCGCCGAGCCAAAGTTGTGAGTCTCCATGACCCCCACCGCGCCCTTTGCCTGCATGGCACTTGACGGCACGTACTGGCACAGGCCGAACAGGCCCATGCCCTGCAAACACCGCAGGACGGTTTCGCCCTCCAGCGTTTTTGCCAGCGCGGCTTCAAACGTCGGGTAATTGCCGGTCAGTTGCTTGCGCTTTACGAACGCCGCGAACACAAAGTTGGCATCCTTGACTGCCCCGCTATCGTCGCCGCTGAACCTCGAAGCCTGCGTCGCCTGCGCCAACTCCTGGCGAGACAACTGAACCTTGAACTCGTCCTTCATGGTGATGTGATAGCCATCGCCCGTGGCAGTCAGCGCATTGAACATGCCAGCCGGGTGTTGCCCGAAGGTTGTCATCATCAGTTTGATGACGGCTGCGTGGGTGCTGGTGTCAAAGTGCTCGCCAAACTCCCCCCGCGCCGCATTGAATGCACGGATGATATGCGCAGGTTTTTCCCCCGCACGTTTTGACGAAAACACCGAAGCCGCGTCGTCGTACCCGTTGGCCGGCGAGCCTGGGCCATTACTTGCTGTGATATTCATTCACTGATTTCCTGAGACTTACCGAAGCAATAACCTGCAAAACACAATCGGGGCGAGGCGGCGTTGCGATGGGTTGAGCCGCCCGCATCGCCTGTGGTCGCCCCCTAGAAAAGCGCTATCGCTTGACCACGGGCAGGCGTGGCGCCCCTGCGCCCCCACAACTCTTCGCGGCCGTTGATCACCGCCACCGAATGCCCGGTGCGATTGCACATGCCCAATTGCCCACGGGCGAGTTCCCGCACAGAGACCGTTTTCATGTGCTTGCGCAGCCCCAGCCGCATGAACCCCTCCCCTGGCCCACGCTCATCCTCACCGTTATTCAGGCTGCGAATCGCCGCCTGATAACTTCTGCCCGCCGTGTAATCGTTGTTTTCCATCTGTGCACGCTTGGCACTGACCGCAAACAGAAATTGCGCATCCTTGAGCATGCCCTTGTCCTGCCCTCTGAACCTGGCGCCTCGCGCACCTTCGGCCAATTCACGGTCAGTCAGCGTGAGCTGAAAGTCATCGCGCATCACCACTCGATAACCGCCGCTGAGGCGGGTGACTTGTTGGTAGATATCCGTGGGGCTTTGACCAAATCGGTGCATCGCCGCCTTGATCGCCGACACCGTCACGCAGTTGCCATCAGGCCCTTGGCGAAACCCACTCCAGATGTTGTCCGGCTTCGCACCGCCGCGCTTGTTTGAAAGGCACGGGAGCGCGGCTTCGGAATTGGGCCTGGGAGTGACCGGCTCATGCACTACCGACGGATTGACCGGTGGCGTGGGTATAACGGGGACTAACTTATCTTTGCCTGCCGACAACACCCTCAGTATCTGAGTCAATAAAGAACTCAACAGCACCGCAAACGACTGCACCGCATCGCGTTCATTATGGCCGCGCACCCGACGCGCTGAACCGTTGATAGATGGCCGACAAACAGTCGCAGCAGTCTTTCTTTCAATCACGTTCAAGTGAACATCCGCTGCATGATTGGCACTTGTTAAATCACTATTGATCACCTGCCGGACATCGATGACACGCGCGATATTATTAATTAAACAGTTAGACATATTCCCCCCCATTGAGCAGGCGCCTCTTCGCAACTTATAGCCACAGAGGCGCCTGCACGCTTCAAGAAGTTAAACCAAGTGTGGGACTATCAGGCCTTGAACATTGGCTTGGTATTTAACCGCCAGTTTCTTGGATCAAAATAATCTTCAACCGGGCCTGGACTGGTTAAGTCCGGAACCGGTGTATCAGGCAAGGGCTTTGGGGCGATGTCCGGCACCACGGAGGGCGTTGGCTCTGGCTTAACCACCGGCGTGACGATGCCTGGCACCGCATGTGTGTGGTCTGGCTTGATCTCGGTCTTTGGCGCAGGCGGCACGCCAGGCTTGGTGTCCGACTCGACCTCAGGCGTGACGGTGCCGGGTACCTCAGGGGTGTGTTCTGGCGTGATGTCAGCCTTCACGTCCGGTGTCACACCCGGCTTGATCCCCGGTTGCGGGCCGGTTTCAGGCAATGGCGACAGATCCAGCACACGCTTCAGTCGTGGGACGTTGTTCACAACCGCCTGCGCATCCGTGCAATGGCAATGACCGGCGTTCACATTGACGTGTACGTTGGTCTTACCGTCATTCGTCACGGTAATCGCCGGCTCGGGCGCGGGCAGATGTGGCAGCGCAGCTGGCGCCTTGAGAGCAGCAGGCACTACCACCGCAGCGTCCATCAGCTGCAGCTTCGCTTGCGGCTCCGACACCTGCGGTTTCGCCGGCAAGTTGCCCACATCCGGCGAACTCGGCTGCTTGGCGACCTCGGAATTCACCGGCACCGTGCGCGCCTCAGGCTTGGCGTCTGGCACAACGCCCGGGCCGGACAGCAGCGCGGGCGTTAAATCCTTTCCGGCGACCATTTCGCGTATAGCCTTGAAAACCTGCTCGAGCATGTCAAATAACCGCGTGAGCGCAGCACCCGGAATCATCAGTTCGTTGGGCGAGAACCGGGAGTTATCAGTACTCAGCGGCGTATTGGCAACACGCGCACCGGATACCTGCACCTCTGTCGTTTCAGCAAACTTAGCGGATGAAATACTGTTGCTATCAAGGACAGACGCGTTAACTTTCATGAACGATGGATTATTAACCGACAGCGACATTTAGCAATTCCTTATTCAACAGAGCCTGGCCGTATCAGCGGACCAGAGAAGTGAGAGTGTTAATAGCTGAAAACAACCACGTTGCTTCACAGTCCTTACTTTCGTGGAAAGTTAGGCTATCGAGTTCCGCCAATCGCAGCTCATATAAGGAAACCAATGCGCGTTATCAGACGTTGCCGCATGAACTATCGCGACAAACCGCGAGGCAAGCCGCTCTTGGCGCTAAAAAATCGTCACACCCGTTAATACACTGCAGGCATGCAACTCACCGACAAGATTAAACCGCCTGTTCGTCAATCTTTTGTGCTAGCCCACAAACGAAAAAAGGGCGCCAATGGCACCCTTTTTTAGTGACCGTGAACAATCAGGCTGCAATGGGGTGTTGCATGCCCAGCAGGTGGCTGACGTTCTTCAAATCCGTCTCGCGCCGCAAGGCGGTAAACAGCACCACTGCTTCGGGATAATTGCGCGTCAGCATCGCCAGCCATTGCTTCAACCGGCCAGGCGCCTGCTTTTCAGTCAGTTGCGCCACTGATTGGGTCCAGAACGCCTGAAGCATCGGCTGCATCTGCGCCCAGGTCATTTCCACCACCTCTTCGCCCGCCTTGGCTGCCACAATTTGGCGCGCCAGGTCAGGCCGTGCCACCAGGCCGCGACCAAGCATGATGTCTTCGACGCCGCTGATTTCACGGCAACGCTTCCAGTCTTCGACGCTCCAGATATCCCCATTGGCGAACACCGGCACCTTGACCACGTCCTGCACCCGCGGGATCCACTCCCAGTGGGCCGGCGGCTTGTAGCCGTCGGTCTTGGTACGCGCATGCACCACGATATGCGCCGCGCCGCCTTCAGCCAGCGCCGTAGCGCACACCAGCGCACCGTCCGGGCTGTCGAAGCCAAGGCGCATCTTGGCGGTCACGGGGATATGCGCGGGCACGGCACGGCGCACATGTTCAACAATCTGATTGAGCAGCTCCGGCTCCTTGAGCAGCACGGCGCCGCCGCGCGACTTGTTGACCGTCTTGGCCGGGCAGCCGAAGTTCAGGTCAATCACCTGGGAACCCAGCTCGCACGCCAGGGCGGCGTTTTCGGCCAGGCACACCGGGTCGGAACCCAGCAATTGCACACGCAACGGCACGCCCGCCGCGGTGTGGGCACCGTGCAGCAGTTCCGGGGCGAGCTTGTGGAAATAGGCGGGGGTCAGCAGGCGGTCGTTGACGCGGATGAACTCGGTCACGCACCAGTCAATACCGCCCACGCGGGTCAGCACATCGCGCAGGATGTTGTCGACCAACCCCTCCATGGGCGCCAAAGCAATTTGCATGAAAAACACTCAACAAAAATCGTGGCGCAGTTTACTGGGTTTCCTGCAAAAAACGTTAACCCCCTGTCAGCGCAGGACCGTAGCCGTCGAGAAATTCGGCCGGCATACGCTTGGGCTTGCCCGTGGAGAGTTCGATGCAGACAAACGTGGTGTGCGCGCGCAGCAAGGTCGCGCCGTCGCGAGGACGGACCAGCTGGAAACGGCGGGTCATCTTCAGGCGCTGGTCCCAGTCGACGATCCAGGTCGCCAGCTGCAGCTCATCACCTTCGTAGCCGGCCGCCAGGTAGTCGATCTCATGGCGCACCACGGCCATGGCGCGGTCGAGCCGGCGGTATTCGGTAAGGTCCAGCCCCAGGCGCTGGGAATGGCGCCAGGCGCAACGCTCCAGCCACGACACATACACCGCATTGTTGGCGTGCCCGAGGCCGTCGATGTCTTCAGCGCCAACCTGCAGATCGATGATAAATGGCGTTGCCAAGTCCCAGCCCATGCCTTGCTCCAGTCGATTGATGTCGGCGGGGCAGTGTATCAGGCAGTTTGCCGCGCCTGTAGACGACGGCCGGCCAACAGGGCAAGCACACCCTCGATCACCCGCGGATCGGCCAGCACTTTCTGGTGCCCGCCTTGTTCCAGGCGCAACAGGCGGCTGTCGAACCAGGCCTCGTGAATAGCTTGCGAGGCTTTGACCGGGACAAAAGTGTCGTCTACGGCGTGCACGATCAAACCGGGAATATTGAGCTGGTAGTGAGCCACGTCCAGGTGTTTGAGCGGCATGCCAAAGGTCAATTCAACTTCCTGGATAAACGCCGAGCGCGCCCGTGGCGGCAACCCGACCATGCCGGCAAAACCGCGCAGCACGTCGAGAAAGCGCGAAGGCGCCGCAATGCTCACCAGCGCCTCGGTACGCAGGCCCAGCTGCACCGCCAGCATCGCGCTGGCACCGCCCATGGAATGCCCCACCACCGCGTGCAACGGCGGCAACTCGGCGGCGGCTTCGAGCATGGCGCGGGCGAACAGCAGCACATGCGCCTCGCGCCCCGGTGAACGGCCGTGGGCCGGACCGTCGAGGGCAATCACCGAATAGCCGTTATCCACCAACGCCGTGATCAGGCTGGCGAACTGTGTGGGGCGCCCTTCCCAGCCGTGCATCAGCAACACGGCGGGGCCCTGGCCCCAACGCAACGCCGACAGGCCGAAACGCAAGGTGATGCGCTCCGATTGCGCCAGCAGCGGCAACTCCCAGTCGCGCGGCGGCAGGTTGCGTGGCGTCATGAAGGTACGACGCAACTTGCTGGCCACCAGGTGCGGCGCCACGCGGCCGACGGTGCCATTGAAGCCTCGAATCCAGGTTAATGCGCCCATCAGGCGACTCCTTTTTCAGCGCACCGCCGATTTGGCCGCGCGCAACACGCGGTCCGACAACTCGCCCGGGCCGAGCGCGCGGGCCAAGGCCAGGCCGCCGATCATCAAGGCCATATCCGCCAGGGCTTTGTCGGTGTCCTCCGGGCTGGCAGCCAATTGCGCGGCCATCAGCTCCGTATGCTCGTTGAGCGCCTGGCGAAACTCATCCGGCAAGCGGCTCATCTCGCCCACGGTGGCGGGTATCGGGCAGGCCTGGTCCGTGGAGTCACGGTGCTTGCGCGACAGATAAAACGCCGCCACCAGGCCTCTGCGCTCCTCACCGGTGAGTTGCGCGTCCATGTCGTCAATCGACGCGCGCCGCCGGGCGAGCAACTGGGTGAAGGCCTCCAGCATCAACGCGTCCTTGCTTTCAAAGTGCGCGTAGAAGCCGCCGACCGTAAGCCCGGCCGCGCCCATGACTTCGCCGACACTCGGTTCGGCCGGGCCGCGCTGGATCAACGCCGCGCTGGCAGCCTGCAAAATGCGTTCGCGGGTTTGCGCTTTTTTATCGCTCATCGTTGCCTCCGTCTCTCATGGGTTGAATATTATTACCATAATAATATTTCGCAAGCCACCCGCATGACCGCTCGTCCGAGCAGCACAGATCACATCAAAGGAATAAACCGCCCGCCCCAGGCGTTCTTAGTGCAATGAACTGCACATCGCAGAGAACGTCATGGCCTGGCGGCAGCAAAACCAGAACTGCGCGTGGGTCGCCGCAGAAGCCCCCCCTACGTGTTCGCCAACGAATACACCGCCAACTTCAAAGGTTGAAGGCGAAGGCGTGGGCAACCAGCCGTTCGGCAAATTCTTCAACGACGCCGACGGGCATGCCGAGGCCAACTTCCTGGAGGCCCTGTGCGCCAATGACTGGGTGTTCGATGCGGGGTATCAGGAGATCGTGGTGAGCCTCAACAACTCACCGTGCCGGCAATGCTGCGTGCTGTTCAGGCAGTTCATGGAGGACATCCTGCTGCGCTTTCCAAACACACGGCTTGCGATTTCACGCTTGCCCGGCATTCGCGTCGAAATGTGCAACGTCGCACTGGAGGACGCCCAGAACAGAGGTCCGCAGGTTGATCGGCAAAAGGAACTGGCGCGCATCAACGAATCCCTGTGCACCGCCAATGGGTTACGCAGGATGCCGTAAACGGCCGCGGGAAAAACCCAAACGCCAGACAAACAAAAGGGCCATTCAATAATTGAATGACCCTTAAAAATCCCGCAGAGCGGGTAATCGTGGCGTCCCCTAGGGGACTCGAACCCCTGTTACCGCCGTGAAAGGGCGGTGTCCTAGGCCACTAGACGAAGGGGACACAAACCTTCTATACAACTGACCAGCGCTGAGAGCCGATCGATTCAAGGACGGTGTGGCCAGACCTTGAACCTGTAAATTGGTGGAGCTAAACGGGATCGAACCGTTGACCTCTTGCATGCCATGCAAGCGCTCTCCCAGCTGAGCTATAGCCCCGGATTTTTCGCCTCGCGGCGCAGCAGACCTTTCGAGCTGCTTGTTGAAACTGGCGTCCCCTAGGGGACTCGAACCCCTGTTACCGCCGTGAAAGGGCGGTGTCCTAGGCCACTAGACGAAGGGGACAAAACCTTCTGTACATCTGATCAGCGCTGAGAACTGATCAATTCAAGGACGGTGTGGCCAGACCTTGAACCTGTAAATTGGTGGAGCTAAACGGGATCGAACCGTTGACCTCTTGCATGCCATGCAAGCGCTCTCCCAGCTGAGCTATAGCCCCTCATCGGTGAGGACGGGGCGAATCTTAATGGCGGTTTGGAAACGTGTCAAATTTATTTTCAACTATTTCCAAAATTTTTTGCCGGGATAACAATCACTTACCGACGAAACCCCGGAAAACCGGGGTTTCGTCGTTACAACAGCCGACTTAAGCGATAGCGCCCAGCAGCTTTTCCCACTCTTTGTTTTCTTTCTTCGACACACCACCAAGCAAATCAAGGGCTTGGCGCAGACGGAAACGCGTCAGGTCCGGGCCGAGGATTTCCATCGCATCCAGTACCGACACCGAACTGGCCTGCCCGGTAATCGCGGCAAACATCAGTGGCATGGCATCGCGCAGTTTCAGCTCAAGGGACTCGACCACCGCCTGAATC
Source organism: Pseudomonas sp. NFX183 (assembly GCF_047943075.1). Lineage (NCBI taxonomy): Bacteria > Pseudomonadati > Pseudomonadota > Gammaproteobacteria > Pseudomonadales > Pseudomonadaceae > Pseudomonas > Pseudomonas sp. NFX183. The sequence goes on along the minus strand of NZ_CP181333.1, from coordinate 4,344,905 downwards.
GTCGCAGTGATTGCATCCTTCTCCCACTGACGCAGGCTTTCGAGCTTCCACAGGATCAACTGCATCAGCTGGCGAACCTGATCGCCCGAGAGTTTCTTGGACTCGAACAGCTTGGCATCCGGGTTCACGCCACCGGCAAAGAAGAAGCTGGCCAATGGAGCCACCTGGCTGAACGTCTCCACCCTGCCCTGCACCAACGGCGCGATCTTCATCATGTACTCGGGGTTCAGCGCCCATTGCTGCACGCGGCTGGCGAACTCTTCCACCGGCAGGTCGCGCAGCCATTGGCCGTTGAGCCATGACAGCTTCTCGATATCGAAAATCGGCCCGCCCAGGGATACGCGCGACAGGTCGAAGTTATCGACCATTTCCTGCAGAGAGAACTTCTCACGCTCGTCCGGCATCGACCAGCCCATGCGGCCCAGGTAGTTGAGCATCGCTTCGGGCATAAAGCCCATGCGCTCGTAGAACGTCACCGAGGTCGGGTTCTTGCGCTTGGACAGCTTGCTCTTGTCCGGGTTACGCAGCAGCGGCATGTAGCACAACTGCGGCTGTTCCCAGCCGAAGTATTCGTAGAGCAGGATCAGTTTGGGCGCCGACGGCAGCCATTCTTCGCCGCGCAGCACGTGGGTGATGCCCATCAGGTGGTCGTCGACCACGTTGGCCAGGAAGTACGTCGGCAGGCCGTCGGTCTTCATCAGCACCTGCATGTCCATGCGGTCCCACGGAATCTCGACGTCACCGCGCAGCATGTCCGGCACCACGCACACGCCTTCGCTCGGCACTTTCATGCGAATCACGTGAGGTTCACCGGCAGCCAGGCGCTGGGCCACTTCTTCTTTGGATAGCAGCAGCGCACGGCCGTCGTAACGCGGGGTTTCGCCACGGGCCTGTTGCTCGGCACGCATCTGGTCCAGCTCTTCGGCCGTGCAGAAGCACGGGAACGCATGGCCCATGTCGACCAATTGCTGGGTGTACTGTTTGTAGATGTCGCTGCGCTCGCTCTGGCGATACGGGCCGTGCGGGCCACCGACGTCCGGGCCTTCGGCCCAGGTGATGCCCAACCAGCGCAAGGCATCAAAAATCTGCTGTTCCGACTCACGGGTCGAACGCAGTTGATCGGTGTCTTCGATCCGCAGGATGAATTCACCGCCGTGCTGCTTGGCAAAGCAGTAGTTGAACAGGGCGATGTAAGCAGTGCCGACGTGGGGATCCCCAGTAGGCGATGGCGCAATGCGCGTGCGGACGGTGGTCATGGCAGGTCTCGAATGGGCGATATAACTGAAAATTGAAACAAGGGGCGAATGGTAACAGCCTGGGGGATTTCTGGAAAACCGAGGCGCGGCCATCGGGGGCAAGCCCCCTCCCACACTTTGGCGTGTGAACGCCGTCAAATGTGGGAGGGGGCTTGCCCCCGATGAGGCCCGCTCATTCACCGCAAATCAAACAGCCAACAACCGCTCGCGCAACTTGCCGATCTCATCGCGCATCTGCGCCGCCGCTTCAAACTCAAGATCGCGCGCCAGCTGGTACATCTTCTCTTCCAACTGCCGGATACGCTTGGTGATCTCACTCGGCGAGCGCAATTCATTCTCGTACTTGGCGCTTTCTTCGGCGGCCTTGGCCATGCCTTTGCGCTTCTTGCTGCGCGAGCCCGGCACGGTGGCGCCTTCCATGATGTCGGCGACGTCCTTGAACACGCCTTTGGGGATAATGCCATTCTCCAGGTTGAAGGCGATCTGCTTGTCACGGCGGCGTTCGGTCTCGCCAATCGCGCGCTCCATGGAGCCGGTGATACGGTCCGCGTACAGAATCGCCCGGCCATTGAGGTTACGCGCCGCCCGGCCGATGGTCTGGATCAGCGAGCGCTCGGAGCGCAGGAAGCCTTCCTTGTCGGCGTCCAGAATCGCCACCAGCGACACCTCCGGCATGTCCAACCCTTCACGCAACAGGTTGATGCCCACCAGCACATCAAAGGTGCCCAGACGCAGGTCGCGGATAATCTCGACGCGCTCCACGGTGTCGATGTCCGAGTGCAAATAGCGCACGCGCACGCCGTGGTCGGCCAGGTAATCGGTCAAGTCTTCGGACATGCGCTTGGTCAGCGTGGTGACCAGCACCCGCTCTTCCAGGGCCACACGTTTGGTAATTTCCGACAGCAAGTCATCAACCTGGGTCAGCGCCGGGCGGATTTCGATTTGCGGGTCGACAAGACCGGTCGGGCGCACCAGTTGCTCAATCACGCGGCCCGCATGTTCGGCTTCGTAGTTACCCGGTGTGGCCGAGACGAAAATCGTCTGCGGGCTGATGCTTTCAAACTCGTCGAAACGCATCGGCCGGTTGTCCAGTGCCGACGGCAGGCGAAAACCGTATTCCACCAGGGTTTCCTTACGCGAGCGGTCACCTTTGTACATCGCGCCCACCTGCGGCACGCTGACGTGGGATTCGTCGATCACCAGCAAGGCGTCGTCCGGCAAGTAATCGAACAAGGTGGGCGGCGCCTGCCCGGATTCGCGACCCGAGAGGTAGCGCGAGTAGTTTTCGATGCCGTTGCAGTAACCCAGCTCCAGGATCATTTCCAGGTCGAACCGCGTGCGCTGCTCCAGGCGCTGGGCTTCCACCAGCTTGTTGTTGGCGCGCAGGTAGTCCAGGCGCTCGACCAGCTCGGCCTTAATGCCCTCGATCGCGCCCATCAGCGTTTCGCGCGGCGTTACGTAGTGGCTTTTCGGGTAGAAGGTGAAGCGCGGCAGCTTGCGTATCACCTCACCGGTCAACGGGTCGAAGGCCGACAGGCTTTCGACTTCATCGTCGAACAGCTCGATGCGAATCGCTTCCAGGTCGGATTCGGCCGGGTAGATGTCGATCACATCGCCGCGCACACGGAAGGTGGCGCGGGCGAAGTCCATGTCATTGCGGGTGTACTGCAAGCTCGTCAGGCGCCGCAGCAGCTCGCGCTGGTCGAGTTTGTCGCCGCGATCGACGTGCAGCACCATCTTCAAATAGGTTTCCGGGCTGCCCAGGCCGTAGATGCACGACACCGTGGTGACGATGATCGCGTCCTTGCGTTCCAGCAGCGCCTTGGTCGCCGACAACCGCATCTGCTCGATGTGGTCGTTGATCGACGCGTCCTTCTCGATGAAGGTGTCAGACGATGGCACGTAGGCCTCGGGCTGGTAGTAGTCGTAGTAGGAAACGAAGTACTCCACCGCGTTGTTCGGGAAAAACGCCTTGAACTCGCCATACAGCTGGGCGGCCAGGGTTTTGTTCGGCGCCAGCACCAGGGTTGGGCGATTGGTCTGCGCAATCACATTGGCAATGCTGAAGGTCTTGCCTGAACCGGTCACCCCAAGCAGCGTCTGGTGCGCCAGGCCGGCTTCAATGCCTTCAACCATCAGGCGAATGGCTTCGGGTTGATCGCCGGCGGGTTCAAAGCGGGTGACGAGCTGGAAATCCGACATAACGTACCTCGTGAAGTCACCCCAGACTCGAAACCGCCAGGGACGAAAAAGCTCAGCAACCCGCGAATAGTCAACGCAGGTTGCAGGAAAAAACCATGATAGCTGTAGAAGTGGAGGCAAATGTGACGGGTTTCAAGGCAATCTTCCTACCTGCCGTCGCCGCCCCATGTTGCAATAAGACTAACGGTCGGCAAATAAACCGAAAAACTTGGCCGAAAAGCCGTTTCGGTTGTCGCCCTGAGCCTGGATGGCCTCTATACTAGCTCCCCGTTTGTGCACCGCTCTAGTGCATTCGGCTGGAGCGCGACACGTCCCTCCATTCCCCCATAGAGCTGCCGCAAAAATGAGCCTGTTCTCCGCTGTCGAAATGGCACCACGCGATCCAATCCTGGGCCTCAACGAAGCATTCAACGCCGACACACGAACCACCAAGGTCAACCTTGGCGTGGGCGTTTACTGCAACGAGGAGGGGAAGATTCCACTCTTGCGTGCCGTTGCCGAAGCGGAAGCCATTCGTGTGGCGCAACACGCCGCCCGTGGCTACTTGCCGATCGACGGTATCGTTGCCTACGACCAGGCCGTGCAAAAGCTGCTGTTCGGCGCCGACTCGCCCCTGCTGAGCGCTGGCCGTGTGATCACCGCGCAAGCCGTCGGCGGCACCGGCGCGCTGAAGATCGGCGCAGACTTCCTCAAGCAACTGCTGCCCAACGCCGTGGTTGCCATCAGCGACCCTAGCTGGGAAAACCACCAGGCGCTGTTCGAAAAAGCCGGCTTCCCGGTGCAAACCTACCGCTATTACGACGCCGCCACCCACGACGTCAACCGCGCCGGACTGCTCGAAGACCTCAACGCCCTACCGCCACAGTCCATCGTGGTGCTGCACGCCTGCTGCCACAACCCGACCGGCGTCGACCTGAGCCCGGCCGACTGGCAAAACGTGCTGGACGTCGTCAAGGCGAAAAACCTCGTGCCGTTCCTCGACATGGCCTACCAGGGCTTTGGCGACGGCATTCACGAAGATGCCGCCGCCGTGCGCCTGTTCGCTGAGTCGGGCCTGACCTTCTTTGTGTCCAGCTCGTTCTCCAAGTCGTTCTCGCTGTACGGCGAACGCGTGGGTGCGCTGTCGATCGTCAGCGAATCCAAGGAAGAAAGCGCGCGCATCCTGTCCCAGGTCAAACGCGTGATCCGCACCAACTACTCCAACCCGCCGACCCACGGCGCGGCGATTGTGGCGGCGGTGCTGAACAACCCTGAGCTGCGCGCCCAGTGGGAAGCGGAACTGGCCGAAATGCGCCTGCGCATCCGCGGCATGCGTGAGCAGATGGTGGCTGAACTGGCCAAGGCTGCCCCGGGTCACGACTTCAGCTTCGTCGGCCGCCAGCGTGGGATGTTCTCCTACTCCGGCCTGACCGTGGAGCAAGTCACCCGCCTGCGTACCGAGTTTGGTATCTACGCGCTCGACACTGGCCGCATCTGCGTAGCGGCGCTGAACCAGTCGAACATTGGCGCAGTGACCCAAGCGATTGTTCAGGTGCTGTAAGCCTGCAACGGTTGTGACAAAGGGGAAGCCATTCAATGGCTTCCCCTTTTTTTGTAGCCAACGCGCCTCCCGTGGCAAACAGGCTTCCTGCGGCCCGCAGGCTTCCCGTGGCGAGCGGGCTTGCCCCGCGTTGGGCTGCGCAGCAGCCCCATAAAGCCCCCCGTGAACTTACTGAAAGAACCCGATGCCTGAACAAGGGGCCGCGACGCCCCCCAACGCGGGGCAAGCCCGCTCGCCACAGGAAGAAAACCTCGCTGCCTGCCGCGACCAGCCCTAGACTGAACCCCAACTGCCCCTTTGCTGTGAGAGCCTTATGAGAAACGACGACCTGGACCTGCGCGCCGACCGCGACGAACTGCATGACTTCACCCCGCGCGCCCCGCAAGCCAAGCGCCAGAAAAGCCTGGTGCTGCAAGTGGCACTGGGTGTGTTCCTCGGCGGTCTGGCCCTTTGGTTGGTACAACTGGGCGCCACGGCCATCATGGCAAAACTCGCCATGGGCACCCTGCAATTTGGCGGCTAAACACACGATCAACAGGTGGGACTGGCTGGCCTGCGATGGCGTCAGTCCAGCCTGCACGGCCTTAGCCGATACACCGCTATCGCAGGCAAGCCAGCTCCCACATTTGATCTAAGTGGCTACCAGACCACGTTCCTCCAACAGCTTTACAAAACTGTTCAAACTCTGCGACACCGTGCCCCGGCGCCAGATCAGCCAGGTATTGAGGAGGCGGAACGCGTCGCTCAGCGGCCACACACTCACCGCCGTAAACCCCGGCATGCTCTCCAGCATGCTGCGCGGCATCAGTGCCAGGCCGGCTCCGGCACTGACGCAGGCGAGCATGCCGTGATAAGACTCCATTTCAAAGATCTTGCCCGGCACCGCGCCATCCTGTGAGAACCAGCGCTCGAAGTGATGGCGATACGAGCAGTTCGAGCGAAACGTGTAGATGCTCTCCCCCGCCACATCCTGCCCGCGCGTGATCGGCGCATGGTGCAGCGGCGCAATGACCACCATCTCCTCCTCAAACACCGGCACGCCTTCCAGCGTGGCATGCAGCACCGGCCCGTCGACAAACGCGGCCGCCAGGCGTCCCGACAACACGCCCTCGATCATCGTGCCGGACGGCCCGGTGCTCAGGTCCAGCTCGACCTTGGCGTGTTTCTGGTTATACGCCGCGAGCAACGCCGGAATGCGCACCGCCGCCGTGCTCTCCAGCGAACCCAGCGCAAACGCGCCCTGGGGCTCCTCCCCCGCCACCGTGGCGCGGGCTTCTTGCACCAGATCAAGAATGCGCCGCGTGTAGCCGAGGAAATTCCACCCGGCCGGCGACAGGCGCAGGCGACTCTTCTCACGGATAAACAACTCCACGCCCAGGTCCTGCTCCAGTTGCTTGATACGCGTGGTCAGGTTCGACGGCACGCGATGAATCAACTGCGCGGCGGCGCTGATGCTGCCTTGCTCGGCAACGGCCTTGAAGATTTCCAGCTGCACCAGGTCCAAGTCATTCTCCAATCGTGAATGTATTGCTTAATATTATTCAGTTTCCAGAAAACATGCAGCCCCGTAGGCTGAACCCATCCACTCATTCAGCCGGACGGTGCCATGAACGCTATCTCTCACCAGACTCACGCCTTGTCGATCAACCCCGCCACTGGCGAAACAGTCGGCAGCTACCCTTACGAAACCGAGGCGCAGTTGGACGCGGCGCTTAACCGCGCCACTGAGGCCTTCCGCAGCTGGCGCCGCCAACCAGTAAGCCAGCGCGCCGAATTGCTGCTGGCCCTGGCCGCTGCGTTGCGTGAGCAAGCCGAAGACATGGCGCAGATGATCACCCTGGAAATGGGCAAACCCATCGCCCAGGCCCGTGCCGAAATCGAAAAATGCGCGCAACTCAGCCAATGGTATGCCACCCACGGCCCGGCCATGCTCGCCCCGGAACCCACGCTGGTGGACAACGGCAGCGCCCAGATCGAATACCGCCCACTGGGCCCGATTCTCGCCGTCATGCCGTGGAACTTCCCGGTCTGGCAAGTGCTGCGCGGCGCCGTGCCGACCCTGCTCGCCGGCAACACCTACGTGCTCAAACATGCACCCAACGTGATGGGCAGCGCCTACCTGATGAAGGCGGCGTTTCAAAAAGCAGGCTTCGCCGATGGCCTGTTTGAAGTGGTCAACGTGACCAACGACGGCGTGTCCAAGGCCATCGCCGACCCACGCATCGCCGCGGTCACCCTCACCGGCAGCGTCCGCGCCGGCGCCGCCATCGGCTCCCAGGCCGGCGCCGCGCTGAAGAAATGCGTGCTGGAACTGGGCGGCTCCGACCCGTTCATCGTGCTCAACGACGCCGACCTCGACGCCGCCGTCCAGGCCGCCGTGATCGGGCGTTTCCAGAACAGCGGCCAAGTCTGCGCTGCCGCCAAGCGCCTGATTATCGAAGAAGGCGTGGTGCAAGCCTTTACCGCCAAATTCCTCGCCGCCAGCCGCGCTTTGGTGATGGGCGACCCGACCGAAACCAGCACTTACGTCGGCCCAATGGCCCGCTTCGACCTGCGCGACGAACTGCACGGCCAAGTGCAGGCCACGTTGGAAGAAGGCGCAACCCTGCTGCTGGGCGGCAACAAAGTGGCCGGTACCGGCAACTACTACGAACCGCCGTGCTGGCCGACGTCACCGACCAGATGACCTCGTTCAAACAGGAACTGTTCGGCCCCGTGGCCTCGATCATCACCGCCCGGGATGCCGACCACGCCGTGGCCCTGGCCAACGACAGCGAGTTCGGCCTGACGGCGAGCGTCTTCACCACCGACGCGGTGAAGGCACGGGATATCACCAACCAGCTGGAAACTGGCGCTGTATTCGTCAACTCGTTCAGCGTGTCCGACCCGCGCGTAGCGTTTGGTGGAGTGAAAAAGAGTGGGTTCGGGCGCGAACTATCGCACTTTGGCGTGCGTGAATTCTGCAATGCACAGACCGTGTGGCTGGATCGCAAATAAAACAGACAACCCCCTTCAACTGTGGGAGCGGGCTTGCTCGCGAAGGCGGTGTATCAGTTGGCAAATTTGTCGACTGACAGACTGCATTCGCGAGCAAGCCCGCTCCCACTCAAGCCAGCTCCCACTTTTGATTTGCGGTGTTTGTGGCCGTGCGTGAATTCTGCAACGCGTAGCCCCTGTGGCTGGATCGCAAATACGCGAGTCAGTCGCTCAACAGCGGCAGCGTCACCACAAACTCACTGCCCTTGCCCTTGCCCTCGCTTTTGGCGGTGACCTTGCCGCCATGCGCTTCAACCAGTTCGCGCACCACCGTGAGCCCGATCCCCAGGCCCGAGCCGTTGAAGCCGATGGCGTGTTCATCCTGCACGTAAGGGTCAAAGATCAGCGGCAGCGCCTTGGCCGAAACGCCAATACCGTTGTCACAAATGCTGATCCGCAGCGCGTCCGTCGCGGTCACAGCCAGCACTATCGAGCCGCCCACCGGCGTGTACTTGGCTGCGTTGGCCAGCAAGTTATGCAGAATCTGCGCAAGGCGCCCAGGGTCTGCGCTCATCATCAGTTGGCCGTCAGGCAGGCGGGCCTCAAATTGCTGCTTCTTCGCCCGCATCACCGGCCCGCAGGCATCAATAGCACTTCTGAGAATTTGCAGGATGTCCACATCGCGGCGCTCGATGCGCAGCTTGCCCGTGCTGACGCGGGACACGTCCAGCAAGTCGTCGACCAACTGGGAAATATGCTGCACCTGACCTTCAATCAGCTCACGCATGCGCGGCAACTGGTCGCTGGGCAGGCGAACCATGCGCTCGGCGATCATGCTGATCGGCGTCAATGGGTTGCGCAGCTCATGCGCCACCATCGCCAGGATGCTTTTCTGCTGGCCCAGCGCGCGCTCGGCCGTGGCCTGCAAGTCTTGAGCACTGAGCGCCGCGATCACCAGCTGCGCATTCGCCTCGCGAAGCTCCTGGTAAAGGCGTTGTTCCTCCAGGGGCGGCGGGGTTGCGGCGTCCGACTGAGCAAGCAGGATCGCCAGCACCAGCTGCTGATTGGCCTCGATCACCTGCTCGACGTGCTGGGTATCCACCAGACGGCTGCTGGCGTCAGTCAGTTGCTGCTGCAGGGCGGCCAGCACTGCACGCGCCTCAACGGTTTTTTGGCCAATGAGGAACAGCTCGTGAGCCGCCGTGGTCAGCTCACTGTCAGGCTTGCCGTCGCCGCCACTCACGAGTCGGGCTCACACATGTTTGGTTTCCGCCAAAGCTTGTCGGGTCGGTCGGCCGCCCAACAGCCCCTCCTGCTCCGGCAGCATGTCGCGAATCTGCAGGCCGTTATCGTCGATGTGGTACTGGCGCAGTTGGTCGGAGTGGGCGCTGGCGCGCACTTTGACCACGGCCATGATGCGCAGTAACCGGCTTTGTACTTCGATATAGCGCTGCACGATGATCGCGTCGGTCAGAAACGCGGTGCCATAAGGGCTGAAGCGCAGGTCGGTGTAACGGTCTTCGAGCTCCGAGGTCATCAACACGCTGACCCCAACGGCGGTCAGCGCAGTGACCATGCGTGACAGCGACTCGCGAAAATCCGCACGGAAGGTAGGCGCCAACGCCAGCTCAAAGCCTGACAGCGAGTCAATCACCACACGGGTGGCTTTCAACCGGCTGATTTCACTGAGCAGCAGTTGCACGATTTCGTCGATGGACAGGTCCGGCGCGCGGCTGTCCACCAGACTGACTTTCCCGCTCTTGATCAACTCGGCCAACTGAGGGTTCTGCGAATGGTTGGGCCGTTGCTCGAACGCCGCAATCACCCCGGTTTCGCCGTTGCGCACGCCTTCAGCGAGGAAGGTCGCCGCCAGGATGCTCTTGCCCGATCCGGACGGGCCGGCCACCAATAGCGAATAACCACGAGGCAGGCCGCCGCCGAGCATCTCATCAAGCGCCGGCACGCCCATTTTCAGGCGGGTGATCGGGAACGTCGACGGCGCTTCAACCAAACGGTTGACGGCGGCCGGCGGGAACACCTTGACCCCCGAGGTGGCAATACGAAAGGTGTGCAGCCCCGGCAAGGTCGGTTGGCCGCGCATCTTCATGATTTCCATCTTGCGCACCATCGAATTGCGCTCAACGCTCTGGCGCAGCCAGATCAGGCCATCGGCCACGGTGAAAATCGGATTGGTGTCCGTCTCGGTGAAATATTCGCCGATCAGGAAGGTGGTCGCCTGCCACGTGGTCATCAACATGCCCAACTGCTGGATGAACTGCGGCAGGTTGTTGTTCGGGTTGTGCTGCGTCTGACTGGCCAGCACCACGGAGCGGAAGGAATCGACAAACACCAGCGACGGCGAATGCGCCTCGACCTCGCTGACAATGCGCCGCAATACCTCGTCCAGGTCGCCCGCCAGGGTGTCGTCGGCCAGGTTGATATAACGAATCGACCGGTTGATGGCGGCGTCGTCGAAAAAATCGAATTGCTGCTGATAGCGCAGCATCTTCAGCGGCGGCTCACCGAGCACGGTAAAGAACAGCGCCGGACGCTCCGGCGTGGCCAGGGCAAACATCATCTGGTGCGCGAGAGTAGTTTTGCCGCAGCCTGGCGGGCCGGCGATCAGGTTGAACGAAAACTCCGGCAGGCCACCGCCCAGGACCTCGTCCAGTCCTGGCACACCCGTGGCCAGACGGTTGATAGTCACTTTGGTGCTCATGGCGAAATTTCCTGCGAAGAGGTGTCGCTCGAAGAAGGCTGCCACACGCCAACCAGCAGACGTGCGGTGAGTGAAGGCCCGATCAGCGTGGTCAGAAGCTCGTAGAGGGTCGTCAGCAACACCTCACCGAAAAACAGCGCATCGGCTTCGTTCTGCTCCACGAGTACGGATTTGAGCGCAATCAAGTCCATCGCGGCCGGCACACTGTCATAGGTGGCGGCCAGGCGTGGATGGGTCGAGACGCACAGTTGGAAGCTGCGACGGTACAGCGCGGCAACGCCTTGCTGGCCGATGATGGGCGCCAGTGCTGCGCTCACATCCTGCAAAATCGAAACAACCGCCGCGGCGATGCTTGCAGCGTCAGCCTGCGGACCAACACGGTGCGCCAGAGACGCTACGATCCGGCGGCTCTCTTCGCTAAGCGTGGGCATGTCTGACTAATATCTGATGGACAGAGACCGATGGTACACCCTATATCCGCAGATAGAGACCCCGCCGGCCTGCCAATTGCGCGCGGACAGGCTCCCCCTGGCGGGCATGATCGACTACCATACCGCGCCGGTTCCCACACGGGACTAATAGGGAATCCGAAGCGCGTTCATTGCGCCAATCGGAACTGCCCCCGCAACTGTAGGTGCTGAGCCTGCTCCACATCGCCACTGGGTATTGCCCGGGAAGGCCGGAGCGTGGCGACGACGCATCAGTCAGGAGACCTGCCGGCCCAGCAAAATCACTAACCGGCGGGGTGTCCGGGAAGTACCTCCGCGCCCTGCGATGCACGCAGCGCTCCAGGGTGTATTTCCGAGCCGTACCTCCCCCGTTCCACGTACGGTTTACCCGGAGATTGCCCGATGCTGCCACGCGTTACCGCCCTGATCACCGCCCTGGGCTTTTGTGCCCAGGCCCAAGCGACGCCCACTCACTACCCGCTGACGGTGCAGAACTGCGGCAGCACCCTGGCCTTTGAGCAGGCGCCTACGCGCACGGTGACCATCGGCCAGGCCGCCACCGAGATGCTTTACGCCTTGGGCGTGGGCGACAAAGTGGTCGGCACCTCGCTGTGGTTCAACAACGTATTGCCGCAATTCAAGGCGCAGAACGACGCCATTGAGCGTCTGGCCAACAATGAACCCAGCTTCGAAGCGGTGATCGCCAAGCGCCCGCAACTGGTGGCGGCCGAGCTGGAATGGGTGGTGGGCCCGCAAGGCGTGGTCGGCACCCGCGAGCAGTTTCACGAGCTGAAGATCCCCACCTACCTGCTGCCCTCCGACTGCGAAGCCAAGGACAACCGGGTGGGCGCCGACGGCACGCGGCTGGAGCCGTTTCGCGTCGAGACCGTCTATAAGAGCATCAGCCAATTGGCCGAGATTTTCGACGTACAGGCGCGCGGCCAACAATTGAACGACGAGCTCAAGGCGCGCCTGGCCAAATCCATCGCCACCGCCCACAGCAAAGGTCTCAAGCAGGCCAGCGCATTGGTGTGGTTCTCCAGCTCGGAAATGGCCAGCGACCCGTACGTGGCCGGCCACAAGGGCGTGCCCGAATTCATGCTCCAAACCCTGGGCCTGCACAATGTAGTGCAATCCGATGAAGAGTGGCCCGCCGTCGGCTGGGAGACCATTGCCAAGGCCAACCCGACCTTTCTGGTGATCGCGCGCATGGACCGGCGCCGCTACCCGGCCGACGACCATGAAAAGAAACTCGCCTTCCTGCGCAGTGACCCGGTGACGCGCAACATGGACGCGGTGAAAAACAACCGCATCATCATCCTCGACGCCCTGGCATTGCAGGCCAGCGTGCGCACGTTCGATGGCCTGGAACAGCTTGCCGGCGCCATTGACGGCTACGACCTGCACAAATGATGCGTACCCTTCTCGCCTTGGCGCTGCTGTTGCTCGCCGTGCTCGCCGGGGTAGCCATCGGCGAAACCGCCATCGCGCCGCAGGTGGTGTTGCAAGTGCTGGCCAACAAACTGTGGGCGGCCGGTTATGTGCTCGACCCAATCGACGAAGGCGTGGTGTGGAATTACCGCCTGACCCGCGCCCTGGTCGCCGCCGCGTGCGGTGCTGGGTTGGCCACGTGCGGGGTGATCTTGCAGTCGCTGTTGCGTAACCCGTTGGCCGATCCTTATCTGCTGGGCATCAGCGCCGGCGCCTCGACCGGCGCGGTATTGGTGGCGCTGATCGGCGTCGGCGGCGGGCTGGTTTCGCTGTCGGCAGGTGCGTTTGTCGGCGCCATGGCGGCCTTTGCGCTGGTGATTCTGCTGGCGCGCGCCAGCGGCTCGGCGAGCGGCACCGGCCAGATCATCCTCGCCGGCATCGCCGGCTCACAGCTGTTCAACGCCCTCACCGCGTTCCTGATCACCAAGTCCGCCAGCTCCGAGCAGGCACGCGGCATTATGTTCTGGCTGCTGGGCAACCTCAGCGGGGTGCGCTGGCCGTCGGTGTGGCTGGCGGTGCCGGTGACCGTCGCAGGCCTGGCGGTGTGCCTGTGGCATCGGCGTGCGCTGGACGCCTTCACCTTCGGCACCGATTCGGCGGCCTCGTTGGGCATTCCGGTGCGCCGGGTGCAGTTTGTGCTGGTGGGCTGTGCGGCGCTGGTGACGGCGGTGATGGTGTCGATTGTCGGCTCCATTGGCTTTGTCGGGCTGGTGATTCCGCATGCCGTGCGCCTGCTGGTCGGTACCGGGCATTCACGGCTGCTGCCGGCCAGCGCCTTGGGCGGCGCGCTGTTTTTGATCGCTGCCGACGTGCTCTCGCGCACGCTGATCAAGGGCCAGGTGATTCCGGTCGGCGTGGTTACCGCGCTGGTCGGCGCGCCGGTGTTTGCATTGATCCTGATCGGCCGGAGAAATGCGCGATGACGGTGCTCAGTTGCACAGGGCTGGGGTTCAAGGTGCGCGACGCCGAGTTGCTGCGCGATATCCACCTTGACGTTCAGCGGGGTGAAACTTTGGGCATTGTCGGGCCGAACGGTTCCGGCAAGTCCACCCTGCTCAAACTGCTCGCCGGTTTGCGTGCACCGGCTTGCGGTGAAGTGCTGTTGGGCGGCCAGCGCCTGGGCCGCCTATCCCGGCGCGCCATCGCGCAGCAACTGGCCGTGGTAGAACAGCAGGCTGATACCGACGATGCCATCCGCGTGTTCGACGCCGTGGCACTGGGCCGCACGCCCTGGCTGTCGGCATTGAGCCCGTGGTCGGACGCGGACGCGGCCATCGTCAGCCAGGCGCTGCACGACGTGGATGCCACCCACCTGAGCAAACGTGCATGGCGCAGCCTTTCGGGCGGCGAACGCCAACGCGTGCACATCGCCCGCGCCCTGGCGCAACGGCCGCAGATTCTGCTGCTGGATGAGCCGACCAATCACTTGGATATCCAGCATCAACTGGCGATCTTGAAGGGCGTGCAGGCCTTGCCGGTGACCACCTTGATTGCGCTGCATGATCTTAACCAGGCGCTGACCTGTGACCGTTTGGCGGTACTGGATCACGGCTGCCTGGTGGCATTGGGCAAGCCGCTGGAGGTGCTGACGCCGCAGCGATTGCAAGAGACATTCGGGGTACAGGCGCACTACCTGACGGACCCGTTTGACGGCGCGCAGATCCTGCGGTTGCGCTCGAACTGATGAGCTGACCGCGGCCCCTAAAAACACCACCGATCAAGTGTGGGAGCTGGCTTGCCTGCGATAGCGGTGGGTCAGTGGCACATCAGTCGGCTGACCCTCCGCCTTCGCGGGCAAGCCCGCTCCCACAGTTTGACCGAGTCCATCTGCCAGTGCCGCACTGCTTTGCTTTTCTGTGGGAGCTGGCTTGCCTGCGATGCAGGCGCCTCGGTGCATCAGGTACACCGGGGTGATGCCTTCGCAGGCAAGCCAGCTCCCACATTTGATTGAGTTCGGCTTCCAGAATCAGGTCGGCTGCCCGGGGTCCTTGAAGCAGCAGCGCAAAAGCACATCTGCTTTTCTGTGGGAGCTGGCTTGCCTGCGATGCAGGCGGCTCGGTCAATCAGGTACACCGGGTTGATGCCATCGCAGGCAAGCCAGCTCCCACAGTTGATTGAGTTCAGCTTCCAGAATCAGGTCGGCTGCCCGGGGTCCTTGAAGCAGCTACAGCGACCGCTGCATATGCGTCGTCCGCCAAACCGGGTCCGCCTCGACATCAACAATTTCAAACCCTTGCCGAAGCCAAAAATCAATCGCACCAGCAAGAAACGGATGAGTATGCAGGTAAACCATCTCCACCCCCTCCCCCCGCGCCTTCGCCTCCAGCGCGCCGTACAACTCACCCGCCAACCCGAATCGGCGCAACGCCGGCGCCACAAACAGGCGCACCACCTCCACCGTCTTGAGGCCCTGGTAATTCAACTGGGAGAAGCGCCCGTCGTAGGGCACATAGCCGATGGCCGCAACAATTTGGCCATCAACGCGGGCGATCAGGAACTGGCCGTCGCCATGAACATACACCGCTTCAAATCGCGCCAGATCGTCCGGCATGCCGGCTGCGCTGAGCTTGGGAAAAAGCTCGCTGCGAGCCTCAAGGACAAAGTCCAGCACTGCTGGAATGTCGTCGCAGGTCACGTCCTGAATGACCGGTCGCTCGTTCATACAACTTTGATCTGGCTGATCCCTACCACCTGCGCCTGCTCCAGAATCTCCTCGGGCGTCGCATCCGCAGGCGGCAGGATCAACCCATTCTCCGCATCGCCAAAATGCAATTGCAGTAAATGCATCGCCGCCTCGTGCACGGGCAGTTCAGGCTGTTTGAGTTCAAACACGTGGGTGCGGGGCTCGTCGTTGAACAGGTAGTTCAGGGTGTATTCGCGCATGGTGGCATCCTTGTGATGGGAGTAAGCAACTGCATATCCTGACCTACCGATCAGGTTTCAAGTTCAACCGGGTGAGGCGCCTAACCCCGCAGATGCCACTCAACCTACCTTACGCCCGCTCTATCCGGCCCGAATAACAGCCTTGCTTGGCGTTGTGAACATGGATGTAACCGACCGCTGGGTTGGCCAACATTCGCTCGATCACCGGCTCTATCTCCTGCCCCGGCGCGACATCGGCCTCCAGCAGCATGCCGTCCTCAGAAAACGCCCGAAGAGACAGCAGCCGGATTCGCATCACCTCAGGCACTTGATTCACCGCGTCGTAGGCCCGCGTCGCGCCCTCTCGAACGAATATTGCGTGCGAGGCGCGGTAGGGTGAGTTCGCGGGTTGGCTGACGTGATTGAGCAACAACATACTCTGCCCGACCTCGGCGTCCTTCATCTCTATGCGGTCAGGAAAGCCTGGCTGACAGTCGACATAGCAACGCTTGATGCCACGCGAGGCGAGTTCGTCATCGGGCAACCCAAACAAGCTGGAAAAGGTTCGGGGGCAAGCCCGGTAATTCGAAAGTTCATGATAGAGGCCTCTCAGGGTAGGCACCTATCAGGCGATACCCGCGGCATCATGCACTATCCGATTCTTGCGCCGAGATTCACCCGCACAGGGTGCTCATGCATTGTCCCGCACGTAGCGAAGATAACCGTTGGCCGCCGTCCCCACACAAACAAATCCCGCGTGCTCATACAGCAGCCGGGCAGGGTTATCTGGGCGTACGTGCAACCCCAGTTGATTGAAGCCACTCTGTTTGGCCTTGAGCGCATAAGCGTCCAGCAGCGCCCGGCCCACCCCGTTGCGCCGGCAGGCCTCGCTGACATTGAGGGTGTACAGCTCGGCGGCGCCTTGCTCGGGCGCCCATAACGAGTAGCCCGCAAACTGCCCGTCAAGCATCGCGACGGTCAGCCGGTCAAAGTTGTCTGCCCAGAGGGTGAGGTGTCGCTCAAGTTGCAGCCGCCATGCGGATTCATGCGCAGGCTCCCAACACTGGATGTAGGCTTGCTCGCCCCGGTAGATCGATGGCAGGTCGGTGACAGCGGCCGGCCTGAGTGTTACGGGAGAATCACACATTGCACCGCCCTTGATGACTGACGATCTGGACGCGTGAGATTACCTGCCTTGCTGCA
The DNA here is from genome assembly GCF_047943075.1 of Pseudomonas sp. NFX183. Taxonomy (NCBI): domain Bacteria; kingdom Pseudomonadati; phylum Pseudomonadota; class Gammaproteobacteria; order Pseudomonadales; family Pseudomonadaceae; genus Pseudomonas; species Pseudomonas sp. NFX183. The sequence continues at coordinate 4,328,207 of NZ_CP181333.1, read as the reverse complement.
AAAAAGGGATTTCATCTTGTTCGCCAACCGCTCTGCTAGCATCCGCGCCAGCCCACCACGGAGTCGCCCCTATGCTACGGATTGCAGCCTGCACCCTCCTCGCCAGCTTGTGCGCCCCACCGGTCCTGGCCGAACAACGCCTGCAGTGCGCCGACGCCACGGTGACGATCGGCGTGGACGCGACGTTGCCCTTGCTGACCAGCGAAAGCGCTGAAGTTTTCCTGCGCGTAGAACGCGGCCCGCGTGCAACGCTGCTGCGCTACTACAGCATCGACTTCATCGGCGGCGCCTGCGACTCCGACGCCAATGGCGAGCCGCGCATCGTCTACCAGGCCGTGTGCAACGGAACAGCCTGCCACACCCTGTCGAATTGGGGCGTCATCAACCCCGTGACCTTGCAGGTGCTGCTGATACCCGCCGATGACAGCCTGGAGCCCGCCACGCGCCTGCTCGGGCATCGGCCAGCGCTTACGGCTGCGCCGTTGAATGTGAGTGTGGAGGCGCATCGATTGGGGTTGGCGACGCCTTGATGCGAGCCGTGATCCACGCTCGGCTATGCAACAGCACCGCCTGCGCCATCGCCACCGGAAAATGAATAAACCCGTGGGCTGATTCCGGTAGCAGATGGGCTTCAACCTCCGCCACCGCTGCCCATCGCTCAGCGAGATGAAGCGTGTCGTCCTTGAGCGGGTCCAACTCCCCCACAAACATTAACGCCGGCGGCAACCCCGTAAGGTCGCCATACAGCGGTGACAAGGGTGGCTGGCGCCGCGCCTCATCACTCAACCCCGGCGTGAGCATACGCAGCGCCTCGACCATTCCCGGCCCGTCCAGCAACAATGTCTCCGGCCCCGCCGTGCGCACGCTCGGTGTGCCGGTCAAGTCATAAACCCCGTAATACAGCACCGCCCCGCTCACCCGCTTGAGCAAATCCGGCCATTGCTTAAGCGCCAGCAAGGTTGCCGCCGCCAGATGCCCACCGGCGGACTCACCCACGACAAACACCGGCAAATCAGCAAACTCGTCACTGGTGAGCAGCCAACGCGCAGCATTCAGGCAGTCCTCCATCAGCCCTTCAACCGGTGTGTCGACCGCCAGCCGATAGTCCACCGACACCACCGCCACGCCACACGCCTGCACCATGCCCAGGTTCAGGTCGTCGTCCATCTGCGCATTGCCGATCACCCAGCCGCCGCCGTGGATATCCAGCACCACGCCTTTGGTTTTCCCCTCGGGCCGCAGGATGCGTACGGGCACCGAGCCGACCCTTCGGGTTTCGGCCACAGGCGCTTTCTTGAGGGCTTGGCTGACCCGCAACAGCGCCTGAATCACACGCGGCGTGACGCGGTTGCGGATTTTAAAGCGCGGCATCCAGGCAAGCTTCTTGTTGAAGTCGCGCATCTGCTCCAGCTCAGGCTCGCTGGCAGGCCACGGTGTGTAGGCCATCAGCGATTGTTCCGCAAAATCGAGAAATTCAACGCCGCCGCCACACTCAGCCACGCCAGGTACGGAAACAGGATCAACCCGGTGATCAAGTCCAACCGCAACGCCATCACCACCAACGCCGCTACTACGAGCCACAGCAGCACGATCACCACCATTCCGGCGAAGAGGTTATGCGCGCCGAAAAACACCGGCGTCCACAGCGTGTTCAGCGCAATCTGCGCCGCCCACAAGCCCAAGGCCAATTGGCTGCCGGGGATCATCGTCAGGCGATAGCCCGCCCAGGCGAGTAGCAGATAGATGACCGTCCAGGCCACCGGAAACAGCCAGTTGGGTGGCGTGAAGCTGGGTTTGACCAGGCTTTCGTACCACTGGCCGGGCTTGAAAATAACGCCGGTGCTGGCGGCGGCGGCGCAGGCGATGAGGAAAATCAGGAAGATCATGGGCTATCCACTCTCAGGGTTCATTTGAAGATAGGACGCATGGGGAGCCGGTAAAAGTTCACAAATCATCCGGCGCCACGATCTTCAGCCAAGGCCAGCGCGCTTGATAACTGCGGGCCTTGGCGGCGAACAACTCAGGCTCCGGGTGCAGCGGGTTAATGCGCAACACGCCCTGCTCCACATCCGCTAAGCCATAGGGCGCATACACCTCGCCGGTGTCGATCTCCAGCCCGATGCAGGTGCCCGCCACCAGGTAACGGTCCACGCCCTGTTTAGCCGAGTGCAACTGTGGATAAGGCCGACCAAAGCGCTCGCCGTACCAAAGGTGCACCCGCGCCTGGTTCTTGACCTCGACGTTGACGCCCAAATCCTCAAACAGCCGTTCGGCGGCGCGGATCACTTTGTCCTCCGCTTCGTAGGACAGATCCGTGTCGAAGTAAAAGACGTCGTAGTCCTTTACGCCCTGAGCCGCAGGCAAGTTTGACTGATGGTTCCATACGGCCTGGAACAGGCAGCCCGCCGTGAGCATGCACTGCTCCACACCGAGGTCGGGCAGGCGCGCGGTGATCTGGGCGTTGATGGGGTTGGCCATGGCCAGTTCGAGCAGGGTGTTGACGGTCAATGTCATGGTTAATCCTTGGGTGTTCAGTGCGGCTCAAGCCACCGACCCTACACGATTGGCGGGAGGGTTTCGTGACAGCAATATTTCTATACACTTTGCCCGCCCGCCACCAATCGTCAAGGATAAAACGATGCGAATCAGAGAAATGGCCCTCATCACCGCCGCCGCGTTGCTGCTCACCGCCTGCAGCGACAGCCCATCGGACGCCGACATTCAAGCCGCGCTGCAACCCAGGCTGGAAGGGGCTTCCTGCGTAAAGGCGGCGATGTTCAACAGCTTCCCGGTGACCTTGAGTGACAGCGTCATGAGCGGCACCTCCAGCGCCAACCAGCCGGCCTTCGATGCGCTGACCAACGCCGGCCTGCTGGCCAAAAGCGACAAAACCTACACCCTCACCGACGCCGGCCGCGCTGCCTACGTGCAGCAGGAATCCGGGTTCTGTTACGCCCAGGGCTATGAAATCGCCAAGGTCCAGAACATTGCCGCCAACACCAACCCCATGGGCGCCGCCGTGGACAAATCCTGGGTGGTGACCGTCGACATTCGCCAGAAAACCATCGCCGACTGGGCCAACACCCCGGCGATTGAAAAACTGGCCCGCAACCCGGAAAACCTCTCCGAGGTGCCAAAGACCTACCACGTGGTGGTCGGGCGCCTGAAGGGCGAGCAAACGCTGAAGCTGATCGACCCACGGTTTTCGATCATGCGTGGGGTTGGGGTGAATCAGGCCTTCTAACCAGGGACGGTTGTGGCAAGCAGACTTGTTGTGGCTTGAAGGCTTGCTGTGGCAGGCAGGCTTGTTGTGGCTTGAGTGCTTGTTGTGGCGAGCAGGCTTGCCCTGCGTTGGAGTGCGCAGCGCTCCCAACCCAGCCACCGCGGTCCAACAGTGAAACTCGGTCGCCTGTTTGGAGGGGCCGCTTCGCACCCCAACGCAGGGCAAGCCTGCTCGCCACAAAGGTGTTTCCTCAGCTTGGGAAATTGCGAACGGCCCGCAGCACCTTGCCCCATTGCCTACGCGTGCGTCAGAATCCGCCGGCTTGTGCGCTGGGGTGGCCGTCTCTAAGGTGGCTCGGTCGCTGAATGTTCAGTGATCGGGTTTAGTAGCCTGAGTGGGTATTGAAAAGTGCATGAGCGTCATCAATCAGACATTGCGTCTGTGCTTGATGGTGGCTGTGCGTAGGGCGTCTTCGGGCGCGCCGGCTTTGATATCCACCGGTCTACTAACCTGCGCACAGCTGCCACCTTTTCGTTTAGTAGCGAAAGGATGGCGGCCAAAACCAGGATATCGTTATGACTCAAGCAAAAACTGACTCAACCACCCTCTTCACCGTCGTCCCCGACGCCAGCACCGAAACCCTCATCACCAACAGCTACGAAACCTTCACCAGCGTCAGCACCCTGCTGCTCGACCTGTCCGAAGGCCTGTGCGGCAAACACCGCGACATCGCCCTGGCCATCCACCAACTGAGCGAACTGGGCGTGCTGCTCACCGCCAAATTGCTCGACCGTGAAGCACCTTGCCCTGGCTGACCAACAGCCCACGGCAGCGCCGCTGACGGCGCTGCCTTCAATTAACCCCAGGGAACGAATCAACGTACTGAATGGTGAAGTCTGGAAAGGAGTCAACAATCTGGATCTTGTAGTCGGGGAAGCTCTCGACTGTTTTCCACTTGCCGGCCGAATCGGGAAAACTGCTCACCTGTTTTACCTTAAGGTCAGGGAAACTGTTTACCACCTTGACCTTATAGTCCGGGAAGCTACTGACAAACTTGATGTTGCCGTAAATCTTTGACACATCAACAGTCGTATCCGCTTGAGCGCTGAAGGCACACGCCAGCAGCAGTGACGCGAGAGCAACTTTGAACATGGCAGCCTCATCCTGAGAAATAAAAAGGCGCCCAGTTTAACGACCTGCGCGCACAACGTCCTGCATTGCCGGTTCTTAACCCTTCAACTCACCCGCGCGGTTACTCGCCGCATCGTCGTAAGCCACATACAACGACTCGGCGATCTGGCTTTTGATGGCTTTGGTGGCTTCCAACCCCAACACAAACCCTTCAGCCTTGCCGCCAGCGCGGTTGAGTTCTTCGTGGGTGGAAGCACCGGTGATGGCGTCGAGCAGCTTGATGGCGTGAGGGCCTACGCCTTTAGGGAGGGAGATTTGGTCGATGGACATGGCGATACCTTGATAAAAAAATGATCGGGAGCGCATGGACCACTGCCGGGGGATGCCATGGTAGACCGGTTAGCGTGGAAAGGGGCTGCTTTCGGCCAAAAGCAGACCATCATGAGTGACGGCTTTAGACCCATAGCGGACATCTTTAGCTCGGGCTACTTCGCAGCCGAACGCCGGTGGCGTTCGATTCCCCCAGGGTCGCGAGTTAATGCTTAATTGAAGCCTTTAAGACTGAATTCTAAAGGCTTTTGAATGATAAATCTTTGATTAAAGAAAGTCTTTCATATCAATGTCCAGACTGGATCTTGATTTTATTCTCGCAAGAAGTGTATCAACTTTCCCAAAGTCCAATACGCGAACCCCTGCTGTTATGTCGGGATCCTCCAAGACTGCAAAGAATATATCTTTGATAGCGATATTTTCTGAGTATAGCTCTTTAATAACTTTGGCGTTGGGGCGGACCCACTTTTCTACTGGTATTATTTTTTCCAGTCCATCAAAGATATATTGCGTCCTGTAATTGTTGAGGTTCGCGGTGTATTCTGAAGTTATAGCTTCCCAAGCCGACTTGTGGAGATTTTCATGTTTGTCTTGATATGATATAGCAAGATAAAATGGAGTACCATTAAGCGTCCCCTCTCTCCAGCAGCTATAATCCAGTTCGCTGCTTGAATGTACATCACTTGAAAGGATAAAAATTGGATTGCCGTCTTCATCTTCGAATGGCTCCGAATTCTCTTCGATAGCCCAAAGTCCGATTTTAAATTTATTAAAAAATTGGCAGGTGCTAATTGCATTGACTTGTTCGTTTTTACTGACAGTCAGGGCTTTCGCCTCGAGTGCAAATTTTTGAGTGATAACGGACTCAAAAAGCAATGGATTCATATCATTTAAAAACTCGAAAACCTTAGCAAAAGATGAAGCCAATGGACTTTCAAAAATTTTTTTAAGTAAGCGCCGACTGGACTCATTGAATATTATGTACTCTGCAGCGAAGTACTCTAACAGTGTTTTGTGGAAGAATTTATATTCTGTACCATCTCGTTGCATAAGAGGGACGGCGACAAAGAGATCATCTAAGAAACTTGATGTTGAAGTAGGTATTGCCAAACTGATCTTGGACGCGTCATTGATGAAGCTGTCAGCCTCGCTAAGGCTCTCAAATGAGGTCTTCGTTCTAAGCATCATATAATGACAGAGGGCCCGAAGCAGCTTTCTGAAATCCTCAAATCCAAGCCCTGATTTTTTCTCCCGCGCGTATCCGTTTTTATTAATTAAATCGTGTCCTTTGTACAGGGCGTGGTATATCTCATCGTAAAATGTCGATACCTTATCTGCGATTGAATTGTTTACTCCGTAAGTCCTATACAGCAACGATACTAAAAGGGGGCTTTCGATAAACTTAGAGGGAATGCTAGCTATATCTCGACTGAGCCTTTCCCCGACATCTAATCCGGATATCTTGTCGTATCTTCTTAGTAAGGACAATGCTTGCTCCTGGGTGAAAGGAGCAAACTTCAAGGAGGTTGCATTGATCAAATCAGGGACTATTTCTTGTGGGCGCGTGGTAATAATAATCGCGTTATTCCCGCCTTTCAATGACATCTCGCGAAGTTGATTTGCAAGCACATGCTGGTGAGCAATCGAGACCTCGTCGAAACCGTCGAGTATTACGAAAAACTTACCTAATTTCAAAAGTCTATAGAACAACTTACGGTCAAATTTTTCGTCAGGAAAATCAAGCTCTGTCACGATGTTATCTGTGAAATTTAGCTGCGAATCTACTTTTCTAAGATCGAAAAGTATTGGAATTCGGCCTGATTTGAATAGCAGTTTTGCAACGATAAATTTTGAAAAGGTACTCTTCCCCATTCCTGCGCCATCAACGATGATAGTGGGCCTCACCGGAGAAGACACGAGCTCGTCTGCGGTAATTAAGTTGCCAGCCGTGTCGAAGTGGGTATTTCGCACCATATAAAGAGGTTCGTACGCTTCATATATATCCAGCTTTAACTGAGGAAACGTTATAGAAGTTATCTCTCCCACACGCTCCGACAGCTTTATTAGGTAGCGCTCCATTGTAGAAGCGAGCGCGTCGGCATTAAGTTTTCCTTTCAGATTCTTTTCTGCAGCCCACGCCCTGACCCTCTCAACAGTCGGAGATAACGCTGCGTTTATTAGCTCCATCCCCGGCCTTGCTGCTTCACTAACTATTTTTTGCTCTATTGACGACATCGCTATTTCCTTATAGTTACCATTAAAATATTTATTAAATTTCAATCTATATTGAGAGCAGAGTTTTGCATGAGGAGATTTTAAGCACTTAATCATCCTATAGACAGTCGACGCAGCATAAGAAAAATTTCGCAGTTTTCTCTTTCTAACTCACCGGAGATGGTATGTCTAGCAAACTAAATATCGAGGTCACTCAATACCGTCTTTAGCCCTGTGTGCGGTTGCAATGTCAATTGGCGAAGCGGTTTGTCCTGCTGTGTGGTTAAGCGCTTAGAACCGGCGATTGTCAGCAACACAAAGCTCCGCCACTCACTCGCATGGATTTAAGTAGCGCCTGCGCGTGTCGTGTACATTGAGCAGCCGGCAGTTAATGGCCGATCTTTGCCTAAACCCACCGTCAGCTTTCGGTCGAAAACGGCCAGTTGGATATGGCCGCTTTTGGCCGAAAGCAGCCCTTCCCGACAACCCGCTACCAAACAAACATAGATACATCTGTTATTTTCCCACCCTCCCCACCAACACCCCAAATAACTCCCCCCGCGGCATCTCACTCACCGCAATCCCCGCATTCTCAAACCACGCCTTCCCCGCCTCCGGATGCGGCCCGCTCAGCACCACCACGCCCTTCTCATACTGATACCGCGCCGCCGCCACATCCCCATTGCGATAAGTCGCAATCACCGTATACGGCGCGTGCCCATCAACCTTGGGAAAATACGGCCCGTCCTGATAGAACACACTGTCCTGCATGCCATCCCACATCACCCGCACCGCCGCGTCTTCAATCCCGCGCACTTCAAACCCCGGCCGCCCGGCTTCGGAGTCGAGGTCCTGGGGTATCAACCCAAAGTTGCTGTTGTCCGCCAGATAAGCGCCCATGCATAACCCCAGGTAGCGCCCGCCGTTGGCCACGTATTCACGAATGGCGTCCACGCGCGCATCACCGAAGCTGTCGAGCGCGGCGGTAATATCCTGTCCGCCGCCCGGCTGAACATAGAGGTCGTAGCGCGCGAGGTTTTGCGGGGTGATGTCGATGGCTTCGTCCGCGCCGACAAAGTCGATCTGGTAGTTCGGGCTGAGCCGCAGCAAGGCGTTTTTGACGTTCTCGGAACAGTCGTCACACCCCGCCGGGCCACGGTAGATGGCGACATGGGTGATGGGCGTCGCGCCTTGCGCCCATGGCGATTGCAAGGTGGCGAGTGCAAAAAACGCGACGGCGATAGCAGACAGTTTCATGGCGGCAGGCTCAGCGAACAGTGGGTCGGGGCTGTTCAAAGCCTATATCGAAGGTTTTTTTGAATACGTAAACAGTTGTAAATCGGCTAGTGTCGCCTGAACCCACATCCGCCAGAGGGCATGCAATGGAGCTGACATTCAGCCACGTCGATGTATTGGTCGAGGACCTCGAACAGGCGTGCGCGTACTACGCCAACATTTTCAACGCCAACCTCTCCACCACTCAAGTGTGGAATCGCGGCGGCTTTCATGTGCGGTATGCGGTTGTGCTGATGGGCCAGGAGCGTTTCATGCTGGTGCAGCCGCTGGCGGGTAACTTGCGCGAGCTGTTGGACGCATACGGCGAAGGGATGATTTACCGGCACTGCTACACCACGCCGGACATCGAGGTGGCCTATGCCGAGTTGGTCGCCAAGGGCGTGCAACCGGAGGATGAGAACGGCCGGCCATTGGCCCTGGAGGATCTGCAGTCGCCATCCGGCACGCGCATCATTTGGTTGCCCAAGCGCTTTGGGCATTTCTCCATCGAGATTCTGGAAGAAAAAGGCTTGCAGGCCTTTATGCTGGCGGCGTTTGCTTGAGCGGCGTTGCATTACCCCTTTACATGAGGATTACTGTAGGCCGTGCCTGACTCAGAGATCGCCGCCATGTTTGAACTCGCCTCCCTCGTCACCTACGTCGCCGTGGTGATCGGTCTTTTCCTGATCCCCGGCCCTTCGGTGCTGTTGGTGCTCACGCGTACGATTCAAGGCGGGCGCAAGGTGGGCATCGCCACCGGGCTGGGGGTGGCTTGCGGCGATTTGATTCACACACTGTGCGCGGCACTGGGCCTGTCAGCGATTTTGATGACCTCGGCGGCGGCGTTCAACGCGGTGAAGTGGTCCGGTGCGGCGTATCTGATCTACCTGGGCGTGCGGGCCTTCATGGCCAAAACCAGCACGCACGCGCGCCTTGAGTTACCAGCGGTGACGCCGCGTCAGGCGTTTTTCCAGGCGATCGGGGCCGAGGTGTTGAACCCGAAAACCGCGATCTTTTTTCTGGCCTTTTTGCCGCAGTTTGTTCATCCCGAATCCGGCTCGTCGCTGGTGCAGTTTGCGGTGCTGGGTTTGATTTTTTCGGTGCTGAGCGCGATTTACACGAGCTTGCTGGCGATCTCGATTCGCCCGTTGAGTCGCGGGTTCAAGGGGCTGTCAAAGTTGCGTCGCTGGGAAGGCAAAATCATCGGCACGCTGTTTATGGGGCTGGGGTTGAAAGTGGCGTTTCAGCAGCGATAGGCAGGCGCGATGAAATTTCACGGTTTTGTACTCGGGCATATAGAGGTTGAGGTCGAAGGACGCGCCTGTGACCTGCACAATTTCTATGTCGCCAGCGACATCCATTACGCGCTGCCTGAGCGCACGCTGTCGCTCAGGTTTACACGACGGACCGAGGACTGGGTGCCGCCCGAAGAGCCACGGGAGATCACCGTCACCTTCCATGGCGTGAGTTATTTCTCGGCCGAAGGGCGCCATGACAGCCCGATTGAGGATGACACGGTGCTTCACGCCATCGGCATTGTGGCGGCCGACGCCGAGACAGAAACGTTCTACCTCTGCGACACCTTCCCGGCCGATCATCACGTGGTCGTGTGCTTCGCATCGGGTCTGACCTTGCGGCTGCATGCCGTTGAGGCGTGGTGTGACATTCAGGTCTAAGGCGTTTCACTTCGAACCGATGGGAACAACTGGCTAACCCGTGAATACGGGCCGGATGATGTGATGACTTTTTTTGAATCTCAGGACCTTTGATGCCCCCAACCAAACGCGACACCGCCCGCCTCGAACGCCGCCTGGTCGCCACGCTGACCGAAGCCTGCGAAACCGCCAAGGCTGAAATCCCGGGCTTCGAGTGGCTGACTCACACGGTTGATTACGCTGCGTTCCCGCAAAGCCTGCGGGTGATTTGGGTGTTCGATACGCGGGCCAACAAGGATCTGGCCCTGGCAAACGGGGCGGACCAACGTATGCGCGAACTGACGGCTGCTGCGTTGGAAGACGCCGAGGTGGCCTCGGTGAAAATCGAGCGCTGTGTACGCTTTGATTCTGAAGAAGCCTGCAACCTCCAGCATGGCGGTGATTGGCGGGTGCGACTGGCCTGACGCAGCTCTAATGTGGGAGCTGGCTTGCCTGCAATCGCCATAGATATCTACACAACTTCTGAAGGCAACCAATTTCTCCCAGTGGCGAGCAGGCTTGCCCTGCGTTGGGCTGCGAAGCGGCCCCAGTAAAGGCACTGCCATTTTCCTGAAAGAACTCAGCGTCTGGGTTTGGGGCTGCTTCGCAGCCCAACGCAGGGCAAGCCTGCTCGCCACAACAGCGCACTCTGTGCTGCGGTAGCGGTGGATCAGTGGCATAGGCTTACGCTGACACGCCGTCATCGCAGGCAAGCCAGCTCCCACAGTTGATCGTTGTTGCCCGCCAATGCTGCGTGGGCGCTGATCATTCCAGTGGCCGCAATGACGAGGTCACCAGCAAATCTCGTGTATAGGCATGCTGCGGTGTCTCAAACAGCTGCTCGGTACTCCCCGCCTCCACCATCAAGTCGTGCGCCAACGCGCGTACCACGGCCAGGTCATGGCTGATCAGCAACATGGCTTCAAGCACTCGGCGGCGCTGGGTGAAGGGTTTGCGCAGTGGTGCATCCGGGGTTCGAGTGACCTGGATTTGTCGTCGTTTTCGTTGAAGCGCTTTGCGAACAGCTGAGAAGCCGCACACAGCTCTCGGTGGTCTGTAGGGGCTAAGGCTTTGTGACGCGCGGGCTTTTTGTGGCGAGCGGGCTTGCCCCGCGTTGGGCTGCGCAGCAGCCCCAATAGAGCAGAGCGCAGTGCGCCAGACGTTACTCCGGCGGCTGGTTTAGGGCTGCTTCGCAGCCCAACGCGGGGCAAGCCCGCTCGCCACATCAGGCCCGCTTGCCACACCGAGCCCGCTCGCCACGAGGGTTACGCGTGCCTGCTGAGCCTTTTATTTGGCGAAGGCGTACTCGCCGCCCTGCTCCACTGCCTTGCGGTACGCCGGGCGCGCCTGGAAGCGTTGCACCCACGCGGCCAGGTTCGGGTAGGCCTGCAACTTGCCTTGGGCCTTGGCGATTTCGCCGATGAAGCTCATCTGGATATCCGCGCCGCTCAGCTCGTCACCCACCAGGTATGGCGTGTCCGCCAGCACGTCGTTCAGGTAGCCCAGGTAGTTGGCCAACTCCGACTCGATGCGCGGATGCAACGGCGCGCCCGCTTCACCCAGGCGGCCGACGTAGAGGTTGAGCATCAGCGGCAGCATCGCCGAGCCTTCGGCGAAGTGCAGCCATTGCACGTATTTGTCGTAGGTGGCCGTGGCCGGATCGGGCTGCAGGCGGCCCTGACCATGACGGCGGATCAGGTAGTCGATGATCGCGGCGGATTCGATCAGCACAAGGTCGCCGTCTTCGATCACCGGGGATTTGCCCAACGGGTTGATGGCCTTGAGTTCGGGCGGGGCAAGGTTGGTTTTCGGGTCGCGCTGGTAGCGCTTGATCTGGTAAGGCAGGCCGAGTTCTTCGAGCAGCCACAGAATGCGTTGCGAACGCGAGTTGTTGAGGTGGTGGACAGTGATCATAAGGGCTCCGCTGAACGAGAGTGGGTATCCAGGTAAGAGACTACGCTGTCGCGGTGGAGTGCCATGGATTAATTCGCAACCATCGCCCACAACGACGCGCCGACCCCGGTGATGCTCTCCCCGGCGATCAACCCGGCCGCCGCGGTAATCGCAAAACGTTCGGTGAGACTCGGCCAGCGGCAGCTCGCCAACCACGTCAGCACTGCGCCGAGCGCCATCATCAGCGACACCGAAGCCGGCAGCACGAAGGCCAGGCCCAAGGCCGCGGCGCTGGGCAGATACCGGGCGCGTCGGGCCGACAAAGTGCTGTCGAGAATGCCCAGCAACACGCCGACCGCGCCTGCCAGACCAATCGCCCAACGAATACTCACCGACAATGAATCCAGGCCATGGGTCAGGGTTTGCGCCACGGCTTTCCAGGTGGCGACCGCAGGTGCCGGCCACTCTTCGGTGAGCAGCATGCTTTGCGGGTCAGGGATCAACGCCAGGTAGGCAAACACACCGACGATGCTGCCCACAAAAATCCCCAGGATTTGCGCGATTACTTGCTTGCGCGGCGTGGCGCCAATCGCCTTGCCAACCTTGAAATCGTTCATCAAGTCCGTGCATTGCCCGGCCGAGCCGCCGGCGGTGTTGGCACTCATCAAGTTGATCGGCACTTGCCCCGGCGCAACGATGCCGAAGCTCAGCTGGGACAATTGCCCGATGGCGCCAATCGGCGGAATGCCGGTGGCGCCGACCACGCGCGCCGCCACGGCGGCCAGGCAAATCGCCAGAGGAATGGTCAGCAAGGCCATCCACAGGTTGATGCCGAACAACAGCGCCTGCAGGCTCACCACCAGCACAATCGCCAATGCAAAACCGGCGGCAGGCCCAGCCTTGGGGATCGCCCAGGGCGTGCCGCCGCCGGCTTGGGTGGACGTGTGCAAGCCCCACAGGCGGATCGCCAGCGAGGCCAGCGTCGAACACACCATCAGGCTCACGCCGGGCCACAACAACCACTCCACCAGCGCGGCAAATTGCGGGCCGCTGCTATCTGCCGGCAGGCTGACCAGGCCTTGCGCCAACAGCCACGGCCCCAGCCCGCCCCAGGCGAGCAAGGCGCCAAGCAGCAGGGTCAGGCCCACGCGAATACCGATGATGCCGCCAAAGCCGAGCAACAGCAGCGAAGGGTCGGCGGTAAACGTCAGGCGCTCCAACGCCGCGCTGGGCGACCAGCGCGGCAAGGCCCACATAAACGTGTCCACCCATTTGACCAGCCCGGACAGCACCGCGGCGCCGAGCAGCACCTTCAAGCGCGTGGCGGCTTCGCGGCCGTGGTTGTAGATGTGCAGCAGGGTTTCCAGGGTGGCCATGCCTTCGGGAAATTTCAACGCGTTGTCATTGAGCAGCGAGGGCCGCAGGTACCAGGCAATCCAGATACCGAGAAAGCTCACCGAGAACACCCAGGCGATCATCGGCAAGGCGTCCAGCGTGTGGCCGGTCAACAAGGTGTAGGCCGGGATCGGTGCCACCAGCCCGCCGGAGATAATCGAGGCGGCGGCCGAGGCAACGGTCTGATTGATGTTGCTTTCGTGCAGTGTCCACGGCAGTTGCCCGGGGCTGCGCCTGGCCAGGCCCTGCCAGATGGCGTAGCCAACCAGCAAGGCGATGATCGACATGTTGAACGACCAGCCGATCTTGAGCCCCGCGTACACATTCGAGGGCGTGAGCAGGATGCCCAGCACGACCCCGGTAATCACCGCGCGCAGGCTGAGTTCGCGTTCCACGGGGGCGGTCAGGTCGGGTGATGGCGGGGTCGAAGGCATGCGGATTCCTTGCGGCAATGGAACAGGGCGACTTGATAAGTGAGCCCTGTTGGCGCTGAAGGTTCATCTAACGCGTGGTGCTTTTACTCAGAGTGCACTGTGTTGGGGGCGCAGCAGGATCGATTAGAGCGATGGGGTTTTCTGATAGACCTCGTTGTCTGGGTTTGGGGCCGCTTCGCGGCCCAACGCGGGGCAAGCCCGCTCGCCACAGGGGGGCATCATCGGGCCAGGCGAAAGCGCGTGGTGCTTTTGCTCAGAGTGCACTGTGTTGGGGGCGCAGCAGGATCGATTAGAGCGATGGGGTTTTCTGATAGACCTCGTTGTCTGGGTTTGGGGCCGCTTCGCGGCCCAACGCGGGGCAAGCCCGCTCGCCACAGGGGGGCATCATCGGTCCAGGCGAAAGCGCGCGGTGTTTTCACTCAGGGCGCGGCTGCCTTTGCTTAAGGTGTCGGCCGCCTGGTTGACCGCGCGCGCGCCGTCGAGCAAGCGTCCTGCGGCCTGATCGACTTGCTGGATATTGCCGCTGACTTCATCCGCCGTCGTCGCCTGTTCTTCCACCGCCGCCGCGATCTGCGCCAGGGTGTCGGTGACGTTTTGCACCGCGCCGGCAATCTCGCCCAGGCGTGTGCCCAGGCCGGTGACGGACTCGGCGTCAGTCAGCGCCTGGTCACACGCGGCGCCCATCAGCGTGACCGCCTGGCTCACCGTCGCGCGCAAGCTGTCCACCGTGCCGGCGATCTGCGCCGTAGAAGCCTGGGTGCGTTGCGACAGGCTGCGCACCTCGTCCGCCACCACGGCAAACCCGCGGCCTTGCTCGCCTGCGCGGGCCGCTTCGATGGCGGCGTTCAGTGCGAGCAGGTTGGTCTGTTCGGCAATGCCGCGAATGGTGTCGACCACTGACTGAATCTGCTGGCCCTGCTGGCTGACTTGTTCCAGCGCATTGGCCGTGTCGGTCAGGCGCTGGTTGAGTTGCTGGATACTCGCCGTGGTGCGCTGGCTGTCGCGGCTGCTGTCTTCGGCGATACGCCGGGTTTGCTGGGCGCTGCCCGAAGCCTGTTCGCAGCTTTTGGCGACGCCCATCGAGGTGGCCGCCAGTTGCGTGGCAGCGGCGGCGATCTGGCTGATCTGGTGTTGCTGGTCTTCGACGTCGGTCAGGGTGCTGCCCGATTGCGCGTTGAGGGTGAGCACCGCCGAGCCCAGTTGCTGGGTCTCGTGGTTGACGCCCAGCAGGCTGGTGCGCAGCTGCACCACGGCGACGTTGAGCGCGGTGCTGATCGCCGCCAGTTCATCGCGACCTTCCACCGCCACTTCGACGCACAGATTGCCGTCACGCAGGGACTCGGCGAGCGTGGTGATGCCACTGGCACTGCGACGAATCGAAGCCTGCAGGCAAATGAACAAGTACAAAGCGGCCAAGACCAGCAGGCTGAACGTGGCCACCACCGGAATAAACTCCCTGAGCGAGCGGTCACGGTAATAACTCAAACGCTCATCCAGCGAGTGCAGCGACTGGCTGCGCAGTGCGCCCAACGCGCCGAGGATGCTGTCGACACTGCGATCAAAGCCTGCGGTGTCGAGCTTGATGGTGCCGCCAAACACGCCGTCGTCCAGGCCTTTGAGTTCGTTATCAAGCAATTGCAGGCTGGTGTCGTATTGCGCCGTCCACGGTTCCATCCCCGAGTATTGCTTGGCTTTGAGCGACGCGGCGGCCTTGACCAACTGGTCACGTGCATCGCCGATTCGGCCGCGCAGGTCGCGCATCTGCAAGCGGCTTTGCAAGGTGAATTGCCCGGAGGCAATCGAGGACTGCCCGACGCTCGCGGTGCGGCCGATACGCTCGATCAGGTCCGGCGTATGCTGGGTGGAAATCTGCATCAGCAAGTAGGTTTCCAGCCATGGGTCGAGGATCAGGCCGGATTCCAGGGTGATCTGCTCGCGCAAGGTTTGCATCGCGGTCAGGGCGGCGGTGAAGCGGTCATAACCGTCCGGCCACCAGCCCACGGTGCGCAGCGATTGGGTGTCCATGCCCTTGACCGTCGCCTGCAAGGCCTCAAAGCGGGCCAAGGTGTCAGCGCTGGCGTTGTGGGCCTTGAGCGCATCGCCCAAGGCTTGCAGGCTTTGCACAATGGCGGGGTTGCCGGCATCGACGTTGTCCATCGCCGCCTGCGCCGCGGGGGTTGGGGTGTGCAGAATATCCAGCGCTTTCCAGCGGGCAGCCAGGTTGCGTTGTGCGGTCAACTGGCCATCCAGGGTGTCCAGGGCCAGCAGTTGGCGCACGCCGGACTGCTCGCTGGAAATCACCGCTAATTTGTCGCGATAGTCCTGGCCGATCAGCCACAGGCTACCGGCCAGGGGCAGCATGAACAGGAAAAACAGAATCTGAAACTTGCGCGCAAAACCGAAACGGCCAAGCAGGCGGATACCCGGTGATAAAAGACTGTGCATGGCCGACCCACTCCCCCAAACAACCTGGATATGACTAGAAGCAAAATGCCATGTCATTGATTGGGAAGGTACTAGCAAGATACGGGCCGTTGGTGGCGGGTCGCGAAATAGGCGGCTTGCCGAGGTGACAGCCCGGTGGCATGCGCGAAAATGGGGCAAAAGCACTCAGTGCGCAGAGTGGAACGGTAACCCGGCTTTCCAGAGAGGCTGGCGTGCCCTGGAATGCCCTCGGCACTGACCTGCCCGACCTAGCGTGCAAGGACATCTGAAGCCGCCATGGACATCCAACGGCTACTGAAGAAAAGACAACTCAACGTACAAGGGCAAGTTGAATCGGTGCCGGCGAGCTATTTGACCAACATGTACTGACTGAAATTATTGATGTGATCATCCAGATTGTCCTCAAGCATCATCCGGTACTGGTCACAAAAATACTTCAGCATCGCTTCCCGCGCCTCGGCCATTTCGGCGCCGGATTTGAAGTTGCGTGCACTGGCCCAGGCGTTGAAGCGCGTGGTGCCGAACATCATCGAGGCGCTGACCTCGCCGAGGTTTTCACAGGTTTTGAGTTGTTCGTTCGACAGTTCGATGTGTGCGTCGGCACGGTCGTAGAAGGCTTGGTCGGTGGTGTCGGCCATGGCGGGGTTCCCGGGTGAGCAAATGATGGCGGCTATTGGAGCATATCCAGCGGCCGGATAGGAGACGCCTCCGGGTGGAGGCGTCCTTGCACGTCACGCCAACGCAAGCACCAGACGCTCAAGCCCGATGCCGAACCCGGCGCCTTCGCGGTATGCGCCGCCGCCCACCACTTGTTGCTGAGCACCCAACGCGGGGCAACGCACCTCGAAGCCATTGCCTTGCAGGTAGTAACTCAAGCCGCGTTTGACGGCCAGGTTAAGCTCATAGTCAAGGCCCAGCGTGTCGAGAAAACCGGAGCACAGCGCTTGGCTGCGCTGCAACGCCAGCGCGGGCTCAGGGCTGAGAATTTCCAGCCCCAACTGAGTGAACTCGCGGTAGCGCCCAGCTTGCGGCCGCTCATACCGGTAACACCGCGCCACGTAGAAAAACATCGCCTCCTCGCGCGTGCCAAGCAATTGCGTGTTGCGTTCCTGGAACAGCGCCGTGGCTTCCGGGATCAGGCAACACTGACGTCCGGCCTTGTCATCGAAGGCCCACATCTGCCCGATGATTTCACTGCCGCCGGCTTTTTCGATAAACGTGTCCTGGCCCCACAGGGCCGGCACGATGGCCTCTTCAGCGCCCGCATCGATGAAGATAGCTCCGAAAACGCGCCTCGATCTCACGCATCGTCGCGGCTTCTTTACCAGTCACTATTCGGGTTCCACGTAGCATTGTCATCCGTTGAATCTCCCTTTCTACAAGCAATAAAAAAGGCGCCGTGGGCGCCTTGGGTGGTGGTTCATTGAGTGATCAGAGGTTCTGGTCAATCAGTGAGCGCAAGCAACCGCGGCACCTTGGGCAAGGTCCGTGGGGGTGATGGCGGTTGCTTAGCGAAAATTCAGTCATGGGCGATCCTTGCACAGGTGGGTGAGGCGTGACAAGCCGGCGTTAAACCAGCGGCGTCAGCTGACTCAATTGCGCAGGCGTCGGAAAACCCAACGTGCGATAGCGTGCCGGGTACAAGCTCGCCGGCGCCAGCAGGTCACCCACCTTGGCCTCAAGCTCAGCCCATTCGACCACCCGGGTCTGGGCGGTGCCATCGGGCTGGATCTGCACCAGCGCCACGCGGTCGGTCTTGGGCAGCAGGGTGTCGACGGTTTCTGTCCAGCTACAGATCGAGAAGGTCTTGCCGTGACTGTCCTTCAACTCGAATAACGCATAGGTCGCGACAAACACGTCGATCTTCTGCTCATCGTGCAGGGTGTCGAGCTGCTCTTTCTGCGCGTGGTAGTTGCCCTGCAGCAGCATGTGTTCGAGGCTCGCCATGCGCGCCTTGAGCGCTTCATCCTGACTGATGAAAGGCACGATCCGTTGATCGTCATAGGTGTAGACCTGGCTGGACACCGCGCGCCCGCCTTCCATGGCCTTGAAGCTGACCTCGACCATGTGCCGAATGCCCTCTTCATCCTTGTCACCGGTCACCATCAGGATGTCGCGGGTCGGGATCATGAACACAGGACGGCCCTTGATGGCCGCACGCTGCAGGACATCCGGCAGCAGCACGCGGCTGGTGTCATAGCCGTCATTCCAACGGCCGAGGTAGAGGCCGGGCACAATTTCGTCGAACGCGTCCTGGGTCGCTTCACGCAGATTGCTCACCGCCACCGCCAACGCCTCGTCCAGGCTCACGCCCCACTGTGGATCAGGCCCCTCGGTCAGGGTGGACGTGGTCTCGGGGTAGTCCACCGCCAGCAGGGTCACGCAGTCGGTGCCCAGCGCCCGGTGGACGGCGGTGTAAGGCGCATCCCAGCCCTTATTGCGTACGTGATAAAGGCGCACTTCTTCGAGCATCGCCAGGTTACGAATCACCGGCCGCAACAGCGGCCTGACGCCTTCGAAGGTGGGCGGGGCTGGCTTTTTGTAGCCGAGCAATGTCGATACATACCCTTTCAATACGTCAGATTTGTGCGCTTTTTCGGCGTTCTGATAGTCATTGAATGCGTTATGCAGGTTGAAGTAGCTACCGTCGCCATGTTTGAGGCGGAACTCTTTGGGCACGTACTCAAGAGGCTCGCTGAAACCCGCTTCGCGAGCCGCCTTGATGACTTTCTCGGCGAATGCGTCTTGGGTCAGCGGGCGATTGAACAGTTTGTCGAGCAGAGAGCCGAACATGCGCAGCGTCCTCCATGGGTGCGAGCCGTCCATCATGGGCGGCGCAAGAGACCGGGTAAAGCGCCGGTCTGGGATGTGTGACCCTGTTCACTGTTGCCAGTTCAAGCCAGCAGTTGGGTGATCCAGCGCGCCTGCTGTTCAATCTCCTGCACCTTGTGCTGGGGCACCGTCTGCCGGGCCTGCTCGAAGCTGGCCAGGGTCTTGTGCTTCTGACGCAACATGCGTTGCCACTTGCCCAGGAACTCCGGGCTGCGCGCTTGCATTTGCAGCGGGCCGAAGTACAGCTGTTGCGCCGTGTAGATCAGCGGCTCAGCGCGTTCGGCGACGATGATTTCGTAGTAAAACCGGTTCTCGCGCAGCAGCTCCTCACGCACGATCTGGTAGCCGTTGTCCATCAGCCATTGGCGCAGGGGTTGTTCGCCGCCATTGGGTTGCAGGATCAGGCGTTCCTGACCGCTCAGGTGCGCCCTGCCGCTGTCGAGGATGTCGCGGATGGTTTCGCCACCCATGCCGCACAGGGTGATCGCGGTGATTGCGTCCGCCGGTTCAATGGCCGCCAAACCATCAGCCAGCCGTACGCTGATGTGCTGCTGCAGAGCGTTGTCGCGTACCGTACGTTCGGCCGCGTGAAAGGGCGTGGCCGCCACTTCCCCCGCCACCGCCGCCGCGATCACGCCGCGACGCATCAAGGCTACCGGCAGGTAGCCGTGGTCCGAGCCAATATCGGCCAGGCGTGCACCCGCCGGCACGTTTGCCGCCACGCGCTCCAGGCGCATGGACAATGTGTGTTCGTTCAACGGTTGTTCCTTATCAGCACGACATTACACACCCGAAAACCGATCCCGGCTGTTGGTCAGGTGCAGCACCATGGCCGCGCGCGCGGCGTCCGGGTCCTGGCGCTTGATGGCATTGAAGATCGCTTCGTGCTCCAGGTTCGCCAACTGACCGAGCTTGGCAAAATCGGCGCCGCCGCGCTCGGCGCCCTTGACCTGGGTGCGCGGGATCATCGCATTGCCCAGGTGCAGCATGATTTCAGTGAAGAAGGTATTGCCGGTGGCCTCGGCGATCAGTTGGTGAAAGCGCTTGTCCTCCTCCACACAGCTGTCGTTGTTCGCCAGCGAAGCCTGGTAGTCATCCAGCGCTTCGCGCATGCGCACGAGTTGCTCGTCACTTCTGCGCACAGCGGCCAGCGCCACCGCTTGCACCTCCAGGCCCAGGCGCAGCTCGAGCATATTGCGCACGCTGGCGACGGTGTCCACATGCAGGCGCAAGCCCTGTTGCGCCTGTTGCTCCAGTACGAAGGTGCCGATGCCGTGGCGGGTCTCTACCAGACCTGAGGCCTGCAATTTGGAAATGGCTTCGCGCACCACCGTGCGACTCACCCCATGCTCAAGCACGATGGTGGATTCGGACGGCAATTTTTCACCGGGCTTGAGCTGGCCGAGCAGTATGCGCTGGGTCAGCGCATCAACCACGCCTTGGGCCAGGTTATTGGAACGTCTACGGACCAGGGTTCCGTTTTCAATGGGCATCGCTAGGGTCCACGGGGTTGGGCTGGACGGAGCTTAACACCCCGCCTGGCGGCGACGCTGAGTTGATTCAAAAAATGCCGCACTTGTATGACAACCAAACTTGATAGCGCTTAACCCAAAGGGCGTCAGTGTCGCTTAGCGGGTCACGCTTACACCTTCCCGACACACGCGAAACGGTATAAAAACCCAGTAAAGCTGGGCAAATAACCAAAATACCTATTCCAACGCTGCGCTTATAAGAACAAATACACCCCACGCCGCATTGCGAAAAAAAGAAATGCACTTGTATGATGTCTATCAACAAGACACACAAACCCGCATAAAAATAAATCAGGGGAGTTTTGAATTGTGACCAATTCAAACCATGTATCTGCCGCTTCACCCAGCGACTCAGTACTCACGCGCGCCGTGAGCAAAGTGAAGGGCCATGTGCTCCCACTGTTCGTGATCATGTTCATCCTCAACTACATCGACCGGGTCAATATCGGCTTCGTGCGCACGCACATGGAGCATGACCTGGGCATCGGCGCGGCCGCCTATGGCCTGGGCGCCGGGTTGTTTTTTATTGGCTATGCGCTGTTTGAAGTGCCCTCCAACATGCTGCTGCAAAAGGTCGGTGCGCGGATCTGGCTGACGCGCATCATGTTCACCTGGGGCATCGTTGCCACGCTGATGGCGTTCATCCAGAACGAAACACAGTTCTACATCCTGCGCTTTCTGCTGGGCGTGGCCGAAGCCGGGTTTTTCCCTGGGGTGATCTACTACTTCACTCGCTGGTTGCCGGGCGTGGAGCGCGGTAAGGCCATCGCGATCTTCCTCAGCGGTTCGGCGGTCGCCTCGCTGATTTCCGGCCCCTTGTCGGGCGCATTGTTGCAAATCGAAGGCTTCGGCTTTCACGGCTGGCAATGGATGTTCGCCATCGAAGGCCTGGCGTCCGTGGCGCTGGGTTTCTTCGTGTGGTTCTGGCTGGACTCCAAACCCCACGACGCCAAATGGCTGACCCGCGAAGAACAGGACACGCTGGTCGGCGCCATCGACCAGGAACAACGTGAGCGGGAAGCGCTGACCACGGTCAAACCGACCATTGGCAAACTGCTCAAGGACCGCCAGATTCTGCTGTTCTGCGCCCTGTACTTCTGTATCCAACTGACGATCTACGCGGCGACCTTCTGGCTGCCGAGCATCATCAAGAAAATGGGTGACCTGAGCGACATACAGGTGGGGTTCTTCAACTCGATCCCGTGGCTGATCTCGATCATCGCCATGTACGCCTTCGCCTCGCTGTCGGGCAAGTTCAAGTTCCAGCAAGCCTGGGTGGCCGCCGCGCTGTTGATTGCCGCTGCGGGCATGTTCATGTCCACCACCGGCGGGCCAATCTTTGCCTTTGTGGCGATCTGCTTCGCGGCGATCGGGTTCGAGTCCGCCTCGTCGCTGTTCTGGCCGATTCCCCAAGGCTATCTGGATGTGCGCATCGCCGCGGCCGTGATCGCGTTGATCAACTCCATCGGCAACCTGGGCGGTTTCGTGGCCCCGACCACGTTTGGCTTTCTGGAACAAACCACCGGCTCGATCCAGGGCGGCCTCTACGGCCTGGCCGGCACCTCAGTGCTTGCCGCGATCCTGGTGTTTTTCGCCAAGACGTCGCCCTCGCCCGTACTGATCTCTGCCAGCGCTGCGCCAACCGGCGCCGCCATCAGCAAACCTCTTTGAGCTTACTTAGGACATTGCCATGAACACTCCCGTAGTCACCCATTTGCAAGTCATCCCGGTGGCAGGCCACGACAGCATGCTGCTCAATCTGAGCGGCGCCCACGGGCCATTCTTTACCCGCAATATCGTGATTCTCAAGGACAGCGCCGGCAACACGGGCGTCGGCGAGGTGCCCGGTGGCGAGCGCATCCGTGAAACCCTTGAAGATGCGCGCAGCCTGGTGGTCGGCCAGCCAATTGGCCAATACCAACGCATCCTTAACCAGATGCGCAGCACCTTTGCCGCTCGCGACGCCGCCGGCCGCGGCCTGCAGACCTTTGACCTGCGCATCACCATTCACGCCGTCACCGCCATGGAAGCAGCGCTGCTCGACCTGTTGGGCCAGTTCCTGGAAGTGCCGGTGGCGGCGCTGCTGGGTGAAGGGCAGCAACGTGATGCGGTAAAAATGCTCGGCTACCTGTTTTATGTCGGCGACCGCACGACCACCTCTCTGGCCTACCGCAACGAGGCGGACGCCGATGATGAATGGTTCCGCCTGCGTCATGAGCAAGCCATGACCGCCGAGTCGGTGGTGCGCCTGGCCGAAGCCGCCAAGGCCAAATACGGTTTCAACGACTTCAAGCTCAAAGGCGGCGTCCTGAGTGGCGATGAAGAAATCGAAGCCGTCACCGCCCTGGCCGAACGCTTTCCCGATGCGCGCATCACCCTTGACCCCAACGGCGCGTGGTCACTCAAAGAAGCCATCCGCCTGTGCCGCGACCAACACCACGTGCTCGCCTACGCCGAAGACCCCTGCGGCGCAGAAAACGGCTACTCGGGTCGCGAAGTCATGGCTGAATTCCGCCGTGCCACCGGGCTTAAAACCGCGACCAACATGATCGCCACCGACTGGCGCGAAATGGGCCACGCGATCCAGCTGCAATCAGTTGACATCCCGCTGGCCGACCCGCACTTCTGGACGATGCAAGGCTCGGTGCGCGTGGCGCAGATGTGCAATGAATGGGGCCTGACCTGGGGTTCGCATTCCAACAACCACTTCGATATTTCCCTGGCGATGTTTACCCAAGTGGCCGCCGCCGCACCGGGAGACATCACCGCCATCGACACCCACTGGATCTGGCAGGACGGCCAGCACCTGACCAAGGCGCCACTGAAAATCGAAGGCGGCTACGTCAAAGTGCCCACCCAGCCTGGCTTGGGCGTGGAGATCGACATGGATGCAGTGGCCAAGGCCCACGAGCTGTACAAAGGCATGGGCCTTGGGGCGCGAGATGACAGCGTGGCGATGCAGTTCTTGATTCCGGGCTGGCGCTTCAATAACAAGCAGCCGTGCCTGGTGCGCTGAGCCTCAGCGCAAAGTCGGTCAATGTGGGCGCCGTTAAGCCATCATGGTTTACCGGCGACCACTGGCTTAGCGCTTGTCGCCTGATTGAGCGCAATCGGCTGCACAGTCAGCTCAACGCCTAACGCCAGCATCAGCTTGTGGATCGTCTCATAGCGGGTCTTCGAGCCGCCCTTCAGGGTTTTATACAAACTCTCGCGGTTGACCCCGGCCGCCTCAGCCACCTTGTTCACGCCCTGGGCTTTGGCAACCTCGGCAAGCGCCTTCATAAACACCTGCGGGTCTTGCGACTTCATGCTTTGCGCCAGATAAGCACTGATAACTTGCGGGCTGTCGAGAAAGCGCGACGCCTCATAAACCTGGGTGCCGGAGGTATCAAGATCGAGGATCGGCATGTCCTCGGGTTTGAATTTCGATTCACTCATTTCATTGACCTCTCAGGGCATCGAGTATCTCTTTTGCCCGTTTGATTCCCCGCTTCTGATCGGTTTTATCGCTGCCCCATAACATCAGGTAAGCGGTGATCCCCGTCCTTACAAAATAAATCCTGTAACCAGGCCCGACGAAAACACGCATTTCACTCAGGCCTTCGCCGACTGGCTCGCAGTCGCCAAAATTGTTGTCTTCGGCGCGGTCCAAGCGCGTCAGAACAGCCGTTTTCCCCCAGATATCCTTCATACCGTCGAGCCATGTATCGAACTCCGGCGTCCTGCCGATCAAGTTAGTCACAGATTCACATGTAGCCTACTGGCTACTCCTTGCCGATGCTAGTTAATTTTTTGTTCCGGCGCGATCCGGAACAAAAAACCTAGCTCAGCCCACGCATAATCAGACTGTCGATACTGTTAGCGCTTATGTCCTTTACGTTTAAAGCGCCCGATCGAACAGCGGCGTCACGTCATAGCGCTGCTTCAGCATCTGCGCATCCACCAGGAAATCCGCCGTGGCCTGCGCCTCGCTGACTATCGTCGGCGAAATCGGCAGCACCTTGATTGCGTCACGCTTGAACCACACCTTGGCGATCTGCGGCGCAGACTGGTTGGCTTTCGACCAAGCCTCGGCGTACTCGTCGACATGGCTGTTGCTCCACACACGAGCGCGGGTAAGGCGTGCGACAAAGTCTTTGATGATTGCGCCTTTCTGCGCCAGCGCCGGCTCATACGCAACGATGTAGGTCGGCGCGCTCATCAAGCCCTTGGCGTTGCGGATCAGGCTGCTGCCCTCTTTCTCCTGCAGCGACACGTAGGGTTCCCAGGTGCCGAACGCGTCGATGTCGCCTTGGGTCAACGCCAGACTGGCCTCGGCCGGCAGCAGGTATTTGAAAGTCACGCTGTTGCGCGGCACGCCGGCTTCGTCAAGGGCTTTGTAGGCCAGTTGCTGGCTCCACGAACCGTTCCAAATTGCGATGGTTTTGCCTTTCAGATCGGCCACCGACTGGATGCCTTTGCGCGCCACGATGCCGACGCCGTCAAGGCTGGTCTGGGTGCTGGCGACCACTTTCACCGGCGCGCCATTGGCCGCCAGGCTGATCACCGGCGTGTCACCGACAATCCCCACGTCCAGCGCGCCGCTGGCAACCGCCGAGGCCACAGGGGAGCCGGTATTGAAGCGCTTGAAGTCGATCTTGTAGGGCAAGTCCTTCAACTCGCCTGACAACTCCAGAACAATGCGGTTGGAGAAAAACTGATCGCCCACGGTGAGCGTCAGGGGCTCTGCCGCCTCGACAGAGGGACCGTGCAGCGTAAGAACGGCCAGGCCGAGCAGGGCAAGCAAGTGTCGACGATTGATCATGAACGCACTCCACACACGTGAGGGCTGACTCAACCATCTGTGGGCGTGCAGTCTGGTGATGAGAAAAGGGATTGGAAGGTCGCCAAGTACAGCGCCCGTAGAAGCTAACGCAATAAAATCACGGGGTTTAATACTGTTGCGCACTATCGATAGAACCGCCGCACAGCTTGATAGCTATTTTTCGTATTAAAAACTTTGCGAACCGTGGGTTAGGGTGACGGCACCAGACCACTGGACCCCAGCACCTGAGCCACTTTCTGCAAGGTCCATTGCATGTCGATTTCTGCGTTGAATATTTGGGGCGCTGCGCCCTCCTCCCGTTACGAACAACTGGCTGCACCGTTTCGCCCGCTCTTTGCGCAGATCCTTGCGCAAGCCGCAGAGGCCGATCAGACACGCGCCAGCCTGGCGATTGTTATCCGCCAACTCAACGAACTGGGACTGCCCCGCTGGCGCTTGCCCGTGAGCCACGGTGGCCAGGGCGCGACCTTTGCCGAACTGCTTGCGTTGCTCACCGAACTGTCCGCCGCCGACTCCAACATCACCCAGGCCCTGCGCGGGCATTTTGGTTTTTGCGAGGACGTCCTCTGTGCCAAAGACCTCGACTGGCGCGCCAAATGGCTGGACCGGCTCGGCCAGGGCGCGCTGCTCTCTCCCGGCAGCACCGAAGTCGGCAACCAGACCCGAGGCGACTTCGAAACCCGTCTGCACCGCGATGCCGACGGCACCCTGCGCATCAGCGGCAGAAAGTTCTACACCACCGGCGCGCTCTACAGCGACCTGATCAACACCGTCGCCACGGGTGAGGACGGCACGGTGTATTCCGTCGTCGTCGACCTCAAGGCCCCCGGCGTGCACATCGTCGATGACTGGAATGGTTTCGGCCAACGCCTCACCGCCAGCGGCACCTGTATCTTCGAGAATGCCCCGGTGGAGGACGACCTGCGCCCTACCCACCAACGCTTCGGCTACGGCCAGTCGTTCTACCAGATCTACCACCTCAGCACCCTCGCCGGCATTGCTCGCCGTGCGGCGCTGAGCGGTGCACAAGAACTCAGCCAGCGCGCCAGGACCTTCACCACTGGCAACGCCGACACCGCAGCGCAAGACGTGCAGTTGCTGCAAGTCATCGGCGAAGTCGCCAGCCAGGCCTACGCCGCGCACGCCATCACCCAGCAAGCGGCGCAGCGCCTGGAGCAGACAGCGCAGTCTGTGATCGCCCACAAGCAAGTGCTGCACGACGATGACCCACACGTGGCATTGGCGGAGCTGGAAGTGTGCCTGGCAGTCAACCCGGTAGTGGACGCAACACTTGCGGCGACCACCGCACTGTTTGACGGGCTGGGCGCCAGCGCCACGGCCAGCAACAAAGCGCTGGACCGGCTGTGGCGCAATGCGCGCACGCTGGCGAACCATAACCCGCGCGTGTACAAGTCGCGGATTGTGGGCAATTACCTGGTGAATGGCTTGCTGCCGCCGGCGCAGTGGCGCGTGGGGGTGGCCAAAGCCTGATCAAACAACACAGAGCAAATGTGGGAGCTGGCTTGCCTGCGATGGCATCACCTCGGTTTAACGGCAAGAACGGGGGCGCCTGCATCGCGGGCAAGCCCGCTCCCCCATTGGATAGGGGTGGGCTTACCGGCTCACAAACGCCACCACCCGCGCCAGCATCCGGTCACACGCCGCCAGTTGTTCCAGGCTGATGAACTCATCCGGCTTGTGGCCCTGCTCCATGCTCCCCGGTCCGCACACCACGGTCGGGATGCCTGCCTGGTCAAACAGCCCGCCCTCAGTCCCGAAAGCCACAGTGCCGTAGTCGCGCGAGCCGCAGAATTGCGCAACCCACTCAGCCGCCTGGCTCTCCAGCGACGTCGCCAGGCCCGGGTAGCTGGATAACTCGCTGAAGCTGATCGCACACTGCGCGCTCACTGCCTGCATTGCCGGCAGCAGCGTGTGTTCGGCGTAGCCGCGTAACTGGTCCGCAACCTGCCAGGGGTTTTGGGTCGGCAACGCGCGCACTTCAAAGTCAAAACTGCAATCCTGCGGCACGATGTTCAACGCCTTCCCGCCGGTTATCACACCGGTTTGTACGGTGGAAAATGGCGGGTCAAATCGCGCATCAAGGTGCTGCTCAGCCTTGAGCGTTTCACCGAGCCGCACCAGCTCACTCATCAACCGCGCAGCGTATTCGATGGCGTTCACGCCGGACGGCGCATAGGCCGAATGGCACGCCGCGCCATGGATCTGGCAGCGCATGCCCAGCTTGCCCTTGTGGCCCAGCACCGGCTTGAGCTCGGTGGGCTCGCCAATCACGCACAGCAGCGGCTTGACCGGTTGCGCGTGAAACCTTTCGATCAGCGAGCGCACGCCGAGGCAGCCGACCTCTTCGTCATAGGACAGCGCGATATGCACCGGCATGCGCAGCGGCGCCTGCACCAGTGCCGGCACGCAGGCCAACACACAGGCGATGTAGCCCTTCATGTCCGCCGTGCCACGCCCGTACAACTTGCCGTCTTTTTCCGTCAGGTCAAACGGCGCCACCGTCCAGCGCTGACCGTCCACCGGCACCACATCGGTGTGCCCGGACAACACAATCCCCGGCACGCCGGCCGGGCCAAGGGTTGCCAGCAGGTTGGCCTTACTCTTTTGCGCGTTGAACACCAACTCGCAGGCCACGCCGTGGCCTTGCAAATACGTGCGCACAAAGTCGATCAAGGCCAGGTTGGATTCACGGCTGGTGGTGTCGAAACGCACCAGTTGCGCCAGCAGGTCGCGGCTGTTGCTCATCGGTCATCTCCCGGTACCGCATAGCCCGGTGCCTGGTGTGGGTTGATGGCGCGGTCAATGTAGTCCTGCAGTTGGCTGCGATAGGCCTGCCACAATTGGTCGAGGGCGCCGATCGGATCGTCATCGGCCCAGTCCACGCGCAAATTGACGATGGGCCACAGCAGGTCATCGACCACCACGAGGGCGGCCGAATGCACCGGGCCGGCTTCACCGCCTTTGGCCTGGCCCGCCTGCATCGCGGCAAGCAATCGGTCGGCCAGGTGCCCGGAGGCGTTTTCGAACGCCCGCACCATGGCCTCGATCACGCCGGGATGGGCGAGCATATTCCCCGCGGCCACGCATTGCTCACCACTCAACGCCGCATGAATGCCAAGGGTCTGCGCGCCGCTGAAATACGCCGTGCGGCCTTGGTTATCGATCACCGTCACCTGGCGATACTGGCTGTGATCCTGGCCGGCCAGCACCGTTTCCAGCGCCTCACTCGGCGCCAGACCCTGCCCTAGCCTATCCAGGATATGCGGCCCCAAACTCGGCAAAGTGATGTTCTGCGACGCCACCGCGCCCACGCCGGGTCGCAGCCATGGGCAACGGGCGCCAACGGCAATGCTTGAAGAGCTGATCGCAATGCCCAACTGGCCGGTTTCGGCACAGCGAGCGACAACGGAAAACGTCATAAAAAGCCCTCAGTCGAGCACCGAAGGGTCGGCGTCGATCATCAATTGCTTCATTTCTTCAAAGTGCTGCCGCGAAAAGTCCGCGATACCTTCCCAGCCGCGTGCGGTTTTCTCCGCCACGTCATCCGACAACACCCTCAACGGTTGCCCGGTGGACCACGCCGTCACCAGGATCTGGCAGGCACGCTCCAGGGTCCAGATATCGTCAAAGGCCTCACCAATGGACGCGGCCGTGACCATCACGCCATGGTTGCCCATCAGCAGGCGGCTCTTGCCGTCGAGCAGCGCGGCCAGGCGCGCGCCTTCGGCTTCGGTGTCAGCCATGCCGCCGTACAGCTCGTCCACAGCCACGCGGTTGAAATAGCGCGCGGTGTTCTGGTCAATCGCCGGAATGTGCGGTTTGGCCAGGCACGCCACCGCCGTGGTGTAGACCGGGTGCAAGTGCAGCACGGCGCGAGTTTGCGGCAGCAGTCGGTGGATCTGCCCGTGGATCGACCAGGCGGTGGCGTCCACATGCGGGTGGTCGGCGCAGGCCGGGTCGTCGGCGTTCAACAGCAACAGGTCGCTGGCGCGAATGCGCGAAAAATGCTTCCACTTCGGGTTAAGCAAAAACTGTTTGCCGTCGGCCGATACCGCCGCGCTGAAATGGTTGGCCACCGCCTCATGCATGCCCAAGTGGGCAATGATGCGGAAGGTTGCCGCCAGGTCGATGCGCGCCTGTTCTTCAAGGGATAACGCCATGAATCTGTCTCCGCAAGGCGCGACCGCAAGGCTGCGGCCACGCAATAGGCTTACTTGGGCATCAACGCTGCGATGTCGGCATCGGTCGGCGCTTCAAAGTTGTACTTCTTGAGCAAGGCCGCGTATTCCGGAGTCGCCCGGTACTTTTGCAGCCCGTCGAGCAGGGCTTTTTTCACCTCGTCGTTGCCCTTTTTCACGCCGAAGCCGTTGAGGACCGGGTAGATCAGCGTGTCGGACGAAATCACCACGCGGCTGCCGAGCTTGTCGACCACACCCCGCGCCACGGCGGCATCGGTGATCTGCGCTTCAACGGCGTGGGCCAGCAAGGCCTGGGTGGTTTGCGGGTCGGTGCTGTATTCACTGATCGCAATCGGTTTCAAGCCCTTGGCCACGCAGTACTCATCCGACAGTTTGTGCATCTGCGCCAGCCAGGACGTGGCGCCCATGGAGCCGATCTTGTGGCCGCAGAACTCTTCCGGCTTCTTGGGTTGGAACGCACTGTCCTTGAGGGTCAGGATCGACTCACCGCTTTTCAGGTAAGGGATCATGTCGATGACTTTGACCCGCTCCGCCGTGATGTACATCGACGAGTTGGTCACATCGAACCGCCCGGCCTGCAGGCCGGTGATCAGGTTGGGGAAGCGCGTGTCGAGGGTTTCGACCTTGCGCCCCATGACCTTGCCCAGGCCGTCCATGAACTCGATATCAAAGCCTGCCGGCGTGTTGTTATCCATGTACTCGTACGGGAAGAAGGTCACGTCGGAACCGGCGATGATCTTGCCTTCCTGCTGGAACGCCGAAGCCGCCAACGAGGTCAGTGCAACCGCGGCGCCCAACAGGCACACGGCAAGAGGGCGAAGACTTTTTTGAGACGCTGTCATGGTCATTACCTGCAAGGATTTTAGGGGGTTAGGCAGTCGCGGAGTCTTGGCCGGCCTGTTGCACAAAGAACGATGCGCCACGGGGTTTCTGCGGCAGGCGCAGGTGGTTGTTGGTGGAACGCACCAAGCCACTTTCTTCACCGGCCACCAGCAGGCCGGCGTGTGCACTGGGCAGCGGGTTTTCGCCGAATGGCAGCGCGTCTTCAGCGGCGTAGACGCTGATGAACAGGGTGCGCGGCAGTTCGGTCTCGTTAGGGCTGGAAGCATGTAGAAGGCGCGTGTGCATAAAGCACACGGAACCGGCCGGGCCGTAGCAGGCGACCGGTTGCTGGCAATGTTCTTGAACCACGGCATCGTCCACCGAGCCGGTAAAACGCTGGTTCTGCCAGTGCGACCACAACGGGCCTTTGTGGCTGCCGGGGATCACATTCAGTGGGCCGTTTTGCGGGGTCACTTCGCTGACCATCAGCAAGGCAGTGACGATGTCGTCGTTGCTGTGCGGCGTGAACAGAAAGTCCTGGTGCCACTTCACCTGCGTCGCGGTGTGCGGCAGTTTGGAGTTGATCTTGCTGTGGTGAAAACGCGCGCCGCCAGCGCCCACCAACTGCGCGGAAATCGCCGCCATCCGCGAGTGCAGTGCCACGCGCTCATACGCCGAGGAAATCTCAGTGGGCGAACTCACGCGGCGCAACGACGGGTGATCGGCGCGATGATCGCCTTCCAGGTCGAAGCGCGCGCGGCCATCCACGGTGGCGCCCCAGCCCTGGTCGTGGCTGCGGCTCTCTTCCACCCACTGGTCGAAGTCGTGTTGCAACGCGGCCACTTCGTCCAGCGACAACACGCCCTCCACCACCAGGAAGCCGTCGCGCTGGAATTGTTCGATTTGAGCTTGCTCGATCATTTTGTGTGAGTCCTGAACATTAAAGAGATCACGCCAGCGAGACGTCCTTGAGGAACGCCTCCACGCGTGGGTTGTGGCCGCTGCGCAGGGCCTGGGGCGTGTCGTCGCAGACCACGCGGCCCTTTTCCATGAACACGATGCGGTCGGAAACCTTGAAGGCGAAGTTCATCTCGTGGGTGACGATCACCATGGTGATGCCCTCCCCGGCCAAGGCTTCGATGACCTGCAGCACTTCGTTGACTTTCTCGGGGTCGAGCGCCGAGGTGGGCTCGTCGAACAGCATGATCTGCGGGCGCATCATCAAGGCGCGGGCAATGGCCACGCGTTGCTGCTGGCCGCCAGACAACTGGTGTGGGTACTTCCAGGCGTGATCAAGCATGCCGACCTTGTGCAGCAGCGCGTAGGCCTGTTGCTTGAGCTCATCGGTGCGCCCCAGGCGATGGTATTTCGGCGCCATCAGCAGGTTGTCGAGCACGCTCAAGTGCGGGAACAGGTTGAAGCTCTGGAACACCATGCCGATGTTCAGGCGGTGCTCGGCGTGCTCAATAAATTGAGGTTTATACGCGCCGACTTTGTGCAAGTGAATGAACGGCAGGCCGTTGATATGAATCTCGCCGTTGTCCAGTTGCTCCAGGCCGTTGAGCAGGCGGATCAGCGTGGTTTTACCCGACCCGGACGGCCCGATCACCGACACCACCTCACCCGGCTGCACCTGCAGGTTGACCGAGCCCAGCACTTCAATGTCGTTGTAAGCCTTATGCAAGCGGGCGGCTTGCAGCGCGGCGACGCCAGTGTTGGCCGGGCGCTCCGGCGCCGTGCGTTGTTGGGTGGCCAATGCCAGCACCGCCGCGTCCGGCACGCGGGACACGTTGCGCTGGTTGACGTCGAGAAAGCGCTCCAGGCGTTTGAGCAGGAAGTCGAACACGGTGACGATAAACACGTAGAAAAACGCCACCGCCGCCATGGTTTCAATCACCAGGAAGTTCTGCGAATACAGGCGCTGGCCGACCATCAAAATCTCGGTCAGCGAGATCACCGACACCAGCGAGGTGAGCTTGACGATGGAGATGTACTCGTTGGCCAGCGACGGCAACGCCACGCGCAACGCCTGGGGGATCACCACGCGCCACTGGGTGCCAAAGAACTTCAAGCCCAACGCCCGCGCCGCTTCGCCCTGCCCTTTGGGAATCGAGAGCAAACCACCACGGTGGATTTCGGCCACGTACGCCGTCTCGCAGATCACCAACGCCAGCAGGCCGGACCAGAACGGGTCGGCCAGCACGGCCGAGGTGCCAGGCAGCGCCTGGGGCAGGTTGTAGATAAAGATCAGCAGCACCAGCAGCGGCAGGCTGCGGAACAACCAGATATAGCCTCGGGCCGGGACGCTGAGCAGCCCATGTTTGGATTGTTTGGCCAGCGCCAGCAGAAAGCCCAGGGCAATACTCAGGACCCAGGTCAGGGTGCTGAGCTTGATTACCGTCCACGTCGCCCGCCAGAACTCGGGATCGGCGAGCAAACCAAACATGTAGTGCCAGTCGAATGTCATCGTCGCGGTGCCTTGCTGAAAAGAAATTGATCTGCATCGATGGGATGAGAGTCGTGGGGACGGGGGTGCAGGGTCAATTCGTAAAACCCGGCTCACTGGGTAGGCAGAACCTATGCAGCCTAAAAACACCGAAACCCTGATGTGGGAGCTGGCTTGCCTGCGATTGCGGTGGATCAGCTGGCACATCAGGCACAGACAGACCGCTTTCGCAGGCAAGCCAGCTCCCACATTTGATTGATTTTGTCCTTGGGGTCGCAGGGTCAGGCCAAAAGAGTGCACCGCCGAGCAAGTGGCGCAGCCCGCGCCACCTTTTGGTGCAATCTCAGCTCACACCACTCAAGACCCGCACCGCATGCGGGTCAAAAAAGCTCGGCGGCGCCATACCGGGGATGTACTGGTCGGACACAAACATCCGGCAGCGCTCGGCGAACGCCGACACCACACGCGACAGCTGGGTGTTGCTCGCCGTGGCGTAGCCCAGCCGCATCGGCCGGTGCGAGCCGGCCAGGCGCAGGCGAATCACGCGTTTGCCATCCTGGGACACATTGGATTTGGGCCGCGCATTCGCGAAGGAATAGCCAATGCCATTGCCGACCATCGCGCGCACCGTTTCGAGGTTGGTGGAGCGCATGATGATGTTGGGCGTAGTGCCCGCCTGCATGAACAGGCTGAGGAAATAGTCGCGGCTCCAGGGCGTGTCGAGCAGCACCACCGGATACGCTTCAAGGTCTTGCATGCTCACCGCCGGCAAGCTCGCCAGCGGGTGATACTCGCCGACCATCACATACGGCGGCAGGTGCGCCAGGGCTTGGAAGTCGATGTCGGGGCTGGTCACCAGGTCGTAGGTCAGGGCGATATCCAGCTCACCGCTGCGCAGTTTTTCCAGCAATTCCTCGTGGTTGCCTTCGGCCTGGGTCAGCCGTACGCCGGGGAAGGCGCGGCCAAAACCAAACACCAGTTCGGGGGTGATCATCGGCGCCAGCGACTCCAGGCAACCCACCCGCAAAGGCCCGCGCACAGTGTTCAACGACTCCGAGGCGATGGTGTAGAGGTTGGTCATCTGCTCCAGAATCAGCTTGGCTTCCTGCATCACCTGGCGCCCCACCGCCGTGAGCGAAATGCCCTGGGCGTGATGGCGGATAAACAGCTGGATGCCCAGCTCCGCTTCCATATGGGTGATGGCGGCCGAGATCGACGGCGACGACACATGAATGCGTTCAGCCGCAGCACTGATGCTGCCCGCCTCTCCTGACGCCACGAAATACTCCAGTTGACGCTGAGTAATACGACTGAGCATTACGCCTGCCCCTCAACAATGACTGTACGCGGGGTGTTGCAGGGTTCGTGCCGGGTCAGGCGCGAACCGATGACCTGCACGGGCTTCGGTTTTTCCTAAGCACTACCGCGCACAAATGCTGGTTTCGCAGGCACCTGGGCAATGTGAAGCTGAACTCATCCTGCGTCCGATGAGTTGCCCCTATGCCCACCCACACCCGCATCCGCATGTTCAACACCAAACAGACCTACCCCAACCAGGCGCTGGACAACGACTTGTGCCAGGCCGTGCGCGCCGGCAACACCATCTATGTGCGCGGCCAGATCGGCACCGATTTCGACGGCAACCTGGTCGGCCTTGGCGACCCGCGCGCGCAAGCCGAGCAAGCGATGAAAAACGTCAAGCAACTGCTTGAGGAGGCCGGCTCCGACCTGTCGCACATCGTCAAGACCACCACGTACTTGATCGACCCGCGTTACCGCGAGCCGGTGTATCAAGAGGTGGGCAAGTGGCTCAAAGGCGTGTTCCCGATCTCCACCGGGCTGGTGATTTCCGGCCTGGGCCAGCCGGAATGGCTGATGGAAATCGACGTGATCGCCGTTGTGCCGGATGACTGGGCCGTATGAGGGCGGTGATTGCCCGTGAGCCGGGCGGGCCTGAGGTGCTGCACTGCGTAGAGCGCCCGATGCCAACGCCCGAGCCAGGCGAGGTGTTGATTCGCGTGGCCGCCGCAGGCGTCAATCGCCCGGACCTGATGCAACGCAGCGGCGCACCGATTCCGCCTGGTGTTACCGACGTGCTCGGCCTGGAAGCGGCGGGCATCGTCGTCGCGGTAGGCCATGGCGTGGATGAGTTTGCCCCTGGCGACCGCGTGATGGCGCTGCTCAACGGCGGCGGCTACGCCGAGTACTGCGTGGCACAGGCGGCGCACTGCCTGCCGGTGCCGGCGGGGTTGTCACTTCAGGATGCCGCAGGCGTGCCGGAAGCGGCGTTCACCGTGTGGCACAACCTGTTTGAACTGGGCCGCCTGCGCAGCGGCGACAGCGTGCTGATCCACGGCGCCGCCAGTGGCGTTGGCAGCTTTGCCGTGCAGTGCGCGCATGCCGCCGGGGCGCGGGTGATTGCCACCGCCGGCGGCGCGCAGAAAGTCGCGATGCTGCAAGCGCTTGGCGTGTGGCGCGCGGTGGATCGCCACGTTGAAGATTTCGTCGAGGGGGTGAACGACTGCACTGAAGGACGCGGCGTGGACGTGGTGCTGGATAACGTCGGCGGCCCTTATGTTGCGCGCAACCTCGCCGCCATGGCGATGGGCGGGCGGCATGTGAGTCTGTCGTTCCTGCAAGGCGCGAAGATCGAGTTGGATCTACAGGTACTGATGCGCAAAAACCTCAGCCTCACCTCTTCCACTCTGCGCCCTAAAAGCCACGCCGAAAAAGCCCGTTTGGCGGTGTGCATCCGCTCGCGTTTTTTACCCTGGCTCGCCTCCGGCCTGGTGCGCCCGCAGATCCACACGCAGCTGCCACTGCTGCACGCCGCCGAGGCCCATCGCCTGCTGGAGGCCAACGCCAATGTCGGCAAAGTCGTGCTGACCGTCGCGCAATAACTGGAGCGCAAGCCATGTCCCACCGCGTGTTTTTCCTCAATGGCCCTAACGCCAACCTGTACGGGCTGGACAAAAACGGCACCTATGGCAGCGAAAGTTTCGCCAGCATCCAAGCACGCTGCCAACGCCACGCCGCTGAGCTGGGCCTGACCCTGGACTTTCGTCAGAGCAACCATGAAGGCGTGCTGGTGGACTGGATACAGGAAGCGCGACTGAACGCCGACGCCATCGTGATCAACGCCGCCGGGCTCACCTACAGCTCGGTACCGATCCTCGACGCGCTGCTGGCCTTCGACGGCCCGATCATCGAAGCGCACATGAGCAACATCTGGAAGCGCGAGAGCTTTCGGCATCATTCTTACGTGTCCAAGGCGGCTACCGGCGTCATCGCAGGGCTTGGGGCGTTGGGTTATGAGCTGGCGCTTACGGCGGTGGCCACGTTGTTGAAAACCCAATGAACCGCCTCACCGCAGATCAACTGTGGGCGCTGTCGAGCTTTAGCGAGGCGGCGAAGGGGTCACCGCAGTGCACCTGATTACCCGTGCACCTGCATCGCAAACTGGCTGACGCAGCCACTCGTCGAAAAAATCAGGCTGAAAAAGCGTGTATTCAGGGTGCATCGGTGATGCATCGAGAATGAGGCTGCTAGCGACTGCCCCATGGGGTTTGGATTTTCCTAACCTCTGCCTTCAAAAAGCATAATTTCGCTCCTTCCACTGCGTGATCACACTGAGGCTGTCGATGCTTGCGCGTCGCCCAAACCGACCGAGGTCGTTCACTTTTAGGAAACGCACATGTCAGTGGAAACAATCAACACCCTGGTAGTGGGCGCAGGCCAGGCCGGCGTCGCCATGAGCGAGCACCTTTCCCTGATGGGTGTGCCGCACCTCGTGCTGGAGCGCAGCCGCATCGCCGAACGCTGGCGCTCGGAGCGCTGGGACTCGCTGGTCGCCAACGGCCCGGCCTGGCACGACCGCTTTCCCGGGCTGAAATTCGAGGGCATTTCCCCCGAAGCCTTCCCGCCGAAAGAGCGCATGGCCGACTACTTCGAAGCCTACGTCGAGAAGTTACAGGCCCCCGTGCGCACCGGCGTGGAAGTCCAGCGCGTGGAACGCCATGTGGGCCGCCCCGGCTTCAAGGTCACCACCTCCGCGGGCATCATCGAAGCCGCCAATGTGGTGGCCGCCACCGGCCCGTTCCAGCGCCCATCGATCCCCACCATCGTCCCGGCCACCGCGCCCGTGCACCAACTGCACTCTTCCACCTACAAAAACCCTGCGCAATTGCCCGAAGGCGCCGTGCTGGTGGTCGGCGCCGGCGCCTCCGGCTCACAAATCGCCGAAGAGCTGCAAAAGGCCGGCAAAACCGTGTACCTCTCGGTGGGCGAACACTACCGCCCGCCCCGCGCGTACCGCGGCCGCGACTACTGCTGGTGGCTCGGCGCGCTGGGCCTGTGGGACGAAGTCAAAATTCAGCCGAAGAAAAAGCACGTGGCCTTTGCCGTCAGCGGCTACGAGGGCGGTAAGACCGTGGACTTCCGCCGCTTGGCGCACCAGGGCATCCACCTGGTCGGCGTCACGCGCGCGTGGAACGAGGGCGTGATGACCTTCGAACCGGGCCTGGCCGACAACGTGGCCGAAGGTGACCGCGCCTACTTTGATGTACTGCGCGACGCCGACGCCTACATCGAGGCCAACGGGTTGCCGTTCCCATTGGAGCCCGACGCCTGGAAATTGCTGCCCGACCCGGAATGCCTGGTTAACCCGATCCTCAGCCTGGACCTGGCCGAGGCCGGCGTGACCACTATCCTTTGGGCGACGGGCTTCAAGTTTGATTTCAGCTGGTTGAAGGTCGATGCGTTTGACGAAAAAGGCGAGCCGTTTCACAAGCGCGGGATCTCGGCGCAGAGCGGGATTTACTTCCTCGGCCTGCCGAATCTGGTGAACCGCGCGTCGTCGTTTATCTACGGGGTTTGGCACGACGCGAAGTACGTGGCCGACCATATTGTTTTGCAGAATGAGTACATGTCCTACACCAAGCCCTGAAACAGCAAAGTCCGAGGCGACAGCGCCTTGCTCCGTTGCCTACGCTTGCGTCAGAATCCGCCGGCTTGTGCGCTTGGGTGGGCGTCTCTAAGGTTGCTCGGTCGCTGAACACTCAGTGATCGGGTTTAGTAGCCCGAGCGATAACATAAAGTGCATGAGCCTCATCTGTCAGATGTTCTTGTCTGTGCTTGATGGTGGCTGTGTGCAGGGCGCCCTCGGGCGCGCCGGCTTTGTGTGTTTCCCCGGTCTACTAACCTGCGCACAGCTGCCACCCCATCGTTTAGTAGCGAAGAGGTGTTGGCCCTAATCAGGTACAACACACATGTTCAAAGTCACACCCAACCCTCCGAACGAGCCGGACCTGAAGCTGAACCAGGCGGCGCATCGCGCGATTGATCGCTATCTCAATCCAGAAAATGACCCACCTTTACCACCGACAGGCCTGTTCAGCGTTGCCGCCGATGCCAGCAACGAAACCCTGATCACCAACGGCTACGAAACCTTCTCCTCAGTGACCGTCTTGCTGCTTGACCTGTCGGAGGACCTGACCGGGAAACAGCGCGACGTGGCGCTGGCGATTCACCAGTTGAGTGAGTTGGGGGTTTTGTTGATGGACAGGCTGATGGAGCGTGAGGCTGCTGTAGCGGGTAGCTGAGCTTTCAACTGCATGACCCGAATAAACAACCGGGCTTACTCGCGAACATGTCGGGCCGGCAAATATTGATGTCGACTGACCCGCCGCTTTCGCGGGCAAGCCCGCTCCCACAGGGGTTCTGCGCTTAACTGATGGGTAGTGGGGAACAGGCCACCGTTAAAGGCGTGGCCTGCCGCCTGTTCTGTCTAACGCAAGCGAATACACGGCAACCGATACCTCACCTCGACCAACTGCACACCGCCCCTCTCAAGCGTGCGCTCACTGCCCGCCTCCTCAACACAGCCTACCCGGCGATAAAACCGGACAGCCCTTTCATTACGGGCCAACACCCACAGCGTTAACTGTTCAAACCCCTGCTCCGCTAAATACTGTAAGCCCGCGTTCCACAACGCCAGCCCGACGCCCGTGTGCCAGTGCTCCGCGACCACGTAGATGGCCATGACCTCACCTACGTTCTGCGCAGCAGCATCCTCATCACGGCTGGCGCCGACGGATACCCAGCCGACTACCTGCTTGTTAACCTGCGCCACCCAGACTTTTGATTCGCCCGACTCAATCGAGGCCATCCAAAATGACTCGCGCCTGGCCAACGTCGAGCTCAACGCACCCAAGTAGTCGGCGGGCATCAGCTCGCGATAGGCGTCCTGCCAACTGCTGATGTGCACCTGGGCAATCGCCCTGGCGTCGGCGGGTGAGGCGTGACGAATCATCGAAGCGCTCCTTGTTCGGATATCAAGGGGTTAGCGTAAGCCGGCCTCGATGACGATTTTGCGATGCACAGCCCCTCGTGCCATCCATACACACTACGGGCCAGTTACGCCGCGCGCCGTAAGGTGCTGACGGACGTAATAATTGTCGAATTCACTGCTTTCGACGAATTGGAAACCATGGCGGGTATAAAACCGGTTCGAGGCGCTTTCTTTGAGAGCACCCACTTTGATCGGCAGTGCAGCCGCATCCGCTTCTTTGAAAATCAGAGCAAGCACCGCAGCACCTACCCCTGCCCCTTGCGCACTCGGCCTCACGTACAGGTGGTCGAGCACGAGTTGATCGGGGTCGTGCTTGACCACGACAAAGCCGACCCGGTCTCCAGCGACCTCGATGTAACGGGTGTTGTGGGCTTCGAAGCCGCTGACAAAGCGCTCACGCGCCCGCACCGGATCAAACCGCCCGACACGCTCCAGGCTGTCGCGCATCGCCTCGATTCGAATGGCAACCAAGTCGTCCACGTCGCCGGGTTGAGCGAGGACTAACTTCACTGGGGTGTTTTGATCGCGTGTGATGAGCATGACGTTGCACTCTACATAGGCGCAGGAGTAAGACCACGTTTATACGGTTTCCCGAAGCGTGGTCTACCTTGTTTTTTTTAAGCGCACCTCAGGCTCAGGCGCGCTTGGGCAACTTCCAGTTCGGCCGGATGAAGTGGCAGGTATAGCCATTGGGTATGCGCTCCAGATAATCCTGATGCTCCGGCTCCGCTTCCCAAAACGGCCCTGCGGGTTCTATCTCAGTCACCACACGGCCTGGCCACAACTTGGAGGCATCCACGTCGGCAGCAGTGTCTTCGGCGATGTCGCGTTGCTGTTCGCTCAGGTAATAAATCGCTGAACGATAGCTTGGCCCAAGGTCATTGCCCTGGCGGTTAGGCGTGCTGGGGTCGTGGATCTGGAAAAAGAACTCGAGAATCTGCCGGTACGTGATCACCGCAGGATCAAACACGATCTCAATCGCTTCAGCATGATTGCCGTGGTTGCGATAAGTGGCATTCGGCACATCGCCGCCGGTGTAGCCGACTCGCGTGCTGAGGACGCCGGGGTAGCGCCGCAACAGGTCCTGCATGCCCCAGAAGCAGCCGCCGGCAAGGATCGCGGTTTCGGTTTGGTTGGTCATGGTCTGCCCTTGTGCTGAATGAGTACCGGGATAGTTATGGGGCTGCGCTGGGCAATAGCAAGGGTGAACGTCGGGTCGCGCTCGCCTCACTGATAAAATTCCCGGCCAGCAAAATGGCCGCACAGCGCTGCGCAGCCGTGAGGCAATGGTTCATACACCCCTGCGCGCTGACATCCGCATGACTTCAAAATGCCGCCATGGCGTCATATTTCTGCAATGAAACCATGCGATTTTTGTCGGCGGAAATAGGACATAACAGCCAGCTCTAGCACGCTAAGCCGCTGTTTTAATTATGGAAAATGGACTTTAAGGAAAGCCGATGTCGATGTTTTGTCAGATTATGGATAAATCTGAGAGTGGTGGGTGCGGGTGCAAGATCCCATCCAGCGTGTTAACGAAAATTCTGTCGCAAACTGCAGCAGCCAATACGGTGTCGGATGACAAAGTGGTATTGGGCTTTGAGTCTTCTGACGATTGCGCCGTCTATGACGCAGGTGAAAAATACCTTTTATTCACCACCGATTTTTTCTCCCCGATAGTCAACGATCCTTATGTCTTCGGCCAATTGGCAGCCAGCAATGCTGTCAGCGATATCTTTGCTTCAGGCGGGAGCCCACTGATTGCCAACTCGATCATGGCGTTCGACCCGGAACTGGTGTCGGCCGAGCAGGTAACGCAGATGATCCTGGGCGCCCAGTCGGTGATGAACAAGTTCAATGTGAGCATCGTCGGTGGCCATACGATCAAGAACAGCCAGCCCTTGTACGGTTTCTCGATCATTGGTGAGGTGGAAAAACACCGGCTGAAGAAAAACAACACCGCCAGGGCCGGAGATTTGCTGGTCATGACGCGTCCGATCGGTGTCGGCATCCTCGCCAATGCCCTGAAGACCGGCGTGATTGAGCAAGAGGATATTGCCGCGTCGACGCTTGCCCAGATCACCGGCGACAACGCGTTTGGCCGCACGCTGAGCGAAAGTCCTGAAGTCAGCAGTTTGACTGATATCACCGGGTTCGGCCTGATCGGCCATATCAGTGAGATGGTCGGGCTGGGGCAACTGGATGTTGACCTGGACACGAGCGGCCTGGTTTTTTATGACGGTACAGAGTCATTGGCGGTGGCGGTGACGTCGGCTGACAGCGGTATTTTTTCTAACCTAAAAAAGTACGCGCAGAACGTGGAGTACCTGGCTGATCTTCCCTTGGCTAGAAAGTTTCTGTTGCATGACCCGCAAACGAATGGCGGTTTGCTGTTCACGGTGAGTGCCGAAGGGTTTGAAACGAACCGTCGAGCGTGGCAGGCGCTTTGCCCTGATCTGATTGTTATTGGTCGGATGAAGGAAGGGACCGGCAAGATCAAGGTCTGCTGAGATGGTAGCCGTGACAATCTACCCGGTGATGGTCGGTGTGGGCGTGATGGCGGGTTTTATGTCAGGTCTGTTCGGTATCGGTGGGGGCATCATCGTGACGCCCCTGTTGGTGCTGATTTACCCGATATTGTCCGGTCAGAAACTGCCGATTGAAGTCGTGACGGGGCTGTCTTCCGCACAGGGCTTCTTTTCGTCCCTCGTGTCGTTCGCGCTGCACCGCATCAAGTTTCAGCCGGATTGGCGAGTGATCAGAAGCTTTGCCGTACCGATGGCTGTCGCCAACTTTTTTGCCTCGCTGAATGCTGATGCTTTCAGCGAAAACTTCATCCTGTTCGTCTTCGGCCTGCTGGGGTTGATGTCGTTGTTGGTCACGTACCTGTTCCGTAAACCGGTGGCCCTGTTGTGCAACCATCAATCGCTGTCGTTGCCACTGATAGGGCTGGTGCTGGGCGTATTGTGCGGGCTGGTTGGACAGGGTGGCGGGTTCATCTACCTGCCTGTGCTGATCAGCTTGTTTGGTCTGCAGATAAAGCAGGCCATTTCGACCTCGGCGCTGATCGGCATCATCGGCGCAAGTGGGGCGTTATTCGGCAGAGTGGGTTCAACCATGGATTTTCTCGGCTACACCGGTGAGTTGGTACTGGGGATATTGGTGGGGGGTTTGCTCGGCGCCATGCTTTCTCATCGGTTGGACTCGAGGCACCTGAAACAGGCGCTGAATGCTTTCGTTTTGCTGTGCTCGCTCCAGCTCATGCTGCGCGTGCTTATTTGACCTGTGAGTCTCTGTTCGCATCTGCGAGCAGCATCCTGAATGACATAAAAAAAGAAAACCTGGAAGTGTTTGATATGGATATTGCTGTGGATGCAGTTTATGCCGACGTCTGTGGGTCGGCTCCGGTTTCAATGGGTGTGAGCAACATGCTTCAGGCGTTGTTTTCGACCCGCCAATGCGCCAACCCCAATGCCAATCATGCCCTGGG
This sequence comes from Pseudomonas sp. NFX183, assembly GCF_047943075.1. NCBI lineage: Bacteria > Pseudomonadati > Pseudomonadota > Gammaproteobacteria > Pseudomonadales > Pseudomonadaceae > Pseudomonas > Pseudomonas sp. NFX183. The sequence continues at coordinate 4,285,657 of NZ_CP181333.1, read as the reverse complement.
CGTTGCGTTGCTCGAACGCGTCGAACGGGCGCGTGGCAGCATCGCCAGCCTTTTGAACGTGGACGCCGACTGCCTGATTTTCAACAGCGGCTCCAGTGAGGGCTGTGCCCAGGTGTTTCATGGTTTTTTCGAACGCTACAAACATGAGCAACCCTTGGTGTTGTACTCAGCGATCGAACACGCCTGCACCCTGCAGAACATAAACCGCTACGGCCTGGAAGGCCTGCAAGCCATAGCGATCGGGCATCAAATGAACGGACTGCTCGACACCGAGCAATTGGAGCAGCTGCTGCGTGCCCATGCAGGTCGCCCGACATTGGTTTGCGTTATGGCCGTGCATAACGAAACCGGCGTGATTCAACCGATCGAAGACATCGCCCGACAAGTGAAGGCTGGAGGTGGCTTGCTGTTTTCGGACATGACCCAGGCCATCGGCAAAATCCCTGTGGACCTGCACGCATCCGGCGTTGATTTCGCCATTGCGTCAGGACACAAGTTCGGGGCGTTGCCCGGTGCCGGTTTTCTGTACGCCAGAAGCCGCTACGGGTTGTCGCCATTGATCGTTGGGGGCGGCCAGGAAGGCGGGTTGCGCGGGGGTACTCAGAACTATCCGGGCATTCTTTCGATTGAAACCGCGTTGCAGGAAAAACAGCACACCTACGGCACCGGCAGAGTCGCGGTACAACAGAGCCGGGAAACGTTTGAGCGTACGCTGCAAGCGATGCTGGGCGAAGTGGTCGTGATCGGTCAGCAAGCACCGCGTGTGCCTTGTGTGAGTTTTGTTGCATTGCCAGGGGTCAATACAAAAAAACTGCAGTGGGCCTTGAACACACAGTCGATCTACATCACCGGTGGGTCGGCATGCTCGGACAAGAAACTGAGCCTGTCCAACACGGTTACACAACTGGGATATCCCGACCGGATCGCCGGGGCCACGGTGCGCATTTCCATCGACGAAGCACAGTGTCAATTCGCCTATGAGCGGATTCTGGAGGGTATCGCCCAAGCGCTGAAGCTGTCTTCGACTGTCCCGGCAGCTCACACTGTGACCCACGTGTCATGAAGGTGGTGACCTCAGGCTCGGCGTACCTGGACATCGACGCGTATGCCTGCTGCATTGCGTACGCCGAGCTGTTGAATCACCAGGGCGTTGATGCTCGGGCCGTCAGTAGCGCCCCGCTCAATGTCAGCATCTCCAGGACCGTGCTCGAATGGCAATCATCTCTGGACGATTACCGGCCGGGAGCGGGTGATGAGTTCGTGTTGGTGGATGTCTCCGACTACCACCATTTCGACCCGCTGGTGGTGCTTGAGCAGGTGGTGGAAGTCATTGACCATCACCCAGGCTTTGAAAACTATTGGGCGCAGAAGCTCGGACCGGCGGCAGACATCCTGCCGATCGGCGCAGCGGCAACGCTGATTTTTCAGCGTTGGGAAGCGGCAGAGCTGTTGCCGCTGATCAGCGAAAAAAGTGCTGCGTTGCTGGCCACGGCCATTTTGGACAATACCCTGAATTTCACCGGGCAGTTGACCACCCAAGCGGATATCCGGGCGTATGAAGTCCTCGCAGGGCGGGCGAAGCTGGAGGCCGACTGGCCCGAGCGGTATTTCTCCGAGTGCCAAGCCACTGTCGAGTCAGACCTGATTGGCGCGTTGGCGGTTGATGTGAAGCGGCTGAAAGCCGAGAGCAACCTGCCGCAGGTTTTCGCGCAGCTGGCGGTATGGGATGCCAGTGTGCTCATCCGAACGCATCGTGCAACGATCGGTGACTGGCTGGCGGCGCAGGGTGAAGACTGGCTGTTGAACGTCATCAGCATCCGCGAGTGCAAAAGCTACTTTCTGGCTGAGCCTTTGGTCAGCCAACAAAAGTTGAGCCATTTGCTGCCAATCGAATGGCAGGCCGCAATGGCGGTGCTGGAGCCCGCGCTGCTACGCAAGGAACTGTTGAAGCTGGGGTTGGCCGCGTCTGCGTTGTGAGTAAACCGCAGCTGGTTTTGTAGTTGCGTCGAAGGGCTGTTTTTGGCCGACTTCTGCCAGTCAGTGAGACCTCAACTTGCGCCAGCAAAATACTCGCTTTCCTCATGGGCATTTTTCCAGGATTCAAGAGCATTGATCACGTCTTGGCTGACAAGGGTGCCATTGTCCACGAGGCACAGCACTTCTGAAGCGACAGCCTTGTTTTGAGGGATAGTTCCGAGCTGGTAGCCTGGAAAGTAAGACCCTGCGCTTGCAAAGCGAGGACGGATGTTCACTACGATGAGTGGCGCGATCACGACGCTATTGGTCTCGTCGTGGAGAACCTCAAGCTTGATCAAGAAAAGAGATAGCCCATTAGGATCTGAGTCATAGTCAGTCTCCAGGCGGAATGTTACTCGCTCCGTCTCCTGAGGCTTTACTTCGTGGTGGACCTTTATGCGCGAAACTGCCCCTTCCTCTTTGTATATCTTCAGGTCGTACGTTGCCGAGATAGGTACAAGACTATGGTGGTGATTAGTCAACGTTTCCCAGTGCTTGAGCGTGGTTGCCCTAACTTCTTTTATAAAAGTGACTTGCGTACCGCGATTGACCAGCTTCAGCTCTAAAGAGGTGATGTAGTCGTCGTTTTCGCCGCTACAGCTTTCAACTTCATACAAATCAACAATCTTGAGACCCGGAGCAGTATCCACCAGATGCTTTGGCACAGGGTTCAAGATTGAAGCTGCAAGCAGTTGTTTGTAAAGCCTCAACGCTTTTCGATCAATGATGTCCGCGTGCGCCATTTTATGATGTTTGTCGCAGAGAACGATTAGGTTGCTTGGATCATTATTCTCACGGTTGTGATCGATATGGTGAATTTCCAGGTAAGTGTGCTCAGTACACTGATTAATTGCGCAGCAATGACCACTCTCAACTTTAATTGCTCTGGCAACCTCTGCCGCAATGGTGGGGCGTTTCGTTGTGTAGATGCTATCCATGCTCTTACTCGCAGATATCTGAGTTATTTTTTTATCGAGAAATTCCAGCAAATCAGTCAGTTGCTCAAGATCGACTACCGGGTGCGGTGTACCCCTGCCAAGAAAGCTTCCCTAAAAATCGGGGTCAACCCCCATCAAGACGTGCGCCGGCCTTCCAGGCTGGAAAACACATACATACCCACCAGCATCGCCACTACGAAGATGAGAATTTGCCAGTGCCCGGTAAACAGAATGGCAACCGCTGGCCCAGGGCAGATACCCGCCATTCCCCAGCCAATACCGAACACCACGCTGCCCCCTATCAAGCGCACGTCCAACTCCCGGTTAACAGGTAACTGCATGGGCGCCGCGAGTAAGGACAGCTTGTTCTTGCGTGCCCAACTCATAGGGATAACCGCCACGGCGATGGCCCCGACCATCACCAAGGCGAGTGACGGGTCCCAGGCCCCGGCCACATCGAGAAACGCCAACACCTTGGCGGGGTTGGCCATGCCGCCCAAGAGCAGGCCCAGGCCAAAGATCAGCCCGGCGAGAAATGCGGTCAACTTGAGCATCAGCTTCAAACCCCCAGCACATGACGGATGAGGTACACCGTTGCAAAGCCGGCGGCCATAAAGCACACAGTCGCCACCAGGGAGCGGGGTGACAATCGAGAGATCCCACACACGCCGTGACCACTGGTACAGCCGGAGCCGTACCGGGTTCCCAAGCCGACGAGCAGGCCCGCCATCAACAAGGCCGGCCACTGTGCCGTGATCTCGATCTGTGGCAACACGCTAAACAGCCCCCACAGCAATGGCGCAATCACCAGGCCAAGAAGAAACAACGCTTTCTCGCCCCAGCCCTCACTGCCAAACCGCATCACGCTTCCCAGCAAGCCGCTGATACCTGCGACTCGGCCATTGGCGAGAACAAACACGCTGACGGACAGCCCGATCAAGGCGCCTGCGCCTAATGAAGTCCAAGGCGTGAAGTTGATCCAATCAATGCTCATTTTGCATTTCCTGCACAGGAGGGTGAGTGAGGGCTGTTGATCAGCGAAGCATCATAACCATCCGTGCGGGTCTGGGTCTGCGCAAATCAGGTTTTGCTGCCGCCCCCATGAAAATGGGTGAAGCGCTGCTCCCAGTAAAAACGAAGAGTAAAAACGGGGTCAGACCACCTTTTATAATAGTGGTCTGACCCTATTCTTCTCCTATTCTTCTCTGAGTCGTTTTCAGCCGTTCGCGATAGACAGCAATCGGCCAGAAGCCGTCACTCAATCTACAAAATCAGGGGCGGTTCACTGCGCCTCCTCCAACAGCCAATGCGCAAATGCCTGGATGGGCGGGCGACTCAGCTCAAGGGGTTCAGGTAACACGAGGCAAAACGTCTTGGCGACATTCTCCTTCTGCGGCCATGGGGCAACCAGCCGGCCCTGCGCCAACTCCGCCTCCACGTACATCCGCGGTACGAGTGCCACACCCAGGCCAGCCAGTGCTGCCTCAATCAACATCGCATGCAAGTCGTAGCGTGCGCCCATCGCTGGGTTACTTAGGACAATTCCGGTTTCCTGGGCATAGCGCTGCCACGCATCCGGGTTCTGTCGTCGGTGTAATCGCGGCAGTGAATCCAGCGCCGTTGCCTGCTTTCCCTGCTTCAGTAGGACAGGATGACAAACCGGAATTAACACTTCGTTCAACAAGCGATGCGTGTGCATGCCTGTCCAGGCCGGGTGCTCAAAATGGATGGCTGCATCAACACCACTACCAGCAAGTACGAACGGCTCCATGCGTTCCGAGAGGTGTACGCAGATATTCGGGTGTTGCTGGCTAAAGCCAGATAAACGAGGGATGAGCCAGCGCAAGGCAAAGGTCGGGCTGACGGCGATATCCAGACTTGCACCGTTCTCGGGCTGGCCCATCAAATACTGGCTGTCCCTGTCTAGACGATCGAGCAGTTCGCGAACTTGCACCGCGTATCGCTCACCGTTAGGCAAGAGTCGCACGCGGTTGCCCACGCGCTCGAAAAGGGTGACTCCCAGAAAGACTTCCAAGCGACCTATTTGCCGACTGATTGCGCCCTCGGTTAACGCCAACTCATTGGCGGCGCGGGCAAAGCTGCCATGACGGGCTGCTGTCTCAAAGGCAATCAGCGCAGCGTTACTGGGTAGCTTTCGACGCATGGTCCTTTCCTTGAGTCAAGATAACCAACTTGATGTTAAGTCACTGATGGGTGCCGAAAATTCGTTTTATCAGGTATTACCACACCACTAGCATGATGAAACATCAATCTATGTGGTGACTTTATGATTTACACAGTCGAATGCAACTACGCTGAACCTGACAGCGAAGCCGAGTGGAATGAGTTTTACACCCTGGAAAAACTGCCCGCGCTGATTTCGGTGAGCGGTTTCAGCTCTTCACAGCGTTTCAAAGCCTTGAGCGGCAATTGCCCGGCCTACTTGGCCTTGCATTCCGTTGAGACGCTCGCTGTATTGCAGAGCGACGAATACCGCGTAAAGGGAGGTGGCAATTTTTCTCGCTGGCATTCTCACATCACTGATTGGAAACGCAACCTCTATGCCGCAGAAGGCCGTGCAGTTGCCGTGGGCGCGGACGAGTTCCTGTTGATCAGTGAACAAGGCCCTCACGTACTGATTGAACTAGGCCTTACACCTGTAGCACTGCACGCCTTTGCGTTGGACAAGTCTCCTGCACACCGTTGGCTGGCCAAACTGGATTGCACTCAGGCCAAAGCCAACGATCTGCAGGGGCTTAATGTCTATCGCGCCATGACGGAGCAGCTACAGTCATGAATAAGGCAGAAATACCTAACTGGAGGCTCCCCAGCCAGCAAGTCGGTGAGTTTTCGATCACAGCCATCAGCGACGGCTACTTGGGAGCGAACCTGGATTTTCTCGCCAACATCGCTCCCTCGGAGGCGGCCCGACTGCAGTTAGCCGCCGGAATCAGGGAGCCTGCGTCGATCCATATCAATTGCTATCTGGTACGTGGGCGTGGCCGAACGATTCTGATCGACGCCGGCGCCGGTGGATTCAATCACTGGGGCGGCGAGTTGCTGACGCATCTTGCACTGGCCGGAGTGCAGCCTGCCGACATAGATACGGTTCTGTTGACTCACGCGCACCCCGACCACGTAGGTGGCTTGTTAAACGCAGAGGGAGACATGGCCTTTGGTAATGCTGAGTTGGTTGTGCATCAGCGAGAGCTAGCGTTCTGGGAGGACGATGGTCACCTTGGCAAGGCCAGTGAACGTGCGCGTGGAAACTTTCTGTTTGCACGAAGGGTGTTCGAACGGTACCGGAAAAATCTGCGCCCGTTCGCCACCGATGATGTCTTGCCGGGCATCAGCGCGATGCCATTGCCTGGGCATACCGTCGGGCATTGCGGCTACCGATTTGAGTCCGGTGCACGCAGCTTGCTGATATGGGGCGATATTGTTCATTTTCCTCAGATTCAGATTGCGCGCCCCGATGTCACGATTGCCTTCGACCAAGATCCCCTGCTATCGGCGGCCACGCGAACGAGACTGCTGGATTTGGCCAGTTCAGATAACTTGATGGTCGCTGGCATGCACTTAGGAGCGCTCGGCTTTGCTCATATCAAGCGCTCAGGGAGCACCTACGCCATTGCTTACGAAACGTAAGTCAAGTACGGGCAGCAAACTGTCTTTCGATAGTTTTTCTTCGCGGCTGAAAACTTGCCAGGAACGATAAAGGGAGCACATTTGTTTGCACGACTCTGACGTCCGCTTTTGGCCGATTGCGGCCAGACATAGGATTCAGCCCCATGATTTTACCGGCCAACAAGCCTGCGTGCTCTCTGACGGTGAGACTGAGACAGCGTTTTGTCCTCGGCGCAGTGAGCCAGGAGCGCGGTCATCGCAATGTCTACAGGAAAGCCATCCTCCAGCCATTTAAGCGCCAGTCCCGACCAATATTCGGAATGTGACGTCAAGGCTGTGATCACCAGCGGCTGCAACGCAATGTCAGTAGGTAGCGTATATTTTTTGCTAAGAACGCTTACCGCATCTGGCAAATCGAGTACCGCCATTTCGAAAGGTTTCTCAAGCAGCGGTAATAGCCAGACATAGCTAAATTCTTCGTTCATCTTTTCCCCCGATTGCTAATGGTCGCTTTTTGCCGTAGCACAAGAGGAGGAATCAACCCAGCGCAGAACAGTGGTCGCCAATGGCGGCAATATCCGGGTGCGCCGAAAACAGACTTTATAGAAGGCTCAAGGTTGATTACCTTCGTGTTGTGAGTTCAGGCGTCCAAGACCGTAGTAGTTCATGAATTCGCGCATAGTCGGTGAAAGCGTCTCTTGTGAAGCAATCTGCCAGAATTTTCTTTACCCAAGAACCGGCTCAAACCGCTTGATGAGTTCCTGCGCTGTATTGTGATGGCCAACACGCAGCCAGTGCCTGAACATGTATTCGTTTTCCTGCCGCGATAGCTGTGCTGCTTGGATTAGTCTGAGTGAGTACCGAAAGTTCAGTGGCCATAATTGCTTTAGAAAATCGAGTCTCTGAGCGTTTGGAAGGCCCACTAACCACTGCTTCACATCCTTATCCACCTGAGCATTACTAGAACGCGACGCCACCTGCCCCGGTGTGAAACGAGAGTCGTCCATGGTGTGCAAGGCCTAAGCGTATAAGGGAAGGTCACATTCTGTCCTATGCATAGGAATAACGGGCAGCTTATTTTTACGCTATTGACCGATTGCTGCCCCTCCGTAAAGGGCAGCTTTGGGTCGAGAGCAGCCTATCTCGCAGCGCATACCACCATAAGCCAACAGCCCCCGTGAAGCCAAAACACCTCGACCAGATAGCAAACGCTTCACACCTATAACTCTGGTAAAAGCACTCCAACCAAACCCCATCTTTCTCGGAACCTCGCCATGCCGCGCCTTCTCCCCCTTCTGCTCTCGCTTTTACCCAGCCTGGCCTACGCCCTCCCCGCCCTGAAAGACACCACGCTCTACACCACCACCGTCCACGACTGCGAGGACGTTAATCTGGCCACCTGGCAGCATCCCACCCGCGCGTTGCTGGAGAAGAACAACTTCCAGCTCGAACGCATCCAGCTGTGCAACGGCGGCCATTACCCGATTTTCCAGGTGCAAGCGCCCTACGACCCGCGCGGTCAGACCAAGGATTTTTTCCTGCCGTTGTATGAGCACATGCGCAAGGCCAACGGTAAATGGCCTTACGCATTGGTCGACAGCAGCGACGCGGTGGTGGTGTACGTCAGCTACCCGAAAGACGATGAGATCTCCCTGGATTACGAGGGTTTCGAAGCGCCGTAGAAGCGCGTTTCAATCATTGCAGGCGGCCCGGTAAGGGATGCATTGCGAGGGCATTTCAGGTAATGATGCGCCACCCAAATCAAGGACGATAAAAACAATGAAAACCGCGCTGCGCGCCCTGTTGCTGCTGTGCCTGTCCACGCCCGCCTTCGCGGCCGAAAGCCCGGTGGGTTTCAAGACCGCCACGCTGCCCGATACCACACACCAGCGCCCGCTGGAACTGGTGGTCTGGTACCCCGCCACCACCACAGCCCAACCCGAGCTGATCGCCGACAACGCGGTGTTCATCGGCGCCCTCGCCGTGCCCGACGCGCCACCGGCTGCCGGCGAGCATCCGTTGGTGGTGCTGTCCCACGGCTACGGCGGCAATTGGGGTAAACAGGTGTGGCTGGCCAGTGCCTTGGCGCACCAGGGTTATATCGTGGCCGCGGTCAATCACCCCGGCACCACCACCAAAGACCGCAGCCCGCGAGCCGCCGCGCAACTGTGGCTGCGCCCGGCCGACCTGAGCCGCGCTATCGACGCGGTTTTGGCTCAGCCGCAGCAATTTGGCGCCGTCGCACATAACCGGATTGCTGCGGTGGGCCACTCCCTCGGCGGCTGGACCGTGATGGAAATCGCCGGGGCACGCTTCGACCCCGACCTGTTCAACCGCGACTGCGCCGACCACCCGAAGTTGGGCGGCTGCATCGGCTACCAGCAGATGAACCCCGCCGCCACGCCCGCCGGCAAGGCCCAGTTGGCCGCTGACTTGAGCGACAAACGCATCACCGCCGTTGTGTCACTGGACCTTGGCCTGTCGCGAGGCTTCACCCGCGCCAGCCTGGCCGCACTGCCGGTGCCGGCGCTGGTGATTGCCGGGGGCGTGCCAACCGAGGACATGTCGCCTGAATTGGAATCCGCCGACATGGTCAAGCGCATGCCAACACCCTCCACGCAGTACGTGGAGATCAGCGACGCCACGCACTTCAGCTTTATGTCGATCTGCAAGCCGGGTGGCATGGCATTGATAGAAGAAAGCTCGCCGGGCGATGGCATGATTTGCCGGGATGGCGAAGGCGCGCGGCCACGGGCGGTGATTCAGCAGCAGGTGGTGGCGCTGATTACTGGGTTTCTGGCACGGCCCATTCACCCTTAACCAAGACGTGTGGACAGGCAATGAATAGCCCAATCAATCTGCTCTTCGTGTGCAGCCGCAACCAGTGGCGTAGCCCTACCGCAGAGGCCATCTGGCGCCGTCGCCCCGGCTTCAATGCGCGCTCGGCGGGCACCAGCCCGAATGCGCGCAAAACCATCGGCGCCGCGGATATTCGATGGGCAGATGTGATCTTCGTCATGGAGCGTAAACACCTGCATCGCCTGCAGGCAGACTACGCGCGGTTGCTTGAACACAAGCCGCTTTACTGCCTGGATATTCCGGATGACTTTCGCTACATGGACCCTGAACTGATGGAGCTGCTTGAAGACACCGTCGCGCCTTATCTCAACACCTAGGCGTGGTGCACTGGCCCAACCTATGCAACAGCCGTGGCCCGGTCACCTCGCAGCGCCGGGCCGTGTGATGCTTGATCAGAACGGTTTAGTCGGCAAGTACTTACCATCCAGGGTAATCACCGCACGCGAGCCGCCGTCCGGGTCTTCGACCTTCTTGACGTCCAGCTTGAAGTTGATCGCGCTGATGATGCCGTCGCCAAACTTCTCGTGAACCAGTGCCTTGAGCGTGGTGCCGTAGACCTGAATCATTTCGTAGAAGCGGTAGATGGTCGGGTCGGTCGGGACGCCGTTTCCGATGCTGCCGCGCACGGGGATGGTTTGCAGCAGCAGCACGGCGTCCGCGTCGAGGCCCAGGGTGTCGGCAACGGTTCTGGCGGCGTCGGCCGGCAGCGGATGCTGGCCGAGCAAGGCGGCGGTGACGAAGGCTTCGTGCAGGCCAGTGCCTTCGGCGATCTGGGCGAACGACAGGTCTTTGCGGGCCTTGGCCAGCAGGATGACGTCGGTCAGGGCAAGGCGAGTGTTCTGGCTGATTTGTGACTGGATCATGGGGTTATCTCCGTGGTTAAAACTGTGGGTAAAACGGCTGATGGGGAAAGCGCCAACGCTCAACTGTGCGAGCTGGCATATCGGATCGCCGCACCGCTGCGATGCAGACACCTCGGTGTATCAGGCAGGGTAATCGGCCAGCGGCACAAAGGTGCCGGTGCGGCTATCGAAGGCCTGGATGCAGCCGCTTTCGATATCGTAGACCCAGCCATGCAGGGTCACGCGCCTCTCTTCGAGGGCCAGGCGCACCGAGGGATGCGTCTGGATATTGGCCAATTGCGCGATCACATTTTCGCGGACCATGGAGGCGACTTTGGCGGGCTGATCGACATGCTGGCGAGCCTCGTTGACCACCCGGCCGGAGTCGGCGTAGCGCAGCCAGCTGGCCACGGCGGGCATGTGGTCCAGGCATTTGCAGGTGGCGATGGCGGTCATGGCGCCGCAATCGGAATGCCCGCAGATCACGATGTCGCGGACCTGCAAGGCCGCCACGGCGTACTCCACTGACGCCGACACACCGCCCGGCTCCGGGCCGTAAGACGGCACGATATTGCCGGCGTTGCGGATGACAAACAGCTCGCCCGGTTCACGCTGCGTGACCAGCTCGGGCACCAGGCGGCTGTCGGAGCAGGAGATGAACAGCGCCCGTGGGCTCTGCTGGTTGGCCAGGTCTTTGAACAGGCCGGCGCGCTCGGGGAAGGCACTGCGCTGGAATTTCAGGAAACCGTCGATGATGTCTTGCATGGGTAACTCCTTTGAATCGCGATGCGATGGAGCAAAGGTTACGGAGCCCGTGCAATAAGGTAAAAGTCTCATATATGATCCAGCACATTAGATAATCTTATGAGTAAAAACATGCTGGCACGCCATATCCAATACTTCTTGGCCGTTGCAGAACACCAAGGCTTTACCAAAGCGGCGGCTGCCCTGCATGTCTCGCAACCGGCGCTGTCCCAGCAAGTGCGGCAGTTGGAGGAGAGCCTCGGTGCGCAGTTGTTTGATCGATCCGGCCGCCAGACGGGCCTGACCGACGCCGGTGAGGTGTACCTGCGCTATGCGCTGCGGGCGGCGCAGGAACTGCAGCAAGGCAAGCGCGCGATCCATGACGTGGCCGATCTGAGCCGCGGGACGTTGCGGATTGCCGTCACGCCGACGTTCACCACCTACCTGGTGGGGCCGCTGGTGGAGGCCTTTCACGGCCGCTATCCAAACATCACGCTGAACGTGCATGAGGTTGCCCAGGAACAGATGGAAAACCTCCTGCTGGCGGACGAACTGGATGTGGGGATTGCGTTTGATGAGGTCCACGCGCCCGACATCGACACCACGCCCCTGCTGGTCGAAACCCTTGCGCTGGTCGTCGGCAAGCAGCACCCGCGGGCTAAGGAACGGTTTATTGGGCTGGAGGCGTTGAATGGCGAATCACTGATTTTGCTGGGCAAGGAATTCGCCACCCGCGAGCAGATTGACCGCTATTGCAGCACGCACGGCATTCGCCCACGCGTGGTGATGGAAGCCAATGTGATTGGCGCGCTGATTGAGGTGGTGCGCCGGACCACGCTGTCGACGCTGTTGCCAGCGGCGATTGCACGGGCGCACCCGCAGTTGGTGGCGATTGAGCTGGGGCCGCAGCGGTTGCAGCGCACCGCCGTGTTGATGCAGCGCAAAGGGGGTTATCAGCCGGCGGCGGCGCGGGCGTTTTTGGCGTTGGCCAGGGACGTCGCCGAGGGGCTGACCTGACAGGGCAAACGTGCCTACTTGCCAGGCCCCCAAACAATGGCCTGAGCCACCACGACGTACTCGCCGTTGAAGGTGGCCGCTGGCGAGCCATATAACTGATAGCCCAGCGCAAGGGCTTCAGAGACACGGTGACAAAACGCGGCATCATCCTTGCCCGTCAGTAGCCGGTAAACAGGTAATCCATTGGGCGGCGTGGTTTGCATGGTGTGGTTTTCCTGGTCGACATGAAAGTATCAGGCCCGAACGCATCGTACAGCCCGTGAACGAACCGACAGCAGCATCCATGATTTCCTGCTTCGGCTCAATTCTGCCAATCCGATAAGCACAGCGGAGAGCGCGCGCTCGTCAGGAATGTTAAGGGTGTACGGCTTGATCATGGGGGCTGCCGTTGAGTTCCGTATCACATCGCCTTGAGTAATACTGGACCGGCACCAGCCCCCGATGTATTCCCCGTGTAACCTGGTCGAGTAGCGCGAATAGTCATGGATAGAACTAAACACAGCGCTTTCGCCTATCAGGCGGTGTACCGCTACCTGGTCGAGTTGATCGACGCCGGCCCGCCAGACGGCGAACGCAAACTGCCGTCTCTGCGCCAACTGGCCGAGCGCCTGGGTGTGTCGGTGTCGACCACCCAAGCCTGCTCGACCATGTGTTTATCGGCTCGGACTTGCACGCGGTATTGGGCGCAGCGCTCAACGCGCTGGACCTCGCCGGCACGGTGGCGTTGGTGGAGTCGCCGTGTTCGTGGGCGATCCTGCGTCAGCTGCAGGCGGCGAATATCCGGGTGATCGAGTTGCACCTGGATGCGCTCGGGCGGTTCGACCTGGCCGCGCTGGAAGGATTATTGCAGCGCGCGCCGATTCGATTGGCAGTGCTGTCGTCGACGGTGAATATTCCCCAGGGGGGCGTGATGCCTGCGCAGGACAAACAGCAAATTTGCCGCTGGCTGGCAGAGCGGGATATCTGGCTGTTCGAAAACGACACCTACGGCGAGTTGTATTTCGAGCCGCAACCGGCGCGCTATCGCGACTTTGCCGACCCGCAGAAGCTGTTGGTGTTTTCGACCTTCGACAAAATCATCGGCTCGGAAGCGCCCTATGGGTACGTACTGAGTCGCGGGCAAGGCTCGCAGTTGCAGCGAGAGTTTCTCAAGCGCGGGTTCCGCCTGTCGCCTATCCGTCAGAAGGCGATCGCCAAACTGTTCACGTCCAAGCGCATCGACCCACATTTGAAAGCGCTGCGGGCGCTGCTGTTGGAGCGCATGACCCAACTTGGCGCGCTGCTGAGCGAACACGATCAGTGGCAGGTACACCGCCCCCACGGCGGCGCGAGTTTCTGGCTTGAGGCCTCGCCCGCCGTCGACATGCGCAAGGTATTCGAGCGTCTGCGCGCCGAGCGCATCATTATTGCGCCCGGCGAGCTGTTCAGTCAGCAAGGCGCCTGGCGGCATCACCTACGCCTGAGCTACACCCTCGACTGGGGCAAGGATATCGCCCAGGCCCTAAATCTGTTGGCCCAGGCGATGCGTCAAAGCCCGTAGCAATGCCGCGCCTCGGGGAAACGCCCGTGGCGTACGTCATCGGCAAAGCGCTCGCAGGCATCGCGAATCACCGCGCCGACATCCGCGTACTGTTTGACGAAACGTGGCAGGTGCTCACCGCCCAGGCCCAGCACGTCTTCGGTGACCAACACCTGGCCGTCGCAGGCGGGCGAGGCGCCGATGCCGATCGTCGGCATTTTCGCGTCCTGGGTGATCTGCCGGGCCACACCTTCGGCCACGCCTTCCAGCAGCAGGCTGAAAGCGCCCGCCTCCAGGTTGGCACGCGCATCTTCAGCGATCACCGCAGCGATTTGAATCGTGAGCCCTTGCGCCTTGAAGCCGCCCATCACATTCACAAACTGCGGCATCAGCCCCACATGGGCCATCACCGGAATGCCGCGCGCCACCAGAAACTCAACCGTGCTGGCCAGCGCCTGGTTGGCTTCCAGCTTGACCGCATCGCAACCGGTGCGCGCCAACACCTGGGCGCAGTTGCGAAACGCCTGCGCGTGGGATTCCTGGTAGCTGCCAAACGGCATGTCGGCGATGACACAGGCCAGGCGCGTGCTATCGACCACCGCGCGAGTGTGGCCGATGATTTCTTCGAGCTGCATGCTCAAGGTTGAAGGCCGGCCATAGCCGACCATGGCCGTGGAATCACCGACCAGAATGAAGTCGACCAACGGGTCGATCAGCTTGGCGATGGTGCTGGAGTACGCCGTCAGGGAGACGATTTTCTGCTGGCCTTTCATCGCGACCAGTTGCGGGACGGTGGTGCGTTGGGTGCGGGTATGCGTGCTCATCAAATGGCTTCCGTTTGCGCTGAATACCCGGCCTGATTATTGGCAAAACACCCGGTGATTCAATGCACAGATCGGCGCTGAAAAGCGACCCAGATGCCAAGACGTTCCGTTGTGGCGAGGGCCGTTGCGCGTTCGCCAACAGCACCGGGGTCACGTAGAGAGGTTTATTTGCCCTCGATCAACCGCAGCGCCAACGGCGCGCTGAACGTGCCGGCCGCCGGCCCGCCGTGGCAGTCGGCGATGGGCGAAGAGGCGCCGTCCGAGTTGCCCGGCAGCTTGATCCACAGCGCCAGCAGGTTGGGCGTGACGACGCGCGGCAGCATGCCCAGCTTGCGCGCGGGCGGGTTGCACCAGTCGCCACGGACGGCACCGTTGCCGTTGCGGCTGGTGTCGACGACCACGGCCTTTGTGTAGGCGTGATTGGCAAAGAGCCTGGCGTTGATCCGGTCGGCGTAGTCACGGGATTGATCGAGCGTGTAGAAATTGGAGACGTTCAGCGCAAAACCGCGTGCGTTTTTTATTCCGGCCGCATGCAGGGTATCGGCCATCTGCGCGGCGGGCTTCCAGTGCGCGTTACCAGCGTCCAGGTACACATCCGCCTGGGGCGCGCGTTGCTTGAAACCTGAGACTGCGTAGTTGAACAGCGCCAGGCGCTCGTCTCGCTGAGATTGGCTGAGGCACTGCATGTCCGGCAAGGCGTCGGGCTCCAGGATGATGATCGCCGGTTTGCGGCCAACGCCGTTGATCAGGTGGTCGATCCAGGCGCGATACGCTGCCGCATCGGCCGCGCCGCCTGCAGAGGCGCCGCCGCTGCAGTCACGGTGCGGCAGGTTGTAGGCGACCAGAATCGGTGTGGCGCGGGCCGTGGCGGCGGCGGATACGTAGCGGTGCACACGCGGCTCAAGTTGATCGCTGCCCTGGCTGCTGCCGGTCAGCCACAGGGCACTCGGCACCTGGGCAATGGCAACACGGATGGTTGCCGCGTCGGGCGCCTGCGGGTTGTGTTTTACCCACTGGGCAGCGTTCGATTCGGGATTGATGTAGAAGGCGTCGCCGGCGTGGGCGGCCGGTAGCACCGATAACAACACCAGACTGGCAACACCAACGATGAACCTGAGCATATGTTGACTCCACAAGGCCGGGGCCTGACGCACTGCCTCAAGCTGATATCATGCGATCAATTACCCGCTGAGTAGCACACCATGAACCGCCAGAAAAAACTGCAGCAGCTCTTCAAGGCCAAAGCGAAAAAGGCCAGCGCCAAATTGGCCCCCAAGAGCAAAGATAAATACATCAGCAAAGCCGACCGCGCCAAACTCGAAGCGCAGGCCGATCAAGCGTCAACTGCTGCCACCGACACGCCCAGCTGAAGGCGTCCCCGCTTCATATTTGCCCCAGATACGTCGCAGGTGCCGCGCCGAACCAAAGCCCGCGCGCTCGGCGACGGTTTCCATGTCCAGGGTCGACTCAACCAGTAATTCACGCGCCACGGTTAAACGCAGGGTGTGCAGATAATCCAGCGGACTGATGCCGACGTGTTCGTGAAACAGTCGCGCCAGGTGCCGGCTGCTGGTGCAAGCCAGGCTGGCCATACGCGTGACGGTCCACGGCTCACACGGGGCTGCGGCGACGGCGTCCTGCACCCGATGCACGGCGGGATGCAGGTGATTGCGCCCGGCGATCCAGGCCGACAGCTGTGGATCGGCACCGCTGCGGCGCATGTACACCACCATGTCCCGCGCAACCGCGCAGGCCAGTCGCGGCCCGGCCAGCTCGGCAACCCAATGCAGCATCAGGTCGATGCCGGCAGTGACGCCAGCGCTACAACTGATGTTGCCATCGGTGACGTACAAGCGGTTTTCCAGTACTCGAGCCTTGGGCGCCATGGACTGCAAAGAGGCGCACAGCGCGTGGTGCGTGGTGCATTGGCGTCCGTCCAGCAGCCCGGCGCGGGCGGCGCTCAAGGCGCCCGCACAGACGCAGACCAGTTTCTCGCCAGACGGCGCGAACACCGCTTGCAGCCACTGGGTCAGCACGCTGCTGGCCGAGTCAAATTCCTGCAGACCCGCCTTGCTGACCTTCGACGTGGAGCCCACCAATACCACCAGCGTGCCCGGCGCCAGGGTTGGCGGAAGCGGCGCCAACCCGGTCAGGGGCAAGCCGATGGACGTTTGCAGCGTTTCAACCGGGCTGACGTACTGCAAGTCGAACTCGACGGCCGTCGAGTCCTCGACCTGAGCGGCCAGGCGCAGCACTTCGGCGGGACCGGCCAGGTCCAGCATCAGCACGTTGGGCAACAGCACAAACAGCACCGGCACGCTCACGGGGTCAATCCTCCAATGCCTGGGCGACCGTGACGATGCGCGCAAAGCGGCCTTCCAGCACCAGCTCCGTACGCTCGCGTAGTTCGGCTGCGGTATAGACCCGGCCGCTGCGCGCGTGGGTCATCGGGAAGGTCAACGTCGCTTCGCTGACAAAATCCACACTCAGGCCACTGTCCGACGCCTGCCGCGTGGTGGTTTCACAGCACTGTTCGGTGCGGATGCCGCTGATGATCACTGTGGTCACTCCCATTTCCGTGAGCCACGCCGCCAGGGGCGTGCCGGCGAACGCGCTGTGAAAGCGCTTGTGAATGACCCGGTCAGGGTTGATCGACAATTCGCTCAATGCCCGAACATTGCCCGACGCCAGCGAAAAATGCCCCTGGTCTTCCACATGGAAGACTTGTATCACCGGGATGCCCTGTTGAACACACCCATCAATGAGGGCCTGCTGCTTTTCCAGGTAACCCGGCAGGTCATTTTCGGACCAGTAGCTTGAATGGCGGAACGAATGCTGGGCATCAATAACAATAAGGGCTTTGCGGCTCATGAGGTGTCCTGTTGGCGTACAGTTCAGTGAATGATGCAAGCCATACTAGGCAGTGCGGCAGGTGAGCAACAGGCACGTGCCGGACCACTTGAGGACGTATTCGGACATCCATTGTCAGCGACGCAAAGCACCTTGCGAGGTTTCACGCAGGGTGGTCAGGGCAATCAACGCACAGACCGCCGCGCCGGCCATGAAAAACCCCGGGATCAGCAAATTGCCGGTCGAGCCGATCAGTGCTGTGACGATGTAAGGCGTGATCCCGCCGCCCAGGATGGCGCCCAGATTGATGCTGAGGGCCATGCCGGTGTAACGAACCCGAGTGGGAAACTGCTCGGCATAGGTCGGGTAGCCCACCGACTGGATCACCGGCATCGGCAGCGTCGCCACAAAAAACGCCAGGACCGCGATGAACAGGCTGCTGTTGTTCATCAACACCATCATCGGAATAACCAGCACCGCATAACCGACAAAGCCGATGGCCAGGGCTTTCTTGCGCCCAATGCGATCCGACAGCCCGCCCCAGAACGGCATCAGCGCGGCCATGCACAGGCTGACGCCGGCGATGACCCAGTAGATCTTGGACTTCTCGAAATGCAGGTAGGTGGTCAGGTAGATGTTCATGAACACCAGGCCGATGTAGTAGCCGGCGTTCTGTGCAAAGGCGAACACCACCACGCGCAACACCGCCGGCAGGTTCTGCGTGAGCACCTCCTTGACCGGCGCGGTGGGCGGCTTTTCCACGGCGAGAAAGGCTTTGAACTCAGGCGTCTCCTCGACGTTGTGGCGCATGATGCACGAGAAGATCACCAACGGAATCGCCAGGAAAAACGGGATACGCCAGGCCCAGGCTTGCAGCTGCTGTGCATCGACCAGGCCGGTGGTGATGCCGCAGATGATCGCTGCCATCGACCCGCCAATCGCAACACCCACCGGCGTGAAGGCACCGTAGAAGCCACGGCGGCCCTTGGGTGAAGACTCGGCCAGAAAGGCCGCAGCGCCGATCACCTCACCGCCGGCGAAAAAGCCCTGCGCCAGCCGGATCAGCACCAGCAGGATCGGCGCAGCAATCCCCACGTGGGCCGCCGTCGGCAACAGCCCGATCATCGCGGTCGCGGTGCCCATTCCGATGACGGTGCTCAGCAATACTTTGCGCCGACCGATGCGGTCCGCCAGCCGCCCGAGCAGAATGCCGCCCAACGGCCGGATCAAGAACGCACTGCCAAACACCGCCAACGTGGCCAGCAGCGCGGCGGCGGCGTTATCACTGGGGAAAAACAACGGCGCGATAATCGTCGCCATAAAGCCGTACACACCGAACTCGTAATACTCCACTGCAGTGCCCGTCGCGGCGGCGATGGCTGCCCGCTTGGCGATCCTGGTGGCGCTGCTGTCAGCGGTCTTGTCGAACTCGCCCAAACGCGGCGATGGGATGGGAGTAGCGATCACGCGAGACATAAACACCTTCCACTCTGACCGTTGGTCATTTGAGTTATTGAGGTGGACAGTTCCACCCAGAAGTAAACCCGTCAGGTTGCGAGGGGTTTTAATGCTCGACAGTAAGAAGTGTGAACGTGGGCTTAATCATCTAGCGCTCCTGTTTTTATTATCGGTAGCGACGGTTTTTGCTCAGTGGGCGGCCTCCAGTCGTTGCAGCGCGTGTGCACGCGCCACGAACAACGCTTGAGCCGTGGGTAAATCAATCAGCGAGAATCGAATGTCATCGCCGGGCATCAGTTGCGCCAGTTTGGGTAAATCCACACTGGCCACCTGGGCGATACGCGGGTAGCCACCGGTGGTTTGCCGGTCTGCCATCAGCACAATCGGCTGGCCGCCGGCGGGCACTTGCACGGTGCCGAATGCCACGCTTTCGGACAGCAGCTGACGGGGCTGCGTCAGGTCCAGCGCAGCGCCCTCCAATCGAGACCCCATGCGATCCGAGGCAGCGGTCAGCTGATAGGGCTCATGCAGGAAGTCATGGCGAGCCGTTTCGGTGAAGTCAGCCCATTCGCGCCCCGGCAGCACCCGAATGCAAGCTGGACGTGTCGGCGCGCCAAGCCGCCAGCCCGCAGGAATATTCAACCGCACGGGGTTTGCGAACGATGAGCAAATGGGGATCACATCGCCGGCTTGCAGTGCGCGCCCCGACAGCCCGCCAAACCCTCCCCGGCTATACGTGCTGGCGCTGTTCATCACTGGCGTGAGCAGATAACCGCCGGCCACGGCCAGATAAGCCCGCGCGCCGTACTCACGCTTCTCGAAGCCAAGCATCGCGCCCGGTTTGACGCGCACGGCGTGCCCCGGTTGCAGCGCAACACCGTCCAGGCGCGCGCCCAGGTCAGCCCCGGCCAGGGCGATCAGCGCCTGTGCCTGAAAGCACAAGACCGGGCCTTGAAGGGTGATTTCCAGGGTTGCAGCAGTGGTCGGGTTGCCCACCAACAGGTTGGCCAGCGCATGCGCGTCCTGGTCCATGGCGCCGTTGACCGGCACGCCCCAATGCTGGAAGCCCACGCGGCCGGTGTCTTGAAAGGTGGAAAACAGACCGGGCCTGATCACTTTGATGGTCATCGCTGCGCTCCGGCCAGTTGTTCAAATTCACGGGCGGTGATGGGCACGAAGCGCACCTGATCGCCACCGCTCAACAGGCAAGGCGGCTGATTGGCCGGCGAGAACATCGACAACGGTGTACGGCCTACTATGTTCCAGCCACCCGGCAAATCAGCGGGGTAAATCACGCTCTGACAATTGGCCAGGCCCACGCTGCCGCGCGTGACCTGCGTGCGCGGTACGGCGCGGCGCGTCAGTTTCAGCGCAGGCTCGTGCATGCCGATATAGGGATGGCCCGGTGCGAAACCCACCATCAATACATCGACCCACTGCCCGCTGTGTGCGGCGATGACTTCGCTGGGTGTGATGGCGCAGGCATTGGCGATGTCCAGCAGATCCGGCGCGTAGTCGCCCTCGTAGCACACCGGGATTTCCAGGCGCTTTGGCGTGATGCGCGCCAGGTTGTGCTGTTGAGTCAGGGCGTTTTCCAACACCTGGGCAATAGCGTCGTAGGGCACTGATCCGGGGTACAGTCTGGCGATGATAGGCGGGGCATAATGCACGCCCACGGACACCATCGCCGGGATCACATCGGTCACGCCGCCAAGCAGCCCACGCGCCAACAGGTCATGCAGCGTGGCACTGAACGCCACGGCACGGCGGTTGGCCGGCGCGCTGAACAGCGTTGCAAACACCACCACGATGCAGCTGTCGCCACACGGCTCGAACTGCCAGCGCTGTTCGGCACGCACAGGCCGAAAATCACAGTCAACGTCAGACATCACGTCACTTCTCTCATGCGGCAGGCATGCAGCTTCACGTCTTATTGACGCCGTCGCTCGGGTGGCGACGGTCGCGCGGATGGCAACTACTTGGCGAACAACTGGCTCATGTCCTTGAACGCCTTGAACTCCAGCGCGTTGCCGCACGGGTCAAACAGGAACATGGTGGCTTGCTCGCCGACCTGGCCCTGAAAGCGGATGTAGGGTTCGATCACAAACCGGGTTTCACGCGCTCTGAGCCGATCGGCCAGGGCTTCCCATTGGTCCCAGTGCAGGATGATGCCGAAATGCGGGACCGGTACGTCATGACCATCGACAGGGTTGGAGTGCACCGATGCCTGGGATTCAGTCTTGGGGTGTTCGTGGATGACCAACTGGTGACCGTAAAAGTCGAAATCGACCCACTGCGCGCTGGAGCGACCTTCGCGAAGGCCAAACACGTCGCCGTAGAAGTGGCGGGCGGCGGCGAGGTCGTAGACGGGAATAGCTAAATGAAAGGGCGAAAGGCTCACGGTGGCTACCTGCGGGTTCTGTTATTCAGAACTCGATTCTTCACCAGAAAGACCGTGCGATAAAGCGCATATCTTTCGTCCTGAGCCTCAATTTTTTCGATGCTCACGCCCTACTTCGGCGCACCGAGCACTTCCATGATGCACGCCCTGAATAACGCGAAGAGCGGCAGTTGGCGCTGGGTGTACTTGGTGAGCAAGACGATTTCGCGATAGAAGGTAAGGTCGTCCAATCGCAAAACCCGCACGTCGCTGCCGTGTTCCAGCCACAAGCCGGCCAGCGGCACCAGGGACACGCCGAGGCCGCTGCGGACCATCTTGACGATGGCATCCAACTCATCAAGCTCCAGCGCCTGCTGCGTCTGGATCTTTTGCTCCTTGAGAAACTGCGTGACCTGGCGGCCACCGAACGAGCCCCGGTCGTATCGCACAAACGGCTGCTCGCGCAGGATCTGCAACGGGTCATCGCCCGGCACGTCCTTGGCGGTGATCAGCACAAAAGGCTCGCGGGCGATGACCTCGACATTCAGCTCCTTTGGCAGGTTGAACGGCGGGCGAATCATGATCGCCAGGTCCAGTTCACCGGCATCGACCTGGCTGAGCAGGTTCAGCGAAACCCCCGGCACCAGGTTGACTTCAATGAACGGCGCACGCTGTTTGAGGGCCACCAGCGCCTTGGGCAGGATGCCGGTCTGCACACTGCCGATGGCGCCGATGCGCAACGAACCGTGGAAGTTGTTGGCCCTGTCGGGCGTGCCCATGCGCGAGAAAATATCGAGGATTTCCTCCGCCAGCGGCACCGCACGCTGCCCTGCCGAGTTGAGGGTGGCGGAGCGGCCGGTGCGGTCGAACAGCTTCACCCCCAGCGCGTCTTCAAGGTGCTTGATCTGCGCGCTCACCGCCGATTGCGTCAGCCCTACCTGCTGACCGGCAGCGGCAAAAGTGCCGCGCCGCGCGGCGCTGACGAAGGTCCTGAGTTCTCGAATCATGCCGCATACCTCACTGGTTCGCTCAGCAGCCGCTCAGCGCCACCTGCGGCCGCTCGCCCGCAAAGAAGAAGGGACGCAACCGCACGCCCACACCGTTACCAATAAACGCCGCCACCAACCATACCCAGCCATGCAGGCTGCCCGAGGCGATGCCGCTGAAGTACGCGCCGATATTGCAACCGTACGCCAGGCGCGAACCGTAACCCAGCAGCAAGCCACCGATCACCGCCGCCACCAGCGAGCGCGCGGGGATTTTCAGGCTGGGCGCAAAACGCCCGGCCAGGCCGGCCGCCAGCAGCGCACCAAGGACGATGCCGATGTCCATCACGCTGGTGATGTCTTCCCACACCGGTGCGGCCAGGGCCTTGGCATTGCCCGGCACCTGCCAGAACGCCCAGCTGGCCACGTCCACACCCAAACCGCTGGCGACCTTGGCGCCCCACAGCGCGAACGCCGAGGTAATGCCCCACGGCCGCCCGGCCAGCGCCAGGGTGGCGTAGTTGAGCAGCGCCAAACCAATCGCGCCCCATACCAAGGGCCACGGCCCGCGCAGGAAACGGCGCAGGCCGGTGTGCTCGCTGGTCACGCCTTCTTCCAGTTGGCCATGACGGCCCTTCTCCAGGCGCACGGTGACGGCTGCAATGATCGCGAACACCGCCAGGCTCAAGAGCAGCGCTGGTACGACGCCGAAGCTTTTGACGATGGACACCGCCGGGAACGCCGGCAGTGCAAACCACCAATCAACATGGTGGGTGGCGATCAACGACCCGCAAATGAAGAAGAACAACGTCACCAACATGCGCGCATTGCCGCCGCCCACGGTGAACAACGTGCCTGAGGCACAACCGCCGCCCAGCTGCATGCCAATGCCGAAGATAAACGCGCCAAACACCACCGACACGCCGGCCGGCGCCACCAGCCCAACCACCGGCTGACCCAACAGCGTGCCTGCCCCCAGCGCCGGGAAAAACAGCACGACCGCCACCGCCAGCATCACCATCTGCGCTCGCAAGCCGGCGCCACGCCGATCATTGATGAACACGCGCCAGGCCGAGGTAAAGCCAAAGGCGGCGTGATACAGGGTCAAACCCAGTGCCGCGCCGACCACCAGCAACAGCACCTGGCGTGAGCCGACACTGCTTTGCAGGAACACCGCGCCCGCCACCAGGAGGATAAACGCCAGCAGCGGCGCGATGGGTTTGCGCGCGGGGGCAAGGGAGAGAGAGGTACTCATCGGGGATCTCGGGTTGTTTGAGTTTGAAGGTTTGCAATGGGGGGCGAGTATAAACCGAGGGCCGTGGTGTGGTGCGCTCGCTTATTTTGGCCAGCGGGCTTCCTGTGGCGAGCGGGCTTGCCCCGCGCTGGGGCGCGAAGCGGCCCTAAAACCTGCCAGCGAGGTCTTACTGGAAAATCGCGTTAACCGAACTGGGGCTGCTTCGCAGCCCAACGCGGGGCAAGCCCGCTCGCCACAACAAGTAGCCTTTATGAAGAAAAATTTATACAGCCAAACTGTAGAGTTTTCCTGCACGGGTGCTACGGTTAAGGCATGACCAACTCTTCTCCTGGCGCCGCCACCCTGGCCGCCGAACTGCGCATCTCACTGGGCAAGCTGATCCGCCGCCTGCGCGAACAGACTCACCCCGATGATTTCACCACCGCGCAAAAGTCGGTGTTGCTGCGCCTGGACCGCGATGGCCCGACGACCGTGTCCGCCCTCGCCCGCGCTGAAAGCGTGCGGCCGCAGTCGATGCGCATCACCGTGGCCGGGCTTGAGGCAATGCAAGCCGTCAGCGGCAAGCCTGACCCATCCGATGGCCGGCAGACGCTGATCGAACTGACGCCCACCTTGCGCAAACACCTGACCCAAAGCCGCGCTGCCAAAGACGATTGGCTGCTGCACGCGCTGCAGGAACAGCTGTCACCCCAGGAACAACACGAACTCGCCGCTGCGGTGAAACTGCTGGAGCGCCTCGCCGACTTTTGAATCACCCGATTGAGGAAATAGCATGGCTGTCACCTCGCTGGATGCAACAACCGCCCTGATCATCGTGGACCTGCAACACGGCATCGTGGGTTACCCTTTTATTCATTCCATTGGCGAGGTGATAGAGCGGTCGCGTGCACTGCTCGACGCCTTTCGCGAACGCGGGCTGCCGGTGGTGCTGGTGAATGTCAGCGGCTTTGCGCCGGGACGCACCGAGCGGCCGCGTCGCAGCACTGAGCTGCCAGCCGATTGGGCCGATTTGATTGCGCAACTCGGCCAGCAGCCCAGCGACATTCTGGTGACCAAACGCAGCTGGGGCGCCTTCGCCAACACGGACCTTGAAGCGCAGTTGAAGGCGCTCAATGTCACGCAAGTGGTGATCACTGGCGTCGTCACCGGCACCGGCGTCGAAGCCACCGCGCGGCAGGCGTATGAATTTGGCTTCAACGTGACCCTGGCCATCGATGCCATGACCGACGTCAGCCCCGAAGCCCACGCCTACAGCCTGCAGCACGTGTTCCCCAAGCTGGGCGAATCGGGCACGGCGCAAGCCATCATCGAGTTGCTCGACAACCGGGGGAACTGAAGCCGTCATGAGTTTCCTCGGCACGTTCCGTTCCCTGCGCAGCCCCAACTACCGCATCTGGGCCGCCGGCGCGCTGGTGTCCAACGTCGGCACCTGGATGCAACGCACCGCCCAGGACTGGCTGGTGCTGACTCAACTCACGCCGCACAACGCCGCCGCGGTGGGTATCGTCATGGCGCTGCAGTTCGGGCCGCAACTGTTGTTGCTGCCGTGGACCGGGTTTGCTGCCGATCACTACGACCAGCGCAAACTGTTGATCTTCACTCAGGCGGTGATGGGCCTGCTGGCGCTGACGCTGGGCGTGTTCACCATCACCGGCTTCGTGCAGCTGTGGCATGTGTACGTGTTTGCGTTTTTATCCGGCTGCGCCTCGGCATTCGATGCGCCGGTGCGGCAGATTTTCGTCGCGGAACTGGTGGGCGAGAAGGACTTGTCCAACGCCATCGCACTCAACTCCACCTCGTTCAACATGGCGCGCATGATCGGCCCGGCTGTGGCCGGCGTGACCATCGCGTCAGTGGGCACTGGCTGGGCGTTCCTGCTTAATGGCTCGAGCTTTTTTGCGGTGCTTGCATCGCTGTTTTTCCTGCGCGTCTCAACTCAACACACCAAGGTGCGCGCGCTGCGTACCAAAGGCAGCCTTACCGAAGGCATGCGTTACGTGTGGGCACGGCCGGACCTGAAGGCGATCCTGCTGATGCTGTTTCTGATCGGCACCTTCGGCATGAACTTCCCGATTTTCATCTCGACCATGGCCGTCACCGTGTTCCACGCCGACGCGCGCGGCTACGGGCTGCTGACCTCGACCCTGGCCATCGGCACCATCGCCGGTGCGCTGATTGCCGCGGGCAGCGAACGACCCCGGTTCAAGTCTTTGCTGACCGGCGCGGCAGTGTTTGGATTTGGCTGCGTGCTTGCAGCCCTGGCGCCCAATTACTGGACGTTTGCGATTGCGCTGGTGGTCATCGGCGTGGGCGCCATGACCTTCAGCAACACTACCAACAGCCTGATGCAACTGACCACCGAGCCCGCGATGCGCGGCCGGGTAATCGCCCTGCGCGTCGCCGTCGCCTTGGGCGGCACGCCAATTGGCGCGCCCATCGTCGGTTGGGTCGCCGACCACTTGGGCCCGCGCTGGGCGCTGGTGGTCGGCGCGGTGTCAGGCATCCTGGCGGTGGGCGTGGCGCTCTACACAATCAAGCGCCAGCTGGATCGGCCGCAGGTGATCACGTCCGACCCACCGACCCCGTGACCGGCAGATTGCCCAGCAGCTTGAGGCCAGTGCTCTTCACAAACGTCTCGTAGTCCATCGGCTTCTGGATGCGCGTTTCAGCGTTGGGCAGCACATAGGCCCAGGCACGTTTCGACGAGGCGTCGTACACCAGCTTGAACAGGCGCGTCGGCACCCAGACCTTGTTGTCGCCGATGGTGCTGTAGCCCGCGTCGAACAACGGGCCGGTGAACACAAACACATCGCCGCCGGCACGCACGGCAAACTTGCGCACATCCGCCTCCACCTTGCTCCAGATCTTGCGGTTGTTGGTAGGGTCTTGCGGCACCATGTTCGACAGCGCGAAGGATTGCGCCATGGCATTCGCGCTCGGCGCGTCGGCTGCCGGGGACTGATGACCACGGTCCACGGCCGGGTGCTGGCTGCGGTAGTCGCTCAACTCGGCGCGAGCGCCTTTGGGGATGCGCGGGTCCGCGTAGAACTGGTTGGTGCGTTCCTCGCCTTTGGCGTCCTTGAGCTGCGCGGCGTTCAAGCGCTCGACCACCACCAGCGGCGTCTTGCTCGTTTGCGAGTAGAGCACCGCAAAATTATCGGAACACAACGCCATGGGTTTCATGATGCTGGGCACGGTGGCGGTGTTGATCGGTGTGGCACCGGGGAACAGATCGGCGCAGCTGGCGAACGTGGGTTGCTGTTGCTTGCTGGAATAGAGGTCGAGGGCCGCGCGCTGGCTGGTCGAGCCTGCGCGTGAAGTGTGTGCCTGGGCGGGTGGCTTGATAAGGTCGAACAAACCACGGGCATCTGCCCCGGTGGAAAGCAAAACAAGGGCTGACAGCCCGACTGCAATTTTGCGCAGGTGCATGCATGACTTCTTTGAAAGGGAGTAAGCGGCAGGCTCCGCTGGCGGAGCCAAGTGGATGATCTTGCGAGGTTTATTGACCCCCGCAAGGCATTTTAGTGCGGCCGCTTCACGCGTTTTTCAGCAACCCTGTCAATGCCCGCCCCGCGCGCGCCTGGCTTGAACGCATGGGTCCGCGCGCGCCAGGCAATCGCAAACGACAGCGCGACCAACAGCGCCATTGCCCAGGGAAATGAGGCAACGCCCCAGGTATCGAGCAGTACGCCGCCCACCACGCCACTGCCGGCAATCGCGCTGTTCCATGCCACCACGTTCAGCGACAGCGCCACGTCTGCGCCGTCACCCGCCGCGTCCGCGAGGGCTGTTTGCAGCAAGGTCGCCGCGCCGCCAAAACTCAAACCCCACACTGCCACGCCGAGGTAAATCACCTGCGGCCTATTGCCTACAAAACCGAACACCACGCTCACGGCCGCAAACGTCGCCAGACTGACCAGCACGGTACGGCGCAACAGCGGCTCGACCAACTTGGCCGTCAGCCAGATTCCCGCCAATGCAGCAATCCCGAACACCAGCAGCACCACATCCACGCGGTCGCCCAAGCCGGCCGGCGCCACGAACGGGGCAATATAGGTGTACAGAATGTTGTGCGCCAGCATCCAACTGATCACCACCGCCAGCACGGGCCGTACACCGGGCGTGGTCAGCACCTTGCCGAGCGACACACGCTGGTGCGCGGCCTGGGGCGGATAGTCCGGGACTTTCACCAGCACCCACACAATCAACATCAGCGTCAGCGCCGACATGAGGCCGAACGTGGTACGCCAGCCCACCAGCCCGCCCAGCCAGGTGCCCAGCGGTACACCCAGCGACAGCGCAATCGGCGTGCCGACCATCGCCAAGGCCAGCGCTCTGCCCTGTTGATGCGGCGCGACCATGCGGCGGGCGTAACCAGCCAGCAGGCTCCAGGCCAACCCCGCCGCCACGCCGGCGAAGAAGCGCGCCACCAGGGTCACGCCATAGTGCGACGACAGCGCCGTGATGGAATTGAACAGCAGAAAACCGACGATGGTCAGCAACAGCACATTGCGCCGGCGCCAGCCGCGGGTGGCAATGGTCATGGGGATCACCGCCAGCACCGAACCCAGCGCGTAGGCGGTGACCATCTGCCCGGCCAACGACGGCGAAATCGCCACGCCCTCGCTGATCAACGGCAACAGGCCGGCGGGCAGTGTTTCGGTGACGATACAAATGAAGCCGGTCATGGCCAACGCGAGCAATGCGCCGATGGGCAGGCGGTCGGACGCGGCGGATACGCTGAGTGAGGGTGTCACAGGCAACTCCTTAAAGCCGAGGCGATTTAAATACTGATCGTTACAGATCTTGCGTGCAGGGTGAGCGCGTTGTCAATGACTTATGTATCGACTAGTATTTATATGTATCTAACAGGAGAAACGAAATGGCACAAATGGGCCGCCCGCGTAACTTCGACCGTGAGCAGGCCGTGGAACAGGCCATGCATCTGTTCTGGCAGCACGGCTACGACGCCACTTCCCTCGCCCAGCTCAAGGCCGGCCTGGGTGGCGGCATTTCCGCGCCAAGTTTTTATGCGGCGTTCGGCTCCAAAGAGGCGCTGTTCGATGAGTGCGTGCAACGCTACCTGACCACCTACGCTCAGGTTACCGAATGCCTGTGGGACGAAACCCTGCCGCCGCGGCAGGCCCTCGAAACGGCGCTGCGCCAATCGGCGCGCATGCAGTGTGACAACGCCCACCCCAAGGGCTGCATGGTCACGCTGGGGGTGATGAGTGCGCCGAGCCCGGAAAATGCACGGGTCACCGACGCATTGACCCACTCACGCGCACGGACCCGGGCAGGGATTGTGGCGTGCGTGGCGCGAGGTGTGAGTGCCGGGCAGTTGCCGGACACGATCAATGTGGCGGCAATGGCGACGGTGTATGACAGCTTTCTGCAGGGTGTTTCCATTCTGGCGCGTGACAATGCGTCGTTTGAAACCCTCAATGTAGCGATCAGCCAACTCCTGCTGACATGGGACATCGCCGCGTCTACGGCGCCGCCCACACGTCCCGATACGCCAGCAAAAAATCCACAGACGCCCGCACCCGGTGCGGCACATAGCGCCCGTGGGGGTACAGCAACGTAAACGGTCGCGTGCGCCCGCCAAACGGCTTCAACACCTCCAGGAGCGCGCCGTCAGCCAGTTCGTGTTCGACGATGAACTTGTAGGTCTGAAACAGCCCCGCGCCATGCTTGGCCAAGGTCACGCCGCCCAGCACGTCATGAGAAACGCTGTAACCCGCCTCCCCGGCAAACGCCTGTTCCTGGCCTTGCACCTGGAACAACCAGGGAATGCGTCGGCCATTGCTGGGCAATTCAAACTGAATGCACTCGTGCGACGGCAGATCCTCCAACGTCTGCGGCGTGCCGGCGCGCTGCAGGTAGGCCGGCGCCGCCACCACCACCAATTCAGCGTCTTCCAGCAGCCGGGCGAAATGAAGAGATAGCCTTGAGCTACTATTCGAGTGCGATCGTAGGACTGCCGAACCGAGAGCGTCAACGCGTGATGGCGCACCAAATCCAAGGCAAAAAAAAGCCTGCATCTCTGCAGGCTTTTCTCTATCTGGCTCCACGACCTGGACTCGAACCAGGGACCCAATGATTAACAGTCATTTGCTCTACCAACTGAGCTATCGCGGAATGCGCCGTATGTTACTGATTAAAAAGAAGAAGTCAAGCACTGAGGCATATTTTCCAGAATTACTTCCGTCAACCGCTGTGAACGTCTATACCGGGCTGGCCATTTCCTTGGCCAGGTCCAGCCAGGCGCGGGCGGCGGGCGGCAGGTGCGCACTGGCGCGCCACGCCAGGGCGATGTGCCAATCAGTGTGCGCCTCGTCCAGGGCAATCAAGGCGATGCCGGGTTGTTGATGCTTGTGCGCAAGCATGCGCGGCAGGAAAGCGACGCCTAGCCCCGCCGCCACCAAGTCGACGATAAAGTCGATCTGGCCGCTGCGTGCCGTTACCCTCGGCGTCACGCCCTTGCGTTCACAGGCCGCAAGGATCTTGGCATTCAGGGCGAAACCCGCTTCGAACAGGATAAACGGCGAATCCGCCAGGTCGTTGAAATCAATGCGCGTACATTGGGCGAGTGGATGGCTCATGGGCAGCACGGCCATCAAGGGTTCGTTGCGCACCGACTGATAGTCGAAATCTTCATCCATGGGCAACAGCAGCGCCGCCAGATCGACCTCCCCGGCTTCCAGGCATTCACGCAATTTCTTGCTGCCATACTCGGTAAGCTCGATATCGATATCCGGGTACAGCCTGCGGTAAGCGGCGAACATCGCGGCAAACAACACGCCGCAGCCCACGGGCGGCAAGCCAATGCGCAATACGCCGCGCTTGAGCCCGCGCAGGTCGTTGATCTCGGCCACCAAATCGTTGCGTTCAGCGAGCAACACCAGCGCGCGGCGGTAGGCAATTTCGCCAGCGGCGGTCAGTTCGTTCCTGTGGCCGAGGCGATTGAGCAGCGGCGTACCCAACTCATCTTCCAGCGTCTTGACCGCCTTGCTCACGGTGGACTGAGTCAGGGACACCACTTGGGCCGCCTGGGAGAAACCGCCCTGGCGCACCACTTCGACAAAGGCGCGCAATGTTCTGAGGTTCATCGGTATTCCTTTAGCGACTGGCTGCTAGCGATAAAAGTTGTTTTTATCATGCCAGATCTTTCCTTATGCTGAACCCACCTTGCCTAGTGGAGACCCTGTTGATGATCATCTCGTCCGCTTCCGATTACCGCGCAGCCGCAAAGCGCAAACTGCCGCGCTTTCTGTTCGACTACATCGACGGCGGCGCCTACGCCGAACACACGATGCGCGCCAACAGTTCGGATTTGGCCGAGATCAGCCTGCGCCAGCGCGTCCTGCGCAATGTCGACAACCTGAGCCTCAAGACCCACCTGTTCGGCCAGGAACAGGCCATGCCCGTGATCCTGAGCCCGGTGGGGCTTACCGGCATGTACGCGCGGCGCGGTGAGGTGCAAGCGGCAAAGGCAGCGGCGAACAAGGGCATTCCGTTTTGTTTGTCGACGGTGTCGGTGTGTTCGATTGAAGAAGTGGCGTCGCAGAGCCCGCAGTCGATCTGGTTCCAGCTCTACGTGCTCAAGGACCGTGGGTTCATGCGCAATGCGCTGGAGCGTGCGCAGGCTGCCGGGGTCACCACACTGGTATTCACCGTGGACATGCCGACGCCTGGCGCGCGTTACCGCGATGCGCACTCCGGCATGTCCGGGCCGTTCGCGGCATCGCGACGCATGCTGCAAGCGGTCACCAAACCGCAATGGGCCTTCGACGTAGGCCTGATGGGCCGCCCGCACGACCTGGGCAATATCTCAAAATACCTAGGCAAACCTACTCATCTGGAAGATTACATCGGCTGGCTGGCCAACAACTTCGACCCGTCGATCAGTTGGAAAGACCTGGAGTGGATCCGTGAATTCTGGACAGGCCCGATGATCATCAAAGGCATTCTCGACCCGCAGGATGCCAAGGATGCGCTGAGTTTCGGCGCCGACGGTATCGTGGTCTCCAACCACGGCGGCCGTCAGCTCGATGGCGTGCTCTCTACCGCCAGAGCCTTGCCGCCGATTGCTGATGTGGTTGGCGATGACCTGACGGTACTGGTCGACTCGGGCATCCGTTCCGGGCTGGATGTGGTGCGCATGCTCGCACTGGGTGCCAAGGCCTGCCTGCTGGGACGCGCAACGGCCTACGCGCTGGCCGCCGATGGCCAGCACGGCGTTGAAAACCTGCTGGACATCTTCGCCAAGGAGATGCGCGTGGCCATGACGCTGACCGGCGTGACGTCGATTGACCAAATTGACAGCACTACGCTGGTTCAATCAGCCAAATAACTGACGTCAGTACCCAACGACTGTTTTTACTCTGTAAAACGGTCGTTGATTTATAAGAAGTTTTAATAAGTTAAACGAAATGGCATGAATCTCGCTCTAATCCCTTTCAAGCAGGTTAGGCGATGACAAGACGTGCGGCGGTATCCAGGGGTTATAACCCATGGTAAAGCGGTTTAAACTGTTACCAATGTTTTACGGAACTGAAGGAACAGTAAGACGCTTGGCACTCGCCACTCTCACGCAGCCTGTAAGACAGTTAAGTGCTTAGAGGCAGATAGCTTATGAAAACACCGACCCAGACTCACGCAATTGACTTCGACAGTGCCAAATTGCAACGCCTGGGTTTTGGTCAGCCATCTCTCCTGCCACCCCGTCGACCGACGTCGTTTGCCCAGCTTCGTCAGCAATTGAGCCAACAATTGCAAGTCAGTCTGGAGCCCCAGCGCATCCTTGGCCTGTTCTTTCGCGAGATTCAGCGCCTGGTGCCTTTGGACGCATTGCAGTATCGCCACGAAGCCAGCGACCTGCGCCTGGAATTTGGTCATCGCGGCCACCACTCGGTGAGCTATGCCTTGAGCCATGAAGGTGAGCACTTGGGCGAGCTGGTCTTTCGACGCAATCAACGCTTGCTGGAAGACGAACTGGTCCAGCTTGAAGCGCTGCTGGCAACCTTGCTTTACCCGATGCGCAATGCCCTGCTCTACCGCGCCGCCACTCGCAGCGCTCTGCGCGACCCGTTGACCGAAACCGGTAATCGCGTGGCCATGGACCAGACCCTGCAACGCGAAATCGACATGGCCCGACGGCACATGAACCCGTTGTCCCTGCTGATGCTGGACATCGATCACTTCAAGAAGATCAACGACACTCACGGCCATGCAACCGGCGACACCGTTCTGCGCGCGGTGGCCGGGGCGATCAAAAGCCAGCTGCGCAATGTCGACATGGTGTTTCGATTTGGCGGGGAAGAGTTTCTGATCCTGCTCTCCAACACCGGCCGGGACGCGGCAGGTATGGTCGGCGAGCGCCTGCGCAAGGCGGCACAAGCTCAGGACTATTGGGCGGAGACCACACGGGTCGAACTGACGGTGAGCCTGGGGTGTTCGACGCTGTTGGCCGCCGAGTCTGCCGAAAGCCTGTTGCGCCGTGCCGACAACGCCTTGTACGTGGCCAAGCGTGAAGGTCGCAACCGCTTGGCAATGGCGGGGTAAACACCCCGCCATCACGCTTACATCACGCCTCGCTGGCGACGCGAACCTGACGTTCGCGAGTGGCCGCAGGCGCCTTTGCTTTTTCGTTCTCCAACCGCATGCAGCTTTCCAAGAACAGGTACATGTAGTCGTAGCTCTTGCACACCGCCTGGCGCAGCTCTACCTGCAGGGCTTTGCTGGGATTCGTCCCGGCCAGGGTGCAGATGATTTCCAGCGCTTCCCATGGGTGGGCGTCGTCATACTGCGCGTGCATCTTCAACCACTTCATGGCGCGCTTGCGGTCTTCCTCAGGGAAGGCTGCCGCGTAAACACCGGTCGAGCACACCACCGCCGACCACTCACCGGTTGCACCTTCGATCGCGTAGTTGGTGGCGGCAATCGCGACAATCAACGAATCGGCCGAGCTGGTATGCCAGCACCAATGGCTCAGTGCGTGCAGTTCAGGCGGTACGTTCTGCGCTTGCAGTTCTTCCAGGCTGACGCCGTGGGCACGGGCCCAATGCACCCAATAGTCGGCGTGGTTGAGCTCCACGCGAATATTGCGCATCAACCACCGGCGCGCCATATCCTCCCCAGGATGACGGGCAAACTTGGTCTTGGTGAGGTTTTGTGCCATGTACAAGGCAAACTGTTCAACCACTGGCCAGCCACCGATCAGGTAGTGACGCAGGGTCTTGGCGCTGAGCGTGTTGTCACGCATGCGCTGATACAGTTCGTGCTCGACAACTCGGCGCTTGCTCTCGCTACAGTCCTGGATCAATTGCTGCGCCCAGGCGGGGTAACTCGAGGCTTCCATAAGCGGGCCGGTTCTGTTGAATGTGTCGATCACTGTAAGGCTCCTTTTTAAGTGTGATTGTACAGACCAGCAAAGTTTCAGCGGAATGTGCCGGGCGCCTTGAATAACAGAGGCTGCGGCCGCACAGGTCGACACTGCAAGCTGTCAAAGGTAAACAATTGCGGGCGTTCAATCAGGTAGCCCTGAGCGTAATCCACACCTATCTCCAGTAACGCCTGTTCGATTTGCGGTGTTTCAACAAACTCGGCAATTGTGCGCTTACCCATGACATGGCCGATGTGGTTGATCACTTCGACCATAGCGCGGTTAATCGGGTCGTCCAGCATATCCTTTACGAAACTTCCATCGATCTTCAGGAAGTCTACAGGTAAATGTTTCAGATAGGCGAATGAGGACATTCCGGCGCAAAAATCGTCGAGCGAAAAATGGCAACCTAAGGCTTTGAGTTCATTAATAAAGCGAATTGCACTGCCCAAATTCGCTATAGCGCTGGTTTCGGTTATTTCAAAACAAATCATTTCAGGCGGAATGCTGTAAGCCTCGAATTTCTCACGTAAAAACCCAAGAAAATCGTCATCTCCAATAGTTATCCCTGACAGATTTATCGCACACATGGCCATAGGTCGGCCCGCACGCTCGTGCATGCAACGGGCGATGATCTTGAATACGTTCTCCACCACCCAGCGGTCCAGCGAAGTCATTAAACCGTAACGTTCGGCGGCCGGGATAAAACTGTCGGGAAGGATGATCCGGCCTGCCTCGTCGTGCAGGCGCAGCAGGATTTCAATATGGCCATTGCCGCCATCGGTTTGGCCCAGCGGGGAGATTTCCTGGGCGTAGAGGCAAAAACGATTTTCCTCTAACGCCATGTGCAGGCGCTGCACCCAAGCCATCTCGCCAAAACGCACAGACAACTCCGAGTCATCCGCGTGGTAGACCTGCACACGGTTGCGGCCCTTTTCCTTGGCCATGTAGCACGCCATGTCGGCGGCTCGTAACGAGGCTTCCAGCGTGGTCGGGGTTTGCGAAATGTGCACCAGGCCAATACTGACGGTGGTCATGAAGGGCCGCCCCTTCCACACAAAATGCAGGCTTTGCACGGTATGGCGCAGGCTCTCGGCGATCTTTTCCGCCACAGGTACCGGGCAGTTCTCCAGCAGAATGCCAAACTCGTCCCCGCCCAGCCGCGCCAGCGTGTCGCCCTCACGCAGGTCCGATTGCAGCAGTGCGCAGATGTGGCGCAGCAATTCGTCCCCCGCTGCATGACCGCAGGTGTCGTTGACCAGTTTGAACTGGTCAAGGTCGAGGAACATCAGCGCATGCCGTCCGCTTTGTTGGCGCCCCGCAGGGTGCAGCACTTGCTCAAGGAGATACTCGAATTCGCGGCGGTTGGCCAGGCCGGTCAACGCATCGTGGGTCGCTTGCCAGGAGAGGTTGGCAATGTATTGACGCTCCTGAGTCATGTCGTGCAGCACCAGCACCGCGCCGCTGACCTTGCCTGCACTGCGAATCGGCGCGCCCACCAACGTCACTGACACGGTACTGCCGTCCAGGCGCTGGATCAGCTTCGAATGTTCGCTGCCACCACTGAGCTGGCCCTTGATAATGTGCTCCAGCAGCGTAAAACCGTCCGGCTCGGCGTTCTCGTCCAGCAGCTTGAACAGCGCCGCCAGGGGCAGCCCTTGGGCCTGCGCCGAGCGCCAGTGAGTCAGTGCCTCCGCCGCAGGGTTCATGTAGGCAATGGCACCGTCGACGTCGGTGGTGATCACGCCGTCGCCGATCGACTCAAGAGTGATCTGCGCTCGCTCCTTCTCCACCTGCAGCGCGTCGGCGAAGGCATGGCGCTGGGTCAGCAACTTGTGGGTGCGCAGCAGGGCCAGCACGATCAGGCCCAGTGCGGTGGCCAGGTTAGTGATCAACAGCAGACGCAGGATGACCCGCGAGCCCTCGCCCAGAGCATCACTGAAGGCCTTGGCAGCCGGCGTAACGCCGTCGTTGATGGCGGTGATGCGCGTTTTCCAGGCGTGCACGTCGGTGCTGCTGGCCTGGTCAGCGCTGATCGCCCGATGCATGGCGCGCGCCAGGTCATCCAGTTGCACCAGGTAACCGTCGCCCACGGTCCACAGCTCGATGGCCTTTTCCAGATAACTGAAATGGCGGAAGTTGAGGTACAGCCAGATCAGGCTGGAAACGTCATCAGGGTGGTTGCCGCCCTTGAGGATACCCAGGCGCGCGGCCGTCAGGTCGGGGGTGGGCCGGTCGAGGGCAATGCGCAATTCATGCCCGCCTTGGGGCACTGAGATGGCTTGCTGGTATTTGAGGTAAGTGGCCGGATCGCGGTTGTCGGCGTAAAGGGTCAGGTAGTAGATCGCATCTTTCTGGCCCTTGGACCACAGGCTTTCACCGGCCACATACCCGCGTACCGCCGAGAGCATGTAAAGGCTGACGCAACCCAGCAATGCCTGGAACAGTACCACCGCGATAAACGGCCAGACGATGCCCAACAACCGAGGCGTACTTAACGTCGTTCCGAGAGTGCGCTTTTGCTTCATGAGGTCCCTTGCACAAGCACTACCAAAAACAGGCGAGTGATTAACGCTCCTGACAGCACAATCTTGGCTAAATTCGCTCGATCCGCTCAAGGGCGCCGGCTCGATTCAGCGCCTGAACCTTGAACGGCGCAGGAAAGCCGCTATTTCCTGGGGAGACTCTTGTGCCTGCCAGGGTCAATCATTGCAAACCCAACATCACCTAACTTGCTGCAAATGTCCGTAGAGCTTGGCGTACAGGCCACCGTCAGCGATCAACTGCTGATGATCGCCATCCTCGGCGATGTGCCCACCATCAAACACCAGTACCCGGTCAGCCTGTTTCACCGCTGAAAGCCGGTGCGCGATGATCAGTGTAGTACGCCCACTGAGAAACCGCGCCAGCGCCTGGTGCAGGTTGTACTCGGTGGCGGCGTCCAGGGCGGACGTGGCCTCATCCAGAATCACCACTTTGGGCTCGGCCAACACCATTCGCGCAATGGCCAGGCGTTGACGCTGACCGCCGGAAAAGCGTACGCCGGAGCGCCCCACTACGCTGTCCAGCCCCAACGGCAGTGCCTTGACGGTAGCATCCAACTGGGCGATTTCCAGTGCCTGCCAACAGGCCTGGTCGCTGCGGGTGCGCCCCATGGTCAGGTTGGCACGCACGGTGTCGTTGAACAACGCCGGGTGTTGCAGCACCACGGCGACGTTTTCGCGGATGGTCGCAAGCCCGATTTCCTGCTGGGTGGCCCCGCCGAAGCGAATGCTGCCGGCTTGCGGCGTATACAGCCCCAGCAGCAGTTGTACCAGGGTACTTTTGCCGCCGCCACTGGCGCCGACAATCGCGACCTTCTCACCCGGCGCAATGGCCAGGTTCAACTGGTCGAGCACCAGTTCGTCGCCGTAGCCGAAATCCAGGCCGCGCACCTCGATGCCGACGGTCTCACGCCCGGTGAACGGGTCTGCGCCGCCGGCATACTGCGGCTCGTCGGCGCGCGCCAGCAGCTCGTTGATCCGCGTCAGCGCCCCGCCCGCCGCGTAGTAAGCGTATTGCAGGTTCAACAGTTGCTCCACCGGCCCGATCATGAACCACAGGTAGCTGAACACCGCGAGCATCTGGCCGATGGACAGGTCGGAAAACAGCACGGTGAGCATCGCCGCTGCGCGGAAGATGTCGATGCCAAACTGAAACAACAAGCCACTGGCACGGCTGGAGGCGTCGGTTTTCCATTGGGAGTGGATCGCGTAGTCGCGCACTTCCTGGGCGCGCTGGCCGAGGCGCCCGAGGAAAAAGCCCTGGCGGTTGCCCGCACGCACTTCCTGAATCGCGTCGAGGGTTTCGGTCAGCGCCTGGGTGAAGCGCGAGGTGCTGTCGTTTTCAAGCTTCTTCAAGTGTTTGACGCGTTTGCCCAGCTGTACCGTGGCGTAGATCACCAGCGGATTGAACAGCAGGATCAGCAGCGCCAGCTGCCAGTGCATCCACACCAGAATCGCCGACGTGCCGACCAGCGTGAGCATGGCCACCAGGAAGCGGCTGAGGGTCTCGCCGACAAATTTGTCCAGCGTATCCAGGTCGGTGACGAGGTGCGTGGTGACCGTGCCGCTGCCCAGGCTTTCGTATTCGCCAAGGGAAATACGCTTGAGCCGCTCGATCAGGCGCACGCGAATGCGATAGACAATGTCCTTCGCCAGCCGCGCAAACAGGCGCGCCTGCACCACGTTGAACACCAGTGCGCCGCAACGCAGGCACAGTGTCACCAACAACATCAGGCCGATATAACCGGCAGCCTTCTGCCAGCCCAGGGGCAACGCGTTGTTCATCACCTTGAGCGCTGCATCGCCACGGCCCAGCAACACTTCGTCGACCAGCAGAGGCAACAGCAAGGGAATCGGCACGCTGCACAACGTCGCCAGCACAGCGACGCCATTGGCAATCCACAGCGATTTTTTGTGGCGCAGGGCCAGACGGCGAATTTCCGCCCAGGTCAGTCGGTCGGTCCGGTCGGGCTGGTCATGCACAGGTGGCTCGCTCCAACCAGCGGGCGAGCAATGGCGACAGTTCGGACAGCGGCTGGTAGCCGTTGGTCAACAAGGCCAGCTGACCGTTACGCTCCGCCAGCAAGGTCGGGAAACCGGCAATGCCCAGATCCTGTACCCAGGTGAAATCAGCGGCCGTCGCGGCGTGCTGCTCGGCGCGGTCGAACGCGCCGGCAAACTCGATACGCGGGATGCCCGCCTCCTCGGCCAGTTCGACCAGCACGCTGGCCAGGGTCACATCGCGGCCCTCGACGTAAAACGCGCGCTGGATCAGCCCCAGCAGCTTCCACGCGCAATCCGGCGCCAGGCTGCGCGCCGTGACGATGGCGCGGCACGCGGGCTCGGTGTCATAGACAAAACCATCGGGCAACGCGCCTTCACGCGTGAACGGCTGACCGGTGGCTTCGGTGACCGCCTGCCAGTGCTCAAGGATGTAGCGCCGGGTGGTCGGCTCCAATGCCGCGCCACTGCCGGTGCGCAAACCACCCACCACCAGGTGCAGCTCAACGCCCGCAGCCAGGGCCTGCTCGACCAACGCTTCGGCCACCGGGGCAAAGCCCCAGCACCAGGAACACATCGGGTCCATCACATAGAGCAAGCGCGCGGGCATGGGTCAGGCCTCGGAAGGGGTTTGCTTATAGTTGAAGCCAATCGGATGCGGCATATTGCGGGCCTTGGCCAGCTCGATCTGCTTTTGCCGGTCAATCGCGCTGCGACGGGTCTTCTCCGGCAGCTTATCCCAGCAATGCGGGCAGCTGATGCCAGCCACATAGTGCTCGGACGCGCGGTCTTCGACGCTCACCGGTGTACGGCAGGCATGACATTGATCGTAGTCGCCTTCGCTCAAGTCGTGGCGCACGGTCACGCGGTTGTCGAACACAAAGCAGTCGCCCTGCCATTTGGTCTCCGCCTGCGGCACCTCTTCGAGGTACTTCAGAATGCCGCCCTTGAGGTGGTAAACCTCGTCAAAGCCTTCGCTGAGCATGTAGCTCGAAGCCTTTTCACAGCGAATGCCGCCGGTGCAGAACATGGCGACTTTCTTGTGCTTGGCCGGGTCGAAGTTGGCTTTGATATAGTCGGGAAATTCGCGAAAACTGGTGGTTTTCGGGTCAATCGCGCCTTCAAAGGTGCCAATGGACACTTCGTAATCGTTACGGGTGTCGATCAACAGCACTTCCGGGTCGCTGATCAGCGCGTTCCAGTCTTTGGGGTCGACGTAGGTGCCGACTTTTTTGTTCGGGTCGACGCCTTCGACGCCCAGGGTCACGATCTCTTTCTTGAGCTTGACCTTGGTGCGGTAGAACGGCTGCTCATCGCAGTACGACTCTTTGTGGTCGATGTCGTCCATCCGTGGGTCGTTCTTCAGCCAGGCCATCAGGCCATCGATGCCTTCGCGGCTGCCGGAAACGGTGCCGTTGATGCCTTCTTCGGCGATCAGCAACGTGCCTTTGATGCCGTTGTCGACCATCGCCTGCAGCAGTGGCTCGCGCAGGGCGACGTAATCTTCGAGGGTGACGAACTTATACAGTGCCGCCACGACAATCGGTTGAGTCATGGGTGTTCTCTCCAGGTGGCTACCCTCGTAAGGGGTGAACCGGATAACGGCAGCTGGGTTTTTAGCCGCAAGCTGCAAGTAAAAGCAAAAAAAACGCGCCGACTAGGCGGCGCGTTGGGGATTGTAGCAAGAAGGCAGCTGCGAGGGCTCTAATCTTGTCGCGTGCAGCTGACAACTTGTGGCTGCTTCAATGCCCTCCGGCGCAGGTCGGCGAGGCCGGGGCTGCGTCGATTTTCGCCCATTCTTCAGGCGTGTAGGTATGCAGCGCCAACGCATGAAACTCGCTCATCAGGTCACCCAGCGTGGCGTAGACCGTCTGATGGCGCTTGACGCGGTTAAGCCCCTCGAACTGCTGGCTGACCAGCACGGCCTTGAAGTGGGTCTGCAACCCACGGCTGTGCATATGGCTTTCGTCCAGCACGCTCACGTGTTGCGGGCTCAGGGCGGCGAGCGCCGTTTCGATACGCTGTTGCATGGTCATTCCTGCTTACTTCTTCTTGGCCGGTGCGGCGGCTTTTGGCGCCAGCTCGTTGGTCATGTCTTCCAACAGCTTGTTGACTACCGGCACAGCGCTTTCCAGCTTGGCCTGGGTCATCTGGGCCGATTGCTGGGTCAGTTGCGGCATTTTTTCCAGGACTTTTTTACCCAGTGGCGACTGGTAGAAGGCAACCAGATCCTTAAGTTCGGATTCGCTGAAGTTGGTGGTGTAGAGCTTGACCATGTCCGGCTTCAGCTTCGGCCAGCCGATGGCTTGGTCCAGCGCGGCGTTGGCCTTGGCCTGGTAGCTGTCCAGTACGGACTGCTTGGCGGCAGGCGCCTTGGTCTGTTCGAAACGCTGGGCGAACATTTGCTGCACTTGCATGTACACCGGGGTACCCAGCTTGTCAGCGTGGGCCAGGGTAAGGAAGGCTTCGGCACTGGCGTTATGGCTGGCGGTATCGGCAAAAACTTGGCCGCTGGCGCAAACCAGAGCAACCGCGGTACAGATGGCACGAAGACGAGTCATCGAGTTTCCTTTTCTAGCAGGCGAGGTAAGACCCCAAGGGCGACCATTCTGCGCCTAAAAAACCTCGCGGCTCAACCCCAGGCCTTGTTCGGCCTGGATTTGCAGGACTTGCCTGCGATGAAAAGTCTTTTATGGAACCCCCAAGGCCTATCACGGCCTAAACTGCGCAAACGAACCTGAAGGAGTGTGCCCGATGAGCCGTATCGAAACCGACAGCCTGGGAGAAGTGCATGTCCCGGATGACGCTTACTGGGGCGCGCAGACCCAACGCTCGCTGGTGAATTTCGCCATCGGTGAGCAACGCATGCCTTTGGCCGTGCTGCATGCCCTGGCCCTGATCAAGAAAGCAGCGGCGCGGGTCAACGACCGCAACGGCGATTTGCCTGCCGATATCGCCCGCCTGATCGAACAGGCCGCCGATGAAGTGCTCGACGGTCAGCATGACGATCAGTTCCCACTGGTGGTCTGGCAGACCGGCAGCGGCACCCAGAGCAACATGAACGCCAACGAAGTCATCGCCGGCCGCGCCAACGAGCTGTCGGGCCAGACCCGCGGCGGCAAAAGCCCGGTGCACCCGAACGATCATGTCAACCGCTCCCAAAGCTCCAACGACTGCTTCCCCACCGCCATGAGCATCGCGACGGTGCAGGCGATCAACACGCAACTGCTGCCGGCGATCACCAACCTGTCGGGTGGGCTGGCGGAACTGTCGGCGCGGCACATGAAGCTGGTCAAGACCGGCCGCACCCACATGATGGACGCCACGCCGATCACTTTTGGCCAGGAAGTCTCGGCGTTTATCGCCCAGCTCGACTACGCCGAACGCGCGATCCGCAGCGCCCTGCCCCCGGTGTGCGAACTGGCCCAGGGCGGCACCGCCGTCGGCACCGGGCTCAACTCGCCCCACGGCTTTGGCGAGGCGATTGCTGCCGAGTTGGCCGCCTTGTCGGGGCTGCCCTTTGTGACCGCCCCGAACAAATTCGCCGCCCTCTCCGGCCACGAGCCGCTGGTAACCCTGCACGGCGCGCTGAAAACCCTGGCCGTGGCGCTGATGAAAATCGCCAACGACCTGCGCCTGCTCGGCTCCGGCCCGCGCGCCGGGTTGGCCGAGGTCAAGTTGCCAGCCAACGAGCCGGGCAGTTCGATCATGCCGGGCAAGGTCAACCCGACCCAATGCGAAGCGCTGTCGATGCTGGCCTGCCAGGTGCTGGGCAATGACGTGACCATCGGCATTGCCGCCAGCCAGGGGCACTTGCAGTTGAACGTGTACAAGCCGGTGATCATCCACAATCTGCTGGAGTCGATCCGCCTGCTGGCCGACGGTTGCAACAACTTCCAGGAACACTGCATTGCCGGCCTTGAGCCGGATGCAGAACAAATGGCCGAACACCTGGAACGCGGCCTGATGCTGGTGACCGCCCTCAACCCGCACATTGGCTACGACAATTCGGCGCAGATCGCCAAGAAGGCGTATGCCGAGGGCCTGACACTGCGTGAAGCCGCGCTGGCGCTGGGCTTCTTGACTGATGAAGAGTTCGACCAGTGGGTACGCCCGGAAAACATGCTCGAAGCCGGCCACTGACCTCAGGTTTTTGATTCGCTTTTGATCTAAGGCGCCCCGTTAACCACGCTGGCCGCACGCTGAGCCTATGCGAGGTGCCGAGTGGTGGGGCGAGGACCTTTTGCTTACTTTTGGCTGGGCCGGCATTCCGGTCCTTCCAAAAGTGAGCCGCTGTAAGAGCGGAACCCTAGGTAGCCGTTACTGCAGCAAAGGGTATATACGCCGACTAATATCCCAGCCAACTGGCATGCCGCCTTCGCGAGCAAGCCCGCTCCCACAGTTAACAATGTTGCGTCAGCGAGATCGGGTTGCCCCAGAGGCCACCATCGCAGGCAAGCCAGCTCCCACATTTACACCGTTTCCCCCCCCTAAAGCCGCGGCGACGACCCGGCCGCCACGCCAGGCATCAAGACGCCAGCCGTACCCGCCGAGCCCTGAGCCCCGCCAGCAACGACGGCGCCAGCGCCACCGTCGACGACCCCAGCACCACCACCAGCGCCCCGACATAGCCCAAGGCGTTGATCTCTTCGGCCTGCACGAACGCCGGCCATAACCACGCTGCCAACGCCACTGCCACAAACGTCACCAACGGCGTCAGCGCCAACGTCGCACTGACCCGCGAGGCCTCCCAATGCGCCAACGCCTCGGCAAACGCGCCGTAAGCCACCAGCGTATTCATGCAGCACGCCAGCAACAGCCAGCCTTGCAGCGGGCTCAACTGCAGCGCCTCCAGCGGATGCGCCCACGGCGTGAGCAGCGCGGCGCACGACAGGTAGATCACCATCATCACCTGCAGCGAATTCCACACCGTCAGCAACTGCTTCTGGCCCAAGGCGTAAAACACCCAGGTGGTAGTGGCGAGCAGAATCGTCAGCACCCCGGCGGTGTAGGTGCCAAGGGAGATGAGCATTTCCACCAGGCGTTGGTTGAAGAACAGCCCGAAGCCGATGATCAACACCACCAGGCCTACACCCTGCCCCAGGCTGAAACGCTCCTTGAACACAAACACGCTGGCGACCATCAGAAAGATCGGCCCCATCTGCACCACCAACTGGGCCGTGCCGGGGCTGAGCATCTTCAGGCCTACCAGGTACAACACGTAATTGCCCACCAGCCCGCACACCGCCATGGCTACCAGCCAACCGCCCTTGGGGCCGAGCACTTTGCGACTGGGCAGGCGCTGGGTGAGGGCCAAGTAGATAAACAAGCAGCTACCGGCGACAACCAGGCGAAACCAGGTGACGGTGACCGGGTCCATCACCCGCAGCACTTGTTTGAGTTTGATCGGCAGGATGCCCCACAGGAACGCGGTCAGCAGGGTCAAGCCAAAGCCATAGACCCAGCGGCCGGAAGAGATGTGCATGAGTGCCCCGAA
Source organism: Pseudomonas sp. NFX183 (assembly GCF_047943075.1). Lineage (NCBI taxonomy): Bacteria > Pseudomonadati > Pseudomonadota > Gammaproteobacteria > Pseudomonadales > Pseudomonadaceae > Pseudomonas > Pseudomonas sp. NFX183. The sequence goes on along the minus strand of NZ_CP181333.1, from coordinate 4,241,914 downwards.
TGCCTGAGGAAGTGGAGGCAGCATTCTAGGGGCAAGCGCACGAATTGGGATACGGCACAATTCAAATGTGGGAGCGGGCTTGCTCGCGAACACGGTGGGTCAGCCTTGCATGTGTTGACTGATACACCACTTTCGCGAGCAAGCCCGCTCCCACATTTTTAAGCCGGGTTTCTTCAGTGGGATCTAGCGTACGGCTTCGAAGAGCCCGGTGGCGCCCATGCCGCCGCCCACGCACATGGTGACGATGCCGTAACGCAGGTTGCGCCGTTGCAGCTCGCGCACCAAATGCCCGACTTGTCGCGAACCGGTCATGCCGAACGGATGCCCGATGGAAATCGAGCCGCCATTGACGTTGTATTTGGCGTTGTCGATCTCCAGGCGGTCACGCGCATACAGGCACTGCGAGGCAAACGCCTCGTTGAGTTCCCACAGGTCGATATCCGCCACCTGCAAGCCCTTGGCCTTGAGCAACTTGGGCACCGAGAACACCGGGCCAATGCCCATCTCGTCCGGCTCGCAACCGGCCACGGTAAACCCGCGGAAAAACGCCTTGGGCTTGAGCCCCAGTGCCAGGGCTTTTTCCAGGCTCATCACCAGTGTCATCGACGCGCCATCGGAAAGCTGCGAGGAGTTGCCAGCCGTCACCGAACCGTCTTCGGCGAACACCGGGTTCAGCCCTTGCAGGCTGGCCAGCGTGGTGTCCGGGCGGTTGCAGTCATCGCGATCCACCACGCCTTCAAGGATCTGCACCGCGCCGGTGTGCTTGTCCTCAACCTTGTAGGTGACCGGCATCGGCACGATTTCATCGTCGAACAAACCGTCAGCCTGGGCCTGCGCGGTGCGCTGCTGGCTCTGCAAGGCGTAACGGTCCTGCGCTTCGCGGCTGACGTTATAGCGACGCGCGACGATTTCGGCGGTCTGGCCCATCGGAAAGTAAATGCCCGGCACCTGCTCTTTCAGCAGCGGGTTGATCAGGTTGTCGGTGTTGACGCTTTTGAGGGTCAGGCTGATCGATTCGACGCCACCGGCGACGATGATGTCGCTGCAACCCGAGGCAATCTGGTTGGCCGCGATCGCGATCGCCTGCAAGCCCGAGGAGCAGAACCGGTTGAGGGTCATGCCGGCCGTGCCGGTGCCCAATTGCGAGAGCACTGCCACATTGCGCCCGATGTTGTAGCCCTGCGCGCCTTCATTGGAACCGGCACCGACGATGCAATCCTCGACCGTCGCCGGGTCGATGCCATTGCGGCTCAGCAGTGCATTCACGCAATGGGCCGCCATGTCGTCCGGACGGGTCTGGTTGAACTTGCCACGAAAGGATTTGGCCAGGCCGGTTCGCACACTGTCGACGATCACTACTTCACGCATGGGCTACCTCGATCTTGTCGTTGTTGGGAGATCAACCGAGGATAAATCCAGGCCCTCCCCACCGCGATGATCATTCACCCCGCCTATACAAAAGCATGGCAATGAGCAGGCTGGTTCTGCCAAGTGGGAATGTTGTGGCGGACACGCTGGTTGTGGCGAGCAGGCTTGCCCTGCGTTGGGGCGCGAAGCGGCCCTGATCCAGACGCCGCGCTCTTTCATTTAGAACGCATTAACCGACGATGGGGCCGCTTCGCAGCCCAACGCAGGGCAAGCCTGCTCACCACAAAAAGCCTGCTCACCACAAAAAGCCTGCCTGCCACAGGTCAGCGCCCGCCAACGCTATTTTTTCTTTTTCTTCTTGTCGTGCTTGTCGGTTTTGTCGAACGCCTCTTCCAGCGCGCGGTTGATGGTGCGCAACACCTTGACCCGCGCCCAGCGCTTGTCGTTGGCTTCCACCAGCGTCCAGGGCGAGACTTCAGTGCTGGTACGGTCGACCATATCGCCCACGGCGGCACGGTAGGCGTCCCACTTGTCGCGGTTGCGCCAGTCGTCTTCGGTGATTTTGAAGCGCTTGAACGGGATATTCTCGCGGGCCTGAAAGCGCTCCAGCTGGGTGTCCTTGTCAATCGCCAGCCAGAACTTGACCACGATCACACCGGCGTCGCGCAGCTGCTCTTCAAAGTCATTGATCTCGCCATAGGCGCGCATCCAGTCCGCCGGGGTGCAGAAACCTTCGATGCGCTCCACCAGCACGCGCCCGTACCACGAGCGGTCGAACACCGTGAACATGCCGCGCGCCGGAATCTTCTGCCAGAACCGCCACAGGTACGGTTGGGCACGCTCGTCTTCACTCGGCGCGGCAATCGGCACGATGTGGTACTGACGCGGGTCCAGCGCCGCCGCCACACGCCGGATCGCCCCGCCCTTGCCCGCCGCATCGTTGCCTTCGAACACGGTAACCAGCGCGTGCTTGCGCATGCGCTTGTCACGCATCAGGCCGGAGAAACGCGCCTGCTCGGTGATCAGCTGTTCTTCGTAATCGTCCTTGTCCAGGCTCAAAGTCATGTCGAGGCTGTCGAGCAGGCTCTTCTGATCCACCGAGGCCAACAACGGCGCCGGGTTCATGCCGCTGGCCTTGCCCTTGGGCAACTTCAGCGCATTTTGCAGGCTTTCGAGCAGGATCTTGCCCACGGTGAGGCTGCGGTAGTGCGCGTCAACGCCTTCGATCACATGCCACGGCGCATAGTCGCGGCTGGTGCGGCGCAGGATGCGCTCACCAAAATGCACAAACTTGTCGTAGGTCTGGGACTGCTGCCAGTCCAGCGGGCTGATACGCCAGCTGTGCAGCGGGTCATCGGCCAACGCCTTGAGCCGCGCTTTCATCTGTTTCTTGGACAGGTGGAACCAGAACTTGAAGATCAACGCGCCTTCGTCGCAGAGCATCTTTTCGAGGCGCTCGGCACCGGCGATGGCCTGGTCCAGGCGTGCGTCCTTGATCTCGCCGTGCACGCGGCTTTGCAGCATCTGGCTGTACCAATTGCCGAAAAAAATGCCCATGCGGCCTTTGGCCGGCAATTGCCGCCAGTAGCGCCAGGCCGGCGGGCGCGCCAGCTCTTCGTCAGTCTGCTGGTCAAAGGTGCGCACTTCGATCAGGCGCGGGTCCATCCATTCGTTGAGCAGCTTGACGGTCTCGCCCTTGCCGGCGCCCTCAATGCCGTTGATCAAGATAATCACCGGGAAGCGCTTCTGCTGCTGCAGCTCGTACTGCACTTCCAGCAACGCTTCGCGCAGGGCCGGCACTTCGGCCTCATAGGTGTCTTTGTCGATGGCGTGACCGATTTCGGCGGATTCGAACATGGGCAGCTCCGTTTCAAGATGGATCAAGACTAGCGGATTGGGCAACAACGCGCGGGAGGAAATTCCACGCCAACGTGCCGTGGGTCATTTCAAAGCCCATTGATCAGCTAGAATGGCCGCCTTGCTGTTGCCCGCTGTTATTTTATGAGCCGCCCATGACCCCCATCACCCACGCCCAGCTCGACTGGGACGACCAAGGTCGCCCGCACTCGCGGGTGTTCGACGATGTGTATTTTTCCGACCAGTCGGGCCTTGAAGAAACCCGCTACGTGTTCCTCGAACAGAACCGTCTGCAGGCGCGCTTTGCCGCCCTGCCGGTGAACGGGCGGCTGGTGATCGGCGAAACGGGGTTTGGCACCGGCTTGAATTTTTTGTGCGCCTGGCAGCTGTTCGAACAGCACGCGGTGGCGGGCGCGCGTCTGCATTTTGTCAGCGTGGAAAAGTACCCGCTGAGCCACGCCGACCTGCAACGCGCCCTCGCCCTCTGGCCAGAGCTTGCGCCCTTCGCCGAGCAACTGCTGGCGCACTACATTGCCATCCACCCAGGCTTCCAGCGGCTGGTGCTGGATAACGGCCGCGTGACGCTGACCCTGTTGATCGGCGATGCCCTGGAGCAGCTGCCGCAACTGGATGCCCAGGTCGATGCGTGGTTTCTCGACGGCTTCGCCCCGGCAAAAAATCCCGACATGTGGACCGCCGAACTGTTTGCCGAACTGGCCCGCCTGGCGGCACCCGGCTCGACCATCAGCACCTTTACCAGCACCGGCTGGGTACGCCGGCTGATCAACGCCGCCGGGTTCAAGATGAAACGCACGCCAGGCATCGGGCATAAGTGGGAGATCCTGCGCGGTGAATTCCTCGGTTGGCCGGCCGAAACGCCGCCACCGGCCCACAGCAAACCGTGGTTCGCCCGCCCGGCGCCGGTGCCTGGTGAGCGCAGCGCCCTGGTGATCGGCGGCGGCCTGGCCGGGTGCGCCACCGCGGCCAGCCTGGCGGCACGTGGCTGGCGCGTGAGCCTGCTGGAGCGCCACGGCGCCCTGGCACAGGAAGCGTCGGGCAACCCGCAAGGCGTGCTTTACCTCAAGCTCTCGGCTCATGGCACGGCGCTTTCGCAGCTGATACTCAGCGGTTTCGGCCACACGCGACGCTTGCTTGAGCACCTGCACCGCGGCGTCGATTGGGACGGTTGCGGCGTGCTGCAACTGGCCTTCAACGCCAAGGAAGCCGAGCGCCAGGCCCAACTGGCCGCCGCGTTTGCGCCGGGCCTGCTGCACCTGCTTGACCAGGCTCAAGCCCAGGCGCGCGCCGGCGTGGCGCTCGAACACGGCGGGCTGTTTTACCCCGAGGGCGGCTGGGTGCACCCGCCGGCATTATGCCAATGGCAAGCGCAGCACCCGTTGATCGACGTGCTGCCGCATCACGAAGCCCTCGAGTTGCAGCGCGTTGACGGTCAATGGCAAGCCCTGGCCGGCGACAGCCTGCTGGCGAGCGCGAGCGTGGTGGTGCTGGCAGGTGCCGCCGAGATCAAGCGGTTTGCGTTCAGTGCCGACCTGCCGCTCAAACGCATTCGCGGGCAGATCACACGGCTGGCAGAAACGACGGCGAGCCAGGCGCTGGCCACCGTGGTGTGCGCCGAAGGCTATGTCGCCCCTGCGCGCCTGGGTGAACACACCCTGGGCGCCAGCTTCGACTTCAAGAGCGACGACCTGACGCCCACAGCCGCCGAGCACGCCGGTAATCTGGAGATGCTGCGGGAAATCTCCCTCGACCTGGCCGACCGTCTCGGCGCCGATGCCTGCTCTGCCGAGCACCTGGAAGGCCGCGCCGCCTTCCGCTGCACCAGCCCCGACTACCTGCCGATTGTCGGGCCGCTGGCCGAACGCGAGGCGTTCGACCAGGCCTACGCGGTCCTGCGCAAGGACGCTCGCCACGTGCCGCCCACACCCTGCCCATGGCTGGACGGCGTTTACATCAACAGCGGCCATGGCTCGCGTGGCCTGGTCACCGCGCCGCTGTGTGCCGAACTGCTGGCAGCCTGGCTGGACGCCGAACCATTGCCCTTGCCCAGCAGCGTGGCCGAAGCTTGCCACCCCAACCGTTTTGCCTTGCGCGCGCTGATCCGCAGCAACGCCGGCAAGCCTTAGACCTGGCTGAATCACGGGATCACACAGGGCGACAGGTCGCCGAGTTTCAGCGCCTCCTTGGTCAGGCGCTCAGCTTCGCCCTTATGCGCCGCCTGCTGTTCGCGCAGGATCTGGTTCATCTGGTCAAGGTAGTCGGCGTCGTTGAGCGCGGTGCTTTTTTCAAAGACCGCCTGCAGGCGTTGGTCAAAGGGCTCGTTCAACGCCTCGAACGATCGGCTGAAGGCGACTTTCAAGTGACTGTCCCATAACGGCAGCTCCACCAGGTAGTTCAAGAGCTTGGGTGAGCGCTCCGCCGCCCGGAGTTGTTCTTCGGCAGTGTTCAGCGCTTCGACCGTGACGCCGCCCAGGCGGGCAAAGCGCATGTGCAGCGGCTGACCCGGCAAATGAAACTTGCTGGCCAGCCCTGTTCGGTAGGCCAGGCTGACTTCCAGCGGGTCAGCCTCCGGGTGCGCCTGACTGTGCGATCGTGCGTAGCTGTCCAACTGATCCAGACGAAACAGGCCCTTGGCCAACTTCAGCAGCGGCTTGGCGGTCAACTTGCCACCTTCGACCCCTTTGGCAGCTTCGTGGATCTCCACCAGCACCTCAAGGTTGCTGAAGTTCAGCGCCGCACTGTCATCGCAATTGAGTGGCGTGGCGGCCCGGTCAAAAATTTCATCGCGTAGCTGCGTGTCAGTTCCGGCCGCCTCCAGCACCCGCCAGACGCGTCGTTCCAGGTCCTCCCGCACCAGTTGAGCATCGCCGGTGCCACCCAGTTCGGCCAATAACCGGAACAGGCTCTCAGACTCTGGCTCTTGCTGAAGTCCCGTCCAAACCGCCTCTTTTTGTGTGTACCGCGCAACCGCGCTGTCGGCCAGCCATAATTCCCGGGCTTTCTGCTCGTTGAGGCGAGCGATGTCATCTTCCAGGAAGCCCATGCCTACGCCGGTTCGGCTCCGATAATCGGCCAGGGTCTTTCGGCTGGCTTCATCCAGCGGGTTGTGGCGCAGGTTGATGGCTTCAGCCACAGGGCGTGGCGCGGTGAACAACCAGCCAGGCACGGCCGAGATCTCGTTGTCGCGCAGGTCGAGGTAATGCAGGTAAGGCAGGCGCGGTACCCCACCGGGAAACGCGCGCAGACGACAATGACGCAGCATCAGCTCACGCAACTCGAACATGTGGCCGATGGCAGGCGGGTCAATCAACGGGTTGTTGCTCAGGTTCAAGACCTGCAGGCCGCGCAGGTCAGCCAGCTTGGCGCGGGTGTGTTCGGTGAGTTGCAGGTGGTTGTCGTTGAGGTACAGGTGTTTGAGCGCGGGCATCTGTGACAGTACTTCCGGCAGGCGTGTCACCTCGTTGCTGCGCAGCTCCAACGCCTCGAGCTGCTTGAAGTGCTTGAGAAAATACGCCACGTCATCGTCGAGCCCCATTCTGTTCAACGACAACTGCCGGACATGGGCAAAGCTGACCTGCGCCGGCAAGGTGGGCAGTCGGCCCACGACCAGGCCATCGAGTACCAGGCTTGGGACCTTTACCCCGCTGGCATCGGGTAACAGGAGCCTCTGTCGCCAGCCCTCCTCGATGACCTGCATCGCCTGATGACGGCCCAAGCGGTAATCCGCCTGGGGATGGGGTAAACCGGCGAGGGACGTCTCGTCATTGCGCCACGCCTTGAGCGCCCGATGCAGGGCCTCGAACTGTCGCTCCAGCGCCTCCACGGACTGGGCGCGTGCCAGGTGATCGGGGCCTTGACCGTCCAGGAACGTCGCCACCTGCCGCTCGTCAAAACCGGGATACAGCCTGTTGACTTTGCGCACCAGCGCCGCCGGGTGCCGCGTCGAGCGCACCATGGCCTGAACGCACGGCACCGGCGCCGGTTCAGGGAGTGCACGCTCGGGCCATAGATGGCGTGAAAGCACGTGGCGTTCGTCCTCGGCGCACGCCTGGATCGCATCGCGCAATCGACTGGCACGCTCTGCCCCCGACAGGTTCAGCGCTGCCAATTGCGCAGGCGACAAGGTGGCGAGCAGAGCCTGGTAAAACCCGTCCGGGCCTGAGGCCTTTTCGCCCAGTGGCGCACCTTTGTCGTCGAACGCCTGGACCCCATCGCCAGTCTCGACCAGTGTGCGCTGCCACCGTGCATGCTGGCTGCCAGAGGTGCCTAGCAGGTCGCCGATCAAACTGTCCCGGCGTACCTGCACGTGCAAATCCTGCGGCCACCCCGCGACCTTCGCCAGCAGGTGAACGGCCAGCTGTCGCGAGGGGGCTGTCGCCAGCTCCGGCAGATACAGGCCGATCAGCGCCTGGTCTTCTTCCTGCACCGCCAACGCTTCGCGTACCCGTTGTGCGAGCGACAGCGGCACGCGCCGGGTGCTGCGCAGTTGCCAGCGATGCACGGTTGGCGTTTTGGACAACAACTCCCAGGCGATGCGATTGGGCAAGAGCGGGAAATGCGCCTTGAGCAACCCGTGATCTGAATGGGTAATGCCATCCGCTTCCTGATACAGCTGCTGGAAAACCTCTCGGTGGGTGCGCTTGAGCGAGGCCAGTAACTGGCGCGCAAGCACCGCGCCCTGCTCGTCTGGCGGTACCGAGCCGCCCAGCAAGGTGTCGATCTCGTCCGGCGGCAGCACGTCGAGCAGAGTCGCCATCACTGCGCCGTCTTTGAGCGCCTGTTCAGTGATGTGGATGCTCAAGTGTCCATGCTCGAAGGTTGCGTTGCCGGGAAAACGTTCGAGCCGCGCCCCTTGGCGGTCCAGCACCTCGAAAAACCGTCCCTGCGGCCAACCTGGCATCAGCGGCAACGCCAGCAACTGAACGCGCGCGGTGCTTGCATCCGGGCGTGGCTGATGTTCCAGCTGCCAGATCAGATCGCGGACTTGCTGGTTCAAGGCGAAACGCGCCACACAATCATTGAAGCGCTCCGGCAGCGGCCTATTTTGCAGGGCCAGGGCGTGCAGGCGGGAGGGGCCCATGTCGACAATGCTCGCCACGTATTTCAATTGCTCGGGGGGCAGCGCGGCCAGGCGCGGGTTGAGCCGAGTGAGGATGTAGGACGGGGGCACCCACTCCTGAGTGTGTTCGAACGCAAACCGCCAACCGCCCTGGCGGTTGTGCAGCAGGCGCGGACGATAGGCCGTGGTCCGCGTCGGGTGAAGCACATGCCAGTAACCCGACCGCGTATCGTAGGCCACCGAATACACCACGCCCTTGATCCTGACATATGAATGACCGCCGGCCTGGTAGATCCCACGGCTATTGGCCACCGTCAGGGCATCGACATCCAGCGTCCGCCCGTAAGGCTTGAGCCGCCGACGCCACAAGCGAGGACCGGCATCAGGCAGTTGCACGGCTTCGACCGCTTCAAAGAACTCCGCGGGATTGGACTTGAACGCCCTGAACACCTTGCCCGCCACCTTCACACCATTCGCAAACAGGGCCATGGCCGCGAGGTTTTCGGCCACATTGACCAAGTGTTCCAAGCCTTCGGCCTGGTCGCTATGCGTCCAATCATCCACGCCCTCGAAGACCTCGGCGAGCATCTCGCCGACGGCGACGCCCAACATCAATTGCCCGAGCACCGGCACCATCAGGCCGGCGATGTTCAGCATATTCAGGCCCGCCTCCTGATAGCCTTGAAGGCGTTTCTGGCGTGCCTGCTCATCCACTTGCGCCGTCGGCACGGCCAATGCAACGGCGTCCAGCTGGATCTTGCGGGTCAAGGCGCCGAAAAAGAACGGCTCCAGGCCAGTGTCCACCTCCACGGGCTCCACGCGTTCCAGTGTCCTGCGTTTGTCAAAGCGCTGGAAAAACCCGAACCGCTCGGCCTCATCCAGGTAGCGAGTGAAGAAGCTGCGATAGGCCGGCACCTGAAGCTTGAGCGTCAGGTAGACGGTCAGATCACCCAGCGTGGGGTATTCGTACCACGGGCGCACGGGCTCGCCTGGCATGTACACCAGCAAGGGCCCCTCGGCAAAGCCGTGCGTGGAAGCATGGCCGAACACCAGCACGCTCCACAGGCATGCCCCATGCACATTGATCCCTTGCCAGACCAGTGGCCTTTCATGGAACAGCACATGCTGCAGGTTCCGCGCGGGCAAGCGTGTATTGAGCAGGGCTTGCAACGCGGTATGGCCGGACTCACTGATATCGCCCTTGGCATGGGCAATCTGCAAGTCGATTTGCATGTCCTTGATCTTGCACTGGCCGACCTCGCCGACCACCGGGTTGTAGGCCCGTTCAGCGCCGTCCTCGTCGTCGCTCCCCGCGAGGTTGAACACCTCACGCAGGTGCCGCTGATAGGCCGCGCCCAGGTCCAGTTCGCGGCAGTACCGCGCAAAGGCTCCAACGCTCAGCGTTGACACGTGTTGGCCCGCCGCTCCCGTTCGAATCACCGCGCCTACGGGCAGCCCCTTCGCCTCGGCCTGGTCCTGGGTAAAATTCTGCATGGCCGCCTGCAGCAGGTTGTGCTTGTCCAGGGACATCGTCTGCAGCCGTACGCCACGGCCGACGGTCAACGCGGCGAAGTGCCGATTGGGCAACTCCAGCCAGTCACGTTCGACATTCAGTCCTGCATGCCCCTTTGTTGCCAGGAGCGCTTTGAGTCGCTCGGCACAAAATGACCTGAGCGGCGTTACACGGCGCAACAGGCTCGCGGCCCGCTCGCGGGGCTGCTGACTGCTGGCATGCGCCGCTTCGAGCGCCTGGCGCGTTGGGGCGGCGGCACTTACCAACCATGGGGGCAGCGTATGCTGCAGCACGTTGGCCTTGTCCAGGTCGCCAGTGATTTCCAGCAGCGCAGCGGTTATTTTCTCCTGAGCGACAGGCGCAGCGGCCTGGCTTAGAGCCGGTTGATGGGTCATCGGCAACAGTCCTTATTGCGTTGGATAATGACCCGGACAATAGCCCTCGCACCGGCGCTGAAGGGTTCAAATAGTCGGTTGATAACGCGGTGCATCCCCCCACTTTTTGCATCCGTGATTGACCTATGTACCGACCCTTGACGGGCGCCCCGCTGGCGCGCGACGTGGCTTGCGGCCACTCAAGGCTCTTTGCCTTATAACGTATTGTTCTAAAACTCCGTGAATCTGCTCGGGTCAGTCTCTGGGTACCCACCCTTTTGGTGCGGTGCCTTTTTGTCTGTCCCCAACGGAAAAACCGGTAAGGAATATATGTGCGGATTAGCTGGCGAGTTACGTTTTGATCACCAACCTGCCGACCTGGCAGCGGTGGAGCGGATCACCCATCATTTAGCACCACGCGGTCCTGACGCGTGGGGCTTCCATGCCCAAGGGCCGATTGCCCTGGGCCATCGACGCCTGAAAATCATGGACCTGTCGGACGGCTCGGCCCAACCGATGGTCGACGCCCAACTGGGGCTGTCCCTGGCCTTCAACGGCGCGATCTACAACTTCCCGGAATTGCGTCAAGAGCTGGAAGCCCTGGGCTACGCCTTCTATTCCGGTGGTGACACCGAAGTGCTGCTCAAGGGCTACCACGCCTGGGGCGAAGCACTGCTGCCCAAGCTCAATGGCATGTTTGCGTTTGCCATCTGGGAGCGCGACGCGCAGCGCCTGTTCATCGCCCGCGACCGCCTGGGTGTAAAACCTTTGTACCTGTCGCGCACCAGCCAGCGCCTGCGCTTTGCCTCGGCACTGCCGGCGTTGCTCAAGGGCGGTGATATCAACCCGATGCTCGATCCGGTCGCGCTTAATCACTACCTGAACTTCCACGCCGTGGTACCGGCACCGCGCACGTTGCTGGCAGGCGTTGAAAAACTGCCGCCAGCCAGCTGGATGCGCATCGACGCCAACGGCAAGACCGAACAGAAAACCTGGTGGACCCTGCCCTACGGCCCCCATGACGATGAAAAAAACCTGACCCTGGAAGACTGGACCGACCGCGTGCTCGACAGCACCCGCGAAGCCGTGGCCATTCGCCAACGCGCCGCCGTGGATGTCGGCGTGCTGCTCTCCGGCGGTGTCGATTCGAGCATGCTCGTCGGCCTGCTGCGTGAAGTCGGCGTACAGGACCTGTCGACCTTTTCCATCGGTTTTGAAGACGCCGGCGGCGAGCGCGGCGACGAATTCCAGTATTCGGATCTGATCGCCAAGCACTACGGCACCCGCCACCATCAACTGCGCATCGCCGAAAGCGAGATCATCGAGCAACTGCCCGCCGCATTCCGTGCCATGAGCGAGCCGATGGTCAGCCACGATTGCATCGCCTTCTACCTGCTGTCGCGGGAAGTGGCCAAGCATTGCAAAGTGGTGCAAAGCGGCCAGGGCGCCGATGAACTCTTCGCCGGTTACCACTGGTACCCGCAAGTGGATGGCGCCAGCGATCCCTATGCCGCCTACCGCGATGCCTTTTTCGACCGCAGCTACGACGACTACGCGGCCACCGTCGCCCCCAAGTGGCTGACCGCCAACGATGCTGCCGGTGACTTTGTGCGTGAGCACTTCGCCATGCCCGGCGCCGACGCCGCCGTGGACAAGGCGCTGCGCCTGGACAGTACCGTGATGCTGGTGGACGACCCGGTCAAACGCGTCGACAACATGACCATGGCCTGGGGCCTGGAAGCACGTACGCCGTTTCTGGACTACCGCCTCGTCGAATTGTCAGCCCGTGTGCCCGGCAAATTCAAATTGCCCGACGGTGGCAAGCAAGTCTTGAAAGAAGCCGCGCGCCGCGTGATCCCGAGTGAAGTCATCGACCGCAAAAAAGGCTACTTCCCGGTGCCGGGCCTCAAGCACTTGCAGGGCGACACCCTGAACTGGGTGCGTGAACTGCTGCTGGACCCGAGCCAGGATCGCGGCCTGTTCAACCCGGCCATGCTCGATCGCCTGCTGACAGACCCGCAAGGCCAACTGACGCCGCTGCGCGGTTCAAAGCTGTGGCAACTGGCGGCGCTGAACCTGTGGCTCAGCGAACAAGGAATCTGATTGATGAAACCTCTTGCAGCGGCCTACAGCCAACGCTTGCTGAAGGGCCAGGCGCCGACCTACGAGCGCCTGCAAGCCCGCCTGGCTGAAGATGGCAGCCCCATGGGCGCCGAACCGATTGCCGTGCATTGCGGTTGGGGCCGGTTGTTGATCGGCCATACCTTCCCGGACCCGGCGAGCCTGGCCCAGGAACTGCTCAAGGAACAGCCCGGCGAGCGCGACATAGCGCTGTATGTGGCAGCGCCCCAGCAGATTCTGGGGATCGATCCGCAGCAGTTGTTCCTTGACCCGTCCGACACCCTGCGCCTGTGGTTCAGTGACTATCGCCCCGCTACCCGCGTGTTTCGCGGTTTTCGTATTCGCCGGGTACAGACCGAAGCCGATTGGGCGGCGGTCAACGTGCTCTACCAGGGGCGCGGCATGTTGCCGGTCGACGCTGAACGCCTGACCCCACGCCATCAAGGCGGCCCGGTGTATTGGCTGGCCGAAGACGAAGACAGCGGCGCGGTGATCGGCAGCGTGATGGGCCTGAACCATCAGAAAGCCTTTCACGACCCGGAAAACGGCTGCAGCCTGTGGTGCCTGGCGGTTGACCCGCAGTGCACGCGCCCCGGCGTGGGTGAAGTGCTGGTGCGCCACTTGGTGGAGCACTTCATGAGCCGCGGCTTGAGCTACCTCGACCTGTCGGTGCTGCACGATAACCGTCAGGCCAAAAGCCTCTACGCCAAGCTGGGTTTTCGCGCGCTGACCACCTTTGCGATCAAACGCAAGAACGGCATCAACCAGCCGCTGTTTCTGGGCCCGGGCCCGCAGGCCGGGTTCAATCCCTATGCGCGCATCATTGTCGAAGAGGCCCACCGACGTGGCATCGATGTGCACGTGGATGACGCCGATGCCGGCCTGTTCACTCTCAGCCATGGCGGGCGCCGCGTGCGTTGCCGTGAATCATTGAGCGACCTGACCAGTGCCATCAGCATGACCTTGTGCCAGGACAAAAGCCTGACCCACAAAGTGCTCAAAGCCGCCGGCTTGAACCTGCCGTCGCAGCAATTGGCGGGCAGTGCCGACGACAACCTGGAGTTCCTCGACGAACACCAGCGCATCGTGGTCAAGCCGCTGGATGGCGAGCAAGGCCAGGGCGTGGCGGTGGATTTGCAGACCATCGAGGATGTGCAGAAAGCCATCGAAACAGCGCGCCAGTTCGACAGCCGCGTGCTGCTCGAGAGCTTCCATGAAGGCCTCGACCTGCGCATTCTGGTGATCGGTTTTGAAGTGGTTGCCGCTGCAATTCGGCGCCCGGCCGAGGTGACCGGCGACGGCCAGCATTCCATCGGCGCCCTGATCGAAGCCCAAAGCCGTCGTCGCCAAGCGGCCACTGACGGTGAAAGCAAGATCCCGCTGGACGACGAAACCCAACGCACCCTGCACGCCGCCGGCTTTGACTACAGCAGCATCCTGCCGCGTGGCCAGACCCTGGCCGTGCGCCGCACCGCCAACCTGCACACCGGCGGCTGCCTGGAGGACGTCACGGCGATTTTGCACCCCACATTGGTGGACGCTGCCGTGCGCGCGGCGCGTGCGCTGGACATTCCCATGGTCGGCCTGGACCTGCTGGTGCCTGCCGCCGATCAACCTGAGTATGTGTTTATCGAAGCCAACGAACGGGCCGGGCTGGCCAACCATGAACCGCAACCGACGGCGGAGAAGTTTGTGGATTTGCTGTTTCCGCACAGTCAGCCGACCGCCCAATAACCTGTGGCGAGGGCCCGTCGTGGCTAGCGGGCTTGTTGTGGCGAGCGGGCTTGCCCCGCGTTGGGGCGCGAAGCGGCCCTGACCCTGGCACCGCAGTCTTTCAGCCAGAACGCGTTGGCAGGTTTTGGGGCTGCTTCGCAGCCCAACGCGGGGCAAGCCCGCTCGCCACACAAAATCCGCTCGCCCCCATTCATCAGGAGTCTTTATGAGCCGAACCATCCCCGAACCGGATCTCAACTACCTGCAGAAGGTGCTGCTGGAAATGCTCGCCATTCCCAGCCCTACCGGCTTTACCGACACCATCGTGCGTTACGTTGCCGAGCGCCTGGAAGAGCTGGGGATTCCCTTTGAGATGACCCGGCGCGGCACGATTCGCGCCACCCTCAAGGGCCAGAAAAACAGCCCCGACCGTGCCGTCTCGGCCCACTTGGACACCATCGGCGCCGCCGTGCGGGCGATCAAGGACAACGGCCGCCTGACCCTGGCGCCCGTCGGTTGCTGGTCCAGCCGTTTTGCCGAAGGCAGCCGCGTCAGCCTGTTCACCGACAACGGCGTGATCCGTGGCAGCGTGCTGCCGCTGATGGCCTCCGGGCATGCCTTCAACACCGCCGTGGATGAAATGCCGGTGAGTTGGGACCATGTCGAACTGCGCCTGGACGCCTACTGCGCTACCCGCGCCGACTGCGATTCGCTGGGCATCAGCATTGGCGACTACGTGGCGTTTGACCCACTGCCCGAGTTCACCGAAAGCGGCCACATCAGCGCGCGCCATCTGGACGATAAAGCCGGCGTGGCTGCCCTGCTCGCCGCGCTCAAGGCGATCATCGACAGCGGCGAACCGTTGCTGATCGACTGTCACCCGCTGTTTACCATCACCGAGGAAACCGGCAGCGGCGCTGCAGCGGCATTGCCTTGGGATGTGAGTGAATTTGTCGGCATCGACATCGCACCGGTCGCGCCAGGCCAGCATTCGAGTGAACACGCCGTGAGTGTGGCGATGCAGGATTCCGGCGGGCCGTACGACTATCACCTGTCCCGGCATTTGTTGCGCCTGGCCTCGGAAAACGACCTGCCCGTTCGTCGCGACCTGTTCCGCTACTACTTCAGCGATGCGCATTCGGCGGTCACCGCCGGGCACGACATTCGCACTGCGCTGCTGGCGTTCGGTTGCGATGCAACCCACGGCTACGAGCGCACGCACATCGACAGCCTGGCGGCCTTGAGTCGCCTGCTGAGCGCGTACATCCTCAGCCCGCCGGTATTTGCCAGCGATGCGCAGCCGGCGCAGGGTTCGCTCGACCGCTTCAGTCATCAGATCGAACACGAGACGCAGATGGAGAGCGATACGCGAGTGCCATCGGTGGACAGTCTGGTAGGACAGAAGTCCTGAGGCTGGCAACCTGCTACTGGCAAGACGGGTCCCGGCGCAGTAGCATCGCCGGGATTCTACCTCTGAGGCTTTTATGCTGATTCCCTACGACGCACTTGAAGTCGACACCCTGACCCGGCTCATCGAAGACTTCGTCACCCGCGACGGCACTGACAATGGCGATGAAACGCCCTTGGAGACCCGCGTGCTGCGCGTGCGCCAGGCGCTGACCAAAGGGCAGGCGCTGATTGTGTTCGACCCTGAAAGCGAGCAATGCCAGTTGATGCTCAAGCACGACGTGCCCAAGCATCTGTTCGATTGAGGAGGTGCTAGGGGTTGGTTTCAGGTTGCGTGGCTTGGCGCTCGAGGATTTTCTGATACACCTCGGCGCGGTGCACGTTGACCCCTACCGGTGCCTGGATGCCGAATTTCACCTGGGTTCCGTTCAGCTCGAGGATATGCAAGGCGATGTCATCGCCGATGGAAATGATTTCGCCTACGGCGCGGCTTAAGACCAGCATGGCGGTTGTCCTTTTGGAGTGACAGGACCTTGACCATGCGCGCTCGGAGGGGGGGCGACAATGGCTTGCCGCTAAATCAGGCGAGGCCTACGCGAGCTGGTAATTTGCCTGACAGACATCGGCCTCATTGGGCCGGTCGGGTACCTATCCGTTACCGGGGTGGCGCCGGCTAAGGCGCAATCCAGCTGCGCCGCTACCGGCATAACGCATAGGTACACGCCCAACACCTCAGGCCTTGACCGCCTGAGCCTTGGCCCGCATCTTGTCTGCCATGCTGGTCATCTCGTCATACAGCAACTGCGGATTTTTCTGCTTCAACGCCCAGGCCATGCGCCCTTGCTCGTGCGGCAAAATCATGAATTCACCCTGTGCCACGCGCTGGTAGATATAGTCGGCAATGTCAGCCGCCGAAATGGGCGAACTCTCCAGCAACTTGCCCACCTGCGCCTTCATCGCCGGCGTCGGCCCGCGAAACGAATCCAGCAAGTTGGTCTGGAAAAACGATGGGCATACCACATGCACGCCAATTTCCTGATGCTTGAGCTCGACCAGCAAGCTCTCCGACAACGCCACTACCCCGGCCTTGGCCACGTTGTAATTACTCATGGCCGGCCCCTGCATCAATGCCGCCATCGACGCAATATTGATGATCCGGCCCCTGCTCTTCTCCAACAACGGCAGGAACGCCTTGCAGCCCTTGACCACGCCCATCAGGTTAATCGCGATTTGCCAGTCCCAATCCTCCAGCGACAACTCGGCAAAGAAGCCCCCTGACGCCACACCGGCATTGTTGACGATCACATCGATACCGCCCAATTTCACCTCGCACGCCTGTGCAAAGGCGGTGAGCTGGCTGTAATCACGCACATCGCAGCGCTGCACAAACCCATCGCCACCCGCCTCGCGCACCAGCTTGAGCGTTTCCTGCAGGCCCGGCTCGCTGACATCCGACAAGGCCAGCTGCCAACCCTCACGGGCCCAGCGCAGCGCGATTTCGCGGCCCAGGCCGGACCCGGCGCCGGTGATCATCATGCGATTTTGCATAGGAAATAAGCCTTGTGGTTCACGTAGGAAGTGACCGGCAGTGTAGCGAAGGTTTTTGCCACACCCACGCACCATCCAATTGATGAATGCCTCGGGCAAACCTGAGGCCAGGTGCGAGGATGGCTTATAGCGTAAGTTCAATAATTTTCAACTAAGCGCGCCTAATTGCGAACGCATTAAAAGAAATAAGCAACTTTGCAAAATGCTTTAAAAAAGCAGGGAATTTTCTTTGAAGTGACAGAGTCGGAGTTATTAAGGCGTCCGTAAATAACTCCACGGGCCTGTCGTTAATAACCGGTCTTTTCAGAAGGCCCTATAAGGAAAAAAACCATGAGCCTCATTCTGATCATTATCTTGATCCTGCTGTTGGTCGGCGGCCTGCCGGTATTCCCGCACTCGCGTAACTGGGGCTATGGCCCGTCGGGTATCCTGGGCGTTGTCCTGGTAGTGCTGGTGGTGCTGTTGCTGCTCGGTCGGATATAAATTCCGCACAAAAAAAAGAGGCCTCATTGAGGCCTCTTTTTTTATGCCCGGTTAATTAATCCGGCTTGCCGTCAATCACGCCGGCCGTGTTATCCAACAGGCTCTTGGTGGCCGTCTGCAGGAACGACTCGAGTTTCTGCTTGAGCGCCGCTTCGTCCGGTGACTCGGGAATCACTTTACCGGTCGGGTTCGCGCCCAACTCATATTCCCACAGCTTGGGCGGCATCTCCTTGGGCAGTACCAGAATGCGGTCTGCGGTAACCAGCGCCACCGTCTGATCGCTGCCCGACGGTTTGATCACGCCAAAGCCCTTGTCGCCTTCCGGCAGGTTCAGCAGGTCGCGGCCCCAGCACTGGTGCAGGGTGTCGCCACCGAGGCGGCCCATGATGGTCGGCACGATGTCGATCTGAGTGCCCACGGTGTGGTCTCGCTCGCCGAACTTCTCCTGCATGCCCGGTGCAATCATCAGCATCGGCACGTTGAAGCGGCCCAGGTCCATTTCGGTGATCTGCTGTTCGTTGCCAAAGCCGTGGTCGCCCACGATCACGAACAGGGTTTCCTTGAAGTAAGGCTCTTTGCGGGCCTTTTCAAAGAACTGGCCCAAGGCCCAGTCGGAGTAACGCATGGCCGTCAAATGCTCGTTGAGGCTGCCACGGTCGGTGACTTTCTCGACCGGCAGTGGCGTCGGCAACGCGTACGGCGTGTGGTTGGACAGGGTTTGCAGCAGTGCGTAGAACGGCTTGCCGCCTTCGCGGGCTTTCAACTCTTCCAGGCCACGGTTGAACATGTCCTGGTCGGACACGCCCCACGTCGGGTCGGAGAACACCGGGTTGACGAAGTCATTACGCCCGATGAAGTTGGTCATGCCCTGGTTACTGAAGAAGCCCGACTGGTTGTCCCAGGCGAAATCGCCGTTGTAGACATACACGTCGTCAAACTTGCGCGCGCTGAGCAACTGCGGCAGGCCCGACAGCTTGTGGCTGCCTTCCGGGGTCTGCATCAGGTATTCGAAGCCTGGCAGGTTCGGGAAGCACGCCATGGTGGCAAACATGCCCTGGTGGGTGTGCGTGCCGTTGGAGAAGAAGCGGTCGAACAGCAAGCCTTCCTTGGACAACTTGTCGAAGTACGGCGTGATGTTGCCCGGGCGGCCCAGGGCGCCCACCGAGTGACCGGCGAAGCTTTCCATCAGGATGACCACGACGTTCTTGATCGGCAGGGTCTTCTCGGCCGGTGGCGTGTAGTCACGGCGCACGGCGGCGGTGTCGGTATCCACCAGTTTCTCTTGCGGCAGCACCAGCATGTCACGCACGGTCTGGGTGGCCAGCGGCTGGTCCAGGGTGGCCTTCCAGATGTTGGAGCGTTCCTCGGAGAAGCGCGCCTTGGCCGCAGCGATCAGCGACAGCGTGCCGTTGAGGCCCAACTGGTTGGCGAAGTTCGATTCGGTGGTGTAGACATCCCCCCAACGCAGCGGCGGGCCTTGGCGCAAGGTGCCGCGGATGGCGACTACGGCGATCAGCAGGCAGACCACAAACACGGCGATGCGGCTGTACCACGGTGCCACTTGGCGGGTACCGATGCTGCCGCCGCTGAACGGGCCGCGAGGGCGCGTTGCACGGTCGGCACCTTTGAAGGCCATGCTCAGGATCAGCGTGCCCACGGCCCAGGCCAGCAGGTAACGCACCACCGGGAAACCGTACCAGAGCATGCTCATCACGGTTTTCGGGTCTTCCTTTACATACTGGAAGACCAGGCCGTTGAGGCGCTGGTGGAATTCGCGGTAGAAGTCCATTTCCATCAGCCCCAGGAACAGGGCAATGCTGGACGCGACGGTCAGCCACAAACGGAAGAACCCGCGTGCCGCCATCGCCCGTACGCTGAACAAGGCCAGCAGCAGCGGGACCAGCACGTACATCACCAGGCGTATGTCAAAACGCAGCCCGTTGGCGAACGCTTCCAGGAAGGTCGAGGCCGGCGTGTCGAGGATCATCTCGCGGTTGTAGACCAGCAGCGCCAGGCGCAGCAGGGAGAACATCACCATCATGACCAATGCGCAGAGCAGCGTGTACGCCAGATGGGATTTGACGGTCGGTTGCAGCAGGCGATTTGAAGCTCGCTGCTGACTCAGGGCGTCCGGGTTTGCCATGTCGTTTCAGGACCCATTGGAAGTTTAAGTTGCGAAAAAATGCAGTGGCGTCCGTCCCTCGCCCAGGCTGGCTGGGGTAGGCGGTTAACGCGGTGGCGCAAATGGTGCCCGATCAATGGCATCAACGCTATTAATTACTGAACGTGCGCCGCGCTTGTGCCTTTAAGGGCACTCGACATAGAGCCTTGGCAGCGTGATAAAGCCGGCGAATTGTCTTGGAAAAGATGTGAAAATTTCGTACAGCGAATACTTTCGACACACAAAACTCTGAATACGCTGGAAACGAATGTGGGAGCGGGCTTGCCCGCGATAGCGATGTGTCAGCCCGCACAACTGTGGCTGATAAACCGTTATCGCGGGCAAGCCCGCTCCCACATTGACAGGGCCCACTCAGGATCAGAGCGGGCCCAGGTGTCGTCAGATCCGCACGTTACCGCGTGGCCCGGCGATTGCCCAGATGATCAGGCCCAAGACAGGCAGCAACAGGATCAGCAAAATCCACAGCACCTTGGCACCGGTGCTGGCGCCGCTTTTGAACACGTTGATGATCGCCCAGATATCCAGCGCCAGGATGATCAGGCCAATCAAGCCATTAAAAGTGGAACCCATGGTGTCGCTCCTAAGTGAGGGCATGCACTTGTAGGATAGTCAGCCCTGGCAGGGGTTCCGTTTTATTTCAGACGTGAACGGCAACGCGCAGGGCTTCCAGGGAAGGCTCGGCCTTGATGCCGACTTCAGCGCACAGTTCCAGCACGCGCGGCAGGTCGTTGCCGTAGACCAGCACCGCCTGAATCTCGTCATCCAGCAACTGACTGAAGTTGAGCAGCACATAGCCACCGTCCTCCGGGCTCAGGGCGCTCATCTGGATCTGGATGCGGTTCAGTGCCGTCAGGTCTTCGGTCTTGGCCAATTGCTTGGGCTTGAGATTAAACGCCACGCCCGGGCCGAACGACGCGACGATCTGTGCAAACAGGTCGCCATAGGTGTCGGCTTGAAACAGCACCGTGTCCGGCAGGCTACCGACCACGACCCACTCACCCAGTGGAATCGGGAAAGTGTCGTCGTAGTTGATATCCGGGTTGGCCGTCAGGAAAGCGGCAGGGTCCGCGTAGGCCTGGGCCGCTTCCTCGGCAATGCGTGCCACTTCGTCCTCGCCCATGACGCCGGCGCTGATTTTGCTGATGAGTTCGACGAGGGCGGTTTGCATGGGAAGGTCCTGTGGCGAGCTGGTTTTTGAGGGCGCGTAGCCTACACCAGTTTTTGCAACTGCGCCGCCGTATCCGCCGCGCCCATGGTGTGCGCCGCCGCCAGTGCCGTCGCACCCTGAGCATCGGTGGCCTTAGGGTTGGCACCTTGGCCGAGCAGGTAGTCGAGCATTTCGACACGGTTGAACATCGCGGCCATCATCAACGCCGTGCGGCCATCCGAGGAGGCGCCGTCCACCGGCGCGCCGCCGTCGATCAGCGCCTTGACCACGGGCAGGTTGCCCTTGAACGCCGCACCGGCCATCGGCAGTTGGTTCTTGTCGTTGGCGATCAGCGGGTCGGCCTTGAACTCCAGCAGCACTTTCACCGCGTCGGCGTGACCGTGATAGGCCGCGAGCATGAGCAAGGTGTCGCCATTGTGATTGCGCAGGTTAGGCGGCAAGCCTTTGGCCAGCAGTGCGGCGAGCATGGCGGCATCGCCTTTGCGGGCCACGTCGAAGACCTGCTCGGCAAATTCAGCGGCTTCGTCTTCGGTCATTTGTTTAGGCTGGTCTGACATGTGGGGCTCCTTGTCTGGTTGCTTATAGGCGCCCAGTGTCGCGATGGAGTTCCCCACTGTCATGGCTTTTTTGCCAAAAGCGCTCATAGGCAGAATCAATAGCGCTGCTTTCAATAACGGAAATGCCCGCCCTGAATCTGCGCCAACAAGTCGCCGGTGACCGGCACATAGCAATCCGAGCCCGGCAGCCACGCATACACCGGGTCATTGCCGGCCTTGCCCGGGTCGAAGGCCTCCTCCTTGAGACGCACTTTCTGATACTTGAAGGTGCCGGTGGTTTCCATCTTCACCTTGATCCGCAGGAACAACGGCACCGCGTAATGCGGCAACTGGCCGTGGGCGAATTGCAGCAATTCACGCATGTCCAGCGAGGCCAGGGATTCGCTTGGCGTGATGGCGACCATGCCGGCGCGGCCATTGGTGTTTTCGATCTCGACGCCGTAAGCGACCACTTCGGCGATCTGCGGATGTTGCAGCAACACGTTCTCCACTTCGGTGGTCGAGACGTTTTCGCCCTTCCAGCGATAGGTATCGCCCAGGCGATCGACAAATTGCGCATGGCCAAAGCCGATGCTGCGCAACAAGTCGCCGGTATTGAAATAGCGGTCGCCCTTTTCGAACACGTCGGTCAGCACCACCTTGCGGTTCTTTTCCGGGTCGGTGTAGCCGTCGAACGGTGACTTTTCATCGATCCTGGCCAGTAACAACCCCTGCCCGCCCGTTTGCACCTTGCGCATGAAGCCGTCGCTGCCACGCACCGGTTCACCGCTGTCGTTGCTGTAGTCCACCAGTGCCCAGTGCTGCAGGCAAAAGCCGATGGTGTTGTCGAAATTCAGCACGTTGGTGAATCCGATGTTGCCGTCACTGGCGGCATACAGTTCGCAAACATGCTCAACGCCATAACGTTGCTTGAACTGCGCCCACACGCCGGGACGCAGGCCATTGCCGACCATCTTGGTCACGCGGTTATCGAGATCCTGAGCGCTGGCGGGCTGATCGAGCAGGTAGCGGCACAACTCACCGACATAGCCCAGGGTGGTTGCGTTGAATTTGCGCGCATCGTCCCAGAACTGGCTGGCACTGAATTTACGCCGGATGGCAAAGCCCGAGGCCCCGACAATCGCCGAGCCCCAGCACACGCACAGGCCGGTGGCGTGGTACAGCGGCAATGTGCAATAGAGGACGTCATCCGGGCCCATGTCCAGCGCGATACTGCCGAAGCTGACGGCGGTTTTGGTCCAGCGCCCGTGCTTCATGATGCCGGCCTTGGGCAAGCCGGTGGTGCCGGAGGTGTAGATATAGAAGCAGGGGTCGTTGAAGAACACTTGTCCGGTACTGGCGGGGTTTTCCACCGAGCCGTCGGCACTGGCGGCCATCAGGTCGGTATAGCCTTCAGGAGGCGTGCTTGAATGCTGATCGGCGACAAACCAGGTCCTGTGCGCGGCGATTGCCACGTGCTCACGCACGGTCGTGTAGGCCGCCACCAACTCTGCGCCCACCACGATTGCCACCGGGCTCACCAGATTCAGGCTGTGCACCAGCGTTGCCTGGGTTTGCGACGTATTGAGCATTGCGCAAATGCCACCCAGCTTGGCTACGGCCAACACGCTCAACAGCAGTTCAGGGCGGTTTTCGATGAACAACGCGACCACATCCCCCTTGCCGATGCCCTGCTCGTGCAGGTGATGGGCAATGCGGTTGGCACGCTGGTTGGCTTGGGCGTAGCTGAGCACACTGTCGCCATACAACAGCGCCGCGCCATCAGGGTTACGAGAGGTGGCCTGTTCGAATTGCCATCCCAGGCCGCAGGGCTGGCTGGGATCGGTGACGTTCGCGGCGCGCATGCCGCGTACCACGCGTGGCAGGGCCCGAACTATCGCCGGCACCTTACGCAGTAGCTTGCCCCAGGTGATCATGTCGTCGTGCGGATGGCTCATGGCGGAACGTCCTTTTTCTTATTCTTCGTATGATCCAGACACAGCCTCGGCCCTGTAGGAAGAGGTCAAATGCCTTGCAGGAAAATACGCCTGCCATTCTTCGGCTGTACATGTGGGATTTGAAAAGTTTTGTATCCCGTACCGCCCAGCATGAAATAGGGAATTGCGCGGCGCCGATGCGGTCATTAACTGTAACGGGGAGCAAAATGCCCGGCCCCGATAACGCAAAATGCAGGATGCACGATGGCCTTTCATGCAAATTGCACGAAAGTGAAAAACCTATAAAATTTTAACCTGTTGATTTATAACGATTTTTTAGACAATTCAATACTGGCACAATCACTGCACCTATCACTCCATGCTTGCCAACTTGAGCCAACGGAGCTGATAGACATGAGCCTGATCCAAGATAAATTCGCTTCTGTATTCTCCCAATACGACGTCACCACTCAGCCACGCCCAGACGGCGGGATCCTGTTGACCCTGCGCAACAGCGAAGGCAAACAGGTCAAGCGTTCGATTTCGTACCAACAACTGCACACCGCTGACCAACTGACCTGGGTCATAAGCGCCATTCGCCGCGACCTGGCCGAACAAGCCAGCGAGCTGCCACAGATCTCGATGCTGCAAAGCCAGAATCGCTTTGCCCTGCCGACCTACCATTCGGCCTGAGTAATCTGAGCAAAAAAGGCCGCGACGCCGTTGAGCGTCGCGGCCTTTTTTGTGCCTTCAGCAAAGCCCCTGGCGGGCAGCTGCGTTCATCGCCTGCACGCGGTTGGTGACTTGCAGCTTGAGGTAGATGTTACGCAGATGGAATTTAACCGTGGCTTGGGAGGTGGCGCGAATCTGGCTGATTTCCCAGACGGTCTTGCCTTCCGAGGCCCAGCGCAGGATCTCCAGCTCTGTCGGCGTCAGGGGTTTGCCGGCCAGGCTCAGGCGTTTTCCAACGGCGCTCGGCACGGCAAGCGCACGACACGGCTGCTCTGGGCCACTCATCACTCTCTCTCCTGTATCAGTGGATGCCATACCACCTTTCGGATTCCTGCGATTGACAGGCGGTATAAACATTGAGTCGGGAGAGTTACATAACGAATAGATTAAAAGCATAAGGCGCCGCATAAACAGCTACGTCTTACATTTATATAAGTTCCTTCCCACAACAACTTCCAACCTGCCGGGGTTGAACATTTAACTATTCGCGCTTAATCGTCCAAGCCTGGAAAACCAGCGGCACTGTGCTCGCCGGTGAACTGAGGCACACACCCTTCGGTTGTATGGAATAAACGTAGCGCCACACAGTGCGGATTTTCACCCACGTCGAGCCAATGCGGCATTCCGGCCGGAACCACCAGCACGTCATTCTTCTCACAACGCACGGCGTAGACGTACTCGCCCACGAGCAGGCAGAACAAGCCTTGGCCCGCGACGAAAAAATGCACGTTGTCTGCACTGTAGCGACGCGCCTTGAGGCCTTCAGCGCGCAATTCGGCGCGCTGCGGATGGTCGCCCGTCACGCTCAATACCTGAGCAGAGCGGTAGCCGAGGGCATCGATCTGCGACTGGTACACCGCGATCATTTCAGCGTCACTGGCGCCCTTTTCGAGGGGACTGGGCTGCCAGCGGTCAAAACCCACGCCGTGCTCAACCAGGGTCGAGACGATATCGTCGAAGTGGGTCAACACCTTGTTCGGGGTATCGGGTGTGACGAGCGGGTAAACAGCGACATAACTCATTGCACGGTTCCTTTATTCGGCTCTTGCAATCGAAAGCCAATGATTAGGGCGGCGGCCAGGGCCGCAACACTGGCGATGCTGAAGGTCAGGGTCGGCCCCAACAGGTTCCAGCTATAACCGGCATACAGCGCGCCCAATGCGCCGCCAGTGCCGGCCAGTGCGGCATACAGCGCCTGGCCCTGGCCTTGCTGGCGAGCGCCGAAGCTGCGTTGCACAAAGGCAATCGCCGCCGCGTGAAAACTGCCAAAGGTGGCCGCGTGCATCACTTGCGCCAGCAGCAGCACCCAGAAAAATTCGGCGAATGAGCCCAGCAACAACCAGCGCACGGCGGCCAACAGGAAACTTGCCAGCAGCACCCGTCGCACCGAAAAGCGCGTGAGGATGCGGCTCATGGCCAGAAACATCAGCACTTCTGCGACCACGCCCAAGGCCCAGAGCATGCCGATCACGCCACGGCTGTAGCCCAGATGTTCGAGGTGCAGGGTGAGAAAGGTGTAATACGGGCCGTGGCTCATTTGCATCAGCGCCACGCAGGCATAAAACGCCAGTACCCCAGGGCTGCGCAGTTGCTTGAGAAAACCGTCACCGGCCAGGCGATTGTCGTGGGTCGCGGGTTGCGCATTCGGTACCCACAGGCTGGCACCGATGATGCCGGCCATGATCACCACGACCACCACCGGGTAAATGTCCAGGCTCAGCCAGTCGAACAGGCGGCCCATGATCACCACGGTGAGGATGAAACCAACCGAGCCCCACAGGCGGATCTGGCTGTAGCGCGAGGTCTGCTTTTGCAGGTGGGCCAGGGTGATCACTTCAAACTGCGGCAACACGGCGTGCCAGAAGAACGCATGCAGGGCCATCACCAGCGCGAGCCAGGCGTAGGTCTTGCTGAAGAAAATCAATGAAAAGCTGACCAGCGTGCACACCGCGCCAAACCGGACGATGGCCAGGCGCCGCCCGGTGTAATCGCCGAGCCAGCCCCACAGGTTGGGCGCCACGCAGCGCATCAGCATGGGGATAGCCACCAACTCACCAATGCGTGCGCTGGAGAACCCAAGATGATCGAAGTACAGGGCCAGGAACGGCGCGGTCGCCCCGAGCAGGGCGAAGTAGAACAGGTAGAAGCTGGACAGGCGCCAGTACGGGAGGGTCGGGCTCACCATGCACGGGGCCGCTTCGCGGCCCTGCCTGAGCAAGCCCGCCCGCCACCGGCTGTCACAGCTGGCCCAGCACCGGCGTATTCACGTGCACATCGGCATTTTGCCCGCGGTTGCGCAGCAGGTGGTCCATCAACACGATGGCCATCATGGCTTCGGCAATCGGCGTGGCACGGATGCCGACGCACGGGTCATGGCGGCCCTTGGTGATCACATCCGCCGGGTTGCCGTGCACATCAATCGAGCGGCCTGGCGTGGTGATGCTCGACGTGGCCTTGAGGGCCAGGTGCGCAACGATCGGTTGGCCCGAGGAAATACCGCCGAGGATGCCGCCCGCGTTGTTGCTGAGGAAACCCTGCGGGGTCAGCTCATCGCGGTGCTCGGTGCCGCGCTGGGACACACAGGCGAAACCGGCGCCGATTTCCACGCCCTTCACCGCGTTGATGCTCATCAGCGCATGGGCCAGCTCGGCGTCGAGGCGGTCGAAGATCGGCTCGCCCAAGCCAGGTTTGACGCCTTCGGCAACCACGGTGATCTTCGCGCCGACGGAGTCCTGGTCGCGGCGCAACTGGTCCATGTAGGCTTCCAGTTCCGGCACTTTGTCCGGGTCGGGGCTGAAGAAAGCGTTGTCGTCGACGCTGTCCCAGGTCTTGAACGGGATCTCGATCGGACCCAACTGGCTCATGTAGCCGCGGATCACGATGCCCTGAGTGGCCAGGTATTTCTTGGCGATGGCACCGGCGGCCACACGCATCGCGGTTTCGCGCGCCGAGCTGCGGCCACCGCCACGGTAGTCGCGTTCGCCGTATTTGTGATGGTAGGTGTAGTCGGCGTGTGCCGGGCGGAACAAGTCCTTGATCGCCGAATAGTCCTTGGACTTCTGGTCGGTGTTGCGAATCAGCAGGCCGATGGCGCAACCGGTGGTGCGGCCTTCGAACACGCCGGAGAGGATTTCGACTTCGTCGGGCTCCTGGCGCTGGGTGGTGTGGCGGCTGGTGCCGGGCTTGCGGCGGTCGAGCTCGCGCTGCAGGTCGTCCAGAGACAGCTCGAGGCCTGGCGGGCAGCCGTCGACAATGGCAACCAATGCCGGGCCATGGCTTTCGCCCGCGGTGGTGACAGTGAACAGCTTGCCGAAGGTATTGCCGGACATGCAGGGCGCTCCGTGAAATCAGTTGAATCAAGTCAACCGTAATAACTTAAGGCGGCCAGTATACGCAGGCTAACCGACTAGTTCATCCTCGAAACCTTACCGGTAGACGTTGGTCCAACCGGCACCTTCCTGATGATGGCGCGATGATGCTGCGAGTTCTGCTTTTAACCCTCACCCTGTTTTCCAGCCTGGGCTTCGCCGCCTCCCCTGTCGTGCTGCAACGGCCGATCAGCCTGGACACCGGCAACGGCGAGCTGTTTGGCTCGCTTTTACTGCCCCAATCCGACAAACCAGTGCCGGTGGTGTTGATCATTGCCGGCTCCGGGCCTACCGACCGTAACGGCAACAGTGCCGACGGCGCACGCAACGACAGCCTCAAGCGCCTGGCCTGGGTGCTTGCCCGACACAACATTGCCAGCGTGCGCTACGACAAGCGCGGCGTGGCCGCCAGCCTGGCGGCCACGCCGGATGAACGCAACCTGACCCTGGATGCCTACGTATCCGATGCCGTGGCCTGGGGCAAGCTGCTCAAGGCCGACAGCCGCATGGGCCCGCTGATCGTCCTGGGCCACAGCGAGGGCGCGCTGGTTGCCGCGCTCGCCGCACCGCAACTGAATCCGGCCGGCGTTATTTCTCTGTCTGGCAGTGCGCGGCCGGTGGATCAGGTGATCCGCCAGCAGTTGGTCGATCACCTGCCCCCTGCCCTGTTGCTGCGCAGCAACGAGATCCTCGACCACCTCAAGGCCGGCCAAGTGGATGCCGATGTGCCCGGCCCGCTGGAAGGTATTTTCCGACCCAGCGTGCAGCCTTATCTGATCAGCCTGTTTCGCGCCGACCCGTCAGCCGCGTTCGCCAAGCTGACCATGCCGGCCTTGATCATCCAGGGCACCAACGATATTCAGGTGGGCGTCGCAGATGCCCGGCAACTGAAAAACGCCAAGCCCGACGCGCACTTGACGGTGATCGAAGGCATGAACCACGTCATGCGCATCGTGCCCAAGGACGTGAAAGAGCAACTGGCCTCCTACAACGACCCGAAACTGCCGCTTGCCGCCGAGCTGGGTGAGCGCATCGTGCGCTTTATCGACGGACTTCAACCCCGTTAAGCGACTATTTACCTCCAGTCCTGAGAAAAACGGCCGATAAGCCCAGGGTCGACAGTAAAAAGACTGTCGACCTGCAGGGCTTGGACAGGATCGCGCCGCATGACAACCACAGAAGCTACACCAGAACCTATTGCCGACACCGCGGCTGAAAAAACCGAGGCCGTCGAGGCAGCGGCCCTGCCGTGGGCGGACGTGCAGGCCGAACATTTCAAGATGCTGCGCCTGGCGCCCCTGGCCACCGACCGTGCCACCGGTGCGCGGCCGTTGCGGTTCGTGCAGTTCGGCTATGCCGAACGCAATGACAAACACCACAGCCTGTTGCGCATGGTCATCCAGTTGCCGGGCCAGCGAGTGCGCCGCGAGCAGAACCACTTGGATATCTGGGTCGATCACGATAAGCACCGCGTGCACTTCGGCCCGGGCAACAGCCTGGAAATCGAACCGGCCAACCGCGGGATCGGTCGCTTCCTCGTCGCTCAAGGCGCGGCGTGGGCAAAAAAGAAGTGGTCACACTACCGCGTCGACGGCGTGGACCTGGCCAATAAAGACGCGCTGAACGAAGCCACGCGCCTGCGCCGCGATCACTTCCTGCGCATCCAGGGCTTTGATGTGGCCTACGCCGATGTGCAACACCTCAAAGGCAACGTGCAGCCGGGCAAAGTCAGCGACGTGCTGGACAGCTGGAACACCGAGAAGGTGCAGTTCGTGGAAATCCTCGAAGCCGCGCAGATGCTGCAGCAGGCCGAGCAGAACCTGGCCGAGCAAGAAGTGAAACTGCGCAAGGAAGAGGAAAAGGTCACCAAGTTCAAGCGTGAGGACAGCGGGCTGCGCTTTACCATCACCTGTTTGGTGGCGTTTACGGTGTTTCAGGCGGGGTTGCTGATCTGGATTGCCACGCACCGGTAGCACATTGGAACGCAATTGAAATGTGGGAGCGGGCTTGCTCGCGAAAGCGGTGTATCAGTCACTGATAAGTTGACTGTCATACCGCCTTCGCGGGCAAGCCCGCTCCCACATTCAGGGTCGGTTTCTACAGTTGGGTGGGTTTAAATCCGAGCAGCAAATACCGCTTGATGCGCGCGGCACTGCTCGGCCGTCAGCATGAACACACCATGCCCGCCGCGCTGGAACTCCAGCCAGGCAAAGTCGACTTCCGGGTACAACGCCTCAACGTGCACCTGGCTGTTGCCAACCTCGACAATCAACAAGCCTTTCTCGGTGAGGTGGTCTGCGGCCTCAGCCAACATCCGACGCACCAGGTTCAAGCCATCATCGCCGCAGGCCAGGCCCAACTCCGGCTCGTGCTGGTATTCGTCGGGCATGTCGGCGAAGTCTTCGGCATCCACGTACGGCGGGTTGGACACGATCAGATCAAACCGCTGACCCGGCAAACCGTCGAAGCCGTCACCCTGCACGGTGTAGACGCGCTCGTCGACGCCATGACGCTCGATGTTCTGATTGGCCACCTCCAGCGCTTCGAAGGACAGGTCGCCCAGCACCACTTCGGCGTCCTGGAACTCGTAGGCGCATGCGATACCAATGCAACCGGAGCCGGTGCACAGGTCGAGGATGCGCGCCGGTGGCTGGGCCAGCCAGGGTTCGAAGCGGTTTTCGATCAGTTCGCCAATCGGTGAACGCGGGATCAGCACACGCTCGTCGACGATAAACGACATACCGCAGAACCAGGCTTCCTTCAACAGGTAAGCGGTGGGTACACGCTCATGGATACGGCGGTGCAGCAAGCGCTGAACGTGGGAAATTTCCTCTTCTTCCAGGTTGCAGTCCAGGTAGCTGTCGGCAATTTCCCAAGGCAGGTGCAAGGCACCGAGCACCAATTGCCGGGCTTCGTCCCAGGCATTGTCGGTACCATGGCCGAAAAACAGGTCTTCCCCATGGAAACGGCTGACAGCCCAACGGATATGGTCGCGCAGTGTGCGCAGGCGGGATGTGATCACGGGGACAAGCTCCTGGAAAAAACGACTGGCGATTCTAACAGCCTTCGCCTGTACCGACGATGTACGAAACCCCTTCGCCATCCGTCGGATTTCATCCAATTTGCCATCGCAGGCTTAAACAAGCCGCCCCCTTGACATGGCTGCACGTCAACAACGGCGTACCTTACGATGGTAGCGATTCACAGAACCGCTCAGCCAGTGGACAATGTCGCAAAAGCCCCCCTCACAGGAGCCCCAGAATGTCCGTTCCAAAGACGATGTTTCAACTCAGCGGTCGCGGTTACGCAGCAGCCAACCTGAACCATGCGACCCTCGTGATCATCGACGCCCAAAAGGAATACCTCAGCGGTCCACTCGCCCTCTCGGGCATGGACGCGGCGGTCGAAAACATCAAGCAGTTGGTTGCCGCCGCGCGCAATGCCGGGCGTCCGATCGTGCATGTACGTCACCTTGGCACCGTCGGTGGCCTGTTCGACCCGCAGGGCGAGCGCGGCGAATTCATTCCCGGCCTGGAACCACTCGGCGACGAAACCATCATCGGCAAACTGCTGCCGAGCGCGTTTCACGGCACCGGGCTGGAAAAACACCTGCAAGACCTCGGCTCCCTGGACCTTATCGTCTGTGGTTTCATGAGCCACTCCAGCGTCAGCACGACCGTGCGCGCCGCCAAGAACCTGGGCTTTCGCTGCACCCTGGTGGAAGACGCCTGCGCCACGCGCGACCTGCCTTACAAAGGCGGCATCCTGAGCGCTGAACATGTGCAACAGACCGAAATGGCCATCATGGCCGACAACTTCGCGACCCTCGCATTGACCAAAGATCTGATCTGATTGACCTTCTGATGAGCGGCGCGGCGTGTTTATTGCCCCGCTCATCCGCAAAACCTTTTCATTTTCTGCAATTGCCTCTGGTACAGGAACAACCTGTGTATCTTCCGGTCGAAGGGCCGATACCCTGGAGGAAAGGTCGGAATGAAGATATCCGATGGTTTTGACGCTCGTCGCTTGCGCCCCAAGGGCCCGAGCAACTGGCGTCTGCGCCTGGTGGCCGGCTTTGCCGCGCTGCTGGCCATTGTAGGTTTGCTGCTGGCAGGTGCCGGTGGCGCCGGTTTGTTTGGTCATTCGCCGGCACTCGGCGAACTGAATGCCAGCCCGGGCGGCTCGGCAATTTTGTTGGTGATCGGCCTGTTGGTGCTCTGGCTGGGCGTCTGGTTATGGCGTCGCAGCCGTCGGCGGATGCGCCAGCCGTTGTCGCTGAACATCGCCTCACACCTGATGAAAAAGCACGACTGATGGCGCTTGGATAGCGTTTCCTGCGCCCCGGCCGCCGCGATTTAGGTAAACTGCCCGCCCTTCGCGGAGGCTGACATGCAAGACGACGATTTTTCCCTGTTCAAAAACGAGCTGCGCGGCGTCAAGCCGATCAAGCACGACCGCGCCGACACCGGCAAACCCAAGACCGACCGGGCGCAGATCGCCAAGCTGCGCCAGGCCGCGACCGTGCGCACCGATGCCACCACCGTGGATGGCCTGTCGGACCAGTTCGTAATCGACGTAGGCCCCGAAGACGAGTTGATGTGGGCCCGCGACGGCGTGCAGGAAAGCCAGATGCGCAAGCTCAAGATCGGCCAGATCCCGTTCGAGGGCAGCCTTGACCTGCACGGCATGAACGTCGAAAAAGCCCGCGAAACCCTCTGGGCCTTCCTGGCCGAAGCGACCAAATTCGAAATCCGCTGCGTGCGCGTCACCCACGGCAAGGCCGTGCGGTTGGATGGCAAGCGGCCGATGATCAAGAGCCACGTCAACACGTGGCTGCGCCAGCATGCCCAAGTGCTCGGTTTTACCTCTTGCCAGGCCCGCCACGGCGGCGCGGGCGCGGTGTATGTGATGCTCAAGCGCACCATGATGGAGGGGCGCGACGAGTAACAAGTGCCATCGTCAGGCTTGCAGCGATGTGTCCGCCACCGTAACCTTGCGCTTTGCGAAAATCCCACAGGTAGTTTCATGTCCCTGGAACAGAATTACACAGCGATCCTCGGCCAACTCGGCGAGGACGTTTCCCGCGAGGGCCTGCTCGACACGCCAAAGCGTGCCGCCAAGGCGATGCAGTATCTTTGCCGCGGCTATGAACAGACACTCGAAGAAGTCACCAACGGTGCCTTGTTCAGCTCCGACAACAGCGAAATGGTGCTGGTCAAGGACATCGAGCTGTACTCGCTGTGCGAACACCACCTGCTGCCGTTTATCGGTAAGGCTCACGTCGCGTATATCCCGAGCGGCAAAGTGCTGGGGCTGTCGAAAGTGGCGCGGATTGTCGACATGTATGCGCGCCGCCTGCAGATCCAGGAAAACCTCAGCCGCCAGATCGCTGATGCCGTGATGCAAGTCACCGGCGCGCTGGGCGTGGCCGTGGTGATCGAAGCCAAGCACATGTGCATGATGATGCGCGGTGTAGAGAAACAGAACTCTTCGATGATCACCTCGGTGATGCTGGGTGAGTTCCGCGAAAACGCGGCCACGCGCAGCGAGTTTCTCAGCCTGATCAAGTAACAGGCTGTGCAGGAAAAGACCGGCGTTCATCGCCGGTTTTTTTTCGCCTGCAAATTTCAGGTAAGCTGCGGCCCCTTCTTCATGGGCAAGAGGTTTTCAGCCATGTTCGTCAAAGCACTTCGAGTGGGCCTCGGCCACGTCATCATCGCGGGCGACTTCATTACCCGCCCACGCAAAAAGCAGCGCCCCGCCGAACAACAGGCGCAGGTGAACGCTGCGGCCAAGGACCTGACCCTGTATCAGTTCCACGCCTGCCCGTTCTGCGTGAAGACCCGTCGTACGTTGCACCGTCTGAATGTGCCGGTGGCGTTGAAGGACGCCAAGAACAATGCGCAAGATCGCCAGACCCTGCTGGAGCAAGGCGGCAAGATCAAAGTGCCGTGCCTGCGCATTGAAGAAAATGGCCAGACCACTTGGATGTATGACTCCAAGGTGATCATTGATTACCTCGACAAGCGGTTCGCCGCAGTCTGATAAACACCGCGGTCAGTGTGGGAGCGGGCGTGCTCGCGAAAGCGGTGGATCAGTCGAATCATCAGTGACTGCCCACCCTTGGCGAGCAAGCCCGCCCCCACGTTTGGACCTGTGTTCAGTCCAGCATCGCCACATGTTTGGGATGGCTGGCCACACGCTTGAGCCACGCCTGCACCGCCGGGTACGGCGTCAGGTCAAAACCCCCTTCATGAGCCACGTGGGTGTAGGCGTACAGCGCGATATCGGCAATCGAATATTGCTCGCCTACCAGGTAGGGCGTGGCTTGCAACTGACGCTCCATCACCCTCAACGCCTTGTAGCCGCCCTTATGGGTGTTTTTGTATTCCTCCAGTCGGTCTTGCGGCATGTTCAGGTAGAACTGGATAAACCGCGCCACCGCGATATAGGGCTCATGGCTGTATTGCTCGAAAAACTGCCATTGCAGCACTTGGGTACGCAGGCGTGGCTCAGCCGGCAGAAACTCGCTGCCGTCCGCCAGGAAGTTCAGGATCGCGTTGGACTCCCACAGGCAGGTGCCATCTTCCAGTTCCAGCACCGGGATCTTGCCGTTGGGGTTCTTGGCCAGGAATTCGGCGGTCTGGGTGTCGCCCTTGAGAATATCGACATCGATCCATTGGTACTCGATGCCCAACAGATTGAGCATCAATTTGACCTTGTAGCAGTTGCCCGATTTGTAATCGCCATAAACCTTGTACATGGGGCTCCCCTTATGCCGCTTGCGCGTGCTGTGCTTGACGGACCACCGCGGCCAGGCGCTTGAGACCTTCGTCCAGACGGGCCGGGTCGATATGGCTGAAATTGAGGCGCAACGAGCCGAGGTGTTGATCGGGCTCGGAAAAGAACGGTTCACCGGGCATGAACGCGACGTCCTGATCCAATGCTTGCGCCAACAAGGTGCGGGTGTCGAGCGGTTGTTTCAAGGTCAGCCAGAAGAATAATCCGCCCTGAGGCGTCTGCCAGTCAGCCAGATCGCCAAAATGACGCTCCAGCGCGGCCTGAAATGCATCGCGACGCTCGCGGTAAAAGCGGCGCAGTTGCGCCAGGTGCTGCTGGTATTTCTGGGTGCCGATCCACTGCATGGCCTGCCACTGGCCGACGCGGTTGGTGTGCAGGTCCGCCGATTGCTTGAGCTTGAGCAAATGCGGGAACAGATCCGGGCTGGCGATCAGGTAGCCGACGCGCAGGCCCGGCAGCAGGGTCTTGGAGACGGTGCCGGTGTAGATCCAGCTGGCTTTTTTCAGGCGGCCGGCGATGGGCTGCGCACTGGCGCCGTCGAAGCTCAGTTCGCGGTAGGGTTCGTCTTCGATCAGGGTGACGCCGAACTCATCGAGCAAAGCGGCGACGGCCGCGCGCTTGGCCTCGCTGTAGCGTACGGCCGAAGGGTTCTGGAACGTCGGGATCAGGTAGATGAACGCCGGGCGATGGTGTTCAAGAAGGCTGCGCAAGGTGGCGAGGTTCGGACCGTCGGCCTCCAGTTGCACGGTCAGGCAATCGGCGCCGAACAGTTGGAAGATCTGCAACGCCGCCAGGTAAGTCGGGCCTTCCAGCAGAACCTTGGTGCCCTTGTCGATATACAGTTTGGCGGCCAGGTCCAGGGTTTGCTGGGACCCGCTGACCACCAGCACCTGGCTCGCCTGGCACGGTACGCCCAACGCGCGGGCCTGGGCGGCGAGCAGTTCGCGCAACTGCGGTTCGCCTTCGCTCATGCCATATTGGCCGAGGGTGAGCGGCATGCCGTCCCAGTTCAGTGCCGGCAGCATGGCTTCGGCCGGCAGGCCGCCGGCGAACGACATCACTTCCGGGCGCTGGGCTGCGGCAAGGATTTCACGGATCAAGGAGCTTTTGAGGCGCGTAACACGTTCAGAGAAGGCCATAAGGTCACCGGTGGCAAAGCGCATGGAAAATACGTCAAACTGCTTGACCGAAATTACGCCGACTTGAGTAGATACGTCAATATGCTTGACCTTAAAACCCAGAGCAGCCAGCAACAAGCCATGGAAGCGTTCTTTTTCGGCTACCAGGCCTTTACCGCCAAGGCCGACGAGATGCTCGAGCGCCGAGGCCTGAGCCGTGTGCACCAGCGCATCGTGTTTTTTATCGCGCGCTACCCCGCCTTGAGCGTGAAGCAACTGCTGGAGTTGCTCGGCGTGAGCAAGCAGGCGTTGAACATACCGTTGCGACAGCTGCAGGAAATGCACTTGGTAAACAGCGTGGCGTCCGAGACCGACAAGCGTAAGCGCCTGCTGGAATTGAGCGACGAGGGCCAGCGCTTCGAGCAGTCCCTGCGCCGCGAACAGGTGAAGCTATTGCAGCGCGCCTTCAGCGAAGCCGGCGAAGACGCGGTGGCGGGATGGCTGGCGGTGAATCAGGCGCTGAGTGCCGTGAATTAGCCTTTCATCTTGTTTCGAACACATAATCGAAAACATTATTTGCTTTATTTGTATACAAAAGCATAATTCGCTTCGTGCGAGTTCCTGACCTATTGGTCAACAAAAACCCGCCAGTACCTCAAAGCGCTGTTGCCCACACCTGTGACCGGCGCTGGAAATAACAATAAAACTCTTGAGGAGTACTCGCTGTGGAAAGCCGCAAATCCGAAGCCCCAACGCTGGACCTCTCCGCGCCGCAAGGCGGTTGGCTGGAACGCCTGTTCAAACTGCGTTTGCATGGCACCACAGTGAAGACCGAACTGATCGCCGGCCTCACCACGTTCATCACCATGGCCTACATCATCTTCGTCAACCCGAACATCATGGCCGACGCCGGCATCGACCACGGTGCGGCGTTTGTCGCCACGTGCATCGCCGCGGCGCTCGGTTGCCTGCTGATGGGCCTTTACGCCAACTGGCCCGTGGGCCTGGCGCCCGGCATGGGCCTGAACGCGTTTTTCACCTACACCGTGGTCGGTACCATGGGCTATCACTGGGAAACGGCGCTGGGCGCGGTGTTTGTTTCCGGGGTGTTGTTCATGGGCCTGACCCTGTCCCGTGTACGTGAGTGGCTGCTCAACAGTATTCCCGTCAGCCTGCGCCACGCCATGGGCGCCGGTGTCGGCCTGTTTCTGGGGGTGATCGGCCTGAAAACCGCCGGCATCATCGTCGACAGCCCGGCCACGCTGATCAAGCTGGGGTCGCTGCACGAGCCTGCGCCCCTGCTGGCGGCGGTGTGCTTTTTGCTGATCGCGATCCTCAGCTACCACCGCGTGTTCGGCGCAATCCTCATCAGCATCATCGCCGTCACCCTGGCCGGATGGGGCCTGGACCTGGTGCACTACAACGGCATTCTCTCCACCCCACCCAGCCTGGCGCCGACCTGGATGGCCATGGACGTGAAGGGTGTATTCAATGTCAGCATGATCAGCGTTGTATTTGCGTTTCTTTTTGTACACATGTTCGACACTGCCGGTACACTGATGGGCGTTGCGCAACGCGCCGGGCTGGTGGGCGCCGATGGCAAGATTCATAACCTGTCCCGCGCGCTGAAAGCCGACAGTGCCTCCAGCGTGTTTGGCGCCATGGTCGGTGTGCCGCCGGTGACCAGTTATGTAGAAAGTGCTGCCGGTGTCGCCGCGGGCGGTCGCACCGGGTTGACCGCCGTGACCGTGGGCGTGCTGTTTGTGGCGGCAATGTTTTTCGCGCCCTTGGCGGGCATGATTCCTGCGTATGCCACCGCCGGTGCACTGATTTACGTAGCAATGCTGATGATGGCGAGCATGGCCCATATCAATTGGGATGAAGCCACCGACAGCATCCCGGCCATCGTGACCGCGATCATGATGCCGCTGACGTTCTCGGTTGCCGACGGTATCGCCCTGGGCTTCATCACATATGTGGCGCTCAAGGCCGGCACCGGCAAGTACCGCGAGATTTCCATCAGCCTGTGGGTGCTGTGCGCGATTTTCATCGCGAAGTTCATCTTCCTGTAGTTCGCAGGAAACGGCCGAAAACCGCCTCACCTTCGGGTGGGGCTTTTGTACGAATGGAGGACTGTAAATGACCCTGGAAACCTGGCTGCTGTTCAGTGGCGCTGCATTGATCGTGATCCTGATCCCCGGCCCGCTGTCGCTGTTGATGATCAGCAACAGCCTGAACTACGGCCTGCGCCGGTCCTACCCGGCGTTTCTGGGCGGCGTGTTCGCCTCGATCTGCCTGTTGAGTGCCTCGGCATTGGGGCTGGGTGCATTGCTGCTGGCCTCGGAGCAGTTGTTCAGCGCCCTGAAGGTCGTCGGTGCGCTGTACCTGTTTTACCTCGCCTGGCAGAGCTGGCAGCAATCGCGCCAACCGGCCCAGGGCGCCGTGGTGCCCCAGGCCGTGGCCACACCGCGTTTTCGCGCCTTGTTCGGTCGCGCGTTTGTGCTGGGCGCCAGCAACCCCAAGGACATCCTGTTCTTTGCCGCCTTCTTGCCGCAGTTTCTCAGCAGCGAGCACGCGTTCCTGCCGCAATTGCTGATCATGATTGCCACCTGGACCGTACTCGACTTGCTGTGCAAGCTGGCCTACGGCCTGGGTGCCCATGGGGCTGCGCGCTACCTGCGCAGCGGCAGTGGCCAGAGCTGGTTCAATCGCGTCAGCGCCGCACTGTTCGGCGCCGCGGGCATGGTGTCGCTGATCAAGGCGAGGACGGGCTCACTTTGACAAAGTAGACGCTCGGGCGGGCCGCCTGCGTCGTAGGCCATTGAATGCCGGCGACGATCCGCGCCAGGCGATTTTCGTTCATGGCGCTCTTGACGCCCATCAACGCAACCGACCGGGGATGCGTATTGATTGCGGCGTCAAACCACCGGTCCGTCAGCCGGGTTTCCAGCCTCACCGTGCCTCTCTCGATCCAATGGATGGACACGTAGTACAGCGTGTTTGAAGGGGAAGAAGGATGGGTCGCGATCAACTCATGCGTGGGCTTGCGCCCGTGCCTGAGCTGCAGTTCCTGCACGTTGAACCCTTGCTGCTCCAGCGCGCGCTTGACTGCGGCGCGCAGCGCGATGATCCGCTGAGGCTTGACCTCACCACCGCCGGATTGCAACGCAGGGTCTAACCCGACGGCCCGGAAGTCGACACGCGTGAAACCGGGGGCCTTGCCCTCGTAACCGATGTGCAGCGCCCTGCCCGCCCTTTGAATGGGCCGTAACATTCTTAGCAAATCATCCGTCTGACCCGGCCCGTTGGGAGTCGACATCAGCCAATTGTCCAGCGTCGAACGAATATTGAGCAGGTGCGTGGCCGTCGCCGAGCGCGAAGAATCGGCCAGTTCAATCAGCCTTGCGGCTGCCAATGCCTGGCTGCGGCGGGTCATGCTGGGGAACGCCTGCCCCACGGACTGCTCCAGCGGCCGGTCAAACAACGGGGCATGCACCTGCCACTCACCCGATACGCCGCGTGATATCGGAATGGGCTGTTCCCCCATCGCAGTGCTCGTCCAACGTTCAATATCAACACGGGCAAGCGAGACCAGCGGCTCATTGCGGGTGATAAACGCGATGCCATTCCAGGGCGCATTGTCGCCCTGGTGAAGCACTCTGTAATAACCCGCCCCCGAAGCGGCGAGGCTGTCATACCGGGGTCCGATGTAGACGGCATCGTAGGGAAATCCCGGCGGCTCCATGTGCACATGAAACGTGCCGAACGCCGAGAGGCCGGACACCTGCCCCGTCGCATCCGGAACACGCCATTCGAACCAATAGGGGTCCGGTGCCGGTGACCGATAGATGCGGTTGTGCGTGGCGGCGCGCACCGTCGGTGGCTGCCAGTCCGGGGGCGCCTGCACTGGCGCACGCCACGGGCTGAGCAGCGTCGAACTCGTCCCCGCCACCGGCTGAGGCGCATCCGCGCCCAGTAACCATTCCCCGGGCTGGTGCACGTTCACTATCAGTTCGTCTTGCCCAGGCGCCTGCCGGTATTTCAGGCGCAACGCGTGTTCGTTGCCGCGCCGATAAAGCGGGTAATGGTGCGAGTCATCCGCCACGAACAGCTCGCCATCTTTGACATACACGCCTTTTTCACCAACACCTTTCAACGCCACAGCCCCTTGAGGCACCCCCTTGATTCTGAAACGCTCCAGGCCCTTGAGTTGAGCCACCGGTGGCGGCGCCAGGCGGTCAAGCCCGCTGGCCCTCATGCGCAGGCGATGGATACGCCCCAGCACAGCCCGCGCGGCGGGCCGCGCCATACGAGCCGCCGCAACCGGCGCCCTGGCGGGGCCGGGAATAAAGTTAAGTAACAAATCGATCGCCAGAAACGCGCTCATAAAGCCCACATCGACCGCCGTGTGAGCGTCGCCAAAGCGGTGATAACGCCGCGCCATAAGCAGCAATTCATGGAATTGATTAAAAATCCCGTACATCGGGCAGAAAAACCCCACCAGCGCCCGCGTACGTGCCTCGCTTTGCTCACCAAGGCGGCGCGCGCGGTAGGCCTGCAGCGCCTTGCCAGAATGGCTGGCGGCTTGAGTGCGGCGCTGCAGCTCGAGCACGCTGGCGTGGTAGAGCAATGCCCTGGCGTCGCTGTGAGAGGTGGCGACAATCGCCAGCCAGCCCTGCGGATCACTGGCAATCTGCTCAAGGGTGTGGGCCTGGATCTCATCGAGCAACGCCGTCGGCTCCAGGTGCTTGATGTTAAAGGAGCGAATAAAGCCAAGCCCCCGCCAAATCCCCTTCACCATAAAAAATGCAGGCGGCAGATCAAGCGTGCTGAACAGGTGACCTGGGCTATCGGCGCGGTCCGGATGGTGGGTGATTGCCTCAAATGCCCAGCCAGGTGCGACCTGTCGCGCGAGCACTTTGGCGTTATCGGCCGATGCGCCGATACGGTTCAATGCAGCAAGGGCCTGTTGCAGGTCGCTGTACTCGGTGAGAACCCAGGCTTGCGGGGCATCGGGCCAGTAGACCACGCAACACCCGGAGCGCTTGTCGTGCACCACCACAATGCCTGCGACATAGCGGTCGTGCTGCATCGTATGGCCCACCAGGTGCACCACGTGCAGTTGCAACTCATGCGGGTTGTTCAGCAGGTCTGGCGGCATGCGGGCCGCCATGGCGGTGCTAAACACACTTTGCGCGTTCGCCGACAGCCCGCCTTGCCGCGCCAGGAACAGGTGGTGGTCAACGCCTGCGTGCCACGCGCGATTCAATAAGGGCGGGATGCGTCCTTCGCTGAGGGCGCGGTCGGTGCCGGCAGGCGGATAAAAAGCGCGGTTGATCAATGCGTCGTACTGCCCGCCGATATCCAGCGAAGCGACCATCTGGATCAAATACCCGGCATTGAGCCGGTGTCGCCATTCAGGTTGCAGAAAGCGGGCGCGGTTCAATCGCCATTGCGTCCAGGGCGCCAGCGGGTCGAGGTTGTGCAGCGCCAGTTGCAGCAGACTGAAGGAGGTACGCGTAGCGGTCGGGGTGAGGACGATGGTGCGATCACCGACAGTGCAGCCGCTCGCCCACCCACAAAACTGGCCATGAACATCATCAGGCATTTCAATAAAGGGCTGGTCGATCAGCCACGACGCAGGGACGCCGTCCTGCTGCAAACGGGCGGTCAAGGCACGGCGGGCAAACGTGTCCAAATCGGGCAGGTGCTGCTCAAGCCGCGCCTGGAAGGCGAAGGCGCTGCTGAGGTAAAAACGCTGCGAACGTTTGAAGCGTTTACGCTGGGCACGCGTGGCGCCCACCCAGCCCGCCGGCAATTTTTGCGCTTCAGACGCGGCCTTGCGCAGTAACTCGATGTTCGCCTGAGCCTGGCTCAGGGCGCTATTGGCCGGAACCTTGAGCTGTTGCGCCAGCCCCGCCAGCAACAACGCGCGACTGAGCCCGACCTGCGTCACTTCGCTGAATATACGCGTGATGTCTTCAGTGCTTTTGTGCAGGCGATCGTAGCAACCGAGCAATTTTTTCAACGCGGCCAATGCAGGCTTGCCGTCGATGGGGACGTAGCGCACAGCCAAGGTTTCACGCAGCGCATGTGCGCGCAAATCGCTGCGCTTGTCATGCTCGATACCGCCCCACAGCACCGAGCCGTCCCGGCTGCCGAGGCTCGCCTTGACGCTTCGGGTCAAGGCATCCAGCCCGGCAAAACCCAGCACCCCGCCCTCTTCCCCAAAGGCGTAGAGCACCACCGGAAGCTGGCGGGCCGGCACCCTCAGCGCGGCCGCGGTGGTCACCAGCCACATATTATGCAGGGGATAAAAAGCATCGGGCTCACTGCCCACGGCGATTGAAAGCACCTGGGTTTGGCTGCCCGGGCGTGCCGCGGGCGAAGGCGGGTCCAGCACGTCGATAATCAGGTCGCGGTGGGCCGTGCCCAGCAGTTTGAGACGGTGTTGCAGCTGAACCTCGCAGCGCAGTGCCTCGGCTTGGGCATGCATGAACAACGAAGCACGCCTGGGCGTTTGCGCGCCACCGGGGCGCTCGGTCCAGAACTTCAGATCGAGCAGCCGGTGCTCTGCACCCTGCAGCAACGAACTCAGCGCCTGGGCATGGGCCGCGAGCTGCGCCTTCAGCGCTGTGAATTGCTGATAAGCGAGGGTCTCGATGCCGGGCTCATACGGATCCAGCAAGGCCAGCAGACCTTTTTCGTAACGCTTGACCTGCTGCTGCGCAGTGCGCAAGGCCAAGCCGGGTGAGGTACTGGCAAAGATTATTTCTGCGCTGCGTCGTTGCTGGTCCCATTTGAGCAGCGGGTCAGCAAGAGCGCCAAGCCGAGCGCTGCCAACCCACTGCTTTCGCGCCCCTTCCACCTGCGCGAGTAACGCGGTGACAGCCACCGGCCGAGTCGGTTGTGCAGCAACAAAGGGAGGATCGACCCTCACGGCACACGCCAATTCGGTGTTCCATTGCCCGCGCAACAACGCCTGCGCGCTCAGCGCCACCGCATCGTCGAGCACCTCCAGGCCGCGCACAAAACCGCCCGCCGCAGACAACTG
This sequence comes from Pseudomonas sp. NFX183, assembly GCF_047943075.1. Classification (NCBI taxonomy): domain Bacteria; kingdom Pseudomonadati; phylum Pseudomonadota; class Gammaproteobacteria; order Pseudomonadales; family Pseudomonadaceae; genus Pseudomonas; species Pseudomonas sp. NFX183. The sequence goes on along the minus strand of NZ_CP181333.1, from coordinate 4,199,557 downwards.
CGCGGGCGGGCATAACCCAGTGCGACGACTTGCCGCCACCCCCTGCCAGAGCGTGTCCAACTGCGCTCGGCCCAGCGGCAACAGGCCTTCCTGCAGGGCGGCAAAAGACGGGTACTCGTAGAACGTGCGGGCCACACCCGGCAGGTACACCACCTGCGGCGCCTGCGCGGGATCACCCTCACGATAAAAGTGCAATACGCCTGGCATCACCACCGCGGGTGTTCCGGGCCACATCAGCAGGCCCACCCGTACGCTGGCCCAATCCCCGCCTGCACGTTGGCGTGCCGTCGCAGTCGGGGCATCGATCACGGCCTGCACCAGGCTCATGCCCGCCGGTGACAGCTCATCCAGTTGCCGTGCCATGAAGGCCCGGTCAGCGAACAGTTCAGTGTGCAGCTCGACCCAGCGCTCGCGGCGTGTGAGCCATGAGCCCCGCGCCAAGGTGTCCCAATAGTGGTCTGCCGCCTGCACCAGCCGCTCAAAAAGCCGCATCGCAATGACGCGCTGCAAGGCTTGCAAAGGGGTATAGGGCAACCGACGGCTTGGCTGCCCTTTTATGCTGAGCGTGGTGAATTGATTGACATTGATAGGCACCGAGGGCCGTGCCAGCAGCGACAGGGCCCGCTCGGTCAAGCTGTTGATGATCTGTGGTGCGCCTGGGCGCTTGGTCTCGGTAAACAGCAGAGTGTCCGGTTCCATCTCAAATGCTTTGCGCAGTTGAGCACGGATCACTCGCAGGATTTTGGGCGAGCGCCCTATCAGCTGTGCCAGTGCGCGTACCGATTCGCCGCAGCGCCAATCGGCAAGAGCGAGCTGATTGATCAGGCGGCTGGGATGGGTAAACCGGTTGATCCGCCGGGTCAGTTGATCTCGAATGGCCTGCAAATCGGCTTGGGCAGCAACGACAGCATCAACGTCTTCGGGCAGGGAACTGAAAGAGGGCAAAACGCCTGGGTGATCTGGGGACGAGGCCATGGGTGTTTTCTTCTGAGGAAAACACCCAGCCTAAGCATCACCGACACTCAAGAGGTGCTAGATAGTTGAACGCGCAACAGGCAAAAAAAAGCCCGCAGTGTGGGCGGGCGAAAAACCAACGAAGAGCTTTGGGGGTGTGAAGCGAGGTGACGCTCAGCTACCGCGATAAGTGGAGTAGCTGTAAGGCGAAATCAGCAGGGGCACATGGTAATGGTCCTGTTCGGCGCTGATGCCAAAACGCAGCACCACCACATCCAGGAAAGCCGGTTCGGGAAGCTGCACACCGCGGGCCCGGTAATAATCGCCGGCACTGAATTGCACCTGGTACACACCGCTGCGGTAATCGTCACCTTGCAGCAACGGCGCGTCGCAACGGCCGTCGCTGTTGGTCACGGCGGTAGCGACCAGCTCCAGTTGCGCGCCTTCGACGCGGTACAGTTCAACCTTGATCGCGCTGCCGGGGCAGCCATGTGCGGCGTCCAAAACGTGTGTGGTCAAGCGTCCCATGGCGTCTTTGCGCCTCCCGTAGGCAGTAGAAAAGTGATCCGCACTCTTTCAGGGCAGTGAAAAAGCCGGCGATGGCTGATTAAGACACTTTCTAAAAAAATTGTACACAATAAATTCAACAAATATCCCGCACCTCGCAGCCACCGGTTCGCCGACCACCGCGGTGCACCTGATAAAACCCACTGAGGCGATCGCCGGCCAGCCAGCGCCTACCGCTGGACATCCGCGAAAAACTTTTTAGCGTTTAGCTGACCAGTCAGGCAGGTTTCTTGCAATAGCTTGAGTGCGCGCCGCTCAGAAAAAATGCAGAAATGCGGGCTTACAAAGTCGGCGATAAGTTGTATACAATCACTCATCGCTACTACGACGAACAAGAAGGAAGACTGCAGTGAGCGCTGACTACCCACGCGACCTGATCGGTTACGGCAGTAACCCTCCTCACCCCCACTGGCCGGGCAAGGCACGCATCGCGCTGTCTTTCGTACTCAACTACGAAGAAGGCGGCGAGCGCAACATATTGCACGGCGACAAAGAGTCCGAGGCATTCCTTTCGGAGATGGTCTCGGCCCAGCCGCTGCAAGGCGAGCGCAACATGAGCATGGAGTCGCTGTATGAATACGGCAGCCGTGCCGGCGTGTGGCGCATCCTCAAATTGTTCAAAGAATTCGATATCCCGCTGACCATCTTCGCCGTGGCCATGGCCGCCCAGCGCCACCCGGATGTGATCCGCGCGATGGTCGCCGCCGGCCATGAGATCTGCAGCCACGGCTATCGCTGGATCGACTACCAGTACATGGACGAGGCCCAGGAGCGCGAGCACATGCTCGAAGCCATCCGCATCCTCACCGAGCTGACCGGCGAGCGCCCATTGGGCTGGTACACCGGTCGCACCGGCCCCAACACCCGGCGGCTGGTGATGGAGGAAGGCGGCTTTCTGTACGACTGCGACACCTATGACGACGACCTGCCCTACTGGGAACCCAACAACCCCACCGGCAAGCCGCACCTGGTGATCCCCTACACCCTGGACACCAACGACATGCGCTTTACCCAGGTGCAGGGTTTCAACAAGGGCGACGACTTTTTCGAGTACCTCAAGGATGCCTTCGACGTGCTGTATGCCGAAGGCGCTGACGCACCGAAGATGCTTTCCATCGGCCTGCATTGCCGCCTGATCGGCCGCCCGGCGCGCCTCGCCGCCCTCAAGCGTTTTATCGAATACGCCAAGGGCCATGAACACGTCTGGTTCACCCGCCGCGTCGACATTGCCCGCCACTGGCACGAAACCCACCCGTACACGGGAGCGGCGAAATGACTGCGTTCCGAACCTTGAAACCGTCGAGCCTGAGCCGCGATGCATTCGTGACAGCCTTCGCCGACATCTACGAACATTCGCCATGGGTGGCCGAAAAGGCCTTCGACCTGGGCCAGGATTCTTCAATCGACCAGATCGAAACCCTGCACCAGCGCATGAGCGACATCCTGTTGAGCGCCGATCATGCCAGCCAGCTGGCCTTGATCAACGCTCACCCGGACCTGGCGGGCAAAGCTGCCGTCCAGGGCCAGTTGACCGAAGCCAGCACGAATGAACAGGCTGGCGCCGGTATTCACCAATGCTCGAGCGAGGAGTTTTCTCGCTTCACCGAGCTGAACGATGCCTACAAGGCCAAGTTCAAGTTTCCCTTCATCATGGCGGTAAAAGGCAGCAACCGGCACCAAATCCTCGCCGCGTTCGAAACGCGCATTCACAATTCGGTGGAAGCCGAGTTCAAATGCGCCCTGGCCGAGATCAACAAAATCGCGTTGTTCCGATTACTGACCCTTTAGCAGACCTGGCCCGAGCGCTCATGACGCCCAGGGCCTGGCGAGCATCCCAAGCCACTTTATTTAAGGCAGACAAGAAGAATGAAAGCTTACGCCGTACCTTTCGAGAAGTTCGTCAACTTGGCCGACGCCCGTCTGGGCACCAAGATCCTTTCGGTGACCGATGACTGGTTCGCTGACGCCAACCGCCTGTTCCAGCCGACCCCGGCCGTGTGGAAGGAGGGCGTTTTCGATGACAACGGCAAGTGGATGGACGGCTGGGAGTCGCGCCGCAAGCGCTTCGAAGGCTACGACAGCGCGGTGATCCGCCTGGGCGTGCCCGGCTCGATCAAGGGCGTGGACATCGACACTTCATTCTTCACCGGCAACTTCCCGCCGTCGGCGTCCCTGGAGGCGTGCTTCCTGGCCTCGGGCGATCCTGATGAAAACACCCAGTGGGTGGAAGTGCTGTCGGCCGTCGAGCTGCAAGGCAACAGCCACCACTACCACGAAATCAGCAACGACCAGGCGTTCAGCCACCTGCGTTTCAACATCTACCCGGATGGCGGCGTAGCCCGTCTGCGCGTGTATGGCGTGCCGTTCCGCGACTGGTCGTCGGTGGGCGACAACGAACAAGTCGACCTGGCCGCCGCCTTGAACGGTGGGCGCGCGCTGGCCTGCTCCGATGAACACTTCGGCCGCATGAGCAACATCCTCAACCCGGGCCGTGGCATCAACATGGGCGACGGCTGGGAAACCGCACGTCGTCGTACGCCAGGCAATGACTGGGTCATCGTCGCGCTGGGTCACCCGGGCGAGATCGAGAAAATCATCGTCGACACCCTGCACTTCAAGGGCAACTACCCGGACACGTGCTCCATCCAGGGCGCGTTCGTCAAAGGCGGCACCGACAGCCAGATCGAAACCCAATCGCTGTTCTGGCGCGAACTGCTGCCGGCGCAGAAGCTGGAAATGCACGCCGAACACACCTTCGCCGAGCAGATCAAGGCGCTGGGCCCGATCACTCACATCCGCCTGAATGTGTTCCCCGATGGTGGTGTGAGCCGCCTGCGGGTCTTGGGCAAAGTAGCTAAATAAGCGGTGAGCCCATCGCAGGCAAGCCAGCTCCCACATTTGAATGTATTTGCAAATCAAAATGTGGGAGCCGGGCTTGCCCGCGATAGCAATAGAACAAACAACACAGACCTCGGATAAGAGACAGCCATGCGCACACTAGTGATCGAACCCCTGACCAAAGAGGCCTTCGCCCCTTTCGGAGACGTTATCGAAACCGACGGCAGCGATCACTTCATGATCAACAACGGGTCGACCATGCGCTTTCACAAGCTGGCAACGGTAGAAACCGCGCAGCCTGAAGACAACGCGATCATCAGCATCTTCCGCGCCGACGCGCAGGACATGCCGCTGACCGTGTGCATGCTGGAGAGACACCCGCTGGGCAGCCAGGCTTTCATACCGCTGCTCGGCAACCCCTTTCTGATCGTGGTCGCGCCACTTGGCGATGCACCTGTATCGGGCTTGGTCCGCGCCTTCGTCACCAACGGCAGGCAGGGCATTAATTACCATCGCGGCGTCTGGCACCACCCGGTGCTGACGATCGAAAAGCGGGATGACTTCCTGGTGGTTGATCGCAGTGGCACCGGCAATAACTGCGATGAGCATTTTTTCAAAGAGGATGAGCGGTTGATCCTCGCCCCCCACCAATAAGAGAAGGTCTGATCACTCGACAACAGAGTGACAGGCGAGAGGTAAAGACTGTGGAAGCACATTTGATGGAATGGCTGAACCTTAGCGTGCGCTGGGTTCACATGATCACCGGCGTCGCCTGGATCGGCGCTTCGTTCTACTTCGTCTGGCTGGAAAACAACCTCAATCGCGTCAACCCCAAGGACGGCCTGGCCGGTGAATTGTGGGCGATTCACGGTGGCGGTATCTACCACCTGGAAAAATACAAACTGGCCCCGCCGACCATGCCGGACAACCTGCACTGGTTCAAATGGGAAGCCTATTTCACCTGGATGTCCGGCATCGCGCTGCTGTGCGTGGTGTTCTACGCCAACCCGACCTTGTACCTGCTGGCCCCGGGCAGCAGTCTCAGTGGCCCCGAAGGCGTACTGCTGGGCATCGGCTCACTGTTCGTCGGCTGGTTCATCTACTCCTTCCTCTGCGACTCGGCCCTGGGCAAACGCCCTGCCCTGCTCGGCCTGATCCTGTTCGTGCTGTTGATTGCTGCCGCGTACGGCTTCAGCAAAGTGTTCAGCGGGCGTGGCGCGTACCTGCATGTGGGTGCGGTGATCGGCACCATCATGGTCGGCAACGTGTTCCGCATCATCATGCCCGCCCAGCGTGCGCTGGTAGCGGCCATTGCCGAGAACCGCACGCCGGACCCGGCGCTGCCCGCCAAAGGCTTGCTGCGCTCACGGCACAACAACTACTTCACCCTGCCTGTGCTGTTCATCATGATCAGCAACCACTTCCCGAGCACCTACGGCAGCCAATACAACTGGCTGATCCTGGCCGGTATTGCGGTGGCAGCCGTGTTGGTACGGCACTACTTCAACACCCGTCATAACAGCCAGAAGTACGCGTGGACCTTGCCGGTTGGCGCACTGGCGATGATTTGCCTGGCGTACGTGACCGGTCCGAAACCGGTGTCGACGGCTCCGGATGTGGCCAAGGCTCCGGCTGCCATCGAGTACCAGCCGCTGCCGGAAACGGCACTGGGTGGCGGGCTCAAACCGGCTGCGCCAGCGGCACCCGCACCGGCCCCCGCCGAAGCAGCACCGGCGCAGGCATCGATTGATTTTGACAAGGTGCATGGGGTGATTCAGGAACGCTGCGCCGTGTGCCATTCGGCCAAGCCGACCAGCCCGCTGTTCAGTACCGCGCCGGCGGGCGTGATGTTTGATACGCCGCAGCAGATTCAGCAATTGGCTCCGCGCATTCAGGCGCAAGCCGTGGCCAGCCAGATCATGCCGCTGGGCAACATCACCCAAATGACTCAGCAGGAGCGCGACCTGATCGGCACCTGGATCAATCAAGGAGCCCGCACAAACTGACAGCCTGATACAGATCCAAATGTGGGAGCGGGCTTGCTCGCGAATGCGATCGTTCAGTCACTGATGAGTTGAATGACACACCGCTTTCGCGAGCAAGCCCGCTCCCACAGGGGATTTGCGCCGGTTTACCGATCGCGTTTCAAATGGCAATTGAATGCCAAACAACACAAAAATAAAAAGATTCGAGGTGTTGCATGTCCCAGTTAGAACCGCAGACTCCTGCCGCGCCCGCCATGGTGCGGCTGCCCCTCTTGCAACTGATTCTGGTAGGCCTGCAACACGTCTTGCTGATGTACGGCGGCGCCGTCGCCGTGCCCCTGATCATTGGCCAAGCCGCCGGTTTGAGCCGTGAAGAAATCGCCTTTCTGATCAACGCCGACCTGCTGGTAGCCGGTATCGCCACCACGGTGCAGTCGTTCGGCATCGGCCCGGTGGGCATCCGCATGCCGGTGATGATGGGCGCCAGTTTTGCCGCCGTCGGCAGCATGGTGGCGATGGCCGGCATGCCCGGTATCGGCTTGCAGGGGATCTTCGGCGCAACCATTGCCGCCGGGTTCTTCGGCCTGCTGATCGCGCCGTTCATGTCCAAGGTGGTGCGTTTTTTCCCGCCGTTGGTGACCGGCACCGTGATCACCGCCATCGGCCTGTCGCTGTTTCCGGTGGCCGTGAACTGGGCCGGTGGAGGCAGCGCCGCCGCCACGTTCGGCTCGCCGGTCTACCTGGCGATTGCCGCACTGGTACTGGGCACCATCCTGCTGATCAACCGCTTCATGCGTGGCTTCTGGGTGAACATCTCGGTGCTGATCGGCATGGCGCTCGGCTATGGCCTGTGCGGCATGCTCGGCATGGTTGACCTCAGCGGCCTGGCGCAGGCGCCGTGGGTGCAGGTGGTGACGCCATTGCATTTCGGCATGCCCAGGTTCGAGTTGGCGCCGATCCTGTCGATGTGCCTGGTGGTGGTCATCATCTTTGTCGAGTCCACCGGCATGTTCCTCGCCCTGGGCAAAATCACCGGCCAGGATGTCACCCCAAAAATGCTGCGCCGTGGCCTGCTGTGTGATGCCGGCGCATCGTTTTTTGCCGGCTTCTTCAATACGTTTACCCATTCCTCGTTCGCGCAGAACATTGGCCTGGTGCAGATGACGGGCGTGCGTTGCCGCTCGGTGACGATCATGGCCGGCGCGTTTTTGATTGTGCTCAGCCTGTTGCCCAAAGCCGCCTTTCTGGTGGCCTCGATTCCACCCGCGGTACTCGGCGGCGCGGCAATTGCCATGTTCGGCATGGTCGCGGCGACCGGGATCAAGATCCTGCAGGAAGCCGATATCGCCGACCGGCGCAACCAGTTGCTGGTGGCGGTGAGCATCGGCATGGGCCTGATCCCGGTGGTGCGTCCGGAGTTCTTCGCGCAATTGCCCTTATGGATGAGCCCGATTACCCACAGCGGAATTGCCATGGCCACCCTCAGCGCGTTGTCGCTGAATGTACTGTTCAACATTCTGGGAGGTGCTGAACGCCCCGTTGTCGCCCACACGCATTGATTCCACCTGTTTTTAAAAACAACAAAAATAATAAACAACAGGAAACACACACATGCACGCCATCCACCCAGGGCCGGCCACCCGCCGCGCCCTATTCTTGCCCCTCGCGCTCTCTAACAGCGCACTTGAGCCAAGGCCTGGGAGCCAGTATTCTCCGCGCCCGCTCGAATCGACTCAAAAAAAAACAGCGAATGTAAAAGCTGACTGCAGGGCCAACTTATCCCGGCCCCGCAGTGGCTGCCAAAGTGCGCAAAAGCCCCCTGAATTCGACTGCAGTTTGTGCAGCCGACGGGGATTTTTTGGCTTTTTGAACACCTTGGCGCAGCTCTTGCTAAAAGCATTAAAGCTGACCAGACAGACGATTTTTGCAGCGAACCAAAAGGCGCCACACCAGAGCGCCTGCGTAGAAAAACAACCATAAAACTTTGACTCGGGAGCAACCGAATGAAACCTATGTTGAAAGGCCTGATGCTGGCAGGATCCCTGCTGGCCGGTGGCCAAGCCGTGGCGGGCGATCTGTTGCAGTGGCAAAACAACAGCCTGACGTATCTATGGGGCAAGAACTTCACCGTCAACCCGCAGATTCAGCAGACCGTCACGTTTGAACATGCCGATGCCTGGAAGTACGGCGACAACTTCTTTTTCGTCGACCGCATCTTTTACAACGGCAAGGGAGACGGCAACGTCGGCCCAAGTACCTACTACGGCGAGTTCAGCCCGCGTTTGTCGTTCGGCAAGATTTTCGACAAAGACTTGTCATTCGGCCCGATCAAAGATGTATTGCTGGCCTTCACTTACGAGTTCGGCGAAGGCGATAACGAGTCGTACCTGTCGGGCCCGGGTTTTGACTTGAACATCCCGGGTTTCGACTACTTCCAGCTGAACTTCTATCAGCGCCAGACCGAAGGCAATCGGCCGGGTGACGGCGTATGGCAAATCACTCCGGTCTGGTCTTACACCATCCCCGTGGGCAACTCCAACGTGTTGATCGACGGCTTCATGGACTGGGTCGTGGACAACGACAAGAACGCCCGTGGCACTTACCACGCCAACCTGCACTTCAACCCGCAGGTTAAATATGACCTGGGCAAGGCGCTGCACTGGGGCGAGAAGCAGCTGTATGTGGGTTTTGAATACGACTACTGGAAGAACAAGTACGGGATTGAAGATTCCGGCGCGTTCAAGACCAACCAGGACACGGCGAGCTTCCTGGTCAAGTACCATTTCTAAATAACACTGCAAAACAAATGTGGGAGCGGGCTTGCTCGCGAAGGCGGTGTGTCAGTCACTGAATCTGCTGACTGATCCACCGCCTTCGCGAGCAAGCCCGCTCCCACATTTAGTTAACCGTCAGCCCAAGGAATTTGGACAATTCCTCGCGCTTGGCCAACGCGTCTTTCCTGCCCAATTCAATCAACTCGCTGCAATACCCCGCCTCGAACAGCAAGTAACTCAGCACCCCTGCCCCGCTGGTTTTGGTCGCGCCCGGCCCGCGCAAGAACAGGCGTAACGCTGCGGGCAACTCCTGGCGATGCCGCGCGGCGATCTCGTCGATCGGCTGGCTCGGCGCGATCACCAACACCTCCACCGGGGCCAGGCCCTGGATCGCCGCATCCGCCGGCAACACGTGGCTGAACTGGTTCAGACGCTCGAGCAATTCGATATCGCTCTCCAGGCTGTCAATGAACGTGCTGTTGAGCATGTGCCCACCGATCTGCGCCAGGGTGGGTTCCTGGCCGGTGTAGGTGCGTTGCGTGGAAGGCTCATTGCCGCGCGGATTGCCACTCACGCCCACCACCAGCACCCGACTGGCGCCCAGGTGCAAGGCCGGGCTGATCGGCGCAGATTGGCGCACCGCGCCATCGCCGAAATACTCCTGATCGAGTTTGACCGGAGCAAACAGCAAGGGGATCGCCGAACTGGCCAGCAAGTGTTCAACCGTGAGTTGGGTAGGCATGCCGATACGCCGATGGCGCAGCCACGCATCGATAGTGCCGCCGCCCTGATAAAACGTCACTGCCTGCCCGGACTCATAGCCGAAAGCGGTGACCGCGACCGCGTGCAGGTGGTTGTTACGGATGGCCGCATCGATGCCGTCCAGGTGCAGTTTGTCTTTGAGCAATGCGCGCAACGGTGTGCTGTCGAGCAACGCGACCGGCACCTGAGCCCCCAGGCCGAGCAAGCTGTGGATCAAGAAACGACTGGCCTGGCGGATAACTCCAGGCCAGTCGCTGCGCAGCACCCGATGGCTGCAAAAGCCCTGCCAGAACGCCGTGAGGCGCTCGATGGCAGCAGTGAAATCAGTCGCGCCGCTGGCAAGACTCACCGCATTGATCGCCCCCGCTGACGTGCCGACGATCACCGGAAAGGGATTGGGCGCCCCTGGCGGCAGCAATTCGGCAATCGCTGCCAAGACCCCCACCTGATACGCCGCTCGCGCCCCGCCGCCGGAAAGAATCAAGCCTGTGACCGGTTCAGTTGGGCGCATTGCATCACTCCATGTGGGGTAGAAACGTTATCGACGGCGTTTTTCGTACAGCTTGGGCTCACCCGGTGGCCGGCTCTTGAAACGCCGATGGGTCCACAGGTATTGCTCCGGGCATTCGCGAACCGACGCCTCGACCCACTGGTTGATGCGCAGGCAGTCGACCTCATCGGTTTCGCCCGGGAAGTCGGTCAACGGCGGGTGGATCACCAGGCGGTAACCACTGCCATCGGCCAGGCGTTCCTGGGTGAACGGCACCACCAGCGCCTTGCCCAGGCGGGCAAATTTGCTGGTGGCGGTGACGGTGGCGGCCTGAATGCCGAACAGCGGCACAAAGATACTTTGCTTGGCGCCGTAGTCCTGGTCCGGTGCGTACCAGATGGCGCGGCCGGCGCGCAGCAACTTGAGCATGCCGCGCACGTCTTCGCGCTCTACCGCCAGGGAATCGAGGTTATGCCGCTCGCGGCCACGGCGCTGAACGAAGTCGAACAGCGGGTTGCCGTGCTCGCGGTACATGCCATCGATGGTGTGTTTCTGGCCGAGCAGCGCCGCGCCGATTTCCAACGTGGTGAAGTGCAGGGCCATAAGAATCACACCCTTGCCATCGAGCTGCGCCTGCTTGAGGTGCTCCAGCCCTTCGACATGGGCCAGGCGTGCCAGGCGCTGACGCGACCACCACCAGCTCATGGCCATCTCGAAAAACGCGATGCCGGTGGAAGCGAAATTTTCCTTGAGCAGCTTCTTGCGCGCTTTGGCGGATTTTTCCGGGAAGCACAGTTCCAGGTTGCGCGCGGCGATGCGGCGGCGCTCGCCAGCCACGCGGTACATGCCCGCGCCTAATAAACGACCAATGGTCAACAACGCGCGGTATGGCAACTGGGTGATCAGCCACAGCAGGCCGAGCCCCAGCCATAGCAGCCAAAAACGCGGGTGAAAAAATACAGCTCGAAAACGCGGGCGATCCATTACAGATTCCGGTAAAGACAGGGCCGCGCATTCTACAACGTTCGACTCGGCTTGCGGCCCGTGGATGTTCTCGTTATAAGTCTCGACACTTTTCGTGACAAGCCGCTTTTGCCGACCATGAGCCAAACCGAACCGCTAGACCAAGATCCCGTGTTCCAGCTGAAAGGCAGCATGCTCGCCATCACCGTGCTGGAACTGGCCCGCAATGACCTCGATGCCCTGGACCGCCAACTGGCCGCCAAGGTTGCCCTGGCGCCGAACTTCTTCAACAATGCCCCGCTGGTGTTGGCCCTGGACAAACTCCCGGCCGGCCAGGGCGCGATTGATTTGCCCGGGCTGATGCGCGTTTGCCGCTCGCATGGTTTGCGCACCCTGGCGATTCGCGCCAGCCGTATTGAAGACATCGCTGCGGCAATCGCTATTGAACTGCCAGTACTGCCACCGTCGGGTGCCCGCGAGCGACCGCTGGACCCGAGCGAAGGTGAAGTGAAGAAAAAACCGGAGAAACCGCCGGAGCCCACCGTCAAGCCTACAAAGATCATCACCTCTCCCGTACGCGGCGGGCAGCAGATTTACGCCCAGGGCGGCGACCTGGTGGTGATCGCTCCCGTCAGTCCGGGTGCGGAACTTCTTGCCGATGGCAACATCCATGTATACGGCCCGATGCGCGGACGTGCCCTAGCCGGCATCAAGGGTGATACCAAGGCCCGTATTTTTTGCCAGCAGTTGACCGCTGAGCTAGTGTCCATCGCAGGCCAGTACAAGGTTTCAGAAGATTTGCGCCGTGATCCGCTGTGGGGGGCCGGGGTACAAGTCAGCCTGTCGGGCGATGTGTTGAACATCATCCGTCTTTAACGGATACTGCCGCATTTTCCAAGCATCTCTAGACTCTGATAGCACAGCGAAACCGGCAAGATTTGCGTAGGAATATTCGAAGTTGGCGTTTCCCATTGGGAAACCACATCTTTTCCTACAAAGGCTGTCCGCCTGCAGCGAGTTCCAAGAGATGTTTTTCAGGGGCTGAAAAGTCCTTTTTCCTTAGGGGTGAAACACCTTGGCCAAGATTCTCGTGGTTACATCCGGCAAGGGTGGTGTGGGTAAGACCACCACCAGCGCCGCTATCGGTACCGGCCTCGCTTTGCGCGGCCACAAGACAGTCATCGTCGACTTCGACGTCGGTTTGCGTAACCTCGACCTGATCATGGGCTGCGAACGCCGCGTGGTGTACGACTTCGTCAACGTGGTGAACGGCGAAGCCAACCTGCAACAGGCCCTGATCAAGGACAAGCGCCTTGAGAACCTGTACGTACTGGCCGCCAGCCAGACCCGCGACAAAGACGCGCTGACCAAAGAAGGCGTAGGCAAAGTCCTCGCCGAGCTGAAAGAAACCTTCGAATACGTGGTATGCGACTCGCCGGCCGGTATCGAAACCGGTGCTCACCTGGCGATGTACTTCGCCGATGAAGCCATCGTGGTGACCAACCCGGAAGTCTCTTCGGTACGTGACTCGGACCGCATGCTGGGCCTGTTGGCCAGCAAGTCCAAGCGCGCCGAAGAAGGCCAGGACCCAATCAAGGAGCACTTGCTGCTCACCCGCTACAACCCTGAGCGCGTCAGTAACGGCGAAATGCTTGGCGTTGAAGACGTGAAGGAAATCCTCGCAGTGACCCTGCTGGGCGTGATCCCGGAATCCCAGGCCGTCCTGAAGGCTTCCAACCAGGGCGTTCCGGTGATTCTTGACGACCAGAGCGACGCCGGCCAGGCGTACAGCGATGCCGTTGATCGCTTGCTGGGCAAGACCGTGGAACATCGCTTCCTCGATGTTAAGAAGAAGGGATTCTTCGAGCGTATCTTTGGAGGCAACTAAACAATGAAATTTCTCGACTTCTTTCGCGCCAACAAAAAGCCAAGTACCGCGTCGGTAGCGAAAGAGCGTCTACAGATCATCGTGGCGCACGAACGCGGCCAACGCAGTACCCCGGACTACCTGCCAGCCTTGCAGAAGGAACTGGTCGAGGTGATCCGCAAGTACGTCAATATCGGCAACGATGACGTGCATGTCGCCCTGGAAAACGACGGCAGCTGCTCGATTCTGGAACTCAATATCACCCTGCCTGATCGTTAATCGAAAAGGCAGCCGCCACGGCGGCTCGGTCACCTTGATCCCTTTTGGGGACCGGGTGGGCGAGCCGCCGTTGGCGTTTGTTACGAGGCTGTTTAATGCCGCTGTCCACTCTCCATATCCTGCACCAGGACGACGCTGTCCTGGTGGTGAACAAGCCGACCCTGCTGCTCTCGGTGCCCGGCCGCGCCGACGACAACAAGGATTGCCTGATCACCCGCCTGCAGGAAAACGGCTACCCCGAAGCCCGCATTGTCCATCGACTGGACTGGGAAACCTCAGGGATCATCCTGCTTGCGCGGGATGCCGATAGCCACCGCGAACTGTCGCGCCAGTTTCACGACCGCGAAACCGAAAAGGCCTACACCGCCCTGGCGTGGGGCCAGCCGGCACTCGACAGCGGCAGCATCGATCTGCCCCTGCGTTACGACCCGCCGACCAAGCCACGCCACGTGGTCGACCACGAGTTCGGCAAACACGCGCTGACCTTCTGGAAAGTATTGGAGCGTTGCGGCGACTGGTGCCGCGTCGAGCTGACGCCGATCACCGGGCGTTCGCATCAGTTGCGCGTGCACATGCTGTCGATCGGGCATCCACTGTTGGGTGACGGCCTGTACGCCCATGAACAAGCCCTGGCCGCCTGGCCACGCCTGTGCCTGCACGCGAGCATGCTGAGCTTCACCCACCCGCAAAGCGGCGAGCGGCTGCGCTTCGAGTGCCCTGCGCCGTTCTGAGTGGGCAATGAGATCAAAAATGTGGGAGCGGGCTTGCTCGCGAATGCGGTGTGTCAGTCATAGATAGGCTGGCTGATCCACCGCATTCGCGAGCAAGCCCGCTCCCACATTTGTTCTGTGCACTTCTTGCCATCGAACGGTAAACTCCGCGCATTGCTGTCTGGAGCTATTTATGCGCGAAGCGTTGAATCAAGGCCTGATCGACTTCCTCAAGGCCTCCCCTACTCCTTTTCATGCCACTGCCGCCCTCGCCCAGCGCCTGGAAGCGGCCGGTTACCAGCGTCTCGACGAGCGCGAAACCTGGACCACCGAGGCCAACGGTCGTTACTACGTGACCCGTAACGATTCGTCGATCATCGCCTTCAAGCTCGGCCGCCACTCGCCGCTGCAAGGCGGGATTCGCCTGGTCGGCGCCCACACCGACAGCCCGTGCCTGCGCGTCAAGCCCCAGCCGGAGCTGCAACGCCAGGGCTTCTGGCAGCTGGGCGTGGAAGTCTACGGCGGCGCGCTGCTGGCGCCGTGGTTCGACCGCGACCTGTCGCTGGCCGGCCGCGTGACCTTCCGCCGTGACGGCAAAGTCGAAAGCCAACTGATCGACTTCAAGCTGCCCATCGCGATCATCCCCAACCTGGCCATTCACCTGAACCGTGAAGCCAACCAGGGCTGGGCGATCAATGCGCAGACCGAGCTGCCGCCGATCCTCGCGCAATTTGCCGGTGACGAACGCGTGGACTTTCGCGCCGTGCTCACCGAGCAACTGGCGCGTGAACATGGTTTGAACGCCGACGTGGTGCTCGACTACGAGTTGAGCTTCTACGACACCCAAAGCGCCGCGGTGATTGGCCTCAATGGTGACTTCATCGCCGGTGCGCGCCTGGACAACCTGCTGTCGTGCTACGCCGGCCTGCAAGCCTTGCTCACCAGCGAAACCGACGAAACCTGTGTGCTGGTGTGCAACGACCACGAAGAAGTCGGCTCCTGCTCGGCGTGCGGTGCCGATGGCCCGATGCTGGAACAGACATTGCGCCGCCTGTTGCCTGAGGGTGATGAATTCGTACGCACCATTCAGAAATCACTCTTGGTGTCGGCGGACAATGCTCACGGCGTGCACCCCAACTATGCCGAGAAACACGACGCCAACCACGGCCCGAAACTCAACGCGGGCCCGGTGATCAAGGTCAACAGCAACCAGCGCTACGCCACCAACAGCGAAACCGCCGGCTTCTTCCGCCACCTGTGCATGGCCCAGGAAGTACCGGTGCAGAGCTTCGTGGTGCGCAGCGACATGGGCTGCGGCTCGACCATCGGCCCGATCACCGCCAGCCACCTGGGCGTGCGCACGGTGGACATCGGCCTGCCGACGTTTGCCATGCACTCGATCCGTGAGCTGTGTGGCAGCCATGACCTGGCGCATTTGGTGAAGGTGCTCGGTGCGTTTTACGCGAGCCACGATCTGCCCTGATGTCGGGGCGCGACCATCGCAGGCAACCCGCGCCCCACTTGATCTGTAAATACAGTCAAATGTGGGAGCGGGCTCGCCCGCGAAGGCGGTCCATCAGTGGGCAGATTCAGTCACTGACACCGCATATTCGGGGGGCAAGCCCCCTCCCACATTCAGTTGTGGGTACACATGACCTGCATCATCTGCACTTTCCATAATCCGACCTAGACTTGTCAGTATTCCCACTCTGACAAGGCCGTCGCCCCATGATCTCCATGTCCTCCTTCCACGCCATGCTCATCCCGATCCTCATCGGCATGATCCTGCTGGCCGTCGGCTTCAACTTTCGCGACAAGCCGGTGGGCGTGTTTGGCATGTGGATTGGTATGCTGCTGATCCTCGGCACCGTTGTTTACAAGATCCTCGCCAAACTGGCGGAATGACAAATGCACTCGCATTGGGCATAACGGCCTCGTACACTCGGTCAATTCGTCGTTTTCAAGGTTGACCGCCTCGTGCTCTCGCGTCTTTTTGCTCTGCCCTGCTACTGCCTGATTGCCCTGCTGATGTTGCTGCCGATAGCGCCTGCCCAAGCCGTGAGCTTGCCCGGCCTGCTCGGCAGCGCCAACAAGACCCAACCCCAGGCCGATGTGCCGCTGGGGCAGTCGCTGGACGAGGTGATCAAGACCCTCGAAAACGACCAGCAGCGCACCCAGCTGTTGAGCGACCTGAAGAAACTGCGCGAAGCCACGCAAAAAGCCCAACCCGCCGCTGAACAAGGCGTGCTCGGGTTGATCGGCAGCACGCTGTCCGACCTCGAACAGCAGTTCTCCGGCGCCGACAGCCCGGTGCAACGCTGGTCCAACGAGGTCGAACTGGCCAAGGATGAACTGGGCGCCCTGATGCTGCCCGCCAGTGAATGGCTGCCGATCATCTTCGGTTTTGCCGTGATCCTGGCCGTGTGGAGCCTGCTGGCCGCCGCGCTGATCTGGCTCAGCCACCGTCTACGCGAACGCTTTGGGCTGCCCGAAGAACTGCCGCAACACCCGCGCACCTGGGACATGCTGCGCTTCGCCCTGCGCAAGTTGGGGCCGTGGCTGATCGCCTTGGTGATCACCGTTTACCTGAGCTACGCCCTGCCTTCGTCCCTGGGTAAATCCCTGGCGATGGTGCTGGCTTACGCGCTGGTGGTCGGCACCTGCTTCTCGGCCATCTGCGTGATTGCCTTCTCCGTACTCGACGGCCCGCACCGCCACCGGGCGCTGTATATCCTGCGTCACCAAGCGTTCCGTCCATTGTGGTGGATCGGCAGTTTCGCCGCCTTTGGCGAAGCCCTGAGCGACCCACGGCTGGTAACGGCCCTGGGCCAGCATCTGGCCCACACGGCGGCGACGGTCGCCAATGTGATGGCGGCGCTGTCCACCGGCGTGTTTATCCTGCGTTTTCGCCGGCCGATCGCGCACCTGATCCGCAACCAGCCGCTGTCGCGGCGCCTTACGCGCCGTGCCCTCACCGATACCCTGTCGATCATCGGCACCTTCTGGTACTTGCCGGCATTGTTGCTGGTGGGCATTTCATTGTTCGCCACCTTCCTGTCCGCCGGCGACACCAGCACCGCCTTGCGCCAGTCATTGTTGTGCACGGTGTTGCTGGTGTTGTGCATGGTCATCAACGGCCTGGTGCGCCGCCATGCGCTCAAGCCACAACGCGGGCACAAGCGCCACGCGCTGTACTCCGATCGCCTGAAAAGCTTCGTGTATACCCTGGCTCACTTAGTGGTGTGGCTGGTGTTTATCGAACTCGGCCTGCGCGTATGGGGCCTGTCGATGATTCGCTTTACCGAAGGCGACGGCCATGAAATCAGCGTCAAGCTGTTTGGCCTTGGCGGCACGCTGTTGTTTGCCTGGCTGATCTGGATCCTCAGCGACACCGCCATCCACCACGCCCTGACCCGCTCGCGCAAAGGCCTCGCGAACGCGCGTGCGCAGACGATGATGCCGTTGATCCGCAACGTGCTGTTTGTGACCATTTTCATCATCGCCGCCATCGTGGCGCTGGCGAACATGGGCATGAACGTTACGCCGCTGCTGGCCGGTGCCGGTGTGATCGGTATTGCCATCGGCTTTGGTGCACAGTCGCTGGTGGCGGACTTGATCACCGGCCTGTTCATCATCATCGAAGACTCGCTGGCCATCGACGACTACGTGGACGTCGGCGGCCACCTTGGCACCGTCGAAGGCCTGACCATCCGTACGGTGCGCCTGCGTGACATCGACGGCATCGTGCACACCATCCCGTTCAGCGAAATCAAGAGCATCAAGAACTACTCGCGGGAATTTGGCTACGCGATCTTCCGCGTGGCGATCCCCTACAACATGGAAATCGACGACGCGATCAAGTTGATGCGCGACGTCGGCCAGAAAATGCGCAACGACCCACTGCAACGCCGCAACATCTGGTCGCCGCTGGAGATTCAGGGCGTGGAAAGCTTTGAGTCCGGCAGCGCGATCCTGCGGGCGCGGTTCAAGACCGCGCCGATCAAGCAGTGGGAAGTGTCGCGGGCGTTCAACCTGGCGCTCAAGCGTCAGCTGGATGAAGCCGGGCTCGACCTGGCGACGCCGCGCTTGAGTGTGCAGGTGGTCACTGCCGGCACCGTGCAGGAGAAAGAACCACAACAATAAAGAGGGAGAGGTACTTATGCGTTTGAACGGTCTGACACACCCATGGGTTTTCGGAATGCTCTGCGGGCTAGCCAGCAGTGCAGTGATTGCCGCCAGCAGCGGCCAGGAGAGCGCCCGGGAGGAAATCGCCGCGCAGGCAAAAATCCTTGAACCGGCGTTACTGGAAACCCGCCGCGATATCCACGCCCACCCCGAACTGGGCAACACCGAAACCCGCACCGCCGAGCTGGTCGCCAAGCAACTGCGCGCGTTGGGCCTTGAGGTAACAACCGGCGTGGCGCGTACCGGCGTCGTCGCGATCTTGAAGGGCGCCCTGCCCGGCCCAACCGTGGCCCTGCGCGCGGACATGGACGCGCTGCCGGTCAAGGAAGTCGCCGACCTGCCCTTCGCCTCCAAAGCCAAGGGCACCTACCTGGGCAAGGAAGTCGACGTGATGCACGCCTGCGGCCACGACGCCCACACCGCGATCCTGCTGAGCACGGCGAAGATTCTCACTGGCATGCGCGACCGTCTGCCAGGCACGGTGGTGTTTTACTTCCAGCCGGCCGAAGAAGGCCCGAGTGACTTTATCCCCGACGGCAAAAACACCTGGGGCGCGAAGATGATGGTGCAGGAAGGCGTGATGCAAGCGCCCAAGCCCGACGCCGTGTTCGGCCTGCATGTGTGGGCCGGCGTGCCTGCCGGGCAAATCGCCTACCGCCCGGGCCCGACCCTGGCCAGCTCCGATGACCTGCGCATCAAGATCCTCGGCAAACAGACCCACGCCGGGCGCCCTTGGGACGGCATCGACCCGATCACCGTCGGCGCGCAGACCATTGTCGGCCTGCAAACCGTGGTCAGCCGTCGCACCGACATCTCGTCATTTCCATCGGTGGTGAGCATTGGCACCATCAACGGCGGCACGCGCTACAACATCATTCCCGAGTCGGTGGACATGAGCGGCACCATTCGCTCCTACGACTACGGCATTCGTCAGAAGCTGCACGCCGACGTGCGCCAGACGGTAGAGAAAATCGCCGAGAGTGGCGGCGCCAAGGCCGAAGTCACGATCATCGAGAAGTACGACCCGACCATCAATAACCCGGCGCTGACCGAGAGCATGCTGCCAAGCCTGCGCTGGGCGGCCAAGGATGATGTGGTGCAGGCCCCATTGGTGGGCGGCGCGGAGGACTTTTCGTTCTATGCCAAGCAAGCGCCGGGGCTGTTTGTGTTTCTGGGGGTGACGCCAAGGGATCAGGACATGAGCAAAGCGGCGCCGAATCATAATCCGGGCTTCTTTGTGGATGAGTCGGCGCTGGTGGTGGGCGTGCGGACGCTGGCTTCGTTGGCGACGGATTATCTGTACACCCATACGCCGCAGTAAGGCTGTATGTGGGAGCGGGCTTGCTCGCGAATGCGGTACGCCAGTCACTGAATGGGCTAGCTGATACACCGCATTCGCGAGCAAGCCCGCTCCCACATTGGATTGCAGCGTGTCAGCCCGCCAGCGCAGCGCCATCCATCTTCTGGCGCAGGCTCAGCGGGCGCATGTCGGTCCAGACTTCCTCGATGTAAGCCAGGCACTCTTTTTTCATGCCGCTCTTGCCCACGGTGCGCCAGCCTTCCGGCACGGCCTTGTAGTCGGGCCAGATGGAATACTGCTCTTCGTGGTTGACCACTACCTGAAACAGGATGTCGTCGCGGTCAAATACTGAGGTCATTGCTGTTCTCCATCGCTCATAGAACTGGCTGCGCACCACGCGCAGCGCTGATATCTGTAGAAACGTACCAAGCGTGCGAAAAATTAAAGGTTGGCGACCGCTGCCGCCAGGGAGCGGCCGAAGATCTCGGCAACGCGGTCGATTTCGGCGGCGGTGATCACCAGCGGCGGCAGGAAGCGCACCACACTGCCGTGCCGGCCGCCCAGCTCCAGAATCAGCCCACGCTTGAGGCATTCGCGCTGCACCAGCGGCGCCAGTTGGCGATGAACAGGCGGATGGCCCTGGATATCGACTGCGCCGCTCGGGTCGACCAGTTCCACGCCGAGCATCAGCCCACGTCCACGAATATCCCCCAACTGCGGGAAGTCGCGCTGCAGAATGCGCAGGTGCTCGCCAAGGCGTTCGCCCATGGCGGCGGCGTGGCCGGCCAGGTCGTGTTGCTTGAGGTAGCGCATCACCGCCGAGCCCGCCGCCATCGCCATCTGGTTGCCACGGAATGTTCCGGCGTGTGCGCCCGGCAACCAAGTGTCGAGCCAGTCGCGATACACCACCACCGCCAGCGGCAAGCTGCCGCCGATGGCTTTGGACATCACCACCACATCCGGGATGATGCCGGCGTGCTCGAAGGCAAACATCTTGCCGGTGCGCCCGAAGCCGCTCTGGATCTCATCGACGATCAGCGCCACACCGGCTTGCTCGGTGATGCGGCGCAGGCCGCGCAGCCAGTCAAGATCGGCCGGGATCACACCGCCTTCGCCCTGCACCACTTCGACAATCACTGCCGCCGGCAACAACACGCCGGCTTCCGGGTCATTGAGCAGGTTTTCCAGGTAATGCAGGTTGACCCGCACACCTTCGGCGCCGCCCAGGCCGAAGGGGCAACGGTAGTCGTAAGGGTAAGGCAGAAATTGCACGCCATTGCCGAGCAAAGCGCCCAAGGGCTTTTTCGGCCCCAGGCTGCCCATCAGGCTCAGCGCGCCTTGGCTCATGCCGTGATAACCGCCCTGGAAAGACAACACGGTGCTGCGCCCGGTGGCGGTGCGCACCAGCTTCAGTGCGGCTTCGACGGCATCGGTGCCGGTGGGGCCGCAGAACTGAATTTTCGCTTCACGTGCCAGTTCGGTCGGCAGCAGGCCGAACAGGTCCTGCACGAACTGGTCTTTCACCGGAGTGGTCAGGTCGAGGGTGTGCAGCGGCAGTTCGTCGCTCAGAACCTGCTGAATGGCTTCGATCACCACCGGGTGGTTGTGGCCCAACGCCAGGGTGCCAGCGCCGGCCAGGCAGTCGATGAAACGACGGCCTTCAACGTCTTCCACATAGATGCCCTTGGCACGCTTGAGCGCCAGGGGGATACGCCGAGGATAGCTGCGGGCGTTGGATTCCTGCTGGCGTTGGCGGGCCAGTATCGGAGTTTCTTCAAATTGGTAGAGTGTTTCTGCGCACGCCGGGCTGGCGTGCACCGGGGCGTCTCCGATACGGCTGGTAGCGACTGACATCTCTCGATCCCTCAATACGCGGGTGGGGTGACCAAACTGGCGATCCGCGCGCGCGCGGATTTCATGTTCTGGAGACGCACCAGGCGGTGGGGGATTTAGGCTTGTTGTGGTTTTTTGAGGTGGGGCATATCCGGTTTTTTGGTGATGGCGGGCAGGGGTTTCGCCCGTACGGCGGCCTAGTGGTTAGATCAAAAGCGAAAGCAAGGCGGCCTGATTCTGGAAGCTGGGACTCAATCAAAGGTGGGAGCTGGCTTGCCTGCGATGGCATCAACTGGTTATGTCTGATACACCGAGGTGTCTGCATCGCAGGCAAGCCAGCTCCCACAGAAAAGCAAAGCAGTGCGGTGCTGGCGGGCTGCACTCGGTGAAATTGTGGGAGCGGGCTTGCTCGCGAAGGCGGTGGGTCAGTCAACTCATGTGTAGCTGACACACCGCATTCGCGGGCAAGCCCGCTCCCACATTTGGATCTCTGTGCATCAGATAGAGGTGTGTTGCTGTGCTTTTGCTTCTACCACTCAGGTCGGCTTTCAGGCCGCCGTGCTTTTGCTTTTGATCTTGCTTTTGATCTGACAGGCCCCGTCAACCACGCTGGCCGAGCGCAGGCTTGAATCCGTGGGTAACCCGGCAGGACGCCGGGTTAGCCGCGTTGGGCCATGGATGGCCCATCGCGGCGGCCCACGGATTCAAGCCGGAGCGAGGGCACACCGAGCCTAGGCGAGGTGCCGAGTGGTGGGGCAAAGACCTTTTGGTTACTTTTGGCTGGGCCGGCATTCCAGGCGTTTGCCAAAAGTGACCCGCTGTAAGAGCGGAACCGCCAGCCGCCGTTACCGCAGCAACGGATATGTCCAACCCCCCAAATAAGGCGCTCAAATCCCCCGATACCGATCATTCAACGCATACAAAATCGCACACGTCTCCCCATCCAAAACCCCACCATAATCCCGACTCCGAAAGTGCATCTGAAACGCCCGCGTCCTCAGCTCAAACGCCCGGCGATTCTGGGCCGGCTTATACCCATACCGCTGAAAGGCCCGCTCCACCTCAACCTCCGGCGGCAACCCAAGACAAAACCGCCGCTGGTACATGCCCCGCGCCGCCTCATCAAACCAGGCCCCAACCCCTGCCTCGAACAAACACCGCCAAGGCAACCGAGGCCCCGGATCGCTCTTGCGCCAATAGGCAACATCCGAATGCCCAAGCACATCGGCAGGCCCAATCTGCGGATAGCGCCCAAGCACATCGCGAACCAACGCAATCAACACATCAACCTGTTCTTCGCCATACGCTGGAAACGTAAACACTCCCCCCTCATCCCGCGCCAAATTAACAATCTCGACACCAATCGACCGGCTATTGAGATCATCCCGTCCACCCCAATGACTGACCCCGGCATGCCACGCACGCTTATCCTCGTCCACCAGCCGAAACACGCGCAATTCGTCATGGCCGGTGGCGCGGTAGCCAGGGTCATCCGGATCGGGCAGCAAGTAGTGAGCGCTGACACCCTCTTGCGTGAGCGTACGCAGGGATGAAGCAAAAGGCGCCGCGGTGTAATGCAAAACCACCTGCCGCACGGGCTCAGCGTTACGCTCATTGAAACCCCTGGCGGGGAAACTGCTATCGACCACCAACATAAGAACCGTCCTTTTCAGTACAGGCCGAGTCATTCAGCCCGCTCAAGCGCAAAAAAATTACCGCCATCCTGAAGGGAAGAATGTCAGGCGGGCGGTAACTATTTGGTGCTTGAAGAAAAGTGCTCAGCGCCGCAGCGGCATCCCCAGATCGACCCGCAAGCCATCTGCCTGACTGTCGAATTTCAGCGAGCAGGAGCAGCGCTGCACAATCGCCTGCACAATCGCCAGACCCAGCCCGCAGCCCTCGCTGCTGCCATTGCGCCAGAAGCGTTGAGTCAGGTATTGCAGGTCCTCACTGGAAATCTGCTTGCCATGATCACGCACGCGGAACACCACCGTGTCGGCGGTGGTGAACACACTCAGCTCCACCCGGGTATCACCCGGCGTATGGCGCAGCGCGTTATCCAGCAGGTTGCGCAAGGCCGCGACCGCCAGGGCCACTGGCATTTCCACCGGGGTATCGGTGAGGTTGGCCGACAGGATCAGGTCGATACGCCGGTTGTCGCCGGCGTTGGCATCCTGGATCGCCAGCCGCGCGACCTGTTCGGCGCTCGATTGCAGGCCGTCATCGAACGACAGGCTGCCTTCCACCCGCGCCAACAGCAGCAATTGCTCCAGGGTACGATGCAGCCGGTCAGCGCCCTCCTCGGCGTGGGCCAGGGACTGATCACGCGCCGCGCCGTCGGTCATGCGCGCCACTTGCAGGTGGGTCTTGATCGCCGTCAGCGGGCTGCGCAGCTCATGCGCGGCATCACCGGTGAGACGGCGCTCACGCTCGATGGTCTTGGCGATGCGTTGCAACAGTTGGTTCTGGGTGTCGAGCAGCGGTTTAAGCTCGCTGGGCAAGGGGTGAATCTGCAAGGGTTCGAGCGAATCGGCGCTGCGGCGCATCAACGCGTCACGCATGCGGTTGAGCGGCAACAGGCTCTGGCCGATGCCCAGCCACAGCAGGCACAGGCAACCCAGCAAGGCCACGCCGACCGGCACCGAAGCCGCCAGCAGGATCGACAGGTTCAGCGCCTCGCGCTCCACCTGGCGGTCGGCCGTGGTGATCAACAAGTCCCCCCGGGACAGAGTGAAACTGCGCCAGCCGACGCCGTCGATGACTTGATCGCGAAAGCCACTCTTGCGCGACTCCAGGCCTTCATCCGGGGTCATGTGGCTGCGCGCCAGAACTTCCCCACGCAGGGAGCTGACCTGGCAGGCCATGCCACCCGGCACATTCAGTTGCTCGGTGCGCAGGTGCGTACCGCCGCTCACACTGGCCAGGCCCGGCATCTGCTCGGTCAGCCCCGCGACCATGCGCGCCGACGCCACCAGACGCTGGTCGAGGGAGAACATCATCTGGTTGCGCAGATCGTTGAGCATCCAGGCCGCCGCCAGCAGCCAGATCAGCACGAAAGCAGCGCCCAGCTTGAATGTCAGGCGCAGGCGCAGGCTCATCACGAGGCGTGTTCTCCATCATCGGCCACGCCACCATCGGCCGTGCCCAGGCGATAACCGAGGCCGCGCACGGTCTCGACGATGCCGTTGCCCAATTTGCGCCGCAGGTGATGGATATGCACGTTGAGGGCGTTACTTTCCAGTTCGTCGTTAAAACCGTAGACGCTGTCCTTGAGCTGTTCGCTGGACAGCACCCGGCCTTTGTTATGCAACAATGCCTGCAACAACGCTTGTTCGCGACGGGAAAGATCCACCGGCTCGCCGCCCAGGAAAGTTTCGCGGCTGCTGGGGTCGTAGGCGAGGCGGCCGTGTTCGATCAGGTTAACCCGGCGCCCCGCCACCCGCCGCAGCAGGGTTTGCAGGCGGGCGGCAAGCTCGCGCAGGTCGAAGGGCTTGAGCAGGTAATCGTCGGCACCGGCTTGCAGGCCGTCGACACGGTTGGTCACAGAATCGCGCGCCGTCAGAATCAGCACCGGAATCTCCAGTCCCTGGCTGCGCTGTTGTTGCAGCAGCTTGAGGCCGTCTTCGTCGGGCAAACCGAGGTCGAGCACCATGATGTCGAACGTGGCCGCCTTGAGCATCGCCCGTGCAGCCGCGGCCGTGGCCACGCGTTCGACGGTAAAGCCCTGAGCGCCGAGGCCGGCCACGATGCCGCTGGCGATCAGTTCGTCGTCTTCACAGACCAGTACGTGCATGGTGAACCCTTCATGAAAGATGGGGAGAATTAAAGGTGCAGCGGATTAAGCGCCGATTATGCCGTGAAAAGAGGCGCGCTCAGACACGCCCTTCACTTTAGAATAGCCCCCGGTTAATCATCGGTTAATCAACGCCACACATTGTGTCCCTAACTTGCACCAAACTAAGGCTTGACCATGCGGCATCTGTTTACCTTTCTACTGGTAATGTTCGCGGGATTCGCCCAGGCCGCGCCGGGCAACCCTTTTGAAAGCAAACCCGATTTCCTCCCGGTGGGCAAAGCCTTCACCTTTACCTCCGAACGCCTGGAGTCTGGCGAGACCCAGCTGTATTGGCAGATTGCCGATGGTTACTACCTGTACCAGCAACGCATGAAGTTCGACGGCCTGGCCGAAAAGCCGGTATTGCCGCAGGGTGAAGCCCACAGCGACGAGTTCTTCGGTGAGCAGCAAGTGTATCGCCAGGGCCTGGAAGTGAAGATTCCGGCCGGCGCTACCGGCCAGGTCAAACTCGGCTGGCAGGGTTGTGCCGATGCCGGCCTGTGCTACCCGCCGCAGTCGATCACCGTGGACCTGGGCGGCAACCCCGCCGTCGCCGCCACCGCACAAGCCCAGGACCAGAGCCTGGCCAGCGGCCTGCAACAGCGCAGCCTGGGCTGGAGCCTGCTGGTGTTCTTTGGTCTGGGCCTGCTGTTGGCATTTGCCCCGTGTTCGCTGCCGATGCTGCCGATTCTCGCAGGCCTCGTGGTCGGCAGTGGCGCGAGCCAGCGTCGTGGTTTCGCCCTGGCCAGCAGCTACGTGATATGCATGGCGCTGATATATGCAGCGCTGGGCGTACTGGCCTCGCTGCTCGGCGGCAACCTCGCAGCATGGCTGCAAACGCCGTGGATTCTTGGCAGTTTCGCCGCGCTGTTTGTGATCCTCGCCCTGCCAATGTTTGGTTTCTTTGAACTGCAATTGCCGGCCTTCCTGCGTGATCGCCTGGACAACGTCAGCCGTCAGCAAAGCGGCGGCAGCCTGGTAGGCGCCGGCGTGCTCGGTGCGCTCTCCGGCTTGCTGGTGGGGCCGTGCATGACCGCACCACTGGCCGGCGCGCTGCTGTATATCGCCCAGAGCGGCAATGCGTTGCACGGTGGCTTGATTCTCTTCGCCATGGGCATCGGCATCGGCATCCCGCTGTTGCTGCTGGTGACGGTGGGCAACCGCTTCCTGCCGAAACCGGGCACCTGGATGAACGTGCTCAAGGGCGTCTTCGGCTTCCTGTTCCTGGGCACCGCAGTGCTGATGATTCGCCCGGTGGTCGGCGAAAGCCTGTGGCTCGGCCTGTGGGGCGTATTGGCCCTGGGGATGGCTTACTGCGGCTGGGGCCTGGCGCGCGAATACGGGCTGGCGGCCAAAGTGTTTGGCGCAGGCTCCCTGGTGCTGGGCCTGTGGGGCGCAGTGCTGGTGGTGGGCGCGGCCGGTGGCAGCGACGACCTCTGGCAACCGCTGAAAGTCTACGGTGGCTCGCGGGCTGCCGCCGCACCGAGCGCCCATGACGCGTTCATGACCATCAATAACCCGGCCGAGCTGCAAACCCAGCTCGACAGTGCCAAGGCCCAGGGCCAATGGGTGCTGGTGGATTACTATGCCGACTGGTGCGTGTCGTGCAAGATCATGGAAAAACAGGTATTCGGCAAACCGGAGGTGATGGACGCCCTTAAAGATGTGCGCCTGCTGCGCCTCGACGTCACCGCCGACAACGCTGCCAGCCGTGAGCTGCTGGGTCGCTACAAGGTGCCGGGGCCACCGAGCTTTGTGTGGATCGGCCCCAACGGTGAAGAACGTCGCGCCCAACGCATCACCGGCGAAGTGGATGCCGCCGCCTTCCTGCAACGCTGGACGCAAACCCGAGACGCACGCTGATGCTGACCCTGACCATCGGCACCTTTGCCATCGCCCTGAATCACATCCTGCTGATCAGCGCGTTGATTCTCGCCACCCTGGTGGGCTGGCGGGTGGCCAAGCGTGGCGGCGAAAACCCCGAATCGGTGCTGTTCACCCTGTTCCTGCTGGGCATGTTGGCCGCGCGCGTCAGCTTTGTCGTGATGTACTGGAGCGATTACAGCCGCGATCCCCTGCAGATGGTCGACCTGCGCGACGGCGGTTTCCTCGCCTGGCCCGGCGTGATTGCACTGGTACTCGGCGCACTGTTGTACGGCTGGCGCCGCCCTGCCCTGCGCAAACCGTTGAGCGCCGGGGTGGTCACTGGCTTGGTGTTCTGGGGCCTGACCAGTTTATCGCTGAGCCTGTACGACAAAGGCGCGCAACTGCCGGACATCACCTTGCGCAACGCCAATGGCGACGTGGTGCAACTGGCCGACTACAAAGGCGGCCCTCTGGTGATCAACCTCTGGGCCACCTGGTGCCCACCGTGCCGCCGGGAAATGCCGGTACTGGAGCGCGCCCAGCACCAGCGCCCCGACGTGACCTTCCTGTTCGTCAACCAGGCCGAAAGCATGCAAAGCGTCAGCACCTTCCTCGCGACCCAAGGCCTGACCCTCGACAACGTACTGTTTGACGCCAGCGGCCGACTCGGCCAGGCCGTGGGCTCCATGGCCTTGCCGACCACGCTGTTCTACCAAGCCGATGGGCGCCTGATCAACAGCCACCTCGGTGAGCTGTCCCAAGCCAGCCTGGCCCGTGCCATGGAACCCTTCGACACCGCCCCTGAAAGGAAACCGACATGCCAAGCCTCCGCCACCTGCTGACCCTGCTGCCGCTGACGCTCGCGGCCACCCTGGCCCAGGCCGAAGACTGGCCGGCACCGATCAAACAGATCGAAGCCAAAGGCGCCAAGATCCTCGGCAAGTTCGATGCGCCCAGCGGCCTCACCGGCTACGCCGCGCAGTACCAGAACCGTGGCATGGCGCTGTACCTGACCGCCGACGGCAAAAGTGTGATTGCCGGCAACCTGTACGACGCCGAAGGTAAAGACCTGAGCAGCGCGCCCCTGGAAAAACTGGTGTATGCGCCGATGGCCAAGGAAGTCTGGGCCAAGATGGAACACAGCAACTGGATTCAGGACGGCGATAAAAACGCGCCACGTATCGTCTACCTGTTCAGCGACCCCAACTGCCCGTACTGCAACATGTTCTGGGAACAGGCACGGCCGTGGGTAAAGGCCGGCAAGGTGCAGTTGCGCCACATCATGGTGGGCATTATCCGCGAGGACAGCCCAGGCAAGTCGGCTGCGCTGTTCGCCGCCAAAGACCCGCAAAAAGCCCTGGAAGAACACGAAGCCGCCGGCAAAGGCAGCAAATTGCAGGCGCTGGACAAGATCCCGGCGGACATCGAAGCCAAGCTCGATGCCAACATGAAGTTGATGGAAGAGCTGGAATTGTCGGCGACGCCGGCGATTTTCTATCTGGATGACAAGGGCGGGTTGCAGCAACAGCAAGGCGCGCCGTCGCCGGACAAACTGGCGAAGATTCTGGGGCCCAAGTAATCGGCGTTTCC
This sequence comes from Pseudomonas sp. NFX183, assembly GCF_047943075.1. NCBI lineage: Bacteria > Pseudomonadati > Pseudomonadota > Gammaproteobacteria > Pseudomonadales > Pseudomonadaceae > Pseudomonas > Pseudomonas sp. NFX183. The sequence goes on along the minus strand of NZ_CP181333.1, from coordinate 4,170,759 downwards.
CTAAGACTGTTTCGGGCTTGCGCAACAGAAAACGAGCAAAGCAAGTTCATAAAAACCGGATGAAAACTTGAGCCTGACGCAGAAAATCCGATGCCCAAAGAGGGCATCGGATTCTATTTGATAAAGCCAACGATCAGCTCATAAACACAGCTGTTTGAGATCAGGCACGTCTGCCCGATGTCTCTTTGCGCTACTGCCGATTGGCGACGTCGAGATCCGCCTCATCCTCACCGAGGCCAGACAGATGAGTGCCTGTGATCAACGGCCCATAGCGGCGGCTGAATTCCCAGTTGTAGGGCACGTGGTCTTTGCTGATCCCGTTGTCCCAATTCACCGACCATGTCATCAGGCCCTTGATCGACAACCCTTTGGCGTCCAAACGCTTGAATGCATTGGTCACGGCTGCGGGGTTGATCACATAACCGGTGGCGGCTGCGTCGACGTTGGCCGGCAGACCAATGACGAACTTGTCCGCCGGGATTTTGGTAAACCCTCGCGTTCCGCTCACCAGACTTTCGGTCAGGTAAAACAGGAAATCCTCTTTCATCGCGTCGTTGTTCTGGGCAATCCAGGCACCGTTGCCGTTGTTGGCCTCCTGCACCCAGATCCCGTCGCCCCCTTGGTTGTAATACTGCGGGGCAATGAAGTCGTAATAGCCTTCCAGCGCCTGGATGTAACCGACGTATTTGCCGGCGGTGGTCAGGTAAGGAAACTCCGGCGCCATGCTGATAATGAAGTGTTTGCCTTCACCGGCGTAATGGTCCTTGACCAGTTTCAACGCGGCGGGCAGGACAGTCTTGTTGTCGGCGAAATCAATCGCGCTCTGTTCAAGATCGATGTCCAGGCCATCAAAGCCATAGGTTTCCACCAGGCGGATAATCTCGTTGGCCAGTGGCTGTTCGTTGCCTTTATGCAACTCGATGTGCGCATCGGCGCCGCCAAGGGAAATCAGCACCGCCCTGCCCTGACTGTTTAGCACGCCCACCTGGCGGCGGAACTCGGCGTCGGAAAGGTTGTACGGCTTGAACGTTGGGATACCGTTGCCTTTCATGAAGGCCACGGCCACCACGTTGTAATCCTTCGGCACGTCCGCCAGGTTCATATTGGCGAATTGGCCACGCTGGTAACCGTCGCTCGCGCCGGCAGGCCAGTTGTGCCAGAAGCCCATGAGGATCTTTTTGCCGGCAATGCTCGGCATCAGCGAAGCGACATCGTTCAGCGGCGATTTCAGTGAGGTGAAGTCAATATTTGTCATGTTCTAATCCTTCAGAACGTATGGGTTTAACGGCGCGGGCTTATTTGAAGTCCACGTCGAAGGCTTGATAGAAGGCGTTGCCGGTGTTGGCGACGATCCACATCAATACGATCACATGCTTGCCCTTTTTGTTGGCCGGCAGTTTCACTTCGTGATTGACCTTGGCCTTCAGTTCACCTGCATGGCTGAAGTACGGCACCTGGGCGTAGAAGTCTTCGGCGAACGGCTGGGCTTCCAGTTGTGCGCGGGTGATGCGCTGTTTCGGATCCCAGCCATCCTTGGTGATCAGCCAGCGATAGCCACGGGTAGTGTGCGGCGCGGTGTATTCCCAGGTGACCTTGAAGGTCTGACCCGGGTCGACATTGAGCAGCGGCCAGGTGAAAGCACGGTTGAGTTTCTTGGCCATTTCCTCGTTGGTGAAGTTGATGCAGTCACGGGCATCGGTCTTGCCGCCGCTGAGGATGAAGCCGTCGGCGGGTGGGGTGACGCTGTCACTGTCGGTTTGATAAGGCGCCGGGAACGGGCCGGCAATCAGTGCCGGAAAGTTCTTGCCGCCCTCCATTTCATTGACCTGCCAGGTAGCCAGCAGGCCGAGATCCACAGCGACTGCGCCACGGCTGGAAGGGGACGTGACACGACCATGGCGAAGAGGTGTCTGGGTGTGTGGTTTGTTCATGTGTGACTCCATTGATAGTGATTAAGAACTCTCCCTTCCTGAAGGAGAGAACCTCAACCTAACGGAGTTGCCTTTTTTTGCCACAGGCCCGTTTTTCACTCATTTGCTTCCCATCAGGCAACAGCCCTTAAAACACTGTATATAAAAACAGTATTATGGAAATCACCTACGCCACTCGAGGTCGATATCCTACAAACAAAGGCGGAAATAAGCACAATTTCTCTCACCGCCAGTTGTTCCAGTTTTCCTTAAAGCCCCTCCAACTCCGCCATCAAATCACTCAACCGATCGACCTTCTCGGCACTGATCTCATTCGCCGCCAAGCCCTCGATATACTCAGCCAACTCCGCCACCGTGCTGCACTCAAACATCGCCCGCAGCGGTACATCGCGTTGCAGGGTTTTCTGCACGCGGGAGGCAATCTGTGTGGCCAGCAACGAATGCCCGCCCAGCTCGAAGAAGTTGTCCTGTACGCCCACCCTGTCGACTTTCAGTACCTCGGCCCAGATAGCCGCCAACGTCGTTTCCAGTTCGTTGCGCGGCGCCAGGTAGTCCTGACTGTGCAACTGGCCGATCTCCAGGGTCGGCAGGGCCTTGCGGTCGAGTTTGCCGTTGGCGTTCAGCGGCAGGCGCTCGAGCCATAACCAGTGCAGTGGCACCATGTATTCCGGCAGCTCTGCGCGCAGGCGTTGCTTGATGCGGTCCAGGCGCTCGCTCGGGTTGAGGCTTTCATCCGCCGCCACCAGGTAACCCACCAAGTGCTTGCCGTTGACGCCCTCTTGTACACCCACCGCGGCGTCACGCACCTCCAACTGTTCATGCAGGCGCGCTTCGATTTCACCCAGCTCGATGCGGTAGCCGCGAATCTTCACCTGGTGGTCGATACGCCCCACATATTCCAACACGCCATCGCTGCGCCGACGTGCCAGGTCGCCGGTGCGGTAGAGACGCTCGCCGGGTGCGCCAAACGGGTTGGGCACAAACACCTGCGCCGTGCGCAACGGATCGCTGACGTAACCACGGCCCACACCAGTCCCCGCCACACACAGCTCGCCAACCGCGCCCTGTGGCACCAACGCCAGTGCGCCATCGAGCACATACAACCGGTTGTTGTCGGTCGGTGTGCCAATCGGCAAATAAGTGCTTTGGGTTGACGCCAGATCGACGCGGAAGAACGCCACGTCATCCGAACATTCCGCCGGGCCATAAGCGTTGACCAGGCCAATGTCTGGATACCGCAGCAACCACTGATGCGCCAGCTCCGGCGGCATCGCTTCGCCCGTCGGCAGCATCCAGCGCAGGCCGTCCAGGCTCATGCGTTCCTGGGCGAGCATGCCCTGGATCAGCGACGGCACGCTTTCCAGCACGGTAATGCCCTGGGCCTGCACATGGGCCAGCAAACCTTGCGGATCATGGGCGACCGTATTCGGCACAATATCCACCCGCGCGCCAAACAGCGGCGCAGCGAGGAATTGCCACACGGAAATATCGAAACTTTGCGACGCAGTTTGGGCGATTACATCCGCCGGGCTCAGGTCCAGATACGGCACCTTGCTCAACTGGTTATTCAGCATGCCGCGCTGCTCGACCATCACGCCTTTGGGCAGGCCGGTGGAGCCCGAGGTGTAGATCACGTAGGCGAGGTTGTCCGGGCCGCTGTAGACACCTGGATTTTCCCCACGGCCCGGCACTTCCTCCCACACCAGCAACTGGCAGTCGGTACCTTCCAGCAATTCAATTGCCTGCGCGCGACACGCCTCGGTGCACACCAGCAACGGCGTGCGGCTCAAGTCGATGATGCGGCTCAAGCGCTGGCTTGGAAGGCCCGGATCCAGCGGCAGGTAGCCGGCGCCGGCCTTGAAGCTGCCGATGATCATGCCCAGCAAGTCGAGGTTGCGCTCGGCCAGCAATGCCACCGGCTGGTCCAGGCCAACGCCTGCTGCGCTCAGCGCGTGACCCAAACCGTTGCTGCGCCGATTCAATTCGTCGTAACTCCACTGCTGGTCGAGACAGCTGGCGGCGATACGCTGTGGATGCTCGGCCACCTGCGCCTCGAACAACTCGATATAGCTGCGCTCCAACGGGTAGACGTGCTCACTCTGGTTGCAGCCGTCGAGCAGGAATTCACGTTCCTGCGCGCCAATCAACGGCAGGTCGGCCATGTCGCCATGGAAACCCTGCACCAGCGCCAGCAGCAGGCGTTTGAACTCGCCGAGCATGCCCTGCACGGTGCTTTCGTCGAAGTAACGCTGGTCGTAGGACAGGTGCAAACCGAGGTCATCGCCCGGGTAGCACACCGCGGTCAGCGGGAAGTTGGTGTGGGTGCGGCCGGAATCCGAGGTGGCGTTCAGGCTTTGCGCGTGGTCCAGCACCGAGACTTCCACCGGCGCGTTCTCGAACACGAACAGGCTGTCGAACAGCGGTTGGCCCTTGGGCAATTCGCTGTGTTCCTGAATGGTCACCAGCGGCAGGTACTCGTACTCGCGCAGCTGCATGTTGCTGTCAAGCAAGCCGCTCAACCACTGGCGCACGCTGCAGCGCTGACCGTCTTCAGGCAGTTTCACCCGCAGCGCGATGCTGTTGATGAACAGGCCGACAGTGCGTTGCATCTCGGGCATGTCCACCGGGCGCCCGGCCACGGTAACGCCGAACAACACGTCACGCTCGCCGCTCAAGCGACGCAGCACCAACGCCCATGCCGCCTGGGCGAAGGTGTTGACGGTCAGTTGATGGGCCTGCGCCAGTTCACGCAGTTGCGCACCGTCGCGTACCTCCAGGCGGGTGTAGCAGTCGCCCACCACCATGCCGCCGCTATGGCCCGCATGTTCACGCAGGAACGGCCGGTCGCTCGGGATCGGTGTGGTGCGCTCGAAACCTTGCAGGTTGTGCTGCCACCACTGGCGCGCTTCGGCGAGGTTCTGGCGTTGCAGCCAGGCAATGTAATCGCGGTAGCGCGGCGGTGTGGCCAACTGTGCTTCGCGACCTTCGCCCAGGGCCATATAAATTTCAAAGAAGTCATTCATCAACAGCGAACGGCACCAGGCATCGATGAGGATGTGGTGGTTGCTCATCATGAACCAGTAGCGCGCTTCACCAACGCGGATCAGACGCAGGTGAAACGGCGCCTGGTTAAGCAGATCGAAACCGGCTTCACGCTCGGCCTTGAGCAAGGCTTGCAGGCGCGGCTCCTGTTCACTTTCCGGCTCGGCGCTCCAGTCCAGGTACTCGATCGGCGTGCTGCCCGGCTTGTGAATCACTTGCAGCATGTCTTCGCCGACGTTCCAGCAGAACGACGCGCGCAAGGCTTCGTGACGGGCGATCACCGCCTGCCAGGCTTGGGCAAACCGCTGCGGGTCGAGCGCGCTGTTGATGCGGTAGCGGTCCTGCATGTAGTAGAGGCCCGTGCCCGGTTCCAGCAAAGTGTGCAGCAGCAGGCCTTCCTGCATCGGCGTCAGCGGGTACACGTCTTCGATGGCGCTGGCCGGCACCGGCAGGCTGTCGAGTTGTGGCTGGGTCAGGTGCGCCAGCGGGAAGTCCGACGGCGTGAGGCCGCCGGCAGCGTCGCTCAGGCAATGCGCGATCAGGCTTTGCAGTTCGCCCAGGTAGGCCTCGGCCAGTTCGCGGATGGTCTGTTGATCGTGGCGCTCGCGGCTGAAGGTCCAGCGCAGCACCAGTTCGCCGCCGTACACCTGGCTGTCGACGCTCAACTCATTGGGCAACGGCGCCTGCGGGTCATGCGCCAGGCCGGCTGGCTCATCCAGCGGGTGGAACAGCGCATCGGCGCCGAAGCTCTGGTCGAACTGGCCGAGGTAGTTGAAGGTGATGTCGGCGCTTGGCAGTGCAGCCATGGTCTGCTTGCACAGATCGTCCGCCAGGTAACGCAGCACGCCATAGCCCAAACCTTTATGTGGCACGCCGCGCAGTTGCTCTTTGATCGCCTTGATCGACGCGCCCTGCTCAACTTGCGGGGTCAAGCGCAATGGGTAAGCGCTGGTAAACCAGCCGACGCTGCGGGTCAGGTCGATGTCATCAAACAAGGTTTCACGGCCATGGCCTTCCAGCTGGACCAGCGCTGAATCGTGACCACTCCAGCGGCACAGCACACGGGCCAACGCCGTCAGCAGCAGGTCGTTGACCTGAGTGCGATAGGCGCTTGGCGCCTGTTGCAGCAACTGGCGGGTGTGTTGCGCGTCCAGGCGCACGCTGACTGTGTCGGCATCCCGAGTGAGCAGCGAACCGTGTGGGCGATCCACCGGCAATACCGCCGCAGCACCGGCCAACCGGTCTTGCCAAAGGCTCAACTCTTCACGCAGGGATTCACTGCTCGCATAGGCCTGCAAACGCGCAGCCCAATCACGCAAGGCGCTGGTCTTGGCCGGCAGGCTGACCGATTGGCCGTCGCTCAGTTGGCGGTAGACCGTTTGCAGGTCCTCAAGCAATACGCGCCACGACACGCCATCCACCACCAGGTGATGAATCGCGATCAGCAGGCGTTGCTGACCCTGCGGGCCATCCACCAGCAAGGCGCGCAGCAGCGGACCGTGTTCGAGGTCGAGGCTGCGTTGGGTATCGGTGAACAGCGCGGTGCACTGCGCCATATCGCGCACTTGCGCCTGCATCAGCACGCCGCCGTGCGGCACGGCCAAGTGCTCGGCGTGCCATTGGGCGTCGCGCGGCGTAAAGCTCAGGCGCAGGGCGTCGTGGTGTTCCAGCACGGCCAGCAGCGCTTGCTCCAGGCGATGAGGGTCGAGCAGTTGCAGCGGTTTGAGCAGCAACGCCTGGTTCCAGTGCTGACGATTCGGAATCGCCGTATCGAAGAACCAATGCTGGATCGGCGTCAGGCCCGAGCTGCCCGTCAGCACCCCTTGTTCGGCGCTGACCCGCTCGGACCGCGTGGCCACGGCCGCGAGGGTTTGCACGGTTTGATGCTGGAACAGGTCGCGCGGGCTGAAGTGAATCCCGGCCTGCCGCGCACGGCTGACCACCTGGATCGACAGAATCGAGTCACCGCCCAGTTCAAAGAAGTTATCGTCAAGACCGACTTGCTGCACGTTCAACACCGCGCACCAGATCGCGGCCAAGGTGTGCTCCAGTTCGTTGCGTGGCGCCACGTAGTCTTGGCGGTTCGCCTCCGGGTCCGGTTGCGGCAAGGCGCGGCGGTCGAGCTTGCCGTTGGCGGTCAGCGGCATGCTGTCCAGCACGATCAGGTGCGCAGGCACCATGTAGTCCGGCAGTTGCGTCTTGAGGTGTGCCTTGAGCGCGTCGCGCAGTGTGCCGTGGTCGGCGTCGCTGACCAGGTAAGCCACCAGCTGTTTGCCGCTCGGCGAATCCAGCGCCAGCACCACCGCTTCGCGCACCGCGTGGTGTTCCAGCAGGCGGGTTTCGATTTCGCCCAGTTCAATGCGGAAACCGCGAATTTTCACCTGATGGTCGATACGGCCCAGGTACTCCACCAGGCCATCGGCGCGTTGGCGCACCAGGTCGCCGGTGCGGTACAAACGCCCGCCATTGGTAGCAAACGGGTCGGCGACAAAACGCTCTGCGGTCATGCCCGGGCGTTGGTGGTAACCCTGCGCCAGACCGGCCCCGCCGACATACAACTCGCCGGTCGCACCTTGCGGCACCAGCGCCAGGTCGGCGTCGAGAATGTAGGCCACGCGGTCGCCGATGATGCTGCCGATCGGCACGCTGCCAGCGCCCTCCTCCACGTGCTCGGGCGCCAGACTGGCCAGCGGCATGACCACGGTTTCGGTCGGGCCGTAGGCGTTGAAAAACACCTCGGGCTGGAACGCTGCGCGGATACGCTGCAAGTGTTCGCCGGTCAGCGCCTCACCGCCGGTGATGCACATGCGCACCGGCAAGGTTTGCTGCTGAGTCGCCAGCCACTGCGCCAACTGGCTGCCATAGCTTGGGGTGAAGCCGAGGATATTGATGCGATGGGTGCGAATCAGCGCGCAGATTTCTTCGGCATCCCACTGGCCCTGGGCGCGCAACACCACCTGCGCGCCGCTGAGCAGCGGCACCAGCAAACGCTCGGTGGCGGCGTCGAAATTGATCGAATAAAAGTGCAGTTCGCAATCGTCCGCACGCATGCCAAAGCGCTTGATCACCGCCTGGCAATGCATGGCGATTTCACCGTGGGACACCACCACGCCTTTGGGCTTGCCGGTGGAACCTGAGGTGTAGATCAAGTACGCCTGATGCTGCGGCAAGCTGATAAAGGGCAGCTCGTCGGCCGAGTAATTGGCGAGCATCGGCAGGTCATCTTCCAGGCACCAGCACGCCACCGTCGCCGGCAGCTCACTAAGGGTTTCGAACAGTGCCGCGTCACTGAGCAGCAGGCCGATGCCGCTGTCTTCGATCATGTAGAGCAAGCGGTCCAGCGGGTATTCCGGGTCGAGCGGCACATAGGCGCCACCGGCCTTGAGGATCGCCAACAAGCCAATCACCATTTCCAGAGAACGCGGTAACGCCAGGCCGACGCGCACCTGCGGGCCGACGCCGCGCTCGCGCAGCATCCACGCCAGGCGATTGGCGCGGGCGTCCAGTTCGCGGTAGGTCAGCGTTTCTCCGGCAAAGGTCAGTGCCGGCGCATCGGCACGCTTGCTCGCCTGCTGACTGAACAACTGATGAATGCACTGATCGAGGCGATGCTCGCCCGCTTCCATACCCAGGCTGTCCTGCAACGCGCGCTGCTCGACGGCGGTCAGCAACGGCAATTCGCTGAGGCGCTGCTGCGGGTTGGCGATCAATGCTTCCAGCAAGTTGCGCCAATGCTCGGCCATGCGCGCAATACGCGGTTCGTCGAACAGGTCGGTGCTGTAGGTCAGGCAGCAACCCAGGCGATGGTCGAGGTCGGTGACTTCCAGGTTGAGGTCGAACTTGGTCGCACGCGCGTCGTTGGCCAGGTACTCGACGGTCATGCCGGCCAGTTGGCGGCTCTGCTGGAATTCCCAGCGCTGCACGTTGCACATCACTTGGAACAGCGGGTTGTAGGCCGCGCTGCGTGGGGGTTGCAGGGCTTCCACCAAATGATCGAACGGCAGGTCCTGATGGGACTGGCCTTCAATCACGGTGTGGCGCACCTGCTCGAACAACTCGCCCACCTTCATCTGCCCATTGAGCTGGCAACGCAGCACCTGGGTGTTGAGGAATGCGCCGATCAGGCCCTCGCTTTCCGGACGAATGCGGTTGGCCACCGGCGCGCCGATGCGCAGGTCGGTCTGGCCGCTGTAGCGGTAGAGCAACACGGCCAGGGTGGCGGTCATGGTCATGAACAGGGTCAGGCCGCGTTCGGCATTGAAGGCGCGCACACGGGCGGCCAGTTCATCGCTCAGGTCAAAGCGGTACAGCTCGCCCTGGTGGCTTTGCACCGGCGGACGCGGGCGGTCGCCGGGCAGTTCGAGCAGTGGATGCTCATGCCCAAGCTGCCCGATCCAGTAGTCGAGTTGGCGCTGACGCTCGCCGGACTCCAGCCATTGGCGCTGCCACACGCTGTAGTCGAGGTACTGCACCGGCAACGGCGCCAGCGGCGAATCGCGCTCGTCGATAAAGGCCTCGTACAGCGCGCTGAGTTCACGCGCGAAGATGTCCATCGCCCAGCCTTCGGTGACGATGTGGTGCAGGGTCAGCACCAGGTAGTGTTCCTGCTCGCCGGCCTTGACCAGGCACGCGCGCAGCAATGGCCCGGTTTCCAGGTTGAAAGGCGTATGGGCTTCGTGGTCGGCAAGTTGTTGCAGGCGCAGCTGACGCTCGGCTTCAGTGAGCGCCGAGAAATCCTGCCAGTCCATGCGCAGGCCGGTTTGCGGCGCGACCTTTTGCTGGGCCACGCCGTCGAGGCTCGGGAAGGTGGTGCGCAGGGTTTCATGACGCATGATCAAGGCTTGCAACGCCGCCTCGAAACGCCCCACGTCCAGCACGCCACGCAGGCGCGCCATGCCACCGACGTTGTAGGCCGGGCTGTCCGGCTCCATCTGCCAGAGGAACCACATGCGCTGTTGGGAATAGGACAGCGGCACCGGCGCGCTGCGGTCGACCTTGGCGATAGCGGTTTGCTGGTTGCGCTGGCCCGAAGCCTGGATCAGCCCGACTTGCTCGGCAAACGCGCCCAGCTCGCTGGCTTCGAACAAGGTGCGCAGCGGCAGCTCGACGTCGCAGGCCTGGCGGGTGCGCGAGATGATTTGCGTGGCCAGCAACGAGTGACCACCGAGGGCGAAGAAGTCGTCGCCCAGGCCAATGCGAGGCAGGCCGAGGACTTCGCGCCAGATCGCGGCAATCTGCTGCTGCAACGGAGTTTGGGGTTCGATGTGTTCACGGGTTTGCCACACCGGCGCCGGCAAGGCACGGCGGTCCAGTTTGCCGCTGGGGCTCAGCGGCATCGCCTCCAGCCGCATCAGTTGCGCGGGCACCATGTATTCCGGCAGCTCGGCGGCCAGGGCGGTTTTTACCTGCTGCTCGTCCAGCGCGGTGCTGGCGGTGTAGTAGCCGATCAGTTGCTGGTCACGCACCAGCACCACGGCTTGGGCGATGTCGTCCATGGCCAACAGGCGTGCTTCGATTTCTTCCGGTTCCACGCGAAAGCCACGCAGTTTGACCTGCTGATCGAGCCGGCCGAGGTAGTCGAGTACGCCGTCAGCGCTCCAGCGCACACGGTCACCGGTGCGGTACAGGCGTGTGCCCGCCTCGCCCAGGGGGTCGGCGACGAAACGTTCGGCGGTCAACCCGGCGCGGCCGAGGTAACCGCGCGCCAGGCCGATGCCGCCGATGCACAATTCGCCCGGCACACCGGCCGGCAATGGGTTGAGGTGTTCGTCCAGCACGCGACAGATCACATTGCCCAGCGGCCGGCCAATCGGCGAGCGCTCGCCGTCTTCGGCCTGGCACTGCCAGTGGGTGACGTTGATCGCGGTTTCCGTCGGGCCATAACGGTTGTGCAATTGCACCGCCGGCAACTGTGCCAAGACGCGGTTGCGCAGTTCGGCGGGCAAGGCTTCACCGCCGGAGAACAGGCGGCGCAGGCTGGTGCATTCGGCCACCAGCGGCTCATCGATAAACAGCTGCAACAGCGGCGGCACAAAGTGCAGGGTGGTTACGCCGTGTTCCTGCACCAACTGCGCAATGCGGTGCGGGTCGCGATGCTCGCCGGGACCGGCCAGCACTAGGCGGCAACCGGTGATCAATGGCCAGAAGCACTCCCACACCGACACGTCGAAACTGATCGGTGCTTTTTGCATCAGCACATCTGTGTCGTTGAGTTGATACGTGGCTTGCATCCACTGCAAACGCTCGGCCAGCGCCGCATGGGTATTGCCCACGCCCTTGGGCTGGCCGGTGGAGCCGGAGGTGTAGATCACGTAGGCGAGGTTGTCGCCATGCAGATGCAAACCCGGTGCCTGGGTCGGCCAGCTGTCGAGGTGCAGGCTGTCCATGGCGATCACGCACACACCTTCGGGTGCCGGTAGCAGATCGAGCAGTGAGGTTTGGGTCAACAGCAGGTGCACCCCGCTGTCCTGGAGCATGTAGGCCAGGCGGTCGGCGGGGTAATCCGGGTCGAGCGGCACATAGGCGCCACCGGCCTTGATGATCGCCAGCAAGCCGATCAACAGTTGCGGCGAGCGTTCGGCGGCGATGGCCACGCACACATCCGGGCCAACGCCCTTGTCACGCAGGTAATGGGCCAGGCGGTTGGCCTGGGTGTGCAGTTGGGCGAAGGTCAGGTTGCCGTCCTGCCAGACCAACGCGGTGTTGTCCGCGGTGTGTTGGCTGAGCAGCTCGGGCAGCCACTGCTGCGCCGGCGTGCACGGCGCGGCGCTCCACGGCTGTTGTTCGTCGGCTTGCATCAGCTGCAAGTCGCCGATGGCCTGTTGCGGTTGCTCGCACACGGCGTGTAGCAGACTAATGAAGTGCTCGGCGAGACGCCGGATGGTGTTGGTTTCGAACAGCTCATCGGCGTAGTCGAACGACAGGCTCAAGCGCCCGTTGCGGTCTTCTTCGCTGTGCAGTTGCAGGTCGAACTTGGCCTCGCGGCTGTGCCATGGCAACTCATCGGCGAGCATGCCCGGCAGGCGGCGCAAGGCACTCAGGTCGCGTTGCTGGTGGTTGAACATGACTTGGAACAGGCCCTGTTCGCGGGCGTGCGGGAAGGCTTCCAGCAGTTGCTCGAACGGCAGGTCCTGATGGGCCTGCGCCCCCAACGCCGTCTGGCGCGTTGCAGCCAACAGCTGGTTGAACGGCAGCCGCCCATCCAGCTCGGCGCGCAGCACCAGGGTGTTGATGAAGAAGCCGATCAGGCCTTGGGTTTCCTGGCGCGGGCGGTTGGCATTCGGCACGCCGATGCGAATATCGCGCTGGCCGCTGTAGCGGTAGAGCAGGCTTTGGAACGCCGCCAGCAGCAGCATGAACGGGGTGGCTTGGTGGTCTTGGGCGGTCTGGCGAATCGCTGCACTGAGGCCGGCCTCCAGGCGCACGCTATGGCGCGACGCGCTGTGGCGTTGTTGCGCCGAGCGCGGATGGTCGGTGGCCAGGCTCAGGCTCGGATGTTCCTCGCCCAACTGGGTTTTCCAGTACGCCAGTTGCCGCTGGCCTTCGCCTTCGGCCAGCCATTGGCGCTGCCAGCTGCCGTAGTCGGCGTATTGCAGGGCCAGTGGCGGTAGCTCCAGGGTCTGGCCTTGCGTCGCGGCGGCATACAGCCGCGAGAATTCGTCGATGAGGATATTCAGCGACCAACCGTCGGCAATGATGTGGTGCAGCGTCACCAGCAATTGGTGGTCTTCATCGTCCAGGCGCACCAGGGTCACCCACAGCAGCGGGCCTTTTTCCAGGTCGAACTGGGTGCGCGCTTCGTCTTCGCGGATCTGCTGCGCGCGCGCCTCACGCTCGGCGCCCGGCAGGTCGCTGAGGTCGATAATTTGCAGGTCGAATTCGGCGCTTGCCTGCACACGCTGGAAGGCCTGACCGTCGCGCTCGTAGAAGCGCGTACGCAGGGCTTCGTGACGCTGGATCAAGTGCTGGAAGCTGGCGCGCACCGCGTCTTCGTCCAACTCGCCGCGCAAACGCAAGGCGCCGGGGATGGTGTAGGCGCTGCTCTGCGGGTCAAGTTGCCAGGTGATCCACAGGCGGTTTTGCGCCAGGGATTGCGGCAGGTCGTCCTGGCGCGATAAGGCATGAATTGCGCCTTGAGCAACGCCGCCGTCCTGCTGCAATTGCGCAACGCTTGCGGCAAAGCTCGCCAGGGTCGGCGCTTCGAACAGCATGCGCAGGTTCAGCTCCAGCCCCAGGGTTTCGCGCAGGCGGGCGACCACTTGGGTGGCGGTGATGGAGTTACCGCCGAGCAGGAAAAAGTGGTCATCCGCCGCGACGGTTTCGACCTGCAACTGCTCGCACCAGATGGCGGCGATCTGGTTTTGCAGATCGGATTCCAACGCCGCATCGCTCGTGTGCGCTTTAAGGTCGGGGAACTGCGCGTAGCTGTCGAGGCTGCCATCGGCGTGGCGAACGGCACAGGCCGAGCGCTGCACCTTGCCGCTGGAGGTCTTCGGCAAGGCGCCGGGGTTAAGCAGCACCACCACGCTCGGGGCTTCTTGATACGCCTCGGCAACGGCTTGGCGGATGGCTTTGATCAGCGCCTCGGGCGGCAGGATTTTCTGCACGCTGCGGCTGATTTCGGCGGCGATGCCGATGCCTTCAAGGCCCTGGTCATTCACTGCAAAAGCGGCAACGCGGCCTTTGCGCACCACTTCCACTTCGCGCTCGATGGTTTGTTCGATGTCCTGCGGGTACAGGTTATGGCCGCGCACGATCAGCAGGTCTTTGAGACGGCCGGTGATGTACACCTGGCCCTCGCGGATAAAACCCAGGTCGCCGGTGCGCAGCCAGGTGCGGCCGGCGTGCTGTACAAACGTCTTGGCCGACGCTTGCGGGTTGCGCCAGTAGCCGTGGGCGATGCTCGGGCCGCTGGCCCACAGTTCGCCGACGTGGTTATCCGGCAGTTCGCTCAGCGTGTGCGGGTCGGCGATCAACACCGCGTGCTCCGGCTGGCTGGTGCCGCAACTCATGATCGCGTTGCCCTGCCCCGGTTCGGCGCGGTTGGCGGCCAACGCCTGTTCATCCAGGCGCAAGGCCGGGATGCCGTGGCCGCGGGTGCCGCCAGCGACGAACAGGGTCGCCTCGGCCAGGCCGTAGGAGGCGAAGAAATTGTTCGGGGTGAAGCCACACGTCGCAAACTTCTCGGCGAAGCGCTCCAGGGTATCGAGGCGGATCGGTTCAGAGCCCGAATAGGCCACGCGCCAGGTGCTCAAGTCGAGACGCTCCAGGGCTGATTCGCTGACCCGCTCGCTGCACAGGCGGTAGGCGAAGTCCGGCCCACCGCTGATGGTGCCGCGGTATTCACTGATCGCCTCCAGCCAGCGCAGCGGCCGGCCAAGGAAGTACGCCGGCGACATCAACACGCACGGCACACCGCTGAAGATCGGTTGCAGCAGGCCGCCGATCAGGCCCATGTCGTGGTACAGCGGCAGCCAGCTGACGATCACGTCATCCGGGTTGAGGTCGATGCCAAAACCACGGCGGATCAGCACTTCGTTGGCCACCAGGTTGCCGTGGCTGACTTGCACGCCTTTGGGCAATGCGGTGGAGCCGGAGGTGTATTGCAGGAAGGCGATGTCGTCGGCGTGCAGTTCGGGTTCGACCCAGCGCTCGGCGAGCTGTGCATCCAGGGTGTCGACGCTCAGCACCGGGGGTGCGTTTTCGATCTGCGCCAGGCCGTCGCCGAGGCTGGCGATGGTCAGCAGCACGCGCGGTTCGGCGTCGCTGATGATCGACAGCAAGCGCTCCTGATGATGCCGGCGCGTGGACTCTGGCGGATACGCCGGCACTGCGATGACCCCGGCATACAGGCAGCCAAAGAACGCCGCGACGTAGTCCGGGCCGCTGGGGAACAACAGCACCGCGCGCTCGCCCAACGCCGCATTGGCCTGCAAGGCGGCGGCGATGGCGCGGGCGCGCAGGTCCAGGTCGCGGTAGCTGAGCACAACGTTTTGCTCGGCAGAGTCGGCGAGGAAGCGCAGGGCCACCTGGTCCGGGGTCTGCGCGGCGCGACGTTGAAGGGACTGGACCAGAGTGCGGGGAAGTTCGAAGGCGTCCATCATGGGGTTCCTGCCTGAAATCGGCTTACGGGAAAATCGAGAAATAGAGAGCGTTCAGCCGGCGGCCAGCTGCCGCGCCGCGTCACTGCGCCAGCGTGCGAGGTGCTCGTCGGCGTAACGCCGCAGGCAACGCAGCACGGCGCTTTCGTGCTGCACGAGAAAGAAGTGGTGGCCGTCGAACATGTCCAGGGAAAAGCCGCTGGCGGCGTCGGCCTGCCAGTCAAGCAACTGGTCGGCGCGCACGCTGTCTTGCTTGCCGCCAAACACGTGGATCGGCATGCCCAGCGGTTCGCGCTGGCCGTAGGTGAAGCTGCCGCAGAGCAGGAAGTCGGCGCGCAGGATCGGCAGCATCAACTGCATCAATTCGGGGTTGGCCAGGGCCTCTTCGGCGGTGCCCTGCAGTTCGCGCAGGCGGGCGATCAGTTGTGGGTCAGTCTTTTCAATGGCGTAGTCGCTCACATCACGGCGCGCCGGGCCGGCGGTGCCAGAGGCAAACAACGCCAGCGGCTCAGGCGCACCGCGCTCGCGCAGGGCGTGGGCCAATTCGAAGGCGAGCAGGCCGCCGAGGCTGTGGCCGAACAGGGCATACGGGCCGTTCAGGTCGCGGCTGATTTCATCCGCCAACTGTGCTGCCAAGGCCCTGATGTCGCGCTGCAACGGCTCATCCATGCGCATGCCGCGCCCCGGCAATTCCAGTGGGCACACTTGCAACCAATCCGGCAGAGCCCGACGCCAACGCGCATAGACCATGGCGCTGGCCCCCGAATAGGGCAGGCAAAACAGGCGCAGTCGCGTGGCGGCACTCATCGGCTGAGCGCTCTCATCAGGCTGAGGGTGCCCGATAGGCTAAAGGCTCCAAACTGAAACACGCTGTATGCACCGTACAAACCCATGTCGTCCTCCTGCGGGCGCTGATCCTTGGCCGTTTGTTAACGGACCTGTCACCCATGAGAACGGACGGTGCCGGCAAATAATTAGTCTGCGGGCAAGCGCGAGACCTGGTTCACACCTTTCAGGAAGGCATAAGATTAGTTCGTCTTCTCATTTGACAATCATTATCATTAAGCATAATTTGTTGCCCGATGTGTAGGAGGCCTCAGCACGGACGCCCTCCCCTAACCTCTTTTGCGACAAGGTGATTTCCATGACGGAACAAGTATTCACAGGCAGGTGCGACTCACCGCTTCTCCAGGCATTCGTCGACAATCGTTTGATTCTGGTGAAGATCGCGGCACGCATTACCGGCTGCCGCTCGCGCGCCGAAGACGTGGTGCAGGACGCCTACTTCCGGCTGCAATCGGCGCCGACGATCACCTCATCGTTCAAGGCCCAACTGAGTTATCTGTTCCAGATCGTGCGCAACCTGGCGATCGATCACTACCGCAAGCAGGCCCTGGAACTCAAATACTCCGGGACCGAAGAGGAAGGCTTGAATGTGGTCATTCACGGCGCTTCACCGGAAACCTCGCACATCAATTTCAACACCCTGGAAAACATCGCCGACGCCCTGACGCAATTGCCGCAACGCACCCGTTACGCGTTCGAGATGTATCGCCTGCACGGCGTGCCGCAAAAGGACATCGCCAAGGAACTCGGCGTCTCGCCGACCCTGGTGAACTTCATGATTCGTGATGCGCTGGTGCATTGCCGCAAAGTGTCGGGCAGCCACAGCGATACGTTTGCACGGCGAGTCTGAGTGTGGGGAAAGGGCTTGTTGTGGCAAGCCTGATCCGCGCTCAGTGCGCCGCTGTCACATCAATGCGATACGGCTCGAAGATCTTCAACAGCTGCCCGTTATCGCGCAGGCGCTTGAGCATCTCGGCAAACGCCGCCCCGGTAATCGGTGCCTTTGGCCGCAGCAACGCGTAGTGGTGGTACACCTGGTCAATCCGCTCCGAGACCAGGAACTGCCCGGCCATGTCCGCGTTGCGCACCATGAAATCACTCAAGTACGAACGCGTGACCAGTGCGATGTCCGCACGCCCGCGCGCCACCATCAGCAAGTTGCTGTCATGGGAATAGGTCAACGTGGCGTTGAAATGCTCGGTCATGTACTTGGGGTCGGGGTTGAAGTTGGCAAAGGCGTAGTGATAACCGCTGAACACGGCCAGACGCTTGCCGTTGAGGTCGGCGAAATAGCGCTGATCGCGACCGGGCTCACGTTGGGCGACGAAAATTTCCGCGTCCTCAAGCCCCATGTCCACGGCAGTGTGGTCAATGTTCTGCCAGCCCCAGTCGGGGTTTTCGAAGATCGCCATGTCGACCCGGCCTTGCTCGAAATCGCGAAAACGCCGCGGGATAGACGTCGGCACCAGTACAAACTGGTAGTCGGTTTGCGAGGCGTTCAGCGCCTCGACCAGTTGCGGCAGTAAACCGGTGTCGGCGCCTTGCTCGGGGCGTACGGTGTAGGGCGGAAAATGCGCGGCGCCGATCCTCACCAATTGCGCAGCCGAAGCCGGCATCCACCCCGCGGTGCCCAGTGCCCATAAAGTTAGTCCTGCAGCCAGCCGCCATGGCGAAAACATTGAGGCACACACCGTTTAATACTCTGATGGCGATAAGCTAGGCGTTTTTGTCAGGTGAGACAACTTTCCATCGGCAAATTAATGGCTTGCGCCTCAATCGGCCTTCAGCACCATCAGCAGGGCTTCTTCGGCCAATTGCTCCAGGGTCAGGCTGCCTTGGGCGCGGAACCACGTAGTGGTCCAGGACAACGCGCCGGTGAGGAAACGCCGGGTGATAAATACATCGCCCCTGATGTAACCGGCGGCCTTGGCCTCGCCCAGCACCTGCAACCAGATGTCTTCGTACACATCCCGCAGCGCCAGCACCTGAGCCTGGCCATCGGCCGACAGCGAACGCCATTCGTAGACCAGCACTGCCATGGCTTCGCCGCTGCCGCCCATGATCGACTGCAGCTCACAGCGAATCAGCGCCAACACGCGTTCACGCACGCTGTTCGCTTCCTCGAGTGAGGCGCGCATCATCGCGGTGTTGTAGTGGATGGTTTCCTCCATCACCGCGCGCAGGATCTCGTCCTTGCTCTTGAAGTGATGAAAGATGCTGCCGGACTGAATGCCCACCGCGCTGGCCAGGTCACGCACGGTGGTGCGCTCAAAACCTTTGTTGCGAAACAGGTGAGCTGCGGTTTGCAGCAATTTGCCCCGGGCACTGTCGGGGTCGGTCAATTGGCCGGCATCGACCATGGTGCGCATCACCCTCAGGGCTTTTTGCTCATCCATGCCTCTCTCCTTCACGTGTGCTGACGTCGTGGGCGGCAATTTAGGCCGTGGCCGCCACCCAAGCAAGCGCTTGGGCAAAACTTGTGCACGGAGTTTACAAACCAAGCGCTTGCTTGGTAGTCTCGACGCCAGCCATTCGAGGACGGATTTCTCATGAGCAAGACGGTACGTATCGGCTGCGCCAGCGCCTTCTGGGGTGACACCTGCACCGCCGCCGCCCAGCTGGTGCACGGCGGCGCGCTGGATTACCTGGTGTTCGACTATTTGGCGGAAGTCACCCTGTCGATTCTTGCCGGCGCACGGATGAAAGACCCTCAGGCCGGCTACGCCACGGATTTCGTCGAAGTGCTCACGCCGCTGCTGGGCGACATCCAGCGCCAGGGCATCCGCGTGATCAGCAATGCCGGCGGCATCAACCCGCAAGCGTGCGCCGCCGCCCTGCAAGCGGCCTGCGACAAGGCGCAAATCCCGCTGAAAATCGCCGTGCTGCTGGGCGATGACCTGCAACCGCAGCTCAAGCACCTGCACGGCGTCAGCGATATGTTCAACGGCGCGCCGCTGCCACCGATGTGCGTGTCGGCCAACGCCTACCTCGGCGCGCCAGGCATTGCCAAGGCACTTGAGCTGGGCGCCGACATCGTGATCACCGGCCGCGTGGTCGACAGCGCCGTGGTCAGCGCCGCATTGGTGCACGAATTCAACTGGTCATGGCAGGACTATGACCATCTCGCCCAGGCTGCACTGGCCGGGCATATCATCGAATGCGGCGCACAGTGCACCGGCGGCAACTTCACCGAT
The DNA here is from genome assembly GCF_047943075.1 of Pseudomonas sp. NFX183. Lineage (NCBI taxonomy): Bacteria > Pseudomonadati > Pseudomonadota > Gammaproteobacteria > Pseudomonadales > Pseudomonadaceae > Pseudomonas > Pseudomonas sp. NFX183. The sequence continues at coordinate 4,151,646 of NZ_CP181333.1, read as the reverse complement.
TGGCGTGACGTGCCGGACTACGAGCACATTGGTTTTCCCATCGTCGAGGTCAGCGCCGACGGCCAGTTCACCGTCAATAAAGTCGACGGCACGGGCGGGCTGATCAGCGAACTCAGCGTGGCCGAACAGTTGCTGTATGAAATCGGCGACCCGCGCGCCTACCTGCTGCCCGATGTGATCTGCGACTTCAGCCAGGTCAAACTGCAGCAGCAAGGCAAAAACCAAGTGCGCCTGCACGGCGCCAAAGGTTTGCCGCCCACCGATCAGTACAAAGTCAGCGCCACCTACCCGGACGGTTTTCGTTGCACCGCCAGCTGCCTGATCGCCGGGATCGACGCGGTGGCCAAGGCCGAGCGCGTCAGCCAGGCGATCATCAACAAGACCTCTCAACTGTTCAGCCAGCGCGGCTGGGCGCCTTACACCGAGGTCAACATCGAATTGCTCGGCAGCGAAGCCACCTACGGCGCGCACGCCCAGCGTCAGGATTGCCGCGAGGTGGTGGTGAAACTGGCAGTGCGGCACCCGAGCAAACAGGCGCTGGTGCTGTTCGCCCGCGAGATCGCCCAGGCAGCCACCGGCATGGCGCCGGGGTTAACCGGGATTGTTGGCGGCCGCCCGACGGTGTATCCGCTGATTCGGCTGTTTTCGTTCCTGATCGATAAATCATCCTGTGAGCTGGTGATCGACTTCCAAGGCCAGCGTCACGCCATTGAACTGCCCGCCTCTGCGCCACTGGTCACCCCGGCTGAGCCGATCGACCCGCCCAAGCCCCAGGGCCGCGCCGACGCCAGCGTGCCCCTGGTGAAACTGGCCGTCGCGCGCTCCGGCGACAAAGGCAACCACAGCAATATCGGCGTGATCGCCCGCCACCCCGACTACTTGCCGTGGATCGCCGAAGTGCTGACCCCGCAAGTGATCGTCGACTGGATGAGCCACGTGCTCGACCCCTTCCACGGCCGCGTCGAACGCTGGTACTTGCCCGGCAGCCACAGCCTGAATTTCCTGCTGGAAAACGCCTTGGGCGGCGGCGGTATCGCCAGCCTGCGCATCGACCCGCAGGGCAAAGCCTTCGCGCAGCAATTGCTGGAAATTCCCATCGCCGTGCCGCAACACATCGCCGATCAACTCAAATAAAAGGAGCGTTGCCGTGGCCTTCGACTCAATCTTCAAAGCCGACCTGTTCCACGGGCAAACCGTGATCGTCACCGGTGGCGGCAGTGGCATTGGCCGCTGCACCGCGCATGAACTCGCGGCCCTGGGCGCTCAAGTGATTCTGGTGGGGCGCAAACCGGAAAAACTGCAAACGGTGGCCGCGGAAATTGCCGAAGACGGCGGCACGGCCCATTGGCAGGCTTGCGATATTCGCGATGAAGACGCGGTGAAGGCGCTGGTCACGCAGATTATCCACGCACACGGGCCGATTCACGGGCTGGTGAACAACGCTGGCGGCCAATACCCGTCGCCCCTGGCCTCGATCAATCAAAAGGGCTTTGAAACCGTGCTGCGCACCAACCTGGTCGGCGGTTTCCTGATGGCGCGCGAAGTGTTCAACCAATCCATGAGCAAACACGGCGGCGCCATCGTCAACATGCTCGCCGACATGTGGGGCGGCATGCCCGGCATGGGCCACTCGGGCGCAGCGCGTTCGGGCATGGACAACTTCACCAAAACCGCTGCGTTCGAATGGGGCTACGCCGGGGTGCGCGTCAACGCCGTGGCGCCGGGCTGGATTGCCTCCAGCGGCATGGACACCTACGAAGGCGCCTTCAAGGCGGTGATCCCGACCCTGCGCGAGCACGTGCCGCTCAAGCGGATCGGCACCGAATCGGAGGTCAGCGCGGCCATCGTGTTCCTGCTCAGCCCCGCCGCCGCGTTCATCAGCGGCAGCACCTTGCGCATCGACGGCGCCGCCAGCCTGGGCAGCCGCGCCTGGCCGCTGCCCAAGGCGCAACCGCCGAGCGAGCCGTTCAATGGTTTCCACCGTGCCTACCTGCCCGATGTGCTCAAGGCGGAGCAATAAACCATGCCGGTGATTGAAAGCTTGATCGACGCCCACAGCCCGCAGTTCGCGCAAAACCGCGAGGCGATGCTGGCCGCCATCGCGCAGTTGCGCCAGCTGGAGCACGCCCTGCTCAGCAAGGCGCAGGAAGCCAAAGCCAAGTTCGACACGCGCGGCCAACTGCTGCCCCGCGAGCGCCTCAACCTGCTGCTGGACCCCGGCGCGCCGTTCCTGGAACTGGCCAGCCTGGCCGGCTACAAACTCCACGACGACAAAGACGGCAGCGCAGCCGGCGGCGGTTTGATCGCCGGCATCGGCTACGTCAGTGGCGTGCGCATGTTGGTGGTGGCCAACAACAGTGCGATCAAGGGCGGCACCATTTCCCCCACGGGGCTGAAAAAATCCCTGCGCCTGCAACAGATCGCCATGGAAAACAAACTGCCGGTGGTGACGCTTGCCGAAAGCGGCGGTGCCAACCTCAACTACGCCGCCGAGATTTTCGTCGAGGGCGCCCGCAGCTTTGCCAACCAGGCGCGCATGTCGGCCATGGGCCTGCCGCAAATCACCGTGGTGCACGGCTCGGCCACGGCCGGCGGTGCATATCAGCCGGGGCTGTCGGATTACGTGGTGGTGGTGCGCGGCAAGGCCAAGCTGTTTCTCGCCGGACCGCCGCTGCTCAAGGCCGCCACCGGCGAAGTGGCCACCGATGAGGAACTCGGCGGCGCCCAGATGCACGCGCAAACCGCCGGCACCGCCGAATACCTGGCCGAAAACGACGCGGACGGCGTGCGCATCGTGCGCGAAATCGTCAGCCTGTTGCCTTGGGATGAGCGCCTGCCGCGTGCGCCAACACGCAGTTACACAGAACCGCTGTACCCCATCGAAGAGCTGCTGGGGCTGATCCCCGACGACCCGAAAAAACCCTACGACGTGCGCGAAATCCTCGCGCGCCTGGCCGACGGTTCCAACTTCCTCGAATTCAAGGGCGAGTTCGACGCCCACACCGTCTGCGGCCATTTGCACATCCAGGGCCGCGCCGTCGGCGTGATCGGCAATAACGGCCCGATCACGCCCAAAGGCGCGAGCAAGGCCGCGCAATTTATCCAGCTGTGCGACCAGAGCCGCACGCCGCTGCTGTTCCTGCACAACACCACCGGTTTCATGGTGGGCACCGAGTCAGAGCAACACGGCGTGATCAAGCACGGCGCGAAGATGATTCAGGCAGTGGCCAATGCGCGGGTGCCTAAACTCACGGTGGTGGTCGGCGGCTCCTACGGCGCCGGCAACTACGCCATGTGCGGCCGCGGCCTGGACCCGCGCTTTATCTTCGCCTGGCCCAACAGCCGCACGGCGGTGATGGGCGGCGCGCAGGCGGGCAAAGTGCTGCGCATCGTCACCGAGGCCAAGCAATTGAAGGAGGGTTTGGTGCCCGACCCCAAGGTGCTGGACATGCTCGAACAGGTCACCGCGCAGAAGCTCGACAGCCAGTCCACCGCGCTCTATGGCAGCGCGAATCTGTGGGACGACGGGCTGATCGACCCACGCGATACCCGCACGCTGCTGGGTTACCTGCTGGACATTTGCCATGAGGCCCAGAGGCGGCAGTTGCAGCCCAACAGTTTCGGTGTGGCGCGTTTCTAAAGGAGAACAACAACAATGATTTTTACCCAGGAACATCAGGAACTGCGCCGCACCGTGCGCGCCTTCGTCGATCGCGAGATCAACCCGCATGTGGACGAATGGGAAAAAGCCGGGCGCTTCCCCATTCACGAGATCTTTCGCAAGGCCGGTGACCTCGGCCTGCTGGGCATTTCCAAGCCGGAGCCATTCGGCGGCATGGGCCTGGATTACAGTTATTCCATTGTTGCGGCCGAAGAATTCGGCACCATCCGCTGCGGCGGCATCCCGATGTCCATCGGCGTGCAGACCGACATGTGCACCCCCGCCCTCGCCCGCTTTGGCAGCGATGAACTGCGCGACGAGTTCCTGCGCCCGGCTATCAGCGGCGAGCAGGTCGGCTGCATCGGCGTCTCGGAAACCGGCGCCGGCTCCGACGTCGCCGGGCTGAAAACCCACGCACGCAAAGACGGCGACGACTACGTGATCAACGGCAGCAAAATGTGGATCACCAACTCGCCCAGCGCCGACTTCATTTGCCTGCTGGCCAACACCTCCGACGACAAGCCGCACATCAACAAGTCGCTGATCATGGTGCCGATGAACACGCCGGGCATCAGCGTCAGCCCACCGCTGGAAAAACTCGGCATGCACAGCTCCGAGACTGCCCAGGTGTTCTTCGACGGTGTGCGCGTGCCGCAGCGCAATCGCATCGGCCACGAAGGGGCGGGTTTCATGATGCAAATGCTGCAGTTCCAGGAAGAACGCCTGTTTGGCGCGGCCAACATGATCAAGGGCCTGGAATACTGCATCGACAGCACCATTGAGTACTGCAAAGAACGCCAGACCTTCGGCAAAGCGCTGATCGACAACCAGGTCATTCACTTTCGCCTGGCCGAACTGGCCACTGAAATCGAATGCCTGCGCGCGCTGGTCTACCAGGCCACCGAGCAGTACATCAAAGGCCAGGACGTGACCCGCCTGGCGTCCATGGCCAAGCTCAAGGCCGGGCGCCTGGGCCGCGAGGTCAGCGACAGCTGCCTGCAATACTGGGGCGGCATGGGTTTTATGTGGGACAACCCGGTGGCCCGCGCCTACCGCGACGTGCGGCTGGTGTCGATTGGCGGCGGCGCTGACGAAATCATGCTGGGCATCATCTGCAAACTGATGGGCACCCTGCCTGGGAAAAAATCATGAATACCCTGCTGCTCGAACCGCATAACGGCGTGCTGCACATCACCCTCAATCGCCCGGCGCATCGCAATGCCATGAGCCTGGAGATGGTCAACGAACTGCGGGCGGTGTTGGCGCAGCTCGACAGCCAGGTGCGCGCGCTGGTGATCAGCGGCGCGGGCGGGCATTTCTGCGCGGGGGCGGATGTGAAAGACATGGTCACCGCCGGCGGCACGGCGCGGTTGCAGGCGCTGAACCGCGCGTTTGGCACCTTGCTGCAAGAAGTTGAGGCGGTGCCGCAAGTGGTGATCGTGGTGCTGCAAGGCGCCGTGCTGGGGGGCGGGTTTGGGCTGGCGTGTGTGAGTGACATTGCGATCGCCGATCACCAGGCGCGATTCGGCTTGCCGGAAACCAGCTTAGGCTTGTTGCCAGCGCAGATTGCGCCGTTTGTGGTCAAGCGGATTGGCCTGACCCAGGCGCGCCGGCTGGCGCTGACGGCGGCGCGGTTTGATGGGCTTGAGGCGCAGCGCTTGGGCGTGGTGCATTTTGCAGAGAGCGATGCGCAGGCATTGGCGCAGCGCCTGGATGAGGTGTTGGGACACGTGCTGCAGTGTGCGCCGGGCGCAAATGCGCGGACTAAAGCGCTGTTGCTGGCCAGTGCCGACGAGCCGCTTGAGGCGGTGCTGGATCGCGGGGCGCAGTGGTTTGCCGAGGCGGTGACGGGCGTGGAAGGAATAGAGGGGACGCAGGCTTTTGTGCAGAAGCGTAAGCCAGGTTGGTGCAAATGACGCCATCGCAGGCAACCCAGCTCCCACCGTTGAAACGCCTTTCAAGGTGGGAGCTGGCTTGCCTGCGATGGGGCCAGAACAAACACCCGATTACCCAGGGATAAACCAATGCCCCCATTCAGCAAAATCCTGATCGCCAACCGCGGCGAAATTGCCTGTCGCATCCAGCGCACCGCCCAGGCCCTGGGCTACCGCACTGTGGCCGTCTACAGCGATGCCGACGCCCAGGCCCTGCACGTGCAGATGGCCGACGAAGCCGTCAACATCGGCCCGGCGCTCGTCCAGCAGTCGTACCTCAACATCGCCGCCATTCTCAACGCAGCCAACATCACTGGCGCCGACGCCATCCACCCCGGCTATGGCTTTCTCTCCGAAAACGCCGACTTCGCCCGCGCCTGCCAACACGCGAACATCACCTTCATCGGCCCAAGCGTTGAGGCCATCGAACTGATGGGCAGCAAGCGCCTGTCCAAACTGGCCATGCTCGAGGCTGGCGTGCCGTGCATACCCGGTTACCAAGGCGGCCGCCAAGACGACGCCGGCCTGCAAGAGCAAGCCAAGCGCATTGGCTACCCCCTGATGATCAAGGCCAGCGCCGGCGGCGGCGGGCGCGGCATGCGCCTGGTGCACGACGCCAGCCAACTGCTCGACGCACTGCGCACCGCCCGCTCGGAAGCGATGAACGCCTTTGGCAGCGACGAACTGATCCTCGAGCGCGCGCTGATCGACCCGCGCCATGTCGAAATTCAACTGTTCGGCGACAGCCACGGCCAGCTCATCTACCTGGGCGAACGCGATTGCTCGATCCAGCGCCGCCACCAGAAAGTCATCGAGGAAGCCCCCTGCCCTGTGATGACCCCGCAACTGCGCCACGCCATGGGCGAAGCTGCGCTGAAGGCCGGGCGGGCGGTCAATTACGTGGGCGCCGGTACCGTGGAATTCCTGCTCGACCGCGACGGCCAATTCTATTTCCTGGAAATGAACACGCGCCTGCAAGTGGAGCACCCCGTTACCGAGCTGATCACCGGCCTCGACCTGGTGGCCTGGCAACTGCAAATCGCCGCCGGTGAACCGCTGCCACTCACACAGGCCGACGTGACCCTCAGCGGCCACGCCCTGGAAGTGCGCCTGTACGCCGAAGACCCGGCCCAGGGCTTTGTGCCGCAAACCGGTGACGTGCTGCGCTGGGAGCCTGCCGTCGGCGTGCGGACCGACCACGGCGTACTCGAAGGCCAGCGCATCAGCCCGTTCTACGACGCCATGCTCGGCAAGATCATCGCGCACGGCGCCACCCGTGAAGAAGCCCGGCGCAAGCTGCTGCGAGCAGTCCAAGACACGGTATTGCTGGGCGTAACGACCAACCAGCGATTGCTCGCCGATCTGCTTGAACACCCGGACTTTATCGCCGGCGATTTCAGCACCGGATTCATCGCCGCGCACTTCAGTGACATTCCCCGCCAGGCAGCCACGGATGAACAGATCGCCCTGGCCGCCTTGCTGTTTTATCAACACAGCGCCGGTACCTACTCCCCAGGTTTAACGGGCTGGCGCAACAACGCCAGCGTGCCTTGGACTTATCGGCTGGATATTAACGACGCACCCCGCGAGGTCGCCGTGAGCGTTTTGCACGCCAACCACCTGCAGGCCAACGGCATCGACATTCGCAACCTCAGTACCGACGGCCGTCGGGCCACGCTGGAGATCAACGGCGTGCGCCGCCGCGTCGCCTATCACCTCGACGATACCCAGCTCTGGCTGCCCGGCGTGCGGGTGATCAACCGTACCCAGCAGGTCGCCAGCCGCCAGGCCGATGCCGGCAGCGGCACCGTCAAGGCGCCGATGGACGGTGCCATTGTTGATATTCGGGTCAGCGCCGGTCAGCGTGTCAGCCAGGGCCAGCTGCTGCTGGTGCTCGAAGCGATGAAGATGGAGCATCCGCTGACGGCCGGCATCGACGGCGTGATCAAAAGCGTACAGGTGATTGCAGGCGCTCAGGTGCGCAACCGCCAGGTTTTACTGGAGATCGAAAAGCCCTAGGCGGAACTACAAGGCCCGGCTACGCTCTATCCCCATCAGGAAGGGACGAGTACGGGAACCTGCGCGATGCCTCATTGGCTGATTATTGACCTTGAAGCCACAACGGATGAAGGCGGCTGGCCCGTGACGGAGATGGAAGTCATCGAGATCGGCGCGAGCCTGGTGAACCGCCAAGGCCGTGAACTGGATCACTTCCAGCGCTTTGTGCGGCCGCTGCGTCGGCCGTTGCTGACGCCGTTCTGCCGACAGCTCACCCACATCACCCAGGCCAACATCGACGCCGCTGCGCCGATGACCGACGTGTGGCCACTCTTCGAACGCTGGCTGGGCCAACATCACACGCGCCTGGAAGGCTGGGCCAGCTGGGGCGACTACGATCGCAAGCAGCTTGAACTCGAATGGCAACGCCATGGCCTGGCCAGCGCGCTCGCACAAACGCCGCATGTGAACCTCAAGCAGCGCTTTGCCAAGGCCCGGCGCCTGGATAAGCCGCTGGGTCTCAACGGCGCGCTGCAATTGGCGGGGATGCAGTTTCAGGGTCAGCAGCACCGGGCGCTGGAAGATGCGCGCAACACCGCGCGCCTGCTGCCATTGATTTTGCCGGTCTAGGCAGCGCGCAAAGGCTTGGGCATACTGGCCGGCCTTTTCCAATATCCTGCTGTTCTGTAGGAGCCGGCGTGCCGGTAATGGCGTGCGCCTGAGCGAAGCCAGGCACGTCCATACGGAGCAGCAAGCCTTAATCCACTTTTCGAGGATTCACCCATGTTTAAAGTCAACGAATACTTCGACGGCACCGTCAAGTCGATCGCTTTCGGCACCGCAGAAGGTCCGGCGACCATCGGCGTAATGGCACCGGGTGAATACGAATTCGGCACCGCCCAGCGTGAAATCATGCACGTGGTGTCTGGCGCCCTGACCGTGAAACTGCCCGACGCCGACTGGGAAACCTTCGCTGCCGGCAGCCAGTTCAACGTACCGGCCAACAGCAAGTTCCAGCTGAAGGTCGCGGTAGACACTGCTTACCTGTGCGAATACCGCGGCTAAGGGTTGCACCGGTCAAAAAAATGCCCGTCTCGCAGGAGACGGGCATTTTTTATGCGCGAACGTGTTACTCGATGACGGTCACCGGCATGCCCACTTCCAGACGGCCGAGGTCATCGTTGACCAGGTTCTGGCCGAACAGGGCGCCGTGTTCCGTCTTGCGATAGGCATCGAGCGTGGCGAAGGGTTCGCGATCGGCGCTGCGTTCGCCGGTCGCCGGGTCGATCGTGGTGAGGATGCAACGTGCGCAGGGCTTGACCACTCGGAACTCAACGTCGCCGATACGCAGGCGCTTCCAGCCGTCTTCGGCGTACGCTTGACTGCCTTCGATCACCAGATTGGGACGAAAACGCAGCATTTCCATGGGCCGGCCGACCTGCCGGGAAAGGTCGTCCACGGACGCCTGGCCGATCAACAACAGCGGGTAGCCGTCGGCAAACGCCACTTGGTCGTTATCTTTGCCGAAACCGGCCTCGGTGGTGCGTGCACGGGCCAGTGGCATCTGCACCAGCCGCGTGGCTTTGCCGATAAAGTCACTGACCCAGGCCGCCGCCGCATCGCCGGCATCCGGCACACGCAGGGTATCGCGCCAGATCGTCACCCCGCGCAGTTCGGCGTCGCTGCCGGGCAAGGCCACCTCCAGCGGCGCCATGCCTGGCGTGCTCAGGGTCAAGCCACCGGCGCTGTTCCACAACGCCGACAACTGGCTCATCTTCGCCACCGCCCGCTGCGTCAGAAATCGCCCGCTGGCTGCGTCCACCAACATCCAGCGTCGATCCCCGTCCAGCCCGAGTTGATCCAGACCGATCTGCTGCAAGGCTTCGGCCTTGCCGGACTTCAAGGGATAACGGTACAACGCGCTGAGACGAAGCATGAGCCTGCGTTCCTGAGGGGACAAAGCGCCACCCTATAGCAGGCAGCCCCCGGAATCAAAGGACGACGCCCCCACAGCCAACAAGCAGGTGCAACGCGCAGACTCAGCGTGGCAGCAGATGTATTACGGCGAGCGGGCTCTTTGTGGCGAGCGGGCTTGCCCCGCGTTGGGCTGCGAAGCAGCCCCAGAACCAGACGCCGCAGTTCTACTGAGACACCGCTGCGTCCTCATGGGGCCGCTGCGCAGCCCAACGCAGGGCAAGCCTGCTCGCCACAAAGAGCCAACTCGCCCAACTACAGCTTCCCCTTAAAGACAATCAGGCCGGCACTTCATCCAGCATCAGGCGTTGGCGCACCACATCCACCAGCTTGTCGGGCTGGAATTTGGACAGGAAGTTATCGCAACCGACCTTTTTCACCATCGAGTCGTTGAAACTGCCCGACAGCGAGGTGTGCAGCACCACGTAAAGCCCACGCAGGCGCGGATCGTTGCGGATTTCGGTGGTCAGGCGGTAGCCGTCCATCTCCGGCATTTCGGCGTCGGTAAAGATCATCAGCAGTTTGTCGGTCATCACCTGGCCGCTGTCGGCCCAGGCCTTGAGCATGTTCAGCGCCTTGAGGCCATCACTGGCGATGTGCATTTTCACCCCAAGCTGGCCAAGGGTGTCGCGCAGTTGCGACAGGGCCACATTGGAGTCGTCCACCAGCAGCACTTCGCGGCCACGGGCGCGCTCCAGCACCGGGTCTTCGAGTTTCTCGCGGGAGACCTTGGCGTTGTACGGCACGATTTCGGCGAGGACTTTTTCCACGTCGATAATTTCCACCAACTGGTCATCGACCTTGCTGATGGCGGTGAGGTAATGCTGGCGACCGGCGCTGGCCGGTGGCGGCAGGATGGCTTCCCAGTTCATGTTGACGATGCGGTCCACACCGCCCACCAGGAACGCCTGCACCGAGCGGTTGTACTCGGTGACGATAATCGTGCTGTTGGGCCCCGGCACCAGCGGACGCATGCCAATCGCCTGCGACAGGTCGATCACCGGCAGGGTCTGGCCGCGCAGGTTGACCACGCCACACACAAACGGATGACGCTGGGGCATCAGGGTCAGCTTGGGCAACTGCAGGACTTCCTGCACCTTGAACACGTTGATCGCGAACAGCTGCCGCCCGGCCAGGCGAAACATGAGAATCTCCAGGCGATTCTCACCCACCAGTTGCGTGCGTTGATCTACCGTGTCGAGAATGCCGGCCATTAAAAGCTCCTGATGTGGTGTGTGTGCGGCTGGTTCAGCGGGTCGGGTATCGCGACCCTGCCGACCAACGCGCCGTCTTTGAATTCTTCGCGAGCATGCTTGCGTCTATGCTCGTTATCGGCGGCGATCGCCAGAGCTTGACCCCGGTAAAATGCCACGTAAATTCATTGATGTCACACTGACATCATGGTTTACTGCAACGGCCTCTTCAAATGGCACTGCAGCAACGTCGCGCGACCTTCAAATCGACGTGAGGTTCCGCTGCGTAAGGGAATCCCCTATACACAATCAGGCCTAACCTGATATTCGCGATATCTAATAGCCATTAATGTGACGCCATTCTCATTGCATGAATGGAGTCAGGCTTTTGTTTGCCATCCCAAGCCCTCGGCCCACGGGTCTTTCAGAGATTGCCGTGGCGGCATCCAAAGTTGTGCAAGCGACCCGAATGACCAGGGCCACTCTCGGCTACCGTGATCATTCTAATAACGGTCCTACTCGAATTTCGGAAGCGGGCTACAGATTTCAGTCATATTTCAGCGGTAGGTTTACGCCATTCACCCGGTGCGGCATCTCATCACCCGAGCTTATGTTGCGGAGACATGCATGATGAATAACGCAAACGAATGGCAAACTGCACTTCCCGAATTCCTGCTTGAGGCCGAGATGCTGCTGGCCAAGTCGCAAGAGTGCTTGAACCACTTGCACCTGATTCGCAACGACAGCGATGCCATCGACTGCATGAAAATCAGTTTGAGCAAGCTGGCTGAAAAGGCCGAAGGCCTGGCCCTGCAGGCGATCAGCGAATTCTCTCGGCATATTCAAAACCTGATTGCCAATGCCGCCTGCCCCATGGAACTGCATGACCAGGCGCTGAACGCCTTGCACGACTGCCTGACATTACTGGCCTGGCAACTGGAGTTGATCGACACCCGCACCGGCGAACTGGCCCTGGATGAAAGCGAGCAAACTAAATTGATTGCGACAGTCACCTTGCAGATCCCGCAAAAAAACTTCGGTTATAAACCGCAGCAACGCTTACATCACACCTCATGAAGGGGTGAGAGGTCGTATTTAATCAGTGAGTTATCTAATAACGACAGCAACATATCAATTAGCCATCAGCGCTATAACTCTGCACACCCACTTCATTAATACAACGGCCTGCTGTTTCAACTCCGGGACCCTCTAACGCGCAGACTAGGGCCCTGAGTATTTATGCGTGGTTGTTAACCCCTCAGGCGAGTCGCCAGGCGACCAACGGTAATAGTGGTGGTACTATGCCCCGCTCGAAGTGAATCAACTTCATGATGTATAAAAGATGTTTCGGCACCGCATATCAAACAAAGCCCCGTCAGCCGCCGTGACCGGTCTTCCCGCAGCGAACCTTCATTGGCTCCATCCGCTATGTACGCCAGCTTAAAGTCACTCATCGCAAGATCCGTGTCCCGCAGCAATGCCCGCCGCATCGTTCTCGCCCTGTGCCTTTGCTCATTGCTGGTCAGCCTGTGGGCCTATACCCGTTCCGCGCCGTTGCCGTTATTGATCCCTTTGCTCAACCTGGCCACGTTGCTGGTGGTGGGCGTGCAACAGTGGCGCTCGCGCAAATCGATAAAATTCCAGCCGCAGGAATTGGCCGATCGCTTGCTGCAAGTACAGGAAAACGAACGGCATCGCCTCAGCCGCGAATTGCATGACGATATCGGCCAGTTGCTCACTGCCGCCAAGCTGCAAAGCGAATGGCTCAAGCGCCGCTTGCCGCCAGACCTGCAAAGCCAGTGCACGGTGCTGTGCAACACCTTGAATGAAACCCTGGCCAAAGTGCGCGACGTCTCGGCCATTCTCAACCCCAGGCAGCTGGCCAGCCTGGGGTTGGAAGCCAGCCTGCGCGCGCACCTGCTCAAGACCCTGGAAAACACCCCGGTGCACTGGAGCCTGGAATGCCAGCAACGGCTGACCGGTATTCCCGAAGAGATGGCCGTGGCGGCCTTTCGGATCACCCAGGAAGCGGTGACCAACATGCTTCGCCATGCCCAGGCGCACAACTTGCTGGTGCGCCTGCAACGCCTGCCCGAAGGCCTGTCGCTGATGATCTGCGATGACGGCCAGGGCTTCTCGCCTGCCATCAACCCCGGCCTGGAAGGCCAACGGGGCATGGCCGGCATGTCCGAGCGGATAGATCAGTTAGGGGGCACTTTGTCCGTCAACAGCCAGCCTGGCAAAGGGACCCGGATCGACGCACTTTTCCCCTGGGCGCCGCGCGCCCTCGAACGGGCCAGTTCCCCTAAGGTTCTCGAGTGACCTGCAATTTACTCCTGGTGGATGACCACGCACTGATTCGGGCCGGCGTACGCGCCCTGATCCAGGATATTCCCGGCTACACCGTGATCGGTGAAGCCAATGATGGTGCGCAGTTACTGGAAAAATTCAGTGCACTGCAGCCGGATATCGTGCTGCTGGACCTGTCGATGAAGCACGTCGGTGGCCTGGACGCATTGCAGCAACTCAAGGCGGCCTACCCCAAAAGCAAAGTGCTGATCCTGTCGATGCACACCGATCCGGAGCTGATCATGCGGGCGCTGGAGTCCGGCGCCCATGGCTACCTGCTCAAGGACACCACCGCCAACGAGCTGGAACACGCCCTGCTCGCCCTGCGCAACAACGAACGCTACCTGAGCCCGGCGATTGCCCACACCGTGATCAATCAGGCGCTGATCCGCAGCCAGGGTCCCACTTCCCCCGTCGCCCACAGCCACAACCTCACGGCGCGTCAGCTGGAAATCCTGCGCCTGATCGTGCGCGGCAAATCCACCCGGGAGATCGCTCACGGCCTGGGCCTGAGCATCAAGACCGTGGAGGCGCATCGCTCGCAAATCATGAAGCGCCTGCAGATATTCGACGTGGCGGGCCTGGTGCTATTCGCCGTTCGCGAGCAGATCATCAGCCTGGACGATTAGCGGCGAATTCAGCGGCAGGTGCACACGCAAGGCCTTGGGCAGTGCAGAGAACCGCAGGTCATCGCCTTTTAACGGTTCACCGTCCAGGTTGATGTACAGCCCTTCGGCCACCTTGATCTCGACCCACGGCAGGCGCGCGCGCACAAACATGTTGTCCAGGCCCCAGCCGTCGCTCATCAGGGTCATCAGCGTGCCAACCACCTCCTGAGGTGCCGGCAGAATGCTGATATCCAGCAAGCCGTCGTCGGCCAACGCGCCAGGGCACAGCACATGGCCGCCGCCCGCCTGGCGACCGTTGCCGATCCCCAGCGCGAGCAGGTCGCCCTTCCAATGAAAGCCCGGCCCTTCCAGCTCGCCATAGGCGGCCTTCAGTTCACTGAAACGCGTCAACCCGGTGAACAGGTACGCCGCGCCGCCGAGGACTTTTTTCAGGTCTTCGGAGGTGTTGGCCGTGACCTGGCTGCCAAACCCGCCGGTGGCCATATTGAGGAACATTTGCCCGCCGGCCTGGCCGAGGTCGATGGCCCTGGGCGGTACGTCCAGCAGCGCCAGCGCGTGCGCAGGCTGCAGCGGAACGCCGGCGGCGCGGGCAAAATCATTGGCGGTGCCCAACGGCATCAGCACCAGGCTGGCGTCGGTCTTGGCCAGCGCCATGGCTTCGGCCACATCACGCAAGGTGCCGTCGCCGCCGCCGGCGATCAGGTGGGTATAGCCGTCGGCCAGGGCCTCATTGACGATGCGCTGGGCGTCGCCGCCCTCCCAAGTGACCCGCACCGCCAGCTCCCAGCCCTGCTCACGACGGGCCTGCACGGCGGCGCGCACATCCTCGTTGAGGGCTTGCTTGCCGTGCAGGATCAACAGTGCCTTGGGGGTGGTCATGCGGGGATTCTCCTGGGTTCAAAGGTGCTTGAAGGATGTGGACATTGGCCGGAGAGAAAAAAGCCATCGGGGACGCAAATTTATTGGCCGCCTGGAAGTTATCCATCGCGTTGCACGTCGATACCTTGCCGTTGGGCACAGGTTCTACGCCATCCCATCGCTTGCCGTCGGCAGACAGCTCATGCAGCTGGATTGAACAGTCGGCGTAAATGCTCGCCTGCACCCTGTAATCCGTCACAGGCCGAGGCGCAAATGTCAGGCGGCACCTATCGAGTACGCCTGGTGTACCGAGGTGTCCGCATCGCAGGCAAGCCAGCTCCCACAGGAAAGCCAGCCCGCAACGTCGGACAGGTGCAGCAACCTACGTCAGCTTTTGTGCAACTTACTCATCAATTGCGCTTCAGCCTGGGTCAAGCCACACGACTGCGTCAGCTCATCCACGGTCGCGCCCATGCCCACCAGCTTCGCCGCCTGGGCGAACGACAGGCTCGAAGGGTCGCGTTGTTCGATCTGCGCCAGCTTGTCCGGCAGCGGCCCGAGAATCGCGCGCAGTTCATGCACCTCGTCCCCGACCTTTACCGCAGTCTGCTGGAAGTGATCCACGCGCTTGACCAGGTCAAGAATGCGCCGGTCACGCACGGCATCGCGCTCGGCCTGTTGCTGGGCCAATTCGCGTTGCTGGCGCATATAGCGCAGCAGGAACGCCACGGTCCCGGCCCACAACAGGGCCAGGACAATCACCGCCGCTTCAAAAAACAATCAGATGTTCTCCAGGTCCTGCCATTCTTCTTCGCTCATCATCTTGTCCAGCTCAACCAGAATCAGCAGTTCGCCGTTCTTGTTGCACACGCCCTGGATGAACTTGGCCGATTCTTCGTTGCCCACGTTCGGCGCGGTTTCCACTTCCGATTGGCGCAGGTAAACCACTTCGGCCACGCTGTCGACCATGATCCCGACCACCTGCTTGTCGGCTTCGATGATGACGATACGCGTGTTGTCGTTAACCTCGGTCGGCACCAGGCCAAAACGCTGGCGGGTATCGATCACGGTCACCACGTTGCCGCGCAGGTTGATGATGCCCAGCACGTAGCTCGGCGCACCCGGTACCGGCGCGATCTCGGTGTAGCGCAACACTTCCTGCACGCGCATCACGTTGATGCCGTAGGACTCGTTGTCCAGTTTGAAGGTTACCCATTGCAGGATTGGATCATCGACCAAACCTTGTGCGGATGCTGACTTGTTCATTCCTCGGACCCCTTCAAATACCGTTTTCACGGCGTATGTACTTCGCTGACCGCACTTGCATGCGGGCCTTATTGTTCAATCAACTGCGTTTGTTCTGTGGCATCGCTTTTACCGCGCCGCTGGCGATCAACTCAGCCAGCTCCGCGACATCGAGCAACGCGCACATGTGTTCAATCACGGTGCCGGCCAACCACGGCCGCTGGCCCCGGTGGCTGCGCCATTTGATTTCATTCGGGTCCAGGCGCAACGAGCGGCTGACTTGATGCACCGCCAGCCCCCACTCGTAGCCCTGAACCGAAATCACGTACTGCAAACCCTGGCGGAAGTCATCGCGGTAACGGTCGGGCATGACCCAGCGTGCGGTGTCCAGCACCTTGAGGTTACCGGCCTGGCTTGGCAGGATGCCGAGAAACCACTCCGGTTGCCCGAACAGCGGCGTCAGCTCCTGACCTTCCAGCGAATAGATCGAGCCCAGGCACACCAGCGGCACCGCCAGGGTCAACCCGGCGACGTCGAACAACAGGCATTCGAACGGCTCGGCGGCCCACGCCGGGCGACCATCCGCGGTGACTGGCGGCGGCGTGATGCTCGGCGGCAGGTGGACTTCCACCACCGGCTCGACCACCACGGGCGCCACGACCGCCGGCGCAATCGGCGCTATCGGCTCAACCACAGGCACGAGGTATGCATCGCGGGCTTGTTCTTCGAGCACTGCCAACTGGAACTCATCCAGCGTGCCTTCGGCCTCTACAACCGGTTCAAGCACCAGAATCGGTTCCGGCAGTTCCTCTTCGGTCGCGTCCTGCAGCAGGGCATCCAGGTAGGATTCCAGCGCCAGTTGCGGCCGGGTCTTGAATTCAACGGGACGGTTCATCACGCCACCTGCGCCACAAGCTGTTGCGACAGCAAATGCTTGAGCAACGCGCGGTACGCCAGCACGCCACGGCTTTTGCCATCGAACTGCGAAGGCGTCAGTCCCGCGCGGCTGGCGTCACGCAGGCGCGTGTCGACCGGGATGTAGCCATTCCAGATGGTGTCCGGGTAGGCATCGCGCAATACCCGCAAGGTGCCAAGGGACGCCTGGGTACGACGGTCGAACAACGTCGGCACGATGCTGAACGGCAGCGCCTGCTTGCGCGAACGGTTAATCATCGCCAGCGTACTGACCATGCGCTCCAGACCTTTGACCGCCAGGTGCTCGGTCTGCACCGGGATCACCAACTGCTGGCTGGCCGCCAAGGCGTTGACCATCAGCACGCCCAGCAGCGGCGGGCTGTCGATGATCGCGTAGTCGAAGTCCTGCCACAGCTGCGCCAGCGTCTTGGCGATCACCAGGCCCAAACCGCTCTGCCCCGGCGACTGACGCTCCAGGGTCGCCAGCGCAGTGCTGGACGGCAGCAGGGAAATGCTTTCGTTACTGGTGGGCAGCAGCAATTGCCCCGGCAAGTCGGCAGGCACGCTGCCTTTGTGCAGGAACAGGTCGTAGCAGCTGTGTTCCAGCGCATCCGGGTCGTAGCCGAAATAGCTGGTCATCGAGCCATGCGGGTCGAGGTCGACCACGACCACACGCTTGCCCGCCTCGGCCAGCAAGCCGGCTAAAGCGATGGAGGTGGTGGTCTTGCCGACTCCACCCTTTTGATTGGCAACTGCCCAGACTCTCATTCGGTTGGTTCCTCCCGGCAGGCGATGGCGCGACCGAGACATTGCATAAGTTATTGAGCCGGTGACGGAGAATTGACGGCGCTCTGACGAACCGACGGCTTAACGGTTGGCGTAGCAGTTTGTGTGCCAGCCCGCTTCAGTGCCGCATCCGGTGTTGCATTGGCCGTGCCGGTGCCGGTCAGGCTGCGGCGTACATCCAGGTTGCGCGACACCACCAGCACCACGCGACGGTTGCGCGCGCGGCCTTCGGCGGTGGCGTTATTGGCCACCGGCTGGAATTCGCCGTAGCCCACCGACGCCAGCCGACCAGGGTTCACGCCCTGCATTGCGAGCATGCGCACGATGCTTGCGGCGCGCGCCGACGACAGTTCCCAGTTGGTCGGATACTGCGCGGTCGCAATCGGGAAATTGTCGGTAAAGCCTTCCACGTGGATCGGGTTTTCAAACGGTTTGAGAATCGCCGCCACCTTGTCGATGATGGTGAACGCCTGGTCGCTCGGCATCGCATCGGCGCTGGCGAACAGCAGGCTGGAATTCAATTCGATTTCCACCCACAACTCGTTGCCGCGCACAGTCATCTGATTGGATTTGATCAGGTCGCCAAACGCAGCGCTGATGTCATCGGCAATGCTTTTGAGCGGGTCGCTGGTGCCACCGATGCCGGCGGCGGTTTCGTCGCTGTCGTTGACCAGCGGCTTGGCCGGGGTCACGGTCTTGGGCCGCTCTTCGCCAATGGGGATTGGCTTGAGGGCACGGTCGGCGTCGTTGAACACGCCGATCAGCGCCTGGGAAATGACTTTGTACTTGCCTTCGTTGATCGACGAGATGGAGTACATCACCACGAAAAACGCGAACAGCAAGGTAATGAAGTCGGCGTAGGACACCAGCCAGCGTTCATGGTTGACGTGCTCTTCAGGCTCGCGGCGACGACGGCTCACAAACTCCCTCCTACACAAAGCATGCCCATCAATCCATGAAGCCCTGAAGCTTCAATTCGATGGAGCGCGGGTTTTCACCCTCGGCAATCGACAAGATGCCTTCCAGCAACATTTCGCGGTAACGCGACTGGCGCATGGCAATCGACTTGAGCTTGCTCGCCACCGGCAGCAACACCAGGTTGGCACTCGCCACGCCGTAGATGGTGGCGACAAACGCCACGGCAATGCCGCTGCCCAGCTGCGACGGGTCGGCCAGGTTGCCCATCACGTGGATCAAGCCCATCACCGCACCGATGATGCCGATGGTCGGCGCGTAGCCGCCCATGCTTTCAAAGACTTTGGCGGCGTTGATGTCGCGGCTTTCCTGGGTGTAGAAATCCACCTCGAGGATGCTGCGGATCGCCTCCGGTTCGGCGCCGTCCACCAGCAATTGCAGGCCTTTGCGCGCGTAGCTGTCGGGCTCGGCATCGGCCACGCCTTCCAGGCCCAGCAGGCCTTCCTTGCGGGCGGTGAGGCTCCAGTTGACCACGCGGTCGACGCCGCCTGGCAGGTCGACGCGTGGCGGGAAAATGATCCACACCAGAATCTGCATGGCGCGCTTGAACGAACTCAGGGGCGATTGCAGCAACGCGGCGCCCACGGTGCCGCCGATCACGATCAGTGCCGCCGGGCCGTTGGCCAAGGCGCCAAGGTGGCCGCCTTCAAGGTAGTTGCCGCCGATAATCGCGACAAACGCCATGGTGATGCCAATCAGGCTCAAGACATCCATCAGAGGCAGGCCTCCACCAGATGCTTGCCGATGTCGTCCAGGCTGTAGACGGCGTCGGCCAGGTCAGCCTTGACGATGGCCATGGGCATGCCATAGATCACGCAGCTGGCTTCGTCCTGGGCCCAAATGGCGCTGCCGCCCTGCTTGAGCAGGCGCGCGCCTTCACGGCCGTCGGCGCCCATGCCGGTAAGCACCACCGCCAGAACTTTGTCGCCGTAGGACTTGGCCGCCGAACCGAAGGTGATGTCCACGCACGGCTTGTAGTTGAGGCGCTCATCGCCCGGCAGGATTTTGATCGCGCCACGGCCATCGACCATCATCTGCTTGCCGCCCGGGGCCAGCAGCGCAAGGCCAGGACGCAGGATGTCGCCATCCTCGGCTTCCTTGACGCTGATGCGGCACAGCTTGTCCAGGCGCTCGGCGAACGCTTTGGTAAAGGCAGCCGGCATGTGCTGGATCAGCACAATCGGCGCAGGGAAGTTGGCCGGCAGTTGGGTCAATACCCGCTGCAAGGCCACCGGGCCGCCGGTAGAGGTGCCGATAGCGACAAGCTTGTAGGCTTTGCGCTTGGGCGCAGGCGAATGCGCGCTCGGTGCAGCGGCGCGCACCGGCGGCGCCGCAGGGCGTGCCACGGGCGCAGGTGCCGGGCGCGCAAACGACGACGTCGGCGCAGCAGGCGCTGCCACCGGGGCCGGCGCCGGCGCACTGGACAGGCTGCGACGGTTACTGCGCGAAATGCTGTGCACCTTCTCGCACAGCATCTGCTTGACCTTCTCGGGGTTGCGCGAGATGTCTTCGAAATTCTTCGGCAGG
The DNA here is from genome assembly GCF_047943075.1 of Pseudomonas sp. NFX183. Classification (NCBI taxonomy): domain Bacteria; kingdom Pseudomonadati; phylum Pseudomonadota; class Gammaproteobacteria; order Pseudomonadales; family Pseudomonadaceae; genus Pseudomonas; species Pseudomonas sp. NFX183. Next base: position 4,131,602 of record NZ_CP181333.1, on the reverse strand, counting down.
AAGTCCACGGCACCCGCGTCCAGCGCATCCAGGGTGACCCGGGCGCCTTCGTGCGTGAGCGAGGAGAACATCAACACCGGAGTCGGGCAGCGCTGCATGATGTGCCGAACAGCCGTGATGCCATCCATCATCGGCATCTCGTAGTCCATGGTGATCACGTCCGGCTTCAACGCAATGGCTTGATCAATCGCTTCTTTGCCGTTGGTGGCCGTGCCGACCACCTGGATCGTTGGATCGGCGGAAAGAATTTCCGAGACGCGGCGGCGGAAGAAACCCGAATCGTCCACCACCAGGACCTTGACTGCCATAAACACTCCGTTAGGCGGGGCGGGCATTACCGCCCAAGCCCCACCAGAATCAAATACGCCGTGCGGCGTAACGCTTGAGCATGCTCGGAACATCGAGAATCAGCGCGATCCGACCGTCACCGGTGATGGTCGCACCCGACATGCCCGGGGTTCCCTGCAGCATTTTGCCCAACGGCTTGATGACCACTTCTTCCTGGCCAACCAGTTGATCGACCACAAAGCCGATACGCTGGGTGCCCACGGACAAGATCACCACATGGCCTTCGCGCTGCTCTTCATGCTTGGCCGAAGCCACCAGCCAGCGCTTGAGGTAGAACAGGGGCAACGCCTTGTCGCGCACGATCACCACTTCCTGGCCGTCCACCACGTTGGTGCGCGACAGGTCGAGGTGGAAGATCTCGTTGACGTTGACCAGCGGGAAGGCGAACGCCTGGTTGCCCAGCATCACCATCAGGGTCGGCATGATCGCCAGGGTCAACGGCACCTTGATGACGATTTTCGAGCCTTGGCCCTTGGTCGAGTAAATGTTGATCGAGCCATTGAGCTGGCTGATCTTGGTCTTCACCACGTCCATGCCAACGCCACGGCCAGACACGTCGGAAATCTCGGTCTTGGTCGAGAAGCCCGGGGCGAAGATCAGGTTGTAGCACTCGGTGTCGGTCAGGCGGTCGGCGGCGTCCTTGTCCATCACGCCACGCTTGACCGCGATATTGCGCAAAATCGTCGGGTCCATGCCTTTGCCGTCGTCGGTGATCGACAGCAGGATGTGGTCGCCTTCTTGCTCGGCGGCCAGGATCACCTTGCCGTTGCGCGACTTGCCCGAGGCTTCACGTTCTTCCGGGGTTTCGACGCCGTGGTCGACGGCGTTGCGCACCAAGTGGACCAGCGGGTCGGCCAGGGCCTCGACCAGGTTTTTGTCGAGGTCGGTTTCTTCACCCACCAGTTCCAGGTTGATTTCTTTCTTGAGCTGGCGCGCCAGGTCGCGAACCAGGCGCGGGAAGCGACCGAAGACTTTCTTGATCGGCTGCATCCGCGTTTTCATCACGGCGGTCTGCAAGTCAGCGGTGACCACGTCGAGGTTCGACACGGCCTTCTGCATGGCTTCATCACCGCTGTTCAGGCCCAGGCGCACCAGACGGTTACGCACCAGCACCAGTTCGCCGACCATGTTCATGATGTCGTCCAGGCGTGCGGTATCAACCCGTACGGTGGTTTCGGCTTCACTGGCAGGCTTCTCGGCCACCGGCGCCGCACCAGCCCGTGCAGGCGCCGGGGCGGCTGCGGGGGCTGCGGGGGCTGCGGGGGCTGGAGCGGGTTTGGCGGCGGCCGGTGCGGCGGCTTTGGCAGGCGCGGGTTTCGCCGCTACCGGGGTGGCGGTCGCCGCGGCGGCCGGGGCCACTTCGGTGAACTTGCCTTTGCCGTGCAATTCATCCAGCAAGGCTTCGAATTCGTGATCGGAGATCAGCCCGTCGCCAGCCGGTTCTGCCGGTTCTGCCGTGGCGGCAGGCGCGGCGGCGGTGGCCGCGACTTCCGGCAAGGCTTCGGCCGCAAAGGTGCCTTTGCCATGCAACTGGTCGAGCAACGCTTCGAATTCGTCGTCGGTAATGTCGGTGTTGGCAGACGCCGCCGGTGCTTGCGGCGCAGCGGCAGGTGCCACGGCGTCGGCGGCGAACTGGCCTTTGCCATGCAATTGGTCGAGCAGCGATTCGAACTCGGCGTCGGTAATGTCTTCGCTGGTCGGCGCTGCAGGCGCAGTGGGCGCTTGCGGTGCTTCAGCTTCGGCCTTCACCGCACTGAGGGAGTTGAGCAACTGCTCGAACTCGCTGTCGGTCACATCCGGCTCAGCCTCGACAACCGGTTCAGGCGCCGCTGCCACAGGTGCCGCCGACGTGGCCGGTTCTGCCAGGCGTGCCAGGGCCGCCAGCAGTTCCGGCGTGGCCGCAGTGATCGGTGCACGTTCGCGCACTTCACTGAACATGCCGTTGACCGCATCCAGCGCTTCGAGAATCACGTCCATCAGTTCCGAGTCGACGTGCCGCTCACCCTTGCGCAGGATGTCGAACACGTTCTCGGCGATGTGACAGCACTCCACCAGCTCATGGAGCTGGAGGAAGCCGGCGCCCCCTTTTACAGTGTGAAAACCGCGAAAAATTGCATTGAGCAGGTTCGCATCATCCGGTCGGCTTTCCAGCTCGACCAGTTGCTCGGACAGTTGCTCTAAAATTTCGCCGGCCTCTACAAGGAAATCCTGAAGGATTTCTTCATCGGCGCCGAAGCTCATGTGGGTGCTCCTTAGAAGCCTAAACTGGATAACAGGTCATCTACGTCATCCTGACCTGACATAACGTCTTCACGTTTATCGGCATGAATCTGCGGACCTTCACCCTTGGCGAGATGTTTTTTTGGATCTTTTTCCGAGAGGATCGCTTCGCGGTCATGTTCGATACCGGCAAAACGGTCTACCTGGCCGGCCATGAGCACCAGTTTGAGCAGGTTGCTTTCCACTTCGGTGACCAATTGGGTCACGCGCTTGATCACCTGACCGGTGAGGTCCTGGTAATCCTGGGCCAGCAGAATGTCATTGAGGTTGCTGGAAACCGTGCGGTTTTCCTGCTCGCTGCGTGACAGAAAAGCGTCAACCCGACGCGCTAATTCACGAAACTCTTCAGCCCCCACTTCACGACGCATGAAGCGGCCCCAGTCAACGCTGAGCGCCTGAGCGTCGGTGGCCATGCCATTGACCAGCGGCGTGGCGTTTTCCACCAGGTCCATGGTGCGGTTGGCCGCCGCCTCAGTCAGCCTGACCACATAGGACAGGCGTTCGGTGGCATCGGTGATTTGCGAAATTTCTTCGGCCTGGGGCATGTGCGGGTCAATCTGAAAATTGACGATCGCACTGTGCAGCTCGCGCGTGAGCTTGCCCACTTCCTGATACAGGCCGCGGTCACGGGTCTGGTTAAGCTCATGGATCAACTGCACCGCATCGCCGAAGTGGCCTTTTTCAAGGCTTTCGACCAACTGGTGAGCATGCTTTTTCAGGGTCGACTCAAAGTCTCCCTGTGACGTTTCTTTATGCTCCATAGCTCCCCCGTGGCAGCATCAATGACCGATGCGTTCGAAGATTTTTTCAATCTTCTCTTTCAAGGCCAGTGCAGTGAATGGCTTGACCACGTAGCCGTTTACCCCGGCTTGGGCGGCTTCGATGATCTGTTCACGCTTGGCTTCGGCGGTCACCATCAACACAGGCAGGCTGCGCAGTTTTTCATCGGCGCGCACGTGACGCAGCAGGTCGATACCGGTCATGCCCGGCATGTTCCAGTCGGTTACCAGAAAGTCGATGCTCCCGCTGTTGAGGATCGGAATCGCCGTAATGCCGTCATCCGCCTCGACCGTGTTGGTGAACCCAAGGTCACGCAACAGGTTTTTTATGATCCGCCGCATCGTTGAGAAGTCATCAACGATGAGGATTTTCATGTTCTTGTCCAATTCGACCTCCAAGCAGTCTTAAACGCGCCCAGCACCTGGACGCGCCATTTCAATCAACAGGCGTTACACAAAAAGGACTGCCCAGGGCACCACGGTACGAACCCGCGAAGGCATGAAGCCTTCGCGGTAGCGTCTGCAGTGTCCCCACACTGCCTGTCAGCGCGCGCGCCACTCTCCCAATCGCCCCCGCAAGCGGGCTGCGCACTGGCTGTGCAACTGGCTGACACGCGATTCGCTGACCCCCAGGACCTCACCGATTTCCTTGAGGTTCAGCTCTTCGTCGTAGTACAGCGCCAACACCAGTCGCTCACGCTCCGGCAAATTGGCAATCGCTTCCGCCAGCGCGCCCTGGAAACGTTCGTCCTCCAGGTCGCGTGACGGTTCGAGATGAGCACTCGCGCCGTCCTCGTGCAGCCCTTCGTGTTCGCCGTCCTGCAACAGGTCGTCGAAACTGAACAGGCGGCTGCCCAAGGTATCGTTCAAAATCCCGTAGTAATCGTCGAGACTCAATTGGAGTTCGGCCGCAACTTCATGATCTTTAGCGTCACGACCGGTTTTTGCTTCAATTGCACGAATTGCGTCACTGACCATGCGCGTATTGCGGTGTACCGAACGCGGCGCCCAATCCCCTTTACGCACTTCATCGAGCATCGCGCCACGGATACGGATACCCGCATACGTCTCGAAACTCGCGCCTTTGCTCGCGTCGTATTTGGTCGACACTTCGAGCAGACCGATCATGCCGGCCTGGATCAGGTCTTCGACCTGCACGCTGGCCGGCAGGCGTGCCAGCAAGTGATAGGCAATGCGCTTGACCAGGGGCGCATAGCGCTCGATCAATTCGCCCTGGCTGTCACGCGCCGACTTTTTGTAAAGGTTGTAGCCGCTGGATGTCATAGCACAGGTCCCGCGCTCGTCTGATGCACCAATCGCTCGACGAAAAACTCCAGATGCCCCCGAGGGTTGGCGGGCAACGGCCAAGTATCGACCTTCTGGGCAATAGCCTTGAACGCCAGCGCGCACTTCGAACGAGGGAACGCTTCGTAGACCGCACGCTGCTTTTGCACAGCCTTGCGTACACACTCGTCATAGGGAACTGCGCCTACATATTGTAAGGCGACATCCAGGAAGCGATCCGTGACCTTGGTCAACTTGGCGAACAGGTTGCGCCCTTCCTGCGGGCTTTGGGCCATGTTGGCCAGCACGCGGAAGCGGTTCATGCCGTAGTCACGGTTAAGCAGTTTGATCAGGGCGTAGGCGTCGGTGATCGAGGTGGGTTCGTCGCAGACCACCAGCAGCACTTCCTGGGCGGCGCGCACGAAGCTGACCACGGACTCGCCGATGCCGGCGGCGGTGTCGATCACCAGCACGTCGAGGTTGTCGCCGATATCGCTGAACGCCTGGATCAGGCCGGCGTGCTGCGCCGGGCTCAGGTGCACCATACTCTGGGTGCCCGAGGCGGCCGGCACGATGCGAATGCCACCGGGGCCTTGCAGCAGCACATCGCGCAGCTCGCAGCGGCCCTCGATCACATCGGCAAGGGTGTGTTTGGGTGTCAGCCCCAGCAGAACGTCGACGTTCGCCAGGCCCAGGTCAGCATCCAGCAGCATGACGCGACGGCCAAGCTCTGCCAGGGCCAGGGACAAATTCACTGACACGTTAGTTTTCCCGACGCCACCTTTGCCGCCGGTCACCGCGATCACCTGTACGGGATGCATGCTGCCCATTTTATTTCTTTACCTTGTCTTGCTTAGACGCAGGCTACATGGCTTGGCCGCGTGAATCGCTTGCAGACCATCGATGTAGATACATTTCATGGTGTTCATCCTGGCCTTAACCGACCCGCTTGGCGGGGTTGTGGTAAAGGTCGGCGAACATATCGGCCATCGCTTCCTCGCTAGGCTCTTCTTGCATTTGCACACTGACAGCACGGCTGACCAGCTGATGACGGCGCGGCAGATGAAGATCATCCGGGATCCGCGGCCCGTCGGTCAGGTAGGCGACCGGTAATTCATGACTGATGGCCAGGCTCAGCACTTCACCCAGGCTCGCGGTTTCATCGAGCTTGGTGAGGATGCAACCGGCCAGGCCGCAACGCTTGTAGCTGTGATATGCAGCGGTAAGAACCTGTTTCTGGCTGGTGGTTGCAAGCACCAGGTAATTTTTTGACTTGATGCCACGCCCGGCCAGGCTTTCGAGCTGCATGCGCAGCGCCGGGTCACTGGCTTGCAGGCCGGCGGTGTCGATCAGCACCACGCGCTTGCGCAGCAGCGGGTCGAGGGCGTTGGCCAGCGACTGGCCCGGGTCAACGTGGGTCACCGTCACATTGAGGATGCGGCCCAGGGTCTTGAGCTGCTCCTGGGCGCCAATGCGGTAGCTGTCCATGCTCACCAGCGCGATATTCTGCGCGCCGTACTTGAGCACATAACGCGCTGCCAGCTTGGCCAGGGTGGTGGTCTTGCCCATGCCGGCTGGGCCGACCATGGCAATCACACCGCCCTCTTCCAGGGGTTCGATTTCCGGGGTGACGATCATGCGTGCCAAGTGCGCCAGCAACATGCGCCAGGCCTGGCGTGGTTCTTCAACTTCGGCGGTCAGCGCCAGCAGGTCGCGGGACAACGGGCCAGACAGGCCGATGCGTTGCAGGCGACGCCACAGGTTGGCTTGTTGCGGTTTGCTGCCTTGCAACTGGTTCCACGCCAGCGAGCCCAACTGCACTTCGAGCAGCTCACGCAGGCCGTTGAGTTCAAAGCGCATCGAGTCGAACACGCGCTGGTCAACTGCGGCAGCCGGGGCCGGCGCTGCAGGACGTGGCGGTTCTTTGAATGTCGGTTCAACCAGCGGCTCGGCAGCGGTCAGCGGCAGGCCGGCGAACAACTGGCGGTTGGTGCTGGCATCGCTGTCGCCACGCATGCTCAATTCAGCCTGGGCCGAGACAATTCGCGAGGCCGTCTTGCGCAGCTCGTCTTCGAGCTCCATGTTCGGCACACGCGGCGCCAGCGCCGAGGGGGTGTAATCCAGGGCAGCCGTCAGCTCGACACCGCCGGCAATACGACGGTTTCCGATAATCGCGGCATCGGCGCCCAGCTCATCACGTACCAGTTTCATGGCCTGACGCATATCGGCGGCGAAAAAACGCTTAACTTGCATAACCCACTACCTCAGCCGTTGGGCCCTACTGTCGCGACAATAGTCACTTGCTTGTTGTCAGGAATTTCCTGATAAGCCAAAACGTGCAAATTCGGCACTGCCAGACGTCCAAACCGCGACAACATCGCGCGGACCGGGCCCGCCACCAGCAGAATTACCGGGTGACCCGCCATTTCCTGGCGCTGCGCGGCCTCAATCAAAGAACGCTGCAGTTTTTCCGCCATGCTTGGCTCCAGCAGAACGCCCTCTTCCTGGCCTTGTCCCGCCTTCTGAATACTATTGAGCAATATTTGTTCCAACCTTGGCTCCAAGGTGATCACAGGCAGCTCAGACTCAATCCCTACAATGCTTTGCACGATTGCACGGGACAATCCGACCCGCACCGCCGCCACCAGCGCGGCGGTATCTTGACTCTTGGCGGCGTTGTTCGCGATGGCCTCGGCGATGCTGCGAATGTCGCGCACCGGCACCTGTTCGGCGAGCAAGGCCTGCAACACCTTGAGCAATTGCGACAGCGACAGCACGCCCGGCACCAGTTCTTCGGCCAGTTTTGGCGAGGCTTTGGCCAGCAACCCCATCAATTGCTGGACTTCCTCGTGGCCGATCAGCTCGTGGGAGTGCTTGTACAGGATCTGATTGAGGTGCGTGGCGACCACCGTACTGGCGTCTACCACGGTGTAACCCAGCGATTGCGCCTGGCTGCGCTGGCTGACTTCGATCCACACCGCTTCCAGGCCAAAAGCCGGATCTTTGGCGGTTATGCCGTTGAGCGTGCCGAACACCTGGCCGGGGTTGATCGCCAGTTCGCGGTCGGGGTAAATCTCGGCTTCGGCGAGGATCACGCCCATCAGGGTCAGGCGGTAGGCGCTGGGGGCCAGGTCGAGGTTGTCGCGGATGTGCACGGTCGGCATCAGGAAGCCCAGGTCCTGGGACAGCTTCTTGCGCACGCCCTTGATCCGCGCCAGCAATTGGCCGCCCTGGTTGCGGTCCACCAGCGGAATCAGGCGGTAGCCGACTTCCAGGCCGATCATGTCGATCGGGGTCACGTCATCCCAGCCAAGCTCTTTGGTTTCCTGGGCGCGGGCCGGCGACGGCAGCAGGTCCTGCTGGCGGGCGATTTCCTGCTGGGCCTGCACCTTGACCTGGTTTTGCTTGCGCCAGAACAGGTACGCACCGCCGGCGGCCATGGCCGCCATGCTCAGGAACGAGATGTGCGGCATGCCCGGCACGATGCCCATGATCGCCATGATGCCGGCGGCCACGGCCAGCGCCTTGGGCGAGGCAAACATCTGGCGGCTGATCTGCTTGCCCATGTCTTCGGAGCCCGAAGCACGGGTCACCATGATCGCGGCGGCTGTGGATAACAACAGTGATGGCAATTGCGCCACTAAACCGTCACCGATGGTCAGCAAGGCGTAGACCTTGCCCGCATCGCCGAAGGTCATGCCGTGCTGGAAGATACCAACCGCCATGCCGCCGATCAGGTTGATGAACAGAATCAACAGGCCGGCGATGGCGTCACCGCGCACGAACTTGCTCGCACCGTCCATGGAACCGTAGAACTCGGCTTCCTGGGCCACTTCCAGACGGCGGGCCTTGGCCTGGCCCTGGTCGATCAGGCCGGCGTTGAGGTCGGCGTCGATCGCCATTTGTTTGCCGGGCATGGCGTCGAGGGTAAAGCGCGCGCTCACCTCGGAAATCCGCCCGGCGCCCTTGGTCACCACCACGAAGTTGATGATCATCAGGATCGCGAACACCACGATACCGACCACGTAGTTACCGCCGATCACCACTTCACCGAACGCCTGGATCACCTTACCGGCGGCGGCGTGGCCGTCCTGGCCGTGGAGCATCACCACCCGCGTGGACGCCACGTTCAGCGCCAGGCGCAGCAGGGTCGCGATCAGCAGGATGGTGGGGAATACCGCGAAATCCAGCGGCCGCAGGGCGTACACGCAGACCAGCAGCACGACGACGGACAGGGCAATGTTGAAGGTAAAAAACACGTCGAGCAGGAACGGCGGCATCGGCAACATCATCATTGCCAGCATCACCAGCAACAACAACGGCACACCCAGGTTGCCCCGCGACAGATCAGTCAGGGTGCCACGGGCCGTGTTGAGCATTTGAGAGCGATCTACCACCGGTATTCCTCGTGTTCCTTGAAGCAAAGTTTTGACGCTGAAGCGCGCCCTGGAGGCGGTATTGCAAGAAGCCTTCCAACTTTTGCATTCCAGCTTGAATCCCTTTACCCACGGGGTCGCTGGCTGACAAGAACGTCGAGTGCGAACCGATTCAAGTGTGGGAGCTGGCTTGCCTGCGATTGCGGTGTGCCAGTCACCTGAAGGGCTAGCCGTGAGTCAGTCATCGCAGGCAAGCCAGCTCCCACAGTTGGATCTGTGTGCCTCTGCTGCTAACGAGGCAATTCCGACAATATTTGGGGTTGCCCCTGCGATTTCGCTTTTGGTCTGGAAAGGTCACAACGAGAAGGCGCGCCGGGCATTGCGCAGCTGATTGAGGTCGGAAGGTTAAGGGCCGAGCGCGTGCTGGACTGCACTGCTCGCCCCTGCGCTCTTGCGCAGGGGCGAGCAATAAACTGCCTAGAGAACTTCGACCTTTTCGGCCTGTGGCCCTTTCGCCCCCTGAGCGACGTCGAACTTTACTTTTTTACCTTCTTCAAGGGTCTTGAACCCTTCACTGACGATGGCCGAAAAGTGAACGAACACGTCAGACCCGCCCCCATCCTGAGTAATGAAACCAAACCCCTTCTCCGCGTTAAACCACTTCACTGTGCCTGTTGCCATTGCCGCTCTCCTTACATCGGGTTCCATGACCCGCACGGGTCGCTAGATAATCTTGATATGCGACGCGAAGATGCCCTTGGGCCGATGGATCCTCGCGAATTGCACGCGTAGGCCCGTTTTCAACCAAACCCCGCACGAACTTTTGAGATCCACCTGCACCGGCTCATCGCCGCCATCCAGTGCAATCAAGCCTTCCCCGGTTTTCCGGCTATAAGATTTGATCGTGCCCGTTACCGCTTCCATTACCGCTCCCTCTGCATCTCTACAACGACCTGTGTGCAGTGTGCTGCCATGGAACCGCGAGCAGGCGGCGCTGGCTACTGTCAGAGTTGACAGGTAGACGGGGGTGAACGACGAGTGGTAGCGGATAGCGCGACGAACGTACCGTGGCGAGCAGGCGTTTTTTGTGGCGAGCGGGCTTGCCCCGCGCTGGGCTGCGAAGCGGCCCTAAAACCGAACGCTGAGGTGGGCCTGAGGGAACGCGGTGAGCCTATTGGGGCTGCTGCGCAGCCCAACGCGGGGCAAGCCCGCTCACCACAAGAACCAGCTCGCGACCAATTCAGGATCAGGAATCGCGGCGCAAATCCGGCGGGATCGGCAGATCCTTGAGCGGCTCGGGCCGCTTGCCCTTGCCCGCGCGGTATTGGCGGATCTGGTAGACATAGGCCAACACCTGCGCCACGGCCAGGTACAAGCCCGCCGGGATTTCCTGATCGAGGTCGGTGGAATAGAAGATCGACCGCGCCAACTCCGGCGACTCCAGCAACAGAATGTCGTTGGCCACGGCGATTTCGCGGATTTTCAGCGCGGTAAAGTCGCTGCCCTTGGCCAACAGCATCGGCGCGCCGCCCTTCTCCGGGTCGTACTTGAGGGCCACGGCGTAGTGAGTCGGGTTGGTGATGACCACGTCGGCATCCGGCACTGCCGCCATCATCTTGCGCTGGGACATTTCGCGCTGCAGCTGGCGAATGCGCTGCTTGACCTCGGGCCGACCTTCCTGGTCTTTGTGCTCGTCGCGCACTTCCTGCTTGGTCATCAGCAGCTTCTTGTGGCTTTCCCACAGCTGGATCGGCGCATCCACGGCGGCGATGATGATCAACCCGCAGGCCATCCACAGCGCGCTCCAGCCCACCACCTGCACGCTGTGGATGATCGCCGACTCCAGCGGCTCATGGGCGATGCGCAGCAAGTCGTCGATGTCGGACGACAACACCGTCAGCGCCACAAACAGGATCAGGATGAACTTCGCCAACGCCTTGAGCAGTTCCACCAGCGCCTTGCTGGAAAACATGCGCTTGAGCCCAGCCGCGGGGTTCATCCGGCTGAACTTGGGCGCCATGCTGCCAGCGGCAAACAGCCAGCCGCCCAGGGACACCGGGCCGATCAACGCGGCCAGCAACAAGGTGATGAGCACCGGCTGCACCGCCAGGATCGCGATTTTGCCCGAGTGCAGCAGGTACTGGCCCATGGCGCCGGGGCTGAGCAGCACTTCACGCGGCAACGAGAAGTTGAGTTTCATCAACTCCATCATGTCCAGCGCCAGACCGCCGCCGTAAATCAGCAGGCCACCGGCGCCGGCCAGCATGACGGCGAGGGTATTGAGTTCTTTGGAGCGGGCAATCTCACCCTTTTCCCTGGAGTCCTTTTTGCGTTTGTCCGTGGGGTCTTCTGTTTTGTCCTGACCACTCTCGCTCTCGGCCATGGCTCAACGCGCCCGTGCCAGATCACGTAAGAACTGCAAGGCGTCGGTCGCCAGCGGTTGATACTGATTGAGAATGTCGGCCATGCCGATCCAGAAAATTCCCATGCCCAACACCAGGGTCAGCGGGAAACCAATCGAGAAAATGTTCAGTTGCGGCGCCGCGCGCGTCATCACGCCGAACGCGATGTTAACCACCAGCAGCGCGGTGATCGCCGGCAACACCAGCAACAGCGACGCGCCCAACACCCAGCTCAGGCGCCCCACCAGTTCCCAGAAGTGACTGACCACCAACCCCGAGCCCACCGGCAAGGTGGTGAAGCTTTCGGTCATGACCTCAAACACCACCAGGTGGCCGTTCATGGCCAGGAACAGCAAGGTCACCAGCATGGTCAGGAATTGCCCGATCACCGCCACCGACACGCCGTTGGTGGGGTCGACCATGGACGCAAAGCCCATGCCCATCTGGATCGAGATGATTTGCCCGGCGATCACAAACGCCTGGAAGAACAATGTCAGCGAAAAGCCCAGCAGCGCGCCAATCAATATCTGCTCGGCGATCAGCAGCAAGGCACTCAGGTCCAGCGCGTTCACCGGCGGCATCGGCGGCAGGCCGGGCACGATCACGACGGTAATGGCAAAGGCGAAATACAGGCGGATACGCCGCGGAACCAGGGTGGTGCCGAACACCGGCATGGTCATCAGCACCGCCGTGACGCGGAACATCGGCAAGATGAAAGACGCCACCCAGGTGCTGATCTGGGTGTCGGTCAGTGCCAGCACAGATTGCATGGGGTCAGCCGATCAACTGCGGAATACTGCCGTACAGCTGCAGGATATATTCCATGAAGGTTTGCACCAGCCACGGGCCGGCGACGATCAAGGTGATCAGCATCACCAGCAACCGCGGGAGGAAGCTCAAGGTCTGTTCGTTGATCTGCGTCGCCGCCTGGAACATCGCTACCAGCAGGCCGACCAACAGGCTCGGCACCACCAGCACGGCGACCATCATGGTGGTCAGCCACAGCGCTTCACGGAACAGGTCGACCGCTACTTCTGGGGTCATGGCACTACACTCCGCCGAAACTGCTGGCCAGCGTGCCGATAATCAGCGCCCAGCCGTCCACCAGCACAAACAGCATGATCTTGAATGGCAACGAAATAATCAGTGGCGAGAGCATCATCATGCCCATGGCCATCAGCACGCTCGCCACCACCAGGTCGATGATCAAGAACGGGATGAAGATCATGAAGCCGATCTGGAACGCGGTCTTCAGCTCGGAGGTGACGAAGGCTGGTACCAGAATGGTCAGCGGCGCCTGATCCGGCGTGGCGATGTCGGTGCGCTTGGACAAGCGCATGAACAGCTCAAGGTCGCTGGAGCGGGTTTGTGACAGCATGAAGTCCTTGATCGGGCCCTGGGCTTTGTCGATCGCATCCTGGGCGCTGAGTTTTTCCGCCAGATAGGGTTGCAGGGCTTGCTGGTTCACCTTGTCGAACACCGGCGCCATGATGAACAGCGTCAAAAACAAGGCCATGCCGGTGAGGATCTGGTTCGACGGCGTCTGCTGCAGGCCCAGGGCCTGACGCAAAATCGAAAAGACGATGATGATCCGCGTAAAGCTGGTCATCAGCATGACAAACGCCGGGATAAAACTCAGCGCGGTCATGATCAGCAGGATCTGCAGGCTGACCGAGTATTCCTGCGCGCCGGCGGCGTTGGTGCCCAGCGTGATCGCCGGGATCGACAACGGGTCGGCCGCAAACGCCAGCGGCGCGGCCAGCAACAGCATGAGCGTCAATAAAACGCGCATTACTTCTTATCCTTCTGATCCTTGCCCAGCAACTCCATCAGGCGCTGGGCGAATTCTGGCGTGGCGGCCTCGGCCTTGGCCACTTCCACCGGCGACTTGAGCACATGCAGCGGGGTGATACGGCCGGGCGTGATGCCGAGCAGAATCTGCTCTTCGCCGACTTGCACCAGCACCAGACGATCACGCGGGCCGAGGGCGCGCGAGCCGATCATCTCGATGACCTGGCCATTGCCCGGGCCGATGCGCTGCACGCGGCGCATCAACCAGGCCAGCACGAAAATCAGACCGACCACCAGCAACAGGCCCAGCACCAGTTGGGTCAATTGCCCGCCGATGCCGCTGCTGACCACGGGCGCCGCAGCCGCCGCTTGCGCAACCGGCTCAGCCGCCAGGGCGCTCAATGGCAGCGCCAGAAACAGTCCCGCCATCGAATACTTCATATCAGCGCAACTTCTTGATGCGTTCGCTTGGGCTGATCACGTCCGTCAGGCGGATGCCGAACTTTTCGTTGACCACCACCACCTCGCCATGGGCGATCAGGGTGCCGTTGACCAGCACGTCCAGCGGCTCGCCGGCCAGGCGGTCGAGTTCGATCACCGAACCCTGGTTGAGCTGTAACAGGTTGCGGATGTTGATTTCGGTGCTGCCCACTTCCATGGAAATCGACACCGGGATGTCGAGGATCACATCCAGGTTCGGGCCGTCGAGGGTCACCGGGTCGTTGTTCTTCGGCACGCTGCCGAATTCTTCCATTGGCAGGCGCTTGCCGGCCGGCGCGGTGGCGGCGTCGGCGGCCAGCAGCGCGTCGATGTCGTCCTGGCCGACATCGCCGGTTTCTTCCAGCGCTGCAGCCCACTCGTCAGCCAGGGCCTGGTCTTCGGCGGAAGTGTTTTCGTGTTCGGTAGCCATTACATGTCCTCGGCGAAGCAAAAATAATTGGTGATCAGCGGCGGTTGATCGGTTCGATCACTTGCAACGCCAGGTTGCCTTTGTGCGAACCCAGCTTGACCTTGAACGACGGCACGCCGTTGGCACGCATGATCAGTTCTTCCGGCAATTCCACGGGAATCACGTCCCCCGGCTGCATGTGCAAAATATCGCGCAGACGCAGCTGGCGACGGGCCACGGTGGCGCTCAGCGGTACGTCGACGTCCAGCAGGTCTTCGCGCAGGGCCTTGACCCAGCGCTCGTCCTGGTCGTCCAGGTCGGACTGGAAACCGGCGTCGAGCATTTCCCGCACCGGCTCGATCATCGAGTACGGCATGGTCACGTGCAGGTCGCCGCCACCGCCATCGAGTTCGATGTGGAAGGTGGAGACCACTATGGCTTCGCTGGGGCCGACGATGTTGGCCATGGCCGGGTTCACTTCCGAGTTGATGTACTCGAAGTTGACTTCCATGATCGCCTGCCAGGCTTCCTTCAAGTCGATGAAGGCTTGCTCAAGCACCATGCGCACCACGCGCAGTTCGGTCGGGGTGAATTCACGGCCTTCGATCTTGGCGTGACGGCCGTCGCCGCCGAAGAAGTTGTCCACCAGCTTGAACACCAGCTTGGCGTCGAGGATGAACAGCGCGGTACCGCGCAATGGCTTGATCTTGACCAGATTGAGGCTGGTGGGCACGTACAGCGAGTGCACGTACTCGCCGAACTTCATCACCTGCACGCCGCCCACCGCCACGTCCGCCGAACGGCGCAGCATGTTGAACATGCTGATACGGGTGTAGCGGGCGAAACGTTCGTTGATCATTTCCAGCGTCGGCATGCGTCCACGGACGATGCGATCCTGGCTGGTGAGGTCATAACTTTTGACGCTGCCGGGTTCGGCAGCCATTTCGGTCTGTACCAGACCATCGTCGACGCCATGCAACAGCGCGTCGATTTCATCCTGGGACAGCAGGTCTTGCACGGCCATGTCGTGATCCTACTGCAATACGAAGTTAGTGAAGAGCGCCTGCTCGACCACGACTTTGCCAAGCTCTTTCTGGGCCACTTCCTGCACGCTGGCAGTGACCTTCTGGCGCAGCATTTCCTGGCCTACCGGCGTGGCCAGGCTGTCGAAGCTCTGCCCGGAGAACAGCATCACCAGGTTGTTACGGATCACCGGCATGTGCACTTTGAGCGCATCCAGGTCCGCCTGGTTACGCGCCAGCAAGGTGATGCTCACCTGCAGGTAGCGTTGACGGCCGTTCTGATTGAAGTTGGCCACAAAGGCCGGCAGCATCGGTTCGAAGATTGCCGGTTGCTTGACGTTACTGGCGGTTTCGGCGGCGGGTGCCGGTTTGCTCGCACTGCTGTGCATGATGAACCAGGTGCCGCCAATCGAGGCGCCGATGGCCAGGAGCAGGCCCAGCACGATCAGCAGGATAAGCTTGAGCTTGCCTTTGCCTTTGCCTGCGGGTGGAGTTGCTGCGTCGTCGCTCTTCGCCATGCCAATAATCCGTCACTATTCTGGAATTCATAGATCTACGGAAAGGCAAGAGCAAGTGTTATGCCAGAGTTGTCTGGTAATCGGGGAAGCGAGAACACCACGAACCAAATGTGGGAGCTGACTTGCCTGCGATGACGGTGGCTCAGCTCACATCTGTGTGACTGATAGACCGCCATCGCAGGCAAGCCAGCTCCCACATTGACCGGGTTTCAACAGGTGTCAGGCGTAGTAATCAACGGCGCTGGAGCCGATGATGGTCTGGGTCACGGGCGCGACGGCGGCTGCCACTTCGGCGTGATCACCGGCATCCCCGCCATCACCCCGCCCGCCGCTGCCACTCACGCCGCGCGCCTGGTTCTGCTGCTGTTGATCCTGGCCCTGGCCCTGCCACCCACGCGACTGGTCGGAGACGTTGACGTCGACCT
Organism: Pseudomonas sp. NFX183; assembly: GCF_047943075.1. Taxonomy (NCBI): domain Bacteria; kingdom Pseudomonadati; phylum Pseudomonadota; class Gammaproteobacteria; order Pseudomonadales; family Pseudomonadaceae; genus Pseudomonas; species Pseudomonas sp. NFX183. Next base: position 4,115,488 of record NZ_CP181333.1, on the reverse strand, counting down.
GCCCCATGCCTTGCTGGGCAAACATCTCGCGCAGACGGCCGGACTGGGTTTCCAGTGCTTCACGCACCACGGCGTGACCGCTCATGAACGTGACTTGGGCCTGCTGGTCCGCGGTCATGTTGACCTTGATGTCCAGGCGCCCCAACTCTGCCGGCTGCAATTGAATTTCTGCCGACTTGAGGTTGGCACTGGACAGGTACATCACGCGGTTGACCACTTCCTCGGTCCAGCCGCTCTGGTGCATGGCCAGCGGCGCGTTCGCAACCGGTGGCAAGGCATTCGCGGTTTTCGGCGTGGCGGCCTGGGTCAATGCGGCGAGGCGGTTGGCGAAATCATCCACGCGGGTGTCGCTGCTGGCGTCCTTCAAATCCTTGAGGCCACCTTCGATCAGCCCGCTGAAGGCTTTGTCGCCGCCCTGGTCAGTGCTGTCCTTGGTGGCTTGCTGATCGACCATAGTCGCCAGGCCCGCAGCAAAGCTCTGCGCAGCGGTCGGCTGATCCTGCGTGGTGGTCGGTGCGGCTTTCTGCGGCGTCTGGCTACTGGCCGAGACGTGACCGCCCTGCTCCATCGCCAGGCGCACAGCGGGCATCGAGTCCAGCGGATCCGCCTCCGGGTCGAACGCCGGCTGCTTGGCGTCATCGGTGGCAGCCACAGCGGGCGCGACGACTGGCTGGGCCTTGTCGTCCTTGGCGGCTACAGGTGCCGGCGTTTCTACCGGGACGGGCACGGGGACCGGTGTGACCGCGGCAACCACTGCCGGGTCAACCACGGGATCAACCGGAGGCTGCTGCGCCACCGCCGGGTCGGCGGTTTTGTCGTCGTCATTGCTGGCGCTGTCGTCGGATTTGGCCGGCGGCTTGGCAGGCAAGGGATTGCCGCTATCGGCAACGGCCGGCTTGCTGGCGGCAGGCTTATCGTCGCCTGCAGCCGGCTTGGAGGGGGTGTCCGAGGGCTTGTCACGCGTGACTTTGGCCGGGGCGTCGTCGCTCTTGAGCGTCGGTTTCGGGCTTTGGTTTGCAAACACTTGCGCGAAGCCAGGGCCCTTGCCTCGTGGGTCCGCAGCCGCTACCGAGGGGGTGGCGGCCGGCGCTTGAGGCTTGGCCGCAGCGGCAGCCTGAAGAAGCGAATTGGGGGCGACTGGCATAGGTAAGGGTCTCCACTGCACTGGGATCGGGGATGCAGTATCCAGAGGTAGAGCAAGAGTTGGGCCAGGTTTACCTCGAGCCCTCAATCACAGCTGAAAACGCTGACGCTCGTGTTCGTACAACGGCCGAACCAGCGCGAATTCCTGGTCGATTTCGTCGACCAGTTCATCCAGGTCCACGCGTGTCAGCTGCGCAGAGCCGTCTTCGAGCCGGCGGCAAAGTTCTGCCAACCGCACCGCCCCCAGGTTACCGCTGCTGCCCTTGAAGCTATGCGCGATCCGTCCCAGCGCCTTGGCATCGTCGCGAGCCTTGCGCAACGCTTCGACGCGCTTCTGCGAATCGTCAAGGAAGGTATCCAGCAGTTTCGGGTACTCGCCTTCCATCACTTCCTGCAAACCCGACAACACATCGGGGTCCAGATGAATCTCAGCCACTTGTTCGCTCCTTGATCAAGAATCGGCGGATTATGCCAGAGCCCCCCAGCAAAACTCCACGCACACACTGCGCCCGCCATCGGACCAGCGTACATCGCTGCTCAACTGGCGCACCAGGCTCAAGCCGCGGCCAGACAGACGGTCGACATCCATCGGCCGCGCCAGCACCTGCTCCACGTCAAACCCCGGGCCGCTGTCCTCAATGCGCAGCGTCATTTTGCCGCCCGTGGCGGTCGGCACCACCTGCACATGCACCCGCACGTAACCGCTGTTCAACTGCCCCAGCCGCTCATTGCGCTGGCGGTAGTAGTCGGCGAACCCCTGGGCATCACGCTTGAGGCGCGAATCCAACCCCAGCACACCATGCTCCAGCGCGTTGGAATACAACTCGGCCATCACACTGTAAAGCGCCCCGCTCTGCCCCCGCAGACCCTGAATCTCCAGCAGCAACTGCAGCAGATACGGCAACGGGTTGTAGCTTTTGAGGGTCTGCGCACGGAATTCGAAACTCACCGACCAATCCAGCGGGCACGACTGCCCGCTGTCGGCGTAGACGGGCTCGGCCGCACGCAACGGCTGGCCGGCCTGCAGGGTGATTTCCACCATGCTGACGTCATCGCGCGCCTGGCCACGAAACGCCGCCAGCGCCCGCTCGATGTCTTCGAATAACCGGTCGGGCTCGCGGTTGGCCGCGAACACCTGCTGCAAGCGCTCGGCGCCGAACAGCTGGTCATTGGCGTCAGCCGTGTCGAGCACACCGTCGGAGAGCAAAAACACCCGGTCGCCCAGCGCCATGGGCCAGACCTCGGTGCCGTCATCGAACGCCTGCGCCGACAACACACCCAGTGGCAGGTGCCGCGACACCAATGGCGTGCGCTTGCCCGTGGCGACTTCATGCACATAGCCTTCGGGCATCCCGCCGTTCCACACCTCCACCACGCGCCGCTGAGCGCTCAGGCACATCAGCGTGGCGCAGCAGAACATGTCCACCGGCAGGATGCGTTTGAGCTTGGCGTTCATCTCGCGCAGGGTCTGCGCCAGGCCGTAGCCCTTGGCGGTCATGCCGTAGAACACTTCCGCCAGGGGCATGGCCCCCACGGCGGCCGGCAGGCCATGGCCGGTGAAGTCGCCGAGCAAAACATGCATGTCGCCGGAGGGTGTGTACGCCGCCAGCAGCAGGTCGCCATTGAACAGGGCATAGGGCGATTGCAGGTAACGAATGTTCGGCGCCGCATTGATACAACCCGAATGCGCCACCTTATCGAACACCGCCTTGGCCGCGCGCTGCTCGTGCAACAGGTAGTCGTGGTGCCTGGCGATCAGGTCACGCTGCTGCAAGACCGTGGCCTGCAGCCGGCGCAGGCGGTCCATGGCGTTGATTTTCGCTGCCAGGATCAACTGGTTGTAGGGCTTGGGCAGGAAGTCATCGCCGCCCGCGTCCAGGCACTGGGCCAGCGCCTCGCTTTCGCGCAGCGAGGTCAGGAAGATGATCGGAACCAGCGCCTCACCGGCGAGCTGCTTGATGCGCCGCGCGGCTTCAAAGCCGTCCATCACCGGCATCAGCGCGTCCATCAACACCAGTTGCGGGCGCTCGCGGGTAAACACCTCGACCGCTTGCGCGCCGTTGGTGGCGGTGAGTACTTGATGCCCCTGACGCCGAATGATGGTCGACAGCAACAGCAAATCGGCGGCGCTGTCTTCGGCGATCAGGATCGTCAGCGGTTCAAGGACCGGGGCTAGGCTGCTCAACTGAGATCGAACAGTTTGTCAAAGTTGGAAATGGCGAGGATCTTGCGCACATCGGAGTTGCTGTTGATCACCTGGACTTCGGCATTGTCGCCACCGGCATGGTCACGCAACAGCAGCAACATGCCCAGGGCCGAGCTGTCCATGTAGGTGGTGTCTTTGAGGTCCACCACGTAGACCTCGGGCACCTTGTAGAACCGCTCGTAGGCGTCACGAAAGGCTTGATGGCTACCGAAATCGAATCGCCCTTTGACGGTAATCGTCAATTTTTTCCCATCCAGGGATACTTCTGACACGACTGACATGCGACTGCTTCCTTGTCATTGGCAATGTGCAACAAGGTTTAGCAGGTGATCGAGGTATGGGCAACACAGCAAATCAAATGTGGGGGCTGGCTTGCCCGCGATAGCATGACCCACCTCGGTGCCTGCATCGCGGGCAAGCCCGGTTCCCACAGTAGGCCGGTGGTGGCCGTTAGTACTGTGATTGGCGGGGAAGTCGCTGTGACAGCTCGTCGAGCAGCTTCTGCTCGCGCTTGTCTTCAAGCGCCCGCGCTTCGTCGATGTAGCGCTGCACCAGTTTGCGCAAACCTTCGACCCGAGCGAACGCCGCCTGCCATGCCTCGCGGGCTTTATCGAGGTTGTTCTGGTGCCAGGCCAGGCTCTGGCGCTGTTGGCCTACGGCGGTTTCCAGCTGATTGAGGAAGCCCTGGTAGCCCATCAGCCATTGGCCGGAAACCCCCTTGCTGCCGCGCTCGATCCATTGCTGCTGGTATTCGCCGCGAAAGCGCTCCAGGTCGCCGAGCTTGCTTTCTGCCAGGCGCACCTGCCCCTGAAAGTAGCCCAGGCGTTGCGCGGCGGTTTTTTCGGCCTTCTCCGCCATGTCCACCACTGGGGCCAGGCGCGAGGAACGGGTGCTGGCCATGGCTTAACCGCCTGGCGCCGGGGCAAAGATCGAGCCCAGATGCGCTTCGCTTTCGCCCATGCTGATCTTGTCGTTGAGGCCCTGGCGCAGGTAGGTCACCAGCTGCGGTTGCAGGGCAATCGCCAGGTCGGTTTCGCGATCACCGCCGGCCACGTAGGCACCCACGCTGATCAAGTCGCGGCTTTGCTGATAGCGCGACCACAGTTGCTTGAAATGCTGGGCGCGGGCCATGTGCTCCGGCGTGACCACCGCCGGCATCACCCGGCTGATCGACGCTTCGATATCGATGGCCGGGTAGTGCCCTTCTTCGGCCAAACGCCGCGACAGCACGATGTGGCCGTCGAGCACGCCACGCGCCGAGTCGGCAATCGGGTCTTGCTGGTCATCGCCTTCGGACAGCACGGTGTAGAACGCCGTGATCGAACCGCCGCCGGCCTCGGCATTACCGGCGCGCTCAACCAGCTTGGGCAGCTTGGCAAACACTGAAGGCGGGTAGCCTTTGGTGGCTGGCGGTTCGCCGATGGCCAGGGCGATTTCCCGCTGGGCCTGGGCGAAACGCGTGAGCGAGTCCATCAGCAACAGGACGTTCTTGCCCTTGTCACGAAAATATTCGGCGATGCGCGTGCAGTACATGGCCGCGCGCAAACGCATCAGCGGCGCATCATCGGCCGGGGATGCGACGACCACCGAACGCTTGAGGCCTTCTTCACCGAGGCTGTGCTCGATGAATTCCTTTACTTCACGGCCCCGCTCACCGATCAGCCCGACCACGATGATGTCGGCCTCGGTAAAGCGCGTCATCATGCCGAGCAACACCGACTTCCCCACACCGGTACCGGCAAACAGGCCCAGACGCTGGCCGCGGCCGACCGTCAATAAACCGTTGATGCTGCGAATGCCCACGTCCAGCGGCACGCTGATCGGGTTGCGGTTGAGCGGGTTGATGGTCGGGCCGTCCATCGGCACCCAGTCTTCGGCCTTCATGCCGCCTTTGCCGTCCAACGCGCGACCGGCGCCGTCGAGCACGCGGCCGAGCATGCTCATGCCCATCGGCAGGCGGCCGGTATCGGCCAGCGGCACCACGCGGGCGCCGGGGGCGATGCCCGCCAGGCTGCCGACCGGCATCAGGAAAATCTTGCTGCCGGAAAAGCCCATCACTTCGGCTTCGACCTGCACCGGGTGGTAACTGTCGTCGTTGATCACCAGGCAGCGGCTGCCCATGGCGGCGCGCAGGCCTTCGGCTTCGAGGGTCAGGCCGACCATGCGCAGCAGGCGCCCTTCGAGGATCGGCTGGCCGGGCAACTCAGTGGCCTCGGCGTAGCCGCTCAGGCGCTTGGCGAAGCTGGTGCGTTCAAGGCGCATCGGCGGCATCCAGGTCCACGCTCATATCAGGCTCGGCCGGGTGCAGGGACTGTTCATGCAATTGATCGAACATTTTCGCCATGATCTGGCTGATGCGGGTTTCCACCGTGGCATCAATGCGGCTGTGCTCGGTTTCGACGCGGCAGCCACCGGGCAGCAGCGCCGCGTCCTCGACGATGCGCCAGGTTTCTTCATGGCGCTCGCGCAGGGCTTTGACCTGTTCGAAATCCTGCGGGTTGATGTACAGCCGCACATTGCCGACGCCCAATGGCAGCAGCTTGAGGGCTTCGCGCATCACGCTTTCGATGTGGCTGGAATCGAGCACCAGCTCGCGCTGGATCACTTGGCGCGCGATGTGCTCGACCAGCCCGACCATGGATTTTTCCAGCTGCGAATCCTGTTCGGCGATCGGGTCGAACAGGTTGCCCATCAAGCGCTCAAGGCTGGCCAGCTTGACGCTCAGCGCCTCCTCGGCCTCTTGGCGAACTTTGAGGGTGGTGCTGCGAAAACCGTCTTTTTCACCCGCCGCGAAACCCTCGTTGTAGGCCTCCTGGCGGATGGCTTCCAATTCTTCAAGGGTCAGTGGCTGGACTTCATCGAGCGGCACTTCTTCCATTTCGGCCGGCGTTTCAACCACCGGCTCCGGTTCAGGTTCCGGCACATGCGGATCGAAACTGGGCAACGACCAGATATCGAACCCGCCGACATCCCGCGCGCGAATCAGATCGCTGGGCGTCTCATCTTTGTTCGACATGGGCAGCGCCTTAGATCATTTCTTCGCCGCCCTTCCCGCCGAGAACGATTTCTCCGGCTTCGGCCATACGGCGGGCAATGGTGAGGATTTCCTTCTGGGCGGTTTCCACGTCGCTGACACGCACCGGGCCTTTGGCTTCCAGGTCGTCACGCAACAGCTCGGAGGCACGCTTGGACATGTTCTTGAAGATCTTCTCTTTGACGTTTTCGTCCGAGCCCTTGAGGGCCAGCACCAGCACGTCCGAAGACACTTCGCGCAGCAACGCCTGGATGCCACGGTCGTCGACATCAGAGAGGTTGTTGAACACGAACATGAGGTCTTCGATCTGGCCGGACAGGGTGTCGTCGATCTCGCGGATCGAGTCCATCAACTGACCTTCGACCGAGCTGTCGAGGAAGTTCATGATATCGGCCGCGCGCTTGATGCCACCCAGGGTGGTGCGCGAGGCGTTGGAGTTGCCCGAGAACTGCTTCTCGAGAATCGTGTTGAGTTCTTTCAATGCCGCCGGCTGCACGGTGTTCAGCGACGACACGCGCAGGATGATGTCCAGGCGCACTTTATGGTCGAAGTGGCCAAGCACTTCACCGGCCTGGTCCGGGTCCAGGTAGGCGACGACGATGGCCTGGATCTGCGGGTGCTCGTAGCGGATCACGTCGGCAACGGCGCGCGGCTCCATCCATTTCAGGCTGTCCAGGCCACTGGTGTTGCCGCCCAGCAGGATGCGGTCGATCAGGCCGTTGGCCTTGTCTTCGCCCAGCGCCGAGGTGAGCATCTTGCGGATGTAGCTGTCGGAGCCGACGCCCAGGCTGGTCTGGTCGCCGACGATCTCGACGAACTCGCTCATCACCTGCTCGACTTGCTCACGGTGCACATTGCGCATTTGCGCCATGGCCACGCCTACGCGCTGAACCTCTTTGGGGCCCATGTGGCGCAGCACTTGTGCGGCGTCGGTTTCACCCAAAGACAGCAGCAACACGGCGGCTTTGTCGACTTTGGTGAGCTTGGCAACAGCGGCTCGATCATTCATCTGCGTTAATCCACTCTTTCACGACCTGAGCCACACGGCCCGGGTCTTCTGCTACCAGACTCTTGATTGCGTTCAACTGAGCGTCATAGCCTTCGCTCGGGCTTGGCAACAGGATGCTTTGCGGGCCACCGAGGCTGACGCGGTCGTTGGCCAGTTCGCCGTCCAGGCCGCCCATGCCACCCAACTCAACGTCACTGCCAGCCAATGCCAGCTGCTTCTTGCCATGGCCGGTGATGTTGTTGAGCACCGGGCGCAGCACGCCGAACACCAGCACCAGGATGAACAACACACCCAGCACTTGCTTGACGATGTCCCAGAACCACGGCTGCGTGTAGAACGCCGGGTCGGCGATCACTTCGCCGCGCTCGGCGGAGAACGGCATGTTGATCACACTGACACTGTCGCCACGGCTGGCGTCGAAACCGACGGCGTCCTGCACCAGACGGGTGAAGCGCGCCAATTCGTCGGCGCTCCACGGCGCACGGGTGACGGCGCCGTCAGCGGCATTGACCTTGACCTGATCATCGACCACCACCGACACCGACAGGCGATTGATTTTGCCCTGCTGCTGCTTGGTGTGGCTGATGGAACGGTCGAGCTCGAAGTTCTTGGTGGACTGGTTACGCTTGTCCGCCGGGTACGGTGCGAGCATCGGCTGGCCGGTGGCCGGGTCCATGATCTGCTGGCCGTTGGCGTCCAACAGTGGCTGACCAGGCTGAATCGCACCCGCTGTCGCGGCGGCGCCACCGGTGGTTTGCGGTGCAGTGGCCGGGGCCGGTGGCTGGTTGCTCAGGGCACCCGGCACACCTTGCGGGCCATTGCTGGCGGTGCGTTGTTCGCTGGTCGATTGCTCGCTGCGCAGCGCCGGCTGGTCCGGGTTGAACTGCTCGGAGGTCGATTCGACCGCACTGAAGTCCACGTCGGCAGACACTTCAGCTTTATAGCGGTCGTTGCCCAGCACCGGCTGCAGAATGTTGTGCACGCGCTGAGTGAGCATGCTTTCCATGCGGCGGCTGTAGTCGAACTGCTTGCCGGCCTGGGTCAGCGCGGAGTTCTCGGCCTGGTCGGACAGCAGGTTGCCCTTCTGGTCCACCACGGTGATTTGCGACTTGCTCAATTCAGGAACGCTGGTGGCCACCAGGTTGATGATCGCCAGGACCTGGCCAGGCTCCAGGGAGCGGCCGGAAAACAGTTCGACCAATACCGAGGCGCTTGGCTTGCGCTCGTCGCGCACGAACACCGAGCTTTTCGGAATCGCCAGGTGCACGCGGGCGCCCTTGACGTTATTCAAGCTTGAGATGGTGCGTGCCAGTTCGCCTTCCAGGCCACGACGGTAACGCGTGGCCTCCATGAACTGGCTGGTGCCCAGGCCCTGGTCCTTGTCGAGAATTTCAAAACCGATATTGCTGTCGGACGGCGTGACGCCGGCGGCCGCCAGCTTCATGCGCGCACGCGCCACGTCATCGGCCTTGACCAGCAAGGCCCCGGAATTGGGCTCCACGGTGTAGGCGATGTCGGCGGCGGCCAGGGTTTCCATGATCTGCTTGGAATCCATCCCGGCCAGGCTGCCGTACAGCGGGCGGTAATCAGGTTGCTGCGACCACAGCACCACGGCAAAACCAATCGCCACGCTGGCAGCCAGGCCGACCATCAGGCCCACCTGACGCAACATGGTCATTTCGGAAAGGTTTTCCAGGAACGACAGGCCAAACAGCGGCGGCTTGCCGTCTGCCTTGGCGGGTACGTTGTCCACGACTGCTTCTGCCATGACTTAAATCTCGTCCTTAAACCGGCATCTGCATGATGTCTTGATAAGCCTGAACCAACTTGTTACGCACTTGGGTCAAGGCCTGAAAGGAAACGCTGGCCTTTTGCGAAGCGACCATCACATCGGTGAGGTCCACGCCGCTTTTGCCGATCTCGAAGGCGGTAGCCAACTGATTCGAGGCTTGCTGGGTATCACTGACTTTGTTGATTGCCTGACCGAGCATGTCGGCAAAACTGCTTTGGCCCAATTCCGGCGCAGGCGCGACGGATTTCGGTTGAGCCATGGCATCCATTTGCATGGAGCGCATATCCAACATCAACCGATTGAACTCAATACCCTGGCTCATGACCTTCTCTCTCCGACGACCCGCAATTTTTTGACACTACGCAGCGGTTACTAGGTGTGGTAGCAACAAGGGTGCCAGCTCCGTGGCTATTCGTAAGAAAAGGCGACAAACCCTGTCAGCCTGAGTATTTCCAAGACGGCGATTTGTCAGGTCGCGAACAGGTAGGCTTCGACATCCATCCCCGCGTCGCGCATCTGCGCCAGCTTGTAGCGCAAGGTGCGCGGGCTGATGCCCAGGCGCTCGGCGGCTTCCTTGCGGCGGCCGCGCTCGGCACGCAGGGTGTCGATGATCATCTGGAATTCGCGGCGACGCAGGTCGTCGCCCAGGGCGCCGCCAGACTCGGCGTCGGCCACGACTACCGGTGCCGGCGCCAGGCTCGGCAACGGCGCCGCGCCACTGCCCATGGCCAGGCAGAAGTCCTGCGGCTGGATCAACCCGCCCTGCTGCAAAATCAGCGCGCGCTGGATGGCATTGTCCAGTTCCCGCACATTGCCGGGCCATGGGTAGCTGATCAGGCAGGCCTGGGCCTCGGCCGACAGCCGCGCCTGGGCATGCTTCATTTTTTTGACGTGGTTGTTCAACAGGCGCTCGGCCAGCGGAATGATGTCCGCCGGGCGCTCACGCAGCGGGCGCCAGGCCAGCGGGAACACCGAGAGCCGGTAGAACAAGTCTTCACGAAAGCGCCCCGCCGCCACTTCACCCGCCAGGTCGCGGTTGGTGGTGGCGACCACGCGGATGTCCAGCTGGATGGGCTTGCGCGCGCCGACGCGCTCCACTTCGCGCTCCTGCAGCACCCGCAGCAGCTTGGCTTGCAGGCCCAGGGGCATTTCCGAAATTTCGTCGAGCAGGATGGTGCCGCCGTCGGCCTGTTCGAACTTGCCGGCCTGCGCGGCAATGGCGCCGGTGAACGAGCCCTTTTCATGGCCGAACAGCGTGGCTTCGAGCATGTTGTCGGGAATCGCCGCGCAGTTGATCGCAATAAACGGTTGTTTGGCGCGGCCCGACTGCTGGTGAATGTAACGCGCCAACACCTCTTTACCGGTGCCGGACTCGCCGGAAATCAACACGGTTGAATCGCTGCGCGCCACCCGGGCTGCCAGCTCCAGCAACTGAGCGCTGGCCGGCTCGAAGGCAATCGGGCCTTCGCCCTCGGCATTCGACACCACGCCCAGCGCATGCCGGGCGACCAGCTCGATCAGCGCCTTGGGCTCGAAGGGTTTGACCAGGTAATCCGCCGCCCCCTGGCGCATGGCGTCCACCGCCCGCTCGACGGCGCCATGGGCTGTCATCAGCAACACCGGCAGTTGCGGCTGGCGCGCGCGCAACACGCCGAGCAACTGGTGGCCGTCCATGCCGGGCATGTTCACGTCACTGACCACCAGGCTGAAGGACTCTTGCTCAACGGCCTCCAAGGCATCCTCAGCAGAACCGACCGCCCGGTAGTCATGGCCCGCCAACAGCAGCGTGTCAGCCAATGCTTCACGCAGGGCGCGATCGTCTTCGACCAATAAAACCTTGATAGCCATAGTCCTTTTACTCCGCGCTTGCCGCGCTGGAAAACAGCGGCAAGGTCATCAATGCACAGGTGCCACGCCCCAACCGGGAGTGCAGCTGCAATTCTCCCTGATGTGCACGCGCCACTGCCTTGACCACGGTCAGGCCCAGGCCCGTGCCGTTGGTCTTGGTGGTAAAAAAGGGTTCGCCCAGGCGCTGCAGCACGACCGGGTCGATGCCGCTGCCGCTGTCGCTGATGCACAGGCGCAGGGTTTGGTCGCGGGTGTAGAGGTGCACTTTGAGCCGCGCACCCGGGCCGCTGGCCTGGGTGGCGTTTTCGATCAGGTTGAGCAACGCGCCGACCAGCGTGTCACGGTTGCACAGCAACTCGCCCAAGTGGCTGTCGCACTGCCAGCGCACGTTGACGTCCTGGATATGCGTGGCGGCTGCCGCTTGCAGCGACTGCATCAGCGCGGATGGCGTGACGCGGTCGGTCAGCGGCAATTCGCCGCGGGCAAACACCAGCATGTCGCGCACCTGGTGCTCCAATTCATGCAGGCGCTCCTTGAGGCGACCGGCAAATCGCTGGTGGGTGGCGGCTGGCAATTGCTCATCAGTCAAATGACTGGCGTAGATCAACGCGGCCGACAACGGCGTGCGGATCTGATGCGCCAACGAAGCGACCATCCTCCCCAGCGACGACAAACGCTCATGGCGCGCCAACTGGTCTTGCAAGTGACGGGTTTCAGTCAGGTCGTTGAGCAGCACCAACTGGCCGGGCTCGGCGTCCAGGGAACGGGTGGCGATGGACAGACGCCGACCGTCTTTGAGGGAGATTTCATGGCCGTCGTCTTCGCGCGGCGCAAAGCAGCGTGTAATCACCTGGCGCCACAGCTCGCCTTCCAGCGGCTCGCCCAGCAAGTCACGCGCGGCCGGGTTGGCTTCGCGGACACGGCCCATTTCATCGATGACGATTACGCCGCCGGGCAACAGGTCGAGGAGGTTTTGCAGACGGTTGGCCAGACGCTCTTTCTCGGCCAGCTCTTGCATGCGCTGGGCGCTGACCACTGCCAGTTCGCCTTTAAGCTCGGAAACCCGCGCTTCCAGCAGACTGTAAGAGTCGGTCAGTTGGCTCGACATCTGGTTGAACTGCGAGAACGCCTGTTCAAGACCCTGCCGGGTCAGCGGCTCTGCGCACGGAACCAGCCCAGAAATAGCAGGGGCTGTAGAAAGTTTGGCGGCGTGGGGCATCATGCTCTCTCGCTGGCTGACCGTCAGTTAAACGGAACGTTGCGAGGGCTGTAGCAATACCCGTGCCGAAAAAAATAGACCTATCTATCAGTCAGTTAAAAAACAGGCGTCAATCATCCGCCTGTTCGTCACCTTCGCGACGGCTCATGCCGTACTTGCGCATCTTCTCCACCAAGGTGGTGCGACGGATGCGCAGGCGTTCGGCGGCGCGCGCGACAATGCCATTGGCATCGTCCAGCGCCTGCTGGATCAGGCCTTGTTCGAGGCTACCGAGGTAGTCCTTCAAGTCCAGGCCCTCGGGCGGCAGCATGGCGGTGGAACCGAAGTCCGGCGTATGGCCGTTGATGGCCACGCGCTCTTCCAGGTCACTGCGCAGGCTGTCTACCAGTTGCTCGTCTTCGTCGTCGACGTAGCGGAATTTCTTCGGCAGCTCGACCACGCCGATCACACCGTACGGGTGCATGATGGCCATGCGCTCGACCAGGTTGGCCAGCTCACGGACGTTGCCCGGCCAGCCGTGACGGCACAGAGACATGATCGCGGCGGAGTTGAAGCGAATCGAGCCGCGCTTTTCGTGTTCCATGCGCGAGATCAGTTCGTTCATCAGCAGCGGGATGTCTTCCACGCGCTCACGCAGCGGGGCCATCTCGATAGGGAATACGTTGAGGCGGTAGTACAGGTCTTCGCGGAAGCTGCCGACCTCAATCATGCTTTCGAGGTTTTTGTGCGTGGCCGCGATGATGCGCACATCGACGCTCTGGGTCTTGTTGCTGCCCACGCGCTCGAAGGTGCGCTCCTGCAACACGCGCAACAGCTTGACCTGCATCGGCAGCGGCATGTCGCCGATTTCGTCAAGAAACAGGGTGCCGCCATTGGCCAGTTCGAAACGCCCGGCACGGCTGGTGATCGCCCCGGTAAAGGCGCCCTTCTCGTGGCCGAACAGTTCGCTTTCGAGCAACTCTGCCGGGATCGCCCCGCAGTTGACCGGCACGAACGGCCCGTCGCGGCGCTTGGAGTGATAGTGCAGGTTGCGTGCGACCACTTCCTTGCCGGTGCCGGACTCGCCGAGGATCAATACGCTGGCGTCGGTATCGGCCACTTGCTGCATCATCTGGCGTACGTGCTGGATCGCACGGCTGGTGCCGACGAGGCTGCGAAACAGGTTGGGTTCGCGATGACGACCGCGCTCGCGGGCCTGGTCATACATCTCGCGGTAGACCTGGGCACGGTGCAGGGAGTCGAGCAATTTGCTGTAGCTGGGCGGCATTTCCAGGGTGGAAAGCACGCGGCGGCGCTGGTCTTCCGGAAGGTCCACGGAAGAAATATCGCCCATCAGCAACACCGGAAGGAACTCATCCCAGGTAGACAGTGTCTTTAACAAGCCCAGAACTGCGCCAGGAGCGTTGACCGTCCCGATCAACACACAGATGACTTCACGGCTCGACGACAAAGAGCTGACCGCCTGCTGCCAGTCATGGCTACCGCAGGGCAAATTTTCTTCACCAAGAAAATTCAAAATTACCGCTAAATCGCGGCGGCGGACGCTATCGTCATCAATCAGCAGAATTTTGGTTTCACGCCACATGCAATAGCAACTTCCCTAGTAAAACGCTCTGCCCCAGAGTGAGGGCAATCTAGACGTTTGTAAGATTTCTTACCCTACTAGACGTCTGAAATCTGAAAACAGCACTAGTTAAGTCAAAAATGCTGGCACAGTCAAATATATGACGCGCCGTTCGGATTAACTGAGCCCATTCAGCCGAACAGATGGTAAACCTTTGACGCGCTTTCCGCTCGGTTGATCTGCGACATCTCTTCGAAAATCGCCTGGCGTTCGCCAGTCGTCACCTCAAGCAACTGCTGATACACCGCCAGCAAGCTTTGCAGCTTTTCCCGCAGGGCATCCTCGTCCACCGGCGCATTGTTGAGCGCCTCATCGATCACCGCACGACACCCCATATCCAGTTCGCCGATAGCGTCCCAGTTACGGTGGGCCAGTGCGTCAACCAAGGCTTCGCGGGTCTCGTCAATCCGTTGCAGGGCGTGGCTCATGACATCATCCTCAGGCCAACAGGCCTACAGTGTTGCAATACCGTCCCAGCCTTCCTTGAGCGTAATCATCAGGCCGGCTACTTCGTCGATCATGGCGACATCGCTCTTGCTGTTGGCTTCCAGCAGGCGCGTGGTCATGTAGGCATACAGATTGTCCAACTGCTGCAACGCGGCCGGATCATCGGTTTTTTCCGGATTAAGGCCATCACGCAAGCCGATCAGGATGTCGATCGCCTTGCCCAGCAGCAAACCTTTTTGCGCGATATCACCACGAGCCATGGCGCCTTTGGCCTGAGCCATGCGATCCAACGCGCCTTCCATCAGCATCTGGACCAGACGGTGCGGGCTGGCTTCGGAGATCTGGGCATGGGAATTGACCTTCTGGTATTGGCGAAGGGCTCTCATGGGATTCATGTTTCTACCTCGTGACAGGCAACAGCTAAATAGGATGGGCTCTGACTAATATGTCGACTGGGTCGCAAAAAACTTTAACCGCAAGTCGGCTGAAGGCGGCGCCCGATGGCGGTAATCACCAGCGGGCGGCTTCATCGGGATCAACTGTCCGAAGACGTCTTGTTCAGCGCGTTGAGCGTGCTCATGACACTGGAACGCTGACTGGTGAGCTGGGCCACCAGGTTGTTCATCGTCGTGTACTTGGCGGTCAGGCTGGTCTTCAGGGCAGCCATACGCGCGGTCAGGGTGTCCTGCTGGTTCTGCAGGTCCTTGAGATCGTCCGACAGCGTCGACGAACGCGTGGCCAGCACGCCGGTGTTGCTCAGTGCATAGCTGTCGGTCGCGCTTTTCATGCGCGCCAGCAAGCCATTGTCACCGTTGAAAATGCCGCCGATGTCGGTGGGGTTGGTGGCAATCGCTGCACCGAATACCTTGTCGTCGATACTTAACTTGCCGGTGCCGGAGTCCGTGTTCACGCCAAATTGCGCCAGGGACTTCAACGTGCCCGTGCCCGTCATTGCGTTCAGCTCGCTACGCAACGCGGTCTGCAGGGAGCGCATGGTGGCATCGCCTGTCAGCGCAGCGCGCGTGGTGGAACCGTCCGCGTTGGTGGTGACCGCGGTCTCGGTGTTCATGGCCGTCATCAACGCGTTGTAGGTGTCGACAAAACCCTTCACCGAACTTTTGAGGGTGTCGTTGCTGCGGGTGACCGTAATGGTCGATGACACGCGCGTAACGCCGTCAGGGAGCGTCCCTGTAACCCCGGCAGGCAGAGGCGACACCGCCGTCAACTTGATGCTCACACCACTGATCGCCTCGGTCAGGGTATTGCTCTTGGATTCCTGAGCCGTGCCGTCAATGGTGTATTTAGCGTTTTGCGGTGGATCACCCACAACCGACGAACCCGCTTCCAGGCCGGAGTTACCCCCCAGGGTAATGTCCGTGCCGGCGCCGGTATTGGTCGAGGTCATGACCAGGCGAGAACCGGTGGCGTCAGTCAGGATGTTGGCACTCAGGCCAACACTGCTGTATTGCGCGTTGATCGAGTCACGCACTTGTTGCAGCGTCGCGCCTGGCGGAACACTGACCCCGTAACTCTGACCTGACTGGGAAATTTCCAGGGTCGTCGCGGTGGTGCCGGTATTGACGACGGTTTTCGCGCCGGTTGAATAATTCTGAGTAGCAACCTTCGAGGCGGTCGCCAACTGGTTGACGATCAGCTGATAACTGCCCGCAGACGCACCGGCACCCAAGGTGACGGTGGACACGTTGGCATCCGACGTCGTCGCCGTCAGGCCGCCGATACTGGCGTCCTTGGTCATGTTGTCCATGGCACCACGGAAGGCATCCAGCGCGGCTTGAATCTTGCCGATCGAGGACAGCTGGGCAGTCGACGTTTGCGTCTGCTTGTTGATCTGCGATTGCTTCGGCGCCTGTTCCGCGTTCACCAATGCCGTCACGATCTGCTGGGTATCAATGCCCGTAACGGGGCCGCTAACTGATATATCACCCATGATTCTTCTCCTGATCCGGGGCTGGCGCTTTATTGACGGACGAAGCCTAAAGCAGCTACAGCAACAAAATTCATGCCAGCTCAGACTTTGGCGTCAAACAATACGCTGCTGGCGTCATGAAGGCTTTGTGCGAGTTTCAATGCCGTTTCCGATGGGATCTGACGAATGACCTCGCCGCTTTCGGTCGCTATGACCTTGACGACTACCTGATGGGTGGAGTCATCAATGGAAAAGTCCAGGTTGCGCTGGGCAGCCTGGACGAATTTGCGAATATCCGTGACCGCCTGTTCAAGGTCGGACGGCTTCGAGTCCTGCTTGGGTTGGACCGTGGCAGCCAAAGGATCAACCCTGGTTTTCTGCGGGTCGTTGTTCACGGGAGCAGGAGCGCTCTGTGGCGCCACTGCCGGATAAGACAGGTTCAACTTCACGCTCATGTCCATGCCCAATCTCCTCATCACGCAAAAGACAAAAGGGCACGTAAACGCGCCCTTCCGTCATTCATCTACCGATGGCTATTACTGAAGCAGCTTCAGTACAGCGGAAGGCAGTTGGTTGGCCTGGGACAGGATCGCAGTGGAAGCCTGTTGCAGGGTTTGTTGCTTGGTCAGCTGAGCAGTTTCTGCAGCGTAGTCAACGTCCTGGATCTGACCGCGAGCGGCGCTGGAGTTGTCCGAGATGCTCTGCAGGTTGGCAACGGTGTTGTCGAAACGGTTTTGTACAGCACCGAGACCGGCACGCTGGGAGTCGATGTCCGAGATCGCCTGGGTGATCACGTCGATCGAGTTCTGTGCGTTGGCAGCAGTGGTGATGTCAGTGTTGTTGACGGTGGTTTTGGTGGAGTTGGCAGCAGTACCAGTAGCTGCGAACAGACCGGTCACACCGGCGCCGCTCAGCGAGTAGCTGCTGGAGGAGTTCAGCGACACTGCGCCAGTAGCGACGATCGGGCCAGCGTCCAGTGCAACGGCTGTGCCGAATGCACCGCTGCCGTCCTGAGTAGCGACCTTGACACCTGCAACAGCACCGGCATCGCCAGCGTTGAAGGTCAGGTTCTCACCGGTATCGGACTTGACCGACAGAGCGTTGGTGGTCGAATCGTAGTTAACGGTGATGCCCAGTTTGGCAGCGTTGGACTTCAGCTGGTCAGCCAGGTCCGATGTGCTGGTCACGCCAGTGAACTGGACAGCAGTACCGCTGCCGACTTTCAGGGTGAAGTTGGCGCTGGCAGGGCTGGCAGCAGCAATGGCAGTGGAGTCAACGGAGAACTGGGCAACAGTGCTGGCAGTAGCAGCCAGGCCGCCGACAGCGCCGTTCATTTGAGCAGCGATCTGCTTGGCGGAAGCGCCGGCAGCGATGGTCAGGTTGGTCGACTGGCCGCCACCGGTAACGGTGATTGCGCCGCCGGCAACGCCGGTTGCACTTGGCGCTACGCCTTGAGTTTTCAGCTGCTGCGAACCAATGTTGTTGGCTGCAACGTTACCGATGCTCATGTCGATGGTCTGGTTGGCGTTGGCGCCGACCTGGAACGAAGTAGTACCGAAAGAACCGTCCAGCAGGTTCTTGCCACCGAAAGTAGTGGTGGTAGCGATACGGGTCAATTCAGCAGTCAGCGCTGCGTATTGAGCCTGGTTCGACTTACGGTCTTCAGCGCTTGGCGAGCCGTTGGCGGATTGCAGAGCCAGGGTACGCATGCTTTGCAGGATGTTGGTGGACTGCTGCATTGCGCCTTCAGCGGTCTGAGCAATCGAGCTACCGTCGTTGGCGTTTTTGATTGCAACGCCCAGGCCGTTGATCTGGCTGGTCAGACGGTTGGAGATTTGCAGGCCGGCCGCGTCGTCTTTGGCGCTGTTGATACGCAGGCCGGAGGACAGACGCTGCATGGAAGTTTGCAGGGCGCCGGAAGCCTTGTTCAGGTTGTTCTGAACGTTCAACGAAGCAAGGTTAGTGTTTACTGTTAAAGCCATGACGAAATCCTCGTGGGTGGTGTACTGCGGCTTCCGGCCCTGGCAACCGCCGGGTGTGGCCTAGAGAACCTTCGTAATAGTTATCGTCGTGAATGCAGGTTGCTTGAGGACTTTTTTGATTTTTTTTACTAGCAACGGGCCATCCTTTGTAATTCAAGCATTTACGATAGCCCAAACGCCCGCAAATGCTGGGTTTTCTGGCGCCAAATAAAAAACGCCCAGGCTTTTACAAGCCTGGGCGTTTTTGTGTGCAGCTCTATCAGGGCATCACGGACGATAGAGAATCGCCGAACCCCACGACAAGCCAACCCCAAATCCGCTGATTGCGACACGCTTCCAGTCGCCGTCCATCATGTGCTTTTCAAGCAGCAGTGGAATGCTGGAAGACACGGTATTGCCGGTCTCGACCATGTCCTTGATGAATTTCTCCACCGGGGCGTCTTCAAAACGCCGCGCCACGGCGTCGACAATCGCCGCACTGCCCTGGTGAATGCAGAAGGCATCGATTTCGTCTGCCTTGAGCTGCGATTCGTTGAGCAGCTCATGCAGATGCGCCGGCACTTTGAGCAGGGCAAAGTTAAACACCTGGCGGCCATTCATGAAAAACACGCCGTCGCTGACCTTCAGATGCGGCGCACCGGAACCGTCAGTGCCGAACTTCGACTTGCCGAGCAACCACGGGGCATCTTCACCCATCCAGGTGGCAGTGGCGGCATCGCCGAAGAGCATGGTGGTGTTGCGGTCTTCCGGGTCAACGATCTTCGAATACGGGTCGGCGGTGATCAGCAGGCCGTTTTTCAGGCCGGTGGCTTCCATGAAGCCTTTCATCGCGTAGATGCCGTAGACATAGCCCGAGCAACCCAGCGAGATATCAAACGCCGCCACGTGGGTCGGCAGGCCCAGTTTGTCCTGGACGATGGCGGCCGTGTGGGGCAAGCCTTCCTCATCGCCGTTTTGGGTCACGACGATCAGCGCGTCGATCGACTCGCGCTTCAAATCAGGGTTGTTGGCAAACAAGGCGTTGACCGCCTCGACGCACAGGTCGGAGGTTTCCTGCGCAGCATCCTTGCGCGGCAGGAACGCCGAACCGATCTTGCCAATGATGAAGTCCTCATCCTTGGCGAATTTGGCGCCCTGGGCGTAGTTATCGACCCCGTCTGCCGGCACGTAACTGGCGATGCTTTTTATGCCAATCATTGTGGCTTCCCAATACTAAATAGCTGGATAACACCCCTCGGGCTACGCCGGGAGCGCTGACAATAAAGGGGATAACCCCGTAAAAATATCGCTGAAAGCCCCCGCGCAAAGACCCTGCGACGACTTATCCTTTTCACACGATACAGTGAAGATGCGCTTTATGACTCACAGGTCACTCAATTTTGTGCGCTTTGTGCAAAACCCTGCAACATTCTCGGCCCCAGAAACAACAACGGCCCACCCTGTTGCCAGGGTGGGCCGCTTGTTCGCTCGCCGGTTACATGCGGCTGAACAGGCTCAACTGGGAGATCTTCACAAACGCCAGCTGCGAAGCCTGCAGCATGGTCTGCTGCAATGTCAGGTCAATGGCCGCCTGGCCCATGTCAACGTTCGCCAGCGATGACATGGTGGAGGTGTTGGCCAGCCCCAGGCTGGTGTTTTCCTGGCTCTGGATATCCAGGGCGTTCTGGCGCGCGCCAATCGAGCCACGCACCTGGTCGATCTGCGCCGAAGCGTTGGCCAGGTTACCGATGGAGGTATTGATCACGTCCTTGAGATTGTTCATGGCAACCGGGTCGCCATCTGCCGGGGTTTCCAGCGCCTTGCGCAGTTGGCCCAGCGTGTCCAGGGCGTTCATGTTCTTGTTGCTGGTGGCATTCACCGAAAACTGATCACCCGCCCCCGGCGCGCCGCTCACATCAAAGGTCACCCCGGCAGCCGTGATCGACGTCGCGCCGGTGGCCATGGTGCCCGTGGCAATCGACTTACTGTTCGCCGAGTACGGCTGGGCGTACACCTCATAGTCATTGCCGCTGGTGAACTTGATCACCGCGCCCGAGTTCGGAAAGGTGCTGGCGTAGGCTGCCTGGTCGGTGACCCGGCCACCGGTCAACTGCGCCGTAGACGGATTACTGGCTGTACGCGAACTGCTGAACGTGTCCGGCTTGCTCTCCAGCGTAAAGGCCTTGCCCGCCACCAGCGCGTCAGACGGCGCGCCCGAGGCCACATCAGACCCAAGGTTCAGGCTGATGTCGAACTTGACCCCGCGCAGGTTGACGCTGGACGCGCCTTCCTTGGTGGAATCAAATGTGCCGTTACCGGTGATCTCGGACGTTACGTCGTTGCCGTCCTTGTCGGTCACGCTGTATTGGGTACTGCTGGAGAAGGTCAGCTTGTACGGCTGGCCATCGGCAAAATTCTTCGTGTAAGCGGTGCCCGAGGTGACCAGGCCCGCCGAAATCGCGATTTTGCCGTCGTTGACCGCTGGCGGCAAAATCGTCGCCTGAGTGCGGCCGGTGTTGCCGGAGCTTTCCAGCAGCGTCTTGCCGGTATCGCCCGCGGCAACCGTCAAGTTGCTCGACACTTGCAGGCTCAGCGGCGTCTCATCACCCTGGTAGGTGTAGGTGCCATCGTTGTTACGGCTGTAGGGCGGCGTGTCGGTCTTGGCCCCGGAAAACATGTAGTTGCCACTGGAATCCTTGGTGTTGAGCAAACCCAACACCTGGTCTTCGAGCGCGCCGACCTGAGCGGCGATAGCCTTGCGGTCGTCATTGCTGAGCTTGAGGTTACCCGCCTGCAACGCCAGGCCGCTGGCGGTTTGCATGGCCGTGTTGATGCTCGACAACACGCTTTCCTCGTTGGTCAGCGAGTTTTGCAGGCTGGTGATGTTGCCGTTGTACTGGCCCAGCATGTCTTTCTGCTGTTGCAGCATCAGCAATTGCGCGGCGGCTACCGGATCATCCGAAGCGGTCTGCACGCGCACGCCGGAGCTGGCCTGGTCCTGAGCCTTCACCACACCCGAATAGTTATCCTGATATTTGGCGGAGCTGGTGTCGAAATACTGCTGTGTAGAGATACGCATCGTTCCAGACTCCTTTAAAGGGCGTTGATCAGTGTGCTGAAGGTTTCTTGCGCGGCCTTGATGATCTGCGACGACGCGGTGTAGTACTGCTGGAACTTGATCATGTCGCCCGCCTCCTCATCCAGGTTGACCTGGGACACCGAGTCGCTGGCCGCCTTGTTCGCGGCCAGCAATGCGCCGGTGGCGGTGCTGTCGGTGTTGGCCTGGGCAGCCTTGGAACCGACTTGGGACACCAGCCGGCTGTTGGCACTGACCAGGCTCACGCCCGCATTGCCATCTACCGCGCCGACCGTCGCCTTGCTCTGCAAACCCAGCAATTGCTGAGCGTTGCGGCCATCGGAGGTGGCGCCGCTGTTGAACGAGAAAGTCGTGCTGTCGCCGTTGGCGGGTGCGCCCGCCACCGTGGTGTCGAAACTGAAGCTCTTGCCTGGAATCAACGTACCGCTGGCATCACGCATTGGCACACTGATAGAGACCTTGTTGCCCTGGCCCGGAATGATGCTGCCGGTGCCGATCGAGTTGCCCTGGGCATCGCTCACTGTGTAGGACTGGGTGCCGTCTGCCGCAGGCTTGCCAAACACCATCTTCACTGGCATCGAGTTTTCGATCCCGGTGCGCAATTGCGCGCTGGCGGCGCCACCATTGATATCGATCGGCAGCGTCAATGTCGGTGGTGTGAACGTGCCGGTGCCAGTGTTGGTAGTACTGGAATTACCGGCCAGTGGCGCCGCGAACGCGAGCTTGTTCGGGTCCTTGAGGTCGACACTGATGTTGCTGGCCCCGGTCGCCGTCGGGCTGACCTTGAAGCTGTCACCGGCAGCCATCGGCCCCTTGCCATCCAGTGCCAGGGTGAAGCCGTCGATCACGGGCGGCGGCGTGGTGGTGGTGTCGAACGAGCCCATGGCTTTGCCGTCGGAGCGCACCACGTTGTACTGGTTGCCGCTGGTGAAGGTGACTTTGTAGTCGAAGGTCGAGAGCTTGCTGCTGTCGGCAATCGTCACATTCAGGTTGCCCGAGCCTGCGCTGTTGCCCGAGGCTGCCTGGCTACGCTGGGTGATGGCCGCGGCGCTGTTGATGTCGCTGAACAACGAAGAACCGAAATCGCTGTTCAGGTCCAGGCCCTGGCCCAACTGGCTGTTGACGCTGTCAGCGGTGGCAATGGCAATGCGGCCCAGGTCATTGATGGCCGGCATCAGCGCATCACTGCGATAACGCAACAGGCCGCCGATGCTGCCGCCGGACACCACGTTGCCGATGTCCATCGGCGTGTCGCCCATGTTGAGCTGAATGGTGTACTGGCTGTTGTCGGTTTTGCTCGGCACCGCCGAAATCGTGTTGGCCACACCGCCTTCGACCAGCGACTGGCCGGTGCCGGTGGTGATGCTGAACTGGCCGTTCTTCTCGGTGGCCGTTACGCCGATCAGCTCGTTGAGCGAACGCACTGCCTCGTTACGCGCATCCAGCAGGTTGGCCGGCGCACTGGTCGACGAGCCCTGGGCGGTTGAAATTTGCGTGTTCAGCGAGGCAATCGACGAGGTCAGCTTATTGACCTGATCACTCATGGTGCTCAGCTGACTGTTGATGCTTTCTTTTTGCTGGGTCAGTTGGGTGGAGATCGCGTTGAAGCGGTCGCTCAAGGTCTGGGCGCTGGTCACCAGCAGCTGGCGCGCAGACACGTCGCTGGGGGTCGCTGCCGCGGTTTGCAGGGACGCGAAAAACGCGCTGAGCACGGCAGACATGCCGGTGGACTTGTCAGACAGGGTCTTGTCAATCGCAGCCGCCTGGCCCGCGTAGGCGGTGGCGTCGCTGTTGAGGGCCGTGCTGCTCTGGTAAGCGGCGCCCAAAAAATCGTTATAGATGCGGCGCACATCCGCCAGGGTCGTGCCGCTGCCGATGTACACGCCACCGTACTGATTGCTGGCGCTGGCGTTCTGGGTGGTCTGCTGACGCGAGTATCCCGGGGTGTTGACGTTGGCAATGTTGTTACTCAGGACCGACAACGATCCTTGAGCGGCGTTGAGCCCCGACATCCCGATATTG
This sequence comes from Pseudomonas sp. NFX183, assembly GCF_047943075.1. Lineage (NCBI taxonomy): Bacteria > Pseudomonadati > Pseudomonadota > Gammaproteobacteria > Pseudomonadales > Pseudomonadaceae > Pseudomonas > Pseudomonas sp. NFX183. The sequence goes on along the minus strand of NZ_CP181333.1, from coordinate 4,092,159 downwards.
AGCAAACTCATGATTCAGACCTTATAAATGAGTGGATGCGCCCGCGGCAGCGTAATCCTGGTAACTGTTCATCGTTTTGGCGATCTGCGAAATCTTGCTGGCGTAGTCCGGGTCGGTTGCATATCCGGCTTTTTGCAACTCGCGCACAAACTGTTCCGGGTTGTCGGCTGATTTCACAACTTCTTTATAGCGATCATTGCTTTGCAGCAATGTCACCAGATCGTGGAAGCTGTCCTGATAGGAGTTGTAGGAACGGAACTGCGCCGTTTCCTTGACCATCGACCCATCACGAAACTCGCTGGTAATTGCACGCGCCTGGCCGCCCTGCCAACTCTGCCCGGCCTTGATGCCGAACAGGTTGTGACTGCTGCTGCCGTCCTCGGCGCGCATCACTGATTTGCCCCAACCGGTTTCCAGCGCGGCCTGGGCCACCAGGTACTTGGGATCGACACCGATGCGCGCGGCGGCCGCCTTGGCCATCGGCAGCATGGTGGCGACAAATTCATCCTGCGAGCTGAAGGCTTTCTTCGCCGGCGCCAGCGGTGGCTGGGCGATGGCGCGACCATACACCTGCATGCGCCCGCTCGGTACGGCAATGCTGCGCGCGCTGCTGTTGACCACGTTGTCGGCGGCGGCGCTGTTACGCAGCGGCGCGCTCTTGGCATCGATGGCGACCGGCGCGTTCGGCACGATACCGGCCAACAGACGGTCAGTCAGCTTGCTCGGCAAGGCGATACGGCGCTGGTTCATCAGCTCCATGTCGTTGGCGTGCGTACTCGCGCCTTCAGGCACGGCCACGCGATAAGCCCACAGCGGACGCTGGCCATTGGAGCGGCCCAACGGCCCTGCGGCCTGGGTGCCTGCGGCGATTTCAGTCGGCACATCGACCTTCTTCGCCGGCGCCGGCGCCGCCTCCGGGCCCTGCAACGTGGCCGCCTGGGCGTCCACCGGCTTGTTCTTCTGCATCTGGCGCATCAGCACGTCGGCCAGGCCAATACCACCGCCTTCGCGAGACATCGAAACCGCCAACTGCTGGTCGTACATTTCCTGGTATTGCTTGGCCGCCGGCGTATTCAGCGGGTTGTCCTTGCCCAGCGCTTCCGTAGCCGAGCGCATGGACTTGAGCATCTCGCTGAGGAACAGCGACTCGAACTCCTGCGCGACTTTGCGCATGTTGCCTTCGCTGTTCTTGTCGGCGCCGACCTTGAGCTGGTTAAGCCGGTTCAGGTCGGAGTAAGACCCCGAATCCGCCGTGCTGCTGATCCCGCTCTGGCGCATATCCATGACCATGGCTCAGATCACTATCAGGTCGGCTTGCAAGGCGCCGGCCTGTTTCAGCGCTTCGAGGATCGCCATCAAGTCGCCTGGGGCTGCGCCCACCTGGTTCACCGCGCGGACAATCTCGTCCAGTGTGGTGCCGGGGCCGAACTTGAACATCGGCTTGGCTTCTTGCTGAGCATTCACCCGCGACCGCGGCACCACCGCCGTCTGGCCATTGGACAAGGGCCCAGGCTGACTGACGATCGGGTCTTCGGTGATGGTCACGGTCAGGCTGCCGTGGGTCACGGCCGCCGGCGATACCTTGACGTTCTGACCGATCACGATCGTGCCGGTACGCGAATTGATGATGACCTTGGCCACCGCCTGGCCTGGATCGACCTCAAGGTTTTCCAGGATCGACAGGTAATCGACGCGCTGGCTTGGGTCCAGTGGCGCGGTGACGCGGATCGAGCCGCCGTCAATGGCCTGAGCGACGCCAGGGCCGAGCATGTCGTTGATCTTGTCGACCACGCGCTTGGCGGTGGTGAAGTCCGAACGGTTGAGGTTCAAGGTCAGGCTGTTGCCCTGGTTGAAGCCGCTGGGCACGGTGCGTTCCACCATGGCGCCACCTGGAATTCGTCCGGCAGACGGCACGTTAACGGTGATCTTCGAACCGTCACGGCCCTCGGCGTCAAAACCACCGACCACCAGGTTGCCCTGGGCGATGGCGTAGACGTTGCCGTCGATACCCTTGAGCGGCGTCATCAGCAACGTGCCGCCGCGCAGGCTTTTGGAGTTACCGATGGACGAGACAGTGATGTCCACCACCTGACCCGGCTTGGCGAACGCCGGCAGATCGGCACTGATGGACACGGCCGCAACGTTTTTCAGCTGCACGTTGCCCGAGCCCGCCGGCACCTTGATGCCGAACTGCGAGAGCATGTTGTTGAAGGTCTGCAGGGTGAACGGGGTTTGGGTGGTCTGGTCACCCGTGCCGTTAAGCCCCACCACCAGGCCGTAGCCGATCAGTTGGTTGGAGCGCACGCCGGAAATACTGGCGATGTCTTTCAACCGCTCAGCAAAGGCCCCTGTGCTCAAGGCCAGCAACAACGCGGCAGCCATCAGCTGTTTGAGTTTCAAAGTGGCCACCTAGAAAGGGAACAGCGGGCTAAGGAAGAAACGGTCGAACCAGCCCGGCTGACTCGCATCAGCAAACGAACCCGTACCCGAGTAGGTAATGCGTGCATCGGCAATCCGCGTCGACGGCACGGTGTTGTCGGTAGAAATATCATCGGCGCGGACCATGCCCGCAATGCGCACCAGCTCGTCGCCGGTGTTGAGGGTCATCCACTTTTCACCGCGTACGGCGATGATGCCGTTGGGCAGTACATCGGCGACGGTCACGGTGATCGAACCGGTCAGGCTGTTGCCCTGCCCCGCCGCACTCTTGCCGTTGGTGGCGCGGTCGCCGCTATAGCCGGCGTCCAGGCTCAGGTCACCGCTGCCCAGCGGGTTATTGGTGTTGGGCACGCCACCGAACAGCGACGTCAGGCCAATGCTGGTCTTGCTGGTCTTGCCGATCTGCGAGTTGGCGTTTTTGCTGGCCTGGGTTTTCTCGTTCAGGGTGATGGTGATGATGTCACCCACGCGGAACGCCTTGCGGTCGCTGTACAGGTTCTGTTCGAAACCGGCCTGGTAGATCGAGCCATTGTTGGCCGCCGCCGGCAACGGCGTGCGCGGCAACACCGGCGCGTAGTACGGGTCATTGGGTTTTGGCGTCGGGGCGACACAGCCCGCGAGCACGGCGATCCCACTCAATGCCAGAACAGAAACATAGCGATTCATGACCCTAACCTCACGGTGTTGCAGGCGCCGTCGATGGCGCCCCATAGACTTGATTACAGATTCTGCGTTACGAACGAAAGCATCTGGTCGGCGGTGGAAATCACCTTGGAGTTCATCTCGTAGGCGCGCTGGGTGGTGATCATGTTGACCATCTCCTCAACCGTGCTGACGTTGGAAGTTTCCAGGGTGCTTTGCAGCGTGGTGCCAAAACCGTTCAGGCCAGGGGTGCCGATTTGCGGCGCGCCGCTGGAGGCGGTTTCCAGGAACAAGTTGTTACCCATCGCTTGCAGGCCGGCCGGGTTGATGAAGTCGGCGGTTTGCAGGTTGCCGATCACTTGCGACGCCGGGTTGCCGGCCACGGTGATCGACACGGTGCCGTCGTTGCCGACAGTGAAGGTCTTGGCGTCCGCGGGAACCACAACAGCCGGCTCCAGGGCAAAACCGTTGGCCGTGACGATCTGGCCATTGGAGTCGAGGTGGAACGTGCCGTCACGGGTGTAGGACGTGGTCCCATCCGGTTGCAGGATCTGGAAGAAGCCGCGCCCGTTGATGGCCATGTCCAATGGCTGACCGGTTTGCTGCAGGTTACCGGCGCTGAAGTTCTTCTGCGTGCCAACGATCTGCACACCGGTACCCAGTTGCAGGCCCGACGGCAATTCGCTGTCCTGGGTCGATTGGGCGCCCGGCTGCTTCTTGATCTGATAGAGCAAGTCCTGGAACTCGGCGCGGTCACGTTTGAAGCCCGTGGTCGACACGTTCGCCAAGTTGTTGGAAATGGTGGTCAGGTTGGTGTCCTGGGCGGACAAACCGGTTTTGGCAACCCATAGAGCCGGAAGCATGCTGTTCTCCTTCGTGCGCCTGTTTGTTGGCGCTGCGCTGCAAAATTAGTAGTCGGTCAGTAACGCGCCAATCAGCTCATCGCCAGAACGCGGGTCATGGCCTGGTCGTCTTCCTTGGCGCTGTTCATCATCTTGATGTGCAGCTCGAACTGCTTGGAAAGCGACAGCACCGCGGTCATTTCTTCAACGGCGTTGACGTTGCTTGCCTGCAGGAAGCCCGACGTCAGCGTGACGTTGGCGTTCGCCTGGGCCGGCTGGCCATCCTTGGTGTGGATGGTGCCGTCCAGGCCCTTGGTCATGTTCTTGAGGTCCGGCTGGACCAGCTTGATGCGGTCCACTTCAGCCATGACCCGCGGGCCTTCGCCCATGGCGCGGATGCTGATGGTGCCGTCGGCCCCCACTTCGATTTTCTGCTGCGGCGGCACCGCAATCGGGCCACCGTTGCCCATGATCGGCATACCGTTGCCGGCCCGCAGCACGCCCAGCGCATCCACATTCATGCTGGCGCTGCGCACGTAGGCTTCACTGCCATCGGGGGTTTGCACGGCCATCCAACCGTCGCCGCTGACCGCTACATCGAGGTCACGACCGGTTTCGATCATGGCGCCCGGGGAGAAGTCGGTGCCCGGACGCTCGGTCATGGCAAACGCGCGCGCCGGAAAGCTGTCACCAAACACCGGCATCGAACGCGCCTGCTCCAGGTCACGCTGAAAACCGTTGGTGGAGATGTTCGCCAGATTGTTGGCATGGGCCTTCTGCGCCAGTGCATTCTGGCTGGCGCCGGTCATTGCCACATAAAGGTACTTGTCCACGCTCTATCCTCTTTCTGACGGACGCTTGCCGCCCACCGCTGTACTGATGAGGCTTAAGCAATTTGCGAACCAACTTTTAAAAACGAGGAAAAGTCCAGGCGGGACGGGGGTTTGCGGGGAGGCATGGAGATTGTGAGGCTGGACGAGAGTCGAAAAAACGGCGGACTACTGCCGCCTGCGGCAAGCACAGGTCTTGAAGATGACAAATAACAAATGTGGGAGCTGGCTTGCCAGCTCCCACAGGGGATGCGTTCACTTATCGGCCTTAAGGATTTCGTAATCGCGCAGCTTATTGGCGATGGTGGTGTGCGACACGCCCAAGCGTTTGCCCAGTTGCCGGCTACTGGAGTGCTCGGCATATAAAGCCTCCAGCACTGCCTTTTCAAACCGCCCGACAATCTGCTCCAGCCCTCCCTCCAACGAGAAATCGCCAAGCGGCTGACGCACCCCGTAATCCGGCAAGCGAATATGCTCAGCCTTGACCGTCCCGCCTTCGCACAACGACACCGCCTGAAACAGCACGTTTTCCAGCTGGCGCACATTGCCCGGCCAGTGATAGTGGCTGAGCCGATCCATCGCAGCCGGTGCCAGCTTGGGCAGCGGGCAGCCGATCTGCCGGCTGGCTTGATCGAGGAAATGCTCAACCAACGGCGCCAACCCATCCAGGCATTCGCGCAGCGGCGGGATATGCAGCGACAGCACATTGAGGCGGTGATAAAGGTCCTGGCGGAATTCGCCGCGGGCGCAAAGCTCAGACAAGTCCACCTGCGTCGCACAGATCACCCGCACATCCAGGTAGACCTCTTCATCACTGCCCACCCGGCGAAAGCATCCGTCCTGCAGAAAACGCAGCAATTTCACCTGCAGACGCGCGCTCATTTCGCCGACGCCATCGAGAAACAACGTACCGCCTGCCGTCAGCTCCAACAGACCCAACTTGCCTTCGGCCCGCGCGCCTTCAAACGCACCAGGCCCGTAGCCAAACAGCTCGGTCTCGGCCATTGACTCCGGCAAGCCTGCGCAATTGAGCGCCATCAATGGCGACTGCCCACGCGGGCTGGCCAGGTGACAAGCGCGGGCCAACAGCTCTTTGCCGGTGCCGGTTTCGCCTTCTATTAATAGAGGCGCATCCAAAGGCGCCATGCGCCGCGCCTCACGCACCACGGCCGCCATGACCCTGGAGCTCTGGAAGATGCTGTCGAAACCACGCAATTCCTGCTTGCGCACGTTGTAGATGCGCTCCCCGACGCGGTCGGCGCGGTGCAGGGTCAGCACGGCACCCGCCATGGCTTCGCTGTCATCGTGTTCGGAGGATTGCAGCGGCGCGATGTCCGCCAGGAATACGTCGCCCTTGACCTTGACCCGCAAGCCATTGATCCGCGACTTGCTCGCCCGCACCAGTTCCGGCAGATCGAAGTCCTCGGCATAGCGCGACAGTGGAATGCCCGGCACCTCGTCCACGCGCACCCCGAGCAACTGCGCCGCCGCGCGGTTGGCGGCAACGATGGAGCCGCCCATGTCGATCGACAGCACCGGAAATTCCAGGGCGCCAAGCAGCGCATTAAGCTCCATATGCCGACGCTCGCTGGGCATCAGCCCTACCCGCTTGACGCCAAACACCCCGGCAATGGCTTCAAATTGCGGGCGCAGCGCCTGGAATTGCATGTTCACCAGGTTGGGGCAAAACAGGTAAATCGCATTGCCATGTTCGCCGCCGACCTCGCCCTTGGCGACGTTGACGCCGTACTCCACCAACAGGTTGAGGATGTCCCGCAGGATGCCGATGCGGTTCTGGCAGTGCACTTTAATACGCATGAAAAAGCCCGAAAGGTGGGAAGGCGCCGCGTCTTTTTGCCGCTGGGCGCAGATAGTCGTCAAGATTATGTGACAGCCCGTGAGCATTTCACAGCCCAAGACAACGACGAGCCGGGCTATCGTAACGAATACTTTACAAAAAACGGTAACATTTCCTACAGCATTAGGCCGCAGCCCGATGGAATCCGGCGCCTCAAGGGTTATCAATAGGCTCATCGCAGGACATAACAAGAACGAATGCCTAGCAGGAGAGCCGTATGAAGCAAACGCACTACGTGGCCCGCGAGCCCGATGCGCAAGGTTTTATCCACTACCCGCCGGAAGAACACGCGGTGTGGAACACTCTGATCACGCGCCAGTTGAAAGTGATCGAGGGCCGCGCCTGCCAGGAATACCTGGACGGCATCGACAAGCTCGGCCTGCCGCTGGACCGTATTCCGCAACTGGGTGAAATCAACCAGGTGCTGGCCGAGACCACCGGCTGGCAAGTCGCCCGCGTGCCGGCACTGATCCCCTTCCAGACCTTCTTCGAATTACTCGCCAGCAAGCAGTTTCCGGTGGCGACCTTTATTCGGACCCGCGAAGAACTGGACTACCTGCAAGAGCCGGATATTTTCCACGAGATCTTCGGCCACTGCCCGCTGCTGACCAACCCCTGGTTCGCCGAATTCACCCACACCTACGGCAAGCTCGGCCTGGCCGCGACCAAGGAACAGCGCGTGTACCTGGCGCGCCTGTACTGGATGACCATCGAGTTCGGCCTGGTGGACACCCCGCAAGGCCGGCGCATCTACGGTGGCGGCATTCTGTCGTCGCCCAAGGAGAGCGTGTACTGCCTGTCGGATGAGCCCGAGCACCAAGCCTTCGACCCGCTCGAAGCGATGCGCACGCCGTATCGGATCGACATCCTGCAACCGCTGTATTTCGTCCTGCCTGAGCTCAAGCGCCTGTTCGACGTGGCGCAGGAAGACATCATGGGCATGGTCGAGCGCGGTATGCAGTTGGGTCTGCACGCGCCGAAATTTCCGCCCAAACCCAAAGCGGCTTGAACCTTATGTTTTCAGGCCAGGTGAGTCTGTTCCCTGGCCGCGCGTTGCTTTAGGGTGACGCCACTGACGACCGTTTTTCAAACACTCGAATTCAGGACACTTCCCATGACCACCTTGAACCAAGCCCACTGCGAAGCCTGCCGTGCCGACGCCCCGCAAGTCAGCGATGAAGAGTTGCCGGTACTGATCAAGCAGATTCCCGACTGGAACATCGAAGTCCGCGACGGCGTGATGCAGCTGGAAAAGGTTTTTCTGTTCAAGAACTTCAAATTTGCCCTGGCCTTTACCAACGCCGTGGGTGAAATCTCTGAAGCCGAAGGCCACCACCCAGGCCTGCTCACCGAGTGGGGCAAAGTCACCGTGACCTGGTGGAGCCACTCGATCAAAGGCTTGCACCGCAACGACTTCATCATGGCCGCGCGCACGGACGAAGTGGCCAAGGACGCCGAGGGCCGCAAGTAATGCATTTCGATGCCATTGGCCGCGTACCCGGCGACCCGATCCTCGGGCTGATGGACCTGTATGCCCAGGACAGCAACCCGAACAAGTTCGACCTGGGCGTCGGCGTCTATAAAGACGACCAGGGCCTCACGCCGATCCCGCACTCGGTAAAACTCGCCGAACAGCGGCTGGTAGACACCCAGACCACCAAGACCTACATCGGCGGCCACGGCGATGCGGCATTTGGTGCGTTGATCAGCGAACTAGTGCTCGGCGCCGACTCGGCCTTGATCCGCGACCGCCGTGCCGGCGCAACGCAAACCCCAGGCGGCACCGGCGCCCTGCGCCTGAGCGCGGACTTTATCGCCCATAACCTGCCGGGGCGTGGCGTGTGGCTGAGCAACCCGACCTGGCCGATCCACGAAACCATCTTCGCCAAAGCCGGGCTCAAGGTCAGTCACTACCCCTATGTGGGCGCCGACAACCGCCTGGATGTGGCCGCGATGTTGGCAACACTTGCCACGGTGCCCGAGGGCGACGTGGTGTTGCTGCACGCGTGCTGCCACAACCCGACTGGTTTTGACCTGTCCCAGGCCGACTGGCGCCAGGTGCTGCAGATCGTGCGCGAGCGCCAATTGCTGCCGCTGATCGACTTCGCCTATCAAGGCTTCGGCGACGGTCTGGAGCAAGACGCCTGGGCCGTGCGATTGTTTGCCGCCGAGCTGCCGGAAGTGCTGATCACCAGCTCCTGCTCGAAAAACTTTGGCCTGTACCGCGACCGTGTCGGCGCGTTGATCGTGTGCGCGGCGGATGCTGAAAAGCTCACGGATGTGCGCAGCCAGCTGGCAAACACCGCGCGCAATCTGTGGTCGACGCCGCCGGATCATGGCGCCGCCGTGGTCGCGACCATCCTTGGGGATGCCGAGCTGAAAAAGCGCTGGAGCGACGAAGTCGAAGCCATGCGCTCACGGATCGCGCAGCTGCGTTCAGGCCTGGTAGAGGCGCTGGCGCCCCACGGGCTGGCCGAACGCTTTGCGCATATCGGTGCCCAGCGTGGGATGTTTTCCTACACCGGCTTGAGTGCCGAACAGGTCAAGCAACTGCGCGAGAAGCACAGCGTGTATATGGTCAGTTCGGGGCGGGCTAACGTGGCCGGGATTGATGCGACGCGCCTGACCCTGCTGGCCGAGGCCATCGCCGACGTCTGCAACTGAAGAAACGGGGAATAAATGTGGGAGCGGGCTTGCCCGCGAATGCAGTGTGACAGTCACCCAATATATTGACTGACACTCCGCATTCGCAGGCAAGCCAGCTCCCACATTTGAACGGAGTGAGGCCTTTAGCCCGCAACCATCTCGGCTTTGAGCTGCGCCTCTTTCGCCTGCGCATCCGCCAACCGATACAACTCGATCTGCCCGTCCCAGTGCTCGATCAGCGCCGTGCACGACTCCACCCAGTCCCCGCAGTTGAGGTAATCCACCTCGCCCACCTTGCGAATTTCCGCGTGGTGAATATGCCCGCAGACCACGCCATGCAGCTCGCGCCTGGTGACTTCGTGGGCGATCGCCTCCTCAAAGTCGCTGATAAAGCTCACTGCCGTCTTGACCTTGTGCTTGAGGTACGCCGACAGCGACCAGTAGCCGTAGCCATACCGCGCCCGCCAGTGATTGAGCCAGCGGTTCAGCGTGAGTGTGAACTCGTAGGCCGAGTCGCCGAGAAACGCCAGCCAGCGGTGGTAACGGGTGATCACATCAAACTGGTCGCCGTGAATTACCAGCAAGTGACGGCCATCGGCGGTGACGTGCACCGCTTCGTCCACCAGTTGGATATTGCCCAGGATCAGCTTGGAATAGCGCCGCAGGAACTCGTCATGGTTGCCGGTGACATAGATCACCTCGGTGCCGCGCTTGGCCATGGTCAGCAAGCGGCGGATCACGTTGGTATGGGCCTGAGGCCAATACATGCCGCCGCGCATTTTCCAGCCGTCAATGATGTCGCCCACCAGGTACACCTTGTCGGCGTGGTAGCCCTTGAGAAACCGCGACAAGTGTTCGGCCTGGCAGTCCCGTGTGCCCAGGTGCACGTCGGAAATCCACAAGGTACGAACCCGTTGTTTAGGACCGGGTTTGGCGAATTCGGCACGGGTCATGGGCATCCCTCGACGCTGTTTTAGCGAGCTTGCGCCCTGGTGGTTAACAGCCCATGACAGCGGTGCGTCAGTCTGATGACAGCGCCTGGCGCCCGTGAAGCATTGTAGACTGGCGCCCTGCACCCTCAGGAGACCGCGATGAGACCGACGCTCACGCTGCGCCACTACCTCGAAGAGCCTCTTGCCCACAGCCATGACCATGCGCAGTTGGTGTTCGGCCTGTCCGGGCACCTGGACCTGGAAGTCGATGGCCGAGGCAGCCAGGTGCGCGAAAGCAGCGTGATGGTGCTGCCCTTTTCCGCTCACCACGCCTGCGGCAGCCGCGATGGCAGCCGGTGCCTGGTGCTGGATGTGCCCACCGAACACTGGGTGCTGCACTCCTTGGGCGAGCATGCCGACGCCAGCCGCCGCCTGCTCGATCAACCGGCGCGCCTGACTCTGGATTCGCGGCAAAGCCAGCTGGTGCAATGGCTGGCGCACAGCCCGGTGGATGACCCGTTGATCGTGCAGCAAGGCGCGGTGCTGTTATTGGCCAGCCTCAATCACCCGCTGGCCCAACCGATGCCGGGGCGGCGCCTGCCGTATGCGGCGTTTGATGCGCATATCGAACGACACGTTGCGCATCCGTTGCAGGTCGCGGACCTTGCGCGCATTGCCGGCCTGTCGGTCGCGCGCCTGCACGCGCGCTTTATCGCCGAGTGCGGGCAGACGCCGATGGACTACATTCGCGGGCGTCGCCTGCAGATGGCCTTGAACCTGTTGCGCAACACGCCGCTGCCCATCGGCGACATTGCCGAGCGCGTCGGCTACAGCTCGCAAAGTGCGTTTGCCGCCGCGATGTTGCGCGAATTTGGCGCATCACCGGGGGCATTGCGGCGCTCATCATAGTCTTGCGACAAAAAACGCGAGCCGGACGACAGACGCCCACGCCCTCAACCCTCTAGACTGCGATTCTGTCACCCAGTTGGTTCAAGGATCGCAATGACTCCCCGCTCAGCCCTTGGCGCCCTGCATATCGGCGCACTGATGTTTGGCCTCACCGGCGTATTCGGCAAGCTGGCGGCGGCCTCGCCCGCCATCATCGTCTTCGGCCGGGCGGCCTTCGCCGTGGTGGCGCTCGCCGTGTTTGCGCGATTCGCCAGCAACACCACCTGGAAGACACTCCAGATGCGCGACTGGCGCCGTCTGCTGATCAGCGGCGTGCTGCTCGCGGCGCATTGGGTGACCTTCTTCATCGCGGTCAAAGTCGCCGGCGTTGCCGTCGCCACGCTTGGGTTTACCGCGTTCCCGGCGTTTACCGTGATTCTCGAAGGGCTGATCTTCCGCGAGCGCATTCGCGCCAATGAAGTGCTGCTGGTGGTACTGGTCAGTGTCGGCCTGATCCTGGTGACGCCAGACTTCAACCTCGCCAGCGCAGCCACCGGCGGTCTGCTCTGGGGCATTGCCTCGGGTTTGCTGTTCTCGTTGCTGTCGCTGAACAACCGCGCCAGCTCCGGGCGCATCCCCGCGGTGCAGGCGGCGCTGTGTCAGAACCTGGTGGTCGCGGCATGCCTGCTGCCGGTGGCGGCACCCGGGCTGGCGGATGTGCGGGCAATTGACTGGTTGTGGATCGGGCTGCTCGGGGTGTTCTGTACCGGCCTGGCCCACAGCCTGTTTGTCGCCAGCCTGGCGGTGATCAAGGCGCGCACCGCCTCGGTGGTGTTTGCCATGGAGCCGGTCTACGGCATCACCGCGGCCTGGGTGCTGTTTGCCGAAACCCCGACCTTGCGCATGCTGCTGGGCGGCGCGCTGATCATCGTCGCCATCGTGCTTTCCGGGCTGATGGGCAGCACCAGCCAAGCCAAGGCGCCTGCGGCGACGGCATGACTTTCAGGCTTTGCGGTCGTTGTGGCCCAGATCGCGCTGCGGGTCGATCTGGTCACGCACGCGCTGCTTGAGCACCTTGGCTTCGGGGAAGCCACCGTCGGCCTTGCGCTCCCAGATCTGCACGCCATCGCAGGTGATGCGAAACGCGCCGCCGGTGGCCGGCTCCAGCGCCACACGACCCAAGTCATCGGCAAACGTACTCAACAACTCCTGGGCCAGCCACGCGGCGCGCAACAGCCACTGGCACTGGGTGCAATAGGTGATGACGATCTCGGGTTTGCTCAGCGACATAATTTGAGAGGTTCCTGGCATAACGGGCTGGGTGGATCGGGTGGCTATAATACCGGCCTTTCGCCCAGCCTCGAGATCCATGATGCGCCGCCTGTTGTCTTGCCTGTTTCTGTGTTTGCTTCCACTGCTCGCCGACGCCGTTGAAACACCCCGCCCCAAAATCGGCCTCGTGCTGTCCGGCGGCGCCGCGCGTGGCCTGGCGCATATTGGTGTGCTCAAGGCTCTGGAGGAGCAAGGGATCCAGATCGATGCGATTGCCGGCACCAGCATGGGCGCGGTGATTGGCGGGCTGTACGCCTCGGGCTACAAGATTGATGAGCTGGAAAAGCTCGCGCTGAATATTGACTGGCAACAAGCGCTGTCCGACGCACCGCCGCGCGAAGACGTGCCGTTTCGACGCAAACAGGATGACCGCGACTTTTTGGTCAAACAGAAGCTCAGTTTCCGCGACGACGGCAGCCTCGGCCTGCCACTCGGCGTGATTCAGGGTCAGAACCTGGCACTGCTGCTGGAAAGCATGTTCGCCCACAGCAGCAACACGCGTAACTTCGACAAGCTGCCGATACCGTTCCGCGCAGTGGCCACCGACATCACCACCGGCGAAAAAGTCGTGTTCAACAAAGGCCACCTGCCCCAGGTGATCCGCGCGAGCATGTCGATCCCGGCGGTGTTCGCCCCGGTGGAAATCGACGGCCGGCTGCTGGTGGACGGCGGCATGACCGACAATATCCCGCTGGACGTGGCCCGCGAGATGGGCGTCGACATCGCCATCGTGGTCGACATCGGCACCCCGCTGCGTTCGCGCAAACAACTTGCCACTGTGGTCGATGTGCTCAACCAGTCGATCACCCTGATGACCCGGCGCAACTCCGAAGAGCAACTCAAGGCGCTGCACCCCAAGGATGTGCTGATCCAACCGCCGCTGGCGGCCTACGGCGTGACGGACTTCGGCCGCGCCAAGGACATGATCGACGCCGGCTACCGCGCCACCCGCGCGCTTGATGTACGCCTGGCGCACCTGCGCCCTGCTGAGCCTGTCGACCCGCAACTGATCGCGGCCCGCACACCCGGCGAGCGTACCCCCGTGATCACCGCCATCAAGGTGGAGAACGACTCGAAGGTCAGCGATGACGTAATCCGCTACTACATCCGCCAAAACCTGGGCGAGCCGCTGAACCTGGGCCGTCTGCAAACCGACATGGGCACCTTGTACGGCCTGGACTACTTCGAGCAGGTGCAATACCGCGTAGTGAAAAAGGGCCAGGACAATACCCTGGTGATCAGTGCACGCGGCAAACTCAGCGGCACCGACTACTTGCGCCTGGGCCTGAACCTGTCGGATGACATGCGCGGCGACAGCGCCTTCAACCTCGGCGCCAGCTACCGCATGAATGGCATCAACCGCCTCGGCGCCGAATGGCTGACTCGGGTGCAGATCGGTGATCGCCAAGAGCTGTACAGCGAGTTCTACCAGCCACTGGATGTCGGCTCACGCTACTTCGTCGCGCCCTATATCAGTGCCCAGGCGCAGAACGTTGAACTGATTCTGGACAACGACCCCATCTCCGAATACCGCCTGGAGCGTTATGGCTTTGGCTTGAACGTCGGCCGCCAGATCGGCAACAGCGGCGAGATCCGCTTCGGCGTCGGCGAAGCCTGGGGCAAGGCGGACGTGCGCATCGGCGACCGCGACCTGCCGAGCGTGAGCTTCAGCGAGGGCTTCTATGAACTGAAGTACTCGTTCGACTCGCTCGATAACGTGTACTTCCCGCACACCGGCGAAGACATCGGCCTGGCGTTCCGCGAATTCGAGCCAGGGTTAGGCTCGGACCAGCGCTATCGACAGTGGGAGTTCAAACTGGACAAGGCCATGAGCCGCGGCCCGGACACGCTTATACTGGGCGGCCGTTACGGGCGCACGCTGGATAAATCCGACGTGGTGGTGTCCAGCTTCCTGCTGGGCGGTGCACGGCAATTGTCGGGCTTTCGCGAAGATGCAATCTCGGGGCAGAACATCGCCCTGATGCGCGCGGTGTACTATCGCCGCCTGACGCCGCGCTCGTATTTGCCGTTGGATTTCCCGCTGTACCTGGGGGCCTCGGTGGAACGCGGCCGGGCGTGGAACAACGACAATCAATTCGACAGCGGTTACATCAACGCTGCGAGTGTTTTCCTGGGGTTTGATACGCCGCTGGGGCCGCTGAATTTCAGCTATGGGTTCAATGATGACAATCAGCAGGCGGTGTACCTGAACCTCGGCCAGACGTTCTAGCCAGCGCACAAAAAAAGTGGGAGCTGGCAAGCCAGCTCCCACTTTTTAATTTCTGGTGAATCCCGGATCAGGACTTTTCCAGGTTCGCCAGGATGTGCCCATGCACACGCATGCACACGCGCAAATCCTCTTCATCCACGCCCACAAACAGCTCATGGCGCAACGCTGTGGCAATGGTTTCAATCTGGTCGATCAATGGGCGGGCGGTGTCGCACAGCAATATGCGTTTGGCACGACGGTCTTCAAGCACCGCCTGGCGTTGCACCAGACCCTGGCCTTCAAGGCTGTCGAGCAGGCGGGCCAGCGTCGGCCCTTCGACGCCAACACTTTGAGCCAGCTCGCGCTGAGTGGGCGCTTCCGCAAAACGGGCCAGGTGCAACAGCACCAGCCAACGCGCCTGGGACAAACCCAGCCCCGCCAAGCGGCGGTCCAGTTCGGCGCGCCAACCTCGGGACATTTGCGCCAACTGCATGCCAAAGCGGTGTTGATCGGTTAAAGGCATAAAAAACTCATGGTTTAGACTGAAAATAAAGTGTGGCTAATTATTAGTCAGCTAAGCATGAGCCATGCCAGGAGGCAAGGGCCGCTATGTACTGATTCGTTACATTGGCGCAATTGGCACACTAAATTTCGAATTCCGACTGCAAAGCAGCCCGCACGCAATACAAAACACCCTCAGGCACACGCCCGGTAAACAGCGGCGCGATCTCCGCAACTGGTGGCAATTCGCCCTCTCCGTCGAGGAATGCATCCTGGATTTCACCGAGCAGATCTTCCGGCAAATCAAGGGCTTGCTCCAACGACAACTGCTGCTTGCCGATGGATTCGGCCAGCAAGGTGTAGACGTTTTTTTCCGAACATTGCAGTTGGCCGGCAATCTGGATCGGGGTCATGCCGGCACGCGCCAGGCTGATCAGTTCGTGGCGAATATCGGCGACTTCCTTCGGCGCCTCGGCCTGGCCGCCGAGCACTTCGAGGAAGGCTTGCCCGTAGCGTTCCAGCTTGCGCGCGCCGACGCCGCTGACCCGGGCCATTTCGGCCATGGTGGTCGGCTGCTCGCGCAGCATCTCCAGCAACGTGGAGTCGGGGAAAATAACGTAAGGCGGCACACTGTGTTCCTGCGCAAGTTTGCGTCGCAGGGTGCGCAAGGCTTCCCATTGCTCGCGCTCTTCGCCACGGACCAACTGGCTGGCCTGGCTGGTGCTGCTCTTGGCCGTGGTCTGCGGTTTGAGGTCGCGACGCAGCTCCAGGCTCAATTCGCCCTTGAGCAATGGCCGGCAACTGTCGTTCAAGCGCAGGCCGCCATAGCCTTCGAGGTCGATGTCCACCAGGCCGCGGGCGACCATCTGGCGGAACAATGAGCGCCACTCGCCTTCAGCGCGGGCTTTGCCGACGCCATAGACCGAGAGTTTTTCGTGGCCGAAGCTGCGCACTTTTTCGTTGTCCTTGCCCAGCAACACATCCACCAGATGGCCCACGCCATAACGCTGGCCGGTGCGATAAATAGCCGACAACGCCTGGCGCGCCGGCTCGGTGGCATCCCAGGTCTGCACGCCGTCCACGCAGTTGTCGCAGTGGCCGCACGGCTCGGGCATGTCTTCGTCGAAGTACGCCAGCAGCGTTTGGCGGCGGCAGCGCGTCTCTTCACACAGCGACAGCATCGCGTCGAGCTTGTGTTGCTCCAAACGCTTGTGACGCTCGTCGCCCTCGGAGTTCTGCAGCATCTGCTTGAGCATCACCACGTCTTGCAGGCCATAGACCATCCAGGCATCCGCCGGCAGGCCATCACGGCCGGCGCGACCGGTTTCCTGGTAATACGCCTCGAGGGACTTGGGCAGGTCCATGTGCGCGACGAAGCGCACGTTGGATTTGTCGATGCCCATGCCGAACGCGATGGTCGCCACCATGATCAGGCCTTCCTCGTTGAGAAAGCGCTTCTGGTGGGCAGAGCGGGTTTCATTGGGCAGGCCCGCGTGGTACGGCAGCGCCGGATAGCCTTGCTCGCAGAGGAACGCGGCCACTTCATCGACCTTCTTGCGCGACAGGCAATAGACGATGCCCGCATCGCTGCGCCGCTCGGACAGGAACGCCAGCAACTGCTTGCGCGGCTGCTCCTTGGGCACGATGCGGTAGAAAATGTTCGGCCGGTCGAAGCTCGATAAAAAACGCTCGGCGTTCTGCAAATGCAGGCGCTCGACGATTTCTTCACGGGTGCGTTTGTCGGCAGTGGCCGTCAACGCGATGCGCGGGACGTCGGGAAACAATTCCGCCAATTGGCCCAGTTGCAAATATTCGCGACGAAAATCGTGGCCCCATTGCGATACGCAGTGGGCTTCATCGATGGCGAACAGGGCGATTTCCAGGCTCTGCAAAAACGCCAGCATGCGCGGCTGCACCAGACGCTCAGGGGCCAGGTAAAGCATCTTGACTTCGCCGCGCTTGATGCGCGCGGCCAGGTCGCGCTGCTGCTCGGCGCTGAGGGTGGAGTTCAAGGACGCGGCGGCGACACCAAGCTCTTCAAGGGTGGCGACCTGATCGTCCATCAACGCAATCAACGGCGACACCACCACGGCCAGGCCGTTACGCAACAGCGCCGGCACCTGGAAGCACAACGACTTGCCGCCGCCGGTAGGCATCAGCACCAGGGCATCACCGCCACTGGCCACGCGCTCAATGATCGCACCCTGGCGGCCACGAAAACTGTCGTAGCCGAAGATGTCCTTGAGGACGCGTTGAGCCTGCTCGAGCATGTAAAACTCCAAAATGGTGCCGAAATCCCTCTGTACAGGCTGGCCGAAAAACCCCGGCTTCACGGGAAATAATCCGTAAGCGAAGTTTTCGCGGGTGGGCGCTGGGCCTGCAGGGGCATCACAAAACGCGGCAGTATACCCGAGCGTCGGTCCGCAAAGGGCGCCACTGACGAACAGCGACTGCTATCTAAACCTGGCAAATATGCCTTGCAGCTGGCCTGGGGGCTCAAGAAAGCCTAGAATTGCGCATCGTTTATTCCCAAGGTATGCCGTAATGTCCTTCGCTGAGCAACTAACCCGCCTGCAAGCCTTCCTCGACGCCGATGAGCTGCATGACGAGGCGCTGGACTACGTGGCCGCCCACGGCTACCTGACCGCCCTGTCGATCTCTTCCGACATCGTGCCGGACCGTGAGTGGATCGACGCCTTGTTCGCCGAAGAGCCGCACTACGCCGATGCCGCCCAACGCGAAGAAATCGAATCCACCCTGCTGGCCCTCAAGGCCCACATCGGTCGCCAGCTGGCTTCCGACGAGGAATTCGAGCTGCCTTGCGAGCTGGACCTGGGCGAAGACCCGGATGACTCAGACCTGCGCGGCTGGTGCATCGGTTTCATGGAAGGTGTGTTTCTGCGCGAAGCGGCCTGGTTCGAAACCGCCGAGGAAGAAGTCAGCGAAATGCTGCTGCCGATCATGGTCGGTTCGGGTCTGTTCGACGACCAGCCGGAATTCTCCGACATCGCTTCCGACGCCAACCTGATGGACGACATGATCGTACAGATCCCGGAAGCCCTGACCGCCCTGTACCTGTTGTGCAACGCCCCTGACGAAAAACCGGCGATCCTCAAGCCACGTCACCACTGAGTCGTTTGCCCGTGTCCCCCATGGGCAATCGCTCGCTGCTCCTGCGTTACGCACTGCTGGCCATCGGCTGGTTGAGCGTGGCGCTGGGAGTGATCGGCATCTTCCTTCCCGTATTGCCGACCACGCCCTTCCTGCTACTCGCCGCCGCCTGCTTCGCTCGAAGCTCCCCGCGTTTCTACCACTGGCTGGTGGAACACCCGCGCCTGGGCCCGTGGATCAAAGACTACCTGGACGGCAATGGCATTCCGCTCAAGGGCAAGGTCTACGCACTCGGCCTGATGTGGTTGAGCATTGGTTTCTCCTGCTACCTGGTGCCGCTGCCATGGGCACGCGGTTTCATGCTGACCAGTGCCGTGCTGGTGACTGTCTATATCCTGCGCCAAAAAACCCTGCCGCCCCGCGAACGGTAGGAGCGGGCTTGAGTGGGAGCCGGGCTTGCCCGCGATAGCATCGCCACGGTGCAACGTTCACACCGCAGCGCCTGAATCGCAGGCAAGCCAGCTCCCACACCAGCCAGCAGCTACATAAGCCAGATCCTGCACACGACCTTGGTCGACACTGACTAACCCCAAGCATCATGCGAGACTGTCCCACCGGGCCTGGAATGCCTGGGTGTTCTTATGCTCGGAGTTACCATGACGCTGTCCAGCGGGCTGATCGCCGCCGTTGCCCTGGCCTATATGGCCATTATGTTTGCTATCGCCTTTTACGGTGACCGCCGCCATGCGCCGTTGCCGCCGAAGGTGCGCGCCTGGGTGTACAGCCTGTCGCTGGCCGTCTACTGCACCAGTTGGACCTTCTTCGGCGCGGTAGGCCAGGCCGCCGAACAGCTGTGGGCATTTTTACCGATATATCTAGGACCGGTGCTGCTGTTGGTGTTGGCACCCTGGGTGCTGCAGAAGATGATTCTGATCAGCAAGCAGGAAAACATCACCTCTATCGCCGACTTTATCGCCGCGCGCTACGGCAAATCCCAGTCGCTGGCGGTGGTAGTGGCGCTGATTTGCCTGGTCGGCGTGTTGCCCTACATCGCCTTGCAGCTCAAAGGCATCGTGCTGGGCGTGAACCTGTTGATCGGCTCCGGCCCCGACACCACCGGCACGCGCGCCCAGGACACGGCCCTTATCGTGTCGCTGGTGCTGGCGCTGTTCACCATCGTGTTTGGTACGCGCAACCTCGACGCCACCGAGCACCACCGTGGCATGGTGCTGGCGATCGCCTTTGAATCCTTGGTCAAGCTGTTCGCCTTTCTCGCTGTCGGCGCGTTTGTGACCTACGGCTTGTACGACGGATTCGGCGACCTGTTCAGCCAGGCGATGCTGGCCCCGCGCCTTGAGGAATACTGGAAAGAAACCATCAACTGGCCGTCAATGGTGGTGCAAACCGGCGTGGCAATGATGGCAATTATCTGCCTGCCCCGGCAGTTCCACGTCACCGTCGTGGAAAACATCGACCCGCAGGACTTACGCCTGGCCAAGTGGGTGTTCCCGGCCTACCTGATCCTCGCCGCGCTGTTCGTCATCCCCATCGCCCTTGGCGGCAAAATGCTGCTGCCGGGTTCGGTATTGCCGGACTCCTACGTGATCAGCCTGCCCATGGCCGAGGCACACCCGGCCCTCGCTGTGCTGGCATTTATTGGCGGTGCGTCGGCAGCGACCGGCATGGTAATCGTGGCCAGCATCGCCCTGTCGACCATGGTGTCCAACGACATGTTGCTACCATGGCTGCTGCGACGCTCGAGTGCCGAGCGGCCGTTCGAAGTGTTCCGCCACTGGATGCTCTCGGTGCGCCGGGTCAGCATTGTGATCATCCTGCTGCTGGCCTACGTGAGTTACCGGCTGCTCGGCTCCACCGCGAGCCTGGCGACCATCGGCCAGATCGCCTTCGCGGCAGTCACCCAACTGGCCCCGGCGATGCTGGGCGCGCTGTATTGGAAGCAGGCGAACCGGCGCGGCGTGTTCGCTGGGTTGGCGGCGGGCACGTTTTTGTGGTTCTACACCTTGGTCCTACCGGTCACGGCGAAAAGTCTTGGCTGGTCGCTGAGCCTTTTCCCTGGGCTGACGTGGATGCATTCACACCCGTTTGGCTTCTCCGTGACCTCGCTGACCTTGGGCACCGTGTTCTCGCTGGCGGGTAACTTCACGCTGTTTGTGTGGGTCTCGATGCTGTCGCGCACACGGGTGTCGGAGCACTGGCAGGCCGGACGCTTTATCGGCCAGGAAATCAGCCAACGCGCCAGCGCGCGCTCGATGTTGTCGGTGCAGATCAGCGACCTGCTCAGCCTGGCGGCGCGCTTTGTCGGTGAAGAACGTGCCCAGCAGAGTTTTATCCGCTTCGCCTATCGCCAGGGCAAAGGCTTCAACCCCAACCAGAATGCCGACAACGACTGGATTGCCCATACCGAACGCCTGTTGGCGGGCGTGCTCGGCGCCTCTTCGACACGCGCCGTCGTAAAAGCCGCGATTGAAGGGCGGGAAATGCAACTGGAGGACGTCGTACGTATCGCCGACGAAGCCTCCGAAGTGCTGCAGTTCAACCGCGCGCTGCTGCAAGGCGCCATCGAAAACATCACCCAGGGCATCAGCGTGGTCGACCAGTCGCTGAAGTTGGTGGCCTGGAACCGGCGCTATCTGGAGCTGTTCAACTACCCCGACGGTTTGATCAGTGTGGGCCGGCCGATTGCCGACATCATTCGCTACAACGCCGAGCGCGGCCTGTGCGGGCCAGGGGAAGCCGAAGTGCACGTGGCGCGACGCCTGCACTGGATGCGCCAGGGCCGTGCGCATACGTCCGAGCGCCTGTTTCCGAATGGGCGCGTGATCGAGCTGATCGGCAACCCAATGCCCGGCGGCGGGTTCGTCATGAGTTTCACCGACATCACCGCGTTCCGTGAGGCCGAACAAGCCCTGACCGAAGCCAACGAGGGCCTGGAACAACGGGTGACCGAACGCACCCATGAACTGTCGCAACTGAATGTGGCGCTCACCGACGCCAAAGGCGTGGCCGAATCCGCCAGCCAATCGAAGACGCGCTTTCTGGCGGCAGTGAGCCACGATCTGATGCAGCCGTTGAACGCGGCACGATTGTTCTCCGCCGCCCTCTCCCACCAGAACGACGGCCTGTCTGCCGAAGCCCGCCAGTTGGTGCAGCACCTGGACAGCTCGCTGCGCTCTGCCGAAGACCTGATCAGCGACCTGCTGGATATCTCGCGCCTGGAAAACGGCAAGATCAATCCCCAGCGACAGCCCTTCGTCCTCAACGAGTTGTTCGACACCCTGGGAGCAGAATTCAAGGCCCTGGCCCACGAGCAAGGCCTGCGTTTTCGCCTGCGCGGCAGCCGTTTGCGAGTGGACAGCGACATCAAGTTACTGCGACGAATCCTGCAGAACTTTCTTACTAACGCATTCCGCTATGCCGACGGCCCGGTGCTACTTGGCGTACGCCGACGCAAGGGTGAACTGTGCCTGGAAGTGTGGGATCGCGGCCCTGGCATCCCGCTGGATAAACAACAGGTGATCTTCGAAGAGTTCAAGCGCCTGGACAGCCACCAGACCCGCGCCGAAAAGGGCCTGGGCCTGGGCCTGGCAATCGCCGACGGCCTGTGCCGAGTGCTCGGCCATCGTTTGAGCGTGCGTTCGTGGCCGGGCAAAGGCAGCGTGTTCAGTGTGCGTGTGCCGTTGGCGCGTAACCAGGCCAGCCCCAAGGTCAAGACCACGCAGGATAACGGGCTGCCGTTGAGCGGGGCCCAGGTGCTGTGTGTGGACAATGAAGAAAGCATCCTGATCGGCATGCGCAGCCTGCTCACGCGCTGGGGTTGCGAGGTGTGGACCGCTACCGATCAGGCGCAATGTGCGGCGTTGCTGGCCGAGGGCGTGCGCCCGCAACTGGCGCTGGTGGACTACCACCTGGACCACGGCGAGACAGGCACGGAGTTGATGGGCTGGCTGCGCGCGCAACTGGCGGAGCCGATTCCCGGGGTGGTGATCAGCGCCGATGGGCGCCCGGAAATGGTGGCCGAGGTGCATGCCGCAGGGTTGGATTATTTGGCCAAGCCGGTGAAGCCTGCAGCGTTGCGCGCGTTGTTGAGTCGGCATTTGCCATTGTAGGAATGACTGAACTCAACCCCCTTGTGGGAGCTGGCTTGCCTGCGATAGCAGTGGAGCAGTCACCACCGCTATCGCAGGCGGGCCAGCTCCCACATTGACCGTGTGCTACTCCGGTAAGTGTGCGACGCCATCGGAGTCGGTCATCGCCCGTTCGAGCAAATCCGCTGGCAGGCTCTTGCTCGCACGCGCACCCAGCAACCTTAACTGCTCGGTTCGGCTGACCAGATTTCCACGGCCATCCGTCAGCTTGTTTCGCGCTGCGCTGTAGGCCTTATCCAGCTGCTGCAGGCGGTTGCCGACTTCATCCAGATCCTGAATAAACAGTACGAACTTGTCATACAGCCAGCCGGCGCGCTCGGCAATCTCCCGCGCGTTCTGGCTCTGGCGTTCCTGCTTCCACAGGCTGTCGATCACCCGCAGGGTGGCCAGCAAGGTGGTGGGGCTGACAATCACGATATGGCGGTCGAACGCTTCCTGGAACAGGTTCGGCTCAGCCTGCAACGCGGCGGAGAACGCGGCCTCTATCGGCACGAACAACAGCACGAAATCCAGGCTGTGCAGACCTTCGAGGCGCTTGTAATCCTTGCCGGCCAAGCCTTTGACGTGATTGCGCAGGGACAGCACGTGCTGTTTCAGCGCCGCCTGGCCGATCACATCGTCATCCGCTGCAACGTACTGCTGATAGGCGGTGAGGCTGACCTTGGAATCGACCACCACCTGCTTGTCGCCGGGCAGCATGATCAACACGTCCGGCTGGAAGCGCTCGCCGTCCGGGCCTTTGAGGCTGACCTGGGTCTGATACTCGCGGCCCTTCTCCAGCCCGGCATGTTCAAGCACGCGCTCAAGAATCAGCTCGCCCCAGTTGCCTTGGGTTTTCTGGCCCTTGAGCGCGCGCGTGAGGTTGGTGGCCTCGTCCGACAGTCGCAGGTTCAGTTGCTGCAGGCGTTCAAGCTCCTTGGCCAGGGAAAAGCGCTCGCGCGCCTCATTCTGGTAGCTTTCTTCCACGCGCTTTTCAAACGACTGGATGCGTTCCTTGAGCGGGTCGAGCAACTGGCCCAGGCGTTCCTGGCTGGTTTCGGCAAACCGTTGCTCACGTTCGTCGAAGATCTTGCCGGCAAGCTCGGCGAACTGCGCACGCAGCTCGTCCCGCGAGCCTTGCAGGTCAGCAAGGCGTTGTTGATGGCTTTCCTGTTGTTCGCGCAGTTCGGCGCGCAACGCCGAGGACAGCGCATCGAGGCGGCGCAGCTCGGTTTCCTTGGCGCTGCGGTCGAGGTTCCAGGCGTGGGCGGCGTCGCGGGCGTTATCGCGGTCGATCTGGAGCAATTCGACTTCACGGCGAACGGCCGCCAGGTCAGCTTGTTTGGCGGCGTTGGCCTGGCTCAGGTCACTGATCTCGTCGCGGCTGGCGTCGAGTTGCGCGGCCAGCCCTTCCTGGGCCAGTTGCGCGGTGGCCAGGCGCTCTTCGAGCAGTTCCCAGCCGGTCATGCGCGCGCTCAGCCGCCGTTGGAGCTGCCAGCACAGGGCCAATAAAGGCACTGCAGCGCCAGCCAGGCCCAAGGCAATACTGGTCCAGTCAAAAGCCATCGCCATTTCTGCCATCACCGAAAAAGAGCAAGGTTAACCAAGCGTGGGGCTTGAGGACAGCTCAGTCTTCGACCTGCCCCAGTTCGCGCTGGGCGCGGCGGTCGCCGGCACGGGCAGCCAGGCGCAGCAGGTCATGGCCGATACGGCGGTCGCGGGCATTGCCGCACTCACGGCACATCAGCTGGCCCAGGCGGCTCTGCGCGGCAACCACACCTTCACGGGCCGGCTGCTTGAGCAAGCGCCCGGCGAAGTGCTTGACGTTGGTGCTGTGCCCCAGGCGCGGGCTGTCGAGCAGCCATAAGGCGACTTTCAAGGAGAAACGCTTGGGTGCGGTAACAGTCTGAGGGGTGTCGGTAACAGATGGTGATACTGAGCGAAACTTCATAAAGCACTGCGGGACAGAACGGAAGGCGCGCCACTCTACTCTTTTTTTCCTACAGGTAAAGCTGAAAAATCCCTGCACGCCCGTTCTAGAGCAAGCGCTTGGGACAATCCACAGAAGCTGTGGATAACTCAGTGGACAACCCACCTTTAACGCGCGCAAAGGCCCATGGAACGGGGGCCGCAGTCAAACTGACGATTTTTTCACCAATAAAAAAAAGCGATATTTTTCATTGACTTAAATTTTCATTGCAGGCAAATGGCGGCGCTTCCAGGCCGTTGACAGACGGGTTACATACCTCGCAACTAATGTGCACAAGTACCCACCCACTGGCTATATGGCGCCGGTTTTTTGCTTCGACACGTCCTAAAAATGTTACCGACAGGCCAAACCAGGCACTTTTCAAATCCTCGCCGGCTCGCCACACTGGCCCACTCCCACACGCAACCTACCAAGGCTCGATGAAAGGAATCCTCTTATTCGCCGTGTTGCTGCTGGCCATCTGTGTAACTTCATTGGCGGTCAATGCCGCGCTGCCCTCCCCCGACGGCGCGCTGTTTGCCATCGCCATCCTGGTATCAGCGGCGTTTACTGCCGTAATGCTGTGCATAGAGTTGAGTGAAGGCCGAATCAACGACATGCGCGAGGTGATGAATGTGATCGAGACCGGCCGGTCCTGGCGCTTGACCCTGGCGGCCTACGGACTCGGCTGCTCATTGGCCGCGGCGGCCACCGTGCTGGTCTATCGCGGGTTGTTGGGCGGCTGAATTAAGTTTCTTGGCTAGCACACTTCCCTTCCGTGTTTCAATCCGTTACTATCCGCGGCGTTAGTACCAAGCTGAAAGTCAATTCTGGTCGAACAACTCCCCTGAACAACACGGGATCGACCACCTCGATGGTTTCCAGGTATTCCTTGCGACGACACTGCCTTTGAACAAGCAAAGGGTGCCGCGAAGTTTCAATACTCTGAACGAACCAGCCTGCAAATTGATCAGGATCTTCACCCCGGGCCCAGAACCTTTGCCCCTGTTGTGTTGCCTGCCCTCCTAAGTACCTACCTGCCAGCCCAAGCGCGCCTAACTTATTAGCGCTTCAAACTGGCTGCTTTGTTCCAGTCGGGTTCTTCGTTTGATCAATGGTGATCAACGTTACTGGAACGTTTTAACGTTGCACGGTTCTTAACCGTGTCATTTGTAGGAACACCAATAATATGTCCGCTCAAATCCACACTCAGGATGCCATTCGCACCCTCACCAACGCTTTTGCACCAATGAACTGCCTGATCATGGCCGCTCGCAAAGGCTGCTTCAGCTTCACCCTGGTCAACGAACACGGCATCGCTCGTCACAGCGAACGCCTGTACCCCGATCAATACTCCAGCGCAGAGCCGCTGCAGGCCGTGATCGAGCGTACCCGTCAGGCATTGATTGCCTGATCGACCCGAATCGCTGAAACCCAAAAGACCCTGCTTGAAACGCAGGGTTTTTTATTGCCCGAAATTCGGCTTTTGAGTACTTGCACTAAGTTCGAATAGATATAAACGTTATAACTAAATGAAGAAGATGTTTTAAAAACAGACCTTTACATCATAAATATGACACTACACTTCAACTCAAGCGGCATGATCCGCTTGCGACGAGCCTGAGGTCCGATTCACTGCTGCCAAGCTCCCCTCTCAGGCTTCGTCGACCACTTCCATGGATTGAGGCTCGTATGGGTATCGCCGCCAGCGAATTGTGTCGTTATGTGATCAGGCCGACGTTGATTTATCTCGGCCGCCATAACCCGACAGCTGAATCCCTGCTGCTGGGCATTGCCGCCAGCCAATCGGAACTCGGCTCCGCCCTGCATGATCGGCGCGGCCACGGCCTGTACAGCATCACCGAACCTCGTCATCGCGCCCTGTGGGACGACTACCTTGCCCAAGACCCCGAGCGCGCCAGCCTGGTACGTGGGCTGGCCAGTCAACATGCATTCCTCAGCGCGCCCCAGCTTGAGCTGACCGTCAACCTGCGCTACGCCACCGCCATTGCCTGGCTGCTGGTAGAACAGCATCGTCCTGCCCTGCCGCCACCGGGTGACGTATTGGCCATGGCACGTATCTGGAAAGAAATATTTCACCCTCAAGGTCGGCTGCGGGATTTCACCCAAGCCTGGCAAACCTGTGTTTTACCCATGAATCAGGCCATTTGTTGATCAGGCGTTTTGCAAGATTCGGCTAAAACCTTCGAATCTGGTCGGATTGTCCTACAAAACCGCTCTATCTCCGACATTACGGCCTATAGCGCTAACTTAAAATTATTGATACTTTCCGCAGCGGTGATCACCACGGAGTTCTAATAATGAAAAAAGTAATGCTCAAGACCACACTTAGCCTCACCGTTGCCATGGCATCCTCCCAACTGTTCGCAAGCGGCTTTGCCCTGAACGAACAAGACGTCGCCGGTATGGGTACGGGGTTCGCAGGCCGCTCTTCTTCTGCCGATAACGCCAGCACTGTGTACGGTAACCCTGCCGGTATGGCCCGCCTCGAAGGCCAGCAGATTACCGGTGGTGTAGCCGCTATCGATGCCTCGACTGACATCAAAAACGCCAGCGGCCGTTCTTTCGGCAGTAACAAAGGCGACATGGTGCCCTTCACGGCGGTCCCGTTTGGTTTCTACACCAACAAACTCAATGATCAGTGGGCCGTCGGCGTTGGTGTTTACGCACCTTTCGGCCTGGTTACCGATTATGAGAGGGGCTTCCAGGGTCGCTCGTTCGGCAGCTACAGCAAAGTGTCGGTCATCACCTTGCAGCCAACCGTCAGCTACGCCTTCAACGATCGTGTTTCCATTGGTTTTGGCCCGACCATCAACCGTATTTCCGGCAAGCTGGAATCTGAGTTGGCTCTGTCGACAAACCCGGCTGTCCCGAATACCAACGTCACGATCAAAGGTGACGACACGGCTGTTGGCTTCAACGTCGGCGTGCTGGTACAAGCCACCGATACCACGCGCGTGGGCCTGACTTACCACTCCAAAGTCAGCTACAAGCTTGAAGGCCACACCGAAGTATCGGCACCGACCCCGACGGCTCCACTGCTGGCAAGCGGCCGCTACGATGCGTCGTTGAGCATTGATACGCCTGAGTCTTACGACCTGTCCGTGACACAGGACCTGAGCGATGCCTGGAAACTCTACGCCGGTTCCACCTGGACTCGCTGGAGCCGCCTGAAAGACATCACTGTCGACAACGAGGGCGTTACCCGAGCTGGCGGCCTGGTCGCTCCGCAGATCGTGGGTACCATCACCGAGCCACAGAACTGGCATGACACCTGGGCCTATGCCTTGGGTACTTCGTACCAAGTCACCAAAC
The DNA here is from genome assembly GCF_047943075.1 of Pseudomonas sp. NFX183. NCBI lineage: Bacteria > Pseudomonadati > Pseudomonadota > Gammaproteobacteria > Pseudomonadales > Pseudomonadaceae > Pseudomonas > Pseudomonas sp. NFX183. The sequence continues at coordinate 4,064,479 of NZ_CP181333.1, read as the reverse complement.
AAGTGGTACTGCGTACCGGCCTGACTTTCGACCAGTCGCCAACCAACAACACCGACCGTTCGCCACGCATCCCTACCGGCGACCGGACCATTTTCAGTGTTGGCCTGGGCTACGAAGTAATGCCGAACATGATCGTCGACGTGGCTTACTCCTACCTGAAGGAAGAGCCAGTCAAGGTCAACAAGACCAACGCACTGGGTTCGTCCTACAGCGCCAAGTACGAAAACAGCGCCAACGGCTTCGGCCTGGGTGTGACGTACAAGTTCTGATCCAACGCGTATAAAAAAGCCCCGCTCTCCTGCACAGGAGGCGGGGCTTTTTAATGGCCGGCGATCAGGGCTTCGAGGCCAGCGCTGCCTCCACCGCCTTGATCAGGTCCGGGCTGTCCGGCTTGGTCAAACTGGAAAAGTTGGCAATCACCTTGCCCTGGCGATCCACCACGTACTTATAGAAATTCCACTTCGGCGCGCTGGTCTGCTGCGCCAGAATCTTGAACAGGTGCACCGCATCCGGCCCCTTGACCGTCTGCGGCTCGGTCATCGTGAAGGTCACGCCGTAATTCACGTAGCAAACTTTGGCGGTCTCTTCACCGGTCTTGGCTTCCTGCTTGAAGTCGTCGGACGGCACGCCGATCACTTCCAGCCCCTGGCCCTTGTAGCGCTGATACAAGGCTTCGAGGCCTTTGAATTGCGGCGCGAAACCACAAAAGCTGGCGGTATTGACGATGACCAGGGGTTTGCCGGCAAAGCGCTGGCACAAATCGATGGATTCCTTGGCCCGCAACTTGGGCAATTGCCCCTCCAGCAACGGCGGACAGTTGGCGGCCATGGCCAGACTGCCTACAGCCATCAGGACGGGTACAGCGAGCCAGCGCATCAGCATGTCGAAGGTCCTTGAGTCAGATCAGACACAGAACTTAACAGATCGACATCCCCAGTTGCATCAATGCCAGCCCGCCGTGCTGCCAGCCCCACCAGGCCAGCAGCAACAGAACCAGGCCTGCCGAGATCAGCAACCCTCTTGCCGTCAAACTCATGCCGCCTCCATCTGCGCCTGCAAGCGCGCCACCGGCCGCTCGCGCACCGGCCAGTTGAGGGCCGCAGCGAGCAAGCTCAAAAGAATCGCCACCTGCCAGATCAAATCGTAGTTGCCGGTTCGATCATAGACCACCCCGCCTAACCAGCCGCCGAGGAACGAACCAAGCTGGTGGAACAGAAACACAATCCCACCGAGCATCGAGAGGTTTCGCACGCCAAACAGCGTCGCGACAGTGCCGTTGGTCAGCGGCACGGTGGACAGCCACAGAAAGCCCATGGCCATGCCGAACAGGTAGGCCGTCACTTCGGTCACCGGCGCCCACAGGAACAGCACGATCACCACCGCGCGCAACAGGTACAGGCCGGTGAGCAAACGCGGCTTGGACATGCGCCCGCCGAGCCAGCCAGCGGTATAAGTGCCAAACACGTTAAACAGGCCGATCAACGCCAATACCGTGGTACCCACCGTGGCCGGCAGATGCTGGTCCACCAGGTACGCCGGCAAGTGCACGCCGATAAACACCACCTGGAAACCGCAGACAAAAAAACCGAACGCCAGCAGCCAGAAGCCGGAGTGCGAGCAGGCCTCTTTCAGGGCTTCACGCAGGGTTTGCTGGCCGACCATCGCCGGCAGCGGTTTGTCCTTGAGCATTGCCACCAACGGCAGGATCAGCGCCACCATCAGGCCCAACGCCAACAAAGCGGCCGACCAGCCCAGCCAACTGATCAGGCCCAGGGTGCCCGGCACCATCGCAAACTGGCCGAACGACCCTGCGGCGCTGGCAATGCCCATGGCCATGCTGCGTTTTTCCGGCGGCACGGCGCGGCCGACCACACCGAGAATCACCGAGAACGAAGTGCCCGACAGGCCGATCCCAATCAGCAAACCCGCGCTGAGCGACAGCGACCACGCGGAATCCGACATGCCCATCAACACCAGCCCCGCGGCGTACAGCACCCCACCGACAAACACCGCCTTGGTCGCGCCGAAGCGGTCGGCCAAGGCGCCGGTAAACGGTTGCGCCAGGCCCCAGATCAGGTTTTGCAGGGCAATGGCGAAGGCAAAGGTTTCACGGCCCCAGCCAAATTCCATGCTCATCGGCGACAGGAACAGACCAAAGCCGTGCCGCACGCCCAACGACAACGCCAGGATCAGCGCACTTCCCACGAGAACCCAGCCACTGGTGCGCCACATCGAGGTCATTTCTTATTCTCCGCTCGCGGGTATATACCCGCTTGTAGTCGAACAAATCCGCGCTCAGGCGAGTTCGTCCAGCAAGGCCAACAAGGTTTCACGCTTCTCGGCGCCCAACTGATCTATCAATTTCTGCTGCGCCGCCTCCCAAGCCGGCAACGCGGCAGCCAGGCGTTCTTCGCCGGCGACGGTCAACACCACCAAGCGGTTGCGCAAGTCATCGCCCTCGACCAACTGCACCAAACCCTCGCCCTCCAATACCCGCAGGTTGCGCCCCAGGGTACTGCGGTCCAGGCCCATGGCTTCGGCCAGGCTGGAAATGCTCGGTTGATCGAGGCGCTGCAGGTTACACAGCAAAGAATACTGGGCAACGTTGATCCCGAAGCCGTCGAGAGCGCCGTCGTAATGCCTGCTGACGCCACGGGCGGCACGTCGCAGGTTGGTGCATAAACATTGGGAGGCAAGCATGGAGCGTGTATATACCCGCGATTATGAAAATGCAAGAAAGTGTTACAGCGCCAGGCCGACCAAAACCGCGACTTCCAGCAACTCCAACAATGCGCCGGCGGTGTCACCCGTGGTGCCACCCAGCCGGTTGACCATCAACTGACGCAGCCCGATAAAGCACAGCGCAGCGAGTAAAACAGCGATCCCGCCACTGAAACCGCCGATCAGCACACAGGCCAGACCGCTGAGGATCAGCACCTGTTGGCCGACGATCCTGGGTAAATGATCCGACAGTGCCTGGCCCAAACCGCCTGCACGCACGTAGCGCGTGGTAAGGAACAGCGCCAGCATCGAAGCGCGCCCGATCAGCGGCGCCAGAATCAGCGCCGCGCCGTTGTGCTGCTCGATCAAGGCCACCAGTGCGGTGAATTTGAGCAACAACACCAGCCCCAGAGTGACCACGGCAATCGGCCCGCTGCGCGGGTCTTTCATGATAGTCAGCGTGCGCTCGCGGTCGCCAAAGCCACCGAGCCAGGCATCGGCGCTGTCCGCCAGGCCGTCCAGATGCAAGCCGCCGCTGAGCAACACCCAGGCTGTCAGCACCAGCGCCGCATGCAGCAATAACGGTGCGCCCATCAGGGCGGTGTTCAGGGCCCACAACAGCAGCCCGAACAGCAACCCCACCACCGGGTAAAACAGCAACGAACGCCCCAATTCCTGAGGCTGCGGCATGCCGGGCAGGCGAATCGGCAGGCTGCTGAGAAATTGCAGGGCGATCCAGAACGCCAGCATCCTCAGACTCCTTCCTTCAGCAGACCGTCGGCCATCACCTGCAGGCTGAACAGCCCACCGTGGCCGACCTCGACATTCAGCAGCTGCTCACGTGGCAAACCGCGCGCATGCGCCAGCAGCAGCCGCATCACGCCACCGTGGCTGATCAACAGCACGCGCTGTGCGGCATATGCCTGATGCAACCGTGAGACGGCGCCGAGAACGCGTGCAGAAAAGTCGCTGACGCGCTCGCCTTCAGGCGGTGTAAAGCTGTAGGGATCAGCCCAGAACCGGCCCAGTCCTTCGGCATCGGTTTGCATCAGCGCCGCCGCGCTCTGCCCTTCCCAGGCGCCGAAGTGCAGCTCCTGCAGATCCTTTTCCAGGCTCACCGGCACCCCAAGCCGTGCGCCCAGCTCGTGGGCGAACAGCGCGCAGCGTTGCAGTGGCGAACTGACCAACCGGTCCCACGGCCCCTGCTTTGCCACGGCGGTGCGCATCTGCTCCCAGCCTTTGGCGGTGAGCGCGTCGTCCAGGCTGCCGCGCAGGCCGCCGCCCAGCTCGGTTTCGCCGTGGCGCAGCAGGTCCAGGTGCAAGGTCATGCCGGGCGGTCTGCCACGGCGGCTTCGGCGAACGTCGCCATCTGCCCGTGCAGCGCGCACGCCAGGCGCAACAATGGCACCGCCAGCGCCGCACCGCTGCCCTCACCCAGGCGCAGACCCAGTTCCAGCAGCGGTTGCGCGTCGAGGCTGTGCAGCACATGACGATGACCGGGCTCAGCGCCGCGGTGGCCGAACACCAACCACTCCCGGCACGCCGGATTCAGGCGTGTGGCCACCAGCGCCGCGACCGTGCAGATAAACCCGTCCACCAGCACCACGATGCCCTCCTGGGCGCAGGCCAGATAAGCCCCCACCAACGCGGCAATTTCGAAACCACCCAGGTTGAACAACGTGTTCAGCGCGTCGTCACGTTGCGCCGCATGCAAGGCCAGCGCGCGTTCAATCACCGCCACTTTGTGGCTGACGCCCTGGGCGTTCAAGCCGGTGCCCGGGCCGGTCAGGTCGCTCACCTGGCAATCGAGCAACGCGCACGCCAAGGCGCTGGCGGCGGTGGTATTGCCGATGCCCATCTCGCCGCCGATAAACAGCTGTGCGCCGTTTTGCAACGCACGGTGCGCACTGTCACGCCCGGCTTGCAGCGCAAGTCGCCCTTGCGCTGCGGTCATCGCCGGGCCGTTGACGAAATTGGCCGTGCCGGCGCCGATATTCAGATGACGCACACCCGGCAGATCCAACGACGGCGTGACGGTGCCGAGGTCGACCACTTCCAGCTGCGCATTCAACTTCCGCGCCAATACGCTGATGGCCGCGCCACCGGTGACAAAGTTGTGCAACATCTGGCCGGTCACTTCCTGTGGAAATGCCGATACGCCTTCTGCAACCACGCCGTGGTCACCGGCGAAGATGGCGATCCACACCTGATCCACCGCAGGTTTGACCTGGCCTTGCAAGCCGGCCAATTGCACCGCGATGGCTTCGAGCTGGCCGAGCGAGCCGGCTGGCTTGGTCAGTTGCTGCTGGCGAGCCAGCGCGTGTTCATGCGCCGAAGTGTCGACGGCCTTGCAGGGGTTGAGCCACCAGGAGTCAGTCATAACGCAGTACCTTTCAAAGTCAGGGGCAGGCCGGCGACGGTCAGGACCACACGCTGACACCGCTCGGCCAAGGCTTGATGCAGCCAACCGGCTTCATCCACATAGCGGCGAGTCAATTCGCCCAGCGGCACGACACCCATTCCGGTTTCGTTGCTGACAAAAATGATTTCACCCGGCAGCGAGGCCAGGGTTTGCAGCAGTTGATCGCGCTCGAACGCCAGGCGTGCGGGGTTCTCCAGCATCAGCAAGTTGGTGAGCCACAGGGTCAGGCAATCCACCAGCAGGCAGCGGTCGGCGGCGGCGCTTTCGCGCAGTACACGCGCCAGCTCGATGGGTTCTTCGATCAGCCCCCAATGATCGGGACGGCGCTGGCGATGCAGTGCGACGCGCTCGTTCATCTCGCCGTCCAGCGGCTGGCTGGTGGCGATATAGACGACATGCAAGCCACTTTCACTTGCCAGCTTTTCGGCGAGGCGGCTCTTGCCGGAACGGGCGCCACCGAGGATCAGTTGATACATGGAAAGGCACCTGTGTCGGCCGACTGATAATGTGAGGCGGGCACTGCCCCGTGTGGCAGCGGGCTTGCTCGCGAACGCGGTGGGTCAGTCAGCCGATTTGTCACTGAAGCCCCCCATTCGCGAGCAAGCCCGCTAATACTTCTGAGGTGAGGTGCATCAGCTGAACCGAGGCTGGCGGGCCGGCGCCTGCTGGGGGATTGGGTGTACACCGTCAGATCCCGCATAGCTTGCGCAACAGTTCGGTGTCCAGATGGTGCTCCACCAGGTCCGCCAGGCGCTCAATATCGCGCTCGCGCAGGGCGTGGTAATCCACCTCTTGCACATCCTGCAGCCCGGCCCAGCGCAGTAACGCACTGCACGCCGCCGGGGTTTCGAACACGCCGTGCAGATACGTGCCAAGAATCTGACCGTCTTCACTCAGGGCGCCGTCACTGCGGCCGTCATCCAACAGCACGGCGGCGTTCGACAGGGCACTGCCGGAGGTCACGCCCGCATGGATTTCATAACCACTGACTTCGGCATCTTCCAGCAGCAACCGTCCGCGCACATTGCGCAATTGTTTCTCTTGTTCCAGCGTGGTGCTGAACGCCAGCAACCCCAGGGCCTCGCTGGAACCGGCCAACCCTTCCAGGCCGAGCGGGTCATGCACCTGCTCGCCGAGCATCTGCAGGCCGCCGCAAATCCCCAGCACCTTGCCGCCGTAGCGCAAGTGCCGCGCAACGGCAGTGTCCCAGCCGTTGGCGCGCAGATAAGCCAGATCGCTGCGCACGCTTTTCGAGCCCGGCAGGATGATCAGGTCGGCAGCCGGAATGGCCTGACCAGGGCCGATAAACTGTAAATCCACCTGGGGATGCAAACGCAGCGGGTCAAAATCCGTGTGGTTGCTGATGCGCGGCAACACCGGCACCACCACCTTGAGTACTTGGGCGGCCTTGTCGATCTGGCGCTGGTCGATGCCGTCTTCGGCTTCCAGGTGCAGGTCCATCACGTAGGGCAGCACGCCCACCACCGGCTTGCCGGTGTGCGCTTCGAGCCAATCGAGCCCCGGCTGCAACAGCGCGATATCACCGCGAAAGCGATTGATAATGAAGCCTTTGACGCGCGCCTGCTCGGTCGGCGACAGCAATTGGAGGGTGCCGACCAGATGCGCAAACACCCCGCCGCGATTGATATCGGCGATCAGCAGCACCGGGCAATCCACGGCCTCGGCGAAACCCATATTGGCAATGTCATTGGCGCGCAGGTTGATTTCCGCCGGGGAGCCCGCGCCTTCCACCATCACCACAGGGTAGGCCTCGCTCAACCGTGCATGAGAGGCGAGCACCGCCTGCATCGCGATGGCCTTGTAGTCGTGATAGGCCACGGCGTTCATGCTGGTCACGGCACGGCCATGGATAATCACTTGGGAGCCGGTGTCACTGTTGGGTTTGAGCAGCACCGGGTTCATGTCGGTGTGCGGCGCCAGGTTGGCGGCCTGGGCCTGCACGGCCTGGGCGCGGCCGATCTCGCCGCCCTCAGCGGTGACGGCGCTGTTGAGCGCCATGTTCTGCGGTTTGAACGGCACCACGCCAATGCCTTGGCGTACCAGCCAACGGCACAGCGCGGTCACCAGCGTGCTTTTACCGGCGTCAGACGTGGTGCCTTGCACCATCAGCGTACTCATGCGGCGTCCTTGTAAGCGGCCAGGGCCTCATCGAGTCGCAACCAATCGGCCTCCGTGTCGGGCAGACCGAAGCGCAGGCTGCTGTCGTGGACAAACAGGCGCAGCAGGATGCCGCGTTGGGCCATGAATTCGTGCAGGCGTTCGGCGTGTGGGGTGATCAGCCATTGGAACAACGCGCAGCCGCCCTTAGGCTCAAAGCCGTGGCGCTCAAGCAGCGCAAACAAGCGCTGGCCAGCCTCGATACAGCGATGACGCTGTTCGGCATGCCCGGCCGTATCGCGCAGGCACACCTGGCCAAGCACCCGTGTCGGCCCACTGACTGCCCACGGGCCGAGCTGTTCGGCCAACAACTTGAGCAGCATGCGTTCCGCCAGCACAAAGCCCAGGCGCACACCGGCCAGGCCGAAGAACTTGCCGAATGAGCGCAACACAATCAGGCCGACTTGATGGGCCTGGCTGGCGAGGCTCATTTGCGGGGTCACGTCCATAAACGCTTCGTCCACCACCAGCCAGCCGCCGCGCTGGGCCAACCGTGAGTGCCAGTCGAGCAGGCGCTGCGGCGGCAGACTCAGGCCGGTGGGGTTATTTGGATTGACCACCACCAGCACGTCGAGGCCGTCGAGAAAAAAGTCGACTTCCTGCTCCTGCACTTCGCGCACCACGTAACCGGCGCGGCGCCAGGCTTCGGCGTGTTCGGCATAACACGGCGACAACACGCCGACCTTGCCGGAGCGACGCAAACGCGGCAGCAACTGAATCGCCGCCTGGGAACCCGCCACCGGCAACACGTGGGCGGCGCCGTAGTACTCGCTGGCGGCCTTTTCCAGGCCGTCGTCGGTTTCCGGCAATCGCGCCCAGGCCCGCAGCGGAATCTCGGGAATCGGCCACGGCCAGGGCGCCAGGCCGCTGGACAGGTCGAGCCAGTCCGCTTCGGCAATCCCGTACTGAATCACTGCCCTGCGCAGCCGGCCACCGTGCTCAAGCATAAAATTGCGCCCCCGCGCACAGGATCAACAGCCATAACCATACGCCGCGCTGCACCAGTTGCCAGCCACGGTCGATGGCGTCGGCATCGGCCGCCGGGCCTTCGCCCAACTGCGCACGCTGATGCAGTTCGCCGTGATAAATCGCCGCGCCGCCCAATTCAACACCCAAAGCGCCCGCACCGGCCGCCATCACCGGCCCGGCGTTGGGGCTGTCCCAGGTCGGCGCCTGGGTGCGCCAGCATTTAAGCGCCAGGCGGGTTTTGCCGAGTACCGCGTAGGTCAACGCCACCAGACGCGCAGGAATGTAGTTGAGCACATCGTCGATTTTTGCCGCCGCCCAGCCGAAACGCTCAAAGCGCTCGTTGCGATAACCCCACATGGCATCGAGGGTGTTGCTCAGGCGATAAAGCACCACGCCGGGCACACCGGCCACGACAAACCAGAACAGCGCGGCGAACACCGCATCGCTGCCGTTCTCGAGCACCGATTCAGTCGCGGCGCGCGCGACTTCAGTGCTGTCCAGTTCGCTGGTCTGACGGCTGACGAGGTAGCTCACGCGTTTACGTGCTTCATCCAAGTCACCACTGCGCAACGCCTGGGCGACGGGAATCACGTGCTCGCCAAGGCTGCGCATGCCCAGCGCCATGTACAGCGCCAGAATCTCCAGCACCCAGCCGATATACGGCGCCCACGACAGCGCGGTGGCCAACAACGTCAGCGGCACCACCGCGATAAACCATGCGGTCACGCCGTGGCTGCGCCACCCGCGGCCGCCGCTGTTGAAACGTTTTTCGATGCGCCCGGCAAAGTTGCCGAACGCCACCAGCGGATGCCAGCGCCTGGGCTCGCCCAGCAGCGCATCCAGCGCCACCGCAGCGACACACAGCAAGGCCACACTCATTGAGTCACTCCCCACACATTCTCATACACCATGTCACTCAGCGGCCGTGGTTCGGTCCAGCCTTCGAGTTGCAACATCGGTGCCGGGTAGAACTCGGCCACCGGGCCCAGGCACAACACGGCCAGGGGCTTTGCACCCGCCGGCAACCCCAGCAGGTCGGCCAGGGCCTGGGGTTCGAACAACGAAACCCAGCCCATCCCAAGGCCTTCGACGCGGGCGGCCAGCCACAGGTTCTGGATTGCACAGGATAACGAGGCCATGTCCATTTCCGGCAAGGTGCGCCGGCCAAAGATGTGCCGCTCGCGATCATCCATCAGCGCAGCCACCAGCACTTCGGCGCAGTCGTGGATGCCTTCGACCTTGAGCTTCATGAATTCGTCGGAGCGCTGGCCCAGGGCCTCGGCGGTGCGCACGCGCTCTTCTTCCACCAGTTGCTGGATTTGGCCGCGCAGGGCGCGGTCGCTGATGCGGATGAATCGCCACGGTTGCATCAAGCCGACGCTGGGCGCCTGGTGTGCGGCCTGGAGCAGGCGTTGCAGCAACTCGGGGGCCACGCTGCCGCCGGTGAAGTGGCGCATGTCACGGCGTTCGGCGATGGCGCGGTAGACGGCCTGGCGTTCGGCTTCGGGGAAGGCGTTGTCAGTCATGGCCCTATCGCGGGCAAGCCCGCTCCCACATTGGATTGAGTTTCAACTTGGTCAGTTGTGGGAGCGGGCTTGCCCGCGATAGCGGTCTCAGGGCCAGGCGCAAACAATGCAGCCACCGCCGCCGGGTTGGAGGGGAAGTAAAAGTGCACGTAGGAAGCCGTCATCCGCCCCTGCCTATAAACCGCCTCGGCGCCACGCCCGCCGTTAGGGCTCAAGCCTCGGGCGATCGGCTGCCACTCGGTGCTGGTCAGCGAATGGTGATAGGTATGGCCGCGCAGCACGCCTTCCGGCAACTCGACACTTTGCAAAGCCAGCGCCGCCAGCTTCTTTTGCATCACCGCGTCGCCCTGCAGCAGGCCAACCAATTCGGCACGGTTGCCGTCGACATCGGTCAGCGAGTCCAGCAGGTAGAGCATGCCGCCGCACTCGGCGAGCAACGGTTTGCCCGCCGCGTGATGCGCGCGAATGGCGTTAAGCATCGAGGTGTTTTCCGACAGCGCCTGGTGGTGCAATTCCGGGTAGCCACCGGGCAGATAGAGGCTGTCGGCCTCAGGCAATTGGTTATCGTGAATCGGCGAGAAGAAGCGCAACTCGGCGCCCATCGCACGCAGCAGGTCGAGGCTGGCGCCGTAGGTAAACGCAAAGGCTTCGTCGCGGGCCACGGCGATGCGCACGCCCGCCAGCAGCGGCTCGGCCTCGATCACTTCGGGCGCGGCGAACGTCACCGGTGGCGGCACGGCGACTTCGCAGCTGCTGCCCAGGGCTTGAGCGGCGGCGTCCAGGCGCATATCGAGGTCATTCAATTCGCTGGCTTGCACCAGGCCCAGGTGGCGGCTGGGCAACTCGATGCCGGTTTCACGCGACAACGCGCCGTACCAGCGCAGGCCTTCAGTGAGGCTGCCTTCAAGCAATTGCGCATGGCGCAGGGTGCCAACGCGGTTGGCCAGCACGCCGGCGAACGGCAGGTCCGGCTGATAGCGCGCCAGGCCCAAGGCCAGCGCGCCAAAGGTCTGGGCCATGGCGGTGCCGTCGATCACGCCCAGCACCGGCACACCAAAGTGCCGCGCCAGGTCGGCGCTGGAAGGCGTACCGTCGAACAGGCCCATCACGCCTTCGATCAGGATCAGGTCAGCCTCGCCCGCCGCTTCCCACAGCAAACGGCGACTTTCCTGCTCGCCGACCATCCACATGTCCAACTGGTACACCGGCGCACCGCTGGCGCGCTCGTGAATCATCGGGTCGAGAAAGTCCGGCCCGCACTTGAACACGCGCACCTTGCGCCCCAGGTTGCGGTGCAAACGGGCGAGCGCGGCGGTGACGGTGGTTTTGCCCTGGCCGGATGCCGGTGCGGCGATCAGTACGGCCGGGCAATGACGGGGCTGATTCAAAGTTCGACGCCCTTCTGTGCCTTGATACCGGCCTGGAACGCGTGCTTGAGCATGCCCATTTCGGTGACGGTGTCGCCCATTTCGATCAACTCAGGCTTGGCGCCACGGCCGGTGACCACCACGTGCTGCATCGGCGGGCGGGCTTGCAAGTCGCTGAGTACCTGGTCCAGATCAAGGTAGCCGTGCTTGAGGGCGATGTTCAGTTCATCCAGCACCACAAGGCCGATGGAAGGGTCTTGCAGCATTGCGCGGGACACCGCCCAGGCGGCTTCGGCGGCGGCGATGTCGCGCTGACGGTCCTGGGTTTCCCAGGTAAAGCCTTCGCCCATCACGTGAAAGCGCACTTGCTCGGGGAAGCGGCGGAAGAACAGCTCCTCGCCGGTGCTGTTGCGCCCCTTGATGAATTGCACCACGCCGCACTGCATGCCGTGGCCCATGGCACGGGCAAGCATGCCAAACGCCGAGCTGCTTTTGCCTTTGCCGTTGCCGGTCAATACCAGCAGCAAGCCGCATTCGTTCGGGGAGTTGGCGATGCGCTCGTCGATCACGGCTTTTTTGCGCAGCATGCGCGCCAGGTGGCGTTCGTCGCGGTCGGGGGAATCGGTCATGGCAGCTCTCCGTTGGGGCTGGACAAAAAACGGCGGGCAGGAAAATAGACAAACAGACAGCCAAGCATCGCCCACCGTGATGCTGTTGGATGATCCAGGCCGGTCTCCGGACTCATGAGTGGCGCTTGCTCAGCGAGCGAGCAGGCCGACGGCGCGCCTTCCCATATCACGCGGATACAGTGGCAAAAGGCACCGTTTTGACTCATTTACCGTTGCGGGGGCAGCGCCGGAATCGCGGCAGCACTGTGTACAAGTGCGCTCACTCACCGGCTTCCCTGTTTCACTCTGTCGACCCACAGGTCACAGAGCACCTGGAACAAGCCGCGAAGGTTAGTGGGTTGGGGGTGGAGCGTCAATTAAAGCCGGCCTTGCACTTGAACGATCGGACCGGCAAACGCCTCTACCCTTACAGGTATCAAGGAGAAAACCATGCATAAAACCAGACTTGCCTTACTGATCATGCTCGCCGGCACCCTCGCCGCCTGCGGTGAAAGCTCTACCCTGCAGGTGTCCGACGGCACCGGGCCTGCGCCCAAGCTGCCGGAGCCGAACAAAACCCTGATCCCCACCGTAAACATTGCCCCGGCGATTGGCTGGCCAGACGGCGCGAAGCCTACGGCCGCCGCCGGCACTCAGGTCGCGGCGTTTGCAGACGGCCTGGATCACCCGCGCTGGCTGTATGTATTGCCCAACGGCGACGTGCTGGTGGCAGAAACCAACGCGCCGCCCAAGCCGGATGATGCCAAGGGCATTCGCGGCTGGGTGATGGAGAAGGTCATGGGGCGCGCCGGTGCGGCCGTGCCGAGCCCGAACCGCATCACCCTGCTGCGCGATGCCGACCACGATGGCGTGGCCGAGACCCGCACCGTGTTCCTGGAGAACCTCAACTCGCCGTTCGGCATGACCCTGGTCGGCAACGACCTGTACGTGGCGGACTCGGACAAACTGCTGCGCTTCCCCTATCAACCGGGCGAAACCGCGATCAAGGCTGCCGGCACCACGGTGGTTGACCTGCCGGGCGGCAGCATCAACCACCACTGGACGAAAAACGTGGTGGCCAGCAAGGACGGCAGCAAGCTGTACGTGAGTGTCGGCTCCAACAGCAACGTCGGCGAAAACGGCCTGGCAGCCGAAGAAGGCCGCGCGGCGATCTGGGAAGTCGACCGTGCCACAGGCCAGCACCGTATTTTCGCCTCCGGCCTGCGCAACCCCAACGGCATGGCCTGGGAACCGCAGAGCGGCAAGCTGTGGACGGCGGTGAATGAGCGCGATGAGATCGGCAGCGACCTGGTGCCGGACTACATCACGTCGGTCAAGGATGGCGCGTTTTATGGCTGGCCATTCAGCTACTACGGGCAACACGTGGATGTGCGCGTCACGCCGCAGAACCTGGACCTGGTCGCCAAGGCCATCGCTCCGGACTATGCCGTGGGGCCGCACACCGCATCATTGGGCCTGACCTTCGCCGAGGGCAGCAAACTGCCGGCGCAGTTCAGCAACGGCGCGTTTATCGGCCAGCACGGTTCGTGGAACCGCAAACCGCACAGTGGCTACAAGGTGATCTTCGTGCCGTTCGAAGGCGGCCAACCCAAAGGCCAGCCGGTGGATGTGCTGACCGGGTTTCTCAACAGCGATGAGAAAGCCATGGGCCGACCGGTCGGCGTGGTGATTGATCAGCAGGGAGATTTGCTGGTGGCCGATGACGTGGGGAATAAGGTGTGGCGGGTGTCGGCAGCCAAATAGCCGATCCCGGGTACAGCCTAAAACCAATGTGGGAGCGGGTTTGCCCGCTCCCACATTGGGATCTGCACTCGCCTTACGGGTTACGCGCCAGACTCGCCGGCAACACGCGCTTGGCGCTCAGGTAGGCATTTTGCCAATAGGCTTTGGACAGCGTATCCAGCTTCACCGTGCCGCCGGTCTGCGGTGCATGCACGAATCGCCCTTCGCCCACGTAGATGCCCGCGTGGCTCACCTTTGAGCCGCCGCCAGTGGCGAAGAAGATCAGGTCGCCGGTCTGCAGGTTATTTTCGCTCACGTCCTGGGCACGCATCACGATCAATTCACGGGTGGTGCGCGGCAGGCTGATGCCCGCGGCGTCACGGTAGACAAACCCGATCAGGCCGCTGCAATCAAACCCGGAGTCCGGCGTGTTGCCGCCCCAGCGATAAGGCGTGCCGACCAGGCCCAGCGCACGAAAGAGCACGTCTTCGGCTGCCGGCGAGAAATTCTGCGTGGAGTAATTGAACACCGGCTTGGGCTTGACCGCTACAGGAGCGGGCGGCGGTGGACGGCTTGCGCAGGCGCTGAGGAGCGCGGCGCAAACAAGAAGAATGAGGCGGGCTGAGGTCGACATGGGCAGAACAATCCTGGTCTGGATGCGGCTTTTCGCTGCCGAACGCTGAAAACCAGAACGCGCAAGCAAAGCTCGCGCGAACGGATTACAACAATATCCAGGGATTCTAGCGCTTACACGTCAAACTTCAAGTATCACTTTAACTTTACTTACTAGCGGTAACCGTCGTCGGGGCCATGGCGAGTGCGCGCTTGGCTTCGATGAAGGTTTTGCTCCAGTAGCTGTCACCCAGGTTGTCGACGCGCACACCGCCACTGCGACGGCTGCTGGAGTGAATAAACTGGTTATCGCCCAAGTAGATACCGGCGTGGCTCACACGGCCACGGCCCGCCGTACTAAAGAAAAGCAGATCACCGGGCTTGAGGTTATTGCGTGCGACCAACGGTGCATCCACGTTGATCATTTCGCGGGTCGAGCGAGGCAGGTTCATGCCGGCCTCTTCACGAAACAGGTAGCCGATGAAGCCGCTGCAGTCGAAACCGGCTTCAGAGGTACCGCCGAAACGGTAACGGGTACCGATCAGGGACATGCCGCGTTCAAGGATGCTGTCGGCCAGAACTGGAAGCTGGTAAGGCTTGCTGCCGGCGAAGTCGGCGAGTTCTTTTTCAGTTGCAACTTCTTCCTCGTAAACAGTGGAAGACTGCGTTGCAACGAACTTTGCCTGGGACTGTTGTGCTGGTTTTTGCTGCTCAGCCACGTTTTGAGTGTGGGTGGCGCAACCAAACAACAGGGTAACGAGTGCGAGAGGCACGAGGGGTGCGAAGCGATTTAGCATGGGCACGACCGTGGCTGGTATGTAAAGAAGTCGAGACTATGCCCACTATCACATCGATTTGCAAATTCAATCGTGATCTATGTGACTTCTTGTTTGAACGATGACATCTAACCGCTTAACACCCATTACACGCCTTTTGCGTGGCCAAAGCGGCCCAAACGCAGGTTTTCTGGCGCCTGAAATTTGCCGAAAGCCGCGCACTACAAGGGCTGGCTACCAGCCGAGGGTTTCCTTGAGGAAGGGGATGGTCAGCTTGCGCTGGGCCTGCAACGAGGCCTGATCGAGCTGTTCGAGCAAATCGAACAATGCACTCATGCTGCGGGTGCCGCGAGTGAGAATAAAATGCCCGACTTCGTCGGTAAGGTGCAGGCCGCGACGAGATGCACGCAATTGCAGGGCACGCAATTTGTCCTCGTCGGACAATGGGCGCATCTGGAAAATCAGCGCCAGGGTCAGGCGCGACTTGAGGTCGGCCAGCTTCACCGGCAATTCACGCGGCGAGGTAGACGCGGCGATCAACAGGCGCCGGCCGCTGTCACGCAGCCGATTGAACAGGTGGAACAGCGCCTCTTCCCAATCCGCCTTGCCGGCAATCGCCTGCAGATCATCCAGGCACACCAATTCGTATTGCTCCAGGTGGTCGAAGATGCCGATACCACGGTCCATCAACTCCGCCAACGGCAGGTAAACCGCCGGTTCGCCCATTTGCTCGAAGCGCAGGCACGCCGCCTGCAACAGGTGGGTACGCCCCACGCCGTGCTTGCCCCACAGATAGATCAGGCTTTCAGTCCACCCGGCGTCGGCTTCGCAAAGCCGCTCGACATAGCCGAGTGCAGCGGCATTGGCGCCTGGGTAGTAATTGATAAAGGTGGCGTCGTCACGCAGACGCACACCCAAGGGCAGCTGAATCGGTTTCATGCTGACTGAACGGCTCCAAACGAACCGTTAGTGGCCTCTGTGTAAAGTTTGCAAAGTTTATACCCGTGACGCCGGGCGCACAATGCAGCAGACCACAAGCAAAATCAAAGGTTTGCGTTAACTTGGGCGATTTGCGCAAATTGTTTGACGCCCTGCCCGTAGAAACAACAAACCCGGCCTGGGCCGGGTTTGTGACGAAGCGGTTACAGGTCGGGGTCTTCAACCCCGGTGTACACATCCGAATCCTTGTACAGATCATGCACATGGCGCACCAGCACCATGATCACCGCCGCCACCGGCAGCGCCAGCAGGATGCCCGTAAAACCAAACAGCTCACCGCCAGCCAGGATCGCGAAGATTACCGCCACCGGGTGCAGGCCGATCCGGTCGCCCACCAGCAAGGGCGTCAACACCATCCCTTCAAGGGCCTGGCCGACCATAAACACCGCAACAATCCCGAGCATCGGGTACAGGTCCCCGCCAAACTGGAACAACCCCGCCACCAGCGCCGCGCCAATCCCGATCACAAAGCCCATGTACGGCACGATGGCAGCCAGACCGGCAATCAAGCCGATCAACAGGCCCAGCTCCAGGCCGATCGCCATCAACCCCGCGGCGTAGATGATCCCCAGCGCGAGCATCACCAGCAACTGGCCCCGCACAAACGCGCCCAGCACCTCATGGCACTCCTCCGCCAGGGAGACGATGCGCTCCTCGTTATTGCGCGGCAGCAGGCTGCGGATCTTGGCCATCATGATGTCCCAGTCACGCAGCAGGTAGAACGCCACCACGGGGATCAGCACCAGGTTGGTCAACCAGCCGATCAACGCCAAACTGGACGCCGTGGCCTGACTGAGCACGACACCGACAATATCGGTGGTCTGCCCCATGTGCTCACTGATCGCCGCCTTGACCTTGTCGAACTTCCAGAAACCGTCCGCCAGCCCCAGCTTGGCCTGCGCCCACGGCATTGCCGTGTGCTGCAGCCAGTCAAGCATCTGCGGCGCCAGTTCATACAGGCGAAACAGCTGCTTGGCCAGCATCGGCACCAGCACCAATACCAGCGCGGTGATGATCAACGTGAACAAGGCAAACACCGCTACCACACCCAAGGTGCGCGACAGGCCGGCCTTCTCCAGACGATCCACCACGGGATCGAACAGATAAGCCAGCAGCAGCGCGACCAGGAACGGCGTCAGGATCGAATGCAGCAAGAACACAAAAACGCACAGCAGGACAATCCCGCCAAGCCACACCCAACGACGCGTATCCGCCATAAACCACTCCATTATTTGCTTCTATCTATAGAGGAAGAACACTTACCACCGAAAACGCAGCTGAGCCTGAGGTTCAGGTGCTGCGGGTGCCTGGGCACCCTCTGCCACCGGCGGCTGAACAGCAGCTTCGCCCGCAGGCACTTCCTGCAACTTGGCCAGGCTCAACTGAGTACGCAACTGATCAGCACTGCCGTTGACGCGGTACACAATGCGAGTGCCGTCGACCAACTGCGGCTGACCACCAAAAGGTTCGAGCAGATGGCCCAGTGCAGCGTAGCGTTCCAGGTTCATGCCCTGCACTTCGAGCAATTGCTCACTGCTCACGCCGGGCTTGACCGCAAAACGTGGCGCCAGCTTTTGGCTGACAGCGAGCAATACGGCGTCGGCCACGGCAGCGGTGTCGGCGCCCTGGGCGGTGCCCTGCTCAGTCTTGTCGCCCAGCCACAGGCGCCATTTGGCCTGCCACTGGTTGCCTTCCTGACGGGCGTGCACCGCGAGCAACGCGTCGGCACCGTAGCGCTCGGAGGCTGCACGCAGTGGCGTGGCATCGGCGCTTTCCAGATTCGGCGCAGTGGCGACGACCTGTTCATCCAGATCACCCAACGGCAGGCGCAACGGCAAACCCCGGTGTTGCGCCGCACGGCGCAGGGCACCGGCAACGGCTTGACCATCACCCACCAGGCTGCTGCCTTCGGTGGAGTCGTTCAGCCACCAGCCGAGAATCGACGGCCGATTACTGCCCCAGATCGACAGGCCCGCTGCACGCAGGGCGCGATCGGTGCTCACCGGGTCGAAATCCACCTGCAGGCTCTCGGGTGGGCCAGCGTCGTAGCCATATTGGCTGATGATTTGCTGCGGATCTTTGCGAATTGCCGCCAGGCCCGGGCCTTCGGCGGCCTTGGCGTCGCCGGTCAGGCGGATCACCAGGGTTTGCACGGCTCGCTGGGTCGCTTGGTCGCGCTCTTGGGGCGACTGGCTGCTGACCGGTTCAAGCACTTGATACAGGCCATTGAGGGTTTCGGCATGACTCGCCAGGCTGACCAACGACAAGCAGCCTACAAAGAAGAATTTACACAGACGCATGGAAGATTCCCGAACGACAAATTTAGCGGCTGGAACAGACCGCGTGAACCCGGCTTGCCAGGCTGTGACCACAGCAGCCGGTAAAACATTCACAGGGTCGCGGTAAGTTTTCGTACTGTCATAACGATAGCGGGTTAAAGGCTATACCTTAATACGCGCCACCACAGAGACGATTAGCAATTTTTTAACCGCGCTTTTTAACCTTTATGGCCCTGCCCGTCGGCCCGAGGATGGCCGCTGCCCCTCAAGCCTGATAAAATCGCGCGCCTTCGCAGACCGTCAACGGCTGGGCCTCTTCACGAAAGCCTTCGCCAGCTCGGTCGTTACCCAGAAATCCCCCCTAAAGGCCTGGATCATGAGCAAGCAACCCTCCCTGAGCTACAAGGACGCCGGTGTAGACATCGACGCCGGTGAAGCATTGGTCGAACGCATCAAGAGCGTCGCCAAGCGCACTGCGCGCCCCGAAGTCATGGGCGGCCTGGGCGGTTTTGGCGCCCTCTGCGAAATCCCGGCCGGCTACAAGCAGCCTGTGCTGGTCTCCGGCACCGACGGCGTGGGCACCAAGCTGCGCCTGGCCTTGAACCTGAACAAGCACGACAGCATCGGCATCGACCTGGTTGCCATGTGCGTCAACGACCTGGTGGTGTGCGGCGCCGAGCCACTGTTCTTCCTCGACTACTACGCCACCGGCAAGCTCAACGTCGAGACCGCGACCCAGGTCGTGACCGGCATTGGCGCGGGCTGCGAACTGTCGGGTTGCTCCCTGGTCGGCGGCGAAACCGCTGAAATGCCAGGCATGTACGAAGGCGAAGACTACGACCTGGCCGGTTTCTGCGTCGGCGTTGTCGAAAAATCCGAAATCATCGACGGCTCCAAAGTCGCTGCCGGTGACGCCCTGCTCGCGCTGCCATCCTCGGGCCCGCACTCCAACGGTTACTCGCTGATCCGCAAGATCATCGAAGTGTCCGGCGCCGACATCGAGAACATCCAACTCGACGGCAAGCCGCTGACCGACCTGCTGATGGCGCCGACACGCATCTACGTCAAACCACTGCTCAAGCTGATCAAGGACACTGGCGCCGTCAAAGCCATGGCCCACATCACTGGCGGCGGCCTGCTGGACAACATCCCACGCGTTCTGCCAAAAGGCGCCCAGGCGATCGTCGACGTGGCCAGCTGGCAGCGTCCTGCGGTATTCGACTGGCTGCAAGAGAAAGGCAACGTCAACGAGACCGAGATGCACCGCGTGCTGAACTGCGGCGTCGGCATGGTCATCTGCGTGGCTCAAGAGCATGTTGAAGCGGCGCTGAACGTTCTGCGTGAAGCGGGCGAGCAGCCATGGGTCATCGGCCAAATCGCGACTGCCCCGGAAGGCGCAGCTCAGGTTGAACTGAAGAACCTCAAGGCTCATTGATGTCTCAGACCTGTGATGTCGTGGTGCTGCTTTCCGGCACCGGCAGTAACTTGCAGGCCCTGATCGACAGCACGCGCACCGGCGACAGCCCGGTGCGCATCGCTGCGGTGATCTCCAATCGCAGCGACGCCTACGGCCTGCAGCGCGCCAGGGACGCGGGCATTGAAACCCGCTCCCTGGATCACAAGGCTTTCGAAGGCCGCGAGGCCTTCGACAGCGCCTTGATCGAACTGATCGACGCCTTCAACCCCAAACTCGTGGTCCTCGCCGGCTTCATGCGCATTCTGAGCGCCAATTTCGTGCGGCACTACGAAGGGCGCCTGCTCAATATCCACCCTTCCCTGCTCCCCAAGTACAAAGGCATGCACACGCACCAGCGTGCGCTTGAGGCTGGCGACAGCGAGCACGGCTGCAGCGTGCACTTTGTGACCGAGGAACTCGATGGCGGCCCTCTGGTCGTACAGGCAGTGGTTCCGGTAGAGTCTGCAGATTCAGCGCAGACACTTGCGCAACGGGTTCACACCCAGGAACACAGGATTTACCCGCTGGCTGTTCGCTGGTTTGCCGAGGGGCGGTTGATTCTTGGCGATCACGGTGCATTATTGGACGGCCAATTACTTGCGGCCAGCGGCCACTTGATTCGAACCTAGGAGATTTTATGCGTCGCGCCTTGCTCTTCGCTTTTGCGCTGTTCGCCTTGCCTGCCGTGCAAGCAGCAGACCTTCACCCTTTCTCCGCCAGCTACACCGCCGACTGGAAACAGTTGCCCATGAGTGGTTCGGCCGAACGCAGCCTGACCAAGAATGACAATGGCACCTGGACCTTGAACTTCAAGGCTTCCATGATGATCGCCAGCCTCACCGAAACCAGCGTGATCCTGTTCGACAAGGACGCACTGCAACCCAAGAGCTACAGCTTCGAACGCGGCGGCCTGGGCAAGGCGAAGAAGATCAACCTGGATTTCGACCACGCGGCCAACAAGGTCACCGGTTTCGAAAACAAGGACCCGGTCAACGTCACGCTCGAAAGTGGCATGCTCGACAAATCGACTTATCAGCTTGCCCTGCAGCGCGACGTCGCCGCCGGCAAAAAAAGCATGAGCTACCGCGTGGTCGAAGGCACCGACGTCGATACTTATGACTTTCGCGTGATCGGCCCGGAAAAGGTCCAGACCAAAGCCGGCGCCATCGATGCGATCAAGGTTGAGCGCGTGCGCGACCCCTCCCAGAGCAAGCGCATCACCCAGATGTGGTTTGCCAAGGACTGGGGCGGCATTCTGGTTGCCCTGCGTCAGGTGGAAACCGACGGCAAGGAATACAACATCATGCTGCTGGACGGCACCGTTGACGGCAAGGCTGTCAAAGGGAGCTGATCGGCTGATGGGCTGAAAAACGAGCCTCGCTGAATGCGGGGCTTTTTTTCGCCTGCAGGTTGTGTGTTGGAGCCTCTACCGCTATCGCAGGCAAGCCAGCTCCCACACTGGAATGCATTTCAACGGTGGGCGCTGGCTTGCCTGCGATGGCGTTGGAGCGGGCAGAACAAGGCTAAAGACCAAGAAGAACATGAAACTTTTGTCATAAAACTCAGCCCCCTGCGACGCAATGTCGCGGATTACGGGGCCTGCGGGACAGTTGCAGTTTGTGCAATGAATTGTTGCGTGCAAAATCGGTTTACTTAGCAAGCTAACAAAACATATAAAAGAGGCCTGCGACGACTTGCCGCAGATCAACCAGAGATTGGAGCAAGCAGATGACTGTAAAAGTAACTGAACGCGACGATGCACACATGTCTCACGAAGCACTGGGCCATGGGATTCACATCTGGGATGTCCATCAACAAGACCAACTGGTCGGCATGTTCCACAACGAGAACGAAGCCCACAATTATAAAAACGAGCTCGAATCTCTAGAGATGAAACGCCAGGCACAAAGCTCCTGAATACTGAAATCCGCTAGGCCCCCAGCCCCACGCAGCCAGGGTGCCTATAAACACAAACCCCGCCTTTTGAGCGGGGTTTGTGTTTATAGGCTTTGGCGTTGGGCGCGCCTGGCACGCCCGATTGTTTTAACGCCTTACCACATCAAGTCATCCGGGATCTGGTACGCGGCGTATGGATCATCCTCATCCGGCACCTGGCTTTCGGTGAGGATATTGAGCTGCACGATACGCTCCGGCGCACGCTCCTGAATCTTCAGCGCCGCCTCACGCGGGATCACCTCGTAACCGCCGCCATGGTGCACGATTGCCAGGGAGCCGTTGCTCAGCTTGTTGCGCATCAGCGTGTTGACCGACAGGCGCTTGACCTTCTTGTCATCCACGAAGTTGTAGTAGTCCTCGGTGGTCAGCTTGGGCAGGCGCGAGGTCTCGATCAATTGTTTGACCTGGGCCGTACGGGCCTTGGCCTCGGCTTTTTCCTGCTGCTGGCGGTTCAGCTCCTGGTCGCGCTTGACCTTCTCGGCGTGCGCCTCGGCGGCCAGGCGTGCCTGGGTGTCGTCCACTTCGGCTTGGCCCTTGTGGACCAGGCGCTGCTGCTTCTGTTTCTCTTTGCCGACCTGCTTGGCCTGCTTTTGGTTGACCAGACCTGCTTTAAGCAACTGGTCGCGAAGGGAAAGGCTCATGGTGCTTACTCACTTAGGCAACTGCTTAACCGCAGCTGGACAGATTCTTTTCCTGGCGTTTGGCCTCACCCCACAGGGCGTCCAACTCTTCGAGGGTGCAATCTTCTATGGATTGATGCGTATCGCGCAATGCCTGTTCGATAAATCGGAAACGTCGTTCGAACTTGGCATTGGCGCCACGCAACGCAGCTTCCGGGTCAACCTTCAGATGCCGGGCCAGGTTGACCGCTGCAAACAGCAGGTCACCGACTTCATCGGCAATCGCCACCGGGTCGTTATCGGCCATGGCTTCGAGCACTTCATCCAGCTCTTCGCGCACGTTGTCCACCACCGGCAAGGCGGCGGGCCAGTCGAAGCCGACCTGGCTGGCGCGCTTTTGCAATTTGGCGGCGCGTGACAGCGACGGCAACGCCGTGGGCACGTCATCGAGCAGGGACAGCTGCAGTGGCGCGTCGGACTTTTCCGCGCGCTCCTCAGCCTTGATCTGCTCCCAACGCTCCTTGACCTGCTCTTCGCTCAGCTGAGGAATATCCAGCGGCGCATACAGGTCACCCGTGGGGAATACGTGAGGATGGCGGCGAATCAACTTGCGGGTGATGCTGTCGATCACCCCGGCAAATTCAAAGCGCCCTTCTTCCTTCGCCAACTGGCTGTAATACACCACCTGAAACAACAGGTCGCCCAGTTCGCCTTGCAGGTGATCAAAGTCGCCGCGCTCGATGGCATCAGCGACTTCGTAGGCTTCTTCCAGGGTGTGCGGGACGATGGTTGCGTAGGTTTGCTTGATGTCCCACGGGCACCCGTACTTTGGGTCTCGCAGGCGGTTCATCAGGTGCAGCAGGTCTTCAAGTGAATACATCAGTCAATCTCTGTCCGCGTTCAGTGGGAGCTGGCTTGCCTGCGATGCAGGCGACGGGATGTAGCTGGCAGACCCAGGCGATGCTATCGCAGGCAAGCCAGCTCCCACATAAAACTGCCCCACATTTTCAGTCCGCGCTCATCCAGCTGCTCATGGTGTGCGATTACGCCGCGTCTCAATGATGTTCGGCAACTGGGAAATCCGCCCCAGCAACCGACCCAACGCGTCCAGGCCCGGAATCTCGATGGTCAGGGACATCAGCGCCGTGTTGTCCTCTTTGTTCGAGCGGGTATTGACCGCCAGCACGTTGATCCGCTCATTGAGCAGCACTTGCGACACGTCACGCAGCAAGCCGGAACGGTCGTAGGCGCGAATGATGATGTCCACCGGGTAAGTGAGCACCGGCACCGGGCCCCAGCTGACCTGGATGATCCGCTCCGGCTCGCGCCCGCCCAGTTGCAGCACCGAGGCGCAATCCTGGCGGTGAATGCTTACGCCACGGCCCTGGGTGATGTAACCGACGATCGCGTCGCCCGGCAACGGCTGGCAGCAGCCGGCCATTTGCGTCATCAGGTTGCCCACGCCCTGAATCTGGATATCGCCGCGCTTGCCCGGTTTGTAGCCGGTGGCTTTGCGCGGGATCAGCTCCAGCTGCTCGCTGCCGCGCTCTGGCTCGACCAGTTGCTGCGCCAGGTTGACCAGTTGCGCCAGGCGCAAGTCGCCGGCGCCAAGGGCTGCGAACATGTCCTCGGCAATCTTCATGTTGGCTTTTTCGGCCAACTTGTCGAAGTCCACCTGCGGCAGGCCCAGACGCGCCAGCTCGCGTTCGAGCAAGGTTTTACCGGCCGCGACGTTCTGGTCGCGCGCCTGCAATTTGAACCAGTGGACGATCTTCGCCCGTGCCCGCGATGTGGTGATGTAGCCCAGGTTCGGGTTCAGCCAGTCGCGGCTCGGCGTACCGTGCTTGCTGGTGATGATCTCGACCTGTTCACCGGTCTGCAGGCTGTAGTTGAGCGGCACGATGCGCCCGTTGATCTTGGCGCCCCGGCAGTTGTGACCGATTTCGGTGTGCACGCGGTAGGCAAAGTCCAGGGGCGTGGCGCCCTTGGGCAAGTCGATGGCGTGGCCGTCGGGGGTGAAGATATAAACGCGGTCGGGCTCGATATCCACCCGCAGCTGTTCGGCAAGGCCGCCGATGTCGCCGAGTTCTTCGTGCCACTCGAGCACTTGGCGCAGCCAGGAGATTTTCTCTTCGTACTGGTTGGACCCGGCCTTGACGTCGGTGCCCTTGTAGCGCCAGTGCGCGCACACCCCAAGTTCAGCCTCTTCGTGCATGGCGTGGGTGCGGATCTGCACCTCCAGCACCTTGCCCTCAGGGCCGATCACCGCAGTGTGCAGCGAGCGATAGCCGTTTTCCTTGGGGTTGGCGATGTAGTCGTCGAACTCCTTGGGAATGTGCCGCCACAAGGTGTGGACGATACCCAGCGCGGTGTAGCAGTCGCGCATTTCCGGCACCAGCACGCGCACGGCGCGCACGTCGTAGATCTGGCTGAAGGCCAGGCCCTTGCGCTGCATTTTGCGCCAGATCGAATAGATGTGTTTGGCGCGGCCGCTGATATCGGCGTCAACGCCGGTGGCCTGCAACTCGGAACGCAGCTGGCCCATCACGTCGGTGATAAAGCGCTCACGGTCGAGCCGCCGCTCATGCAGCAGCGTCGCAATCTGTTTGTATTGATCGGGCTCGAGGTAGCGAAAGGACAAGTCCTCCAGCTCCCACTTGATATGGCCGATGCCCAAGCGATGCGCCAGCGGCGCGTAGATGTCGAAGACTTCGCGGGCCACCCGGTTGCGCTTTTCGTCGTCGGCGGTCTTCACCGCACGGATCGCGCAGGTGCGTTCAGCCAGCTTGATCAGCGCAACGCGTACGTCGTCGACCATCGCCACCAGCATTTTGCGCAGGTTCTCGACCTGGCCCTGGGTGCCCAGCACCATCGACTGGCGCGGGCTGAGGCTGGCACTGATAGCCGCCATGCGCAGCACGCCGTCGATCAGTTTGGCCACGACCGCGCCGAAACGCTGGCTGACCGTCGGCAACGGGATGTGCCCTTCACGCACGCCGCGATAGAGCACGGCGGCGATCAGCGAATCCTGGTCGAGCTTGAGATCGGCGAGGATTTCGGCGATTTCCAACCCGGTGCGAAAGCTTGACGTGCCCTCCGCCCAGAGGTTTTTGGCCGCATTGTCTTGTTGTTCAGACTCACGAGCGAACTCGCAGGCTGCTTTCAAGGCTTCACGGTCCAGTGCCGGGTCGACACTGACGGCATGATCCAGCCATGCCTCGAGATTGATACTGCCGTCGGTGTTGATCGGCTGGTGTGCTCTCACCTGTACCATCTTGCTTACCTTCCCTACGACGCACCTTTAATGCGCCAAAAATCATCGCTGACCTGCTTTACCTGAATAAAGCTTACACACACTCCCTGGCAGGTCACGGCCTTGGAGAATGCAGGCCAGTCGGATTAAACGGGCATCCTAGCCCGCTTCAAATAACGCCATGGCCTCGACATGCGCGGTTTGCGGAAACATGTCGAGGATCCCGGCACGTTTTAGCCGGTAGCCCTGCTTGACCAACTCAACCGTGTCCCGCGCCAGCGTGGCCGGGTTGCAGGACACATACACCAGACGCTTGGCCTTAAGGGTCGCGAGCTTGCGCACAACCTCCAGGGCACCATCACGGGGTGGGTCCAAGAGTACCGCAGAAAAGCCCTGTTTGGCCCACTCCGCGTCAGTCAAAGGCTGGGATAAATCGGCCTGAAAAAACTGCACATTATGCAAATTGTTGCTGACGGCATTCTGCGCCGCCCGCTCCACCATGGTCTGCACGCCTTCTACCGCGACCACTTCACGCACTTGCCGGGCCAGTGGCAAAGCGAAGTTGCCCAGCCCGCAGAACAAATCCAGTACCCGCTCGTCGGGCTGTGGCGCCAGCCATTCCAGGGCCTGGGCGACCATCGCGGCGTTGACGCCGGCGTTGACCTGCACAAAATCCCCGGGCCGATAAGCCAACTCCAAATCCCATTGTTCCAACCGATAACCCAACGCCGAATCCGTCTCGACCGGCTCCGGCTGGCCCTCGCCATGCAGCCACAACTGCGCGTCATGGAAGGTGCAAAATTCCTGCAGGATCAGCAGGTCTGCCTCGGACAACGGCGCCATATGCCGCAGCAGCACGGCAATCGACGAGCCGCTGAACAACTCCACATGCCCCAGCGCCTGCGGTTTGCTCAGGCGGCGCAGCATGTTCGGCAAACGCTGCATGATCGGTTGCAAGGCTTGTACCAGCACGGGGCAATCATCGATGGCGACGATGTCCTGGCTGGCCACCGCGCGAAAACCCACTTCAAGTTTTTTCGCCTTGGCATCCCAGCGTACCGCCACGCGGGCGCGTCGGCGGTAGCCGAACTCCGGGCCACTCAAAGGTTCGGCCCACACCTGCGGTTCGACATCGGCGACGCGAGACAGTTGTTCGGCGAGCATGCGCTGTTTCAGGGCAAGTTGTTCGGCGTGGGGCAAGTGCTGCACGCTGCAACCGCCGCAGCGGCCAAAATGGGCGCAGGGTGCCGGACGGCGCAGTTCGCTGGCCGTGAACACGCGCTCGGTGCGGGCCTCGACCACTTTGCCGTGGGCGCCCAATACCCGTGCTTCGACCTCTTCGCCGGCGAGCGCGCCATTTACAAACCAGGTGCGGCCTTCAAAGAACACAATGCCGCGGCCGTCGTTGGCCAGGCGCTCGATGGTCAGGCGCTGCTTCTTGCCTACCGGAATTTGCGGGGCCCGGCTGCCGCCCGTCGGTTGAAAGCGCAGGCCTCTCTCGTGCTTGGCCATCAGTTGGGTTCGTCGAAAATGCCGGTCGACAAGTAACGGTCGCCTCGGTCACAGATGATCGCGACGATCACTGCGTTTTCCACTTCCTTGGACAAACGCAACATACCGGCCACGGCGCCACCGGAGGACACGCCGCAGAAAATGCCTTCTTCACGCGCCAGGCGGCGGGTGGTGTCTTCAGCTTCGCGCTGGGCCATATCGATGATGCG
This sequence comes from Pseudomonas sp. NFX183, assembly GCF_047943075.1. Classification (NCBI taxonomy): domain Bacteria; kingdom Pseudomonadati; phylum Pseudomonadota; class Gammaproteobacteria; order Pseudomonadales; family Pseudomonadaceae; genus Pseudomonas; species Pseudomonas sp. NFX183. Next base: position 4,037,273 of record NZ_CP181333.1, on the reverse strand, counting down.
GTCCACACGCGTCGCGTTGTAGATCTTCGGCAGGTACTCTTCTGGCCAACGGCGAATGCCGGGGATAGCCGCGCCTTCCATCGGCTGCAGGCCAACGATCTGGATCGCCGGGTTCTGCTCCTTGAGGTAGCGCGAGTTGCCCATGATGGTGCCGGTGGTGCCCATCGAGCTGACGAAATGGGTGATGGTGCCCTGGGTCTGACGCCAGATTTCCGGACCGGTGGTGGTGTAGTGCGCCTCCGGGTTATCACCGTTGGCAAATTGGTCGAGCACCACGCCACGGCCTTCGGCAGCCATGCGCTCGGCGAGGTCGCGGGCGCCTTCCATGCCTTCTTCCTGAGTGACCAGGATCAGCTGGGCGCCGTAGGCGGTCATTGCCGCCTTGCGTTCGGCGCTGCCGTTGTCGGGCATGATCAATACCATCTGGTAACCCTTGATGGCCGCGGCCATGGCCAGGGCGATGCCGGTGTTACCCGAGGTGGCTTCGATCAGGGTGTCGCCGGGCTTGATCTGCCCGCGCAGTTCAGCGCGGGCAATCATCGACAGCGCCGGGCGGTCCTTGACGGACCCGGCCGGGTTGTTTCCTTCGAGCTTGAGCAACAGGGTATTGCTGGTTTCACCCGCCATGCGTTGCAAGCGGACCAGGGGCGTGTTGCCGACGCAATCGGCGATTGTAGGGTACTGCAAGGTCATGGCGTATTCGCAATCCAGACTGCGGGGGCGAACATCATACCGGGAAAGGCTGGCGGGCCATATCACGCAAAGTATGGTGCTTATGGCTTATAGGAATAAGCGAGTGGTGTGTGGCCTGTAAGGGCGCTATCGCGGGCAAGCCCGCTCCCACAGGTATCCGGGGTCAATGTGGGAGCTGGCTTGCCTGCGAAGGCCGCACCTCGGTGAACCGGCTACCCCAACTGCCCGTCGCCATGATTTTTACGAAACACCTCTTCTCCCATCGCAGCAATCTGCCCCTCAATAAGCGCCTCAAACGGTTTGAGCAATGCATCAAAAGACGCCGGCGCCTCCAGCACCTGCAATGCCTGCACAATCGCCTCCACCGTCGACAACGCACCTGGCCCGGGCGCCTTGCGCAGCCGGTAGCGGGACACCGCACCCTCGGCCAGGGTCACTCGAGGCAAGGCCGCCAGTAACGGATTGAGGTGCAACAATTTGCGCGCCTTGCGCCAGGTACCGTCAGGCACCACCAGCAGCATGGGTTCGTCACTCCGTGTATAGGCCTGCAACGGCTGCGCATCCTCAGCGGGAAACAACAACCGCGCCTGGTAGCCGGGCGGGTTCAATAAGGTCGGCAAATCCTCAAACACCTCGCCCACCACCAATTGCGCATTGTTCAACCCCAACGCTGCCAGCCGCGCGGTATTGAGCGCATGGTTGACCTCACTCGGGTGCTGCAACAGCAACACGCGGGTGCGGCTGTCGAGGCTGGGGATCAGCGCGCACAGGCAATGGGTGACAGGCCGCAGGCAGCGGGAGCATTGGGGTCGGGACATGGTTTCAGGCCTGGTTGAGCTGTGCTTTGAGTAAATCGCGGAAGGTCTGGATCAGCGGCTCGCGGCTACGGCCCCGGCGCATGATCATCGAAAATGGCGCCTGATAGCCGAAGGTCGCCGGCAACAATACGCGCAGGTCGCCCTTGTCGGCCCAGGCCTGGGCGTAATGCTCGGGCAGGTAGCCGATGTAGGCGCCGGACAGCACCAGAATCAACTGAGCTTCCATACTTTCCACCGTTGCCGCGCTGTGTTTGAAGCCATGGCGCGCCAGTTCAGCCTGGCTCCAGTAGCCGCGCCCGACCATGCGCTGTTGGGTGATCACTTGTTCGGGGATGCGCCGTTCGTTGAACAACGGATGGCGGGTACTGCAATACAACCAGTGTTGCTCGCGGTACAGCGGCATGTAGATCAGCCCGCTCATGCGGTTGGAAAAGGCGCCAATGGCCAAATCCAGACGATTGTCCTGCACACCCAGTTGCAGTTCGTAAGGGCTCATCACCGACAGGTGCAAATGCACGGCCGGGTGTTCCTGGCTGTAGGCGCCGATCACCTCAGCGAACGGCAGCGCCTTGTCGCTGACGGTGGAGTCGAGCACGCCCAGCTTCAGTGTGCCGCGCAACTCGCCTTTGAGCGCTGCAGCGTATTGCTCGAAGCCTTCCAATTCGCCCAGGAGGCGCAGGGTTTCCTGATGGAACAGCTCGCCCTTGCTGGTCAGGCTGAACCCGCCGCGCCCGCGATGGCACAGCACCAGGCCCAACGCCGACTCCAGCTGGCTCATATAAGTGCTGATGGCCGACGTCGACAGGTTGAGTTCGTGCTGGGCGTTGGCAAACCCCTGGTGGCGCACGACGCTGACGAAGATGCGCAGGAGTTTCAGGTCGGGCAAGGCGTTGGCCATGGGTTCTCCAGATTCAGCGAATGCACGCGATCCCATTGTGGGAGCTGGCTTGCCTGCGATGGCGGCGTATCAAAAAAAGCTATGTGGCTGACCCTCCGCTATCGCAGGCAAGCCAGCTCCCACACTGGGCCGGGGCTCGACAGAAAGGATCGGTTGCGCCCAACACAGGCCGGTGAGTTTACCTCAGGCATTAGTTTAGAAATATCTGAACTAAGTATTTGCCCTTGCCGATTCTTCCCGCCCTGGGCTTTTCGCAGAATCGGCCCCTAATAAACAAAACAACGATGAGGCAATCCCGTGGACAAGATTTTTCACCAACCACTGGGCGGCAACGAAATGCCGCGCTTCGCCGGCATCGCCACCATGATGCGACTTCCCCACCTGCAAACGGCCAAAGGCCTGGATGCCGCCTTTGTCGGCGTGCCCCTGGACATCGGCACTTCGCTGCGCGCCGGCACCCGTTTCGGGCCGCGGGAAATCCGCGCCGAATCGGTGATGATCCGCCCTTACAACATGGCCACCGGCGCCGCACCGTTCGACTCCCTGTCGGTTGCCGACATCGGCGACGTGGCGATCAACACCTTCAACCTGCTGGACGCTGTGCGCATCATCGAAGAAGCCTACGATGAGATCCTCGAGCACAACGTGATCCCGATGACCCTGGGCGGCGACCACACCATCACCCTGCCGATCCTGCGGGCGATCCACAAGAAACACGGCAAGGTCGGGCTGGTGCACATCGATGCCCACGCCGACGTCAACGATCACATGTTCGGCGAGAAAATCGCCCACGGCACCACCTTCCGCCGCGCGGTGGAAGAAGGCTTGCTCGATTGCGATCGCGTCGTACAAATCGGCCTGCGCGCCCAGGGCTACACCGCCGAAGACTTCAACTGGAGCCGCAAACAGGGCTTCCGCGTGGTTCAGGCTGAAGAATGCTGGCACCACTCGCTCGCGCCATTGATGGCCGAAGTGCGTGAAAAAGTCGGCGGCGGCCCGGTGTATTTGAGCTTCGACATCGACGGCATCGACCCAGCCTGGGCACCGGGCACCGGCACGCCGGAAATCGGCGGGCTGACCACCATCCAGGCGATCGAGATCATCCGTGGTTGCCAGGGCCTCGACCTGATTGGTTGCGATCTGGTAGAAGTTTCGCCGCCTTACGACACCACCGGCAACACCTCGCTGCTTGGCGCCAACCTGCTGTACGAGATGCTCTGCGTACTGCCCGGCGTGGCGCATCGCTGATGAGCACGCACGAGGTGCTGCAGGCCGCGGCCGACCTGGTCTCGGCCTTCGCGCGCAATGACCGCGCCGCCTACTTCGGCGCGTTCACGGCCGATGCCAGCTTCGTGTTCTACACCCTCCCCCAGCCGCTGCTCAGCCGCGATGCCTACCAGGCGTTGTGGGACAGCTGGCGCCAGGACGAGGGGTTTGAGGTGCTGTCCTGCACTTCAAGCAACGCCTTTGTCAGCCTGCAAGGTGACGTGGCGATTTTTATGCATGACGTGGCCACCGAGCTGCGCATGAACGGGGAGCAATTTTTTAGCCAGGAGCGCGAGACCATTGTCTTCACACGACAAGGGTCTGGCACACAACAAAAACAAGGCCTGTGGCTGGCCTGTCACGAACATTTGTCCGCTATGCCGGAAGGGCTGCCGCCCCCTTAGCCAATGTGATCGGAGCTGATCATGAATAATAAAAACAACGATAAAAGTATTCGAACGATAGAAACCAACGGGGTCGAACAGATCCCGGACCACGAACGTACTGCCGGGCCCAAGGATCTGTTCCGACTGATCTTTGGCGGTGCCAACACCTTTGCCACCGCCGTGCTGGGCTCGTTTCCGGTGCTGTTCGGCTTGTCGTTCCAGGCCGGCGTCTGGGCGATTGTGCTGGGCGTGCTGGTGGGCGCGGTGATCCTGGCGCCGATGGGCCTGTTCGGGCCGATCAATGGCACCAACAATGCCGTGTCGTCCGGTGCGCACTTTGGTGTGCACGGGCGGATTGTCGGCTCGTTTCTGTCGCTGCTGACGGCGATTGCCTTCTTCTCACTGTCGGTGTGGAGTTCAGGCGATGCGTTGGTCGGCGGTGCGAAACGGCTGATCGGCCTGCCGGAAACCGACCTGACGCTGGGCCTGGCCTACGGCCTGTTCGCCCTGCTTGTGCTCACCGTGTGCATCTATGGCTTTCGCTTCATGCTGTGGGTCAACCGCATCGCGGTGTGGGCGGCGAGCCTGCTGTTCCTGCTGGGCATCTTCGCGTTTGCGCCAGCCTTCGACAGCCACTTCGCCGGCACCTTCGGGCTCGGCCAGACCGGCTTTTGGGCGGCCTTCATCGGCGCTGCGCTGGTAGCCATGAGCAATCCGATTTCCTTCGGTGCATTCCTCGGTGACTGGTCGCGCTACATCCCGCGTGAGACGCCGAAAATACGCATCATGCTGGCGGTCGTGCTGGCTCAGATCGCTACGTTGATCCCGTTTCTGTTCGGCCTGGCCACCGCGACCATCGTGGCGATCAAGGCACCGGACTACATTGCGGCGAACAACTACGTCGGCGGTTTGCTGGCGGTGGCGCCCACCTGGTTTTTCCTGCCGGTGTGCCTGATCGCGGTGATCGGCGGCATGTCCACTGGCACCACCTCGCTGTATGGCACCGGCCTGGACATGTCCAGCGTGTTTCCGCGCCTGCTGTCACGGGTCAAGGCCACGTTGCTGATCGGCGTGATGTCGATTGCCTTCATCTTTATCGGACGTTTCGCCGCCAACCTGGTGCAGAGCGTGTCGACTTTCGCCGTGCTGATCATCACCTGCACCACGCCCTGGATGGTGATGATGATCATCGGCCTGATTGTGCGCCGCGGCTTCTACTGCCCGGACGACTTGCAGGTATTCACTCGCGGTGAAACCGGCGGGCGCTACTGGTTCAGCCATGGCTGGAACTGGCGCGGGCTGGGGGCCTGGATCCCGAGTGCGCTGGTAGGTTTGTGCTTCGTCAATTTGCCAGGGCAGTTTGTCGGGCCGCTGGGCAACCTGGCCGACGGCATCGATATCAGCCTGCCGGTGACGCTGGGGCTGGCCTCGGTGGTGTACCTGAGTTTGCTTCGCCTGTTCCCGGAACCAGCGGCTGTTTATGGCCCCCAGGGGCCGCTTCGCAGCCTAACGGGAGCAAGCTCCCTCGCCACAAAAAGCGCCTCAATAGCCTAAAAAAATAATCGGAGACCCGCCGTCATGGCTTTGGATTTATTCGTCGTACTCATCTACGCCGCCGGCATGCTCGTGCTCGGCTATTACGGCATGCGCCGCGCCAAGACCCACGAAGACTACCTGGTGGCCGGCCGCAATCTGGGCCCGTCGCTGTACATGGGCACCATGGCCGCCACGGTATTGGGCGGTGCATCCACCGTCGGCACCGTGCGCCTGGGTTATGTGCATGGCATCTCGGGCTTCTGGCTGTGTGCTGCGCTGGGGGCCGGGATCATCGCGTTGAACCTGTTCCTGGCCAAACCGCTGCTCAAGCTTAAGATCTTCACCGTCACCCAGGTCCTGGAAAAACGCTACAACCCCATGGCCCGCCAAGCGAGCGCGGTGATCATGCTTGCCTACGCGTTGATGATTGGGGTGACCTCGATTCTGGCCATCGGCACCGTGCTGCAAGTGCTGTTCGGCCTGCCGTTCTGGGTCTCGGTGCTGCTGGGCGGTGGCGTGGTGGTGGTGTATTCGACCATCGGCGGCATGTGGTCGCTGACGCTTACCGACATTGTGCAATTTGTGATCAAGACCGTCGGCCTGATGTTTATCCTGCTGCCGATCTGCCTGTACCGCGTCGGCGGCTGGGACCAACTGGTGGCCAAGCTGCCGGCGTCGAACTTCAGCTTCACCGAAATCGGCTGGGACACGATCATCACCTACTTCATGATCTACTTTTTCGGCATCCTCATCGGTCAGGACATCTGGCAACGGGTGTTCACTGCCCGTGACGAAAAGGTCGCGCAGTACGCAGGCACCTTCGCCGGCTTCTACTGCATCCTCTACGGCCTGGCCTGCGCGCTGATCGGCATGGCTGCTCATGTGCTGTTGCCGAATCTGGATAACGTCAACAATGCCTTCGCCGCGATCGTCAAAGCGTCGTTGCCTGACGGCATTCGCGGGCTGGTGATCGCCGCCGCACTGGCCGCGATGATGTCCACCGCCAGCGCCGGCTTGCTTGCCGCCTCCACCGTATTGACCGAAGACCTGCTGCCGCGTTTGCGCGGTGGCAAGCAATCGAGCCTGAACATCAACCGCTTGTTCACGATGCTGACGGGCATTGCCGTGCTGGGTATCGCCCTGGTGGTCAACGATGTGATCAGCGCCCTGACCCTCGCCTACAACTTGTTGGTGGGTGGCATGCTGATCCCGCTGATGGGGGCGATTTTCTGGAAGCGGGCGACGACCTCGGGGGCGATCGCGTCCATGGCCCTGGGCTTTGTGACGGCACTGGTGTTCATGTTCAAGGATGGCTTGGACGCGAACACGCCGATCTACTACAGCCTGGCGGTTGGATTGGTGAGTTTTGTAGGCGTGAGTCTGTTGTCGCGGCGCCCGCAGGCTGCGGCGGCCAGGGCAATTTAAGGCAGCACAGGCATCAGAGCGGTTTCTTCAGCGGGTGCGACGTCGGATGTCGCACCCGTTTTTTTGCCTGCCACACACAACTGTGGGAGCGAGCTTGCTTACGAAGGTGGTGTATCAGCCAACATTTGCGTTGACTGACAGACCGCCTTCGCGAGCAAGCTCGCTCCCACCTGTTGAATCCTGTTGGAACCCGGGCTTATCTGCGACGGGGCCGGCGCTGCTCGTCATCCGTGCGAATCGGCACCGGTTGCAGCGGAGGCTCGATCAGTCCGAGCGCGACGCCAACGTCATGGAGCCAGTTTTGGATTTTCTCTTTCATGGTTGCCCCCTTTGCGGGTAATGCGGGTCGGCGCGAGTTTTGTCGCCTTTTCCTACAGTGATAGTAGTACTAAGTCCTACGTAATGCTTGAACGAAACCACAACGAACTATTACTGAATTGATTCAAATCCTGACGGATCGTTCAAGCAATCGCGCGCGTGTCCTGCAATAACTCGGCTTTGCCTTCCTGCTGCAGGTCAATCCATGCATTGAGGTTAGCGCCGAGCATACCCTTTCGCCACATCAGCCAGGTCGTTGCAGTAGCAAAAGGCCCCGTCAGGGGATGAACGGACACGCTGTCCTTGCCTGGCAGGCTTTCCAGCATGGATTCAGACATCAATGCCACACCGGAACCGGCAATCACGCAGGCGAGCATACCCTGATAGGACTCAATCTCGATCGCCCGGCCCATGGCCACGCGCTCGTGGGAAAACCAGGTCTCCAGCCGCGTGCGGTACGCGCAACTGCGGCGAAAGGTGAACACCGAGCGCCCCGCTACATCCTGCGGCCCACGCACGGGCGGGTGATCAGCCTCGCAGATCAACACCAGGCGCTCTTCGCACAGTGGCACACCGTCCAAGGTGGCGATGGTCAGCGGGCCATCGACCAATGCCGCATCCAGACGCCCAGTGATCAAGCCTTCCAACAGTTCACCGCTGGGCGCCGACTGCACCTGCAGGTTTACCATCGGATAAGCCTTGTGATAGCGCGCCAACAACCTCGGCAAATGAATCGCGGCAGTGCTGTACATGCTGCCCAACACAAAATCGCCGGCCGGTTGCCCGCCCTGGACGGCGCCGTGGGCTTCATCGTGCAGCGCGATCAGACGGGTGCTGTAGTCCAGCAGCACTTTGCCGGCGGGAGAAAGCTGCAAGCGTTGACGCTCGCGCACAAACAGTTCCACGCCCAGTTGCTCTTCCATTTGCTTGAGCCGTGTCGACAGGTTCGACGGCACACGGTGCAGGCGCTCAGCCGCGCGGGTGATGGAGCCCTCTTCTGCCACGGCCTGGAAAATCCGCAATTGACTGAACTCCATACCTTTCTCCAAAACTGAACAAGTTACTCACTATTATTCATTTTTACAGAAAGTCAATTCGCTTTAGCCTGAAGGTCTTCGCGTGCTTGCAGGAAACCAGAACATGTCGCCGCTGATTCGCTTACTCGCCAGCTTTGTCGCCCTGATGATGGCCATGGGCATTGGACGCTTCGCCCTCACACCACAAATGCCGCATCTGCTGAGCGAAGGGCAGATCGACCTGACCGGCGCAGGCCTGATCGCTGCCGCCAATTACCTGGGCTATTTTGTTGGCGCGGTGGATTCGATCTTCGCCCGCAGCCACCACCACGTGCGGGGGCGGATGTACGGCGGGTTGTGGCTGTGCGTACTGCTGACGCTGGCGTCGTATTGGGCGCAAGGGTTTTGGCCGCACCTGCTGCTGCGCTTCGGCACGGGTGTCGCGAGTGCCTGGGCGTTGGTGATGATCACCAGTTTGAGCCAACCGCTGGCAATTGCCGCCGGCCGTCCACGCTTGGGAGCCCTGGTATTCGCCGGGCCAGGGCTGGGGATTTTGCTCACCGGTCTACTGGCTTTGGGCTCGAACCTGCTGGGACAAAGTTCGGCCTCGCTGTGGCTGGTGTATGGCGTGGTGGCGTTGGTCATGCTGCTGGCAATCCGGCCGTTCTTGCCTCAGCCGATGCCCGCCGTCGCACACACTGCCAGTGCAGGCAGCAATCAAAGCATTGCGCACCTGTGCTGGATCTACTTTCTGTACGGTCTGGGCTACATCATCCCGGCGACCTTTCTGTCGCAGATGGCCAGCGCGCAATTCAACGGCGCCTGGCAGGCGGATCTGTTCTGGCCATGCTTTGGTCTGGCGGCTGCCGTTGGCGTGGTCGGGGTGAGCTTGCGCCGCAATAACACGCACACCACCCGCCGCTGGCTGATGACCACCTTGTGGCTGCAAGCGACCGGCGTGTTTGCCTGCTTGCTGGGCAATGGCTGGGGCCTGGCGCTGGGCGTTTTGCTGTGTGGTGCGCCGTTCCTGGCGTGCATGATGCTGGTGATGCAACGCCTGCGTGAGGTCGCGCCCCACGGCTATCAGCGCAGCACCGGGCTGCTGACCGCCAGCTTCGCCATCGGTCAATTGAGCGGCCCGCTGCTGGCCTCGGTGAGCAGCCACCTGAGTGGCGGCCTGCAACCGGCTCTGGGGATTGCCGGCGCAGGCCTGCTGGTGGCCGGCGCGCTGCTGCTGCGCCCTACTGTCTCACTCAGCCAGCCACCAGTGGCGCCGGTACGCGAACCTGTTCTCGGCGCGTCAGCACCAGGAAAAACAGCCCACCCAGCAAGCACCCGGTAAACCAGGCGAAGTTGGCCATGCCCTGCAACGCCGGGGTGAAGGTGATCGCAACGCCCGCCAGCGTCGCGGGCACCAAGGCTTTGACCGCGGTCCAGTTCACGCCGCCGTCGAAGTAATAGCGCCCGCTGGGGCTGTCATCGAACAACGCGTCCACATCGATCTTCTGTTTTTTGATCAGGTAGAAGTCCACCAACAGGATGCCGAACAACGGCCCGATACACGCCGCGAGGATGTCCAGCGTGTAGTGAATCATCAGCGGGTTGTTGAACAGGTTCCACGGGGTGATGAAGATCGACGCCACCGCCGCAATCATCCCACCGGCGCGCCAGCTGATTTTGCTCGGCGCGACGTTGGCAAAATCAAACGCCGGCGAGACGAAGTTGGCGACGATATTGATGCCGATGGTGGCGGTCACGAAGGCAAACGCGCCGAGCAGCACGGCCATGCTGTTGTCGATACGCGAAACGGTGGCAATCGGGTCATGCAGCATTTCGCCAAACACCGGCAAGGTGCCCGAAACGATAACGACGGTGACCAGTGAGAACGCCAGGAAATTCACCGGCAGCCCCCAGAAATTACCGCGACGCACGTCGTGCATGCTGCGGCAGTAGCGGCTGAAATCGCCGAAATTCAGCGTTGGCCCGGAGAAATAGGACACCACCAGCGCCGTCGCCACGACCACCTGCCCAAAAGTCTGCCAGCCCGAGAGGGATTTTTCCGCCAGGGTAAAGCTGATATTCGCCCAGCCGGCCTTCCACACAATCCAGCCGGCCAGGGCAAACATCACCGCGTAGACCACCGGCCCCGCCCAGTCGATAAAGCGCCGGATGGATTCCATCCCAGCCCAGAATACGGCGGCTTGCAATACCCATAAGGTGAGGAAACTGAACCAGCCCAAGTAGGACAGGCCTGCAAAATGCGGCTCTGCATATACCGCCATCTGCGGGAAAAAACGCAGCACCACGATGATCAGGGCACTCGAGGCCAGATACGTTTGAATCCCGTACCAGGCCACCGCGATCAGGCCGCGAATCACCGCCGGAATATTTGCTCCGAACACGCCAAAGGCCAGCCGGCAGATGACCGGATACGGCACCGCCGCTTGCTGGCTCGGCTTGGCGACAAGGTTGGCAATCAACTGCACGATACAAATACCCGCCAGCAAGGCGATCAGCACCTGCCAACTGGCCAGCCCAAGCGCGAACAAGCTGGCGGCAAACACGTAGCCGCCGACGCTGTGCACGTCACTCATCCAAAAGGCGAAGATGTTGTACCAGGTCCACTTTTGCGGCAGCGGACCCAGGTCCTGGTTGTACAGGCGCGGGCTATAGCCTTTGGGCAATTGTTCGGTCATCGCTTGGCTCCTCGAAATACCGGCCTGCGCTGCCGTAACGGTGTGCATACGGGAGGCGGCCTGGTTTGTATACGAGGTGTTCAGCAGAATGCGTGCCAATGGCACACAATCCCTCTGGAACGGTGCTCCAAAGGGATTTAGGAAGCGCTAAAGGATGGGGCTGCGCTCAGCAACGGTGCACGTGGATCCTGTACACAATCAGCGTTGCACCCGATGTGCACACAGGTACCCAACCGTGCAGCAAATAGCAGTCAGGACGGTACCCCAAGCCATATCCATGAGCGCCAATTCAGCGGACCAGCCCTGCAGCGTCGCCCAATTGCTCAGGTCATACGTGCCGTAGGCCACCAGACCAAGCAGGGCTCCCAACCGCGCTGCGCGCTGCCAACTGCCGCTCGGCAGGACCACAAACACCACACACCCGATGGCATACAGCAGGTAGAACACCACGGCGGGGAACAGGCGCGGCTGATCGAGCATCAGCGAGCCAAGCAGGGATTTGTAGGTCGGGCCCATGAGGACGCCGAGCCAGAGGCCGTCGAGCACCAGAAACGCAAGCAAGGTGCCGAGGTAAGCGAACAGGGTTTTCTTGGACATTGAAGCGACCTCTGCTGGAGCTGGCTTGCCAGTGCTGGCCTCCCTCAGGACACCACAAAACCACTGGCCTCGTCGCCGGCGAGCCGGCTCCTACAGAAGAACAAAGCGCACTCAGCTTAGTTCAATGCGATCCGCGTGAATCACAATCTGACCTTGCTTGTAGAGCGCACCAATGGCCTTTTTAAAGTTGCCTTTGCTGACGCCGAACAAGTTGCTGATCACCGCCGGGTCGCTTTTGTCGCTGACCGGCAGAGTGCCGTTGTTTTCACGCAACTTGGCAAGAATCTTCGAGTTCAGGCTGGAGGCCGCTTCCTGCCCAACCGGCTGCAGGCTCAGGCTGATGTTGCCATCGGCGCGAATCTCTTTGATGAAGCCTTTCTCTTCCTTGCCCGGGCGCAGGAACTTGAACACTTCGTTTTTGTGGATAAGGCCCCAGTGCTTGTTGTTGATGATTGCCTTGAAGCCCATGTCGGTGGCTTCGGCCACCAGCAAGTCGACTTCCTGGCCCACCTGGTAGTTGGCCGGTGTCTTGTCCAGGTAGCGATCCAGCCGCGCGGTGGCGGTGATGCGCTTGGTGTGCTTGTCGAGGTAGACGTGCACCACGCAGTATTCGCCGGCGGTCAGCTGACGTTTTTCTTCTGAATACGGCAGTAACAGATCCTTGGGCAAACCCCAATCGAGGAATACACCGATGCTGTTGACTTCGACGACTTTCAAACTGGCGAATTCGCCGACTTGAACTTTCGGCTTTTCAGTCGTTGCGATAAGTTTGTCGTCGCTGTCCAAGTAAATGAAAACGTTAAGCCAGTCTTCATCTTCACTGGGAATATCTTTCGGGATATACCGATTGGGCAAGAGGATTTCGCCATCTTGCGCACCGTCCAGGTACAAACCAAAGTTAGTGTGTTTTACCACTTGCAAGCTGTTGTAGCGCCCGACTAAAGCCATTTCCAAATACCCTCGTTACGTGGGCGGCATTCTACCCGAGTTGCGCCCGGCACGCGCGCGCACCTGAAAAATCGCGGGCTGGCGTGGCGTTCCAGTGGCACCGCCCCACTCGTCAGATCAGATCCTTGAATTTTGCCGCCAGCCAGGCACTGATCCCTCAAGTGGTTTCGAATTAAAACAGTAAGTTAGGCGACTATTTCATCGACAAACTTCGATAATTACCGCCTGACCCAACAATTCCCAGGGGATATTTGCCAAGCAATTGTCAAGTATTTCCTGTACGATGCCTGGCCAAGTTAATTTTCTACAGGTTAGTGGCCGCCATGCGCGTAAAAGCATCCAACAGCAAAGCAAAGCCAGCTCCAGCCGTTGAAACCAGCGAATCGATCAACAGCCAGATTGCTGCGTTCCTCAAGTCCGGCGGCGAAATCCAGCAAATTGCCAAGGGCGTCAGCGGCCAGACTTTCGGCCCGTCCAAGCAAATCAGCCTGGGCAAAAAGTAAAACCCGCGCAACATCCGCCCGCGTTGCACCTAGTCCCTAAGCGTCTTGCCCTCAAGGCGCCAGGACTAGAGCTCGAAATACCCTCTGTGTATCACCCTGCTGTGCGCTAATCGACGAACGGGCCTCACCTTCAGGCGTTCGCCGGTATGCTTGCACACGTCTAGTACGGGCATCTGCCCGATTTCCTCTGTCACTGCTCCTCGCTTTTCATGGAGTGAAGCATGCTCAAGCCCTGCTTTTTTCTGATAACTGCCCTTGCGGCAACCCCTTTAGCGCAAGCGCAGGTTTTCCAGCGTGAACTGGGCGATTTCGACCTGAAACTGGGCACGACGCCAAGCCGCAGCATGGCCCAAGGCCTGGTAAAGCCGACTGCCCCCGGCAGCGACTCATTTCACGGCGGGCTGGACCTGAGCCATGACAGCGGCCTGTATATCGGCCAGTTCTCACCGAATATGGGGCTGTCGTCGGCCAATAACCTTGAAGTCGATTCCTACCTGGGTTTCAAACGTCCCTTCGACAAAACGCTGGGCTATGAAGTCGGCTTGATTCACTACAGCTACCCCAAGCTCAGCCCTCTGGACAGCCAGGAGTTCTACGGCGGCCTGAACCTGCTGGGCAATCGCTTCGGCGTCTCCTTCAGCAACGACCCTGATCGCCAGGACAGCACGTTGTTTGCCGACCTCGGCGGCACGCAGCCTTTCGGCATCGGCGTCAGCGTGAAGTACACCACCCATCAGTTGGGCACCCCTGCCTCGGTGGAAGGCGGCTCGATCAGCAGCTTCAGCGATTGGTCGGTGCAGTTCTCCCGTGCGTGGAAAGGCATCGACCTGGACCTGATCTACAGCGATTCCAGCCTCAGCGGTGGCGATTGCTCAGCCTACTCCGGACACAATTCGCAATGCGACGGCCTGTTGACCTTGAAGGCGGCGCGGTCGTTTTATTGACGGGCTGAACTGTCGCACCTCGCTCAGGTTCACATGCATTAACCCTCTCTGCGCAAGGACTCGCCCATGCTGCGTCGGCTTAAATTACTGGTGGTATTGCTGACCCTGAGCCTGGTGCTCGCCGGCTGCAATCGCGTGGGCCTGGCCTACCGCAATCTGGACGTCATTATCCCCTGGACCCTCAACGACTACCTGGACATGAACGCCGGGCAGAAGAGCTGGTTCAACGACACACTCAAGGACCACCTGGCCTGGCATTGCACCACTCAATTGCCGGGCTACCTGGACTGGCTTGATCGCCTGCAACAGATGGTCGACAACAATCAGGTTACCGACGCCGCACTGCAAACCCGTACCGTCGAGGCCAAACAGGCGATAGCCGAGGTGGCGCGGGAAATAACGCCGTCAGCCATCCAATTGCTGCAAGGGCTGGATGACCAGCAGGTCAAGGAAATGAGCGACGCCCTGGCCAAAGACCTGCGCAAGCGCCAGGACGAATACCTCAAGCCGCCCCTGGCGCAGCAGATCAAGGAGCGCGCGCAACGCATGAGCAAACGCCTGGACGCCTGGATTGGCCCGCTCAGTGCCAGCCAGCAGAACCGTGTGACGGCCTGGTCTATCGCTTTGGGCGAACAGAATCAGGAATGGATCGGCAACCGCGCCCGCTGGCAGGCGCAATTCATCGCCGCGGTGCAGCAGCGCAAAAGCGCAGACTTCCCGCAGAAGATGCAGCAATTATTGGTGGATCGCGAAAGTCTGTGGACCCCGGAATACAAGGCTGCCTATGCGCGGACGGAAACGGCGGCGCGCAATCTGATTGTCGACCTGATGGCGGAAAGTACGCCGCAGCAGCGCATGAAACTGACGCAAAAAATTGATGGCGTACGCAGCGATTTCAAGGCCCTCAAATGCCTGAAGGCTACCGCCAACTGAGGTTGGCAAGGGGGACAAGTCCCCCTTGCTCAATTGATCGGCGGATTGCCTGTCAGGCAATTTGCGCCTTCGACGCCACTTCATCAAACGTCGCCGGCTCCAGCGCATCCGACTGGTCATCGAGCACCTGACGCGGGTGGTCATTGCCGGGGATAGAGCTGTCAATCAGCGCCAGCAGTTGCGCGCCGCGCGCGGTCAGGATGAAGTTCTCACCGTTTCCGCCCTCTTCCTCTGGCCGTGACTCAATAAACCCGCGCTTGAACAGCAGCGCCTCATAATCTGCAGCGGTCTTTTTCAGCGTGTCCAGGTTACCGGTGGCTTCACCCGCCGTGGCCTTCTCGGCAGCTTCCTGCTCGGCATACTTGCGCGGGGCAAAGCTGCCTTCGCCGTTCTGCACTTCATGCAGCAGACGTTCGATCAAATCCCAATTGTAAGTCGTCATCCTGATTCCTCCTGCAGGCCGGTAGGAAAGTAGCCCGTCTACAGGTGTGACATGCCCCGTCACTGGCCGTTCAGCTGGATAGACCGCCGTCATTTCTCTGAACTTTCCAGACGTTCGCCACCTCAACTGAACACACTGCCAAGGAGGTCCGACCATGAAAACCCTGATGAACCTGGCCATCGCCGCCACGCTGCTGACTGCCCTGCCCGCTTGGGCCTGTACGCCTGAAGAAGCCACGGCAAAACGTGAGCAACTGGCGCAGGAGGTGACCAGGCTCACCCAGCAGAACCCCGCCAAAGCCAAGGAAATGAATGAAGAGCTGCAGAAAATGGACATGGACACAACCTCTGCCGACCTGCCAGACAAATGCCAACTGATCGATCAGCGCCTTAAAGACCTGGATAAAGCAGCCGCCGAGACAAAAAACTGAAGACCAAAAAAAACCGGACATCGTCCGGTTTTTTTATATCGGTGCAGCCTTACTCGGCAGCCGGCGCTTCTGGCTTGCGGCGCTTGAGCGGCGCCATGCCGTCCTTGCTTACGAGCGACAGGTTGTCGGTCTTCGGCCGGTTGGCAATTTTGCGCTTGGTCGGCGACTTGGCACCGGCTTTCTTCTTGTCGCCCTTGGCGTCGACTTTTTTCTTCTTCACGCCAACCGCCTTGCCCGACGCCTTGACCTTCTTCGGCCCGGTGTAGGTGCCTTTGACTTCCTTGATGGTGCGGCGCTCGAACGACTGCTTGAGGTAGCGCTCGATGCTCGACATCAGGTTCCAGTCGCCATGGCAGATCAGCGAGATTGCCAGGCCATCATTGCCGGCACGCCCGGTACGACCGATACGGTGCACGTATTCGTCGCCGCTGCGCGGCATGTCGAAGTTGATGACCATGTCCAGGCCGTCCACGTCCAGACCGCGCGCAGCCACGTCGGTGGCCACCAGGATCTTCACGCCGCCAGCCTTCAGGCGGTCGATGGCCAGCTTGCGGTCCTTCTGGTCTTTCTCACCGTGCAGCACAAACGCTTTGTAATCCTGTGCCACCAGGCGACCGTAGATACGGTCCGCCGCAGCCCGGGTGTTGGTGAACACGATGGCCTTCTGATAGGTCTCGTTGGCCAACAGCCAGTTGAGGATCTGTTCTTTGTGCACGTTGTGGTCGGCGGTGACGATCTGCTGACGCGTGGTGGCGTTCAGGTCGCTGACGTTGTTGACCTGCAAGTGCTCAGGGTTGTTCAAGACCTTGGCGACCATGTCACGCAGGGTCGAGCCGCCAGTGGTGGCGGAGAACAGCATGGTCTGCTGGCGATTGACGCATTCGGCCACCAGGCGCTGCACGTCATCGGCAAAGCCCATGTCGAGCATGCGGTCGGCTTCGTCGAGCACCAGCACTTCGACTTCCTTGAGGTCGAGGTTGCCGGCGTTGAGTTGCTCGATCATGCGGCCTGGGGTGCCGATCAGAATGTCCGGGACCTTGCGCAGCATGGCGGCCTGGACCTTGAAGTCTTCGCCACCGGTGATCAGGCCGGATTTGATGAAGGTGAACTGCGAAAAGCGCTCGACTTCTTTCAAGGTCTGCTGGGCCAGCTCGCGGGTAGGCAGCAGGATCAGGGTTTTGATGCTGACGCGGACTTTGGCCGGGCCAATCAGTCGGTGCAGAATCGGCAGGACGAAAGCGGCGGTTTTGCCACTCCCGGTTTGAGCCGTCACCCGCAGGTCACGCCCTTGGAGCGCGAGCGGGATGGCCGCTGCTTGCACAGGCGTAGGCTCGACAAATTTAAGCTCGGCCACGGCTTTGAGCAGGCGTTCGTGCAGGGCGAATTGGGAAAACACGGGTGCTACCTCGAAGAAATACAAAATATCAGCTGCATAGGGTAACGGTTTCGGGCGTCCAAACCGAGTTTCTTTACGCGAACGGGGCTAATCAGCTGCTTTTTTGTCAGCTCATTTGTCTACAACGTCAACTTTGTCGCACTTAAATGCTCTAATCGGCCCGTGTTGTCTTACAGAAGAATCGGTTTCACCCATGGATATCAAACAGTTCTGGCTCAACGTCCAAGACCTTTGGGGCGCCCTCGATCAACACCCGCTGCTGCATGCGAGCCTGGGTTTGCTGGTGTTGCTGGTAGTCGCCCTGCTGCTCGGCCGGGTCGCGCGCTACCTCATCCTCCACGCCGTCAAATTGCTCGGCCGGCAACCGGCGCTGCACTGGCTTAATGATCTGCGGCACAACAAAGTCTTCCACCGCCTGGCACAGATGACGCCGTCCCTGGTGATTCAGTTCGGCCTGTATCTGGTGCCGGACCTGAGCAAAACCGCCACGCTGTTTATCGGCAATGTCGCCCTGGCATTCACCATCCTGTTCATGACGCTGGCCGTGAGCGCCCTGCTCAATGCGCTGCTGGATATCTACGCACGTACCGAACATGCCCGCACTCGCTCAATCAAGGGCTATGTGCAATTGGCGAAAATGGTGCTGTTCGTGTTCGCCGCAATCATTATTGTCGCCACGTTGATCGACCGTTCGCCGCTGTTGCTGCTGTCGGGGTTGGGTGCGATGTCGGCGGTGATTCTGTTGGTGTACAAGGACACGCTGCTCTCGTTCGTCGCCAGTGTGCAATTGACCAGCAACGACATGCTGCGGGTCGGCGACTGGATCGAGATGCCTCAGGTCGGCGCCGACGGTGATGTAGTGGACATCACGCTGCACACGGTCAAGGTGCAGAATTTCGACAAAACCATCGTCTCCATTCCTACCTGGCGCTTGATGTCAGAGTCGTTCAAGAACTGGCGCGGCATGCAGGCGTCCGGCGGTCGCCGCATCAAGCGCAGCCTGTACATCGACGCCAGCGGCGTGCGTTTTTTGCGTGACGATGAAGAAGTGCGCATGACCCAGGTGCACTTGCTCACCGACTACATCAGCCGCAAGCAGGCTGAACTCAAGGCGTGGAACGAGGCTCAGGGCAATAGCGCGCAACTCTCTGCCAACCGCCGCCGCATGACCAACTTGGGCACCTTCCGCGCCTATGCCCTGGCCTACCTTAAAAGCCACCCGGACATTCAGCCGAACATGACCTGCATGGTGCGCCAGATGCAAACCACCGCTCAGGGCGTGCCGCTGGAAATCTACTGCTTCACGCGCACCACGGCGTGGGCGGATTACGAGCGCATCCAGGGGGATATTTTTGATTACCTGCTGGCGGTGCTGCCGGAGTTCGGTTTGAGCCTGTATCAGCAGCCAAGTGGCAATGACTTGCGCGCGGGCATGTTGCCGGCGGTGCTGGGGGCCAGTCATCTGCCGACCTTGGAACACAGCGCGGTATAACACCAACGACCTTCTGTGGGAGCGGGCTTGCTCGCGAACGCGGAGAATCAGTCAACCGATCACTGACTGACCTACCGCCTTCGCGAGCAAGCCCGCTCCCACAAAGGGATTCAAGATTGGGCTAACTCTTTACGTACGCCCAACCGGCTGATCCACACCGCCGCCAAAATCACCAACCCGCCCAACGCCAGCCGCCCCAGCGGTTCATGCTGGTTCCAGATCAGCAAGTTCAGCAGCAACCCCACCGGCACATGCAGGTTGTTCATCACCGCCAGGGTGCCGCCGTTGACCAGGCAAGCGCCCTTGTTCCACCAGTACATGCCCAACGCGGTGCTGACCAACCCGAGGAACACCAGCACGCCCCATTGCAGGGGCGCTTGTGGCAGGAAGTCGGCCTTGCCGAACAGCAGGAATGCCGGCAACACCACGATCAAGGCGCCCAGGTAGAAGTAGCCGAAACGTCGGTAATGCGGCAGGTCGCTTGGATAACGCGCCACCAGATGTTTGTACATCACCTGCCCGGCGGCGTAGGTGAAGTTGGCCAGTTGCAACAGCAAAAAGCCGCCGAGGAAGTGCGGCGTGATCTGGTCAAAGCGAATCACTGCCGCGCCGCCCACCGCCACCAGCGCCGCGATCAGCGCCCAAGGATTAAAGCGACGGTTAAGCGCGTCTTCGATCAGCGTCACGTGCAACGGCGTGAGGATGGTGAACAGCAGCACTTCCGGCACCGTGAGCACCCGAAAGCTCAGGTACAGGCACACGTAGGTCACACCAAACTGCAGCGCGCCGATCACCAGCATGCCGCGCATGAACCTTGGCTCTACCGAGCGCCAGCGGGTCAGCGGGATGAACACCAGCCCGGCCAGCACCACGCGCACCAGCACTGCGAAATAGCTGTCGACGTGACCGGCGAGGTATTCGCCGATCAAGCTGAAGGAAAAAGCCTGAATCAGGGTGACAACCAGTAAATAGCCCATGCGCGCCTCGTTTCGAATGGGCGCGACTTTAAGGGTTTTCGGTGTTTGAAGAAACTCGAGGCAAAAAAAACCCGACCTCGCTAAAGCGGCAGTCGGGCAGGAGCACTCAGGAGCAACAAGTGCAAAGGGAGGTTCGATACGCGTACTTGAAGGGTTTGCGTGGAGCGATATAAACACCGCGCGATTATGTGACGATTAAACGATCAAGCGACCTGTGCCAGCAGCGCCTTGGCGTGGTTAATGCCTTTTTCCTGGAAGTCCCCGCTCAGGTTCACCCCTTCAGCATGAATGAAGGTCACGTCGTGAATACCGATAAAGGCCATGACCTGACGCAGGTACGGTTCCTGATGATCGGAGCTGGCGCCGGTGTGGATGCCGCCGCGCGCGGTCAACACAATCGCGCGCTTGCCAATGAGCAAACCCTGAGGGCCGGTGGCGGTGTACTTGAAGGTCACACCGGCACGCAACACGTGGTCCAGCCAGGCTTTGAGGGTGCTGGGGATCGCGAAGTTGTACATCGGCGCAGCCATCACCAGCACATCGGCGGCGAGCAGTTCGTCGGTCAATTCGTTGGAGCGGTCCAGGGAGGCCTGTTCGATGCCGCTGCGCTGTTCGGCGGGTTTCATCCAGCCGCCGAGCAGGTTGGCGTCCAGGTGCGGAACCGGGTTAAGCGCCACGTCACGCAGGGTGATCTGATCCGTCGGATGAGCGACCTTCCATTGGCTGATGAATTGCTGGGTCAGCTGACGGGAGATCGAATCCTGTTGGCGTGCGCTGCTTTCGATGATCAGAACATTGGACATGGCTGGGTAGGCTCCATCTGTAAATGCTGTAAGGCGATGGAGAAAAGATTAACCAGGGCTCATTCGATAAAAAAGCGCAAAAAACTGCTACAACCCATCTAGAAATTTGTTTATAAGCGGAGTATTGCTGTGAGCATGCTCCGCTGCTGCTTTATTTTGGGGCACATGCCAGCGCGATACGCATCTTGATAATGGCGCGACTGAACTTGACCGTGGTGTTGGTGCTTTTGCCCGCCGCCACCGTGACCTTGCGATTACGCGGCGATTCCGGGCCGTTGGTGAAGGTTACCGAACACACCGCGTCATTGGTGCCGTAGTTGTTTAGCCGGATCGAACTGATGTCGCCGTCCACGTCGGTCGCGGTGTAGTCCACTTGCACGCCGTCGATCTTTTTCGTGACGTCGATGGGGTAGGCAAATGCGCTCATCGGCAGCAGCGCCAGCAACACACAACAGAATTTTCTCATTCGGCAGTCTCCAATAAGGACCGCCAGCTTAGGACAAGAGGAGCTCATCTTGAAAGCGCCCCGCGTTACCCTCGATCAATGGCGCACGCTGCAAGCCGTGGTCGACCACGGCGGCTTCGCCCAGGCGGCTGAAGCGTTGCACCGTTCGCAGTCTTCGGTGAGTTACACCGTTGCTCGCATGCAAGACCAACTCGGCGTGCCGCTGCTGCGCATCGACGGACGCAAGGCGGTGCTCACCGACGCCGGTGAAGTGTTGTTGCGCCGCTCGCGGCAACTGGTGAAAAACGCCAGTCAACTGGAAGACCTTGCCCACCACATGGAACAGGGTTGGGAGGCTGAAGTGCGGTTGGTCGTGGATGCCGCCTACCCCAATGCACGCCTGGTGCGCGCCCTTACCGCCTTTATGCCGCAAAGCCGTGGCTGCCGCGTGCGCCTGCGTGAAGAAGTGCTGTCGGGCGTCGAAGAGTTGCTGATAGATGGCATGGCCGACCTGGCGATCAGCGGGTTCATTATCCCCGGCTACCTGGGCACGGAAATGAGCGATGTGGAATTTATCGCCGTGGCCCACCCGGACCATTCGCTGCATCGCTTGAACCGTGAGCTGAGCTTCCAGGACCTGGAAAGCCAGATGCAGGTGGTGATCCGCGACTCCGGCCGCCAGCAACCGCGAGATGTGGGCTGGCTTGGCGCCGAACAGCGCTGGACCGTCGGCAGCCTGCCCACCGCCGCGACATTCGTCAGCAGCGGCCTGGGCTTTGCCTGGCTGCCCCGGCACATGATCGAGCGCGAACTCAACGATGGCCTGCTCAAGCAGCTACCCTTGGAAAAAGGCGGCAGCCGCAACCCGACGTTTTATCTGTACGCGAACAAGGACAAACCCCTGGGCCCAGCCACACAGATCCTCGTGGAATTGCTGCGCACCTTTGACACCGCCCCCCTGGACGCGCCTTACGCCGCTCCCCAGCAAGCCTGAAACGGAGTTCATGCATGGCCTGGTTCGACCATGAAGGCTGCAGCCTGCATTACGAGGAATACGGTCACGGCAGCCCGTTGATCCTGATCCACGGCCTGGGCTCCAGTAGCCAGGATTGGGAATTGCAGATTCCGGTGCTGGCCCGGCATTACCGCCTGATCGTGGTGGATGTGCGCGGTCACGGGCGCTCCGACAAGCCTCGCGAGCGCTACAGCATCAAGGGTTTCACCGTCGACCTGCTCGCCTTGATCGAACATCTGAACTTGCCGCCCGCTCATGTCGTGGGCCTGTCCATGGGCGGCATGATCGCCTTCCAGCTGGCGGTGGACGAACCTGCCCGGGTCAAGAGCCTGTGTATCGTCAACAGTGCGCCCGAGGTCAAAGTGCGCAGCGCCGATGATTATTGGCAGTGGGCCAAGCGCTGGAGCCTGGCGCGAGTGCTCAGCCTGGCCACCATCGGCAAGGCCCTGGGTGATCGGCTGTTCCCCAAACCGCACCAGGGCGACCTGCGGCGCAAGATGGCCGAACGCTGGGCAAAAAACGACAAACGTGCTTATCTCGCCAGTTTCGACGCGATTGTGGGCTGGGGCGTACAGGAACAACTTTCCGGGATCACCTGTCCAACCCTGGTCATCAGCGCCGACCACGACTACACACCCGTGGCGCAAAAAGAAATCTATGTAAAACTGCTGCCCGATGCGCGACTGGTGGTGATTGAAGATTCCCGCCATGCCACGCCTTTGGATCAACCCGAAGTCTTTAACGCTACCCTGCTCGATTTTCTAAAGACAGTCGAAACCACTACCCAGGATCACTGACCCATGTTGAAAAAAATCGCCTTCTTTGCCGGTTCTGTTTTGTTCGCCGCCAACCTGATGGCCGCCGAGCCCGCCAAGGCGCCTCACGTCCTGATTACCACCACCAATGGCGACATTGAAATCGAACTGGACCCGGTCAAGGCGCCGATCAGCACCAAGAACTTCCTGGCCTATGTCGACAAAGGCTTCTACACCAACACGATTTTCCACCGCGTGATCCCGGGCTTCATGGTCCAGGGCGGCGGATTCACCGCGCAGATGTCGCAAAAGCCAACCGAAGCACCGATCAAGAACGAAGCCAGCAACGGCCTGCACAACGTACGCGGCACCCTGTCGATGGCCCGCACCAATGACCCGAACTCGGCCACCAGCCAGTTCTTCATCAACGTGGCCGACAATGCTTTCCTCGATCCGGGCCGTGACGCCGGTTACGCCGTATTCGCCAAAGTGGTCAAGGGCATGGACGTGGTCGATATCATCGTCAACTCGCAGACCACCACCAAGCAAGGCATGCAGAACGTGCCTATCGATCCTGTTCTGATCAAGTCGGCCAAGCGCATCGACTGAGGTCTGCAGGTAGCTCCGCGCATGGCCCACAAGGCCACGCGCGCATTTGAACAGGAGAGCCCGCCAGGCGGGCGTCAACCTAATGCTCTATCGTCGTTTTGAACAACTGATCGATATTTTCCGCGCTGCCCCCAGCGACGCCCCGCCCGACAAAGTCCTGCCCTTCTACCTCTATTACCTGCGCCAGGTGTGGCCAAGCTTTGCCGCCTTGCTGGTGGTAGGCCTGGTCGGTGCGTTGATCGAAGTGGCGTTGTTCAGCTACCTGAGCCGCATCATCGATCTGGCCCAAGGCACACCGCCCGCCAACTTCTTCCAGGTTCACAGCGCCGAGCTGATCTGGATGGCCGTGGTCGCCCTGCTATTGCGCCCGATCTTCAACGGCTTGCATGACTTGCTGGTGCACCAGACCATCAACCCCGGCATGACCAGCCTGATTCGCTGGCAAAACCACAGCTACGTGCTCAAGCAGAGCCTGAATTTCTTTCAAAACGATTTCGCCGGGCGTATTGCCCAGCGCATCATGCAAACCGGCAACTCCTTGCGTGACTCGGCGGTGGCGACGGCGGAAGCCATCTGGCACGTGTCGATCTATGCGGTCAGCGCCCTGGTGCTGTTTGCCGAGGCCGACTGGCGGCTGATGATCCCGCTGATCACCTGGATCATCTGCTACAGCCTGGCCTTGCGTTACTTCGTGCCGCGCGTGAAAGAGCGCTCGGTGATCTCCTCTGAAGCGCGCTCCAAACTGATGGGCCGCATCGTCGACGGCTACACCAACATCACCACCTTGAAGCTGTTCGCCCATACGCAGAATGAGCAGGAATACGCCAAGGAAGCGATCATCGAGCAGACCGAAAAAACCCAGTTGGCCGCGCGCGTGCTGACCAGCATGGACGTGACGATTGCCATCTTGAACGGCCTGCTGATCGTCACCACCACCGGCCTGGCTCTGTGGCTGTGGACCCAGTCGCTGATTTCCGTGGGCGCGATTGCCTTGGCCACCGGCCTGGTGATTCGTATCGTCAACATGTCCGGCTGGATCATGTGGGTGGTCAACGGCATTTTCGAAAACATCGGCATGGTGCAGGACGGGCTGAAAACCATCGCAGCGCCGCTGGCGGTCACCGACCGCGAGAATGCCCCGCGCCTGAACGTGCCCCATGGCGAAGTGCGCTTTGAGCAGGTGGATTTTCACTACGGCAAAAAGAGCGGAATCATTGGCGGCTTGAACCTGACGATCAAGGCCGGGGAAAAGATCGGCCTGATCGGCCCGTCCGGCGCGGGCAAGTCGACCCTGGTCAACCTGCTGCTGCGCCTGTACGACCTGCAAGGCGGGCGCATCCTGATCGACGGGCAGAACATCGCCGAGGTTGCCCAGGAAAGCCTGCGCGCGCAGATCGGCATGATCACCCAGGACACTTCGCTGCTGCACCGTTCGATCCGTGACAACCTGCTGTACGGCAAGCCGGACGCGACCGATGAAGAACTGACGGCCGCCATCCACAAGGCCCGCGCCGATGAATTCATTCCGCTGCTGTCGGACGCCGAAGGGCGTACCGGGCTGGACGCCCATGTGGGTGAGCGCGGGGTCAAACTCTCGGGTGGGCAACGCCAGCGCATCGCCATTGCGCGGGTGCTGCTCAAGGACGCGCCGATTCTGATCATGGACGAGGCCACCTCGGCGCTGGACTCGGAAGTGGAAGCGGCGATCCAGGAAAGCCTGGAAACCTTGATGCAAGGCAAGACGGTGATAGCGATTGCGCACCGGTTGTCGACCATCGCGCGAATGGACCGATTGGTGGTGCTGGAGAAAGGGCAAATCGCCGAGACTGGCAGCCACGCCGAATTGCTGGCCCACGGCGGGTTGTATGCCAGGTTGTGGCAGCATCAAACCGGAGGCTTCGTCGGCATCGACTGATAGTTTGAGGGCACACACAATCCAAACTGTGGGAGCGGGCTTGCTCGCGAAAGCGGTGTACCCGTCGCCCTATAAGCTGACTGACACTGCGCCTTCGCGAGCAAGCCCGCTCCCACAGTTGATCGCATTGCATAGCAGCATTGGCCTATCGCGCCAGCGCCCAAAGGGCCCTGGCGCTTTTTTATGGCCTGGACTTGCCCACAAACCCTGCTTCAATCAAAGCAGTGCCCAGACGGGCGCTGAAGTAAATCTGCAGGGAGCATCATTGATTTACTGATTGGGTAGAGCGATCTATCAAGGACGTGTTGCATGTCTTTGTTCAAACGTTCAATCACAGAGGGGTTGGGTACGTTTTGGCTGGTGTTGGGCGGTTGCGGGAGTGCGGTGTTGGCCGCAGCGTTTCCCGCCGTCGGGATTGGGCTGTTGGGTGTGGCCCTGGCGTTCGGGCTCACGGTGTTGACCATGGCGTTTGCCATCGGGCACATCAGCGGCTGCCATCTCAACCCTGCCGTATCAGTAGGCTTGGTAGTGGGCGGGAGGTTCCCAGCCAGGGAGTTACCGGCTTATATCCTCTCGCAGGTTATCGGCGGCACGGTCGCCGCTGCGCTGTTGTACTTCATTGCCAGCGGCAAACCCGGGTTCGAACTGGCATCGGGCCTGGCTGCCAATGGCTATGGCGAGCATTCGCCGGGCAGTTACTCAATGGCAACGGGGTTTGTCTGTGAGCTGGTGATGACGGCGATGTTCGTGCTGATCATCCTTGGCGCCACAGACCGTCGTGCCCCAGCGGGCCTCGCGCCCATCGCCATCGGCCTGGCCTTGACCCTGATCCACTTGATCTCCATCCCCGTGACCAACACCTCGGTCAACCCGGCCCGCAGTACCGGCCCGGCGCTGATTGTCGGCGGGTGGGCGCTTCAGCAGTTGTGGATGTTCTGGCTGGCGCCCATTTTGGGTGCTGTGATCGGCGGCGCGACCTATCGATGGCTGGGCGAGGAGGACCCAGCCTGAGGTCAAGGGGTTCAGCCCTGCCGATAAGGCAGGGCTGTCCTCGCTTCTTCGGCATACGCCAGAATCCCCACGCGCTCGCGCTCGAGGAAATCTTCCACGGCATTCTTCAGGCCCGGATGGCGCAGGTAGTGCCACGACCGGGTGATAACTGGTTCAAACCCGCGAATCAATTTGTGCTCGCCTTGGGCGCCGGCGTCGAAGCGCTGCAAGCCGTGAGCAATGGCGTAATCCATGCCCTGGTAGAAGCAGGTTTCGAAATGCAGACGATCGAATTCCGCCAGGCAGCCCCAATAACGCCCGTAGAAGCTGTCGCCACCGATCAGGCTGAAGGCCATCGCAACCGGGCGCACGCCCTGTTTAGCCAGCACCACGCGAATCGCTTCGGGCATGCGCTCGGCCAGCAGGCTGAAAAACGCCCGCGTCAGGTACGGCGACTGGCGGCGCACGGCATAGGTGTTGGCGTAGCAGGCGTAGACAAAATCCCACTGCGCTTCGCTCAACTCATGGCCTTGCAGCCATTCGAACTCGATGCCCTGCCCCGCCACTTGCTCGCGCTCTTTGCGCATTTGTTTGCGCTTGCGCGAACTCAAGGCGTCAAGGAAATCCTGGAAGTCGCGATAACCGCGGTTTTGCCAATGAAACTGGCAGCCCAAGCGCTGTAACCAACCTGGATGCTGCGCCAAGGCTTGGTCGGCCAAAGGGTCAGTGAAGTTGATGTGGGCGCTGGAGAGCCCTTCGATTTCCAGGTAGCCCGGCAGGCTGTTCAGCAGCTCGAAGCCATCTTCGGCGCTCCTGGCCAGCAAGCGCGGCCCGCTGACCGGGCTGAACGGCACTGCGGTCAGCAACTTTGGGTAGTAATCAATGCCTGCCCGCTCACACGCATCGGCCCAACCGTGATCGAACACGTACTCACCGTAGGAATGCCATTTGCGGTAGCTGGGCATTGCCGCCACCAGGCGATCGCCTTCCCAGTGCAGCAAATGCTCAGGTTGCCAGCCCGATTGCGGGCCCAGGCTGGCGCTGTCTTCCAGCGCACTCAGGAATGCATGCCGCACAAAGGGTTGGGCCTGCGGCACGAGGGCATCCCACACCTGCGGGGCGATTTCGGACAGGGCGTCCAGGCGTTGCAACGGCATCGGCATCCTCACTACTTCAGGGCGTGAAAGCCTGGCGAGTATCGCTTATCGCTGGCCTTCGCACACGCTCAAATGGCACGACAAAGGCCGAATCAAATAGTTCCTTCTTAAATATTTTGTCATCTACATGACATCACTTAGCCACTGCCCCGTCATAAGTGATCGTGATACTGACGCCTGTTTTTAGAGCGCCTGGTTCTAGCAGGCGGCTATTTTCCGTCCGTCATCGGTCGGTTGTGTCCTGGGTGGTTTGCCATCCCTCCTCACTTTCGGAGATTGATATGCGTCTTGCTTCCACTAAAACTGCGGCGGCCCTGTGTGGCGGCCTGTTGCTGGCCCTGAGCGTTCCGGCCAGCGCTGCAGTCGACGCTAAATTGCTCGACATGCTCAAGGCCAACGGCCAGATCACCGCTGCGCAGTACACCGAACTGCAAGCGGAATTGGCCAAGGACCAGAAAGAAAAGCAGATCGCACAGCAAGCTCAACAAGAGACCAACGAGCAGATCGCGGCCACCGCGAAAAAAACCAATGACCTGAGCGTGTTCGACCAGAAACTGGCCTGGGCCGCGCGCACTCAGCTTAAGGGTGACGTGCGTTTCCGTCAGGAAACCGTGAAGATCCAGGGCGAATCCAACAACGGCGGGCGTGACAAGGACCGTCAGCGCATCCGTGCCCGCCTGGGCGCCTACACCGAGGTCAACTCGCAGGTCGACACCGGCATTCGCATTGCCACCGGCAGCAGCGACGACGCGCGCTCCACCAATCAGGACCAGGACAACTACTTCGACAAGAAGTCGATCTGGCTGGACCTGGGCTACATCGACTACCACCCGGACCAGATCAAAAACCTGCACGTGATCGGCGGCAAGATGCTGCAGCCGTGGGTCAACATGGGCGACGTGATCTGGGACAGCGACATCAACCCGGAAGGCCTGGCCCTGACCTACAAATACCCATTGGGCAGCAGCGCCGAGTTGTTCGGCAGCATCGGCAACTACAACCTCAAGGACAACGTCGACGGCGACGGCGTGCAATTTCGTCACGACCTGCGCCTGACGTCCGGCCAGCTGGGCACGCGGTTCTCGGTGACTGACAACTTGAAAATGACTCTGGGCGGCAGCGTCTACGCCTACCAGAACGACAAGGACAGCCGCTGCACGACCACCACCACGCCTTGCGCATTGGCGGTCAACGGCAACTCGGCCGACAACCAGTTCCGCCTGTACGAAGGTTTCGCCCAGGCCGACATCGGCGGCCTGGCAGTGCCGTTGGCGTTCTATGGCCAGTACGTGAAAAACAACGACGCCGTGACCGATCAGGACACTGCCTGGTTGATCGGTGCCAAGTCCAAAGTGTTCGGCTTGAACCTGGACTACAACTACCGCGATATCCAGCGTAACGCCGTGGTGGGTGCCTTCACCGACTCGGACTTCGCCAACGGCACCACCGGCTCGCGCGGTCACAAGATGAAGGTCAGCTACGACATCGACAAGAACTTCGCCCTCGGCGCCACGTACTTCCTGACCAAGGCTGACTATGCCAGCCGCACGCAGCGTGATGCCAACACCAACACCCTGCAGTTGGATGCTGAAGCCAAGTTCTAATGGGTGTGCAATAAACCTTGGGCCAGGACGGCCCGAGGTGGTTTCAACAGCCTTGCGTGGGTGGATCGCCCCTCATCATCCGTTCGCCCCGCCCACGCGAGTCTGCATTGTTCGCGCTTTTACTGATCTTTCAGCCGCTCGGCCACCAGCCGGTCAGCCAATGCATCCACGTCCTTTACCGGTTCTTCCGGCATGATTTTCAACGTCGCCTGCATCAGGTGCATCTGACGGATAAATCGCCGGCAATTAGGGCAAAACATCAAGTGATGACGCACCAGCAGACGTTCGCGAAAGGTCAATTGCCCATCGAGGTAGTCACTGGAACGTGCCACTTGTTCTTTGCAGGTCAACATTCGCCCGTTTCCTCAAAATGCTCCACCGTGGCGAAGACTTTAAGCCGTGCCCGATGCAACAGCACACGGACATTGGAGAGCGAGAGCGTCAGAAGATTACAAATCTCTTCCAACTCCAGGCCTTGGCGCTCACGCAGCACCAGCACGCTGCTTTGCAGCTCCGACAAACTCAGCAACGTATGCTCCAGGCACTTGCGCAATTCATCCTCGGTCAACAACGCTTCCGGGGTGTCCTGGTGCCAGGCGTAGGGGGCGACGGCCCAGTGGCCATCGTCGGGGACGAAGCGATCGTCACCGATGGTGCCGTGAGGTGAGGGCAAATCGTCGAGCAACACTTCCCGGCGATTTTGTTTATAGCGGCCCTTGGCGGAGTTGGCGGTGATGGTCAGCAGCCAGGTCTTGAGGCTGGAACGCCCTTCGAACTTGGCCAGGTTGCGCACCACCGACAACCACGCGTCCTGCACCACTTCGTCGGCGTGGCGCTGGCCGACGATGGCGTAGGCCACTGCGCGCATGGCGCTCTGGTAGGTGGTGACCAATTCCTTGTAGGCGCGCTGCTCGCCCTTGAGCAGCCGTTCCAGCAGGTGCGCGTCGTCGGCGGCTGCCATCGTTTACCTCAATCCTGCTGTGGAAATCCGATACCTGTGGGAGCTGGCTTGCCTGCGATAGCGGCGGTGGCGCCACTATCGTCATCGCAGGCAAGCCAGCTCCCACATTAAATCTGGCCAAATCCAACGATTAGCGTTTACGCAGGATCACGCTGCCGATCGAGTAACCCGCACCGAACGAACTGAGCACTGCCACGGCTCCTTTTGGCAAGTCGTCCTGGTAGGTGTGAAACGCAATCACCGAACCTGCCGAACTGGTGTTGGCGTAGGTGTCGAGAATCACCGGCGCTTCTTCCACCGAGGCTTCGCGGCCCAGCAGCTTTTTCACGATCAGGTGGTTCATGCTCAGGTTGGCCTGGTGCAGCCAGAAACGCTTCACATCGGTCACATTCAGCTGGTTTTCGTCCAGGTGCACACCGATCAGTTCGGCAACCATCGGGCAGACGTCACGGAAGACCTTGCGACCTTCCTGTACGAACAGCTTGTCCGGCGCGCCGATGCCCTCTTCCGCCGTGCGGTTGAGGAAGCCGAAGTTGTTGCGGATGTTGTTGGAAAACTTGGTCAGCAGTTTGGTGCTCACCACGTCGAACTGATGCTCGGAAGTCGCCAGGTCGGCGCGCTCGAGAATCACGGCCGTAGCCGCATCACCGAAGATGAAGTGGCTGTCGCGATCACGGAAATTCAGGTGGCCGGTGCAGACTTCCGGATTGACCATCAGGATCGCCCGCGCCTGGCCCAGCTGGATGCTGTTGGCGGCGTTCTGGATACCAAAGGTCGCCGACGAGCACGCCACGTTCATGTCGAAACCGAAACCTTCGATACCCAGCGCTTCCTGGACTTCGATGGCGATGGCCGGGTAGGCGCGCTGCAGGTTGGAGCAGGCGACGATCACGCCGTCGATGTCGGCGGCAGTCTTGCCGGCGCGCTGCAGGGCCTGTTCGGCCGCGCCAACCGCCATCTGGCAAAGCACCGACCACTCGTCATTGCTGCGCTCAGGCAAACGCGGAGCCATGCGCTGCGGGTCGAGAATACCGTCCTTGTCCATGACAAAACGGCTCTTGATGCCCGATGCTTTCTCGATAAAGGCCGCGCTGGACTCAGTCAGTGCCTGAACCTCACCGCGCTCGATGGCGGCGGCGTTGTCAGTGTTGAACTGCTGAACATAGGCATTGAAAGACTGCACCAGCTCTTCGTTGGAGATGCTGTTGGCCGGGGTGTACAGGCCAGTGCCGCTGATGACGACGTTATGCACGGTCGTTCCTCTAAATCTGTCAGGCAGAAGATATTGGTACCGTCGTACCAAACTTTAAGTCGTTCGATTCCGTCCAGCGGGCATCAAACTGGCAACGCTTTATTCCAGTACGCCGCGGCTGAACACCAGCCCTTCACGACGATCCCGGCATTTATGACCGCGAAGTTTGCCACAACCTCGGGGATTTGGCGCCATTTCCCGGATAAACCCGGTGCTGACTGTGGGCGCTGGCTTGCCTGCGATGGCATCCCAGTGTTTTGACTGATACACCGCGGTGTCTGCATCGCAGGCAAGCCAGCTCCCACATGAGATCGGTTTTGCTCTGGAAGCCAAGAAAGCCTCAGGCTTCCACCTGGCTCCATTGCTTGCTCAAACGCTTGTCGGAGATCGGCACTTTGGTGCCCAACTGCTGGGCAAACAACGACACGCGATATTCCTCCAACCACCAGCGATACAGCTCCAGCTGAGGGTCGCGCTTGCCTTCCTGGGCGTGTTTGTTCAGGCGGTTCTGGTATTGGGCCCACAAGCCGCTCAGCTCAGTGCTCCACACCCGGTCTTTTTGCACCTGGCTGGGCAGTTTCTCCAGGCGCAGTTCAATCGCCTTGAGAAAGCGCGGCAGTTCCTTGAACCACTGCGCCGGGGTTTCCCGCACAAAGCCCGGATACACCAGGTTGCTCAACTGCTGCTTGATGTCATTCAAGGCCACCGCCTGGGCCAGGTCGATCTTGCCCTTGAAACGCTTTTGCAAGCCATGCCACAGCTTCAGCACTTCCAGCGTCAGGCGGGCCAGGCGCTCGGCGTGCTCGGTCCAGCTGCCGCGCTTGCGTTCGGCCAGGGCCGCCAAACCTGCACCGTCACGCGGCAAGCTGGCTTCGCCTTCCAGTACGCAGGTGTCGAGGCTGGCCAACAGAATGTCTTCCACCAGTGCGTCGATGCGCCCCAGTTCGCGGTACATCAGGCCCAATTCGGTCAGGCCGGGCAATTTGCCGCGCAGGAATTTGGCCGGCTCGGCCAATTGCTGCAGTAGCAGACGCTGCAACGCGCGACGATGCTGGAACTCCGCCTCGGCGGCCGTCGAGAACCGCCCTTCCTTGACCGTGCCATTCTCTTCAACCAGCGCCGGGTAGACCGTCATCGACAGCCCGGCGATCTTTTGCTGGGTCTTCTCGGCCACCGCCGCAAACACCTTGGCTTGCACCGGTTGCTGGCTTTTCGCGGTTTGCGGCACGGCCAACGCGGCCTGGCTGGCCTCGGCAAAACGTGCCGTCAGCTCGGCCAGGTCGCGACCTTCGCCGAGGAACTTGCCCTGGCCGTCGACCACTTCCAGGTTCATCTTCAGGTGGTTTTCCACCTGCTGCGCCGCCTCGGCCCAGGCTTCATCGCTGACCCGTGCGCCGGTCATGCGCAGCAGTTCGCGCCCCAGCGCCTGGGGCAGCGAGCCCTGGCCGAATTCGATGCGTTGCAGCGCCGCCTTGACGAAATCCGGCACCGGTACGAAGTTTTTGCGCAGCGCCTTGGGCAGGTTGCGCACCAGGGCAATGCACTTGGCTTCGATCACTCCCGGCACCAGCCATTCCAGGCGTTCCGGCGGCAACGCCGGCAGCAGCGGCGCCGGCACGCGCAGGGTCACGCCGTCGCGTGGGTGATTGGGCTCGAAGTGGTAACTCAAGGCTAACTCCAGATCGCCCAGGTGCAAGGTGTCCGGATAATGCAGGGCCGTGACTTCACTGGCCTCGCGGGCCAGCACGTCTTCCTCGCGCATGATCAGCAGTTGCGGGTCTTTCTGGCTGTTGACCTTGTACCAGCTGTCGAACGTCGCGGTCTGGTGGATCTCCGCCGGCAAGCGCGCATCGTAGAAGGCGTACAGGGTTTCTTCGTCCGCCAGGATGTCGCGACGGCGCGCCTTGGCCTCCAGTTCGTCGAGCTGCTCCAGCAGTTGCTGGTTGGCCGTCAGGCACTTGGCCCGCGACTGAATCTCGCCGCGCACCAGGCCTTCGCGGATAAACAGCTCGCGCGACACCACCGGGTCGATCGGCCCGTAATGCACCGGCCGGCGCCCAACCACAATCAGCCCGAACAGGGTGATCTGCTCAAAGGCCACCACTTGGCCGCGCTTCTTCTCCCAGTGCGGCTCGAAGTGGTTTTTCTTGATCAGGTGCCCGGCCAGCGGCTCGATCCAGTCGGCATCGATCTTCGCCACCATGCGCGCATACAGCTTGGTGGTTTCCACCAGTTCGGCGGTCATCAGCCATTGCGGGCGCTTCTTGCCGATGCCCGAGGACGGATGAATCCAGAAGCGCCGCTGACGCGCGCCGAGGTAATCGCCGTCTTCGGTCTTCTGGCCGATCTGGCTCAACAGGCCAGACAACACGGCCTTGTGCAGCTTGGCAAAGTCCGCCGGCTCTTTATTGACGGTCAGCTGCATGTCGCGGCAAATCAGGCTGAGCTGGCGATGGGAGTCGCGCCACTCGCGCAGGCGCAGGTAATTCAGGAAGTTCTTGCGGCACCAGTTGCGCAACGGGCTGGCGGTCAATTCCTGGCGCTGCTCTTCAAAACCACGCCACAGATTCACCAACCCGGCGAAGTCCGAATCCGGGTCCTTCCACTGGGCGTGAGCCTGGTCGGCCGCTTGCTGGCGTTCCGGCGGACGTTCGCGCGGGTCCTGGATCGACATGGCACTGGCGACGATCAGCACTTCCTGCAAACTGCCCAGCTTGGCGGCTTCGAGCAGCATGCGGCCCATGCGCGGGTCCACTGGCAGGCGCGCCAGTTGACGGCCCAGCGGCGTGAGCTGGCTGTTGCGGTCGACCGCCGAAAGCTCTTGCAGCAGGTTGAAACCGTCGCTGATGGCCTTGCCGTCCGGCGGCTCGATGAACGGGAAATCGGTGATTTCGCCGAGGCGCAGGTGCAGCATCTGCAGGATTACGGCGGCAAGGTTGGTGCGCAGAATTTCCGGGTCGGTGAATTCCGGGCGGCCAATAAAATCCTCTTCGCTGTACAAGCGGATGCAAATACCCGGCTCGACCCGCCCGCAACGGCCTTTACGCTGGTTGGCGCTGGCCTGGGAAATCGCCTCGATCGGCAGGCGCTGCACCTTGGCGCGGTAGCTGTAACGGCTGATGCGCGCGGTGCCGCTGTCGATCACATACCGAATGCCCGGCACGGTCAGCGAGGTTTCCGCTACGTTGGTCGCCAGCACCACACGGCGGCCCGGGTGGGACTGGAAAATGCGCTGTTGTTCAGCCGGTGACAGGCGCGCATACAGCGGCAGAATTTCGGTGTGCTTGAGCTGGGCCTTGCGCAGCATCTCGGCGGCGTCACGAATCTCGCGCTCGCCCGGCAAGAACACCAGCACATCGCCAGGGCTGCGCCGCTCGCTGCGTTCATAAGCGGCAATTTCATCCAGAGTGGCGAGGATCGCCTGGTCGACGGTCAAGTCGTCCTCGACGCGGTTGCCCTCCTCGTCCTGCTCCAGGGTCAGCGGGCGATACCAGGTGTCCACCGGGAAGGTACGGCCCGAGACCTCAACAATCGGCGCATCGTCAAAGTGCTTGGAAAAACGCTCCAGGTCGATGGTCGCCGAGGTGATGATGACTTTCAGGTCGGGGCGACGCGGCAACAGAGTTTTCAGGTAGCCGAGCAGGAAGTCGATGTTCAGACTGCGTTCGTGGGCTTCGTCGACGATGATCGTGTCGTAGCGTTCCAGGTAACGGTCGTTCTGGGTTTCCGCCAGCAGGATGCCGTCGGTCATCAACTTGATCAGGGTATTGGCGTCACTCTGGTCTTCGAAACGCACCTGATAGCCGACCAGCGCGCCCAACGGCGTGGCCAGTTCATCGGCGACGCGACTGGCGACGCTGCGCGCGGCGATTCGGCGCGGCTGGGTGTGGCCGATCAGGCCGTATTGGCCACGGCCGATTTCCAGGCAGATCTTCGGCAGTTGGGTGGTTTTACCCGAGCCGGTTTCACCAGCGATGATCAACACCTGATGCTTTTGCAGCGCGTCTTTGATCTCGTCGCGCTTGGCGGCAATCGGCAGGCTGTCGTCGTAGCGAATCACCGGCAGGCTGGCGCGCCGCGCCGTGACCTGTGCGCAGGACGCCTGCATGCGCGTGACCCACTGCGCCAGCTTGTCCTCGTCGGGCTTCTTGCGCAGCTCGAGCAACTGGCGCCGCAAGCGGTGGCGGTCGGCGAGCATGGCGTGATCGAGGTTTTTCAGCAGTTGGTCGATAGCGGGCGCTTGGTCAGTCATCAGATGCGTTTGGGTCGTCTATTTATGCAGGGGCCGGATTGTCGCAGAAAACCGCCAACGCGCGCGCCCCTCATTCGTTATCACGGTCTTTGCGCCGGTACGGGAACACGTCGATGACCTTGCCGGCGCGAATCGCGTCCTGCAGGCCTTTCCAATAGTCGGCGTTGTACAACTCGCCATGCAGCTCATCGAACAGCTTGCGCTGGCCGGCGTCGGCAAACAGAAACGGCGGGAATTCTTCGGGGAACACGTCCAGCGGACCGATGGAGTACCAGGGCTCCGAGGCCATTTCGTCCTCGGGCGTGCGCGGTGCCGGGATGTGGCGAAAGTTGGCTTCGGTGAGAAAGCAGATTTCGTCGTAGTCATAGAACACCACGCGACCGTGGCGGGTGACGCCGAAGTTTTTCAGCAGCATGTCGCCGGGAAAGATGTTCGCCGCCGCCAGTTGCTTGATGGCCAGGCCGTAGTCCTCCAGGGCTTCACGCACCTGGGCGTCGTTGGCGTTGTCGAGGTAGAGGTTGAGTGGGGTCATGCGCCGTTCGGTCCAGCAGTGGCGGATCAGCACGGTGTCGCCTTCCACTTCGACGGTGCCCGCAGCGACTTCCAACAGCTCGGCCAGGCATTCTGGCTCGAACTTGCTCAAGGGGAAACGGAAATCGGCGAACTCCTGGGTGTCAGCCATGCGCCCCACGCGGTCGACGCTTTTGACCAGGCGATACTTCTCGATCACCGTGGCGCGGTTGACGTTTTTCGACGGTGAAAAACGGTCCTTGATGATCTTGAACACGGTGTTGAAGCCCGGCAGCGTGAACACGCTCATGACCATGCCACGCACGCCGGGCGCCATGATGAAGCGGTCATCGGTGGTGGCCAGGTGGTTGATCAGCGCGCGATAGAACTCCGACTTGCCGTGTTTGTAGAAACCGATTGAGGTGTACAGCTCGGCGATGTGCTTGCCAGGCAGGATGCGTTTGAGAAACCCGATGAATTCCGCGGGCACCGGCACATCGACCATGAAATACGAGCGCGTGAACGAGAAGATGATCGACACGTCGGCTTCGTCCGTGATCAGCGCGTCGATCTGAATGCCGCGCCCTTCGCGATGCAGCAGCGGAATCACCAACGGCCATTGTTCGTCACGGGTATAGATGCGTCCTACGAGGTAGGCGCCTTTATTGCGGTAGAGCACCGAGGAAAACAGCTCGACATTGAGGTCAGGATCTTTGCACACCCAGTCCGGCAAGTTCTCGCGCAGTTGCGATTCGAGCCGGCACAGGTCGGTCGCAAGGTCTGCGTAGGGTTCGCTGAACGCGTAGTCGGCGAAGACCTGCGCCAACATCGCCGTCAGGTCGCCCGCCGGCTGATAAACGCGGGTTTGCGCCGCACGCGCACGGCGCAGGCTCGGCCGCGTGGTGTGGATGAACATGCAGGCGTCGCTGATCAGGTCATGACTGAACAGGCCGCAGAAGATCGAGTTGTACCAGGTCTCGGACAGCTCATCGTCAAAGCGCAGGTCGATCAGGCCGATGTACGCACGCTTCACCAGCGGCCACGCGTCCACTTCCAGCAGCGTGGCCTCGTCGAACTGGGCGCGCAGGCGCGCCGTTACTTCAGCCACTTTCTCTTCATACAAGTTGATCCGCGCCGCCGAAGCCGCCTGCCCTTGCTGCCACTGGGCCTTCTCGAAACGTTCACGGGCGCCGTCAGTGATCTGGCGAAAGTGCTCACGGTAATCGTCGAAGCCCTCGAGGATCATGCGGGCGATGGCGAGGGCGGATGGCGACATGCGGGAAACCTCGAACGGGCATCTGGAAGCCCTGAGCTTAGCCAGTGAAACGAAGCAGGAGAAGGATGATTTTCCGGGCTTATCTGTAACCCTTCGCGCAGTTTGTACATTTACTTTCAATTTTCCCAACTCGACCAAGCGGTCAATAAACATACCGAAAAGTCTCACCGCGCACGCCTGTAGCCCCACAACCGCATGGCTTGGCGCTGGCGCGAGAGAACACCAGTGCTGTCGCCGATTCTCAGCACAGGTCACCGCCTCGATGCACCGTAAGGGAAACCCTGATTACTACCTTGATGGCACTTTGATATATAGCGCACCCCTTTTCCCACCCAAATCAGGTCCGAAGACCGGTCCGGGAACAGAAGCTAATCGCCTAAGGAGCACCAAGATGTCATTGAGGAATATGCGAATCGGTCTGCGCGCCAGTCTGAGTTTCGGGGTTTTGGCCGCCATGCTGGTGATTGTCGGCCTGTTTGGCCTGGGCCAGATGGCCAAGCTGCGGGAAAGCGCGCTGGTCATCGAAGCGTCATGGATGCCGAGCATCGAGAATATTCACGACAGTGCCGCCTATGTGGCCAATATTCGCCTTGAGGCCTTGCGCCTGGCGACCACCGACGAATCGCGGATTCGCGACAACAGCAAAAGCCTGATCACCCGCCAGAGTGCTGAGCTGCAAACGCTGCTGACCCATCACGAAACCCTGACCAGCGGCGACGAAGAAACCGCTCTGCTGAAAAAACTCAAAGGCGACGTGGCGACCTATCTCGGCATCGTCGGGCAGATGGTTGCCCTGGTGGACAAGGATCAACAGCAAGACGCCATCGACCTGCTGACCAGCCGGCTGGCACCCCAAGGTGCGGTCCTCAACAAGAGCCTGGAGGACATGATCACCTTCAATCAGAAAGGCGTCGAAGACGCGGCCGACGCGGCCGCGCAGATGTATTCCAGCGCGCAGTGGGTAGTCGGCCTGATCATCGTTTGCGCGTCGATCGCCACCTTATTGCTCGCCTGGCTGCTGACCCGCAGTATCACCGCCCCCCTCGGCCAGGCCCTGGCCGTGGCACGCACCATCGCCGGCGGCGATTTGAGCCAGCCTGTGGTGGTCAAAGGCACCGACGAACCGGCGCAATTGCTGACGGCCCTGGCCACCATGCAGGGCCAGTTGCGAACCACTATCCATGGCATCAGCGAATCGGCGCAGCAACTGGCCTCCGCCGCCGAGGAGATGAGCTCGGTGATGGAACAGAGCACCCGTGGCCTGCAGGCGCAAAACGATGAAATCGAACAGGCTGCGACCGCCGTCAACGAGATGAGCGCGGCCGTGGACGAAGTGGCGGGCAACGCGGTGTCCAGCGCTGAAGCGTCCAAGGCCTCCGATGAAGACAGCAAGCACGGCCACTACCAGATCAGCGAAACCATCAGTTCAATCCAGAACCTGGTGGACGAAGTGCTTGGCGCCTCGAACAAAGCCGAAGGCCTGGCCGTGCAGGCTCAGGACATCAGCAAAGTGCTTGAAGTGATCCGCGGCATCGCCGGGCAAACCAACCTGCTGGCCCTCAATGCCGCCATCGAAGCGGCGCGCGCAGGCGAAGCCGGCCGAGGCTTTGCGGTAGTGGCCGATGAGGTGCGCTCGCTGGCGCAACGCACCCAGGATTCCACCGAAGAAATCGAACAGATGATCACCGGTATCCAGCAAGGCACCCAGGACACCGTCGACGCCCTCAACAGCAGCGCCGAACACGCCGGCCAAACCCTGCAACGCGCCAACAGCGCCGGCAGCGCGCTGGAGAAAATCACCGCGGCCATCTCGCAGATCAGCGAGCGCAACCTGGTGATCGCCAGCGCCGCTGAGCAGCAGGCACTGGTGGCCCGTGACGTCGACCGTAGCCTGGTGAACATTCGCGACCTGTCCACCCAAACCGCCGCCGGCGCCACCCAGACTTCAGCCGCCAGCCAGGAGCTGTCGCGCCTGGCCGTGGACCTCAACGGCATGGTGACGCGGTTTGTCCTGTAATTAGCGATTGTGTCGACCAGGCCTCTAGGCAACACTCGCCGCCTAATTCAGTTAGGAGTGTTCCGTGAGACCTGTCGACACCCTGTATTTGCTGGGGCTGGCTGCCATCTGGGGCGCGAGCTTCCTGTTCATGCGCATCATCGCGCCGGAAATCGGCACCGTGCCGACCGCATTTTTTCGCGTGTCGATTGCCGCCGCCGGCTTGCTGGTGATACTCGCAGCGATGCGCGTCAACTGGGACTTCCAGGGCAAGTTCAAGACCGTGCTGCTGCTGGGCGTGATCAACTCCGGCATCCCCGCGACCATGTACTCGGTGGCGGCGCAGGTGCTGCCGGCCGGCTACTCGGCGATCTTCAACGCCACCACGCCGTTGATGGGCGTGTTGATTGGTGGGTTATTCTTCAGTGAACGGCTGACACCGTCGAAAATCGCCGGGGTGAGCCTGGGCCTGTTCGGCGTAGGCGTACTGACCCGCGCCGGGCCAGTGGCGTTTGACCTGGACCTCTTGATGGGCGCGCTGGCCTGCCTGTTGGCCACTACCTGCTACGGCTTCGCCGGGTTCCTCGCACGGCGTTGGCTGGACCAACGCGGCGGCCTGGACAGCCGACTCGCGGCGCTGGGCAGCATGCTCGGCGCTAGCCTGTTTTTGCTGCCGTTCTTTGCCTACAGCACCATCAGCCATCCTCCTGCAAGCTGGGGCGGCTGGCAGGTGTGGTCGTCACTGCTGGGATTGGGGCTGGTGTGCACGGCGTTTGCCTACATCCTGTACTTCCGCTTGCTGTCGTCCATTGGGCCGGTCAAGTCGATGACGGTGACGTTTATGATTCCGCCGTTTGGGGTGTTGTGGGGGGCGTTGTTATTGGATGAGCCGTTGTCGATGGCGCATGTGTATGGCGGGGTGTTGATTGGGGGGGCGTTGTGGTTGGTGTTGCGGGTGGGGAAATTGAGTAAGTCGCCTTAGGCTAATCCAAGCATTTATAAGTGCCGCACCTACCCTGAGCCTCTTGGAAAAGGCATAGTGCATGCCAAAATGAAATGACGCGGAATGAACCATGTACCTTGCTACAAAAGAGCGGCCGGTAGGCTACCTCATTCTCTTAGCTATATCGGCCGTCTTCGTTGCAGGCAACTTCCTATGGCAAGGCCATGACGGCTTTAATCTCTGGGATGAAGGCTATCTCTGGTACGGCGCCAGACAAATAGTCGCCGGTGAGATTCCGATTCGAGACTTCATGGCGTATGACCCAGGCCGTTATTACTGGGCTGCAGCCTATTTTTCTATTATTGGCGACAACGGGATCATAGCGCTGCGCGCAGCCGTGGCTTTATTCCAGGTGATAGGTCTGTATGCAGGACTTTGGACTGTGTCCATTGCCCTAAGACACACCACAGCAAAAAACATCGCCTATTTGTGCATCGTCGCGGTCACGCTGATGACCTGGATGTACCCGCGGCATAAAATTTTCGACATATCCATCTCAATGATTCTTGTCGCAGGCCTGACTTATCTGCTGCTGAATCCATCGACTATTCGGTATTTTTTTCTGGGTGCCTTAGTCGGGCTCGCGGCGGTCTTTGGTCGCAATCATGGTTTTTATGGCGCAGTGGCCAGTTTGATAGCTATCGGCTGGCTAAGGATCAAAGCACCGCAATCAAGTACGGGATGGACGGATATCGCGGCCTGGGTTGCAGGCGTCGTCATAGGCTATCTGCCCGTGATGGGCATGTGCCTTTTCATTCCAGGGTACTTCACAGCGTTCTTAGACACTATTGTCTTCATGCTGCAGCAAGGGAACACGAATTTACCTCTGCCTATTCCCTGGCCTTGGAAAGTCGGCTTCGGCACCATCGGCCTGATCATCGAGACCCGGTGGTTTCTCGTCGGAATTTGCTTCATTGCATTGATAGCTTTCGGCGCGGGAGCACTAGGGTGGGTATTTAGAGAGCGGTTCAAAGGCCGTTTTGTGCGTCCTGAACTGGTAGCCGTGTCCTGCGCTGCGCTCCCTTATGCACACTTTGCCTTCGCTCGTGCAGACGTAGGCCATCTCGCACAGGGTATCTACCCGCTACTGATGGGGTGTTTCATCCTGTTCGCCTATCTTCAATCGTGGGCTTCAAAGTTAACACTGGGTGTACTTACAGCGTCGGTCAGCCTATTCATACTCGCCGCATGGCAACCGGGCGTGCTTGCTCGCACGCAGGATGGCTGGCAACGGATCGAGGTTTCTGGCTCGGTGTTGTCTATGGACGCTGGGACTGCTGAAGCAGTGAACCTCTTGAGAGATCTCACCGAGAAATATGCGCCAGCCGGCAGACCCGTCCTGGTTCTGCCCTTCTGGCCAGGTGCCTATCCTTTATTAGATCGGCATGCGCCGCTTTGGGAAATCTACGCCTTGTCGCCACGCTCTGAGGAATTCCAGCGGGCCGAAATCGAACGGATAAAAAAGGCTGATCCCGGCTTTGCATTGGTCTTCAACATGGCAATGGATGGGCGAGAGGAATTGAGATTCTCGAACTCTCATCGTTTGATCGACGAATACATTCGCTCTCATTTTGACCTGATCCAGACTGCCGCCAACCCGGCGTTCCAAATTTATAAAGCACCGAGCACCAGGAATTAGCGCAAATGTGGCGACGATTCAGCCTTCATGATCAATAGTCATTTGATCTGATAGTGATATCGCGCCACTAAAATTCAAGGCAGGTAGCAGAGTGAAAGCAAGGGAGCGGACGAGTAGATTTCTTGGATTTTATGTGAGTGTTTGCATGTTCGAGTGACGTCGTTGCGCATTTTTCACACTGCGCTATAGGCCATGTCTGCAATGGGCATGAGTTACGTCCAACGATGGCAGCGCAAGATTTCTTGACGTTTCATGAACGCCACAAGCATGGTCCCGCTCGCAGATTGCGCAAGCGCAACACCAGGCTGGCGAACCGGTCAAGCGGCACCAGGCGCCGCAATGAATGCAAAAAAAAACCGCTAATGCGGTTTTTAGGTTTTTCAGTACAAGCGCCAGACAGTCGTTTCGCGTCAGCAAGCGCTCAAGCAGTATCAGGCTAGAAACTCACTCTTGAGGATGCTCCGGCTTCGGCCGACTCAAAAATAAGAACTTGGAAAAGATGAAGGTCAGCGGCACGGTGATAAGTATCGCCAACAGCGGGCCTACTCGCTCGTCAAATCCAAGTTTATCGACCCAGACCCATAGAATCAAAAGGCTGGTGAGGTATTGCGCCAGATAGACCAACGGGAACAACGCGACCGACTTGATGCCCTGATGACTCTTGAAAACAAAGAATCGGTTGAGGCTGTACGCAAGCACAATCCCGGCCACGTAGGCGATCGTATAACTTGTCCGGTAAGACAAAACATTCAGCAGCAGCAAATAAAGTCCGTAGGTGACGAGGGTATTAAAACCGCCCGACACCAGGAACCTGGCAAAGTCCACCTGCAGGATTTTAGCCGCTACGCGCTTAATCCCCCGCATCATTGAGCGTTGGCAATCAGCGATTTGAATTCGTCGTAATTGCGGATGTAATCGGCCGAATCGTAGTAATGCGACGCAAACACCATCAGCACTGCATCATGGGAATAGCGATACTGGATGCCCCATGTCATAGGCGGCAGGTAAATGCCCTTGTTCGGTTTATCCAGCACGAACTCTTCTCGGTTCCTGCCGTCATCCGCGACCACGTGAACCGAGCCCTTAACGGCAACCAGGAACTGATGGCAGACCTTGTGCGCATGTTCGCCGCGCGTTTCTGCGGTAGGCACGTCATACACCAGGAAGTAACGTTCCGACTTGAACGGGATGGTGCGCTCGAATTCACCCGCCGACAGGCTGCCGCGAATGTCAGCGACTTCAGTCATGGTGTGCAATGTCACACCACTGACCGTGGTTTGGACCACGCCGGGCTTGCTGTCGACCTTTTCAGCCACATCCTGGGATGTGCTGGCAGGCTTGGCATCAACGTAGCCGATAATTTTGGCGGGGTTGCCGACAACAATGGCATTGGGCGGAATGGAACGCGTAACCACCGCACCTGCGCCGATCATTGCGTTGATGCCAATGGTCAGACCCGGAAGGATGGTGCAGTTAGCACCCAGTGAGGCGCCCTTGCGGATGATGGTGCGATCGAAGGCTTGCGGGTAAACCTTGCTGCGCGGAAACAGATCATTCGTGAAGGTTGCATTCGGACCAATGAAGACGTCGTCTTCAATGGTGATGCCGTCCCAGACCTGCACGCCGCATTTGAGTGTGACGCGGTCGCCGATGATCACATCGTTTTCAATGAAAACGTTATCGCATACGTTGCACTCACTGCCCAAGGTCGCCCCAGGCAGAATGTGCGCGAACGCCCAGACTCGCGTGTCTTTGCCAATATTCTCGGATTCGCACAGTGCATGACTGTGAACGAAGAATTGCTTAGTGCTGCTCATTCTTGTCTCCAAAATCCTCAACACGCATTGGGATTGCCAAGGGTCGATTCTTTGTATTTTCGTAGGTACGCCATGCATAGGAGCCCACGATTCCCAGCCCCAGAAGATTCAGGCAGCCAAGGAAGGTGATCGTCAGCATGATCATTGCGTAGCCCGGCACTTCAATCATGCCGTGCAACTTCGCCGCCAATGTGAAAACGCCGAATAGTGCCGCCAGAAACGAACCGAACGCGCCGACACGCGTGAGCAGCCTAATGGGCAGGTCCGTAAAGGAAAACACACTGTCCATCAGGTAATTGACTTTCTTGCGCAGGGTCCAGGCCGAGGTGCCGTGGACTCTTTCCTGACGGGTGTAGGTCACGACTTTCCTGCGATAACCCAGCCAGAAAATCTGGGCGATCAGCGAGC
This sequence comes from Pseudomonas sp. NFX183, assembly GCF_047943075.1. Taxonomy (NCBI): domain Bacteria; kingdom Pseudomonadati; phylum Pseudomonadota; class Gammaproteobacteria; order Pseudomonadales; family Pseudomonadaceae; genus Pseudomonas; species Pseudomonas sp. NFX183. The sequence goes on along the minus strand of NZ_CP181333.1, from coordinate 3,993,152 downwards.
TGTGCCGCTCATCCAGCGTCAACAGTGTGTCCCTGAACGCGCGATTGCAGGCAAACATATCGACGCCACCCGGCGGAATCTCCGGGATGACGTATCGGCGGTAAAGCCCCCAGAAGAGGTTGGATGCCATGCGACTGCCCCACGGGTCCTGCCGCCCCTCTCGAACACCGACGACAACATCGGTGTCCTGGCCCAACAGCACGCGGTTCATTTCAAGAACCAGTTCAGGCGGCTCCTGCAAGTCCGCGGCCATTACCGCAAATCGGTCGCCACTGCCATTTTGCAGCCCCGTACGAATAGCCATGAACGAGCCAAAGTTCTTCGACAGCAAAATGAGCTTGGAGCGGAAAGGCTGCGAAGGCAGCTTCTCTCGCAAAATCTCATAGCAGCGGTCCGGACTGCCGTCCACAACGAAGACAACCTCAAGGTTGTTATCAAGCTGCGTATTCAGGCCAGCTATGGCGACGAGCAGATCGGGAAGATTGCCCTCGTTGCGATATACGGGGATGACCAACGTCAGCAAGGTTATTTCCCCTCAGAGAAGTAAGCAGTGACGGCCTCGATCACACGATCGACTTCTTCGTCGGTCAGGCCAGGGTAGCAAGGCAGCGAAATAACTGTTTCACATGCATGCTCGGTCACGCTCAACGCGGCTGGCTTGGCAGCGTAGGCCGGTTGCTTGTGGTCAGCGATTGGGTAATGGATATCAGTGCTGACGCTCTTTTCTTTCAATGCAGCAGCAAACTGCGCCCTCGCCTTCACGCGCACGACGTAGAGGTGGCCTACGTAATCTTCGCCGGTGGAGCATGGCAATTGCATGTCCAGTGCCGCGAACGCCGCGTTGTAGCGCTTGGCGATCGCACGACGTTGCTCGTTCCAGGTGTCCAGGTGCGGGAGTTTTACACGGAGGATCGCGGCCTGCATTTCGTCAAGGCGGCTGTTACGGCCGCCCGGGACAGACACTTGGTACTTTTGAGTCCAGCCGTATTGGCGCAACTGACGGATGCGAGTCGCGAGTTCGTCATCATCGGTGACCACTGCGCCACCATCACCCAGAGCACCGAGATTTTTGGTGGGGTAAAAGCTGAAGCACGCAATCGTGCCAAAACTGCCGGCCTGCTTGCCATTGCGTCGCGCACCGTGGGATTGGGCGCAATCCTCCAGCACCGGGACGCCCGCCGCCGAAGCGATACGCACGATTTCCTCGATGTTGGCCAGTTGACCGTAAAGGTGCGTCACGATCACCGCCGCGGGCTTGCTGTCCAGTACCTGCGCGAGCGCTTTCGGGCAGATGGTCAGGCTGGCCGGATCCACATCAACGTACAGAGGCTCTGCGCCGACTGCATGAATCGCCGTGCTGCCGTAGAAGCCAGCGTTCGCAACCGCAGCAACATGGTCGCCGGGGTTAACGCCCAGCCCCTTCAGAGCCAGCTCAAGAGCATCTGAGCCATTGGCAACGCTGACGCAGTGCTTGATGCCGACATAACCTGCGAATTCCTCTTCGAACAACTTCACTTCGTTCCCAAGAACGTACCAGTGGCTGTCCAATACAGCTTTCAGAGGTGTGACGAAATCCAGGCCAGCATTTGCCTTTACGGCCGAGAAAAGAACGATATTTTCCATAAAAGTCCAAAAGTCACTGAGCAGATTGGTTGGCCTTGTCACAAAGGCTTGGCATTGCGAAAAGCTTAAAAGATGAAGTAAGGGTGTAAAGAATTAGCTTGCACCCCCCTGCGTTAGGCTGGAGGGTGATCTGGCCTGAATAGCCTGTGCGCAAGGCCTTTGGGGTATTGAGTGCTTTTGCGACATCAGGCCGCTGCAAGTCCACCGGCAATACACCAACGACCTTCTCATTTTCGACGACAATCACGAATTCCGGAGTGCCGGCGCTCTCAGGAACATAAGTCCACCCCCTGAGTTTCCAGGTGTTATCGGACGTGTAACCTTCATCTATATTCCCTGCCGCTATCGAGTCAGCAGCGCGAGGCAGGGTGAGATACGCCTGTGCTTTTTCGGGGACAAACAGGCGGCTGGATAACTCATTTTGAGCCAACGAGAACTTGCTCGACGTTTCTTTGCCGCGATTTTGATCAACAACGCCCTGAATCGCAGCGCCGATAGCTGAGCCCTTCAAATTCCCAGCAGCCGTAATATTTGCTTTCCAACTCAACACATTACTCAGCACCATGAAGACTAGCAATATGCCCAAGGCTACGCTGAGCTTGCTGGCAGCGTTGCTGTTTTTTGGCTCGTACGCGCTCATTTAGCCGTCCTTTCTACCAGCCGCTTTGCGATCAAGGAGAGAAGAAGCCCCAGAAAGGGAATGGTCACAAACAAATACCTGCCCTGCGGCTGAGGAAGTGAATTTTGAGAGGCGATCAGACTGAATAACGTCATGGAGGGAAACAAACCAACGATCATGACAAGTGGCAAAATGTAGTCCAGCACAATTTCACGCTTAGGCTCTCTGACGCTCAGAGGTTTGACCTGGGCAATGGCTACGCAAATGATACCGATCAACGCAAATGCAGCTAATTGGTAATAGACAGTGGGTATGAATAAATTCATCCAGCCCGTCACAGAGAAATAGCTTTTATAGGTCAACCCCAGCCACGGCCAGAGATTAGCTGTGTTCAAGAAATCGTGCCCGCACCGAAAGTAGCAAGTACCAAAACCCGCGGCCGGATTCAGCCTGTGCAGATTCACGAATTCGATTTGACCCGATATCCCCGATATTTCGCCATATTTGTGATAGACCAGTATCAGCATGGGGGCAGCCAATACAGCGGCGGCCACAATCATTGTTGGCAGGTGCTCAAATAAACGCTTGTTTCTGAACATACGCGTCGACAACAACGTCACGAAAGCAAACACCAGCGCTGGAATAAAATACAGCTTGGCCATCAACATAAGACCGACTGCCAATCCGAAATACATGGCTCGCTTTCGAGTGGGCGACTGTATGAAACTCATCAGCGTGCTTATCAATAGCGCGATACTGGTCAGCCCATAAGCGTCGCTGTTGAAATATGAGAATACAAACGTAACTTGTGGAATCAGGGCAATAATGCCGGCAATGAGCGCAGACATTACTGGCGACAACCCAATAAGGCGGGAAGTACGGAAAAGCGCGCAGATGAACACGCCTCCCAACATCCAATCGAAGCTGCGAGCCCCCAGATAAAGGAAGTCAGGCGACACGATCCAACTGCTCACATAGGTGGTTACCAAAGCGCCCAATATGTGAGGAAAAGGAAGCCCGTGGTACCAGAACTCGCCTTTTTGCCAAGTGTGCCCAGAGATGGTTCCCACGAAAACCTCATGCGGCTCAGTAGCGAGCGGCAGGGCATGAGAGCCTCTCAAAAACTCCAACAAGTAAAAATGGGTCGACTCGTCGGGCGCACCATTAAAGGCAATGCCCAACGACCAACTCGCAACCAACAAAAAGTAACCGATTGCCAATAACCACTGCCAGCTGAAGTCAGATAGGCCTGTAGCGCTACGGGTTTGAATTTCACTACTCACTGCCAGGCCTCTGTGCATAATCAAAAATTGGTCATCGCTCGTGCAAACTGATTACAGTTTTACCCTCGGTGGCCACGCCAAACTGAAATCTTCATGTTCCAAAGTAAGATTCGGATTGTACGTATAGTCTTCATGAATCTTCGGCCAGCGCGCCTGAACATGAAGAACCTCTTTGGAAAACCGCTCCTTCTTCTCAGGTGTATCCTCAAGGCCCCGTGTCGCGGACTCATGGTGATACAGCTCGGCAAAAGGCGTCCAGACATTGATGTAGCCTGCTTCCTGAACCCTCAGGCAGAAGTCGACATCATTGAACGCGATTTTGAGATTCTCTTCGTCCAAGCCATCCACTTGCTCAAAGATGGACTTCTTGATTATCAAGCACGCTGCAGTGACGGCTGAAAACTCTTGGATCAACCCAGCCCGGCAGAAGTAACCGTAGTCACCTTTAGGCAGGTATTTATGGGAGTGGCCCGCGACGCCGCCGACACCGAGCACTACACCGCCGTGCTGTAAGCGGTCGTCTGGATACCAGAGGCGAGCGCCTACCGCGCCGACATTAGGCTGCAACGCGATTGACACCATCTCATCCAGCCATTGCGGCGTGATCACTTCAATGTCGTTGTTAATCAGGCCGATCAGTTCGCCGCGTGCCATTCTCACTGCGCGATTATTCAACGCAGAATAGTTGAATGGACCATCGTCACGTAAGACTCGAATGTTGTCTTGCTGATCAAGTGATGCGAAATACTCGAGAGAAACAGGATCATCCGACCCGTTATCGATCAAGATAATTTCGTAATTTTTGTAGGTGGTTAGACGCTCAATGCTGTCGATGCATTGCTTGACCAGCGCGTAAGCGTTACGCGTCGGAATAACCAGCGTGACCAACGGAGCTTTAGCTGGGAGCGTGTAGTGGACCCGGTACAAGCCCATCGGCAGCAGCTCTGTACGGCCTATGTCACCTTTGCGTAGCAAATGTTCGTCCAGCGCCTTAACACCAGCGAGGGCGGCATAGGGCTTTTCATCCCCTGCCATGGCTGTGCTGCCAGCGTGCATGCGCCAGTGGTAGAGAACCCGAGGAATGTGCACGATTTGTGCGCGCTCGAGTTTTTCGGCGCAGCGCAGCGCGAGATCGTAATCTTGCGAGCCTTCAAAGCCAACGCGGAAACCGCCGACTTCTTTGACCAGGTCGGAGCGATAGACACCCAGGTGACAAACCATATTCTGCGAACGGAACAGAAACTCGTTCCAGTCCGATTTAAAGTAAGGCGAGCTGCGTTTCCCCGAGGAATCAATCTTGTCCTCGTCGGAATAGATCATACCGGCGTCCGGGTTGTCGTGGATGGCGCGGGCAACCCAATACAGTGCGTGTTCCGGAATGAGGTCGTCATTATCCATCAGCGCAATGTACTGCCCCGAGGCCAGTTCCAGCGCCGAGTTACTGGCCTTGGAAATATGGCCGTTTTCTTTGCGGAACATGACTTTGAAACGCTTGTCCTGACTCGACAGCGTCTTGAGATACGCGATGACCTCTTTATCCGTGGAAGCATCGTCGGCGATGCACAACTCCCAATTCTTGTAGAGTTGGGATTTAACACTGTCAATGGCTTCACGCAGCAAATCGAGCGGTGGATTGTAGACAGGCATGATGATCGAAATCAGCGGCTTGCTTTTCCACGTGCGAATTTCTTCGCTCATCTTCCAACGGCCATTGTCATCCAAGGTGTCGTAATACTCGACCCACTTGGAATAATCAAAGCGATCAGATACTTCTCGAGCTTCCTGACCGATGGAGTTAAGACTGCTCGAGGTGGCCACATACACAACGCGTGCTCTTAAACCGGCCAATCCTTGCTGCCGAGCAACCGTAATGGCTTTGCCCACGGTGCTGCTAAGGCCGCCGCCACGACGAATCACCGCCGGCAGCAGACGCACACCCTTTTTGACTTGCCCGACACGTTTCACAAGCTTGCGAAAAGGCGCAGTCACCTTCCAGCTGGACGTGGATTGCATGGCAATTATGTGCAGGTTCAAATTATGGATATGAGTATCTTTTTGAACTTGCTGAACACGCATTTGCTCTTCGAGGTTGGCGATGTGAACATCTTTATCCCTCAACGATTCCTGCCAAGTGGCCAGCGTGTTGTGCAACGCTTCATCTTTAAGCACGATCTGCTGATGCAGCGTTTCGATTATCTTGAGACGCTCGGCTTCGGAATGTGCATTTTCCAGCGCTACCGCGGCGATAAACTCACTGATCTGAATGTCCTTCTCATCCAACTCGAGATTTTTCTGTTCTGTCAGTAGCTGAAGGGCGGACTGATGCTCTTCGGCCGCCAACTGCAACTGCTCAACCACCGCCTGAACTTCTTTATCTTTCTCGCGAACAGCTTGAGCGATCATCTCAGCATGAGTGGAGGTGATCGATGCCTTCAACAGTCCAAGCACATCGCTGATTTCTCTGTTCGAATCAACGAGCTGCTCCAGCTTGACGCTCGAATCAAGTATCTGGTCGAGCTTGCTGTTCGAATCGATAATCTGATCCAGCTTGCTGTTCGAATCGAGAAGTTGATCCAACTTGCTGTTTGAATCAAGAATCTGGTCCAGCTTGCTGTTCGCGTCAAGAATCTGATCCAATTTAGCATTCGAATCGAGAAGTTGATCCAGCTTGCTATTTGAATCGAGAATCTGGTCCAGCTTGCTGTTTGAATCGAGAAGCTGATCCAGCTTGTCTTGCAGTTCGGAGTTGGGGCGTGTCAGCCCGGATTGATTCAGCACATTAATCTCTTGAGCGAGTTGCTCTTCCGTGAATAAAGTAAGGCTTACTTCCAGCTCAAGCAGGTCGGCGCCACTAAGCATGTCGTCTTTTAAAGGAATCGTTACGCTTGGGTCGTCACTCAGCGCTAGATAAAGCGTGTTGCGACCGATCTGGGAAATCCGCATGGCGGAGGCGATGACCAGCGGGTCACTGATGTCATCCTGCCACTCCCAAATCGTTTCGGCGCTAGAGTACACCTTGATAGTGTCAATCGAGAAGCTTTGGCGACGATTGATGGGGTCGAAACGCAACACCACGCCATCGGGCAACCCATCGGGCAGGCGGAACTTGATTACCTGGTGCCCGTCATTGACCACCTGGAGCAACGTTGATTCTTCAGAAAAATTTCCCGCCGCGTCACTCATATAGAGTTTGGCGTGCGTGGAAGGCAGGTGCACCGCGCCTATCTTGTGAATCATGGCTTCAGGAGACCAGTTGAGAAACTGGCCTGCATCGGCACCGGTTACCCGCTCTTGAAAGGCCGCTTCAGTCGCAATGTAGCGCGTCAGGTCATCTGCGCTGATATCCATGCCTGCGCTAGCCAACAGCTGAGTCACGAATTCTTGGCGGCTCACCGATGAGCTGCTTGGATAGAACGGGTTCGCAGCCGCCATAAGCAGCAGCAGGGCTCGCATCATCAGATAACCGAGCTCCACACCCTCATTCATCTCCCACTCGACATCGATAAACTTGGGGATGTTGCTAGCGTCGACGACGATATTTTGCGGAACGGCGTCAATGTAACGGCCGGGGAGCAGTGTTTTGGCTGAAAGAAGCTTGGTGCCAGCGCCCTCCTCGTCCAACAGGCTCTGCAAACACGCCAGGTACTTCTGCAAAAACGGCGTAAAGCCCTCAATACTCCAATCGCGGCGGGCCGCAACATCGAGGAACTCAAGGCTCAGCACGCTACCTTTCGCGTAGGCATCCACACGCGGAAGCACGTATTTGAAACCGTCGTCAGCAATGGCACTCGACTCATCGACAGCCACATTGCCCAGCTTTCTGTACTGAACCTGAATCCCTTGCGCGGTGTTAACGAACAACGATTCCTTACAGTACCGAGTCTTTCTGCCTGTGCTGTAGTGATACGCCAATACATCACTGTCCAGCGGTTGATCGTCGGCACAAGAAGCCACGATCAAAAACGAGTTGGCCAGTTCCATACCCAGGCGGTTGTTGATAACCACCGACCAGGCCTTCTCCAGATTGAAGGTTGTCTGCTCAGGAAGTTGCGGGTCTTTCTTGACGTTCTGCCAAGCCAACGCGGCGGCGTCAAAACCGTCGCACGCAAAGCCGCTCTCGGTAATGATCGAATTGGGAAGTTTGTAATCCGGGCTCGGCGCCAGAAAGCTGGACGAGGTGAAACCTGCGCGCGCTATGAGGTCTTCGAGCTCTTTCTTGCCGTAGGTCTTGGGCTGTCCGCGCTCGTACCGGCCTTCGATACCGTACATGGTGATGCCGACGTGATCTTCCGGCGCGCCGGCGAAGTACTTCAGACCCAACTGGTTTTCGATGGCGATAAAAAGACGGCCATCGGGCTTCAACAATTGGCGAACGCGCATGAGCATCGCTAAGGCGGGGTCGGGTGCGCTGCTAAACATACTGGCGTATTCGAGGACGCCAATCAGCGTGACAACGTCGAACTGCTCCTCGATTTTGAAGTCATCGAAGCGCTCGGCCAACACCGTCACGTTATCCAGGTCCCGCGTACGGCTCGCAGCCATGGCTGCTCGGCGCGGGCTTCCTTCCAGACACAATAAATCAGCGCCACATTCGCCGAGGTAGCGGCTGATAGCGCCACAGCCGGCGCCAATTTCCAGCACTCGGGATTTGAACAGGTGCTCAAAGGGACGCAGGATGTTCGCGCGCGTCGCGCTCAAGTGGTAGAGCTTGGCCCAGTCGGTGCAGTATTGCGGCAGCTCGTCTGATAACACAGACACGTCGCTGGCATTACTGATGATCTGGGCGAGTTCGTTTTCTGCATTATCTCCGTCGCTGTACGCGATGCCTTGGAAGTCGGCGCGCACCCAAACACCCGTATCGCTATCCTTGGAATAACCATATTGATCAAGTTTAAACATTAAGGTCTACCGGATCGATGCTCATAGTCGCGGCAAGGTCAATCAACCCCAATAGCTTTGGCGTGGGTTCGACAACAAAGTGAATGGAGTCATAACGCCTGTCATGGGGAATGATGTGCTCGCCCTCTCTGGACGCGATCCCTAGGGATATAAAGTAATCGCCAGTGGCCAATTTGTTAGTGAATTTCACACTGGCAGTGGCAACAGTCCCGGATTCGCCCATCGAACGGGTCTCAACACAATCCAGTAAATAGGAGTTTGTGCCGTATACCGTGACACCTTCCTTGGTTTTGATAGTGAACCCAAGAATGGGGTTTATGACCGAACGGTTAAATTTAAGCGACAAACCCAGTACGATTTCCTCACCTGGTTCCAGGCTGGTTGGGTACTCTCGACCGCTTGCGCTCAGATGAAAATCCATCAACGTTGCAGCACCGTCACCCCATCGATACTCGTGCGGGTTATAGCCCACACGCGACGCGTAAACATCGCTATCCAGCGACAGTTGCACGGTTGGTACCAGGGGCTCGGCCGCTTTATCCGACTGCACCGGAATGTCTTGCTCTTCAGTGCTTGCGTCGGAATTGCGGCCAAACAGGATGTCGGTGTAACGATTTATAACCGGACGTGACTCTCCGATCATTTCTATTCGACTTTGTTCCAACAGGATCGCGCGCGAGCAATGGGTAACCACCTGCTCACTGGAATGGGTCACTAACAGAATGCTGGTGCCATTTTCCTTCAGCTGACGCAGGCGTTCGAAGCACTTGGCTTGAAAGCGTGCATCGCCCACCGAAAGCGCTTCGTCCACCACAAGGATTTCAGGATCGACCTGGGCCTGTACCGCAAATGCGAGCCTTACCGCCATGCCACTGGAGTAGGTCTTGACCGGGTGATCCAGGAACTCACCGATATCGGCGAAGCTTGCGATTGCATCAAAGCGATCATTCACCTCGTCGTGCGTCAGCCCGAGGACCGCCGCGTTCAGATAGACATTCTCCCGACCGGTAAACTCCGGGTTAAAACCCGAGCCCAACTCAAGCAGCGCGGCGATGCGGCCGCGCGTCTCGATCTCGCCGATGGTCGGTGTCAGCGTGCCGCATATAATTTGCAGCAGCGTGGACTTACCCGAGCCATTGCGACCGACAATTCCGACGGTTTCACCTTTATTGACTTCAAAGCTGACGTCGCGCAGCGCCCAGAACTCCTTGCCGTAGGTGGTGACTTTGTCACCCGCCCATCGCTGGAAACGCGGCACGATTGCCTGCTTTAAACGGTCTCTAGGCTTGTCGTAGGTGTAAAAACATTTGGAGACATTCCGAACGCTGATTACGGCTTGATCAGATGACATCAGCGAACCCTTTACGTGTTTTTTGGAAGAACCAATAGCCGACGGAGGCAATGATTGCTCCAACGATGACAGCGACGCCGAGACTCTCCCAATTTGGTAGATGGCCGAAAAGCAAAACGCTTCGACTCTCTTCAATAATGTAGGTCAGCGGGTTGAGCTTTAACCAAGGCTTATAAACATCCGGCAGCGCCGCTACCGGGTAAAGCACGGGCGAAAGAAAGAGCAGTACGGTGGTGAGCACCGTGATTACGTGTCCCACGTCCCGCAGGTAAACCCCCAGCGACGCCAAAAACCAACTGACCCCCAGCGTGGCCAGAATCAATGGCACGAGAATCAAGGGGAACAGCAGCGCCGTCCAATGCAGTTCTCCCAGGATAAGAAACTGGGCGCCCAACAATACGACCAAGCTAATGCAACTGTGGAACAGGGCAGAACCCAAGGTAATTACCGGCAGGATCTCAAGCGGGAACACAACCTTTTTGACATAGTTGCTGTTGGCCATGACAAGCGTCGGTGCACGATTGGCGCACTCGGCAAATAGCCCATGGACGATCATGCCGACAAACAGCAGGATCGCGAACCCACCCTTGCCTGTATCGACACCGATCCATCGGGATTTGAAAATTTCTGAAAACACGAAGGTGTAGACCGCGAGCATCAGAATCGGGTTGAAGAAAGACCATGTCAGGCCCATCACCGATCCGCGGTAACGCCCAATGACTTCACGTTTGGTCATTTGTGAAATCAATGAACGGTATTTCCAGAGATTGACCACAAGACTGATTGGACCTGCTGAAGGTCTGCTATGAGGATCCACTAGGCGAACTTCTCAGCGTTGACCAGACTTACGGCATTCGCATCTTTGGCAGAGAGCGTAGGCGGCTCGGTAATCGGCCATTCGATTGCCACGTCAGCGTCATCCCACGCAAGACTGCGCTCATGCTCAGGTGCCCAATAATCGGTGGTCTTGTAGAGGAACTCGGCACTTTCCGAGAGCACCACGAAACCGTGGGCAAATCCTGGCGGAATCCAGAGCTGCGCTCGGTTGCTGGCACTAAGGTGTACGCCGACCCATTTACCGAATGTCGACGAGCTTTCACGCAGGTCTACGGCGACGTCAAAGACCTCACCGTGTGTGACGCGTACCAGCTTGCCCTGGGCCTGTTTGATCTGATAATGCAGCCCGCGAAGCACGCCCTTGACTGATTTGGAGTGGTTGTCTTGCACGAAATGAACAGGTCTTCCAACGGCCTCCTCGAAAACTTTCTGATTGAAGCTTTCGTAGAAAAAACCGCGTTCATCCCCGAACACCTTCGGCTCAAACAGAATTACGTCCGGGATGGCAAGTGAGCTGGATCGCATTATTACAATATCTCCAAAGTGTTATCAGGGCCGGCTTCGCGGCGCTACAGATCAAATTATTCTTCAGGCAACAGCTCCGAATACCGCGCCGGGCATCGCACTATCAAAAAATCTTTTCGTGCAGCAAACGCTTGAGATACTGACCGTAGCCATTCTTGGAAAGCGGCGCGGCGAGTTTCTCCAGCTGCTGCGCATCAATCCACTTTTGTCGAAACGCGATCTCTTCAGGGCAGGCCACTTTAAGCCCCTGACGGTGCTCAAGCGTAGCGATGAAACTACTGGCTTCCAGCAGCGAGTCGTGGGTGCCGGTATCCAACCACGCATAGCCTCGGCCCATGATCTCTACCGACAGCTTGCCCCGCTCCATGTAGATACGGTTAAGGTCGGTAATCTCAAGCTCGCCTCGTGGCGACGGCTTGATGCTTTTGGCGATGTCCACTACGTCCTGGTCATAGAAATAAAGACCGGTCACCGCGTAGTTCGACTTGGGCTCAAGAGGCTTTTCTTCGAGGCTGATCGCCTTGCCCTGTGTATCGAACTCTACAACGCCGTAACGCTCAGGATCGTTCACGTGATAGGCGAAAACACTCGCGCCATCCTGACGCAGCATCGCGCTTGCCAGCAGTTCATTGAAATGATGGCCGTGATAAATGTTATCGCCCAGCACCAAGGCCGACAGGTCGTTGCCGATGAACTCTTCGCCGATGATGAATGCCTGCGCCAGGCCATCCGGGGACGCCTGCACGGCATACGAAATATTCAAACCCCAGCTACTGCCATCGCCCAACAGCTGCTCGAAACGCGGGGTGTCCTGCGGCGTTGAAATGATCAGGATGTCGCGAATACCCGCCAGCATCAGCGTGGTCAGCGGGTAGTAGATCATTGGCTTATCGTAAACCGGCAGCAATTGCTTGGAGATAGCCAAGGTTGCAGGGTGCAGGCGCGTGCCTGAGCCGCCAGCCAGGATGATTCCTTTACGTTTGAGCATGTTCATTTCTCTAGTGTTTCTATGAGCATCCGTGCCACACCGTCTTGCCATTCAGGCAAGCGCAATGAGAAGGCATTCTGCAGTTTTTGGGTGTTGAGTCGGGAGTTGCCGGGGCGCTTGGCCGGTGTTGGGTAAGCGGCCGTAGTCAGCGCACCCACGGCGTCCGGGGCAACCTTGAGGTGCACACCGGCAGCCTGAGCGTGTTCAAGCACGAAGCGGGCATAACGATACCATGTGGTCTCGCCAGCTGCCGCAAGGTGATAAACCCCACTCAGTTGGGGGTTCGAATGCATTGTGCGGATGGCATGTGCGGTAACGTCGGCCAACAGATCCGCCCCGGTGGGCGTACCAAACTGGTCGTCGATCACGTTAAGGCTGTCGCGCTCTTGCGCCAGACGCAGCATGGTCTTGGCGAAGTTATTACCTCGCGCTGCATAGACCCAGCTGGTGCGCAGGATCAGATGCGCGCAGCCGCTGGCCTGGATCGCTTGCTCGCCCTGGAGTTTGGTCGCGCCGTAAACGCTCAGCGGCCCAACCGGGTCGCTTTCCTGCCAAGGCGTCTGGCCATCACCGGCGAACACGTAGTCAGTGGAGTAGTGAACCAACAGGGCATTGAGCTTCTGCGCCTCTGCCGCCAGCACTGCCGGGGCCTGCGCATTCACACGCAGGGCCTGGTCCGGCTCGCTTTCGGCTTTGTCGACGGCCGTATAGGCCGCCGCATTGACGATGACGTCAGGCGCAAAGCGCTGCAAGGTGGCCGCCAACCCTTGCAGGTCGTTCAGATCACCGCAGTAGTCCTGGCTTTTCGAGTCGAGCGCAAGCAATTGGCCCAGCGGGGCCAAACTGCGTTGCAACTCCCACCCCACTTGGCCATTTTTGCCAAGTAGAAGGATCTTCATGCGGAACGCTCGGCGTAGTTCTTTTCTACCCACTCGCGGTAAGCGCCCGATTGGATATTGCTGACCCAATCCTGGTTATCCAGGTACCACTCCACGGTCTTGCGGATGCCGGTCTCGAAGGTTTCGGCCGGCTTCCACCCCAACTCGCGCTCCAGTTTGCGCGCGTCGATGGCGTAACGGCGGTCATGGCCAGGGCGATCGGTGACGTATGCAATCTGGTCGCTGTACGGCGTGCCATTCGCCTGAGGGCGCAGCTCATCGAGCAGGGCGCACACGGTGTGGACGATGTCCAGATTTGGCTTCTCGTTCCAGCCGCCGACGTTGTAGACCTCGCCCACGGTGCCGGCTTCCAGCACACGACGGATAGCACTGCAGTGGTCTTTTACGTACAGCCAGTCACGAATCTGCTGACCGTCGCCATACACCGGCAGTGCCTTGCCTGCCAACGCGTTAACGATCATCAACGGAATCAGTTTTTCCGGGAAATGGTACGGCCCGTAGTTGTTCGAACAGTTGGTGGTCAGTACCGGCAAGCCGTAGGTGTGATGGTAGGCACGCACCAAATGGTCGCTGGCCGCCTTACTGGCCGAGTACGGGCTGTTAGGCTCGTACTGATGGTGTTCGGTGAACGCAGGATCGTCCTTGGCCAAGGAGCCGTAGACTTCGTCAGTCGACACATGCAGGAAACGGAAGGATTGCTGAGCATCGGCGTCCAGCGCTTTCCAGTAGGCACGCACCGCCTCCAACAGGCGGAAGGTACCGACGACGTTAGTCTCGATGAAGTCTTCCGGGCCATGGATAGAACGGTCTACGTGCGACTCAGCGGCGAAGTTCAGGATAGCGCGCGGCTGATGTTCAGCGAGCAAACGCTGGACCAGCTGGGTATCTGCGATGTCGCCCTGTACGAATACGTGGCGCTTGTTGCCTTCCAGCGAGCTGAGGTTCTCCAGGTTGCCGGCATACGTCAGCTTATCCAGATTAATGACCGGCTCATCCGCCTGGGCTACCCAGTCCAATACAAAGTTTGCACCGATAAAGCCAGCACCGCCGGTTACTAAGATAGTCATTGAGTCAGATCTTTTTCAGTAGTGTTGCAAGAATTAGCCCGAGGTTCCCCATTAAAGTCTGCCGATACAAACCGGCCGACCGGAACCCCAACACTCGTCTAAGTAACGTTTGCCTGCGCGCATGCTTGAAACGCATAAGAGTCAGTCGTTGCTCTTCGCAAAGACGGTGGGACATCGCTTCGAGGGCACAGATGTTCTGTTCGTTCCATTCGAAGAAGCGTCCCTGGAAAATCATTTTCAGCCGTACGACGCGAGCGGCCCAACTGGAGTTGCTGCCAATGAGGTTTTCATCGTGCTGGCGGTACAACATTCTCGGCTCGTGATCATAGTGCACGGCGCCGCCCGCCCCAGTCACAAGCTGGTAAATCCACCAGTCGTGAGAGGGAACCTTGACGTTCAAACCCGCCTCGATGATCAATTCACGTGCAGCGCGATTAAAAACCATCGTGTTGCCACCCGCAATACTTTGAACGAGCGCGTTTGAGAAGTGCGGAGGGCGTGGGAAAAGCGGAGAAAAGCCAAGCTTTGCACCAGACTCACTGACTAACTGAGTACGGCCACAGTATAGAGCAGGGATGTGCTCAGGAATGGTCTGCAACCAGGACTGCGCCACCGCCAGCTTATCGTCGTTCCAGATATCGTCCTGATCACACCAGGCGAAATAATCCGCAACGACGTCAGGACGGCAGGTTAACGAGAGAAAATTGGCAACAAACCCTCTTCCGGGGCCTGCCACAACCTTCAGACGGTCGCGCCCCCAACGCTGAGCATAGTCTTGGAGAATCGCTGGCGTACCATCTCGAGAGCCGTCATCGGAAACGACTAATGACCAGTTGCGATGGCTCTGTCGCTCAATGGAGTCGAGTTGGTCCCTAAGGAACGCCTCACCATTGTACGAGCACATCAAAACCGCAACCTTTGCTAAGCAAACGTCGTGCGGTTGGACATTGGATAGACTGCGCGATGCGAAAATAGACACAACATCCCTTTGCGAGCAAACTGCATACCCTATAAATACGTAGGATATAGGCCACAATAAGGTCGGAATTATTACAGCATTACTCTGTAAGCACAATCGTACTGAATGCCAGCGGTCGGCTAACATGAGTGTGCTGAGCGCTCTGCAATGCGGCATCGGGCCACTATCTGAGCGTTTGCCCTTAATAGCGCGAGTATGGCGCAGACTCTGAATCTTGCGCGTAACACAATAAACAATGCTTTGACTGGAGCACCTTCTTGCGCGTGCTCCAGTCAGCATTGACTCAACGGCTCGCCACGCACTCAGCTTTTACGAAACACAAACCCCAAGCCAACAATGATCAACCCCATCCCCAACACGCTCAACAGCGCCAGCCGATTGCCAAAAATCAGGTAATCCATCACCGCTGTCACCGCCGGCACCAAGTAGAACAGACTGGTGACATTCACCAGGTTGCCCCGCGCGATAAGCCGGTACAGCAACAGGGTCGCCAGCAACGACACCACCAACCCCATCCACACCACCGGCAGGTAAAAGCTGGCGCTGTGTTCAAAATGGAACGGCTGGAACGGCACGAATACCGAGCACAGCAGCAACCCGGCGAGGTATTGCACCGGCAGCGTACCCAACGGGTTATCGGTGATGCGCTTCTGCATGATCGAGCCAAGCGTCATGCTCGCCAGTGCCAACAGGCCATAGAGCATGCCCGCCATCGACATGCCGGACAGACCGATGCCCTGGTAGACCACCATGATCAACCCCGCCAATCCCAGGCCCAGGCCAAACAGCCGGCGCCAGGAACGCTGGCGCTCCACCAGCACCACCGTGAGTATCGGCTGCACCCCCATGATGGTGGCCATCACGCCGGGAGTGACTTTAAGGTCCAGCGCCAGCAGATAGAAAATCTGATACGCGCCTAACAGCACCAGCCCCGTCGCCGCCGCATACAGCATGGGCTTGCCGGGGCGTGGCAGTTTCAACCTGAGGACCGGCACCAGAACCACCAGCCCCACCAGGGCGATGGCGAAGCGAATCAGCAGAAAGGCAAAAGGCGAAGCATGGGCCAGGCCCAACTTGGAGAAAATCGCCCCGCTGCTCCACAACAGAACAAACAGGCTCGTCGAGGCCGCCGCGGCCACGGATTGTTTCGAAAAAACAGACATGGATACCACCTGTAATCAGGCAAAAAAGCCGATTCAGCCAAAGCTGAAACTCAATAGGTTTTTTTCAGGCAGGCAAAGGGGAACAGCGATTCGCTGATCAGCCCGAAATGCCGACACCCGGCGGTGATACGACTGCGTACACCGGCGTGCTACTGACAGGTGGGGGGTAGTGACTGATCTGCGCAGGCTGTTTCTTCCCGCACGGCACGACCACAGCGCTGACCGCTGAATCGACTACCGCTATGCGCTGGGAAGCAGGCATGTGCTGATCTTTTTTGAAGGGATAACGACGCGCCGACTATAACCAGCCGCCTTCCTGTTTTGCAATCACTTCACCCACGCGCCGTGCGTGGAAGAGTTTTCATGCCGACGCAGAAAGCCGGTCGCTATAATGCCGGCCAGTTTTTTCCAAGGATTTCACATGTTCGCTTTGCCCTGGCTGTACCTGGTGCTTCTTTCGATTGGCTACGGACTGGCCCTGACCTACGGGCAACTGGACGCGCTGGCGGCCGTGTCGGTGGCCATGCTGCTGATCGCCGGGTACGCCGTGCGCCAGCAACGCAGCCCTTGGGCGCGCTACCTCGGCCATGGCCTGTTCATCGTCCTGGCCCTGGGTCTGGCGATGCACTGGCTGCCGGGCTTCTACAACGGCCGCGGTATCGCGCCGCAGCGCTTTACGCCTGACTCGGTACCGTTTTCGATGTACCTGAACCAGGACAAACCGCTGATTGGCTTCTGGCTGTTGCTGGCCTGCCCATGGATCGTGGCACGTCGCACGCTGCGCCTGTCGATCTGCGTCGCGGCCCTGGCACTGACCCTCACGGCGGTCGCTGCGCTGGGCGGCGCCACATTGCTGGGGATGATCGACTGGGCACCCAAATGGCCGGAACAGGCGTGGCTGTGGGTCCTGAACAACCTGCTGCTGGTGACGCTGGTGGAAGAGGCGTTGTTTCGTGGCTATATCCAGGGCGGCCTGAGTCAACGCTTCAAACACCTGCCCTACGGTGAAAACCTGGCACTGCTGCTGGCCTCGCTATTATTCGGCCTGGTGCACCTCGGCGCGGGCTGGCATTGGGTGCTGCTGGCGAGTATTGCAGGCATCGGCTATGGCCTGGCGTATCGCTTCGGCGGGTTGGGCGCCGCGATTGCCACGCACTTTGGCTTGAATCTGCTTCACTTCGGGTTGTTCACCTACCCGATGCTGGCAGGCTGATTGTTGCAAAAAATAAGTTAAATAAATGCCTGCAACGGCCGACAACCCATCAAAGCCTTGCGGATTGAACAATCATGCGTAATAACCAACCCGTTACACAGCGCGAACGTACCTTCCCCGCTCAGCAACGGTTGATCTCCACCACAGACGCCAAAGGTGTGATCACCTACTGCAACGACGCGTTCGTCGAAATCAGTGGGTTCACCCGTGACGAATTGATCCGTGCCCCGCACAACCTGGTGCGTCACCCGGATGTGCCGTCGGCCGTGTTCGCGCACATGTGGTCCACGCTCAAACAAGGCTTGCCATGGATGGGCATCGTCAAGAACCGCTGCAAGACCGGCGATCACTACTGGGTTAACGCCTATGTAACGCCGGTTTTCGATGGCAACCAGGTGATCGGCTACGAATCGGTGCGCATCAAGCCCACCGCCGAGCAGATTCGCCGCGCCGAAGCGCTCTATCAACGCATCAACCAGGGCAAGTCAGCCGTACCTCAGCGCGACAAGTGGCTGCCGGTGTTGCAAGACTGGCTGCCATTTATCCTGATCAGCCAGCTCAGCTTCATGATCGGTGCGTCGCTCAACTCCCACTGGGGCTTTGCCCTGGCGGCGGGGCTGTCGGTGCCGCTGGGCCTGCTGGGCCTGAGCTGGCAGCAGCGCGGCCTCAAGCGTTTGCTGCGCCTGGCGGAGCAGACCACGTCCGACCCGCTGATCGCGCAGATGTACACCGACAGCCGTGGCGCACAAGCGCGGCTGGAGATGTCGATTCTCAGCCAGGAAGCGCGTCTGAAAACGTGCCTTACTCGCTTGCAGGATACGGCCGAGCACCTCAACGACCAGGCCGCGCAGTCCAACACCCTGGCGCACAACAGCTCCAGCGGCCTGGAACGCCAGCGCGTGGAAACCGAGCAGGTCGCCACCGCCGTCAACCAGATGGCAGCAACGACCCAGGAAGTGGCCAGCCACGTGCAGCGCACGGCGGACGCTACCCAGGAAGCCAATCGCCTGACCGGTCGCGGTCGCGACATCGCCGGGGAAACCCGCGAAGCGATCCAGCGCCTGTCGGTCGCCGTGGGTGAAACCGGTGTAACCGTCACCCAGCTGGCCAAGGACAGTGATGAAATCGGCGGCGTGGTGGACGTGATCAAAGGCATCGCCGACCAGACCAACCTGCTGGCATTGAACGCCGCCATCGAAGCGGCCCGTGCCGGCGAAATGGGCCGTGGCTTTGCAGTGGTGGCTGACGAAGTCCGTCAACTGGCGCAGCGTACCGCCGAGTCCACCGGGCAGATCCATGCCCTGATCGCCAAACTGCAGCAGACCGCCGCTGCCGCCGTGCAAACCATGGACGCCGGGCATCGCCAGGCCGAAGAAGGTGTGGCACGCGTGATGGAGGCGGATCAGGCGCTGGTGGGCATCAGTGAAGCGGTGGCCAACATCACCGACATGACCACGCAGATTGCCGCCGCCACCGAAGAGCAAAGCGCCGTGGCCGAAGAGATCAGCCGCAATATCAGCACGATTGCGCTGTTGGCGGATCAGACCTCGGAGCAGGCGATGAACTCGGCGCAGTTGAGTGAAGAGCTGACGCATACGGCGAATACCCAGTATTCGCTGGTGGAGCGCTTTAACCGGTAAACCGCTATCGCGGGCAAGCCCGCTCCCACATTGGATTGGGTTCACACATTTCTATTTGTGAATACAGTCAAATGTGGGAGCTGGCTTGCCTGCGATGAGGCCCTAAAGGCCGCCGAGAAACTCGGCCACTTTCACCGCCGCAGCCTCCAAATGCTGCTCATGGCTAAACCCCGAAGCCTTCAACGGCTTCAAATCATGATCCCCCGCCACCAGCCACATCACTTCGATGCTCGGCGACAACGCATACCCCTGCACCGCCGCCCGATTGCCCAGCGCATCGCGCTCACCCTGCACAATCAACGTCGGCGTCTTCAGACCGGCCAGATGCTCAGTGCGTGGTTTCTCCGGCTTGCCCACTGCATAAAATGGATAACCCAGGCACACCAACCCGCCTGCCCCCAACTCATCCGCCAGCAAACTGGCCATCCGGCCGCCCATGGACTTGCCGCCAACGGCCAACTGTCCAGCGACATGGCGTCGCACCTCGGCATACACCTCGCGCCAGGCCTGCAATAGCTTCGGCGCCGGATTCGGCGGACGTTTGCCGCCGTCCAAGCGGCGCTGGGCCATATAAGGGAATTCAAAGCGCAACACGTTCACGCCATGCCCGGCAAGGCGTGCAGCCATGTCGTTCATAAACCCCGAGTCCATGGGCGCACCGGCACCGTGGGCCAGGATCAGCGTCACCGGCGCACGCGCGCTGGTGCCTGTCGCCGCATCCCACAACCAGCCGTGCTCGCGCACACACTGCGCCCATTGATCCCCGTCAATACTGGCCTTGTGCTCTTTGCCCATGCTTGCCTCGCTTTTTAGTCTGCCTATAACTCCAGCCCAAGTGCCGCATTGGCTTGGGTTGAACCGTGGATGGGGAACCATGAACACTACTTTAAGTACCGCCTATAACTACAAGGTGGTCCGCCAATTCACCATTATGACGGTGGTGTGGGGCATCGTCGGCATGGGGCTCGGGGTTTTTCTCGCCGCCCAATTGGTTTGGCCTGCACTCAACTTCGATTTGCCCTGGACCAGCTTCGGCCGCTTGCGCCCGCTGCACACCAACGCGGTGATCTTTGCCTTCGGCGGCTGCGCGCTGTTCGCCAGCTCCTTCTACTCGGTACAACGCACCTGCCAGACACAGCTGTTCGCGCCGAAAATCGCCGCGTTCTGCTTCTGGGGCTGGCAGCTCGTGATTCTATTGGCCGCGATCAGCTTGCCGCTGGGCTACACCAGCTCCAAGGAATACGCCGAGCTGGAATGGCCGATCGACATTCTGATCACCATCGTCTGGGTGGCCTACGCCATCGTGTTCTTCGGCACGATCATGAAGCGCAACACCAAGCACATCTACGTCGGCAACTGGTTCTTCGGTGCGTTCATCATCACCGTGGCCATCCTGCACATCGTCAACAACCTGGAAATCCCGGTCAGCCTGACCAAGTCCTACTCCCTCTACGGCGGTGCGACGGATGCCATGGTGCAGTGGTGGTATGGGCATAACGCGGTTGGCTTTTTCCTCACCGCCGGTTTCCTCGGGATGATGTATTACTTCGTGCCCAAGCAAGCCGAGCGCCCGGTATATTCGTATCGCTTGTCCATCGTGCACTTCTGGGCGCTGATCACCCTGTACATCTGGGCCGGCCCGCACCACTTGCACTACACCGCGCTGCCGGATTGGGCGCAGTCACTGGGCATGGTGATGTCGCTGGTACTGCTGGCCCCGAGCTGGGGCGGCATGATCAACGGCATGATGACGCTGTCGGGCGCCTGGCATAAGTTGCGCAGCGACCCGATCCTGCGCTTTTTGGTGGTGTCGCTGGCGTTCTACGGCATGTCGACCTTCGAAGGGCCGATGATGGCCATCAAGACGGTCAACGCCCTCTCCCACTACACCGACTGGACCATCGGCCACGTACACGCCGGCGCGCTGGGCTGGGTGGCGATGATTTCCATCGGCGCGCTGTACCACATGATCCCCAAAGTGTTCGGCCGCGAGCAGATGTACAGCCTCGGCCTGATCAACGCGCACTTCTGGCTGGCCACCATCGGCACCGTGCTCTACATCGCCTCGATGTGGGTCAACGGCATCGCCCAGGGCCTGATGTGGCGTGCGGTCAACGAAGACGGCACCTTGACTTACTCCTTCGTCGAAACCCTGGTGGCCAGTCACCCTGGCTACATCGTGCGACTGGTGGGCGGTGCAGTGTTCCTCAGCGGCATGTTCCTGATGGCTTACAACACGTGGCGCACCGTGCGCTCGGCGCAACCTGCCGAAGCCGCCCCTGTCGCGCAAATGGCCTGAGGAGTCAGTGATGAAACACGAAACGATTGAAAAGAACGTCGGCCTGCTGATGCTGCTGATGGTGCTGGCCGTGAGCATCGGCGGCCTGACCCAGATCGTCCCGCTGTTCTTTCAGGACGTGACCAACAAGCCGGTCGAAGGCATGAAGCCCTATACCGCGCTGCAACTGGAAGGGCGCGACATTTACATTCGCGAAGGCTGCGTGCAGTGCCACTCGCAGATGATCCGCCCGTTCCGTGCCGAAACCGAGCGCTACGGCCACTACTCGGTGGCGGGCGAAAGCGTGTGGGACCACCCGTTCCTGTGGGGCTCCAAGCGCACCGGGCCGGACCTGGCCCGCGTCGGCGCGCGCTACTCGGACGACTGGCACCGCGCGCACCTGTACAACCCGCGCAACGTGGTGCCGGAGTCAAAAATGCCGGCCTACCCATGGCTAGTCACCGCGCCGGTCGACAGCAGCCACACCGAAACCAAGTTGAAAGTGATGCGCACCCTCGGCGTGCCCTACACCGACGACGACATCAGTGGCGCCGTCGCCAGCCTCAAGGGCAAGACCGAGATGGACGCGCTGGTTGCGTACCTGCAAGTGCTCGGCACTGCCATCAAGAGCAAGAGGTGAGCCATGGGATTTGAATTTGACGCGGGCACCATCCGCGGCCTTGGCACGCTGGTGGTCGCCATCGCTTTTATCGGCCTGTCGCTGTGGGTGTTCAACAACCGGCGCAACGCGGAATTCGAGCAGGCCCGCCTGCTGCCGTTTGCCGATGAACCTACTCCATCCGACGCTCAAGAAGAGCCTGCAACAAGGAGCACTCGCCCATGACGACCTTCTGGAGTACATGGATCTGCGTATTGACCCTCGGCAGCCTGATCGGCCTGACCTGGCTATTGATCGGCACCCGCAAGGGCGAAACCAAGGGCAGCGTCGACCAGACCATGGGCCACGCCTTCGATGGCATCGAGGAATACGACAACCCGCTGCCGCAGTGGTGGTTCATGCTGTTCGCCGGCACCCTAGTGTTTGCGGTCGGCTACCTGATCCTCTACCCGGGCCTGGGTAACTGGAAAGGCGTGTTGCCGGGCTATGAAGGCGGCTGGACCCAGACCAAGGAATGGGACAAGGAAATGGCCAAGGCCGACGCCAGGTTCGGGCCGATCTTCGCCAAATTCGCGGCCATGCCGGTGGAAGAAGTCGCCAAGGACCCACAGGCGCTGAAAATGGGCGGCCGCCTCTTTGCCTCCAACTGCGCGGTGTGCCACGGCTCGGATGCCAAGGGCGCGTATGGCTTCCCGAACCTGGCGGACAACCTCTGGCGCTGGGGCGGTTCGGCGGAAGCGATCAAGACGACCATCCTGAATGGTCGCCACGCGGCAATGCCGGCCTGGGGTGAAATATTGGGCGAAGAGGGTGTGAAGAACGTCGCCGCCTTTGTGCGTCACGACCTGGCCAAGCTGCCATTACCCGCCGACAGCACCGCCGATCTGGCGGCCGGTCAAGCCGCCTTCAATACCACCTGCGTCGCCTGCCACGGCCCACAAGGCCACGGCATGGAAGCCATGGGCGCGCCGAACCTGACCGAGCCTGCCGGTTTCATCTACGGCACCAGCCTGGCGCAACTGCAGCAGACCATTCGCCACGGCCGCCAGGGCCAGATGCCAGCGCAGGACGTGCTGCAAGGCAATGACAAAGTGCACCTGCTCGCGGCCTATGTGTACAGCTTGTCCCATAACGCTGATGGCGCAACGCCAGAAAGCCCAACCGAGTAACCGTAGACTGCCGCCCCAACCTGGGGCGGCAGCCCTGCCCCCCTCAGCGACCAAGTGTCGCACCCCTGCCCACCCCAACTTTCCCCTGCTGCCATTCGGGTCTACGCTTGCCCAACAGTGACCGGTTTTGGCGTATCAGGCGACTGCCGTTGCGACCTGAAAAAATTCCTGTCCACTCGATCAGCTTTCGATTTCTGATTTTGTCCTTACGCCAAACATGGAAAGGGCGCAGAATCTGGCCCGGAACGCATTGATACAGGTCAGCCATTGCGTTGCAATGGCCCCTCGGTTTGTCCATACTTGCGGCCGATTTCAACTATAAAAAAACCTAAACCGTGGAACCTTAGAATGAGCACAGCAATCAGTCCGACTGCTTATAACTATAAGGTAGTCCGCCAGTTCGCCATCATGACGGTGGTCTGGGGGATCCTTGGCATGGGGCTCGGGGTGTTCATCGCCTCGCAACTGGTTTGGCCGGAATTGAATTTCGGTTTGCCATGGACGACCTTCGGCCGCCTGCGCCCGCTGCACACCAACCTGGTGATTTTCGCCTTCGGCGGATGTGCATTGTTTGCCACCTCCTACTATGTCGTGCAGCGAACCTGCCAGACGCGACTGATCTCCGACGGCCTCGCCGCCTTCACCTTCTGGGGCTGGCAAGCCGTGATCCTCGGCGCCATCATCACCCTGCCGCTGGGCTACACCACCACCAAGGAATACGCCGAGCTGGAATGGCCGATCGCCATTTTGCTGGCCATCGTCTGGGTGACCTACGCCGTGGTGTTCTTCGGCACCATCGTCAAGCGCAAGACCAAGCACATTTATGTGGGTAACTGGTTCTACGGTGCCTTCATCCTGGTCACGGCGATGCTGCACATCGTCAACCACGCGTCCTTGCCGGTGAGCTGGTTCAAGTCCTACTCGGCCTACGCCGGGGCGACGGACGCGATGATCCAATGGTGGTACGGCCACAACGCGGTGGGGTTCTTCCTCACCACCGGCTTCCTGGGGATGATGTATTACTTCGTGCCCAAACAGGCCGAGCGTCCGATCTACTCGTATCGCCTGTCCATCGTGCACTTCTGGGCGCTGATCACCCTGTACATCTGGGCCGGCCCGCACCACTTGCACTACACCGCGCTGCCGGATTGGGCGCAGTCGCTGGGCATGGCGATGTCGATCATCCTGCTGGCCCCCAGCTGGGGCGGCATGATCAACGGCATGATGACCCTGTCGGGCGCCTGGCATAAATTGCGCACCGACCCGATCCTGCGCTTTTTGGTGGTGTCGCTGGCGTTCTACGGCATGTCGACCTTCGAAGGGCCGATGATGGCGATCAAGACCGTCAACTCGCTGTCCCACTACACCGACTGGACCATCGGCCACGTCCACGCCGGCGCGTTGGGCTGGGTGGCGATGATCTCCATCGGCGCGCTGTACCACATGATCCCCAAACTGTTCGGCCGTGCGCAGATGCACAGCGTCGGGCTGATCAACGCGCACTTCTGGCTGGCCACCATCGGCACCGTGCTCTACATCGCCTCGATGTGGGTCAACGGCATCACCCAGGGCCTGATGTGGCGTGCGATCAACGATGACGGCACGCTCACCTACTCCTTCGTCGAAGCGCTGCAAGCCAGCCATCCGGGCTACATCGTCCGCGCCCTGGGCGGTGCGTTCTTTGCCAGCGGCATGCTGTTGATGGCCTACAACGTCTGGCGCACCGTGCGTGCCTCCGACCCTGTAGAGGCTGAAGCCGCCGCCAAGATCGCCGTTGTGGGAGCTCACTGATGAAGCATGAAGTAGTCGAGAAGAATATCGGCCTGCTGGCCTTCTTCATGGTCATCGCCGTGAGTATCGGCGGCCTGACCCAGATCGTTCCACTGTTTTTCCAGGACGTGACCAACAAGCCGGTCGAAGGCATGAAGCCGCGCACCGCGCTTGAACTGGAAGGCCGCGACGTCTACATCGCCAACGGTTGCGTGGGCTGCCACTCGCAGATGATCCGCCCGTTCCGCGCCGAAACCGAGCGCTACGGCCACTACTCGGTGGCCGGTGAAAGCGTGTGGGACCACCCGTTCCTGTGGGGTTCCAAGCGCACCGGCCCGGACCTGGCCCGCGTCGGCGCACGTTACTCGGACGACTGGCACCGCGCGCACTTGTATAACCCGCGCAACGTGGTGCCGGAGTCGAAAATGCCGGCCTACCCGTTCCTCGTGGAAAACAAGCTCGACGGCAAGGACACCGCGAAGAAGATGGAAGTCTTGCGCACCCTGGGCGTGCCCTACACCGATGAAGACATCGCCGGTGCAGCCGCAGCCGTCAAGGGCAAGACCGAAATGGACGCACTGGTGGCCTACCTGCAAGGCCTTGGCACCATCATCAAAAGCAAACGGTGATCTGCATGGATATCGGGATGATTCGTGGCCTGGGCACCGTTGTGGTGATGGTGGCCTTTATCGGCCTGGCGCTGTGGGTGTTCAGCCCCAGGCGCAAGTCGGAGTTTGACGACGCAACCATGTTGCCTTTTGCGGATGACCCCGAAGCCATCAAGCACGTCGAGCAAGCGTCTAGGAGTAACAAAGAATGACTACGTTCTGGAGTCTGTACGTCACAGTCCTCAGTCTGGGTACCATCTTCGCCCTGACCTGGCTGCTGCTGTCGACCCGCAAGGGCCAGCGCACCGAGCAGACGGACGAGACCGTCGGCCACTCGTTCGATGGCATCGAGGAATACGACAACCCGCTGCCCAAATGGTGGTTCATGCTGTTCGTCGGCACCATCATCTTCGCGCTCGGCTACCTGGCGTTGTACCCAGGGCTTGGCAATTGGAAAGGCCTGCTGCCGGGCTACAACTACCTCGACAACGACAAGCAAACCCCCTTCGCCAACGGCCAGACCGGCTGGACCGGCGTGCACGAATGGGAAAAGGAAATGGCCAGGTCGGAGGCCAAGTTCGGCCCGATCTTCGCCAAATTCGCTGCGATGCCGATTGAAGAGGTTGCCAAGGACCCGCAAGCCTTGAAGATGGGCGGCCGCCTGTTCGCCTCCAACTGCTCGGTGTGCCACGGTTCCGACGCCAAGGGCGCCTACGGTTTTCCCAACCTGACCGACGCCGATTGGCGCTGGGGCGGCGAGCCGGCGACCATCAAGGAAACCATCATGAAAGGCCGCCACGCGGTGATGCCGGCGTGGGCCGAAGTCATTGGCGAGCAAGGCGTGGCTGACGTGGCGGGCTTTGTGGTGACCAACCTCGACGGTCGCAAACTGCCGGAAGGCGCCAAGGCCGATGTGGCCAATGGCGCGAAACTCTTCGCCGCCAACTGCGTGGCCTGCCACGGTCCTGCCGGTAAAGGCACGCCGGCGATGGGCGCGCCGGACCTGACGCACCCGGGTGCATTCATCTACGGTTCGAGCTTCGCGCAGCTGCAGCAGACCATTCGTTATGGCCGTCAGGGCCAGATGCCAGCGCAGGAGTTGCTGCAAGGCAACGACAAGGTGCACTTGCTGGCGGCCTATGTTTACAGCCTGTCCCATGGCGACAAGCCGGCTGAAGAGCAGTAAGACACAAAAGCAAACGGTGGGAGGGGGCTTGGCCCCGATAGCGGTGCCTCAGTGACAGTTGATCAACTGACATGCCGCAATCGGGGGCAAGCCCCCTCGCACATTTGGAGCGCATTCGACTGCCTGCAAATCTGCAACACAGCCAAAACCGACCATACTTCACAAGTCAATTGATCCAGATCACTTACACCATCAATTGATTTCCCCCAACGCGACCAAAGGTCGCACCCGTGCAGCACTGCCGCAGGCGTATCATTACGCCACTGCAAGAGCCTATTTTTGACCCCGGTTGGCACGTACTGGCCGAGGCAAATCTCCACCGCCGTGGGATGCAATGATGAGCAACCAAATACCGGTACATGACGTTACCCCGCCTGCCAAAAACGCCAGTCAGTCCGTCGACCTGTATGCGTCGCGAGAGAAAATCTACACCCGCGCCTTCACCGGCTTGTTCCGCAACTTGCGTATGCTCGGCGGCGCCGTTTTGTTCCTGCTGTACTTCGGCACCGTGTGGCTGAACTGGGGCGGGCATCAGGCGGTTTGGTGGAACTTGCCGGAGCGTAAATTCTTCATTTTTGGCGCGACCTTCTGGCCCCAGGATTTCATTCTGCTGTCGGGCATTCTGATCGTGGCCGCCTTTGGCCTGTTCTTTATCACCGTGTACGCCGGTCGCGTGTGGTGTGGCTATACCTGCCCGCAAAGCGTGTGGACCTGGATCTTCATGTGGTGTGAAAAGGTCACCGAAGGCGACCGCAACCAGCGCATCAAGCTCGACAAGGCGCCGATGGGCGCCAACAAGTTCCTGCGCAAATTCAGCAAGCACACGCTGTGGCTGTCGATCGGCTTTGTCACCGGTATGACGTTCGTTGGCTACTTCTCGCCGATCCGCGAGCTGGTGTTCGACTTCTTCACCGGTCAGGCCGATGGCTGGTCGTACTTCTGGGTCGGCTTTTTCACCCTGGCCACCTATGGCAATGCCGGCTGGCTGCGCGAACAGGTGTGCATCTACATGTGCCCGTACGCGCGTTTTCAAAGCGTGATGTTCGACAAGGACACCCTGATCGTTTCCTACGACCCACGCCGTGGCGAAGTGCGTGGCCCGCGTAAAAAAGGCACCGACTACAAGGCCCAGGGCCTGGGCGACTGCATCGATTGCACGATGTGCGTGCAGGTGTGCCCCACCGGTATCGACATCCGCGACGGCCTGCAGATCGAGTGCATCGGCTGCGCTGCGTGTATCGACGCGTGCGACAACATCATGGACAAAATGGAGTACCCGCGCGGCCTGATCAGCTACACCACCGAGCACAACCTGTCGGGGCAGAAAACCCATAAATTGCGCCCGCGCCTGATCGGTTACGCGCTGGTATTGCTGGCAATGATCAGCCTGTTGGTCGGTGCATTTTTCATGCGCTCGCTGGTCGGTTTCGACGTCAGCAAAGACCGTGTGCTGTTCCGTGAAAACGCCGAAGGCCGCATCGAAAACGTCTACAGCCTGAAGATCATGAACAAGGACCAGCGCGACCACACCTACGTGCTCGACGCCTCGGGCCTGCCGGACCTCAAGCTGCAGGGTCGACGCGAGATCAAAGTGGCGGCCGGGGAAATCCTCAGCCTGCCGGTCGAGTTGTCGAGCGCACCCGAGCAACTGCCGTCGAGCACCAACGAGGTGACCTTCATCCTCAAGGATGCCGATGACGACAGCGTCCACATTGAAGCCAAGAGCCGATTCATCGGCCCACAAGTTCGTTAACTAGAGAGCACGACAATGCCCGCAGCTACTGCCGCAAGCCCTTGGTACAAGCACCTCTGGCCGTGGATCATCATTGGGATCCTGACCTGTTCGGTGACCTTGACCTTGTCCATGGTGACCATTGCGGTGAAGAACCCGGACAACCTGGTCAACGACAACTACTACGAGGCCGGCAAAGGCATCAACCGTTCCCTGGACCGCGAACTGCTGGCCCAGACCCTGCAACTGCGCGCCGCAGTGCACCTGGACGAACTGACCGGTGAAGTCGACCTGCACCTGACCGGCAACAGCAACCCGACCACCCTGGAACTGAACCTGATTTCTCCGACCCAGCCGGAGAAGGATCGCAAGATCAATCTGGCGCGCAGCGACAGTGAACCGGGCCGCTACATTGGCCAGGTCACCGACAAGGTCGAAGGCCGACGCTTTGTGGAATTGCTCGGCGTCGAGGGCGACAGGACCTGGCGCCTGTTCGAAGAAGAACAGGTCAGCCACGACAAGGACTTGCTGCTGGGTGATGAGCCGTTGCAGGGCGCTGAAGACCTGAAGAAGTAATAAGCCTGCGCTTCGCGCATCGCGGGCAAACCGGCTCCCCATTGCTGTGGGAGCCGGGCTTGCCCGCGATGAGGCCCTCCCAGCCGACTAAGATCTAAACCCATGAGCACCCCAACCCCCTGCTACCACTGCGCCCTGCCCGTCCCGTCCGGTAGCCGGTTCACCGCCGTGATCCTTGGCGAGCGCCGCGAACTGTGCTGCCCGGGCTGTCAGGCGGTGGCCGAAGCCATTGTGGCCGGCGGGCTGGAAAGCTATTACCAGCACCGCAGCGATGCCTCGGCCAACCCCGAAGCGCTGCCGGTGCAACTGGTGGACGAGTTGGCCCTGTACGACCGCGCCGACGTGCAAAAACCCTTTGTGCGCCATGACGGTGACCTCGCCGAAACCACCCTGTTGATGGAAGGCATCAGCTGCGCGGCCTGTGGCTGGCTGATCGAAAAACACCTGCGCAGCCTGCCTGCGGTGGCCGAGGCGCGGCTGAACCTGTCCAACCACCGCCTGCACGTGCGCTGGGCCGACGCGCAATTGCCGCTGAGCCAGCTGCTCAGCGAGCTGCGCCATATCGGCTACGCCGCCCACCCTTATCAGGCTGATCGCGCCGCCGAGCAGCTGGCCGGCGAAAACCGTCTGGCCTTGCGCCAATTGGGGGTGGCGGGGTTGCTGTGGTTCCAGGCGATGATGGCAACCATGGCCACTTGGCCCGAATTCAATATCGACCTGAGCCCGGAGCTGCACGTGATCCTGCGCTGGGTGGCGATGTTTCTGACCACGCCCATCGTGTTCTACAGCTGCGCGCCCTTCTTCAAAGGTGCGCTGCGCGACCTGCGCACGCGCCACCTGACGATGGACGTGTCGGTGTCCCTGGCGATTGGCGGCGCGTATCTGGCCGGCATCTGGACCGCCATCACCGGCGTCGGCGAGCTGTATTTCGACGCGGTGGGCATGTTCGCGCTGTTCCTGCTGGCCGGCCGTTACCTGGAGCGCCGAGCGCGGGAACGTACGGCCGCCGCCACCGCTCAACTGGTCAACCTGTTGCCCGCCTCGTGCCTGCGCCTGAAAGCTGACGGCCAGAGCGAACGCATTCTGCTCAGCGAATTGGCCGTGGGTGACCGCGTGCTGGTACACCCCGGCGCGGTGCTGCCGGCAGACGGCGTCATCCTCGACGGCCAGTCAAGCATCGATGAAGCCCTGCTCACCGGCGAATACCTGCCGCAGCCACGCCACGTGGGCGATGTGGTGACTGCCGGCACACTCAACGTCGAAGGTGCGCTGACCGTTGAAGTCCGCGCCCTGGGCCATGACACGCGCCTGTCCGCCATCGTGCGCCTGCTGGAGCGTGCCCAGGCCGAAAAACCGCGCCTGGCGCAAATCGCCGACCGTGCCGCGCAATGGTTTCTGCTGTGCTCGCTGATCGCCGCGGCGTTGATCGGCCTGCTGTGGTGGGAACTGGACGCCTCGCGGGCGTTCTGGATTGTGTTGGCGATGCTGGTGGCGACCTGCCCGTGCGCGCTCTCTTTGGCCACGCCAACCGCCCTCACCGCCGCCACGGGTACGCTGCATAAACTTGGGCTGTTACTGACTCGCGGGCATGTGCTGGAAGGCCTGAACCAGATCGACACGGTGATTTTCGACAAGACCGGCACCCTCACCGAAGGCCGCCTGGCGTTACGTGCGACCCATCCCTTGGGCGCGCTGAACAGCGATGATTGCCTGAGCCTCGCCGCCGCCCTGGAAAACCGCTCCGAACACCCGATTGCGCGGGCTTTTGGCCGTGCGCCGCTGGCCGCCGAAGAAGTCCTGAGTTTCCCCGGCCTGGGCCTGGAAGGCCGTGTGGGTGAGCGCCGACTGCGTATCGGCCAACCGGGGTTTGTCTGCCAATTGAGCGGTTGCCCAACTCCCGCCTCGCCGGACGACGCGGGCCAGTGGCTGCTGCTGGGTGATCGTGACGGCGCACTCGCCTGGTTCGTGCTGGATGACCGTCTGCGCAGCGACGCGCCGGCCCTGTTGGCGGCATGCAAAGCGCGCGGTTGGCGCACGTTGCTGCTGTCCGGTGACAGCTCGCCGATGGTGGCCAGCGTCGCCTGCGAACTGGGCATCGACGAAGCCCACGGCGGCCTGCGCCCCGACGACAAACTGCAGGTGCTGCAACAGTTGCACAAGGAAGGCCGCAAGGTGCTGATGCTTGGCGATGGCGTCAACGATGTGCCAGTGCTCGCCGCTGCCGATATCAGTGTGGCAATGGGCTCGGCCACGGACCTGGCAAAAACCAGCGCCGATGCCGTGCTGTTGTCCAATCGTCTCGACGCGCTGGTGCAGGCCTTTACCCTCGCGCGGCTCACCCGTCGGGTAATCCTCGAAAACCTGCTGTGGGCCGGGCTGTACAATGGCCTTATGCTGCCGTTTGCCGCGCTCGGCTGGATCACGCCGATCTGGGCGGCGATCGGCATGTCCCTCAGCTCGTTGACTGTGGTGCTCAACGCCTTGCGCCTGACTCGCCTGCCGAGCGCGCCGACTGCAAGCGCCCCCTTAGTAACCCGCCCGCTGCCGGCCTGAGCCGCGTGGGCATGGAGTGCAGATGCCAGCTCTATACGTGATGATTCCAGCGGCGCTGCTGTTAGTCGGCGTCGCCATCTACATCTTCTTCTGGGCAGTGGACAGCGGCCAGTACGACGACCTCGACGGCCCGGCCCACAGCGTGCTGTTCGATGACCAGGACCCGAACCACTTGGCGGCTGTCGACGAAGCCAACGGGCCTGAGCAACCGCCCAAAGATCCGCCCCATGCTTGAACTGGCGCCGCTGCTGGTCTCCGCGCTGATCCTTGGCCTGCTGGGCGGCGGCCATTGCCTGGGCATGTGCGGCGGGCTGATGGGCGCACTGACCCTGGCGATCCCCAAAGAGCAACGCAGTCGGCGCTTTCGCCTGCTGCTGGCGTACAACCTGGGGCGCATCCTCAGCTATGCCGCCGCCGGCTTATTGATCGGCCTGGCCGGCTGGGCGGTGGCCAACAGCCCGGCGGCGATGTTCATGCGTGTGCTTGCCGGTTTATTGCTGATCAGCATGGGCCTGTACCTGGCCGGTTGGTGGAGCGGCCTTACGCGCATCGAAAGCCTAGGTCGCGGCTTGTGGCGCTATATACAGCCCGTCGCCAACCGTTTGCTGCCGGTGTCCAGCCTGCCGCGCGCGTTGCTGTTGGGCGCGCTGTGGGGCTGGCTGCCGTGCGGCCTGGTCTACAGCACGTTGCTGTGGGCGGCGAGCCAGGGCAATGCGGCGGACAGTGCGTTGCTGATGCTGGCGTTCGGGCTCGGCACCTGGCCGGTGTTGCTGGCGACCGGGCTGGCCGCTGAACGCGTCACAGCCGTGCTGCGCAAACGCAGCGTGCGTGTGGCTGGAGGCTTGCTGGTGATTCTGTTTGGCCTGTGGACCTTGCCCGGTCCGCACCAACACTGGCTAATGGGCAATTAAATCGCCATGTGGCATAGCGCCGCTCCCCGTTGATGCAAATCAACATGCCCTGCCCGGCGCGCCCCTAGACTCGGCCCACTAGCCAATCCGGGGGACCGCCCGCATGCTCGACGCCATTCGTTGGGACACAGATCTGATTCACCGCTACGACTTGGCGGGGCCGCGCTACACGTCCTACCCCACCGCCGTACAATTCGACAGCCAGGTCGGCACTTTCGACCTGCTCCACGCCCTGCGCGACAGCCGCAAGGCCGTGCGCCCCCTGTCGCTGTATGTGCATGTGCCGTTCTGCGCGAACATTTGCTACTACTGCGCCTGCAACAAGGTCATCACCAAGGACCGTGGCCGCGCCCAGGCTTACCTGCAACGCCTGGAGCAGGAAATCCAACTGGTGGCCTGCCACCTCGACCCGAAACAGCCGGTCGAGCAGTTGCACTTTGGCGGCGGCACACCGACCTTTCTGAGCCACGACGAACTGCGCCAGGTCATGGCACGCCTGCGCCAGCACTTCAATTTGCTCGACGATGATTCTGGCGACTACGGCATTGAAATCGACCCGCGTGAAGCCGACTGGGCGACCATGGGCCTGCTGCGTGAACTGGGTTTCAACCGTGTGAGCATCGGCCTGCAAGACCTCGACCCCGAGGTGCAGCGTGCGGTCAACCGCCTGCAGAGCCTGGAAGAAACCCGCGCCGTGATCGATGCGGCGCGCACCTTGCAGTTTCGCTCGATCAATATCGACTTGATCTACGGGCTGCCCAAGCAAACGCCGATCAACTTCGCACGCACGGTGGAGGAAGTGATCAGCCTGCAACCGGATCGCCTGTCGGTGTTCAACTACGCGCATTTGCCGGAGCGTTTCATGCCGCAACGGCGGATCAACACCGACGACCTGCCCTCCCCGGCGGAAAAACTGCTGATGCTGCAAACCACCATCGAGCAGTTGACCCGCGCGGGCTATCGCTACATCGGCATGGACCACTTCGCGCTGCCGGATGACGAACTGGCCGTCGCCCAGGAAGAAGGCACGTTGCAGCGTAACTTTCAGGGCTACACCACCCACGGGCATTGCGACCTGATCGGGCTGGGCGTGTCGGCGATCAGCCAGATCGGCGACCTGTACTGCCAGAACAGCAGTGACCTCAACCACTATCAGAACG
Organism: Pseudomonas sp. NFX183; assembly: GCF_047943075.1. Lineage (NCBI taxonomy): Bacteria > Pseudomonadati > Pseudomonadota > Gammaproteobacteria > Pseudomonadales > Pseudomonadaceae > Pseudomonas > Pseudomonas sp. NFX183. Next base: position 3,959,504 of record NZ_CP181333.1, on the reverse strand, counting down.
CCCTGGCCGGTGCGCAACTGGCTACCAGCCGTGGCTTGGTGTGCACCACGGATGATCGGTTGCGGCGCGAAGTGATTCAGCAGTTGATCTGCACCTTCAGCCTGAAATTCGAGCAGATCGAACAGGCCTTCAACATCGATTTTCGCGGCTATTTCGACGAGCTATGGCCGCAGCTGCAGACGATGGCCGCCGATGGCCTGATCGAGCTTGATGCTCAGGGCATTCGCGTATTGCCTGCCGGGCGCTTGCTGGTGCGCTCGGTGTGCATGGTGTTCGATGCCTACCTGGAGCACCAGAACAGGCAACGATTCTCGCGGGTGATCTAGGCGTGAATTATTTCGACAGCAGCGTCATTGCTTCCATTTGAGCTTCAGGCGATTCATCTTTCAGCGATTTGGACAGCTGCCCCTGGGCGGTCATCAACCCGGACTGAATCGAAGCAATATCCCCCTGCAAACCGGCGACCTTCGCCTGGCGTGCCTCCGGGCTCAGGGCCGTGTCATTCATGGCTGCTGAAAGCTGAGCCATCTTCTCGGCAAGCTGTTTCCTGAGTTCGCGGATCATTTTCAGCAGCTGTTTGATGTTGTCTTTCAGGTTGCTGTCGTCGATGTCCTGGTTAGGGTTGCTACCGGCTTGAGAAGCCTTGAGCCCTGCCCCGGATATCTTCACCACCACACCTTCGCCGGGCGTGGGTGGAGGCGCAGGTTTGTCATCGACCTTCTTGCCCGCAAGCGCATCAGCGGCCGTCAGAACCTGAGGGGCCTTGGTAGTAATGACAGGATTATTGAAAGGGATTACCGACATGACCTGAGCTCCAGCTCATAGGGATTCACCTATGTATCGGCGTCGATACATAAACCTTTATGCACGTGCTGCTTTTTTGTACACGCTGGTCTGATCCCCCCTCGGTGCGTTACCCTTACGTCTTATGTGTGTTTTCCCACAAGGATTTAAGAAATGTCCGAGCCAGTCAAACTGCGCGCTCACAGCCAGGCTCACTGCAAGGATTGCAGCCTGGCTCCCCTCTGCCTGCCACTTTCGTTGAATCTGGAAGACATGGAAGCGCTGGACGAAATCGTTAAACGCGGCCGCCCGCTGAAAAAGGGCGAGTTTCTGTTTCGCCAGGGCGACAAATTCGATTCCGTTTATGCAGTGCGTTCAGGCGCGTTGAAGACGTTCAGCCTCAGCGACAGCGGCGAAGAGCAGATCACCGGGTTCCACCTGCCCAGCGAACTGGTCGGGTTGTCCGGCATGGACACCGAGATTCACCCGGTGTCGGCCCAGGCGCTGGAGACGACATCGGTGTGCGAAATCCCCTTCGAACGCCTGGATGAACTGGCCCTGCAGTTGCCGCAGCTGCGTCGCCAATTGATGCGTGTGATGAGCCGCGAGATTCGCGACGACCAGCAGATGATGCTGTTGTTGTCGAAGAAAACCGCCGACGAGCGAATCGCCACGTTTCTGGTCAACCTGTCGGCGCGTTTCCGTGCCCGTGGGTTCTCGGCCAATCAGTTCCGCCTGAGCATGTCGCGCAATGAAATCGGCAACTACCTGGGCCTGGCGGTGGAAACCGTGTCCCGCGTGTTCACGCGCTTCCAGCAAAACGAGCTGATTGCCGCTGAAGGCAAGGAAGTGCATATCCTCGATCCGATCCAGCTGTGCGCGCTGGCCGGCGGCTCCCTGGAAGGTTGATCCAGCCGCTTGCGGCCGCGCCAATCGGCGAGGCCGCAGGTATACTTCGAGTCCGTTTTCCGCTCCCAGGACTCTTCGACGATGACCTTCGATTCGTTCGACATCAAATCCCTGATCCGCCCTGTCATCGACTTCCCCAAGCCTGGGGTTATCTTTCGTGACATCACCCCGCTGTTCCAATCGCCCCGCGCCCTGCGCCTGGTCGCCGACAGCTTTGCCCAGCGTTATGTCGAGGCCGATTTCACCCACATCGGCGCAATGGATGCACGCGGCTTTCTGATCGGCTCGATCATCGCCTACCAACTGAACAAACCGCTGATTCTGTTCCGCAAACAGGGCAAGCTGCCGGCTGACGTGCTGGCCGAGGGTTATCAGACCGAGTACGGCGAAGCGTTTCTTGAAGTGCACGCAGACAGCCTGTGCGAAGGCGACTCGGTGCTGATGTTCGATGACCTGATCGCCACCGGCGGCACCCTGATCGCGGCAGCCAATCTGGTGCGGCGCATGGGCGCGAGGATTTTCGAGGCGGCGGCGATTATCGACCTGCCGGAACTGGGCGGCTCGCAACGCCTGCAAGACATGGGCATTCCGACGTTTTGCCTGACGCAGTTTGCGTTGACCGAGCGTTAAGAGGCGTCTGTCAGGGCCTCATCGCGGGCAAGCCCGGCTCCCACATTTGAATGTGTTCACAAATCAAAATGTGGGAGCGGGCTTGCTCGCGAAGAGGCCCTCAAAAACACTGCAGATCAAAGCCCCATCTGCTTGCTGATGATTTCATTCATCACCTCGCGCGTGCCCCCGCCAATCGACAGAATGCGATTGTCGCGGTACAGCCGCTCCACCAAATTGCCGCGCATGTAACCCTGGCCGCCAAGGATCTGCACCGCGTCATAAGTCACGCGGTCGGCGGTGTCGGTGGCCAGGTTCTTGGCCATGGAAATCTCCTTGATCACACTTTTGCCGGCCGCCATCTTCGCCGCCTGGCGGTAGGTGAATTCCCGCGAAACCTCCACCGCCGTGGCCATTTCCGCCAGCCGGTGCTTGAGCACCTGGAATTTGCCGATGGGTTTGCCGAACGCTTCGCGCTGGGCGGCCCATTTGAGACTCTCCTCCAATGCAAGCTGCGCGGTCATATTGGCCATCAGCGCCAGGGCCAGGCGCTCACTCTGGAAGTTGCCCATGATGCAGGCAAAGCCCATGTTCTCGACGCCGATCAGGTTGCCCACCGGCACACGGCAATCGTCGAAAAACAACTCAGCCGTGTCCGATGCCCACCAGCCCATTTTCTTCAGCGGCTGGCCGACCGTGAAACCGGGCGTGTCTTTCTCGATGAGCAATAAGCTGATGCCGCCAAAGCCCGGCCCGCCGGTGCGCACCGCGACCGTGTAGAAGTCGGCACGCACGCCACTGGTGATAAAGGTTTTGCTGCCGCTCACGCGGTAATGCTCGCCATCGCGGATGGCGCGGGTTTGCAGGTTGGCGACATCGGAGCCGCCACCCGGCTCGGTAACCGCCAGCGCGCTGATCTTCTCGCCGGCCAATACCGGAGGCGCAACGCGCTCGCGCACCTCGGGTCGCGCCCATTTGACGATCGGTGGCAGGCCGATATCCAGCGAACCCAGGCCAGCCACCACACCACCGGAGCCGCAGCGCATCAGCTCTTCGCTGGCGGCGACTTTGGCGAACAGGTCACCTTCGTGACTGCCGCCCAGGCTTTCGGGGTAACCGATGCCAAGGATTCCCGCCGCGCCGGCCTTGAGGTACAGCTCACGGGGAAAGCTTTGCGCTTCCTCCCACTGCTCAATGCCCGGCAACATCTCGCGCTCGACAAAACGGCGCACGCTGTCGCGAACCAATTGGTGGCTGGGGTCGAAGTAGTCCTGATAGGCAAACATCGGCAAGCTCCACGGTGGGGTGGAGCGAAATTACCAAGCGCTTGCTTGGTTTTCAAGGTCCCCCTTACACCACAAAACCACTGTGGGAGCTGGCTTGCCTGCGATGGTGGAGTGTCAGGCGACATCGACGTCTCTGATCCAACGCCATCGCAGGCAAGCCAGCTCCCACATTTGAACAGCGGTGTGGCTTAGAGGGCGATCGGCTTGCGGCCTGCAAACGAATGCGCCAGCGTCCCGCCGTCCACCAATTCCAGCTCGCCGCCCAACGGCACGCCATGGGCGATGCGCGAAGTGATCAAGCCTTTGTTGGTCAGCAGCTGGGCGATGTAATGCGCGGTGGCTTCGCCTTCCACCGTCGGGTTGGTCGCCAGGATCACCTCGGTGAACGTGCCCTGCTCTTCTATGCGCGCCACCAGTTGCGGAATGCCGATGGCTTCCGGCCCCAGGCCATCGAGCGGCGACAAATGGCCCTTGAGCACGAAGTAGCGACCGCGATAACCGGTCTGCTCCACCGCGTACACATCCATCGGCCCTTCCACTACGCACAGCAGCGTGTCGTCGCGACGCAGGTCGGCGCATTGCGGGCAAAGGTCTTCTTCGGTGAGAGTGCGGCATTGACGACAGTGGCCCACACCGGTCATGGCCTGGCTCAAGGCCTGGGCCAACCGGGTGCCACCGCTGCGATCACGCTCCAGCAGTTGCAGCGCCATACGCTGGGCGGTTTTCTGACCGACACCCGGCAAGGTGCGCAAGGCGTCGATCAGTTGGCGAATCAGGGGGCTGAAGCTCATGAGCGAATGGTCCGACAAAACAACGAGACGCGGTTTATACCCGCGCCCCGGATTAGCGTCAAATGGTCAATCCTGCGCGACGCGTACCACCAACTTGCCGAAGTTGCGTCCCTCGAGCAAACCGATAAAGGCTTCGGGCGCCTGCTCCAGGCCCTCCACCACGTCTTCGCGGAACTTGATCTTGCCGTCCCGCACCCACGGCGCCATGGCGCTGAGGAATTCGGGCTGGCGATCGCCATAGTCGTCAAACACGATAAAACCCTGGATGCGCACGCGTTTGGTCAGCAAGGTGCGTTGCAACGCGGGCAACCGGTCCGGCCCGCTTGGGGCTTCATGGGCGTTGTAGCCGGCAATCAGGCCGCACAAGGGAATGCGTGCCTTGGGATTGAGCAGCGGCAATACCGCGTCGAAGACCTTGCCACCGACGTTTTCATAATAGATGTCCACGCCGTCGGAGCACGCCAGGGCCAGCTCTTGGGCAAAGTTGGCGCTCTTGTGATCGATGCAGGCGTCAAAACCCAGCTCGTCCACTACGTAGCGGCACTTGTCAGCGCCACCGGCGATGCCCACCACGCGCAAGCCCTTGAGCTTGGCCACCTGGCCCACCACCGAGCCGACTGCGCCGGACGCCGCCGCCACTACCAGGGTCTCGCCGGCCTGAGGCTGACCAATATCCATCAACCCCATGTACGCCGTCATGCCCGGCATACCCAGCACACCCAGCGCCATCGACGGGCTGGCCAGGCCACCGGGCACCGGCATCAGGTTACGGCCGTCGCTGATGCTGTGGCTCTGCCAGCCCGTGGAACCGACGACCAGGTCGCCAACTTCAAATTTCGGATTACGCGACTGCTCGATACGGCTGACAGCGCCACCGGTCATTACCTCGTCGATTTCCACCGGTGCGGCGTAGGACGGTGCGTCGCTCATGCGGCCGCGCATGTACGGGTCGAGCGACAGGTACAGCGTTTTCAAGAGCACCTGGCCGTCCGCCAGCTCCGGCAGATTCACGCGCTCCAGGCGAAAGTTTTCCGGGGTTGGCGCACCTTGCGGGCGCGAGACCAGCACGATGCGCTGGTTGAGAATGGGTTCTTGAGGCATGAGGGGGCTCCTTTATCGAATGCGTCGGTATAGGGTGCAGACCATGCTTGCCACGCCAGGGTTCGATTGGATCGGCACAAACAAAAATGCCAGGCACTGGGCCTGGCATTTGATTCTAGCCAAGGCTAGACCATCAGAACGGCATCTTCATGCCCGGTGGCAGTTGCATGCCAGCGGTCACGCCGGACATTTTGTCCTGGCTGTTGGCTTCGATCTTGCGCACGGCGTCGTTGACGGCCGCGGCGAACAGCGCTTCAAGCATTTCCAGGTCATCTTCGCTGGTGCCTGGCAATACGCTTGGGTCGATGCTCACGCGCTTGATGTCGTGACGACCGGTCATCACCACGCTAACCATATCGCCACCGGCTTTACCGGTGACTTCGGCGTTGGCCAGTTCTTCCTGCATCTTGGCCATCTTTTCCTGCATCTGCTGTGCCTGCTTCATCAGGCCGGCCATGCCACCTTTCATCATGGGAATCACCTCAAAAGTACGTGGATCAATTAATAGCCCGGTGTCATGACGCTTGGGGCACCGGGGCTTCGACAGGTTCAATAGTATCGTGACGCACGACCGCACCGAACTGTTGCATCATTTGCTGGATGAGCGGATCAGCCTGGATCGAGTTCTCGGCATCGCGCTGACGGTTGATGCGTCGGCGTGTCGCGGCCTGGGCTGGGGTTTCCTGCTCGGGCTTGATCAACTCGATGGTGATGGTCAGCGTGCGCTCATGGTACTGGTTCAATGCATCGTTGAGCCGGCGTTGCTGGGTCGCGTTGAACAGCGCGCTGTGCGCCGGGTCCAGGTGCAACAGCCAGTGGTCGCCATCGATGGCAATCAAGGTGCAGTTGGCGGCGATGCTGCCGGTCATGCCGGAGATCGGCAACTTCGGAAACAATTCCAGCCATTGCAGCGCCAGGCCGGTGGCCGGGGCCGCAGCCGGTTCCGCCTCGGGCTCGGGCTCGGGTGCAGGCTCAGCGGTGTGTTCGCTGGCCAGGTCATCGAGGTAGCTGTAGGCCGAATCCATGTCCGGCTCGATGTAATCTTCGTCCAGCGGAGGTTCGTCATCGAGGTCGATGCCGGGTGTTGCGGCTTCAACCTGGGCGACGGTCGGCTCTGGAACCGGGGCAGACACCCACTCGGGTGCGTCCGGCACCACGCTGTCGGGCGTCGGCGTCGGCATCGGCGTGAGTTCGGGCTGCTCACCGCTGGTTTCCAGCACGGGCTCCACGGCAGGCTGCAGTTCCACGTCGGGCTCGGCGTCTACCGGGTCATTCCACGGCAGGTCGACCACGGCTTCGGGCTCAGGCTCAGGCTCGGTCACCGGCGTCGGCGCGATGGCTGGCGCAGCCGTCACCGGCTCTGGCGCAGCCACTACCGGCTCAGGCGCGGGCGCCACGGGCGCAGGCGCAGCAACTACTGGCGCGACTACGGCCGCGCCAGCCACTGGTTTGGCGGAATCAACTGTGGCCTGGCTGATCCCCACTGGCTTTAGCGGCTGTCTCGGCGCGTCGGCCGCATCCGCCGGTCGGAACGCCAGCATCCGCAGCAAGACCATTTCAAAGCCACCGCGCGGGTCCGGTGCCAGCGGCAGGTCGCGGCGCCCGATCAGGCCCATCTGGTAGTAGAACTGCACATCTTCGGCCGGCAATGCCTGGGCCAGCGCCAATACGCGGTCGCGGTCGCCATGGCCGTTGTCGACACCTTCAGGCAACGCCTGGGCGATCGCAACGCGGTGCAAGACGTTGAGGATTTCCGACAGCACGCCGTTCCAGTCCGGGCCTTGTTCCGACAAGTGGCGCACCGCTTCAAGCAACGCCTTGGCGTCGCCCTCGATCAGCGCGTGCAGCACGTCGAACACCTGGCCATGGTCGAGGGTACCGAGCATGGCGCGCACGTCGGCGGCCATCACCTTGCCTTCGCCAAAGGCGATGGCCTGGTCGGTGAGGCTCATGGCATCGCGCATCGAACCATCGGCCGCGCGGCCAAGCAGCCACAGCGCGTCGTCTTCGAACGGCACGTTCTCGACACCCAGCACGTGAGTCAAATGCTCGACCACGCGCTCAGGGGTCATGTTTTTCAGGGAAAACTGCAGGCACCGCGACAGAATCGTTGCAGGAAGTTTCTGCGGGTCGGTGGTGGCCAGGATGAATTTGACGTACGGCGGCGGCTCTTCCAGGGTTTTCAACAACGCGTTGAAGGAATGGCTGGAAAGCATGTGCACTTCGTCGATCAGGTAGACCTTGAAGCGGCCACGGCTCGGTGCGTACTGCACGTTATCGAGCAACTCGCGGGTGTCTTCGACCTTGGTGCGGCTCGCGGCGTCGATTTCGATCAGGTCGACGAAACGCCCTTCATCGATCTCGCGGCACACCGAACACGTGCCGCAAGGCGTCGAAGTGATACCGGTTTCACAGTTCAGGCATTTGGCGATGATGCGCGCGATGGTGGTCTTGCCCACCCCTCGTGTGCCGGTGAACAGGTAGGCGTGGTGCAGCCGTTGGCTGTCCAAGGCATTGATCAGAGCCTTGAGCACATGGGTCTGGCCGACCATTTCGCGGAACGAGCGCGGACGCCATTTACGTGCAAGAACCTGATAACTCATCGAAAACCGTCGCAACTGGGAAGCGGAAGCCGGTAATGCTAGCGGAGCAAGGGGGAAATTGCATCCGGCACGCTCGTCTAATCTGACTAAGCTCTGCTCAATGGGCCCGCAAAGGCCTGAACCCGGAGAGTGTATGCGCGTAGTCCTGGGCGCCTTATGGATGATTTCCCTTACCAGCCTCGCGGCGCCTGCGCCGTTGCGTTTCTCGGTTTCCGACAGCTGGGCGATGCCGATGGCCCAGGTGGAGGACAGCCAGCCCACCCAAGGCATTTTGTATGACTTGATGTTAAGCCTGGCCACCCAGGTCGGGCGCCCGGCCGAGTTTCACGTGCTGGCGCGGGCACGCATCGCCAATGCCATGGCGCATGGCGACATCGATGTGCGCTGTTATGTCGCCCAGGACTGGGTCGACAGCCTGTCCGGCGACTACACCTGGAGCGTGCCGCTGATGGTGCAGCGCAATGTGCTGGTAGGCCGCCACACGACCCCGCAGCCTGCAGAAGTCGGCACGCTGACGCCTCAGCCGATCGGCACGGTGCTCAACTACCGCTACGCCGTCCTCGACCCGCTGCTTGCCACTGGCCAGCTCACCCGCGACGATTCGCGCAGCGAAGCCTTGGTGCTGCAAAAGCTGGTCGCCGGGCGTTTTGAATACGCCGTGATTAACGAATGGATACTCGAACGCTTCAATTTGAACCTGCCGCCGAACCAGCGGCTGCAAAAGGTCGCGATCATCGACGAGCAAAGCCTGGGTTGCATCGTGCGCAACGACCCGAACGTGCCGGTACAGCGGATCTTGCGTACGCTGCTGCGGATGAAGATGTCGGGGGAAATCGACGACATCATCAACCTGTACACCGGCGAAAGTGAGCGATCACCGCTCACTCCTGACAAGAACTGACAGGGCATCCCTCTAGACTGGGCGCACTTGAACGCCCATTCCCAAGGAGTCTGCAATGCACACCGTCGCCCATTACTTCCTGCTCTATGTCGACAGCCCGGCCACCAGTGCCAACTTTTATAGCCGCCTGCTGGATAAGCCGCCGGTTGAACTGAACCCCACCTTTGCCCTGTTCATCCTCGACAACGGCGTAAAGTTGGGGCTGTGGTCGCGCCACACGGTGGAGCCTGCGGCCAAGATGACCGGCGGCGGCGGTGAGGTGGGCTTTTCCCTGCCAGACCAGGCCGCCGTAGACGCCCTGCACGCTCAGTGGGTGGCGCGCGGCGCAACCATCATCCAGTCACCGACCCGTTTGGATTTCGGCTACACCTTTGTCGCCCAGGACCTCGATGGCCACCGGCTGCGCGCGTTCTGCATGAGCGACTGACCGCCAGCGGCCCTCCAGGCTGATGGCCGCCACGCTGGCCAGCACCATCACGCCGCCCAGCATCACCTGCACGGCAATGTGCTCGCCCAGCAGCGTCGCGGCCATCACCATGGCGACCGGCGGGATCAGGTACATCGACACCGACGCTCGGCTGACCTCGACGTGCTTCAACACATAGGCCCAGGCGAGGTACGCCAGGGCGCTGGGGAAAATGCCGAGGATCAGCACCGCGAGGTTTTCAGCCAGCGGTGCCTGCTCCACGGCATTGGCCAGGCCTGGCAGGTTCACGCACAGCATCAGGGTGCCCGCCCACACCATGTAACACGCCATGGTCAGCGGGCTGTAGCGATGGGCATAGTGTTTCTGGATGGCGAAATACACGCTCCATGACACTGCCGCCAGCACAATCAGCAAACCGCGCGGGTCAATATCGCCCACGCCATGATCGCCCCAGATCACCACCAGCACGCCAAGCAAGCCCAGCAACACACAACCCCAGCGCCAGGCACTGACGCGCTCTTTCAAACACAAACACGCGATCAGCACACTGAACAGTGGCGCCGACTGCGCCAGAACGCTCGACGCCGCCGCCGTCACCCATTGCTGCCCATAATTGAGGCTGGTGTGGTGCAAAAACACGCCGAAGAACCCCAGCACCAGTAACCACGGCAGGTCGCGCAAACGCGGCCGGCCAATGCCTACCGCCAATGCCACACCGGCCATGAACACCGACGCAATCAGAAATCGCAGCAACGCCAATTGGCCGGGGCTGTAGCTGTGCAACCCCATGTGCACGCCAATCGGCGAATAGGCCCAACAGAGGATGACGCCGGAGATGACTAGCGTAAGCTTTGCGGGTGATGGGGTATTCATCGACGATGTCCGGCAACTGAGTAGGATGCCGTCAGTCTTGGCCCCGGCAAGGCGCAGGACAATTAAGCGTTTCTGACTTCTGAAATCACTGGAACTGAGCAATGGAACTGGCCCAACTGAAAATGGTGCGAGCCGTGGCGCAAACCGGCAGCGTGGCCCAGGCCGCCCTGCAATTGCATTGCGTGCCGTCCAACATCACCACGCGGATCAAGCAGTTGGAAAGCGAGTTGGGCACGCCCTTGTTTATCCGTGCCGGGCGCGGGCTGGCAATCAGTGCCGCCGGGGAAATCTTCCTGGACTACTGCGAGCGCATTCTGGCGCTGGTAGACGAATCCAAACGCGCAGTGGATGCCGACGCCATCCCCCGCGGCACCTTGCGCATCGGCGCGGTGGAATCCAGCGCCAGCGGCCGCCTGCCGCCCTTGCTGGCGGAATACCATCGGCGCTACCCGGACGTCTCGCTCGAGCTGGTCACTGGCGCCTGGGCGCAGTTGCTGGACGACCTGCAACACCATCGCCTCGATGTGGCGCTGGTGGCCTGTGGTGGCAAACGCGCCAAGCTTGAACACAGCGTGGTCTACAGCGAACGCCTGGTGCTGATCGCCAGCGCGTCCAGCGCCCCGATCAACAGTGCCCAAGACCTGGCCGGTCGTACGCTGCTGGTATGGCCTGCGGGCTGTCCGTATCGCGCGGCGCTGGAGAACTGGGTCAAACCGCATGCTTTCAAACCGAGCATCGCCAGCTATGCCAGCTGGGGCACGATCATCGGTTGTGTCAGTGCGGGGATTGGCGTGGCATTGGCGCCGGAAGGCATCCTGGCCCGCTATGAGCAGGCCAATCAGTTGGCCTCCTACCGGTTTGAAGAGCTGCAGGCCGTGGACAACCTGCTGTTCTGGCACAAGGACACCCAGCGGCATTTGGCACGGGACGCGTTTGCCGGGCTGCTGCGGGAGACTTTTGGCTGACCCGGGCAGCAAATTTCAGTATTCTTCCGCGAAATTAATTCAAAATGTAAGGGACTACCATGAATTACTTCCGCGTGTTGATAGCGGCGGCTGCATTGAGCCTGTCTGCCCTACCCGTCTTTGCTGCACCTGCGCCCGCGCCCGCCGACGCCAGCGCGCCGGCTGAAACGGCTGAACACTTCCTCGCCTCACTCAAGCAGAAGACCGGCACGGTCACGCTGCCCAGTGGCATTGCCACGCTCAAGCTCAACGATGAGTTCTACTACCTCGACCCCGCCGACACCGAGCGCCTGTTGACCGATGGCTGGGGCAACCCACCCGGCTTCAAAACCCTGGGCATGATCGTGCCAAAAGCAGTCAGCCCCTTGTCGGAACGCGGCTGGGGCGTGATCGTCAGCTACAAGGCTGACGGGCACGTTTCCGACGAGGACGCGGCAAAAATCGACTACGCCGAACTGCTCAAGCAAATGCAGGAAGAAGACGAGGAAGACAACCAGCAACGCCAGAAACAAGGCTACGCGGGCCTGCACCTGCTGGGCTGGGCCGAACCGCCGCACTACGACGACGCCACCCACAAAATGTACTGGGCGCGCGAGCTGAAAGCCGACGACGCCCAGCAAACCACCCTCAACTACAGCATCCGCGTGCTGGGCCGTGAAGGCGTGCTGGAACTCAACGCCGTCGCCGCCATGGCCGACCTGTCCACCATCAAGCAGGAAATGCCCAAGGTTTTGGCCTTTACCAACTTCACCGACGGCAACCTGTACACCGACTTCAACCCCAAGACCGACAAGCTGGCCACTTATGGCCTGGCGGCCCTGGTGGCCGGCGGGATAGCGGCCAAGGCCGGGTTGTTTGCCAAGATCGGCATCTTCCTGCTGGCGGCGAAGAAGTTCCTGGTGGTCGGCGTTGTGGCGCTGTTCGCCGTGATCCGCAAGCTGTTCAACCGCAACAAGGCCTGAACCCCGGGCATAAAAATGCCGCAACGTGCATGACACGTTGCGGCGCAGGGGTTGGCTCAGTGCTACGCAGCAGGCTCTGGCGGCTGCGCGCCCGGGCATGGGTTGACGATCGCAAACTCATCCACAGCCGCCATCCCTGGCTTGTAGCCCGGCACCGTTACATAGCGCAGCACCCGATTACCGGTGAGCTTCACAAATGAGCCCTCGATACCGGTGAACACCTTCTGCTGATGGCTCAACAGGTAATCGAAGATCTTGTCCTTCATAGGGACATTGATTGCGCCACGCGGCGTGATCGGGGCAAGCATGAAGGCATCATCGTGGGTAAACACGTAGAAGGTTTCGGGTTTGCCGCGCCCATCCGTCACTTTTGCGCACATCACCTCATCGACACGCAGCGTCCCGACCGGCAGGTAAGACTTGTCCTGGTAGAGGGGCGCGGTTCAGCTTTTGGGCGCAGTCAGGCGGCTGTATTGATCCTGGCGGATCCAGCCGGTGAACGAGCGGTCCTTGGCATTGGTGAATTCAACCTGAGCCCAGCCGTCCTTGAAAGCCAGTACGCCGACCACATCGTCCTTGACGATATACGGACGCTTGCCCGCGCTTTCGCCAGGGGTTTTGAGCAGGTAAGCCTTGTCGGCAGTGACCGTCACCAGGCCGATCCACTGTTTGCTGGCGGTTTGGGTCAGGTCCAGCCCGGTGGCGATTTCCGGCATCAGCACGCTGAGGCAACCGGGGTGCTGGCGGCCTTGTTCCACGGTCAGCGTCACGCCGTCGGACGAGGCCGTCACGCTGCCAGGGTAGGCGTCGTCGACCCAGGTCGTCAGCGCTTCGGGCGCGCCTTGCAGGTAAAACGTACAGGTGCGGGTTACGCCCTCACCCAACGCTTCCGAATAGAAACCTTCGACTTGATGCTCAGGGGTGACCGCCAGCATCAGCCCTTCGTACTTGCCTGAGTGCAAGGCTGTTTCGTCTGCACATGCAGGCGCGATAGCGCACAACGACAAAACACCCACTGCCAGAAAACGCATCATCTTATTTCTTCCCTTCCAGTGCTTCGTAGGCCTTCTTGATACGGCGGTCATAGTCGCCGTAATCCTCGCCGTTATAGTTTCGCGCCATGGCCACGTAGTCTTTGTCTTTCATGGCTTTGATCAACGCCGGGCTTTTGCTGCAAAAACCGAGGAACGCCTTTAATTGGTTGCCAGCATTGATCTTCAATGCCGCGGCAAATTCGAACACGGTCTTGTAACCACAGGAGGCGTAGTTGAACCCCATGATCTGGAACATACCCCAGGACGCCGACATCAAGGCCGCTTCCTGATCCAGCGCAAAAGCGGTGGCCATGGTTTCCCAGGCCTTGGCCTGGTCCTTGTTGTTGACTTGCCACTGCGGCCCGGCCTTCCTCACGTAGACATACGACAGCAGTGGATGTGCCTGGTCGTAGATGTGCTTGGTGTACTTGCGAAACAGGTGCCCTTCAAAAGCGATCACCGGCAGCTGGGCCGGCCCGAAACCGGAACGCCCGCCGGACTCCACGGTGGCGAAGGCCTTGATGATATTCACCGAAATACCGCTGCCCAACTGTGTGGCGGCGTTCTGGAAGTCGGTTTCGGTGAGCGTCATGCCGCCGTCGCACGTGGGCTGGAGCATCAATTGCCGGTTGCGTCGCTCGGCCTCGATCATCGCACGCATGCGGTCCAGGTACACATTGACCGTGGCCTGCACCGCATCGCCGTTGTTATTGCCGAACGCGTTGAGAAAGCTTGGAATGCGCATCGTCGGAAACGCCTTCACCGGCACTTTCACCGCTTCTTCGATCAGGCTGTTGAACGTACGACCGGTGGGGTCGATCACCCCATCGGGGTGCGCGTATTTAAGTTGGCGAAACTGATACTGGCTGATGCACTGCACCAACTGGCCGTCGCACTTGCCGTTTTCGGCCAGCGGAAAACCCATCTTGGGAATGATCAAATTGAATAAATACTGGATGCACTGAACATCGGCAGGCAAGTTGCGCGCTTTACCGGGCGCGCCCACCGAAGCACTGATAAGACGGGGCAACCCTTGCAGGCTTTTCATCACTGACATCCTTGTAAGTTAAAGAAGTGCTGGCACTTCAATATCAATGCAGCGCTCTTGTTACACCTCGAAACAAGTGGCTGGCGGAAACTAACAAGATGGTTTTGGGTTGTCCAGTGGGCGCTTTGCACGTTGTGAAACAACCGTCACGCACGGCTACTTTTTCCTCTCCAGCGCCTCAAAGGCTTTCTGGATTCGCTTGTCGTAATCGCCATAATCCGCCCCGTTGTATTGGGCAGCCATGCCCGCGAAGTCCTTGTTCTTCATGGCCTTGAACAAGGCCGGGTTCTTGCGGCAAAAGCCGACGAACGCCATCAGTTGCTGGCCGGCGTTGAGTTTCATCGCGCTGACGAAATCGAAGACGCTCTTGTAACCGCAGGCGGCGAAGTTGAAGCCCATGATCTGAAACATGCCGTACGACGCCGACATCAACGCCGCTTCCTGATTTAACTTGAACGCATCGGCCAGGGTCTGCCACGCCACCGCCTGGGTTTTGTTGTTGGCTTTCCATTGCGGGCCGGCTTTTTCCCGGTAGGGGTATGACAGGAGGGGATAGGCCTTGTCGTACTTCTGCTGGGTGTATTTGCGAAAGATGTGACCTTCATACGCGATCACCGGCATCTGGGCGGGGCCGAAGCCGGATCGCCCACCAGATTCCACAGTGGCGAACGCCTTGATGATGTTCACCGAGATACCGCTGCCCAGCGCTGTCGCGGCGCTTTGAAAGTCAGCATCGGTCAGCGTCACACGTCCATCACAGGTGGCTTTTGTAACCCAATGCAGTGTGTCTGGTTGGGCCGGGGCAGGCGCCGGAGGGCGTGGCGGGGTTGGGGCGATAGCGGCCGAGTCGTTGGCCGGGGTCACGGGAGTTGCCTTGCGTGCATCTTCGAGCAGGGCGCTGAACGTTCGGCCTGCCGGGTCAATCACGCCGTCGGGTGTGGCGACCTTGAGACGATTGGATTGATAGTCCTTGATGCGCTGGACCAGCAGCGGGCCGCACTTGCCATCCACCAGCAAAGGCGAAGCGGGTTTGGCGGTGATCAGGTTGAATAGATTCTGAATGGATCGAACATCATCAGAGTCATTGCGGGCCTTGCCGGGGGTGCCGACGGAACCACTGATACGACTGGGTAAACCTTGGAGGCTGTGCATGGCAATCATCCTTTCTGATTGAAGGAGTGCCATCACTTCTTTACTACTCCAGCACCACGGTCATTTTTTGAAAAAAACCCATGATTGACGCTAGCAGACGGTCGAAGGTTGTCCAGCAAAAAGCCGTCATGGCTGCGCACTACAAATGGGCAGATGACTGAAGAAACGTTTTTTGATTTGAAACAGAGGGGGGTTGCGGGAGAGCGTTATGGAGGCAACCCCACCAGCCACACCCCGGCACACAATGTTCCCGCTGTGGCTGCTGCCTTCCGGCTCTGACCAGATGGCATGCAAGCGTGCTCGGGTATCGTTGAAAGCCATATGGGATAAGGGTAACAGGCTTTTGAGGTTGTCTCTAATCTTCCGTGCCAATACCCGGTACGGACAGTCAGAAATCGGGGTGTAGCCAGCACTGTCACACACAGCTGTCACACATCGGTGTCACACATATGGCCTACATAATCCGTCGCGGGGCTTACTACTATCTGAACCTGCGACTGCCCATGCATCTCTTCCCGAGCTGTCACACATTGCGCTTGAGTTTGAATATCAGCACCCGGCAACCGGCAATCTTCCTTGCGTCCTCGCTGGCTCAACGAGTCCATCACTACCTGACAGAACATCCCACAGCCGAGCTTGAGACGCTTCGCTTGCTCTGTTCTCAGTGGCGTGACACTAGCCCTACACCTTCAGTTCCTGAGCGCCCAAGCGTCTCCACAGAGCCTCAAAAGCTTCGCAGAAAAGGTGGGCCGACTCTCGCTGAACTCGCGAAGAAGTACATCAAGGAAGGTAAGGCTGGGGGGACATGGCGAGAGGTCAGCACTCACGAAGTTGAGCGCTCATTACGGGACCTGTTCGAGCTGATGGGAGACATGTCCGTTTCCGCGTTCGACGCGCAGCAAGCTCGCCTACTGAAAGATCGTCTAAGCCTTTGCCCTCAGTATTTCGCCCTCCTCCCTCAGTTCAAGGGCAAGACGTTAGCTGAAGTCATTGAAGCAGGCGGCACGTACAAAACCATCACCGCCGTGACCGTGAATAACCGTCTACGCAAGCTCTCGGCATTCATGAATTGGTGCAAGTCGAATGGTTACGTTACCGAGAACCCTTTGATGGGACTCAAGGTGATGACGGGCTCAGCCAAGGAAGCACGTCTGTCTTTTGAACAACATGACCTGAGCACCCTGCTCAATCTGGAAGCACTCAAGGCGGAAGCCCTCAAACATCCTTGGCGGTACTGGTTGCCGCTCCTCGGAAGGTTCACAGGTGCCAGATTGGAAGAACTCTGTCAGTTGCACGCTGCTGACTTCATCACGCTACAAGGAGTCGATTGCATACGGATCGACGATGGTCATGAATCTCAAAAGCTGAAGAACAGTAGCAGTCGCCGTATCCTACCAATCCATCCCGCACTGATTCAGCTCGGACTACTCGATTACGTGAATAATCAGCGTACTCAAAACTCAGATCGTTTATTCACGGAACTGGAACCTGTGCGTGGAAAACTAGGTCATGCACCGTCGAAATGGTTTTCACGCTACAAAGCCAAGAGAGGCATAACCGACCCGAAGAAAACCTTTCATAGCTTCCGTCACACAATGATCGATGACCTTAGAGACGCCGGGGTGCAAGACTCCCTTATCAAGCGCATCGCTGGGCATGAAGACTCTGCTGTAACCTTCGGTGTATACGGCAGTCGTATTCCTATCAAAGCGATGGCCCAAGCACTGGGACATCTTTCGTTGCCGAGCAACATCACGTCAACTTTGGCTTTGAAAGATAGTCGAAGAAAACGTTGACAAATAAGCCCAACGCATTGACAAATGAGAATCATTCGTGTTATATTGAGTTATAATAGCGGAACGACTACTACCTCTCCATGAATCGCCCCTAGTTTCGTAGACACCTCCAAGCCTTAAAATGAGGCCCATTAGGAGGTGCCATGAGCAACCAGCGTTATCCCGAAGAATTCAAAATCCAGGCGGTCAAGCAAGTGACCGAAAAGCAGCTTCCTGTCTCGGAGGTGGCTGCACGATTGGGTGTGTCTGTGCACAGCCTCTATGCCTGGGTTAAGCGCTACACCAAGCCTCAGGAACAGCGCGTTGAGGAGGATGATCAGAGCGCTGAGGTTCGTCGTCTACGTGCCGAGCTGAAACGGGTGACGGAGGAGCGAGACATCTTAAAAAAGGCCGCCGCGTACTTTGCCAAGGAGTGCGGCTGAAGTACGCCTTTATTAAGCAGCAAGCGGGTCATTACGCGATTCGACGGCTTTGCCTGACGCTCAAGGTTCATCCCAGCGGCTACTACGCGTGGCTATCAGAACCAAAATCTGCGCGAGCCAAGGACGATCAGCGACTGCTTGGATTGATCAAACACTCCTGGCTGGAAAGCGGTGGCGTTTATGGCTATCGAAAGATCCATGATGACCTGCGAGAGGTTGGTGAGAGCTGTGGCCGTCACCGGGTGGCTAGGTTGATGCGCCTTGAAGGTTTACGTTCTCAGACTGGGTATCGACGGAGGCCTGGAAAATACGGCGGTAAGCCAGCCGTTGCCTCACCGAACTTACTGAAGCGCCAATTCGATGTCAGAGAACCCAACAAAGTTTGGGTCACAGACATTACCTACATCCGAACATATGAAGGCTGGCTGTATTTGGCCGTGGTGCTCGATCTGTTTTCACGCCAGATCATTGGTTGGTCAATGAAGTCGCAGATGACCAGCGACGTAGCCATTGATGCACTGCTGATGGCGGTTTGGAGACGTAAGCCGAAGCAAGAGGTGATGATCCACTCGGATCAAGGCAGTCAGTACAGCAGCTCAGACTGGCGAAGCTTCTTGAAAGCTAACAACCTGGTAGCCAGCATGAGTCGTCGAGGTAATTGCCACGACAACGCTGTGGCGGAGAGCTTTTTCCAGTTGCTGAAGCGGGAACGGATCAAGCGTAAAATCTACACTACACGCCAGGATGCTCGAGATGATGTGTTCGATTACATCGAGATGTTTTACAACCCAAAACGACGCCACAGTTTCAACAATCAGCTGTCACCGGTAGAGTTTGAAAAGCGTTACGCAGCGAGCCTTGAGAGTGTCTAGAAAACCCGGGGCGATTCAAATCTCAGCATGACAAATGGAGAAAATTTTAGATTTGTTGAGAAACTACTCATGACGATCATCCCTTCCTCTGGGTGAATGCTCTGTAGCGCGTAGCCTTTAGAGAGCAAATCAAATCAATTCAGCCATCATAAAGCTACTACGACGTCTGGGTAAAGAAGCAGACAATGCCCTCTCATCGTTATCTGGAGAGCGCCCTCTGCACCAAAGCGTAGACGACACATGCTTCTAGCTTAATTCAGGAAAAGCACGACAGGGGATAACGGGATGATGAGCGCAAACTATGGATGGAAGCACTTGGAGCACGAGGGCGTGGCAAGCTATGATCATCGGCGATGTGCACCACGTAGGTGTACATATACGCTGTCACACTTCGAGATTTTTTACTGAGAAAGCCTTGAGAATTCAAGGGCTTGCGTTATGGAGGCAACCCCACCAGCCACACCCCGGCACACAATGTTCCCGCTGTGGCTGCTGCCTTCCGGCTCTGACCAGGTTCACGGGTAATCGTTGCGAGGGGACCGATGGGGTCACCATAACGACGCTCGCCTCTCGGCAAGCCGCGCCATTGTACCGATCTCATCGGAAGTTACAACCGTTGGTTCAGGATTAAAAATTCAAGGGGCTCAAGCACTTGTACCGCTACAGAATCACCGCTTCATCTGCCCTGCCGCCCTCTTCCTGGATGACCAGGTGAATAAAGTGCAGCTTGGCGATCACCGCCGGCGGCAGCACAAAGGGATAAAAATCCGGCTGGCCCATGCTGCGCGACAGTTCGTTGAGCATGCCGGCCAGTTCGATCCAGGCGTTGACGAACGCCAGGAACGCCGTACCGCCTGGATGTTCGGGGTCGTAAAGGGTGCTGAGGGGAAACGGCTGGTAATCCAGGTCCATCTCACGGGCACTCATGCCAAAGCCCAGGGCGGTGTCGACGGCGTCCATCATGTGCAGGTAGTGGGCCCAGGTTTCGGCCCAGTCTTCCCAAGGGTGCATGGTGGCGTAGGCGCTGACGCAAGTCTGCTGCCAGTCGGGGCGCGGGCCGTTCTGGTAATGATGGTCGAGTGCATCGGCGTAGCTGGCGCGTTCGTCGCCGAACAAGGCGCGAAAAGGTTCGAGCCAGTGGGTATCGGCGATCAGGCGGTCCCAGTAGTAATGGCCGACCTCATGGCGAAAGTGGCCAAGCAGCGTGCGGTAAGGCTCGCGCATTTGTACGCGAACTTTCTCACGGTGGGCGTCGTCGGCTTCCTTGATGTCGAGGGTAATCAAACCGTTGGCGTGGCCCGTCATCGGAGCATTGCCTTCCAGGTCGACGCCGACAAAGTCGAAGGCCAGGCCGTTGTCTTCATCGACGCTTTTGGGCACCACTTGCAGGCCGAGGCTGATCAGTTGCGCCACCAAACGGTGCTTGGCAGTTTCGACCTTGCGCCAGCGTTCGGCGTTTTCCGCGATCGACAGGTCGGGAATGGTGCGGTTCAGACTGCACGCCACGCACAGCGGCGCCGTACTGTGCGCCGGGATCAGCCAGTTGCAGGCGGCGGGAGTGTCGAGGTTGGCACAGCGCCGGAAGGCGCCGGCGTCAAGGTTGTCGTCCTGCAGCCAGGTCCCGACAACCGGGCCCGGCTGTAACGACGATACGCGGCTTTGCTGCGGCTGATAACCGAGCAGCGCCTGGCAAGCCAGGCACTGGCTGTTGCGAAAGAACAGCGATTGGCCACAGCGGCACTGCCACACCTTGCTGTTACGAGATGCGCCCGCCGTGAACGGTGCTGCGATGCGTGAACTGAGTTGCTCGAAGTAGCGGAACATGGCGATCTCTCTCTGGGTGACCAAGACTAGATCATTTCCCGTGAGAGATCGTTCCACTGGTGAGGGGGCTGCTGCGCAGGCCGACGCGGGGCAAGCCCGCTCGCCACAATAAGCAGCAGCTCATTCCCCGCTCGCGCCGTCAGACCGTGATGTTGTGCTTGGCCAGGAATGCCACGAACGCTTCTTCGTCCAACACCTTCAAGCCCAGTTCGCTGGCCTTGGCCAATTTCGAGCCGGCGCCCGGTCCGGCCACCACGCAGTGGGTTTTCGCCGAGACGGAGCCGGCGACCTTGGCGCCGAGGCTTTCAAGCTTGTCCTTGGCCACATCGCGGCTCATAAGCTCCAGTGAACCGGTGAGCACCCAGGTGTGCCCTGCTTCGGGCAAGCCTTCGACGACCTTCTTCTCGCTCTGCCAGTGCATGCCGAAGTCCTTGAGCTGCTGCTCGATGGCCAGGGCGTGGTTGGCATTGTCTTGGTTGTCAAAAAACTCGCGCACGGCCTTGGCCTGCTTTTCAGGCAGTGCCTGACGCATGTCCAGCCAATCAGCCTGGATCACGCCTTCAAGAGAACCGAATTTATCCGCCAGTTTCTGCGCAGCTCCCGGCCCAACGCTGGGCACGTGCAATTTGTCGAGCAAGCCGCCCAAGGTGGTGCTGGCGGCGAACTCGGCACTCAGGTCGCCCTGATCCTGCAGTTGCAGGCCGCATTGCTCCGGCGACAACAGCGCGCCAATTACCTCCTGGTTATGGCTGTCTTCAAAAAAGCTGTGAATCTCGTGCGCCACTTCCAGGCCCACGTCGGGCAGGTACGTCAGTACTTCCGGCAAGGCCTTCTGCACACGCTCCAGAGACGCCAGGGAGCGCGCCAGCACCTTGGCGGTCTCCTCGCCCACATCCGGGATGCCCAAGGCGTAGATAAAGCGCGCCAGGGTCGGGGTCTTGCTGTTTTCGATGGCGGTGATCAGCTTCTTGCTGGAAATATCGGCAAAGCCTTCCAGGTCGATGATTTGCTCGTACTTGAGCTTGTAGAGGTCGGCCGGCGAACCGATGAGTTTTTCGTCCACCAACTGCTCGATGGTCTTGTCGCCCAGGCCGTCGATGTCCATGGCACGGCGCGAGACAAAATGGATAATCGCCTGCTTGAGCTGCGCGCCACAGGCCAGGCGCCCGACGCAGCGGTACACCGCGCCTTCGCTGACGGTTTCCTTGCCCTTGCTGCGCTTGACCAGTTGCGTGCGCTCCACGTGGGAGCCACACACCGGGCAGCTTTCGGGGACCTGCACCGCGCGGGCGTTTTCCGGGCGGCGTTCGGTGACCACCGAGACGACTTGCGGGATCACGTCTCCGGCGCGGCGGATGATCACCGTATCGCCGATCATCAGGCCCAGGCGCGCGACTTCATCCATGTTGTGCAAGGTGGCGTTGGACACGGTCACACCCGCGACCTTGACCGGCTTGAGGCGTGCCACGGGCGTGACGGCGCCGGTACGACCGACCTGAAATTCGACGTCGAGCAATTCAGTCAGCTCTTCCATGGCCGGGAATTTATGCGCGATGGCCCAGCGCGGTTCACGCGCGCGAAAACCCAGTTCACGTTGGGCAGCAATGCTGTTGACCTTGAATACCACGCCGTCGATTTCATAACCCAGGCTGTTACGCCGCTCGCCGATATCGCGGTAGTAGTCCAAGCATTCCTGAATCCCCTTGGCCAGCTTCAGTTCGTGACTGATCGGCATGCCCCACTTCTGCAACTGCTTCAAGTTGCCGATGTGGGTGTCGCTGATGTCTGCGGTGACCTGGCCAATGCCATAGCAGCAGAACTCCAGCGGGCGGCTGGCGGTAATCTTCGAGTCCAACTGGCGCAGGCTGCCAGCCGCCGCGTTGCGCGGGTTGGCGAAGGTCTTGCCGCCGACTTCCAGCTGCGAGGCGTTCAGGCGCTCGAAACCGGCCTTGGACATGAACACTTCGCCGCGCACTTCCAGGGTCGCCGGCCAGCCGCTGCCGTGCAGCTTCAGCGGGATATTGCGCACAGTGCGCACGTTGACGCTGATGTCTTCGCCCGTGGTGCCGTCGCCACGGGTGGCGCCGCGTACCAGTTCACCGTCTTGATACAGCAGGCTGACCGCCAGGCCATCCAGTTTGGGCTCACAGCTGTATTCCACCGCCGCGCCGCCACCAAACAGATCGCCCACCGGCAGGTCGAGCCCTTCGGTGACCCGGCGATCAAATTCGAGCATGGTGCTTTCATCAAAGGCGTTACCGAGGCTGAGCATCGGTATTTCGTGCTTCACCTGAGTGAACGCTGACAACGCCGTACTGCCGACCCGCTGCGTCGGTGAATCACGCGTGACCAAATCCGGATGCTCGGCTTCCAGGGCTTTGAGCTCGTGGAACAGCCGGTCGTACTCGGCGTCCGGAATGCTCGGCTCGTCGAGCACGTGGTAACGGTAATTGTGCTGATCCAGCTCAGCGCGCAATTGGAGGATGCGGGTATGGGCGGCGGTCATGGGTGTTCTCTCAGAAAGCAAAAGAGCAGCCGAAGCTGCTCAATATGTTAGTGCGCTTATTCTACTGACAACGCTGAAGACCAATCCTCAGCGTTTCTGTGTCAGGGCGCGACGCTCGAACTCGACGATGCGCTGACGGTAGTGTTCGATGGTCTGGGCGGTCAGGACGCTGCGTTGGTCGTCCTTGAGCTCACCGTTGAGTTCCTGAGACAGCTTGCGGGCCGCGGCCACCATCACGTCGAACGCTTGTTTGGGGTGACGCGGGCCTGGCAGGCCAAGGAAGAAGCTCACCGCCGGGGTGCTGAACAGGTCGATGTCGTCCAGATCGAAGGTGCCCGGCTTGACCGCGTTGGCCATGGAGAACAGCACTTCGCCGTTACCGGCCATGCTTTCGTGACGGTGGAAAATATCCATCTCGCCAAACCGCAAGCCGCTTTCCAGGATGTTCTGCAACAGTGCCGGGCCTTTGAAACCGGCGGCATCGCGGCAGATCACGCTGATTACCAAGACTTCTTCAGCGGCCGGCTGGTCATTGACCGACTGACGTGGCGCGCTTTTGGTCGGGGTCTCGTCGGGGAAATCGTCATCGCGGCTGCTGAAGCTCGGGCCATCATCGACGTCAAGGTTCAGGTCGCCCTGATGCGGCTCGGCAACCGCGGCGCTGCCGCGTTTACCGCGTTTGGAAGACGGTTCGCGGGCTTCACGCACCGGCGCGCTCATCGACGGCAAGTCGTGTTCGTCCAGTTGCGGCTCTTTATGGGTATCCAGCACGCGAGGCGGCCCCAGCAGTTCGGCGCTGCCATCATCGTCAGGCAAGTTGGACAGGTTGCGGTCCAGACGGAACTTCAGCTTGCCCTTGCCACCGCGCATGCGGCGCCAGCCATCAAAAAGAATACCGGCAATGACAATAATGCCGATGACGATCAGCCACTCGCGCAGACCGATTTCCATGTAATCCCGTGCCTCTAATAAAAAATGCTGAAAAATAAGGGGTTTAGCAACATCCAAACCGCTTTAAAACGTGGCGCCAACTCTATGTTCTGACTGACGTTTTGCCCACGCATACGAGGAATTGACAATAAACTAGCACGACCTTCGATAACTTTACACAGTTGGCGCGAAATGTGTCGATTTGCCATGTTTGGGCCACATGAAAGATCGCTTGCGCCAGCCGCCAACTGTGAGCTTCAAGCTGCAAGCTCTAAGCCTCAAACACGTGTAACCAGCAACTCGCCGCTAGGCATCCACCAGCGCCATCGCTTCTTCCACATCCACCGCCACCAAACGCGAACAGCCGGGTTCGTGCATCGTTACACCCATCAATTGATCGGCCATTTCCATGGCGATCTTGTTGTGGGTGATATAGATGAACTGCACGGTCTGGGACATCTCTTTAACCAACCGAGCGTAGCGTCCAACGTTAGCGTCATCCAGCGGGGCGTCAACTTCGTCGAGCATGCAAAACGGCGCCGGGTTCAACTTGAAGATCGCAAATACCAGCGCCAATGCCGTCAGTGCCTTTTCGCCACCGGACAACAAATGGATGGTGCTGTTCTTCTTGCCCGGAGGCCGCGCCATGATCGTCACCCCTGTATCGAGTAGATCTTCGCCCGTCAGTTCCAAGTAAGCGCTGCCACCACCGAAAACTTTCGGGAATAACGCCTGTAAACCGCCATTAATCTGATCAAAGGTATCTTTGAAGCGATTACGGGTTTCCTTGTCGATTTTGCGGATCACATTTTCCAAAGTGTCCAGGGCTTCCACCAGATCGGCGTCCTGGGCATCCAGATAACGTTTGCGCTCGGACTGCTGCTGATACTCGTCGATGGCCGCAAGGTTGATCGCGCCGAGTCGCTGAATACGCGCAGCAATCCGTTCAAGTTCTTCTTCGGCATCTTTCTCGTTGGCCTGGGCGGTCAACGTATTAAGCACGCCGTGCAGGTCGTAGCCGTCTTCCAGCAACTGGTCCTGCAGGGTCTTGCGGCGAACCGTCAGGGCCTGCCATTCCATGCGCTGCTGTTCGAGCTGGCCGCGAATCAACTGCGATTGCTGCTCGGCCTGGGTGCGGCGTTTTTCCGCATCGCGCAGTTCGCGGTCGGCGTCTTCCAGGGCGATTTGCGCAGTCTTGAGTTCTTCGTCGACGGTCATGCGCTTGTCGAGCAATTCTTCGAGCTTGAGCCGCAACTCTTCCAGCGGCGCTTCGCCCTCCTCCAGGTTGAGGCTCAGTTGCTCGCGCTTTTCGGTGAGGCGTTCGGATTGCATCTCCAGGCGCTCAAGGGCCTGACGCGTGGACGCGTGCTGAGCCTGCAACGAACCGAGGCGCACCGCCAATTGGTGAGCGTGATCCTTGTGCTGGCGCGCTTCCTGACGCACGCGGTCAAGGCGTTCGCGCAGGCTGTCGCGCTGGGCCAGCAGCAGTTCGCGCTGCTCCGTGTCCAGCGCCATGCTGTCGAGGGCTTCCTGCAGTTGCAGGCGCGCCTCACCGATTTGTTCGTGCTCGAGGGCGCGTTGCTCGCCCATCTCCGCCACTTCTTCGTCAAGACGGGTGCGGCGCAGGGTCAGTTGCTCGACCTTGGCCTTGCTCGCCGACAGTTGGGCCTTGAGTTCACCTTGCTGGCGCGCTTCGTCCTGCAACAGGCGGCGCAGGTGTTCGCGGCCGGTCTCTTGCTGGCGCTGGGTGGCGCGCAGGGTTTGCAGTTCGGTTTCCAGGCGTTCAAGGGTGGCTTCGCGTTCTTCGCGCTCGGCGCTCAGGTTGACGATTTCCTGGCCACGGGCCAATACGCCGCTTTCCGCTTCGCTGGCACGGCGCACACGCAGGAAGTGGCGGCCCACCCAATAACCATCGCGGCTGATCAGGCTTTCGCCCGCGCCCAGTTGGCCGCGCTGCGCCAGGGCTTGCTCCAGGGAATCCACCGGCTTGACCTGCCCCAGCCAGGGCGACAGGTCAATCGCCGCCTCGACCTTGTCCAGCAGACTGCCCGGCACGCGCGTGCCATCGGCCGCCGGGCTGAGCAAACGCAAATCGCCCTGAGTAAAGCCGGCCAGGTCGAAGCCACCAAAATCGTCGACCAGCACCGCCTGCAGGTCGGCGCCGAGCACGGTCTCTACCGCCAGCTCCCAACCCGCTTCAACTGTTAACCCTTCAGCCAGGCGCGGGCGCTCGCCCAAATGCTGGTCGCGCAGCCACTCGGCAGTGCCGGTGCCGGGGTCCAGCGCGGCTTGCTGCAAGGCCTCCAGCGACGCCAATCGGCCGTTCAGCCGCTGCAAATCGCCCTGGGCCTGCTGCTGCGACTGGGTCGCCTGTTGCAGTTGCTGACGCAATTGCTCCAGGCGCTCCACTTGTTGTTCTTCGCTGGCTTCCAGCTCTTCCAGCGTGATCTCGCTTTCGGCCAGTTGCTCGCTCAGCTCCATGATCGCCGCGTCTTCCGGGTCGGCGGCGAGCAACACGCGCTCTTCCTGAAGACGCCGTTGGCGCTCGGCCAGACGCTCCATGCTGGTTTCCAGCTGCTGGATGCGCGACTGCTGCACCTCAGCCTGGCGGCGCGGCTCGGCGGATTGCAGGTTGAAAGCGTCCCACTGCTCCTGCCAGCCGTGCATGGTGGTTTCGGCTTCTTCCAGGGCGGCGGCGGCTTCTTCGGCGGCGGCGCTGGTGATTTCCTGCTCGGGGGTGAGCATGTCCAGCTCTTCGCCGAGGGTCAGCAGCAAGGTGCGGTCATGGCCCAGGTGCGATTCGGTCTCCAGGCGCGCGCGCTCGGCTTCCTTCAAATCATCTTGCAGTTGGCGCAGACGCTGCTGGCCATGCTGAATGCTCTGCTCGACCCGGGCGATGTCGCCACCCACCGAATAGAAGCGGCCCTGCACCAGATTGAAGCGCTCGGACAGGTCATGGTGACCGTCACGCAGGCGCTCGATGCTGGCGTCGGCATTGCGCTGTTCGGCCACCAGCGCTTCAAAGCTGATTTCCTGGGTGCCGATGATCGCTTCGCGCTGGCCGACCTGATCGTTCAGCGCCTGCCAGCGCAGGGCCGAGAGTTGCGCCTTGAGCTGGCGTTCTTCGCCCTTGTATTCCTGATACTTCTCGGCGGCCTGGGCCTGGCGGTGCAGGCGCTCCAACTGGCGCTCCAGTTCTTCGCGCAGGTCGGTCAGGCGGGCGAGGTTTTCGTGGGTGCGGCGGATACGGTTTTCGGTCTCGCGGCGGCGCTCCTTGTACTTGGAGATGCCGGCTGCTTCTTCAATGAAATTACGCAGGTCTTCGGGCTTGGCTTCGATCAGCTTGGAGATCATGCCCTGCTCGATGATCGAGTAGCTGCGCGGGCCCAAGCCGGTGCCGAGGAAGATGTCGGTGATGTCCCGGCGCCGGCACTTGGTGCCGTTGAGAAAGTAGCTGTTCTGACTGTCGCGCGTCACTTTGCGGCGAATGGAAATTTCCGCGTACGCCGCGTATTCGCCGATCAGGGTGCCGTCGGAGTTGTCGAACACCAGCTCGATGCTGGCCTGGCTCACCGGTTTACGACTGGTGGAGCCATTGAAGATGACGTCGGTCATCGACTCGCCGCGCAGATTTTTTGCCGAACTCTCGCCCATCACCCAGCGAACGGCGTCGATGATGTTCGACTTGCCGCAGCCATTGGGCCCCACCACCGCCGCCATGTTACTGGGGAAGTTCACCGTGGTCGGGTCGACGAAGGATTTGAACCCCGCCAGTTTGATGCACTTGAGCCGCACGTTTAGGCGTCCGCCAACGCAGCGATGACCAATGAACAACTGCGCTGGCCGTAGGCGGACAGCACCAGGCGAATCTGCGCCAGGTCACGCGCCAGCACGGCGGCGAGCAGTTGCTCGAACAGCGCCAGGTACTCGCTCATGGACGCCTTGCGTTGATCCAGCGCCAGGTAATAGGCGCGGTTCATCGCCGGCTGCAGGTTCTCGACGGTTTCCTGCAAATACGGGTTGTTGGCAAAAGGGTACGCGGCGCGCATCACGTTGAAGCTTTCTTCGACGAAGGCGCGGATGTCCTGACGCTCAAAACTGTTCACCAGACGCTGCTGGATCTGCAGGAACGGCGTCATGTCGGCCTGCACCTTCCAGCCCTCGGCCACCGCATTGCCGAGCAGGATGTACAACTCGCCCATCAGCGTGCACAGGCTCTGCACCTTGTGCGCGGTGAGCTCGGTGACGTGGGCGCCACGGCGCGGCAGGATGGCGATCAGGTGGCGGCGCTCGAGGATCAATAAGGCTTCACGCACGGAACCACGGCTGACATTGAGCGCCAGCGTAACTTTCTGTTCCTGGATCCGCTCCCCAGGCTTGAGATCGCCGCGAATGATACGTTCGGCGAGGTGGTGAGCAATTTGCTCGGCGAGACTGTCCGGCGCCTTGAACGTCATGTTTTCCCTTCAGAATCTTCTATCAGTACAAGCGCGGCAGTGTAGCGCATTGGCCCGCTGATGGCGCTACGCCCACGGTGGCGAATTTGGCATGAAATAAGCAGCGATGAAAACCCACAAGCCGCCAAAAACAACGGTTCCAGAAGACTGGACCATAATTGAAAGTGTTGTGACCGTAATTTCTTGACCTCCTGGTCAGAAAATCATTGACCGAAAAGTCAGACATGACTAGATTCGGCGCAAAGCGGTTAACAACAATAATGAGTCTGCGAGGCCTTCCGTGATCCAGTTTTTACTCAACCAGGAACTCCGTAGTGAGCACGCCCTGGACCCCAACCTGACCGTGCTCAACTATTTGCGTGAGCACGTGGGCAAACCCGGTACCAAGGAAGGCTGCGCCAGCGGCGATTGCGGGGCGTGCACCGTCGTGGTCGGCGAGTTGCACCGCGACGAACAAGGCGCCGAGCAGATTCGTTATCGCAGCCTCAACTCATGCCTGACCTTTGTGTCGTCGCTGCACGGCAAACAGCTGATCAGCGTTGAAGACCTCAAGCACCAGGGCCAACTGCACAGCGTGCAAAAAGCCATGGTCGAGTGCCACGGCTCGCAATGTGGCTTTTGCACGCCGGGCTTTGTGATGTCGTTGTTTGCCCTGCAAAAGAACAGCGACGCCCCCGACAGCCAAAAAGCCCACGAAGCGCTGGCCGGCAACCTGTGCCGTTGCACCGGCTACCGCCCGATCCTGGCCGCCGCCGAACAGGCCTGCTGCAACAAACCCGTCGACCAGTTTGACAGCCGCCAGGCCGAGACCATCGCGCGCCTCAAAGCCATTGCGCCAACGCAGACCGGCGAACTCAACAGTGGCGACAAACGTTGCCTGGTGCCGCTGACCGTCGCCGACCTGGCCGATCTCTACGACGCCTACCCGCAAGCCCGGCTGCTGGCCGGCGGCACCGACCTGGCGCTGGAAGTCACGCAGTTTCATCGCACGCTGCCGGTGATGATCTACGTCGGCAATATCGAAGAAATGAAGCGCATCGAGCGCTTCGACGACCGCCTGGAAATCGGCGCCGCCACCGCCCTCTCCGACTGCTACACCGCGCTGCACCACGAATACCCGGACTTCGGCGACCTGCTGCACCGCTTCGCCTCCCTGCAAATCCGCAACCAGGGCACCTTGGGCGGCAACATCGGCAACGCTTCGCCGATTGGTGATTCGCCGCCGCTGCTGATCGCCCTGGGTGCACAGATCGTGCTGTGCAAAGGCAACGTGCGCCGCACCCTGGCGCTGGAAGACTACTTCATCGACTACCGCGTCACCGCGCGTCAGGACAGCGAGTTCATCGAGAAAATCATCGTGCCCAAGGGCCACACACTGTTCCGTGCCTACAAGGTGTCCAAGCGCCTGGACGATGATATTTCCGCGGTGTGCGCCGCTTTCAACCTGAAGATCGAGAACGGCGTGATCAACCAGGCACGCGTCGCCTTCGGAGGCATGGCCGCTACGCCCAAACGCGCGAAAAGCTGCGAAGCCGTGCTGGTGGGCGCCACCTGGAACGCCGCCACGGTGGAAAAAGCCTGCGCCGCCCTGGCCGAGGATTTCACCCCGTTGTCGGACTTTCGCGCCAGCAAGGAATACCGCCTGCTCAGCGCGCAAAACCTGCTGCGCAAATACTTCATCGAACTGCAAACGCCGCACATCGAGACTCGGGTGACCGCTTATGTCTAACCATCACGCCGTCGTTAAAACCCAGGCCGAACTCGCCGAGCTGTTCGCCCAGGACCTGACCTCCGGGGTCGGCCGCAGCGTCAAGCACGACAGCGCCGCCAAGCATGTGTCCGGCGAGGCGCAGTACATCGATGACCGCCTGGAATTTCCCAACCAACTGCACCTGTATGCGCGCATGTCCGACCGCGCCCACGCCCGCATCCTCAGCATCGACACCGCGCCCTGCTACGCCTTTGACGGCGTGCGTATCGCGATCACCCACGAAGACGTGCCGGGCCTGAAAGACATCGGCCCGCTGATGCCCGGCGACCCGTTGCTGGCCATCGACACGGTGCAGTTTGTCGGCCAGGTGGTGCTGGCCGTGGCCGCCCGCGACCTGGAAACCGCACGCAAAGCGGCCATGGCGGCGGTGATCGAATACGAAGACCTGGAGCCGGTGCTGGACGTGGTCGAGGCCTTTCGCAACAAGCATTTCGTGCTCGACAGCCACACTCACCAGCGCGGCGACTCGGCAGGTGCACTGGCCACGGCGAAAAACCGTATCCAGGGCACGCTGCACATCGGCGGCCAGGAACACTTCTACCTGGAAACCCAGATCTCGTCGGTGATGCCCACCGAAGACGGCGGCATGATCGTCTATTGCTCCACGCAAAACCCCACCGAAGTGCAGAAGCTAGTGGCCGAAGTGCTCGACGTGTCGATGAACAAAATCGTCGTCGACATGCGCCGCATGGGCGGCGGTTTCGGCGGCAAGGAAACCCAGGCCGCCAGCCCCGCCTGCCTGTGCGCGGTGGTGGCGCGCCTCACCGGCCAGCCGACCAAAATGCGCCTGCCGCGCGTCGAAGACATGCTGATGACCGGCAAGCGTCACCCGTTTTATATCGAATACGACGTGGGCTTTGACGACACGGGTCGCCTGCACGGGATCAACCTCGAACTGGCGGGTAACTGCGGCTGCTCGCCGGACTTGTCAAACTCGATTGTCGACCGCGCGATGTTCCACGCCGACAATTCGTATTACCTGGGCGACGCCACCGTTAATGGCCATCGTTGCAAGACCAACACGGCCTCCAACACCGCGTATCGCGGCTTCGGCGGGCCACAAGGCATGGTCGCCATCGAGGAAGTGATGGACGCCATCGCTCGGCACCTGGGTTTGGACCCATTGGCGGTGCGCAAGGCCAATTACTACGGCAAGACCGAGCGCAACGTCACCCACTACTACCAGACCGTCGAGCACAACATGCTCGAAGAGATGACCGCCGAGCTTGAAGCCAGCAGCCAATACGCCGAGCGCCGCGAAGCGATCCGCTTGTACAACGCCCACAGCCCGATCCTGAAAAAAGGCCTGGCGCTGACGCCGGTGAAGTTCGGTATTTCGTTTACCGCCAGCTTCCTGAACCAGGCCGGTGCGCTGATCCACATCTACACCGACGGCAGCATCCATTTGAACCACGGCGGCACCGAGATGGGCCAGGGCTTGAACACCAAGGTCGCGCAAGTGGTGGCCGAAGTGTTCCAGGTCGACATCGACCGCGTGCAGATCACCGCCACCAACACCGACAAGGTGCCCAACACCTCGCCCACCGCGGCGTCCAGCGGTGCCGACCTGAACGGCAAGGCTGCGCAGAACGCCGCCGAAACCATCAAGCAGCGCCTGGTGGAGTTTGCCGCACGCAAGTACGACGTGAGTGAAGCGGATGTGGAATTTCACAATGGTCACGTGCGGGTACGCGACCAGATCCTGACCTTTGAGAGCCTGATCCAGCAGGCGTATTTCGCCCAGGTCTCGCTGTCGAGCACCGGTTTCTACAAGACCCCGAAAATCTTCTACGACCGCAGCCAGGCGCGTGGGCGGCCGTTCTATTACTTCGCGTTCGGCGCGGCCTGCTGCGAAGTGATCGTCGACACACTCACCGGCGAATACAAGATGTTGCGCACCGACATCCTGCACGACGTGGGCGCCTCGCTGAACCCGGCCATCGACATCGGCCAGGTGGAAGGCGGCTTTATTCAGGGCATGGGCTGGCTGACCATGGAAGAGCTGGTGTGGAACAACAAAGGCAAGCTGATGACCAACGGCCCGGCCAGCTACAAGATCCCGGCCGTGGCTGACATGCCCCTGGATTTACGCGTGAAGCTGGTGGAAAACCGCAAGAACCCGGAGGACACGGTGTTCCATTCCAAGGCTGTGGGTGAGCCGCCGTTCATGCTCGGGATCGCCTCGTGGTGCGCGATCAAGGATGCCGTGGCGAGTGTGGGTGAGTATCGCCATCAGCCCAAGATCGATGCACCGGCGACGCCGGAGCGGGTGTTGTGGGGGTGTGAGCAGATGCGGCAGTTGCAGGCGGCAAAGGCTGTCGAGGCTGAAACCGAGATGGCTTCGCTCTAAGACCGAGGCGCTGCCATCGCAGGCAAGCCAGCTCCCACATTTGATGGTGTTCACACATCAAAATGTGGGAGGGGGCTTGCCCCCGATAGCGGCCTGACAGACGCCACAAGAGGTGACTATGAACAACTGGATCAGCGCCCTCGCCGACCTGCAGAACCGCGGCGAACCCTGCGTGCTGGTGACCATCATCGAAGAGCTCGGCTCCACGCCGCGCAATGCCGGCTCGAAGATGGTGATCAGCGCCGCGCAGACCTTCGACACCATCGGTGGCGGGCACCTGGAATACAAGGCGATGCAGATCGCCCGCGACATGCTCGTGCGCGGCCAGCAAAACACGCATCTGGAGCGCTTCAGCCTTGGTGCAAGCCTGGGCCAGTGCTGCGGCGGTGCGACTGTGCTGCTGTTCGAACCCATGGGCCAGGTGCAGGCGCACATTGCAGTGTTTGGCGCCGGCCACGTCGGCCGCGCGTTGGTGCCGCTATTGGCGAGCCTGCCGTGCCGGGTGCGCTGGATCGATTCCCGCGACCAGGAGTTTCCGGAAGACATTCCCCAGGGCGTGCGTAAAATCGTCAGCGAGGAGCCGGTCGACGAAATTACCGACCTGCCAGTGGGCAGTTACTGCATCGTCATGACCCACAATCACGCGCTGGACCTGGAACTGACCGCCGCGCTGCTCAAGCGCAATGACTTTGCCTACTTCGGCCTGATCGGCTCGAAAACCAAACGGGTCAAGTTCGAACACCGCCTGCGTGATCGCGGCTTCGACACCGCGCAACTGCAACGCATGCGCTGCCCGATGGGCCTCACCGAGGTGAAGGGCAAACTGCCGGTGGAGATCGCCATCTCCATCGCCGGCGAAATCATCGCCACCTATAACGCCAATTTCGGCCAGCACACCGCGAGCGCCGAACCCATTGCCAAACTGCTGCCGGCCTCGCGCCGCAGCCAAGCACTCTAAATTGAGAACACCATGCCTTTGACTCGCAAAGCCTACCGTGCCGCCATCCTGCACAGCATCGCCGACCCTGCTGAAGTGGGGATCGAAGCGTCCTATGAGTATTTCGAAGACGGCCTGCTGGTGATCGATAACGGCCAGATCAGCGCCCTGGGCCACGCCAGCGATTTGCTGCCGACGCTGCCCGCCGACATCGACGTTACTCATTATCAGGATGCGCTGATCACCCCGGGCCTGATCGACACCCATATTCACCTGCCGCAAACCGGCATGGTCGGCGCCTATGGCGAGCAGTTGCTGGATTGGCTCAACACCTACACCTTCCCGTGCGAAAGCCAGTTCGCCGACAAGGCCCATGCCAAAGAAGTCGCGGATATCTTCATCAAGGAACTGCTGCGCAACGGCACCACCACGGCGCTGGTGTTCGGCAGCGTGCACCCGCAATCAGTCAATTCGTTTTTTGAAGCGGCCGAGAAGCTCGACCTGCGCATGATCGCCGGCAAGGTAATGATGGACCGCAACGCGCCGGACTATCTGACCGACACCGCCGAATCCGGCTACCAGGAAAGCAAGGCGCTGATCGAACGCTGGCATGGCAAGGGCCGTTTGCACTATGCGGTCACGCCACGTTTTGCCCCGACCAGCACCCCGGCGCAACTGACGCTGGCCGGGCAATTGCTGGGCGAATACCCGGACCTGTACATGCAGACGCACATCAGTGAAAACCTGCAGGAAGTGGAATGGGTGAAAGAGCTGTTCCCGGAGCGCAAGGGCTACCTGGACGTGTATGACCACTACAAATTGCTGGGTGAGCGCTCGGTGTTTGCCCACGGCGTGCACCTGTGCGATGACGAGTGCGCGCGCCTCGCCGAAACGGGTTCGGCGGTAGCGTTCTGCCCGACCTCGAACTTCTTCCTCGGCAGTGGCTTGTTCAACTTGCCGATGGCCGAGAAGCACAAGCTGAATGTCGGCCTGGGCACCGACGTGGGCGGCGGTACCAGCTTCTCGCTGCTGCAAACCTTGAACGAAGCCTACAAGGTCATGCAGTTGCAGGGCGCGCGGTTGAGCCCGTTCAAGTCGCTGTACCTGGCCACTTTGGGCGGCGCGCGAGCGCTGCGTTTGGAAGACAAGATCGGCACCTTGCAGCCAGGCACTGACGCGGACTTTTTGGTGCTGGATTACAACGCCACGCCGCTGCTCAGCTATCGCTTGAAGCAGGCGAACAACATTTCCGAGACGTTGTTTGTGTTGATGACGCTGGGGGATGACCGGGCGGTGTTGCAGACGTATGCGGCCGGCAATCTCGTGCATCAACGCTGATCTAAAGCACGCCGAGAAGCAAATGTGGGAGCGGGCTTGCTCGCGAATACGGAGTGTCAGTCACCAGATGCATTGACTGATCTACCGCATTCGCGAGCAAGCCCGCTCCCACATTTCTGGCCCTGTTGAGTCAGGGAAATTACAGCTTTACGGACGAGCGTCCCGGCTTTTTCGTCTGCAGCAAATGCGAAAACACCGCGTGCAAATCATCCGACGCGCTTTCCTCATCGAGGTTGAGCTTGCTGTCGATGTGATCCATGTGGTGCATCATCAGGTTCACCGCCAACGTTGCATCGCGTGCTTCGATCGCATCGATCAGCTGCGTGTGCTCATCGTAAGAACAGTGCGAGCGGTTGCCGCTTTCGTACTGGGCGATGATCAACGAGGTCTGCGACACCAGGCTGCGCTGGAAGCTGATCAGCGGCGCGTTCTTCGCCGCCTCGGCCAGCTTGAGGTGGAATTCGCCGGAGAGGCGGATACCGGCACCGCGGTCGCCGCGGGAGAAGCTGTCGCGCTCGTCGTTGACCATCTGGCGCAGCTCGGCCAGCTGTTCGGCCGTGGCGTGCTGCACTGCCAATTCCGTGATCGCCCGTTCGACCAGACGCCGGGCCAAAAATACCTGGCGCGCTTCTTCTACACTCGGGCTCGCCACCACCGCACCACGATTGGGCCGCAGCAGTACCACGCCTTCATGGGCCAGACGCGAGAGCGCGCGGCGAATGATGGTGCGGCTGACGCCGAAGATTTCGCCCAGTGCCTCTTCACTCAACTTGGTTCCGGGCGCCAGGCGTTGTTCAAGGATGGCCTCGAAGATATGCGCGTAAACGATATCGTCCTGGGTTCCGCTGCGACCGGCCTTGCCGGCTCGCGGTTGTTTCTTGAGAGGTTGCAACTGTTCGTTCATGGGCACTCGGGTTTGGAGAACGGCGGCGAATTAACGGTAATACGGCAAGCGCGGGTTGCTGGCAAGTATCACCTAAAAACAGGGCACATTGTACACAACCCAATGCGCCAACACACTGTACGGCTGTTTGCAGCGTCGGCTGTATCGCAACGAGTAGTTACGTTTGAGTTTAGGCTTGAATCTGCGCCTTCACTGACAAATACCCAGGTAAAAGGAACACCTCTCCATGAACGACGCCACCCAAGCGCCTTTGCGCCCGTTGGCCGACACTTCTGCGTCGGCCATCGTCGCCGGCTTCATTGCCATGATGACCGGCTACACCAGCTCGCTGGTCCTGATGTTTCAGGCCGGCCAGGCCGCCGGGTTGACCACGGCGCAGATTTCTTCGTGGATCTGGGCCATCTCCATCGGCATGGCGGTGTGCAGCATCGGCTTGTCCCTGCGCTATCGCACGCCCATCACCATTGCCTGGTCCACACCCGGCGCGGCGCTGTTGATCACCAGCCTGGGCGGCGTGAGTTACGGCGAGGCCATTGGTGCCTACATCACCTGCGCCGTGCTGGTGACGCTGTGCGGGCTGACCGGCAGTTTCGAAAAACTGGTCAAGCGCATCCCATCGTCGCTGGCGGCGGCCTTGCTGGCGGGAATCCTGTTCAAGATCGGCAGCGAGATTTTCGTCGCCGCGCAGCATCGCACCGGCCTGGTGCTGGGGATGTTTTTCACGTACCTGATCATCAAGCGCCTGTCGCCACGCTATGCGGTGCTCGCCGCGCTGGTGCTTGGCACTGTGCTGTCGGGGCTGATGGGGTTGCTGGATTTCAGTGTTTTTCACCTCGAAGTGGCGATACCGGTGTGGACCACGCCGCATTTCTCGCTGGCGGCGACCATCAGTATCGGCATTCCGCTGTTCGTGGTGGCAATGACCTCGCAGAACATGCCCGGCGTCGCCGTGCTGCGCGCCGATGGCTACACCGTGCCCGCCTCGCCTTTGATCACCGCCACCGGCCTGGCCTCGCTGGTGCTCGCGCCCTTCGGCTCCCACGGCATCAACCTGGCGGCAATCAGCGCGGCCATCTGCACCGGGCCGCATGCCCATGAAGACCGCAACAAGCGCTACACCGCCGCGGTGTGGTGCGGCGTGTTCTACGGGATTGCCGGAGTATTTGGCGCGACCTTGGCGGCATTGTTCGCCGCATTGCCAAAGGAACTGGTGCTGTCGATTGCAGCGCTGGCGTTGTTTGGCTCGATCATCAATGGCTTGAGCATCGCCATGAATGAGCCGAAGGAACGCGAAGCGGCGCTGATCACCTTTATGGTCACCGCGTCAGGCTTGACGTTGTTTTCCATCGGTTCGGCGTTCTGGGGGATTGTGGCGGGGGTGTTGACGCTGCTGATTCTGAACGGGCGCAAGGCATAAAAAAACGGCGACCCGAAGGTCGCCGTTTTTTTCAGTATCACTTAGCCGCGTTGATCGGCTTTTCTGGATACCACACGTCCAGCAACGGGCTGACTTCAGCCTTGGTCAGCTCGGAACGGGTTTTCAGCCAGGCTTCAACAGCAGCACGCTGCTCTTCGGAGACCGAGCCACGCTTCTGCAGGCAAACCAGACCGAAGTCATCGCCGCCGACATAGCCCAGACCGTTGGCTTCCATGGCTTCTTTGATGAATGCTTCGAGGAAAGCGTCGATAGCTTCTTCACTCAGGCCTTCGTTGAAGTCCAGGTTCAGTTCGAAACCCAGCTCTTGAAATTCATCAACGCACAGTTTTTTGCGCAGACGCTGGGAACGGTTAGTCGCCATTGGAACAATCCTCATAAGTAATAACGGGCGGCACTTTAGCAGTTTAAGGCAAGGATTGCCCGACTCTCTGGGACAGGCGGCTATCTGTCTGCAAAAAAACGCGCAATACCAGCTATCGTTCAGCTACAACTGGATCCACCTTGGGGCATAATGCCGACACTTTCGTGACCAATGAGGGATTTTCTTCCATACCCCTCGCCTTTTTCACCCTTCTCAGCAGTAGGGTTTTATTCCTTATGATCAAATCTTTTCGTTCCGTGTTATTAGCCAGCGTTCTTCTTCCACTGGCCTTTTCCGCCGCTGCCGCCCCAGTCAACAACACCCTGCCACCCAACGTTGCGCAGGCCTTGCAGAAAGCCAAGCTGCAAAATACCGCGCTGTCGCTGGTGATGCTGCCCCTCACCGGCCCCGGTACCCCCACCGTGTTCAACGCCGACGTGTCGGTGAACCCGGCCTCCACCATGAAGCTGGTCACCACTTACGCTGCCCTGGAAATGCTCGGCCCCAACCATCAGTGGAAGACCGAGTTCTACACCGACGGCACGCTCAGCGGTGGCGTCTTGCACGGCAACCTCTACCTCAAGGGCGGCGGCGACCCGAAGCTGAACATGGAAAAACTCTGGCTGCTGATGCGCGACCTGCGTGCCAATGGCGTGCAGCAAGTCACCGGTGACCTGGTGCTCGACCGCAGCTTCTTCAACCAGCCGCAATTGCCCGAATTCAATGACGACGGCAATGACGAGAACAAGCCGTTCCTGGTCAAGCCCGACGCCCTGCTGGTCAACCTCAAGGCCCTGCGCTTCGTGACCCGCAATGATTCGGGCCGCGTGATCGTATCGGTCGAGCCGCCGATTGCCAGCATTCGCATCGACAACCAGGTGAAAGTCTCCAACGCCAAGCAATGCACCGGTGACGTGCGCTACAGCCCGGTCACCGCCGCCGACGGCAGTGTCACCGTGACAGTCAGCGGCCAACTGGGCGATGGCTGCAGTTCGCAGACTTACCTGTCGCTGCTCGACCACGCCACCTACACCGCCGGCGCGGTGCGTGCGATCTGGCAGGAATTGGGCGGCACCATCCAGGGCCGCGACATCCAGGCGCCCGTGCCCAAGGACGCCAAAGTACTCGCCCGTGCCTTCTCGCCGGACCTGGCGGAAATCATCCGCGACATCAACAAATACAGTAACAACACCATGGCCCAGCAGCTGTTCCTGAGCCTGGGCGCGCAATTTCGCAACGATGCCGACGGCGACGACGCCAAGGCTGCGCAACGTGTGGTCCGTCAGTGGCTGGCGAAGAAAGGCATCACCGCGCCGCACCTTGTAATGGAGAACGGCTCCGGCCTGTCGCGCGCCGAACGTGTCAGCGCCCGCGAGATGGCGGCCATGCTGCAAGCCGCCTGGAAAAGCCCATACGCGGCGGAATACATCAGCTCGCTGCCGATTGCCGGCACCGACGGCACCATGCGTAAACGCCTGAAGACCACCGCCATGCGCGGCGAAGCCCACGTCAAGACTGGCACCCTGAACACCGTGCGTGCCATCGCCGGGTTCAGCCGTGACAACAATGGCAACACCTGGGTGGTGGTGGCGATCCTCAACGATTCGAAACCGTGGGGCGCCTCATCAGTACTGGACCAGGTGCTGCTGGACCT
The DNA here is from genome assembly GCF_047943075.1 of Pseudomonas sp. NFX183. Lineage (NCBI taxonomy): Bacteria > Pseudomonadati > Pseudomonadota > Gammaproteobacteria > Pseudomonadales > Pseudomonadaceae > Pseudomonas > Pseudomonas sp. NFX183. Next base: position 3,920,500 of record NZ_CP181333.1, on the reverse strand, counting down.
GTATCGCCAGCCGAAGCTGGCGGCGGCTGCGCCGGTGCTCTAAAGGCAACACAGATCAAATGTGCGAGCGGGCTTGCCTGCGATAGCGGTGTATCAGTGTCAGATTCGCTGACTGACACGCTGCAATCGCAGGCAAGCCAGCCCCCAACATGAATGCGCGCCGTCTGAAAAAATCTGTCAATCAAGCCCTGATTCGCTCAGCCTCCACCCGGTCCCTGCCCGCCTGCTTGGCCCTATACACCGCCGAGTCCGCCCGCAGCAGCAGCCCGTCAATGCCGTCATCGATCCGCCAACTGGCCACACCGAAGCTGGCGGTCACGATGCCCACCGTTTCCATCGGCGCACTGCGCAACGACTGCCACAACTCCATCGCCAGGCTGTACGCCTGCTCGCAATCAGTGTGCGGGCACAGCACCACGAACTCTTCGCCGCCCAGTCGGCAAAACACATCCGTGCGCCGCAGGCGCTGACTGATGCGCTTGCACACCTCCTGCAACACCCCATCGCCTACCGCGTGACCGTACTGGTCGTTGATGCGCTTGAAGTGGTCGATATCCAGCATGATCAACGACAGCGCCCCACAGGTGCGGTTGAGCCTGAGCATCTCGACCTTGAGGCGATCCTGGAAATAACGCCGGTTATGAATGCCCGTCAGCGAATCGGTAATGGACAGTGCGCGCAGCTCTTCTTCCACCCGCTTGAGATCGGAAATATCCGACACGTAGCCATGCCACAGCGTACCGCCGCCCGGCAGTTCTTCAGGCGTGGCTTCGCCGCGAATCCAGCGCAGACCGCGTTGTGGCAACAGCACGCGGTACTCTTCGCGCCAGTGGCTCAGCTGCAACGCCGACAAGCGTATCGACAGGCGGACCCGCTCAACGTCTTGGGGATGAATGCGCTCGAAGACCTTGGCCGCGTCCTGTTGCAACACGCCGGTTTCGATTTCATAGATATCGCGCATGCCATCGCTGGCATAGATAAAACGCCCGTTGCCCTGAGGCTCGAGGGTGAACTGGAAGATCCCGCCGGGCACATGGGCACTGAGTTTTTTCAACAAACGATCGCGCACCGCCAACGCCTCGTAGGCGCGTTTCTGCTCGGTGACATCCAGGTAAATCGCCAGATGCCCGATCCACAAGCCATGGTCATCCAGCAATACGGTGCCGAGCATGTTCACCGTCAAGGGGCTGCCATTTTCGCGTAACAGGGTCCACTCGCGCGCCTGGTGCAGGTGGTCCGGGCTCTCCACCAGCATCGCCTGGCTTGGCGGGATGCGCTTGCCCATGGCCGCGCTCAAACGGGTGGCGCGCGCTTCGAGCTCAGCGGCCAGGTGCAGGCTTTCCAGGGTCATGCGCCCCAGTACCTGGTCGGACGTGTACCCCAGCATTTGCTCGGCCCCGGCATTGAACGTGTTGATCACCCCGCGCAAGTCAGTGGCGATGATCGCGACCTGGGTGGCCGCATTCAGCACGCTGCGCAATTGCCCGTGCGCACCGCGCAATTCCTGTTCACGCAGGCGCAACTGCTCGGTGCGCTGCTCGACCAGTTTCAGCGCGCGCTGGCGTTGGCTGACCACCACATACAACAAGGCACTGAGCAGCAGGCTGAGCAACCCGCCCATGGTCAGGATGGTGCTCATCGAGGAGTGGTTGGCCTGATCGAAGACCTGGCTGCCACGCAACGTGAGGGCATACACATGGTCGCCGAGGGTCAAACGGCGCGCGGCGCTGAGGTCGCTAGCGCCCACCGCATTGCTCGAGGCATACAGCACGCGCTGCTGGGCGTCGGAGGTATCGACGATCTGCATCACCAGGTTGTCGCGGTTCGGCTTGGGCAAACCGTCGGCCACCAGCTGTCGCATGCTGATCACCGCCATCACGAAGCCGCTTGGCTCGGCCTCAGCCGGCTTGCGCACGGGCGCCACCAGCAAAACCCCGGCCGCATAGGCCGGCTCCACGCCCACCAATTGCATCGGCTGGGATACCGCGGGCGTACCGCTTTCTTGCGCACGTTCAAGGACCGAGCGCCGAAGCGGCTGTGCCAACAGGTCGAAGCCGAGCGGCGAGCCCAGCAGGCTTTGGGTTTGGCTATACAACACCGGCACGTATTCATCGCGCTCGGCGGCAGGCGCCAACTCCCCTGACGAATTCAGTTCACGGATGGCAAAGGGCGCGCCGCGCTGGCGCGAGATCTCCTGTTCAAACGGCTTGCGCTGATCGCGAAAAATCCGCGGTGCCCAGGCATACGCGCGGGCGCGCAACAGCAAGGGTTGGGCAAATCCATCGAACTCGGCGCGGGACACATCACTGGAATTGACGAAGAAGCGCTGCAGGCTGGCCAGGCGTTGCTCCTGGTCTTCGAGGCGCTCCTGCAGGCGGGTGTAGCGTTCATTGACCAGCAACTGGAAACGCTGGCGAACCTGTTGCTGATACAGATCGGCGGCGGCCCAGGCAATAATTACCGTCAGCGCGCAACCTGCCAATAACACCACCAATGCCACCAGCCAAGCCGACGCCTGCTCACTGATAAAGCCTAGGATTTTGGGGCGTACGGCATGCATCGGCATAGGCAACACTCACAACGCCAGCGTGCGGGGCTGTCACTTTGGCTAGGGCTTCAGTTATAGCCATGAGGCCACTGTTTGACCAGCGCAAAAAAGCCGCAAACCCGGAATACGCCAGGCTTGCGGCTTTTTGTTCCAACTTGGTGCAGCAATCAGCGCGCAGTGATTTTCCACGCCCGGTGGATCTTCGCGTTACGCGCGAAATCCGGGTCGAGGGTCTTGTCGCTGATTTCCTCGACCGCATAGCGTTCGCTGAGGTTGTCCTCGAGCACGAACTTGCGGAAGTTGTTCGAGAAGTACAACACGCCGCCCGGTGCCAGGCGCGCCATGGCCAGGTCGAGCAACTGCACGTGGTCACGCTGCACGTCGAAGATGCCTTCCATGCGCTTGGAGTTGGAGAAGGTCGGCGGATCAATGAAGATCAAGTCGAACTCATCGCGGCTGGCTTCCAGCCACGCCATCACGTCGCCCTGCTCCAGACGGTTCTTGTCGGAGAAACCGTTGAGCGAGAAGTTGCGACGTGCCCAGTCCAGGTAGGTCTTGGACAAGTCGACGCTGGTAGTGCTGCGCGCGCCGCCCTTGGCCGCGTGCACACTGGCGGTAGCGGTGTAGCAATAAAGGTTGAGGAAGCGCTTGCCGGCCGCTTCCTTCTGGATGCGCATGCGCATCGGGCGGTGGTCGAGAAACAGGCCGGTGTCCAGGTAATCGGTGAGGTTGACCAGCAGCTTCACGCCGCCTTCGCTGACCTCGGTGAACTTGCCCTGGGCGCTCTGGCGCTCGTACTGCTTGGTGCCGCTCTGACGCTCGCGACGCTTGACCACCACGCGGCTCTTGTCGACGTTCAGCGCCTGGGGAATCGCGGCCAGCGCATCGAACATGCGTGCGGAAGCTTTTTCCGGGTCGATGGATTTCGGCGCGGCGTATTCCTGCACGTGCACCCAGTCGTGGTAGAGGTCGATGGCCATGGAGTATTCCGGCATGTCGGCGTCGTACACACGGTAGCAATCCACGCCTTCGCGCTTGGCCCACTTGCCCAGCTGCTTGAGGTTCTTCTGCAGGCGGTTGGCGAACATCTGCCCGCCTTCGCTCAGGCGCGCCTGTTCAACCACCGGGGCCGGGGCTGGCTTGATCGGGTTACCGTTCTTGTTGTACTGGCGCTCTTGCGGCTCGGTCGGGGCCTGATCGTAAGCGGCCTGCTCACGTTCGGCCTGACGCTGCTCCGGGGTGCGGCGCTCGCCGGTGACGAACTGGTCCGGGTTGACTTTGATCAGCAGCAGTTTGCACGGCAAGGCGCCGTTCCAGAACGAATACTGTTTGTGGCTGCGGATGCCCATGCGCTTGCCCAGGTCCGGCGCGCCGGTGAACACCGCCGCTTCCCAACCCATGCAGGCCTGACGCAGACGCTCGCCGAGGTTCTGGTAGAGGTACAAAAGGCTGGCTTCGTCACCCAGACGCTCGCCGTACGGCGGGTTGCAGATGACCAAACCTTTTTGATTCTGGTCCGGACGCGGCTCGAAGGTGCCGACTTCGCCCTGGTACACCTTGATCCAGTGGCTCAGGCCAGCGCGCTCGATGTTATTGCGCGCGGGCTGAATCAAGCGTGGGTCGGCTTCGTAGCCTCGCACCCACAACGGCGGCTTGTTCATGCCGATGGCCGCCCGCTCGGTCGCTTCGGTGTGCAGCTTTTTCCACAGCGCCGGAACGTGGCCGAGCCAGGTGGTGAAGCCCCACAGTTCGCGATTGAGGTTGGGGGCCATGTCGGCGGCGATCATTGCGCCTTCGACCAGGAAAGTACCCACGCCACACATCGGGTCGGTCAGCGCGCCGCCTTCGGCCGCAATGCGCGGCCAGCCGGCGCGAATCAAAATCGCCGCCGCCAGGTTTTCCTTCAACGGTGCCGCGCCCTGCTGCAGGCGGTAACCGCGCTGGTGCAGGCTGTGGCCGGACAAGTCGAGCGACAGGATTGCTTCGCCGCGGTCCAGGCGCAGATGAATACGCAGGTCCGGGTTGATCTTGTCGATGGAGGGGCGTTCGCCGGTCGGGGTGCGCAGCTTGTCGACGATCGCATCCTTGACCTTCAGCGCGCCGAAGTGGGTGTTGTCGATGCCCGAACCGTGGCCGCTGAATTCCACCGCCAGGGTGCCATCCGGAACCATGTGGTCAGCCCATTCGATGTCCAGCACGCCATGGTATAGGTCTTCAGCGTCCTTCATCGGGAAGCGCTTGAGCACCAGCAATACGCGGTTGGCCAGGCGCGACCAGAGGCACAGGCGGTAGGCGGTTTCCATGTCGGCCATGCCGCGCACGGCCGAGGTGTGCTCGCGTGCGTCCTCAAGGCCAAGCCCGACGGCTTCCTCGATCAGCAGGCCTTCGAGGCCCTTGGGGCAAGTGAGGAAGAGTTCAAAACGGTCCGACATGGGGCATTCCAGGCTTTTCAGCAATAAATGAACAGGCGACGCATCGCCGGCTCGGTTTTTAATCAAGCACTTTTCTTGAAGAGTGCTCGCGTGGCACGAATGTGCCGTCCCACCCCGGCTGCCGGGCCTTTGGGCCAGAATTTCCGGGGCAGAGAAATAATTGATCGCAACAAAAAGAAATATTCCGACCCTTCGTCGAATAATAACCGACTGCGGCGGACGGACATTCTCACTAAAGGATTAAACCCATCCTCTATGCAGGGCACATCATAGCTGGCTTTGCCCAACAAAAGGGGCGAAAAGCCATCCCAGCTTATGGCTATAGCATCGTTATCGTTACGTGCTTATGACAAAACGATCATTGAATCCATGTGACCTATTGGTTAGAACTCAACACAGGTTGGCGCCGTAACGACGCCGACACATCGGCTCGCCACGCCGGCAGCGAGCCCACCAACGGCAGAAAAACTCTGCCCGGCCTCAGACGAGGCCGAAGGATATCAAGACAGTCAACAAGTGAGGGAAACACCCTATGAGAAGACTTAAGCGTGATCCGTTGGAAAGAGCATTTTTACGCGGATATCAATATGGCGTTCATGGCAAATCCCGTGAGCTTTGCCCATTTACTCTACCGTCGGTACGCCAAGCCTGGATCAACGGCTGGCGAGAAGGACGCGGCGACAACTGGGACGGTATGACTGGCACTGCGGGAATCCACAGACTCAACGAACTTCACGCCGTCGGCTAACACAGGGCACTTAATCCGACACACCACCTTGAATATGTAACGACTTAACCACGCACGCCCCATCAGGGCGGCGGGCTTCGGCCCAGGGGCTCCTTTAGGGAGCCCTTTTTATTGGGTCGGTGGCGATGCGGACTACACACTCACAGGTGTATTTTTTAGCCTGCCATCGCCAACAAGCCGCGCGCCTACCTTTTTGGCAAGGCCGCTATCGCATCCACCGACTCGCGAATCAGCGACGGTCCTTTATAGATAAAACCTGAGTACAGCTGCACCAGGCTTGCACCGGCGGCGATCTTCTCGGCCGCGTGCTTGCCTTCGGTGATGCCGCCCACGGCGATGATCGGCAAGCGCCCGGCCAACTCAGCCGCCAGCACCTTGACGATGTGAGTGCTCTTGTCGCGCACCGGCGCGCCCGACAGCCCACCCGCTTCATCACCATGCGCCAGCCCTTCGACACCCACACGGCTGAGGGTGGTGTTGGTGGCGATCACCGCATCCATGCCCGAATCCACCAGCGCCTGAGCGACCAGCACGGTTTCTTCATCGCTCATGTCTGGCGCAATCTTGATGGCCAACGGCACACGTTTGCCATGACGTATGGCCAGGTCTTCCTGGCGCTGACGCAAGGCTTCGAGCAGTTGCTTGAGCGAATCACCGAACTGCAGGCTACGCAGACCCGGCGTATTCGGCGAGCTGACGTTGACGGTGACGTAGCTGGCGTGGGCGTAGACCTTGTCCAGGCAAATCAGGTAATCATCGACGGCGCGCTCTACGGGCGTGTCGAAGTTCTTGCCGATATTGATGCCGAGGATGCCCTTGTATTTCGCGGCTTGAACCCGTGAAAGCAGATGATCAACGCCCAGGTTGTTAAAGCCCATGCGATTGATGATCGCCTCGGCTTCCGGCAGGCGAAAGATCCGTGGTTTTGGGTTGCCCGGTTGCGGGCGTGGCGTCACGGTGCCGATTTCGACAAAACCGAAACCCAATTGCGCAAACCCGTCGATGGCCGCGCCGTTCTTGTCGAGGCCGGCAGCCAGCCCGACCGGGTTGGGGAAGTCGAGTCCCATCACCGATACCGGCATTTTTGCCGGTGCCTTGCATACCAGGCCATTGAGCCCCAGACGACCACCGGCACCGATCAGGTCCAGGGACAGATCGTGGGAGGTTTCCGGAGAGAGTTTGAACAACAGCTGGCGGGCCAGGGTATACATGGGCGGGCTAGACTCGGATGGCGGCGAAAGGTGGCGCCGATTATAGCCGGGGTGGCGCGCCAGGTGCGAGGTGCGCCGTCCAATCCTCAATGACGTTGTGCTACCAACGCCTCATACCGCGCCCATATTTTTTCTGCGTAGCGCAAACGCAACGCTTCACGCTCAGGTGCCGCGCCGGCGTTGTAGGAGCCCACGGCTGTCCAGTTGTAACCGAAACGCTGGATAAACCCGGCAAGAATCGAAGCGCCCACCTCGACCGACAAGCAGGGCTCACTCAATAACCGCTCCTCGGTAATGCCCTGCTTGGCCAGGCGAGGCAAGTGCATGCTGTTGATCTGCATCAGGCCAATATCCCGGGAGCCATCGCTGTTGAGCGCGTTCACGGCGTGCGCGCGGTAACCCGATTCCACAGCGGCGATGGCCTGTAAAAGCTCAGGTTCGAGGTCATAGCGGCTAGCCACCTCTTCCCAGCAATTGGCCCAGGCCTGATGGCTGCCCATCAACAGGCTCAACACCAACGCTTTGCCCAATCGATTAATCATGAGTCACCTGCCCACAAGCCGAGCAGATGCGTTGCACACGCCCTGGCCCCGTCTGGAGAATGGCGCGCTGCTCGGCTTTCACGGCACAGGTAAAGCGATACCCCCTGCCGTAAATTGTCTTGATAAAGCCCTTGTCCTTCTTCAGCTGCTTACGCAATGCGTAGATACAGCGCGTCAGCGATTCCTCTGCAACCTCCCCTCGGGGCCAGACCAACTCAAGCAGACGATCCTTGGTCATCAATGCTCCGTCAGAAGCCAACAGCAGCCGCAGTACATGCCACTCCTTGGGCGGCAACTGAATATCCGCGCCTTCGCCGATCAATCGGCCATCGCCCTGCAAGGTCCACCCGGCAAACACCCAGGCAGCCGTCAGCCCATCATTCACGAGGGTCATGCACACCTCTGCACCCGACTACTGACATTGAATTCCTTGTTTCCAGAAACGGCCGATACGCCAACATCACGACTATAAAAACCCGAGCCGCGAACAACGTTAGGAAAAAACCCATGTCATCGAGGCTTTCGGCGGGCGCCACGTAGGACTTTTCGCAGTCACCGACCGCAAAGCGTTTCAGGGCTCTGACCAACGGGTTGTGTCACTCAAGGACATCACGGCGTTCGCGCACAAACGCACGCTGCACACGCTCATATTGGCTCGGGGTCAGCGGCGGCGGGCCGACAGCACCGGCCAACATCCGCGGCTCACTACCGACCGCCCGCGCCTGGATCACAAAGAGCCGTACCTGCGCGCGTCGACCACGGCGGGTCGCCTCGCCCTCACGGTGAAAACCACCCAGCCACAAGCGTCTGCCTTGAGGTACGCGCACCACAGAGCTGACGGCCATTCGCCCCACCGCTCCTGCCGAGCCGGGCTTGAATGTGCTGTCCATCTGACGGCCATCCTCGAGGTTCACCAGCATCTCGATCTGATGCGCTCCGGCGAAGCGCGGGAGCACACTGGCTTCAATGCCATACCGCACGGGCTGCCAATCACCCTTATCGTCGCCGGGCCGTGGCAGGTAAAACGTATGGTTATCCTGGAAAACCGCAGGCACGTTTTCCTGGGTAAGGATTACGGGAAACGCGACGACTTTGGCCTTGCGCCGGCGCTCCAGCACACCGAGCTGTGCCATCAAGCGGTTGTCTTCCAAAGGTTCCAGTACGCGCGTCACGAAAGCCCCGGTCTCGGTTTCCTGAGCCCAGGCTGCGCCCATCCTGACGAATTCACTGCGCTCCACCTCCACTTGCCACAGCGACACCTCAATCGGCCGCTTGGGCTTGTCGAGTTCCGCCACCAGCTCCTCGAGCACCTTCACCTGAGCAGGTTTGCCCTTGATCAACAGGCTGTTTGAATCCGGATAAGCCATCACCACCAGGCTCTTGTCGGCCAGCAAACCGGGGGGGCGTTGCGTGTCCTTCTTTTGCTCGCTGGCCAGCACGGTTTCGATCATCGAGGCCATGCCCGGAACGTTGACCTGGTCGTCGCCCATCGAATACTTGCGATCCGCTACGTGCGTGTTGAACACCTGCACCACGCCGAAGGTTTGCGTGCCGACGCGGACCTCAGTGCGCTGCTTGTCCATCAGTTGAGCCAGGTGCAATACCTGGTCGACATAGTTAGGTGGCCCGGACACATAGAACGTCCGCCCGCCGCTCTCCCTCAGGGGAAAGCGCGACTCATCAAGCCCGGAACGGCGCATGAACCCGCGCAGCCTGTCGACCGAGATATGCCGCAGCGCTACCGCCGAGCTTTTTGCCTCCCCGGCGTCATACAGGTAAAGCACCTGCCCGTCGCTGTACCAGATCACGCCTTGCTGCTCGGCGACGGTTTCCAGCGTGTGCTGCGCCGCCCCAAGGTCGAATTGCCCGGTGATGGTTTTACGCGCCACCTCGCGGCTGACAACGACAGGCAAGCCCAAGGGCACCGACAGCGCGGTAAAAAAGGTATGCAGGCTTTCATCCCGCGCCTGATAGCTATCCCCCAAAGCGCACGCATTTGCCAACAGCAGTGCACCGCACAGCAGCCAGCGGCATAACCTGCGGTAACTGCGCATGGTTGCGGAATGGATAGACACGTGGATGTTCCTCGCCGTCTGGCGCAAAGAGGCGGCCATACTGGAAGGCAGCTGAGTTTCAATCTTGATGGAAAGCTGACGGCGGACTGCGCTTGAAGCCCCGTGGCATGTGCCTTGCTAAGGGCTATGTATCAAAGCCTGCACCAACGTCGGAGCAGGCTTACGGACAATGGCGTCGTTTCCCTGCAATGGCTTGCGCTGCCACCCGCGCAACCCTCAAGGGTTACGACGCTTTTTTTTGAGCAAAGGTGAGTGTTGATGAACGATTCGGTCGGCAACAGCCCGGTGAACCATCCGCTGGCCTGGGTAAACGGCAGTGACGCCCCGGAAAAGAGCAGCCTCGACCTGGGCTTCATGGCGCTGACCGATTGCGCCTCGCTGGTGGTCGCCGCCACCCAGGGTTTCGCCCAACCCTACGGCCTGACGCTGAACCTCAAGCGCCAATCATCCTGGGCCAACCTGCGCGACAAACTGGTCAGCGGCGAACTGGACGCCGCCCATAGCCTCTATGGGTTGATCTATGCCGTGCACCTGGGCATCGGCGGCGTGGCGCCGACCGACATGGCCGTCCTGATGGGGCTCAACCAGAACGGCCAGAGCATCAACCTGTCCCGCGGCCTGCAACAGCAAGGGGTGATCACTCCTGAAGCACTGGACCGCCACGTGCACCAAAGCCGCACAAAACTGACCTTTGCACAGACATTTCCCACAGGCACTCACGCCATGTGGCTGTATTACTGGCTGGCGAGCCAAGGCATTCATCCGTTGCACGACGTCGACAGCGTGGTGGTACCGCCGCCGCAGATGGTCGCGCACCTGCAAGCCGGGCGCATCGATGGGTTTTGCGTGGGCGAGCCCTGGTGTGCCAGCGCGGTGAAGCAAAACCAGGGGTTCACCCTGGCGACCACCCAGGCGATCTGGCCGAATCATCCGGAAAAGGTTCTAGGTTGCACCCAGGCGTTTGTCGATCAATACCCGAACACCGCTCGCGTCCTGGTGATGGCGATTCTCGAGGCCAGCCGCTTTATCGAGCAAAGCCAGGAAAACCGCCGCTCCACCGCACAATTACTCAGTGCTCGCGACTACCTCGATGCGCCGCTCGACTGCATCGAACCACGCCTGCTGGGTGCTTATGACGATGGCCTCGGCAACCAGTGGCAAGACCCGCATGCCCTGCGGTTTTTCGGCGATGGCGAGGTAAACCTGCCCTACCTCTGCGACGGCATGTGGTTCATGACCCAGTTTCGACGCTGGGGCTTGCTGCGCGAAGATCCGGACTACCTGGGCGTGGCCCGCCGCGTGCAGCAATTGGCTTTATACCGTCAGGCCGCTGCCGCCGTTGGCGTCAACGCAAACGCAGCGGACATGCGCAGCAGCCAACTTATCGACGGCAAAATCTGGGACGGCTCCGACCCCGCCGCCTACGCGCGCAGCTTCCGACTGCACGCCATGGCAGACCACCCCAGCCACCAAGCGCAGCGCTGACAGGACGACCTTTATGTTACGCATCCTGTTAATCAACGATACGCCGCGCAAGGTCGGCCGCCTCAAGGCCGCATTGATCGAAGCCGGGTTCGAGGTGATCGATGAGTCCGGCCTGACTATCGACCTGCCCGCGCGCGTCGAAACGGTGCGCCCGGACGTGATCCTGATCGATACCGAGTCACCTGGCCGAGATGTAATGGAGCAGGTGGTACTGGTCAGCCGCGATCAGCCACGGCCGATCGTGATGTTTACCGACGAACACGACCCGAACGTGATGCGCCAGGCGATCAAATCCGGGGTCAGCGCTTATATCGTCGAAGGCATTCAGGCCCAGCGCCTGCAGCCGATCCTGGACGTGGCCATGGCCCGTTTTGAAAGTGACCAGGCCTTGCGCGCCCAGCTCCAGGCGCGCGACCAGCAACTGGCCGAGCGTAAACGCATCGAGCTGGCCAAAGGCATGCTGATGAAAATGAAGCACTGCAACGAAGAAGAGGCCTACACCTTGATGCGCCGCCAAGCCATGAGCCGCCAACAGAAACTGATCCAGGTGGCGGAGCAGATTATCGCCATGAGCGAGTTGCTTGGCTGATCTGGCGCAGCTCTTGCTAAGCATTCACCACAGGTAACCAACGGCGGTTGCCCCTTCTACGACAAAGACGTCGCCCATCCGGTTTGCCCTCGCGAACCCGATGGCGGCGTTTTTTCGTTTTGGCCCCAGCGCCTGGGGCCGATGGGGCGGCTTTTAGCCAGCGGCCCCATCACTCGGCCTTCTTACAAGACCCCAACCGTTGAGGTGCGTGATGAAATCAAGCTTCTGGAAATCCGGGCACACCCCGACCCTGTTTGCCGCGTTCCTGTATTTCGACCTGAGTTTCATGGTCTGGTACCTGCTGGGCCCGCTGGCGGTGCAGATTGCCGCCGACCTGCACTTGACCACCCAACAGCGCGGACTGGTAGTGGCCACGCCGATCCTGGCCGGCGCGGTGCTGCGTTTTCTGATGGGCATGCTGGCCGACAAACTGTCGCCTAAAACCGCCGGGCTGATCGGCCAGGTCATTGTGATTGCCGCACTGTTCGGCGCTTGGCAACTGGGCATCCACAGTTACGGGCAGGCCCTGCTGCTGGGCGTGTTCCTGGGCATGGCGGGCGCGTCGTTTGCGGTCGCCCTGCCGCTGGCCTCTCAGTGGTATCCCGCGGAACACCAGGGCAAGGCCATGGGCATCGCCGGTGCCGGCAACTCCGGCACCGTGTTTGCTGCATTGCTGGCACCGGTACTCGCCGCCGCGTTTGGCTGGAGCAATGTGTTCGGCTTCGCGCTGATTCCATTGGTCATCACGCTGGTCGTCTTCGCCTGGCTTGCGCGCAATGCCCCGGAACGCCCGAAGGCCAAATCCATGGCCGACTACTTTAAAGCCCTGGGCGACCGCGACAGCTGGTGGTTCATGTTCTTTTACAGCGTGACGTTCGCGGCTTTATCGGCCTGGCCAGCGCCCTGCCCGGCTACTTTAACGACCAATACGGCTTGAGCCCGGTGACCGCCGGCTACTACACCGCCGCCTGCGTGTTTGGCGGCAGCCTGATGCGCCCGTTGGGTGGTGCCCTGGCGGACCGATTCGGCGGGATTCGCACCTTGCTTGGCATGTACAGCGTGGCGGCAATCTGCATCGCGGCGGTGGGTTTCAACCTGCCAAGTTCTTACGCTGCGTTGGCACTTTTCGTCTGCACCATGCTCGGCCTCGGCGCAGGTAATGGCGCGGTGTTTCAACTGGTGCCCCAGCGTTTTCGCCGCGAGATCGGCGTGATGACCGGCCTGATCGGCATGGCCGGCGGGATCGGCGGCTTCGCCCTCGCGGCAGGCATGGGCGCGATCAAGCAAAGCACCGGCAGTTATCAAATGGCCCTGTGGCTGTTCGCCAGCCTCGGCGTGCTGGCCTGGTTCGGGCTGCACGGGGTCAAACGTCGCTGGAGAACCACCTGGGGTTCGGCCGCCGTGACCGCCGCGCGCGTCTGATGGGCTTGCAACTGAGTGTCGCGCAAGCCAGCGCCATTGGCCCTCGGGCCGAAAACCAGGACGCCCTGCGCGTCGTCACACCCGTGGCGGAACTGGCGGCGAGTAAAGGTTACCTGTGCGCCATCGCCGATGGCGTCAGCCAATGCGCCGATGGCGGCCTGGCGGCGCGCTCGACCTTGCAGTCGCTGGCGCTGGACTACTACGCCACGCCGCAAACCTGGGGCGTGGCCCAGGCGCTCGAGCGTCTGTTGCTGGCGCAGAATCGCTGGTTGCAGGCCAACGGCGGCGGCCAGCCGCTGCTGACCACCTTGAGTGCGCTGGTGTTTCGCGGCCAACGCTTCACCCTCGCGCATGTCGGCGATTGCCGGGTGTATCGCTGGCTGGACGGCGAGTTGCAGCGCATCAGCGAAGACCATGTGTGGGAACAACCGGGCATGCAGCACGTGCTCAAGCGCGCGCTCGGCCTGGACCAACACCTGGTGCTGGATTTTCTCGACGGTGAACTGCGCGCAGGCGAATGTTTTTTATTGCTCAGCGATGGCGTGTGGGCCGCCTTGGGTGAGCACAGCATCAGTGCGATCCTGCGCGAGCAAACTGACCTCGATGTGGCGGTCAACACGCTGGTCAACGCCGCGCACCTGGCCGCCAGCCAGGACAATGCCAGCGCCTTGCTGGTGCGCATCGACCAGCTCGGTGCCGCCACCCTGGGCGATGCGCTGGTGCAGTTGCAGCAATGGCCGCTGCCCCCTTCGCTCAAACCTGGGCAACGCTTTGAAGGCTGGCAGGTTGAAAGCCTGCTGGCGCAGAGCCGACAGTCGTTGCTGTACCGGGTACGTGATGCCCAGCAGCAAACCTGGCTGCTGAAAACCTTGCCGCTCAACCGCGACGATGACAGCGATGCCGGCCAAGCGTTGCTATCTGAAGAATGGTTTTTGCGCCGGGTTGCCGGGCGCGCGTTTCCTGAAGTTCACGCGGCCAGTGGGCGACAGCATCTGTACTACGTGATGCGCGAATACCCGGGGCAAACCCTTGCTGAACTGTTCCGGCACCAGGGCCCATTGCCACTGGCGCAGTGGCAGTCCATCGCCGAGCGGTTGCTGCGGGCGGTGGGCCTGCTGCACCGGCGACAAATCCTGCACCGCGATATCAAGCCGGAAAACCTGCTGCTGGGTGACGATGGCGAACTGCGCGTGCTGGATTTTGGCCTGGCCTATTGCCCGGGGCTCTCCGAAGACCGCGCTCATTTACTGCCCGGCACGCCAAGTTTTATCGCACCCGAGGCGTTCAGCGGCGAGCCGCCTACGCCGCAACAGGATTTATACAGTGTCGGCGTTACCTTGTATTACCTGCTGACCGGGCATTATCCCTACGGCGAAATCGAAGCTTTCCAACGGCCGCGTTTCGCCCAGCCCGTCAGCGCCAGCCGCTATCGTCCCGACCTGCCTGACTGGTTGCCACTGAGCCTGGAACGCGCCGTGGCGGCTTCACCCGCGCAACGTTATGAAACCGCCGAAGAATGGCTGCTGGTGCTGGAGCAGGCCGACCGCCGTGAACTGAGCGTGCGACCACGGCCCTTGCTGGAGCGCGAACCGCTCAAGGTCTGGCAAAGCCTGGCCGCCATGTCGCTGCTGGTCAATCTGGTGCTGCTGTACTGGCTGTTGCACCACTAGAGGGCAAATTCCCAGGCAGCGCTGACTCAAAGCTCCAATAAACCCGCAAGCTGGCCAACTTGGCACAGCCACTGCATTAGCTTCCCCAACAACACACATACAGCCGTCCCTTCAACGTCGAAGGGGCGAGCTTCCCGAGAGAACGGGACCAGGACAAAGGCGTCCTCGCTAGATCACTAGCGGGGACGCCTTTTTTTGTTTGCGCGTAATTGGTCGAGCCATTGCGGAGAACGACATGAAAAAACTCAAATTGGTGATGATCGGCAACGGCATGGCCGGGGTTCGCACCCTTGAAGAATTGCTCAAGCTGAGCAGCGACCTGTACGACATCACCGTGTTCGGCGCCGAGCCCCACACCAACTACAACCGCATTCTGCTGTCGCCGGTGCTGGCCGGCGAGCAAACGTTCGAAGAGATCGTGCTCAACGATCTCGACTGGTACCTGGATAACCACATCAAGCTGTTGCTCAACCGCAAAGTGGTGCAAATCGACCGTGCCAAACGCCTGGTCATCGCCGAAGACGGCACCGCAGCCGAGTACGATCGCCTGCTGATCGCCACCGGCTCGACGCCATTTATCCTGCCGATCCCAGGCAATACCTTGCAAGGCGTGATCGGCTACCGCGACATCGCCGACACTCAGGCCATGATCGACACCGCCAAAACCCACAAGCACGCTGTGGTGATCGGCGGTGGCTTGCTCGGCCTGGAGGCCGCCAACGGCCTGATGTTGCGCGGCATGCACGTGACCGTGGTGCATATCGGCGAATGGCTGTTGGAGCGGCAGCTGGACAAGACCAGCGGCCAACTGCTGCAAACCGAACTGGAAAGCCGTGGCCTGGTGTTCCGTCTACAAGAACAGACCCAGGCGCTGCACGATGCCGGTAACGGCCGTGTCGGCTCGGTGCAATTCAAGAACGGCGACGTCATCCCCGCTGACCTGGTGGTGATGGCCGCCGGCATCCGCCCCAACACCGAACTCGCAGAAAAATCCGGCATCCCGTGCAACCGCGGGATTCTGGTCAACGACACCTTGCAGACCTACGATCCACGCATTTATGCCATCGGCGAATGCGCCAGCCATCGTGGCATCGCCTATGGCCTGGTTGCGCCACTGTTCGAGCAAGCCAAAGTCTGCGCCAATCACCTGGCGCAGCTGGGCTTTGCCACCTACAAGGGCTCGGTCACCTCAACCAAATTGAAGGTCACCGGTATCGACCTGTTCTCCGCCGGCGACTTTATGGGCGGCGAAGGCACCGAAACCATCACCCTCAGCGACCCGATTGGCGGCGTGTACAAAAAATTGGTGATCAAGGACGACATCCTGGTCGGCGCCTGCCTGTACGGCGATACCGCGGACGGCGGTTGGTATTTCCGTCAGATCCGTGAGAACCATGCGATTGGTGAGATCCGCGATCACTTGATGTTCGGCGAAAACGCTTTAGGCGATGTCGGCCATCAAGGCCAGGACAAGGCCATGAGCATGGCCGACAACGCCGAAGTCTGCGGCTGCAACGGCGTGTGCAAGGGCACCATCGTCAAGGCGATCCAGGCGCACGGGCTGTTCAGCGTTGACGAGGTCAAGAAGCACACCAAGGCCGCCAGCTCCTGTGGCTCCTGCGCCGGGCTGGTGGAACAGATCCTGATCAACACCGTGGGCGGTGCCGCGGACGTCAAACCGAAGAGCGAAAAGGCGATCTGCGGTTGCAGCGACCTCAACCACGGGCAAATTCGCCAGGCCATCCGCGATCAGCACTTGCTGACCATCGCCGGCACCATGAGCTACCTGAACTGGCGCACACCCAACGGCTGCGCCACCTGCCGCCCGGCGCTCAACTATTACCTGATCTCCACTTGGCCAGGCGAAGCCAAGGATGACCCGCAATCGCGCCTGATCAACGAACGCGCCCACGCCAACATTCAGAAAGACGGCACCTACTCCGTAGTCCCGCGGATGTGGGGCGGTGTGACCAATCCGTCAGAGCTGCGGCGTATTGCCGACGTGGCCGACAAGTACAACGTGCCGATGGTCAAGGTCACCGGCGGTCAACGCATCGACCTGCTGGGTATCAAGAAACAGGACCTGCCAGGGGTTTGGAAGGACCTCGACATGCCTTCCGGTCACGCCTATGGCAAATCCATCCGCACCGTGAAGACTTGCGTCGGCAGTGAGTTCTGCCGTTTTGGCACACAGAACTCGACGCAGTTGGGCATAGAGCTGGAGCATGACCTGTTCAATATGTGGTCGCCGCACAAGGTCAAGCTGGCGGTGTCCGGTTGCCCACGCAATTGCTCGGAAGCCGGCATCAAGGACGTGGGCATCATCGGCGTGGATTCCGGCTGGGAGATGTACATCGGCGGCAACGGTGGGATCAAAACCGAAGTCGCGGAGTTCTTCGTCAAGCTGAAAACCGCCGACGAAGTCCGTGAATACAACGGCGCTTTCCTGCAGCTTTACCGCGAAGAAGCCTTCTACCTCGAGCGCACCGTGCACTACCTGCAACGCGTGGGCATGGAGCACATCAAGAAGGCCGTACTGGAAGACCCGGCTCGCCGCCAAGCCCTCAACGAGCGTCTGCAGTTTTCGCTGTCGTTCGAACAAGACCCTTGGAAAGAACGCCTGGAGCAGCCGCTGCTGAAAAAGGAATTCGAGGTCATCCCCGTCAAACAGCTGGAGGTGCCGGTATGAACTGGCTGGATATCTGCGCACTCGATGAAATCAACGCCCTGGGCTCGCGCATCATCAATGGGCCCAAAGGTGATATCGCGATTTTTCGTACCAGTGATGACGAAGTGTTCGCCCTCGATGACCGCTGCCCGCACAAGGGCGGTCCGTTGTCCCAAGGCCTGATCTACGGCAAGCGCGTAGCCTGCCCGCTGCACAACTGGCAAATTGATCTGGCATCCGGCGAAGCCCAGGCACCGGACATCGGCTGCGCACACCATCACCACGCCCGCGTGGAAAATGGCCGGGTCATGCTGGCCCTGCGGGACGCGGGTTGATGAACCGCCAGGTCACCGCGTCCACCTGCTGTTACTGCGGGGTGGGTTGCGGCGTGCTGATCGAGCACGATGGCGCGCAGATCCTCGGTGTGCAAGGCGACCCGAACCACCCGGCGAACTTCGGCAAGTTGTGCAGCAAAGGCTCAAGTCTGCACCTGACCGGCGACCTGGCGGCCCGCGCCTTGTACCCGGAGCTGCGTCTGGGCAAGGGCCTGGCGCGAACACGCGCCGACTGGGAAACCGCACTGGAGCACGCGGCCAACGTGTTCGCCGAGACCATCAGCGAACACGGGCCGGACAGCGTGGCGTTCTACATTTCCGGGCAATTGCTGACCGAGGACTACTACAGCTTCAACAAGCTGGCTCGCGCGCTGGTCGGCACCAACAACATCGACAGCAACTCGCGGCTGTGCATGTCCTCGGCAGTGGTGGGCTACAAGCGCAGCCTGGGCGCCGATGCGCCGCCGTGCAGTTATGAAGACCTGGAGTGCAGCGACTGCGTAATGATCGTCGGCAGCAACATGGCCTACGCCCACCCGGTATTGTTCCGACGCCTTGAGGAAGCCAAAGCGCGGCGCCCGCAGATGAAAGTGCTGGTGATCGACCCACGTCGCACGGACACCTGCGATTTGGCTGACCTGCACCTGGCCATCCTGCCTGGGACGGATGTGGCGTTGTTCCATGGGATTTTGCATCTGTTGCTGTGGGAAGACTGGATCGACCGAGACTTTATCCAGGCGCATACCGATGGACTGGCCGAGCTGAAACGGCTGGTGCATGACTACACGCCGCAAATGGTCACGCAGCTGTGCGGGATCAGCGTCGAGCAGCTGCGCCTGTGCGCCGAATGGGTCGGTACCTCCAGCAGTTTTCTGTCGCTGTGGTGCATGGGGCTCAACCAATCCACCGCCGGCAGCGCCAAAAACAGCGCGCTGATCAACTTGCACTTGGCCACCGGCACGATTGGCCGAGCGGGCTGTGGGCCGTTTTCCCTGACTGGCCAGCCGAATGCGATGGGTGGACGCGAGACCGGCAGTTTGTCGAATTTGCTGCCCGGCCATCGCGAGGCGGCCAACCCGGAACATCGGGCCGAAGTGGCCGCGTATTGGGGTGTTGAACAACTGCCCGCCAGCACCGGGCTGACCGCCATCGAACTGTTTGAACAGGTACAGGCCGGCAAGATCAAGGCCTTGTGGGTCGCCTGCACCAACCCTGCCCAATCCTTGCCCGACCAGAACACCGTGCGCATGGCCTTGGAGACGTGCCCTTTCGTGGTGCTACAGGAGGCTTTTTGTACAACCGAGACGGCCCGTTTCGCTGACTTGCTGCTGCCGGCGGCCAGTTGGGGCGAGAAAGAAGGCACGGTAACCAACTCTGAACGGCGCATTTCCCACGTGCGACGGGCCATCGCCCCACCTGGGGAGGCGCGCCCGGATTGGGCAATCACTGTGGATTTTGCCCAGCGCCTGGAGCGACGTCTTTGTCCCGGAAAACCGAGGCTTTTCGCCTTTGAACACCCCTCGCAGCTCTTTGATGAGTACAAACTGCTGACCCGCAACCGCGACCTTGACCTGTCGGGTATCAGCCATGCCCTGCTCGATCGGATGGGTCCGCAGCAATGGCCGTTTCCCGCGGGCGCGCAATCTGGAACTGCGCGCCTGTACACCGACGGCGTATTCCCGACCGAGAGCGGCCGCGCGCACTTTGTTGCCGACCCCTACCGCGCCGCCAAAGAGCAGCGCGACGCACGCTTCCCGCTGACGCTGATCACCGGCCGCCTGCGTGATCAATGGCACGGCATGAGTCGCACAGGCACTGCAGCCCAGTTGTTTGGTCATGTGAACGAAGCACTGCTGAGCGTGCACCCGGATGAGTTGCGCCGCCATCGCTTCAAGGACGGAGACCTGGTCAACCTCAAAAGCCGTCGCGGCAGCGTGATTATTGCCCTCAACAGTGATGACAGCGTGCGCCCCGGCCAAGCGTTCCTGCCGATGCATTGGGGTGACCGTTTTCTCAAGGGTGGCGTGAATACGCTGACCCAGCCAGCCTTCGACCCTTTGTCGAAACAGCCGGAACTCAAACACAGCGGTGTGCGCCTGGAGGCTGTGCAACTGCCGTGGCAGCTGTTTGCGTTGATCGAAGGCGATGTGCAGCAACACGTCGAGGCACTGCGCCCCCTGTGCGAGGGCTTTGCCTACGTGAGCCTGAGCCTGGCCGGGCGCGAACGGCCGGCACTGGTGGTGCGCGCGGCACATACCGAGGCGCCCGACCTGCAACTGCTGACCCGTATCGACGCACTGCTGGGGCTCAACGACGGCCCAGTGATGGCGTACGACGACCCGCGTCGCTCGATCGGTAAACGCGTAAAAATCGAAAAAGGCCGGATTACCGCGTTGCGCCTGGCCGGTGAAACCCTGGCTCGGCATTGGTTGCAAAGCCTCTGGCTGGAAGGCCGCACTGACGATCAACTGCGCCGCTGGCTGCTGGCACCGCTCAGTGCGCCGCCGGGCAGTGCGGCAGCCAGCGGCAAGATTGTGTGCAACTGCAAGAACGTCAGCGAAAACGCCGTGTGCGCAGGCATCACTCGCGGCCTGGACCTTAACGGGCTCAAACAGGCGCTGGGCTGCGGCACGCAATGCGGCTCGTGCGTACCGGAAATCAAACGTCTTTTGGCCAGCAACCCGAAGCCAATCGCAATCAGTGTGTGAGGGAAAAACATGAGCGCAAAAATCTGGCTGGTGGGTGCGGGGCCCGGTGATCCTGAACTGCTGACCCTGAAGGCGGTGCGGGCCCTCCATGAGGCCGACGTGGTATTGATTGATGACCTGGTCAACCCGGCTGTGCTGGAGCACTGCCTTGAGGCGCGGATTATCAGCGTAGGCAAACGCGGTGGCTGCCGTTCGACGCCACAGGATTTTATCCATCGCCTGATGCTGCGTTATGCCCGGCAAGGCAAATGCGTGGTGCGATTAAAGGGTGGTGACCCGTGCATTTTCGGGCGTGGCGGCGAAGAAGCGATGTGGCTGCGCGAACGTGGTGTGGACGTGGAGTTGGTCAACGGGATCACGGCGGGCCTGGCCGGTGCAACAAACTGCGATATCCCGCTGACATTGCGCGGGGTCAGTCGCGGTGTAACGCTCGTTACGGCACATACCCAGGACAACAGCAGCCTGAACTGGCGTGCACTGGCCGAAAGCGGGACGACGTTGGTGGTGTATATGGGCGTGGCGAAGCTGGAGGAGATCCGTCAGCAGCTGCTGGAGAGCGCCATGGCAGAGGATATGCCGGTGGCGATGATCGAAAACGCATCGCTGCCTCAACAGCGAGAATGCCGTAGCACGTTGGGGCAGATGCACAAGGATGCGCAGGCGTTCGCCTTGAAGAGCCCGGCAATTCTGGTGATCGGCAGTGTCGCTGCGGCTGCACAGGCGGCATGCGTGGCCGTATCCGCCAGCGCCTGAGGCAAATGCCAGGCGAAAAAAAGCCCGGCCTAAGCCGGGCTTTTTTTTACCACTCAGTAATTACTGAGCAGCTTGAGCTTCTACCGAGGCTTCTACGCGACGGTTGATAGCACGGCCAGCTTCAGTTGCGTTGTCAGCAACTGGGCGGGATTTGCCATAACCAACCGAGCTTACACGGTTAGGAGCAATACCGTCTTTGACCAGAACTTGCTTGACCGCGTCAGCACGACGCTGGGACAGCTTCTGGTTGTAAGCGTCAGGACCGACGGAGTCAGTGTGACCTTCAACAACGGTGGTGGTTTGTGGGTACTGTTTCATGAAGTCAGCGAGGTTTTTCACGTCGCCGTAGCTGTTAGGCTTAACAACCGACTTGTCGAAGTCGAACTTCACGTCCAGCTCAACACGAACAACCTGAGCAACTGGAGCTTCTGGCTCTGGAGTTGGCTCTGGAGCTGGTGCTGGGGTAGGAGCTGGAGCTACTGCGCCGGCGTTGCCGCCGAAGTTCACACCCAGGCCAACCAGTGCGGAGTAATCCCACTTGCCGTTGTCCAGGTTGTAGTCAGACTCAACACCGGCACGTGCGAACAGGTTGTTGGTGAAGTAGTACTTCACGCCAGCGCCAGCGATAGCCAGGGTGGACTGATCGCGACCTTTGTGGCCGTCAACTTCAACGTTGGTACGGCTCTGGTGACCGAAACCACCTTCAACGTATGGACGCAGGGAGTCAACACCGGCCTGACCGAAGTGGTACTGAGCAGTCACGCTGCCAGTGTCACCTTTGATCTTCTGGCTACCAGTACCGTCGTTCGAACGGGTGTGGTTGGTAGTGTCGTAGTTCAGGTTGATCGACACGTCGTCGGTCAAGAAGTAACCGATGCTTGCGCCAGGGTTGAAGCCGTCTTCGATGTGCTTAACGCTATCGTTGTACTGCTTCTTGTAGAACAGCTGGCCTTCAACTGCGCCTTGGCCTTGTGCCAGAGCGCCGAAAGAAGTGGCAGCAATAAGAGAACCAATGGCAAAGCCCAAGGTGTTTTTCAGTTTCATCCGTTAAATCCCCATCTGGTGATTGTAAAGCAGTCCCACAAACCGGGGGACAACTCGGCGACAAGTCTAACAGAACTTGCCTACACGTAAGAGATATTTGCCACGCACTAAGTTTCAGTCTCGCCCGCAAATTTCTCACGTAATTTATCAAGAGCACGCTTGTAACGCATTTTTGTAGCACTCAAACCCATGTGCATGATGTCAGCAATTTCCTGAAACTCCAGCTCTGCGACAAATCGTAGCACCAAAATTTCGCGGTCAATTGGGTTCACATGCACCAACCAGCGATCGAGTCCGCCCTTTTCCTCGGGTGCCGGCGCCTTTTCTTCAGACGCTTCCTCAAGGGGGTCGAGACTCAAAGCGTCCATCAACCGACGCTTTCGCCGCTCCTTACGATACTGCGTGATGCACTCGTTATACGTGATGCTGTAGAGCCATGTCTTGAACTTCGATTTGCCCTCGAAGTTCTTCAGGCCATACAGCACCTTGAGCATCACTTCCTGACAGACATCGTCCGCATCTCTATCGTTCCCTAAATACCTTGAACAAACGTTGAACAGAGTGCGTTGATATCTGCGCATCAATTCTTCGTACGCGCGTGTTACGTGAAACAGCTCCGTGTGCGAGCGCGCGACCAACTCCTCATCAGAGAGCTCACGGGGGTCATAGCGCGTAGATAGCGTTTGGGCTTTATTCAAAACAAGTCGTGCCGACAGTCAGGTCAATGTCCGCTACAGCCCGGTCACCCGGGTTTGCGGCGGCGTACATTAGCAGGGTTTGCCGGATTAGCGGCTACTGACCTGCTGCTCCAGGAGAATCCGATTGGACAGCGATACCAGCTCACCGTCATCGGTCAGCACCGTCGTCTTGACTGTGCCGATCTCCTCGATTTGCCCTTCGACCTCGCCCACACGCACCTGTTGCCCAACCTGATACAGCTCACGCACATAGATTCCTGCAAGAATCTGACCGGCAATTTCCCGGCTTCCCAACCCCATGGCCAGCGCAACGGCCAGACCAACGGTAATCAAAACAATCACAATCACATGGTTAAGCAGGTCAGTTTTGACCTCGAGCTGGCTGATCGCGACGGAAATACTGATGATGATCACCAGCCCCTGAGCGATCCGCCCCAGGCCCGCAGCATAGTCCAGCCCCACGCCTTCAGCGGCTCCGCGCACCAGCCCATTGGCCAGTTGCGCCAGTAAAACGCCTACGAGCAGCACCAGCGCGCCACCGAAAACCTTCGGCAAATACAGCGCCAGCATGTCGAGCGTAGCTGAAACTCGCTCAAGTCCAAGGGATTGAGCTGCAGAAACCAGAAAAATAAGTAAAACGAACCAGTAAACGATCTTCCCGATGAGGGTCGAGATCGGCACTTGCAGCCCGGCACGACCCAACAGCTTGGTCAGGCCCGTGCCTGCCATCAAGCGGTCCAGGCCCAGTTTTGCGAGCAATTTGGACAGCAGGGTGTCGAGCAGCTTGGCCACGACAAAGCCCAGCAAGACCAAAACCAGAGCACCAAACAGGTTGGGAATGAAATTCGCTACCTTGGTCCACAATGCAGTCATCGCAGTGACCAGGCTCTGGGTCCAGAGATCAAGTTCCATATTCAATCAGCCTTATCAGCAGTGCGAGCAAGAGGTTTACGACGGGAAACCGGCGACACATGGGCCGAACCATTGTTCAGAGCCATCATCAGCGCTGGCAGCCAACGACCGAGCAGCCCGAACAGATCTCCCGCACCTACCTGACGGTTGGCGGTTTTCAACACGCGACCCAGGCAGGCGTCGTCGTCACGGTTGGACGGCGAAGCATTAAGCATGTCACGCAATGACTGTTCGAACGGATCGTGCATAAAGACCTCTCGCAAGTGATTTAAAAGACGAGGGTTAAATTCCTGGGGTCACATGTACCCCCTACTACGTTCAGGTCATATTCAGGTCAAACCCAGCGCAATCGTCGAAATAGCCACCATTGTCCCAAGGCGACGACCACCATCATCAGGCACGCAATCATGAATCCGTAGGGGCTGGCGGAGAACGGAATCCCGCCCACATTTATACCCAGCAAACCGGTGAGAAAACTCATCGGCAAAAAAATCCCGGTGATGATACCGAAGCGGTACATGGTGCGATTCATCCGCAGGCTCAATCGCCGGTCTTCGGTCTCAAGCACAAGCCCCACGCGCTCTCGAGCCAATTCGAGCTCTTCCAGGTAACGCGTCAGGCTGTTGTGTAATTCGTTCCAGTAGTCAGCATCGTCATCACAAAACCACGGCAATTTGGTTCGCGTCAGCTGGGCAAAAATATCTCGCTGAGGGGCGAGGAAACGTTTGAGCCCCGCCGCGCGCCGACGGATCTGCAGGACGCTGCCATGTTCCGGAGTATACCGTTCGTCGGCATCCAATTTTTCTTCTTCGATATCGACGACTTCAGACAGATCGGTAACCAGATCCTGCACTTTGTTGGTCAGGTACTGCGCCATATAAAGGATGAGTTCCGAAGCGGTTTTCGGCCCTTTGCCCTCCGCCAGTTGCACCAGCAACTCATCGGTCGCGCGCAGCGGACGCAGGCGCAAGGAAATCACGCGATCGGCCGCTGCGAAGATCCGCACCGACACCATGTCTTCCGGCTCGGCGCCCGGGTTCAGGTTGACCCCGCGCAGAAACAGCAGCAATTGGGCTTCGGGCAGCGGCAACAGGCGCGGACGGGTGTTTTCCTCCAGCAGCAAATCGCAGGCAAACTCGCTCAAGCCACTGGATTTACGCAGCCAGGTCTGGGTCTGCGGATGGCTGCGATCCCAATGCAGCCACAAGCTTTCCTGAGGCTGCAGTTGCAAGTCGTCGAGCTCAGTCCGGGCAATCGAACGCGCACCGCCTTTACCGTCCAGCACCAGGGCATGCACCAGCCCCCATTGCGCGTTTTCTTCCTCGAACATCCTCACCCCTATCGGCAACAGCAGTTTATTCAGGCATTTTCAGCGGGCTGGGCGAGACGATCACGCCGTTATTGTCCGCATAAATGTATTCACCGGGGCGGAACGTCACGCCGGCGAAGGTCACCACCACGTTCAGGTCGCCAATGCCGCGCTTGTCGGTCTTCATCGGGTGAGTGGCCAGCGCCTGTACGCCCAAATCGGTTTGGGCAATGACATCGACATCACGGATGCACCCGTAGATCACCAGCCCTTCCCAGCCGTTTTTTGCGGCTTTCTCGGCAATCATATCGCCGAGCAACGCGCGACGCAGGGAGCCACCACCGTCGACCACCAGCACCTTGCCGGCGCCCGGCTGATCGGCCTGTCCCTTGACCAGGGAGTTGTCCTCGAAGCATTTGATGGTGACGATCTCGCCGCCAAAGGAATCCCGGCCACCGAAATTACTGAACATCGGCTCAACCACCTGCACCAGCTCCGGGTAGGCGTCGCACAGATCGGGCGTCACGTAATGGTTCATCGAGAAACTCCTGTCATCAAAGAAGAGGTCGAACATCCCACGGTGTACATCAGAAAAACGTGTCGCAACAGGCAATCTTTAACGGTTCACCGGTTGGCGGCGGCCATGATCGGACTCGCTTCGTCGCAACGCAATAGCGACTGCGCGACTGAATATGACCAGAAGCGTTTAACGCGTCATATCTTAGCCGCAACCACACACGAGTGAAACGCCCTTGGCAGAGCGCTTGATCAAACAGCTGCCAGTACCTGCGGGTACGCCCCGGCCAAGGGTGTCAGTGGATCGTTCAACCACCGCACCACCATTGGCCATACCTCGGCTTGAGCAGCTTTGCTGACCAGCATCTCGACATGCCCGAAATCCCCGCTGAAGCCCTGCTGGCGACCCAGACACAGGTATTGGCGGTGCTCGGAGCCGACTTGCTCGAACAACTTGCGGCACGCCCAATCCGGGTCCTGCTGGTCACCGGCGGCACTCACCGCCAACAACGGCACATCGACTTCGGCGAGGCCTTTCCACCAATCCTGTTTGCCATCGCCAAAGCGACCGAACAGGCCGTTCCAGCGCATGGCTTCGATCATCACGCCCGCAGGCTCATCCTCCGGACCACGCTTGAACCGCGCGCCGGACACCTCGCCAAAGCGTTTCAGGAGCAAACGAGCGGTCCACTCCACCGGTGGAATTTTCAACGGCCAGTGGGTACGGCTGACCTGGCAACCAAACAACGCCACCGAGGCCACCGCTTGCGCCGCCAGGTGCTGCCCGCCGAGGGCCGCAGCCAGTGCGGTACCGCCCAGGGAATGCCCGATCCAGTGCGGGATTTGTGCACTTTGCTCATGCACAAACGCGCCGATGGCCGGCAAATCGTAACGCGCGTAGTCGGCAACGCGATTCTTCGCGTAGTCATGGTTGCGCTTGGACAAGCCATGCCCGCGCATTTCTGCGATCCACACATCAAAGCCCTGGCGCGCCAGATAAGCGCCCAAACCGATGCCTTTGGGCGAGTACCAGAAACGTCGGTTGGAAAAACTACCGTGTAACAAAATGACCGGCGTGCCCCGGTTTTCCGGGACATCGGCCAGGCCCAAACGCGTCACGGCCAGCTCGACGGTGCCGTCAGGGCTGTTGCCGGGTTTGAGGCGATACACATCTTCACTCAGGTCGCCGCGACGTTCAGCACTGATCAGGGCGACGGGAAACAGGTTGCTGCTGCTTTGCATAATGCTCTTGCACAAAAAAGGGCGGCGTCCGGAAGGAGTTCCGCCCTGCACAGATAAGAGTGCCGGTCACCCTTGAGGCGTGACCGGCACTTTTTAAGTCACGACTTAGGCGGACGCTTGCCCTTCCGCCAGGAAGAACCAGGTTTCCAGCACGGAATCGGGGTTCAGCGAGACGCTTTCGATACCCTGTTCCATCAGCCATTTGGCCAGGTCCGGGTGGTCGGAAGGGCCCTGGCCGCAGATGCCGATGTACTTGCCGGCCTTATTACAGGCCTGGATGGCGTTGGCCAGCAGCTTTTTGACCGCAGGGTTACGCTCATCGAACAGGTGGGCAATGATCCCCGAGTCACGGTCCAGGCCCAGGGTCAGCTGAGTCAGGTCGTTGGAACCAATGGAGAAACCGTCGAAGAACTCCAGGAACTCTTCGGCCAAAATGGCGTTGGACGGCAGCTCGCACATCATGATGACGCGCAGGCCGTTTTCACCACGGCTCAGGCCGTTTTCTGCGAGCAGGTCGACCACTTGGCTCGCCTCGCCCAAGGTACGCACGAACGGCACCATGATCTCGACGTTGGTCAGGCCCATCTCATTGCGCACGCGCTTGAGAGCACGGCACTCAAGCTCGAAGCAGTCGCGGAAGGCCTCGCTGATGTAACGCGAGGCGCCACGGAAGCCCAGCATCGGGTTTTCTTCTTCGGGCTCGTAGAGCTTGCCGCCGATCAGGTTGGCGTATTCGTTGGACTTGAAGTCCGACAGGCGCACGATGACCTTTTTCGGGTAGAACGCCGCCGCCAGGGTGCTGATGCCTTCCACCAGTTTCTCGACATAGAAGCCCACCGGGTCGTTGTAGCCGGCGATGCGCTTGTCGACGCTTTCCTTGATGTCCAGCGGCAGGCCGTCGTAGTTCAGCAGGGCCTTGGGGTGCACGCCGATCATGCGGTTGATGATGAATTCCAGGCGGGCCAGGCCCACACCGGCGTTCGGCAACTGCGCGAAATCAAAGGCGCGGTCCGGGTTGCCGACGTTCATCATGATCTTGAACGGCAGGTCCGGCATGGCATCGATGGAGTTTTGCTTGATGTCGAAGCCCAGCTCACCTTCAAAGATGAAACCGGTGTCGCCTTCAGCGCAGGATACGGTCACGCCCTGGCCGTCTTTCAACAGTTGGGTCGCGTTGCCGCAACCCACCACCGCAGGAATGCCCAGCTCACGCGCAATGATCGCCGCGTGGCAAGTACGCCCGCCCCGGTTGGTGACGATGGCGCTGGCGCGTTTCATCACCGGCTCCCAGTCCGGGTCGGTCATGTCGGACACCAGCACGTCGCCCGGCTGGACTTTGTCCATCTCGGACACGTCCTTGATGATCCGCACCTTGCCGGCGCCGATGCGCTGGCCGATGGCACGGCCTTCCACCAGCACGGTGCCGGTTTCTTTCAGCAGGTAGCGTTCCATGACGTTGGCGGAAGTGCGGCTTTTCACGGTTTCAGGACGCGCCTGCACGATGTACAGCTTGCCGTCATCACCGTCCTTGGCCCACTCGATGTCCATCGGGCACTTGTAGTGCTTTTCGATGATCATCGCTTGCTTGGCCAACTCGCTGACCTCAGCGTCGGTCAGGCAGAAACGCGCGCGCTCGGCCTTGTCGACTTCAACGGTTTTTACCGAGCGACCGGCCTTGGCCTCGTCGCCGTAGATCATCTTGATGGCCTTGCTGCCCAGGTTGCGGCGCAGGATCGCCGGGCGACCGGCCTCAAGCGTGTGTTTGTGGACGTAAAATTCGTCCGGGTTGACCGCGCCCTGCACGACGGTTTCGCCCAGGCCGTAGGCGCCGGTAATGAACACCACGTCACGGAAACCGGATTCGGTGTCCAGGGTGAACATCACGCCGGCGGTGCCGGTTTCCGAACGCACCATGCGCTGCACGCCGGCAGACAAAGCCACCAGCTTGTGGTCGAAACCTTGGTGTACGCGGTAGGAAATGGCGCGATCGTTGAACAGCGAGGCGAACACTTCCTTGGCGGCGCGGATGACGTTTTCGACGCCGCGGATATTCAGGAAGGTTTCCTGCTGACCGGCAAAGGAGGCATCCGGCAAGTCTTCGGCGGTGGCCGAAGAGCGCACGGCAACGGCCATGTCCGGGTTGCCGGCCGACAATGTAGCGAAGGCGGTGCGGATTTCTTCGTTGAGCTTCTCGGGGAACTCGGCGTCCATGATCCATTGACGGATCTGGGCACCGGTCTTGGCCAGGGCATTGACGTCATCGACGTCCAGGGCGTCCAGCGCGGCGTGGATCTGGGCGTTGAGGCCGCTCAGCTCGAGGAAGTCGCGGTAAGCCTGGGCCGTGGTGGCGAAACCACCGGGCACCGAGACACCAGCGCCTGCAAGATTACTGATCATCTCGCCGAGGGATGCGTTCTTGCCCCCCACATGCTCTACATCATGGACGCCGAGCTTATCGAGGGAAACTACGTACTCTACCAAGGTGATCTCTCCACTTTCTGTGTTGGAAAAGCTCAGGACGCCAGCGGCTCAGTAGGAGCAAACGCCAGCGCTTGTGGCCTGGACCTGGAAAATAAGTGAGAATGCGGCCCACTGCGGGACGGCAAAATCGCGCCTATCATATCCAAGATTCGCCATCAGCTTAAGGCCCAGGGCTCAAATGAAACGATCTGCTTTCTTTATCTCCGACGGCACCGGCATCACAGCCGAAACATTGGGTCAGAGCCTGCTCGCGCAGTTCGAAAACATTACCTTCGCCAAATTCACGCGGCCCTATATCGACAGCGTGGATAAAGCGCGAGCCATGGTACAACAAATCAATCTGGCGGCTGAAAAAGACGGTTTTCGGCCGATCATTTTCGACACCATCGTCAATCAAGACATCCGTGAGATCCTCGCCACCTCCAATGGTTTCATGATCGACATCTTCTCCACGTTCCTGGCGCCACTGGAACAGGAGTTGAGTGAACACTCCTCCTACTCAGTAGGAAAGTCCCATTCCATTGGCCACAACTCCAACTATATGGAGCGTATCGAGGCGGTAAACTTTGCCCTCGACAACGATGACGGCGCCCGCACTCATTACTATGACAAGGCCGATTTGATCCTGGTGGGCGTGTCCCGCTGCGGCAAAACCCCGACGTGCCTGTACATGGCCATGCAGTTCGGTATCCGCGCCGCCAATTACCCGCTGACCGAAGACGACATGGAGCACCTGACGCTGCCGGCCGCCCTGCGCGCGCACCAGCACAAGCTGTTCGGCCTGACCATTGACCCGGACCGCCTCACGGCGATTCGTAACGAACGCAAGCCCAATAGCCGCTACTCCAGCTACGCACAGTGCGAGTTCGAAGTGCGCGAGGTGGAAAATCTGTTCCGTCGCGAGAATATTGCGCACATCAATTCCACGCATTTTTCGGTGGAAGAGATATCGGCGAAGATTCTGGTGGAGAAGGGTGTAGAGCGCAGGTTCAAATAACTGCGCTGTCTGAACTGACGCCTTCGCTGGCAAGCCCGCTCCCACATTTGACCGAGTTCCTACACTGGAATGCATTCAAATGTGGGAGCTGGCTGGCCTGCGATGAACGATAACGCGGTAAACCTGCCTACAGGTGAAACCTGCCGCCACCCTGCCCCAACGCCGTCGCCAGCGCATCAAACCCAGCCCGCAAAAGTTGATCGTCACCCGACGTATTACAAATACTCGCCCGAATAAACTGCGGCACCGCCGTTTGCCCTACCGCAAAGGCTTCGGCCGTGGCGATCAGGTAATTATTCTGCTTAAGTTCCGCCTCGATTTCCGACGCGCGCCAGGGCTCCGGCACTTCAATCCAAAAATGCGGGCTGTTGAGGTGGGTGCGGTACTCCAGGCCGCTCAGCAGGTCGCGCACCAGGGCTTTGCGGCGGCTGATCTCGTTGATCTGCTGACGTAGCAGGTATTCCGCCGTGCCGTTTTCGATCCACTGGGTCGCCAGTTCCAGGGTTACTGGCGTGGCCATCCAGCACGTCGAGCGCAAGGCCGCCGAAATACGACTGACCAGCGCCGGTGGCGCATGCACGTAGCCCACCCGCAACCCCGCGGACACCGCTTTGCTCAGGCTACTGATCAAAATCGTACGTTCAGGCGCGAAATGGCTGAGGGGCGGCGGCCGATCTTCTACCAATACGCCGTGGGCTTCGTCTTCAAGAATCAGCAGATTGTGCTCGCGACACACTTTGACCAACGCTTCCCGGCGCGCGACCGACAACACCGCCGTGGTCGGGTTCTGGATGGTGGGCGTGCAGTACAACGCCGAAACCCGGTGATTACGACAGACTTCATCCAGTGCGCCCGGCAACACGCCTTCTTCGTCCATCTCCAGGCCGATCAGCCGCACGCCGAGCATGCGCGCGGCCGTGATCAGCCCGGGATAGGTCAGCTGTTCGGTGACCACCGTATCGCCCGCCCGCAGCAATGCCATCATCGCGCACAGCAGGCCATGCTGGCCGCCATTGACGCAGATGACCTGCTCGGGAATCGGGTGAAAATCACGCTGCACCAGCCACTGCGCCCCGGCCTCACGGTAGCGGGGCAAACCGGCATCCGGGGTGTAGGCGCTGATGTCCTGGAGGAACTTGGCGTTGGTCGACAAGGTTTGGAAGCTCTGGGCCAGAAACACCGTCTCCTGACCAGGAATATGCATGTTACGGCTCATGTCGAAGTAATGGCGCGGCTCCTCGCTGACGTTGCGAAAACCTTCATCACGCTGGCGCTCCATCCCACGCTTGCGCACGAAAGTGCCGTCACCCACCCGCGCCACCACCAACCCGAGGCGTTCCAGTTCGCCGTAGGCTCGGCTGATAGTGCCGATGGTTACACCCAGATTGTCGGAAAGCACCCGATGGGGCGGCAGTTTTCGTCCGGGTTCAATCAAGCCTTCGAGGATGCCCCGTTCCATCACATCGGACAGGCGCTTGTACTTCACGCCCTGACCGCTGGACAACCCCTCACGCATAATTGACACCATGTCAATATTTGTTTTGACAGCCATCATTCGCCCTAATAGTGTGCTTTTACGGGTTCAATCACCGAATGAAACAACTTAATACACAGTCAATATAGAGTTCAATTCCGGCTCAGGGAAGCAATAAACGATGCCAATGTCCGCCGTTCTTGAAAACACAACAAAAACAAAAACTCAGAAACAGTGGTTGGCCGGCCTGGTAACCAGCGTGATGTTTCTTATCGTGTGCCTGAGTTGGGGCACTACGTGGCTGGGGATCAAGATCGCCGTCGAGAGCGTGCCACCGCTGACCTCGGCGGGCCTGCGCTTCCTGATCGCCTTCCCGCTGTTCCTGTGTTTCGCTCTGGTGCGCCGCGAGCCCATCCTGTTCCCGCGCGAAAGCCGCTGGTTCTTCGTATTCGTGACACTGTCCTACTTCAGCGTTCCCTATTACCTGCTCAACTACGGCGAGATGCATGTCTCTTCCGGCCTCACCGCGCTGCTGTTCAGCTGCATGCCGGTGTTTATCCTGATTTTCTCCGCGCTGTTTCTGCGCGAGCGCATCTATTTTTCCCAGGTGGTCGGCATCGGCATCGGTTTCGGCAGCCTCTACATGATCATCAAGAGCCAGGGCCTGCACCTGGACCACGCCGAATTCTTCGGGGTGCTGGCGATTCTGACCGCCGCGATCATGCATGCCTTGTGCTACGTCATTACCAAGCAAAAAGGCAGCGCCATCAGCGTCATCACCTACAACACCCTGCCCATCGGCATTGCCGGGTTGATGCTGTTTGTGGCCGGCCTGTGGTTTGAAACACCCACCTTCGAAACCATCACGCTGCGTTCCTGGAGCGCGCTGTTCTACCTGGGGCTGGTGGCGTCGGTGGGCGGGTTTATCGTGTATTTCATGCTGCTCAAGCGCTTGAGTCCGATCATTCTGTCGTTCGTGTTCATCATCTTCCCGGTATTCGCGGTGATCATCGGCGCCTGGTACGAAGGCGTGGAAATTTCCCGTGACCTGATGCTGTACTCCGCCATCCTGCTGGCTGGTTTCGCGATCACCAAGCTGCCTGTCGAAAAACTCCTGGCCAAGAAAAATTGAGCCTCCTGACCCACCCCTATCAGCAACGCGAGAGAAACATGGACGTCCTCCGCCCCAACGCCCTGGAGCAGATCTATGCCCACGCCAGCCGCAGCTACCCAGAGGAATGCTGTGGTTTTGTCTTCGCCGACGGCAGCGTGTACCTGGGCAGCAATATCCAGAACGAATTACACCGCAAGAACCCCCAGATGTACGCGCGCAGCGCGGCCAACGGCTACACCTTCTCGGTGGCCGACACCCTGCTGATGAACAAGGCGTTGCGCAGTGATAACCCGGTAGTGGTGATCTATCACTCGCACCCGGATGTCGGCGCCTACTTCAGTGACGAAGACCAGGACAAGGCACTGTTCCTGGGTGAGCCGATCTACCCCGTGAGCTACCTGGTGGTGGACGTACGCCAGGGCAAGGCCCTGGGCTCAAAGCTGTTTGCCTGGGACGGCAAGCATTTCGCCCCTCAACCCTTCAACGACCTGCACACGGAGTTGTCCATGAACGCTGTCTCTTTCCCCGACATTCTGGTTCGCGTGGCCAAGCTGCCGGAATCGACCCTCGAGGGCACCGGATCGACATTGCGCGAAGTCATTGAAAACCTCTGCAGCAGCCACCCGCAGCTGCGCCCGCACCTGTTTCACGAGAAGAACAATCAGCTCAAGGAACACTTCCTGTTCACGGCCGAGGAAGAACTGATCGACGCCGACGAGCCCTTGCCGGAAAAAGCCAGAATCGAAGTGCTGCTCGCCACCTCCGGCGGCATGGACGTCGAGGCTTTAAGCAACGAAGAAGTGCAGCGCTACGTGCGCCATATCACTCTGCCAGGCGTCGGGCGCGAAGGTCAGTTGAACCTGAAAAAGGCCAAGGTATTGATCATCGGCACCGGCGGCCTCGGCTCGCCCATCAGCCTGTACCTGGCGGCGGCCGGCATTGGCACCCTGGGCCTGGTGGACTTCGATGTGGTGGAAAGCAGCAACCTGCAACGCCAGATCGTTCACGGCAACAGCACACTGGGCATGCCCAAGGTCGAGTCGGCCAAACAGCGCCTGCAGGATCTGAACCGGCACATCCAGATCAACGCGCACAACACTGCCCTCAACGCCGACAACGCCCTGGAACTGGTGGGCGCCTACGATCTGGTGATCGATGGCACCGATAATTTCGACACGCGTTACCTGGTCAACGACGCCTGCGTGCAACTGGGTAAACCTCTGGTCTACGGCGCCATCTACCGCTTCGACGGGCAGATCAGTGTGCTCAACTATAAAGGTGGGCCGTGCTACCGCTGCCTGTTCCCCTCAGCACCGCCTGCCGAGCTGGCACCCAACTGCAGCGCCGGCGGCGTAATCGGCGTATTGCCGGGTGTGGTTGGCATGATTCAAGCCACCGAGGCCATCAAATTGCTGATCGGCATCGGCGAGCCGCTGTCCGGTCGGTTGATGCGCTTCGATGCGCTGGCGATGAAATTCAGTGAAATCCGCTTCAAGCGCCGCGCCGACTGCCCGTGCTGCTCGGCGCTGCGTCGCAGCGAATCGGTGGCGCCGACAGTGTGCGCCGATGCCGTGCCCAGCCAACCGTCCCTGGCCGAAGAACGCTACATCAAGCCGCGAGTACTCAAGCAAGTGCTTGAACACCAGCGCAGTGCCGATGTGCTGCTGGACGTGCGTGACGCCACTGAGCTGGAGGTGTGCAAACTGCCGGGCGTGGTGCATATCCCCCTGGCCGAACTGGATGAGCAACTGCACAGCCTCAGCCGCGACAATACCCATTACCTGATCTGCTACGCCGGCTCCCGCGCCGAGCAAGCCGCCAGCACCTTGCTGGCCGCCGGTTTCGCCAACACCAAAGTCCTGCAGGGCGGCATGAAACACTGGGTTCGCGACGTCGAACCCGACATGCCTTTGTACTGATCCGGGGGCTGAGCGATGTTGCATAACTCCATTCTTGACGTGATCGGCCACACACCGATCGTGCGTCTGGCGCAGTTTTCCGAAGACCTTGGCATCGAGGTCTACGCCAAGCTGGAATCCCTCAACCCAGGTGGCAGCCACAAGGCACGCATCGCCCTGGGCATGATCCTCGACGCCGAGCGCCGCGGCGTGCTGATGCGCGATTCCGGGCAAACCATCATCGAGCCCAGCGGCGGCAACACCGGCATTGGACTGGTGATGGCCGGCAACGTGTTGGGTTACAAAGTGGTGCTGGTGATCCCGGACAACTACAGCCCCGAAAAGCAGAAACTGCTGCGCCTGTACGGTGCCAAGGTGGTGCTGTCGGACAGCCGCCTGGGGAACAACTCCCACGGCGAAAAGTGCATGGAACTGCAGCTCGAAAACCCCAGCTACGTGATGCTCAACCAGCAGCGTAACGGCGCCAATCCGCAAACCCACCGCGACACCACCGCACCGGAAATCCTCCGCGCGTTCGGTGAACGGCGCGTGGATTATTTCGTCAGCGGCATCGGCACCGGCGGCCACCTCACGGGCATCGGCGAAACGCTCAAGGCCGCCTGGCCTGCACTGCGGGTCATGGGCGTGGAACCGGAGGAATGCGACCTGCTGAAAAACCAGCACGCGCCGCACCATATCCAGGGCCTGTCGATTGGCTTGATCCCAAGCATTCTCAACCTGGACGTGATCGACGGCATGCTCAAGGTGTCGCACCAGGCATGCATGGACATGATCAAACGCATCATGCGCACCGACGCCATCAGCCTGGGCTTGTCCTCGGCCGCCAACATGGTCGCCATCGCCCAACTCGCCCCCGAACTGCCGCCCGAAACGGTGGTGTTGACCATGGTCTACGAC
Organism: Pseudomonas sp. NFX183; assembly: GCF_047943075.1. Lineage (NCBI taxonomy): Bacteria > Pseudomonadati > Pseudomonadota > Gammaproteobacteria > Pseudomonadales > Pseudomonadaceae > Pseudomonas > Pseudomonas sp. NFX183. The sequence goes on along the minus strand of NZ_CP181333.1, from coordinate 3,884,711 downwards.
AATGCTGACAGCTACCTGCCCAGTTTCGAATAACCGGTTTCCCAACCATCCAGAACGCGGGGGTGCCTCCATGGGGGGCTTTATCGACATGCAACAGCTGCACGATGAGTTGCTCACCCACCTCATCAAGACCCTGACGCCTGCGCAGATCAAGCAGCTGGAACCGCACCTGGCGCCGCTGATCCAGAACGCCGCACAGGCGGTGGCCGAAGACCTGATCGCCTATGCCTATCGCGACCCGGCGTCACGCGGGCGCGGCGAGTTGATTCTGGAATCCTATGCCTCGTTCAAGGCCGTGCTGTTTTACCGCCTTGCGCACCTGGTATGGCATTTCCCCGATCAAACCAATGGCGAGTTTTCGCGCATGGCTCTGAAGCTCAGCAACCAGGGCAAAATCCTCTCTGGAGCCGAGATTCATCCCGCTGCGCGCATAGGCCGGCGCTTCGTGCTGGACCACGGTTACGGCACAGTGATCGGCGAAACCTGCGAGATCGGCAACGACTGCTACATCCTCTGTGGGGTGACACTGGGCGCCCGCGGGATCGCCAACAACCCGGATGGCAAACGCCACCCGCGCCTGGGCAACAACGTCGAGGTCGGCGCCGGCGCCCGCGTGTTGGGGTATGTGCTGATCGGCGACAACGTGTTTATCAGCCCTTCGTGTGTCATCACCCAGGACGTGCCAGCCGGTACCAAGGTCAAGGTGGTCAATCAGGTTCAACTGCAGAAAAACGATGAGTCAGACCACAGCAACTACCTCGGAGCTTTCGCCCTGGACGAGCGTTTGCACGTGGTCGGCGAAGTGAATGCCAGCCACAAGGTCACGGTGCTCGACGCCGACTTTCACCCGTTGCAGGGGCTGATGCTGGAGCCCACGGTGAAAGAGCGTCATCACCTGCAGTTTCGCCTGCGCCACCTCGATGTCGGCGAGCAACTGCCACGCTTGCCGCTGAACCTGAAAATCTGCGGGCCGGAATTTGAAATCACCCTGCTCTCCCCGCCTGGCTTGAGTGCGATGGTGCGTCACCTGTTGCAAGCCAGCCCACTGATTGTCGGAGGTTGAACATGTCTGTGCACACCATGGAAACCCTGGCGCTGTTCGACAGCGCGCCCTACCAGAATGCCTTCAGCGCGCGGGTAATTGCGGTCAGCGAACACGGCATTGCCCTGGAGCACACGCTGTTCTACCCCACCGGCGGCGGCCAGCCGGGCGACACCGGGCACCTGACACTGGCCGATGGCACGCGGGTCGAAGTGATCGGCACCGTACGCGACCCGGTGCTGCGTTCGATCATCTGGCATCAAGTCGAAGAGTGCCCGCCGCAGTTGACTGCCGGGGTGCAGGTAGACGCGGGTCTGGACTGGGAGCGCCGCTACCAGCATATGAAGATGCACACCTGCCTGCATTTGCTGTGCTCGATCATTGATGCCCCCGTTACCGGTTGCAGCATCGGCGCAGACAAAGGCCGGCTGGATTTCGACTTGCCGGAAATGACCCTCGATAAAGACAGCATCACCCGCGAACTCAACGCCCTGATCGAGCAGGCCCACGTGGTGAAAACCCTGTCGATGCCCGCCTCGGAGTACTCAACCCTGCTGCAGATCACCCGTACCCAGGCAGTAGCGCCGCCGGTGATCCAGGGTTCGGTGAGGGTAATTGAAATCGCCGGCATCGATATCCAGCCATGCGGTGGCACCCATGTGATCAACACCGAGGAAATCGGCCGGGTGTTCTGCGAGAAAATCGAAAAGAAGAGCAAGCACAACCGCCGGGTGATCCTGCGGTTCGAGGGATAGATCAACCCTGACGCGGCCCGTATGGGGTGCCCCCATACAAGGCCGACGCGGTGCAGCCCTTATTGCTTTTGCTCGCTGATTTTCTTGCTCAAGGTCTCGATCTGCGCTTGAAGCTGCGCAATCACCGCCTTGAACTGTGCTTCCATTTGATCAAGCCCGGCCTGTAGCTGTGCGTTTTCGCTCATGAGTGCTTCAACGCCACGCGCAGCAGTCGCTTCTGGCTCATCGCTCGGGGCCGGCGTTGGGTCATTCGCGGGGGCCGCTGCGTCGGGTGACGGACCAGGCTCAGCAGAATTTTCCGGCTCGGAAGGCACCGCGTTCTGAGGCGTGCCAATCGCGTCAATGCGTTGAGCCAAGCCCTGGATTTGCTCTTGCAGTTGCTGAATCACCGTCTTGAGCTCCCCGAAAAACGCTAACACTTCCTGGCGAAACGCTTGGCTCTCACGGTTCAACGCTTCAAGACTTTTAGGCTGGCCCGGCTCAGTCCCCGATGGATTCGGTGTAACCGGCGAAACCTGTGACGGCGCAGTGTGCTGCTCACCTGCAGAACGGTTCTGCGGCGTAGCCTCAGGCTGATTCGAGGAGGGTTGAGTGGCTTCACGGGGTGTATTGAGTTGCTGAGTCAGGTCGACGACTTGCTGTTGGAGGCTCTGGATCTGTGGCCCAACCTCAGCGGCAAACCCCTGGAACTTGGCACGAAGCGCCATATTTTTTTGCGTCAGTTCTGCCAGTGAGTCCGCTGCCTCCGAACCCTGTGACGGTGGCGGGTTCACAATCGCGCTGTGGCTTGAGAACTGGCCGCGCTGCTCGGGCGTCATCGCAGGACGCAGCGGCGCCGGATCGGGCTGGGTACTGGCTCGTTCGGAAGCGCGGGCGCTGTCCTGGTAGCTGATGGGCGACGGCTTTTGAGGCTGTTCATAGCCAACCGTGTAGGGTGCTGGCCGAGTATTTACGCTAGTCATAGGGACCTTCCCAGATTCAGGTAGTGAAGTCGTGATTGCCGATTTGAAGGCCTGCGTTCGCACGCCGTCTGGTTACCTGATTGGCGTTTCTCTGAAAGAGGGTTCCGGAACCGTAGGGCGGGTAAGTGGCTATTTGTATCTCAGGCAAAAACAGCGGTGCCTTGCGCTTGTGTCAGGGGCGGACGCCCGGCGCACCAACACATAAGCCGCAGTTCGTACAGGAAACTGACAGCAAATTTATGTGCTTGTAACATTCAGAAACGTACAATCCCGCCTGCAACGCCTCGTTGCCCCTGACTCACGAAAACAGCGCCCGCCCTTCTCGGTGGGTCATTCGTGCAGCAGCTAAGCTCACTCCCATCACGCCCCTGAACGCTGCAGGACTGACTGCCTATGAACAGAGTGTTTCGTCACTATTTACCGGCGTCCACGCTGCGCTTGCTACCCAATCGCTGGGATTTGGTCGCCTTGCCTTTGGTGATCGGTTTTTTATTGTTTTTCTCCATTACGGCGCGGGAAACCTGGGCACCAATCGCCACGTTGCAAAGTGAAGTCATCTCTCTGGACCCGGCCAACCTGCCGGAATACGCCATGCGCACCACCCTGCGCATGCTCGCGGCGATGGTCGCCGCACTGGTCTTCACCCTGTTGTACGGCACCCTGGCCGCCAAAAGCCGGCGTGCCGAGAAACTGCTGGTGCCGGTGCTCGACATCCTGCAATCGGTGCCGGTGCTCGGCTATATCTCTTTTACCGTGACGTTTTTCCTGTTGCTGTTTCCCGGGCGTGTGCTGGGCGCCGAGTTCGCGGCGATCTTTGCGATCTTCACCAGCCAGGCCTGGAACATGACCTTCAGCTTCTACCAGTCGCTGCGCATGCTGCCCCACGACCTGGTCGAAGTGTCGACCAACCTGCGGCTTTCCGGCTGGCAGAAGTTCTGGAAGCTCGACGTGCCCTTCGCCATGCCCGGGCTGGTGTGGAACATGATGATGAGCATGTCCGGCGGCTGGTTTTTTGTGGTCGCCTCCGAAGCCATTACCGTCGGCGACAAGACCATCACCCTGCCGGGCGTGGGTTCTTACCTGGCCCTGGCCATTGCCCAGAAAGACCTCCACGCCGTGGGTTACGTGATTCTGGCGATGATCGTGGTCATCCTGATGTATGACCAGTTCCTGTTCCGTCCGCTGGTGGCCTGGGCCGACAAGTTCCGCATGGAGACCACGGCCTCTCAGGGCGCCGCGCCGCAATCCTGGCTGTTGAACCTGATCCAGCGCACGCGCGTGGTTCAGCGCATCCTGCGCCCGATCACCCGTGCCATCAGCCGAATCGGTAACAAGCGTTTCAGCCTTGCGGGCAGTGCGCTCAAGGCGTTGCCGGCAGAAACACCGAAGGCCTCAAAAGTGATCGATTGGGTGTGGGGCACACTCATCGCGCTGCTGGCCGCTTATGCGCTGTATCACATCGTGCAGTACGTCGGCACCGAAGTGACCTTTGCCGAGGTCGGCCATGTGTTCCTGCTGGGCCTGATCACGCTGCTGCGGGTAACCGGGCTGATCCTGATCGCATCACTCATCTGGGTGCCGCTGGGCGTGATGATCGGCCTGCGTCCCCGCCTTGCGGAGAAAATCCAGCCCCTGGCGCAGTTCCTTGCCGCCTTCCCGGCGAACCTGCTGTTCCCGGTATTCGTCATCGTGATTCTGCACTACAAGCTCAACCCGGATATCTGGCTGAGCCCGCTGATCGTGCTGGGCACCCAGTGGTACATCCTGTTTAACGTGATCGCCGGGGCCAGCGCGTTTCCCAATGACTTCAAGGAAGCTGCCGCCAACTTCCGCATCCGCGGCTGGTTGTGGTGGCGAAAGGTGATGCTGCCGGGGATCTTCCCCTATTACGTTACCGGCGCCATTACCGCTTCGGGCGGCGCGTGGAACGCCAGTATCGTTTCCGAGTACGTGTCCTGGGGCCAGGACAACGTGGTCGCCCACGGGCTGGGCGCCTACATTGCACAGACCACCGCCGCCGGCGACTTCCCGAAAATCGCCCTGGGCGTGGTGGTGATGTCGATCTTTGTGGTGGCCTTCAACCGCGCAGTCTGGCGGCCGATGTACGCCCTGGCTGAAAACAAACTTCGCTTGAATTGACGGGATTCGCTGTGATGAATACCAATACCGAACACGCTGCTGATACCCCGCAAATCTACTCGCTGAAAAACGTCAACCGGGTTTTCGGCAAGGGCAAAGACGAGCTGCAAGTGCTCAGCGGCGTGGACTTGAGCCTGCACGAAGGCGAGATCGTCGGCATGCTCGGCCGCTCCGGCTCGGGCAAGTCCACCTTGCTGCGCATCATCGCCGGGCTGATTCAGCCGTCGTCGGGCGAAGTGCGCTACAACGGCGCCCCGCTGAACGGCCCGGCCGAAGGTGTGGCCATGGTGTTCCAGACCTTTGCGCTGTTCCCCTGGCTGACCGTGCTGGAAAACGTGGAAGCCGGCCTGCAAGCCTTGCAAGTCGAGCGCAAGGAAAGCCGCCGCCGTGCCCTGGCCGCCATCGACCTGATCGGCCTGGACGGTTTTGAAAACGCCTACCCGCGCGAGTTGTCCGGCGGCATGCGCCAGCGCGTGGGCTTTGCCCGTGGCCTGGTGGTCAACCCGACGCTGCTGCTGATGGACGAACCGTTCTCGGCCCTCGACGTGCTCACCGCCGAAACCCTGCGCACCGACTTGCTGGACTTGTGGAGCGGCAAGCAACTGCCGATCAAATCGATCCTGATCGTGACCCACAACATCGAAGAAGCGGTGCTGATGTGCGACCGCATCCTGGTGTTGTCGTCCAACCCGGGCCGGGTGGTCGCCGAAATCAAGGTGCCATTTGCGCACCCGCGCAACCGCCTGGACCCGACCTTTCGGCAAATGGTCGACGACATTTATGCCTTGATGACCGACCGACGCAGCGCCGATGCCAAAGGCATCCCCGAGCTGAAAATGGGCAGCCTGCTGCCGGAAGTGTCGACCAACCTGATGGCCGGCCTGATCGAAACCCTGGCCGCCGAGCCTTACAACGGCCACGCAGGTTTGCCCACGGTGGCCGAGCGCCGCCTGCTGGAAGTGGACGATTTATTCCCGGTGGCCGAGATGCTCGAGCATTTGGGTTTCGCCGAACTCAAGGGCGCCGACATCACCCTCACCGACGCCGGCAAACTGTTCGCCGACTACGGCACCCAGGAACGCAAAACCCTGTTCGCCGAGCATTTGATCCGGCATGTGCCATTGGCCGCGCGCATTCATCAGGTATTGCTTGAGCGCAGCGGGCACCGCGCGCCACGGGTGCGCTTCGAGCAGGAACTGGAAGACTCAATGACCGAAGCCTTTGTGCAAAAAACCCTGGAAAGCGTGGTGGCGTGGGGTCGGTATGCGGAGATTTTCTCCTATGACGACCATACCGAGACCTTCAGCCTGGATGATGTGGAAGGTAGTATGTAAGCCGAACACTTTTTATTGAGCAAACAGGGCAAATGTGGGAGCTGGCTTGCCTGCGATGCAGGCAATTCGGTCTTTCAGATACACCGAGGTGATGCTATCGCAGGCAAGCCAGCTCCCACAGTGATTGGGTTTACACAGTGAGTGTTGTGGTGCTGTTCAGACCACAAACAGGTCCACAAACCGATTCACTGGCGTGGCCTCAAGCTTCGCCTGATCCTTGCACAGGGCAAAAATCTCGGCACTGCGCTGCGCGGTAAACCGCGTGGCCAGGTTGGCCTTGAACTTGTCCTCCAGCAATGGAATGCCATCCACCCGACGCCGACGATGGCCAATCGGGTACTCCACCGCCACCTGCTCGGTGCTGGAACCATCCTTGAAAAACACTTGCACCGCGTTGGCGATGGAGCGCTTGTCGGCCTCCAGGTATTCGCGGCTGTAGCGTGGCTCTTCGACGATCACCATCTTCTGGCGCAGCTCATCGATGATCGGGTGGGCCGCGTGAAACGCGTCCTCGTACTGCTCGGCCACCAGATTGCCGAAGGCCAGCGGCACCGCGGTCATGTATTGCAGGCAGTGGTCGCGGTCGGCGGCGTTGGCCAACGGGCCGACCTTGGAGATGATGCGAATCGCCGACTCATGGGTGGTGATCACAATGCGCTCGATTTCATGCAGGCGAGCTTTGACCTGCGGGTGCAAGGTCACTGCGGCTTCGCAGGCGGTTTGCGCATGGAATTCGGCCGGGAAGCTGATCTTGAACAGGACGTTTTCCATCACATAAGTGCCGTAAGGCTGCGACAGGCGGAACGCGCGCTTGTCCTCAGGCTTGAGCGCCAGGTCGTTGTTGGTGTGACTGAACAGCACGTCATAGAACCCCCACTGCGGCGCACTCAACACACCGGGAATGCCCATCTCGCCGCGCAAGGCGATATCGGCCAGGCGCACGCCACGGCTCGACGCATCGCCAGCCGCCCAGGATTTGCGCGAGCCCGCATTGGGTGCATGGCGGTAAGTGCGCAGTGCCTGGCCGTCGACAAATGCATGGGACAACGCTGCAAGCAACTGCTCGCGGTTGGCGCCCATCAGCTTGGCGGAGACCGCCGTGGAGGCGACTTTCACCAGCAGCACGTGATCGAGGCCGACACGGTTGAAGGAGTTTTCCAGGGCGATCACGCCCTGGATTTCGTGGGCCATGATCATCGCTTCCAGCACCGCGCGCACGGTCAGCGGCGCGTCGCCATTGGCCACGCGCTTTTGCGAAAGGTGGTCGGCCACGGCGAGGATGCCGCCGAGGTTATCCGAAGGGTGGCCCCATTCGGCGGCGAGCCAGGTGTCGTTGTAGTCGAGCCAACGCACGATGCAGCCGATGTCCCAGGCGGCTTTGACCGGGTCCAGGCGCAACGAAGTGCCCGGCACGCGCGCCCCGAACGGCACGACGGTGCCCTCGACGAGTGGCCCCAGGTGCTTGGTGCACTCGGGAAAACGCAGGGCCAGCAGGCCACAGCCGAGGGTGTCCATCAGGCAGTTGCGGGCGGTGTCCAATGCGGCCTGGGAGTCGATGCGGTAATCGAGGACATAATCGGCAATGTCCTGCAGGACCTGGTCGTAGTCGGGGCGGTTGTTCTGGTCGACGTTGGCGCTCATGGCAGTTCTCCAAACAGTTAGGGGGTTGTTCCATCCTCAGGGTCAGGGTTGATCATGTGTTGGCAGGTCTGATTGCCCACCTTGGTCGTGCGGATAGCACCATTCCCTGTGGGAGCGGGCTTGCCCGCGATGGCGGTCTGTCAGTGGCACATAAGGTGACTGGTCCACCGCATTCGCGGGCAAGCCCGCTCCCACATGGGTTCGGTGCAACCTATTAAAAGGCGTCGCCGGGCACGCGTACGAAACCTTCCATCAATACCCGCGCGCTGCGGCTCATGATGGCTTTCTTAACCACCCATTCGCCGTTCACCTGGGTCGCCTCCGCGCCCACACGCAAGGTGCCGGACGGATGCCCGAAGCGCACCGCATTACGCTCGACACCACCGGCTGCGAGGTTGACCAAGGTGCCGGAAATCGCCGCCGCCGTGCCAATCGCCACCGCCGCCGTGCCCATCATGGCGTGGTGCAACTTGCCCATCGACAAGGCGCGCACCAGCAAATCCACATCACCGGCCTTGATGGCCTTGCCGCTGGACGCCACGTAGTCCAAAGGCTTGGCCACAAAGGCGACCTTGGGCGTGTGCTGACGCTGGGCGGCTTCGTCAAGATGCTTGATCAGGCCCATGCGCAATGCGCCATAGGCCCGCACGGTCTCAAACATCGCCAGGGCTTTGGGGTCGCTGTTGATCGCGCCTTGCAGCTCGGTGCCGGTGTAGCCGAGGTCTTCAGCGTTGATGAAAATCGTCGGAATGCCCGCATTGATCAGCGTCGCCTTGAAGGTGCCGACACCGGGCACCTCCAAGTCGTCGATGAGGTTGCCGGTGGGGAACATCGAGCCACCGCCGCCCTCCTCTTCCGCCGCCGGGTCCATGAACTCCAGCTGCACTTCGGCGGCCGGGAAGGTCACGCCGTCGAGCTCGAAGTCGCCGGTTTCCTGCACCGCACCGTCGGTGATCGGCACATGGGCGATGATGGTCTTGCCGATATTTGCCTGCCAGACCCGTACCACGGCCACGCCGTTGCGGGGCACGCGGGCGGGGTCGACCAGCCCGGCGCTGATGGCAAACGAACCCACCGCCGCCGACAGGTTGCCGCAGTTGCCGCTCCAATCGACAAAAGGCTTGTCGATGGAGACCTGGCCAAACAAGTAGTCCACGTCATGATCGGCGCGGGTGCTCTTGGCCAGGATCACGGTTTTGCTGGTGCTCGAAGTGGCGCCGCCCATGCCGTCGATTTGCTTGTCGTAGGGATCGGGGCTGCCGATCACCCGCAACAGCAAGGCATCGCGCGCGGCACCCGGCACCTGCGCGGCTTCGGGCAGGTCCTTGAGGCTGAAAAACACGCCCTTGCTGGTGCCGCCACGTATGTAGGTGGCGGGAATCTTGATTTGCGCTGCGTGTGCCATGGTTAACCCCTCAGGCGGTCGCCGCCGATTCCAGGAAGTCCTGGGCAAAACGTTGCAATACGCCGCCCGCCTCGTAGATCGACACTTCTTCGGCGGTGTCCAGGCGGCACGTCACCGGCACCTCGACACGTTCGCCATTTTTGCGGTTGATCACCAGGGTCAGCTGCGCACGCGGGGTGCGTTGGCCGACCACGTCATAGGTTTCGCTGCCGTCGATGTTCAGGGTGTGGCGGTCGGTGCCCGGCAGAAACTCCAGCGGCAACACGCCCATGCCCACCAGGTTGGTGCGGTGGATACGCTCAAAGCCTTCGGCGGCAATCGCCTCCACACCGGCCAGGCGCACGCCCTTGGCCGCCCAGTCGCGGGACGAACCCTGGCCGTAGTCGGCGCCGGCAATGATGATCAGCGGCTGTTTGCGCTCCATGTAGGTTTCAATGGCTTCCCACATCCGCGTGACCTGGCCTTCCGGCTCGATACGCGCCAGCGAACCCTGCTTGACCTTGCCGTTTTCCTGGACCATTTCGTTGAACAGTTTCGGGTTGGCAAAGGTCGCGCGTTGCGCGGTCAAGTGGTCGCCGCGGTGAGTTGCGTAAGAGTTGAAGTCGACTTCCGGCAAGCCCATTTTCGCCAGGTACTCGCCCGCGGCGCTGTCGAGCATGATCGCGTTGGACGGCGACAGGTGGTCGGTGGTGATGTTGTCCGGCAGCACCGCCAGCGGCCGCATGCCCTTGAGTGGGCGTGCACCGGCCAGCGCGCCTTCCCAGTACGGAGGGCGGCGGATGTAGGTGCTTTGCGGGCGCCAGTCGTACAGCGGCGCCACTTTGGGGCCGGTGTCTTCGTGGATCGCGAACATCGGAATGTAGACCGCGCGGAACTGCTCCGGCTTGACCGAGGCTTTAACCACCGCGTCGATTTCTTCATCGCTGGGCCAGATGTCCTGCAGGCGGATTTCCTTGCCGTTGGCGTCGAGACCCAGCACGTCCTTTTCAATGTCGAAACGGATGGTGCCGGCAATCGCGTAAGCCACCACCAGCGGCGGCGAGGCCAGGAACGCTTGCTTGGCGTAGGGGTGAATGCGCCCGTCGAAGTTGCGGTTGCCCGACAACACGGCGGTGGCGTACAGGTCGCGGTCGATGATTTCCTGCTGGATCACCGGGTCGAGTGCGCCGGACATGCCGTTGCAGGTGGTGCAGGCAAACGCCACCACACCAAAACCCAGCTGCTCCAACTCGTGGGTCAAGCCCGCTTCGTCGAGGTACATCGCCACGGTTTTCGAACCGGGCGCCAGCGAGGATTTGACCCACGGCTTGCGCGCCAGCCCAAGCTTGTTGGCGTTACGCGCCAGCAGGCCGGCGGCGATCACGTTGCGCGGGTTACTGGTGTTGGTGCAACTGGTGATAGCGGCGATGATCACCGCACCATCAGGCATTTGCCCCGGCACTTCGTCCCACTGGCCGGAGATGCCCTTGGATGCCAGATCGCTGGTGGCCACGCGCGCGTGCGGGTTGCTCGGGCCGGCCATGTTGCGCACCACGCTGGACAGGTCGAAGGTCAGGCCGCGCTCGTATTGCGCGCCTTTCAAGTCATCCGCCCACAGGCCGGTGTGACGCGCGTACTGCTCGACCAGGGTGACTTGTTCGTCTTCGCGGCCGGTGAGTTTCAGGTAGGCGATGGTCTGCGGGTCGATGTAGAACATCGCCGCGGTGGCGCCGTATTCCGGGGCCATGTTGGAGATGGTCGCGCGGTCGCCCAGGGTCAGCTTGGAGGCGCCTTCGCCGAAGAATTCCAGCCACGCCCCCACCACTTTCTGCTTACGCAGGAATTCGGTCAACGCCAGCACCATGTCGGTGGCAGTGATGCCGGGCAGCAGCTTGCCGGTGAGTTCGACGCCGATGATTTCCGGCAGGCGCATCCACGACGCGCGGCCGAGCATCACGCTCTCGGCTTCGAGACCGCCAACGCCGATGGCGATCACGCCCAGCGCGTCCACATGCGGGGTGTGGCTGTCGGTGCCGACGCAGGTATCCGGGAACGCCACGCCGTCACGCACCTGAATCACCGGAGACATTTTCTCCAGGTTGATCTGGTGCATGATGCCGTTGCCCGGCGGGATCACGTCGACGTTCTTGAAAGCCTTTTTGGTCCACTCGATAAAGTGAAAACGGTCTTCGTTGCGACGGTCTTCGATGGCGCGGTTTTTCTCGAACGCGTCCGGGTCAAAACCACCGGCTTCGACCGCCAGGGAGTGGTCGACGATCAACTGGGTCGGCACCACCGGGTTGACCTGGGCCGGGTCACCGCCTTGCAGGGCGATGGCGTCGCGCAGGCCGGCGAGGTCGACCAGGGCGGTCTGGCCGAGGATGTCGTGGCACACCACACGCGCCGGGAACCAGGGGAAGTCGAGGTCGCGCTTGCGTTCGATCAGTTGGCTCAGGGACGCATTGAGCGTGGCCGGGTCGCAACGGCGCACCAGGTTCTCCGCGAGCACGCGGGAGGTGTACGGCAAAGTGGCGTAGGCGCCGGGGTCGATTGCATCGACTGCCGCACGGGCGTCGTAGAAATCCAGGCGGCTGCCAGGGAGCGGTTTGCGAAATTCAGTGTTCATCGTCAGGACTCGGTCACGGTAGTTGCAAAAGGAAGACCTGCGCAGATCCAGAATTGGAATGTGATCAACATGTGGGAGGGGGCTTGCCCCCGATGGCGGTGGTTCAGTGCCAGCTGTATCAACTGACAGACTGCTATCGGGGGCAAGCCCCCTCCCACATTTGACCTCATACCCATTCCCGGCTCGTCGGTCTCCTCACTCAGCGACGTTCGATTGGCACGAACTTGCGCTGCTCAACGCCGATGTACTCGGCGCTTGGACGGATGATGCGGTTGTTGGCGCGCTGCTCGAACACATGCGCGGCCCAGCCGGTGAGACGTGAGCAGACGAAAATCGGCGTGAACAGCTTGGTCGGGATGCCCATGAAGTGGTACGCCGAGGCATGGTAGAAGTCGGCGTTGGGGAACAGTTTCTTCTGCTCCCACATGGTCTTGTCGATGGCTTCGGAGACCGGGAACAGCACCTTGTCGCCCACTTCGTCAGCGAGCTTTTTCGACCAGCCCTTGATCACTTCATTACGCGGGTCGCTGTCTTTGTAGATCGCGTGGCCAAAGCCCATGATCTTGTCTTTGCGCGCCAGCATGCCGAGGGTGCCTTCGACGGCTTCTTCGGCCGAGCCGAAACGCTCGATCATTTCCATCGCGGCTTCGTTGGCGCCGCCGTGCAGCGGGCCGCGCAGCGAACCGATGGCGGCGGTGACGCAGGAATACAGGTCGGACAGGGTCGAGGCGCACACACGGGCGGTGAAGGTCGAGGCGTTGAACTCGTGCTCGGCGTAAAGGATCAGCGACACGTTCATGACCTTCTCGTGCAACTCGCTCGGCTTCTTGCCATGCAACAGGTGCAGGAAATGGCCGCCGATGCTCGGCTCGTCGGTCACGCAGTCAATCTTTTTGCCATCGTGGCTGAAGCGATACCAGTAGCACATGATCGCCGGGAAAGCGGCAAGCAGGCGGTCGGTGACATCGCGCTGCACGCTGAAGTCTTTTTCGGGCTCGATATTGCCCAGGAACGAGCAGCCGGTGCGCATCACGTCCATCGGGTGGGCGTCGGCGGGGATGCGTTCCAGCACTTCTTTAAGCGCCTGCGGCAAGTCGCGCAGCTTGCCGAGTTTGGCGGTGTAGGCCGCCAGTTCGGCTTTGGTTGGCAATTCGCCGTACAGCAGCAGGTAGGCGACTTCTTCAAATTGCGCATCGGCGGCCAGTTCACGCACGTCGTAGCCGCGATAGGTCAAGCCGGCGCCGGCCTGGCCCACGGTGGACAGTGCGGTCTGCCCGGCCACCTGGCCACGCAGGCCGGCGCCACTCAATACTTTTGCTTCAGCCATGGTTGTTCTCCAATTTTGTAGTTATTCAGGGAGGCGCGTTCTTTACTTTTTCGCGGCGAACAGCGCGTCGAGCTTCTGCTCGAAGGTGTGGTAGTCGATGCGATCGTAGAGCTCCATGCGGGTTTGCATGGTGTCGATCACGTTCTGTTGAGTGCCATCGCGACGGATCGCGGTGTAGACATTCTCGGCGGCCTTGTTCATGGCGCGGAAGGCCGAGAGCGGGTACAGCACGATGGAAACATCGGCAGATTTCAACTGTTCGGTGGTGTACAGCGGCGTCGCGCCGAATTCGGTGATGTTGGCCAGGACCGGTGCCTTCACGCGGGAGGCGAAGAGCTTGTACATCTCCAGCTCAGTGATGGCTTCGGGAAACACCATGTCAGCGCCGGCTTCGATGCAGGCGGCGGCGCGTTCCAGTGCCGACTCCAAACCTTCGACTGCGAGGGCGTCAGTGCGCGCCATGATCACGAAACTGTCATCGGTGCGCGCATCCACGGCGGCCTTGATGCGGTCGACCATTTCCTGCTGGGACACGATTTCTTTGTTCGGGCGATGGCCGCAGCGTTTGGCGCCGACCTGGTCTTCGATATGGATGGCGGCCGCGCCAAACTTGATCATCGACTTGACCGTGCGCGCCACGTTGAAGGCCGAGGAGCCAAAACCGGTGTCCACGTCCACCAGCAGCGGCAGGTCGCACACGTCGGTGATGCGGCGCACGTCGGTCAACACGTCATCCAGGCCCGTGATGCCCAGGTCTGGCACGCCCAGAGAACCCGCCGCCACGCCGCCACCCGACAGGTAAATCGCCTTGAAACCGGCGCGCTTGGCCAGCAGCGCGTGGTTGGCGTTGATCGCGCCAACGACCTGTAACGGATGTTCGCTGGCGACCGCGTCACGGAAACGCTGGCCGGGTGTACTTTTGTTGTTAGAACTCATGACTCACCTCTTCAGGAAGTGCCGTCGGGGAAGTGACGGGCAATGTTGCGTTTGGAGGCGCCGATATGCCGGCGCATCAACAATTCGGCCAGTTCACCGTCGCGATCGGCAATCGCGTCAAGAATGCGGTGGTGCTCGGCAAAAGCCTGGCGTGGACGATTAGGCGTGGCGGAGAACTGGATGCGGTACATGCGCACCAATTGGTACAGCTCGCCGCAGAGCATTTGGGTGAGGGTGCGGTTACCGGCGCCTTGAATTATCCGGTAATGAAAATCGAAGTCGCCCTCTTGCTGGTAGTAGCCCAGGCCGGCCTGGAACGCTTCGTCGCGCTCATGGGTATGAAGCACCTGGCGCAGCTCTTCGATTTCCGCGTCGGTCATGCGCTCGGCGGCCAGGCGGCAGGCCATGCCCTCCAGGGACTCGCGGATTTCATAGAGCTCGATCAGCTCGGCATGGCTCAAGGACACCACTCGCGCGCCAACGTGAGGCACGCGCACCAGCAGGCGCTGGCCTTCCAGGCGGTGGATGGCTTCGCGCAGCGGGCCACGGCTGATGCCGTAGGTGCGGGCCAGTTCCGGCTCGGAAATCTTGCTGCCGGGGGCGATTTCGCCTTTGACGATGGCGGCCTGGATGCGCCGGAAGACGTTCTCGGACATGGTCTGGGAATCGTCCTGCGCCACCACTGGGGTTTCCAGTTGATCCAGCATATTGTCGACACCTTTAAAAGCAATGCCGCAAAAACTAGCCACTCAAGCCAAAATAGTCAAAGAATAAATCAACATTGTCGACAATCGTCTAATAACCCCTTCTGCGCTGAATAGGGGCATGGCCGCCTGCCAGCGCTGGCGCCAAAAAAGCATCATGTTAGAATGCCCGCCGCTTTTGCCTGACATCACTTGATGAAACGGCGCACCCGAGATTGCGCAGCAATGCCAGTCGCCTTGAATTAAACATCGCACTGCAGCGCCTCAGGATCTATGAGACTCAAGCCCTTCCTTTTAATGTTTTGCCTAGCGTGCATACCCAGCCTTGGCGGCGCCGCCGAGAAGACCGTGTATGGCCTGAATGAATACGCGAAACTGGCGGGCATTGACCTGGAAGTGGCGGCCAAACTCGACACCGGCGCCAAGACCGCCTCGTTGAGCGCCCGCGACATCAAGCGCTTCAAACGCAACGGTGAGTCCTGGGTACGTTTCTACCTGGCCATCGACACCGCCCATTCCCACCCCATCGAACGCCCCCTGGCCCGCGTCAGCAAAATCAAACGCCGCGCCGGCGACTACGACCCCGATGAGGACAAGAACTACACCGCCCGCCCAGTCATCGCTCTGGACATTTGCATGGGCACTGCTTTACGCAGCATCGAAGTGAACTTGACTGACCGCAGCGCATTCCAATACCCGCTGCTGATCGGCTCCGAAGCCTTGAAACGCTTTGATGCGCTGGTCGACCCCAGTCTTAAATACGCAGCGGGCAAACCTGCCTGCGCCGCTGACGCTCCTACCGCCGAGTAAACCGAATGCGCTCTTTGACCCTGCACCTGAAAATCCTCATCACCATTTTGGTGGTGCTGGGTATTTCGGTCACCGCCTACCAGATTTTCGTGCTGGGGATTCCCGTCACCGAGGACGCCACCGACGACCTGTGGAACATCGACGCCAAGGTCGAGTTTGTCGCCAGCCCCAAAGACCCGGTGAAGATCTCGATGTTCGTGCCGCCCCTGAGCCGCGACTTCGTCAGCCTCAACGAGAGTTTCATCTCCAATAACTACGGCGTGAGCGTCAACCGCACCGACGGTAACCGCAAGGTCACCTGGTCGGCGCGCCGCGCCAAGGGCAACCAGACGCTGTATTACCGCCTGGTGCTGACCAAGCGTTACAGCGGCGAAAAGGTCAAGGTCAAAGGTCCGACCTTCCGCGACAGCATTGCTGTGGAAGGCCCGGAAAAAATCGCCGCCGAAGCCTTGCTGGCGCCGATCCGCCAGCATTCGGCCGACGTCGAAACCTTTATTACCGAAGCGATCAAGCGCACCAACAACCTCAACGACGACAATGTGAAGCTGCTGCTGGCGGGCGACCCGTCGACGCCGCACAAGGCCAAGATCGTCGAGTTATTGCTGTCCATCGCCCATGTGCCGGTGGAAAAAGTCCACACCATCCGCCTCGTCGCCGACCAGCCGCAAACCCCGGAACTGTGGCTGCGCAGCTTCAATGGCAATGACTGGCTGTATTTCAACCCGGAAACCGGCGAGCAAGGCCTGCCCGCCGACCGCCTGCTGTGGTGGACCGGCGATGAAAACCTGATCACGGTCGATGGCGGCAAGAAAGCCATGGTGACCTTCAGCCTGAATAACAGCGAAATGAACGCGATTCGCCTGGCCAAGCTGACCGACGAGAACACCGACGCCAACTTCCTCGAATACTCGCTGTACGGCCTGCCGCTGCAAACCCAGCAAACCTTCATGATCATGGTGATGATCCCGATTGGCGTGCTGGTGATTCTGATCCTGCGCAACCTGATCGGCCTGCAGACGCTGGGCACCTTCACCCCGGTGCTGATCGCCCTGGCGTTTCGCGAGACGCAACTGGGCTTTGGCATCGTGCTGTTCACCATTATTACCGCGCTGGGCTTGTCGCTCAGGTCGTACCTGGAACACTTGAAGCTGCAGATGCTGCCGAGGCTCTCGGTGGTGCTGACCTTCGTGGTGGTGCTGATTGCGGCCATCAGTTTGTTCAGCCACAAGCTGGGCCTGGAGCGCGGGCTGTCGGTGGCGCTGTTCCCGATGGTGATTCTGACCATGACCATCGAACGCCTGTCGATCACCTGGGAAGAACGCGGCGCCAACCATGCGCTGAAAGTAGCGATTGGTACGCTGTTCGCCGCCTCGCTGGCGCACATCATCATGAGCGTGCCGGAGCTGATCTACTTTGTGTTCACCTTCCCGGCAGTCCTGTTGATCCTGGTGGGTTTCATGCTGGCCATGGGTCGTTATCGCGGCTACCGCCTGACCGAACTGGTGCGTTTCAAGGCCTTCCTCAAGGCTGACTCGTAATGTTCGGCTTCTGGAAAACCTGGAAGGCCCTGGAAGCGCGGGGGATCATGGGCATCAACCGGCGTAACGCCGACTACGTGCTCAAGTACAACAAGCGCAGCCTGTACCCGATTGTGGATGACAAGATCATCACCAAGGAACGGGCCATGGCGGCCGGCATTCACGTGCCGGAAATGTACGGGATCATTTCCACCGAGAAAGAAATCGACAAGCTCGACGAGATCATCGGTGGGCGCAGCGACTTCGTGATCAAGCCGGCCCAGGGTGCCGGCGGCGATGGCATCCTGGTGGTGGCCGACCGTTTTGAAGGGCGCTATCGCACGGTGTCCGGCAAGATCATCAGCCATGAAGAAATCGAACACCAGATTTCCAGCATCCTCACCGGCCTGTATTCCCTGGGCGGCCACCGTGACCGCGCGCTGATTGAATACCGTGTGGTGCCCGACCAGATCTTCAAGAGCATCAGCTACGAAGGCGTGCCGGACATCCGCATTATTGTGCTGATGGGTTACCCGGTAATGGCCATGCTGCGCTTGCCGACGCGCCAATCCGGCGGCAAGGCCAACCTGCACCAGGGCGCGATTGGCGTGGGTGTCGACCTGGCCACGGGTTTGACGCTGCGCGGCACCTGGCTGAACAACATCATCACCAAACACCCCGACACCACCAACGCGGTGGATGGCGTGCAACTGCCCAACTGGGACGGTTTCATGAAGTTGGCGGCCAGCTGTTATGAGCTGTGCGGGCTGGGTTACATCGGCGTGGACATGGTGCTGGACCAGGAGAAAGGCCCGCTGATCCTCGAGCTGAACGCACGGCCGGGGCTGAATATCCAGATTGCCAACGACTGCGGCCTGACGTTGCGCACCCATGCGGTGGAAGCGCGGTTGGAAGAATTGAAAGCTGCGGGCGTGACCGAAACGCCGGAAGAGCGGGTTAAGTTCGTGCAGGAGATGTTCGGGCATATTCCCGCCGTTGAAGGCTGACGCCACTCAACTGTGGGAGCGGGCTTGCTCGCTGCCCCATTTAAACCGCGCTCTAGGACCAAACCCTTCGGGGGACTACAATCGCCTCCCCCAAGCCAACAGCTGATCCACCCCGCATGTCGACCTGCTCTGTACACCCGCTGCCCTACCGGGCCAACCCCGCCGACTACTTCGCGGCGATTCGTCATGCCCCCGGCGCAGTGTTGCTCGACAGCGGCCGCCCGGCTGCCGAACGCGGGCGCTATGACCTGCTCAGCGCCTGGCCAGTGGAAACGCTGACGGTACGGCCCGACGAAAACGGCAGTGATTTCCTGCAACGCTTGCGCGAAAACCTCGCGCAGTTGGGTGAGGCGGGTTTACCTGCTGGCTATGAGTTGCCGTTTGCCGGGGGTTTGATCGGCTACCTGAGCTACGACTTCGGCCGCCACCTGGAACACATGCCGCATTTGGCGGTGGACGACCTGCACCTGCCGGACGCGCGCTTTGGGCTGTATGCCTGGGCGCTGATCAGCGACCACCGGGTGCAGAGCAGTCAGTTGGTCTTCCACCCTTCGCTGATCGACAGCGAACGACAACGCCTGATTGCGCTGTTCAACGCTGAAGTTGTCGACACCCAGGCCAGCTTCAAACTGCACGGCCCCATGGTTGCGGACCTGACCGCCGACGCTTACCGGCAGGCCATCGTGCGCATTCAGGAGTACATCCAGGCCGGCGACTGCTACCAGGTCAACTTTGCCCAGCGCTTTCGCGCGCCGTGCGTCGGCGATCCGTGGGCGGCTTACTGCGCCTTGCGTGAGGCGTGCCCTACCCCGTTTTCCGGGTTCCAGAGCCTGCCGGACGACGGCGCAGTGCTGAGCCTGTCGCCGGAGCGCTTCGTGCACATCAGCGAGCGCCGCGTCGAAACCCGCCCGATCAAAGGCACCCGCCCGCGCGGCCTGACGCCCGAAGAAGACGCGGCCCACGCCGCCGAGCTGCTGGCCAGCCCCAAGGATCGCGCCGAAAACCTGATGATCGTTGACTTGCTGCGCAACGACCTGGGCCGCACCTGCCGCACCGGCTCGGTGAAAGTGCCGGAGTTGTTCAGCCTGGAAAGCTACCCCAACGTGCATCACTTGGTGAGCAGCGTCACTGGCACCTTGGCCGACGACAAGGACGCCCTCGACCTGATCGCCGGCAGCTTCCCCGGTGGTTCCATCACCGGCGCACCGAAGATTCGCGCCATGCAGATCATCGATGAGCTTGAACCCACGCGGCGCGGGTTGTACTGCGGCTCGTTGGTGTACCTGGATGTGCGCGGCGAGATGGACAGCTCCATCGCGATTCGCAGTTTGCTGGTCAAGGATGGGCAGGTGTGCTGCTGGGGCGGTGGCGGGATCGTGGCGGACTCGCAGTGGGAGGCGGAGTATCAGGAGTCGCTGACGAAAGTGCGGGTGTTGTTACAAACGTTGGAAAGCTTGTAGCAGCCCAGCCCTGCCTGAGGCTCAGACGCAGAGCCGAGCTGCCGAAAAAGCCTGCATGAGGGCTTGAGTATTCCTTATGATCGGTTGCTCGCAGAGGCCTGACCTGGCCGTACCGGCCCTGTCGCAGGCAAGCCAGCCACCCCACGTTGAACTGTGTGAACCCGACCAAATGTGGGAGCTGGCTTGCCTGCGAAGGGGCCATCAGCAGCGCTGAAAAACTTACAGGCTCAACGCCCGATTCGACGCTTTAATGAACTCTTTCTTCAAATCCTCAAACGTATGCACCGCCGGAAATTGCGGGAACTCGCGAATCACGTTCTGCGGCGCATGGAACAGAATCCCACGGTCAGCTTCGCCCAGCATCGTGGTGTCGTTGTAGGAATCGCCGGCGGCGATCACGCGGTAGTAGAGGGTCTTGAATGCCAGCACGGATTGGCGCTTCGGGTCCTTTTGACGCAGTTGGTAACTCACCACCCGGTCGTTTTCATCGGTGATCAAGCGGTGGCACAGCAAGGTCGGAAAACCCAGCTGGCGCATCAGCGGTTGGGAGAATTCGTAAAAGGTGTCGGACAGGATCACCACCTGGAAACGCTCGCGCAGCCAGTTGACGAACTCAATGGCGCCGTCCAGCGGCTCAAGGGTGGCGATCACTTCCTGGATGTCGGCAAGCTTGAGCCCATGCTCGTCGAGGATGCGCAGGCGTTGCTTCATCAGCACGTCATAGTCGGGAATGTCGCGGGTAGTGGCGCGCAGGGATTCAATACCGGTTTTTTCGGCGAAGGCAATCCAGATTTCCGGAACCAGCACCCCTTCCAGGTCGAGACAGGCAATTTCCACAAGACACTCCCATTTAGATGTTGTTAGTTGAGCGAGCAAAAGGACTGCCGAACTCTAGCGACTCAAGCTCTGCGCCGCAACGCAGGGCGGATTTTGGTACCATCGCTTCCCTATAGAGCGCTCAGCGCCACTGACCTGTAGGAACCGTCCTGATGAACCAAGCCTTCGACGTCGTTGAACTCGCCACGACTTATGCCAACAAATCCGCCCAGGACATTCTCAAACTGGCGTTCAGCCAGTTCGGTGATGACCTGTGGATTTCCTTCAGCGGCGCCGAGGATGTGGTGCTGGTAGACATGGCTTGGAAGCTGAACAAGAACGTCAAGGTGTTCAGCCTCGACACCGGGCGCCTGCACCCGGAGACCTACCGGTTCATCGAACAGGTGCGCGAGTTCTACAAGATCGACATCGAGTTGATCTCGCCGGACCAGAGCAAACTGGAACCCTTCGTCAAGGAAAAGGGCCTGTTCAGTTTCTACAAGGATGGCCATGGCGAATGCTGCGGTGTGCGCAAGATCGAACCGCTGCGCCGCAAACTGTCCGGCGTGAGCGCCTGGGCCACCGGCCAACGCCGTGACCAGAGCCCCGGCACCCGCAGCCAGGTGGCGGCGTTGGAAATTGACACGGCGTTCTCAACACCCGAGCGCACCCTGTACAAATTCAACCCACTGGCGCAAATGACCAGCGAGGAAGTCTGGGGTTACATCCGCATGCTCGAGCTGCCGTACAACAGCCTGCATGAGCGCGGGTTTATCAGCATCGGCTGCGAGCCGTGCACCCGGCCAGTATTGCCGAACCAGCACGAACGCGAAGGCCGCTGGTGGTGGGAAGAAGCCACGCAGAAGGAATGTGGGCTGCACGCTGGGAATATCATCAGCAAGGCCTGAGGTCTGTCGCAGTAAAAAATGTGGGAGAGGGCTTGCTCGCGATGAGGGTGTGTCAGTCAATGAATTGTTGGCTGATAGATCGCTATCGCGGGCAAGCCCGCTCCCACGTTTGCTTTGTGGTGAATAAAAATTCTGTACACACTTATGTAACTATCGGTGCCATTTATGTGTGCAATTTATATTGCACCGCACCAAAACGTAACACCCATCCCCGCGTGCCGTTTGCCTCTCCAATAGAGCGCCTCCCCACTTAAAAATAAATACCTGTTCAAACGGTCAATTTATATCGCTTTAAATTCAGCTAGTTATTTTAATAATCAGTAAAAACGAAATTAAACACAGTTTTTATAGATCGAAAACTGGCACGTATGTGGCTTAAGGTGAATGACGCTTTGTATACAATAAATACAAAACCTACATACACTTTGCCATCTGCGACGTTCCAGCAGATGCGCCGGAGCCTGCCGGAATGCGTACAAGCCTCTCGAATAACATCGCACTGGATCTGCCCTCCTCCGTCCTGAACCCTGTGGCCGCAAGCCCCGGCCCGCTCGTGCTCAGCCCGCGCTTGCACAACAAAGACCTGGCGCCCACCAAGGTTGAAGGCCGACGTTGGGGCCGCTACAGCATCTTTGCGCTGTGGACCAATGACGTGCACAACATCGCCAACTATTCGTTTGCCATCGGCCTGTATGCCTTGGGCCTTGGCGGCTGGCAGATTCTGATGTCGCTGGGGATCGGCGCAGCGCTGGTGTACTTCTTCATGAACTTGTCGGGGTTTATGGGCCAGAAGACCGGAGTGCCCTTCCCGGTGATCAGCCGCATCAGTTTCGGCATCCACGGTGCACAGATTCCGGCGTTGATTCGCGCGGTCATTGCGATTGCCTGGTTTGGTATCCAGACCTACCTGGCCTCGGTGGTTTTCCGCGTGCTGCTGTCGGCCATTCATCCAGGATTTGCCGACTATGACCACAACTCCATCCTCGGCCTGTCGACCCTCGGTTGGGCGTGTTTCGTGGCGATCTGGTTTGTGCAGCTGGTGATCCTGGCTTACGGCATGGAAATGGTGCGCCGCTACGAGGCGTTCGCCGGGCCGGTGATTCTGGTGACGGTGGCCTCGCTGGCCGGTTGGATGTACTTCCAGGTCGGCGGCAATATTGCCTGGTCGATCCGCGAACCGCTGAGCGGCGGCGAGATGTGGCGCAATATCTTTGCCGGTGGCGCGTTGTGGCTGACGATCTACGGCACGCTGATCCTCAATTTCTGCGACTTCGCCCGTTCCTCGCCCTGCCGCAAGACCATCCTGGTCGGCAACTTCTGGGGCTTGCCGGTAAATATCCTGGTGTTTGCCGCAATCACCGTGCTGCTCTGCGGCGGGCAGTTCCAGCTCAATGGCCGAGTGATCGAAAGCCAGACCGAAATCATCGCGGCCATTCCCAATACCTTCTTCCTGGTGCTCGGCTGCCTGGCCTTCCTGATCGTTACCGTGGCGGTCAACATCATGGCCAACTTCGTCGCCCCCGCGTTTGTGCTCAGCAACCTGGCGCCCAAGTACCTGAACTTTCGGCGCGCCGGGTTGATCAGCGCCACGCTGGCAGTGCTGATCCTGCCGTGGAACCTCTACAACAGCCCGCTGGTGATCGTGTATTTCCTCTCGGGCCTGGGCGCGC
The DNA here is from genome assembly GCF_047943075.1 of Pseudomonas sp. NFX183. NCBI lineage: Bacteria > Pseudomonadati > Pseudomonadota > Gammaproteobacteria > Pseudomonadales > Pseudomonadaceae > Pseudomonas > Pseudomonas sp. NFX183. Next base: position 3,861,673 of record NZ_CP181333.1, on the reverse strand, counting down.
TGCTGGGGCCGCTGTACGGGGTGATCATGGTCGATTACTGGCTGATCCGTAAAAGCCAGGTGGACGTACTGCAGCTATATAGCGAAGACCCCAATGGCGTTTATTACTACAGCCGCGGAGTCAATTTACGTGCGGTCGCGGCGTTTATTCCCGCAGCGGTGATCGCAATTCTGCTGGCGCTGTTGCCCGGCTTTGCCAGCGTCGCCCCGTTTTCCTGGCTGTTTGGCGCCGGTATTGCAGGGCTGTTGTACCTCTTGATCGCCAAGCGTCGGCCGCACTACGCCGATGTCAGTGGCGAAAGCATTGCAGTCGATAACGTCAGTCATTAATCAAGGACACTCCATGCGTATCCTCGTGGTCAACGTCAACACCACCGAATCCATCACTGAAACCATTGCCCAGCAGGCGCGGGCCGTCGCCTCGCCAGGCACTGAGATTGTCGGGCTCACGCCTTACTTCGGCGCCGAATCAGTGGAAGGCAATTTCGAAAGCTACCTGGCCGCCATCGCGGTGATGGACCGCGTGATGGCCTACGACCAGCCGTTTGATGCGGTGATCCAGGCCGGCTATGGCGAACATGGCCGTGAAGGGTTGCAGGAGTTGTTAGACGTGCCAGTGGTGGACATCACTGAAGCAGCAGCCAGCACAGCAATGTTCCTGGGACATGCCTATTCTGTAGTCACCACCCTGGATCGCACCGTGCCGTTGATTGAAGACCGCCTGAAACTCGCCGGCCTGTACCAGCGCTGCGCCTCGGTACGCGCCAGTGGCATGGCAGTGCTGGAACTCGAAGAAGACCCGCTGGCGGCGATGGAAGCCATAGTGCGTCAGGCGGAACGGGCCATTCACGACGACAAGGCCGAGGTGATCTGCCTGGGCTGCGGCGGCATGGCCGGGCTGGATGAACAGATTCGCCAGCGCACCGGCGTGCCGGTGGTGGATGGGGTGACGGCCGCTGTGACCATTGCCGAATCGCTGGTGCGGTTGGGGTTGTCGACGTCGAAGATCAGGACCTATGCCACGCCGAGGCCGAAGAAAGTCATTGGCTGGCCGGGTCAGTTCGGCCGGTAGACCGCGTCGCCTGCATCGCGGGCAAGCCCGGCTCCCACAGGGGAATGCGATTAAAAGTGGGAGCCGGGCTTGCCCGCGATGGCCGCGCCTCGGTAGGCCGCCGGGATCAAATGGCGCTGAACCGTCGCCCCAGTTGCTGCTCGGCAAACTGCTCAATGATGAAATCCACAAATACCCGGGTCTTGCCGGGCAGCAGTTTGTGCTCGGCGTAGTACAGGGAGATGTTGCCGTCGTCGACGTACCAGTCGGGCAACACCCGCACCACCGCACCGCTGTCCAGAAACGGCACGGCCATCGGCATGCTCACCAGCGCAATGCCCAGGCCTTGAGCACTGGCGCAGCAGGCGGCTTCGGAGTCGCTCATGGTCATGCGCGGTTTGAGTACCAACGGGCGTTGTTCACGGTCCGGGCCGGTGAGTTGCCAGGTACGCACGCGGCCGGTTTGCGGCGAGCGGATCAGGATGCCCAGGCACCGCGATAAATCTTCGGGCGCGTGCACCGGCAGGCGTTGCGCCAGGTAATCCGGGGAGGCCACCAGCACTCGATGCGCGGGGCTCAGCTTGCGCGCCACCACGCCCTGGGGCAGTTCAAAACCACCGCCAATGGCAGCGTCGAAGCCTTGACCGATCAGGTCGACCTGACGGTTATCGAAATGCCAATCCGGGCTGATATCCGGAAAGCGCCGCATAAACTCCGCCAACAGCGGCACCACATAACGATTGCCGAACACCGTGCCCATGCTGACTTTAAGCGTGCCCACCGGCCGCCCTTCGGCGCTGGCCAGGTTGGCCACGGCGTTCTGGATGGTGGTGAGGCTGCCACTGACCTCTTCGAGGAACAGCTTGCCGGCCTCGGTCAGGGTCAGGCGTCGGGTGCTGCGCTGGAACAGCCGCACACCCAGGCGTGCCTCCAGCTTGGCGACGCTTTTACCCACCGCCGCCGGCGTCAGGCTCAAGTGCCTGGCGGCCTCGGCAAAGCTGCCGCCTTCGGCGCTGCGCACAAAACATTCGATACTGCCAAAGCTTTCCATATCGCCCCATTGCAAACTTTTGGTTTACACAGACTATAGCAATCACGGTCTACCGGGTCGGCGGGACGAGGTCGATACTCACCCCATCAACTACTTGGAGATCGACATGACTGCACACAACCTCACTGGCAAAGTCGCCTTGATTCAAGGCGGTTCCCGCGGCATCGGTGCCGCCATCGTCAAACGCCTGGCCGCGCAGGGCGCAGCCGTCGCCTTTACCTACGTCAGCTCGGCCGCAAAAGCCGAAGCCTTGCAGAACAGCGTGATCAGCGCAGGCGGCCAAGCCCTGGCGATACAGGCCGACAGCGCCGATGCCACAGCGATTCGCGCTGCCGTCAACGCCACCGTCGACGCCTTCGGGCGCCTGGATATCCTGGTCAACAACGCCGGGGTGCTGGCCATCGCGCCACTGGAAGACTTCAAGCTGGAAGACTTCGACCAGACCCTGGCGATCAATGTGCGCAGCGTGTTCATTGCCACGCAGGAAGCGGCCAAACATATGAGCGAAGGCGGCCGCGTGATCAATATCGGCAGCACCAATGCCGAGCGCATGCCGTTCGGCGGCGGCGGGCCGTACGCGATGAGCAAGGCGGCGCTGGTGGGGTTGACTAAGGGCTTGGCACGGGACCTGGGGACGCGTGGCATCACGATTAACAACGTGCAGCCTGGGCCGGTGGACACCGATATGAACCCAGCGAGCGGCGAGTTTGCCGAAACATTGATCGGGTTGATGGCAGTGGGACGTTATGGCCACGTGGAGGAGATTGCCAGTTTCGTGGCGTATCTGGCGGGGCCGGAAGCCGGGTATATCACGGGTGCCAGCTTGACCATCGATGGTGGCTTCAGCGCCTGAGGGTTCTGGAGAACAGCAAAACCCAATGTGGGAGCTGGCTTGTCTGCGATGGCGTCCTCAAGGTCGCTATCGCAGGCAAGTCAGCGCCCACATTTTTTGGCCTGTGTTGAGTCAGCGCATGGAAGGGAGGCCATAGGCGGCCAGGTCAAAGTCTGCGAGTTTGCGAATGATCTGGTCGGCATGCGCGTACTTGCTGTCGGCCATGGCTTCATCCGGCACGGCGATGGCCGTCATGTTGGCAGCTTTTGCGGCCGTCACGCCAAACGGTGAATCTTCGAACACCAGGCAATCTTCTGGCGCTACGCCCAAGCGGCGCGCAGCGGTGAGGAAGATATCCGGTGAGGGTTTGGCGGCGCCGACTTCCGGATCGTCAGCGGTGACGATGGTGCCGAACAGGCCAAACCATTCGCGGTGCAGCGTGGTTTTGTGGCCAAACGAATGACGCGACGAACTGGTGCCCACCGCAATCGGGATGTTATGCGCGTTCAAGTGCCGCACCAGCGCTTCAGCGCCGGGCATGCCCAAGGCCTTGGGGAAACGCTCGCTCATCAGCGGTTCGCGTATTTCCAGAAACTCAGCTGGCGTGATCGGCAAGTCCAACGCTTTCACCACATAGTCGGCCAGGTCCTGAGCACCTCGGCCGATGATGTGCTGCTTGATCCCCCAGTCGTAGGTGCGACCGTAACGTTCGGCGATGATCTGCGTGACTTCGGTGTAGATGCCTTCAGTGTCCAGCAACAACCCGTCCATATCGAAAATCACGGCCTTGATTGGACCGACTGCAATACGCGGTGCATTCATCACAACAGAACCTTGGGGGAAGGACTAAAAGGATTCAGCACAATAACGGTCATGGTTGCCTGCAAGCAACCGTTGCGATGACCAATGCGCCCTTCCTCTCCTGTCTTACTGAACACACCGAAAAAACTGCCGAGCTTATCGACTACCCGCAAGAACAACTCGGTTAAGGACCAACACTGTCATTATGCTGAGGTGTTGCCTGTTCTGTCTGTGACTCACTTTTAAAAGCGAACCCGACATGCTCTATCGCGTAGCCGCCGACAGCCTGGTGCTGTTTCACCTGTGTTTCATCCTGTTCGTACTGTTCGGCGGGCTGTTGGCGCTCAAGTGGCGGCCGGTCATGTGGCTGCACTTGCCCGCTGCCGCCTGGGGCGTGGCCGTGGAAGTGTTCCACCTGCCCTGCCCGCTCACCCGCTGGGAAAACCTGTTTCGCCACCTCGCCGGGCAGGACGGTTATGGCGGCGGGTTTATCGAGCATTACCTCCTCACGCTGATCTACCCGGCCGGGCTGACTCCGAACATTCAACTGGTGCTTGGCGCGTTGGTGTTGCTGATCAATATTACGGTGTATGTGCGCCTGATCAGGCAGGCGTAGGCAGGCAGCCCAGGTCAGCCAGGGTGGCTTCGACCGCTTGATCCAGCGGCGTGTGTGGTTCGCGGCCCAAGGTATCCAGCAAACGCTGGTTATCCATCCGCAGCGGGGTTTGCCACAGGTAGCGCATCTCCAGCATCTCGCGGACCGTGACAACGAAGGGCGCGATCACTCGCATCAACCACCAGGGGAAGCGGCCTGCGCGGGGTTGATGACCGGTCCTGCGCAAGACTGCCCGCTGGATCGCCTGAGTCATCTGCGTGCCATCCACATCCTCATGCCCCGCCATATGAAAGCGCGCGAACGCCTCGAGCGTTTCGCGGCGTTCAATCAGCGCGAGCATGGTGCGCGCCACATCCGGCAAGTACGCCCATTGGTGCGCCACACCCGGCGCGCCCGGGTAGCTGACGGCATGCACCGGCTTGCCGGGTTTGACCAGGCCTTGGGCAAACCAGTTGTTGGCGACACGGGCGCCAAAGAAATCCCCAGCCCGTACGATCAACACGCGGGCGCCCTGGCGGGACGCCTGTTCCAAACGCTGCTCCAATTGCACCCGGATCGCGCCCTTGCGGGTTTGCGGGTGTTGAGGCGAGTCTTCGTGCAGCACGGGAAATGCGTCCGGGCCGAAGTTGTAGACCGTGCCGGGCAACACGATGGTCGCGCCCTCGGCGATGGCCGCCGCAACGGTGTTGTCGATCATCGGCATCACTAATTCAGCCCAGTTGCGATAGCCCGGCGGGTTGACCGCATGCACGATCACTGCACAGCCACGCGCGGCGGCAAGCACGTCTTGACTATTGAGCGCATCGCCCTTGATCCAGGAAAAGGTCGAGTTCTCACGCCGAGCCTTGTCCACATCCCGGGTCAACGCACACACCTCCCAGCCCGCCGTGCGCATCTGCCGCGCCACTTCACCGCCAATCCCGCCCGTTGCACCCAGTACCAGAACTTTGCTCATGACCTGCTCCCATGTTGTCGGTGAGGTCATTTTGTGTGCAGCGTCGCTATAGATAAATTGCCGAAGAGCATCCAGCCGCTATACATTTATGCATGGCTACACATATTGGTTGGGAGCTTTACCGATCGTTCCTTGGTGTACTCAAGGAAGGCTCGTTGTCGGGGGCCGCACGGCAGCTTGGCATCACACAGCCCACAGTCGGCCGGCACATTGCCGCGCTTGAAACGGCGCTGGGCGTGGTGCTTTTTACCCGTTCACCGACGGGGTTGTTGCCAACTGCCGTGGCGCACACCTTGCGCGCCCATGCTGAAACCATGGAGCGCACCGCCGCCGCCCTGGAACGCGCGGCGTCTTCTCAAGGCGATGAAGTGCGCGGGGTGGTGCGGGTCTCGGCCAGTGAAGTGATCGGCGTGGAAGTGCTGCCGCCGATCATCACCGCGCTGCGCCGCCAGCACCCGCACCTGCGGGTTGAACTGATCCTGACCAACCGCCTGATCGACCTGCTGCAACTGGAGGCCGACATCGCTGTGCGCATGGTCCGCCCCAGCCAGGAGCAACTGCTGGCGCGGCGTGTCGGCTTGATTGAAGTCGGCCTGCACGCCCGCGACGATTACCTGCAAGAACGCGGCATGCCTGTGCAAATGCAGGATCTGGCCGGTCATTCAGTGATTGGCTTCGACCAGGAAAACGCGTTTATCCACAGCCTGGCCATCAAGGGCTTTGAACGCAGCGCCTTCGCCATCAGCAGCGACAGTGACCTGGCGCAACTGGCGCTGATCCGCGCCGGCGCCGGCATCGGCGGGTGCCAGGTGCAATTGGCCAAACAGAACCCGCGCCTGCAGCGGGTATTGCCGCAGGCGTTCGCGTTCAAGATGGACACCTGGGTGACCATGCACGAAGACCTGCGCAACAGCCCGCGCTGCCGGGTGACCTTTGATGCGTTAGTGGCGGGTTTGCAGCGTTACGTACAGGCTTGAGACAGCTTGGTTGGTAAAGAATCAGTCTCCCTCATTCCGTTCGTAGACGCCCCCATGTCCGAAGCCTTCGAAGTCCCCAGCCCCCACGAAAAACACATCGAACACACCACCGAACATGCGCACGGGCGCGGTGACAATTTTGCCAGCCGCATCGCCGTGATGACCGCGCTGATGGCCACCCTCGGCGCCATGCTCAGCTACCAGGCCGGCTCCACCGAAAGCGAAGCGGCGATGGACAAGAACAACGCCGCCATCATCAAGACCGAAGCCGCCAACCAGTGGAACTACTACCAGGCCAAATCCAGCCGGCAGAACCTGGCCGAATTGGCCACGCATATTCCCGGCGTGGACGCTGCGCATTACAAGGATGAGATCGAGCGTTACAAGAGCCAAAAGGAAGACGTGCGCAAACAGGCCGAAAAGCTTGAGGCGACCTCCAAGGAATGGGATCAGAAATCCGAAGAGGCACTGCACCAGCATCACCGTTGGGCGCAGGCGATGACGGCGATTCAGATCGCGATTTCGTTGGCGGCGATTACGTTGCTGACACGCAAGGAATGGCTCAAACGCATGTCCTACACCGCTGGCGGTGTGGCCGTAGTACTGGGCGCCTTGGCGTGGCTACACCTCTGACAGACTGAACACAGTCAAAAATGTGGGAGCGGGCTTGCCCGCGATGTCGGTGGGTCAAGCAGCATTAATGTTTGCTGTGCCACCGCTATCGCAGGCAAGCCAGCTCCCACCTTTAATCTCCAGTGTTTTCGGAGTTGGGTTCGGCCATCACATCGCTATATAGTAAAACGCATAACGCCTGATGCTGTTCAACGCGAGGGGAAACCGGTGACTGCACAACCCAAAGAAGCCGTGGGCGCCGCCTACAGTATCGACGCCATGCGCTACGCCCAGGCCATGACCTGGCAAGCCATCGACCAACTCGCCCAACGCATTCGCCCCGGCATGCTCGTATCCCAAGCGCGTGAGCTGGGCAAACAGGTACTCGCCGAGCTCGACATGCAACGCATCTGGCATCCGCTGCTGGTGCGCTTTGGCGCCAATACCCTCAAGGCTTTCAACCAACGCTCGGACGGCGACCCGGTGCTGGGTGAAAACGATATCTTCTTCATCGACATGGGCGCCGTGTGGCAAGGCCACGAAGGTGACGCCGGCGCCACCTTTACCACCGGCGACGACCCTGAAATGATCGCCTGCGCCAGCGCCGCCAAAGTACTGTTCGACCGCGTACAATCGCGCTGGAAAAATGACCAGGTCGTAGGCCTTGAGCTGTACCGCTACGCCGAGGAACACGCCAAGGCCATGGGCTGGCAACTGAACCTGGACATCAAGGGCCACCGCGTCAGCGACTTCCCCCACGCGATCCATCGTGGCGGCGACCTGGGGGATTTCGAGCACTGCCCGAACGCCGGGCTGTGGATCCTGGAAATTCAGATTGCCCACCCGAGCAAGCCCTACGGCGCTTTTTACGAAGACCTACTCGCTTAAGGAATACCCATGGAACACTCCACCCAATTCCCCGTGCTGTTGTTTTCCTACGGCACCTTGCAAGACAAGGCCGTGCAACTCGCCAACTTCGGCCGGGAACTGGTCGGCCAGCACGACGCGATGCTCGGCTATTCGCAAAGCTGGGTCGAAATCACCGACCCCGAAGTGCTGGCCACCAGCGGCAAGACGCACCATCCGATTGTCGCGCCGACCGAAGAACAGGCTGCCAGCGTTGAAGGCATGGTGTTTCAGATCAACGAGCAGGAACTGGCGGCAGCCGATGCCTACGAGGTGTCGGACTACAAGCGTGTGTCAGTGGCATTGGCTTCGGGGCTGACAGCGTGGGTTTACGTGCAAGCCTGAAGATGAAATTGCGGGCAATTGATTTCAATCTGCCAGTGCGCAGATTAAAGTGGCGCCCCCTCGAGAATTGAATCTCGAGGGTCAGTCCATGGAGTTACACAGTGAAGTACGTCAGTAAAGTGGTTGCAGCAGCTGTTCTCGGTTTTACCCTCGCAGGCTGCACCGGCACCGCCATCAAATCCCCGCAGTACGACAGCAGCCAATACACCGTTTTGGGCCACAGTGAAGCCAGCGCTACCGGCATCATGTTGTTCGGCGTCATCCCGATCGGTCAGAACAGCCGCTTCGTGCGCGCCCAGACTGCGGCCATCAAGGCCAAAGGCGGCGACGCGCTGATCAACACCCAAGTGCAGGAAAACTGGTTCTGGGCCTGGGTGCTGAGTGGTTACACCACCAAAATCTCCGGTGATGTGATCAAGCTGAAAACCGCGCAATAAGCCGGAAGTTGCCAGGGCATTGAGCCCGACAAGCGACGTATCATGGGCCAGACCTTCGAGGACGGCCCATGAACCTCAGTATCTTTTACGCACTCGCCGCTGCCGCGCTGTTCGGCGCCAGCACCCCGCTCGCCAAAACCCTCGGCCTGGGCCTCTCGCCCATACTGCTCGCCGGCCTGCTCTACCTCGGCAGCGGCATCGGCCTCGCAGGCGTGCGCCTCATCCGTGATCGTGGCTGGAAACCCACCGGGCTCACCCCGGCTGAATGGCCGTGGCTGATCGGCGCCATCGCGTTCGGCGGCATCCTCGGGCCGGTGGCACTGATGTTCGGCCTGACCCGCACCGCCGGCACGACCGCCTCGCTGATGCTCAACCTTGAATCGGTGTTGACCGCCGTCATCGCCTGGCGGGTGTTCAGAGAAAATGCCGACCGGCGCATTGTGTTCGGGATGATCGCCATTGTGCTGGGCGGCGTGGTGCTGTCCTGGTCCGACGCCGGCGGCGCCAGCCACGATTGGCTCGGGCCGGTGGCCGTGGCAGTGGCCTGTCTGTGCTGGGGCATCGATAACAACCTGACGCGCAAGGTATCTGCGTCGGACGCATTGTTCATCGCCGGCGCCAAAGGGTTGATTGCCGGGGCGGTGAACTGCAGCCTCGCGCTGTACCTCGGAGCGCAGATGCCGGGTGTGGCGCAGCTGGCGCCGATCTTGCTGGTGGGGTTTCTGGGGTACGGCATCAGCCTGGTCCTGTTTGTTTTGGCCTTGCGCGGGTTGGGCAGTGCGCGCACCGGAGCGTACTTCTCGACGGCGCCATTCCTTGGTGCGGCGGTGGCCCTGCTGGCGTTCGGGGAGTCGGTGACGGTGGCGTTCTGGATTGCGTCGGCGCTGATGGCCGTGGGCGTGTGGTTGCACCTGACAGAGCGGCATGCGCATGAACATCTGCATGACGCGACGGAACACGGGCATCGGCACGTGCATGATGAGCACCATCAGCATGAGCATGGGTTTGAGTGGGACCCGACGCAGCCGCATAGTCATGTGCATGTTCACGGTGTGATGCGGCATAGCCATGCGCATTTTCCGGATGTGCATCATCGGCATAGGCATTGAGGCACCGATTTGAGCAACGTCCTACAGCCCATTCGGAAGCAGGTCGCTCCTGTTTTTCAAAGGCCAACCTTATAGTCGCTCGGTCGCTTTGTGAGCGGCCGGGTTTGGCGACTCGACTACAAGACGGAATGCAAACAACGCTATGCCAGGCAACGGCCGTTTTTGGCCGTAGCGGGTGAAAAAGCGTCGTGGTTATTTATCTTTGTCTTAATGGAGTCACTCATGAACCAATACATGGCCCTTACCAGCAACGACAGCGCCACACCGGCCCTTTTTGTCGATACCACTGCACCGCTGGAAGTACTCCTCGACGCGGCGAGCTATCGTCTGCAGGCCGTCACCCAAGTGCTTGAGAATCTTGCACTACGTAGTGAGATAAGTAGTGATGCAGTGGTGCTCAGCGATTTTGCGTTGCTCTGCTCAATTCCGCTGCGCGACGGGTGCGACTTGCTGGATGTCATTGCGCGGCGGATGGACATGCCGCGCGCATGATCCAAGAACGGTACACGCTCAAACTTCAGAATCACAAAACCCCTGGCCTCTTCCGAAACCAAGGGTTTTGTTTGCCTGGCAGTGGTGCCACATCAGCCGCTTCAGCATTCAACGGCTCGCCTATACACTAGTTAACGCTAAGCTTGCGAACACCTGCGGAGCTTGCCCTCGATTCAGACCTGACTCATACAACAAGACCCTATAAAAATGAAAATAGTGTTCATCGCTACGCTGGGAATGTTTTCGCTGATTCAACCATCACTATCCTTCGCGGATAACGCCAATGGGAAAAACCTCTTTTTACAGCGATGTGCCATGTGCCACGGCGCTGATCTCAAGGGAACAGGGCCATTAGCGCATAGGAGCAATCCGCCTACGCCTGATTTGACAACGCCTGCTTTCAAGAAACGACTGAGTGATTATCCGGGCGTTATTGTATCGTCGGTAATACTTCGGCCGAATGGAGACTTGATTCCGAGAACGTTGCGAGAGAATGGTGTGAAGGTGCCGCCACATGCCTGGACGGTTAATGATTTTCGTGATTTGAATCAATATATGAGTGACGCTATTTTTAAAAAATAATTTTTTAAGCAGTAATTAGAAACAGAAACCCAAACATCAATTATTTTGTCATTTTCCAAGCAGGTCTGGATAACCCTCGCAAAATAATCTCTCGCACGGGGCCAGCGTGTGAGGGCCTGTTTCACATAAGCGGCGTTATTCGCAATCAGCTTTCCACGTACCGTCAGGGAGAATCGACTAAAAACGACTCACGACGGGATCTAAAGCTGTAACGTGCAAACTCCAGCACAGTCCGCAAGCAGCAATTAGGAGATATACGCATCCCACTTAACACCGCGCATCACTAAACGACCAGTCACCTTTGACAACAGCGCAAGCAGACGCGCGAGACCAACGGCGGCATCATCGAACCGAAGGTATGAACTGTTGCCCTCCTTGCTAAATAACATTCCTTCATTCTTAATAAAAATCCCTTTCGTGAGATCTAAGTACACATCTGGCTGGCATGCCTCTGGAAGCTCTTTAAGTTTGTGTTCGATGCTTTCCAATGCGGAGCCTCCGTACGTGACAACAACGCTTAAGATTCTAGCGTGCGGCCAATCTAGGTCGCCAAGCTGAACACCCTCTAGCGTAGTGGGCATCAGCGTTTTCACGCTCTCAATATTGAGAGCTACAGCCTCGAGAACAGATGGTGTTATTTCCGTTTTGATTTCGAAGGTCGCTACAGCCCCCTCTTGGAAAATCAAGTCGTGGCCGCTAGCGAACGGAAGTCGAGGCATAGACTTCAACATCAATACAATATCTTGCTGTTTGGAGCGTCGACCATTCGAGTCGATAATCACTCCGCTCACAACGCTGGTCATTTCTGGAAGATGCGCCACAAGAAAATCTTGAATGAGTCGCTCTCGCGCCGATCCTGCTGTGACAGAATGTCCCAGCACCTTGGTCATATCGTATTGAGCATTTAACGCTTTAACAGCCCCTTGACAGTATTTAATTAGCGGTTTCATTAAGGCGCTCTTTTCTTAGAGTTGAATGTAGCAATCTTCTAGGAATCGGGGAGCGGCCGCAAATGGTCAAAGTAGCCACACTTTGTCCAAATCCCTACGGCGGGCCCTCCAACCCGAGTAATCACAAGCGCGTCTTTACGCACCAGAATGAAGCGCCAGTCCCATATTGGTCCCATGGGACTATTTTTTTTGGACGCCAAAAACCACAAACCCCCGACTTTCTCTAGGAAAATCAGGGGCTTGTGTTTACTTAATGTGGCGGTGAAGGAGAGATTCGAAACTACCCGCAAAGTCACTTTCATTATGCAAGTGCCCGGTTTACGCGGGCTGCAGCGATGCTCTCGCTCTAAAAAATCGGCTTTCTCAGTCCCATGGTGGTCCCATGGGTTTTGCACCAAGTTAGTGCATGAGGGTCGAAAGGGGGTAAAAAACGGGGTGTCGCCCGATTTATGTTGAGGCATGGGAAAAAGGTAATATTGGTAATACGCTTGATAAAGCAGAATAAAACCCTTTAATTTCAGTAGCTTGATAGATATTTAGAAAGGTAATAATTTGGTAATTTATAGGTTAGGTCATTACCTTTTCATCAGGTAATTACTGACAGGCTCAATCCCCAACAAAACCGGGGACTTGGACGAATATTACCTTCGCTATTACCAAATATTACCCCTCAAGGTAATGCGTCAAACCCACGTACTACGCGGGCTGCAGCAGATTTAATGCCTTTCCTAACCAAAATTACCTTTTTCCCAGCCCTGGTTCCAAAATCGCCATCTGTTTGGCGATTTATTCAGCTAGGGGCTAGTCTGAGCGTTCACAATAGGAACCCCTTGTATGGCGCATGAATATTCGCTCTCAGATGTGCTTGAAAGGATGTATGAAAATCAGTTGGCACTTGAAGCCGCTTTGATTGAACTCACGCTACGCCTAGAACAACATGGCTCCGTAGAAGTGGGTGAAAACGTGCGTGGTGCCTTAGAGGCAATCGGTGAGAACGCGGGGCATATCAAGCAAGGTTTGGCCAGATTGAGAAGGCAAGGCGCCAGCTAATGAATCGAGACAAATTGTGAAATGCCACATTCTCGGTAAGCACACAAGATTCATGGCTTATGACAGCTTTCGACCTCATCGACGGCAGCCACGGTCGGCGAGAAAAAAGAACTATCTCGTTTTGGAAAATACCCTTACTCCTGTATTTTTCTGTACACAGACCAATGAATCCGGGGCCTCAAGCTCTGCCCCGTCCATGATCGTCAGCTGCACCTCCGTGCAGTCGCCCTGCACTTCTCTTCAAAATTTTGCAATCTGTGAAACTGCCGGCACCCTGAAGAGCCCCCCGGCCCGTCTAGGCTGCCGGTTCGTTTGCACTACATCTGGATTTGCACAAAAAAAGGACGCAAACCCCGTCGGCGGGAGGGGGATAAGTGCTTTTTCTGATCTTATTTTCTTGAAAGAAATGCTTTCGCTTGAGTACGTAGATAGTTGACGGCTGAAAATGGCGGCCACATACAATCATGGGTTGCGTGGGACATGCTGCCCGCATATCCCCCCTTGATTGGTGGCAGTCAGCCACAATTGAACGCCACGAAACCTTGTTTCGGTTCGCTTTCAAATGTCACCATGATGGTGACAGTTGACCCTGCACTTGAAGGACGCGAGATGCAAAACCGAATGATGCCCGTCCCGTTCTACGAGGACACGGTGGTATTGGTCGGCCGGGACAATGAGCCCATGGTCGCAATGCGCACAATCGTCAATAACATGGGGATGGACTGGCCTACTCAATACGTAAAGCTGAACGAAAAATTCAGCTCAACCGTTGGGGAAATACCAACGGTTGGAGAGGACGGTAGAATGAGGGGAATGGTGTGTCTTCCCTTACGTAAGCTACCGGCCTGGCTCTACTCAATAAGCCCCAACAAAGTAAAGCCCGAGCTTCGCTACAAGATCATCCGCTATCAGCAGGAATGCGACGATGCGTTGTGGGCCTATTGGTCCAAGGGCAACGCCATTCTAGATGTCATACCAAACGTTTATCAGCACATCGCTCTATCGCGTCACCGCGTAGCGTTGTTGAAAGAACTGCACCGCTCACGCGATACCGGATTGCGTACCGCGCTGCATGAGCAACTCGCACAAACGTCTCAACTGCTAGGGCTCTCGGTGCCGGATCTCACGACGATCGGAAAGCCCGCCCCGCTTCCGGAGACTTTCCTCAAGCCACTATGGGACGCTCTGGAAATACTCGATGGTCAAGGGGAGCGATACAATCATGCTCCTTGGTCAAGTGGAATGATCTACCTAAAGCTGCCGCATCTGCAGGCGCTATTCAAAAAGCACGGTATACATTTTCTTTTTGACGCAGAAACGCGGCGAGCAATGAAGGCGAGTACGCAGCCTAAGTTTGTCTCAACGGGTCCAAAAGGCAGCTCAATTGAGGGTAAGACAATTCGCTGCTGGATCTTTGAAGGGCCACTCAAACTCGAATCCAACGACAACCCCGTTTCGGGATAAAGGGCTGAGCCCCCTGCGCAGCTTCAGCGCGTTGCACAGAACGGCAGAATGAAGCCGGTTGGCGGGAGGGGGGATAAGTGATTTTCAAGCAAGTTTTTTTAAAAAAGACGCGTTTTTCTATCAAAATATGGTTTTGAGTTTTGTGGCCAAATGCCATAACATTCAAAGAATAGAAAATCTAATAAACGACCATAAAATCATCAAGGAATGAACATGAACCTTAACATTGGGCAAATCACTCTCATTGATCTAATAGGAATGTTGGACCGCAAGGAAGTAATTATCAACCGAAACTATCAAAGGGGCTCTGATATATGGCCAGCCACGGCTCGCAGTTATTTTATCGATACCATATTGCAGGATTTCCCATTTCCTAAAATTTATTTATATCAAGCATTCAGCAGAGAAACCAACAAACCCTATAAGGAGCTTGTTGACGGCCAACAAAGAATCACAACTATACAAGATTTTTTTCACAATAAATTTGCCCTCAGCAACACCTCTAAGAAATTTAAAGGACTGAGATTTCGAGACTTAGATGAAGCAACTCAGAAAATATTCATTAGTTACCAGATTGAGCATTCTACAATACTAGCAGCAACACGAATTGAACTACTTGAAATGTTTCGCAGAATGAATGCATATACAGCCCCATTGAAAGAGGCTGAAAAACGCCATTCAACTTACCAGGGATCATTCAAGTGGTTTATCGCCTCAATCACGGAGGGCTTCTTCTCTCCATTATTAGAAGCTTTTGAGGTCCTCACAGAAAAACAAATCGCCCGCATGGGTGATGCAGAGTTTGTTTCAGACCTGGTAGTGGTGCTTGAATATGGAGTGCAATCTAAAAGAAACACAACAATCGAAAAGCTATATAAAGAATACGATGAAGATTTTCCACAAGAATCGGAATTCGAGGAAATCCTAATAGAGTTTTTTAGTGCACTTGTTGGCCCGCTCGGCGGAATTAGAGGTTCTTTCATTACGAAGTCATACGTAGTTCACTCACTGTTCTGTGCATTCGCAGCAATTAAATATGGGTTTCCAGGAAGCGAAGAATTCGTCACTAATCCAGATCGCAATTACAACATTGATTACCAATCAGCGTTGCCCAAACTACTGGAACTTGCTGAGGCACATGAGAACCAAGAGGACGAGGGCCCTCACAAACGTTATGTTGAGGCTTGCACGTCCAGTACGACGCAGCAGGCTCAGCGAAAAATCAGGGTCCGCGCTTTGGTCAAGGCACTTCTGGGCTGAAATTATGAGTTTTCATCGACTTAACTCTTGGATATCTAATAGAATAAATAAATATAGTGATCGAGCCTCTATTTTACAGAGCCAACTGGGTCAGATACCAAATTGGCAGCATAGATACTTAACTGAAAGTCTCGTTTCTGACATATGGCTTAGCTGGTGTTGGTTTTCTCGAATTTTGATTCATAAATCAATTCGAGGGACCAAAGCTAGAGACAACATTGTAATTCGTGGTCGAAATAGTGATAACAGCTGGCAAAAAATAGGCCATGAATGTTCCAAAGCATCTCAATCTAAAAATCATAACTCTCCACTTCCGGCCGGCTTTATGATGAGGCGAGAGCCGACTTGGGGCGACATCAGTAGTTTAATTAAAATAGTTAACGCTTTAGATCCCGCAAACCGTCCGCAGCTGCTCACGGCCTTGGGGTTACCATTCAACGGCCCACGGCACATTCAGCAGATAAGAAACTGCGCTGCACATAAGACAGTCGAAAATCTTAACGCGCTGCGTAGCGATTTAGCTTTAACATATACAATCACTAGCATGGCTACTCCTTACGACATCGTATGGTCCAACAGAGTTGGCAGTGCAGACCTCGCAATCGACCTATGGCTTCATGACCTTAAAATAATAGCGGATATAGCTACTCAAAAAGCATAAATATTCGATCCTTATAAAGTATGCCCTCAACTCTCCATCAGTGGGTTGAGGGCATGGAGTTAGAATCTTTTTTACCTACTTATAAGCGCAAGCGACTTCTGCACTAACAACTTTCAGAGCATAATAATCCGCAGTTGATGACTTAGAGCAGCGGCGTTATCAGCGCACCTAGTGAAAGCTGCTGAATTGTTTGCTACTGGTGTTGGCCCATGCGTATGAATCACGAGCTGCGAGTTCATATACTGAATTACGTCGAGCAAGTCATTCAGTATGTGAAGCACGTTCAGCTCCTCGGAGCCTATCCAAGTTTTCGGCGCCACCAGCCGCTGACTGATAGCCGAAACGCTGTGGCGAAGCCCCTGAATTCTTTCCTCCATGTCGCCACCTACCGTGGCGTTATGCTTCTGCCCCACCACCAGATTTAGATCCCGCCCGGTCGCCTGGTGCAGATCATCCACCGCCGCCAGGCTCGCAGATCCACCCGACAGCAGCTTGAGAGCGCCCAGCGCCTCGATCTTTTTGATTCCACCCACTAACTCTTTTGAATGGTCGTCCACGGTTCTGATGTGGCTCTGGAACCGCTCAGTGTTGCCCATCGCTTCCACTTCGCGCTCGATCGACTTATCGCGGATCTTGCCGTCAGTCTGGCGCAGCCAATTGCCGTCAGCGTCGACCCGCTGCTGGCATGCTTCGCTGTGCTGCCACACCTGGTCACCCTTCGGGACGCTGGGCATGCTCAGGCCGTGGGGCAGAATCGTTTGGATATAGGGCTTGTGTGGCAAGCCGTAGGCGAAGCACACCACAACCTGGGTGCCTTCCTCAGGGAATGCGTAGATGCCCATTTCTTCCCCACCGGTGGGCAGCGGCAACGGCACGCCGGCCAGGATCGGCAGCTTGGTGTCTGGTTCGCCGTCCGGCCCCAGGACCTCGATGTCGACGGCATAGCGCGGCCGGAAATCGTCACAGATGCCGGCGCCGGCCGGGGCGTCGGCTACGGCCACAACACGGGCAAAGCGTGGCAGGTGGTAACCACCGGTGAGTTCGGGGAATTGTCGTTCTACGCTGCGGCGGATTGCGTCGTCCATCGGATGGCCATCTGGTTGTCGATGAGCGCCACACTGGTGATGCGCTCGTCGTGGTTGATCGTTGCACCTGGTCGCAACCCCGGAAGGGCTGCAATCATCGCGCTTTGGTTGCCTTGGTAGTCGTCGAACAGTTCAACCGGCAGCTGCAGCGGCGAGCGAACGCCAAAGAAGCTGTCAGCCCAACTGCCCACGAACACTTCCCCATCACCCTGCTGCTGCCAGATGAAGTCGGGGATCTTGAAAACTCGGGCCAGGCTGTCCATGGCTTGATAGCCGGCGGCCAGGCTGTAGAAAAAAGGCGCCTTGACGCTCGCATAAGGCTGTTCTGGGACACGGAAGCGCAAACCGGTGTGCTGGCCGATCTCGGCCAGGACCGCGCGTAGGTCGACGTGACGCAGGTTCAGCGGCAGCGGGTTGGCCAGGATCGCGGCCAGCTCACGACAGAACAGCACCTGCTGGGTGCTGCTAGCCGTGGTGGAGCGTTCGACGTAGCCAATGAAGTGTCGCTGCAGTGTGCTGTCGTTGTAGCCGATATCGAGCGTCACCAAGCCCTTGACCGGTGCAGCGGCCTGAACGGTAAATGTCGCCCGGCCAGGACTTTTTGCATCCAGCCGAACTTCGTTTTTGACCAAGGCATACGGTGTGCCGTTGATGGCCAATTCCTTGTGCAGCTTCATTCCTTGGCACCCCCGCCCAGCCAGGTGTCAACTTTTTTCAAAGTTGCTTCAAAGCCGGTCAGTTCCTCTGCCCCATCAGGTGACTGGCCACCGGCGCCGCCAACCGCCCCGCCAGGGCCAGACTGCGCGGTAACCGCGTTGCCCGATCGCCGTCCCTCGACCTTTTCAGGGTTCGACAGTTTTTCAGCCAAGGTGAACTGAATCAGCCAGGCGCGCAGGTTGTCGTCTTCCCGGGCGCTCACGCCCTCGGTGAACGTGACTTGGCGCATGCCGAACGCGGCGGCAGTATCGTTGACGATTCGGTAGGTCTTGAGCTGGCCACCGCCGGCGGTCGCTTCCACCAGGCGCATCAGGTCGCGCAGTTGCACCTGGTCAACGAACGGAATCATCAGGCTGACCGTCAGGGTCTTGGGTTTGAAGCCTTTGTGCCCCTTGTCGGTGTTGCTGGTCTGACCTGACAGGTCGTCGCTCTCAATGCGCAGGTTGCCCGTGACCTTTAGGTTTTTCCCGCGCACCTGTTGCCCGTCCAGTAGCAGAGTCATAGGCCCACCAGCTCGCGAACGAAACTCAAACCCTTCTCAGATCCCACCAGCAGCGCGCCCGCGCACAGTACCCACTCATGCCCCGGGGCATCGCCCGCCAACAGCGCCTGGCGTAGCTCGGTGGCGTTGCCAGGGCCGATCATGCGGGCACACATGCTGCTTTCCGGGTTGCCATCGGCCAACAGCGCTTTCAGGTCGGCCAGTTGCTGATCACGCCCCTTTTGCTGGGCGGCTTTGCGGCTGGCCAGCGCGGCAAGGTCAGCCATGGGCGCACTGTCTGCGGCGTAACCCTCCAGAACGGCAAGCTGGCCGGCCATGGATTGCTTCGCGGCCTTCACTACGGTGCAGCGCTCCAAGGGCAACGCCTGCCAACGCGGCAAGGTGCCGGCGGCGGGAATCTCCCACTTTTCCGTCTCCAGCTTCGACAGGTGACGTGCGCGGCGTTCAGTTCGCACCAGGTCCGGCAACGGCAACAAAGCGTTGAAGCGTGCCAGGCTCGCAGCCAACTGATCGAAGCGCGTCGACAGGAACATTACGCACAGGGCGAACTTGGGGCCGTCCGGCCGGCCGGTGTCGCTCACGTCCACCAATTTGCCGGCGAGCTGCTGCAGCAAGTTCGGCGCGGAAAGGAACCGCTGATAGCCACGGCCCTGGCCAATCCCGCTTTGAAATGGCGTCACGACCAAGCAGGTAGGAATGTCGCCCATTTGCTCAGCGAGTGCGGCACGGCCCGCCGCAATCGCGCCTTGGGCAGCACCACCCACCGGCCCTGGGTTTGTGGAGGTTTTCCCGCTCAGGTCTGCCAGGCGTTTAGCCGTGCCGACCAACTCACTGCCGGCAAGCCCCTGGGCCGCTGAAAGTTGGCCCATCCATTGGGTAGCCTGGGCGGGCCAACGCATGGTCACCGGCGTCCAATCACTCATCATCGTTCAGAACCGCGCTCAGCCATTCAGGTGCAGTGGGCCGGCTCGCCTCAGCCGGATACCGTTTTGCCTTGGGCCACTCCCTCACCGCCTGACGCCAGGTCAGCAGGGCCGTGAACTGCTCAGCCGTAATTAGCGTAATGCCGCCCAGGTCTCGGGCGTCGCGGTATTGGGCAACGAGCGTTTCCGTGTTCTGCAAACTTGTTTCAGCCCAGAGCCGAGCAATCACGAGCGGGTCGGACTCTACAAAAATGTCCTCAGCATATTTTTTAAACTTGCCCCCCTCGTCCAGGTAGGTGCGAACAGCTTGATACAACGAGGCGTTATAGTCCTGGGTAACATGGCATCGGTTACCTGCAACAGTAACCACGAACGATTTGTCAGGTTTTACTGAAACATCACTGAACGTAACCAACACCTCTGCTAATGGCGCTTCCAGCGACTCTTCCACAAGCGCAATTGCCGCATTCACTTTGGATATATTTTCGTTACTCAAGGTGCATACCTCCAAGCGAAACCATAAATAGTCGCCCCGCCGCTAAAAGAAATCACTGTTCCACCAGGTGCGTGGCCACTTTTACCAACAACGCCTTGGCCTGCTAAGTAATAGTGCATGACTGAATAACACCATGATCCACCTGGAGGCAGCTGAAAAGACGTGCCATTGATACCTATCGGCATAAAGTTGGTGGCGTCTGGACGATAGAAGTTTGCTTCTCCCCACTGGATACCCAAGTCGGTGGTATCAACTTGAGCACGCATCCCGCGTCCTTGGGCATCCCAACCGTACTTGATTTTATTTGAGGACTGACCTACGCCGCCGCCCTGCTCAGTGGGCACGAAACCCAGGCGGCGCTGCAAATAGAGAACCTCGCGGGTGACCTGATCCCGGACATATGGGTAATCAGGATTGCCACTTGCAAGTCCTACATGGGAAATGCTGTCACCGATGACCCTCAAAGCCAGCTGTTGATTGGTCTGGTCGATGGTATAGCCATCTGTGATGCCGTAGCCTGCTAGCGTATTAGCCTTAAGCGCACGCGTCTGAACATCTTCATAAGTGCCAAGTCTTACGACAGCGTTGGTTAGTGAATGCCGAAAGTACGGCTGCGTGGCGTATCCGCCTGCAAATCCCGCAAAGGACAATGTATCGGTGTTAACTTTCGCCACCAACAATTGATTAACTGTCTCTTTGTTGTAAACGGCGGCCACATCAGCTTTCAGAGAGGGATCAAAATTGTATTCACTCCACAACCCTCCCAAATCTAAGTTATCGACTGTAACTTTTAATTTATTTCCACTCCACCCCATAGAAAGATCGTTTGAATTCTGACCGATGCCACCACCTTGTTTCACAAATCCAAGCTTAGTTTCAGCCTTAGTATAGGCGTCCGAGATACCATAACCGCTGAGGGACGTGGCCTTATCAGCCTTGCTATTGGGATTGAAGAGATGTTCAGTCCAGATCCGCCCTAGATCGGATTCGTCTACAGTGACCTTCAAACCGGTTGCGGACCAACCAATGTGAACCCGGTTGAATAATTGACCGATACCCCCACCCTGCTTCACAAACCCGTTGGCCACCTCATTTTTTGTGTATCCATCGGTGATGCCATACCCAGCAAGCGTCGTTGGATTACTTCCTGCGTAGACCACGCCTTTAGAGTTGACAGCCATTTTGGTATAGGAACCGGGCGCCACTCCGCTGTCCGCCAGGGTCAGCGCAATTTCCGGGTCCGCGGTGCCGTCAAACGTCGCGCTACCTGTCGCCGCACCACTAAATTTAAACGTGCGTGCCGTGGCCAGTTTCAGGGCTTTGCCGGCTGCAGTGGTGCCGGTCACCAGCGCGTTGATGCTGGCGTTTAGGGTGTTACGCACCAACTGCACCATGTGCGTGGTGGCCAGTATCCAAGGGTCATTCGCGTTTGAATCACTGCTGATGGCGTTCGGGATCTGGTCCAGCCCTACGTCGCCTTTCGTCGTGGATCGAGCGCGCAGACCGGGATAATCACCGTTCCGGGCCGCAAGGTGTTTGATCAGCTCGCTGGTGATCGGCTCCACGGCTCGCAGGTCGTTGATCGCGGCTATCGTAGGTAGTTCTGCAATGGGCACCAGGTAGTGCCGGACACCGGTGCTGTCGGTGTAGTCTTGCTTATCCCAACCAAACACGACCTGGAACGTACCGACCGCATCGCTTAATTCCCGCTGCAGGTGTACGTCAAGCCAGGCCACGTTAGGGATTGACGGGACAGCGACAGCTTGCGCGCCTTTAAGCTCCAACCGAATACCTTCAACATAGGCAATGCCGGGTTTCAGGCTGTACGCATTGCCCACTTTCTGCAGTGCAAGCGCACTGCTGTGGAAGCAAGCACGCCCGTAAACATCGCGATTGCTCAAGCGTTCGCGCTCATCGATGCCGCTCAGTCGCACAGTAAAGTCATGCTGCCAGGTGCTGGCATCGATCTTGATCCCGGTCAGCGCCTGGGCGCCGTCGAACACCACCAAAAAGTTACGCGTTACGTTGTTGCCGATCTGGCGCGGCGGGATGTTTCGGCGCTTTTGCTGTACCGGCAGATACGCCACGGCCAGCAACACGTTTTCACTGGTCTCAAGGCCGATCCAGTTGAAGTCAAAATCTCCGATGTCGCTACCGAGCATCAGGCTATAAACAACCTGGTTCGGATTCACGAAACCCTTCTGGGTCACCTCATAGGTGCCGACGACCTGCGCCGGCACCGGCTTGCCCGCCGTTCGATCAACAGTAGCGTTCGGGTCAAGCCCGGGCACGTTGGCCAGGACAAATCGAGCAACGTTTAGAGATTGTTGTGCGCCGACTTTCTGCGCGATCAGGCTTTCACCTGCAAGGGTAATGCTGGCTCCCATGGGGGGCTCCTACAGGCTGGCGACCAGCGTTTGCTGGTCGTCGTTGAAGTCCACCGCGACGATGCGCAGTGATACGGGGGTGATGGTCACGAAGTCATAGCGCCGGCAGGTGCGGCCGTACTGTTGAATCAGCACGCGCATCAGCTCCGGGTTTTGCGACAGTTGGGAATCGGAAAGGCGCAGCAGCACTACGTCCCAGTCCCGATCGGGCAACCGCTCGTTGATCTCGACGTAGCCAACGCCCAATCGCTGCAGGATGCGTTTGAGCCCGGCCGTGCTGCCGGCGTCGACCGCGTTTATGAAGGCGAACTTCACGCGCAGCCGGTAGAGGCTTTCCGGTTCGTCTTTGAAGCGACTGATATCGCGCTGCCAGGCCAACAGATCCAGCACCGTGATGTGACAGGTGTCCGCGTCCATCTGCAGCAACGGCCATTGCAGCCAGCCTTCGACCTTTTCCCACCAGGACTGCGCGGCGGCTTGCAACTTGGCCAACTGCGGGCCGTCCAGCCAGAAAGGCAAACTGAGCTTGATCATGCCTGCACCACCTGCAGGGTTTTGATCCGGGGAATGGTCAGCTCTGACACGATGTCGGCGTTGTCAAAATGCAGCGACTCAATGCCGGCGAATTGCTGGTGAAGTTCTTCGCCCAGGCGGCTGAACGAGAACCGCGATTGGGGGTAGGTCAGCGTCGGCTGATAGTCGCCGGTGCCGCTCTCCCGAAAGGCCGCGCGGATGAACTGCCCAATTTCCGCCTGCAGTTTTTCGCGTTGCTCGATGGTCAATAATGGCCGAGGCCACCAGGTGAGGCTGAGCGCGTGTTGCGTCTCAGGCATGACCATCACCAGCATGTCATCACCGTGGCCATGGTTGCCCTGGTCACGGATATGCGAGTTGATTTGCTCCAGGTACGTCGACGCCGGTACGTCCGCATCAAACAACACGTAGGCATTTGCGCTGCCGGGGCCCCGTGGCGCGCCATGCAGGAAATACACCCCGTCCGGCCGCACACCTGGGAAGGCGGAAATCATGGCGCGGTACACCGAGTCGGTGTGCCACTGGTTGACCGCCGAGAACTGGTTGCGCGTGCGCAGTCGCAGTTGATCGTCCGGCTCGGGGTCTGCACCTGGTGCAATCAGCCAACCATCCGCGTTCACCACCTGGGCGATGCCGGCAATGGGCACGGGGAGAATTGCGTAGTAACCGGGGGCCAGGTTGTAGCCGCTGCCCACTTCCTGCGCTTCCACCAGGACTTCCAGCTGCAGCACGCCATCCGCAAAGGTCGCAGCCTGGGTGGTGATCAGCTGGTAAATGTGGCCGTTGATAGCGGCCGATTGCACCAGGATGCCGGCGGGCAACTCCAGCACGCCGCCGGCGACGTCCCTAGTAAACAACAGCGTGCCCTGGGCCTTGGTCGCTCCTTTGCGCTCGACGTTGACCGCCCAGGCCAGCATGTCCAACCACTTACCCACGGCGGTTTTAACGAAGAAATTGGGCAGAACCGTGCCGCTGACAAAGTTGATCAGCCACAGCACCGGCTCGGTCACCAGCGCGGTGATCAGTCGCCAGAACGGCGAATAGGCGCTGGTGTTGCTCAGCTTGCTTCCCTGCGCGGCAACCTCCTTTTCCCAGGCCTGGCGCAACCCGTTCTCGGTAACAGGAATGCCGCTGTCTGCCAGTGCCTGCTTAAAATCTACGTCGCTCACAACGTCACCTCGATGTCGCCAAATTTCAGCGTTTTCGCCGTGACCAGGTAATGGCCAGACTCCACTTGTTTGATCAGCGCCGTACCCGGTACCAGGCGCTCGTCGGCCTCCACCAGTAGTTCTAATTGTTGGATGCAGTCGCGCTGACGCAGACGGCTACGCTCAGCCACCAGCGTGACCAGCAAACCGCTCTCGCGGATCATGTGCGCGATGTCCTGGGCGATGCTGGCCCGGTCCTCGATCAGCAGCGGCTGACGCGACGGGTCCAGCACCAGGTCGTTGTCCATGATCAACAGGTCGATGTACTCGCTCATCCGCCCACCGCCATGGCCAACATGCCTTCCAGTTCCAGCGGGGTCATTTGCTTGGCGGTGTGAATGTTGACGTTCTCCACATGATTGCCTTTGTTCTGGGTTTGATTGTTGTTCTGGATGCTGGCCAGGAAGCCGCCCCGGGGTACCGCGTCAGGCCGTTTCGGAGACAGGATTGATACCGAGCCGTTGATGCGTTGCTGGCTTTGCTCGGCCTTCTCCGTGGGAGCGGGAGCGGTAACCAGGGGCGGCGTCTGCAGCGGCTGCGGGACAGTCAGCTGCGGCCCGATCGGCGCCGGCGTTTGCACCGGTGGCACTGCCACCAGCTTTGGCAACGCGCGCGGCAATTCCCGGGCCGTTTGGGGTTGAGCCAACGGTGCCGTCCCTTTCGGCACCGGTGCCAGGACCTGGGTCGGTAGCTGTGCCGGCGGCTGCAACGCTGCAGGTGTAGCGATTGCCGGCGCTACTGCCTTCGGGGCCGGAGCCAATACCAGTGCCGGCGCCTTCGCTGGGGGCTGCAACGCTTCCAGCGTCGGCATCACCGGCGCCGGTGCTTTAGGCGTGGGAGCCAGCACCAGGGGCGGTGCCTGGATCGACTGCTGGGGCGCACTTACCAGTTGAGGCAGTAACGGCGCTTCGACCTGTGGGGCGCTGATGGTTGGAATCTCCGGCGCCGCCGGCATATCCCCGAACGCCGCTTCAATGTTCACGCCAGGGATCTTGTTCAACATCTCGATCAAGCCATTGATAGCGCTTTTATAGACGTTGACGATGGCATCCCACGCAGCGCTGGCCAGGTTCGACCAACCGCCCATCGAGTCGAACCACTCCGACAGCGCAGTCAGCTGGCCGCTAACCCACTGGAACGCCTCGCTGTTGAGTAGTGCGCTGGTCCAGTCGTCCCAATAGATGATCGCCGCTGCCACGGCCGCGACCAGGGCCACAATGCCGATCACGATCCAGACCACCGGGTTGGCCAACAACGCGGTGTTGACCAGCCAGATCGCGCCCTGCCACAGCAGCATCGCGCCTTTGACTAGGCCCATCCAGGCGACCAACAACACCAGGCCGGCCACGAACCCCACCACCATGACGGTGTGGTAGAGGAACATGGCGATGCTGCGATAACCCGACCAGGTGAGTGCGTTCCACACCACAACGGCCCCCAGCCACGCCATTTTCGAAAGCCCCACTGTCAGTGTGAGCAACGACATGGCGGCAGTAATCGCCAGGAACGACAGCGTTACGATTCCAATCAGGCGGGTGATGTTGGGGAACAACTGAGTCCAGCGGGTCAGCGTGCTGGCAATCCCCACTAGGCGCTCCATCAGCGGGGTCAGGATCGGGATCAACGCCTGCCCGAAGGCAATGCGCAACGCCTCGACAGCGGAGCTAAACTGCTGCCACGGGTCCACCATGTTCTTGGCCATCCGCTCGGCGTTCTCCAGGCCGCGCACATTGCCCAGTCGCTCCATGCCGTTTTTCAGGCGGTCGGTGTCGCCCATCAGGCTGCTGATCAACCGTGCCGCTTCGCCACCGAAAGCATCACGCAGCTTTGCGCCGTTGGCCTCAATCGATAGATCCCCAAACTTGCCTTTGAGCTTGTCCAGGATGTCCATCATCGGCAGCAATTTGCCCTGCTGATCCACGAACTTCATGCCCAGCTTTTCAGAAGCGCCGCTGACGTTCTCAAAGAAGGATTTGTAGAGGCCACCGGCCTCGCCGCCGTCCATGGTGCTGCCCAGCGTTCCCAACACTGCCATCTGCTCGGCCAGGCTCACACCGGCAGTGCTGGCCAAGCCACCTGCAGCCTTGAACGCCTCACCGATCTGCTCGCCACTGGTGCGAAACAGTTGCACGGCCGTGGCCGTCTGGCCCGCCAGGGTTTCAACCCATTGGCCTTTGCCCATGGCGTCGGCCTGGCCTTTGAACAAGTTGTACATGGTGCCGACGTAGGTGCCCATGGTGTCGGCGTCGGACTTGGTGGCCTTGGCCAACACGTTGCTGGCATTGGTGAAGGTGGCCAGCTGACTGCCAACCAACCCTTTGATGGCGCCCTCAATGTGATACGCCGAGGCGACAAAGTCCTTGGCGTTCTCGCCGTAGGCCACCGAGAACTCCAGTGACTTACGGTTCAGCGAGTTCAAGGCGTCTTCGGCCACGTTCAGCGATCGGACCTCGCCAAGGGCGCGGTTCATCTCCAAGGCAGGTTCCATGGATTGGGTGATTCCGACATAGGCGCCCGTGATGCCCGCCAGACCAAAACCCATGGTTTTGATGTGCTTTTCGCTCTGTTCAGCCAGGTCGGAAAAACCGGTTTTGACCTTGCCCATTGGCGCCGTAACCTTATCGGTCAGGCTCAAAATGAAGGCCAGGCGGGCGCTTTTGTCAGCCATCAGTGTTTATCCGTTGAGTGCGTAGGCAATGCCATTGGCAATGGCGATTTCCATACGGCGCCAATGCTCGTCCTCCAGCCACTTGGCCGTTCCCATCACCTCGGCGGTGGGTTCGGCACCAGGTAGCCAGCGACCGGCCAGGGCTACCAGTTGGCCCAGGCCGTTTTCGGTCAGTCGTTCGGCGTGGTCGAGGGCTTTTTTACGGTGATTTCAACGTCCGGGCCGTACTCTTCCAGGAGCGCGCCGGCCAGTTGCATGACCAACACCGGGTTGCCCAACAGGGGCTTGAGGGTGGCGCGTTGCTCCTGCTTAACGGTGGTCACCAACAGGTTATTCGCCGGTGAAACCTTGTTGGCCTGGGTCACGGCGTTGAAGTACTTCGTCACGTCCTGGGGGGTCAGGGCGAAGGTGAATTCCTTGTCGCCTACTTCCAGGGTGATATCGCGTGTATCGGTCATGGGTGTTGCTCCGTTCAGAGGTTAGGTGTCAGTTATGGTTGGTGCGGGCAAACCCGCAGGGCGTGGTCTTGCAAGCCCAGGATCATTTGCCGGCTGAGGGCGAGTTGATCTCTGAGGGTGAAATAATCCGATCCAGCGTCTGCTGTGAGTTCGGGGGTGGCTGCATGAGCCACGCCGCCGGCGCCGGCACTGGCGGGCACTGGGGCGCTGCAGGTGGCGTTGAGCCGCAACCGCTTACGGCCAGTGGCAACATCGAGACGCAGAGCATCGTTTTCAGCCCGTTCATGGTTCAGTTCCTGGGTACGTTGAAGGTCGATGGCGTCACGCTCTGCCAGCATCACGCCGCTGATGCGCGCCGCCTCTCGCAGGCCGTTCACTTCAAACAGCGCCGCGTCACGCTCTATCCGTGCGGTGTCCAGCTGGTCCTGCAGCAGGTCAAAGCCGAACCAAGCCACCAGGCACAGCACCAGGATGAAAGTGCCTTCGCGCATCACAGGCCCGCCTTACAAAGCTCGGCCTCGGCCAATCGGCGTTTATGCAAACCTGGGACTAATTCCTTCTTGCCATCGGCGGTGGTGATGAAGGCCCAGACCGGTGTTTTGCCGTCAGGCGCCCAGGCCAGCGCCTGGCAGCCCTCTTTGATACGGCCGGCATTGATCAATCCCACGGCGCGGCTCGCGCACGTGCTGGCAGTGCCGAAGTTGTGGCCATGGCTACTCAGGGCATCGAATGTGTTCTGGCCCACGTCCTGGTTGGTGATGCAGTCGGCCAGCTGCAGTTGCCCCTTACTGATCACCAGTTGCTCCACCTCGCTGCAGCGCGCGTCCGACCAGTAGTCGCCTACAACCACCGGGTAGGGGCTTGTATGGCGGGTGATGCCCTTGCACACGGTGGGTAGGCCACGAGCCAGCTTGTCCGCATAAACGGTGTTCTGGGCGTTGCCTTCCCAAGTGCCCAGGAAAACCACCAGCGCAGAGCTGCAGAGCGTGATAGCGCCGGCGGCGATCTTGCCGCGCAGGCTCATGGCTTCACCTTCCAGTCGCGCAGCATCTGGCGATACTTGGGAACCAACAGCAGGATCTGCAGCACCATGTAAACGGCAGTCAGCATGTATGCGACAGCCGACCAGTCGACGGCCCCTGTCGCCCCAGTAGCGGCTACACCTATCGCAGGTGACGCCTTCGCTAGTGCGATGGCGGTGTCCTGGGCCGCCTGATTCGTGCTCATCGCTGCACTCCTTTTTCGAAAAAAGACTGGCACGGGACACAGCGGGTCTTGCCGCCGAGCGCCTGGCGCGCTGCCGGAATCTCGTTATCACAGTCCTGGCAGTGAGTAAGGCTTGGGCCCGCTGACTCACGACGTGCCTGGGCCAACTGGGCGTCGATAGCCTGGTCCCGCTGACGTTGTTCCAGGGCTTGGGCGCGATCGAACGGGCATACCATCAGCTAATGCCCTCGATCTCGGTGGAATCCAGGTAAGGCACGCCGTTGATGCGGATAAAGTCCGGACTGGTGACCTCAAACGGCACCTTGTGCTTGGTCTTTTCGCCACCCTTCGGATCAATGCTCAGCAGGCTGGAAATCTTCAACTTGCAGCCGAACGCCTCAATGCGCAGCTCGTCGTCGCCAGCCTTGGCGAAAAACACCACATCGAACGCATCGAGCTTACGGAAGCTGCCGGCAGTGCGTGCCGCTTCGACCACCAGGTTAAAGTTGGTCGAGTCCAGCTCAACTTCACCTGCCGCCGCCACGTCGCCGTCGACGTAGCCATCAGGCACGCCCCGGGTTTGCGCGGTCTTGCTGTTGTCGGTGATATCCAGGGTGCAGCTTTCGACGTGTACCTGCAGATCGCCCAGGTTCACGTCAAAGTTCTTGCCGCCAATACGTGACATGGGGGGTTACTCCGAAACGTCGTTGGAAAGATCCAGGGCGATGTTCGCCGTGAGGTCTTTCGGGCAGTTGTGGGGCTTGAGCTTGATGTACGCCTCGACGGCGGTTTTGCTCTTCCAGGTCAGCACGATGTCGCCGTCTTTCGGCGTCTCGATCTCCCCCGGAAACACCTGGCCGGCGAACTTGACCGACTTGGCCATCTGGCGCAGTGGCGCCATCAGCGCGTTGACGTTCACGGCCATGCTGTTGGGGGTGTTGTTCAAGCGACGATCAGCCACACGGCGGATCAGCAGCGGCCGCACCTGGCGCGCCGCCTTGTCCGTCAGGCGCAGATATTCGATTACCTGGTAGTCGCTGCCTGGGGTGTCCAGCATGTTGCCGTCGCCCCAATAAACACCCGGGTAGTCCGGGTAGGTCTGGGAAACAGAAAAGCGAGACTTGTCCAACTCGGCGCGGATCGCGGACGGCAGCGGCACGCCCTCTTTATCGACCGGCACACTGCCCAGACCGGTTACGGCTCCGGTGGCCACACGCATTGGGCTGTCGGCAATACTCACGGCAGCGTTGGCCAAGCGACCGGCCAACACGCCCAGGTCATTGCCGTGCAGCTGCGGCACCACCATCACCCGCGGCGCGGCCACGTTGTTGGTAATTGCCTTTTGCTCGGACACATATTCCGACCAGGACTGCAGCACTGTCGGGCTGGCAGTTGCGGCCATCACGAACAAGCGGCGGCCGTAGACGTTATTAACCAGCACAGCCGCGTCGTGCATGGCCGCCAGGTCGTCGCCCTTGGTCACAGGCTGGGTGATAACGACAGCCTCGACCGAAAAGCCCTGCTGCTGGCAAGTCTCCAAAGAGGCGCGCCAGTCGGTATCGGCCACGATCGGCGCCGCCAGACAGGCCCAGCGATCGCCGCCGTTCAATCGAGCGGCAGTGATCTGGGTTTTCAGGTCGCTGGCAGCAATACCCAGGGCGGCATCGAGGTCGCTTTCGGTATTGAGCGGCACCAGTTTGCCGATGTTTTTTGGAGCGGTTTTCGGACCAGGCCCGATAAACAGAAAATAGCGTTCGATCTCAGTCACGGCGCCTTGGCCCAGATTGAGATTGTTAACGCTGACTTTGCCAAGTGCCATGCTGTGCCTCGTTAGCGGGGTGAATTAAGGATTTGTTCAAACACCTGGTTAACCAGCTCGCGGGTTTCGCCGCTGGTTTCCACGCCGAGGAACTGGCGTTTTGGCAGGGTGATATCCCAGCTTTGCGCGCCCGTTTTCTCGGTTCGTTCGTCGTTCAAAATGCGGATCAAAAGGCCGGCCTTGGCGTAATTCACATGCTCCTGAATCCAAGCTACAGAGGGCCTGGCCAGCGCCCTTTTGCCTTTGTGCCGGACACGAAAGCCCAACCGACGCAGGCGCTTGGCCTGTTTGTCAGTGCATGCAATGCCTGGTGGGACTTTGTTCCAGCGGCGCATCTGCGCAGCGGTACGTCGCTCGCTGACGCCGTTGTGCTGCTGCGAGGCGACCCAGCGGGTCAGGGCGTTTCTCCAGCCCAGTTCGGCTTCGTCCGAACTGACGCGGGTGACCTGCAGCAGCTTGGCCAGGCCGGCTTCCATCTTCTTTTTGCCCTTGGCACTGCCCTTGCGCTCAGCGAACGGGGTGCCGTCAGTGTTCTTCTGCTCCCGAACGCGCTTACGGCTCATCGTCCTAACGCGTGTAGTCACTCTGTTCAGCAATCGCCGGCGGAGCTGCGGCGACGACTCAAGCAACGCCAACTGGGCGTCGACGTCCAGCAAGCCCCTGATATCGAGGTTGAGCGGGTTAGCGGCCATTGCTGCCCACCTCGCCATGCTCGGCAATCCACAGATCGAACGGGACGAAGGCCCAAGTTTTGCCGAATGCCTCGATCTCGCCGGCAGGGTCTTGGGCCAGGTACTGCGGCTCGACAAATTCCAGCGACAGTTCAACGTCGAAGCTGTCCTGGTCGAGCGGCTCGACGGTGAACATCGGCGCGGGCAGTTCGTGGCGGTCGCGGTCGGTGTCGTGGGTTTCCAGCCAACTGCCCACCAAGGCCATCAGCCTGGCGGGATGGCCGGTGAAACGCTCCAGGGAAAACGCGGCGCGATAGCGCATGTCAGCCATGTGCAGGCCGTCGCGGTCAGGCTTCCAGATCAGCTCAAGGCTGACCTGTTCGGTCCAGCTGTCGAACTGCTCAGGCGGCACCAGGTTGCGGGCCATCAGGTAGGCGGTCAGCGCCTGCAGCTGGATCATTGCAATGACGCCGTTATGCGGCCACGGCCCTGCAGGGCGCGCACGGCCTGCTGGCTGAAGGCCAAGAACGTTTCCGCCCGCTCCGGGGCTTCCTTGCCGGTGTTTTCGGCGCTTTCGCGACGGGTCACGGTGGCAAACTGGGGCAGCGAATTGCCCTTGGCTCGGCTGTAGACGGCGCGTTTATAGAGCGTGACTTTGTGGGCATAGGCCCATTCAGCCGGAGTCGCCACACCTGCAACTGCCTGCAGATTCGAAATACCAGCCGCCTGCAGCGCCGCCTTTACGCGGGCCAGGTCGGTATTTACCTCGAACATTGCGCTTTTCAGTGTGTCGGCCAGCAGCTCAACCAGGTACTCAGCCGGCAGGCGTTGTTCCTTCTGGAATTCGGACACAGAGAGGTCTGGCCAGAAGCCGTCGTTCTCGATCGTCAGTTCCACGAAGGTGGTGGTTTTCCCGGAAAAGCTCATTGCTGGCCGCTCAAATAGGGCGGGAAGCCTGTTTTCAGTGGGACGGTCCATAAATGGACGGCTCACTTCCACAGGTTCCCGCTGGGGGGGGGTAGTCGGTTATTCGGTAGCCGGGTTAACGGCCGCTTGTTTTGCCAGGATCTTGCGAACCTTTTTGATGCGAGTGTCGTTCCCGGCCGGCGCGTGCAGCTGAGTGGAGCGTTCCAGATGCTTGAGCGCGGTGTCCCACTGCTCGGCCTCCATGGCGCGCATGCCAATCAACTTGTGGTACTTGCTGGGGATCTGCTCTGTCAGGTTCCACTCGCCGTCAACGCGCGGCAGTAGGTCGGACAGATAAGGCTCCGGGCTGCGCTTGGCGTTGTATTCGGCATAGGCCCACTCGCACACGGCGTCAGCAACAAACGTCTGGATGTCCCGACGTTTGAAGCGCTCTGGCATTTCCTGGCCCTGCTCCATCAGGAAGTCGGCCAGCTCCAGGGCGTCTTCGAACTGGGCGATGTCGAACAGCCAGACCATCACCTGCACCGCAACGCGGTTGGGAAAGTTCAGCCCCGATTCGCAGTAGCGCTGGACGTATTCCTGGTACTTGGGCAGCAGCTCTTCCCGCTTGAGCGACTGTTTGCTGGCCAGGTTCTTGAGATCACTCAGGCGCGCCAAGTCCTGGTCCAATGCCGCTTCCTGCAACAGCAAGTGTTTGCGTGCGTTGGCGGGGCTGCTCAGGGCGTCAGCCGGGGTGTAGGCCAAGCCCGCAGTAGCGGCGAGCGCCGCTACTGCAGTGCTGCCCAAGGCCAGGGTGCGGCGCTTGTGCGCCAGGGCCAGGCTCACTTCACCAGCTCCACGTTTTCAGTGAAGGCGATCTTTTCCAGCTGCTCGATCACGTAGCCTTCGTTGCGGCTGTTGTAGTCCTCGACGCGGGAGCGTTTTGGGTTCTCGATCGTCTGCTTACGCCAGCTGGTGTCCTGGAAGTAAATCGAGAGGTTGTCCCAACTGGTGACCAGCACCGCGTTGACCGGGAAGTTCGGCACGCTGAACGCCGGCAAACCGCCATAGGTCGCAATGACCTGCGCGTCTTCGATGCGCTCTTTTTCGGTCGGCTTGTCGCCTTGCTTGGTGTAAAGCTTGGCCTTGTCAGCCGCCAACAGATCGGTGCCGATAATCGCTACCAGGTCGCCGTCTTCGCGCAGGATCTCGTCGACCATCTGCTTGGTGTCGTGCACCAGGGCATCAAGGTTGGCGTAGTCACCACCGGCGCCCAGCGTGACCTTGCCGGCGGCGGCTCCCTCTTTCAGCACCTGCTGCGGGGCCTGCTCGCGCAGTTGCTGCAGCCAGCCTTTGTTCACGTCCTGCAGCTTGGGAAATTTCTCCAGGTCGGTCTGCGTGGCGGCGTGGGTGCCATGGAAACCGATAACGATTCGGTCCTGCGCGATGCGCTTCTGCACTGCGGCGGAATAACGCTCTTTGAAGTCGGGAAACTTCGCCCAAGCATCGATCTTGGCGTATGGAAGGCCCACGTCCGACTGGGTATCAGCCAGTTCGTATTGGGTGTTGTCCAGCGCCGAAGCGTCCTTGGCTTCTCGATCGGTGGTCTTGGTGTTGGTGCGGCCAGTGACTGGGCCGTTCACACCGATGAAGACCTTTTCACCCTTGATCTCACTCACCGGAACGACGTTGATACGCTCCAGGAAATCAGCCTTGGCGGTGATCGCGTCGTTCAGCTCCTGGGCGATCGTGGGTTCCACACTGAACATGCGGCTCGATCGCTCGACGCCGTACGCTTCGGCCATCGCTTCCTGCAGCTCGGCATATTGTTTGGCGCCACGGGCGCTTAATGGCTGGGCCATATCAGAGCACCCGCTTTTTGGTGGTGGTCACCGGGCCGGCGTTGCGGGGCAACTGGCGACCGGTCGAGGTGTTCTGCAGTGCGGAGAACTGCTTTTGCAGCTTCTCCAACTGAACCAGAACGGCTTTGTTCGACCCACCGCTACGGCGGAACTCACGTTCCTCCTCGGCGGTTGTGACGATATCGTCCACGGCCGCGCTCACGTCGTCGATGGGTGCTTGGTCTGGCTCTGGCGCATCTGCGGCGGCGGGTTCAATCACAGCCTGAATGCCGGCAGCGACGACAAGCAGCTGCTCCAGCAGGGCTTTAAGGGCCGTTGCGGTAGCTTCATCCATTGGGGTTTTGCTCTCAGTTGGGGTGGTGGGTTCGACGGGCTCGGCATCCGTGGCAAAGCGCTTGAATAGGCCAGTGAGCAAACCGATCAGCTTGCCGACCTCGCTCTGCGGTTCGGCTTCAAAGGAGCCCAGTTCGACGGAGGCGGCATAGAAGGAGTTTTGGTGGGTCTGCTTGGAAAAATAGAGTTCCTGGGTGCCTAGGCTGGCGGGCTCATCGGTGACGCCAAGACCTGTCAGGTAGGCTTTTCCGCTGCCGGCGAAGTTCGGGGTGATCTCAATGCTGGAGAACAGCTTTTGGCCCTGATCATTCAGCTGCAGAAGGCGATCATTCGGCTTGAGTTGTGCCTCCAAGGCGATTTGCCCGGGCTCCAGGTCTTCGCCCTCCTCCACCAGACGCAACGCAAAAACGGTGCCGTGGGAACCGCTCCAGCGTTCGTGGTCGCACCAGATCACCGCCGTGTATCTGGACGGCTTGTAGGTTTCAGCGATATCGCGCAGTTCCTGGGGAAGGATCTCGCGACCATCGGCGGTGGTGCCGCTGGTGGCGACACGTTTCCAGTACGAAACAAGGGAACGGGGCATGGGCGTTAACTGCGCTCAATCGGTTGAATGAGCCGCCACGATAGGGAGCCGCCAAGCCTCAAACAAACGGTTCAAATGCGCGTTTCTCCTATATCCGCGATATAGGTGAATCACGGAATTTAACCCCGCGTTTCCAGCGTTTTCGCCGCATAGACTGCGGCCCATGTACTACTCGACCGAAGTTAAAGAAGCCGCCAAACGCCTGTTTCTGCGCCGCTGTAAGGCCAAGGAAATTCAGGCGCAGCTCAACCTGCCCAACATCCGCATCGTCTACTACTGGATACGCCAGGGCGGTTGGGAAGACATGCTGTCGGATGAAGAACCGCTGACGGCCGTGGGCCGGCGAATCACCCTCCTCCTGGACAAAGCCGGCAGCCTGACCAAGGACGAACTCAACGAGCTGGACCGGCTGACCACCGTGCGCGAGCGTCTGTTAAAGCAAGCGGCCAAACCGTTGCCAGCACCGATCGGGGAAACTTCCGGTGAGCCACAGGAAGGCCGCCAGCGGCCGCGTGGCGAACGCTCGGCGCGTGGGGATAGCAGCGGTAAAAAACGCGAGAAGAAAGCCAAGAAC
The DNA here is from genome assembly GCF_047943075.1 of Pseudomonas sp. NFX183. Taxonomy (NCBI): domain Bacteria; kingdom Pseudomonadati; phylum Pseudomonadota; class Gammaproteobacteria; order Pseudomonadales; family Pseudomonadaceae; genus Pseudomonas; species Pseudomonas sp. NFX183. The sequence continues at coordinate 3,826,591 of NZ_CP181333.1, read as the reverse complement.
GACATTAGCGGGCTGACCGAAGTCGACTTCCTGGATAAGTTCATCAGCAAAATGTACCGCTATCAGCAGGAGCTGTTCGCAGCCAAGCAAAACCCGCTGACGTGCCGAGTCCGCAACATCCTGAAAAGCCGCCAGGTGGGCCTGACGTACTACTTCGCCGGCGAAGCGTTCATGGACGCCGTGCTGACCGGCGACAACCAGGTGTTCCTGTCGGCCAGCCGCTCGCAGTCGGAAATTTTCCGCAGTTACATCATCCAGTTTGCAAAGCAGTGGTTCGACATCGAGCTGACCGGCAACCCGATCACGCTCAGCAACGGCGCCGAGCTGCGTTTCTTGTCGACCAATAGCAGCACCGCCCAGGGCTACCATGGCCACGTCTACGTCGATGAGTATTTTTGGATACGTGACTTCGACAAACTCAGCACCGTGGCCAGTGCCATGGGCACCCACAAGAAGTGGCGCAAAACCTACTTTTCGACGCCCAGCGCAGTCTCGCACCAAGCGTACCCGTTCTGGTCGGGCGAGGAATTCCGCAACAGCAAGCGCGGCAAGAAGGCCGGCGGCACCTGGCCCACCGAGGCGTCATACACCCAGGGCGCATTGTGCCCGGACGGCCAATGGCGCAAAACCATCACCCTGGACGACGCCATAGCCGGCGGCTGCGATCTGTTCGACCTCGAGCAACTGCAGCTGGAGTACGACGAAGACAAATTCCAGCAGCTGTTCTACTGCAAGTTCATCGACAGCAGCCAGAGCGCCTTCGGCCTCAAAGACCTGGAGCGGTGTTACTCCGACCTGTCGTTGTGGGAGGACTACAACCCTGAACTGGATCGACCTTTCGGCAACAGCCCGGTGTGGCTTGGCTACGATCCGAGCCGCACCCGCGACGACGCCACGTGCGTGGTGGTCGCTCCGCCACTGGAACCCGGAGCGAAATTCCGCATCCTGGAAAAACACAGTTGGCGTGGGCAGTCGTTCAAGTACCAGGCCGACCAGGTCAAGAAACTTACCGAGCGTTTCAACGTGCAGCACATCGGCATCGATACAACCGGTATCGGCTACGGTGTGTTTGACCTGGTGCGCGACTTCTACCCGCGTGCGACAGCGATCCATTACAGCCTCGAGACCAAAAACACACTGGTACTCAAAGCCCAGGACACGATCCAGGGGAGCCGCATCGAATGGGACGCCGGTTGGACCGACATCGCACAGGCGTTCCTGACCATCAAGCGCGGCACCACCACCAGCGGCCAGGTCACCTACAGCGCTTCGCGCACTGACGCCACCGGCCACGCCGACATCGCCTGGTCGATCATGCACGCCCTGTTCAATGAACCCCTCAACACCAACAAGCGGCGCCGTAGCCGCTACGTCACGAGCGGAAATAATGCCCAAGCCACGACACAAAAAGCCCCAAGCCAGCCGACAGGTGCAACAGCCACAGCCCATGCGGGCGTTCACCTTCGGGGAGCCCGAACAGGTGCTGTCCGGCAACATCGGCGAATACCTGGGAGTGTTCCTCAGCGACGACGGCGAGATCTACAAGCCGCCGGTGTCCCGGGCGGGCCTGGCCAAGTTGCTACGCGCCAACGCGCACCACGGCGCCATTCCCAAATTCAAGCGCAACTTGCTGTTGCGTGAATTCATCCCCTCAGAGGGCTGCAGCACGCAGACCATGGGCCGGGCCAGCCTGGACTACATGGTGTTTGGCGAAGCGTATTTCTATCGCGATACCAACGCCTTTGGCGAGGTGCTGGAGATGCAACACCTGCCGGCCATCAACATGCGGGTGAAGGTCGACGGCGGATTCAGGATGCTGCAGCCAGACAGCAAATATATGGACTTCGACCAGGACGAAATCGAACACGTCCTGGATTACGACGTGGAACAGAACATCTACGGCGTGCCCGACTACCTGGGCGGTCTGCAGGCGCTGTTACTCAACGAAGCCGCGACCCTTTTCCGCCGGCGCTATTACAGCAACGGCGCACACGCGGGATACATCTTTTACACCAACGATCCGGACTTGACCGAGGAAGACGAAGAAAACCTGCGCGCCCAGATCAGCGCTAGTAAGGGCGTGGGCAACTTTCGTTCGATGTTCGTCAACATCCCTAACGGCAAGGAAAACGCAATTCAGATCATTCCCGTGGGGGACTTCCAGGCCAAGGACGAACTGGAGAAGGTGAAGAACATCACCCGTAACGATGTGATCGCCGCCTGGCGGATGAACCCTGCCCTGGCCGGGATCATCCCGGAAAACAACGGGGGGTTTGGCGATATCGAAAAGATCGATCGCGTCTACACCAGCAACGAGATTAGGCCGATCTGTCAGCTGTTCAGCCAGCTGAATGAGGTACTTCGACGGGACAGGCGTATCAACTGGAAAAAGATCGATGGCACAGGGGAAATCTCTATCTGACGCTTAACAACTAGAGAAATATACTGCACCACGTGCGAAAATAGTGGCAATAAGCTGCACCCTGGGGAGGGGATATGAGAGTTACTTGCAAATGCGGACACAAAGGGCGAATTGCGTCACGTGAGGTTCTGTCAGACGACTTTGCGAAACTTTACTGCCAGTGCCTCGATGCAAAGTGTGGGCACACCTGGGTCGCTAATCTCACTTTTTCTCATACGTTAAGCCCGTCCGCTCAGACGTTCGACAGGCTGCTGATGGATCGCCTTAGAGATATGCCCAGAGCCCAACAGCGGGAGCTGTTTGAAAAGCTTGGATCGCAGGCCGTCGCATGAAGCGCGCCACCGACAATCGAGTGCCGACGGCGCTGGATTCAGCCTTCGTCGGAATGATCCGGGTTGCTTATCAGCGCTTCGGTCAGTCTTCTCAACTTCTCTTTGTCGCGAGGGCTCAACTGACGATACAACCCAATCAGACGTCGCTCAATGTGCGAAAGCTCATACCGCGCAGATGCCGCAATTTCAACGTAAACAACATCCGCGTTTGTGCGATCCAACATGCTTACCACTCCATAAAATCCATTGCTGTAGCAATGATATGGGGGCAAGCCGCTGGTAAGACGGGACCAGAGGGGTCAGCTCATTCCTTTGGCAGCATCGTCAGCCAAGGCCTGAATAAACCGCCGAATCGCTCTTTGATCATCTGCAGGGATACTGCGGTATTGCTGAACAATTCTCTCCTCAATATCATCCAGCGAATCAAGGGCCAGGGTGCTACGCCGTCCGGTGAGGATGTAGGGCACATCGAATTCGAACTGGACCGCCACCTTACTCAGGTAGGACGCCGTAGCATCGCTAGATCCCGCCTCGTAGTTCGCCTGTGTGCGCTTCGCAATCCCAAGTGCTTCCGCGACCTGGTTCTGTGTCATGCCGCTTCGCTTCCGTTCTTCTTGCAGCCGAGAACCGATATCTTCAGAAAGATGCACTTTTTTTCATCCTTACTATTTACAAGTGCACCTAAGTGCATCATTGTGCATCTCACACCACATGAAATTGCACGGATCTGCACTATGCCGAACACCAGCGTTAACGAGCAAGCCCGTCGTAAAGCACGAGAAGCATTAGAAAAACGGGGCCAGTCAGCTAAGGACTTCGCGGCCCAACATCAACTCAACCCCAGCACCGTCTATGCGGTACTGAGCGGGCAAAGCCAATGTCGTCGCGGGGAGGCTCATCGCGCAGCCGTATTACTCGGGATCAAAGACGGCGTGATCGAACAGTAATGGCCAGATCTCTGAAGGAACAACAGAAGATGAAAAGTCAGGTTCTGAAAACACGGCGTGAGGTCGTCAGTGCGATCATTTGCACCTTAGAAGGTGGCCGCGAAAGCGCCGCTGCGCGCATCGGCCTACCACTCAAGAAGTTCGATAACCACGCTTACGAGAACAACAACTGCCGCCCGTTGACGGACCTACAGATCTTTCAACTGGAACAGGTCACAGGCACTCAGCACCTGGCTAACTACGTTGCGGCAATGTACGGCGGCATGTTCGTGCCGGTCATCCACCCCGAAAACCTCGACAACGTTGAGATGTACGCACGGGCAGTGCAGACCTCAGCCAAACAGGGCACGGTCGACCAGGTTATCGCTCAGGCGATCGAGGACGGCGTAATCACCGAAGACGAGGCCGAGCTGATCCTAAACGCGCACGTCTTGCACATAGCCGCGCGCACTGCCGAAATTTATGCCGCCATCGACCTCTACCGCGCTAAGTCAGGGAAAGGCAAATGAACATTCAGACAAATGCTTTGGACTACCAACAGTGCGTGCAGAACGCTGCACTGGCATTCCTTAGACGCCACCAAGCCGAATACTTAGGCGACTTGTCGGCACTGCGCAAACGGGCGGTTACGCATCTGGTGGAGAACCTAGACGTGGCTGAACTGGTCGCAACCAAACTGACCGACCTTGCCCACATCGAGTTGTTGGACCTGGCACACCGCCAACGCACCGCAAACTCGTAACACCCAACCCAACCAATCGCCGGCCCCACATCCGTGGGTTTGGGTGAGCTGCGCCCGAAATTGAGGTTTAACGATGGCAAACGCCGTAATTGTCACCACACAACTGCCCCCAGCCGAAGCCGAAGCGTTGCTGGCCAACCTGCGGGAACAGTATCGCTTGAGCCTCAATGAACACTGGTATGCCGACCAATTCCGCCTTGTTGCGGCCGGTCTGCGCCACGGCGCCATTCTGGCCCACATCCCGGTCATGGCTGCGCAAAAACGCCTCATGGCGGCCCTGTCCCACAGCCTCAAAGCAGTGAAGTAACCCCAATGAAAGAAGACCTTCGTCACGACGTGCTGCAACGCCTTCAGGCCGACTTCGGGCTCAAGCACCGCACGGGCACCGACTACATGCGCGGCGGCACATGTCCGAAGTGCAAAAAGAAAGAACTGTATTCCCGCTTTGATACGCCATGGATAGTGATTTGTGGTCGCCCCGAAAAGTGTGGCCACATCCTGCACGTAAAAGAGCTGTATGACGATCTGTTCGAAGACTGGAGCAAGCGAGCGCCGGCGACAGACCAGCACCCTAACGCAACAGCACGCGCCTACCTTGAGTTTGCCAGGGGCTTTCGGTTTGAGCTGATCCAGGGCTGGTTCACCCAGGAAACGTTCTACTCCGCTGAACACAACGCCGGCAGCGCAACGGTACGCTTCGCCCTGGAAAAAGGCGGTTGGTGGGAACGCCTGATCGATCAGCCGCACCGCTTCGGCAAGATGAAAGCCCGCTTCAAATCCAAGGACAGCTATCGCGGCGTTTGGTGGTGCCCGCCCTGCGTCGACCTTCTTGAAGCCAAGGAAATCTGGATTGTCGAAGGGATCTTCGATGCCATCGCTTTGGTGCACAACGACATAGCGGCTGTCTCGGCCATGTCCTCTAATGCGTTCCCAGGGGATTCGCTTAAAGCGTTGGTCAAAATCCGCGATGGCGGGAAGTTGCCCAAGCTGGTTTGGGCACTTGATAACGAACCCAGCGCCAACGCATACACCCGGCGCTGGGTACGCGAAGCCCGCGCTCTGGGCTTTGTTTGTGAGTCTGCGCAGATCCCGCAACGTGACGGCCGCAAGTCAGATTGGAACGACCTTCATCAACGTTGGGGCTTCATCCAGGACGACACCAAGCGCGCCGAACAGATCGCTGCAGACCTCAAGCAAGCCCGTCACCAGGGTGCCCTGCTGCTGGCCGAGAGCGCAGCGGAAAAGGCCTTGCTGATGTACGACTGGAACAAGCGCGGGGAATTTCACCTGGGCTTCGGTAGCCGCCTGTACTGGTTCAAGTTGGACATGGAGAAATTCAACCGGGCCATGTCCGACATCGAGGACAGCGAGAACCACGACGACCAACTGCTCAACCAGGCGCAACAACGCGAAAAAGCCTTGCAGCAGTCCGGTAGTGTTGTGGAGATTGCCAACTGCTACCCACAAGCCCTGTACTTCCAGCGTAACGAGGTAACGGACGAATCCTGGTACTACCTGCGCGTGGACTTCCCACACGACTCCGAAAGCGTGAAAAACACCTTCACCAGCGGCCAGCTGTCGGCCGCAAGCGAATTCAAAAAGCGGCTGCTCGGCATGGCGGCGGGCGCAATGTTTACCGGCAGTGGACAGCAGCTCGACAAGCTTATGAAGGACCAACTGTTCGGCATCAAAACTGTGTCGACCATCGACTACGTGGGCTACAGCAAGGAATACGCCTGCTACGTCTACGGTGACATCGCGATTAAGGACGGCACCACCTACAAGGTCAACAGCGAAGACTATTTCGAGTTCGGCAAACTGCGCCTAAAAACCCTGCAGAAAGGCGTTCCCATCAAGCTGCAGCGCGAAGCAAAGAGCTTTGATGAAAAGTGGGTGCAGCTGCTGTGGACCTGCTTCGGTGCACAGGGCTTTGTCGCCCTGGTGTTCTTCTTCGGCTCGCTGTTCTGCGAACAGATCCGCGCCCGCTACCAGTCCTTCCCGTTCCTGGAGGCCACCGGTGAGGCTGGCGCCGGTAAAACTACCCTGCTGAATCTGCTCTGGAAGTTACTCGGCCGCGAAGGCTATGAGGGCTTCGACCCTATGAAATCGACCAAGGCCGGACGCTCTCGTCTGATGGGCCAAGTGTCCGGCATGCCGGTTGTTTTCCTTGAAGCCGATCGTCACAGCGATGATCGGGCACACGCTAAAACCTTCGAATGGGATGAGCTAAAAGACTTCTACGGCGGCGGCACCTTGGCCACCAAAGGCGTCAAGACAGCGGGCAACGAAACGTATGAACCTCCATTCCGGGGAACGATCGCAATCAGCCAAAACGCGGCCGTGGTCGCCCACGAAGCGATCATGACGCGCATCGTAAAACTGCACTTTGTACGCCCCATCGTTACACCGGAAAGCCGCGCTGCAGCTGATCAGTTAAACGCTTTGGACGGCGGCACCCTCAGCCACTTTCTATTACGGGCTGTAGGCAAAGAGTCCGCGGTGCTTGAGCTGTTCGCCCAACGTATGCCCGAACACGAAGCGAAGCTGCGTCGCCTGCATACCCAATGTTTTGCCTGCGGCACCGCCTATACCAGCGATCAGGGTAACTGCAGCAGTTGCGGTTATGACTTGCGCGGGTACATCCGTGTCGAGCGAATCAGCAAGAACCACGCGCAGCTGCTCTCGCTGATGGATTGCCTGCGCCTGGTGCTGAAACTGAGTGACGCCCAGGTCGCTGCCACCCAGCGCCAGATCGTGCGGATGGCCATTGAGCGCCAGGCTTCGATCAGTTCCGACCATTCGGCCGTGGCCGAGTTTTGGGAGGTCTACGACTACCTCGAATCCTTGAGCGAAGACCCGGTGGTCGACCACAGCAGCGACCCCACAGTGATCGCTATCAATCTCAACGAATTCTGTGAGCGCGCCGCCGAACACAAACAGAAGTTGGCCGACGTGGCCACGTTGCGCGATCTGCTCAAGGAATCCCGTTCCCGCAAATTTCTGGACAGCAACAAAGCGGTGCACAGCGCTGTTCGTGCTGCCTTCAACACCCGCAACCCGTGTTCACAACCCCGGCCAACAACAGTCAAGTGCTGGACATTCAAAGCGTAAAGGAGAGCAAGACCGATGCAAATCCAAGTATTTATGGGCAGTGCCGGCGACGGCAAAACCAGCAAGCTCCAATCAGTTCAGGACCGACTGGAATTCACGGGAGAAAGTGCGCCGATCATCCAGGCCCAGGCTTATGGGGAGGATGGCTTGCTGGAGATTTTGGAAGTGCGCGCAGCCGGTGGCCAACGCGAAATCCTTGTGGACGACTGCAGCCGGCAACAGATCTTGAGGGTGCTGGAATGGCAATCATGCAGTGAGCATGAACCAAAGTTTGATGGCCTGGTGATCCACCTGGCCCGCAAGGACTGACCTTTAAAAAACAGTGCCGAGGAGTTGCAGCTCCTCGACACCCGACCGCAACAGAGGGCTATACCATGCAAGCACAGAACCTAAGCAGCAGCGCCGCGAAGGCTACCACACCGGCGCGGCACCTGGTGGCCACCGCGATTATCGGCGCGGCCATCATTGGCTACCTGGTGCACAAAACCCCTGCATCACGCATCCGCCTCGAGAGCCTCAGCCAGATGGCCAGCACTCTGGGCGACCTGAGCGAAACAGATGCGACTGTCGTTGCGAAGCTGCTCGCCAACAGCTCATCCCGGGGGGCGGCGCGCCATGCCTAAGCAATCCCCTGCAACTCGCGCACGACGCTTTCCCTGGAACATCGACTACACCAGCGTTTGCGACGTATGCGGTCGGTGGCGCGCCCAGGGCAACCACGAGCAATGCAGCCGGCAACGCCAGCGGCTGAATGCCCATCTGCGCAACCACAAGCCCAAGCCATAAGCCGCGTCCACCAGAAGATGCGCTTCCAGATACTTGGCCCGGGAACGGGCCTTTTTGTTTCCGATCGTCAGACTGTCGCTATACGAGTGCAGCGTTAGGGGTTTACATGAGTGGGGTCGAAGCTCGCGGTAATTCCGTGAGAATCTATTTTCAATACGAAGGCAGTAAATGCCGCGAATCGCTACCAGGAGGAAACACGCCGGCGAACGTCGCCCAGGCTAAACGCCTACTTGCCATCATCGAATACGAAATCCTAGCCGGCACTTTTGACTACGCGCGCCACTTCCCCAATTCAGCCAGGCTGGTGGAAAACACCTTCGGGCATTACCTGGACCTATGGTTGCGGATCAAAGCCAACAACGTAGCCGCATCCAGTTACCGGGGTTACGCCAACAAGGCCGAAGTGCATGTGCGGCCGCGCTGGGGCAAAGTGCAGATAAATGCGATCGATCACCTGGACCTGCAAGAGTGGATCCAGGGCACGCTGTCCCAAACCCTCAAAAATAAGACCATCCGCGACATCATCAGCAACGTGCGTCAGGTGTTCCGACTGTACCGCACGAGGATGAAAGTCGCGCACGATCCCACCGAAGGTTTAATGGTGCGCCTGCCCGATCCCGAGGCACCGGACCCATTTACCCGGGCGGAAATCAAACAGATCCTGGAAACACCGACCACCCGCACGCTTGAGTTGCTGATGGTGCAGTTCATGATTTGGGCCGGGCCCCGGGTATCCGAGACTATCGCCCTGGCGTGGGAAGACGTCGACCTGGAACACGGCACGGTGACCTTCCGTCGATCGAAGGTGCGCGGCGCTTATCGCGTCACGAAAACTCGGCGCTCGATGCGCAAGGTTCGTTTACTGGCGCCGGCCTGGGATGCGCTGCGCAAAGTCGAGGCACTGACACGCAAAAGAAAAGCCGAAACCGTTGAAATCGTCGAGCGGGACAATAAAACCGCACGCCGGCACACGTTGCATTTTGTGTTCTTAAACACCAAAAGCGGTTTGCCACACGCCAACGATTTTGTCGTGCGTGATCGTTTTTTCAAAGCTCATTTGCTCGCCGCCGGGGTCCGCTATCGCGGTCCAGGGCAGTGCCGGCACACTTACGCCAGCCAGCTGCTGACGACGGGCATTGCCTCAATTGACTGGATCGCCGAACAGATGGGGCACACCAACGGCAACATGATTCGCCAGCACTATGGAACATGGATCAACGAGGATGGGCCGGACGTGGTTGGCATGCTACAGCTGGCACTAAAGCTCTCGCCGGTCACAGTTCTACACTGAACGCCGTAATGCCCAACGACTCGGCGAAACGACCCACCGCAGTAAGGCTGGCCCAGGTGCGCAAGGGCTCCCGCCGGGAGCGCACCGGCACCAGGCGCGCGGTGGGGCCGCCGAGACGGATAGAGAGCGTCCACTTAGCATCGTCGCCGGCCACGCGGCCTACTACCGCTTCACGGATCGCGTGCTGACTGACCAGGGCTTTTAGCGTGTCCGACTGGATGGCCTCCCCGATCATGGCCTCAGCTCCCGGTGCCGCGCGGCGGCCGCGTCTTCAACGGCGATATACAGCGCCTCGATGGTGGCCGGGGTCAGCGCGCGCGCTGTCTCTACCCCTTCGACAAAACCTTGGGCGCGCGCCTGGGCCAGCTCCAGGGCGTGTAGATCCTCAGCATGGCCCAGGCGCGAGAAATGGTTTTGCATTTTGGTGCGCAGTCCCGGCGGCAGGCTGATGGCGTCCAGCTGTTGACTGACGCTCATGCCGGCACCGCCGACAGATTGGCCAGGATTTTAGCTAGGTCACGTAACGGGTAATGCTCCTCGCTAGTGTCGCAGCCCGGGCAGTGGTGAAGCGGTTCATTGGCGTTACTCGGCTTTTGAGCGGCCAAACAGAAGCGGCAACGCACAGCCTCATGACTCATGAGCCAGTGGTCATTCCACAGGCCCAGGGCAAAGTCGCCGACAGCGCTAGACGCAGGAAGCTGTGAGGCTAGGAAATGATCAAGGATCACAGTTTAACCTTCGGCAGGTGCCCCAGTGCGCCGCGCAGTTCATACCATGGGTATTGGAATGTGGGCACGATTAAGGTGCAGCTTTGCTTGTGTACAAAGGCCTGGGCTGCATACAGCGCATCTTGTCCGGCATAACAGTCTACGCAGTAAAGTGACTGCCCCATCATGACCCAGCGACTGCGCCAGGCTTCCAGGACCACGTTAATAGGGCCACGTACAGCTATGGGCGCTTCGTCGTATGGTTCGCTCATGACTGTGCGCCGCGGGTGAGTGTGTGCATGGTGATCGCTTTTGTCAGAGTGAGTGAGAGTCAGTGCGTAAAACCAGTCTAGGGGGGGCTGGTGTACCAGTCTAGGGGGTGCTGGTTTCCGAGTGCACAAAAAAAGGCCCCCACACCTGGCGTAAGTGTGGGGGCCTTTTTGACATAAGCGGCGTTATTTGAACTTCGATGACCACCTGCCTGGGGCGCTCGCCTGCAGCCGCGAAAAAATAGGTTGCGCTAGCAGTGTTGTGAGCTGGTTCATTTAGGATTAGCCAGAATATTTTCTTTGGTGTCTTGGTCGATGATATTGCGAAGCGCCTCAAACAGAGGGGCGGCATCTGTGTATTTTTTGCCATAGGCAAGATTAAATTCGTAATCGAAGTCCGGTGGATTCTTGCCCTGGTTGTGCTGAAGCATTGTTTCCAACTTATCTAGCGCCTTAACGGCTACCGCCTCAGGTGATAGAGCATTTTCGTAGTCATCCCAAAGTGCCAATATCTCCGCTTTCAACGATTCATCCAAAGCGCTGGTCAACTGAAGGAGATCGGTTCTCTCTTGCTCGCTCTTGTTGGGAAACGAATCTTTATTGACGGCGGAAATGTCGCCGTTGATAGCCTCTCCCAAGTCATGGATGACACACATCTTGAGCATTTTCAGCCTATCGAGGCTGGTCAGATAGTCCCCAAAGACAATCGCCATGAGGCAAAGACGCCAGCTATGCTCTGCCGTGCTTTCAGCGCGCCCGGAAGAGGTGTGCGCGCTTCTAAGTACATCTTTAAGCTTTTCCGCCTCGCGTAAGAACTCGAGACGCCCTTTGATTTTTTCGATGTCCATAAACCCCTCTGGCTCAGTCGGTGAACAGCATGCTAATCACCATATTTAAGCCAGACTAGAACTCAAAATGGTCGGCGTCCACGCATAAAATATGCGCGCCGACGCAGGTGTGGGCGTCAGAGCGTCTCTACCAAACGTGCTGCAGTTCCGTCCGAGAGGGGTATACGTGTCCAGCGACACATACTTTCCCTGATCGGAATAAGGGAAGAGTCATTGTTACCAGTTCCAAACTCCAGCGCGGGCGGCGCGAACGCTTCCCGCCATCCCGATTTATTCAGCGCGTATTCCTTGCCAATGATCTCTGGCGTCGCGAATCTCCATAGCGAATGACCAAGCAAGTCGCTAATCGGGCTGGCGAACTGCGCGGCACGCGCGGGAGAGCACGCCAGCAAACGATGCGTTAGGTCACATATGAGATGAACGGGCCGCGAGCTTTCCTTAACCAGACGAGCCAAGGCTTGATCAGCGGCTGCATCGAGGCGAGCAGCCAGCAATTGCTCAAGCTTTTCGTGCGCGATGGGATCGATTGCCAGTACACCACTTTCCCAGCGAGAAATGGTTGACTGGGTGACTTTAAACAACTCCGCGGCATGGGATTGTTTAACTCTATGCAACAGACGCCATCGCCTGAGAGCAACGCCAGGCAAGGCTGGCTTTAGCAACATATCAGGCATGTCAGATTCCGAGAGGATGGCGGGTGGGCCAGGCTGAACAACGCAAGGAAACCCCTTCAACTCGCGGGCCTCTTTTCTGCACCAGGATAGTGCGCCAGTCCCATGGTGGTCCCATGGGGCCATTTTTTAGATGTTAAAAACCACAAACCCCCGATTTTCTCTAGGAAAATCAGGGGCTTGCGTTTTCAGAATGTGGCGGTGAAGGAGAGATTCGAACTCTCGATACAATTTCTTGTATACACACTTTCCAGGCGTGCTCCTTAAGCCACTCGGACACTTCACCGTATCTCGTCAAACCAGTTCAGTCTGTCGAGGCGCGCTAATGTAGTCGAAAGCCTTTCTGATGGCAAAGGTTTTTTTCAGAATTTTCATGCGCTTAGACAGTTATGCCGTTACCCACCCAGCGAGGGACGGTGAATCTGCCATTCTCGGGCATCGGCGGTACGCGTTTGGTGGGGCTGCTGCGCCCTGCTCCGGGCCGTCTACCCTTGGGGATGCAGGAAAAGTCTGACTGTGTAGTCAGTCACGGCGCTTTACCGGGGCGGGTGTGGTGGGTAACGTCTGCGCATGCGCTTCTATAAGCAGCCTATCTATAACAAATCCTACAAGGAACCGCGTCATGAGTGAGTTGATTGCCTACCACCTCGAAGACGGTATCGCGACCCTGACCTTGAGCAACGGCAAGGTGAATGCCATTTCTCCGGCCGTCGTCAGTGAGTTTAATGCGGCACTGGATCAGGCCGAGAAGGATCGCGCGGTGGTGATCATCACCGGCACGCCGGGGATTCTGTCGGGTGGTTATGATTTGAAGGTGATGACAGCCGGGCCTAAAGAGGCCATCAGCCTGGTGACGTCGGGCTCGACGTTGGCGCGTCGCCTGCTGTCGCACCCGTTTCCGGTGATTGTGGCGTGCCCTGGGCACGCGGTGGCCAAAGGTGCATTCCTGCTGTTGTCGGCCGATTACCGCATTGGTGTGGAAGGCCCGTTCAGCATTGGCCTGAATGAAGTGGCGATCGGCATGACCATGCATCACGCCGGTATCGAGTTGGCGCGGGATCGTCTGCGCAAGTCGGCGTTTCACCGTTCGGTCATCAATGCCGAAATGTTTGACCCGCAAGGTGCCTTGGCAGCCGGCTTCCTGGATAAAGTGGTTGCGCCAGAAGAGTTGCACGCGGCGGCCCTGGAAGCGGCGCGCCAGTTGAAGAAGATCAACATGAACGCTCATAAGCACACCAAGTTGAAGGTGCGTAAGGCACTGCTGGAAGCCTTGGATGACGCAATCATCCAGGATCAGGGGCATAACCTGATCTGATGCCTTACCCATGTTGTGCCAAAGCCCGACCTTGAGTCGGGCTTTTTCTTACAAAAAATGGGGATACGTCTTAAACCGCTCTAGCTGGGCGCTGCCGGCACACATTGAAACATGTGCTTAAACATCGCCTATCTCCCACGTCTGTAGGGGCAATTGCCGAATACAGTGCACATCCGTACACTGCGCCACCTTTTGTCCCGATGGGCTGTGTCGATGCTTTTTCTGTTACGTATGTTGTTGATGGGCCTGCACTTTATGGTCGCCGGTGTGCTGGGTGTGCTGCTGGGCATCTGTCGGCCGTTCGACCCGGATAACAGCCGTTTGTGCGCTCGCCTGTATGGGTTGCCCGCGATGTGGATGTTGCGACTGAACGTGAGGGCGGACGTCGACTCGCTGCGTAATAAGCCCGGCACGTGCGTGATCATCGCCAACCACCAGTCCAACTACGACCTGTTTGTGCTGGGCACTGTGGTGCCGCATCGCACGGTGTGCATTGCCAAAAAAAGCCTGAAATGGGTGCCGCTGTTCGGCCAGTTGTTCTGGTTGGCGGGCAATGTGCTGATCGACCGGGGCAACGCGCACAAGGCGCGGCGCGCGATGCTCACCACGACGCGCACTTTGCAGCATGAAGACACATCGATCTGGGTGTTCCCGGAAGGTACACGCAACTTGGGCAAGGGGTTGCTGCCGTTCAAGAAAGGCGCGTTTCATATGGCGATTGCGGCGGGTGTGCCCATCGTGCAGGTGTGTGTCAGCAATTACGTCACGCACATGCAGCTTAATCGCTGGGACAGCGGTGATGTACTCATACGCTCGCTGCCGCCGATTCCTACCGTAGGACTGACTTCGGATGACATCCCGGCGTTGATGCAGGCGTGTCAGAAGCAGATGGATGAGTGTATTGCGCAGATGGACCGTGAACTGCAGGCCGCTTGGGCACCTGCGCCTTTGTGATTTTTTGAGGGCGCTTTGCCCCCCGTACAAACAAGCGTGCTCGCCACAAAAAGCGTGCCTGCATGAGCAACAAGGGAACGCCATTCACGCTAAGCTGCCCAACACCTGTCCTCCCAATAAGAAGCGATCAGCACCATGGGTAGAGTTGTTGCGGCGGCCGTTTACAGCGCCGGAAAGAAAGTCACTGATATCACCCTCGATGAAGGCGCAGCCTGGGCCGCCAAGCCCGATCACTTTGTGTGGATCGGCCTTGAAGAGCCCAGCGCCCAGGAGCTGGCCAACCTGCAACGCCAGTTCAACCTGCACGAACTGGCCATCGAAGACGCCCTCGAAAAACACAGCCGCCCCAAGCTTGAAACCTTCGGTGATGCGCTGTTTATCGTCACCTACTCACCGGTGCGCGAGAACGGCAAGCTGGAGTTTATCGAAACCCATATTTTTGCCGGCAACGGCTACATCATCACCGCCCGCAACGGCCACTCGGCGTCCTACGGCTTTGTGCGCCAGCGCTGTGAGGCGCGGCCGTTGTTGCTGGAGCACGGGGAAGATTTCGTACTCTATGCCCTGCTGGATTTCGTCACCGAGAATTACCAGCCGGTGAGCGAAGCGATCCACGCCGAAATTGATGAGCTGGAGCGCAATGTGCTGTGCAGCTCGCTGAGCGAGCGTGATATCCAGAACCTCCACGGCCTGCGCCGCGACGTGCTGCGGCTTAAACGCTATGTGGCGCCGATGGTGGAGATCAGTCAGGAATTGCAAAAGCTGAGCTTCCCGTTTATCGACAAGAACATGCGCCCGTATTTTCGTGACGTGCAGATCCACGTGACGCGGCAGATGGAAGACCTCACCACCTTGCGCGATATCGCCAGCCAGACGATTGAGATTGGTGTGTTGCTCGAAGCCTCGCGTCAGAGCGTGGTGCAGCGCAAGTTCGCCGCGTGGGCGGCGATCCTGGCGTTCCCCACCGCGGTGGCGGGGATTTATGGGATGAACTTCCAGAACATGCCCGAGCTGCAATGGCATTACGGCTACTTTGCGGTGCTGGGGTTTATTGCGGTGGGCTGCACCAGTTTGTGGGCCAGCTTCAAGCGGTCGGGCTGGTTGTAAATCAACGCCAGCCAGCCGGCCCCGCCTCAAGCGTGATTCAGGCCACGTCGGCTTCTGGCTTGTGCGCCACAAAACGCATCATCCATTCCGCCACGGTGGCGCCGTGGTGGTCACGCGCCAGACTGGCCACGCCGTTGGTGTAGATCTTTTCGCCCAACGTTGTCTGAAGAATCTCCAGCAGCTCGCGTGAATAGTCGTGGATGAATTCCGGGTGGCCCTGGAAGCACAACACCTGGTCTTCAATGTGGTAAGCGGCGTACGGGCAGAAATCGCTGGAGGCAATCACGGTAGCATTTTCCGGCAGGCGGGTGACCTGGTCCTGATGGCTGATCAACAAGGTCAGCTCTTCCACCACCGGGCTCATCCACGGCGCCTTGGCGTTAAGCTTGTAGTCGTGGATGCCCATGCCCCAGCCCTTGCTGGCGCGCTCGGTCTTGCCGCCCAACAGCAGCGCGAGCAGCTGGTGGCCGAAGCACACGCCCAGCAACTTGTCGCCGCGCTCATAGCGTTCAAGCAGGTAGGTTTTGAGGGTCTGGATCCACGGGTCGGTGCCAAAGGAATCGGCTTTGCTGCCAGTGATCAGGTAGGCGTCAAACGCCTCGTCATCCGGCGGGTATTCGCCCTGAACCACGTTGTACACAACAAACTCGGCAGCAATCGGCTGCTTGGAGAACAGGCGCTTGAACATCTGCCCGTACCCTTGGTATTGATCGATCAAGCCTGGACGCAGGATATCGGTTTCCAGGATACAGACGCGTAGCGACATAAAAAATACCTGACACGGTGGTGGGAATAATGCACACCCCAGAGCCTGCCTTGAAACACCCCTGCAAAGCAAGTCTCGCCAAGTGCCTCAGTGTGGGGGCGGGCTTGCCTGCGATGGCGTTATATTGGCCGAAATTTGCATTGGCTGACACACCGCTGTCGCGGGCAAGCCCGCTCCCACATGGGTTCTATATCGCTCAGGCTAAGGTGTTTAGGTCAGGCGAATATTTCTCCTTGTGCCGCTTTTTCCAGCAGCAGAGCCGGGGGCGAGAAGCGCTCCCCGTACTGCTCGGCCAGGTAGCGCGCCCGGGCGATAAAGTCGTTCAGGCCGTACTGGTTGATAAACTGCAGCGCACCGCCGCTCCACGCGGCAAAGCCTATGCCGAAGATTGAGCCGACGTTGGCGTCAGCCGTCGACCTCAACACGCCCTCCTCCACACAACGCACGGTTTCGATGGCCTGGATGAACAGCAAACGGTCGCGCACGTCCTGTGGCGAAATTTGGTTGTCGGGCTGTTCAAAGCGCGCTTTCAGCTCCGGCCACAGGTGTTTCTGCGCCCCTTGGGGATAGTCGTAAAAACCACCGCCCGCCGCCTTGCCCGTGCGTTTGTACTCATTCACCAACAGGTCGATCACCTGGGTCGCGGGATGCGTCGGCGGCGCCTTGCCTTCAGCCTGGAGATCTTTCGCGGTTTGCTGCCGGATGTGGCTCATCAAGCTCAGCGACACCTCATCCGACACCGCCAACGGCCCCACCGGCATGCCGGCCTTGCGCGCTTCGGTTTCGATCATCGGCGCGGCCACGCCTTCGCCGAGCATGGCAATGCCTTCGTTGGTGAAGGTGCCGAACACCCGCGAGGTGAAAAAACCACGACTGTCGTTGACCACGATCGGAGTTTTCTTGATTTGCAGGACGAAATCAAAACCACGGGCCAGGGTTTCGTCGCGCGTATGGGCGCCCTTGATGATTTCCACCAGTGGCATCTTGTCCACCGGACTGAAAAAATGCAGACCAATGAACTTGCCTTGATCGGGCACGGCGTTGGCCAGGCCGCTGATGGGCAAGGTCGAGGTGTTGGAGGCGATGACGGCGTCGCTGCCGACCACACGTTGCGCGGCGGCCGAGACCCTGGCCTTGAGCTCACGGTCTTCGAACACCGCTTCGATGATCAGGTCGCAGCCGGCCAGGTCGGCGTCGTCTTGCGTAGGATGGATCCGCGCCAGAATGGTGTCGCGCTGTTCGGCCGTCAGTTGCCCACGGCTGATCTTCTTGTCCAGCAGCGCGGCCGAATGCGCCTTGCCCTTTTCGGCCGCAGCCAGGCTGACGTCCTTGAGCACCACGTCGATGCCCGCACTGGCGCTGACATAGGCGATGCCCGCGCCCATCATCCCCGCGCCCAGTACGCCGACTTTGCGCGTGACGTACGGCGCAAAACCTTGTGGCCGTGAGCTGCCGGCGTTGATGTCATTGAGCTGGAACCAAAAGGTGCCGATCATGTTTTTCGCCACTTGGCCGGTGACGAGCTCGGTGAAGTAGCGCGTTTCGATCAGGTGCGCAGTGTCGAAATCGACTTGGGCGCCCTCCACGGCGGCGCAGAGGATTTTCTCCGGGGCCGGGAAGCAGCCATGGGTTTTGCTGCGCAAAATCGACGGCGCAATCGCCAACATTTGCGCCACCTTCGGGTTCGACGGCGTGCCGCCTGGGATCTGATAAGCCTTGTTGTCCCACGGTTGTCTGGCCTCGGGATTGGCCAGAATCCAGGCGCGGGATTTGGCCAGCAGCTCATCGCGATCCATCGCCAGCGCATTGATCAACCCGGCTTGCAGCGCCTGCTGCGGCCGCACCTTCTTGCCTTCCAGCAAATACGGCAGGGCCTTTTCCAACCCGAGCATGCGCACCATGCGCACTACCCCGCCGCCGCCCGGCAACAAGCCCAAGGTGACTTCAGGCAAGCCGAGCTGTGTCGAGTTGTCATCCAGCGCGACGCGGTAATGGCACGCCAGGCAAATCTCCCAACCGCCGCCCAACGCCGCACCGTTGATGGCGGCCACCACTGGCCTGCCGAGGGTTTCCAGACGGCGCAGTTGGGCCTTCAACACCAACACGCCGTCGTAAAATTCCTTGGCGTGGGCCTTATCGACTTTGATCAATTCATTGAGGTCACCGCCGGCAAAAAAGGTTTTCTTCGCCGAGGTGATCACCACACCGGTGATGCCGTCCTTTTCTGCCTCCAGGCGCGCGACTGCGGCCGCCATGGCCTCGCGGTACACGCCGTTCATGGTGTTGGCACTCTGGCCGGGCATGTCGAGGGTCAGCACCACGATCTGGTCCTGGCCTTTTTCGTAACGAATGGCGTCGGTCATGACAGGTTCCTTGGGCTCAGAGGCGTTCGATGATGGTGGCGATGCCCATGCCACCGCCGACACACAGGGTGGCCAGGCCGTAGCGCTGCTGGCGCACTTCCAGTTCGTCGAGCAGGGTACCGAGGATCGCGCAGCCCGTGGCGCCGAGCGGGTGCCCCATGGCAATGGAGCCGCCGTTGACGTTGACCCGTGCAGCGTCGATGCCCATGTCCTTGATGAACTTGAGGACGACCGAGGCAAACGCTTCGTTGACTTCAAACAGGTCGATGTCTTCCACGCGCAAACCGGCCTTGGCCAGGGCTTTGCGCGTGGCCGGTGCCGGGCCGGTGAGCATGATGGTCGGGTCGGTGCTGGTGACCGCCGTGGCGACGATGCGCGCCCGCGGTTGCAAGCCCAGTTCGCGGCCTTTGGCCTCGGAGCCGATCAACATCAGCGCGGCGCCGTCGACGATGCCGGAACTGTTGCCTGGCGTGTGCACGTGATGGATGCGTTCCACATGGCTGTAGACGCGCAAGGCGGTGGCATCAAAGCCCATCTGGCCCATCATCTCGAAGCTTGGCTTGAGCTTGCCGAGGCCTTCAAGGCTGGAGTCGCCACGAATGAACTCGTCGTGGTCCAGCAGCACGATGCCGTTTTGGTCCTGCACCGCGATCAGCGACTTGTTGAAAGAACCGTCAGCACGCGCCCTGGCCGCTTTCTGCTGGGAATGTAGGGCGAAGGCGTCGACGTCATGGCGAGTGAAGCCTTCCAGGGTCGCGATCAAGTCCGCGCCGATGCCTTGGGGCGTGAAGTGACTGTGCATGTTGGTCTGTGGGTCGAGCACCCAGGCGCCGCCATCACTGCCCATGGGCACGCGCGACATGGATTCGACGCCGCCGACCACCACCGGGTCCTCAAAGCCGGAACGCACTTTCATTGCGCCCAGGTTCACGGCTTCGAGGCCCGAGGCACAGAAACGGTTGATTTGTACGCCGGCGACACTGATGTCCCAGTCCGCCACCAGTGCGGCGGTCTTGGCGATGTCGGCGCCCTGGTCGCCCACCGGGGTGACGCAACCGAGCACGATGTCATCCACCTGGCGTGTGTCGAGGTCGCTGCGCTGCGCCAGCGCGGTGAGCAGACCGGCCACCAGGTTTACCGGTTTGACGCTGTGCAGGGCGCCGTCGGCCTTGCCTTTGCCCCGGGGCGTGCGTATGGCATCAAAGATCAAAGCTTGGGTCATGACATCCTCGAACGCAGTGCGTGTGTGCCCCTACCTTAGGCCCGATTGACACGGTTTCAATGACGGATGCGCTCATTGCTTTTGACCCTCACGCTCGGACGAACGGTAGGGTGCTATGGGAAAGCGCGGGTTAATCGTTTTAGCGGTCTAGCCAAGGCATTGGCGCCAAGATGGCGATATGCCTCATGCCTTTTTAAGTAGAAATGCTGATTAGCTGATATTAAATGGATCTAAGCGACGCAGAACGAGGGCTCTAAGGTTCAATCAGTAAGAAGTTGCTGCCGGGTTTTGCTGGAGCAGCTGTAAGAAAAGCGACACGTCACGTTGCGATACTGAAATTGACCGGCACGCATTTGACGCTCAGGAATAACAACAAAAGGCAGTCAGCCATGTTCAAACATTCGAAAGTACGTCAGGCGGGACTTATTCTGTTCGCCACCACACTGATTCTGATCTTGCCCAATTTAACCAAGGTTATTGGGTGACGACTCGATCCTCACATTCCGTGCACACATTGCATCAGGACTGCAGCTTTTGGCAGCACCTGCCGGGACATTGCGCATAGCGGTCCTGTTGCAGGGGCTGTCTTTTTGCGTGCCGATTTCCGGTATCGTGGGCGCTATCGCCACTTCAAACCGGGCTCACTCTTGAAACTGATCCTCGCCTTTCTCGCCGCGCTGTTGGCCCTTCCCGCTGCGGCCGCCCAGCTGACCATCGACTTGGACCGCGCCAGCAAAACCTGGCAGACCGAAGACCTGCTCAAGCACCCGCAGGCGCAGACGGTGCATATCGTCAATGACGTTTCCTACAAGCGCGACATGACTTATCGCGCGGTGCCGCTGGCGGCTCTGTTACCGGGCCTCTCGCCGGAAAATCATCTGCAAGCCGTCGCCCTCGACGGCTTCGCCGCCGAGCTGACGGCGGCGCCTTTGCTGCAAAAACACGGTGCCCGTGCCTGGCTGGCGGTGGAAGACCCGGCTCATCCGTGGCCCGCGCTGGCCGAAGGCAAGCCAAGTGCCGGGCCGTTCTATCTGGTGTGGACCGACCCGCAAGCCGGGAACATCAGCCCTGAGCAGTGGCCCTTCCAGATGTCCGGGATCAAGCAATTGAAGACAGTGGCCGAGCGCTTTCCAGCCCTGTTGCCTGACCCGAAACTCGCCGCGAATGACCCGATCAACCAGGGCTTTGCGCTGTTCCAGAAAAACTGCCTGGCCTGTCACCGCCTCAACGGCGCCGGCGATGCGCAGGTGGGGCCGGACCTGAATATTCCCTACAACCCTACGGAATATTTCAGCGGGGATTTCCTCAAGCGTTATATCCGCGACCCGCAGAGCCTGCGGCACTGGCCCCAGGCGAAGATGCCAGCGTTCGCAGCCAGTGTGTTACCGGACGGCGAGCTGGATTTGCTGGTGGGGTATTTGAAGCATATGGCGGGGCGTAAGCAGCAGCCTTGAGCCTGGCAAAGACTCTGAAAACACCACCGTTCACTGTGGGAGCTGGCTTGCCTGCGATGGCGGTCGGTCAGTTAACCCATTTACAGCTGACCCGCCGCTTTCGCAGGCAAGCCAGCTCCCACATTTAATCTGCTTCGTTCGGGAGATTATTGCTGCTGCACCGAAATCACCGGCGTCGGCGCCACGAACACTTTGGCGTGCATCTGCTCATGCCCGCCGCCTCGGCGCATGCCGCGTACCGGGCAGGCATCCAGGTAATCCAGGCCTACCGCCAACTTTAAATGCCGCTCGGGCCGCGCCAATTGGTTGGTCACATCAAAGCTGTACCACGCGTCATCCAGCCAGGCTTCGGCCCAGGCGTGGCTGGCCAGGTGCGTGCTGTCTTCGGTGTACAAATACCCCGACACATATCGCGCTGGAATGCCCAGGCTGCGCGCGCAGGCCAGGAATGCATGGGTGTGGTCCTGGCACACGCCTGCGCGCCCCGCGAATGCCGTGGCGGCGCAGGTGTCGACTTCAGTGGCGCCGGGCGTGTAGACCATCGACTGGTTGAGCGCATGCATCAGGTCGATCAACGCAGAGCGGTCGCGGCGTTGACGGCAATGCTGGTCGGCAAAACCGCGCAACGCGTCGTCCGGCTCGGTCAGTCGCGTGCTGCGCAGGAACGGAAACGCCGACTGGCTTTCGTGCTCAGCCTCGCGCAATTCATCGATATCCACTTGGCCACGGGCGCCGATGATGATGGCGTCGTGGGGCTCATCAAGGGTCAGCACATGCAGGATGTTGCCAAACGGGTCGACCTGCGCGCGCACCGGGCGCGGCAGGTCGAGCTGCCAACTGAGCACGTGCTGGCGTTCGCTGTCGTGGGGCGTGAGGCGCAGGTACTGGATGCTGGCGCGCACCTGGTCTTCGTAGTGATAGGTGGTTTCGTGGCTGATGGAAAGTCTCATGCCGCCTCCAGGTAGGAACTGTAGATGGCGTCGCCCAACTGGCGGACCAAGGGGATAAAGTCGGTCAGCCAGGCATGCAGGCCTTCCTCGAGAATTTCGTCGATGGCAGTAAAGCGCAGGCGCGCGTCCATCTCGGCGGCCAGGCGCTGGGCCGGGCGCCCGTTGAGGCCGGGCAGGCTGGCAAGGATCTGGTCAATCTCTTCGCTGCAAGCACGCAGCGAACGTGGGACATCAGCGCGCAACAACAGCAGTTCGGCCACTTGCCGGGCGCCGGGTGCGTCACGGTAGATCTCGGTGTAGGCCTCAAACGACGACAACGCGCGCAGCAAGGCACTCCACTGATAGTAGGCATGGGCCGTGCCGTCGCTGACCGCAGCGGCTTGGTCGCCGGCCATTTCGTAGCGCGCATCCAGCAGGCGCAGGGTGTTGTCGGCACGTTCGATGAAGGTGCCCAGGCGAATAAAACGAAACGCGTCATTACGCATGATGGTGCCGTAGGTGGCGCCACGGAACAGGTGCGACCGCTCCTTGACCCACTCACAGAACCGGCTCATGCCGTAGCGGCTGAGCCCTTGCTGGGCGATATCCCGGATATCCAGCCAGGTGGCGTTGATGTTTTCCCACATGTCGGCGGTGATTCGCCCACGCACCGCATGGGCGCTGGCGCGCGCGGCGCCGAGGCAACTGTAGATGCTCGCCGGGTTAGCCGCGTCCAGCGCGAAGAAGTGCAGCAGGCGTTCGGCATGCAGTTCGCCGTGGCGCTCGTGGTAATCCTCCAGGGTGCCGGTGATCAGCAGCGGCATGGCCAATTCGTGCAGGCCATCACCGCGCCCGTCCTGAGGCATCAGCGACAGCGAATAGCTGACATCAAGCATGCGGGCGAGGTTTTCCGCGCGTTCCAGGTAGCGCGACATCCAGTACAAATCCGAGGCAGTTCTACTCAACATGGCATCAGTCCTCGACCACCCAGGTGTCTTTGGTGCCGCCGCCCTGAGACGAGTTGACCACCAGCGAGCCCTCGCGCAGGGCCACGCGGGTCAAACCGCCGGGCACCACGCGGGTTTCCTTGCCGGACAACACGAACGGCCGCAGGTCGATATGGCGCGGCGCAATGCCGTTTTCGACGAAGGTCGGACACGTGGATAAACACAGCGTCGGCTGCGCGATATAGGCGTGGGGCTTGGCCTTGATGCGCGCGCGGAAGGCTTCGATTTCCGCTTTTGTCGACGCCGGGCCCACCAGCATGCCGTAGCCGCCGGAACCTTGGGTTTCCTTGACGACCAGGTCCGGAAGGTTGGCCAGCACGTGGGACAATTCGTCGGGCTTACGGCATTGAAACGTAGGCACGTTCTTCAGAATCGGCTCTTCATCCAGGTAAAAACGGATCATCTCGGTGACGAAGGGATACACCGACTTGTCATCGGCCACCCCGGTGCCAATCGCATTGGCCAACACCACATTGCCCGAGCGATAGGCCGCGAGCAGGCCGGGCACGCCGAGCATGGAGTCGGGGTTGAAGGCCAGTGGGTCGAGAAATGCGTCATCGAGGCGACGGTAGATCACATCCACGGCCTTGGGGCCGTCAGTGGTGCGCATGAATACGCGGTCATCGCGCACGAACAAGTCGGCGCCTTCCACCAGTTCCACGCCCATTTCCCGCGCCAGGAAGGCGTGCTCGAAGAACGCGCTGTTAAAGCGCCCCGGGGTCAGCACCACCACGCTGGGGTTATCCAGAGGGCTCGAGCTTTTCAGGGTGTCGAGCAACAGGTTGGGGTAATGGTCGATGGGCGCGATGCGCTGGGCGGCGAACAACTCGGGGAACAGGCGCATCATCATCTTGCGGTCTTCGAGCATGTAACTCACGCCGCTCGGTGTGCGCAGGTTGTCTTCCAACACGTAGTAGGTGCCGTCGCCATCGCGTACGAGATCAACACCGGAGATGTGGGAATACAGATCGCGGTGCAGGTCCAGGCCCTGCATGGCCAACTGGTATTGCTCGTTGGCCAACACCTGTTCGGCGGGGATGATCCCGGCCTTGATGATGCGTTGCTCGTGATAGAGGTCGGCGAGAAACAGGTTCAGCGCCTTGACCCGTTGAATGCAGCCGCGCTCGACAATTTGCCACTCACTCGCCGGAATGCTGCGCGGGATGGTGTCGAAAGGAATCAGGCGCTCGGTGCCCTGCTCGTCCCCGTAAAGGGTGAAGGTGATCCCGGCGCGGTGGAACAGCAAATCGGCTTCACGCCGGCGCTGGGCCAGCAGTTCGGCGGGAGTTTCAGCTAACCAGCGGGCGAACTCGCGGTAATGGGGGCGGACCTGCCCTGCCCCGTCGTACATTTCATCGTAATAAGTGCGGATCATGCCGTACTCCTTGTCACCCGGGCGCGAGAACCGTCGCAAGGCCCGTGCCAGCGGCATAAACACTTAAAAATCAGTGAGTTGAATAACCTGCAGGTTTTGCGCGCACCGTCCTGGTGCGCAGAATGCCCGCTGTCCTGTACCACGCTTCATCGCAATGCGGGCTTTGACTATCAACAGCATAGTCAGAGTTGATTTCACTGCCCGGTTGCGCTTGCGGATAATCCCCACATCGGCTGACCAGGATGTTTCCTGAGATGTCAGCGAACCGCTCTTCCCTTTAAGCCACCCTCTTTGGGTGGTTTTTTTTGCGCCGTAGAAAGCCAAGAGCCCGGCTTGCCGGCGATCGCGAGCTTAAAGACGCTATCGCCGGCAAGCCGGGCTCATAAGGGTGGCGATGTTAAGGATGCAGTTGTGGGGAGTGCACAAACAAAATCGGCCGACCCAAAGGTCAGCCGATACGCTGTGTTGCTCATCGAATGCCGCTACATGGGTAACCCACGCACCTCCTGCTTGACGCCCCATCCCTCGATGATCCCGCCCAAAGGCTCGACCACCGCTTCAAAGTCTTGCTCGAAGTCTCCTATGCCGTCGTAGGTTGCGAACATGATTTTGCTCAGTTCCAGGTACCAGGCGCCATCATCGCGCGCGCTGACCTGGGCATTCAGGGATTCCCCACGAAATCGACCCGCAGCCCTGCGCGCCCGTTCCTCATCCGGGAAAATGGCGTAGAACTCAATGGGGTGAAAACGTGAGAAGTCGAAACCGCCTTCTTTCATGCGGCGCAGTACGTTGGTGCTGATGTCTTCTTGATAGGCTGTGCTCATGAAACGTCCTCCTCAAACTGATGGATAGACTTTCCGTGCTTCCCGAAGACCGCGCCCTGCTGGCGCGGGTGCTACGGCATTAACGACACCGCGGGAAAACAAGCATGTAGCTGACAAGACCAGACCTTAGCGATTCATTCGCTGATCTCGGTTGCAGAGTAGCGCGAAGCTATCACCTCCACCAGAGGCGCTTGAAGGGCATACAGGCAATGTTCAGGCGGCGGGAGAAATGTCGAGGATTTGAATGCTGTTCTGGTCTTTAAGAATCTTGACCGTAGGCTCGGGTTTGCGCCCTTCCAAGTCATTCAGGTCAAGTTCGGCGGCCACTGGCACCAGCTTGTTACGAATCATGTGTGCCGCATCTTCGAGGCTGGGCTTCTGGTCGCAGCTGAACTGCTCGACGGACTGAACGCCGTGATCATCAACGAAGGTAATCTGCCACTTTTGCATCGGTGCCTCCTCGATAAAACCCATGTGTGGGCTTACAACTATCTGGACCTTGAGGGCTCGGCAAACGTTCCACTCAAGTCAGGAGGCACCTGATTAATGACACTTATTTTTCAGCGTGTTCTTTCAAGGCTTTCAAGGTGTTGAACGGCGCGTCCACCACAAACTTGTTGGCCAGCCACGATGGCACGCTGCCGCCTGGCTCGGTGTGCACCTGGTAGGTGACTTCGGTCTGGTTGTCGCCTTTTGGTACCAGCTTCCAGTAGCCGTCTACCTGGGCAACGCGCACGTAACCTTTCACTTCTGGCTGATAGGTCGGCACTTCCAGCAATTTGCGGGTCACGGTGCCGTCGGCAGCCTTGGAAGTGGTGATTTCGAGGATCGAATCGCGGTCGGTCACCGGGAACGGTGCCTTGAACTGGGTGTAGGTCCAGCTCTTGTCGCCTTCGGTCTTGAGCAGTTTTTGCGATTTGCATTCGTGGATCCAGGAGCAGGCACCGGCCACGTCTTCCTGCAGGGCCTGGATCTTGGCGACAGGCGCCTTGATCAGCGCCACACCGCGGTAGGCCTTGTATTTGGAGCCGGCAATTTCGCTCAGGGACACCTTGATACCGTCTTCGTCCTTGGCGACCTGCCAATCCTCAGCCTGCGCAGTGGCAGCAAACAACACCGTAAAACCGCACAACACAGCCATTCGTTTCAGCGAACCCATTGTTGTATTCCTTATTGTCGAAGTTCTGAAAGTAAGTTCTGAAAGTAAATTCCGATAGTAAAGCCCATCAAGCCGCCGTCATCTGCTCCCACCAGCCGATCAACCGGATCGCATCGGCCTGGTCGTTGCCACAGACATCCAGATCTGCTTTGAAATCACTGCACACCGCTGGGCGTTCCGGTTGGCCAAACAGCAGGCATAGCTGTTCGACCGACAGGTGCAGGCAGCGTTCGCCCGCGGGTTTGCCGTGCGGCATTCCCGGCAATGGCGAACTGATGGAGGGGGCAATGCAGCATGCGCCACAGCCTTCACGGCATTTCATGACCAACAGGTCCTCGACGACTCAATGTGGATGGCCGGGCTAGAGTACGCCCTTAAACAGCCGTTTTAAAATGGTCTAACAGGGGTTTTTCGCACAAAACAAAATTGACTGACCAGTCTGCGACAGATGGTCGATGAGCGGCGTCACCTTTGCGCGAAATTTATTGCTTGAACTCGAAATCCAGCGCCGCGCCTTCGATATCGCGACGTTCATCGTTACGCAACTGCAGCTTCATCTCGTTGCTGAGCAAGCGGCCGTTGATCTGGAACGCGCTGTTGTCGGTAGGTTTCTCGCCAAACATCGGCGGCAGCAAGGGCACGCTCTTGGGCTTGGGCATGGTGCCAATGGGCTGCAAGTGCCTGACCATGTCCGTAGGCAGTGTCAGGTCCAACTGTGCCGGTGGCAGTTTGGTCTGCGCCACTTCATGGGCTGACTTGGATTTGCTCGCGACGGGAGCGCGCTTTTTCACCGTGGCGGCTTTCTTCTTGGCTGCCGGAGCCTTTTTGGCGGGCGCCGGTTTTTTCGCGGGGGTGGCCTGCTCGGTACTGGCGGCGGGCTTGCTTTCAGACACCACAGGCGTTGCCGCCAGCACGGTGCCGACGTTACACAGGATTAACAGGCCAACCACTACAGCAGCGCGAAAAATAGATGTCATATCGCCAACAGCATTAACGGCAGAGGGCCATATGCTCGCTTGTTGTGCGCGGCATGACAAGTCTGGTGATTAGCCAGCTATCGGTACTGTCCCCATTACACGCCTCAGCCACTGGCCTCAAAGCCCGGCTGCAGTTTCCTGGCACAGCTGGCTGGCGAGCATCCCCAAGGTCATCAGCGCCCGCTCTGCCTCGCGGTTCCACGGCGTGCCGCAGTTGAGGCGAATACAGTGGTTGAACTGTTCCGTATTACTGAAAATCACCCCCGGCGCAATGCTGATGCCCTGCTGCAGTGCGCGCACGTGCAGTTCCTGGGTATTGACCCGCCCCGGCAAACTGACCCACAAGATAAAGCCGCCGTTGGGACGCGTCATCTGAGTGCCTTCCGGGAAATACTGCTGCACCGCCAGCTGAAAAGCACTGAGGTTCTTGCGGTACTCCTGGCGGATATAACGCAGGTGGCGGTCATAACCGCCGTTTTCCAGGTAGGCCGCAACGCCCATCTGGGTCACGCTGCAGGCCGAGTGGGTGCTGAACATCTGCAGCCGCTGGATTTCCTGCTGGTATTTGCCGGCAATCATCCAGCCGATGCGCACGCCGGGAGACAAGGTCTTGGAAAAGCTCGAGCAGTAGATCACCCGGTCGAGGCGGTCATAGGCTTTCAGCGCCTTGGTGCGGCCCAGTTCGAACATCAGTTCGCCGTAGATATCGTCCTCGACGATCTGGATATCGAAATCCGAGGCCAGGCGCAGCAACTGTTTCTGGCGTTCTTCAGGCATGGTCGCGCCCAAGGGATTGCTCAGGCGCGTGGTCAGCACCAGGGCCTTGATCGACCATTGGTTGGCCGCCAGTTGCAAGGCCTCAAGGCTCATGCCGGTGGACGGATCGCTGGGGATCTCGATGACTTTGAGGCCCAGCAGGTCGGCCAATTGCAGCAAACCGTAATAGGTGGGCGATTCGGCGGCGATCAGGTCGCCCGGGCGGGTCAGCACGCGCAACGACATCTGCAACGCATCGACACAACCGTGAGTGATCACCACTTCGGAGGGGTCCACCACTACGCCGGCGTCGCGCATGCGAATCGCCACCTGGCGGCGCAACGGCTCAAAGCCCGGGCTGAACATGTAACTGAATGCGCGCGGGCTCTGGAAGCGGGTGACTTTGGCCAATTGCTGGTGCAGCGCCCGCACAGGCAGGTAATCCACACTCGGCACGGCGGCGCCCAACGGGAACACACCTTCGCGGCGCGACTCGACCAAGACTTGCTGGATGATGCTGCTGCGGGTGACCAAGCCCGGGCGCTCGACCCGCGCGATGTCCGGCGTGGGCGCCGTCAACGCAGGCGTCTGGTGCACGTAATAGCCCGACTGCGGCCGCGCCCGGATCAGCCCCTGGTCTTCCAGGTTGGCATAGGCCTGTAACACCGTGGCGTGGCTGACGTTGAGCTGGGAGCTCATTTTGCGCACCGAGGGCACACGCTCACCGGGTTGATAGACACCACGGCGGATGTCCTCAGCCAGTTGCTGGGCGATACGTTGGTAGAGCAACAGATTGGTCATGACGCAGCACTCGATTTCACGGGTATTTTATTTTTGTGTGAAACATACCGGCACAGTTTAGAAGTGTACGGGGACAGTTGCGAGAATAGTCGAGCTCGGGCGGCAGTGATAGAAAAAACTGTGCGGGTGTTGAACATGAAAAACCCGATCAGCGATCGGGTTTGCTTGGGTGGGAGCTGGCTTGCCTGCGATGGCATCACCTCGGTTAGCCAGATCCACCGAGGTGCCCGCATCGCAGGCAAGCCAGCTCCCACAGAGGACCGCGCAGGGCGTTAGCGGGCTGCGCCCAGTTGGCCCTTTTCATCGGAGAACACAATTTCCACCCGACGGTTCTGCGCGCGACCGCGCTCGGAGGCGTTGGCTTCGACCGGGTACTGGTCGCCATAGCCTTCGACCTGGATACGTTTTTCATCGATCCCCAGGTCCATCAGCACGTCGGCCACCGATTGCGCACGGTCGCGCGACAGCTTCAGGTTTTCCTGCTCGCCCCCGGTGTTGTCGGTGTAACCCTCGATGCGCACCACGCGCTTGGGGTTCAGTTGCAGGAACTGCACGATCTTCAGCACCGTCCGATTGGCCGAGTTTTCCAGCTGCGCATCACCGGTGTCGAACAGCACATCGCCGAGGGTCATCACCAGGCCGCGATCGGTCTGGGTGGTGGTCAGGCTGGCGATTTGCTCTTCGAGCCACTTGCCCTGTTGCTGCACGCTGGCGAGTTTGTTTTCGCGCAGGGCCAGTTGCAGGCGTTGGCGTTCCAACTCGAGCTTGGTGCCGCGCTCGGCGTTAAGGCCCTGTTCGGTGTGTTCGCGGGCGATCGCACTGTACCGCTGGCTCAGGTAAGCGTAATGCACCACGTCGGCACCGCTGCCCCAGTAGCTGGACAAACGATCGGCGCGCGCCAGGGATTCACCGGCGCGAATGACGTCCTTGGGCGCAAAGCGCAGCACATTGGCGTCCTCTTTGACCTTCTGGAAATCAGTGCCGGCCTGTTGCAAGGCCTGCTCGCTGCTCGGTTGGCTGGCGCAACCGCCCAAGGCGGCGCTGCCCAGCAGCACGACACAGCTCAACCCACGGATCATCGGGCTCATTGGGCTTCTCCCAACTGCAATTGCTTGCGCAGGCGGGTGATGCGGGTGTTGAGCACGCTCAGTTGCTCCTGGCTCTTTTGGGTCAGAACCTTGGCTTCTGCAAGGCGCGCGTCCAACTCGGCCTGTTCGGCCCGCATGCGCGCATGCTTGTAGGACTCATCGGCCATGTCGGCCTTGGCCCTGGCGAACTTGTCTTCGGCCAGCTTCAGCTCAGGCGAATCGTCGACGCTGGCCCCCACGGCGCTGGCTTGTTCCAGGGCTTGCTGGGTGAGGCGTATTTGCTCATTCGGCGCAGGATCGGCTGCACATCCCGCCAAAGCGACAACGGCGAGGGCCGCGAAAAGAGGTCGAATAGTCACTGTAAATCCTTACTTTGCTGGGGTGCCGACGGGTTGCTGCAATTGCGCTTTCCAGCGCTCGAGGTTGCGCTGCATTGCTGTTTGCACGACACCGGACGCGGGCAATTCTGTCATCTTTTTGGCCAGCTGTCCGCGCAGCCACGGATCATTGCAGGCCGAGTTGTGGGAAATCGCCAGGTACAAGCCGGGTTGATCGACAGGCACTTCCCGCGCGATCAAGTCGTTGCTCATGCCCAGCGTCTGGGCCATGGCCATGCCCGAATAACGCCCGGCAAGCACGTAGTCCACTTCCCCCAGCAGCAGTTTCTGAAAGGCCGGCGTCAAGGTGGGAAAGCGTTGCAGGTTGAGCTGTTGGCTGGCGAAGGTGTCGAAATCGGCACTCAAGCGTGCGCGTTCCGAGACTGCGCCCTTTTGGCCGTGCAGGTCGGCCGCCGTGGCGTAGACCAGTGCCGAATCCTTGCGGGTCCAGACCAGGTAGTCGATCTGCATCAAGGCCGGGTGGATGTAGTCGAGGGTTTCCAGCTCGCCCAGGTTCAGCGGCGCATCGGCGAGGATGTCCATGCGCCCGCTGCGCACTTCATCCAGGGCCAGGGCGCGTTTGCCGCCATAGAGCAGGTCGATTTTAAGCCCCAGCTCCTTGGCCACTTGTTGCAGCACATCGGCGGTGGCGCCGATCAGGTGCGTCGGGTCTTGTGGGTCACGCCATAACAAGGGCGGCGCGTCCGGGCTGCCGGTGATCACCAGGCGCTCACATTTGCCAGCGGCCAGCGCCAGGCTCGGCAGTAGCGCCAATCCAAGTGTCAGTGCCAGCACTACGGGACGCAGATCCATGGCGGTTCTCCAGATTAAAAGGGGGCGCGCAAAAAAAAGCCCGGTCCAAAGACCGGGCTCTTTATAAGTGAAGCGGCTGGATTAGACCAGCTTCTCCAGCTCAGGTACGGCTTCGAACAAGTCCGCCACCAGGCCGTAATCAGCCACCTGGAAGATCGGCGCTTCTTCGTCCTTGTTGATCGCAACGATCACTTTGGAGTCTTTCATACCGGCCAAGTGCTGGATCGCGCCGGAGATACCGACGGCAATGTACAGCTGTGGCGCAACGATTTTGCCGGTCTGGCCGACCTGCATGTCGTTGGGTACGAAACCTGCGTCGACGGCCGCGCGGGACGCGCCGACCGCAGCGCCCAGCTTGTCGGCCAGGGCGTACAGGTGCTTGAAGTTGTCACCGTTCTGCATGCCACGCCCGCCGGAAACGACGATCTTGGCAGCGGTCAGCTCAGGACGATCCGACTTGGCCAGCTCTTCGCCAACAAAGCTGGACGTACCCGCGTCGTGGGCGGCGGAGACGGCTTCAACGGCCGCCGAACCACCTTCAGCAGCCACCGGGTCGAAACCGGTGGCACGCACGGTGATCACTTTTACCGACGCGTTGGACTGCACGGTAGCAATGGCGTTACCGGCGTAGATCGGGCGCTTGAAGGTATCAGCGCTTTCAACCGAGATGATCTCGGAGATCTGGTCAACGTCCAGCTGCGCGGCAACGCGTGGCAGGATGTTTTTGCCGTTGGAAGTAGCGGCAGCCAGGATGTGGCTGTAGCCAGCGCCCAGCTCTGCAACCAGAGGAGCAACGTTTTCCGGCAGTTGGTGAGCGTAGGCGGCGTTGTCGGCCAGCAGTACTTTGCTCACGCCAGCGATTTTCGCCGCGGCTTCAGCCACGGCGCCAGCGCCCTGACCTGCTACCAGCACGTGAATGTCGCCACCGATTTTCGCAGCGGCAGCCACGGTGTTCAGGGTGGCCGGGGCCAGCACCTTGTTGTCGTGTTCTGCGATTACCAAGATAGTCATGATTAGATTACCTTCGCTTCGTTTTTCAGTTTCTCGACCAGTTCAGCCACCGACTTGACCTTGATGCCCGCGCTGCGTGCAGCCGGCGCTTCAACCTTGACGGTCTTGTTGGTGGAGGCGGTGGAAACGCCCAAAGCTTCTGGAGTCAGCGACTCAAGCGGCTTCTTCTTGGCTTTCATGATGTTTGGCAGGGACGCATAGCGCGGCTCGTTCAAACGCAGGTCGGTGGTGACGATGGCCGGCAGTTTCAGCGAAACAGTCTGCGCGCCGCCGTCGATTTCACGGGTAACCGCTACGCTGTCGCCGCTCACTTCGACTTTGGAGGCGAAGGTGCCCTGGCCGTAACCGGTCAGTGCAGCCAGCATCTGGCCAGTCTGGTTGTTGTCGCTGTCGATGGCCTGTTTGCCGAGGATCACCAGCTGAGGCTGTTCCTTGTCGACAACGGCTTTGAGCAACTTGGCAACGGCCAGGGAGGTCAGCTCTTCAGCCGATTCAACCAGGATGGCGCGGTCGGCGCCCAGTGCCAGGGCGGTACGCAGCTGCTCTTGGGCAGTGGTAGGACCGATGGAAACCACGACGATTTCAGTCGCCACGCCTTTCTCTTTCAGGCGTACGGCTTCTTCCACAGCGATTTCGCAGAAAGGGTTCATCGACATCTTGACGTTAGCGAGGTCGACGCCGGAATTGTCCGCCTTGACGCGAACTTTCACGTTGTAATCGACAACGCGTTTGACAGCTACAAGAACCTTCATGGATTCCTCGTTACTCTCCGGTGAAAAGAAAGTCGCCTAGGCGAACCTGGCGGTTGATGCTCATCGGCACACAAGGGCACCTCCAAAAACGTCGGCGGATGACCTTACTCACGGGAAATGATGACCGTTCGTCAGTGGTGACTGAGAGGTCATTCTTTATCGCGGCGTGTAAACTGCGCGCCATCAATGAAACGCGCGTCACCTGTTTTGCCTTGGCCCTGCTTTTGGACGTGCTCTTGAAACCTGCGGTATGCCTACGGTATGCGCAAAACCGACCGTATATTGACCGGAACGCCTATTCTGGTCAATACGCCAAAATAGCCAGTCATAAGCCGCGTTGCTTTGATTTACCTAGCTTCCAAGCAATTCAAACAAACGTTTGTATTGGACGCTGCCAGTGGTGTAGATATAATGCGCCACCTAGAGAGAAAGGTGGGTCATCCCGTGCTCCGAATGCACTGATGACGGATGCGACACCGAACCTCCACCCATTAAAAAAAAAGCCTGTTGAGCCTTGAGTAGGAGATAGCCTGTGGAACGCGAATACATGGAATTCGACGTGGTCATCGTCGGCGCTGGCCCGGCAGGCCTGTCTGCCGCCTGCCGACTGAAGCAGAAGGCCGCCGAAGCCGGTAAAGAAATCAGCGTCTGCGTGGTCGAGAAAGGCTCCGAAGTCGGCGCGCATATCCTTTCCGGTGCGGTGTTTGAACCCCGCGCCCTGAACGAACTGTTCCCGGACTGGAAAGCACTTGGCGCCCCGCTCAACACTCCCGTGGTGCGCGATGACATCTATGTACTGCGCAGCCCGGAAGCCGCCACCAAGGTTCCCGACTTCTTTGTGCCCAAGACCATGCACAACGAAGGCAACTACATCATCTCCCTGGGCAACCTGTGCCGCTGGCTGGCCCAGCAGGCTGAGAATCTGGGTGTTGAAGTCTACCCAGGCTTCGCTGCCCAAGAAGCTCTTTTCGACGAAAACGGCGTGGTCCGCGGGATCATCACCGGCGACCTCGGCGTCGACCGCGAAGGCCATCCAAAGGAAGGCGTCTATACCCCAGGCATGGAGCTGCGTGGCAAGTACACGCTGTTCGCCGAGGGCTGCCGTGGCCACATCGGCAAGCAACTGATCCAGCGCTTCAACCTGGACAGCGACGCCGACGCCCAGCACTACGGCATCGGCCTCAAAGAAATCTGGGAAATCGACCCCGCCAAGCACCAACCTGGCCTGGTGGTACACACCGCCGGTTGGCCGCTGGACATCATGAGCAACGAGAACACGGGCGGTTCTTTCCTCTATCACCTGGAAAACAACCAGGTGGTCGTGGGTCTGATCGTCGACCTGTCCTACAGCAACACCTTCCTGTCGCCGTTCGATGAGTTCCAGCGCCTCAAGCATCACCCGGTGCTGGCCCAGTACCTGGAAGGCGGCAAGCGCGTCAGCTACGGCGCGCGTGCCTTGGCCAAAGGCGGCATCAACTCGTTGCCGAAGATGGTCTTCAAAGGCGGCGCCCTGATCGGCTGCGACCTGGGCACCATGAACGTGGCCAAGATCAAAGGCAGCCACACCGCGATGAAGTCCGGCATGCTCGCCGCCGACGCGGTGGCCGAACGCCTGTTCGCCGAGTCTGAAGGCGGCGACGAACTGACCAACTACGTCGACAGCTTCAAAGCCAGCTGGCTGTACGAAGAGCTGTTCGCCAGCCGCAACTTCGGCCCGGCGATGCACAAGTTCGGCCCGATCCTCGGCGCCGGCTTCAACTGGTTCGACCAGAACATCCTCGGCGGCAAAATGCCGTTCACCCTGCACGACACCAAGCCGGACTACGCCTGCCTGAAGCTCGCCAAGGACAGCAAGAAGATCGATTACCCAAAACCCGACGGCAAGCTGAGCTTCGACAAGCTGAGCTCGGTGTTCATCTCCGGTACCAACCACGAAGAAGAACAGCCGTGCCACTTGAAGCTCAAGGACCCGAGCATCCCGATCGGCACCAACCTGCCGCTCTACGATGAACCGGCGCAGCGCTACTGCCCGGCCGGCGTGTATGAAGTGATCACCAAGGAAGACGGCGAGAAGCGCTTCCAGATCAACGCCCAGAACTGCGTGCACTGCAAGACCTGTGACATCAAAGACCCTTCGCAGAACATTACGTGGGTGACGCCGGAAGGTGCGGGCGGGCCGACTTACCCGAATATGTAAGTCATTGGCTTGAACAAAAAGGCTCCCAATCGGGAGCCTTTTTTATGCCCGGCCCAGATCAAATGTGGGAGCTGGCTTGCCTGCGATGGCGCAGTATCAGTCAACCAGTCTTTAGCGGGCCCACCGCTATCGCAGGCAAGCCAGCTCCCACATTGACCGCGTTGAATCAACAGAATCTAGGCAGCCCGCTCTTCACCGGGGTTACGCAGGAAATAGCGCTTATATTCGCGACTGAACTGCGACGTACTCTGATACCCCACACTGTGCGCCGCCTGCGCCACGCTCAGGCCGTCCACCAGCAGCAACTGCTGCGCCTTGAGCAAGCGCAGCCGCTTCAAATACTGCACCGGCGACAACAACGTACAGCGCTTGAAATGCTCGTGAAACGTCGACGCGCTCATGTGCGCATAACCGGCCAGCGTCTCGATATTCAGCGGCTCGGCGTAATGGGCATGCAGGTGATTCAACGACGTGGCGATGCGCGAAAACTGCCCTTGCTGCTCCACCAATGCCCGCAACACATCGGCCTGCGGCCCGCGCAACGCGGTGAACAACAATTCGCGCACCCGCGCCGGGCCCATGATCCGGCTTTCCAGCGGATCGTGCAGGCACTGCAACAGCCGCTCGACGCACCCACGCATCGCATCATCGAGCACCACCGAACTCATCGACTCCAGCGTCTGCGCTGCCGGCGGCGGCCCGGCCTGAATGCCCATGGCCATGACCAACTCGCCCAGCACCACCCGATCAATACCCACCGTCACGCCATACAACGGCGCGTTCGGCAGGGCAAAGGTCTCGCATTCAAACGGCACCGGCATCGCCTGGATCAAATAATGCCCGGCGCCATACTCCAGCGTACGCGGGCCCAGGTAGGCGACTTTGCTGCCCTGGGCCACGATCATCAGGCTCGGCTCGTAGATCTGCGGGCCGCGCGCCACGTCGCAGCTGGCGCGCAGGACCTGCACGCCGGGAAGGTTCGTCGGCGAAAATCCGTCGCAGGGCGTAAGCCCTTTTATCAAGGCCACCAACGTGGCGTTGGCGTCGAGATGGCGGGTCAACAACATGGCAAAAAACTTCGCGAAAAAGGGATGAGAGCATCATCGCAGGTCTGAGGGCACATAAATCCAAACAAGGGGCACTCCCGGACGAATAGGCATGAGACTCGGAGCAATCGCCATGGCCGCATCGGGGCGCGGCGCGGAGAATGCGCCGCCTCCCTAGTTATTCCTGTTGCGAGGTTTCCTCATGTATACCGCCATCGGTTATGCCGCCCAGTCGGCGACCACTCCCCTCGCCCCCATGTCCTTCGAACGCCGCAGCCCGCGCGCCGATGACGTGGCCATCGAGATTCTTTACTGCGGCGTGTGCCACTCCGACATCCACCAGGCGCGCAACGAGTGGGGCATTGCCGTTTACCCGCTGATGCCGGGCCACGAGATCGTCGGCAAAGTCACCGCCGTCGGCGCCAGCGTCACCGCGCACAAAGTCGGCGATCTGGTCGGCGTGGGTTGCATGGTTGATTCGTGCCGCCACTGCGACGCCTGCCACGCGGACCTGGAGCAATACTGCCTCGAAGGCCCGACCATGACTTACGCCACCCCGGATCGGGTCGATGGCAGCAACACCATGGGCGGCTACTCCGACAGCATCGTGGTCAGCGAGCACTTTGTGGTGAAAATCCCGGCCAAGCTCGACCTGGCCAGCGCCGCACCGATCCTGTGTGCCGGCATCACCACCTACTCGCCACTCAAGCACTACGGCGTGAAAGCGGGCGACAAAGTCGGCGTGCTGGGCATGGGTGGCCTGGGCCACATGGGCATCAAGTTCGCCAAGGCGATGGGCGCAGAAGTCACGCTGTTCACCCGCTCCGCGAGCAAGGCTGAAGAAGGCCGTCGCCAAGGCGCCGACCACGTGATCGTGTCCACCGACGCCGAGCAAATGAAAGCCGCCGCCGGCAGCTTCGACTTCCTGCTCGACACCATTCCGGTGCAGCACGACCTGAACCCCTACCTCGACGTGCTGCGCTTTGACGGTGTGCACATTCTGGTCGGCCTGATCGAACCGGTCGATCCACCGGTCAACGCCGCCAAGCTGGTGTTGGGCCGTAAGGTGCTGGCCGGTTCGTTGATCGGCGGTATTGCCGAAACCCAGGAAGTCCTGGACTTCTGCGCCGAGCACAACATCACCTGCGACATCGAAATGCTCGACATCCGCCAGATCAATGAGGCTTACACCCGCATGATCGCCGGTGATGTGAAGTACCGCTTTGTCATCGACATGGCGACCTTGAAGGCCTGATCAGGCCTTCGCGCCCAACTCCGCTGACAGCCGCGCTGCGACCTGTTTGATCACAGGGATCAGCTCGGCCATTTTTTCCAGCGGCATGTAGGGCACGGTACTGGCGATGCTGATGCCTGCGACGATTCGCCGGCTGGCATCGCGCACCGGTGCCGCCACACAACGGATCGACGGTTCGTTGTCTTCCAGATCGAACGCATACCCCCCCGCCACGTATTCGCGCATGCGCTGCTCGAACTGCGCCCAGGATTGCTCCGGGTGCTGCGGCCACTGCTGGCTCTTGCCACCGGCCGGAAGGCTGGCTTCATACAGGCGCTGCCACTCGTGCACCGAGTCGTCCAGCAACATCGCCTTGCCCACACCCGTGCGCGCCAGTGGCATGCGATGGCCCACCCGCGAGCGCATTTC
The DNA here is from genome assembly GCF_047943075.1 of Pseudomonas sp. NFX183. Classification (NCBI taxonomy): domain Bacteria; kingdom Pseudomonadati; phylum Pseudomonadota; class Gammaproteobacteria; order Pseudomonadales; family Pseudomonadaceae; genus Pseudomonas; species Pseudomonas sp. NFX183. Next base: position 3,788,509 of record NZ_CP181333.1, on the reverse strand, counting down.
CGGACCGTTACGGCCGGGATTCTTGTGCAGGTAAAGCACGTCGTCGTATTCGCGGATCGCCAGGTGGATGGTGTCGCCGGTCAGCACCGACAACTCATCCAGATACGGCACCGCGAGGCTCACCAACGGCAACTCTTCACGGGCCTGGAAGCCCAACTCGATCAGCTTGGGCCCCAACAGGTAACCGACTTGCGGCACCACGCGCAGGTAACGCTCCTCCACCAGGCAACTGGCCAGGCGGTGGGTGGTGCTGCGGGTGGTGCCGATGCGCCGGGCGATCTCTTTCAGATCCCGCGCACCGGCCGCCACTGCCTGCACCACGCCCAGGCCACGCAACAGAGTCTGGGTGCCGGTGGGCGCGGCGTCTTTGACGGGGATGTGGGCGTTTTCCTGCATATCGGGCCTATTGGGAAGTACGAAAACGGCGCCATTATGGCAAAAGCAGCCCTCCTGAACAGAGGAGATCCACTGTAGGAGCTGGCTTGCCTGCGATGAGGCGTGTCAGGCAGTCAATGTGCAGGCTGACACACCGCTATCGCAGGCAAGCCAGCTCCCACATTTGGATCTCCACAGGGCAAGGCTTCAGCGTTGTTTCATGCGGTCGATAATCACCGCCAGCAACAGGATCGAACCGCGAATCACGTACTGGTAAAAGGTGTCGATGTTCTTCAGGTTCATCGCATTCTCGATGATCGCCAGAATCAGCACCCCGGCAATCACATGCCGGATCATGCCGATGCCGCCGCTCAGCGAGACGCCGCCCAGCACACAGGCGGAAATCACCGTCAGCTCAAAGCCCTGCCCGATCATCGGCTGGCCGGAGGTCATGCGCGAGGCCAGAATCACCCCCGCCAACGCGCCGATCAAACCATGCACGGCAAAGATGATGATCTTGGTGCGATCGACATTCACCCCGGCCAGCAACGCCGCTTCCTGGTTACCGCCGATGGCCATGGTGTTGCGCCCGTAGGTGGTGTAGTTGAGCAGCCAGCCGAAGAACACAAAGCACAGCACGGTGATGATGATCGGCACCGGCACGCCCATCAATTGGCCGTTGCCGAACACGAAAAAGCGTTCGTCCATCACGCCGACGGCCTTGCCGTTGGAGAAGATATAGGCCAGGCCGCGCACGATCTGCATGGTCGCCAAGGTGGCGATCAACGCATTGATGCGCAGCTTGGCGATGACAATGCCGTTGATCAGCCCCACCACCAGGCCCATGGCCAACGCCGCCGACACGCCGAGCACCACGCTGTCGGTGTCACGAATCACAATCCCCGCCACGACGCCGGCGCAGGCAATCACCGAACCCACCGACAAGTCGAAGTGCCCCGACGCCAGGCAGAACAACATGGTGCACGCGGCGATGCCCACCGTGGAAATCGCCAGGCCCAGCCCGCGCATGTTCAGCGGCGAGAGGAAGTTGTCGATAAACAACGCGCTGAGCACAAAAATGCTCAACGCAGCGAGCAGCATCACCCAATCATCAAGAAACTTGCGCTGGTTAAAACCCGGCCAGAAGCTCTTTGCAGTTTTTATTTGCGACATCATTCACCTCGAATTCTTCAAGCCCGCGTACGCGGAAGTGCCAATTGCAATAGCTGTGCTTCGTCCGCCTGATCGCGGTTCAACTCGCCGGTCAGTACGCCTTCGCTCATCACCAGGATGCGGTCGGAGATGCCCATGACTTCCATCAAGTCGCTGGACACCACGATCACCGCGATGCCACTGGCAGCCAGGTTGTGGATGATCTGGTAGATCTCCGACTTGGCGCCGATGTCGATGCCGCGCGTCGGCTCATCGAGCAGCAGCACCTTCATCGGCATCGACAGCCAACGGCCGAGAATGGCCTTCTGCTGGTTACCGCCGGACAGGTACATGATTTTCTGTTCGGCGTTCGGCGTTTTGACTTTCATCGCCTGGATTTGATGGTCGGCGTTGCCCTTCTCCCAGCCCTCACGCAAGAGCCAGCCAAACGTGGAATGGGCACCGCGTGCGCTGATGTTGATGTTCTCGGCGACGCTGGACAGCGGGATGATGCCTTCCTTTTTACGGTCTTCCGGGCACAGCAGCACGCCGGCATCGATGGCATCACGCGGCGAGCGCAGGTGCAGGTTTTCACCAAAGAGCTGCAGCTGCCCGGCGGTGGACCGCGTCAATCCGCTCAGCAGCCGAAACAACTCGGTACGCCCCGCGCCAACCAACCCGAACAGGCCGAGAATCTCGCCTTTGTGCACCTCAAGGCTGACCGCTTCGCGCAAGCCCGGGCCCAGCAAGCCCTCGACCTTGAGCGCCACCTCGCCGCGCTCACGCGGGCGGTAGTCGTAGATGTCCTGAATATCCCGGCCGACCATGCACGTCACCAATTGGTCGTGGGTCAGCGTGGCCATGTCGTCAAAGGTGCGCACGAAACGGCCGTCCTTGAACACCGTCACCGCATCGCAGATACGAAACACCTCTTCCATACGGTGCGACACGTAGAGCACCACTTTGCCCTCGTCGCGCAGGCGCGTGATGATCGCCATCAAACGGTCGATCTCCCGCGCAGAGAGGCTGCTGGTGGGTTCGTCGAAGGCAATTACATGGGCGCCACGCGACAACGCCTTGGCGATTTCCACCAGCTGACGCTGGCCCAGCGACAACCGCCCAAGTTTTTCCTGCGGGTCGATCTCATCGGCCAGGCCTTTGAGACACGCCAGCGCCTGCTTGCGCAGCAACCCGCCATTGACCACGCCGAAACGCGACGGCAAATGCCCGAGGAACAGGTTCTCGGCCACGGTCATTTCCGGCACCAGGTGCAGCTCCTGGTGGATCACCGCGACGCCGCTGGCGATGCTGTCGGCGGCAGACTTGAAGTCCATGGTCTGCTCGCCGATCTGCACCGTGCCGCTGCTCGGAATGTAGGCGCCGCCGAGGATTTTCAACAGGGTCGATTTGCCCGCGCCGTTCTCGCCCATCAGCGCGTGCACCGAGTGCGGTCGCGCTTCAAAGCTGATCTGCGCCAAGGCTTTGACCCCGGGAAAATCCTTGCCGATGCCGTTGAAGCGCAAGGCCGCGCCGGTCATTTCCACAGACCGATTTTGCTCAACTCTTCCTTGAAGTTGGCGCGGGTGATCAGGGTCACGTTGTCCAGGGCGGTGAACTTGGCCGGCTCAGTGCCTTTGGTCACCCACTCGAACATCGCCGTGGCGGTTTTGTAGCCGGAAGCGTCCGGGCTCAGCAGCATCGAGCCGTAGAAACCGGTGTCTGATTTCTTGAGCTCTTCGATGGCATCGGTGCCATTGATGCCCACGCCAATCACATTGGCCGCCTTGAACCCGGCGCTTTCGGTGGCGCGCACACCGCCCAGCACGGTGCTGTCGTTCATGCCGCCGATGATCAGGTTTTTCGCGGTGCCCGGCAGTTTCACCAGTGCCGAGTTGGTCGAATCCATACTGCCCGGTACGTCGAGGGTTTTCTGTGCGCTGAACAGGATGTGGTCGGCGGGCAAACCGGCGGCCTTGAGGCCTTCTACCGAACCGTCGGTGCGCTTCTTGCCGGTTTCCAGCTCGTCAAAGGTGTTGATGACGGCGTAGGTTTCCTTCCAGTCCCAGTTGCGGTGCTTGGCTTCGGTGGCCATGGCTTCACCTTGTTTCTGGCCGATCTTGTAGGCGTCCAGGCCGACGTAAGGGACGTCTTCCATGGGCTTGCCTTTGGCGTCGACGAAACGGTCATCCACCGCCAGCACTTTCAAACCGTTGAGCTTGGCCTTGGCCATGATCGCCGGGCCCAGTGACACGTCCGGCGGGCAGATCACAAAGCCTTTGGCACCGTTGGCGGCGAGGGTGTCGATGGCCGACAGGGTTTTCTCGCCATCGGGCACGGCGATCTTGATCACGGTGAAGCCCTGGTCCTTGCCGGCCTTTTCGGCGAAGGCCCATTCGGTCTGGAACCAGGGCTCTTCTGCCTGCTTGACCAAAAAGCCGATCTTTACCTCTTCGGCAGACACGAAGCCGCTGAAGGCTGCGGCGAGCGCCAGGGCACCGAGTGTTTTCTTGAACATGAACCACCTCTTCTTGTTATCGAAAAATTTTAGTCGTGGTACATCACAGAACGCCCGCCATCGATCATCAGGCAGGTTGCGTTGATAAAGGGCGCCTCGTCAGTCGCCAGGAACAGCGCCGTCATCGCCACCTCGACCGGCTGGCCGATGCGCTTGGGGGGGTGCAAATCGAAGGCACGCTGGCGCTCGGCATGCGGGTCGGGAAAACCGTTCCAGTAATCGACGTTGAGCTGGGTTTCGATATAGCCCGGCGCGATGGCATTCACACGGATGCCCTTGGGCGCGTATTCGATGCCAAGCGCGCGCGTCAGGCCGAGCAGGCCGTGCTTGGCGACCGGGTAGGGAAAGCAGCCGGGGATGATGTGGCTGGAATGGGTGGAGGCGATGTTGATGATGTTGCCGATGCCCTGCTCGATCATGTGCGGCAGCACCGTACGGCAGCCGTACCAGGCGCCGTCGAGGTCGATGGCGAAGCAGCGGCGCCAGTCTTCGTCGGTCATTTCCAGTGGGTCGCGGAACACGTTGACGCCGGCGCAGTTGACCAACACATCCACACGGCCAAAGCGCTCGATGGTGAGGTTAACCAGCGACTGCCATTGCTCTTTGCACGTGATGTCGACGGCCTGCGCGACAATGTCGGCACCGCGTTCGCGCCAGTGGGCGGCGACGCTCTGGACTTTTTCAGCCTGGATATCCGCGATCACCAGACGGGCCTGCTGGGCCTGGAAGCAGGCGACAATCGCCTCGCCAATGCCTTGAGCGGCGCCGGTGATGATCACCACTTTGTTTTTCAGCCGCTCGCCGTAGGTGGGTTCCGGCACGGCGGGTAATGACAACGGTTGGGGCTGCATCGCTTCACCTGTTTTATTTTTGGTAGTGAGTGCTGATGCAGGCGACTATAAACCCATCTTTTGAAATATCTCAATATATAAATTTGCATCCCATATAGTGAAACAAAAGCTGAGAAGTGCGGGTGTGGGGTTGCTTGGGAATGCGGTGGGTCAGAGGTGAAGGGTTGGCCGGACGAGCGCCATCGCGGGCAAGCCCGGCTCCCACAATTGGGCTGAGGTGGATGCGGAATTTTGCTCTGTCGCTCATTAGTGTGGGAGCTGGCTTGCCTGCGATAGCGATGGGTCAGGCGGCTTGGTTGGTACAGATACACCGCCTTCGCGGGCAAGCCCGCTCCCACATTTGGATTGCAGTGGGTGCGGAGATTTTGGTCTGTCACCAATAAAGGTGGGAACTGGCTTGCCTGCGATGGCGGTGGGTCGGGCGGCTTGGTTGTTACAGATACACCGCCTTCGCGGGCAAGCCCGGCTCCCACATTTGGATTGCGGGGGTGCGGAGATTTTGGTCTGTCGCCAATAAAGGTGGGAGCTGGCTTGCCTGCGATAGCGGTGGGTCAGGCGGCTTGGTTGATACAGATACACCGCCTTCGCGGGCAAGCCCGCTCCCACATTTGGGCTGCGGCGGGTGCTAGATTTCGGTCTGTCGCAGAGTAAGTGTGGGAGCTGGCTTGCCTGCGATGGCGGTGGGTCAGGCGGCTTGGTTGGTACAGATACACCGCCTTCGCGGGCAAGCCCGCTCCCACATTTGGGCTGCGGCGGGTGCGAGATTTCGGTCTGTCGCAGAGTAAGTGTGGGAGCTGGCTTGCCTGCGATGGCGGTGGGTCAGGCGGCTTGGTTGTTACTGATACACCGCCATCGCAGGCAAGCCCGCTCCCACATTTGATCTTTTGGGGTTACAGCGCGTTGGCTTCAGCCCTGGGCGAAATCGCGCAGTGCGTCGCCTTCCATGCGGTAACGCACCCATTCTTCCTGCGGTTGTGCGCCGATGGACTTGTAGAAGGCGATCGCCGGCTCGTTCCAGTCCAGCACGCTCCATTCGAAACGTCCGCAGCCGTTGTCGCAGGCGATCTTCGCCAGGTGGCGCAGCAATTTCTTGCCCGCCCCGCCGCCGCGCTGTTCGGGGTTGATGTAGAGGTCTTCGAGGTACAGGCAATTGCTGCCCAACCATGTGGAATAGCTGAAAAAGAACACCGCAAAGCCAATCGGCAGGCCGTCCCGCGAGCAGATCAGGCCATGGGCGGTGGCGCCCTCGCTGAACAGGCTGCGCTCGATATCCGCCACACTGGCGATCACTTCATGCCGGGCCTTTTCGTATTCGGCAAGCTCGGTGATGAAGGTCAGGATCTGCGCAGCATCGCTGGGCACGGCAGGGCGAATCTCGATGGTCATGGGCGGGCCTTGGGCAATTTGAAAGCCCACATACTAAGGCGCTTTCATGACTGATTGCAGCGCATTTTCGTGCAGTCAGGGCGCCTTACTCCAGCGGATGCTAAAGCAAGCACCACCAAGCACAGAACAATCGGTCGCAGCGTGCGTGGTAAAAGTTGGCCACAACTCCAACTATTCCAAGGCTTACCCCATGCACGCCACTGCACCCGAAAAAAAGCAAGGCGCGACGCTCTTCGCCCTGTTCTGCCTGGCCAGCTTCCTGTTGTCGCTGTCGTACGGCTCGACGTTTCTGCTGTCACTGCTGATCCATTCACGCGGTGGCAACGAGCATGATGCGGGCAGTGTGATCTCCACGGCGATGCTCAGTACCTTTGTGGCCGTGGTGTTTTCCGGGCACCTGGCCGATGCGGTCGGGGCCGCGCGGGCTATTGCGGGAATGGGCGTATTGCTGGTGGTGGCCTGCCTGGGTTTCGCCCTGACGCCGGGGTTCGGCCAAGGCTTGATGGTGTTCGGGCTGGCCCTTGGTTTGGGCTGGGGCGTGTTCTACACCTTGGGCCCGATCATCGTGAGCCTGCTGGTGGAGCCCCAGCAGCGAGCCAAATACTTTGCCCTGCTGTCGGGCAGCATGTTGAGCGGGATCGGCTCCGGCCCGTTGCTCGGCCGAGCCGCCAGTGCGCTGGACCTGCCGCTGACAACGGCCTTCTATATTGCCGGGCTGGCCAGCTTTGCCGGGGTGCTGATGTTCTGGCGCATGGGCGCCCGCCTCAAACAACACGCGAATGTGCCGGCCTCGAGGATTTCCTGGGCCGCCAGCCGTCGCGTGCTGTCATCCAAGGCCGGGTTCGCAATCCTCATGGTCGGCCTGGGAGGATGTGTGTTTGGCGGGCTTTCGTCATTTCAAACCAGCTATGCGGCCGCGCATGGCCTGGACTACTCGCTGTTCTTCGCCGGGTTCCTGAGCGCTGCGATCACCAGCCGTCTGTTGATCGCAGGCCACGTGGTCAAACGTGATGCCTACCGGGCGGCGTGTGTGTTGTCGGGGATCATGCTCGGGTCGATCGTGCTGTTTGCGGTGGGCGTGAGCGGCAATTTCAGCTACTTGCTGGCCGCCGCCACGCTGGGAGTGGGTTACGGCCTGACGTATTCGGTGATCAACGGGCTGGTGGCCAACGAAGCACCGCCCGGCACCACGTCCCAGGCATTGCTGCTGTTCAGCCTGGCGTACTTTGTCGGCGTGTTCGGGTTTCCCTGGCTGGCGGGCAGGATCATCGTCGATTACGGCCTGCCGACATTGATGGCAATTGTCGTGGGCGTGGCGTCGTTGAATTGGCTGATCACGGTGGCGCGGCTGGTGTGGCGCAAAGCCTCTGCACACAAAATCTTACAGGTGAGCTAAGACCGTTCGTCGCCATCAAGGCACGAACCGCCAACGGGGGCTGACCAATAAAGGGTAAGGACATTAATCATATGGAGACACCCCCATGAAGAATTCCAAGTTTGCCGCCCTCGCCCTCACCGGCCTGCTGTCTGCCGCGTCGCTGAACGCCTTTGCCGCCACTTCCTCGACCGGCAAGACCGACCCGGTCGGCAGCCCGCCAAGCCCCGCCACCCAGGAATCCCAGGATTCGATGGGCACCGGCCTGGACACCAATGGCGGCGCGATCATCGACAACGGCGCTGGCGCTGACCCTCGTACCAAGGGTAACGACACCCAACGCCAGGCACCGGCTGCAGTCGGCAACGGCAAAATGGGCCCCGGCATCAGCAATGAGCCGAAGGTCAATAAAGGCGACGACTCGAACATCCCTGGCGCCCCAAAACAACCTGCGCCTTGAAGCATCCATAACGACACCGACACCCGATCATTCCCAGTGAAGAGGTACGCATGAACGTCGATAGAAACCTTGAAAAAGAAGTCCTCACCCGCCTGCTGCACGCCCACCCGAACGGTCTGGGCAAGGAGGTGCTGGATAACTACCGCGGCGGGAAGGAGGTTGCCAGTGTCTTGGCGTTCCTGCAGGACCGTGGATTTATCAAGGATGGGCATGTGACCACCGACGACGCCGGTGAATACTCGTTGAACCTGCCGATCAAGCTGACCGCGTCAGGCGTTGACGAGGCGCGCAAGCTGGAAGGCGAAAGCACCCAGTAATCCATTTTGTCTGGTCTGGCCCTGACAACAGGGCCAGTTGGAGTATCGCAATGCCTCTTGGAAGCAAAGCTAAATACACCGCCGCACAGAAGCGCAAAGCCGCCCGTATCGAACACAGTTACGAGCACACAGGCGTGCCCAAGGAAGAAGCCGAAGCCCGCGCGTGGGCCACCGTCAACAAGCAGTCCGGCGGCGGCGACAAAGCCGGCGGTTCGGGCCAGCGCAAATCGCCGCAGAAAAAAGCCGAGGCACGCAGTGATTCGGCCAAGCGAGCTGCCGCCAGCCGCGAGGGTCACCCTCGCACCGGCCGCACTTCGCTGGCGACGCAGACCAAGGAAAGCTTGCTGAAAGAAGCTCGGGTCAAGGATATTCCGGGCAGGTCGAGCATGCGCAAGGATGAGCTGATCGAAGCGCTGCGCAAGGCTGGCTGACGCCGGCCTTGCCGACACAACAAACACAATGTGGGAGCCAGCTCCCACATTGTGTTTTGCGTTGCACATCCAGAGTCAGCGGTGAGCCGACACCAGCAGCATCATGGGGCGCTCTTGTTCTTCGGCCAATGCTGGCCGAGCAATGAGGTCCGCTTCGCTTGGCCCCCACTCCTGCACGTGACTGAGCGTGAACCCCGCCTGAATCATCAGAGTGAGCAACGTGCCCAGCGTACGGTGCTGCTTGATCACGCCTTCGGCCAACCAATGGGTCACCCGCGGCCCTTCCAATTGATAGCCATCCACCGGCCAGCTTTTGCGGCCTTGATCATCGACCAGCCAGCCCGGATTGCGCGGTGCCATGAAGATCGGGTGCTCGATGGAAAACACCAGTCGGCCACCGGGCACCAGGGCGTGGTGAATACGCTCGAACAGCCCCTTCAGATCGACGATGTAATGAAAAACCAGCGAGCTGTAGGCCAGATCGAACGAGGCAGCAGGCAGGTCGAGCTGTTCCAGGTCGGCGATGGCATAGGTGATGGTCGCCGCAGAGGTCATCTGTTTGGCCCGCGCCAGCATCTTCTGCGACACGTCCAAGCCCAGCACATGAGCCGCGCCCTGCTCCTGCGCCCAGCGGCTGAACCAGCCATAGCCACAGCCCAGGTCCACCACTTTCAAGCCAGCCATCGGCGGCAACATTGCCTGTAAGGCAGGCCACTCCGGCGCGCCGGCCAAGCCTTCGACCGAGCGGCCCATTTTGCTGTAGCCCTCGAAGAAAGCTGGCGTGTCGTAGATATTCTGGGTCATGGCGTCGCTCCGTGCTGAGTGGCGCCTATTCTGCCAACAACGCATCCACTTCGGCAGCCCCAGGTGAGGTTGCCGGCCCCCAGCGCGTGACCGCCAGCGCTGCGGCCGCATTGGCACGGCGTGCCGCATCAGCCGGTTTCAAGCCCTTGGCCAACCCCGCAAGAAACACACCGGCATGCGCATCGCCGGCGCCGTTACTGTCCACGGCGGTCACCTTGAAGCCGGGCACATGCCTGGCCTCGCCTTGAAGGCTGACCCAGCACCCGTTCGGCCCATCGCGCACCACCAGCAACGCATCGGCAGGCAAGTGCCGTTCGAGTTCGAGCAGTGCCTCGGCCAGGGTACCGGCGCCGGTAAACGCCAGGGCTTCCGGGCCGTTGCTGGTCCAGATGTCGATGCGCGGCAGCAAGGCCACCATCAGCGCCGAGTCCGGCGCCTTGACCAGCGGCCCCGGGTCGAACACCACCGTGATGTCACGCGCCAGCGCCAGCAGCCAATCAAGCAATGCCTGGGCCTTGCCCTCGAGCAACAGGCTGTAGCCGCTGACGTACACGTAATCGTCCGCGCGCGGCACGACGTTCGCCAGGTCCTCGGCGCTCAAATCCCCTTCAGCGCCGATATGCGAAATGAAGGTACGTTCGGTGGTGGCTTCGGTCAGCGACACGCATAAGCCGGTGTCCTTGCCGTCGCTGGTCGCCTGGGCCATCTCTACGCCCTCGGCTTGCATGGCCGCGCGCGCCAGGTCGCCGAAACGGCCGTTGCCATGGCGGCCGAGGTAAACCACCGGCAGACCATTGCGTCGGGCGGCGGCCATCACGTTGAAACCGCCGCCGGCTTCAAAGCTGGCAGACCGCGCCAGCACATCGCCGCCGGTTGCAGGCAAGGTGTCGAGGGCCATGACCAGGTCGACGATGACCTGGCCGGTGTGCAGCAATCTAGACATTGGGGCTCTCTACTAAAGCCGGACGACGGTCAGCTGCGCCGCCCAGTACTGCGTAAATTCCGCCGGCCACCAGGAAGGTGACGATCCAGCCCAGCCCGTTGTGACCCAGCCATGAGTCGGACAGCGGCCCGGCGAACCAGATGTTTTCGGCCGTGGTGCCGATGGTGGTGAAGCTGAAGCCCAGCACGATGGCCACGGCCCAGGCGCCGAACGCACGCCATTCCACGCCGCCGCGATACCAATAGGCACTGCTTGGGCTCACGTCCAGCAAGTCTTTGGGGCTGTAGTAGTGGCGATGAATCAAGTCGACCACGAAGATCCCGACCCACGCCGTAATCGGCACCGCCAGCAGCGAGATGAACGTGATGAACGGGCCGTAGAAACTGTCGGCAATCAGCATGAAGTAGATCGAACCGGCGAAGATCGCGACGATGTCGACGATCACCGCGTGCACGCGCTTGACCTTCAAGCCAAGGGTCAAGGTGGTCAGGCCCGCCGAGTACACCGACAGGTTATTGGACAGCAGCAGGCCGCCAAACGCGGTGATCAGGTACGGCACGGCCATCCAGGTGGGCAGCATGTCGCGGATCGCGATGATCGGGTCAGTGGCCGAGGCCAAGTCGTTGTTGCCCACCGACAGCAAGCCGCCGAGGGTGATCAGCAACACCAGCGGAATCCCCGCACCAAACGCGGCGGAGGCCACCAGGCGCACGGCCTTGACGCTGCGGTGCTGGTAGCGCGACATGTCGGCACCGGCGTTGGCCCAGCCGATACCGGTGCCGGCCGCCATGGTGCCGACGCCGATGATCATCGCGCTCAGCGGCGCCGGCGTAGCGTTGAACACCGCGCTCCAGTCGATGGTGGCGCAGAGGAAGCCGCCCACCAGGATGTTCAAGGCGCCAAATACGTAGGTCGCCCACTTCTGGATCACCAGCAAGGTCGCGTGGCCCAGACCGGAGACGGACAGGGTCAGCAGCACGAAGATGGCGATGAAGATCAGTGTCAGCACGGGCGCGCTTTTGGCTTCGACCGGCGAGTGGAACAGGATCGAACACAACGACAGCAACACGAATGCTGCCGTGGTGGTGTTGACGGTTTCCCAGCCCAGTCGCGACATCAGCGACACAAGGGTCGGGCCGATATTGCCGCGCACGCCGAAGATCGCGCGGGACAGCGTCAGGCTCGGTGCACGCCCGCGGCGGCCGGCAATCGAGATGATGCCCACCACGGCGAACGAGCCGGCGGCGCCGAGGATTGCGACGATGATCGCCTGCCAGATCGCCAGGCCACGGAACGCCACGAGGGTTGCGCCCAGCGGCAAACCGAGAATGCTGATGTTGGCCGCGAACCACACCCAGAACAGTTGCAGCGGATGACCGTTGCACTCGCCTTCAGGGACCGGTTCGATACCGCGTGTTTCCAATTGCCCGGCACTTTGGCCGGAAGAAGTGCTGCTCATGAGGGGTGCTCCTGGTGCCTGTATTGTTGTGGTTGTGGCAGATACTCAAGGTGAATCGACTCTCGGTCTTCCTGACTCTGCGAGTTCAATGCCTGCGGCGCTTAGCGAATTTGCAGCAGCCCCTGCACCAGCGGCTGCAAGTCCAGGCCATTGACCCGCTTGACCTGTTCAATCATCGCTGGCGGCCAGCACTGCATGCCCAGGCACGCGCCCAACATCGCGCCGAGCATCGCGGCGATGGTGTCGGTGTCGCCGCCAAGGCTGGCAGCCAGGCACACGGCTTCAAAAGCATTCATCGCGCCCACCGCCACTTGCTGCGCCAGGGCAAACGACACCACCACCGATTCCTGGGAGGCGACAGAGGTGCCAATCAGTTCGTAAAGCAGGTCGGCAAACAGGGCCTTGTCGCCGCTGCCGACGCTCAAGGTGCGCGCCCAGCTGATGCGCGTGGAAATACGCCCACCGGCAATCCAGTGACCATGGTTTTCCGCCTGCTGGGCGATCTGCGTGCCGATGTTGAGCGCTTCGCCCAGGTCCACGCCGTTGATACCGGCTGAGACCACCGCCGCAACAGCGGCCGCGCTGGAGATGCCCAACGTGGTGTTGTGGGTGACCTGGCAGGCCTGGATCACCGCCTGGATGAACCGTGCCGGGTCGCTGACATCGGCGGCGATTCCCACCGGCGTGATCCGCATGGCGGCGCCGTTGGTGGTGCCATAGCGCCCGGACTCTTCCGGGGTGTGGCCGGCGAGGATCATGTCGATGGCGCGCTTGGTCGATGGCCCGAGCAAATCCTGGGAGCCCTTGGCGCGCATCGCCGCTTCCCAGTCGATCAAGCGCTGGGCGAGCACGGTCGGTTCGATCTTGCCGTGGCCCTCAACCAGCAACTCGCCGACCAGGATCGCCTGCTCAGTGTCATCGGTGATCGAACCGGCCGGCATGTTTGGCGCAATGGGTTGGTCGGCGTCGGCGTCTTCCAAACCCGTGATGGCACCGAAGCGCTGTTGCACCTGCTCGCGGCTCAAGGACTGGGTGGGCATGCCCAATGCGTCGCCCAACGCCAGGCCGTAGAAGGCGCCGAGGGCGCGGTTTTGCGGGGTCATTTTGATGCTCCAAACTGCAGGTGCAGGCGAAAGTGCAGAGGGTCGAGCAAACTTTCGACGTACTCCATGAAGCGCTCGCGGCGGTCGTAGGTGGTGCGCGAAGCCTTGAGAAACACCGTACCCGCAGGGCGGCCAAGCAGCTCGGCGTCTTCGTCGCTGAGGGGCTCGGCGCCGATCCATTGGTCACCTTCGGCGCCGACGTAGCCGTAGGCAGCCAGGGTGATGGTCAGGGAATTGTCGATCAGGCCGACGCGGGGCAGGCCTTCCAGGCCACCGGAGGCGGGCATCAGCGAGCGCTCCAGCGACACCGCCGTGCCATCGGTGGTACGCCGGCGACGGTCGAGGGCGATGAATTGGTCGCTGCCGAAACGGCTGAGCAGGTCGGGCCGGGTCACGGCTTCCAGGCGCAGCACATCGGTGGTGACCAGCGCCCCCGTATCCGCCAGGGCCTGGGCCCAGCCGCTGTGTTGGTCGAGCACCATGCCGTCGAACGTGACGATGGAGCCGACGCCGCTCTGGGTCGCAATGTAGTTGCGGCGTTTGAGCTCGGCCAGGGCTTCGCGCAACGTGCCACGGCTGACCGCAAACTCTTCGGCCAACTGGTGCTCGCCTGGCAGCAGGAAACCGTCGGCCATCACCCCCGCCTCGATACGGCGGATAAGCTCGTCGACGACGCGTTTTTTCTTATCAAATCGGACATGTCTAATCATGTACAAATTGATAACCGATAGCGCCCGATGACAGCAAGCGAATTATTTCAGGAAGGTGAAAAAGCCGGCTTCAGGGCTCCAGGCCAATGCGGAAAAACTCCCCTGCGCTCCATACGCCAAGCCAGTTCTGACCGTTGATCGGACGGCTGACCGCCAACTCGACCAGTTGGTAGAAAACATTGCGATGCACGAGGGCTTCGAGGTTGGTGCGCACACGCAAATAGGGCGCGGGCTCCTGGGTGATGGGGTCGATTTCGACGCGCAGCGGGTGTTCGAGGCTGGCCTCGACGTGCTCGTCGACGTTGGTGGTGAAGTGCAGCACCTGGCTTTCGCCCTGCCCTTGCACCTCAAGGGTTATCGCCACGAACGGTGCGTCATCGACAGTGATGCCGACCTTCTCTACCGGCGTCACCAGAAAATAATCATCACCGTCGCGGCGAATGATGTTGGAGAACAACTTGACCATCGGCTTGCGCCCGATCGGCGTGCCCTGGTAGAACCAGGTGCCATCGCGGGCGATGCGCATGTCGATGTTGCCGCAGAAATCCGGATTCCACAGGTGCACCGGTGCCGGCCCCTTGCCCTTGGGCAATTGAGCCAACAGGTCATTGGCCTTGGCGGAATCGGACATGCAGTTCTCCTTGAGTTTTTTACTGATCTCCCATGCCCAGCAGGCCGCGGGCGTACTGCGCCAGGGGGCGGGCAATCAGATCTTCTGGCTTGTTGTCGTGGAACGTCAGTAAACCGCCACGACTGCGAATACGTGCAGTATCAATCAAATACTGGGTGCTGGTCTCGATCAACATGATCTGGATGACGCCGCTGTCCAGCCCGACGCGGTCCAGCGCCTGTTGGTCCGTCCATTCATCGGCATTGCCGATGCGGTCATCGGCTGCAGCGAAGCGGCAATACAACAGGTAATGCGCACCCGCCCCACGGGCTTCGGCCATCGCCTGCTCCAGGCCTTCGGGCTTGCGCGCGCGGCGCACCATCGGGAAGTATTCGACAAAGCCGTTGAAGGCTTCTTCGGCCACCACGTTAGGTCGCGGATAAGCGCTGCCCGGCGGCACAAACGCACCTTGGGCGATAAAGACAAAAGAGTCCGGCTGTATGCGAATCGACGCAGTGCGGCGGGTATCACTGTGGTCCAGCAAGCCGGCGTCGCTCATCTGATAGCGGGTGCCTTCGGCCATATCGCTGACGGTCATGCAACCACTCAGCGTCAACGACGCCAGCAACAAAACCAGACTACGCATCCTAATCCTCCAGAAGCCGGTGACGGAAAACCGGCGAATGGGCGTGAGATGCAGAATCCGCGCCATCCGGCAGCGCCGCAAATGAAATGTGGGAGGAGCGTGCGTGGGCTAGCCGCCGATGATCTTCATGATGGTGGCACCGCCGGAGAAGGCCACTTCCTGTTTGTCGCCCAGGGCCTTCATCAGCAGGCCTTGCAAGGCGGGGAGCGCCTGATGGCGCGGCAGGTCGAGCAGGTCGCCGACGTAATGACGGTTGCTCGACGACAGGCAGCCATGCAGCCAGCCGGTAGACGACAAACGCAGACGCGAACACGTCCGGCAAAACGGCACGCTTTCATTGGCGATGACACCAAAGAAGCCCTGGCCCGGCACCTCGTAGCGCACTGCGGTGGCGTCTACTGGCGCGTTGGCTTGCAGGTATTCGTGGTGTTCACCGATCAGGCTGAGCAGTTGCTGCAGGCTGACGAATTGCTGCAGGAAGGCGTTGGAATCCTTGGCCAGATGGCCCATGCGCATCAGTTCGATAAATCGCAACTCGTAGCCACGCTCAAGGCAGTAGTCGAGCAGCGGCATGACCTGGTCCAGGTTCTGCCCGCGCAACGGCACCATGTTCACTTTGATCTTGATCCCCGCGGCGCGGGCCTGGTCCATGCCATCAAGCACGGTGGCCAAGTCGCCGCCGCGGGCGATGCTACGGAAGGCGTCGGCGTCCAGGGTGTCGAGTGAAACGTTGATGCGGCGAATGCCGGCATCCACCAGCAGCGGCAGTTTGCGCGCCAGCAATTGGCCGTTGGTGGTCAGGCTGATATCACTGAGGCCCATTCCGCCGACCGCGCTCATGAAGGCTTCCAGCTTGGGGCTGACCAGCGGTTCGCCGCCCGTGATGCGCAGGCGGTCGATGCCCGCCGCTTCGATCAGGTACGCCACCCCACGGGCCATAGCCTCGGCCGAGAGTTCGTCCTGGGCAGCCACCAGCCGCTTGCCGTTAGGCACGCAGTAGGTACACGCGTAGTTGCAGGCTGAGGTCAGGCTGATTCGCAAGTTGCGAAATCGCCTGCCTTGACGATCAACGATCATGGATCACTCCGGCAGAGGATGATTCGGGCGCGCTAAAAGCTGACCTATAAATCAACTTTTAGCAAGGTCCTTGCCTGAGTATATTCCTGGGGTACTGCAACTGGCAGTAAATCATTGCGCCATCACTGTCGGGAATAGCTCAAGCAGCGGGGGTTTCACCGCTCTTGGGCTCAGCGCCCGGCAGTTCAGCGCTGTGCTTGCGTTTGTTGCCCATGCGCACGCCTATGTCCATCAGGAACTGGAAGAAACCTTCCTGATCTTCCAGCACGTTGCTCCAGAACGGCGAGTGGTACAGCGCCACCGCGCCGTGCACCAACGCCCAGGCGGCGCAGTAGTGGAAATAAGGCGGCACATCTTCAAGCTTGCCTTCGCTGATGCGACCTTTGATCAGCAGGGTCAGGCGCTCAAAGTTCGAGGCGCGAATCTTGTGCAGCTCCTCGACCATTTCCGGAACCTGATTGCCCTTGACCACTTTCTCTTCCAGGCGATCGAACAGGCGGTAGCGCTGCGGATCACGCATGCGGAACTCGAAATAGGCGCGGGACAAGGCTTCCTTGTCTTTGTCGACATCGGCTGAGTGCAGCAGCTCGTTCAAGTCGCGCTCGTAGTCGAGCATCAGGCGCAGGTAAATCTCGGCCTTTGACTTGAAGTGCTTGTAGATCGTGCCTTTGCCGATACCCACGGCATCCGCAATCATCTCGACGGTGACGCTGTCTTCACCTTGTTCGAGGAACAGCTTGAGTGCAGTGTCGAGAATTTCCTGCTCACGGCGGCGAAACTCACGGACCTTACGGGGTTCTTTTTGCATGAGGGAGAAGTCTGCAGAGGTCAAAGTGGGAGGGTTGCGCAGGGCCATTGATACGTGGCGATACGATTTACCCAGTGCGAGGGATTATCCCGACTGAACAGTCGTTGGGCAACGCCTATGTGAACCCGTTATGCACTTAACTTTCAGCACGCCAACGTTTTCGCCGTTATCAGTCAGAAACAATACGCAGTAAAGACACCCGTGCACCTGCGCAATGAGAACTCAAGCGAAGCGCGCGTATTCCAAATCTGTTTAAAAAACGATCAGATGCGACTGGACTGAATGGGATCCTGATCAATACTTGAACTGTCGGCGTGGCATCTCCCCCAAGTGACGCGTCGACCTGGGTACCGACGGACTGTGTACCCTTGTTTACTCCTAATGGTCTTAGCCCGGATTCACCCCCCAGAACCCGGGTTTTTTTTGCCTGCAATTTGGCCCTATCAGCCGCCGACGTGGGCCAGTGGGAACAGGCGCTTGAAGTTTTCGGTGGTCTGCTCGGCGAAGCGTTCGTACGACTCACCCCGCAGCATTGCCAGGTAATCCGCCACATCGCGCACGTATTCCGGCAGGTTCGGCTTGCCGCGATGGGGGATGGGTGCCAGGTAGGGCGAATCGGTTTCCACCAGCAGGCGGTCGGCCGGCACCTGGCGCGCCACATCACGCAGGGCATCGGCGTTGCGGAAGGTGACGATGCCCGACAGGGAAATGTAGAAGCCCAGGTCCAGTGCGGCCTTGGCCATGTCCCAGTCTTCGGTAAAGCAATGCAGCACGCCGGCCTGGGGCAACGCGGCCTCGCGCAGCAGCGTCAGGGTGTCTGCGCGGGCGCCACGGGTGTGAACGATCACCGGTTTGCCGGTTTGCTGGGCGGCCTGCAGGTGCAGGCGGAACGACGCCTGCTGCAACTCAGCGGCCTCGGGCTCGTAGTGGTAATCCAGGCCGGTTTCGCCAATCGCCACCACGCGAGGGTGATTGAGTTCGCCCAGCAGCCAATCGAGGGCGGGGGCTTCGCCGGGCTTGAGGTCCAGCGGGTGAATGCCCACCGAACAATCGACATCGGCATAACGATCAGCCAGCGCTTTGACGTCGGCGGCATTTTCAGCGCTGACACCAATGCACAGGAAGTGCCCTACTCCACGCTGGCGCGCAGCTTCAAGGGCAGCATCGAGGGAGCCACCATGTTGGGCAAGGTCGAGGCGATCAAGGTGGCAATGGGAATCTACGAGCATAGGAATGTACAACTTGAGTCACGGAAAGTGTCTGGCCGACGATACACCGTCGGCCGCGGAAATTAACGCCGGCCGAGCAAGCCGACCCACTGCACCAGCAATGCTTCGAGTAACAGCACGCGGTTGAGGTTGGCTTTGCCGAGCACCTTCTGGCGCTGGGCCAGAATCCAGTCCTGGATATTCAGCACCTTGTCCTGCGCGCTTTTCTGCGCCAGGTACTGCACCACTTTGCGCATGTCCGGCAGGCCCAGGCCGGTTTCATCCTGGGTCAACTGGTAGCGCAGGATGAGGCTCGACCAGTCACAGAACCAGTCGAACAGCAGCAATAACGGAATATCCTTCCACGCGCTTTCGGCCAGTTGCGTCGCGGACAGCTCCTGCTTGAGCAGCTTTTTCACGCCATCGACCACCAGCGCACGTTGTTCACGCACGCCCTGGGCGTGCAGCTTCACGGCCGCCAAGGGGGAACCTGCGGCCAGGGTCAGCAACTCGACGCGTTCGTCTTCGCCGCACTCGGGCAGCGCCTGCGCCAGCCACTGCAGGCTCATCGCTTCGCTCGGCAACGGACAGGCCTGCTGCACGCAACGACTGCGAATGGTCGGCAACAGGCGGCTGGACTGGTGACTCACCAGCAACAGCACCGTATCGCCCGACGGCTCTTCCAGGCTTTTTAGCAAGGCGTTGGCGGCGTTGATGTTCATCGCCTCCACCGGCTCGATCAGCACCACTTTGCGCCCGCCCATCTGCGCGGTCTGCACCACGAAGCTGACGAGGTCACGCACCTGGTCGACCTTGATCGCCTTGTCGGCTTCCTCGGGCTCCAGCAGGTAGTTGTCGGGGTGGCTGCCGGCCTTGAGCAGCAGGCAGGATTTGCACTCACCGCAAGCCTCCAGATTGACCGGACGCTGGCATAACAGGCTGGCCATCAAGCGCTCGGCCAACGCACGCTTGCCGATACCCGCTGGCCCATGCAGCAAATACGCATGCGCATGCTGGGCACGCCCGGCCAGTTGCTGCCAGAGGCTGTCCTGCCACGGATAGGCTTCAGCCACGGGCGCGCTCCAGCAGCGTCGGCACCAGGGCGTCGATGGCGTGCTGTACCTGCGCCAGCGGCTGGGCGGCGTCCAGCAGGTGGTAGCGCGCGGGCTCCGCCTTGGCGCGTTGCAGGAACGCACTGCGCACCGCATCGAAAAACACCTGGCCTTCCAGTTCGAAGCGGTCCAGACGCCCCCGGGCACTGGCACGGGCCATCCCCACTTCCACCGGCAGGTCGAACAGCAAGGTCAGGTCTGGACGCAAATCGCCCTGGACGAAAGTTTCCAACGTGGCGATACGCGCCAGGCACAAGCCGCGCCCGCCGCCCTGGTAGGCGTAGGTCGAATCGGTGAAACGGTCGCAAATCACCACCGCGCCACGCGCAAGGGCTGGGCGAATCACCTCGGCCAGGTGCTGAGCGCGTGCAGCAAACACCAGCAGCAGCTCGGTGTCCGCGTTCATCGGTTCTTCACCCGGGGCCAGCAATACTTCACGGATGCGCTCGGCGAGCGGCGTGCCGCCGGGTTCGCGGGTCAATACCACCTCGATGCCCTCCGCGCGCAGGCGTTCGGCCAGGTAATCGCGGTTGGTGCTTTTGCCGGCGCCTTCCGGGCCTTCCAGGGTAATAAACAAGCCAGTCACAGGCAGTCCTTAGTCAGAGTCATTGCGGGCTTTGCGGCGCGGCGGTATCCGGCGCAGCCTCGACGGGCTTTTCAACCGGCGCTTCGGTCGGTGCTTCGGTCGGTGCTTCGGCAGGAGGCGCCGCGTCTTCCGCCGGTTTCACCGCCGGCGCAGGGCTGGAACGGTAATCGGCACGGCGCTTGAGCTGAAACTCGCGCACGGCGGCATTATGCGCATCCAGGTCATCGGAGAAAATATGACTGCCATCGCCACGGGCGACGAAATACAGGCTGCTGCCCGGCACCGGGTTCAACGCCGCATGAATCGCCTCGCGGCCGACCATCGCGATCGGCGTCGGCGGCAGGCCGGCGATCATGTAGGTGTTGTAAGGGTTGGCTTCTTTGAGATGCGCGCGGGTCAACTTGCCGTTGTAGCGCTCGCCCAGGCCGTAGATCACTGTCGGGTCGGTCTGCAGCAACATGCCGATCTTCATGCGCCGCACGAACACGCCGGCGATTTGCCCGCGCTCTTCCGGCACACCGGTCTCTTTCTCGACCAGGGAGGCCATGATCAGCGCTTGGTAAGGGTCGGTGTAGGGCGCATCGGCGGCGCGTTTGCTCCACTCCTGGGCAAGTACATCATCCAGACGGTTGTAGGCTTTTTTGAGGAATTCGACGTCGGTCATGCCGCGCACGAAGCGGTAAGTGTCAGGAAAGAACCGCCCTTCAGGGAACACGCCGGGGTGACCAAGCTTGTCCATCACTTCACTGTCACTGAGGCCCGACAGGGTTTGCACGATCTTTTCATGCTTGGCGAGGGCCGACCGCACCTGACGGAAGTTCCAGCCTTCGACCAGCGTCAGGCTGTATTGCACCACTTCGCCGCGCTGCCACAGGCCAATCAAGCCTTCGGCGGTAAGGCCTGGGGTCATGCGGTATTCGCCGCTGTGCAGCGGCTGGCCGTCGAGGTTGAAGCGCCAGTACAGACGCAACCAGAAAGCACCATCCAGCACGCCTTCGGCTTCAAGGCGATTGAAGGTGCCCGTCGGGGTCGACCCGGCAGGCACATCAAGCAATTGTTCCTGGGTCAGATTCAGGGGCTGCTTCAAGGCAGAATCGAGCTTCCAGGCCGAGAAACCCAGCAGCAAGCCTGCCGAGACCAGGCCGATCTGCAGCAGTAAAACCAGTTTTCGTATCAACTCAAATATCCAATAGCGCGCGAACAATGCCCTGCAGTTTACGGGTGAGCGGCCCAACCGACCAGCTCATCGCAGCGCAACTGCGCACCGGCCAAATGCCATAAACGCTGTTGCACACGAAGACTTCATCGGCCTGCTGTAACTGCTCAACGCTGATGTCGGCCACGGCCAGCGGGATACCCAGTGCATGTGCCTGGGCCAGAATCTCGGCGCGCATGACCCCGGCAACGCCACAACGATTCAGATCAGCGGTCAGTAACACGCCATTGCGAACCAGGAACAGGTTGCTGAACACGCCCTCGATAACGCGACCAGACATATCCAGCATTAAACCTTCGGCATGCTCGGCATCCTGCCACTCGGCGCGGGCGATCACTTGTTCCAGGCGATTAAGGTGCTTGAGACCGGCGAGCAAAGGCTGCTCGGCCAAACGGGTGGCGCACGCAAACAGGCGGATGCCGTCGGTTGCGTGAGCGTGGGGATAGGTCGCGGGCGGATTGCCCTGCAAGATACTGCGCACCGGGGCGCCGGGGTTGATGCCATAACCGCGCTGGCTGTCGCCGCGGGTGAGGATCAACTTAAGCACTGCGTCGCCAAGAGCGGCGGCGTAAGCCAAGACTTCGTTGCGGATCAGTGCGTGATCCGTGATCAACGCAAGGCGCCGGCAGCCCTCCTCGAGGCGTTGCAGGTGGCGGTCGAGCAGCACGGGCTGCCCGGCCTTGACGGCGATGGTTTCAAACAGCCCATCACCGTACGCCAGGCCGCGATCTTTCAGGGGCACGCTGTCCGCTGGCTGACCGTCGACCCAGCTGTGCATCACTCGGCGAACCGGCGGAACACCAGGGAGCCGTTGGTGCCACCAAACCCGAAGGAGTTGGAGATCACCACGTCGATTGGCATCGGCTGGGCTTCGTGGGGGACGAAGTTCAGGTCGCAACCTTCGTCCGGCTCATCAAGGTTGATGGTCGGCGGAGCGACCTGATCCTTGATGGCCATCACGCTGAAGATCGCCTCGACCGCGCCTGCTGCACCCAACAGGTGGCCGGTCATGGACTTGGTGGAGCTGACCGCCAGCTTGTAGGCGTGCTCGCCAAACACCGACTTGATGGCCTCGGCTTCCGCCAGGTCGCCGGTCGGGGTCGAGGTGCCGTGAGCGTTGATGTACTGCACCTGGTCGGGATTCACCTTCGCGTCGCGCAACGCATTGGTGATGCAGCGCGCAGCGCCGGCACCGTCGGACGGTGGCGACGTCATGTGATAGGCATCGCCGCTCATGCCAAAGCCGATCAGCTCGGCGTAGATGGTGGCGCCACGCGCCTTGGCGTGCTCCAACTCTTCGAGCACCAGGGCACCGGCGCCGTCAGACAGTACAAAACCGTCACGGCCCTTGTCCCACGGACGGCTGGCACGGGTCGGTTCGTCATTGCGCGTCGACAGCGCACGGGACGCGCCGAAGCCGCCCATGCCCAGGCCGCAGGCGGCCATTTCAGCGCCACCGGCGATCATCACGTCCGCCTCGTCATAGGCGATGTTGCGCGCCGCCATGCCGATGCAGTGAGTGCCCGTGGTGCACGCCGTAGCAATGGCGTAGTTAGGCCCCTGCGCACCCAAGTGGATGGACAGGAAGCCGGAAATCATATTGATGATCGAGCCCGGTACGAAGAACGGTGAAATTCGACGGGGGCCGGAATCGTGCAGCGTGCGGCTGGTTTCTTCGATATTGGTCAAACCGCCAATACCCGAACCCATGGCCACGCCGATGCGGTCACGGTTGGCGTCGGTGACTTCCAGGCCGGCATTACGCACCGCCTGAAAACCGGCTGCCAGGCCGTACTGAATGAACAGGTCGAGTTTGCGGGACTCTTTGATCGAGAGGTATTCCTCGACATTAAAGCCCTTTACCGAGCCGCCAAAACGGGTGGAATAGGCAGAAAGGTCCGTGTGCTCGATCAGACCGATACCACTGTGGCCAGCCAGAATGCCCTGCCAACTGCTTGGCACATCCGTACCCAGTGGCGACAACATACCCATACCGGTGACTACGACGCGTCTACGCGACACAGCACTCTCCTTTTTTCTTGATGGCGACACTTCGCTTCAGCACGCATTTTATCAGCGCTGAAGTTTCATCAGAGCTAAAGAAAAAACCGCACGCCGTTACAGCAGTGCGGTTTTTCCCTAACAGCAAGCGACGACTACAAACTATTACGCCTGGTGGGCAGTAACGTAGTCGATAGCAGCTTGAACAGTAGTGATTTTTTCAGCTTCTTCGTCCGGGATTTCGGTCTCGAATTCCTCTTCCAGAGCCATCACCAGCTCAACGGTGTCAAGGGAATCGGCACCCAGGTCTTCTACGAAGGAAGCGCTGTTGGTCACTTCTTCTTCTTTAACGCCCAGTTGCTCGGCGACGATTTTCTTGACGCGTTCTTCGATGGTGCTCATACCTTGTTTAACTCCTAATGGACAAATTCAGGCAGCTGGCCAGTGGGTAAGTGTATAGAAAGCCATTTCAGCTTTTCAACTGAAAGCTTCACCCTGTACCCGGTCGGCCACCAGCCTATAAATTAAGTTGCAGCTTTATAACGGATTTTAGACAGCTCGTATGACATTTTTTTGAAGCGATCCGTCACAATTTAACTCATGTACATCCCGCCGTTCACCGGGATTGTAGCCCCAGTCACGTATGCCGCACCGTCGGATGCCAGGAAAGTGACCACATTTGCGATCTCTTGAGCCTGGCCCAGACGGCCCAGCGGAATCTGCGTCAGCAACGCTTCACGCTGTGCTTCCGGCAGTTCGCGGGTCATATCGGTGTCGATGAACCCAGGGGCCACCGAGTTGACCGTAATCGACCGCGAACCGACTTCACGCGCCAATGCACGGCTGAAACCTTCCAGACCGGCTTTGGCCGCCGCGTAGTTTACTTGGCCTGCGTTGCCCATGGCACCCACTACGGAGCCAATATTGATAATTCGGCCCCAACGCGCCTTGGTCATGCCACGCAAAACGCCCTTGGACAGGCGAAACAGACTGTTCAAGTTGGTATCGACCACGTCGTACCACTCGTCGTCTTTCATGCGCATCATCAGGTTGTCGCGGGTGATACCGGCGTTGTTCACCAGAATAGCCGGTGCGCCAAATTGTGCAGTGATTTGAGCCAGCACAGCGGCAACCGACTCATCGTTGGTCACGTTCAGCTCAAGGCCAGTGCCTTGAACGCCGTTTTCCTTCAAGGTGGCGGCGATACGCTCGGCACCCGAGGCGGATGTCGCGGTGCCGATGACTACGGCGCCCTGACGGCCCAGTTCCAGGGCGATCGCCTGGCCAATGCCACGGCTCGCGCCGGTAACCAGTGCAACTTTACCTTGCAGACTCATGCAGGCTTCTCCTAAGTTCGGGGATCAGGGATTCAGGCCAGTGCCGCGCGGGCGGCAGCGAAGGCATCCGGGGTATTGAGGTTGGCAGTCGAGACGCCGTCGGCGCAGCGCTTGTTCAGGCCAGCCAGGACCTTGCCCGGGCCACACTCGACAAGCTCGGTGGCCCCCTTGGCCGCCAGGGTCTGGACCGACTCAACCCAGCGCACAGGCTTGTAGAGTTGCTCCAGCAGGTCGCGCTTGAGGGTCTCGAGGTCGGCGGCAACGGCCGCGCTGACGTTCTGCACCAGCGGAATCTGCGGCGCCTGCCAGTTGATGGCGGCGATGGACTCGGCAAACCGCTCGGCAGCCGGGCGCATCAGCTCACAGTGGGACGGCACGCTGACCGGCAATGGCAAGGCGCGCTTGGCACCACGAGCCTTGCAACCTTCGATGGCACGCTCAACGGCAGCCTTGGCACCGGCGATCACCACCTGGCCAGGCGAGTTGAAGTTCACCGCGCTGACCACTTCGCCTTGGGCCGCTTCGGCGCAGGCGTCGATCACCACGGCGTCGTCCAGACCCAGGATAGCGGCCATGCCGCCCTGCCCGGCCGGAACGGCTTCTTGCATCAGTTGGCCGCGACGCTCTACCAACTTGACCGCTTCGCCCAGAGTCAGGCTGCCCGCAGCCACCAGGGCGCTGTATTCGCCCAGGCTGTGACCGGCCACGTAAGCCGGGCGCGCGCCACCTTCAGCCAGCCACAGGCGCCACAGCGCGATCGACGCGGTGAGGATGGCCGGCTGGGTTTTATCGGTTTGATTGAGTTGCTCTTCCGGCCCTTGCTGGGTCAGCGCCCACAGGTCGTAACCCAGGGCGTCGGAAGCTTCCTTGAAGGTGTCCAGGATCAACGGATGTTGCGCGCCCAGCTCGGCCAACATGCCGAGGGACTGCGAACCCTGCCCTGGAAAGACGAATGCGAGGGATGTAGACATGTAACAAGCCCCTAATGATCTGGTCGTCAAAAATGAACGCTCCCGATTTTGAGATGAATCCACGGGTGGGAGCGCACGAAACTGACAGATTGGATGGTCAATTGAACTGGCCGGTCACATTTAAGCATTCCCGGGCCAATTCGCCTAAGGCAACAAGTCCTCAAGACGGCCGTGCAAGCGTTGCGGCAGGTTTTCCTGGATCTCGATCAGCGCCCGCGCAATCGCACTTTGAAAACCTTGCACCCCTGCCGAGCCATGGCTTTTCACCACAATGCCCTGCAACCCCAGAAAGCTCGCACCGTTGTGCCGCGCCGGCGCCAGGTCGGCCTGCAAGCGGCGCATCAACGGCAGCGCCAGGGCGCCAACCATGCGTGAGGCGAGATTCTGCTTGAACAAGGCCTCGATACGCGTAGCGATCATGGTTGCAAGGCCTTCGCTGGACTTGAGCAGGATATTGCCGACAAACCCATCGCATACCACCACGTCGGCTTCGCCACGGTACACACCGTCACCTTCGACAAACCCGACGTAGTTCACCCCTCGCGCATTTTGCAGCAAGGCGGCGGCGAGCTTGACCTGCTGATTGCCCTTGATGTCTTCGGTGCCGATATTCAGCAACGCCACCCGCGGCCGGGTCACGCCCAACGCCTCAGCGGCCACCGAGCCCATCACCGCGAACTGGAACAGGTGCTCGGCACTGCAATCGACGTTCGCACCCAGGTCCAGCAGTTGGCAGTAGCCTTTTTGTGTGGGGATGGCCGCAACCATCGCCGGGCGATCGATCCCGGGCAGTGTCTTGAGCACATGCCGCGACAACGCCATCAAGGCTCCTGTATTGCCAGCACTGACACAGGCTTGCACCTTGGCATCACGCAACAGCTCAAGCGCCACCCGCATCGAAGAGTCGGGCTTGCCACGCAGGGCTGCCGCCGGCTTGTCATCCATGCTGATGGTTTCACTGGCTGGCGTAATCGTCAGGCGCGCGCGATCCACCGCCGGATGGCTGGCAATCAATTCTTCAAGAAGGGAGGGTTGACCGACGAGGGTCAGGTGCAGCGAGGGCGTAGCGGACAGGCTGGCAATGCAGGCCTGAACAATGCTGCGGGGACCGAAGTCCCCGCCCATTGCGTCAATCGCGATGACTTGAGCAGACAAGTGATTACTCGTCAGCGCCCTTGTCGATCACTTTACGGCCACGGTATACGCCTTCTGGCGATACGTGGTGACGCAGGTGAATTTCACCGGTGGTTTTTTCTACAGACAGAGTGCTTGCCGTCAGGGCATCGTGCGAACGACGCATGTCACGGGCAGAGCGGGATTTTTTGTTCTGCTGAACAGCCATAATTGATTAACTCCTAAACGTTTGGGTCACGCTTTAACTGCGCCAATACACTGAACGGGTTGGACCGCGTTACCTCGTCCTCGCTCGGCTCGGCCTCGTCATCGAGACCCTCCGGCTGCTGGCATTCTTCCGGATGATGAGCAGGCACAATGGGCAAGGCGAGCAAAAGCTCCTCCTCGATCAGTGCATGCAGATCCAAAGGATCTTCGCCCAGTTCCAGCACGTCATAACCTTTCGGCAACGACTGGGTATTCGCACCCTCCTTCACCACAGCGTAACTGCATTCGCTGTGAATCGGCAGGGTGACCAGCTCAAGACAACGCTGGCAAACCATTTTGACTTCGGTGTCGATAAAACTGTGGATTACCACAGACTTACGTTCATCTCGTTCAAAAACAAATTTGGCCTGCACCGTACCGACAGTGTCGGAAAGCGGGTCGCAGAGTCTCTCCAAATCGGCCAGCAGCAATTCACCTTGAAGGGAAGTGCCACGATCTGCCAATTTGCGCGGGTCAACGTGAGGTGGAATCGGGTCATTCAACATAGGCGCAGCATTATAGGGATGCACCCGGCCATGTCAAAGGAAATTCAGCCCTGTGCGTCAGCCGGTCACCCCGCTAGAATCCCCGGCTGCTCTGAGGAGACGCCTATGCTGCCTTTATTACTTGCATCCAGCTCGGTTTATCGCCGGGAATTGCTGAGCCGCCTGCACCTGCCGTTCATCTGCAGCTCGCCGGATATCGACGAAAGCCACCGTGAAAATGAATCCGCCATTGAGCTGGTCAAGCGCCTGGCCGAACAGAAAGCTCGCGCCCTCGCCGGCAGCCATCCGGGGCATTTGATCATTGGCTCCGATCAGGTCGCTGCTCTGGAAGGCAGGATCATCGGCAAGCCCCACACCTTCGAGAACGCGCGCGCGCAACTGCTGGCAGCGAGCGGCAAGCGTGTCAGCTTCCTTACCGGGCTGGCGCTGCTGAACAGCGAGACCGGGCACTGCCAGGTCGACTGCGTACCGTTTACGGTGCACATGCGCGAACTGAGCGCTGAACGCATCGAGCGTTATCTTCGGATCGAGCAACCTTATGACTGCGCCGGCAGCTTCAAGGCCGAGGGACTGGGCGTGAGCTTGTTCCAGAGCACCGAAGGGCCGGATGCGACCAGCCTGATCGGCCTGCCACTGATTCGCCTGGTGGACATGCTGCTGGCCGAAGGCGTACAGATCCCCTAAGCCCACCACAAAACCAATGTGGGAGCTGGCTTGCCTGCGATGCACACACCTCGGAACATCAGTCGAACCGAGGTGACGCTATCGCAGGCAAGCCAGCTCCCACAGTTTGAACCCTGTCGCTTTCGAGGTATCAGCGCAGCGTCGGGCCCTGGAAGCCCATGTACATCGCCAGCTTCTCGGCCACGCTGGCACCCAGCTTCTTGGAGAAGCGATCAAACGGCGATTCCTGAACAGTGAAATCCACCAATTCCTTCTCGCCAATCACATCCCGCGCCACCGAACTGGCACTGCCCAGCCCATCGATCAAGCCCAGCGGCAATGCCTGCTCGCCCGACCACACCAGCCCGGAGAACAGCTCCGGATGGTCTTTGTCCTTCAGACGATCGCCACGCCCCTGCTTCACGCTGGCAATGAACTGACGGTGAGTGGTATCGAGCACGCCCTGCCAGAACTGGGTTTCATCGGCTTTTTGCGGCTGGAACGGGTCGAGGAACGCTTTGTGCTCACCCGAGGTGTAAGTGCGACGCTCAACCCCCAGCTTCTCCATGGTGCCGACGAAGCCATAACCGGCCGCCGTCACACCAATGGAGCCGACCAGGCTGGCCTTGTCGGCGTAGATCTGGTCAGCGGCGCTGGCGATGTAATAGGCGCCCGAGGCGCCCAGGTCGGAAATCACCGCATACACCTTGATATCCGGATGCAGGCCGCGCAGACGGCGAATCTCGTCATACACGTAACCCGACTGCACCGGACTGCCACCTGGGCTGTTGATGCGCAGGATCACGCCCTTGACCTTCGGGTCTTCAAACGCCGCGCGCAGGCTGCTGACAATATTGTCGGCGCTGGCGGACTCTTTGTCGGCGATCACGCCACGCACTTCGATCAAGGCGGTGTAGTTACTGCCACGGGTAGCGCTTTTTTCCATGTCCATCAGTGGACTGAACAGCACCAGCATCGCGAGCAGCCAGATAAAGGTCAGCAGCTTGAAGAAAATCCCCCAACGCCGCGCACGACGCTGTTCCTGAACACTGGCCAGGAGGGTCTTCTCCAGCAGCTTCCAGCTTTTATCATCGCTGCTATCCGCCTTTTCCGGCGCCTTCCACTCGTCACTCATGCCATTAACCCCAGCAAAGACTTATTGGGCCCGGCTGAGCCAGGCCTGCAGTTCGGAAAAATGATCAATCGTCAGCCTCGGCTCGTACTGCTGCAAGGCCTCGGCAGCCTGAGCGCCGTAGCTGACCGCCACACTGTCCATGCCAGCATTGCGCGCCATCATCAGGTCGAAGGAGGCATCGCCTACCATCAACGCCTGACGCGGCGACACACCACAATGGGCAAGGATCTGCTCAAGCATCAGAGGATGAGGCTTGCTGGCGGTTTCATCCGCCGCCCGGGTGATGTCGAAATAATCTTCGAAGTTGTGCGCCTTAAGGACCCGGTCCAACCCGCGACGGGCTTTGCCGGTGGCGACTGCCAAGTGATAACCCTGGGCACGAAAGGCCTCCAGCGATTGCACCACACCGTCGAACAGCGGCGAAGGCGTGGCCTCCAGCGCGATGTAGTGTTCGGCGTAATGGTCGCGAAAGGTCACCAGCTCAGCGTCACTGATCTTGGGGTACAGGGTACGGATGGCTTCAGGCAAGCCCAGGCCGATGATGCCTTTGACCGCGAGATCGGTGCACAACGCAAAGCCCGAGCGGGTTGAAGCTGCGTGCATTGATTCCACGATCCGCCCGATGGAATCGCACAGGGTGCCGTCCCAGTCAAAGATCAGCAGTTTGTAATCAAGGTGCGACACTCAAACGCTCCACGGTCTTGGCCCACATCTCGTCGACCGGCGCCTGCAGCTTGAGCTCACCGCCATCAGGCAGCGGAACCGTCAGCATGTAGGCGTGAAGGAACAGGCGCTTGCCGCCCAGGTCGCGGATTTCCTTGGAAAAATCCTCATCACCGTACTTGGTGTCACCGGCGATGCAGTGGCCTGCGTGCAGGGTATGCACGCGAATCTGGTGAGTACGCCCGGTCACTGGCTTGGCCTCGACCATGGTGGCGAAGTCACCGAAACGGCGCAGCACCTTGAACAGGGTCAGGGCTTCTTTGCCCTCCTCGTCCACTTCGACCATACGCTCGCCGGAGCGCAGGTTGCTCTTCTGCAGCGGCGCACGAACGCTTTTGATCGAGCTCGCCCAGTTGCCACGCACCAGCGCCATGTAGCGCTTGTCGACACCATCGCCACGCAGGGCGGTGTGCAGGTGGCGCAACATGCTGCGCTTTTTGGCGATCATCAGTAGACCGGAGGTGTCGCGGTCCAGGCGGTGGACCAACTCCAGCTCCTTGGCATCCGGGCGCAACTGACGAAACGCTTCGATCACGCCGAAATTCAGGCCGCTGCCGCCGTGCACCGCAATGCCGCACGGTTTGTTGATCACGATCAGCTTGCTGTCTTCGAAAACAATTGAAGCCTCAAGGCGCTGCAGCAGGCCTTGGGCCAGCGGCACGGGTTCGTCACGCTCAGGCACGCGAACCGGCGGCACACGGACGATATCGCCCGCCTGCAGCTTGTACTCGGGCTTGATGCGGCCTTTGTTCACGCGCACTTCGCCTTTACGCAAGATGCGGTAAATCAAGGTCTTGGGCACGCCTTTGAGCCTGGCCAGGAGAAAATTGTCGATGCGTTGGCCGGCATATTCCGGCGAGACCTCGAGCAGCTGGACGCTGGGGGTCTGGGGGGCGGTAGTCGTCATGGCGGCGATGATAACAATTTTTTATGGAATTGAAGCACTTAATCATTGCTGCTATAGTCGCGAACGCCGCCAAAAGCGGCCTGGACAGAGGACTTGCGGCAAACTGCCGGCCCTGACCATCGCAATTCATCAGGACGCGAGGCCGTCCTACGGGGCTTTTGCCACCTTGGAAGGCTCGAGATTGTAACAAGCGCAGGTGACATGAGGCCTGAAGCGAGTGCAGAAAGCAGAGTGAATACTCGCGTTCTGCGCCGATATTTACGGCCAGTTCACAAAGTGCAGTCAGTCTTGAGCCAGACCATGGCGAAAGCTTCGGAAACAACGCCTGTTAAGAGCTGAGTGAGAGCGCAGTCGCCCACACCTAGTCTTGTTTAGCCATGAGCGTGGACTCCCCATTGGAGAACACGGTAAATGCCAACCCGCTGCGGATTCTGCGCGCGGCAGCACCCGAATTATCAGGGATACGTGTAGGGTGGAGATGCACAACCGTCGGACCGTGTAGCACTAGGCTTATATTTAGACGCTTCATCTCGTCCACAGTCGCCGGTTGATTCCTCCTCCTGACCTTAGCTTTTGTTGAAGTGGTGCCTTTGTCACCACCGCTAACAAGCAGGACGCGTCCGTCGCGATACCGGCCCAATTGGCTCGTTATTGCTGGACACTGGAGTGGCCAACCACTCTTGACGCACCTGACACCGACCGTGAGAAGTCGTGTGTGCCG
The DNA here is from genome assembly GCF_047943075.1 of Pseudomonas sp. NFX183. Lineage (NCBI taxonomy): Bacteria > Pseudomonadati > Pseudomonadota > Gammaproteobacteria > Pseudomonadales > Pseudomonadaceae > Pseudomonas > Pseudomonas sp. NFX183. Next base: position 3,757,021 of record NZ_CP181333.1, on the reverse strand, counting down.
AACGCCGTTTCCGGCAGCCCGGAAACCGACGGTACAACATGAAAAGAATGCTGATTAACGCAACTCAACCCGAAGAGTTGCGTGTTGCACTGGTAGATGGCCAACGCCTCTACGACCTGGACATCGAATCCGGTGCACGCGAGCAAAAGAAGGCCAACATCTATAAAGGCCGTATTACTCGCATCGAACCAAGCCTTGAGGCTGCCTTTGTCGATTTCGGCTCCGAGCGCCACGGCTTCCTGCCCCTCAAAGAAATCTCCCGCGAATACTTCAAGAAAGCCCCAGAAGGCCGCGTGAACATCAAGGACGTCCTGAGCGAAGGCCAGGAAGTCATCGTTCAGGTCGAAAAAGAAGAACGTGGCAACAAGGGCGCCGCCCTGACCACTTTCATCAGCCTGGCCGGCCGTTATCTGGTGCTGATGCCGAACAACCCGCGTGCCGGCGGTATTTCCCGTCGCATCGAAGGCGAAGAGCGCAACGAACTGCGTGAAGCGCTGAACGGCTTGATTGCACCAGCCGACATGGGCCTGATCGTGCGCACTGCCGGCCTTGGCCGCAGCAGCGAAGAAATGCAGTGGGACCTCGACTACCTGCTGCAACTGTGGACCGCTATTAAAGAAGCGTCCCTGGATCGTTCCGCGCCGTTCCTGATCTACCAGGAAAGCAACGTGATCATCCGCGCCATCCGCGATTACCTGCGCCAGGACATCGGCGAAGTGCTGATCGACAGCGTTGAAGCCCAGGACGAAGCCCTGACCTTCATCCGCCAGGTAATGCCGCAGTACGCCAGCAAGATCAAGCTGTACGAAGACAGCGTTCCGCTGTTCAACCGTTTCCAGATCGAAAGCCAGATCGAGACCGCCTTCCAGCGCGTCGTCGAACTGCCTTCCGGTGGCTCCATTGTGATCGACCCGACCGAAGCCCTGGTGTCCATCGACATCAACTCGGCGCGTGCGACCAAAGGCAGCGACATCGAAGAAACCGCCCTGCAGACCAACCTGGAAGCGGCTGAAGAAATCGCTCGCCAGCTGCGCCTGCGTGACATCGGCGGCCTGATCGTGATCGACTTCATCGACATGACCCCGGCCAAGAACCAGCGCGCCGTGGAAGAAAAAGTCCGCGAATGCCTGGAAGCTGACCGTGCACGTGTACAGGTCGGCCGCATCTCGCGCTTCGGCCTGCTGGAAATGTCCCGTCAGCGCCTGCGTCCATCCCTGGGCGAAAGCAGCGGCATCGTCTGCCCGCGTTGCAACGGCACCGGCATCATCCGTGACGTTGAATCGCTGTCCCTGGCGATCCTGCGCCTGATCGAAGAAGAAGCCCTGAAAGACCGCACCGCCGAAGTCCGCGCGCAAGTGCCGATCCCGGTTGCAGCTTTCCTGCTCAACGAAAAACGCAACTCGATCACCAAGATCGAACTGCGCACCCGTGCCCGCATCGTCATCCTGCCGAACGATCACCTCGAAACGCCGCACTTCGAAGTGCAGCGCTTGCGTGATGACAGCCCGGAAGCGCACAGCGGCCAGTCCAGCTACGAAATCGCTGCTGCCGCGGCTGAAGTGGAAGAAGTCCAGCCAGCTGCCGCAACCCGCACCCTGGTTCGCCAGGAAGCTGCCGTGAAGACCGCGCCGGCGCGTGCCAACGCACCGGTGCCTGCCGAGGTAGCCGCCCCGGTTGCCGCGCCAGCCGCCCTGCCTGAGCCAAGCCTGTTCAAAGGCCTGGTCAAATCGCTGGTCAGCCTGTTCGCCACCAAGGAAGAGCCTGTTGCTCCGGTAGTGGTTGAAAAACCTGCCACCGAGCGCCCGGCCCGTAACGAAGAACGTCGCAACGGTCGCCAGCAAAGCCGTAACCGCAACGGCCGCCGTGATGAAGAGCGCAAGCCGCGCGAGGAACGTGCACCGCGTGAAGAACGTGCACCGCGTGAAGAACGCGCGCCACGTGAAGAGCGTGCACCTCGCGAAGCCCGCGAAGAAACCCCGACCGTAGCCCGTGAAGAACGTGCACCGCGTGAAGAGCGCGCACCACGTACCCCACGCGCCCCTCGTGAAGACCGCAAGCCACGTGGCGAGCGTGAAGAACGTGTGCGTGAACTGCGCGAGCCACTGGACGCAGCGCCAGCCGTGGCTGCCGAAGCGGCCAGCGAAGAACGCCCGGCTCGCCAGCCGCGTGAAGAACGCGCCCCACGTGAAGAGCGCCAGCCGCGCCCACCGCGTGAAGAGCGTCAACCACGCGCCGAGCAAGCCGCTGCCGCCAGCGAAGAAGAAGTGCTGACGGGCGAAGAGCAGCTGCAGGAAGACGGCCAGGACAACGCCGAAGGCGATCGTCCACGTCGCCGCTCCCGTGGCCAGCGTCGTCGCAGCAACCGTCGCGAGCGTCAACGTGACGCCAACGGCAATGTCATCGAAGGCTCGGAAGAGTCCGGCGAAAACGCAGAAGCCGCCACCGCCGAACCGACTGGCGCCGAACTGGCTGCCGGCCTGGCTGTGACAGCCGCCGTGGCCACCTCGGTGATCAGCGCACCTGCTGAAGCCCAGGCTCACGAGCAAGCTGAACGCGCCACTGCCGCCGTCGAAGACACCTCTGCTGTAGAAGCGCCAGTCGCCGAAACGCCAGCGGTTGAAGCGCCAGTGGTTGAGGCCCCGGCAGTTGAAACGCCGGTAGTTGAAGCTCCAGTCGTCGAAGCAACCACCCCGATCGAAGCCCCAGTGGTGCCGGAAGTGGAAGTTGCACCGGTTCGCGAAGCCCAACCGGCAGTGGAAGTCACCGCTGTCGAGCCTGCACCGGTGGTTGAGCCTCAGCCAGTGGTTGAAGCGCCGGCTGTCGAAGAAGAGGCTGCCCCGGCAGTGCGTGAAGTTCGCGAAGAACAGACCGCCTTCCAGTGGACTGCCGAGCCAGCCGCTCCGGTTGAAGCGCCGACCCCTGCCCCTGTGGCAGAAGAAGCGCCAGCACCGGTTGCCGAAGTGGTTGAAGCCGCTCCAGTGGTGGTTGCCGAGCCTGCGCCAGTGGTTGAAGCACCAGTGGTTGCCGAAGTCGCCGCCCCGGTGGTTGAAGCCGCCCCTGCCAGCGCCCTGACTGAAAATGGCCGCGCGCCGAACGACCCACGTGAAGTGCGTCGCCGTCGCAGGGAAGCTGAGGCCGCCGCCGCGGCAGCTGCTGCCGCACCGGCTGCTGCTGAAGTGGTCGAGGCGCCAGCCCCGGCTGCCGCTGAGCACGCCCCAAAGGCTTTGGAAGCAGAACACGAGCCTAAACCTCTCGTCTGATTCCATCAGCCACTAAAAAGCCCCGCCTGAGTGATCAGGCGGGGCTTTTTTATGGGCGATTGATTTGAGACCTGCGCAGTTCCAACACGGGAGCGGGCTTGCTTGTGAATACGGTGGTTCAGCCACCAAATTCATTGACTGGCACCCAGCATTCGCGGGCAAGCCCGCTCCCACATTCAGTCGGCGTTGAAATTCAGCCTCTGTGGCAGATCCACATCCCAAAGCACCCCCGGATCATTCACGTGAACCTGCGCTACCTTCGCCTGAGCGAACAGAGGCTTGGCGCCACGATCCCCGGTCAACGCCATCAGGCCTGGCCCGAACGCACGACCAAACGCCACAGGATGGCCGCACGCTCCCGCATGCACCGGCACGCTGATACCCTCCTCCTGCAGCGCATCCAGCACCTGTTCAATGCTCGATGCTTGAATAAACGGCATGTCGCCCAATACCACCAACCAGCCGTCTGCCGCGCCACTGGCCGCAACCACCGCCGCAAGGCTGTCGCCCATGCCGGCAGAATGCAGCAACAGGACTTCACAGCCGTAAGCCTGTGCCAGGCGAATCACCTCCAGCCGGTCCGGCGAAGTCACCACCCAGCGCTTTACAACACGCTCAGGCAAATTCACGAGCACCTGCTCGATCACCGGCCGCGTCACACCATCTAGGCCCACGCAATCGGCCAGCAACTTGTCTTTATCAGCCCCCGCCTCAGCCCGGAAACGACTGCCCTGCCCTGCCGCCAGCACAATCGCGGCAACGGTCATTGAGCTGCTACCGGCAACGGCTTTTTCTGCAGTGGTGCCACGCCGTTCTTGATCGCAACGATTTCGGCCATCAACGACAACGCAATTTCCGACGGTGTATGACTGCCGATGTGCAAACCGATCGGCCCATGCAAGCGGGCAATGGCCTCCGCCGACAGGCCCAGCGCCGCCAGGTTCTCTCGGCGCTTCTGGCTGTTGACCCGTGAACCAAGGGCACCAATGTAGAACGCCGTGGAATTGAGCGCCGTCAGCAGCGCCATGTCATCCAGGCGTGGATCGTGGGTCAGACAGACGATGGCAGTGCGTTCATCGGTCTGGATATTGAGCACCGCTTCATCCGGCATGCCCGGTACAAAGCGGCCGTGCTGCTCTTCCCAGCCATAGACGAACTCTTCACGCGGGTCGCAGATCAGCACTTCGAAATCCAGCAACCGCGCCATCTCGGCCACGTAGCGTGACAACTGGCCCGCACCGATCAGCAACAAACGCCAACGGGGGCCATAGATCGCGCGCAGGCGTTCGCCATCGAAGGTCACGACATCGGTCTTGCTCGCACCGCTCAAGCTCACCTCGCCAGTGGCCAGGTCCAACTCGCGCGCAACGATTTCATGCGCCTCACACCGCGCCAGCAATTGGGCGACCCAAGCCCAGTTGTCCACGCGCTCTTCGGTCAGGCGCAATGTACCGCCGCAGGGCAAGCCAAAACGCGCAGCTTCATCCCGGGTAACGCCATAGGTCACCAGTTGCACCGGCGGCCCGTCGTCCGGCAAGCGACCGTCCTGCAAGCGCGCGATCAAGTCATCCTCGATGCAGCCACCGGACACCGACCCAATCACGACACCGTCGCCCCGCAAGGCCAACATCGCCCCAGGCGGGCGCGGCGCACTGCCCCAGGTCTGGACCACGCTGTAGAGCACCACTCGGTGCCCTGCGCGGCGCCAATCGAGCACGCTGCGCAAGACATTCAGATCCACACTGTCCATCAAAACTCCTGCAAGCGATTGCAGCGCAAACATGCGGCTGGCTAATGGGTTTTAGAGCGGACACCCCGGCGTGAGTTTCATCAGCATCGTCCGGTCAGGGCCAACGGACGTAGGCAGATACAAGCCTCATCGCGATTTGATGAAGTGGTGACTGACTGTAAATCAAAAGCACCGAAAAGTGACCCCGCAGAAACGCAAACGCCCCTATCAAGTCGGGGCGTTTGCAGAGCGTCTGGCGCGATTCACGCCTTCGGCATGTTACTTGACCGCAGGAGCTGGGCCTTCAGCCACGCCCAGGTCATCTTCCGGACGGGTGTCGGAGATGCCAGTGCCGCCGGACGCCAGCTCGCTGTGCAGCTTGTCGGTGTCCAGTTCCTTGACCCACTTGGCCACAACGATGGTGGCAACGGCGTTGCCGACCAGGTTGGTCAGTGCGCGGGCTTCGGACATGAAGCGGTCGATACCCAGGATCAGCGCCAGGCCGGCAACCGGCAGATGGCCAACAGCCGACAGGGTGGCCGCCAGCACGATGAAGCCCGAACCGGTCACGCCTGCAGCGCCTTTGGAGGACAGCAGCAGCACCAGCAGCAAGGTGATCTGGTGGGTGATGTCCATGTGGGTGTCGGTCGCCTGAGCGATGAACACGGCCGCCATGGTCAGGTAGATCGAGGTACCGTCGAGGTTGAAGGAGTAGCCGGTCGGGATCACCAGGCCTACTACGGATTTCTTCGCGCCCAGACGCTCCATCTTGATCAGCATGCGTGGCAGTGCCGATTCGGAGGAGGAAGTCCCCAGTACGATCAACAGCTCTTCACGGATATAGCGAACCAGCTTCAACACGCTGAAACCGTGTGCGCGGCAGATGGCGCCCAGCACCACGACCACGAACAGGATGCAGGTGATGTAGAAGCAGATCATCAGCTGACCCAGCTGTACCAGCGAGCCTACACCGTAGGCGCCGATGGTGAACGCCATGGCGCCCAGGGCACCCAGTGGCGCGAGCTTCATGATCATGTTGATGATGTTGAACATCACGTGCGCGAAGCGATCGATGAAGTCCAGCACCGGCTTGCCGTAGGCACCCAGGCGGTGCAGGGCGAAACCGAAGATCACCGAGAACATCAGCACTTGCAGGATATCGCCGTTGGCGAAAGCGCCGACGATGGTGTTCGGGATCACGTTAAGGATGAAGCCAACCACGCTCTGGTCTGCACCGGCAGTCACGTAGGCCGCGACTTTGGAGGCGTCCAGGGTAGCCACGTCGATGTGCATGCCGGCGCCCGGTTGCACGACGTTAACCACGACCAGACCGATCAACAGGGCGATGGTGGAAACAACTTCGAAGTACAGCAGCGCGTAGCCACCGGTTTTGCCCACCGATTTCATGCTTTGCATACCAGCGATGCCGCTGACAACGGTGCAGAAGATGATCGGGGCGATGACCATTTTGATCAGCTTGATGAAGCCGTCACCCAGTGGCTTGAGCGCCACGCCGGTCTGCGGGTAGAAGTGACCGAGCAAAATACCGATAACGATTGCAACGATCACCTGGAAATACAGGGATTTGTACAGTGGCTGACGAGTCGTCATTGCAAAGTTCCTCAATCGCACCGTGTGGCAAATATCCGCCATTGCCCACGACACTTGAATTGCGAACCCTCCTGCACTGGAGGGATTTGTTGTTTGCGAGGTCTGCTGAAACAGGCCTGCGCTGTTTTCTGTATCGCAAACGCCGTGCCACTTCGCTTAAAAAATGCTGAAGGCCTTTAGACATCAGGGCTGGGGGCAAGACGACGGCCCTGTACACCCTGGAAGATGTGGCGGAATTCCGCCAGGCCACCCGGTCTCGTCCTACAATTTGGCGGATATCCGCCTTGTCGCCCCTCTCGGTGATGGCTAACATCCGCCACTCCATGGACGAGGCCCTCACATGCGTGAACGTACCATCGCCAGCCACTACGCCCGGGCCGCCCTCGGCGGTGCGCGCCGGGTCGGCTACGACTGCTCGGGCCTGCTGCTGCAGGTGGGCATCCCCCCCGAGCTGTTGACCGAACCCCGCGCCCGCATCGCCCCCGAGCAATTTACCCGGCTGTTGCAGAGGTTGTGGCTGGCGCTGGACGATGAATACCTGGGGTTTGCCGAAGGCCCGAGCAAGCGCGGCACTTTCGCCATGATGTGCCACGCGCTGATTCACTGCCGCACCCTGGAGAAGGCTCTGGAACGCGGCTTATTATTTTATAGCCTATTCCCACAGGGTCCGCGCTGGCAGCTGACGAGAGAAGGCGATATGGCCCGGCTGAGCCTGGACGATTCGCAGCTGTGGGACCCGGATCACTTCCTCAGTGAATGCCTGCTGGTGATCTGGCATCGCCTGAGCAGTTGGTTGATCGGCCAGCGTATCCGCCTGCAACAGGCAACGTTCAGCTACCCGATGCCGGCCCATGCCGGCGAATACGACCTGTTCTTTCCCTGCCCTCAGGTATTCGGCGCGCCACACAGCAGCCTGGTGTTTCCCAGCCGCTACCTGAGCTTGCCGCTGCTGCAGGACGAACGCACCCTCAAGCATTTTCTCGAGCGCTCCCCCGCCGACCTGCTGTCGCGGCCGGATGAAGGCGACAGCCTGAGCAGCCAGCTGCGCCGCCTGTTGAGCCGTGACCGCACGCCCTGGCCGGACCTGGAAGCGATCGCGCAGCACTTGCACATCAGTCCTCAAACCCTGCGCAGGCATTTACGTGAGGAAGGCACCAGTTTTCAGGCGCTCAAGGATGAATTGCGACGGGACATTGCCATCTATCACTTGGGACGAGCGGATTTGTCGTTGCAGGAGATTGCCGAGCAGCTGGGGTTTTCCGAGCCGTCGGCGTTTCATCGGGCGTTCAAGAAGTGGACGGGCTTGACGCCGGGGGCGTATCGGGCGCAGGAGAGTTAGCGGTGTGGTGCCATTGCCGGCCCCTTCGCGAGCAAGCCCGCTCCCACATTTAACCGCGTTTATCCTGTAGGAATGCGGTCGAATGTGGGAGCGGGCTTGCTCGCGAAGGGGCCAGTGGAGTCAACAGAGATCACAAGGCCGGAAAGTGAATCTTGAACGCCGCGCCGCCCAAGGGTGAGTCGCCCAAGGTCAGCCGCGCGCTGTAGCTTTCAATAATGTCCTTGACCACCGCCAGACCAATGCCCTGCCCCGGATGCTGACGGTCCAGCCGTTCACCCCTTTGCAGAATCCGCGCACGCTGATCAGGCGGCACACCAGGCCCGTCATCTTCAATGCACAGCTCGGTGCCTTCGAGGTTTTCCGTGAGGCTAATGCGCACTTCGCTCAGGCACAGGCGATAGGCGTTTTCCAGCAAGTTGCCGAGCATTTCGAGCAACGCGCCTTTCTCGATCGGCACATCGCATTCGGCCGGCAACTCAAGGGTCACCGTCACGCGTTTATCGCGATAGACCTTGTCCAGCGTGTCACACAGGCTTTGCAATACCGGCTCAAGGCGCACCTGGTGGCGCACCAGCCCGCTTTTACGCAAGCTGGCACGCTGCAACTGGTAGCCGATCTGCTGGCTCATCCGTTCGATCTGCGACTGCAATACCCAGGCCTGGCCGCGATCTTCCGGGCGCTGGGCCATGTCTTCACTCACACCCTGCAACACGGCCAGCGGCGTTTTCAGGCTATGGGCCAAGTCGTCGAGGGAATCGCGGTAGCGCGCCCGTTGTTCACGCTCGCTGTGCAGCAAACGGTTGAGAGAGCCCGTCAAACGCAGCAATTCACGTGGATGCTCTTCGGAAAGGCTTTCGCGGGTGCCGCCTTCGATCTGGTCAAGTTCCTGGCTAAGGCGCCGCAGGGCTTGCAGGCCCCACGTCAGGCCCAGCCACAGCAACGTCAGCAACACCAGCAAGGCCGCGCCGAACCCCAGATAGAGGTTTTCCCGCAGGCCTTCAAGGGTCAGCTGGTATTCGCGCACTGGCTGCAGGGCCACGATACTGAACGCCGCGCTCTTGCCGCCCAGCAGCTTGACCTCGACGTCATACACGAAAAACTCCTGACCATTGGCCTCGCGTATGCGCGCGAACTCATTACCGCGCCCGTCGTAGCGCGGCTTGTAGTTGATGTTTTCTTCCTGGGTAGCGCGTGAGCGCCATACCAGATGGCCTTCACGGTCGTAGATATAGCCAAGCAGACGGCTATCGGTGAGGTTGAAACGCTCGTCCGGCAACTGCGCAGGCATCAGCAGGCGATTGTTTTCGACGCGCGCAGCGGAAATCAGGGTGGTGACGTCCGACGCCAGGCGCTGCTCGATGGAATCCTGCAGCGCCAGGCTGAACGCCCCTTGCATGGCGGGCAATAAACCCAGCATGAACAACACGGCCAGGGTGGTGGCCGCCAGCATCAAGCGCACACGTAACGAGCGTATCAACGGCAGCGCTCATTAAACAGGTAACCCAGGCCCCGCACGGTGTCGATCGGCTTGAACCCCGCCGGCCCTTCCAGCTTGCGGCGCAGGCGGCCGACGAGCACTTCGATCACGTTCGGATCGCGCTCGTCGTCATCGGGATAAAGCTGCTCCATCAGGCGGTCCTTGGCGACGACTTGCTGATGGTGGCGCATCAAGTATTCGAGAATCCGATACTCATAGGCGGTCAGCGCCAGCGGCTGCTCATCCAGGGACGCTTGCTTGCGATTGAGGTCCAGCAGCAAGGGCCCGGCAACAATGGTCGACTGGGTGAAACCGCTGGAGCGGCGCAGCAAGGCGTTCATCCGCGCCTCCAGCTCTTCGAACTGGAACGGCTTGACCACGTAGTCGTCAGCGCCGGCCGCCAAGCCTTCGACCTTGTCCTGCCAGTTGCCGCGGGCGGTGAGGATCAGGATCGGGAAGGTCTTGGCCTGGCTGCGCAGTTGGCGGATCAGGTCCAGGCCGCCCATGCCGGGCAGGCCCAGGTCGATGATGGCCAGGTCATGGTTGAATTGCCCGGTCTGGTACAGGGCTTCCTCGGCATTGGCCACGGCCTCGACCACGTGCCCGCTGTCGGTCAGGCGGGTGAACAGGTGATGACGCAACAGCGCCTCATCTTCCACGACCAGCAATTTCATAAGGCTCTCCAAGGCAATTCAACTGTCCGACAGGGGGATATCATAGCGGCCCTGCAAGTCTTGCGGGCGCAGTTTAATGCCATTGTATTGGCCCGTCAGGTGTTCGTAACCGGTGCGGTAGGCAGGTTGCGGGGCGCTCAGGCCCAGGGACTGGCCCCACGGCGCGGCCTGGGTGCCCGCGTCTTCGAAGCTGACACGATGGATCAGGTTGCTGGACTTCTTGGTTTTCTCGCCACCAAAGGCCGCAAATGCACCGTCCGACGCCTGGACGCCGGCAGTGGCACTGAGCATGGTTAACGCCAACATCAGCTTTTTGATCGCAGTCATGGTGCTTACCTCTACGCGTTTTGGCTGTTGAGCCCAGACTACGCAGGCGCCCCTGAACTCCCCCTGAACGGGCTCTGAACCGGGCCTGAACCGTGACGGGCTATCCACTGGCGCGCCAACTGACGCAAAATACCGCGCATGACGCCTCTACCCGCTTGCTGCACCCCACTTGATGCCCATTGGCCGCTGCCCGCTCCGTTGCCGGGCACGGTGTTTCTGAGCACCCGTTTCGATCCAGCCTTATTAGCCGCAGGTGATTTCCAGCGCTGCGCGGTGCCGCCTCCGGCCAGCATCCAGCGCTCAGTGGCCAAGCGCCAGGCGGAGTTTCTCGCCGGCCGCCTGTGCGCCCGCGCGGCGCTGCAACAACTCGATCACCTCGATTGCGTGCCGCCCATCGGCGAAGACCGTGCGCCGGTGTGGCCTGAACACATCAGCGGCTCAATCACCCACAGCACCGGGCACGCTGCAGCGATTGTCGGGCACAAGGCGCAATGGCGTGGGCTGGGGATGGACCTGGAGAATGTGCTGGCCCTGGACCGGGCCGAACGCCTGGCCGGGGAGATTCTGACGGCTGAAGAAATGCAGCGCATGACAAGCGTGCCGCGCGAGCAGGTCGCCTTGTTGGTGACGCTGACGTTTTCGGCCAAGGAAAGCCTGTTCAAGGCGCTCTACCCGATCGTGCAGAAGCGCTTTTACTTCGAACATGCCGAGGTGGTGGCGTGGTCCGAGACCGGGCAGGTGCGACTAAGGCTGCTGACCGACCTGTCTGCCGAGTGGTGCCATGGCACGGAGTTGGAGGCGCAGTTTGCGGTGGAAGGTGAGCAATTGTTGAGTCTAGTAGCCGTCAGGGCCTGATCTGACGCTATCGCAGGCAAGCCAGCTCCCACATTGGAATGCATTTCAACTGTGGGAGCTGGCTCGCCTGCGATAGCGATCTCAAGCCTTCTCCTGATCCCTGGGCCAACTCAGGCTGAAACACGCCCCACCCAGGTTGTTGCTCTTGCTGATCAACGCCCGCCCGCCGTGCCAATAGATGATCCGCCGCACAATCGACAAACCCAGGCCGTGCCCGCCGGAGGCGCGGGTGCGGCTGTCGTCCAGGCGCAGAAACGGCGTGAAGATACGCTCCCAGGCGCTTTCCGGCACACCGGGGCCGTCGTCTTCCACATCGATGCGGCAACGCACCTGCCCGACCTGGTAGCTGATCAACACCTGGCCCTGGGCGTGGCGCATCGCATTGCTCACCAGGTTTTGCACAGCGCGGTGCAAGTAGCGCGGCTCGGCATCGACCCAGGCGTCGTCCCAATGCGCCGACGACAAGCAAATACCACGGGCTACGTTGACCTGAGGGCGCAGTGGCGACAATTCGCCGATCACCTGATCGAGCAACGCGCTGAGGTCGACCCGCTGGAAATTCAGCTCCGGCGCGCCCTGCTCCAGGCGGGCGTAGGTGAGCATTTCGTCAACCAGGCCATCCAGGTCCTGAATGTCGCTGTCCATGCCGTCCATGTATTTGCGCCGCGCCTCGGGGCTGGCGGCGTCGCCGATCATCTCCAGGCCAAAGCGCAGGCGTGCCACCGGAGTGCGCAATTCGTGGGACACCGCCCGCACCAGCTCACGCTGAATCGCCAGTAACTGCTGCAAGTGCTCGGCCATGCCATTAAAGGCCGCCGCCAGTCGCCCCACCGAGTCGGCGCCGCGTGCCGGCACGCGGACCTCCAGATTGCCTTTGGCGATGCGTGTGGCCGCCGCTTCCAGCCCCTTGAGACGCCGCTCAAGCTGACGCACCAATAAATACACGATCAAGCCGATCAGGGTCAGGCTGATCAAGGCGATCAGGATCAGCCACTGCGGCGGGTAAGGGTTCATTTGGTACAGCGGGCCGATTTCCAGTACCCATGGCGTCCCGACCATGCCGGCAAACACGCGGATCGAATCGCCGCCCTTGCCCAAGGCCATCACCGTATCGCCTTCCGAGACCCGTCGGCGCTGGTCGTCGTCCATGTCAGCCTGGTCCAGGGTCATCAGGTGCATGTCAAAACCAAAGCCCTTGGCTTCTTTTATGTCAGCGAGTTTTTGCGGCTGCTCGGCGACCGGAAAGCGCACCAGTTCGTCAGCCAGCAGGTAAATCGTCGCGCGGGCCAGTTGTTCGCTGATCTGTTGCACTTCGCCGGTGAGTACCAGTTGTTCTTGCTCGCTGACCAGGCGCAACACTCGCGCCGCATGCGGCCCGGTCTGCTCGACCAGCACCTGGCCGCGTTGCAGGCGGTTGCGTTGGCTCAGGTCCAGTTGCGCGTCGGTGAGTGTGCGCAGTTCCAGGGGAATGCCCAGCAAACGCTCCCACACCGCCAGGGCGCGCTGGCGTTCGATGGCGCTCATGGGCAGCAGGTTGTCGCCCATCAACGCGAAGGTGCCGTGGGCCAGGCGTTCACGGTATTGACCGCTGCGCACTTCATTGAGCAGGTGCAGGGCCAGTACGCCCAGCAGCGCGACCAGGATCAGCGCCGCGCACATGCCGCCGTAGATGCGCAGGAAGATTGAGTTCACAGCGGCATATCGGCAGCGGCTTCGGGGACGAACAGGTAGCCTTTGCTGCGGATCGTCTTGATCAGGCGCGGGTGGATCGGGTCGTCGCCGATTTTGGGGCGAATGCGTGAGATGCGTACATCGATGGAGCGGTCCTGGCCGTCGTAGCCGATGCCGCGCAGGGCGATAAAGATTTCTTCGCGCGACAGGATGCGTCCGGCATTCGCCACCAGCAGCCATAGCAGGTCGAATTCGGCACTGGTCAACTCAATGCCACCTTCGTGCAGCCAGGCTTCGCGCAGGGCGTTGTCCACCACCAAGGGGCCAAATTGCAGGCGACGCTGGTTTTCCACGGCGATCGGCAAGACCGGCTCACTGCGCCGCAGCAGGGCCTGGATGCGCGCCAGCAACAGGCGCGGGCGCACGGGTTTGCACACGTAATCATCGGCGCCCATGTCCAGGCCCTGCACCTGGTCCATGTCATCGGTGCGTGCAGTGAGCATCAGGATCACACCGTCATAGCGCTCGCGCACACTGCGGCAGATGCTCAGGCCATCTTCGCCGGGCAGCATCAGGTCGAGGATCACCAGGTCGGGCTGTTCGGCAATGATGCGTGCCGCCGCCAGGGCGCCGTCGCTTTCCACCGCCACCCGCAGGCCGTTGCTCTGCAAATAATCACGGGTCAACTCGGCCAATCGCTCGTCGTCCTCGACGATCAATATCTGCCAGGCTTCTTGCTCCATGCGCTACCTCGGTTCTAATTATTGTCATCTACGGGGCACACACTGCTGCCTCTATTGAAGGCCGATTGTAGCCATGCGCCAGCCCTCTGGCACAAGCCGGGAAATCCATTCGGTGATCGCATTTTTTTGTGGTAGGGTTCGCGCCCTCAAAATTCCAATCGGCTGTTTTTACCTTGGAATATTCGGTGACAAACGGCGCGATCCAGTAGTACTGCGGCCTACACGGGCGTTCTACGATTCATACACATTTTACCCACAGCGTTATCCACAGGTAGTGCGTTGCTAAGCCCCCCAAAACGCATTATCTTGTACCTCGGCGCTAAAAAAACCCTACATGTAGGGTTTTAAGCGAAAAACCAAACACAGATCAGACAAGAAACTCAAGCGCTTTCTTGCTCCCGTTTGGTTGGAACCAACGCATTTTTTAAAAGCCCAAACCGCGCACGCGGATGGCAGCCGTTTTCCAGCCTCCAGGGCAGAAAGCGGTACGGGTGTTGCAGTGCTTGAAGCGAGCAACTGTCACCCACCAGGAATACGGCGAAGGGCGCCTCACGGCCCGAACCGAAGACTTCGGCATGGAAGCGGCGCGATGAGCTCCCTTCCTCCTGTCCCGAAGTTGTTATGCCAGGCCCAGGCCTGCTGTAAGTGCTTCAGGACGGAACGGTGGGCACCGTGATGGTGCCCAAATAAATATAGAATGTGGAGACAACCCCCCATGCAAACCGACACAACTCGCGAGAACCCGCAGGGCTCCGTGCCGCAGGCCGCTGATTCGAACCTGGATCTGTCCGCCACTGCACCTGGCCAACTGCGAGTGATCAAGCGTAACGGCACTGTCGTTCCTTACACCGATGACAAAATCACCGTCGCTATCACCAAAGCGTTTCTTGCAGTTGAAGGCGGCACCGCTGCTGCCTCGTCGCGCATCCATGACACCGTTGCCCGCCTGACCGAACAAGTCACCGCGACCTTCAAGCGTCGCATGCCCTCGGGCGGCACCATCCACATCGAAGAAATCCAGGACCAGGTCGAACTGGCCCTGATGCGTGCCGGCGAGCAGAAAGTTGCCCGCGACTACGTGATCTACCGTGACTCGCGCGCCAAAGAGCGCGCTGTACGCACCCCGGCTGAAGAAGCTGCCGTACAAGCTCACCCGTCGATCCGCATCACCCTGGCTGACGGCACCTTTGCACCGCTGGACCTGGGCCGCCTGAACACCATCATCACCGAGGCCTGCGAAGGCCTGGAAGAAGTCGACGGTGACCTGATCCAGCGCGAAACCCTGAAGAACCTGTACGACGGCGTGGCCCTGACCGACGTCAACACCGCCCTGGTGATGACCGCCCGTACCCTGGTTGAACGTGAGCCGAACTACTCGTTCGTGACCGCGCGCCTGCTGATGGACACCCTGCGTGCCGAAGGCCTGGGCTTCCTGAAAGTCGCCGACAGCGCCACCCACCACGAGATGGCTGACCTGTACGCCAAGGCCCTGCCTGCCTACATCGCCAAGGGTATCGAGTTCGAATTGCTCAACCCGATCCTGGCCACCTTCGACCTGGAAAAACTCGGCAAGGCAATCAACCACGAGCGCGATCAGCAGTTCACCTACCTGGGCCTGCAGACCCTGTACGACCGTTACTTCATCCACAAGGACGGTATCCGTTTCGAACTGCCGCAAGTGTTCTTCATGCGCGTGGCCATGGGCCTGGCGATCGAAGAGAAGCACAAAGAAGACCGTGCCATCGAGTTCTACAACCTGTTGTCGTCCTTCGACTACATGTCGTCGACCCCGACCCTGTTCAACGCCGGTACCCTGCGTCCACAGCTGTCGAGCTGCTACCTGACCACCGTGCCGGATGACCTGTCGGGCATCTACCACGCGATCCACGACAACGCCATGTTGTCCAAATTCGCCGGCGGCCTGGGCAACGACTGGACCCCTGTGCGTGCACTGGGTTCGTACATCAAGGGCACCAACGGCAAGTCCCAGGGCGTTGTACCGTTCCTCAAAGTAGTGAACGACACCGCTGTAGCCGTGAACCAGGGTGGCAAGCGCAAAGGCGCTGTGTGTGCCTACCTGGAAACCTGGCACATGGACATTGAAGAGTTCATCGAGCTGCGTAAGAACACCGGTGATGACCGTCGTCGTACCCACGACATGAACACCGCCAACTGGATTCCTGACCTGTTCATGAAGCGTGTCTTCGACGACGGCCCGTGGACCCTGTTCTCGCCATCGGAAGTACCAGACCTGCACGACCTGACCGGCAAGGCCTTCGAAGAGCGTTACGAGTACTACGAAGCCCTGTCCCAGTACCCAGGCAAGATCAAGCTGTTCAAGACCATCCAGGCCAAAGACCTGTGGCGCAAAATGCTGTCCATGCTGTTTGAAACCGGCCACCCATGGCTGACCTTCAAAGACCCGTGCAACCTGCGCAGCCCGCAGCAGCACGTGGGCGTGGTCCACAGCTCGAACCTGTGCACCGAGATCACCTTGAACACCAACAAGGACGAGATCGCCGTTTGCAACCTGGGCTCGATCAACCTGCCGAACCACATCGTCAACGGCAAGCTGGACACCGCCAAGCTGGAACGCACCGTGAACACCGCCGTTCGCATGCTCGATAACGTGATCGACATCAACTACTACTCGGTACCACAGGCGCAGAACTCCAACTTCAAGCACCGTCCGGTCGGCCTGGGCATCATGGGCTTCCAGGACGCGCTGTACCTGCAGCACATTCCTTACGGTTCGGACGCTGCGGTCGAGTTCGCCGACAAGTCGATGGAAGCGGTCAGCTATTACGCCATCCAGGCTTCCTGCGACCTGGCCGACGAGCGCGGTGCCTACGAGACGTTCCAGGGTTCGCTGTGGTCCAAAGGCATCCTGCCGCTGGATTCGCAACAGATCCTGATCGAGCAACGTGGCCAGAAGTACATCGACGTTGACCTGGAAGAGTCCCTGGACTGGGCGCCGGTACGTGCCCGTGTGCAGAAAGGCATTCGTAACTCCAACATCATGGCCATCGCACCGACCGCGACCATCGCCAACATCACTGGCGTATCGCAGTCGATCGAACCGACCTACCAGAACCTGTATGTGAAATCGAACCTGTCGGGCGAATTCACCGTGATCAACCCGTACCTGGTTCGCGACCTGAAAGCCCGCGGCCTGTGGGACTCGGTCATGATCAACGACCTGAAGTACTACGACGGTTCGGTGCAGCAGATCGAGCGCATCCCGCAAGAACTCAAAGAGCTCTACGCGACTGCGTTCGAAGTGGACACCAAGTGGATCGTTGACGCCGCCAGCCGCCGTCAGAAGTGGATCGACCAGGCCCAATCGCTGAACCTGTACATCGCTGGCGCATCGGGCAAGAAGCTCGACGTGACCTACCGCATGGCTTGGTACCGTGGCCTGAAAACCACTTACTACCTCCGTGCCCTGGCCGCGACCAGCACCGAGAAGTCGACCATCAACACCGGCAAGCTGAACGCTGTTTCCAGCGGCGGCAACCACGGTGATGATTCGGTTCTCGCAGCACCAGCCGGTCCAGCGCCAGTGCCAAAGGCCTGCGCGATTGATGAGCCGGATTGCGAAGCTTGCCAATAAGCTGAGCTGATCCCGGGCTTGATTGCCCGGGGTTGAAAAAAACCGATAGACCCTGCTGCAGTGGGTTTATCGGTTTTTTTGTTTTTACGCTAAACGAATTCGTAGGCGTTGCCTTCCTGGGGAGCGCCGCCCCGCCCTCCCCACAACTCCACGCGCCCGCCAATCACCGCCATTGAATGGCCGCCATAGTCGACAACGCCCAGTGTGCCGCTTGCCAGCTCCGAACTCGAAGAGGCTTTGTAGAGGCCCTTCAACCCAAGCCGGTCCAGCGCCTCTTGCCCCATCTCACCGTTGTTCAAGCTTTGCATCGCATGCGCAAAACTCTGTTTTGAAGCCTCGGGATTGTCATCAAAACCATTCCCTTCCATCTGTGCACGCTTGGCACTCACCGCGTACATGAAGTTGGCGTCGGTCATCATCGAGGGGTTATCCCCCTTGAACTGCGCGTAACTGGCGGCGTACCTCAGTTCAGCCTTGGATAAATCCAGTTCGAACCCATCGCGCATCTTGACGTGATAGCCACCAGCGGTCTCATGCACCTCAGCGAAAACATCAGTGGGCTTCTGCCCAAACTTCATCATCGCCCCCTTTATCGCGGCAACCGTGACGCAATTACCATCAGGCCCCTGGCTGAATCCACTCCAGATATTGTCCGGCTTCTTGCCCGGGTTACTTGCGTCCGGCGTGTAGTTGAAATGCTTGGAGCCTTCGGTAATCGGCAGATTACTCATGGGCTCACTGCCGCCAAAATCGCTTGGATTAACCCGGCGGCCATCACCCCCACCGCCACCGCGATCTGGCGACGGTGTGGGACGCGGTGTTGGAGACGGAGTCGCGTCATCTGCAAACAGCTCCGGAAACAGCCTCTTCAACAGCGCAAGAAAATCTGTGACGGCATCGCGCTTCAGCTGCTCAAGGATTGCTTTGAATTTTTCCTCTCCCAGCGCGTTTCGCTTGTCATTGAGCTTGTCGCGCAGGTCCTGGACCGTCTGGTTTTTGGAGGTTTTCTCGGCGTCATTCAACTGCCTGAGAAGCTGCGTGACCGCCTCTTTATCGGCATCGAACGCATCCCGGCTACCCTCTGATCGGCTGACGCCATTCAGGTACTGCCCTGCCCACCCAACGCCATAACGCACACCTCCAGCCCCTTGGCCGGACATCGACGAACTTCCCATACCGAGCCACCTTGTGATCGAACACGTTGAGGCTTGATGAGTGGGAAGAACCGTGTGGCCGGTTCCAACACGGGCCTGTCGGCTGTAATCAGGCGAGAGGTGGGAATATTCCCCGATGCCAAATGGCAGGCAAAAAAAAGCCCCTCGATCGAGGGGCTTTTGGTGCGCGTGCGCGTCAGGCCAACAGCATCAGGTCATCTGAATGATGGTCTGCATGATGGTGCTCTGAGTGGAGATGGTCTTGGCGTTCGCCTGATAGTTGCTCTGGGCCTTGATCAGGTCCACCAGCTCGTTGGTCAGGTTGACGTTGGAGTTCTCCAAAGATTTGGACACGATCGAACCCAGGGTACCGGCTTGCGGGGTGTCATAACCCGGCTGGCCCGATGCATAGGTTTCTTTCCAAGTGGTGCCGCCCGCCGGCTGCAGGCCTTGTTCGTTGTTGAAGCTGGCCAGGGAAAGCTGGCCGATGGACTTGCTCTGCTGGTTGCTGAAGGTGGCGAACAATACGCCGTTACCGTCAATGTTCAGGCCGGTGATCTGGCCGGTGGCGTAGCCATCGGTGACCGGTGGGTTACGGTAGGTGGCCGAGTTGTACTGGGTGATGTTGCTCATGTTGATAGCAATCCCACCAGGGTTGGCGTTCGCACCGTTTTGGGTCCACACGCCGTCGGTCACTGTGCCTGGCACCCAGCCGGTCAGCTGCAAGGTGGTGCTGGAAGTGGTGCCCGTGACAATCCCGGTGAGCTTGCCGGAACCGTCGAAGCTCAACGTCGAGGCGACCGGCGGCGTCGAGCCTGTGCCGGTAGGCGCCGAACCGTCAGGGTTACGGCCATCGATCAGGGTGTAGGATTTCCAGGTGTTGGAATCTGTTTTCACCAGGTATTGCACCATTGGGTGGGCGTTGCCCTGGGTGTCATACAAGGTGGTGTTGTATTGGGTGCTGAAGGTGGTGGAGTCCGTTGGATCAAACGGCTTGGTCGTCTGATCGATCACCGGCGAAGACGAGTTCAGGTTACTGGTGGAATCGACTTTGGTGGACGCCTTGGGCGGCAGGTTCGACAGGTTCAGTTGCAGGTCGGTCAGCGCGCCCTTGATGATGTTGCCGTCGGCGTCCGCCGCGTAACCTTGCAGGCGCGAGGTGCCGGTGTTGTTGGTGATGTAGCCATCCTTATCCGAACGGAAGGCACCGCTGCGGGTGTATTCCAGCGAGCCGTCACTGCCCTTCTGAACGAAGAAGCCGCCGCCCTGGATCGCCATGTCCAGCAAACCACCGGTGTTGTTGACGTCACCCTGGGTGAACTGCTGGGAAACGGCTGCCAGGTTCACACCACTGCCAACACTGTTCTGGCCGGTGCCCAGCTTGGACGCGGCGTAGATGTCCGAGAACTCGGCACGGGACGACTTGAAGCCCGTGGTCGCGACGTTGGCGATGTTGTTGCCGGTCACGTCCAGTTGTTTGTTGGCCGCATAGAGGCCGCTAAGGCCGATGTTAAAAGACATGTTTCTCTCCTTCTGCCGTATTTAGCCGGCTCTATGTACCGATAGTCTGAATTTGCGACAGCTTGACGCTGCCCATGCCGCCGGCAAGGTTGAGCAGCATTTCGCCGCCGGTCTGGCTCAACGTCACGCTGGTCACTGTTGCCGGCAGCGAGGTCAACAAGGCAACCGAGTCGCCCGTATCATTTTTGGTGCTGGCCGCGAAGGTATAAGTCCCGGCGGGTGCGACCTCGCCGTTATCGTCCTTGCCATCCCAGATAAAGCTGGAATCACCGGCGCTTTGGGCGCCCATGTCGAGGGTGCGGACCACGTTGCCGTCCTTGTCGGTGATCTTCACGGAGACGTTGCCCGTCGCCGCGGTCACCGCCACCGAGCCGGTCATGCTCTTGCTGGTATCAACCATGGCCTTGTCGGTCTGGGTGATGATCGAACGCCCGACCATCGACGACGCCTGCAGCGCTTGCGAGGAGCTGAAGTTGCTGGAGATCGCATTCACCGAGTCGTTCAGGGTGTTGATGCCTTCCAGGCTGCTGAACTGAGCCAGCTGGGCCACAAAGGCGCCGTTGTCCTGTGGCGACAGCGGGTCCTGGTTTTTCAGCTGGGTTACCAGCAGCTGCAGGAATGCATCTTTACCCAGCGCCTGGTTACCGGTGGCCGCCGTGGCCACCGAAGCGAGGCCGCTGTTGTCCGTCGAGGTCTTGACCTTGGAGTTGAAAAGGTCCTGAACCGGCGTGTTGGTTGTCGTAGAAGTGCTATCAACAATTGCCATTATTTGGCGCCCCTTATCACTGACCCAGGGTCAGGACCTTCTGCATCATGGTTTTGGCGGTGTTCATCATTTCCGCGTTGGTTTGGAACGAGCGGCTGGCGGAAATCATGTCGGCCATTTCCTCGACCACGTTGACGTTGGGGTAGTACACGTAACCCTTTTCGTTCGCGGCGGGATGGTTGGGTTCGTAGCGGGCTTCCAGATTGCTCTGGTCTTCGACCACGCCAAGCACCTGCACGCCCTGGCCTGCGGCGTCCTGGTTCTGGAACAGCGAGTCGCCGCTACCGCTCTGGCCACTTTGGCCGTCCTGAAACATGGTGGCGAACACCGGGTGACGGGCACGGTAGGTCTGGTCAATGCTCGAAGACACGGTCTCGGCGTTGGCGATGTTACTGGCGACGGTGTTCAGGCGCGTGGTCTGCGCGCTCATGCCACTGCCGGCAATATTGAAAACACTGGCTAAGGACATGGCTTACTCTCCACGCAGGGCTGACATCAGCCCTTTGAATTTGCTGTTGAGCAGGGTGAAGCTGGCCTGGAAGTTCACCGAGTTTTCGGCGTAGGCCGATTGCTCCAGCTGAGCGTCGACGGTGTTCTGGTCGATCGATGGCTGCATCGGCGTGCGATACAGCAACGACTCGTCACCATTGCTCAAGCCTTGCGCTTCAATATGACGGCTGTTGGTCATGTTCAAGGCGAAGGTGCCGTTCTTGGTCTTGTCCTGCTGTGCGGCGAGCACGGCAGAGAAGTCCAGGTCCCGAGCCTTGTAGTTCGGGGTGTCGGCGTTGGCAATGTTGTTGGCCAGGACTTCGGCACGCTGCGCGCGGAAGCCCAGGGCTTGTTCGTGGATACCGAGCGCTTTATCGAAGCTGATGCTCATGGCGGAAACCTTTAGGCTGACCTGCTTTTCGTAACAGGGTTATAGCAAGGCGCATGCCAATTCCATCGAGGCCCGTAATTCAAGGGTTTGCGGAGAGTTTGCCGGTGGCAATGCCAGAAAAGCGGCAACGACCTTCCGCGTGGCGCCAGTAAAGCGGCAATACCGGTTGCCGCTTTTATGCAAACTGCAGGCAGTGACACGGCTGCTTGGACGACAGGTTCAGCAGGCAGCCCTTCAATGCAATGGCCTGAACACTGAATATTGCGTCGCCTGGGCTTGAACCCTGCCGAATCGCGCGCATAAAAAACGGGAGGCCTTTGGGGGCCTCCCGTTTTTTAATGCTCATGTGCCGATCACTTGGCCTGGTAAATGATACCGGGACTGCACTGCACCATCTGGTAATGATCCGGCAACCCGTTCAGCGCCTCGGACGCACCGAGGAACAGGTACCCACCACGCTTGAGCGTGCCGTGGATGCGCAACAGGATGTCTTTCTTCACTTCGGCCGAGAAATAGATCAGCACGTTGCGGCAGAACACCATGTCGAACTTGCCCAGGCTGGCGTAGCTGTCGAGCAGGTTGAACGAACGAAACTCCACCCGGCTCTTGATCGGTGCCTTGACTGCCCAGCGCCCCGCCCCTTTGGGGTCGAAGTAACGCTGCAGGCGCTCTTGAGACAAACCACGGCCCAAGGCCAGGCTGTCGTACTCGCCAGTCTTGCAATTGGTGAGCATGGTGCCGGACAAGTCAGTGGCGACAATCTGCGCCCCGGCCTTCAACTGGCCCATGTTCGTGCGCTCGAATTCGTCGATGGACATCGAGATCGAGTACGGTTCCTGCCCCGAGGAGCAAGCGGCCGACCAGATACGCAAGCGCTGGCCCGGGCTGGCCTTGATGGCCTCCGGCAGCACTTTGTTCTTGAGCACTTCGAAGGGGTAGGTATCCCGAAACCACAGGGTTTCGTTGGTGGTCATGGCATCCACCACCATTTCCTTGAGCCCGCTGCGCGGCTGGCCCTGAATGCGCTGGACCAACTCGCCCAGCGACTTGATGCCCTGCTGCTCCATCAGTTTGTTGAGGCGGCTGGATACCAGGTACTGCTTGTTTTCACCGAGCAATATGCCACAGGCTTTTTCCAGGAAGACCCGGAACTGTTCGAAATCCAAATTACCCGTAGACAATGATACCGCCTCTTAAATCGTGTGACTGCCAGGGGAACTCCCCTTAGCCGTGATCTGCTGCCTTGATCCGGTCGACTACCCGGGATGCCAGGTCATCAGGGCGGAATTTGGCCAGAAAGTCATCGGCACCGACCTTCTTGACCATCGCCTGATTGAATACGCCCGACAACGAAGTATGCAGGATGATATGCAATTTTTGCATGCGTGGATCGTTGCGTATTTCGGCCGTGAGCGTGTAGCCATCCATTTCCGGCATCTCGATGTCGGAGATCATCATCAAAAATTCTTCTTCCGGCTTCTTGCCTTCGTCCACCAGCTTGCGCAGGTAATCCAGGGCCTGGCGACCGTCGTTGAGGGCCACCACTTCCACGCCGACGGTCTGCAGGCAACGGCTCACTTGCTTGCGCGCGACCGAGGAGTCGTCCACGGTCAGCACGCGCAGCGAGATTGCCTTGTGCGCCGTTTCGGCGTCGACGACGCCTACCGAAATCGACTCGGAGGTCGGTGCCACTTCCGCGAGGATCTTCTCCACGTCGATGATTTCCACCAACTGGTTATCGACCCGTGTCACCGCCGTCAGGTAGTGATCGCGCCCCGTGCCCTTGGGCGGCGGGTGGATTTCCTCCCAGTTCATGTTGACGATGCGTTCCACCGAGCGCACCAGAAAACCCTGGGTCTTGGTGTTGTATTCGGTAATGATCACGAACGGATTCTGACGGTCCTGCAGCCCCGCAGAGCCGGTGGCCAAGGCCAGGTCAAGAATGGGAATGGTCGCACCACGAATGTTGGCCACGCCACACACCACCGGACTGGACTTGGGCATGATCGTCAGTTTGGGACACTGCAGCACTTCCCGCACTTTAAACACGTTGATGCCGTACAGCTGCTTGCCGTCCAGGCGAAAAAGCAACAACTCCAGGCGATTCTGCCCTACCAGCTGTGTGCGCTGGTTTACTGAATCCATTACTCCTGCCATGCCCAGACTCCTACGCAAAAACCTTAGGGGTACGACGCGTACCCAACACTAAACGGCACGAGCTTTGCTATTTATTGATTTATGAACCTTAAAACGACAGTTTCCCGACGCATCCCACGCTACCGCAGAGTTGTCTGCGTCTGGCTGGCGTTGCTTGCCTTGGGCACGGGCACCATGGCCCGTGCAGATAATGTCACCCTGCCTGATCTCCTTATCGGCGTCACTCAAGGCTTTCTTGAATTCACTGTAGAAGATTATCTGGCGACCACGCAGACGCCGGGACGTTATGAAATTCAGGTGAACCAGTTGGACCCGCGCCTGCGCATGCCCATGTGCGACAAGGAATTGACAGCCACCCTGGAAAGCCCCGCCCAGCCCATCGGCCGCGTGACGGTCAAAGTACGCTGCGACGGCGCCTCGCCCTGGACTGTGTTCGTCCCGGCGCAGGTCAAACTGTTTCGTGATGTAGTGGTTGTCACACGCCCGCTCAAACGGACGGGCATCATCGGGTTTGAAGACGTTGCCTTGCGTGAGCGGGATATCAGCTCGATCAGCCAGGGTTATCTCACCTCTGTGGACCAGGCCGTCGGGCAAAAACTTACCCGACCAATGGTCGCCGACCAGGTGATTACGCTGGTGCATCTGGAACAGGCTGAAGTGATTCGCAAGGGCGACCAAGTGGTGATTTCCGCCAGCAGCGGCGGGCTGACGGTAAAGATGCCCGGCGAGGCGCTGTCCAATGGCGGCATGAGCGAACAGATCCGGGTCAAGAACCTCAATTCCAATCGCGTGATCAAGGCACAGGTGATGGCGCCAGGCCAAGTCGAGGTCGCTTTATAGATCACTGGTATCAAACGCCAGCTTTTCCTACACTGTGCTCTGGATGTCGACCTGTACAGGTTTATTGTCAATCGAGCCTAAAGTTTGTCCGGGTATGGCCGAAAACATGGCAAGCGTCCAAATACCCAGAGGTTTTTTTATCATGGTCATCGATTTCAGTCGTTTGAATAACACCCCGGCATTGCCCGGCAATACGCGCACCAGCGGTGCCAAGGACAGCGTAGAAGCCAAGGCCCAGCCAGCGCCCGCCAAGACCGAACAGGCCAGCGCCAGCCAAAGCGGGGAATCGGTTCACCTGAGCAATGAGGCTCAACAGTTGCAAAAGGTCACTGACTCGCTGCGCGACCAGCCGGTTGTCAATAAAGCCCGTGTGGCCGAGTTGAAACAGGCCGTTGCCGATGGCAGCTATAAAGTCGACAGCAGCCGTGTAGCCAGCAAGCTGCTTAACTTCGAAGCCGAGCGCTAGGCAAAGGCCTGCGCAGGGCTTTTGGACGCTTAAAACCCAAGGCCAGCCATGCACCACGACGAACATTTGCTTCAACTGATCATTGATGATCTGGCGCCGACGCAACATTTGCTCGAGCTGCTAAAGGAAGAGTCCCTGGCCCTGTACGGCCGGGACATGCGCTTGCTGGAAGAAATTCTGGCGCGCAAGCAGTCGCTGATTGTGCTGCTTGAGCAGCACGGCAAAAAGCGCAGCGAAATTCTTCTCAGCCTGGGCCTCCCGGCTGATCACGACGGCCTCGCACAATTGGCCAGCCACTCTTCGGTTGGCGATCAGTTGCTGGCGCAGAGCACCGCACTTAATCAATTACTTGCCCAGTGCCAGGAGGCCAACCTGCTCAACGGTCAGTCGATCCAGCTGCAGCAAGCGACGACGGCCAACCAGTTGCGCATCCTTCACGGCGGAGAACCCCCGGCGCTGTATAACGCCCAGGGTTCCACCTCGCGTCTGGTCAAGCCAAGCACCCGCAGCCAAGCCTGACAGTGGTTTACAGCGCGCCCTATCCAAGGCGCGCTACATGCTGGCAAAATGCCGGTTCTTGCGTGTAGTCGTATTTTGTCTGGAGATGGAAGAACCGTGTTCAACGCCCTTAATGCGGAAGATGCTCCGCAGCCACCCAAGGTGCTCACCACGCCTCTGGAAATCGCCAGCACATTACGGATGCTGCAAGAAAGCCATGATCCACTGATCATCACTTTCCATGAACGCAGCCAGCGCTTTCAAAGCTACCTGGTGGACGTTGACCGGGACAGCAAGACGCTGATCCTGGACGAAATGATTCCGCGTGACGGTGAACGCTACCTCGAGAATGGCGAACCCTTTCGTATCGAAGGTTTCCACGATGGCGTACGCGTCGCCTGGGAAAGCAACGGCACACTGACCATCAGTGAAAAAGACGGCCACCGCATCTACACCGGCAGCATGCCCGACGAGGTGGTTTACCACCAACGCCGCAATGCCTTTCGCGCGGCGTTGAAGCTGGCGCAACTGGTCAGCATCGAACTGGGCGGCGAGAAGCTCAAGGCGCCGATCAGCGGCAAGCTTCTGGACATCTCCGCCACCGGCTGCAAATTGCGCTTTGAAGGCGACATTTCCGAGCGCCTGCAGCTGGGCCAGGTCTATGACCGCTTTATTGCCGCCCTGCCCTTTGGCAGCATGACCACCTCTGTCGAGCTGCGTTACCTGCACTTCGAAGACAAGATCAACACCACCTTCGCCGGCGTGCGCTTTCACAACATGAGCGGGCTGGTGCAGCGCCAGGTTGAGCGGTTTGTGTATCAGTTGCAGCGCGAGGCGCGACGCTTTGACAAAGACGATGATTTTTAAGCGTTAAGCATTGCGGCAAAAAAAACGGGCGGATCCTGATGGGATCTGCCCGTTTTTGCATTCAGGGGCGCGCCCTGCTCAAGTCGTGAGGATGCTCCTCCGGCCCCAGAGGTTCCGGCGGCCCTTCGAAAGCTGGCTCGTCTACTGGTGGCTGTGGATCAGTTTCGGGCTCAGGATCCGGCACGGTAGTCTGCATCTGCTCCTGCACCACCGCCTCGTCCACCCGAGGGTCCAGGCATGCCACCAGCGGCGAGCTGGACATGCTGTCAGGCATTGCCACGTGGTGCAGCGGCGCATCGTCCACTTGGTGCAGGTTGGTCACCGCCTTCGGCCGGATACGCCACACCAGAATCAACGCACACAGGCTGAAAAACGCATACAGCATATGGCTGCCGAACAGCTTCATGACCACGCCCGCCAGGAGCGGCCCGACACTGGCGCCGATGCCGTAGGTGACCAGCAACATCGCGGTCAGCGACACCCGCCGATCACCCTCGACGTGGTCATTGGAAAACGCCACCGCCAACGGATACAGGCAGAACTGCACCAGGGAACACAAGAACCCGGCCACGAACAGCACTTCCAGAGGCACCTTGGTGAGCAGCGCCAACGGCAACGCTGCCACCGCCAGGCATAAGGCAAAACACCGAATCAGCAGGGCGCGGTCATAGCGGTCTGAGAGCCAGCCCAAAGGCCACTGCACCACCAGCCCGGCGAAAATGCAGCTACCCATGAACAGACCCACTTGCTCGGTGGTCAGGCCTTGCTGCGAAGCATAGAGCGGTGCCAGACCATAGAACGAACCTACGATCAGCCCTGCGCCCAGCACAGTACTAAGCGACTGAGGCACGCGCTTTATAAAGAAGCGCGGCTCCATCGGCGCAGGATGCAAAGGCGCCGGGTGAATGCGCCGGGTCATGGCGACCGGCACCAGGCACAGGGCGAAGCACAGCGCGACCAACATCAGCAGCTCGAGGCCGAGCTCCGGATGCATCACCAGGATCAGTTGACCCAGCACCAGCCCGAGGTAGGAGGCAATCATATAACCGCTGAATACCACGCCACGCTGCTTGGCGTCCGCCTGCTCATTGAGCCAGCTCTCGATGACCATGTACTGGCACATCATCCCCAGGCCCACGATCATCCGCAGTACGATCCAGGCGGGCAGCCAGTTGATCAGGCCATGGCCCAAAACGGCAGCCCCGACAATCCCGGCACACGTGGCATAGGCACGAATATGCCCGACACGGGCGATCAGGCGGTGCCCGATCTTGCCGCCCAACACCAGGCCAAAGTAGTTAGCCGCCATCAGCGCACCCACCCACAGACTGTCGACGTGGTCGGCTGCCAAGCGTAAGGCAAGGTAGGTGCTGAGCAGGCCGGACCCGATCAACATCATCAAGGAGGCGAAATAAAGGGCTCGAAAAGATTTCCAGATCTGGCGCATCGGCGTTCCGAGCGGCTCCTTGCAGTGAGAGTCAGGGCTATCGGCATGATAGTCCGGGGTTGCCGGGTCCGGACAGGCGATATCGGCTGTATCCGGGGAATATTTTGCATATGGCTCAGACGCTGCCTGGCCATATGCAAGGTACACAGTTTGCGATAAATACACCGCGCACCTGCTGTGAACCCTCAACGGCTGCAAGGTTCGACCGGTGTTCACCAAGCGCGCACAAAAAAGCCCCGCCAGAGCGCTCTGGACGGGGCTTTTTCACAGGTGCTGAATCTGGTGTCCCAGGGCCGGTTCGAACGGCCAACCTTCCCCTTAGGAGGGTCATATCAAGCACAGCCACCATTGAGGTAGCCCAGCATTTATTGGCCTTAGCGTCCGGTTGTGTCCGTAAAAACGACCCCGTATAGTTCTTTTTGCACCCACCATGCACCCATGGGAACAAATTGAAAGAGAAGCTAACAGCCAAACTGCTGGGATCACTGCAGGTCACTGGCAACGAATACGAAGTTCACGATACCACCGTCGGCGGTCTATTCGTGCGTGTTACTGCCGCAGGTGCAAAGTCTTACGTCGTCTCTTGGGCCCGTGGCCGGAAGAAGACTTTAGGCCGTGTCGGCATTCTCACGCTTGATCAAGCGCGCACTGAGGCCACTCAGTACCTCGCAGAAGCCCGAGCACATGGAGAGCCTCTGGCGGTCACTCAAGGCCGAAGGGGCGCCACCCTACC
This sequence comes from Pseudomonas sp. NFX183, assembly GCF_047943075.1. Taxonomy (NCBI): domain Bacteria; kingdom Pseudomonadati; phylum Pseudomonadota; class Gammaproteobacteria; order Pseudomonadales; family Pseudomonadaceae; genus Pseudomonas; species Pseudomonas sp. NFX183. Next base: position 3,728,393 of record NZ_CP181333.1, on the reverse strand, counting down.
CTCCTTGCGCGACTTCATTGATGACACCTATATGCCGTGGTTCAAGGCTCATCACAAAGGCCACGAGAAGACGCAGCACACCCTCAGTAATAACTTCGACCCAATCATGTCCCAGCGTCTCGACGCGATCACCGGCCGCGATCTGGAGCTGATCCGCACCGCCTGGATGCAGGACGGCAACAAGGCCTCGACGGTGAATCGAAAAATGGGCTCGATCAGCGGTGTTTTCAGTCGTGCCGTTGAGTGGGAGTACATCGATACACACCCGCTGACCAAGCTGAAACAGCTCAAAGTCGATTCAAAGGGGGTGATTCGCTACCTGGCTGCTGACGAGACCAAGCGTCTACGCGACGCCCTGGACGCTCGACAAGATGAAATGAGGGCCGAGCGTGAGAGTGCAAACACGTGGCGGACGGACCGCCACAGAGAGCCGATGCCAAGCCTTCTGCAACTGCCCTTCACCGATCACCTGAAGCCAATGGTATTGGTATCGTTGAATACCGGCATGAGGCGCGGAGAGCTGTTCGACCTGAAATGGTCAGCGGTGAACTTCGACACGAAGACAATCACAGTCGCCGGGGCCACCACCAAGACAAGCGATACGCGCCACATCCCCATGAACAAGGAGACTATTGGTGTGCTGGAAGCCTGGAAGAAGCAGGTGAGCAAGTCGCCGTATGTCTTCCCAGGTCAGGGTGGCGGTCGCTTTGAGGACGTCAAAAGCGCCTGGCTCAAGTTGCTTGAGCGGGCGCAGATCGACGGATTCCGCTGGCACGATATGCGTCACGACTTTGCGTCACGCCTGGTAATGGCCGGCGTACCGCTCAACACGGTGCGGGATCTGCTGGGGCACGCCGATATCAAGATGACTTTGCGCTACGCACATCTGGCGCCCGGAACAAAGGCCGCTGCTGTGGAGCTGATTTAGAACGGCGGCTCAAAGGGGACAATGGTCCGGCTTTCTTTATTTTCCTCTACGTGCTCAAGAAGGTAATTCCATAAATTCCGAATATTTCCGCGATCAAGATAGCCCACACCTTCGATCTGCCAGTGAGTGCCAATCTTTGCGGCCCCCTTATCAAGGAAGACCGGAGACGCCTTGATCGTCTCCCAAATGCGCTGCTCCTCAAATGTGAGGAGATTAGGCAAGTGATAGCAGAGATTGATAAAGCGCTCGCTTTCGTCAGTTGACCACACCTCACTTACGGCACTGGCTACCGACCAATGCTCCGTATTTCCTCCATCATGGAATGGCACGTCAAGATCAAAAACCAATGCTTCAACTGCAGCCTCTACGACCCCAGTAATTGACTGCCGCTTTACCCGAGAAATGACATCGATCGTGAATTTGACCTTTGGGTCTAACCGGAGGGTCAGTGTTTCTGTCTTCCGCGATCCTTGGTTAGGTCTGTTCTTGGCCATCTCAAAATCTCCGAGCCATAAATCGAGCGACAATCCTAATCCGTACGTCCGAGCGAGTCCATACGTTCATACAAATCATATAGCATCAGTTGACGTACAGTATTCTCTAGGAATAGGATTGCTCCACGGCCACTTAATTCTAATGGCCGATGGAGAACCAAAATGCTTGCAGCAGAACAACCAGCAGCCTTGTCCGTCAGCGTCGAAGACGCAGCTCGGATCGTCGGATACTCGCGATCGGGTGTGTATGAGTTGATAGCAAAGGGAGAGATCAAAACCTTCAAGCTTGGTAGGCGTCGTTTGATTCTGATGACTGAACTTAAAGTCTGGATCGAACGAGCAGCGAAGGAAGGTGCCCGGTGATTAGCGCGATGCCCCTGGAAAGAGGACCGGAAGGGATTGAATCAAGAGAACTGAGTGATGAGAGAGAGCGTTAAGGCGGTGTTCGAGCACCGCCCTAACGAAAACACACTGGATAGCACCAACGTGAAGGCCAAACTATGACACGTCATTCTTCAACAGAGCAAGACAGCAAGATGATGGAGGCCCTGCGAAACGGGCCGGTATCGACCATCGAAGCCGCAAAAGAATTGGATATTGTCCAGCCGCCAAACACCATTCGTCGACTTAGGAAAAAAGGTCAAGAAATCCGCACCTACTGGACGCATCAGTCCACTGAGCCAGGACGACCGCCACACCGCGTGGCCAAGTACATCCTGATGCGCGAAGCGTCGTAATCCGGAGACTGCAAGGGACGCCGCGAAATTGCGGCGTCCCTTGCGCCTGCCTGCGAGCTGCTGGCGGGCTTCAGCCCGTTGTTTATCCAGCCGAGTTACGCTGAGGTCGATTCAGTGGAATGCCTAGCCACAAAACTACTTAGCCGTGGAGACACGGTGAGCATTGAGCGTGGGCAGCTCGTCATTCAACCGGCGAGCGGCAAGCCCGTGCCGCCTGAGTGGATCAACACCAACCGGGCCAGGCTTTGCCGTGAAGCGCTTATTTCGTTAGGCCTGGATGCTTTCGAGTACACGGATTATTCAACTGGCCACTATGGCAAAACCCGGAGCGCCGGTATCACGTTGCGGTTCGTCTCGCTAGTAAATGGGGAGTCTGTATACGCCGTTTTCAATGCAGACCTGACCCGTCAGCGGAACACAGCCGCAGCTAAGGCTGGCACGCTGCTGCCCAGGGGACAATTCCGTATAGGTAAGCGCAGCCACTTCTACAAATTCTGGATGGGCACGGGCTTGCCATTCCCTCGGCGCCTTTCAGCTATGCACGATTACATGGGGAAACTGCGTGGCGTCATGCTGACCGGATTGCTGACTGACGACCGTATTAACGCCGGCAGTTTGGCGCCTATCAGCCTGACTGCCGAGCAATTCAGAAAGGCAATTTTGCCGGACAAATTCCGGACAATATCCGGACAACTGCCGGACAACTTCCGGACAAGAGCCCCGGACAAGGAAAACGCTCCAGCCCATGCAGTGCGCGGGTTACAGCCGATTTCAACTACGTGCGTTTCAAACCACGAAAACAAGTTAATAAGAAAGGACGAATACAAGACAGCTTCCATAACTGATTTACCTATTCCTAAGCCTCCTCAGGATCAGAGTGTTGACGAGTGGTTGGAGGCATACAGTTCGACCTGATCTGCTTTGCCGAGAAGGCACCAACGGCCAGCAAATGAAAAAAGGGCACCACCCTGTTTCGGGGTAGTGCCCTTGATGCTGCGAAGGTTTGGTAGTTTGCCAGCCCTACTCCAGCACCACCGCGCGGTATTGCTGATCGCCGCCCAGGTTATCCGAGCCGAAAATGGCCCGATTGACAGCTCTCCGGCTCTCCAGCATCAGGTCGTGTTCATCATGCGTGCCGATGCCCGCACCCACCCACTCTGGCACCTCCTTGCGGCGTCGCATCTCGTTCAAGTGCGTCCACCACCGGGTAGCGTGTGCACGCTCGGCAGAAATCGCCACGGCCGCCTCTTGGTTCGCATCATCCAACTCGTTTTCCATGCACTCGCACCACTGATAAATTTTCGTGGACCAGTCATTCGACTCGAGGGTGCCGAGTTGCGCGAAAGCGTTGCCGGTACTGTCTTCGGGGAAGTGCTGGAGCATCAGCGTGAAGATCGCATGCATGTTGTCGAGCGCTGCCTGCGCTTCGTACAGGTCACTAATGGCGGTCTCGGCGATTGTCTTGTAGGAGCGGCTCATTGATCACCCCCGGCGCCCAGTGCAGCACACCCGACCAGCGCGGCGGCGATTTGCTCGCGGTTGCAGTCGGCGGTGTTGGCTCCGTCAGCGGCTAGGTTCCACGCAACGTCTACCAGATTGCGGACGTGCTGACTGGTTCCCTTATCTGCTAGAGCGGCATAGAGAACCGCCTCAACCTTGCGCAGGGCGATCTGGGCGCTTTCGAGATCCTCAAGCGCATCATGGGCGACTTCTTGGATGGTGCGGGCCTGGGCGCTCATACGGCACCCCCTACGCATACACCGCGGAATGGGGCGGAGCCTGGAAGAACCTTGAAACTGATGTCGCCCAGGATCTTCAACGGGGCCAGCTCGGTGAGCTTGATATTGGCCGGAAGCGCCATGGTGGCGATGATCTGGCCGCGCGCATCCAGAATTTGGATGGTATTCTGTTTAAATTGCATGACGTAAACCTTCAAGTGGCGTCGTGTGATAGCCAGGCCGCTGTTAGCGCAGCGGCTTGGCACCTCTTCAAGATCGGCGAAATCCTTTGCCAATCGACCGGCGAATATTCCGCTGGTTACTACTTTCCCTTCTCACTGATCCAGCCCGCCGCCCAGCTCAATGGGTCTCTTGACGCCATCGGCTTAAGTGGCTTGCCATCCCGCGCTGCCTGCTTGCCTTCCTCCTCTGTTTCTTCGTGAACCCATACTGTTGTGCGCTTGAAGCCTGCCGCTTTCTGGCGCTCTGCAAACTCTCTCTGCCTGTCCGCGCCTGTTCGCTTCGCTTTGTCCTGCTCAATCACGTCTAAAGCCTCTGTTAGTGCTGACAATTTGATACTGTCATCTTGTTAGTGCTGACGCAATAGAGGCATGCAAAATAATTGCAGATAGCTAATGCAAAGCACGCTGCTGCCGAGACAAGGAGGTATCTAAAACGAGGTTTTCAAATGATTTTGTTGATTAATATGGTTGCTAAGAAAATTCTGGCTGCTGTGATCGCCCTAGCATCGCTTATCTCGGGGACTTGCTGGATGGCTTCGGCAAGTGCTCAAGTGGACTCTATTGGCGCCAGCGCTAAGGCAGCAGAGATGCTAATCAAGTATTCAGCTTTACTAAATCAGTCGGCTGCCGTTGCAGCTATGGTTGCTGGCGTTTGCATCGCGTTAGCGCTCTGTTTAGCTGACTAACCCTTACAGAAGCTGGCCGGCCGGGCGATCGCTGCTTAAGACCGCACCCTTCGAGACTTGAGATACGGGAGTTACAGCCACATCTGCCTGATCACCTGGCGCGGATCGGCGCCAGCGGATATTGCTGAGATAGCGTCCTTGGTCAACTGGTCCAGAGCCTGCTGTTCGAACGCCTCGGCCATGGATGCAGCCTTGCGCACGATCAGCAGCGCCAGTTCGGGCGGGAACGTGGTCTTGGATGGGTCGGGCAGATAATCGCAATCGATGACTGACATACGGGCTCCGGAGATGCTCTGACTTCTCAGGGTATCTCGACGCCGTGGCAGGTGAAAACCCTGCATACACGCGAAAAGGCAGTGAATTATCTCACTGTGTGACGATTTGGTCTCACCGAGACGGTTTGGTCTCACTGAGAACGTCGAAAATTTCGCGAATAGCCTTGAAAGCATTTTGCCATCCCCATACCGTGGCTCAAGTCAGGGATACCCTGTCAAAAATTTATGAGACAGACCAAACGGTTTGATTCAGATGATGAGGTCTGTCTCATATCATGCTAAGCAGCGAACCAGTGTCGGTTTGGGCTTCAACGATAACGTCTGGAGGGCACATGAAGGGACTCTTTCCACAATATAACGATGTCAGCACGGTAGACTATGACGACGTTTGGAAAAACGCGCTGTTTGTATTCGACACAAACGTACTTTTAAATTTATACAGGTATCAGACGAATACCCGTGAAGAGTTAATCACTGTATTGGGCGAACTATCAGATAGAATCTGGATACCGCACCATGTAGCACTAGAGTTCCAAAGAAATCGACTCCATGTTGTAGCGGATCAAAGCAGGCGCTTCTTTGAAATACAGGACGTTATAGAAAAAGCAAAATCAAGCCTCTCGAACGACATCGACAAACTTCAACTACACAAACGTCACGCACTGATAAACCCTGACTCTTTGATATCAGGATTTAAAGAATTAGCAGACAAATTCCTGAAAGAACTAAAAACACTACAAGAGTCGCAACAACAACTAACCGCAACCGATCCTTTAAAACAACAAATCGAAGATTTATTCGACGGAAAAGTTGGTCCATCTTTTCCAACTCAAAAAGACATAGATGATCTATTCAAAATTGCAGACATCAGATACAAATGCAAAATACCACCTGGTTATGAGGACTCCAAAAAGGACAAACACAGCATCGACGAGTTCGCCCACCGAGGAATAATTTACAAGCGCAAATACGGTGACTACCTCGTATGGCGTCAAATTCTTAACCACATCAAAAATGCAAAAATAGAAAAAATTATTTTTGTAACAGATGATGGAAAGGAAGATTGGTGGAGAAAAATCGATTTACAAGGTTCCAAAACAATCGGACCCCGTCCCGAGTTGACAGAGGAGGCTTCTGAGGCTGGTGCGGAAACTTTCCTAATGTACAAGCCAGAAGGCTTCCTCAAATTCTCACAAACTTTCCTCAAAGCCAAGATATCCGAACAAACATTAAATGAAGTAAGAGACATTTCGTCCGCCAACAAAAATAAATTTAGCACACTCAACCCAGCGCATCCGTACTCCGCTCTGTACACCGCAATAGCGAACTGGATACTTAATATTTATCCAATACTGGAAGAATCATCCGAAGGTTATATTGACTTCATAGCCCAAAACGGCAATGAACACCATGCTTACGATGTTAGACACATAGACACTTTGGACGTTGATGTAATATCAAGGGTTATCCGACAAGGGATAAAAATTAGCCACATCTCAAAATTTACCACAATAACAATTTTCCTTGTTTTGAGTAACAATATCGACACCGTTGAAGCAATTAAGTCGCTGCAGAACATTGAAATATCCAAGGCACCTGAGAATGTTCACGTGGCCATTGCACACTTTGATGAAAGCGGCTTCCCAAAATTAAAAGTTTCTCACATATCTCAATTAAAAGAGCTTTGTAACTTTTACTTTGTTGAGTAAGACGGTTAAGCCTGACAGCAGGCTGGAGCAGGTGTTGCCGCGACAGCAACACCCTCACTCAAATGTGATCCTTGCTCACCTTCAAACCATCCTGACCCGAGTGGGATTCCCTCACTCTGCCTGGGCGGCGAACTGCCGAGGATTTCTCTGTGGTTCGTAAATCCCACCGATCAGGGTATTCCACCAGTGGTGGATCATACTTCCGCGCCACGTTTTCAAATCCCGCAAAACGTGGCGCGGAAACCCGACATACCGAAACGGTAGGTCAGCCCTCCCCGCTCCATCCTCAATCTGAGATCGGACTGAGCCGGAAACCCGGCTGCGTATCACTTTGCCTACCCCAGACTTACTGCAACAGAAATTCCCTCCTCAATCCGCTGCAAACCAACTATTTCAGTCCCGTTTAATCCGGTTATGTGTATCACCTAGAGTGCACCTAAAAAGCACTGGATAAATGATCAGATCATGCCTAATGTGAGTTTTTGAGCCACTCAAAACCCATTCGAGGCAGCACCTATGAACACAGCTAAGCCAGCCCGAGGACGCCAGCACAAACCAACTCGATCCGAAGTTGCCGCCGCCTGGGGCCGCCTTCGCGAAGCCGCAGCAGACGGAAGCGTTCAAGCATCCGCCCTGCTGATAGCGCTCGCCGAAAACAAACCGGTCATCGCTATGGAATCGCCCGCCGCATGACTGATCGCGATAAAGCCGGCAAATGGAAGCCCGGACAGTCGGGTAATCCTGGCGGTCGATCCGGCCAGACGCAGGAGCTGCGCGCCCGACTCGCGGAAGGTGCAGACGCCGTGACAAAGAAGGTTCTGACAGCGGCCAAGAAGGGCGATATGCAGGCTTGCCGCCTGATCCTTGAACGCCTGGTACCGCCAATCAAGCCAACTGCCGAGACAGTGTGCTTCGACCTTGACGATACCGACCTACCCAGCGCAGCCAAATCAATCCTTCGCGCAGTTGCCGCCGGCGAGCTACCGCCAGATCAGGGCAAAGCATTGATTGAAGGGCTAGGCGCTGTTGCCCGTGTAATCGAAGTTGCCGAGCTACAGAAGGCCGTCGAAGAACTCCGCGAACAGATGGAGGGAATGCGGCAATGAGCATTAAGTGGATGCGGGCCGAGCTCAAGCGAATTGCAGAAAAGATCGGCGCAGACGACGAAGAGACAGTTCTCGTTATGTTGACGGTGGTGGACTGCAGGGTTGACGCGGTTGAGGACGAGATGGACTACCCGAAGACCGTGGGCCATTCGTTCAACTATCCCGTCCTGGGCGTACAGACGGTGATGCACTTCCCACTCTGCACCATGAACAGCTATGACGCGGCCAATCTAGCAGAGGCGTTCATTCTCCACGTCCGCGCAATTGAAAGCCTCCGCCGTCCCGCTCCAGTAGGTGTGATGGATATGCGGCCATTCCCAAGCGCTAACGCTTGGATCTTCCCGCCATTGGCTGATGGGCAACACATCAAAAATCACGTCGCAGAACAATACCGACTGATCATCGAGGCCCGCCATGAACATCCGTAGCCAGGTGGCCAAGTTGCGCCAGCAATCCGGTCTCACCCAGTTCAATCGCGACGTGCGAGAGATCAGCGCCCTTATGGACGAGTTGCACGCCGCAGCAACCGGCGGCGGCCCCCAAGAGAGCGTGTCCCTATTCGAGATCCTGAGCGAAGCCTCAGACCAACAAACGGCCGAACCACGGCCAGACAATCAAAAGGTAACCCAATGAAAATCGGCAAACGATCCGTTCTCAAAGTTGGCTTGGCCAATCTCCACTACTCCGAATACGAGCACTCCCAGGTAGAGGCCAGAACCTTCAATATTCAGCGCCCCGATGGCACCAAAGGAACCTGGCAGGCCGGTGGCTTGCTGAAGTCCGTTCGCCATTTGCAGGGATTGTCGCTGGAGGCGTTCAAGGACCTCGGTGAAGAAATTCTCTCAATTCGCGAGAACAAGGACCTCAACGCCGCTGCCATTGAGCGCAAGGGCAAAGAGCAGATTGATGGAATCATCCCCGCTCTGATGCCGGCGATGGAGAAGGCGGCAAAAGATATGCTCACACTGGCCCAAACAGTGGCCAGCGGGTTTGCAGCGGTCACGCCTCGCGCTAGCTCGGACGTTGTTGGTTTCCTGGCTGATCAGGAGCTTCGAGCCATCGTGCGAGGCCTCAAGCCGGAGGAGCGTCAGCGGCTAGTGGCTGAAGCGCGCGCTGGTAGTCACCCCGACGTTGTAAAGGCCGTGCTCAGAGCCAACCCAATGCTCTCCGGGCTATCGCCAGAGGCGGCTGACAGCCTTTCGCGCGCAGGTATTGCCGCGTCCCGCGCCGAAGACATTGAAGGGCTCAAGCAGATGCTAGCGATCTACGATGACGTGCTGGCCACCGCCTCCAATGCCGGTGTCGCACTGAGCGGCATGGTTGCCAATTCGAATGGGTACACCGGCCGGTTTGAGAAGTGGCGATCGGGCTGTGAGGGCTCCGAAGCACTTCGCGAATGGCTGGCGAAAATGCCCACTCGCACCTCTGCAAAAGCGACCCCTGATCAATCCGAAGCGGCCTAACTGACCATCCGTGCGCTACGCAAGTATTGGTAGCGCCGATCAGCCGGCTGATTCTTTGAGTAAAAAGACATGACGTTTCAAGAGCGCTTTACCGAGGCGTGCAAAACGCAGAAATTCAAACCCTACGAACTGATCCAGGGGCCGGACGCCGGCTACACGGTGTGGGAGGTCCAGCACGTCAGTGGTGGCCAACAGGTGACAGTCGACGGCCCCTTCTTCACCGAGGAAGAGGCCAGGGTTTCGGCCGATCTGCTGAGAGGGACATTCCGCGGCGCCCGGGCCAGCGATTCGATCTACAACCGGGTGTGGAACTACGACCCGCGCCAGGAGCAATTGACCATCGATCAGGCGCGTATGTCGCGCGCTGTGCTCGCCATTCGCCTTGGGCTTCCAGCCCCTTCCACCAATCCATAGGAGGCCATATGGCCGCTACAGCAATTGAATATGCCCCACTCACCACCATCAAGCTGTGCGGGCAGCTACGGCAATTCGGTAAGTCCTATCAATTCTCCGTCCGCACGCCGGCCGAGGCCATCAAAGCACTGTCAGTGCAGATCCCAGGGTTTGAACGGTTTCTGTCGAATGCGAAGTCTCGCGGCCTCGTGTTCGCGGTATTTCGAGGCAAGAAAAATATCGGTGAGGGTGAGCTTGGGTTTCAAGGCAAGGGCGACATCATCATCGCCCCCGTGATAGTGGGCAGCAAACGCTCTGGAGTTCTTCAAACCGTAATCGGCGCCGTGCTGATCGCAGCGTCATTCTTCACGTTCTGGGCGCCTCCCGTATCGGCCGGTCTATTTGCATCTGGCGTGGGTATGGTCGCCGGCGGCGTGATCCAGATGCTCAGTCCCCAAGCCGGTGGTCTCAAGACCAGCGCAGCGCCGGAGAACACGCCATCGTATGCATTTGGCGCAGCCCGAAACACCACTGCTTCGGGCAACCCAGTACCGCTTTGCTGCGGTAACCGGCGCTGGGGTGGAGCGATCATCAGTGCTGCGATTTACGCCGAAGATCAAGTTTAAAAAAACCAAGAAAATAAACTAGATCCTAAACAGGTTCATTCATCACGAGACTTGGAAAAACCAAAAATCTTCTCTTGCTGATTTACAAAGTAATCATGAGTAAATGAGATAATATCTACATAATCCTCATAAATTATATGCAGTTGATTGCTGTAGTGCTCCGAGCGTGGAAAAACTCGCCAATGGACTGGCTCCCCCGGAAAAACTTCAATCTCACCGTCGCTACGCAAAACTATTATACGGTCGTCCATTTCCAAGACAGTCCCAAATGGTGCAGTTCCCGTTGAAACGACATCACCATCAAATGGGAGGCTCTGCCCGCCTAAATATTCAAACTTAGAATTAGATTTTTTTTCTGCTTTATAGGAGGAGTTGTAATTGCTGACAGATATCGCTCCGCCAGATATTTTATACATCTTCTCTCTGCTGCCCCATACGAAATCAGGCTCAGCAACACCGCTCAATCCGAAGATTTCTCGCTGATCAATAATTCGATCAAACACACGAATTTTCTTCTTAGTTCCCGGGTCTTTCTCCTCTCTAAAGCTGGCCATAAACGCGTCTTCAGAGGTCCACCCCATTACGCTTTGAAATGCCCAGTCGCAAGCACTACAGGCTTGGGTGGCGAGCTGTCTAGCATTTCCAAGCGAATCAAAACTGCTTCGTGGAACGCTGAAATCAAATAGCCCGTCCGTGCCTGCAGCCGTGGCCAGCGCGCTAAACCGCTCGGATGCTTTAACCTGAAATATACTTGCGTCATGATGTTTATTTAACCGGCTCTCTCTTGAACGAGTAGAGGCAGTTCGTGGAAATGAATAGAGACCTTCATTGCCACCTGCAAAAAATTGGTTATAGTAAACTTCTGTATCTGTAGGGAGAAAGTTAAACGGGCTAGTCTGTGTCGACCAATACTCGCGAGACCGCATGTTTTCCGCATGCAAATTAGCCTCAGAAAGTCTTGAAAGCTGCAACTTTATAGGATGTTCAACATGGGGGTCGCGCAAAATTCTACGAACCTTAGTGTTATAGAACAAATCACTATCCGAAAAGGCCACTCTAATCGCAGTCTGAATTTCTAGATGTTGATCTGCTATATCATCTATAAATGCCTCCCAGGCAACCTTATGGAGCTCTCCCCCATCACCCAAAAGGATAAGTTCACCAGAGTAGATTTGAGAATCCCAGTAACTTCCGGGTATGCTAAGTTTCACAGAGCGCATTTTTTGCCCCTATGTATCTTGGCCATCTGCGCTTTCGAGATAAACCCGAACCCCTTCCAGCTAGTCAAAATTACTTCCGTAGGCCTATCCCATGGAGCTATCCAGTGCGCGACTGGGTAGCCATGCCAATTTTGATGAGAATCACCCACAAATTTTGCAACATGGAGAGGGCAACCAATGGGCGGTGGAGCTATTCCAATAGGCTGCACAGAGCCACCACCAACATTTAGACCCCAATAGCAGTCATTTCCGAACCAGTCTGCTGAAGCGGCAAGCTCAAAACATACTTGCTCCTCAGGAAGTGAGATCGTCCATTGGGACTTAATTCCTGCAAAAGCTCTGCTTCGATGCTGCGGATTTGGCGTGTAGATCAAAGGCCCTCTCCCTGAGCGCGTACCTAGTTCCTAATAGTATCGAAGACTCCTATGCGCCTTTCTCGATGTCAAGCTCTCTAGGGTATGCCTATCCAGATACAGGCTTATTTTACCTTTTCCGTGCTTTTCGCTTGATAAGTAACACCCATAGTGCAACAGTATTAGTAGAACGCCCTAACTGATACAGGCACCCATCATGTTCATCCGCGCATACCTCCGAGCCTCCACCGAAGAACAAGACGCCGGCCGTGCCCGGGCGTCGCTCGAGCAGTTCGCCAGCGACCATAACAAGGTCATTGCAAGCGTGTACCTGGAGAACGCCAGCGGCGCCACAGCCGACCGGCCTGAGCTGCTGCGCCTGCTCAAGGATGCCCGCAAGGGTGACGTATTGCTGGTGGAGTCGATAGACCGCCTCTCCCGCTTGCCGGTGGAGGATTGGCAAAAGCTGAAGGCTGCGATCGACTCCAAGGGGCTGCGCATCGTCGCGCTCGACCTACCGACCAGCCACCAGGGAATGCAGGACACCAAGGGCGACGAGTTCACCGGGAGAATGCTGGGGGCGATCAACTCTATGCTTGTGGAGATGATGGCCGCGATCGCGCGCAAGGATTACGAACAGCGCCGCGAGCGTCAGGCGCAGGGTATCGAGAAAGCGAAAGCCGCTGGCAAGTATCAAGGTCGCCCAGTCGATGAAGAACTGCACAAGCGGGTAAAGGAGCTGCTCGGCGCAGGCCTTGGCATACGAGCCACAGCGAGGCACGCGAACTGCTCAACCACAACGGTCCTGCGAATTAGAGGATAGCCACTCATTGCAGTCGATGCTCCGATTCAGCCAAGAAGACTAGGCACGCTCCCGTCATATGGAGCATATATGCCACCAGATGATCCGGGACCGTAGTAGCTTCAGCGCCCTGCCCGTGACCAGCTAAATTATTCCTTCCCGTCGGAACTGCTGACTCAAGAAGGCTTTTTAGCGAGGTAAACTGGGTTTGCCAGAAAGCAGGAATAAGATTCTTCTCGAGGCACACCTTGATTAGACCGCTCGCAGTCTCTTTACCAGTTAGGGGCCAGCCTCTTTTCGAGCAAATCGCCTTCATCATGCTCTCAAAAGACTTGAGACATTCATTCAAAGATTCTTTTGAATTCCCGTGACGGTAATGCTCATGTGCTCTCAAGAATTCGTCTTGCGGACCGGCAAAGCCCGGAGAATTGAGCAGCTGCAGAGCGGGCTTAACGACCTCAGCGTGAAGGTACTGTGAATCTACGCGGATAATTTCTCCGGCCTCGAACTGATAGCCAACGGAGTGTTCACGGAAACGCCCATTTAGCTCGTCAATAGCAGCCGTGACACTTGCATGTGCATCTTGACGATATCTGAATGTAAATTCACGACCGACCCTATGGAGAATTTGAAACCCCATCTCCACCACATCGAGCGCTCTATCGACGTCTCTCACCTCTAAGAAGAAGTCTACAAGCTCCTCGTGGTAATTGCGGCCGCGTGTAGATCGGGAATCGCACAATCTGAAAAGACCATACTCCCGCGATAATGTCTCGCAGATGAAGCGCCATGGTTCACCTTCAGTGCGCTCTCCACTTCTGCCCAGACTGTCTAGCATGATATGCACGATTTGAACACGGAGCGGTTCAGGGATGGCGTCATACGAATAAACGTCGGAGAACTCGCCTCGCAAACGTTTCTGACGCTTTGAGAAAATATCGACCAACGCCATCAGTTGACTCCCTTCAAGGCTGATGCTGTCCGGGGGCGAATTCAGCCCCCAAATGCACCCGCAGTGCACCCACGGAAAAAAACACACATATTGGAAAATGCTGAAACCGCTGAATATATTGGTGTCCCAGGGCCGGTTCGAACGGCCAACCTTCCCCTTAGGAGGGGGATGCTCTATCCAATTGAGCTACTGGGACAAAATGACAGCCACCGGACAAGAGGCGCGGCGACGGACGGCGTGCATGTTAACGGCCGAGGTAGGTTTTGTCATGTCGTCCGTTGGCTTTTTGAGCGTAGGCCTGTCCTTGTTCTGCAGGGCGCGGTTTGAACCCGTAAAACCGGGGGATCCATCACCGTCGTGCAAAATGCACTCCCCCAAAATGCCAGCATTGCAAATTGCAACCTTACGGGCCGTTAAAGTAGACTTAAACCACTGATTTTATTGAAATAATAGTTTGGCACGAGACCTGCAATACTTCTCCTACAAAACCTAACCGGCCACGGCGTTAAGCGGAGAACATGACCATGAACAGTGCCCTTCTGTTAGCCCTCAACACCGTAGCCCTTGCTGCACTGGTGACCTTCCATTTTCAATCGACTGGCAGCAATGATCCCGCACAGATCAGCCAGGCGGTGCCGCACCATTTGCAACAACGCCCGCAATTGGCGGTGATGACGCCCAACGCACAATCGCCGGTACGCCTGACCCAGGGCAGTCAGGCCGCGCCAGCATCTGAACACTGGGTTTTCTGAGGGATCGCGAATGACTAAATCTGCCTGGCTGTTTTTGTGCCTGACCGTTGCAACCGGCATCGCAGGCCTTGGCGCCGATGCCCAAGATGCGCAAACCACCGCTTTTGTTGCTGCCGGTGTATGTGCAAGCCTTCTGCTGCTGACGCTCATCGTGGGCCGCAGAATTAAATTCGACCCCGTCTTACGCTGATTCCTCCCTCCTGCTTGCCCCCCTACCTTATGTCGCCTCGTGCTAGTAAATCGGCAAATTGCCACTAGTCTTAAACACGAGGGCAAAAGGCCATATTGCTATAGGATGTGCGGCCTCAAACCCTGCCGTGGCCTGGACTTGCGAGAAGTTCCTTTGCGGAATCACTCGTTGAAAAGTTTTCAAACCAGTCCGCAAAAATGCAAATGAGTGCTGGCATAAAGCCTTTAGGCAGTTCAATATTTGTCACAGAATTGACGCCAAGGAACTGTCAAATCTGAGGCATGATGCGGCCTCTTTGTAATTCGGGTTGAACTTTGGTCGTGAGCCTTGTCTTAACACTCATCTTGCGGCCAATTCCAAAAACCGCTCCCCTGAACTAACCGGTTAAATATATGCGCCCATTGAAACAGGCAATTTATTCCAGCCGTACGGCTGACAAGTTCGTCGTACGTCTGCCAGACGGAATGCGGGAACGCATTGCCGAGGTGGCTCGCAATCATCACCGCAGCATGAACTCCGAAATCATCGCGCGCCTGGAACAGAGCCTTATTCAGGAAGGTGCGCTGGGCGAAGAGTTGAGCATGCGCCTGGACAGCCCTGAGCTGTCACTGCACGAACGCGAACTGCTGCAGCGTTTTCGTCAGCTCTCCCACCGCCAGCAAAATGCTCTCGTCTCGCTTATTGCGCACGACGTTGAGGCGGCCGCAGAAGCCAATTGATCTGCAGTTGAAAGCCGAAGCCAGCCATGTGCTGGCTTTTTTTTGCCTGCGATTTGATAAATGAGTGCCGGGAATAGACGGCAAAGCGGGAGCAGATGTGCTCCCGCTGAGGGGGATCAGAGCAGAAAGATCGTCGCCAGACCCAGGAAGATGAAGAAGCCGCCGCTGTCGGTCATGGCAGTGATCATCACACTGGCACCCATCGCCGGATCACGCCCAAGGCGCGCCAGGGTCATGGGGATCAACACCCCCATCAACGCCGCCAGTAGCAGGTTGAGGGTCATGGCGGCGGTCATCACGACGCCAAGCGACCAACTGCCATACAGCAAGTAAGCCACCACGCCGATCACGCCACCCCACACCAGGCCATTGATCAGGCCCACGGCCAGCTCTTTGCGCAGCAGGCGTGAGGAATTGGCCGTACTCACCTGATCCAGCGCCATCGCACGCACGATCATGGTGATCGTCTGGTTACCGGAGTTGCCGCCGATACCCGCCACAATCGGCATCAGCGCCGCCAAGGCCACCAGCTTCTCGATCGAACCTTCAAACAGCCCGATCACGCGCGAGGCGATAAAGGCTGTGATCAGGTTGATCGCCAGCCAGGCCCAACGGTTATGCAGAGAGCGCCAGACCGACGCAAAAATGTCTTCCTCTTCACGCAAACCGGCCATGTTGAGGACTTCGGTTTCACTCTCTTCACGAATCAGGTCGACCATTTCGTCGATGGTCAAACGGCCAATCAGCTTGCCGTTCTTGTCGACCACCGGCGCCGAGATCAAGTCGTAACGCTCAAACGCCTGCGCCGCCTCGTAGGCGTCCTCATCCGGGTGAAAGCTCACGGTGTCGCTGGCCATCAAATCCGCAACTTTCTTGTCCGGATCATTCACCAGCAGACGCTTGATTGGCAGCACGCCCTTGAGAATGCCTTCGTAGTCGACCACAAACAATTTGTCGGTGTGACCGGGCAACTCTTTCAGGCGACGCAGATAACGCAGTACCACTTCCAGGCTGACGTCTTCGCGGATGGTGACCATCTCGAAGTCCATCAATGCGCCGACCTGATCCTCGTCGTAGGACAGCGCGGAGCGCACTCGCTCACGCTGCTGGCTGTCGAGCGCTTCCATCAGCTCATGGACAACATCACGGGGCAGCTCGGGGGCCAGGTCGGCCAGTTCGTCGGCGTCCATCTCCCTGGCTGCTGCCAGGAGCTCATGATCGTCCATGTCGGCGATCAGGGTTTCACGGACCGAGTCGGATACCTCGAGGAGAATATCGCCGTCGCGGTCGGCCTTCACCAACTGCCACAGGGTCAGTCGATCATCCAGCGGCAAGGCTTCGAGGATATAGGCAACGTCGGCGGAGTGCAGGTCATCGAGCTTGCGTTGCAGCTCGACGAGGTTCTGCCGGTGCACCAGGTTTTCGACGCGGTCGTGATGCGGACCTTCCTGGCGGTGCGTGAGGTCTTCGACCACGCGCTGGCGCTGCAGCAGCTCGATGACTTGAGCCAGGCGATCCTGCAGGCTGTCTTGCGTTTTCTTTACTTCTACTTCGGTCATAGGCGAACTCCACTCCCAGCAGCGGGGCACGCCGGAAGGATCAATCAGTCAATTCATGATTGGTAAAACGGGGTACTAAGTAACTACTGGGTAAGTCCATGGAGGTATTCCACAAGCCCCGGCGGGGCTGACGGGCGCAATGATACACCTTGCGTCGGTTTTAAACGTTAAAAAACTGGAAAGAACAAGCGCTTGCGAGCCAAAGCTGAGCTTTGGCTGTATCTATGAACTGCGACGACGCAGCGGATAAGGAAAACACATGGCGCGGGAGAAAAAGATAAAATCCCACACAAACCCCAGACGGCAAAAAGCCCGCACTAGGCGGGCTTTTTGTTTGTATGGTGCACTCGACAGGATTCGAACCTGTGACCGCTCGGTTCGTAGCCGAGTACTCTATCCAGCTGAGCTACGAGTGCAGATTGTGTTTTTAGACCAGATCACAACTGGTTGAAGCCGAGTCACCTGCATTGCTGCAACTGACTCTTAAATGGTGCACTCGACAGGATTCGAACCTGTGACCGCTCGGTTCGTAGCCGAGTACTCTATCCAGCTGAGCTACGAGTGCATTTGTTGCCGCGCATTATAGGCCGTTCAATCTCTATGTAAAGCTATTTTTTCGAGTAATTTCAACAACTTACCGAAAAAACCAGATTGCAACGTACTAAGCAAATAATGGCGGAGAACGGGGGATTCGAACCCCCGACACCCTTTTGAGGTGTACTCCCTTAGCAGGGGAGCGCCTTCGGCCACTCGGCCAGCTCTCCGCAACACGGGGCGTATATTAACCACGTTCATCCCCGTTTGCAAACATAAAAAACGATAAAAATTAAAGGCTTGGTTCTTCGTCCTTCTCTTTCTTGATCCGCAGGTAAATTTCCTCGCGGTGGACCGCTACCTCTTTCGGAGCGTTAACCCCGATACGTACTTGATTGCCTTTGACGCCGAGCACGGTCACGGTGATTTCGCCATCACCGATAATCAGGCTTTCTGCGCACCGACGAGTCAGAATCAGCATACCTTTCTCCTCACGCATTTCAGTTCAGGAACAACAGTCTGCAAAAAAAAGGCGTTCGACCTACGACATGAAAGCCGTAGCCCTAACGGCCTAAGTATTGTCGAGCACACGCAAAAGACCATGCGCCCCACAAAAAAATGAAAGGCGCGGTAAACCGCGCCTTCCTGGCATCGCATCACTCGCCCTGTCGGGCCGGAGCGTCCAGCTCAAAAGCGGTATGCAGCGCGCGTACAGCCAGTTCCAGGTACTTCTCTTCGATCACCACCGAGACTTTGATTTCCGAGGTGGAGATCATCTGGATGTTGATGCTTTCCTTGGCCAGCGCCTCAAACATGCGGCTGGCAACGCCGGCATGGGAACGCATGCCCACGCCCACGATCGAAACCTTGGCAATCTTGGTATCGCCGACCACTTCACGGGCGCCAATCTCGCTCGCGGTGTTCTGCAGGATTCGCTCCGCCGCATCGTACTCGTTACGGTGCACAGTGAAGGTGAAATCGGTGGTGTTATCGTGCGAAACGTTCTGCACGATCATGTCGACTTCAATGTTCGCGCCACTGATAGGACCGAGGATCTTGAAGGCCACGCCCGGAGTATCCGGCACGCCACGGATCGTCAGCTTGGCTTCATCGCGGTTGAAAGCGATGCCGGAAATGATCGGCTGTTCCATGGATTCCTCTTCATCAATAGTAATGAGGGTGCCCGGACCCTCTTTGAAGCTGTGCAATACGCGCAGCGGAACGTTGTACTTGCCGGCGAACTCCACCGCGCGGATCTGCAGCACCTTGGAACCGAGACTGGCCATTTCCAGCATCTCTTCAAAGGTGATCTTGTCCAGGCGCTGGGCCACGGACACCACACGCGGATCGGTGGTGTAGACGCCGTCCACATCGGTATAGATCTGGCACTCGTCAGCCTTAAGGGCCGCTGCCAGCGCTACGCCGGTGGTGTCTGAACCGCCACGCCCCAGGGTTGTAATGTTGCCCTGCTCGTCCACACCCTGGAAACCGGCTACAACTACCACGCGCCCGGCTTTGAGATCTGTGCGGATTTTCTGATCATCAATCTGCAGGATGCGCGCCTTGGTATGTGCGCTGTCGGTCAGGATGCGCACCTGGCTGCCAGTGTAGGACACCGCCGGCACACCACGCTTGTTCAGCGCCATGGCCAACAGGGCAATAGTGACCTGTTCACCGGTGGACACGATCACATCCAGCTCACGCGGCAGCGGCTGTTGATCACCGCTGATCGCCTTGGCCAGATCGATCAGGCGATTGGTCTCGCCGCTCATGGCCGACAGCACCACTACCAGGTCGTCGCCGGCGTCGCGGAATTTCTTAACCTTGTCGGCGACCTGCTCGATTCTTTCGACAGAACCGACCGAGGTGCCTCCGAATTTCTGTACGATCAAAGCCATTTCTAAGCCGCCTCAGCCCGTAAAGGGGCGCCCAATAAACAAATTTTCCAGCAGCTGAGCAAGCCCATGACTAGACCATGGGCTCATTAACAGTGCCTTAAATACCGGCCTCGACAAACGGCACGGTCAGGGCCAGGGCCGCGTCCAGGGCACCGGCGTCTACACCACCGCCTTGCGCCATGTCCGGACGACCACCGCCCTTCCCGCCCACTGCCGCGGCGGCTTGCTTCATCAAATCACCAGCCTTGAGTTGGCCAGTCAGGTCTTTGGTTACACCGGCAACCAGAACAACCTTATCCTCATGGACACTGCCGAGCAGGATCACTGCGCGGCCGAGCTTGTTCTTCAACTGATCGACCAAGGCCAACAGCGCCTTGCCGTCCTGACCATCCAGGCGCACGGACAGGACCTTCACGCCCTTGACGTCCAGGGCAGAGGCCGACAGATCGTCGCCCGCTGCGCTGGCCGCCTTGGCCTGCAACTGCTCCAGCTGTTTTTCCAGCTGGCGGTTGCGCTCCAGTACACCAGAGAGCTTGTCGATCAGGTTGTCGCGGCTGCCCTTGACCAGGCTGGCCGCCTCCTTGAGTTGTTCTTCGGCTGCATTGAGGTAGGCCAGGGCCGCAGCACCGGTGACCGCTTCAATACGGCGTACACCCGAAGCCACACCGCCCTCGCTGATGATTTTCAGCAGACCGATGTCGCCGGTACGGTTGGCGTGGATACCGCCACACAGCTCCACCGAGAAGCTGCCGCCCATGCTCAGTACGCGTACTTCGTCGCCATACTTCTCGCCAAACAGCGCCATGGCGCCTTTGTTCCTGGCGGTTTCGATGTCGGTTTCTTCGGTTTCCACCGGGGTATTCTTGCGAATTTCGGCGTTGACGATGTCTTCCAGCGCCTTGATCTGCTCAGGCTTGATCGCTTCAAAGTGACTGAAGTCGAAACGCAGGCGCTGGCTATCAACCAACGAACCCTTCTGCTGCACATGCTCACCCAGCACCTGGCGCAAGGCGGCGTGCAGCAAGTGAGTGGCGGAGTGGTTCAAAGCAGTTGCATGCCGCACGTCGGCATCCACTTGAGTGTCTACCGGCGCGCCGACGGTCAAGTTGCCCAACACCAACACACCGTGGTGCAGGAATGCGCCGCCGGTCTTGGTGGTATCGCGCACCTCAAAACGACCGGACGTCGAGCTCAGGTAGCCGCAATCGCCCACCTGGCCACCGGACTCGGCGTAGAACGGCGTCTGGTCCAGGACCACAACAGCCTCTTCGCCTTCATTGAGCACGTCGACCGATTTGCCGTCTTTATAAATGGCAACGATCTTCGCCGCGCCAACGGTCGCCTTGTAGCCGATGAACTCGGTAGGCACGTCAACCTTGACCAGCGTGTTGTAGTCCAGACCAAAGGAGCTGGCAGAGCGAGCGCGCACGCGCTGGGCTTCCATCTCACGCTCAAAACCCGCTTCATCGACGGTCAGCTCGCGCTCGCGGGCGATGTCGGCAGTCAGGTCCATAGGGAAACCGTAGGTGTCGTACAGCTTGAACACCACGTCGCCCGGCACCACGGTGCCTTTGAGCTCGGCCAGGTCCTGCTCCAGAATCTTCAAGCCGTGTTCCAGGGTCTTGGAGAACTGCTCTTCTTCAGCCTTGAGCACGCGCTCGATGTTGGCCTGTTGCTGCTTGAGTTCCGGGAAGGCATCGCCCATCTCGGCCACCAGCGCAGCAACGATTTTGTAGAAGAAACTGCCGCTGGCGCCCAGCTTGTTACCGTGACGGCAGGCGCGACGGATGATCCGGCGCAGCACATAGCCGCGGCCTTCGTTCGATGGCAATACGCCGTCGGCGATCAGGAAGCTGCAGGAACGGATGTGGTCAGACACCACCTTGAGCGACGACTGGCCTTCGTTGGCGCAGCCAATGGCGGCGGCCGAAGCGCTCAGCAGGTTGGTGAACAGGTCGATCTCGTAGTTGGAGTGAACGTGCTGCATCACCGCACTGATCCGCTCCAGGCCCATGCCGGTGTCGACCGACGGGGCTGGCAGCGGATGCAACACGCCATCGGCGGTGCGGTTGAACTGCATGAACACGTTGTTCCAGATCTCGATGTAACGGTCGCCATCTTCTTCCGGCGAGCCCGGTGGGCCGCCCCAGATGTCGGCGCCGTGATCGTAGAAAATCTCGGTGCACGGGCCGCATGGGCCGGTATCGCCCATGGTCCAGAAGTTATCGGAGGCGTAAGGCGCGCCCTTGTTGTCGCCGATGCGAATCATGCGCTCGACCGGCACGCCGACTTCTTTGGTCCAGATGTCATACGCTTCGTCGTCCGTGGCGTAGACGGTGACCCAGAGTTTTTCCTTGGGCAGCTTCAACACGCCGGTCAGGAAGGTCCAGGCGAAGGTAATCGCATCTTTCTTGAAATAGTCGCCGAAGCTGAAGTTACCCAGCATCTCGAAAAAAGTGTGGTGACGAGCGGTGTAACCGACGTTTTCCAGGTCGCTGTTCTTGCCGCCGGCGCGCACGCACTTCTGGCTGCTGGTCGCGCGGGTATAGGCGCGCTTTTCCTGGCCCAGGAAGCAGTCCTTGAACTGGTTCATCCCCGCGTTAGTGAACAGCAGGGTGGGGTCATTGCCTGGGATCAAGGAGCTGGAGGCTACACGGGTGTGGCCTTGCTCTTCGAAGAAGCGAAGGAAGGCTTCACGGATTTCTGCGCTTTTCATTAGGTTCTTCCACGGAGTCTGCGGCCAAAGGCCAGTGCGCAACATCATCAGACGGAGCGACGGCAAAGGGCCGCATTATATCGGCCCTTTGCCGGTGGTACAGCGTGTTTATGTGATAGAAACAGTCAATTAGACGGTCTGCACCGTCATTTGCGTGAAAACTCGGCAAATGTCTGCACGACTTGCTCGATCTGTGCCCGGCTGACATCCAGGTGAGTGACCATACGCAGACGCGGCGCGGCGCTCAACTTGATGCCGCGCTCGGCAGCAAAGGCTTTCAACGCGTCGGCGCGGTCACCGATCTGCACGTAGACCATGTTGGTCTGCACCGGCTCCACCGCATAACCGGCCTTGCGCAGTTCATCGCCCAGCCACTGGGCATTGGCGTGGTCATCGGCCAGGCGCTGTACCTGGTGATCCAGGGCATACAGCCCGGCCGCCGCCAGAGAGCCGGCCTGGCGCATACCGCCGCCGACCATTTTGCGCAGACGACGCGCCTTGGCGATCAACGCGTGCGAGCCGCACAACACCGAGCCAATCGGTGCCCCCAGGCCCTTGGACAGGCACACCGACACCGAATCGAAGTGCTGAGCAATTTCCCGCGCGTCTACCCCAAGCTTGACCGCGGCGTTGTAGATCCGCGCGCCATCCAGGTGCAGCGACAGCCCATGTTCACGGGTAAACGCCCGCGCTTTCGCCAGGTAGTCCAGCGTCAGTACCTTGCCTTGCATGGTGTTTTCCAGCGCCAGCAGGCGGGTGCGGGCAAAGTGGAAGTCATCCGGTTTGATCGCCGCCAGCACGTGGTCCAGGTCCAGTGAGCCGTCCGCCTGCACCTCCAGCGGCTGCGGCTGGATCGAACCGAGTACCGCCGCGCCACCGCCTTCGTATTTGTAGGTGTGGGCCTGCTGGCCGACGATGTATTCCTCGCCACGCTCACAGTGAGCCATCAACGCCAGCAGGTTGCTCATGGTGCCGGTGGGCACGAACAGCGCCGCTTCGAACCCCAGACGCTTGGCCAGCTCGGCCTCCAGCAGATTGACGCTGGGGTCTTCGCCGTAGACGTCATCACCGCTGACGGCGCTGGCCATCGCGTCGAGCATGCCGGGGCTGGGTTGGGTCACGGTGTCGCTACGCAGGTCGATCACAGACATGAAGCAGGCCTCTAACGGGGTGATGTGATGTGCTCTTGTGGGTGATTACTGCGGGCAAAGCCACGGAATATCAAGCCCCAATTGGCTTCAATCGAATACCAACCAAACAAACCGATATAGGTTATCGATACAGCGCTCGTGCAGTTTTTGAAAAACCATGTTAAAAACTCTCCGCCGCCAGGGTTCTGGCGGCAACGTTCTCAGGGCGGGGTGTAATTCCCCACCGGCGGTAATTGCACGCAATGTGCATAGCCCGCGAGCGCTTGGCGTCTCGAACTGCTCACGCAGGACGGCGACAAGGTCAGCAGACCCGGTGTGATCCCGGGGCCGACGGTCATAGTCCGGATGAAGAGAGAACGGGATTGGCACCTAAGGGCCGCGCGCTGGGTTCATGCTTGCATGAGGCAGTGGTTCGTACCCTTAAATCCCATTCGATTCATAACGCCCTGTTTTTTTCTTAAACAGGAGTCAGAACATGCAACCCACCGCAATCGACAGCAAAATCAAGAACCATCACGGCGAGCGCGTCGCGTTTATCCAGGCCTGCTGGCACAAGGATATTGTCGACCAATCGCGTAAAGGCTTCCTCGCCGAAATGATCGCCCAGGGCTACCAGGAATCGGACATCGATTTCTTCGAAGTCGGCGGCGCCTTTGAACTGCCCCTGCACGCCAAGCTGCTGGCCAAGACCGGCCGCTACGCCGGCATCGTCGCGGCCGCACTGGTGGTGGACGGCGGCATCTACCGTCACGAATTCGTCGCCCAGTCGGTAGTCAGTGGCCTGATGCAAGTGCAGCTGGAAACCGAAGTGCCGGTGTTCTCGGTGTCCCTGACTCCGCACCACTTCCACGCGGGCAGCGAACACCACACCTTCTTCTACGAGCACTTCGTCCACAAGGGCCAGGAAGCCGCGCGCACCTGCGCCGACACCTTGCACAAAGTGCGTGCCATCCGTCGCAGCGAGCAGAAACTGGCGGTATAAGTCGCCCCTGAAAACGCCCCGCCCACCCTCGTGAGCGGGGCGTTTTTCGTTCAAGCATCTACCACCGCGCCATGACGTATCTGCGGTCTAGTGAGCCACACGCCGGGCCACCGCCGGCCTTCTCACTTGACCCGGAGCCATCACGCCATGCACCGTCCTCTGTTTGTACCCGACACCCCCAGCGCCATTCACACCGTGCACGGGGGAAGCCTTTCGCCCACCGACGCAGAAAAAACCGCCAACCTGGGCGGTGCCCCGTCGCGCGCGGAGGTCTATCGGGACACGGCCGTTCGGGTCGAACGATTCAGGCTGCAGGCCCGCCAGGATAAGGCGCCGCGCAGGGATACCCTGAGGTTTGCATTCACCGCCGATCAAAGCGAACTCTGGCTCGGCGCAGCGGGCGATCACCTGCACCTGTACGTAGGCACGGTGCTCTATCAGATAACGCCGTCTTCGCCGAGGCAAATCATCGAGCTGGTCACCGGCCATGGCGCCGACTGCATCCATGTCGATGACAGCCTCCAGAACCCCGTCAGCATTGACGCAGGCGCTGGCGACGACTACCTGCGCGTCGGCGGCCGTCACTCAACAATCCTGTCCGGCGAGGGCGATGACACGCTACGGATCAGCGCCGAGGACTGCACCGTCGACAGCGGCCCCGGCAACGACAGCACGCAGGTCATCGGCGCCGGCACCGCGCGTATCTATGCGGGTGACGGCGCCGACAGCATTCACGGCGGCGCCGGGCTCAACTTTATCGATGGCGGGCCGGGCGACGACGTGATTGTTGGAGGCCGCGGCCATCACCTGCTCAGCGGCGGCGACGGCAATGACACGATCAAGGCTGGCAGCGGCACTAACGTCATCTATCCGGGTAAAGGCCATGACCATGTCAGCAAGCTCAAGGCGACAGACCGGGTATACAGCCTGCCCGGCGACACCCTGGTCACCATGACCAACGACGAACGCTACGCGTGGTTGCTTGAAAAACTCGCCAGCCTGCCAACCGCGTCGCTCGAACAGGTCATGGCGGTGCTGTTCCCCACCGACCTCGACACGGTCCACCAGACGCCCGTGGCGTCCGGCGAGGTCGGTAAAACGGGTTTGTCGATTGGGGGAAACAGGCAGTTTGCTGCGCGCGTCGAATCCGATCTCAGCGTGCTGCGCGTTTCGCCCAACGGGCAAAAACTGCTCCACGCACTGGATATTGCGGCGCAACACAGTGGGCAACCCGTCAGCATTGAACCGGGTGATGAAAACAACGCCAGGTTCACGCCCTCCACCGACAGCGACACGCTGATGATCCGCGACGGCCAGCCCGGCACGCCGGCCTACGGCGGGCGGATCGAGTACAACCCCTTTTTCAGCCCACCGGGCTCGCTGCCGATCATCGGGCTCTATCACGAGCTGTGTCACGCCTATAACGCCGTCACCGGTACCGTGGCGCCCGGCACCACCGATGAAACTGACGGAGGCAAAACCGTTGCGATCAAAAACGTGGAGCGACAAGCCGTGGGCCTGCCCATCGATCTGGCGCCTTTTGACTTCGATCTGAACCCCGACACCCCGCCCACGCGGACCAACCCCGAGGCTTTTACGGAAAATGCACTGCGCAAGGAGTTCGGATTGCCGACACGCGATGCGTACCTAGCGAAGCCTCAAGGGGGCTAAACCAGCGCTGCGTCCGTGGTGGGCACAATCAGAATCCCGGCGCGCAAACCATTCTTCACTTTCGGGTTCGGGAAGATGATGCGTGCGCCCTCCTCCTCGATCACCCAGCGGGTCTTGGCCACGTCTTCGGCCAGCAGATAGCCCTTGGCCAACGGCGAGAAGTTTTCCACGTCCGCCGGCAAATGCAGCAGGAAGGCATCACTGTGCTTGATCACTTCACGCGATACCGCAAACAGTTGCAGGCCGTCCAGGCTGTCGGTGGCCGGCTCGCTGCCTTCGATGATCTGCGTCAGGCGCCTCTCCAGGCGGGAAACATCCACGCCCTGGTTCTGGCCGAACGGCCGCGCCTTGCCCAACTCCAGAGTAAACGCCTCGGCGTTCAGTTGCTCATAGGTGAACGCGGTGAAGGTGATCGACGTCTTGTTCTGCAGCAGCACCGCTTGCATGCCGGCCGCACACAGGCGCGCCAGCTCGTGACGTGAATGCTGGCGATCTTCCTTCCACGGGTACAGCGCGAACTGCTCGATCTTCGAACCGCGAATGGCCGTGTGCAGGTCGTAATGCAGGCGCGAGCGCTCAGGCAGGCTGAAGAACGTGCGGGCCAGCTGCTCAAGCTCAGCGGCGCGCATGGCCTCAGGGCCAATGTTTTGTTCGTGACGGCCATTGAACAGCCGGTTGACGTCCAGCTCGAGGTAACGCTCGCCGCGGCGCATGGCCTCGGGGTTACCGAACAGGAACAGAATACGGGTGCGGGGTTTGATTTCCCCACGGGCAATGCCATGCAACAGGCGGTCGAGCAGTTCGATCGGCGCGGTTTCGTTGCCATGGATGCCAGACGACAGCAGCAGGTCGCTGCCGTTGTCCAGCGCTTGCGGCGGGCGCACTTCGAGCGCGCCCTCGCTGACCCAGCGCATCTGCACGCCGTCGACAGTCAGTTGAATTTTTTGCGCCGGTTCGCGACCGGCGAGGGTCAGTTCAAGCAATTTGCCGAGGGCGAGCATAAGCAGCTTCCTTAGTGGTTGCAGCCAGGGCCGTGAACGTGATCGTCGTCATCACCCTCAACGTCGGCCGGTTCCATTTCCAGTTGCAGGCTCATCAGGTTGGTGGCCAATGGGCGCATCAGCAGGTTGGCGTACTCAGCGTCGCCTTCTTCCACGTCCACACCAATCAGCAGTTGGCCACGGCCGTCGTGCTGGATCCAGATTTCCTTGCCCTGCCAGACCACGGCGACGCGGGTGCAGGAGGTTTCCAGCTGGGTGCCGTCGGTGTCTTCAAGAATCAGTTTCAGGGTGTCGGTGGTCATAAAGAGTTCTCAGCCATAGGGTGTAAAAAAAGTGGCGCTAGTTGATCTGGAAAGGATAAACCGAGCCCAGTTTAAGGATTTGCGTCAGTTCATCCAGTGCCGTCCGGCACTCAAGCAGCAATTGCGGATCAGCCAGGTCGGTTTCACGCAGGCTGTCGCGGTAGTGCTTGTCGACCCACTGGGTCAGGGTGTCGTACAACGGCGCCGTCATGATAACCCCTGGGTTCACCGCCGCCAGCTCAGTTTCATTCAACGCCACACGCAAGCGCAGGCACGCCGGGCCACCGCCGTTCTGCATGCTTTGCTTGAGATCAAACACCTTCACTTCACGGATCAGCCCGCCGGAGGCCGTCAGGCCTTGCAGGTATTGCCAGACGCGTTCGTTGGCGCGGCATTCTTCCGGCACGATCAGCAGCATCGAACCGTCGGCGCGGGTCAGCAACTGGCTGTTAAACAAGTAGGACCGTACGGCGTCCTCGACGCTGACCAGGGCGCGCGGCACGCACACTGACTGGAAGTTGCCGCCCAGTTTGCCCAACTTGCCTTGCAGCTCGGCGAGCATCTGCTCGGTATTGAGGAACGCGTCCTCGTGATAGAACAGCACCTCGCCGTTGCCCACCGCGATCACGTCGTTGTGGAACACGCCGGCATCGATCACAGACGGGTTCTGCTGAGCGTAGACCACGCCGTCATCCTTCAGGCCGTGCAGGCGCGCGACGGCCTGGGAGGCTTCGAGGGTCTGGCGCGCCGGGTATTTCTGCGGCGCGGGGTAACGGGTGTCGAACGCGCTGCGGCCAAACACGAAGAACTCGACGCCGGCCTCGCCATAGTCACGGCAGAAACGCGTGTGGTTGGCCGCGCCTTCGTCGCCGAACTGCGCCACCGCCGGCAACGCGGCGTGATGGGCAAAGTGTTTTTGGTCAGCGAACATCGCGCCCAGCACGCGGCTGGTGGTCGGGTGTTCGATGCTGCGATGGTATTTGCAGTTGAGGTTGGCGGCCGTGAAATGCACGCGGCCGTCCGCCGTGTCGGCGCTCGGGCTGACAGTGGCGGCGTTGGCCACCCACATGCTGGAGGCCGAACAACTGGCAACCAGCAGCGGCATGGCGTGCTTGGCCGCCTGCTGAATCACCTGAGCGTCGGTGCCGCTGAAACCAAGGTTGCGCAACGCGGCCACGTCAGGACGTTCCTGCGGCGCCAGCACGCCTTGCACAAAGCCCATGTCCATCAGGGCTTTCATTTTCTGCAGCCCCTGCAACGCCGCTTCCTTCGGGTTCGAAGACTGCTGGCTGTTGCTCTGGGACGCGACGTTGCCGTAGGACAAACCGCCGTAGTTATGGGTCGGCCCCACGAGACCGTCAAAATTGACTTCACAGGATTTCATCGGCGAGGCTCCACGAACATCTGTTTTTATAGGCATCAATAGCAGTCTTCACACCACCGCTACTCTCTATCTGTAAACCCGATCAACTGTGGGAGCTGGCTTGCCTGCGATGGCAGCGGCGCGGTTTGACTAAAGGACCGAGTTGCCCGCATCGCAGGCAAACCAGCTCCCCCACAAGCCCGCTCCCACCTTTAGATCAGCGTTATACCTGGCGTCAGCGTGGCTGGAACCGTCAGGCTCGGCGTTTCCAGCGACGCCACCGGGTACGCGCAATAATCCGCCGCGTAATAGGCGCTGGCGCGATGGTTGCCCGACGCCCCTACCCCACCGAACGGCGCGGTGCTGGCAGCGCCGGTCAACTGCTTGTTCCAGTTGACGATGCCGGCGCGGCTTTCCAGCCAGAACTGTTGGTAGCGTGACTCGGAGTCCGACAACAAGCCCGCGGCCAAACCGTACTGGGTGTTGTTGGCCTCAGTGATCGCCGCGGCAAAATCAGCGTAGCGGATCACCTGCAGCAGCGGGCCGAACAGCTCTTCATCGTCGCGCTCGTTCACGCCGGTCACGTCGATAATGCCAGGCGTCAGCAACGCGGCCTGGTCCTGCGGCTGAGTCATTTCCAACAGCGCCACGGCGCCATTGGCCAGCATCAACGCCTGGGCGTCCATCAAGGCTTTGGCCGCGCCGAGGGAAATCACCGAGCCCATGAACGGCGCTGGCTGCTGATCAAACGCACCCACTTCAATCGTCGCGCTGACCGCCACCAGGCGCGCCAGCAACGCATCGCCCCAGGCGCCTTCGGGCACCAGCAAGCGACGCGCACAGGTGCAACGCTGACCGGCCGAGATAAACGCCGACTGGATAATGGTGTACACCGCCGCATCCACGTCGGCCACTTCGTCGACCACCAGCGGGTTGTTGCCGCCCATTTCCAGCGCGAGGATCTTGTCCGGGCGCCCGGAAAACTGCTCGTGCAGGTGATTGCCGGTGCGGCTGGAACCGGTGAAGAACAACCCGTCGATACCGGGGTTGGCCGCCAACGCGATACCGGTTTCCCGCGCGCCTTGCAGCAGGTTCAACACGCCCGCCGGCAAGCCGGCGTCGATCCAGCATTGCACGGTCAGCTCGGCGACTTTCGGGGTCAGCTCGCTCGGCTTGAACAGCACGGTATTGCCCGCCAGCAACGCCGGGACGATGTGCCCGTTCGGCAAGTGGCCAGGGAAGTTGTAAGGGCCGAACACCGCCACCACGCCGTGCGGCTTGTGGCGCAACACGGCCGTGGCGTCGCCCAATGGGCCGCTCTTCTCGCCGGTACGTTCACGGTAACTTTGCACCGAGATGGCAATCTTGTTGGCCATGCTGGTGACTTCGGTGGCCGATTCCCACAGCGGTTTGCCGGTTTCTTCGCCGATGCAACGGGCGATTTCGTCGGCGCGGCTTTTCAGCGTGGCGGCAAAGGTTTCCAGCACGCTGATGCGTTCTTCCAGCGGGCGCCGGGCCCAGCCTGGAAACGCCTGGCGCGCGGCCTGCACGGCGGATTCAACCTGTTCGACGCTGGCGCCATTGCCGGCCCACAGCACCTGCTGCGTCACCGGGTTGCGCGACTCGAACAGTTCACCCTGGCCCGCCAACCAGCTACCTGCGATATACAGCGAATTCATTATTTCGACTCCCGAGCAGCAGACAACGCAACAGCGCGCACTTGATCACCCACCACCAGCTGCAGGCGTTTGGCGGTCTGTGGATCGACCACCAGCGTGCCTGCCGCCAGACGGGCCGGAGCGGCCGTGATGCGGCACTCCTCGCGCTTGCGGTTATGAATCAGGAACGGCGTGGCGTCGTCCCCTGGGGTGCCGATGGCCAACACCAGTGACTGGCTGTCGCGCACCGCACGGATTTTGCTGGTTTCACACTCCACCGCCGGGCCGGCGTCGAAGATATCGACATAGCCCTGGTAGCTGAAGCCTTCGCTCTTGAGCATGCTCAGCGCCGGTTCGGTGTCCGGGTGAACCTTGCCGATGACATTGCGCGCGTCTTCGGAGAGGAAGCAGCTGTACAGCGGAAACTTGGGCATCAGCTCGGCGATAAACGCCTTGTTGCCCACGCCGGTCAGGTAATCGGCCTGGCTGAATTCCATCTTGAAAAAGTGCCGGCCCAGGCTTTCCCAGAACGGCGAGCGCCCAGCGTCGTTGGACACGCCGCGCATCTCGGCAATGATCTTGTTGCCAAACAGCTGCGGGAATTCAGCGATAAACAGCATGCGCGCCTTGGCCAGCATGCGGCCGTTGAGGCCGTTGCGGTAATCAGCGTGCAGGAACAACGAGCACAATTCGGAATTGCCGGTGAGGTCGTTGGCCAAAAACAGCGTCGGAATCTCACGGTAGATGTTCAGCTCCTGGGAGGCGCTGACGGTCAGGCCGACCCGGAAGTTGTACCACGGCTCACGCAGGCCGACGGCGCCGGCAATGGCGGAAATACCCACCACGCGGCCTTCGTCGTTTTCCAGCACAAACAGGTAGTCGGCATCACCACGCCCGGCTTCACCGCGAAAGGTTTTTTCCGCCCAGCCAACCCGATGGGTCAGGCGCTCTTCGTTGGCCGGCAAGGTGGTAAGGCCGGTGCCGGTGCTGCGCGCCAGATCAATCAGGGCCGGTAAATCGCTGCTGCGTACGGGACGAACGATCATGCTATCTCCTCAGACGGGCCGCCTGCTCCAGGCCACCCGCAAAACTCTGCTTTAAACAGCGACCAGGCGCACGCTGGCACCTTCGCCGACACCCAGGGCTTCGGCCGCGGCCAGGTCCAGGGTCACCGGTTTGCCGGGCGCGTAGTCCAGCTCCAGCATCACCGCGCGGTAATCCTGCAACTGCGCGTTGCTCACCAGGTACTGGCGGCCGGCCCCCTTGACCATTTCGCCGATCTTCACCGGCACCACGCGGCTCTGGGCAATCGAGCGAATGCCCGAGACCCGTGCGTGCAACGTCGGGCCGCCGTCGAAGATGTCGATGTAATGATCGGTCTCGAAGCCTTCCCGCATCAGGATGTCGAAGGTGATCTGCGCACGCGGGTGCACCTGACCCATGGCTTCCTGAGCTTCGTCGGGCAGCAGCGGCACGTAGATCGGGTAATGCGGCATCAGCTCGGCGAGGAAGGTGCGGCTTTTGAGCCCGCACAGGCGCTCGGCGGCGGCGTAGTTGAGGTCGAAGAAGTTGCGGCCAATGGCGTCCCAGAACGGCGAATCGCCGTTCTCGTCGCTGTAGCCGACAATCTCGGTCACCACCGAGTCGGCAAAGCGCTCGGGATGGCTGGCGACGAACAACAGGCGGCCACGGGAATTGAGTTCCGACCACGGCGAACCGACCAACGCAGGCTTCACGTAGAAACTGGTGAGCAGGCTGTTGCCGGTCAGGTCGTGGCACTGGGAAAGCACGTGGATCTTGTTGTGGATCTTCAGCTCGCGGGACGCGTGCACGAAGGTTTCGTTACGGAAGCTGTAGAACGGCTCCGAGTAACCGGCCGACGCGACGATGGCCGAACAGCCGGCCAGCTCGCCGGTCTCGGTGTCTTCAAGCACGAAAAAATAGCTTTCTTCGCCATTGAAACTGACCTCGGCCGCGAAGGACGCTTCGCTGGCGGCGATCTTGTCGCTCAGGCGTTCCACATCATCCGGCAAGGAGGTGACACCAATCGGGCTGTCCGCAGCCAGACGCTGTACCTCGCCCAGATCAGCCATTTGCGCGGGGCGCATCACCAGCATGGTGTCACTCCTTAACTCGAAAAACTCATAGAGGAAAAAATGCCGGACACGGGATCTGAGTTCACCCAGATCCAATGTGGGAGGGGGCTTGCCCCCGATAGCAGTCTGTCAGTTGATAAATCCAGTGACTGATCCACCGCTATCGGGGGCAAGCCCCCTCCCACATTTTTGAACCAGTCCAGCCAGCAAAATGTGTCGCTATCAGGCTTGCGTCAGCGTCTTCACGGCGCGTTCAAAACGGTCCAGACCTTCCTGGATGTCCGCATCTTCCACCACCAGGCTCGGGGCAAAACGCACCACGTCGGGGCCGGCTTGCAGGATCATCAGGTTTTCTTTTTCGGCCGCGTTGAACACGTCCTTGGCCTTGCCCTTGAACGCGTCGCTGAGCACGCAACCAATCAGCAGGCCCATGCCGCGCACTTCGGTGAAGATGCCGTATTTCTCGCCGATCTGTTGCAGGCGCGCCTTGAACAGCTCGTGTTTGGCATTCACGCCAGCCAGCACTTGCGGGGTGTTGATCACGTCGATGACCGCTTCCGCCACCGCGCACGCCAGCGGGTTGCCGCCGTACGTGGTGCCGTGGGTGCCGACCACCAGGTGCTTGGCCAGGTCTTCACGGGTGAGCATGGCTGCAATCGGGAAACCGCCGCCCAGGCTCTTGGCGCTGGTGAGGATGTCCGGCGTCACGCCGTAATGCTGGTAGGCGAACAGGTGGCCGCTGCGGCCCATGCCGGTTTGCACTTCGTCGAACACCAGCAGCGCGTTGTTCGCATCGCACAGCTCGCGGGCGCCTTGCAGGTACGCCAGCTCAGCCGGCAATACGCCGCCTTCGCCCTGGACCGGTTCGAGCACCACGGCGCAGGTCTTGTCCGACACGGCGGCTTTCAGCGCTTCCAGGTCGTTGTAAGGCACGTGGGTGATGCCGGTGATTTTAGGCCCGAAGCCGTCGGAGTACTTCGACTGGCCACCGACGTTGACGGTGAACAGGGTACGGCCGTGGAAGCTGTTCAGCGCGGCGATGATCTCGTACTTCTCGGTACCGAAACGGTCGAACGCCACACGGCGGGCCAGCTTGAACGCGGCCTCGTTGGCTTCGGCGCCGGAGTTGCAGAAGAACACGCGCTCGGCAAAGGTGGCGTCGATCAGCTTATGCGCCAGGCGCAGGGCCGGCTCATTGGTGAAGACGTTGGAAACGTGCCACAGCTTGTTGGCTTGTTCGGTCAGTGCACCGACCAGTGCCGGGTGGGCGTGGCCCAATACGTTAACCGCGATGCCGCCGGCAAAGTCGATCAGCTCGCGACCGGCCTGGTCCCAGACGCGCGAACCCGCGCCACGCACAGGGATAAATGCGGCAGGTGCGTAGTTGGGAACCATGACCTGGTCGAAATCGGCACGTTGCACCGGGGCTTGCTCAACGGACATCGGAGTCTCCTGAAGAGGAACGCCTGCCTGGAACTGGCGGGCGATGCAGGGATTGTAAGGACAGTTTTCAGTGCGGCCTTGCCGCCAAGCGACAACTTCTTATAGCGCCAACCCGCGTTTTCAGCGGGTTTACGCCAATGCGACAAATAGCATCGCAATGGCGCAGTTTAAACCGTGGGCTCGCCCAACGGCACCGATTTACGGCTCGCGCTTAATTATCTAACACGGATCGGCGACGGCGAACTGTTCTGCTGAGGGCATCATTTTATCCTCAGGAAGCTTTGCAATGAGCCAGCAACCCAGCGTGCCCGCCTTCGACCGGCTGATTCCGGCGCGCGACGTTCATCATGAAACGCTCAAAAACGCGATCCCCGACTGGCTGGGCAACGCGTCGGCCGCGCGTCGCAACGCCCTTAAAACCAGCGCCCCGGCGTGGTACGCCCAGCCCTCAGCCGAGCAGGACGCGGTGCTCAAAGGCCTGATCCGTGAGGCCTGGATCAGCCAGAACCGGCTCGACAAGGCCATGGACGCACTCAAGTCACCCGCCGACTTCGCCGCGCCCGTGCTGCAACAGGCGCTCAAGCAGCGTTTCGGTGTGGAGTGCGATGTGCGCAGCACCTACCTGCGCCTATCTGTACCGGCGACCATCCCCTGGTTCCCGGTGCGCTCCGGCGCAGCGCGGATCAGGACCGTGTCGCTGCTGGACGCCGCCCTGCATAACTTTGAAGCTGGCGAAACCACTGTCGACGCCTACGAGCCACCGTCCGGTTTTATCACCCGACCCACCGCCACCGGGCATTTCGAAACCCTGCCCGACATAGACACCCGTATCAGCGTGCCGGCCTTTACACGCCTGTGTCGCGAACTGGACCTTGGCGGCCAATACAGCGCCTACTTCGAGCACTTCCTGGACCTCAACAACCCCGTCGCCGCTGCCTACCTGCAACACCGCTTCGACGCCAGCCAGATTGCCAACCTGAGACTCGCCCTGCACGTGGCGCGCCTGCAGGGCGACCTGTCGCAAGCCAGCTCGCAGCGCCTGCAACAATTGTTGAGCAACCCGGCGGACTGCAACGCACTGCGCTGTCACGCCCTGAGCATCCTGTCCAGCCCGCTGACAGGCATTGTGCTGTTTACCTCCGCGAACCTTGAGCGGGCCAATCACGTGGTGCCCGTCATTGCCTATATTCCGCACGACCCGCAACACCCGCTCAAGGAGTACCCCTCCAGCGTGCAGTTCATGCAGGCCCTGACCGCCGACCTGCGCCAGCCTGCGTACCAGCAATTCTTCAGCCGTTTCGTGAACCACGACGAGCGCGGGCATTTTTTCGCCGACCTCGGCCAGCGCCTGTCACGCGTCACCTGGCATGCGCACACCCGCGGCGACCCGCGCCCTGCCTGGCGGGAAACGCCGATGGACAAGCCTGAGCTGCAGTTTGCCGTCACACCGATCAGCGGCTCGGTGCTCGAACACCTTTACCAGACCACAGTGAGCAAGCTGTTCAATGACGCACGCGCTCAAGCCGTGTCCACCGCCAGCGCCGACCAGAAAACCCGCTGGGAGCGCTGGAGCCTGTTCGAAAAAATCGGCTCGGCCCTGCTGCAGATTGCCGCGCTGGTCGCCGCGCCGTTTGTACCGCCGGTGGGTTTACTGATGCTGGGTTACACCGCGTATCAGCTGCTGGATGACACGTTCGAGGGCATCGTCGACTGGGCCGAAGGCCTCAAGACCCAGGCGTTCGGGCACCTGATGTCTGTGCTGGAGCAGATGGTCCAACTGGGCATGTTCGCCCTCGGCCCGCCGCTTGCCGAAGGGTTGTTGCGCCAGCACTTGCCCGCGGAACTCTGGCAGTTTTTCGACCGCCTCAAACCCGTCACCTTGCCCGATGGCCAGCACCGGCTATGGCAACCGGACCTTGCGCCTTACGCCCATGCGGTGACGCTGCCCGAAGGCTCGCGCGCCAACCCGCTCGGCCTGCACGCGCATGGCGAGCAAGACATCCTGCCCCTGTCCGGCGCGCATTACGCGCTGGGGCTCGACCCCAGCACCCAGACGCATTACTTCAAGCATCCCACCCGCACCAATGCCTACCGCCCAACGGCATACAGCAATGGCCAAGGCGCCTGGGTGAGTGAGCTGGACCGGCCGCTGAGTTGGGACAGCGCCCAGTTGATGCGCCGTCTGGGCCATCAGGCGCAAAGCTTCAGCGACCTGCAACTGGCACAGATTCGCCACGTCAGCGGTGTCGAAGACGCGGCGCTGCGCAAACTCTACATGACCCGCGAACCCCTGCCACCGCTGCTGGCCGACACCTTTGAGCGCTTCAAAATCGACCAGGACCTGCAAACCTTCATCGACCAAATGAACAGTGATGACCCCCGTGTCCAGGCGTTGGCCGATGCCCAGACCCAACTGCTGCTCTTGACCAACTACGGGCTGTGGCCCACCACCAGAACCCTGCGCCTGATCGACAGCCGGGGACGCACGCACTGGGAAATCCCGGGCGCGCCAGACGCCAGCGTCACCCAGATTCATGAGCACCAACTGAACAATGGCGACCTGCTCCAGACCCTTATCGAAGCGCTGGACGAACCGCAGAGAAGGACGTTGCTTGGGGAAGCGTTCGGCGATCCCACAATCTCGCTACAAGCACGTACGCGTGTTCTCAGGAAAAAACTTGCCCACCTGGCACGGGAAAAACGCTGGGCGCTGTTCGAGTCGGCGTATCGCGCCCTGCAGCGTACCGACGATGCGCAGCTGAGCGCGCTTGTCGACGCGTCGCCGGGCTTGCCGGTGAGCGCCGCTGAAGCCCTGCGCGCCATCGCCCGCCCTGAGGAGCTGCGCGCCCTCGATCAAGGCCGGGTACCACGGCGCCTGATCGAGTTGGCGCACGAGGCCCAGCGAGAAATACGCGCCTGCCGTGCCTACGAAGGGCTGTCCCTGGACAGCATCGACAACCAGGACACTGACCGCCTGGCCCTGCACTCCCTGCCCGATGTGCCGAACTGGCCGGCGGGGCTGCGCATTAGCGTCAGAAACGACACCGCTGATGGCCCGTTGCGCGATGTGATCGGTGATGAACGCGCCAGCGTTCAGCGCACGCTGGTTTACACCGCCAACGGCGACTATGTGCCCACCGACAGCAGCGGCCCGCTGTTTGGCGAAACCGACTTCTACACCGCCCTGCTCCAGGCGCTGCCCGACCAGGCGCGCGCCGCGCTGGGCATTCATATCGGCCAGGGCCCGGCCCTGCGCCAGGCGCTTGCTCGTCATGCCCTGCACCACTGGCACCTGCGCGAGTTGCTCGCGGACGCCCCCGTCGGCAAACCCGCCTACGACCCAAACACCATGCGCCTGCGCGGTGGTATGCCGGGCTATCGGCCGACGACCATGCCCGGCGCGCAGCACGCGCTGACCGCGCATGAACACGCCCGACAACTGTTCCCGGCGTTGCCACGCACACATATCGACAACATTGTGCGCAGCCTGGAACAAGCGCCCGGCGGGGTCACGACGGCGCTGAGCACGCTGCGCAACGAATACCAGCAACTTGAGCGCGACTTGCAGGCCTGGATCACTGCCACGCCGCGCCTGAGCGCTGACGCCGAGGTGCGCATCAGTCGTCAGGAACTCGCCTATGCCAGGCGCAACCGCACGGCCTGGGCCGATGAACTGCGCCGGGCCTGGCGCCTGGAAACCCCGCTCGATGCGTACTACGAGCCGCCCGCCCCCAATGGCTATCAACTGCACTTGAACTGGCCGATTGCCGGCAATCCTCCCGTGCTGCCCGGGCGTTTCGGTCATATCTCCAGCCTGTCGCTGGAGGGCGAGCAAGGGCCACTGGAGATCGACACGTTCCTGTCGATGTTTCCGTTCCTGCGCCGCCTGACCGTGCGCAACTTCAACCTCGACAGACTGCCCGATGGCGTCCCCGCGATACCCAGCCTCAATGAACTGGTCCTCAGCGATTGCAACATCACCTTGACTGCCCAGACCCGCACCGCGCTTGAAAACATGACCCGGCTCAAAACCCTCGACCTCTTCAACAACCCGCTGGGGCTCATACCCAGTGTCGAGAACATGCCTGGCCTGCACTTTCTCGATCTGAGCAACACAGGTATCACGCAATTGCCTGCCGGGATTTTGCAGCGCCCCCAGCTGGAGACCGCGCTGTTTCGGGACAACCGCATTGCTGAATTGCCCGACGCACTTTTCGAGCTTCCCGTGACAACCAGTCATTCGTTCGACTTTTCCGGCAACCCGCTGTCTGGCCAGACCCTTGAGCAGGTCAAAACCTACTTCCAGCGCACCGGCAGTTATTGGGAGGCCAATGCGGCCCCGGTGGACATTGCCAGCGCGAAGATGCTTTACCCAACCTTGAGCAGTGACGAAATCAACCGCCTGATTTTCGGCCTGCCGGGCAACCTGGAAATGGGCAAGATCGAACTGGCGCGGCGGGACCTTGACTACAAGCAGCTGAACCACGAGCTGGACGCCTGGGTGAACAGCCCCGGTCTCGGCGAAACCGCCCCCTACCAGCGCGAGGCGTTCAAACAGGCGCTGCTCGCCGGATGGCGTCGGCAACTGAAGCAGGACGACCACAGCAACGACATTTATCCCACCTACGCGCTGGACATCTCTGCCCCCATAAGCGGCAAATTGCCGACACTCAGCAGCCGGTTCACCCACGTGTCGACCCTCAGGCTCCGTGGCGATGCTCAGCCGTTGGACGTGGGAAACTGGCTGGCGAGTTTTTCGGACGTGCAGCACCTGATCATTGAAGACTATGCGCTGGAGGATATTCCCGAGCCGGTTTTCCAACTGCCACAGCTCACGACCCTCAGCCTCGAACGCTGCAACCTGCGACTGTCAGCGAAAACCGTCCAGGCCCTGGAGGCAAAGAGCAACCTGGAACGGCTGAACCTGAGCGATAACCCTCTGGGGCAACTCCCGGACTTTACTTCGATGACCTCACTGGACAGCCTGGGACTGCGCAACACCGGCCTCACAGAGATTCCGCCGAGCCTGCTCACGCCCCGCGAACGCAACCTCGTAGACCTGAGCCACAACCTGATCACGCAGATCCCCGAACCGCTGCTGCAAAGGCCGGCCCCAGTTACCAGCGCGTTTGATTTATCTGCCAACCCGCTGTCACGAGCGACCCTGGAACGGCTCAAGCGCTATTGCCAAACCCGCGGCGAGCACCTCCAGGTCGATGCGCCCGGCGCCTATAAAGCGCGCATCGCAGCCTTGTATCCGACGTTCACCACTGCGGAGGTGAATGTGTTTATCTTCAGCCTGCCCGGCGACCTGGATGCGATTGACGGCGCCATCCGTCGTCTGGAAAGCGAATACGAGCGCCTCAGTGCAGACCTCAACCTCTGGGCACTGACCGTACCCGAACGGCATCCCATCCTTGATGTGGCACTGGACGAACAGACAGCAGCCGAGGAGCAAATCCAGCGCCTTGCCATCAAGACAACGCTGGAGGAAGGCTGGCGCCGCGAGAGCGAAATCGACGATTTCAATGGCGGGTATGGCGTGACCCATAAGCTGACGTGCCATACGTCGATCTTTGGCGAGCTGCCCACCTTGAGCGCACGGTTCGAACATGTTTCGCATCTGGAGCTCATCGGCGAAGGCACCACCACCAACGTTGAAGGCCTGGTGCGTGCATTCCCTAACCTGAGCACGCTGGCGCTGGATCAATACGCCCTGAGCGATATCCCCGACCTGATCTTCAACCTGCCAAGGCTGACCAGCCTGACATTGACGCAAAGTCGCCTTCGCCTCAGCCCGCGGGCCCGCGCCAAGTTGCGCGACTTGCGTAACCTCGAGTACCTGGACTTGAGTGACAACCCGCTGGGCGGGGCGCCTGAGCTGGACAATATGCCCAGGCTGGAATGCCTCTACCTGCAAAACTGCGGGCTCAGCGAGGTACCGTTCGGGCTGTTTGACCGCCCTTATTTGCGCACCGTGGACCTGAGCGACAACCTGATCACCCAGGTCCCGGACGACATTCTAAGCATGCGCCAGCCGTGGGATGACGAGTCCGACCTCAGCGGCAACCCGCTGTCGGAGGGCAGCCTGGACCACCTTCGGCAGTATTTTCGCCAGACGGGCAATGATCTGCAGGTGGATGCAGCCGGCCTGAACGCCCAGGGCGCGCCCCTGACGCCACCGTCTACACCCGAACCGATGGAGGAATAACAGCGGTCAGCCGCGCTCGGACGGCACCGACGACAACTCGAACGGGCTGCTGCTGCGGCGTTGGTTGCGGTCTTCACGCGGGGTAGCGCCGAAGAAGTTGCGGTAGGCGCTGGAGAAGTGCGGGCCCGAGGAGAAGCCGCACGACAGGCCGATCTGGATGATCGACTTGCTGGTTTGCATGAGCATCTGGCGCGCCTTGTTCAGGCGCAATTCCAGGTAGTACTGGCTGGGAACGCGATTAAGGTATTGCTTGAAGATGCGTTCAAGCTGTCGTCGCGACACGCATACGTGCTGGGCGATTTCGTCGGTGGTCAGCGGCTCTTCGATGTTGGCTTCCATCAGCAACACGGCCTGGGTCAACTTCGGATGGCTGGAGCCCAGGCGGTTCTGCAAAGGAATGCGCTGGCGCTCGCCGCCTTCGCGAATGCGTTCGACCACCAGTTCTTCGGAGACGGCGCCGGCCAGTTCGGCGCCATGGTCACGGGCCAGCACGGCCAGCAACAGGTCGAGTACCGACATGCCGCCGCAGGCGGTCAGGCGATCACGGTCCCAATCGAACAGATGGCTGGTGGCGATGACCTTGGGGAAGCGCTCGGCAAAATCGTCCTGCCAGCGCCAGTGCACGGCGGCGCGGTAGCCGTCGAGCAGCCCCAGTTGCGCCAGCGGATACACACCCGCCGACAAACCACCGATCACGCAACCCGCCCGCACAAGCTGCTTGAGCGCAGCGCTCAGTTGCGAGGCGATGACGGTCGGCGGCTCGTCCGCCAGCAGGAACAGTTTCTGGAAACCCTCGAGCTTGCCGGCCCACGGCTCGCCCGGCAATTGCCAGGCGCCTTCGGTGGCAGGCTCGGCGAGCAGGAACGACAACTCGTAGACCACGTCCGGATGCACCCGCTGAGCAACGCGCAAGGCCTCCTCAGCCAGCGCAAGCGTCAGGGCTTTTGTGCTGGGCCAAATCAGGAAACCAATTTTGTGGGCGGTCATGGAGTGCTATCCGAAACGAAGAACGGTAATGAAGACAAGGGCCAATGCTAGCCCGGAAACCAACACAAATCTCAAAACATGTGGAGATCTAATGTGGGAGCGGGCTTGCCTGCGATGGCGGCGTGTCTGTGCCAGAGAGGCAAACTGACCCACCGCCATCGCAGGCAAGCCAGCTCCCACAGGGGATCGAGGCCAGCCTTAAAGCTGTGAAGCATGCACTAACTCGGTGCACAAAGCAGTCTTGATTATTTCAGGCTGCCGGACAGGAACTGCTGCAACCGCTCAGACTGTGGGTTCACCAGCACTTCACGCGGGTTGCCACGCTCTTCAACGATGCCTTTGTGCAAGAACACCAGCTGGTTCGACACTTCACGGGCAAAGCCCATTTCGTGGGTCACTACCACCATGGTGCGGCCTTCCTGGGCCAGGTCCTGCATCACCTTGAGTACTTCGCCGACCAGTTCCGGGTCGAGGGCCGAGGTCGGTTCGTCGAACAGCATCACCTCAGGCTCCATCGCCAGGGCGCGGGCAATTGCCACACGCTGCTGTTCGCCGCCGGACATGTGGCCTGGGAACGCATCCTTACGATGGCCCACACCGACTTTGGCCAGGTAATACTCGGCTTTTTCACGCGCGTCTTTTTTCGACATGCCCAGCACGTGCACCGGGGCTTCCATCACGTTTTCAAGCGCGGTCATGTGCGACCACAGGTTGAAATGCTGAAACACCATCGACAGGCGCGAACGCATGCGCTGCAGTTGTTTCGGGTCGGCAGCCTTCATGGCGCCGTCTTTGTTGGCCACCAGTTTCAGCTCTTCGTTGTTGAGCAGAATCTTGCCGGCGTGAGGTTGCTCGAGCAGGTTGATGCAGCGCAAAAAGGTACTTTTGCCTGAACCACTGGAACCGATGATGCTGATCACATCACCGGCCGCGGCGGCCAGGGACACACCTTTGAGCACTTCATGACTGCCATAGCGTTTATGCAGGTCTTGGACTTCAAGTTTGTACATGCGGTCGGTTCTCACAAAAACAGGTGGTCAGTCGTTGAGCAAGCGCCCGTGACGCAGCGCTTCGCGCCCCGCCACCTTGGCCAGCCAGAAACCCGCTTGGGCATAACGCAGCCGTTCAACGGCAAACAACACCCCGGACGTGCCCGCACACACAATGCTGACGCGGTCGGTCAAGGGATCAATCACTTCAAAAATCGGCTCGCCGGTCTCCACCCAGTCACCGGCTTGACGCAGGTAACTGATTACGCCGGCATGGGGCGCGAACAACAGCTCGGTCCCCTCGAATGGCAGGCCTTCGCACGGCTCATGCTGCGGCGCGGGCCATTCGCCCTTGATCAGGCCTTGTTCGGCCAGGAACGCGAGGATGCCTTCAGCGTGGAAGATCGCCTCGTCGCGGCCGGTGTCGGCCTGGCCGCCCAGCTCCAGGGTCGTCGCCAGGCACGCCAGCGGAATCTGCGCCTCGGGGAACGCCCGGGACAGGCGCAACCACGGCAGCGAACAGGCTTCATCGAACGAGCTGCCGCCGGAGTCTTCCGCCAGCAGGCCGACTTTCACATTCAAGTGCGCCGACAGCGAACGCCATTGCGGCCAGTGTTGCGGCAGCGCGTACATATGCAGCGCGGCTTCGGCATCGCAATGCAGGTCGAGGACGATATCGGCGGTGCAGGCGTGGCTGAGCAAAACGCGCTGCATGCCTTGCAACTGGCTGCTCGGCTCGGGCAACGCGGTGAGCGCATCGCTCATCGCCTGGCGGATCATGCGCACATTGGCGTGCGGGTCATCGCCCAGCTTGCCCTGGAGCAACGCGGCGACCGGCTCGCTCAACTCGACGAAATCACGGTTGAAGTTCTTGCCGCTGCCGACTTCGAAACGCCCCTGGTGGCTGCCTTGCAACAGCTGGCCCAGGCCCATCGGGTTGGCCACGGGCACCAGCTCGATCACGCCATTGAGCGCACCTTGCTGTTCCAGTTCGGTGAGGCGTTTTTTCAGTTCCCAGGCGGCGCGCATGCCGGGCAATTCGTCGGCGTGCAGGCTGGCCTGGAGGTAGGCCTTGCGCTCGCCGCTGCCGAAACGAAACACGCTCAGCTGGCGCTCGCAGCCCAGGTGGCCCCAGGGCAACAGGTGATCGATACGTTCCATATCAGTGCTTCCGTGGCGCCAGGTAGCTGAGCCAGCGGCGCTCGGCCAGCTTGAACAGGCGTACCAGGATAAAGGTCAGGCACAGGTAGAACACGCCGGCCGTGATATAGGCTTCGAACGGCAAGTAGAACTGGGCGTTCACTGTGCGCGCGGCGCCGGTGATGTCGATCAGGGTGACGATGGACGCCAGGCTCGTGGTCTGCAGCATCATGATCACTTCGTTGCTGTACTGCGGCAGCGCACGGCGCAGGGCCGATGGCAGCAGGATGCGGCGGTACAGCTTGTAACGCGACATGCCCATGGCCTTGGCCGCTTCGATCTCACCGTTCGGCGTGGCCTTGAGGCTACCGGCGATGATCTCGGCGGTGTAGGCGCTGGTGTTGATCGCAAAGGCCAGGCACGCGCAGAACGTGGCGCTGGACAGCAGCGGCCACAGGAAGCTTTCGCGCACGGCTTCAAATTGGGCCAGACCGTAGTAGATCAAAAACAGCTGCACCAGCATCGGCGTGCCGCGAATCACGTAGGTGTAGAGCCAG
Organism: Pseudomonas sp. NFX183; assembly: GCF_047943075.1. Classification (NCBI taxonomy): domain Bacteria; kingdom Pseudomonadati; phylum Pseudomonadota; class Gammaproteobacteria; order Pseudomonadales; family Pseudomonadaceae; genus Pseudomonas; species Pseudomonas sp. NFX183. The sequence goes on along the minus strand of NZ_CP181333.1, from coordinate 3,684,770 downwards.
GCCGCACCATTGACGATCGGCTGCTTGGACACGCGCATCAAGCCCAGGGGCAAGGCGACGAGCAAGCCGAAGAACAGCGAGATGGCGAGCAATTTCAGGGTGGTCACCAAGCCGCCGAGGTACAGCGGCATGGCGTCCCAGATGACGTTGTAGTCGAAGATCATAGATCAGCCGCCCTTACGCCTACCGAGTAGCGCTTCTCAAGATAGCGCAGGGCCAGCAACGACACGCTGGTGATCACCAGGTACATCGCCGCCACTGCGAGGAAGAAGGTAAAAGGCTCGCGGGTGGCGTCTGCCGCCTGCTTGGCCTTGAACATCATGTCTTGCAGGCCCACCACCGAAATCAGCGCGGTGGCCTTGGTCAGTACCAGCCAGTTGTTGGTGAAACCAGGGATCGCCAGCCGAATCATCTGCGGCACCATCACCCGGAAAAACACCTGGAAAGAGCTCATGCCATACGCAAGGCCGGCCTCGGCCTGGCCCTTGGGAATGGCCATGAAGGCGCCACGGAAGGTTTCCGACAGGTAGGCGCCAAAGATGAAACCCAGGGTGCCGATACCGGCGGCCAAGGGGTTCAAGTCGATATAGTCGTCATAGCCGAGCATCGGCGCGACGCGGTTCAGCAAGACCTGACCGCCGTAGAAAATCAGCAGGATCAGCACCAGGTCGGGGATCCCGCGGATCACCGTGGAGTACAAGTCACCCAGCCAGGCCAACCAGCGCACCGGCGACAGGCGTAACGCGACCCCGATCAGACCCAGAACAATGGCCAAGGCCATGGACGACAAGGCGAGCTGAAGCGTCAACCATGCGCCATCGAGGATGACGGCCCCGTAGCCTTTCAACATGATTCAGGTCCTCGAAAAGGGGGATGAAAAAATGGCGCAAACCGCAGGAATTCTGTTGCTTGCGCCATTCTGGACAGACAGCTAGGACGAGTTACTTAGGGTCAGCGCCGTAAATATCGAAGTCGAAATATTTGTCCTGGATTTTCTTGTATTCGCCGTTGGCACGGATCGCTGCGATGGCCGCGTTGATCTTGTCCAGCTCGGCCTTGTCGCCTTTACGTACAGCGATGCCGATGCCGTCGCCGAAGTACTTGGCGTCGGTGAACTGTGGGCCCACGAACGCGTAGCCTTTACCGGCCGGGGTTTTCAGGAAGCCGTCTTGCAGCAGGGTGGCGTCAGCCACGGTGCCGTCGAGGCGACCGGCTTCCACGTCCAGGTAGATTTCGTTCTGCGAGCTGTAAGGCACAACCGTGGCGCCTTTAGGGGCCAGGACTTCCTTGGCGAAACGATCGTGGATCGAACCGCGTTGCACGCCGATTTTCTTGCCTTTCAATTCATCCAGGCTGTCGCTGACCGTGGTGCCTTCCTTCATCACCAGCTGCGCTGGGCTCAGGTAGTAACGGTTGGTGAAGTCCACGGACTTTTTGCGGTCTTCGGTGATGGACATGGACGACAGGATCGCGTCGATCTTGCGCACTTTGAGCGCAGGGATCAGGCCGTCGAATTCTTGCTCGACCCAGACGCACTTGACCTTCATCTCGGCGCACAGGGCATTGCCGATGTCGTAGTCGAAACCGACGATGCTGCCATCCGGCGCCTTCGAGGCAAACGGAGGGTAAGCCGCTTCGATACCAATCTTCAGGGGCTTTTCATCAGCGAAGGCCTGCATCGACAGCACGGACAGCGCCAGGGCGCCCAACAGCACAAGTTTCTTCATCTTGGGACTCCATCGGTAGGGCAAAAAGCAGAATGAGCCGTGGCCCACGATGCGACTTAAGTGAAACCGAATAGCGGTGCTGCGTCCTACCCCGGTTCAGCATGGGAGACGACGAGCGAGTGATCGGCATTCTAACGACAGGCCGGAAGCCGATATTTCCTCAATGCGACAACAATTTACAGAAGCACTGAGAAAGCGGTTCCAGCACATTGACAGCCTCTGAATTTTATGCAGAGACAAAAGATATTAAACCTGTTGATGCTGCAAATTGCGGGCCTATTATTCGCAAACCCTTCTAGCACGGCAAGTCTGGCGTTTAATCTTATTTCAGAGGGTGTCTAAAACGGGGCTTTTCGGGGCACAGGCGTAGCACTTTGCCTCAGGTTTGGGCGTGGGGTTACACATTTGCAGGCTTCGGTAACATTCAGAAACGTCCTACGGGGTAAGTCGATATTTATTGGCTTGGTGGTTATGTCGGTCTGTCAGACCTACACCGCCTTGTCCATGAAATACATTCCAAATGTGGGAGCTGGCTTGCTCGCGAATGCGGTGGGTTAGCTGCACATCTGCTAACTGGTCCATCGCATTCGCGAGCAAGCCCGCTCCCACAGGGGATTTGCATTGGCTTCGATATCCTGCAAAAAAGCCCCACCCAGCTCACGCCGAATGGGGCTTCGTCCCACCAACCCGCCTTACGCGACGTTCATGGTCTTGTGCGTTTCAATCAAATGCGCCACCACACCCGGATCAGCCAAGGTCGAGATATCCCCCAACCCGTCATATTCAGCCGTGGCAATCTTGCGCAGAATCCGCCGCATGATTTTCCCCGAGCGCGTCTTCGGCAAGCCCGGTGCCCACTGGATCACATCCGGCGACGCAATCGGCCCGATCTCTTTGCGCACCCAGTTTTTCAGTTCCAGGCGCAGCGCTTCGTTCGGCTCTTCACCATTTTTGAGCGTGACATACACATAGATGCCCTGCCCCTTGATGTCATGCGGCACGCCCACCACCGCCGCTTCGGCGACTTTCGGGTGTGCAACCATCGCGCTTTCGATCTCGGCCGTGCCCATGCGGTGGCCGGACACGTTCAACACGTCATCCACACGGCCGGTGATCCACCAGTAGCCATCCTCATCGCGACGCGCGCCGTCGCCGGTGAAGTACATGCCACGGAAGGTCTTGAAGTAGGTGTCGACGAAGCGGTCATGGTCGCCGTACAGCGTACGCGCCTGGCCTGGCCACGAATCGAGGATCACCAGGTTGCCTTCGGCAGCGCCCTCGATGATGTTGCCCAGGTTGTCCACCAACGCCGGCACCACACCAAAGAATGGCCGCGCGGCCGAACCCGGCTTGAGGGCATGGGCACCCGGCAGCGGGCTCATCAGGGTGGCGCCGGTTTCGGTCTGCCACCAGGTGTCGACGATCGGGCAACGGGATTGGCCGACGTTCTTGTAGTACCAATCCCACGCTTCCGGGTTAATCGGCTCACCGACTGAACCGAGCAGACGCAAGCTGCTGCCGTCCACACCTTCGCAGGCGGCGGTGCCGGAAGCCATCATCGCGCGGATCGCAGTAGGCGCGGTGTAGAGGATATTGACCTTGTGCTTGTCGACGATCTTGCCGACACGGGTGATGTCCGGGTAGTTCGGCACGCCTTCGAACAGCAATGTGGTCGCGCCATTGGCCAACGGGCCGTACACGATATAAGTGTGGCCGGTGACCCAGCCGACGTCGGCGGTGCACCAGTAGATTTCGCCCGGGCGGTAGTCAAACACGCGCTCGTGGGTCAGGGCCGCATACAGCAGGTAGCCGCCGGTGGTGTGCTGCACGCCTTTGGGTTTGCCGGTGGAGCCGGAGGTGTAGAGGATGAACAGCGCTTCTTCGGCGCCCATCTCTTTGGGCGCACACACAGTGCCCGCCACTTTCATCAGGTCTTCGTACCAGATGTCGCGATGCTGGTTCCACTTGATGTTGCCATTGGTGCGCTTGCACACGATGACTTTCTGGATGCTGCTGGTTTCCGGGTTGGTCAGTGCGTCGTCGACGTTGGCCTTCAGCGGAATTTTCTTACCGGCGCGGATGCCTTCGTCGGCGGTGATCACCACCTTCGACTTGCAGTCGATGATGCGACCGGCCAGGGCTTCCGGCGAAAAGCCGCCAAACACCACGGAGTGAATCGCACCGATGCGGGTACAGGCCAACATGGCGACCACGGCTTCGGGGATCATCGGCATATAGATAGTCACCACGTCGCCGCGGTGCACATCCTGGCCGCGCAGGGCGTTGGCAAACTTGCAGACTTCTTCATGCAGCTCGCGGTAGGTGATGGTGCGGCTTTCGGAAGGGTCATCGCCTTCCCAGATGATCGCCGCTTGGTCGCCACGCTCGGCGAGGTGACGGTCCAGGCAGTTGTAGGAAACGTTCAGGGTGCCATCGGCGAACCATTTGATGTCGACATGGTGGTCGTCGAAAGAGGTCTGCTTGACCGCGGTGAAAGGCTTGACCCAGTCAAGGCGCTTGGCTTGCTCGCGCCAGAAGCCATCGGGGTTGACCACCGACTGCTGGTACATGGCCTTGTAGGTCGCCTCGTCGGTCAGCGTGTTGGCTGCTACTTCGGGGCGAACGGGGTACAGGGAAGCCGCACTCATCTTTCTTACCTCGGTGACAATAGTTGTTTTTGTATGCCCTGTTGTAGCCGGGGCGCCCCCATAGAACCATTCGACGATGGTAGTAACAAGCCCCTACAAATTGCCCCGCCATGCCCGTTTACGTCTCTGGCCCGCGCCCTGCGTGGCTTTCCGGCTGGATGAAAAAACCTTTATCAGGGGATTGTTACAAAAACCGCCAATAGTGTTTATCAAAAGCACGGGTATATGAATATAACTCGCGGGCCTAAAATCAACTCCGCCAACAAGGCAACGTGATTAACAACGTAACAGCCCCCACGAAGGCAACGTTAATCCGAACTTCCCAACTCTTAAGTTACACACGCGGCCTCATAAGGGCCCCGTGCCCCCTTTCGCCCTGAAGAAGGTAAGTAAAGAAATGAAAGCTCTCGTAGTTATGGCCCTCAGCAGCTTGTGCGCCAACGCCGCCCTGGCCGATGAGGCCCCGACCGAGCTGGCCGGCCAGAACGCCCCGATCGTTGAGGATTACACCTACAGCACTCACCTGGATGTTGCCAAAGTATTGTCCATGAGCACTGTTCCGGAAGTATGCCAAGTGGTACCGGTACAAATGGAATATGAAGACTCACACGGTCAACGTCATATTCTTAATTACCAAGTTATGGGCAACGGTTGCTCTAACGGGTAACAGGTTATTGAGTCAGGTTTAAACCGGATCTTGGTCGCCGCAAGTAATCGTTCTTGCGGCCAAGAACCTATTTCGAACCCACTATGAAACAAATGTGGGAACTGGCTTGCCTGCGATGGCAATTTCAGCCTTACCCACCTCCCAAAGCCCGCCACCTACCCGCCTCTGCTGCCCCCACAAAACCTATCCCACCGCCCGTCAAAAAATTCCTGTCCCGGCAAAGCCTTGCAAACACGCGCCTTGGCCGAAAACCAAGCTATTTTGGCGCTCAATCGTGACCATCCGCCGCAACACAAAGCCGAATTTTTCCCTATAATGCGCGGGTAAATCGGGCCTGCAATATCCCTTTACACTGGGATGAAGAGCCAGACCTTGAGCCTGCGCTGGAGCATGCACCTGTCGCTCCGCCCCTCAAGCCTCACGCAGAACACCCGTTACCCAATTCCGTTTAATGCCTGCGCGAGCTGTTGCAACAAACGATTCCTTAAGATCCACCGCGGCCTCTGGGCCGTGTGAACACCCAACCATCCGGTTTCACACGGGCACCTTTGAGCCCTCACGCAGGAGACGACACGTCATGCTGAGCTGGGACGAATTCGACAAAGAAGAAGAAGGCGAAGTAGCCGCTAAAGGCGCCAACGCCGGCCACGCCACCGAAGCCAACATGGACCGCCTCGACGGTGCCGGCGCTGCCGCCGCCATCGAAGCCCGCGCCGTCACCGCCAGTGACTCCGCCGCCATCGTGCGCGCCAAGGCTGCCCTGGACAAACTCGACGTCGCCGAAGGCCTCGCTGAGCTTGAAGGCTCCGCCGCCCGCGTCGCCGTTGACGAAAAACGCATGATCAACTGCCGCGCCGACCTCAACCAACTCGTGCCCTTCAAGTACGACTGGGCCTGGCAAAAGTACCTCGACGGCTGCGCCAACCACTGGATGCCGCAAGAGGTCAACATGACCGCCGACATCGCCCTGTGGAAAAACCCCGAAGGCCTGACCGACGACGAACGCCGCATCGTCATGCGCAACCTCGGTTTCTTCTCCACCGCCGACTCCCTGGTTGCCAACAACCTGGTCCTGGCCGTGTACCGCCTGATCACCAACCCGGAGTGCCGCCAGTACATCCTGCGCCAGGCCTTCGAAGAAGCGATCCACACCCACGCGTATCAGTACTGCATCGAATCGCTGGCCATGGATGAAGGCGAGATCTTCAACATGTACCACGAGATTCCATCGGTCGCTAAAAAGGCAGCCTGGGGCCTGAAATACACCCGTTCGATCTCCGATCCGAAGTTCGAAACCGGCACCGTCGAGACCGACAAAGAACTGCTGCGCAACCTCGTCGCTTACTACTGCGTGCTGGAAGGCATCTTCTTCTACTGCGGCTTCACCCAGATTCTGTCGATGGGCCGTCGCAATAAAATGACCGGCGTGGCCGAGCAGTTCCAGTACATCCTGCGCGATGAGTCGATGCACCTGAACTTCGGTATCGATGTGATCAACCAGATCAAAATCGAAAACCCACACTTGTGGGATGCCGAGATGAAGGAAGAGGCGACCCAGATGATTTTGCAGGGGACGCAGCTGGAGATTGAATATGCGCGCGATACCATGCCGCGTGGGGTTTTGGGCATGAATGCGGCGATGATGGAGGATTATCTGAAGTTCATCGCTAACCGTCGTTTGTCGCAGATTGGGTTGAAGGAAGAGTATCCAGGGACGACTAACCCGTTCCCGTGGATGAGCGAGATTATGGACTTGAAGAAAGAGAAGAATTTCTTTGAGACTCGGGTTATTGAGTATCAGACGGGTGGGGCGTTGAGCTGGGATTAAGTTTGAGAGCTAAATACCCGCTGAGTTAAAAACAAGAAAGCCCTGAACGTGTTCAGGGCTTTTTATTATATTTAGAAGAAAGTGGCCTCACCCCTAAGTGTGTGCAACATCTCACGTATGAAATGCCGCTCCTAACACAATCCACATATCTTCCTATTAGGCGCCAATGCTTCTTGCAGTAGGTAGTGTAAGCGCAAACTGTAAACAATTAAACGCAGAGGAGCTATTGACCACTTCCAGCATAGAAAATAACAGACTAATAAACCTGCTTCAACTCTTTTTTTTCCAAAGCATTCAACAAATCAATTTCCTTCCAATTCACAAACCAGAATTCATTTGACTTTTTATTTGAAAAATACTCATCAGCCTTAGCATTTGTCAGCATCCCCCCTCCGGTAGCTTTGTAAAAATCTCTCAGCCACTTCTTCCTTATATTGATATCAATATAAGGGCAGGTTATAGAATCTAAAAACAGCGAAGCTTTCTCAGCCACTACCTGTAGATCTGACAAATCTATAAGCCTACTGCTAATTTCCTTAACTACACTTTGCCGCACCGAGTCATACAACTCATATGACTTAATATAAAACAAACACGCCACCAAATAGAAATAGGAGCGATCCCGGCCAAATATCTGATCAACTAAAGTAGCAGGAAGCAAATACTCCTCTCCCAAGTCACTTATAGCCAAAATCACATTTAACTCTTCAAGTAGTATGAAATTCTGAACCTCTGAACCTACCCCACCTATCTCACTAGAAAGCAACTCAAGAGCCAGCTCAAAGGTCCTTTGCTTCACTGTATGCTCGTAAGGGCCGAGCATGCTTTCAGAAAATCTCGACATCAATATAGTAGAAGCACATATCTTATAGGAGGAACTTACTGATGGAGAAACAGAGTAGAAAAAATACATAACCTCCAGAAAAACAAGGAGTACATCACGATACTGATTTTGTGATTCAGAATCTCGCATCGGTAATTTAACATTTATAAGCCGCTTAACCCTCTCAAAAAAAGCAGAAATCAGATATGACGAGACCTCATCATAATCCACAGAATTAGAGGAGCATGTAGACTTTATTGCATCAATAAAACTTCTAACTAAGTTATCTCGCCTATATATTTCTTTAGGGCGAAGTACAGCATCAGCTTCTTCCGAGATCAAAAACTTCTCACAAAACTCATTAACCTTAACATTAACATCCCTTATAACCCTTGACTTTGCCGTAAAAAACGGCCGTGAGAAAGACACAGATTTGGAACTATTAACATGCAAATTATAGGAGGCAAGACAATCCGCATAAACCTTATAAACCCTCTTTGCAGTGTCATCATTCGGAGAAAAAATAAATACATCATCAACATAACGTTTTATAGAATAATCAACACCATAAATCAGAGGCTTAGAAGCATCAGCCAGACGTTCCTGGGCGCTACAGTCAATATCCTGGAAAATTATCTCTGCAAAAATCCTACTAATTTCAGGTCCAATTAAAATACCATTAGTTTCATTATAGTTTGCCGCTTGCATAAGGGAATCGAAAGACTGACCAAAAGTTGATGAAACGCCAAGCTTTGACTTAACATACTGCTTTTCCTTAACAGCCCAACTTATCGAATGAGTATAAATACTGTCAAAACACTTGGATACATCCATAGTCAAGAGAAATGCAAATCTCTTCTCAAGGTTCAAAAAAAATCTAGAATTAAAAAATTTATATAATCTGTCGAAACCAGCATAGGAGTAAAACGATGAGCTATGCTTGATAGCCTCCTCTGAGACAACTTGACTAACGCCACCTCTTTTATATTTGCTAACATTCTCCCATGAGTTTTTATAATAAAAAACACCTGCAACTTTTTTTGGACAGCGAATAGAAAACGCACTTGAAGAGCAGTAATGAATAATTAACTTCTCATTACGCTCATAGAATTTCATCATCTGCAACTGCGATATTGGGTGCACCACAGACAAGCGGCGAAAGTCAATAGAATTCTTCCTTATTTTATAGTGATAAGGAATAGTAAAATACTTTTTCCTACCCTGCCCCTCAACTAACTTTTCATATAGATACTTAGAAACGTCTGTATCACCACCTTTTGAAGCGCAGCGAAAATACAGACCATCATTCGCAAAAATTAACGGAGTTTCAAAAGGAATGGTTTCCGTAACCAACACTCTATAATAATCACTCTTTTTGACCTTTTGCGTTTTCTTATTAAGCATAAGCCCAACACCTTTGTATTAGCTTAAGATTCTCTCGGGAAAAATGCATGAAAGTTTTATCTTCAAAACCACGTACAAAGCTGAATTTAAGCAAACTTCGACGCTGCGCAACGCTGGTATTGCAAAAAAAACCTTCAAAAACCTTACCCTTACTCGAAAGTATCGCCTTCCTTACATAAGCATCCAACTCTACTAAAGACTTCGAAACAGAGCTATCGACCCTATGGTAATTATAAAATATACCCGCCAACCGTTTTCTATCACGATCAACATCAAGAACGCTAAAATTAGACGTTAGGAACCTTAACCTTAAAACAAGAAGAGAGAAATCCTTCGTCCTCACATAATCTAGCAACGCCTTAGACATTCGCGTTTTTATTTTTTTAACCTTAGAATCAGCTATGTCTAAGTAAACATCTCTAAAATGCTGACCTCTCTTTAGTTCGGAGTTGCTCGAAGGCTCAAAAACCGAAAACTTATATCCTAAATATTCAAACTCAAGCAGACACATAGCAGCGCCAGCTTTATATGGAGACACGTCAGAACTAACGGCTTTAACAAACTGTTTTCTATGATTTAAAACCAAACCTTTGGGAAGATGTTCACTGACAGACCTTAAAAACTCTTGCTCAGACTCAATACCACTTGTAATTAAAATTATATCATCCACATATCTAGAATAAAAAAACACCTCACTTTCAATCTCTATCCACTTATCAAAGTCCCTCATCAGAACCTCGGTAATTGTGGCGCTTAACGCAAGCCCTCTCGGAACACCAGTCCCTCCAGTCATTGCATGACCACTAACCAGCCCTCCAATGATTTTCTTTGTTGCAGGACTTACATCGTTTCTGAGAACCACCTTATTTAAGATATCATCTTCTGAAAAAGACTCATAAAAACTTTTTACATCTAGTCGATAAACTCGATACGAGACACCCTCCGACAATAGATTTTTAACATTAGCAACTATTGAATCTCTAACATTATTCTTAAGCCCAGAGACAACTCGAACATTTCTATTCACCTTTCTTAAAATCAACTCATCATGAAACCTTGCAACGCGATATACCTTTTTCCCTCTAATAACTGTATAGGCGAGAGGAGAACATTTTGAAAAACCTCCGGCCACACTCACTACCGAGTTCAAAAGTAGTCCATTTTTGTATATTGGATCTCGGAGTCTTTTATGTTTATTGAAGTCACTTTTCCTTAACTCTTTACTAAAAGTCACATAGTTAAAAGAGTGGTCGTACATTTCTCCTCCTTGAGCGTTAGCCCGGAATCGCAGCGCAGTAGCCTAATGCCTTCATCAATTACTAATGTAACTGAGTTAAATAAGCAAGCTTGACCTTCATTGTGATCCTACTTACTCTACTGTTGAGCCTAAGAAACTCGACAACCAGAGCGGTCCTCCGCACCCGACAGCCATGCGGCTTTTTTTCGCCAGCGGTTTCTCTACGTCTGTGAAAAAATCCCCGTTATGTCGGGAGTGGGCGAATACAAGACCCGAAAGGGGAATATGTCCGGCCCGTCTCTGGTGGGTTTCTTAGCTCCCGACACCCATAACGCCTGCCCTAAGAAAGCAACCAGAGGTAACGGAAATGCCTGGATACTTTGCATCCCCTGCGAAGGTCATTCGCAGCACCCGCACCATTTCTCAAACACGCTTCGCCTCGGAGGTGTGTCATGCATGAACCTACCGTCTTTACCCGCCAAAACCTGCAACTGCATGCCCTGCTGCTGGAGAACCAGCCATGGTTCTGCGCTCGCGACCTTGGTCGCCTGATGGGGCTTTATCTGGCTGAGCGAATGGTGAGCAAGCTCGATGAGGATCAGCGGCAAACCCTGGAAATCTGCTATCACGGTCAGCCTGAAAACACGCTGATGATCAGTGAGTCCGGTGTGTATGCATTGCTGGTGTACCACTACTCACCAGGACATCGCTTGCTGCGTGAATGGTTGACCCATCAAGTCGTGCCAACCTTACGTGACAAGCATCAACCACGATCTTCAGACCGCCCGATGCTGAGCTTGCTGGATTGGCCGGAGATGTCGTTGAGCCTTCTGCATTGGCAGGACGAAGGGTGGATTCGGTTACGTGATATGCCATACCTGTTGCTCAACAGGACTCGCCGACGGGTGCCGCCGAGCAAGACATGGTTTCAAAAGTTGGCAGAGTTATTTCAGCCATCAAGCCATTCGACACGCTGAAACCTCAACGCTAGCCCGTCCGGGCTGATACTCGGACGGGCTACCAACACACATTTCCCAATCCAAGCTGTGACAATACCGGATGCCTTCCGGCGTTCATTCCTATGCCCGACCGGGTAAACTCCCTTGATCATTGCCAGCAAAAGCACAACATCATTACCTCTGGCTGATCTGAATTGCATAACCGTTATCAGCCTGAACCCATGCAGTGGGCGCCAGTCACACAGTTATGAGAACCCGCTCCAAACGATCAAGGACCACCCGTGAACCCAGACATGCTCGAAGCCGGCCCTGCAGACGCCAAAGTACTCTCCGTCTTTGACTTCGACGGCACCCTGACCCATCACGACAGTTTCGTGCCCTTCCTCAAGTTTGCCTTTGGCACCGGTGAGTTCTACGGCCGGATGGTCAAGCTGGCGGTGCCGGGGCTGCGCTTTTTGCTGCGGCAGATCAGTCGGGATGAGTTGAAGGCGCAGTTGATTCGCACCTTTATGACTGGGGTTGAGAAGGCGTGGGTTCAGCAGCAGGCTGAGGCGTATTGCCAGCGTACGTGGAGCAAGCTGATGCGCCCGACTGGGTTGCAGTCGGTGGCGGATGAGGTGAAGTCCGGGGCGGAGGTGACGTTGTGTTCGGCGTCGCCGGCATTGGTGCTGCAGCCGTTTGCGAATCGGCTAGGGATCAAGTTGATTGGCACTGAGCTTGAGGTGGTCGACGGGGTGTTGACGGGCAAGCTCACGGGGAATAATTGCCGCTGTGAGAATAAGGTGCTGCGGCTTGAGGCGGTGTATGGGGATTTGGGCGATTATCGGCTCAGGGCCTGGGGCGATACCCGCGGGGATCGGGAGTTGTTGGCGGCGGCGCAGGATGCGCATTTTCGGCATTTTCATTCGAAGAAGAAGCCGGGCAAGTTGCAGCGGTGATGCGGGTGGATGGGGTCGGCGGGTGGACCGAGGTGATCCCATCGCTGCCTCGCTGGGGCTCGAGAGCTCCCACATTTTGATCGGTGCAGGCCAGACAACGCACTAGCATGGGGTGCTGGGGGTCGATACAAATAGCGGGTTCGGCAGCCGACCGAGTCGATCCCATCGCTGCCTCGCTGGGGCTCGAGAGCTCCCACATTTGGGCTTTGTTGGCCTGTTGATCGGTGCTCGGCAAGGGTTATGTTGCGGCTTTGAGGTCTACGTCCAGGGCTGTGGCGAAGGCTTTTACCATTGGGCTGCGCGGGGCGTTGTGGCGCAGGATCAGGTTGAAGGCGGTGCTCAGGTGGACGTGCTCCGGGCACAGTGCGCGCAGGCGCCCTTCCCTGACCAGTGGCGCGGCGTAGTGTTCGGGCAGGAAGCCTAGGAAGCGGCCGGTGAGAATCAGGATGGCGACGGCTTCAACCTGTGAGGCCGAGGCGGACTGGCTGTCGTAGGTGACGAAGTTGGCTTTGTCGCGATGGATTGCATACCGGTGGTTGACCACTTCGTATTGGCGCAGCACTTCTGGCGTGATGTCGCTCGCGTTGAACAGTGGGTGTCCTACGGCGCAGTAGGCGTGGGCTTTTTCTTCGTACAACGGGAAGTAGTCGAATTCTTCGCGGCGTTGGTAAACCGGCACGATGCCGACGATCAGCCGCCCTTCCACCACGCCGCGCTCAACTTCGTCGAGTTGCGAGGCATGTAGGCGCAATCTAATTTTTGGCGATTCGCTGTGTAATTTCCCTAACGCGGTAATGAGCGGCGAATTAACGTCGGAGACGGTGTTATCAATAACGCCCACACTTAGGTCGCCGATCAGTTCATTTTGCGCCGAACTAAGCTTGTCTCTGAAACTGTCCACCGAGGTAAATAACTCGATGGAAGCCTGATACACCAACTTGCCTTCTTCGGTCAGGCCAAAGCCTTCCCGGCCCCTTGTACACAGGCGCATGCCGATGCGAATTTCAAGGTCGGAGATCTGCTTGCTGATGGCCGCCAGGCCCACGTTCAGCTCGTTTTGCGCGGCGCTGAAGCCGCCGGCTTCGACCACGGCCATGAACACGCGCAGTAATTTGAAGTCCAGCCCGCTCAGTTGCAGGGGCGGTCGTGTGCCGGGTTTTGGCGGCATGTTTCCAGAAGTGGAAAGTGGGGTTTCCATAATACGCGTTGACCTCAAGTGCCATATTCAACAGGCTTCAACCCAATCCTTGAACATAGCCAGGCGGCGATAATGGCCGTAAACATCTGCCCTTGGCAACCTTGAATATAGCGGGTTGAACAGCACACAGAGGCTGATTTAATACCCGTAAAAACCTGACACTACGATCAGGTCTTTTTAGTTTTTTACTGCCTCCGACTCTTCTAAAAACAAGCGTGAGGAATACCGATGTCCCAGCCCACCGACCGCCTTTGGGGTGCTCGTTTCAAGACCGGCCCGTCTGCTGCATTGGCCGCGTTGTCGCGTTGCCCTGAGCGCTATTTTCGCCTGACGCCCTACGACCTGGCCGGCTCCCGTGCCCATGCCCGGGAGTTGCAACGCGCCGGTTTGCTGGATGACTCCGAGACCCTGCGCACCCTTGAAGCCCTGGACCGCATTGGTGAGGACTTCGCCGCCGGGCGCCTGCATACAACCCTGGATGACGAGGACGTGCACACCTTCATCGAACGCGTATTGACCGAGCGCCTGGGCGCCTTGGGCGGCAAGTTGCGCGCCGGGCGTTCGCGTAACGATCAGACCGCCAATGATCTGCGCCTTTTCCTACGCGACCATGCGCGCACCATCACCACCGAGGTGTTGGGTTTGCAGCAGGCGTTGGTGGAGCAGGCTGAGCAGCATGTCGAAAGCATCTGCCCGGGCTTCACGCACTTGCAGCAGGCGCAACCGATTGTGTTTGCCCATCACTTGTTGGCGCACGCGCAGTCGATGTTGCGCGATGTGCAGCGCCTGGTGGATTGGGATGCGCGCACCGCGTTGTCACCGTTGGGTGCTGCGGCCATGGCAGGCTCGGCGATTGCGCGCCAGCCAGAGCATTCGGCCAAGGAAATGGGCTACACCGGGCCGTGCGAAAACTCTATCGACGCTGTCGCCAGCCGCGACCACGTGGCGGAGTTCCTGTTTGTGGCGGGCATGCTCGGGGTGAATATTTCGCGGCTGTCGGAGGAGTTTTGCCTGTGGTCGTCGCGCCAGTTTCGCTGGGTGGTGCTGGACGATGCCTACGCCACCGGCAGCTCGATCATGCCGCAGAAAAAGAACCCGGACATTGCCGAGCTGGCGCGGGGCAAGGCTGGGCGCTTGATTGGCAACCTGACCGGGCTGATGTCGACGCTCAAGTCGTTGCCGCTGTCGTACAACCGCGACTTGAGTGAAGACAAGCACAGCGTGTTGGACAGTGTGGACACCTTGCTGTTGGTGTTGCCAGCGATGGCCGGGATGGTTGCGACCATGAAGGTGCAAGTGGAAGAGCTGCGCCGGCAAGCGCCGATGGGCTTCACCTTGGCGACTGAGGTGGCGGATTGGTTGGCCACGCGCGGCGTGCCGTTCAAGGAGGCGCATGAGATTACCGGCGCCTTGGTGCAAGCCTGTGAGAAACACGAGATTGAGTTGTGGGAAGCCTCACCGGCGATGTTGGCAGAGGTGGATGCCCGGCTGCTGCCGGAGGTGCGGGACTGCTTGACCCTGGAAGCGGCGATTGCGGCGCGCAGTGGTTGGGGTGGGACGGCGCCGGAGCGGGTTCGGGAACAGATTGGGCGGTTGAAGACTGCCTTGGCTGAGCAGCAGAGATGGGCTGAGAGTTATCAGGGGTTTCGGATTTAAACCTGGTCCTTTGTGGTGAATTTGCTGGCGCTATCGCAGGCAAGCCAGCTCCCACATTTGGACTGTGTTTTAACAGTTGGATCGAGTACAGCAGTGGAGTAACACCATGAACCAAACCCCGGCGGAGCGCTTGGAAGCTGAGCGCAAGTTGTCCGAGAACCAGTTCGATATCACGCAGTACGAGCATGTGCCGCGTCGTTATTACGGGCGGATGTTTTTTGCCACGTTGATCGTGATCGCCCTGGCCGCGTTGTTGCGCGCCTTTGCCAATGGCCAGATCGAATGGTCCTACATCGGGCAGTTCCTGACGTCTGAGGCCATTCTGTGGGGCCTGGTCAACACCATCGTCATGTCGATTCTGGCAATGGCGCTGGGCGTGGTCATCGGCGTGATCACGGCGATCATGCGCATGTCGGCCAACCCGATCCTGCGCTACGTGGCCATCACTTACACCTGGCTGTTCCGCGGTACGCCGCTGATTCTGCAGCTGTTGCTGTGGTTCAACCTGGCGCTGATTTTCCCGGTGATCGCCATACCCGGCCTGTTCAGCATCGACACCGTCGACCTGATGACGCCATTCGTGGCCGCGCTGCTCGGCCTCAGCATCAACCAGGGCGCCTACACCGCCGAAGTGGTGCGCGCCGGCTTGCTGTCGGTCGACACTGGCCAGTACGAAGCCGCCAAGTCCATCGGCATGCCAAGCCTTCAGGCGCTGCGTAGGGTGATTCTGCCGCAGGCGATGCGAGTGATCATTCCGCCGGTAGGCAACGAGTTCATCAGCATGGTGAAAATGACCAGCCTGGCCAGCGTGATCCAGTATTCGGAGCTGCTGCACAACGCGCAAAACATCTACTACGCCAACGCCCGCGTCATGGAGCTGCTGATTGTGGCCGGCATCTGGTACCTGGCGGTGGTGACTGTTCTTTCATTTGGTCAAAGCCGCCTCGAGCGTCGTTTTGCCCGCGGCGCCGGCAAGCGTTCGTAAGTCTGGGTTGAGGAGATTTGCCCCATGAGAAGCATCGTCAAGGCCGTCAACCTGAACAAGTATTACGACGAGTATCACGCGCTGCGCGACATCAATATCGAGGTCGAGCAAGGCGAAGTCATGTGCATCATCGGCCCGTCCGGCTCGGGTAAAAGCACGTTGCTGCGCTGCGTCAACCAGCTGGAAAAGATCGACAAGGGCGGCCTGTGGGTCGACGGCGAACTGGTCGGTTACCGCGTCGTCGGCAACAAGCTGCACGAGATGAATGAATCGCAGATTGCCCGCCAGCGCCTGGCGACCGGCATGGTGTTTCAGCGCTTCAATTTGTTCCCGCACATGACCGTGTTGCAAAACATCATCGAAGGCCCGGTGCAGGTGCTCAAGCGCTCGCCCAAGGAAGCCATCGAAGACGCGCTGGAGTTGCTGGCCCGCGTCGGCCTGGCGGACAAGCGCAATGCCTACCCGGTGGAATTGTCCGGCGGCCAGCAACAGCGTGTGGCCATTGCCCGCGCGCTGGCGATGCGCCCCAAGTTGATGTTGTTTGACGAACCCACGTCAGCCCTCGACCCGGAGCTGGTAGGCGAAGTGCTATCGGTGATGCGCGATTTGGCTACCACCGGCATGACCATGATCGTGGTCACCCATGAATTGGGCTTCGCCCGCGAAGTGTCCAACCGCATGGTGTTTATGGATGCCGGCCAGATTGTGGAAGCCGGCAGCCCGGAAGAAATTCTAATAAGCCCACAAAACCCGCGTACCCAAAGCTTTATTTCTGCCGTTCGCACTTAATTAAAAAACTAACGAGAACGCCCCCATGAAAAAATTGTTTATCCCAACGTTGCTCGCAGGCCTGATGGCCTCCTCGTGTGTATTCGCGGCATTGCCGGCGGCAATCAAGGACAAGGGTGAGATCAGCGCGGCCATCGTGCCGAACTACCCGCCGATGGATTTCAAGGACACCGCCACCAATAAACTCACCGGCCTGGATTTCGACCTCGGCAATGCCCTGGCCGAGCGCCTGGGCGTGAAGATCAAGTGGCAGGAAACCGGCTTCGAGCAGATGCTCAGTGGCCTGACCACCAAGCGCGTCGACATCGTGTTGTCGGGCATGTCCGACACCGCCGAGCGCCAGAAGGCCGTGACCTTCATCGACTACTTCACCAGCGGCCCGCAGTTTTACACCCTGGCCAAGCGTGAAGACCTCAAGGAATTGACTGACCTGTGCGGTAAAAAAGTCGGCACCAGCCGCCGGACTACCTGGCCGTCGGAAATTGCCGCGTGGAGCAAGGAAAACTGCGAAGCGGCGGGTAAGCCGGCGATCGTGGTGATCGGCACCGAAGGCTCGGCGGATGCGCGCGCGCAGTTGCAGCAGAACCGTTTGGATGCGGCGATGCAGGGCAGCGAGACGATTCCTTATTTGATGTCGTTGGACAAGGGCAAGTACAAGCCAGTGGGCCTGGCGATTTCCAAGCAGTTCACGGGGCTGGGGATTGAGAAAAGCAACACCGAATTGGTCACGGCGATCAGTGAGGCGTTGCAGGGCATGATTGATGATGGCACGTACGGCAAGATCCTGAAGAAGTGGGATCTGGAACAGGGTGCGGTGGAGAAAATCAGCATCAATGCCGGGCAGTAAACACTGCAAAAACCTGTGGGAGCGGGCTTGCCTGCGATAGCGGTGGGTCAGCTTGCATCTGCATGCCTGACTCACCGCCATCGCGGGCAAGCCCGCTCCCACATTTGAATTGTGTTGTATTGGAAAATTAATAAGGACATCCGCCCCACCGTGGCCACCTACTCCCTGGTAATCCGCCGCCTGATGATCTGCTCGGTGACCATCGTCGTCAGCCGCGCCATGACCAGTCCGCTGCTGGCCCTTTGGCTGAGCACGCGCCTGGGCCTCAACCAGCAGGACATCGGCTTGCTGATGGGCATCGCCGTGTTCATCGCCACGTTGCTCGGCCTCTATGGCGGCTACGTCATTGACCGCCTGGAAAAGCGCAAGCTGCTGATCCTGGCCATGCTTTCCAGCGCCATCGGATTTTTGTTGCTGACCTTTGCCAGCAACCTCTACCTCACCACCCTGACCCTGGTGATTACTGAAGCCGCGTCGGCACTGTTCCTGATCGGCTCCAAGGCCATCATCAGCGAAAATCTGCCGGTGGGCGACCGCGCCAAAGTGTTTTCCCTGCGCTACACCCTGACCAATGTCGGCTATGCCACCGGTCCGATGGTGGGTGTGGTGATCGCCGGGCAGATCCCCTGGGCGCCGTTCCTGATCGCCAGCGCCATCGCCCTGGGCAGTGTGTTCCTGATGATCGGCATTGCGCCGACCCAACGCGACAACAGCAACAAACCCCTGAGTTTTCTCACGACCCTGCGCACGCTACGCAGCGACCGCACGCTGATCCTGTTCACCAGCGGCAGCCTGTTGAGCACCATTGTCCACGGGCGCTATACGCTTTATCTGTCACAGTTTCTGCTGGTGGCCTACAAGCCCGCCGAGGCGCTGAAGATTCTGTCGGCGGTGCTGGCCTGCAACGCCATCACCGTGATTTTGATGCAGTACCAGATCGGCCGCTTTCTCAAACGTGAACAGCTGCGCTACTGGATCGTGCTGGGAACGTTGTTGTTCATTGTCGGGCTGATCGGTTTCAGTCTGGCGGACAGCCTGGTGACCTGGTGCCTGGCGATGTTCGTGTTCACCTTGGGCGAGATGATCATTTACCCCTCGGAATTTCTGTTCATCGACACCATCGCCCCGGATGCGCTGCGCGGCAGTTATTACGGTGCGCAAAACCTGGCGGCATTTGGCGGGGCGATGAGCCCGGTCATTTGCGGTTACCTGCTGATCAATGCGGCGCCGGTCAGCATGTTCTATGCCCTCGGCGCATTGACCGCGGTAGGCGGCACCTTGTGTTTCCTGAGTGGGCGGCGTGTAGCCGGTACACCGCCTATCTAATGTAGGAGCTGGCTTGCCTGCGATAACGGTGGGACAGCTTGCCTATCCGTAACCTGACACACCGCTTTCGCAGGCAAGCCAGCTCGCACATTTTTTGATCTGCGTAGCGGCTTCTATTTGCGTAATATCCAGCCACTCATCTCACGGACCCGAGCCCCATGAAATTCGACACGGCCTACAGCCTGAGTCTCGATGACAAACTGTCGATCTACGACGTACGAGACCTGAATTTCGACGAAACCAGCCCTTTCGACTCCGACAAGGACAGCTTCCTGTGCCCCAACGATGAATGCCGCGCGGCGTTCGATGCGGGCAATGCGCTCAGCACCTTCAACGCAAAAAACGTTAACTATCAGCGCACGCCGCACTTCAAGAACAAGGCCAGTACCCAGCACATCGACGGCTGCCGCTACGCCAGCACGCACAAGACTGCGACCGGCGAAACCGATGACGAGCGCGAGGATAATTTCCCATCGGAATGGGTCCTGACACGGCGCCAGTACGAGCGCAAGCCGGCCGTGACGGGCACCGAAGCCGGCATCCCACACGACCCCACGAAGGTTGCGTCGACTCGTAGCGGTTCGTCCCACAGCGCCAGCGACTCTACCCCGGACAAAACCAGCGTGTTCGCCCACCCGGTGGAATGCTATGTGTCGAATATCGACGACAAAGACAAGCTCAAGAGCATGCCGCTGAAGATCGGCGATCACACGGCAACCTACTGGACGTTTTTCAAGAAGATCGAGTACCTGCAAGACAACAACGGCCTGATCTACTGGGGCAAAATCAAGCAGATCAAGGACTACACCGCCAGCTTTCGCATCGATTTCGAAAAGAAGGTGTGGCTCGACAAGAAGCCCTACTCGGTCAACGTCTACCTGAGCAAAAAACTCATCGAAAACTACCGCAAGCGCACGGCGTTCCTGGAACAGATCAAGGCGGCGGCAGACAGTAAAAAGGCGCTGTATTGCTTCTTTTATGGGGTCACGCCGCAATTGAAACAGGTGCCGAGCAAGAAGAACCCCGAGCAGACATTCGGGGTTTTCAGCGCGAATATCGAGAACCTGGATCACTTGATCATTCGAGAAGCGCCGGGCGTGGAATAAAGCGCGGCTGAAACGCCATTAAAAAAATCCAGTTGATGAGCGGTCAAAATAACTGTACAAAAACACAGTATAGTTTGCCTTCCCCCGTCGAACCTGGAGAAACCCCATGTCCTCTCTGGCAATGAGCTCTTTCGTAGAACAGCAGATCGTCCTGCACCAATTCACCGCCAAGCACAGTGTGCAGGCCCGCGCGATGCTTGGTTGGAGCCGAGAAGAACTGGCCCGACAAACCGGGCTGGCGGTCGAAACGGTGCAACGCTTTGAAAGCCAGGGCGATGTAGATGATGAAACCCGCCTGGTATTGGCCTTTCGGCTGGAGGCTGAGGGGCTGGTGTTTTTCCCGGGATTTGCGCCGGGTTGGGGCATGAGTGCGCGCAAGTTCGACAAGGCCCCGGCCGAGCCCGCGGCAAAAGGCATCATTTCGCGCTTGATGGGCTCAACAGCGGCATCAATTGATTCACCAGCGCCTCAACCGAATGGTGCGTAGCGTCCAGCCGGATCACCGGGCAGGTCAGTGGCTTCAGCCAGCTTTCATGCCGACGCAGGCTTCGTAGGCTGTGGTTACCATCATCGTAACGAGCAGCCCAGGCGAGAAACGCGACGCTGTTTTCATGGCGGCTGCCGCCCTCCAGAATCCGGTCACCATAGCGCTGCTCTTCGCGCAGCCGCAGGCGGTGCAGGCGAACCTGCGGGTCTACACGCAGGAACACCACATGGGTGAACTGCGGGATCATGGCATCGCCCCATCCGCACACTGAGCCGGACAGCACCCAGCCTTCGAGGCCGGCACTTTGTTCCTGTAACAGACGCGTGCGTTCATCCCGTAACCGAGCGACGGTGAACGGTTCCGGAGTTTGCTGCCAGAAGAAGTCGTCGGAGTCGAAATAAACCACATTCAAGCGTTCGGCCAAGGCTTTGCCCAAGGTCGTAGTGCCTGCGCCTGCAGCGCCGAGGATGTGAATTTTATAGCGCATGACTTGCCCCCTTAACTTGAGTGTAAGCCGTTGGGGCATCAGGCCTGCAATTGCAGCGCGCGGCGCATCATTTGTGGCGGCTGGCCGAAGGCACGCAGGAAGGCGCGACGCATGCGCTCCGGGTCACCGAAACCGGTGTCGCGGGCAATGATGTCGATGGGGTGGTCGCCGGATTCAAGCATCAGGCGCGCCGCTTCAATGCGCAGGCGTTCGATCGCCTTGGCCGGGGTGTGGCCGGTTTCGCTGCGAAACAGACGGCTGAACTGGCGCGGACTTAGGTGCGCGACGTCGGCCAGCCGTTCAACAGAAAGCTCTTCCTGCAAATGCTGGCGGGCGTAGACCAGGGCGGTTTGCACGCGGTCGGACTTGGGGTCGATGTCCAGCAGCGCGGAAAATTGCGACTGGCCACCCGCACGGCGATGGTAGATCACCAACTTGCGCGCAACCTCACGGGCCACCTCTACACCCAGGTCGTTTTCGACAAGGGCCAGGGCCAGGTCGAGGCAGGCGGTCATGCCGGCAGAAGTCCAGAGTGGGCCGTCTACAGTGAAGATGCGGTCTTCTTCAAGCCTCACATTGGGATACGCCTGACGAAAGGCACGGGCGTGGTACCAGTGAGTGGTTGCCTTGCGGCCTTCCAGCAGCCCGGCCGCCGCCAGGTGGAAAGAGCCGGTGCAGGCAGAGGTCACACGACGCGACGTCACCACTGCGTGCTGCAAGTAGCTGAGCAGGCCAGGCGTGGCGTCGAGCACTTCGTTATCGCCCACTACCAACACCGTGTCGTACGGACCAAAGGGCACCGTATCAATGGCAAAACCCATGGAGCTTTTGACCGGCCCGCCCTCCTCGGATACCAGGTCTACCCGATAGAACGGCTGTTCCACTTCCAGATTGGCGAATTCAAACACCGTACTGGTGCTCAGGCTGAGCATCTGAAAACCCGGAAACAGCAAAATACCGACAGACACCATGGCCAAACCTCATGTCTCTAAAGGAGGGATATACGACATTGCAGCCACGACATTACACCCATAATCTTGGTTGCAACAAGGCCCCCTTTCCTCGGCCCTCCTGGAGTAACTGCAATGACTCAATCCAGAGGTTATGCGCTGATCACCGGCGCTTCTTCGGGCATTGGCGCCACCTACGCCGATCGCCTGGCTCGCCAGGGTTACGATCTGATCTTGGTGGCGCGTAACCAGCACCGACTGGAGCGGCTGGCGACTCAGCTCAACGCCGATACCCAACGGGATATCCAAGTGGTGGTGGCCGACCTGAACCTGCCGGCCGATCTGGCCCGTATCGAACAGATCCTGCACGACGACAGCCGCATCAGCCTGTTGGTGAACAACGCCGGCATCGGTGCCACCGCGCCCTTGCTCGACAGCGATGCGGACAAGATGGAGGCAATGATCCTGCTCAATGTGCTGGCCCTGACTCGCCTGGCCAAAGCCGCAGCAACCAACTTTGTCGCCCAGGGTCGCGGCACCCTGATCAACATCGGCTCGATCGTGGCGGTCGCACCCAAGTTGCTGAATGGTGTTTACGGGGGCACCAAAGCGTTTGTGCAAGCGTTTTCCGAATCACTCGAGCATGAGCTGAGCGACAAGGGTGTACGGGTTCAAGTGGTGCTGCCCGGTGCCACCGCCACCGAGTTTTGGGACGTTGCCGGCCTGCCGGTGAGCAACCTGCCCGAGACAATGGTCATGACCACGCAAAACCTGGTGGACGCCGCATTGGCAGGGCTCGCACAAGGTGAGAAGGTCACCATCCCGTCACTGCCTGACAGCCTGGATTGGGACGCTTACGAAACCGCGCGCCTGGCCTTGGGGCCAAACCTGTCACACCGCAGTCCGGCCCCACGTTACGGCGTGTAATCAGCGAATAGACTGAAGCCCAGGTCCGTGGCCGCCTGGGCCGCCGGCGCTGATCTGTCGATAGGCACGCAGCAACGCGTGCAAAGCATCGCGAGACCCTCGAGCGCCATAAAACCAAAGCTTCGTGCCCTCTGCCAACGGCTCGCAAACGGCGGGATACCCGCTTAAGCACGCACTATGAAACGCCGCACATTGATCGTCAGACACCAAGGCATCAAGACGATGCCTGGTCACCAGATCGTCGATTTCACGCGTTTGCAAAGAGAATTGAAGGCTGTGGTCTGCACGTCGTGCATCTACCGGTACCAATTGCGCACCGGCCTGTTGCAGGATATCGAACGCTCGGCGCAAGGCTGCGCTGTGTTCAATGGCTTCGTAATGGGCCCCGTGCACATACCGGTCAGCGAACCCGATGCGCCACCCTGCGAGCACCTTGGCAGCGGTAAAGATGCTGTTATTGCGTACCAGAGGCACTTCAACCATCACAGGCCCTGTGGGCTCGATACCACTCAAGGCGACGAGTAACAGCGCAGGGTCTCGCTCGGGTTTTAGCAGCGGGGCCACGGCGTTGTAACCGGGAATGAGTGCGAAGCGCTTTGGAGGGTCAGCGCCGAAGACTATACCGCCCAGGCTGGCTTTATCGGTGTGGGCCTGGGCCGGCGCAGCGTTCGCGCCGCCCGCTTCACCCGCTTCCGGCAAGGAGGGCCCAAGCCGACAAGGCAGGCCCAACCGCCAATGCTCCCTACAGTTTTTTTCCATCAGAACCTGCACCCCGACAATGACCGTGCGGGATCATCGCACTCTCATCGAAGGGTTGTCGCAGGGCTGAAATACCCTGAAAACTCATTTTCCCACGGCCCCAAACTTCAGCCCGTAGCGTGCTCTTTCGCACCTTGCGTTTCCACGTCCAACCACCACGCATGCCCACGCTCAGGCTGGTTCAGATTGAACGCTTGCCCCATCGCCGGCGTGGTAATCGAAACGTTGCGCTCCCAGGCCAGGGCCATGATGCGGTCGAACGGCTCGTGCCAGGCATGGAACGCCAGGTCGAACGTGCCGTTGTGAATCGGCAGCAACCAACGGCCTTTAAGGTCGATATGCGCCTGCAAGGTTTGCTCCGGCTGCATGTGCACATGGGGCCAGTCGACGTTGTAAGCACCTGTTTCCATCAGCGTGAGATCAAACGGGCCGTATTGTTCGCCGATGCGTTTGAAACCGTCGAAATAACCGGTGTCGCCACTGAAAAACACCCGCCGCGCACCGTCGATCATCACCCAGGAACACCACAGGGTCTGGTTGCCGTCAAACAGACCACGCCCGGAAAAGTGCTGGGCCGGCGTGGCGATAAAGCGAATGCCATCGACCTCGGTGCCTTGCCACCAATCCAGTTGCCTGACTTTGCTGGCGTCCACACCCCATTTCACCAGGGTGTCGCCCACACCCAGCGGGGCGAGAAAGTAGCGGGTTTTGTCGGCCAGCTGGACCACGGCCTTATGGTCCAGGTGGTCATAGTGATTGTGCGAAAGAATCACCGCTTCCAGCGGCGGCAAGTCTTCAAGGCTAATGGGCGGCTGATGGAAGCGCTTGGGCCCAGCCCAACTGAACGGTGAGGCACGCTCGGCAAACACCGGGTCGGTGAGCCAGAACTTACCGCGCATTTTCAGCAACACGGTGGAATGCCCCAAACGGAACACGCTGTGATCGGGAGCGGCCAACAGCTGCTCGCGTGTCAGCGGTTGCACCGGAATCTTGCCCACGGGGCGCGTGCTGCGCGGCTTGTTGAAAAGCATGTTCCAGAAAATCCGCAACGTCTTGCCAAAGCCGCCGTGCTGCACTGGGGCATCGTTGGTGAAATGCCCTTGCTCCTGCTCGGCAGGCTTGAGTGCTTCAGGCGAAGGGTCGAGACGGCTTGAAATCGTGGCCATTACAGAGTGACTCCTGGGGTCCGCTCATAAATTACACTGCACAGTGTAGTTTCTAGATTGCAACAAAACCCGGAGCAAGTAAACTACCAAGTGTAATTTCATCCAAGAGCCGAACGCATTCCATGACTGCTCCCCAACGCCTCACCGACCGCAAGCGCGAAGCCATCGTGGCAGCGGCCATCACCGAGTTTCGGGCTAACGGGTTCGAGGTCACCAGCATGGACAAAATCGCCGCCACCGCCGGTGTCTCCAAGCGCACGGTGTACAACCACTTTCCCAGCAAGGAAGAATTGTTTGCAGAAATCCTGCACCAGTTGTGGGCCAGCAGCGTCGCCCAGCTGGACGCCAGCTACGCCAGTGACCGCCCCCTGCGCGAGCAATTGCGCGGTTTGCTGCAGGCGAAGATGCAGATGATGTCGGACGCCAACTTCCTCGACCTGGCCCGCGTCGCGATCGCTGCCACCATTCATTCGCCCGAACGCGCGCAAGATATGGTCAACCGCTTGAGCAAGCGCGAGGAAGGCTTCACCCAGTGGGTACGCGCGGCCCAGGAAGATGGCCGCCTGGCCTGCACCGACCCGGCCTTTGCGGCCCATCAGATCCAGAGCCTGCTCAAGGCGTTCGCCTTCTGGCCGCAAATTACCCTGGGCCAACCTACTCTGGACGCCGCCAGCCAGGCCAGCGTTATCGAATCGGCCATCGACCTGTTCCTGGCCGGCTACGAAGTCAGCCCTGCCCGTTCGCAATAAAGCCTGTTGCATGAGCGACATTCCAAGTCGTTTTTAGCGCATTCACCCGGTGTGCTACGCAAATGGCTTGGAAGGACACTGATTATTCCCACGCGAATAACTGACAATATTCACACCTATTATCCGATCAACGGTTCCCGCCGCTGACGCACGCTGTCGCATCTGCAAAAAAGAGCTGACCCGGAACACTATGGAAAACAGACGAGGCAAAGGGCTGTCATTTGCCAGGCGTATCTACAAGCCAAGGATCATCGGCCTGGGTATCGGCTGTATCAGCGTCATCGGCGCCCTTTACCCGTTGGCGATGCCGGGCTGGGTATGGGCCTTGCTGATATTCAACGGTTATGCCTGGGCCCATGTGGCGTACCAGCTCTCCACGCGCTCGCAATTTCCCTACCAGGCCGAACAACGCAACTTGCTCTATGACTCGCTGCTTGGCGGTTTCTGGGCGGCGGCCACGCAATTCACACCGCTGACGACCGTGACCATCCTGTCGATGATGACCATGAACAACGTCGCGGCCGGGGGCAAGCGCCTGTTTCTGCGCGGGCTGGTGGCACAGGCGGGCGGTATCGGCGTGGCGTGGGCGCTGTTGGGGATCAAGTTCAATCCCAACGTCAGCCTTGCCCAGGTGTATACCTGCCTGCCGATGCTGACGCTTTATCCGATGGCGATCGGCATGGTCTGCTATCAGTTGGCAATCAAACTCTCGGAACACAAACGCGCCCTCAGCGCCCTCAGCCGTGTCGACAGCCTCACCGGCCTGCTCAATCATGGCTCATGGAAAGACCTGCTCAATCTCAAGTTCCACAAATGCCAGCAGCAACAGAGCCACGCCACCATCGCCTTGATCGATATCGACCATTTCAAACAGATCAACGACACCTACGGCCATATCGTCGGTGATCAGGTGTTGCGCCAGTTGAGTCAGGAGTTGCGTCAACACCTGAGGGAAAATGACTTGGCCGGCCGTTACGGCGGCGATGAGTTCTGTGTGATTCTTCCGCAAATACCACTGGAAGAAGCTGCGCTGGTCATGGAACACATGCGAGAAACTTTTAGTAACTATCGCAATTCGCAGATCCCGGAGTTGCGCGTGAGCCTGAGCATTGGTCTGGCAGACTTCCAACCCGTCTTCAGCGATGCGGCAATGTGGCTCAACGCCGCGGATCGCGCGCTCTATGTCGCCAAGGACTCCGGTCGCAACCGGGTGAATGTCAGCCACTACGTCGTCGCCCACTCCGCTTAAGTCGTCCTACGACACCTCGTCTGAATTCTCTTCAGACACACTGCCGCAGAAGCATAATGCCACTATTGGTCGCCTACTCAATGACGTTCCCGCCCTGAAGGCGAACTTCTTGGCCGGCCGATCACTCTGAACCCGTTGTTCAACCCCCCTCTGTCGGCACAAGGAAGCTGACAATGAGCAAGTCAACCGTAAGGCCTGGTGCCCTACGGGGGCAGGCGCAAATTCATGGATACCTCTGACGCGTGCTTCCCCGAGCTCTCGAACATGCTATTCAACGCCCACAAAAAAACCATCAACACCCTGCAACACACCAACGCCCAACAAGCCAGCTTGCTGGGTGCCATCGAGCGCTCCATGGCGGTGATCGAATTCGATCTGCAAGGCACCGTCCTGCGGGCCAATGAGAATTTCCTCAAGACCATGAGCTACCGCGCCGAACAGATCGCGGGCCAGCCCCACCGGATGTTCTGCACCCCCGCGTTCACGCGCAGTGCCGAGTACAACCAGTTGTGGACGCAACTGCGTAATGGCCAATTTCAGTCGGGCACCTTTGAGCGCGTCGGCGGCGACGGCCAATCGGTATGGCTGGAAGCCAGCTACAACCCGGTGCGCGATCACACGGGCCAGGTCATCAAAGTGGTGAAATACGCCATGGACGTCACCCCGCGCCTGCAGGCCGAAAGCGAAGCCAACGCCAAGTTGGGTGCCATCGACCGGGCCATGGCGGTGATCGAATTCAACCTCGACGGCACCATCATTACCGCCAATGCAAATTTCCTGCAGCGCATGGGCTACAGCCTGGCGCAGATCCAGGGCAAGCATCACCGCCTGTTCTGCAAGCCGGACCTGGCCAACAGCTCGACGTACAGTGAGTTCTGGAAGCGCTTGAACCAGGGCGAACTGTTCAACGGCCAGTTTGAACGCATCGACAAAAACGGCCAGACGGTGTGGCTGGAGGCCAACTACAACCCGGTGTACGACGCCAGCGGGCGCCTGTGCAAAGTGGTGAAATTCGCCTCCGACATCACCGCCAGAGTGCAACAGCATGCCGCCGACGCTGCCAGCGCTGCCCAGGCTTATCACATCTCGCTGAGCACTCGGGATATCGCCGAAAAGGGCGCTGATGTGATCCAGCAAACCGCCAGCGGCATGCGCGAAATTGCTGCCGACATCGATGGCTCCTCGCAACTGATCGCCAAGCTGGGCGAGCGTTCGCAGCAGATCACGGCCATCGTCAACACCATCCGCGGCATCGCCGACCAGACCAACCTGCTGGCCCTCAACGCCGCCATCGAAGCGGCGCGCGCTGGCGAACAAGGCCGTGGTTTTGCCGTGGTGGCCGATGAAGTGCGGCAACTGGCGGCACGCACCAGCGGCTCGACGGCGGAAATTTCCAGCATGATCGCGATGATCCAGGAGGAAACCCGCCAAGCCATCGACAGCATGGAAGGGACACGCGACCGCGCCGCTCAAGGTGTGGAGTTGGCCAACCAGGCCGGCACGGTGATCCTGCAGATTCGCGAAGGCACGGGCGAGGCCGTGCAGGCGGTGAGTGCGTTTGCCAATGAGCGGGGCAACAACTGACCTGATCTTCATGTGTCTGGCCGGGGGCTGGGTCTATAGTGCTGACTAGTCTTTACGCCAAGGATTCGAGCCCGCCATGACCCCAGACAAGCCAGAAGCTGCCCCCGTCGATCACCTGCGCTTCCACCGAGGCCACGCCCACCTGGCGCCGACCTTCGGCAACGACACCTTTGCGCTCAAGGCCGAAGCGTTCGCGCGCTTCTTTGGTACGCCCACCTTTCTCGGCGCGCAAACCGCGATCGTGATCTTGTGGGTGGTGCTGAACATGACCGGCATCACCCACTTTGACGTGTACCCGTTCATCCTGCTCAACCTGGCCTTCAGCCTGCAATCGGCCTATGCCGCGCCGCTGATCCTGCTGGCCCAGACACGCCAGGCTGCCCGCGACAAAGCCCAGTCCGACGCCGATGCCCAGCACCGCGAAGCGCTGGCCATTGCCAACACCGAGCGCCAGGCCCAAGCCGAACAAACCACCAAGCAGTTGCTGGAACTGCTGGAGCAGAACACCCGCCTGACGGAAATGACCAAGCAACTGACCGAGCGTATCGAGACCCTGACCTGCGAGATGCATGAGCAGTTCATGCGCAAACCCTGAGGGCGAAGCCGTTGCCTTAGTTATGGCGAGCGCACTTGTTATGGCGAGCGCGGCTTGTTGTGGCGAGCGGGCTTGCCCCGCGTTGGGCTGCGCAGCAGCCCCAAAACCTGACACTGCGGTTTACCTGAAGAATCGCGTTGGCCTATCTGGGGCCGCTTCGCAGCCCAACGCGGGGCAAGCCCGCTCGCCACAGAAGCCCGCTTACCACAACAAGCCCCACTTGCCACAACAAGCCCGCCAGTCACAAAAGGCGCCGTTCATGGCAACCGCACATGCCGCCCCAGCTCATCAAACAACGTGACCACCGAACGCAACGCCCGGCAATCCGGACGTGTCAGCAGCCACAATGCGGTGTTCCGCCCGGCCAACGCCGGCCCCAGTGGTTGCAAACCATCGCCCAAGAGAAAATCCGGCAGCGCCGCCACGCCCAGGCCCGCGCGTACCAACTCGGTGACCGACAACATGCCGTTGCAGCGATAGCTGGGACGCACGCCCGGCAAATGCTCGCGGCGCCAGGCGACGGTGGGGTGATCAGGCAAGAAGTCGTCCGGGGCGATCCACGGCAGCTCAGCCAACTCGCGGCCTGCGTGCTGGCGCGCAAAATCGGCACTGGCACACACTTGATAGGCGACCGTGCCCAGGCATCGACCGACAAGGTGCTCCGGCGGCGTCTTGGTCAGGCGCAGGGCAATGTCCGCATCGCGGCGGCTGAGGTTGGCGAAATCATTCGATGTGCTCAACTCCAGGGTCAACGCCGGGTATTCGGGCATGAACCGCGCCAGCGCCGGCAGCAGCAAACCTTGCAGCACTGAGTCGGTGCAGGTCAGGCGCACGGTGCCGCTGATCACTTCGCCGCCCTGCTCCACGCCAATGCGCGCCGCCTCCAACGCTTGTTCTGCGTGCTCGGCCTGCTGCGCCAGGTTGCTGGCCAGGCTGGTGGGCAGGTAACCGGCGCGGCTTTTTTCAAACAGGGTCTGGCCCAAGGCGGCCTCCAGCCGACGCACCGCACGGAACACCGTGGACACATCCACCCGTAACAGCGCCGCCGCCCGCGCCAGGGTGCCGCCGCGTACCAGGGCGAGGATCAGCGAGAGGTCGGGATAGTCGATTTGATAGTGCGTGGCTGCATTGAGCATGTGGGCGAACGCCAATTTTGATTGCGTGAGCGCCAATCTATAGTGGGCACCAGGACACAACAAGCCATGGGACGTACACGATGAAAGCCAGCACCTTGCACCTTGCCCTGATCGGCGACTACAACCCCGACGTCACCGCGCACCAGGCCATCCCCGTGGCGCTGCAACAGGCGGCCGACGCCTTGAACCTGAACGTTCACGTGCAATGGCTCGACACGGACTCGATCACGCCCACCACTCAATTGCATATGTTCGACGGCTTCTGGTGTGTGCCCGCCAGCCCCTACCGCGACACCGACGGCGCACTGCGGGCGATCCGGTTTGCCCGCGAACACAAGCGCCCTTTCCTCGGCACCTGCGGCGGTTTTCAACATGCGGTGCTCGAATATGCCCGCAACGTGCTGGGTTGGGCGGATGCCGAACATGGCGAGCTGGCCCCGCACGCCAAGCGTGCGGTGATCACACCGCTCAGTTGCGCGCTGGTAGAAGCCACGGACACCGTGCGCCTGGCGCCCTACACCCGCATCGCCGAGGCCTACGGCACGCTGGATATCCACGAGGGTTATCGCTGTCGCTACGGCATCAACCCCGAGTTCGCCAACGCACTCTTGGAAAGCGACCTGATTCCCAGCGGCCACGACTCGGCCGGCGATCTGCGCGCCATCGAATTGCTCGACCATCCGTTTTTTGTCGCCACGCTGTTCCAACCGGAACGTGCCGCGCTCAAGGACGTCACGCCACCCTTGGCGATCGCTCTGCTCAAGGCCTGCCTGGAGTGGTCACGATGATCGCCAACACACCCGCCACGCCCTACTACGCAGTGATTTTCAGCTCATTGCGCACCGAGGGCGATCAAGGCTACGGCCAGGCCGCCGCCCGCATGCTGGAACTGGCGCGTGAACAACCGGGGTTTCTGGGGGTGGAGTCGGCGCGCGAGGACGGCTTGGGGATCACCGTGTCCTACTGGGAAAGCGAGGCGGCGATCCTGGCCTGGAAGCAGCAGGCCGAGCATCGTGAAGTGCGCGAGCAGGGGCGCGCCACTTGGTACTCGGCGTTTCAAACACGCGTGTGCAAGGTGGAGCGGGCCTACACCTTCCAGAAGTGAAATGCGTTCCCCCGTGAGAGCGGGCTTGCCTGCGATGGCACCCGCTCGGTTTTACTCAGAGACCGCGTCGTCTGCATCGCAGGCAAGCCAGCTCCCACCTCTGATCTTCATTGCCGGCAAAACAACAGGTGCTTAGCTCACCAAACTGCGCAACGCACTGATCTGCGGGATTTCTACCCGGCGCATGTACACGCGCAACGGCTCGGTGATGTTGATACGGTCGTCGATGTTCTGGTCCAGCAGCAACTGCAGGCGTTCGCGCGACAGGGTCATGGCGTGGTCGGCGGCCGGCAGCCAGACAAATTCAGCAGTGGGAATGATGCCGTCATCGGCCACGTCCATGCCGAAGGAATCTTCGCTGAAACGCACGATGTACTGGCCGGTTTTGCGGTTCAGGCCGACAAAACCGTGGAGTTGGTCGGCGGCCTGGCAGATGAGTTCTGAAGTGATGCGCATGGTAAACCTCACTGAAAAGTCCCACTGGGACTGGAAAGATGGTTTACACGCGTGGCAGAAATTACCGCCCTCTGACGGGGCAGCTGCGGCCAAGAATACTGCAATACAGCACAAAAAAACCCAGAAAAATGGCGCCTGAGCACCTTAATGTCGGTTTGGTGATAGCGCCTTTCGCAATCAATTGTTAAAAAGGACGCCTTCTCAAAGTTACCTCCACGAAAGGACTTCGCATATGCCTGTCACGTTTACCAAGAGCGCCTTGCTGCTCGCTCTGATGCTCGGCCTTGGCCAGGCACAGGCTGCCGACCCGATCAGCCCGGCTGAATTGGCAACAAACGTAGGCATTCCGTACCCGGCCGTCATTGCGCACCGTGGCGCTTCCTACGACGCTCCCGAATCCACCGCGGCGTCCTACAAGCTCGCGCGCGACCTGGGCGCCGACTACCTGGAAATGGACCTGCAGCGCAGTAAAGATGGCGTGCTGTTCGCCCTGCACGACAACAACCTGCAGCGCACCACCGACGTGGCCACCAAGTTCCCCGAGCGCAAAGACGCCCCGGCCAACGAGTTCACCTGGGCCGAGCTGCGCACCCTGGACGCTGGCAGCTGGTTCAACGCCGCCTACCCGGATCGCGCGCGCCCTGCGTTCGTCGGCCTGAAAATCCAGAGCCTGGACGAAATCATCAAGATCGCCGAAGGCAACCCGCAGCACAAACCCGGCCTGTACATCGAAACCAAAGAGCCCAAGCAATTTCCGGGCATCGAAGCCGACCTGAAAAACAAGCTGCTGGACAAGGGCTGGTTGAGCTCCGCCGGCTCCAAGCTGGGCAAGAGCAACACGGGCGTCGGCCAGGGCAAGGGCCGCGTCGTGCTGCAAACGTTTGAAAAAGACAGCTTGAAAGAGCTGCAGAAAGAAATGCCCAACACCCCGAAAATCCTGCTGTTGTGGGTCGGCCCTGGCAGCATCGAGCCAAAATCCGCGCAAACATTTGCCGAATCCGGCGAGACCACCAAAGCGGCCTACTACGCCAAGCAAGAGCCCAAAGACGCTGCCGAATTTGAAAAATGGGTCGACGAAGCCAAAAGCCTCGGCGCCATCGGCACCGGCCCATCGGCCGAGCTGACCAACCATGGCGACCAGAGCTACACCGACCTGGTGAAGCCGCAAATGAACAAGCTGACCCACGACAAAGGCTTGCTGGTGCACGTCTATACCGTCGATGAGCCCGTGGACTTCGAGAAAGTGATGGCCGCTGGCGTCGATGGCATCTTCACCAACCGCGCCGCCGAACTGCTGAAGTTCTACAAGCGCTGGCCGTCGTCGAGTGTGCAGGACCTGCTCAAGGACAACGGGTACTAAGCGTCAGGCCGCAATAGGTGTCGGTTGGCCATTAAGGATGAATTAAGTTGCGCTGGTTAATCTGGCGCCACTTAAACAGCTCACCCAGAAGGACACACCATGAAAACCCTGACCGCCCTGTTTGCCGCTACTGCCCTGACCCTGACTGCCGGCCTGGCCCAGGCGGATGTTCGCCCGGATCACATTGAAGGCCTGCTCAAATCCGGCGCAGTCATGCCGTTCGAGAAACTCAACGCCGCCGCCGTGGCCATTCACCCCGGCGCCAGCATCACCGACACCGAGCTGGACCACAAAAACGGTGTGCTGGTGTACGAAGTTGACGTGACCGACACCGCCGGCAAGCGCTTTGAAGTCAAGCTCGACGCCAAGACCGGCGCGGTGCTGGAAAACAAGCAAGACACTTGAGTCAACCGCCAAAAAAACCGCGCCACTTTTTAAGTGGCGCGGTTTTTTTATGCGCGCTGAAAAGCCAGAGGCAGGAAAAGTACCCGCCTGCTTAATGAAATTACACCTACAGCGCGCAAGGTCGCTAGAATCCCACTCATTAAGCTGGGCACAACGCCCACCCTCCTCCATATCGAGACCGCTGCATGGGGCAGAAAGCCGCCGACATCGCCACTATTGGCCGTATCAGTGCCGTACCTGCGATGCTCAAAGTCATCAGCGACATGACCGGCCTGCGTTTTGCCGCCGTGGCGCGCGTGACCGAGGACACCTGGACCGCCTGCGCTGTACTCGATCAATTGGAGTTCGGCCTCGGTGTGGGTGGCGAGCTGGACCTGTCCACGACGATCTGTCACGAAATCCGGGGTTCCCACGCCTCCGTGGTGATCGACAAGGCCAGCGAAGACCCGCGCTACCACGACCACCACACCCCGCGCATGTACCAGTTTGAAAGCTACATCTCGGTGCCGGTGTTCCGCACTGACGGGCGCTTTTTCGGCACTATTTGCGCGTTGGACCCCAACCCGGCGCAGCTGCGCAGCAGCACGATCCAATCGACCATGGAGTCGTTCGCCCGGGTGCTGTCCTTGCAGATCGAAGCCGAGGAGGCCTTGCAGAATACCCAGGCGCAATTGCAGGAAGAACGCGGCACCGCCGAGCTGCGCGAGCAATTCATCGCCGTGCTCGGCCATGACCTGCGCAACCCGCTGTTCGCCATCAACTTCGGTGCCGAGCGGCTGCTGCGCAAACACCCCAACGCGGCGACCGACCCGCTCGTACGGCACATCCTCGCCAGCGGCCGGCGCGCCTCGCAACTGGTCGAAGATGTACTGGATTTCGCTCGCGGGCGCATGGGCAGCGGCATACCGCTGCACCTCAATGATTGCCTGGATCTGCAGGACGCTTTTCGCCATGTGGTCTTCGAAGTGCAAAGCGTAAACCCGCAACGCTTGATCAAGGCCGATATCGGCGACCTGCGTGGCGTCTACGGCGACCGCGATCGGCTGGCGCAATTGCTCTCCAACCTGGTGGCCAACGCCATCCATCATGGTAGCCACGACGGCCCGGTGGAGGTCACGGCGCGGGTTGAACAGGGCCACTTCACGCTGACCGTGAAAAACCCCGGCCAGATCGACGAACTGGCTTTGCCTCGGCTCTTCCAGCCCTACTCGCGGCCGGTCAAGGACACCCCGCAAGCCGGCCTGGGCCTGGGTTTGTATATCGTCAAGCAGATTGCCGATGCCCACGGCGGGCAGCTTGAGGTGTCGTCCTGCGCAGAAAATGGCACGCGTTTCACCTTCACACTGAAAACCCGCTGAACTGGTTTTCAAACCGTCACAAAATCGTCATCCAGCCTTGCAATGATTCGCCCACGCGAACCTGTGAAACGTCCTACAGGCGCTTTCTCTGCGAGCCTCCATGAACCACAGCATCGACCACGGCCATCAGGATCCCGATCTGTTTGGCCTGCTTTACGGGTTTCGTTTTCGACCCGGCGAAAAGGGCGAGCAGATTGACTCGGCCACGGCGCTCGCAGCCTTGCAGGCGCCGCACAACCCGGAAGAATTTCTCTGGCTGCACCTGAACCTGGCGCACGCCGCGTGCGAGCGCTGGATGCAGACGCATCTGGCGCTGCCGGAAGAGTTTTTCGAAGCCTTGCACGAAGGTTCGCGCTCTACGCGCATCGAACACGTTGACTCGGCCTTGCTGGCGGTGGTCAACGACGTGGTGTTCAACTTCAGCAGCATGGTCTCCTCGGATATTTCCACGCTGTGGGTGTGCGCCCGCAGCCACTTGCTGGTGAGTGCGCGCCTGCAACCGTTGCACTCGGTGGATAAATTGCGCTCGTCGGTCAAAGCCGGTGAACGCTTTCGCTCGCCGCTGGAGTTGCTGGTGCATTTGTTGCGCGACCAGGGCGAGGTGCTGACCCAGATCGTGCGCAAGACCAGCCTCAGCGTCGACCAGATCGAAGACCAGTTGCTGTCCTCACGCCTGTCTACCAACCGCGCCGAACTGGGTGCTGCGCGCCGGGTGCTGGTGCGCCTGCAACGCCTGCTGGCGCTGGAGCCGGGCTCGTTGCTGCGCCTGCTCAATCGCCCGCCGCAGTGGCTGCAAAAGGAGGACGTGAAGGAATTGCGCAAATCCACCGAGGAGTTTGCGCTGATCATCAACGACCTGATGGCCCTGGGCGAGCGGATCAAATTGTTGCAGGAAGAGATCGCCGCCAACCTCAATGAACAAAGTAACCGCACGCTGTTCACCCTTACGGTGGTGACCGTGCTGGCGTTGCCGATCAACATCATTGCAGGCTTTTTCGGCATGAACGTGGGGGGCGTGCCGCTTTCTACCGACCCGGAAGGCTTCTGGATTCTGGTGGCGTTGGTGGCCACGTTCACCTTGATTGCCGGCCGCTGGGCATTCCGCAAACGCAAAGATTACTGACCTGCAATACAGTCAAAATGTGGGAGCTGGCTTGCCTGCGATAGCATCACCCGGGTGTCTCTGAAGGACCGAGGTGCCTGCATCGCCGGCAAGCCAGCTCCCACATTGATTGCACTCTGACATTACTTTTGTGGCGGTTTGTAGACCAGTGGCACGCCCAATTCCCTAAACACTGACTTACCGCAGCATCTCTGTAACATTCTGCAATGATCATCAACGCCATCCTCCCCACACTGGATGCTCCGGCATGGCCACCCCTTCCCTGACTGCCTCCACCACTGCCTCACACGCAGACCCCAAACCCCGGCTGGACAAGAAACCCGGCCTGGTGACGGTGATCATCTTCTTCGCCGTGCTCGCCATGGGTCTGCTGTTTACCGCCTACAGCCTGATGCACGACATGCACGAACTGGGCACGGTGGTGACCACCTGGACGCCGTTCCTGCTGCTCGGCGTGGCGCTGTTGATCGCCCTGGGCTTCGAGTTCGTCAACGGTTTCCACGACACCGCCAACGCGGTGGCGACGGTGATCTACACCAACTCGCTGCCGCCGCACTTTGCGGTGGTGTGGTCGGGCTTTTTCAACTTCCTCGGCGTGCTGCTGTCCAGCGGCGCCGTGGCGTTCGGCATCATTGCCCTGCTGCCGGTCGAGCTGATTTTGCAGGTGGGCTCCTCGGCCGGTTTCGCGATGATCTTCGCCTTGCTGATCGCCGCGATCCTGTGGAACCTCGGCACCTGGTGGCTGGGCCTGCCGGCGTCGTCTTCGCACACCCTGATTGGCTCGATCATCGGCGTCGGCGTGGCGAACGCCTTGATGCACGGGCGTGACGGCACCAGCGGCGTCGATTGGAGCCAGGCGATCAAGATTGGTTATGCGCTGCTGCTGTCACCGCTGATCGGCTTCGCGTTTGCCGCCTTGCTGTTGCTGGCCCTGCGCGCCTTTGTGAAAAACCGCTCGTTGTACAAGGCGCCCAAGGGCGACACCCCGCCGCCGTGGTGGATTCGCGGCATGCTGATCGCCACCTGCACCGGCGTGTCCTTCGCCCACGGTTCAAATGACGGCCAGAAAGGCATGGGCCTGATCATGCTGATCCTGGTCGGCACCCTGCCAATGGCCTACGCGCTGAACCGCACCATGCCGGCCGAGCAGTCGTTGCAGTTTGCGGCAGTGGCCGAGGTGACCCAGGTCGCCTTGATGAAAAGCGCACCGCAAGCACTGCCGGGCGACCCACGGCCGATCCTGTCGACCTACGTGCGCACCAAGGAAGCCACCGCGGAACTGATACCCGCCCTCGCCGCCCTGGCAGGCCAGATTGGTGACGAAGTCAAAGGCTACGGCTCTCTGGCCAAAGTCCCCGCCGAAGCGGTAGGCAACGTGCGTAACGACATGTACTTGACCAGCGAAACCATTCGCCTGATGGACAAGGACAAGGTCGGCAGCTTCGACGCCGACACCCAAGGCAAATTGAAGCTGTTCAAGGAACAGGTCGACAGTTCCACGCGCTTTATTCCGCTGTGGGTGAAGATCGCCGTGGCCATCGCGCTCGGCCTGGGCACCATGGTTGGCTGGAAGCGCATCGTGGTGACGGTGGGCGAGAAGATCGGCAAAACCCACCTGACCTATGCCCAAGGCGCCTCGGCCGAGACCGTGGCGATGCTGACGATTGGCGCAGCGGATATGTTCGGGTTACCGGTATCGACCACCCATGTGCTGTCGTCCGGTGTGGCCGGGACCATGGTGGCCAACGGCGGAGGGTTGCAGATGAAGACCATCCGCAATTTGCTGATGGCCTGGGTGCTGACCTTGCCGGCAGCGATTCTGTTGTCGGGCAGTTTGTACTGGCTGTTCACCAAACTGTTCTGACACAACGCAATTGGAAAGGTGGGAGCTGGCTTGCCTGCTCCCACAGGGGTTTTAGGGTGTGTCAGGAAGTAAAGAGGCCAGCCATGGCCTTCAACCGCTTCTTGTACACCCGCCGCGCCTCCAACGCCTCCTCCAGCGTCACCGCCACAAACCCCGCCCGCTGGTTCGGCTGCATCTGCCCGATCAAATCCAGATCCGCACTGATCACCGTGCCAATCATCGCGTAGCCACCGCCCGACACCGCATCCCTGTGCAGCACAATCGGCTCCAAGCCGGCTGGCACCTGGATCGAGCCAATGGGGTAGCAACTGTCGACGATATTCGACGGATCAGAGCCCGCGCCAAATGGCTGCTCACGCGGCTGAAAACTCAGCGCGCTGCCGCCCTTGAAGCGATAGCCGATGCGATCCGCCTCGGAGCCCACCGTCCACGGCTCGGCAAAAAAGCTGCTCTTCGCGCCGTCAGTCAGCCGGTCGTAATACAGCCCCGGCACCACACGCAAGGTCACATCGCCGCCGACTGAGCGACGCAGTGCCATCGGCAAACTGTTGCCCGCACGCCCCTGCCCACTGGCATCGCCGATCGGCAGTTCATCGCCCGCCTGCAAGCGCCGTCCCTGAAACCCACCGAGCGCGCCGAGGGTGTATGTCGAGCGACTGCCGAGCACCAATGGCACATCAATGCCGCCCGCCACCGCCAGGTAGGTGCGCGCGCCCGCCTTGGGAAATTCAAAGCGCAACACTTGCCCGGCGCGCACCTGGAACGCGGTGTCCTGGTGCACCACGTCACCGTCCAGGCGCGGCGCCATCAGCGCACCGCTGAGCGCCACCAATGCGTCCTGTTGGAACTGCAACTCCGGGCCAATCAACGTGCATTCCAGGCCCGCCGCACCCACCGGGTTGCCCACCAGGTGGTTGGCCGCGCTCAAGGCGTATTGGTCCAGTGCACCCGAGGGCGGAATGCCCAAGTGGTAATAGCCTTCACGACCAAGGTCCTGCACAGAGGTGGCGAGGCCGGGTTTGATGACTTTGATCATTCCAGCGCCTCCTGCAGGGTTTTCGGATAGCCAACGGGGTCGGCAAGAAAGGCGTCGAGGGAAAATTCCACCGGGCGGATGCGCAGGTCGAAACGCCCCGCGTCCACCTCGGCGACCGCCAGGTCGTAGGCGTCGCGGTCCAGCGGTTTGAACTGCACGATGTCACCGGGGCGGAAGAACACCATGTGTTCCTTGAGGTACGCCAACTGCTGCGCCGGGTCGTAGATCGGCGCCGGGGTCACGCCAAACATCTGGTAACCACCGGCGCCGCGTACCGAGTAGATACAGCCAAA
This sequence comes from Pseudomonas sp. NFX183, assembly GCF_047943075.1. NCBI lineage: Bacteria > Pseudomonadati > Pseudomonadota > Gammaproteobacteria > Pseudomonadales > Pseudomonadaceae > Pseudomonas > Pseudomonas sp. NFX183. The sequence continues at coordinate 3,645,543 of NZ_CP181333.1, read as the reverse complement.
GCAGCCGCCATGCCCGAGGGTCAATTTGGGCGTGTCGGTGCGCGGGCGCAGGTACTTGGGCACCTGCAATTGCCGTTCGCGCTCAACCATCTGGAACATGAACGGCAGGCCTGCGACAAAGCCCACCATCGACACAAACCACGGCGCGCCGCTGTGGGCGGCGATAAACGCGTCCACGTCGGCCAGGCCGTTGATGCGCGCGGCGTATTCCAGGTCCGTGCCCGTGGGGTCTTGGTGACGGTCGCGAAAACGCATCAGCGTTTCGTGGGTCCACGGGTCGTTGTAGAGCACCGGGATTTCAATGATGCGCGTGTGCAACGTGCGCTCGGCCACGGCCTGGGCTTCGGCGCTTTGCACGGCGTCGAGCAGCACGTGTGGCGCGATGCGGTCGGGGTCGAAGCGAATCTGAAATGACGCGTTGGCCAGGCACACATCCAGCACGCCTTCCAGCGCCAGACGCTCCACGGCGCGGGTCACGGCCATGCCTTTGAAAAAGGCCTGCAGGGACATGCTGTCGCTGACCTCGGCAAACAGGTGTTCATCACCGCCGAAGCTGTAGCGGATGGGGGACGTTTCAGCCATGTCTGTTCCTCTTGGAATCATTGTAGAAAGGCAGGCAAAAAATAATGTGGGGGGCGCACGCTTTTTGTTGTGGTGAGCGCATGTCGTTGTGGCAAGTGGTCTTACTGTGGTCAGTGGGCTTACTGTTGCCAGTGGGCCTACTCTGTTCAGTGGGCCTACTGTTGCCAGCGGGCTTACTGTGGCGAGCGGGCTTGCCCCGCGTTGGGCGGCGAAGCCGCCCCAATAAACGCCGCGTAGTATCAGGTAGCACACGGTCGCCTGATTTAAGGGCTGCTGCGCAGCCCAACGCGGGGCAAGCCCGCTCGCCACAGGCCACAGCAAGCCCGGTTGTCTCAGCAAGCCCGCTCGCCCTCAGAGAGTCCTCTCACCCCAACACGTCCATTCGCCGCAGTGACTACGATGCCCGCCCGGTCCAACGCTTCGCGAGTGGCCTCGACCAATTCCAGCGCGCCGGGCGTGTCGCTGTGCAGGCAGATGGAATCGAATTCGATAGGCAGGTCTTCGCCCTCTACCGTTCGCACCAACCCCGTCTGACAAGCACGCAAGACCCGCGCCGCGACCGTTGCAGGGTCAAGCGCGCGCACATTGCGGGTAAACACGATGGAGCCGCTCAGGTCGTATTCACGGTCGGCATAAAACTCGCGCACCACAGGCTGCCCGAGTTCCTTGGCAACGCGCCAGATCACCGAGTTGGGCATGCAGTACAGCAACAGTGTCGGCTCAATGAGTTGCAGGTTTTGCACCAGCAAGCGCGCGGCCTCTTCGTCGCGGGCCAGGTGCATGTAGAGCGCGCCGTGGGGCTTGATGTGTTGCAGGGGCACGCCTTGGGCGCGGGCGATTTCGCGCAGGGCGCCGAGCTGGTAGAGCATGTCGTCCACCAGTTCCTGCGCCGGTGCGTTGATGTGCCGACGGCCGAAACCCACCAGGTCGCGAAAGCCTGGATGCGCGCCGATGGCCACGCCCAGTTGCTTGGCGCGCGCGACGGTGCGGCGCATGGTACCGGGGTCGCCGGCGTGGAAGCCGGTGGCGATGTTGGCTGAGCTGATGTAAGCCATCAGTTCAGCATCCACGCCATCGCCGATGGTCCAGGGGCCGAAGCCTTCGCCCATGTCTGAATTGAAATCCACTGCCTGCATCGGTGTCGCTCCGCCAAAGGTGATGCCAGGAAAGTAGGCTGGCGCTTGACCCCTTGGGAAGATCTATTATCAGATGGCCCATCTTCTGAAAATCAGATAAAGCCATGTCCCTGACTTTGCGCCAAGTTCGCTACTTCGTCGCCACTGCCGAGATCGGCCAGATTTCCCAGGCGGCCATCCACTTGAACATCTCCCAGTCGGCGGTGACCACGGCGATCAAGGAACTGGAAGCCATGCTCGGCGTGCAGCTGTTTGTGCGTTCGGCCCAAGGCATGAACCTGACCGATGCCGGGCGGCACTTTCTCAACCGAGCCTACGTGATTGTGCGCAGCGTGGACGACGCGCTGAACAGCCCGCTGCCGGATTACCGCGCCAGCGGCGTGCTGCGCGTGGCGGCCAGTTACACGGTGCTCGGCTACTTCCTGCCGCATCACTTGCAGCGCATGGAACACTGGCACCCGGACGTGACCATCGAGGTGTTCGAGCAGGAGCGCCAGGCCATCGAACACGGCCTGCTCGACGGTCAATTCGACATGGCCGTGGTGCTCACCGCCAACCTCACTCACCCGGATATCGTCTCGGAGATCCTGTTCAATTCCGAACGCCGCCTGTGGCTGCCCAGCCACCACCCGTTGTGCGAACGCGGCGCCGTGAGCCTGGCCGATGTGGCGCAGCAACCCTACATCCTGCTCACCGTCGACGAGGCCGAACACAGCGCCATGCGCTACTGGGAACAGGCCGGGCAAACGCCCAAGGTGCGGCTGCGCACCAGTTCAGTGGAAGCGGTGCGCAGCATGGTTGCCAATGGCAGCGGCGTGGCGATTCTGTCGGACCTGGTGCACCGGCCCTGGTCCCTGGAAGGCAAGCGCATCGAAACGCTGACCGTGACCGACCCGGTGACGCCCATGAGCGTCGGCCTGGCCTGGCACCGCGAGCGCGCGTTCACGCCGGCGATGCAGGCGTTTCGGGATTACTTCCACGACGCCTTCCTGGCGCCACAGCAGTTGTCGGCGCGGCGTTAAATCCGGGCTTGCAACGTGGCAGCCAGCCAATCCATGAACACCCGCACGCGCTGTGGCAAATGCCGTTGCCCGGCATAGAGCAGCGACACGTCCAACGCCGGTGCGGGGTAGTCAGGCAACACGGCCACCAGTTCACCGCGCTCGAGTAAATCGCGAATCCCCAGGACCGGCACCTGAGTGATGCCAAAACCGCCCAGGCACGCCGACTTGTACGCATCGGTGCTGTTGACCGTGACACGCCCGGCCATCGGCACGCGGTGCACTTTGTTGCCCTGCTGGTATTCGAACCCCGGCGAACGCGAACCCAATGGCCGCACGTAATGCACCAATTGGTGATGCGCCAGGTCGGCCAGGGTCTCGGGCTTGCCATGGCGCTGAACATACTCGGCGCTGACGCAGTTGATCATCGGCATGCTGTACAGCAGGCGCGCGACCACCGACTGATCGGGCTGCGCGCCAACGCGCAACACGCAGTCGAAACCTTCGGCGAGCAGGTCTACCTGGCGGTCGGTGGTGCTGATTTCCAGCTCAATCAACGGGTGGGCGTGCATGAATTCGGGCAGGCGCGGCAGGATCAGGTCCCGCGCCATGACGTTGGGCATGTCCACGCGGATGCGCCCGCTCAGTTGCGCTTCATCCTGACGAAACAGGCCTTCAAGTTCTTCCATGTGCGACAGCAAATCCTTGCTGCGCTCATACAGCACGCGCCCGTCCTGAGTGGCCTGGACCTTGCGCGTGGTGCGCTGCAACAGGCGCGCACCGAGCAATTCTTCGAGTGCCTGCACGTGCTCGGACACCGTGGAGCGCGGCAGGCCCAGGCTCTCGCCGGCCTGGGTGAAACTCGACAGTTCGGTGACCCGCACGAAGGTGCGCAACAGCTCAAGCTTGTTCATGGGATTGTTCGCCTTATCCGGCCAGTGATTCCGATAACGCCCTGTTTATCACGTTACGAGCGGACAAATACACTCAGTCCCACTGATCACACAAGAGGACTGCACCATGACCCGTAAAATCGCACTCATCACTGGCGCCAGCCGCGGCCTGGGCAAAAGCGCAGCGCTGCACCTGGCGGCACAGGGCGTCGACATCATCGGCACCTACCACAGCGCCGCAGCCGACGCCCAAGCGGTGGTGGAACAGATTCAGGCGCTGGGTGGCCGTGCGGCCATGTTGCAACTGGATGTCAGCCAAAGCGGCACTTTCAATGACTTCGTCGGCGAGATCAGCACAGTACTCAAGGATGTTTTCGCACAGGATCACTTCAATTTTCTGATCAACAACGCCGGCATCGGCGCTCACGCCAGCTTCGCCGAAACCACCGAAGAACAGTTTGACCGCCTGGTGGCGATCCACCTCAAGGCGCCATTTTTCCTCACGCAAAAATTGCTCCCGCTGATCAGCGATGGCGGGCGCATCATCAATATCTCCAGCGGCCTGGCGCGGTTCAGCCTGCCAGGGTATTCGGCGTATGCCTCGATGAAGGGCGCGGTTGAAGTGCTGTCGCGCTACCAGGCCAAAGAGTTGGGCCCGCGCGGCATTACCGTCAACACCCTGGCACCGGGCGCCATCGCCACCGACTTCGGCGGCGGCGCGGTGCGCGACAACAAGGACCTCAACGCAATGGTCGCCAACAACACCGCGCTGGGCCGTGCCGGTTTGCCAGACGACATCGGCGGCGCGATCTCGACCTTGCTGGCCGATGGCAACCACTGGATCACCGGGCAACGCATCGAAGCTTCGGGCGGCATGTTTCTGTAGGCATTGTGCGCTAGCATCAATGCCTTCAAGTCACAGACAGGCAATCACCGATGAGTTTCGATCCAGGTTTGGCCGGCGGCATGGGCGTATTGGCAGCCGTGGTCGACAGCGGCAGTTTTGCCCGCGCCGCCGACAGCCTGGACATGACGCCTTCGGGGGTCAGCCGGGCAATTTCGCGGCTGGAAAAGCGCCTGGGGATTCGCCTGTTCGACCGCACCACGCGCTCGGTGCAACTGACCGACGAAGGCCGACGTTTTTATCAGCAAATCGCGCCGTTGCTGGCCGGTCTCGAAGAGGCCGCCAGCTCCGCCGCCGACAGTGCATTGACCGTACGCGGGCGCTTGCGGGTGAATATCGACCCGTACTTTTCGCGCCTGGTATTGGGCCCGGTGCTGGGCGACTTCATGCGCCGCTACCCGCAATTGCAGTTGGACTTGCACACCCGCGACCAACTCGGCGATCTGGTCGCCGACGGTTTTGACGTGGCGATTCGCTTCGGCATCCCGCAATCCTCCTCGCTGATCGCGCGCAAATTGATGCAAGTGCGCGTGCTCACCGTGGCCTCCCCCGCTTACCTTGAGCAATACGGCCGACCGGCCACGCCACAAGACTTGGAAACCGGGCATATGTGCCTGGACTTTCGCGACTCGCAGACCGGCCGCCCGTTTGCCTGGGAGTTCCACCGCAAGGGCGAGCAGGTGATCGTGCGCACCGACGGGCGCTTGGTGGTCAACGACGCCAGCACCTTGTACAGCGTGTGTGAACACGGGCACGCGGTGGCGCAAATGCTCGACCTGGGCCTGACGCCGGCGCTCAATGCCGGCAGCCTGGTGGAGTTGTTTCCCGACTGGCCGGACGAGCGTTTTCCGTTGTACGCCTACTACCCGTCGCGGCATTTGCCCGCCGCCAAGGTGCGGGCGTTTCTGGAGTTTGTCGCCTCGCTCAAGCTTGGCTGACCAGCCGGCGCTGTACGAACCTTTCCCGCAGCACGTCATAGCCCCAGTGATACACATAGGTGTACGGCAGGAAGAACAGCAGCACGCCGATGTCGAGAATAAACGCCTGCATCAGGCTGATGTTCAGCCACGCTGCGATCAACGGCACACACATCAGAATCAGGCCGCCCTCGAACATCAACGCGTGCAGCACACGCGTCCAGCCATTGTTGGCGAGTTTCCAGCGTGCCTTCAGGCGGTCGAACAGGCCGTTGAAGATCACGTTCCAGGTCAGCGCCATCAGGCTGATCGCCAGGGTGACCATGCCCATCTCCAGGGCGGGCTTGTCCATGATCCACGCCAGCAACGGGGTGCAGATCAACAACGCCAAACCTTCAAAACCAATGGCTTGGCAAACACGTTCAGTAATCGACTTGGTAGGGTTCATGGCCCGGCTCCGTGAGTGAGGACGGTTGCCATGATTACCCTTTGAATCGATACTTCATAACTAATAACCATCGATCAAGGCGATAGTCATGGCCTCTCATGAAGTGCTGCAGGCGTTTGTCCAAGCGGCCACCCAAGGCTCTTTTTCTGCCGCGGCGCGCAAGTTGGGCAAGAGCCAGTCCACGGTCAGCGCGGCGGTCGCGAGTCTGGAGATTGACCTGGATGTGACGCTGTTTGATCGCAGCAGCCGCAAGCCAACGCTCACCCCGGCCGGCCACGTATTGTTGCAACGCGCCGAGCAGGTGCTGGAGGCCAGCAGCCGCCTGGCGCTGGCGGCGAGCCAGTTGTCACAGGGCCTGGAGCCTAAGTTGACCATCGCCATGTCCGATACTTACCAGTCCGACCGCTTTGAAATCGCCCTCAAAGCGTTTGAACAGCGCTACCCGGACCTTGAGCTGGAATGCCTGATCGCCGAGTGCGAAGATTTGGTCGCTCTGGTGCAGAGCGGCCGAGCGCAGATTGCGTTTATCGAGCAACAGGACACCTACCCGCCCGACCTGACGGGCGCTCCCGTGGAAGAGCGCACCGAAATTGCGCTGTTCGTCGCGCCTTCACACCCGTTGGCCCACTTGAAAAACATCTGCGTGAACACCTTGCAGCAGCATCGCGAGCTGCGCCTGGCCAGCATCATCAACCCGAATGAAATCCGTGCCACTGGGCGCGTGTGGTCGGCACCCAGTTACCTGATGTTGATGGAAATGGCGCAGCTGGGGTTCGGCTGGGCGCCGATACCGCGCTGGCTGGTGGAGCGTTTTGGCGGCGACCACCTGGTGGAGCTCAAGGCCCGTGGTTGGCCACGCTCGGTAGCGGTGGATGCGCTGTGGTCAAGGCACCACCCGCCGGGGCCGGCGGGAAGCTGGTTGCTCGGCAAGATGTTGGAGTGATTGCCCCCAGACAACGCGTTTGCATGTGGGAGCTGGCTTGCCAGCTCCCACAGGGTTGATCCTTATTGTCTGGGGGATTTGAGTTCAGCCAGGCGCCGCTCTAAAAAGCGCTTTTCTGGGGTTTGCTGAGTCAGTGACAGGGCTTTTTCGTACGAAGCACGGGCTTCTTCACTACGCCCCAACTGCCGACAAAACTCCCCACGCGCCGAATGTGCCCAGTGGTAATCCAGCAACTCGCTTCGCGCAAAAATTGCCTCCACTGCCTGCAGGCCCTCCAACGGCCCATCGCGCATGGCCAGCGCCACCGCGCGGTTCAACTCGATCACCGGCGACGGCACCGCCCTGAGCAACACGTCGTAGAGCCCGACAATCTGCGGCCAGTCCGTCTCCCCCGCGCTCGACGCTTCGGCGTGCACCGCCGCAATGGCGGCTTGCAGGCAATACGGGCCAAAACGCCGTGTGCTCAACGCCTGCTCCACCAGCGCGCAGCCTTCAGCAATCAAGGACGCGTCCCACAACCCACGGTCCTGTTCATCCAGCAACACCAACTCGCCGTCGGCCGAGGTGCGCGCCGCTCGGCGTGATTCGTGCAACAGCATCAGCGCCAGCAGGCCGATGACTTCCGGCTCTGGCAGCAGTTCCACCAGCAGGCGCCCCAGCCGAATGGCTTCGCGGGTCAGGTCCTCCCGAGTAAGGTTCGCGCCCATCGACGCCGAATAGCCCTCGTTGAACACCAAGTAAACCACGCGTAACACGCTGTCCAGGCGCTCGGGCAATTCGTCGCGGGACGGCACCTGATAGGGAATCCTTGCTTCGCGAATCTTGGCCTTGGCGCGCACGATGCGCTGGGCAATGGTGGTGGGCGTGGAGAGAAAGGCGCGGGCGATTTCTTCGGTGGTGAGGGCGCAGATCTCACGCAAGGTCAGCGCCGCCTGGGCGTCAGGCGCCAGCGCCGGGTGGCAGCAGGTGAACATCAGGCGCAGGCGGTCGTCTTCCACGTCGTCCTCACTCCACGCGGCCGCTTCCAGCGCGTCGGCCTGCTCCTGCAACAAGGGGGTAAAACGGGCCTGGCGGCGCAGGCGGTCGATGGCTTTGAAACGGCCGGTCGAGACCAGCCAGGCGCGTGGATTGCTCGGCACACCGTCGTGCTGCCAGCGCTCGACCGCGACGAAGAACGCCTCGTGCAGGGCTTCTTCGGCGAGGTCGAAATCACCGAGCAAACGGATCAGCGTGGCGAGCACGCGGCGTGACTCGCTGCGGTAGATCGCCTCCAGTTCAGGCGTCAATCGGGCATGCCCTGGGTCACCAGCGTCACCAGGCGGTCCAGGCTCTGGCCCCAGCCGTCATGAAACCCCATGGCTTCGTGCGCCTGTTTATCGGCTTCGCTCCAGTGCATGGCGCGAGCGGTGTAGAGGGTTTTGCCGTCGACCTCTTCGAAGGTCACTTCGGCGGTCATGAACGGCTTGCCCGACGGCACCCAGCCTGGCGAGTAAGCGTCGGTAAACACCAGCCGGCTCGGCGCCTGGATCTCCAGGAACACACCCTGGGTCGGGTACTCGGCGCCATCCGGCGCACGCATCAGGGTACGAAACAGGCCACCGACCCACAGGTTCATTTCGCACTCGGGCGTGGTCATGCCGTGGGGTCCCCACCATTGTTGCAACAAGGCAGGTTCGGTCCAGGCGCGAAACACACGGTTGCGCGGGGCGTCGATCAAGCGGCTGATGGACAGTTCAAATTCGGCAATTGGCGTTGTCATGGGATAAACCTCTTGTGGTTGTTGTTTTCAGAGATTCAATTCACGCACGGGGCGTACTTCCACACTGCCGACCCTGGCCGCCGGTATGCCACCGGCCACCTGGATCGCTTCGTTCAAGTCCTTGGCCTCGATCAGGTAAAACCCGGCGAGCTGCTCCTTGGTCTCGGCGAACGGCCCGTCGGTGATCGACAACTTGCCATTGCGCATGCGCACGGTGGTGGCGGTGCTCACCGACTCCAGTGGCTCGGCGGCGAGCATGCGCCCGCTGGCCTGGATGGCCTCGGCATAGGCAAAACACTCGGGGTCCGCAGGACTGTCCGGCGAGGTGTGCAACGCCTGCTCGTCGCTGTAGATCAGGCAGAGGTATTTCATGGGCGTCTCCGTTTTCGGACTACTGACTATAGTTCGTGGCGGTCAGGGTTTCAGGTCGAACAATGCGCTGCCGCTGTTCATGTCGAAGGGCGCTGACCAATGCTCATGCACCACGCGCCATTGACCCTCGATGCGCTGGTAACCGGCGGTCACCCGCATCCAGCAGGCCTTCACCACGCCATCCGGCCCGGCACCGCCGCAATGGGCCAGCCAATGGGCAAACGCACTCTCGGGTGCCTCGACGATATGCAGCTCATGGAACTCAAAAATACCGGGACCGGAGCAGTGTTTCATGCAGTCCTCCCAATGCGTGCGGTAGGCCGCCTTGCCCTTGAATTGCAACGCGGTGACGGCGTCGAACGAGACGATATCGTCGGCGTAAAAGCTGACAATTTTTTCGATATCACGGGCCAGCACAGCCTGCTGCCATTCATCGATCAGACGGGTGATTGCAGTGCTCATGGCGATACTCCTGAGGGTGGAAAATCACGTGGGACACCCTTAGTCGAACGCGCTGTGGGTAAATCGACAGCGCGCTGAAAAATAATTTCGCCACGCGCAAACCCGCTAGAATCCACGCCTCTTTGTAGGATTTGGGATGCGCCCTGGATGGAAACCCGCCTCGTGCCCTATGAGACGCTGAGCCTTGTGCAAAAACAGCAACTCGACACCCTGCAAGTGCATCCCGAGCAACTGGCGTATTCAGGCGATATCTACTGCGCGCTGAACAGCCTGCTGGTCAATCCCAGTCCCAACGCCATCAAGGGCTTCGCCCTGCTTGCCGATGACGTGCCCGTCGCGTTCCTGCTGCTTAAACGCCCGCCCTGCCTGCCTCATTGGGCCGATGAACACAGCGCCACGCTGCATGCGTTGCAGGTTGATCGGCATCAGCAGGGCCGTGGGTTTGGCAAAGCCTGTTTGCAGGCGCTGCCGGCGGCGGCCCTGCGCGCGTGGCCGCAGATCAAAGCGTTGGAGTTGTCGGTGGACGCGCAGAATGTGGCGGCAATGAGCCTGTATCTGGCGGCGGGTTGGGTCGACAGCGGCGAGGCGTATAAGGGCCGGATTGGCCATGAGCGCCGGCTGGCGTTAGTGTTTTGAAACGATAAGGAGGTGGTGAACATGCTGACAACCCTGGAACAACTCGAAACCCTCTACGGCCTCCCCCACGAGCGGGCGGTGCGCAAGGAGATCCCGTTTCTCAACGAGGATTACCAGGCCATGGTGCGGGCGTCGCCACTGGTGGTGGTCAGTTCATCCGGGCCGGAAGGCATCGATGGCTCGCCGCGCGGCGATGTGCCGGGGTTTGTGCGGATTGTGGATGAGCGCACCCTGGCGATCCCGGATCGGCCGGGCAATAACCGCCTCGATACCCTGCGCAACCTGGTGCAGGACCCACGCATCGCATTACTGTTCATCATCCCCGGAATTGGCGAGACCTTACGCGTGAATGGCCTGGCGCAGATTTGCATCGAGCCCGAGCTGCTGGAGAGTTTTGCGGTGAACGGCAAGCCTGCGCGCTCGGTGATTCTGGTGCAGGTGCAAGCCGCGTATTTCCATTGCTCGAAAGCGTTTGTGCGCTCGGACTGCTGGAACCCCGAGAAGCACCTGGACCGTTCGGAATTGCCGTCGGCCGGGGCGTTTCACAAGCGGCTCAATGACGGGCAGTTTGACGCCGAGGCGTATGACCGGGAAATGCCGGAGCGGGTCAAGGCCACGCTGTATTGAAGGACCTGTGGGGCCGGAGCGCCGGCCCCTGTGAGTCATCAGGCTTTCTTTTCGATCGGCATCCAGATCTCAACGGAACCGGTGCCTTTGCGTGCATCAAAATCCGCGCTGTAGCGCTCGAAATCCGCCCCGGCCACCTTGTAGCCCGAGTGTGGCAACCACTCGAACATGATGCGCTCGTAGGTTTGCTCAAGCGCTTGCACCGGGCCGTGGTGCGCAAATACCGCGTAATGGCGAGCAGGCAATTCAACTGACTGGAAATTGCTGGGCACATCGCTTTTGGCCGGCACTTCAACGCCGGCCAGATAGTCGAACTCGCCTTGCTTGGCGTTGTAGCACACGCCATACATCTGGCGGTCAACGCGCTTGCTGATGTCTTTGATGTTGCCGTCGAGCACTTCCCACAACTTGGGAATATCCCCCACGGTGGCTTTGTCGTAATGGCCCTTGAGCCCGGCAATCACCAGGGCTTTGCCCTCTTCCAGGCGTGGCTGCAAGGGTAGTTTTGTCTGCTGATCCATCTGAACAGTCTCCTTCTTGTGAGGGCACAAACCCGCATCGAGTATAGGGGCATATTGACGCCTCACCCCAATCAGAAATTTTTCCTGCGCCATCTGGACAACTGGCCATCATCGACCGTATTGTCTGCCCCGCAGGCCACCGCCACCGCAGTGGCCGACGTCGCTCGGACGGTTCCGGGCGCTTACGTACTCTTGAGGCAACAATGGCAGACCAAGGTTCGCCGCGCCGCTTTGCGCGCATAGATCGACTCCCCCCTTACGTTTTCAATATCACGGCCGAGCTGAAGATGGCTGCGCGTCGGCGCGGCGAAGACATCATCGACTTGAGCATGGGTAACCCTGACGGCGCCACGCCTCCACACATTGTGGAAAAAATGGTCACCGTCGCCCAGCGTGAAGACACCCACGGCTACTCCACCTCCAAAGGCATTCCGCGTCTGCGCCGGGCGATCTCGCGCTGGTACAAGGACCGCTATGAAGTGGACATCAACCCGGAAACGGAAGCCATCGTCACCATCGGCTCCAAAGAAGGCCTGGCGCACTTGATGCTCGCCACCCTCGACCAGGGCGACACCGTGCTGGTGCCCAACCCCAGCTACCCGATTCACATCTACGGTGCCGTGATTGCCGGCGCCCAGGTGCGCTCGGTGCCGCTGATTCCGGGGGTGGATTTTTTCGCTGAACTGGAACGCGCCATTCGTGGTTCGATTCCCAAGCCGAAGATGATGATCCTCGGCTTCCCGTCCAACCCCACCGCGCAGTGCGTGGAGCTGGACTTCTTCGAACGGGTGATCGCCCTGGCCAAGCAGTACGACGTACTGGTGGTGCACGACCTGGCCTACGCCGACATCGTCTACGACGGTTGGAAAGCCCCGTCGATCATGCAGGTGCCGGGCGCCAAGGACATTGCGGTGGAGTTTTTCACCCTGTCCAAGAGCTACAACATGGCCGGCTGGCGCATTGGTTTCATGGTCGGCAACCCGGAACTGGTCAACGCGCTCGCGCGCATCAAGAGCTACCACGACTACGGCACCTTCACCCCGCTGCAGGTGGCGGCGATTGCGGCGCTCGAAGGCGATCAGCAGTGCGTCAAAGACATCGCCGAGCAGTACCGCCAGCGCCGTAATGTGCTGGTCAAGGGCTTGCATGAACTGGGCTGGATGGTGGAGAACCCGAAGGCGTCGATGTACGTCTGGGCCAAGATTCCCGACGCGTATGCCGCCATGGGCTCGCTGGAATTTGCCAAGAAATTGCTGCTGGAAGCCAAGGTGTGTGTGTCGCCGGGCATCGGCTTTGGTGAGTATGGAGACGATCATGTGCGCTTTGCGCTGATCGAAAACCAGGACCGCATTCGCCAGGCAGTGCGCGGGATTCGCGGGATGTTCCGCGCGGATGGGTTGGTACCCAAAACCGGGGCATAACTCGGTCAACAATGTGGGAGGGGGCTTGCCCCCGATAGCAGAGTGTCAGTCACTGCATCGGGTGACTGGTCCACTGCCATCGGGGGCAAGCCCCCTCCCACATTTGTTTTGTGGTGAACCTGTTACACCACCATCGACAGCAACATGATAAAGATCAGCGCCACCACCGACAGGATGGTCTCCATCGCTGTCCAGGTCTTGAACGTCTCGACCACGGTCATGTTGAAGTACTGCTTCACCAGCCAGAAACCCGCATCGTTGACGTGAGACAACACCAGTGAGCCTGCGCCCGTCGCCAACACCAGCAACTCACGGTTCACGCCTGGGATCATGCCCACCACCGGCACCACAATGCCTGCGCCGGTAATGGTTGCCACGGTCGCGGAACCAGTCGCCACGCGAATCACTGCCGCCACCAGCCACGCCAGCAAAATCGGGTTGATCTGCGCGTTCACCGCCATGTGGCCGATCACGTCACCCACGCCGCTGGTCACCAGCATCTGCTTGAAACCGCCGCCGGCGCCGATGATCAAAATGATCGCCGCGGTCGGCGCCAGGCTGGCGTCGAGCAGCTTGAGGATTTGCTTGGAATGAATGCCCTGGCGATGGCCAAAGGTGTACAGCGACAGCAGCAACGCCAGCAGCAACGCGGTGATCGGGTGACCGATCATGTCCATCCAGTTACGAATGGCGTGGCCGTCCGGCAGCGCGACGTCAGCGAAGGTTTTGAGCAGCATCAGGAACACCGGCAGCAGCACGGTGATCAGGGTGATGCTGAAGCTCGGCAGGTCTTTGGACTCCGGCTCGCGGGCCAGTTGATCGACCAGTTCCTGGGACGGGTTGCCCGGAATGTACTTGGCGATAAACGTACCGAAAATCGGCCCGGCAATAATGGCGGTCGGCAGTGCGACGATCAGGCCGTACAGGATGGTCTTGCCGATGTCGGCGCCAAACACGCCGATGGCCAGCAGCGGGCCCGGGTGCGGTGGCACCAGGCCGTGCACCGCCGAAAGGCCGGCGAGCAGCGGGATGCCGATTTTGATCAGCGACACGCCGGTGCGGCGCGCAACGATAAACACCAGCGGGATCAGCAGTACAAAACCGATCTCGAAGAACAGCGGGATGCCCACCAGAAACGCGGCGAACATCATCGCCCACTGGACTTTTTCTTTGCCGAAGGCGCGGATCAAGGTCTGTGCGATCTGATCGGCGCCGCCGGATTCGGCCATCATTTTGCCAAGCATCGTGCCCAGCGCGAGGATGATGCCGACAAAGCCGAGCACGCCGCCAAAGCCGTCCTGGAATGCCTTGATGATCTTGTCCACGGGCATGCCCGAGGTCAGGCCGAGGAAGCCGGCCGCGATGATCAGTGCAATGAACGGGTGCACCTTGAACTTGGTGATCAAAAAGATCAGCCCGATGATAGTGACCACTGCATCTAGCAGCAGGTAAGACTCGTGGGACATGCCAAACATGGGGGGTCTCTCCTGTTTGTTGTTGTTATTAAAGCGGGTGTTGAATTTCCTGCCGGGGATAGCGCTATCTTTTCCGGCAAAAAATTAATGGGTTGGTTCAAAGCCGTGTTGCAGCCACCAGGCATTGGTTTGCTCGGCCAGGTCCTCGACGCTGTCTTCGCTGGCGTTGAGCGCCAGGGTCAGCGGCTCGCCCACGGGCGATTCAAGGGTGGCGAACTGGCTGTCGATCAGGCTGGCCGGCATGAAATGGCCGGGGCGATGGGACACGCGGTCGGCGGCCACGGCACGGGTCAGCTCCAGGAACACAAAGCCCAGGCCCGGCGCGGCTTCGCGCAGGTGGTCGCGGTATTTTTTCTTCAGCGCCGAACAGGTCAGCACCGGATGCTCGCCGGCTTTAAGCGAGCGGCGCAGTTCATCGCACAGGATGTCGAGCCAGCCGGCGCGGTCGTCGTCGTTGAGGGGATGGCCGGCGCTCATCTTTTCGATGTTCGCGGCGGGGTGAAAGCTGTCGCCTTCGATGGCGGTGGCGCCGTTCAGGCGACACAGGGCTTCGCTGACGCTGGACTTGCCACAGCCAGAAACACCCATGATGACCAGGGCGGTAACAGGTTGACTCATGAAACACCTCAGGACGCAGATAGCGCTACCTTCGCACGCTGTAAGGCTAGTGCAAAAACAGGCTTTTCCCGCGCCGACTTGTCATTTTTATGGAGTGACGCGTGCATCCTCTCCGAAACCGTTGAACCGGATCAGGCAACCCTGAGTTCAAGCATTTGCAGCCTTTTGGAGACAGCGCTACCTTAGTGCCTCGATTTTTGTTTGGCAACCGCCTGATGACCTCCAAGAACGATAAAAATACCCGCACCACCGGTCGCCCGACCCTCAATGAAGTAGCCCGCCTGGCCGGCGTCAGCCCGATCACCGCCTCGCGCGCCCTGCGTGGCATCAGCACCGTAGCCACCGAGCTGGTGGAAAAAGTGCAATGGGCCGCCGCCGAACTCAACTACGTGGTCAACCCCGCCGCCCGCGCCCTGGCCTCGGCGCAAAGCCACTCGGTGGTGGTCATCGTGCCGTCGCTGTCCAACCTGCTGTTTATCGAAACCCTGGAAGCCATCCACCAAGTGCTGCGGCCCAAGGGCTTTGAAGTGCTGATCGGCAACTCCCACTATTCACGCGACGAAGAAGAAAACCTGTTGCGCAACTACATGGCCTACCAGCCACGCGGGTTGCTGCTGACCGGCTTTGACCGCACCGAAAGCGCGCGCCGGATGGTCGAGGCCAGCAATGTGCCGTGTGTGTACATGATGGACCTGGACCCGAATGCCGGCGTGAACTGTGTGGGGTTTTCGCAACTGAGTGCGGGTGAAACGGCGGCGGCGCACTTGATCTCGCGTGGGCGCAAGCGCCTGGCGTACATCGGCGCGCAGTTGGACCAGCGTACGTTGCTGCGCGGTGAAGGTTTCCGCCGCGCGCTGCAACACGCCGGTATGTATGACCCGGCGCTGGAATTGCTGACGCCGCGCCCCTCCTCCGTGGGTTTGGGTGGCGAGCTGTTTCTGCAGTTGCTGGCGGCGCATCCGGACGTGGATGCGATTTTCTTCGGCAACGACGACCTGGCCCAGGGCGCACTGCTCGAAGCCCTGCGCCACGGCATCAACGTGCCGGAGCGCGTGGCCGTGTTGGGTTTCAACGACTTGCCCGCCTCTTCTTTTATGGTGCCGCGCTTGAGCAGCATCAGCACACCGCGTGAAGCGATTGGCCGGCGCTCGGCGGAGCACCTGTTGACGATCATGGCAGGCAACAAGATCGCCAAGCCGGTGGTGGACATGGGCTTTGAGTTGCAAGTGCGCGAGAGCACCTGATTTTTGAAGGCCAAACACAACCACAGTGTGGGAGCTGGCTTGCCCGCGATAGCGGAGTGTCAGGCAATGATGTGTTGACTGACTCACCGCCATCGCAGGCAAGCCAGCTCCCACCTTTTTTACCGTGCCCGCTTGAGATGTAAGACGCCTGTAGGACGCGGCTGACATTGCGGTCAGCGCCTTGCCCGGCTGCCTACGCTTACGTCAGAATCCGCCGGCTTGTGCGCTTGGGTGGTGGTCTTTAGGGTTTGACGGTCGCTGAATTTCTCGGTGACCGGGTTTAGTAGCCCGAACCTCCCAACACAATATGCACAAGCCCATTATGGCGGCTGTGCGTAGGGCGCCTTCGGGCGCGCCGGGTTTGTGTGGGATTACCGGTCTACTAACCTGCGTACAGTTGCCACCCAACTTGTTTAGTAGCGATGCGGGTGTTGGCACAAACCAGGTACTTCAACCATGCAAAGCGTCAATCCCCCGAATACGCTCTTCACCATCATCCCCGATACCCCAATCGAATCCTTGCTGATCAACAGCTACGAAACCGTGTGTTCCGTCAGCGCCTTGTTGCTCGACCTCTCCGATGACCTCACCGGCAAGCACCGCGACGTAGCCCTCGCCATTCATCAATTGAGCGAGCTATCAGTGCTCATGGTAGGCAAAGCCATGGACCAGCAAACACCGCGCACCTGACGCCCTGCTCGGTTAAACATGTGGGAGCTGGCTTGCCTGCGATGGCGGCGGGTCAGCTACACATGGGCTGACTGACCCAGCGCCTTCGCGGGCAAGCCCGCTCCCACCTTTACCGTGCCCACTTGAGGGCGGGTTAGTCTGTTTGAGCCAGCATTTTTACCAATGCCGACGCTCCTCTGTGCAACGGCTGATTTTTCAACCACACCGCATTCACCACCATCGCCAGCCCGTTCTCGATGTTCTTGAAGTTCAAGCGCCGCAAGCGCCCCGCCGCCAGCAACGGCGCCACCACCGACTGCGGGAAGTTGCCCCAGCCCAGCCCGGCTTCCACCATCTCCAGCGCCATGCCCAGGGTGTCGGTCCGCCAATAGGATTGCCCCACCAGTGGCCGACGATCGCCGAGAGGCAAGTCCCGACCGGCCACCAGAATCTGTCGCACCCGCACCAAATCTTCCAAAAATGGTTCGCCGCCCGCCTGGGGGTGTCGCGGGCTGATACAGGCCATCAGTTGCTCGCTGCCGACAAACTGAAACCGCTCCAGCACATTCACGCTCAACCCCGCATAGGCCAGGCACAGCTGCACCCGGCCGCTGTGCAGCAGCTGCAAAACGTCATCTTGCGGGGCGGTCAGCACTTCGATGTCGAGCAACGGAAATTGCTCACTGAGTTCGCCAATGGCGGCCAGCAGGCGCCGCGTATTGATGTCGGCGCCCACGCCAATCGACAGCTTGCTCTCCAGCCCCTGGGACAGCTGCAACGCATGCACCTGCAACTGTTTGAGTTGCTCGGCCATCAGCCGTGCATGGGGAATCAACGCCAGCGCCAAGTCGGTGGGCACCGGCTCGCGGTGGCTGCGATCGAACAACGGGTAACCCAGCTCGGCTTCAAGGTTGGCAATGCCCATGCTCACCGCTGAAGGCACCTTGCCCAACGCCCGCGCTGCCGCCGAAAACGAGCCGCGCTCCACCACCGCCAAGAACAACTGGACACTGTCGCTGGTAAAACTCATCGCGCCACCTATCAATAAAACTGAAATTTTCTGACTTTTAGTATCAGCCAAGCTGACGCTATGGTCTGCGCCCTCTGAGGTTCCTGTCACGTAGAAAAGAGGAAGTGGTATGCAAGGCGTGAAACGCAAACTGGTGTATGTGTCGCTCTACGAGCTGATCGGCATGACCTTCTCGGCGCTCGGGCTGGCGCTGCTGTCGGGCACTCACCCCTCCAGCACAGGGCCGTTGGCGGTCGTCATCACGACCATCGCGGTCACCTGGAACTTCATTTACACCTCAGTGTTCGAGCGCTGGGAAAGCCGCCAGGCCGACCGCACGCGCACCGTCAAACGCCGCATTGCCCACGCGGTCGGATTTCAACTGACGCTGATCGTCTTCCTGATTCCGCTGATCGCCTGGTGGATGAAGGTCAGCCTGGTGCAGGCGTTTATGCTGGACCTGGCGTTGATCCTGTTCATTCCCTGCTACACGTTTGCCTTCAACTGGCTGTTCGACCGCACCTTCGGTTTGCCCGCGTCGGCGCTGCCGGCCACAACCGCGTAGCGTCGAAGGTTTCCCCCTGATAGATTCCCATGGGTCATCTCCATCGTCAGGGAAGTACCATGGGACACTCACTGAAAATCCTGGGCCGCACGTCCTCCATCAACGTGCGCAAAGTGCTCTGGACCTGCCAGGAACTGGGCATCGACTACGTGCGTGAAGACTGGGGCATCGGTTTCAAACCCACCCAGTCGGCCGAGTTCCTCGCCCTGAACCCCAACGCCCAAGTGCCGGTGCTGATCGACGACCACGGCGTGCTGTGGGAATCCAACACCATCTGCCGCTACCTGATAGGCCTTTACCAACGCCACGACCTGTTGCCCGCCGAGCCGGCGCCACGCGCTCGGGTCGAGCAGTGGATGGACTGGCAAGCCACCGAACTCAACCGCGCCTGGGGCAATGCGTTCACCGCTCTGGTGCGCAACAACCCGGACGGTCTCGACCCGGCGCAGATTGCCGCCGCCGTGCAGGTGTGGAATGACAAAATGGGCCTGCTGGAGCAACAGCTGGCCAAGACCGGCGCCTACGTGGCTGGCGACGAATTCACCCTCGCCGACATCCTCATCGGCCTCTCGGTGCATCGCTGGCAGAACGCCCCGATGGAGCGCCCGCCCTACCCCGCAGTGGCCGCCTACTACCAGCGCCTCAGCCAACGCCCGGGCTTTCAGACCTTCGCCCTCGCCGGTCATAACTGAAACAAGGACACCCCCGTGAAAGGACTCAACGTATTGCTCACCGGCGCCTGCGGCAGAATCGGCAAGGTATTTTTCGAAGCCTCGAAAGACCGCTACCGCTTCACCCTTACTGACCGCGCCGCCCCGGACTTCGACCTGGGCGAGCACCGTTACATCAACGCCGACCTCAGCGACAAAGCCAGCCTGGCCGGCCTGCTCAATGGCATCGACGTGATCGTGCACCTGTCCGGCATCCCCGACGCCAGCGCCGCGTTCGAGGAGCTGCTGCCCAACAACATCCTCGCCACCACCTACCTGTTCGAAGCCGCCGTGGCCGCGGGCGTAACACGCCTGGTGTACGCCAGCAGCGCGCAAGCCATCGAGGGCTACCCGGTTGACCGGCAGATCACGCCCGGCATGCAGGTCATGCCCGCCAACCTCTACGGCGTGAGCAAATGCTACGGCGAGGCGCTGTGCAGCTACTACGCGGCAAAAACCGCGCTGTCGACCATTGCCCTGCGCATCGGCGCCTTCGAATCGCGCCAAACCCCCGACCTGAACAACGCCCGCGACCTCAGCGCCTGGCTCAGCCCGCGTGACGCCGTGCAATTGCTGCAACGCTCGGTTGAAGTCCAAGGGGTCAAACACCTGATCGCCCACGGCATTTCCAATAACCGCTTCAAGCGCCTGGACCTGAGCGAAACCACACGGGTGCTGGGCTATCAGCCGGTGGACGATGCATTCCAGACCTTCGAGATGCCCATCACCTACTGACCCCCTGCGCCATAAAACCTTCAAACCTGAAGGCTTGGCGCAATAAATCGGCAATTGCGTGCCGTGGCGCACGCAATTTCACAAGCACCGGTTTACGTTAGCCCGCTAAGATTCCAGGTCACTGCCCCTGGAATCCGCCCATGTCGACACTCACCGCCTCAGCCACGGACGGCATTGACCCGATCCGTGCCGCCCACATCAGCGCGCGCATTGACCGCTTGCCCGCCGTCGCCACGCTCTGGCGCCTGGTGGCGTTGCTGTCGATCGGCGGTTTTTTCGAGCTGTATGACTTGTTCCAGACCGCCTATATCAGCCCCGGCCTGATCAGCGACGGGATTTTCCACACGGGCAGCGAGGGCGTATTCGGGTTCTCCGACCAGGCCGCTTTCGCCTCGGCAACCTTCCTCGGCCTGTTCCTCGGCGCCAGCCTGCTCAGTCCCATTGCCGACCGCTTCGGGCGTCGGGCGATCTTCACCTTCGCGTTGATCTGGTACACCGTCGCCACGGTGTTGATGGGCATCCAGACCTCCGCCCTGGGCATTATCTGCATGCGCTTTCTGGTGGGCATTGGCCTGGGCATCGAACTGGTGACCATCGACGCCTACCTTTCGGAACTGGTGCCCAAGCGCATGCGCAGCTCGGCCTTTGCCTTTGCGTTTTTCATCCAGTTTTTGTCAGTGCCGGCGGTGGCGTTGATGTCATGGTGGCTGGTGCCCCAGGCGCCGTTCGGGGTGTCCGGCTGGCGCTGGGTGGTGCTCAGCAGTGCAGTGTTTGCGCTGTTTATCTGGCAACTGCGCAAGCGTCTGCCGGAGTCACCGCGCTGGCTGGCGCAGAAAGGCCGCTTTGACCAAGCCGGGCAGATCATGGACAGCCTGGAAGCACGCTGCCAGAAAGACCACGGCAAAGCGCTGGATGAACCCGAACCCGAAGCCGTCAGCGTGCAGGGCAACGGCCGCTTTGCCGATATCTGGCAACCGCCTTACCGCCGCCGCGCGTTGATGCTGATTGTGTTTCACGTGTTCCAGGCCATCGGCTTTTTCGGCTTCGGCAATTGGTTGCCGGCGTTGCTCTCGGGCCAGGGCGTGAGCGTGACCCACAGCTTGCTGTACGCCTTTATCATCACCCTCGCCTACCCGCTGGGCCCGTTGCTGTTTGTGAAGGTGGCCAACCGCTTCGAAAACAAATGGCAGATCGTCGGCTCGGCCATGGGCGCGATGATCTTCGGCAGCCTGTTCGCCCTGCAAACCACGGCGGTGGGGCTGGTGATCTGCGGGGTGATGATCACCTTTTGCAACGCCTGGCTGAGCTTCAGTTATCACTCGTACCAAAGCGAACTGTTCCCCACCAATATCCGCGCGCGGGCGGTGGGCTTCTGCTATTCGTTCAGCCGTTTGTCCACGGTGTTCAGCAGCCTGCTGATCGGTTTTATCCTCGAACACCTGGGCACGCCGGGCGTGCTGGCGTTTATCGCCAGCAGCATGTTGATCGTGATGATCACCATCAGCTGGTTCGGGCCGCGCACGCGTAACCTGGCGCTGGAAAATATTGCGCACTGACGGCAAGCCTTGGCCGCCGACGGGACAAAGATTGCCGCGGCGGCCGTGTCATCCCCAGTAAAACTGGGCACATCGCCCTCGGCATGCTATTTGCTCCACCTGAAACACCGAACACATCCTCAGGTGACCGATCATGCTGGTTAACAACAACGCCCAAGCGGTGTCTACCGTCCAACAGCTCAAGCGACCCGACATGGACCCCGCCAATGCCGCCGCCAGCACGCTGTACAGCGGCGCCCTGCAAGCGGCGCAGCAAAGCGTGACCGTACCGGCCGCGCAGAAGGACCTGGACAAGGCCAACGACCGTATCGACGAAGCCTTTGCCAAGACCCGTGTGCAGTTGCAAGCCACCACGGCGGCAACGACCGCCACGACGGCATCCACCACGACGGCAACAAGCACCGATGTGCCTGCCGCCGGCTCGACCACCAGCAGCGCGCGCGCCGACTTCACCGACTACATGAACAAATCCCCGGCCGAACGCATTCGCGAACAGCTGCTCAAGGAGCAGGGTTTAACCGAAGAGCAGGTGCAAGCCATGCCGCAGGAAAAACAGGACGCGATTGCCAAGCAAGTGGCTGATCGTGTGAAGCAGCAGCAAGAACAGCAAGTAGCGGCGAAAGCCACGGACCCGGCGCAGTCGGTGAAAGAAACCCTGGCTGCGATTTAACCGACACGGCCAATCAAACTGTGGGAGCTGGCTTGCCTGCGATAGCCTCACCTGGGTGTACTTGATACACCGGGGTGTCTGCATCGCAGGCAAGCCAGCGCCCACAGGGATCGTGCTTACTGCAGTTGCAGGGTCGAGTTGAACTGACTGATCGCATCCACCACATGCCGTGACCCTTCCTGAATTTCCAGGATCACCTGCCCCGCTTCATTCGCCAGCTCCACCCCAAGCCCGGTGCGGCTCAGGCTCGACTGCATGCTCGAAACCGCGCTCAGCGACAGGTCGTGGTTCTTGCGCACCACCTCCACAATCTCCACCGTCGCCTGGCTGGTACGCGCCG
Source organism: Pseudomonas sp. NFX183 (assembly GCF_047943075.1). Classification (NCBI taxonomy): domain Bacteria; kingdom Pseudomonadati; phylum Pseudomonadota; class Gammaproteobacteria; order Pseudomonadales; family Pseudomonadaceae; genus Pseudomonas; species Pseudomonas sp. NFX183. The sequence continues at coordinate 3,623,330 of NZ_CP181333.1, read as the reverse complement.
CAAGGCTGCGCACTTCATCAGCCACCACCGCAAACCCGCGCCCATGCTCGCCGGCCCGCGCAGCTTCAATGGCCGCGTTGAGCGCGAGCATATTGGTCTGCTCGGCGATGCTGCGAATGGTCTGCACGATGGAGCCGATGATGTCCGACTGCTTGCTCACCGCATCGATGCTCTGGGCCGCCTGGTTCAGGTCGTGGGAAATCTCTTCGATGATCTGCACGGTTTGCTGCACCACCTCCGAGCCCTTGCGTGCGCAGGCATCGTTTTGTACTGAGGTGGCATGGGCCGAGTCGGCGGCGGTACGCAGGGTGGTGACCTGATCGGTGATGTCACTGGCGAACTTCACCACTTTGTACAGGCGCCCATTGGTATCGAAGATCGGGTTGTAGGAGGCCTCCAGAAACAGAGTTTTGCCGTACTTGTTTTTGCGTTCAAAGCGGTGGGAATGGTATTCGCCGCGGTTGAGCGAGGCCCAAAAGGCCTTGTACGCCGGGGCTTCCACTTCGCCGCGATGGCAAAACATGCTGTGGTGCTGGCCAATGATTTCTTCGCGGGAATACTGCACGGTGCGCAAAAAGTTGTCGTTGGCGTTGATGATCTGGCCTTGTGGGGTGAACTCGATCACGGCCATGGACCGGCTGATCGCGTCGATCAGGCTCTGGTTCTCGTGTTCATGGTGAACCCGCGCAGAAATGTCCGACGCCACTTTGATCACGCTCAGCACCTGATTGCTGCTGTCCAGCACCGGCATGTAGCTGGCCTCGAGCCACACTTGCTCACCGCGCTTGTTCAAGCGCATGAACGTGCCGCTGAGCGCTTCACCCCGCGCCAGGTCGCGCCACAACTTGGCGTAGGTCTCGGTGTGGGTGTACGCCTCTTCGCAAAAGATGCGGTGATGTTTGCCGCGAACCTCCTCCACGCTGTAGCCCATGGTTTTGCAGAAGTTGAGATTGGCGTCGAGGATCACGCCGTTGCGGTCGAACTCGATCATCGCCATGGAGCGGCTGATGGCAGCCAGCTTGGCGTTGGCTTCGGTGAGGGCACAGGAAAAACGTTCGATTTCTTGCAGGTCGGATTTGTGATGGCGGTTGAACATGGTCAGATCACCCTAGATTCCCGGCGCCTGAGACGGCGCATTCCATTCTTCAGTTGGCTATCGCTGGCACACCGTCATGGGGAAAAAACCATCCGAATCGCTTTACATGCCAAGCGTCATCAACGGTTGTGGGTGAGCATAGACAGGGCATGGCGCTATGCAAGGCCACTAGTCAGCCAGCATTTTTAACAATGCACCGACCGCCGCCGAGGGTGGAAGGGTCGGTGAACCGACCAAGGCAAACTCACGGTACAACGGCACCGTCAGCGGCATCACGCGCAGGCCATTGTGCTGCGCCGGCAAGGCCATTTCCGGCACCAGCGTGACACCGACGCCCTCGCGCACCAGGCTGTAGGCGCTGCTCCATTCACGTACTTCCACGCGGATATCGCGCAGGCGCAAACAGGCGTCGGCCGCCAGGCTGCGGGCATTCGCGGTACAGCCGCCGGTGGCCAGTACGAAGGGTTGTTCGAGCAAGGCTTCGAGCGCCACGCTGGCATCCTCCGCGCGCTGCGCCAGTGCATGATGGGATGGCAGCACTGCCATCCACAGGTCGCGACCCAATACCGTGGCGTTGCGCTCGGGCTTGGGGTTGAGCACCACGCCCAAATCGATCAGGCCCGCGTCGAGCAAGGTGTGCACTTCGCTGTCGGTCACTTCCAGGGTGGTGACCTCGATACCCGGGTTCAACTGGCGGAAACGCTGCAGCAACGGCGTCAGAAAAGTCGCCAGCACCTTCGGAAAACTGGCGATGCGAATGTTCCCCCGCAGCAGCGGGCGCGCTTCATCCACCGTGGTGCGAATGGCCTGCAGCGCGCCCATCATCACCCGCGCCTGCGCGATCACATTGAGCCCAAGCGCTGTGGGCAACGTCTTGCGCGGTTCACGGGTAAACAGTTGCGCGCCCAGCGTCGCCTCCATGGACGCCATGGCCTGGCTGGCGGCGGACTGCGTCATGCCCACCTGTTCGGCAGCCGCCGTGATGCTGCCGTGGTCGGCGACGGCCACCAGCAGGCGCCAGTGCATCAGGTTCATCATGGCAGTAGCTGTCCTTATGGATGGGGTCTGCAGGTTTAATTTTACGCACGGTGCCACGCCCGCGAGACTGGCGCAAACCCAATGGAGTCGCCTTTGATGAAACTGTATTTTTCCCCCAACGCCTGTTCGCTCGCCCCGCATATCGTGCTGCGCGAATTGGCGCTGCCGTTCGAGCTGGTGCAGGTGAACAACCAGGCTAAAACCTTCGGCGACGGCGAAGATTTCCTGCAGATCAACCCCAAGGGCTACGTGGCGGCGCTGCAACTGGACAACGGCGATGTGCTGACCGAAGCCAGTGCCATCCTGCAATACCTGGCCGACCTCAAACCCGCCGCCCTGCTCGCCCCGGCCAATGGCAGTTGGCAACGCGTACGGTTGCAGGAATGGCTGAACTTTATCGCCAGCGAGATTCATGGCGGGTTGGCGATTTTCTTCAACCCGGCCATTCAAGGCGAAGTGCGGGCGATGTTTGTGGCCACGCTGTTCAAGCGCTTTGCGATTCTGGTGCAGACACTGGAGCGTCAGGATTACCTGCTGGGCGAGCAGTATTCGGTGGCGGATGCGTATTTGTTTGTGGTGCTGCGTTGGGCGGGTGTCCACGCTATTGATTTGCAACAGTGGCCGGCGTTGGCGGCGTTTCAACACAGAGTGGGTGAGCGCCAGGCTGTGATCGAGGCCTTGGCTGCCGAAAATCCATGACCTGAAATGCAATCAACCCTGTGGGAGCGGGCTTGCTCGCGAATGCGGTGGGTCAGTCAGCACATGCATCAGCTGATACACCGCCTTCGCGAGCAAGCCCGCTCCCACAGTTGATCTGCTTCGTTTCAAAGAAAGGGTTTCAAGCTGCCATTGGTGATGAACACACTCAACGCCAGCACATCCACCGAGCCCGACCGGTCCTGATGCAGATGCGCCACTTGGCTTCGCACTGCGTCATGGACCCGCCGCGTGCCCTGCCCCAATCGCGATACACCACGCAGGTCTACCGGCGGGTCTTGTCGACCACCGCCAGCGCCTGCCCGGCGTAGTCTTCCACCCGATCGGCCACCGGCGTGTCCACCGCGGCACCGAGCCCGGTGAAGTGGCCGTTGATGCCGCCGCCAGAAATCAGGTGAGTGCGCGGCTCGATCACCGCCTCGCCACGACCCTGAATCGCCAGGCTGGCCTGGATGGCGGTGAGGATTTCCTCGTTGGACAGGTTGAGCGCGTCGATGTCCAGGCCGTTGAGAAAGTCGATGTAGATCGGTTGCATGGTCTGCTCACTGATGGGAGGTTTTAGAGCTTGTTGTGCCGAGCGGGCTTCCTGTGGCGAGCGGGCTTGCCCCGCGTTGGGCTGCGAAGCGGCCCCATTCCAGACCTGCGCGCGTCCCCTGATACACCGCGGTGAATGGTTTTGGGGCTGCTGCGCAGCCCAACGCGGGGCAAGCCCGCTCGCCACGACAAGCCCGCTCGCCACAACAAGCCCGCTCGCCACGGGAAGCCCGGTCGCTCTGGCCGCAGGATTCAGGGGCCCTTGAACACGATCTGCTGCACATCGACCTTCTTCGGGATCAGGCCGTTGGCAAAAAACAGGTCGGCAGTGCGTTGCTGGTTGGCGATGTCGACGGCTTCCAGCGGACGAATCGGCGCGGGTGAGCGGTGTTCGAAGTAGCTTTTAACCACCGCCGGTGGCAGGCCCAGGGTCTTGGCCATCAGCGCGATGCTTTGCTCGGGTTGGTCCAGGGACAGGCGCTGGGCCTTGGCCAGGGTGTTGATAATCGTGCCGACCGCTTGCGGGTGCTGCTTGGCAAACGGGCTGCTGACCACAAAGAAACTGCCCGCCGGGTTGAGGCCTTGGCCATCGCCCAGCACGCGGGCGGAACCGTCGACCACGGCCGCGGAGTAGTACGGGTCCCACACTACCCAGGCGTCGACCTTGCCTTGTTCAAACGCGGCACGGCCATCGGACGGCGACAGGTACACCACGTCGACATCCTTCCACTGCAAACCGGCGCGCAGCAGGCTCTTGAGGAACAGGTTGTGTGCGCTGGAACCCTTGAGCAGCGCCACGCGCTTGCCCTTGAGTTCGGCCACGCTCTGAATTGTGCTGGCTTTGGGCACCAACACCGCTTCGGTCTTGCCCTCGTTCGGCTCGACCGCGAAGTACTGCAAATCAATGCCGGCGGCCTGGGCGAAGATCGGCGGGATGTCGCCGATGTTGCCGATGTCCAGGCTGCCGCCGTTCAGTGCTTCGATCAGCGGCGGGCCGCCAAGGAATTCGATCCATTGCACCTGGGTGCCGGGCAGCGCGTCTTCAAACAACTTGTGCTCGCGGGCCAGCACCATGCTCACCGAGCTTTTCTGGTAGCCGATGCGCAACGTGGAAGGTTCGGCGGCGAGCACATGGCTGGCCACCAGCGAAAGAACCACAACAGCGAGGGCTTTGAGCATCAGAGGGCTCCCTTGACCTTGGCCGCGACATCCGCCGGCACCCATTGCTGCCAGACGTTCGGCTGCTCTTTGAGGAACGCCAGAGCGACCTGGCGTGGCTGTTCACGTTTCTCGCTCATCTGCGCAAGGATGCCGTTGAGCAGGTCGATCGGCAGGTCGACTTTTTCAAAGAACGTGACCAGTTGCGGGTACTGCGCCTTGAACGGCGCCGACACGCCAATCGCCAGGTGCGCCGGCATGGAACGGGTGCCGATGGGGTGCGGGTTGTTGGCGTCGGCCAGGGTTTTCCAGGCCTCGGCGTTGAACGGCGGCTCTTCCAATTTGATCAGCTTGAAGCGGCCGAGCAGCGGGGTGGGCGACCAGTAGTAGAACAGCACCGGTTTGCCGCGGCGGATCGACGACGCCACTTCGGCATCCAGCGCCGCGCCGGAGCCGGTGCGGAAGTTGACGAAGGTGTCGGTCAGGCCATACGCCTTGAGCTTCTGGCTATTGACGATTTCCGAGGTCCAGCCGGTGGGGCTGTTGAGAAAGCGGCCTTTGCTTGGGTCTTCGGGGTCGCGGAACACGTTCTTGTAACGCGACAGGTCGGCCACCGACTTGAGGTCCGGCGCCAGCGGTTTGATGCCGCGCTCGGCGTCGCCCTTGATCACGTATTCCGGCACCCACCAGCCTTCGGTGGCGCCTTTGACCGTGTCGCCAAGGCCGAACACTTTGCCTTCGCCTTCGGCCTTGACCCACGCCGGACTGCGCCCGGCCCACTCTTCGCCGATCACTTGAATGTCGTCCTTGGCCAGCGCGGCCTCCAGGCTCACGGTGCTGCCGGGCAAGGTGTCGGTGGGCAGGCCGTAGCCTTTCTCGACGATCAGGCGCAGCACTTCGGTGATCAGGCTGCCGCTTTCCCAGGTGATGTCGCCGAAGTGGATCGGTTTGACAGCGTCGGCGGCGTGGGCCGGCTGGGCCAGGACGGTCAGTGCCAGCAGCGAACCACCGAGCAGGTTTTTTAGTGTTTTCATGAGTAGCCTCTTGGAGATTCGATTCACAACACATTCAAAGTGGGCAGGGTCACTGAGTGAAGCCTTCAGGCCGCATTGACGGTTACCCACAACCCGGTGCGGCGGGTGATGTGGATCGGCAAGGTGCGCGCCAGGGTGTCGAGGATTTGCTGCGGATTGTCCAGCCGATAAAGGCCGCTGACGCGCAAGCCGGCGACTGACGGGTCCAGGCGCAACACGCCACGGTGATAGGGCCGCAACGCGTCGATGACTTCCGCCAACGGGCGGTCGCGCACTTGCAGCAAGCCGTCGATCCACGCCGTGGCGCCGGCCGAACTGACCCGCACCGGGCCGAAGCCGGCGCGGCCGAAATGCACTTCATGGCCGGCGGCGAGTAGCAGGCAACGGTTGAGCGCGCGGGCCATGTAGTCGCTGACCGAGCGTTGGGAAATCCCCAGTTCGGCGGCAATCTCGGGATACGTCAGGCCATTGAGCTGCGACAGCAGGAAGGTCGCCTTGACCTTGGCCGGCAAGCCGTCGAGCAACTGGTCGATGGCCTGCAAGGCTTCGAGCATGTGCGCCAGGTCTTCGGGAGACGGTGCGGTGCAGGCTTCGTCGTTGTCCAGGGCATCGAGATACGCGCGCTCCAGATCGCGCCGGCGCCACAGCTGGTACATCAGGCGCTGGGCGATGGTGGTGAGCAAGGCGCGGGGCTGGCGTATCGGCACCACGCCTGGCGAACTCAGCAGTTGGACGAAGGTGTCGGCGGCGATGTCTTCGGCGTGAGCACGCGAATCGAGATGGCGGTGCAAACGGCTGCACAGCCAGTCGTAATGACTGCGGAACAATCCGCCCACGTAATCGCTGTGAGAAGTGTCGGCGCCGGACATAGTGGCTCCATCTGAGTAGGTTGCGCGTTATGTCCGGTGTTCCGGTGGAGCGATCCTAGCAAGGCTGCTTATTCTTTAATAATATTTAAAAGGTATTTTTATATAACCTTATTGAAGCTTCGAATAACCCGCGTTGACCGCCTGTTGCTGGTAATCCAACAGCACGCGGTAGTCGTCTTCGCGGGCGGGCAGCACTTGCTGGATACCCAGCGTGTCGACCACCTGCGGTAAGTCCTGCAACGCCAGGTTCATCGCCTCGCGGATCTGCGCCACGTGTTCATCGCTCAGCTTGAGCGGCCCGATGTAAGGCAAGGTCGGGCTCGGCGCGCTGCGGGTGACGATGCGCAGCCCCGCCACTTCCTGCGGGGCGAAACGCGCCAGGTAGTCGTAGGTGACGCTGTCGATGGCGGCGAGGTCAGCAAGGTTTTCGCGCAGCCAGCGCAGACTTTCACGGTGGGCGCCGCTGATGCCGACGCAGGCAAAGAAACGGCCGCCGCGCTGCAACGGCGCGAGACGTTCGCGCAGCAGGTTCATGCCGCTGTTGGAGTCATGGCCGTTGATCACGCCACGGCTGTGGTAGAAGTCCGCCAGCGCGGTGCGCGGGTTGTCGTCGCGGGTCAGCAGCAGGCTGCAGTGTTCGCCCTGGCTGCTGTGAGCCAACTCGTAGCGTGGGCGACCGATCACGCGCACCTGGCCGCGCAGTTGGGTCATCAGCGGATAGCCGCAGGTTTGCGTGACGAGCAGTTCGGGCGCCAGCCACAGGCCGTGCAGGTCGAGGTGGTCGGCGTTGCGGCGGCTCAGGTTCAGACGCTCGACTATCCGCGCCAGCCACTGCTGGTTGGCGCGCTGCACCGCTTCGGGGGCGACGTACATCAGCAATTCGGCGTAGTGATCACTCATGGGCGTCTCTCAGGCAAAAGGGTGCCGGGGGCTGTCGATGGCCTTGAGGCCGTGGCGGCTGATCAACTGGCCATAGCCCTGCACCACAAACCCGCCGCTGCGCGCCACCCATTGTTCGCGGCGGGCGCGATAGACGGTGGGCAACAAGTACCAGGGCAGTTTCGGCAAGTCATGGTGCACCAGGTGCAGGTTGTTGTTGAGGAACAGCCAGGTCCAGGGCCAGGCCGCTTCGTTGAGGACGGTGCGCTGTTCCGGCTGCCGGTGTGGACGGTGCTCATAGTAGGAACGGATCGACGCCACGGACAAGGCCGGCACGCTGACCAGCAGCAGGTAATGCCACACCGGCAGTGCGCTGCAGTGGGCGATGAAGCTCAGCATCAATAAAGTCACCACGCCGTGGGCCAGCCACATCGGCCACACGTGGGGCAAGCGTTGAAGCTCATGACGCGCCAGTCGGCCAATCGCCAACGGCGCCGCGAGCAGGAACCGGCCGAGCACGGTTTTGGTCAGCCAATGCACGCGGCGTTTGAGCAACGAGCTGTTGTCCCATTGCAATTGGTTGAGGTAGCGGCTTTCCGGGTCGATGCCCGGCAGCGTCAGGTCTTCATCGTTGTGGTGCAACAAATGGCTTTCGCGGTACAGCGTGTAGGGATACCACACGGCAAATGGCGCATAGCCGAGCAGTTTGTTTACAAGAAGCGAGCGGGTGGGATGGCCGTGGAGCAATTCGTGTTGCACCGACAGCCACAGCGTCACCAACGGGATCAGCAGCAGGGTGCTCAGCCACAGGCCCAGCCATTGACTGGCGAGCATCACGGCGAACCAGCCTGTGTACACGCCGATCAGCAACAGCCAGGTCGGCCATTCGGTTCGGGCGGTAAAACGGTGCACCAGGGCTTCGATTTCCCGGCGCTGGGTCAGATCAAGGTAGTTGGCCATCGGCAGCTCAGAGCAGGTGTTTCCTGCTCTGTGCATTGAGGCTCGAAAATCTTGCAGACCGTTTGGTTCTAAGCTTGTAACTCAGTGACCGAACAGGCCTGTGTCGGACTTCTTGGCTTTTTTGTCGGCGCGTTTTTCATCGGCGGTTTTTGCCGGTTTCTTCTTCGCGGCTTTCTTTGAATCCATACCTTTGGCCATGATGCATGCTCAACTGAAGGGGATGTAACAGTGGGTATACCACCTATTGCCGGGCAGAAGGCGCTTATAATCCCCGGCCCTTGATAATGCTCGCTTGAAGACCATGCCCGAACTGCACCTCGAACCGCTGGCAGCGCCGCTATGGCCGCTGCTCAACAAGTTTTACCGTAGCCATGATTCGTCGATGAAGGCCATCAAAGGTGGGCGTTTATGGGTGGCGCGTGACGGCGAAATCGTGGCCGGGTTGTGCCTGAGCCCGGTGGTGGGTGGGCAGTGGCTGACCGGGGTGTTTGTGGACCCCGCGTATCGCGGCAACGGGTTGGCGGCGCGGCTGATTCTGCAGGCTGTGGCCGAGGTGGAAGGCACAGTCTGGCTGCTGTGCCATCCGGATCTGGAAGGTGTGTACCAGCGCATGGGCTTCACTCAGGACACGGTGCTGCCACAATCGCTCAGCGAGCGGCTGGTGCGCTACAAACGCAATAAACCCATGATCGCCATGGGGCTTATAACCAAGGGTGAGGTGCACCTCGGATAATGTGTGATCGCCCGGTAGAGGGCCCATGCTAGCCTCGACGGCACAGTGGCCCCTTACAGGATGATCATGAAAACGACGCTTGCAGCTTTGTCCCTCACCGCCCTCCTCGCCCCAATGTTCAGCCAGGCAGCCGACGCACCGATTACCGCCAGGCAGTACGCCAGCGTGCTTGCCGGCAGCTGGCGCGACCCGGCCAACAGCGCGCGCGATGTTTACCGTCATCCGCAGCAAACGTTGGAATTCTTCGGCCTGGGCGCCAAGCAGACGGTGATCGAAATCACCCCGGGCGGCGGCTGGTACAGCGAGGTGCTTGCGCCGTTGCTCAAGGACCATGGGCATTACGTAGCCGCCGTGCAGGCTGCGAGCAGCAGTGCTTACGCCGCGACGTCCGAACAGAACCTGAAAAACAAATTCGCCGCCGACCCTGCGCGTTATGCCAAGGCCGAGGTTGTCGAGTTCGATCCCAAGGCGCCGGTGTTCGGCAAGCCTGCGTCGGCCGATGCCGTACTGACCTTTCGCAATGTGCATAACTGGGTTGACGCGGGCACCGCGCCGGCCACCTTCAGCGCGTTCTACACGGTGCTCAAGCCCGGTGGGGTGCTGGGCGTGGAAGATCATCGGGCCAAGGACGGGGCGGATCTGGAAGCGATCAAGGACAGTGGTTACCTGACCACCGCGCAGGTGGTGAAGCTGGCAACGGACGCCGGGTTCAAGCTGGCGGGGCAAAGCGAGGTGAATGCCAACCCGAAGGACACCAAGGATTACGCCGGTGGGGTATGGACCTTGCCACCGGCATTGAAGTTGGGTGAGCAGGACAAGGCCAAATATGTGGCGATTGGCGAGTCGGATCGGATGACGTTGCGGTTTGTGAAACCGGCGAAATAACCAGCTCCCACAGTTTTATCTCAGTGCCTGAGTACTACTCGTCAGCCTTCGGATCCATGTCCGGAAACATCACTTCGATAAACCCGAACTTGCTGAAGTCGGTAATCCGCGAGGGATACAGCCGGCCGATCAGGTGATCGCATTCATGCTGCACCACGCGCGCGTGGAAACCCTCGGCGATGCGTGTGATCGGCTCGCCCTTAGGGTCGAAACCCTCGTAGCGAATCTGCTGATAACGGTCTACCGCGCCACGCAGGCCGGGCACGGACAAGCAACCTTCATAGCCCTCTTCCACCACCGGGCTGAGCGGTGTGATCAACGGGTTGATCAGGATGGTCTGCGGCACCGGTGGCGCATCCGGGTAACGCTCGCTGGCCTCGAAACCAAAGATCACCAGTTGCAGATCGACGCCGATCTGCGGTGCGGCCAGGCCAACGCCGCCGACGTGTTCCATGGTCTGGAACATGTCGTCAATCAACTGCCAAAGCTCGGGGCTGTCGAACATTTCCGGCGGAACCGGCGGTGCAATACGCAGCAGGCGCTCATCGCCCATTTTCAGGATTTCACGGATCATCGATCAGGCTCAATGGGTGTGGGCTTGGAGTGGTCCCGGCCTAGGCCAGAGACGTGCTGTTTTTCATCCGTGTCAGAAACGTGTTCAGCGGGTTCATCGAACTCTTTTTCTCCCGGGTCCTTGCCTTCAGCCGACATGTGTTCGATCACGGCATTCATCTCCGCGCCCAGCAGCAGCACCGCGGCGGAAATATAGAAGTACAGGAGCAGGACGATGATCGCACCGATACTGCCATACATGGCGTTGTAGTCGGCGAAGGTTTTAACGTAGTAGCCAAAGCCCAGGGAAGCAACGATCCACACCACCACGGCGAGCACCGAGCCTGGCGTGATGAAGCGGAATTTCTGCTCCACATCGGGCATCACGTAATACATGAGGGCCACGGCGAACATCAGCAAAATCACGATCAGCGGCCAGCGCAGGATGGTCCACAAGGTCACCACGAATTCCTGCATGCCGATCTGCCCGGCGAGCCATTCCATCACCTGCGGGCCAAGCACCATCAACGCGGCGGCGGCGAGCAGCATGCCGGCGATGCCGACGGTGTAGAACACCGAGAGCGGGAAGCGCTTCCAGATCGGACGGCCTTCGACCACATCGTAGGCGGCGTTCATCGCGCTCATCATCAGCCGTACACCGGCGGAGGCAGTCCACAGGGCGATCACGATACCCACGGAGAGCAAGCCACCCTTGGACTGCTGCAACTGGTCGATCACCGGGTTGACCTGCTCCAGCGCCTGGGGCGGCAGCACCAGTTCCGATTGCATGCGCAGCCAGGTGAAGAAGTCCGGCAGGTGCAGGAAACCGATCAGGGCGATAAGGAACAGCAGGAAGGGAAACAACGAGAACAGCATCTGGTAGGCCAGTGCCGAGGCATAGGTGGGCATTTCGTCATCGACGAATTCCTTGACGGTGCGCACCAGCACCTTATGCAGGGGTAAACCTTGTAATACCGGAAAAATCATAGCGTCTCCTTTCGCCGCAAAAGGGTGAGGTCGTGGGCGACTCAGGGGCCGTTTTCTACATCAAAAGTAGCCTACTTGGCGACTTTGAAACAATTACCAGATTTTAGTTGCAGCATCTGACATAAAAACGGCCATCCGTGGATGGCCGTCGGGCTGCACGCATACAGCCAGCGATTCAGACTTACTTGGTGGCTTTTTTTACCGCATCTTTGGTGTCGCCCACCGCTTTCTGCACTTCGCCTTTCTTTTCTTGAACCACGCCTTCGGCGCGCAGCTTGTCGTTGCCAGTCACTTTGCCAACACCTTGCTTGACGTTGCCGACGGCTTCGTTAGCCAAACCTTTTGCCTTATCCGATGTGCTGCTCATGGTATTTCTCCTGGAACAATCGAGGTTTTTGGTCATTACGTAGAGATTGACCCGAGGCTGTTCTGCAGAGTTTCAATTATTTTTCGACCGGCATTTCATCGCCGCCTGCAGGTTTGGCTTTATGTTTTGCAGCCAACCCACGAGAATGCCCCGCACATTCAGGCTATAACGCTGAATAACAGATCCCGTAGGAAGGTTATGAAACTCAATAAAGCACAGGCTATCGCCCGCAGAAACCAGGAACTGGGCGGTGCCGTACTCGGCCTCAACAACTGCCACTTCACCGACCTGGACCGCAAACGCAACATCTGGTGGTTCGACCTGCCGGTGGGCCGTATTGCCGTGGGCCAGTACGAGTGGATTCACCTGTTGATGCACAACGCCGAGTCCGACCAGTTGCTGCACCTGAAGGTGCCGACAGCATTTTTGCGTGAAAAACTTGAAGGCCTGGTGGTGCGCAATGCAGGCAAGCGCAGCCCGGAGATCACTCTGGAGCTGAGCGCGGACAAGGACTCGTTCCTCACCGATGTGCGCCCGGCGGGTGCGGGTGTGAGCTTCGCGCAGTTTGCGGTGTAAGCACTCGGTGAAACAGTGTGGGAGCTGGCTTGCCTGCGATAGCGGTAGGTCAGTCACATTACATTGACAGTTACGCCGCTATCGCAGGCAAGCCAGCTCCCACAGGGATAGTGTTTCGCCAGCAACAGGCCATAAAAAAACCCCGCAATTGCGGGGTTTTTATTGGGTTACTTTTTCAGGCCGAGCTTCTTCAGCTCTTCATCACGCAACTCACGTCGCAGGATCTTGCCCACGTTGGTGGTCGGCAACGCATCACGGAACTCAACGGCCTTGGGCACCTTGTAGCCGGTGACATTGGCGCGCATGTGCTCCATCACCTGGTCTTTGGTCAGGGTGGCGCCGGGCTTGACCACGATGAAGATCTTGATGTGCTCACCGGATTTTTCATCCGGCACGCCGATGGCCGCGCACTGCAGCACGCCCGGCAAGGTTGCCAGCACGTCTTCCAGCTCGTTGGGATAGACGTTGAAGCCAGAGACCAGAATCATGTCTTTCTTGCGGTCGACGATGCGCATGTAGCCGTCAGGCTGGATGATCGCGATGTCACCGGTCTTCAACCAGCCTTCGCTGTCGAGAATTTCGGCGGTGGCGTCTTCGCGCTGCCAGTAGCCCTTCATCACTTGCGGGCCTTTGACGCACAGTTCGCCGATTTCACCGAGGGCCAGCTCGACGCCGTCATCGGTGATAACTTTGCACACGGTCGATGGCACCGGAATGCCGATGGTGCCGATCTGGATGTTCTGGATCGGATTGACCGTGGCCACCGGGCTGGTTTCGGTCATGCCGTAGCCTTCGCAAATGTTGCAACCGGTCACGTCTTTCCAACGCTCGGCCGCAGCCAGTTGCAGGGCCATGCCGCCGGACAGGGTGACTTTCAGCGCAGAGAAGTCCAGCTTTCGAAAGCCTTCGTTGTTGCACAGCGCCACGAACAACGTGTTGAGGCCGACAAAGCCGCTGAACTTCCACTTCGACAGTTCCTTGACCATCGCCGGCAAGTCGCGCGGGTTGCTGATCAGGATGTTGTGGTTGCCGATCAGCATCATCGCCATGCAATGAAAGGTGAAGGCATAGATGTGGTACAGCGGCAGCGGCGTGATCAGGATTTCGCAACCTTCGTTGAGGTTGGAGCCCATCAGCGCCTTGCACTGCAGCATGTTGGCGACCAGGTTGCGGTGGGTGAGCATCGCGCCCTTGGCCACGCCGGTGGTGCCGCCGGTGTATTGCAGCACGGCAACATCGCTGCTGGCCGGGCTGGCATCATTGACCGCCTGGCCGTGCCCCTTGGCCAGCACGTCGTTGAACTTGATCGCCTTGGGCAAGTGATAGGCCGGGACCATTTTCTTCACGTACTTGATGACGCTGTTGATCAGCAGGCGCTTGAACGGCGACAACAGGTCGGCGACTTCGGTGACAATCACGTGTTTGACGGCGGTCTTGGGCACGACTTTTTCAGCCAGGTGCGCCATGTTCGCCAGGCAGACCAGGGCCTTGGCCCCGGAATCATTGAATTGGTGTTCCATTTCCCGCGCGGTATACAGCGGGTTGGTGTTGACCACGATCAGGCCGGCACGGATGGCGCCGAACACCGCAACCGGGTATTGCAGGACATTGGGCAGTTGCACGGCGATGCGATCGCCAGGCTTCAAGTCGGTATGTTGTTGCAGGTAAGCGGCGAAAGCACCGGACAATTCGTACAGTTCACCGTAGGTGATTGTTTTGCCCAGGTTGCTGAAAGCCGGCTTGTCGGCGAAGCGCTGGCAGGACTGTTTCAGTACCGCCTGAATATTTGGATACTCGTCTGGATTGATGTCTGCAGCAATCCCGGCGGGGTACTTATCCTTCCAAAAGTCTTCGTTCATGGAAGCCCACTCCTCAGCGACGCGAATTCATCATCGCATTTGATGCGATTATTATTGGTGTGTGTTTTTTTAAAGGTGAGTCTGGCGCTTTCAAGCAGGCCGAGAAGTCACAAAGCGCGCCGAGAGTAGCAGCTTTGCCAAGGGCCGCCTAGAGCCAAAAGGGGCCCCTACGGTCATAAACATGACTGTCCTACAATATTTGGTCACACTTTAAGCAGCGATAAAATATCCCAGCAAAAGGCTCTGGAATAGGGTTTTCAGGGCAATAAAAAACAATATGGGAGGGGGCTTGCCGCCGATGGCGGTGTTTCAGCCAACACATCTGCTGACTGATACACCGCCATCGAGGGCAAGCCCCCTCCCACATTTTGAGTGGATTTCAATCAGGGTCAGGCGATGTCGCGAAGCTCCCTGCGCAAAATCTTGCCCACCGGCGTCATCGGCAGCGAGTCGCGCAACACAATATGCTTGGGCACTTTGTACCCGGTGAAATTGGTCTTGCAGTACGCCTTCAGCTCTTCAAGGCTCACGCCTTGGGTACGCGCCACGACAAACAGCTTCACCGCCTCCCCGGTGCGGTCATCCGGCACGCCGATGACCGCGCAGTTGGCCACCGCCGGGTGGGCCATCACTACGTCTTCGATCTCGTTGGGATAAACGTTGAAGCCCGAAACGATGATCAGGTCTTTCTTGCGATCAACGATGCTGACGAAGCCATCGTTGTCGATCACCGCAATGTCACCCGTCTTGAACCAACCGTCGGCGTCCAGCGCCTCGGCGGTAGCGGCCGGCTGCTGCCAGTATCCCTTCATCACCTGCGGGCCCTTGATGCACAGCTCGCCGCGCTCACCCAATGGCAGCTCGTGCCCGTCATCGTCGATCACCTTCATCGCTGTACCCGGCACTGGAATCCCCACCGTGCCCAGGCGCGATTGGCTGCCGTACGGGTTGGTGCTGGCCACGGGTGAGGTTTCTGTCAGGCCGTAGCCTTCGCCGATGGAACACCCGGTCACCGCCTTCCAGCGCTCGGCCGTGGCCTTGATCAGGGCGGTGCCGCCGGAGTTGGTGATCTTGAGGTGGGAGAAATCCAGGGTCTTGAAGTCGGGGTGGTCCAGCAGTGCCACAAACAGGGTGTTGAGCCCCAGCAGGCAGGAGAACCGCCACTTTTTCAGCTCTTTGATGAACCCGCCGATGTCGCGCGGGTTGGTGATCAGCACGTTGTGGTTGCCGGTCACCATCATGCACATGCAGTTCGCCGTGAAGGCATAGATGTGGTACAGCGGCAGCGGCGCGATCATCACCTCCTGCCCTTCCTTTACCAGCGGCTGGCCATCGTCGGTGACCTGGCACATGCACGCCCGGACCTGCTGCATATTCGCCACCAGGTTGCCGTGAGTGAGCATCGCGCCCTTGGCCAGGCCAGTGGTGCCGCCGGTGTATTGCAGCACGGCGATGTGATCCAGCGTGACCGGATGCCGGATCAACCCCTGCCCCGCGCCCATGCGCAACGCGCGTTTGAACGACACCGCCCGTGGCAGGTGGTAGGCCGGGACCATTTTCTTGACTTTGTCGACCACGGTGTTGATCAACCAGCCCTTGGCGGCCGGCATGAAGTCGCCCATTTTGGCTTCGATCAGGTAGTCGATCTCGGTGTCGGCGCACACCTCCTGCACCCTCGCACCGAACAGGTTGAGGTACACCAGCGCACGCACGCCGGCATCCTTGAACTGGTGACGCATCTCGCGCGGGGTGTACAACGGGTTGGTGTTGACCACGATCAGCCCGGCGCGCAGTGCGCCGAACACGGCAATCGGGTAATGCAGCACGTTGGGCAGCTGCACCGCGATACGCTCGCCCGGCTTGAGGTCGGTGTGTTGCTGCAGGTAACCGGCGAACGCAGCACTCTGGCGCTCAAGCTCGGCGTAGGTCAGGGTGATGCCCATGTTGCTGAACGCCGGACGGTCGGCAAAGGCCTTGCAGGAACGTTCGAAGACTTCGATCACCGACTTGTACGTGGTGAGGTCGATGTCGTTGGGAACGCCCGCGGCGCGTTTGTCATTCCAGAAATCAGGTTGCATTATTCTTGTCCTCTTACCTGAGTGTGTCCGACCGCTGCAGCGATAAAAAACGTGCTGCTATAAAAAGCGGGGCTTTGGGGACGTTAGCAGCTATGGCCAAACAGGCAAATACAGGAAAGAGCGTCATTAATTGCGTGAATCTTCCTACAAGGGCCTGCACTGATCAGACGCAAGCCCGAGGATGAGCTATACACTGCAACGACCCTGAGCAAAGGAAGCGCCATGAACCACAGCACCTTCTGGCTGACCGCGAATGACCGCAGCCGCCTGTACGTCAATCAATGGCTGCCGGAAGGCGAAACCCGGGCAATCATCATGCTGTCCCACGGCATGGCCGAACACAGTGGTCGATATTCACGCCTGGCCCAAGCCCTGTGCGGTGCCGGTTTCGGCCTGTATGCGCTGGACCAGCGCGGTCATGGCCGCACCGCCGATGAAGGCACGCTGGGGCTGTACGCCGAAAAGGACGGCTGGAACAAAGTGGTGGGCGACCTGGCCAGCCTCAACCAGCACATCGGCCAGCAGCAACCGGGGCTGCCCATTATTCTGCTGGGCCACAGCATGGGCAGCTACATCGCCCAGGCCTACCTGCTGCACCACAGCGCCAGCCTGAATGGCGCGATTCTCAGCGGTTCGAATTTCCAGCCGATTGCGCTGTACCGCGCGGCGGCGGTGATTGCTCGTATCGAACGGGCACGCCAGGGTTTGCGCGGGCGCAGTGCGCTGATCGAGTTCCTGTCGTTCGGCTCGTTCAATAAAGCCTTCAAGCCCAACCGAACGGCGTTTGATTGGCTCAGTCGCGACCCGGTCGAGGTCGACCGGTACATCACCGACCCGCTTTGCGGCTTTCGTTGCACCAACCAGTTGTGGATCGACCTGCTGGGCGGCTTGCAGCAAATCAGCAAAGCGTCCAATCTCGCGCAGATCGATCCGGGCCTGCCGATCCTGGTGATGGGCGGCGAATGTGATCCGGTGAGTGAAGGCAAGCGTCTCAAAAGCCTGGCCCATGCGTTGCGTGAGGCCGGCTGTCAGCACCTGCAATTGAATATCTACCCGCAGGCGCGTCATGAAGTGTTCAACGAAACCAACCGTGATGAAGTCACAGCGGATGTACTGGCGTGGTTGCAACAGGCTCTGACCTTGCGCAGGCCGACCCGCTGCGAATAATTTTTCGTTTAAAATCAAACGCTTAAAATCATACTGTTTAATTACCGATTAGCCACAGGATGCACCCCGAGATGACTCAGGTTACCAACACCCCGTACGAAGCCCTCGAAGTCGGTCAGACCGCCAGCTACAGCAAGACCGTCGAAGAGCGTGATATCCAGTTGTTTGCCGCGATGTCCGGCGACCACAACCCGGTGCACCTGGATGCCGAGTACGCCAAGGCGACCATGTTCAAGGAGCGTATCGCCCACGGCATGTTCAGCGGCGCCCTGATCAGCGCGGCCGTTGCCTGCGAGCTGCCTGGGCCGGGCACTATCTATATCGGCCAGCAGATGAGCTTCCAGAAGCCGGTGAAAATCGGCGACACCTTGACCGTGCGTCTGGAAATCCTCGAGAAGCTGCCCAAGTTTCGAGTGCGCATCGCCACTCGCGTGTTCAACCAGCGTGATGAGCTGGTAGTGGACGGTGAGGCGGAAATCCTCGCACCCCGCAAGCAGCAGGTGGTGACATTGACCGAACTGCCGCCGATCAGCATCGGCTGATGCCTGGGTATAAAAATCGCCCATAAAAAAGCCCCGCATCAGCGGGGCTTTTTCTAATCAGGCGCGACTCAAGACTGAGCGCGAGCCTGGTTACGCAGGGCTTTCACCTGGTCGTGGTTACGTTGGGCGCCGTGGAACTGACGCTCAACCAGGTCACGAATACCCAGCAGGTTGTGCTTGTTGATCTTCTCGATCGCTTCTTTGTAAGCCTTCAGTGCGTGGTCTTCACCGCGCTCGGCTTCATTCAGCACGGCTTCTTCATCTTTGCCGGTGACCATCGACTTCACGTCGACCCAACCACGGTGCAGTGCGCCGGCAACCGAACCGGAATTTTCCGGATCGCCACCCAGGGCTTTCACAGCGGTTTGCAGCTCAGCGGCAGCGCTGGCGCAATCGGCGGCACGTTTCTGGAAGAGCGCTTTGAGCTCTGGGTGCTTGATGTCTTCAGCACAAGTTGCGAAGCCTTTCTGGCCGTCTTTGCTGGTCTCGATCAGGTCGTTAAGTACAGAGATCGATTCTTTGTTGATATCAGTCATTTTTCAATTCCTTGTGCGGGTTAAGAAACGTGTATTAATGATTGCAGCGCCCGTGCCAAGTTTTAAAAAACAACTTTTTCCTTATTTTTCAACAAGATAAAAATTATTGAACCATCTGTATGCGAGTTATTTGCATGATCTGTCATTTGGCCTTCATGCAGAATGCCTGTATTTTCCAAGGTCTCGACTTGAACGCTTGAAGCCCATGAACCCCGAAAAACTTGAATTGCTGATCACCCGCGAAATGCCCTTCGGCAAATACAAGGGACGGATCATCGCCGACTTGCCCGGCCCCTACCTGAACTGGTTTGCCCGTGAGGGTTTCCCTCACGGCGAGCTGGGCGGCTTGCTGGCGTTGATGCAGGAAATCGACCACAACGGCCTGTCCGAACTATTGGAACCGCTGCGCGTAAAGCACGGCAAACCTGCCCCCCGCCACTGAGAGCCTCGCCATGCCAAGGAATGCAGATAACGAACGTCACTGGCAGGCCATTGCCCAGCGCTATGAGCTGGAACCTGGCCCGATCAATCTGGAAAACGGCTACTTCGGGCGTATGAGCCACGCGGTACGGGCGCAGTACCTGGAGCACGTCGCGTTTATCAACCGCAGCAACTCACTGTATGTGCGCCAGCGCTTTGAGCAGGGTGAAAACGACGAGGTGCGCCGTCAACTGGCCGGACTGATCGACGCCGACCCGGAGTCGATTGCGTTCACCCGCAATGCCACAGAAGCTTTGCAGTCACTGATCCGCAACTACAACAACCTGCAACCGGGCGACCAAGTGCTGATCAGCGACCTGGAGTACGACACGGTCAAAGGCGCGATGTGCTGGCTGGCGGGCTATCGCGGTGTGGAGGTGATCGAGTTATCCCACGCTCACCCGGCCAGTTTCGACAGCTTGGTGCAGACTTATCGCACTGCGTTTGTGCAGTACCCGCGCCTCAAGTTGATGGCCCTGACCCACGTGACCCACCGCACCGGCCTGGTAATGCCCGTCGAGGCGATTGCCAAAGCCGCACGTGAGCACGGCGTGGATGTGATCCTCGATGGCGCCCACGCCCTGGGCCAGATCGAATTCAACCTCGCCCAACTGGGCATCCAGTTCGCTGGCTTCAATTTGCACAAATGGATCGGCGCGCCGCTGACCCTGGGCTTTCTGTACATCGCCCCGGAGCGCCTGGCCGATATCGACCCGGACATGGGCGAGTGTCATTACCCGGCCACCGATGTTCGCGCGCGTACGCCCTACAGCACACCGAATTTCCCGGCGCTGATGACCTTGCCGCTGGTGCTGCAAGAGCACCGTGCACTGGGTGGCTCGGCGGCCAAGGGCGCACGGGTCAATTACCTGCGGGATCTGTGGGTGAACCAGGTGCGTCAGTTGCCGGGCATCGATGTACTGACGCCGGATGACCCACGGCTGTATTGCGGGATCACGGGGTTCAAGTTCACCGGACGTGATCAGCAGGTGATGGCGGATCGGTTGCTCAAGGACTACGACCTGTTTACCACCACCCGTGTCGGCGCGGCCTTTGGCAGCTGCATTCGGGTGACGCCGGGGTTGGTGACTTCGGCGGCGGACATCGATGCCTTGGTCAAAGCAATAACCGAGCTAAGCGCGGACTGAAATGTGGGAGCGGGCTTGCTCGCGAATAGGCTGGGTCAGTCGACGAATAGGCCAACTGAACCAGCGCATTCGCGAGCAAGCCCGCTCCCACATTGCTCAGCGTTAGTTTTGAGGTTTTCTACAGGCAAAAAAAAGCGGCACACCGACCAAGTGCGCCGCAAAAATGCCGTTAAGCACAGCAACAACGATTCGGTAAATCAGCTCAATCCAGCAGTGCCAGCGCCTGTGCGGTGACTTCCTGGATGCGGGCCCAGTCGCCGTTCTTGATCCACTCCGGATCAAGCATCCAGCTACCGCCCACGCACATCACGTTTTTCAACGCCATGTAGTTTTTGATATTGGCCGGGCCAACGCCGCCGGTTGGGCAGAATTTCACTTCGCCGAACGGACCACCCAGCGCCTTGATCGCAGCAACGCCGCCGCTCACTTCTGCCGGGAACAGCTTGAAGCGGCGATAACCCAGGCCATAGCCTTCCATGATGCCGGAGGCATTGCTGATGCCTGGCAGCAACGGGATCGGGCTGTGCACCGAGGCTTCCAGCAGGTCACGGGTAATGCCTGGCGTGACGATAAACTGCGAGCCGGCCACTTCGGCGGCTTCGAGCATGTGACGGTCGAGCACGGTGCCGGCACCGGTGCACAATTCAGGGCGTTGCTCGCGCAGCACTTGAATCGCCTTGAGGCCGAACTCGGAACGCAAGGTCACTTCCAATGCGGTCAAACCGCCCGCTGCCAGGGCATCGGCCAGCGGCAGAATGTCCTGTTCGCGGGCGATGGTGATCACCGGCAGGATCCGCGCCTTGGCGCAGAGGCTGTCGATCAAGGCAACTTTATCCGCCATGGACACGGTCGGTTGAGGGCTTTTCATAGCGGCTGATCCTTGGCTCATGGGCACCAGTAAATCTCTAAAGTAGGTTGCAAAAACGCGCGTATCGGCATGGCAGCAACGTCATCACTGGCCAGCGCGGCGCTCAAGGTGGTCAATTTTGCGCTGCCGGAAATCGACAGCACGGTGTAGTGGGCCGTGGCCAGCAACGCGCGACTCATGGTCAGGCGCTGGTGCGGCACGGTCGGCGCAAGCATCGGCCAGCAACGGCGGGTACCGTCGGCCTTGAGTGCTTCAGCCAGGTTCGGGCTGTTGGGAAACAGCGACGCGGTGTGGCCGTCATCGCCCATGCCGAGTACCAGCACGTCGATGGCGGGCAACTCTGCCAACTGGCGATCGGCCAGTTCGGCGGCATCTTCAAGCGTGGCCGCAACGTGATACAGGCTGAGGAACTTGGCCTTGGCCGCTGGACCTTGCAGCAAGTATTTCTTCAGCAGGCCGGCATTGCTGTCGGCGTGCTCCACCGGCACCCAACGTTCGTCGGCCAGCGTGATGGTGACCTTGGACCAGTCCAGCCCCTGTTTGGCCAGGTTCTGGAAAAACGCCACAGGGCTGCGGCCGCCGGACACCACCAGGGTCGCCTCGCCACGGGCACTGATGGCCGCGCGCAGTTGCTCGGCCACGTCATTGGCCAAGCCATCGGCCAGCAAAACGGGCGTACGGTACTCATGAGCAGTTACGCCCTGAGGCAGTTTCAATTCAGATATCGCCATACCATGACCTCCCATCCCGCGTGATCAGTGCAATTGAGCTCATCGGCCCCCAGGAACCCGCCGCGTACGGCTTGGGCGCATCACCGGATTTTTTCCACCCGGCGATCAACTGGTCACACCACTTCCACGCGGCTTCGATTTCATCTTTGCGAACAAACAGGTTTTGATTGCCGCGCATTACTTCCAGCAACAACCGCTCGTAGGCATCCGGAATACGGGTGCTGCGATAGGTGTCGGAAAAATTCAGTTGCAGCGGGCCACTGCGCAGCTGCATGCCCTTGTCCAGGCCCTGCTCCTTGGTCATCACACGCAAGGAAATACCTTCGTCCGGCTGCAGGCGGATGATCAGTTTGTTGCTGATCTGCAGGCGCTGCTCGGGGGCGAAGATGTAGTGGGACGGTTCCTTGAAGTGGATGACGATCTGCGACAGCTTTTGCGGCATGCGCTTGCCGGTACGCAGGTAGAACGGCACCCCGGCCCAACGCCAGTTACGGATATCGGCACGCAGGGCGACAAACGTTTCGGTGTCGCTCTGGGTGTTGGAATTCTCTTCTTCCAGGTAACCCGGCACCGGCTTGCCGGCACTGTAGCCGGCGATGTACTGGCCGCGCACCACTTGGGTGGTCAGGCCTTCCGGGCTGATCGGCGCCAGCGCCTTGAGCACCTTGACCTTCTCGTCACGGATGCTGTCGGCGGACAGGTCGGCCGGCGGGTCCATGGCGATCAGGCAAAGCAGTTGCAGCAGGTGGTTCTGGATCATGTCGCGCAGCTGGCCGGCCTTGTCGAAGTAAC
This sequence comes from Pseudomonas sp. NFX183, assembly GCF_047943075.1. Classification (NCBI taxonomy): domain Bacteria; kingdom Pseudomonadati; phylum Pseudomonadota; class Gammaproteobacteria; order Pseudomonadales; family Pseudomonadaceae; genus Pseudomonas; species Pseudomonas sp. NFX183. Next base: position 3,600,744 of record NZ_CP181333.1, on the reverse strand, counting down.
CCCAGCGGCCTTCGATACCGACCTGCTCGGCCACGGTGATTTCCACGTGGGAAATGTAGTGCTGGTTCCACTGGGTTTCGAACAGGCTGTTGGCAAAACGCAACGCGATCAGGTTCTGGACCGTCTCTTTGCCCAGGTAGTGGTCGATACGGTAGGTGCGGTTTTCCGGGAAAAACTGCGCCACGGCGTCGTTGACCTTGCGCGAGGACTCCAGGTCCGAACCGATGGGTTTTTCCAGCACGACGCGGGTGTTTTCCGCCAGGCCGACTTTGGCCAGGTTTTCGCAGATCGCCCCGTAAACAGCCGCCGGGGTGGCGAAATAGGCGATCAGGCGTTGGTCGCTACCGACCTTCTCGGCCAGGCCGACGTAATCGTCGGCTTTCATGAAATCGACATGCACATAGGCCAGGCGCGCGAGGAAGCGTGTCGCCACGGCTTCATCAAGTTCCTTGCCGACGTACTTACGCAGTTCTTTCTCGATGTGGGCCATGTGTTGCTGTTCGGAGCCGGCCTCACGGGCCAGGGCCAGGATGCGCGTGTCGTCGTGCAGGAGGCCCGCGCCATCGAGTTGATAGAGAGCAGGAAATAACTTGCGCAGCGCCAGATCACCCAACGCGCCAAACAGGGCAAAGGTGCAGGGTTCTACGGTTATCGAAGGCATGATGTTTGTTCTTTTATCAAGTTAAGCTACAAATACCTTTTTTCAAGGCATCACTCAAGGAAAAATGTAGTAATAACCACAACATTTTCCCGAAATACGCATTCCGAGTGGTGGTGTTCAGCTACCCTCAGTAGGATAGGCCACCGCAAATAACCACTCGTCGATTGGTTACCGCCCTTAATTTGCATCGTCGCCCGAAGGAAAGACTGAATGGACCGCGTGCGAAATCTTCTGGAACAGATCCGGAACCGCCTCGAAGAATTGAACAAGGCCGAGAAAAAAGTCGCCGAGGTTATCCTGCTCAACCCGCAGCAGGCGACCCGCTTCTCTATCGCCGCCCTCGCCCAAGCCGCCTCGGTCAGTGAACCGACGGTCAACCGTTTCTGCCGTTCGTTCGGCGTCAGCGGTTACCCTGAACTTAAATTGCAGCTGGCGCAAAGTTTGGCCAGTGGCGCAGCGTATGTCAGCCGCGCCGTCGAAGCCGATGATAACCCTGAGGCCTACACGCAGAAGATCTTTGGCAGCGCCATCGCATCTCTGGACAGCGCCTGCCAGGCCCTGGACCCTGCCCTGATCAGCAAGGCCGTGGACCTGTTGATCCAGGCGCGGCAGATCCACTTCTTCGGCCTTGGCGCTTCAGCCCCGGTGGCCATGGATGCGCTGCACAAGTTTTTCCGCTTCAACCTGGCCGTGACTGCCCATGCCGACGTGCTGATGCAGCGCATGATCGCGTCTGTGGCGCATACGGGCGAGCTGTTCGTGATTATTTCCTACACCGGGCGTACCCGTGAGTTGGTGGAAGTGGCGCGCATCGCCCGGGAAAACGGTGCATCAGTGCTGGGCGTGACCGCCGAGAACTCGCCACTGGCCAAGGCCAGTACGGTAAGCCTGAACATTCCGCTGCCCGAAGACACGGACATCTACATGCCGATGACCTCGCGGATCATCCAGCTCACCGTGCTGGATGTGCTGGCGACCGGCATGACCTTGCGCCGTGGGGTGGATTTCCAGCCGCATTTGCGCAAGATCAAAGAGAGCCTGAATGACAGCCGGTATCCGGTGGGGGATGAGTTCAACTAAGCCAGCCTGTGTGCTGGCTTCACTGGCCTCATCGGGGGCAAGCCCCCTCCCACAGTTTGATTTGTGAATACCTTCAAATGTGGGAGGGGGCTTGCCCCCGATGAGGCCATCAGCCGCACCACTAAGCCCCTGCTCTGGCCTGCAAACTCAAATGCGCCCTCTCCCCCGGCGCCAAGCTCGCCCCGGCCATCGCCGACTCCACGCACACAAACCCTGACGCCTCGTTAAAGCTCACGCCCAACAACGGCCGGCTGCCCGGGTGCCACACCACGGTGTCGGCGCTGTCGCCGGTGTCGATGCACAATTCGCGTTGCCAGGCGTGGTCCTTGAGGTGCAATTCGCCCTCGTGCTGGAACACCCGTTGGCACCCGCCATCCACGCGCAGCTCGCCTTCCTGCTGGCAAGCCTGGCGATTGAGCTGGTCGTAACCTTGCGCGCCATCAAGCCCAGACAGCGCTATCTCATCCACGTGACCAATACGCCAATAGGCGTGCAAAGCATGGCTCAATTGGCACGGCAACTCGTCCTGATGCTCGGTGCACAGGCGCAGCTCCAGGGTTTCACCCAGGTGTGCGTGCAGGTCGACCTGCCAGTCGCACAGCTGCAATTGCCAGTGCAGGCGCACACCGTCGTCGTCGGTGCTGCTGTCGAGCAGCTTCCAGTCGATCAGCCGCGCCCACCCATGGGAAGGCCACGCGTTTTCGCTCGGATGACGCCCATACCACGGCCAGCACACCGGCACGCCGCCTCGGATGGCGCCGACTTGCGGCCACTTGGCCGCGCACCACAGCCAGGGTTTCTGGCCACGCGGTTGAAAGTGCAGCAATTGCGCGCCCTGACGGCTGAACACTGCCTGGCACAACGGATGGTCGATGACCAACACGTCGCGCATCTGAAAGCGTTCCCAGGCGAACACCGGACGCTCGCGCAGGGATTTGAAAAAGCGTTGCAGCGGATGCTCATGCATGTGCCACGGTCCTGAAGTTCTTCACAGTGCAATCCAAAAAAAAGCGGATAGCCATGGCTATCCGCAAAATGCGCACAGAGAGAAGGAGCTTATCGCAACAGCGTTAGAACGTAGACTGAATTTTCAGGCCCGCTACTACCGCGTTGTCGACTTGTTTCACACCACCTGGGTTGGCGATGTATTGCAGGTTAGGACGCACGGTCAGCCAGTTGGTGACGTGGATGCCGTAGTTGAGTTCGACGTTGTACTCGGTGTTACGCAGCGGTGCGTAACCGGACTGGTCGTAGTCGGTGAAGCCACCGGCCGCGTTGAGCAGCTCAGCGTTTTTCTTCACGTCACTGTTGGCATGGATGCGGGAAACACCGATACCGACGTCATCTTTGGTACGTGCGTCGAATGGCCCTTTATACACAAGCATCAGCGACTGGTAGTTGTCGACCAGGTTGGTGTCTTTGTCGTGGAAGGTCACGTTGGCCGCAATGTTCAGGCCGCGCGAAGCATCGCCATTGTGCGTGGTGAGTTGCTGTTGCAGAACGCCCCAGTAGCCGCTTTTGCTGCTGCGCACGCGGAAGGCCGCACCGGTGGTGCCCGCATCGTTACCGTTGACGTCTTCACGTACGTCGGTAGCGTCAGCGGTGCTCTTGTAGTAACCCACACGGTATTCGCCCGGCAGGCCATTGACCTTCGGCGACCAGACCAATTCCACCGGCAATACGGTGCCCTTGGTGCCGCTGCCGCTGAGTTTGAAGCCGTTGCCGTGCTCCAGCTGCGATGGGTTCTGGTTGTACGCACCGATTTGCGCATACAGCTCAGGCGTGATGTTGTACTTCACGCGGATCGCTGCCTGGCTGACTGGCCAGTTGTACCAGGTGTTGACGTAGTTACCCACTTGCGAGCCGCAGAACGACAGGTTCTGGAAGTCGCACGGGAAGGTGTTGAAGTCTTCGCCTTCACCGAAGTAACCGAGCTTCACGTCCAACTTGTTGTCGAACATCTGGTGCTGAATCCAGAACTGGGTCAGACGCACCATGTGGCCTCGGCCATCAACTTCTTGAGACGAACTCAAGGTGCCGGCACGCGGGTCACCAATGCGGTCATTGGAGATGTTTGCGCCGTTCCGGTTGGTCAGTTGGATCTTGGCCTGGGTGTTATCCCAGCCCCACAGCTTTTGCAGATCCAGTGCTACGCCCAGACCGAACTGGTCAGCGTAACGGGCAGTTTTGTCGTTGTTGTAGCCACCGCTCAGGTTGCCACCGACTTCCCCAACGTAATCAGCCTTGATATCGATACCTTGCTCGATCAGCTTGGTACGCTCGCCGCCCCAATCGCCGGTCATCCACTTGGAATCGGCACTGAAAGCATCGTCCGCCATCGCATTGGCGGACAATACCAGGGCTGCTGCCGCTGACAGTTGGCAGATCAGCCGGGTGTTGTTGTGTTGCTTTTTCATCCCTACATCCTCGTCTTTATTGTTATTAAACTGTTTTTATCTAACGCGGGTTACTTTTTTTAACCAAAACAACAAGTTATCCATTCAGGCGCAACACTCAGCGTCCCTTGAATTGGGCCACATTATCCGCACGGTCCTGTGCTGGCAATGAAGCGGCAGTGCCCAGGCGCTCGCCGGTGTTGGCGTCAAACAGCAGCACCTTGGCTGGATCGAATTGCAGGGTCAGGGTCTCGCCCACCTGTGGCGCCACGTCGGGCGCCAGGCGGCAGCAGACCTTGGTGTCGTTCAGTTGCACGAACACCAGGGTGTCCGGACCAGTCGGCTCGGTGACCTGAACTTCGGCACGAATGCTCGATGCGCTGTCGCCCTCGCCTGCCGCCAGCATGATCTGCTCCGGGCGCAGGCCCAGGATCACGTCGCGGTCTTCGAGGCCGGCGTCCGACACGTTAAGCGCCAGCTCGCAGCGCGCCTGGCCGCTGTCGAGCAGCGCCACCAGACGTCCGTCCTTGCGTTGCAGGCGCAGCGGCACGAAGTTCATCGGCGGCGAACCAATGAAGCTCGCCACAAATTGGTTGGCCGGGTTGTTGTAGATCTCTTTTGGCGTGCCGAACTGCTGGATGATGCCGTCCTTCATCACCGCCACTTTGTCGCCCAGGGTCATCGCTTCGATCTGATCGTGGGTGACGTAGACGGTGGTGGTTTTCAGACGCTGGTGCATCAGCTTCATTTCGGTGCGCATCTCGACGCGCAGCTTGGCATCGAGGTTGGACAGCGGTTCGTCGAACAGATAGATCTTTGGCCGACGTGCCAGGGCACGGCCCATGGCCACACGCTGTTGCTGGCCACCGGACAGTTGTCCCGGTTTACGGTTGAGCAAGTGTTCGATCTGCAGCAGCTTGGCCACGCGCGCCACTTCGGTGTCGATATCGGCCTGGCTCATTTTGCGAATCTTCAGGCCGAACTCGATGTTCTCGCGCACGCTCATGGTCGGGTACAGCGCGTAGGACTGGAACACCATGGCGATGTCGCGATCCTTGGGGCTCATGCCGCTGACGTCTTTATCACCGATCATGATCGCGCCGCCGGTGATGGTTTCAAGCCCGGCGATGCAGTTCATCAGCGTTGATTTGCCGCAACCCGAAGGGCCGACCAGGATCAGGAACTCGCCTTCCTTGATCGACAGTTCGATGTTCTTCAAGGTGTCGGGCAGGCCGGCGCCATAGGTCTTGTTTACATTGCGAAGTTCAAGCGTAGCCATGATTACCCCTTGACCGCGCCGGCCGTGAGGCCGCGCACGAAATACTTGCCTGCGATCACATAGACCAGCAGGGTCGGCAGCCCGGCGATCATCGCCGCCGCCATATCCACGTTATATTCCTTGGCCCCGGTGCTGGTGTTGACCAGGTTGTTCAGCGCCACCGTGATGGGCTGCGAGTCGCCGCTGGAGAACACCACACCGAACAGGAAGTCGTTCCAGATCTGGGTGAACTGCCAGATCAGGCAGACCATGATGATCGGCGTCGACATCGGCAGAATGATCTGACGGAAGATGGTGAAAAAACCCGCACCGTCCAGTCGTGCCGCCTTGATCAGCGCATCCGGAATGCTCACGTAGTAGTTACGAAAGAACAGTGTAGTAAACGCCAACCCGTAGACCACGTGCACAAACACCAAGCCCGTGGTGGTACTGGCCAGGCCCATCTTGCCGAGGGTGAATGAGGCTGGCAGCAGCACGGTCTGGAACGGCAGGAAGCAGCCGAACAACAGCAGGCCGAAGAACAACTGCGAGCCTTTGAAGCGCCAGAACGACAGCACATAGCCGTTCAGCGCGCCGATGGCGGTGGAGATCAATACGGCCGGAACGGTGATCTTGATCGAGTTCCAGAAGTAGCCATCTACAGTGGCCCAGGCCTTGACCCAGCCGATGCCGGTGACCACGGTCGGCCAGCTCAGCAGGTTGCCGGTGCTGATGTCTTCCGGGGTTTTGAAGCTGGTCAGCAGCATCACCACCAGCGGCACCAGGTACAGCAGCACCGCGAGGATCAGCACCGCGTAGATCGCGACGCGACTCAGGCTGATGGTCGGTTTGGAAGCGAGACTAGTCATTACGCTTGGTCCTCAGCTCGGAGTACAGGTAAGGCACGATGATCGCGAGGATCGCACCGAGCATCAGGATTGCACTGGCCGAGCCCATGCCCATCTGGCCACGACTGAAGGTGAACGAGTACATGAACATCGCAGGCAGGTCGGAGGAGTAGCCCGGGCCGCCGGCGGTCATTGCCGCCACCAGGTCGAAGCTCTTGATGGCGATGTGCGCCAGGATCATTACCGCACTGAAGAACACCGGACGCAGGCTGGGCAGCACCACGCTCCAGTAGATGCGCGGCAGGCTCGCACCGTCGATCTGCGCGGCACGGATGATCGACTGATCAACGCCACGCAGGCCGGCGAGGAACATCGCCATGATGAAGCCCGAGGCTTGCCACACGGCGGCAATCACCAGGCAGTACACGACGCGGTCGGGGTCGATCAGCCAGTCGAGACGGAAGCCTTCCCAGCCCCAGTCACGCAGAAGTTTGTCCAGGCCCATGCCCGGGTTGAGCAGCCATTTCCAGGCGGTACCGGTGACGATCATCGAGAGCGCCATCGGGTACAGGTAAATGGTGCGGATAAAACCTTCGCGGCGGATTTTCTGGTCGAGGAAAATCGCCAGGGTCACGCCAATCACCAGGGTGATACCGATAAACATCCCGCCAAAAACAGCCAGGTTCTTGCTCGCTACCCACCAGCGGTCGTTGTCGAACAACCGCGCGTATTGCGCAAGGCCGGCCCATTTGTAACTTGGCAGGAAGGTGGATGTGGTGAACGACAGCACGAACGTCCACAGGATGTAGCCATAAAAGCCCACCAGCACGATGAACATGCTGGGCGCCAGCACCAGTTTAGGGAGCCAGCGCTGCAGTGCATCGAACGGCGAGGCCTTGCTGAACACAGCAACAGAACTCATGGGAAAATCCAGTACAGGGAAAAAGGACTACAGGAACAAACCTTGTGAGGGGTCAGGGGGTTTCCCCTCACAAGGATCAGCCGTGCTAACCGTTACTTCGCAGACTTGATCGCAGCGCCGAGTTTCTTGGCGGTGTCGGCCGGGTCGGCTTTCGGGTCGTTGATGTAGTTGGTCACGACATCAAAGAACGCACCTTGCACGGCCAGGGTGGTGGCCATGTTGTGCGCCATGCTTGGCTGCAGGCCGCCCGTCTTGGCGTCAGCCAGGAAGTCTTTGGCAGCGGTCTGGGCGCAGGAGTCGAAACCGAGCTTGTCCATTTCGTTGAGCATGTCGGTGCGCACAGGGATCGAGCCCTTGTTGATGCTGAAGACTTTCTGGAAGTTTTCACCCAGCACGACTTTGGCGATGTCCTGCTGACCGGCAGCAGTGCCTTTGTCTTTCTGCTTGAACACCGCCAGGGAGTCGATGTTGTAGGTGAAGGCTTTGTCGGTGCCCGGGAAGGCTACGCACTCGTAATCCTTACCGGCGACTTTCTTGGCGGCGGTCCACTCGGACTTGGCCCAGTCACCCATGATCTGCATGCCGGCCTTGCCGTTGATGACTTTGCCTGCTTCCAGGTTCCAGTCCTGGCCTTTGCCGTCGACGTCCATGTAGGTCGCGACTTTCTTCAGCTCAGTCAGAGCCTTGACCATTTCAGGACCGGTCAGCGCGCCGTTGTCCAGGTCAACCAGGGCTTTCTTGTAGCCGTCGGCACCCATCACCGACAGTACGACCGCTTCGAATACGGTGCTGTCCTGCCAAGGCTGGCCACCGTGGGCGAGCGGAATGAAGCCCGCGGCTTTGAGCTTGTCGCCGGCTGCGTAGAATTCTTCGAGGGTGGTCGGGTTCTTGGTGATACCGGCTTTCTTGAAGACTTCCGGGTTGATCCACAGCCAGTTGACGCGGTGGATGTTGACCGGTACGGCAACGTAGTTACCTTCGTACTTCACGGTATCGGAGACTTTCTTGTCGAGCAGGGAGTCCCACTTTTCTTCTTTGGCGACGTCTTTGAGCACGTCGGTGTCGAGCAAGCCAGTGGACGCCCATTCCTGGATGTCGGGGCCTTTGATCTGGGCAACGCCAGGCGGGTTGCCGGCAACTGCGCGGCTTTTCAGCACGGTCATGGCCGTGGCACCACCGCCGCCTGCGACAGCACCGTCTTTCCAGGTGAAGCCGTCTTTCTCAACTTGGGCCTTCAGGACATCTACAGCCGCTTTTTCACCGCCCGAGGTCCACCAATGCACAACTTCAACCGTCCCTTTCGAGTCGGCGGCAAATGCACTGAGGGGAAACAACGAGGCAATGGAAATAGCTACGGCGAGGCGATTAATCGCGTTCATCTGAGTACCTTTTCTTGTTGTTATGCATGCAAGTCTAGAGCTTGCGCTGCACGGAGTTTAAACAGGGATTTTCAAGGCGCAGGTAACAAAGGGACGTACAAATGTCACCATTTGGTGACATAACAACCCTGTGCCAAAGCGCTGGTCATGCTGGGTGACAAGGGTAGCGCAGGCAGCACCACCGCTTGCCAGGCGTGATAAAGGTCTGGCTTGCCGCCCCAGATCTTGCTGCTGGGCTGGTTGTGCGGGCTCAGCTCGTGGTGCCAGCTGCCATGGACACGGTCGATAAAGTGGTTTTCGCAAAACTCCCAAAACCGCCGATACCAGGTTTCGTAATGCAGCTCTGCGGTGCGTTTGAGCAACGCTTGGGCAGCGGCGCTGGCTTCGGCATGGGTCCAGTGCAGGCGCTCGCGCACCACCGGGCGGTGGTTCCAATCGAGCGTGTAGACAATGCCCGGCGCACCGTCCACGGCCCAGGCGTATTCGCAGGCACTGGCGAACAAGCCCTTGGCATCGGTGACCAGCCAGTCCGGGGTCGTCAGCCCGGCTTGCAGGCGGGCGGCCTCCAGGTGCAGCAGCAGCCGTGCCCACTCAAAACCGTGGCCGGGGGTGATGCCATAAGGGCGAAAGCCGTCGGCGGGATTGTCTTCGTTGTAGCCCAGCAGCGGTTGCCACTGGGCGTCGAAATGCTCGATGACCATGAACTGGTTGCCGGCGGCGCTGGTGTGAATAACGCGCTCGACAATGCGCAGTGCGCGGTCCAGCCAGCGCGTGTCTGCGGTGACATCGGCCAGCGCCAGAAACGCTTCGGTAGCGTGCATGTTGCTGTTGGCGCCGCGGTAAGCCTCCACACCGGTCCAGTCCTGGGCAAAGGACTCGAGCATGGCGCCCTCCTCCTCGCTCCAGAAAAACTGGTCGATGATGTGCACGGCGTCGTTCAACAGATTCTGAGCACCGGGCGCGCCCACTGCCACCGCCGAACTCGCGGCAAGGGCAACGAAAGCATGCAGGTAAGCGGCCTTGCCACGGTTGCCATCGACGGCGTGGGCCGCGGCGAACCAACCGCCGTGCTCGCTATCACGCAATGGGCCACTCAGGGCCGCGACGCCGTGCGCCACCAGGTCGGCATAACCGGGCAGGCCCATGGCGTGGGCCATGGCGAAGCTGTGGGTCATGCGGGCGGTGTTCATGGTTTCGGCGTGGGCATCGGCCGGCAATTGGCCTTGATCATCGAGGTTGCCAAAACCGTCAGGCAGGCGCGAGGCCTTGGCGAATGCCAGCAGGCGCTGGCCTTCGGTGGCGAGCCAGCTGTGATGGGCAGGTGCGTTCAGCCAACTACTGGCAGGCAGTGGTTGCATGGTCATGGGTAGCCCTTATTATTTTTTATGGGATGACCGGAGTCTAAACAAGGGTGCGATGAGGGCAAGTAACGAAGGGGACTGGAAATGTCACCAGCCGGTGACAATTCAGACGCGAGCCCTGCGCCCAACTCTGGCCCCCATCTGATTGTGGGAGCTGGTTTGCCTGCGACAGCGGTGGGTCAGTTACAAAGCATGAGCTGGCAGACCGCTATCGCAGGCAAGCCAGCTCCCACAGTTTGAAACCGGCTCACACCGACTATCACTGCCCCCCTAGAGGCCTGACTTTCGCCGGCTCGTTGAGCTGTTGCTGCAGGTTCTGCACCTGGCTCTGCAACGTAGTGATGTTGCGCGTGGTCTGGATACGGAACACGTCGAACTCTTTATTGGTCGGCGCATCGCTGTTGGCGGGCTGGTTGTCCTGGGCGCTTTTGAGTACCACCAGGTCCTGCTCCAGGCGCGCAATCGCCGCGCTCGGGTTGCCCTGTTTTTTCAGGGCGGCCACGTCGGCAGACAGGTCTTTGATTTCGCTTTGCGCCGCCTTGAGCGTTGCCACCGCGTCGGTCAACGCCTGCACCTGGCCCTGTAACTTGGCATTCGCATTGGCCAGGTCGGTCGTGCTGGCGGTCATCTGTGCCAGGCGCTGGTCCAGCTCGCTCGCCTGGCCGGCGACGCCGACCTGCTGCTTGCCTTGCTCCTGCAACTGCGCTTCCAGCTGCTTGATTTGCAACTTGAGCGCTTCGCTGCCGTTGTTCACGTTGGCTTCGCTGGCGACCACCTTGCCGGAAATGTCCTGCAAACGCCCCGCCGCTTCTTCGCTGATGCGCGCAAAGCTTTCTTGCGTGGCAACCAATTGCTGGCCCATCAGGGAGATCTGCTGAAAGCTCCACCAGGCAAGGCCCGCAAAGGCGATCAGCAGCGCGCCCACCAGTGCCCACAACGGGCCGGTCGTGGCGCTCTTGACCTTGACCACCGGCGTATTGCGCGAGCGCACGGAGGTAGCAGGTGTCGGCTCGAAATCATCATCATCCCCGATGTCTGCCCGCAGGCTGGGAACGTTGTCGAAATCGTCTTTAGCATCGTTACGCATGAATCAACCCTGAATCGGTGAGATGGCTACCTGAAAAGCCGAGCGACGGCAGTATAAACCGCGTTCGCGCCGCACTGATCGACCCGGAACCGCACATTCGGTTCCCGATGTATTGCCGCTTGTGAACTTACTTGAGCCCCGGATCCTGAGCTTTCCACCAACTGCAGAATTCGTCGAGGGCGGTCCACAGGCTGACCTTGGGCTCGTAGTCGAGATAATGCCTCGCGCGGCTGATGTCGAGGGTGAAATCTTTGTTCATCACCTGCATGCCCAGGCGCGACAACGCTGGCTCCGGACGCCCCGGCCACATCGCGCAGAATGCCTCGTTCAACGCCGCCACGCTGTAGGACAAGCCGTAAGACCGATAACGCGTGACCTGGGGCATGTCCATCTGGCGCATCACGTAGTTGACCACGTCCCACACCGGCACAGGCGCGCCGTTGCTGATGTTGTAAGCCTTGCCCAGCGCCGAGCCGGTCGCCAGCAAACTGCTGAGCAACGCTTCGTTGAGGTTGTGCACGCTGGTGAAATCGACCTTGTTCAGGCCATCGCCGACGATGGCCAGGCGGTTCTTGCGCTGCATTTTCAACAGGCGCGGAAAAATGCTCATGTCACCGGCGCCCGTGACAAAGCGCGGGCGCAAGGCCAGCACTTCCAGGCCGAATTCCTGGGCACCGAACACCTTCTGCTCCGCCAGGTACTTGGTAGCGGCATACGGGTGCTTGAAGCGCTTTGGCACTTGCTCTTCGGTCAGCCCCAGGTGATCACGCCCGTCAAAGTAGATCGACGGCGACGACAGGTGCACCAGCCGGCCGACGCGCTGCTTGAGACAGGCTTCGACGACGTTTTCAGTGACCAGCACATTGCCTTGATGGAAGTCCTGATACTTGCCCCACAGCCCGACGGCGCCGGCGCAATGCACCACGGCTTCGACGTCTCGGCACAGATCGCGCACAAGGTCGGCATCATTCAAATCACCCTGGATAAACTCGGCACCGCGCCGTACCAGGTGTTCCACACCTTCGGCGCGCCGCCCGTTGACCCGTACGTCCAGGCCTTGCTCCAGAGCGAACCGCGCGAAGCGCCCGCCGATGAAGCCGCTTGCGCCGGTGACCAGAATCTTCATGTAGCCTCCTACGGATGCAGCTGCCAGCGTCAAGCTTCAAGCCACAAGTTAAAAACGATCCGCAAGCTTTTCTCTTGCAGCTTGCAGCTTGACGCTTGTTACTGCTGATAGGGCACCAACCATTGGCCACATGCCTGGGCCAAATGGTCGGTCAACAAGCCCAACAGTTGCCCGCCACTGCGCCAATGATGCCAGTACAACGGCACGTCGATGGGCTTATCTGGCAACAACTCGACCAATACGCCGGTTTGCAGTTGGTCGCGCACCTGTAATTCGGGCACCAGCCCCCAGCCCAGGCCGGCTTCGGTCAAACGGATAAAGCCTTCGGACGACGGGCATAAATGGTGCTCGAAACCGCCATCTACTCCCAGGGACGCCAGGTAACGGTGTTGCAGGAAATCATCCGGGCCGAACACCAGCGCCGGTGTTCGTGCCAGTTGATCGGCACGCACACCGTCAGGGAAATGCCGGGCAATAAACGCAGGGCTGGCCAACGCGCGATAGCGCATGGCGCCGAGCAACAGGCTGCGCGCCCCAGCCACGGGGCGCTCGCTGGCGCAAATACAGGCCGCCACCTCACCGGCGCGCATACGCTTGAGACCAACGGTCTGGTCTTCCACCACCAGGTCCAGCAGCAAATGCTGCTCGGCGCAAAAGTCGCTGACGGCCTCAGCCCACCAGGTGGCAAGGCTGTCGGCATTCAGCGCGATGCGCAAACGCTCGGGCATGCCCTCCTCGTCCAGCGCCGGCACCTGGCTTTGCAGGTCGCGCTCCAGCAAGCGCACTTGTTGCACGTGGTTGAGCAGGCGCCGGCCTATGTCGGTGGGCGTCGGCGGCGAGGCCCGCACCAACACCGGCTGACCGATGCGCGCCTCAAGCAACTTGATGCGTTGAGAAATCGCCGACTGCGAAAGCCCCAGCACCTGGGCGCCGCGTTCAAAGCCGGCCTGTTCCACCACCGCGGCCAATGCGGACAGCAATTTATAGTCGAACATCAGTTTCTCTAATGAGCGATCAGCAATATTGGTTTTTCTTATACAGCGTAGCCCGTGAGAATGACCAGCATTGCTTCTCTCTCTATCAAGGAATTCTCACATGGCCGGTGAAACCGCCCTGGCAACGTTGCTGCGCAGCATGAGCCCGCACCTCAATGACGGCGATTATGTGTTCTGCACCCTGCCCGATCAGCGCGTGCCGCAGGGGTGCGACGTGATCGGCAGCTTTCGCGAACAGGAAGGGCTGACGCTGATTCTAGAGCGCCAACAGGCAGAGCACGCCGGGCTGGCGTTTGACTATGTCGCTGCGTGGATCACCTTGAACGTGCACTCCGCCCTGGAAGCCGTGGGTTTAACCGCGGCCTTTGCCAGCGCGCTGGGCCAAGCCGGCATCAGCTGCAACGTGATCGCCGGTTACTACCACGACCACCTGTTTGTCGGCCGCAGCGATGCTGAGCGGGCCATGGATGTATTGCGCCAATTGGCAGCAAACGCGGAGTAACCCTTATGTGGCAAAGCTATGTGAACGGGCTGCTGGTGGCCCTCGGCCTGATCATGGCGATCGGCACCCAGAATGCGTTTGTGCTGGCGCAAAGCCTGCGCCGTGAACACCACCTGCCGGTGGCCGCGCTGTGCATCGTGTGCGATGCAATACTTGTAGCTGCCGGGGTATTCGGCCTGGCCACGGTGCTGGCGCAGAACCCGCTGCTGCTGGCAATCGCCCGCTGGGGTGGCGCGGCATTCCTGCTGTGGTACGGCACCCTGGCGCTGCGCCGCGCGTGTTCCAGGCAAAGTCTGGAACAGGGCGAAAACCTCAAGGTGCGCTCGCTGCGCGCGGTGTTGCTCAGTGCCCTGGCGGTGACCCTGCTCAACCCGCATGTGTACCTGGACACCGTGCTGTTGATTGGCTCATTGGGCGCTCAACAAACTGAACCCGGCGCCTACGTAGCCGGTGCCGCCAGCGCGTCATTCCTGTGGTTTGCCACACTGGCATTGGGCGCTGCGTGGCTGGCACCCTGGCTCGCGCGCCCCGCTACGTGGCGGCTGTTGGACTTTCTGGTGGCGGCGATGATGTTCAGCGTGGCGTATCAATTGATCAGTGCTTGATGAATATTCCAAAACGCTCTGGAACCTCTATCCCACACAGTTGTTGCGTGGTTTTGCCGCACCCCCGGTGCTATGATCCGGACCCTGCGCCGCAAAGAGTACAAACTCCCCGGCGCTTGTTTGGCCGCCCGTGATCGGCCTTGCGCTCACCGCAACTGACCTGATTAGGAGAATCATCATGGCTTTCGAATTGCCGCCGCTGCCCTACGCACACGATGCCCTGCAGCCGCACATTTCCAAGGAAACCTTGGAATACCACCACGACAAGCACCACAACACCTATGTCGTGAACCTGAACAACCTGGTGCCAGGCACCGAGTTCGAAGGCAAGACCCTGGAAGAAATCGTCAAGTCTTCTTCGGGCGGCATCTTCAACAACGCCGCTCAGGTCTGGAACCACACTTTCTACTGGAACTGCCTGGCGCCAAACGCCGGCGGCCAACCTACCGGCGCACTGGCTGAGGCTATCAACGCCGCTTTCGGTTCGTTCGACAAGTTCAAAGAAGAGTTCACCAAGACGTCCGTCGGCACCTTCGGTTCCGGTTGGGGCTGGCTGGTGAAAAAGGCTGACGGTTCCCTGGCCCTGGCCAGCACCATCGGCGCCGGCAACCCGCTGACCAGCGGCGACACCCCGCTGCTGACCTGCGACGTCTGGGAACACGCTTACTACATCGACTACCGCAACGTGCGTCCAAAGTATGTGGAAGCGTTCTGGAACCTGGTCAACTGGAAGTTCGTGGCTGAGCAGTTCGAAGGCAAGACCTTCACTGCCTAAGCAACGCTTGCGGTAAAGAGAGCCCGGCCATCGTGCCGGGCTTTTTTATGGGCAGTGAATTGTGCTCTGGTGGCTGGAACTCGGTGCGCGGATCTTGCCACGTAGACAGTGTGAGGAATTCGCCTCTCGTACCTGTCGGAGAAATTACTATGACCATCGGCGCAATAACATCCATGCTCCCTATGGTTGCCGGTTTGGCCCAAGAGGGCCTCAAAGCTGTGACCGAGCTCGCCAAAGCGGCCGGTCAAATGGCTCAGTCGCAATCTGGCAACAAGCAAGGTGAAGGTGATCAAAACAAGATTGCGCATGAAGACATGCACAACAAGGAACGTGTGAATTTTTCGAACAACGAATCCACCAACAGCACCGTCAACATCAACGTCGCGTAAAAAAGCGTCAGTTCCCAGCGCATCCACTGCGCCCACGGGAATTGCTCAAGGCAGGCGGATCCATGTCCGCCTCGCCCCGGCGCCCCTCTCAAGTTCCTCGTCAAACCTGCCGATGCCCTAATGTTCCTTTGACTGCCATCACGAGATTGCCAATACTCATGGCATATTGAGGCCACCCGCATGGAACAAGGAATGCCCCTTTGAAGCTGGAACTCAAAAACAGCTTGTCGGTGAAGTTGCTACGGGTGGTGCTGCTGTCGGCATTGATCGTGGGCGTGGCGCTGAGCGTGGCGCAGATCGTTTTCGATGCCTACAAGACGCGCCAGGCCGTGGCCGGCGATGCCCAGCGCATCCTCGACATGTTTCGCGACCCCTCGACACAGGCCGTCTACAGCCTGGACCGCGAGATGGGTATGCAGGTAATCGAAGGCCTGTTTCAGGACGATGCCGTGCGCATGGCCTCCATCGGCCATCCCAACGAAACCATGCTCGCGGAGAAAAGCCGCGCATTACAGCAATCGCCCACCCGCTGGCTGACCGACCTGATTCTTGGCCAGGAGCGCACCTTCACCACCTCATTGGTCGGCAAAGGCCCCTACAGCGAGTATTACGGTGACCTGAGCATCACCCTGGACACGGCCACCTATGGCAAAGGTTTTCTGGTCAGCTCGGTGATCATCTTTATTTCCGGCGTACTGCGCGCGCTGGCCATGGGGCTGGTGTTATACCTGGTTTATCACTGGCTGCTGACCAAGCCGTTATCACGGATTATCGAGCACCTGACGTCGATCAACCCGGACCGGCCCAGCGAACACAAGATCCCCCAAATCAAGGGCCACGAACGCAACGAGCTGGGCCTGTGGATCAACACCGCCAACGAGTTGCTCGAATCCATCGAACGCAATACTCACCTGCGGCACGAGGCAGAATCGAGCCTGCTGCGCATGGCCCAGTACGACTTCCTCACCGGCCTGCCCAATCGCCAGAAACTGCAGGAGCAACTGGACAAGATCCTGATCGACGCCGGCCGCCGACAGCGCCGCGTTGCGGTGTTGTGCGTAGGCCTGGATGACTTCAAAAGCGTCAACGAACAGTTCACTTATCAGGCCGGTGACAAACTGCTGCTGGCCCTGGCCGATCGCTTGCGCGCCCACAGTGGCCGCCTCGGCGCCCTGGCCCGGCTGGGCGGCGATCAGTTCGCGCTGGTCCAGGCGGATATCGACCAACCTTACGAAGCCGCCGAACTGGCACAAAGCATCCTGGATGACCTGGAAGCCGAATTTGCCCTCGAGCATGAGCAGATTCGCCTGCGCGCGACCATCGGTATCACGTTGTTCCCGGAAGACGGCGACAGCACCGAGAAGCTGCTGCAAAAAGCCGAACAGACCATGACCCTGGCCAAGAGCCGCTCGCGCAACCGCTACCAGTTCTATATCGCCAGCGTCGACAGTGAAATGCGCCGGCGCCGCGAGCTGGAAAAAGACCTGCGCGACGCCCTCAGCCGCGACCAGTTTCACCTGGTCTACCAACCGCAGATCAGCTACCGCGACCACCGCGTGGTGGGCGTGGAAGCCTTGATCCGCTGGCAGCATCCGGAACACGGCCTGGTGCCGCCCGATTTGTTCATCCCGTTGGCCGAACAGAACGGCACCATTATTCCGATTGGCGAATGGGTACTCGACCAGGCCTGCCGGCAATTGCGCGAATGGCATGACCTGGGCTTCACCACCCTGCGCATGGCGGTCAACCTGTCCACCGTGCAGTTGCACCACACCGAGCTGCCGCGGGTGGTCAACAACCTCATGCAGATTTACCGCCTGCCGCCACGCAGCCTTGAACTGGAAGTGACCGAGACCGGCCTGATGGAAGACATCAGCACCGCCGCCCAGCACTTGCTGAGCCTGCGCCGTTCCGGGGCGCTGATTGCAATTGATGACTTCGGCACCGGCTATTCGTCCCTCAGCTACCTGAAAAGCCTGCCGCTGGACAAGATCAAGATCGACAAGAGCTTCGTCCAGGACCTGCTCGATGACGACGACGACGCAACCATCGTGCGCGCCATTATCCAACTGGGCAAAAGCCTGGGCATGCAGGTGATCGCCGAAGGCGTGGAAACCGCCGAGCAGGAGGCCTACATCATTTCCGAGGGCTGCCACGAGGGCCAGGGCTACCACTACAGCAAACCGCTGCCGGCCCGGGAGTTGGCGGCGTATCTGAAACAGTCCGAGCGCGACAACGCGGCGATTCTCTGAACGCTGAAAACAATACTAAATATTTCCCTCGTATAAACCTTTACACAAAATGCAAATCTTTCGCATTATGTCGCAGTTTTTGCGCTCCCCGCGCGCCCCATCAACAACCGAAGCAGGATGTTCGCCATGATTCGTATGCCCCTGGCCACCGCCAGTCTGCTGGCCATTGCCATTTCTCTCGCCGGTTGCGGCGAAGGTAAAGACAAGGCCGCCGCGCCCCAAGCGCCGACCCCGGCTGCCAGCACCACCGCTCCAGCGGCTGCCACCCCGGCAGGCCAGGTCGACGAAGCGGCCGCCAAGGCCGTGGTCGCGCACTACGCTGACATGGTGTTCGCGGTGTACAGCGATGCCGAATCCACCGCAAAAACCCTGCAAACCGCAATCGACACCTTCCTCGCCAACCCGAACGACGACACCCTCAAAGCGGCCCGTACCGCCTGGATCGCCGCGCGCGTACCGTACCTGCAGAGTGAAGTGTTCCGCTTCGGCAACACCATCATCGACGACTGGGAAGGCCAAGTTAACGCCTGGCCGCTGGACGAAGGCCTGATCGATTACGTCGACAAATCCTACGAGCACGCCCTGGGTAACCCAGGCGCCAACGCCAACATCATCGCCAACACCGAGATCCAGGTGGGCGAAGACAAGGTCGACGTGAAAGAAATCACCCCGGAAAAACTCGCCAGCCTCAATGAGCTGGGCGGTTCCGAGGCCAACGTCGCCACCGGCTACCACGCCATCGAATTCCTGCTGTGGGGCCAGGACCTCAACGGCACCGGCCCAGGCGCGGGCAACCGCCCTGCGTCGGATTACATGACCGGTGACGGTGCCACCGGCGGCAACAACGAGCGTCGTCGCACCTACCTGCGCGCGGTGACTCAGCTGCTGGTCAGCGACCTGGAAGAAATGGTCGGCAACTGGAAACCCAACGTCGAAGACAACTACCGCGCCACCCTGGAGGCCGAACCGGCCACCGACGGCCTGCGCAAAATGTTGTTCGGCATGGGCAGCCTGTCCCTCGGCGAGCTGGCCGGTGAGCGCATGAAGGTGTCCCTGGAAGCCAACTCGCCGGAAGACGAGCAAGACTGCTTCAGCGACAACACCCACAACTCGCATTTCTACGACGCCAAGGGCATTCGTAACGTTTACCTGGGCGAGTACACCCGCACTGACGGCACCAAGATGACGGGGCCGAGCTTGTCGTCCCTGGTGGCCAAAGCTGATCCGGCCGCCGACACCGCGCTCAAGGCTGACCTGGCGTCGACCGAAGCGAAGATCCAGGTCATGGTTGACCACGCCAACAAGGGCGAGCACTACGACCAACTGATCGCCGCGGGTAACGACGCGGGCAACCAGATCGTGCGTGACGCCATCGCCGCGCTGGTCAAGCAGACCGGTTCGATCGAGGCCGCGGCGGGCAAGCTGGGTATCAGCGACTTGAACCCGGATAACGCTGATCACGAGTTCTGATCCGCGCCGCGTTGAATGAGGCGACCTTCGGGTCGCCTTTTTTATGTCCGTCTAATGGAGCCCGATGACCACCACAAACCCCACATTTGATCGACGTCGCTCCCAAGCCCCGGTTTACAAGCCCTGCACCGCGGGTAGAATGGCGCCACTCTCCCAACACCCGAGCTTTCTTCATGGCGTTGCCGACCTTACGCATCATCGGTTTCATCATCGGCATCTTCCTGATCACCCTCGCGATCGCCATGGTCATCCCGATGGCCACCCTGGTGATTTTCGAACGCACCAGCGACCTGCCCTCGTTCCTGTGGGCCAGCCTGATCACCTTTCTCGCTGGCCTGGCGCTGGTCATTCCTGGCCGCCCCGAACACGTACACCTGCGCCCCCGAGACATGTACCTGCTGACCGTCAGCAGTTGGCTGGTGGTCTGCGTGTTCGCCGCGCTGCCGTTTTTACTGACCCAGCACATCAGCTACACCGACTCCTTCTTCGAAAGCATGTCGGGCATTACCGCCACCGGCTCCACCGTCTTGAGCGGGCTGGACAGCATGTCACCGGGCATCCTGATGTGGCGCTCGCTGCTGCACTGGCTCGGCGGCATCGGCTTTATCGGCATGGCGGTGGCGATCCTGCCACTGCTGCGCATTGGTGGCATGCGCCTGTTCCAGACCGAGTCCTCGGATCGCTCTGAAAAAGTCATGCCTCGCTCGCACATGGTGGCGCGCCTGATTGTGGCCGCGTACGTGGGCATCACCATCCTCGGCAGCCTGGCGTTCTGGTGGGCCGGGATGGGGCTGTTTGATGCGATCAACCACGCGATGTCGGCGATTTCCACCGGCGGGTTTTCCACCTCTGATGAATCCCTGGCCCACTGGAAACAACCGGCGGTGCACTGGGTCGCCGTGGTGGTGATGATCCTCGGCAGCTTGCCGTTCACCCTGTATGTCGCCACCTTGCGCGGCAACCGTCGGGCGCTGATCAAGGATCAACAGGTGCAAGGCTTGCTCGGGCTGCTGCTGGTGACCTGGCTGGTACTGGGCACCTGGTACTGGTGGACCACCGACCTGCCGTGGTTCGATGCGCTGCGTCATGTGGCGGTGAACGTCACGTCGGTGGTGACGACGACCGGTTTTGCACTCGGGGACTACAGCATCTGGGGCAACTTCTCACTGATGCTGTTCTTCTACCTGGGCTTTGTTGGCGGCTGCTCGGGCTCCACGGCGGGCGGGATCAAGATCTTCCGTTTCCAGGTCGCCTATATCCTGCTCAAGGCCAACCTGAACCAGCTGATTCACCCGCGCGCGGTGATCAAGCAGAAGTACAACGGCCACCGCCTCGACGAAGAGATCGTGCGTTCGATTCTGACCTTTTCGTTCTTCTTCGCCATCACCATCTGCGCCATTGCCCTGGCATTGTCGCTGCTGGGGCTGGACTGGATGACCGCATTGACCGGCGCGGCCAGCACCGTTTCCGGCGTGGGCCCGGGCCTGGGCGAAACCATCGGCCCGGCCGGTAACTTCGCCAGCCTGCCGGATGCGGCCAAGTGGATCCTGTCGTTCGGCATGCTGCTGGGCCGACTGGAGATCATTACAGTCTTTGTTCTGTGCATTCCGGCGTTTTGGCGGCACTGACCGTCGACGCTTCGAGCAACCGCGCCCGGTATTCGCCGGGCGTGGCATCGAACCAACGGCGGAACGCGCGGAAAAAATTGCTCGGGTCGGCAAACCCCAACAGGTAGGCAATCTCCAGCAGGGTCATGCTGGGCTGCGCCAGGTACTGCTCGGCGAGTTCGCGGCGGGTGTCGTCGAGCAATGTCTGGAAACTGGTGCCCTCCTCCTGCAAGCGCCGCTGCAAGGTGCGCTGGGACAGGTGCAAGGTCTGGGCGACCACTTCGCGTTTGGGTTCGCCCTGGGGCAGCAGACGGCACAGCACTTGCCGCGCCTTGTGGGTCACGCGGCTCTCGGAAAAGCGCGCGAGGTATTCACCGGCAAACCGATCATGCAGCAACGCCATGGCTTCGTTCGCCGTGGGCAACGGCGCGTCCATGTCGGCTTGCTCAAAAATCAGCGCGTCATAAGGTGCATTGAATTCCAGGGGCGCATGGAAGGCTTGTTTGTAAGGCGTCAGGTCCGCCGGTTGATCGCCTTGCAGCACCACTTTGCGCGGTTGCAAAGTGCGGCCGGTCAGCCAGCCGCACAATGCCAACGCACTGGCCAGCGAGGCTTCGGCGCTCTGGCGGGTCGGTGGCAAGTGGTCGCCGTGCACTGTCAGAATCAGCGCGTAGCCTTCAGGTAAGAGTCGGAAGCTCAAGTCGGCGCTTTCGGCGATGATGCGCTGATAACGCACCAGGCGCATAAAGCCCTCGGCCAACGTGTTGCTGGACATCAGCGCATAACCGGCCACATGAAACGACGCCGGGCGAACAACCTTGCCCATGTTCAGGCCGATCGCCGGGTTGCCCGACAGCTCAACTGCCCGTTGCCAAAGCCGCGTCATCGAGTCCTGAGGAAAACGCGCGTCAGGGTCACTGAGGGCGGCGTAGTCCAGGCCCAATTGCTTGAACAGCACACGGCAGTCCAGGCCGTCCATTTCCAACGCCTTGACTATTCCCATCGCCCAGCTTGCAGAAGTTGTTCGTTCGCTCATGGCGTCTTCTTAAAAAAGCAGGCTTAACGGCAGCCAGGAAGCCAAGGATACTAAAGTGGCATCTATTGTCACTGGCTGTTACCACTGATCACTCTAGACTCAAATAAGCTCCCCGCCGAACATCTGTTAGGCGGTACAACCACCCAAGGGCCGGCCAACGTGGAAAACGTCAAACAATTCAATAGCTTCGCCGAGTTCTATCCTTACTACCTGAGTGAACACGGCAATAGCACATGCCGGCGTTTGCACTTCATCGGCACCACGTTGGTGATTGGCATCCTGGCGTACGCCATCGGCAAAGGTTCGGTGGGGCTGCTGCTGGCTTTGCCCATCGCCGGTTACAGCTTCGCCTGGATCGGCCACTTCTTCTTCGAAAAGAACCGCCCGGCGACGTTTCAACATCCGCTCTACAGCCTCTTGGGCGACTTTGTGATGTACCGCGACATGATCTTGGGCAAGGTCCCTTTTTAAACAGGACGCTTTTTTGAACAGGGCGCCTTTTAAGGGGGCGTCCTTGAAGGTGTGACCTCTTGTCACTTGCCTAAACAATGAAAATTCGTACATAGGTCGACATAAAATTCTTTTTGTCATTTTCAGTGCTGTATCCTGCCAAGGCTTTTTGAGAGCGCGCAATCACACTGCGATTGATTAAACAGACCTTGCGAGGAGCGACGACGATGCACGAGATACCTAATCTCCCCTTCCCAAGCCTGCACCCAACAGAGCAGCCAACACCGCAGCAGGCCAGCGACAACCGGCCTGAGACCAAAGAAGCACAACCAGTCGACAGCAAAAGCCAGGACTGACGCCGTACCAGACCGTGTGGAAAGCGCACCTTTGAGCGCTTTCCACACTGCCTGAATCACCCCGAGATGCCCGCCATGACTGATACCCTCCCCGACACCCCCGACGCCGCTGTACTCGACGCAGCCCTGCAAATGATCGACGTGTGGAACCGCCTCAGCCCTGAAAAACAGGCGCTCCTGCTCAAGCGCTTCGGCACCCAGGAAAACGCCCTGGCCGCCCTGGTGACCACGCAAATGCTGACGCCAGCCAAACCCTGATCTGTCGGTAATCTGAAGTTTTTACGTTTTGCCGCCCCGCGAGGCGTAAGCGCCGGTATCATTAGCAGCCTATCTTTACCTGCTGCGACAGTGGACCTCTCCCATGCCAGATACCCAGCGCCCCATGGCGGTCACGCTGCAAGTCGTTTCCATCGTGCTGTTCACCTTTATCGGTTACCTCAATATCGGCATTCCCCTGGCCGTGTTGCCGGGCTATGTCCACAGTGAACTGGGCTACGGCGCGGTGATTGCCGGCCTGGTGATCAGCGTGCAGTACCTGGCCACGCTGCTGAGCCGCCCGTATGCCGGCAAAATCATCGACAACCTGGGCAGCAAGCGCGCGGTGTTGATCGGCCTGGCGGGCTGCGGCCTGAGTGGCGTGTTCATGTTGCTGGCCGCGTGGTTTTCCAGCCTGCCGGCCGTCAGCCTGATCAGCCTGCTCATCGGCCGACTGGTGCTCGGCAGCGCCGAAAGCCTGGTGGGTTCGGGCGCCATCGGCTGGGGCATTGGCCGGGTCGGCGCGGCCAACACCGCCAAGGTCATTTCATGGAACGGCATCGCCAGTTACGGCGCACTGGCCATCGGCGCACCACTTGGGGTGGTGCTGGTCAGCCATTTCGGATTGTGGAGCATGGGCGTCAGCATCATTCTGCTGGCGGTGCTCGGCGTGTTTCTGGCCTGGAACAAAGTCGCGGCGCCGATTGTGGCCGGTGTGCGCCTACCGTTCATGAATGTGCTGGGCCGCGTGCTGCCCCATGGCTGCGCGTTGGCCCTGGGCTCGATCGGCTTTGGCACCATCGCCACCTTTATTACCCTGTATTACACCACCCAGCACTGGGACAACGCCGTGTGGGCATTGAGCCTGTTCGGCGCCAGCTTCATCGGCGCGCGCCTGCTGTTCGGCAATTTGATCAACCGCATCGGCGGCTTTCGCGTGGCGATTGCCTGCCTGTCCGTGGAAATCCTCGGGTTGCTGTTGCTGTGGCTGGCGCCTGACGCCCACCTCGCCCTGGCCGGTGCGGCGTTGAGCGGGTTCGGCTTTTCCCTGGTGTTTCCGGCGCTGGGGGTGGAGGCGGTCAACCTGGTGCCGGCCTCCAGCCGGGGCTCGGCGGTGGGGGCTTATTCGCTGTTTATCGACTTGTCGTTGGGCATCACCGGCCCGCTGGCAGGTGCGGTGGCGGCGGGGTTCGGCTTTGCCTCAATCTTCCTGTTCGCTGCGCTCGCCGCCGCCGGTGGCTTGCTACTGAGCCTGTACCTGTACCGGCAAGCGCCCAAGGCCCGCGAGGCGCGCGACGCTTAAAAGTCGACCTTACCGCGCCCGGCCTTGATGCTGCCGCGCTTGGTCTTGGATTCCAGGCGGCGCTTTTTCGAGCCCAGGGTGGGCTTGGTCGGGCGGCGCTTCTTCTCGACCTTGGTGGCGCTGAGGATCAACTCCACCAGGCGTTCCAGCGCATCCGCGCGATTCTGTTCCTGGGTCCGGTATTGCTGGGCCTTGAGCACCAGCACGCCTTCACTGGTGATACGGCTGTCGCGCAGCGCCAGCAGCCGTTCCTTGTAAAAGTCCGGCAACGACGACGCCCGAATATCAAACCGCAGGTGCACCGCGCTCGATACCTTGTTGACGTTCTGCCCACCGGCGCCCTGGGCGCGAATGGCGGTCAGCTCGATCTCGGCATCGGGCAGGTGCACGTTGTTGGAAATTACCAGCATCACTCAAGAACCTTAGGCAACGGACAAGCCCAACTCGGATAACAACATCGACGCCTGGGCTTTGGAAATCACGGCGCCTTTGAACAGTTTGGCATCATTGAGGCGAAAGCCGCTCAAATCCGCGCCCCGCAAGTCAGCGCCAGCAAAATTGGCACCGTTGATGCGGGCGTGGGCGAGGCTGCAGTCGATCAGTTCGGCCTTGCGAAAGTCTGCATCCGACAAGTCGCTGTCGGAAAAATCCAGATTATTGAGCACGGTTCGGGCAAACGACAGGCCGGACAAGAACGCACTGTTGAGCAAGGTCTCGCTGAAGCTCAGCCCCAGGGACGCGCAATGGGTGAAGTTGGCGCCCGTCAGTTTGCACTGTGTGAAATGGGCTTGGGACAACTTGCTGCGCTGCCAACGGGTGTTGTTCAGGTCGCAGCTGATGAATTGCGCCTCGAGCAGGTTGGCCGCCTCGAATACGGCGTGCCCGGCCCGGCAACTTTTCCATTGCGTGCCTTCCAGGCGCGCACCGAGAAAGGAGGTTTGCGCCAGTGTGCAGCGCTCGAACACCCAATGCTCCAGCACCCTCCGCGACAGGTCTGCCCCGCTCAAATCGACGCCGATCAAGCGCAACGGCCCGCGGTGCTGGTCGATCAGGTCTTGCACCTCATCGCGCTGCAAGCTGCCGCCGTCGATATCGATGTGCTGCATGAAGCCTCCGGGCAAGAGTCGATGAAAAAGAAGGCGCGAGTCTACCCTGTCGGCGCCGACAAAAAACCCGGCAAGGCGCCGGGTTTTCTGTTGAGGCAAGACGGCTTACTTCAACGCCGCACTCGCCGTGGTCAACGCCGCTTCAGCGCTGCGCTTGTTCTTGATCCAGTAGCACAGCCCCATGAACGCCACCCATACCGGAATCGCGTACACCGAGACCTGAATGCCCGGAATCATCAGCATGATCACCAGGATAAACGCCACGAACGCCAGGCAAATGTAGTTGCCGTACGGGTACCACAGCGCTTTGAACAGCGGCACCTGGCCGGTGCGGTCCATGTGCTGGCGGAATTTCACGTGCGAGAAGCTGATCATCGCCCAGTTGATCACCAGCGTGGCCACGACCAGCGACATCAGCAGCTCCAGCGCGTGTTGCGGGATCAGGTAATTCATCAGCACCGCCACCAGGGTGACCGCCGCCGACGCGAGGATCGAACGCACCGGTACGCCACGCTTGTCGATCTTCGCCAGGGCTTTGGGCGCATCGCCCTGCTCAGCCATGCCCAGCAGCATGCGGCTGTTGCAGTAGGTGCCGCTGTTGTACACCGACAGCGCTGCGGTCAGCACCACGAAGTTGAGGATGTGCGCGGCAGTGTTGCTGCCCAGCATCGAAAACACCTGCACGAACGGGCTGCCGCTGTAGGCATCGCCGGACGCGTTGAGGGTTGCCAGCAAGCTGTCCCACGGCGTCAGCGACAACAGCACCACCAGCGCGCCGATGTAGAAAATCAGAATGCGGTAGATCACCTGATTGATCGCTTTGGGGATCACGGTGCGCGGCTGGTCGGCTTCAGCCGCGGTAAAACCGAGCATTTCCAGGCCGCCGAACGAGAACATGATGATCGCCATGGCCATCACCAAACCGCTGACGCCATGCGGGAAGAAACCGCCGTGGTCCCACAGGTTGCTCACCGAGGCTTGCGGCCCGCCACTGCCGCTGACCAGCAGGTAGCTGCCCAGGGCGATCATGCCGACGATGGCCACCACTTTGATGATGGCAAACCAGAACTCGGCCTCACCAAAGACTTTGACGTTGGCCAGGTTGATCATATTGATCAGCACGAAGAACGCTGCCGCCGAGACCCAGGTCGGGATCTCCGGCCACCAGTAGTGCACGTATTTGCCGACCGCCGTCAGCTCCGACATGCCCACCAGAATGTACAGAATCCAGCAGTTCCAGCCCGACAGGAAGCCGGCAAAACCGCCCCAGTATTTATGGGCAAAGTGGCTGAAGGAACCGGCGACCGGCTCTTCGACGATCATTTCGCCGAGCTGGCGCATGATCATGAAGGCGATGAAGCCGCAGATGGCATAGCCCAGGATCATCGACGGCCCGGCTGATTTAAGCACCCCGGCCGAGCCCAGGAACAGGCCGGTGCCGATGGCGCCACCGAGGGCGATCAACTGGATATGCCGATTTTTCAGGCCGCGTTTCAGCTCGCCTGAAGAGGAATGGGGTCCACTCATGAAAAGGGTCTCACGCAAGGTTTGATGATGTTGAATGCACGTTGCTGCCTTGAATCTCGACTCAAGCAGCGCCGCTCAAACCCCAGCGCAGGCACCAGGAGTACAGCGTCTTTCTAACGGTCATGCGTCACCTGTTTGTTTTTATCTGTGACGAAATCGAACCCGTCCGGCTCGTGGCCAGGCGGAGTGATCAGGGTGGATAAACCCTGAGGTCTTGGCCTTTTGCGTAGGTACGCAAGGGAGTCACAGTAAAACGCGGCGCATTGTACACCGCTCGACAGCTTCGGGCCGCCACTGGGGAGCGCCTGTGACAATCTGTCAGGCATTCCTTACAGCGCCGGGTCGCTCAATGACGGCGCGCCTTTAGCGTAAATTAATCGTTACAGCCCGGAAAATAAGCGTTACAGGCGCGCTTGATCCGTCAGAAAACGGAAAAATGTCAGTATGAAAAATCCTACAAATTAGCTTCGCCAGTCCGTTGTTTTTGCTAAATAAAAAACCACCGCGAAAAAACAGAAGAAAAAATCCAAATGAGACCGTGTCAATAAATATTTTGCATTCTGAAACACACTCTCCTAGGTTCTTTCACTTGCCAGCGAAGCCCGTTGGCAAGCCGTTCTCAAACAACGTCCTCTAGGAGATACACCATGCAAGCACTGGAAAAAGACCTGGAAACCGAACTGCAACTCGACGATTGGTTTGAAGCGCCGACCCATGAGGCCGCCGTTGAAATGATGCAAGCTGATGCCGTTGTGCCTTTTGGCACCGCGATGTGGCCTTTCTAACACCCGGCAGGCAACCGGCAGGTGTTGTGCACGGCACCTGCCCCCTTACCCCAGGCACAGAAGGACATACGTCATGGACAAGGCCCGCGCCGTCGAACATTTTCTCTACTACCTTGCGCATCACCCGGCCCTCAACGGCTTGAGCCGCCCAACCGTGCTGCTGGGCCACACCGAGCGCTATGACGCCATTGCCCAGGCGATCACCCACGGCAGCGCCGCCCGCTTCAATTTCCAGTTGCAGCGCCTGGACCTGGCCGCCAGCGACACCCTGGCCCAGGCCATCGAAACCTCTGACCTGTACCTGTTTCTCTACGATTCCTCGACCCTGCCCAACCCACGCGCCGAAGGCCCGGACTTTATCCGCGCCCTGCAGGGGGTGATGGCCGAGCACTGGAAGAAATCCCTGCTGTTCAAGGATTACGGCGACTATTTCTACGACACCTTCAGCGTCGAGCCGCAACGCATCGCCGACCTCAATGCCACGCTGATCCGGCGCATGTCCCAGGCCAACGTGCTGAGCTTTACCGACAAACACGGCTCGCGCCTGGAAGCGCCGATGAGCAGCATCAAGAAGTGGACCAATATCAATGGCGTCGGCAACCATGACCTGGCGCCGGGCGAGATCGCCACGCACAGCGAAGCCATCAACGGCCAGGTGCGGTTTGTCGGCACCTTCCTAAGCACCATCCCGTTTGCGCGCAAATACGGCGTACTGCAATCACCGCTGGAGCTGTGGATCGAGAACTCGACAATTTGCAGCGTGGCCAGTGATGTGCCGGGCCTGGCGGACGATTTCAACAAGTACTTGAATGCCAACCCGTCCAACCGTCGCGTGGAAGAGCTGGGGATTGGCACCAATGAAGGGGTCAAGGATTTGTACGCGCGCAATGCCGGGTTCGAGGAGCGCCATTGCGGCTTGCACCTGGGCTTGGGCGGTGGGCAGAAAGGCAGTCATCACCTGGATTTGATCTTTGCCAGCGGCGTGTTGGCGCTGGATGACAAGCCGGTGTTTGATGGAAGGTTTGCGTTCTGAGCACAAAATTCAGAAACACTGGAGATCCAAATGTGGGAGCGGGCTTGCTCGCGAATGCGCAGTGTCAGTCACCAGATGTACTAACTGATCCACCGCTTTCGCGAGCAAGCCCGCTCCCACATTTTTGACCGTATTTCATGTCCCAAAAAAAACGCCAACCCGAGGGTTGGCGTTTTTTTGTGCAGCACTTACATCACTGCGGCTTCTTGCGACCAAAACCAGGACGCTGGCCGGAACCGGCCGGGGCGCCACGGCGCTTGCCCGACGGCTCGTCCGCGACCAGTTTCGGCCCAGGACGCTTGTTCGCTGCCGGCTTGGCTGGACGCTTGGTGCTGGCGCTGTCGGCTGGGCGGTCGGCTGCCGGAGCACCACGGCCTTCACCACGATTGCCGCGGCCGCCGCTTGGTGCTTCGCCGCCACGCGCAGGACGCGGGGTGCGAGGGGCACGCTCGCCTTCCTGGCGGGACGGAGCGGTTGGGCGACGCTCGCCTTCGATGTGCGGCTCACGCGAGATGCGACCGCCGGTGGCCGGTGCATTCAGCGCCGGGCGCAGGGTGCGGGCAACACGTTCGGTACGGGCCACAGGACGCGACGATTTACGCTGCATACGCTCAAGCTTGTCTTTGCTCTTGGCGTTCATCTGCGGCATGGCAACCGGCGTCAGGCCGACCTCAGCACTGAGGATATCGACTTCGTACTGGCTCATTTCGCGCCAGCGGCCCATCGGCAGGTCGGAGTTCAAGAACACCGGGCCGAAACGCACGCGTTTCAGGCGGCTGACCACCAGGCCCTGGGATTCCCACAGGCGACGCACTTCACGGTTACGGCCTTCCATCACCACGCAGTGGTACCAATGGTTAAAACCTTCGCCGCCTGGCGCCTGCTTGATGTCGGTGAACTTGGCCGGGCCGTCCTCAAGGACGACACCCGCTTTCAAGCGCTCGATCATCTCGTCATCGACTTCACCGCGTACACGCACGGCGTATTCACGGTCCATCTCGTAGGACGGGTGCATCAGGCGGTTGGCCAGCTCGCCGTCGGTGGTGAACATCAGCAAACCGGTGGTGTTGATGTCCAGACGGCCGATGTTGATCCAGCGGCCTTCTTTCGGCTTGGGCATCTTGTCGAACACGGTCGGACGGCCTTCCGGGTCGTCACGGGTGCAGATCTCGCCGTCGGGCTTGTTGTACATGATGACGCGGCGCACCGATTCGGCGGCCTCTTCACGCTTGATGACCTTGCCATCAATGGTGATCGCATCGTGCAGGTCGACGCGCTGGCCAAGGGTGGCTTCAACGCCGTTGACCTTGATGCGCTTCTGGGTGATCCAGGCTTCGACGTCGCGGCGCGAGCCCACGCCGATACGCGCCAGCACCTTTTGCAGTTTTTCGCCTGCTGGGCCGATTTCCTGGCTGTCGTTCTGGTCTTGGTCGTTCATCTTAAGCACCTCCCGGTGGGTCGATTCAGGCGTGGCCTGAAGAGTGTTGAAAGCGGGGCTTTGGGCGAATACGTCGCCAAAGGGTCGCGAATCATACGCGCATGGCGCGCATTGCGCATCACAGACTAGTCGATTAAGCCGCAGTCATTTGCTTTTCCGCCGACCGGTGGCGCCCAGGGCCAACAGGCGCAGCTCGGCTTCGGCCAGCACTGTGCGTTTGTCGACCTTGTCGAGTTTCTTCCAGGCGCGGATTTCGCGCTTGCTGCGGCCACAGCCGACGCAGATATCGTCGCTGAATTTGCAGATGCTGATGCACGGGTCTTTGCTGGAGCTCATGTTTTCTCCCAGGCAACCCAGACAATGCAGATCCAATGTGGGGAGGGAGCTTGCCCCCGATGCAGTGTGTCAGCCTACATTTTTGTCACTGGGGCGTTGCTATCGGGGGCAAGCCCCCTCCCACATCGAATTGCGTCAGTCTTCGAGTTGGCGGCGTTCGTTTTCGATGGCTTCGGCCAGGGCCCGGGCTTCGTCTTCCTCGTCGCTCAACGGCGGTTGTTCGAGGGCAGCGACGGCAGCCAGGAGTTTCTCGCGGGCTTCAGCCACGCCAAGGATGTCTTCCTCGGGCTCCGGTTCTGGCTCGGCTTCCGGTTCCGGTTCCGGCTCAACTTCTTCGACCTCGGGCACGGTTTCACCGTTCACCTGGGTTTGCGGTTCACTCGCACCGTCACGCAGCAAGTCGTCGAAGTCGGTCTTGATTCCCTGCTCCATGTCGTCCAATTCGAGCAACAAGGTATGGAAACTGGTCTCGTCCTTCGGCTCCTCCGGCTCGGCCGTGGCGTCGGCGAGTTCCTGCAGGCTGGCGGGAACCGGTGCGTCGTCGAAATCCAATACCGGCTCGGCCTCCATCTCGCGCAATTCGGCGAGCGGCGGCAGGTCATCCAGGTTTTTCAGGTTGAAATGGTCGAGGAACACCTTGGTGGTGGCAAACATCGCCGGTTTGCCGGGCACGTCGCGGTAGCCGACGATGCGGATCCACTCGCGCTCCAGCAGCGTCTTGACGATGTGGCTGTTGACCGCCACACCGCGCACGTCCTCGATTTCGCCCCGGGTGATCGGCTGGCGATAGGCGATCAGCGCCATGGTCTCAAGCATCGCCCGCGAATAACGCTGCGGGCGCTCTTCCCACAGACGGCCGACCCACGGGGAAAACTTCTCACGGATCTGCAGGCGATAACCCGACGCCACTTCGCGCAGCTCAAAGGCGCGGCCATCGCAGGACTTGCGCAGGATCTCCAATGCCTTCTTGAACACCGGTGGCTCAGGGCGCTCGGCCTCTTCAAAGAGTTCGAACAGGCGCTCAAGGGATTGCGGTTTACCCGAGGCCAGGAGAAAGGCTTCCAGCAGTGGCGCCAGTTCGCGGGGTTCAGTCAAATTCATCGATTCAGCTCGTTATTCGGCTCGCGCCCGCACGTGGATAGCCGCAAAAGGCTCATTCTGGACCAGCTCGACCAAGGACTCCTTGACCAGCTCAAGGATTGCCATAAAGGTCACCACCACCCCCAGGCGCCCTTCTTCTTTGGTGAACAACTCGACAAAGGGTACAAACCCGCCGCCCTTGAGGCGTTCGAGCACATCGCTCATGCGCTCGCGGGTCGACAGTGCCTCGCGACTGACCTGGTGGCTTTCAAACATGTCGCCCCGGCGCAGCACTTCGGCCATGGACATCAGCAATTCTTCCAGGCTCACATCCGGCAACAGCTTGCGCGCCCGGGCTTCCGGGGCGTCGAGCTTGGGCACCACCACATCGCGGCCCACACGGCTCAGGTTGTCGATGCCTTCGGCGGCGGCCTTGAAACGTTCGTACTCTTGCAGGCGGCGGATCAGCTCGGCGCGCGGGTCATCCTCTTCGGCTTCGATGGTCTCCGAGCGCGGCAACAGCATGCGCGATTTGATCTCGGCGAGCATCGCGGCCATCACCAGGTACTCGGCGGCCAGCTCCAGGCGCACGGTCTGCATCAGCTCGACATACCCCATGTACTGGCGGGTGATTTCCGCCACCGGGATGTCGAGGATATTGATGTTCTGCTTGCGGATCAGGTACAGCAGCAAGTCCAGCGGGCCTTCGAAGGCTTCAAGGAACACTTCCAGGGCGTCCGGCGGGATGTACAGGTCCAGCGGCATTTCCAGGACCGCCTGGCCATAGACCATGGCAAAGGGCAGTTCCTGCTGGGCGCCGGCCTGGCTATCGACGGTTTCGACGACCGACATTCAGGCCTCGACCATGAACGGCGTCGGATCGCCGCAACCCACACGCACCACTTCCGGCTCGCCGTCGGCCAGGTTGATCACGGTGGAGGCCTTGTTGCCGCCGTAGCCGCCGTCGATGATCAAGTCGACGTGTTTTTCCAGCAGGCGGCGCATTTCGTAAGGGTCGTACAGCGGCTCTTCTTCACCGGGCAGGATCAACGACACGCTCATCAGCGGCTCGCCCAGCTCAGCCAGCAACGCCAGGGCAATCGGGTGCTCCGGCACACGCAGGCCAATGGTGCGCTTTTTCGGGTGCAGCAACAGGCGCGGCACTTCGCGGGTGGCGTTGAGGATAAAGGTGTAGGGCCCAGGCGTATGGGCCTTAAGAAGGCGGAAGGTGCCCGTGTCGACCTTCGCAAACAGCCCAAGCTGGGACAGGTCGCTGCAAATCAGTGCGAAGTTGTGGTTCTTGTCCAGGTCACGCAGGCGTCTGACCCGTTCAACCGCGTTCTTGTCGCCGATCTGGCAACCAATGGCGTAGGACGAGTCGGTTGGGTAGATCACCACGCCGCCGGCGCGGATGATCTCCACGGCCTGTTTAATCAGGCGCGCTTGAGGGTTTTCCGGATGAATCTGGAAGAATTGACTCACGTGTTCTACCTGTTCAGACGGTGGCAATAATGGGGTCATGCTTGAATCGCCCCCACAACAGCGGCAGATCTTCCGGTACTTGGCGATACTCGCCAATCTCGGACCAGCCGCCTGGGCCATGAAAGTCACTGCCGGCGCTGACCAGCAGACCAAATTCGCGAGCAAGTATCGCCAGGCTGCCCACCTGATCGGCGGGTTGGTGCCCGTTAACCACTTCGATAGCGTGGCCGCCCGCTCCAATATAGTCGGCAATCAGCTTGCGGCGCTTGCTGCGGGTGAAATCGTAATGCCACGGATGCGCCAGGCTGACCCAAGCCCCAGCGGCCCGCAGCGTGCCGACGGTGTCTTCCAGGGTCGGCCAGTGTTGTTTGACGTCACCCAACTTGCCGGCGCCCAGCCATTTGCGAAACGCCTCGGCGCGATCCTTTACAAAACCTTCACGCACCATCCAGTCGGCAAAGTGCGGACGGGCCGGTGCGTTGCCGCTGTCGCCCAGCTCCTGCTGGATGGCGCGGGCGCCTTCCAGAGCATTGGGCATGCCTTTAAGGCTGAGCTTGCGGCTTATTTCTTCGGACCGCAGCCAGCGGCCATCGTGCAATTGGGCAATGGCCTCGACCAACGGCGCGGCGTTCTGATCAAAACCGTAACCGAGCACATGAATGGTGGCGCCGCCCCAGGTGCAGGACAATTCCACGCCATTGACCAGCTGCATGCCCAGCGCATGCGCGGTCGTACGGGCTTCGTCGAGGCCTTCGAGGGTGTCGTGGTCGGTCAAAGACAGGACTCGCACGCCTTTTTCAAACGCACGCGCAACCAGTACCGCGGGCGCCAGGGCGCCGTCGGAGGCCGTGCTGTGGCAGTGCAAATCAACATTCACGGGGGTGTGTAACCTCAAGTCAGCTGGCGCTATCGCAACCAAGGATGTTTGTTATTATGCCGCCACATCCAGCTTCTGGCTCTTACTGTGAAACAATTCATCGACTTCATCCCGCTGTTGCTGTTTTTCATCGTTACCAAACTCGACCCCAGGGTCATTGATATCGCCGGTCACGAGCTGACATTCGGGGGCATCTACAGCGCCACCGCCGTGCTGATCATCAGCTCGATCGTGGTCTACGGCGCCATCTTCATTTCCCAGCGCAAGCTGGAAAAAAGCCAATGGCTGACCCTCATCGCCTGCCTGGTATTCGGTGGCCTGACCCTGGCCTTTCACAGCGAAACCTTCCTTAAATGGAAAGCCCCCGTGGTGAACTGGCTGTTCGCCCTGGTCTTTATCGGCAGCCACTTCATCGGTGATCGCCTGCTGATCAAGCGCATCATGGGCCATGCACTGACCCTGCCGGACCCGGTGTGGACACGCTTGAACGTGGCCTGGATCGTGTTTTTCCTGTTCTGCGGCGCCGCCAACCTGTTCGTGGCATTTACCTTCCAGGCCTACTGGGTCGACTTCAAGGTCTTCGGCAGCCTGGGCATGACCGTATTGTTCCTGATCGGCCAGGGTATCTACCTGTCGCGCCACCTGCATGACACCGCCCCTACCACGCCGAAAACCGAGGACTGACATGCTCTACGCCATCATTGCTACCGACGTTGCCAACTCGCTGGAAAAACGCCTGTCCGTGCGCCCGGCCCACGTCGAACGCCTGAAAA
Source organism: Pseudomonas sp. NFX183 (assembly GCF_047943075.1). Lineage (NCBI taxonomy): Bacteria > Pseudomonadati > Pseudomonadota > Gammaproteobacteria > Pseudomonadales > Pseudomonadaceae > Pseudomonas > Pseudomonas sp. NFX183. Next base: position 3,566,194 of record NZ_CP181333.1, on the reverse strand, counting down.
AGCTGCAAGCCGAAGGCCGCATCGTGCTGGCCGGCCCACACCCGGCAGTGGACAGCAACGACCCGGGCGACGCCGGTTTCACCGGCAGCCTGATCGTCGCCGAGTTCGCCTCGTTGGCCGACGCCCAAGCCTGGGCCAAGGCCGACCCGTATGTAGCAGCAGGCGTCTACGCCGATGTGGTGATCAAGCCGTTCAAGCAAGTCCTGCCTTGAACCCGCTTTGTTTAATAAAGCCGGGCCGAACCTAATCGGTTCGGCGCGCTCCTAATGGCTCATTATTCTCGGTAACCTGCCGACAACGTTCTGAATATTCGTGTGGAATCAGGAGTTCCGATGCGCTTACCTCAGTTGTGTCTGTTGGCAGTGTTAACGATCGGGGCTACGGCCCACGCTGAAGAAACCTCGAGCACCGGCAGTTCCACGCCCCTGTCCGTGAGTGCCGCCAGCCAGATCACCGAGTTGCAGCAACGTTTGAAAGAAAGCGAACGGCTGCGTGAAGAACTGAGCAAGCAACTGCAAAGCGCAGACACTGCCCGCGAAAGTGCCCAACTGAATCGCTTGCGCCAAGAGAACCAACGCCTGGCCCAGCAACTCAAAGAATCACAAGGCGGCGCCTTGACCCGCTGGCTGACCGAGCAACAACAGTGGTTTGTCACCGGTGGGGCCGTCGCACTGATCGCCCTGCTGTGCGGGATTTTCGCCAGCGGTGGGCACCGTCGCCGTCGACAATGGCTAAATTGAGTGAGTCATGAGCGAGCTGTTACTGATAGATGATGACCAGGAGCTCTGTGAGCTGCTGACCAGTTGGCTGAGCCAGGAAGGTTTCCAGGTGCGTGCCTGCCACGACGGCTTGAGCGCGCGTAAAGCCTTGGCCGACAGCGCCCCTGCGGCGGTGGTGCTCGATGTGATGCTGCCCGACGGCAGCGGCCTGGAGCTGCTCAAGCAATTGCGCAACGACCATCCGGAATTGCCGGTGCTGATGCTTTCGGCACGGGGCGAGCCGCTGGATCGCATCCTCGGCCTGGAGCTGGGCGCCGACGATTACCTGGCCAAGCCCTGCGACCCGCGCGAACTGACTGCCCGCTTGCGCGCCGTATTGCGCCGTAGTCATCCGGCGGCGGTATCTACTCAGCTGGAACTGGGCGACCTGTGCTTCAGCCCGGTGCGTGGGGTGGTGACCATCGATGAGCAGGAGTTTGCTCTCACCGTGTCTGAGAGTCGCCTGCTTGAAGCCTTGCTGCGCCAGCCGGGTGAGCCGCTGGATAAACAGGAACTGGCGCAGATCGCGCTGGGGCGTAAGTTGACCCTCTACGATCGCAGCCTGGATATGCACGTGAGCAACTTGCGTAAAAAGATCGGCCCACACCCGGATGGCCGACCGCGGATCATGGCGTTGCGTAGTCGCGGGTATTATTACAGCCTTTGAGTGGTATGGGGGTTGGGCTTTTGGGGTGGGTGTATATCCGTTATTTGGGTGATGGCCGCTTTGGGTTCCGCCCTTACGGCGGGTCACTTTTGAAAAGAGCCCAAAAGTAACCAAAAGGCTCTTGCCCCACCACTCGGCACCTCGCTCACGCTTCGATGTACCCTCACGCAGGCTTTGGAGCGTGGGCCGCCGCGATGGGCCATCCATGGCCCAACACGGCTAAACCGGCGTCCTGCCGGTTTACCCACGCTCCAAAACCTGCGTGAGGCCAGCGTGGTTTAACGGGGCGCCTAAGATCAAAATCAAAAGCAGATCAAGATCAAAAGCAAAGCACGGCGGCCTAGTAGCCGACCTGAGTGGTTAGATCAAAAGCAGAAGCCGAGGCGGCCTGACAGCCGACCTGATCCTTGAAGCTGAACTCAATCAAATGTGGGAGCGGGCTTGCTCGCGAAGGCGGTGTGCCAGTGACACATGAGCTAACTGACACACCGCATTCGCGGGCAAGCCCGCTCCCACATTTGGATATCTGTGCATCAGACAGATGTGGTGTTGCTGTGCTTTTGATCCGCTTTTGCTTCTACCACTCAGGTCGGCTTTCAGGCCGCCGTGCTCTTGATCTTGCTTTTGATCTGACAGGCCCCGTCAACCACGCTGGCCGAACGCAGGCTTGAATCCGTGGGTAACCCGGCAGGACGCCGGGTTAGCCGCGTTGGGCCATGGATGGCCCGTCGCGGCGGCCCACGGATTCAAGCCGGAGTGAGGGAATGCCGAGCCCAGGCGAGGCACCGAGTGGTGGGGCAAAGACCTTTTGGTTACTTTTGGGGCGTTTGCCAAAAGTGACCCGCTGTAAGAGCGGAACCGCCAGCCGCCGTTACCGCAGCAACGGATATGTACCCAACCCCCACCCCACCCCAACCCCGCCCCAAGTTTTGTCAGCCCCCACCAAACCCCTCTTTACCCAAGCTTTACCCACACCTGACCGCCGCTGACCTTGATCTGAGTAACCTACTCACATCCGGACTCACCGGAATAGAGACAGGAGAATCACCATGCGCAAGACCCTTATCGCTTTGATGTTCGCCGCTGCCCTGCCAACCGTTGCCATGGCCGCCGCGCCAGAAGGCCCAGGCCCGATGGGCGGCCCTGAAGGCCACATGATGGGTGGCCCGGGCCCCGGTGGTGAACACGGTCCGCGTGGCAAAGGCGGCCCGTTCAGCCAACTCGACCTGAGCCGCGAACAGCGCGAGCAAATCGGCAAGCTGATGGGCGAACAATGGCACGGCCGCAAAGAGATCGTGCGCAAGTACCTGGACAAACTGCCAGCCGCTGACCAGCAAGCCATGAAAAACGAAATGGCGGCCGCCAAGCAGAAAACCCAGGCCGACATCCGCGCCGTGCTCAAGCCCGATCAACAGAAGAAATTCGACGAGATCGTCAAGAAACAAGCCGAGCGCCGCGCCGAGTGGAAGGAATTCCAGGCCTGGAAAGCCCAGCAGCCGAAAAAAGCGCAATAATGCTCTAGCTTTACCACCCCAGCCCAGTGGCTCGCGCCGCTGGGCTTTTCCTGCTTGAGGGTTTCCTGTGCGTTCATTGTTCTGGCGCATCCTGGCCAGTTTCTGGCTGGCCATCGCCTTGGTTGCCGGGCTGTCGATCCTGCTTGGGCACATGCTCAACCAGGACGCCTGGATTCTCAGCCGCCACCCCGGCCTCAACAACCTGCCGCAGGAGTGGACGCAACTCTACGAAGCCCAGGGCGAGGACGCCGCTCAGGATTTGCTGCAACAACGCAAACGCCAGTACCACATCGACGTGCAAGTGCTCAATGAGAGCGGCGAGCCGGTGGTGCGCGGTACGTTCCCCCGGCGCGCCGCCGCCTTCGAGGCCCGGCAAAATGACAACCAGGACGGCCACCTGCCGTGGCGCCGCCTGACCGCCGAGTACACCAGTGAAAAAACCGGCGACACCTACCTGCTGATCTACCGCATTCCGCACCCGGAACTGGACGAATGGCACCGAAACAGCCTGACGTGGCCGTTGAGCGCGCTGGCGATTGCGCTGGTGGTGCTGACCCTGTTCAGCCTGCTGGTGACGCTGTCCATCACCCGCCCGCTCAGCCGCCTGCGCGGCGCGGTGCATGACCTCGGCCAGGCCACCTATCAGCAAAACAGCCTGGCGAAATTGGCCAACCGCCGCGATGAGTTCGGCGTGCTGGCCACTGATTTCAACCGCATGGGCGCGCGTTTACAAAGCTTGATCGGCAGCCAGCGCCAGTTACTGCGCGACGTGTCCCACGAGTTGCGCTCGCCGCTCGCCCGGCTGCGCATTGCCTTGGCCTTGGCCGAACGCGCCAGCCCCGAAGAACGCGAACGACTCTGGCCACGCCTGACCCGCGAGTGTGATCGTCTGGAAGCCCTGATCAGCGAAATCCTGGTCTTGGCCCGCGTCGATGCCGACAACGCGAGCGCCGAAGAAGTCGACCTCAACCCGCTGCTCAAGAGCCTGCAAAAGGACGCCCAGCTCGGCGCGCCCGACCAGGTGGTGCAACTGAACGCCGAGCCCGATCTGACGCTCAAGGGCTGGCCGACCATGATCGAGCGCGCCGTGGATAACCTGCTGCGCAACGCCCAGCGCTTCAACCCACAGGGACAACCGATCGAGTTGCACGCCCGGCGCCACGGCGAGCGCATTCTGATCAGCGTGCGTGACCACGGCCCCGGCGTCGAAGCCGAACACCTCAGCCAATTGGGCGAACCGTTTTACCGCGCGCCCGGCCAGGCTGCCCAAGGCCACGGCCTGGGTCTGGCGATTGCCCGGCGCGCGGCGGAACGCCATGGCGGCAGCCTGATCCTGGCCAATCACCCCGACGGAGGTTTCATCGCCAGCATCGACCTGCCGCTGGAACCGGGAGTTGTCACACCGGTGTGAGGATCTTCTATAGTGGCCCTTCTCTAATGGAGGGCCTTTGATGACTGACCTGCTGACTCCCATCCAAGCCGCACTCGATCTGCCGCAAACCCCGCTGACCTTCACGGAGGCTGGCGCCCTGCCCTCGACCTTCGCCGTCACCGAACTGGCCAGCGCCAGCCTTGGCGCAGCCGGTCAGGCCGTGGCTCACCTTATCCACCAACAGACCGGGCGTTTGCCCAGTGTCAGTGTGGACCGTCGCCTCGCCTCCTTCTGGTTTTCGTCCTCGATTCGCCCCGTGGGCTGGGAAACGCCGCCGCTGTGGGACCCGGTCGCCGGCGACTATGCCTGCGCCGATGGCTGGATTCGCCTGCACACCAACGCCCCGCATCATCGCACCGCCGCCGAGCAGGTCTTGGGCAAGGTCAATGACCGCGCCGAAATGGCCGCAAAAGTTGCGACGTGGAACGCTGCCGAGCTGGAACAGGCGATCGTCGATGTCGGCGGCTGTGCAGCGCAGATGCGTACGTGGCAGGCCTGGCAAACCCATCCTCAAGGGTTGGCGGTGAATGCCGAGAAGTTGGTGCAGCGCCAGACCTTCGACACCCCCACCGACAAACCCTGGCTCGGCTCGGTGGCGCGCCCACTGACGGGCATCAAGGTACTGGACCTGACACGTGTATTGGCCGGCCCCGTGGCCAGTCGCTTCTTCGCCGGGCTCGGCGCCGACGTGCTGCGCATCGACTCGCCGAGCTGGAACGAACCCGGCGTGGTGCCGGAAATGACCCTGGGTAAACGCTGCGCACGCCTCGACTTGAAGAGCCCCGAAGGCCGACAGGTGTTTGAAGACCTGCTCAAGGACGCCGACATTCTGTTTCACGGTTACCGCGCCGATGCCCTTGAACAACTGGGTTACACCGCCGCAGAACTGCAGACCCTCGCCCCCGGCCTGATCGACGTAAGCCTCAATGCCTACGGCTGGAGCGGCCCGTGGCGCAATCGCCGCGGCTTCGACAGCCTGGTGCAGATGAGCAGCGGGATTGCCGACGCGGGCATGGCCTGGAAGCAGTCGGATAAGCCGGTGCCACTGCCATTGCAGGCGCTGGATCATGCCACCGGGTATTTGATGGCAGCCAGCGCGATCCAGGCGCTAAGCGAACGCTTGAAATCCGGGCGTGGCGGCTCGGCGCGGTTGTCATTGGCGCGCACCGCGAAGTTGCTGGTGGAAGCCGGACAGGTGCCGGAGCAGCCGGCGTTACGGGCTGAAGAGCCGAGTGACCAGGGGTTGGTGGTGGAACAGACGGCATGGGGTCAGGCCCATCGGTTGCTGGCACCGGTCACCCTCAGCGGCACGCCGTTGCAGTGGGATTTGCCGGCGGGGGAATTGGGCTCGCATCGGGCTCAGTGGTGACCTGAAGACCGCCTTCGCGGGCAAGCCCGCTCCCACACTTTACCGAGTACATCCTTTGGAATGCGGTCAAAATGTGGGAGCGGGCTTGCCCGCGAAGGGGCCCTAATAGACGCCATCAATCCGCCCGTTGCAGCGACGCCCACAAATGCTGCGCCGCATACGCCCTCCACGGCCGCCACGCCTCAGCCCGCACCCATAACTGGCGCGCCGAAACCGGCCCGCCTTCCAATGCCGCCAACGCGTTGATCAACCCAATATCCCCCGACGCAAACGCATCCGGCTCACGCAACTGACGCATGGCGATGTACTGCGCGGTCCAGTCACCAATCCCCGACAAGGCCACCAGCCGGGCCACGCCGTCGTTGAGACTGGCTTTGGGCTCAAACAACTGCGGGTCATCCAGCAACGCCTGAGCCACACCGGACAACGTGCGGCCCCGCGCCTTGGGCATGCCCAACGTCGCCAGATCCGCCTGCGCCAACACCTCCGGCGTCGGGAACAGGTGGGTGATACCCGCGTGTGGGGTTGCCAGTGGCTGGCCATACTGCGCCACCAGTTTGCCCGCCAGGCGAATGGCTGCCACCACCGTGATCTGCTGGCCCAATACCGCGCGAATCGCCAGTTCCAGACCGTCCCACGCGCCCGGCACGCGAAGGCCCGGACGCGCCGCCACCAGCTGCGCCATCAACGGGTCGGCGGCCAATTGCGCATTGATCAACCCGGGCTGGGCGTCCAGGTCGAACATGGCTCTCAAGCGCCGCGCAATCTCAGCAAGCGCCGCCGCGTCAGAAACCTCCACGCCGACTTCCAACCAATCGCCCGCGCCCGGCGCAACGCTGATCCAGCCGTGGCACCCGTCAACACTGATGCTGCGCCGATACACACCCGCCTCGACACTTTCCAGCCCAGTGATCGCACGCAGGGACAAAAAGCCCAGCATCGCCGCCCAGTCATAGGGCGGCTGATACGCCAGTCTCACAACGACAATACCCCGCCATACAAGCCATACGCCGCCAACCCTGCGCCGGCGACAACGCAGCTGAAAATGCCTTTTTCCACAGAGGTGAACAACCGCTGGCCCTGCTCGCGCTTGGCCAGGGCGAACAGAATCACACCGGGCGCATACAGCAGCGCCGACAACAGCAGGTATTTCAAGCCGCCGGCATAAAGCAGCCACACGGCATACGCCAGGGCAATCAGGCCCACCAGCAAATCTTTCATGCGCTGGCGGCGGGCGCCTTCGTAGGTTTCGCCACGTGCACTCAACAGCACCGCATAGGCCGCCGACCACAGGTACGGCACCAGAATCATCGACGAGGCCAGGTAGATCAGTGTGGTGTAGGTGCTGTGGGAAAACAGCGTGATCACCAGAAAGATCTGGATCATCACATTGGTCAGCCACAGTGCGTTAACCGGCACCTGGTTGGCGTTTTCCTTTTTCAGGAAGGCCGGCATGGTCTTGTCATGGGCAGTGGCATAAAGAATTTCCGCGCACAGCAACGCCCAGGACAGCAAGGCGCCAAGCAAGGACACGGCCAGGCCAATGCTGATCGCCATCGCGCCCCAAGGGCCGACGATATGTTCCAGCACGCCCGCCAGGGACGGGTTTTGCAACTGCGCCAATTCCGGCTGGCTCATGATTCCCAAGGACAACACATTCACCAGCACCAGCAGTGCCAAGACCCCAAGAAAGCCGATCACCGTGGCCCGGCCGACGTCCGAGCGTTTCTCGGCCCGCGCCGAATACACGCTGGCGCCTTCGATGCCGATGAACACAAACACGGTGACCAGCATCATGTTGCGCACTTGATCAACTACGCTGCCGACTTGCGGGTTGCCCAGGCCCCAGATGTCACGGGTGAAGATATCCGCCTTGAACGCCACACCGGCGATCACGATAAACATCAGCAGCGGCACGATCTTCGCCACGGTGGTGATCTGGTTGATGAAGGCCGCCTCCTTAATCCCGCGCATCACCAGAACATGCACGGCCCACAACAACAGCGAGGCGCAGGCGATGGCGACCGGCGTATTGCCCTGGCCGAACACCGGGAAAAAGTAGCCGAGGGTGCTGAACAGCAACACGAAGTAACCGACATTGCCCATCCACGCGCTGATCCAGTAACCCCAGGCCGACGAGAACCCCATGTAGTCGCCAAAACCGGCCTTGGCGTAGGCATACACCCCGGAATCCAGTTCGGGCTTGCGGTTGGCCAGGGTCTGGAACACGAAGGCCAACGTCAGCATGCCCACGGCGGTGATCGCCCAGCCAATCAATATGGCGCCCACTTCAGCGCGCGCCGCCATGTTCTGCGGCAAGGAGAAAATCCCCCCGCCAATCATTGAGCCCACCACCAGCGCGATCAGCGCACTGAGTTTGAGTTTTTGGGCCGGTTGCGACATGAACACTCCTGAATAACTAACAATTGAGCTGACGACCGTGCACTCAACTAATTAATTCAGCGAGTGTAGCGTTTATTAAAGACAGCGATAAAACCGTCAAGCTCATAACGTAATGGCATGACAGTTTATATAGTTTAGGTTTATTTAGAATTTAAATAGGCAGGCACTTTGCCAGCCCTCGGTTATTTGGCAGCCCGTCCCGAAAAAGTTTGCACATTCAGCAAAAGGGGCTAGCTTCAAAAGTCCGCCTGAACGCACTAAATAATTAACCACAACGCAGAGCCGCTCTGGGACGCGACTTTGCGAGGAACACTATCGCCCGGGAATCTTAACCCTAAGTCATTAATTCACAATGGAATGTGCCAATGAAGTGATCTGAGTCAGCTGTTTGATTAGCGCACGGAATTATTCTGTGGTCTCTCTTCTCCTGCATTGGAGTCATGCAATGTCTGAATCTCCCGGAAAACTTCGACTAGGCGCGCTGGTTGCGCTGGTCGTGGGCTCAATGATTGGCGGCGGGATCTTCTCACTGCCGCAAAACATGGCCGCCAGCGCCGATGTAGGTGCGGTGTTGATCGGTTGGGTAATTACCGCCATCGGCATGCTGACCCTCGCCTTCGTGTTCCAGACCCTGGCCAACCGCAAGCCCGACCTCGACGGCGGCGTGTACGCCTACGCCAAGGCCGGTTTCGGCGATTACATGGGTTTCTCGTCGGCCTGGGGTTACTGGATCAGCGCGTGGCTGGGCAACGTCGGTTACTTCGTGTTGCTGTTCAGCACCCTCGGGTACTTCTTTCCGATCTTTGGCGAAGGCAACACCCCGGCCGCGGTGATTGGCGCGTCGGTGTTGCTGTGGGCCGTGCACTTTCTGGTGCTGCGCGGGATCAAGGAAGCGGCGTTTATCAACCTGGTGACCACCGTCGCCAAGGTCGTGCCGCTGGTGCTGTTTGTGCTGATCGCGCTGTTCGCGTTCAAGCTGGACATCTTCACCGCTGACATCTGGGGCGTGAAAAACCCGGACCTGGGCAGTGTGATGAACCAGGTGCGCAACATGATGCTGGTCACCGTGTGGGTGTTCATCGGCATCGAAGGCGCGAGCATCTTCTCGTCGCGGGCGGAAAAACGCTCCGACGTCGGCAAGGCCACGGTGATCGGTTTTATCACCGTGCTGCTGTTCCTGATGCTGGTGAACGTGCTGTCTTTGGGGATCATGACCCAGCCGGAGCTGGCCAAGCTGCAGAACCCGTCGATGGCCGCCGTGCTTGAGCATGTGGTCGGCCACTGGGGCGCGGTGCTGATCAGCGTCGGCTTGATCATTTCGCTGCTAGGCGCCCTGCTGTCGTGGGTGCTGCTGTGTGCGGAGATCATGTTCGCCGCCGCCAAAGACCACACCATGCCGGCGTTTCTGCGCCGCGAGAACGCCAACCATGTGCCGGCCAATGCCCTGTGGCTGACCAACGCGATGGTGCAGATTTTCCTGGTGATCACGCTGTTCTCGGCCAGCACTTACCTCTCGCTGATCTACCTCGCCACCTCGATGATCCTGGTGCCTTACCTGTGGTCAGCGGCCTACGCGCTGCTGCTGGCGGTGCGCGGCGAGACCTACGAAAACGCCCTGCGCGAACGCAAGAAAGACCTGTTCATCGGTGCCATCGCGCTGATCTACGCGGTCTGGCTGCTCTACGCCGGCGGCGTCAAATACCTGCTGCTTTCCGCCCTGCTCTATGCCCCTGGCGTGATCCTGTTCGCCAAGGCCAAGCATGAACTGGGCAAACCGATTTTCACCAACGTCGAGAAGCTGATTTTCGCCGCAGTCGTCGTGGGCGCCCTGGTGGCTGCCTACGGCCTCTACGACGGCTTCCTGACTCTGTAAGTGTTTTCTACTGGAGGATCTGTAATGACCACGGAAAAAGTGAAGTACGGCGTACATTCCGAAGCCGGCAAACTGCGTAAAGTCATGGTGTGCTCCCCAGGTTTGGCCCACCAGCGGCTGACCCCCAACAACTGCGATGAACTGCTGTTCGATGACGTGCTGTGGGTGGCCCAGGCCAAGCGCGACCACTTCGACTTCGTCACCAAGATGCGCGAGCGGGATATCGATGTGCTGGAAATGCACAACCTGCTGACCGACATCGTTGCCATCCCCGAAGCGCTGGACTGGATTCTGGAACGCAAGATCACCCCAAACACAGTGGGCCTTGGCCTGGTCGATGAAGTCAGTTCCTGGCTGCGCAGCCTTGAGCCGCGCAAAATCAGCGAGTACCTGATCGGTGGCGTGTCGGCCGATGACCTGCCGAGCAGCTTCGGTGGCAAGACCATCGAGATGTTCCGCGATTTCCTTGGCCACGCAAGCTTCATTCTGCCGCCGCTGCCCAACACCCAGTTCACCCGCGACACCACCTGCTGGATCTACGGCGGCGTGACGCTGAACCCGATGTACTGGCCAGCGCGACGCCAGGAAACCCTGCTGACCTCGGCCATCTACAAATTCCATCCCGAGTTCACCAACGCCGACTTTCAGATCTGGTACGGCGACCCCGACCAGGAGCATGGAGCCGCCACGCTGGAAGGTGGCGACGTCATGCCGATTGGCAATGGCGTGGTGTTGATCGGCATGGGTGAACGCTCGTCCCACCAGGCCATCGGCCAACTGGCGCGCAACCTGTTCAAAAACAAAGCCGTGGAACGCGTGATCGTTGCCGGCCTGCCCAAATCCCGAGCGGCGATGCACCTGGACACGGTGTTCAGCTTCTGCGACCGCGACCTGGTCACCGTCTTCCCGGAAGTGGTCAACCAGATCATCCCTTTCACCCTGCGCCCGGATGAAAGCAAGCCACACGGCATCGATATCCAGCGGGAGAAAACCAACTTCCTCGAAACCGTCGCCGCAGCCCTCAACCTCAAGGCGCTGCGTGTGGTCGAGACCGGCGGCAACAGCTTCGCCGCCGAGCGCGAGCAGTGGGACGACGGCAACAACGTGGTGGCCGTGGAGCCCGGCGTGGTGATCGGCTACGACCGCAACACCTACACCAACACCCTGCTGCGCAAGGCCGGTGTTGAGGTCATCACCATCAGCGCCGGTGAACTCGGTCGCGGCCGTGGCGGCGGCCACTGCATGACCTGCCCGATCATCCGCGACCCAATCGACTACTAACTTTCAAACCTTGGCCGCCGCTCATGAGGCGCCGGCCAAGGGGATAACCTAAACAGAAGGAGATCCACCATGGCTTTTAATATGCGCAATCGCAGCCTGCTCTCGCTGATGCACCACACCACCCGCGAGCTGCACTACCTGCTGGACCTGTCCCGCGACCTCAAGCGCGCCAAATACACCGGCACCGAGCGCCCACACCTGCAGGGCAAAAATATCGCGCTGATCTTCGAAAAAACCTCGACCCGCACCCGTTGCGCGTTCGAAGTGGCGGCTCACGACCAAGGCGCCCACGTCACCTACATCGACCCGGTGTCGTCGCAGATCGGCCACAAAGAAAGCATGAAAGACACCGCCCGCGTCCTGGGCCGCATGTTCGACGCCATCGAGTACCGTGGCTTTGAACAGGAAATCGTCGAAGAGCTGGCCAAGTTCGCCGGTGTGCCGGTGTTCAACGGCCTGACCGCCGAATTCCACCCGACCCAAATGATCGCCGACACCCTGACCATGCGCGAACACAGCGACAAGCCGCTGCATGACATCAGCTACGCCTACCTCGGGGATGCGCGTTACAACATGGGCAATTCGTTGCTGATGATCGGCGCCAAGCTGGGCATGGACGTGCGCATCGGCGCGCCGAAAGCCCTGTGGCCACACGAGGATTTCATCAAGCAGTGCCAGGCGTTTGCCGAAGAAAGCGGCGCGCGTATCACCATCACTGAGGACCCGAAAGAGGCGGTCAAAGGCGTGGACTTCATCCACACCGATATCTGGGTGTCGATGGGCGAGCCGGTGGAAGCGTGGGACGAGCGTATCGAGCAACTGCTGCCGTACCAGGTCAACGCCAAAATGATGAAGGCCTCGGGCAACCCGCGCGTGAAGTTCATGCATTGCCTGCCGGCGTTCCATAACAGCGAAACCAAGGTGGGCAAGGACATCGCCGCGCGCTACCCGAACCTGGCCAATGGCGTGGAAGTGACCGAAGAGGTGTTCGAGTCGCCGGCCAACATCGCCTTTGAGCAAGCGGAAAACCGCATGCACACCATTAAGGCGATTCTGGTGTCGGCGCTGGCGGATATCTAAATCTTGAGTGGGGACTCGATCAATGTGGGAGCTGGCTTGCCTGCGATGCGGACACCTCGGTTTCTCAGGAACATCAGGGTGATGCCATCGCGGGCAAGCCCGGCTCCCACATGAATTGCGCTTCGCTCAAAGACCCTGCTGAATTCTAGAAGGATTGCATTATGCGCATCGTCGTAGCCCTGGGCGGCAACGCCCTGCTCCGCCGTGGTGAACCCATGACCGCGGACAACCAACGCGCCAACATCCGAATCGCCACCGAACAGATCGCCAAGATCCACCCCGGCAACGAATTGGTGATCGCCCACGGCAATGGCCCGCAAGTCGGCCTGCTGTCGTTGCAGGCGGCGGCCTACACCAGCGTGTCGCCCTACCCACTGGACGTGCTGGGCGCCGAAACAGAAGGCATGATCGGCTACATCATCGAACAGGAATTGGGCAACCTGCTGGACTTCGAAGTGCCGTTCGCCACCTTGCTGACCCAGGTGGAAGTGGACGCCAACGACCCGGCTTTCCAGAACCCGACCAAACCCATCGGCCCGGTGTACGCCAAAGCCGAAGCCGAGAAACTCGCCGCCGAAAAAGGCTGGGCCATCGCCCCGGACGGCGATAAATACCGCCGCGTGGTCGCCAGCCCGCGCCCCAAACGCATCTTTGAAATCCGCCCGATCAAGTGGCTGCTGGAAAAAAGCGCCATCGTGATCTGCGCCGGTGGCGGCGGCATCCCGACGATGTACGGCGAGGACGGCAAGCTGCGCGGCATTGAGGCGGTGATCGACAAAGACCTGTGTTCATCCCTGCTGGCCGCGCAACTGGACGCCGATTTGCTGGTGATCGCCACCGACGTCAACGCCGCCTTTATCGACTTCGGCAAGCCGACCCAGAAAGCCATTGGCCAGGCTCACCCCGACGACATGGAAAAACTCGGTTTCGCCGCCGGCTCCATGGGCCCCAAGGTACAAGCCGCCTGCGAGTTCGCCCGCCAGACTGGAAAAACCGCCGTCATCGGTTCACTCTCGGACATCGAAGCCATCGTCCAGGGCAGTGCCGGTACGCGCATCAGCACGGCAAAACCTGGCATCACCTATCTGTGAAGTAAAGGAGATACGCCTATGGCCACCTTTGAACCCGGTCACTTGCACGTCGAACGTCACGCGCTCAACAAGGATGACTACAGCTACAACCTGTGCATCGACTACGAGGTCAGCCAGGACCCAAAGGAAGGCAAGGGAATGCTCTTCAAGCTGCACGGTTCGGTGCAGGGCAAGGACCTCAAGGAGGAATTCTTTTTGCCCAAGGACCAGGCCTTTGATTTCGCCCGGCATGCGATGAACATCGCGCAGAAATATGGCATGCCGAAGATTGCGACGCTTAACGGCCAAATGCACAAGCAGTACGACTTGATGTTTGAGGATGTGCGGCATCAGTTGGATGTGAAGGCGGGCGATCCGATCAAGCCCGAGCACCTGGAATAACCCCGCTCCCACAGCCAAAACAGATCAAGTGTGGGAGCTGGCTTGCCTGCGATAGCGGTGGATCAGTCGCTGCACGTATCGACTGACAGGTCGCCATCGCAGGCAAGCCAGCTCCCACATTTTGATCTGCATCCGCTCCAAGGCATACTTGCCGCCTCACGCTCCCCAGAATCGTTAACCGCCCCATGCGTATCCACGTCAGCTTCATCGACCGCGTCGGCATTACCCAGGAAGTCCTGGCCCTGCTCGGTGGGCGCAATCTCAACCTGGATGCGGTGGAGATGGTGCCGCCCAACGTCTACATCGACGCGCCGACGCTGAGCGCCGAGGTGCTCGAAGAACTGCGCGACGCGCTGTTCAGCGTGCACGGCGTACAGGCGGTCACGGTGGTGGACATCCTCCCCGGCCAACGCCGCCACCTGCAACTCGACGCCCTGCTGGCCGCCATGACCGACCCGGTGCTGGCGCTGGACAGTGCCGGCAAGATCCTGCTGGCCAACCCGGCGCTGATCGCCCTGTACGGCCGCGAGCCGGCGGGGGAAAGCATCAGCGAGCTGTTCAACGATGCGGCGCTGCTGGAGACCTTGCTGGAACACGGCTTTCGCCTGCCGCTGCGCGAAATCAGCGTCAACGGCCAGACCTTTTTGCTGGACGCCACGCCGATCACCGACGCCGGCGCCCTGCTGACGCTGTACCAGCCCAACCGCATCGGCGAACAACTGTCGGCGCTGCACCATGACCATGCCGAAGGTTTTGATGCGTTGTTGGGCGAATCACCGGTGATCCGCACCCTCAAGGCGCGTGCGCAGCGCGTCGCCGCACTCGATGCGCCGCTGTTGATCCAAGGCGAAACCGGCACCGGCAAAGAGCTGGTCGCGCGGGCCTGCCACGCCATCAGCGCGCGTCACAGTGCGCCGTTTTTGGCCTTGAACTGCGCGGCGCTGCCGGAAAACCTCGCCGAGAGTGAACTGTTCGGCTACGCCCCCGGCGCCTTTACCGGCGCGCAGCGCGGCGGTAAGCCGGGGCTGATGGAACTGGCCAACCAAGGCACGGTTTTTCTGGATGAAATCGGCGAGATGTCACCGTATTTGCAGGCCAAGCTGCTGCGTTTTCTCAACGACGGCAGCTTCCGGCGCGTTGGCGGCGACCGCGAAGTAAAGGTCAATGTGCGCATCCTCAGCGCCACCCACCGCGACCTGGAAAAGATGGTCAGCGAAGGCACCTTTCGTGAAGACCTGTTCTACCGCCTCAATGTGCTCAACGTCGAAGTGCCGCCGTTGCGCGAGCGCGGTCAGGACATCTTGCTGCTCGCCCGCTACTTCATGCAGCAGGCCTGCGCGCAGATCCAGCGCCCGGTGTGCCGCCTGGCGCCTGGCACCTATCCGGCGCTGTTGGGCAACCGCTGGCCGGGCAACGTGCGGCAGCTGCAAAACGTGATCTTCCGCGCTGCCGCGATTTGCGAGAGCAGTTTGGTGGACATCGGCGACCTGGACATCGCCGGCACTTCGGTAGCGCGCCAGAGCGACGGTGAAGTCGACAGCCTGGAACAGGCAGTGGAAGACTTCGAGCGCAGCCTGCTGGAAAAGCTCTACGCCAGTTACCCCTCGACCCGCCAACTGGCCAGCCGCCTGCAGACTTCGCACACCGCGATTGCCCATCGCCTGCGCAAGTACGGCATCCCAAACAAACCCTGACTGAATAAACGCGGTTCAAATGTGGGAGCTGGCTTGCCTGCGATAGCATCGCCTCGGTTCAACTGACAGACCGAGTTGCCTGCATCGCAGGCAAGCCAGCTCCCACAGGGATTGCACTCCAAATCTGGTCTGGATGCGACACTCGCTGTACTGAAAGCGCTACAGCGTAACGATATCGCTACAACCCTGTTTTTTGCGCGCCATGCAAGGCTTTGATCCACATAGGCTTTTTTTCAACGGTCCAGCTGTAGCGAAATCGCTACAGGCAAATCTTTCCACTTCCTCGCTGATTTTATTAACCCGTTGATTTATAACAAATTAATAACATTGGCCGCGATATTGCTAAGTAACTCCTCATTATTCCAATCCCGTCCACCAGACGAATCTGGCCCTGAGGAGTTTCCATGAGCGAGTTGCGTTTCACTGAAGATCACGAATGGCTGCGCGCCGAAGCCGATGGCAGCGTCACCGTGGGCATCACCGCTTTCGCGCAAAACGCGCTGGGTGATGTGGTTTTCGTGCAACTGCCGGAGTTGCAGGCCTACGCCAAGGGCGCAGAAGCCTCCACCGTTGAGTCGGTCAAGGCAGCGAGCGGCGTGTACATGCCGCTGGACGGCGAAGTCCTCGACGTAAACGACAAACTCAGCGACAGCCCGGAACTGGTCAACGAAGACCCGATGGGCGAAGGCTGGTTCTTCCGCTTCAAACCCGCCGATGCCGATGCAGTGGCTAAGCTGTTGGATCAGGATGCGTACGACCGCCTGATCAAAGCCAACGCCCAAGCCTGAGGAGCGCGCCATGACGATCAATCTCAGCACCGCCAACGAATTCATCGCCCGTCATATCGGCCCACGCCAGGAAGACGAGCAGCAAATGCTCGCGAAGCTGGGCTTTGACTCGCTCGAAGCCCTGAGCGCCAGCGTGATCCCGGAAAGCATCAAGGGCACCAGCGTGCTCGGCCTGGAAGACGGCCTGAGCGAAGCCCAGGCCCTGGCCAAGATCAAGGCCATCGCCAGCCAGAACCAACTGTTCAAGACCTACATCGGCCAGGGCTACTACAACTGCCACACGCCGTCACCGATTCTGCGCAACCTGCTGGAAAACCCGGCCTGGTACACCGCCTACACGCCGTATCAGCCCGAGATTTCCCAAGGCCGTCTCGAAGCGCTGCTGAACTTCCAGACCCTGATCAGCGACCTCACCGGCCTGCCGATCGCCAACGCGTCGTTGCTCGACGAAGCCACCGCCGCCGCCGAAGCCATGACCTTCTGCAAGCGCCTGAGCAAGAACAAAAGCAGCCACGCCTTCTTCGCCTCGATCCACAGCCACCCGCAAACCCTCGACGTGCTGCGCACCCGTGCCGAGCCGCTGGGTATCGACGTGGTGGTGGGCGACGAGCGTGAACTGACCGACGTCAGCGCATTCTTCGGCGCCCTGCTGCAATACCCGGCCAGCAATGGTGACGTGTTTGATTACCGCGAACTGACCGAGCGTTTCCACGCCGCCAATGCCTTGGTCGCGGTCGCCGCCGACCTGCTGGCCCTGACCTTGCTGACCCCGCCGGGCGAGTTCGGCGCCGACGTGGCCATCGGCAGTGCACAACGCTTCGGCGTGCCGCTGGGCTTTGGTGGCCCGCACGCGGCGTATTTCTCCACCAAGGACGCGTTCAAGCGCGACATGCCGGGCCGTCTGGTCGGTGTGTCCGTCGACCGTTTCGGCAAGCCGGCCCTGCGCCTGGCCATGCAGACCCGCGAGCAACACATCCGCCGCGAGAAGGCCACCAGCAACATCTGCACCGCCCAAGTGCTGCTGGCCAACATCGCCAGCATGTACGCCGTGTACCACGGCCCCAAAGGCCTGACCCAGATCGCCAACCGCATTCATCACCTGACCGCGATTCTCGCCAAAGGCCTGAGCGCGCTGGGCCTGAAGGTTGAGCAAACACACTTCTTCGACACCCTGACCCTGAACACCGGCGCCAACACCGCGGCCCTGCACGACAAGGCGCGCGCCCAGCGCATCAACCTGCGTGTGGTGGATGCTGAGCGTCTGGGCCTGTCGGTCGACGAAACCACCACCCAGGCGGATATCGAAGCCTTGTGGTCGATTTTCGCGGACGGCAAAGCCCTGCCGGAATTCGACGCCAACGTCCAAGGCACCCTGCCGGCCGCCCTGCTGCGCCAATCGCCGATCCTCAGCCACCCGGTGTTCAACCGCTACCACTCCGAAACCGAGCTGATGCGCTACCTGCGCAAGCTGGCCGACAAGGACCTGGCGCTGGACCGCACCATGATCCCGCTGGGCTCGTGCACCATGAAGCTCAACGCCGCCAGCGAAATGATCCCGGTGACTTGGGCCGAGTTCGGTGCCCTGCATCCATTCGCTCCGGCCGAGCAAAGCGCTGGCTACCTGCAACTGACGTCCGAGCTGGAAGCCATGCTCTGCGCGGCCACCGGTTACGATGCCATCTCGCTGCAGCCGAACGCCGGTTCCCAAGGTGAATACGCTGGCCTCTTGGCCATTCGTGCCTATCACCAGAGCCGTGGCGAAGAGCGCCGCGACATCTGCCTGATCCCGTCGTCGGCCCACGGTACCAACCCCGCGACCGCCAACATGGCCGGTATGCGCGTGGTCGTGACCGCCTGCGATGCACGCGGCAACGTCGACATTGAAGACCTGCGCGCCAAGGCCATCGAGCACCGCGAGCACCTCGCGGCGCTGATGATCACCTACCCGTCCACCCACGGCGTGTTCGAAGAAGGCATCCGCGAAATCTGCGGCATCATTCACGACAACGGCGGCCAGGTGTACATCGACGGCGCCAACATGAACGCTATGGTGGGCCTGTGCGCACCGGGCAAGTTCGGCGGCGACGTGTCCCACCTGAACCTGCACAAAACCTTCTGCATCCCGCACGGCGGTGGCGGCCCGGGCGTTGGCCCGATTGGCGTCAAATCGCACCTGACCCCGTTCCTGCCTGGCCACGCGGCCATGGAACGCAAGGAAGGCGCGGTGTGCGCGGCGCCGTTCGGCAGCGCGAGCATCCTGCCGATCACCTGGATGTACATCAGCATGATGGGCGGCGCGGGCCTCAAGCGTGCTTCGCAGCTGGCGATCCTGAATGCCAACTACATTTCCCGTCGTCTCGAAGAGCACTACCCGGTGCTCTACACCGGCAGCAATGGCCTGGTGGCGCACGAGTGCATCCTGGACCTGCGCCCATTGAAAGACAGCAGCGGCATCAGCGTGGACGACGTGGCCAAGCGCCTGATCGATTTTGGTTTCCATGCGCCGACCATGTCGTTCCCGGTGGCCGGCACCTTGATGATCGAGCCGACCGAAAGTGAATCCAAGGAAGAACTGGACCGCTTCTGTGACGCGATGATTGCCATCCGCGAAGAAATCCGCGCGGTGGAAAACGGCACGCTGGACAAGGACGACAACCCGCTGAAAAACGCGCCGCACACGGCCGCTGAAATCGTCGGCGAATGGACCCACCCGTACAGCCGTGAACAAGCGGTGTACCCGGTTGCGTCGTTGATCGAAGGCAAGTACTGGCCGCCGGTTGGCCGGGTCGACAACGTGTTTGGCGACCGCAACCTGGTGTGTGCGTGCCCGTCGATTGAGAGCTACGCGTAACCCTGACTAACGGAACGGGGTCAAGTGTGGGAGCTGGCTTGCCTGCGATGGCATCACCTGGGTCTACCTGATAGACCCAGGTGTCTGCATCGCAGGCAAGCCAGCTCCCACATGGATCTCTTCCACAGTCAGGCCGAGTACATCCAGAAAATAATAAGAAACCGGAGAACAACCATGTCCCTTAGCGTGTTCGACCTGTTCAAGATTGGCATCGGCCCCTCCAGTTCCCACACCGTTGGCCCGATGCGCGCCGCCGCCCGCTTTGTCGAAGGCCTCAAGCGCGACAACCTGTTGAGCGCCACCACCGGCATCAAGGTGGAACTCTATGGCTCCCTCGGCGCCACCGGCAAAGGCCATGGCAGCGACAAGGCCGTGTTGCTGGGCCTGGAAGGCGAACACCCGGACACCGTGAACACTGAAACCGTGGCTGCACGCTTGGCGCAAATGCGCAGCGACGGCCGCTTGAACCTGCTCGGCGAACACAGCATTGCGTTCAACGAGAAAGAACACCTGGCGATGATTCGCAAACCGCTGGCCTACCATCCCAACGGCATGATTTTCCGTGCCTTCGACGCCGCCGGCATCCAGATCCGCAGCCGCGAGTACTACTCGGTCGGTGGCGGGTTTGTGGTGGACGAAGACGCGGCCGGCGCCGACCGGATTGTCGAAGACACCACGCCGCTGACCTTCCCTTTCAAGCACGCCAAGGACTTGCTTGGGCATTGCGCCACCTATGGGCTGTCGATCAGCCAGGTGATGCTGACCAATGAAAGTGCCTGGCGCCCTGAAGCGGAAACCCGCGCTGGCTTGCTGAACATCTGGCAGGTCATGCAGGACTGCGTGGATGCGGGTTGTCGCAATGAAGGCATCTTGCCCGGCGGCTTGAAGGTCAAGCGCCGCGCGGCCGCGTTGCATCGCCAGCTGTGCAAGAACCCCGAGTCGGCGCTGCGCGACCCGTTGTCGGTGCTCGACTGGGTCAACCTGTACGCGCTGGCGGTCAACGAAGAAAACGCCAACGGCGGCCGCGTGGTCACGGCGCCCACCAACGGCGCGGCCGGGATTGTGCCGGCGGTTTTGCATTACTACATGCGCTTTATCCCCGGCGCCAATGAAGACGGCGTGGTGCGCTTTTTGCTCACCGCCGCCGCCATCGGGATTTTGTACAAGGAAAACGCCTCGATCTCGGGCGCCGAAGTCGGCTGCCAGGGCGAGGTCGGCGTGGCCTGTTCGATGGCAGCCGGCGCACTGTGTGAAGTGCTGGGCGGCAGCGTGTCCCAAGTGGAGAACGCCGCCGAGATCGGCATGGAACACAACCTCGGCCTGACTTGCGACCCGATTGGCGGGTTGGTGCAGGTGCCGTGCATCGAGCGCAATGCGATGGGCTCGGTCAAGGCGATCAATGCGGTGCGCATGGCCTTGCGCGGTGACGGGCAGCATTTCGTCTCGCTGGATAAAGTCATCCGCACCATGCGCCAGACCGGCGCCGACATGAAAAGCAAATACAAGGAAACCGCCCGTGGCGGTTTGGCGGTCAACATTATCGAGTGCTGACGCCTAACGGCGCGTCCGCACGTTTTTCAGGAGCTGAATATGCCCACCCAAACCCTGTTGAAAACCCCACTGCATGCGCTGCACCTTGAGCTGGGCGCGCGCATGGTGCCCTTCGCCGGCTACGACATGCCGGTGCAATACCCATTGGGCGTGATGAAGGAACACCTGCACACCCGTGAACAGGCCGGGTTGTTTGACGTGTCGCACATGGGCCAGATCCGCCTGACCGGCGCGAACGCTGCCAAGGCCCTGGAAACCCTGGTACCGGTCGACATCATCGACCTGCCGGTGGGCATGCAGCGCTACGCGATGTTCACCAACGATCAAGGCGGCATTCTCGACGACCTGATGGTGGCCAACCTGGGTAACGACGAACTGTTCCTGGTGGTCAACGCCGCCTGCAAGGAACAGGACCTGGCGCACCTGCGCACACACATTGGCGAGCAGTGCACGATCGAGCCGCTGTTTGAAGAACGCGCCCTGCTGGCCCTGCAAGGCCCGGCGGCGGTGAAGGTGCTGGCGCGCCTGGCGCCGGAAGTGACCAAGATGACGTTCATGCAGTTCGCCACCCTGCGCCTGCTGGGTGTGGACTGCTATGTCAGCCGCTCCGGCTACACCGGCGAAGACGGGTTTGAAATCTCCGTGCCCGCCGCCAACGCCGAGAGCCTGGCGCGCAGCCTGCTGGCCGAGGCCGAAGTGCAGGCCATCGGCCTGGGCGCCCGTGACTCGCTGCGCCTGGAAGCCGGCCTGTGCCTCTACGGCCACGACATGAACACCGACACCACGCCGATTGAGGCCAGCCTGTTGTGGGCTATCTCCAAGGCTCGCCGTGCCGATGGCGCGCGTGCCGGTGGCTTCCCCGGCGCCGAACGGATTTTCACCCAGCAACAAGCCGGTGTGAGCCGCAAGCGTGTCGGCCTGCTGCCACAGGAACGTACCCCGGTGCGTGAAGGTGCAGAGATCGTCGATGCGCAGGGCACCGTGATCGGCAGCGTGTGCAGCGGCGGCTTTGGCCCGACGTTGGGCGGCCCGCTTGCCATGGGTTACCTGGACAGCGCATTCATCGCTCTGGACACCGAAGTGTCTGCGTTGGTACGTGGGAAAAAGGTGCCATTACGTGTAAGTAAAATGCCATTTGTGCCACAACGTTACTTCCGTGGCTGATTGACTGTTCCTATAAGTAACGCGGTTGCGTTAACGTGCACTAAACTGTAACGCAACCGCCATAAAACAGTGCACTGACGATAGTCAATGTAATAGCCAACAACCTATAACAAGTGATCAACTCTATCGAATAAGTGGGATCCACATTAATCATCAAACAGTCATGAAGCCGAGCAAACGCTGGGCTTTTGGCGGGGCTTGTTTTTTCTCTATTAGTTGGCGTAGAGTCTGCCCACTGTGTTTGCATGGGTCGCTTTGAACCTGGACCTGGGCAGTAGCCAAAGTTTGCTACAACCCGTTCGACGTCTCTTACTTTCCTGCAACTCAGCCCAGTACTCTTTCATGTGAAAGGGGCTGTCATTAATTTTTTGCGTCAAGGAAATAAGAAAATGGCTGATCGTCAGAGCGGTACCGTCAAGTGGTTTAACGACGAGAAAGGGTTTGGTTTTATCACTCCAGAAAGCGGTCCGGATCTGTTCGTGCACTTCCGCGCTATTCAGGGCAACGGCTTCAAGAGCCTCAAAGAAGGCCAGAAAGTGACGTTCATCGCCGTGCAAGGCCAGAAAGGCATGCAGGCTGACGAAGTACAAGCAGAAGGCTGATCCTTGCTGCGACAAAAAGCCCCTGATGGTGACATCAGGGGCTTTTTTATATGCGTTTGCTCGTAAAATGGCTTTTTTCTCTAGAGAGACTGCCATGTCCAAACCCCTGCTGAGCCCCCAAGGCGAGTTTCCCGCCGTTGGCCTGGGCCGTCGCCTGGCAGCGATGTTTTATGACTTTCTCCTGTGCACTGCCTTGCTGATCGTCACAGCGTTCATCTACAAGCTGGTGTGGATGGCCTTTATCGGCGAGGCGAAGATGCGCGCGCTCACCGAGTCTGGCGCACTGGACGGTGACCCGTTGCTGTCGACGATTCTGTTCTTTGTGTTATTTGGTTTTTTCGCCAAGTTCTGGACCTATTCCGGCCAGACCCTGGGCATGCAGGTGTGGGGCGTGCGCGTGCAGAACGCCGACGGCTCGCGGATCAGCCTATGGCAGGCGCTGTTGCGGTTTGTGGTGTCGATTGCGTCGTGGTTGTGCGTAGGGCTGGGGTTTATCTGGTCGCTGTTTGATAAGCAAAAACGCAGCTGGCATGACATCTATTCGGATACGCAGCTGGTGCGTGTCCCGAAGCAGAAGAAGTAATTCCAAACGACACAAAACAACTGTGGGAGCTGGCTTGCCTGCGATGCAGGCACCTCGTTCTATCAGGTAGACCAGGGTGATGCTATCGCAGGCAAGCCAGCTCCCACATTTTTAACCGTGTTTACAATTAAATTAAGCGTTGCCGGCAAGCTTGAGGCGCGCCGCCTGGGTGAAGTCGAGCATGCGCTTGAGCGGCCGCACCGCCTGCGGAATCACCGACGGCTCGACGAAGATCTCGTTGCTGCCCTCACGCAGGCACTGCAGCGTGCGCTCCAGTGTATTCATCGCCATCCACGGGCAATGCGCGCAACTGCGGCAGGCCGCGCCGTTGCCGGCAGTCGGTGCCTCGATGAAGACCTTGTCCGGGCACAGCTGCTGCATCTTGTAGAAAATGCCGCGGTCGGTGGCGACGATAAACGTCTTGTTCGGCAGGCGCTGGGCCGCTGCGATCAATTGGCTGGTGGAACCCACGGCGTCCGCCAGTTCGATCACCGACGTCGGCGACTCCGGATGCACCAGAATCGCAGCATCCGGGTACAACGCCTTCATGTCCTCGAGCTGCTTGGACTTGAACTCCTCATGGACGATGCACGCGCCATCCCACAGCAACATGTCTGCGCCGGTCTGGCGCTGAATGTAGGTGCCCAGGTGCTTGTCCGGCCCCCAGATAATCGTCTCGCCGTTGTCCATCAGGCTTTCGACGATTTCCAGTGCGCAGCTTGAGGTAACGACCCAATCGGCCCGCGCCTTGACCGCCGCCGACGTGTTGGCATACACCACCACCGTGCGCTCGGGATGCTGATCGCAGAACGCCGAAAATTCCTCCACCGGGCAGCCAAGGTCCAGGGAGCAGGTGGCTTCCAGGGTGGGCATGAGGATGCGTTTTTCGGGTGTAAGGATTTTGGCGGTCTCGCCCATGAAACGCACACCGGCGACCAGTACGGTCTTGGCCGGGTGGGCAGCGCCGAAGCGCGCCATTTCCAGGGAGTCGGAGACACAGCCGCCGGTTTCTTCGGCCAGGGCCTGAATCACCGGGTCGCAATAGAAGTGGGCGACCAGCACCGCGTCCTGAGCCTTGAGCTCGGCGGCGATGGCGGCACGCAGGCTCGCCTCTTCTTCGGCGCTCAGCGCCTTGGGCTGCTTGGCGTCGAGGTGGGCTTGGACCAG
Organism: Pseudomonas sp. NFX183; assembly: GCF_047943075.1. NCBI lineage: Bacteria > Pseudomonadati > Pseudomonadota > Gammaproteobacteria > Pseudomonadales > Pseudomonadaceae > Pseudomonas > Pseudomonas sp. NFX183. The sequence goes on along the minus strand of NZ_CP181333.1, from coordinate 3,541,945 downwards.
TAGGCGTTCGGAAATTTGCGTCATGTTCGCAAGACCTGCAGGCGCAGTAAGCGCGAAAGTCGAGTGTACCACCGGCTCTGGAGCCCTTCGGGCGCCGCCGGACGAAGTGATTGTGTTCATCAAGCACGGGTGAAGCTGCGCAAGGCTACAGAATATCGAATGGATTCAAAAGCCTAATCTGGCCTGCACAGGCACGCTCATCGGGCAAAAAAACGGGAAGGCGCATCACTGGGCCTTCCCGCTTTGATCACGCCGAACGTCAGCGCATCAGTACATCCGGATCGTTCTGCAACAGGATCGAGTCATGCATGTTGGCCAAGGCATCCTTCAAGGTTGACTGCTCCAGGGCATCCTTGGACTTTTTGCTCTGCTGGGCGGCGTGCTCAAGCAGCGCCAGGTAGTCGCGCCTGGTTGAGGCTTCCTTCGGCACCACGCTGTCTTGCACCCGGTTGCCCATCACGTACTTCTGCGTGTGGGTGTTCTGGGAAGCCGATTGGGTAACGGACGCATTTGTCAGTCGGCCATCTTTATAGGCGAAGTTTGCGGTGCTGCTGGCCTTGTCCTGCACTTGCACATACAGGTAATTCTGCGATTCGCGAGAGCCGTCAAAAACCGGCGGTTTGCCACCGTCGAGGCCTTTATGGAAGCTGGCCGACAGCAGCGATTGCTGGTTCTGGGTGACGCTGCGGTCGCCCGCGCTGCGGCCATTGACCTGGGTCTTCTGCGACACGCTGTAGGAAAAGCCCCCAACTTCCGACCGACGCATCGAATTGGGCGCGCCCGCCGCCTGCTTGATCGAGGCCTTGAAGTCAGCCAGGCCCGTCAGCAAGCCTTTGTCGGTCGGGTTATTCGTCAGCGGGTTTGCAGTGCCAGCCCCGGGCGGATAGTTGCTGTTCATGGCGCTGAACGCGTCCTTGAACATGGCCATCAGGTCCACGTTGGCACTGCCGCGCCGCTCGACGCGGTCGAACTGCGCTAGGTAGGTTTGCAGCGCCTTGGCCTGCTGCTTGGCATTGCCGAGGATCGCCGCGTTTCTCAGGTCCACCGTGAGGTCAATCTGACCCGCCGGGCCACTCATGCGCGTGGTACGACTCTCGCTGTCGGCATGAAAGGCCAGGGTAATGTCCTCACCGTTCGAGTCCTTCACTTTGGCATTGAGGTCCACCGACGACAGCAGCTTGGCGTCGAACTGAGTCAGCCTGCTCAAGTCGAGTTTCGGCGGCACGGCGGTCAGCCCGTCGACCGAGGCCTGGAATGCGCTGCCCAACTGGCCGACGGCCTTGAGTTCATCGGCGGTCAACTCCCCGCCTTCTACGGTGGCCTGCACGCCCAGACCATCTTTCTGGTTGGACAGGCTGAACGTGACGGTCTTGGCGCTGGCAGTCTTGATGCTGAGGCTGACCTGGTTGTCGGCCTTGCTGTGCAGCAGCGTCTGGTCCGCCTTGATTGCATCGGTGTCGCCTGCGCGGTCAGCGGTGGTGTTGAGCAGCGACTGGGAAATAGCGGCACCGCCACCTTTGGTGAATTGGTCCACTAACGCAGCGCCCAGGCCACTGTAGCGGCTGGCCGTAGTGACCGAGTGGAAGTTGGCGTTGATGACCCAGGTGATCGAATCATCGCTGTTGTTTTCCCAGGTCCGCACGCTTTCCTGGCCGGGCAACAAACCGTTTCGAGAGTAAGTATCGACGACATCGGCTGCCGGATTGCCAAGGCTGACCACTGAAGAAGGCCGCGTTGGTGAGACATCGAGGGTGTTCGCCGAGGTGGCCGGCGGCGTGCTGGTCGCAGCCCGAACAATGAGGGGATTGGTCGCTATAACAGGCGTTAGCGTGGTCATGACAGTCCGTGTCTTAAAAGCTGAGTAGCGTTCAATCTAACCAAGACGCGCCGGGATTAATAGCACTGAGACCTAAATGGAAGGCAAAGAGCCATGCCAAAAAACTGGCTCTTTGCGGTATGGCGCACGTCAGAAGCGGTAAGTCACCGAACCCCCGAAACCATTGGCGCTGTTTTCATATTTGGCGTCGTAGGTCAGCGCCAACTGAGGGTTGTTGTCGCGAATCTTGATCGGCTCTTCCTTCAGGTAGGAATAGGCCACGTCAAAGGTCAGGTTATCCACCGGCGTCCAGCCGGCACCCAGGCTGAACACGGTACGGTCGCCCGTAGGAATCCGTACGGAACGGTCGGTGTTGTTGGTCGGCGTCTGGTCCACCGAGAAGCCGGTGCGCAGCACCAGTTGTTTGTTGAGCTGATACGACAGGCCGATCGCATGGGACCACGTGTCGTGCCAGTGCTCCTGCTCGGTGATGGAACCCAGGCCTGCCAGCTCAGCCGTCAGTTCGGACACGCCGGAATTGTTCACCGTGATCTTCTTCAGCTGGCTCCAGCGGGTGTAGGTGCTGCCCACGTAAAGGGTCAAGGCATCGGTCAGCTGGTGAGTAACGGAAAGGTCCACGGAAGACGGCGTGGTGACATTCAGCTTGGCGTCGTACTTCTGTGCCCCGCCGTCCAACAGGTCGGAGAGCACGCCCGAGGCGTCGGTATGACCACTCAAGTGATACACCACTTGCGAATGGTAGGTGAGGCCGACGCGGGTACTGTCCAGCGCCTGCACCAGGATACCGGCGTTAAAGCCCATCGCGGTGTCGTCGCCCTTGATCTTGGCCGTTTCCGTACCCAGCCCGAACGCCGGTACCTTGGAGTCAAGCTCGCCGCTGATTTTGTTGAAGGTCGGGCCGAAACCTACCGACACCTTGTCGTTGAACGCGTAGCTGACGGTCGGCTGCACGGTGAGGACTTCAATCTTGCTCTTATTCCCAAAACCATTGCCCTGGAAGCTGTGCTCATAGTCGGTCACCAGGCCAAACGGTGCGTAGATGCCCAGGCCAAACGCCCAGTGTTCATCGATCGGCGTAACCAGGTAACCCATCGGCACGGCAATGCCGGGGACCATGTCGCCCTTGTTGGTGCCAGGGTTATCGACGCCGCCCTGGCTGGAGCTGGCGTCCTTGATATTGGTTTTGGCATCCAGGTAGGTCGCCCCGATGCTGACTTCATTGTGCTTGAGGCGCGACATGCCGGCCGGGTTGCCGAACACCGTGCTGGCGTCGTCGGCCGAGGAAGAACGCCCGGCGTAGCCTGTGCCCATTGAACTGATGCTTTGTTCATTGAGGGCGAAGCCACCGGCGAGCAGCTGTGTAGAGGCAAGCGAAACGCAAAGCGCCAAAGCGCTTTTAAGAGTTTTGTTATTCATTATTAGGACTCGAATTATTGGTCAGCGCCGGGAAAACTACCAACGTTCGAGCCGAGCGTTTATGAAGAGTTTTTCATGCACACGATTGTCGGACATTTCTAGAGTTTTCAAAGACTTTGCCCGTTTTTCGGCGTCTTTTTATGACCTTTTAACCTGATCGTGACCGCCTGGTTTTACCTGCCCGTAATGTCAGGGCAGCCCGCCCTTGTAAGCTCAACCCAATCCAACGTGGGCGCTGGTTGCCTGCGATTGCATCGACCGTGTCTGGCCAACGTGTCGCGAGTATCCACCGCCTAAACGTCAACACCAATGCTTTGCCAGCGCAAAGTCAGCACCGTACGGGAGGAAGTCGCTGGTGAGATAGGTATCGTAATGACATGATACGGCCCATTTACTCCCACTCGGCCAAACTCAAATGAATACCACTGTCGGGATCGGCTCAGAGCCAAGCGAGCTGGCCGCCACCGGCTTGGGCAGAAGCGAAGCGTTCACCGAGCGCGTTCTGGCCAGCATCAACGATTGCATCAAGGTTCTGGACCTCGACGCCCGCCTCACCTTCATGAGCGAAGGCGGCATGAAAATCATGGAAGTCAGTGACTTCAACGCGATTCGCGGCTGCCCCTGGCCCGACTTCTGGCAGGACAAGGGAAACGCGGATGCCAAGGCTGCCGTACAGGCCGCCAAAAACGGTGAAAGCGCAAGTTTCATCGGCCCCGCCGAGACGCTGGCCGGCAACCTGAAATGGTGGCATGTGCAGGTCAGCCCGATCCTCGACCGTGACGGCCGGCCGGAACAAATCCTCTGTGTCTCGCGTGATATCACTGCCCTGCGTGAAGCCGAAGAGTCCCTGCGCACACTCAACGAATCCCTTGAGCAAAGGGTGATGGAGCGCACCCGCGATCGCGATCGCATCTGGCGCCTGTCGCCGGACCTGATGCTGGTCGCCCAGCTCGACGGCGTTATCTCCGCGGTGAACCCGGCCTGGACACGCATGCTCGGCCACACCGAACACGACTTGGTGGGCAGTCAGCTGCTGGACTTGGTGCACCCGGAAGACCTCGCGGTCTCCTCCTCGGCGGTCAGCCGCCTGGGGGACGGCAAGAATTTTCCGAATTTCAAGAACCGCTACCGCCACCAGGACGGCAGCTACCGCATGATCGCCTGGACCGCCGTACCCGACAGCGACTACATCCACGCGGTGGGCCGGGATATCCAGGCCGAAGAAGAAGCCAAGGAAGCCCTGCGTCTGTCGGAAGACGCCCTGCGTCAGTCGCAGAAGCTTGAAGCAATCGGCCAACTCACCGGTGGCGTCGCACACGATTTCAATAACCTGCTGACGGTGATCAAGTCTTGCGCTGACTTGCTCAAGACGCCTTCTTTGAGCGAAGTGCGGCGCATCAAGTACGTGGAAGCCATCGCCAGCACCGTGGACCGCGCCGCGCGCCTGACCGCCCAACTGCTGACCTTCGCGCGCCGCCAGGCGCTGCGTCCGGAGGTTTTCAACGTCGGCGACAGCGTATTGCGCGTGGGCGAAATGATGGACAGCCTGACCGGCTCACGCGTCAAGGTCACCATCGAGGTGCCGCAGGAACCCTGCTTTATCAACGCCGATGAAAGCCAATTCGACACTGCCCTGGTGAATATGGTGGTCAATGCCCGGGATGCCATGGCCGGCAACGGCCAATTGGCGATCAGGGTGGCAACCGCTACGTGGCTGCCTTCAGTGCGTGCCCACCCGGTGCGAGTCGCCGAGTACGTGACGATTGAGTTGAGCGACACCGGATCGGGCATTGCTCCGGAGAAGCTCGACGCGATCTTCGAACCCTTCTACACCACCAAGGCCATTGGCCAGGGCACCGGGCTGGGCTTGTCGCAGGTGTATGGCTTTGCCAAGCAGTCGGGCGGTGAAATCCTGGTGCGAAGCGAGTGCGGCAAAGGCAGCCAGTTTATGTTGTACCTGCCCAAGGTCGAAGCCGGTTTGATGCCCGTCATCCAGGACAGTCACGACGTACCCATCGCCTCTGACCTGTGCGTGCTGATGGTTGAGGACAATCCCGACGTCGGCCTCTACACCTCGCAGACCCTGGAACAGATGGGTTTCAAAGTGCTTTGGGTCGCGGACGCCAACAGCGCGCTCGAGGCCCTTGCGCCGAACCCGGAAAGCTTCCAGGTGGTGTTCTCCGACATTTCCATGCCGGGCATGAGCGGACTGGAATTGCTCGATGCGCTCGAAGCCCTCTACCCGTGGCTGCCGGTGGTGCTCACCACGGGTTACAACGACGAATTCGCACGTATCGCCAAGGAAGAGGCCCAGCGCTTTGTGCTGTTGCAAAAGCCCTACTCCACCGAAGCATTGGCCGTGCTCTTGCAAAAAGTCGTCAAGAGTCGCCTGAACCTCACCGCACAAAGCTAAGCCTGAGACGGGGCCGCACCGGCCCCGTCTCTAAACACTTCGATTAAGCAGTTCCTCTGCAACAATCAAAAACCATCCCGCACCCCGGCACTGCAACCAAAACCCGCAAAACCAACCCTTAACCCGTGCCCACACCCCGACATTGAAGCTGGACGAGGGCAAGTCCGCGTTCACCGACGCAAACATTTCTAAATGTTTCTTCATAAAGCCAAACCGTCATTAAACAGACATATCTCAGGAATTAAATCGTCACGTCTTAGACAGGTGGACCTATCCCACTTAACCCTTCCCTTGAGGTGTTGTCGTGATGTTGCCGACTAAAAAAAGTCTGTCTGTTCTGTTCGCCGCCCTGTGCCTGAGCGGCGTGGCCCACGCCACTGACGTTACCGGTGCCGGTTCCAGCTTCGTCTACCCGGTGCTGTCGAAGTGGTCGCAGGACTACAGCAAGAACTCCAACAACCGCATCAACTACCAGTCGATCGGCTCCGGCGGCGGTATTGCCCAAATCAAGGCCGCCACCGTGGACTTCGGCGCCTCCGACGCCCCGCTGTCCGCCGACGAGCTCAAGGCCGGCGGCCTGGGCCAGTTTCCCAGCGTGATCGGCGGCATCGTGCCGGTGATGAACGTGGAAGGTATTGCGCCGGGCCAGTTGAAGCTCGACGGCGACGTACTGGCGAAGATCTTCCTTGGTGACATCAAGGCCTGGAACGACCCGGCCATCGCCGCGCTCAACCCGGGCTTGAACCTGCCGGTGGCAAACATCACCGTGGTGCACCGCTCCGACGGCTCGGGCACCTCGTACAACTTCACCAACTACCTGGCCAAAGTCAGTGACAGCTGGAAAACCAAGATCGGTTTCGGCACCACTGTGCCGTGGCCGGTCGGTGTGGGCGGCAAAGGCAACGAAGGCGTTTCGGCCTACGTGAAGCAGATCAAGAACTCTATTGGCTTTGTGGAATACGCCTACGCCCTGCAGAACAAGATGACCTACACCCAGTTGAAGAATGCGTCGGGCAAATTCGTCAAACCTGACGCCAAAGCGTTCCAGGCAGCCGCGGACACCGCCGACTGGGCCAACGCCAAGGACTTCAACCTGATCATGACCAACGCCCCAGGCGAAGGCGCGTGGCCGATCACGGCGACCACCTGGATCATCATGTACAAGCAGCCCAAGAATGCCGAGCAAAGCCAGGCGGCGTTCAGCTTCTTCAAATGGTCGCTGGAAAAAGGCCAGCAACAGGCAGCAGCGCTGGACTATGTAGCCCTGCCCGACTCCCTGGTGTCGCGCATCGAAGGTTACTGGAAGTCTGACTTCGCCAACTGATTCGCCCTACAACCGCCTTGCTCATTGATTGAGGAAGGCGGTGAGCACATCTGATATGAACGACACCGTCCACCCGCTGGTTATGAGTACTCACGCAGGCGACACCGCGGGCGACCGTCGTGCCACCCGCGATCAACGCCACGATTTGTGGTTCAAACGCTCGATGTTCGGCGCCGCCATGCTGGTGTTGGTGCTGCTGGGTGCCATTGCCGCCTCGACCCTGTGGGGCGGCGGCCTGGCGTTCAAGACCTTTGGTTGGAGCTTTATCACCAGCACCGAATGGGATGCGGTGAACAACCACTTTGGTGCCGTGGTGCCGATTTACGGCACCTTGGTCACCTCGTTTCTGGCCTTGCTGATTGCGGTGCCGGTGAGCTTTGGCATTGCGATTTTTCTTACCGAAGTCGCACCGCCGTGGCTGAAGATGCCGGTCGCGTCGGCGATTGAACTGCTCGCCGGTATCCCCTCGATCATCTACGGCATGTGGGGCCTGTTCGTGTTCGGGCCGTTCATGGCCGAACACCTCTCGCCCTTGATCAATGACTACCTGGGCGCCCTGCCCTTTGTTGGCTCGCTGTTCCAGGGCCCGCCGTTGGGAATTGGCATGCTCACTGCCGGCATCGTGCTGGCGGTGATGATCATGCCGTTTATCACCTCGGTGATGCATGAGGTGTTTCGCAGTGTGCCCACGCCGTTGAAAGAATCGGCCTACGCGCTTGGCAGCACTACCTGGGAGGTGGTGTGGGACATCGTCTTGCCCTACACCCGCTCGGCCGTCGTAGGCGGGATCTTTCTCGGCTTGGGCCGCGCCCTTGGCGAGACCATGGCCGTGACCTTTGTATTGGGTAACGCGCAACAGTTTTCCGCGTCCCTGCTGATGCCCAGCAGCTCGATCGCTTCCGTCATCGCCAACGAATTCAGCGAGGCCTACACCGACCTGCATCGCTCCGCGCTGATCGCCTTGGGCTTCTTGCTGTTTATCGTGACATTCGTGGTGCTGGCACTGGCACGCCTGATGCTGATGCGCTTGTCGCGTAAGGAAGGGTTATGAACACTCACGAACGCCTGTACCGCCAGCGCGCGCTTAAAAACGCTGTGGCCATGTTCTTCAGTTGCGGCGCCACCGCCTTTGGCTTGCTGTGGCTGGCGTGGATTCTGCTGACCACCCTGATCAATGGGTTCCAGGCTCTGAACCTGCGCCTGTTTACCCAAATGACCCCGCCACCCGGCACCGAAGGCGGGCTGGCCAATGCGTTTTACGGCAGCGCGCTGATGTCCGGCATCGCGCTGTTGATCGGCACGCCCATCGGGCTGATGGCGGGAACCTGGCTGGCGGAGTTCGCCCGCCACTCGCGCCTGGGCACCACGGTGCGGTTTATCAACGACATCCTGCTGTCGGCGCCATCGATTGTGCTGGGCCTGTTTATCTACACCGGCGTCATCCTGCCGCTGAACCTGCTGACTAACCATCAGGTCGGGTTTTCCGCCATCGCCGGTGCCCTGGCCCTGGCTCTGCTGGTGATCCCGGTAGTGGTGCGCACCACCGATGAAATGCTCCAGCTGCAACCTTCGACCATGCGCGAGGCAGCCTTGGCATTGGGTGTACCGCAATGGAAGTTGACGCTGCAGATTGTGTTGAGAGCGGCCAAGGCCGGCGTCGTCACCGGCATCCTGCTCGCTCTGGCACGGATCACTGGGGAAACCGCGCCTTTGCTGTTCACCGCCTTCGGCAATCAGTTCTGGAGCAGCAACCTGCTCAAGCCGATTGCCAGCGTACCCGTGGTTATTTTCCAGTACGCCATGAGCCCGTTCGATGACTGGCACGCGCTCGCCTGGGCGGGCGCACTGGTGCTGACGCTGTTCGTGCTGGTGCTGAGCCTGACATCCCGCCTGATTCTTTTACGCAATAGGTCTCACTGATGGACGCTACCGGCATTACTCACGAAAAAACCAAAATCCAGGTGCGCGGGTTGGAGTTTTTCTACAACAACCAGCGCTCGCTGAACGCCATCGACATTGATATCCCGGAAAAACGCATCACCGCCATCATCGGCCCCTCGGGCTGTGGCAAATCCACCTTGCTGCGCGTGTTCAACCGCATCTACTCGATGTACCCCAAGCAGGAAGCCCGTGGCGAAGTGCTGCTCAATGGCGAGAACATCCTCGCTCCCGGCTACTCGATGAACCGCCTGCGCAGCCACGTGGGGATGGTGTTCCAAAAGCCGGTGCCGTTTCCGATGTCGATCTACGACAACATCGCCTATGCCGTGCGCCACCACGAAAAACTTTCCCGCCGCGAAATGAACGATCGCGTCGAACAAGCCCTGCGCGGCGGCGCCCTATGGGATGAGGTCAAAGACAAACTCAACCAGAGCGCACAGAGCCTCTCCGGTGGTCAGCAACAGCGACTGTGCATCGCTCGCACCATCGCGCTGCGCCCGCAAGTGTTGCTGCTGGACGAGCCGACCTCAGCGCTCGACCCCATTTCCACCGGGCGCATCGAGCAATTGATTACGGAGTTGAAGACGCAGTACACGGTGATCATCGTGACCCACAACATGCAGCAGGCCGCACGGGTGTCGGACAACACCGCGTTCATGTTCATGGGGGAATTGATTGAGTACGGCAAGACCGACCAGATCTTTACCACGCCGAAGATGAAGCAGACTGAGGACTACATTACCGGGCGGTTTGGGTAACCGCTCGGCGTGGCAAAGCATTGGGGCTTGGTGGCGGGCTCAGTCCGAGCGGGCTGAGTTTACGTATTGTTCGATGCACAGGTCGCGATAAGTCTGTACGCCAAGGACGCGCAGGAGCCTGGCGTCGCAAGGCCCAAATCACAGGCAAAAAAAAACCCGGAAATCCTCACTTGCGTGGGCCTTCCGGATTTTCTAAACCGCCAAAAATGGTGGGTCGTGTGGGATTCGAACCTACGACCAATTGGTTAAAAGCCAACTGCTCTACCAACTGAGCTAACGACCCGCTGTGTGGTGGCGCGTATAATACTGATTTCTAAGGATTATTCAACACCTTATTTTAAATAAATCAGAAATAACGCGTGGGGTCAGTAATTCCGGCCGCTTGGAAGCCTTCTGCGCGCAGTCGGCAGGCGTCGCATTTCCCACATGCACGGCCGTCATCGTCTGCCTGATAGCAGGAAACAGTCAGCGTGTAATCGACGCCAAGTCCTACACCAGTCTTCACAATGTCCGCCTTGGTCATGTTCTGCAGCGGCGCCTGAATACGGAAGCCCTGCCCTTCTACGCCGGCCTTGGTGGCCAGGTTGGCCATGCGCTCGAACGACTCGACGTACGCTGGCCGGCAGTCCGGATAGCCGTTGTAGTCCAGCGCGTTGACGCCGATGAAGATGTCGCGAGCATTCAATACTTCAGCCCACCCAAGGGCCAGGGACAGAAATACGGTGTTGCGCGCTGGCACGTAGGTCAGCGGAATGCCTTCACTGGGCGCCTCGGGCACGTCAATGCTGCTGTCGGTGAGCGCGGACCCGCCGATGCCATTGAGGTTGAGGCCGATCACCTTGTGCTCAACCACGCCCATGTCACGGGCCACGCGCGCGGCGGCGTTCAGCTCGGCGCGGTGGCGCTGGCCGTAGTCGAAGCTCAGGGTGTAGCAGCTGAAGCCTTGGGCGCGAACCATGGCCACCAGGGTGGCGGAGTCCAGACCGCCGGAAAGCAGGATAACTGCACGCTTGTGATCAGCCATATCAGCGCCCCGGCTCGTCATTCCACAGGTATTTGTGCAGCTGCAACTGCAGGCGCACCGGCAGGTTGTCCGCCACCACCCAGTCAGCCAGGTCGCGAGCGTTCAGGTCGTGATGGCTGGGAGAGAACAGCACCTCGCCTGCACGACGGTCCAGCCCGTACTGGATCAGCTTGGAAGCCGCCCAGTCATAATCGTCGCGGGAACAGATCACGAACTTGACCTGATCGTTGGCGGTCAGCAGGTCCATGTTGGCGTACAGGTTGCGGTGCGCTTCTTTGGAGCCAGGGGTCTTGAGGTCGACCACACGGCTGACGCGCGGATCCACGGCCGAGATGTCCAGGGCGCCGCTGGTTTCGAGTGAAACCTCGTAACCGGCGTCACACAGCCGCTTGAGCAGTGGGATGGCATTGGGCTGGGCCAGGGGTTCGCCGCCCGTCACACAGACGTAGCGCGGCTTGAAGCCGGCAACCTGCTCGAGGATGTCGTCCAGGGTGCGCACGGTGCCGCCGCTGAAGGCGTAGGCGCTGTCACAATATTGGCAACGCAAGGGGCAGCCGGTCAGCCGTACAAATACAGTAGGCAGGCCAGCAGTGCGCGTTTCACCCTGTAACGAGTAAAAAACTTCGGTAATACGTAATGTGTCTTGCATAGTCGCCACGGGCGTAACAGCTAAACAGGCTGTCCGCCTCCGTCAGGCACTTCAAGGAATTGCGCAAACGCGTAAACCCCAGGAAGCGTGTTTCATAAAAGGGCGTGGATTCTAACGAAAAAACCCGCGCCAGGCGCGGGTTTCTTCTAAACGGGAAGCATCGCTTACAAACGCTGCAGGTCCCGCTGGGCCAACTGGGCAGCGGAGGTACCCGGATACTGGGCAACCACCTGCTGCAGAATGCCTTTGACCTTGTCGGTGTGACCCAGGCGGCGTTCTACGTCAGCGAGTTTGTACAGCGAATCAGGCACCTTGGCGTGCTTTGGGTAAAGCTGGCTGACCTTGGCAAAAGCCTGGCCTGCACCTTGCAAATCACCCTTGGCCAAGTTGACCTCGCCCAACCAGTACTGGGCATTGCCCGCGTATTGGCTGTTCGGGTATTTGCGCAGGAATGCGGTAAAGGCCTGGCTGGCCTTATCGAAATCCTTGGCTTTGATCAGGTCGAAGGCTGCATCGTAATACAGCTTTTCCTTCGCCGGATCACCCGGTTCACTGCTGGCAGCAGGGGCTTGGCTTGCCGCCGCGGCCCCTGCTGCTGCACCACCGGCGGCGCTTGGTGCGCCACCGGCAGAAGAATTATCAGGAGTGGCGGCAGGTGTAACGCCGGCTCCAATGCGTCGGTCAAGATCCTGGTAACGCTCCAGGCCTTCTTGCTTGAGCTGGTTCACTTGATTCTGCAGAACTTCAATCGTGCCTTGTTGCTGCGACAATTGATCCTGCATGCGTTGCAGCTGGTTGAACAGTTCGCCCTGTGCCGAGGGAGCGGACGTAGCCGCTCCCCCAGCATAGGCGCCGTTCGTGCCATAACCCGCTGGCGGATAACTGCTCCCGCTATTGTTATAGCCAGAGTTGCTATCTTCCACAGGAACCGCAGCCCACACCGCAAGCGGTGCGAGGCTGAGAGCCAATACAGTTAGAGCACGACGGCACGTTCGCATGACGAATTACTTACGCAGTTCGACGCGACGGTTTTGAGCCCAGGACTGCTCGTCGTGGCCAGTAGCAACTGGACGCTCTTTACCGTAGGAAACCAGTTCCAGTTGGCCTGGAGCAACACCTTGCAGTACCAGGTAGCGCTGAACGGCTTTCGCACGACGCTCGCCCAGTGCCATGTTGTACTCACGAGTACCACGTTCGTCAGTGTTACCTTCCAGAACAACGCGAGCGCCGTTAGCTTTCAGGTCCTTCGCGTGAACGTCCAGAGCGCGCATGGCTTCTGGCTTCAGGTCCGAACTGTCGTATTCGAAGTAGAAAGTGGTGATAGCGCGCAGAGCAGCTTCTTCGCTCAGGGAGCCGTCAACTGCACCAGTGTTAGCGCCGTAACCAGCGTTTGGATCAACAGCTGCGCCTTCACCGGCATTGTCGCCGCCTTTAGACGAGCAACCAACGGCTACGGACAGAGCCAGAGCCAGAGCAGCAAACTTACCAAACTTCAGCATTTCCATCGTGAAACTCCTAATGAACCCCAGTGTGTTAAGTACTTCTTTTTGTAGCGCCGCGTCAGTTCAGGTAAGGGGACCAGGACGGTTCTCTGACTTCGCCTTGAGCGGTAGGAAGCGGGAGCCTTACGCGTCCATTAATGGACACGAGCATCAAGACTCCCCGGCCCTGCTGGCGGGTGGCGTAGATTACCATGGTGCCGTTGGGCGCAACAGTAGCTGACTCATCAAGGTTGGTATCTGTGAGGATTTTTACGGTTCCGCGCTGCAAATCCTGGGCCGCAACCCGGAAATTAGTGAAACCATCCTGACGGTGAATCATCACCAACGTCTTTTCATCAGCCGAAAGCTTAGGGTTGGCATTGTAGTTACCAATAAAGGTCACGCGTTCTGCGCCACCGCCACCTACGCTTGTTTTGTAGATTTGAGGCTTGCCGCCACGGTCGGAGGTGAAGTAGATGGTCGAACCATCCTTACCCCAGAACGGTTCGGTGTTGATGCCCGGGCCGCTGGTAACACGGCTGATCTGGCGCGAAGCCATGTTCATCACGTAGATATCAGGGTTGCCGTCTTTGGACAGTACGAACGCCAGGCGCGAACCATCCGGCGACCAGGCTGGCGCACCGTTGAGGCCTTCGAAGTTGGTGATCTGCTCGCGACGACCGGTATCGATGTGCTGAACGAAGATGCGTGGACGACGCTGCTCGAACGATACGTAGGCAATACGCTTGCCGTCCGGCGCAAAGCGCGGCGACAGGATTGGCTCACGCGATTGCAGCAAGGTCACAGCGCGTGCACCGTCGTAGTCCGAACGCTGCAACGTGTAACGAGTGTTGTCTACAGAGAAACGCTCAGCCGTTACATACAGCAGACGCGTCGAGAAAGCACCTTTGATACCGGTGAGCTTTTCAAACGACTGGTCGGAGATGTAGTGCGCCATGTCCCGCAGTTGTTCGGCGGTGCCCGAAACGCTGCCGGTCAAGACCTGCTGCTCGGTGGCCACGTTGAACAACGTGTACTGGATCTGCAGGCGACCGCCGGCCGGCGTGATGTTGCCGACCATCAGGTACTGGGCGCCCACTGCCTTCCAGTCACGGAACACAACTTCGCTGGCCTGGTTAGGCTGGCTGATCATGTTGCCTTTCGGAATCGGCGCGTAGTAACCGGAGTTGCGCAGGTCGTCACTGACGATCTGGGCCATGTCGTCCGGCAGCACGCTGCCGCCCTGCCAGCCGAACGGTACTACGGCAATCGGGGTGGCCCGATCGCTACCGCTGGTAACCAGAATGTTCTTTTCATCCGCCGCCGCTATCCCTGCCATACAGCAAATAACGACAAGCATTCCTCGAAGAAGGTTTCTCACAAGGCTAGATCCTCAGGTGTGAATGTCATCTTGAATGAACGATAGGGAGCGAAGTCGCTTGGTTTCATTCCCTGCATCTCGGTCAACCGGCCAATGTTCTTGACCGCGGCAACCGCCGAACTGTCGAACGAACCGTCACCACTGGACTTGGCCACGCTGACCGAAGTCACCGTACCGTCCGGCAACATGCCGATCTGCAGCACTACTGTCATGCCTTTGCGTGCTGAAGGTGGACGTGTCCAGCCTTCCGCTGCTCGTGCCCGAATCAGGTCGTCGAAACTGCCCGCGACTTCATCACCACGTTCATCGGCCAAGGCTTGCTGACGCTGCGGCGTGTCGGAAAGCAAATCTGCCAAGGCCTGGGCCTTTTTCTCTTCGGCGGATTTACGTGCTGCTTCCTGGGCCTTTTTCTTGCTGGCGTCGGCGGCAGCTTTCTTCTTCGCGTCGTCGGCGACTTTCTTCTTCGCCTCGTCTGCTTCAGCTTTTTTCTTGGCGTCTTCGGCGGCTTTCTTCTTCGCGTCTTCGACTATCTTTTTCTTGGCTTCTTCAGCGGCCTTTTTCTTGGCCTCTTCTTCAGCAGCTTTTTTGGCTTCTTCTTCAGACTTCTTCTTAGCTATATCAGCCAATTGTTTCTCTTCGGCTTTTTTAGCTTCGGCAGCTTTGTCGGCTTTCTTGGCTTCATCAGCCTTTTTCGCCTCGTCAGCTTTCTTGGCTTCGTCAGCCTTTTTCGATTCCTCGGCCTTTTGAGCCGCCTCTTCTTTCTTTTGTTCCGCAGCAGCCTTCACCGCTTCCTGCTCGACCTTCTTCTGTTCCATCTGTTCGACTTCAGTCTGGCGCGCAGCCGACTTCTGGGCCTCACCCGCAATCTTCTGATTGGTCTGGGTGGTGGCCTGACTTTTCGATTTCAGCTGATACAGGGTCGCCTGCACGATCGGCTTGGCTGGCGGCAGGTCAGGGGTCATGGCAAAGCTGACGAACAGCATGCCAAACACCAGGACGTGCAGGGCAATTGCCCAGACGCTAGGCCAGAAGTAGCTTTCCGAGGCGGACGGCTCTCGCTGTTGCTGCATCAGGGCGCCTCGGTAATCAAGCCAACGTTACCCACGCCGGCCTTCTGCAGCCCACCCATGGCGCCCATGACGGAACCATAGTCGACCACTTTATCGCCGCGAATGAACACCTGGGTGTGCTTGCCGCCTTCGTTGCCGGCCCGGATGATCTTGGTCACGGCATCGGTCATCTGCGGCAAGGTCATGGCCTTGTCCTGCTGTTTCTGGGTATCGACTTCGCTGCCAAGGTTCCAGTAATAGGTCTTGTCAGCCTTGATCGAAATGGTCAGGACCTGAGTGTTGTTGTCTTGCGGCAAGGCTTCGCTGGAAACCTTGGGCAGATCAACCTTCACGCCCTGATTGAGCATCGGCGCGGTCACCATGAAGATGACCAGCAGCACCAACATCACGTCGATGTAAGGCACTACGTTCATCTCGGCGACCGGCTTGCGCTTTTTGCGAGCTCGAGCGATTAAAGCCATTGGGAATTACCTGCTTATTCTTCGCTGGTGTGCACTTTACGGTGCAGGATCGCCTGGAATTCATCGGCGAAGGTGTAGTAACGGCTGATCAAGGTCTCGCCGCGCGCGGCAAAACGGTTGTAGGCAATTACTGCGGGGATAGCAGCGAACAAGCCAATCGCGGTGGCGATCAGGGCTTCGGCGATACCCGGGGCCACGGTGGCCAGGGTCGCTTGCTGGGCCTGAGCCAGGCCACGGAAGGAGTTCATGATGCCCCACACTGTACCGAACAGGCCGATGTACGGGCTCACGGAACCGACGGTGGCGAGAAACGGCAGGCTCTGCTCCAGCTTCTCTTCTTCACGGGAAATCGCGACGCGCATGGCACGGGCCACGCCTTCCATGACCGCTTCCGGGTCAACGCCCGGTTGCTGGCGCAGGCGAGAGAATTCCTTGAAGCCGGCGCGGAAGATCTGCTCGACGCCCGAATCCGGGTCCGGATTGCTGCCGGCCTGACGGTACAGCTTGGACAGGTCGATACCCGACCAGAAGCGCTCTTCGAAGCTCTCCAGGGCACGTCGACCGGCACGCAGCAAATTGCTGCGCTGAAAAATCATGACCCAAGAGGTAACCGATGCGGCTACCAGGACCAGCATCACCAGTTGAACCACGACACTGGCATTGCTGACCAGGCTCCACATGGAGGAATGGTCGACGACGGTAGGTTCCACGCTAAATCTCCTGCTTTGATTGTTTACCCGCGCCGCTTACGCCGGCAAAGGCCGCACGTAGAGCTTCGGGAATGGCCCGGGGTTTCAAACTATTGGTGCGCACACAGGCCACCAGGAACTGCCCCTCACAGAGCAGCGTTGCATCCGTTGCCCGCCTGACCTGCTGTTTAAAGCGCAGGCTGACACGGTTCAATTCGATTACTTCAGCGCTGACCAGTAACTCGTCGTCCAATCGCGCCGGTGCGTGGTAACGCGCCTCGCTGGAATGCACGACAAATAACAGGTCCTCCCCTGCCAGCTGGGATTGGGCAAAGCCCAGCTCCCGTAGCCGCTCGGTTCGAGCCCGCTCCATGAACTTGAGGTAGTTGACGTAATAAACGATGCCGCCGGCATCGGTGTCCTCGTAATAAACGCGACAGCGATGTGCGAACGACTGATCCCCGTTTTGCGCGCGCATACTCTAGTGCTTACTCCTCAGGTTGCCAATCCGGCTGGGCAACTGTTTTTTCATTCTCTGAAACATTTGCAGCAACTGAATGACGCTACCAGCCACTAGGACAGCACAAACCTCAGATAAATCGACTGACGTGAGCTTTTTAATCGTCCACTGCATCCAGGAATTCGTCTACTACAGGCATCTCGCCCAATCGTGACGGAATGTTTAACCCGAAGTGCAGATAAGCATGACGCGTCACCACCCGCCCCCTTGGCGTGCGCATGATGTAACCCTGCTGGATCAGGTACGGTTCCAGCACATCCTCAATGGTATGACGCTCCTCGCTGATCGCCGCCGCCAGGCTGTCCACACCCACCGGGCCGCCGTCGAACTTCTCGATCATGGTCAAGAGTAGACGTCGATCCTGGTGATCGAAGCCATGTTCGTCCACATCCAGCAGGTTCAACGCCAAATCGGCCACGGCCTTGGTGATATGCCCCTTGGCGCGCACTTCAGCAAAATCGCGCACACGTCGCAGCAAACGGTTGGCGATCCGCGGCGTGCCTCGCGCTCGACGGGCGATTTCAAACGCGCCTTCCGGGTCGAGCGGCAAGCCCAGGATGCTCGCCGAACGGCTGACAATCGTCGCCAGGTCTGCGGTGCTATAGAACTCTAGACGTTGAACAATCCCGAAACGGTCTCGCAGCGGGTTGGTCAGCATGCCCGCGCGGGTGGTCGCGCCCACCAGGGTGAACGGCGGCAGGTCGAGTTTGATCGAGCGGGCCGCCGGGCCCTCGCCGATCATGATGTCGAGCTGAAAATCTTCCATGGCCGGGTACAGCACTTCTTCGACGATGGGCGACAACCGGTGAATCTCGTCGATAAACAGCACATCGTGCGGCTCAAGGTTGGTCAGCAAGGCCGCCAGATCACCCGGACGCTCCAGCACCGGGCCGGAGGTGGACTTGATCGACACGCCCATTTCCTGGGCGATGATGTTCGCCAGCGTGGTTTTACCCAGCCCCGGCGGGCCGAAGATCAAGGTGTGGTCCAGGGACTCGCTGCGCCCGCGCGCGGCCTGGATAAACAACTCCATTTGCTCGCGTACGGTGGGTTGGCCGATGTATTCAGCCAGGCTCAGCGGGCGGATGGCCCGGTCCTGGACTTCTTCACGGTCGCGCGGGCCAGTGGCCGCGATCAGACGATCAGCTTCAATCACTTAAATCATTCCCTTCAGGGCTCGGCGGATCATGTCTTCGCTGCTCAGGTTCTTGTCCTTGATGGCCGATACGGCTTTGCTCGCTTCCTGCGGCTTGTAGCCCAGGGAGATCAACGCACTGACCGCATCGCTCTCGGCGCTGGCGACCTGGCTTGCCGGCATGTCCGGCTGGTTCGGCACCAGGGCAAACATGCTCGGTACCACTTCCCAGGCCTTGAAGCGGTCCTTGAGTTCCACCAGCAGACGCTCAGCGGTTTTCTTGCCGACACCCGGCACTTTGGTCAACGCCGAAGTGTCCTGGGCCGAGACCGCGCGCACCAGCTCATCGACTTCCAGGCTCGACATCAACGCCAGCGCGAGCTTTGGCCCCACGCCATTCAAGCGGATCAGCTCGCGGAAAAAGTCGCGGTCGCGCTTGCCAATGAAACCGTAGAGCAGTTGCGCGTCTTCCCGTACCACCAGATGAGTGTGCAGGGTCAGCGGCTCGCCGACCGACGGTAGGCGATACAGGGTGGTCATGGGCACTTCCAGCTCATACCCCAACCCATTGACATCCAGAATCAGGTGCGGCGGCTGTTTCTCAGCCAGGGTGCCGCGCAAGCGTCCAATCACGGTTCAGATCCTTAAAGCTTGGGGTCAGATTGAGGCCTGACCGGAAATAACGATTGCGCTGATGCTATCAGAGACGCAGCCGGCCGCCACGACTGCGTGCCGTGCCCAGGCCGTGCGGCAGCAAGCTTGAGCGCGTGTGCGCATGGCAAATGGCAATGGCCAGGGCGTCGGAGGCGTCGATTTGTGGTTTTGAAGTGAGCTTGAGCATGTGCATGACCATCATCTGCACCTGCTCCTTATTGGCCGCACCGGTGCCGACCACGGCCTGTTTGACCTGGGTGGCGGTGTACTCGGCGATTTCCATGCCCTCCTCCGCACCGGCAACAATCGCGGCGCCACGGGCCTGGCCAAGCTTGAGCGCGGAGTCGGCATTTTTGGCCATGAAGACTTTTTCGATGCCCATGGTCACCGGCCCGTAGGTCTGGATCACTTCACGCACGCCGCGGTAGACAATCTGCAGGCGCTCGGCCAACTCGCCCGCACCGGTGCGAATGCAGCCCGAGGCGACGTAGACGCAGCCGCGCGGGGTCTGTTGCACCACGCCAAAACCGGTGATGCGCGAACCGGGATCGATACCTAGGATTAAAGTCATAACGCCTGCAGTTT
This sequence comes from Pseudomonas sp. NFX183, assembly GCF_047943075.1. Classification (NCBI taxonomy): domain Bacteria; kingdom Pseudomonadati; phylum Pseudomonadota; class Gammaproteobacteria; order Pseudomonadales; family Pseudomonadaceae; genus Pseudomonas; species Pseudomonas sp. NFX183. The sequence continues at coordinate 3,522,607 of NZ_CP181333.1, read as the reverse complement.
TGTGGATACAGATAGACCCAATGTGGGAGCGGGCTTGCTCGCGAAAGCGGCCATTCAGTTAATGCATCAAGTGACTGACACACCGCATTCGCGAGCAAGCCCGCTCCCACAGGGGATCCTCATTGTTCTCAGGTGAGCTGCTCGGCTACAGATTCCGGGATGTCGGCGTTCGAGTACACGTTCTGCACGTCATCCAGGTCTTCCAGCATATCCAGCATCTTCAGCACTTTCTGCGCGCCGTCCAGGTCCAGTTCGGCGCTGGTGGTCGGCAGCATCACGATTTCCGCGTCGGTGCCTTTGAAACCTGCCGCTTCCAGGGCGTTGCGCACCGCATAGAAGCCGGCGAAGGAAGTGAACACATCGATGGAGCCGTCTTCGTTGGTCACCACGTCGTCGGCGTCAGCCTCCATCGCAGCTTCCATCAGCGCGTCTTCATCCGTACCCGGCGCAAAGGTGATCTGCCCTTTGCGCTCGAACAGGTAGGCCACCGAACCGTCGGTGCCCAGGTTGCCGCCGCATTTGCTGAACGCATGGCGCACGGCTGCCGCAGTACGGTTGCGGTTGTCGGTCATGCACTCGACCATCACCGCCACGCCGCCCGGGCCGTAGCCTTCGTAGCTCAGCTCGACCATGTCGTCGGTGTCGGCGGCGCCGGCACCACGGGCCACGGCGCGATCGATGATGTCGCGGCTCATGTTCGCGCCCAAAGCCTTGTCCAGCGCCAGGCGCAGACGCGGGTTGGAGCCCGGGTCACCACCGCCTTGGCGGGCAGCAACGGTCAGCTCGCGAATCCACTTGGTGAAAATCTTGCCTTTCTTGGCATCCTGACGCTCTTTGCGGTGCTTGATGTTCGCCCACTTGGAATGGCCAGCCATAACACAACTCCGAAATTCTCTAGAAACCTTATCAATCCCGCCCCAGGCAGGATTTTCCTCTTAAAAGCACAACCCTTGTAACGCAAAGGCGCATCCGAAGATGCGCCTTTTTAGACTGCGTAAACCTCAGTGCGCTTTCACGCAGCAGCCTTACTCAGCCTTTGGCGTCTCGCGCAGACGGATGTGCAACTCGCGCAGCGCCTTGGCATCCACCACGCCCGGAGCCTGGGTCATTACGTCCGCAGCACTCTGGGTTTTCGGGAAGGCGATCACTTCACGGATCGACTGGGCGCCGGTCATCAGCATTACCAGACGGTCCAGACCGAATGCCAGGCCGCCGTGCGGCGGAGCGCCGTACTTCAGGGCATCGAGCAGGAAGCCGAATTTCTCTTCCTGTTCCGCTTCGTTGATGCCCAACAGGCGGAACACCGCTTGCTGCATCTCTTTGCGGTGGATACGGATCGAACCGCCACCCAGTTCGGTGCCGTTCAAGACCATGTCGTAGGCACGCGACAGCGCGCCTGCCGGGTTGGCTTCCAACTCTTCAGGCGAGCACTTCGGTGCAGTGAACGGGTGGTGCAAGGCGCTGAAGCTGCCGTCGTCGTTCTCTTCGAACATCGGGAAGTCGACGACCCACATCGGTGCCCACTTGCAGGTCAGCAGGTCCAGGTCGTGGCCCAGCTTGATCCGCAGCGCGCCCAGGGCTTCGCTGACGATCTTGGCTTTGTCGGCGCCGAAGAACACGATGTCGCCGTCAACCGCACCGACGCGATCGAGGATCGCGTTCAGGTTGTCCAGCGGAATGTTCTTCACGATCGGCGATTGCAGGCCGTCAACGCCATTGGCGCGCTCATTGACCTTGATGTACGCCAGGCCCTTGGCACCGTAGATGCCGACGAACTTGGTGTAGTCGTCGATCTGCTTGCGCGGCATGCTCGCGCCGCCAGGCACGCGCAGGGCGGCGATGCGGCATTTAGGGTCGTTGGCCGGGCCGCTGAACACCTTGAAGTCGACTTCCTTGAGCTGGTCGGCCACGTCCACCAGTTCCAGCGGGATACGCAGGTCTGGCTTGTCGGAACCGTAGCGGCGCATGGCTTCTTCGAAGGTCATATGCGGGAACTCGCCGAATTCCAGGTCCAGCACTTCCTTGAACAGGTTGCGGATCATTTGTTCGGTCAGGCCCATGATCTCTTTTTCATCGAGGAAGCTGGTCTCGATGTCGATCTGGGTGAATTCCGGCTGGCGGTCGGCGCGCAGGTCTTCGTCGCGGAAGCACTTGGCGATCTGGTAGTAACGGTCGAAGCCGGCCACCATCAGCAGCTGCTTGAACAGTTGCGGCGATTGCGGCAAGGCGAAGAAGGAACCGGCGTGGGTACGGCTCGGCACCAGGTAGTCACGCGCGCCTTCCGGGGTGGCCCGGGTGAGGATCGGCGTTTCGACGTCGAGAAAGCCGTTTTCGTCGAGGAAGCGGCGGATGCTGGTGGTCATGCGCGAACGCAGGCGCAGCTTCTCGGCCATTTCCGGACGACGCAGGTCCAGGAAGCGGTAGCGCAGGCGAGTTTCTTCGCCGACGTCGGAGTATTCGTTGAGCGGGAACGGCGGGGTTTCCGACTCGTTCAGCACTTCCAGCTCGTAACCCAGCACTTCAATCGCGCCGGACGCCATGTTCGCGTTCACGGCACCGGCCGGACGCAGGCGAACCTTGCCGGTAATTTTCACAACGTATTCGCTGCGCACGCGGTCGGCGGCGGCGAAGCTTTCAGCGCGGTCCGGATCGAACACCACCTGGGCCAGACCATCACGATCACGGATATCGAGGAAGATCACCCCGCCGTGGTCACGGCGACGGTGAACCCATCCGCACAGGGTGATTTCCTGACCATCCAGGGTCTCGTTCAGTTGGCCGCAATAGTGGCTGCGCATCATGATAGTGGTTTCACTTCTCGTAATTCGAATTTCGGTGGAGGCTCGCCTCGTCACCGTACAGTTAAGCAGGGGACGGATAATGCAGGAGCCTGCGCGTAGAGTTCAACTCAGTCTGCTTTGTCGCCGCCCGCCAGATTCTTCTTGGCGCCGGTCTTGAAGTCGGTCTCGTACCAGCCACCGCCGCTCAGGCGAAAGCCCGGCATGGACAACATCTTCTTCAGCTCAGGTGCCTGGCAGGCAGGGCAATCGACCAGCGGCGCTGCGCTGATTTTCTGAATGGCTTCCAACTGATGACCACAGGAAGCACATTGATAATCGTACATGGGCATGGAGATGTCTCGGCGATCAGATCATTACTGCGCTGCACCCGCCCTGTGGGTAAAGACCCGGCACGCGCAGCAAAGCGCGGGATTATATCTGGTAAATCGAAGCAGCGCAGCCGGCTTTCTGCCCCAGGCCTTGCCCGCCCGGGCAGCGGGCCGGCCCGGTGCCACCTGACTAGTCAGGGTGGTGCGACGCCGTACTGCCTTTTAATACGTGAACCACGCACACCACCCTGACCAAGCCACTGAAGTTCTTCACTCCTCCGTAACGCAAATGCACTTCCCGATCGACATAAGACAGCAATGCGCTGACTGAGCAGGCATTGAGCCTGGCTATCTCCGTGAGGATATTCCAATAGATCTGCTCGAGCCGCAGGCACGTGGAAAACCCGTTGAGTCTGACCGACCGGGACAATGGCTTGGCCAGTCCCATATCGAACCCTTTAGCAAAAGGATCGACTTTTATCTTATGAAAACCACAGGTTTCCATCACTCCACTACCCACTCCGCGTGACATACACCTGACACTCCATTGCCAAACAGCAGCCCATGGGTTTCTCCCATCGGACAGTGGCCCTATAAAACAGCAGGACGTGCGGGGCAGCCAGAAGACGCGGAGTCGATAGTCGTAGGACAACGCCAGGAAGCGCAGAGAAACAAGCGAGCGGCGCCAGGACGGCACCACTCGGTTTGCTTTTGGGGCTGGAGCGTTACTGGTTTTCGAGCAGGGAACGCAGCATCCACGCCGTTTTTTCGTGAACCTGCATACGCTGGGTCAGCAGATCGGCGGTCGGCTCATCGCTGACCTTATCGAGCAACGGGAAGATACCGCGCGCGGTGCGGGTCACAGCTTCCTGGCCCGCCACCAATTGCTTGATCATCTCTTCTGCGCTGGGCACACCCTCTTCTTCCTTGATCGAAGACAGACGGGCGTAGATCGAATAGGCACCCGGCGCCGGAAAGCCCAGGGCACGGATACGCTCGGCAATGGAGTCCACCGCCAGCGCGAGTTCGTTGTACTGCTCTTCAAACATCAAGTGCAGCGTACGAAACATGGGGCCGGTGACGTTCCAATGGAAGTTGTGGGTCTTCAAATACAGTACATAGGTATCGGACAGCAGCCGTGAAAGCCCATCGACGATGGATTTACGATCTTCTTCACTGATACCAATATCGATTGCCATGTTTTTCCCCTTCAATTGACGAGCATTCATTGATCAGGTGCAGGACCACTCTAGCAAGAGTGCAGGCCGTGTGCAGCCCGACACACGCAACTGGCGTGCGGCAAATCGCCCCTCTGCATGACAGGCTTGCTCACCCAGCAGTCCTGGTTCAATCGGCGGCGCGCAGGCCTCAGCCTCAAGTAGGAAAACGCCCAAAATGCCGCCGAAAAAGTCCGCACCTGTCTAGGACAAGTGTTTGAAGCAGAAATGCCATCGCGCCTGCAACACCCCGAAATGCTTGATTTGAGTAGGCACAGCCTTTGCTGTTAAATAGACGGCGTGTGGTTGCCGTTAATTTGCGCGGCACACCACATAGGCTGATACCCGTGCACGTGCCCAACGCCTCCCATTGTTCAGAAGCGAACCGTGCCCGTCAGCTCTTCCTTGTGATCCTTCTTAACGTGAGTTAATCAAAATGTTGAAAATCGTCCACCTGCTAACGGGCGTTGCAGCGTTGCTGCTGTCCTTTATACCGAGCTTGCAACAGGGAAGCCCTCCCTACCTGGAACAACACGACGCTCTGTACCTGGCCTTGTTCGGCCTTCTTAACCTGACGCTGGCACCGGTGATCCCGTACTGGAACAAAGGCACACGTCATCAACTGCAAAACCTGGTCAGCGCGCTGCTGGTACTGACCGTTGTCGTTCAAACCCTCACCCTCCTGGCACCTATGCCTGAAGTCGGCGGCCACCCGGCTATCCTGCTCAGCCTGGTGATTGCTGTGGTCGCTATCGTTCTTCACCTGGCCATCAGCTTCTACCGTTCGTCCCCAGCGGCCGCGACGCAAAACTACGACATGACCAACCGGGATACCGGTACCGTGAAGTGGTTCAACACCTCCAAAGGCTTCGGCTTTATTTCCCGCGATTCGGGCGACGATATCTTCGTCCACTTCCGGGCCATCCGTGGCGAAGGCCACCGCGTTCTGGTCGAAGGCCAGCGCGTGGAGTTCTCCGTCATGAACCGTGACAAAGGCCTGCAAGCCGAAGACGTGATCGCGGCATTGCCGCGTCGCTGATACTTTTCTCGGCGTAAAAAAACCGCGATCCAGCCCTGCTGGATCGCGGTTTTTTTATGGCGCGCATTAATAATGTGGCGGCGGCGCTTCTTCTTCGGATGACTCGAACTGGCCACCCATTTCTTCCTGACGCTTGAGCAGCGCCGTCATCTGCAGCTGCAGGCGCTCTACCGCCCGCTGCTGGGTGACCAGAATGTCATTGAGGGTCTCGATGGTGTCGTCCTGAAAGGCCAGGCGGCTTTCCAGGTCGGTGACGCGTTCTTGCAGATCCATAATTCAGTCCTGGCTAAAGATGAAGCCGGCAGGCAATAAAGCGCGCAGGCGGGCGCGTATCGCCGTTACTTGCTCTTCGGTGTACGGCCGGGCCGGATGCTTGCCCCAGACCGGTGCAGGCCAGGCGACATCATCACGCTTGCGCACGATCACGTGCACGTGCAACTGGCTGACCACGTTACCCAGCGCACCAATGTTCATCTTGTCGGCTGCCCACCCTTCGTTCAACAACGCCGCCAGGGCGGTTGTTTCCTGCCACAAGGTTTGCTGATCGGCGACATCCAGCTGAAACACTTCACTGATACCGTCAATGCGCGGCACCAGGATGAACCACGGGTAATTCGAGTCATTGGACAGCAGCAGGCGGCAGAGCGGGAAGTCCCCAATAGCCAGTGTGTCTTGTTGCAGGCGTTGGTCTAAGGCGAACACGCGGGCACTCCGTTTGGCAGGTCAATTTCAGGTGCCCAGCATACCTTTGAATGCGCAACGCTTCACGGCGAATGCGCAAAGCCTCGATGCATGCGGATAAAAAACGTGCCCCCTTTAGAGGCAAGCGAATATTTGAGCTACGCTGAATCGGGCCTCGACGGAATGCACCAAAATGACCCACCCGTGCCTCAAAGGGATCCGCCGATTACCCACTCATGAGGGTCAACCGGTAACGTTTTTACCTGGTACAGGATTTATGCAGCCCTTCAGAGGTGTAACGCCTGGGCGTCAAGCCCAAACCAAACGGCGTAAAAAGCCCGTGCTTATGCGGTTTTTACACTCCCGTAACGTTTTTCACGAAAAAATGACATTTGGTTACCGCTTTGTGCACGCTTGTTGCATTCACCCCACTATCGTCGGCAACAGCACCCGTTTGGAAGCAGGTGTTTCGCGATAAAAACACAAGCGATTGAGTGCGTATCACGGAAGATTTCAAACTTCGAAAGCGGTCTGAAAACAGCACTTAAGTTGTCAGCCTGGTTACAGTCGGGCTGTGAATTTGCGACATGGAAATAGCAATTTACGACAGCCTCGTAAAGAAGCTGAAAGGATAGATGGGTAAGTATCGTCAATAGGGTCCGCGTGATATAACTTTGCGCCGACACAAAAAAGAAAGAGCCGCCCAGATAAAAATACAGGTGGGACGGCAGTACTCTTCCTAAAACCAAAGGAGCAAATCACGATGCGCGTGATGAAGTGGAGCATGATCGCCCTGGCTGTTTCAGCAGGCACCTCGCAGTTCGCAATGGCGTCCGCCCAGGACGATTCCAAGGGCTTTGTTGAAGACAGTACTTTCAGCATCAACACTCGTTTGCTGAACTTCAGCCGCGACTTCCGTAACAACGACACCGGCAAAAGCCGTGTAGACGAAACTGGCCTGGGCTTCAACGGCCTGTTCCAGTCGGGCTACACCCAAGGCACCATCGGCGTCGGTGTTGATGTGATCGGCCTGCTGGGCGTGAAACTCGACAGCGGCAAGGGTCGTTCGGGCACTGGCCTGTTCCCTACCGGTGCAGACGGCCGCTCGCAAGACGACTACTCCAAAGGCGGCGGCGCTGTTAAGTTCCGCATCTCCGACACCGTGCTCAAAGTCGGCGACCAGTACACCACCGCGCCAGTCTTCGCCTCCGATGACAGCCGCTTGCTGCCAGAGCTGCCGCAAGGTATCTCGATCACCAGCAACGAGATCAAGGGCCTGAAACTCGAAGGTGGTCACTTCACCTCCAGCGTGGCACAAGCACAGACTTACCGTGACAGCCTGGGCCTGACCAAAACCGACTTCATCGGTGGTGTCTACGCCCTGACTCCAGAAGTCAGCGCCAGCCTTTACTACGCGAAGACTGAAGACTACTGGAAGAAAACCTACGCCAACCTGAACTGGACTCACGCGCTGAGCAACGAACAGTCCCTGGCCGTTGACTTCAACATCTACAGCACCAAGAGCGACGGCGCCGGCCTGCAACGCGCAGAAAAAGACGGCACCACCAAACTGGACAACCGTGCCTACAGCTTGCAAGGCGCGTACACCATCCAGGCTCACACGTTCACCCTGGCCTACCAAAAAGTCAGCGGTGACGGTGACTACGGCTACGGCGTAGACGGCGGCGGCACGATTTTCCTGGCCAACTCCATCGCCCGTTCCGACTTCAACGCTGAAGACGAGAAATCGTTCCAGGCTCGTTATGACCTGAACATGGCCACCTTCGGCGTGCCAGGCCTGAGCTTCATGACTCGCTACGTTAAAGGTACCGGCGCTAACACCGCAGAGACCTCCAACGGCAAAGAGTGGGAACGTGACATCGAAGCCAAGTACGTGATTCAGAGCGGTCCAGCAAAAGACCTGAGCCTGCGCGTGCGTCAAGCGACCTATCGTTCGTCTGATGGCGTGTACTACGGTTCGGCGTCTATCGACGAACTGCGTCTGATCGCGCAATACCCGCTGAACATCTTGTAATTGCCAGTTTGATTACAACGATGGCTTAAGGCCTCGGCCTTAAATAAAAAGCCGCTCCCCTGTTTGCAAGGGAGCGGCTTTTTTATTGCAGTTTTATTTCTCTGAAAAATAACTAGCAAGCTAACTAACGAGATTAACTGCGCGCATCGAACCTGACCATTCGGCCAAGTTCGATACGTTGCGCTTAGTTATTTCGCAGCCGATTCCTGCATCACGCGAATAACGCGCTGTGGAAACGGAATATCAATGCCCGCGCCTTTCAAGCGATCACGCGCCAGTTCATTAAGCATGAACACCACGTCCCAGTAATCGGACGTCTTGGTCCAGCAACGCAAAGACACGGTGATCGAACTGTCGCCCAACGTCGACACTACCGCCACCGCTGCAGGGTCTGTCAGCACGCGCGGGTCTTTCGCCAATTCCAGCAGCACTTCACGGGCTTTCTGCAAGTCGGCTTCATAGTCGACACCCACGTCAAACACTACCTTGCGGGTCGGCTGACGGTTGGTGTTGGTGATGATGCCGTTGGACAGGATGCCGTTAGGCACAATCACGGTTTTGTTGTCGCCGGTACGCAGTACGGTGTGGAAGATCTGAATACTGTCGACGGTCCCGGATGTGCCCTGAGCCTCGATCCAGTCACCGATGCGGAATGGGCGAAACAGCAGAATCAGCACGCCGCCGGCGAAGTTGGCCAGGCTGCCTTGCAACGCCAGGCCGATGGCCAGGGTAGCCGCACCGATGGCGGCGACGAACGAGGTGGTTGCCACGCCGATCATCGAGGCCACGCTGACAATCAGCATGACTTTTAATGCGATGTTGGCAAGGCTGGTGATGAAGTGCTGCAGCGCCAGGTCCGCATTGCGGATGGCCAGCAAGCGCCCCACGCGGTGGGTAAATACGTTAATCAGCCACCAGCCGATGGCCAGGGTTATCACTGCCAGCAACACCCGGCTGCCGTATTCCATAATCATCGGGATCCAGGACTGCGAGGTCTTGATCAGGTGATCCACTTCAGCGTTCAAATCCATCTATCTTCTCCTGTTGCGCGGATGTGCGGCTTGATTGACTGCCATAAAACGCAAATGAGCCCCGTGGGGCTCAAGTGTAGGCACAGACTCTGGGGCGTGGGACGTCAAAAACACCCACAGGTTCCGCGAAGTGCCATCAGTCGCGGAAGTTATTGAACTGCAGCGGCATGTCGAAGGTCTTGGCGCGCAGAGCAGCGATTGCCTCTTGCAGATCGTCACGCTTCTTGCCGGTCACGCGAACCTGTTCACCCTGGATGGCGGCCTGGACTTTCAGCTTGGCATCCTTGATGTGCGCGACGATCTTCTTCGCCAGCTCTTTGTCGATGCCTTCCTTGAGTACGGCTTCCTGCTTCATCAGCTTGCCGGAGGCGTAGGCGTCCTTGACTTCAAGGCACTGCACGTCGATCTTGCGCTTGACCAGGGCCAGCTTGAGAATCTCGATCATCGCTTCCAGCTGGAAATCGGCTTCAGCGGTCAGGTTGACGGTCAGTTCCTTTTCCTTGAACTCGAAGCTGCCCTTGCCTTTCAAGTCATAGCGACGGTCCAGTTCCTTGACGGCGTTCTCGACGGCGTTGGTGACTTCGTGTTTGTCCAGTTCGGATACCACGTCGAACGAAGGCATGTCATTTCTCCAATATAAGGGGCGGGCTCAGTAGAGATGGAGCGCGCCCAAGCTAAAATGCCGAGGCATTATAGCGGTTCTTTCGCCCTGTTCACTGTGAGCGACCCTACGGAGCACAAACTCATGTCGACTACCTTGCACATTCTCGGCGCCGGCAGCCTGGGCACACTGTGGGCCACACGCCTGTCGCGCGCGGGCGTGCCCGTGCGGCTGATCCTGCGGGATGAGGCGCGCCTTTCCAGCTACCGGCAGGCAAGAGGCCTGACGCTGGTAGAGCATGGCGTAGCACACACCTACCCAGTGATCGGCGAAACGCCCCACAGCCAAGAACCCATTCATCGTCTGCTGGTGGCGTGCAAAGCCTACGACGCCGAAACCGCCATCGCACAGCTGCAACACCGGCTGGTACCGGACGCCGAACTGATCCTGTTGCAAAACGGCCTGGGCAGCCAGGACGCCGTGGCCGCGCAGCTGCCGCAAGCCCGTTGCATCTTTGCCTCCAGCACTGAAGGCGCGTTCCGCGACGGCGATTGGCGCGTGGTCTTTGCCGGCCATGGCTACACCTGGCTGGGGGACGCGGGCCACCCGACGCCACCGCTGTGGCTGGACGACCTGCACGCCGCCGGCATTCCCCACGAATGGAGCACCGATATTCTCACCCGCCTGTGGCGCAAGCTGGCGCTCAATTGCGCGATCAACCCGTTGACCGTGCTCTACCAGTGCCGCAATGGCGGCCTGCAAGACCACCAATGCGAAGTGGCGACCTTGTGCGCCGAATTGACCGAGTTGCTCGAGTGCTGCGGTCAACCGGCCGCCGCCGAGGCGTTGCACAGCGAAGTAGAACGCGTCGTCCACGCGACGGCGGCCAACTACTCCTCCATGTATCAGGACGTGGCAAACGCCCGGCGCACCGAAATCAGCTACCTGCTGGGCTACGCTTGCCAGGCGGCGGCCCGCCATCAGTTGGTGCTGCCGCATCTGCAACAGCTGCAAGCGCGGCTGATCGACCACTTACGCGCACGCGGATTGGCCACCGACTGAGGCACGCGCTACCCTGCCTACCTGTCTATCACCTGGGAAAACCCTGATGCCACTGCGCCAGCGTCTTGAAAATCTACCGGTAGGGCAGAAACTGCTGGCCGCCCTGCTGGTGTTGTTGACCACCGTGTTGTTGGTGGCCAACCTGACGTTTATCAGCGCCGCCTACTGGATCTCCCAGGAAAGCATGGCCCCGCAGGCGTTGCAGGCCATCGGTCGCCTGGTGTCCAACCCCGCCCTCGCCGCCGAAGCCCTCGAATCCCCGGCCAAGGCCGACGCCCTGCTCAGCGAGTTGACCAGTTACTCGCCATTACGCGCCGCCGCGTTATATGACGGCGAAGGCACCCGCCTGGCCCAAATGCAACATGGCAACCGCCTGCACCTGCCGGACAACTACCGGCATATCGAGGCCTGGCGCGTCACCGAATTTCGCAGCAACCAGGTCATCACCCTGCCCCGCGCCGGCCAGCCTCCGGGACATTTACTGTTGGTCGCCAGCAGCGAGCTACCCGTGGCGTTCTATACCGGCACGCTGACAGCCAGCCTGGGCATCCTGATTTTCAGTGTGCTGCTCTGGCTGGTCATCGCCCGGCAGATCAAACGCTTGATCACCCGCCCGATTCACGAACTCGAAGAGCTCTCGCGGCAGGTGACCCGCGAAGAAAACTACGCCCTGCGTGCCGGGCGCGGCAACCATGATGAAATCGGCAGCCTGGCCGAAGCGTTCAACACCATGCTGTCGCGCATCGAAGCCCGCGAGCATCAGCTCAAGCGAGCGCGGGACGACTCCCAGGCCGCCTACGCCCAAGCCCAGGGCCTGGCCGAAGAGACGCGCCACACCAACCGCAAGCTGGAACTCGAAGTGCAGGTTCGCAGCAAGATCGAGAAAAAACTCACGGGTTTCCAGAATTACCTGAACAGCATTATCGACTCGATGCCTTCTGCGCTGATCGCCCTGGACGAACAACTTTACGTCACCCAGTGGAATCAGGAAGCCACTGCGCTTTCCGGCACGCGCCTGGACGAAGCGCTGAACCAGCCGATCTTCCTCGCGTTCCAGCCGCTCAAGCCCTACCTGCCGCAAATCAAGGCCACGGTTGAGCAACACACGGTTGAACGCATTGAGCGCGTCACCTGGATAAAGGATGACGAGGCCAAGCATTACGCCCTGACCTTTTACCCCTTGATGGGCGGCGCCGGGCGCGGCGTGGTGATCCGTATCGACGACATCACCCAGCGCTTGTCCCTGGAAGAAATGATGGTGCAGTCGGAGAAAATGCTCTCCGTCGGCGGCCTGGCCGCGGGCATGGCCCACGAAATCAACAACCCGCTCGGGGCGATCCTGCACAACGTGCAGAACATCCGCCGCCGCCTGTCCCCCGACCTGCCGAAAAACCTGGAACACGCGGAACAGGCGGGCATCGAACTGGAGGTGGTCAACCGCTACCTGCAGGGCCGCGAAGTCCCGCAATTGCTCGATGGCATCCAGCAAGCCGGCGCACGCGCGGCGAAGATCGTCACGCATATGCTCAGTTTCAGCCGCCGCAGCAATCGGCAAATGGCGCCTTGCGATTTGCCAGCACTGATCGACCAGGCGGTGGAAATTGCCGGCAATGACTTCGACCTGACGATCGGCTTCGACTTCAAGGGCCAGGCAATTATCCGCCAATTCGACCCGCAGCTCGGCCCGGTGCCCGGCACCGCCAACGAACTGGAACAGGTACTGCTCAACCTGTTGAAAAACGCCGCCCAGGCCATTCACCTGCGTGAAGACGACCGCGAGCCCGGGCGCATTATTTTACGTACCCGCCTCAACCCGCCCTGGGCGGAGATCCAAGTGGAAGACAATGGCATCGGCATGAGCGAAAACGTGCGCAAACGCACGTTCGAGCCGTTCTTCACCACCAAGGAAATCGGCCAAGGCACCGGGCTGGGGCTGTCGGTGTCGTATTTCATCGTCACCAATAACCACAAAGGCCAGATGGAAGTGCACTCCACCCTCGGCCAAGGCACCTGCTTCACCCTGCGCCTGCCGCTGGCCGGCAGCCAAATGCCACCCTTTGACCTGACTCAACTGGAGCAATAACCATGGGCTTTCGCCTGTCGAAGATCTACACCCGTACCGGCGACACAGGCGAGACTGGCCTGGGCGACGGCCGTCGCGTGCCCAAGGACCACCCGCGCGTGGAAGCCATCGGCGAGGTGGACACGCTCAACAGCCAGTTGGGTTTACTGCTGGCCAGCCTTGAAGAGCAGAGCGGCAAGCATCCGCAACTGAACGACGTGATTGAGGTGCTTACCCCTTGCCAGCATCGGTTGTTCGACTTGGGCGGTGAGCTGGCGATGCCGGTGTACAAGGCATTGAATGCGGCCGAAGTTGATCGGCTGGAAGCGGCGATTGATCGCTGGAACGAGGAAGTCGGGCCGCTGGAGAACTTCATCTTGCCCGGTGGTTCCGCGCTGATCGCCCAAGCCCACGTGTGCCGCAGCCTGGCGCGCAGTGCGGAGCGGCGGTGTCAGCAGTTGAATGCGATTGAACCGTTGGAAGGCGTGGGGTTGGCGTACATCAATCGGTTGTCGGACTTGTTGTTTGTGGCGGCACGGGTGATTGCCAAGCGCCAGGGTGTGGCTGAGGTATTGTGGCAGGCGGCGGCTAAGCCACACTGAGGTTTTGGGGTGACTGATCTGGCCCTTCGCGAGCAAGCCCGCTCCCACAGTTGACTGCATTCCAACGTTGGAACCCGGTCGACTGTGGGAGCGGGCTTGCTCGCGAAGAGGCCCGTCAGAACAACATCAAACCTGCGGCCAAAACGCCCGAATCCCGGCAACACCCTGAGCCCCAGCGGCCCACGCCTGCTCCCGCTCTGCCGGCCCTACGCCGCCGAGCAAAAACACGGGTTTGCTGAACCCACGGATCAACTCGGCCGCCTGCTCCCACCCCAATGGCTGAGCATCCGGGTGCGTCTGGGTCGGCTGCACTGGTGACAGCGTGACAAAATCCACGTCCATCATTTCCGCCAGCGCCAGTTCTTCAGCGTTGTGGCAGGAGGCCGCCAACCAGCGATCCTTCGGCAGTGGGCGTCCCTTGCTCGCGTATTTACGCAACTGCGCCGACGTCATGTGCCAGCCGGCCGCCGGGAAATCCCCCAGCCACTCAAACGGGCCCTTGAGCATCAATTGCGCCTTGCCGGCACACAGGCCAACGGCGTCCACTGCCAGGTCACGGTATTTAGGGTCGTAACCATTGGGCGCACGCAGCTGAACCAGCTTGATGCCCCCGGCAATCGCCTTCTGAATACCACGCAGCAAGGTCGGGGTTTCCAGCTCGCCCGGGGTAATCAGGTACTCAGCCGGCAGCCGCGCCGCCGCCACGATCGGCGCATTCGCCGCCGGGAACGCATAGTTGATCAAGTCTCGCGGAGCCACCCATTCCAACGGCTGCCCTTCGGCACCGTGAGGCTCGCCGGTAAAGGCCGAGACTTCCCAAACATCCAGCAACACCTGCTTGTCCGGGTAGTCATGCTGCACCTTGATCAGCGGGCGTGCCGTGGTGACCTGGATGCCCAGTTCTTCCTGCAATTCGCGGGACAAGGCGGCAGCAACCGATTCATCGGCCTCCACCTTGCCACCGGGAAATTCCCAGAGGCCGCCTTGATGCTGGGTATCGGCGCGGCGCGCCAGCAGGATCCTGCCATCGACACCGCGGATCACCGCTGCTGCTACATGCACTCGTTTCACCGCGCTTATCCTCTTGGCTGTCAGGTGCGGTATTCCGCATTGATCTTCACGTACTCGTGGGACAGGTCAGTGGTCCAGATCGTTTCGCTGCACTCACCGCGACCCAGTTCGATGCGGATGGTGATTTCTTCCTGCTGCATCACTGCCGAGCCCTGGGCTTCGGTATAGGTTTCGGCGCGGGCGCCACGGCTGGCAATGCACACCTCGCCAAGGAACACGTCGATCTTGCTCACGTCCAGGTCAGGCACGCCGGCACGGCCAACGGCGGCGAGGATGCGGCCCCAGTTCGGGTCAGAGGCAAACAAGGCAGTCTTGATCAGCGGCGAGTGGGCCACGGTGTAGCCAACGTCCAGGCATTCCTGGTGGTTGGCGCCGCCGTTGACTTCCACGGTCACAAACTTGGTCGCGCCTTCGCCGTCACGCACGATGGCCTGGGCCACGTCCATGCACACCTCGAACACCGCCTGCTTCAACGCGGCGAACAGCGGGCCTTCGGTAGAGGTGATTTCCGGCAGGTTGGCCTGGCCGGTCGCAATCAACATGCAGCAGTCGTTGGTCGAGGTATCGCCATCGATGGTGATGCGGTTGAACGATTTGTTGGCGCCGTCCAGCATCAAGCGTTGCAGCACGTCGCGGGAGACTTTGGCGTCGGTGGCGATGTAGCCGAGCATGGTGGCCATGTTCGGGCGGATCATGCCCGCGCCTTTGCTGATGCCGGTCACGGTGATGGTCACGCCGTCGTGCACGAACTGACGGCTCGCGCCTTTTGGCAGTGTGTCGGTGGTCATGATGCCCGTGGCAGCGGCAGCCCAGTTATCCACAGACAAGTCATCCAGCGCGGCTTGCAGGGCGCCTTCGATTTTTTCCACCGGCAGTGGCTCACCGATTACACCGGTGGAGTAAGGCAGCACTTGGCTGGCGTCCACGCCAGTCAACTGGGCCAGCTTTGCGCAAGTGCGGGCAGCGGCCACCAGGCCAGGCTCGCCGGTGCCGGCGTTGGCGTTACCGGTGTTGGTCAGCAGGTAGCGAATCGAACCGGCCACGCGTTGTTTGGCCAGGATTACCGGCGCGGCGCAGAACGCATTGAGGGTGAATACACCGGCGACAGTCGAACCTTCGGCACAGCGCATCACCACCACATCCTTGCGCCCGGGGCGCTTGATGCCGGCCGAAGCGATACCGAGTTCAAAACCGGCAACCGGGTGCAATGTGGGCAAAGGACCAAGACCAACAGCCATGAATGCGCTCCTTAAAAATAGGTGATGTCTGTGCCGTCGCTATCGACGGTGGGAATTAATGGCAAAACGCCGCGACGGCTGATGCCGGTCGCGGCGCGGGGTGTTGCAGCGTCAGGCAAAAATCTTAGTTGATTTCGCCGTGGCAGTGTTTGAACTTCTTGCCCGAACCACACCAGCACAGTTCGTTGCGGCCCAGCTTCTGATCATTGCGAACCGGAGTTTGCGCCAAGGCCACATCGACCTCTTCGCCCAACACCTCAGGCGCTTCCAGGCCCGGTGCTTCGTCGTGCTGGAACTGCATGCGCGCAGCCAATGCTTCGGCTTCCTGGCGCAGGCGAGCTTCTTCCTCGATCGGGTCTTCGCGACGCACCTGAACGTGGGACAGCACGCGAATCGAATCGCGCTTGATCGAATCCAGCAGCTCGGAGAACAGCGTGAACGACTCGCGCTTGTACTCTTGCTTCGGGTTCTTCTGGGCGTAACCACGCAAGTGGATACCGTGACGCAAGTGGTCCATGGTCGACAGGTGGTCTTTCCACAGGTCGTCCAGCACACGCAGTACGATTTGTTTCTCGAAGGTGCGCAGCGCTTCGGCACTCGCCTGCTCTTCTTTCTCGTTGTACGCGGCCAGCAGCTCGGTCATCAGCTTCTCGCGCAGGGTTTCTTCGTACAGGTGATCGTCTTCGTCCAGCCACTGCTGAACCGGCAAGTCGACACCGAAATCGCTCTTCAACGCCGCTTCCAGACCAGCAACATCCCACTGCTCAGGCAGCGACTGTGGCGGGATATGCGCGCTGACGGTGGCGTTGAGCACGTCCTGACGGAAATCGGCAATGGTCTCGCCAATGTTGTCGGCGGCCAGCAACGTGTTACGCATGTGATAAATCACTTTACGCTGTTCGTTGTTGACGTCATCGAACTCGAGCAGTTGCTTACGAATGTCGAAGTTACGGCCTTCTACCTTGCGCTGAGCCTTCTCGATGGCGTTGGTCACCATGCGGTGCTCGATCGCTTCACCGGACTGCATGCCCAGGGCCTTCATGAAGTTCTTCACCCGATCGGAGGCGAAGATGCGCATCAGGCTGTCTTCCAGCGACAGGTAGAAACGGCTGGAACCGGCGTCACCCTGACGACCGGCACGACCACGCAGCTGGTTGTCGATACGGCGCGATTCGTGACGCTCGGAGGCGATCACCTGCAGGCCGCCGGATTCCAGCACGGCCTGGTGGCGTTTCTGCCAGTCAGCCTTGATCTGAGCGATCTGCTCAGGGCTCGGGTTTTCGAGCGCCGCGACTTCCACTTCCCAGTTACCGCCCAACAGGATGTCGGTACCACGACCGGCCATGTTGGTGGCAATGGTCAGTGCGCCTGGGCGACCGGCCTGGGCGATGATCTCGGCTTCTTTTTCGTGGAACTTGGCGTTGAGGACTTTGTGCTCGATGCCTTCCTTGTTGAGCAGGTTGGACACGTGCTCGGAAGTTTCGATGGTGGCAGTACCCACCAGGATCGGACGACCCTGGGCCATGCCGTCCTTGATGTCGTTGATGATTGCCGCGTATTTCTCTTCGGCCGTCAGGAACACCAGGTCGTTGTAGTCTTTACGCGCCAGCGGCTTGTTCGGTGGAATCACCATCACGGCCAGGTTGTAGATCTGGTGGAACTCGAACGCTTCGGTGTCGGCCGTACCGGTCATGCCGGACAGTTTGTTGTACAGACGGAAGTAGTTCTGGAAGGTCGTGGAGGCCAACGTCTGGCTTTCAGCCTGGATGTTGAGCCCTTCCTTGGCTTCGATGGCCTGGTGCAGGCCTTCGGACAGACGACGACCCGGCATGGTACGACCGGTGTGTTCGTCAACCAGTACGACCTGGCCGTCCTGGACGATGTATTCGACGTTGCGATGGAACAGCTTGTGGGCGCGCAGGCCGGCATACACGTGGGTCAACAGGCCCAGGTTGTGGGCCGAGTACAGGCTTTCGCCTTCGGCCAGCTCGCCGATCTGGGTCAGCATCTCTTCGACGAACTGGTGACCGGCTTCGTTGAGTTCGACCTGACGGGTCTTCTCGTCGATGGAGAAGTGACCTTCTTTGGTCACCACGCCTTCCACTTCCTCGATGTGCTGCTCCAGACGCGGGATCAACTTGTTGATCTCGGTGTACAGGCGCGAGCTGTCTTCGGCCTGGCCGGAGATGATCAGCGGGGTACGGGCTTCGTCGATGAGGATGGAGTCGACTTCGTCGATCACGGCAAAATTGAGTTCGCGCTGGAATTTTTCTTCCATGCTGAACGCCATGTTGTCGCGCAGGTAGTCGAAACCGAATTCGTTGTTGGTGCCGTAGGTGATGTCGGCCGCGTACGCGGCGCGCTTCTCTTCCGGCGGCTGGAACGGCGTTACCACGCCAACGGTCAGGCCGAGGAATTCATACAGCGGGCGCATCCAGTTGGCGTCCCGGCGAGCCAGGTAGTCGTTCACCGTCACAACGTGCACGCCCTTGCCGGACAGTGCGTTGAGGTAAACACCCAGGGTTGCCACCAGGGTCTTGCCTTCACCGGTGCGCATTTCGGCAATCATGCCTTCATGCAAGGTCATGCCGCCGATCAACTGCACGTCGAAGTGGCGCATGCCCATGACACGCTTACCGGCTTCACGGGCGACCGCAAAGGCTTCGGGAAGCAGCTTGTCGAGGGTTTCACCTTTGGCTATGCGGGCCTTGAACTCTTGGGTCTTGGCGCGCAATTGCTCGTCCGAAAGGGCAACCATCTGCTCTTCGAAGGCATTGACCAGCTGCACCGTCTTGAGCATGCGTTTAACTTCGCGCTCATTCTTGCTTCCAAAAAGTTTCTTTAACAAAGGCGCAAACATATCGGCAGGTTCTTCCACACATAGGGATGGAGGGCGCACCGTGAGTGGCCCGAGCAGCCCTCACGGCCGCATGCGAACGCGCATTCTACCCGGAATCGTGGGTGAGGAAAGTGGCGTTATTCCCCGATGCTGGCATGGCGCTGTGAGAGGGCCTGTTTAAAATAAGGGCTTTTGCTGGAACTTCAACCCATCAGGCGCAGAAGTTACCTATTGATTTTACGAGCAAAGCGCTGCGTGACGCATTGGCTGGGGGGCACACAGGCGCTTTCTGCTAAGATGGCGGCTCTGTTACTTAAGGTGTCTAAACATGGCATTTCGCCCTCTTACAGCCCGCGCGCCCAGCGTGTTGCTCCGCGAAGCCAAGCCGTTGAAAGCCATCTTCGGCCATGCGCAACGCTTGGGCCATTTGCAACGCCTGGTCGAAAGCCAGCTACAACCTGCCGCACGTGAACATTGCCATGTGGCGTCCTGGCGCGAAGGAAATTTGCTGTTAATTGTCACCGACGGTCATTGGGCGACCCGTTTGCGCTATCAGCAAAAACGCCTGCAGCGACAATTGATGGCCTTTGATGAATTTGCCAGTTTGACCCGTATCCAGTTCAAGGTGCAGCCGCCGACCGTGCAGCAAGGCGCGGTGGGGCACACCATCAACCTGTCGGTGAATGCGGCCGAAACCATTCAGGCAACGGCCGACGGGATCAGCGATCCGGGCTTGCGCGCGGCACTGGAACGATTGGCCGCGCACGCCAAGCCCAAATCTGAATAGCTACTTACGCTTGCTGCCGCCCAGCAACGAGCCCAACAAACCCCGCACCAACTGCCGACCCATCTGATTGGCGGCCTGTTGCATGGCTGATTTGAGTGCCTTGCCGGCCGTAGTGCCCAGAAATGCCCCGGCCTTGTCGGTAAAGCTCGGTTCTTCGGCAGCAGGCGTGGCTGCCTCAGTCGGCCCGAGCTCCTTGCGCGCCATCAACACTTCATAGGCCGACTCTCGATCAATCGGCTTGTCATAGCGACCCAGCAACGGCGAGCTGGCAATCAGCGCGGCGCGTTCGGCTTCGCTGAGCGGCCCGATACGCGATTGCGGCGGCGCTACCAGCACGCGTTGGACTACTTCCGGCGTGCCCTTTTCCTGCAAGGTGCCCACCAGTGCCTCACCAGTGCCCAGCTCTGTGAGCACCGACAAGGTGTCGAATGCAGGGTTGGCCCGAAAGCCATCCGCTACCGCGCGCAGGGATTTCTGCTCTTTCGTGGTGAACGCCCGCAAGCCGTGCTGAATACGCAGACCAAGTTGCGCCAGGACCGTGTCAGGCAAATCAGCGGGGGATTGCGTGACAAAGTACACGCCGACACCCTTGGAGCGGATCAGGCGCACCACTTGCTCCAGTCGGTCCTGCAGAGCCTTGGGCGTGTCGGCAAACAACAAGTGCGCCTCATCGAAAAACAGCGCGAGCAACGGTTTGTCGGCATCCCCGCGCTCCGGCAACTGCTCGAACAGTTCGGCCAGCAGCCACAGCAGAAAAGTCGCGTACACCTTGGGCGCTTCGTGCACCAGCCGGCTGGCGTCGAGCAGATGGATTCGCCCGCGGCCGTCGCTGGCCGGCTGCAAAATATCTTCAAGCTGCAGGGCCGGCTCACCAAACAAGGCTTCTGCGCCCTGTTGTTCAAGCACCGCCAAGCGCCGCAACAGCGCCTGGCTGGAGCCGGTGGTCATCAGCGCGGCATCGTCACCCAGCAGCTGCGGGTGATAGCGCAGATGGTTGAGCAATGCCTTGAGGTCTTTGAGGTCGAGCAGCAGCAAGCCTTCGCGGTCCGCCACTTTGAAGGTGGCATAGAGTGCCGACTGCTGGCTGTCGGTGAGTTCCAACAGGCTGCCGAGCAGTAGAGGTCCCATTTCGCTGATGGTCGTGCGAAGCGGATGACCCGACTGCCCGTGGATATCCCACAGCGTTACCGGATAAGCCTTCGCCGTGTAGTTAAGGAAGGGCATGCCCGCGATGCGCTCAGCCACTTTACCTTGAGGGTTCGCGGCAGCCCCCAGACCACACAGATCGCCTTTGATATCAGCGGCGAACACGGCCACACCCGCATCACTGAACGCTTCCGCCAGGCGCTGCAAGGTGACGGTCTTGCCGGTGCCCGTGGCGCCGGCAATCAAGCCGTGACGGTTGGCCAGGCGCATGGCCTGGGCGATGGGCTGGCCGTCCGGGCCGGCGCCAATAAGGAGTTGCGAGGAGTCAGGCATTTCGTCACCTTTGGTTAATCTTTAGTGCCGCCAGGTCGATACAGATAATTGTAAGACCCACAAAGTCTAAAAACAGGTCGGATGGCTCCTACAGGGACTCACAGAGCTATCACCAGAAGTACCACACCTTTTTTGACGCTGCCATTTTGCGCATCCCATGAGGACGCGCTTCGGATACCAAGACCTTAGCGGACCCTTCAAGCCATGAATAAAAACCTGCGCTTCAGCCACAAAATCCTGCTTGCAGCCGCCCTTATCGTCATCGCCGCCTTCGCATTGTTTACCCTCTACAACGACTACCTGCAACGCAACGCGATTCGCGACGACCTCAATAATTACCTGCATGAAATGGGCGACGTCACCGCCAGCAATATTCAAACCTGGCTCACCGGGCGCATAGCGCTGGTGGAAAACGCAGCACAGAACATTGCCATCAACCCTGAACCCGCCGTCGTCGCCGGCCTGCTGGAACAGAAAGCCCTGACGTCCTCGTTCATGGCCACCTACGTGGGCGACAGCAAAGGCGCCTTCACCATCCGCCCCGACACCAAGATGCCCGATGGCTTCGACCCAAGGGTACGCCCCTGGTACAAGGGCGCCCAGTCCAGCAATGGTTCAACCCTGACTGAACCCTATATTGATGCCGCCACCGGTAAACTGATCATTTCGGTCGCCACCCCCAGCACCACCACAACGGGTCAGAGCATCGGCGTGGTAGGCGGCGACCTGAGCCTGCAAACGCTGGTGGATAACATTGGCGCGCTGAACTTCGGCGGCATGGGTTATGCGTTCCTGGTCAGTGCCGATGGCAAAGTGCTCGTGCACCCGGACAAAAACCTGGTGATGAAGACCCTGGCCGACGTGTACCCCAATCACACGCCGAAGATCAGTGCTGACTTCAGTGAAGTTCAAGCCAACGGTAAAGACAACATCGTGACCTTTACACCGATCAAGGGCCTGCCCTCGGTGAACTGGTACCTGGGCATTTCGGTGGATAAAGACAAGTCGTTCGCCATGCTCAGCGAGTTCCGCAATTCGGCGATCATCGCCACGATCATCGCGGTGGTGATCATCATTGCGCTGCTGGGCATGCTCATCCGCGTGCTGTTGCAACCCCTGCACGTAATGACCCGCGCGATGCAGGACATCGCCGATGGCGAGGGCGACTTGACCCGCCGCCTGACCATCCAGAACAACGATGAGTTCGGCACGCTGGGCATTGCCTTCAACCGCTTCGTGGAGCGGATTCATACCTCGATCCGCGAAGTGTCCTCAGCCACCGAACAGGTCAACGAAGTGGCTTTGCGCGTGGTCAGTGCCTCCAATTCCTCGATGGTCAACTCCGACGAGCAGGCCAACCGCACCAACAGCGTCGCCGCCGCCATCAACGAACTGGGCGCCGCCGCCCAGGAAATCGCGCGCAACGCCGCACAAGCCTCCAGCCAGGCCAGCGATGCGCGGCACTTGGCCGAAGACGGCCAACAGGTGGTGGATCGCAATATCAAGGCAATGACCCAACTGTCAGCGATGATCAGTGCTTCGAGCAGCAATATAGAAGCGCTGAACAGCAAGACTGTGAACATCGGGCAAATTCTGGAGGTGATCACCAGCATCTCCCAGCAAACCAACCTGCTGGCACTGAACGCCGCCATCGAAGCGGCGCGTGCCGGGGAAGCCGGGCGCGGGTTTGCGGTCGTGGCCGATGAGGTGCGCAACCTGGCCCATCGCACTCAGGAGTCGGCGCAGCAAGTGCAGAAGATGATTGAGGAACTGCAAGTCGGCGCGCGCGACTCGGTCAGCACCATGAGTGAAAGCCAGCGCCACAGCCAGGACAGCGTGGAAATCGCCAACCTGGCCGGCGAGCGCTTGAACAGCGTGACCCAGCGCATTGGCGAGATCGACGGCATGAACCAGTCAGTGGCCACCGCCACCGAGGAGCAAACCTCGGTGGTGGAGTCGATCAACATGGACATTACCGAGATCAATACCCTCAACCAGGAAGGCGTGGAAAACCTGCAATCCACCCTGCGCGCCTGCACCGACCTGGAACAACAGGCCGCTCGCTTGAAACAGTTGGTGGGCAGTTTCCGAATCTGAGCCCAGTGCCCGCCGTTTTTTTAGAGCGGCGGGCCGTTATTTTCCTGAGGCTCGGATTTGGCCTGTTCGCGCTCCCACAACTCAGCGGCACCCGGAAACTCGGTGCCGTCCTCAGCATCCAGGTCATCCGGGTCATATCGACTTAAACACCCCTCCCCCAGCGTCGCCGGGGCTTGGGAGGTGGCTTTGTCGAGTGGATCGCTCATTGATCAATCCCCAATAGCAGCAAAAAAAAAGGCCTGGGACGATTTAACGCCCAGGCCTGTGCTTCTTCAAGACCTGTATCAGAACACTACGGTCTTGTTGCCGTGCACGAGCACGCGATCTTCCAAGTGATAACGCAGGCCACGGGCCAGCACCATCTTCTCGACGTCACGGCCGAAACGCACCATGTCTTCAATGCTGTCGCTGTGGCTGACGCGCACCACGTCCTGCTCGATGATCGGGCCGGCGTCCAGTTCTTCGGTGACGTAATGGCACGTTGCGCCAATCAGCTTCACGCCACGCAGGGAGGCTTGGTGGTACGGCTTGGCACCCACAAACGACGGCAGGAAGCTGTGGTGAATGTTGATCACCTTGCCGGCGTATTCACGGCACAGTTCCGGCGGCAGAATCTGCATGTAGCGCGCCAACACCACCACATCCGCTTCGTGCTGCTTAACCAGGCGGGAGACTTCGGCAAAGGCCGGCTCCTTGTCCTGCGGGTTGACCGGCACGTGGTAGTACGGGATGCCATGCCATTCGACCATGCTGCGCAGGTCGTCATGGTTGGAGATTACGCAAGCGATCTCGCAGTCCAGCTCATCACTGTGCCAGCGGTGCAGCAGGTCGGCCAGGCAATGGGACTCGCGGCTGGCCATCAGCACGACACGTTTTTTCTGTTCGGTGTCAGTGATGTGCCAGGTCATCGAAAACTCTTCGGCGATCGGCGCAAACGCCTCACGAAAAGCTTCAAGACCAAAGGGCAGCGTGTCGGCACGAATTTCGTGACGCATGAAAAACCAACCGCTGAGATCGTCCGAGTGATGGCTCGCCTCGGTGATCCAGCCGTTGTGGGAGGCCAGAAAGTTACTGACTTTGGCAACGATGCCAACCCGGTCCGGGCAAGCAATCACCAGCCGAAAAGTGCGCATTAGGGGGAAACTCCAGAACTTCGCAAAGGCGGCCATTCTAGCGATTGCGCAGAAAAACTGCAGTATTCCTTACGGCTTATTCTGCCCCCACCCTCAGGCTACAGCCCTTAATAGCGTAAGGTTTTACCAACGCTATATGCGTGTACAACGTGATGCACGGGCAATTGTCGGAAAATAAACGAGATTATCTTTACGTCTACCACCTACTAATTAACTCGATTGCGTAGCAGCGCTACAAACATTCAAAGTAATTCACATAAATGCATCCTTAAATGTTTACTTGGGGTTAGTGCCTGACTATTATTAGGCCACTCTCCTGCCAATCCGCGCTCTACATAAGGTAGTCCACATGTCTCTGATCAACGAATACCGTGCCACCGAAGAAGCTATCAAAGAGCTGCAAGCCCGTTTGAAGAACCTGTCCCAAGACGACAAGCTGCAAACCGAGCTGGAATTCGAAGGCAAACTGCGCACCCTGATGGGTGAATACTCCAAATCCCTGCGTGACATCATCGCGCTGCTGGATCCAGAGTCGAAAGTTAAAGCACCCCGCGGCGCTGTGAAAACTACCGGCACCAAGCGCGCTCGCAAGGTCAAGCAGTACAAGAACCCACACAACGGTGAAGTGATTGAAACCAAAGGTGGCAACCACAAGACGCTGAAAGAGTGGAAAGCCAAGTGGGGCGGCGACGTGGTTGAAGGCTGGGCTACCCTGCTGGGCTAAGCCTGGTCGGGCTCTCGCCTGATAAGCGACACAATAAAAAACGCCAGCTTGCTGGCGTTTTTTATTGTCCGAATATTCTCCAATGCCTGACTACAGGTTCAGCCGGGCGGCTAAAGAGTCGGCATACTCCTGCCATTGATCCAGCACCTGACACTGAAACGATGTAGCACTAACAGCCAACTCCTCGCGCGCCTGTTTAAATGCCAACAGGGTAGTCGGCGCGCCCCACTCCGAACTCGACAACCGTTGCTGACAGAAAAGTTTCCAGCGCTGTTGCTCCTCGTTGTTCAAGGTGTCAGGAAAGTTACGCGCGCGGTAGCGGAATAATAATTCCGGCAAACGATGATCATCAAATGGCCACTGCTGATGGGCCAGATGTAAAGGCTCGGCTGCCCGGACTTGTTCGCATAAACGACGATCGCGATCACCAATAAAACCGTCATAGAGCTGCTGCTCGGGATCCGCACTCGGCGCAAAATCTTCCTCGGCATAAATAGCCGCCAACTTATCGCGCCAAACTTCGTGTGCGTCAGTTAGTCGCAGTGCACGTGCCTGGTACGTGTCCATATCCAATTGAAGTCGCTCGCGGTCCTGCGCCCGCAGCACGTTCAATGGGGCAACGACCGGGCAGCGGTTGATATGCACTAACTTGAGCGGCACTGGCAGTTCGCCTTCCGCCAGGTCGCCACGGCGCGTGTAGAGACGCTGGCGCAAGGTATCGGCGTCCAGATCCAGCAACCCCTGCGGGTCCAGCCCAAGGTCACAGACGATCAATGCATTGCGATTGCGCGGGTGCCAGGCCAGCGGCAGCACCACGCCCAAGTAGTGACGCTCGGCGGAAAAGCGCCCGGATATATGGACCATCGGTTGCAGCAGGCGTACCTGATCCATCACCCGCTGCTTGCTGCGCAGTTGAAACAGCCACTCATACAACTTGGGCTGTTTCTCGCGGACCAGACGCGCCAGGGCGATCGTGGCTCGCACGTCCGACAAGGCGTCGTGGGCCTGGCCATGATCGATTCCGTTGGCGGCGGTCAAACGCTCAAGCTTGAGGGTGACGCGCCCATCCTGCTCTGGCCAGACGATCCCTTCCGGGCGAAGTGCGTAGGCCGTGCGCACCACATCGATCAAATCCCAGCGACTGTTGCCGCCCTGCCATTCACGGGCGTAAGGGTCGAAAAAATTGCGATACAAACTGTAGCGCGTCATTTCATCGTCAAAACGCAACGTGTTGTAACCGGCACCGCAAGTGCCCGGTGCGGCAAGTTCGGCATGCACTCGGGTCATGAAGTCGGCTTCGGCCAGGCCTTTGTCCGCCAGAATGTCAGGGGTGATGCCGGTGATCGCGCAGGCGGCCGGATGAGGCAGGATATCGTCGCTGAGCTGGCAATAAAGGT
This sequence comes from Pseudomonas sp. NFX183, assembly GCF_047943075.1. Taxonomy (NCBI): domain Bacteria; kingdom Pseudomonadati; phylum Pseudomonadota; class Gammaproteobacteria; order Pseudomonadales; family Pseudomonadaceae; genus Pseudomonas; species Pseudomonas sp. NFX183. The sequence goes on along the minus strand of NZ_CP181333.1, from coordinate 3,496,403 downwards.
TGACCGGCGGGCCGATCTCGTTGAGTTCGAGGTCGGTACGAATACCGGCAACCTGAAGCGGGCGATCGCTGCGCGGATTGATGCCGGTGGTTTCATAGTCGTACCAGAAAATGGAGGTCACGGGTTATTCCTGTGCTGAAGACCGGCAAAGTCTAGGCGCTGTTGGCCGTCCGGGGCCAGTGATACCTTAGCTGTACAAATATCCAGCAAAACCTTGAATGGTTGCTTCCACCGGCGACACTGCTAGCATCCGTGTCTCTTAGCCGCTTCGCACTGCCAGGGATCGCAATGCCGAAAAACCCTTTGGATACCCGCTACCAGATCGAGACCCCTGAAGGCATAGATCTGCCCTTGCGCCCGGCAGGCCTGCCGCCACGGGTACTGGCCTTTGCTTTCGACCTGGGCTTGCGTGGCTTGGTCATGGGCATCCTGCTCGTGCCACTGGCCCTGTTGGGCAATATTGGTATTGGCCTGGGTTCATTGCTGCTGTTTCTGGTCAGCTGGTGGTACATGGTCTTGTTCGAAGTGCTCAATCAAGGCTGCTCTCCAGGCAAGCAGGTCATGGGCCTGCGGGTCGTACAGGACGATGGCACGCCTGTCGGCTGGTCCGCCTCGCTGATCCGCAACCTGCTGCGCTTTGTCGACATGCTGCCCTTCGGCTACTTCCTCGGCGCCATCAGTTGCCTGCAACACCCTCATTTCAAACGGCTCGGCGACCTCGCCGCCGGCACCCTGGTGATCTACCGCGAACAATCACTGGCCCGCCCCCGGATACCCCAAGCGGCTGCGTTGCGCCTGCCCTTCGCCCTTGACCTGAGCGAGCAGCGCGCCATTCTCGGCTTCGCCGAACGCCAGGGCGAACTCTCTACCGAACGGGTGCATGAACTGGCGTCCATCCTCGCGGCCCCTCTGCAAGTGTCCCCTGCACGCGCCGTAGAGCAACTCAATGGTGTGGCCCGTGGCTTGCTGGGGCCGACATGAAGCAGAGCCTGTTCGAAAGCCGTCACCAGCCCCAGTGGCAAGCCTTTGCGGCGCAACTGACACAGTTGGAGCAAGGCAAGGCCAAGGCCAGCGACGTGGCGGACTTCCCCCATCACTATCGACGCCTGTGCCAGCACCTCGCGCTGGCACAGGAGCGTGGCTACAGCAGTTATCTGGTAGATCCGCTGCAGCAATTGGCCCTGCGCGGCCACCAGCAGCTCTATCGCCATCGCAGTCAATTGAGAGCAAAGGTTCTGAGCTTCGTCCTGGCCGACTTCCCGCGCCTGGTACGAGAGCAATGGCGCTTCGTGTTAATCGCCAGCCTGTTGTTTTTCGGCAGCCTGCTGGGAATAGCCCTGCTGGTTTACCTGTTTCCCGACCTGATCTACAGCATCGTCAGCGCCCAGCAGGTCGCCGAGATGCAAAGCATGTACGACCCCGCTGCCAGCCGCCTTGGGCGCGCCGCCGAGCGAGCCTCCAGCGAAAACTGGATGATGTTCGGCTACTACGTGATGCACAACATCGGCATCGCCTTCCAGACCTTTGCAGCCGGGTTACTGTTTGGCCTGGGCAGCGTGTTTTTTCTGATTTTCAACGGCTTGATCATCGGCGCAATCTGCGGCCATCTCACCGAAATTGGCTATGGCCAGACCTTCTGGTCGTTTGTCATCGGCCACGGTGCATTCGAGCTGACCGCCATCGCCTTGGCCGGCGCTGCGGGTTTGCAACTGGGGTGGTCGCTGATCGCTCCGGGACCGCTCGCTCGCAGCGAATCCCTGCGGTTGGCGGCGCGCAAAAGCGTGCAGATGCTCTGCGGTGTGATGGTGTTCCTGCTGATCGCTGCGTTGATAGAGGCGTATTGGTCTTCCACCACCGCTATCACACCTTGGATCAAATACCTGGTGGGCGCCGCGCTTTGGCTGCTGGTGGCCGCTTACCTGATTCTTGCAGGGCGGGTTCACCATGCGCCTGAGTGACGCCAGCGTGGTAATTCGCCCCCGCACTGCCTGGGAGGCCATGGACCTTGGCGTGTTGATGGCCAGGGAGCATCGCTGGCTGTTGATGAGCAGTTGGGCGCTGGTGAGCTTGCCGGTATTTGCGTTGCTCACCGTGGTGTTATGGGAGTCTCCCTTTGCCGCTGTTTTTCTGTTCTGGTGGCTCAAGCCGGCGTTCGATCGGCTGCCGTTGTACATCCTGTCCAAGGCACTGTTTGGTGAAACACCCAGCGCCAAACAAGCCGTGCGTCATTGGCCGCGACTGCTGAAAAGCCAGCTGCTGGTCAGCCTGACCTGGCGGCGTCTGAGCCTGAGCCGCAGTTTCGTGCTGCCAGTGAGCCAACTCGAAGGCCTGGGTGGCCAGGCGCGTCAACACCGCCTTGGCGTGCTGTTACAACGCAACGCAGGGGCCGCGCGCTGGCTGACAATCATTGGCATGCACCTGGAAATCGGCCTGTGGTTTGGCTGCATGGCGCTGTTCTACCTCTTCATTCCTGAACAACTTGAACGGGATTGGGACTGGCAACGGCTAGCGCTCGCCACCAGTTCGCAAGGGCTGTGGCTGGAGCATCTGGGCAACGCGTTCTATGCGCTGATATTGGTGTTCTGGGAGCCTATCTACGTCGCCTGCGGTTTCAGCCTGTACCTCAACCGCCGTACCGTACTGGAGGCCTGGGACCTGGAACTGGTATTCCGGCGTTTACGCCAGCGCCTGGGCAGCGTGGCGACGCTACTGCTGTTGGCGGTCGGACTGATGCTGCAGGCCAGCCCACAGGTCATGGCGGATGAGTCCAGTAGCCCAAAGCAACTGAGCACCCCGGCCGCGAGTCAATCCATCAAGACTCTGCTGGCCCTCCCCCCGTTCAAAAACCCGGAAACCGTCACCCGCTATCGCTTCGGCGAAGACCAGCCTGCGGCCAAAGGCACCGCGCACGGTGATGGCAAATTACCCGGATGGTTACAGGCACTGCTCGATCATCTCAACAGCAACACCTTCAAACACCTAGGCCAAGGATTGGAAATACTCCTGTGGAGCCTGTTGATTGGAGGCCTCGCGTTGCTCGGTTGGCACTACCGCGACGGGTTGCAGGCTTTTGTCAGTCGGCGCGCAATCAGTCAACCCAGGGTTACCAAGCCCGTTCCAACGCAGTTATTCGGCCTGGAACTGGGCATAGACACTTTGCCCGACGACATCGCCAGCACTGCCGAACACTTATGGCCCACACAACCACGGCAAGCCCTCAGCCTTCTGTACCGAGGCCTGCTCAGCCACCTGTTGCATGACTACAACATGCCACTGAAAACCGCCGACACCGAAGGCCAGGTCCTGGAGCGTGTTCACCAATTACAACAACCACAGCTGCTGGTGTTCAGTGATGAGCTGACACGCCACTGGCAGAAATTGGCCTACGGCCACCGGCTGCCCCCGCTCGCCGCCCAGCAAAAGCTCTGCAGCGACTGGCGCGCGTTATTCAAGTCGGACGCCGCGCAATGAACCGCCTGTTACTGTGGGCAGGTGTACTGCTGGCGTGCCTGCTGGGGGCCGGTGCATTTTATGCCTGGCACAAAGCGATCCCTTATGACGAAGTGGTTGATCGCGGCCCATCGCCCCAAGCGCGGGAGAATCCCTATTTGGCGGCAGAGTACTTTCTGCGCCAGCAAGGCCTGAGCGTCGAGCATGCCAATAGCCTTGAACGCCTCGCTCACCTCCCGCCAAAAGGCCACAGCCTTCTGCTGTTGGGTGATCGCGCCAACATGACCCCACGCCAGGTGGATCAACTGCTGGAGTGGGCGAAGTCCGGTGGCCATTTGCTGGTGGTCGCCGAAGCGCTGTGGGATGAAGAGACAGGTAAAAGCGGCGACCTGCTGCTTGATCGGTTGAACATCCACCAGACATTGAGCGAAACCTTCGATGAACCAGCCTCGGCGCGCAAAAAGAAAACGCCGGGCCTGACCAAACTCTACGTCGACAATGAAACCGCCCCGGCATACTTCAGTTTCGATACCGACTTCAACCTCACCGATCCCAAACACTTGGCACAGTTTTCGGCCAACAGCGCCAAATCCAGCCATCTCATGCAACGCAATCTCGGGCATGGCACCGTAACCGTGATAACCGACAGCGAGCTGTGGAAAACCCCGGGCATCAGCCAACACGATAACGCCTGGCTGTTGTGGTACCTCAACCAAGGTACTGACGTGACCTTGTTGTTCAACAGCGACGTAGACAGCCTGTTGACCCTGTTGATGCGCTATTTCCCCCAAGCCTTGGTGGCACTTCTGGCGCTGATTGCCCTGGCACTCTGGCAGACCGGCATGCGCCAGGGCCCGATCCAGGCGCCTGCGCCCAGGGCACGTCGGCAATTGCAGGAGCATTTGAAGGCCAGCGCCGATTTCCTGCTGCGTCGCACCGGCCAGAGCACGCTCTTGCACGCCCTGCAGCGCGACATTCAGCGCGCTGCCCGCCGACGTCACCCTGGCTTTGAACACCTCGACACCGCTCAACAGTGGCAGGTACTCGAACGCCTGACGCGCCAACCCTCCCACATCATCAGCCAGGCCCTAGGCCCACTCCCGGCAAAACGGCTCACCAGCGCCGATTTCAGCCGTCAGGTGGCATGCCTGCAAACCCTCAGGAATGCCCTATGAGCGAACTCCCTGCAGCCACTGCCCCTACCGCCGAAAGCCTTCAACACGCCAGCCAGCAGGCACAGGCCCTGCGCGTTGAACTGCGCAAGGCGGTGATTGGCCAGGATCAGGTGATCGACGACGTACTGACCGCGCTGATCGCTGGCGGTCATGTCCTGCTCGAAGGCGTACCCGGCCTGGGCAAAACGTTGCTGGTGCGCGCCCTGGCACGTTGCTTTGGTGGTGATTTCGCGCGTATCCAGTTCACACCGGACCTGATGCCCAGCGATGTCACCGGCCACGCCGTGTATGACCTGCACACCGAGCAGTTCAAGCTGCGCAAGGGGCCGCTGTTCACTCACTTGCTGCTGGCCGATGAAATCAACCGCGCTCCGGCCAAGACTCAAGCCGCCTTGCTTGAAGCCATGCAGGAGCGCCAAGTCACTCTCGAAGGCGAGGCGCTGCCTATCGGTCAGCCCTTCATGGTGCTGGCGACCCAGAACCCTATCGAACAGGAAGGTACTTACCCCCTGCCCGAAGCCGAACTCGACCGTTTCATGCTCAAGGTGCGCATGGACTACCCCGATGCTCGGCAAGAACTGGAGATGGTGCGCGAAGTGACTCGCTCGTCCCGGGCAGACATGCTCGATGTGCACCCGCTACGTACAGTGCTGCAGGCCCAGGACGTGTTGCACCTGCAGCAGGTTGCGAGCGAACTGGCGCTGGATGAGCAAGTCCTCGACTACGCCGTGCGCCTGGCGCGAGCCACCCGCACGTGGCCTGGGCTGGCCATCGGCGCCGGCCCTCGGGCCTCCATCGCCCTGGTTCGCGGGGCCCGGGCACGCGCTTTGTTGCGTGGCGGTGAATTCGTCACCCCTGACGATATCAAGGGGTGCGCGCTGGCTGTACTGCGTCACCGGGTGCGCATTGCGCCGGAACTGGACATCGACGGGCTCGAGGTAGACCAAGTGCTCCAGCAACTGCTGGACCAGATCGCGGCGCCCCGGCAGTGACTCGTCCATGAAGCCGACCCGCCTGTTGCTGAGCTGGCTGAGCGTGTTGCTGGGTCTGAACATCCTGCTCGGCGCCGCAACGGCGCTGCAGCTTAACGTGCCCGACACGCTGCACTCGATAGCCTGGGGCTTGTTACTGGCGCTGTTGCTGCTGGCGCTGCTGGATGCCTTGCGCCTGCGGCGTCGCCCCGGTGTGCAAGTACAACGGCAAATGCCGGGCAGCCTGGCACTCGGACGCTGGGGGGAAGTGCGCCTGACCCTGACGCACGATCACTCGCAACCAATCACAGTGAAGGTGTTCGATCATGTTCCTGACGGCTTGAGCATGGAAAACCTGCCCCAAAGCATTGAACTGCGCCCCGGTGAACACAGCGAACTGGGCTACCGCCTGCGGCCTTTGCGCCGTGGACACTTCAGTTTCAGCCGCTGTGAAATTCATCTGCCCAGCCCCATTGGGCTATGGTCGGCACGGCAATTTGTCGAGGTCAGCGATACGACTCGCGTCTACCCGGATTTCGCCCACTTATACGGCGCACAGTTGCTCGGTGTGGATAACTGGCTCAGCCAACTCGGCGTGCGCCAACGCCAGCGAAGGGGCCTGGGGCTGGAGTTTCACCAACTGCGCGAATTTCGCGAGGGCGACAGCCTGCGCCAGATCGATTGGAAGGCCACCGCACGACAACGCACACCCATCGCCCGTGAATACCAGGATGAGCGCGACCAGCAGATTCTGTTCATGCTCGATTGCGGTCGACGCATGCGCAGTCAGGACGGCGATTTGTCACATTTCGACCATGCACTCAACGCCTGCCTGTTGCTCAGTTATGTCGCGCTGCGTCAGGGCGATGCCGTGGGGCTGAGCACCTTTGCCAGTGACACGCCGCGTTACCTGGCGCCGGTCAAGGGCAGCGGCCAGCTGAACCTGCTGCTCAATGCGGTGTACGACCTGGATACCACCCGCCGCACGGCCGACTATCAAGCTGCGGCCAGCCAACTGCTGGCCCGGCAAAAACGCCGGGCGCTGGTAATCGTGGTCACCAATCTGCGCGATGAGGACGATGAAGCACTGCTGACAGCGGTCAAGCGCATCAGCCGACAGCATCGGGTACTGGTGGCGAGCCTTCGGGAGGAAGTACTCGATGATTTGCGCCAAGCCCCCGTGCAAACCCTGCCCGAAGCATTGGCTTATTGCGGGACGGTCGACTACCTCAATGCACGCAACGAACTCCACGACCGGTTGAGCGCCCATGGGTTATCCGTACTGGACACGCCGCCATCAGCGTTGGGGGCCGCGCTCGTCACGCGTTATCTGGGTTGGAAAAAAGCCGGAGTGTTCTAAACGCATGCTGACACAAACACCTTGCCAAGGCCGGGCTAACGATCCCAACCCGGGCCAACACGTTCAATGCCTAAGCGGATGCCTGTAACGGATCGAAGCTGAAGTAATTCAACAAGGCGCTGATCAGCTGGCTGTACTCTTCGCCCGCCTCAATCACGCTGAACCCCGAGTCGTAATGCTGCGGGTTGATGTCTTCATGGCTCCACAAACAGGTCGCGGTCAGGTCAATCGCCTGGCACTCGCCGGTGGGGCCAGGAATTTTCAGGCGCAACTCGAAATCCACGTCGACCATCATGGGCAACTGGCTGATCAACATCAGCCCACTTTCGGACACGTTGCCCAGAAAACCGATAGGTTTATCGGTAACACGGTTGAATACCTGCAGGAAGCAAGGTAGCTGGTGCCGCTCGATCCGTCGGTGGGTAAACATGTGAGATCGCCATCCAATGGCCATGCCCTGGCCGGTCCAGTGATTCGGAACGAGCCAATGGCTCGCTCTCCCTGGATCTCGGTGTGCCAACAGACGTCGCTATGGTCACTAAACAACTGCCGAATCCGGGCCTCGCATTCGTTCGAATGAAAACTTGTACAAACGAACACCCAAAGGATAGCTCAAGACTGGCGACGGGCCAGCTATGGCATGACAAATATCATTACAACGACGCCGGCCGTGTCTGTGCCGCACTGGCGCCGGGGTAATGCCCCAACTGCTGCAGGGTGTCGAGCCGGGCTCGCGCACGGTAGGCGTACTCACTTGTCGGGTACTGGCTGATGATGAATTGATAGGTTTGGACAGCATCCACGAACAATTTCTGCCGCTCCAGGCATTGGCCGCGCAACATCGAGACCTCCGGTTGCACATAGCGACGGGTGCGGCTCTCGCGGTCCACCTGGGACAATTCCAGCGTGACGCGCTCGCAATCACCCACCCCATAGGCACGGTAAGCGTTGTTCAAATGGTGGTCCATCGACCAGCGGGTACAGCCGACAACACTGACGGCCAGGGCAGCAACGAGCAAAATTCGCATGGGGGTTCTCCTGTCTTGAGCAGTGTATCGACCCCTCGTCGAAAATCTTAAAGGATGTTCGTCTATTCAACCGCTGCAAAAACAAGCCAATCGTCGATAAGTAGTGCAAACGAACAATGACTACAACGAAAGAGCATAGTAGCCTTCTCCAGCGCTTGAACTCAGGAGTCTGTGCATGTCCGTCCGTCGTACCAAAATCGTCGCCACCCTTGGCCCGGCCAGTAACTCGCCGGAAGTCCTCGAACAGCTGATTCTGGCTGGTTTGGACGTTGCCCGTCTGAACTTCTCCCACGGCACCCCGGACGAGCACAAGGCTCGCGCCAAGCTGGTGCGTGACCTGGCCGCCAAGCACGGCCGCTTCGTGGCGCTGCTGGGTGACCTGCAAGGCCCGAAAATCCGTATCGCCAAATTCGCCAACAAGCGTATCGAGCTGAAGATCGGTGACAAGTTCACCTTCTCCACAAGCCATCCGCTGACCGAAGGCAACCAGCAAGTCGTGGGTATCGACTACCCGGATCTGGTCAAGGACTGCGGCGTCGGCGACGAGCTGCTGCTGGACGATGGCCGCGTGGTCATGCGCGTCGACACCGCCACCCCGACCGAACTGCACTGCACCGTGATCATCGGTGGCCCGCTGTCCGACCACAAAGGCATCAACCGTCGCGGCGGTGGCCTGACGGCGCCGGCGTTGACTGAAAAAGACAAGGCCGACATCAAGCTCGCCGCCGAAATGGAAGTGGACTACCTCGCCGTGTCCTTCCCGCGCGACGCGGCCGACATGGAATACGCCCGTAAACTGCGCGACGAAGCCGGCGGTACTGCCTGGCTGGTAGCGAAGATCGAACGCGCCGAAGCCGTTGCCGATGACGAAACCCTCGACGGCCTGATCAAGGCTTCCGACGCTGTAATGGTTGCGCGTGGCGACCTGGGCGTGGAAATCGGTGACGCCGAGCTGATCGGCATCCAGAAAAAGATCATCCTGCACGCCCGCCGCCACAACAAAGCGGTGATCGTGGCGACCCAGATGATGGAGTCGATGATCCAGAACCCGATGCCAACCCGCGCCGAAGTGTCCGACGTAGCCAACGCCGTGCTCGACTACACCGACGCCGTGATGCTCTCGGCTGAAAGTGCTGCCGGCCCGTACCCGTTGGAAGCCGTACAGGCCATGGCGCGGATCTGCGTCGGTGCCGAAAAGCACCCGACCAGCAAGACCTCCAGCCACCGCATCGGCAAAGTGTTCGAAAGCTGCGACCAGAGCATCGCCCTGGCAGCCATGTACACTGCCAACCACTTCCCGGGCGTTAAAGCGATCATCGCCTTGACCGAAAGTGGCTACACGCCGTTGATCATGTCGCGCATCCGTTCCTCGGTGCCGATCTACGCGTTCTCCCCGCACCGCGAAACCCAGGCCCGTGCGGCCATGTTCCGTGGCGTGTACACCGTACCGTTCGACCCGGCCTCGTTGCCGCCGCATGAAGTCAGCCAGGCTGCCATCGACGAGCTGATCAAGCGCGGCGTTGTGGAGAAAGGCGACTGGGTCATCCTGACCAAGGGCGACAGCTACCACACCATCGGTGGCACCAACGGCATGAAGATCCTGCACGTTGGCGACCCAATGGTCTGAGTGACAGGCTGAAAAACAAAAGCCCCGCCATGAGAATGGCGGGGCTTTTTGCATGTCAGGCTGGCGGTTGTGTTGGCGTCACTGGCCTCTTCGCGAGCAAGCCCGCTCCCACATTTGACCGCGTACACGCTGAAGAAACACGCTCGAATGTGGGAGCGAGCTTGCTCGCGAAGACGTCAGAACAATCGACAAAAATCTAGCGCCTGGTGACAAAAGCCGACAACGCCGCAATCGCCTCCGGCGATTTCAACCGCTGCGTAAACAACGCCCCCTCCTCTTCAATCACTTGGCGCAACTGCTCGCGATCCACACTTTTCATCAAGTGTTTGCTGACTTGCACCGCACCCGGCGCCAGCGTCTCAAAACGTTCAGCCACTTCCCGCGCCTTGGCCAGCGCCGCTTCACCGCTGCTCAACGCCTGCGTGGCAATGCCCCACGCGGCCGCCTGCTCACCAGTGAATCCCTCGCCCAGCAGCAACAGCTCAGCCGCCTTGGCATGCCCGAGCAATCGCGGCAGGATCAGGCTTGAGCCAAACTCCGGACACAGCCCAAGGTTGACGAATGGCATGCGCAAGCGCGCATCGCGGCTGATATAGACCAGGTCGCAATGCAGCAGCAGGGTAGTGCCGATGCCCATCGCCGCGCCGGCCACAGCGGCGATCACTGGCTTGCGGCAATTGAGCAGGCTTTTCATAAAGTGAAACGGCGGGCTGTCGAGGTCGCTGGGCGGCTGTTCGAGGAAATCGCCGATGTCATTACCGGCGGTAAAACACTCACGGCTGCCCTGAATCAGCACGGCACGGATGTCTGGGTCCGCATCGGCCTGCTCCAACGCGTGGGCCAATTGCGTGTACATGGCGCGGGTCAGGGCGTTTTTCTTGTCCGGGCGGTTGAGCCGCAAGGTCAGCAGCCCGCGTTCGCGTTGCAGCAGGATGGCGTCGGTCATGGTGGATCTCGCGGCTGTAGAAATCAGCGCTCAACCACGGGGCACAAACACATCGGCCAGCAGTTGATTGCGCGGCAGACCGGCCAGGAACAAGCGCTTGGAAAACGCCTCGACGCTGACAGGGTGCCCGCAGAGTAAGGCCAGAGTTTGCCGCGAAACAAGCCGCAGTTGCGCCAATGCCTGGGTCAACTCAGCCGCAGTCCACAGCTCCACGGTGACGTTTGGATGCTGCAAAGCCAACTGCGCCAGGGGCTCGGCCAGGTAATGCGCGTCGGCATCATGAGCCAGGTGAATCACACGGATAGCGCCCTGATGATCCTGGCGCAACGCCTCGCGCAGCACGCCCCATAACGGCCCAAGCCCGGTGCCGGCGGCCAACAGCCATAGCGGCCGCGAATGCCAGTCGGGATCGTATTGCAGCGCCCCGCCCCTCAACTCGCCCAGGCGCAGGTCGTCTCCCACTTGCAACTGGCGGGCAATATTTATGAATTCACCGGGCTGACGGCAATCGAGGTGAAACTCCAGGAACGGATCTTCCTGGGGCAAGCTCGCCAGGGAATAGGGCCGCGCCACCTGTCCCGCCCACACCACCAGATGCTGCCCGGCGCGATAACGCAGGCCACGTTCCGGTTGCAAGCGCAGGCGCAGCACACTCGCATTCAACCAGTCGACGCCCACCACCTTGGCGGGCAAACCGTCACGCAGCGGGTCGAACGTTTCGACTTGCACGTCCCCGACAACCTGGCATTGGCACGCCAAGCGCCACCCCTGCTGACGTTGCGCCGGGCTCAAGGCGTCGGGTTGTTTGTCCTCGACCGCACCCTGGCAGCGCACCAGGCACGCATGGCAACTGCCCGCCCGGCAACTGTAAGGCACGGCCACACCCGCCAGATTCAGGGCATCCAGCAAGTTGCTGCCGGTGGCTACCGACCAGTGGCGTTCGCCGACGTGCAGTTCAGGCATATAAGGTCTCAATCAGAAGAGGCGCGCACAGGGAATCATGCCTGCGACAGTTTGACCATAGTCGGGTGTATCGGCCACCGCGCCGGGTTATACTGCCGCGCCTTTTTAGCGTCGCGCCTGCACCTACGGCGTGCCTTGGAAAGGTGGACTCAGCCGACCGATGTACCCCACTGAGCCACCTTTATTGAATGTTCCCTTATAGAGGAGCGCGACTCATGACCGTGATCAAGCAAGACGACCTGATTCAGAGCGTTGCCGACGCCCTGCAATTCATTTCCTACTACCACCCCGTTGACTTCATCCAGGCGATGCACGAAGCCTACCTGCGCGAAGAATCGCCGGCAGCCCGTGACTCCATTGCGCAGATCCTGATCAACTCGCGCATGTGCGCCACCGGCCATCGCCCGATCTGCCAGGACACCGGTATCGTCACCGTGTTCGTGCGCGTGGGCATGGACGTACGTTGGGATGGCGCCACCATGGGCCTGGACGACATGATCAACGAGGGCGTGCGTCGCGCCTACAACCTGCCGGAAAACGTCCTGCGTGCATCGATCCTCGCCGACCCGGCAGGTGCGCGTAAAAACACCAAGGACAACACCCCGGCCGTGATCCACTACTCCATCGTCCCGGGTAACACCGTGGAAGTGGACGTGGCAGCCAAGGGCGGCGGTTCCGAGAACAAGTCGAAAATGGCCATGCTCAACCCGTCCGACTCGATCGTCGACTGGGTGCTCAAGACCGTTCCGACCATGGGCGCCGGCTGGTGCCCACCGGGCATGTTGGGCATCGGCATCGGCGGCACCGCCGAGAAAGCCGCAGTGATGGCCAAGGAAGTGTTGATGGAATCCATCGACATCCACGAGCTGAAAAAGCGCGGCCCGCAGAACCGTATCGAAGAGATGCGTCTGGAGCTGTTCGAGAAGGTCAACCAACTGGGCATCGGCGCCCAGGGCCTGGGTGGCCTGACCACCGTGCTCGACGTGAAAATCATGGACTACCCGACCCACGCCGCCTCGCTGCCGGTGTGCATGATCCCCAACTGCGCCGCTACCCGTCACGCACACTTCGTGCTCGACGGTTCGGGCCCGGCGTCGCTGGAAGCGCCATCGCTGGACGCCTACCCGGAAATCGTCTGGGAAGCCGGCCCATCGGCCCGCCGCGTCAACCTCGACACGCTGACCCCGGAAGAAGTGCAAAGCTGGAAGCCGGGCGAAACCGTATTGCTCAACGGCAAGATGCTCACCGGTCGCGACGCGGCGCACAAGCGCATGGTCGAGATGCTGAACAAGGGCGAAACCCTGCCGGTAGACCTCAAGGGTCGCTTCATCTACTACGTCGGCCCGGTTGATCCGGTGCGCGAAGAAGTGGTTGGCCCGGCTGGCCCGACCACCGCCACGCGGATGGACAAGTTCACCCGTCAGATCCTCGAGCAGACCGGCCTGCTGGGCATGATCGGCAAATCCGAGCGCGGCCCGACCGCCATCGAAGCGATCAAGGACCACAAAGCCGTGTACCTCATGGCTGTCGGCGGTGCGGCGTACCTAGTGGCGCAAGCCATCAAGAAGTCGCGCGTAGTCGCGTTCGCCGAACTGGGCATGGAAGCGATCTACGAGTTCGACGTCAAGGACATGCCGGTCACCGTTGCGGTGGACAGCAAGGGCGAATCCGTACACATCACAGGTCCTGCCATCTGGCAGAAAAAGATCAGTGAAAGCCTGGCGATAGAAGTGCAGTAAGCACTCCCCGCAAGGACAAAGGCGACTGCGGCCCATGGCCCAGTCGCCTTTTTTATGGCCTGCTCATTCCTTCGGGCCTGTGGAGTCTGGTGCGGCTGGAGGGCATGTTGTGGCTAGAGGGATTGGTTGTGGCGAGCGGGCTTGCCCCGCGTTGGGTGGCGAAGCCGCCCCAATAAGGCCACCGCAGTGTGCCAGGCATATCGCGGGGGCAGTTTTTAGGGCGGCTTCGCCCCCCCTACGCGGGGCAAGCCCGCTCGCCACAACAAGCCCGCTCGCCACAAACTGAACGGCGTGCATGCTATGGTGCTCACCCCTTACCGTGCCTGTTCATCACCGTATGATCGCAATCCCACGCCCCCTGCGCCTGACCTTCTATTCCCTGTTGATCATCGCCGGAGCGGTGCTGGCCGCTGCCTTGGCCACTCGCCATGCCGAACGCCAAGCCTTGGTGGATGACGCCGCCCGCGCCAATCAACAGCTCACGCTCTATGGCAATTCCCTGCACACCCTGATCGAACGCTACCGCGCCCTGCCCGCCGTACTGGCGCTGGATTCGGAAATGATCAGCGCCTTGAAAGGCCCGCTCGACGCCACCACCCAAGACCTGCTCAACCGCAAACTGGAGCGCATCAACGGCGCAGCACAGTCCTCAACCCTGGAACTGATGGACCGCAACGGCCTGGCCGTGGCCGCCAGTAACTGGAACTTGCCGAGCAGTTATGTCGGCCACAACTACGCGTTTCGCCCCTATTTCAGCCAGACCTTGAGCCAAGGCACCGGGCGTTTTTATGCGGTTGGGGTAACCACCGGCATTCCGGGTTACTTCCTCTCCAGCGCGGTGGTCGATGAACACGAGCAGTTTCTCGGCGCCATGGTCGTGAAGCTCGAATTCCCCGAACTTGAACGTGAGTGGGCCCAGGGCAATGACCTGCTGCTGGTCAGCGACGCGCGCGGCATCGTGTTTATCGCCAACCAGCCGGGCTGGCGTTATCGCAACCTGCGGCCTCTGTCGGCCAGTGACCTTGCCGAACTCAAGGCCACGCGCCAATACGATAAAAAGCAATTACAGCCGCTGCAAACCCAGACGCTGCAGCGCTTCGACGAAAACAGCCACCTGATGCGCGTCAATGGCCCTGACGGCAATGCCAATTACATCTGGGAATCCCTGCCACTGAAGGCCGAAGGCTGGACCCTGCACCTGCTGCGCAAACCGCAGTTCGCCTTTGAGGATCAGCGCAACGCCGGCCTGGCCGCTGCAGGCTCGTGGCTGGCGCTGGTGTTTCTGGTGCTGTTCCTGACCCAGCGCTGGCGCCTGGCCCGCCTGCGCCAGCGCAGCCGCGAAGAGTTGGAACAGCTTGTGGAGGAGCGCACCCAGGCGCTGCGCACGGCCCAGGATGGCTTGGTGCAATCGGCCAAACTGGCGGCACTGGGCCAGATGTCCGCCGCACTCGCCCATGAAATCAACCAGCCGCTGACCGCCCAACGCATGCAGTTGGCGACCCTGCGTCTGCTGCTGGACCACGGCCGCGTGGACGATGCCTACCAAGCGCTCACACCGCTGGACGACATGCTCACGCGCATGGCCGCACTCACCGGCCACCTCAAGACCTTCGCGCGCAAAAGCCCCAGCGGCTTGCGCGAAAAGCTCGACCTGGCCACCGTCGTCGACCAATCCCTGCACTTGCTCGACGCGCGCCTGCGCGAGGAAGCCATCGGCGTGGTGCTGGACCTGGCCCGCCCCGCCTGGGTCCGCGGTGATGCCATCCGCCTGGAACAGGTGTTGATCAACCTGCTGCGCAACGCCTTGGATGCGATGGCCGACAAGCCACGCAAACGCCTGGAGATCCGCCTGCACGCCGACCAGCAGTTGTGGCGACTGACCGTCAGCGACAGCGGCGGCGGCATTGCAGAAGAACACTTGAGCAGCGTGTTCGACCCGTTCTTTACCACCAAACCCGTCGGAGACGGCCTCGGCCTCGGGCTGGCGGTGTCCTACGCTATCGTGCATGAACTGGGCGGGCGCCTGCTCGCCGGCAACCGTGGCGACGGCGCAATATTCACCTTGACCTTACCGATTGCGCTGGAGACGCCCGACCTATGTTGAACGCCGTGATTGTGGTCGATGACGAAGCCAGCATTCGCACGGCCGTCGAACAATGGTTGAGCCTGTCAGGGTTTGACGTGCAGTTGTTCAGCCGCGCCGAGGAATGCCTGGCGCACCTGCCCAGGGACTTTGCCGGGGTGATCTTGAGCGATGTGCGCATGCCCGGGCTCAGCGGCCTGGAACTGCTGGCCGAAGTGCAACGCCGGGATGCCGACTTGCCGGTGATCCTGCTCACCGGCCACGGCGATGTGCCGATGGCGGTGGAAGCGATGCGCGATGGGGCCTATGACTTTCTGGAAAAGCCCTTCAGCCCCGACGCCTTGCTCAACAGCCTGCGCCGCGCCCTGGACAAACGCGGGCTGATCCTGGAAAACCGTCGTCTGCATCAACAGGCCGACCATCGCGCGCAGCTCGAATCGAGCCTGCTGGGCGTGTCCCGAGGCTTGCAGAACCTGCGACGTCAGGTGCTCGACCTGGCGAACCTGCCGGTCAATGTGTTGATCCGTGGCGAGACTGGCAGCGGTAAAGAGCTGGTCGCGCGCTGCCTGCACGATTTTGGCCCGCGCGCAAAAAAGCCGTTTGTAGCGCTCAACTGCGCCGCCATCCCCGAGCAGCTGTTTGAGGCCGAATTGTTCGGCCACGAAAGTGGCGCGTTCACCGGAGCCCAAGGCAAGCGTATCGGCAAGCTGGAATATGCCCATGGCGGCACGCTGTTCCTGGATGAAATCGAAAGCATGCCGCTGGCCCAGCAGGTGAAATTGCTGCGCGTATTGCAGGAACAAAAGCTTGAGCGACTGGGCTCCAACCAAAGCATTCACGTGGACTTGCGCATCATTGCCGCCACCAAGCCGGACCTGCTGGAAGAGGCGCGCGCCGGGCGCTTTCGCGAAGATTTGGCCTACCGACTGAACGTCGCACAGCTGCGCCTGCCACCTCTGCGCGAGCGCCGCGAAGACATTCCGCTACTGTTCGACCACTTTGCCCACAGCGCCGCCGAGCGCCTGGGCCGCAGCGCCGAGCCCTTGAGCGGCGCGCAACTGGGGCGCCTGCTCAGCCATGATTGGCCGGGTAATGTGCGTGAACTGGCCAACGTCGCCGAGCGCCAAGTGCTGGGCCTGGGTGAACCGGAGCCGGAAGGTATCGAGGCCGGGCAATCCCTGGCGGCGCAGCAGGAAGCCTTCGAAGCGCATTGCCTGAAAGCGGCGCTGGTGCGCCACAAGGGTGATATCAAGGCGGTGTTGGCGGAGCTGCAGCTGCCCCGTCGCACCTTCAATGAAAAGATGCAGCGGCATGGGTTGGTGCGGGAGATGTTTCTCTAGGCCAATCGTTGTGTTGACTGGCAGGCCGCTATCGGGGGCAAGCCCCCTCCCACACTTGAGCGTGTTCACAAATCAAAATGTGGGAGGGGGCTTGTCCCCGATAAGGACAGCAGCCATAAGCGGATTTCCGCTCATCACCTGAAAATCATCAGCAAATTTCCGCTCAATAAAATCTTGTAACCCTTCTATTCCGGGCCTTCACCCACCTGGCACAGCTCCTGCTATAGCCCCAGCCAGGCAGTGCTCAAGCACGCTCCATAAAAACAACTAGATGAAGGATCCTTCAATGGATAACTCCAACTCCCTGCCTCTGGGGTCGGCGGCTGCGCCGGCAAAAGAACGCAGTACTTCCAGCCGGATCAAATCGATTTTCAGCGGTTCGGTCGGCAACATGGTCGAGTGGTACGACTGGTACGTCTACGCCGCCTTCTCGCTGTACTTCGCCAAGGCCTTCTTTCCGAAAGGCGACACTACCGCCCAACTGCTGAACACCGCCGCGATCTTCGCCGTGGGCTTCCTGATGCGCCCGATCGGTGGCTGGCTGATGGGGCTGTACGCCGACCGTGCCGGTCGCAAAGCGGCCTTGATGGCTTCGGTGCTGTTGATGTGCTTCGGCTCACTGATCATCGCCCTGAGCCCGGGTTATGAAACCATCGGCGTCGGCGCACCGATCCTGCTGGTGTTCGCACGCCTGCTGCAAGGTCTGTCGGTGGGTGGCGAGTACGGTACCTCGGCCACTTACTTGAGTGAAATGGCGACCAAGGAACGTCGCGGCTTCTTCTCCAGCTTCCAATACGTGACGCTGATCTCCGGCCAACTCATCGCGCTGGCAGTACTGATCGTGCTGCAACAGGTGCTCACCACCGAACAACTGTACGACTGGGGCTGGCGCATCCCGTTCGCCATCGGCGCCCTGTGCGCAGTGGTCGCGCTGTACCTGCGTCGTGGCATGGAAGAAACCGAGTCGTTTACCAAAAAGGAAAAGGCCAAGGAAAGCGCCATGCGCACCTTGATGCGCCACCCCAAGGAACTGATGACCGTGGTCGGCCTGACCATGGGCGGCACCCTGGCGTTCTACACCTACACCACCTACATGCAGAAATACCTGGTGAACACGGTGGGCATGAGCATTTCCGACTCCACCACCATTTCGGCGGCCACGCTGTTTCTGTTCATGTGCCTGCAACCTATTGTCGGCGGGCTGTCGGACAAGGTTGGCCGCCGGCCGATCCTGATCGCCTTCGGTATCCTCGGCACCTTGTTTACCGTGCCGATCCTCACCACCCTGCACACCATCCAGACCTGGTGGGGCGCGTTTTTCCTGATCATGGCGGCACTGATCATCGTCAGCGGCTACACCTCGATCAACGCGGTGGTGAAGGCCGAGCTGTTCCCTACGGAAATCCGTGCCTTGGGCGTGGGCCTGCCATATGCGCTGACCGTGTCGATCTTCGGCGGTACCGCTGAATACATCGCGCTGTGGTTCAAGAGCATTGGCATGGAAACCGGCTACTACTGGTATGTGACGGCCTGTATTGCGGTGTCGCTGGTGGTCTACGTGACCATGAAAGACACCCGCAAGCATTCACGGATTACCACGGACTAAACAGTGTGAGAGCGGGCTTGCTCGCGAAAGCGCAGTGTCAGTCGATGTTGCTCTGACTGATCCACCGCATTCGCGGGCAAGCCCGCTCCCACATTTTGGTCTTCAGCGTTTCATAAAACAGCGTCAGGTCAGCTCTACAGGCTGCCGACGCCCATACCGGCGCTGCGCAAACGACGCCCCGGCAATCATCACCACCAACACGCCCGCCAGCACCGCCGATGAACCGATGGTGCCGAAATCCAGCCCGCCCTTTTCATGGGGCTTGGTGAGGAAATCGCCCAGGGTCGCACCGAACGGCCGAGTCAGCACAAACGCCACCCAGAACAACAGCACCGAAGAAATCTGGGTGAAATATTTAAGTGCTACCACCACCGCAATGGCCGAGCCGATCAGCAAGGCGCCACCGGCAAAACCCAACCCGGAGTCGTCCGCCAGGAAGTCACCCAACGCAGTGCCCAAGGTGTTGGAGAACAGAATCGCCATCCAGTAAAACAGTTCGCCTCGAAAGGTCTGGACCTTGTTCACGTTCAGCGAATCACCGCTGAGGTGCCACAACGCGAAGATGATCATCAGGATCACGATCAGGATCATCGAGCCGGTGGCGTACCCGAAGCCCAAGGTGCGGTCCATGAAATCCGACATCGTGGTGCCGGCGGTACTCGTGGACAAAATCACGATCCAGTACAGCACCGGGTTGTAGGTTTTCGACCAGAGCTGCGTCATCAGGGTGACGAGAAACACGCTGATCAAGATCATCGAACTGATGGCGTAGCCGACGTTCAGGGTCATCGACAACAAATCCCCGGCGGTTTCGCCCAGGGTGGTTGCGCAGATTTTCATGACCCAGAACGCCAGGGTGATCTGAGGAAGTTTGTTCATTGTGCGCAAGGCTCCGAAGCTCAGTCGTGCATTGGGCCGACGTATAGGGGGTGTCGACCTGGCGCGCAGACTGAACGGGACGCTGTGAAAAATAGGTGGGCAATCAATGAAAATTCCATCCGGCCAATGGAAATTCACCGTCATGGATTGCACTATGGCTACCTCACAGCCCCCCCGCAGCAGGAACCCCGGCCCATGTCTGACGATATCCATTTCTACGAACCCGCCAATGGCCACGGCCTGCCCCATGACCCGTTCAATGCCATCGTCGGGCCACGGCCGATTGGCTGGATTTCTTCCCACGACCGCGAAGGCCGCCTGAACCTGGCGCCCTACAGCTTTTTCAATGCGTTCAATTACATTCCCCCAATCATTGGGTTTTCCAGCGTCGGGCGCAAAGACAGCCTGAACAACATCGAACAGACCGGCGAGTTTGTGTGGAACCTGGCCACTCGCCCGTTGGCCGAACAGATGAACCAGAGTTGCGCGGCGGTATCGCCAGAGGTCAACGAGTTCGAGCTGTCCGGCCTGACGCCGGTCGCCTCGAAAATCGTCGGCGTGCCGCGCGTGGGCGAAAGCCCGGTGTCGTTCGAATGCAAGGTGACGCAGATTATTCAGCTGCAGCGCGCCGACAAAGAGTTGGTGCCGAGCTGGCTGGTGCTTGGCGAGGTGGTCGCGGTGCACATTGCCAAGTGGCTGCTCAAGGATGGGATCTATGACACGGCCGCCGCGGAGCCGATCTTGCGCGGCGGTGGCCCGGCGGATTACTTCCAGCTGGGGCCGCAGGCACTGTTCAAGATGTATCGCCCAGGCGCCACTCAGCGCTGAGTGAAAGGCAAAAAAATGTGGGAGCGGGCTTGCTCGCGAAGGCGGTGAATCAGTCGATATTTTCGGTGACTGACACTGCGCCTTCGCGAGCAAACCCGCTCCCACATTTGGATCGGTGGTGTTGATTAGTCAGCGGCAGGTGACCAGGTCAATTGCCCTTCTTCGTCCACGTCGACCAACCGCTGCAATTGCGCGGCAGCCGCATCGTCGGCGTCGTCAGCGGTCTTGAACGTGTGGCCTTCAAGGATCTTGTGAAACCTGGGGGCGCCCATGCCATCCAGTGCCTTGACGGCGATGGCGGCGCTGTAGCCACCCTCTTCTTCACGCACCAAGGCGGAAACGGCTTCGTGGTGGGCAAACTCTTTACGTGCCATGTTGCAGGTCCTGGCCAATGGGAAAGTCGGCCATTCTAACCTTCTCAACCGGCCAGTTGCAGGTACTCGCCGTAGGCATGCGCCGCGGATGCATCAGTAAAGGTCTGGAAGTCCATGCTGCGCACCACCATGTCGTTCAACAGCTCGGTGAAGACCATCAAGGCGGGTGAGTTGAAGTAGGCGCTCATCGCCTGCTCGCTACTCCAGAAGCCGCAGATCAGCCACACATCGGGATCCACTTGGGAATGCTGCAACGAGAATTGCAGGCAACCCTGAGCCTGACGGCCCGGTTCGATCAAACTGCTCAAGCGTGCACCGAGTTCGGTGCTGCACCCGGTACGGGCACGGATAAAGGCCATATGGCTCGCGGGAATGGGGGTGGACATGTTCGACTCTCCCGTTGAGAAGTGATGCTCGGCAAGCACTGTGAGGGCGTGCTGCCACAGGATCAAAGATAACGGCGCGGGTGCAGGCGCGGTTAGTCAATTCCTGCCGGCTTATTGCACAATCCTGCCAGAGGCGTAGATAAGACGTTTGGCCCCGGGGGTTTATTCCATGGCCATGTTCAGTGTTTCAGGCAGATGACAGGCACTGCACTTGCCTGATTCGCGACTTATCGCAGGATCAGGCAAGGATTGTGCAGGATCGACGTAACACTTTCTCAAAAGCCGCCGCTAAGCTGATCCCATCAAAAAGCTTGTAGAGGACACGTCATGTCGTCGTCGGAACATAAGTCCACTCCCCTCGATGCCGAGACGGAAAAACAGCGCGCCGAACTCGCCAGCATCGTGCACCGGCATACCTGGGAAGATGGCTCCTACGGCACGGCGATCACCTCGTTGTTCCTCAACCGCCACAACACGCCGCGCGACTTCATGCCGGTGCTGGTGGAACCTGCGCTGTGCATCCTCGCCAGCGGCAGCAAGGAAGTACGCCTGGCTGACGAAATCTTCGCCTACGACCCGCTCAACTATCTAGTGTTCTCCGTGGCGATGCCGGTGGCCGGGCGGATCATCGATGCCACGCCCGAAGATCCCAACCTGTCGGTGCGCATCAATATCGACCCGGCGCAACTGACGGCGCTGATCGCCGAGGCCGGCCCGATGGGCGTGCCCTCGCGCCCGACCTCACGCGGCATGTACGTCGACCGCATCGACACTCAATTGCTTGACGCCGTGCTGCGCCTGGCGCGCCTGCTGGATACGCCCAAAGACATCGCGATGCTGGCGCCGTTGATCAACCGCGAGATTCTTTACCGCTTGCTGCGTGGGCCGCAGGGTTACCGGCTGTATGAAATCGCCGTGGCCAACAGTCAGAGCCATCGTGTGAGCCAGGCCATCAAGTGGCTGAACGGCAACTATGAACAGCCGCTGCGTATTGACGACCTGGCCCGCGAAGTAAACCTCAGCGTCTCGACGTTGCACCACCGCTTCAAGGCGATTACCGCGATGAGCCCGCTGCAATACCAGAAGCAGTTGCGCCTGCAGGAAGCGCGGCGTTTGATGATTGCCGAAGGGCTGGAAGCCTCGGCGGCGGGGTATCGGGTGGGGTATGAAAGCCCGTCGCAGTTCAGCCGCGAGTACAGCCGGCTGTTTGGGGCGCCACCGCTGCGGGACCTGGCGAGAATGCGCCAAAGTATCTGACCCACCACAAGTATCATTGTGGGAGCTGGCTTGCCTGCGATGGCGGTGGGTCAGGCAGCGAATGTTCGACTGATGCACCGCCATCGCAGGCAAGCCAGCTCCCACATTTGAACCTTGGTGTTCTTTAGTCCAAGGTCCGGGGCAACTGCAAAGTGACGCGCAAACCACCCTCGCGCAAATTCTGCAAACTCACCTCACCGCCATGGCTGTGGGCGATGTTGCGCGCAATACCCAACCCCAAACCATAACCCTGCTGCTGCCCGGCCAACCGAAAGTGCGGTTCAAACACTTGCTCCAGCCGCTGCTCCGGCACGCCAGGGCCTTCGTCGTCGACGTGCAGGATAAATTCCGCGCCATCGTCTTCGATGTGCAAATGCGCGTTCTGCCCGTACTTCAACGCGTTGTCAATCAGGTTACCGATGCAGCGCTTGAGCGCCAGCGGCTTGCCTGCATACGGCGCCAGGGCGCGGCCATCCTGGGTGATGCGGCCATTGCCGTTAGGCGCCAGGTACGGCTCCACCAGGCAATCAAGGACGTGATTGAGGTCGACCGGCTCGATGTTTTCGTGGATGTCAGTGTCTTTCACGCATTGCAGCGCGCCCTTCACCAGCAACTCCAATTCATCCAGGTCGCGACCGAACTTGGCTTGCAGGTTCTCGTCTTCGAGCAGCTCCACGCGCAGGCGCAAGCGGGTGATCGGCGTGCGCAAATCGTGGGAAATCGCGCTGAACAATTGGCTGCGCTCGGTCAGGTACCGGCTGATGCGTTCGCGCATGGCGTTGAACGCACGGCCCACTTCCACCACTTCGCTGCCGCCGCCTTCGGCCACCGGCTCGACATCCGCGCCCAGGGACATATCACGCGCCGCCCGCGCCAGACGCTTGAGCGGTCGGCTTTGCCAGTGCACCAGCAGGCCGATAAACAACAATAGAAAACCGCTGGTCAGCACGATAAACCACACCTGCTGCGACGGCAGGCCCTGTTCTTCAAGGCTGGTGTAGGGCTCGGGCAACAACGAGGCGATGTACAGCCATTCGCCCGGCGCCAGCTGGATCTGCGTGACCAGCACCGGCGGATTCACCGGCTCCAGGGTCAACGCGTAATGCGCCCAGGACCGCGGCAGTTCATCGAGCTTCAGGCCAGCGTTGAAAATGCGCAGGTCTTCGGCACTGACGAACTCCACCGAGATATGCACGTCGCCGCCCAGGGTCTGGCGCAAGACTTCGTCTACCGCTTGCAGAACCGCCTGTTTGCGCGGGGTCTGCGGCAATATCTGCATATCCAGAGGTCGGTCGTTGAGGGTCACCACAAAACGTGTGCCGCCCATGCTGCGCAACTGGTCCAGCACCAGCGGGCGGTAGGCCACCGGCAACGAGCGGAAATAACTCACGCTGGCCGTCATCGAATGCGCCAGGCTGCGGGCGCTCGTGACCAGGCCTTCGAGCTGGGTGGCGCGCAATTGCGAGACCCAGATCACGCTGGACAGCGCCTGGGCGAACAGCACCGCGAGCAAGGTCAGCAGCAACATCCGCCCCAGCAGCGAGCGCGGCACCGGGAAACGGCGGCGGCGTTCGCTTAAATGCTCAGTGGGCATTGCCGGCAACCACGCTGGCTGCCAGTTGATAACCACTGCCGCGCACGGTGCGGATCAGCCGTGGGGGTTTTTCGGTATCGCGCAGGCGTTGGCGCAAGCGGCTCACGGCCATGTCGACGATACGGTCCAGCGGCATCAGGTCGCGGCCACGGGTGGCGTTGCCGATGGTGTCGCGGTCGAGAATTTGTTGCGGGTGATCGAGAAACAGTTTGAGCAGAGCAAAGTCGGCGCCGGAAAGAATCACCTCTTCGCCGTCCACGTGAAACAGGCGATGGCTGATCATGTCCAATCGCCATTCACCAAACACCCACACATCGCCGCCGCTGCTGCGTTCCTGGCCGAACTGGGCGCGGCGCAGCAAGGCCTTGATTCGCGCTTGCAGCTCGCGCGGGCTGAACGGCTTGCCGATGTAGTCGTCGGCGCCCAGCTCCAGACCGATCACGCGGTCGGTTTCATCGGAACTGGCAGTGAGCATGATGATCGGCACCTGCGCCTGGCGCGGGTGCTGGCGAATCCAGCGACAAAGGCTGAAACCGTCTTCGTCGGGCAGCATCACATCGAGGATGACCAGATCGCACGGCGCCTCATTCATCGCCTGGCGAAACCCTGCACCATCCGGCACGCCACGCACCTGGAAGCCGGCGCGACTGAGGTAGGTTTGCAGCAATTCGCGGATTTCCTGGTCGTCGTCGACGAGGAGAATCGATTTACTGATTGCGCTCACGGGGTCCTCCTTGTTGTTATGGCCAAGCTTGAGTCATCTGTTGCCCTTGAGGCCCTATCGCGGGCAAGCCCGCTCCCACATTTAAACTCATTCCAACTGGATGAATGCGGTTGAATGTGAGAGCGAGCTTGCTCGCGAAGAGGCCATCACTGCCTACGCAAAAGCCTGCTCAAGTGCCACACCCGCCCCGGTCAACCCGGAATACGGCGCGGTCACCAACCACACCGGAATGCCTTTGAAATAATCGCTCATGCAGCCTTTGTCGCTGAAGCTCTTGGCAAAGCCGCTGTTGATAAAGAAGTCGGCAAAGCGTGGGATGACCCCGCCCACGATATACACGCCAGCGCGTCCACCGGTGGTCAGCACGTTGTTGCCGGCCACGCGGCCCAGCCAGATGCTGAACTGGTTCAACACTTCGATCGCCACCGGGTCCCCGGCCAGGCCGGCTGCCGTAATGGCTTCGGGCGTGTCCAGCACTGGCGTGTGCCCGTCGACCGCGCAAATCGCGCGGTACACCCGTGGCAGGCCGCCGCCGCTCAAGGCGGTTTCGGCACTGACGTGCCCGATTTCGGTGTAGATGTGCTGCCACAGCTGGGTTTCACGCGGGCTGCTCAGCGGCAGGTCGACGTGGCCGCCCTCCCCCGGCAGCGCCGCATATCGGCCTTCGCCCAGGTCCAGCAAGGTGCCGACGCCAAGGCCGGTGCCCGGCCCGATCACCACCGCCGGGCGCAGCGGTTCCGGCGTGCCTTCGCAGACCACGCGAAATTCGTCGGGCTTGAGGCGAGTCATGCCCAGGGCCATGGCCGTGAAATCATTGACCAACAGCAACTCATCCACCTGCAAGGTTTTACAGAATGCAGTTTTGCTCAGGCGCCAGTGATTGTTGGTGAATTTAAATTCATCGCCACTTACTGGCCCGGCGACCGACAGGCATACCGCGCCGATGTCCCCGATTTCCAGGCCTTCTTCCTTGAGGTAGACCTTGATGGCCTCCTCAGGGCTGTGGTGATCCGCGGTGGCATGCACGCGGATCGAGTGCAGTTCCTGATCCCGCCACAACGCAAAACGGGCGTTGGTACCACCGATGTCACCGACCAGCGCAAGCTTCACTTAAGCGTCTCCAAGGCAGAGGTAAAGGCGCTGGCGCCCTGCTCTGCGGAGCTTGCGGCCAAGCGCATAAATGCAAACAGCTCACGCCCCGCCCCCACGTTGTTGCCCAACAGGCCCGTGGCAGGCGTGCGCGCTGCGAACTCTTCGGCGTCCACCTTAAGCTCCAAGGTGCCATTCACGCCATCCACGCGAATGATATCGCCATCTTTGACCCGCGCCAGCGGCCCGCCGCTTTGAGCTTCGGGGTTGACGTGAATCGCGGCAGGGATCTTACCCGACGCGCCGGACATACGCCCGTCTGTCACCAATGCCACTTTGAAGCCACGGTCCTGCAACACACCCAGGAACGGCGTCATCTTGTGCAATTCCGGCATGCCGTTGGAGCGCGGGCCCTGGAAACGCATCACCGCGACAAAGTCTTTTTCCAACTCACCGGCCTTGAAGGCGTCGGCCAGATCCTGTTGATCCTGGAACACCACGGCCGGTGCTTCGACGATCTGGTGCTCCGGGGCAACGGCGGAGACTTTCATCACACCACGGCCGAGGTTGCCTTCCATCACGCGCAAGCCGCCTTCGGGCGAGAACGCACGGGCCACGGGGCGCAGGATGGTTTCGTCGAGGCTCTCGATCGGGCCATCGCGCCAGATCAACTCGCCGTCGACCAGGAAGGGCTCCTGGGTGTAACGGCTCAGGCCCTTGCCGGCCACGGTATTGACGTCTTCGTGGAGCAAACCGGCTTCGAGCAGTTCGCGGATCAGGAACGACATGCCGCCCGCCGCCTGGAAGTGGTTGATGTCGGCCTTGCCGTTTGGATACACGTGGGACAGGGTCGGCACCACCTCGGAAAGGTCGGCCATGTCCTGCCAGGTGAGGATGATCCCCGCCGACATGGCGATGGCCGGCATGTGCAGGGTGTGGTTGGTGGAACCGCCGGTGGCGTTGAGCGCGACGATGGAGTTGACGATGGATTTTTCGTCGACGATCTCGCCGATTGGCGTGAAGTTGCCATTGGCTTTGGTCAGGCGCGTGACCTGGTGCGCGGCTTCGCGGGTCAGCGCGTCACGCAGCGGCGTGTACGGGTTGACGAAAGAGGCGCCCGGCAAGTGCAGGCCCATCACTTCCATCAGCAGCTGGTTGGTGTTGGCGGTGCCGTAGAAGGTGCAGGTGCCGGGGCTGTGGTAGGACTTCATCTCCGATTCCAGCAGCTCTTCGCGGGTGGCCTTGCCTTCGGCGTAGCGCTGGCGCACGTCGGCCTTCTGCTTGTTGGAGATGCCCGAGGGCATCGGGCCGCCCGGCACAAAGATCATCGGCAGGTGGCCGTAGCGCAGCGCGCCCATCATCAGGCCGGGGACGATCTTGTCGCAGATGCCCAGCATCAGCGCGGCGTCGAACATGTTGTGGGACAGCGCTACCGCCGTCGACATGGCAATGACTTCACGGCTGAGCAGGCTCAGCTCCATGCCGGGTTCGCCCTGGGTTACGCCATCGCACATGGCAGGCGTGCCGCCGGCGAACTGGCCGACCGAGCCGACTTCGCGCAGGGCCTTTTTGATCTGTTCAGGGAAATGTTCGTACGGCTGGTGCGCCGAGAGCATGTCGTTATATGAGGAAACAATTGCCACGTTGGCGGCGTTCATCATGCGCAGACTATTTTTATCTTCAGTGCCGCAGCCCGCCACGCCGTGGGCGAAGTTGGCGCATTGCAGCTTACCGCGCATCGGGCCGTCGCTGGCGGCGCCGCGAATGAGCGCAAGGTAAGCCTCGCGGGTTGCACGACTGCGGGCGATAAGCCGTTCGGTGACCTCAATTACACGGGGATGCATGTGTAGAACTCCAGGCTAACGGATGTGGCGACCCTCGTTCCTATGCTGATCAAACGCCCGCAGCTCATGGGATGGCAGGGTGTCGCTTGTATCATCGGACCAGTTGATTCAGGTCACTCGTTGTAGATTGAACAAAATATTGCCACTAAAAAGGCTTGTTTTCTATTTTTATGCGAATAATCTTGTAATTCTTACAACAAATCGACGACAGGCACTTTCCAATGACTCTTCGTATCGCAATCAATGGTTTTGGCCGTATCGGCCGTAATGTCCTGCGCGCACTGTATACCCAAGGCTACCGCCAGGATTTGCAGATCGTCGCCATCAATGATTTGGGCGACAGTTCGATCAATGCCCACCTGCTCAAATACGACACCGTACACGGTACTTTCGAAGCAGAGGTTGCCCACGATCAGGAAAGCCTGACCGTCAATGGTGACCGGATTGCCGTCAGTGCCATTCGCAACCCCGCTGACCTGCCATGGGCGGCGCACAAGATCGACGTGGTGTTCGAATGCACCGGTCTGTTCACCGACCGTGACAAGGCGGCCGCTCATATTACCGCCGGCGCGCGCAAGGTAATCATCTCGGCCCCGGCCAAAGGCGCAGACGCCACGGTGGTGTACGGGGTGAACCATGACATCTTGCGCCAATCGCACCAGATCATTTCCAACGCTTCCTGCACCACCAACTGCCTGGCGCCTGTGGCTCAGGTGCTGCACCGCGAGCTGGGCATTGAAAACGGTTTGATGACCACCATTCACGCCTACACCAACGACCAGAACCTGACCGACGTCTACCACACCGACCCGTACCGCGCGCGTTCGGCCACCCAGAACATGATCCCAAGCAAGACCGGCGCCGCTGAAGCGGTAGGCCTGGTGCTGCCGGAACTGGCGGGCAAGCTGACCGGCATGGCGGTGCGGGTACCGGTGATCAACGTGTCGCTGGTCGACCTCACCGTGGAGCTGAAGAAAGAAGCCACCGCCGAGCAAGTCAACGCGCTGCTCAAAGAAGCCAGCCAGCACTCGAAAATCCTCGGCTACAACACCCTGCCGCTGGTTTCCAGTGACTTCAACCATAACCCGCTGTCGTCGATTTTCGATGCCAATCACACCAAGGTCAGCGGCAAATTGCTCAAAGTGCTGGCCTGGTACGACAACGAGTGGGGCTTCTCCAACCGGATGCTGGATAACTGCCTGGCGCTTTGCAACGCGGAGTAAGCAGGCAACGAAGCGCTCTGTGGGAGCGGGCTTGTGTGGGAGCGGGCTTGCTCGCGAAGGCGATGGTTCAGTAGGCATCTTCGTTGACTGACACCCCGTATTCGCGAGCAAGCCCGCTCCCACATGAGTTTTGCGCGCTACC
This sequence comes from Pseudomonas sp. NFX183, assembly GCF_047943075.1. Lineage (NCBI taxonomy): Bacteria > Pseudomonadati > Pseudomonadota > Gammaproteobacteria > Pseudomonadales > Pseudomonadaceae > Pseudomonas > Pseudomonas sp. NFX183. Next base: position 3,467,775 of record NZ_CP181333.1, on the reverse strand, counting down.
CAGCCCCTTGTAGGCTCACAGCAATAGCCACTTGCCATTTCCGTTGATGATAAGCATTATCATTAACTGCAAATCGATCTGGTAGCACTGTGAGCCAATCTCGCTTCAACCAAGTCTTTATCACCCAACGGGTGATTCTGCTTCGCACCTTGCAGCGGATGGTGAATAACCACAGCACCGCCGAGGACCTGCTGCAGGAAACCTACCTGCGCGTCACCCGGGCCCTCAGTGAGCGGCCGATCGACCACCTCGAACCCTTCGTCTACCAGACTGCCCGCAACCTGGCGCTGGACCACCTGCGTTCGCGGCGCATTCAAGCCCGCACGCTGCAGGAAGATGTCCCGCTGGACGTGCTGCAAAGTGTCGCCGCGCCCATCAGCACGCCCGAAGACGCCACCCAGGCCGAGCAATTGCTCGAACACCTGAGCATCAGCCTCGGCCAGCTGAGCGCACGCCAACAGCAGATATTCATCCTCAGCCGCCTGCATGGTTGCAGCTACCAAGAGATTGCCGACCAGTTGCAAGTGTCCTTGAGCACCGTGCAAAAGGAACTGAAATTGATCATGGCCATCTGTGTAGGAGTGGCTGAACGGCTGGATCAGCCTTAAGCTTCAGCCGACAGATATGGCGATCCAGTCTGTAGGAAAGATGAATAGAACGTGGCGAAGACCCGAGGAACACCGTGACAGACCCGAATAAACTGCGCCCCCATGAGCTGGCTCATGAGGTGTTGCAAGACACTGCCATGGACCAGGCCCTCGACTGGCTGATCGTCTTGCAGTGCCCGCAACCCGGGCAGCAAGCGCAGTTCGATGCCTGGCTGGCCAGTGACCCGGCACACGTACACGCATTCAACAAAGCCCAAACCGCCTGGGGCGGAGCGCCAGTGCACAGCGCCGCCGTGGCCCTGGCAGCGCCGCGCAAACCGAGCGTCTGGCGCCGGATAAAACCGCATTGGAAACCCTTGGCCACCGCCGCCGTGCTGTTGATCGGCCTGTTCAGCTTCAGCAACCTGCCCGTGCGCCTGCAAGCCGACCACCTCACCGTCGTCGGTGAACGCCAGCGCGTGCAATTGGACGACGGCTCCAAAGTACTGCTGAACACCAACTCGGCGTTTTCCAGCAGCATCAAAGACCACCAGCGCATCGCGCGCTTGTACCAAGGCGAGGCGTTTTTTGAAGTTGCGCCCAACCGCGGCCTGCCCCTGGAGATTGACGCCGGGCCAGTACGCGCCAGCGTAAGCGACACCGACTTCGCCGTGCGCTACCTCAACGGCGAGGCCCAAGTGCAGGTGCAGCGCGGTGACGTCGACCTGAGCAATACCTTCGACGATGCCCGCGTGCGCCTGCGCGCCGGTGAGAGCATCCGCATCGGCCCCAAAGGCTTTGGCCAACCCGCCAAGCTGGATGTGAGCAAGGACCTGGCCTGGGTTCAAGGTCGGCTGGTGTTCGAAAACTGCCCGATGAGCGACGTGCTGGCCGAGCTGCGCCGCTATTACCCGGGCTGGATCATCAACACCAACGACAAGCTCGCCAGCACAGCCGTCACCGGCAACTACCGCCTCGACCAGCCTTTGGACGTGGTGCGCTCGCTGGCGCACATCACCTCGGCCACGCTCTCGGAATACCCGGCGCTGGTCATTCTGAACTAAATGAGAATTATTTTTACTCGATGTTAACCGGCGGTACGTCTCGTTATAGCCAATGCAACTGATTCCTATTTGATTCGGTTCGCAACTATAAGATTCGTACTCCGGAGCGCTCTCGATGTCCTCTCGTTTCAACCGCCGGTCTTCTTCGCCCGTCCTGTCATTGCTGACCGCTGCCATGCTGCTGGCCAGCGCGCCAGTCATGGCCGCCACTGCCGCCGAGCCGGTTGCCCGCAGCCACGGCAACTACAATTTCAGCATCGAGCAGCAGCCGTTGGTCTCGGCGCTGAACGCGTTTACCGCCGTGACCGGCTGGCAAGTCGGCCTGCCAGCAGAGCTGGGCCAAGGTGTCTCGTCCCCTGGCGCACGCGGCCCGCTGTCACCCGAAAAAGCCCTGGACCGGTTGTTGGTGGGGACCAACCTGAGCTATCGCAAACTGGGCACTAACAATATCGTGCTGGAAAAACGCGCAGCCGGCAGCGTGCTCAACCTGCAACAGGTGACCATCAGCGCCACGCGTAACGAACAGGACGTCAACAGCGTGCCCAGCACGGTCACTGTGCATGATCGCCAGGAACTGGACCGCCAGAACGTCAACACCATCCGTGAACTGGTGCGCTACGAGCCCAACGTGTCAGTCGGCGGCGCAGGCACCCGCGCCAGCAACGCGGGCTACAACATTCGCGGCATCGACGGCGACCGCATCCTCACCCAAGTCGACGGCGTCGAAGTGCCGGACAACTTCTTCAACGGCCCCTACGCCAAGACGCGCCGCAACTACGTCGACCCGGAAATCGTCAAGCGCGTGGAAATCCTGCGTGGCCCGGCCTCGGCCTTGTACGGCAGCAGCGCCATCGGCGGCGCGGTGAGCTACTTCACCCTCGACCCGGACGACATCATCAAGCCCGGCCAGGACGTCGGCGCCCGCCTGAAAACCGGCTACAGCTCCGCCGACAACAGCTGGCTGACCTCCGGCACCGTTGCCGGCCGCGTGCAGGACTTCGACGGTTTGCTGCACTTGAGCCAGCGCAATGGCCATGAAATGGAATCCTACGACGGCAACAACGCCACCGGCCTGGCCCGCACCGGTGCCAACCCGGAAGACGCGCGCACCACCAATATCCTGGCCAAATTGGGCTGGAATTATGGCGATGACAACCGACTGGGCCTGACCTACGAGAAGTTCAAGGATGACCGCGACGTTAACCTGAAAAACGCCGTGGGCGGCCCGTTCATCGGCGGTCGCGGGATGAATTTGTACCGCGCCCGCTCGGGCAACGACACCATCACTCGCGAGCGCTTCGGCCTGGAAAACACCTTTGCCATCGAGTCGCCGATTGCCGATCGCATCAAGACCAGCCTGAACTACCAGATTGCCAAGACCGACCAGACCACCGCCGAAATCTACCAGGCGGGCCGTCGCGTATTACGCACCCGTGACACGCTTTACGAAGAAAAACAGTGGGTCTTCGACGCCCAACTGGACAAGGCTTTCAACCTCGGTGAAACCGATCACCAAGTGACCTATGGCACCACACTCAAACAGCAGAAGGTCACCGGCTCGCGCGAAGGCTCGGCCTCCTGCCTCGCCGTCGGCTCGGGTTGCACAGCCATCGGCGCACCCAGCCCACAAGCCAGCGACAGCGTGAAAAAATCCAGCGACTTCCCGGACCCGACCATCAACACCTACTCGCTGTTCGCCCAGGACCAGATCACCTGGAACAAATGGACCTTCCTGCCGGCAGTGCGCTATGACTACACCCAGCTCAAACCCAAGCTGACCCAGGAATTCCTCAACACCGTAAACCCGACCGGCGCCTACCCGGTCAGCGACAAAGAAAAAACCTGGCACCGTGTAACGCCCAAATTCGGCCTGACCTATGCGCTGACCGAGCAATACACCTGGTTCGGTCAATACGCCGAGGGTTTCCGCACGCCATCGGCCAAGGCGCTCTATGGTCGCTTTGAAAACCTTAACCTGGGCTATACCGTCGAGCCGAACCCGAACCTCAAGCCGGAAACCAGCAAGGGCATCGAAACCGGGATTCGCGGCAATTTCGACGAGGGCTCTTTCGACATCGCGGTGTTCTACAACAAGTACCGCAACTTTATCGACGAAGACGCCTCGGTCGCCGGCGGTGACGTACAAACCTTCGAAGCCAACAACATCAAGCACGCCACCATCAAAGGGGTTGAAGCCAAGGGCCGCCTGAACCTCGACGCGTTCGGCGCACCGCAAGGCCTCTACACCCAAGGCTCGGTCGGTTACACCTACGGCCGCAACGACGACAACAGCGAGCCGCTCAACAGTGTCAACCCGCTTAAAGGCGTGTTCGGCCTGGGCTACGAGCAAGAACAATATGGCGCGCTGGTCAGCTGGACGCTGGTCAAAAAACAGAACCGCGTCGACAGCACCACCTTCCACGCACCGGATGGCAGCACCAGTGCGCCGTTCAAAACGCCAGGCTTCGGCATCGTCGACCTGACCGGTTACTACAAAGTCACCGACGATGTGACCATCAACGGCGGCCTCTACAACCTCACCGACAAAAAGTACTGGAACTGGGATGACGTGCGCAGCTACGACGGCGTCGGCGAAGCCGGCGTGACAGCGCCCGCCAACCTCGACCGCCTGACCCAGCCCGGCCGCAACTTCGCGATCAACCTGATCTGGGACATCTGATAGCCCTTCACCCCAAATGCCGCCTCCTCACCTCGCCGGAATTTCACCGGCGAGGTGAGGATTTTTTACTGTGCCGCGTCTTCTTGTTCGTCTAGTTGATAACAGCTCTCTTTAGGGCACCCAGGCGCTACTCTTCTCAAGGACTTTTTCGATGACCGCTTCCCCTACCGCAGAACGCCCAAGCCTGCGCTCCCAGCGCCTGAACCAGATCACCAACGCGCCCCACACCAAGCTCGATGCGCTGGTCAAAGCCCACGCCCCGTTCGAAACCCAAGCCAACTTCGCCCGCTTCGTGGTCGCGCAGTACCTGTTCCAATCGGAACTGGTGGCGCTGTACAACGACCCTGAGCTGATCAAGATAGTCCCCGACCTGGCTGAACGCTGCCGCGCCGAAGCCGCCAAGCTGGACCTCGGCGACCTGGACACTGAAGTGCCTGCACCGGTCGCCGGCGCTGTCAAGAACCCGAGCAAGGCCGAAGCCCTGGGCTGGCTGTTCGTCTCCGAAGGCTCCAAGCTGGGCGCCGCGTTCCTGATCAAACGCGCCGTGGGCCTGGGCCTGAGCGAAACCTTCGGCGCCCGTCACCTCGGCGAGCCGGCCGGTGGCCGTGCTGAAGGCTGGAAAAGCTTTACGCGTACCCTCGACGGCCTTGAGTTCAGCGCCGAAGAAGAAGCCGCAGTAGAAAAAGGTGCAATCGACGCGTTTGTGCGCTTCACCGTGCTGCTGGAACAGGCGTACGCTAGCGCCCCTGAATTGGCGTAAATGTTCCGATAAACACTGGCTCAATGTGGGAGCTGGCTTGCCTGCGATGGCGGACTGCCTGTCTACACATCGGTGCCTGGCCCACCGCTATCGCAGGCAAGCCAGCTCCCACATTTGAGCGCATTCCAATTCAAATAATTTGTAACCTCCTCAGCAGATAAGCTTCAGCATGACCGGCAAAACCCAATCCACCTCAAAAATCGCGCAGATCCTCTTCGGCCTGCTGGCCTACGTCAGCCTGGGCATTGGGTTGGTGGCGATTGTCATACCGGGTTTGCCCACCACTGAATTCATCCTGCTTGCCGCCTGGGCCGCGACCAAAAGTTCGCCGCGCCTGAGTGCCTGGCTGGAAAACCACCGGCTGTTCGGGCCGATCCTGTTCAATTGGCGCAACGGCAAGATCATCGCGCGCCGTGCCAAGGTCAGCGCCACCGTCAGCATGCTGCTGTGCGCCGGTTTGATGCTGGTGATGCTCGATCACGGCTGGCCGATCTACCTGGCAATCGCCGGCATGAGCCTGGGCAACCTGTGGATATGGTCACGCCCGGAACGGCTTGCAGCCCCCGTATAGCGCGGCGTGTAGTCTTTTTCCTACCGCTCATCGCCTTTCCCTCATGAAACATCTCGTTACGCCGATGTTCCGGACATAGCGCCGAATGGACTTGGCTCGCCCTGCTTGCAGGTCAATAAGTCCAATCGCGAGTGAACCTATGTTCGACACCCTCTCTATCCGCTTGAAAATCGTGCTGCTGTCCGGCCTCTGCCTGTTGGGGGTGATTGCACTGGTCGTCGGCATCAACCTCTACGAAGCCGATCAGAACAACCGGCTGGTCAGCGATTCAAGCTCGCGAATGCTCACCAACAGTGTGCAGAACCTGTTGAAAGCCAAGGCCGGTGAACAGGCGGTACAGCTGCAGAAGACCTTTGGCGAAAGCCTGGTGGTGGTCACCGCACTGGCCGACCAGATCAAGGGCCTGCGCACCACCGCCGCCAAGCGCGGGCTGGAAGCGGGTGCCCTGCGTGAAGAGCTCAACCAGAGCCTCAAGACCGCCTTTGAGCGCAACACCAAGGTGCTGGGAATCTGGCTGTCGTTCGAACCCAATGGCCTGGATGGCAAGGACAGCGAGTTTGTCAACGACAAGGCCCGCGTCTCGAATGAAAAAGGCCGCTTTTCGAGCTACTGGAGCCGCGCCGCCGGTGAAGGCCTGAACACGGTGATGGTCGAGGAAGACCTGACCAAAACCACCCTCAATCTCAGCGGTACGCCCTACAACATTTGGTACACCTGCCCACGGGACACGCGCACTGTTTGCCTGCTTGACCCGTACTCCGACGACGTGGCCGGCAAGCAGGTGCTGATGACCACCCTCTCGCTGCCGTTGGTCGTCGACGGCAAGGTCATCGGCGTGGTCGGCGTGGACCTGGCCCTCAACACCCTGCAGGCGGTGACCGACGCAGCACAAAAAGAACTCTTCGACGGCGCCGCGCACCTGGAGATTCTCTCCAGCACCGGCTTGATCGCGGCCTACAGCGGCGAGCCGGCGCGGGTCGGCAAAAACCTGATCGACACCCTGGGCGCCGAGGGCAAAGAGATTGTGCAATTGCTGGCCAACGACACGCGCACGATCCGCGAGCAAGACGACACGATCCGCGCCGTGTACCCGGTCAAGCCGATTGCCGAAGCCAAGTCCTGGGGCATCGTGATCAAACTGCCCAAGAACGTGATGCTGGCTGACACCTTGAAACTGCAAGGCGTCCTCGACAACGCCCAGGAAGCCGGCACGCTCAAGGCCTTGCTGGTCGGCGCCGCCGCCGCATTGCTGGGCCTGGTGCTGATCTGGCTGACCGCCACCGGCGTGACCCGCCCGATCAACACCGTGGCCGCAATGCTCAAGAACATCGCCAGCGGCGAAGGCGATCTTACCCAGCGCCTGACTTACGCCAAAAAAGACGAACTGGGCGAACTGGCAAACTGGTTCAACCGCTTTCTCGACAAGCTGCAACCGACCATCGCGCAGATCAAACAAAGCATCACCGAAGCACGCGGCACGGCTGATCAGTCATCAGCCATCGCGCGCCAGACCAGCGAAGGCATGCAGGTGCAGTTCCGCGAAATCGACCAGGTTGCCACGGCGTCCAATGAAATGAGCGCCACCGCCCACGACGTGGCCAACAGCGCGTCCAACGCAGCCAGCGCGGCACGCGGCGCGGACCAGTCAGCACGCGAGGGCATGTCGATCATTGAGCAGAGCACCCGCGACATCACCACCCTCGCCGAAGAAGTCAGCAAGGCAGTGAGCGAGGTTGAGGCCTTGGCGGTGAACAGCGAGCAGATCGGTTCGGTGCTGGAAGTGATCCGCAGCATTGCCGAGCAGACCAACCTGCTGGCCCTCAACGCCGCCATCGAAGCGGCGCGCGCCGGGGAAAGCGGGCGTGGGTTTGCGGTGGTGGCCGACGAAGTGCGCAACCTGGCCAAACGCACACAGGATTCGGTGGAAGAAATTCGCCTGGTGATCGAGCGCATCCAAAGCGGCACCCGTGGCGTGGTGGCAACCATGCATTCCAGTCAGCACCAGGCCCAGAGCAATGCCGGGCAGATCCATCAGGCCGTGCAGGCGTTAGGCAAGATCAGCGACGCGGTCACAGTTATCAGCGACATGAACCTGCAAATCGCCAGCGCCGCCGAGCAGCAGAGCGCCGTGGCCGAAGAGGTCAATCGCAATGTCTCGGCAATTCGCACCGTGACCGAAACCCTGACTGGCCAGGCCACCGAGTCGGCGGCCATCAGCAGTCAACTGAATGCCTTGGCCAGCCAGCAGATGAAGTTGATGGATCAGTTCAAGGTGTAACACCACTGCTGAAACCGATAGAGGTCTCTGTGGGAGCCGGGCTTGCCCGCGATGGCGGTGGGTCAGTCCATACCTTTATGGCTGACACACCGCTATCGCAGGCAAGCCAGCTCCCACAAAGAGCAGAACTGCAGAGGTTTAAAGGCCAGTCCAGGCCTGAACAAACGCCGCCACATCTTCCTTCGGCGCAACACGCGGCGGGTTCTGCGGCGTGCCCAGATAAAGGAAGCCAATCACCTCCTCATCCGCCGTCAGCCCCAGGCCTTTGGCGACGTGAGCCGAGTAAGACAATTCCCCGGTGCGCCACACGGCACCAATGCCCTGTGCATAAGCCGCCAGCAGAATACCGTGGGCCGCACACGCAGCCGCCAGCAGTTGCTCGGATTTTGGCACCTTGAAGTGTTCTTGCAGGCGGGCAATCACCACCACCACCAACGGCGCGCGCAGTGGGCCGTTCTGGGCTTTGTCGATGGCGGCTTGCGGCGCGTCGGCGTCTTGCAGGCGCGCCGCTTCGGCCAGCAGCGTGCCCATCTGCTCGCGGGCCGCGCCTTCGACGGTGAGAAAACGCCATGGGCGCAACTGGCCGTGGTCCGGCGCACGCATGGCGGCGGCGAACAGCACATCGCGCTGCTCCTGGGTCGGTGCCGGTTCCAGCAAACGCGGCACGGAAACACGGTTGAGCAAAGCGTCGAGAGCCTGCATTGGCCACCTCCAGAGAAAAATGTGCGGCCATTCTAGCGGGAATGAATCGGATTCGACCAAACGATAATTGCTCTTATTCATTGAGCCCCGCCCTGTTAGACTTTGCGGCCTAATTTTGGCCATTGCTTCAGGAAACTTGATGTTCGGTTCGCTTTTTCGCCTGTCCGCAGCGTTGATGGCCTTGAGCCTGACCGCCTGCGATGACCCCCCACGTTTCACCAAGGCCGAACCTGGTGAAGCGCGAGCCGGCGGCGCGACGACGGTGAACAAGCGCGACCAGAACGCCTTTTCCCTGCCCTCGGCCAACCTGGCGCCGACCCGTCGCCTGGACTTCAGCGTCGGCAACAGCTTCTTTCGCAGCCCGTGGGTGATCGCGCCGTCCACCACCACCGCGCGCGACGGCCTGGGCCCGCTGTTCAATACCAACGCCTGCCAGAACTGCCACATCAAGGACGGCCGGGGTCACCCACCGTTGCCCGACGCGCCCAATGCGGTGTCGATGCTGGTGCGCCTGTCGATTCCCGTGCCTATGACAGAGCCGGCGCCCTACGCCAAAATCATCGAGCAGCTCGGCGTAGTGCCCGAGCCGGTCTACGGCGGGCAATTGCAGGACATGGCCGTGCCGGGCGTGGCGCCGGAAGGCAAGGTGCGCGTGGATTACACAGCGGTCAACGTAACGTTCAAGGACGGTACCGTGGTCGAGCTGCGCAAGCCCGACCTGCACATCACCCAGCTCGGCTACGGCCCGATGCGTCCGGATACACTTTTCTCGGCGCGCGTCGCCCCGCCCATGATCGGCCTGGGCTTGCTCGAAGCCATCAGCGACGCCGATGTGCTGCGCAACACCGACCCGAAAACGGCCGACAAAGAAGCCCTCGTCGGCCGCGCCAATTGGGTCTGGGATGACGCCCAGCAGAAAACCGTGCTCGGGCGCTTTGGCTGGAAAGCCGGGCAGCCCAACCTCAATCAACAAAATGTTCACGCGTTTTCTGGTGATATGGGCCTCACCACGTCCCTGAGACCCTTTGATGACTGCACCGACGCCCAGGTCGCCTGCAAACAGGCCCCCAACGGCAATGGCCCCGATGGCGAGCCGGAAGTCAGCGATAACATCCTGCGCCTGGTGCTGTTCTACACCCGCAACCTCGCCGTGCCGGTGCGCCGTGGCGTCAACACGCCGCAGGTACTGGCCGGCAAAAACCTGTTCTACCAAGCCGGTTGCCAGGGCTGCCACAAACCCACGTTCACCACGGCCGCAGCCGCCGCCGAACCCGAACTGGCCAACCAAGTGATTCGCCCTTACAGCGACCTGCTGTTGCACGACATGGGCGCAGGCCTGGCCGACAACCGCAGCGAATTCAAGGCCGGTGGCCGCGACTGGCGCACGCCGCCGTTGTGGGGCATTGGCCTGACACAGACCGTCAGTGGCCACACCCAGTTTTTACATGATGGCCGCGCCCGCAATCTGCTCGAAGCCGTGCTGTGGCATGGCGGTGAAGCACACGCGGCGCAGCAGCATGTGCTGTCCTTTAATGCCGAGCAGCGTGCCGCGTTGCTGGCGTTCCTGAATTCTTTATAAGCTTTGCCGCACTTACAGAAGGGAGCTCGACATGTTTCGTCCCAAGTTGTTGTTCACCAGCCTGGCCGCCCTCGCCCTCGGCGCCTGCTCGCCGCAGGACCCGCAAGCGGTGACCTCGGCGGCCATCGCCAAGCAAGTGATCCTGCCGACCTACAGTCGTTGGGTTGAAGCCGACCGCCAACTGGCCGTCAGCGCCCTCGCCTACTGCCAGGGCAAAGAAAGCCTGGAGACCGCCCGCGCCGACTTCCTCCACGCGCAAAAAGCCTGGGCCGAGCTGCAACCGCTGCTGATCGGCCCGCTGGCCGAGGGCAACCGTTCGTGGCAAGTGCAGTTCTGGCCGGACAAGAAAAACCTGGTCGGCCGCCAAGTCGAACAACTGGTCACCGCCCAGCCGCAGATCGACGGCGCGGCCCTGGCCAAGTCCAGCGTGGTGGTACAAGGCCTGTCGGCCTACGAATACATCCTCTACGACGCCAAGACCGACGTCGCCGACGAAGCCCAGAAAGCCCGTTACTGCCCACTGCTGGTCGCCATCGGCGAGCGCCAGAAAGCCTTGGCTGAAGAGATCCTGGCGAGCTGGAACAGCACCGACGGCATGCTCGCGCAGATGACCAAGTTCCCCAACCAGCGCTACGCCGATTCCCACGAAGCCATCGCTGACCTGCTGCGCGTGCAAGTCACTGCGCTGGACACGCTGAAGAAAAAACTCGGCACGCCGATGGGTCGCCAGACCAAGGGCATCCCGCAACCGTTCCAGGCCGATGCGTGGCGCAGCCAGTCGTCCCTGCAAAGCCTGGAAGCCAGCCTGGCTGCGGCCCAGACCGTATGGGCCGGCGTCGACAACAAAGGCCTGCGTGGCTTGTTGCCGTCGGAGCAGAAGCCGTTGGCCGACAAGATCGACGCCGCCTACGCCGCGTCTTTGAAGCTGTTCGCCAGCAATCAGCGCACGCTCAATGAAATGTTGGCCGACGACGCCGGCCGCCAGCAGCTCAACGACATTTACGACAGCCTCAACGTGGTCCACCGCCTGCACGAAGGTGAGCTGGCCAAAGCGCTGGGCATCCAACTGGGCTTTAACGCCAACGACGGTGACTGATGATGCTCAGGCGACAGGCTTTGGCGGTGGGCAGCCTGCTGCTCAGCGCGCTCACGTTGGGCGGTTGGACGCTGTTCAAGCAGAAGGGCTCGAACAGCCCGCTGCTGCTGTCCGCACGGGATGATGCGGACGGCAAGCACTACGCCGTGGGTTATCACCTGGACGGCAAGCAGGTGTTTGCCACCCAGGTTGGCCAGCGTTGCCACGACATCATCAACCACCCGACGCTGCCAATTGCACTGTTTGTGGCCCGTCGCCCGGGCACTGAGAGTTACTTGATCAACCTGCGTGATGGCGCGTTGCTGCAGACCATCACGTCGAATGCCAATCGCCATTTCTATGGGCATGCGGTGATCCACAAGAGCGGCGACTGGTTGTATGCCACCGAGAACGACACGTCCGACCCGGGCCGTGGGTTGCTGGGTGTGTATAAGTTCGAAGGCGAACGGCTGGTGCACAGCGGCGAGATGTCCACCCACGGTATCGGGCCGCACCAGGTCTCGTGGATGCCCGACGGAGAAACCCTGGTGGTGGCCAACGGCGGGATTCGCACCGAGGCTGAAAGCCGGGTTGAGATGAACCTCAATGCAATGGAGCCAAGCCTGGTATTGATGCATCGCGATGGCCGGTTGATCAGCAAGGAAACCCTGGCCCAGCAGATGAACAGCGTGCGTCATATGGGGATTGCCGGCGACGGCACAATTCTCACGGGGCAGCAGTTCATGGGGCCGTCTCAGGAACGGTCCGAGTTGCTGGCGATCAAGCGACCGGGGCAGCCGTTTGTGGCGTTCCCGGTGGCGGATGAGCAACTGCAGGCGATGGGGCATTACACCGCCAGCGTCGCAGTGCACAGTGAGTTACGCCTGGTCGCGCTGACGGCGCCACGGGGCAATCGCTTTTTTATCTGGGACATGGACAGCGGCGAACTGCGCCTGGATGGGCCTTTGCCCGACTGCGCCGGCGTGGGTGCGGTAGCGGACGGGTTTGTGGTGACTTCAGGCCAGGGACGCTGCCGTTTCTACGACTGCCGCCAAAAGCAGTTGGTGGCTAAGCCGTTGGAGCTGCCGTCCGGGTTTTGGGATAACCATCTGCACGTGATTTGAAATCGGCACCCGTCCGTGACTGCGGCCACGGACAGATGCTGGGCCCCAAATCAACAGGCAAAAAAAGGACCTCGCATCGCAAGGCCCTTTCTCGGGGGTTTGAATCTGTTCAACGCTTTATTCAGCTCTGCGGCCTCATGCCCTGAGACATCCCGAACATGAACAACAACAACTCATGATCAGGCTTGACCGCCACATTCGCCTTGGCGATGCGCGGTAACGGACATTGCCCGCCCCCTTGCACCGCACTGAGCACTTGTGTCCGAGGCAGCTCCCAGGCAGCCAGTGCCAGGGCTGAAATGCCCAACGCGCCGACCAGGAACAAACCTCGTGCTATTTCTAGCTTCATCTGGTTAAACCCTTGATAGCGCTGCCAAACGCCGTCTCGTAAAAGTAGCTGAGTTTTTTCCAGTCGGTATCGTTCCACGACGAATGGCGCCGCAGTTGCAGCATGTCATGGGACGCCGCCCGATAAGCGGTCAAACGCTGCCGGCATTTTTCAAAATCCAGCAACGCCACTTCTACTTTGGCCGAGTCGCCTTCGCCGGTTACGCGTACGAACACGTGCTTGATGTACAGGCAGCCATGCTGCCAGCGGCCTTTGTGCATACGTGCCAGGGTGCCCGCCAATTCCTTGAGCAAGCGCTCATGCACCGCCTCACCGTATTGCTCACGACCACCGGCGGCGTACCAGTTTTCGATTTCGTCGAAACCGTCGAGCGACGCAGTCACCAACAACGCTTTCCATTGATGTTCAGGGTCGCGACGTGCCTCGCAGAACACCAGCTCCGGCACGCGTACATTCAATGAACGCAAACCCCTGAGGGCATCACGCTCACGCAGTACGGTCGGGTGCCCGAACGGGTGAAGCCAGCTGCGATAGATGTGACCGGTCTGGCGTTTGCTGTAAAGCAAGCGGCCGTTGGGGCTCATCACGCGTTGCACACCACTTTCACCGCCACGTCGGCGATTGGGTTCTTCAACCCACTCGCCCTGCAGGCGCCAGAAAAAATCGAATCGTTCTTCGGGAGCTACATGACTGCCTACTACGCACTCAACTGCCATCCTGTTACCTCTTACGCAATACATATACTCGCCACATGGCGTAGAGCGGTATGAAGTCCAGGGATTCCTGAACACGGAAACCGGCCTGCTCAAACTCTGCCTCGACAGTAGCAGCCGGTAACACAAACCGGTTTTGGTAACCTTCTTGCTCACCTTTGTTGCGACGTTTCACTTCGGCGCGTTTGCGTTTCCAGGCCTTGAAATTGCCATCCACCCACAACGAAACAATCACGCTGTCACGGGTAACCCGCTGAAATTCTCGCAGTATTGTCATCCTGTGCGCCGGATCACCAATGTGGTGCAGCAAGCGCATGCAGAAAATACTGTCGACCGAGTTATCCGGTAAATCGATATCAAAGGCAGACGTCTGCAAGGGTCGTACCCGTTTCACCACGTCCGCTGGCTGAGCAACGGTCGCGACCTTGAGCATCGACGCTGAATTATCGGCCCCGATAATCACACGGTTGGGTTTCTCAGCCAACAGCGGCCAGAAGCGCCCGGCGCCGCACGGCAGGTCCAGCACCAGGCCAGGTTCGCCGGCCATGGCCAGCGCACCCCGCGCCAATTGCTCGTCGCGCTTGTGGGACAACCGGCGAGCCAGATTGTCCTGATGCTTGAGCAAATAATTTTGCGCGTGCTGATCGTCGTACTTTTCAGAAAAATCGAGCTTGATCGGGGTAGACATCAACGGATCTCCAGTAGCTGATGCCTACAACCTTATGCAGCGAACTGTGATCAACAGGTCAACCCGTTGTGAAAAACTTGTCCTGTCCAATCTCATACATTTCAAGACTTTACAGACACAAGCAATAGCATGGGGCCATCTTCGCCGATTTACGGGGATGTCTGGCAGGATAACGGCAGGGGCAAGTGTCAGGGCTTGACCTGACTCAACTGCACGTGAAAACGACAGCCGTTGGGTTCCATCGTGCTGAGGCTGACCGTCCAACCCTGGTTCTCACAGATACGCTGCACCAGCGACAAACCCAGGCCAAGCCCTTCGCCGCGCTTTTCGCTGCCGCGCACGAACGGCTCGAACATCGCCTCACGCTTGTCTTCGGGAATCCCTACACCGGTGTCCTCCACCACAAAACCGCTGGGTTCGAGGGTCAGGCGGATGAAGCCCTGTTCGGTGTAATGCAGGGCATTGCGCAGCAGGTTGCCCATAACGGCGTGGAGAAAAGTGGTGTTGTAGCGCGCGTCCGAAGGGTTGCCTGGCTGGTAGATCAACGCCAGGCCTTTGCGCTCGATCGGCTCGCGCCAGATGCCGAGCAAATCGTCCGCCACCTGCGGCAGCGTGACCTGCGGCGACATGGCCGCTTCATCGTGTTCGGCACGCGCCAGCATCAGGAAGGTCTGCACCAGCTCGCGCATTTCTTCGCAGGCGCGCGCGATGCGCTCAACCTGATTGCGGCCGCGCTGATCGATCGCCGGGTTTTCCAGCAACAGTTCGCAGGAGCTGGCCAGCACCATCAAAGGCGTGCGCAATTCATGGCTGACGTCACTGGTGAACAATTGCTCGCGTGATAACGCCTGACGCAGACGCCCCAGCGTGGCATCGAAGGCCACGGCCAGTTCGCCGACTTCATCCGCCGCATAATCGGGTGCCAGCGGTGGCGCCAGGCCCAGCAACTGGTCGCGATGACGCACCTGACGAGCGAGCCGCACCACCGGCGCCATCACTTTGCGCGCCAACACCCAACCAAGGAACACCGCCAGCGCCAGGCTGAGCACGAAGCCCACCAGCACCACGGCAAATAAAACCCGCTCGCGCTCCTCGAAGTCGCTCTGGTCCTGCAGCAGGACATACCGACGGCCATCCACCACTTCGACCATGGCGTGGTACGACAGCGCCTCGCGGAACACCTCATGAAAGCCGGGTTCCAGGTGCCGCAAATCCTTGGGCAGCTCGAAATCCCCGCGCCCACCACTGAAATAGAACAGCTGATCGGGCTCCGGCCGGTGGCTCCAGTCCTCGACGCTGTCCATCAACAACAGCCGTTGCAGGTCGCCGCCCAAGCCCGCCGAAATCAGTTTTTCTTCTACCAGGTGCACGGTCGCAACAATGCCCATGGCGAACGCCCCTGCCACCAACGCACTCATCAAGGCAAAGGCGATGATGATCCGCTGGGCAAGGCTTTGCTTAAACTCCATCACGACCCTCGGCCAGGCGATAACCCACACCGTGCACGGTTTGCAGCAGCGGCTTGGCGAAGGGTTTATCGATCACTTGGCGCAATTGGTGGACGTGGCTGCGCAGGCTGTCGCTGTCCGGGCAGTCATCGCCCCACAAGGCTTCCTCGAGAATTTCGCGACGCAGCACATGCGGGCTTTTTTGCATCAACACCGCGAGCAACTTCAGGCCCACGGGGTTGAGTTTGAGCAGGCGCCCCTCGCGGGTGACTTCCAGGGTATCGAGGTCGTAGTTCAAGTCGCCGACTTGCAGGGCGCGGCGGCCGCCACCCTGGGCACGGCGCAGCACGGCTTCAATGCGGGCGGCCAACTCCGACAGGGCGAACGGCTTGAGCAAGTAATCATCGGCGCCGGACTTGAAGCCCTGCAGCCGGTCATCCAACTGGTCGCGGGCGGTGAGCATGATCACCGGCGTGTCGCGGCGCGCGTCTTCACGCAGGCGTTTACACAAGGTATAGCCATCGATGCCAGGCAGCATGATGTCGAGCACGATCAAGTCGTAATGCTCGGTAGCGGCCAGGTGCAGGCCCGACAAACCGTCCTGCGCACAGTCCACGGTGTAGCCCTTTAGCCCCAGGTAATCGGCCAGGTTGGCCAGAATATCGCGGTTGTCTTCAACCAATAAAATTCGCATGGGCAGTGTCTCCGTACGCGGTAACGGCCGTGTTGGCTCGCGCAGCTTAAGGCCAAGTGTGGCTCAGGGATAGACCTCAGAGCCGTGTCGATAAAGGTTTTCAACCAATAAGATAAACCAACAAGTTTTTCACTATAGCTTCACAAACTGACTACAGTGTCAGGCCGAAGATCACCGCCCATCGATATAAGGAACATAGACATGGGGTTTCTCAAAACAGCGCCTATGCGCTTTCTGCTGCTCGTCACCGGCACCTGGCTGGTTATTTTCCTGATCACCCGCGGTGTGCTGCTCGTCACGCACCTGGACGAAGTCGGTGGCAACCTGCTGCCGGTGTTTGGCGTCGGCTTGCTCTACGACCTGGGCTTTCTCACCTACGCCGCCCTGCCGCTGGGCCTGTACTTGCTGCTGTGCCCGCCCGCGCTGTGGCATCGCCGCGGCCATCGCTGGTTCCTGCAGGCCGTGCTGACAGTCAGCCTGTTCGCGATGCTGTTCACCTCGGTTGCGGAGTGGCTGTTCTGGGATGAGTTTGGCGTGCGTTTCAACTTTATCGCCGTCGATTACCTGGTGTACTCCAATGAGGTATTGAACAACCTGTTGGAGTCCTACCCGATCGGCAAGCTGCTCAGTTTGCTGGCGATGTTGGCGATTGTGTTGAGCCTGGCCCTGCGCAAACCCTTCAACGCGGCGATGCGCGCGCCTCTGCCGCCCATGCGTGGGCGGCTGCTGAATGCCTTGGGCTTATTGATCGCCGCCGGGCTCAGCCTGCAATTGATCAGCCAGGACAGCCCACGCGCCCAGGGCGGTAACGCTTACAACAATGAATTGGCCAGCAATGGCCCGTATCAGTTTTTCGCCGCATTCCGAAACAACGAGCTCGATTACACACAGTTCTACAAAAGCCTGCCTGACGACGTCGTCGCCAGGCAATTGCGCGCCGAACTCAGTGAGCCCAATGCGCGCTTCGTCGGCACTGACCCGCTGGACATACGCAGGGCAATCACCAACCCCGGCACATTGCGCAAACCCAACATCGTGCTGGTGACCATCGAAAGCTTCAGCGCCAAGTACATGGGCAGCAACGGCGATGGGCGCAACCTCACGCCCAATCTGGACGCCTTGCGCAAACAAAGCCTGTACTTCAGTAACTTTTATGCCACCGGCACCCGTACAGACCGTGGCCTGGAGGCGATCACGCTGGCGATTCCCCCTACGCCAGGCCGCTCGATTGTCAAACGTATCGGGCGTGAAAGCGGTTTCGCCAGCCTCGGCCAACACCTCAGTGCCATCGGCTACGACAGCGTATTTGTCTACGGCGGGCGTGGTTACTTCGACAACATGAACGCGTTTTTCAGTGGCAACGGTTACCGGGTAGTGGACCAGAGCAGCGTGGCCGAATCAGAAATCTCGTTCAAAAACGCGTGGGGCATGGCCGACGAAGACCTCTACCGGCAAACCCTGAAGCTGGCCGACGCCGATTACGCCAAACAGCAACCCTTCTTGCTGCAACTGATGACCACCTCCAATCATCGCCCCTACACCTATCCGGAAGGGCGCATTGATATCAAGTCCGGCAATGGCCGTGACGGCGCGGTGAAATACACCGACCACGCCATCGGCGAGTTCCTCAATGCGGCACGCCAGAAACCCTGGTTCGATAACACGATCTTCGTGTTTGTCGCCGACCACACCGCCGGCAGCGCAGGCAAAGAGGACCTGCCTGTCGCCAACTACCAGATCCCGCTGTTCATCTATGCACCCAAGCTGATTGAAGCGCGTGAAACCGCACAACTGGCCAGCCAGATCGACCTGGCGCCCACCTTGCTGGGCCTGATCAACCTGAGCTACGAGTCAACCTTCTTCGGCCGCAACCTGTTGCAGGACAATCCGCTGCCGCCGCGCGTCGTCATCGGCAACTACCAACACCTTGGGCTGTTTGACGGCAATGACCTGGCGATCCTCAGCCCGCGTCAGGGCCTGCGTCGCCATGACCAGGCGCTGGGTGAGAGCCAGGAGTTGCGTGTGGGCAGTGACGACCCGTTGATCCAGCGCGCAATCACCTACTACCAAGGCGCGAGCTACGGCTTCAAGCAACAATTGCTGAGCTGGAAGGCACCCAAGGAAGTCATCCCGCAGGTGAGCACGCGCTGACCGGCGTGCCGGCGGCAAATACCGCGCATAAAAAAACCCCGCCTGCATCACTGCAGGCGGGGTTTTTCAGGTGCCGGGTAAGGCTGGCTTACATCATGCCGCCCATGCCACCCATGCCGCCCATGTCTGGCATACCGCCGCCAGCCGAGCCTTCTTTCTTCGGTGCATCAGCGATCGCAGCTTCGGTGGTCAGGATCAGACCGCCGATGGAGGCCGCTGCCTGCAATGCCGAACGGGTCACCTTGGTAGGGTCCAGGATGCCCATTTCGATCATGTCGCCGTAGACGCCAGTGGCAGCGTTGTAACCGTAGTTACCTTTGCCGTTCTTGACTTCGTTGACCACAACGCTCGGCTCGTCGCCGGAGTTGGCAGCGATCTGACGCAGTGGCGCTTCAACGGCGCGACGCAGTACAGCGATGCCCACGTTCTGGTCAGCGTTGTCGCCTTTAAGGTCAACCAAAGCTTCCAGAGCACGGATCAGCGCAACGCCACCGCCAGGTACCACGCCTTCTTCAACGGCTGCACGGGTTGCGTGCAGGGCGTCTTCAACCCGGGCTTTCTTCTCTTTCATTTCAACTTCGGAACCAGCGCCAACCTTGATCACTGCAACGCCGCCGGACAGCTTGGCCAGACGCTCTTGCAGTTTTTCACGGTCGTAGTCCGAGGAAGTTTCGGCAACCTGGGCACGGATCTGAGTGATGCGAGCCTGGATGTCCTGGTCTACGCCAGCACCGTCAACGATGATGGTGTTTTCCTTGGAGATGGTCACGCGCTTGGCGCTACCCAGGTTTTCCAGAGTGGCGCTTTCCAGGCTCAGGCCGATCTCTTCGGAGATAACGGTACCGCCAGTCAGAACAGCGATGTCCTGCAGCATGGCCTTGCGACGGTCGCCGAAGCCTGGAGCCTTGACGGCTGCGACTTTAACGATGCCACGCATGTTGTTCACGACCAGCGTCGCCAAGGCTTCGCCTTCAACGTCTTCGGAAACGATCAGCAGTGGGCGGCCGGCTTTGGCAACGGCTTCCAGCACTGGCAGCATTTCGCGGATGTTGGAGATCTTTTTGTCGACCAGCAGGATCAGCGGGCTGTCCAGCTCGGCAACCATGGTTTCTGGCTTGTTGACGAAGTACGGGGACAGGTAGCCACGGTCGAACTGCATGCCTTCTACAACCGACAGTTCGTTTTCCAGGCCAGTGCCTTCTTCAACGGTGATCACGCCTTCTTTACCGACTTTTTCCATGGCTTCGGCAATGATGTCGCCGATGGAGCTGTCGGAGTTGGCGGAGATGGTGCCGACCTGAGCGATAGCCTTGGTGTCAGCGCATGGCTTGGACAGGTTTTTCAGCTCAGCAACAACAGCGATGGTCGCCTTGTCGATGCCGCGCTTGAGGTCCATCGGGTTCATGCCGGCAGCGACGGCTTTGTAGCCTTCGTTGACGATAGCTTGAGCCAGAACGGTAGCGGTGGTGGTGCCGTCGCCTGCGTCATCGTTGGCACGAGAGGCAACGTCTTTGACCAGCTGCGCGCCCATGTTCTCGAAACGGTCTTCCAGTTCGATTTCTTTTGCTACCGAAACGCCGTCCTTGGTGATGGTCGGAGCGCCGAAGCTCTTCTCGATGATCACGTTACGGCCTTTAGGGCCCAGGGTCGCTTTTACTGCGTCAGCCAGGACGTTGACACCGGTGAGCATTTTTTTGCGGGCGGAATCGCCGAATTTAACTTCTTTAGCAGCCATGATCGATATTCCTTAAATTCTTTGGAGTAACGGAAAAATGAGCGGGAAAATCAGCCTTCCAGTACAGCGAGAATTTCGTTCTCAGCCATTACCAGCAGGTCTTCGCCGTCAACTTTCACAGTGTTGCTGCCGGAGTAAGGGCCGAAAACAACCTTGTCACCGACTTTAACGGCCAGCGCACGCACTTCACCGTTTTCCAGAGTCTTGCCTGGGCCTGCAGCGACGATCACACCGTGGTTGGCCTTTTCAGCAGCCGAACCTGGCAGAACGATACCGCCAGCGGTTTTCTTTTCTTCTTCGCTGCGACGGATAACGACGCGGTCGTGCAGAGGACGAAGCTTGCTCATTGTCGATCTCTCCTAATTGTGTTTTTCATCGGCCGGTATCGGTACCGGCGGGTTGTATTCCGGCTGTGCCGGTCACGCCTCGCCAAGCAAGACGCGGAAGTCTGTCTGGTGTCGCCACCAGAAACCTTGCGGTGACCGTTACATAAGGGCGCATAAGCTTATTACAAGGGGCCGCGGCGGAAATTTTTTATGTTTGCCGAAGCATAAAAGCAACACGGCACCCGAAGGTGCCGTGCCAATAAAGCGGTTATTTGCTGTCGCGGTGTTCGAATTCGCCTTCGATCACATCGCCCTCGCGTCCCAACGGCGGGCGCGGAGCCGGGCCACCACGGGGTTGCAGGTCATCGGCGAACGCACGCTGGCGAATCGCCGCTTCTTCGGCGCGCTGGCGCATCTTGCGAGCCAGCAGCTTGCGAGTGACCGGCAGCAACATCACCAGGCCGACCACGTCGCTGATGAAACCCGGCAGGATCAACAGGCCACCGGCCAGGGCCATCATCAGGCCTTCCAGCATCGTTTGAGCGGGCAGTTCGCCGCGGTTCAGGCTTTCACGCGCACGCAACGCTGTGGCCAAGCCGGCGACGCGCAGCACCAGAACGCCGAGCATCGAGCCGAGAATGATCAATAACAGTGCCGGGAAAAACCCGATTGCACTGCTGACTTGAACGAATACGAACAGCTCCAGCACCGGGAACAGCAGAAAGAGCAATAAAAAAGGGCGCATCAAATGGTTCCTCAACGCAAGAATGCCTTGCCAGTCCACCTTAGATGACGTCGCCATTTCGTGAATTCAAGCGTTGGCAGGCTCTTTTTTCGGCCAGACCTCAGCGTGAGCCAATGAAACCAGGGCTTCGCGTACTTGTGTCGGAGTGTTGCAAGGCGTCGCGAACGGCAACCAATGCAGCGACTGGCCAATGCGCAGGTGCATGCCTTCGCTGTCGATGCCGGCCAGTTGCGCGGGTTCAAAGGTCGGCAAGCCGGTCAGCGCGACGTAATGGGCAATGGCCTTGGTGTGGTCGGCGTTCATGTGCTCGACCATGCTGCGCTCAGCCTTGCCTGCAAACGGGTTGGCCAGTGTCAGGTGGTCAACCCAGTGGATCGCACCAAACCCGCCTATATAGCGGTGACGCACCGGCTTAAGTACCCAGAAGTCGAAATCGTGAGCCTGGTGGTAGTTGGCCGAATCGGGGAAGTAACGGTAATAACGCTCGGCAGCCGCTTCAATGGCAGCAGCGTCTTCCAGTTTCTCGGCTTCAGCCAGGTAGGTCAGGCGCCCCACTGCCTGCACGTCATCGGCCTCGCGCTCACCCACCAGCAGCGAGCACTTGGGGTCTTTCTGCAGGTTATGGGTGTGCTGGGCGATACGGCTGATCAGGATCAGCGGGCGGCCCTGCTCGTCGAGGCAATACGGCACGACCGAGCCGAAGGGAAACCCGGGCATGGCTTTGGACAATGTGGAGAGAGCCCCACGGTATTCCTTGAGCAACAGCTCTCGGGCGTTCTTGGCAACGTGCGCGCTCAACGTATGACTCCTCGGGTTTTCCGCCGCCCACAGCATATGGGAATGGATCTCAACACAAGGTAATCAATATCCGCGCAGGTTGCCAGAGTGCACTTACCAGGCCACACCGAACCCTGCGGTGTACCGGGTCTTGCTCAGGCTGCTTTGCGATTCGCCACTGATGATGTCGCGTTCAGCCTTGAGGTTGAGGGACGCCCATTCGGTGACCTTGTAACGCAGGCCCATTTGCGCATCGAGGGAGTAATCGGACGGCCCGGCGAGCGGCTTGCCCACCTCGCCGTTGGTGAAGAACTCCACGGTCTTGCCCACCAGGTAGCGGTTGTAGTTCCACTTCATGGCCAGCGAGTAGAAATTGGATTTGCCGCCGTCGGCATATTCGTAATCGGTGCGGTTAACCAGCGAACCGAGGGAGAACGCGCCCAGTTCATCGTCCCAGAACTGGTAGCCAGGGCCGGTACCGACCGTACGCTGGCGGGACAAGTCTTCAACCTTGTCGCGCTTGTAGGTCAGGCGGCCTTGCCAGAACCAATGCTCGGTGATGAAACGGTCCAGGTCATATTCCAGCGCCCAGTTGTCGGTGGTGGTGACGTCGTCCTGGAACTCGCGGTTGTATTCGCCCTGCGCGGTATGGCGCCACTGGCCGTGACGGGCCGTGGTCTTGAAGTCCACGTCGTAGTCGTTGGTGTCTTTGTCGGCACGCTTGTAGTCCAGCGCCAGGTCGACGTTGCCCTTCCACACCAGGTCTTCGATGACCGGCTTGGGCTTGAGGATTTGCTGGATGCTGGCCAGTTCCACGGTTTTGGGCGCCTCGCCATTGGCCAGCACCACCTTGCCGTCATCCGCAGCTCTCAGGGATTTGGCCTTCTCACCGCTGTACGCGTCCTGCTTGACCAGTAGCTCCTGGTCACTTTCCAGGGTTTTCACCTGCTTCCAATCCACCGGGATGGCCCCTGCGTAACTGGTCTGAATCAGCAACTTGCCACCGTCGAAGACTTTGATCTTGCCGGTCAGGCGGTCACCGTTCTTTAACCACACGGTATCAGCGAGCAGGGGCGTGGAGGCGCTGAAAACAGCGAGGCACAGCAGGGTTCTGGACAACATAAGCGTATTCGGGGCTCAGGGTTGGCGAAAAGGGGGCGCTATCGTGTTAGATAGCTACGACTGACTCAAGTATTTATATTGAGTTCAATTCTCAACAGCATGATTACAGACGCTTCTTACAAAGACCCTGACGATGCCCACAGTGAATCAACCCGCCGATATTGCGCAAAGCCCGGCAGAAATGCGCCGTACGGCGTTGTACCTGACCTTGGCGCAAGTGCCCAAAGGCTGCGTGGTGAGTTACGGCGAACTGGCGCACCTGGCCGGGCTGGGCCGGGCGGCCCGCTGGGTCGGGCGCACGCTGAGCCAGTTGCCCGAGGACACCCGGTTGCCCTGGCACCGGGTGCTGGGTGCCGGTGGTCGGATAAGTCTGCCAGTGGGCAGTGCCTCAGGTGACGAACAACGTGCGCGTTTACGCAGCGAAGGTGTCAGTATCCTGAACAATCGCGTTGATATTCAGCGTCATGGCTGGCGCCCGGTAGAGCACAGCGGTTAGAGTGCGCGCTTTGTTTCCGCAAATCTGAGGCAGACTCCAGCCCATGCCCCGTAAAACCTGGCGCGCCGCGCTCGCCGCCTATGCCAGCCCCTCGACGTTAGTGCTGTTGTTGCTCGGTTTCGCCGCCGGCTTGCCTTACATGTTGGTGTTTTCGACGCTTTCAGTGTGGTTGCGCGAGGCCGGTGTGGCCCGCGAGACCATCGGTTATGCGAGCCTGATCGGCTTGGCCTATGCCTTCAAATGGGTCTGGTCACCGCTGCTCGACCAATGGCGTTTGCCGCTGCTCGGCAAACTCGGACGACGTCGCTCCTGGCTGGTGCTGGCCCAGACGCTGGTGATCCTCGGGTTGATCGGCATGGGCTTTTGCGACCCGCAAAAGCACTTGTCGTGGCTGATTGCGATTGCTGTGATCGTCGCCTTCGCCTCGGCCACTCAAGACATCGCGGTAGACGCCTATCGCCTGGAAATCGCCGACGACAGCCGCCAGGCTGCCCTCGCCGCCAGTTATATGTCCGGTTATCGCATCGCCGCCCTGCTGGCCACCGCCGGTGCACTGTTCTTTGCCGAAGGCTTCGGCTCGACCGGTTTCAACTATAAGCACTCGGCGTGGACCGGCACCTACGTGCTGTTCGGCCTGCTGATGATTCCGGCGCTGCTGACCACTCTGTTCATGCGCGAACCCAATGTGCCACTGCGCACGCAGTTGCAGGCCGGCCGCTACAGCTTCGTGCATCAGCTGGTCTCGGTGTTTGTACTGATCGTGTTGCTGGTGTCCGTCCCGGCGATGTTCACCCAGCTCTACAACACCGATTTTGCCAGCGTCCTGTTCCACGGCGTCAGCCTGTGGGAGCTGTTGATGGAAGACCGCGCCTTCCTGCGCGCCATCCTCTATATCATCCTGACCACGCTGTGCCTGTCGACCATGGGCCGACGCGGCCTGGCGCCGGTGCTGACGCCGGTCAACGACTTTATCCTGCGCTACCGCTGGCAAGCCTTGCTGCTGCTGGGGCTGATCGCCACCTATCGCATGTCGGACACGGTGATGGGTGTGATGGCCAACGTGTTCTACATCGACCAGGGCTTCACCAAGGACCAGATTGCCGGAGTGAGCAAGATTTTCGGCCTGATCATGACCCTGCTCGGCGCCGGCATGGGCGGCTTGCTGATCGTACGCTTCGGGATCCTGCCGATCCTGTTTATCGGCGGCGTGGCCTCGGCCGGCACCAACCTGTTGTTCGTGATGCTTGCAGACATGGGCCCCGACCTGCAGATGCTGATCTTCACCATCTCGCTGGACAACTTCAGTTCCGGCCTTGCCACGTCGGCGTTTGTCGCCTACCTGTCGAGCCTGACCAACCTCAAGTTCTCCGCCACCCAATATGCGCTGCTCAGCTCGATCATGCTGTTGCTGCCGCGCCTGATTGGCGGTTATTCAGGGGTGATGGTGGAGAAGTTCGGCTACCACAACTTCTTCCTGATCACCTGCCTGCTGGGTGTACCGACGCTGTTCCTGATTGCCCTGCACTGGTTTCAGGAAAATCGACGGATTCGGTTGAGCCCGCCCACCGAAGAATGACTCACCTCGGTCAATGTGGGAGCTGGCTTGCCTGCGATAGCATCAGCGCGACGTAACTGATACACCGCATCGCAGGCAAGCCAGCTCGCACACAAGCCCGCTCGCCACAGAAACACCCCGCGACCTCATGCCTGTACTCCGGCAGCAACCGCCCGTACAATCCCAAGTCATTTCAAGTCCAAGCAACCGACAACGGCCTACCATGCGTACCAGTCAATATTTGCTCGCCACACAGAAAGAAACGCCTTCCGACGCGGTTGTGATCAGCCATCAGCTGATGCTGCGCGCCGGCATGATCCGCAAACTGGCCTCCGGCCTGTACACCTGGCTGCCCATGGGCTTGAAGGTGATGCGCAAGGTCGAAGCCATCGTTCGCGAAGAAATGAACGCCGCCGGCTCTCTGGAAGTGTTGATGCCGAGCACGCAACCGGCTGAGTTGTGGCAGGAATCCGGGCGCTGGGAAGAGTACGGCCCTGAGTTGCTGCGCTTCAAGGACCGTCATGGCCGCGATTTCTGCGCCGGCCCGACCCATGAAGAAGTGATCACCGACCTGATGCGCAACGAGCTGAGCAGCTACAAGCAGCTGCCGCTGAACCTGTATCAGATCCAGACCAAATTCCGTGATGAAATCCGCCCACGCTTCGGTTTGATGCGCGGCCGTGAATTCATCATGAAGGACGCTTACTCCTTCCACGCCGACCAGGCCTCCTTGCAGGTCACCTACGACCGCATGCACCAGGCCTACTGCAACGTGTTCACGCGCCTGGGCCTGAAATTCCGCCCGGTTGAAGCGGACAACGGCTCCATCGGCGGCGCCGGCTCCCACGAGTTCCACGTACTGGCCGAGTCCGGCGAAGACGATATCGTCTTCAGCAACGGTTCCGACTACGCGGCGAACATCGAGAAAGCCGAAGCCGTGCCACGGGAAACGTCCCGCCCGGCGCCAAGCGAAGAGTTGCGCCTGGTGGACACCCCAGAGACCAAGACCATCGCGGCGCTGGTGGAAAAATTCAATCTGCCGATTGAAAAGACCATCAAGACCCTGATCGTGCGCGCCGAAGAAGAAGGCAAGCTGATCGCCCTGGTCATCCGTGGCGACCACGAGCTCAACGAAATCAAGGCTGCCCAGCAACCTGGCGTGGCCAGCCCGCTGGTCATGGCCACCGATGCCGAACTGCGCGACGCGATTGGCGCCGGTGCCGGTTCGCTCGGCCCGCTGAACCTGCCGCTGCCGATCATCATCGACCGTTCGGTCGAACTGATGAGCGACTTCGGCATTGGCGCCAACATCGACGACAAGCACTACTTCGGCGTGAACTGGGAGCGTGACCTGCCAGTTCCAACCGTGGCCGACCTGCGTAACGTAGTCGCCGGCGACCCAAGCCCGGATGGCAAGGGCACCCTGGAAATCAAACGCGGCATCGAAGTCGGGCACATCTTCCAGCTGGGCAACAAGTACAGCAAGGCGATGAAGTGCGAAGTGCTGGGCGAGAACGGCAAGCCGATCACCCTCGACATGGGCTGCTACGGCATTGGCGTTTCCCGCGTGGTGGCAGCTGCCATCGAACAGAACAACGACGAGAAAGGCATCATCTGGAGTGACGCCCTGGCCCCATTCCAGGTGGCCCTGGTACCGCTGCGCTACGAAACCGAGCAAGTACGCGAAGCCACCGACAAACTGTATGCCGAACTGACGGCCGCCGGTTTTGAAGTGCTGCTCGATGACCGCGACAAGAAAACCAGCCCGGGCATCAAGTTTGCTGACATGGAACTGATTGGCATCCCGCACCGGATCGTGGTCAGTGACCGCGGCCTGGCCGATGGCAATCTGGAATACAAGAGCCGGACCGAAGCCGAAGCCCAACCGTTGCCGGTGGCTGACGTGCTGTCTTTCCTTCAGGCGCGTATTCGTCGCTGAAAACCAGATCAAGAGAAGTCATGTTCAAGCGAAACACCAGAGCCCTGGGGGGCGCCGCCTTGTGCGGCGCCCTGCTGGTCAGCGGCTGCGCCAACCAGATGTCGCAACGCAGTGAGCACGAGGAACGGGTCGAGCGCAAATTGCTCGACCACAGCCTGCAGATCGATGTAGGTGAACCCAAAGTGCTGGAACTGCCGCAACGCCGGGTTCGCATTCACGAGCAGAAGACCTTTGAGGTCACCGAATTCGAAGTCACCCGCCGTTACGATCGCTACACCCCCTACCAACCCTGGCGCAAACTCTACGAGATGCCCTTGGGCGCGGTCGCCCTGGTGGCCGGCGCGGGGGCCAACGTGGCGAACATCTTCGCCCTCGGCAACCTGCCGACCAGCATGACGCGTGACTGGCTGAGCTACGGCGTGGACGGCATCAACCCGTTCATGAACGTGCAATCCCACGGCCGTGCGCAACAGAACCTGGCAGGGATCGATGAAGTCCAGCGTGACAAGCGCACGGAGTATTCGAGCCTGCCCTGGAGCGAGCGCCCGGTACAGGTCACCGCCGGCAAGCAGACCCATGAGCTGACCACCGACCGCGATGGCGTGCTGCGCCTGAACCTGTTGGACAGCCCGTTTGCCGAGCAGGACCTGAACCGCGTCACAACCTTGAAGATCAGCGTGGAAGATGGCCAGGACGACGTGCACTCGGACTCCTCCCTGGCGATCAGCAACACCCTGCGCGGCAAGTTGCTGGAAGCCCATGGCCTGATCTACGACGACCTGGAAGACGATGAAGTCAACCAGTGGGTGCACCGGGTCAAGCGCCTGTCGGAGTTGGGCCTTGAGGAAGAAGCCAGTGAGCTGGAACAGAGCCTGATCGAACTGACCCGCAATGATCCCGAGTTGCAGCAGGAGTTTGTGCAGGCACTGACCAAGGATGCGGGGCGGTTGGTGGCGGACCCTGGGGCACGCTAGGACCTCAGGGCAGGTAAAGATCTAAATGTGAGAGCGGGCTTGCTCGCGAAAGCGGTGTATCAGTGATGAATGTATCGACTGACACGGCGCCTTCGCGAGCAAGCCCGCTCCCACATTTGGCTCCCGGTTTTTACCAGGGAAACTGCAGCTGTTCGTTACCGCTGCTCAGATCCAGCAACCGCACCCCAATCCCCAATAACCGCACCGGTTTGCCGCCGCGATTGAACGCCTGGGTCAACAGCTGTTGATAACTCTCCAGATCCCGCCCTGCCCCAGCTTGCTCCAGGGTGGTTTGGGTGAAGTCATGAAACTTCACTTTGACGAACGGCTTGCCCGCGCGATAGCTGCTGTCGATGCGCGCCATGCGTCCGGCCAGGGTTTCCATCAGCTCGGGCAGTTTCTCCAGGCAACTTGAGAGATCCGGCAAGTCCACGTCGTAGGTATTTTCCACACTGATGGATTGCCGACGGCTGTCGTTCTGCACCACGCGGTCATCAATCCCACGAGCCAGGCTCCAGAGCCGCTCGCCGAAACTGCCAAATTCACGCACCAGCGCCAACTTGTTCCACTCACGCAATTGCAGGCAGTCTGCAATCCCCAGGCGCGCCAGCTTATCGGCGGTCACCTTGCCAACGCCGTGCAACTTGTTCACCGGCAACTGGGAGACGAAGTCTTCAACCTGATCCGGGGTGATCACAAACAGGCCGTTGGGTTTTTTCCAGTCGCTGGCGATCTTGGCCAGAAACTTGTTCGGCGCAACGCCGGCGGACACTGTGATGTGCAGTTGGTTGGAGACCCGGCGACGAATGTCTTGAGCGATGCGCGTGGCACTGCCGCCAAAGTGCGGGCTGTCAGAGACGTCCAGGTAGGCTTCGTCCAGCGACAGTGGCTCGATCAGGTCGGTGTAATCGCGAAAGATCGTCTGGATTTCTTTCGACGCTTCCTTATAGGCGTCCATGCGCGGCTTGACGATGGTCAGGTTCGGGCACAGCTTCAAGGCGTGGCGCGATGACATGGCCGAACGCACCCCGTAAGCCCGCGCCTCATAGTTACAGGTGGCGATCACCCCCCTTCTGTCCGCCGAGCCGCCGACCGCGAGGGGCTTTTGTGCCAGGCTCGGATCGTCGCGCATCTCGATGGCGGCGTAGAAGCAATCACAGTCGACGTGGATGATTTTGCGCTGCGTCATATAAACAGAGGGTGTAATCCAACGGGCGGCCAGTATCGCATTCACCCCTGTATATAGCACCAGTAGTTTGAATCTTCCGCTTGAGCGGTAGGAAATTTCACTGATGAATTTATTTTCTCAATCGAAATTCTCCTCCCAATAGAGCTGAAACCCTCAGCCACACTGGCCTCGCGCCCTTCCAAGGCTTGCCTTGGAGAGCTAACCGATTGAACCACAAGCGCTTTTCTTCGATTCACAGGTTGACACACTCGCGTTCCTCTGTAGAATGCCGACACACAGACGCGGGATGGAGCAGTCTGGTAGCTCGTCGGGCTCATAACCCGAAGGTCGTCGGTTCAAATCCGGCTCCCGCAACCAAACATCAAAAAAGGCTACTCGAAAGAGTGGCCTTTTTTGTGCGTGCTTGTTTTGCATGTGTACGCAAATTGTAAGAGAGAAAAATCTTTGTCCGTCGCGCACTTACCGCACGTGGTCGGGGTGAAAGACGCTAATTCACACTAATTTGACCCATCGACCCATTAACGGTTGACACCTCGGCGTTGGGCTGTAGAATGCCGCCCACAGACGCGGGATGGAGCAGTCTGGTAGCTCGTCGGGCTCATAACCCGAAGGTCGTCGGTTCAAATCCGGCTCCCGCAACCAAACATCAAAAAAGGCTACTCGAAAGAGTGGCCTTTTTTGTATCTGACGAAAAAGTTCTTCTGAAACAATGGCATGGCATCTTTCATGAAACCGTACACGGTTTGTAGAGTCCATCTCATTGCAAGCTATGCTGAATGCTCAAGCATTACCCTCTACGACCAATGGCCGCAGTCGCCGCACCCGGCGATACGCGTTAATATTTGTAATTATTTTGTCCATAGGGATTGGTAACTTGGCTGGATACCTCCATCCTGTCGCGCACAATCCACGAGGTGATTGATGCGCGCCAACTCGTCTGAACCACAAGACACCGTCACAGCGACACAACCGATCACACCCACCCGCTTGCGTTGGCTGGATCTGTTGAGCAAATACCGTCAGCCGATCGGGCTGGCCGTTACCCTGTTGCTGTTCGCAATCGCCCTGATCGCCTGCCGACACTTACTGCTGGAACTGGACCTGTATGCGCTCCACGACTCGATCCTGGAAGTACCCAGACCCGCCCTGCTGGGTGCGTTCGCGGCGGCCATCGCCGGTTTCATCATTCTGCTGGGTTATGAATTCTCCGGCGCACGCTATGCCGGGGTAAAACTGCCGGCCAAGACCCTGGCGCTGGGTGGCTTCACCGCCTTTGCCATCGGCAACGCCATTGGCTTGTCGATGCTCTCCGGCGGGTCTGTGCGCTACCGTTTATATGCACGCCACGGTATCGGGGCTTCGGAAGTGGCGCACATGACCGTGTTCGCCAGCCTGGCCCTTGGTACGGCGCTGCCGCCGCTGGCAGCACTGGCCACACTGAGTAACCTGCCGGCGGCATCGACCTACCTGCACCTGTCGCAAGGCGTGCTCGGTGGTATTGCCGGTGCAGTGCTGCTGCTGTCCGCCGCGCTGTGCATCGGCATTTATCGCCGTCGCCTGCCAGAGCAACCTTATCCAGACAACCTGCTGGTCAAGGCGGGGCGTCGTACCCTGCGCCTGCCGGGCCGGCGCCTGACGTTCCTGCAACTGATCATCACCGCGCTGGACGTAGCCGCTGCCGCCACCGTCCTTTATATGCTGCTGCCGGAAGCGCCGCCGTTCGGCCCCTTCCTGCTGGTGTACCTGCTGGCCCTGGCCGCCGGTGTACTCAGCCATGTGCCAGGCGGTGTTGGCGTGTTCGAAGCGATTCTGCTCGCGGCATTTGCCGACAAGCTTGGCGCCGCGCCATTGGCTGCCGCCCTGCTGCTATACCGCATGATTTATGTGGTGCTGCCGCTGCTGATCGCCTGCGTGTTCCTGCTGGTCAACGAGGCCCAGCGCCTGTTCCAGACGCAGCAAAGCCTGCGGGTTGCCTCTGGCCTGGCCGCGCCGGTGTTGGCCGTACTGGTTTTTTTGTCCGGCGTGGTCCTGCTGTTTTCCGGCGCAACGCCGGAAATCGACTCACGCCTGGAAAACATCGGCTTCCTGATTCCCCACCGCCTGATTGACGCCTCGCACTTCGGTGCCAGCTTGATCGGCGTGCTGTGCCTGTTGCTCGCCCAGGGCTTGCGTCGGCGTTTGTCGGCCGCCTGGATGTTGACCATGGTGTTGCTGCTCACCGGCGCCCTGCTCTCACTGCTTAAAGGCTTCGATTGGGAAGAAGCCAGCCTGATGATCATGACCGCCGTGCTGCTGGCGATCTTCCGGCGCTCGTTCTACCGCGCCAGCCGCCTGACCGAGCTGCCGTTCTCGCCGCTGTACCTGGTGGCCAGCGTCTGTGTGTTGGGCGCTTCGATCTGGCTGCTGCTGTTTGCCTATCAAGACGTGCCGTACAGCCACCAGCTGTGGTGGCAGTTCACCCTGGACGCCAACGCCCCACGCGGCCTGCGCTCGCTGCTGGGTGCAGCGGTGCTGTTGGTGATCGTCTCGCTGACCTGGCTGCTGCGCACCGCACGCCCGGTGATTCATCTGCCAACCCCGGACGAACTGGAACGCGCCACCAAGATCCTGATGGCCTCCTCACAGCCCGACGGAGGCCTGGCGCTGACCGGCGACAAGGCGCTGCTGTTCCACCCCAACGATGAAGCCTTCCTGATGTACGCCCGCCGCGGGCGCAGCCTGGTGGCCTTGTATGACCCGATCGGCCCGACCCAGCCGCGCGCCGAGATGATCTGGCAGTTCCGTGACCTGTGCGACATCCATCACGCGCGCCCGGTGTTTTATCAGGTACGCGCCGAGAACCTGCCCTACTACATGGACATCGGCCTGACCGCGATCAAGCTGGGCGAAGAAGCCCGCGTCGACCTGAAACGCTTTGACTTGGAAGCCAAGGGCAAAGAGATGAAGGACCTGCGCTACACCTGGAACCGTGGCACCCGGGACGGCCTGTCCCTGGAGATCTTCGAACCGGGCCAGGCGCCGATGGAAGAACTCAAAGTCATCTCCGATGCCTGGCTGACCGGCAAGAACGTGCGGGAAAAGGGCTTTTCCCTGGGCCGTTTCAGCGACGACTACCTCAAGCACTTTCGTATTGCGATTATTCGCTTCGAAGGGCGCCCGGTGGCCTTCGCCAACCTGCTCGAGACTTACAACCATGACCTGGCCAGTCTCGACCTGATGCGTGCGCACCCGGACGCGCCGAAGCTGACCATGGAATTCATGATGGTTGGCCTGATTCAACATTATAAGAACCACGACTACGCCCGCTTCAGCCTGGGCATGGTGCCGTTGTCGGGCCTGCAACCACGCCGTGGCGCACCGCTGACCCAACGCCTGGGCTCGATGGTGTTCCGACGTGGCGAGCAACTGTATAACTTCCAAGGTTTGCGCCGCTTTAAAGACAAGTTCCAGCCTGACTGGGAACCCCGTTATATGGCCGTGCCCGCAGGACTTGATCCGCTGGTGGCACTGGCCGATACCGCCGCCCTGATTGCGGGCGGCTTGACTGGATTGGTGAAACGCTGATGATTCGACGCTCCTGGCGGTATGTATTGGCCTTTGTAGTGCTGCTCGCGCTGGTCGCGGCGGGTGGCTTCTGGTACTGGAACCGCCCTGCCCCGCAACCGACCCTGGAACAACTGCCCCAGGCCGACGGTTCGGTGATGACCCGCGTGACGCCTAACGGCTCGGCAAAAGCCCGTGTGGCCGTGGCCGTGATGGCCGATGAAACCCTGACCGATAGCCAACTGATTGCCCTGAGCCAGGGCGGCTCCGCGCAAATCGTTCAAGTGATCCTGCCAAAGGATGACTGCAAGCTGCAGGAACAAGCGCTGCAAAGCGCCCTGGCCCAGCTCAAAGGCCCGGCGACGCTGGTCAGCGGCATCGGCCCTGGCGCAGCACTCGCCTGGCGCTGGCTGGCCACACAGAACGACGACAAGGCCAATGCCATCTCCGTCGGCTTTGCCCTGGTGCAGGAAGGCTGTAAGGACCCGCTGCCCAAGACCTCTGCCCATGGCAATTGGCTGGTGGCGTGGAACGACAACCCTGACGATGAAAGTGCCAGTTTCGTACGCGACACCCCGCGCGCGACGACCAGCATCAGCGACTACGACATCCACTACCCGCAAGTGCTGAACAACGAACTGCGCAAGCAACTGG
Organism: Pseudomonas sp. NFX183; assembly: GCF_047943075.1. Taxonomy (NCBI): domain Bacteria; kingdom Pseudomonadati; phylum Pseudomonadota; class Gammaproteobacteria; order Pseudomonadales; family Pseudomonadaceae; genus Pseudomonas; species Pseudomonas sp. NFX183. The sequence continues at coordinate 3,434,257 of NZ_CP181333.1, read as the reverse complement.
TGGGTTCGGACAACGGCGGCCTGGCGATTCCCGTGGTGGAAGTACCGGCCGGCCAAGCCAAGGACACCGTTACCCTGTTCCTCTCCGGTGATGGCGGCTGGCGTGACCTGGACCGTGACGTCGCCGGTGAAATGGCCAAGATCGGTTACCCGGTTGTGGGCATAGACACCCTGCGCTACTACTGGCAGCACAAAACGCCCGAGCAAAGCGCCAAGGACCTCACCGAATTGATGCAGCACTACCGGCAGAAATGGGGCACCAAGCGCTTCGTGCTGACCGGTTATTCATTCGGCGCCGATGTACTCCCGGCGATCTACAACCGCATGCCGGAAAACGAACAGCAACGCGTCGACGCAATCATCCTGCTGGCGTTCGCACGTACCGGCAGCTTTGAGATCGAAGTGGAAGGTTGGTTGGGCAACGCCGGCAAAGAAGCCGCGACCGGCCCGGAAATGGCCAAGCTGCCGGCTGACAAAGTGGTGTGCATCTACGGCGCCGAAGAAGTCGACGAGAGTGGCTGCACCGACAAGACCGCTGTTGGCGAAGCCGTGAAGCTGCCAGGCGGGCATCACTTTGACGAGAACTACCCAGCGCTGGCACAGCGCCTGGTGGATATCATCGTGAAGCATCAGGCCAAAGACAAAGCCGAGTAACTCCAGGTATTACATGGCTTAAAATGTGGGAGGGGGCTTGCCCCCTCCCACATTTTTTTTTGCAGTGTTGTTTAGATTCAGCGCGGTTCGATATGCGCAATCATCAACTGCACGGTTTCATTCCCACGAAACTCGTTCACATCCAGCTTGTAGGCCAACTCGACCCAACGCACTGTCGGATTAGGCCAGACCTCACGGTCCACACCAAACGCAATGCCATCGAGCTTCACCGACCCGCATTCGCTCTTGAGCACCACTTTGAGGTGCCGCTCACCGACCACGCGCTGCTCGACCAACTGAAACACACCGTGAAACAACGGCTCGGGAAAGTGCTGCCCCCACGGCCCGGCATGCCGCAATGCGCGCGCCAGTTCCAGGTGAAACTCTTCCACCGCCAGGGTGCCGTCCGACAGCAGCCGGCCCGTCAGGTCTTCTTCCCGCAGTTGCCGACGGACTTCAGCGTCAAAGGCTTCGGCAAACAGTGGGAAATTCGCCTCGGGCAAGGTCAGACCGGCCGCCATCGCGTGGCCGCCGTATTTAGTGATCAGGTTGGGATGCTGGCTGGCGACGACCGCCAGCGCATCACGGATGTGAAAACCCTGCACAGAGCGCCCTGAGCCCTTGAGCAGGCCGTCACCGGCATCGGCGAAGGCGATGGTCGGGCGGAAATACCGCTCCTTCATTCGCGACGCCAGAATACCGATCACGCCTTGGTGCCATTCCGGGTCGAACAGGCACAAACCGTAAGGCATCGATTCCACGGGCAAGTCCTTGAGCTGGGCGAGCGCTTCGCGCTGCATGCCCTGTTCGATGGATTTGCGGTCCTGGTTCATACCGTCCAGCTGCGCCGCCATTTCCCGCGCGGCGGCGAAGTCGGTGGTGAGCAGGCATTCGATGCCCAGGCTCATATCGTCCAGGCGCCCGGCGGCGTTCAAGCGCGGCCCGAGGATAAAACCAAGGTCGGTGGAGGTGATGCGCGCGTGGTCGCGCTTGGCGACTTCAAGAATCGCCTTGATGCCCGGCCGCGCACGACCGGCGCGAATACGCTCCAGGCCCTGATGCACCAGGATGCGGTTGTTGGCGTCCAGCGGCACCACGTCGGCGACACTGCCCAGGGCCACCAGGTCGAGCAACTCGCCGATGTTCGGCTGAGGCGTGTTGGCGTACCAACCCAGGCTGCGCAGTCGCGCGCGCAGGGCCATCAGCACATAAAAGATCACGCCTACGCCGGCCAGCGCCTTGCTGGGAAATTCACAACCGGGCTGGTTCGGATTGACGATGGCATCTGCCGCCGGCAGCTCATCACCCGGCAAGTGGTGGTCGGTGACCAACACCTTCAACCCCGCCGCCTTGGCCGCCGCGACGCCTTCGACGCTGGAAATGCCGTTGTCCACGGTGATCAGCAACTGCGGCTCGCGCTGCAGCGCCACCGCAACGATTTCCGGAGTCAGGCCATAGCCGTACTCGAAGCGGTTGGGCACCAGGTAGTCGACATGGGCCGCACCGAGCAAACGCAGGCCCAGGGTGCCCACCGTGCTGGCAGTGGCACCATCGGCGTCGAAGTCACCGACGATGAGGATGCGCTGGCGCTGCTCCAAGGCCGTCACCAGCAGGTCCACCGCCGCGTCGATGCCCTTGAGCTGCTGGTAGGGAATCAACCGCGCCAGGCTCTTGTCCAGCTCAGCTTCGGACTGCACCCCGCGTGCGGCGTAAAGACGGGTCAACAGCGGTGGCAATTCACCGAGAAACGGCAGGACAGCGGGCAACGGGCGAGGATCGATACGCATGGGGCGACGGAAGCTTCTCTTCTAGTACAACGGTTAAACAACAATGCTGAAAGCAACATGGATCAACTGTAGGAACCGGCTTCTGTGGGAGCGGGCTTGCTCGCGAATGCATCACCTCGGTATAGCTGAAAGACCGAGGTGTCTGCATCGCAGGCAAGCCAGCTCCCACAATTTCAACCGCGCTCGCCAACCAGCCATTGCAGTTGCACTTCGTGCTGGCCGCGATCGTCGGTCACAAAAATCGTGCCTTCACTGATCATCACGTCCCACTTGATCACGCGCGGCATGTCCTTGGCCAAGGTCTCGAGGACTTCCTGCGGCACGGCAGCGATGTGCACGTTCTTCAGGTTGTTGGCCACCGGCACCACTTTGCCTTCCCACACGCGCAAGCTGCCATAGGCCAGCAAACTGGTGCGCTCGGTACGGCGTGAACACCAGGTCAGGCGGTCGGCGTCAGGCTGGCCGACTTCGATCCAGTGCAGAACCCGATCATCCAGGCTTTTTCCCCACAGGGCTGGTTCGTCTACATCTGACAGGCCACGACCGAACGCCAGTTGCTCGTTGTACCAGAGGGCGTAGGCCAGCAGGCGCACGGTCATGCGCTCTTCGGTTTCCGATGGATGGCGGGCGATGGTCTGTTTGACGCTCTCATACACCGAGCGATCAAGGTCGGTGAGGTTGAGTTCGAATTTGTAGGTCGTGGACGGCTGGGCCATGAACGGGCTTCTAGAGACAGGGAAAGGCGGCCAGTCTAACCGATGGCGAGGTCAATCAACGAATACGGCGTTGCATCATCCTTATCCCTGGGCCGCTCGCCTATGTTAAAAGGCATCACACCACCGCCCCACGCTTGCTAAGGATCCTCATGTCGTTTAATGCCAAACCGCTTGCCGGCCTGAAAGTCATCGAACTGGGCACTCTGATCGCCGGACCCTTTGCGTCACGTATCTGTGCCGAATTCGGGGCCGAGGTGATCAAGGTCGAGTCCCCTGATGGCGGCGACCCACTGCGTAAATGGCGCAAGCTGTATGAGGGCACGTCGCTGTGGTGGTTTGTGCAGGCGCGTAACAAGAAGTCGCTGACGCTGAACCTCAAGCACCCGGATGGCCTGGCGATTCTCAAACAGTTGCTGGCAGACGCCGACATCCTGATCGAAAACTTTCGCCCCGGGGTACTGGAAAAACTCGGTTTGAGCTGGGAAACCCTGCATGCCCTGAACCCGAAGCTGGTGATGGTACGGCTTTCAGGTTTTGGCCAGACCGGGCCAATGAAGGACCAGCCAGGGTTCGGCGCGGTGGGCGAATCCATGGGCGGTTTGCGCTATATCACCGGTTTCGAAGATCGCCCGCCGGTACGCACCGGGATTTCCATCGGCGATTCGATAGCCGCCTTGTGGGCGGTGATTGGTGCGCTGATGGCGCTGCGTCATCGCGAAGTCAACGGCGGGCTTGGCCAAGTGGTGGACGTGGCGCTGTATGAAGCTATCTTCGCGATGATGGAGAGCATGATCCCGGAGTTTGATGTGTTCGGGTTTATCCGCGAACGCACCGGCAACATCATGCCCGGCATCACGCCGTCTTCGATCCATACCAGCGCCGATGGCAAGCATGTGCAGATTGGGGCCAATGGCGATGCGATCTTCAAGCGCTTCATGTCGGCGATTGGGCGTGAGGACCTGGCCAACGATCCGACCCTGGCGAGCAATGATGGACGCGACAGCCGCCGTGACGAGCTGTATGGCGTGATCGACCGCTGGGTCAATTCGCTGCCCCTGGACCAAGTGGTCGAGCAACTCAACCAGGCCGAGGTGCCCGCCAGCCGCATCTACAGCGCCGAAGACATGCTTGGCGACCCGCAGTTTCTGGCGCGGGAAATGTTCCTCAAGGCGCAGTTGCCGGGCGGCAAGGACTTCAAAATGCCGGGGATCGTGCCCAAACTGTCGGACACGCCCGGCAGTTGTGAATGGGTCGGGCCGCAGTTGGGCGAGCACAACAGCGAGGTGCTTAACCAATTGGGCTACGACACGGCGGCCATCACCCGCTTGCGCGAGGGCGGCGCGATCTGATGGCTGGCCCGTGTAGACGCTGGTCCATTCCCCTGTGCTTTGTCGGCGCGATGTTCGGCGTATGGCCGCTCGCCGCGCGCGCCGAGGACACGATAATCTGGTTGCTGCGCGACCTGCCGCCGCTGATCATCTTCGAGGGCCCACAGAAAGGCCAAGGGGCATTGGATCAATTGCTGCCAGTGCTCAGCGAGCGCCTGCCGCAATACCGGCACACCGTGATGCACGTCAATCGCGCCCGCGGCATCCAGATGCTGCGCGCTGACTCCCTGACCTGCGATCCGTTACTGCTGTGGACGCCGGAACGCGCGAAGTACATTGTGTTTTCCGCCCAGGCGTTTGCGGTGGCGAGCAACGGCGTAGCCATTCGACGAAGCCAGCAGGCGGCAATGGCGCCCTTTATCGTCAATGAACAATTTGACCTGCAAGCCTTCCTCGACGCCCACAAAGCACGCATCGGCGCCACGGCCGAACGCAGTTACGGCCCCGTCATCGATGAACAGCTAAAAGGCGCCGATCCGCACATTCTGGCCCTGCATTACGGCAATGACGCCCTTGGCAGCCTGCTGCAAATGCAACGTCTTGGGCGGCTGGAGGCGGTGCTGGGCTACTGGCCGGAAATCCGCTATCACGCCACGCAACAGGGCATCGCCGCACGAGACCTGGTGTTTTATCCCATCAAGGGCTCAGCGCCTTATCAGCGTACGCATATCGGTTGCTCGGACACGCCTCAAGGCCGCCAGGCCATGGCACGTATCGACCAGGTATTACGCGACATCCCACAGGCGCAGCTACAGCAGTCCTACACGTCGTGGTTGGACCCGCTCACGCGTGAACAGTACTTGCGTGACAACCCTGATTTTTTCCAGGACTCACCGACCCCCTGAGGCATCACAGGGCAAATCGCAGGCAAAAAGAAACCCCGAAGAGTGGGGAGACACTTCGGGGTTAAACGTGGCCTACAAAGACCAGTACAACAAGCCACAAACACCGGAGCACAATGTTTGCTCTTGCTGTTACAAAATCTGACCGGCCATGCTGTAGGAAGTTTCCCTAGTTAAACAATTCTTCATGCAAGGGCGCCATTGCGAGTCTGGGCAGCGCTGCGCAAGGCCGCGATGACGGACGGCTCCAGACGCCCTTCGGCGATTTTCAGGTCGCGCAGCAGGCAATCCACCACATCCACCAGAACGCGTTTATCGGTCAATTGCGCGCGGTCGACTTCACGCTCCACAACGATGGCGCCGGCCGGGTTCTTCACGGTCACCAGGCACTCGTCTTGCACACCAGCGGTGGTCAATGTCACCTGATAAGGGCTCAGTGCTTCTTCGAGCAATAGGCTGATACTTTCCATCTCGATCACCACTCAATAGTTCGGGAACAATCGTTTCAACGGGAGCTGCATCTATCCTAAGTGACTGGTTATGACGTAGGAAAGTTCGCTTTATCGTCTTTATGGGGCCGTCAGGGAGTGACGTGAACCAGCATGCGCTTGCAACATGACAGGCAAAAAACGGCCGCAAATAACTGCTTACGCAATGGTTGACCGTTTTGAGGTTCCCGAAACAAAAAACGCCGCTGCCCCAACGAAGGGAAAGCGGCGTTCGTGTCTACGCGGCTCGCCTTACAACGGCTTGCCACGGTTCCCGTGCTGGCTGACAAACGCCTGCACCGTCTTCAAGTCATTGGCCAGCACCGTGCAACGCTCTTCGCGTTCGAACAGGTCAGCCAAGTGCTCCGGCAATTCCAGCGCCTTGCCTACGCCCGCCTTCTCCACCGCTTCCGGGAACTTGACCGGGTGAGCCGTACCCAGAATGACCATCGGAATATCCAGACTGCGACGGCATTCGCGCGCAGCCTTCACACCGATAGCGGTGTGCGGGTCCAGCAGCTCGCCGGTCTGGGCGTAGACCTCAGCGATGGTTTCGCAGGTCTGTGCATCGTCCACCGCCAGGGAGTCGAACAGCTTGCGCGTTTCGGTCCAGCGCTCTTGGTCAACGCTGAAACCGCCACCGCTCTTGAAGCTGCTCATCAGCTCGGCCAGGGCGGCGCCATTGCGACCGTGCATGTCGAAGAGCAGGCGTTCGAAGTTCGACGACACCATGATGTCCATCGACGGCGACAGCGTGGCGTGCAGGGTTTCCTTGACGTACTGGTTGCCGCTCATGAAGCGGTGCAGGATGTCGTTGCGGTTGGTGGCGACGATCAGTTGGTTGATCGGCAGGCCCATGTTGCGCGCCAGGTAACCGGCGAAAATGTCGCCGAAGTTGCCGGTCGGCACCGAGAACGACACCGAACGCGCCGGGCCGCCCAACTGCAGGGCTGCGTGGAAGTAGTAGACGATCTGGGCCATGATCCGCGCCCAGTTGATCGAGTTCACGGCGACCAGGCGCGTGCCCTTGAGGAAGCTCTGGTCGGCGAAGCTGTTCTTGACCATTTCCTGGCAGTCATCGAAGTTGCCTTCGATGGCGATGTTGTGGATGTTCTCACCAAAAATGGTGGTCATCTGGCGACGCTGCACTTCCGACACGCGCTTGTGCGGGTGCAGGATGAAGATGTCGACGTTTTCACAGTGCTTGCAACCTTCAATGGCCGCCGAACCGGTATCACCGGAGGTCGCGCCAATGATCACCACGCGCTCGCCGCGTTTTTCCAACACGTAATCGAGCAGGCGACCGAGCAGCTGCAGGGCGAAGTCCTTGAACGCCAGGGTCGGGCCGTGGAACAGCTCAAGTACCCATTCGTTGCCATTGAGCTGACGCAATGGCGCGATGGCGCTGTGGGAAAACACGCCGTAGGTTTCTTCGAGGATCTTCTTGAAGTCCGCATCCGGAATGCTGCCGGTGACAAACGGGCGCATTACACGGAAGGCCAGCTCGTGGTACGGCAGGCCGGCCCACGAAGCGATTTCTTCCTGGGTGAAGCGTGGCAGGTTTTCCGGCACATACAGGCCGCCGTCCGTGGCAAGGCCTGCCAGCAAAACGTCTTCGAAATTCAGGGCCGGTGCCTGGCCGCGGGTGCTGATGTAACGCATAGGGGCAAACCTTCGGTTTGGGCTTCAAGCTTCAAGTGACAAGCTGCAAGTAACAGCGGATCTGCTTTTACTTGCAGCGTGCAGCTTGGCGCTTGCAGCTGAATTAATTTAGATGTTCGACGCGAATACGAACGACCGGCCCAACCACGCCTTGAAGAGCTTCGAGCGCCCGGATGGCATCGTTCATGTGCTGCTCGAGCACGCGGTGGGTCAGCAGGATCATCGGCACCTGGCCGTTTTGTTCCTCGACTTCCTTCTGCATGATCGACTCGATGTTGATGCCGCGCTCCGACAGGATGCTCGCCACCTGGGCCAACACGCCCGGATGATCCTGGGCCTGGATACGCAGGTAGTAGGCGCTTTCGCAGGCTTCGATCGGCAGGATCGGGTGAGCCGACAGCGAATCCGGCTGGAACGCCAGGTGCGGCACGCGGTTCTCCGGGTCGCTGGTCATGGCGCGAACCACGTCAACCAGGTCGGCGATCACCGACGAAGCGGTCGGCTCCATGCCTGCGCCGGCGCCGTAGAACAGGGTCGAACCTGCCGCGTCACCGTTAACCATCACCGCGTTCATCACGCCGTTGACGTTGGCGATCAGGCGATCGGCCGGGATCAGGGTCGGGTGTACACGCAGCTCGATACCGGCCGGGGTGCTGCGCGCTACGCCCAAGTGCTTGATGCGGTAGCCCAAGGCTTCGGCGTAATTCACGTCGGCGGTGGTCAGCTTGGTGATGCCTTCGGTGTAGGCCTTGTCGAACTGCAGCGGGACGCCAAACGCGATGGACGCCAGGATGGTCAGTTTGTGCGCGGCGTCGATGCCTTCAACGTCGAAAGTCGGGTCGGCTTCGGCGTAACCCAGGGCTTGGGCTTCGGCCAGCACGTCTTCGAAGGTACGGCCCTTCTCGCGCATTTCGGTGAGGATGAAGTTACCGGTGCCGTTGATGATCCCGGCCACCCAATTGATGCGGTTGGCGGACAGGCCTTCACGGATCGCCTTGATCACCGGGATGCCACCGGCCACGGCGGCTTCGAACGCCACGATCACGCCCTTTTCGCGCGCCTTGGCGAAGATCTCGTTGCCATGCACGGCAATCAGCGCCTTGTTGGCGGTGACCACGTGTTTACCGTTCTCAATGGCCAGCAGCACCAGATCACGGGCTACGGTGTAGCCGCCAACCAGCTCGATGACGATATCGATTTCAGGGTTGGTCGCCACGGCGAAGACATCGTTGGTAATCGCAATACCGGTCGTTTGGAACTGAGGCTTTGGCGTACGCGTGGCAATTTGTGCCACTTCAATCCCACGCCCTGCACGGCGGGAAATTTCTTCAGCATTACGCTGAAGTACGTTGAAGGTGCCGCCACCGACGGTCCCTAACCCACAGATGCCTACTTTGACCGGTTTCACTGAAGAACTCCCCATGAAACGGCCGACTCAAGGTCGGCCGTGAAAAACAGCCGCACAACTGCGGCTCTCAATTAATGCCCCGCCGACTGTTCGGCGGAGCATGATCGCCAAAGGCTCGACGATTACTGCTTACTCGCACCCAGTGCCAGTTTGGCAACTTGTGGCGCCGGCTGGTAGCCCGGAATGACTTGGCCGTCAGCCAAAACGATGGCCGGTGTACCGTTCACGCCAATCGACTGCCCCAAGGCAAACTGCTTGGAAACCGGGTTGGCGCATTTGGCCGCCTTGATTTCCTTGCCATCGACCATTTTGTCCATCGCGGCTTTCTTGTCGGCCGAGCACCATACCGCCTGCAACTGCTCGTCACCCGGCGAGCCCAGGCCCTGGCGCGGGAACGCTACGTAGCGCACTTCCACACCGAGCTTGTTCAGCGCAGGCACTTCGGCGTGCAGCTTGTGGCAGTACGGGCAGGTGGTGTCGGTGAACACGGTGATGTGGGTCTTGGTCTCGCCGATGGCCGGGTACACCACGGTTTCAGCCACTGGAATGCCGTTGATCAGCTTGGACACGCCCAGGCGCTCGGCTTTCTCGGTCAGGTTGACCGGCTTGCCATCTTTCAACTGGAACAGGTAGCCCTGAACGATGTACTGGCCATCGGCACTGGCGTACAGCACGCGGCTGCCCTTGAGCTTGACTTCATACAGGCCGGCCATCGGGCTGGCGCTGATGCTTTCGATCGGCGTGTCGAGCTGCAGGTTGGCCAGGCTCTTGCGAATCGTTTGCTCGGCGGCGTCGTCGGCGACAACAAAAGTGGAAACCAACGCAATCGCTGCGGCGGCAATAATCTGGGTCAAGCGCATGGGAACTCCTGAAGGCAGATGCAGGGACGGGTGTGGAACACCGATCTGAAAATACGGGGTCATACACACAAGGCAAACAAAAGTCTGACCGTCCCCTTTGCTAACCGGCAAAGCCTACCACAGTTGGGCCGGAGGGCAGACTGCGGCGGGTAAATTGGGCCGTTTCGGATGCAATTTCATCCGCGCGGGTGGTGCTTGGCGTGCATATCCTGCAAGCGTGCCCGCGCAACATGCGTGTAGATCTGGGTTGTGGATAAGTCACTGTGCCCCAGCAGCATTTGCACCACACGCAGGTCCGCACCGTGGTTGAGCAAGTGGGTGGCGAACGCATGGCGCAACGTGTGCGGCGAAAGCGCCTTGCCGATCCCGGCCACCCTGGCCTGGTGCTTGATACGGTGCCAGAAGGTCTGGCGGGTCATCTGCTCGCCGCGCAGGCTGGGAAACAGCACATCGCTGGGCCGCCCACCGAGCAACTCGATGCGGGCATCACGCATGTAGCGCTCGACCCACACGATTGCTTCCTCGCCCATCGGCACAAGGCGTTCCTTGCTGCCCTTGCCCATCACCCGCAGCACGCCCTGGCGCAAGTTGACTTGCTCAAGGGTCAGGCTGATCAGCTCGGTCACGCGCAGGCCGCAGGCGTAGAGCACTTCGAGCATGGCGCGGTCGCGCTGGCCGATGGCTTCGCTGAGGTCGGGCGCGGCGAGCAAGGCATCCACGTCGGCTTCCGACAGGGATTTGGGCAATGGCCGGCCCAGTTGCGGCATGTCGATTTGCAGCGTCGGGTCGGCGGCGATGAGCTTTTCCCGCAGCAGGTAGCGATAAAAGCCACGTACGCCGGAGAGAAAACGCGCGGTGGAACGCGGCTTGTAGTTCTGCTCCAGGCGCCAGGCCAGGTGATCGAGGATCAGCTCGCGACCGGCATTGATCAGTTCGAGGTTTTTTTCCTGCAGCCAGCCATTGAACAGGGCGAGGTCACTGCGATAGGCCTGGCGGGTGTTGTCCGACAGGCCTTTTTCCAGCCACAAGGCGTCGAGAAAGCGGTCGATCAGAGGATGGTCAATGGCGGGCATAGGGGCTCAGGCTGATTACTGGAGTGTCTGGTAGATCCTATCGCAGGCAAGCCAGCTCCCACATGGGTTTTGTGTTTTTCCTGATAGCATCATCAACATCGATCGAATGTGGGAGCTGGCTTGCCTGCGATGGCCGCGACTCGGTTCAGGATCAGTCAACAAACCCTGGCAGCACCGGCACCGGGCGCTTGTCGGCATCGATTGCGACAAAACTGAACACGCCTTGGATCGCCTTTTCGCGACCGTCGGCACTCATGCTCTCGACGAACACTTCGACTTCGACCTTGAGGCTGGTGTTGCCCACCTTGATGACGCGGCCGATCAGCTCGACGATAGAACCGGCCGGAATCGCGTGATTGAAATCAATGCGGTCGGTGGAGACCGTCACCAGCGGCAAGCGGCAAAAACGCGTGGCGGTAATGAACGACACTTCGTCCATCCAGGCCAAGGCAGTGCCGCCGAACAGGGTGTTGTGGTGGTTGGTAGTCGGCGGAAATACGGCCTTGGTCACGTGGGTCACGGACAGGTCGGTGCGACGCTGGATTTCTTCGAGGCGGGTGGTCATGGGCAAGTACCGGCAAGGGACAAATTTCAGGCACAAAAAAGCAGCCCGTAGGCTGCTTTTTTCTGCATCGGGAAGCTGGACTTAAGCCAGTTTTTCCTTGATGCGAGCTGCTTTACCGGACAGGTCACGCAGGTAGTACAGCTTGGCTTTACGTACGTCACCGCGACGCTTAACGGCCATGCTGTCGATTTGCGGGCTGTAGGTCTGGAAAGTACGCTCTACGCCAACACCGTTGGAGATTTTACGAACAGTGAAAGCACTGTTCACACCACGATTACGCTTGGCGATTACCACGCCTTCGAACGCTTGCAGACGCGAACGGTCGCCTTCCTTCACTTTCACCTGAACGACAATAGTGTCGCCTGGGGCAAAGGTAGGGATCTCTTTGGTCATCTGCTCTGCTTCGAGTGCAAGGATGATTTTGTTAGTCATGCTGTGCTCCTAAGGTAAGTCAATGGACCTACCATCGATACGTTGTTAACTATCGTCCCGCGCGAGGATGTATTCCTCGAGCAGCTTCTTCTCTTCTCCAGAAAGCGAGCGGCTTTCCAGAAGATCGGCGCGTCGTTCATAGGTCCGACCAAGGGACTGCTGTAAACGCCAACGCCGGATGTGTGCGTGATTGCCACTTAGCAATACGTCGGGAACACGCTGATCCGCATACACCTCCGGTCGGGTGTAGTGCGGGCAATCCAGCAAACCATCCGTGAAGGAATCTTCCTCCGCGGAGTCCGCATGCCCTAAAGCTCCAGGCAGCAGTCGTGTAACCGCATCTATCAGGACCATCGCCGGCAGCTCGCCGCCAGACAGAACATAGTCCCCAATCGACCACTCTTCATCGACATGAGCTTCAATAAACCGCTCGTCAATGCCTTCATAGCGACCGGCAATCAGGATCAGTGCTTCCTCATTCGCCAGTTCGCGTACCGCAGCCTGTTTCAGCTGACGGCCTTGAGGGGACAGGTAAATTACCTTCGCCTTCTCCCCGGCGGCGGCCTTGGCCTCAACCAACGCGTCTTCCAGGGGCTTGATCTTCATCACCATGCCCGGACCACCGCCAAATGGGCGATCATCCACAGTGTGATGTCGATCTGTCGTGTAGTCTCGCGGGTTCCAACAGGTGAGCTGCAACAGCCCCTGTTTCACCGCCCGACTGGTGATGCCGTACTCGCTGATGGCGGAGAACATCTCGGGAAACAAACTGATCACTTCAATGCGCAAATTAGCCACGCTTAGAAGTCCGCGTCCCATTCCACCTTCATCTCGCCCGCTGCCAGGTCGACGGCCAACACGCATTGCTCGGTATACGGCAACAGGCGTTCGCGATCATCCAGGCTGCCAGCGCAAGGCTTGACCACCATTACATCATTGGCGCCGGTTTCCAGAAGATGATCGATTTTCCCGAGCAATTGCCCGAGTTGATCAATAACCTTCAGACCTTCCAGCTGGTACCAGTAGTACTCGCCGTCGGTCAATTCAGGGAACAGGTTGCGCGGCACGCAGATCTCATAACCGGCCAGAAGACGCGCTTCTTCACGATCATCAAGACCCTTGAGCTTTGCGACCAGGAACTTATCGCTCCCGCGTCCACTGACCAGCTCGACCTGTTTCACACTACCTTCGCGCTTGAGCGTCCAGGTTTTGTACTGCAACAGGTTTTCAGTCGGATCAGTAAAGGAATACACCTTCACTTCGCCGCGAACGCCATGAACAGAGTAAATCTTGCCGATAACGATCAAATCATCAGCAACAGCTGGCGTCGCGTTCATATTGCTCAGGCTGCGGCCTTAGCCGAGTCCTTCAACAGTTTTGCAACGCGCTCGGATGGCTGTGCACCCACGCTCAGCCAGTAGGCTACGCGCTCTTGGTTCACGGACAGACGAACTTCTTGACCACGAGCAACAGGGTTGAAGAAACCAACCTGTTCCTTGTGCGAACCGTCGCGCGGGTTGCGGCTGTCGGTTACGGTCAAGTGGTAAAACGGGCGCTTTTTGGAGCCGCCAAGGGCAAGACGGATTGTTAGCATGTGAACATCGTTCCTGTAGTCGGTGCTGCAAATCTAAATGCACAGCGGGCATAGGTGCCCGAAAGGCCGCATATTCTAAGGAATATCCGGACTTTTGCAAATGTCTTTTTCTGGCGCCTAGTCAGCGTGCCACTCAGATCTGCTATAGAGCCGTCGGTTAAAACGGCGAGTCAGCTCCCGCTAACCGCGGGTTTGCTGGAGATCCCACATCCTTGTGGGTCGGAGCAGAAGTGAACTTCCACTCGAATTCTTTACATTTTTGGCATGCCGCCGCCGGGCAACATACCGCCCATGCCGCGCATCATCTTGGCCATTCCGCCTTTTGCGGAGAACTTCTTCATCATCTTCTGCATCTGCTTGTGCTGCTTGATCAAGCGACCGATGTCCTGCACCTGGGTGCCGGAGCCCATGGCGATCCGACGCTTGCGCGAACCGCTGATCAGCTCAGGGTCGCGGCGCTCGGCCGGGGTCATGGAGTTGATGATGGCTTCCATCTGCTTGAACTGCTTCTCTGCCGCGCCCTGGGCATTGCCCATTTGCGCCAGGTTCACACCGCCGATGTTCGGCAGTTTGTCCATCAGGCCGCCGAGGCCGCCCATGTTCTTCATCTGTTGCAGCTGGTCACGGAAGTCTTCGAGGTCGAAGCCCTTGCCCTTCTTCAGCTTCTTGGCCAGCTTATCGGCCTTGTCCTTGTCGAGCGTGGCTTCGGCCTGCTCGATCAGGCTGAGCACGTCGCCCATGCCGAGAATACGCGAGGCGATACGCTCAGGGTGGAACGGCTCGAGCGCGTCGCTCTTCTCGCCCATACCGATGAACTTGATCGGCTTGCCGGTGATTGCACGTACCGACAGCGCAGCACCGCCACGGGCATCACCGTCGACCTTGGTCAGGATCACGCCGGTCAACGGCAGCGCATCACCAAAGGCCTTGGCGGTGTTGGCCGCATCCTGGCCGGTCATGGCGTCGACCACGAACAGCGTCTCGACCGGATTGATCGCGGCATGCAGCGCCTTGATCTCGCCCATCATCTCTTCATCGATGTGCAGGCGACCGGCGGTATCAACGATGACCACGTCGATGAATTTGAGCTTGGCTTCTTTAATAGCCGCGTTGGCAATGTCGACCGGCTTCTGGCTCAGGTCGGACGGGAAGAAGGTCACGCCCACTTCGCCCGCGAGCATTTCCAGCTGCTTGATGGCCGCCGGACGGTACACGTCGGCCGACACCACCATCACCGACTTCTTCTTGCGCTCTTTAAGAAAGCGCGCCAGCTTGCCGGCAGTGGTGGTCTTACCCGCACCTTGCAGACCGGCCATCAGCACGACGGCCGGTGGCACGGCGCTGAGGTTCAAGTCTTCGTTGGCCGCGCCCATCAGGCTTTCGAGTTCGGCCTGCACGATCTTCACAAAGGCCTGGCCTGGGGTCAGGCTGCGGGACACTTCGGTGCCGACCGCGCGCTCTTTGACCGAGTTGACGAAGTCCTTCACCACCGGCAAGGCCACGTCGGCTTCCAGCAACGCCATGCGTACTTCACGCAGGGTGTCTTTAATATTGTCCTCGGTCAGCTTGGCCTTGCCGGTTACGTGGCGCAGCGTCTGCGAGAGACGGTCAGTCAAGTTTTCAAACATGCGCGATCCTTTCAGGCCCTATTCATCGAAATGCTTTGTAGACCGAGGTAATGGCGGCCCAGGCTGTGGTAAATCGCTGTTAAAAACAGCGCTCGGCGAGCCTGCGGCGTGGGCAGGTCGCGGATTATAGCGAAGACTGCGCCTGTGCACACCCGCTGTCTGGCCCGTGAGTCTTTCGTGCGGCGTTGGTGTGTGCCAAACTCAGCGCCTTTCGGGCTTGTCTATCAGGATTTATGGTCCCCTTGTCACCCAGTTTGCTACCCAGCCTCGCCGCCGCCATTTTGTACGCCGCTGCGACTCTCTATCAGGGCACTCGTCTGGCCCAAGGCACAAAAGCGGATAAACGTCTGCTGGTAGGCTTGGGCGTCGTCGCCCTGCTCGCCCACGCCGCGAGCCTGTTCACTCACTTGATGACGCCGGTCGGCCTGGGCCTGGACTTTTTCAGTGCCGCCAGTCTGATCGCTGCTGCCGTCATCGCCCTGACGCTGCTGGCCTGTTACCGCATTCCCGTGGAAAACCTGCTGGTGCTGCTATTCCCGTTGGGAATGCTGACGGTGCTGCTGGCGCAATTCACCCCCACCGGCACCGTGCAAGTGATCGACGAGGAGCCGGGCATTCTCGCCCACATCCTGCTGTCGATCCTGGCTTACGGCATGTTCACGATTGCGGTGTTCCAGGCGTTGCTCCTGCTGCTGCAGGACCACCAGCTTAAAAACAAGCACCCGTCCGGGCTGATCAAGAACTTCCCGCCGCTGCAGACCATGGAAAGCCTGCTGTTCGGCTTCCTGTGGGCCGGCTGGACGCTGTTGTCGCTGTCGCTGATTTCCGGCTGGCTGTTCGTCGAAAACCTGTTCGCCCAACACCTGGTGCACAAAACCCTGCTGGCGTGCCTGGCCTGGGTGGTGTTCAGCGTGCTGCTGTGGGGGCGTAACCGCCTCGGCTGGCGTGGGCACAAGGCGATCCGCTGGACCCTGGCCGGTTTCTGCCTGCTGATGCTGGCCTATTTCGGCAGCAAGCTGGTTCGCGAATACATCCTGCATATCTGACGGGCAGCGATCATGGACAACTTGCCCCTTGGGCCGATGCTCGCGGTAATCGCCTTGCTGGTGTTATGGGCGGCGCTGTTTACCGCCATCGAAGCCGCACAACAGCACTTGCTGGCCCTGCGCCCCGGTACACGCCAGGGTGACAAGGCCGCCGCCCGCCTGAACTTCCCGCGTAACAGCCTGATTCTGTGCAACAGCCTGTGTCGTGCGGCCGTGGTGATTCTCTGCACGTTGCTGGCAATCTATGCCTGGGCGCAGAACGGCCCGTGGCTCGGCTGGCTGATCTCCTGCGCGATCCTGCTGGTGCTCGCCGACTACCTGCCGCGTGCCCTGGCGGTTCGCCACCCGCAAGCCGTACTGGGCTTTGGCAATACGCTGCTGGGTGTGCCGCTGAAAATCCTCTACCCCCTGGCCTGGCTGCTCAATGGCATCAGCCTGTTATTGCTGCGCCCGTTCGCACGCAAATCCGGCGTGGTGAAAAAGAGCGACGAGCCACTGCCCGATCACGACGATGAACCCGAGCCCGAGACCGATGAAAATCGTACGCCCGGCATGCCCGGCATTCACGCGCTGGACAACATCACGGTCAACGACATCCTGGTGCCGCGCAGCGAAGTGGACGGTATCAACCTGGATGACTCGGTCGAGGATATCATTGAGCAGCTGCGCACCTCGCAACGCACGCGCCTGCCGGTGTTCCACAGTGACATCAACCAGGTCGAAGCCGTGCTCAATACCCGGCAGATCCAACACCTGCTGCCCGACGCCAGCCTGACCAAAGAAGCCTTGCTCGCTGCCTGCCACGAGCCCTATTTCGTCCCCGAAAGCACGCCCCTGCAACTGCAACTGCTGAATTTCCACAAGCAGCAGCGGCGCCTGGGCATGGTGGTGGACGAATACGGCGAAGTGCTGGGCATCGTCACTCTGGAAGATATCCTCGAAGAAATCGTCGGCGAATTCGAAAGTGATCAGGCAGCGGACAACCCGCATATCGAAGCGCAGCCCGATGGCCGCTACATCATCGACGGCGCGGCTTCGATCCGCGAGCTGAACAAGAGCCTGGGCTGGCACCTGCCCAGTGACGGCCCCAAGACCTTGAACGGCCTGGTGACCGAAGCGCTGGAGACCATTCCGGATTGCGCGGTGTGCCTGAAGATCGGCCGCTATCGCCTGGAAATCCTCGAGACCGAGGACAACCGCGTCAGCAAGGTGCTGATCTGGCACACCAGCCGCGTGCCCGTCGCCGCCTAGCTTTTCGGCACTGCGCATTCCAATGTGGGAGCGGGCTTGCTCGCGAAAGCGGTGGATCAGTCAGCCCATCTTTAACTGACCCACCGCTTTCGCGAGCAAGCCCGCTCCCACAGTTGATTTGCAGCGTTTGATAGATCGTGACTGAGCCTCTTGTTGGATCCGCAAACCCCTTCCTATAATCGGGACGGCTTACCAGAGCCCCGCCCGACCGCGTGCTACCCGCACTCAGCGCGTCCAGGCACTGCGTTACCGTGTCTGACCGGTGTTTGCTCCCATCCCGAGCCGCCCCGCTTACACCCCTGATCCATGGGTGTTTGACCAATAATAATCCGCGTCCAAACGCGCAATGACCGTCAGGGATACCTCAATGAGCACCACCTATACCGAGGCTGCAACCGCCGCCCCGCTCAACTCGACCGCACGGGTCGCCACCGCGAGCATCGTCGGCACCGCCATCGAGTTCTACGATTTCTACATCTACGCCACGGCCGCTGCGCTGGTGATCGGCCCGGTGTTCTTCCCGCAGACCTCCGGCACCGCGCAGATGCTGGCGTCGTTCCTGACCTTTGGCATCGCCTTTATCGCCCGCCCGCTGGGTTCGGCGCTGTTCGGCCACTTCGGTGACCGTATCGGGCGCAAATCAACCCTGGTGGCGTCGTTGCTGCTGATGGGCGTGTGCACCACGTTGATCGGTTTGCTGCCCGGCTATGACAGCATCGGCGCCTGGGCACCGATCCTCTTGTGTGTGCTGCGCTTCGGCCAGGGCCTGGGGCTTGGCGGCGAATGGGGCGGCGCAGCCTTGCTGGCCACCGAGAACGCCCCCAAGGGCAAGCGCGCCTGGTTTGGCATGTTCCCGCAACTGGGCCCGTCGATTGGCTTTCTGGCGGCCAACGGCCTGTTCCTGATCCTGGCCATGAGCCTGAACGACGAACAGTTCCGCAGTTGGGGCTGGCGCATCCCGTTCATTCTCAGCGCGGCGCTGGTGATGGTTGGCCTGTATGCACGCCTCAAACTGCATGAAACCCCGGTATTCGCCAACGCCGTCGCCAAGCAAGCGCCGGTGAAAGTGCCGCTGGTGGAGCTGTTCAGCCAGCATTGGCTGCCGGTCCTGCTGGGCGCGGCGTCGATGGTGGTGTGCTATGCGCTGTTCTACATCACCACCGCGTTCTCGCTGAGTTACGGCGTTGCAACGCTGGGCTACAGCCGCGAGACGTTCCTGGGCCTGCTGTGCTTTGCGGTGTTGTTCATGGGCCTGGCGACGCCGCTGGCGGCGTTGGCCAGCGACCGTTACGGGCGCAAGCCGGTACTGATCGTCGGCGCCATTCTTGCGATTCTGTCGGGCTTCACCATGGAGCCGCTGCTCACCCACGGCTCGACCTGGGCCGTCGCACTGTTCCTGGCACTGGAATTGTTTCTGATGGGCGTGACCTTCGCCCCAATGGGCGCGATGCTGCCGGAACTGTTCCCCACGCGCGTGCGTTATACCGGCGCTTCGGCGGCGTATAACCTGGGCGGGATTGTCGGGGCATCGGCCGCACCATTTTTCGCGACCAAGCTGGTGGCGATGGGCGGGCTGAGTTATGTCGGCGGGTATGTGTCGGCGGCAGCGTTGCTCAGCTTGATTGCTGTGCTGTGCCTGAAAGAGACGCGCAATAACGACTTGAACAAGGTCGCCTGATAGACCGCTATCGCAGGCAAGCCCGCTCCCACATGTTGAATTGTGAATGCCTTCAAATGTGGGAGCTGGCTTGCCTGCGATGGGCGCGACGCGGTTTTACAGCTCTACAACAACTGCCTTCGAAGCCCGAGTCGCCTTCGCCCGCGCCGCCTCGATCGACTCATCCCGCGCCAACGCCACACCCATCCGGCGCTGACCATTGACTTCCGGTTTACCAAACAGACGCAACGCCGTGTCCGGCTCGCTCAAGGCCGCGCCAAGGTTGGCGAACGCGGTCTGGGTCGACTGCCCCTCCACCAGAATCACCGCCGAGGCCGAAGGCCCGAACTGGCGGATCAACGGAATCGGCAGGCCCAGGATCGCGCGCGCGTGCAGCGCGAACTGCGACAGGTCCTGAGAAATCAAGGTCACCAAGCCGGTGTCATGCGGGCGCGGCGACACTTCGCTGAACCACACTTGATCGCCCTTGATGAACAATTCCACGCCAAACAGGCCACGGCCACCCAGCGCCTCGGTCACGGCTTTGGCAACCCGCTCGGATTCCGCCAGGGCAATCGGGCTCATGGCTTGCGGCTGCCAGGATTCCTGGTAGTCGCCCTTCTCCTGACGGTGGCCGACCGGCGCGCAAAAGGTGGTGCCGCCGATGTGGCGCACAGTCAGCAGGGTGATTTCGTAATCGAAGTCGATAAAGCCCTCGATGATCACTCGGCCTTTACCGGCACGCCCGCCCTCTTGAGCGTAATCCCAGGCTTTCTGCACGTCATCGGCGCTGCGCAGCAGGCTCTGGCCCTTGCCCGAAGAGCTCATCACCGGCTTGACCACACACGGGAAGCCCAGGTCCTGGACGGCCTTGCTGTAGTCCTCGAACGTGTCGGCAAAGTGGTACGGCGACGTCGGCAGGTCCAGCTCTTCGGCGGCCAGGCGACGGATGCCTTCGCGGTTCATGGTCAGCGAGGTGGCACGCGCGGTCGGAATCACGGTGAAGCCTTCGGCTTCAAGCTCTACCAGCGTGGCGGTGGCGATGGCTTCGATTTCCGGCACGATGAAGTGCGGTTTTTCCGCCTCGATCACCGCACGCAGGGCGGCGCCGTCGAGCATGTTGATCACGTGGCTACGGTGCGCAACCTGCATGGCAGGCGCGTTGGCGTAACGATCCACGGCAATCACTTCAACGCCCAGGCGTTGCAGTTCGATTACCACTTCCTTGCCCAGCTCACCGCAGCCACACAGCAAAACGCGGGTCGCGGTTGGCGACAATGGAGTTCCGATTCGGGTCATCTCAGGTCCTCAGGGGAGCGGATCATGGGGAGAAAGGCCGGCATTTTACATGAACTGCAAGAATTGGCCTCAGTTGGCGACGGCGCGTTTGCGCAGGCGCCAGGCCATGATCAGCCACACCACCGTGACCCCGGCGAATTTCGACACCAACGCCGTACCCGCCACCGCCGGCGTCAGCGCGCCGATCAGGCCGAAGAAGATAAAGGTATCGAGGGGAATACTCAGCGCCGAACTTATCCACAGGCGATCGTGCAGTGGGCGCTTGGTGATGCTGAACACCAGCCAGTCAATGCATTCGGACACCGCAAATGCCGTGGCGCTGGCCAGGGCGATGGACGGGTCGGAGGTGATATACGACAGCACCAACGCCGCCAGCATGGCGAGTATCGCGCCATGGCCGAAGCGGGTCTGCACCATGTCGCGCAGGATAAACACCAGGCCACCCCAGGCGGACCAGATGACGTCCAGGTGCGGAGCGGTGGAGAAGGCGAAGTTGATCAGCACGACGCTGCTGATGTAGGCGATCAGGAAGAGCATGGGGAAGGACCTGTGGGTAATGCCGCACAGGGTAATGCACAGCAATCATTGTGGCGAGCGGGCTTGCCCCGCGTTGGGCTGCGCAGCGGCCCCACTAAGAACGCCGCGTCTTGTCAGGCAAACCGCGGCGCCAGTTTCAGGGCTGCTTCGCAGCCCAACGCGGGGCAAGCCCGCTCGCCACCCAAAGCCCGCTTGCCACAACAAGCCCGCTCGCCACAACAAGGCAGCTCCCACATTTTTGAATGTATTCACATATCCACTGTGGGAGCTGGCTTGCCTGCGATAGCGGTGGTTCAGGCGCCGGATTTCCCCGGAATCATCCACACCAACCCACTCGCCTTCGCCCGCTCATGGCACAACCCCAATACCACCCGGCGTTCGGCATTGTCCATGCGGCTCCAGCGCGTAATCTCATCCACGTTGCGCTGGCAACCTGTGCAAATATCATCGTCATCCAGCGCGCAAATACTCACGCAGGGCGAGGCAACAGGGCGTTCAGTCGGGTTCATTCTTCTTGCTCAACCAAGTCCCGCGCATAGCGCTGCGCGTTATGCACATAGTGCGCGGCGCTGGCTTCGAGCATGCGCTTTTGCGCCTCGGTCAACTCGCGCACCACTTTGCCCGGCGAGCCCATTACCAGCGAGCCATCGGGAATTTCCTTGCCTTCACCGATCAACGAATTGGCGCCGATGATGCAATGCTTGCCGATTTTGGCGCCGTTGAGGATCACCGCGTTGATGCCAATCAGGCTGTAATCGCCGACGGTGCAGCCGTGCAGCATGGCGTTATGGCCGATGGTCACGCCGGTGCCCAGGGTCAGCGGGTAGCCCATGTCGGTGTGCATCACGCTGCCGTCCTGCACGTTGCTGTTCTTGCCGATCAGGATCAGTTCGTTGTCGCCACGCAACACCGCGTTGAACCACACATTGGCGCCCTCCTCCAGCTTGACCTTGCCGACCAGCGTGGCATTGGGCGCCACCCAGCTTTGCGGATGAGTCTCGACGCGGGCGTCGCCCAGGCGGTATTTCATGGTGTGTCCTCACGGCGGTGCCATTCAAGCGATGGCTCAGGTATTGATGAAACTCTTGGGTGGCTGGTGCAGGCTGATCTGCGCGTCGTCATAGAGCAGGTTGATCAGCTCGACAATCATGATTGCCGTCAGCCCCCAGATTTTGTATTCGCCAAACCGATAGCTGGGCACATACCAACTGCGGCCCTGGTAATCGATACGGTGGGTATGTTCGCGTGGGTCCTGGCGGAAGAACTCCAGAGGCACGCTGAACACGGCGGCGATCTCGGCATCATTGGCCAGGTATTCGACGTAATCGGGGATAACCCCGACATAAGGCGTTACGCGGATACCGTGCAGGGAAATCAGCGGGCTCAACGGGCCGATGACTTCCACCAGGCCGGGCGGCAGGCCGATTTCTTCTTCGGCTTCGCGCAGCGCGGTAAAAATCAGGTCCGGGTCTTCGGGGTCACGCCGCCCGCCCGGAAACGCCACTTCGCCGCCGTGGGTCGACAGGCCACTGGCGCGCAGGGTCAGGATCAGCTCAGGTTCGTCACTGCGGGTAATCGGCACCAACACGGCGGCCTCGGGGAAACGCCCGTCAGTTTCCAGTGTGTGAGGGGTGTGATTGCTTACCCGGCGAAGTAGCTCGTCCAGCATGAGTCATCTCGGTCTGTTGGCTACCTTGCATCATGCACCAAAGCGGGCGGGTGCCCAACCCCAAAACCCGGCACATGTCGCGAAACGACAACTTGCAGGGCCCTGCCCGCCAAGCCAAGATAGGCCCACTCTTCAGGAACCCCAGCATGAACTTCTGCAGCCAGTGCGGTAAACCGGTTACCCAGCGCATTCCCGAAGGCGACACACGCCTGCGCTATGTGTGTGATCACTGCTCGACCATTCACTACCAGAACCCCAATATCGTCGCCGGCACCGTGCCAGTGTGGGGCGATCAAGTGCTGCTGTGCCGCCGCGCCATCGAGCCGCGCCTGGGTTACTGGACCTTGCCCGCAGGCTTTATGGAAAACGCCGAGACCGTAGAGCAGGCCGCCATGCGCGAAACCCTGGAAGAAGCCTGCGCCCGCGTGCGCAACCTGAGCATCTACACCCTGATCGACGTGCCGCACATCAGCCAGGTGCATATCTTCTACCGCGCCGAACTGGTCGACCTGGACTTTGCCGCAGGCCCCGAAAGCCTTGAGGTGAAGCTGTTCGATGAAGCCGATATCCCTTGGTCAGAGCTGGCTTTCCGCACGGTCGGGCGTACCTTAGAATGCTTCTTCGCTGACCGCCGGCAACAACAGTTCCCGGTACGCAGCGAGTCGGTGCCGCCGATGACGCGGCCGGCCAAATAACACCTTCAGGCAGCACCGTCTAACAAGGGAAACCGTTTCAATGCGTTGGTTGCTCGCTTTCATCTGCCTGTCGTTCGCTACCCTGTCCTCGGCCTCCACGGTGGAAATCCTCGGCGGCAAACCTGTCGAGAAAATCCTGGTGCTCAAGTCCGCGCATCAGTTGCAACTGATCAACGACGGCAAACCGCTCAAGACCTACCGCATCTCGCTGGGCAAAAACCCCAAGGGCACCAAGCAGTTCGAGGGCGACCGCCGCACGCCGGAAGGTTTTTACTGGATCGACTGGCGCAAGACCAGCGACCGCTACAACCTGGCCATGCACATTTCCTACCCCAATATCAGCGACTCTGCCCGCGCGCGCCGCGAAGGCGTGAGACCGGGCAGCATGATCATGATCCACGGCACGCCCGACACCGAGGAATACCCGGAGCAATGGTTCCACACCCTCGACTGGACCGATGGCTGTATCGGCATGCGCAACGTCGACATGCGCGAAGTCTGGAACCTGGTCAAAGACGGCACCATGATCGAGATTCGGCCGTAATTTCGTACCGTTCGTAAAATAATCTGAAAATAATTCCTGCCCCTGGCAGCGCCTGCCGGTGAATACCAGTTCACCGCGCCGGGCTGCACAGTTCTGCGCGCGATAAAGACCTCTCTAATACCACTTGATACCACGCACCCTTAAAGCGCCCTGAAACCGGGTCCTGCACCGTTTTGGCTGCATTGACATGGTATTTAAGTGGTATTAATTTCCGGCCACTACCGGGCGACAACACTCTAATAACCGCATCGGAAACTTCACAGATGAATCCCATCCAGACGCTGCGCCCCGACGAAAAACAATCCACGCCGCTGTACCTGCAACTGGCCCGTAACCTTGAAGCGGCGATCCATGCCGGCCAGTGGAAATCCGAGCAGGCCTTGCCGTCGGAACGCGCCCTCAGCGAGCAACTGAGCATTTCGCGGGTGACCGCACGTAAAGCGCTGGAAGTGTTGTTCGCCCAAGGCCTGATTCGCCGCAGCCAAGGCTCAGGCACCTTTATCACGCCGCGCCTGGAACAACCGCTGTCACGCCTGTCGGGCTTCAGCGAAATGCTGCGGCTCAAAGGTTTTGTACCGACTTCGCAGTGGCTGGAACGCGACATCACCCCGCCCACCCACGAAGAGCTGATCCGCCTGGGCCTGTCGCCTACCGACAAAGTGGCGCGCCTCAAACGCCTGCGTAAAGCCGACGACACGGTGATGGCAATTGAAATGACCGCCATGCCCGCCTCGGTGCTGCCGCATCCGCAGGCCATCGGCAATTCGCTGTACGAGTACCTGGAAAGCATCGGCAAGCCCGTTGTGCGCGCCTTGCAGCATATCCAGGCGATCAACGCCTCGGATGAGTTCGCCAAGCTGGTGGGCATCGCCCCCGGCACCGCCATGCTGCTGATGACGCGGGTCGGTTACACCGCTGACAACACGCCGATTGAAATCACCGACACCTACTGCCGCAACGACTACTACGACTTCGTCGCAGAGCTGCGCCGCCATGACTACTCCGCTGAACTGCGCATTTAGAGAACTGCCCATGTCCGAAGACAAC
Organism: Pseudomonas sp. NFX183; assembly: GCF_047943075.1. NCBI lineage: Bacteria > Pseudomonadati > Pseudomonadota > Gammaproteobacteria > Pseudomonadales > Pseudomonadaceae > Pseudomonas > Pseudomonas sp. NFX183. Next base: position 3,409,416 of record NZ_CP181333.1, on the reverse strand, counting down.
ATCCTCACGCCCAGCGGCTGGATTCGCGGCCGCCTGGTGCACGAACACGGCAAAGTGGTCGCCGTCCAAGGCACGCCCTGCGACCCGGCTGACAACGACCTGCCCTACCTGCTGCCGGGTTTCATCGACCTGCATGTGCATGGCGGTGGCGGCAAAGACATCATGGAAGGCGTCGACGCCTTCGAGACCATCACCCGCACCCACGTGCGTTTTGGCACGACGTCGCTGCTGGCCACCACCATGACGGCGCCGGTGAACGAGATCTCCCGTGTGCTCGGCGAGCTCGGCACCTTTTGCGAGCAGCGCCCGAGCGGCAGCGCCCGCGTACTCGGTGTGCACCTGGAAGGCCCCTACATCAATCCGGGCAAACTCGGCGCCCAACCCAACTTCGCCCACACCGCGCTGATGGCCGAAGTGGAAGCCTACCTGCGCCTGGCGCCGATCCGGGTGATCACCATCGCCCCGGAAATTGCCGGGCATGACGGCCTGATCCGCGCCCTCAGCCAACGCGGCGTGCGCATGCAGATCGGCCACACATTGGGCAGTTATGAAGAAGGCGTCGCCGCCCTCGCCGCCGGCGCCACCAGCTTCACGCATTTGTACAACGCCATGAGCCCGCTGCATCACCGCGAGCCGGGCATCGTCGGCGCCGCTCTGGCCCACGCCCAATACGCGGAACTGATCCCCGACCTGCTGCACGTGCATCCCGGCGCCATACGCGTGGCCCTGCGTTCGATCCCGTGCCTGTACTGCGTCACCGATTCCACCGCCGCCGCTGGCATGCCCGACGGCGAATACAAGCTGGGCAGCCACACCGTGACCAAATGCCTGGGCGGCGTGCGCCTGGCGGATGGAACGCTGGCCGGCAGCACGCTGACCATGGACCAGGCGCTGCGCAACCTGGTGAAAATCGGCCTGCCGATCAGCGAAGCCTCACAACGCCTGTCGCAATTTCCTGCGGATTACCTGGGCCTGGAAGAACGCGGCCGCCTGCAACTCGGCAGCTTCGCCGACTGCGTGCGCCTGGACCGTTCCCTGCACCTCACCGACGTAATGGTCGAAGGAGAAACCATTGACTTCAAAAATGCTTGAAGAGGCCCTGGCCTCCTGTGACGCCGTGGCCGCGCAACTGCAACGCCTGGACCCGCTGCTGGAAGAAGTCGCCGGTCGCCTGCGCCGCCAGCCGCCGCAAGTGGCGATGACCATTGCCCGTGGCAGTTCGGACCACGCCGCCAGCTACTTTGCCTACCTGGCCATGCAGCACGTGGGCATTCCGGTGGCGTCGTTGCCGATGTCAGTGGTGACCCTGTTGCAGGCGCCATTGAAAGTCAGCGGTCAGGTGGCATTCGGTTTCTCGCAGTCGGGGCAAAGCCCGGACCTGGTCAACAGCCTGCGCCTGCTGCGCAAACGCGGTGCGTTGAGTATTTCGCTGGTCAACGCCGAAGACTCACCACTGGAAGCCGCCTGCGAATTCCACCTGCCGCTGTGCGCCGGGCCGGAACTCAGCGTGGCCGCGACCAAAAGCTTCATCGCCACCCTCAGCGCCAGCGCGCAGTTGATTGGCCACTGGAGCCAGGAAGACGACTTGCTGCAGGCCTGCCGCACGCTGCCCGATGAACTGCGTGCAGCGGCCAAACAGGATTGGAGCGCCGCTATCGAGGCCCTGCGTGGCTGCCAGCAATTGATGGTGATCGGCCGTGGCGCCGGTTTTGCCATCGCCCAGGAAGCCGCGCTCAAGCTCAAGGAAACCTCGGCGATCCAGGCCGAAGCCTTCAGCAGCGCCGAAGTCCGCCACGGACCGATGGCCTTGATCGACGAAAACTACCCGCTGCTGATATTCGCCCCACGTGGCGCCGAACAGGCCGGGCTGCTGAGCCTGGCCGCCGACATGCGCCAGCGCGGCGCGCGCGTGCTGCTGGCCGCGCCAGACGATATCGCCGAGCGCGACCTGACCCTGAGCCGCGCCGAACACCCAAGCCTGGACCCGATCCTGGCGATTCAAAGCTTCTACGTAATGGCCGCCGGCCTGGCGCAAGCCCGGGGCATGGACCCCGACCAGCCGCGTCACCTGAGCAAAGTTACCCGCACTCACTGAGTCGATTGTCGTGTTTTCCTGATGAGTACCGTGCCCATGTCCAACAACAATAATGAATTGACCCTCAGCGCCCCACTCAGTGGCCCGGTGCTCGCCCTGGGCGAGGTGCCCGACGAAGTGTTCGCCAGCGGTGCCATGGGTGACGGTATCGCCATCGACCCGCTGAACGATTGCCTGCATGCACCCTGTGACGGGGTGATCATCCATGTCGCGCGCACCGGGCATGCCCTGACGATTCGTGCCGAGAACGGCGCCGAGGTGCTGATGCATGTGGGCATCGACACCGTGGAACTCAATGGCGAAGGGTTTGCGCTGCTGGTCAAGGAAGGCGCACGGGTGAGCAAGGGCCAGGCGCTGGTGCAGTTTGATCTGGACCGCATTGCGCGCCAGTGCAAAAGCCTGGTCAGTCTGATTATTCTGACCAATGGCGAGCGTTTTGAGCTGCGGCCGGTAGCAGGAAAAATCACCAAGGTCGGTGAGCCGTTGCTGCACATCGTCACGCGCTCAGCGACCACCCAGCCGGCGGTTGTGGATAACTCGGTCACCGAAGTCCGCGCCTGCGTGCGCATCACACACCGTGGCGGTTTGCATGCTCGCCCCGCCGCATTGATCCGCAAAACCGCCCAGGGTTTCAGCAGCCAGGCGCAGTTGCACTTCGCGGGCAAATCCGCGCCGTGCGACAGCCTGATTGGCTTGATGGGGCTGGGAATTGGTGAAGGCGACGAAGTGCGCGTCACTTGCCGCGGCAAGGATTGCGAGGCGGCGTTGCAGGCGTTGGTGGCGGCGCTGTCCGCGGCGGTCAGCGAAGAACATCACGCGCCCGTGGCGGTCGCCCCACGCAAGGCGAACACCGAAGCCGGTGTGTTGCAAGGCGTGTGCGCGGCACCCGGCCTGGTCTGCGGGCCGCTGTTCCGTCTCAGCGCTATCGAACTGCCGGCCGACACCGGCAATCACTCGGCCGATGAACAACTGCAGCGTTTGGACACGGCCCTTGAGCAAGTGCGCGGCGAGATCCGCACAACCCTGGACCATGCCCGCCAACGCAAAAACGTCGAAGAAGAAGAGATCTTCGCCGCCCACCTCGCCCTGCTGGAAGACCCGGCCCTGTTGGACGCGGCCACCGCTGCCATCGAACACGGCAGCGCCGCCACCCACGCCTGGCGCGATGCAATCCAGGCGCAATGCGCGGTGTTGCTGGCGTTGGGCAAACCGCTGTTCGCCGAGCGCTCCAACGATCTGCGCGACCTGCAGCAACGCGTGCTGCGCGCACTGCTGGGCGAAACCTGGCATTTCGAATTGCCTGCCGGGGCGATTGTCAGCGCCCATGAGCTGACGCCCTCCGACCTGCTGCAACTGAGCGCGCAACAGGCCGCCGGCATCTGCATGGCCGAAGGCGGCGCCACGTCCCACGTGGCCATTTTGGCTCGCGGCAAAGGCCTGCCCTGCGTGGTGGCGCTGGGCGCAGAAGTGCTTGATGTGCCCCAAGGCCAACGCGTGGTGCTCGACGCGGTCAACGGGCGCCTGGAACTTGCGCCCAGCGAAGCGCGTCACGCCGAAGTGCACCAGATTCGCGACGCGCAAAAACTGCGCCGTGCGCAACAACAGGCCCAAGCGCAGCAACCGGCGCACACCCGCGACGGCATCAGCATTGAAGTGGCCGCCAACGTCGCCTCCAGCGCCGAGGCCCACGTGGCGTTTGAAAACGGCGCCGATGGCGTCGGCCTGCTGCGCACCGAATTCCTCTTCGTCGATCGGCGCACCGCGCCGGATGAACAAGAGCAGCGCCAGGCCTACCAGGCCGTGCTGGATGCCATGGGCGACAAGTCGGTGATCATTCGCACCATCGACGTGGGCGGCGACAAGCAGCTCGACTACCTGCCGCTGCCCGTGGAGGCCAACCCGGTGTTGGGCCTGCGCGGTATCCGCATGGCCCAGGTGCGGCCCGAACTGCTCGACCAGCAACTGCGCGCGCTGCTGCAAGTCAGCCCCCTGGCACGGTGCCGCATTCTGCTGCCGATGGTCAGCGAAGTGGATGAACTGCTGCAGATCCGCCAGCGCCTGGATGAGTTATGTGCCGAGCTGGGGCTGACGCAGCGCCCGGAGCTGGGCGTGATGATCGAAGTGCCCGCCGCCGCGCTGATGGCCGAACAGCTGGCCAAACATGCCGACTTCCTCTCCATCGGCACCAATGACCTGTCCCAATACACCCTGGCCATGGACCGCGACCACGCCGGCCTCGCCGCGCGGGTCGATGCCTTGCACCCGGCGCTGCTACGGCTGATCGCGCAAACCTGCGCGGGCGCGGCCAAGCATGGGCGTTGGGTCGGCGTTTGCGGCGCCCTCGCGTCCGATCCGTTGGCCACGCCAGTACTGGTCGGCCTGGGCGTCAGCGAGCTGTCGGTGAGCCCGCCACAGATCGGAGAAATCAAGGACCGCGTCCGTCACCTGGACGCGGCTCAATGCCGGCAACTGAGCCTTGGCCTGCTCGACCTGAGCAGCGCCAAAGCGGTTCGCCAAGCCTGCCAACACCACTGGCCGCTGAGCTGACAACAACAAGAACAAGGAGACACGCCATGTACCAACATTTTATCGAAGGCTTACAACGCCTGGGCCGCGCGCTGATGCTGCCGATCGCGATCCTGCCGATCGCCGGCCTCTTGCTGCGCCTGGGCGACACCGACCTGCTCAACATCGCCGTGATGCACGACGCCGGGCAGGCGATCTTCGCCAACCTTGCGCTGATCTTCGCCATCGGTATTGCCGTGGGGTTTGCCCGCGACAATAACGGCACGGCGGGCCTGGCCGGGGCGATTGGTTATCTGGTAATGGTCTCCACGCTCAAGGTGATGGACACCACCATCAACATGGGCATGCTCGCCGGTATCGCCAGCGGCTTGATGGCGGGCGGGTTGTATAACCGCTTCAAGGACATCAAGTTGCCGGAGTACCTGGCGTTCTTTGGCGGGCGACGCTTTGTACCGATTGTCACCGGGTTTTCGGCGGTGGCCCTGGGCGTGATCTTTGGTTTGATCTGGCCGCCGATCCAGCACGGTATCAACAGCTTCGGTGTGCTGCTGATGGAAAGCGGCAGCTTTGGCGCCTTCGTGTTCGGCGTGTTCAACCGCCTGCTGATCGTCACCGGCCTGCACCATATCCTCAACAACATGGCGTGGTTCGTGTTCGGCACCTTCACCGACCCGACCACCGGCGCCGTCGTCACCGGCGACCTGACCCGCTACTTCGCCGGCGACCCCAAAGGTGGCCAGTTCATGACCGGCATGTTCCCGGTGATGCTGTTCGGCCTGCCCGCCGCCTGCCTGGCGATGTACCGCAACGCCCTGCCGGAACGCCGCAAGGTGATGGGCGGGATCTTCCTGTCGATGGCGCTGACCTCGTTTTTGACCGGCGTGACGGAGCCGATTGAGTTCGCGTTCATGTTCCTTGCGCCGTTCCTGTACTTGATCCACGCCGTGCTGACCGGCCTGTCGATGGCTGTCACTGACCTGTTGAATATCCACCTCGGTTTTACCTTCTCCGGTGGCTTTATCGACATGGTGCTGGGCTGGGGCAAGTCCACCAACGGCTGGCGAGTGATCCCGGTGGGGTTGGCGTACGCGGTGATCTACTACAGCGTGTTCAACTACTGCATCCGCCGCTTCAACCTGAAAACGCCTGGGCGTGAAGACATCCAGGTGGTGCAGGCCGAGGCGATGAGTGATAACCAACGGGCCGGCGCCTACATCCGTGCGCTGGGCGGTGCGGCCAATTTGCTGAGTGTCGGCGCGTGCACTACTCGCCTGCGTCTGGACATGGTGGATCGCAACAAAGCAGTGGACGCGGACTTGAAAGCACTCGGCGCCATGGCCGTGGTTCGCCCAGGCAATGGCGGGAGCTTGCAGGTGGTGGTCGGGCCCATGGCCGACAGCATTGCTGACGAGATTCGCTTGGCCATGCCGTCGTTTGTTGCCAGTGCGCCGGTGGCGGCTGCACCTGTGGATAAGCCGGTTGCGGTGAATGTGCAGGAGGCCGAGAAATGGCTGAAGGCCTTGGGTGGCCGTGAAAATGTACGCCAGCTCGACGCTGTGGCGATGACCCGGTTGCGGGTGGAGCTGGGGGATGATTCGGTGTTGTCCGAGGCTGATCTGACTGCGCTCGGTTGCCAGGGCGTGAGCCAGCTGGACAGCGGTGTTTGGCACTTGTTGATTGGTGACAAGGCCTCGGGGTTGAGTGAGGCGCTGGAGCGGTTGGTCAGTGGCCGTGAGGTCGGCGCCAGGGTCTAGCGCTGTAGCGGCTGTTCTGGCCTCATCGCGGGCAAGCCCGGCTCCCACATTTGACTGTATTCACAGCTCAAAAATGTGGGAGCGGGCTTGCCCGCGATTGGGCCCGACAGGCGTCCGATTACTTCGGTTCAGGCACCTCAGCTAAATCCAACACCCGATCCACCATCAACTGGATACCCTCCAGCATCCGATGAATTCCCAGCACCGCATCACGCTGCGGGCCGTCGATGTCAAACGCCAGATTGCCCGCCAACGCCTGCACGGATGCCAGGTCTTGGGAGGCATTGGCGAGGAGGGTTTCGCTGTTCAGGTTGGGGAGTATGGTGAAGATTTGGTCGGTGGGCTGAGAATCAGATGGAGGATTTGGACTGTCTTTGATCATGGTGTATTTCCTAGTGAGAGTTTAGGAACTACCAACATCACTTGCAGTTGATGGGTGGCAGCTGTGCGCGGGCCTGCAAGACCGAGTCCCACCAGCACCTCGGTAGACCCGAAGGTCTCCCGCACACAGCCGCCATAAATGACGACCATGAAAAAACGCCGCAATTATAAAGGCGCTTAGGAGTAACTGGTGAGGTTTCGGCGGGCTTGCAGTCCCGGTCGCCACATTGGCAGCGACCCGAGAAGATTAGTGAGGCCAGTTCCGAGGGACAACCTGAAAGGCATGTGGGAAAGGTCTGAGGTGCCTGTCCCGACGCCTTCGCGAGCAAGCCCGCTCCCACAGTTTGATCGGTGCCCGACGTGGCAATGCGGTCAAATGTGGGAGCGGGCTTGCTCGCGAAGAGGCCATCACAGCCAACAAAAAACCCGCTGACCAAACTGGCCCAGCGGGTTTCTTGTTTCTGCCATCTGCGAATCAAAAATCCGCCAACTGCCACACCTCATACGCCGGTGTCTCATACGGATGGCTCAGCTTGAGCGCGGCCACAACGGCCACGATCAACGCATCCGCCACCACCAGCTCAACCTTCCATTCTTCGACCACTTCAACCTGGCCCACCTGCCCAATAAACGGCTGGCTGCCGTCCAATGCGCGGAATTGGCCCTGGCCCAGCACTTGCCAGGCGCAGCTGTCGTAGTCGCCGATGCGCCCGCCGCCGGCTGCGAAGACGGCGGTTTTTACCGTCTCCACGTGGCTTGCGGGCACAAAGAAGCTGAGCTTGTACACCGCCTTAGTTCACCCACACGCGGGCGTTGCGGAACATGCGCATCCAGGCGCCGTCTTCGTTCCACTCTTCCGGGCGCCACGAGTTCTGCACGGCGCGGAACACACGCTCCGGGTGCGGCATCATGATGGTCACGCGGCCGTCGCGGCTGGTAAGGCCGGTGATCCCGCGCGGCGAGCCGTTCGGGTTGGCCGGGTAGCTTTCGGTGACCTTGCCGTGGTTGTCGACAAAACGCATCGCCACGCAACCGGACAGGTCGGCTTCGAGCAGGGCTTCTTCGCTTTCGAACTCGGCATGGCCTTCACCGTGGGCGATGGCGATTGGCATGCGCGAACCGGCCATGCCTTGCAGGAAGATCGAGTTGGATTCCTGCACCTGCACCATGGCGACACGGGCTTCGAACTGCTCGGAACGGTTACGCACAAAGTGCGGCCAGAACTCGCTGCCCGGGATCAGTTCGCTGAGGTTGGACATCATCTGGCAACCGTTGCACACACCCAGGGTGAAACTGTCGTTGCGCTCGAAGAAGCCCTGGAACGCATCACGCGCACGGCTGTTGAACAGCGCCGACTTGGCCCAGCCTTCACCGGCACCCAGCACGTCACCGTAGGAGAAACCGCCGCAGGCGACGAGGCCTTTGAACGCGTTGAGGTCAACGCGACCGGCGAGGATGTCGCTCATGTGCACGTCGATCGCATTAAAGCCGGCGCGGTCGAACGCGGCCGCCATTTCCACCTGGCCGTTGACGCCCTGCTCACGCAGTACCGCAACTTGTGGGCGGATGCCTTTTTTGATGTAAGGCGCGGCGATGTCCTGGTTGACGTCGAAGCTGAGCTTGGTGCTCAGGCCCGGGTTTTCTTCTTCCAGGATCACGTCGAATTCCTGCTCGGCGCAGTCGGCGTTATCACGCAGGCGTTGGATCTGGTAGCTGGTCTCGGCCCACTGGCGTTGCAGCAGACGACGCTGGCCGGCAAACACGGTGTCGCCATTGAAGGAGATATTGACTTCACCGTTGTTGATCGGCTGACCGATCACTGCCACGCAGTCGTCCAGGCCGGCGGCGCTGAATTGTGCGAGCACGTCCGGGGTGGCGTCCTGGCGAACCTGGATCACGGCGCCCAACTCTTCGTTGAACAGGATGCCGTTGATTTCGCAGGCGGCCTCGGCAACGCTGTCGAGCACGATGTTCAGGCCGCAGTGACCGGCGAAGGCCATTTCTACAACGCTGGTCAGCAAGCCGCCGTCGGAACGGTCGTGGTAAGCCAGCAGGTGGCCGTCGGCGTTCAGGCCCTGGATCACGGCGAAGAAGGCTTTCAGGTCTTCGGCGTCATCCACGTCCGGCGCGTGCTTGCCGAGCTTGCCGTGGGTTTGCGCGAGGATCGAGGCGCCCATGCGGTTCTGGCCACGGCCCAGGTCGATCAGGATCAGATCGGTGGTGCCCTTGTCCATGCGCAGTTGCGGGGTCAGGGTCTGACGGATGTCGGTGACCGGTGCAAAACCGGTAACGATCAGCGACAGCGGCGAAGTGACGCTCTTGTCGGTGCCGTCTTCGTTCCAACGGGTGGCCATGGACATCGAGTCCTTGCCCACCGGAATGGTGATGCCCAGCTCCGGGCACAGCTCCATGCCGACAGCCTTGACGGTGTCGTACAGGCGCGCGTCTTCACCGGGGTGACCGGCAGCGGACATCCAGTTGGCCGACAGTTTGATGTCGGACAGCTTGCCGATGCGGGAGGCGGCGATGTTGGTGAGGGTTTCACCAATGGCCATGCGGCCCGACGCCGGGGCGTCCAGCAGGGCCAGCGGCGTACGCTCGCCCATGGCCATGGCTTCACCAGTGTACACGTCGAAGCTGGTGGCGGTGACGGCAACGTCGGCCACCGGCACTTGCCATGGGCCGACCATTTGGTCACGGGCCACAAGACCGGTGATGGTGCGGTCGCCGATGGTGATCAGGAAGCTTTTGCTCGCCACGGCCGGGTGGTGCAGCACGCGTTCGATGCTGTCGGTCAGGTCGAGACTGCTTGGGTCGAAGTCATCGCCCAACTCGGTTTCACGCACGGCCGAACGGTGCATGCGCGGGGCTTTGCCCAGCAGCACTTCGAGTGGCATGTCGACCGGGCTGTTGCCGAAATGGCTGTCGGTGACCGTCAGTTGCGGCTCGGCAGTGGCTTCGCCAACCACGGCAAACGGGCAACGCTCGCGTTCGCAGATGGCCTGGAAGCGCGCGAAGTCTTCAGGGCCGACGGCCAATACGTAGCGTTCCTGGGATTCGTTACTCCAGATTTCGTGCGGGGCCATGCCCGGCTCGTCGTTTGGAATGTTGCGCAGTTCGAAACGACCGCCGCGCTCACCATCGTTGACCAGTTCCGGGAAGGCGTTGGACAAACCGCCGGCGCCGACGTCGTGGATGAAGCTGATCGGGTTCTTGTCACCCAACTGCCAGCAACGGTCGATGACTTCCTGGCAGCGGCGTTCCATCTCTGGGTTTTCGCGCTGTACGGAAGCAAAATCCAGGTCTGCCGAGCTGGTGCCGGTGGCCATGGAGGAAGCAGCGCCGCCGCCCAGGCCGATCAACATGGCCGGGCCGCCGAGGACGATCAGCTTGGAGCCGACCAGAATCTCGCCTTTCTTGACGTGTTCTTCACGGATGTTGCCCATGCCGCCAGCCAACATGATTGGCTTGTGGTAGCCGCGCACTTCATCGCCACGCGGGGTGGTGATGGACTGCTCGAACGTACGGAAGTAACCGGTCAGCGCCGGACGCCCGAATTCGTTGTTGAACGCGGCGCCGCCCAGTGGGCCTTCGATCATGATGTCCAGCGCGGTCACGATGCGCTCAGGCTTGCCGTACGGCACTTCCCACGGCTGTTCGAAGCCTGGGATCTGCAGGTTGGACACGGTGAAACCGGTCAGGCCCGCCTTTGGCTTGGCGCCACGGCCGGTGGCGCCTTCGTCACGGATCTCACCGCCGGAACCGGTGGCTGCGCCCGGGAACGGGGCAATTGCGGTCGGGTGGTTGTGGGTCTCAACCTTCATCAGGATGTGCACCGGCTCCTGCACCGCGCCGTACTGACGGGTTTCAGGGTCCGGGAAGAAACGACCGGCAACCGAGCCGACGATCACCGAGGCGTTGTCCTTATAAGCCGACAGAACGCCTTCGCTGTGCATCACGTAGGTGTTCTTGATCATGCCGAACAGGCTTTTTTCCTGGCTTTCGCCGTCGATGTCCCAACTGGCGTTGAAGATCTTGTGACGGCAATGCTCGGAGTTGGCCTGCGCAAACATCATCAGCTCGATGTCGTGCGGGTTGCGCTTCAAGCCGTTGAAGGCATTGACCAGGTAGTCGATCTCGTCTTCGGCCAGGGCCAGGCCCAATTCGATGTTGGCCTTCTCGAGGGCGGCGCGGCCACCGCCAAGCACGTCAATCGCAGTCAGCGGCTTGGGTTCGGCGTGGCTGAACAGGCCGCCAGCGTGTTCCAGCTGGCTGACGATGATCTGGGTCATGCGGTCGTGCAGGCTGCTGGCGATCAGCTCGGCTTCGGCGTCGCTGAACTGGCCGGCAACATAGAAAGCGATACCGCGCTCCAGGCGCTGGATTTTTTCCAGGCCACAGTTGCGGGCGATATCACTGGCCTTGCTCGACCAGGGCGAGATGGTGCCGAACCGCGGCAGAACCAGGAACAAGCGGCCGTCAGGCTCTTGAACGGGAACGCTTGGGCCGTACTTCAGAAGGCGCGCCAGCACTTGCTGTTCGTCGGCGGTCAACACGCCGGTAACGTCGGCGAAGTGAGCAAATTCAGCATACAAGCCTGTAACCGCTGGAACCTTCTGGCTCAGTTGCTCAAGGAGTTTGCTGTGGCGAAAGGCAGAAAGGGCAGGAGCGCCGCGCAGGATCAACATCTTCGGGACAGCCTCGGGAAGGGGGTGTGCTTTGAGGCCGTGCATTCTAGCGTAAACCATCGCCAACGGCACCCGAAACGGCACGGCTGGCCGCTGCCGAACGTCAGTTGGCACGGTTTGCACAGTATCGGGGCATTTTCCGGGGCTGGGCGCGCAGTTATTTTAACCGTCACAAACCCTCGCCAACCCGCGTTTCTGCGGGCTGCAGCCCGGTTCTGCGGGCGCTAGCAGACAAGTGCGCTGCTGTCGAGATATGGCGCTGAGGGTCGTTTGCGTATACTGCGCAGATGTTCTTCCCTACTGCTTTGCGCCCGCGATGCGCCAAATGGCTGATCGCAACCGGACTCTTCCTGATGCTCAGCGCCTGTGTTGATAAACCCAGCACGCTCGAGCGAATCAAGGAGGATGGCGTATTGCGGGTGATCACCCGAAACAGCCCGGCCACTTATTTCCAGGACCGCAACGGTGAAACCGGTTTCGAATACGAACTGGTCAAGCGGTTTGCCGACGACCTGGGCGTGAAGCTGGAAATCGAGACCGCCGACAACCTTGATGACCTGTTCGGCCAGTTGGGCAAACCCAACGGCCCGGTTCTGGCCGCCGCCGGTCTGGTCAGCAGCGAACAGCGCGAGCAGCAGGTGCGCTTCTCGCACCCTTACCTGGAAGTGACGCCGCAGATCATCTACCGCAACGGCCAGTCGCGCCCCACCACCGCAGCCGACCTGGTGGGCAAGAAGATCATGGTGCTCAAGGGCAGCACCCACGCCGAGCAATTGGCCGAGCTGAAAAAGCAGAACCCTGCGATTGAATATGAAGAATCCGACGCCGTTGAGGTGGTCGACCTGCTGCGCATGGTGGACGAGGGGCAAATCGACCTGACCCTGGTGGACTCCAACGAAGTCGCGATGAACCAGGTGTACTTCCCCAACGTGCGCGTGGCCTTCGACCTCGGCAATGCCAGCCACCAAAGCTGGGCCGTGGCGGCAGGCGATGACAACAGTCTGCTCAACGAGATCAACAGCTACCTGGACAAGGTGGAAAAGAACGGCACCCTGCAGCGTCTTAAAGACCGCTATTACGGGCACGTCGATGTGCTCGGTTACGTCGGCGCCTACACCTTTGCCCAGCACTTGCAGCAACGCCTGCCCAAATACGAGAAGCATTTTCGGACTTACGCCAAGGAAGAAAAAGTCGACTGGCGCCTACTGGCGGCCATCGGCTATCAGGAATCACTGTGGCAACCGGCCGTCACCTCCAAGACCGGCGTGCGTGGCCTGATGATGCTGACCCAGAACACCGCCCAGGCGATGGGCGTGTCCAACCGCCTGGACGCCAAGCAAAGCATCATGGGCGGCGCCAAATACCTGGCCAAGATCAAGGATGAGCTGGACGACAGCATCGCCGAGCCGGATCGCACCTGGTTCGCCCTCGCCGCCTACAACGTCGGCACCGGCCATCTGGAAGACGCGCGTACGCTGGCGAAGAAGGACGGCCTGAACCCCAACAAGTGGCTGGACGTGAAGAAGATGCTGCCGCGCCTGGCGCAGAAGCAGTGGTACAGCAAAACCCGCTATGGCTATGCGCGCGGCGGTGAGCCGGTGCATTTTGTGGCGAACATCCGGCGTTACTACGACATCCTCACCTGGGTGACCCAGCCGCAGCTGGAAGGCAACCAGGTGGTCGACGGCAACTTGCACGTGCCGGGCGTGGACAAGACCAAGCCGCCCGAAGATAACCCGCAGCTGTAAGCCACTTTCCCAAACACCACAAAACCCTGTGGGAGCCGGGCTTGCCCGCGATGGCGGCCGGCCAGTCAACCTATTCGTTACCTGACACACCGCGATCGCGGGCAAGCCCGCTTCCACATTAGAGAGTGGTCGCCTTAAAGACCGGTGAGCAAATGCACGACGCCGCCGCCCAACACCATCACCCCCGGCACACCCGCCGCCCTTAACGCCGGCTCATCCAACCGCGCCGCATCCTGCAGTTGCACACGCACCCGCGTCAGCGCCACGCGTTGCTGCGACTTGAGGTTATCCGCGCCACCCAATGCACTCAGCACGCTGGCCGACAACAGACCCGGCGTCGGCGCCGCGACCGTCTCGGCAATCAAATCCGGGGTCAGGGCTTTCCAGAACGCCCGCTGCAATTTCTCGAACATGCTCAGTGCTCCACGACAGGTGAGGTTTCAACGGTAGCCGCGTGGTACTGGCGCAGGGCCTCGCGCACATGCGCGGCTTCTTCCAGGCCCAGCACCTGGCGGGCAATGATCTGGCAATCGGCCAGGTCCAGCTCGCGCACGGTGGCCTTGATGGTTGGGATCAGCGGCACGCTGACCGACAACTCATCCACGCCAAGCCCGATCAACATGGGTACAGCCAACGCTTCGGAGGCCAATGCGCCACACACGCCCACCCACTTGCCATGGGCATGCGCGGCCTTGACGGTGGTGGCGATCAGGCGCAACACCGCGGGGTGAAAGCTGTCAGCCTGGCTGGCCAGCCGTGGGTGATCACGGTCCATGGCCAAGGTGTATTGAGTGAGGTCATTGGTGCCGATGGAGAAAAAGTCCACATGCGGGGCAAAGACATCGGCCATCAGCGCCGCAGACGGCACCTCGATCATGATGCCCAGCTTCGGCAACGCTTCAAGCCCCAGCGCCAGCGCTTCCTCTTCAAGAATCTTGCGCGCCAGGTGCAGCTCCGACAGCAGGCTGACCATCGGCAACATGATGTGCAGCCGCGTCAACCCGGCGCTGGCAAGGATCGCGCGAAACTGTTCGCGCAGGAGCTCCGGGCGCTCCAGGCACAGGCGGATACCGCGCAAGCCCAAAAACGGGTTGGTCTCGCTTTCCATCGGCACATAGGCCAACGGCTTGTCGCCGCCCACGTCCAGAGTGCGCACCACCAAATTGCGCTCAGTGCCCAAGGCGCGGGCGATGGCGCTGTAGGTGCCCGCTTGCTCCTCGGGGCTGGGTGCGCGGTTGCGGTCCAGGTAGAGGAATTCCGAACGCAGCAGGCCGACGCCTTCACCGCCCAGGGCCAGGGATTGCTCCACTTCCTGCAATGAAGCGACGTTGGCCGTGACCTCAACGTGATGGCCGTCGCGGGTCGTGGCCGGCAAGGCCGCCTGCGCCACCTCACGCTGACGGCGTTGCACTTGCTGATCACGGGCCGCCTGCAGTTTTTCGATTTCAGCCAGGTCTGGCTCCAGGTGCAGCTCGCCTTTGTCGGCGTCGAGCAGGACTTGTTTGCCATTGGCCAGTGCCAACACGTGCCCCGGCACACCGCAAATCGCCGGCAGGCCGAGCGCACGGGCGAGGATCGCCACATGACTGGTCGCGCCGCCGCCGACAGTGACAAACCCCAGCACCTTGCGGGTATCCAGGCTGGCGGTTTGCGACGGCGTCAGTTGCTCGGCAATCAGGATGGCCTGCTCGGGCAAGTCCCATGCGCGGTCCTGAATACCGAGAATCAGCTTCAGCACGCGCTGGCCGACATCGGCCAAATCCGCCGCGCGCTCGGCGAGCAGCGCATTGCCCAAGCCCTGGAACAGCTTGGCGGTGGCAACGGTGGCGCTGTTCCAGGCAAAGGCGGCGCTTTTGCCTTCGGCCAGCAGGCCGTGGGCTTGCTCCAGCAAGGTCGGGTCTTCGAGCAACTCCTGATGGGCCCTGAAAATCTCGGCCTGGGCGCTGCCGGCCGCCTTGGTTTGCAGGGTTTGCAACGCCTCGGTTGCCGCCAGCAGGCCACGCGTCAACGCGTCGCGCTCGGCGGTTTCGCCGATGCCATTTTCAGTGATGTTCAGCTCCGGTTCGGCCACCTGCACAACTTGGCCAAACGCCGAACCCGGTGACGCACACACGCCGCGCAGCAACGCGGCCGACGACACGGGCGCGACCGCCTCAACCACCTGCGTCGGTGCCGCGACCGTTTCGCCACAGCCCTCGGCCAACAGCGCGACCAATGCCTTGATCGCCGCGTCGGCATCGTTACCCGCCGCACTGACCTGCAAGGTGTCGCCCTGCGCGGTTTGCAGCGCCATGATCGCCACCAGGGATTTTGCGTTGGCGCTTTGGGTTTGCTTGTGTAAGTAAATGCTCGCGTCAAAACCCTTGGCCGCCTGGGCAAACACCGCCGCAGGTCGGGCGTGCAGGCCATTGGCGTTGGGCAAGCTCAGCGGCTTGGAGAACAGCGCATCACCCTCCTCCTCCACGACGGCTGCAGTGGCCTCGCCGGGTGATACTCGCAGCAGCGGCTGGCCCACATCCACCCAATTGCCGTCCGGCGCCAACAGCGTGAACGGCTCGCCGCTGACCACCAGCATCAAGGTCAACAAACTGCGCGCAGTGAGCGCCACGTAATCGGCATCGAATTCAATCAGCGGTTGCCCAGCTTCCACTCGCTGGCCTTCCTGCACCAGCCGCGTGAAACCCTGGCCTGCCAGGTTCACCGTGTCCAGCCCGATATGCATCAGCACCTGAACGCCGTTGTCGTCGGTAACGCTGACCGCATGGCCACTGTCCTGGAGACTGCTGATCACCCCGGCCAGCGGTGCGCAAAGGGTCTGCGAGGTGGGATCGATGCACAGGCCGTCGCCGATCATGCGACTGGCGAACACCGGGTCGGGCACCTGATCCAGCGCCAGCAGCACACCCGACAGCGGCGCCAGCAGTTCCAGGGGTTGAGTTGTGGTCATGACTTCACCTGCTGTTTTGTTCTGTAAAAATCCGTGTGGGAGCGGGCTTGCTCGCGAATGCGGTGGTTCATTCAATAGATGTGTTGCCTGATATACCGCTTTCGCGGGCAAGCCCGCTCCCACATTTGGTCCGCGTTATTTCCACCAGTATTCGACCTGCACACCCACATTCGAGCCATGCCGCGCTGTGCCGTAGGCGCCGGTGTCGGACAACGCCGAGCCCGCCGCCAATTCATTCGCCGCGCGCTTGGCCGCTTCGTTCCAGGTTGCATAGGTGTAGTACAAACGCACTTCCGGCCGCGCCCAGAAATCCGGGCCGTTGGGCGACCAGGTCGGGGCGAAGGTGAATTTGCTCAGCTTGCGCGTGCCACCGGTGGCGTCGACCTGATCATGCCCAAGTTCGGTGACCAGTTTGAACTGCTCGCTGATGGCATACGCCGGGCGCACGCCGATGGACATCCAGGTTTGGTCCTGGCTGCCAGGGCGAATATCTTTTTGATACACCGCCTCGACCTGCCCGCCAAAACGCGGGGTCACCTGCCAGTCGAAAAACTCCACGGCGCGGTAGCTTTTACTGCTGTTATCCAAAGCCGTGTTGCCGGTGTAGCCCAGGCCCGTGCCGGGGCCTTCGCCGTACTGCAAGGCAAACTTGTTTTTGCCGCCCAGGAAAGGTTTTTGCACGTGCTGCGCCGTGATCGCCCAACCGCTGTTGGCGTCACGACCACCGGCTTTTTCGATGTAGCTCAAGCCGAACTCCAGTTCACCGCCGGGGTTGGTCTTGAACCCCGCCACGTTGAAGTCGTGACGGGTGGCGTATTCCTTCTGGTACAGGTTGTCCTTGCGGGAAATGGCGTAGCTGTATTTGAGGTCGCCGATCAGCACGTCCTCGACGCCGCCGCCGGTGGCGCTCTGGTTCCAGTAGTAGAAGTCGGAGATATGGATGTCGTTACGTTTGTAGTAACGCCGGCCCGCCCACACCGAGCCGCCATTGAGGCTGGGCAAATTGGACCACTGCGCATACATCTGCGGCATGCGCGCCGAGCCGTTGTCTTCGCCCTGGAACTTCAGGGCACGGTCGTATTTGTTGTACAGCGACGCCATGGCATCGACGCTGAGCACCGAGCCGTCGTCGAGGGTTAGCAGGTCCTGGCGCAATTCCAGTTCGGCGTATTGCTCGCATTCGTTACCCAAACGGTACTTCGTTTGCGCCCCCGGCAACTGGAAGCACTGCTGCTTGCCACTGCCCGTTGAAGTGCCCGCGCCGCTGCGCAAGTAACCGGCAAATTCCAGGGCCTGCGCGGCAAAAGGTGCGGTAAGGCATGACGCAATGAGGCCCAGCTTTATTGTTGTTTTCATGAAGCACTCCTTTATTTTTATTTTTTTCTTACTTTTTGTCTTACGCGCGGCGTGCAGAGGCCGGCTCGCTGGCAATGGCGCGCTCAGGGCACTATCGCCGGCAAGTGGGCTCCTACGGGTGGCTCGCGGTGTTTCAGTCGGTCAGGTGCAGCACGAATGATTCATAGGGGCGCAACACCACCGTGGCCGTACGCAACGGGCAATCGGGGTAGTTGCTGATCAGCAGGCGTTGCTCGCTTGAGGCGTTAATCACGCCTTGCGGCAGCTGGATTTCGCAGGGTTTGCCATAGAAGTTGTTCACCACCAGCAAGCGCTCGCCATGGCCTTCGCGCAGGTAGGCCCAGACCTGGAGGTGGTCTTGCAGCAGTTGGCGATAAACCCCCGCCTGAATCAGCGGCTCATGCCGACGCAACGCAATCAGCGCACGGTAGTGATGCAGCACCGAATCCGGGTCATCCCGTTGGCTTTCGACGTTGATCTGCGCCGCGTTGGCTGGAATACCGATCCAGGGTTCACCGCTGCTGAAACCGGCGTTGGCTTGAGTGCTCCACTGCATCGGCGTGCGGCCGTTGTCGCGCGACTTCTGCATGATCGCCGCCATGCTTGCGCCCTCGGACTCACCGGCATCGCGCTTGAGCCGGAAGATGTTCAGGGTCTCGACATCGCGGTACTGCTCGATCTTGTTGAAGCCAGGATTGGTCATGCCCAACTCTTCGCCCTGGTACACATACGGCGTGCCCTGAAGGAAGTGCAGCGCCGTGGCGAGCATCTTGGCCGAGACCACGCGGTGCTCGCCGTCGTCACCAAAACGCGAGACCACCCGCGGCTGGTCGTGGTTACACCAGAACAGCGCATTCCAGCCACCACCGGCCTGCATGCCCAGTTGCCAGTCAGAGAAAATCTGCTTGAGCTGCAGGAAATCGAAGTCGGCCTTCACCCACTTTTGCAGGTTCGGGTAATCGACCTTCAAGTGATGAAAGTTGAAGGTCATCGACAGCTCTTTCGACTCAGGATTGGAGTAGCGAATGCAGTGTTCCAGGCTGGTGGATGACATCTCGCCGACGTTGATCAGGTCATGCCCTTCGAAGACTTCGCGGTGCATTTCCTGCAGGTAGTGGTGCACATTCGGGCCGTCGGTGTAGAAGCGCCGGCCATCAGTGTTGTCTTCTGGGAAATCGGCGGGCTTGGAGATCAGGTTGATCACGTCCAGGCGGAAACCGCCCACGCCTTTGTCGCGCCAGAAGCGCATCAACTTGAACACTTCGGCGCGCACCTTGGGGTTGTCCCAATTCAGGTCGGCCTGGGTGTGATCGAACAGGTGCAGGAAGTACTGGCCGGTTTGCGCTTCGTATTCCCAGGCGGAGCCGCCGAACTTGGATTCCCAGTTGTTTGGCTGGTCGCGCCAGATATAGAAGTCGCGGTACGGGTTGTCGAGGCTGCTGCGCGCCTGCTGGAACCACTCGTGTTCGATGGAGGTGTGGTTGACCACAATGTCGAGCATCAGCGTGATGCCGCGCTTGGCCGCTTCGCTGATCAGCAGGTCGCAATCGGCCATGGTCCCGTAGCTTGGGTCGATGGCGTAGTAGTCGCTGATGTCATAGCCGTTGTCGCGCTGCGGCGAGCGCAGGAATGGGGTGATCCACAGGCAATCCACGCCCAGCCATTGCAGGTAATCGAGCTTGTCCACGATGCCCAGCAGGTCACCGGTGGCGTTACCCGCGTGGCTGTGGAAGCTTTTTGGGTAGATCTGGTAGATCACCGAGTGCTGCCAGTTTTGCATGGTGGATTCCTTCAATAGAGTTGTGTGCTGGCCTTGCCGGCCTCATCGCGGGCAAGCCCGGCTCCCACACTTGAATGTGTTCACCCACCAATGTGGGAATTGGCTTGTCGAACCGTCGATCAGGCGACCCGGTAGCCAGGCCGCACGATCTTCATGCTCAACGCACAGGTCAGTACAAATGGCACGACAATCGCGATGACCATCCCGATGACAAAAACCGGGATGTACTGCGGCAGGATTGAGATAAACGCCGGCAAACCACCGACACCAATGGCCGAGGCCTGCACCTTGTTCAGCGACAGGAAAATGCTGCCCAGTGCCGAGCCGAGCAAGGCGGCGTAGAACGGAAACTTGAAGCGCAGGTTCACGCCAAACATCGCCGGCTCAGTGATACCGAAGTAAGCGGAAATCGCCGAGGTCGAGGCCATGCTCTTGTCCCGCGCATTGCGTGTCGTATAGAACACGGCGAGCGCGGCGCTGCCCTGGGCCAGGTTGGACATGACGATCATCGGCCAGATAAAAGTGCCGCCCTGGGTGGAGATCAGTTGCAGGTCCACGGCGAGGAACATGTGGTGCATGCCGGTGATCACCAGCGGCGCGTACAGCAGGCCGAAAATCGCCCCGCCGACCATCGGCGCCAGGTCAAACAGGGTGACCACGCCTTCGGTGATCAGGATGCCGAGGTGACGGGTCACCGGGCCGATGATCGCCAGGGCCAGTACGCCGGTGACGACAATCGTGGTGATCGGCACCACCAGCAACTGGATGGCATTGGGCACTCGCGCACGCAGCCATTTCTCGATGACGCTCATCACATAGGCGGCCATGAGGATCGGCAGGATCTGCCCCTGATAACCGACTTTTTCGATCTTGAACCAACCGAAAATATCGAAGTACGGCAGGCTCTGGCCGTCGAGGCCGGCGACTGCCTTGCCGTAGTTCCAGGCATTGAGCAGGTCCGGGTGCACCAGCATCAGGCCGAGCACGATGCCGAGGATTTCACTGCCGCCAAACCGCTTGGCCGCCGACCAGCCCACCAGCGCCGGCAGGAACACGAACGAGGTGTTGGCCATCAGGTTGATCAGGCTCCACAGGCCATCCAGGTTCGGATACGCCGCAAGCAGCGTCTTGCCCTCGATGAACATGCCTTTGGCGCCCATCAGGTTGTTAACGCCCATCAGCAGGCCGGCGATGATCAACGCGGGCAGGATCGGCATGAACACATCAGAAAATACGCGCACCAGGCGCTGCATGGCGTTGGTCTTGTCGGCACCCTTCTTCTTCACGTCGGCAATGGTGGCGGCGGCAAGGCCGGTCTGCTCGCGCAGCGCGGCGTAGACCTTTTCCACTTCGCCGGGGCCGATCACCACCTGGAACAGGCCGCCAGTGAAGAACGACCCCTTGACCAGATCGACCTGGTTCAACGCGCCGCTGTTGACCAGACTCGGGTCCTTGAGCGCCAGGCGCAGGCGGGTCACGCAGTGGGCAGCCTGCTCAAGGTTGTCGCTGCCCCCGAGGTGCTCGAGAATCTCGCGGGCAATAGTCGAATAGTCGTGGCTCATGCTTGGTTTCCACTTTGATTTTTTTATTTGGGGGCAGTCATTGGCAGCACGCCGAGGGCAAAAGTACTCGTACAGACGAGTTAAAGCAACAACTCGTCTGTACGAGTTACAAATAGTTTAATTTTCTGAACGTGGAGTCAGACTTTTCCTCTATTCCACAGGTGGCCAATGGACAAAGCCCACCTCTGCCACTAAGGTTCCTGCCTTGAACGCGCAGTTCACCCTCATCAAGTCGGGCATAGAGCCATCCCCATGAGCAAATACAACCAGATCTATACGGATCTGCTTGCCAACATCACCACCGAACGCCTGCAACGCGGCACGCGCCTTCCCTCCGAAACCGAACTGATGGACGCCTACCAGGCCAGCCGTGGCACCGTGCGTCGCGCAATCGAGCAGCTGCAGGAGCGCGGTTTCGCGCAAAAAATTCACGGCAAGGGCACGTTCGTGCTGTCGCCCAACCCGATCGAGTTTCAACTGGGCGGCATCGTCAGCTTCCACGAAACCCACGCTGACCTGGGCGATGACGTACGCACCGAAGTCGTCGAGTTCAGCCAGATCCCGTTGGAAGGTTCACTGCTGCAACACATCGAAGCCGAACCCGGCACCCTGATCACGCGCATCAAACGGGTACGGCGCATCGGCGGCAAACGGGTGATCCTCGACATCAACCACTTCGTCGCCGAACTGATCCCCGGCCTGGACCGCGACATCGCCGAACAGTCGATCTACGCGTTTATCGAGCAGACGCTGCAGCTGCAGATCAGCTACGCGCAACGCACCATCGAAGCCCTGCCGCGCAGCAAGGACGATCAGACCCATCTGGACCTCGAAGGTCAGAGCCATGTGATCGTGGTGAGCAACCAGACGTTTTTGCAGGATGGCCGCCAGTTCGAGTACACCGAGTCGCGGCATACGCTGGATAAGTTTTACTTTTCTGACATTGCGCGGCGCTGAGGCCTCACGCAAAAGCGGTGTGGGAGCGCGGTGGCCCGCGATGGCAGGGCATCTGCCGCGCAGGTTCGGTCTGACACGCCTTCATGGCGGGCCATCCGGTTCAGCAGGTGCCGGGGTTGTGGATGAGTTCGTGTGGACGTCGACGCCGAGCACACCTCCCTGACCCGTGTGGCTCAACATCCGCAGGCCATGTGGAAGGCGTCACATTTCCTGATCTTTGTATCAAACCGCTTACCCACCATGAAACTTATGGCGCATGCCACTATCTGAGCTATCCAAAGCCACCTGGGAAATTTCTTTTTCTAAGTGTGGAAACGTCGACCTTATTTTATTTCGATTCAGTGCCACCGCCGTTCCAGGCTGTGCACTTATTGCGCCTCTGATTCTGATCACAAGGATGTGAAATGCCCGCGGACTCACGCTGCCCACTGCACAAGCCAGCCCCCTCCCGATATGTCATGAGGCTGGCGCGCTTGTCGTCGATGAATGCAAGACACCTCGCGCTGACGGCGCTGGCAGTGTGGACACTCTTTACGACCGCCACCGCTCAGGCTGCCGGGCCTGAAGAGGAATTACTGCGTCAGCAGGAGCGTGAACGCGCGCTGCGTGATCAATTGGAATCGCGGCCCGATGTACGTCTCCAGGCACCGACGCTCGACGAAGGCGGCTCTCGTCTTCCGGCGAAAGAAGCGCCCTGCTTCGCCATTAAAGACATTCGCCTGATTGGCGACGCATCCGAGAAGTTTCAATGGGCGCTGAAGGCCGCCAACCCCGAGGACGACCCCGCCGTGGGGCGCTGTCTGGGTGGCGCGGGTATCAACATGACGATGAAGCGCATGCAGAATGCGATCATCCAGGCGGGCTTTGTCACCACCCGCGTGCTTGCCGAAGCTCAGGACCTCAACAGCGGGATTCTGGTGCTGACAATCGTGCCGGGGCGCATCCGCGAAATCCGTTTTGCCGAAGGCACCAGCCGTCGCGCCACCCTGTGGAATGCGATGCCTGCCAACCCCGGCGACCTGCTTAACCTGCGCGATATCGAACAGGCGCTGGAAAACTTCAAGCGCGTGCCCACTGCCGACGCCGACATTCAAATCACCCCCACCCTGGCGGCTGATGCCAAGCCCGGCGAAAGCGATGTGGTGATCAAATGGAGACAGCAGTTTCCGGCCCGCGTGAGCCTTTCCTTCGACAACTCGGGCAGCAAATCCACAGGCAAGTATCAGGGCAATGTGTCGCTGTCGCTGGACAACCTGCTGTCGCTCAACGACTTGTTCTACGCCAGCTTCAACCACGACCTGGGCGGCGGCGAGTCCGGTCGACACGGCTCCAAAGGCAATACGCTCCACTACTCGCTGCCGATGGGTTACTGGCAACTGGCGTTCACCACCAGCGAGTACAACTACGAGCAGTCGGTCGCCGGCGCCACCCAGACGTACCAGTATCGAGGCGAAAGCCGTACCAACGATCTGCGCCTGTCTCGGCTGCTTTACCGCGATGCCGTGCGCAAAACCACGGCGTGGGGTGGCCTGTGGACACGATCTTCTGAAAACTTCATCGACGACACCGAGATCGGCAACCAGGATCGGCGCATGGCGGGCTGGCAGCTCGGCCTGGATCACCGGGAATTTATCGGCACCTCTATTCTGGACCTCGGCGTCGCCTACCGTCGCGGCACCGGCGCACATGACTCGCTGCGGGCCCCCGAAGAAGCCTCTGGTGCCGGCACATCACGCTCGCAGATCATCACCGCCGACGCCCAACTGCAAGTGCCATTCGCCATAAGCGACCAGCGCCTGCGCTATATCGGCAGTTGGCGGTCGCAATGGAACAGGACACCGTTGGTGCCGCAGGACCGCTTCTCGATTGGCGGACGTTACAGCGTGCGCGGGTTTGACGGAGAAAACATTCTGTCTGCTGATCGCGGTTGGACACTGCGCAACGAAGTCGGCCTGGCGCTGGGGCAAACCGGCCAGGAGCTTTACACCGGTGTCGACTACGGCGAAGTCAGCGGCCAGGCCAGTAAGTACCTGATTGGTAAACGACTGGCGGGGGCTGTAGTGGGTGTGCGTGGTGGTTACAAAGGCCTGTCTTATGACTGGTCGGTAGGCACGCCGCTCAAGAAGCCAGATGGCTTCAAGACCGCCAACGTGACCAGCGACTTTACCGTCATCTGGTCGTTCTGAGGGGTAATGCCATGCGTTTTGAAACCCTGGACATCACGGCACCCGGCCTGATCGACGAGCCTTGGAACGAGGCGGCGGTGCTGGGCTCGGTCACTTGGTTGTGGATGCATTCCAGCGCTCACCGGGATGCGCCACTGCACAGCTTACCGACACTTCTGCTGCCGGCGCTCAAGCATCGCCAATTCGTGCTGGGCAGCGAGCACGGCAAGCCGGTGTGCTACCTCTCCTGGCTTAACGTCGATGAGGCAGCGGAACAGCGCTATTTGCAGCAATCACCGCTGACATTGAGCGACGCGGACTGGAATTGCGGCGAGCGCCTCTGGCTCAACGACTGGGTCGCGCCGTTTGGCCATACGGCCACCTTCACCCGAATCCTCCAGCGCCATCTGTTCGCCAACCGATGTGGTCGCGCGCTGTATCACCGGGGCGACGAGCGGGGCCTGCAAATCAAGACATTCCAGGGCATCGGTGTGATCCCTGAGCAGGCCAGGGCCTGGTTTGCCGCTCATCCGGTCGCCACGGCACCGTAACTTCAACTTTTGTATCGCGGGCCGGCTCCGCAAATGGAATTGCTATGAACAAGCACCTGTACCGAATTGTTTTCAACAAGGCACGCGGGCTGTTGATGGTGGTGGCGGAGAACGTCACCAGCCAGGTCAAGGCGCCGGGCACTCGCGTCAGCCTCACCACCGCCGACGCGGGCTGCACGGCAACGCTCGGGCCGATGCGTTTTGCATTGATGATCGCGCTCGGGCTGGTGTCCTGGAGCGCTGTACCGGCGTGGGCGGCGGGCACGATTGTGGCCGATCCGGCTGCCGCAGCCGGCCAGCGTCCGACGGTGATTCAAAGCGCCAACGGCACGCCGCAGGTGAATATTCAGGCGCCCAGCGCGGCCGGGGTTTCGCGTAACACCTACAATCAGTTCGATGTCGACCCGCGCGGCGTCATCCTCAACAACAGCGGCGCCAACACCCAAACGCAACTGGGTGGCTGGATAGAAGGCAACGCAGCGATGGCCAAAGGCAGCGCGCGGGTCATCCTCAATGAGGTCAACGCCAGCAACCCCAGCCAGTTACGCGGCTATGTCGAAGTCGCCGGGCAACGCGCCCAGGTGGTCATCGCCAACCCGGCCGGCATTACCTGCGACGGTTGCGGCTTCATCAACGCCAACCGTGCGACCCTGAGCACCGGCCAGGTGCAGCTGGAGAACGGCAGCATCAGCGGCTACACCGTGAACGGCGGCACCCTGAACATTCAGGGCAAGGGTCTTGATAGCCGCGACGCCGATTACACCGACCTGATTGCCCGTACCGTGCAGGTCAATGCGGGTATCTGGGCCAATGACCTTAAGGTCACTGCCGGACGCAATCAGGTCAACGCCGACAACACCCAGGCCACGCCTCAGGCCGGCGCCGACGGCGACAAGCCAGCCGTCGCCATCGACGTGGCGCAACTGGGCGGAATGTACGCCGGGAAGATCGTGCTGGTGGGGACCGAATCGGGTGTCGGCATGCGCAATGCCGGGCAAATTGGCGCCATGGCGGGTGAAGTGGTCGTCAGCGCAGACGGCAAACTGCACAACATGGGCACAATCAGCGGCACCACGGCCACCCGTATCACGGCCACAAGCGTTGACAATAGCGGCTCGCTTTACGCCAAGGGCGATTTGAACCTCACCAGCTCCGGAGATATCGACAACAGCGGCACCATTGCCAGCCAGAATCAAACAACCCTCAGCGCCAAGTCGATTCGTAGCACCCAGGGCTCAAGCCTGGCGGCGGGCGCGGGCGTGGACGGCAAACTGGGCAGCAGCGGCAACCTTGCGGTGCGCGCCACCCACGTAAAGGCGCAGGGTCAAAACCTGGCGGCAGGCGATGTCAGCATCCAGGCCGATGATCTGGACCTCAGCGGCAGCCAGACTCAAGGCCGCAATGTCACCCTGACCGCCAACGACGGCGATAGCAATCTCAGTGGCAGCCGCGTGGATGCCAGCCAGACCCTCGCGGCCAGCGCGACGAAGACCCTGCGCACAGACAGCGCCAGCGTCAACGCCGACAACCTGCAACTGAACGCCAGTGATCTGTCCAACGTCGGCGGCGAGCTGGTGCAGACCGGCGTCGCCGACACCTCGATAAACGCCACCGCGAGCCTCGACAACCGTAGCGGACGAATTGCCTCAAACGCGACCAATACCCGGATCAGCGCCGCTCGCATCGACAACGGCAGCGGCAGCATCGAACACGCAGGCAAGGGTTCGCTGGGCATTCAGGCCAACCAACTCGCCAGTACCAAAGGCAGCATTGCCAGCAATGGCAGCGTGTCGATCAAGGCTGACGACGTGGTGCTGGATGAAGGTCTGGCCCAGGGCCAACAGCTCACGCTCCAGGCCCGCACCCTGTCCAATCACTACGGGCGCATTCTGCAAACGGGGCTGGAGCCTTTACAGATCAATGTCAGCGAGCAATTCAACAATCAGAACGGCCAGGTCAGCAGCCCAGGCGCTGTGGCGATCACCGTTGGCACGCTGAATAATCAGAACGGCAAAGTGGTTGCAACCGACGGCGGCCTGCTGACGGTGACCGCCAGTGATTTGATCGACAACAGCGGCGGAACGCTGGCTGCCAGCGGCGGCGCTGAACTGAGCGGGGCGCGCCTGGAAAATGCTCAGGGCACCCTCAGCGCCGGCAGCACGCTGCAAGCCCGCTTCGGTCAACTGAACAATATCGGCGGCACGCTCGCCTCGACCCAGCGCATGGCGATCATCGCCGGACAATTCAACAACACCCATGGCGTGCTGGGTTCGGTACAGTCCGGGCTGTCGGTGAACGTGACCGATGGCGCACTGAACAACGACGCAGGGCGTCTCGAAGCCCAGGGCGACATCGCCGTGGCGGCGCAAGGTGTGAACAACCACAGCGGTGTGATCAGTGGCCTGGCACTGGACCTCAACAGCAACGGCAATCTGTTTGACAACAGCGATGGCACGCTCGACGCACGCGCCACGCTCGACTTGCGCAGCGGCGAATTGCGTAACGCGGCGGGCTTGATTCAGTCTGCAGGCAAACTGTTTATCGACACCGGAAATCAGGCCCTCAATAACCTCGACTCCGGCACCACCAAAGGCATCAGCGGTCAGGATGCCGTGGAAATCCGCAGCGCCAGCGTCAATAACAGCACTGGCTTTTTGAGTACCAAGGGCAATCTGTTGCTCACCGCCAGCGACGTGGTCAACACCAACGGCGGCCAAATCATTGGCGAGAAAACCGTACACGTCGACGGCGCACGCCTGGATAACCGTGGCGGCCAGTTGCAAAGCCTCAGCGACGTCGAGCTGGCACTGGGTCAGGCCCTCATCAATCAGGGTGGGCTGGTCCGCAGTGCAGGCGCGTTGAACCTGAGCACCGATGTGCTCGACAACAGCGCCACCCAGGGCACCAACCTAGGCCTTGAAGGCCGCAGCATGAACCTGGCGGTCAACACCTTCAACAACCAGACCGGTGCCGTGCGCACTGATGAAGGCCTGCTGCTGGGCGTGAGCCAGACGCTAAATAACCAGAGCGGGCTGATCTCTTCGACCGGTGACCTGACCATCCGCGACCGCGATACCGCGCAGCGTCGCCAATCGGTGAATAACCTCGACGGCACGCTGATTGCGGGCAAGCTGCTGTCGCTCAACGCCGCGTATTACAGCGGCACGGGCCGGGCGCTGAGCCTGGGTGACATCAACTTCAGGTTGCAGAGCGGCCTTGATTTGAGCGGGCAGATTCAGGCCAACAACAACGTTGATCTGAGCACCGCCGGGGCGCTCAACAACACCGGGCGTTTGCTGGCGGGCAAGTCCCTGCTAGTCAGCGCGCAGACGCTCGACAACAGCGCCAACGCCGAAATCAGCGCGGGCGAGGTTCGTCTGAACGTCGCTGACACCCTGACCAACCGCGGGCTGATCGACGGCCAGCAAGTCCGCGTGCAGGCAGCGACGCTGAATAACCTCGGCACCGCGCGCCTGTATGGCGACCAACTGGCGATAGCCACCTCGACGTTGAACAACCTCGATGAAAATGGCACCGCAGCAACGATAGCAGCCCGTGAATCACTGAATATCGGCACCGCAACCCTGAATAACCGCGAGCAATCGCTGGTCTTCAGTGCTGGCGACCTCGCCATTGGCGGGACCTTGAGCGCGCTCGATACCGCTGAGGGTCGCGCTCAATTACTGACCAATGCCAGCGCGACCCTCGAAGCGCTTGGCGATCTGTCTTTGAACGTACAAAGCGTGCGCAACACCAACGAACATTTCAGCACGCGCGATGTTGAGGTCAGTCGAACACCCGAGCAGGAGTTTCAACTCACCGGCTCGACCAACCGCTACCAAGCCAACGAGATCTCCCTGCGTCACGATGAGGTGAATTACCTGGTCACCCCCGAGGGCCAGCGCGACAACTGGAACCGCTACGACTACACCCGCGTCGTCAACGAAACCCAGATCGCCACCTCGGCACCGGCGCAGATCCTGTCTGGCGGGACAATGCAGATCAGCGCCGGCGACGTGCTCAACGACAAGAGCCGCATCATCGCCGGCGGACTATTGCAGGCAGACGTCACCAGCCTGACCAACACCGAAGTGTCGGGCCAGCGCACCACCGTCGACAGCGGCAGCGTCACCAACTTCTACCGCATCCAACGCAAGGGCCGCGACCGGCAAGGCGCGAATACCGCAGCCTATACCCCTGCCCCGCTGATTCAGGATATCTCCCTGCAACCTACCGTCTTCGCGCAGAACACAGCGGTCAGCGGCACGGGCACCCAGATCAGCGCACGCGGTACTCAGGCCGTCGGCCAGCAGATCGCTTCCACCGGTACGGTCAGCGCTCCGGCCGCCCGTACCTTTCAAGTAGCTCCGATCGTTCAGGTCGCAGCGCAGACCACCCAGAACGCACAAGGCGTGGCCGAGCAGATTCGCACCGGCGGTCCGTCCCTTGAATTGCCGAACAACAGCCTGTTCACCACCAACCCGCAGACCACCAGCAATTACTTGATCGAAACCGACCCGCGTTTCGCCAGTTATCGCACTTGGCTGTCTTCGGATTACATGCTGGAGCGCCTGCAAGTCGACCCTGCGCTCACCCAGCAGCGTCTCGGCGATGGCTTCTATGAGCAAAAACTGATTCGCGAACAGGTTGCACAACTCACCGGTCGGCGCTTCCTCGATGGCTATGCCAATGACGAAGCGCAGTACCGGGCGCTGATCGACAATGCCGTCACCCTTGCCAATCAATGGCAACTGGTGCCAGGCATCGAGCTGTCCCCTGAGCAGATGGCGCAACTGACCAGCGATATCGTCTGGCTGGTACAGAAAAAAGTCACCCTCGCCAGCGGCGAAACCCGCAACGTGCTGGTGCCGCAGGTCTATGTGCGCGTGCAGGAAAGCGACCTTAACGGCTCTGGCTCGCTGATTGCCGGGCAACGCCTGAACCTGAACATTGCCGGTGATCTGGTCAACAGCGGCAGCCTGGCCGGGCGCAGCGTGATGGCGATTACCGCGCAGAACATCGAAAACCTCGGCGGCCGCATCCAGGCTGACAAGGTCTCGCTGACGGCACGGGAAAACCTCGACAACCTCGGCGGCCTGATCGGCGCGACAGACAGCCTCGCCATCAACGCCGGGCAAAACGTCAACGTCGTGTCCAGCAGTCGCGACAGCAGCAGTGCCCAAGGCACCCGCACCAACCTGTCACGGGTGGCCGGGCTGTTCGTCAGCGGCGCTGGCGGCACCCTGGACGTCAACGCGGGTAAAGACCTCAACCTGACCGGCGCTCAGGTGGTCAACGCAGGTACCGGCGGCAGTACCTCGCTGCAAGCAGGCAACAACATCAACCTGACCACCGTTGGCGAAGCCCATCAGCAATCGGTTAACTGGAACGGCAGCAACTGGCGCAAAGACGCCAGCCAGACCGAAGTCGGCTCAACCATCCAAGGCCAAGGCGATGTGCGCCTCAGCGCCGGGCAGGACCTCAATGCCCGAGGCGCGAGCGTCACCAGTCAGCAAGGTGCAATCATCGCCGACGCCGGGCGCGACGTGAACCTGACCGCTGCGCAAAACACCCAGTTCGCCGATGAAGCGCACAAATTCAAAGGCAGCAACGGCCTGTTCTCCAGCAAGACCACTACCACACGCGACACCGTCAACCAGACCCAGGCGCAGGGCTCGACGCTGAGTGCCGAGAAAACCTATGTGCAGGCCGGTCGCGACATAAACGTCAGCGGCAGCAACGTGGTGTCCACCAACCAGACCGTGCTGGCGGCTGACAACAACATCAATATCGAAGCCACGACGGAAAGCAGCAGCGAACGTCACGACAAGTCAGTCAAGAAAAGCGGCCTGTTCAGCGGCGGCGGTATCGCGGTCACCCTCGGCACCCAGCAGCAAACGGTCAAGGACCTCACCACTAGCCAGACCGCAGCGGCGAGTACCGTGGGGTCAACCAAGGGCGATGTGCTGATGGAAGCGGGCAAAGGCTACCGCCAGGTGGGCAGCCAGGTGAGCGCGCCCGAAGGCAGCGTCGATATCACCGGGCAAACCATCGATGTCGTTGAAGCCCGCAACACCAGCAAGCGCGAACGTGAAACCCTGTTCAAACAGACCGGGTTCACTCTGACGGTGACTAACCCTGTCATCAGTGCAATCCAGACCACCCAGCAGATGAAACAGGCATCGGAGAAAACCGATGACGGGCGCATGAAGGCGCTGGCAGCGGCCACGGTCCTGCTGGGCGGTAACAACGCCGCCACGGCGGTGGCAATGGACCCTGGCGCGGCAGGCGGTATCAACATCAGCCTGTCGCTGGGCACCAAGAAGAACGAAAGCAAAACCACCCAGACAAGCGACAGCGCCGCCGGTTCGACCATCACCGCAGGTCAAGATGTGCGCCTGCGCGCGACCGGCGCAGGTGCAGACAGCAACATCACGGTCCAAGGCAGCCAGATCAAGGCCGGGCGTGACGCCAGCCTGATGGCCGACGGCGACATCAACCTGCTCGCCGCCAACAACACCAGCCAGCAAAACACCGACAGCAAAGGCAGCAGCGCCAGCATCGGTATCGGCCTCTCGCTGGGCGGTAGCAGAAACGGCTTTACCCTGGACCTGGGTGCCACCGGAAACCGGGGCCAGGCCGACGGCGACGAGCTGACCTATACCAATACCAAAGTGGAGGCTGGCAACCAGTTGCTGCTGTCATCCGGCGGCGACACGCAGCTTAAGGGGGCGGTGGCCAGTGGCAAAAAAGTCATCGCCGACGTCGGCGGCGATCTTAATATCGAAAGCCTGCAAGACACCAACACGTATAAAGTCGATGAAAAGAGCCTGGGCATCGGCATCAGTCTTTGTATTCCACCGTTCTGCTACGGCATGAGCTCGATAAGCGGTGCCAGCGCAAACTTTGGCGCAACCAACATCGACTCCAACTATGCCAGCGTCACCGAGCAGTCAGGCATCAAGGCCGGTGATGACGGTTTCGACATCAACGTGCGGGGCAACACCGATTTGGTCGGCGGCGTGATCGCCAGCAGTGACAAGGCCGTGCAGGACGGCAAAAACAGCCTGGTCACATCCAGCCTCACCAGCCGCGACATCAAGAACAAGGCGGATTACGACGCCAATACCGTGAGCCTGGGCGGCGGCTACAACGAAGTCGGCAAGGACCAGAAGGGCAACGCGCAGACTGGCGGCAAGGTTAACCCGGGCACCGACCTAGCCAAAAACGAGAACAACATCGGCGCCAATATGCCGATCGCCATCAGCGCCAGCGACAAGGCAAGCAGCGTGACACGCAGCGGCATCAGTGGCGGTGCCGTCGTCATCACCAACGACGCCGAACAACAGAAGCGCACCGGGCAGAGCGCCGAGCAAACCGTCGCCAGTCTCAACCGTGATGTGTCCAGTGATCGCGATGGCAGCAACTCGCTCAAACCGATCTTCGACGAAGATGAAATCCGCGCCGGTTTTGAGATCGTCAGCGCGTTCTCCAACGAAGCCAGTACCTTCCTTGCGAACAAAGCCAGGGAAGCGGACCTCAAACGCCAACAGGCAAAAGAGCTGCAGTCAAAAGCAGACAATCGTGACACGCCAATGAGTGACGCTGCGCGCCTGCAACTGCAGCTCCAGGCGCGGGAGTACTCGGCGCAGGCCAACGCGATCTCCGAAAACTGGGGCGCAGGCGGTACCTATCGCCAGATCACTACCGCCCTGATCGGTGCTGCAGGAGGCAATATCAGCGCGGGCAACGCTGCCTTTGTGCAAGGCCTGGTGGTCAATTATGTGCAGCAACGGGGTGCCGGCTACATCGGCGACCTGGTAGCCAAAGGCGAGCTCACCGAAGGCTCGCCACTGCACGCGGCCCTGCACGGCATCGTCGCTTGCGCCGGTGCCGCCGCCAGCAGCCAAAGTTGCGGCAGCGGCGCGGCAGGCGCGGCGGCATCAAGCCTGCTCACCGGCCTGTTCTCACAAAGCAGCCCCGACGAAAGCGAAGAACAACGCGAAGCCAAGCGCAACCTGATCGTCAGCCTGGTGACCGGCCTGGCAGCGACCAGCGCCTCCATCGACCCGACCACCGCCAATACCGCGGCGGGTGCGGCGGTGGATAACAACTGGCTGGCGACACAGCAGATCGTGCAGTTCAAGAAGGAATACGACGAAGCAAAAGGCCTGATTGCCGCTGGCAAAGTCGTTGCCAAATGGTCGTACATCAGCGGCAGGCAGGATGTTCTGACCCAGTTCGGCATCGGCAAGGGGTTGGCCCAGTCAGGCTGGAATGACGTCACGGGCCTCGCCGAATTTGTTGCGCACCCCATCGAAGGGCTTACCGGACTTGGCCAACTGATTAATAACCCGGAGGCCAGAAAGCAGTTTGGCGACAGCGTCGTCAACGAACTCAACGTTAAGATAGAAACGATCAAGACCGCACTGGAAGTCGGCGGTGACGAAAACGCCGAAGCATTGGGCAAGGCCATCGGCGAAATCGCCTGGCAGGTCGGCAGCATTGCAACGGGGGTGGGCGGGGCTGCGAAAGGTGGCGTGGCGCTGGCCAAGGCAGGGATCAAGGTTGGAGCGCAGCAGCTTGAAAAGATGGCTGAGGTGGCGAGCCTCGCCAAATTCGACAAGCTTGTAGCACGCGGCGGGCAGTTCAACCCTAACGGCACCCCGCTGATGGACTTTCGCGCCATGACCAACGCGCAGAAGAGCATCGTCGGGGACATCATGGGTGGAGAGCAAATCAAGACGTTGGTGCCCGGTGCTGAAAAAATTGGCCGGGCTCCCGATATTGGCCAGACAGGCATTGACGATTTGTACAAGGTAGATAAGCCTGGTGTCGACTACCTGATTGTTGAGTACAAATTTGGCTCGTCCAAGCTGAAGCCCACCCGAGATGGGCTGCAGATGAGTGATGATTGGTTACAAGGTAGCTCTACTAACTACAATCGGATTCTGGAGTCTGTCAACGGTAATGAAAAAGCTGCTGATAGCATCAACAAAGCACTACAGGCAGGCCGTGTCGAAAAATGGCTAGTCCATACAGACCCGTTTGGAAATGTCACTGTCGGCGTCCTGGAAAAAAATGGAAAATTTGTAGCTGATCCAGTTGCCACATCAAAACTATTAGGAAGGGCCGCTAAATGATTCGCGCACCATTAGGGGAAATAAGCTACTGGTCTGAGTGGATTGAGTACAACGACGATTACATAAAAAAAGAATCTGTAGCCGCTGATGACAACTCAGGTGATCAGAATTACGCGCCCCAATTCCAATTTACACTTGCTCAGAAACACTGGCACCAAATTCTGCGCAAATACTCAGCCGGATGCCCAATTACTAACTTGGCGTATTACTTCCCCGGTCTGTTAGATGCTTGGGAAGAAGCTGAGCGGCTCGGAGCAGCAGTGTGGACTGCAGAGCAGCAATTCACCCGGCACCACTGGCGCGTCAACTACGACCACTACATCATTTGCTTCTGGCTGGTCGGCTTGGCACTCGCACTCGACATTCCAGACGAGCAATGGCATCGCTTGCTGGCCTTGATCGGCAATGATGGCGAAGACGTACTTCTTGATCGGATCATTGCCAGCCGCAGCCCAGACCGCAAGATAGGAGCTGTGCTTCTCTACCCCAAACCCTATGGTCGTTTGTTGAAGGCAGTGGATGCGCCTTCAGATTCTCAGGCACCGTTGCTCAAAGCCTTTGTCGAGCACTGGTACCAGGAAGTGCGTACCGGCGCCAAATCCGGATCAGGCCCGCAAGCGGTCAGCTATCGGCATCCTTATTGGTATACCTATGGCGACCAGAACTTTGAAGGCGGGGCATATTTTGGTCGTTGGTGTGTAGAAGCGGTGGCTGCCGTGAAGGCGTTTGGAATGGATGACTCGCCATGTCTAGGTCAAGAGCATTATCCGGGAGACCTTTTGAGACCTGATGGCCCTAGCACTCACCCGGCAAGAGAGACAACAGAACCACATCCACCGTTGGCTTCAGAAAAGAAAGCCGGCTTTTGGGCCCGAATTTTCACCCGATCCAGTGATAGATAAGCGCCAGTGTGATCAAGCAAGACACGGCTATCGCAAGGCAAGCACCCGCCGAGAAGTGCCAACGCCGATGCCGGCGATGGGAGGAATAAGATGCTTTGCACATGGTTTGATTCACCGACAGCTGAATGCCTTCAAAGCTTTCAGGTGCGTTTTCAATAGCGGACACCCTGGCGCGTGACAGGTCCAGGCAGCTTTCCATCTTCTTTGACACTTGCTGGGTGGTGCCGCCGAGGGCGCTGAGCAACTGATCGACCTCCTCAGTGGGGTGCTGCCATCCATGGACTGGTTGACAGCTTCGGGCCGGGTGTTGAGCACAGAGATCACGCCCACCAAGCTCACGGGAATGGCCGCGACGAGCACAAAAGCCAGGACCACCCACATAATGCGACTCTTTAATGAGCAAGAATAAGCCCTTATCGCGGGCATGAAAAAACCGGCAAAAGCCGGTTTTTTTCATGCCTCGCTATGGGCTCATTCCCACTCTATTATAATCGATGCAAGAAAACTCATTAAAAACATGATCTTAAAAACTAAAGTAGCGCTCAGTACCACGACCAATACCATACCCAACCGAGGGCGAGCTACGATATACTGCAGCGATCTGTGAGCACCATTTCGATTCACTCAAATCGCTGCTCCCAACGATTATGCTCCTCAGACTCGCGCGCTCTGTTGTGCCGAATTGATTGGTCCATTAGAGCGAGCTTGGCTTTCGCGCAGTCTCGGACCTCCAAAGCGGAATGGTGCAGCAACTCAGAAAAGGCGTGCGCCCTGACCTCAAGAATATCAGCCAAGGAACCCGACCACCCGGATGGCCTAGCTCGGGCGTAAATGATATCTACAATTTGAGTCTTATCCTCTGCGGCATCCAATATCGTTTTGATGTGAGAACTCAACTCAACACGACGAGGGTTCTCAATCAAGCCATCCTCCGGCTCTACTGCTAAATAAATACTAACCACACTACCTAGCTGTTTTAATTTATTTTGATCTGCGTTACACCAATCAATCAATTTTCCTATCGGAACCTTATTAAGCGAGGAAGTTTTCACACCGTAACCTCGGTCGCGAAAGATCATGTAGGCTAATACATCGTCACCTTCATCACCTCTAAAGACGCCAGAAAGAAAAAGCTCAGGAAAATTCTTGATTAGTACTGATGTAATATCAGTAATCTCAAAGCTGTATAGTCGATAGTTAGTAACACCATCACAAATGAGCGATACCATTTTAGAGATTTCGGCCAATGGCGCCGAGATAGAGAGACAATACTTAGCAATTCGCTTTAGACCATGAGATGAAATTTGACCGATTTCGTCTCTGTGCATAGCGAGGATTCTTAGAAAGACCTGCCGACCGAAAGCAAGCAAACTATCTGAAGGTGTATAGCTACTGTCGTGATCTATAAAAAAACGCATCTCAAGTATCTGAACTACTGATATGAGGCCGCCATCCAACTCAATTAAAATACTTAAAAGCTCAACCAACATTTCATCTGATATTTTCTCGTGCATTCTCCCCAGACTAATATGCGTAAACCGCCAAGAGTCTACTATTCCAGACTTCGCTAGCTCTACCAACTTAATCACACCCCACGCTTCAAGAGGCGATGCACATAAAAGGTATACGGCGTGAGGAGCCAACTTACGCTCATGTAAAATCACCTCAATCATAGCACGAAACATACTTACATTTTGCTCGTGTATTTCATGGAGGAAGCCTACAAGGAGTATCGGCTGAACTTCCTCAAGCTCCGATTCTTCGACCTGCCTGATAAGTTTTTCGAACATTGCGTTTTTATCAACACTACCCCTCGCCAGTCCTTTTCCAAAGTGCCATAACGAATCAATATGGGTCCTCCACAATCTATCGCCCAGACGATCTATATAGCTTTGCTCCGCACTAGCGATCTCGCCAAGCATCATTAACTTTTCATGCATTGCTGCCGAAGCCGTTGAAAAATTTTGCGCATCAACTATCACATGAGTCCATGTATTAGTTAGGGCATAGGCTTCAATTTCAGAAAAAGGGTCTGCTGGAGCAGAAATTTTTTCTAGCGTACGCAACCTCTCAAGTAATTCTGAGTTGTGTCTGTCGCTGTCAAAATGAATTACATTTTTTATAGCAACCCACATTTCCGGCCACGCTCCAGCCCTAGCATAGGTATTGACTATACGCTCCAATAGCTCAAAACAGCCAGCGGAGGTCCATAGTCCGCGAAAATTTGAAGATAGTAATATCTTGACGTAATCATTTAATGAAGCGTGTTCCAAAACTAGATAACGCTCGAGCAACTGAATAATTTGCTCGTACCAATCCGTTTGTTCAGCGTGATTTCCAGGAACCCAACCAGGCCCCCGTTTTCTTGCACCGAAATCGAAAGTACCCCATGAACTCCAATGCCCGGTTTCTAAAGCTGAGTCTAGTAACCTGAAGGCAATTTGATGGAACCTGTGTTCTGATGACTGCAATAAACCTTCTATAACGGATCTACGCCTACTAGGTGATGCTTGAGTGCCAGATAAATACAGAGAAAACAACTGTTTAATCTGTGCAACTATACTATTATTGTTTTCTCTTTCACTCTCATCTTCGGCAAACTTTAAGAGCACGGCAACAGCTCTATCGAAGTACTCATCCTCATAAGCCAAATGGCAAAGCAATCGAACAAATACTATAAAATTTGGATTTGACCTGGTTGCAAAGCCCGGTTGCATAGACGCACTTTCAAGACACGACAGCACGGTAGCGGGAAACACAGGAGCTATATAATTCAAGCAGTCAATCAGGTCTGAATTGCATATAGATATATCCCCAAGTGGCGCGCCAGGGACAATCCAGCTCTCAGCAAGATCTTGCGCAGACTTACAATCATGTAAATAACCAATACGATGTGCGCAGGACTTTAAAAGGCGTATATTTGCAGACTTGAATAATTCAGAGTTCACTTCCGAGATTGCTATATTTTCAAGCGCACTTTTGGCCAATCGATTAGCTAGCGCGTGAGGCAATATAGCACGCCAATCACCCCTCTTCTGAGCAAGTTGTCGACGCAGAAGCTCTGCTGCGTGGCGATAAAGTGTGCGGCGCTCAATGCCGGATATCGAACTAATAACGCTAAGTTCATCATTGAGACCTCCATGTGAAATATCAAACGAATAAAATAAAGACAGCGCTTCTGCGCTTTCGAATAGAATCTCGCTTTTCCCTTTTCGCTGACTAAACAGCCTTTGAAAAAGCTCTTCGTCCGAAAAGTTAGTTAGCGTTTCATCGAATTTTACCCTACTAGCAAGTGCAATGGCCACTCGAGCATTGCCACCCGAGAACTCAGCTATTTTATCAGCGTTCCCGCGTTCCAAATCAGGAAAGCGCAGCTGTATTACTTTCGAAACCGTAGACTCGCTCGAAGGTTCTATCTTTACAACCTCTGTTTCTTCTGGCTTGTCGTCAGAGATATCGTACTCAATAGTAAGTATTCGAAGCTTTGTTCCACTCGAGGAAACTGCCTTTTGAAGTTGTCTGTGAACATCAGCAGGACAGTTATCGAGGACAATATAAGATGCAATGTCATTTGCAATGAAATACCCAACAA
Organism: Pseudomonas sp. NFX183; assembly: GCF_047943075.1. NCBI lineage: Bacteria > Pseudomonadati > Pseudomonadota > Gammaproteobacteria > Pseudomonadales > Pseudomonadaceae > Pseudomonas > Pseudomonas sp. NFX183. The sequence goes on along the minus strand of NZ_CP181333.1, from coordinate 3,371,269 downwards.
GTTCTAGAGCAGAGGGCAGCAAGTCATCACCGAGGTCAGCATAAATCGCACTAGATTTAGGTAAAGGTTCACCGCCAAGATTTTCCTCGAATAATGCCTGCGCGAAGCGCGTCTTGCCCACACCCGACAAGCCAATAATACGGACGGCGCTTCCCGGGGTGCGTAGCTTTTCCCGCGTACGAAGTAAACCGCTGAGTAGAGGCTGAGGCTCATCCGCAGCGGTATCAGCCAAAAACACACACGGATGCTCATCCGTCAAAAATTCATCGGCTATATCAACGGGCGTAGCTGCCCATCGGCCGAATGGGCGCCATCCCGAAAGAGGTTTACCCAGTTTATATCTTACCCAAAGCGCGACTCCCGGGTACTGGCGCAGCCAAGTTGCTATCCGATCACGCCCATAGAAGTCCAGCATTAGCTGATCTTTAGATGGTAAGGACGCTACTGCCTCTACCATTCCACTTAAACGTTCTGACAACATTTTATCAGAGCAATTATCTTTACCGCTTACGATGATATAAGCCCCTCTCTGGTGGGCAATAGCAGCAATAACGGGCTTTAATGAACCTTTATCAAGCATTTCCTTAGTGCAAGAAGCCTTACCCATAGCATGTTTTTTAACTTGAAATCCAGTAACGCTACGAGGTACAAAATTTGGATACTTTAATGGCCTAGTTTCGTTAACACTAACATCTAGTCCACCATCAGCGGCTTCCTGAGCACCGCCCCAAGTGACACACGAAGTTGCAAGACCAGCTTGTACCAGCTCGGCCTCGCATAGACGTCCGACAAGCTCTCGGAGGTCATCATCACCAAGTTCTGATATATCTTTGGCTTCAATTTCGAAAAATCTCATGTATTCCACTTCCTAAATATCACACAGCATCTGTGCGAACGCAGAGTCAAAATAATTAGCAAGCCAGGAAGTGATGAGTTCCGATAATTTGAAAACCATCCGGGCGTAGCTAAAGCGCCACAACGACCACGACCACAACGACCACAACGACCACAAGCATAGTGGCCTTTCGGCTTGGCCGGGAGAAATTGAGCGCGACGATTGACGAAAAACTAGAGTGCTATCGACTATGCATTGGGACCGAATGCCGACAGCCCACCCTGTCATGCCGTTTAGAGATGGGCGCACGCTAAGCAGAGCGCGGTCCGAACATAGGACTAGGACGTAGTCGACCACTCGTTTGCGTCAGCTCCTGAGCGACCTTCGGCCCCAGCACAGCAGGCAGCATCCGCAAAGTATTTTCAAATGTGTAGAAACACTATAAAAGGTACCTTAAGTTTCACGTTCCTAGGGCAACCGAGGTCATTATACCCATGTTGATAACTACAGATGAAATAACTAAATTTAGCCTAGAAGCCGACACATACATCCTTAGCAATGACCACAGAAAACTAGAAGAACTTGTCACAAAAATCACAGAACAAGAATATGAGTTTGAGCACCAATATCATGAAGCACAGTACATATACACGGCAGCAAACTGTTATTCAGTACTTTACGGTGCCAGAACAGTCACTTGGCATTCTGATGATCTGATGAAGGCTGTAATACTTTATAGGAGAGCTCTACACTGCCTTCCAAAAACAAACTGGATGGACAAGCCTGACATTATTCAATCGAGCAACCAACTGAGATCGATGATACTTACGAATCTGGCTAACAGCCTTTCATCACAAGGAAGGGCTTTTTGCTGTTTACCATTTTATGATGAAGCCATTGCTTTAAATCAAAAGCCTGAAGCAATTATTTCTAAAGCACGAAATCAGTTATTTCTCGGAGAATCACTGTTCGACAACGGCCATAGAGAATACCATTACTTCGTAGCAAACAACCTCATCAAGACCGCACAAAAGAATATTAATGCGTTATACCCCGAGCACAAAACAGATATTGAGAAAGGCGGGGATTTATATGAGTTCAGCCAGTGGTTCGAGCAAAATTTTGATCAATCCAGCTTTGATTATTTTTCTGTAAAAAACAGCACATTTAAAAACAGAAAAGAAAATCAGTACTTACAATGGTGCGCACAGCACAAGCTATTTATAAACGACCTTAACGATGTTTGCGACTTCGAAATATGTTATCAAGACGTCATCTCTTTACCTTCTATTAGCAGAACTATAAATACAACCCTGGCACTGCATGAAGAGTTAGCATATCATGGAAACTTCGATGAAATAAAAAACGATTACTGCTATGCGCGGTATATTTACTTTTCCGCAACAAACATTCCTGCTGACACACCACACATGTTCAACTCCACTTATCATCAAGTGGATGACATGTCTCACTCTATCAGCAACCTAAAGACCAGTCATTACAAATCTTCATTTAGAACGCTATACTCTTTATTCGACAAAATAGCGTACATAGCCAGTCGCTTTTTTGACTTAAACGATATAAAAGATGATAGATCAATAAGCATCGACAATTTATTTAGAGACATCAAATCAAAAAACCGAAGAACAAAATGGGAACCCAACGAAAAATTAAAAAATAGTGACAACCATTTTATCCATGCACTTTTTTACATACTCAAAGATATTCGAGACGTAACAGGTACTTCCTCTGTATCTAAATGGATCGATCCAGATGCTAGCGCTTTTTCAGAAATCAGGAACGCCATGGAGCATCGGTCTCTGAAGATAGTTGATGACTTTGGATACGAGTTAACTTACTCATACTCCAGCTATCACGATGATGAACTAGAAAAAGTAAAAAGTCAGGTTTCCGAAATAAATAAGAAAATCGAGTCAGTTTCGGATCCTGCTGAAGCTCTCGCTTTAGAAGACAGGTTGACTAAATTGAAAAACACTATCTATGAAAAGGAAAAATTATCTACTCACTCATTGCTGATACCTATTACCCAATTTGAATCTCGACTTATGACCCTGATCAAACTAGCTAGGAACTCAATCATGTATCTATCTCTTGCCATTCACTTCGAAGAGAGAAAACGTCCAAACGACCAAATTTGTATTCCGATGGAATTACCTTTAAAAGATTAACCTCCACAATTTATCTTTGCCGCAACGAGAGTAGCTTTAGCAACATAATCAAAGCACCTTAATCTAAACCATGCCCAATAGAACTAGCAAAAGTTAACAGCCATAGCATTAAATATTCTTTCATAGTACAGGCTAAGCATCTTCAATATTATCATGCATGCCAAACGCATTAACGAGCTGCTGCAATAAAATAATTAGCTCTTCTGGATTGCCGTCAACCAATACTTCGCGCAGTAATTCTTCCGCATATCTGGGGTCTGCCCGAAACTGCTCTGACATAGCGTCGCTGTGTGCTCGATCTCTCATTCAATCCCGACCTTGCTTACGAAAGAAAATTGATGCGGACCATTTCGTAGATAAACAAACTAAGCCCCATTAAGACACGACAACACTTGCGACGGGGCCATATGCATTTGACAATCCATCTAGAATCTACCTATGCACCTTAACAATTAATCCCATTTTTTCTGCTACGGCTCTTTGCAATTTGCGAAACTCTACCATCGTACTCTCGACGTTGGCGGCATTTACCCCTTCTACATGCTTCTCTGCAAGCCAGAGTTTCAATAGGCCGGCAACCCGCCCAAGGTCGCCATTTACCTTGGCCAAATCGGCTACTGCCTTAAGGTCAACGACAGATCGGATGGGCGTGTTCAAACCAAGGGCGCGAAGATAGCCCGACCGAGACATTCCAGCTTATTTCGCCTTCTCGCTTATCACCGTCTTTTCCTCCTCAGTAACCCAAACCTCAATGGGCTTGCCGCGTCGGCGAGCCGTTGTTTTTTCTTTGGTGCCGCCTGTCATGGGCGCTCCTGTTGCTGCTGTGTTTTTGCTCTTAGACGCGGTAGCGGCTGTGCGCCTCGCAGAGCAAGATACGTTGAGCCGAAGGCGAATAAGTGGCAAGTGGTGGATGGGGACGGGCTTGCCCGTACCCGTACAACACACATCTTGCCGTCTGATCTTCTGCAATTCTAGGCAACTTGCCCGCCTTAGGTTCGCCTTGCTGCCATTTCCGGCTATTTCTGACCTATAATTGCTCTGAATTTCTCTGAGTTGCGTTAAATTTCGCTATGAAGATAAAAAATTTCCTTTAATTTTCTAAAATTTCCTTTAGTTGCCTATATCAGGGGCCGAGCAGTAGTTCGATCACATAATCAGGAGACGCCAAATGACAGACGGGCCGAAAAAGGTGTATCGCGGCGCAGGTCGAGTTGCCTTTCTGGCCAGGCTTGATGACTTTCGTAAGCTGATAGACGCAGGGCATCCGCTACGTGCGATCTATGACGATTACGCCGAACAGCTTGGCATTGGCTACCCGCAATTCACCAAATACGTCGGCAGGTATGTAAGAAAGGAAAAAGACGATGGGCACCAAAGGAAAGGCTCTGGGCAATTCACATCGCAAAGCCTCTCACCAGCCCCGACAGGAGTCGTAAGAGGACAGCCGGAGCACAGCGCCGCACTGCCTTCCAAACCTGGCTCAAAACGTGCGGGATTCGACCACAACCCAAATAGTGGAAACACTCGGGACGACCTGATCTGACGCTCCACGAAACAGCGAGGCCGTGTAGCCCCTTTAATCTGGGAGCGAAAATGAGGTAGAACTTTTCAGTCTGTATAAATTTACCTCATTGAAAACGGTGAACCCATGGCTCGAAAAACTCTCGCAGAACGCCGTTCTGACGCCCTTTCAGAGCTGGAAACAGCTAAAGCAAGATTGGCGAAATTGGATAATGAGGCGGCCGAAAGAATTGGGAGAATTGCAATCAAATCAGGATTGGTTAATCTTGAGATTACAGACGATCAGATTCGGGAAGAATTCGACAATATTGTAGAAAGGATCAGAAAGGGGGATTGATCATGAAAACCGCTCACCGCATCAGCGCATTGGCCAACCAACTCAACGAACTGCAAGCCTACCTCGGTCAAGCCAGCGGGCGACCTGGTAAAGCCGTTAGAGAAGCCCAACGCATTGCGGCAGAGTTGGCAGCCTCGCTCGAAAACTGGCACCTAGAAACACTACACATCCCTGAAACGGAGCGTGGTCACTATCGGACCCAGAACCCCTATTACTCAGCCCACTAATGCGCTATGCCATTTCATCAAAAGCCCACTTCGGTGGGCTTTTTTTTGGCCGTAAAAACACATCCCGCTGGAAAGACAGACAGGTCCATGCCTAAAGAAAATGTCAGCAAAATCAGGTTGCTACGTGTCAATCTCACCCAGCCAGCGCCTGCAAGTCATTGATTTCTATGCGGATAGATACTTATCCGCATGTTCCAAACCACACCATATCAGCCAATAATCATACCTCGAACCATGACAAAACGAGGTGTTCGGCATGAATACGGAATTGCTGAAATCGCCGATTTTATCGGCTCGAAAATCGAGAATACGTACTGCCCTTGTTTTAGCTATGAAAAGCACAAGCCTTAGTGTGGGTCTCTACCTGGCACCACCCCCCGCATATGCCATCTACTGCTCAAACTGCTCGACGTTCTATCAACAGATGTTTGAGTACGCCGAGGCAGTCAACACGGCGCTGAACACTGCAGAGCAGCTTCAGACGCAGATTCAGCAGTATCAGAATATGGTCACCCAAGGCACGGGCTTGCCAAGCACCATGTTTGGCAGCATCGCGGCCGATCTTAAAAACGTGGCCAACCTTTACACCCGTTCGCAGTCCCTAGGCCGCCAGATCCAGAATATGGACTCTCAGTTCAACACCGCTTTCCCCGGCTTTCAGTCCTACCTAAATCAAGCCGCGAACTCAGCAGAAGTACCAGCTCATGAGCGCTATCAGAAGTGGTCGGAACAAGGCAGCAACAACGTAAAGACGGCACTCGAGGCGGCAAACCTCAATACCAGCACGTTCGAGTCTGAAGACATCCAGCTTGATCGCATGGTGGCCCGTTCGCAGTCAGCCGTAGGTCGCATGCAAGCTATACAGGCGGGCAACGAAATCGCCTCCCAGAACGTGCAGCAACTGCAAAAACTGCGCGATCTGATGGCCACCCAAATCAACATGCAGGGCAACTACATGGCCCAGCAAGGCGACCGGAAGGCCGCTAGCGAAGCGGCTGAACAGCAGTTCGAAGCGCGGAAAAACACACGCGGCGGCGTGAAGGAGTACTGAGAATGACTATTTCGAAATGGCTCACCGCGTTGATGTGCGCCGGGTCTGCACTAGCTGGTTCCATGGTCACCGTGGTGGTTCAAAGCAACAGCGAATGTACTGCCGAGGCTGAGCAACAACGTCAACAGCGTGGCGCTGATGCTTCATTTGAGGCGCGCCCGAACACTCGCGGCGGCGTGAAGGGGTACTAGCTATGGATCGTCGTCTATTGTTGTTCCTCGCCTTGGCTGGTGCGTTCGTGGGCGGAGATGCTGTGGCCGCGACCGACCTTTCCCATGCCGATACATCAATTCAGGGCCTACTCGACCTCGTTTTGCAACAGTCGCACCAGTGGTCAGGGAAGCTGTATGACTATGCCATCAGACTGTTCTGGCTGCTGGCCTCGATCCAGTTCATCTGGACGTTCATGCCTCTGGTCATGAAACAAGCCGATTTCGGCGAAATTGTCGGCGAGCTGCTGCGCTTCGTGCTGGTGATCGGTTTCTTCCTTGCAGTCATGAAGTACTCGGTGGAATGGTCGACGGCCATTGTCGATAGCTTCCGTGATGCGGCGGCATCGGCGAGCGGCCTCGGGCGCGCGTTAGAACCCGGCGATATGCTGGCAGTTGCGCTGGATTTTGGCCGCACCATGGTGGAAGGCATTTCAGTGTTTTCTCCAGCCAAGGGACTTCTGATCGCTGTGTGCGCAATCCTTGTGTTGGCATGTTTCGCCTTCATCGCTGCATTCATGTTTGTCACGCTGGTAGAGTCTTACGTCATCATCAATGCTTCCGTGTTGTTCTTCGGCTTTGGCGGTTCGCAATGGACGCGGGATTTTGCAATTGCGCCGATGCGCTTCACCGTTGCGATTGGCGCCAAGCTATTTGTACTGACCCTGATTGTCAGCCTGATCGTCCAGTCGGCAAAGCAGTGGTTGGCCGCCTACACCAATGACGAAGCGTCATTGATGACGATGGTCGGTTTGGCCTTAGTGTGCTGTTACCTCACGAAGACAATTCCTGACCTGATCGGTGGCATGATTAGCGGGACGTCAATGGGCGGTGGCTCGGCCATTGGTGGGATGGCTGTGGCCGGTGCTGCCGGGGCGGCGGCTGCAGCGGCCACCATCGCCACAGCCGGGGCGGCGGCGCCTGCTGCTGCCCTCGGTGCTGCCGGTACTGGTAGCGCAGCCGGGGCTGGGGCGGCGGGTGTCGGTGGACTCGGCGGCAGCGGTCTGGCGGGGGCGATTAACTCCAGCTTTGCCGGTGCCAGCTCCGCAGGTGGTGCCGCGTCGTCTATGGGTGCAGCGGCGTCCTCCGGCGTGGGTGCTAGCACCGGCGGCGCAGCAGCCAAGAGTGCCAGTTCCGCAGGCGCGAAGGTCGGCGGCAGCTCTGCCAATCCTCCCGGGCAGGCGTCGGCCCCGCCGTCCTCTCCAAGCAGCGGCGTACAGCAGGTCGCCAAGCAGGCCGGAAAGGCCGCACAGGGGAACGACGACAAAGACCAGCAGAGGACACCAGAAGGGGGAGTTGTAATCTCCGGCAGCGCGCTTTCCCAAGTGGCCGACGGTGGCGCAAAGATGCTCGGCGTGATGGCCTCGATGGCAGTGCCAGGTATGGAGAATGCGCACGCCTTGTCTCTTGGTGCAGGATCTCCGCCACCAGTTTCCGACTATACCAACTCGACCACTCCAGCCAATGGAGCAGAATCGGCCACGGAAGCTTCACAAGCTGGGCCTAACGTCATCCGTCCGGCCTCGGACACTAACTCTGCTACCGGCCGCCTCGCCTCGCTCAAGGTGCCGGGAATGACCTCGAACGATCAACCGGAGAAATAACCATGATGGGCTTTTTGATGTTCGCTGGATTCGTAGTATTCGCCTTTACGTTCGCCATCGGCATGTGGGCACTCGGCCGGTGGCTACGAAGCAAAGGTTACGGGCCGCAGCTAGATAAGCTGGATCGGCAGTACACGGCGTTGCAGCTTCGAGTAAGCCCGCTGGCCTTGTCGGCTTCCTATCGCATGTTTGCCGGGGCGCATACCCTGAATCGTTTACCTCTGCTGGGTAGCAAGAGTGGCGCCTATCTGAACCAGCAGGTATTGGCGGCCATTCAAGCTGCGAAAGAAGCGGCGAAGCATGAGAAACTGTGACCGATAGCCAGTCCCACGCAACCCCGCCTTAGCGCGGGGCTGGCTTGCCAGACAGCAAGCCTCCTATCGTATACCCAGCTTGGGGCCCAAACACCCCTCCGCCCTGTACCGGGGCTGCCCGAGCCGCGGACAACGCTCAGCGTTGACACACCGTCCTTGCGGCTACTCGTGATATTTCATCACGGGGGCTACTCCCGGTTACGCCGGTCAAAAGCACCGGGGCTTCGCCATTAGTAATACGCACGGACTTGTCTCAGCCCATCGATCTCCGGCAAGTCGCCCCAACGATGCCCTTCGTGGAGAGCGGCAATCGGCCAGACGCGGACTAACTGAACACCTAACTAAATTCAACCAAAAGCGCGATCCAGGGCTGCTGACTCGATGGAAGGTGGAAAGCGTCAGCCACTGATGGTTCTGTCACTATTGATAGGTGTTGCGCAGAATACAAAATAGTTTACGAAAGGCGGGATTTTATGATTTTATGGAGGAAGGCGTAAGTAGCCTCCCTGCTGCGATGGGAAATACGAAAAATCTAAGTGAACTTACCCACTTATTTAGCCACTGCAAGCAGCATGCTAATCGAGGCACGTCTCCGATTTGGCTAAAGGAGTGAGCAATGTTTCATCAACGCGCAGCGCAATGTATCGATGACCTTAAGGGGCTTGCCCGGATATCCGTCATTGGAGAATACAGTTATTGCCAACGGCTGACCCATCTCAGCAAAGAGTTTGGCTTCAACAACTTCCATCACTTCCGCAAGGTCGTTGAGCATCTATCTGAAGACTTGATTGGCAATATATCTACGACGCTAATGCGCCGATATTGTGAGGTTGCTCAACCAAAGCCAGGCATTGCCTATTTCGAATTCCTATCCGTAAACAACGACACTCGCTTAAGGTTTTATAGTCAATGGGCTGGATGGGACGAATTCGGACAAGAGGTCAGAGTTCCTAGATCATTGAATGGTGAATCGGCCCCGCGCCTTCGCAAATCGCTAAATAAAACAGTGTATATAGTTGAAAATTATCGTCAGCTTATTGCATGGCGTCATCGCTGGCATGGACTGTGTTATATATCCGAAGAGCTCTGCAAAAACCATATGAAGGAAGCATTCGAGAGGAATAAGGCCATTGTAGAAGGTAAGCGCAACGAGGAATTCCCCTTGCTAGATGATTTCAGCGATAACTATGCAACTTGGTATCCCGTTATAGAGTAACTTCAGTTTGGAAAGGGCTCTCAGGAGCTCTTTCCATTCAATTGCCCCATTTTTCGTAGTCGTATTCGACTCGTTGGTTTTTGGCCGAATTCTGCCGGTGACCGGGCACCCAGTGCGCTGGTCAAACTTGATACAAACAACTGGTTAAGTCGGATGCAAATGACTGGTCAGTGGCAATGCGAAGGCGTGGTCAACTTGAGTGTTATTTCCCGGCATCGGCACCCACTGGCCATCACGTAAGCTTCTGAGCGCTTCTGCGGGCACGCTCGACGGACAATCGCTCTTCCTTTTGGTGCCAAACGGCCGTAGGCCGACTGGCAAGGCCTGACCGCGCCTAGGCGCGGGCTGCGCCGCGCAGGACTGAATATCCTGAAGATCCTGCTAACCCCGGGCGGGTGTGGCACGTTTCGGGCGGGTGTGACGCGCTACCGGGCGGGTGTGACACGCCATCGGGCGGGTATGGCACGCTTCAGCTGCTGCAAGCACTGCTTTTCTTGATGCGATCACCATCAAGTACAAGCCCAATTCCCCTTAGATCTTCAGCTTCCTCCTTGAGCCTTCGCCGCGCATTGCGCATGTCCTGACTTGAGGCTTGTCCGGCTACCGCCACGATAACGGTGTCTAGATACCAACCGCCTGTAGGCACTACTTTGTGGCTCAAAACGTGCCGAGCTACCGCTTGGCTTATGCCGTGCTGGAGGCGCGCAATGGGAGCTGGGTCGTAGTAGAGACTCAGATCATGCTCAAGGAGCATTACAAGCGCAATTCCGAGCCGCACCCGCCATAGGTTCCGGGCTCCTCCTGTCAGAGGATCGGGACGTGTCATGGGTGAAGGGATGACGTGGTCAATCAATCCGCCGATGATTGGAAAATCAAATTGCGGCGTTTCAATTATGATCGTTGCGGCTCGCAGTTCGGCGAGCAGCTTTTCGATCTGTGTGAAGCTGTAGCGGCTATCGGAAAGTGTCTTTCTCACACGCGCGGGATCTACCAGAAGTTCTACGCCACCATCTGAGACAGACCGTCGACGTTCTGCGCAGTACAGAACAGCTTCCAGTATGTCCGCGTGCCTCTGCCCTAGTCTGCCTGTCACGCGGCAGCGCCCAAATGATGTTTCTGCCCAATTACCCTCCCGCAGTCGCGGGCGCTGGCTAGGCTGATAAAGCATCACTCTGGCCTGTGCGATAGAACTGGTGGGGACCACGGCGTTACCACCGCTCATCGTCACTTCCGTTTACGACTTGCAGCGGGCTACCTTTCTTCACTTCCGCCAACTCAACCGGCACAAGAACGCCGCCTTCCTGGCGCTGGTACCATTGGTCGAGCGGGGTGGCGTCGTAGTTCTGCTTGCTAACACCGAAACGAACAAAAAACTTGCGCCTATCGTTGCCAATGGCCTGTCGCTCATAGGTGCGATCACTCAGTCGCTTTGCCTCGTCCTCTGTCATCTTGGCCACGAAGCCGCACCAACGGGCGTTATCGATTAGAGCTGATGCGCCCCGCGCTGCCTGCTGCTGATCGACTTGACCCTCGCGAGCGCTGCCTTTACTGACATGATGAAGGTAAAGCACCGATGCTCCGGTGCTGGCCGCAACGTGCTCAAGCGTGGCGACAAGCCGAGACATGTCGCCGTTGCTGTTCTCGTCACGATCGTGAATCCGGCTAAGTGTATCCAGTACGATCAACCGGGCACCGATGCAAAACTCGGTGATACGGGCAAGATGCCGATCATCCATAACGTTTAGTCGTTTGCCCATGATCGACTCAAGGACGAGGTTCTTCGCTATGGCCTCGCGTGCCTGCTGATTTAAGTGCTGGCCTATGGCATGAATGCGGCGCACCAACGCGACTTCGGGATCTTCTCCGGCGAAATAGACCACTCGACCAGCGCATGAGGGGGCAAGCCCTACAAGATCACCGCCGGCAACGCTGCATGCGATAGCCATCGCCGCTTCCAACGCCCAGAAGCTCTTCCCTGTAGCTCCGGGAGCTACCAATGCTCCCACTGTGCCAGCGAGGAAGCCAGGCCATATGAAGTCCAGTGTGGGCGGTTCGTTCTCGAATGCTGCCCGTAAGTCAATCGCCACAACTCAAGCTCCCATTCCGGGACGCGTGGCCGGGCCGGATTGCCTGCACGTATCAATCCATGTCTCGACCTCTTCCAAATCCCAGACGACCTTCCGGCTGCTAACGGCAATGCGACGAGGGAATTTCCCCTGCTTTTCGAAGTTATAAATCGTCCGCTCACACAAGGGAATCATTGCCAGCAATTGCTTTTTGCTGATGAGCACTTTGCTCGACTTCCTCGATTCTTTTTCCACACCGAACTCCTCGTTTTGTCGCATTTGAGGTTCGATTATTGCCCCATATTTCCAGAGCATTCCACAGATATTTATGGATTTATTCCCTTTAAAATCAGAAACTTACTGTCCTACAAACGTATAGTTTCGGGACAGAAAAACAACACGATGTCGTTGTTCTTTCAGGATTTTTTTTCGTCAAAGACGTCAGGAAAAATGTGTCCCACAAACGGGTAGTTTCCGGACAGAAAAAAAACCACGAATGTGGTTTTTTGATAGAGAAAACTAGATCAGCTCCCGATTACCCCATCACGCAAAACGCAATCAACTCTCTGAACGTGTTCTCTTACGCGTCCATTCGTCAATCATATCCGCCCAATCTTGCAACATCGCCCGACGCTGATCACGGTATTCAGCCTTGTTGTAAACGGCCCGTACGCCCTTCTGCTCGTGCGCAAGGCACTTCTCAATCCAGTCTGAGTTGTAACCCGCCTCATGCAGCAGCGTGCTTGCTGTGCGCCTCAAATCATGCGGGCCGAACTTGCTCAGCGGCTGCCCTTCTTTCTGCGCGAGCCGATAAGTCAGCGTCAGCACCTGATTGATCGTCGCGGTGCTCATTGGCAAGTCAGAATCGTACCGAGAGGGAAAGACGTAATCTGAACCACCAGCAAACGTCTTCAACGCAATGAAGAAATCCAAAGCCTGCTGAGATAAGAACACCAAATGGGGGTTGCGGCGCTTCATCCGCTCTTTCGGAATGGTCCATAGGGCTTCGCTGAAATTGATTTCGTTCCAGGTAGCGTTGGTCAATTCACTTTTACGAACCATGGTCAGCAACAACAGCTTAGCGGCGACTCTCACGGATGAGGCGGTGCCGATGCGGTCCAGGTATTGATACATCAACGCGATTTCGTCAGGTCCTAAAGCGCGGTCACGTGGCTCGAATTTAGCGATGCTTGCAGGACGTACCAGATCCGCCGGGTTCTCGACCTTCTGGCCACGCTCTATCGCCCATCGGAACACCTGCATCACAATCTCGCGGGAGTGCACAGCCGTGGCTGGAGCTCCACGCTCCACAATTGCATCAGTTAGCGTTCGCAGATCCTCATGATTGATTTCCACCAGTTTCTGATTACCGAAGTGCGGCTTTAGCTCGCGCTCGTAAACCGACCGGCGCATGTCACGCGTCGAGTCAGCCATCTGATACCCACGCAGCCATTTCTCAGCCCACGCATCAAATGTCTCTGCCCCTTTGGTGCGTGCCTTGGCACGGGCTTTCTCTTTGGCAGGTGACTTACCCGCCGAAACCATCTTTTTAGCCTCGCCCAGGCGCTCTCTGGCTTCCGCAAGTGTGATGCCACCCACGCCATAACGACCGAACGTGATGGTCTCCTGACGGCCATTGATTGAGTAGTTGTAACGAAATGAGATGGAACCGGCAGCAGTGACGGCCACGTACAGCCCGTCGCGGTCGTTCACCTTGTAGAGTTTTTCTTGCGGTTTGAGGTTACGCAGCTTGGTATCGGTCAGCATGGCGGTTACGGATCCCATGGAAAAAATACCATGCTCAGAAAAGCACTCATGCACCAGTATAAAACCCAATGAAACCGGGCTGATGATGAGATTTGATACCATGCCCTTCCCTACTAGGGCGACATGGTATCGAGCACCGAACATGGCATTTGGCTCAGTCAATGCCCTGTACCATGCCATACAAACACGGTGCTTGGCGATGCACAAAGCTGCCAGAATTTGCCAGACCCAAAAAGCTAAAAGCCCGAAATTACGCGGGCTCCAGGGCATTTCTTGCTAGTTGGTGCCGGACAATGCCGGACGTCCAATCATTCCCACTCAATCGTCGCCGGCGGCTTGCTCGACACGTCATACGTCACGCGCGAAATACCTTCGATCTCATTGATGATACGACCGCTGACAGTCTCCAGCAGCTCGTAAGGCAGGTGCGCCCAACGGGCGGTCATGAAGTCGATGGTTTCCACCGCACGCAGGGCAACAACCCATGCGTAACGACGGCCATCGCCTACCACGCCTACCGACTTAACTGGCTGGAACACCACGAACGCCTGGCTGACCTTGTGGTACCAGTCGGCCTTGCGCAGTTCTTCGATGAAGATGTGGTCGGCGCGACGCAGCAGGTCGGCGTATTCCTTCTTCACTTCACCAAGAATCCGCACGCCCAGGCCCGGGCCTGGGAATGGGTGGCGGTAGACCATGTCGTACGGCAGGCCGAGTTCCAGGCCCAGACGGCGGACTTCGTCTTTGAACAGCTCGCGCAGCGGTTCTACCAGCTTGAGGTTCATTTCCTCAGGCAGGCCACCCACGTTGTGGTGGGACTTGATCACGTGGGCCTTGCCGCTCTTGGCGCCGGCCGACTCGATCACGTCCGGGTAGATGGTGCCCTGGGCGAGGTACTTGATGTTGTCCAGTTTGTTGGACTGGGCATCGAATACGTCGATGAAGGTGCGGCCGATGATCTTGCGCTTCTTCTCTGGATCGGACTCGCCGGCCAGGTTGTTCAGGAACTGGTCTTCCGCGTTGGCGCGGATCACCTTGACGCCCATGTTCTCGGCGAACATGGCCATCACTTGCTCGCCTTCGTGCAGCCGCAGCAGGCCGTTGTCGACGAACACGCAGGTCAACTGGTCGCCGATGGCTTTGTGCAACAGGGCAGCAACTACCGAGGAGTCAACGCCGCCGGACAGGCCGAGCAGCACGTTGTCGGTGCCGACCTGGGCGCGCACCTGGGCGATGGCGTCTTCAGCGATCTTCGACGGGGTCCAAAGGGCTTCACACTCGCAGATGTCGAGGATGAAGCGCGACAGGATGCGACCGCCTTGCTTGGTGTGGGTCACTTCCGGGTGGAACTGCACGCCGTAGTAGCCGCGCTCGTCGTTGAACATGCCGGCGATCGGGCAGCTCGGGGTGCTGGCCAGGATGTGGAAGTCTTCCGGCATCTTGGTGACCTTGTCACCATGGCTCATCCACACGTCGAGGCCGAACAGGCCGTCGGCGTCGATGTGGTCTTCGATGCCGTCCAGCAGGCGGCTCTTGCCGACCACATCAACACGGGCGTAACCGAATTCACGCAGCTCGGAACCTTCAACCTTGCCGCCCAGTTGCTCGGCCATGGTCTGCATGCCGTAGCAGATACCGAAGACGGGCACGCCCAGGTCGAATACGGCTTGCGGGCAGCGCGGGCTGTTGGCTTCGTGCACGGACTCGGGGCCACCGGCGAGGATGACGCCTTTAGGGGCGAATTCGCGAATCGCTTCGTCATCCATGTCGAACGGGTGCAGTTCGCAGTACACGCCGATTTCGCGCACGCGGCGGGCGATCAGCTGGGTGTACTGGGAACCGAAGTCGAGGATCAGAATGCGGTGGGCGTGAATGTCGAGGGCCATGAGGATCAGTCTCGTCTATGTAATTCAGAAACAACTCGGGGCTGAATAAAACAGCCCCGGTTACTTAACATTTTGCTGGAAGCCTCAACCTACGCGGTAGTTTGGCGCTTCCTTGGTGATCTGCACGTCGTGGACATGGGATTCAGCCATGCCGGCGCCGGTGATCCGTACAAATTCAGGCTTGGTGCGCATTTCTTCGATGTCGGCGCTGCCGGTGTAGCCCATCGAGGAACGCAGGCCGCCCATCAGTTGATGGATGATCGCGCTCAGGGTGCCTTTGTACGGCACACGGCCTTCGATGCCTTCCGGTACGAGCTTCTCGGCGCCTGCCGAGGAGTCCTGGAAGTAACGATCAGAAGAGCCTTGCGCCTGGGACATGGCGCCCAGCGAACCCATGCCGCGGTAAGCCTTGTACGAACGACCCTGGAACAGTTCGATCTCGCCCGGCGCTTCTTCAGTACCGGCAAACATCGAGCCCATCATCACGCAGGAAGCACCGGCGACGATGGCCTTGGACAGGTCACCGGAGAAACGGATGCCGCCGTCGGCGATCAACGGCACGCCGGTGCCTTCAAGGGCAGCGGCGACGTTGGCGATGGCGCTGATTTGTGGCACGCCCACACCGGCGACGATACGCGTGGTGCAGATCGAGCCCGGGCCGATACCGACCTTGACGGCGTCGGCGCCCGCTTCGGCTAGGGCCTTGGCGGCAGCGCCGGTGGCAATGTTGCCGCCGATGACTTGCACGTCAGGGAAATTCTGTTTGACCCAGCGCACGCGGTCGATCACGCCTTTGGAGTGACCGTGGGCGGTGTCGACCACCACCACGTCAACGCCGGCAGCGACCAGGGCCGAAACGCGATCACCGGTGTCTTTACCGGTGCCGACCGCAGCGCCAACGCGCAGACGACCTTGGTCATCCTTGCTGGCCAGCGGGTAAGCCTTGGCTTTTTCGATGTCGTTGACGGTCATCATGCCTTTGAGGGCGAATTTGTCGTCGACGATCAGCACGCGCTCGATGCGGTGCTTGTGCAGCAGCTCGCGCACATCGTTCTTGTCGGCGCCTTCCTTGACAGTGACGAGGCGCTCTTTAGGCGTCATCACTTCGCGGACGGTGACTTCAAGACGGTTCTCGAAACGCACGTCGCGGGAAGTGACGATGCCGACCAGGTCGCCATCGTGCAGCACCGGGACGCCGGAGATGTTGTGCAGGCGGGTCAGGTCGAACAGGTCACGCACGGTGGCGTCGGCTTCGATGGTGATTGGATCTTTCACCACACCGGCTTCGTAACGCTTGACCTTGCGCACTTCGGCAGCTTGCTGCTCGATGGTCATGTTCTTGTGGATGATGCCGATGCCGCCTTCCTGAGCCATGGCGATTGCCAAACGGGCTTCGGTGACGGTGTCCATGGCAGCAGAAACCAGGGGAATATTCAGCTCGATGCCACGGGTTAGGCGGGTCTTGAGACTGACTTCGTTAGGAAGTACCTCGGAATAACCGGGCACTAGGAGAATGTCGTCGAATGTCAGAGCTTCTTGGCTGATACGCAGCATCGCGGGGGCTCCCGAGCGGGAAAATGGAAGCGCGCCATTATATACATGCACCCTGTCAGGCTCAATGTAAAACTCTGACAAACTTGGTAATACTGATAGAAGGGTTAAAGCTCGACTTTGACCCAACTCATCTTCTGGTCCAACCAATCGGCAAATTCGTCGATAAAGCTCTGCTTGAAACCCGCCTCTGCCCAATTGTTGAAAATGAACCCCAGGTTGGAAAACCCGCATTCCTGCAGGAACAGAAACCCGTTGATGTCATCTTCATGCCCACACAGCGGGCAAGTGAAGTTGTCGGTGTGGCCGGGCATCCAGTCTTCCAGGCTTTCGAAGAGAGCCTCGCCGACTTCCTTGAGGCATTCAGGGCAGCCGGCTTCTTCGAGAAAGCCCTTGGCCGGCGTGTAGATGCAGCGTTTGTAGATAATCTCGAGGCCATTGATCGGCTCGTTGAACGGCAGCGCCTCCGGGTGCAGCACCACGGCACGGGCGCCGTCGGCCAGGGCGTAGCCCATGCGATTGCCGGTGCGCCCGCAGGTGGTCAGCTCTTCCTTGATGATGTTCTTGCGCACCAGCCAGCGCACGATTGCCCGCGCGCGGGGCTCGTGGACGGGCAAGGTGGAAATTTTCGGGACAAGGATGCTTTGGGAGTTCATGAGAGTCCTGCGGTGTGGCTTCTGGCCCCATCGCGGGCAAGCCCGCGATTAAGACCCCAGAGCCCGGCAGCTTAATCCCTGATACCCACAGGTCAAGTACTCAAGTAACGGGCAATCAACGCAAGGCCGCTCGCCAGCACCAGCCACGTCACCAACCGCACAAAGGCTTCACGCGACATACGCATTGTCAGCCTGCGCCCCACCCACAGCCCCAAGGCCATCGCCGGCAACAGGCACAGCGCCAACAGCAACAGCGGCCAGTCCGCGTACACCCCGGCAATCAGGAACAGGCTCAGGCGCACCACGGTGCTGCAACTGATTAACGCACTTTGCGTGGCCCGCGCCGCGTCCTTGGGCAAACGACTGTTCAGGTAGATCGCATATAAAAAGCCGCCACTGCCAAACAACGCACCAAACAACCCGCCGACCGTGCCCATGGGAATCGACCAGCCCGCCGCCAGCTGCGTCGGCCGCGCCTTTACCGACAGGCTGTAAATCGCATAGGCGCTGATAAACAGCCCCATCAACAGCAGCAACAGGTCCGAGTGCAGATTGAGCAAAAACACCACCCCAAGCGTGCAACCAATGGCCATGCACGGCAGCAATCGCAACAGCTCCGGCTTGTTCACCTCCCGCCGCGATTGCAGCAGGTTGCCAAAGGCCGCGACAAAATCCAGCAACACCAGCAGCGGGATAAGTTTCGACAACGGCATAAACACGATCAGGATCGGCCCCGCGACCAGCGCCGTACCAAAGCCTGCGATACCAAACGCGACGTAGGCCACGACAATGCCGAGGCCGATCACCAGCCAATCAACGCCGCTGAATGACCACTGACTCATCAGCTCAACCGGGCTCATGGGCACTTCCTTGAAAGAGATGACGGTCACTTTAGCCATCGTCGAATGTTGCGACTAATATCTTCAAAGCCCTCCACTTATCTCGAAAAGGCATGACGCGTGATTTCCACTCGCCAACTGCGCTACTTCGTCGAAATCGCCGACAGCGGCAGCTTCAGCGCCGCCGCCGAACGCCTGTTTGTGGCGCAGTCGGCCTTGAGCCGACAAATCAAGGAGCTGGAAACCCAGCTGCAAACGCCACTGTTCGAACGCACCGCGCGCCAACCTCGGCTGACGGCGGCCGGCGAAGCCTTTTACCCACGGGCGCGCAACCTGCTGAGCGAGTTGCTCAAGGCCGGCGAAATGGCCACGCAGGTGGGCAATGGCCAGTTGGGCACGTTGCGCCTGAGCCACTCGAGCACCGTGCCGATGAGCGGGCACTTGTTGAAAGCCATCAGCACCTGGCTGGAGCGCTGCCCTGGTGTGTCGATGGACATCGTCAAACTGTCCTCGGAAGCGCAACTTGAGGAAATCGCCGAGGGTCGACTTGAAGTCGGGCTGTTGCGCTTGCCGGTGTTGCGCCAACGCGAAGGTGTCCGGGTGATGCCCTTGTACAGCGAACAGCTGGTGCTGGCTGTGCCGCCTGACCACGCGCTGGCCCGCAGCAATGCACCTGTCGAACTGGAACAGCTCAAGGACGAAGTGTTTATCTCGATCCCCCATCCTCAGCGCGGCGGCCTGAGTTATCTGTCAGCCGAACTCTGCATGCGCGCCGGATTTTTCCCCAAGGCTGCACGGGTGATGTCACGCAAAACCACGCAGCTGCAACTGATCCAGGCCGGCTTCGGAATTGCCTTGTTACCAAAATCCATGCAGGACATCGCACCCGCCAACCTGCACTTTTTGCCCCTGGCTGATCCGGACTGCCTCAGCACCGTGGCCCTGGCCTGCGCGCAGACGCCGAGCGCGCTGGTCGAGCAATTCTGCCAAACCTTGCGCGAATGCCTATAAACTGCCGCCCATGATTAAAGATCCTTTTGCCCGTCTGGGCCTGGACCGCGAAGTCCTGACTGTCAGCCAGCTCAACGGCCGCGCGCGGGTGTTGCTGGAAGACGTGTTCACCAATATCTGGGTCGAAGGCGAGATCTCCAACCTCGCCCGCCCGGCGTCCGGCCATGTGTATTTCACCCTCAAGGACAGCGGCGCCCAAGTGCGTTGCGCGTTGTTTCGCAACAACGCCGCACGGGTGCGCCAGGCCTTGAAGGATGGCTTGGCGGTCAAAGTGCGCGGCAAGGTCTCGCTGTTCGAGGGCCGTGGCGACTATCAATTGATCCTCGACACGGTAGAGCCCGCCGGTGATGGCGCGCTGCGCCTGGCCTTTGATGCGTTGAAGGAAAAGCTCAGCGCCGAAGGCCTGTTCAGTGCCGAACGCAAGGTGCCGCTGCCGGCGCACCCTCGGCGCATTGGCATCATCAGTTCGCCCACAGGCGCGGTGATCCGCGACATCATCAGCGTGTTCGGCCGCCGCGCGCCAAACGTTGAATTGACGCTGATCCCCACGGCCGTGCAAGGTCGCGAGGCCGTGTCGCAGATTGTGCGCGCCCTCAAGCTGGCCGACGCGCGCGGCTTTGACGCGTTGATCCTCGCTCGCGGCGGCGGCTCTCTGGAAGATCTGTGGTGCTTCAACGAGGAAGCCGTGGCCCGCGCGGTGGACGCGTGTGTGACGCCGAT
This sequence comes from Pseudomonas sp. NFX183, assembly GCF_047943075.1. Taxonomy (NCBI): domain Bacteria; kingdom Pseudomonadati; phylum Pseudomonadota; class Gammaproteobacteria; order Pseudomonadales; family Pseudomonadaceae; genus Pseudomonas; species Pseudomonas sp. NFX183. The sequence goes on along the minus strand of NZ_CP181333.1, from coordinate 3,351,270 downwards.
TGTCAGCGCCGTCGGCCATGAAACCGATGTGTCGATCTGCGACTTCGTGGCCGACGTGCGCGCGCCCACGCCCTCCGCCGCCGCCGAATTGCTCGCCCCCGATGCCAGCCATTTGGTGCGCCAGGTCGAAAACCTGCACCGCCGCCTGGTGATGCTGATGCGCAATCGCCTGAGTCACGAGCGCCTGCGCCTGGAAGGCATGGCCCGTCGCCTGCGTCACCCCGGCGAACGTCTGCGCCAACAGGCCCAGCGCCTGGATGACCTGGACATGCGCATGCGCCGCGCCTTCGAACGCAGCCTCAATACCCGCCGCGAACGCCTGATCCGCCTGGAAACCCGCCTCGCCGGTCAGCACCCCGGCCGTCAGCTGGCCCTGCTGCGCCAGCGCCTGGACAGCCTCGCCGAACGCCTGCCGCGCGCCATGCGCGAAGGCCTCAAGGCGCGTCGCTTGCAACTGCAAAGCCAGGTGCAGACGCTGCAAGTGGTCAGCCCACTGGCGACCCTGGGCCGTGGCTACAGCATTTTGCTGGACGAGCGTGGCCAGGCGATCCGCAACGCCGCGCAAACCCACACCGGCCAACGCCTGACCGCGCGCCTCGGTGAAGGCCAATTGCAGGTGCGGGTGGAAGATAACCACCTGACGCCCGTCACCCTTTCGTTATTGGATTGATTGATGCCCCGTCTATTTAGCCTGCTGATGCTGTTGTGCCTCACCTTCAATGCCCACGCCGACAGCTACATCACTCGGCTGCTGAACAAGCCGGTGCCAGGTGGCGTCGCAGTGGTCGATCTGGGTACGTCGGCAACCGCGCCGAAAGCCACCTACCAGAACAGGCCGGTGTTGGTGGTCAAGGAACAGAACACCTGGCTGGCGATTGTCGGGATTCCTCTGACGGTTAAACCTGGCACCCAACGCCTCACCAGCGGTGGGCAAACCCTACCGTTCGTGGTGGGCTTCAAGAAATACCCCGAGCAGCACATCACCCTGAAAAACAAAAGCCAGGTCAATCCGGACCCGGCACAGCTCAAGCGCATCGAGGGCGAACTGGCGGTCCAGCTCAAGGCTTACCGCAGTTTCAGTCCGAACACGCCCAGCAACCTGCTACTGGATAAACCCGTGAACGGGCCGCTGTCGAGCAAGTTTGGCGTACGCCGGTTCTTTAACGGCGAGGAGCGCAACCCGCATTCGGGCCTCGACTTCGCCGTCGGTGCCGGCACGCCGATCAAGACCCCGGCGGCCGGTAAAGTCATCCTCACCGGCAACTACTTCTTCAACGGCAACACCGTCTTTGTCGACCATGGCCAGGGCTTTATCAGCATGTTCTGCCATATGTCGAAGATTGATGTGAAGGTGGGCGACCAACTGGCGCGCGGTGCGGTGGTGGGCAAGGTCGGCTCGACGGGCCGCGCGACCGGGCCGCACATGCATTGGAACATCAGCCTCAACGATGCACGGGTCGACCCGGCGATCTTCATCGGCGCGTTCCAGCCCTGAATGAAGCGATTGCGCGCCCGATCAAGGGCGCGCAATTAAAACGAGCCTGCAGCTAATTCCAAACCATAAGATCTCGTTTCCCACGCCAATAGCAGAACTTATCTCAATTTTTCTCGACTGCTTGCCATCTTTCACCCCGGCGGTTAGGGTTGAGCTTATGAAAACCTCTCACACCCTCATTCAGCTCCGCCAGCACCGCAGCCTGTGCCTCGTCAGCGCACGACTGCCAGGCTGAATCGATCTGCCTCGTCTTCTTGCTTTATCCCTAAAAACAGTTCTACGGCAGGCCGCCTTTTCTCGGCCCCTACAACAAAGGATTTCCCGATGAGCATGCTCAAAGACCCGTCTTCGAAGTACCGTGCGTTCCCGACCATCGATATCCCGGACCGCACCTGGCCGTCGAAAACCATCACCGAAGCGCCGATCTGGTGCAGTTCCGACTTGCGTGATGGCAACCAGTCGCTGATCGAACCGATGGACGCCGCGAAAAAACTGCGTTTCTGGAAGACCCTGGTTGCGGTGGGCGTGAAGGAAATCGAAGCCTCGTTCCCGGCTGCCTCGCAAACCGACTTTGACTTCGTGCGCACCCTGATCGAAGACAACCATATCCCCGAGGACACCACCATCCAGGTGCTGACCCAGGGCCGTGAAGACTTGATCGCACGCACCTTCGAATCCCTGCGCGGCGCCAAAAAGGCCATCGTGCACTTGTACAACGCCACTTCGCCGTCCTTCCGCCGCATCGTGTTCAACCAGGACAAGGACGGCATCAAGGCCATCGCGGTCAACGCCGCCAAGCTGTTCGTCAAATACGCCGCCCAGCAGCCGGAAACCCAGTGGACCTTCGAATACTCCCCGGAAACCTTCAGCGCCACTGAACTGGAGTTCGCCAAGGAAGTGTGTGACGCGGTGATCGAGGTGTGGAACCCGACGCCCGAGCACAAGATGATCCTCAACCTGCCCGCCACCGTTGAGTGCGCAACGCCGAACATCTATGCCGACCAGATCGAGTGGTTCGGTCGTCATATCAACCGCCGCGACAGCGTGATCATCAGCCTGCACACCCACAACGACCGTGGCACCGGCGTAGCCGCCACCGAGCTGGGCCTGATGGCCGGCGCCGACCGTGTCGAAGGCTGCCTGTTCGGCAACGGCGAGCGCACCGGTAACGTCGACCTCGTCACCGTGGCCCTGAACATGTACACCCAGGGTCTCGACCCACAACTGGACTTCTCCGACATCGACGGCGTGCGCAAAGTGGTCGAGGAATGCAACCAGATCCAGGTGCACCCACGCCACCCGTACGTCGGCGACCTGGTGCACACCGCGTTCTCCGGCTCCCACCAGGACGCGATCCGCAAGGGCTTCACCCAGCAGAAAGCCGACGCGCTGTGGGAAGTGCCGTACTTGCCGATCGACCCGGCCGACATTGGCCGCAGCTACGAAGCGGTGATTCGTGTGAACAGCCAGTCGGGCAAAGGCGGCATCGCCTACCTGCTGGAGCAGGAATACGACATCAGCTTGCCGCGCCGCATGCAGATCGAATTCAGCCAGGTGGTCCAGGCTGAAACCGACCGCGTGGGTCTTGAGATGACCGCGCCACAGATCTACGCCTTGCTGCAGCGTGAATACCTGCAAGCCAACACGCCGTACGCGCTGGTCAGCCATCGTCTGCAGGAAGAAAACGGCAACAGCTTTGTCGAAGTGGAAGTCTCGGGCAAAGGCCAGGGCGAAACCAACCTGCACTGGAAAGGCAAAGGCAACGGCGCCCTGGAAGCGCTGGTGGCTGGCTTGCCGATTGGTGTGGAGATCATGGACTACAACGAACATGCCATCGGTGCAGGCACCAACGCCAAGGCAGCGGCCTACATTGAGCTGCGTGTGAATGGCGAGCGTCCGGTGCATGGCGTGGGCATTGATGAAAACATCACCACAGCCAGCTTCAAGGCGCTGTTCAGTGCGCTGAACCGCTCGTTGAGCCAGCAGGAAGCGAAAGCGGCGTAAGCCGCGTCGTAGGAATGCAAAAGGCCCCTGGGTGAGCACTCAGGGGCCTTTTTACTTTAGATCTGTGGTGATGCTGATGACCTCTTCGCGGGCAAGCCCGCTCCTACAGGGGGAATGCACTCTAAATGTGGGAGCGGGCTTGCTCGCGAAAGCGGTCTTTCAGACAAACTCAAACCTATCTGCGTCAAGGTTCGCCGGAAATTTTTCGCGATACGCCGCCAGCTCCGCCGCCTCCAGGCACACCTGAAACACGCCATCCGCCTCCCCTGCACTCAGCAAGGTCTCGCCCTGAAAATCCAGCACCTGACTGTCTCCGGTGTAGGCAAAGCCCTTCCCATCCGTGCCCACCCGATTCACCGCCGCCACGTAGCACAGGTTTTCGATCGCGCGCGCTGGCAGCAAACGGTTCCAGTGCAGGCGCCGTGCACCCGGCCAATTGGCGGTGTACAGCAGCAAGTCTGTGTCCTGAGCATCACGGCTCCACACCGGGAAGCGCAAGTCATAGCAAATCAACGGCCGAATACGCCAACCCTTCAATTCGAACTGCACCTGGCGCTCGCCTGGCGTGTAGTGGTCGTGCTCGCCCGCCATCCGGAACAAGTGGCGCTTGTCGTAGTGCAACACCTCGCCGTCCGGCCGCGCCCACAGCAGGCGGTTGCGATGGCTGCCATCGGCGGCCTGGATAATCACACTGCCAGTGATCACGGCGCTGTACTTCGCCGCCTGGGCCTGGAGCCAATGATGGGTCGGGCCGTTTTCCCGTTCAGCCAGGGTTTCCGACTCCATTGAAAACCCGGTGGTAAACATCTCCGGCAGCACAATCAGATCGGCCCCTTTGGCCTGCTCCAGCAACAGCTCGAAATGTTCCAGGTTGGCCTGACGGTCATGCCACACCAGGCTGGTCTGCACCAGGGCGATGTTCAGGTTGGGTAATGCACTCAGATCACGCATAGTTTTTCGGCTGCTTGTTGCAGCGTCTCCTCGCGTTTGGCAAAGCACAGGCGCACCAGGCGCTGGCCTTGGGGTGGGTTCTGATAGAACACCGAGACCGGGATTGTGGCCACGCCGTGCTCGCGGGTCATCCATAGCGACATGGCGACGTCATCCAGGTCCGGGCGAATCTGTGAGTAATCCACCAATTGGAAGTAAGTACCGGCCACCCGGGAGAAGCTGAAGCGCGATGGCGCCAGCAAGTCGCAGAACAGGTCGCGCTTGGCCTGGTAGAAAGCTGGCAACTCTTCGACATGTTCCGGGTGTTCGGCCATGAAGTCCGCCAAAGCGTACTGCAAAGGGGTCACGCCGCAGAAGTTGACATATTGATGCACCTTGCGCAGTTCAGCGGTCAGCGCCGGTGGCGCGACCACGTAGCCGGTTTTCCAGCCGGTGACGTGGTAAGTCTTGCCGAAGGAGCTGACCACGAACGCACGCTGATACAGTTCTTCATGGGCCAACACGCTGACATGGGGCACGCCGTCGAACACCAAGTGTTCGTAGACTTCATCGCTGACCAGATAGATATCGCGGTCGCGGACCAATTCGGCCAACTGGTCGAGTTCGGCGCGGCTGATCAGTGCGCCGGTCGGGTTGTGCGGGGTGTTGAGGATGATCATGCGTGTGCGCGGCGACAGCGCGGCCTTGATCTTTTCAAAGTCCAGGGAGAAGCCCTGCAGGCTCAGCTGTACATGCACGCAGCGACCGCCGGCCAGCTCGACCGAGGGCTCGTAGCTGTCGTAGCAGGGGTCGAACACGATGACTTCATCGCCGTTGCGGATCACCGCCTGAATCGCACAGAAAATCGCGGCAGTGGCGCCGGGAGTAATGGTCACTTCACTGTCGGGGTTAACCGTAGCGCCATAACTGCGGGCGATCTTGGCCGCCACTTGCTGGCGCAGGGCCGGCAGGCCGGTCATAGGTGAATACTGGTTATGCCCGCTGGCAACGTGCTGGCCCACCGCATCGAGCAACGCCTTGGGGCCATTGAAATCGGGAAAGCCCTGGGACAGGTTGAGCGCGCCGGTCTCGGCAGCGAGTTGCGACATGGTGGTGAAAATGGTCGTACCGACATTCGGCAGCTTGCTGGTGATCATGGGAGCCCCCTTCGGGTGAGCTGCAAGTTTTAAGCTGCAAGCTGCAAGCAGGTCAAGCCAGCAATCCACCAGGCACAAAAAAGGGCTCAAAAAGAGCCCTCTTGCAGCGTGTAGCGGACAACGTGAGGCGGCGCTTATTTCTTGTCGCGGCGCTTCTTGTCGGCCTTCTTGTGGTGAGTCATCAAACGACGCTTCTTGTTCACCTGACGGTCAGTCAGTGTGTTCTTGTTGCCTTCGTATGGGTTCTCGCCACCTTTGAACTCGATACGGATCGGCGTACCGACCAGTTTCAAGACACGGCGGTAGGTGTTTTCCAGGTAACGCACATAGGACTTAGGGACCTTCTCGATCTGGTTACCGTGGATCACGATAATCGGCGGGTTGGCACCACCCAAGTGGGCGTAACGCAGTTTGATCCGGCGGTTGTTGACCATCGGCGGCGCGTGCTCGCCAACCGCGTCTTCCAGGATCTGGGTCAGGCGGTTGGTCGGCCAGCGGGTGACCGCGGACTTGAACGAGTTCTGTACGGACGCGTAGAGGTTACCCACGCCAGTGCCGTGCAGTGCCGAGATGAAGTGGATATCGGCGAACTCAACAAAGAACAGGCGACGCTGCAGCTCGATCTTGACGAAATCGCGCTCGCTCGGCGTCATGCCGTCCCACTTGTTGATCGCGATCACCAGGGCGCGACCGGCTTCCAGGGCAAAGCCCAGCAAGTTGAGGTCGTGGTCCACCACGCCTTCGCGGGCGTCCATCACGAAGATCACCACGTTGGCGTCTTTGATCGCCTGCAGGGTCTTGACCACCGAGAACTTTTCAACTTCCTCGTGGATCTTGCCGCGCTTGCGCACACCGGCGGTGTCGATCAGCGTGTACTTCTCGTCGTTACGCTCGAACGGGATGTAGATACTGTCGCGGGTGGTGCCGGGCTGGTCATAAACGATTACCCGGTCTTCACCGAGCATGCGGTTAACCAGGGTCGACTTGCCAACGTTCGGGCGGCCGATGATGGCGATCTTGATACCGTCTTTTTCGCTCGGGCCAGGAATGCGCTTGGCTTCCTCACCTTCGGCGACGATCTCTTCCTCGCCCTCTTCTTCCTCGGCGTCATCCTTAGGGAAGTCGCGCAGGGCGATTTCCAGCATTTGGGTGATACCGCGACCGTGAGCGCCGGCGACCGGGATCGCGTCGCCCAGGCCCATCGGGCTGAACTCGGCGCGGGCCGCCTCAGGATCGATGTTATCGATCTTGTTGGCGATCAAATAGGAACGCTTGTTGCGCTTGCGCAGGTGCTCGCCAATCATCTGGTCGGCAGCGGTGTAGCCCGCGCGGGCGTCCACCAGGAACAACACGACATCGGCTTCTTCGATAGCGAGCAGCGACTGCTCGGCCATCTTTTCGTCCATGCCATGCTCGTCACCGGAGATACCACCGGTGTCGACAATAATGTAGGAGCGCCCTTGCCACTTTGCCTCACCGTATTGGCGATCACGGGTCAGACCGGACAAGTCGCCGACGATGGCGTCGCGAGTCCTGGTCAGGCGGTTGAACAAGGTGGACTTGCCGACGTTAGGTCGGCCCACCAGGGCGATTACGGGAACCATGCGGCTCTCCACTTCGTTATTTCAGAAAATACAAAAGCCGCTGCAAGGCAGCGGCTGGTGCTCGGGGCAGCATATTCAAATGCCGCATGCCCCGCCGAAGCGGGGCCGCCTGGGTTTTACCCCAAGCATAGTTCTTACTTGATGGTCAGGGCTTCCAGCTTGCCGCTGTTGCCATACACGTAAAGCATGTTACCCACGACCAGCGGACGGGCACGCAGGCCGTCGCTGTCGATACGCTCGCGGCCGACAAAACGACCGTCCACCTGGCTCAGCAGATGCAGGTAACCTTCGAAGTCACCTACCGCTACGTAGCTGGAGAATACTTCCGGGGCCGACAGTTGACGGCGGGCCAGAGAGTCGTTGCTCCACAGTGCAGTGGTGGAGCGCTCGTCGACACTTTCAACGGTGCCGGACGCCAGGCTTACGTAGACGCTGCCAAACCCTTGGGCGACACCGGCATAGCTGGAGGCATCACGCTGCCAGTTGATGCGGCCACTTTGCAGGTCCAGCGCAGCGACACGGCCCTGGTAGGTGGCCACATAGATGGTTTCACCCGACAGCAGCAAGCCGCCGTCGATGTCCACCACGCGATCCAGTTCGGAACGACCTTGAGGGATTGCCACGCGGGTTTCCCAGGCCGGCACGCCGTTCTGGGTATCCAGGGCGACCACTTTACCGGTCGACAGGCCTGCAACGGCCAGGTTGTTGGTCACAATCGGACCACTGGTACCGCGCAGGGTCAACACCGCAGGGGTGCTGTCGTACAGCCAACGCTGGTTGCCGGTGGCGGCGTCCAGGCCGATCACACGGTCATCCTGGGTCTGCACCACCACGACATCGCCGTTGGTAGCAGGCGCTGCGAGCACTTCACTGGTCACGCGAGCGCGCCATTTCTCTTCGCCCGTCGCCGAGTCCAGAGCAACCACGTCGCCTTTGAGCGTACCGACCAGCACCATGCCGTAGCCGACACCCACGCCACCGGAAACCGGCAGCTCGAGGTCTTTCTTCCACTTCACGTCGCCATTCATGCGATCCATGGCCATGATCACGCCAGTGGAGTCAGTGGCCACAATGTTTTCGCCGTCGATTGCCGGCTGCAGCAGGTTGTACAGGTCGCCCTGGCCATCACCGACGGAGCGGCTCCACTGCTTTTGCAGGACCACTTCTTCCTTGAAGCTGGTCAGCTCGGCCGGAGGCAGTTCTTTTTTACTGTTGCTGCTGCAACCCGCGGCCAGAACGGCCAGAGCCAGCAATGCTGCATGTTTCCAACGGATCACGTCACGCATCCCCTTTGGCCAAGTCGTCCAGCTTGATTTGTAAGCCACCGACTGCCGCTTCATCAGACAGCGCCGCCTTGGCTTTTTGGTACGCAGCATGGGCTTCGTCGGTACGACCCAATTGGACCAACAGGTCGCCCTTGAGCTCTTCACGAGTGGCCACAAATGCTTTGTCAGCATCGCCGTCGAGCAGTTTGAGTGCTTCGTCAGCCTTGTTCTGTGCCGCCAATACCTGTGCCAGGCGCTGACGTGCGATTTCACCCAGGGTCGGGTTGGTCGGCTTGTCGGCGATGGCCTTCAGCTCGGTTGCGGCGTCATCCAGCTTGCCGGTGTCGACCGCGACTTTCGCGACGAACAGGCTGCCGTATTGGGCGTAGGTGCTACCGCCGAATTCGCTTTTGAGCTTGCCGGCCAGGTCTGCTACCTGGGCAGGATCAGGCTTGCCGTCCGGCGTGAGCGTGGTTTCCAGCAATTGCTGATAGAGGACCGAGGCGCCTTGGGACTGGTTGGCCTGATACTTGTGCCAGGCTTGCCAGCCGAACACCACCACTAAAGCCAGCAGACCGCCGGTAACCAGGGGCTTGCCGTTACGCTGCCACCAGTCCTTGAACTCGGCCATCTGCTCATCATCAGTACTCGACACCCCAATACTCCTTAATCGCTAAATTCGGCTGTTCGACAGCTTCAACCCTGCACGACGCAGGTGGCCAAGTGCGCGGCAAGCGCATCAAAGGCAATGTTCTGTTGCTCGCCCTGGCCACGCAGGGGTTTGAAACCTATCACTTGCTGGGCCAGTTCGTCATCGCCGAGGATCAGTGCATACAGCGCACCGCTCTTGTCGGCCTTCTTGAACTGGCTCTTGAAGCTGCCGGCGCCGGCATTGACCTGCAGGCGCAGGTTCGGCAGTTGGTCGCGTACTTTCTCGCTCAGGGCCAGGGCTGCCAGTTCGGCGGCCTCGCCAAAGGCGCACAGGTACACGTCCACCTGACGGGAAATTTCTTCCGGAACCTGCTCCAGGGTTTCGAGCAGCAGGATCAGCCGCTCGATGCCCATGGCAAAGCCCACGCCCGTGGTCGGCTTGCCGCCCATTTGCTCAACCAAGCCGTCGTAGCGACCACCGGCACACACGGTGCCCTGGGCGCCGAGTTTGTCGGTGACCCACTCGAAGACGGTCTTGCTGTAGTAATCGAGGCCGCGCACCAGTTTCGGGTTGATCACGTAGGGAATACCGGCCGCATCCAGACGAGCCTTGAGGCCCTCGAAATGCGTGCGCGATTCGTCGTCCAGATAGTCGGCCATTTTCGGCGCATCGACCAGTACGGCCTGGGTGTCGGCGTTCTTGGTATCCAGTACACGCAACGGGTTGGTTTTCAGACGGCGCTGGCTGTCTTCATCCAACTTGTCCAGGTGAGCGGATAGGTACTCGACCAGGGCTTCGCGATAGCGGCCCCGGGATTCGCTGGTGCCCAGGCTGTTGAGTTCAAGTTTGACCGCGTCGCGGATACCCAGTTGGCCCCACAGGCGCCAGGTCAACACGATCAGCTCGGCGTCGATGTCCGGGCCATCCAGGTTGAAGACTTCGCAGCCGATCTGGTGGAACTGGCGGTAACGACCTTTCTGCGGGCGCTCGTGGCGGAACATCGGGCCGATGTACCACAGCTTCTGGGTCTGGCCGCCACCCGTGATGCCATGCTCGAGCACGGCGCGCACGCACGCAGCGGTGCCTTCCGGACGCAGGGTCAAGGAGTCGCCGTTGCGGTCTTCAAAGGTGTACATCTCTTTTTCGACGATGTCGGTCACTTCACCGATGGAGCGCTTGAACAGCTCGGTGAATTCGACGATCGGCATGCGGATCTGCTTGTAACCGTAGTTATCCAGCAGGCGCGCGACCGTGCTCTCGAAGTAGCGCCACAACGGCGTCTGCTCCGGCAGGATGTCGTTCATGCCACGAATGGCTTGCAGAGACTTGCTCACATCTAATCCTTAAATTCGTTCTTAGCCGCGCGCGATCAGCGCTGCGTCAGCCGCGACCTTCTCGGCCGCTTTCTCGCGGATCAGTCTTTCGAGCTCATCCACCAGATTGTCATTCGTCAACTTCTGCGACGGCTTGCCGTCGATGTAAATCAGGTTCGGTGTACCGCCAGTCAGGCCGATGTGCGCCTCTTTGGCTTCACCCGGGCCGTTAACCACACAGCCAATCACCGCAACATCCAGCGGCACCAGCAAGTCTTCGAGGCGCCCTTCCAGTTCGTTCATGGTTTTCACCACGTCGAAGTTCTGCCGCGAGCAGCTCGGGCAGGCAATGAAGTTGATGCCACGGGAACGCAAATGCAGGGATTTGAGAATGTCGTAACCGACCTTCACTTCCTCTACCGGGTCCGCCGCCAGGGAGATGCGGATAGTATCGCCAATCCCTTCGGCGAGCAGCATACCGAGACCCACCGCAGATTTCACTGTGCCTGAGCGCAAACCGCCCGCTTCAGTGATACCCAGGTGCAGCGGCTGCACGATTTCCTTGGCCAGCAGGCGGTAAGCTTCTACCGCCATGAACACGTCGGAAGCCTTTACGCTGACCTTGAAGTCCTGGAAATTCAGGCGTTCAAGGTGTTCAACGTGGCGCAGCGCCGATTCAACCAGCGCGGCCGGGGTCGGTTCGCCGTATTTCTTTTGCAGGTCTTTTTCCAGGGAGCCGGCGTTGACGCCGATGCGGATCGGAATCCCGCGATCACGGGCAGCATCCACCACTGCGCGCACACGGTCTTCGCGACCAATGTTGCCTGGGTTGATGCGCAGGCAATCGACGCCCAACTCGGCAACACGCAAGGCGATTTTGTAATCGAAGTGAATGTCGGCAACCAGCGGCACCTTGACCAGCTGCTTGATGCGGCCGAAGGCTTCGGCAGCATCCATGTCCGGCACGGAAACCCGCACGATGTCCACGCCGGCCGCTTCCAGACGGTTGATCTGGGCGACGGTGGCGGCGACATCATTGGTGTCGCTGTTGGTCATGCTCTGTACCGCGATGGGGGCGTCGCCACCCACCGGCACTGAGCCGACCCAGATCTTGCGCGATACGCGACGTTTGATTGGAGATTCGCCGTGCATGACTATTGTCCCAACTTGAGGCGAGCGGTCTCGCCACTGGTGAACGGCGCTACGTCCACAGGCTGGCCGTTATAGGCCACTTGCGCGCCACGGGCAAAGCCCAGACGCAGCGTCAAAGGAGGCTTGCCGCCTTGGTCAAGCGTATCTCCCTTACGCTTCAAACCGCTGAACAGCACTTTGCCGTTGCCATCGGTGACTTGCGTCCAGCAGTCAGCGACGAAGGTAATCTGGATATGCCCGTCGCCAGCGACCAACGCAGGCGCGGCAGGCGGCGCAACGGTCGGCGCGGCCGGCGCAGTTGCCGCGGCGGTCGCTGGAGCCTGTGCGGCAGCGGCTGGGGTATGGGCCTGGGCAGTTGGCGCGGCCGGGGCCGCCGGTACGGCTGGAGTCGGCACGGCAGCAGTCGCCGCTGCAGTACCCGCTTCCGGCGCGGGCTGCTCGGCGGTGGCCGGTGCTTCTGGCGCGGCTTGCCCTTCGGCAACGGCCTGGTCTTCCGGCTCGTCCAGCGGGTGAATCTGGGTGGTGCCGTCGGCGCTTTCGACTTCGACGTGCTCCATGGCGTTGCTGGTCAGGTCCTTGCTGCGCTGGGAGGTCTGGTCTTGCCACCAGACGAAACCGCCGCCGATCACGGCAATCAGCAGCAACAGGCTGACAATTCGCAAAATCGTGTGGGAAACCCGCACCGGCTCTTCGATGCGACCCAGGCCATGCACATTGCTGCCCTGAGAGTCGGTGCCGGTAAATTGGTCGAATTCCTGGACCAGCACGGTCTGGTCAATGCCCAGCAACTTGGCATAAGCGCGGATATAGCCGCGGGCGAAGGTATGCCCAGGCAGCTTGTCGAACGCGCCGGCTTCCAGGTTGCCCAGGGAAGTCGTGGTCAAATTGAGCTTGAGGGCCACTTCTGCCAGCGACCAACCATTGCTTTCGCGGGCCTGACGCAAGGTCTCGCCTGGGTTTACGCGATTAGCTGCTACAACTTCCGGGTGCGCCGCTTTCATCATTGCTCCGACAGGTATTGCTGATATTCCGGCGTACCGGGATAGAGTCGTTCGAGTTGCTGGCCAAAACGTGCGGCGGTGTCGCGTTCATCATGAACCGTCGCCAGCCGCAAACCGAGCAATAGACTACGTGCATTTTGCCCGCTGAGCAGGCTAAAACGCTCGTAATAGTCACGTGCCGGCACATAATGCCTGTCTTCGTAAGACAACTCAGCCATTTCGAGCAACGCGCGTGGCTGACGACTGTTCAAATGCAGGGCTTTTTCCAGCTGCTGGCGCGCGCTGTCGCGCTGGCCGAGGCGCATCGAGGTGACCCCAAGGTTCTCGAACACCCGCGACCGCTCCGGGTAGAGGGCGTCAGCAGCGGCTTGTTGGAAATAACGGGAAGCCTGGTCATAACGTTTCTGCTCGAACAGGAAGCTGCCGTAATTGTTCAGCAGCCGAGGGTCGGCAGGACGCGAGGCCAAGGCCTTGTGGAAATATTGATCGGCCAACTCAGGCTCGGCCTGGGCCTGGAACACCAAAGCCAGCGCGGCATTCGCGTCGGCATCGTCGCTGTCCAGCTCGAGGGCCTTTTTCAACGGCACCTTGGCCTGCTCGCTCATGCCTTGTCGCAAATAACCCAAACCCAGTTGCACATAGGCAACTCGCGCCTCGTCACGGCCTTTACCCGTCTGCAACGGGCTGTCATGGCCCGATGAAACACAACCGGCCGCGAGGCCGGTAACTAGCAAAAGCAGCGCAAGGCGCAAGGGCATAGAGATCCTCTCTCAGATTCGATTCACAGCAATTTGCGGCAAATCTTCGGCGGCGTTAAGTTCGCGCACGGCGATATAACGTTCGCTACGGCGGGTGCGGTCCATCACCTGCCCTACCAATTGGCCACAGGCGGCGTCGATGTCTTCACCACGAGTGGTGCGTACGGTGACGTTGTAGCCGGCCTGGTGCAGTTGATCCTGGAAACGGCGGATAGCATTGTTGCTCGGCCGCTCGTAGCCAGAATGTGGAAACGGGTTAAACGGAATCAGGTTGATCTTGCACGGGGTGTTCTTGAGCAACTCGATCATCTCGACGGCGTGCTCAACCTTGTCGTTGATGTCCTTGAGCATGGTGTACTCAATGGTCAGCACACGCTTCTCGCCCAAGGTTGCCATGTAACGTTGGCAAGATTCGAGCAGCATCTTAAGCGGATACTTCTTGTTGATCGGCACCAATTGGTTACGCAATGCGTCATTGGGTGCGTGCAGCGACAACGCCAGAGAGACGTCGATGTGCTTGGCCAGCTCATCGATCATCGGCACCACGCCCGAGGTCGACAGGGTCACACGGCGCTTGGAAATGCCGTAGCCCAAGTCGTCCATCATCAAATGCATGGCCGCAATAACGTTGTCGAAGTTCAGCAGCGGCTCACCCATGCCCATCATCACCACGTTGGTGATGGCACGGTCGACGGTTGCCGGGACGCTGCCAAAGGATTTGTTGGCAATCCACACCTGGCCGATGACTTCGGCGGCGGTGAGGTTGCTATTGAAGCCTTGCTTGCCGGTGGAGCAGAAACTGCAGTCCAGGGCACAGCCTGCCTGGGACGAAACGCACAACGTGCCGCGCTTGCCCTGGGGAATGTAGACGGTCTCGACGCAGCTGCCGGACGCCACGCGCACCACCCACTTACGGGTGCCGTCGCTGGAGATGTCCTCGCTGACCACTTCGGGACCACGGACCTCAGCAATGGCCTTGAGCTTGTCGCGCAGGGCCTTGCTGACGTTCGTCATGGCGTCGAAATCGTCGACGCCAAAGTGGTGAATCCACTTCATTACCTGACCGGCACGGAAACGCTTCTCCCCGATTGAGTCGAAGAATTTCTCCATTTCCGGCTGAGTCAGACCCAGCAGGTTGGTTTTAACAGTCGATGTAGTCATGGATTCACCCTCACTCTTTAAGCCGATGCTTAGCGAGCGGTTACTTCAGTAGCAGCGAAAAAGTACGAGATTTCGCGAGCAGCAGCGGCTTCGGAGTCCGAACCGTGAACAGCGTTGGCGTCGATGGACTCAGCGAAGTCAGCACGGATGGTGCCGGCAGCAGCTTCTTTAGGGTTGGTAGCGCCCATCAGCTCACGGTTCAGAGCGATAGCGTTTTCGCCTTCCAGAACCTGAACAACAACAGGACCGGAGATCATGAAGGCAACCAGGTCGCCGAAGAAACCACGAGCGCTGTGCTCAGCGTAGAAGCCTTCAGCTTCAGCTTTGGACAGTTGCTTGAGTTTCGAAGCTACAACCTTCAGGCCGGCTTTTTCGAAACGAGTGGTGATCTCGCCGATGACGTTTTTTGCAACAGCGTCAGGCTTGATGATGGAGAAAGTACGTTGAACAGCCATGGTGTAACTCCAGAAACGGTAATTTACGAAAAATTAAACCCGCGAATTATACGCGGGTTATTGGGTATTGCCTAACTGCGTAATAAGGCGGCTCAGTCTGCTTCTTCGATCCACAGGCCTTGAATCGCCTCCAGAACCTTTTCGCCACCCCGGTCGGGGATGTCGTCAAAGTCCGGCAGCTCCATCACCAGATTGCGCAGCTTGACGAAGTTGACCGTCAGAGGATTGACCTCAGGGTGGGCTTCAGCAAGTTGTATAGCGATTTCTTGTACATCAACCCATTTCAGGCTCATGACATTTCCTTGAATCAATGCGGTGCTTCGGCCGCATGGTTGAGGGAATATTTCGGAATTTCGACGGTGATGTCTTCAGTCCCAACCTTTGCCTGACAGCTTAGGCGAGAAGTCGCTTCAAGGCCCCACGCGCGGTCCAGAAAGTCTTCTTCCAGCTCATCCGCTTCTTCAAGCGAGTTGAAACCCTCGCGAATCACGCAGTGGCAGGTGGTGCAGGCGCAAACACCGCCGCAGGCACTCTCGATCTCGATGTGGTTGTCATGGGCAACTTCGAGGATGGACTTGCCGGTCTCAGCCTCCACGACCATACCGTCCGGGCAATGCTCGGCGTGTGGCAGAAAAATGACCTGCGGCATTAATTATTCCTCGATTTCATTCAGGTTGCGCCCGGCCAGTGCGGCTTTCACCGTCTGATCCATGCGGCGGGCGGCAAAGGCATCAGTCACCTGCGACAGGCGCTTGGTCTGCTGCTCGATGGCGTAACCATCGTTGCCTTTCATCAGTTCGGCCAGCTCCTGCATCTGCAGGTCGATGACCATGCGCTCTTCGGCGTCCAACAGGCGCTCGCCATCGGCATCGAGAGCGCCTTGCACGGCCTCAAGCAGGCGTTGCGCATCGACTTGCTGCTCACGCAGTACACGGGCGACTTTGTCGTCACCGGCGTACTGGAACGAGTCCTTGAGCATTTTGGCGATTTCGCCGTCGGTCAGGCCGTAGGACGGCTTGACCTGGATGCTGGCTTCTACGCCTGAGCCCAGCTCACGCGCAGCCACGCTGAGCAGACCATCGGCGTCAACCTGGAAGGTCACGCGGATTTTCGCTGCACCGGCCACCATCGCCGGAATGCCGCGCAATTCAAAGCGCGCCAGGGAACGGCAGTCGCTGATCAGCTCGCGCTCACCTTGCAGCACATGAATCATCATGGCCGTCTGGCCATCTTTATAGGTGGTGAAGTCTTGGGCGCGGGCAACGGGGATGGTGGTGTTGCGTGGAATCACCTTCTCCATCAGGCCGCCCATGGTTTCCAGCCCCAGGGACAACGGGATCACGTCGAGCAGCAGCAATTCGCCACCGTCGCGCTTGTTGCCGGCCAGGGTATCGGCCTGGATTGCAGCACCGATGGCGACGACTTGATCCGGATCGATTTCAGTCAGCGGCTGGCGACCAAATGCTTCAGCAACGGCTTCGCGCACACGCGGCACACGGGTCGAACCGCCGACCATGACCACGGCAGCCACGTCTTCCAGTTCAACGCCGGAATCCCGCACAGCACGGCGACAGGCTTTAAGGCTGCGAGCGACCATTGGCTCGATCAGCGCGTCGAAGGCTTCGCGCGTCAACTGAGCCGACCAGGAACCGTAGGAAACATCGACAGAACTGGCGTCAGTCAGCGCTTCTTTGGCCGCACAGGCGGTTTGCAGCAAATGCCGCTGCTCGCCCGGGTCCAGGTCGGCGGACAAACCGGCGCTGGTGATGATCCAGCCGGCAATGGCGTGATCGAAGTCATCGCCGCCCAGGGCGGTATCGCCACCAGTGGCCAGCACTTCGAACACACCGCCGGTCAGGCGCAGGATCGAAATATCAAAGGTGCCGCCGCCCAGGTCGTAAATCGCAACCAGGCCTTCGGCGTGCTGATCCAGGCCATAGGCCACAGCGGCCGCCGTCGGCTCATTGAGCAGGCGAAGCACGTTCAGACCGGCGAGCTTCGCCGCGTCCTTGGTGGCTTGGCGCTGAGCATCGTCAAAATACGCAGGCACGGTAATCACCGCGCCGACCAGTTCGCCGCCCAAGGTGGTTTCCGCGCGCTGGCGCAGCACCTTGAGGATATCGGCCGACACTTCCACCGGGCTTTTGGGGCCCTGGACGGTGTCGATGAATGGCATATGCGATTCGCCGCCGACAAAGCGATACGGCAGCTGGTCACCCAATTGCTTGACGTCGGACAGACCACGACCCATCAAGCGCTTCACCGACAGCACAGTGTTCAAAGGATCGGAGGACGCCGCCAGCTTGGCCGACTCACCAACTTCAATATGGTCAGCGTGATAGCGCACGGCCGACGGCAGGATAACCTGGCCATCGGCGTCGGGCAGCGGCTCGGACAGGCCGCTGCGCAAGGCGGCGACCAGGGAATTGGTGGTGCCCAGGTCAATCCCGACCGCCAGGCGACGCTGGTGCGGTTGAGGGCTTTGGCCGGGTTCGGCGATCTGCAGTAGGGCCATGGTAATCAGGTCTTATCTGTCTATCAGGCGTGCACGGGCAGCACTGGGTTAATCGTCGAGGCGCTCTTCTAGCTGGCGCACTTCGTAGGTGAGCTTGTCGAGGAACTGCATGCGCCGCATCAGGCGTTCGGCCTGTTCACGTTGCGCTGCATCATCCCAACAGGCTGCGAAGCTTTCGTTGAGCTCATCCTGGGCCATTTTCAGACGGCGCTTGAAGACTGCGACACCGGCCACATCGGCTTCGTCCTGCAAATCTTCGAGTTCTTCGCGCCACTGCATCTGCTGCATCAGGAAGTCCGGGTCGTGCACCGTGACTTCAATCGGCAACTCGCCACCGTTCATCGCGAGCAGGTAACGCGCGCGTTTCGGGGGGCTTTTAAGCGTCTGATAGGCTTCATTGAGGCTGGCCGACTTCTCCAGCGCCAGGCGTTGCTCACGCTCGGAAGCGTCAGCGAAGCGGTCCGGATGCACGCCACGCGCCAGTTCTCGGTAGCGCGTGGCAAGCTGCTCGAGGTCCAGCCGAAAGCTCGGCTGCAGCTCGAATAAAGCGAAATGACAAGGAGTACCCACAGATAGCCTCAGATGTTGAAGCTTTCGCCGCAGCCACATTCACCGCGTACGTTTGGGTTGTTGAACTTGAAGCCTTCGTTCAACCCTTCCTTGACGAAATCGAGCTCGGTGCCGTCCAGGTAGGTAAGGCTTTTAGGGTCGATGATCACTTTCTCGCCGTGACTTTCGAACACCTGATCCTCTTCGACCACCTCGTCGACAAACTCCAGCACGTAGGCAAGGCCGGAACAGCCCGTGGTGCGAACACCCAGACGAATCCCCTCACCTTTACCGCGCCCATTCAGGGAGCGGCGAATGTGCTGCGCAGCCGCTTCTGTCATGCTGATAGCCATCGTTGACTCCTTACTCGTCGCCAAATGCTTAGATCAAGCCTTTCTTCTGCTTGTAGTCGCGAACGGCCGCCTTGATGGCGTCTTCTGCGAGTACGGAGCAGTGAATTTTCACTGGCGGCAGGGCCAGTTCTTCGGCCAGCTGGGTGTTGCTGATGGTGACAGCCTCATCCAGGGTCTTGCCTTTCATCCACTCGGTGGCGAGGGAGCTTGAGGCAATGGCGGAACCGCAGCCGTAGGTCTTGAACTTGGCGTCTTCGATAACGCCAGCGTCGTTGACCTTGATCTGCAGGCGCATAACGTCGCCGCACGCCGGAGCGCCGACCATGCCAGTGCCGACATCAGGGTCTTCCGCGTTCATCTTGCCGACGTTGCGCGGGTTTTCGTAGTGGTCGATGACCTTTTCGCTGTAAGCCATGGTACTGAATCCTCACTCATCAGGGCCGCTCTGGAACCCTGTAAAAACGCCTGCGTTTTCCGCCACGTTCCTACAGAGCTTGGGTGGCGGCTTCTATATTTAGTGTGCCGCCCACTCGATCTTGGAAATGTCGACACCGTCTTTGTACATGTCCCACAGCGGCGACAGAACGCGCAGCTTGTTGACGGCTTCGCAGACTTTCTGCGCGGCGTAGTCGACTTGCTCTTCGGTGGTGAAACGGCCGAACGTAAAGCGGATCGAGCTGTGTGCCAGTTCGTCGTTGCGGCCCAGGGCGCGCAGCACGTACGAAGGCTCAAGCGAGGCCGAGGTGCAGGCCGAACCGGACGAAACCGCCAGGTCCTTGAGCGCCATGATCAGCGACTCGCCTTCGACGTAGTTGAAGCTCAAATTCAGGTTGTGCGGTACACGGGCGGTCATGCTGCCGTTGATGTACAGCTCTTCAAGGTTCTCGACCTGCTTGTAGAAGCGATCACTGAGCGCCTTGATGCGCACGTTTTCGGCAGCCATGTCTTCTTTGGCTACACGAAAGGCTTCACCCATGCCGACGATCTGATGGGTCGCCAGGGTGCCGGAACGCATGCCGCGCTCGTGACCGCCGCCGTGCATGGTGGCTTCGATACGCACGCGAGGCTTGCGGCTCACGTACAGCGCGCCGATACCTTTAGGACCGTAAGTCTTGTGGGCGGAGAACGACATCAGGTCGACTTTCAGTTTCGACAGGTCGATGTCGACCTTGCCGGTGGACTGAGCCGCGTCGACATGCAGCAGGATGCCCTTGGAACGGGTCAGCTCGCCGATGGCCGCGATGTCGTTGATGGTGCCGATTTCGTTGTTCACGTGGATCACGGAAACCAGGATGGTGTCTTCACGCAGCGCGGCTTCGATCATGGCCGGGGTGACGATGCCGTCGGTGGTTGGCTCGAGGTAGGTGACCTCAAAACCTTCACGCTCCAGTTGGCGCATGGTGTCGAGGACAGCCTTGTGCTCAATCTTGGTGGTGATCAGGTGTTTGCCTTTGGTCGCGTAGAAATGCGCCGCGCCCTTGATTGCCAGGTTGTCGGACTCGGTAGCACCAGAGGTCCAGACAATTTCGCGTGGGTCGGCGCCCACCAGGTCAGCCACCTGGCGACGAGCGTTCTCGACCGCTTCCTCGGCTTTCCAGCCGAACACGTGGGAACGGGAGGCCGGGTTGCCGAAGTTTCCGTCAACCAGCAGGCATTCGCTCATCTTTTGCGCGACCCGCGGATCAACCGGGGTGGTCGCTGAGTAATCAAGGTAAATCGGCAATTTCATGGACTTTCTCCTAAATCAGGCTGGCTGGCGTGCCGTTAGCTCTGCGGCTGTCACTCGACGGCGGACGCTTCGATCTTGTCCAGACGCGGCGCCTTGGTGTTACAACGGCGCTGGTCCTGACGCTGGGCTACTTCTTGCACCTCACGGCGAGTCACAAGATCAGCCAAGCTGATACCACTCAAAAACTCATGGATCTGCAGGCTCAAGTCACACCACAAGTGGTGCGTCAGGCAGGTGTCGCCGGCGTGGCAATCACCCAAACCCTGGCATTTGGTGGCATCGACGGATTCGTTGACCGCGTCGATCACCTGGGCTACCTGAATGCCCTGCATGTCGCGGGACAGTTGGTAGCCGCCACCCGGCCCACGTACGCTGGAAACCAAGTTGCTACGGCGCAATTTGGCAAACAGCTGTTCGAGGTAGGACAGGGAAATGCCTTGGCGCTCGGAGATATCGGCCAGGGACACCGGCCCAGTTTGCGCGTGCAAGGCCAGGTCAAGCATGGCGGTTACCGCGTATCGGCCTTTTGTAGTCAGTCTCATGGACAAGTACCAAGGTGTTTCAGAATGGGAGCAAGTATGCGATTCCCGAGTATTTAAGTCAACTATAAGACCTAGTACTTTAGTCAGGATTACCCGTAAAAAGGGCGCGCGAATCATAGCAGGATGGGGCGGGATCGAACAGCGGGAACGGGGCCAAAGCCTCACGCCAAGACCAATGGAGATCAGATGTGGGAGCTGGCTTGCCTGCGAAAGCGGTGGATCAGTACGAAAGGGTGGCTGGCAGACCGCTATCGCAGGCAAGCCAGCTCCCACAGGAGATTTTTACCGACCTTAAGACTCAGCCAGCCTTGGTGGCGGCCTCGCTCTTGATCTCGGCAAAGTCTTCTTCGCGCAGCTCAGGCAGATCTTTCGCACAATAGTTGCTGCCCAACTCCTTCAACGCGCCGCACATGCCGTCCAGCTTGCCGTCGACTGCCTGCAAGTGGTCTAGCAATTGCCCGATAGCACGCGCCACGGGGTCAGGCATGTCTTCGCTGACGCCGTAGGCATCAAAGCCGATTTTCTCAGCCATGGCCTTGCGCTTGGCTTCCTGCTCATCGCCGACTTCCGGTTTGACGATGATCCGCCCCGGAATGCCCACGACGGTGGCGCCAGGCGGTACGGCCTTGGTCACCACGGCGTTGGAGCCTACTTTGGCACCGGCACCCACCGTAAAGGGGCCGAGCACCTTGGCGCCCGCCCCTACCACCACGCCATCACCCAGAGTCGGGTGGCGCTTGCCTTTATTCCAGGTGGTACCGCCCAGGGTCACGCCTTGATACAAGGTCACGTCATCACCGATTTCGGCGGTCTCGCCAATCACAATGCCCATGCCATGGTCGATAAAGAAGCGACGCCCCACCTTGGCGCCCGGGTGAATCTCGATCCCGGTCAACCAGCGGCCGAAGTTCGACACCACGCGCGCCAGCCATTTCCAGCCCATGCCCCACAACGCGCCGGACAGGCGGTGAATCCAGATCGCGTGCATGCCCGGGTAGCAGGTCAGCACTTCAAAGGCGTTGCGCGCCGCCGGGTCACGGTGGAAAACACTCTGGATATCTTCTCGCAAACGCTCGAACATTTTTAATCCTTCCGCTTAAGCAGCTCGCCACGGGCCGCTTTCTGGGTTTCCGTGAGGATGCCACGCAATATATTCATCTCTGCTCGGCTGACCGAGCTGCGTCCGTACAAGCGACGCAGGCGTGCCATCAAGTGCCGTGGTTTTTCCGGATCGAGAAATTCGATGGCCACCAGGGTTTGCTCCAGGTGCTCATAGAATCGCTCCAGCTCGTCCATCGTGGCCAGTTCGCCACTCTTGGTCGATGCAACTTCATCCTTTTCTATCTTGCTCGGCTGACCTTCAGCAGCCAGCCAGGCCATGCGCACTTCATAACTCAATACCTGCACCGCCGCCCCGAGGTTCAGCGAACTGAATTCAGGGTCTGATGGAATGTGCACGTGGTAATGACATCGCTGCAGCTCGTCATTGGTGAGGCCGGAGTCTTCACGGCCGAATACCAAAGCGATTTCTGCGCCGCCGGCAGCTTCCTCCACTACCTTGGTGCCGCACTCGCGCGGATCCAGCAGTGGCCAGGGGATGCGACGGTCGCGGGCGCTGGTGCCGAGCACCAGGTTGCAGCCGACCAAAGCGTCTTCCAAGGTAGCGACAACCTGGGCTTTTTCCAGGATGTCGTTGGCGCCGGATGCACGGGCATCGGCCTCGTGGTGCGGGAACACGCGCGGCTCGACCAGCACCAGGCGCGTCAGCCCCATGTTTTTCATGGCTCGCGCCACCCCGCCGATGTTGCCGGGATGACTGGTATTGACCAAAACGACACGAATGTTTTGCAGCAAGGGAGGCGCTCTCGGACACGGGAAAGGGGAGCAAATCTTACAGAACAGCCTAAGGTTATGCCATGAAAGCTAACGTCGTCCTTCACCTGAAGAAAGTTTCTGCTAGAATGCCCGGCTTTCTTTAACAACCTTAGGTGACACATCCATGCAGCCCATGCTGAATATCGCGCTGCGCGCCGCCCGCAGCGCCAGTGAATTGATCTTCCGCTCCATCGAGCGCCTGGATACCATCAAGGTCGACGAAAAAGACGCCAAGGATTATGTGTCCGAGGTGGATCGCGCCGCCGAACAGAAAATCATCGACGCGCTGCGCAAGGCCTACCCTACCCACGGCATCCTCGGCGAAGAAACCGGTTTGCACAAAGGCAGCGGCGAAGGCGAAGACTACCTGTGGATCATCGACCCACTGGATGGCACCACCAACTTCCTGCGCGGCATTCCTCACTTTGCGGTGAGCATTGCCTGCAAATACCGCGGCCGCCTGGAACACGCAGTGGTTCTGGACCCGGTTCGCCAGGAAGAATTCACCGCCAGCCGTGGCCGTGGCGCCCAGTTGAATGGTCGTCGCCTGCGTGTCAGCGGTCGCACCAGCCTGGACGGCGCCCTGCTGGGCACGGGCTTCCCGTTCCGTGACGACCAGATGGACAACCTGGAAAACTACCTGGGCATGTTCCGCGCCCTGGTTGGCCAGACCGCCGGTATCCGTCGCGCTGGCGCAGCCAGCCTGGACCTGGCTTATGTGGCTGCCGGCCGTTTTGACGCGTTCTGGGAGTCGGGCCTGTCCGAGTGGGACATGGCCGCAGGCGCCCTGCTGATTCAAGAGGCTGGCGGTTTGGTGAGCGACTTCACCGGCGGTCACGACTTCCTTGAGAAAGGCCACGTTGTTGCTGGCAACACCAAATGCTTCAAGGCAGTACTGACGGCGATCCAGCCGCACCTGCCGGCTTCGCTGAAGCGCTAAGCGAGCGAGCACAAAAAAGCACCCCGAGGGGTGCTTTTTTTATGCCTGGCATTTGGGTGATACGGCAATTCCAGCGTCAACCCATACCCAATGTGGGAGCGGGCTTGCTCGCGAAAGCGGTAGCCAGTCAATAAATCTGTTGATTGACACTCCGCGTTCGCGAGCAAGCCCGCTCCCACATTTTGACCCGCGCCCGGCCTGGAATTACTGCTGGTTTTGACCCAAGACCAAACGACCTTCTTTATCCACTGGAATCTGACCACCCGGATCACGGTCCATCCGCACCGAACCTTCCTTGCCATCCAGGGTGTACCGCACGTCATAGCCGACAACCTTGTCGCTGATGTCGTTGACGGTGTTACACCGGGTTTGCGTGGTGGTGTAGGTATCGCGGTTCTGCATGCCTTCCTGAACCTTGTTACCGGCGTAACCACCACCCACCGCACCGGCTACAGTCGCCAGCTTCTTGCCATTACCGCCACCGACCTGGTTGCCCAACAGGCCACCGGCCAGCGCACCCACCACAGTGCCGACGATTTGATGCTGATCCTGCACCGGCTTCTGCCGGGTTACGGCGACGTCCTTGCAGACCTCGCGCGGGGTTTTAATCTGGGTTTTCACCGGCTGCACCGCCAGCACTTGCGCATACTCAGGGCCGCTTTTTACCAGGCTGTAGGTGGCAACAGCACCCCCGGCAGTCACACCGACAGCACCCAATACCGCACCAACCAGCAACGACTTGTTCACGTGAACCTCCTGACCATCACAAGCGGACCGAAACGTCCGCGCTATACCCAGCCTTGGAGCAAAAAAAAAGGCGCGAGTTCAATACTCGCGCCTTCTTTGTAACAGCGTGTCAACAAGCGCCCATCAAGGGCGGTCGTCGACCTCCTTGCCGGTAGCGGCAGGAGGGATCAAGTCTTCGCTGTTGAGGTTCAGCCAGATCAGCACCACGTTGGCGATGTAGATCGACGAGTAGGTGCCCGCCAGAACGCCGATGAACAGCGCCAGGGAGAAGCCCCACAGGTTGTCGCCACCGAAGATCATCAGCGCAGCAATCGCCAGCAACGTGGAGATCGATGTCGCCATGGTCCGCAGCAGGGTCTGGGTGGTCGAGACGTTGATGTTCTCGATCAGCGACGCCTTGCGCAGTACACGGAAGTTTTCACGCACCCGGTCGAATACCACGATGGTGTCGTTGAGCGAGTAACCAATGATCGCCAGCACCGCCGCCAACACTGTCAGGTCGAAAGTGATCTGGAAGTACGCGAGGATGCCCACGGTCACAATCACGTCGTGGATCAGCGACACAATCGCGCCGACGCCGAACTTCCACTGAAAGCGGAACGCCAGGTAGATCATGATGCCGACCAGCGCCATCAGCATGCCGAGGCCGCCCTGGTCGCGCAGCTCTTCACCCACCTGCGGGCCTACGAACTCAACGCGCTTGACCGACGCCGGGTTGTCGCCGCCGACCTTCTGCAAGGCTTCGGCTACCTGGTGACCCAGTTGCGGGTCTTCACCTGGCATACGCACCAGCAGATCGGTAGTTGCACCAAAGCTCTGCACGATGGCTTCGTGATAGCCGGCCTTGACCAGCTCGTTGCGCACCAGGGTAACGTCGGCCGGCTTCTCGTAGGTCAGCTCGATGAGCGTACCGCCGGTGAAGTCCAGACCGTAGTTCAGGCCCTTATGGAACCAGCTGAACAGCGCCAGAACGGTAAGGAGCACAGTGACGCCGAACGCAATGTTGCGAACGCCCATGAAGTTGATTGTACGTAACATGGCAGCCCCTTAAATCCACAACTTCTTGAAGTCACGCCCGCCAAAGATCAGGTTGACCATTGCGCGGGTCACCATGATGGCCGTGAACATCGAGGTAAAGATACCGAGGGACATGGTGACCGCAAAACCTTTGACCGGGCCGGTGCCCATGGCAAAGAGAATCCCGCCGACCAGCAAAGTGGTCAAGTTGGAGTCAAGAATCGCGGTAAATGCCCGGCCGAAGCCTTCGTTGATTGCACGCTGTACGGTCATGCCCGCCGCGATCTCTTCACGAATCCGCGAGAAGATCAGTACGTTGGCATCTACCGCCATACCCATGGTGAGCACGATACCGGCGATACCTGGCAGGGTCAGTGTAGCGCCCAGCAGCGACATCAGCGCCAGCAGCATGACCATGTTGCCCGCAAGGGCCACGGTGGCAATGATGCCGAAGAAGCGGTAGATGGCAATGATGAACAGCGACACGAACAGCATGCCCCACAAGGCCGCGTCGATACCCTTGGTGATGTTATCGGCACCCAGGCTCGGGCCAATGGTGCGCTCTTCAGCGAAGTACATCGGCGCCGCCAGGCCACCGGCACGCAGCAGCAGTGCCAGCTCGGACGATTCGCCCTGGCCGTTCAGGCCTGTGATGCGGAATTGAGCACCCAGTGGCGACTGGATGGTCGCCAGGCTGATGATCTTCTTCTCTTCCTTGAAGGTCTGCACCGGCACGTCTTTCTCGACGCCGTTGACCACTTGCTTGGTGTAGGTGGTGATCGGGCGCTGCTCGATGAAGATCACCGCCATGCTGCGACCAACGTTGCTGCGCGTGGCGCGGCTCATCAGTTCGCCGCCGTGACCATCCAGACGAATGTTCACTTCAGGCGTACCGTGCTCGCCAAAACCAGCCTTGGCATCGGTGACCTGGTCGCCAGTGATGATCAAGCCACGCTCGATCAACGCTGGAGGACGATTACCTTCACGGAACTCGAATTCTTCGGCAGTCGCGCGAGAAGCACCCGGCTCAGCAGCCAGACGGAACTCCAGGTTGGCGGTCTTACCCAGGATACGCTTGGCTTCAGCAGTGTCCTGCACGCCCGGCAACTCGACCACGATGCGGTTGGCGCCTTGACGCTGAACAATCGGCTCAGCCACACCCAGCTCGTTGACGCGGTTACGTACCGTGGTCAAGTTCTGCTTGATGGAGTATTCGCGGATTTCCGCCAGCTTGGCTGGGGTCATCGCCAGACGCAGTACAGGTTGACCATTGAGGTCGGCCGGCACGATGTCGAAATCGTTGAAGTTCTTGCGGATCAGCGCACGGGCCTGTTCGCGGGACGCTTCGTCAGAGAAGCCCAGCTGGATGGCACCGTTGAGCTGCGGCAGGCTGCGATAACGCAACTTCTCTTTGCGCAGCAGGCTCTTCACATCGCCTTCGTAGACTTTCAGGCGTGCGTCGAGGGCTTTGTCCATGTCGACTTCCAACAGGAAGTGCACACCACCGGACAAGTCCAGACCCAGCTTCATCGGGTGCGCGCCAATGCTGCGCAGCCATTTTGGCGTGGTCTGTGCCAGGTTCAGCGCGACAACGTAGTCGTCACCCATGACCTTGCGCACAACGTCTTTGGCCGGTAATTGGTCTTCTGCCTTGGTCAGGCGCAACAAGCCGCCCTTCGCATCAGCCGCCAATGTTGCCGCTTTAACCTGAATGCCCGCATCGGTGAGCGCTTTGCTCGCGCGTTCCAGGTCAGCCTGATTGACTTGCAGCGAAGTGCTGGCGCCCGTGATCTGGATCGCAGGGTCATCAGGATAAAGATTGGGAGCGGAATAAATAAAACCGATCGCCAGCACCGCCAGGATCAGTACGTATTTCCACAGAGGGTATTTGTTCAGCATCACGCCGCCCGCTTATAACGCGGGGCGCCTTGCGCGCCCCGTCGATTGGTAAAGGTTGTTACTCAGATCGCTTTGAGCGTGCCTTTTGGCAACGTGGCGGCGATGGCGCCCTTCTGGAACTTCATTTCTACGGTGTCGGAGACTTCCAGAACCACGAAAGCATCGGAAACCTTGGTGATCTTGCCGGCGATGCCGCCAGTGGTCACAACTTCGTCACCTTTTTGCAGGCTGCCCAGCAGGTTTTTCTGCTCTTTGGCGCGCTTGGCCTGTGGACGCCAGATCATCAGGTAGAAGATGACCAGGAAGCCGACCAGGAAAATCCACTCAAAACCACCGCCCATAGGGCCGGCAGCGGCAGGCGCAGCGGCGTCAGCCATGGCATTAGAGATAAAAAAGCTCATTTAGCACTCCAGTTGCAAATAGTGAATCTTAGGGTCGGAAAACTCAGTCCAAGGGCGGCACAGGGAGCCCGCGCTTGGCATAGAAGGCATCGACGAAGGCGGCCAATGTACCCTGTTGAATAGCCTCGCGCAAACCAGCCATCAGGACTTGGTAGTGACGCAAATTGTGGATGGTATTCAACATGCTACCCAGCATTTCCCCGCACTTGTCCAGATGGTGCAGATAAGCGCGCGAGAAGTTCTGGCAGGTGTAGCAGTCACAGGTGGGATCCAGCGGCGAATCATCATGGCGATGGAACGCGTTACGGATCTTCAGCACGCCTGTATCGATGAACAGATGCCCATTGCGGGCATTACGGGTTGGCATCACGCAATCGAACATGTCCACACCGCGGCGCACACCCTCTACGAGATCCTCCGGTTTGCCAACGCCCATAAGGTAACGAGGTTTGTCAGCCGGCATCAGGCCCGGCAGGTAATCCAGCACCTTGATCATCTCGTGCTTGGGCTCGCCCACCGACAAACCGCCGATGGCCAGGCCGTCAAAGCCGATCTTGTCCAGGCCTTCCAGCGAACGCTTGCGCAGGCTTTCGTGCATGCCGCCCTGAACGATACCGAACAGCGCCGCGGTGTTGTCGCCATGGGCATTCTTCGAACGCTGAGCCCAACGCAACGACAGCTCCATAGAGATACGCGCCACGTCTTCGTCCGCCGGGTACGGCGTGCACTCGTCAAAGATCATCACGATGTCGGAGCCCAGGTCGCGTTGCACCTGCATCGACTCCTCCGGGCCCATGAACACCTTGGACCCGTCGACCGGCGAGGCGAAGGTCACGCCCTCCTCCTTGATCTTGCGCATGGCGCCCAGGCTGAACACCTGGAAACCACCGGAATCGGTGAGGATCGGGCCCTGCCACTTCATGAAGTCATGCAGGTCGCCATGCTTCTTGATCACTTCCGTGCCCGGGCGCAGCCACAGGTGGAAGGTGTTGCCGAGGATGATCTCGGCGCCGGTGGCGACGATGTCACGCGGCAGCATGCCTTTTACGGTGCCGTAGGTGCCCACGGGCATGAAGGCCGGGGTTTCGACGGTGCCGCGCGGAAACGTGAGGCGACCACGACGAGCCTTGCCATCCGTGGCCAACAATTCAAACGACATACGACTCATAGTTGTTCCTCAGGGCCCGCTTCTTTAGGAGCAGTCGGCGCAGGGTTTCGGGTGATAAACATCGCATCACCGTAGCTGAAAAAACGGTACTCGTTGGCGATGGCCGCTTGATAAGCGGCCATGGTTTCCGGGTAACCGGCAAATGCCGACACCAGCATCAACAGCGTGGATTCCGGCAAATGGAAGTTGGTGACCAGGCAATCGACCACATGAAACGGCCGGCCCGGGAAAATAAAGATATCGGTGTCGCCGCTGAACGGCTTGAGCACGCCATCACGCGCCGCACTCTCCAGCGACCGCACGCTGGTGGTGCCCACCGCCACAACACGACCGCCGCGCGCCTTGCACGCCGCCACCGCATCCACCACTTCCTGGCTGACTTCGAGCCATTCGCTGTGCATATGGTGGTCTTCGATGTTATCCACACGCACCGGCTGAAACGTGCCGGCCCCCACGTGCAGGGTCACATAGGCACTTTCGACGCCCTTGGCAGCAATCGCATCCAGCAGCGGCTGGTCGAAATGCAGCCCAGCCGTCGGCGCGGCAACCGCACCCAAGCGCCGCGAGTACACCGTCTGATAGCGCTCGCGGTCCGCATCTTCATCGGGGCGGTCTATATAAGGAGGCAACGGCATATGGCCGACGCGTTCCAGCAGCGGCAACACCTCTTCGGCAAACTTGAGCTCAAACAGCGCGTCATGGCGCGCGACCATTTCGGCCTCGCCACCGCCATCGATGAGGATGCTCGAACCCGGTTTCGGCGACTTGCTGGAGCGCACATGGGCCAGCACACGATGGCTGTCCAGCACCCGTTCGACCAGAATTTCCAGCTTGCCGCCGGACGCTTTCTGGCCAAACAGCCGTGCCGGAATCACCCGGGTATTGTTGAACACCATCAGATCGCCTGGGCGCAAATGCTCAAGCAAATCAGTGAATTGACGGTGTGCGAGGGCACCGCTCACCCCGTCCAGGGTCAGCAGTCGACTGGCGCGACGCTCGGCCAAAGGGTGGCGAGCGATCAGCGAATCAGGGAGCTCAAAAGTAAAGTCAGCAACGCGCATGATGGGGTTCGTCTAGCAGGGCCGGGAAGTCTAGCGGAAATAGTGAAAATAGACCATGAAACGTGATTGACCAACGGTAATCTCATCTCTATACTTCGCCGCCATTGAGCCCTGATGGCGGAATTGGTAGACGCGGCGGATTCAAAATCCGTTTTCGAAAGGAGTGGGAGTTCGAGTCTCCCTCGGGGCACCACATAGCAGTATCTGAGAGTCTCTACCAGCCTCTCAGACCCAGATAAACCGGCCACTTGGCCGGTTTTTTTGTGCCTGTCTGTCTACCCCTGTCTCCCCTTATCCGTTGTATCCCTGTATCCCTGCTTGTATCCTGAGAAAAATACCGAACTTTGGGATACAAGGATGAAGCGCGCAGATATCAAGCGCCGCCCTCTTGCAGACACGACGCTTGCAGGGCTGGAGCCGGAGTCAAAGGAATACCGGGAGCTAGACGGAAACGGCCTTTACTTCAGGGTCAAACCTGATGGTGGTAAATCCTGGCAGCTACGCTACAAACGTCCAGCAGGCAATTGGGCTTGGATGGGGCTCGGGGGTTACCCAGAGGTCAGTGGTGCGCTGGCAAGAGACAAAGCTGCCGATCTACGCAAGGTAGTAAGCAGCGGCGCCGATCCCCTTGAGCAGAAACGATCCGCTAAAGCTGCGATCGATGCGGCCAAGGCCCGAACGTTTCGAGCTGCTGCTGAAGCTTGGCTAAAGGCCAAAGAAGAAAAAGGCCTCGCCCCATCTACCCTTCATAAAATCCGCACCTACCTGGATAAGGACATACTCCCCGCATTGGGAGATAAGCCCCTCGACGAAATCACTCGTACGGACTGTGCAGATCTCCAGGCATCCCTCGAAGCTAGAGACGCTCACAACGTGGCAGAAAAGTGCCGCACCTGGATCAACCAAATCTTCGGCCGAGCGATTGGTTTAGGACTCACCGAAAACGATCCGGGCAGCCGCCTTCGCGACATTGCCGCCCAGGCGCCCAAGACTCAGCAGCATCCACACTTGCTGGAGCCTGAACTCGCTGAGTTCCTCCAAGCACTCAAAAACACTCCGAGCAGACTGACGGCACGTACCGCCGCATGGCTTTGTATCTGGACGGCATCCCGCCCAGGCATGGTCCGCTTGGCTGAATGGAAAGAGTTCGACCTTGAGAAGGCCATTTGGACGACGCCTGCTGCCAAGATGAAGATGCGCCGGGATTTTGTATGCCCCCTTCCCCACCAAGCCGTTACAGCACTGAGGGAACTGCACTGTTTAACGGGACGGAGTCGCTGGCTTTTCCCCGGCGTCGGAGCAAAGAACCCAACCATCAGCGAAAACACAATCAACAAAGTCTTCGCTACCATCGGCTACAAAGGGCGTCTAGTAGGACACGGTACTCGACACACCGCGAGCACGTTACTTCGAGAACATGGCTGGCCGAAGGAACATGTTGAAGCGCAATTGGCTCACAAAGAGGAAGGCATCTCGGGGGTATACAACAAGGCCCAATACTTTGAGCAACGCGTAAAAATGATGCAATGGTACGCCGATCACCTTGATTCCCTAGAGGCCGGAAATGTAGTGCAAGGTCAATTTGGGAAGGCCGTGTGAAGCAGTTAACCCTATACCCCCTAACAAATGGTGTTACGGGTGTTACCCGTGTTACGCAAACATATAAACCATTGTTTTTATTGAACATATTTAGCGTTACACGCAATGCGCAATCTCTGAACACCACGTGTTACACCGAGCAGTCGTGTTACAGAAAGGCCACACCCGCAATCCTGCTGGCATCCGCGCTTCCCTTCGAAAACCGCTGCGTTAGCCCACTGGCCTCGGGGCGTCGGGGAGAACTCAATGGACATTGAGTACAGCATAGAACTAGAAATCGCCGGCGTGGATGTCGGCTGCCTACTTTGGGATCTCGACGATGTTGAAATCGCTGTTCGCACGTTGTCGTTGTATCACCAATTCTCCGAACGCTTTAGCGATGCGTTTCACTGCATCGACAACGCGATGTCCTACTGGCTAGAGGACGGCCGCTACGCTGACTGTGCAGAATCAACTACAACGAAGATGTTTCATCTTCGAAGCGTGATTGATCAGCACGTTTGTTTTTCCGAAGCGACCTCACTACCTAGAGTCATTCGAGGCGTCTTAGGGGTCAATCACCCAGCCAGCGACACCCAGCTTGTAGCAACCTATGCGCTCATTCAGGCAGTCGAGGCAGTAACGGCACTTGGCAACTGGCTTTTCAACCTAGAGCTGCGTCTCTATGACCTTGACTATGATCTGGTTGAGCAGATCAGGCTAACTGACGCCACCCAGTATGCTTCTCTCCTCAAAAGGGAAAGGGAGCGTAGCAGCGAACTTGAAATAGAGGCCCGGGAGGAGTTCGCCATTCGGTATGGCGAGACCTCAAAAGCCTTGATGTTAGCTTCGCTGTACCAAGAAGCTGACCACATGGACAACCTCAGAAACGACTTGATCGCATCTCGGTTTCTTCGAACTGCACTCGATCAGGCATTTGCAGCTAAAGCGTCGGAAAGAGCCAAAGCAGCCGGGAAAGCCAACGGCAAGCCGGGGACAGTGAAGCAAGAGAGAACCAAAAAGCTTTTTGAAGAGATAAGCAAATCGGCAATAAAGCAAATCGCTATTGACCCCAAAATATCAGCGGCCGACCTCGTCAAAATGCTCGTTAAACAGGGCAAGGGCTCTATACCAACCGTAAGGAAATACCTAAAGAAAGGCGGTTTTCTACCCACATAATTTTTATGCAGTGGGAGAAAAGCAAACCGTGTTTGCTTTTTTTTTGCCTCTTAGTCTGTGCCTGTCTTTCACTTTACAGGCACGACTATGAATCGCCCCGGGTTTTCTAGACACTCTCAAGGCTCGCTGCGTAACGCTTTTCAAACTCTACCGGTGACAGCTGATTGTTGAAACTGTGGCGTCGTTTTGGGTTGTAAAACATCTCGATGTAATCGAACACATCATCTCGAGCATCCTGGCGTGTAGTGTAGATTTTACGCTTGATCCGTTCCCGCTTCAGCAACTGGAAAAAGCTCTCCGCCACAGCGTTGTCGTGGCAATTACCTCGACGACTCATGCTGGCTACCAGGTTGTTAGCTTTCAAGAAGCTTCGCCAGTCTGAGCTGCTGTACTGACTGCCTTGATCCGAGTGGATCATCACCTCTTGCTTCGGCTTACGTCTCCAAACCGCCATCAGCAGTGCATCAATGGCTACGTCGCTGGTCATCTGCGACTTCATTGACCAACCAATGATCTGGCGTGAAAACAGATCGAGCACCACGGCCAAATACAGCCAGCCTTCATATGTTCGGATGTAGGTAATGTCTGTGACCCAAACTTTGTTGGGTTCTCTGACATCGAATTGGCGCTTCAGTAAGTTCGGTGAGGCAACGGCTGGCTTACCGCCGTATTTTCCAGGCCTCCGTCGATACCCAGTCTGAGAACGTAAACCTTCAAGGCGCATCAACCTAGCCACCCGGTGACGGCCACAGCTCTCACCAACCTCTCGCAGGTCATCATGGATCTTTCGATAGCCATAAACGCCACCGCTTTCCAGCCAGGAGTGTTTGATCAATCCAAGCAGTCGCTGATCGTCCTTGGCTCGCGCAGATTTTGGTTCTGATAGCCACGCGTAGTAGCCGCTGGGATGAACCTTGAGCGTCAGGCAAAGCCGTCGAATCGCGTAATGACCCGCTTGCTGCTTAATAAAGGCGTACTTCAGCCGCACTCCTTGGCAAAGTACGCGGCGGCCTTTTTTAAGATGTCTCGCTCCTCCGTCACCCGTTTCAGCTCGGCACGTAGACGACGAACCTCAGCGCTCTGATCATCCTCCTCAACGCGCTGTTCCTGAGGCTTGGTGTAGCGCTTAACCCAGGCATAGAGGCTGTGCACAGACACACCCAATCGTGCAGCCACCTCCGAGACAGGAAGCTGCTTTTCGGTCACTTGCTTGACCGCCTGGATTTTGAATTCTTCGGGATAACGCTGGTTGCTCATGGCACCTCCTAATGGGCCTCATTTTAAGGCTTGGAGGTGTCTACGAAACTAGGGGCGATTCAAGGCGTACCTAGGAGATACGCTCCAAGGCGCAGTACTTACAGAACCGAAGGCGATGCAGCGCTTAGCCATCAAAGATAAAGAGTTATCCGCTGAGAAGGTCCCTTTGAGCACTATATTGGCAAACCCTGAGGTGGTAAGTGACAGGATCCGCAGCTACCTCAAGGGACTGCTTTATCACAACCTCCCAAAAATCGAGGCTATTTTTAAGATCGCCCTAGAGGTAGATATCTTTCCAGACGAAGAGCTCAAGATCAGACTTCTTGAATTAGTACAGATCAGGCACGACGTTGTTCATAGGAACGGAAAGGACAAGAATGGGGCGGAGCACTCATTTCCAGCAGAATGGGTTACGCAGGCAATGGAGGACGTCAGAAAATTTGTCGAAACCGTTGAAGCATCTGTCGTACGTGCTCGCCTTGCATTACTCTTCCCGCCCAAGGATAAGACGCAGCCGGACTAAATGTGTATCCCGGCTTGTATCCCTAATCTTACAATCACCCTGCAAGGCTTGATTTATATGGAATGCACGAGTCTCCCTCGGGCACCATCTTAAAGAAAGACCTTGAAATTCAAGGTCTTTTTTTTCGCCTGTGAAAAAGTGAGCAGGCACAGGCGAACGCAGACGTTAAGGAGCCGGGACCATGGAATTGACGCTGGAAGCTGTTGCCCTTTTTGCTCTCAAGTTGGTGCATGAGACCGAAGGTGCGAGCCCGATTCTGCGCGATGACCTGGTCATGGATGGGTATGAGCGCGAGGTGTTCGGGTTGTTGGTGCGTCAGGGGGATTTGGCCGCGATTCAGCTCAAGCTTGATGAATGCCTGACATTAGCACTCGACTCCCTGGGCGGGCCAAACACGGTGATGGGGCGTGAGCTGCAACGGCTTGCGGTGGACGTGCGCCAAGCGCCGACACTCGAAGCACTCGACGCCCCGCTCAACGCACTCAAGGACTACCTGAAAGCCATCCTGTGACGCGACTTACCGCCGCCCTTCAACCGCCATTCGCACCGCCAACCCCATCAACACCGAGCCCATCACCCAGCGCTGCGCCACCTGCCAACCCGGGCGGGTGACGAAGAACACCGCGATGGAGCCCGCCATAACGGCAATCACCGAGTTGACGCTCACGCTGATGGCAATCTGCGTAAAGCCCAAAATCAGCGATTGCGTCAGCACACTGCCATGCCCGTTCGGGTCGATAAACTGCGGCAGCAACGACAAGTACATGACTGCCACTTTGGGGTTCAGCAGGTTGGTCACAAAGCCCATCATGAACAGTTTGCGCGGGCTGTCCTGGGGCAAATCCCGAACCTGAAACGGCGAACGACCACCCGGCTTGACCGCCTGCCAGGCCAGGTACACCAGGTACAACGCCCCGCCGAGCCGCAGCGCGTCGTAGGCAAACGGCACCGCCATCACCAGCGCGGTAATCCCCAATGCCGCGCACAACATGTAAACCACAAACCCCAGCGCAACACCGCCCAGCGAAATCAACCCGGCCGTACGGCCTTGGCAAATCGAGCGGGAAATGAGGTAAATCATGTTCGGCCCGGGCGTGAGTACCATGCCGAGTGAGATCAGGCCGTAGGCTAGCCAGCTGGACAGTTCGGGCATGGTGTCGCTCCTTAAGAGTTGTGCTGGGCACCATGGTAGGGCGATGAAAAGCAGGCCGTTAGATACAGATCCGCGAGCAAAACGTCATACACATAAACAAAAAAAGAGACCTTGGCGTCCCAAGGTCTCTTTACTGCCAACACTGATTCAACGGATGTACACCCTCCACTGTGGGAGCTGGCTTGCCTGCGAAGACGCCAGCCGCCACACCCTCAACTCACCCGCCTACACACCAACAGCGTCGCCCTCTTCCATCACCCCATTCGGCAACATCCCATTAGCCAAATCATCCACCACCGCCTTCGCCATCCCCCCCAAATAATGCGCCGCCCAGGCGTAGCGATCCGCGCTGTTGTCCATGGCGGCATCCAACGCGAGCATTTTGGAACAGTGCAGCAGCGCGGAGGCATGCTCCAGGTCAACGCGGATGAGTACGCCGGAGTTGACGCGAAATAGGCGGTGGAGGTCGGGCTGTTGGCCCCCTTTTTAATTATCGTCGCTAACAGAATGACTTTTCCCACGCACACCATCGAACAACACCGACATCAACCTCTGATCCCCCCTCGTACGCTCACTCCCTCGCACAAGGAAGTGAGCCCGTCATGTCAGAACGCGCGTACCCCATCACCGAAGAAGAACAACTCAAACGGCGCATCCTGATTCCGCAGCCGAAACGGGAGCCCTATTCGCCGCCGATAGACTTATTCAACTCGGCACCTGCCCCGGCGGCTACGCCCGTAAAGCTTCCGGGCTGCGTGTTCACCAAACCCTGCCAACTGCCCGACGGCATCATTCGCTACAACGACCCCACCGGTTACGTACCGCTGGAGCTGATCAAGGATTACGGCCACTTCAGCCTGTTGGGTGGGCGCGAGGTGGACAGCCGAGGCGCGGTTGCTTTGCGCAAGATCAGCGGCAGCGCCCTGCCCGTTGGTTTAGGGCAGTTGGCGTTGCGTTCGGCGGTGGTGGAATCCGCAGCCACCGCAGCTGGCACTGTCGCCGGTGGATTATTGGCCGGTTTGGTGGCGCTGGCTTGGCCGTCGGAGCTGGGTGATAGCGCGCTCTACAGCGAGGAGCAATTGCGTTCGCTGCCACAGGCGCGGTCGCAGATGCGTTTGCATGTGGAGCAGCGTGAGGACGGCACGCTCAAGGGGTATGGGTTTTACACGGGCAACCATGCCGATTGGCAGATGATTGATGTGGTGCAATTCCAAAGCCGTGGCGACCAATTTGTAGCGGATTTGGGTGAGGGCGTGGAGCTGATCTGGACGCCTGCGGTTGATCCGGGCGACACGCTGGGTATTCCGGCCTTGGAGGCAGCGCCGCAAGCGCCGGTGATTTGGATTTACCCACCGACCGAGAAGGCCGCGCAGATTCTGGTGAACCCGATTTATCCGCCGCAGTATCGGGATTTTATTCTGGGGTTCCCGGTGGAGTCGGGGGTTCGGCCGCTGTATGTGGTGGTTAGCGTTCGGGCTGGGGATCACTCCTACCACACCAAGCCTAAACTCTTGGCTGCGTTTCCAAAAGCAAAATGGGCACGCTCTAAAACGCCCATGAAAGGAGGAGGTAAACGTCCTAGATGGAAAGATCCGGACGGGACAATCTATGAGTGGGACTTTCAACATGGCGCTGTCGAAAAGTACACCAAACATGGAGTTCATCTCGGCGAGTTCGACCATATAACCGGAAAACAACGAAAGCCAGCCGATCCTAGTAGGAGGGTAGAGCCATGAACCACGTAATTATGGGCGTTTTGCCTAACGAGGATTTTGCATCCTTTGAGAAAGAGCTATCTCTATCCACTCAAGAGCTAATGGAGATTATGGGATGGAGCCAGCCTGAGGATTGCGTATTTGATTACCCATTGACGGAAGAACAAACACTCAAAATCGAAAAAGCGTGTGCCTTAAAACTGCCCAACCACCTTGACCTGTTCCTTTCCTCACACGAGTAACCAACCTAAGAGAATTTAGCCTTATGCGCAGACTTTCACTAACAAACAAAAAACTCCGCAACATCCCCAGGCGCCTCAAAGCCCTGAGCCGCTGGGCCGACAGCTTCGAAGGCTGTTTCTACGAAGAATTACCGCCTCAACCTGACTACGTAACCGAAAGAATCCCCGTCATCGAAAATCTTGTTGAGGGCAAACAAACCACACCGGAAATTCAGGCGCACTGTGCTCAACAGTTGATCAATGTCTCAGGCCATCTGCTTAAAGCGCGACCAGACGACGCCCCTGAATGCTGGGTTGTCGCCTGCGTCATGCTTCCGGACATGTTCTCAAGCCGAGTCTGTGTCTACACCGATAAAGCTCGCTACTTGGGCCACACTCAACCTTTCGACTATGAGTACTTTCGCCAAGCTCGAATCACTGGCCGAAGCCTGGCCAAAGAATGGAGCCTGACCATCCCACCGGGGCTTCACGAAGTCGGCTTTCACTTCATTCACGAGAATGAAGACGGAGATATCTTCGAGTCAGAGCACTGGTACTTCGGCGAGGTCAGCACGACAGACGAAGACCCAGGTGGTGAGCGCTGGAAGTACCAGACCTTCAGGTCCTTCCAGGCGCAGCACCCGCATTTGTTCGGCCCGACCTCTTAGCTCGACTTGGCCCTGGTCCCTGCCCCTCAACACAATATCCCAGTGTTTTCATGCGCTGTTCCGCGTCGCCTTCGCGGCGTACCAAACGGATTTTTTTGCTGCTAGAGGCGCACAGGACGTGGGAGCGCAGCGATGCAAGTGCTTCGGTCGGTCAGGCGTACCGAGGCGATCCCTTCGTAGCCTCGCTGGGGCTCGACAACTCCCACATTTGAGCCGGGCTGCTTCAGGTTTCCTTGAATACCAGCCGCGCGCGCAGGCCGCCCTGCTCCAGATTGAGCAGCGTAAGCCTGCATCCGATCTTCCCGACAATCATCTCCACAATCGCCAACCCCAGCCCAGCGCCATTGGCGTTATGCCGACTGTAAAACCGCTCAAACAAGCGCTCCATTTCCGCTTCATCAATCCCCGGACCTTGGTCTTCCACGCTCAAGCAGTCAGCGCCGATCACCACTTTCACTTCGCTGCCCGCGGGGGAAAAGTTAAGCGCGTTAGTCACCAGGTTTTGCAGAGCAATCGCCAACGCCACCGGCTCGGTTTGTACCCAACATTGCTCCTCCCCTTCCAGCACCAGCTCCACACCCTTTTCCATCGCCAGCGGCGTCAGCTCAGCCAGTTCTTCGCGCACCAGTTCCGTCAGTTGCACAGGCTTGCACACGGGGTTGTTCAGTTGCGGCTCGATGCGCGCCATGGTCAGCAACTGGCTCCCAATCCGCGTGGCGCGGTCCACGCCATTCACCAGAAAATCCAATGCTTCGCGCCGCTGTTCTTCGGTCGCAGCGCTTTGAGCGTTCTGCGCGTGGATGCGCAAAATCGCCAGCGGCGTGCGCAGTTCATGCGCTGCATCCGCGATAAACCGTCGTTCGCGCTCGAGCAGGTCATCCATCTGCACCAACAACCGATTAAGCGCCGTTTGCATCGGTTCCAGATCAGTCGGCAGCGGCTTGAGGTGCAGCGGCTGCAAGGTGTCGGTACTGCGCCCGCGAATTGACATCACCATGGCGCGCAACGGTTTCAGGCCCCAGCCGATGGTCAGCCAGATCAACACGGTCAGTAGCGGCACGCCGATCAGGGTGGGCCAGAGGGTGTGGCGCACGATGCGTTCGATCAGGTCCTGGCGAATGTCGTCGCGCTCGCCCACCCAGATCAGCAAGCCCTGCTGCGGGTCGGCGAGGAGGAAGGCGCACCAGTCGTTGCCGTTATCCATGATGTCGTGGGCGCCGAGGGTAGTCGGCGGCGCAGCCAGCACGGGCGCCTCGGCGGAGCGCACGAGGAGTTGACCGTCGGTGCGCCATACCTGGAAGGTCAGGCGGGTTTCATACGGGTGGGCGACGCCGTCCTCGCCGACGCGGCTCATGGCCTGGTCGAACGCCTGATACAACCTGTCCCAATCCGCTTCGCCGGGGTCGCGTTGGCGCAGTACGCCTTGCAGCAGGCGTGCGCTTTGGGCGAGTTGAGCGTCATAGACTTCTTCGATTTCATGGTGGCTGTCGCGCAGCACCAGCCAGCTGATCAGCGCGTCGCCGAGCAAAATAAACACCAGCACCGGAATAAGAATGCGCGCGCGAACGGAGGTCATGGCTTGAGCGCTAGTACATAGCCGACGCCGCGCACGGTGCGGATCAGCTCGGTGGATAACTTTTTGCGCAGGTTATGGATCAGCACTTCCAGGGTGTTGCTCTCCACCCGGTCTTGCCAACCGTACAGCGCCCGGGACAGGCGCTCGCGGGTCACGACTTTGCCGGGGCGCACCATCAGTTGGTGCAGCAGCTGGTATTCCATTGGGGTGACGATGATGTCTTGATCCTGATAGCGCACTTGCTGGGTAGCCGGGTCGAGGCTGACGCCAGCGTGCTCCAACATCGGCTGCGCGCGGCCCTGGCTGCGGCGCAACAGGGCGCGCACGCGGGCTTTGAGTTCTTCGACGTCGAAGGGCTTGATCAGGTAGTCGTCGGCGCCAGCGTCCAGGCCGGCGATACGTTCAGCGGTGCCGTCGCGGGCGGTGAGGATCAGCACCGGCAGGTCGTATTGCCCGGCACGCAGTTGCTGCAACAGGTCGAGGCCATCGAGGCGCGGCAGGCCGAGGTCGAGCAGGAGCAAATCGAAGCTTTCGGTGCGCAGTGCGTGCAAGGCGCTGAGGCCATCCTGCAGCCAATCCAGGGTGTAGCCTTCTGCGCCCAATGCCACGCGAATGCCCTGGCCGAGGGCACGATCATCTTCGACTAGGAGTAGGCGCATTGCGGAATCTCTGTAGGAAACGGCGGAATGATGCCGGTTCTGCAGCGGCCCCTTCGGGGAAAGATGTTACGGCGCGTTGCCAACTAAGGTTGCGCTAAGGTTGGTTTTGCACTGTGAAATCTCCCACATCTGCTGAGAGCTTTTCCATGCGCATAATTCTCCTGCTGTCCCTGATTATCGCCAGCCCCATGGCCCTCGCCGGCCCGCAGTGCACCACCGCCGAACGCTCGCAGTGGCAAGACGAAAAAGCCTTCCAGGACACGCTCAAGGCGCAAGGGTACGAGATCAGCAAGTTCAAGGTCACCGACGGTAACTGCTACGAGATCTACGGCTTCGACAAAGACAAACGCAAGGTCGAGATCTACCACGACCCGGTCACCGGCAAAGCCGTGAAGACTGAGATCAAGGGCTGATGCCAAGCGAATCCCTGCGCCTGTGGGACCCTCTGGTAAGGCTGTTTCATCTGTCTATCGCCGGGGTCTTCGTCGCCAACTACTTCTTTAACGAAGCGGGCGACGACTGGCATGTGTGGCTGGGCTACTACGCCATGGCCTGGTTGCTGGTGCGACTGGTGTGGGGGTTCGTAGGACCGCGCAGTGCACGTTGGTCAGATTTCTGGCCATCGCCTGCGCGACTCAGTGCCCATGTGCGTCGGGTGTTGGACGGGCGAGGGCTGCACCGCCTCGGTCATTCGCCCATCGGCGCGCTGGTGATGCTGTTGATGTTGTCGGCGCTGCTGACCCTCGGTATCAGCGGTTTCCTGATGCAGGAAGTCGACGCGTTATGGGGCGCCGACTGGCCGCTGCAAGTCCACGAAACCGCCGCCAATGTGCTGCTGGGTCTGGTCTGCGTGCATGTGCTGGCCGCCGTGTATGAAAGTCTCCAGGTGAAGGACAACCTGCCGTTATCCATGCTCACCGGTCGCAGGAAGCGCCTGCCGGATGAGCGTGCGCAGTAATCCTTTTCCCCAACAGGTTCTCTATGCGCTCCGCCTTACTGATCTGCAGCCTGCTCGCGGTGTTTTTCGCCGCCTGGCAAAGCCATCCGCCGCACGTGCTGGCGCCGTTTGCCCAGGCGAGCCCGAATACCTCCAAGGTCGCGACGGCGCCGCAATACACCAGCCGCTTTGTGTCCTCGCAACTCACCGACTTTGTGCACGCCTCCTCCGTCACCGCCCTGCCCGGCGGCGACTTGATGGCCGTGTGGTTTGCCGGCAGCCGCGAAGGCGCCGCCGATGTGCAGGTGCGCACCGCAAAGTTTGATGCGCGCAGCGGCGAATGGGGCGCCGAGCAGGTGCTGGCCACGCGCGAAAGTACCCGCGACGGCACGCAGCGCTACATTCGCAAACTGGGCAATCCGGTGATTGCGCTGGGGCCGGATAAACGCCTGTGGATGTTTTATGTGTCGGTGTCGGTCGGCGGCTGGGCCACCAGCGCGATCAACGTGATGGTCTCCACTGACCTCGGCGCAAACTGGTCGGCGCCGCGGCAATTGGTGACCTCACCGTTCTTTAATATCAGCACGCTGGTGCGCGCCGCGCCGGTGTTTCACGCCGACGGTTCGATTGGCTTGCCGGTGTATCACGAGTTCATGGGCAAGTTTGCCGAGTACCTGTACTTGAGCCCCGACGGCGCGGTGATCGACAAATTCCGCATCAGCCGTGGCAAGCACTCCCTGCAGCCGACCATCGTGGCGCAGGACGGCCAGCGCGCCGTGGCGATGTTGCGCTACGCCGGCGAAACCCATCACCGCGTGCTCGCCAGCCGCACCATTGATGCCGGGCAAACCTGGAGTGAGCCGTACCCGCTGGAGCCGGCCAACCCCAATTCATCCCTGGCGGCAGTGGCTACTGAGGATGACGGTTTGCTGGTGGCCCTCAACGACCTGCAAGACGGTCGCTTCAAGCTCAGCCTCTACTGGACCAACGCCCAGTTCAGCCAATGGCGTACGGTGGTGGAACTGGACCAGTCGCCCGACCCGCTCGGCCAGCCGTTCTCCCACGAGGCCTATAAAGAAATCATCGGCGAGGGCTTTCGCGCCTCCAGCGGCGCCAAGCGTCTGCCACTGGAACAACGCTTTCTGAGCAACCTGGATTACCGCGTGTGCAAACCGCGCGGCTGCGATTTCGAGTACGAGTACCCGTATTTCAGCCGCAGCCCGGACGGCATGTACCACGTGGTGTACTCGTGGAATAACACCTTTATCAAACATGTCAGCTTCAACGAAGCCTGGCTGGCGGAGCATTTGTGATGGTTTCTGTGTGGCAGGCCCATTTGAGTTTTGTGCTGCTGGGGTTTGTGCTCTTAAGCCTGTTTCGCTTTACCGCGCCGTGGCGGCCGTGGTTGCTGCCGATGCTGGTGGCGCTGAGTTTTATCCCGGTGAATGAACTGCCGTTGGCGGCGTACGTGCGCAGCTTTACCGATGACCTGGCGATCAGCACCTTGGTGTTGCTGGCGTGGGTGACGCTGTGCCGATTGGGCGTGGTGCAGCCGGTTAATCGCCCACATCAAGTGCAACTGCTGGTGCTGTTTGGCACGCTGAGCCTGCTGCTGTATCCGGCCACGATGGGCCTGACGTATTACGACCCTTACCGCTGGGGCTTCAACCCGCGGCCGATGATTGTGCTGGTGGGCGCGGCGGCCTTACTGCTGCTCTGGCTGCGCAACACGTTGACGGTGTGGATGCTGGCAGTGGGCACCCTGGCCTTCGCGCTGCGGCTCAAGGCGTCGGAGAACTATTGGGATTACCTGATCGATCCGCTCCTGGCGGGCTACTGCGTAGTCGCCGGGTTAATGCAACTCAACCTGTGGGAGCGGACTTGCTCACGAATGCGGCGTGTCAGGTAACAACGCTGGCACTGATAAACCGCCTTCGCGGGCAAGCCCGCTCCCACATTGGATCAGCGTCGTTTTGGAGGTTGGAAAGGGACACTGATGGCGATCCGCTCCCGTCGGGCCACTGCGTAGTCACTGGTTAACGCGATCCAAACTGTGGGAGCTGGCTTGCCTGCGAAAGCGGCGTGTCAGGCAACACCGCTGGCACTGAACCACCGCTTTCGCGGGCAAGCCCGCTCCCACATTGGAGTGGCATCGTTTGGGAAATTGGGAAGGGTCACTGATGGCGATCCGCTCCCGGCGGGCTACTGCATAGTCACTGGTTAGCGCAATCCAAACTGTGGGAGCTGGCTTGCCTGCGAAAGCGGCGTGTCAGGTAACAACGCTGGCACTGATAAACCGCTTTCGCGGGCAAGCCCGCTCCCACATTGGATCAGCGTCGTTTTGGAGGTTGGGAAGGGTCAGTGATGGCGATCCGCTCCCGACGGGCTACTGCGTAGTCACGGGTTAACGCGATCCAAACTGTGGGAGCTGGCTTGCCTGCGAAGGCGGCTTATCAGGCGACAACGCTGGCACTGATAGACCGCTTTCGCGAGCAAGCCCGCTCCCACATTGGATTGGCGTCGTTTTGGAGGTTGGGCAGGAGGATCAAATGGGGTCGATCGGCTCCCGACGGGCTACTGCGTAGTCACTGGTTAACGCAATCCAAACTGTGGGAGCTGGCTTGCCTGCGAAGGCGGCGTGTCAGGTAACAACGCTGGCACTGATAAACCGCCTTCGCGGGCAAGCCCGCTCCCACATTGGAGTGGCGTCGTTTTGGAGATTGGGAGGGGTCACCGATGGCGATCCGCTCCCGGGGCTACTGCGTAGTCGCCGGGTTAATGCAACTCAAACTGTGGGAGCGGGCTTGCCCGCGAAGGCGGCGTGTCAGGCGACAACGCTGGTAATGAACCACCGCTTTCGCGGGCAAGCCTGCTCCCTCATTTGCTGTGTGGTGTTTGTGAGATTGAGTAGAGGTCAATAATGGGTGTGTTGCAATCACGCCGCCTGCGCTACGGCGTGGGCGCGATCGGGTTGGTGTTTGCGTTGCTGGCGGCTTTGCGGCTGGTGTTTTTGATCAGCTTTTCCGGTCTGGATTTAAACACCCCGGGGCTGGCAGAAACCCTGGGCATCGGCCTGCGTTTCGACCTGCGCCTGGCCGTGTTGATCATGTTGCCACTGGCCGTGCTGGCCTGGCTCCCACGCTGGAACCTCACCACCCTGCCCGCCCTACGCTGGCTGGCGCGCGGCTATCTGGTCGTGGCCCTGGCCGTGGTCGGCCTGGTGTACATCATCGACTTTGGCCACTACGCCTACCTCGGCGTGCGCATCAACGCGACCGTGTTGCGCTACCTGCAAGACGCACAGATTTCGCAACAGATGGTGTGGGAAACCTACCCGGTGCTGTGGATAACCACCTGCTGGCTGGCCGCCGTGGCGCTGTGGGTATGGGCGTTGGTGTGCCTGGAGCGATTGACCCTGGATCGCGAACCCACAGTCATCGGCAAATGGGCCGTAGCTTCTATGGCTTTCGTCGGGGTTGTCGCCGTGCTGCTGGCGCTGCTCGGCCGCGTGGCCAACCTCAACCTGGAAAACCCGGTGCCGCTGCGCTGGAGCGATGCGTTTTTTTCCGGCAACAGCCAGGTTGCCGCTGTGGGCCTGAACCCGGTGCTGTTTTTATACGACACGCTCAAGGTCGGCCAAGCGCAATTCGATGAAGCCACAGTGCGCAAGCATTACCCGCAAATAGCCGAGTATCTGGGCATTGACCAGCCCGATCCCCAACAACTGAATTTCACCCGCGAACAAGGCGTGCAACCTT
The DNA here is from genome assembly GCF_047943075.1 of Pseudomonas sp. NFX183. NCBI lineage: Bacteria > Pseudomonadati > Pseudomonadota > Gammaproteobacteria > Pseudomonadales > Pseudomonadaceae > Pseudomonas > Pseudomonas sp. NFX183. The sequence goes on along the minus strand of NZ_CP181333.1, from coordinate 3,306,303 downwards.
ATCGCCTGCAAGGCGAGCGCCCGCCCAATGTGATTTTCGTGATGCTTGAATCCCTCGGCACCAGCGCCGTCGGTGCCTACGGCAACCCGCTGAACCCCACGCCGAACCTGGACAAGTTGGCTACGCAAAGCTGGTTCTTCAAACATTTCTACGTGCCCGTCACCGGCACCGCCAAAACCGTGTGGGCGAGCATCACTGGCGTGCCCGATGTGACGCGCCAGGAGACCGCCACGCGCAACCCGCTGATCACGCGGCAGCACACGCTGATCAACGCGTTCGAGAGCTACCAGAAGTTCTACATGATCAACGGCAACGCTGGCTGGGCGAATATCAATGCGTTGATCCGCCAGAGCATCGACGGCGTGCAGCTGTTTGATGAAAGCTATTGGCGCTCACCGCGGGTGGACGTGTGGGGCATCTCTGACCTGGACCTGTTCAAGGAGGGCGACCAACTGCTGCGCGCCGTGCCCAAGGAGAGGCCGTTCTTCGCTTACGTGCAAACCTCCGGCAACCATCGCCCGTTCACCATTCCCAAGCAGAACGACGGCTTCCAGGTCCGTGACGTGACCCTGGAGCAGGCCCAGGCCGCTGGCTCGCGCAGCGTCGAGCAGTACAACGCAGTGCGTTTGCTGGACTTCAACATCGGCCGCCTGATGGACATCGCCAAGGCCGGCGGCTGGTACGACAACAGCATTTTTGTGTTCTTCGGCGACCACAACACCCGCATCAGCCAGATCCCGCACATGCCGCCGGCCTTCGAGCAACTGGGTCTGGAAAGCAACAACGTGCCGTTGCTGATCCACGCGCCGGGCCTGCAACCGCGGGTGATTGAAGAGGCGGTGGGCCTTGCGGATTTGTTGCCTACAGTGGCCGGCATGGCAGGCGTCCCCTTTCGCACTGGCGCGATGGGCCGCGACATCCAGCAGCCGGCACCGGAAGGCGAACGTGTGGTGCCACTGGTGTTGCACGAGGGCACGTTCCCGATTATCGGCGGCGTGACCCAGGACTTTCTGTTGCAGATGCAACACGACGGCAGTTCACCAACCCTGCATGACCTGGCGTCGCCAACACCTCGCGAAGACGTGGCCGAGCAGCACCCTGAAGAGTTTCAGCGCCTGCAGGGCCTGACGCGCGGGCTGCATGAAAGTGCGCGGTTGATGCTGTTCAGGAACGTGCGCGAGTGATCATTTGGGCTGGAAGGTTTCGAGGTAGGCCAGGATGTTTTCAATCTTTTCCGGGTCGCTGATGCCCCAGAAAATCATGCGCGTGCCGCTGACGACTTTTTTTGGCGCCTCGATATAGGCGGCGAGTTTGTCGCGGGTCCAGACCACGCCGGAGTTTTTCATCGCGTCGGAGTACTGGTAGTCCGTGGTGGTGCCGGCAGGGCGGCCGATGATGCCGTTAAGCTGCGGGCCGAAGCCGCCGCGCGCGCCTTCGCCGATGCTGTGGCAGCCGCCGCAGGTCTTGCTGAAAAGCTTGCCGCCCGCCTCGGCATCGCCTGCCGCTAAAGCCGGGGTGGTGGTGAGAATCAGGGCGAGGGTCAATAAAGCGTGCTTCATGAAGGCTCCACATCAGGAAACGGTGAGGCGATTATGCCTGCAAGCGCACTGTGCCGCTGCGGGCAACGCCCTGCTACCCGCTCTAAACCGACCATCCATCGCCCGGAATATATCCAATCGAACCTATTCACGCCCGCCCCACTCCACCTTACTGAACCCTGATGGTGGAGTAAGGATCATGGCTCAGCCATCGATTTTAGTGCTGGAAGACGACGAGATCATTCGCTCGTTAATGGTGGATGTACTGGAGGATTTCGGGGCGCACGTCACGTCATTTCCTTCGGCGGATGAAGGGATGATTTACCTGGAGCGCGGCGACGACCCCGTGGATCTGATTGTCAGTGATATCCAGATGCCCGGTTTGCTCAATGGTTATGACTTGAGCAAGGTGGTAGCGCATCGCTGGCCGTCTGTGCCCGTGGTGCTGACCTCCGGCAATATCAAGCTGGCGGCGCAGTTGGGCGGTTCCGTGCGTTTTTTACCCAAGCCGTGGAGCGCCGAACACCTGGTTGAGTGCGTACAAACGGCGCTGAGCCAACAGGGTATGTCCCTGCACTGATATCGTCGCGATATCACAAAAGCGAACTTGAGGTGCTTTTCCGTGGTCATTAATCACGCAAGGAGTGACTTTTCTGATCCGCCGGTCAGCCTTTTCGCCTAGTGCGCACAGGTGATGGCAATGAGTTGTGTAGAATCGTCGCCCATTTACAGCGTCATTCATGGCCGGAAGGCCCACAGTTCGAGCTCATTGAATGCATTCACAGGCCCCTGACGTCAGTGCGCCCTCATTGCTGGAAGCGTTACGTTCAGGCACCGCCCTGCTGCATGTAGCGCTGGAAAAACGCCTGCCGTTTTTCTCCGAGCGTCTGGATGCCGAGTGGTACCAGCGCTTGCTTCAGGCGTACTACGGTTTTTATGAGCCAATGGAATCGGCGCTGTATGACTGTGGCTTGATCCCCGATGGATTCGATACGTCATTGCGTGTGAAAACGCCCACACTCCTGCACGATCTTTACGCCCTTGGCCTGACTGACGACGCCATCAGTGCCCTGCCGCGTTGCACCAGCCTGCCACTGTTCGATACCGCCGCCGCCTGCCTCGGTGCCCTCTATGTACTGGAAGGCGCGACCCTGGGTGGCCAATTGCTGCGCCGGGAAATGGCCCAGCGCCTGGGCATCGATGCCGAACACGGCGGCGCGTTTCTCAATGTGTACGGCGCCGAGACCGGTCGACGCTGGAAAGACTTTCTCGATTACCTGAGCCGCCAACCCCTCGATGCGCACGCCAAACAGCGCGCAGTGCAGGCAGCTTGTTCGACATTCAGCGGCTTCGAGCATTGGCTCGTCAGCCAGGAGGTACTGCTATGAAACCTGAAGATTTTGAAGAGCTGCTTGCCAACTGTGCCGACGAACCCATCCGCACCCCCGGCGCGATACAGCCCCATGGTGTGATGCTGACGTTGTCGGAGCCGGACCTGCACATCATTCAGGTCAGCGCCAACGTCGGCAGCCTGTTCGGTCACACGCCCGAGTCGCTGCTGGGTCAGCCGCTGCACAGGTTGATCGGCGCCGAACATGCTCAAGCCGTGCAGGTCATGGCTGAACACAACACGTTTTTCGACGCGCCAGCGCTGCATGTCACCTTCAATGGCGCGCAATTCGAAGGCCTGCTGCACCGCCATCAAGCGGTGCTGGTGCTGGAATTCGAACCACGCCTGGAAGATTTCAAACCGCGAGCCCTCAATGGTCGCACCAGCGATCTGGGCAAGATGCTGCAACGCCTGCAGGCAGCGAAAACCCTGCAAGCGCTGTACGAAATCAGCGTGAATGAAATCCAGGCCATGACCGGCTACGACCGAGTGCTGATCTACCGCTTCGAAGAGGAAGGCCATGGCCAGGTGATCGCCGAAGCCTCGGCGCCGTCCATGGAGCTGTTCAACGGGCTGTTCTTTCCGGCGTCCGACATCCCCGAGCAAGCCCGCGAGCTGTACCGCACCAACTGGCTGCGCATCATCCCGAATGCCGCTTATGAACCCGTGCCGTTGCTGCCCAAGCTGCGCCCGGACACCGGCCAACCGCTGGACCTGAGCTTTGCGACCCTGCGCAGCGTGTCGCCGATTCACTGCCAGTACATGCAGAACATGGGCGTGCTGTCGTCCATGAGCATCTCCTTGATGGCAGGCGACAAGCTCTGGGGCCTGATCAGTTGCGGTAACCGCGAGCCACTGCTGGTGCCCAATGACCTGCGCCTGGCCTGCCAAACCATCGGCCAGGTGCTGTCGTTGCAGATCAGCGCCATGGAAGCCCTGGACCTGAGCCGCCAACGCGACGAAAAGGTCGAGGCCCTGGCCCTGCTTGATCGCGCGATGAAAGCATCCGAACAAAACGTGTTCGACGGCCTGGCCCAGCAGCCGCAAGTCCTGATGGACCTGACGCTGTCGGGCGGCGTGGCAATCATCGAGGACAAACAGTTGCACCGTTACGGCAACTGCCCGCAGCCCGAGCAGATTCGCGCGCTGCACGCATGGCTGCAAGCCAGCGGCGAACCGGTGTTTTCCAGCCACAACCTGACCTCGGTGTATCCGCCGGCCGCCGAGTTCCAGCACGTGGCCAGTGGCGTGTTGGCCATGAGCCTGCCAAAGCCTGTGGATAACGGCGTGCTGTGGTTTCGCCCGGAAGTGAAAGAGAACATCAACTGGAGCGGCAACCCGGACAAGCCGTTGAATCTGGAAGAGTCAGACGCCGGCTTGCGCCTTCGCCCACGGACCTCGTTTGAAATCTGGAAAGTGGAAATGGCCGGCATCTCCACCAAATGGAGCCATGGCGACCGTTTTGCTGCCAACGACCTGCGCCGTTCAGCCCTGGAAAATGACCTTGCCCGCCAAGTGTTGCGCGAACAGCAAGCCGTACGCGCGCGTGATGACCTGGTGGCGGTGGTGTCCCACGACCTGCGTAACCCGATGACCGTTATCTCGATGCTCTGCGGCATGATGCAAAAGGCGTTCAGTTCCGAAGGCCCGCACACCTCGCGACGTATTTCTTCGGCGATCGACACCATGCAACAGGCCGCAGGGCGCATGAACGTGCTGCTGGAAGACTTGCTCGACACCTCGAAAATCGAGGCGGGCCGTTATGTGGTCAAGCCGGTGGTGCTGGACGTCAGCCAGATGTTTGAAGAAGCCTATGCCCTGCTCGCGCCGCTGGCGATGGAGAAAGGCATTGAACTGTCGTTCAACGCAGAACCGGGGTTGCAGATCAACGGGGACCCTGAGCGTCTGTTCCAGGTGTTGTCGAACCTCATCGGCAACGCCATCAAGTTTACCCCGCGCCAGGGGAACATCGGCGTGAGCGCCATGAGCAATGACGAAGAGATCGTATTTTCGGTGCGCGATTCCGGTGAAGGCATTGCGCCTGAACAGTTACCGCATGTGTTTGATCGCTACTGGACCCAGACCGAAAACAACCCGACCGGCAGCGGGTTGGGGCTGTACATCACTCAGGGCATCGTCCAGGCCCATGGCGGGCAAATCGACGCGCACAGCGAGGTTGGCCGGGGCAGCGAATTTCGTTTTACGGTACCCAAGGGAGTCGAGGGGTCACACCCCTGACAGCGGAAAGTGGACTTGATGTGGCGAGCGGGCTTGCTCTCCACATCAGGCCGGCTGGTTAAACCCGCAACATACCACCCTGGCCGCGACGAGTTGGTGGCCGGTAGCCTTGTCATGTTTTGACTCAACGCGTGTATAGCCGCGCCAGCCAAGGCTTTGTAAGTTCTGTGCGCGTTCACAACGCGACAACACTTCCCTGGCCTTACCGAGCACACCCAATGGATTTTTTTCTCAGCGCTAACTTGAACTACATCAACACCATCCAGATGATCAACGCCGCGCCTGCGCCACAACCGCCGAAGCCAAGCCTCGATCAGGCGTCGGCCATAGGCCTGAGCGGCGCAAATACCCCAGACAAGAACAACCGCTCCGGCAACCTGGAAAGCCTGGGCAAGGGCAATCTGCTCTAGCCTGTGAAAGGCGGGGCAAGCCATCCCGCCCCGCCATCCCTTAACAAAACACTGACATCCGCTGGGTTAACCTGCCGGCCTTTCCTGCACAGAGTCCTCATTCCTATGCTTGAAGCAGGCACACTGCCCGCCGTTCTTGCCGGGCCGCTGTTACGGCGGCTGGAGCCTCGCCGCCTGGTGTTGTGGCTGGTGGCAAGCCGTGAACTGTCGCCGACCTTGAGGCTGCACGTTGCCGAACACAGCCGCGATATCCGCCTGGATCAGGGCCAGTGCCAAGTCGTGCCGGTGGGGCGCCACGCCTTCATCCACCTGATCGACGTGGCGCTGGACGACGCCCTGCCGTTGGACGTGGTCATCGGCTATGACCTGCTGATCGACAACCTGGGCATCGCCGAATGGGCGCCGCACCTGCTGTATGCCGACGCCCGGCAGCCGAACTTCGTGCTGCATAGCCGTATCCACCAGTTGGTGCACGGCTCCTGCCGCAAACCGCACCACCGAGCCGACGACGGCTTGCTGTGCGTCGACCGCCTGCTGGCCGACGCACACACGCCGACCGAGCGCCCGGCCTTGCTGATGATGAGCGGTGACCAGATCTACGCCGACGATGTCGCCGGCCCGATGCTGCGCGCGATTCACGCGCTGATCGCGCGACTGGGCCTGTTTGACGAATACTTGGAAGGTGCGGTGGTGACTGACAGCGCCAGCCTCTACGGGCATCGCGCCAGCTATTACCATCGCGCCGAACTGCTCCCGGCGCTGGACAGCAACGAGACCCTGCGCGAGCGGTTTTTTGGTGGCGTAAAGAAGCCGATTTTCACCAGCAGCACGGCCGACAATCACCTGGTGAGCTTTGCCGAGGTGATCGCGATGTACCTGCTGTCCTGGTCGCCCACGCCCTGGCAGTTGATCACACCACACCCCCCGCAACTGAGCGTCGAGGAACACCAGCGTTATGTCCGCGAGCAGGTGCCTATTGATCAGTTCCGACAAGGGTTGCCGGGCGCCGCACGGGTCTTGGCTCATCTGTCGACGCTGATGATCTTCGACGATCACGACATCACCGACGACTGGAACCTCAGTGCCCAATGGGAAGAAACCGCCTACGGCCACCCGTTCTCCAGGCGCATTATCGGCAATGCCCTGCTCGCCTACTTGCTGTGCCAGGGTTGGGGCAACCAGCCGGATGTGTTCGCTGAGCTGCTGAGCCAAACCCAGGCACTGGCCACCCAGGTTAAAGGCAACCACTTGGACGCCGGCCTGCAAGATGACCTGCTGGCGGCGCTGCTGAAATTCCAGCACTGGCATTACGTACTGCCCACTACACCGGCCCTGGTGGTGCTCGACACCCGTACCCGCCGCTGGCGCAGCGAGTTCACCCTCAAGCAGCCCTCTGGCCTGCTGGACTGGGAAGCCTTGAGTGAGCTGCAACAGGAACTGCTGGACCACCCCTGCGCCATCATCGTCTCGCCCGCGCCCGTCTTTGGCGTCAAGCTGATCGAAACCGTGCAGAAGGTGTTCAGTTGGTGTGGCTACCCGCTGCTGGTAGACGCCGAAAACTGGATGGCCCATCGCGGCGCCGCCCAGGTAATCCTCAACATCTTCCGCCACTCGCGCACGCCGGGTAACTACGTGATCCTCTCGGGCGACGTGCATTACTCGTTCGTCTACCAAGTGATGATCCGCTACCGCAACGGCGGGCCGAGCATCTGGCAAATCACCAGCAGCGGCATCAAGAACGAGTTCCCCCCACGCCTGCTGGAATGGTTCGACCGCCTGAACCGCTGGCTCTATTCACCGCGCTCACCGCTCAACTGGTTCACGCGCCGCCGTACCATGCAGGTGGTACCCCATATTCCGGAACATGCCGAAGCGGGCGAACGGCTGTGGAATTCGGCAGGCATCGGCCAGGTGTTTTTCAACGACCACGGCCAACCGGAGGCGATTTACCAGCACAACGCCGATGGAAAGCCTCGGACGAGGATGCTGGCGCCGGAGTAAGTTTTCTTACACATGCAAAACCACGCTCGCACTCACTCTGCGGAAAATTCATAACTACCTGTTTTTGCTGTAATTTTCTGCAAAGCTTCGACATCCATCGCTCACAAAAAAAGTGCCAGGCTCTGACCGTTCTTCGCGAAAAGCTTCATCAATCGCCGATTGCCGTATGAACCTATTTTGGTGCACTCTTGTGAACGACTTACCTCTCATGTTGAGCGTCGCGTTTTTCCGAACGCAGGCTGGCAACGAGCCCGTGCGTGAATGGCTGCTGGAACTGCCAAGGGAGTCACGCAGACTCATAGGCATTGACATCAAAGCAGTCCAGATAGGATGGCCGCTGGGAATGCCGCTGGTTCGAAAGCTGGAGCACAGCCTTTGGGAAATACGAAGTGACCTCAATGAGAACATTGCACGGGTCATTTTTACGTTAGTTAACCGCGAAATTGTGTTGCTGCACGGCTTTATCAAAAAGAGCCAGAAAACGACGTCAGTGGACCTGAACACCGCGAGGCGTCGTAAAAGCAAGCTTTGAGGGACCACCATGAATAAACATATCGGCTCCAACTTCGATGATTTTCTAAGTGACGATGGGCTCATAGAAGAAGTGTCCGCTGCCGCATTGAAGCGTGTTATCGCCTGGCAGTTGGCGCAAGCAATGAAGGCGCAGAAAGTCAGCAAGAAAGCGCTGGCAGAACGTATGCACACCAGCCGCACTGCTGTGGATCGGGCGCTGGATCAAAACGATGCAGGCATGACTCTGGCAACCCTGGCAAGTGCCGCAAGAGCGTTGGGCCAGCGGGTAGAAGTGCGGCTTTTACCGAACGCCAATACATGACCGGTGATGACGTGAAAACCGGTCCACGTAAATCCAGCATAGGTGGCTCATAGCCATACATCTAAAGCAGCACACCCGCCCTATTCAAACCGCGCAAGTCCCGATGTACAGTAGCGCCAGCCACGGAGTATCGGCGTCAACGAAGACTGGCCTTACAAACCAGCACACGCAGGGAAGCGCAAAGATGGGCGATAACTCCGGCAATAAACCGCTGCGCAATGACTTTTCCGAACTCAACGCCGACATGTTGCACGCCGTCATGGAACTGGTCAGCGACGGCATCTGGGACTGGAACGCCAATACCGGCTTCGTCTACCGCAACCCCGGTTGGTACGAGATGCTGGGTTACCCCCGCCACTCCCTGGAAAACACTGTGTTCACCTGGGAGAACGTGATCCACGCCGAGGATTACCCGCGCGTGATGGCCGTGTTTGATGACTACATCAACCAGCGCGCCCCCCATTACCAGGCCGAGTACCGCTGCCGAAAAGAAGACGGCAGCTACCTGTGGATCGAAGACCGGGGCTACGTCATTGCACGTAACCCTGACGGCTCGGTAGCCCGCATGGTCGGCGCACACCGCGATATTCACACCCGCAAGAACTCCATCGAACAGCTGCAAAAGCGTAACCAATCGCTGGAGGCTCTGGTGGCCGAACGCACCCGTGAATTGTCTCGGGTCAATCAGCAACTGCAATTGCAGCTCGATGAGAACCGCTCCCTGGCCGAACAGGACGCCCTGACGCGTATCGCCAACCGTTATCGCCTGGAAAAAGTGCTGCTGGAGGAGTGCGAGCGTGCCGAGCGCTTCCGCGTGCCACTGGCATTAGTGGCCATGGATATCGATGACTTCAAGCCGATCAATGACCAACACGGCCACGGCGTCGGCGATAGGACCCTGATTCGGGTAGTGGAAAACCTGGAAGCCTGTGTGCGCCCCGGTGATTTGCTGGCGCGCTGGGGCGGTGACGAGTTTATGGTGGTGCTGCCCAAAAGCACCCTCGATTCGGCCAAGCAACTGGCCGAAAGCGTGCGGCAGAAAATCACCGAAATCCCCCCCGTGGGTGATTTCAAAGTGACCCTGAGCCTGGGTGTGGTCGAACGTCGTATGGGCGAGGCCCCCGCCGCCTTGATGGCACGCGCCGATCAGGCGCTGTATCGGTCCAAGGGGGCTGGAAAGGACGTGGTGTCAGAATAAATACGGCGCCCCCACTGGCTTGGCGTGATCAGCGCACCGGCGGCGCGTACTGGATGCCGCCGTTGCTCCACAAGGCATTGAGCCCACGCTTGATCTTCAACACGCTGCCCTGGCCGATATTGCGCTCGAACACTTCGTCATAGTTGCCCACTTGCTTGACGATCTGCACCTCCCAGTCCTTGCGCAGTTTCAAGTCTTTGCCGTAATCGCCGTCGGCACCCAGCAGCCGCGCAACGTCGGGGTTCTTGCTGGATTTGGCCTGAGCTTCGACGTTCTGCGAGGTGATGCCCATTTCCTCGGCATTGAGCATGGCGAACAGCGTCCATTTGACGATGCTGAACCACTCGTCATCACCCTTGCGCACCAGCGGCCCCAGTGGCTCCTTGGAGATCACTTCCGGCAGCACCACAAACTCATCCGGGTGAGCCATCTTGATGCGCTGCGCATACAGGCCCGACTGGTCGGTGGTCAGCACATCGCAGCGCCCGGCTTCGAGGCCCTTGGCGCTTTCGTCGGCGGTATCGAAGGTGATTGGCGTGTACTTCATGCCGTTGGTGCGAAAGTAATCCGAGACATTGAGCTCGGTGGTGGTACCGGCCTGGATGCAGATAGTCGCGCCGTCGAGTTGCTTGGCGCCGGTCACCCCCAGCTTGTTGTTGACCAGAAAACCGATGCCGTCGTAATAGGTGACGCCGGTGAACACCAGGCCCATGCCCGAGTCACGCGAACTGGTCCAGGTGGTGTTGCGCGAGATCAAGTCGATTTCGCCGGACTGCAGCGCGGTAAAACGCTCTTTGGCCGTCAACTGGCTGAACTTCACTTTTGAGGCGTCGCCGAACACCGCCGCGGCGACGGCGTGACACACGTCTACATCGATGCCGGTCATTTTGCCGGTGGCGTCCGGCAAGCCGAAGCCCGGCAAACCGTCACTGACGCCGCACTGGATAAAGCCTTTTTTCTGGATTGCGTCGAGGGTCACGCCGGCGTTGGCACTGCCCGCCAGGCCCACGACCGCAGCAGCGGTGAGGGCGGCCAAGGTGGTCTTGAGGTTGTTCATGCGAGGCACTCCCTGTCGATCTTTATTATTCGGCGCCGCACAGCCCGCGCCGGTTTATAGTGTGGCCGCGCAGTATCGACGGCTTTACGCCCCTGTCACAAACGACCTTTAGGCAAAGGCTCCTTCCGATTTGGAATGAACTGCATGATCTCTAAACGCTTGACCCCTTCGATGACCGCCCTGCAGTGCTTCGAAGCCGCCGCCCGCCACCTGAGTTTCACCCGCGCCGCCCAAGAGCTGCACCTGACCCAAAGTGCCGTGAGCAAGCAGGTCGCGCAGCTCGAAGAGATGCTCTGCCACAACCTGTTCGAGCGCGTGCGCCAGCGTCTGTACCTGTCGCCAGCCGGCTCGCTGTACCTCGCCGAGGTCCACAAGATTTTGACTCAGGTGGACATTTCCAGCCGGTACATCCTCACCTACGGCGGCGAGACCGAAGTGCTGCGCATCGCCACCCAGCCGACCTTCGGCGACCGCTGGCTGGTGCCCAAGCTCAAGGATTTTGCGGCCAGACATCCGCACATCCACCTGGATGTGCGCAACGAGCTGGAGCCCTTCGATGTGTTGCAGGCCAAGGCCGATATTGCGTTTTTCTTCGGCCAGGGCTCCTGGCCGGGGGCGACGTGCATCGAGCTGTTTCGCGAGGCCGTGGTGCCGGTCTGTGCGCCGGGGTTTGTCGCCGAGGGCAGCGATGCCTCCTCGCGCCACACCTTGCTGCAATGCACGTCACGCCCGCAAGCCTGGCATGAGTGGTTTCTGGAACAGGGCCTGCATTCGCAGAACAGCTACCACGGGCCGCGTTTCGACACGTTCTACATGTGCATTCGCGCGGCGCAGTCGGGCTACGGTGTGGCGTTGGTGCCGCAGTACCTGGTGGCCGAGGAGTTGGCCAATGGCAGCCTGATGATGCCTTGGGATTACACGATGCCCAGCGCCGGCGCGCACTTTATCGCGCACGCCGAACACGCCGGCGAGATCCCTAAAGTAAAAGCATTCTTGAACTGGATGGTCGACTACTTAAAAGCACATCCCGACTTTTAATAATGACCCGGCGACTTTATTTCGTTTGCGGCAAGGCCGGGCGCGCGGCTTAGATAAAAAGACGCCCGCCATTGCCGAGTCCGAGATTCATGAGCCGCGAAACCATCAGCCAGTCGATTTCCATCGTTCACCCCATCAGCCTCAGCCACGGCAAAAACGCCGAGGTCTGGGACACCACGGGCAAGCGCTACATCGATTTTGTCGGCGGCATCGGCGTGCTCAACCTCGGGCATTGCCACCCCGGCGTGGTCGAGGCGATTCGGGAGCAGGCCACCAAACTGACCCACTACGCGTTCAACGCCGCACCTCACGCGCCCTACATCGAACTGATGGACCGTCTTACCGCGTTTATCCCGGTGGATTACCCGGTAAGCGGCATGCTCACCAACAGCGGTGCGGAAGCGGCGGAAAACGCGTTGAAGATTGTGCGCGGCGCCACCGGCCGCACGGCGGTGATCGCGTTTGACGGTGCCTTTCACGGCCGCACCCTGGCCACGCTCAACCTCAATGGCAAGGTGGCGCCCTACAAGCAAAAGGTCGGTGTATTGCCTGGGCCTGTGTACCACCTGCCCTACCCCAGCGTTGATAACGGCGTGAGTTGTGCCGAAGCACTCAGGGCCATGGACCGCCTGTTCAGCGTGGAAATCGACGTTGAGGACGTGGCCTGTTTCATCATCGAGCCGGTACAGGGCGAAGGCGGTTTCCTGGCCCTGGACGTCGAATTCGCCCAGGCCTTGCGACGTTTCTGTGATGAGAAAAACATCCTGCTGATCGCCGACGAAATCCAGTCCGGCTTCGGCCGCACCGGCCAGCGCTTCGCCTTCTCGCGTCTGGGCATCGAACCGGACTTGATCCTGCTCGGCAAAAGCATCGCCGGCGGCGTGCCATTGGGCGCAGTGGTCGGGCGCAAAGCCTTGCTCGACACCTTGCCCAAAGGCGGCCTGGGCGGCACCTACTCCGGCAACCCGATTGCGTGCGCGGCCGCATTGGCCACGTTGGACGCGATGACGGATGAACACCTGAAAACCTGGGGTTCACACCACGCCGAAGCCATCGTCAGCCGTTATGAACAATGGCGTGCGCAAGGTGTGCCCTATCTGGGCCGCCTGACCGGCGTCGGTGCCATGCGCGGCATCGAGCTGGCCAATGCCGACGGCACGCCCGCGTCCAGGCAACTGACCCAACTGCTGAGCCTGGCGCGGGACGCGGGGCTGCTGCTGATGCCCAGCGGCAAGTCGCGACACATCATCCGCCTGCTGGCACCGCTGACCACCGAGCCCTCGGTGCTGGAGGAAGGCCTGGATATTCTCGAGGCCTGTCTCAAGCAGCTGACTTAGTAGCGCGCGTCGGCGGGCTTGCCGCCGTTGGGCCAGTCTTTGACCTTGTCCGGGAAATCCGGGCGCGGTTGGCCGGAGAAATACGCCGCGACGTTGTTCTTCGCGGTGAAGTACTACTTCGGCTATCAGCAGGCGGCGCATCCGCTGTTTTTGAACACGCCAGCGATGCCGGTGGCGGTGGGCGGTGTGTCGGGATTTACCGTTGGTCTGTTCTGTGGACGCGCCCTGCGGCTGCAGCGGGCGCTGACGGTGTTGAGCCGCGACAAGGGCATTGTGCTGCCTTGACCTGATCACCCTCCCCGCTGAAAATGCGCGACGCTTTTTTGTCCCGTTTACTGAAGTAGTGAAATTTCAATGTCCGATTCTTACACCGAACACTCCACCGAAGAATCCGTAACAGCCCTGCAGTCCAAAGCTGAATACGAAAACGCCATCAATCTTTCACAGCATGTGCCTGCGGCCAAGATCATCAGCGAGATGGTGCTGGACGCATTCCACACTTCCAAGGAAAGCGACCAGATCCGTGAATTGCGCGTGGCCATCCGCCAGGCCCACGACGCCTTCGACGACGACAAGGCCTACGACCTGATGGGCCAGCTCAAGCAACTCAAGGACGCCGAGGCCGCCGACAACATCGCCCTGGAAGACCTCAGCAGCAAGTTCTCGATCAGCCGCATTCTGTCCAGCTTCAAGGACGATCCCGAGTTCCAGGAACTGGTCTATGGCCTGGCCCTGAAGGTGCTGAACCAGTCTCACCAGGCCATCAGCAACCCCAGCGCCGGCAAGAGCAAGGCAGCACGCGCGAAGAAGGAAGCCGAAGTGTTTGTGATCAGCAAGGATGGCATCAGCGTCACCCTGCCACTGCGTACACCTCGCTCCAAGTTGAACGTTGACCGTGAGGCGCTGGAGTTCCTGGGCTTTACGTTCGTGGGTGAAGGCAACGAGGCGGAACTGGAAACTGAAACCTTTGTGGACAACAGCGGCGTAGAGCAGCCGGTCACGCGCAAAAGCATCGTGACCGCGCTGCAACAACAAAGCGCCTTTGACGGTTACGCCATCACTGCGCAATAAGTGCGCGCAAGGTCACCAGGGCCTGCTCAACCTGGGCCTGGGTGACATGCCGGCCCACCGAGGCGCGCACAAAATGCGTCGCGCCGAGGTCCTTCAACAGCAGCGGTGTATGAGCGGCAGTGCCCGCCCACAGGTTGAGCCCCAGCTCGCGGGCCTGGCTGACGAACGCCTTGGCCGACAGGTTGTGCGGCACGAACGAGACAATCCCGGTCTGCTGGAACTGATCACACAGCAGCGTCAACTGCGGCAGGCGCCGGAGCTCCTGTGCCAGCAGCGCGTAGGGCTCGGTGCTCACCTTTGCTGCGACCTGCGTGTATTCACTCAACGCGGTGTGCAACCCCACCAACGCTGAAAAGCTCTTTTCTGCAATTTCCAGCACCCGAGCCCCGGACACCTCGATCCGATTAACCTGCCCATCCGTGCTGGCCGCGTGCAAGTCAGCGAAATTCAACGACAACTGGCTGAGCAGGCGTGGCGACACGTAGGCGATCCCACTGCCACGTGGCCCACAGAGAAACTTGCGGCCCGCGCCGGTGAGCAAATCACAATGGATATCCCGCACGTCCAGCGGCAATTGCCCCAGCGACTGGCACGCATCCACCACATACAGCGTGTTCGTCTCTTTAAGCAGCGCGCCCAGGGCTTCCACCGGGTTGATCACGCCGCAGCACGACGGCAAGTGCGACACGCTGACCAGGAACACATCGTCGTCCAGATGACGTCGCACCCATTCCAGGTCCAGCGGGCTGGTGGCGGTGGTTGGGATCACTTCAACGCGAATATCGCGCGACAGCTTGAGGTAGTTGAAAAAGATCAGGTTCGCGGCGTACTCCGAGGTCGACACCCACACGCGCTTGCCACGGGGAAATTTCAGTTTGCCGAGGATGCTGGTCCAGGCTTCGGTGGCACTGCTGAAAAAACCGATGTCCGCAGGCTGTGCATTCAAGAGCCCGGCTGCCGCCCGATACAGGTCGACGTTGAGCAACTCGTCGTAGGCCAGTTCGGTCTCATAACTGCCCATCTGGGCTTCGATGGCCGTGAAGCGCTGGATCGCGTTCAGGGTGGCCGATGACATCAGGCCGGCACCGGCAGTGTTCAAATGCACGATATTCATTTCACGCTTCCTTGTTCCACAAAAGTGTCGAGCTTTTCATCACGCCCACCGCCACCGCGAACAGCAGCAATACGGTGCCGGCCAGCAGCCACGGCGAAGGCAAGGACGGCTGGGACACCAACATGAACGCCAGCGACGGGGTGATCATGACCCCGATATTGACGCCCGCCGAGTAGTAACCGAGGTTGCGGTCCACGGTATGGCGACTGGAAATACTGCTGACGTAGTGGGTGATGCCGGGAAACACGATCATTTCGCCCAGGCTCCAGAGCACAGTGGCCACCAGCAGCAACGCGCCGATGTGACTGAACCCCATCAGGAAAAACCCCACGCCGGCCACCAGGAAACCGGCCACCAACGAGCGGCTGCTCGACAGGTGCGACATGCGTTGGTTGATCGGCACCTCGAACAGAATCACCAACAATGCATTGATAAAGAAAATGATGCCGACGTAGTAAGCCGGCAACTCGGTGTAATTGATGATGTAGGCCGACAGGAACGTCGGCGGCAACGCGTAGGCGATGTGCACCGGCAATGCCGCCAACAGGATCACCAGCAGTCGCGACCGCTCATGCGGCGCGCTCTCCGGCAACCCATTGCCCTTGCCGGCGAGCGTGGTCACCGGCGCCACCGGAACCGCGCGTCCAAACCGCAGGCAAGCGACGAACGAGACCAACGACAACGCAGCGTTGAGGTAGAACACCGCGTCGGCGTTGCTGAGGAAAATCAGACTGCCCAACAGTGGCCCGATGGCCATGCCGATGTTGATGGCCAGTCGGTTGCAGGAGAACGCCACTTTGCGCGTCTCACTGCTGCTGTGGGTGACGGTTTCGGAGAACGTCGCCGGCGTGAACGCCTCATAACAGGCGCCCCACAGAAACGACAACACAAACAGCGCGGCCGTGTTGTCCACTGAAGGAATGATCAGCAACAGCACGGCATTGAGCAGCAACGAACCGAGGATCACCCGGTTGGCGGAAAACCGCTTGATCACCGCGCCGATGATCAAGTCCACAAACAGCGCACCCGCGCCGTACACCCCGACCAGCAAGCCAGCCGTGCCCGCCGACACGGCGTGCTGATGAATCAGGTACGCCGCATAGAAAGGGAACGCCATGGTGCCCATGCGGAACACCAGGGTAATCAGGAACAGCGACTGCAACCGACCGTTGAGCCCGCGTAACGCGCGATAGGTGCCCATCATCAGCGGATCACGTAAACGTTGTCTTTGTACTGGCGGATCTGCTCATAGTCCTTGTCGATATCGCGCTGGTTTTCCGATACCAGGAACACGCGCAGCGGGCTGCTGAGCAGGTCCACGGTCTTTTTCATCAACTTGCCGGCCTTGTATTTGACACTCAGTTTATGCACCGAGGGCAATGCCTCGATCAGGTGGATGGCGGCGTCATTGAAGCCGGTGACCTCACCTTGCAAGGTGGTATCGGTATTGATCACACAGGCTTCCTTGAGCTTGTGGTAGCGCTTGCCGGCATAACCGGCTTTGAACGCCTCACCGTCGCAGTACGCCAGGTAGGTGAGCTGCGCCTGGTTGCCGCCCAGGCTGATGTCATGGAACCTGGGTTCCATGTTGCCATTCAAGCGTGCGCCTACTTCCACCAGCGCAGGGCCGGCCTCGGTGAGGATCACTTCCGAATGGGCCGGGCCGTTGTTGATTCCCAGCGCCTTGAGCACTTGCACGATGTAGTCCACCAGCACGTTGGCCTCGGCGCTGTCCGGAGCAATCAGCACGTCGCGGTCGTAGATGTTCTTGCCACCGCTGATCTCGCGTTTCACATAGCGCCAGATACCGCAGACATAGGTCTGCCCGTCACGGCTGACCGTGTCGACGATGTACTCCGGGCCCTTGAGGTAGGACTGACAAAGAATTTCGGTATTGGCCAGGCCGAAGATATCCAGGTTGGACACCACTTCCTCGCAGGCGCGTTTCACGTCGTCGACGGTGTGGCAGATCGACACGCCGTCGGTTGAAGCCGAGCTCAGCGGTTTGATCACGCAAGGGAACACTTGGCCGTCCTGCACCCAGGCCAGCAGCTCGGCAGGGTCGGCGGACTTGATTTGCCGCGCGGTCAGCAGGCCGGCGGCGGCCACTTTGTTGATCATCTCGAACTTGTCGCGACGTGCCCGGGAACCGGCACTGCCGTTGGAGGACGGCAGTTGCAGCTGTTCGCTCAAGTAGTCTGCGAACGGTACGCCGGGTTCCTGGCCGGCGATCACGGCAATCACGTTGAACTCACGCAGGCGACGCACAACGTCTTCGGGGTTGCCGTTGAAAATCAGGTTGTGCTCGAACTCCGAAAGGTTCGGCCCCAGCATGCTCGGCATCAGTTCCGGCGTGCTCTGCACATGGATCAGGCCGATGCCCGCCTCATGGAAGAACTGCGGCAGGAAGTTACCGCTCGAATAGACATCGACCAACGCGACGTACTGCTTCATGAGAATGTCCTTTTCAGTAGTGATTGGCGGTTTCGGAAGGCCGTGGCGAAGCCACGTCATCCAGCGCCAGAAAAATATTCTGTGGGAACTCGGCCACGCGGTGCAGCAGGTGCAGGTACCAGTTGGTGCCGTAGACCGCTGAAACACGCGTCTTGACCTGACCTTGGTCCTTGACCGCCTTGATCAGCTCGGGGCGCACGCCGTGCAGCATCTCCAGCTCGCCTCGGCTGGCAATCCCACTGGCGAGAATCTCCTTCACCAGCAACGGGTCTTGGGTGGCGAACGCGTAGTTCGTGCTGGCGCCGTTGATGCGGTCCAACAGCCCCAGGTAACGCTCGTTCAGTTGCGCACCGCGCGGCAAGGCAATAGCAGCAGGCTCAGCATAGACGCCCTTGACCAGGCGCACTTTGCAGCCCGTTGCGAGGACTTCCCCCAGGTCATCGGGCGTACGGTTCAACTGCGCCTGCAGGGTGATACCCAAGTTGGGAAAACGCGCACTCAGGTGCATGAAGATATCCAGGATCGAGTCGGTCCACTGGGACCGCTCCATGCTGAGGATCACACCGACCTCCTTGTCGGCTGCATGGGCAAGGATCTTCGAGCAGTTCTCGATCGCCAGTTCACGGGAAATGATCGTGCCGACGTTGGACAGGTCAAAACCCAGCTGTGGTGGCTCGGCCAGCGTGGGGTGCAGCGCCATCAGGTCGATCAGCTTCAGGTATTCGTCGGTGGCCGTGGTCACCTCGGCCAGGGTGGTGGCCTCTTCACCAACGTATTCGACGCCGGTGCGATAGCCTTTGCCTTGCAGGGCGGCGAGCTTGTCGAGCATCTCCAGGCGGTCTTCGGAAATGATGTAACGCAGGGCGGCCGGGCGCAGGAAGTCGCGCAGCGTGTCACTGGCCAGGAACAGGTCGCGGTACGTCTTGTTCGCCGCCAGTTTCTTCAGGGCCAGGGTCGCCAGCAGGCTGTTGTCGATGTCATTCATGGCGTTAAACCCCGTAGGCCTGGTTCAGCATCCGACGTGCGAAGCTCGAATCGTCGGTGTGGTTGGCAATCTTGTGAGCACGAAACTTGGCCGCGTAACTGAGCATGGTTTCCTTGTGGCGGCCATGGCGGTCACGGGTAAAGATCCCCGCCCACAGGTTGTCCCAACGCGCGTATTCCGGGTGCGACATCAGCAGCTCATGAGCCTTGCGCATGTTCCAGTGAGGAATGGCCGGGTGCAGGTGGTGCACGAGGTGGTAGTTGTCGTCATGGCGGCCGAAGAAGAAGTTCTCCAGGGCGTTACCCTTGCGATTGCGGGTGAGCAGCAGCTTCTCGGTCTCAGCAGCCGGCAATGGGTAATGCTCGGCCAACTCGATGATCCAGCCCACGGCCACGGCGGTGGTGAACAGCGGCACCAGCCAGAACAGCAACAGTTGCGCGACAACACCGAACCAGGCGGCGACGGCGAAGATCACCGCCCAGTAAGCCCACAGCATGATGCGTTCGTTGCGGATGGTTTTATCCGCACCCTGAGCTTTGACGCGGTCTTTGATGATGTACCGGATGTACTGCACGGTCCGGTAGCCGGACAGCGCCAGCAAAACGTTCTTGAGGAAGAACTCACGTTCACTTTGCTTGACGTCGTACAGGCCGCACTGCAGGTGGAAGGCGTAGTCAGGGTCTTTTTCCGGATCGCCCAGGTGCACGTGGTGATTCTTGATGTGCGACGTGCTGTAGGACTGATGCAGGTGGAAGATCAGGTAGCCGGAGAGAAACGTGCCGGAGATCCAATTGATCACGCGGTTCTTGGCCAGCATCTTGTGCGCTGACTCGTGCAGCACATTCGCCAGGGCGCGTTGCGTGGTGCCGATCAGAAACAGCGAAACCGGGTAGAACCAGTAGCTGATGCCCAAGGACAGGTAAATGGCAAAGGCAATGATTGCGTAATCCTTACCCAACGCGATGGCCCAGTGATAGTTATCTTTTTTGCACAGGTGCTTGAGCATTCCGAAGGTTTCACGGGAAATGCCCGCGGCGTATTCGCCAGCAGGTTCTTTGTTTTTATCGACCAGCATAATCACTCCATAATTAAGCGGCACGCTGCAACACCCGTCTCATTGCTGGGCAAGGGAATTTTTTCAGGTGGTGCGGCTATTGTTTTTTTTGCCTGAGCTAGACTCATCGGCTGCAAAAAAAACTAAAGCACCGCTCGATGGCGAACAAGCTGCCCTTTTAGACAGGTAGGCTGCGACGAGGCGCACGCGTAGACTCGCCGCTGAAAAATCACCGGCGAGCGTAGCGTTTATGAGGAGGGAAGCCTGTAGATCAGGCCTTCTCGCGGATGTACCCCAGGTTCAGGGCCTTGCGAATCGCCGACTTGCCGTTGGTGACGTCCAGCTTGCTGAAGATATTCTTCATATGAAACTTGACGGTACGCGGGCTCATTGAGGTCAGGACGGCTATTTCGTTGTAGGTCTTGCCCAGGCTGGTCCAGGACAACACTTCGGTTTCTCGTGGGGTCAGTACCGTTTCCTGTATCGGCGCAGGTGTGACCGTGGCGCAGCTTTCGAGGGCCTCGTCGTAGACCGAGACCAGCAGCATCTGCAGCTCACTTTTGTTGGCCAACACCGTGTCGCGAAACTGTTGGTCTTCACCGAAGCTGCACAGGTTGAGGATCGAGTAAAAACCGCGGTTGCCATGCACGATAAAGCTCGCGCCCTCGCCCACCGGTGCACAGGGCCCAGGCACCGGCACCGCTTCTGCGGCAGGCGCGAGGATGTTTTCATCGCTCCAGAAAAAAGGTTTGACCCGCTCCTTGGACAAGGACAGCAGTTGGCCACGCTGGTAAAAATCGTCCGCCGAGTCGGAGCGGTCCAGCGCGTCGGGGTAATTGGTGATGATCTCTGCTTCATCCAGTGTCGGCCCACACTGATACACCTCGAAGTGCCCCAGGCCGCGCCGGGTCAGTTCGGCATCGAGCAATTGGCGCACATCGGCGGGCTGTATGGACATGGTGTTGCTGGATTGGCCATCGCTTCGCATGAATATCGTCCCTGATGAGTGACAACGTATGAGGCTAATGCTCTGACGGGAACGCTTCAATCCCGAAGCCTCTGGTCAGAGTCGACCCATACTGTAGGAAATATCTCTACACAAAGACAAGAATGAAACATGCCGTACAGGCCTTGTCCAGTGCTTCCTGGGCCGAGCCGACCATCAGCACGCAATGGCCATTTGCGCTGCCGGGCGCCCAGGCTCAGGCCACCTGCGCGGCAAATACTTCGCGAAACCGCTGCATCTCCTGCTGACTGCCCACCGTCACCCGTACCCATTGCGGCCAGTCTTTCCAGACCCGCCCGATCAACACATTGTGTGCTGCGAGCTTTTCGATGACCTGCTGGGCCGGTTGCTTCACGTCGATCATGAAGCAGTTGCTGTGCGACGCGGTGCAGGCAAACCCCCGCCCCTTCAGCCACGCCACAGTCTCATCCCGCAACTGCGCGTTGAGCGCCTTGCGGTGGGGCAGCAGCTTGACGTCTTCCAGGCTCGCCCGGGCGCCGAGCAAGGTGGAGGCGGCTGGCACGTTGTCGCCGCCAAACACCGCCAGCCGTGCCAGCAGCGCGGGGTGGCCAATCGCCAAGCCCAGGCGCGCGCCGGCCATGCCGTAGATTTTCGAGAAGGTGCGCAGCACCAGCAAATCGTCGTGGTCCTTGACCCAGCTCACGCAGCTCGGGGCATCAGAGAAGTCGATGTACGCCTCGTCCACCACCAGCACGCTGCCTTTGGGCTTGTTCGCCAGCGCCTGGCGGATCGCCTCGGTTGGCGTCAGGGTGCCGGTAGGGTTGTTGGGATTGCACAGGTACAGCATGCCCGCCTGCGGATCGGCAGCAAGCATGGCCGGCACGTCGTGCGCATGCTCGGCATTGAGGCTCACTTCGCGCACCGGCGCCTTCCACGACTCGGCGGCCTGGCGCGGTACTTCGTAGGACGGTGTGGCCATCACCAGCCCGCGTGTTTGGCTGGTAAACGCCAGCACGGCATAGCGCAACGCTGCCATAGAGCCGGCAAACACGGCGACCTGTTCTTCGGCGATGCCCTGCTGCTGGGCAAACAGCCCAGCCAAGGCGTACATGTGGCCATAGGGATACCGCCCGGAGATGGCCACCCCACGCTGCATCGCCTCACGGGCAGCGCCTGAGGGGCCGTAGGGGCTTTCGTTGTAATTGAGCCGCACCTTGTCAGCGGGTGCCGACGGCGGGCTGGCCAGCGCCCAATCCAGGCGCCCCAGCACCGGCAAGGCCGCGCCAAAGGCGAGAAGTGACCGACGACTTACGCTGACCATGGAACTACTCCTTGTAGTCGTGTGTTGGATTCGCACAGCACGTACAGAGGAGTATGACGAGGCAGGTGTGGGCTGATTTAGTTCAGCTGCAACTTCTGCTTGAGGCTTTGCATCACATCGGCCTTGTTCTGCAGGTAGTCATTCAGGCCGCGAGCCCGCAAGTTGCACGCATCACAGTTACCGCAACCGCTGCCGAGGATGCCGTTGTAGCAAGTCAGGGTCTGGTGCTGAACCAGGTCCAACTGATTATGGTAATCCGCCAGGGCCCAGGTTTCGGCCTTGTTCAGCCACATCAGCGGGGTGTCCAGGCGCAGCGTGTACTCCATGCCCAGTTCAAGCGCCTTGTTCAGCGCTTTGACGAACTCATCGCGGCAATCGGGATAGCCTGAGAAATCGGTTTCGCACACCCCGGTAATGACGGTCTGCGCCTTTACCTGATAGGCGTAGATCGACGCCAGGGTCAGAAACAGAATATTGCGACCCGGCACAAAGGTGCTGGGCAGGCTGTCGCCTGAACTGTTCACGGTCGGCACCGGGATGTTGTCGCGGGTCAGGCTGCTGATGGCCAACTCGTTGAGCAGGGACACGTCCATGACTTTATGAACGGTAGCGCCCAACTGCTTGGCGAGCTTCTGGGCGACCTCGATTTCTACCACATGGCGCTGGCCATAGTCGAAGGTAATGCAGTGAACTTCGTCATACAGCGGCAGTGCCTGGATCAGACAGGTCGTCGAGTCCTGCCCACCACTGAATACGATAACGGCTTTTTTACTCATCGGTTTGCTTCCTGCATTTGTAGAATTCGGGAATAGTTTAAAGGCCACTCCATAAAAAACCCCGCGCTTCTTGCGAAGGCGGGGTTTTTTACTGCTCGATGACTCAGTGTGCGTAGGTCAGCAACAGCTCTTTCGGTACCTGGAAATCCAGGGACATCATCACGCTGAGCGCGGTGATGGTGAAGATCGAGAATACGAACAGCTTGCGCGCCCAGACGGTATCATCCACCGCCTTGTAGCCGGTCCAGGCCATGTACAACCAGTACATGCCCATGGCGGCAGCGACGGCGAGGTAGCTCATGCCGGCATAGCCACTGAAGGTCAACATCAAGGTCGCCACGAGGAAGGCCAGGATGTAGAGCAGGATGTGTTTCTTGGCCACCTGGATGCCACGCTTGACCGGCAGAACCGGAATCGACGCAGCCAGGTAGTCATTGAAGCGGAAAATCGCGATGGCATAAGAGTGCGGCATCTGCCACAGGCTGAACATCACCAGCAGCACCAGCGCGGCCATGTCGAAGCTATTGGTCACAGCCACATAACCAATCACCGGCGGCATCGCCCCCGACAGACTGCCCACCAGCGTGCCGTGAACCGACTTGCGCTTGAGGTACAGGCTGTAAAGGCCGACGTAGATGACAAAGCCGATCACGGCAAACAGCGCCGCCAACGGGTTGGCCACCTTGTACAACAACACGACGCCGGCAACACCCAGAACGGTCGCGAACAGCAGTGCCAGTTTCAGGGAGATAAGGCCCTGGACCAGCACGCGGTTCTTGGTGCGTTCCATCTTGATATCGATGTCGCGGTCAATGCAGTTGTTGAATACACAACCGGAAGCTACCACCAGGGAGGTGCCGATCATTGCAGCCAGGAAGATGGCCAGATCGACATGTCCCTTGGAGGCCAGGAAGAAACCGCCTGCCACAGAAAGCACGTTACCGAAAATGATCCCCGGTTTGGTGATTTGGATAAAGTGCTTAAGCGACATCGGGTCTTACCTCACTTCGCCATCATGAACGTGTGGATGCTGAACATGATCCATATCGACAGACCAACCAGCAGCAGGATCACAAGGCCTGCGAACACAAACGCAATCACGTTATCGCGCTGCTCTTTGGAACGATCCAGGTGCAGGAAGTACACCAGGTGAACCAGAACCTGAATCACCGCGAAGGCCAGAACGATCATCAACGTGATGGACTTCGGCAGGGTCGGGTACATCACCAGACCAAACGGGATGAGCGTCAGGATTACCGACAGGATGAAGCCGATGGCGTACGACTTAACGCTGCCGTGGCTCGCATCATGGCTGTCATGGTCATGGGAGTGTGCATTAGCCATTACAGGGTCCCCATCAGGTAAACAACGGTGAAGACGCAGATCCAGACCACGTCCAGGAAGTGCCAGAACAGGCTCAGGCAGCTCAGGCGAGTCTTGTTGGTGTTGGTCAGGCCGTGTTTATTGACCTGATACATCATCACCGCCATCCACAGCAGGCCGGCAGATACGTGCAGACCGTGGGTGCCTACCAGCGTGAAGAACGCGGACAGGAAGCCGGAACGGTGCGGGCCGTAGCCTTCGGAGATCAGCAGGTGGAACTCGTTGATCTCCATGCCGATGAAGCCCAGGCCGAACAGGAAGGTCAGTGCCAACCAGCTCAGTACGCCCTTCTTGCTGCCCTTGTAGAAGGCCAGCATGGCGAAGCCGTAGGTGATCGAACTGAACAACAGCAAGGCGGTTTCGCCGAGCACGTAAGGCAATTCGAAGATGTCGTGGCCCGATGGGCCACCCGCTACGTTGTTTACCAGTACCGCGTACACCGCGAAGATCGACGCAAACAAGATGCAGTCGGTCATCAGGTAGAGCCAGAAACCGAATACGGTCATTGGCCCCGAGTCGTGGTGATGGTCATCGTGCCCATGGTCATCGACATGGGCGTGTCCAGCATTGGTCACTAAGTTCGACATGGTTTAAGCCTGTTCCAACGAGGTTTCTACACGGTTGGCCGGGATTTTCTTCTCGGCTACCAGGCGAGCGTGTTGCTCGGCTTCGATGCGCTCGATCGTTTCGACCGGCACCATGTAGCCTTGATCATCACGGGCAGCGTGAATGATGAAGTAGCCGATGGTGCCTACCAGGCCCACGATTGCCAGCCACCAGATGTGCCAGATCATCGCGAAACCGAACACGGTCAACAGCGCGCCCATCACCACGCCAGTGGCGGTGTTGTTCGGCATGTGGATCGGCTCGTAATGCTTGGGTTGCTGGTACGCAGTACCGTCTTCCTTCGCTTCGGTGAACGCATCGATCGTGTTCGCAGTAGGAATCACAGCGAAGTTGTAGAACGGCGGTGGCGACGAGGTCGACCATTCCAGGGTGTGGCCATTCCATGGGTCGCCGGATTCGCAAGCGTTCTGCTTACGGTCACGGATACTCACGTACAGCTGGATCAGCTGGCAGGCGATACCGGCAGCGATCATCAACGCACCGAACATGGCGACGTACAGGTACGGCACCCACTCAGGGTTGGTGGTGGCGTTCAGACGACGGGTCATGCCCATGAAGCCCAGTGCATAGAGCGGCATGAACGCGACGAAGAAGCCCGAGATCCAGAACCAGAATGCAGCCTTGCCCCAGCCTTCGTGCAGCTTGAAGCCGAACGCTTTCGGGAAGTAGAAGCTGAAACCAGCGATGTAACCGAATACAGCACCACCGATGATCACGTTGTGGAAGTGAGCGATCACGAACAGGCTGTTGTGCAGTACGAAGTCAGCACCCGGGATGGCCAGCAGTACGCCGGTCATACCGCCGATGGCGAAGGTCACCATGAAGCCCAGGGTCCACAGAACCTGGCTGGTGATACGCAGACGGCCGTGGTAGATGGTGAATAGCCAGTTGAATAGCTTCACCCCCGTCGGGATGGAAATCAGCATCGTCGCCAGGCCGAAGAAGGCGTTGACGCTGGCCCCCGAGCCCATGGTGAAGAAGTGGTGCAGCCACACCATGAAGCCCAGTACAGAGATCGCGCCCGATGCGTAAACCATCGAGTGGTGACCGAACAGGCGCTTGCCGGTAAAGGTCGAGATCACTTCAGAGAAGATACCGAACGCTGGCAGGATCAGGATGTACACCTCAGGGTGACCCCATGCCCAGAACAGGTTCACGTACATCATCGGATTGCCACCAAGTTCATTGGTGAAAATGTGGAAATCCAGGTAACGGTCAAGCGACAGCAGCGCCATGGTAGCGGCCAGGATCGGGAACGAAGCCACGATCAGGACGTTGGCCCAGGTGCAGGTCCAGGTGAAGATCGGCATGTCCATCAGTTTCATGCCAGGGGCGCGCATTTTCAGGACGGTGGCCAGGAAGTTGACCCCCGTCAGTGTCGTCCCGAGTCCTGATAACTGTAGCGCCCAGATGTAGTAGTCCACACCCACGCCCGGACTGTACTGAATGCCCGACAGCGGCGGATACGCAACCCAACCGGTCTTGGCGAATTCGCCGACGCCCAGGGACAGGTTGATCAGTACCACGCCGGAAACCAGCAGCCAGAAGCTCAAGGAGTTCAGGAACGGATAGGCAACGTCACGCGCACCGATCTGCAGCGGCAAGGCAAGGTTCATCAAGCCGGTGAAGAATGGCATCGCCATGAAGATGATCATGATCACACCGTGAGCGGTGAAGATCTGGTCATAGTGTTCAGGCGGCAGGTAGCCAGGCGAACCCTCGGTGGCCATGGCCAACTGGGTACGCATCATGATGGCGTCGGCAAAACCACGCAGCAGCATGACCATGGCAACGATGACGTACATGACACCGATTTTTTTGTGGTCGACAGAGGTCAACCACTCGGTCCACAGGTAGGTCCACTTCTTGAAATACGTGATTGCAGCAAACAGTGCCAGACCACCCAGCGCGATCATGGCGATGGTCACCATCACGATCGGCTCGTGGAACGGGACCGCATCCCAACTTAATTTACCAAACATCGTTTACTCCTCTGCCCCAGCAGTTGAATGCGAGCCCGTGTCAGAACCTTCAACCGCGGCCACTTCTTTCTTCTCGTGCTTGACCGGCTTGCCTGGTTTCATACCTTCGTACTTGTCGACGATTTTCTGAAACAGGTCCGGCGTGTACGCGGAGTACAGAGTGGCTGGGTTGTTCTGGCTTGGTTTGGCAAGAGCATCGTATTCAGCTTGATCAAGCTGTTTAGGTGCGGCCTTGACTTTGGCTACCCAGGCGTCGAAATCTTCCTGGCTCGTCGAGATCGCTTTGAATTTCATGCCGGTGAAGCCAGCGCCGCTATAGTTGGCGGAGATGCCTTCCATTTCAGCTTTCTGGTTGGCGATCAGGTGCAGCTTGGTCTGCATGCCTGCCATCGCGTAGATCTGGCCGCCCAGAGCAGGGATGAAGAACGAGTTCATCACAGCGTCGGAGGTGATCTTGAAGTTCAGCGGAGTGTGCTCCGGGAACTGGATTTCGTTAACAGTGGCGATACCCAGGTCCGGGTAGATGAACAGCCACTTCCAGTCCAGCGCGACAACTTCGATGTTGATCGGCTTGACGTCGGATTCCAGCGGACGGTACGGGTCCAGTGCGTGGGTGGACTTGTAGGTCACATAACCCAGGGCAATGATGATGAGGATCGGCACCAGCCACACTGCGATTTCGATCTTGGTGGAGTGCGACCACTTAGGCGCGTAGGTAGCGCTGGTGTTCGACGCGCGGTATTTCCAGGCGAAGGCGAAGGTCATGATGATCACGGGGACCACGACCAGCAGCATCAGCAGGGTGGCGGTGATGATCAGGTTTCGTTCATCCAGACCGACCTGTCCTTTTGGGTCGAGCAAGGTCCACTTGCAGCCTCCCAGCATTAACAACATGCCAAGCAGCGGCAAAAAGCCTAGTAATCGGGGGTACCTGTTTTTACTCATCTCACGACCTCTAAAGCAGCTTGCGCAATGCAGTTGGGTTTTGATCGCCAACACTTCACCCTGCCAAGGGTTGGCATTTCTCTTCGATTGAATAAGAGCCTGCCCGGCGCGCCATACATGGACGTTTCACGGACCTGCGGTGAGTTCTTATTCGATTTCGTGGCTAAAGGCCTTGTTACAGACCAATTCCATTTGGTGCGGATAGTTGAAAGGCTGCCGGAACCTGGGGTCGCACAGAGCCATCCATCTGCCCCTCGACCGCTCCAATGCTCAAATATTGAACAGCACCGGACATTCAGTGCGGGCGATTGTAGTTAGCTAGCGATGTATAAACCATGTCTTATAAAGAAATAATTTTTATCGATTCCAGCAACAATCCTTCACCAATCTTGCAAAAGTTCGGGATCTTATCGTGTTCGATTCTCAACAAAAACCACAAAAATTGCCGTGTTATTGCGTGAGGGCGCCCTTCCCTTACACCTTGTAAGGGCATGCAAAACGTATCCAAGTCCCCATAAAACAAGGCATTCGGACATCACCGAATGATGCGAACGGTGCGACGTTCGCGGCACCGCTCAATCGACGAACTGACAGCACATCTTGGCCGTTTTATGCAAATTTATGGGCCGGTGCGGCGCGTCAGAAACCTCCTGCGACAGCGTCCGTGTGACAACATGTCGCACGCTGTGCGCACCTCAAGTTGCCCTTCGTCACGTCCCTTTCACAAAACCCTACATACAAAAACGCCCCGTCCTTCGATTAAGCAAGAACAGGGCGTTTCAGTGGGCCGGGTCAGGCCGTGCGTTGGCGATTGCGATAGATGCCCAGCGGAACCAGGATCACCGTCAGCACAAACGCTACCAGCGCCCACTGTGCCAAGGACAGGCCAAGGATCGGCGGGTATGGCGTGCTGCAAAAGCCATCAACCTGGAAGCCCAGGGGAAAGACTTTGGCCAGCGGCAAGTCATCGACAATCGGCTGCAGGACATCGATGCCACAGCTGACCGCAGGGAAAAACTGCGTGTACACATGATGGCCGGCCGCAGCCACGCCGCCCAAGGCGCTGAGTACCACCAGCCCTTCAAAGAAAGTGACCGCGCCTTTGCGGCGCATGGCGGCACCGAGGAACGCGAACACCGCGATCAACAGCAAGGCGTAGCGCTGCAGGATGCACAGCGGGCATGGCGCCTCGCCCAGTACCACCTGCATGTACAACGCACCGCCAATCAGCGCCAGGCAGATGATGCCCAGCAACACCAGAAAGCGCCGCTCCCTGCCTAAACGCAATTCGTCACTCATCCCCGTTTCCCTTTGCCTGATTATGGTTGTGCCTGATGGCCGCAAGTTTACACACAGGGGATGGTTAAAACAGAGAGGGGTTAACGGCGGATTAATCGGGAGGAATGCAAAACCAATTGTGGGAGCGGGCTTGCTCGCGAAGGCGGTGGATCAGCCACTTTATAAGTCGACTGACACTGCGCCTTCGCGAGCAAGCCCGCTCCCACAGGTTGAACAGTGCTGTGCCTGGAAACCTTATTCCAGGGCCGCTGCCGGGCCGAAGAATTCGTAGCGTGCCTGTTTGTCCGGCACACCGAGGGCTTTGAGGTGGCGCTTGATCGCTGCCATGAAGCCTTTAGGGCCGAGGAAGTAGGCGTCGAGGTCACGCTGCTCGGGCAACCACGCCGCCAGTTGCGCCTGGCTCAGCATCCCGACTTTGTCGGCCGCCGGGCTCACGCCATCGTCTTCTGCGTAGCAATAGAAGCGCTTGAGTTGCGGGTGCCTGGCCGCCAGGGCGTCGACCCAGTCACGGAATGCATGCACGCCGCCGTTACGCGCGCAGTGGATAAAGTGCACCGGGCGCTCGGTGGCCAGGGCTGCCTCAAGCATCGGCAGCGTCGGTGTGATGCCCACCCCGCCGCTGATCAGCACCAGTGGTTTGTCGCTGGCGACCAGGGTGAACTCGCCCGATGGCGGGAACAGGTCGAGCGTCGCGCCGACATGCATCTGGTCATGCAGGTAGTTGGAGACCCGCCCACCGGCCTCGCGCTTGACGCTGATGCGGTACAGCCCCGCGTCGCTCAGGGCCGACAAGGAATAATTGCGGCGCACTTCTTCGCCATCGATCATCAGCTTCATGCCGATGTACTGGCCCGGCGCGGCCGCCAGGATCGGGCCGTTATCCACCGGTGCAAAATAGAACGAAATGATCTCGTTGCTCTCCTCCACGCGCTTGACCAACTGGAACGGCCGCGCACCGCGCCAGCCGCCCGGGGCCTGGGCCTTTTCGTCGTAGATGGCGGCTTCGGCGCCAATCAGGATATCGGCCAGTTGGCCATAGGCGGCGCCCCAGGCGCTCAGCACCTCGGGCGTGGCAATCTCGCTGCCCAGCACCTCGGAAATGGCCCGCAGCAGGCACGTCCCCACAATCGGGTAGTGCTCCGGCAGGATCTGCAGGGCCACGTGCTTGTTGATGATCTTCGCGACCAGATCGCCCAACTGGTCCAACTGGTCGATATGCCGCGCATACATCAGCACGCCATTGGCCAAGGCGCGGGGCTGGTCGCCGTTGGCCTGATTGGCCTGGTTGAACAGCGGACGGACGTCCGGGTACTCGCTGAGCATCATGCGGTAGAAGTGCGTGATCAGCGCTTCGCCGCCGCTTTCCAGCAGGGGCACAGTGGATTTGACGACGGCACGGTCTTGGGCACTTAGCATGGCAGACTCCTGGGTCTTTTTACTGATTACCCTTAGGTACTCAGTATTCGTGCCAACTTATAAACCGTTATTTTTCAATGAGTTAAATATAGTGTAGTCAATATGACTTCCTACGCTTTATAGTCATAAGGACTACAAGGAGTCATTATGACTGCACAATCGCTGCTCACTACCCTGCTGCCTCTGGTTGCCGACTTGTCGCGCGACCTGCCCGAAGGCGAGCGCTACCGACGCCTGTTGCAGGCCATGCGCGCGCTGCTGCCGTGCGATGCCGCCGCGCTGTTGCGCCTGGACGGTGAATGGCTGGTGCCGTTGGCGGTGGACGGTTTGAGCGCCGACACCCTCGGCCGACGCTTCAAGGTCAGCGAGCACCCACGCTTTGCGGTGCTGCTGAGCAGCCCCGGCCCTACCCGCTTTGACGCCGACAGCGAACTGCCAGACCCCTACGATGGTTTGGTCGATGGCCTGCACGGCCACCTGCAAGTGCACGACTGCATGGGCTGCCCACTGTTTATCGACGACAAACCCTGGGGCCTGCTGACCCTTGATGCGCTGGATACCGAGCGCTTCGAACGTGTCGAACTCGACGCTCTGCAAGCCTTCGCCAGCCTGGCAGCGGCCACCGTCAACGTCGCCGAACGCATCGAGCGCTTGGCCTTGCGCGCCGACGATGAGCACCAGCGCGCCGAGATCTACCGCCAGGCCAGCGGCCAGCAGCACAAGGAAATGATTGGCCAGAGCAAGGCCCACAAGCACCTGGTCGAGGAAATCAAGCTGGTGGGCGGCAGCGACCTGACCGTGTTGATTACCGGCGAAACCGGCGTCGGCAAGGAACTGGTCGCCCAGGCTCTCCACGCCGCGTCGCCGCGTGCAGACAAACCCCTGATCAGCCTCAACTGCGCCGCACTCCCGGAAACCCTGGTGGAAAGCGAGCTGTTCGGCCATGTGCGCGGCGCCTTTACGGGTGCGCTGAACGAGCGCCGCGGCAAATTCGAATTGGCCAATGGCGGCACGCTGTTTCTGGATGAAGTGGGCGAGTTGTCGCTGACCGTGCAGGCCAAGCTGTTGCGCGTGCTGCAAAGCGGCCAACTGCAGCGCCTGGGCTCGGACAAGGAGCATCAAGTGGACGTGCGCCTGATCGCCGCCACCAACCGCGACCTGGCCGAAGAGGTGCGCAACGGCCGCTACCGTGCCGACTTTTATCACCGCCTGAGCGTGTACCCGCTGCAAGTACCGGCGCTGCGTGAACGCGGCCGTGACGTGTTATTGCTGGCGGGCTTTTTCCTTGAGCAGAACCGTTCACGCATGGGCCTGGGCAGCCTGCGCCTGACCAGCGACGCGCAGGCGGCGCTGCTGGCGTACAACTGGCCGGGCAATGTGCGGGAGCTGGAACATTTGATCGGACGCAGCGCGCTAAAAGCCCTGGGAAACTGTCGCGAACGTCCGAAGATCCTGAGCCTGAGTGCCCAAGACCTGGACCTGCCCGACGTCGGCGCGCCGCCGGCAATCGAAGCACCGGCCGATGTGGCCCCGGTTGTCACCGGCGACCTGCGCCAGGCCACCGAGCACTACCAGCGCCAAGTCATCAGCGCCTGCCTGGAGCGCCACCAGCACAACTGGGCCAGTACCGCCCGCGAACTGGGCCTCGACCGCGCCAACCTCGGCCGCATGGCCAAACGTCTGGGTCTGAAATAGAACGATCACCCCAGCCCGAACGCAGGAACAACTCGCTCCAAGGTGGGAGCTGGCTTGCCTGCGATAGCGGTGTACCTGCCGGCTCATCCACTTACCGCCATCGCCGGCAAGCCAGCGCCCACATCAGATTTGCTTTGCCTTGAGCATCGGGTTCACAGGCTGGCTCGGTTTAACCTTACGAAACACCAACACATTCCCCAGCATCACCAGCACCAGCCCCATCAACGCCGGCGCCGTCCACTGATACCCCTCGGCAAACGCCGACACATTCAGCGCCACCACCGGAAACAGCACTGTGCAATACGCCGCGCGCTCCGGGCCCATTCGGCCCACCAACGTGAGGTAGGCGGTAAAACCAATCACCGACCCCGGAATCACCAGGTACCACAGCGCCCCGACATAACGCGCACTCCAATCCATGTCGAACGGTATCCCGCGCACCGCGCAATAGGTCGCCAGCATCACCGAACCGTAGGCCATGCCCCAGGCATTGGTGGTCAACGGCTTGAGCCCGGCCTTCTGCTGCAGGCTCGACAGCAGGTTGCCGGCCGAAAAACACATCGTCCCCAACAGCGCCAAGCCCAAGCCCAACAACGTCTGCGGGCTGGCGGTGTGCCCGACCAGCTCCGGCCAGAACAGGAAACCCAGGCCGATCAATCCAAGCGCGCCGCCCATCAACACGTTGCGCGCCACTCGCTGACCGAAAAACACCCGCGCATTGAGGGCATTCCACAGCGTGGCCGTGGAAAACACCACCGCCACCAAGCCGCTGGGAATCCATTGGCTGGCCGTCAGAAAGCACATGAAGTTGACGCAAAACAGGCACACGCCCTGAGCGAGGCAAATCAAGTGCCCGCGCCGGTTCATCACCTGCAACTTGCGGCTGAGCAGCAACAGCGCAAACAGCACCAGCGCGGCCAGGCCAAAGCGATAGACGATCGACACGGGAATCGCCACGACGCCCAATTGCCACTTGAGGGCGATCCAGGTAGTGCCCCAGATCAGCACGGTAAGTAAATACAGGAAAAGGTTCATAGCGGGCTCCGTCGATTGAGCCACAGTGTTGCCCGCAGACCGACTCGCGCTCTTGCACATTCTTGCGCTTTTGTCGGGCGGCAGGATCACAGCGCCCGCGCTGCGGAGTAGGATGCAAGGCGTCGGAGAGAACAACCATGCCAGAGCTGGAATCCCTGCAAGTCTTTCAAGCCCTTAACCGCTCGCCCAACGCACGCCTCGAAGCCTGCGCCGAGCTCGGTGACGGCTTGTCTGCGGCGTTGTGGAGCAACCATCACGACGCTCAGGACTACCAGGCGCCCACCCACCACACCTTGTCCTGCTACATCGGCGGCGGCACCGGCACCTTTCGCCGTGATCAGCCCGGCACCAAAGGTGGCCCCGACAAACTCTGTATCCTGCCGGCCGAGCATCAGTCAGCCTGGGTGATCAATGGTGAAATTCGCCTGGCCCATGTGTACTTCAGCCCGGAGCAATTTGCCCTCGGCTGCGTCACCCTGCTGGACCGCGAACCGCGCGAATTGCAATTGCGCGAAAGCACCTTTCTGGAAGACGCCAGCCAGGCCCGGCGCTTTCACCAGTTGATCGCCCTCAACTGGCACGAGCCCGCCGAGCGTCTGCTGACCAGCAGCCTGGCCCATGAAATGCTCAGCCACACCTTGCTCAGCCAGGTTGGCGCGCGCGACGGTCTGCGTTTGAAAGGCGGATTGGCCGCGCATCAGCGCCGGCTGTTGGTGGATTACATCGATCATCACCTCGAAGACCCGATCAGCCTGGGGCAATTGGCCGGGATGTGCGCGCTGTCCGAATACCATTTCGCGCGGATGTTCCGCCAAAGCTTCGGCCTGCCGCCCCATCAATACCTGCTGGCGCGACGCTTGGCCCGCGCGCAAAGCCTGCTGCGCGCCGGAACACTGCCTTTGGGCGACATCGCCTGGATGTGCGGCTTCTCCAGCGCCAGCCACTTCACCCATCGCTTTCGCCAAGCCATGGACGCCACACCCAGCGAATACCGCCAAGCCTTCCACGCCTAAACACAACCCCACCAGCCGCCCCCCGTGGCGAGCGGGCTTGCCCCGCGTTGGGCTGCGCAGCAGCCCTAAAAACAACCGCCACGCTCCACCAGGAAAATCTCAATATCCTTACAGCGCCGCTGCGCAGCCCAACGCGGGACAAGCCCGCTCGCCACAAAAACATGAGACGCCACACCCAGCGAATACCGCCAAGCCCTCCACGCCTAAACACAAACCCACCAGCCGCCCTGCCCCCGTGGCGAGCGGGCTTGCCCCGCGTTGGGCTGCGCAGCAGCCCTAAAAACAGCCGCCGCGTTCTACCAGGAAAATCACAATGTTCTTACAGGGCTGCTGCGCAGCCCTAAAACAGCCACCGCCCTCCACCAGGAAAATCTCAATGCCTTTACAGGGCCGCTGCGCAGCCCAACGCGGGGCAAGCCCGCTCGCCACGAAAGCGTGAGACGTCATTCCAACGCTATGTAGACCCCGCTGCCTACGCCATCAACCCCAATGTCTTGGCTTTCGCCACCGCCTGGGTGCGCCGCTCCACGCCGAGCTTGCTGTGGATGCGCCGCGCGTGGGTCTTGACGGTGTGCAACGAGATAAACAGCCGGTCGGCGATTTCCAGGTTGGAGTTGCCCAGGGCGATCAACTCCAGCACTTGCAGCTCGCGCTGGCTCAGGGGGTTTTCCGCCACGCCGCTGGGCGCCGCCTGCGCCTCCAGGCCCAGTTCACTCAATAGCCCTGGCGAGCGCAACCGCAGCTCGCGAATCGCCTGCTGCACCTGGCAACGCCCGGCCAGCGCCAGCCCTGCCTCCAGGGCCCGACGAGCCAACAGCGGATCACCGAGCTGCCAGGCCACCTCGCCCAGCACCAGTTGCAACTCGGTTTCCAGGCACAGCATGCCGCGCTGCCGAGTGGTGTCGAGCAAATCATTGAGCCGTGCAATCGGCTGCTCGGCACAGCCCAGCTTCACTTCGGCCAGCACCAGCAAATACTCCAGGCGCGGGATCAGTTCCAGCGTGGCCGGCGGCGCCTGTTTGGCACCGGGCCCGCGAAAGTGGCGCAGCACCCGGCGCACCGCTTCCAGCGTCAATTCGGCGCGGCCCTGCTGCAACCAGAAATGCCCGCTGACCAACAGCAGCACCGCGCGATACACCGTGTCCGGTACCTGGCGTTGCTGCATCAAGCGCTCGGCCTCACGCAGCTGGATGAACGCCTGGGCGTAATCGCCTCGGTTCGCTGCCAGCAGCGCCAGGCCGAGAAATCCGTACAGCACGCGCTTGTCCTGGCTGTGCAGGCACATTTCCAACCCGGCCTCAAAGCACTCGGAGGCCAGCGCATCCTGCCCTTGACGCAACGCAAGATGCCCGCGCCGCAAGGCAATCCGCCCCACCAGCGGGCCGGCCTTGAGCCGCTGCCCCATCAGCATCGCCTGCACCTGCTCCAACAGGCTTTGTGCCCGATAGGGCGCGCCGCGTTGTTCCAGCAGTTGCGCGTGATCCAGCTCCAGCAACGCCTCCAGCACCAACGAACCCTGTGCACGCGCCAGGCACAGGGCTTCGCGGTTCAAGGCCTGGCCCACGTCCAGTTCACCGCGCAGCAGGGCTTGCTGGGTCAGGCCCGAAAGGCACATCAGGCGCGAGGTCCAGGCGCTGTCGGGCAAGGCTTGCAGCGCTTCGAGAAAATGCTCGCGGGAGCGCTGGGCATCGCCGCTCAAGTGCAACAGCCAGCCCCATTGCGCCTGCCAGCGGGCCAACAGATAACGCTGTTGCGCCGCCGTCGGTTGCGGGGCGAACCGCGCCAATTGATCGATACACAAGGCTGCCTGGTCGAAGCGTCCGGCAAACAGCAACGCCGCCGTGACCAGCCCCACCAGTTGCGCCGAGCCGAGCATCAATTCATCGCCATGCTGCTCATGCAGACGCAACAGCAGCACGGCGTTGTGCTGACGGAACAAGTCTTCAAAACTGAAGTGCTGCAACAGGCTTACCGCCACCTCGTAGGCTTCGGCCAGCAGCGCCTGTTCAAAGGCGGCCTGCCAGTCCTGCTGCGCGGTGAACCATTGGCAGGCGCGACGGTGCCAGGAGCGCTTGGCCGGCCAGGGCTCATCGCGGATCAGTTGCGCCAGTGGCGCAAAAATTTGCAGCCAATCGGTGGTGTCCTCCCACGGCTGGATAAATGCGCCCAGCGCTTGCAGGTCGCGCAGGTAGTGATCGCCGTCACCAAAGCCGAACAAGTGCTCACACAGGCCCGGGTTGAAGCGCGGCATATGCGCCAACACGCGCCAGGCCTCCGCCAGCTCGGCGGGCAAGGTGCCGAAGAGTTCGTGTTGCAGGTAGTCGAGCAAGGTTTTGTCCGGGTGCCCGTCACCGAGCAAGGCGATGCGCACGCCGGCGCACCAGCCGCCGCTGAACTGCATCACGCTGTCGACGGTGTGCGTGGGCCCGAGCAGTTGCTGGATTTCCGCCGGGTTGAACATCAACTCACTGCATTCCAGCAACTCATCGTCGAGCAGCAGACGCGGCCAGTTGCACAGCGGGCGCCGCCGGGCGCCCAGCCACCAGGTCAGCGCCGGGCTGGCGGCGCTCAGCAAACGGTCGAGCAAGGCGTCCAGTTCGGGGGCCGGCAGGCGGCAGAAATCGTCGAGAAATATCCACGCCGGGCTGTGCCAGCGGCTGAGGTCGAGCAACAAGGTGGCTTCGTCGACAAACGACAAACCGAGGTGTAGCGCCAACCGCGCGCAAAAATCATCGGGGCTGAGCACGGCGCCATTGAGCGCCAGCCAATACACCTGACACTCCGCCGGCGCCTGCAACGCACACTCGGCGAGCAACGCGCTCTTGCCACTGCCACCGGGCGCGCAGAGCAGCTTCACCCTGACCTGCGCCGCCAGCAAAGGCCCGGCCAGGCGCGGGCGCAACAGATGATGAGCGGACAGCCGTGGCATGAATCCAGGACGGTCCAGGCAGCGTGTCAGGGCGGTCATTGCTGCATCCTGCTTTTTATTGTTATGCAACCTGGCGCCTACCCTAGTCCTGTGGTCGGCGGTTGTTGAAGAAGTATTCAGCGGGGTGATTGGTAGCCATGCACAAAACCCGGGATTCCACCCCACCATAAAGTGGAACCCAGTCAATGTGGGAGCTGGCTTGCCGGCTCCCACAGGGTGATCGCATTGCAATTGAAGATCAGCGCACGCCCTCAGACCTCAACGCTGCCGGGGTGTAATCCGCCGCCTTGGCCGCAAAGCCGAACACGAAGCTGCTCTTCTCCTCGTTTTTCATCCCCAGCGCGATGTAGCGCCCGGCGATGATGTCGTACAGCGTTTCCACGGTGTAGGCCGGCACCTGATGGTCGTAGTAGAACTGCGCGTGGCCCTCGGCTACCCGCCACAGTTGGCCACGGCCGTCGTAGTGATCAACCAGCGCGACCTGCCAGCTGTCTTCGTCGATGTACATGTGGCGTTTGGCGTAGATGTGCCGCTCGCTCGGCTTGACGGTGCCGATCACTTCCCACACGCGGTGCAGCTCATAACGGGTCAGGTCCTGGTTGATGTGCCCCGCCTTGATGATGTCGTCGTACTTGAGGGTCGGCGAATCGAGCTTGTAGCTGTTGTAGGGGATGTAGACCTCTTTTTTGCCGACCAGCTTCCAGTCGTAGCGATCCGGCGCGCCGGAGAACATGTCGAAGTTATCGGTGGTGCGCAGGCCGTCGGAGGCGGTGCCCGGGCCGTCATAGGAGACTTGCGGCGCGCGGCGAACCCGGCGCTGGCCGGCGTTGTAGATCCAGGCCAGGCGCGGCTCTTTCACCTGATCAAGCGTCTCGTGCACCAGCAACACGTTGCCCGCCAGACGTGCCGGGGCGGTGACCGATTGCTTGAAGAAGCTCAGCACGTTGGCCGCCTTGGCCTGATCGATGTCCGGGATGGCTTGCGGCACCGCCACTTCTTCCTCGAAACGGATCGGCGTGTAGCTGCCGTTCGTTTGCGGGGTGGCCTGGGTGATGATGCGCTTGAGGTTGCCGCCGTGGTAACGGGTGATGTGGTTCCACAACACTTCCACGCCATTCTTCGGAATCGGGAAAGCGTAGTAGCGGTTGCCGGTGAAATTCTCCAGGCCATTGCCGTCGTTGATCGCGTGCACGTTCAATGCGCTGCGCTTGATCGACTCGTAGATCTCCGGTGGCAGGTTGACCGTGCGGTGGGTCGGGTACACCGGGATCTTGTAGGTTTCGGGGTAGCGCTTGAACATCGCCACCTGGCCGTCGGAGAGCTTGTCTTTGTACTTGTCGACCGTGGCGGCGGTGATCACGAACAGCGGTTTTTCATTGGCAAACGGGTCGGCCAGAAAACCCTTGCTGTCCACCGCGCCGGCATTTTTGGGGATGCCGCCGGTCCAGGCCGGAATCGAGCCGTCGGCGTTGCCGGCTTTTTCCGCGCCGACCGGCGTCAGGGTGGTGCCAAGCTTGGCGGCTTCTTCGGGCGACACCGCCGCCATGACGTGGGCGGCCAGCACACTCAGGGCCATCACTGCAAATATCTTACGCATAGGTTCTTGTCCTTCCTTAAACCAGATCAGAAGTTCACGCCGAAGCTGAGGGCGATAAAGTCGCGGTCGGTGAGGGTGTTGTAGTCGCCGCCGAAAAAGTCGGTGTAGCTCAGGCTCGCGGTGTAGGTGTTGCGGTAATCCGCGTCCACACCGACGCTGATCGCTTTGGCGCCTTCGTTGAATATCCCGTTCGGCCCATAGCCGCTGACGTCATGGGACCAGGACAGGTTGGGCTTGAGGTTCACCCCGGCAAACACGTTGTTGTAATCCAGGATTGCGCGGGCGCGATAACCCCAGGAATTGGCGGTGACGAAGCCGTCGGTATCGCCGCCGAAACCATAGGCGCCATACACCGAGTCGCGGCCGTAGCGCAGTTTGGTTTTGGCCTCCAGACCGCCGACGTGCACATAGGCCGCCTCGCCCACCAACGTCAGTCGTTCGGCGCCCAGCACCTGATCGAAGAACTGAGTCATGGTGCTTTGGATCTGGGTGATTTCCTTGCGGCGGTAGCCTGAGTTATCCGAGCCGAACGAGCTGCGGATGGGCGAGGCGGTCTGGCCGGCAATCGGGTTGACCAGCGCCAGCGTCAGGTCGGTGGTGTTGAGCTGCACCGGCGCATTCGGGCGGTAGCTGATCTCGCCGGTCCACGCCGTGCCGGTGGGCAAGGTGGTGGAGAAACTGGCGCCGTACAGGCGAATGTCTTCCGGGTAGTCGAGGTAGTACTGACCACGACCGAGCATGGTGCTCTGGGCCAGGCCCGAGCCGCTGCCGGGCGCAATGGCGTTGGCGGTGGCCGCGATACGCCCGATGGTGGCCAGGTTGGTGTTGGCGGTAATGGTGCCAACGGTGGGCGTGCGGCTGTGGTAATTCATGAAGTACAGGCCGTACTCGGTGTCATCGCCGAGCCAGCGCAAGGCCGCACCGAACTGCCCGCCATCACGGGCTTCGCGGTCTTTGGCACGCTGCACCACCACGCCTTCGCGGGTGACTTGAAAGCCCTGGCCGAACGCGGCGGCCACCGGCTGCAGCGGCGCAATCGCCGGGCTGCCGACGGTGTAGTTGTTGTTGCAGCCGTGAGCGACCACGTCGTTGCCGAAGAAGGTGCCGCAGTTGTCCACCACGGTGTTTTCCCAGTTCAACTGGTAGAAACCTTCCACCGACAGCTGATTGGTGAGGCTCTGGGACGCGAACAGCATGTTCACCGGGATCAGGCCTTCCTTGATTTCGGCACCGGGGCGACGAAAGGCTGACACGTCGATCGGGTTGATGCTGTTGATCGAGTTACCGATGAACGTACTTTCGCCCCAGCTGACGACTTGCTTGCCGACGCGCACGTTGCCGGGCAGGTCGCCAATCGAATAGTTGTGATAGACGAAGGCATCCAGCAGCTCATAGCCGGACGACCGCGCGCCTTCGTCGCGATGGTTATTGCTGATCTGCTTGAACTCGCGGTCTTCGTCCTGCAGTTCGAAGTCGTACCAGTACTTGCCGCGCACAAACACGCCGCTGTCGCCGTACTTGAGCTCCAGGTCGTGAATGCCTTTGAAGATCTTGGAGAAGGTTTCACCCTTCTTGAAGTTGAGCCGCCCGTCATCACCGGTGGAGGCCTGCCCCGTGCCGCCATTGGGAATGCCCACCAGCTTTTTGTCGGCATCGCGCATGCCCCAACTGGCGCCGACCGACAGCGAAGAATCGAATTGCCCTTCGATCTCGCCAATGTTGAACGAAACAGCCTGTGCCTGGGCGCAGCAGCCCAGCGCAACCGCCGCGGCGAGCGCCTGTGGCATGAAGATGGCGCGCATTGTTGTTTTTGTCATGCGTCTTCCCCGGTGAGTGACAGAAGGCCCCACCCTACTGCCGCCCGCGAGGAGCGATAAGCGCACCAAAGGGGTATTCGCAGTGTCGCTCGAAAGGATTAGCAGCCGCTCTGGCCGGGGTTTTGACCGGGCCATGACTGGGGTAGATAGCGCGCTATCAGGGGAATGGATGGCATGCGCTGCGACTGTTGCCAATTTGGTAACAGTCCTTGTCTCGAACCGCTATTACTCAATTTGTTACAACCGACTATTCTGACCTCGCTCTCAGGGCAAACGGCCCGCTCCCAACCTGGGGAGAACAGCTGAATTTCGACGGATTGGCTAATTTATTCAATCTGTTATCCGTGTTCACTGACGTTGATTTGTCGCTCCTTGATCCAACGTCTTACTTCGGCCGCTGCCTTTGCAGCGGCCTTTTTTATGCCTGAATGAAAACGGGGCGCCATCAGCGCCCCGCAGTATTGGATAGTGTTCCGGCAACGATCAGAGGCTGAACTTCTGCAAGTTGGCCATCATCTCCTTCAATGCCTCGATGTTGTCCTTGGGGTGCGCGGCGCCTTCGAAGTCGCAGATCTGCGCCCAATGCGCGGCCACATCATCGGGTGAGAACCCGGCTTCGGGGTCAAACCCCACACCCAGGCTGCGCTCCCAGCGGGTCTTGCCGATCCAGCCGCCGCCCACTTCAAACAGGCCCGAGGTTTCCTGGCACGCCTCGCTGCCCAGGTACACCACCAACGGGCTGACCAGCTCCGGCTTGAGGCGGTCGAACACTTGCGGCGGGATCAGGCCTTCGGTCATGCGCGTGCCGCCGGTGGGGGCGATGGCGTTGACCAGGATATTGTTCTTGCGCCCTTCCAGCGCCAGGGTGCGGGTCAAACCGTACAAGCCCAGCTTGGCCATGCCGTAGTTGGATTGGCCGAAGTTGCCATAGATGCCCGAAGTGGACGCGGTGAAGATCACCCGACCATAGCCTTGCTCACGCAAGTGCGGCCAGGCGGCGCGGGTCACTTTGTAGGCACCCTCGACATGCACCCGATACACCAGGTCCCAGTCGCCGTCGTCCATTTTGTGGAACGTCTTGTCGCGCAGGATGCCGGCGTTGTTCACCACCACATCGATGCGGCCGAATGCATCGAGCGCGTGCTGCACGATTTTGTCACCGTCGGTGACGGAATCATGGTTGGCTTCGGCAATGCCGCCTGCTTCGCGGATCTCGGCGACCACACGATCGGCCGCCGAGGCGTTGGCGCCCTCGCCTTGAGTGGAACCGCCGAGGTCGTTGACCAGCACCTTGGCCCCGTGTCGGGCGAACAGCAGCGCATGCGCCCGGCCCAACCCGCCGCCGGCACCGGTGACGATCACGACCTTATCCTGGAACTGCACTGACTCACTCATACCGAACTCCGCTGGCGACAATGGGAATGAAGTGAGTGTCAGGCACGCAGCCTCTGGTCACAATAAAGTCGGCCGAGGCTGAATGGTGTTCGATAAGGCAGCGGGATGATTGTGCGGCCCAGGCTTTCGCAGGGCATCGCCTTCTCAGTGGCGAGCGGACCTGTTGTGGTAAGCAGGCTTTCTATGGCGAGCGAGATTCCTGTGGCGAGCGGGCTTGCCCCGCGTTGGGTGGCGAAGCCGCCCCGATAAGGTTACTGCAGAGTGTCTGGCGTATCGCGGTGGCAGGTTTTAGGGCCGCTTCGCGCCCCAACGCGGGGCAAGCCCGCTCGCCACAACAGCCCGCTCGCCACGACAAGCTCACTGGCCACAACAGGTGGCTCAGGAATAGGCCACTCGTGGCGCGGGCTGGCCGAGGCGCTCGCGAAACGCCAGGTAATGCTTGAGCACCAGCACCGGCGCTTCTATCTGCGGGTAGTGGCCGATATTGGCCAGCAACACCGTGTCGGCGTGCGGCACCAACTGGTGATAACGCTCCACCATATGCACACCGGAGATCGGGTCGACTTCGCCGTCGATGACGCGCAACGGCACCTCGCCGCGCTGCAACGCGTCCACCCAGCGCTCCCGCAAGCGGCGGCGCTGGGGAATGTAGGCAATCAGTTTGTGCAGGATGCGCGTGCCGTCATTGCACTTGATCAGGCTCCAGAAATCATCCAGCGCGCTTTCACTGGGCCGCGTATTCGGGCCGAAAATCTGGCTGAAGCTGTTCGACAAGGCATTGCGCCCGAAGGCTCGGCCGATCATCCAGCCAAGCGGGCTGAGCAGCAGTTTTTGCACCAGCGCCGGGCGATGGGTTTCCGGGAACAGCCCGCCGTTGAGGAATACGCAACTGGCCATCTGAAAACGGCCTTCGTAATGACGGGCGAGTAATTCCTGGGCGACGCTGTCGCCGTAGTCATGGGCCAACACATGCACCGGTTGCTCTACGCGCAGGTGGTCGAGCAGCGCCTGCTGCAGGTCGGCCTGTTCCAACAGGCAATAGTCGTGATCCACCGGCTTGTCCGAATCGCCGAACCCCAGCATGTCGCAGGCAATCACCAGGTTGCGCTGGGCCAGTGGCTGCCACAGGTAGTGCCAGTCCCAACTGGCCGTGGGGAAGCCGTGAATCAACAGCAGGGGTTCGCCCTGCCCGGCCACCCAGTAACGGATCGTGCGACCACGGAAGACGAATTCCTGGGCGCGTTTGCGCCAGGCTCTGAGCGGGATTTCGGCGAGTGGCATCAGCTTTTATACCCGGGATCTTGCAGGTCCAATTTACGCAGCAGCGCCGGCCAGGCCAGCGCGCCGCCCATGCCCTGGGCGCTCTTGGTGACCGCTGCCACCATGGCCTTGGCCCCGGCAAGAATCTGCGGTTCGATGGCAATCAACTCAGCCGCGCCGTTTTGCGCCAGCACTTGGATATCGCAGGCGCGCTGGAAGGTAAACATCATCAGGAACGTGTCGGCGATGGTACCGCCGCAGGTCAGCAAGCCGTGGTTGTGCAGCATCAGGAAATTGCTTTGGCCCAGGTCCGCCTGCAAGCGCGCCTTTTCCTCATGGTTCAGCGCCACGCCTTCGTAGGCGTGATAGGCCAGGCTTGAGAGCACGAACAACGATTGCTGGCTGATCGGCAACACGCCCTGCTTCTGCGCCGACACAGCAACACCGGCGGGCGTGTGGGTGTGTATCACGCATGCCACGTCGTGGCGCACTTCATGGATGGCGCTGTGGATGGTATAGCCCGCGGGGTTGATCTCGTAGGGGCTGTCCATCAGCTTGTTGCCGGCCTGGTCGACCTTGACCAGGCTCGACGCCGTGATCTCGTGAAACATCAGCCCGTAAGGGTTGATCAGGAAATCATCGGTGCCCGGCACCTTGGCCGAAATATGCGTGAAGATCAGGTCATCCCAGCCATGCAGCGCGACCAGGCGATAACAGGCGGCCAGGTCGATACGGGCTTGCCATTCGGCAGCGCTGACCTGGTCTTTGACATTCTGTGGCGATAGAACGGGGGCTAGGCTCACGGCAACGACCTCCTTGGCGCATTTTCTTATTGTTTTTTTGGGTGGAGGGCCAGTCTAGTCAGACGCCATCGCGCAAGTAGTCGCCTTCGCAGCCAGCTTGATGACCGAACGAGTCAGTAACAAGAATAGTTGAAGTCAGTGGGCGCCGCGTCAGAGAAGCGCCGCCAATAAAGGCACGGCGAACAGGTTGAGCAAGCCCGTCAACACCATCACCAGGCCCGCGACCGAGCCTTCTTCACCGCCCACTTCCCGCGCCCGGCTGACGCCCGCGCCATGGGCGCCCACACCAAACAACGCGCCACGCGCCAGGGGTGTGCGCAACGGTAACCACTTGAGCAGCACGCCGCCGAGCATGGCGCCGAACACGCCGGTGAACATCACAAACACAGCGGTGAGTTCCGGTACACCGCCCAGGTCAGAGGAAACCGGCATGGCAAACGGCGTGGTGATCGAGCGCGGCAACAGCGACATCGTCACCGAGCTGTTCAATGCCAGCGCCTTGGCCAGCCCGAACGAGGTGCCGATGGAGGCCGCGCTGCCGGCGACCATGCCCAGCAGCAACGCCGACCAATGACGCGCCAGCAAGCGGCGTTGTTGCCAGATCGGCACCG
The DNA here is from genome assembly GCF_047943075.1 of Pseudomonas sp. NFX183. NCBI lineage: Bacteria > Pseudomonadati > Pseudomonadota > Gammaproteobacteria > Pseudomonadales > Pseudomonadaceae > Pseudomonas > Pseudomonas sp. NFX183. Next base: position 3,261,712 of record NZ_CP181333.1, on the reverse strand, counting down.
CAAACGCCACGGTGACCGGGCCCAGCACCAGCATCAGCCAATGGGTGTCGGCGGCATATTCGGCGTAGGCAGTGTGCATCGGCGCGGCCACCGCCAGCAGCAGCGCCGGCACGAGAATCAAGGGCGACAGCACGTAGCGCCCGGTGCGGCGATAGATCCAGCGGCTGAAAATATAGGCGCCCAGGGTCAGGGCGAGCCAGAACACCGGCATCAGCTCAAGCTTCACGGCGCATGCTCCAGCGGCAGACCATCTCTACGGTAAACGCCGTCACCAGCATCACCGACAGCGTGCTGAAACCGATCACCAGCAGGATGCGCCAGCCGTCGTTGCGCACCAGGCCGCCGTAATCAAGCAGGCTCATCAGCGCGGGGATAAAAAACAGCAGCATCTCTGCCATCAACACCCCGGCGCCCAGTTGCAGGGCGGCCGGCTTGACCAGACCGGTGGCAAATGTCGCCAGCAACAGGCCCAAGCCCACCACGCCACCCGGAATCGGCCACGCCAACCACACGGCAAGCTGGGTGCCCAGAAAATAGATAGCCAGCAGCACCACCAGCTCAATCAGCAGGCGGGCGATATGTTTGAAGCTGAAACGGTTCATAAGCGTTGATCCTCGCAGGCGCTCAGTTTAAAGACGCCCCTCCCATCCCCACAGCGAATTGTTAGACTGCCAACTATTCCAAACTGGAATCAGGCCCATGGAATTCAAACAGCTGCGCAGTTTTGTCGAAGTGATCCACCGGGGCGGCTTTACCCAGGCCGGTAAAACCTTGCACATCAGCCAATCGGCCGTCAGCAAGCAGGTGGCCCAGTTGGAGCAGAGCCTCGGTACGCCGCTGCTGGAACGCACGGGCTCGCACATTCGCCTGACGGCCGCCGGCGAGGTAGTGTTGCAGCGCGCCGAGGCCATGTTGCGCCTGCAAACAGAGCTGCTCAGCGAGCTGGATGACATGCAGCAACTGGCCCGTGGCGAGCTGCGCCTGGGCTTGCCGTTGTTGGCGGGCGACACTCTGTTTGCCGGGCTGTTTGCCGAGTACCGCAGGCGTTACCCCAAGGTCACCATCCAATTGCTCGAAGGCGGCAGCCGCACGATCGAGCAGGCGATTCTCAGTGGTGAGCTGGACGTGGGTGGCACGCTGATGCCCAGTGATCCGGCCTTTGCCTGGCAACCCTTTTGCGACGAGCCGCTGGATGCCTTGCTGCCGATGGATCATCCATTGGCTGACAACGCCCAAGTGCGCCTGGAGGAACTGGCGGACACGCCCTTCCTGATGTACCAACGCAGTTTTGTGCTCAATGACCGACTGATGCAGGCCTGTCAGCAATTGGGCTTTACGCCGAAGGAGATCGGCCGCAGCGGCCAGGCGGATTTTCTCGTCGCTCTGGTCGCGGCCGGCCAAGGTGTGGTGCTGTTGCCCAGCGTGGTCGCCCGTGGGTTGGTGCGACCGGGCGTGGTGCGCCTGACACTCAAGGCGCCCGACTTTTTACGCTGGGACATTGCCTTTATCTGGCGTGAGGGCGCTTATTTGTCCAAAGCCGCCCAGGCCTGGCTGGCGCTGCTGCGCGAATTCCCGGTCAACCGCGCAGTGCAGTGACCAGCTCGGCCAGCCACGGTTCGGCATCGGCTTCCGGAGTGACGCTTTCGCTGGCGTCCAGGCGCAGCATCGGCAGCACTTCACGCACGCCCAACTCGCTGAACAGCTCGCGCATTTGCTCACCGCCGCCGCAGAAGGTGTCGCCGTAGCTGGCGTCGCCCAACCCGATGACGGCACCGGGCAGCCCGCGCCAGGCGGCGGGGAGTTGGTCACGAATGCTCGAATACAGGGGTTGCAGGTTGTCAGGCAACTCGCCCATGCCGGTGGTGGACGTCACCGCCAGAAAGGCTTCGGGAGCAAAGGCCTGCACATCGGCCAAGGTGGCGCGCGGGTTGTGCCAGGCTTCAAAGCCGGCCGCGTTGAGGATGCCGGCGGCGTGGCGGGCGACTTCTTCAGCGGTGCCGTAGACCGAGCCGGAAAGGATGGCGACTTTCATCAATCTGATCCTGTAGTTGAGCCAAAGCGTGGGATGTTAGCAGCTGGCGCAAATATTTCGGCGCATGCCGCGCAACATTCAGGGCATGCCATACACTGCAATCTCTAAAAACAAGCCATGGACCGCTCTATGATTAACGCCAAACTGATGCAACTGGTCATCAACGCCTCCAACGACGGCATCGTCGTCGCCGAACGCGAAGGCAAAGACAAGCCGCTGATCTACGTTAACCCGGCCTTCGAGCGCATGACCGGCTATGCACTGGACGACATCCTGTATCAGGATTGCCGCTTCCTGCAGGCGGGCGACCGCGACCAGCCCGCCTTGATGGCGATTCGTGAAGCCCTCGACAACGGCGGTTCGTGCCGGGAGATCCTGCGCAATTACCGCAAGGACGGCACTGCGTTCTGGAACGAACTATCGCTGTCGACGGTTTACAACGAAGCCGACAAGCAGACCTATTTTGTGGGCGTGCAAAAAGACGTCAGCGCGCAGGTCAAAGCACAACTACGCGCGGCCCAGCTGGAAGCACAGGTGGCCGAGCTCAAAGGCGAGTTGGCGGCGCTCAAAGCGACGAGCGGAATTAACAAAGTGTAAAAAATACGGTCTTTAGAGCGATAATGGCTTTTTAATGTCTCATCGTTGAGCTACATCAATGCACCGCGACGCGCTACTGACGCAGGACGAACTGGATTTTATCCAGGACATGCAACACAACCCGCAGCTCAACCTGCGGGATGCGTGGTCGAGCCTGACGGTCAACGGCGGTGCACAGATTCGGGATTTGCTCACGCGCTTGGCCGCTCACGACCATGTCACTATCCAGGCGCAGTTCGATAACCAGCAACTCACGTTCCCGCTGCACTTGGTCGAAGACGAGTTTCACGCAGTGCATCTGCGCCTGGGTGTGCCGAGCATTTTTGAAGACGGCCCGATGATCCGGCCGTGGCGCCTGGCCCTCGAAACCCCGGTGGCACTGGAAAACGTCAAGGGCAACCCTGCCGCGTTATGGGTTCACGAGGTGTCATTCAAAGGCGTGCTGGTTGAGATTCGTGGCCGGGTCAAACCGCCGAAAACCTTTTCCCTGTGGTTCAGCCCTTCCGGCTACGAACGCATTGCCTTGCGCGGCACGCTGGAGCGGGAAACGGCACGCGGCTTATTCGCCTACCGCTTGAGCCAAAGTGATGCCGATGAGATCGAGCGGCTGCGCCAGTTCATCCTGCACCAGCACCGCCTGGTTCATCCGCACGTACACGCCTGAGCTCAGGTATCCAGCTGCCCACTCAGAAACTGCTGCAAGCGGCGCTGCATCACCAGCCCATCGCTGCCCAGGCAACCGACCGAGGAACCTGCCAGGTCTTTTTCGGCGAAGTCAGATGCGGCGCCCGCCAGAAACAGTGGGCAATCGAGCGTCATCGCCAAGCGACTCAGGCGCTCGGCCAGCTCATGGTTGTGTGAATGGTTAGAGAAGATGACGAGCGCCTGGGGCCGGATTTTTTCACAGACCAATGTCAGTTCGTCCAGGGGCTGGCCCACTTCCAGCACCTTCATGGGCAGATCCTGCCGACCGACCAATAGCGCCGCCACCAGCAATTCCAACTTACGGCATTCGCCGGGCAACGCCGCCAGCAAGACCCGGGACCCGGGCGAGCCGCTGCCCAGTTGCAAGCGCAGCCAGGCTTGCTCACGCAGGAAAGCATCAAAAAATAACCACTCGCTGGCTTGGCCGAAACGGCCTTGATGCCGCAGCAAGTCGTACCAAAGGGGCATGAGGATGTCTTGAAACGCCACACTCAGCGCACAGGTCGCTGACAACTGACCGTACACGTGTTCAAGGGCGCGATCATCGAAGGCACTGATGGCCTGTCTCAACCGCGCTTGCCATTGCGTGTCCTCGACCGAGTCTCGCTCGGCGCGAACCACATCGGCTTGCTGATCATCGCGTGCGAGGATTTTGCCGACCTTGCTTACCGCAACACCGCGCTCAATCCAATCGAGGATCCTGTTGACGGTCTCAATATCGGTCCTGGAGTAGAGGCGATGCCCACTTTCGGTGCGCGCGGGCTGAATCAGACCATACCGTCGCTCCCAGGCTCGCAAGGTGACCGGATTGACACCTGTCAATCTCGAGACTTCACGAATCGGAAAAAGCTCGCTGGAATCGGCAAGGCTGCCATGGGCGATTTCGTGAACAGGAGCAGTAATTTCAGGCATCGGGGATCAAAAACATCCGTGTAGATTTGGATCCCATTTAACGCCTTTCTACTTGTCCTTTTCAAGGCCCGCCCCCTTCTGACCAATGTCACTGGCGTAATTTTGCAAAACAGGAATAATCCTTGCCTGTTTTTCAGGTGATGGCCTACCCGGCCGCCACCTTCGTGCGCCGCCTACCCGGCTCAGCGCACCTGATTATTTGGAGATACACGATGTCTACCTCCCCTGTCACCCTGATGGTTGCGCGCCGCGTGGCCAAAGGGCGCTATGAAGAGTTGATGGCCTGGCTGCGCGAAGGCGAGCAATTGGCCACTGACTTCCCCGGTTACCTGGGATCCGGTGTACTGGCACCGCCGCCCAATGACGACGAATTTCAAATCATCTTCCGCTTTGCCGACGAAAAAACCCTGCATGCCTGGGAGTTTTCCGCCTCGCGCAGTGCCTGGTTGAGCCGTGGCAGCGAGCTGTTCGCCGACCCGTCCGAGCATCGCGTCAGTGGCATCGATGGCTGGTTCGGCGCCGTGGGCGCACGGCCGCCGCGCTGGAAACAGGCTGTGGCGATCTGGCTGGCGTTTTTCCCGGTGTCGCTGCTGTTCAACTTCGTCCTTGGGCCGCTGCTCAACGAATTGGACCTGGCCCCACGCATACTGGTCAGCACCCTGGCCCTCACGCCCTTGATGGTTTTCTGGTTCATTCCGCTGTCGACGCACCTGCTGGCGAACTGGCTGCACCCCACACCGCCGCCGCGCAAGGTCGCCGAAGCTGCCGCTTGAGTACAGGGGCGGCCGGTCGCTGGTATAGTTTCAACCTGCCAGCGACTTGAGCCTCCCATGACTGCAACGAACGCCCCGATCCTGATCACCGGTGCCGGCCAGCGTGTCGGCCTGCATTGCGCCGAGCGCCTGCTGGACGAGGGCCAGCCGGTTATTTTCAGCTACCGCAGCGAGCGTCCAGGCGTGGAGGCCTTGCGCGAGCGTGGCGCGGTCGGCGTGTTTGCCGACTTCTCCAGTGAAGCCGGGATTCTGGCCTTCATCGCCCAACTGCAAACCCACACCAACAGCCTGCGCGCGATCATCCATAACGCTTCGGCGTGGGTCGCGGAAACGCCCGGCGATGAAAGCCGCGCATTTACCGACATGTTCAGTGTGCACATGCTTGCGCCGTACCTGATCAACCTGCATTGTTCACCCTTGCTGCAACGCTCTTCACCTGCCGACATTGTGCATATCAGCGACGACGTGGTGCGCAAAGGCAGCCGCCAGCATATTGCCTATTGCGCCACCAAGGCCGGGCTCGACAGCCTCACCTTGTCGTTTGCTGCGCAGTTCGCGCCGTTGATCAAGGTCAATGGCATTGCGCCGGCGATGGTGATGTTCAACGAGGGCGACGACGCGGCCTACCGCGCCAAGGTCCTGGCCAAATCGGCACTGGGCATCGAGCCCGGGCCCGAGGTGATCTACCAGAGCGTGCGTTACCTGCTGGACAACCCTTATGTCACCGGTACCACCCTGACCGTCAACGGCGGGCGGCATATCAAGTAAGCCGTTTGTGAGGATGTTGTATGACCTTGTCCCTGCCCCAACACTACCGCGAAATTCTCAAAGGCCTGGGCGAAGACCCGCAACGCGAAGGCTTGCTCGACACCCCCAAGCGCGCTGCCAAGGCCATGCAGTACTTGTGTCACGGCTACGAGCAGAACCTGGACGAAATCGTCAACGGTGCGCTGTTCGCGTCCGACAATGACGAGATGGTGATCCTTAAGGACATCGAGCTGTATTCGCTGTGCGAGCACCATTTGCTGCCCTTTATCGGCAAGGCCCATGTGGCCTATATTCCGACCGGCAAGGTGCTCGGGCTGTCGAAGCTGGCGCGCATTGTCGACATGTACGCCCGACGCCTGCAGATCCAGGAAAACCTCACGCGGCAAATCGCCGACGCGATTCAGCAGGTCACCCAAGCCGCCGGCGTGGCGGTGGTGATCGAAGCCAAGCACATGTGCATGATGATGCGCGGCGTGGAAAAACAGAATTCAACCATGAACACCTCGGTGATGCTCGGCGCGTTCCGCGAGTCGAACACCACGCGCATGGAGTTCCTGCAACTGATTGGACGGAGCAAGTAGCAATGCCACAACTTCAACCAGGCATGGCGCGCATCCGGGTCAAGGACCTGTGCCTGCGCACCTTTATCGGCATCAACGAGGACGAAATCCTCAACAAGCAGGACGTGCTGATCAACCTGACCATCCTGTATGCCGCCCAGGAAGCCGTGCGCGACAACGACATCGACCACGCGCTGAACTACCGCACCATCACCAAGGCCATCATCGCCCACGTCGAAGGCAACCGCTTCGCCCTGCTCGAGCGCCTGACCCAGGAGCTGCTGGACCTGGTGATGAGCAACGAGTCGGTGCTGTACGCCGAAGTCGAAGTGGACAAGCCTCACGCGCTGCGCTTTGCCGAGTCGGTGTCGATAACGCTGGCTGCAAGCCGTTAGCGGCAAGCGATAAGCTAAAGGCCGACCACACTCCAACTTGCAGCTTGAAGCTTGCCCGCTTGAAGCTGTCTCAAAGAGACCACCATGAACGATCAACAACGCCTCGAACTCGAAGCCGCCGCCTTCCGCCGGCTGGTGGCACACCTGGACAGCCGCAAGGATGTACAGAACATCGACCTGATGAACCTCTCGGGCTTCTGCCGTAACTGCTTGTCCAAGTGGTACAAGGCCGAGGCCGACGAGCGCCACATCGAGCTGAGCCTCGATGACGCCCGTGAAGTGGTGTACGGCATGCCGTACGCCGAGTGGAAAGCCCAATACCAGAAAGAAGCCAATGCCGAGCAACAGGCGGCATTTGCCCAAGGAAAACCCCATGACTGATTTGAACACCCTGCGCGCCAGCCTCAACAGCGGAGAACACGTTTTTGCCGACACCTTGGCTTTTGTCGCTGCCGGTTACGACTACCAGCCGCAAGCCTTCACCAATGGCAACGTGGAAAACGCTGCCGGGCAGAACGAAGGGTCTTGCAAGACGCTGGGTTTGGCGCTGTTGGAAGGCTTGAGCGATCAGGAAGCGCTGCTGGCGTTTGGTGAGCATTACCGTTCGGTGGTGGCTACGCCGGAAGGCAGTGACCACGGCAATATTCGCGCGTTGATTGCACACGGTTTGGCCGGTGTGACATTTGCCGCGCAGCCACTGAGCCGTAAATCCTGAGTCGAACATAGATCAAAAATGTGGGAGCGGGCTTGCTCGCGAAGACGGTAGATCAGTCAATACATTTACGGCCTGACACACCGCTTTCGCGAGCAAGCCCGCTCCCACATTTGAACGGCGGTGATCATCAAATCCCGCGCATAAAAAAACCGGCCTCGCAGCCGGTTTTTTCATTTCAACGGGTTTAGAACGAAGCGTCCTTCAAACCGTCGAGGTAACGCTCGGCGTCCAGGGCCGCCATGCAGCCGGCGCCAGCCGAGGTGATGGCCTGGCGATAGACGTGGTCAGCCACGTCACCGGCAGCAAAAATGCCTTCGATGTTGGTCGCGGTGGCATTGCCTTCACGGCCGCCTTGCACCACCAAGTAACCGTCTTTGGCCTCGAGCACGCCTTCGAACAGCGAGGTGTTCGGGGTGTGGCCGATCGCGATGAACACGCCGTCGACTTTCAGCTCGTCGAAGCTGCCATCGTTGTTTTTCAGGCGAGCGCCGGTCACGCCCATGTTGTCGCCCAAGACTTCGTCCAGGGTGGCGTTGAGCTTGAGGATGATCTTGCCTTCAGCGACACGGGCGTGCAGCTTGTCGATCAGGATCTTCTCGGCGCGGAAGGTCTCGCGGCGGTGAACCAGGGTCACGGTGCTGGCGATGTTGGCCAGGTACAGCGCCTCTTCGACGGCGGTGTTGCCACCACCGACCACGGCAACAGGCTTGTTGCGGTAGAAGAAACCGTCGCAGGTCGCGCAGGCGGATACGCCTTTGCCCATGAACGCTTCTTCCGACGGCAGGCCCAGGTAACGGGCGCTGGCGCCAGTGGCGATGATCAGCGCGTCACAGGTGTACACGCCGCTGTCGCCGGTCAGGCTGTAAGGCTTTTTCGAGAAGTCGACCTGGTTGATGTGGTCGAAAACGATCTCGGTTTCAAAGCGCTCGGCGTGTTCTTTCATCCGCTCCATCAGCACCGGGCCGGTCAGGCCATGGACGTCGCCTGGCCAGTTGTCGACTTCAGTGGTGGTGGTCAACTGACCGCCCGCCTGCATGCCGGTGATCAGCAGCGGCTTGAGGTTGGCCCGGGCAGCGTAAACGGCAGCGCTGTAACCGGCAGGGCCGGAACCGAGAATAATCACTCGCGAATGACGGGTATCAGACATGACTCACTCCTATCGACCGTCCGGACTACAGAACGGCTGGAATAAAAAAGGACCGCGAAGCACTTGGGGAAGGCTTGAACTCGCCGGTCCTGAAAAATAATGGGTGCAGCGTATCGAGGGGGGCAAGATTAAGGAAATACGGAATAACAATCCAGCTCATAGGTGGTCTCTATCCCTGCCACCCGATTAATCGACGCCATTGTGCTTAGATGTTACCGCTGATGTCGCTGCTTTCGCCCAGGATGCAAAGGCGGTAAGGTCGGCGCGTTCGTCATCCTGCTCGGAGTTCTCCATGCCCGCCCCTGCTCTTTCCGGCCCGCAATACCTGCGCGAAGGCCTCAAACTGGTATTGAGCCCAGGCCTGCGCCTGTTTGTAGTGCTGCCGCTGGCGATCAACCTGGTGCTGTTCGTCGGTTTGATCTACTTCGCCGGCCATCAGTTCAGCCTGTGGGTCGACACCTTGATGCCGACGCTGCCGGGCTGGTTGAGTTTCCTCAGTTACATCCTGTGGCCGCTGTTTGTGGTGCTGGTGGTGCTGATGGTGTTTTTCACCTTCACCATGCTGGCGAATATCATCGCGGCGCCCTTCAACGGCTTTCTCGCAGAGAAAGTTGAAGTGGTGGTGCGCGGCACCGACGACTTCCCGCCGTTCAGCTGGGGCGAACTGGTGGCGATGGTGCCCCGCACGCTGGCGCGGGAAATGCGCAAGCTGGGCTACTTCCTGCCACGCGCCATCGGCCTGTTTATCCTGTCGTTCATTCCGGTGGTCAACCTGATCGCCGCGCCGTTGTGGCTGCTGTTCGGCGTGTGGATGATGGCGATCCAGTACATCGACTACCCGGCAGACAACCACAAGCTGGGCTGGAACGAGATGCTCGCCTGGCTGCGCAAGAAGCGCTGGCAGAGCATGAGCTTCGGCGGCATTGTCTACCTGGTGCTGCTGGTGCCTGTGGTCAACCTGCTGATGATGCCAGCGGCGGTGGCCGGGGCCACGCTGTTCTGGGTGCGCGAGCAAGGCGCCGAGGCGATGGCAATGCAGAAAGTGACCCGGTCATAAATCCATCATGCCAATGACACAATGACGACATGGCCCACGGTGACACTGTGGGTCATGACGACAGCTTCGCTTCACATCACCCTGATCACCGAAACCTTCCCGCCAGAGATCAACGGGGTGGCCAATACCCTTGGCCGCCTGTGTGAAGGTTTGCGCGCGCGCGGCCATCAGGTGGAGTTGGTGCGCCCACGCCAGGGCAGCGATCAAAGCCGCCCCAGCGATGACGCGCTGCTGCTGTGCCGCGGCTGGCCGCTGCCGGGCTACCCCGGCCTGCAATGGGGCCAGTCGTCGATGCATAAGTTGCTGCGCCGCTGGACCCGTCAGCGCCCCGACGTGCTCTACATCGCCACCGAAGGCCCATTGGGCTTGTCGGCGTTGCGCGCAGCACGGCGCCTGGGCATCAGCGTGGTCAGTGGCTTTCACACCAACTTCCAGCAGTACTCGAACCAATACGGTTTGAGCCTGCTCAGCCGCATGGTCACGCACTATTTGCGCTGGTTCCATAACCGCTCGACGCTGACGCTGGTCCCCAGCACCAGTCAGCGCCTGGAGCTGGAGCGGCGGAATTTCGAGCGTCTGGGAATGTTGGCGCGCGGGGTCGACAGCCAGTTGTTCCACCCGGCGAAACGCGACCACGCGTTGCGGGAAAGTTGGGCATTGAACGCTGAACAGATCGCCGTGCTGCACGTAGGTCGACTGGCGCAGGAGAAAAACCTGGGGCTGCTCAAGCGCTGCTTTGAAACCTTGCAAGACACGTATCCGTTGCGCCAGATGAAACTGATCATCGTCGGCGATGGCCCACAACGCACGATGCTGGAAAAGGAACTGCCGGAGGCGATTTTCTGCGGCACCCTGCGCGGTGAAGAACTGGCCCGGCATTACGCTTCCGGCGATGTGTTCCTGTTCCCCAGCCTGACTGAAACCTTCGGCAACGTGGTGCTGGAGGCGATGGCCTCGGGATTGGGGGTGGTGGCCTACGACCAGGCGGCCGCAACCCAGCATATTCGCCATGGCTACAACGGCGTGCTGGCGATGCCCGGGGATGAGGCTGCGTTTTGCGATGCCGCCAATTGGTTGCTGGAAGATGCAGAGAGCCTGCGCCGCATGCGCCTGAATGCTCGCCAACATGCGAGCCGCCAGGGCTGGCCGGCGATTATCGAACAGTTCGAACGCCAGTTACGCGGAGTGTGCAAGGACGGACACCCGGTGCCCGCCCTTTCGCCTCTTACACCAGGGTCGTCAACGCCTCACGACTGAACGGCAGGATGTCGCCCTCGCGCCCCTCGCGCACCTTCACCGCCCAATCCGGGTCCACCAGCAAGGCACGGCCCACAGCGACCAGGTCGAACTCATCGTTGTTGAGGCGCTCCAGCAGCTTTTCCAGGCTGGCCGGCTGCGCGACCTTGTCGGTGTTGACCATAAACTGCAGGAACTCGCCGTCCAGGCCGACGCTGCCGACGGTGATGGTCGGCTTGCCGGTGAGCTGGCGGGTCCAGCCGGCCAGGTTGAGGTCGGAGCCTTCGAATTCCGGCTCCCAGAAACGACGGGTTGAGCAGTGGAAAATATCCACACCCGCGTCGGACAACGGCTTGAGGAACTCACCCAGCGCCTCGGGTGTTTGCACCAGGCGCGCAGTGTAGTCCTGCTGCTTCCACTGCGAGAAACGCAGGATGATCGGGAAGTCCGGGCCTACGGCGGCGCGGGTGGCCTGGATCAATTCGATGGCAAACCGCGAACGGTTGGCCAGACTGCCACCGTATTCGTCGGTGCGCTGGTTGGTGCCTTCCCAGAAGAACTGATCAACCAGGTAACCGTGGGCGCCGTGGATCTCTACGCCGTCCATGCCGATGCGCTGGGCATCCTTGGCAGCTTGGGCGAAGGCATTGATCACGTCCTGGATGTCCTGGGTGGTCATGCCGTGGACGACCACATTGCCGTCCTTGAGTTTTTCCATCGGGCCGTAGGCCGGTACGCTGGCGTCAGGCTCGGTGCCGATACGGCGCACGCTGCCCACGTGCCACAGTTGCGGCACGATCTTGCCGCCTTCGGCGTGTACGGCGTCGACCACTTCTTTCCAGCCGGCCAGCGCGGCCTCACCGTAAAAATGCGGAACGTTCGGGTAACCGTTGGAGGCCTGATGACCGACCACGGTGCCTTCGGTGATGATCAGGCCCACGCCGGCAGCAGCGCGGCGGCGGTAGTATTCGATGACCTTGGCATTGGGCACGCCACCCGGCGAAAACGAACGGGTCATGGGCGCCATGACCACGCGGGTCGACAGTTGCAGTGCACCGAGCTGGAAAGGTTTGAACAAGGCTTGAACAGGCATGGGAGCACTCCGCGGAAGAGGTATTTATGATGCGGATAATATGGGCAGTGCGCAGCGCGTGAAAGCACTATTGATTTGGGTGATTAAGGGGTAAAAGTCAGGAAGTGAAGCACCACGAACCTGTGGCGAGCGGGCTTGACTCGGGTTGGGCGGCGCAGTGGCCCTGTTTGAAGCCAGCGCGGTTATCGGCTTAATGCGGTGTGGGTTTTGGGGCTGCTTCGCAGCCCAACGCGGGGCAAGCCCGCTCGCCACGACAAGCCGGCTCGTCATTACAAGAGCGCTCGCTACAAGGAGCGCGCTTGCCGATAAAGCCTCTGGCAGCGTTCAGCTCAGGGCTTTTTCGATGGCCTGCACGATCGTCGGATCATCTGGCGCGGTACGCGGCGAGAATCGAGCCAGCACTCGGCCGTCCTTGCCGAGCAGGAATTTCTCGAAGTTCCAGGTGATATCCCCAGGAAACTCGGCGCCCTCGCCCGCCAGTAAGCGGTACAACTGGTGGCGATCGTGGCCATTGACGTCGAGCTTGCTGCCCAATGGGAAGGTCACGCCGTAGTTCACGTTGCAGAACGCCTGGATTTCTTCCTCGGTGCCCGGTTCCTGGCCTGCAAACTGGTTGCACGGCAGGCCCAATACGGTAAATCCCTGGCCCTTGTACTGCTGATAGAGGTTTTCCAACGCCGCGTATTGCGGGGTCAAGCCACATTTGGAGGCCACATTCACCACCAGCACAACTTGCCCCTTGAAGGGCGCCAGCGGTAGCTCTTGACCGTCCAAAGCTTTGAGTTTCAGGTCGTGGAAAGCACTCATGACGAACTCCAGATATCCCATGTTCTTCGCGTTGCGGCCGTTCGAGATTACAGACTGCAAGCCTGCAATCATAGACGCCGATTACAAAACTCGCCCGCCGGTTACTGAGCGGTCGGCCACGGCAAAATCGGAATCGCCGTGACTGCGTTTTGCGGGCTGCCTTCGATCAAACGGTCGCTGTAGACCAGGTAAACCAGGGTATTGCGCTTCTTGTCGAGGAAGCGCACCACCTGCATGGTCTTGAACACCAGCGAGGTGCGTTCCTTGAACACTTCGTCGCCATCCTTGAGCTCACCGTTGAAATGAATCGGGCCAACCTGGCGGCAGGCTATCGAGGCTTCGGCGCGGTCCTCGGCCAGGCCCAGGCCGCCTTTGACGCCGCCCGTCTTGGCGCGCGACAGGTAGCAGGTCACGCCATCAACCTTGGGATCATCAAACGCCTCGACCACGATCCGGTCGTTAGGCCCGACAAACTTGAACACCGTCGACACCTGGCCAATTTCTTCAGCCGAGGCCAGCAGCGGCAGAGCCAGCAACAGGCCGAGTACTCCGTTCATGACGCGCATCGTGTATTCCCTTTATTTAGACCAGGATCAGGTTATCGCGGTGAACCAGTTCGGGTTCGGCCATGTAACCTAATAGTCCGACAATCGCGTCAGACGATTGTCCAATGATTTTCTGTGCTTCAAGGGCGCTGTAGTTGGCCAGGCCACGGGCGATCTCACGACCGTCGGGCGCAACGCACACCACCATCTCGCCACGGCGGAAGCTGCCCTGCACCAATTTGACGCCCACTGGCAGCAGGCTCTTGTTGCCTTGGGACAGCGCCGACACGGCACCATCGTCCAGCACCAGCGTGCCACGGGTTTGCAGGTGCCCGGCCAGCCACTGCTTGCGCGCCGCCAGCATGCCGCGTTCCGGCGACAGCAACGTGCCAATGCGCTCACCGGCCTTGAGACGGTCCAGCACACGCTCCAGGCGCCCGCCGACGATGATGGTATGCGCACCGGAACGCGCGGCCAGGCGTGCAGCACGCAGCTTGGTCTGCATGCCGCCACGGCCCAGGGCGCCGCCGACACTGCCGGCCACGGCATCCAGCGCCGGGTCATCGGCGCGGGCTTCGTAGATCAGTTGGGCATCGGGGTTGTTGCGCGGGTCGGCGTCGAACATGCCGTCGCGGTCGGTGAGGATCACCAGCAGGTCGGCCTCCACCAGGTTGGCCACCAGCGCGGCCAAGGTGTCGTTGTCGCCGAAGCGAATTTCGTCGGTGACCACCGTGTCATTCTCGTTGATCACCGGGATCACTTTGAGCTCGACCAGCGCGCGCAGGGTGCTGCGGGCGTTGAGGTAGCGCTTGCGGTCGGACAGGTCGTCGTGGGTCAGCAGGATCTGCGCCGTGTGGCGGCCATGCTCGGCAAAGCTGGACTCCCAGGCTTGCACCAGGCCCATCTGGCCAATGGCAGCGGCGGCTTGCAGCTCGTGCATCGCGCTGGGTCGCGCGGTCCAGCCGAGGCGGCTCATGCCGGCGGCCACAGCCCCGGACGACACCAGCACCAACTCGACACCGGCCTCATGCAAGGCCACCATCTGCTCGACCCAGACGCTCATGGCTGCGCGATCCAGACCTTTGCCATCCGCCGTCAGCAGCGCACTTCCGATCTTTACGACCCAGCGCTGCGCACCTGTCACTTTGCTCCGCATCATCTTCAACCTTAGATTGAGGGCTGCGCGACCCAGCGCGGCCCATAACGTTATTCGTGACTACTTTAGTGACTGCTCGTATACCCAGATACCAAAACGCCGCTCGAGTGAGCGGCGCTTAAGTTTACTGCAACGAATCAGTCGCGCACGTAAATGATTTCCGGACCGTCTTCATCATCTACGTCTTCTTCGTCCCAATCATCGTCGCCGATGTCATGGACCGACTTCACGCCGCTGCGACGCAGGGCACGCTGGTCATCCAAAGCCTGCAGCTGGGCACGGGCTTCGTCTTCGATCTGTTGATCGAGCTCAGCGAGTTCGGCCTTGAATACCGGGTCGGCCGCCAGGCGGTCGGCGCGGTCTTCCAGGTAGCGCATGATGTCGCGGGTCAGGCGTTCGGTGCCTTCTTTGGCGATGGCCGAGATCACGTAAACCGGACCTTCCCACTCCAGGCGATCGACGATTTCCTTGACGCGCTCTTCGTGCTCTTCTTCCAGGATCTGGTCGCACTTGTTGAGTACCAACCAACGATCGCGCTCGGCCAGGGCCGGGCTGAACTTGGTCAGTTCGCTGACGATCACTTCGGCGGCGTCCGGTGCGCTGGTGTCATCCAGCGGCGCCATGTCGACGAGGTGCAGCAGCAAACGGGTACGCGACAAGTGCTTGAGGAAGCGAATCCCCAGGCCGGCGCCATCGGAAGCACCTTCGATCAAGCCTGGAATGTCGGCGATCACGAAGCTTTTCCAGCGGTCCACGCTGACCACGCCCAGGTTTGGAACCAGAGTGGTGAACGGGTAGTCGGCGACTTTCGGCTTGGCGGCCGAGACCGAGCGGATGAAGGTACTTTTGCCGGCATTCGGCAGGCCCAACAGGCCGACGTCTGCCAGTACTTTCATTTCCAGCTTGAGGTCACGCTGCTCGCCCGGCTTGCCCGGCGTGGTCTGGCGTGGTGCACGGTTGGTACTGGACTTGAATCGGGTGTTACCCAGACCGTGCCAGCCGCCCTGCACAACCATCAGTTTCTGGCCGGCCTTGGTCAGGTCGCCAATCACTTCCTGGGTGGCCGAGTCAATGATCGTGGTGCCGACCGGTACGCGCAGTACCAGATCTTCGCCTTTTTTACCGGTGCAGTCGGTGCTGCCGCCGTTGGAGCCACGCTCGGCATCGAAGTGCCGGGTGTAACGGTAGTCGACCAGGGTGTTGAGGTTTTCGTCGGCCATCATGTAGATAGAACCGCCGTCACCGCCGTCACCACCGTTGGGGCCACCGTTTTCGATGAATTTTTCGCGACGGAAACTCATGCAACCGTTACCGCCGTCGCCTGCTTTTACTCGGATGGAAACTTCATCAACGAACTTCATAACAAAACGCCTCTCGTCGCATGGACGAGCTTAAGAAACCAAGACATAAGACTCTTGCAAAAATGAGCGCAGCGACCTCAAACAATGACCGCGTATCCAGCGCCTGAGCTCATTACAAACAGCTTTGCAAGAGACTCACTCCACAAACGAAAAAGCCCCGTCGCGAGACAGGGCTTTTCCAGCGATCGCGCAATTAAGCGGCGACAACGCTCACGTAACGGCGGTTGAAAGCGCCTTTTACTTCAAACTTGATCACGCCTTCGATTTTAGCGAAGAGGGTGTGATCTTTACCCATGCCAACACCGTAACCGGCGTGGAATTGGGTGCCGCGCTGACGCACGATGATGTTGCCCGGAATGATTTTCTGGCCGCCATACATCTTCACGCCAAGGCGTTTGGCTTCTGAGTCGCGACCGTTACGGGTACTACCACCAGCTTTTTTGTGTGCCATGAGTCAATTCTCCTAGTGAGGAATTAGGCTGAAATTAAGCCTGAATACCGGTGATTTTGATCTCGGTGTACCACTGGCGGTGGCCCATACGCTTCATGTGGTGCTTACGACGACGGAACTTGATGATGCGGACTTTATCGTGACGACCTTGGGAGATCACTTCAGCCACAACGGTAGCGCCAGCAACAACTGGAGCGCCGATGTTC
This sequence comes from Pseudomonas sp. NFX183, assembly GCF_047943075.1. NCBI lineage: Bacteria > Pseudomonadati > Pseudomonadota > Gammaproteobacteria > Pseudomonadales > Pseudomonadaceae > Pseudomonas > Pseudomonas sp. NFX183. The sequence continues at coordinate 3,245,196 of NZ_CP181333.1, read as the reverse complement.
ACGTCATCGCCATTGGCGACCAACAGAACGCGATCAAAGGTAACGGATTCGCCAGTGGCGACTTCCAGTTTTTCGATCTTCAGGTATTCACCTGGGGCGACCTTGTATTGCTTGCCACCAGTAACAATTACTGCGTACGACATGGTATTTCTCCGATAATCCTGCTCACCCAGCGCTTTATAAGAAGAGGTATTGGCTGGCATGGCTGCATGGGATGGACGTCCCGAATGCAATTGCGTAAGGCAGGTGCTGCCCAGGAAGTTCAGGGTGCGCGATTGTACGCAAGGCAACGGAGCGTTGCAAGAGGCCGTCTATCGCGCCTTGACACCCGGGGGTGAGGGTCCTAGCATGCCGCGCAACCCTTCTGGAGCGACTGTCGCTGATGCAACCCCAAGCTTTCTACCGCGCGGTCGCGGACGATTTTAGCGCCGTCGACGGCATCATCAAGCAGCAGCTGACTTCTAAAGTGCCGCTGGTCTCCAAAATTGGCGACTATATTACGTCGGCGGGCGGCAAACGCCTGCGTCCTTTATTAGTGTTGCTGTGTGGCAAGGCCCTGGGCCGCGAAGGCGATGACCTGCGCCTGCTGGCCGCCACCATCGAATTCCTGCACACCGCCACCCTGCTGCATGACGACGTGGTCGACATGTCCGGCATGCGCCGTGGCCGTGAGACCGCCAATGCCATGTGGGGCAACGCCCCCAGTGTGTTGGTCGGCGATTTTCTGTACTCGCGCTCGTTCGAAATGATGGTCGAACTGGGCTCGATGCCGGTGATGAAGATTCTTTCACAAGCCACGCGCATCATCGCCGAAGGCGAAGTGTTGCAGCTGTCGAAGATCCGCGACGCCAGCACCACCGAAGAAACCTACATGGAAGTGATCCGCGGCAAAACCGCGATGCTCTTCGAAGCCTCTACTCACAGTGCTGCCGCCTTGTGCGGCGCCACTGCCGAACAGGCCGAAGCCCTGCGCACCTTTGGTGATCACCTGGGCGTGGCGTTCCAGTTGGTGGACGACCTGCTCGACTACAAGGGCGACGCCGAAACCCTAGGCAAGAACGTCGGTGACGACCTGGCCGAGGGCAAGCCGACCTTGCCGCTGATCTACACCATGCGCGAAGGCACGCCGGAACAGGCTGCCCTGGTGCGCAAGGCGATCCAGAAAGGTGGGATCGAAGACCTGGAGGCCATCCGCGCAGCCGTGGAAGCCTCGGGCTCTCTGGAGTACACCGCGCAACTGGCGCGTGACTACGTCGCCCGCGCCATCAAGTGCCTTGAAGCCCTGCCTGCCAGCGAATACCGGGACGCCCTGGTCGAGCTAAGTGAGTTCGCGGTCGCCCGTACGCACTGAAGACGATTGATGCAGTGGGCTTGTGTGGGAGCGGGCTTGCTCGCGAATGCGGTGGATCTGTGAGAAATATCCAGCTGATCCGCCGCCTTCGCGAGCAAGCCCGCTCCCACATCTAGATCCCATTGCCAACCCACTATCCCGCTCGCGCTTCAAATCCCTATATAATGTGCGACTTTAGCCATTCCTGACTTTCAAGGAGCTTTAGTGAGCACGTTGCCACCCTGCCCAAAATGCAATTCTGAATACACCTACGAAGATGGCGCCCAGCTGATCTGCCCGGAATGCGCCCATGAGTGGTCCGCCAATGGCGAGGCCGAAGCAGCCGGTGATGAAACCGTGAAGAAAGACTCTGTAGGCAACGTCCTGCAAGACGGCGACACCATTACCGTGATCAAAGACCTCAAGGTCAAGGGCACTTCCCTGGTGGTCAAGGTGGGCACCAAGGTCAAGAACATCCGCCTGTGCGACGGTGATCACGATATCGATTGCAAGATCGACGGCATCGGCCCGATGAAACTCAAGTCCGAGTTTGTGCGCAAAGTCTGAATCTGCTGCCTCCATCCCGCGCCCGCCGCGGGATGGCGTTTCGCCCTCTGCGTTGATCACGCGCAATATCCACACAGAAAAACCAGGAAACCGCCAATAGGCACTTGCTATTCTACGAATAAGAATTATTCTCATTGAAACCCATCAAGGAGAACGACTCATGACTTATTTGATAGATGCCTGGCTGGACCGCCCACACCCATACCTGCGAATCCTGCATCGGGAAACCGGTGAAGTCTGTGCAGTGCTGGAAGAAGAAGCGCTGAATGAGCTGCAGGACCAGGGCGATCTGGACGTGAATGGCCTGAGTTCCAGTGAACCTGGGGTGCTGAAGGAAGTGGTGCGTAATCTGTTTCTGTTCTGCTATGCCCGAGCGTTGCGCCCGACGACTGAGGTCAATGGCAAGTTCCATCCATGAGCGAGCCAACACACAGGCCCTATGTGGGAGCTGGCTTGCCTGCGATAGCCTCAACTCGGTAAGGCGTCAGACCGAGTCGTCTGCATCGCGGGCAAGCCTGGCTCCCACATAAAGCCGATGCCAGTGCTATCAGGTCTTACAGAACGTCGAGCAGCTCGACGTCGAACACCAGAACGCTGTGCGGCGGGATGCTGCCAACGCCTTGAGCGCCGTAAGCCAGTTCGCTCGGCACGTACAGACGCCATTTGCTGCCGGCATTCATCAGTTGCAGGGCTTCGGTCCAGCCGGCGATCACGCCGCCAACCGGGAATTCTGCAGGCTGGCCGCGCTCGTAGGAGCTGTCGAACACAGTGCCGTCGATCAGGGTGCCGTGGTAGTGAGTACGCACTTGGTCTTCACGGGTCGGCTTGGCGCCTGTACCGGCAGTCAGTACTTCAAACTGCAGGCCGGAAGCCAGAGTAGTGATGCCATCACGCTTGGCGTTTTCAGCCAGGAACGCCAGGCCAGCGCCAGCCGCGGCTTCAGCCTTGGCAGCCGCTTCGGCTTGCATGATTTCACGGATAACTTTGAAGCTGGCCGCCATTTGCTCTTGGTCAACGCGGCTTGGCTTGCCAGCGAACGCGTCGGTCAGGCCAGCCAGGATGGCGTCGATGCTCACGCCCGGTGGCGGGTTGTCGCGCAGTTGGTCGCCCAACTGACGGCCGATACCGTAGCTGACGCGGGTTTCGTCGGTGGACAGATTAACTTCGGACATGAAGAGGCTCCGCTGTAGGGCCATTACGAAAAACGCTGTTTTGCGTGGCGGCCCTGAACTAAAAGGGCCAGCAGACTAGCACACAAGACCCGCCGATGATGAGCCCCCCGTCCCCGGCCTCTGAGGGCCGGCAGGGAATCGATTGCTCTACGGCGATGGCGACCCTTTGTCGCACCCGGATTAAAAACATTTCAGAATCCCCCGCCTGCGCCGATACAGCCCTACACACTTTGGCTGGCTCAAACAACAACACCGTCCAGCAGACATACATCATTCTTGCGGAGCATTCGATGAATAGCTGGTTCGGCAACATCAGCGTCAACCTCAAACTCGGCCTGGGCTTCGGCCTGGTGCTGGTCCTCACGTCGATCCTGGCACTGACCGGCTGGACCAGCCTGGGCGGCCTGATCGACCGCAGCAACTGGATGAGCGACATCACCCAGCTCAATGCCTCGCTGACCAAGCTGCGCATCGTGCGCCTGCAATACATGCTGGCCAACGGCGACGAAGCCGTGGCACAGAACGTACAGACCAGTCTCGACGCCTTCGCCGCCCAGCAACAGAAACTGCTGGACAGCTTCAAGAGCCCGGAAAACCTCAAGCTGCTCAACGAGCAGAAAGCCGTCATCACCGCGTACCAGCAGTCCCTGAACAAAATGCGCGAGGCCTACCGTAACGGTAACGCCGCACGCCAGGTCATGGGCGACAAGGCCGACATCGCCAACACCCAGATTGACGCGCTGGAAACCAGTGTGCAGCAGATGCCCGACAGTCCGGAGCGCTTCACCCAGTACCAGGCCGTCACGCGCGCCAAGGAAGAGTTCCAGTTGAGCCGCTATGAAGTGCGCGGCTACACCTACAATCCCAGCGCAGAGACCGAAGCCCGCGCCGCCGCACAGATTGAAAAAGCCATCAGTGGTTTGAAAAATCTCAGCGCCGCACTCGGCGCCAGCCAACAAAGCGCGTTGACCTCGCTGGAAACCGCGCTCGGCGCCTATCGCAGCGCCGTGCAAAGTTACAAGGCGGCCAACGCCAACATCGTCAGTGCCCGTGCGGAAATGACCACCCAAGGCGCCGATATCGTCACCATCAGCGACAAGCTGTACGACATTCAACTGAATCGCCGTGACGCCGAAAGTACCCAGGCCCGCAGCCTGCAACTGATCAGCACCTTGCTGGCCCTGCTGGTCGGCATCATTGCGGCACTGGTGATTACCCGTCAGATCACTCGCCCGATCCAGGACACCCTGGCCGTGGTGGAGCGCATCGCTTCCGGCGACCTGAGCCACAACATCCAGGTGACCCGTCGTGACGAGTTGGGCGTATTGCAACAAGGCATCCAGCGCATGGGCACCACCCTGCGTGAATTGATCAGCGGTATTCGCGATGGCGTAACCCAGATCGCCAGCGCCGCCGAAGAACTGTCGGCCGTAACCGAGCAGACCAGTGCCGGCGTCAACAGCCAGAAGATCGAGACCGATCAAGTCGCCACGGCGATGCACGAAATGACGGCCACCGTGCAGGAAGTCGCACGCAACGCCGAGCAAGCCTCGCTGGCCGCTGCCGACGCCGACGGCCAAGCCCGCGCGGGCGACAAAGTGGTGGCCGAGGCCATCGCCCAGATCGAACGCCTCGCTGCTGAAGTGGCGCGCTCCACCGACGCCATGACGCACCTGCAGCAAGAGAGCAACAAGATCGGCAGCGTAATGGACGTGATCAAGGCCGTGGCCGAGCAAACCAACCTGCTGGCACTCAACGCCGCGATTGAAGCAGCGCGTGCCGGTGAAGCCGGTCGCGGCTTTGCCGTGGTCGCCGACGAAGTGCGTGGCCTGGCCCAGCGCACACAAAAATCCACCGAAGAAATCGAAGGCCTGGTCGCCGGCCTGCAGAACGGCACTCAGCAAGTGGCCACCGTGATGAACAACAGCCGCAGCCTCACCGACAGCAGCGTTGAGCTGACGCGCAAGGCGGGTGTGTCGCTGGAAAATATCACCCGTACGGTGTCGAACATCCAGTCGATGAACCAGCAGATTGCAGCCGCGGCCGAGCAGCAAAGTGCCGTGGCCGAAGAGATCAGCCGCAGCATTGTGAACGTGCGTGATGTATCCGAGCAGACCGCAACGGCGAGCGACGAGACGGCCAAGTCGAGCGTAGAACTGGCGCGTCTGGGCAGCCAATTGCAGCAGATGGTCAGCCACTTCCGGGTTTAAAAAACCAAAAAACCGCCTCGGCCGAAACCGAGGCGGCTCCACTTCTCAGACCTTACAGGTCATCGAAGCTGTCCCGCAGGAATGTCCACACGTGATAAACACGCAGGGCACTCACTACGAGGTTCCACGTACGTCGTGCAAACTTAGACATACTCGGCCCTCCAAGCGTTGGGCCTTACCTCCAGCGCACTTACCGGAACACGTGAGCCTTGGGATGCACATCACTGCTTCCTTTGAGGCGGCCGGGCTTTGGTTCCTCCCGCATCAATCCGGCACGGATTACTAGCCCGTGGCGTTCGGTCCATTATTCCGCGCGCATACCCAACCACCTACAAAACGACGTACTTGGAACGGCGCTGATACTAACCAACCTCCCGGTAAAAGGTGTGACGGGCATCGATAAAACCTATAGAAAGGTCCGCGAATTCATTGCCAAACTTTACCGCGCATTTTGGGTGAAAAATGAAAAGTCCCGATCGTCGCCAAGTCTTGCCTGGCGTAATAACCAGCAGTAGTATCCGCGTTGCACATCACTGCTTCCAATGAGACAGCAACCCCAGCCACTCACTGGGTTTGCAATAAAAAACCGCCCTACTAAGGCGGTTTTTTATTGCCTGCGATTGCCCTGTCAGCCCTCGCCTTCCTCGACAAACACCAGCCGATTACCAAACGGATCGCCGATGCTCATCTCCCGCGAGCCCCACGGCGTTTCTTCAACGCCAGGCTTGGCATACCGATAATCCTTGGCCAGCAATTGCTGCTGATACGCGTCCACGCCTTGCGCCTGAATCCGCACCGCTGACCCCGGCGACGCATCGCCATGATGCTCGGACAAATGCAGCACGCACTCACCCAACGACACCTGCAGATACAACGGGAAATTCGCTTCGAAGCGATGCTGCCAGTCGACCTTGAACCCGAGGAAGTCGACGTAGAATTCCAACGCTTTGGCTTCGTCGAATATTCGCAGAATGGGGGTGACTTTTCCTAAGTGCATGACGACAGCTCCGTGTATGAAAGCGCCCACTATAGAGTCGAAAACCCACCACGCAAATCCCCATTGCGCGCCAAAAACCGCCCTGGCCGCTGACCATTGGCCTGCCCATCGCTGTAGCTCAACACGCCGTTGATCCACACGCCATCAATGCCTTCAGCCGCGCGTTGTGGCGCCTTGAAGTCCGCCACGTCACGCACCCGCAATGGGTCGAACAACACCAGGTCAGCCCAATACCCTTGACGAATTTCCCCACGCTCGGCCAAACCAAAGCGCGCCGCCGACAGCCCGGTCATCTTGTGCACCGCCGTGTGCAGCGGGAACAACCCCACATCGCGGCTGAAATGCCCCAACACCCGTGGAAACGCGCCCCACAAGCGTGGATGCGGGAACGGGTCTTCCGGCAAGCCATCAGAGCCCACCATCGACAGCGGATGCGCGAGGATGCGTCGTACATCCTCCTCATCCATTCCGTAGTACACCGCCCCCGCCGGTTGCAGGCGACGTGCTGCGTCCAGCAGCGAAACGTCCCACTCGCAGGCAATATCCTGCAAGTCGCGCCCGCCGACTTCCGGGTGCGGCGTCGACCAGGTGATGGTGATGCGAAACGCATCGGTGACCTGCTTGAGGTCCAGGGTCGAAGAGCTGGCCGCATAGGGATAACAATCACAGCCCACCGGGTGGGTTTTTGCAGCCAGTTCCAGCGACGCCAACAGCTGCGGACTGCGCCCCCAGTTGCCCGCACCGGCGCACTTGAGGTGGGAAATAATCACTGGTGCCTTGGCGTGTCGGCCGATCAAAAACGCTTCGTCCATCGCTTCCAGCACGGGCTCGAATTCGCTGCGCAAATGCGTGGTGTACACCGCACCAAACGCCGTCAGTTCTTCACTGAGTTGCAGCACTTCATCGGTCTGGGCATTAAACGCGCTGGCGTAGGCCAGGCCTGTGGATAAACCCAGCGCGCCAGCCTCAAGACTTGCTCGCAACTGCACACGCATGGCACCGATTTCATCCGGCGTGGCGGTACGGTGCAGGTCATCCATATGGTTGCTGCGCAGCGCCGTATGGCCGATCAACGCCGCGACATTGACCGTCGGATGAGCGCTTTCCACAGCAGCGCGGTAATCGGCAAACCGCGGGTAAGCGAACGCCTCACGCATGCCCAGCAGGTTCATCGGGTCCGGCGGATCACTACGTAAACTCACCGGCGAGGCGCTGATGCCGCAGTTGCCGACAATCACCGTGGTCACGCCCTGGCTGAGTTTGGGCAGCATCTGCGGATGGCGGATCACCACCGTGTCGTCGTGGGTGTGCACGTCAATAAACCCCGGCGCCAGAACACGCCCCTGCGCCTCGATCTCATGCTCGGCCTGCGCAGTCGCCAGGTCGCCGATTGTCTCGATACGCCCGTCACGCAGCCCTACATCGGCGACATAACCTGGTGTGTTGCTGCCATCAATGATCAGCGCCTGGCGAATCAGCGTGTCGTACTTCATATCAATCTCCAAGCGGCAGGCTATCGGGGCCGCCGCGATAATCGTCCAGGGCCAGCTTGATCCGGCGCAGGCGTTCCTGGTTCTCGTCCGGCATGACCAGCGCCAGCTCGGTGGCGAGCAGGTCGATGGCCAACAGCATTCCGTAGCGCGCCGCGGTGGGCTTGTAGATAAAACTGGTTTCGGCCGGCTGCAGCGGCAACAAGACGTCCGCCAGCTGCGCCAGCGGTGAATCGGCCAAGGTGATGGCGACGATGGGCGCATCGTAATTGCGCGCCAGCCCCACCACGTCCAACAACTCGGGCGTGAGGCCGGAGAGCGAGCACACGATCAGCGCCTGCTCAGGGCCCAAGGTCGCGGCGGTGACGCGCATCATCACCGGGTCGTGGCAAGCGGCAATCGGGTAACCCAGGCGCACCAGTCGCACTTGCAACTCTTCACTGCACAGGCTCGACGGGCCGCCCATGCCGAATGCGTGAATCATCCGCGCCTTGCCCAACAGGCTGACGGCATCGACAAAACTCGCCTGGTTGAACCCCGACAGATGCTGACGCAAGGTCAATTCGATATCGCCGAGAATCTGCCGATGAAACGCCGACTGCTCCGGCAACCCCGCCGGGTCCAGGAAGCGACTGCCCACCCCGCTGGCCTGGGCCAGTTGCAAGCGTAAATCGCGCAAGTCGCGGCAGCCGACGCTGCGGGCAAACCGCGACAAGGTCGCTGTGCTGACTTCGGCGCGTTGGGACAACTCCTCCAGGCTGGCCGACGCGGCGAAGCCCACGTCATCGAGCATCAGCTTGGCGATACGTCCTTCGCCGGCGCTGAAAGAGTCCTGGCGGGCGCGGATCTGGTAGAGGATGTCCATCGGGGCTCCGGATTACAAATGAGGCTCATAAAACAAGCGACAGACCGTAAGTCAGACCGAACGCGACCACCGAGATCAACGTCTCCAGCACGGTCCAGGTCTTGAAGGTCTGGATCACCGTCATATTGAAGTATTCCTTGATCAGCCAGAAGCCGCCGTCGTTGACGTGGGAAAAGATCACCGAACCCGCGCCAGTCGCCAGCACCAGCAACTCAGGGTGTGGATAACCCAGGCCCATGGCGACGGGCGCGACCACACCGGAGGCCGTGGTCATGGCCACGGTGGCTGAGCCGGTGGCGATGCGCATCAGCGCAGCAAACAACCAGCCCATCACCAGCGGCGACAGATGGAAGGCGTGGGCCAGGCCGAGAATTTCATTGGTGACGCCCGCGTCCACCAAAATGCGATTCAAGCCACCACCGGCGCCCACCAGCAAGGTGATGCTGGCGGTCGGTGCCAGGCATTCATTGGTGAACTTGAGGATCGCCTCGCGGTTGAAACCCTGGGCCAGGCCCAAGGTCCAGAAGCTCACTAACGTCGCGACCAACAGCGCGATCACCGAGTTGCCGATAAACAGCAGGAACTGGTTAAAGCCAGTACCGGGTGTAGAAATCACATTGGCCCAGCCGCCGATCATCATCAGCACCACCGGCAACAGGATGGTGCCCATGGTCAACGTAAAGCTCGGCAGACGGGTGCGCGGCTCGCGCTCGATAAACTGGCGTTCCAGCGGGTTCTGCGCCGGCAGGTGAATACGCGGCACGATGAACTTGGCGTACAACGGGCCAGCAATAATTGCCGTGGGGATACCGATCAGAATCGCATACAGCACGGTCTGCCCAACCGAGGCGTTATACGCCAGCACCGCCATCATCGCCGCCGGGTGCGGCGGCACCAGCGCATGCACCACCGACAAACCGGCGACCATCGGCAAGCCGACCATCAGAATCGACACGCCCACACGTCGCGCCACGGTAAAGGCAATCGGCACCAGCAACACAAAACCGACCTCGAAAAACAGCGGCAGCCCTACCAGGAAGGCAATACACACCATCGCCCAGTGCGCATTGCGCTCGCCGAAGCGGTTGATCAGCGTGCGCGCCACCTGCTCGGCGCCGCCGGACTCGGCCATCATCTTGCCGAGCATGGTGCCCAGCGCCACCACCAGGGCAATGTGCCCCAGGGTTTTACCCACGCCCGCCTCGTACGAGCCCATGATGGTGTCCGCCGGCATGCCGGCCATCAGCGCCAGGCCAATGGACACCAAGGTGATGACGATAAACGGGTTGAGTCGGTAACGTGCGATCAGCACGATCAATGCAATGATGGCGATGGCAGCGTATGCCAACAGCCCCAAGCCCAGTGGTGCGGCCATGCGGTACTCCTTGGAAAGGGTCACGTCGAATTGGTTGTGAAACTCATAAATCATTCCTCGATTAAATTTTCAATTTCTATGAAAGTAATTTTCGCCCACGGATAAGTGCTGTCGCTTGGGGACATGCCCAGCGCCAGCCAATGAAAATCCGAGGGGTGTTCTTACATGAAGTTTTTGCCGCGCCGAAACTCAACCGTAAGGGCCGAGTCTGAGAGGGCAGTCCTACCGTCGTTCAGGAATCCCGACAATGAATCGCAAGACTCTGCTTGTTCCTTTCGCCGCCAGCGCGCTGTTGCTGGCGTTCTGCAGCAGCGCCTCGGCCGCCGAGAATGCGGCGCTGAAAAAATGCATGGACAGCGCCAACACCACCGTCTACATGGTCAATTGCAACGTCAAGGAAACCAAGGTTCAGGACGATCGCCTGAACAAAGCCTATAAAACCGCCCTGGCCGCCCAGGAAGGCGACCGCAAGCAGAAGCTGCAGGACGTGCAGCGCCTGTGGCTCAAATACCGTGACGCCAATTGCGACTTCGCAGGCAGTGCCACGGGCGGCACCATCGACCAGGTCAACGGCTCCGGCTGCGTGCTGGACATGACCCAGACCCGCGCACAGGAACTCGAAGACCTGGTCGGGCCGTGATCAGTTACTCATGATGAACGCGCGCACGCTTTAACAGCTTCTTGCAGCGCTCGGACAAATGCAGCACCCGCAGATGTTTGCCGGCCTTGCTGTAGCGCTCTCGCAAGGTCATCAGCGCGGCAATCGCCGAGTAGTCAACAAAGCTCAGGTGACGGCAATCCAGCGTTACCTGAGCCGGGTCGTTGGCCGGGTCGAACTGGTTCAGAAACGGCGTGGTCGAGGCAAAGAACAACGTGCCATGCAGCCGGTACAGCTTGCTGCCGTCGGCTTCAAGGTGTTCATCGGCATACAGCTCGCGCGCCTGTTGCCAGGCGAAGTTCAGCGCCGCAATCACAATGCCGCACAGCACGGCCGTGGCCAGGTCGGTAAACACGGTAATCACCGTCACCGCCAGAATCACCAGCACATCATTGACCGGCACTTTGTTGATCACCCGCAACGACGCCCAGGCGAAGGTCTGCTGCGACACCACAAACATCACGCCCACCAGCGCCGCCAGCGGAATCCGCTCGATCGGCGGCGACAGAAACAAAATGAACAACAGGATCATCACCCCGGCAAACACCCCGGAGAAACGCCCGCGCCCGCCAGAGCTCAAGTTGATCACGGTTTGCCCGATCATCGCGCAACCGCCCATGCCGCCGAACAGGCCCGAGACCATATTCGCCGCGCCCAGGGCCACGCTTTCGCGGTCAGGGTAGCCCCGGGTTTCGGTGATTTCGTCGGTGAGGTTCAAGGTCAGCAGGGTTTCCAGCAAGCCGACCATCGCCATCAGGAACGCATAGGGCGCGATGATGCCGAGGGTTTCCAGGGTCCAGGGAATTTGCGGCAGCGCGAAGGTCGGCAGGCCACCAGCGATGTGCGCCATGTCGCCCAGTGTGCGGGTTGGCAGGCCAAGCAGGTACACCGCCAAACCGACGCCGAGGATCGCCACCAACGCGGGCGGCACGGCGCGCGTCAGGCGCGGCAGCAAATAGACAATCGCCATGGTCACCGCCACCAGGCCGATCATTACGTATAACGGCGTGCCGCTGAGCCAGCTTTCGCCGCTTTTGAAATGTTCCAGTTGCGCCAAGGCGATGATGATCGCCAGGCCGTTGACGAAACCGAGCATCACCGGGTGCGGCACCATGCGCACCAGCTTGCCCAGGCGCAACACGCCGAACGCGACCATGATCAGCCCGCCCAGCAACACCGTGGCCAACAAGTACTCCACGCCGTGTTGCACCACCAGCGCGACGATCACCACCGCCATCGAACCGGCGGCCCCCGAGACCATGCCGGGCCGGCCACCGAATAACGCGGTGAGGGTGCAAATGATAAAGGCGCCGTAGAGCCCCATCAGCGGGTTGAGGTGGGCGACCAAGGCAAAGGCGATGCATTCGGGCAGCAGCGCAAAGGACGTGGTGAGGCCGGCCAGGGCATCGGCGCGCAGACGAGTGAGGTTCATGAGGTACCAGGGCGTTGCGGGGAATAAGGCGGGGAATGGTACGGAATTGAGCGAGGTGGGGCCAGCACTGGGTAAACCAGATAAACCGAGTCGCCCCTTTCGCGAGCAAGCCCGCTCCCACACTTGACCGCGTTCCAACAGTGGAATGCAGTCAAATGTGGGAGCGGGCTTGCTCGCGAAGGCAGCACCGCGGTGCTAAGCGAACATCACACCATTTCGTTGCGAATCCACTCCACCACCGACGTACGCTTCGGCGCCCAGCCCAGCAGTTCACGGGCATGCTTGCCCCGCACGCGGCTGTTGGAGCCCAGGCCATAGTTGGCCATTTCATAGCCCCACTCGGCTTCAGCATCCGCCAACGGCCAATCCTGCGGCTTGCCCAGCTTCAACGCTTCGGCAATAGCAGTGGTCATGTCGACAAACGCCGCTTCACCGCTTTCCACAAAGTAGAAGGTGCCCGGCACATTCTTCTCAAGCGCCAGCAGGTACAGCGCTACCACGTCTTCGATGTGCACGTTGGACCAGATGTTCTGCCCAGTGCCCACATGGCGCACCATGCCACTTTTGCGCGCCTGCTTGAGCAGCCGCGGCAATTGCACGCTGTCACGCTTCACGCCCAGGCTGTGACCATAAATCAGGGTGTTGCAGATCACCGCCGAATTCACGCCGTCTTTGGCCGCCGCCAGAATCAGGTTATCGATGGCCACGCGCGCAGCCTTGTCGACGGTCGGCTCCGGCAGCGTGTCCTCAAAGTAGATGACATCGCTGGCCTTACCGCCCGACGCATCGCCAACGATGCTCGAACCGCTGGTGTGCAGGAAGGGCTTGTTCGAGCCCTTCAAGGCGGCCAGCAAGGTTTCGACGGCAGCGCGATGGTCGCTGCTGGCGGCGTTGATAACTGCATCGGCCTTCGAAGCCTGCTCGGTCAACACGGCCGAGTCATCCAGGGTGCCGATCACGGGCGTGATGCCCAGGGCGGTCATTTCAGCGGCTTGCTCGGCGCTGCGCACCAGGCCGGTAACGGTGTGGCCAGCCTTGACCAGACCGGTGGCGATGGAGCCGCCGATAAAACCCGCTGCGCCGGTAACGAATACATTCATGGAGTGTGCTCCTGACTGGGTAAGTGATGGGTCCAGTATCGAGGACTCATCCCTGTCGAATAAGACTGTATTGCCCAATTCAATCTTGCGCACAGGTCACGAATCAGCAGGCATACCGCGCCAGCTTGGTCTGAATGAAGTCCAGGAAGCACTGGATGCGCAACGCCAATTGCGAGTTGCGATAGAACACTGCGTGGATCGGCTGACGATAACCACTGTTAAACGCCTCCAGCACCGGCACCAGCCGCCCGGCATTGATGTCTTCGACCGTCATGAAGTTCGACAGGCAGCAAATGCCCTGCCCTTCCAGCGCCAACTGGCGCAGGGTTTCGCCACTGGAGGCAGCGATGCTCGGCTGGATCAGCCAACGGTCACCTTCCACATGGCGCAACGGCCAATGGTTGAGGGTTTCGGTCTGGGTGAAGCCCAGCAACGTATGGTCCGCCAACTCGGCCACCGTGGTCGGCGTGCCGTGTTGCTTGAGGTAGTCGGGGCTGGCGAGGATATGCAGCGGCGTGCAGCCAAGGGAACGGGCATGCAACGTGGAGTCGGCCAGGGCGCCGATACGGATGGCAATGTCGGTGCTCTGTTCCAGCAGGTCGATGATCAAGTCATCGCTGTTCAGCTCCAGCTGGATGTCCGGGTAGAGGCTGCGAAACTCGGCGATGTACGGCACGATCCCGTGCAGCATGAAGGGCACGGCGGCGTTGATGCGCAGCCGCCCGGCCGGGTTTTTCTGGCGCGACGACAGGCGCTCTTCCAGATCATCCATCTGCGCCAGAATCACCTTGGCCTGCTCGAAGAAGTACTTGCCCTCTTCGGTCAGGTCCATGCGCCGCGTGGTGCGGTTGATCAGCGTGGTGTCGAGCTTGGCTTCCAGGCGCGACAAGGTGCGGCTGACCGCCGACGGCGTCTGCCCGACCTGCTCCGCCGCGGCGGAAATCGAACCGCACTCAATCACGCTGACGAAGATCTGTAACTCATCGGATCGGGCTTTCACAGGCTGTCCTTCTTGATCGGTGGGTAGCAGCTTACACCGACAGGTTAAACACCTGCGCCAGATGCTGCTCATAGCGCGCCACGTCAGCCTCGATGGCCGGGCGTTTCATCACGTCCACGCACAGGAAGGTCGGCAGGCCGGTCATGCCGAGGAACTCGTTGGCCTTGTGGAACGGGAAGTACACCGCGTCCACGCCCTTGGCCTCGAAGAAGTCCGTCGGATCGTCGAAGGCTTGCTGCGGCGCGTTCCAGGTCAGCGACAACATGTACTGCTTGCCCTGGATCAAGCCGCCGCTGCCGTACTTTTGCGACGCGTCGGAACGGGTCCGACCATCGCTGGCATACAGGCTGCCGTGGCCTTCGGTGAAGACTTCATCGATGTACTTTTTGACGATCCATGGCGCGCCCATCCACCAGCCGGGCATCTGGTAGATGATCACGTCGGCCCAGAGAAATTTGGCGACCTCTTCGGCCACGTCGTAGCCTTCGTCGATGTGGGTGACTTTGACGTCGATACCGCCGCGGTCCAGCACCGCCACGGCGGCTTCATGCAGGGTGGCGTTATAGCGGCCGTCGGAATGGGCGAATTTCTTGCCGCCGTTGAGCAGGAGTACTTTTTTCATGGGAAGGAATCCAAAGGGCTAAAAATATCTGCCGGCAGGCTATCGACATTCAACCGTTGGAATAAGCAGCAGTGCGGCAAAATACATTTGACCCAAACGCACGAATAACGCCGCACTCTTGATTTAACCACTGATCAGCAAATGACCGCCCAACAGCGCCATGCCGATAAAAAATACCCGTTTGAACAGCACCGCACTGATGCGCTGACGCAGTGCCTGGCCCAGCCACATGCCCAACAACGCAGGCACCAGGGCCAGTAGGGAGGCATTGATTTCGCCGCCGCCGAGGGTGCCACGCCACGCCAGACCGGCCGCCAGCGCCAAGGTGGAAACGGTGAACGACAGCCCCAGCGCCTGCACCAACTGATCACGGTTCAAGCCCAAGGCTTGCAGATACGGCACGGCGGGAATCACGAACACGCCGGTGGCCGAGGTGATGATGCCGGTGACCAGCCCGCACACCGGCCCCAGCCAGCGCTCGGTGTGAGGCTGCACCGTGAACGTGGGCAGAAACAACCCACTCAACGCATACACCAGCAGCGCGCCGCCCAACGCGCGAACGACCCAATGGCCGCCGTCCATGCCCAGCCATAGCGTGCCGAGCCCGGTGCCGAGGAAAACCAGCACCAGCATCGGCCACAGGCGTTTGAGCAACGCGCTCAAGTGGCCGCCGAATGCCAGTTGCCAGAGGTTGGTCACCGTTGAGGGAATGATCAGCAATGCCGCAGCCTGCGCCGGCAGCATAGCCAGGCCGAGCATACCCATGGCCACGGTGGGCAGGCCCAGGCCAATCACGCCTTTGACGGTGCCGGCCAGCAGGAAGGTGCCGACAACCAATAGGGTCAGGGCCGCGCCGAGGTTTTGGTAGTACGCCAGGAAGGTAGTCATGAGGAGATTGTGCGACGTTAAGGCGGTTATGAAAATTCGCCATATACTGAGGCAGCCTCTTGTTTTTCGTGAGGCTCAGATCGCTATCGCAGGCAAGCCAGCTCCCACATTTGAACTGTGTTCACAAATCTAAATGTGGGAGCTGGCTTGCCTGCGATGAGGCCCGTCCAGTCACCCGAGAACCCCGGCCATGCACTTTGACCTGATCGACCTGCGCCTCTACCTGCACATCCTCGACACCGGCAACATCACCGCCGGCGCGGCGCGCAGCCATTTATCCCTGGCCGCCGCCAGTGCGCGCATCCGTGCGATGGAAGCGTCATTGGGCATCGAATTTCTTGAGCGCGGCCGCCGGGGCGTCACACCCACACCCGCGGGCAAAGCCCTGGCCCGCCACGCGCGCTTGCTGCTGCAACAAGCCGAACACCTGCAACAAGACCTCGCCGAATACGCCAACGGCGTCAAAGGCCAGGTGCGCCTGCTGTGCAACACCACCGCCCTGAGTGAATACCTGCCGGAATTGCTTGCCGATTTTCTGCGCGAACACCCCAACCTCGATATCGACCTGCAAGAACTACCGAGCCTGCGCATCACCCAGGCCTTGCGTCAGGGCACCGCGGACCTGGGCATTATTTCCGACGCAGTGGACACCCACGGCTTGCAAACCCTGCCCTTTCGCGACGACCCGCTCGTACTGATCATGCCCCTCGACCATCCGCTGACGACCGCGAGTTTCATCGACAGCCTGCAATACGACTACGTCGGCCTGGCCGCCAACAGCGCATTGGCGGTGTATTTGGAGGAACAGGCGCTGCACGCGGGCTTTCGCCTGCAAACCCGCATCCGCGCCGATGGTTTTGATGGGTTGATTCGCATGGTCGCGGGCGGCGCCGGTCTGGGCATCGTGCCCCAAGCGGCACTGGAGCGCTGGCCGCTGCAACGCCGCCTCAAAGCCCAACCGCTGCAAGAAGAGTGGGCCCGCCGCACGCTGCTGTTATGCGCGCGCTCCTTCGAACAATTGCCCGGTTACGCCAAGGCTTTGTTCGACGCCCTCACCCTGCCCTTGCGGAAAAACCCGTAATACACCGCCGACAGAATCATCAGGAACGGCACGCCAAACACCAGCGTCATCTTGAACGCCTCGGTGAAGTACGTGGTGATCATCACCGCGCCCATCAACACCAGGCCCAGCAGCGTGCTGTAGGGGAACAGGCGCAGTTGGAACGACAGCTTCGCCCCGCCATGGCGCTTGCGATAGCGGCGGAAAAACAGGTGCGTGAGGAAGATCATGAACCAGGTGAAGATCGCACCGAACATTGAGATCGCCATCATCAGCGTAAACGAGCTTTCCGGGTACACCACGTTCAGCAAGGTCGCCAAGGCGATGCCCGAGCTGGACAGCAGCAACGCATTCAGCGGAATCCCGCTCTTGCTCAACGCGCCCATCGACTTGGGCGCAAAGCCTGCGCGCGAGAGGCTGAACATCATGCGCGTGGTGATGTAGAGCTGGCTGTTCATCGCCGACAGCGCGGCGATCAGAATCACAAAATTCATCACCCCGGTGGCGCCGGGAATACCGATGGTCTGCATCACCGTGACGAACGGGCTCTGGGTCTGACCGGCCTGGTTCCACGGCACGATGGCCAGCATCAGCGCCAGGGTCAGCAGGTAAAACACCACCAGCCGCACGATGGTCGCGCGAAAGGCTTTCTTCACTGCCTGTTCCGGGTCGGCGGCTTCACCGGCGGCCACCGCGATCATCTCCACGCTCAAGTAACTGAAGATCGACACGATCACCGCGATCCACATGCCGCTCAAGCCATGCGGGAAAAAGCCCTCGTGGGCGGTATAGTTCTGCACGCCGTACGCCGGGTTGCCGGAGCCGAACACCACGTACACCGCAAGGATGATGAAGCCGAAGATGGCGCTGATCTTGATCGTCGAAAACCAGTATTCGAAATTGCCGAAGGTCTTCACGCTGATCGCATTGAGCAGGATCAGCACGCTGGAAAACGACACGATCCACACCCATTCCGGCACGTTGGCAAACCAGTACTTCATGTACATCGCCACCGCCGTGACCTCGGCGCCCACCGCCAGCACAATCGCGGCCCAGTAGGCGTAACGCACCAGAAACCCGGCCAGCGGGCTGATGTAGAACTCGGCGTACGCGCCGAATGAGCCCGAGGTGGAATGCGCCACCGTCATCTCCGCCAGGCAGCCCATCAACAGCAAGGTGATCAGCGCGCCGATGGCGTAGCTCACCAGCACGCTGGGCCCGGCATAGCCGATGGCATAGGCGCTGCCCATGAACAGCCCGGTGCCGATGGCGCCACCGATGGCGATCATGCTCATCTGGCCGCAAGTGAGCTGGCGCCGCAGGCCCAGTTCGCGGTGGGTGATCTCTGCAAAACCGTTGTCGGGTGTGGTCACGTGGTGTGCCCCTTTATTATTGTGATTTGTTACTGCCGGTGCCGAACCCTGTGGGAGCTGGCTTGCCTGCGATAGCGGTGGTGAATTCACTGACGCTATCGCAGGCAAGCCAGCTCCCACATTAGTGTTGTGGTGCTCTTATGTGACGCTGTTGCGCACTTTGAATTGCGCCTGGTCCCAAGTGGCGTTATCGAGAATTTCGCCAAGGATCTCTACCGCGTCAAACACCTCGGTAAAGCTTGTGTACAACGGCGTAAAACCAAACCGCATGATGCGCGGCTCGCGGTAATCACCAATCACGCCCCGAGCGATCAGCGCCTGGATCACCGCGTAACCTTCGGGGTGCTCGAAGCTCACATGGCTGCCGCGCCTGGCGTGCTCGCGCGGGGTAATCAGCACCAGGCCGTGGGCGGCGCAGCGGGCTTCGACCAGCGCGATAAACAGGTCAGTCAACGCCAGGGATTTGGTCCGCAGGCTGGCCATGTCGGTCTGGGCAAAAATCTCCAGGCCGCATTCGACCATGGCCAGCGAGGTGATCGGCTGTGTGCCGCACAGGTAGCGCGCAATGCCCGCGCTCGGCGCGTATTGAGCTTCCATCGCAAACTGCCGGGTATGCCCGAACCAACCCGACAGGGGCTGGCGCACCACGTCCACCAGCAGCGGATTGACCCACACAAACGCCTGGGAACCCGGGCCGCCATTGAGGTATTTGTAAGTACAGCCAATTGCATAATCGGCCCGCGCCGTGTGCAGGTCGATGGGCACCGCGCCCGCCGAATGCGCCAGGTCCCAGATGCTCAGTGCGCCACATTCGTGGCTTAAGGCGGTGAGCGCCTGCATGTCGTACATGTAGCCGGTTTTGTAGTTGACGTGGGTGAGCATCACCACCGCCACGTCCTGGTCGATAGCCTGCGGCAGTTCATCGGGGCTGTTCACCAGTCGCAATGAATAACCCTGCTGCAGCAACTCGGCCAGGCCTTCGGCGATGTACAGGTCGGTGGGGAAGTTGCTCGCCTCGCTGACGATCACCTTACGGCCCGGCTGGCGTTGGCGCTGCACGCTCAACGCGGCGCTGAGTACCTTGAACAGGTTGATGGAGGTGGTATCGGTGATCACCACTTCGCCGTCGCGCGCGCCGATCAAGGGCGCCAGGCGATTGCCCAGGCGCTGGGACAGATCTGCCCAGCCGGCGCTGTTCCAGCTGCGAATCAAGCCATTGCCCCACTCTTGGTCGATCACCTGCTGCGCCCGCGCCAACGCCGCCACCGGGCGCGCACCGAGGGAGTTGCCGTCGAGGTAGATCACGCCCTCAGGCAAGGCGAACTGACGACGCAGTGGCGCCAGCGGGTCCTGAGCGTCGAGGGCTTGGCAGTGGCTTCGGGTGGTCATGGGCTGTCCTGATTTTTATAAGTGAAGATGGAGCAAATAATGAACGAAGCTTTAGAGAATTTTCGTGCAAAGTGGTGGGTAACAGGCTAATTAAGCTGTAGGAAATTCGAATTTAACCCCAAAACACGCGGATTTATTCTAAGCATGATTCTCGACGCCACCGACCTGCGCCTCCTGCATTTTCTGCAACAGGATGGCCGCATCAGCAACCAGGAACTGGCCGAAAAAGTCGCCCTGTCGCCCTCCGCCTGCCTGCGCCGTTTGCGCCTGCTCGAGAGCGAGGGAATCATCAGCGGCTACCGCGCGGTGCTGAATGCCGAGCAGCTGGGAATCGAGCTGGAAGCCATCGTGCACCTGTCCTTGCGCCAGGACGTGGAGGATTGGCACGAGACGTTTATCAAAAAGGTGCAAGGCTGGCCGGAAGTGGCCAGCGCGTACGTGATTACCGGCGCGAGCAACTATGTGTTGCGGGTGCAGGCGCGGAATTTGAAGCACTTTTCGGACTTTATCGTGAACCACCTGAACCGCACGGCGGGGGTGATGGATATTCGCTCGGAGATTGTGTTGCAGAAGATCAAGGATCGGGATGAGGTGTTGGACTTAGTCCTGCGCAAATAGCAACAACACCTCAATTCAAATGTGGGAGCTGGCTTGCCTGCGATGCAGACACCTCGGTGCATCAGATACACCGAGTTGATGCCATCGCAGGCAAGCCAGCTCCCACATTTTTGTCCGTATTTAGTCTTCTAGGGCGCGCACGCGTTGCATGCGTTTCTGCTCTACCGGCGCATCAGCCCGTTGCAGCTCAAAGTCAAAATCAATCTGCGCAAAGCGCCCTTCCACGCCAAACTCCCGCGCGAGTTGCTGATCGTCACTGAAGCGAATCTCCGCAATCAACTCATCCCGTGTCGCATAGGCAAAGTCATCGTGCAGGTACGGGTCGTCCGACAGGTTGATCTGGGTGGTCAAATGCCGATGCCCCGGCGCCGAGATAAAGAAGTGAATATGCGCCGGCCGTTGCCCATGGCGACCCAGTTGGTCGAGCAGCTGTTGAGTCGGCCCGGTCGGCGGGCAGCCGTAGCCGGATGGCACGATGCTGCGAAAGCGGTAGTTGCCCTGAGCATCGGTCTCGATGCGCCGGCGCAGGTTGAACTCCGACTGCGTCGGGTCAAACCACGAATAGGTGCCACCGGTATTGGCCTGCCACACATCCACAATTGCACCCGCCAATGGCTTGCCATCGGTGTCGCGCACTTGCCCGCGCATAAACAGCGGCACCGCGTCGTCCTTGCCATCGTCCAGCCGCGCTTCGTATTGGCTCAGCGGCGCCCCGGCCACATACAGCGGGCCTTCGATGGTGCGCGGCGTGCCGCCGGATTTGCCGGCTTCTTCGTCGGCGGCGTCCATCAGCAGATCCAGGTAATGCTCCAGGCCCAAGCCGGCAGCGAGTAAGCCGGCCTCCTGATGTTTACCCAGCTCGTTGAGGTAATTGACCGCCTTCCAGAATTCTTGCGGGGTCACTTCCAGGTCTTCGATGATGTTCACCGTGTCGCGCAGGATCCGGTAGATCAGCGCTTTGGCGCGCGGGTTGCCAGCGTCATTGTGATTGCCGCTGGCTTCTTCGAGAAACGCTTGGGCGTGGGCAGTCTGGGAAAGTCGGATGGACATGGTGCAATCCTCATCTTGTCATTATTGGGTGCAAAACAGGCTCAGCGGTCGTCCTCATGGATCGACGAAGGGTGGCGGCACAAGGCATTCACTTCGATGGCCATGTAAGGGAAAAGCGGCAGCTGCATCAGCAGGTCGTGCAGGTCTTGCACGCTGTCCACGTCGAACACGCTGTAGTTGGCGTAATGCCCGGCGATGCGCCACAGATGGCGCCATTTGCCCTCCTGCTGCAGGCGCTGTGCCAGGGCTTTTTCTTCGGCTTTCAGGCCAGCCGCGCGCTCAGGGTTCATGTTCAGGGGCAGGTTCACGGTCATTTTTACGTGGAACAACATGGCAGGCGCCTCTTAGTGGTTGTCACGGCGGAAGAACGCCAGACGCTCTTCATCGATAGCCAGGCCAAGGCCCGGTGCAGTGGAAACATGCAGCGCAAAATCGCGGTACACCGGCGGCTCGGTGAGGATGTCTTCGGTGAGCAGCAACGGGCCGAACAGTTCGGTGTCCCACGCCAGCTTGCTCAAGGTCAGGAAGGCATGCGCCGAGGCCAGGGTGCCGATGCCGCCTTCGAGCATGGTGCCGCCGTACAGGCCGATACCGGCCGCTTCGGCGATGGCGGCGGTGCGCAACACGGCGCGCGGGCCGCCGTTCTTGGCGATCTTCAGCGCGAACACCGAGGCTGCGCCTTCGCGGGCCAGGTTGAAGGCATCCTCCACGCACTCGATGGACTCGTCGGCCATGATCGGCGCCGGGCTCGATAGATTCAGCCGAGCCATGCCGCTGCGGTTGTTGCGCGAAATCGGTTGTTCGATCAGGTCGATGCCGTTGTCGCCGAGCACCTTGCACGCACGCAGGGCCACGGCTTCGTCCCACGCCTGGTTAACGTCAACGCGCACACTGGCGCGCTCGCCCAGGGCTTTTTTGATCGCGATCACGTGGGCCAGGTCGCGGCCAACCTCACCGGCGCCGATCTTCAATTTGAAGATGCGGTGACGGCGCAGGTCGAGCATCTTTTCCGCTTCGGCAATGTCCTGCGCAGTGTTGCCGCTGGCCAGGGTCCAGGCCACCGGCAAGGCATCCCGCACCCGCCCACCGAGCAGTTCGCTGACGGGCAAGTCAAGCCGTTTGCCCAGCGCATCGAGCAACGCGCTTTCGATGCCGGACTTGGCAAAGGTGTTGCCACGAATGCTGCGCTCCAGGCGCAACATGGCCGCGTTGATATTGCTCGCGTCCTGGCCAATCAACAGCGGCGCGAAGTGGCGGTCGATGTTGACCTTGATGCTGTCAGGGCTTTCGTTGCCGTAGCTCAGACCGCCGATGGTGGTGGCCTCACCGATGCCCTCGATGCCGTCGGCGCAGCGCAGGCGGATGATCACCAACGTCTGGTTTTGCATCGTGTGCATTGCCAGCTTGTGCGGGCGGATGGTGGGGAGGTCGACGATGACCGTTTCAATCGACTCGATGGCGCAAATCGGCATGGCTATACCCGTGGGGTTCTTTATAGGTTTGAGCCGATTCTGTGCCGTATTTTTTGTGGCTTCCAATATAGAATGGGTCTCGCACAATACCCTCAAGGTATGAAAGGAGCCGCCATGGAACTGCGTCATCTGCGCTATTTCCAGGTGCTGGGTGAAACGCTGAACTTCACCCGCGCCGCCGAACGCCTGCACATCGCCCAGCCGCCGTTGAGTCGGCAGATCCAGCAATTGGAAGACGAACTGGGGGTGATTCTGCTTGAACGTGGCCGACCGCTGCGGCTGACCGCAGCCGGGCGGTTTTTCTATGAACACGCCAATGTGCTGCTCGAGCAACTGGGCAAGGTCTGCGACACCACGCGCCGCATTGGCCAAGGCGAAAAGACCTGGCTGGGCATCGGCTTTGCGCCGTCGACCTTGTACGGCGTGCTGCCGGAGTTGATTCGACGGCTGCGCAACGATGCGGTGCTGGAGCTGGAATTGGGCTTGTCGGAGATGACCACTTTGCAGCAGGTCGAAGCGCTGAAAGCCGGCCGCATTGACGTGGGCTTCGGGCGCATTCGCATCGACGACCCGGCCATCGTCCAGCGTGTGCTGGTGGAGGATCGACTGGTCGCCGTACTGCCCGCCGGCCACCCGCTGCTGGGTGCGCCCGCGACCCTCGCCCAATTGGCCGCCGAACCGTTTGTGCTCTACCCCGGCAACCCGCGCCCCAGCTATGCCGACCATGTGATCGCACTGTTCGACGCCCACGGCCTGAGCCTCAAGGTGGCGCAGTGGACCAACGAATTGCAAACCGCCATCGGCCTGGTCGGCGCCGGCATGGGCGTGACGCTGGTGCCGGCGTCGGTGCAAGTGCTGCACCGCGCGGATATCGGCTACACGCCGATTGTGGAAAGCACCGCGACCTCGCCGATCATTCTCAGCCAACGGGTGAATGATCAGTCGCCGGGGCTCAGTCATTGTTTGCAGTTGGTGGAAGAGTTGATCTGAGATCTCCCGCACACCA
Organism: Pseudomonas sp. NFX183; assembly: GCF_047943075.1. Classification (NCBI taxonomy): domain Bacteria; kingdom Pseudomonadati; phylum Pseudomonadota; class Gammaproteobacteria; order Pseudomonadales; family Pseudomonadaceae; genus Pseudomonas; species Pseudomonas sp. NFX183. The sequence goes on along the minus strand of NZ_CP181333.1, from coordinate 3,221,522 downwards.
CAAATCCCCTGTGGGAGCGGGCTTGCCTGCGATGGCGGTGGAACATTCACCACCGCTATCGCAGGCAAGCCCGCTCCCACAGTTTGATCTTCATCAGGTTTAGAGACTGCGCAGGCGCTTGCGCTGCAAGGTCTGGCTGGGAGATTCATCAAACAGCTTGCGGTACTCCGCCGAAAACCGCCCCAAGTGAGTAAAGCCCCAACCCAGGGCCATTTCGGAAATGGTCCGAGTAGACCCCTGCTCAAGGATTTCCTGACGCACCGCGCCCAACCGGTACTTCTTCAGGTACGCCATGGGCGACAGCGCAAAGTACTTGCGAAACGCATCGAACAGCTTGAACCGCGAGACGCCCGCAGCCGCTTCCAGGTCTTCCAGATGCACCGCCTCGCGGGCGTTGTCGTGGATGTACTGCCGCGCACGAATCAGGTAGTGCGGCAGCTTCACGCCCAGCACGTCGCGCAGCTCTTCTGAATAGTTATTCGGCTGGGCAAGGATCAAGCCTTTGATCAACGAGCTTTCCAAGTCACGCGTAAACGCCGCCTGCTCATACAACTCGCTGCTGCGCTCAAGCTCGGCAATGAAATACCGCGCCATGCGCCACCACGACGCGGAAGCCCCCTCCACCGCGTCCATCACCGACTCAAAGCGCAGCGGTGCCTCAATCGGCCGTTGCAGCAAGCCTTCCAGGGATTCACTCATCGCCGCGCGGGTGATCACCACCTGCAATTTGCGGCAATCACCGGAGATCGCCAGCACCTGATGCTCGTTGGGCGACAGGATCACGCCCTGGTCGCGATTGGAACTCAGCCGCTCGCCGTTCTTGCTCAATTCCTGCTCGCCCACCAACGGCAGGCTCAGGCTGTAGCTGCTGAAGTGCTCGGCGTCTTCGATGCCGATGGTCACGTCCGTGCCGTACTCGATCACGCCCAAGGTGGTAGCGCGGGACTTGAACACATTGGCGCTGTGGTGAAAGCGCAGGCGCTCCGGCGTCGACGTCGCCAGGCGGTGCGGCCCACAAATGCCGGACATCCAGCTGCGGGCGCCTTCCAGGTCGAAGCGTTGAATATGGATTTCGCGTGTATGGCTACTCATCAGGGTGCACCCACGGCGGTTAGGCGGTTGCGCGCTCTGGCGGCGCGTCGTTGACAATCGACAGCAAGTTCTACGCCACGCGCCCCGTAATGCAACGGGGTGGATAGCAACGGTCGACTATGTGGATAAACCGCAGGTTTTTGCGACGTTCCCTTGGTATGACAGTAGCGCATCGCGTCACCTCGCTGCACCGAACTGGGTATTTGCTGCCCAACGATGCGCGCCCAACTATGCGGCCCATCTCTGCCCATTAAGCGGATAGCCCGCACCCTGCCGCGCTGCCTCTAATGAACCACCGATTAGCCCCTATCAAAAAAGGTGCCTCCCATGAGTGGTGCAAGAAGCGTCGAGCAGTGGAAAACGTTTATCGAAAGCTGCCTGGATTTTCGCCCGGCGGACGCCGTGTTCCGCATCGCCCGGGACATGTTCACCGAGCCGCAACTGTTCGACCTGGAGATGGAACTGATCTTCGAAAAAAACTGGATCTACGCCTGCCACGAAAGCGAACTGGCCAATAACCACGACTTCGTGACGATGCGCGCCGGGCGCCAGCCGATGATCATCACCCGCGATGGCGAAGGCCAACTGAATGCGCTGATCAACGCCTGCCAGCACCGCGGCACCACGCTGACGCGCGTCGGCAAAGGCAACCAATCCACCTTTACTTGCCCGTTCCACGCCTGGTGCTACAAGAGCGATGGCCGGCTGGTGAAGGTCAAGGCGCCGGGGGAATACCCGGAAGGCTTCGACAAGGCCACGCGTGGCCTGAAGAAAGCCCGCATCGAAAGCTACAAGGGCTTTGTGTTTATCAGCCTGGACGTGAATGGCCGCGACAGCCTGGAGGACTTTCTCGGCGACGCCAAAGTGTTCTTCGACATGATGGTCGCGCAGTCTGCCACCGGTGAGCTGGAAGTGCTGCCGGGCAAATCCGCCTACACCTACGACGGCAACTGGAAACTGCAGAACGAAAACGGCCTGGACGGTTATCACGTCAGCACCGTGCACTACAACTACGTGGCCACGGTGCAGCATCGCCAGCAGGTGAACACCGAAAACGGCAGCGGCTCCGCCAGCACGCTGGACTACAGCAAACTCGGCGCGGGCGATGCCAACACCGACGACGGTTGGTTCGCCTTCAACAATGGCCACAGCCTGTTGTTCAGCGACATGCCCAACCCAAGTGTGCGTTCCGGCTACGCCACCATCATGCCGCGCCTGGTGCAAGAGCACGGCCAGCAGAAGGCCGAGTGGATGATGCACCGCCTGCGCAACCTGAACATCTACCCGAGCCTGTTCTTCCTCGACCAGATCAGCTCGCAGCTGCGCATCATCCGCCCGGTGGCGTGGAACAAGACCGAAATCATCAGCCAGTGCCTGGGCGTGAAGAACGAGTCGGATGCCGACCGCGAAAACCGGATCCGCCAGTTCGAGGATTTCTTCAACGTGTCCGGCATGGGCACACCCGATGACCTGGTGGAATTTCGCGAAGCCCAGCGTGGTTTCCAGGGCCGCCTGGAACGCTGGAGTGATATCTCGCGCGGCAGTCACCGCTGGGAAACCGGGCCCACGCCGAACAGCGAAGCCATCGGCATCCAACCGGCGATGACCGGCACCGAGTTCACCCACGAAGGCCTGTACGTCAACCAGCACCGCAACTGGCAGCACTTGCTGCTTAACGGCCTGGACCAACACGCGCTGAAGCTGCGGGAGGTGAAGTGATGAATGCGCAATTGCAGTATCAGATCGAGCAGTTTTTCTACCGTAAATCCGAGCTGTGCGACGCCCAGGACTGGGACGCCTATGTGCAGCTGTTCGACCCGCAGAGTGAGTTCCACCTGCCGCAATGGGACTCGGAACACGTCTACACCCGCGACCCCAAGCGCGAGATGTCGTTGATCTATTACGCCACCCGTTCGGGCCTGGAAGACCGCGTGTTCCGTCTGCGCACCGGCAAGGCGGCGTCGGCCACGCCAATGCCGCGCACCTTGCACCTGATCAATAACGTGCGGATCGCCGAGCAACCCGGCGGGCTGCTGGAAGTGAAGTTGAACTGGCACACGCTGTTCTATCGGCTGGCCATGTCGGAGCAGTTCTATGGCAGCGCCACCTACAGCCTCAAAGCCCATGGCGACAGCTGGCTGATCACCCGCAAGCACGCCCTGCTGCTCAACGACACCATCAATTCGGTGCTGGATTTTTATCACCTTTGACCATGCCTGGTGTGGCGAGCGGGCCCATTGTGCCCAGCGGACTTGTTGTGGCGAGCGGGCTTGCCCCGCGTTGGGCTGCGAAGCGGCCCCCATTAAAGTCACCGCATTTCTTCAGTCAAACCGCAGTGGCTGGACCAGGGGCCGCTTCGCGCCCCAACGCGGGGCAAGCCCGCTCGCCACAGCAGGCCTGCTCGCCACAAAAGCTCACTCGTCAGCCATCAAATCAGATACGCGGAGTTATGCGGATGAATCACAAAGTAGCCTTCAGCTTTGCCGACGGCAAAACCCTGTTTTTCCCGGTGGGCGCCAACGAAATCCTGTTGGACGCGGCCCTGCGCAACGGCATCAAGATCCCGCTGGACTGCCGCGAAGGCGTGTGCGGCACCTGCCAGGGCCGTTGCGAGTCGGGCGACTACAGCCAGGATTATGTCGACGAGGAAGCGCTCTCCAGCCTCGACCTGCAGCAACGTAAAATGCTCAGCTGCCAGACGCGGGTCAAATCCGATGCAACGTTTTACTTCGATTTCGATTCGAGCCTGTGCAATGCGCCGGGGCCGGTGCAGGTGCGCGGCACGGTGAGCGCGGTGCAGCTGGTCTCGGCCAGCACGGCCATTTTGCACGTGCAGGTGGAGGCGCCACTGGACTTCCTGCCGGGCCAATACGCCCGCCTGTCGGTGCCCGGCACCGACAGCTGGCGCTCTTACTCCTTCGCCAACCGGCCGGGCAATCAGTTGCAGTTTCTGGTGCGCCTGCTGCCCGATGGCGTCATGAGCAACTACCTGCGCGAGCGCTGCCAGGTCGGTGATGAAGTGCTGATGGAAGCACCGTTGGGCGCGTTTTACCAGCGGCATGTCACCCAGCCGCTGGTGCTGGTGGCCGGCGGCACCGGGTTGTCGGCGTTGCTGGGCATGCTCGATGAACTGGCGGCCAACGGCTGCGAGCAGCCCGTGCACCTGTACTACGGCGTACGTGGCGCCGAGGATTTGTGCGAAGCAACACGCATTGAAGCCTACGCGTCGAAAATCCCGGGGTTTCGCTACACCCAAGTGCTGAGTGACCCGTCGCCCGAATGGCCCGGCAAGCGTGGTTACCTCACCGAGCATTTCGACCTGGCCGAATTGCGGGACCAATCGGCGGATATGTACGTGTGCGGCCCCCCTCCGATGGTCGAATCCATCCAACAATGGCTGCTGGATCAGGCACTTGTTGGCGTTCAGCTGTATTACGAAAAGTTTACGCAGAGTAATATCTGACCCCTCAGTACTTTGAGGGGCGGGTGCGGCGTGCAATCAACCCTGAGAAAAACAAGTAGAAGGGAATGTTAATGGCGGATGACATGGTTAACCCGGTAGGCCTCAAGCGTGGCCTGAAGAACCGGCATATTCAGCTGATTGCCTTGGGAGGGGCGATTGGCACGGGGTTGTTCCTCGGCTCGGCCGGGGTGCTCAAGTCGGCGGGCCCGTCGATGATCCTGGGGTACGCGATCGCCGGCTTCATCGCCTTCCTGATCATGCGCCAGCTCGGCGAGATGATCGTCGAAGAACCGGTGGCCGGCTCCTTCAGCCACTTCGCACACAAATACTGGGGCGGCTACGCAGGCTTCCTGGCCGGCTGGAACTACTGGGTGCTCTACGTGCTGGTGGGCATGGCCGAACTGACCGCCGTGGGCAAGTACATCCAGTTCTGGTGGCCGGAGATTCCGACCTGGGTCAGCGCGCTGGTGTTCTTCGTCGCGGTCAACCTGATCAACACACTGAACGTGAAGTTCTTCGGTGAAGCCGAGTTCTGGTTCGCGATCATCAAGGTGGTGGCAATTGTCGGCATGATCGTGCTCGGCTGCTACCTGCTGTTCAGCGGCACCGGCGGCCCGCAAGCCGCGGTGAGCAACCTGTGGAGTCACGGCGGGTTCTTCCCCAATGGCGGCATGGGGCTGTTGATGTCGATGGCCTTTATCATGTTCTCGTTTGGTGGCCTGGAGCTGGTGGGCATTACCGCCGCCGAGGCCAGCGAGCCGCGCAAAGTGATCCCCAAAGCCATCAACCAAGTGGTTTACCGGATCCTGATTTTCTACGTCGGCGCCCTGACCGTCTTGCTGTCGCTGTACCCGTGGGACCAACTGCTGCAAACCCTCGGCGCGTCGGGCGATGCCTACAGCGGCAGCCCGTTTGTGCAGATCTTCTCGCTGATTGGTAACGACACCGCCGCGCACATCCTCAACTTCGTGGTGCTGACCGCGGCGCTGTCGGTGTACAACAGCGGCGTGTACTGCAACAGCCGCATGCTGTTCGGCCTGGCCGAGCAAGGCGACGCGCCCAAAGCGCTGATGAAGCTCAACAAACAAGGCGTGCCGCTGCGCGCCCTGGCGATTTCGGCACTGGTGACGATGCTGTGCGTGGTGGTCAACTACGTCGCGCCCAAGAGCGCCCTGGAGTTGCTGTTTGCGCTGGTGGTTGCCTCGCTGATGATCAACTGGGCGCTGATCAGCATCACTCACATCAAGTTCCGCAAGGCCATGGGCGAGCAAGGCGTGACGCCGTCGTTCAAGACCTTCTGGTTCCCGTTCAGCAACTACCTGTGCCTGGCGTTCATGGTGATGATTGTCAGCGTGATGCTGGCGATCGATGGCATTCGTGAGTCGGTGTATGCGATGCCGGTTTGGGTGGGGATTATCTACATTGCCTACCGGATGCGGATCAAAAAAGGTAGCGCCTTAGCGAATGCACAGTGATCCCTGTGGAAGCCGGGCTTGCCCGCGACGGCGGTGGGTCAGACACCGGATGCAGTGCCTGACCCACTGCCATCGGGGGCAAGCCCCCTCCCACATTCGCTTGCATTGGTCATGAAAAAGCCCCGGGATTCCGGGGCTTTTTTTATAGCGTGGAACGCACTCGCCACAACTCGGGGAACAGCACCGTGTCGAGCATCTTGCGCAAATACCCCACGCCCTCGGTGCCGCCCGTACCAGGTTGAAAGCCGATGATCCGCTCCACCGTGGTCACATGCCTGAAGCGCCACTGGCGGAACGAATCCTCCAGGTCGATAAATTTTTCGGCCAACTGATACAAATCCCAATACCGGCTCGGGTCGCGATACACCTCACGCCAGGCCGCTTCCACCGACTCATCGTGAACCGTGGCCGCCGTCGGGTCGCGCTCGGCGCGTTTGGGGTCAATCGCCAAACCGGCTTTCGCCATCAGGTTGACCGCCTCGTCATACAGCGACGGCGTGGCAATCGCCACTTTCAACTCGTTCAACAACTGCGGCCGGTGCGCGTGAGGCCGCAACAGCGCCGCGCTTTTATTGCCGAGGATAAATTCGATCTCGCGGTACTGGAACGACTGGAACCCCGACGACTGCCCCAGGAACGGGCGAATCGCCTTGTATTCCGACGGCGTCATGGTCGCCAACACCGCCCAGGCGTGCACCAGTTGATCGAAGATCCGCGACACCCGCGCCAGCATCTTGAACGCCGGCGGCAACTCGCCCAGGCGCACGTGTTCGCGGGCAGCCTTGAGTTCGTGAAGCATCAGTTTCATCCACAGCTCGGACGTCTGGTGCTGGATGATAAAGAGCATTTCGTTGTGGTCGGGCGACAGCGGGTGCTGGGCGCTGAGGACCTTGCCCAGGTCCAGGTAGTCGCCGTAGCTCATCGACTCGGAAAAATTCAGCTCGGCGTTGTGCCATTCTTCCGGGGGCTGGTAATCAGGTGAAAAGGGGCATTGGCTCATCGCGTGGGCTCCTTGAGCGGGCGGAGGATGGCGCGCACCGGGCTCGCGTCCAGGTTGGCAAAGCGCAGCGGCAGCGCGATCAATTCATAGTCGCCCTCCGGCACGTCATCGAGCACGATGCCTTCGAGAATCGCCATGCCATGGCGGGCCACGGCGTTGTGCGAATCCATGGTCTTGGACTGTTGCGGGTCCAGGGACGGCGTATCGATACCGATCAGGCGCACGCCCAGGCTGGCGAGCAGCTCGATGGTTTGCGGCGCGATGGCGGTGAAGTTCGAATCCCATTCGGTCAGCGGCGCTTGTGGATAAGTACGCAGCAGCACGCGCTCGGGCAAGTTATCCACACGGCCTTCCAACTGATGCGGCTGCACCAGCGCGCCGCTGCCCAGGCAATGCAACACCCGGCACGGGCCCATGTACACGTCCAGCGACACGTCGCCGATCGGCGCGCCGCCAGCGCTGTAATGCAGCGGCGCATCCACATGCGCGCCGGTGTGCGGCGAAAAGGTCACGCGGCCCACATTCACCGGGCACTCGGGGCCGAACTGCCACACGCGCTCTTCCTGAAACGGCGTATCGCCCGGCCAGGTCGGGGTCGCCGTGCTCAAGGGCGGGCTGATATCCCACCACGTTTTTATTGGGTTCATTTGAAGGCTCTCACTCGTTCTGGGGTGAATGATACGAGGGCCAGCCGTGCATTTTCTTGCTAATTCCAGCGCCAGGCGGGAATTCTTTCGCAGTTACTGCGAGGAAATGCCGGATTGGCGCCCGAATATTTTGTCTGACCAAAGTAGCTCAAACACTGGAGATCCAATGTGGGAGCGGGCTTGCTCGCGAAGGCGGTGTGCCAGTCAATACAGGTGCGGGCTGACCCACCGCTTTCGCGAGCAAGCCCGCTCCCACAGGGACTGCATGAGTCAGAGCAATCGCATTCGCCTGCGCTTCTGGGCATCCCGATGTCGAGTTCAGACCACTGGCACAACGCCCGAGGCCTTAGGGTGCATCTTTCCCTTCCCTGCCTCGGAGCCATCATGTCCAAGCCCATCACCGTACTGCGCGACACCCACCCACTGCCGGTCCTGGATGCCTGCAAATGGGAAAAACTCGAAGGCGACCCGCACACCGTCAACCTCAACGCCTACACCAGCGAAGACGGCAGCAAAATCATGGGCACCTGGATCTGCACACCGGGCAAGTGGTACGTGGAATACGTGAAGTGGGAATACTGCCATTTCCAGGAAGGCTACTGCGTGATCACCCCAGAAGGCCTGGAGCCGATTCACTTGCGGGCTGGGGATATCTTTGTGGTGGAGCCGGGGATGAAGGGCACGTGGGAAGTGGTTGAGACGGTGCGTAAGTATTTTGTGTTTGCCTGAGCGATCTAACCCGGACTACTTCTTCCTTGTGGCGAGCGGGCTTGCCCCGCGTTGGGCTGCGTAGCGGCCCCTGGTCCACGCACTGCGGTTTGACTGGGAAAATGCGTTGACTTTATTGGGGCTGCTGCGCAGCACAACGCGGGGCAAGCCCGCTCGCCACAACAAACCCGCCAGCCACAACTAGCCCGTTGGCCATAACAAGCCCGCCAGCCACAACAAGCCCGTTGGCCATAAAAAGCCCGCTTGCTAAGGCAAGCGGGCTTGGCATTCTACTGGGGCTTGCGATAGCTGTTGATGATCGCCGAGAAGTCCTTGCCGCCTTCCCCGCGCTGGCTCATCGATTGATACAACTGCTGGGCCACGGCGCCCAGAATCACCGGTTGTTTGGCTTGGCGCGCAGCTTCGGTGGCCAGGCCCAGGTCCTTGAGCATCAGGTCGGCACCAAAGCCGCCGGTGTAACCCCGCGACGACGGCGCGGTTTCAATCACGCCCGGCCAGGGGTTGTAGGTGTCGGAACTCCAGCAGCGCCCGGTGGAGCTGTTGATAATCCCGGCCAGCACTTGGGTGTCGATGCCCAGCGCGTCGCCCAGGGCCATGGCTTCGCTGACGCCGACCATGCTGATCCCGAGCAACAGGTTGTTGCAGATCTTGGCGATCTGGCCGGTGCCCACATCGCCGCAATGCACGATGTTGCGGCCCATCTGCGCCAGCACCGGTTGCAGGGTGGCGAACAGCTCCGGGGTGGCGCCGACCATGAAGGTCAGCGTGCCCGCGCTGGCGCCGCCGGTGCCGCCGGAGACAGGCGCGTCGGCCATCACCACGCCTTGCTTGGCCGCCGCTGCAGCGACATCGCGCGCAGTTTGCGGGTCGATGGTGCTGCAATCCACCGCCGGTACGCCTTTGCCGATGCCGGCCAAAACCCCGTCTTCATTCAGCCACACGCTGCGCACATGGGCCGCCGCCGGCAGCATGGTAATCACCAGCTCAGCGCCTTGGGCTGCGTCACGCGGCGAGTCGCTGATGCTGCCGCCCAGCTCGGCGAGTTCCTTGAGCACGGTCTGGTTCAGGTCGAACAGGTTCAGCGCGTGGCCGGCCTTGATCAGGTTGCGGGCCATGGGCGCGCCCATGTTGCCCAAGCCGATAAATGCAATCTTCATGGTCGTCTCCCGAATCAGCGCAGGTTGATGGTGGTGTTGACGCCATCATTGACCGTGTCGTCGTCGAACCAGCGGCTCGTGACGGTTTTGGTCTGGGTGTAAAACTGCACCACTTGCTTGCCGTACGGGCCGAGGTCGCCGAGCTTGGAGCCACGCGAACCGGTGAAGCTGAAGAACGGCACTGGCACCGGAATCGGAATGTTGATGCCGACCTGGCCTACATCGATTTCGCTCTGGAACTTACGCGCCGCCGCCCCACTTTGGGTGAACAGGCCGGTGCCGTTACCGAACGGGTTGGCGTTGACCAGCGCGATGGCTTCATCCAGCGTGGCAACTTCGAGCACCACCAGCACCGGGCCGAAAATTTCCTGGGTGTAGATCTGCATGTCCGTGGTCACGCCCGAGAACAGGGTCGGGCCCACAAAGTTGCCGTGCTCGAAGCCCGGCACCTTGATGTCGCGACCGTCCAGCTCAAGCTTGGCGCCTTCTTTCACGCCGCTTTCGATCAGTTCCAGGATGCGCGCCTTGGCGCGCTTGGAAATCACCGGGCCAACATCCGTACCGGCTTCGCTGCCGGCATTAACCTTGAGCTTTTGCGCCAGCGCTTTAAGGTCCGGCAGCCATTGCTTGGCCGCGCCCACCAGCACCACCACCGAGGTGGCCATGCAACGCTGGCCCGCTGCGCCAAAACCGGCACCGACCAAGGCATTCAGGGTGTGTTCGCGGTTGGCGTCCGGCAGCACCACGGCGTGGTTCTTGGCGCCCATCATCGACTGCACGCGCTTGCCGTGTTTACCGGCCAGGTCGTACACATGAGTGCCGACGGCGGTCGAGCCGACAAAGGACACGGCCTTGATGTCTTTATGGGTGCACAGCGCATCCACCACATCCTTGCCGCCGTGTACCACGTTGAGCACGCCAGCGGGCACACCGGCTTCCAGCGCCAGCTCCACCAGCAACATGGTCGACAGCGGGTCTTGCTCGGACGGCTTGAGTACAAAGGTGTTACCGCAGGCAATCGCCATCGGGAACATCCACAGCGGAATCATCGCCGGGAAGTTGAACGGGGTAATACCGGCGCACACACCGATAGGTTGGCGCAGGGTGTAGGTGTCAACGCCACCGGCGACGTTTTCGGCGAATTCGCCCATCTGCAACGTGCCGATGGAGCACGCGTGCTCGACCACTTCCAGGCCGCGGAAAATATCGCCTTCGGCATCGGCAATGGTCTTACCTTGCTCGGCACTGAGGACTACAGCGATGCGCTTGGAATGTTCACGGATCAAGGCCTGCAGCTTGAGCATGATGCGCATGCGCGCGCCGATCGGCGTCAGCTTCCAGGTCTGGAAGGCTTGATGGGCAGCGTCGATGGCCGCGTTGACTTCATCGGCGGTGGCGAAAGGGACTTTGGCCAGCACTTGCTGGGTGGCCGGGTTAACGATGTCTTGCCAATGGGTGGTCTTGGACTCGACCCATTCACCGTTGATCAGCAACTTGACCTGTTGCACGGAAATGTCGGCAGAAGCGTTCATGTGGTCTCCAATCTTGTAGTTATGCAGAGACAAGGCGCGTGAATCGCCTTGGGAATGAGGCGTTCGGACTGTTTTTGGAGTATAGATGTGCAAATCTCTAATAAGAACGCACATAAAAGCCGGTCCAATATGCAAAAAAACATCACGTCCTTGGGCTCCCTGAACTGGGATGACCTGAAGTTTTTCCTCGAAGTGGCCCGCACCCGCAAGGCCAGCGTCGCCGCCAAACGCCTGGCGGTGGACTACACCACTGTGTCGCGGCGCATCAGCTCGTTGGAAGTGTCGCTCGGCACGCTGCTGTTCGAAAAATCCCGGACCAACGGCTTCGTGCTCACCGCCGAAGGCCAGCGTTTGCTGGGTTACGCGGAGTCCATCGAAAGCACGCTGCACATGGCTTGCGAGCAGGTGTCCGGCTCCGGCGTGGCGCTGTCCGGCCACGTGCGCATGGGCTGCACCGAGGGTTTCGGCAGTTTTTTCGTTACGCCGCAGCTCAGCCATTTTGTCGACACCTACCCCGCCATCTCGGTCGACATCCTGCCCCTGCCCCACTTCATCAGCCTGTCCAAGCGCGAAGCCGACATCGTCATCGCCCTGGAACGCCCGGAGCACGGGCCGTATGTGTGCTGCAAGCTGTGCGACTACAAACTGCAGCTGTACGCGACCCAGGATTACCTCGACCAACACCCGCCCATCCAGCGGCCGGCGGATTTGGCTGAGCACCCGTTTATCAGTTATGTGGATGACTTGGCGTTCAGCTCGGAGCTGCTGTACCTGGCGAATGTGGTGCCGGGCGCCAGCGCGAGTTTGCGCAGCACCAGCGTGATCGCGCAGTACGTGGCCGCGCAGCAGGGGCGGTCGATGGCGATATTGCCGTGCTTTCTGGCCGCGCAGGACCCGCGGCTGTTGCCGGTGTTGGGGGAGCAGATTTCGATCACGCGGCAGTTCTGGATGTATTGCCGGGAGGATTTGCGCAAGTTGAAGCGGATTACGTTGTTGTGGGATTACATCCGAGAGGTGACGGAGCAGAACACCGGGTTGTTGATGGGGGAAACGCGGGAGATAAGGTTCGCGGATTAAAGGGCCATCAATGACGATTCGCTTTAATTTGCAGGACGTTTCCTAGAGACTCTCTAGCCCATTGCGCCTTACCGTTTGGGTCACTAGCCTCCCTGGGTCGCTGCACATCAGCGATCGGGTTTAGCGATCCGGGTTTCAGGCGTGACATTGCCCCGATAGCATTAGCTGGCGCTCGCCAGCTTTTAGCGTTTTATGGCGGCTGTGTGCGGGAGACTTCCGAGTCTACCCGGGATGCGCTCTGGCCCGGATCGCTAACCTGCACACAGCTGCCACCCTATTCATGTTAGCGATGTGATGTGGCGGCTCTACTTCAGCAGAGAGCAATCGTCATGAGCAAAATCGTCCCCGACCCACCGCTTTCCTCCATCACCACCCTCGGCGTCGTCACCTTCGGCGATTACGGCGAAAACCAAAAACCCCTGTTCCGCGTCAACGCCGGCATGCCGATTGAGCAAGCCCTGGAACACGCATCCACCTTGCTTTTTTACTCCAAGAAACTCGCGATGGAAGCCGCCATGGACGTGCGCGGCGAGCAATACGCATGGGCCGCGCATTACCTGTGTGAGATGGGCAAGGCCGTGGTGGATGACCTGACGCAGGCGATGACGCCGGGCAGTTAAGCGAACACTGTGGCATAAAGGTGGAGCGGGCTTGCTCGCGAATGCGGTGGGCCAGCCAACACATCATTGCCTGAACGACCGCCATCGCGGGCAAGCCCACTCCCACATTTTGGACTGTGGCGGATGGGAAATTTTGAGTCAGGCACAAGTCAGTGTGGGAGCTGGCTTGCCTGCGATGGCGGTGGGTCAGCCAGATTATCTGCGGCTGATACACCGCATTCGCGGGCAAGCCCGCTCCCACAGTTGGGACTGTGGCGGGTGGAAGTTTTTGTGTCAGGTACAAATCAGTGTGGGAGCTGGCTTGCCTGCGATAGCGGTGGGTCAGTCAGATTATTTGCTGCTGATACACCGCATTCGCGGGCAAGCCCACTCCCACATTTTTGAAATGTGGCGGGTGGGAAATTTTGCGTCAGGCACAAATCAGTGTGGGAGCTGGCTTGCCTGCGATGGCGGTGGGTCAGCCAGATTATCTGCGGCTGATACACCGGCATCGCGGGCAAGCCCGCTCCCACAGTTGGGACTGTGGCGAGTGGGAAATTTTGCGTCAGGCACAAATCAGTGTGGGAGCTGGCTTGCCTGCGATGGCGGTGGGTCAGTCAGCTTAATTGCTGCTGATACACCGCATTCGCTAGCAAGCCCGCTCCCACAGTTTGATGGCATTTCAGATTAAGAGGGGTGAACCCACTCAGTCCGCGATCACCACAATCGACACGCGCCGGTTTTCGGTGCGCCCCGCTACCGTGGTGTTCGGCGCCACCGGCTCGCTGCTGCCCAAACCGCGCAGCTGGATGTTTTCTTCCTTCATGCCCACACCGGTCAGCACGTTGCCCACGCTTTTGGCGCGGCGCAGGGACAGTTGCTGGTTGTAGGTTTCTTTGCCAGAGGCGTCGGTGTGGCCGTCGACCCGTACGCGGTCGATGCCGGCGCCGACCAGGGCTTTGCCGATGCGTTCGACGATGTCGGTGCTGGCTTTGTTGAGGCTTTCAATGTCGCTGCCAAACAGCACTTTGCCCGAGAGGCCAAACGCCCATCCTTCGTCAGTCAGTTCAAAACCCTGCTGTTTGAGGACTGCGATTTGCGCCGGTGTCAGGCCTTTGGGTGGGGCCGTCTGGCAGCCGCCAAGGGCAAGGAATGCCACCAGTAACGTGATAAACATGAAACGCGCGGTCGAGAACAAGGGATCAACTCCTGTCGGTAACGTTTGCGGCGGTGGGCTCCGAATCCGCCGTTTGCTGGCCGCCCTGGGACAAGCGTTTGGCCTGGTACATCGCCGCATCGGCGGCATTGAGCAAGGTGCCGGGAGTGGCGCCATGATCGGGGTAGATGGCAATGCCGATACTGAGGGAGGTCAACACCTCGGTGTTGCCGGGCACCGGGATCGGCGTGTCCATGCTGGCAATGATCTTGTCGGCGATACGCTGAGCATCCTCCGCTTTATGCAATGGCGCCAGCAGCACCGCGAACTCATCACCGCCCAGGCGCGCCACCAGGTCATCTTCACGCAACTGCGCGCGCACCCGCTCGGCGACGGCCACCAGCACCGCATCGCCGGCGGCGTGGCCGAAGTTGTCATTGATGTCTTTGAAACGGTCGCTGTCGAGAAACAACACGGCGACCCGTTCATTGACCTTGGCGGCGCTGCGCAGCGCGCGGATCAGCCGGCCTTCGAAATACGCGCGGTTGGGCAAGCCGGTCAGGCTGTCGTGGCTGGCCTGGTGAGCGAGGGTTTCGTTTTCACTTTGCAGGTGGCTTTGCCAGGCTTCCATCTCGCCGAGCAGGGCGTTGAAGTCGCTGCCCAGGCTGTCGAGTTCGGCGATCTGCGCCGGTGGCACGCGTCGGTCAAAGTCTCGCTCGCTGCGGGCGGCGTGGGCCACCGCGGCCAGGCTTTGCAACGGTTTGGTGATGCCTTGCAGCAGGCGCCGCGCCAAGTACAACGCCACCCAGGCGCTGAGGGCGGTGCAAATCACGATGCCGGCCAGGCCGCTGAGCAGAAAGCGCAGCAGGCTACCGCCGTGACCGACCACGTGAATGCTGCCCACGGTTTGCCCCTGGTGCAGGATCGGCTGGCTGATGGGCTGTTCGAGCAAGGCATGCGCCAGCGCCAGTTCGACCTCGGACAGCATGCCGGTTTCCGGCCGCTCCCATTGCGCCAGCAGCTTGCCGCTGGCATCGAAGACTTCGGCCTGGGCCACTTCTTCGGTGGAGGCAATCAGGCTGAGTGCTTCAGTGGCGGCGGCGCTGTCGTTGAACACCACCGCCGCTTCCACGGTGTAATTGATCGAGCGCGCGATCAGGTGCAGGTTGTGCTCGGCATACACGCGCAGCGCCAGCACGCCGAGCAGGGTCAAGGACACACTGGCCAGGGTCACCGCCACCAACGCCAGGATCAAATGCCCACGGCCGATGACGGAACGCAAGGTCGGCCGCGCTTTCGGGGTTCTCATGACGCAGGCGCTCGACGGCGGGACAACTGCAACACGCTGGGGTGAATGCGCACGCCGCTGCGGGCGACGGAGTCCAGGTTGACCTCAAATGACACTTGCTCATCGCCCACGCGCAGGCAGAACAGGCTGCCCACGGTGCATTGGTCGCCGCCTTCGCTGATGCTCAGCACCGGGTGGCCGATCAGTGAGGTAAACAACCGCGAGCGTTCATCGGCGCTGAGTTTGCCGATGTACACGGCGTCGCAGGCACTGACGATATCAGGATGATCGGCGAGCAAACGCTGCACCACCACCGGACGGCCGGTCGCCTGGGTGGTGCCTTTGACCAGATCGTCGGTGTATTGGGTGGGGCCGACGATGCACAAGCGCAGTTGCGCAGGCTCCACCGGCCAGCGTGCATAGCTGAGGATGCCGAGCACCACTTGCGTCACCGCCTGGGCGCGCTGGTCTGCCGGGCCGGGGGCCTGGGCAAATGCTCGCGGGGCGAGCACGCACAGAAGTGCCACCAGTAACATGCGTCTCCAGCTCAAACTGCGTTCTGTGGGCGAGACAGCCACGTTCATGCAGCGATTCTCTTCAGTTTTTCAGGGTGATGCCGCAACGATAGCACAGCGGCGGAAGGCCCCGCGAAGCCGGGCCTTCGCGAAGTCCGCTATTTTTTCAGAAAATTCAGACGACTGAATCAGAAATATTTCATGACCAATCAGTCATTTTCCAGCCGGTACGTCCAATTCCAACATCAACCCACTCAAGCGCTTGACCTTACGCCGCACGGCTTCTTCAAACACGCCGCCACGCGGTTCGATCAGGCTGAACCAGCGCTTGGCGCGGGTGATACCGGTGTAGATCAGTTCTTTGGTCAGCACCGGGTTCAGCGCATCCGGCAGGATCAGCGCGGTGTGGGTAAATTCCGAGCCCTGGGACTTGTGCACGGTCATGGCGTACACAGTTTCCACATCGTTCAGACGGCTGGGCAGTACAAAACGCACACCGCCTTGGCCATCGTTACGTGGGAAAGCCACGCGCAGCACGTGGGGGCCGCCATCGCTTTCGGGCAGTTTGAGCGCGATGCCGATGTCGCCGTTCATCAGGCCCAGGCCGTAATCGTTTCGGGTCATCAGCACCGGGCGGCCTTCGTACCATTGCTCGTCCCCCTCGATCAGCCGCACTTTGCGCAAGGCCGCGGTGATGCGCAGGTTCAGCCCTTCTACGCCCCACGGGCCTTTGCGCACAGCGCAGAGCAACTGGAAGGCGTCGAAGGCTTGCAACAGTTGCTGCGCCCAGTGCGTCCAGGCGAGGTCTTCGCGCGGGGTGTCGAGGGCCGGGCGCGCGCTTTGCAGCAAGTTGAGGTAATAACGATAGCCCTGGGCGTCGCCGCCCTGCCCGTCCAATATCAGCCGCTCGAGGGCGTGGTCA
The DNA here is from genome assembly GCF_047943075.1 of Pseudomonas sp. NFX183. NCBI lineage: Bacteria > Pseudomonadati > Pseudomonadota > Gammaproteobacteria > Pseudomonadales > Pseudomonadaceae > Pseudomonas > Pseudomonas sp. NFX183. Next base: position 3,204,870 of record NZ_CP181333.1, on the reverse strand, counting down.
TGCTCGCCCTTGAGGCTGAGGCAGAACAGGTCATCGTGGCTGCGCGCGGCGAGCAGTTGGCGCGCCTCTTCGGCGTTTTGCTGGTTGACCCAACGCGCCAATTGGCCGATGCCGCTGCCTTCACCAAAACGTCGCGAATAGCGCAGCATCACCACTTGTTGAGCCAGCGGATGGCTGCCGTCGAGGTCTTCGTGAAGACCGCTGGCGCTGAGGTCTTCGCCACTGACCGCCTGCAGCCATTGGCGCGTGTCGGGGCTGTACCAGCCGGCTTCAGCGTCGCGGCATAAATCGCCCAGTACGGCGCCGGCCTCGACCGAGGCAAGTTGGTCCTTGTCGCCCAGCAATACCAAGCGCGCGTGGGGCGGCAAGGCGTCCAGCAAGTTGGCCATCATTTCCAGGTCGATCATTGAGGCTTCGTCCACCACCAGCACGTCCAGCGGCAATGGGTTGCCCAGGTGATGGCGGAAGTGCCGCGTGCCCGGGCGACTGCCCAGCAAACGGTGAACGGTGGTGACCTCTGTCGGAATTTTTTCCCGCACGCTGTCGGGCACGGTCAACGACTGCACTTGCTGGCTGATGGATTCGGTGAGGCGTGCGGCAGCTTTGCCGGTGGGCGCAGCCAGGCGGATGCGCAACGGGCTGCCGGCTTCCACGGCCGGCGCCTGCAACAGCGCGAGCAGGCGCACCACGGTGGTGGTCTTGCCGGTGCCGGGGCCGCCGGTGACGATACTGAAGGCACCGCGCGTGGCCAAGGCGCAGGCGAGCTTTTGCCAGTCGATCACGCCGTCGGGCGGCGGTTGGTTGAAGAGGCTGTTGAGGCGTTGCGGCAAATCGGCGGCGACGCTTTCCTGGGTGGCCAGGCGCAGGCGCAAGGCTGTGTCGATGCGCCTTTCGTAGGTCCAGTAGCGGCGCAGGTAAAGGCGTTTGCCGGACAAGACCAACGGGCGGCTCTGCGCGGCTTCGCTGCCATCAACTGCCAGGGCGACCAATTGGCTGGCCGCCAGCGCGTGGCACCATTGGGCACCGTCGAGGCCGTCGAGCAACTGCGACGGCAGCAGCATTGCGCCGGTTTGCAGGTCGCCTTCGGGCGGCAGCGACAGGGCGAAATCCGGCGCCTTGAGGGTTTCGAACAGGTCGAGGCACACATGACCATGGCCCAACTGGTGGCTGGTTAACGCCGCGGCCAGCAACACCAGAGGGTCGGCCTGCGGATCAAGTTCGTGCAGGAAGCCGACAAACGCCTTGTCCAACGCGCGCAGCCAGCCCCGGTCAACCCAGCGTTCGAGCAGTTGCAGCAGGTCGGCGGCGCGGTTGAGCGGCATCAGCGCCTCAAGCGGTAACGGCGACAGGCTCATAGCAGCACTCCTTGTTCCCAGGCGGGCTCAACCTTGGGCGGTATGGGTTTGCCCTGGAACAACGCGTCCAAGCCTTCGATCAGTTCACGGGGCGGCCGGGTGAAATACGCGCCTTTGCTCACCGACTCAGTGCCGCGCAGGAACACGTACAGCGCACCGCCGACGTGGCGGTCGTAGTCATACTCGGGCAGGCGCGCTTTCAGCTGGCGGTGCAGGGCCAGCAGGTAAAGCACGTATTGCAGGTCGTACCGATGCTCGAGGATGGACTGTTCCATGGCCTCTAAGGTGTAGGCCGAATCGTCAGGGCCGAGCCAATTGGATTTGTAGTCGGCCACGTAGTAGCGGCCGTCGTGTTCGAAGGTCAGGTCGATAAAGCCTTTGAACATGCCGTTGAGCAGCACCGGTTCGGCGGCGACGCGGGACACGCCGTTGTGGGTGTACTGGCACACCAGTTTGTCGAGGGCCAGCACGTCGACTTTGTGGCTGGCGAACCAGAATTCCATTTCGATCTGGTACTGCTGCAGGCTGCTCAGGGTGACCTGATCGTTATCCACTGGCAGCGGCGTTTGCAGCAGGTGGCCGAGCCAAGCGCTGAGGGTGACGATCCAGCCTTCCCAATTGCGCCGGTTACAGCGCGCGCCCACAGCTTTTTCGATGGCCTCGGGGGTGACGTTGAAACCCTCCTCGCCCGCCCATTCCAACAAGCCATGAAGGAAGGTGCCAGGGTTTGGTCCGCGTGGGAAACGGTGTATGTCGCCACCAGACGCCGCCACTTCACGCGGTGCGTCGGGGTTGAGACGCTCGTCGTCAAACAGCTTCTGGGCTTGTGGGCTTTCCGGAGCTTCGAGGGGCGCGGCGCTCATGCTGTCGCCGATGCGCAATGCGCTGTAAGAGGCGATCCACCAGTTTTCGGCGGCCTTGCGCTTGGGCAGCAACGGCGCGAGCAACGTGGCTGCGTTGCGCGGCGGGTGGAACAGCGTGTCTTGCGCGTCCGGGACATGGGCGTAGTGGATCGCGGCGCAGCCTTGCTGCAAATCCAGCAGCCAGCGCGCCAGGCCGCCGGACTCGCCCAGCGACGCACCGGCGCCGAGCAGATAGCCCAGCGCTGACAGGTGCAGGACCGAGCTGCTGTTATTGCCGCGCTTGAGGTCGGCAATGCCCAGCCAGCACGCATGTTTGGCCCGTGTGAGCGCAACGTAGAACAAACGCAGGTCTTCGGCGAGGCGCTCATCATCGGCCTGAGCAATCAACTCGGCGGTGGGCCGCAGGCTGACGTGCGATTTGCCCTGTTCGTCGTGGTAATGCAGCGGCAGGCGGCTGCCATCCACGGGCTTGGCCGAGCAGATGAACGGCAGGAAGACCAGGTCGTATTCCAGGCCTTTGGATTTATGGATGGTCACTACCTTGACCAATTGCTCATCACTTTCCAGGCGCAGAATCTGCTCTTCACCGGCCTGCCCCGACAGCGCGAGATGTTCAGCCAGATGACGAATCAGCGCTTGCTCGCCGTCCAGCTCCGACGCGGCCTGTTGCAACAATTCGCTGAGGTGCAGCAGGTTGGTCAGCACACGTTCGCCGTCGCTGCGCGCGATGAGGGTTTGCGGCAGTTTGAAGTCATGCAGCAGGCGCCGCAGCATCGGCAGCACGCCTTGGGTGCGCCAGATCGCGCGGTAGCCACGGAACTGCATCACGCGGGTTTCCCACGCCAGTTCGTCCTGATTCAGACGCTCCAGTTCCGCCAATGACAGGTTCAAGGTGACGCAGGCCAGCGCGGCACGCAGCGGGCGCTCGACGTCGGGCTCTGCGCAGGCCTTGAGCCAGGCGAGCAGGTCGTGGGCTTCCTGGGCGGCGAAGACCGAGTCTTTGTCAGACAGGTACACGCTGCGCACGCCCCGAGCGGCCAATTCGGCGCGCACGGCTTGGGCCTCCTTGCCGTCACGTACCAGGATGGCGATGTCTGACGGAAGTACGCCGTTGAAGCTGGAGTCCGCCTGTAGGAAACCGGCGGTACCTTGCTGCCCGCCATTGAGCAACGCGACGATTTGCGTGGCGCAGGCAGCCGCCAGTTGCTGGCGATACACCGCGTTGGAAATCGGCTGATCGGTGGGCAGGTGCCAAAGGTTCATTGCCGGCAACGTGTGGCCATCGACTTGCAGTTGCTCCTTGCGGCCCTGGGACAGCACCGAGTGGAACGGCACCGGGTTGTCGCCGTTCGGCTCGCGGAACAGGAAAGCCCCCCGGCCGCTTTCGGCGCGCTGGAACACGTGGTTCACCGCCTCGACCATTGCGTGGCTGGAGCGGAAGTTGGTGCCCAAGGTGTGGTGGCGGCCGGTGGTGGACTGACGGGCGCGCAGGTAGGTGTAGATGTCGGCGCCACGAAAGGCATAGATCGCCTGCTTGGGGTCGCCGATCAGGAACAGGCCGCTGTCGAGGTGGTTTTCTTCGATGCGGTAGATGCTGTCGAAGATGCTGTATTGCACCGGGTCGGTGTCCTGGAATTCGTCGATCAACGCCACCGGGAATTGCTCGCGGATCACACTGGCAAGACGCTCGCCCCCGTCGGCCTGCAGGGCGGCGTTGAGGCGGATCAGCATGTCGTCGAAGCCCATTTCGGCGCGACGGCGTTTTTCTTCTTCGAAGCGTTTACCCACCCAGCCGGCGGCGTGTTGCAACACGGCGGCGTCGGGAGTGGGCAAGGCGTCGAGGCTGGCTTTGAGGCTGGCCATGGCGTCGATGCCAGGGTGGCTCGGCGGCTCGCCCTTCCAGGCTTCGGCCATACCGTCGGGCGTCAGGCGCGTGAAGCCGGTGCCGATGTCCAGTTGTTCGAGGGTTTCGTCAGCCGCCCAGGCACTGATTTTTTCAAACCAGGGCTCGAAGTAACGCGCCTGCATCTTGCGGCCGTCGACGGCTTTCGCGGCCACGGCTTGCAGGCAGATATCACGCAGTTCGGCCGCCCATTGCTGCCACGGCGCCTTGAGGCTTACCAAGGCTTCGCGGCGCTCTTGCAGGCAAGCGTTGATCAGCTCGGCGGGCTCACGGCTTTCGCCAGTGGGCCGTTCGCTGCCGAACAGCGCACGCACGCGGGGCATCAGGGCGGCGGGGCCGCTCCAGTTTTTGCGTACCCAGTTAAGTGCGTCGTCGTGCATCGGGTAGCAAAACAGCCGCCAGTAGTCACGCAGCACTTCGCCGAGCAGGTCGCTGTGGTCGGTTTCCAGGGTTTGGGTGAACAGGCTGCCGCTGTCGAACGCGTGCTCGCGCAGCATGCGCTGGCACCAACTGTGGATGGTCGAGACGGCGGCCTCATCCATCCATTGCGCGGCGATGTCCAGGCGATTGGCGCAGGCGGGCCATTGTTCGGGAAGGTATTGGTCGCGCAGGTCGGCGATCAATGCATCCGGCTGCTCGATTTCGGCGCGGAAGAACCGTGCGGCTTCAGCCAGGCGAATGCGGATGCGTTCGCGCAGCTCTTTGGTGGCGGCATCGGTGAAGGTCACCACCAGAATTTGCGGCGGCAGTAACTCGCGGCCAAAGCCGGCTTCGTCACCGCCGTGGCCAAGCACCAGGCGCAGGTACAGCGCGGAAATGGTGAAGGTCTTGCCGGTGCCGGCACTGGCTTCGATCAGCTGGCTGCCTTTTAGCGGGAAGGCCAGGGCTAAAGGTTGACCCATCATGCGCTGGCCTCCTCACTGCTGAGTGATCGCCAGGGTGCGTTGAGCAATGGGCGATACAGGGTTTCGGCCCAGCCTTCGAACGCTTCGCTGGCGATGAGCGTGGCGAAGTCGGGGAATTGGCGGGTGAGTGCAGGGGTTTCGCGGCGCTCACCGTCGGTGGTCAGGCCGTCGCCTTCATAGGCTTTGCTCGCGGCGGCCAGGGCTTTGGCGGGATCGGTTTGGCCGAGCCAGGCGAAGGCGGTTTTGACGGCTACCGGGAGCGGTTTGCGCATGCCGGTGTGCCAGGCCAGCAGCAGGTTGCCAAGGATTTCCCGGGCATTGGATTGATCCAGCGGGGCGAGTAACAAGGTGTCATCACTTGCCACCAAACCGGTGCTGAGTGGCAGGCCGCAGGCGCACGCCACCACGTGATTGACCCATGGGCGAATCAGACGATGCCATTTACGCGTTTTGATCGAACCGATGCTGTTGGGGATGGTGGTCACGCTGAGCAAGCCGCCATCACTGCGTCGGTGCAGGCCGCTGATCCAGCCTTCCAACTGGATGCCTTGATGCTCAAAACTGATCGGCTCGGCGGTGATTTGTGGTGTGGGCCACAGTGCCAATAAGTGTTGGTAGCGTTGCAGCAAATCGGGCAACGGCTCGATCAGTTCGTTACGCAGGCACTCGCCGAAACCCACCATGGGCAGCAGGCCGCTGCCTTGTAGGCGCAGGGCCTGGGCGTTGAGTGCTTGATCCACGTGATCGGGCTGGGTCAGTGCGGCGTTCAGCAGGCTGTCGCTGAGGCTGTAGCGTTGCAGCGCGTCGAGCACGAAGGGTTCTTCATCGGCGAGCGGTACTTCGGCGGCCTCGAAGAACACTTTCAGACGTTGGCTGAAGAAATGTTTGACCGGGTTGCGCAGGAAATCCTGCAACTGGCCGAGGCTCAGGGGTTCTTCTTGTTGGTGCTCTGCCAGTTCGTGTTCTTTAACTGGAACGTCGGCGGCCTCGTGAAGCAACTGCCACTCGCGGGCGTAGCTGAAGAGCGCGTCGCCTTCATGGAAATAGCGCGCACTGAAGGGTTGGAGCGGGTGCTCCTGGGTCATTGCTTCCAGCAGTTCTTGCTGGTGTGCGTTATGCCAGCCGCTGGCGATATGGTCACGCAGTTGGCCGATCAGTACCGAGGCTGGCCGGTCGCTGTTGTCGCGGATGCTGCGGCCGACCCAACTGATGTAGAGCTGGTCGCGGGCGGACAGCAGGGCTTCGAGCAGCAGGTAGCGATCGTCCTCGCGGCGTGAACGGTCGCCGGGGCGGTAGTCGCTGCCCATCAGGTCGAAGTCCAACGGCGGTTGCGCGCGCGGGTAGTCGCCGTCGTTCATGCCGAGCAGGCAGACGAGTTTGAACGGGATGGCGCGCATGGGCATCAGGGTGCAAAAATTGACAGCTCCGGCAAGAAAGCGCTGGGACAGGCGGCCCTGGTCCAGGCCGGCCAACCAGGCCTCGCGGACTACGGTGAGGGGTAACTCGTCCTCCAGGCCGACGGACTCACAGGTTTCCAGCCAGTCTTCTCTCAGTTGTTCGAGTTGGCCTAAGAGGTAGTCGTCGTGTTCGCTGCTGGGCAGGAAGAAGAGCTGCATCAGGCGTTGCAGGCGTTCACCCCACTCGCGGGGCGCTGCCGGCTGGGACAAAGCCTGATGGGCGTCGTTTAGCGCATCGAGCAAGGAGACCAACGGGCCGATCAGGGCCGCATCGAGGCCGCCGATTTCATCGTAAGGTTCGATGCCGTCGCAGGCGACACCGGTGCCGACGGCGTAACCCAACAGCATGCGGCGCAGGCCGAATCGCCAGCTGTTTTGTTCCAGCTCATGCGGCAGGCCGAGCCCGGCGCGTTGCTCGGCGTTAAGGCCCCAACGGATGCCGGCCCCTTCGATCCAGCGGTGCAGCGTCGGCAGGTCGCGCTCCTTGATGGCAAAACGTTCACGCAAGGCAGGAACGTCGAGCAGGTCGAGGATTTCGCTGACGGGGAAGCGGCTGTCCGGGAGTTTGAGCAAGTGTTCGACGGCGATCAGCAGAGGGTCGCGGCCACGTTGGCCTTGGTCGGTAAGAGTGAACGGAATGAAGCGTGGGTCGCTTCGCTCAAGTTGGCCAAACACGGCGCGAATGTGCGGCGCGTAGCTGTCAACGTCAGGGACCATGACGATAATGTCGCGCGGGCGCAGCGTCGGGTCGGCACTGAAACGTTGGAGCAATTGATCGTGGAGAATTTCCACTTCGCGTTGAGCGCTGTGGGCGATGTGGAAGCGGATGGAGCTGTCGTTATCTAGATCGACGGCCGGCCATCGCTCGCGCGTTTCGTTGAGTGGGCGCAGTTCAAGGATGTCGTCCTGCAGTTGGTTGAGCAGCGTGGTGGGTTCGCTGTCGCTGAACAGGTCGATGCGACCATCACGGAAGGCGGCGCGGTAGCTGTTGGGGTCGTCGTAACTGTCCAGCAGGCTGATGTAGTCACGGCCCTGTTTGCCCCAAGCGGCCAGCAGCGGGTGGGCGTGCTGGTGCAGGGTTTGTGGATCGATGGTGACCGGCATGCCGGCTTTGCGCGCTTGGCGTTTGTATTCATTACGCAGCAGGTCCTTGTCGGCAACGATGTCGGACCAGTGATGACGGCAAGGGTTGTGCACGCAGAGCAGGACTTGGCTGAACCTCGCTAAGCCGGCGAGCGCCTCAAGGGCTTGCGCAGGCAGTGAGGAAATGCCGAAAACGATCACTCGGGATGGTAAGCCTGCGGGCGCCTGTTCAAGGGTATTGATGCGTTCAATAAAGCGCTGGTGCACACCGGCGCGGCTTTCGGCCATGCCTTCTTCACCGACATCGACCAGCAATGCACGCCACAATTCGGCCTGCCAGCAGTTTGCGGGATTAAGGGGCTTGGATTCGCCTCGCCCGTTGCGCAATTGGTGGCGGCCAGCAGCCCAGTCTTCCAGCCAGTCGGCACGGTAGACCTGGTATTGGTCGAACAGGTCGGCCAGGCGTTCGGCCAGTTGATAGCGTTTGCGCAGGTCGGTGTCGTGGGTAAGGAAGCGCTGCAGCGGCTCGAAGTGCGGTTGATCGATGAGTTCAGGGAGCAGGCGCATCAGGCGCCACGTCAGAGGCGCTTTATCGAGCAGGGACTTGGGCGGGATTTCGTCACGGCCCAGGACCATGCGATAGAGCTGCCACATGAAGCTGCCGGGCAGTTGCACGTCGATTGCCGCAGCGATGCCGCAGCCACCCATGTCGTCGTCTTCCGGGTCTTCGGCCAGGGCTAACTTGAGCCATTGGGCGATGCCGTTGCTTTGTACCAGGGCGATTTCGTTTTCCAAGGGCGCGAGCGGATAGCGGCGCATCCAGCTGACTACCAGGCTGCGCAACTCATCCAGGCGGTTGCCGTGAACCACCATGAATCCAGCGCTGAGGGACGTCGCATCCGGCATAACGGCTTCCTTGGGAAAAGCAAAATCGAGGCAGCGACTTTAGCATTGAAGGCGGCCGCAGGCTGCAAGTGAGGCAGGCCGACTGAACGGGGGTGGCTGGAATGTTTTCGACCGCCCAAAACAAAGCCCCTGTTTGCGTTAGCAAACAGGGGCTTTGGAATTTAATCTTGACGATGACCTACTCTCACATGGGGAAACCCCACACTACCATCGGCGATGCATCGTTTCACTACTGAGTTCGGGATGGGATCAGGTGGTTCCAATGCTCTATGGTCGTCAAGAAATTCGGGTACTGAGTCGTGACCATGTGGCCTCGCTTCAGCAAATTGGGTATGTGACAGCTTTCGGTGTTTTGTGAGGTTCGAACTTTCGGTTCATTTCGTCTTCACACACCGCAATCTGGTGCTCTTTCGCTTTTCAGCTCGAAGCAAGCAAATTGCTTGGGTGTTATATGGTCAAGCCTCACGGGCAATTAGTATTGGTTAGCTCAACGCCTCACAGCGCTTACACACCCAACCTATCAACGTCGTAGTCTTCGACGGCCCTTCAGGGAACTCAAGGTTCCAGTGAGATCTCATCTTGAGGCTAGTTTCCCGCTTAGATGCTTTCAGCGGTTATCTATTCCGAACATAGCTACCCGGCAATGCCACTGGCGTGACAACCGGAACACCAGAGGTTCGTCCACTCCGGTCCTCTCGTACTAGGAGCAGCCCCTCTCAAATCTCAAACGTCCACGGCAGATAGGGACCGAACTGTCTCACGACGTTCTAAACCCAGCTCGCGTACCACTTTAAATGGCGAACAGCCATACCCTTGGGACCGGCTTCAGCCCCAGGATGTGATGAGCCGACATCGAGGTGCCAAACACCGCCGTCGATATGAACTCTTGGGCGGTATCAGCCTGTTATCCCCGGAGTACCTTTTATCCGTTGAGCGATGGCCCTTCCATACAGAACCACCGGATCACTAAGACCTACTTTCGTACCTGCTCGACGTGTCTGTCTCGCAGTCAAGCGCGCTTTTGCCTTTATACTCTACGACCGATTTCCGACCGGTCTGAGCGCACCTTCGTACTCCTCCGTTACTCTTTAGGAGGAGACCGCCCCAGTCAAACTACCCACCATACACTGTCCTCGATCCGGATAACGGACCTGAGTTAGAACCTCAAAGTTGCCAGGGTGGTATTTCAAGGTTGGCTCCACGCAGACTGGCGTCCACGCTTCAAAGCCTCCCACCTATCCTACACAAGCAAATTCAAAGTCCAGTGCAAAGCTATAGTAAAGGTTCACGGGGTCTTTCCGTCTAGCCGCGGATACACTGCATCTTCACAGCGATTTCAATTTCACTGAGTCTCGGGTGGAGACAGCGCCGCCATCGTTACGCCATTCGTGCAGGTCGGAACTTACCCGACAAGGAATTTCGCTACCTTAGGACCGTTATAGTTACGGCCGCCGTTTACCGGGGCTTCGATCAAGAGCTTCGCGTTAGCTAACCCCATCAATTAACCTTCCGGCACCGGGCAGGCGTCACACCCTATACGTCCACTTTCGTGTTTGCAGAGTGCTGTGTTTTTAATAAACAGTCGCAGCGGCCTGGTATCTTCGACCGGCATGAGCTTACGGAGCAAGTCCTTCACCCTCACCGGCGCACCTTCTCCCGAAGTTACGGTGCCATTTTGCCTAGTTCCTTCACCCGAGTTCTCTCAAGCGCCTTGGTATTCTCTACCCAACCACCTGTGTCGGTTTGGGGTACGGTTCCTGGTTACCTGAAGCTTAGAAGCTTTTCTTGGAAGCATGGCATCAACCACTTCGTTAACTAAAAGTTAACTCGTCATCAGCTCTCGGCCTTAAGATCCCGGATTTACCTAAGATCTCAGCCTACCACCTTAAACTTGGACAACCAACGCCAAGCTGGCCTAGCCTTCTCCGTCCCTCCATCGCAATAACCAGAAGTACAGGAATATTAACCTGTTTTCCATCGACTACGCTTTTCAGCCTCGCCTTAGGGACCGACTAACCCTGCGTCGATTAACGTTGCGCAGGAAACCTTGGTCTTTCGGCGTGGGTGTTTTTCACACCCATTGTCGTTACTCATGTCAGCATTCGCACTTCTGATACCTCCAGCAAGCTTCTCAACTCACCTTCACAGGCTTACAGAACGCTCCTCTACCGCATCACTTACGTGATACCCGTAGCTTCGGTGTATGGTTTGAGCCCCGTTACATCTTCCGCGCAGGCCGACTCGACTAGTGAGCTATTACGCTTTCTTTAAAGGGTGGCTGCTTCTAAGCCAACCTCCTAGCTGTCTAAGCCTTCCCACATCGTTTCCCACTTAACCATAACTTTGGGACCTTAGCTGACGGTCTGGGTTGTTTCCCTTTTCACGACGGACGTTAGCACCCGCCGTGTGTCTCCCATGCTCGGCACTTGTAGGTATTCGGAGTTTGCATCGGTTTGGTAAGTCGGGATGACCCCCTAGCCGAAACAGTGCTCTACCCCCTACAGTGATACATGAGGCGCTACCTAAATAGCTTTCGAGGAGAACCAGCTATCTCCGAGCTTGATTAGCCTTTCACTCCGATCCACAGGTCATCCGCTAACTTTTCAACGGTAGTCGGTTCGGTCCTCCAGTTAGTGTTACCCAACCTTCAACCTGCCCATGGATAGATCGCCCGGTTTCGGGTCTATTCCCAGCGACTAGACGCCCTATTAAGACTCGCTTTCGCTACGCCTCCCCTATTCGGTTAAGCTCGCCACTGAAAATAAGTCGCTGACCCATTATACAAAAGGTACGCAGTCACAGAACAAAGTCTGCTCCCACTGCTTGTACGCATACGGTTTCAGGATCTATTTCACTCCCCTCTCCGGGGTTCTTTTCGCCTTTCCCTCACGGTACTAGTTCACTATCGGTCAGTCAGTAGTATTTAGCCTTGGAGGATGGTCCCCCCATATTCAGACAAAGTTTCTCGTGCTCCGTCCTACTCGATTTCATGACTAAGAGATTTTCGCGTACAGGGCTATCACCCACTATGGCCGCACTTTCCAGAGCGTTCCGCTAATCTCAAAGCCACTTAAGGGCTAGTCCCCGTTCGCTCGCCACTACTAAGGGAATCTCGGTTGATTTCTTTTCCTCAGGGTACTTAGATGTTTCAGTTCCCCTGGTTCGCCCCTTACACCTATGTATTCAGTGTAAGGTAACCATCTTATGATGGCTGGGTTCCCCCATTCAGACATCTCCGGATCAAAGTCTGTTTGCCGACTCCCCGAAGCTTTTCGCAGGCTACCACGTCTTTCATCGCCTCTGACTGCCAAGGCATCCACCGTATGCGCTTCTTCACTTGACCATATAACCCCAAGCAATCTGGTTATACTGTGAAGACAACATTCGCCGAAAATTCGATAATACTCAATTACGAGTAACTCACAAATTTTACCTTAGCCTGATCCGTTACCAGTGAAAGTAACGTTCAGTCTATCTTTCTATCACATACCCAAATTTTTAAAGAACGATCTAATCAAAGACTAGAAATCAACATTCACCATCACTTGGATGGAATGCTCATTTCTAAGCTTTCAAAACTTTCAGAAGCAGTAGTGGTGGAGCCAAACGGGATCGAACCGTTGACCTCCTGCGTGCAAGGCAGGCGCTCTCCCAGCTGAGCTATGGCCCCGTATTTCTACAGGCGTTTCCCACACAAAATTGGTGGGTCTGGGCAGATTCGAACTGCCGACCTCACCCTTATCAGGGGTGCGCTCTAACCAACTGAGCTACAGACCCAATTTCGGGCTGCTTCTTTATCGTCTTCTTCAATGAATCAAGCAATTCGTGTGGGAACTTATGGAGCAGCTGATGTCGTCGATTAAGGAGGTGATCCAGCCGCAGGTTCCCCTACGGCTACCTTGTTACGACTTCACCCCAGTCATGAATCACACCGTGGTAACCGTCCTCCCGAAGGTTAGACTAGCTACTTCTGGTGCAACCCACTCCCATGGTGTGACGGGCGGTGTGTACAAGGCCCGGGAACGTATTCACCGCGACATTCTGATTCGCGATTACTAGCGATTCCGACTTCACGCAGTCGAGTTGCAGACTGCGATCCGGACTACGATCGGTTTTATGGGATTAGCTCCACCTCGCGGCTTGGCAACCCTCTGTACCGACCATTGTAGCACGTGTGTAGCCCAGGCCGTAAGGGCCATGATGACTTGACGTCATCCCCACCTTCCTCCGGTTTGTCACCGGCAGTCTCCTTAGAGTGCCCACCATTACGTGCTGGTAACTAAGGACAAGGGTTGCGCTCGTTACGGGACTTAACCCAACATCTCACGACACGAGCTGACGACAGCCATGCAGCACCTGTCTCAATGTTCCCGAAGGCACCAATCTATCTCTAGAAAGTTCATTGGATGTCAAGGCCTGGTAAGGTTCTTCGCGTTGCTTCGAATTAAACCACATGCTCCACCGCTTGTGCGGGCCCCCGTCAATTCATTTGAGTTTTAACCTTGCGGCCGTACTCCCCAGGCGGTCAACTTAATGCGTTAGCTGCGCCACTAAAAGCTCAAGGCTTCCAACGGCTAGTTGACATCGTTTACGGCGTGGACTACCAGGGTATCTAATCCTGTTTGCTCCCCACGCTTTCGCACCTCAGTGTCAGTATTAGTCCAGGTGGTCGCCTTCGCCACTGGTGTTCCTTCCTATATCTACGCATTTCACCGCTACACAGGAAATTCCACCACCCTCTACCATACTCTAGTCAGTCAGTTTTGAATGCAGTTCCCAGGTTGAGCCCGGGGATTTCACATCCAACTTAACAAACCACCTACGCGCGCTTTACGCCCAGTAATTCCGATTAACGCTTGCACCCTCTGTATTACCGCGGCTGCTGGCACAGAGTTAGCCGGTGCTTATTCTGTCGGTAACGTCAAAACACTAACGTATTAGGTTAATGCCCTTCCTCCCAACTTAAAGTGCTTTACAATCCGAAGACCTTCTTCACACACGCGGCATGGCTGGATCAGGCTTTCGCCCATTGTCCAATATTCCCCACTGCTGCCTCCCGTAGGAGTCTGGACCGTGTCTCAGTTCCAGTGTGACTGATCATCCTCTCAGACCAGTTACGGATCGTCGCCTTGGTGAGCCATTACCTCACCAACTAGCTAATCCGACCTAGGCTCATCTGATAGCGCAAGGCCCGAAGGTCCCCTGCTTTCTCCCGTAGGATGTATGCGGTATTAGCGTCCGTTTCCGAACGTTATCCCCCACTACCAGGCAGATTCCTAGGCATTACTCACCCGTCCGCCGCTCTCAAGAGAAGCAAGCTTCTCTCTACCGCTCGACTTGCATGTGTTAGGCCTGCCGCCAGCGTTCAATCTGAGCCATGATCAAACTCTTCAGTTCAAACATCTTTGGGTTTTTAAGAAACCCTAAACTTGGCTCAGCAATCGTTGGTTACATCTTTGATTTCTCGCGGAGTAACTTGTGATGCTGATAATCTTGTTGACTATCAGTCTGACTCCACAAGCACCCACACGAATTGCTTGATTCAGTTGTTAAAGAGCGGTTGGTTAAGATCTTTCGTCTCAACCGAGGCGCGCATTCTACAGTAGCCTCATTTGCTGTCAAGTGATTATTTTCAGAAGTTTTCGAAGATTTCTTCAACAACTTCAACCACTTGCGCTTCCGATCTCTCGTTAGCGGGAGGCGAATTCTACAGCGTTACACGCTGCTGTCAACACCTCTTTTTCTCCGCTTTCGACCGAGAAGATCGAAACGTTAATAGAGCCAAACAACACTGCCCTACCAACTCCTTCTGGGCTTCGATGAACTGAAGCAACTCGCTGTCGAATCTCGCTTAACTCTTTGTTTACCAAGGAGTTTTTCGTTTCGACTGCGCCGGAAGTGGGGCGAATTATAGACTTCCAGAATCTGCCGTCAAGCACTAATTACGCTTTTGGTGCAGAAACTGGTTTTTTCGCGATAAGGCGGGGAATCCGACGCATGATAGGCGGAATACGCAGGGCCAAAAGCAGCGCACCTATAGATGCATATACTGCCCACTCCTTCAGATCGGCCCGCACAATCCACAACATATGCAGCAAACCAAGCCCAAGGATCACATACACCAAGCGATGCAGCTTCTTCCAACGACTGCCAAGTCGACGCTGGCTATAGCGATTGGAGGTCACTGCCAACACCAATAAGCAGAGGAAGCCCAGCGCGCCCACAATAATGTAGGGCCGCTTACGCAGCTCCACCCCGAATTGCGACCAATCAAGCCCCAGGATAAAGACGCAGTAAGCCGCCAGGTGCAAAACCACATACGCAAAACACCAGAGACCCAGCTGCCGGCGGACAGCAATCCACCCCGCCCACCCGCTGAGCTTCTGCAATGGCGTCATGCCCAGCGTGATCAGCAACAGAATCAAGGTCCCAAGCCCCAACCGATCCATCAGCACTTTGCCTGGATCAGGCCCGAGCACAGAACTCCATGCCTCGTACAACCAGAAAAATGGCCATATCGCCGCGGCTATAAAGACGCCTATGCGCCAGATCGGATAACGCATCAGTAATTCTTCCGCAGATCGAGGTCCGTATAAAGAGAAGCGACCTCATCCGAGTAGCCATTGAACATCTGCGTCTCGCGCACGTTCGGGCTGAACAAGCCGCTGGGCAGGCGACGTTCTCGCGCCTGAGTCCAACGAGGATGGTCGACCGTAGGATTCACGTTCGCGTAGAACCCATACTCATCGGCCGCGATGCTCTGCCAGGTCGTCTTGGGTTGTTCGCTTACAAGACTGATCCGCACAATCGACTTCACACTCTTGAAGCCATACTTCCACGGCACCACCAGACGCAGTGGCGCGCCGTTCTGGTTAGGCAGTTCACGCCCGTACATGCCAACGGCAAGGATGGCCAATGGGTTCATGGCCTCGTCCAGGCGCAACCCTTCTACATATGGCCAGTCGATCAAGCCGAAGCTTGAGCGCTGCCCCGGCATGCTTTTGGGGTCCTGGAGCGTTTCAAAACGGATGTACTTGGCTTTGGAGGTCGGCTCCACCTGCTTGAGCAAGGCGAAAAGGGGGAAACCCATCCACGGAATCACCATCGACCACGCCTCGACGCAGCGCAAACGGTAGATGCGCTCTTCCAACTGATAAGGCTTCATAAAGTCTTCCAAGGCATAACGCCCCGGCTTGCCGACCTCTCCATCAATCACCAGACTCCAGGGCTCGGTCTTGAGTGAACCCGCGTTCTTCGCCGGGTCCCCCTTGTCAGTACCGAGTTCATAGAAGTTGTTGTAGTGGGTTGCGTCCTTGAACGGCGTGATGGCTTCGTCCTTTACCGTAACAGCCTGCCACTGGGTGCCTGGCAGCTTCTGGGCAAACCAACTCGGGGCATTGCCCGGCTCGACGTCGGCATAACGCGCTGCATCGTCAGCACTGGCCCAGCGCGGCAAAGTACTGGCAGCGACGCCAGCAAGCGCACCACCGAGCAAGCTGCGGCGAGATAAATAGTAGGATTCAGGCGTGACATCCGATTCGTGACAATCGGACGCTTTGGGGATCTTGATTAACATGGCAACTCCGCAGCATTGGAGGACTGATGCACCAATAGACTGCGGAGTATGGCGGACATTACATTAAGACAATGTTTTGTCGCGGCGCAGATGCAGCAAGTACTGAATCGGCCCCGAAGCGGCGTAGACCAGGAACGCCAGCAGCAGGATACGCGGCGGGTCGCTGAACACTACAGCGAACACCAGCACCACCACCAGGATCGCCACGAAAGGCACGCGCCCCTTGAGGTCGAACTCCTTGAAACTGTTGTACTTGATGTTGCTGACCATCAGCATGCCAGCCGCAGCCACCATCAAGGCCACCAGGAACGACATTTTCGAGCCCTGGATTCCATAGTCACTGAATGCCCAGACAATACCCGCCACCACGCCCGCCGCCGCCGGGCTGGCAAGGCCGATGAAGTAACGCTTGTCAGCGGTACCCACCTGGGTATTGAAGCGCGCCAGACGCAAAGCGGCGCCGGCGACATAGATGAAGGCGACCATCCAGCCGACCTTGCCCATATCCCCCAGCGCCCAGGCAAACGCCAGCAGCGCCGGTGCGACCCCGAAAGCGACCATGTCCGACAGCGAGTCGTACTCGGCGCCAAAGGCACTTTGCGTGTTGGTCATGCGCGCCACACGGCCATCAAGGCCATCAAGCACCATGGCCACGAAGATTGCGATGGCGGCAAAACCGAAATACTTGCTGGCACTCACCGCATCACCCGCCGCCAGCGCACTTTGGGCGCTCATGGAGTTGATGATGGAATAGAAGCCGGCAAACAGGTTCGCGGTGGTGAACAGGTTAGGCAGAAGATAGATGCCACGATGCCGGACCTTGCGACCTTCCGCGTCATGCCCTTCTTCGACATGCTCATCGATCGGCAGCAGGCTTTCGGCGTCAGAGGCCTGGTGTGGCTCTTCGGGACGTTCGCTCATGGATTTTACCTTGCAACGGTGTGAAAAAATTCGACAGAAACTTGCGGCGAGTGTTCGCCCGCAAACGATGCAGCTTTATACCAGAACCAGCCCCTCAAACGAAAAAACGCGGCCTAAGCCGCGTTTTCTGTTGATGCGTACGACTTAGTTTTTGGCTTTGTCGACGATCTTGTTGGCACCGATCCACGGCATCATGGAGCGCAGTTGCTCGCCGATGACTTCGATACCGTGAGCGGCATTGTTACGACGCTTGGCGGTCATCGAAGGGTAGCCGGTTGCGCCTTCGCTGATGAACATTTTGGCGTATTCGCCGTCCTGAATACGTTTCAGAGCGTTGCGCATGGCCTGACGGGACTCGGCGTTGATCACTTCCGGGCCAGTCACGTACTCGCCGTATTCGGCGTTGTTGGAGATCGAGTAGTTCATGTTGGCGATACCGCCTTCGTACATGAGGTCAACGATCAGCTTCAGTTCGTGCAGGCATTCGAAGTAGGCCATCTCTGGCGCGTAGCCAGCTTCAACCAATGTTTCGAAACCAGCTTTGACCAGCTCAACGGTACCGCCGCACAGAACGGCTTGCTCGCCGAACAGGTCGGTTTCAGTCTCGTCCTTGAAGGTGGTTTCGATGATGCCGGTACGACCGCCACCCACGCCAGCTGCGTAGGACAGTGCAACGTTTTTGGCGTTGCCCGAGGCGTCCTGGTAGATCGCGATCAGGTCAGGGATACCGCCGCCTTTGACGAACTCGGAACGCACGGTGTGGCCCGGGGCTTTCGGCGCGATCATGATCACGTCAAGGTCAGCACGTGGAACAACCTGGTTGTAGTGAATCGCGAAACCGTGGGAGAAGGCCAGGGTGGCGCCCTTCTTGATGTTCGGCTCGATTTCATTCTTGTACAGCGAGGACTGGAACTCGTCCGGGGTCAGAATCATGACCAGGTCAGCAGCAGCAACGGCGGAAGCAACGTCGGTCACTTTCAGGCCATGGGCTTCAGCCTTGGCAACAGTGGCCGAACCTTTGCGCAGGCCGACAGTGACGTCAACGCCGGAATCTTTCAGGTTGCACGCTTGGGCGTGGCCCTGGGAACCGTAGCCGATGATGGCGACTTTCTTGCCCTGGATGATCGACAGGTCACAATCTTTATCGTAATAAACTTTCATGAGGTTCCTCTATATATCCAGGCCGTAAGGCCATTCGCTAATTTGGGTTAGATGCTGAGTACTTTGTCGCCACGGGCAATCCCGGTGACACCACTGCGTACGGTTTCCAGAATCGAGGCCGTCCCGATCGACTGGATGAAACTGTCCAGCTTGTCGCTTGTACCGGTCAGTTGAACGGTATAAACGCTGGCGCTCACATCGACGATCTGCCCGCGATAAATGTCAGTAGTCCGTTTAATCTCGGCACGCTGGGCACCCGTAGCCTTGACCTTAACCAACATCAGCTCACGCTCAATGTGGGCACTTTCCGAAAGATCGACCAGCTTGACCACTTCGATCAACTTGTTGAGGTTCTTGGTGATCTGTTCGATCACCTCATCGTGGCCCACGGTGGTCAACGTCAGACGCGACAGGGTCGGGTCTTCGGTCGGCGCCACGGTCAGGCTTTCGATGTTGTAGTTGCGTTGCGAAAACAGGCCGACAACACGAGACAGAGCGCCGGGTTCGTTCTCCAGAAGCAGGGAGATAATGTGCCGCATGATTAAGTACGCTCCGTCTTGTTCAGCCACATGTCGCGCATAGAGCCGTCTTTGATCTGCATCGGGTAGACGTGCTCGCTGGTATCCACTTGAATATCGAGGAACACCAGGCGGTCCTTCATGGCGAACGCCTCTTCCATCTTCGGCTTCAGATCTTTCAAATCGGTGATGCGAATGCCGACGTGGCCGTAGGCTTCAACCAATTTTACGAAATCTGGCAGCGATTCCATGTAGGAATGGGAGTGACGGCTGCCGTAGCTCATGTCCTGCCACTGACGAACCATGCCCAGTACGCCGTTGTTCAGGCAGACGATCTTCACCGGAAGGCCGTACTGCAAGCACGTCGACAACTCCTGAATGTTCATCTGGATGCTGCCCTCACCGGTGACGCACGCGACGTCGGTGTCGGGGAAGCTCAGCTTCACACCCATGGCCGCAGGGAAACCAAAGCCCATCGTGCCCAGGCCACCGGAGTTGATCCAGCGGTTAGGCTTGTCGAACTTGTAGTACTGCGCGGCGAACATTTGGTGCTGGCCCACATCGGAAGTTACAAAGGCATCGCCCTTGGTCACTTCGCACAGGGTTTCGATCACGGTTTGTGGCTTGATAACGCTGCCGTCGCCTTTGTCGTAAGGGAACAGGCCGCGGTCACCGCGCCATTCGTCGATCTGCTTCCACCAGCTGGCAACGGATTCCTTGTTCGGCGTTTCGCCGATGTCCTTGAGCGCGGCAACCATCTCGGTCAACACACTTTCTACCGGACCCACGATCGGCACATCGGCCTTGATGGTCTTGGAGATGGACGCCGGGTCGATGTCGATATGGATGATCTTGGCATTCGGGCAGAACTTGCTCGCGCCGTTGATCACACGGTCATCAAAACGCGCGCCCACTGCCAGGATCACGTCGGCGTGGTGCATGGCCAGGTTGGCGGTGTAGCTGCCGTGCATGCCGAGCATGCCGACGAACTGACGGTCCGTGCCCGGGAATGCGCCGAGGCCCATCAACGTGTTGGTAACTGGCAAATTGAGCAGTTTGGCCAGCTCGGTCAGCGGCGCAGAACCGCCGCCCAGGATCACGCCACCGCCCGAGTACAGCACCGGGCGCTTGGCCGCCAGAAGCATTTCTGCCGCCTTGCGGATTTGCCCCGAGTGCCCACGAACAGCCGGGCTGTAGGAACGCAGCTTGGCTTTCTTCGGGAAGATGTATTCGAACTTTTCAGCCGGGTTGGTCATGTCTTTCGGGATATCGACCACAACAGGGCCCGGGCGACCGGACTGTGCGAGGTAGAACGCCTTTTTCATGACTTCCGGGATTTCCGAGGCATGCTTGATCATGAAGCTGTGTTTCACGATCGGCCGGGAGATACCGATCATGTCGGTTTCCTGGAATGCATCGGTACCCACCATGGTGCTTGCGACCTGGCCGGAAATGATCACCATCGGAATAGAGTCCATATACGCAGTCGCGATGCCGGTAATGGCATTCGTTGCGCCTGGGCCGGACGTCACCAGTACCACACCGGCTTTACCGGTGGCACGGGCGTAACCGTCAGCCATATGGGTCGCGGCCTGTTCGTGGCGAACCAGGATGTGGGTAACAGCCGGTTCCTTGAACAGTGCGTCGTAAACATGCAGCAGAGCACCACCCGGGTACCCGTAGATATAGTCGACGCCTTCGTCACGCAAAAAGCGGACGAGCATCTCACCGCCAGATAAAAGCTCCACGTTGTTCACCTCTAAAACGCCAGAATACCGTCCGTTAAAAACCGACGGGTCTTAATAGGTTTACTTCTCAACAGAGCATGAGCGACGGTGGTCGCCGACTACGTCAGCACTGACTGAGCAAGTATTGGGATCGTCCCAAGTGTTGCGGGCTTTTCCCACCCAGCGCGAGGTAACGCGTTGCGGGTGTTACAGGTCGGCGCGGATATGCGCCTCATGATCTGCTGAGCGGGTCTGCTTCTGGCAGTCCCGATACAGCGGACTTTGGATTCTTCTGTTTCAGCCCCTTCAAGTCAAGCAATAATTGCGCTTTTTTCCAACTAAGCGCATGAGAACGTAGATTAAAGGGGTTTGAGGAGGGATAAAACTCGCCTGAATGTCGTCAAGCGGTAGAAATGTGCGCAAGACTGCCGGAAAACCCGGCAGTCAGGCAATTAACGAGCGTCGACGATCAATTGGTCGAACTTTTTCAGCGCGTTACGCAAACCGAGGCTCTCAAGCGGGCGATCGGCGTAAACCATCTCCGCCATCTCCAGAATCCCCGACGCATTAGGCAACGGCAGATCCTGCTCGAGGATCTGCTTCATTCGCACCAGGAAGACCCATTGCAGCCACTGGTGAAAATCCAGGGTATCAACCGAAAAAGGCTCGACACTGCTGAGCGCCTCTGCGCTGGGGGACACCGCGTCCCACCAGCCCTGCACGCGCAATTCGCGCTCGATCAGCAATAACTGTTCGGCAATCGCAGGAAAACGTGCATCCATCAGAGGCTGACCTTGGCTTTCTGGCGAGCCTGCGCAGCTCCGGCGGCATCGCCTTGGGCAGCACGCGCGTCACCAATCAGGGCCCACAGGTTGGCTTGCAGATCGGGACGACCATTGGCCAGGCTCAGGCCGCGACGGGCGAACTGTTCGGCTTGCGGCGCATCACCTTGAGCCATACGCACCTGGGCCAGGCGATACAACACTTGCGGCTCGCGAGGTGCCACGCGCTGGGCACGCTCAAGGCTGGACGAAGCGCCGTTCAAATCACCACCGGCCTGCTGTTGCTGGGCGGTGGTCAACAGCGACAGCACTGGTCCGTCCAGTTGCTCATCAGCCGACAGGCCGCCAGCGTTCGACGACGACGGGATACCGCTCGGCGTCGACGGCATGTTGTAGGTGCCCTGGTTAACCGGCGCCGTCTGGATCGGCGTGGAATCAACCGGCCCCGACGTGCTTGGGCCTGGGGTCCACGGCTCGGCGCTGATCGGCGCCGACGTTGCAGCACCACCGCCCGGCACCATCACTACCACACCCGAATCCTGCGGCATGGCCTGCGGTGCGGCTTGGGCAGGACGCTTGACCACGGTCTGACGGAAGCCGCCGTTGGCCGAAATGCGATCGTTATTGGAAACGGTGGTACTCGAATCCACCACGGGAATCGAACCGCGCTGCACGCTGGAGCAACCGCTGAGCACTGCCAGAGCTGTAATAGCTGGAATCAACCACTTGTTCACGTGAAACCCTCTTTGCTTAGTTCATCCAGCCCTTGACCCAATCCATCACCGATTCCGCGTCAGCAGGGGCACTGCCACCGCATGCGGCGCCGGGTGGTGGCTCGCTGCCGCGAATATACGGCATCTGCACCGCGCCCGGACAGTTGGCATCGGAGCCCTGCCCCGTGTGCGGATCAATCCAGGCCTGCACGATGTTGTCCGGTTGCGGCATGTTCAGCGGCAGCGGGTCGGCCTTGCGCATGAAGCTGGTCCAGACCTGCAGCGCACCGGTGGCACCGGTGAACGGCGTCTTGCCATTGTCGTCACGTCCCAGCCAAACCACGGCCAGCACGTCCTGGCCGAAGCCTGCGAACCAGCTGTCACGCGAATCGTTACTGGTACCGGTCTTGCCCGCCAGCGTCAGGTTCGACGGCAGCACGCTGTAAACCGAGCGCCCGGTGCCTTCGCGCATTACGCGCTGCATGGCGTTCTGGATCAGGTAAATGGAGCCTGCATCAAAGCGCTGCTGAATCTGGAAAGGATAGCGCTTGAGCGGTTCGCCCTCGGCAGTCAGCACGCTGCGGATACCGCGCATCGGGGTATTGAAGCCGCCGTTGGCGAGGGTCTGGTACATCGTGGCCACTTCCATCGGGGTCATGGCGCCAGCGCCCAACAGCATCGATGGGAACGACGGAAATTCACGATTGATGCCCAGGCGACCCAGGGTTTTCAACACATTCGGCACCCCGACTTCCAGCCCGAGGCGTGAGGTGGAGATGTTGTAGGAATGCGCCAGGCCCTGATACAGGAACACCGTGCCGTGAGAGCGGCGATCGAAGTTCTGCGGCGTCCACACTTGGCCATCGGCACCTTTGACCGACAACGGGTCATCTGAGAGCCAACTGGTCAGGGTGTATTTGCTCGGTTTTTCCAGGGCCGTCAGGTAGACCGCAGGCTTGACCAGCGAGCCGATCGGCCGCACGGCATCCAGCGCGCGGTTGAAACCGGCAAAGCTGGCCTGGCGACTGCCGATCATCGCCTGGACTTCACCGGTTTCCGGGTTGGTCACCACCATGGCCGCCTCGACTTCATCGGAGCCCTTGCGGCCGGTCAAGCGTTTGAAGGTGTCGTTGACCGACGCTTCGGCTTTCATCTGCAAAATCGGGTCGAAGCTCGTGAAGATCCGCAAGCCTTCTTCAGTCAAGTCTTCGTCGCGGTAATCTTCGCGCAACTGACGTTTGACCAGGTCGATAAAGCCTGGGAAGGAGCTGTCGGCCAGCTTGCCGCGAGTGGTTACACCCAGTGGCATTTTCTTTGCGGCCGCGACTTGTTCAGCGGTAGCCACGCCCTGCTGCTCGAGTACGTCCAGCACCAGGTTACGACGTTCAAGCGCACGCTCCGGGTTGCGACGCGGGTTGTAATAGGACGGTCCCTTGACCATGCCCACCAGCAACGCGACCTGATGCAGCTTCAACTCGGACAACGGCTGACCGAAGAAGAACTGGCTGGCCAAGCCAAAGCCGTGAACGGCGCGCTGGCCATCCTGGCCGACGAATACTTCGTTGAGGTAAGCCTCGAGGATTTCCTGCTTGCTGTAATGCAGCTCCAGCAGCATCGCCATCATGGCTTCGGTGAGCTTGCGGGTCAGGCTGCGCTCGTTGGTCAGGTAGAAGTTCTTGACCAATTGTTGCGTCAGCGTACTGCCACCCTGCGTCATCTTGCCGCCAGAGGTGTTGACCCAGATGGCGCGGGCAATCGACTTGGGCGAGACGCCCCAGTGGCTGTAGAAGTCGCGGTCTTCGACGGCAACCAGTGTTTCAAGCAGATACGGCGGCACCTGATCGAGCTTGATCAGGATGCGATCTTCCAGGTTCTTGGGGTAAATGCCGCCGATCAGCAGCGGCTCCAGGCGCACCACAGGCAACTTCGAACCATTGAGCGACGACAGCTCGGCGACGTAATCGCCAGAGAAGCGCACGCGCACCGGTTGGGCTTTTTCCAGGCCTTCATAGAACTGGAAGCCGCGGGTATTCAAGTCGACGGTATTGCCGCTGACGGCCGCGGCGCCAGGGCCATTGCTCACGGCTTCGCGGCGGTAACCCAAGGCGTCGAGCTCGGTGAGAAAGTCATCCTTGCTCAGCTTCTGGCCGGTGAACAGTTCCAGCGGGCGTGCGTACACCTTGGCCGGAATGGTCCAGCGCTTGCCGGAGAACTTCTCCTGGACCACAGCATCGAGGTACACCGCGAAGCCGGCGAGCACCACAAGGCCTACCAGGCTGAGCTTGAGCGCCCAGCCCAGCCACGGACGCAGGCCGCGGGAAGGAGGTTTTTTACGGGAACGGGGAGATCGGGTTCGAGTCATGGCGGCGGATTATACGCACTTTATTGATGATCAACATGAGCCGGACAGCGGTTTGCACGACCGGCTGTAACAGCCATAATGCCCGCCATGATTTCCCCCAGACTTTGAAGGATCGCCCGTGAGCCAGTCCCTGATCGCTGCCCTGCAAAACCCGGCTTTGTATCCCCATCCGGTTGAAGCGTTTCAAGTTATCGAGACCCATATTTCCTGGGTCATTCTGACTGGCCCCTTCGCTTATAAACTGAAGAAGCCGATGAACTTCGGCTTTCTGGATTTCACCCAACTGGACGACCGGGGGCACTTCTGCAACGAAGAACTACGCCTCAACCAGCGCCTGACCGAAGATTTGTATCTTGAAGTGTTGCCGATTACCGGCACCGCCGAGGCTCCGCAACTGGGCGGCGATGGCCCGGTAATCGAGTACGCGCTGAAAATGCGCCAGTTCCCGCAAAGCCAACTGCTGAGCACCTTGCAAGCCAACGGCGAACTGACCAGCGCGCACATCGATGAAATGGCCAAGCAGATTGCGCATTTCCACCTCACCGCTCCAAAGGTTCCACAGGCGCACCCGGCCGGCACCCCGGACGAGGTGATGGCGCCGGTGCGCCAGAACTTCGATCAGATTCGCCCTTTCCTCAGCGACAAGGCCGACCTGGCCCAGCTGGAAGCGCTGCAGGCTTGGGCCGAAAGCAGCTTCGAGCGCCTCAAGCCTTTGCTGGCTCAGCGCAAGCTCGAGGGCTTCACGCGTGAATGTCACGGCGATATCCACTTGGGCAATGCGACGATGATCGACGGCCAAGTCGTCATCTTCGACTGCATCGAGTTCAACGAGCCGTTCCGCTTCACCGATGTGTACGCCGACACCGGCTTTCTGGCGATGGACCTGGAAGACCGTGGCCTCAAATCCCTGGCACGTCGCTTTATCAGCCAATACCTGGAACTGACCGGCGATTACCAAGGCCTGGAAGTGCTGAACTTCTATAAAGCTTACCGGGCGCTGGTACGCGCCAAGGTTGCACTGTTCAGCATGCCGAGCGAGGCAAGCCCGGTGCAGCGCGCCACTACCCTGCGCCAGTACCGCAACTACGCCAACCTGGCCGAAAGCTACAGCACTATTCCTTCGCGCTTCCTGGCAATTACCCACGGCGTATCGGCAGTCGGCAAGAGCCACGTTGCCATGCGCCTGGTGGAAGCCTTGGGCGCCGTGCGCCTGCGCTCGGATGTGGAACGCAAACGCCTGTTTGGCGAACAGCACGTGGAAAACACACCACAGGCCGGCATCTATGCCGCCGACGCCAGCGCAGCAACCTATGCTCGCCTGAATGAAATCGCCGATATCGTCTTGCGCGCCGGCTACCCGGTCGTACTGGATGCCACCTTCCTCAAACGTGAACAGCGCGACGCCGCCGCGAAGATTGCCGAGGCCACCGGCGCGCCATTCCTGATCCTGGATTGCAACGCACCGCAAGCCGTTATCGCCAGCTGGTTGGCACAACGTCAGGCGGATAAGAACGACCCTTCCGACGCGACGCTGACCATCATTGAAGAGCAGCAGGCCAACCGAGACCCGCTGACGGCTGAAGAATTGCTGCTCAGCAAGCGTGTAGAGACCAATGAAAGCGGAACTCTGGATGCTCTGGTGGCGCATATTCGCCAGCGTCTGCCAGGCCTGTAAGAAATATTTCTTGGTCGTGTCACCGATCTACGGTGCACGACCGAGCAATAGTGGCACTATAATGGCGTCATAATTCCAACAGGAGTCGCCGTCATGAGTCAGCCCAAGCTTCTTGATACTCCGCTCTACGCGCTCCTGCACAAGGACGACATTCGAGGCTTCAACCAGGAACGGCCTAAAGACGGCAGCATCGACATGCGTGGCGGTGACTTTCGTGGGCTGGACTTGCGCGACCTGAACGCCACAGGTGTAGATTTCACCGATGCGTATTTCCGTTCTGCCGATCTGCGTGGCCTGGATCTACGCGACTGCTCATTGGAAGGCGCCAGCCTGGCGCATGCACAAATTTCCGGCACCTACTTTCCACCTGAACTGACCGCCGACGAAATCCTCATGTCGGTTAATTTCGGTACTCGCCTGCGCTATCGCACCAAGTGACGCCATATGCCCGCCCCCGGCTACGCATCAAGTGTGCCGGGTGGTTCGCCGTGCCTCTGCTTAAAACCTCCTGAGCATTCTTATAAGCGTTTCAGCCGTTCCTGACCAAAGAACTACGCTTTTCCTACTGAGCGCTACACTCCTTTTCAGGCTTGCCTGGTCACGATACCCACCGAACCATTCGGCCGTCGCAAGGAGGCTTGATGAACGATGAGCTGCAACACCTGAAAAACCTTGGCAAGACGTCGGCGCAGTGGCTGCATGCGGTGGGCATCCACAGCGCGTCTGACTTGCGCCGCCTGGGAGCGGTCGATGCCTACCGTGCAGTGCGAACTCGCGGTTTCCGGGCGTCGAAGGTATTGCTGTACGCCATTGAAGGCGCATTGATGGATGTGCACTGGAACGACATTCCCGCGGAGCGAAAGGAAGCGCTGAACCGCCAGCTGGATGCGATTTCGGCACGTCAGAAGAATTAGCTCAGCGATAAAACTCAACGTTTACAGGCATTACGAACGCCTGTTTGAGAAAATCCGCAGGTCGAGCAAAAACAAATGTTGACTCTCAAATGAGAATCGTTATGATTATCACAACTGGTCGCGAGATCAGCCGATGACTGAAAGACCATTGGTTCGGACTCTCAGATTATCTCCTCATCAGGCTAATCACGGTTATTTGACCCGGCTCTTGCCGGGTCTTTTTTTGCCTGTAAAACGCCTATAAAACCGTGAGGCTCAGCGCGCGATAATCAACGGATGCCCACGCTCCGGGTGCGGCTGCACCAACACATCCAGCCCAAACACAGCCTTGAGCGGCTCAGGTCGCAAGACGTGTGCGGGCGTATCCAACGCATGCGGACGCCCGCCTTCCAGCAGCAGAATGCGATCACAGTAACGCGCAGCCAGATTCAGGTCATGGAGGATCACCAGTACGGCCGCGCCTCGATCGGCAAAACTGCGAATAGCCTGCAAGGTCGTGTGCTGATGCAAAGGGTCAAGCATCGACGTCGGCTCATCCAGCAGCAACGTCTGCCCCGCCTCGCCCGGCCATAGTTGCGCCAATACCCGCGCCAGGTGCACACGTTGGCGCTCCCCGCCAGACAACGCCAAGTAGCTACGGCCGCTCAAATGGCTGATGTCCGCCGCCTGCAACGCCGCACGGATGATCTCGTCGTCACGCACGCGCCCGGTCTGATGCGGCAAACGCCCCATGCCGACAACTTCTTCAACGCGAAACGCAAAATCCAGGGTCGAGGTTTGCGGCAACACCGCCAAGCGCTGGGCGCGCTGCGGGCCGGTCCAGCTTTTGAGCGCCTGCTCATCCAGCCACACCGCGCCCTGATCAGGGTGCAGCTCACCGCACAGCGCGCTGAGCAAGGTGCTTTTGCCAGCACCATTGGGGCCCAGCACGCCAAGTACCTGGCCCGGTAACAGGTCCAGGCTGACATCGGCCAACACAGTCTTGCGACCACGCCGGATCTGCAGCGCTTCCACTCGCAGCATCAGGCGCGTCCTCGCAACAACAGAAAAAGAAAAAACGGCGCACCGATAAACGCCGTAACAATGCCGATCGGCAACTCCGCGGGCGCCAAGGCCAGGCGCGCCACCAAATCTGCAAACAGCAACAAACTCGCGCCGGCCAGCACCGAGGCTGGCAACAGCACACGATGGTCGGGCCCGGCCAGCAACCGCACCAAGTGCGGGACCACCAGCCCGACAAACCCGATCATCCCCGCCGCCGCTACTGCCGCCCCCACGCCCAAAGCGGTGCAGAACACCAGCTCACGCTTGAGCCCTTCCACATCAATCCCTAGGTGGCTGGCCTCGGACTCACCCAGCAACAAGGCATTCAGCGCCTTGGCGCGGCGCGGCAACCAAAGCGCGACACCCGCGCTCACCAGCAGCAACGGCCACAACCGCGAGTAGCTCGCGCCATTGAGGCTGCCCAGGTTCCAGAACGTCAGGGTGCGCAGAGTGGCGTCGTCAGCCAAATAGGTAAACAGCCCGACCGCCGAGCTGGCGAGAGCCGTGAGCGCGATGCCGGCAAGCAGCATCGTCGCAACATTGGTCTGGCCGTTACGGCGCCCCAGGCGATAGACCAGCGCAGTCACTCCCAAACCACCGAGAAACGCACACAGCGACAGCAAGTAAGGCCCGAACGCATCCGGCAGCCCGCCAAAAAACGAACCCCCGACAATCGCAATCGCCGCCCCCAGCGCCGCGCCACTCGACACCCCGACCAGCCCGGGATCCGCCAGCGGATTACGGAACAACCCCTGCATCGCCACGCCCGACAACGCCAGCACGCCGCCGACCGCCAGGCCAAGCAATGTGCGCGGCAGGCGAATCTGCCCCAGGATCAATTCGGCCTGCTCCAGGCCATCGGTTGCAATCGGCACGCCCATCAAGCGCAACGCGGCCCTGAGTGTGTCCAGCAACGGCAGGCTGACCGGCCCCAAGGCTAATGAGAGCCAGGTCGCCAATACACACAACAGCGCCAGCCCGACAAACAGTGTTTTCGGCTTAACCAGAGGGGTCATGGAGCAGGTTTAGCCTGGGACGGATAGAACCCGGCAGACAGTTGCACCAGGCTTTGCGGCACACGCGGGCCCAGGCCGCCCACCAGCAGGGTGGGGTCCAGCTCAAACACCCGGCCATTTTTGGCCGCCGGCGTTGAGGCCAAAATCGGGTTTTCCTTGAACAGCGCCGCGCGCGCTGCATCGCCGGTCAAGGCACGGTCAGCAAATACCAGCACATCAGGGCTCAGTCCCGCTAACGACTCCACCGAAAAAGGTTTGTAACCGGTATGGGTGGCCAAGTTGCGCCCGCCCGCCTGCTGCAACAGCCAATCGGCGGCGGTGTCTTTACCTGCGATCAGCGGCTTGCCGCCCGCATGACCGAGCACCAACAGCACACCCGGGGCTTTTTGCGTGGCCTGGGCCTGAGTGACCCAGCGCTTCTGCTGCTCGAGTGCTTGTTCATATCCGGTAAATAATTCGTTGGCTTTAGCCTCACTGCCCAGCAACTTGCCAAGGTGCTGCAAGTTGCCTTTCAGGGTTGGCAGGTCCGGCTCGGCCGAAAACATTTCCACCTGCACGCCGGCGCCGCGAATTTGCGCAAGTACCGGCGGCGGCCCCATTTCCTCGGTGCCGACCAGTACTTGCGGGCGAAGGCTGAGAATGCCTTCCGCTGACAACTGGCGCTGGTAACCTATGCTCGGCAAGGCCTTCAGCGATTCCGGGTGCTGGCTGGTAGTATCCACGCCCACCAGTTTCGATTCGCCGCCCAAGGCCGCCACCCATTCCGACAGCGCTCCACCGGCACTCACCCAGCGTTGCGGCAGTTCAGAGGCTTGCGCCCCGTGGTGGACCAGCAGTGAGGCAACAAACGCAATAGCGCTGGTACTCAGACGCATAACAGGGTTTCCTTCCAGGGGCGGGGCGAAGCCGGCATTTGATAATTGTTTGCATTTGAACGTCAAGGCACTTAAGGATTGAAATGAAGTTTCTCTGCACCTCCGACACCCTTGCAGCCAACAGCAGCCTCGGCTTCGAGATCGACGGTTGCAAACTGTTGGCCGTGCGCCGGGACGGCGTTGCCTACTTCTATATCAACCGTTGCCCCCATCGCGGCATCGCGCTGGAATGGCAACCCGATCAGTTCCTCGACACCAGCGCCAGCCTGATCCAGTGCGCCACTCACGGCGCGCTGTTCCTGATCGAAAGCGGCGAATGCATCGCCGGCCCCTGCGCGGGCCAGAGCCTCACCGCCCTGCCCGGCCGCGAAGACGCGCAGGGCCTGTGGGTGCAACTCTAGTCGCTGATCAGTACATCCAAGCAACGTTCCACAACAATTTCCTCAGGCGTGACTCGCACACCGTAGGCCAATACCTCCACACCGGCGGCCCTGGCCTCACGCAATGCCGCAGCGTAACCAGCGTCGATTTCAACCGCTGGGCGCACCGCCTCGATTCCCGACAGATTGACGCAATACAACTGCACCGCCCGCACCCTGTCACGCGCCAAGTGCGCCAACTCGCGCAGGTGCTTGGCGCCGCGCTGTGTTACCGCATCGGGGAAGGCTGCCACCGCCGTGCCATCAAAGCCCAGGGTGACGCTTTTGACTTCGACAAACGCCGCGCCCTGCGGGTAATCGAGGCGAAAATCGATGCGACTTTTTTCCTGGCCATAAGGCACTTCGCGCTTCAAGGCGGTAAACCCATTGAGCTCAGTGATCACCCCCGCGCGCAGCGCCTCCTCGACCAGTTGGTTGGCGCGCGCCGTGTTGACGCACGCCAGCCGCCCCTGCGGCGTTTCGGCAATTTCCCAGGTGCCGGGCAACTTGCGCTTGGGGTCCGTGGAGCGACTGAACCAGACCTGGCCGCCCTCCACCATGCAATTGAGCATCGAGCCGGTGTTCGGGCAGTGAATCGTCAGCAACTCGCCGGTAACGGTTTCGATATCGGTGAGAAAACGCTTGTAGCGGCGGATCAGCCGCGCTTCTTCGAGAGGAGGATGAAAACGCATCAGCCTTGCCAGCTCCGCAAACCACGGGCGATACGCTCTACCGCCTGTTGTAGCCGATCGATATTTTGCGTGTAGGCAAAACGCACATGGTGGCCGGCTTGATAGCGGCCAAAATCCAGCCCGGGCGTAAACGCCACGTGTTCGGTTTCGAGGAAATGCCGACAGAACGCGAAGGCATCACCGCCGAACGCGCTGATATCGGCATACAAATAGAACGCTCCTTCCGGCTCTACGGCGATCCCGAATCCAAGTTCGCGCAAGGCGGGCAGCAGGAAGTCCCGACGGCGACCGAATTCGGCGCGGCGCTGCTCCAGAATGCTCAACGTTTGCGGGGTAAAACACGCCAGTGCCGCGTACTGGGCCATGCTCGGCGCGCTGATGTAGAGGTTTTGCGCGAGCTTTTCCAATTCACCCACCGCCGCGGGCGGCGCCACCAGCCAACCCAGGCGCCAGCCGGTCATGCCGAAATACTTCGAAAAACTATTCAGGACGAACGCGTCGTCGTCCACTTCCAGCACGCTGGCGGCATCGGTGCCGTATGTGAGGCCGTGATAGATCTCGTCCACCACCAAGTGGCCGTCGCGCGCCTTGATTGCGCTGGACAACCCTGCCAACTCGTCCCGTGTAAGGATCGTGCCGGTGGGGTTGGCCGGGGAAGCGACCAACGCGCCCACGCTGTCCTGGTCCCAATGTTTGGCCACCAACTCGGCGGTCAATTGGTAGCGCACGTCCGGGCCAACCGGCACCAGCTGCGCCGCGCCTTCCACCAAGCGCAGAAAATGTCGATTGCACGGATAGCCCGGGTCGGCGAGCAACCAATGTTTGCCCGGATCGACCAGCAGGCTGCTCGCCAGCAGCAACGCACCGGAACCACCGGGAGTGATCAGAATGCGCTCAGGATCGATGTTCAGCCCGTA
Source organism: Pseudomonas sp. NFX183 (assembly GCF_047943075.1). Classification (NCBI taxonomy): domain Bacteria; kingdom Pseudomonadati; phylum Pseudomonadota; class Gammaproteobacteria; order Pseudomonadales; family Pseudomonadaceae; genus Pseudomonas; species Pseudomonas sp. NFX183. The sequence continues at coordinate 3,173,086 of NZ_CP181333.1, read as the reverse complement.
GCGCTGCTGGTAGAAACCGCTGATGGCCTCGCGCAACTCCGGCAACCCGCGCGCTGCCGTGTAGCGGGTCTTGCCGTTGGCCAGCGCCGCCTGGCCGGCCTGGATGATGGGCTCGGCCGTGGTGAAATCCGGCTCGCCGATTTCCAGGTGGATCACATCATGGCCGGCTGCCTGCAGCTCATTGGCTCGCGCCAGCAGCGCCATGACATGAAAAGGTTCGATGGCGCGACTGCGCGCACTGTAGGGCTGAGCCATTAGCCTTCCTTAACGGTGAGGACAAAATCAGGATTCTACCGAACCCTCGCGGTAAAACATGCTCTATTGCCTGCTCGGCCGTCCATGACGAACCGAGCAAGCGCTTGCAAAACGACTAAAATCAACATTCGAGACACGCTATACCCAGCCATGGCGGGCTGTTGCAGTTTGCACCCCCGCCAAGTTGGGCCTCGACAACCGGGAGTGGCGCACCCCGAATCTATCTGGTAAGTTCGCCCGCTTGCAGCCGCAGGGCCGGCAGGTGTCGGTGACGTTGCAATCCTGCGCAATGGATTAGAAGAGTGAGAGGCGGTCTATTCATGTCCACCCAAGCAAAGCAACAGCAGCAGAGCCTCAGTGGCTTCACACCTTACGTCGAAACGAAAGGTGAGGAGTACATGGGCAAGCCCATGCGCCAGCACTTCACCAAGATCCTGCAAAAGTGGAAGCAGGACTTGATGCAAGAGGTCGACCGCACCGTTGACCACATGAAGGACGAAGCCGCCAACTTCCCGGACCCGGCAGACCGTGCCAGCCAGGAAGAGGAATTCGCCCTCGAACTGCGCGCCCGTGATCGTGAACGCAAGCTGATCAAGAAAATCGACAAAACGCTGCAACTGATCGAAGACGAGGAATATGGCTGGTGCGAATCCTGCGGCGTCGAGATTGGTATTCGCCGCCTGGAAGCCCGCCCAACCGCGGACCTGTGCGTAGACTGCAAAACCTTGGCTGAAATCAAGGAAAAACAGGTCGGCAAGTAATCCTGCCGGGCTGAACGAATGGGGCGTGCAAACGCCCCATTTTTGTTTCTGGCGTTTACCGATTTTCCAGTAGTATCCGGCCCATGACAGCCTCTACCTATATCGGGCGTTTCGCCCCCACGCCCAGCGGCCATTTGCATTTCGGCTCGCTGGTTGCCGCCCTCGCCTCCTACCTCGATGCCCGCGCCAATCACGGCCGCTGGCTGATGCGCATGGAAGACCTCGACCCACCGCGTGAAGAACCCGGCGCCCAGACGGCGATCCTGCACGCCTTGGAAAGCTACGGCTTCGAGTGGGATGGCGAACTGGTCCGACAAAGCGAGCGGCATGATGCCTACGCCAAAGTCCTCGACGGCCTGTTCAACCACGGCCTGGCCTACGCCTGCACATGCTCGCGCAAACAGCTGGAGCCCTACCACGGGATTTACCCGGGTTTATGCCGCAATGCCGGGCACGATCAGCACGACGCGGCCATTCGCCTGCGCGTACCCGAGCTGGAATACCACTTTACCGACCGCGTACAGGGTGAATTCCGACAGCACCTGGGCCGCGACGCAGGCGATTTCGTCATCCGTCGCCGCGACGGCTTGTATGCCTATCAATTGGCCGTCGTGCTCGACGACGCTTGGCAAGGTGTAACCGACATCGTGCGCGGCGCCGACCTGCTCGATTCCACGCCACGCCAGCTCTACCTGCAAGAACTGCTGGGCCTGCGCCAGCCGCGCTACCTGCACGTGCCGCTGATCGTGCAGCCGGACGGTAACAAGTTGGGCAAAACCTACCGTTCTCCGCCGTTGACACCGGACCAGGCCACGCCTTTGCTGTTAAGGGCATTGCGCGCCCTCGGCCAGCCCGCCGGCGCTGAACTGCTGCACGCCAGCCCACGGGAACTGCTCGATTGGGGCATTGGGCACTGGGATGCAACACTGATCCCGCGCACACTCACGCTGGCCGAAGCGCAATTGCGCTGAAGGCGCTTGCAGCTTGCCAGCCATCCGTTACCATCGCCGCAGTTTTTTAATCAGAGGCCAACATGTATATCTATCGATTGGTCCTGCTGCTGGTCGTCGGGATCTACCTGTTTTCCCCCGCCATCATGGATTGGTGGATCGACGCCACGGGCGCCTGGTATCGCCCTTATCTGCTGTGGCTGATCCTGATCGTCGTGACCTTCATCCTGCAGAGCCAAAAAGATGCCGATGAGCTTTAGCCTCACCCAGATGCTGCTGATCAGCGCCGCCTACCTGGCCGCGCTGTTCGCCGTGGCCTGGATCAGTGAGCGCGGAATGATTCCGCGGGCGATCATTCGCCATCCGTTGACCTACACCTTGTCCCTGGGCGTTTACGCCAGCGCCTGGGCGTTTTATGGCACCGTGGGCCTGGCCTATCAGTACGGCTACGGCTTTCTGTCCAGTTACCTTGGGGTGTCCGGCGCGTTCCTGCTGGCGCCAGTGTTGCTGTACCCGATCCTGAAAATCACCCGTACCTACCAGCTGTCATCCCTGGCGGACCTGTTTGCCTTCCGCTTTCGCAGCACCTGGGCCGGCGCGCTGACCACGATTTTCATGCTGCTCGGCGTGTTGCCATTGCTGGCCCTGCAGATCCAGGCCGTGGCAGATTCCATCAGCATCCTGACCCGTGAGCCCGTGCAACATCGCGTCGCGCTGGCTTTTTGCGCGCTGATCACCCTGTTCACGATTTTCTTCGGTTCGCGCCATATCGCCACCCGTGAAAAACACGAGGGCCTGGTGTTTGCGATTGCCTTTGAGTCGGTGATCAAGCTGATCGCCATCGGCGGCGTCGGCCTGTATGCGCTGTATGGCGTGTTCGACGGCCCGCAACAGCTGGAACTGTGGCTGCTGCAAAACCAGACCGCCCTCGCCGCCCTGCACACGCCGTTGCAGGAAGGCCCATGGCGCACGCTGTTGCTGGTGTTCTTCGCTTCGGCGATTGTGATGCCGCACATGTACCACATGACCTTCACCGAGAACCTCAATCCGCGCTCATTAGTGAGTGCAAGCTGGGGCTTGCCGCTGTTCCTGCTGCTGATGAGCCTGGCGGTGCCGCTGATCCTGTGGGCCGGCCTCAAGCTGGGCGCAACCACCAACCCGGAATACTTCACCCTCGGCGTCGGTATTGCCGCCAACAGCAAATCCCTGGCGTTGCTGGCGTACGTCGGCGGTTTGTCGGCGGCCAGTGGCTTGATCATTGTCACCACGCTGGCGCTGTCGGGCATGGCGCTCAACCACTTGGTGTTGCCGCTGTATCAGCCGCCGGCCGAAGGCAACATCTATCGCTGGCTGAAGTGGACGCGCCGCGCGCTGATCGTCGCGATCATCATGGCCGGTTATGGCTTCTACCTGTTGCTGGGCGCCGGGCAAGACCTTGCCAACCTCGGCATTGTCGCGTTCGTTGCCACCTTGCAGTTCCTGCCGGGCGTGTTGTCGGTGCTGTACTGGCCGACCGCTAATCGCCGCGGGTTTATCGCCGGCCTGCTGGCGGGGATTCTGGTGTGGATCGTTACCATGCTGCTGCCGCTGGTCGGCAACCTGCAGGGTTTCTACATTCCGTTACTGAACATGATTTACGTGCTGGACGACACCAGTTGGCACATGGCCGCCATCGCTTCACTGGCTGCCAACGTGTTGATGTTCACCTTGATCTCACTGTTCACCAACGCCAGCCCCGAAGAAACCAGCGCCGCCGAAGCCTGCGCGGTGGACAACGTGCGCCGCCCGCAACGCCGCGAGCTGCATGCCGCCTCACCCCAGGAGTTCGCCACGCAACTGGCCAAGCCGCTGGGTGCGAAAGCCGCGCAAAAGGAAGTCGAACAGGCACTGCGCGACCTCTACCTGCCGTTCGACGAGCGCCGCCCGTATGCGCTGCGACGCTTGCGTGACCGTATCGAGGCCAACTTGTCCGGGCTGATGGGGCCAAGCGTGTCCCAGGACATGGTCGAAACGTTCTTGCCCTACAAGGCTGGCGGCGAAAACTACGTCACCGAAGACATCCATTTCATCGAGAGCCGGCTGGAGGATTACCACTCGCGCCTCACCGGCCTTGCCGCCGAACTCGATGCGCTGCGCCGCTACCACCGCCAGACCCTGCAGGAACTGCCGATGGGCGTGTGCTCCCTGGCCAAGGATCAAGAGATCCTGATGTGGAACAAGGCCATGGAAGAATTGACCGGCATCGCCGCCCAGCGGGTAGTGGGTTCGCGCCTGAACACCCTGGGCGATCCGTGGAAAGAACTGCTGCAAGGCTTTATCAACCTGCCCGACGAGCATTTGCACAAGCAGCACTTGGCACTCGACGGCCAGACGCGGTGGCTCAACCTGCACAAAGCGGCGATCGACGAACCGCTGGCACCCGGCAACAGCGGCCTGGTGCTGCTGGTGGAAGACTTGACCGACACGCAAATGCTCGAAGACAAGCTGGTGCACTCCGAGCGCCTGGCCAGCATTGGTCGTTTGGCGGCAGGCGTGGCCCACGAGATTGGCAACCCGATTACCGGTATCGCCTGCCTGGCGCAGAACCTGCGGGAAGAGCGCGAAGAGGACGGCGAAATCACCGAAATCAGCGGGCAAATCCTTGAGCAGACCAAGCGCGTTTCCCGCATCGTGCAGTCGTTGATGAGCTTCGCCCATGCCGGCGCTCATCAGAATCAGGACGAGGCCGTGTGCCTGGCCGAAGTCGCGCAGGATGCCATTGGGCTGCTGGCCTTGAACCGGCGCAATTTCGAAGTACAGTTCTTCAATCTGTGCGACCCGGACCACTGGGTCGACGGCGATTCCCAACGCTTGGCGCAGGTGTTGATCAACTTGCTGTCCAACGCCCGTGACGCGTCCCCGCCGCACAGCGCGGTACGCGTCAAGAGCGAGGCTTTCGAGCACACGGTCGATCTGATCGTGGAGGATGAAGGCAGCGGTATTCCACAGAACATCATGGACCGATTGTTCGAACCTTTCTTCACCACCAAGGACCCGGGTGAAGGTACCGGTCTGGGCCTTGCACTGGTCTATTCCATCGTTGAAGAGCATTATGGACAAATCACCATCGACAGCCCGGCTGACACCGAAAGCCAACGCGGCACCCGTATTCGGGTGACCTTGCCGCGTCATGTCGAAGCGACGTCCGCTGTGAACTGAGACCGTCGAGAGAATTGAATCAATGCCGCACATTTTGATCGTCGAAGACGAAACAATTATCCGCTCTGCCTTGCGTCGCCTGCTTGAACGTAATCAGTATCAGGTCAGCGAAGCCGGCTCGGTGCAGGAAGCCCAAGAGCGATTCAGCATTCCCACGTTCGACCTGATTGTCAGCGACCTGCGTTTGCCGGGCGCGCCAGGCACCGAGCTGATCAAGCTTGGCCAGGGCACGCCGGTGCTGATCATGACCAGTTACGCCAGCCTGCGTTCGGCGGTGGACTCGATGAAGATGGGCGCGGTGGATTACATCGCCAAGCCTTTCGACCACGACGAAATGCTGCAGGCCGTGGCCCGCATTCTGCGCGACCGTCAGTCGGCCAGCAGCGCGCCCGCCGAACAGCGCCCCGCCGGCAAGACCGCGAGCGGTGCGGACAAGCCGGGCGTCAATAACAGTAATGGCGAAATCGGCATTATCGGCTCCTGCCCACCGATGCAGGACCTGTACAGCAAGATTCGCAAAGTCGCGCCCACCGACTCCAATGTATTGATTCAGGGCGAGTCGGGCACCGGTAAAGAACTGGTCGCACGCGCGCTGCACAACCTGTCCAAGCGCGCCAAGGCGCCGATGATTTCGGTGAACTGTGCGGCGATCCCTGAATCGCTGATTGAGTCCGAACTGTTCGGCCACGAAAAAGGCGCGTTTACCGGCGCCAGCGCCGGGCGTGCGGGCCTGGTCGAAGCGGCGGACGGCGGCACCTTGTTCCTCGACGAAATCGGCGAACTGCCGCTGGAAGCCCAGGCGCGCTTGCTGCGCGTGTTGCAGGAAGGCGAAATTCGCCGCGTAGGTTCGGTGCAATCGCAAAAGGTCGATGTTCGCCTGATCGCAGCGACCCACCGCGACCTCAAGAGCCTGGCCAAGATCGGCCAGTTCCGTGAAGACTTGTATTACCGCCTGCACGTGATCGCCCTCAAGCTGCCGGCCCTGCGTGAGCGTGGCGCCGACGTCAACGAAATCGCCAGCGCCTTCCTGCTGCGCCAGAGCGCGCGGATCAACCGTACCGACCTCAAGTTTGCCCCGGACGCCGAGCAGGCGATTCGTCACTATTCGTGGCCGGGTAACGTGCGAGAGCTGGAGAACGCGGTCGAGCGCGCGGTGATTCTGTCGGAGAGCCCGGAGATTTCTGCCGAGCTGCTGGGCATCGACATCGAGTTGAGTGACCTGGAAGACGACGACTTCATCGGCCTGGCCCCACAACAGGGCGGCGGTAGCAATACCAGCCACGAGCCGACGGAAGATTTGTCACTGGAAGATTACTTCCAGCATTTCGTTCTTGAGCACCAGGACCACATGACCGAGACCGAGCTGGCGCGCAAGCTGGGCGTGAGCCGCAAGTGCCTGTGGGAACGGCGCCAGCGCCTGGGCATTCCGCGACGCAAGACCGGCGTGGCCAGCGAGAGTTGAGGGCGCGCCCCCACAGGTAACACCCTCAGATGTGAAAAAACTGTTACCGCTGAATTTTCACGTAACAAAAGCCGGGGCTTACGGTAACGAAGCCCCGGCTTTTTTTCGCCCCCGAAAACGCTGAAAGCGCCTCAACCCCCCGGTTTTGCTGGGCGGCACAAAAGTTGGCACGCACCCTGCTATATGCTTAGTACAAAAACAATAACAAGCTCAGTACCGACAATAAAAATAAGACGTATCGACTCACGCACAATAAAAACAACACGGCGGAGGCGCAGCTAACTGATTCTTTTGGAGAGGCGTTGCATTTGGGGCTTGCCCCGCAACCAGGCCGAGAACAACAAAAACTGCCCTAAGGCAGAGCCTGAACTGGTTGGATCGTAGATCAGCAACACAGCGACCAAAGCAATCCGTTTGCTCTTGACTCCGGATTGGGAGCGTCATGAAGGTGAAGCTTCATGGCGAGGGCGATCAACAAAAACAAGAAGCCCGAAATCAATAATAAAAATAGAGCACGCAACTACTTCTGGGGGAGCTTCGGCTCCCCTTGTAGTTTCCGGCATTTGACCGGTTCCCCTGTCTTTTAAGCTTATGGCGCAAGGCCTGCAGCTTGTTCCTACACCATCCCTCGACTAAATGCTAGAATCCCCGCCCATCATGCGGTCATTCTTCGTTATGGCCGAACATTCCTTCAAACAGTGCATCCCATGCTGAAGAAGTTGTTCCAGTCATTCCGTTCTCCCTTGCGTCGTACGCAACACATTCGCAGCACGCCTGAAGTGCTTAACAGCAATCAGCATTCATTGCAGCGTGCTCAATTCAGCCGCTATGCGGTGAACATCGTCGAACGTTTGCAGAACGCCGGCTACCAGGCTTATCTGGTGGGCGGCTGTGTACGTGACATGATGCTCAATATCACGCCCAAGGATTTCGACGTCGCCACCAGCGCCACGCCCGAGCAAGTGCGTGCCGAATTTCGCAACGCGCGAATCATCGGTCGCCGGTTCAAGTTGGTGCATATCCACTTCGGCCGCGAAATCATCGAGGTCGCCACGTTCCGCGCCGGCCATCCGCAAAACGATGAAGAGGAAGACACCAACCAGTCTTCCCGCAACGAGAGCGGCCGCATCCTGCGCGACAACGTCTATGGCACCCTGGAAGAAGACGCGCAACGCCGCGACTTCACCATCAACGCTTTGTATTACGACCCGGTCAGCGAGCGCATCCTCGATTACGCCAATGGCGTACACGACATTCGCAACAATCTGATCCGTTTGATCGGCGACCCGACGCAGCGCTACCAGGAAGACCCTGTGCGCATGCTGCGAGCCGTGCGTTTTGCCGCCAAGCTGAATTTCGGTATCGAGAAACACACGGCCGCGCCGATTCGCGACCTGGCGCCCATGCTGCGGGAAATTCCTTCGGCACGCCTGTTCGAAGAAGTGCTCAAGCTGTTCCTCTCGGGGTACGCCGCCGACACGTTCGAAATGCTCGTCGACCTGCAGTTGTTCGACCCACTGTTCCCGGCCAGCGCCGAGGCTCTGGAATACAACCCGACGTACACCCACACGCTGATCAGCGAAGCCTTGATCAATACCGACCTGCGAATCAAACAGAACAAACCGGTGACCCCGGCGTTCCTGTTTGCCGCCCTGTTGTGGCCGGCCCTGCCCAAACGCGTACTGCGCCTGCAGGACCGTGGCATGCCGCCGATTCCTGCCATGCAGGAAGCGGCGCACGAGCTGATCGCCGAGCAATGCCAACGCATCGCCATTCCGAAACGTTTCACCCTGCCGATCCGCGAGATCTGGGACATGCAGGAGCGCCTGCCACGGCGCAGCGGCAAACGCGCCGACCTGCTGCTGGACAACCCGCGCTTCCGCGCTGGCTACGACTTCCTGTTGCTGCGCGAAAGCGCCGGCGAGCAAACCGACGGCCTGGGCGAATGGTGGACCGACTACCAGGACGCCAACGACAGCCAGCGCCGCGACATGATTCGTGACCTTGGCAGCAAAGGCGATGGCGCCAGCGATGGGCCGAAGAAGCGTCGTCGCAGCTCCAGCAAGCGCAAACGCACGTCTGCCGATGCCTCGGGCGCTGCAGGCGAATAAACGTGGAACGTATCTACATCGGTATGGGCAGCAACCTCGCTGCCCCGGACCAGCAATTGCGCAGCGCCATTGCGGCGTTGGCGTTATTGCCAGGCACCGCCCTCGTCGGTGTGTCCGACTTCTATCAGAGTGACTCCCTGCTCCCCGGTCAGCCGCGCTATACCAATGCGGTCGCGGCCTTGGACAGCAGCCTTGCGCCACTAGCGCTGCTCGATGCACTGCAAGCCATCGAAAACGGCCAGGGCCGCGAACGTCTCGAGCGTTGGGGCCCGCGTACGCTGGATCTGGATATCCTGCTGTTTGGCGATCGCCTGATCGACGAGCCGCGCCTCAAAGTGCCTCACTACCAGCTGCACCTGCGCGCGTTCGTGCTGTACCCGCTGGCCGAACTGGCTCCCGCCGAGCTGCAACTGCCCGACGGCCGAACGCTCGCAGAGCTGTTGAAGGCCTGCCCGTTTGTCGGCCTGGAACGCCTCTCTACCGTCTGATGCAGCCCCTGTGGGAGCGAGCTTGCTCGCGAATGCGGTGAACCAGTACCCACCGCATTCGCGAGCAAGCCCGCTCCCACATTGATCTCGCAGGCCATCAAAAGCGGTCTTCTACGTGCTGAATCGCGTCAGTAACAGCGGTAACACCGCCATCGTAACAATGCGGTAACACATCCAATTGACTTCCCGAGTCCTCATCACGACTATAGGCGTCCCGCTGCCGCCAACACGGCGCTGAAGGGCGCAATCCAGGCCTTATAAGCACTGCTCTCAAGACAGTGCGCCTGTATAAACGAAGACTCACGCGCGTTACTCGCTGTTTCCAAGCGCCTGAACGAGGACCCTTTTCATGCCAGACATTACCCTGACCACCTTGCAGAGCCTCAAGCTCAAAGGTGAAAAAATCACCATGCTGACGTGCTACGACGCCACCTTCGCCCACGCCAGTTGCCAGGCCGGTGTTGAAGTGCTGTTGATAGGCGACTCGCTGGGCATGGTTCTTCAAGGGAATGACAGCACCCTGCCCGTCACCACCGATGAACTCGCCTACCACACCGCCAGCGTCAAGCGCGGTAACGATGGCGCTTTCATCATCGCCGACCTGCCGTTCATGGGCTACGCCACGCTGGAACAGACCTTTCAGAACGCCGGCAAACTGATGCAGGCCGGCGCGCACATGATCAAGGTCGAAGGCGCCGTATGGCTGGCCGAGTCGATCCGCCTGCTGGCCGAGCGCGGTGTGCCGGTGTGCGTGCACATGGGCCTGACGCCACAGTCAGTGAACATCCTCGGCGGTTACAAGGTACAAGGCCGCAATGAAGCCCAGGCGCGTCAGATGCGCGCGGATGCCATCGCCCTGGAACAAGCCGGTGCCGCGATGATCCTGCTCGAATGCGTGCCGAGCGAATTGGCGGCAGAGATCACCCAGGCAGTCAAAGTGCCGGTAATCGGCATCGGCGCGGGCTCTGCCACAGACGGCCAGGTTCTGGTCTTGCATGACATGCTCGGCCTGTCGCTGACCGGGCGGGCACCCAAGTTCGTGAAAAACTTCATGGCAGGTAAAGACAGCATCCAGGCCGCGTTGAGCGCTTACGTCGACGAAGTCAAAGCCGTTACTTTCCCAGGCGCCGAACACGGATTCTCTGCATGAACACCGTTAAAACCGTACGAGAACTGCGCGCTGCAGTCGCCCACGCGCGCAGCGCCGGCAAGCGCATTGGCTTTGTGCCCACCATGGGCAACCTGCACAGCGGCCACGCCACCCTCGTGACCAAGGCCGCCCAGCAATCGGATTTCGTGGTGGCGAGTATCTTCGTCAACCCGTTGCAGTTCGGTGCCGGCGAAGACCTGGACAAATACCCGCGCACCCTGGCTGCCGATCAGGAAAAACTGCTGCAAGCCGGTTGCAACCTGCTGTTCGCGCCCACCGTCGAAGAAATGTACCCCGGCGGCATGACCGGCCAGACCCGCGTCAGCGTCCCGCAACTGTCCGAAGGCCTCTGCGGCGCCAGCCGCCCCGGGCACTTCGAAGGTGTCGCGACGGTGGTCAGCAAGCTGTTCAACATGGTCCAGCCGGATATGGCCGTGTTTGGCCAGAAGGACTATCAGCAACTGGCAGTGATTCGCGCCATGGTGCATGACCTGAACATGCCCATCCAGATCATCGGCGAGCCCACCGTGCGTGCCGCTGACGGTCTCGCGCTGTCCTCGCGCAACGGCTACCTCAGCGAAGAGCAACGCGCCATCGCGCCGGTGCTGTACCGCAGCCTCAGCCAGATTGCCGCCGCCATCAAAGGCGGCGACCACGATTTCGCCAAGCTGCGTGCCGAGCAGATCCAGCAGATCGAAGCGGCCGGATTGCGCATGGATTACCTGGAAGTGCGCCAAGGTGTGCACCTGCGTCCCGCCACGCCAGAGGATCGCGATGTAGTGATCCTGGTGGCCGCGTACTTGGGCGCCACACGCCTGATCGACAACCTGCACCTGACCCTGGCCTGACCCCGCTTTTTCTCCCTCAAAAAAGCGCGCTTGTTGCCCTCCCCGCTGTGCCGGTATAAAAAAGTACCGGCTACAGCGCAGACAAAGCCAAGACATATCGACACGCTAGGTTTAATGTAAACGCCCTGTGCCATTGTTGGCGCTGACCGGAACCCAACGCCTGATGAAAGACTGGACGTTCCGGATTTAGAAGTGTCCTAAAGGCAAGTCCCCGTAATAAAAAGGAAACCCGCAGCGATGGCGTATTACCGCACTCCTCATGACGTTACCGCTCTGCCCGCTTGGCAAGCGCTCGATAAACATCGCCAAGCCATGCAGGATTTCAGCATGCGCGACGCATTCAATGCCGATCCCCAGCGCTTTTCCCAATTCACCTTGAGCAGCTGCGGGCTTTTCCTCGATTACTCGAAAAACCTCATCACTGCCCAAACGCGCGCCTTGCTTGTCGACCTGGCCAATGAAGTCGGCCTTAAAGACGCGATCAACGCGCTCTACGCTGGCGAGCCGGTCAACTCCTCCGAAGGCCGTCCGGCCCTGCACACCGCACTGCGTCGCCCGGTTGGCGACAAGTTGTCGGTCAACGGCGTGAACATCATGCCGGACGTGCACAAGGTGCTGAACCAGATCACCGACCTGGTCGGCCGCATCCATGATGGCCTGTGGCGCGGTTACACCGAGAAGCCGATCACCGACGTGGTGAACATCGGCATCGGCGGCTCGTTCCTGGGCCCGGAGCTGGTCTCCGAAGCGCTGTTGTCCTACGCCCACAAAGGTGTGCGCTGCCACTACCTGGCGAACATTGACGGCAGCGAGTTCCACGAGCTGACCCAGAAGCTGCGCGCCGAGACCACGCTGTTTATCGTCTCGTCAAAATCCTTCAACACCCTGGAAACCCTGAAAAACGCCCAGGCCGCCCGCGCCTGGTACCTGGCCCAGGGTGGCTCGGAAGCCGAGCTGTATCGCCACTTCATCGCCGTCTCAAGCAACAACGCCGCGGCCGTGGCCTTCGGTATCCGCGAAGAAAACATCTTCCCGATGTGGGACTGGGTGGGCGGGCGTTACTCGCTGTGGTCGGCCATCGGCTTGCCGATTGCCCTGGCGATCGGCATGTCCAACTTCAAGGAACTGCTGTCCGGTGCCTACACCATGGACCAGCATTTCCAGAACGCCCCATTCGAAGCCAACATGCCCGTGCTGCTGGGTCTGCTGGGCGTGTGGTACGGCAATTTCTGGGGTGCGCAGAGCCACGCGATCCTGCCGTACGACCACTACCTGCGCAACATCACCAAACACTTGCAACAGTTGGACATGGAATCCAACGGCAAGAGTGTGCGCCAGGACGGTACGCCAGTGTCCACCGATACCGGCCCGGTCATCTGGGGCGGCGTAGGGTGCAACGGCCAGCACGCCTACCACCAGTTGCTGCACCAGGGGACCCAATTGATTCCGGCCGACTTCATTGTGCCGATTGTCAGCTTCAACCCGGTGTCCGACCACCATCAGTGGCTGTACGCCAACTGCCTGTCGCAAAGCCAGGCACTGATGCTCGGCAAGACCCGCAGCGAAGCCGAAGCCGAGTTGCGTGAGAAAGGCGTTGCCGAAGCCGAAGTGCAGAAGCTGGCCCCGCACAAGGTGATCCCGGGCAACCGTCCGAGCAACACCATTGTGGTTGAACGCATCAGCCCGCGCCGCCTGGGCGCACTGGTGGCTATGTATGAACACAAAGTGTTTGTACAAAGCGTGGTCTGGGGTATCAACGCCTTCGACCAATGGGGCGTGGAGTTGGGCAAAGAGCTGGGCAAAGGCGTGTATAACCGTCTGACCGGCGCCGAAGAAACCTCGGCCGAGGATGCTTCGACCCAAGGCCTGATCAACTACTTCCGCGGTCGTCACCGCGGCTGAAGCCGGTAAACCAAGGCCAACGTCCGTTTGGACGTTGGCCTTGAACCCTCCCTCCACTGCGTGCATCTTTATGACTTGTCGCCAAAACAAGAATAAGGACCGCTCATGTTCGATATCAGCACATTCCCCAACGCCGATGCCGTCCGCCAGGCCGCGCAGCTCAGTCAAGCCGACTACCAGCGCCTCTATCGCCAATCCATCGAGCAACCCGACACTTTTTGGGCAGAACAGGCCAACAGCTTTCTCGACTGGATCAAACCCTGGCACACCGTCCAGCATTCAGACATTCACACCGGCGCCGCCCAATGGTTTGCCGGCGGCCAACTGAACGTCAGCTACAACTGCATCGACCGTCACTTGGCGCAACGCGCCGACCAGCCTGCCTTCATCTGGGAAGGCGATGATCCGACACGGTCTGCAAAAATCACCTACCGCCAGCTCCATCAAAACGTCAGCCGCCTGGCCAATGTGTTGAAAAGCCGTGGCGTGAAAAAAGGCGACCGCGTGTGCATCTACATGCCGATGATCCCGGAAGCCGCTTACGCAATGCTGGCCTGCACACGCATTGGCGCGGTGCACTCGGTGGTTTTTGGCGGGTTCTCACCGGACGCCCTGCGTGACCGTATTCTCGACGCCGACTGCCGCACCGTGATCACCGCCGATGAAGGCGTGCGCGGCGGTAAACCGGTGGCGCTGAAAAAGAACGTCGACAAGGCCCTGGCCAGCTGCCCGAACGTCAGCACAGTGCTGGTGGTGGAGCGTACCGGCGCTGACCTTGCCTGGCACGAAGGCCGCGACCTCAAGTACCAGCAAGCGCTGGATGCCGCCAGCGACGACTGCCCGCCCGAGCCCATGGACGCCGAAGACCCGCTGTTCATCCTCTACACCTCCGGCAGCACCGGCAAACCCAAAGGCGTGCTGCACACAACCGGCGGCTACCTGCTGCAAGCGGCGATGACCTTCAAGTACGTGCTCGACTACCGCGACGGCGAAGTGTTCTGGTGCACCGCCGACGTGGGTTGGGTGACCGGCCACAGCTACATCGTGTACGGCCCGCTGGCCAATGGCGCCACTTCGCTGATGTTCGAAGGCGTGCCGAGCTACCCGGACAGCTCGCGCTTCTGGCAAGTGATCGACAAACATCAGGTGAACATCTTCTACACCGCGCCCACCGCCCTGCGCGCCCTGATGCGTGAGGGTCATGGGCCACTGGAGAATACCTCCCGCGCCAGCCTGCGCCTGCTGGGCAGTGTCGGCGAACCGATCAACCCCGAAGCCTGGGACTGGTACTTCAACGCCGTCGGTGAACAACGCTGCCCGATTGTCGATACGTGGTGGCAGACCGAAACCGGCGGCATCATGCTCAGCCCCCTGGTCAGCGCCCAGCGGATCAAACCCGGCTGCGCAACCCAGCCGATGTTTGGCGTGCAGCCGGTGCTGTTGGATGAGCAAGGCAAGCCAATCAAAGGCGCCGGCAGTGGCGTGCTGGCGATCAAGGCCAGTTGGCCTGGGCAGATTCGCAGCGTCTACGGCGACCCGCAGCGCATGATCGACACCTATTTCAAACCCTACCCTGGCTACTACTTCACGGGCGACGGCGCACGCCGCGATGAAGACGGCGACTACTGGATCACCGGGCGCATCGACGATGTGATCAACGTGTCCGGCCACCGCATCGGCACTGCCGAGGTGGAAAGCGCGCTGGTGCTGCATGACCAAGTGGCCGAAGCCGCCGTGGTGGGCTATCCCCACGACGTCAAAGGCCAGGGAATTTATGCCTTTGTCACGCCCATGAATGGCGTTGAACCCAGCGATGCGTTGAAGAAAAACCTGCTTGAGCTGGTCAGCAAGGAAATCGGCAGCTTTGCCAAGCCGGAACTGATCCAATGGGCGCCGGCCTTGCCGAAAACCCGCTCCGGCAAGATCATGCGGCGGATTCTGCGCAAAATCGCCTGCAACGAACTGGACAGCCTGGGTGACACCTCGACCCTGGCCGACCCCAGCGTTGTGGATGGCCTGATCGACAAACGCCTGAACCGCTAGGAACCCTCGAGTCGCCATGGAATTTATCCGCAGCCGTATTGAAACCCAGCTGATGAGCCTCACCGGCCTGTCGCTGGGCCAGCTGGACCTGGAAAACCCCAAGGGCGATCCAGGCCTGTTCGGGCCGGACTCGATCAGTTGGCAAGTCCATGGCGATTTCAGCAGCATGTTGATTGGTGGCATCAGCGCCTTGATGCTGCAAGCCTTGCACCCGTTGGCCCTCGCGGGTGTGTGGGACCACTCGAATTTTCGCCAGGACATGCTCGGGCGTTTGCGGCGCACCTCGCAGTTCATTTCCGGAACCACGTTCGGCTCGCGCAAAGACGCCGAATGGCTGATCGAAAAAGTGCGCACCATTCACCTGCAAGTGACGGGGCACGCCCCGGACGGGCGACCTTACGCGGCCAGCGATCCGGCGTTGCTGACGTGGGTGCATGTGGCGGAGGTCAGCAACTTCCTCGCGGCCCACCTGCGTTACTGCAACCCGCGCCTTTCGGGTCGGGATCAGGACCGCTACTACAGTGAAATTGCGTTGGTGGCCGAACGCTTGGGCGCGCGGCATGTTCCGCGTTCACGGCAGGAAATTTCGGATTACCTGGCGCGCATTCGTCCGCAACTGCTGTGCGACGAGCGCAGCCGCGAAGTATTGCGTCTGCTGCTCAATGCACCGTCACCCAGCACGCTGGCCAAACCTTTTGGTGCGCTGATGATGCAGGCCGGGATCGACTTGCTGCCCGACTGGGCGAGCAGCCTGCTCGAGCAACACCAAAGCCCGCTGCAACGGCAAATGATCCGCGCCGGGGTCAAGCGCAGTGCGCCGTTGCTGCGCTGGGCGATGCGCAATGGCTCGGTGCAGCGTGCCCATCGGCGGATGGGGTTGATGTAGGCCGGCGCCTATAGCTGTTAAACTCCGCGCCCCATTTACAGCAAGGCGCGCTCCATGACTCCCTTGAATCAGGCGCTGCGCGCCGCCCTCGATTACCGCCAAGACCTGATCCACGAGTTGCATGCCCAAGGCACTGACTGCTACCGCTTGTTTCATGGCAGCCAGGAAGGCGCCGGCGGCCTGACTATCGACCGTTACGGCCCACAGTTGCTGGTGCAGAGTTTCCACCAATCCCTGGAAACAGCCGACCTTTTGGAACTGCACCAGCTGATCAACCAGTTCATGGGCCTGGAATTGCTGCTGGTCTACAACGACCGCTCCCGTGGCAACTCGCGGGTCGACCGTGAAGACACGGTGTACCGCGCCGAGCCCGCCGCGCTGGTAGACCTGGTGGGCCACGAATGGGGCCTCAATTATCGTGTGCGTGGGCGCCATGCCGGGCAAGACCCGCTGCTGTTCCTGGACCTGCGCAACACCCGCGGCTGGGTCAAGGCGCACAGCGCCGGCAAGAGCGTGCTCAACCTGTTCGCCTACACCTGCGGCGTCGGCCTGAGCGCGGCGGCCGGTGGCGCGCGTGAGGTGTGCAACCTGGACTTCGCCGAGGGCAACCTGGCGGTCGGTCGCGAAAACGGCCTGCTCAACCCACAATTGCCAACCATGCAATTCGTGCAGTCCGACTACTTCCCGGCGATTCGCCAACTGGCGGGCTTGCCGATCACTCAACGTCGCGGGCAGAAACTGCCGAGCTATCCACGCTTGGAGCAGCGCCAATATGACCTGGTATTGCTCGACCCACCGGCATGGGCCAAGAGCGCCTTTGGCACCGTTGACCTGTTGCGTGACTACCAAAGCCTGCTCAAGCCTGCGCTGCTCGCGACGGCCGACAATGGCGTGCTGATCTGCTGCAACAATTTGGCGAAAGTCAGCATGGATGACTGGCGCGAACAGGTGCTGCGTTGCGCTGAGAAAGCCGGTCGCCCGGTACGCGACTGGCAAATCATGACACCGGGTGCCGACTTCCCTTCCCAGGACCAGCAGCCACCGTTGAAAACCCTCATCCTGCAGTTGTAGTACTTTTCCCAAGCGGCCCGGTGCTTCGGAACCGAAATCCCGTGCCATACTCCAAGGCACTCCTGTTCGACATAGATGGCGTCACTCATGCCCAAAGGATTGATCCGCGCCGCTGGCGCCTTGTTGACCGCCCTGGCTCTGTACAGCTTGCTGGGTTTTCTGATTTTGCCGGGCATTGCCCTTCGTATTGCCAATCAACAGCTGGCCCATTACGCCACGGTGCCGGCACGCATCGAGCGTATCGAACTCAATCCGTTCAGCCTGGAAGTGACAGCCTGGGGCTTGAAAATCGGCGAACCGGGCAAAGAGCAAGTGGGTTTCGAGCGTCTCTACGCCAACCTGCAGATCGACAGCCTCTGGACTCGCGCCCTGCACCTGGCCGATGTGCAACTCGACCAACCCAAGACCGAGCTGCTGTTCGACAAATCCGGCCAACTGAACCTGGCGCAGTTGTTCAAGCTGCCGCCGAGCGAGCCGACCCCGGCCGATCCCGACGCCAAGCCATTCCCGCTGCGCATCGACAGCATCAAGCTGGCGGGCGGCTATGTGCATTTTCGAGACCTGCGTCCCAGCGAACCGATCGAATTTCTCTACGACAAACTCGACTTTGAACTCAAAAACCTCAGCACCTTGCCGGAAGACAACGCCGACATGACGCTGGTGGCCGCCGGCCCTGAGGGTGGGCAAATCGACTGGAAAGGCAATTTCAGCCTGGTGCCGATCACCTCCAAGGGCACGCTGAAAGTCACCGACGGCAAGATGAAGGCCTGGTGGCCGTATGTTCGTGATGCCGTGCCGCTCGTGCTGGAAGACGGTGTGCTGAATTTCAGCACCGACTACACATTCAGCCTGGCCAAAGAAACCGAACTGAACCTGACCAACACCGCCGCCAGCATTGCGCCGTTTGCTATCAAGGCGCCCGATGGCCGCCCATTGGTGCGCCTGGAACGCTTGGACGTCAGTGACACCACGGTGGACCTGGCCAAGCAGCACGTGGTGGTCGGCAAGATTCGCAGCAACAAGCTGGAAACCTGGGCCGCCCGCGAAGCCGATGGGCAACTGGATTGGCAAAAACTGTTCGCCAGCCAACCGAGCAAGCCGGCCAAGGCGCCCGAGCCCGCCAATGCGCCGGCAACGGCCGACTCGCCAAAGGCTGAACCGGCCGCGCCTGGCAAGCCCTGGCAAGTAATGCTCAAGGATGTGCAGCTGCGTAACTATCAGGTGCACCTGGCCGACCGTCAGGCCAAACCTGCGGTAGCGCTGGAACTGGGCCCCTTGAACGTCGATGTGCAGAACTTCGACAGCCTCAACCAAAGCCCGTTTACCTTTAAGGTCGACTCCGGCCTGGGTAAACAAGGCAAGATCCAGGCAACCGGCGAGGTCAATCTCAACCCGGTCAGCGCCAAACTCAAAGTGAATACCCAGGACATCGACCTGCGGGTTGCTCAGTCCTATATCAGCCCGTTCATTCGGCTGGAACTGCGCAGCGGCATGTTGGGCAGCAACCTGGATGTGAACCTCAAGAGCACCGAGCCTTTGGCGCTTCAGGTCACCGGCCGCGCTCAGGTCGACCAATTGCACACCCTGGACACGCTCAAGACCCGCGACTTCCTCAAATGGCAGCGCCTGGTGCTCGAAGGTGTCAATTATCAACACGGCGACAGCCTGTCGATCGACAAGGTCAACCTGCTGCAACCGTACGCGCGCTTCATGATCAATGATGACCGCACCACCAACATCGATGACCTGTTGATCCCGCAGCCGGCCGACAGTGGCGCCAAATCGGCAGCCAAGCCGGCAGCCAGCAAAGACAAGCCGCTGGGCATCCATATAGGGCAGATCGCGATCAATGACGGCTCGGCCAACTTTGCCGACTTCAGCCTTACGCCCAACTTTGCCACGGCCATTCAACAGCTCAACGGGCAGATCGGCACCATTGACAGCCGCCAAGCCAAACCGGCCAGCGTCGACATCAAGGGCAAGGTGGATCGCTATGCGCCAGTGACCATCAAAGGCAGCGTGAACCCGTTTGATCCGATGGCGGCGCTGGATATCGCCACCAGCTTCAAACGCGTCGAGTTGACCACGTTGACGCCGTATTCCGGCAAGTTCGCCGGTTTCCGCATCCGCAAGGGCCGGCTCAACCTGGACCTGCATTATGTGATCACCAAAGGCCAGTTGAAGGCTGAAAACAAGGTGGTGGTTGAGCAACTGCAACTGGGTGAGAAAGTCGACAGCGCCGACGCCGTGGATTTGCCGATTCGCCTGGCCATCGCCCTGCTCAAGGACTCCGACGGCAAGATCTCCATCGAACTGCCGGTTACCGGCGACCTGAACAACCCGCAATTCAGCGTGATGCCGATTGTCTGGCAAACCCTGCGTAACCTGGTGGTGCGCGCGGCGACGGCGCCGTTCAAGTTCATCGGTGGGCTGGTCACGGGTGGCGGCTCGGAAGACTTGGGCAATGTGTCGTTCGCCCCAGGCTCCAGCGAATTGAACAAAGACGCTCAAGGCGCGCTGAATACCCTGGCCAAAGCACTCAAAGAGCGCCCTACCCTGCGCCTTGAAATCGAAGGCACGGCGGCTGCCAGCAGTGACGGTCCCTTGCTCGCTGCCGAGCGACTGGAACGTGAATATCAATACAACTACTACAAGATACTGCAGCGCCGTGGCGATAAGGTTCCGGCCCAGGCTTCGCTGCTGGTCGTCCCCGAGAAGGAAAAAGCGCCGTTGCTGGAAGGCATCTACCGCACCCGTCTGAAACAACAACCGCCGGCCGAGTGGAAAGACCTGAGCAGCGATGAACGCACCGCGAAGCTGCGTGACGGGCTGATCAAGTTCTGGGGCGCCAGTGATGTACTGCTGCGTCAACTGGGGCAAGACCGAGCCAGTGCCATCAAGGATTACCTGGTGGACAAGGGCCAACTGGAAGATGACCGGGTGTACTTCATCGATGCCAACCTGGGGCAGGCGGAGAAGGATGGCCGGGTGGTAACCCCAATGCATCTGGATGCTGAGTAACACCTGAGACACCCATCCAAATGTGGGAGCTGGCTTGCCGGCGATGCAGACACCTCGGTCATTCAGTTGAATCGAAGTGATGCTATCGCAGGCAAGCCAGCTCCCACATTTGTTTGTGCTCGGCCTGGGGTTTTGTTTGCGCCCAGAATAGAACAGGCCCCGACACAAGTGCCGGGGCCTGTAATGACCACATCCGTGTGGTCGGTCGCATGAACTCCAGAGGTGCCTTGGGTGGATATCTAACTCACCCTAAGCCGCCGCTATTCAGTTCAGACGAACAGTTAAGCGTTACTCTGCTTTCAGGCCATCGGCCGATACAGCTTTAACGCCTTTGATTTTCTTGGCGATATTCACCGCGGTGGTTTTCTGTGCTTCAGTCACAGCGACCGAAGAGGACAGAGAAACTACGCCTTTGTTGGTTTCGACTTTGATGTCGGTGCCAGGAATGCCTTTCTCGGTTACCAGGTCAGCTTTCACTTTGGTGGTGATCCAGGTATCGGAAGTGGCGCCCTTGGCGTCAGCTGCTGCGCCTTTGGTTTTGTCGACGTTGTCGGCTTTAGTTGCGCCGCCTGCCAGCAGGCCGTCAGCAGAAACAGCGGTCACACCTTTGATGCGCTTGGTGATTGCTACTGCAGTGGCTTTCTGCGAATCAGAGATCGCTACGGTCGACGACAGGGAAACCACACCTTTGTTGGTTTCAACCTTGATGTCCGAACCAGGAATGCCTTTCTCGGTCAGCAGGTCAGCTTTGACTTTGGTGGTGATCCAAGTATCCGAAGTGGATTCTTTGGCTTTGGTCACTTCGCCAGCAGCCATGGTCATTGGAGCTTGGGAAGTCTGAGCAAAGGCCACGTTAGCACCCATGGCCAGGGTCAGAGCGGTAGCAGTAGCGAGAGCGAACTTCTTCATACGAGTAACTCCTGTTTTATTGAAAGTCTGCAGTGGGTAAACCTTGATGCTGCAGCGTTACCAGGATTATTGCAGGCAGTGTGCCAAGTTAGATTTTCGAATTAAATCCTTATAAAACAATAACTTATAAAAATGACCAATTTTCGGAATCGTGCAACTTGCATGAAGAAGGCCGTCCTTGCATGCAAGTTGCGGCTTTTGGGATTTACTAAGCTTCTGATTTATCGGCATTTTCCTAAGCGCATAAAAAAAGGACTCCGAAGAGTCCTTTTTTTCAGCGTGAGGCCGGGGTAATTAAACGCCCGAAGCCTTGGCTGCTGCTACGTCCTTGATGGACAGCTTGATACGGCCGCGGTTGTCCACGTCCAATACCAGCACTTCCACTTCCTGACCTTCTTTCAGAATGTCGGTCACTTTCTCAACACGAGCGTCGCTCAGCATGGAGATGTGCACCAGACCGTCTTTGCCCGGCAGGATGTTGACGAATGCGCCGAAGTCGACGATGCGCTCAACTTTACCGACGTAGATCTTGCCGATCTCGGCTTCTGCGGTGATACCCAGAACGCGCTGACGTGCAGCTTCTGCAGCTTCTTTGGTTTCGCCGAAGATCTTGATCGAGCCGTCGTCTTCGATGTCGATCGAAGCCTTGGTCTCTTCACAGATCGCACGAATGGTCGCGCCGCCTTTACCGATAACATCACGGATTTTGTCGGTGTCGATTTTCATCGCGATCATGGTCGGAGCATTTTCCGACAGCTCGGTACGCGACTGACCAATGATCTGGTTCATCTGGCCGAGGATGTTCAGGCGCGCTTCCAGGGCTTGGCCCAGAGCGATCTCCATGATCTCTTCGGTGATGCCCTTGATCTTGATGTCCATCTGCAGCGCGGTAACACCTTTAGCGGTACCGGCTACTTTGAAGTCCATGTCGCCCAAGTGGTCTTCATCGCCCAGGATGTCGGTCAGGATGGCGAACTTCTCGCCTTCTTTAACCAGGCCCATGGCGATACCGGCAACCGGTGCCTTCATCGGCACACCAGCGTCCATCAGCGCCAGGGAAGCACCGCAGACCGAAGCCATGGAGCTGGAACCGTTGGACTCGGTGATTTCCGACACAACACGGATGGTGTACGGGAACACGTCGGCGGCAGGCAGCATGGCTGCAATCGAACGACGGGCCAGACGGCCGTGACCGATTTCGCGACGACCAGCGCCACCCATGCGACCACACTCACCTACCGAGAACGGAGGGAAGTTGTAGTGCAGCATGAACGGGTCTTTTTTCTCGCCTTCCAGGGTGTCCAGCAGCTGTGCGTCACGGGCAGTACCCAGTGTTGCAACAACCAGAGCCTGGGTTTCACCACGGGTGAACAGAGCCGAACCGTGAGTCTTCGGCAGAACGCCGACTTCGATGTTCAGCGGACGTACGGTGCGCGTGTCGCGACCATCGATACGTGGCTTGCCGTTAACGATGTTTTCGCGAACGGTGCGGTATTCGATTTCACCGAAGGCAGCTTTGACGTCGCTGGAAGAAGGCTGGCCTTCTTCGCCGGACAGCTTGGCCACAACCTGCTCCTTCAGCTCGCCCAGACGAGCGTAGCGGTCGGCTTTGACGGTGATGGTGTAGGCGTCGGAGATGGCAGCGCCGAACTCGGAGCGGATCGCACCCAGCAGCTCAGTCGCTTCAGCCTGTGGAGCCCAGGTCCAAGTCGGCTTGGCAGCTTCGGCAGCCAGTTCTTTAACAGCGTTGATCACAACCTGGAACTCGTCGTGAGCAAACAGTACCGCGCCCAGCATCTGGTCTTCGGTCAGCTCTTTGGCTTCCGATTCAACCATCAATACGGCTTCCGACGTACCGGCAACGACCATGTCCAGGCTCGACGCTTTCTGTTGTTCGTAAGTCGGGTTCAGCAGGTAGCCGGTGCTTTCGTGGAAAGCAACGCGAGCTGCGCCGATCGGGCCATCGAAAGGAATACCGGAGATGGCCAGGGCAGCCGAAGTACCGATCATCGCAGCGATGTCCGGATCGGTCTTCTTGCTGGTGGAAACGACGGTGCAGACAACCTGCACTTCGTTCATGAAGCCTTCTGGGAACAGCGGACGGATCGGACGGTCGATCAGTCGGGAAGTCAGGGTTTCTTTTTCGGAAGGACGGCCTTCGCGCTTGAAGAAACCGCCAGGGATCTTACCGGCAGCGTAAGTCTTTTCCTGGTAGTGAACGGAAAGAGGGAAGAAGCCTTTGCTTGGGTCAGCGGTCTTGGCGCCAACAACGGTCACCAATACGGTGACGTCGTCGTCAACGGTGACCAGCACTGCGCCGGAGGCTTGACGGGCGATACGGCCTGTCTCGAGGGTAACGGTCGACTGACCGAACTGGAATTTTTTGATAACCGGGTTCACGGTGTCCTACCTTCTTTGTGGCTCTTGGGGAACTTGTCTTCTTGCGAAATTCTTGGGCAATGCCGGGAATCGGCCCGACGCTCGTCCAGGGTAAAACGTGTATCCAGATAAAACTTGAGGCTGGGAGCCTGCCATGGGCCAGCGGGAATCCCACTGACACACGGCAGACAACCAACCTCTAGCGCAATCGCTGATTAGCGACGCAGACCCAGGCGACCGATCAGAGCCTGATAACGACCCAGATCCTTGCCTTTCAGGTAGTCCAGCAGCTTACGGCGCTGGTTTACCATGCGGATCAGACCACGACGGGAGTGGTGATCTTTACCGTTGGCCTTGAAGTGACCTTGCAGCTTGTTGATGTTGTGGGTCAGCAGTGCAACTTGCACTTCTGGCGAACCAGTGTCACCAACAGCTTGCTGATAGTCAGCTACGATTTGTGCTTTTTCTTGAACGTCGAGAGCCATGAGGCAATCCTTTTTCAGGAAACCACCCAAAGGGTGATCTCAACAGGCCAGGGACAAATCCCTGTATCTAAAAATGAGTGTTGACCGTGCCTGTTAACAGCCACACTCGTTCGGTCATTCTGACCGAATCAGTCGACGCGGCGCGATGCGCCCGTCTTCGCTCACTTCACCGATACCGATGAAGCGACCGTTATGATCCTGTACCCGCACCATACCGAACTTCGGAGCGTCCGGGGCACGTACCGGCTGGCCGTTGAGCCAGTAGAACGCGCTGTGCTCCGAGAAGTGCAGCAATGGCCAATCCAGCAAACCGCTGTCCGATGGCATCAGGAAGCGATCAACTGCTTCATTGCCGCCTTCGGCGTGTACTGCTTCCAACTCTTCCAGCGTGACCGTCTGGGCCAGGCTGAAAGGACCGGCCTGGGTGCGTCGCAGTTCTGCAACGTACGCGCCGCAACCGAGCTTTTCACCAATATCTTCCACCAGGGTACGGATATAGGTGCCTTTGCTGCAGTCCACGGCCAAGCGGGCAGTGTCGCCTTCATGGGCGAGCAATTCCAAGCGCGCAATAGTAACAGAACGCGGTTCGCGCTCCACTACTTCGCCCGCACGTGCCAGCTTGTACAGAGGCTGGCCATCACGCTTGAGGGCCGAGTACATCGGCGGTATCTGACTGATTTGCCCACGAAAACCGGGTAAAGCAGCTTCAATATCAGCACGACCAACGGTCACGTCGCGAACCTGCAGAACATCACCTTCGGCATCGGCCGTGGTGGTGGTCTTGCCCAGTTGCATCAGGGTTTCGTAACCCTTGTCGGAATCGAGCAGGTATTGCGAGAACTTGGTCGCCTCACCAAAGCACAACGGCAGCACGCCGGTGGCCAGGGGGTCGAGACTGCCGGTATGCCCGGCCTTCTCGGCATTGAGCAGCCAGCGAACCTTCTGCAAGGCAGCATTGGAGGTAAAGCCAATGGGCTTGTCGAGCAGAATAATGCCGCTGACGTTGCGACGGATACGTTTGACCTGAGCCACCGCTTACTCCTTGGCGTCTTCAGGTGTGGACGGGTGCTGGCTGTCTTCAGCCACGGCGCGCTCGATCAGCGCCGACAGGTGCGCACCACGCACGACGCTTTCGTCGTAGTGGAAGTGCAACTGAGGCACGCTGCGCAGCTTCATTTCGCGGGCCAACTGCATGCGCAGGAAACCTGCAGCCGAGTTGAGCACCTTGATGCTTTGCGCGATTTCTTCGCTGCTGTCCTGGCCCATCACAGTGATGAAGATCTTCGCGTGACCTACGTCGCGGCTCACTTCAACGGCGGTGATGGTGACCAGGCCAACGCGTGGGTCTTTGACTTCGCGACGGATCAGTTGGGCCAGCTCGCGCTGCATCTGATCGCCGATACGCTGGGTACGGCTGTATTCTTTTGCCATGTCTTGTTACCTGTTACTGCCACACGGTGAAACCCGTGGGGTCTGAAAGCGGCAAACGCCCGGCCTGACAAAAGCCAGACCGGGCGTTGCGTTTAGAGTCCGTACGCTGCGCGGGGCATGTGCATGCCCACGCGTCGCGTGGCTCCGGAAGTGCGCGAGTTAGAGGCTGCGAGCAACCTGAACCTTCTCGTAGACTTCGATCTTGTCGCCAGCTTTGACGTCGTTGTAGCTCTTGACGCCGATACCGCATTCCATGCCGGCACGCACTTCGGAAGCGTCATCCTTGAAGCGGCGCAGGGATTCCAGCTCGCCTTCGAAGATAACGATGTCTTCACGCAGTACACGGATTGGACGGTTACGGTGCACAACACCTTCGATAACCATGCAACCGGCGATCGCGCCGAATTTCGGCGAGCGGAACACGTCACGCACCTCGGCAACACCCAGGATATTCTCCCGAACGTCGCTGCCAAGCATACCGGTAAGGGCTTTCTTGACGTCTTCGATGATGTCGTAGATGACGTTGTAGTAACGCATGTCCAGGCCTTCCTGCTCGACGATCTTGCGAGCGCCAGCATCGGCACGCACGTTGAAGCCGAACAGTACAGCGTTGGAAGCCAGTGCCAGGTTGGCGTCGGACTCGGTGATACCACCGACACCGCCACCGACAACGCGCACTTGCACTTCGTCGTTACCCAAGCCGTTCAAGGCGCCGTTCAACGCTTCGAGGGAACCACGGACGTCAGATTTGAGGACGATGTTAAGCGTCTTCTTCTCTGCCTGGCCCATGTTTTCGAAGATGTTTTCCAGCTTGCCAGCGTGAGCACGGGCCAGTTTGACTTCGCGGAACTTGCCTTGACGGAACAGAGCCACTTCACGGGCTTTCTTCTCGTCGGCTACTACGCTCATCTCGTCGCCAGCGTCCGGGGTACCGTCCAGGCCGAGAATCTCGACAGGGATGGAAGGACCGGCTTCCTTGATTGGCTTGCCGTTCTCGTCGAGCATGGCACGTACACGGCCGTAGTTCGAACCAACCAGTACCATGTCGCCTTGGCGCAGCGTACCGTCTTGAACCAGAACGGTTGCAACCGGGCCACGACCTTTGTCGAGACGCGATTCAACCACAACACCGCGACCCGGAGCCGATGGCGTTGCTTTCAGTTCGAGTACTTCAGCTTGCAGCAAGACCGCTTCGAGCAGTTCGTCTACACCGGTACCGACTTTTGCCGAGACCGAAACGAACGGCGTATCACCGCCCCACTCTTCAGACGTCACGCCGTGAACCGACAGTTCGCTACGGATGCGATCGAGATCGGCGCCCGGCTTGTCGATTTTGTTCACGGCAACAACCAATGGAACACCAGCGGCCTTGGCGTGCTGGACAGCTTCAATGGTCTGCGGCATCACGCCGTCGTCCGCTGCAACCACCAGAATCACGATGTCAGTCGCCTTGGCACCACGGGCACGCATTGCGGTAAACGCGGCGTGACCAGGGGTGTCGAGGAAAGTGACCATGCCGCGTTCGGTTTCAACGTGGTATGCACCGATGTGCTGGGTGATACCGCCGGCTTCGCCGGCAGCTACCTTGGCACGACGGATGTAGTCGAGCAGCGAGGTCTTACCGTGGTCAACGTGGCCCATTACGGTCACAACTGGCGCACGGGAGAACGACTCACCTTCAAACTTCAGGGACTCGGCCAGGGAATCTTCCAGGGCGGTGTCACTGACCAGGGTCACTTTGTGGCCCAGCTCTTCAGCAACCAGTTGGGCAGTTTCCTGGTCCAGTACCTGGTTGATGGTCGCTGGAGTACCCAGTTTGAACATGAACTTGATGATTTCAGCAGCCTTGACCGACATCTGATTGGCGAGGTCGCCAACTGTGATGGTCTCGCCGATCTGCACATCACGCACGACAGGGCCGGTTGGGCTCTGGAAACCGTGGGCGTTGCGCTTTTTCAGCTTGGCCTTGCCGCGACCACCACGACGGAAGCCATCGCTTTCTTCGTCGGTAGTACGTGGGGCAACGCGTGGAGCAGGCGCTTTCTCTTTGACCGAGGCACGATGTGGGGCGTTTTTACGCTCGCCATCGCCACCACCACCGCGACGATTGTTATCGTCGGCACGTGGTTTGTCCGGACGACGAGGCTCGTCGCGCTTGCGAGCGTCTGCTGCAGGAGCAGGTGCAGCGGCAACCGGCGCAGCCTCACGCACAGCTTCAACAGGCGCTGCAGGAGCGGCGACCGCGTCAGTACCAGCAGGTTGCGCAGCAGCAGGCTGGCGGCGCGCTTCTTCTTCGGCGCGACGCTTGGCTTCTTCTTCAGCCTTCTGACGAGCAGCATTTTCTACTGCGCGACGTTCATCCAGTTCGCGTTTGCGCTCGGCTTCGATTTCTTCCGGGCTGCGCTGTACGAAGACTTTCTTCTTGCGTACTTCAACGCTGATGCTCTTGCTACCAGCAACACGCAGGGTGCTGGTGGTTTTGCGCTGCAATGTAATCTTGCGCGGTTCTTCCACTTTCGCCTTGTGGCTGCTCTTCAAGTGAGTCAGCAAAGACTGCTTCTCACTGTCGCTCACACCTTCATCGGCGGCGGTGTGCGGCAGACCTGCCTCACGCATCTGCTGCAACAGGCGCTCTACCGGTGTTTTGACCTCATCGGCCAGTTGTTTCACCGTGACTTGCGTCATGCACTTCTCTCCTCAGGCCGCGCCTAGTTACTCGAACCAATGGGCTCGGGCGGCCATGATCAACTTGCCGGCACGATCATCGTCAATGCCGTCGATGTCGAGCAGATCGTCAATAGACTGCTCGGCCAGGTCTTCGCGGGTAATTACGCCGCGCACCGCCAGTTCCATCGCCAAATCCTTGTCCATACCCTCAAGCGAGAGCAGGTCTTCGGCCGGATGGGCGTCTGCCAGCTTTTCCTCAGTAGCGATGGCTTTAGTCAACAAACGATCCTTGGCCCGAGCGCGAAGCTCGTTGACGGTGTCTTCGTCAAAGCCGTCGATGTTGAGCATTTCTTCCAACGGTACGTAGGCAATCTCTTCCAGGCTGGTGAAGCCTTCATCTACCAGCACCTGCGCCAGGTCTTCGTCGACTTCCAGCTCGTCGATGAAGTTGCGCAGGATGTCACCGGTTTCAGCTTGCTGCTTAGCCTGGATGTCCGATTCGGTCATCACGTTCAGGGTCCAGCCGGTCAGTTGGCTGGCCAGACGCACGTTCTGACCACCACGACCAATGGCCTGAGCCAGATTATCTGCGCCAACGGCGATGTCCATTGCATGGGCATCTTCGTCAACGATAATTGCCGCCACTTCAGCCGGCGACATGGCGTTAATTACGAACTGCGCCGGGTTATCGTCCCACAGCACGATGTCCACACGCTCGCCGCCCAACTCGCCCGACACTGCCTGGACGCGCGAACCGCGCATACCAATGCAAGCGCCCTGCGGGTCGATGCGTTTGTCCTTGGAACGGACCGCGATCTTGGCGCGCGAACCCGGGTCGCGGGACGCAGCCATGACTTCGATCAGGCCTTCGGCAATTTCCGGCACTTCGATACGGAACAGCTCGATCAGCATTTCCGGCGCGGTACGCGACAGGATCAACTGAGGGCCGCGGTTCTCGGTGCGGATTTCCTTGAGCAGCGCACGCAGACGCACGCCGACACGGAAGGTTTCGCGAGAGATGATGTCTTCGCGGGCCAGCAACGCTTCAGCGTTGTTGCCCAGGTCAACGATCACGTTGTCACGGGTAACTTTTTTCACGGTACCGGAGATGATTTCACCCAGGCGCTCGCGATAAGCATCAACGACTTGAGCGCGCTCAGCTTCGCGAACCTTCTGCACGATGACCTGCTTGGCGGTCTGTGCAGCAATACGGCCGAATTCGATCGACTCGATTTTTTCTTCGACGACATCACCGACCTTGGCGCCAGGGTGCGTTTCGGCAACCTTGCTTGGCCAGGTTTCGATGGCCGGATCATCAAGATCGGCTTCTTCGACGACCGTCCAGCGACGGAAAGTCTCATAGGCACCGGTGTGGCGGTTGATTTCCACACGCAGATCAACTTCGTCTTCAAAACGCTTTTTGGTAGCAGTGGCCAGGGCCAGCTCCAGCGCTTCAAAAATCACGTTTGCCGGTACGCCCTTTTCATTGGATACCGACTCAACAACCAGCAGTACTTCTTTGCTCATCGTACGCCTCGCCTTTCGCAAGCCATTGGATCCGCGGGATCCGCGTCTCAGTCAAAACTGGGAATAATGTTGGCCTTGTCGATCATATCGATCGGCAACAGGAATTCATGGTCTTCTACCTGCACCACGACATCCTGTTCTTCTACACCGCGCAGAAGGCCCTGAAAGTTGCGTCGCCCTTCAAAGGGAGAGCGCAGCTTGATCTTCACTTGTTCACCGGCAAATTTTGCAAACTGATCAATAGTGAACAGTGGGCGTTCCATGCCTGGCGAGGAAACTTCGAGGGTGTATTCAACGGAAATCGGATCTTCAACATCCAGGACACCGCTGATCTGACGGCTGACAATGGCACAATCGTCCACCAGCACGCCGCCCTCTTTATCGATATAAACGCGCAACATTGAGTGGCGACCTTGAGCCGAAAACTCAATACCCCAGCATTCATAGCCTAGGGCCACGACCACCGGGGCCAACAAGGCCTGCAACTCTTCTAGCTTGCTCGACACCTGAACCCCCTCGTGCATGTATGTGCATGCTGTGCAAAATAAAAAAATGGGCGAAACGCCCATCCTTGAAACGCCGTCGAACAGCGGCGTTGAAAGTGTCCAGCTAACAAAAAGCCCCTTAAAAGGGGCTCCGCTAAAACTGGTTGCGGGGGCCGGATTTGAACCGACGACCTTCGGGTTATGAGCCCGACGAGCTACCAGACTGCTCCACCCCGCGACAAAGCTGGGGCGGAAGTATACGACCGATCCCTTACAGGGTCAATGTAACCTTCCACCTACAAGAAAGCCCGCAACAGCGGGCTCTCCTGATAATTGGTACCGAGAAGGGGACTCGAACCCCTACACCCTATGGGCACAACCACCTCAAGGTTGCGTGTCTACCAATTCCACCACCTCGGCAATACAGCGTTTACAACCCTTCTTACTTCTGCTCTTGAGCTGGAGGTACGTCAGTCGCTGGAGTAGCCGACTTTTGCTCTTGAAGCACCGGGACATCATCAGAAGCCGGTTTTGCTTTTGGTACTTCCAACACTGCTGGGTTTGGGAGACCTACTTGAGTCAGCACATGAGCTTTCTCTTTAGCAAAGTAACCTAACCCCAAGCTGGTTATGAAGAAACCGGCGGCAAGTATAGCAGTAAACTTACTAAGAAAGGTAGAGGAACCTTGGCTTCCGAACACAGTATTTGAAGCACCTGCACCGAAAGACGCACCAGCATCCGCACCTTTACCCTGTTGCAACAAAACCAGGGCAACTACGCCCAGGGCTGCCAACAGATGAAAAACGACTACGACTGTTTCCAGCATTTTTTCAGTTTCCCGCGGCGCGACAGATCGCACCGAACTCATCTGCATTCAGGGAAGCTCCACCAATGAGCCCCCCATCGATATCCGGCATGCCGAACAGTTCGACCGCATTGGCCGCCTTCACGCTGCCGCCGTATAGAAGCCGCACACCTTGCGCGACTTCAGAATTCTCTGCCGCCAACTGAGCGCGGATGGCTGCGTGCACATCCTGCGCCTGTTGCGGCGTAGCAGTCAGTCCGGTGCCAATGGCCCAGACCGGCTCGTAAGCAATGACTGCCTTTGCAAATGCACCAACACCCAGCTCCTCGATGATGCTGCCCAGCTGACGCGAGACAACTTCAAGAGTCTTGCCCGATTCACGTTGCTCCAGAGTCTCCCCTATGCACAACACTGGAATCAAGCCACAAGCCTGTGCCGCTGCGAACTTGCGGTTGAGTGTCCCATCACGCTCGCCCATCATCTGACGGCGCTCGGAGTGCCCGACAAGCACATAGGAACAACCCGCATCTACCAGCTGACTCGGCGAAATCTCGCCGGTCAACGCACCTTGCATGGGCTCCACCGCAGAATTCTGCGCGCCGACCTGAATCGACTTACCCTTCAAGCCATCAACAACCTGGTTGATATGCAAGCAAGGCGGGAAAACCGCAACATCAACACCGCTAGGCAAGGCCAAGTGACGAAGGCCATTGATCAGCTCAGCGACACTGGCGCGGGTACCGTGCATCTTCCAGTTACCAGCTACCATAGTGCGACGCATGCTGTACCTCGTCGGTCAAAGTGGGCGCAGATGTTACCCAACCACATCATCACTGGCAAGCCGAATTCAGGCGCAAATTTCAGTTACCAGTTTTGCCAGGTCTTCGGCATGGCCGCGAACCTGTGTTTCGTCTTCGCCTTCGACCATGACGCGCACCAGAGGCTCTGTGCCGGACTTGCGCAACAGCACCCGTCCACGCCCCGCCATTGCCAGGGTTACGCGCTCGCACGCGTCTTTGACAGCAGGGTGCTCGATCGGGTTTTCGCCACCGGCAAAACGCACATTGAGCAGAACTTGCGGGCACTTACGCAGCGCCTGTCGCGCCTGAGCCAAGCTCTCTTCACGGCGACGCAACGACAACAACACTTGCAGAGCAGCAATAATGGCATCGCCCGTGGTGGTGTGCTGGAAGCAGACAACATGCCCGGAGTTTTCACCCCCCACCTGCCAGTTACGCTCCAGCAGCTCGGCGATCACATACCGGTCACCGACGTTGGCGCGTACAAACGGAATACCCAGTTCCGCCAGAGCGAGCTCAAGCCCAAGATTGCTCATCAATGTGCCGACGACACCACCTTGCAGCTTGTTACGCTCATGCAGGTCGCGAGCAATGATAAACAGCAGGTCATCGCCATCAACCACGGTACCGGTGTGATCCACCATCAACACACGGTCGCCATCGCCATCAAAGGCGATGCCCAGGTCGGCATGCTCAGCCAGAACGGCCGCCTGCAACTGCCCCATGTGGGTGGAACCGCAATTTTCATTGATGTTCAAGCCGTTCGGTTGCGCC
Source organism: Pseudomonas sp. NFX183 (assembly GCF_047943075.1). Classification (NCBI taxonomy): domain Bacteria; kingdom Pseudomonadati; phylum Pseudomonadota; class Gammaproteobacteria; order Pseudomonadales; family Pseudomonadaceae; genus Pseudomonas; species Pseudomonas sp. NFX183. The sequence goes on along the minus strand of NZ_CP181333.1, from coordinate 3,140,678 downwards.
GAAAGCACCGTCACGTCCGCACCCAGCTCTTTGAATACACTCGGAGCCACCTTATAGGTCGCACCATGGGCGCAGTCGACAACGATCTTCAGCCCGGCAAAATTGGTACTGCTCGGAACGCTGCTTTTGCAAAATTCGATATAACGGCCTGATGCGTCGTTGATACGCGACACCTTGCCCAGCTTGCTGGACTCAACCACCGTCATCTGTGCATCCAGCAGCTCTTCAATCATCAACTCGATCTCGTCCGGCAACTTGGTGCCCTGGCCCGAGAAGAACTTGATGCCGTTGTCATCGTGGGGATTGTGCGACGCACTGATCACGATACCGGCTTCAGCGTGAAAGGTACGCGTCAGGTAAGCGATCGCAGGCGTCGGCATTGGCCCCAACAGCATCACATCAGCACCGGCGGCGGACAAACCTGCCTCCAGCGCCGATTCGAACATATAACCCGAAATACGGGTGTCCTTGCCCACCAGAATGCGGCAAGCGCCCATGCTGCGGAACGCCATGCCTGCCGCCCAGCCCAGCTTGAGCATGAAATCAGGAGTAATCGGGAATTCGCCGACCCGACCGCGAATACCGTCGGTGCCAAAATATTTTTTAGTCATAAGTGCTCCGTCATTCTTATTCGGCTGATTCTACAGCGGCAATCATACGCACCACATCGACTGTCTCGGCGACATCATGCACGCGCAAAATTCGCGCACCTTTGGTCATGGCAAGCGCAGCAAGCGCCAGTCCGCCGTACAGCCGCTCGCCCACCGGGCGATTCAAGGCCAGCCCTATCATGCTCTTGCGCGAAACACCGACCAACAAGGGCCGACCAAGGGCATGCAGGGCTTCCATATGCTTAAAGAGACTCAAATTGTGCTGGAGTGTCTTGGCAAACCCAAAACCGGGATCAAGGATGATCTTTTCGGCAGCGATTCCCGCTGTGGCGCACTGAGCGATTCGTTCGGCGAGAAACCCACTCACCTCACCTACCAGGTCGTCGTAGTGCGGGCTGTCTTGCATGTTGCCGGGCTCTCCCAGCATATGCATCAGGCACACCGGCAGGCCGGTTGCCGCCGCTGCATCCAGGGCACCGTCTCGCTGCAGGGAGCGCACATCGTTGATCAGGCCCGCACCCAGGCGCGCCGTTTCACGCATTACCGCCGGCGTAGATGTATCAACCGAGATGATCACATCAAGCTCGCGGGCGATACGCTCAACTATCGGCGCGACGCGCTCCAGCTCCTCCAGGGGAGAAACAACACGTGCTCCCGGACGAGTCGATTCGCCACCAACATCAATCAACGTTGCCCCCGCCAGCACCATAGCCTCGGCGTGACGCAACGCGGCGTCCTGCTGACTGAAACGGCCGCCGTCGGAAAAGGAATCAGGGGTTACATTAAGAATGCCCATGACGTGTGTATGGGCCAAATCAAGAACCCGGTTACCGCAAGGCAACCGGGTGGAGGACGACGCAGGAGTCATTTCAAACCTTAGTGGTCAGCCGCAGGGCCACCGATCGGGGTTTCAGGGCGTTCGTTCTGAACCACTGGCGGGGTGCCAGAGGTGCCTGAACCGCCTTCCCAGTCGCGAGGCTCACGAGGCGTACGACCGGCCATGATGTCGTCGATCTGGTCGGCATCAATGGTCTCGTACTTCATCAGCGCATCAGCCATGGCATCCAGCTTGTCGCGGTTGTCAGTCAGGATCTGCTTGGCAGTGCCGTAGCACTGGTCAATGATGCTGCGCACCTCGGAGTCGATCAGCTTGGCCGTCTCACCGGAGAAGCTGGCGCTTTGACCGCCGCCGCCACGCCCCAGGAACACTTCGCCATCTTCCTCGGCATACATCAATGGACCGAGTTTTTCCGACAAGCCCCACTTGGTCACCATGTTTCGTGCAATCTGGCTGGCACGCATGATGTCGTTGGAGGCACCGGTGGTCACACCGTCAAAGCCCAAGGTCATTTCTTCAGCAATTCGGCCACCGTAAAGCGAGCAGATCTGGCTGATCAGCGCTCGCTTGGAAAGGCTGTAACGATCCTCTTCCGGCAGGAACATAGTGACACCCAGCGCGCGACCACGAGGGATGATCGATACTTTATAGACCGGGTCATGCTCAGGCACAACACGACCCACAATGGCGTGACCGGCTTCGTGATAAGCGGTGTTCTGCTTCTCTTTTTCGGACATGACCATGGATTTGCGCTCGGCGCCCATCATGATCTTGTCTTTTGCCAGCTCGAACTCTTTCATTTCAACGATGCGTTTACCGGTACGGGCCGCGAACAACGAAGCCTCGTTCACCAGGTTGGCAAGGTCTGCACCCGAGAAACCTGGCGTACCACGAGCAATCACGGCAGGCGCCACATCGTCGCCCATCGGTACTTTGCGCATGTGCACTTTCAGAATCTGTTCGCGACCGCGGATATCCGGCAAGCCAACCACGACCTGACGGTCAAAACGACCTGGACGCAGCAGCGCAGGGTCCAATACGTCAGGACGGTTAGTTGCAGCAATGACGATGATGCCGTCATTCATTTCGAAGCCGTCCATCTCCACCAGCAACTGGTTGAGGGTCTGCTCACGCTCATCGTGACCGCCACCCATGCCAGCACCACGATGGCGACCAACAGCGTCGATTTCATCGATGAAGATGATGCACGGTGCGTGCTTCTTGGCCTGTTCGAACATATCGCGAACACGGCTGGCACCCACACCAACAAACATTTCGACGAAGTCAGAACCGGAAATGGTGAAGAACGGCACTTTGGCTTCGCCGGCAATCGCCTTGGCCAGCAAGGTTTTACCGGTACCCGGAGGACCAACCATCAGTACGCCGCGCGGAATACGGCCGCCCAGGCGTTGGAACTTGCCCGGATCGCGCAGAAACTCGACCAGCTCACCGACCTCTTCCTTGGCTTCGTCGCAACCTGCAACGTCAGCCAGGGTGGTCTTGACCTGATCCTCGGAGAGCAGGCGCGCCTTGCTCTTGCCGAAGCTCATCGGCCCGCCCTTGCCTCCCGCACCGCCTTGCATCTGGCGCATGAAGAACATGAACACGGCGATAATCACCAGGATCGGGAAGCTGGCGACCAGGAGTTGAGTCCAGATGCTCTGCTGCTCAGGCTGCTTGCCTTCAACGACTACGTGGTTATCCACCAGATCGCCGATCAGACCGTTGTCCTGGATAGCCGGACGAATGGTCTTGAAGCTGTCGCCATCGTTGCGTTTGCCGGTGATCACGTAGCCATCAACCGCTACGCGCTCGACCTTGCCATCCTTAACTTGCTGGATGAAGTCGGAATAGTTGAGGGTCTGCGGCTCGTTAGGGCTGGAGAAGTTGTTCATCACCGTCACCAGGACTGCCGCGATGATCAACCACAGGATCAGATTCTTTGCCATATCGTTCAATTAACTACCCTCTGAAGCAAGCTCCGCTACTGGCGCGCGCTTCGCATGATATTCACCGGCCTAACTTACTACATTACCTACAACTCTGGCAGGCGCCGTCTGTAACCCTTTGTGAAACTTTGACTACATAATATTCGTAAAGCTTCGTGACGAAAGCGATATAAAAAAACCTATCGCCTTCCTCGAATTCCTTAAAAACGCTCTTCACTCGCCGCACCTTCAACACCGCGGAAGCCGCGGCACAGCAGGTATTGCTCCCGAGACCTGTCCCGAGAAGAGTCTGGCTTGCGCGTTTGCACCTTGTCGAACAACTTGCGGATGTTCTTGTGGTACTCGTCAAAACCTTCGCCCTGGAAGACTTTCACCAGAAAATCACCACCCGGACGCAACACCCGACCCGCCAAATCCAGCGCCAGTTCACACAGGAACATTGCGCGCGGCATATCGACGGCCGGTAATCCACTCATATTGGGGGCCATGTCGGAAATCACAAGGTCTACCTGCGAATTTCCCACTGCCTCGAGGATCTCTGCGAGCACGGCGTCCTGGGTGAAGTCACCGTGAACAAAGGTCACATCCGGGATGCTGTCCATTTCCAGGATGTCGGAAGCGATCAAGCGGCCCTGCCCACCAATCAGACGACTGGTCACTTGGGACCAGCCACCAGGGGCCGCGCCAAGATCAATAACGCTCATGCCGGGGCGAATCAATTTGTCCTTGTCCTGGATCTCAAGGAGCTTGTAGCTGGCCCGCGAACGGTACCCGTCCTTTTGCGCCTTTTTGACGTAAGGATCGTTGAAATGCTCTTGCAGCCACTTAAGGCTAGTTTTGGAACGGGCCACGGGCCACCTCGAAAAATAAAACGGGTCGTGATTAACTGGGCGGTCCCGGACTCGCTCGGGTAAACTGGCCGCCGCTTTTTACAAGATCAGACGCAGGGGTCAGATTATGCCGCTCACTCAAGAGCAGAAGAAACAGTACAAATCCATTGGCCACCATCTGAAACCAGTTCTGATTGTGGCAGACAACGGTTTGACTGAAGGTGTGTTAGCCGAACTTGAACGCGCATTGGGCGATCACGAACTGATCAAGATCAAGGTCAACATCCTTGACCGCGAAGCGCGTTTGGCCGCCGTTGCAGAACTGTGCAAGGTCGGCAAAGCGGATCTGGTTCAGGTCATCGGCAAGATGGCGCTGCTGTATCGCAAGAACTTCAGCGTCAACAAGCAACTGTCGAACGTACACCGCTTCAAGTAACAAAAGGGTCACGGGCGTGCTTCGCGCGCCCCGCCACTCCATCCTGGCGCCGGTTGTAAAACCAGCACCAAGCCGGAGAACCCTAACACAAGATAGCTGAATAGCTGCCAGCGCAACGCTTCCGGCAGCCACGTATGCACCACGCAAAACATTGCGCATGCGTACAGCGCCATCAACAGCAGTTGGCCGCGAATATCCCGCCACAAACTCCCCAAGCCCTCGGCCTTGATCAGCACCAGCACCTGGAGCGTCACGCACGCCGCCGCGAAACCTACCAGCAGCGCGCTGAGCAATCCGTCGATTTCATCGATCAGCAACGGCGCCAGGCCAATCAGGCCCAGCGTCGGCAATAAACCAATGTGTAACAACCACACGCCGCCCACCCAAAGCATCTGGGCAAGCTGCCAAAGCATGGCGCCCGCACGAAGCGGGCGCCGTCTTTCAGATGTGACGAACTTCAACAATCTCGTACTCGATCACGCCACCGGGCGTTTTCACCGCCACCACATCACCCTCTTCCTTGGCAATCAAGGCGCGAGCAAGAGGCGAACCAACCGAGATCTTGCCGAGTTTGAAGTCAGCTTCGTCCTCGCCGACGATGTGGTAAACAACGCGCTCATCCGTCTCGACGTTGGCGATTTCCACGGTGGTACCGAAAATCACTTTGCCGGTATGCGGGATGGTCGTGACGTCGATGATCACCGCGTTCTGCATACGGCCTTCAATGTCACGGATCCGCGCTTCGACCATACCTTGCTGCTCGCGAGCAGCATGGTATTCAGCGTTTTCCTTCAAGTCACCCAGCTCGCGGGCCGTACCGATGTCCTGGCTCAGCTTCGGACGGACGACCTTGGTCAGATGGGCGTGTTCCTCTTCCAGGGCCTTGGCGCCCTGGACGGTCATTGGGTATTTGGTCATGCCTTCAATCCTGCGTGTAGATCCTGCAAGCGACGCACGGTCTTTTCCGGACCGAACTTGAGCGCTTCGCAGATGGCTTCGCCAGCAGCAATGGTAGTGGTGCAGTAGATCTTGTGCTGCAAGGCATTACGACGAATGGAGTAGGAGTCCGCGATCGACTGGCGACCTTCAGTGGTGTTGATGATCAGAGTGACTTCGTCATTCTTGATCATGTCGACCACGTGCGGACGGCCTTCCGTCACCTTGTTCACGCGACGCACTTTCAGGCCGGCAGCTTCGATCAGCTTGGCGGTCCCGGCGGTGGCCACGACTTCAAAGCCCAAGTTGATCAGATCACGGGCCACGCCTGCAACCAGCGGCTTGTCATCATCACGCACACTGATGAACGCGGTACCGCCGGTCGGCAGCACTTCGCTTGCACCCATCTGGGCTTTGGCGAACGCTTCACCGAAGGTGTCGCCCACGCCCATCACCTCACCGGTGGACTTCATCTCTGGGCCCAGGATCGGGTCCACACCAGGGAATTTGGCGAAGGGGAACACCGCCTCTTTCACGCTGTAGAAGTTAGGAATGATTTCCTTGGTGAAGCCGATTTCCTTCAAGGTCTTACCGGCCATCACACGGGCAGCAATCATCGCCAGAGAAACGCCGATGCACTTGGAAACAAATGGCACGGTACGCGACGCACGCGGGTTGACTTCGATGACGTAGATGTCTTCGCCTTGCAGCGCCAACTGAACGTTCATCAGGCCGACAACGCCCAGCTCCAGGGCCATTTTCTTGACCTGCTCGCGCATCTCGTCCTGGATGTGCGCCGGCAGCGAGTATGGCGGCAGCGAGCATGCGGAGTCACCGGAGTGAACGCCCGCCTGCTCGATGTGCTGCATGATCGCGCCGATCACTACGTCGGTGCCGTCGCAGACAGCATCCACATCCATCTCGATGGCGCAGTTGAGGAAGTGGTCCAGCAGCACCGGGCTGTCGTTGGACACTTTCACCGCATCACGCAGGTAACGCTTGAGTTCTTCTTCTTCGTAGACGATTTCCATCGCACGGCCGCCCAACACGTAGGACGGACGCACCACCAGCGGGTAACCGATCTTGCTGGCTGCGCGGATGGCTTCGTCTTCGCTGCGCACGGTGGCGTTAGGCGGCTGACGCAGACTCAAGCGCTCAACCATCTGCTGGAAGCGCTCACGGTCTTCGGCACGGTCGATGGCGTCAGGGCTGGTGCCGATAATAGGCACGCCGGCTGCTTCCAGGGCGCGAGCCAGTTTCAGCGGAGTTTGGCCACCGTACTGGACGATCACGCCTTTTGGCTTCTCGACGCGGCAGATTTCCAGCACGTCTTCCAGGGTGACCGGCTCGAAGTACAGACGGTCGGAAGTGTCGTAGTCAGTGGAAACGGTTTCCGGGTTGCAGTTGACCATGATGGTCTCGTACCCGTCTTCGCGCAGGGCGAGAGCGGCGTGTACGCAGCAGTAGTCGAACTCGATGCCCTGGCCGATACGGTTTGGACCGCCGCCCAGGATAATGATCTTGTCGCGGCCCGACGGTGCGGCTTCGCACTCCTCCTCATAGGTGGAGTACAGGTACGCAGTGTCGGTGGCGAACTCGGCCGCGCAGGTGTCAACGCGCTTGTAGACCGGGAAGATATCCAACTTGTGGCGATGCGTGCGCAGGTTCTTCTCGGTCACACCCAGCAGCTTGGCCAGACGCTGGTCGGAGAAACCTTTGCGCTTGAGGCGGAACATCAGGTCGCGGTCGATGGAGGACAGACCAAGGGTCTTGACCTTCTCTTCTTCCTTGATCAGATCTTCGATCTGCACCAGGAACCACGGGTCGATCATGTTCATGCCGAAGATTTGTTCGACAGTCATGCCAGCGCGGAAAGCATCGGCCACGTACCAGATACGCTCGGCGCCCGGCACGGTCAGCTCGCGCTTGAGCACGCTCATGCTTTCCGGGTTGCTCAGGTCGAGCTTCTCGTCCAGACCGCAAACACCCACTTCCAGGCCACGCAGGGCTTTCTGCAGGGACTCCTGGAAAGTCCGGCCGATGGCCATGACTTCACCGACGGATTTCATCTGGGTGGTCAGGCGAGCGTCAGCCTTGGCGAACTTCTCGAAGGCAAAACGTGGCAGCTTGGTCACGACGTAGTCGATGGACGGCTCGAAGGATGCCGGCGTAGCGCCGCCAGTGATTTCGTTTTGCAACTCGTCCAGGGTGTAACCGATCGCCAGCTTGGCAGCGATACGCGCAATCGGGAAGCCGGTGGCTTTCGATGCCAGCGCCGAAGAACGCGATACACGCGGGTTCATCTCGATCACGACCATGCGGCCGGTGTCCGGGCAGATACCGAACTGAACGTTGGAACCGCCGGTTTCAACGCCGATCTCACGCAGTACCGCCAACGAGGCGTTACGCATGATCTGGTATTCCTTGTCCGTCAGGGTCTGTGCCGGAGCAACGGTGATCGAGTCACCGGTGTGCACGCCCATTGGGTCGAAGTTTTCGATCGAGCAGACGATGATGCAGTTGTCCTTTTTGTCGCGGACAACCTCCATCTCGTACTCTTTCCAGCCGATCAGGGATTCATCGATCAGCAGTTCCTTGGTCGGCGACAGGTCCAGACCACGGGCGCAGATTTCTTCGAACTCTTCACGGTTGTAGGCGATACCGCCACCGGTGCCACCCATGGTGAAGGACGGACGGATGATGCACGGGAAGCCCAGCTTCTCGAGGACCGCATTGGCCTCTTCCATGCTATGGGCGATACCGGAACGCGGGCAATCAAGGCCGATGGACTTCATGGCCTTGTCGAAACGCGAGCGGTCTTCAGCCTTGTCGATGGTGTCGGCGTTGGCGCCGATCATCTCTACGCCGAATTTTTCCAGGACGCCTTCGCGCTCCAGGTCCAGGGCGCAGTTCAGTGCGGTCTGGCCGCCCATGGTTGGCAGCAGCGCGTCCGGACGCTCTTTCTCGATGATCTTGGCAACGGTCTGCCACTTGATCGGCTCGATGTAGGTGGCGTCGGCCATGTCCGGGTCGGTCATGATGGTGGCCGGGTTCGAGTTCACCAGGATGACGCGGTAACCCTCTTCGCGCAGGGCTTTACAGGCCTGGGCGCCGGAGTAGTCGAATTCGCAGGCCTGGCCGATCACGATCGGGCCAGCGCCGAGAATCAGGATGCTTTTTATGTCTGTACGTTTTGGCATGGGTTTGTCACTCAAATCCGCAGGTCAGTCGGCAAGCCGTCTTGAACACTCTTTGAAGAGCCTGCGGGGGCCACCGACATTCGGGGCCGCCCGCAGGCCGCTCAGTCAGCGTCGCTTGGCCATCTCATTGATGAAACGGTCGAACAGCGGCGCTACGTCGTTCGGGCCCGGGCTGGCTTCAGGGTGGCCCTGGAAGCTGAACGCGCTCTTGTCGGTGCGCTCGATGCCTTGCAGGGAACCGTCGAACAGCGACTTGTGAATAGCGCGAACGTTAGCCGGCAAAGTCGCTTCATCCACCGCAAAACCATGGTTCTGGCTGGTGATCATCACGACGCCAGTGTCCAGGTCTTGCACAGGGTGGTTGGCGCCGTGGTGGCCGTGACCCATTTTCAGGGTCTTGGCGCCGGAGGCCAGGGCCAGCAGCTGGTGACCGAGGCAGATACCGAATACCGGAATCTCGGTTTCCAGCACTTCCTTGATCGCCTTGATGGCGTAATCGCAAGGCTCGGGGTCACCCGGGCCGTTGGACAGGAACACACCGTCCGGCTGCAGGGCCAGCACGTCGCTGGCCGGGGTTTGCGCCGGCACCACGGTCACGCGGCAACCGCGCTCAACCAGCATGCGCAGGATGTTGTACTTAATCCCGTAGTCGTAGGCGACCACGTGGTATTGCAGGTCGGCAGCGGCGATGGTCTCGTGGCTGTCGGTCTTCAAGTCCCAGACAGTGGAGCGCCACTCGTACTGCTCTTTGGTGCTGACAACTTTCGCCAGGTCCATGCCTTTCAGGCCAGGGAAGCCTTGCGCTGCGGCAATCGCCGCTTCTTCGGAAATATTGTCACCCGCCATGATGCAGCCGTTCTGCGAGCCTTTTTCACGCAGGATGCGTGTCAGGCGGCGCGTGTCGATACCGGCGATTGCCACAACATTGTTGGCTTTCAGGTAATCGGACAGCGACATCGTGTTACGCCAGTTGCTCGCAACCAGCGGCAGGTCACGAATGACCAGACCAGCCGACCAGACACGATCAGACTCGACGTCTTCCGGTGTAGTACCGGTGTTGCCGATGTGCGGATAGGTCAGGGTAACGATCTGTTGGGCGTAGGAAGGATCGGTAAGGATTTCCTGATAGCCGGTCATGGCAGTGTTAAACACTACCTCTCCAACGGTTTGACCGTCGGCTCCAATGGCTTCGCCGCGAAAAATGCTGCCATCAGCAAGGGCGAGTATGGCTGGCTTAGTCAAGAAGACCTCCCGTAAATAAAGCCTGAAAGGGCGATCGCAGGTTGTAAAAAAGCGGAGTGACGTATGGACACGTCACCCCGCTTCTTCACTGAATTATTCTGCGCGCTTTTAGTGGACACACTAAAGCTGTAGCTTACAGAAAAAGGCTTTTTTGGTCCACCGCTAATGAGCCTTAAAGGCAGGGGAATGCGACAGGAAGTCGCCTAGCGGGTAAAAACGGGGCCTCAGGATAATCCTGAGGCCCCGTTTTAGCTACTGATTAGTGCAGATCCAGCACATCACGCATGTCGTACAGCCCCGCTTCACGACCTTCCAACCAGAGGGCGGCACGTACCGCACCCTTGGCGAATGTCATGCGGCTTGAGGCTTTGTGCGTGATCTCCAGGCGCTCGCCTTCGGAGGCGAACAGCACGGTGTGATCACCCACCACATCGCCACCGCGCACAGTGGCAAAACCGATGGTGTCACGCGCACGCGCCCCGGTATGGCCTTCACGGCCATACACCGCGACTTTCGACAGATCACGCCCCAGCGCATCGGCGATGGCTTCGCCCATGCGCAATGCGGTACCCGACGGCGCGTCGATCTTGTGGCGATGATGGGTTTCGATGATCTCGATATCCGCCTCATCACCCAGCACGCGAGCGGCCAGGTCCAGCAACTTGAGCGACAGGTTCACGCCCACACTGAAATTGGCAGCGAAGACGATTGGAATATCCTTGCCCGCCTCCACCAGCAACTGCTTCTGCTCAGCACTCAAGCCCGTAGTACCGATCACCATGGCTTTGCCCGCCTTGCGGCAGAACGCCAGGTTTTTCAGCATCACCTCCGGCAGGGTGAAATCGATCAGCACGTCGAACTCGTCAGCCACCTGCTCCAGGTTGCCAGACAACGAAACGCCGATGCGCCCCAGCGAGGCCAGCTCACCTGCATCCGCACCGATCAACGTGCTGCCCGGGCGAACAATCGCCGCCGTCAGCCCCGAGGCCGGCGAACGCTGCTGCACCGCTTCGACCAGCGTCTTGCCCATGCGCCCGGCAGCGCCCATTACGGCTATACGTCGCATACTCACTTCCTTACAGGTCGCCGAAGAAGCGCTTCACGCCATCGAAAAAGCCGGTGGTTTTCGGCGAATGGGAGTCATCACCTTCCAACGAACTGCGGAACTCTTCCAGCAGTTCGCGCTGACGACGCCCGAGGTTGACCGGTGTTTCCACCGCCACGCGACACATCAGGTCGCCAGCACCGCCACCGCGTACCGGCGCAACGCCTTTGCCACGAATACGGAACTGTTTGCCGGTCTGCGTACCTTCAGGAATCTTGAGTTTGACCCGACCGTCCAGCGTCGGAATCTCCAACTCGCCACCCAGGGCCGCATCGACAAAGCTGATCGGCACTTCACAGAACAGGTGTTTGCCATCGCGCTGGAAGATCGAGTGCTCGCGCACATTGATCACCACATACAGGTCGCCCGTAGGCCCACCTTGAGTCCCCGCCTCACCTTCGCCCGACAGACGAATGCGATCACCGGTATCGACACCCGCCGGCACCTTCACCGAGAGGGTCTTGTACTCTTCTACGCGGCCTTCGCCGTGGCAGGAGTCGCACGGATCAGAAATGATCTTGCCCTGACCATGGCAACGCGGGCAGGTCTGCTGCACCGAGAAGAAGCCCTGCTGCATACGCACCTGGCCAATACCGCCGCAGGTTGGGCACGTGATCGGCGAGGAGCCTTTCTTGGCGCCCGAGCCATCGCACGGTTTGCAATTGACCAGCGTCGGCACACGGATATTGACGCTGGTGCCGCGCACGGCTTCTTCCAGGTTCAGCTCCAGGGTGTAGCGCAAATCGCTGCCACGCTGAGCGCCGCCACGCTGGCCGCCTCGACCACCGCCGAAGAAGTCGCTGAATACGTCGCCGAAAATATCGGAGAAATTCTGACCACCAAAGCCAGCACCGCCGCCGCCCATGCTTGGGTCAACACCCGCATGACCATACTGGTCGTAGGCCGCACGCTTGTTGGGATCAGACAGGCACTCGTAGGCCTCATTGGCCTCTTTGAACAGTTCTTCGGATTCTTTGCTATCCGGATTACGGTCCGGGTGGTGCTTCATCGCCAGGCGACGGTATGCCTTTTTCAGGTCCGCCTCGCTGGAGCCACGCTCCACACCCAACACTTCGTAATAGTCACGCTTTGCCATAAGTCTTTGCACTCTTAAGGACGTTCGGCCAGACCCTCCTGAGCCTTGCCAAACTCGTTGAGCCCCAATACAGGCCCGGACCCAACTCACGTCAATTCAACGATCCTGGTCATAACTGCTTTTAGCCAGGGAGCCGGCCAAAAACGCGGTGACTGTCGCCAGGAAGCAGGAGCATTCCCAGTCACACCGCCAACATCCGAACCTTGTCGCATGTTGTAAAAATTCGCATACCCCAGACACGCCAACGCGGGAGCAAGCTCCCGCGCGGCGACATCCTACCAGTCACCGCTTGATAGCGGTCAACCGGGCGACCAACTTACTTCTGGTCTTTAACTTCTTCGAACTCGGCATCGACAACATCGTCGTGCTTGGCTTCAGGCTCTGCGTGCTGCGCAGCGCCTTCTGCCGGCTGGCCTTGTTCGGCGTACATTTTCTGAGCAACCGGTGCGGAAACTTTCGACAGCTCCTCAACCTTGGCTTCGATGGCAGCCTTGTCGTCGCCTTTGATGGCGGCTTCCAGGGCAACCACAGCTGCTTCGATTGCGGTTTTCTCTTCAGCAGTCACTTTGTCGCCTGCTTCGGAGATCATTTTGCGCGTCGAGTGAACCAGGGCATCGCCTTGGTTACGGGCGCCGGCCAGCTCAGCAAACTTGGCATCTGCATCAGCGTTGGCTTCAGCATCACGAATCATCTGTTGAATCTCTTCATCAGACAGACCGGAGTTGGCCTTGATGGTGATCTTCTGCTCTTTGCCTGTGGCCTTGTCTTTAGCGCCTACGTGCAGAATGCCGTTGGCGTCGATGTCGAAGGTCACTTCAATTTGCGGCACGCCACGTGGTGCTGGTGGAATCTCAGCCAGGTCGAACTTGCCCAGAGACTTGTTCTGCGCCGCTTGCTTACGCTCACCTTGCAGCACGTGAATGGTCACAGCGCCCTGGTTGTCGTCGGCAGTCGAGAACACTTGCGATTTCTTGGTAGGAATCGTGGTGTTTTTCTCGATCAGCGCGGTCATCACGCCGCCCATGGTTTCGATACCCAGAGTCAGCGGGCTGACGTCCAGCAGCAGCACGTCTTTCACGTCACCGGCCAGTACCGCACCTTGGATAGCAGCACCCATGGCAACGGCTTCGTCCGGGTTCACGTCCTTACGGGCTTCTTTGCCGAAGAACTCGGTGACCAGCTTCTGAACCAGTGGCATACGGGTCTGACCGCCAACCAGGATCACGTCGTTGATCGAGCCAACGTCGATACCGGAGTCTTTCAGCGCGATGCGGCAAGGCTCGATGGTGCGTTGAACCAGGTCTTCAACCAGTGCTTCCAGCTTGGAACGCGAGATCTTCACGTTCAAGTGCTTAGGACCGGTGGCGTCTGCAGTGATGTACGGCAGGTTCACGTCGGTCGACTGAGCGGAAGACAGCTCGATCTTGGCTTTCTCAGCGGCTTCTTTCAGGCGCTGCATGGCCAGCGGGTCACCCTTGAGGTTCATGCCGCTTTCTTTCTTGAATTCGTCAACGAGGTAGTCGATCAGACGAATGTCAAAGTCTTCGCCGCCCAGGAAGGTGTCGCCGTTGGTGGCCAACACTTCAAACTGGTGCTCGCCGTCAACTTCAGCGATCTCGATCACGGAGACGTCGAAAGTACCGCCACCCAGGTCGTAAACGATCACAGTGTGGTCGCCCTTGGCCTTGTCCATACCGTAAGCCAGAGCCGCTGCGGTAGGTTCGTTGATGATACGTTTTACGTCCAGGCCCGCGATGCGGCCGGCGTCTTTGGTCGCCTGGCGCTGGCTGTCGTTGAAGTAGGCCGGAACGGTGATCACCGCTTCAGTCACTGCTTCACCGAGGTAGTCTTCGGCGGTCTTCTTCATCTTTTTCAAGATTTCAGCCGAGATTTGCGGCGGCGACATTTTCTGGCCGTTTACTTCAACCCAGGCGTCACCGTTGTCAGCCTTGGCGATTTTGTAAGGGACCATCTTGATGTCTTTCTGTACGACTTCTTCGTCGAACTTACGACCGATCAGACGCTTCACCGCGTACAGGGTGTTGTGCGGGTTGGTCACAGCCTGACGCTTGGCCGACTGACCTACGAGGATTTCACCGTCGTTTGCGTATGCAATGATCGACGGCGTGGTACGCGCGCCTTCGGCGTTTTCGATAACTTTAGCAACGCCGTTTTCCAGCACGGAGACGCAGGAGTTGGTAGTCCCCAGGTCGATACCGATAATTTTGCCCATGATTTACTCTCCCGAAACTTTAATTTGGTTGCCGCAGCAGTGGTGGCTAACTGCGGTAGCACTTAAACGCTTGACTTATAGATGGGGCCGTTACGACTGATTTCAAGCCTGCTCATCAATAGAAGGTGCAACAGGTGCAGGAGCCTTGCTCACCACAACCATCGCCGGGCGCAACAAGCGACCGTTAAGCTGATAACCCTTCTGGAACACTTTCAATACGCTGTTGGGCTCCAGGTCATGGCTTTCCTGCATGGCCATGGCTTGGTGATGCTCCGCATTGAACGGCTCGCCGCCTTGCGGATCGATAGCTTCCAGCTGATAACGCTTGAGGGTGTCCTGGAACATTTTCAGCGTCAGCTCAATCCCTTCGCGCATCGGGCGGATGTTTTCATCGTCCGGGTTGGACAGCTCAAGGCCACGCTCCAGGCTATCGATAATCGGCAGCAGGTCATTGGCGAATTTTTCCAACGCGAATTTGTGAGCCTTCTCGACATCCTGCTCGGCACGGCGGCGGACGTTCTGCAGATCGGCGGCAACACGCAAAGACTGATCCTGCGCAGCAGCCAATTGCTCTTCGAGCACTTGCACACGAGTCGCCAGCTCATCACCGGCAGCCGAATTGGCGTCTGGAGTTTGCGTATCCTGCGTCTGTTCGTCAGCCATAGATTTCTCCTTTCAAAATCATGCGCGAACTCAACTCGCGCTTCTGTTCCGGTATATGGGGCCACAATTTCCAGGTTCAAGAGCGCAGGCGTTACCAAAAGTCTTTCGCCTGCTCTGCATCAATTCCTGCGCACTCATTCCTCATTGAGCTAAGAAACTCCTGCAATCAAGCAAATCGAGCTAAGCATCAGGATTGTCAGCCTCAAACAAAACACTGTATAAATAACCAGACCTAACGCCTCGGAGCGGCCGCTATGCTCGTGCACCTGTCTGTACATAACTACGCCATCGTTGAACATCTGGACCTCGAACTGGATCGCGGGATGAGCGTAATCACAGGCGAAACCGGTGCCGGCAAGTCGATCATGCTCGACGCCCTGGGCCTGACGCTTGGCGACCGTGCCGACAGCGGCGTGGTGCGACCCGGTGCGGACAAGGCCGATATCCTGGCGACCTTCGACCTGGCAGACATTCCAGAAGCCGAAACCTGGCTGGCCGAGCGCGATCTTAATAATGAAGGCCCGTGCATCCTGCGCCGGGTCATCACCGCGGAAGGCCGCTCGCGCGGCTACATCAATGGCACGCCCTGCCCTCTTGGCGACTTGAAAGCCCTGGGCGAGCTGCTGATCGATATCCACAGCCAGCACGAACACCAATCCCTGCTGAAAACCGATACCCATCGCCGCCTGCTCGATGAATATGCCGGCGCCACCGACCTGGCCCGGCAGGTACAACTTGCCGCCCAGCGCTGGCGTCAGACTCGTCAGGAGCTGGAGCGTCTTTCCAACTCCGGCGACGAGCAGCGCGCTCGCCATCAGCTGCTTAGCTATCAGCTTGAAGAGCTCGAAAGCCTGGGCCTCGGCGAAACCGAGCTGGAGCAACTTGAGCAGGAGCACAAGAACCTCACCAATGCCGAAACCCTGCTGGGTATCTGTCGCCAAGTGGTGGAGCAGTGCAGCGAAAGTGATTCGGGCAATGTCCTGAACGCATTGACCGCCAGCCTCAATCGACTGTCCAGCGTGAACAACGCGTCCGGCTCGCTGAGTGAAGCCACAACACTGTTGACCAGCGCACAGATCCAGGTCGAAGAGGCCGTGGGCGAACTGAATCGCTTCCTTGATCACTTCGACGCGGACCCAGCGCGCCTGCAGGAAATCGAAGAACGTCTGGACACTATTTACACCCTGGCCCGCAAACATCGAATTCAGCCAACCGAAGTAGCGACGATGCAGCAGAAGTTGCTGGATGAAATCGAAACCTTGAACGCGAATGACGAATCCATTGAGCGCCTCGGTGACGAGCTCGCCTCCTTTGCTCGCCACTACCAGGAGAAAGCTCGCGAATTAAGCGAGCTGCGCCAGCAGGCGGCCACAGGCCTGGCCGCAGCGGTAGAGCAGGAAATTCAGCGCCTCGGCATGCCGGGCGGGCGCTTCACCATCGAACTGCATGCCAACACCAGCAATGAGCTGCAACCCCACGGCCTGGAACAGGTGGAGCTGCTGGTGAGCGCCAACCCCGGTCAGCCGCTCAAGGCGTTGGCGAAAGTGGCGTCTGGCGGCGAGCTGTCGCGAATCAGCCTGGCGATCCAGGTCATTACCGCGCAAACCTCACGGGTACCCACGTTGGTATTCGATGAAGTAGACGTGGGTATCGGCGGGCCGACTGCGGAAATTGTTGGCCAATTGCTGCGCCGCCTGGGCGAACGTGGGCAGGTCTTGACCGTGACCCACTTGCCGCAAGTGGCCGCTCAAGGGCATCAGCACCTGTTTGTACATAAAGTACGCGGCAGCGATGCAACCCACACGGCCGTCTCCAAACTGAACAAGTCGGAACGCGTGGAAGAAGTGGCGCGGATGCTGGGCGGGATCGACCTGACCAAAGAGTCTTTGGCCCACGCGAAGAAAATGGTCGTGGCAGCCAAGGCCTAAAACCCGGTTATTTCTTCTATTTAGAAAGCACGAAGGCGACCCTAGGGTCGCCTTCAATCGTTTTGCAGAGCAAATCTGCGTCGATTTTTACTTTTTCTTACGGATGTACAGCACCAGATTATGGTCCACCAAATCGAAACCATGCTCTTCGGCGATAGCCTTCTGGAGCTTCTCGATTTCCGGACTGGTGAACTCGATAACCTCGTTGGTATCCAGGTCAACCATGTGGTCGTGATGACCACCGTCAGCCAATTCGAACACCGCATGACCGCCGTCGAAATTATGACGAACCACCAGCCCTGCGGCTTCAAACTGGGTCAGCACACGGTAAACCGTGGCCAGGCCAACGTCCTCGTTAGACTCCATCAGCGCCTTGTAAACATCCTCGGCACTCATGTGGCGCTGCTCAGCAGAATCGAGCATTTGTAGAATCTTGACTCGTGGCAGAGTCACTTTAAGACCGGCTTTGCGTAGTTCGCTATTTTCAACCATGGTTAGCTTTCTCGCGGATGCTGCTTCGCAGCTTCTCTTAATACGGGTATGATCGGCGTTTACGTTGTCCCAGCCAAGATAGTGGAAGTCGCCCACCGATGCAAAACACCAAGCTCTTGCTAACCAGTTTCACCCTTGTGGGACTGCTCGCACTCGCCGGTTGTTCATTCCCCGGGGTTTACAAAATCGACATCCAGCAGGGCAATGTCGTCACGCAGGACATGATAGACCAGTTACGCCCGGGAATGACCCGACGGCAAGTACGGTTTATTATGGGCAACCCCCTGCTGACCGACACTTTTCATGCCGATCGCTGGGATTATCTCTACAGCATCCAGCCTGGTGGCGGTGAACGCCAGCAGGAACGCGTCAGTGTCATCTTCAATGGCAATGACCAGCTTGTCAGCCTGTCCGGTGACTTCATGCCTGGCGTAAGCCGTGATGAAGCCTTGCTGGGCAAGGACAACGGCACCAATGTGACTGCGCCCGCGCAGGAAGCAGAGAAGCCGAAGTCTGAAGTGCCGGCCAAGCCAGGCTCCTTGCTGGATCAGATCCAGAAGGACGTGGACGGCGTGCAAACCGTTCCAGTCCCGACGCCTCAGCCTCTGGACACCAGCCCGCAGTAAGTTTGCGGCGCTCGATAAAAAGCCCGGCATGCCGGGCTTTTTGTTGCCTGCCTTTTGGCAGGCTTATGAGTTGTTCTGCCTGGCAATCGCCGCCTTGGCTGCGCGCAGCCTGCGTACTTCCTTGGGGTCTGCCAGCAAGGGCCGGTAAATCTCGATACGGTCACCCGGCTGCACAGCGCGCATATCCGCATCCGTAACTACCTTGCCGAATATGCCCAAAGGGCAATCAGCCAATGCCACTGTTGGAAAGTGCACTGCGATACCCGACGCCAGCACCGCAGCCCTCAGGCTTGTGCCCGCCGGCACAGTGACCGCCAACAAGACCTGACGGTCTTCGGCGGCATACACCACCTCAATCTCAACCATGCAGTTGCTTGGCCCGCTGGCAGAACGCGTCCACCAGCGTATTGGCCGCCTGGTTGAACAAAGGCCCCAACGTTGCCCGCACAATCGGCCCCGCATAATCAAAGGACAGGTCCAGGCTGATCTTGCAGGCCTTGTCAGTCAGCGCCTTGAACACCCATACCCCATGAAGCTGGGTGAACGGTCCCTCTTGCAAATTCATTTCGATGGATTGCCCAGGGACCAACACATTGCGCGTGACAAAATGCTGGCTAAGGCCGCCCTTCGCCACACCGACACTGGCAACCATGTGCTCATCACTGCTCTCCAGCACCTCGGCGGTGTTGCACCATGGCAGGAATTCCGGGTAACGCGCCACGTCGTTGACCAGGTCATAGAGCGCCTGCGCCGGATAAGGCAATAAAGCCGAACGTTGAATATGCGTCGTCATGTGAGCGTTACTTCCACTGCTGAGGCAAACATCGCGAAAGAACAGCCCAATCCGCGAGAGAAAAAAACCAAAGAACTGCCGGTATTGTCCGGGATTCGTCCAACACGCTCAAGCACGCAGGTTGACCGTAGCCGACACACTCGCAACTCCCTATAATGCCGCCCCTATGGCTAAACAAAAGAAACACCCCACAGGGACCATCGCGCAAAATAAAAAGGCGCGACACGATTACTTCATCGAACATCGGTTCGAGGCTGGTCTGGTCCTGGCCGGCTGGGAAGTAAAAAGTCTGCGCGCCAGCAAGCTGCAACTGGTCGACAGCTACGTATTGCTCAAGGATGGCGAGGCATGGCTGCTCGGCAGTCATATCACCCCGCTGACCACCGCGAGCACCCACGTGATTGCTGACCCGGTGCGCACGCGCAAGCTGTTGCTCAATGCCCGCGAACTCGAAAAGCTCGCCGCCGCTGTACAGCAGAAGGGCTATGCCTGCATCTGCCTGTCGTGGTACTGGAGCAAGCATCTGGTCAAGTGCGAGATCGCATTGGGCAAGGGTAAAAAGGAATACGACAAGCGCGATACCGAGCGCGAGCGTGATTCCAATCGTGAGCTGCATCGCGCCGTACGTAACAAGGGTAAGGAAGAATAATCCTTGTGACGATGTAGCCCTGGGTGACTCACCCGGGCTACAGACCTTTACGTCGCTCCGCCCGCGCCACGCGCTGGACCTCCTGACGCACCTCCTCCAACACCTCCTGCACATACAGCAGATGGCGTGTTGAAACTTCACGCGCCTGTTCGGCCCGTCCCTCGATAATCGCCAGGTACAAATCCCGGTGCTGACTGATCAGCATGTCGCGGGTTTCCGTACGCTGCTGGTACATGCCACCGATGTTGGTCACCACGTTGCGCTTGAGCAGATCAAACAAGCCGCGGATGGTGTGCAGCAACACCGCATTATGGCTGGCCTCGGCGATAGCCAAGTGAAACCTCGCATCCGCCGCGCCCTCCTCCACCCGACTCACTTCATCAACGCGCGTGTAGCAGTCCTGTAATGCCTCAAACGCTGCAGTCAGCCGCTCACGATCGACCTCGGTGGCGCGCTGTGCGGCGTAATAAGCACACGATGCTTCAAGCGTCTGGCGAAACTCGAGCAAATCCCGCTGGGCCTCGGGGTTATTTTCCAGCAGGTGCAGCAGCGGGTCGCTGAACGTCGACCCCAGGGAATCCGCCACATAGTTGCCGCCACCCTGGCGGCTGACCAGCAACCCCTTGGCCGCCAGCTTCTGGATCGCCTCGCGCAACGATGGGCGCGACACGCCAAATTGCTCAGCCAACGCGCGCTCGGCCGGCAAGCGCTCGCCCGACTTCAACGTGCCCTCGAGGATCATGCCCTCAAGCTGCTCGACGATATCGTCAGACAAACGGCGCTGACGCACCTGATCAAACCCCATAACTCACTCTCCACAATCCCGACCACTCGCCGGGCCCTCTATTCTGGCCTATCGCCGCGCTTGCGGCACCTATCAGAACGCCCTCGATTTACCCGAGCAGAACCTCTGCGCCGCCCAGCTACGACCAAAGTTTCGCGAGCGGCAAATTGACACACCCCATCCCAGGCTTTTACTCTAGCCAACAGCAACTGTAAATTGGTATTACCAATTACCCACGCTAACCTAACAACAACAATCAGGGGCCACCCCATATGCAAACCTGGCAACAGCTCTACAGCCCGCTCGGCAGCCTCGGCCTGTCCGCATTGGCCGCCGTCATTCCAATCGTATTTTTCTTCCTCGCCCTGGCCGTGTTTCGCCTCAAAGGCCACGTCGCCGGGAGCATCACCTTGGGGCTGTCGGTCCTGGTGGCTATCTTTGCCTTCCAGATGCCCGTGGACATGGCACTGGCCGCCGCTGGTTATGGCTTTGCCTACGGCCTGTGGCCTATCGCGTGGATCATCGTCGCAGCCGTGTTCCTCTACAAACTGACGGTCAAGAGCGGCCAGTTCGAGATCATCCGCAGCTCAGTGCTGTCGATTACCGACGACCAGCGCCTGCAAGTGCTGCTGATCGGCTTTTGCTTCGGCGCCTTTCTCGAAGGCGCGGCCGGTTTCGGCGCACCAGTGGCGATCACCGCCGCACTGCTGGTCGGCCTGGGCTTCAACCCGCTGTACGCCGCCGGCCTGTGCCTGATCGCTAACACGGCGCCGGTGGCCTTCGGCGCGCTAGGTATTCCGATCATCGTCGCAGGCCAGGTCACCGGTATTGACGCATTCAAGATCGGCGCCATGACCGGCCGCCAACTGCCCCTGCTGTCGCTGTTCGTGCCGTTCTGGCTGGTGTTCATGATGGACGGCCTGCGTGGCGTTCGTGAAACCTGGCCGGCCGCCTTGGTCGCAGGCCTGAGCTTTGCCGTCACCCAATATTTCACTTCCAACTTCATCGGCCCGGAGCTGCCGGACATCACTTCCGCGCTGGCCGCCCTGATAGCCCTGACCTTGTTCCTGAAAGTCTGGCAGCCCACGCGCACTGCGGGCGCGCAGATTGCCGGCGCGACGTCCAGCGCCGCAGTTACCGCCAGTGCCGGCGGCTTCGGCCAACCACGCCAAACGGTCGCTTCGCCCTACAGCCTGGGGCAGATTTTCAAAGCCTGGTCGCCGTTCCTGATCCTGACCATCCTGGTCACCCTTTGGACCCTCAAACCTTTCAAGGCAATGTTCGCGGCGGGCGGTTCGATGTACAGCTGGGTCTTCAACTTCGCGATCCCGCACCTGGACCAGTTGGTGATCAAGGCCGCCCCGATCGTCACCACCCCAACGGCGATTCCAGCCGTGTTCAAACTGGACCCCATTTCAGCCACCGGCACGGCGATTTTCTTCTCCGCACTCGTGTCGATGCTGGTGCTCAAGATCAACGTAAAAACTGGTCTTACCACTTTAAAAGAGACCTTCTATGAGCTGCGCTGGCCGATCCTCTCGATTGGCATGGTGCTGGCGTTTGCCTTCGTTACCAACTACTCCGGCATGTCCTCGACCATGGCACTGGTGCTGGCCGGAACCGGTGCCGCATTCCCGTTTTTCTCGCCGTTCCTTGGCTGGCTGGGCGTTTTTCTGACAGGTTCTGACACATCGTCCAATGCCCTGTTCAGCTCGCTGCAAGCCACCACTGCTCACCAGATCGGCGTCAACGACGTGCTATTGGTTGCCGCCAATACCAGCGGCGGCGTGACCGGCAAGATGATCTCGCCGCAGTCGATCGCCGTCGCCTGCGCCGCCACCGGCCTGGTGGGCAAGGAATCCGATCTGTTCCGCTTTACCCTCAAGCACAGCCTGTTTTTTGCCACCATCGTCGGGCTGATCACGCTGGCGCAGGCCTATTGGTTCACCGGTATGCTGGTGCACTGAAACCTGCACGTAATAGGGTAAGAATCGACGCCGGACACGCATGCCGGCGTCAGCTATTTCTGGAGGACCGATGAGCCTGCCTGCTGCTTTTCTGAGCGACGCCGCACAACTGATCCCGAAAGATCGTCGCTTCGACGATCCACTTTCCACCCTGGCCTTCGGCACCGACGCCAGCTTTTACCGACTAATCCCACAGCTGGTGATTCGCGTGGAGTCGGAAGACGAAGTAGTTGCACTGCTGCAATTGGCTCAGCGTGATCGCGTACCCGTCACCTTCCGCGCGGCGGGCACCAGCTTGTCAGGGCAAGCCATCAGCGACTCGGTGCTGATCGTGCTGGGTGACAATTGGAACGGTCGCGAGATTCGTGGGCAAGGCACACAGATCCGCCTGCAACCCGGCGTGATTGGCGCGCAGGCCAATGCGTGGCTTGCGCCGTTCGGACGCAAGATTGGTCCGGACCCCGCGTCGATCAATGCCTGCAAAATTGGCGGCATCGTCGCCAACAATGCCAGCGGCATGTGCTGCGGTACCGCGCAGAACACCTATTACACCCTGGCTGGCATCCGGCTGGTACTGGCCGACGGCAGCCGCCTGGATACCGAAGATGCGGCGAGCGTCGCGGCTTTTCGCAACCAACATGGCGCGCTGCTGGAACGCCTGGCGACGATGGGACGTGAGACGCGGGCAAACGCTGAATTGGCGGCAAAAATCCGCCACAAATACCGTCTGAAAAATACCACCGGCCTGTCACTCAATGCCTTGGTGGATTTCGACGAGCCACTGGATATCCTCAGCCACTTGCTGGTGGGTTCCGAAGGCACCCTGGGTTTTATCAGCGCGGTGACTTACGACACGGTGATCGATCACCCGCACAAAGCTTCGGCGCTGATCGTGTTCCCGGATGTCGAAGCCTGCTGCAACGCGGTGACGGTGCTGAAAACCCAGCCGGTCTCGGCCGTCGAGTTGCTGGACCGGCGCAGCATGCGTTCGGTACAGGACAAACCGGGCATGCCCGCTTTCGTACAGCAGTTATCGGAAAACGCCTGCGCGCTGCTGATCGAATCCCGCGCCGCGTCGCCGTCGTTGCTGCACGAGCAGCTGTCGCTGATCATGGCGTCCCTGGCACCTTTCCCTGTGGAAAAACAGGTCGACTTCACCGAGGACCCAGTCGAAAACGCACGGCTGTGGGCCATCCGCAAAGACACCTTCCCCGCCGTGGGTGCTGTACGTAAAACCGGCACCACCGTAATCATCGAAGACGTGACCTTCCCGGTCGAGCAACTGGCCATCGGCGTGAATCGCTTGATCGAGTTGTTCGACAAACATCGCTACGACGAAGCCATCCTTTTCGGACATGCCCTGGAAGGTAATCTGCACTTTGTGTTCACCCAAGGCTTCAACAGCACCGAAGAAATCGCACGCTATCAAGCGTTCATGGACGACGTCGCGCAACTGGTGGCAGTGGAGTTTGGTGGCTCGCTGAAAGCCGAACATGGCACTGGCCGTAATATGGCGCCGTTCGTTGAACTGGAATGGGGCAGCGATGCGTATCAGTTGATGTGGCAGCTCAAACGCCTGCTCGACCCCAATGGCATTCTCAACCCCGACGTGGTGCTCAGCGAAGACCCGCACATTCACCTTAAACACCTCAAGCCATTGCCTGCGGCCGACGAGATTGTGGATAAGTGCATCGAGTGCGGATTCTGCGAGCCGGTATGCCCCTCGAAAGGCCTGACCTTGAGCCCGCGCCAGCGCATTGTGATCTGGCGCGATATCCAGGCGAAGAAACGCGCGGGTGCAGACACCACCGAGTTGGAAGCGGCTTACCACTACCAAGGCATCGACACCTGCGCCGCCACCGGGTTATGCGCTCAACGCTGCCCTGTAGGCATCAATACCGGCGACCTGGTGAAAAAGCTGCGCGCCCGTGACGCTGACAGTCAGAAAACCGCCGAATGGCTTGCCAGCCATTTCGCCACGGCACTGCAAGGTGCGCGCTTTACCCTGCATGTCGCCAACGGCGCGCGCATGCTCTTGGGCGCGCCTCGCCTGGCCAAACTGTCCGCCACGGTGACCAAGCTGTCCAAGGGGCAAATCCCGCAGTGGAGCAGCGCCATGCCTCAGCCGGAAAAAGCCATTCGCTTCAGCCCGGCCGTGACGGATGAGCGACCGCGCGTGGTCTACCTGGCAGCCTGCGTCTCACGCGCCATGGGCCCGGCGGCGGGTGATAAAGAGCAGATGTCGCTGTACGAAAAGACCCGAGGGCTGCTTGAAAAAGCCGGTTACCAGGTAGTCTTTCCCGACAATCAGGACAGCCTGTGCTGTGGCCAGCCGTTCGCCTCCAAAGGTTATGCTGAACAAGCCGAGCACAAACGCCAGGAGCTGATCGGCGCCCTGCTCCACGCCAGCCGCGGCGGCCTCGACCCGATCTATTGCGACACCAGCCCCTGCACCCTGCGCCTGGTACAAGACCTGGGCGAAACACGCCTGGACCTCTACGACCCGGTGCGTTTTATCCGCACCCACCTGATGGACCGTCTCGACTTCACGCCGCAGGAGGCGCCCATCGCCGTGCACGTCACCTGCAGCACTCAGCACCTGGGCGAGAGCCAGGCGTTGATTGATCTTGCGCGACGCTGCTCAAAAAACGTGGTGATCCCGGAAGGCATCCATTGCTGCGGTTTCGCCGGCGACAAAGGCTTTACCACGCCCGAGCTCAACGCCCACTCACTGCGATCGCTCAAGGACGCCGTGCAACATTGCAGCGAAGGCATTTCCACCAGCCGCACCTGCGAGATCGGCCTGAGCCAGCATGGAGGCATTGATTATCACGGGTTGGTGTACCTGGTGGACCGGGTAACGCAAGCTCGAGCGCATTAAATGGCCACTAAACCGAACGCCTGTGCGTCTGCGTAGTCATTTGAATAGGCCTCGGCGTACGAGGCTTAACAGTGATGTCGCTGGCCGCCTCTGAACGCCAGCAGCGTCGAGCCCTTTTTCGCAAGGAGATTCCCTATGAAGCGTTCCGCTCTTGCTGGCTTGTTCATTACCGCTGCGATGATGGCCTCCCCTGTTTTTGCTGCCGGTGAGCCTGATCTGTGCAAAATCAATCTGGACAAAATCAATAACGGCCAAGCCCTGCTCGCAACCGATACCAGTGGCAAAAAAGGCGAAATCGATACCGCTGTCTCCCAAGCCAAAGCCGCGCACGCGGCCGGTGATGACAAGAAGTGCATCGAGATCACCTCCAAAGCCCTGCAAGACCTGCAGAACAGCGACAAAGGTGGCAATCAGTAACCACGCCAGCCGCAGAGGTCAACCTTCGGGTTGGCCTTCTGTGACGGTTTGGCGTACACTGCACAGGCTTGTCACTCACTATGAAACAACGAGTTACAAGCACGGGGCCGTTTAGGATTCGACGCCGGTCGCGAAACTTTAGGTGCATGCCGAGTTGGTAACAGAACTCGTAAATCCACTGTTGCAACTTCTTATAGTTGCCAATGACGAAAACTACGGCCAGGAATTCGCTATCGCTGCGTAAGCAGCCTTAGACCTGAGCTTCTGGTACCTTCGGGTCCAGCAATCACCAGGGGATGTCTGTAAACCCAAAGTGATTGTCATATAGAACAGAATCGCCGTGCAGTACGTTGTGGACGAAGCGGCTAAAACTTACACAACTCGCCCAAAGCACCCTGCCCTTCGGGTCGCTGAGGGTTAACTTAATAGATACGGCTACGCATGTAGTACCGACAGCGGAGTACTGGCGGACGGGGGTTCAAATCCCCCCGGCTCCACCAAATAAGCTATATAAATCAGGCACTTAGCGTTTATCGCGAGTGCCTTTTTTGTGCCTGAATGGGTGGTTTTGGCTCGGTTATGCCAGCTTAATGACAGCGTCACGTGAAGCGACTGGGGCAAAATATGAGTTCGGAGATTGACCGGGTAAAGGATCGCGCTAGAAGCCGGGCCTTGGTGGATGAGCTCTACCAAGACGCAAGCCGTGTATACGTCGTGCATTACTCATGCGAATCATTTTATGAAGGATCCACCGGCGCTTCGAAACGAGTGACGTCCATCGCCGTGAGAAACCTAAAGTCTGCACAGACAAAATCTTGGTCGCTTCATAAATCAGCGGAGCTGAAGGGTTCACTTGCGACGATGTCGGATGAGCTGGATAGCCATGAAAAATCAATGCTTGATGGCTATTTTACTTTTCTAGAGCAGCATAGAGACTGCCGGTTCATTCACTGGAATATGCGAGATGAGCATTTTGGCTTTTTCGCCCTTGAACATCGACACCGCGTCATGGGCGGGCAGCCTTTTGAGCTTCAGGATGACAAAAAAGTAGATCTGGCTAGGGTACTAGTTAGCCTCTATGGCAAGTCCTATGCTCCACACGAGGACAGCAAGGGCCGCAGAGGCCGAATAATGAGCCTGACAGAGCTGAACAATGTATCGGACGTCGACGCGCTGACAGGCGAACAGGAAGCTGACGCATTCGTCAGCGGTGATTATCTTAAGATGCACAGATCAACGCTCAGAAAGCTGGACATGTTTGCAAATTTCTTCGAGCGTACACATGAAAAACGCCTTAAAACAAATGCTACATGGGCAGACAAATTTGGTGTCCGTCCGATTGCAATGCTGGAAATCGTAAAAGGCCACCCGCTATTTTCCGCGTTTACCGTCATTGCAATCGCGTTGGGGGCAGTCGCGAAATACACTGAATTTTTCAAACAATTCCTAAACGTTGGTTCTTGAATGCCTGGCGCTGCTAATGCAGCAGTATGGGCTGAGGAGTGGCTAAAGCCACGGTTTACGTGGGCTGCAGCCGCTCACCGTCTAAAACTTCACCTTCAATTATCGCCATTTAAACCTAATGGATGCGAGGTAGGTCGAGGTAGTTTTAGACGATTGAATGGAGGCAAAATTTAGCCGCCAGCGGGCACTGGCGGCTCCCCAATCCCTGGCTCGTCCACATTGTCATCAGGCGGTAAGTTAGCTTCAGCCTGCACTGGCTGCTTCCACCACTTGGGTACGACCGCCACTGGTTCTTTCGTTACATTGCTGATGATCCGTACAGCATCGTAGGAACGAATCCCGTCAACGTGCTCGCTCAAGCTCGCCGCTGTAGTAGCCCACATAGGGTCAAGCACAAAATCAATTCCGTTCGTCCTGGCAAGCTTGGCGGCAGGAACAAAATCGGAGTCTCCAGCTACCAATACGATCACGTCAGCAAGCTTGTTCAACGCCAGCGTGGTTATGTCCATTCCAAGTTTGATGTCCACTGCCTTCTGGTCAATTGCATAGTGGAAGTCGTCATTCGTCAGGTCCGTCCACTCCTTTTCACCAGACAGCAAATCATCCAGAGAGTGGTCGGTTAGGCGCCACCGCCCGCTTTTGGAAAGCTCCCCAAGCCTAAGAGCCGTTTTCCTGCTCCTCTTGAGAAGGTCATGAAGCTCGCCGCGAACCTTGTATGGCGGGTGCTCCTTGAAATTCTTGTGACCGGGAGTTTTATGTCCTTCCGGTATAACCGGTAGGCGCACTTGTTTATCATTCGGCGGGCAATCGTAGTAATAAACGCGGTACAGCTCACGCTTGAGGGTTTTCTTCTCCTCAATGTGAGACTTCACCAGAATGTGCACAATCGTGCTTAGATGTTCTGCAGTAAGCACAAAGTCGGGCCTGAAGTACCTTCGAACGAAAAATCGGATGCGCTCAAAGAAAAAACCACCATCGACCAGCACTGCAGTTCGCTTCATTGCTATTCCTTTAGGCAAAAAAAAGCCCAGGACCGCTGGGCAGGTTCTAAAGATTACCTGCGCGCTGTACTGAGCTGTTGAGCCAAAGATAGCCACAGTTGACATTCATGTCAACTATTGTGTCAGCTTGAATGTCATTGCGCTGCCTCGGCCTGCGCTCGTTGGCTTGCCTGCTAGAGCCGGGGTCAACGCAAGAGATGTAAGGCTACCAGTTCATGACCGCCAGTTCGCCAGTCACCGCGGCCGAGGCCTTCCTTGGATTTGCAGTGCTGTAACGAATGTCCATCGTCTTCATGCGAAACCCCTCAAACACCCGCCGGATATCGGCATGATCGTTGATGCTTACCATCACCTTGCCCTGGCAGACGCGCATGAATTCAGCCATTCGCTCGTACTGGTCAAAGCCGAAGTCGGCGCCGTAGCCTTCGGTTTTCCAGTACGGAGGGTCCATATAGTGGAAGGTGTGGGGTCGATCGTACTTTTCAGCGCACTTCAACCACGGCAGGTTCTCCACGTAGGTTCCCGATAGTCGCTGCCAGGCCAGTGATAGGTTTTCCTCAATCCGCAGAAGGTTGATGGCCCGGCCGGTTGTCGCGGTTCCGAATGTCTGTCCCGTGGCCTTTGCACCGAACGCGTGGTGTTGGAGGTAGAAGAACCTGGCCGCTTTCTGGATATCCGTCAGCGTCTCGGCCGCTGTCATCTTTTGCCACTCGAAGATCTGCCGGGAGCTGAGTGCCCACTTGAACTGACGAACGAATTCCTCAAGGTGGTGCTGGACTACCCGGTACAAGTTAACCAGGTCGCCGTTGAGATCATTCAAAACCTCGACTTTTGCGGGCTGCTCTCGCTTGAAGTACAGCGCAGCGCCGCCGGCAAACACTTCGACGTAGCACTCGTGGTCTGGGAACAGCGCCAGCAGGCGTTTCGAAAGGCGGCGCTTGCCGCCCATCCATGGAATGATTGGGTTTGTCATTTGCAATCCTTTGCAATGGGTTTGGTGGTGGTAGTGCTTATTTGCAGCTGACCGTCCATAGCTGATCAAGCCGCGTTGTATAACTCTGGCTCATCATCTCACGGCGCATTCCCCAGTCAGGGTTCGTTGGCACACTGGCCGCGCGCAACGTTCCCCTTCCCCACCGTTCATTTATCTGATCCAACATCACTCTAGTGGCGTCGGCAGCCGCAGCCGATCGATTCTGACGAAAAAAAATCGGCCATGGCCTCAATGAAGATGACGTGCTTGAAATCGTCGTATGGTAGCTAATCATTCAACCGGGAAATCACATCATTCAACTCAACCGACAACACGTGCAGATCCTGACTAGCAGTCTGGGTGCGCTGGACGTTGTCCTGGTTGGTGGTGGCAATGGCTGTGATTTCCGTCAGGTTGCGGGAGATGTCTTCAGCCACTGACGTCTGCTCTTCAGCAGCCGTAGCAATCTGGCGGTTCATGTCGCGAATGGCTTCCACGGCACTGGTAATCCGTTCCAGCGAGGAACCTGCCAGTGAAACCTGATCGACGCTTTCCTGACTGCGTGCCTGTCCGCTTTCAATCGCCTGGGCAGCATCGACCGCGCCGGTTTGCACAGAGCTGATTATCTGGTTTATTTCCGCCGTCGAGGCCGCCGTGCGCTGGGCCAGCGTGCGCACTTCATCGGCTACGACCGCAAAACCGCGCCCGGCATCGCCGGCACGGGCCGCTTCGATGGCGGCGTTCAGCGCCAGCAGGTTGGTCTGCTCAGCGATGCCGCGAATCACTTCCAGCACCTTGCCAATCCGACCACTGTCGGTTTCCAAGCGGCGAATGACATTGGCGGTATTGCTGATCTCCGTGCGCACCTGGGTGATCGCGGCAATGGTCGCGCCCATGACTTTGCTGCCCTCTTGCGAACTGCGGTCCGCTTCGTCAGCGGCCTGTGCAGCCTGAGCCGCATGACGGGCGACTTCCTGGGCAGTGGCGGACATTTCAGTCATCGCCGTCGCCACCTGATCGGTGCGCTCGAACTGCTCATGAGTCCCCTGGGCCATCAGCGCGGCAATGGCTTTCAGCTCGCTGCCGGCGCTGTCCAGGTCGGTGGTGCTGCGCTTGAGGCGGGAGAAAGTGTCGGCGAGGAAATCCCGCAGTGTGTTGGCGGCAACAGCCAGACGCCCCAGCTCATCCTGACGGGTGATGCTGACGCGGTCGCTGAACTTGCCCTGACTCAATTGTGCGACGTATTCGATCAGCATGCGGATCGGGCCGACGATGTTGCGGTTGACTATCCACAGGGTGAGTACGCCGACTAGCAACGCCGAGGCGAGCATGACCAGCGTGCCGACCAGGATGGTCCGGTCGGCGATACTGCTGAGGATTTTCGACTGTTCGTCACTCTGCTTGCGCAGGCCGGCCACCAAGCCGGTCATCTGCTCGCTGGCGGCACGGTCAACGCCTTTTACGGCCATGTCACCGGCGACCGGGTCTCCGCCTGAGGCGATGTAAGCATCACGGCCTTTGCGATAAGCCAAACCCAGCGTGCGGTGCTCGGTGCGGAGCGCGTCGACTCGCGTCTTGGTCTCGGGGCTCAGACCGTCCATTGAACTTAGGCTGCCGAGAGTGTCCTGCACCTGACGTTCCTGATCTTCGAACTGCGCCCAGAATTTGTCGCGATCGGCTGGCTGCTTGCCGCGCAACAGCACGTTCTTCCACTCCTGCACCTGAACCTTGAATTGCAGGTTAGCCTGATTGACCAGTTGCGAGGCGTGCAGCGGTCCTTCAAGCAGACCGCGATAGGCGTGTACATTGCTGGACAGGAACTGGAAACACGCTAGGGCAATCAGCACGACCAGCACGAGGCTGCCGCTGAGCAGCGCGAGAATCTGCAATCTCAGGGATTTGGACATACTAGGATCTCAAAAGGAAGGACAAACTGCTCCGAGGATCACCCGGAGTTATGTGCGGCTTGCCACATCCCTGTGCCATCGTATCGGAGCGGGCCGAAACGAGGAGCTACCTATTCTGATTCGGCATTCGTCAGTAATTCTGAAGGGCGGCATAATTCTTCTGACAGGTGGTTGAGGATAAATAAGAAAATGTTCAAAAAGCCTGAGGGCGCTAGCGGTCAATTTCTCTGTGGGGGATTTCGACAGACGGAGAGTGCCTATGCGCGGAAGGATTTCCCAATACAGCGGCATTCACGACTTCGTCGCAGCGCTGAGCATGCCCAATGCCTTGGCGAACTCCGTCGGTGAATTGCCGCTCGAGCGCTACAACATCGCCCCGACAACCCAAGTCGCCCTGCTCCACCTGCAGGGTGATCTGCTGCACGCGGACATGGTGCGCTGGGGATGGCGGCCACACTGGGCCAAGGACCGCGCCGCGCCTATCAATGCCCGCGTCGAGAAGGTGGCCCACGGTCCGTTCTTCCGCGCAATCTGGCCGCACCGGGCAATCACGCCCATCGATAACTGGTTTGAGTGGGTGGACGAAGGCGGGACGAAGAAGCAGCCCTACCTGATACGCCGGCGGGATGGCGCGCCCGTGCTGTGTGCAGCCATTGGCCAACTGCCCGACAGTGACGAAGGCCCGGGCGAGCATGATGGCTTCGTGATCATCACAGCCGACAGCGCCGGCGGCATGGTGGACATACACGATCGGCGCCCCGTAGTGCTGACGCCCGACCTGGCCCGCGAATGGCTAGATCCGAACACGCCCAAGGAGCGCGCCGAGGAGATGGTGCTACACCAGGGCGAGCCGGCCGAGATATTCGAATGGTTCAGAGTTGATAAAGGCGTAGGCAATGTAAGAAATAAAGGCAGTTCACTGATCACCCCCATTTAACCTATCTGTTCAATATAAACGGGCTCGAAATAGATCAAATCATCTCTTTTCACTACTGCAATAAATTTCTTTTCGAGAAACTTACTTTGTCGACCTAGCCACCTGCAAATTTCAGCTCGCTCTTCGTTAACTAGTAGCTTCTTGCCAAAATACTTATCGGATAGCATGTCTTGGACCATTCCAGCCGCGAGATCTGCCAAGCTCAAAAGATCAGTAAAATGACTACCATCTTTAAATGTTTTAGCAAATCCTAAGAGCGGGTAATCCTTATCGGTAAACTCTCTCAAAAAGCTATATAGGTGACGCTGAGTATCGCCAAAGTTGGCTGCGCGCCCCTCCTCATTTATTTGGTCAGTGTCACTCTGCCACAAAACCTTTTGATCGCTGGTAGTTGTTAAATCCAGAAGCAGGACGAGTATTCCAAAAATCCGATACATTCTTTCGAGCTTAAATTCGTGCCATTTACCTGCACCTATTTGATCACTTAGCTGCTGAAGGTTTTCCTTGGCTGGCTTCTTATCGGGACCGAACATGCTGACTATGGACTTCTCGATACATACCGTCAGAATCATGCCATGGATGCATCCATCAGCGACTTCCAAGTATTCTTTTAATGATCTCTTGGTGGGCCCGTGCCCAAGGCTTTTATAAGATATCTCTTTCGAGCCGAGCTTATACCTTTCCCTCAACTCGGCCATATGATGCTGGAAAACTCCGATTTTATCGGCTGACACAATCAAAAAGGAATATGTATTGAAGCTCGCCCCACTATGATCCCCGCCATAGTCCGAGAACACGAAAACAGAATTGTCTTCTTCAAAATTCGGCAAAGTACTCATTGACTCAAACACAGTTGCCAGCTGCTTAAGATATGTCGCCCAATCATCTCGCTTTTTACTAAGCTTAAAAGGCCCCGTCTTGAATGGATCAGCGGTGTATTCCTTTCTATGGTGGCCCATATCAAACAGCTCTCATGACTTAGAGGTCCGCTAACTTATATCACAATTTATGGCGGTCTCACCTGGTGGGCTTTCCATGTTCTCCAAGTCTCGCTCAGCCGCTTCTTTCTGCAATTGCGCCTGGTGTTGAATCTGGCGCCAGCGCGAGATCTGACGGTCGACAGCCTGGTCGTAGTCCAAGGCTGACATTTTATGTTGCGGGAAGTCCTGCACGGCATCCCAAGCGGCCTGATCGAGGCGAAGCACGTCGCGGTGCATGGTGTAGCGAAGCTGGTCGTGCAGAATGGACTGAATTAACCCTGGGTACACATCAGGTGCAGTATCCGCCGGCAGGCCGATCAGCTTCATTGAGGCGTCGAATGCTGCCGCCTTTGCAGTGAGCGGTGTCTGGACGTCTTGAAGCGTTCGGCAATTTTGGACCGACTGATCCACCATGGCGCGCAGCGATATGCAGTCGATCTGAGCGCCCTTGAGTCGCTCACTATTGTCACTCAGCAGCTTGGTCAGGGTCTCGTAGACGTGTACCACTGCCTTGCTGGGGGATTTCGCCTTAGTGGACCCACACGCTGGGCACGCGCCGCCCTGTCGCTGGCCGGCAGGGCCGAACCACCCGCAATTGCATGAGCAAAGCGCCTCGCCATTCAACGGCAGCGGATTCAGTGCGAGGATCGGCTCTCGCTCCCCGGGTTTCAAACGGTCCGGATCGGTGAAAAGTGACGAGTCTGGAGATTGTCCAGGCATCTGGGGTACCTATTGGGTGGGGCCTCACGGCCGGATTAAGTGGGGTGTGCGGCCTCTATAAAAGCAGGCCGCTTCAATCAACTGGCGAGCTGTTCCCGTTCCTGGGTCAGCTTGGCCAACTCCTGCTGTTTGCGCTCTGCACTCATTCCGCCGAGGCGCACCGCTGCCATTTTGGCATTGATGGACTTCACGGTTGGCTTCGAAGTCGCGGCTGCAAGCGGCTTTTCGGTGTCGCCAGCCTTGAGCCAAGCCTTGAACTCCGGCATTTTCATCTCGGTGACGTCGCCCACGCTCCAGTCCTTGTCGAAGTTTGCCTTGTAGGCTTTGATGGCCGCCGCCTGGCTGGTGTAGCCCAGCATGACCTTGTGCTCATCAAATTTACCTGAGCCCTGGTCTTTCTGGTCTACGACGTACACGCGCTGGCTGAAAGGCTCAGGACCGACGTACACGTCGACCTGGTCGCCATCAGCACCGGTGGTGCGCTTGATGTAGCCGTAATGGTCGGACATGGGATGCGACCACTCCTTGCCGTTCGCATCGACGCCTTTTCGCTCAGAACCGCGTGGGTTCTCGATGGCGATGTTCAGCCCCTGCAGCCTGATATGCCCCTTGCGATAGTTGCCCGCTTCCTTCTGGGCAGCACTCGGTTCAGGCAGATCGTTATCCGGAGAGGTAGCGGCACTTCGGGCAGCGAGGTCCAGCGCCTGGGCAGGGGGCAAGGCGGCTTGATCGTCACCAGCCTCCGGCAGAACGTCACCGGGCTTGGCGCCATCCTTGTCGCCATATTGTTCCGCCTGGTCCTCGTGCAGCTTTTCAGCGTACGCATTAGCGCTCTCGGGATTCTTGAACATACCGAGGTGCTTGCCGGTGCGCTGATAAGTCTGGATCGCCTCGTCGTCCGACATGATCCTGCCGTCATCGCTGACTGTGGGAATGAGCACTTCCTTGCCATCGATGCCGATCGACATTGATCGAACGGTACTGATCGAGCCGTCAGCATTCCTGACCGTGGGCCTGGCGTTCAGATCGATGTTTCCGGGAGCGAGCAGACCTTGCTGCTTTGATCGACCCGACTCTGCTGGTTCGGGGATGCCGTTTTCCAGACTCTGCTGGTTCTTGGACGATATTTCCGTCGACTCCGAGGATGGGATCTGAGCCTGATCCGGCACTTTGGGCAAATTTGGCTGACCTGCAGTAGCCGGAGGCCGGTCGACGGGTGCTGTAGCCTCAGAATTATCGTCATCCCCTCCACCAGCTTGCATCGCCTGGAGGTAAGGTGAAAAGCGTACGGCCAGAGCCTGTGCAGCAGCAGAAGAGGCGCCAGTGCTTGGATTTTCCGCAAGCCGAATCAAGGCATTCCGAACAGGCGCGCTCTCGTACAGACGTGCGAAACCACCGATCGCGCCGGCAATGGGTATTGCCTTCAGCCCGGCCGCAGTTGCGGCAGCGAAACCGCCGATACTGTAGTTTTGCTGCCCAGTGTTTGTCATCACGCCTGCCTGTCCTGCGCGCCGTGTCGAATCCAAAACCCGGCGCAACCCTTCAAGCTGTTGGCGATCAGCATCTCTAAAGAAAATATTAGCCTGGGCCGGCATCTTGTTCATGTTGTTGATAAAACGATCCGGAGATAGACCATCGGCGCCATGTGAATCTCTGAGAAGCTTTTGAATGATCGTCGCACGCGCAGCCTGCCTGCCTTCAGTATCGAGGCTCTGGAATAGGTTTCGCACCTCACTTGGCTTCCGACTGAAAAGCAAGCTCTCGGCCAGCTCAGGCGTGACATCTCCACGATCAAGCACTGACTTCATGCGTGACTTGCTTACTTTTCCGGCCTCTTCGCCGTAGATAGCATTCGCCTGACGAAGCTTGAGAACGTCTTGAACTGGCAGGTTCGCCTGCGCAACATCGCTCATGTCGTCATAAAGCGCCGACTGAAGGCGGGTAAGTAGTGCTTTCGCCCGAGTAGGCAACTGGCTCCTCGCGGCACCATCGAAAGACTTAACGATGTCTCGCAACGCTGTGCGGTTCTCCCGGAGTGAGGAGTAGGTTTGCGGCGCCGCGTTGAGCGTCTGCATGAACTGCTGGATTTCGTTCGCCGCCTCCGGGCTTCCTACAATTCCCGGCCGGTTTAGCTCGGCAAGAGCGTCATCCGCGGCTTGGGTCGTTCTGGCATATGGCACAACTCCTACCTGATCCAGCTGGGCCTCGTACTTGCCAATCCTGTTACCAGCAGCTTGACGCCGGCGGCCCACCCTTGCCTGAAGGCTTTCCATAATCTGATCAGCCTGGGGCGGCGGGTACTGATTATTGAGATCCTCAACCGCGGCTATCCGTGCTTCTCGCTGCGCTTGCCGCGCACCAGCCGTACCAGCGAACGGAATTCGCTCACCGGCTACCTGCGCGCTGCGTGACATGAACGTTTCAGGCGGAAATACATCAGAAGTCATCAATGGGATGTTGGTTTGCTCGGCTGCTCGAACAAGTTGAGCGTTTTCGCCCTGGGCAGGATTTCGCATTGCCCTGACTGCACGCCTACCAGCGTCCACAACACCGCCCGCGGCACTCGCTACAAACGGGGTTGCCGCGCCGAGCGCGCCAGCAATAGCAATATCGCCGCCGTCAAAATTACCGCCGGCATTTTCTTGCAGGCCCTCAAGCCCCGCCTGTGTAGCAGCGGAGCCCGCACCTAAAACCAATGCCTGACGACCCATGCCACCACCGGCCATTGCAGCCCCCCGCCCTGCTGGCGTGAATGCTGCACCAATACCTACAGCCTGCGCCACGTCGAGGCCAGTCAAGCCTGGCTTGTTAATCACTGCCTGTACACCGGTCTTGTTGTTTGCAGCGATCAGGTTGCCTTTCTCGTCTTGAGAAATTCCGATATAGGGGGAACTGGACCGCAACATTTTGGCAATTTCGCCAGTATCAGTGGTAGTCGGCAGCGCCGCGAACAACGCAGCTTGCTGGCCAGCCGGGATATCAAGACCTTTGAAAAGCCCAGAATTTTGCAATTCTGGAAGCTCTTTAGTTGCGCGGGTTTGCCGATCCTCACCTGTGAACAAATTCTTCACCGACTGGAAAAAACCGCCTTCTTGAGGGGCTTCTTTTTCCGCGATCGGCGCAGATTCCCATGCGGATCTGGCAGGGCGGTTTTCTGGTTTTGCAACAGCGGCCGCTTCATGGAGCGGAGCATCTTCCCAAGCGGCCATTATGGTTTCACCCTTTGTTTTCCATTCGGATCGATGAACACCGTGCCGGACGGCAGGCGATTGTAATCATCGTCGTTTGCGATACGAGGCGACGCAGGCTGTTCTTGCCGAGGCGCAGCTTGAGCTTTTGGCATTTGCAAACCGCGCTGTTGGTCCACCTGCGGAATGACCGTGCCAATGTCCAAAGGCTCCGCACGGGCGTTATGCCGGCGCTGCTGGATCATGTTGGTTTTCAGATCCATTGCCTTTTCGTTCAGGGCACGGATTTCAGTCAGGCGTTGCTGCACGAGCGCGGGGTCGTTGATGTTGGTGATGAGCTCATTCCAGGCTCTCTGGGCGTCACCGTCCGTCTGCACGCCAGCGTTGAGCCGCAAACTGGCATTGCGCAGCTGCTCAAGCGTGGAGTTCAACGAACCGTAGTTCCGCGACTCCTCAGTGCTCATGCCCATAGCATTTCGCGCGGATGCGAGCGTGTTGCTGACCGGCCCGAGCTTGAGCTTCCCAGAAGATATCTGTTCGCCAACCTTCGAAAGCTGATCGTTCATGGTTGACGCAGCGGCGATGGCTTCCAGATCCTTGTCCTCGGCTTTTTGAACCGGGGCAGCAAGGGGCTTGCTCATCTGATCCTTCGGAGCCAATCCCATCTGCTGGCCATAGCGCAGCGCGGCCTGCCTGTTTTCAGGGGTATTGAATACGCCACTCAGGAGCTTGTAGCCGGACACACGGTCAACCAATTTCTCGATGGGAACCTCGAGCACTTCGTCGTCGGCATCATTTGTAGTACCGCGATTCTTCGTCATCGGGGCGGTGTATTTCTTCCCATCATCACCGGTGACTTCCAGCTCGAACACCACTGTGCCCTCGGTCTGACCGGGCATTACCTGAACAATGCGCTTTTTGCCGCCGCCGCCCTTCTGGATATCGGGACCAAACACCCGGTTCACAGCATCCAAGGCTTCCGGGGCGTTAGAGTTGAGTTCTCCGGTGAATACTTTGCCGGCGGTGGCCACGTCGCCCTGCATAGCGGGAGAGAGGACGTGGCGGGGGTCCATCCATGGGTTGCGCTTGAAGACTTCGAGGTCGGTGTCATCCAGGTCACCGCCGGCGGCGATTTTGGCATAAGCCGATTTCGCTGTGAGCGCATCCTGCTGTTGCATCTCCGCCTTGTCCTGCCGACCGATCTGGCGTGTCAGTTGCTGTTGCTGAAGGTCGAGGCGCTGATCCTCGCGCTGCATCCTCGCCGCCGCCTGCCGTTGACCAGCCACCTGAAGGCCGTAGGTTGCCTGGAACTGGCGGTCCTGGCGCGCAGCGTTATCGGCATCGCGCTGGTGGAGGTACTGACGCTGGGCCTGGGTGTCAGTGTAGTTTCGCTGATCAGTTTCCCGTCGATATGCCAAATCGTCTTTGCGCAGGCCCATTTCCTGTTGCTGGATCTCGCGGCCATATTGGCGATCCTCTGCCTGTTGGGCGAGTTGAGCCTGCTGGAGTGCTCGCTGGTCCTTCTGCGCGAGGAGATTGCTTACCAGGCCAAAGCCCTGAGTGAAGCCATCCATTCCGCCACGGGTGTCTAATCCGCCTGCCATTTGTTGTCTCCCGACAATAAGAAACAGCTCGACCTAATGTCTGCCGTTGCTAATTTGCTTTGTGTTAAGTTTTTTATGTAGTCCAGTTATTAATTTTGACTAGCTTGAAGCAAGCGCTTTACCAGCCCAGGCGAATACCCCACTTTCCTTTCTTAACGCCCTCTTCCATAAATGGGAAAATCGAGTGCTGATCAAAAAATTGACTGTATTTAGTGGGTCCAAGTTCGTCTACAAGCGCTTCCATTGCTTTGTTGTATTCCCGCGCCCGCCGCTCACACTCTTTAGAGGCCAAATGAAAGTTATAAATGTAACTCCCCAAGAACCAAAGAATTACCAATCCGGTGAATAACTCGACGTACATAGCAGGCTTCCTTCACGAACAGAGAGCGATCACATCGCGACTGTTTAACTATACCCGTCACATAAAAGACCCTGCAATGAAGCCAATCCCCGCGCCAATGGCCGTACCAACTGGTCCAAAGGCTGAGCCGGCCATAGCGCCGGTGGTGGCCATGCCCACCTGACTCGATTGGGTGTTGGCCTTGTTCTGCTGGTTCATCTGGTCTTCAGCCAGTTTCGCCTGTTGCTGCTGCTGGGATAGCTGGGAGAGGCCTTGCATGGCCTCCCCCTGCATTTCCTGTTTCAATCCGATCAATCCATAACCCATGATTTAACTCCCCGGTTTCAGTCCACTGAGGCCCATCCCGCCGGCCATGATTTGCTCTTGCAGGTCACGCGCCGAAACACGTGCGTTGTTGCTCGCGTCGACCGTTGCTGAAGCTCGACCCAGCTGCATTTTCCTGTCCTGGGCTGCCTGCTGGGCAGGCGTCAGCATCAACCCCATGCCCTGCTGCTGCATCTGCAGGCCCTGGGTCGCGCTGTCGAAGGTTTTGTTGACTGACTCCGAGGCGGTCGCGGCTTGCTCGCCGGCGAAAGAGTCGCTGGTGGCGATGTTGGCCAGCTTGTCGACGTAGGGTTGAAAGCGAGCCTTCCAGTCATCCCATTGGGAACGGCTCAACTGCCCAAGCACCGTGGAGGCACCTTGTTTTCCGGCGAACGCGGCGCTCGGATCTACGTAGTAGGGCATTTTTATTCACCTCCGAAGTTTGCTTTGTACTTAAACCCCTGCAGGCTGTCCGTGGACATCCCGTAGCCGCTGTTGAAGCTAGATAGGCCAGAGTTCGTGTCACCTGCCGAGGCCGCAGCC
Source organism: Pseudomonas sp. NFX183 (assembly GCF_047943075.1). Taxonomy (NCBI): domain Bacteria; kingdom Pseudomonadati; phylum Pseudomonadota; class Gammaproteobacteria; order Pseudomonadales; family Pseudomonadaceae; genus Pseudomonas; species Pseudomonas sp. NFX183. The sequence continues at coordinate 3,101,021 of NZ_CP181333.1, read as the reverse complement.
GCTTTCTTCGCCTCGGCCATGTTGTTGAGCCCGTAGGCGGCTCCGCCGGCCACCGCGCCCATGGCCGCGCCAGCGAGTTGCAGGTTCGCCGATTTACGGTTGAAGCTGGTGAACGCGGCAGCTTGAGCATCTTGAGCTGCCTGGTTAGCTACGGTGTTGAGACCCGCCTGGGCCTGAGACGATTGCCCCTGACCGATGGCCGCTACGCTGCTGAGCCCGGCTATTTTCTGACCCTTCTGCTCAAACTGTGCACGAGCCATTGTGTCGCCGCCGGCGGCCCCGACACTGGCGGCCAAGTCTCCCTGGGCACCGATGGAGCGGCCACTGTTTGGGTTCAGACCGTACTGCTGAGCCATGCCCTGGTCGACCTGCTTCAGGCCCGACGCCAGTGCTTGTTGCGTCCCCGCGTTCGCCTTGCCGCGGACGTAGGCCATGCTGCCGGCCGAATCCATGTCATCCACGCGTTTCATGTACGCGTTTTCGACGGGCGCCAGCCGCTCCTGGGCGTAGTTCCACTTCTCCGCCGCCACCTGGGCAGCGAACTTCTGCTCGGGCGTTTCCTGGATTGAGTTGTCTGCCTTCTTTCCGCCGCCGCTCATCGTGCAACTCCTTTGATCAGTTCCTGGTTGTAGGCAGAAAAGGTCTCGTCATGGAAAAATCGACGAATGCCGGCGGAGACCTCTGCCATCCAGGCACTCCCGCCGATGAGGTACGCGCACTGCACCACCAGACCGGTGAGCTGGTCGCGCAGGACAAAGGCCAAGCTGCGGCCGTGATGGTCGCCGTCTCGCTCCAGGGTGACGCTATCGCGCCAGTCTTGGAGAGCGCCGGCCATGAGCGGACGCACGAAGTGCTCGAAGTGCCGATAGAACGGGTTGATGGGTAATTCGATCAGCGCCAACCAGAAAGCCTGGTAAACGTCGTTGGTGGTGAGCGGCTTATCACCGTCCACGATGTCATCCAAGGTCTGCGAAATAGCGAAAAGCGTCTCGCAGAACGCGATTGCATCGGAATTACCCTGGAGCACCCTGGCAAGCATTTGCTCTTGTGTTTCACTCATTGATAAGCCCTCACGCGAAAATTCGTGTCAGGTCTACCTGACGAAGTTTGATCGTTGCGTCCTGCCCGGTACCGCTCTTGCAGATGATGGACAGCCGGACCTTTAAGCTGGTGGGCACCTCGGCCAGGGTCAGTGTCTGCGTGACGAGGGTCCCGGCGATGGTCCCAATCGGCATTGCGTTGACGAGTTCCTGGTTCTGCCCGATCTGGGCAATGGTGGTGCCGCTCGCACTCACCGCGACGATTTGCAGGGCGACCTGCAGCACGCTGGTATTCACACTGATGAACTCCCAGCCGGCCACAGCGCGCAGTCGCTGCCCTACCGCAACCCTCGATACGTCCACCGACTGTTCAAAAGTCAGTGTCGGCGTGGTGCCGCTGGGCATCCCGGTGATACGCATAACCTGCTTGAACCCAATATCTGCCGCCTCTTTCGAAGCCGCCACGGCCAGGCCGTTGAGATCCGAGCCCAGCAGGGTGCATGACGAAGCCAGCTGGCCGGTAGCGTTGCTGCCATCCCCCAGCAGCCCGTTCGTGCCGGTAAGAAGCGAATTCGGGATCAGGCTTCCGCCGGGCACCAGCGCTGCGTCGAACGCAACATTCGCTGTAGGGAGGATTGCGGGAAAGGTAAAGAGCCGTTTCAGCACCTCGGCGACCTTGCGACCGATGATGCGCGCGCCGGCGGGCGTTGGGTGGAGACCGTCACCAGTCAGGCCGCCCAGGGGCCAGAAATTCGAACCGGATGCCGGGTCGACCATCTCGTCCCAAGGATTCACCACCAGGACGCCCAAGCTTGGAGCGACGTTCAGATACCAGTTATGGATAGCGAAGTGGTTCGCGGTCTGCTGCGCCGGCAAACCCACGTTCGCACCGATGATCGGAGTCTCTGCGACGGCAATGACAACCTTGCCCCGCTTGATCAGGGCGGCGTACATATACTCAACGTTCCGGATTGTCTGCTCCAGGGACATTCCTTTGATGCGGTCATTGCCCGTGCCGAAATGCACCATCACGTCGAACGATGCGCTGTTGGCCAAGACGTCAGCCTCGAGTCGGGCGAGCATCTGGGAGGTGGTGTTGCCGTCGATGCCTTTGTTCAGGTTGAGGGGGAAGGCCGCTAGGCCGCCGGATTCCGACACTGCCCAGTCAGAAAACCCGACGTTGCCCTTTGTGCATTGGAAAACACGACTGTCCCCCAGCACCAGCACGTCGGTGAGCAGGGGCTTATAGATCTTGGACAACGCCTTTTGCACAGCACCATCAGCCAGCACACCCTGCTGGGCCGTCGCCGCCTGGATATCGCCCGGGGTGACGGTGAGCTTTCCGTTTTCATCCGGGGTGACGTCATTGAGTCGCTTCACCGTTCCGGCCCCGCCGCCGCCAGTGCCCGCAATAACTGCAAGCTTGGCCGGGCACGCGGACATGGTGACAGTGCCGTACCGGTCGGTGAGTGGATACTTTCCGTCTTTGTTCGGCCCGCCGGTAGCAGTCCCGGAAGCCCAGTCGGCGAACTCGGCCAGGCTGACCTGCCTGTCCTTCAGGAACTCCTCTACTTTCTCAAGGAGATCGCGCACATTTTGGGCGGTGGCAAAGCGAAGCAATACGTAGGGTGCGCCATTTATCGCCGCCACCGGGGCCGCATCGAGCGTCAGCCGGGTGTCGGTCTCCACCGTAACCAGCTCAAAGCATTGACCGCTTGGAACCACCAGCACGTCGCCCCTGGCCGCGTTCGACAGCCAGGCGGTGCCCGCGCCGGTTGCAATTACAGCGCCCGAGGCGATGCTGACCGTGCCAGCGCGGTAGATATGAGTCGTAGCCATGATTTTTCCTGAAGAATTTACGCGGGGCCGGGGCCGGTGGGTAGAACGACACCTTCAGCCACTGGCTTGCGGGTTTCGATGAACAGAAATGGCATGTGAATCAGCGTGCCAGACCGGCCTGTGAGGATGATTCGCTGAACGGCCTCCCCTATCAGGCCTGGAATAATCATCCTGCTGCCGGCCACCTCGCCGTTGTACCGCATGAAATAGCCAGTCCCGATGGAACTGATCAGCATCCATTCATTGCGAGCCCCGAACGTATCCGAGCCGTTCCAAGCCTCGAGGTATTGGTCGCTGAGCACCTGGTCGCGGTGACTGTAGTTCCAGACGCCATTGGATCGCTTGTAGCTGACGGCATTGTTTCCGGAGTCGAACACCACCGTCGACGACCCGGGCGCCCACACACGCACGCCGTGGGTTTCGCCGCTGATATACCCGCCGGAGAACACCACCAGGAACTCGCACATATAAGCCCGCAGGAGCGGATAAAGCTGCGCGGTGTTCTGGGGGTTGCCTGGGAGGTTCGTGATGGTGAACACCACCACCATTCCGGTCCATGCGCCTGGCGCACCTTTGGCGGCAACGTAGCCGATGACGGTGTTCACCTGAGAGGCGACGTTGCGAGGCCTGGCGAACACCAGCGGCGGCGTCGGGCTGGTTGATACACCGTAGAACGTGTATTCCAGGAAGATCGCCACCGGCGGAATGCCGTCTCTGTCCTTGTAAAGGCGGATATCGGTCCAGCCGGCGTTATCGACGTGCCCTGCGCTCTCACCGACCGCGATGAATATCGGATTGTTCTCGTCGACGGCGAGGTTACCCCAGTCGTTTTTGATCCTGAATCCGATGCTCATGAAGAAATCCCAAGGATCAGAAAACAGGAAACGGGCGCTGGGGACCAGGTCAGCGTATTGCCGTCCGCACTGATCACCACAAGGGGCACAGGGGAGAACCCCACGTTTTCCGCAGGCATCAGGCTGATGTCCAGTTTGAAGCCTGCATACTGGGTCAGGTCTAGGCTGCCACCGGCATTACTCTGGGTTCGGATCGATTCCATTTTTCGAATCGTTCGAACCGTGCTATCGAACGTGACCTGCTGATTCGCATCACGGCAGCGAATGATCGACGTCATACCATCATCTCCCCGATTTCAATACGCAGGCCGCCGGCGGCGTCGTACCAGTGTTGATACTGGTCCGTCATGACCATGCGCGTCCCGCCCACGAGGCCATTCATGAAAATCCCGGCCTGCGGGTCGATTACAAACCTTGGCAGCCCGCCGGCACCTATTTGCGAGCTGACCAACTGCCCGTACACCTGGCCGAACCCGATTGTGATGTTCGCGACGTCGATGGCCTCGGCGCGCAGTTGGCCGCCGATGGTTGTGATTGGCGTAAACCCATCATTGGCCGTCAGTTTTCCGATACTTATTGGCCCAATCTGCGCCTGCTGGATGGATGCATCTCTGACCAGCAGAGTGTTGATATAGACCCGTTCGCCATCGACAGTGAAAGGGTTCACATAATTAGGGCCTTGCACACCAGGTGTGGCGATCCAGAAGCGGTTGGCCAAGATAGAGAAGTCAGCCACTGCGCCATTGTTGTAAGCACCAAACCCGCTGATAAGCCCATTCACATCGAGCCGCAACGTGTACTGAGCCGACAACCCCTCGAGCGCCGAGGAATGAGTGCTGAGAGTCTGCTCAATGGCTGCTGACTGGTCATTCAAGTTGCTTTGCAGAGTCGTGATTGCGCGGGTAGTCGCTTCAAATTCGGTGACGATGGCTTGCTGATCGCTCACGTATATCGCGTCGGTGTTATCCATCCGCGCGACCAGACTCATCATGTTGCGAACCTGGGTTTCCAAAGCACTTGCAAAGGTCTCGCTGTAACCGGTCAGCACCGCCTCAGCGGTCTCAAGGCGCGACGACATGCCGTTCAGTGCCTGGGTGGCGGCATCCTGCAAAGTAATACGCGCCGATCGCTCGCCGACGATATCGGCCTGGGCCTTACCGACGCTGACCTGCATCAGGTCGATTTGATGGGCGATTGCCTGCTGATCGGAGGTAATGACTTCCTGCAGCTGCGTGATAGCCGCCTTCACGTCTTCGCCGGTCTGCACCCGAATATCAGTGATTTGCCGGCGGATCTGGACGTTGTCGTCATCGCGCAGGAATCGCTCAGCGGACGTCAGAAGCCTCGCCGACTGCGCGGCCGCATCCAGCATTGCTATCGTCTGATTCAGCCCTTCCAGGTCGATGGCTTTCGCCAGCGCTTTTGCAAGCTCGCTCTGACTGGTCTGGCTGGTGATCAGCTTGAGCAGATAGTCGATATCGAGTTGCGCCTCGATGGCGGTGCCGGCCGGGCTGTTGGGCGGCCCCTCAATGCCCGAGGTGGAAACCCAGGTGATCCAGTAGAAATACACTTTCCCTTTCTTGGGGTCGTTGGGGTCAACTGCATCGCCTCGAATTGGGTCGCTGTACATCATGCCCGTGGCGCGACTGATCTGCGTCGCCTGACCGAAGTTATCGGTTTCACTGCGGTAAATGTTGGTCAGCGAGTGGTTTCGATAGAGCTTGTAGGGGTTATCCCAGGTCAAGGTGTTCATGCCGAACACGCCAGCACCCTGGAACCCCACAGGGGCAGGCGGTATTGCCCGGTCTGGCACGCCAGGGCTTGGAACCAATCCGCCGTTACCACCTGGCTTCCAGCCTGGCCGGAGCGTGAACGCACCGCTTTCCAGCAAATCCCGGTAGGTCAGCTTCTTGTCGAGGCCATTCCCGCGATTCCCCTCGCCCGTCTCAATGATCTCAGTCAGAGCACTGAAAAACGGGCGCAACTCCGCCGAAACCTTGCTGCTGGGTGCAGGAAGGCTTGAGCGTTTTGTCGTCATTAGGTCAACTCAGAGGGTGTGTTCGCAATTTGGATAGAGAAAACTTCGGTCGAGCCGGACGCTTCCACCTGCCATTCGCGCGCATCCGCGAAACCCGGCGGCAGCCTGAACATCTGGTTACTGCCAATTTCGGCGTCGAGCGCAGTGGTGCCATCGGCGATCACGCGGAACCGGACCGGAAACGCCGCCGCCACCACCTTTCCGCAGCTGAAATTGGCTGAGCCTGGTGGAAACTCGAATACCTTCGAGCGCCATCGGTAGGTCATCGGCGGCCCGCCTCGCCACTTGGCAATCGTGTTGCCCTGGATCAGATACAGCGTGGAGGCCGCAATGTCGTAGTAGGAGTTGGCCGCCTGGGCGTCAATGAACTCGATCCCCTCGCCTGGGGCCAGTGCAAAGCACCCGCCGTCGTAAAACGCGAGATACCGACCTTCGTATCGACACGCATGAATCGATGCAGGATTCAGCGCTTGCCACTGCTCCGGCGTCAGCACCCCGTCGGTGATCAGTTGAGGCTCACCGCCAGACACCGCCACCAGCCCCTCGGTCGACGCATAGACGACGTACTCGCCCATATCGACCACCGACCCCCTGGACACGCACAGACGGTCTGCATCCGGGTCAGCAGCGCTCATCGCCGCAGGCGTTGTGCCGGTGACCAGTCGCGGACGTCCGGTGGTGGCAACCACCAGCCCGGCAGTGGTGACGCCAATCCCGACTATTTTGTCAGGAAAGGAAATTTGGTAATCAACCGGCCAGGCGTGCGGGTGATACGGCTCGCAAAAGCACAGCGTGTTGTCGAAGAACCCGGCAAATATGCCGTTTGGCATCTCGACCAGGCCGACCATCGCCGGATCTGGCATATCCCAGGTGAGCGACGGGCAGGCAATACCCAGCTCATCGCTATTCACGTCGTCCACCCAACTGCCTTGGGCCACAGGGAAGTCAGCCAAATACAGGAATTCACCGCCACTTTCCGACCGGTAGAGCCGTTTGGTGACGATGTTGTACGGCCCGTTGGGCGACGGCGGCAGTTGAACGTTGACTTTCCCAGGCAACTGGTCGCCCGCGCCGTCCCAGCGGTTGATGATGTTCGACGCAGGGCTAGGCGGCCCTTCTTCGCCATAGGCTGAGACATAGGTCACCACATACGTCGCGCCCACGGTGGTGGTGGGCGGTGCTTCACCGCCGGCTGGCTCTGTCACCAATGGCGCGCTGACCGGAGCAGGGATGCCCAGCCGATAAAACCCGGATGGGTATGGCCCAGCACCCTGAGTGGCGACACCGATGGGGGCCATCTTGGGAAACGAGTCGCCGGTCCAGTACACCCGCGACCAAGCATCCTTCGCGAGCGGGCTTTTTGCTGCATTGACCTGCTGGCCATCGCCCCAGGCAAACCAGAACCCGGCGCCGTCGTTACCGAATGGGTACCGGTAGATGGATGACGGATTGATCACGCCGCCAATCCCAAGCACGGGCAGCGGCGCATTTTCAGCCCGCAGCGACCCCTTGCGCAGATTGACGTTGCGGGCCGCCTGGGCGTTGGTCGGCTGCAAAAGACGCGGGGTCAGCGCTGGCAACTCGCCCTTGAAAGACGTGATCGCAATCGATGTCATGGAAACCTCGGTGTATTCATCCTTATGCTGCCGGACTGGTGGCCGGCGAGCGCCTCAGATCGGGCATTCGTGCAGAGGGCATAGAACGCTGCCTGATCCATCAGGGCGCGCTGCATATCGGACCAGGGTTTCTCGGGCATCTTGCGCAGCCAGTACTGGGCGCCGAGCATCAACGCCTCGCAGTAACGGTCCAGCAGCCAGTCCGGGGGCACCGCCAAAGTGGAGCCAAACGTGGGCCGCACGACCACATCAGCGGTCAGCCCCGAAGGGTCACCGGTGACAATGACCGTGTCCGGCGAAGGCTGGAACACCTGGCAATAGGCAGGCCGGCCATCCTGATACAGCGCCTGGATGCGGATAGGCTCCAGGCCAGGCCCGGCGGTGATTTGCTGCTCACCATCGGACAGCTGGATTCTGACTTTCCAAGCCGGCACCTCTGTGCACAGCTCGCGCAGCGCCCAGGCCACACCGTCACGGATAGAGGCGATTACCACCCCCGGCACGTTTGGCAGGATCTGGTCGACCAGCTGGCTCACGTTCATTGCTGCGGTACCTGTTGCTGGGATGTGGCGGCGACTGGCAGAGGGCCAAGCATGCGATCCGTCTGCACCTTCATGCCCAGGGCAGCCTGGAACATCTGGAAGTGCATCGTTGCGCGGTTGAGGTTGGCCGCGTGTTCGGCGTCTTTCGCGTAGGCCCTGGAGAGGATGTAATCCACCAGCACCGGCGCAAACGAGTCATCCAGGCGGATCTTTTCAGCGGCGGCGTCGGTGGCCATCGCCTGGGCGTGCGGGTCTGGCACCGACGAGTAGATGATCTCCAGCTTGCTGGTGGCCATCGCCGGCGGGTAGACATAAAACTGGCGCGGCGCAGCCTCGTCGAAGATGTACTGCTCGATCTCCTCGACCTGCTGCTCGGCGTGCCACCGGCGCCTGGTTGAGTCGATAGCGCCTCGGGTCGTGAGAATCACACTCAGCCCACCGCCCGCGGGGGTAATGTTGCGCACCACCTCCAGCAGGCGCAGGCCGCCCTCGGGGATGGATTGCCTGGTGCCCGGGGCGCAAGTAATTTCGGCCGTGACAGAACTGGCATTGGGCTTGATGTTGCAAATTGCCGCATACCCTTCGTTCAGCCAATCCAGCAGCTCGGTGTTAGCCCACCGCGTGCCGTTGGATGTGACTTCCTGCAGGATCTTTTTGGCGCGGGTCAGGATGTTGCCTACAGTCGTCACGGCCACGGTTTACACCTCTTGCATGTAGGAAAGTTTCGCCAGCTCGGTAGTCCATACGAACTCGCAGCCGGTCCTGGTGTTGCGCAGCAGACGATTGCCGGTGACCGGCACCGAACGCTCCTCCTCGTCGACGTCGTCGAGATCGGGCGCTTGGGCCTCGGCCAATGCGGAGGCTGTTGGCGGTTCGCCTGCTACCAACTTCATGTTGATGCCTGGGATGGTGGCATCGCGCACCAGCGCCTCGGGCAGATACACCTGGCCGTCCTCGCCGTTCACGGCGAAAGGCCCAATGTGGCGCCCAGGGCCAGGGTCGGCAGCGACCTGCACAGTTTCAACAGCAGCACTGTGGGAAGCGGAGTCACCGCCGGCGGGTTGGTCGCCATCCGTCGCTTGATCGGCACCATCACCCAATGCAGGGTGTGCAGCGGCGCCAGTACCGGCGTCAGGATCGCCGGTAGTCTTTGGATCAGCGAGGCCGGCAGTGCCGGCATTGCCTGGCACCAGATCGGGGTTCGGCGCGTTTTCGTCGTCGGCTTCGTCAGCCAGGGCCTTCTCGAGCCCTGCGAGCAATTCGGAGCGTAGTGTGTCTTCGCTCTTGCGCTGGTCTGCCTTCAAGCCCAGATCTTTCAGCATTTCGAGCAAACCGTCTTTGTCGGCTGTTTTTGCCTTTTCAATCAATTCGCGAATCATGGTTTTCTCCGAGAAAAGCAAAAAGCGGCCAGGAGGCCGCTTATGGTGTGGAGATGAGGGTGATCAGCGGCTGCAGTACAGGTTGCCGATCGCTTTCGGGTCGATGACGCCGGAACCGAACACGTTCAAACCACGAACGAGTTTGCCGAAGTCGTTCGGGTTCGGCAGGGTTTCCATCTTGGTCATCTGGCTGGCAAAGGTGAGGCCTTTCTTGTGACCGAACATCACGTTACTGGCCCTCTTGGTGGCTGCGACGTCATCCACTGCGGTGGTGTTGTTGCTGATGTACACAGTGAACCGGTCGAGCATGCCGACCTTGCCGTTGCGGAAAACCGAAGTGGCATCGCCCATGATGCTGGCGTCACGCAAGTCAGACTTTTTCAGCATGCCGTTCATCCAGGCCGGCAGAACCACCCAGCGACCTTGCTCGGGAACGTTCTGTTCGTCGAGGACGGTCCCGCAGTCCACCAACACATCCAGGATGTTGTCCTTGGTGATCTGCACAGGCGCGCCAGCTTTGCCCAGGTTGATGCCGCCAGACTTGGCGCCGGCATTGTCGCCGCGGTTGGCCGCATCGGCGTCAGCGTAGTGACGGTTGAGCAGCTGAGTGTCGATAGCGACCTTCATCTGCTCACCGCCGTCGGTGCTGAACTCGTCCATGAGTTTGATATCGGCCTGGTAAGCATCGACGTCGTTCACCTCGAACGCGAAGTACTTGCCCTGGTCAATCTGCAGCGTGACTTTGTCGCTGACCGGCTTTTCGTAGACCACGCCGCCGCCGATTTTGTAGTCCTTAATGACGATCGATGGCACGGTGCGGATGTTGATGGTGTCGCCCTGGTTCTTGATTTCGCCTTCGTAGTCGGTGTTGGCGATTTCACCGAAAACAGTTGCGGCGTACAGCTTCTGCACCAGCTTGCCCGACCAGAGCGCCGGGATGAAACCCGATGCGCTGGTGGAGCTGTAGTCTGGATGCCCTGCGGCGCGTACTGGACCTGCCATGGTGTAGCTCCTATTTCCTGACGCCTCGCGGCGTTACAGAGCGCGTGCTATCGCGAAATGCGACCGTTTGCTACCGCGTCTGAGATGTCCTGTTCAATCGCAGTCGCCTCGGCTTTCGTGTACCGCTTGCCCAGCGCCACATCCTTGTAGAACTCGTTGATTTCAGCATTGCTCCACCACTTACCCTCCGCCGGCGGCGTAGGATCGGTGCGAGTGGAGCGTGGCTGAACGTTTTCCGGTGGGATGGTGCGATCTGGGCTCGGTGATGCCGGTGCGGGCTGCGCGTCTTTGAAGGCCTGGAACAGCGCAGCGGCGCGGTATGCGTCGTTGGCAGTCTGGGCCTCGATCAAAAGCTGCTGCCGCTCTTTGCCGGTGAACGTGTCCATGTGGCTGAGCCATTCATGGAACGCGGGCAATCCGTTGATCTCAACTGCGTCAGGAACGCGCTGAATCAGTTGCCGGAAGAACTCTTCCTGCGCTTGCTCGGCTTTTTCCTGTTCACTTTTCTGGGTTTTATGCTTCAGCCCCTCGAGTTCGGTTTTGATCGATTCCAGTTCCGCGGGATTGGCGCCAGAAGCCTGGCCACCAGCCACTCGCTGGATAAGTGCTATGAGGTCCGGCCCGTAGCTCTCAATTTCCTCGGGGGTCAGATCCGACACTGCGCGTTGCACCGCATTGCCTGCGGGCTGCTGCGCTTTCGCCAGTTCTGCGGTCAGTCGGGACACTTCCTGTTGCAACGCGGGTACTTCAGCGTTGTATTTCCCTTGCATGACCTTGAAGCGTTGCTCCCAGTAATCAGCACCGTCGTTCCGGGCGGCGGGTGCCGGGTCCGTTTTGGCGGGTGCTTGTTGGTCTGAGATCACCGGCGCATTTGGATCTGCTGCCGGAGCCGCATCTGGTGCGGGGTTCTCGGCAGGCTTATTCAGCGCTTCCTGAATAGCCGTTGCTTCATCGATTTGCGCCTGTACGTTGCGGGGTAGCGTGCTCATTGATCGTGTTCTCCTTGGGTAGAGCCGGCAGGTCCGGGCTTCTGGGTGTGCTACTGGTTCCGGGCATTTGGCCAAATGACCGGAGAGTGGCCACAAAAAAGCCGCCTCAAGTTGGGCGGCTTTTTTTGTAGCTACTGGATAGGCCGCGAGGTGCTTGCCTGGATTCGCTCAAGCATCTCGCGGGATTCTTCAAACGACTTGATCAGCTCCCTGGCCAGGCTCGCCCTGCCCTGGGCCCTGAATAAAGCCTCCAGGTTGTTCACCCCCTCCAGGCTCTGCTGCGCCTCCGTCAAATGGCTGTTCAGCATCTCCTTGAGGTGCTTCCAGTCCGGGCTGTTGGTCAGGTTGACCAGGGCTTGCCATTGGTGGTTGCTGGGTTTCATTGGCTCCGCCACCTGCATGTTGAAGTTGGGCAACCACGGCACCGTTGCTCATGCCGAGGCGCTGGGCCTCAGCACGGGTTTTCTCGGCTTTCGCGGTCAGTTCAGCCGTTTGGGCAGCGGTTTTCTCTGTTTCCGCTTCGACCTGCTGTCCCATCGCGGCGGCTTGCTGTTGCTGCTGCTGGGCCTGCTGGGCCTGCTGTTGCTCCTCCCGGGTCTTCATCTCAGCTTTCGTCGGGATCAGGCCTGGCATATCCAGGCTTTCAGCAACCTTGCGTAAGATCGCTGCCCTGCCTTCAAGGCCAAGGATCTGCATGTCGGTCGGGTTGTTGGTGAAACTCAGGAACTGAGTGCGAGCGTTCAGCGTCTGCTCACGCTGGAGCATCGCGTTAGCGCCGCGGGCCACGACTTTGCAGTCGCCCTTGATGGCGTTGTCATCGGAATAGCGCATGTTGAACAACCAGAGCGCCTCAATGACACGACGCACCACCCCACGGTCGATGTGACGGATCGCGTCCTTGATCCCCTTGTTGGCCGACTCCATCAGCATCGACAGGCCGCTGGCCGTGTTGCCTGCGCCACCGACCTTTTCGGCACCGTAGATGTATCGCGGGATATTCGTCGCGTCGTCCGCGCGCTTCTCCCAAGAGTCATAGACCGCCTGAAGCTCACCAGCCATGCTGACGGGCTGGTAAAAGCGAATTACAGGTGAGGTCGCGCCTCCCTGTAGCCCTGGTGTCTGGCCGCTTTTCACCCGCCAGCGCTTCAGCGGATACATCTCGTTGGGGTTCTCACCTGGCTGCAAGCGGTCTTCATCAACTTCCACCTGCGGGCCACTGGCAAACGCCATGTTATTGGCCTGCGCGCGGGCTGTTGAGCCGCAGAAGTCTTGCACGTCACTCATCAACTCAGGAATTGACATACCCCAGAACGAGCCGGGCACGATCTGGAACGACGCTTTGTGATATGGCCGGCCGCCCAAAGGGTTGCGGTTGAACACGCAGCGAATGACGTGATTGCCGATCAGGATCGCGTCAACCTGGTACTCATCAAGCACGTCCGGCACCTGGGATGGATCAATGCCCCATTGCAGTAGCATCAGGCCCTGGGCGCCGCCCCAATAGTGCAGCCCCTCGATGGTTTCCCCGTTATTGATCATCCAGTCGCCGGCCTTGTCCTCAAGCCGCGCGCGCTGCGAATCAGTTGCGAGCCACTCACGCAGGCCGCCTTGGCCATGCTCGGCAAGCACGGCGCGAACCGCGTTGTCGCTATAGCCGGGAACACCGGTGAGCGCGTTGAGACGTGACCGTGTATAGCGTTCGCGCTCAATGATGAATGCACCGTCATCGGTGTTCGTCGAATCTGGCGACGGATAGATGTCGAAGGGCGAAACCCGGTGAAACAGGGGTTGAATCTCCTCCGTTTCGATCATCTGCCAGTTTTGGCCCCAGGCAATCTGCGGCACACGTTGAAGCAATGGCCCTTTTACAAATGCCGCCGGGTAGATGGTGAAGTCGTCGATGAACTCCTCGAGCGCGGTTTCCCAGCCGCCCTCGGCCAACTGGTCGGCGATAAGCGTTTCATGCGCCTCGCTCGCCTCCTTGGCCTTCTCCTGGATGAGCTCACGCAGCTTCGCTTCCAGCTCGGCTGGGTCAGGCATCATCTGTGGCGCATCTTGCCCCTGCTCCCCCTGCTGGGCCTGCTGGGCCTGCATCATCTGCTGGGCGAGCTTCTGCTGAAATGCAGCAAGAAACTCGGGCGGGATATCCGCCACCGGCGTTGGATCTAGTCCCCATGGGTGACCGTTGACCGGAATCAGAATGTCACGAATCCAGGAAGCGCCCGCGCGGCACTTGGTGGTGGTCAGCTTGGGATAAATCTCGCTGCCACCAGCTTCCCGGATCGCTTGGAGTTTCGCCTCCTCATGCTTTCCTTTCTGGCGCCGCGCGCAGTCCAGCAGCCGATCATCGATTTCACGCTTGGCGTTTTTGGCAGACTCGAAGCACCGCCGGATGTGCGCCGCCAAAGACGACTGCACCTGTAGAGCGCGCCGGCTTTGCAGCGCCTGCTCCTCAGCGGCGACGTCATCAGCATGCAGGTCTGCGGCGCTCCTGAATTGCAGCAAACCTAATTCAGCCATGGATCATTGCCTCATGAACGTTGTTGATTTCAGCCTGACGGCCAGAGCGGCGCAGTTTCGCGCCGTGCTCCAGTTTCCGCAGGTTCGCCAGCAGATCCTGCATGTAGTTCACGGGGTCGGCCGCAAACTCGGCCAACTTGACGTTGAGTGTCACGCCCAGGTCGTGAGCCATCTCGAACTGCACCCGAACTGCAGGGTGCGCGCCATCTGGCTCCTTGATCTCTACCGCATCGACTTGGACCAAGCCAATGTCTCGACGTAGCTGAAAGCTCTGGACGGTGAGCGGGGCAACCAGGCGGGCTATGACGTCGGCGACCTGCTTCCATTCAATAAACATAGTGGTCATGTGTGCGCGCTCCAGTTGCGTCGGGCTCGATCCGTGTTTGATGTTGTTGGCGCTGCGGGGATTGCCCCTGCCGTTGCCTCGAAGACTCCGCAGCGTGCCAGGGTTTCAAATGCCTTGGCCCCGTGGCTCGCCCAGTCGTGACGTGGCTGATCCTTGTACACGCCCAACCTCAGATCCCACTCTTTCCGGTAGTTGTCGATGCAGTCGATCAGCCTCGACACGCCTGCGGTCCTTGGCTTGCCTGTATCGGCATCGCCAGTCGACGCGCGGGTGTCTTGCTCGTCCTCGGCGAACCAGCACAGCGGCAGGAAGTTACGCACCGCCTGCACACCCTCGCTATTTCGGGAGACGCGCGGGACGATCTGAAACGTGATCCCGTATTGCTTTGCCACGTCGATACGGGACTTCCCTGTACCGATCTCGCGCACAACGATGTCGTGCGGGGCGTAGTGGGCACCGTAGGAATAACCCAGCTTTTTGAGCAGATCGCCGTAGTACTCCATGCCCTCACCGGAATGCTCGATGTAATCGATGATGTGCACCTGGCGGCCCACCACCTGGAACAGCACGATGGACATAGCGTCCCCCATGCCCAAGTCCCAGGCAGTGAAAACCGGCAACGTAGGGTTTCGGGTCACCGCCTTGGTGATCCGGCCCTGTTGCCGCAGGAATCGCATCTGCGTGAGGTAGTAAGCACCCTTGATGCCTTGGTCGAAAGCTTCGTCAGGCGTGGCTGGGTATTCGCGCTTCATGTCGTCGTGGAGCGCTTCGGCCTTTTTGGCGTACCAGGCTTGCTGGGCGCGGTCGAGGCGGATTCCGTGTTTGGCTGCCAGCTCGGCGAAGTACTCCTGCAACCACTGCGGCACCACCACCTGGTCGAATGCCTCCAGGCGATACGTGGGGTCTTTGAACCAGGGGAAGAAGTGGAACTGCCAATCCATCACCGTCGGCGTGCGGCCGGCGTCTTTAATGGCCCTGGCCAACTCGCAATAGGTGAAGAAGTAGCCTTCACGACCCTCGGCGGTGCTTTCAATGGTGACCCGATTGCCTAGGCCCACGGCCTCAAACGCACCGGTGACGATTTCCTGGGCCTTGTCCGGGCTCAGCTTGCAGATCTTGCCGAACTCCGACACATGCAGGCGCTGGAGCGTGCCACCCCGGAACGAGGTCGACACCTGAATGCTGGAGCCGTTGTCGAAGATGTAACCTTGGTCCTTGTCACTGCGCGGTACCGGCAGGCGCATTCCGATCAGCTTGAAAATTGCAGACCACGCCGGGTCGCCTGACAGCTTTTCGTAGGCAAACCTGATTTTGTTACGGTAGATCTCTTTCGCGTCCGGCAACGTGTGGCAGATGCAGCCGGCACTGTAGTTCCTGATGAACAGGCAATCGTCGAGCGCGTCGATCATCTCGAAGGTGGTAAAGCCCAACTGCCGGGCCTTGAGGATGATGTCGCGGTTATGCTCGTCGAGGAATCGCTCGCGCTGCTGCTGATTCGGCTTGAAGCGCCGAACCTTGCCGTTTTTGTCCTTGATTTTGTACAGGGCGTTGAGCCTGTACCACTTGTTGCCCAGGGCTTTCAGCAGAAGGGCTTTGCCTTTCAGCTGCTTGGCGAGGTGCAGCCCAATGAGCTCATCGCCCTCGCGCACCAGGCGCTGACGGTCCGTTTCATTCGCCATCACCAGCAGCCTCAGCCAGCAGATCCTCGAGGGATTTGCCTGTGCTTTCCCGTTCTTTGTCGGTGTCCAGGCCGTGGGCCTGGCGTTCGAGCTTGATCAGCCGCTCCAAGGATTGCGTGGCATGGCCGATGCTCTTGCCGACGTAGTCCAGCGGGATATCGATCTCGACGGGCTCACCCTTCTGGGTCATGACAGTGATCTTGCCGGCGGCGACCTGCTCATGAATGCGCTCGACATACTGCTGAGTGATGTCGCGGGTTCTGGCAATCACCACCTGGTGGCCGCGTACCAGTTGGGCACCGGCCTCGGCGGCCTGCTCGACAATCTCGGCGTCGTTGGTTGCCTCTGCGACAGCAGCAGCGGCGGCGCGCCCGGTCTTCTCCCTGACGCGCTGACGGATCATCTCGGACAGGTCTTTCTGCCACTCGTGCTTATCAGCACGGTTCCGGATCGAGCTCTCCGACACATTGTGCCGACGCCCCAATTCTCGGTTGGTAAAGCAACCCGTCCGGTAATCCCTTTCGACGGCTGCCCAATCACATTTAGCAGCCATGGGAGCGCTTCCTTTGCGTGTGGTTCAGGTTATTGCGTGTGCGATTTAGGCTCAGTCCAGGGTTCGGTGACGAATGAAACAAACACTCGAAACACCGCTACCTCAGCGCCACCGGCATCGAGAATGGAGAGACCTTGGGGTGTAGTAACGTGGCTCGCGCCAACCACAGCAACCGAGTTGCCGGCTCCGTCGTTCACCAGGTAGCGTTTGCTTTTACCCTCAGCCAGCGCAAGCCACAGCTTTTGGGCGGCATGGGCAATGGCGCCAGTGTTGCTGCTCATTGATCTTTTCCTTTTAGGCAGATGTTGGTGATGTAGTCCTGGGCAGCGCGCAGCGCTATCAGTCCTTCGTCACCGTCGTTGGCGATGGCGACAATTCTTTCTCCAGCCGCTGGGTCAAGTTCGGCTCGCGCTTTTTCATGACCCAGGCCGGAGGTGGCGGTGGTGGCTCCCACTGCGGGACACGTGGCTTCGACTGACAACCGGCGAGCGCCAGTACCAACAGCAGTGCGAAGACGCTGATTATCGGCTTGGGCATTCTCCAACTCCTTTGTGTGGTCGGTGTCGATCTGGGCCAGCAGTCGCTGAGTATTCCGGCGAGAGTCGGCCGCTTTGTTCAGGATCGTGACCAGGGATTTGGCGGTGGCCAAGTCCTCAGACTGAGACTGGATGCGCTGATAGCCGCCGTAGATGATGATCAGGCAGCCGATCAGGGCTGCGATCAGATAGCGGATCATGACAACGCTCGGCGGAGACCTTCCGCTAACACAGCTTCTGGATAGGCGAATCCTGCGCATTCATGGGCAATAATGCTGGACACCATGACACTCAGCGTTGCCGGTTTCCGGACGTCGATCACGTCAGTAGCATTCACGCCCAACCGGCGGGCCACGGCCGCAATGTAGGCCTCGGTGTTGTTCTCATTGCCTGGAGCCCACCTGGTGATGGTTTCGCGCACGGTGTCGATGCCTGGGCCGCCCACGCCGGGCATACCGTCCTTGCCGCGATAGTTGATCAGCAGCTTGCCCAGGGCGCGGATGCCGTTCTCTGGGGTGTCAAAGCGTGCAAACCGTGGGGATGGCACGCCGACTTCCAGACCAAGCTGCCCTTGCCAGGCATTGCGCGGGTTGTAGTCGATGTTGCCGGGGTTGTTGTTGCGCACGCCGCGAGGCGTAGTGATCGTGGTCATGGGATAGCCCTCGGCTCCACTGGAGCAATGGTGACGGTGCGGACCATGCCGCCCGTGTAGATGTCCCGCTTCATCGCGGCACGCACCGCCTCCTCCGCGCTTGCCCCCATATCCATCGCAGCCAAGGCGTATGGCGCGCCGCTGCCCATGGCGTCCGGGTTCGCTGAATCAAGATCCTGTTTCCATATTCCGGTCGTGTCGTCGTGACCGATCATCAACAGCTTGCCGCCGTCGACGACATAGCCTGAACACTCGACCGGCACCTTCGAGGGAGTGCCGAAGTAGGCGGCGATCAACGCCTTCTCGTCACATACGGCGCCTGCCAGGAAGAAGCTGACACCATCCACAACCAGGCACTTCGGTGCGTTGTCGGAGACGATGCGATCGTTACGGACCTGGCGGCCGTCATAGGCGATTACGCCGTCTTTGTAGGCAATGGTCGTCATAGTCAGTAACGCTCCGGGGTTGTAATGCTGGCTCGGTGCCGGTATTCATGAGGATCATTCAAAGCAAGGAGCACGCAGCGTGTCGAAATACAGAATCGAAGAATCGCGCCCCGACTGGTACAAGGGCTTAGGACCTCTCTACCAAATCCACGATGAAACCGGCCCCATTCGTCATCTACGGTGGGATTACGAGCCCACCGCTATAGCGGTTCTCGATGACTTGGAAAATGGTCGTGCGCTGTTGGCGGACATCAACTACAAGCTGAATGGCGCATCGCACAAGAGCGAGGCTCCTGCTCACTTTGCCGAGAACGAAGATGTCATCTACTTCTTCGAGGAAGACAAACTTCCAACGTCGGACAGAGGCCTCACCACTACAGAAGAAAAGCGTGCGGCTCTCTTGAAGAACGGTTATTCGGAGATCGTCATCCACTGGGAATCAGTACCGCCATTTGAATAAATATCCGCGCCACGATTTGGCGCATACGAAAACGTGGCGCGGATTTCAGCTCGACTGCCTGATCTTGCTGACGATGGATTGGGCAGACTCCCGCACCTCTGTCTCGCGACCGTCAAAGGTGCGGACAATTGCGTGGATGCCCCGGTATTGCGAGCTGGTTGAGGTCTCTTGCACATGAGCGATGGCGCCGGGGGCAAAGTAGTGGCTGTACCCGTTGTGGTCAGTCAGCTCGATCATGGTCGCTCCTCAGTCTGTGCCCGCGTCAGCGCCTCACCGGCCTTGTCGGCTGCTTTGCTGGCCGTGTCAGCTGCCTGAACGGCGGTGTGGGATGCCTCTTGCACCTTCACTGCTGCGTCCTGGGTCTTCTCTGCCAGGTTGGTCAGCCGCAGATCACGCTTGCCCAGGGCTGCGTCGTAGGCGGCGCGTACCTCGGTGAGTTGCTTGGTGTGTTCGGCAGTGGTTGACCACACGCCGGCTTGCCAGCCCAGGGTCGCGCCTCCGGCTACCAGCACGAGGGCAATCAGCCAACCTTCAACCCGACGCCACCAGTGACGGGCGATGAACTCCATTGCGCATCTGTCCATTAGTTGTCGTCTCCCAGCTTCGTGCGCAGGCGGTGGATCTCTTCGCTCTGCAGCGTGACGCGCTCGGTAAGTTGGCCGACTTGGCTGGTGAGCGCCTCGATTTTGCCTTCCATGCGCCCTACTGCTGCGGCGAGCTCGTTGCGCTCTTTCGCGAACTGGTCGGCTCTGGCCTCGGCGGCATTGGCCCGGGCGCGCTCAGTGTCGAGCAGCTCATTCAGCCGGCGCACGGTGCCGATATCGGCGTTATCCATTGCCCGGTCGGTCGCGTCTTTGGAGAGGAACTTCCTCAGCCAGAGCAAGCCACCAAGCACTACGGTGCCCGTACCACTCAGCCACGCGAGCGTCCCTGGGCCGAGGTCGTTTGGGTCCATCCGTCTCTCCAAATAAAAACACAACATAAGTGCTGCACTACAACAAAAGTGTTGTAGAATGAACTCACCCCAACAACGAGGCGAGGTGATGAAGTTCAGCGAGTTCAGACGATGGTTGAAGGCCCAAGGGGTGACCTTCGAAGCTGGCAAGGGAAGCCACTTCAAAGTAACCGCCCCAAACGGCAACAGGACCACCTTCGCGGATCACGGAAGCAAGGAAATGCCCGAACCGACCCGCAAGGCGATCATTAAACAACTGGGGCTCTGATGAGCCCCTTCACCACATCTGCACGCTGAGCGATCACCTCCAAAGGAGTGACCATGTACAACTACGCAATCCGCTTTGAGCAGGACGACAGCGCTCCCGGCCTGGCCGTGTTCTGCCGTGACCTGCCAGAGCTGAACAGCTACGGCGACGACAAAGAACACGCGATCCGTGAAGCGCAGGACGCGATTGAGAGTGCGCTATCCATCTACGTCGACGAGCGCCGAGCGATTCCAGCGGCATCAGCACCCCAGGCGGGCGAACACGTCATCCACCTACCAGCGGTGACCGTGGCAAAGATCGCCCTGTGGAACTCGATGATGGATCGGGATATGCGCAAGGCCGACTTATGCCGGTTGCTGGGCGTTCACCAGGCCCAGGGGGATCGCCTGGTCGACTTCCTGCACACATCGAAGATGGAACAGGTGGAAAACGCCCTGGCCGCGCTCGGTAAACGCCTGTCGGTGTCTGTCGAGGCAGCCTGAATAGGTGCCAGGGCGAACCCTGGCGGTTTGTGCTTGTGTGTCGTCATCTCGACGATACGGCACGTCGCTGCAACGCCTCACGGCGTGGCGGTGCAATCACCCCTGTTCGGGATTCAGTGGCTGAGCAACTGCCGCCGCGGTGGTGACGGTCACTGAGCCTTGGTACATCGTTTTCAGTTCTGCGACGTAAACTGGCTGTTTGGGCGCCTGCTGAACCATCTGTTCAGCACGGGCGTTCGCCTCATCCTCGGTTGCGAACTGCGTCTGCAGCGGCGAGTTGGGGAAAGGCTGAGGGATCACTACAAAAGGCATGGGCTCACCTATCTGGTTAGCGGTCGGCAATCATCCGGCCATTGATGTGGCATGTATCAGCGTGCAGCACGAATGGCGGCTCAGCGGCCATCACGATCATGACGTGGCCGCCGGCGCGGATCTCTACTCGATCAGCGGACACCACCAGCGTGCTGGCTGACGGGCTTGCGGCCGTGCGCTCTGCCATCTCAGCAGCCGTCTCTGGCCTTTTGTAGGTCAGCCTGGTGCGAATGTCGGTGCAATCGAGGTCGTAAGACTCGTCCGTGGTCGAGAATTCCGCACCGTCGCGGTACTCGGCGGGAATAGCCATAACCTGGTCACCAATGAACCGGTAACGCTCGATCGCATTGGTTGGCAGTTCGCTCTCGGCCCAGTCCCCCACTTCCACTGTGATCAGGCGCGGGACGTTCAACTGGCCCGTGCCTACCGAATTCAGCTCCATGGCGCCGGTCGCCTCATCCAGCCGCAGGCCAGACAGGCCCGGCACATAGTCATGGCTCTGCATTGCGGATCTCCAGGTCGTAATAGGCGCGGGCAACCGGACGCGATCCATGCTGCTGATCCGGCCTTTGCTCATCCTTGAGCATTCACCCACATAAAACTCTTTGATTGGCGGAAGGCGGAGGAGTCGAACCCCTACCGTTTCCAGCAGCACCGGGTTCAAACCGGTTTGCCTACCACTTGGCGCCGCCTTCCAGAAACGCGAAACCCCGCACGATGGCGGGGCTCTTGAATGGGTGCAGGTGGCTGGTGCAACTCTCCAGCTCTGGTGGGGCAGATCGCCGGGTCACGTACCCTGCCCTCTCATCGCGTAGCCGCCCATTGTCCGCACGGGATTAGACGACGCCTCTACCGACTTAGCCCAGCTGCCTGGGCGATAACCTGCATAAACAATCGGGCATCAGCTGCGCAATATGCGCAATTCCAATCCCCTGCAAACTACACACAACCCGCGCAGCGTCTGCTTTTGCGCAAACTGCGCAGGTGCGCACCAACTGCGCAAAGCTGCGCACCCTGGCTCAATGTGGGTTGATACAGATGGCGACCCTGTCAGATCACTGTCGTGGCGCTTCCCTCCAGTCCCCACGCTGACTGTTTCCCCTGCGCCGTCACTGCTGCCGGCCGGGCTTTGCTCATCTGCATCGGTCATTCAACTGGTTCGGCACGTCTGCCTATCTGCGCCAAGCTTGGAGGAATCGAACCCCGGCATCGGTCAGCTGCGAACTTAAAGCCCCTTGGCCAAGTGTGTGTGCGCCTTCCGCTGTACAGCCCTTCCACGCAGGCCAATTGAATGACCGATGAAGACTCCGCATATGCGGTCACTGTTTCAGTTACTGCGCAGCCGCGAATGCCGTGATGAATGTTTGGAGCGGATACAGGGAATCGAACCCTGATCGAAAGCTTGGAAGGCTGTCTAGCGACCTGCGCTACCCGCAAATGCGTGTCTTCCCACGCTGCCCGCCAATACCACCCTGCATCAACTGGAGGTCATAGGTGCATTGGCTGCCGGTGTTCATTCGTAACGCGTGACTTCCGGCCATACCGCGTCCAGGCCCTGCCCGAAGGCCCACCCTGGCTGTGGCTCTCGCAACAAAATCGCAAAAAAAAGGCCTGCCGAAGGCAAGCCCAATTGAATCTGGCATATCTATTTCATCAACTGCTCAATCAGATCATGACCTGCCCAGGTCAGTTGCACTGTCGTCGGGTCGATATCCGTGGCTGCTTTCTTGCTCAGGTAGCCAGCCTCAACCAAGAGACCCAAGTGGTAAATCATCTCGGCGGTCCATACCCCATGGCGGCCTGGCAGCGCTCCCCGAAGGTGCGCGAGATCCATGCCTTCCGTATCAGCGTTCTCTTGAACAACCTGAAGCATTCTTAGGGCCAACTCTTTGTCGCGTTTCATGCGGGAAGCTCCAGTGATTGTCGAATCACTGCTATACCGCAGTCTCGCTGGGTAAACAACGAGCACAAAAAAACCCGGCTCAATGGCCGGGTTTTCTGTTCGGGGTGCCTACCTATGCACGCACCGAACCGCAGGTTACGAATCTAAACGGTCACTCGGTCACTGTCAAGCTGCGCTTTGCAACAGCAGGCCATTCTCCTCCAGCAATGACTCGACGACGATGTGCGCTGCGTTCACCTGATCATCAAGCCAGCGCATGGTCGTGGCCCTCCATCGACGTAGCGTACGATCTGGAGTTCCATCCGCGTCCCAAGTGTGGATCTCGTAGAAGTTGGCCGGCAGCCCCCGGCGGCGCTCCGGCACCATCCAGGCCATAACGCACTTGGTCTTGAACAGGTGGTGCGCCGGGCTTACCACTCGGGGGATCAGGTAGCGGGCGGCCTCCTGGACCTCCCCTTCGTTCACCGAGTACTTGCCGGCCAGCGCGTGCCACTGTGCGTCTGCCAAGGTGCGCTTGAGCATTGCCCGTGTCATCGCATCCTGGGTGGTGCGCTCCTCCGGCGATAACCCGTCATCAATCCGACTGGTCAGCAGCTCATCATCGGCGGAGGCCTTGAATCGGTTCTGCCATGCCGGCTTGGAAGTGCCGTCGTGGATCTCGATCGACATCACTCGGCTGATGCAGTGTCCTGCGTCCTTGTAAATGCTCATGCTGCCCTCCGAATGCGGCGAGGTGGTGGGTTGTCATCCAGGCCGAGCAGGTTGCGCAACAGCGCGTCGGCGGTCTTGCTCTTGGCGTTACCCTCGGCTACCCAGCGTTTGCAGTAGTCTCCGAACTCGATGTTGACCCTGGTGGCATGCCAGCTGGCGACCATATCCAGAAGGCAGGCCAATGCCGCAGCACCGCCAACCTTCTCCTGGGCAAGGCCTTCCCCGGCAATCTTCAAGAACTTGCGCTCATGATCCAGCAGACTTTTGCGCGGCAATGCCGCCGTTACGTTACTCATTTGCGGCACTCCCGAGGCTTTTATAAACCTCCATAATCACAATTTGCTGATGCGGGGCGCAGGCCTCGCAAGCCGTGGGCTGTAGCTGAATTCGCGGAAATTGGAATCTAACGCCTGTCTGCTCGGCATTAGCGCTTCCTGCGATGCGGTCTAACACTACGGTGGCGATCATCATTTCTTCCTCCCCCTGTACTGCTCAGAGAAGGGGCGATTGATCTCCACCTCTTCCTGGGTGGGCTCACGGCCCGCAAAGTCGACGAACCGGGCGAATCTGCCCTGCTGTTGAACTACGCATGAACCAACGGGCGCGTGCCTGCACTTGGGCATGATCAGTTCGGTCGCGCCGTTCTGGCCCTGCTCCTCGTCCATATCGCGGTGAACCAGGATGATGCAGTGGGCGTCAGCCTCGATCTGTCCGGAGTCGCGCAGATCGGAGGCGATCGGCTTCTTGCCAGGTCGTTTTGTTGAGTCGCGGTTAAGTTGGGCCAGCAGAATCACCGGCACGTCCAACTCCTTGGCGATGTTCACAATGCCGGTCGATATCTTTCCGAGTTCGGACGTGCGGTTGAACGCCTTGCCGTCGGAGCCAATCAGGCCGATGTAATCGATGACCACCACGTCGAGGCCGTGCTTTCGCTGAATCTGTCGGCAGATGCTGCGGATGCGCGCCACGGTGAGCCCAGACTTATCACTGACATACAGCGGCTTGCCGTTGATCTTGTTGACGGCTGAGGTCAGGCGCGGCCAGTCGTCGTCCTCAAGCTTCCCACTGTCCAGTACCCGCAGGTCGACGGCACCCAATGACGCCAAGGCCCTGTTTGCCAGTTCTTCCTCGGGCATTTCAAGCGAGAACACCATGCCGACGCCAAGCCCCCCACATGCGATGTGCTGGGCAATTTGCAAACCGAGCGTGGTTTTACCGCTGCCCGGCAGGCCGGCGACGATGGTTACCGTCTTCTTGCGCAGGCCTCGGATCATCTCGTCCAGCTTTGTAAGTCCGGTGGACAGCCCAGTCGCAAGGTTTCCGTTGTATTTCGAGTCAATGATGTCGATATTTCTGGTTACCACTTCATCCATGCGCTTGTAATCGGGCTCGCCGGTGTCGAGGTCGCGCAGGTCGGCCATGGCTTGCTGGGCGCTGGCGATGATTTCAGCCACCGGCCTGTTCTCGTTGGCCGAATCACGCACCGCGTCGGCAGCTTCGACCAAGCGCCGAAGCACTGCCCTCTCTGACACCGTTCGTGCGTATGCCTTCCAGTTGGCGGTGCTGGGCGTGTTCCTCGCAAGCTCGCCAGCGTAGGCAATGGTGGTTCCGCCACTCGGAAGGACAGGCTTGAAGTCGTGAAGCGTGACGGGATCAACGGGTGCCCCGGTCGCGTGTAGGTCCAGCATGACCTGGAACAGCGCAGCGTTCTCCGGATCGTGGAAGTCGGCGGTGGTAACACTGGCGGTGATCGAGTCAAACAATTCACCATCCAACATCAGCGCGCCGAGCAGCGCGTGCTCAGCCTCATCACTATAAAGTTCGCGGTATTCGTTCATGCGCGCCCCCGTGCCGAGGCCCAGGTGAAGCCGGCTAGCAACGCGCCGTTCTCCCGTAGGCGGTCCAGCGCTCGGGCGCCGATGTACTGCTCAAGGCTCGGCGTGGCTTTCCCCTCGACGTCCTGCTTCGATGTGGCCGGCAGGTTGGAAATTAGTACCGAAGGCCGGACCAGTTGATAGCGCCGATCGATTACCTCATGCAGGACCGCCAACTCGTACGCGGTGCCCGCCTGGGCGCCGACCTCATCAAGCACCAGCAGGTCAAAACTCGCCAGTTCATCGATGACATCGCCTTCGCTGTAACCCGAATCGCGAGACATCGAGCGCTTGAACACCCGAATAATCTCGGCAGCGGTGGTAATCACTGCGATCGCATTCAAGCCGATGACCTGGCGCACGATGCTGCAAGCCAAGTGGGTCTTGCCGGTACCGACATTCCCGGTCAGCAGCAGGTTGCGGCCGGCCTGGTAGTGCTGGCCGAAGTCGTTAGCGTATCCCTGGCACTTTTCGAGCGCTTCGGACATGGCCGGGGTAGTGGCGCGATAGGTGGCGAAAGTGCAGTCGGCAAACCGTGGCGTGATGCCAGAGCCAACCAGCGCGCCGTTGAGTCGTTCGGCGGCAGCGTGAGCCAAGGCCTGGGTATGCTCGATACTGCCCACCGCTGCCACGCGCAGTCCGTGGAACTGGCATTGCTTGCATGGACGGGCGAGCATCGATCCGTCGAACTGCTCAATCTCGGAGCGATCAACCGCACCGTGGACCGGGCACTCGCCGGCGAAGGTGCGTTGCTCAGGCTGGCGGCGGAAATTAGAACGCTGGGCCATTATCGCCTCCTTGGTACATATCGGCGGTGTGCTGGGGCAAGTTGTTGAATGCCGACGGTTTACCGTTCTTGGCGCCAGCACCAGGCAGCACCGATTCTGGGTAGATATCCGACCAGCTGCTGGTGGTGGACTTATCCAGCACCGCGTCGGGTTCTGGGTGGTTGGCCAGCTTCTTGGCGATCAGCTCGCAGGCTCGCAGGGTCAGTGGTGCGCGCTTGGCCTTCCGCATTTCACAGAAGTCAGCCCATGCTTGATCGGATGCATTGGCAGGCTTGGCAGTCATGGGATCGAACTTCTGAGCCTTGGCCTTACCACCCTTCTCTTGCGCCTTAGCGCCTGCTTTTTGGTTAAGGATGGTTAATGGGTGGTTAATGGGTGGATTGGGTGCACCCGGTGCACCCCGTTCTGTCGTGGCGTGCACCCCGCTCTGTTCTGGCGTGCACCCCGTTGCGTCGTCAGGTGCACCCCGTTCAGAGCGGGGTGCATCCTGTGCACCCCGTGAAAGGTCGATGTCGTAGCAGACCGGAACGCGATCACGCTGCGTGATATAGGCAGCGGCGACTGCCTGATTTCCACGCTTAATCAGCCCAATCGACTCCAGTTCACGCAGTCGATATTGGACGGTGCGCGGCGCCAGGCCAGTATCAAGCGCGAGGCTCGAAACGGCAGGAAATGCAGCACGGCCGGACTGGTCGGCATAGTTGGCCAGGCACAGGAGCACATGCCGCGTATGCGAATCGGTGACGACCTGCTGCGTCAGCGCCCAGGACATGGCTTGAACGCTCATATATCCAGCTCCCGCGTTATCCGGGAAATGAACGCGTCATAGCTCTCGGTCATGACGACTCCGCGATCTTCAAGGGCGCCACGGGAAGCCTTCGCCATGGGGTAGACCTCCCATCTGTCGCGCTCAGGCAGGTGGCGGCAGTTGGAATAGTTTGGCCAGGGACCAGCGACCACTTCGGCCGTGGCGCTGACATGCAGGGTGGTGCCGCTGGTGAGAATGCTCATATACGGCGCTCCCGGACCAACTGGAGAACTTCCTCGGTGGTGAAGCCAGCCAAGAACAGCACAGCCACAATTGAACGAAATCTTCTTTCCTCGGATCTGGTCATTGCAGCGTCTCCCCAGGCTTGCGGCATATCGCGGCGCCCATGGCTTCCACCGAGCCGCCAGACAGGCGCAATACCAGCAGGCGCAGGGCGGTGGTGGAGTCAATGGAGAACGTGCGAGCCTCGTCGAGCGCCAGGCCAGTCGGAGAATGCTCATTGAGCAGGCGCCGAGCGCGGTCGCTGTAATTGAACGCCGCGCAAGCCAGCTGCTGATCAGTCAGGCCGTCGAACGCTTCGTCATGCAGGCACTCGGCCGGGTACACAACGACGGGTATTTTGTTTTCGGGACGCGGTTCTCCCCCCAGCAGATGGCGAGTCATTGCCTCATAGTGGTCTTTGGCAACTTGATCTGCATCGTGCCCCGTCCTCCGCCGGAACAGCACCTTCAAGGCATAGAACGCGCGAATCAGATCAATGTGCGTGTCATCCTCCTTTTCGATGGAGTATTCAGGCTCGTCGATCACCTCAAGCGCGTCCTTGACCACTTCAAAGCACTTGAGCAACAGCGCGGCGTCGTTGTTTTTTTCAAAGAGCGCCTCATCAATATGCTCCATGGGCAACTGAGCCGGAAAATCGATAACGTTGGTCATTGGGCACGCTCCAGACGCTCAACCAAGTTGCGCAACTTGCGCTTGAGTCGTGTAGTGAGGGCGCGCTGATCAAACCAGCGGCCGTACGCCCCCTGGGTAAACTCCACCACCCCGCGATAAGCCGGGTCTTCGAAGTCGAAGCGGGTGCGTTCGCCGTTGCCTGGGCGACCGTGGGCGCGGAAATAGGTCGCATACATCGAACTCAGCTCGCGCTTGAGTGAGTTGCGCAGGATCTCGGCTTGCTGGAAGTCAATGGCCGCCTCGGCGATCAGAGTCATGAGTTGTTCGTGGGTAGGTTTCTTGTTCATGCTTGTTCTCCGTCGGCGCCAAACAGGTCAGCCAGGTCAATTTGGTAAACCTCCATCCAGGCACCGGCGGGCCAGCAGCGAACGAAGCCATAAGTGGGGTGGAATACTTTGGGGGCGGTGATGCCGCG
The DNA here is from genome assembly GCF_047943075.1 of Pseudomonas sp. NFX183. Lineage (NCBI taxonomy): Bacteria > Pseudomonadati > Pseudomonadota > Gammaproteobacteria > Pseudomonadales > Pseudomonadaceae > Pseudomonas > Pseudomonas sp. NFX183. The sequence continues at coordinate 3,073,099 of NZ_CP181333.1, read as the reverse complement.
CTCCTTACACCAGCGGCGCAGAGGCACGTAACCGGAAACGCCGAACTTGCGGCCGACAGCCTTCTCTACGGCTAGAATCGCCGCCTGCCGAGTGCCAACCCCAAGGTCATCCTTGAGCTTCTGCACTTGCCTGACGGCAGCCGAGGCGGTAGCCATTGCCGTTGCCTCGCGGCGCGAACCGATCTCGGCCTTGGTTTCGATGGCCTTGTCGCGCTCCTCGATCGCCAACTGCTCGGAGCGTTTCGATGCCAGCAGGTGTTCCAGGGCGCTGATGTAGTCGCCGGGCAAGGCGGGCACTATTGGCTGCTGATCAAGGCGGTTGAGCTTGGCGGTGACCCGACGGCGAACAGCCTTCGACTCGCGCATCAGTACCCACATGCACTGGTCGCGGGTCATGCGAAGCTCTACAGACTCCGTTTTGTTCAAATTTTGAACTACGAAAGTTTCGTAGTGATCGCCGGCGAGTTCGTCCCGGCAGCGTGCGGTGAAGTCGTTGCGGCGAACATCTCCCTCGCCAAATTCAGTACGGGCTTCGTTGACCAGGTCGAGTAGCTCGATGCTGGTCATGGTGACGGCATCGCCGCCTTGGAATTTGGCGATGGTCATTCATCACCCCCACTTTCCCGCGCCACGTTCTCGGATTGCGCGTTTTGTGGCGCGGATTCGCCAAGCTCCTTGAATTGGTCGATAGCGCTATAAACTCCGCAAAAACCGGTGTCGTTGAAGTACTTCGCCACCTCAAACAAGACGCCAATTCCTTTTCCGCCGTCGTGCAGGTGGTCTAGGTGGATAGCCTTGATCAATGCGTGCTGCCATTCGAGCACATCTTTGGCCGCGCACAGCTGGAACTCGGCCTCTTGAGCCGCCTGTTGCATGGTTGGTATTTGCTCGTTCATTTGGCCGCTCCCTGGTGGGGGAGGTTCTGCAGCTTGTATGCAGCCGCAGCGCCGGCTTCGGCCATAGACATCGAAAGCAGCGCAAGCGAGTTGATGAGCCAGCCAGCACTCATTGCGACTTCTTCGCTCAATTCGTTGCGGTTCGCTGCGTTCGCGATGAGTTCGCCGATAGCCGCAACACCGTGCAGCGTGCTGATCTGGAAGTTGTCGTTGGCGTTTTCCACGGCTTGAAGCCGCTCAACCTGATCAGGCGTGAGTTTCGCGCCCCTTGCTGAGCAAGCTGGAAACTCGCGCTCAACGTCGACCAATAACTGATTCCACATTGGAGGCTTCATTGGCCACCCCCTGAACTCTCAATTTCCGAGGGGAGACCGCGCTGAACAGACCATAGGAGTGCGCTGACGCTATCGGCCACAAATTTCAAAGTGGCCATACCGTCGCAATAAACCATCTCGCCATAGTTCAGGCTCTCGTGCATGTGCTGGCAGATCTGGCCGAGGCCAGAAGCGAGGGTGCGCGCATGCTGAATTGCGTCACGGGAGCAGATACCGGGAACGACTTGGAGCATGTACTCCCCCTTGTTATCAATAGGGGTTTCGCAAAAACCGACTTCAGTTGTCAGGGTCTCTTGCGCAGTTTGTTGGGCAGTGCTATTTTTCGGGTGCATGAACTCGTCCTCCAACAGACGAAGAAGTACTGAAACGCTTGTCCAACCAAGCGCTGGTAAAGAAGCCCGCCTCCAACAGCGGGCTTTTTTGTGCGTGTCTTTCAGGTCCAACCCATCGTTACACGACACAAAAATATGCGACCCCCTCCCCTGAGAGGTTCGCTGCCTACCCTGGTCGGGCGGCGGGAATAGATGCCTGGGCGCGCATATCGCGTCCTCCTAAAGTGGAACTCATATCTAAGTAGTGCTGGGCGACTGCCCCGCAACAGATAAGTGATTCATTGGAAATATGAAATCTGCCCAATACGCCATTTACTTTGGCGTATATGGCGCCCGCGCATGCGCGGAAGTGGAGTTTTCGCATGCGAAAACCTGCCATCTTCGGAAACGACTCCGAAGGGAGGTCGGAGGGAGCAGCCGTCACTGAACAACACCAGGCTGGGTACTGGATGAATTCACAGCAGCGATAGCAGTCTGCCCAACAGCACTGACTTGACCCACAATGTCTTCAAGGTCGAGGCGAGCCTTTTCCCGGCTCCCACCGGATGGGAACCCTTTGAACTCCAGGGCAGAAAAAACACCTGGAGCGCGCTCAGAAACCAAAATTAAACGACCGGACTTGAGAGCCTTGCTGATCGTGGTCTGACTGGAACCTAGGATTCTTGCTGCTTCGTCCTGACCGCGATCAGACACAAAGTCACTGAGGAGGAGGGGCGTCATGGGCTCACCTGAAATTGGCACATGCCGAGAAAGATAACCTGCGGTGTTTTTATTGTAAACACCGCAGGTTTTTTGTTTTTCAACACCGAAGGTTATAGGCTTGCGGGATGAAGAAAAGACTGCTCACAGACACCGAACTCGCGGAGTGCAACGCACTCAAGCGGATCTATAACGCGAAGAAAAAAGAGCTTGGCCTGAGCCAGGAGAAGGTCGCAGAGGCGTTTGGCATGTCCCAAACGGCGATCAGCATGTACTTAAATGGCTTGAACGCCTTGAATGTAATGAGCGCTGCCCGCTTCTCCAGCCTGCTGAAAGAGCCGGTTTCTTCTTTCAGCCCGAGAATCGCCGGCACCATTGAGCGTTTGGCGAAAATCAACGTAACGACCGATGCAACGCCGGAGAATACTGAAGAGGGAGTATCACTAAGCCCTATCAAGGTTTGGGACGATGCCACCCCTCTCAGTGACGATGAGGTTTACGTCCCATTTCTCAGGGAGGTCGAGCTTGACGCCGGGTCTGGTCGATACTCCATTGAGGATAATGACTCCTCACTTCTGAGATTCGCCAAACGTGATTTGCGAAATAACAACGTGCAGTTTTCCAACGCACGCTGTGTAACTGTGCGCGGAAACAGCATGTTTCCGGTGCTTCGCGACGGAGCAACAGTCGGTGTTAACACAGGCAAAACATCCCTCGGAGACGTGGTCGATGGCGATCTTTACGCAATTAACCACAACGGGCAGCTGCGCGTGAAGCAGCTCTACAGGCTACCCACCGGCTTGCGATTCCGCAGTTTCAACCGCGACGAGTATCCCGACGAGGACTACACCTATCAGGACATTCAGGACCAGCAAATATCGCTCATAGGACACGTATTCTGGTGGGGTATGTTCGCCAGGTAGCTGTCTTCGCAAAAACCCAAGCCGCCCTGAGCGGCTTTTTTTTCGCCCAAAAAAACACCGCAGGTGCGTGCGAAGAGCAACACCGCAAGAATAAATAAAACCGCTGGTGTTGACACAAAATAAAACCGCAAGTAATGTTAATCCCATCGAGACCCCGTATGGAGCAACCATCATGATCACCATCACCGCCGGCAAATGGGAAGGAACACTGGGCCAAGGCCTTGCCCCCCGAGAGCTGGAAGCCACTCTCTACGCGGCAGCAGACTTGACCGCTAAAGAGATCGCACGGCTGATGGGCATCACTCCAGGGACCGTCTCAAAGCGTTTGGACGACGCGAAGTTCAAGCTGGGTGTGCGCAGCATTCGTGGACTAGTGATGGAGGCCTACCGGCTTGGCCTGATTCGATCCTGCCCTCCAGACCCGAAACAGACTGGCTCTGAACACGAAGGCGTCTTCCTGGCCTGATTGCTCGCCTCGTCAGGCGGAAAAAACAAACAGCAGTTTTGCGAAAGCCAAAAGCGCGGCCGGGATTCGCTCGGCCGAAGGAAAGTGAAATGGAAACCTACGAAGAGAGCTGGCCGACCGTCGTCACCTGCGCAGAGGCCCTGGCAGAAATGAAAAAGCACGGATCAAGCGTCGATGAGTTCGACGAAGACCTCGGTGTTCACGAGCAATACAAGTCGGCAGATGTCCTCGCCTGGCTCGGCTACTAACCCCCTCCACCATCATCAAAATCAACAGCAGGAGTTGGACATGGACCGTAAGGAATTCAACCTCTGGAGGCTGCTCCGGATCGTAATTAACTGCTCAATCGTGGCGGTTGTTGCCAGTGCCGTGCTGACGGAGACCGCTCCCGACATAGTCAGCCCTTCATGCGGCGAGAATGCGATGTTTGCGTTTTTGCTTATCGCTCTCTCGGCAGGCATGTACGGCATTTTCGCCATGCTTGGCCTTGCGGATAAGCATGACGGCGGAAAACCGGCGGGCGCGTTCGAAGCTGCGACTGAATCGCTACACATCGACCAACGCGTAAAGATGGCAGCGAATGCGCGACGCTACGAGTTCTTGCGAGACGTCGCATTCAATCTGACGCTGCCGATCAAGGTTCGTGACTTCTACGGCAATCTGCTTGTTAAGGACGACCTGGACAGCGAGCTTGACCGAGTCATGAGAGCGCTCGCCGTCGGCGCGGATGTGCCGCAATGAAGCGCCGCCAGATCTCCCCGGCCGCCCTGCCCGCTATCGGCCAACCGTTCGCCGGCGGCTTCTACGCTGGCCGCATCTTTTTCGACGGCGCTGAATTCGCGCTGATTGATGCCGGGCGCGAATTTGAGACAACCGCACAATGGTGGGACCAGGAAGGGCCTAAGCCACGAATCCGTGGTACCCAAAGCCGGTACGACGGCATGGCCAACACAAAGGCCATGGCCGAGGAAGGTAGCGCAATTGCCCGAAAGGTGCTGGGCTTGAACGTGCGCGGCTCTTGGGGCTGGCATATTCCATCCATCGAAGAGCTGAACCTGCTCCGATCGAACCTGCTCCAGCTCGAAGACTGGGGCCGTCAGAGTGGTTTCGGTAACGACGAGAATGCGCCCAACGCATTCGCGTGTACCCATACCTACTGGTCCAGTACTCAGAAGGAAGGATCGGCCACGGCTTGGTGCATGCACATGCTCCCGTGGAGTTATCCCGACAGCAACTGGGTTAGCCAGTGCAAGGGGATTCGGCCTGTAAAGGTGCTGCAGATCAAGGCTGATGCATTTGTGCACCACCCGGCGAGTGATGCGCGGACCATCGAGAAGATCGCCGCCCAGGTCGACCTGCAAGGCTTGACCGCCAGCCCTGCGGTGGCCGAGGTGCTGGGCCAGTTCATCAACGAGGACACCGGCCGCTTCTATGGGCGAACCGATGACCTGCTCGCCCAGCTGGCAGTGATCGCCAGGGAGTCTCGCCCATGAAAACCATCATCACCATGATCCTGATGCTGGTCGTTGGCCAGGCGTCGGCCGGCGAGCAAATCATCAGTGTGCAGCACGACTCTACCCGGGCCGTTACGTACTTCATCACGGCCCAGGGCGGAATCAGCTGCCTGCCGGATAGCCAACTTCGCACCCGCGCCAGCACCACCCCATCAAGTGAAGCGGGCCGGGCCTCTCAGGCCAGTTCAACGGCTGAAAAAGAGCAATTGGGCACCACCCCGCTCCCGCAGAAAAAGGGGTTCCAATTATGAGTCGCCGCAACGGGCCGGTGGGCCAGCGCCTGATCGAGCTGTTCAATGCCCTGCAGCGCCGGGAAACCACGTTCGGCCAGATCTACGCAATGTCGGCATCGTGCGGTATCGACGCGCGCCGGGTGCTGGCTGACCACTTTCAGCGAGGTTGGGGCAGTGAGTAAGAATAACGACGCGACACCACCCACGAGCGGCGAAGACTTGTCGCGACACGAAGATCGGTGAAGTCATGCGCTATGTGACCGTCAGGAAATTTGCCAGCGAGTCTGGCTACACAGAGGACGCGATCCGCTCAAAGATCCGTGACGGGATCTGGCGGCTCGGAGAGATATGGATCAAGGCGCCGGATGGCCGGACGCTACTCGATGTAGAGGGATATGAATCATGGGTAGAGGCGGGAGGGGAGTTCGGGCAGTCTCCGATTCGAGTATCGAAATCACGTTCATGTATCGGGGCGTCAGGTGCCGCGAGCGGATCACGCTCAAGCCCACCGCCACTAACCTGAAGAAGGCCGAGCAGCACAAAGCGGCGATCGAGCATGCGATATCGATCGGCACATTCGATTACTCGGTAACGTTTCCGGGATCCGCCCGCGCCGCAAAGTTTGCGCCCGAGGCTTCACGCGAAACCATGAACGGTTTTTTGACCAGGTGGCTCGAAGCAAAGAAAAAGCACCTGGCCAGCAGCACCTACGATGGATACCGCAAGCTGGTTACCCTGCGCCTAATCCCGGCCCTAGGCGATACGATGCTGGTCGACCTAAAGCGGAAGGCGGTGCGCGACTGGCTGGACACCTTGGAGGTGAGTAACAAGACGCTCAGCAATGTTCAGAGCTGCCTTCGCTCCGCGCTGAACGATGCAGCCGAGGAGGAGTTGATCGAATTGAACCCGCTGGCTGGCTGGACCTACTCGCGCAAGGCCGCGCCGCCGAAAGAGGATGATGTCGATCCATTCAGCCCAGAGGAGCAGCAGGCAGTGCTGGGCGCCCTCACCGGTCAGGCACGCAACATGATGCAGTTCGCATTGTGGACAGGTCTGCGCACCAGCGAACTGGTAGCGCTGGACTGGGGCGATATCGATTGGCTGCGCGATGAGGTCATGGTGAGCCGAGCGATGACCCAGGCAAGCAAGGGGAGGGCGGAAACCACGAAGACAGCTGCAGGGCGCCGAAGTGTGAAGTTGCTCCGGCCCGCACTGGATGCATTGAAAGCGCAGAAGGCACACACCTTCCTGGCTGGTGCTGAAGTCTTCCAAAACCCCCGCACGTTTGAGCGCTGGGCCGGCGATGGGCCGATCCGGAAAACCATGTGGGTTCCAGCAATGAAGAAGGCTGGTGTCCGGTACCGCCGGCCGTACCAGACCAGGCACACTTACGCATCAATGATGCTATCCGCCGGCGAGCATCCGATGTGGGTGGCGAAGCAAATGGGGCATTCCGATTGGACTATGATCGCAAGAGTGTACGGACGATGGATGCCTTCGGCCGACTCAAGCGCGGGAACACGCGCGGAATCCCTATGGGTACTCACTGATATGGACCAAAGTCCTGATTCTCGAAAAGCGTCTATAAAGTGAGGTTGAGTTTCGCGGCCTTCAACTCGAGAGCGCGATTGATTTTTTGGAATAGTTTGAAAAAACCTTCACTTGAATCGTAGGTACGATCGTCATCATAAAGCTCTAAGATGTATTTCATAAAAGTTTTTTTAGAGCTATCTCTAATTTTGAACTCCACCAAGCCTCCATCTGAATCAACGATGGGGGCGCCACCTTCAAACCAAGCTGGTTCATGCTCAAACGCACCAATAATCCACTCAGGCGGAAAGAGCCCCTCGATTGGGTGGCCTCCCGAGATCAATACATAGTCAACATTGGAATTAAACTTATATTCCTTATTTGCGCAGTAATGTCCCATTTCCCTTACGGCATCCACGCCCGCTTTGTCGCCATCAAAAAGCGAGACGATACAAACCTCTTTAGCCAACAATCCAAAATTTGACTTCAGGAAGCCTTTCAAATCAGAGACACCTGTAAAGTCTTTAATTAGCAAATTAGTGCGCGACAGGTATGGATACTCCTCTTGCATTTCAGGCTGCATAGCTCTCCACACGTGGTCAATATAGCCCCGATCAGTCTCGCCCTCGACGAACAAATTGTATTTGGAAAGTGCAAAGTAATCTGCAAACTTCACCCCTAAAGATTTTCTAATCGATTCAGTAGCATCCCTATGCGAAGCATACTGAATTATCGAAGTGGTTTTATTAGCTTGCGATCTTCGAACGCCCTGAACCAATTTAATATTGGTCGGGACAAAATTTATAGCATGCGTAGTTTTAATTAGAGTGGATATCTCGCCAAGGTCATCCAAGATTCTTGATGCTCTTTCCGCAAGGCGCGGATGCATGTACGTTTCGGGCTCTTCAATTAGCCATACAACATTTACGTCTCTTTGTTGCTGAGTAATCCATTTGAATGAGGATAGTAAAACAGCAGCCTGAACGCCCATTCCTTTAGAATAGATAGAGCTGCTCTCCGGGTCTTTTACGGCCAAGTCAAAACCGGTAATGAGATCAGTTATAGCACCATTAGGTATCTTGAACGCTACTTGAATCTGACCAAGCCCATTATCCTTAAGTACTGTATTCATGCTTGTCGCGATCTCCGCGACGCTTAACTGTATCTCTGGTATATGACGCCTAAGGGCCGTAGCGACTTCCATTCTGATAAATGGAGAAACAAACTCATTGTATAGTTCATCAATAGATTTCTTAGAAGGGATATAATAACACTTGAAAGAGTCTAAAACTGCTTGAATGAATGCTTTCTGAGCCATTGAGCATTGAGGAGATTTGCCCGCAGGCCGTTTTAGCCCTGGGTAAACTTGGTAAACTGGATTATTCCCATTGAAATAGACATTAATGGAAAATTCCTCGCTAGGGTCAAAATGACCTAGCAGAACTCGCAACTTGTCCAGTTTTTCAAAAATATCTTTATCCTTCCCAGAAGAGTCTCCTCTAAAATGACAAGTCAAACTTGTCTTTACAGATTTATCGCCGGAAGAAAAATCGGTTGAATGTTCATACTTATGCAAGTTTTCATAGCCAGTGAAAAACATATAGAGCGCCATTAACGCATTTGTCTTTCCCGCGTTATTTGGACCTACCAGGGTGAGCCCACCTGTAAGGTTCAAGGTCTGCTCGCCTCTTATAGTACGAAAATTTTTAACCTTTAGACTTAGGATTTTCACTCGACTTCCCTGCCAGATTATTAATTCTATCAATAGTGGCATAAGGCAACCGTCTAGTGGAAGCGGTCGAGGGGAAGTCGAGCAATGCGATTGATCTCCTACGTCGCATTGGGAATGACAGCAAAACGACAGCCTTGGCGCTGAAAGCCCCGTAATGCGGGGGCTGGATGCGGGTTCAAATCCCCCCGGCTCCACCACTTCATCATCTAAAGACGTCTACGGACGTCTTTTTTTGTGCCTGAAATCCAGGAAATACGGGGGTTCAAGGCTGCTGGAGGCTTTCCAGTTTTTTTGAGTTCCAGGCGGTTTGGTATTCCCAATGGTATTCCCGGCTACCTAGGGCTAATCCTGGGAATACCAAAAGGTGTCATGGAGTACTTCTCATGTGCGCTCAAACCACCCGCCTCTCCGACCGCTAGCTCAAGGCGGTCAAACCGAAAGACAAGGATTACGTCCTCAGGGATGGGCGACGGGCTCCAACTGCGAGTCAGGGTCAATCGCTCGATGCAGTGGAATTTCAACTACCGGCATCCCGTCACCAAGAATCGAATCAACATGGCATTCGGCGCTTATCCCGAGGTTTCTCTTGCGCTAGCCAGGAGGAAAACCGTTGAGGCCAGACAGTTGCTTGCACAGGGCATCGACCCAAAAGCTCAGCGCAATGAGCTGCAGGAAGCCAAACGAGCGGAAACGGAACACACCTTCGAGAACGTGGCCACTGCCTGGTTCGAGCTGAAGAAGGATTCCGTCACGCCAGCGTATGCCGAAGATATTTGGCGCTCCCTCAAACTGCATATTTTTCCAAGCATGAAATCGACCCCGTTATCGGAAGTGAACGCCCCGATGGTCATCAAGCTGCTTCGTCCGATTGAAGCTAAAAGCAGCCTCGAGACGGTTAAGCGAGTGAGCCAGCGCCTTAACGAGATCATGACCTACGGGGTTAACTCCGGAATGATCTTTGCCAACCCCCTCAGCGGCATTCGAGCGGTGTTCAAGAAACCCAAGAAAGAGAATATGGCCGCCTTACCACCTGACGAGCTTCCGGAGCTCATGATGGAAATCGCGAACGCCAGCATCAAGCGGACGACCCGCTGCCTGATCGAATGGCAACTTCATACCATGACACGCCCTGCCGAGGCGGCCACCACTCGATGGGCAGACATCGACTTCGACAAACGCATCTGGACCATCCCTGCGGAGCGAATGAAGAAGCGTCGACCACACACAATCCCGCTGACCGAACATACACTCTCGTTATTAGAGACGCGTAAGCACCATAGCGGCCACAGGGAATATGTGTTCCCGTCAGATAGAAACCCGCGCACCCACACAAATAGCCAAACAGCCAACATGGCGTTGAAACGAATGGGTTTTCAGGACCGCTTGGTCAGCCATGGAATGCGCTCCATGGCCAGCACAATCCTGAACGAACATGGATGGGATCTGGAGCTGATCGAAGTCGCGCTAGCGCATGTCGATAAAGACGAAGTTCGAAGCGCCTACAACCGGGCGGATTAGATCGAACGCCGGCGTCCGATGATGGCATGGTGGAGTGAACATATACAGAAGGCGGTCATTGGCAGCCTGTCGGCATCTGCCATCAATCAAACCAGGGGGCGCAATGTCGCCCCGATACGCTGAGGGATCATTGGATGACGATAGAGTTGGCGACTGTCGCCAAACCCTCGGCTTGCCTGCGCTCCGCATTCCCGCTTGCAGGAGCTCACTGGCGGCATGACGACCGCCGCTCCAATTCACGTCTCGAATACTAAAGCGCTTCCGATCCTTGACCAGCAGTCACGCAGCGGCCCGTCCGCCGTCTCCATGACCTGGCATACCGGTACATGTTCAGTCAGGCACCGGATCTAGGTGAGATAGTAGCCGACTAAAGCGGAGGTCCATTGGATATGATCGACCTCCACGACCCTGCTCTCTTCCACCACCGCAAGGACGCTCGCGACGCGCAGCAGGCTATCGGCGGCCATTGATCAGCTGGGCAGAGCTCGAGGTATGGACTGCACCTGACTGACGGACAGTCATTCTCCTGCCACCACATAAACATCGCACGCGACTAAGCATCTGGCGGCACTGGCCTAGCACTCATCTTGGCATGTAGGAGGGTATCCCCTTTGTAACCAGCTTCTATCTGTCGACGAGTACCAGTTTCCTTCTCTCGATTGGAACCGATAAAACGATGCTGGTGCGAGTTTCGCCATAGTTATTAATCTTCGCGATAACGCTCTCAATGTCCGCCATTGACTTGGCATAGATTCTAATAAGGTAAGAGTCATTACCCGTAACGTGTAGGCATTCAACGACCTCTGGGATGTCGTTGAGCGTCGCGATCAACTTGGATTTTGATGGTTTGAAGGTCGTCATGCCGACAACAGCCGATATGCCAAACCCAAGCTTTGCGGGATCAACCTGAGCACAATAGCCAGATATGACTCCCCCATCCTCAAGCTTTCGCAGACGGTCAGTTGTAGCAGGGATGGAAAGGCCCGCGTGCTTTGACAATTCGGTAATGGAAATGCGCCCCGAATCTTGCACCACGCTCAAGATCTTGATGTCTATACGATCCATGAAGGTTTTCCTTGAAAAAAGGTGAAAATTTTAATGAAACTCATACATTTTCCATTAAAAAATAATGCATCAAAAAAGTAGCAAGTGCTAGCCTATTTTCAGCCCATAAAAACTCTGCAAAAAAAAAAAAAAAAAAAAAAACGAAACTGCTTCACTTTTTAAACGCTGCCCAACTAAAGCTTTTCTCAAAGAGTGGGTAATCGTATGCGAGACGAACAGATAAAGTCAGAAAAAAAAACCGACTTCTATTTCCGGAGTTACCTAAAAGCACAAACGCTGGGGTTCCTTGACTTTAAGATTGATCAGGTCTTGATGTATTTACTGGGCGTCACGGTATTTTCACTGGGTGCAAAGTTTTTTATCGTCAGCCAGCTCGGCACCGATCCACTGGATGTTCTTATAATCTCAATCGATAAGCAGCTCGGACTCGGGATGGGAGTATGTTCAGGAATAGTATCCTTACTCTTTTTGACGTGGTGGACGCTTTGGAACAAAAAGCTCCCACCAATCAGTCCATTTATTACAACTACCCTGACAGGATTATTAATTGACCTGTGGACATTCCTTGGAATGGGAGACTACCTGACGGCTCGACTGAATGGCTATGCAATGTTGGCGATTGGCTTGATCTTGTGCGCCTATTCTTCTGCATTGATCATCATGAGTGGAATCGGAATCAGGATCATGGACCTGGTAGTTCTGACTATGGTTTCAAAGTGGTCCTGGTCATTTACCAAAGCCAAAATGATTATTGAGATCGGTATCTTTTCGATCGGCTGGCTGTTGGGTGGCCCATTCGGAGTAGGAACGATCGCATTTCTACTGGTTATTGGTCCTCTTATCCAGCCGTTCATGAACATGAACGCCAAACGGCTTTCACTTAAGAACTATGGCTTAGCCAATACGTCTGCTGCTTATTAATGATCATTAGGGCGCGCAGCTATTAGCTGCGAAATCGTTCGCCCCGAGTATTTAGCCCGTGATGTGCATAATGTAACTTCGTGATGAGGAGTGAAACATGGAAAGTACTAATGGAAAAAACTGGATGCTGGAAAGTACCCCGGCCATGTTGGAAGAATTGCTCCCAAATGGGGCCGTGAAATGCCATTTATCACCCAGAAACTGTGTCATACAGGAAGGGAAGTTGGGGTTTTGCAAGGTCCGTGGAAACAGAGGTGGGCGGCTAGTCACTCTGAACTATGGGAAAGGCGTCCATAGCACCGAAGAAACTATAGAAACTGAAGCCGTTTTCCACTTCGCGCCAGGGGAGCGAATTCTATCTCTGGGCAATATTGGTTGCATGCTGAATTGTGGGTACTGCCACAACTGGAAAACCTCACAAGCGAAATACGTGACCGACAAGGATGTGTACTACTACACACCCGAACAAGTCGTGGAAACTGCTTTGAAACACGGCATCCGTGTTATTTCTTGGACTTATAACGATCCTGTCGTCTGGCATGAGTTCATACTGGACACTGCAAAGCTTGCAAAAGAAGCGGGGTTGATAAATTTATACAAGTCAGCTTTTTTTATCAGCGAGGAAGCCATTGATGAACTTCTGCCGGTCATCGACATATTTTCAATTTCACTAAAGTCTATCTCTCCCGAATACTATCGAAAAGTAACTACAGGGTGGGTAGAACCGGTACTGGCCGGAATCAAAAAAGTCTACGATGCGGGTAAATATGTGGAGGTGAGCACCTTGATGGTGACCGATATCAGTGACGATGAGGATACGGCACGAAAAATCAGCCAGTGGGTGCTGGATGAGCTGGGGCCGGAGGTGCCGTTGCACTTTGTCAGGTTTCATCCGGACTACAAAATGAGCAATAGCATCAGAACCCCCATAGACCGACTCCTTAAGGCACGGGACGTTGCTCGTGGCATGGGGGTTGAACACGTTTATCTTGGGAACGTCAATGATGTCGATGGCACGGATACCCGCTGCAATCAATGCAACGCTCTACTTGTTACTCGCTACGGCTTGAATGCCGAAATCATTGGATTGGACAGCAAAGGCTGCTGTACTCAGTGCGGGAAGGACGCGCATTTCAAGCTTTTGGGTACTAGTGCACACAACCGTACTGTTGAATTGCGCGAGCAAGCATTGACTGCTTACGAGAAAAGAAAATTCGAATGGCATGGTGATATTGTTTCTCTGCACGCACAAGTGCTAAATACCGAAAATTTCGAGCAGACGGTTTATTTGCGACGCAATTATCTCGCTGGGCGAGATAGCGAGTGGAAAGCGCTGACACTGCGTCCACACGAAAGTTATCGGTTCATTATCGCAAAGGCTAGGATTGATGAGACAGGTCCGGAGGTATGGCTTCCTGAAGGGGTTAACTCAAACCTGCACGAAGTCTTTGACCGGGCCCACTTTCCCACTGAATCAATTGAGGAGATTGGAATTTCCCAAAATGACATAACTCCGACTATCGGTTATTTGGGCAAGCAGAATATGTACGAGCAAGTTATCAAGCTGGTAAGCAAATCATGAATATTTCTACTGAAATGCTACATATCAGAGTCGACGATCGAGAAGCTCATCCTTCGGTAACGCCGATCTATCAATGCAGCGCTTTCAGTGCTGACTCGGCGTTCTTCTATTCCAGGAAGTCCAATCCCAACGTCACTGAGTTGGAGCAGGTGGTTGCGGCGCTAGAGAACAGTGAGTATGCACTAGCGTACGCCACAGGAATGACTGCTATTTATATGGTGCTCGAACTACTCAAGCCGGGTGGGTCGCTGGTCATAAACAAATATATCTACGGATGCTCGTATAAGTTATTTCAGAGATACGCCAAACGTATCGGTGCACAACTGACCATTTTGGACCTGACTACTGAAGATGGGTTGAAGAAGCTGCCCCCGGCAGTGGATATGGTCATCTTCGAAACACCGACCAACCCCTTTCTTAAAGACATCGACATCCATGATGTCAGCGAAGCCGTAAAGAAGATAAATCCGCAAGCGTTGGTGGTAGTTGATAACACCTGGGCAACCCCGCTGTTTCAAAAGCCGTTAATGCTTGGCGCTGACATTTCATTGTACAGTGCTACAAAGTACTTCTCTGGTCATAGTGACGTCATGGGCGGCCTGGTACTTGTCAATGATCATGAGCTTTACAATCGACTGCTTGAGGGTCGTTTCTATTCAGGCTCGATACTGACACCTCATAGCGCATGGTTACTTCGCAGAAGTATGCAGACATTTAGCTTGCGCATGGAAAAGCATAGTTCGACGACCGCCGTCATGCTGAGCTATTTACAATCGCTTCCATTTATTGAACACGTTTACTTTCCAAATATCGATGGCAAACAACTGGTCGGTTATGGCGGCATCGTATTTGTCGATATTCGATCTGATCTGGTTGACCATTACAAAGTGTTTACCAGCGCGCTGAAATGGTTTGGCACGGGAACGGGAATGGCGTGTGTCACCTCTATGGTGGCCCAACCGTTTAGTGGAAGTCATGCCTCTATGTCTGACCAGGAAAAGGCTGAGATGGGAATCGGTAAGGGCCTGGTTCGATTGTGCTTTGGGCTGGAGGACCTTGAGGACCTTAAAGAGGATTTACTTCAAGCATTTCAAACAATGGAAAGCAGGGTCGGCATTGAAAGCGTGCTTGATCCGGCGTAAGTGATATCAATCACTCGCGGCGGGCCTTCATTGGCTCGCCGCTTTTTTATGGGAAACGATCATGTCCATCGCGCTCGAACGCTCCGCCTTCGATGACCCCGTTCTGAATGTCATCAATCTTCTGAACTCTCTCTCCAGTGCGCATCCAGATGCTATTTCCCTGGCGTCTGGTCGACCGGATGATGAGCTATGCGATCCTGCTCTTATCTATAAGGGGTTGGCCAGTTACGCGCGGTATGTAACCCAGGCAGAGCAGTCGCTCTCGATACGACTTTGCCAGTACGGAAAAACCAGTGGAATTATCAATGAAATACTGGCTGAGCATATGCGTGTCGATGAGGAAATAGTCGTCTCCAACGTTGAAAATATTGTGGTTTGTATGGGCTTTCAGGAAGCAGCGACATTGGCTTTGTTATCAATTTTTGATGACGGTGGCGTACTGCTGGTGCCTGACCCCGTTTTTTCAGGGATAACGGGTATTGCGAAGCTTTTGAGAGTAAAGACTGTACCTGTTCCGATTGCGGATTTTCTGGATTCTCACGCCTTGTCCGATGCCGTGAATGTCATTGAGTCTTCCGGAGAGAAGGTCAAGGCGTTATATGCTATTTCAGATTTCAGTAACCCAACGGCGGACAGCCTCTCGTTTGAAGGGAGAAAGGCTCTGGTCGCGCTGGCAAGAGCAAAGGACTTCTTGATCTTAGAGGACAACGCTTACCGATACTTTCGGTACGAGGGGGCTCGGATACCCTTGATGAAATCGATTGATAGCAGTCGAGTCGTCCTGATGGGGTCCTTTGCGAAATCAATCTTCCCGGGCTTGCGTATGGGGTACCTGATGGGGCCGGAGGACGTTGAGGTAACCGCCCTAAGCACTAAAATATGCAAAGCCAAAAGCGTGATAACGGTCAATACTTCAGCGCTGTGCCAAGCCGTTGTCGGTGGGCTCCTGATAGAAAACGATTATTCTTTGAAGGCCTTAAATGAGCCAAAGACAATGTCCTATTTGAAAAAAAGAAACTGGATGATCAAGTGTCTTGAGGAGCACTTCCCGCTGAATGCCAACGGCCAGCGGGCCATCATCTGGAATGACCCCGAGGGCGGCTTTTTCATCAATGTACAGTTGCCGATAAGGTTTGGTTATTCTGAGATGCAGGAGTGCGCGACTCAATTCAAGGTTATTGTTTTTCCCACCTCTTTTTTCTCATTGGTGGGGACGGGCATTAATCAGGTCCGATTATCTTTTAGCAGTGCAACCGTATCAGACATCTATCTCGCGATAGGACGTTTGAAAGCCTATATAGAGTTAAAAATGCAGCCCCTAGCTCTTTAATAGAGGCCGCTGCACGCTCCATGTGGTCCTTATGTAGCAGCGGCAAGCATGACGCCGGTGACCACTTGATACGCACCAAGGACGGTGATGGTCGATCCGGAAAAGTAGTTGATCAATTTGAGTTTTGACTTGGATATTCTGGTTTTGAATGCGGACGAAAAACCGCTTAATCCAAGCCACCAAACCGCGGAACCTAGAAATATACCGGTCACCATTGGCCACACTGAATGCTGGCCTTGGTCGCCGACCATGCCATCGCTCATTGACGCGAATATGGCTATGAACGACAAGATGGTCATCGGGTTCGATAAGGTCAAAAGCAATGTTGTCGAATAGGCTTTCATCATGCCGGCCCGTTCGCCCGACAAGGCGGTTGCAGGCTCCTTTGACTTTATCGTCTGGTAGCCGATGTACGCCAGAAAAAGCCCGCCGAAAATGCACAGCCAGGGTTTGAACATAATCAGTGTTGTGATAATCGCGGTGATCCCTAACGCGCCTATAAAGCCATACATTGCGTCGGCGGTTGCTGCCCCTAACCCTGTTGCAAAACCTGACCTCCAGCCTCGCATAAGGCTCCGCTGTATACATAAAAGGCCTATTGGCCCGACTGGGGCTGCTATGCACAGTCCAATAATCATCGATTTCAAAAAGATCAACATAAATCCCCCTCCGTAATTGAGTTTATAGATTAGATGCTGAACTCGCACAAATGAATTAAATATTCAACTATTTTTGACTAGTTGATGTATATTTTTAAGGCATAAATAAAAAACAACCTTATTTATTAAGGAAAACAAAAAATCCTTCACGTAGCGAAATCATTCACTCATCGGGTCAATTGACGCCCCTCTGCTTCAGCAATAGACCTGCTGAACTCCACTCAACGAGAGCGTCAAAAAAGAAGTTCCGAGTCGATCCGTCTATTCTTGGAGCGCCCCCAGCAGAATGAACACTGCTTGATCTCACCCCTTCTTTGTGGCGAGAATTTTCGCCTAGTGAAGCATCCAATTTTAGTAAACCACCATACCTACAGCTCAACGGCATTTACGCCGAAGGCGAATCAGTGCTGCGGTTAACTCGTAGTAGTAAAGGGTCGCTGGTGCTGAGCAACGCAGATTGCTCAAAAAACCATCTCACGTGCTTTTCCCTCCAGGACCAGGGGGTCTCACAACTCCAGCGTTCACGAATCGCCTCGTGCATCCTTTCTGCTTGCCTGATGTGCCGCTGGCGCGTTGCGTAAGCACCTTTGAGCACCGGACTCAGAAACAACGCTATGTCGAACTCGGCCGTCATTTCCAGCCTCCGATGTAGGCACTCACCACATCGATGCGGTTGTGTCCCAACTCGTGGCTGATCTGCTTACGGGCTTGCTGATCGAGTGCTCGATCCTCTTGATGAACACGACCACCATCAACGAGTGCAGGAAAGCCGACTAGTTGCTCATAGCGCTCACAGGCATAAGCCGCCCGCAGTTCATGAAAACCTTTCAATCCATGCTCATGCAGGATGTCCCGTGCCGGTCGCACAACTGCCTGCATAAAGTCTTTGGCGCTTCCGTCGGGCGCCAACAAATTCCGACTGCCATTGTGTGAGGTCGCGCTGGCCCAATCGAGGGCATCGCGAACTTGATCAGTTATCAGCCCAGCGCTTTGCTCGGACTCGGGATTTTGACGTACTGATCGCCAATAGCCAGACCGCCAACATGGCGTTGAAACGCGTGGGTTTTCAGGACCGCTTGGTCAGCCACGGCATGCGCTCCATGGCCAGCACCATCCTGAACGAGCATGGGTAGGATCCGGAACTGATCGAGGTCGCGCTGGCACATGTCGATAAAGACGAGGTTCGAAGCGCCAACTGGCGTATTTAACCTCCGAGAATTTCATTTGGATCATATAAAGGCTCGTGTAGGGGAGCGGGAGCGGGAGCGGCTGTTAGCCTCATGAAACTTTTTTCATATCCCTCTAGAAAATACCTCGCCGCTCTACCAACGCTTTTCTGGCTATTTTTTCTTTTAGCTTTTTTTCATCTCGAAAAAACAGAAGCTTAAGAAAATATCGGCGCTCAAAATTAGACCTTCATCCAACAATATTTGATAGCTCCCTATCATTTTTTCGATGCCATTTATTCCAAAAAGGACTTTTGTCGAGAAAACGAGGGCATGCTTTATTGCTGACAGATGTAACAAGTTGTTTCAGCTTTTGCCGTTTTTCGGTACCGACAAGGGGGGCTTTCTGTCGGCGAACAGGTGAGTTCCGTTCGTTGCGACGCAGTGGGTTAAGCCTGGGACATTGATGATTTTGCTTGTGCCTGTTTGGCGCAATGCAAATAAGGGATTTGTAATTATCGAGGCTTGAACCCATGAATCATGTGATCAACTCCATACTGGAAAATGCATCAACTCGCCCGTCAATCGGCCATACCAACCCCGCGTTACTGTATGACGTTTTATGGCGAGCATTGGAGCACGCACTCAAGGCAAACACGGATGATGCTTCGCAAACCCCGCACACTCGCGCCTGCCTGAGGATCTACGCCGAAATCGATACGCTGTCGTGTCTGGACAAGGCAGCTTGCTCAACCTGTGGCCTAGCCTCAAGGCAGAGGTCTACCGCAAGGAAAAGAACCTGAGAATCTATCGGTTGTTTCTTATCTACGCCAAGAGCAATCCCGAGTTCATCCAGTCTTCATCGCTGAATGATTTCTACAGCGGGTTCCTCGCGGCCGTGAGTACCGATGCAGGTCTGGTCGATCCCATCAGCGCCCGCCATTTCACCTGGTGATCAGCCCCAATACCCAGGGCAACCTGGGTATTGGCAGGCGCTACCCTCCAAGAGGATCAACTGTATGGCATTTACTACCCTGATACTCGATGCCCCCGGCCCACCGTTACTGTTTGAGGAAGTTGATCGCTTTCTTGAGCTGGGTCTGGCCGTCACCCTCAACCTGCACTATTTCGCGGACAAAGAGCGCATCCGGCAGCACTACACCACGCGCATTCAGTATGCCGAGATCAACTGCCACGACGAGCCGGCCTTTATTGCCGCCGTGAGTCGGGCCGGGGGTTACAGCGTGTTCAAGACGCGCTTGAACATCCCCCTGGGCGCCAGCCTGATCCGCGCCGCCAGCTCGCCCGCGTTGGCCACGCCACTGCGCGCTATTGCCCAGGCCGGCACCGGGGTTAATCATATTGATCGGCTTGAGTGCGAGCAGCGCAGCGTGGCGATACTCAACACGCCAGGTTCCAACGCGGCCGCGGTTGCCGAGTACGTCGTGGCCCAGACGCTGTTTCTGTCTCGCGACCTGGATTACTACAACGCCCAAACCCACAACGGCCATTGGGCAAAAGGCACCTTGGCACCTAGCCCCGAATACGCCGAACTCACGCTTGGGCTGGTGGGCACCGGCAGCATTGCCCGGCAGGTGGCACGCAAGGCGGCGGCGCTGGGCATCAAGGTGATCGCCACCGGGTCGGAGCGTTTCACCGAACCGATGGCACGCAGCCTTGAGCTTGAGCGACGAGCAAACCTTGCGCAGTTACTGGCCGAGGCGCACATCGTTTCGATCCACGTCCCGCTCACCACGCTGACCCGAGGCTTGTTCGGCACTGCCGAGTTCCGGCAGATGCGCCCAGGTTCAATCCTGATCAATACCGCACGCGGCGGGATCGTCGACGAACACCAGCTGGCAGCCTTCATGCGTCAGTTTCCCAAGCATATCAAGGCGGTCGCCATCGATACCTTTGCCCTGGAAAAGGACCGGTTCGACTCGCCACTGACCGGCATTCCCTGCGCGCAATTAACGCCGCATATCGCCGGCAATACCACCACGGCAATCAGGACGGCATCGCGCCAGATCGTCGACAAGATCCATGCATTCAGTAACGCCGCCAGCGTGCGTTAACCTATCGGACACAAGGAAGGCCACACCATGCAAACCTCTATTTTTACCCGTCTCAACGCCCTGAGTTGCACCGACCTCAGCAATGCGAGGTGGTGGTGATCGACAACCAGGCGCGGCTCGATACCACCATTGAGCGACTTGCTGACCTCTACCACCGCCCGTAAGCAGTTGGCCGGGACGGTGATTGACGGTATCTGCAGCGATGTCGACCGTGCGCTGGAGCTTAATTACCCGATTTTTTCCTGGGGTAACTGGACGCGCACCGGAAAGGATCGGGTGCGTGTTAAGGCGATCCAGGCGCCCGTGACGCTGGGCGGCGTGCGGGTACAACCGGATGATTGGTTGCGCGGCGATGGCGATGGCCAGGTGGTGATTCCGGCCAATTCGAAGCATCAACAGAACCCGCCCAGTGCGGGTTTTGTTGTTTCTGGAGGATGGAAAGCCCAGCCAGCGGGCCTTCGGATTTTTCCTTCAATATGTCGCGCTGTCGGTGAACTGGCCGCGCTTTCCCCTCCCCGCTAACCTCCCCCAGTCGCTGCAAAATCAGCGACCGGGTTTAGCAGCTCGGTTAATATCAAGGCCTGCAACGCCACCACCTGCCCAGCATCTGCTGGACTGCATTATGGCGGCTGTGCGTGGGGCACTTTCGGGTGCGCTGGGTTCCTTGATTCCTGGTCTGCTAACCCGCGTACAGTCGCCACCCTTTTCGTTTAGCAGCGATGCCTGGCGACTCCATCAATCAAGGAGTTTGCGCCATGAAAAAAATCACCCCCAATCCTCCAACAACGCTCTTCACAATTACTGAAGGCGTCGATCCCGAAACCCTGCTGATCCAAGCCAGCGAAACCCTCGCCTCCCTGAACGCCATGACCACAGACCTGGCCTTCAAGCTTGAAGGCTCGCATCGCCACACGCTGCTGGCCGCTCAGCAATTGACCGTTTTAGGCGAGCTACTCATCGACCGTGTGTTGAATACCCTCCCCTTCCCCAGCCACACGCCTCAGCCCTAAGCGACGTCAAAAGGGCGAGCCGCCTCACAACGCCTCGCCCTCTGGAAACCCCTCACACTTCCCATTACCCTGACGGCCTTTATCAGACAACCGGAAGTCCGATACCCGTGCTCAAGCCTCTCGCTGTCCTCGCACTCGCCTGCGCGCCGTTGCTCGTCTCTGCTGCCGACCTGGCAGGTGTCTGGAAAGGCACGCTGGGCAAGTCCTCCATTACGGCCTGTTTCAACGGGACTCACGGGGCCAATGGCAGTTATTACTACCAGCGCATTCTCACCCCCATCCAGCTGACCCAAGCCAACGCCAGCGAGCCGTGGGCCGAAGAGGGCAATACCGGTTTCTGGCAACTGGACGAACCGCAAGGCGACACGCTGACGGGAACCTGGAGTAAAACACTGGGCGGTAAAAGCCTGGCATTGGCGCTCAAGCGGGCGGATTCGGACAGCTGCGCCAGCGACACCTATAACAACCCGCTCGAGGCGGTGCCGCCGGCGGTGATGATCGAGAAGAAGACGTTCGCCGAGCACGCCTACCAAGTGAAAACCCAGGGTGGGCAGGTCACCTTGAAGCTCGAAGGCGACGGGCCGGCGATCGAGAAGATCAACCGCGACCTGGCGCGCCTGGCAGTCAACCCCGACGGCCAGGCAGACTTCTACCGCGAGCGGCGCAACGCCCTGGATCAGAGCGGCAGCACCTCAACCAGTGAAATCACCGTAGAGCCCTTCTACTGGTCGTCACAGTGGATCACCGTGCGGTTTTACCGCTGGACAGCCGGTTACGGTCGCGGCGGCATCAGTTGGGGCTTGCACAGCTGGAACCTGCAAACCGGCGACAGCGTAGACCCGTGGACCTGGCTGGGTGGGCGCGAAGAATGGGACAGCCCGTACTCCGGCCAAATCAAGCTGCCCAGCGCATTCAGCCGCTGGCTGACCACGCAAACCACCACTGACGAGGGCTGCCCGGCCATCAGCCGCTATTCCTCCTTTGACCTGAGCTTCAACACCCAAGGCCTGCAACTCTCGACACCGGCCACGGGAGACGGCTGCGACAACGACTTGTCCTTCACCTGGGAGCAGTTGGAACCGGTACTCACAGCGCAAGGCAAGGCAGCCGTGCCAAGTTTGAAACTGCCCTGAGTTGCACGCCAGCCAGCCTTACAAAAAACTGACACTCATTCATGAAATGTTCAGAAGTGCTGGCAGATACTAGCCGATCGCCACGGCCGTTCCCCCGAACGGTCCCTTGCTCCGGTAGCCAGAAACCATGACGCGTCCCGCTCCTCTGCTGCTCCTTCTCGCTGGTGTGTTGTTCTTCTTTGCCTTGGGTGGCCATGAGCTGCAAGGCTCCACCGAAGCCCGCGTCGCCGGGATCGCCATGGCCATGCACCTGGACAATGACTGGGTCATCCCGCGGCTGTTCCGCGAACCTTTCCTGGAAAAACCGCCGCTGAGCCTATGGCTGGACGCCGGCGCCATTCGCCTGTTCGGCGGCACGACGTGGGCCGTGCGCCTGGCGTCGGCATTTGCCGGCCTGTTCAGCGTGATGCTGTTTTACGCGATGCTGCGCAAGTTTGGGCGGCCCAAGCCAATGGCATTCTGCGCAGCGCTGATTCTGGCAACCATGGCCAGTTACTGGGGCAACGTGCGGGGCGTGGGTGAAGACTCGCTGCTCAGCCTCGGCGTGACCACCGCGCTGCTGGCGTTCTACCAAGCGGTGCGGCCGGACCGCGAAGGTTCAAGTACGTGGGCCTGGGCATTGTTCACCGTCGGCATGGTCATCGCGACCCTGAGCAAAGGCGTACTGGGCCTGGCGATGCCGGGCATTGTGATCTTTGTGTACCTGGCCAGCACCAGCATGATGGATAAGCGTGTGCGCATTGGCGACTGGCTCAAGCCAGCGCTGTTCACGCTGCTGGCCCTGGTGCCGTTGCTCATCTGGTTGGGCTTCCTGTTCCAGCGCGGCGGCATGCAGGCTGTGGCCGAAGTGCTGTGGACCAACAGCGTCGGGCGTTTCAGCGGTTCGTTTGTCGAGGCCGGGCACTACGAGCCCTTCTATTACTACATCGCCAAACTGCCTGAGGCCTTCCTGCCGTGGAACATCCTGGTGTACCTGGGCCTGTGGCACTTTCGCAAAAGCCTGGTGCGTAACCGCTACCGGCTGTTTTTCAGCGTGTGGCTGGTGGCGCAGTTCACCCTGCTGACCCTGGCTTCGAGCAAGCGCGTGGTTTACCTGATGGCCCTGACACCTGCCGCCGCCGTACTCGCAGCAGAATACGCCGGGGTGTTATTGGAGTGGCTCAAAGCGAACAGGCCGGCGCTGTACCGCTATCACCGTGGCGTGATCGGCGGGGTTTTCACGTTGGCGATCGCCTGCTACCTGACGGCAGCGTTCTGGTTTGCGCCCAAAGCCGACGTGCGCCAGTCGTTTGTGCCCGTTATCAGTCAGGTTCAGGCCTACCAGGCCCAAGGCAAGGATGTGGTGCTGTTCCAGCCCAACGAACGCATCGCCGGGGCCAGCGTGTTCTATCTGCAGGCCTACTTGCCGATCCTGCAAACCGAAGCTGAGTTGCGCAGCTATCTCACGGCCAAGCCCGGCAACATCGCGTTGCTGGACCGCACGGAGCAGTTGGCAGAGAAGGTCACGGTGATCAAGGAAATCTCGATCAACCGTCAGCCTTACTACTTCGTCGAGCAGTAAGGCTGGCGCGGGGCATCAGTGCTTGGTCAGCTTGTCCAGGTAACCCATGGCGAACGCCGAGATCACAAAGGTCATGTGGATGATCACGTACCACATCAAATGCTGCGGATCGACGTTCTTGGCGTCCATGAAGATGCGCAGCAGGTGAATGGACGAGATCGCCACGATAGACGCCGCTACTTTCATCTTCAGCGATGAAGAGTCCATGGTGCCCAGCCAGTTGAGCTTTTCCTTGCTCTCATCGATATCCAGCTGCGAGACGAAGTTCTCGTAGCCGGAAATCATCACCATCACCAGCAAGCCGCCGACCAGGGCCATGTCGATCAACGACAGCAGCACCAGGATCAGGTCGGACTCGGCCATCGAGAACACGCTCGGCAGCAGGTGAATCACTTCCTGGAAGAACTTCAGCGCCAGCGCCAGCAACCCCAGGGACAAGCCGAAATAAATCGGCGCCAGCAGCCATCGCGAAGCGTACATGGCATTTTCGATAAAGCGTTCCATTGAATCTCACACAGCCTGGCTAAAAATGGCCGCGAGTATACCAGCCGCTACCAAACACCTGTAACCGCGAGAAAACTGACCTGAGCGGCATCTGTAAGAGAATTTTTCTGCTAGTGTCGAGCCCATCAAATCGGCTCGATGCTGACGAACAGGAAGACTCGAATAATGGATGTGCGATCCCCTTTGGCCAGTTTCGGCCTGTGTGCGGTGTTGCTGATGGCTGGCGGCTGCTCGCCCAAAGAAGAGCAGAAGCAGGTCACCCTCGAAGAGAAAACCGCGAAGTTCGAACAATCGCTGGACAGCATTCAAGACCCCAAGCTAAGAGACGCCATCGCCGACCTTGGTGGCTCGCTGCTGTTGCTGGAACGGGCGCGGGTCAAGCTCGCCAACAAGCCCATCGAAGCCGAATACGGCGAAGACACCCTGGCCCTGCTCAAGCACTACACCACGCCCCAGGCCTTGGTGGACACCTACATCAATGGCCTGTTCGTGCTGCGCAAAGCCTCGCATTCCGACTACCTGACCGATTTGCAGCCGGTGTTCCCCTTTAACTTCAACACCCCGGACCAATTCCCTTTCCCCCACGGCCTTGAATGGCAGTCGGTGACGTTGAGCAACAACAGGGTCATTCCCTTTCAGCCCGAATGGTCGGAAACCGACCCGGGTATCCAGCTCAGCCCGAGCAGTTCCAACCTGACCAACCCCGACGACCTGACGGTGACTTACCCGTTCATCGAGGGCGTAGAGACCGAGAACAAGAGCCAGCCGCAGCCCGTCAGCCTCAAGGGCGCGGTCGAGGTGGTGGCGCCGGGCAAAGTGCTGACCTTCGATTTGTCGAAAAAAGACGTCGGCCACAAACGCACCGAGGGCAACATCACCCTCAACCTGCTGCTGCTTGAGAAAAACTACGCCGAGATCGAGCTGACCAACAGCGAGCCCCTGGCGCCGGAAGTCGGCGACGAATCGCCAAACCCATTGCTGGTGCAGGCGCGCGACAGCACCGGGCAATTTCTCACTCGCTCAGGCTCGATCAATGAAAACGCCGCGCAAGTGGCGTTTTACGAGAAACAATTGGCCGAGATGCAAAAACAGAAAGCCTGGTCGGATGCCTTTGAAAAACAGCTGACGGACGAGCAAAAAGCCTTCGAGCACAAACAAAGCAGCCACTACGCCAAGGTCTATTTCAATGGCCTGATCGACAACCTGCAGGTCGACGTCCTGGATTTTTCCAAGGCCACCGTCACCCGCAAGGACCTCGACCTGCCGGTGCTGCGTTTTGACAAGAACAGCCTGCAAAAGACCGTGCAAGCCTTGCCGATGCCGGTCACCGTGTATGACGACAGCGCTCCCAGCTGGCTCAAAGACGCGTCAATGACGGAGGACCAACTGAAAAACAGCGTGACGATCAGCCAATCAACCGAAGACGCCAGCGCTGCGAAGATCGTCTTTGACCACCCGTTCACCTTCAATGACGACCTGGTCGGTGCCGATCGCAACAACAGCGACGCGCCCATCACCTTCTTTGCGGCGGACGACAAAGGTGAACGCGGCGAGCCCATCGAACTGCCGGCCGAGGCCTTCGAGCTGAACGCCGCCACCGGCACGCTCACCTACGATCTCAACCTGTTCCCGGAAACCCCGGCGTTTGCGGTGGGCTCGATTCCGCTGTTTCTTGCCACCATCGAGAAAGCCACGATTGACGTTGCCAAGCTGCCCAAGGGCCTGTCGCTCAAGGACAACGCATTGATCGTCGATCAAAAGGAATTTCCCGCCGACAGCTGGCGCTTCTACGCCAAGGATGCGAGCGGCAACTACCTGAAGGAAATTCTCGGCGTCAGCCACCGTGCCGAGGAATACGGCACAGCGTTGTTTGACGTGCACTATTTCTACGGCCAGCCGACCAGCCTGGAAAGCTACCAGCGCACCGACCTCGACACCGTGCAATACGGCTTTGAGGTCAAACTGGACAAGCCCGACAGCAAATAAACGCTCAGTGGCGAGTATCGCTGAGCGTCTGGGCTCGCCCGCCATTGAGCTGTCGCAGATGTGCCTGCAGGTGCAGGCACCAGATCTGCGGGTCGTCCGCCAGCTCGTAGCCGTGCAGCGTCAAGCTTTCGACGATCGACCTCAGAATGGTTTCTGCCACGAAGGGCCCATGGAACGGGCCTTGAGACTTGATGGTGGAAGGCTGCTCGCCGGTCATTCCGGCCGCAAACAACAGCGTCCACATCCCGTTATCCCCGGCGAGAGGGCGAATGGAGCATTCGATACGGGTGACCAGGCCCAGGCATTGGCGGGTAAGGCAAAGGTTGCGCGGCATGGCGGCGACCCTCGGTAGATCGGTGTTCAACCTCGCGCAGGGCAAGGCTGTCTCTGTCCAGCGACTCCTGTGGATATCCCTTGAAGTGAGAATAGAAGAAAACCAGTACAAACCAAGCGTGTAGGGACCAACGGGCGTTGGCCCTACACGCGAGTCAAAATTGTGGCGAACGCGCTCGTCGTGGCAGCGGGCATGTTGTGGCGAGCGGGCTTGCCCCGCGTCGGGCTGCGAAGCAGCCCCAATAAGCCCACTGCAATCTGTCAGGCAGATTGGACTGGCGGGATTGGGGCGGCTTCGCCACCCAACGCGGGGCACCATCAGGTGGGCTTGGCCTCCGCCAACGCCTGCTGTGCCAGCTCCTTTTCCGCTTCCTTCAAGTCGTCTTCGCTGATCATCTCGGCAATCGCGCGCAAACGCTCTACCACGCGCGCATTCACGGTGCCTTCAGGGAATTGGCCCTCCTCGTCCGGCTCACCGGCGGGCTCACCGACCAACAAGCTCAGCGCCTCGTCCGCCTGACGCACGGCATAGATATGGAACTGCCCGGCGCGCACGGCCTGCAGCACCTTCTCGTCAAGCATCAGCGTGGCGACGTTGGCCTGCGGGATGATCGCGCCCTGCTCACCGGTCAGCCCGCGTGCTTCGCAGAGGCGGAAGAAGCCTTCGATTTTCTCGTTGACCCCGCCCACCGCCTGCACTTCACCAAACTGGTTGATCGAGCCGGTGATGGCAAAGCACTGCTTGAGCGGCGTCTTCGACAGCGCCGAAATCAAGGTGCACGCCTCGCCCAACGAAGCACTGTCGCCATCCACATAACCGTAGGACTGCTCCAGCGCGATACTCGCCGAGATCGCCAGCGGGAATTCCTGGGCATAACGGCTGCCCAGGTAACCGGTGAGAATCATCACGCCCTTGGAGTGAATCGGCTGGCCGAGGTTAACTTCGCGCTCGATGTCGACGATGCCGCTGCCGCCCGGGTACACCGTGGCGGAAATCCGCGCCGGCACGCCGAACGCCGAATCGCCGACCTCCAGCACCGTCAGCCCGTTGCACTTGCCGACTGCCGCACCGGCGGTGTCGATCAGGATCACCCCGGCAAGCATGTCGTCGAGAATCCGTGCCGACACACGGCCAGTACGCGTGGCCTTGGCCTTGAGCGCGCGTTCGATATGCCCGGCGTCGGTCATCTCGTCGCCCGCCAGGTGGCGAATGAAATCCGCCTCACTGACCAGCTGGAACAAGTCGCCAATGCGCGCCGACAAACGCCCCTGATGTTCGGCCAGGCGGGCGCTGTAAGTCGCCAGCCGCGCCACCGCGTCCGACGTCAACGGCGCCATGCCTTCTTCCGATGTGCGGGTTTTAAGCAACTGGGCAAACTGCTCCAGGCTTTCGTCGACCATCGGGATGTCTTCGTCGAAATCCACCAGGACGCGGAACATCTCCTGGAAGTCCGGATCGGCGTCCTGCAGCGCGTAGTACAGCTGGCGCGAACCGATGATGATGACCTTGACCTGCAACGGAATCATCTGCGGGTTGAGGGTCACCGTGGCCAGACGGCCCAGCTCGCCCAGCGGCGATTCCATCTTCAGCTTGCGCGACTGCAGGGAGCGCTTGAGCGCGTCCCATACAAACGGCTCGCCGAGCATTTTTTCGGCTTCCAGAATCAGGAAACCGCCATTGGCACGGTGCAACGCACCGGGGCGCAACTGGCGATACGTGGTGTAGAGCGCGCCCTGGTCGGTGGAGTATTCGATCCGGCCAAACAGGTTGTCGTAAGTCGGGTGCGGCTCAAACACCACCGGCGCGCCGCCGTTGACCGGGTGGCCCACCACCAGGCTGGGGCAGTATTGCTCTTCGAGCAGCTTGCGGGCCTGGGCGTCGGTTTTGGCATCATCCACCAGTTGCTCGACCACGGTTTTGAGCAGGTACACCTGCATGGCTTGCAAGTAGCCGCACACCGCTGCGTTTTCTGCGTACTTTTCCGACAGCGGCGCCAGCAAAGGCTGCAGGGCCAGGGTGATGGTTTCTTCGTTGAATTGGCGCAGTTGGTTGTTGGACTCACGTTTCCACTGCGGCAGGCTGGCCAACTCTTCGTTAAGGCGCTCTTCCAGCTCGGAAATATCAGTGTGGAAGCGCTCACGATCAGCTTCCGGCAGCTGCGAAAACTCGGCCTCGTCCAGCGCCTTGCCATCAAGCATCGGCGTGAACGCGATGTTGGTGCTGTCGCGGTACAGCGCCACGTCCTTTTCCAGGGCCAGACGCTCGATCACGTCCAGGGCCTTGTCGTAGCGCTGGTTGAAGGCGCGGTCGATGGCGCTTTTGCGCTGTTGATAGGTCGGGTGTTCGAACACCGCCGGGAAGGTGGCGACCAGGTTGTCGACCAGAGCGTTGATATCGGCGATGAACGCCGCTGCGCCGCCTCCCGGCAATTCCAGGGCGCGTGGCTCACGCGGCTCATCGAAATTATTGACGTAGACCCAGTCCGACGGGGTCTGCAGGCGTTTGCCTTCGGCTTTCAGGTAGCGTTTGACGAACGAAAAGCGGCCGGTACCAGGCTCGCCCATGACAAACACGTTGTAACCGGGGCGTGGCATCGCCACACCGAACTGCAACGCTTCAACTGCGCGTTCCTGGCCAAGCACACCGCGAAAGGGCTCCAAATCATTGGTGGTCGAGAAGCTGAACTGTTCAGCGGAGAAAGGGCGAGTCAGCGCTTCAGGCGCTAGACGCAAGCTGGCAGCAACAGGATCAGGCATCGGGCTTCCTTACATCAGGCGGGGCAGATGACGGCATTCTGGCTCTCGGTTGCGCGCTCTGGCAAGGCGCGCCTGTGGGAAAGCGTAGACACGGGAGGCGTCCTACAAAAAAATCGCGACAACCGTGCGCAATCACTTCGATTGTTTTATAAAAAATAACGGAACCCCAGGAACGTGCCTAAACTCCAAACTGCGCGGGTTGGACTAATAACTGGCCCCTAGGGCGCTGCAACGCGCCTGAACCCTTGTCCATTGGTTTGCACACAAAGAGAACAAAGCTATGAAACGGATCCTTCTTGGTACTCTCTTCACCGTCGTCTCCCTCAATGCAATGGCAGAAGCACCAGGTGGCCCGAACTGCGGTTGGGGCAACATGTTGTTTGAAGGCCAGCGCGGTACTCCAGCTCACTTCCTCGCTTCCACCACCAACGGCACCTCGGGTAACGCCACTTTCGGCATGACCTCGGGCACCAACGGTTGCAGCACCAACAGCGCCCTGACCTACGGCGGCAAGTCCTGGATTGCCATGAATGGCATGATGAACGAGCTGTCCGAAGACATGGCCAAAGGCAACGGCGAAGCGCTGACCACCTACGCGGTGGTACTGGGCGTTGCACCGGAAGATCGCGATCACTTCGCGGCCGTGACCCACGAGCACTTCCAGCAGATCTTCAGCAAAGCTGACGTGACCGCCGATGACGTGCACAACAACACCTTGGCTGTACTGAAAAGCGATGCCCGCCTGGCAAAATACGCTACCCAGGCTTAAGCTCGACCCGCCCGCGCCTTTCGAGGCGCGGGTTTTATTTTGGACCCGCCTCCCCTTTGGGTCTCACTATTTCCGACTTAAGTTGCCCCTATGCTCAAACGCTTTGCCTGGTTGGCACTCTTCGCCTGCGCCCCGCTGTATGCGGCCCCGCATATTGATGATCAACGTTTGCAGCAATTGGCCAACGATCCGTTCTGGCTGTCTCTGGGCCATTACGAAGCCGGCAAGCTCAAGGGCTGGCGCAGCTATGTCAGCGACAAAAAATTCTTCCTCGCCCCTGATGGCGCCCACCACCCGGACGAGGAACTCAAGGCGACCGTAGAGGCGCTGTACGCCCCGGCCAGCCTCGGCGAAAAACACGCCCAATGTGTTTACCCCGCACGTACGCGCTGGCTCAAGGAACAGTTGCAGCTGACCGACTTGCCCACCCTGGAGTGCAAAGAATTCACCCAGTGGTTCAAGGACGTCGCGCCCCACAGCGCGGTGATGATCTTCCCGGCGGCCTACCTCAACAGCCCGTCGTCGATGTTCGGCCACACGTTGCTGCGCATCGACCAGGCTGACGTGCAAAGAGACAAGACCGCGCTGCTCAGCTACGCGATCAACTTCGGTGCCTACATCGAAGGCTCCGACAACAGCATTCTCTACGCCTGGAAAGGCCTGATGGGCGGCTATCCGGGCCTGTTTGCGTTGGTGCCCTACCAGGAAAAACTCTCGGAGTACCGTAGCCTCGAGAACCGCGACCTGTGGGAATACCGCCTGAACCTCACCCAAGTCGAGACCGAACGCATGGTCCGGCACGTGTGGGAGCTCAAGCAGATCCAGTTCGACTACTTCTTCTTCGACGAAAACTGCTCGTATCGCCTGTTGGAGCTGCTGCAAGTGGCGCGCCCAAGCCTGCGCCTGACCGAGCAATTCCCGCTGACGGCGATCCCCACCGACACCGTCAAGGCGGTGAAAGAGGCTGGCCTGGTGGAGAAGATCGACTATCGCCCGTCCCGTGAACGCGAACTGCTCGAACGTGCCAAGCCGCTGGACAGTGATGAGCAGCAATGGGTACTGAACATCAGCGACGACCAGAAGCAACTGCAGGAGCCCGCCTTCAAGGCGCTGCCCCGCGACCGCCAGGCGCTGATCATCGACGCTGCCTATCGCCTGGGTCGCTACCGCGCCAATGGTCTTGAGCGCGACACCGAACGCTCGCAACGCAGCTTCGAACTGCTGCGCGCGATCAACCAGAACCCGGCGCCAGACCTGAACGTCGAGCGCCCCGGCCTGCCGGAAGACGGCCATGAGTCGCGCACCTGGCAGGCCGGCATCGGCACCCGTGGCAGTAAGACCTTCGGCGAATACGGCCTACGCATGGCCTACCACGACCTCAACGACAATGCCGAAGGCTTCCCGCTGGGCGCGCAGATTGAAATCCTGCAGATGAAACTGCGCCAGTACGAAGGCAACCACTGGCAACTGCAGCAACTGGACCTGGCCACCATCCGCTCCCTGACCCCGCGCAACGCCCTGTTGCAGCCGTGGTCATGGCAAGTGACTGGCGGCCTGGAGCGCGTGCCAGGCAAACACGACGACGAGACCCTCGTGGCCCACGTCAACGGCGGCGCCGGCGGCACCTGGCAACTCACCGACGACATGCTCGGCTTCGCCCTCGGCACCGTGCGCGTGGAACACAACAACGACTTCAGCGAAGCCATCTCCCCGGCTGCCGGGTTCAACACCGGCGTGCTGTGGAAAAACCCGCTGGGGAATATGAGCCTGGAAGCCAAAGGGGATTTCTTCACCAATGGCGAAGTGCGGCGCAGTGTCAGCCTGAACCAGCAGTGGGAATTGTCGCGCAACCTGG
The DNA here is from genome assembly GCF_047943075.1 of Pseudomonas sp. NFX183. Lineage (NCBI taxonomy): Bacteria > Pseudomonadati > Pseudomonadota > Gammaproteobacteria > Pseudomonadales > Pseudomonadaceae > Pseudomonas > Pseudomonas sp. NFX183. The sequence continues at coordinate 3,041,073 of NZ_CP181333.1, read as the reverse complement.
GCCTGCGCCTGAGCGCCCAGCGCGAGTACAGCCACCTGTCCACGCCAGTGAATGAAGTGCTGCTCGAAGTGAAGTGGTATCACTACTGACCTGTGAGATTGGGCGAAGACCTAATGTGGGAGCGGGTTTGCCCGCGAAAGCGGAGTATCAGTAACAACAATACTGACTGCCCGACCGCCTTCGCAGGCAAGCCAGCTCCCACACTGGTTTTGTGCCAGACCTGAATCCCTTGCCCGCCGCAGTTCAAATGTGGGAGCGGGCTTGCCCGCGATAGCGGTGTATCAGTAACAACCAGACTGACCGCCCCACCGCCATCGCAGGCAAGCCAGCTCCCACACTGGTTTTGTGCCAGACCTGAATCCCTTGCCCGCCGCAGCTCAAATGTGGGAGCGGGCTTGCTCGCGAACGCGGTGTATCAGTAACAACCAGCCTGACTGACCCACCGCCTTCGCAGGCAAGCCAGCTCCCACACTGGTTTTGTGCCAGACCTGAACCCCTTCCCCTTGCCCGCCGCAGCTCAAATGTGGGAGCGGGCTTGCCCGCGATGGCGCTCGGTCAGGCGATGATGTATTGAATGAACCACCGCATTCGCGAGCAAGCCCGCTCCCACATTTGGCTCGCGTACATTCAGGCACATCGCATTGCCCACCCATCAGGAGTTTCATCAACATGGCCGTTAACTGCAACACCCTCGAAGAAGTCCGCGCAAACATCGACCGCCTCGACCAACACATCGTCACGCTGCTGGCCGAGCGCGGCCATTACGTCTCCCAGGCAGCGCGCTTCAAAAAGGACGCCGATGGCGTCAAGGCGCCGCAGCGGGTTGAACAGGTAATCGCCAAGGTGCGGGGTTTATCCGAGGCGGTGGGTGCCAACCCCGAGGTCACTGAGCAGGTATATCGCGCGATGATCGCGGCGTTTATCCAGCAAGAGTTGGCCGAGCATGCCGCGCTGACAACCAACCAAGCGACATAACCCCCTCTGTGGCGAGCGGGCTTGCCCCGCGTTGGGCTGCGCAGCAGCCCCAAGTCTATCGTCGGGGAGTATCAAATACTCCGCGTTCCTGTTTATTAGGGCGGCTGCGCAGCCCAACGCAGGACAAGCCTGCTCGCCACATAGGCCGGTTCAGCACCTGTGGCGGTGTCAGGCTTTAGGTGGCGGGTGTTATCGCTTGGGTCAGGTCGTCCACGACGACTTTGCCCATCTCGCACAGCTAATGCGCGGTCCAGGCATATTGTTCGCCGCGTCGTAATGGCCCTTTAACCCAACACCTTTCTCACCTCTCTTTCACACCGGCCCGACAAATCCCTGACTAGACTCACCCTATCAGCCGTGAAACGGTCAGGGAGTACGCCATGTGGCGGTCTGCGGTAATGCTGTGCGCGGTAGTGTGGTTGTCAGGTTGCCAATCAACCCACCAGGATTTGCTGGCCAAAGGTTATCCACCGGCTTTTGCCGATGGCTTTGATGACGGTTGCAGCAGCGGTCGCCAGGCCGCCGGTGTGATCAGCGGGGAGTTTCGCAAGAACGTGCCGCGGTATCTGAAAGACCGCCAGTACGCCGAAGGCTGGGAAGACGGCTTTCGCCAGTGCAAGGCCATGCGCGAGAACGAAGAGTTGCGCGACTACAAGGACAACCACTGGGATGACCGCGAACGGGACTGGCAGCAGGAAAAAGACCGCGACGCCGCCAAGGCTTATCGCGCGCAGTAGGTCGCTTTCAGACATCCATCGAAACTAAAGCGCGGCGAACATGGCCCAAACTCCATTGAAGGAGATTGTCATGAGCCGAGCTTTTGTTAACGAAGACAACGCTGCCGCCCAGGCCGACCAACCGGTAGAGCGCCAGGTCAGTGAGCAACCCAACCACCTCACCGCGCAAGGGTTGGCGCAATTGCAGGCCAAGGTCGCGCAGTTGCAGCACGAATACAGCCTCGAGTCTGCCAAGGACGACAAACAGCGCCAGGCGGATCTTGAGCGGGACCTGCGCTACTTCAATCAGCGGGTGCAAAGCGCCCAAGTGGTGGCACCGGCGACGTCCACCCACAGGGTGCAGATCGGCAGCTGGGTCACCTTTGCCAACGAACAGGACGAACACCAGCGCATTCAGTTGGTGGGTGAAGACCAGGCCGACGCCGCCGCCAATCTGATCAACTGGGGTTCGCCTCTGGGCCGCGCATTATTGGGCGCCGAGGTGGGCGACGAGGTGCTGTGGAAGCGCCCCGTCGGTGATCAAGTGATCGAAGTGCTGCGCGTCGAGCCCGAGGTTTAGACGATGCCTTGGGCCAGCATCGCGTCAGCGACTTTTACGAAGCCTGCGATATTTGCACCTTTCACGTAGTTGACCCGGCCGTTTTCTTCGCCGTAGTGCACACAGGCGTGGTGGATCGACTGCATGATGTTGTGCAACTTGCTGTCGACCTCGCCTGCGGTCCACAGCAGGCGCATGGCGTTCTGCGACATTTCCAGGCCGCTGACGGCCACTCCGCCGGCATTGGAGGCTTTGCCCGGGGCGAACAGAATGCCGGCTTCGATAAAGATATCCACAGCCGCAAGCGTGGTCGGCATGTTGGCACCTTCTGCGACGCACAGGCAGCCGTTGCGCAATAGGGTGCGCGCCGCGTCGGCGTCGAGTTCGTTTTGGGTCGCGCATGGCAGGGCAATGTCGCAGGCCAGTTCCCAGGGCGTTTTACCGGCGCGAAATTCCAGGCCGTAACGGGAAGCCAGTTCGCTGATGCGCCCGCGCTGCACGTTTTTCAGCTCCAGCAGGGCCGACCATTGCGCCTCGGTCAACCCGCTTTCGGCGTACAGGGTGCCTTCGGAGTCAGACAAGGAAATCACCTTGCCGCCCAGGTCCATAACCTTGCGCGCCGCGTACTGCGCGACGTTGCCAGAGCCGGAGATCGCCACGCGCTTGCCTTCAACCCGCTGACCGTCGCGTTTGAGCATTGCTTCGGCGAAATACACGCAGCCAAAGCCGGTAGCCTCGGGGCGGATCAGGCTGCCGCCGTACGTCATGCCTTTGCCGGTCAGCACCGAGGTGAACTGGTTGCTGAGGCGTTTGTACTGGCCAAACAGGAAGCCGATTTCGCGCGCGCCCACGCCGATATCGCCGGCCGGCACATCCACGTCGGCGCCGATGTGGCGGTACAGCTCGCTCATGAACGCCTGGCAGAAACGCATCACTTCGGCGTCGCTCTTGCCCTTGGGGTCGAAGTCCGAGCCGCCTTTGCCGCCGCCCATGGGCAGCGAGGTCAGGGAGTTTTTGAACGTCTGCTCGAAGGCGAGGAATTTCAGTACGCCCAGGTTCACCGACGGGTGAAAGCGCAAGCCGCCTTTGTAGGGGCCGATGGCGCTGTTCATCTGGATACGAAAGCCGCGATTGACCTGGACCTTGCCGTGATCATCCACCCAGGACACCCGGAAGGTGATCGCACGTTCCGGCTCGCAGATGCGCTCCAGAATGCCCGAGGTCAGGTAGTGGGGGTTGGCTTCAAGAAACGGCCACAAGCTGCGCAGGACTTCTTCCACGGCTTGGTGGAATTCTGGCTGGTCGGGGTCGCGTTTTTTAAGGCGGGCAAGGAAGGATTCAACGGATTCGATCATGAAAAAGTCTCGGCAAATTGATTATTTTTAAAGGAGATTGAGCCGGACCTTAGCAATTCATGTTGCACCTGAAAAGCGCAAAATGTCGCCTTTGTGAATTTAAATGGTGCATTGGATATAAATAACTGGGCTTTTTTGCACCAGAAAAGGGATTTCAAATCAGAGCATGCACCAGCAGTTAAACCGCTTTCGCAGGCAAGCCAGTTCCCACATTTGATCGGGTTTCCAATTTGAAATGCGGTCAAAGGTGGGAGCTGGCTTGCCTGCGATAAATCCACCTCGTGCACCTGAATCACACGCAAAAAAAAACGGAGCCCGAAGGCTCCGTTTTTTCCAACCAGCCCAAATCAGGCCAGTTTTTTGTGGCGCACGCGGTGCGGCTGGGCAGCAGCTTCGCCCAAGCGCTTTTTACGGTCCGCTTCGTACTCGGTGTAGTTACCTTCGAAGAACACCGCTTGGGAGTCGTCTTCGTACGCCAGGATGTGGGTCGCGACGCGGTCAAGGAACCACCGATCGTGAGAGATCACAATGGCGGCGCCCGGGAAGTCCAGCAGGGCTTCTTCCAGCGAACGCAGGGTTTCAACGTCGAGGTCGTTTGACGGTTCGTCGAGCAGCAACACGTTGCCGCCTTCTTTCAAGGTCAGGGCCAGGTGCAAGCGGCCGCGCTCACCACCGGACAGGTCCTTGACGAACTTCTGCTGGTCGCCGCCCTTGAAGTTGAAACGGCCGACGTAGGTGCGCGACGGGATTTCATAGTTGCCGATGCGGATCTGGTCGGAACCGTCGGAGATTTGCTGGAACACAGTCTTGCTGCCATCCAGGTCTTCGCGGCTCTGGTCGACACAGGCCAGCTGCACGGTTTCGCCGACTTCGATGGTGCCCGAATCCGGGGTTTCCTTGCCCATCAGCATGCGGAACAGGGTGGATTTACCCGCACCGTTACCGCCGATAACGCCGACGATCGCGCCTTTTGGCATGGAGAACGACAGGTTGTCGATCAGCACGCGGTCGCCATAGCCTTTGGTGACGTTCTTGAACTCGATGACCTTGTCACCCAGGCGCGGGCCGGCCGGGATGTAGATCTCGTTGGTTTCGCTGCGCTTCTGGAATTCCTGCGACTGCATTTCTTCAAAGCGTTGCAGACGAGCCTTGGATTTGGACTGGCGGGCCTTGGCGCCTTTGCGCACCCACTCCAGTTCTTCCTTCATGGCTTTTTCGTGGGCCGATTGCTGCTTGGATTCGGCGGCCAGACGGTCGGACTTGGCTTCCAGCCAACCGGAGTAGTTGCCCTCGTAAGGGATACCGGCGCCACGGTCGAGTTCCAGAATCCAGCCGGCGACGTTGTCCAGGAAGTACCGGTCGTGCGTGATCGCAACCACGGTGCCCGGGAAATCGTGAAGGAAGTGTTCCAGCCAGGCGACGGAATCGGCGTCCAAGTGGTTGGTCGGTTCGTCGAGCAACAGCATGTCGGGGGCCGACAGCAGCAGGCGGCACAGGGCCACGCGACGCTTTTCACCACCGGAGAGGAATTCGACCTTGGCGTCCCACGCCGGCAGGCGCAGCGCATCGGCGGCGACTTCCAGCTGGCGCTCCAGGTTGTGACCGTCGCCGGCCTGCAGGATGGCTTCGAGCTTGGCCTGTTCGGCGGCCAGTTTGTCGAAGTCGGCATCCGGTTCGGCGTAGGCGGCGTAGACCTCATCCAGACGCGCCTGGGCGTCCTTGATCACGCTCACGGCCTCTTCGACCACTTCGCGCACGGTCTTGGTCGGGTCCAGGATCGGCTCTTGCGGCAGGTAGCCGATGTTCAGCTCGGGCATCGGGCGGGCTTCGCCTTCGAACTCGGTGTCGACGCCGGCCATGATTTTCAGCAGCGTGGACTTACCCGAACCGTTAAGGCCGAGCACGCCGATCTTGGCGCCAGGGAAGAAGGACAGCGAAATGTTTTTCAGGATTTCCCGCTTCGGCGGAACAACTTTTCCCAGCCGATGCATGGTGAAGACGTATTGAGCCATGGTGAACCTAGCGTCAGTGACTGATGAATTGAGCGGGCGAAGCCCGTGCAGGCCATGCGCCGCGCGGGCCGTTGACGGTGGTCAATGCCTTCGTGCGCAAAAAGCCTGAATGTCTGGGGCTGGAACGCCCCCGCGTAACCGGCAAAGCTACCTGAATGCGCTTGGTCAGTCCAGCCAGGCAGGGCTGGCACTTTGCCACAAGTCAAGGCATGCTAGCCGCCCTCCGGGCGTCCGGCTTATAGTGCACGTCGCGCGCCAGTCCAGCCAAACCGCAGGATCACAGCTTGTCCAAAGTCACGCCGCCCACTCCCCTGCGCGCCGCTCATATAGCGCCGGGAGCGCCCCTGCACGGCACCCTCAAAGGCGCATTGGCGACGCTTGTCCTGCTGCTGCTCGCGTTATTGTTCTGGCAACTGCTGGACCAACTGCAGCAAAACCAGAAAAACCAACAGCAATACACCATCGACTACAGCGCCGACCTGGCTGAACAGATCAGCTTGAACATGGCCCTGAGCGCCAAAATTGCCCTGAATTTGCTGCCGATGGTCGAGCCGCCGCGCAACGACGAACAGCAACAGGCGCTGGTGCGCACCTTGCAACGTTCGCTGCCGGAACTGCGCAGTGTCGCCCTGCTCGCCCCCAGCGGCGCGATGATCAGCGACAGCGCCAAAGACAGCCAGGACAGCGCCTGGCTTGAAGAGCTGGTACAGCGCAGTCACTCGCAACCTTATTACCTGAGCAACAACCCCGACGGCACGATCATCTATCTATTGCTGCACCAGCCCAGCGGCGGCTCGCGGATGTATTGGGCGCTGCGCCTGGCGCCCAACTACCTGACCAACCTGACTCGCCAGGACGGCGAGGGCCAGCGCCCGATGTGGGCCATCGAGAACCGCCTCAACCACCGCGTGGTCAGCCGTGACAGCGGCATGCCGGCGCAATGGGCCTCTGCGCTGACCCCGGACGAATTGAACAAAAGCGTACTGGTCACGCCCCTGAGCAAAAGTGACTGGCAGTTGCGCGGGCTGTTCGACCGCAGCGCCGTGCTGGAGCAACTGCTGCCGGCCTTCATCGGCAAATGCCTGCTGGGCCTGGCCTTTTCGCTGATCCCGGTGATCGTGCTGCTGAACATGCGTCGTCGCCAGCGCCAGGTGCATGAGGGCCGGCGCCGCTATCAGGATATTTTCGAAGGCACCGGCGTGGCGCTTTGTGTGCTCGATCTGTCGGGGTTGAAGGCCTTTTTCGACAAAACCAACATGCGCACCCGCGAGCAATTACAGGCCTGGCTGCACACCCACGTCGAAGAACGCCAGCAACTGCTCAAAGAGTTACGCGTCACCGAGGTCAACCAGGTGGCTGTGCGCCTGTTGAACGTCAGTTCTTGCGAGCAAGCCTGGGAGCGTCTGATCGATGACTGCCCGCGCAACGCCACGGCCATCGGTTATCAGGTTCTGGAAGCCGTACTGACCCAGCAAAAACAGCTGGAGCTGGAAATTCAGCTCAACGACCTCGCCGGCAACGACCAGTACCTGTGGCTGGTGATGCGCCTTCCCGAGCAGCAAGACGACTTCAAGGCGGTCATCCTCAGTATCAGTGACATCACCAGCCGCAAGCTGATCGAACTGTCGCTGGTGGAGCGTGAGCGTTTCTGGTCAGACGTGGTGCGCACCGTGCCGGATCACCTGTATGTGCAGGACGTGATCAGCCAGCGGATGATTTTCAGCAACCACCATTTGGGCCACACCCTCGGCTATAACAGAGCCGAACTGGCGCAAATGGGCGAGTACTTCTGGGAAATCCTGCTGCACCCCGACGATGCCCAGTATTACCACGACCTGCGCCAGCAACAACGTGAAGTCGGCTACACCACTCAGCTGCATTGCCAACTGCGCTTTCGGCACCGCAACAACCAATGGCGCCGCTTCGATATCCGCGAGCAAGCCCTGGCCCGCGACAAGACGGCGGTGGTCACGCGGATTATCGGCGTGGCCAAAGACATTACCGATCAGATTGAAGCCAGCGAGTCCCTGCGCGACAGCGAGCAGCGCTACCGCATGCTGGCTGAAAGCATCAGCGACGTGATTTGCTCCACCGACAGCCAGTTGGCCCTCAACTACATCAGCCCGTCGGTCAATGCCGTGCTGGGTTATGACGTGGATTGGGTGTTCAAGAATGGCTGGCAGTCGATCATCGCCAACCCGCAACAACTGTCCGGCATTTACAGCCTGATGGAGCAGGTCAGCCGCTCGCTGGGCGACACTGCGGCGCTGAATAAGCTGCGTGATGACGTGCAAACCCAGCTGTTCCTGTTCGACTGCCTGCGCGCCGATGGCCGCAAGGTGCCGATCGAGCTGCGACTGGTGCTGGTGTGGGACGAACACGGCGCGTTTGAAGGCATCCTCGGCGTGGGCCGCGATATCAGCCAGCAACGCCGCGCCGAAAAAGACCTGCGCATGGCGGCCACGGTATTCGAACACTCCACTTCAGCGATCCTGATCACCGACCCGGCCGGTTATATCGTGCAGGCCAACGAGGCCTTCAGCCGGGTCAGCGGCTATGCCGTCGCGGATGTGCTCGACCAGTTGCCGAACATGCTCACCGTTGACGAACAACAGGAAGCCCACCTGCGTTATGTGCTCAAGCAACTGCACCAGCACAGCACCTGGGAAGGCGAAGTGTGGCTCAAGCGCCGCAACGGCGAGCATTACCCGGCGTGGGTGGGCATTACCGCCGTGTTCGATGATGAAGGCGACCTGGCCAGCTACGTGTGTTTCTTCAGTGACATCAGTGAGCGCAAGGCCAGCGAGCAGCGCATCCACCGCCTGGCGTATTACGACGCCCTGACCCACCTGCCCAACCGCACGCTGTTCCAGGACCGCCTGCACACGGCCCTGCAGGCAGCGGAACGGCAGAAGTCGTGGGTGGTATTGATGTTCCTCGACCTCGACCGTTTCAAGCCGATCAACGACTCCCTGGGCCACGCCGCCGGCGACCGCATGCTCAAGGAAATGGCCACGCGCCTGCTGGGCTGCGTGGCCGAGGACGACACCGTGGCGCGCATGGGCGGCGACGAGTTCACCTTGCTCTTGCAACCACGGGTGAGCCGCGACATGGCGCTGAACCGCGCGATTCACGTGGCCGAGCAGATCCTGGCCAGCCTGGTGAGACCGTTTGTGCTCGAAGGCCGCGAGTTCTTTGTGACCGCCAGTATCGGTATCGCCTTGAGCCCGCAGGACGGCAACGAACTGAGCCAGTTGATGAAGAACGCCGACACCGCGATGTACCACGCCAAGGAACGCGGCAAAAACAACTTCCAGTTCTACCAGGCGGACATGAACGCCAGCGCCCTGGAGCGTCTGGAGCTGGAAAGCGACCTGCGCCACGCGCTGGATCAGAACGAATTCGTGCTGTATTACCAGCCGCAGTTCAGTGGCGATGGCAAACGCTTGACCGGCGCCGAAGCCCTGCTGCGCTGGCGTCACCCACGTCGCGGGCTGGTGCCGCCAGGTGATTTCATTCCGGTGCTGGAAGAATTGGGACTGGTGGTGGACGTGGGCGACTGGGTGCTCAGCGAGGCCTGTCGCCAGCTCAAGACCTGGCACCAGAACAAGGTGCGGGTGCCAAAAGTCTCGGTGAACATCTCGGCGCGGCAGTTCTCCGATGGCCAACTGGGCGAGCGCATCGCCTCCATTCTCAGGGACACCGGCCTGCCGCCGGCGTGCCTGGAGCTGGAGCTGACCGAAAGTATCCTGATGCGCGAAGTCAACGAAGCGATGCAGATCCTCGCCAGCCTGAAAAACCTCGGGCTGAGCATCGCGGTGGACGACTTTGGCACGGGTTATTCGTCGCTCAACTACCTCAAGCAATTCCCCATCGACGTGTTGAAGATCGACCGCACCTTTGTCGATGGCCTGCCCTCCGGCGAGCAAGACGCGCAAATCGCCCGCGCCATTATCGCCATGGCCCACAGCCTGAACCTGGCGGTGATCGCCGAGGGTGTGGAAACCCATGAGCAGCTGGACTTCCTGCGCGAGCATGGCTGCGATGAAGTGCAGGGGTATCTGTTTGGGCGGCCGATGCCGGCGAATCGGTTTGAGGCGCAGTTCAGTAACGATGCGCTGTTCATGTTCGACTGAGATCTTGCGGTGCGGCTGATGGCCTCATCGCGGGCAAGCCCGCTCCCACACTCGAGCGCATTTCAGAGAGGGAACTCGTTCAAGTGTGGGAGGGGGCTTGCCCCCGATAGGGCCAGCACAGTCACCGCTTATCCCCAGATGAGCCCCACTTGTCCGCGACATGATGTCCTTTCATATGCCATCTAAAACCCATTGGGTTAGAATGCCCTCCTTTTCTGCCCCCGATCCTTGAGGACCGCCATGTTCAGCCGTGATTTGACTATTGCCAAGTACGACGCCGATCTCTTTGCCGCCATGGAGCAAGAAGCCGTGCGCCAGGAAGAGCACATTGAGCTGATCGCTTCGGAAAACTACACCAGCCCTGCGGTCATGGAGGCTCAAGGTTCGGTTCTGACCAACAAGTACGCCGAAGGCTACCCTGGCAAGCGCTACTACGGTGGTTGCGAGTACGTCGACGTGGTTGAGCAGTTGGCCATCGACCGCGCCAAGGAACTGTTCGGCGCCGATTACGCCAATGTCCAGCCACACGCCGGTTCCCAAGCCAACAGCGCCGTGTACCTGGCCCTGCTGCAAGGCGGTGACACCATCCTGGGCATGAGCCTGGCCCACGGCGGTCACCTGACCCACGGCGCCAGCGTTTCCTCCTCCGGCAAGCTGTACAACGCCGTTCAATACGGTATCGATGCCAACGGCCTGATCGACTACGACGAAGTCGAGCGTCTGGCAGTCGAGCACAAGCCAAAAATGATCGTGGCCGGTTTCTCTGCCTACTCGCAGATCCTGGACTTCCCACGCTTTCGCGCTATCGCCGACAAGGTTGGCGCTTACCTGTTCGTTGACATGGCCCATGTAGCCGGTCTGGTCGCCGCAGGCGTTTACCCGAACCCGGTGCCTTACGCTGACGTGGTCACCACCACGACCCACAAGACCCTGCGCGGTCCACGTGGCGGCCTGATCCTGGCGCGCGCCAACGCCGAGATCGAGAAGAAGCTGAACTCCGCCGTATTCCCAGGCGCTCAAGGTGGCCCGCTGGAGCACGTCATCGCCGCCAAAGCGATCTGCTTCAAAGAAGCCCTGCAGCCTGAGTTCAAGACTTACCAGCAGCAAGTCGTGAAAAACGCCAAGGCCATGGCCGGTGTGTTCATCGAACGCGGCTACGACGTGGTCTCCGGCGGTACTGAAAACCACCTGTTCCTGCTGTCGCTGATCAAGCAGGACATCTCCGGTAAAGACGCTGACGCCGCCCTGGGCAAAGCCTTCATCACCGTGAACAAAAACTCCGTGCCGAACGACCCACGTTCGCCATTCGTCACCTCCGGCCTGCGCTTCGGTACTCCGGCGGTGACCACGCGTGGTTTCAAGGAAGCAGAGTGCAAGGAACTGGCCGGCTGGATCTGCGACATCCTGGCTGACCTGAACAACGAAGCTGTGATCGACGCGGTGCGTGAGAAGGTCAAGGCCATCTGCAAAAAGCTGCCGGTGTACGGCGCTTGATTGCAATAGCTTGAACAAAAAGCCCGGCCTTAGCGCCGGGCTTTTTTATGGCCAAATTTCAACTTGAAATGCAATCACCTGTGGGAGCTGGCTTGCCTGCGATAGCGGCCTGTCAGCGGGCACATCATTGCCTGATCCACCGCAATCGCAGGCAAGCCAGCGCCCACAGTGGACCGTGTTTCAAGTCAGGATTGGTAGACCTTGGCAAAGCCGTCGCGGATTTTGTCTTCCGGTAACTCATCGGCAATAAACACAATCACACTCTCGCGCGCCTCGCCCTCGGCCCATTCGGTATCCCAATCGAACCCGTAGAGTTTGAGCACGCCCTGAAACACCATGCGCCGGTCTTCGCCGGCAATGTTCAGCACACCCTTGTAGCGCAGCAGTTGCTTGCCGTGGTCTTCCAGCAGTTCGTTCATGAACGCGCTGAGGCGGTCGATATCCAGCGGCTGGTCGGTGCGCAGCACCAGGCTGGAGATGCGGTCGATGGACGGTGCGGCGCTGACAGGGCGCAGGCTCATGCCGGCGTTGAGGTTAAAGCCGCGTACATCCAGCAATTCAGCCAGGTCGATGGCGCCGTGGTCGACCAAGCGTATCGGCGCGCGGCGGTTGATGCGGGTCAGGCGCTGGCTGAGGGCGTCGAAGGTGGCCTCGTCCACCAGGTCGCGCTTGCTCACCAGCAAGCGGTCGGCAAAACCGATCTGAGCCTGGGCGATGGTCTGGGTCAGGTGGTGCTCGGCGTGCGCCGCATCCACCAGGGTGATGATGCCGTCGAGGATGTAGCGCTCGCGCAACTCTTCATCGATAAAAAAGGTCTGGGCAACGGGCGCAGGATCCGCCAGGCCGGTGCACTCGATCACCAGCCGGTCGAAGGCGATCTCGCCGCTGTCCAGGCGTTCAAGCAGCAGGTACAGGGCTTTGGTCAGGTCGGTGTGGATGGTGCAGCACACGCAGCCGTTGGACAGGGTCATGACTTGCACCGGTTCGGCGCCCAACAGTTGGGTATCGATACCGGCGTCACTGAATTCGTTTTCGATCACGGCGATTTTCAGGCCGTGCTCGGCCTTGAGCAGGTGACGCAGCAAGGTGGTTTTGCCGGCGCCGAGAAAGCCGCTGAGGATGGTGACGGGAATGGGAGAGGACAAAAAAATTCTCCTTTTCAGATGAAATGACTGAAGGAACACAAAACAAATGTGGGAGCGGGCTTGCCTGCGATGCAGACCACTCGGTTTTTCAATCAGACCGAGGTGATGCTATCGCAGGCAAGCCAGCTCCCACATAAAGCCCTGCGTTCACAGGGCAATTGCGCTAACCCAAAAGGCAGGTCAGCAGCACTTGGGCCCACCCTTGCCACCGTAACGGGCTTCCTGGCGCTCCCGGAAGAACGCCTTGTAGTCCATCACCGGTTTGTCCGGGTGTTTGGTTTGCATATGCTCGACGTAGGTGTCGTAGTCGGGCATGCCGACCATCAGGCGCGCGGCCTGACCGAGGTATTTACCGAGGCGACTGATGTCATTGAACATGGTTGCAATCCTCGATTACGCGTCCGGAACCGCCTGGAACGGGGCTTCTTTATCCGTACGTTCTTTGTTGCCCCAGGCGGCGACGCCGACCTTGAGCGCATAGAACAGGATGCTGAACACCACGAACAGGAACAGCGCCGTGAGCGTTGCGTTGGTGTAGGCGTTCCAGATCACGTGTTGCATCTGGTCGATGTTTTTGGCCGGCGCGAGGATCTGGCCGCCTGCCAGGGCATCGCTGTACTTCTTGGCCAGCGACAGGAAGCCAATCGCAGGGTTCGCGTCGAACAGCTTGATGAAGCCCGCCGTGGTGGTGCAGATCAGCAGCCAGACCGCCGGCAGCATGGTCACCCAGATGTAGCGCTGGCGTTTCATTTTGATCAGCACGACCGTGGCGAGCATCAGCGCAATCCCGGCCAGCATCTGGTTGGAGATACCGAACAGCGGCCACAAGGTGTTGATGCCGCCCAGTGGGTCGATCACGCCTTGGTACAGCAAGTAACCCCACATTGCCACGCAACCTGCGGTTGCAATCAGGTTGGCGGTCCAGGATTCGGTACGTTTGAGCGACGGCACGAAGGAGCCGAGCAAGTCCTGAAGCATGAAGCGACCGGCACGGGTACCGGCGTCAACCGCCGTCAGGATGAACAGCGCTTCGAACAGGATCGCAAAGTGGTACCAGAACGCCATGGTGTTTTCACCCGGCAACACACTGTGCAGGATCTGCGCGATACCCACCGCGAGGGTCGGCGCACCGCCGGCACGTGCCAGGATGGTGGTTTCGCCAATGTCATGGGCCACTGCTTGCAGCGCTTCCGGCGTAATCGCAAAACCCCAGCTGCTGACGGTTTGTGCCACGGCCATCACATCACCGCCAACCACGGCGGCCGGGCTGTTCATGGCGAAGTACACGCCAGGCTCGATCACCGACGCGGCAACCATTGCCATGATGGCCACGAACGATTCCATCAGCATCGCGCCGTAACCGATGTAACGGGCGTTGACTTCGTTATCCAGCAACTTGGGCGTGGTGCCCGAGGAAATCAGCGCGTGGAACCCCGAAACCGCGCCACAGGCGATGGTGATGAACAGGAACGGGAACAGGCCGCCCTTCCACACCGGACCGGTGCCGTCGATGAACTGGGTCAGCGCCGGCATTTTCAGCTCTGGCATGGTGACCAGAATGCCGATCGCCAGGGCGATGATGGTGCCGATTTTGAGGAAGGTGGAGAGGTAGTCACGCGGCGCCAGGATCAGCCACACCGGCAGTACTGCGGCAACGAAGCCGTAGCCGATCAGCATCCAGGTGATTTGGATCCCGGTGAAGGAGAACGCCTTGGCCCATACAGGGTCAGCGGCAATCTGCCCGCCCAGCCAGATCGAACCGAGCAGCAACAGCACGCCGATCACTGAGATTTCACCAATGCGGCCCGGGCGGATGTAGCGCATGTACACGCCCATGAACATCGCAATCGGGATGGTCGCCATTACGGTGAAGATGCCCCATGGGCTCTCGGCCAGGGCCTTGACCACGATCAGCGCCAGCACCGCGAGGATGATGATCATGATCAGGAAGCAGCCAAACAGCGCGATGGTCCCCGGGATGCGGCCCATCTCTTCGCGAACCATGTCGCCAAGGGAACGGCCATTGCGACGGGTGGACAGGAACAGGACCATGAAGTCTTGCACTGCACCGGCCAGCACCACGCCGGCAATCAGCCACAGGGTGCCGGGCAGGTAGCCCATTTGCGCCGCCAGTACCGGGCCGACCAGCGGGCCTGCACCGGCAATCGCCGCAAAGTGGTGACCGAAAAGAATGTGTTTGTTGGTCGGCACATAGTCCAGACCGTCATTGTTAAGCACTGCGGGGGTGGCCCGCCGTGGATCGAGTTGCATCACGTTGTTAGCGATGAACAGGCTGTAGTAACGGTACGCAACCAGGTAGATGGCCACAGCAGCGACCACAATCCACAAGGCGTTGATCGCCTCGCCGCGGCGCAAGGCCACTACGCCCAGGGCGCACGCTCCTACGATTGCCAGCACCAGCCAGGGTAGGTGGCGTAGCAGGCTATTATTATTTTTCATTTTTATATTCCAGCCAGGGTGGACAGAAAGGACAGCGAATCCGAGTTTAGCGCTGTTGGCTTTAAAGACCACCCCCCTACATTGGTCTAGAGCCTTGCACGGGCAAAAAAAGCACAAATAAAAGCTCGATGATGACGCCGGGCTACAATCCTTCTATCCACAGAGGATTTGAGCATGAACGAACAGTCGTCCGATCGACGCCATTTTCGGCGTATCGCCTTCGATGCACGAACCACCATCGCGCAGAACGGCTGGAATTGGCCGGTGCAATTGGTGGACGTGTCGCTCAAAGGTTTGCTGGTGCAACGCCCGGATGACTGGCAGGGCAATCGCACGGAGTCGTTCGACGTGGACATCCGCCTTGACCCGCAGGCGCATATAAAGATGCAGGTGAAGCTGGCCCATGACGATCACGGGCAATTGGGTTTTGTGTGCGAACACATTGACCTGGACTCGATCAGCCATTTACGCCGGCTGATCGAACTGAACCTCGGCGATCAGGAAGAACTGGAGCGTGAGCTGGGCGCATTGTTAGAGATTTGAAAACCCATCTGTGAGCCTTTCAAGGTTCGATCCACAGTTCAGCTGATTAAACAGGCATTACCCAACGTTGACTTAGAAGTGCATTTCCATGATGACAGAGGTTTGGCAATGGCCAATACACTGGCATCCATCGAAGCAGGCGCTACCTTTGTGTCGTGCACCGTGAATGGCATCGGCGAACGCTGCGGTATCACTGAGACATGTCTACTGATTACAAATCTTCATTTCAATTCAATATTGTGCAGCGGCAAAAGCCAAAAGGTATTAAAGCTCGCTTTCAACGTAGTCGTGATTGCCTTGGCGTTGAAAATGATCTTTTGGTAGTGACTCTCTCACGCAAAAGCGACAGTCAGGGAAACGCGGCACTCGGGGGGAAGTCGCTTTCCGTGTCCCAATAACCCGCCTTCTGACGCGACACAGCCTGCCATTGCCCATCGATAAAACGATAGGTCGTGTAGCGGGTTGCGAAATCATCGTCGCCATCACCGTCCATAAAGGACGAGACCTGCAGTAACTCATCCGTACCACCGGCGGCTGGCGTGGCGATCTGCCAGGCGGCTTTGCCGGTCTGGGCCAGGGTCAGCGGCTCGACCTTAGCGTCGGCGCCCTTGTAATTCAGCGGCGTGAGTTGCTGCCGGCTCGGCAGCAGCAGGTGCGTCGCGGGGCCGCTGTAGCTGCCCATCGGCGCGGTTTGATCGATGGTCAAAAAATACACAGGTTCCGGCAGCCCTTTGATGGGGGCCTTCTCCACCTGGGCCAAGGGGTAGCCGAGTTCTTCGCTTGCCAGCACTTCTCCGGACGCCGACAGCAAGCGCAGTCGGGCGTTGAGCAGCGGGTGTTCAACCAGATCACCGGGCTCGTCAAACGACTCCTCATCCAGGCCATTGCCCCAGCTGTCTTTGTGCAACTGGGCGCTGATGCGCTGGTCTTCCAGTACCTGCAACACGCTGGCGTCTTGCGTTGCCAACGTCTGGGCCGATCGGTAACCGACCGGCAGCTTGGCCGGCTCGGCCAAAGCGCCCATCGGCAACCCTACCAAGGCCATGAACAGGGCAGCGGCTGCCCAGCGGTTCGAGTTGTGCATTGCACTCATCCCTGACTGATCCATGAATTATTCGAACAGTGCATCCAGCGCCTGCTCCAGGCGGGTTACACCGATCACCTTCAACCCTGCCGGCATTTCCTTGGGCGCGTTGCCCTTGGGCACAATCGCGCGCTTGAAGCCGTGCTTGGCCGCCTCCTTCAAACGCTCCTGGCCGCTCGGCACCGGGCGTACTTCACCCGACAGGCCGACCTCACCAAACACCAGCAGGTCGTGGGGCAACGGTTTATTGCGCAGGCTGGACATCACCGCTGCCATCAACGCCAGGTCGGAGGCAGTTTCCAGCACTTTCACCCCACCGACCACGTTGAGAAACACGTCCTGGTCGTGGGTGGGAATGCCGCCGTGACGGTGCAGCACCGCCAGCAGCATCGCCAGACGATTCTGGTCCAGGCCGAGGGTCACGCGGCGCGGGTTGGCCAAATGGCTGTCATCCACCAGCGCCTGCACTTCCACCAGCATCGGGCGGGTGCCTTCCCACGTTGCCATCACCACGCTGCCTGGGACTTCTTCTTGTGCGCGTGTGAGAAAAATTGCCGAGGGGTTGGAGACTTCTTTAAGCCCACGGTCGGTCATGGCAAACACGCCCAGTTCGTTCACCGCGCCGAAGCGGTTCTTCACCGCCCGCAGCAACCGCAAACGGCCATCGGATTCACCCTCGAAATACAGCACGGTGTCGACCATGTGTTCGAGTACCCGCGGACCGGCCAGCGCGCCTTCTTTGGTCACATGACCGACCAGGAAGATCGCCGTGCCGCTCTGCTTGGCATAACGCACCAGCAGCGCCGCGCTCTCGCGCACCTGGGAGACGCCGCCCGGCGCCGATTGCAGCTGTTCGGTAAAAATCGTCTGGATCGAGTCGATCACCATGACCTTGGGCTTTTCGATGCGCGCCGTGGCGATGATGCTTTCGATGCAGGTTTCGGTCATCACCCGCAGTTGGTCCTGGGGCAAGCCCAGGCGGCGGGCGCGCATCGCCACTTGCTGCTGGGATTCTTCGCCGGTGACGTACAGCGCCGGCATGCGGCTGGCGATGCTGCACAGGGTTTGCAGCAGGATGGTCGATTTGCCGATGCCCGGGTCGCCGCCGATCAGCACCACCGAGCCGTCCACCAGGCCGCCGCCAAGCACGCGGTCGAGCTCACCGGACGCGGTGGAGAAACGCGGAATTTCTTCGACGCTGACTTCGGCCAGGGTCTTGATCTGCGCCTGTTGCCCGGTCCAGCCGGCACGGCCGGTGGGCGCTGCGGCGCCGCCGCTTTCGATCATGGTTTCCGTCAGGGTGTTCCACGCGCCGCACTCGGTGCATTGGCCGGCCCACTTGGGAAAGGTCGCGCCGCACTCCGTGCAGCCGTACATGCGCTTGGCCTTTGCCATTTGAGAACCTCCAACCGAAAAACCGGGATGATAGCTCAGCGCGGCGCCGGGGTCCGAATTTCACCACTGGCCAATCGTGAAGCGCTGTTGCCGATCGGGTCTTCAGCGTTGAGGTCGGCGCCTTTGGCCTTGAGTTCATCGAGCAGTTCGACGCGCTTGAACAACCCGGCGTACATGGCCGCGGTCTGCCCGGCGCCGTTGCGTTGGTCGGGGTTGCAGTCGGTGGCCAGCAGGCGCTGGGCGATTTTCAGCTCGCCTTTGAAGATGGCGCCCATCAGGGCGGTGTTGCCGCGTTTGTCTTGCACGCAGGCGTCGGCGCCGGCGCTGAGCAGGCGCTCCACGAAGGGGCCCTGGCCGTGATAGGCGGCGAGGATCAGCGCGGTGTAGCCCTTGTCGTCCTGGGTGTTGAGGCTGTAGCCGGACTCGATGAAGGTGTTGAGCATGTCGATATCGCCACGGCGGGCGGCGTCGAAATAGTAGTCCTGCAACTGCGCCTTGAGCGCGAGCGGGTCAGGCGACTCGGCATGGGCGACAAAGGCCAGCATCGCCATCAGTAAACCAATCGAAATACGCATGGGGGTGTTCTCCTGCCAGGGGTCGACGCCCGTACAAGGGCGCCGACCGGAACCAACGTCAGTCAGTGAGTTTTTCTGCCAGCGCTTTCACGCGAGCCAAATCACCCTTGGCGACCTTGGTCACGCCGGTGCCGTACTCCGGGTCGGCCTTATAGAGGAACGACAGGATGATGTGCTTGCTCTCGTCATCGGTGGTGGCCAGCGAGCCGCCAAAGTTGTCGATCAAGTCCTGACGCTCTTTCTTGTTGTACGAGCGGTACAAGTCACCGGCCTGCTTGAAGTTCTGCTCACGCTGGATCTTCGCCTGCTGGGTGCTGCCCGACAGCGCCGACTGGCTGTAGCGCGCGGTTTGCGGCTCTTCGCGCGGCAGTAGGCGGCTTGGCTGGTAGTTCACGCCGGTAGTGGTTTTGCCTGCATTCATCGCGCCGTCCTGGTTACCGTTGTTAACGGTTACCCGTGGGGCGTTGATCGGCAGTTGCAGGGCGTTCGGGCCCAGGCGGTACATCTGCGTGTCGGCGTAGGAGAACACCCGGCCTTGCAGCAGGCGGTCTTCAGAAGGCTCGATACCTGGCACCAGGTTGGCCGGCGCCATGGCCACTTGTTCGGTTTCCTGGAAGACATTCGCCGGGTTACGGTTCAGCACCATCTGCCCGACTTTTCGTTCCGGTACGTTCGGCCAGATTTTAGTGGCGTCCAGCGGGTCGAAGTCGAACTTGGCCAAGTCCTCAGGCTTGAGCACTTGCACATACAGGTCCCACTTGGGGAAGTCACCCTTGTTGATGTGGGTAACCAAGTCATGGGTCATGTGGCTGTAGTCACGCCCTTGCACTTCGGTGACTTGCTTGGGATCGAGGTTGTTGATGCCTTGCAGGCTCTTCCAGTGGAACTTGACGTAGTGCACTTCGCCCTTGGCATTAATCAACTTGTAGGCATGTACGCCGTTGCCGTCCATTTCCCGATAACTGGCCGGGGTGCCGGAGTCGGAGTACAACTCGGTGAGTGTACGAGTGGACTCTGGAACATGGGAGAAGAAGTCGAAACGGCGGGAATCGTCATCCAGGTTAGTGCGTGGGTCGGGTTTGAACGCATGAACCATGTCCGGGAACTTGATAGCGTCGCGGATAAAGAACGTCGGGAAGTTATTGCCGACCAGGTCCCAGTTACCTTCGGCGGTATAGAACTTGGTGGCAAAGCCGCGTGGATCGCGCAGGGTTTCCGGGGAGTGGTTGCCGTGCACCACGGCCGAGAAGCGCACGAACACTGGCGTGGCCTCGCCTGCCGCGAACACTTTGGCCTTGGTCAGGTCGCTGAGGTCGTCAGTGACGGTGAAGGTGCCGTGGGCGCCGGTGCCACGGGCATGCACCACGCGCTCGGGAATGCGCTCCCGGTCAAAGCGTTGCAGTTTTTGAATCAGTTGCACGTCTTGCAACAGCACCGGGCCATTGGCGCCGGCCGTTTGCGAGTTCTGGTTGTCGCCCACCGCCGCGCCGTTATCGCGGGTCAGGTTGGCAGCGTGTACGGAGAGTGAAAGCAGGCTGGCGCTCGCCAGTATCAGCGCGTGTCGCGCGATAACCGGGCGGCGCTTGATTGGATTCTTCATCGAGGTTTCCTCTGGTTTTTCTAGTGCACATTCAGTTGTGCTTGCCAGAGGCTAGTGACCCGCGACGCAGAAGATAAATAGAAAAACCCCACCGGGACGATTAAGAAAATACGATTGTAAGCCACTGAAATAGCGAGTATTTCGCGCGCGATTGGTGGCACTTTGCAAACTATTTGCGTTTTAATGTGTCGATAAAAACTGACAGTGTTAACGGTTGTGTCGCGCAAGCCCTCTACGACTGACTTACACTGACCTCCACCCTTCTCATCTGTAACAAGGAATAACCTATGGGCGTGATCAGTGAGTTCAAGGCCTTCGCGGTCAAAGGCAATGTGGTCGATATGGCCGTCGGTATCATCATCGGCGCCGCCTTCGGCAAAATTGTTTCCTCGTTTGTAGGCGACGTCGTGATGCCGCCTCTCGGTCTGTTGATCGGTGGTGTGGACTTCGGCGATTTGGCAATCACACTCAAGGCCGCTCAGGGCAACGTCCCCGCGGTGGTGTTGGCCTACGGCAAGTTTATCCAGAGCGTGGTCGACTTCCTGATTGTCGCGTTTGCAATCTTCATGGGCGTAAAGGCGATCAACCGCCTCAAGCGTGAAGAGGCTGTGGCCCCGAGCCTGCCGCCGACGCCGACCAAGGAAGAGGTGCTGCTGGGCGAGATCCGCGATCTGCTCAAGGCACAGAACGACAAGCCGCTTTAACCGGCACGGGTTTGGCAAAAAAGGCGCCTGTTGCAGGCGCCTTTTTTATGCGCCGTATTACCAGTAATTCTCCACTGCCACCTGGCCCGGGCGCCGGCTCAGGCTCAGTTGCATGTCGCGTTGCTTGAGCAATTGGCGCGTGTCGTCGACCATCTGCGGGTTGCCGCAAATCAGCACGCGGGAGTGTTCGGGGGTCAACTCGACGCCGGCCGCGCGCTCCAGTTCGCCATTCTCGATCAAGGTGGTGATGCGACCGTTCAAGGCGCCAGGGTATTGCTCGCGGGTGACGGTGGGGATGTAGACCAGCTTGTGCGCATACTCGGCCAGGTACTCACGCTCGCCCAGCGCGTGGATCAGTTCCTGATACGCAAGCTCCTTGGCCTCGCGGGCGCTGTACACCAGGACAATGCGCTCGAATTTCTCCCAGACCTCGAAGTCCTGCAGGATCGACAGGAACGGCGCCACGCCTGTGCCAGTGCCCAGCAGCCACAAATCTCGCCCGTCCACAAATCGGTTCAGCGTCAGAAAGCCTGTGGCCTGGCGCTCGACCATCAAGGTGTCGCCCACTCGCAGGCGGCTCAATTGACTGGTGAACTCGCCACCCGGAACGACAATGGAGAAGAAGTCGAGGTGCTCGTCGAACGGTGAGGACACGATTGAATAAGCGCGCCACACGGTGCTGCCATCCGCCGTGTTCACCCCCAGGCGCACGAACTGGCCGGCGGTAAACCGAAAACCCGGGTCGCGAGTGGTACGCAAGGTAAACAGGCTGGGGGTCAGCGATTGCACGTCGAGCAAGGTCTGGCGGGTAAATTTCTCAGCACTGGCCGTCATGGGGGGCTCCGTTGAACAGGTGCCCTAGTGTCCCTCAAAGCGTCGCTGGGAAACACCGGTGGTTTGTACTGGCATTTTCATTGCTCGGGCATTCGCAAATGTAACGCCAGTGAAACGCTGATGTTTTCGAGGCAATTGCACCTTCGTCGGGAATGTCGTGCTCACACTAACTATTTAGCTATCGCCCCTCATCCAATAGGCCATTAGATGATGGCGTTCATAAAAACAGCCCTGAATCGGCCGTTTCCGCAACCTATTAAAATCAATAAGTTTTCTTCATCCAGCAACTAACCTTCACAAAAGCCCAGTTGTTGTACAAGTTCAAGAAGTTTAAATAGCCGATCTTACTGACATCTTTTTCATCTCAATATGTAGTCTTTATCCTACACTCCTGTTCGTGGCGCATTGGGAGCCAGGACGTACCCAACTCACACCTACCCCATGGAGATTCACCCTATGGTTAACTGGCGCAACACGAGACTCCCAAAACTGGAAGGCGAGAATAAGATCACCACTGTTTACGAGATGATCGTCAATCAAACTTTCCAGCTCGGTTTTGAATATTGCTCATTTACGATGAGTTCCCAACAACCTGCTAACCAAACAAAACCTATTCGATTAAACAACTATCCAAATGAATGGAATACACTTTATAACCAAGCGCATTTTTTTGATGTGGATCCCGTAGTCGCCCACTGCAAACGCAGCGTAATGCCGCTGGTCTGGGATGAAAAAACGTTCAGCACCGCGCCGCATCTATGGACGCTGGCCCAATCGTTTGGCGTGCATCTGGGATGGACTCAAGCCGTGCATGACTTCCAGGGTGTGTTCAGCATGCTGACCCTGGCCCGAAGTACCGGCAACGTCAGCCCTGAAGAGCTGTACGAGAAAGCAGGCCAGGTACTGTGGTTGTGTCACGCCATGCACGCCGTTGTAGCGCAAACATATGCCGACACACCGAGTATCACGCCGCCTTGCAAACTGACCCCACGGGAAATAGAAATTCTCAGATGGTCAGCCATCGGCAAGACCGCCTCGGAAATCGCCACGATTCTGTGCCTGTCGGAGCGTACGGTGGGCTTTCATATCAGCAGTTGCCTGAAAAAACTGGGCGTTACCAACAAGATCGCAGCTGTACTGCGCGCCTCAAAAGCGGGGTGGTTTTAGCCAAGCTGGAAACACCGCATGTAATCCCCCTGAAAAAAACGTAACATTTACGGCCAATTCTGAGTGTTGAAGCTGCGCCTTTAATGCCGCCTCGCCGTACACTCAGACGGTTACGCCGGGTACCACGCCCGTCGAACGCCCATCGATGACCAGAGCCTCCCCCGCCATGCCCCTGCTTGACAGCCCCTTCGCCCAGCTCGATCTGATTCGCCAGCCAGAGCAACACAATGACCCGCTGCAGGCCTTTGATGCCGCCGATGAGTACTTGCTCAACTACCTGGCCGAACAGTCGCTGAGTTCGGCAACCCGCGTGCTGGTGCTCAATGACAGCTTCGGTGCCCTGGCGGCCAGCCTCGAAGGCCAGGTGCAGGTGACCTCCAGTGGCGATTCGTTTCTGGCAGCCCTTGGCCTTGAGAAAAACCTGGTGCGCAACGCCAAGGCGTTTGACGCCGTAGCGTTTGTGCCAGCCTCGCAAGTAGCCACCGGGCCTTTCGACCGCGTGCTGATCCGCGTGCCGAAAACCCTGGCCTTGCTCGAAGAACAGTTGATTCGCCTGCAAGGCCAGCTGGCGCCAGGCGCCGAAGTGATCGCAGGGGCGATGATCAAACACCTGCCACGGGCCGCCGGTGAACTGCTGGAGCGCTACATCGGGCCGATGCACGCCTCGCTTGCGGTCAAAAAAGCCCGGCTGCTGATCGCCACCGCAGAGGCTCGCCCAACCGCCGTGTCGCCCTACCCTACCCGCTACACCCTGGACGCACCGGCCATCGAATTGCTCAACCACGCCAACGTATTCTGCCGCGAAGGCCTGGACATCGGCACCCGCGCCTTCCTCCCACACCTGCCAAAAAGCCTCGGCAGCGCCCGCGTGGCCGACCTGGGCTGCGGCAACGGTGTATTGGCGATCGCCAGCGCCCTGCAAAACCCCGACGCGCACTACACGCTGGTGGATGAGTCCTACATGGCCGTGCAATCGGCGGCCGAGAACTGGCAGGCCGCCCTGGGCGCTCGCGAGGTCACCCTGCGCGCCGACGACGGCCTGGCCGGCCAGGCGCCGCAGTCGCTGGACGTGGTGCTGTGCAACCCGCCCTTCCACCAGCAGCAGGTGGTCGGTGACTTCCTTGCCTGGCGCATGTTCCAGCAGGCGCGTGACGCCCTGGTCGTTGGTGGCGCGCTATATATCGTCGGCAACCGCCATCTGGGCTATCACAGCAAGCTGGCGAAGCTGTTCCGTGGCGTCGAGCAAGTCGCGGCCACGCCGAAGTTTGTGATTCTCAAAGCGCGCAAATAAAAAAACCCCGCCGCTCTTGCGAGTGGCAGGGCTGAAAAGCCGGGCCGCGAGGCCCGGATTGGGATGTCAGTGGGTGGTCAGGCCGGCCGCGCTCATGAACATGCGCATCAGGCTGGCCACGACAAACAGGGCCAGCACGCTGCCGGTCCAGATCATCGCCAGCCACCCCAGGCGCCGCCACAACGGCTGTTTCTCGGCCTGTTCGATCTCGTGCAACGAAGGTTTGCCGGACATGAAACGACCCTCCTAGTGATAGCCGTCTTCGTGGGTGACCTTGCCGCGGAACACGTAGTAGCTCCAGAAGGTGTAGCCCAGGATGAACGGGATGATGAACAACGTGCCCACCAGCATGAAGCCCTGGCTTTGCGGCGGTGCAGCGGCGTCCCAGATGGAGACCGACGGCGGAATGATGTTCGGCCACAGGCTGATACCCAAGCCGCTGTAGCCGAGGAAGATCAGCACCAGCGTCAGCAGGAACGGCGTGTAGTGCGCATTTCGCGCCACCGCGCGGATCAAGCCGTACATAGTCACCAGTACCAGAATCGGCACCGGCAGGAACCAGAACAGGTTCGGCAGGGTGAACCAGCGCGAGGCGATTTCCGGGTGCGCCAGAGGCGTCCACAGGCTGACAACGCCGATTACCGCCAACACCACGAACGCCAATGGCCGCGCCAGGTTGTGCATCTGCTCCTGCAACTTGCCCTCGGTCTTCATGATCAGCCAGGTGCAGCCGAGCAAGGCATACGCGATGACCAGCGCAACGCCGCAGAACATCGTGAACGGCGTGAGCCAATCCAGCGAGCCCCCAGCAAACTGGCGGTCGACCACCGGAATGCCATCAATGAACGCCCCCAATGCCACGCCCTGGAAGAAGGTCGCCGCAATGGAACCGCCGATAAACGCCTTGTCCCACAAGTGGCGCTTGTCGTCCTTGGCCTTGAAACGGAATTCGAAGGCCACGCCACGGAAGATCAGCCCGATCAGCATCAGGATCAGTGGCAGGTACAACGCCGACAACACCACCGAGTAGGCCAGCGGGAACGCGCCGAACAACGCCGCGCCGCCCAATACCAGCCAGGTTTCGTTGCCGTCCCACACCGGGGCGACCGTGTTCATCATCACGTCACGGTCGACTTTGCCTGGGATGAACGGAAAGAGAATGCCGATACCCAGGTCGAAGCCGTCCATGACCACGTACATCATGATGCCGAAGATGATGATCACGGCCCAGATCAGCGGAAGATCAATACCCATCTCAATTCCCCTTGTGCTGAATGTGGGCGTGGTCGTCATCGCTGCCATCATCGGCGGCGGACAACGGACGGGCCGGCGTGCGTTTCTGACCAGGGCCACCATGGGTTGGCTCGCTGCCTTCGTGGGTCTGCGGCCCTTTGCGCACCAGGCGCATCATGTAGCCCAGCCCTGCGCCGAACAGCGCGAAGTACACCACCACGAACAGCACCAGGGTGATCGTCATCTGCGCCAGGCTATGCCCGGAGGACGCATCCGCCGTGCGCATCAGGCCGTAGACCACCCACGGCTGGCGGCCGATTTCGGTGGTGAACCAGCCGGCGAGAATCGCGATCAGGCCGGACGGGCCCATCCACAGCGCCAGGTACAGGAACGGCCTGGAGGTGTACATCTTGTCGCCCCGGCGCAGCCAGAGGCTGAACAGGCCGGTGAATATCATCAGGAAGCCCAGGCCAACCATGACCCGGAACGACCAGAACACAATGGTCGAGTTGGGACGGTCTTCAGGCGGGAACTCCTTGAGCGCCGGCACCTGTTTATCCAGGGAGTGCGTCAGGATCAGGCTGCCCAGGTAAGGAATTTCGACCGCGTATTTGGTTTTTTCGGCCTTCATGTCGGGCAGGCCGAACAGGATCAGCGGCGTCGGCTCGTTGCCGATATTTTCCCAGTGGCCTTCAATCGCGGCGATTTTCGCCGGCTGGTGCTTGAGGGTGTTCAGGCCGTGGAAGTCACCGATCACCGCCTGGATAGGCGCCACGATCAGCGCCATCCACATTGCCATCGAGAGCATGGTGCGGATCGCCGGGTTGTCCTTGCCGCGCAGCAGGTGCCAGGCCGCCGACGAACCGACGAAGAACGCCGTGGCCACAAAGGCCGCCGTGGCCATGTGCATCAGCCGGTACGGGAAGGACGGGTTGAAGATCACCGCCAGCCAGTCGGTAGGAATCACGCGTCCGTCGACGATTTCAAAGCCTTGCGGGGTCTGCATCCAGCTGTTGGACGCAAGAATCCAGAAGGTCGAAATCAACGTACCGACGGCCACCATCACCGTGGCAAAAAAGTGCAGCTTGCGCCCCACCTTGTTCCAGCCGAACAGCATCACGCCGAGGAAACCCGCCTCCAGGAAGAAGGCCGTGAGCACCTCGTACGTCAGCAACGGCCCGGTTACCGCGCCGGCGAAGTCCGAGAAGCGGCTCCAGTTGGTGCCGAACTGGTAGGCCATGACCAGGCCCGAGACCACGCCCATGCCGAAGTTGACGGCAAAGATCTTCGACCAGAAATGGTAGAGGTCACGGTAGGTGTCGTTATGGGTCTTGAGCCACAAACCTTCCAGCACCGCGAGGTAACTGGCCAGGCCGATGGTGATCGCCGGGAACAGGATGTGGAACGAGATAGTGAATGCGAATTGAATTCGGGCGAGATCTAGCGCCTCCAAACCGAACATAAGTCTTCCTCTGTCAGGTAATACCGGCTGCTGGCTGGAAGCCTGCACCCACTGCCCCCACGGATATGGAGTGTGGCGAATTTCAATTCGTTTCTTTTTTTAACCAACCACGTAGGGAATCGGGCCTTTCGGCCTCCAGAACAATCCCGGGGCCGGTTTTGATCTGGATCAAGCATTGCTCAAAGAGTAGTCCCATTTTCGCTGTAGGACGGCGTGGTCTTTTGCCGCGTGACAGCTTGCCTCATGCCGGTGCACAGCAAACCCTTGCAACTATTTGTTACAGCATGATGCTAATCTCGCCGTTCCCTCTGCTCCCGACCTGAATTCCGATGCCTACGAGTGAACCTGCGTTGCTGTTGCGTCACCATCGCCCTTTCATCGCGTTCTGGCTGGCTCGGATCTTCACCGCCAGCGGCTTCCAGATGCTCACCGTGGCCATCGGCTGGAACCTCTACCAACTGACCGGCAACGTGCTGGACCTGGGCTTGGTCGGCCTGGTGGAATTCATCCCACGCGTATTGTTCATGCTGCACACCGGGCATGTGGCCGATCGCTATGAGCGGCGCAAGGTTGCCGCCATCTGCCAGACTGTGCAGGCGCTGATCGCCTTGTCCCTGGCCATCGGCGGCCTGACCGGCAACGTGACGCGCGAGATGATCTTTATCCTCGCCTTCCTGCTGGGCGCTGCGCGTTCGTTTGAAATGCCGACCACCCAGGCGCTGCTGCCGAGCATCGTGCCCAGCGCGCTGTTCCCGCGGGCCGTGGCCTCGTCGCAATCGGCGCAGCAACTGGCAACCATCGTCGCGCCAGCCTTGGGCGGTTTGCTCTACGCATTCGGCAGCGTGTGGGTGTACGGCCCGACAGTGGCGCTGTACCTGATCGCCTGCGTGCTGACCCTCAACCTGCCCGCGCGCCAGACCCCGCTGAACAAAGCCAAGGCCACCATGGACTCGCTGCTGGCCGGGATTCGCTTTATCCGCAGCCGCCCGGACATCCTCGGCGCCATTTCTCTGGACCTGTTCGCCGTGCTGCTGGGCGGTGCCACCGCGTTGCTGCCGGTGTTTGCCAAGGACATCCTGCTGACCGGCGCCTGGGGCCTGGGCCTGCTGCGCTCGGCACCGGCGGTGGGTGCGTTGTTGATGTCGTTGTGGCTGGCGCGGTTCTCGGTGGACCGGCATGTCGGGCGCGTGATGTTTACTGCCGTCGGCGTGTTTGGCGTGGCGACCATCGCGTTCGGCCTGTCGACATCGTTCTGGTTTTCCCTGGCGGTGCTGGTGGTGCTGGGCGCGGCGGACATGATCAGCATGGTGATCCGTGCGTCGTTCGTGCAACTGGAAACGCCGGATGAAATGCGCGGCCGCGTCAGTGCGGTCAACGGCCTGTTTATCGGCGCGTCCAATCAGCTGGGCGAGTTCGAATCGGGGATCACCGCCCACTGGTTCGGCACCGTGCCCGCCGTGGTCATGGGCGGGATCGGCACGCTGCTGGTGACCGGGGTGTGGATAAAACTGTTCCCAACCCTGGCCAATCGCGACCGGATGCATGTTCCGGTGGAAGAGCCGAAGGCTGAAGCGGCGAAGGTCTGAGCACCGCCGCCTGACTGGGTGCAGGACTACAAAAAAATGTGGGAGCGGGCTTGCTCGCGAATGCGGTGCGTCAGTCGATACATTCACTGACTGACGCTCCGATTCCGCGAGCAAGCCCGCTCCCACCGTGGTTTTGAGGTGTGTGCTAGAGCACCTTATCCAGGGTGATAGGGAAGTCGCGTACCCGTTTGCCGGTGGCGTGATAAATCGCATTCGCCACCGCCGCCGCCACTCCGACAATGCCGATTTCGCCCACGCCTTTGGAGCCCAGGGCATTGACGACGTCGTCGTGTTCTTCGACAAAGATCACGTCAATCTCGCCAATGTCGGCATTCACCGGGATGTGGTATTCGGCCAGGCTATGGTTCATGTAGCGCCCCAGGTGATGGTCGATCTGCGTCTCTTCATGCAGCGCCATGCCAATGCCCCACACCACGCCGCCGAGGATCTGGCTGCGGGCCATCTTCGGGTTGACCACGCGACCGGCGGCAATCGCGCTGACGACGCGGCTGACCTTGATGGTGCCCAGGTCTTCATCGACCCGCACTTCCACAAATACCGCCGAGTGAGTGGCCGTGGCGTAGCCCTCGCGTTTTTTGTCGGGCTCGCTGTCAACCTGCACTTGCAGCGCGTCCTCACCGCTGTCTTTAACCAGTTGGGCCAACGACACACTCACATCGCCTGTGTGCAATTGGCCGTCTTCAAAGCGCACGGACTCGGCGTCCTTGAACACCGGATACGTCTGGCGGGCAACCTTCAGCAGTTTGGCGTTCAGCGCTTCGCATGCCTGTTGCACGGCAGTGCCGACAGACGACACGGTAAACGAGCCGCCCTGCAGAGGCGCGGTGGGCAAGGACGAATCCCCCAGCAAAAACTGGATATCGCCCATCGCCACACCACTGGCCTGCGCGGCAATCTGGGTCATCACCGTGTAAGTGCCGGTGCCGATATCGGTGGTGGCGCTGCTTACTGTCAATTTGCCTTCGGCGTCGATGCTCGCCTTGGCGCTGGCCTTCATCTGCATGGCCTCCCACACGCCACCAGCCATGCCCCAGCCGATCAACTGGTTGCCGTCACGCATGCTGCGCGGCTCCGGGTTGCGCTGGCCCCAACCGAAACGTTCGGCACCTTCGCTGTAGCACTCGCGCAGGGCTTTGCTCGACCAGGGTTTGTCTTCGTTCTGGTTGCGCTCGGCGTAGTTGATCAAGCGCAATTGCACCGGGTCCATGCCCAAGGCGCAGGCCAGTTCGTCCATGGCGCACTCCAGGCCGATCACGCCCAGCGCAGCGCCTGGCGCGCGCATGTCCAGCGGCGTGTACACATCCAGCGGCACCAGGTTGTAGGTCAGTTGCACGTTGTCGCAGTGGTAGAGCATGCCGCTCCATTCCACCACGTGCTCGCTGAAGTCTTCAAAGCGTGAGGTCTGGCCAATCGCGGTGTGCCCCAACGCCAGCAGCCGACCGTTGGCGGCCGCGCCCATCTGCAACCGCTGCAAGGTGCGCGGTCGGTAGCCGAAGGTGAACATCTGTTGACGCGTCAGGGTGACGCGCACCGAACGCTTGAGCGCCAGGGACGCCATCACCGCCAGGGGCAACTGGTATTGCGGGCGCAGGCCGGAACCGAAAGCGCCGCCGACGAACGCGGCAAAGATCCTCACCTGGCTCTTATCCAGGCCGAAGATTTTTTGCACATAGGCCTGGCAGTTCTGCGGGCCCTGGGTTTTGTCGTGGATATGCAGGGTGCCGTCCGGCTGATACAGCACCGTACTGGCGTGGGGCTCCATCGGGTTGTGGTGTTCGATGGGCGTGCTGTAGTGCACGTCGAGGCTGACGGCAGCCGCGCTCCACTCGGCCTGGAAGTTGCCGCGGGGCGCGGGCGGCGTTTGCGGCGAGGGGTGCGCCTGCTCCTGCATGGCCAGCAAGTCGGTTTCAAAGGCTTCGCTTGCGTACTCGATCTCGACCAGAGAACCGGCATGTCGCGCCAGCTCCAGGTTGTCGGCAATCACCAGCGCCAAGGGCTGGCCGCTATAAAGGACGCGGTCGTTGTAGAGCGGGCGAAACGGCGAGCCATCCGCCGCATCGTCGTCGGCGAACGCGTCATCGTAGCTGGCAAGCTTGGGGCGATTGTGGTGATCCAGCACCATGACCACGCCCGGCAGCGCCAGGGCCTTTGAGGCATCGATCTTGATAACCCGGCCCTTGGCGATGGTGCTGGAGACCACACTGCCGTGCAGCAAGTCATTGCCTGGAAACTCGCCGGCATAGCGCGCCTGGCCGGTGACCTTGAGCAGACCGTCGACGCGGTCCAGAGGTTTGCCGATAGCGGTCATGGGCGTTCTCCTGCGATTGCGGCGTCGCTCAGGGCGCGAATAATTGCACGGCGCGCCAGCTTGATCTTGAAGCCGTTGTGTTCCAGCGGTACGGCGTCTTGCAGCAAGGCGTCGGCGGCGTTGCTGAAGGTTTCGCGGCTGACCGTCTGGCCGATCAGCGAGGCTTCCACCGCGCGGTCACGCCAAGGCTTGTGCGCCACGCCGCCAAGCGCAACGCGGGCGTCGATGATTTGGTCGCCGTCCAGTTCGAGGGCGGCGGCCACAGAGACCAGGGCAAACGCGTAAGAGGCGCGGTCGCGGATTTTCAGGTAATGACTGTGACTGGCCAGCTGGTTGGCGGGCAGCTCGATGGCGGTGATCAACTCATCGTCGGCCAGCAGGTTGTCGCGCTGCGGCGTATCGCCGGGCAGTCGATGGAAGTCAGCAAATTCGATGACGCGCGCACCTGCACGGCCTTCGACATGCACCCGCGCCTCCAGCGCCGCCAAGGCGACGCACATGTCAGACGGGTGCGTGGCCACGCAGTGTTCGCTGGCGCCGAGGATCGCGTGGATACGGTTCAAGCCGGTGCGCGCCGGGCAGCCGCTGCCGGGTTCGCGCTTGTTGCAGGGCACGCTGGCGTCATAGAAGTAGTAGCAGCGGGTGCGCTGCAACAGGTTGCCGCCGGTGCTGGCCATGTTGCGCAACTGCGGCGAGGCTCCGGCCAGGATGGCCTGGGACAGCAGTGGGTAACGCGCCTCGATCACAGGGTGCCAGGCCAGGTCGGCGTTGCTCACCAACGCGCCAATCATCACGCCGCCACTGGCGGTTTCTTCAACGCCCTGCAGCGGCAGGCCGGTGATATCGATCAAGTGCTCGGGGCGGCTGATGTTTTCTTTCATCAGGTCCAGCAGGTTGGTGCCACCGGCGATAAAGCGTGAAGCCGCGCTGCTCATGTGCACGGCCTCGTGCACATCGGCTGGCTTGCTGTACTGGAAGGGGTTCATTGCTCACCTCCCTGGGCACGGCAGGCCGGCAAAGCGTCTTCGATGGCATCGCGGATGTTGCTGTAGGCGCCGCATCGGCACAGGTTGCCGCTCATCAGCTCCTGGATCTGCGCGGTGTCGTGGGCGCGGCCTTCATTGGCCAGGCCCACGGCGGAGCAGATCTGCCCTGGGGTGCAATAGCCGCACTGAAAGGCGTCATGCTTGATAAACGCCTGCTGCATCGGGTGCAGCACGTCGCCATCGGCCAGGCCTTCGATGGTGGTCAACTCGGCGCCATCGCACATCACCGCCAGGGTCAGGCAGGCGTTTACGCGTTTACCGTCGCGCAACACTGTGCAGGCACCGCATTGGCCGTGGTCGCAGCCTTTTTTACTG
Organism: Pseudomonas sp. NFX183; assembly: GCF_047943075.1. Classification (NCBI taxonomy): domain Bacteria; kingdom Pseudomonadati; phylum Pseudomonadota; class Gammaproteobacteria; order Pseudomonadales; family Pseudomonadaceae; genus Pseudomonas; species Pseudomonas sp. NFX183. The sequence continues at coordinate 3,009,057 of NZ_CP181333.1, read as the reverse complement.
CCGACCAGGTCCAACTGTTCGCGCAGCAGGTCCAGCAAGGTGGTCCACGGCAACACGTCAAGTTGGCGGTCCTGGCCGTTCAGGGTCAGACGAATCGGGTGGCTGACGAACGGTCTGGCCGCCGCGCCATTGGGGGTTGCGCTCATAAACACCTCACGGGTTGGGGTATATCCGCGGCGTTCAGGAAAGTCGCCGTCTCAGGGGTACGACTTCCCGGGGTATTGAGCGTTCAAGAGGATTGATCAGCGGATGTTGAACATCGTCGTCAGCGGGGTTTGCGAGCCGTTGATTGAGGAATTGCTGTACTCGAACCAGCCCGGGGCCTGGACGTTCAGGTCAAACACATAGATGTAGCCCATCACAGTGCCCACGCCATGACAGGCCTGGCTGATGTTGCCGACCTGGCATATCGGCGAGCGTTGCCCGTTCAACTCTGCGCCATCGAAACGGCCCATCGGGCTTTTGCCCAGGCCGACTTCCATCACCGACACCTTGGTGGGCCCGCGATGGGTGCACATCTGCGTGCTGGTCGCGCGCTCCGGGATGGTTTCAGCGCAACCGGCAGACTCCACTTTAAACACGCGCACCTCGCTCAATGCCGGTGCAGTCGCGCCCCAAGCCGGTGCCGCCAGCCCCAGGCCGATTATGGCGAACAGAGCTAGACTGCTGGCGTTGGCTTTTTTCATGCTGTTGACGACTCTGGATTAAACGTCGGCGCAGTATGCCTCAAGGCCATCCACCCACAAAACCAAGCCTATGCGCCATTGGCCTTCGGCTGCTGGTATGATGCGCCGCTTTTTCCGATCCTCTCTGAAACCACAGGCGCTTGGCGCAGTTTGTGCTTTGACTTAGAGGTCAACAAATAACGACGCAAAATAGCGTCACAGGGAGCCGGCATGCTGGAAAAGCTGTTTCAACTCAAAGCACACAACACCAACGTGCGTACCGAGATTCTTGCGGGGATCACGACCTTTCTGGCCATGGCCTACATTCTGTTCGTGAACCCGAGCATCCTTGGCGAGACCGGCATGGACAAGGGCGCGGTGTTTGTCGCGACCTGCCTGGCCGCCGCCATCGGTTCGACCGTGATGGGCCTGATCGCCAACTACCCGATCGCACTGGCGCCGGGCATGGGCCTCAACGCCTTCTTTACCTACACCGTGGTGCTGCACATGGGCCACACCTGGCAAGTGGCGCTGGGCGCGGTGTTCATTTCGGCGGTGCTGTTCTTCCTGCTGTCGATCTTCCGCATCCGTGAGTGGATCATCAACAGCATCCCCTTGCCCCTGCGCTCGGCGATTGCCGCCGGTATCGGCCTGTTCCTGGCGCTGATCGCCCTGCACAACGCCGGTATCGTGGTCGGCAACCCGAACACCCTGGTGGGCCTGGGCGACCTGAAACAACCGGCGCCTATCCTGGCCACCTTTGGTTTTATCCTCATCGTTGCGCTGGAAGCCCTGGCCGTACGCGGTGCAGTGCTGATCGGCATTCTGGCCGTGACCATTGTCTCGATCCTGTTGAATGTCACCCCGTTCGGCGGCGTGATCTCGATGCCACCGTCCCTGGCCCCGACCTTCCTGCAGCTGGATATCAAAGGCGCGCTGGATATCGGCCTGGTCAGCGTGATCTTCGCGTTCCTGTTCGTTGACCTGTTCGACAACTCCGGCACCCTGATCGGCGTCGCCAAGCGCGCCGGCCTGATGGGCAAGGACGGCCACATGCCAAAAATGGGCCGTGCGCTGATCGCCGACAGCACCGCGGCCATGGCCGGTTCGCTGCTGGGTACGTCGACCACCACCAGCTACATCGAGTCCGCTGCAGGCGTGAGCGCCGGTGGCCGTACCGGTTTGACCGCCATAGTGGTCGCGATTCTGTTCCTGCTGGCGCTGTTCTTCTCGCCACTGGCGGCCAGCGTTCCGGCCTTCGCCACCGCGCCTGCGTTGTTGTTCGTGGCCGTGCTGATGACCTCGGGCCTGGCCGAAATCGACTGGGATGACATTACGGTTGCAGCGCCGGTGGTGATCACCGCCCTGGCGATGCCCTTCACTTACTCCATCGCCAACGGCATCGCCTTCGGTTTCATCGCCTGGACCGCCATCAAGCTGCTTTCGGGCCGCTACCGTGAGCTGAACCCGGCACTGGTGATCCTGTCGATTCTGTTTGTGATCAAGCTGGGCTGGTTCAACGCATGACTTTTGACGCCGCAAGCTACACCGCTCAACTGCAAGACAAGGTCACGCGCTTGCGTGACCTGCTGGCACCGTTCGACGCACCCGAGCCGCAGGTCTTCGATTCGCCGCTGCAGAACTTCCGCCTGCGTGCGGAGTTCCGCCTGTGGCGCGAAGGCGGCGAGCGCCACTACGCGATGTTTTCCCAGGACGACAAGCGCACGCCGATTCTGATCGAAGCATTCCCGATTGCCAGCCAGCGCATCAACCAGTTGATGCCGCAACTCAAAGCCGCCTGGCAAGCCAGCGCGGCCTTGAGCCACAAGCTGTTCCAAGTGGAGTTCCTCACCACCCTGGCCGGCGACGCGATGATCACCCTGTGCTACCACCGCCCGCTGGACGAGCACTGGCACGCGGCCGCCAACCAACTCGCTGCCGACTTGAATGTCAGCATCATCGGCCGCTCCAAGGGCAAACGTGATGTGATCGGCCACGACTACGTGGTGGAAAAACTCGCCGTCGGCGGGCGCACGTTCAGCTATCGCCAACCCGAGGGCGCATTCACCCAGCCCAACGGCACGGTGAACCAGAAGATGCTCAACTGGGCGTATGAAGCCTTGGGCGATCGTCCGGATGATTTGCTGGAGCTGTACTGCGGCAACGGCAACTTCACCCTGCCGCTGGCAACCCGTGTGCGTAAAGTGCTGGCGACCGAAATCAGCAAGACCTCAGTGAATGCGGCGTTGAGCAACCTCGATGAAAACGCGGTGGATAACGTCACCCTGGTGCGCCTGTCGGCTGAAGAACTCACCGAGGCGCTCAACGAAGTGCGCCCGTTCCGCCGCCTGCATGGCATCGACCTGAAAAGCTACGAATTCGGCAGCGTGTTCGTCGACCCGCCACGCGCCGGCATGGACCCGGACACCTGCGAGCTGACGCGGCGCTTTGACAACATCCTCTACATCTCCTGCAACCCGGAGACATTGGCGGCGAACATTGCGCAACTGCATGACACGCACCGGATCACCCAGTGTGCGATGTTTGACCAGTTCCCATGGACGCACCATATGGAATCCGGCGTATTGCTGACCCGCCGGTAACCCGTCTCACACGCGTGCGACCGCCCTCTTGCCATTGGCAAGGGCGGTCGCCGACCACCGAAAACTCCCGCGCGCTGATTTACGGTTCGATAATCGAACAGATCCGCCGCCGTCAATTGACCAAATTAACCATCCAGTACATTTTATCTCCACAACCAATAATAACTGTGGAGATACCCCAAAATGCCGCCCATCGTGCTGGTGCTAAACGGCCCCAATCTCAACTTGCTCGGCACCCGCGAGCCCGCCACCTACGGCCATGAAACCCTGGCCGACATCGCCGCCCTGTGCGGGCGCAGCGCGGAAAAACTCGGGCTGAAAATCGAATTCCGCCAGACCAACCACGAAGGCGAACTGCTCGACTGGATCCACGGCGCCCGCGCCCGTTGCGCCGGCATCGTGATCAACCCGGCAGCCTGGACACACACCTCGGTAGCAATTCGCGACGCATTGGTGGCCAGCGAAGTGCCGGTGATCGAGGTGCATTTATCCAACGTGCACGCGCGTGAGGCGTTTCGGCATCACTCGTTTGTGTCGCCCATTGCCAAGGCGGTGCTCGCCGGGTTCGGCAGCCATGGTTACCACCTGGCCCTGGAACATTTCAGCCACACGTTGAAAGGGTGAGGCCGATGAAACCGCGCATCCTCGCCGGCCTGATCGGCTCAGGTATCCAAGCCTCCCGCACGCCTGCCCTGCATGAGCAGGAAGGTGATGCCCAGGGTTTGCGCTACCTGTATCGCCTGATCGACCTGGAACCGCTGCAACTGAATATTGATGCCCTGCCCGACCTGCTGCACGCCGCCGAGAGGATGCAGTTCACCGGTTTGAACATTACCTACCCGTGCAAACAGGCGATTCTGCCGTTGCTCGACGAATTGTCCGACGAAGCCAGGGGCATTGGCGCGGTCAACACCGTGGTGTTCAAGAACGGCAAACGCATCGGCCACAACACCGACTGCCTGGGCTTCGCCGAAGGGTTCCGACGCAATTTGAATGACGTCGCGCGCCAGCATGTCGTGCAGATGGGTGCCGGCGGTGCGGGCGCGGCGGTGGCCCACGCGCTGCTGGCCGAAGGCGTGCACCACCTGAGCATTTTCGACGTGGACGTGACCCGCGCTCGGGACCTGGTGGATAACCTCGCCCAGCGTTTCGGCGCCGGGCGGGCGCAGGTCGGCAACCACCTGGAAAGCGCCATGGCCGAGGCCGATGGGCTGGTCAACACCACGCCGATGGGCATGGCCAAGCTGCCCGGCACGCCGGTGCCTGCCCATCTGTTGCGGGCGGCATTATGGGTCGCAGAAATCGTGTATTTCCCGCTGGAAACCGAGCTGCTGCGCGATGCCCGCGCCTTGGGCTGCCGCACGCTGGACGGCGGCAACATGGCGGTGTTTCAGGCGGTAAAAGCGTTTGAGCTGTTCAGTGGTGAGAGGCCGGATGCGCAGAGGATGTTGGCGCACTTCCAGAGCATGAATACCTGACTGCCGAAACCGACCCCATGTGAGAGCGGGCTTGCTCGCGAAAGCGCTGTGTCAGTCGCCGGATGTATTGACTGACACTCCGCATTCGCGAGCAAGCCCGCTCCCACAAGGGTATTCGATGGATTTAGGCTTGCAGGTAACGCATCACCGCTTCACAAATCATCTCCCGATGCCGCTGTTTAACCGCCTCGTCCGACAACCCGATCTGAAAGATCTCACTGAACGTATGGCGGTTGGACACTCGGTAAAAGCTGAACGAGTTGATCAGCAGGTGCACGTCCAACGGGTCCAGCCCTTGGCGGAACACGCCCATCTCAACGCCGCGCTGCAAGGTGGCGCCAAGCGCTTCGAGAATATTACTGTTCATCGCCTTGATCGAATCAGAGCGCTTCACGTATTCGGCGTTGTTGATGTTTTCGATGCAGACGATGCGCACGAAATCCACGTTCTGGTCATGGTGATCAAAGGTGAATTCCACCAGCCGACGAATCGCTTCGCGCGGCTCCAGGGCGGTGAGGTTCATGCGGGTTTCAGTATTGCGAATGTCGCCGTAGAGCTTCTCCAGCACCTCGACGTATAACTGCTCCTTGCTGCCGAAGTAGTAATAAATCATGCGTTTGGAGGTGTGGATGCGCTCGGCGATGGCATCCACGCGAGCGCCGGACAGGCCCTGCTGGACAAACTCGACGATCGCTTCCTGCAGGATGTTTTCGCGGGTCTTTTCCGGATTGTTCTTACGACTCTTGCGCGGTGCGTCTGACACGGCGGAGAGGTCGGGGGTCAGGGTCATGGTGCGCTCACGGCCATTTTTGTTGTGCAGGCCGCGATTATGGGCCGAGGCGCTTCCCGAAGGAAGCACCTGGCCGCGCCGTCACAACCGTGCTTGTCGCGGCGCCCCGCTACGCGATTTGGCCATCGCCGCCAGGCGCACTGCCACGTTGGCTGCGCCATACCCGGCATAGCCGTTTTTGCGCTGGATGATCTCGAAGAAAAACCGCCCTTCGAACGGCTCGGTGTAAACATGAAACAACTCACCGCCCTGAGCGTCACGGTCGTACAGCACGTTGTAGTACGCCAGCTCGCTGAGGAACTCGTCGTCGAAATCAAAGCGTGCCGCCAGGTCGTCGTAGTAGTTGAGCGGGATGTCCAGCAACGGCACGCCCGCCTCTTTAGCCCGACTCACCTCGGCGAAAATATCCGCACAGTCGAAGGCGATGTGGTGCACACCCGAGCCGCGGTAGCTCGACAGCGCGTGGGAAATCGCCGTGTTGCGGTTCTCGGAAATGTTCAACGGCAGGCGAATCGAGCTGCAACGGCTGCGCAGCGCGCGGCTTTTCACCAGGCCGTACGGGTCAGGCAGCACCACTTCATCATCGGCTTCGAAATCCAGCAGGCTCTTGTAGAACAACACCCAACTGTCGAGGCTGTCGGCGGGCAAGGCCATGGCCATATGGTCAATGCGCAGCAGGCCGCCGCTTGAGGTGGTAGTCGGTTGCAGATTGAAGTCGGTGCCGTACAGCCCGCCTGCGTTCTGATCCACCAGGTAAATCAGGCTGCCGTCCGGCGCACGCACGGCGGCCAGTTCCAGTTCATTTGGCCCTACAAGCCCCCGATATGGCTGGCCCTTGTAAGCCACCGCCCGCTGCAACGCCTTGGCGCTGTCCTTGACCCGAATCGCAGTGGCGCACAGCGACGGCCCGTGGGCTTCAAAAAAGTTGTGGGCGAAAGAATAGGGTTCGCAATTGAGGATCAAGTTGATATCGCCCTGGCGCAACAGGCTCACGCTCTTGGAGCGGTGTTGCCCGGCCTTGACGAAACCCAGGCGTTCCAGCCATTGGGTGAGCTTGGCAGCGAGGTTTTCATCCACGGCAAACTCAAGAAATTCGATGCCGTCGTACTCGCTGGCGGCCGGCGTATCAAACAGCAGGTCGACCGGTTGAGCAGGCGCTTGCTGCTTGAGGCGCTCGCGGGTTTTTTCTTCCAGGTACAACAGCGAGCGCAGGCCATCCGCCGCGTTCGCCCGCGTCGGGGCTGCGCGAAAACCATCGTTGAAAATTTCCAGAGACAACGGGCCGCTGTAGCCACTCTGGATAATCGGCGCGAGAAACCCCGCCAGATCGAACTCGCCCTGCCCCGGGAAGCAGCGGAAATGCCGGCTCCACTCCAGCACGTCCATGGCCAGGATCGGCGCGTCGGCCATTTGCACAAAGAAGATTTTGTCGCCCGGGATCTGGGCGATTGCACTCGGGTCACCCTTGAGCGACAGGGTGTGAAAGCTGTCGAGCAACACGCCAAGGCTCGGGTGGTCGATCTGACGCACCAGGTTCCACACCTGCTGCCAGGTATTCACGTGCTTGCCCCAGGCCAGCGCTTCATAGCCGATGCGCAGGCCACGGCGGCCGGCGTGCTCGGCGAGCAGGCTGAGGTCGTCGAGCAGAATCTGCTCATCGCCGACGCAATCGGCCGAAGCGTTGCTGCACACCAGCACCAGGTCGGTGCCCAGTTCCTGCATCAAGTCGAACTTGCGCTCGGCGCGCTCCAGGTTGCGCGCCAGGCGGTCGCGGCGGCAGCCTTCAAAGTCGCGAAACGGCTGGAACAAGGTGATGGCGATACCCAGGTCGGCGCACATCTGCCTGACTTCCCGTGGGCTGCCGTCGTAATACAGCAGATCGTTTTCGAAGATTTCCACACCATCAAACCCGGCAGCGGCGATGGCTTCGAGTTTTTCCGGCAGGGTTCCACTCAAGGAAACAGTGGCAATGGAGCGTTGCATGGGGCGACTCCCGACAAATGAGGCTCGTCTTATTTACGGCAAATTATTGGCCGCTAAACTGTGCACAGCAATTGAAATGTACGAACCGGTTAGTTTTTTGGGCGATTATCGAACAAAATGGTAATCCGCGAATTGACGAGTTTTTAGCCACTGCGCACCATCGAACACGTATCAAGACCCAGAACACACCATAAAAATTTCAAAAAAACGGGTACGACCTCATGCCTTCGCAAACTCCCGCCGTGGCCGTGCGCCACAGCAATCCGCACAGCGGCATCGGCGACAAAATCCGCGGCGCCATGGCCGTGGGCAAAACCCGCTGGGGCATGCTGGCCCTGGTGTTCTTCGCCACCACCCTGAACTACATCGACCGCGCCGCGCTGGGCGTGATGCAACCGATCCTGGCCAAGGAGATGAGCTGGACGGCGATGGACTACGCCAACATCAACTTCTGGTTTCAGGTCGGCTACGCCATCGGCTTTGTGCTGCAAGGCCGGCTGATTGACCGAATTGGCGTGAAGCGCGTGTTTTTCTGCGCCGTGTTGCTGTGGAGCATCGCCACGGGCGCCCATGGCCTGGCGACGTCGGCCGTCGGCTTTATGGTCTGCCGCTTCGTTCTCGGGCTGACCGAGGCCGCCAACTACCCGGCCTGCGTCAAGACAACGCGGTTGTGGTTCCCGGCCGGTGAGCGCGCGGTGGCCACCGGTATTTTCAACGCCGGCACCAATGTGGGCGCGATGATGACGCCGATGCTGCTGCCATTGATCCTTCATGTGTGGGGCTGGCAGGCAGCGTTCCTGTGCATGTCGGCACTGGGCGGGATCTGGCTGGTGTGCTGGGGCCTGAAGTACTACAACCCGGAAGACCATCCGACGGTCAAAAAATCCGAATTGGACTACGTGCTACAGGAAGTCGAACCGGAGCAACCCAGCGTGCCTTTCAGCCGCATCCTGCGCATGCGCGGCACCTGGGCCTTCGCCCTCGCCTACGCACTGACCGCGCCGGTGTTCTGGTTCTACCTGTACTGGCTGCCACCGTTTCTGAACCAGCAATACAACCTGGGCATCAACGTGACCCAAATGGGCATCCCGCTGATCATCATTTACCTGACAGCCGACTTCGGCAGCGTGGGTGGGGGGATTCTGTCGTCATTCCTGATCGGCCGTGGGATGAATCCGATCAAGGCGCGGCTGTTGTCGATGCTGCTGTTTGCCTGCTGCATCGTCGGCGTGATCATGGCCGCCGGCTCCAGCCAGTTGTGGGTCGCCGTGTTCGCCATCTCCCTGGCCATCGGCGCGCACCAGGCCTGGACCGCCAACATCTGGAGCCTGGTGATGGACTACACGCCCAAGCACATGATGAGCACGGTGTTCGGTTTCGGCGGCATGTGCGCAGCCATCGGCGGCATGTTCATGACGCAGATCGTCGGCCACATCCTCACGGTCACGAACAACAACTACACCGTGCTGTTCACCCTGATCCCGGCGATGTACTTCATCGCGCTGACCTGGATGTACTTCATGGCGCCGCGCAAGATTCCGACCGTCGAGGCTTGATTCAGCGCCGCCGCTGCTGCCAGGCAGCGGCCAACCCACTCATGCAGATCACCCCGATGCCGACCACCGTGGTCATGTCGGGGGTATGGTTGAACACCAGCCAACCCAACAACCCCGCAAACACGATCTGGCAATAGCCGAACGGCGCCAGCAAGGCCGGCGCCGCAAAGCGGAAGGCCTGGGTCAACATCAAGTGCGCGGTCATGCCGCACGTGCCCAGCGCCAGCATCAGCACGCCATGCCACACCGTGGGCAACTGCCAGAAGAACGGCACCATCGCACTCATCACCAGGGTATTGCACAGGCCGGCGAAAAAGTTACTGGTGGTCGGCGTGTCGTATTGGCTGAGGATGCGCGTGAGCAGTTGGTAGAAGCAGAAGAACAACGCCGAACACAGCGGCAGCAGCACCGCAGGGGTGAACAGCTCACCGCCGGGGTGGATGATGATCAGCACGCCGACAAACCCGCAGATCACCGCCAGCCATTGGCCACGTGTCACGTGTTCACCTAGCAAGGGCACTGACAATGCTGTCACCAGGATCGGCGCCAGGAAGTTCACCGCCGTGGCTTCCGCCAAAGGGATGTAATGCAGCGCCGCGGTAAAAAACAGGCTGGTGCCCAGCAGGCACAACGCACGCACCACCTGCATGCCCGGGCGTTTGCTGCGCAATACGCGCAAACCCGACTGAGGCAGGAAAATGCCGGCCATCAGCAAGGTGTGCACCAGGTACCGCGCCCACACCACCATCACGATCGGGTAGAACCCGGCCAGGTATTTGGACAAGGCGTCGTGACTGGAAAACAGAAACGTTGCCACCACAATCAGCAAAATGCCTTTGAAGGGATGGTTGACGCCGGAAAGGGGTGTACTGACAGTCATTGAATTCTCTTGCATGGCGGGCTGAATGCTGAGCACTGAACACGCAAGCGCTCAACCCGGTAATCTAGCAGGCGGGCCTGCGTGCGCCCCAAGAGCATAACCAAACAGCGTGCGAACAGCGCACTAAATCACCGGATTCGAGTCCAACGCTGCACCTTTGCCCGCGCGTTGCACTTTTTAACCAAGGCCTTGCCGCTATGAAAAAGACACTCTTTGCTCTTTCTGCTCTCGTCCTGCTCACTGCTTGTAACCAAGAGTCCAAAGAAGCGCCCAAGCCCGCCCCGGCCTCGGTGCAGGCCACCCTGGTAACGGCCACGCCGCCCACCGACAAATGGGTCGGCAAGTGGATCGGCGTCGAAGGCCTGAACCTGACCATCGCCAAGGACGACAGCATCGGCCGCGGCCACTACGTTCTGACCATGAAGTACGGCCTTGACGCCGACGACGAAGGCACCTTCAAAGGTGAAGCCAACGAAGACGGTATCGCCTTTACCCGCCCGGACGGCCCGCAACAATTGAGCGCCGGTGACGGTGAAGCCACTGGCCTGAAATGGCTGGCGGATAAAAAGGACTGCCTGATCGTCGATACCGGCGAAGGCTATTGCCGCGACTGACCCAATCAAGCTGACACAACTTTCATCTGGCGCCCCTGCCTGCACGGCCTGACAGCAGCAATACTAGGCAACTCTTGTTGCTTGTCGGACAGCCGGGCTGGCGCCATTCATACGCACCAACAACACTGCTCTTACAAAAGTGTTCGACAGGTTTAACGAGAGGATTGCCCCATGCTATGGAAAAAAGGCCGACGCAGCGACAACGTGGTAGATGCCCGCGATGACAGTGGCGGCGGCGGTGGCGGCATGCGGTTTGGCGGCGGCAAGGGGCTGAGCCTGACGGCAATTGTGCTGATCGTCGGTATTGGCTGGCTGACCGGCCAGGACCCGCTGCAGATCCTCGGCCAGTTGACCGGCCAGGCGGAGCAAGCGCCGTCAGTGAGCACGCAGTCGCGCCAGGCACCGCCGGCCAATGACCAGCAGGCCGATTTCGTCCGCGCGATTCTGGGTGACACTGAAGACACCTGGGGCCAGGTGTTCAAGGAAAACGGGTTGGTCTACAAGAACCCGAAACTGATTCTGTTCCGTGGTCGGGTCAATTCCGCCTGCGGTGGCGCCACCTCGGCCAGCGGCCCGTTTTATTGCCCGGCTGACCAGCAGGTGTATTTGGACCTGGATTTCTTCCGGGAAATGTCGCAGCGCTTCCAGGCCGCCGGCGATTTCGCCCAGGCCTACGTGATCGCCCACGAAGTCGGGCACCACGTGCAAACGCTGCTGGGCATCTCGGCCAAGATTCAAGCCGCGCGCCAGCAGGGCCGCCAGATGCAAGGCGACGGCGGCCTGCTGGTGCGCCAGGAGCTGCAAGCCGACTGCTTTGCCGGCGTGTGGGCCAACCGTGCGCAAAAACGCCTGAACTGGCTGGAGCCCGGCGATATCGAAGAAGCACTGAATGCGGCCAACGCCATCGGCGATGACCGTTTGCAACAGCAGGGTCAGGGCCGCGTGGTGCCGGACTCGTTTACCCACGGCACCTCTGCGCAGCGCGTTCGCTGGTTCAAAACCGGCTTCGCAGCGGGCCAGATCACTCAATGCGACACTTTTACAGCGAAGAGTCTTTAGATGAATAAACGATTGGGATTGCTGTTCGGCGTGATGATTGCCTGTTCCTCCTCCACCTGGGCCGCCGAGAAAGAACACGGCGTCAAGGTGGTCAGCCCCGATCGTTTCCACCTGGACGCCGGTGACCTGAGCCTGGGCTTGAGCCAGGACTGGAACCAGCCGCTGCCCAACGTGACCCGCGCGCTGATCATCGTGCATGGCCGCCTGCGCAACGCACAGACCTACCTGCAAAGCGGCGAAGATGCCGCCGAACACGCCGGGGTTGCGGCCAAAACCCTGGTGATCGCGCCGCAATTTCTCAACGAGTCCGACATAAAGCGCAACCACTTGGGCAGCCAGGTGCTGCGCTGGAACGGCAATGACTGGATGGCCGGCGACGCCTCGACGGGCCCTGGTCAGCTCAGTTCCTACGGCGCGCTGGACCAGATCATCAAGCACCTGGGCAACCGCAAGCTGTTCCCGGCGTTGAAGGAAATCGTGGTGGCCGGCCATTCCGGCGGCGGCCAAGTGGTGCAGCGTTTCGCCCTCACCGGCCACGACCACCCGCTGCTGCAAACCGAAGGCATCAGCCTGCGTTATGTGGTGGCCAACCCGTCGTCCTACGCCTATTTCAGCCCGCAACGCCCGGTGAAATTCGACACGGCCAGTTGCCCTGGCTTCAACGACTGGAAGTACGGCATGCAAAACCTGCCGGACTACGCCAAGGGCCAGAGTGCACAGCAGCTTGAGCAGGCTTACGTGTCACGCGACATCACCTACTTGCTCGGCCAGCAGGACACCGACCCGAACCACCCGGCGCTGGATAAAAGCTGCGAGGCCGAAACCCAGGGTGCGTATCGCCTGATTCGTGGGCACAACTATTTTGACTACCTCAAGCAGCGTCATCCGCAGCTGACTCAGAGGTTGGTGGAAGTGCCAGGGGTGGGGCACGATGGGGATAAGATGTTTACTTCGCCTGAGGGCGAGAAGGTGTTGTTCTCTAAGTAAAAACAGCTGACGAAACCGGATAAAAATGTGGGAGCGGGCTTGCTCGCGAAGGCGGATTTTCAGTCGACTCATCAGTGACTGATCCACCGCTTTCGCGGGCAAGCCCGCTCCCACATTGGCTCTTCAGTGCCTGGTTTAGATCATCCGCCGCAGCACCGCACAATCTTCAGCATGCCAATCCGCCAGTTCCGGCCACGGGTTCTCCGGCAGGTTCACCAGCACCGTGCGCGTCCCTGCCGCCCGCCCGCAATCCAGGTCAAAGCGGTAATCCCCGACCATCACCATTTCGCCCGGCGAAACCTCCCAAGCTTCTGCCAGTTTCAGCAACCCACCCGGGTCCGGCTTGGGCGGCGCATCTTCACGCCCCAGCACATCGTCGACGGCAAAGCAGTCCGCCAAGCCAATCGCCTGCAGCGTGATGTGCGCCAGCTCGCGCGCATTGCGCGTCAGGATGCCCAGGCGATACCCGCGCCCGGCCAGCTCGCGTACCAGCTCCACCGCGCCCACGGCGGCAACCGAACCGAGTGCCAATTCGCGCTCATGCTCCAATAACCACGCGTGCTTGGCCGCCGCTACGTCCGCCGGCAAGGCCGCCAGGTGCGTGAGGATGTCGTCTTCGGGCGGAATCTCCAGGGCCACGCGGATCGCCGCAAAATCATGCACGGCCACCGTGAGGGTGCCGTCCATGTCAAACACCCAATGCTTAACGTCCGACAGGCTCATGCCCAGTCCTTGCGATGGCGAATCAAGCCTTCCTGGGTCACCGAGGCCACCAGTTGCCCGGCGCGGTTGTACACGCTGCCGCGCGAGAAACCGCGCGAGTTGCCGGCCCACGGGCTGTCCATTGCGTACAGCAACCAGTCATCGGCGCGCAGGTCGGCATGAAACCACAGCGCGTGGTCGAGGCTGGCGACCTGCATATCTTTTTGCCACACGGTCTTGCCATGGGGCAGCAACGAGGTGGTCAGCAAGCCGAAATCCGAGGCGTAGGCCAGCAGGTATTTATGCAGCGCGGGCGCGTCGGCGAGCGCGCCGTCGGCTCGGAACCACACGTACTTGACCGGGTCGGACGGCTGCGGGTTGTACGGGTCTTTTTCAGTCACCGGGCGCACTTCGATCGGCTTGGGGCACAGCAACTTGTCGCGCATGTGCTCGGGGATCAGGTGCGCACGCTGCTTGGTCAGTTCCAGCTCCGAAGGCAAGTTCTCCGGGCCGACCACCACAGGCATGGTGGTCTGGTGCTCGAAGCCCTTTTCGTCATATTGGAACGAAGTGGTGCAGGTGAAAATCGGGTTGCCCTTCTGGATAGCCGTGACGCGGCGCGTGCTGAAACTGCCGCCATCGCGCACACGGTCAACCGAATACACCACCGGCAATGACGCATCGCCGGGGCGCAGGAAATAACCATGCAGGGAATGTACATGTCGCGCTTCTTCTACGGTCTGGCTGGCAGCCGACAGCGACTGGCCCAGCACCTGACCACCGAACAGTTGGCGAAAACCCAGGTCCTGGCTGCGGCCGCGAAAGAGGTTTTCCTCGATCGGCTCCAGCGTCAGCAAGTCCACCAGATCTTCCAATACTTGGCTCATAGAGCAACTCCTACAACAATCGAGAGGGCATTCCGGGCTGCTTATCCGTGCAGCGTGTCCAACCATTGGGCGCGGGTGATGCGATACAAAACATGATGGCGCAGCGGGTCATCGGCTGCGACCTTGGGGTGTTCAAAATCTGCCTGGGGATCGTAATGCATACCGATGGCCTGCATGACTTTTTGTGATGGCAGATTGGTTTCGGTGGTGAAGGCGAGAATTTCATCCAACTGCAGTCGGTCGAAACCACACCGCAGCGCGGTCCACGCGGCCTCACTGGCGTAGCCCAAACCCCAATGTTCGCGGGCCAGGCGCCAGCCGATTTCCACCGCCGGGGTAAAGTCCGCTTCAAAGCTGACATTCAGCAGCCCGGTCAGGCCGATAAATTCGCCGGTGTCCTTGCGCTGCAAGGCCCACAGGCCAAAGCCGTATTCAGCGAAATGCCCGCGAATCCGGCCAATCAACGCCGCGCTTTCCAAGTGGCTCAACTTGGCCGGGAAATAACGCATCACCTGCGGGTCGGCGCACATGCGCGCAAATTCCGTTAAGTCGCTGTCGCGCCATTGGCGCAGCAGCAAGCGCGCGCTTTCCAATTCCAGTATCGGCTCCATGGGTCCCCCTCCCTTGCCATGTGCGTGAGTGTACAGCGCTGGTAAGATCCTTCGCAGGTTCCCGTCAGAAAATCCCATGCCCTTGCCATTGATCTACCACGATGACTACAGCCCTGAGTTCCCGGCAGACCATCGGTTTCCCATGGACAAGTTTCGCCTGTTGCGCGATCACCTGGTGGACAGCGGGCTGACCGAGGACAGCCAATTGCTGCGCCCCGAACTGTGCCCACCCGAGATTCTGGCCCTGGCCCATGACGCTGGGTATATCGAACGCTACATGGGCGGCGAGTTGTCCCGCGAAGACCAACGGCGCCTCGGCCTGCCGTGGAACGAAGCCCTGACGCGGCGCACCGTGCGCGCGGTCGGCGGTTCGATCCTCGCGGCCGAACAAGCGCTGCAACACGGCCTGGCCTGCCACCTGGCGGGCGGCACCCACCACGCCCATTACGATTACCCGGCCGGCTTTTGCATCTTCAATGACCTGGCGGTGATCAGCCATTACCTGCTGGCCAGCGGCCGGGTCAACCGCGTGCTGATCTTCGACTGCGACGTGCACCAGGGCGACGGCACTGCACGCATCCTCCACGACACGCCGGATGCCATCACCGTGTCGCTGCATTGCGAAAAGAACTTCCCCGCACGCAAGGCCCAGAGCGACTGGGACATCCCGCTGCCCATGGGCATGGGCGACGCCGATTACCTCAAGGTGGTGGACGATGCGCTCAACTACTTGCTGCCGCTCTATCAGCCTGACCTGGTGTTGTACGACGCCGGTGTGGACGTACACAAGGACGACGCCCTCGGTTACCTCAAGCTGACAGACGCAGGCGTTGCCGCCCGTGATGAAAGCGTGATGCGCCACTGCCTGGGCCGCGACATTCCGGTGATGGGCGTGATCGGTGGCGGCTACAGCAAAGACCGCCCGGCCCTGGCCCGCCGCCATGGCATCCTGCACCACAGCGCTCAGCGGGTGTGGACGTCATCAGGCTGTCATTGAAGTGTGAGCGTTACCCACAATGCCTGTGGAACGGCCTGTGGATAACTTGAGCGTAAGCGCCTGAAAGCGAACAGCCGTATGGCCTGTAGGAAAGTGTACGTTTTTTGATCAGGCAGCCACGCTGCCGTCGGGTAGAATGCTCGGCCTATTCAGCGACCGTAGCCTTGCCCATGCCTCAGCTCCCTTCTCGACACGTCACTCTTATCGGCGGCGGCCCAGCCGGGCTGATGGCCGCTGAAGTCTTGAGCCAGGCGGGCGTGCGGGTAGACCTGTATGACGGCATGCCATCGGTGGGCCGCAAGTTTCTGCTCGCGGGCGTGGGCGGCATGAATATAACCCACTCCGAGGCCTACCCGGCGTTCCTGTCGCGCTACGCCGAACGCGCGCCAGACATGGCGCCGCTGCTGCGAGCGTTTGGTGCCGAGGCGTTGTGCGAGTGGATTCATGGGCTGGGCATACAAACCTTTGTCGGCACTTCCGGCCGCGTGTTTCCTACCGACATGAAAGCCGCCCCGCTGCTGCGCGCCTGGCTCAAACGCCTGCGCGATCAAGGCGTGGTTATCCACACCCGTCATCGCTGGCTGGGCTGGACGGCCGACGGCGGCTTACTTATCCACAGCCCGGACGGCGAAAAAACTGTCCACAGCGATGCGGTGTTGCTGGCCCTGGGCGGCGGCAGCTGGTCGCGCCTGGGCTCCGATGGCGCATGGCTCACGTTGCTGGAAGACAAAGGCGTGCCTTACGCGCCGCTGCAACCGAGCAATTGCGGCTTTGAGGTGTCGGCCTGGAGCGAATTGATGGTGAGCAAATTCGCCGGCGCGCCGTTGAAAAACGTCGCCATCGGCGTGGCGGATGACAAGCCTCGGTTGGGCGAATGCGTGGTCACCGCCATGGGCATCGAGGGCAGCTTGATCTACGCGCTCTCGGCGCCGATTCGTGAAGCGATCAATCGCGATGGCTCAGCCACGGTGCATATCGACCTGCTGCCGAGCAAGCCGCTGGACAAGGTGCAGGCTGCACTGGCCAAGCCGCGTGGTTCGCGCTCGATGAGCAAGCATTTGCACAGTCAGTTGGGCCTGGACGGGGTCAAGGCGGCGCTGTTGCGTGAGTTGGCACCTGCGGAACACTTTCATGATCCGGCGCAGCTGGCAGTGGATATCAAGGCATTGCCGCTGACGCTGGTGAAAACCCGGCCGATGGATGAAGCCATCAGCACTGCAGGTGGTGTGCCGTTTGAGGCGCTGGATGAGCGGTTGATGCTCAAGCACTTGCCGGGCGTGTTTTGCGCCGGGGAGATGCTCGATTGGGAAGCGCCGACGGGCGGGTATTTGCTGACGGGGTGTTTTGCCAGCGGCAGAGCGGCTGGGCGGGGAATGTTGGAATGGCTTAAGCGCTGAGGTCTGTGGCGACTTCAGAGCCGCCATCGCAGGCAAGCCAGCTCCCACATTTTGAGCTGTGAATACATTCAAAAGGTGGGAGCTGGCTTGCCTGCGATGAGGCCATCAGCAGCGCCGAAAAATCACTTCTTCTTGCGCGGCCCGGTGTTGAACACCGGCACTTTGCGCACCGGCTTGATCGACGGTTCAGCCGGCGCTACGTCCCCGCTGTCCACCCACTTACCCAAATTACGCTTACCGCCGCCACCGCCCGACGCCTTGGGTTTCTTCGGCTTTTTCGGTTTCTTCACCACTTGCCCACTGGCGTCGGTGTCCGGCACGCGGTGCTCGGGTTCGAAATCCGGCTCCATTTTGCGGGTCAGGGTCTGACGCGTGAGCATCTCGATGGCCGACAGCATGTTCACCTCATCGGCACACACCAGCGAAATCGCCTCACCGGTATTGCCCGCACGGCCGGTACGACCGATACGGTGAATGTAGTCTTCGGCCACGATTGGCAGGTCAAAGTTGACCACCAGCGGCAAGTCTTCGATGTCCAGGCCGCGGGCTGCCACGTCGGTGGCCACCAGAATCTGCACGTCGCTGGATTTGAAGCGATCCAGCGCACGCTGGCGGGTTGCTTGCGGTTTGTCGCCGTGGATGCCGTCGGCATTGATGCCCAGGCCCTGCAACTTGTCCACCAGCGCATCCACGCCGTTACGGGTCTTGGCAAACACCAGCACCTGCTTCCAACGACCTTTGCGCATCAGGTGCACAAACAGCTCCGGCTTGCGCTTCTTGTCCACCGGCACCACCCACTGCTTCACGGTGTTGGCGGCGACGTTGCGCGGGCTCACTTCAATGCTCAGCGGGTCGTTGAGCATCTGCCCGGCGAGCGAGCGGATCTCATCGGAGAAGGTCGCGGAGAACAGCAGGGTCTGGCGCTTTTTCGGCAGCATGCGGTAGATGTTCGCCAGCTCTTCGGAGAAGCCCAGGTCGAGCATGCGGTCGGCTTCATCCAGCACCAGAGTTTGCAGCTGGTTGAGCTTCAGCGCGTTCTGGCGGAACAAGTCGATCAGGCGGCCAGGCGTGGCGACCAGAATGTCGACACCCTTGCGCAGCTTCATCATCTGCGGGTTGATGCTCACGCCGCCGTACACCGCGTAGGTGGTCAGCGGCAGGTGTTGGGCGTATTCGGCGACGCTTGCGTGAACCTGCTCGGCCAGTTCACGGGTCGGGCACAGAATCAGCGCGCGCGCCGAGTTGGCGGCGACTTTCGGCCCTTCCATGGTCAGCAGTTGCAGCAGCGGCAAGGCGAAACCTGCGGTCTTGCCGGTGCCGGTCTGGGCCGCGGCCATCAGGTCGCGACCGGCCAGCACCGCCGGAATGGCTTGCGCCTGCACCGGCGTCGGGGTCTGGTAGCCAAGCGTCTCAAGGGCGCGCAGCAAGGGTTCGATCAGGCCAAGGGTGGCGAAAGTCATGTGTTTACCGTAGGAAAAATTCAGCGCAAGGGCGTAATGCGCGGCAGTTTACCTTATTTCCGGCTTGGGCTTTCGCCACTGGGGCAGGCTGATCAGCAACACCGCGCTGATGATCACCAGCATCGCCAAGGCTTCCTCCATGCCGATGGTCTCGCCGACGAAGACAATACCCAACAACACCGCGACGGCCGGGTTCACGTAGGCATAACTGGTCGCCGCCGCCGGGCGCACGTGTTTGAGCAGGTACATATAGGCATTGAAGGCGATGATCGAGCCGAACACGGCCAAGTAAGCCAAGGCCAGCCAGCCTTCAATCGGCGGCACGGCATGCAGGCGCTCACCGGTCAGCGCACTGCCCACCAGCAGCAGGGCACCGGCGATGATCATCTCGGCCGCACTGGCCATGGCGCCGGCAGGCAACGGCAAGTGCCGGCTCCACACCGAGCCGAAGGCCCAGGAGGCAGCGGCGAACAGCAGCAACATGGCGCCGGTGGGGCTCGATTGCAGGTTGGAGCCCATGTTGAGCATGGCGATGCCGATAATCCCCAGCACCACTCCGGCCCACTCCAGACGCGTATTGCGTGCGCCCCAGAAATACCCACACAGCAACGTGAACAACGGCACCGTCGCCACCGCCAACGCGGCCACGCCGGAAGCAACGCCGGTGTGCTCGGCAACCGTCACCGCACCATTACCAAAGGTCAGCAGCAAAACGCCGATCTTGGCCGCCGCCTTCCACTGCACCCACGTCGGCGCAGGCGCCCCGCGCCAGCGCAAATAGCCATACATCACCAACCCCGCTACCAGGAATCGAATCCCGCCCAGCATCAACGGCGGCCAGTACTCCACGCCGATTCGAATCACCAGGTAGGTAGAACCCCAGATCACATACAGCGCAAAAAAAGCGGCAATCAACGGTAAGGGAAAGCGACGTGGGCCAGGCATTGGGTAGCTCTGCGGCAGAATATTGGAGGCTTATTCTAAAAAGGCAGCACGCCGAACATAAGTTACAAAACCTGTTTAAAGCGCCCATACACTTTTCAAAACATGGTTATGAAGGCTATAACCCGTGCATTCGAAAGCCACGCATCACCGGAGCCTTATCATGGATAAATACGACCGCATGCTCCTCAGCGCCCTGCTCGAAGACGGCCGCGCTTCCTATGCGCAGTTGGCCCGCACCGTAAACCTCTCCGCCCCTGCTGTGGCTGAACGCGTGGCCAAGCTGGAAGCCAGCGGGGTGATCACCGGGTATCAGGCCAAGGTCGACCTGTCGAAAATCGGTTTGCCGATCCAATGCACGATAGAGCTGCGCCTGACCAACAATGGCAGCCAAAAGGTCTACGACGCCTTGGCTGAAATACCCGAACTGACCGAATGCCACCGCGTGACAGGCGACCCGTGCGTGATCATGCAGGCCGCAGTGGGCTCGATGCCGGAGCTGGAGAACCTAATCAACCGAGTGGCGAAGTTCGGGTTCAGCAAAACCTCGATCATTTTGTCGAGCGCGATAGCGCGGCGGGTACCGTTGGGGCAGTTGGAAGGCAATGGGAAAAATGGTGGCTGATGCGCCACCATCGCAGCGATGCGGTGACCCGACAAGCCAGCGCCCACAGTAGGGCGCGGTCAACTGTGGGAGCTGGCTTGCCTGCGATAGCGTCAGTGGCATCACTGCTGAATTGAGCGCTGAACAATCAAGTCGACGATCTGCTTGATGGTCGTGATGTGATCCCAGTCTTTCTGAGTCGCCTGCAGGTTGAATTGCCACTTGATCTGCATAACGAAGCAGGTCAAATCGTCATCAATGATCATGAAGTCATGGATGAAATCCGTTTGTTCCGTCACTTGGCTTCGATCGATAAAACCAATGATATCGACCAATAGTTGAATCACTTTTTCGCTTATCTCAGCCCTCATAAGACCAAATTCTCAATCACCAATAACAAGCAGGATCTTAATTGCTTGGTAGAAGTCGCCGCTTAATAGAAGGGAAATAAGAAGGGTCTGACATAACGAAAAGATACAACCTACTTACCGTTCCGAGAAATCTTAAGAGCCCCCTCCCGGGCCCGATATTTTAGTGGCCAGCAAGACCGATCTCTTTCATTTGCGGGACGTTTCCTAGAGAATTCCACGGCCTTGTTTCCGTCGGATCAGGTCGCTAGTCTCGCTCAGTCATCGAATGTTCGGTGGCCGGACGTGCAAGTCCGATCAGTGGAAAATGCACAAAGCCTTACCATCCAGCGCCCAATTTTATTAGGCGTTGGCACGTTATGGCAGCTGTGCGCGGGAGGCCATTAGGCCTGCTGGGTTTTCCGCCCCGGTCTTGCACACCCGCGTACTGCTGCCACCCTAATTCGCGTGCAAGCGAACGGGTGCAGCTTCTTACCTAGCGGAGAAGTTACACCATGGTCAAAGTTACCCCCGACCCACCTCGCTCCAAACCAGACTTCCTCAGCGAAGACGCCCTGCTCAACCGCCGAGCCATCGACTACTACCTCAACGCCTGCGCCCCGGATGCGCCCAACTTTGTGCTGAATGACAACCTGAGCTTCGAAGACGCCCTCGCCCATGCGGCGGATTTGCTGCATTGCGCGGTGGAGACGGCGCTGGTGTCGGGCGAGACGCTCAGTGTGCAGCAGCGGGCGGTGATGCATTTGGTGGGGATGGCAAAGGAGGTGGTGGGTCGGGCGTTGGAATGCGTGCAGCCTCGATAGCCTGACAAGCGAGCTTTAGGGGCAAATGGGCTTATTGTGGCGAGCGGGCTTCTGTGGCGAGCGGGCTTGCCCCGCGTTGGGCTGCGAAGCGGCCCTAATGAAGTCGCCGCGTTCTGTCAGTTGGAACTGGGTGTCAGGGTTTGGGGCTGCTGCGCAGCCCAACGCGGGGCAAGCCCGCTCGCCACAGAAGCCCGCTCCTCACAACAAGCCCGCTACTCACAATAGGCCCGCTCTCCACAATTAGTCCTCCGCCCACATGAGATCTGCGCAGGGTTCAGAACCCGCGATGCTTCTTCAGATGCTCATTGATCTTCGCCGCCGGCACTTTCTGCAAGGTGCACAGCAGGTCGTGGGACAGTTCGCGCAACCCATGCGTACCGCGCAATTGCTCGGCCAGGTGCGCCGTCAAGTTAGCTGCCATTTCGGCATCCGCCATTGCCCGGTGAGCCTTGCCGGTGTGGGGCAGTTGGGCGTAGCTGTTGAGGGTGCCGAGCTTGTGGTTCGGCGCCGCCGGCATGAGGCGGCGGGCCAGCAGCAGCGAGCAGGCGAATTTTTGCAGGCGGGTGCGACGGATCAGGCCCAGTTCGAAGTCCCAGAACTTCTGGTCGAACGCGGCGTTGTGCGCCAGCAGTGGCGTGGTGCCGACGAATTCATTCACTTCGTTCATCACCCGCTCAGCCGGTGGCGCGCTGCGCAGCATGGCGTTGCTGATGCCGGTGAGCTGTTCGATGAACCCCGGCACGCGCACGCCGGCATTCATCAGGCTCTGGTAGCGGTCCACGATCTGGCCGCGTTCAAGGATGACCACCGCGATTTCCGTGGCCCGGCAGTGGCTGCTCGGGGTGATGCCGGTGGTTTCAAAGTCGATGACCGCTATACGTTCCAAACCTGTTCCAACTCCGTCTGACAATTGACTTATTTAAGCAGCAGCGCGCCTTCGATCGGCACGTAGCGGCTGGCGGCGCGGATCAGCGAGTTGGCCGTCAGCCCCGGGACGCCATAGGCCACGGCTTCGACGCCATGCTTTTGGATGATGCGTTCGAGCAGCATGTCGAAATCGCCGTCGCCGGAGGCCAGCACCACTTCGTCGACGTGGTCGGCGGCGTCCATGATGTCGAGGGTGATACCCACGTCCCAGTCGCCCTTGGCCGAGCCGTCGCTGCGTTGGATGTAGGGTTTGAGTTTTACCGTAAAGCCCAGGTTGCGCAGGATCTGCTGGAATTGCTGCTGCTTGCTGTCGCCACGGTCGATGGCGTACGCATAGGCTTCGACGATCTGCCCGCGCGCGCTGATGTCAGCCCACAGGGCGGCGTAATTGAAGTGGCAACCGTAGGCCTGGCGCACGGTGTAGTAGAGGTTTTGTACATCGGCGAACACCGCAATTTTCTTCACCGCACTTCCCCATGGATGCCACTTGGACCTCGGACGTGAGAGCCCGCAAAGGCGCCAGTATGCCAGCCATGGGAAAGTTTCAGCGAAAAATCAGCCCGGGGCGACGAAGCGCCCCGGTTGAAGGCGGGTCAGACGAAGGAATCGTCGTCGCCAAACGAGGAAGAATCGTCGCTGTAGTCGCTGTCGGCGAAGCTGTCCGAGGCGTTGTCGCTGCCCCAGCTGTCATTGCCGGCAAACTTCTGGTCGTCGTTGCCCCAATTGCCGTTATCACTGGCGGGCGCCGGTTCTTCGCGGATGATTTCTTCCACGACTTGCGGCTGTTGCGAGTTGTGGTTGAACAAGCTGCTGATGCCTTCGGCCAGCATCACACCACCGGCCACACCGGCAGCGGTTTTCAACGCCCCGCCAAGGAAGCCGCTGCCAATCGGTGCTGCAGGCGCTTGTTGTGGCTGTTGATAGTTTTGCTGCGGCGCGCCGTAGTTTTGCTGGGGCGCAGGCTGGCCAAACGAAGGCCGCCCAGGCTCACGCCAGCCGCCACCGGAAGCCGCCGGCGCACTTTGCGTGGGTTGCGGGTCACGGGAGCCGCCGCCAAAGATGCTCGACAGAAAACCGCCACTGCTCGGCGCCGGCTGTGCTGCCTGAGCCTTGGCCTGCTGCAACTCATCCTGCAATTGCTGGATCTGCTGCGCCTGCTGCTTGTTCTGCGCGTCGAGGCTCTTGATCGCGTGTTCTTGCACCAGGATCGACTGGGTCATGTAATACCCGGCGGCCGGTTGGCGAGTCATGTGCTCCTTGATCCGCGCTTCGGCCAGGGCGTCGCGGGGGGCTGAGTCCGTTTCGGCTTGCTGCAGCCGTGAAAACAGTCCATCGATCAGGGTTTGCTCTTCGCTGTTCATGGCGACCTCGTTAGATTGCCGGTAAAAATCATGGGCCCGCCTGTGATCAGGCGAGCTACGCACTAGTTATGGGGCTGTTACCAGACGTTTCAATGGTCTTTACGCAAGGTTTACGTTTGCTTACCTCTCGTCATGATCGGTTAAAGTGTGGGCCTTGCTTTTCGGTCTGTGATGAACCTGATGAATCCGTTAGACGTATTGCGCGACTCCTTCCGTTTTACTCAGCGCAACCTGGGCGCCATCGTGCAGCTGTGCCTGCCCTTGGTGATTCTCGAAGCCCTGCTGCAACAGGTAATCGAGCACACGCTGGCGCCGGATGCTTCGCGCGCCTACAGCATTGTGGTGGGGTTGGTGATGTACCCGCTGTACGTCGGCGCCTTGATTTTGTTTCTGGATGCCCGCACCCGTGGCGACTCGCCGCGCACTAAAGACTTGTGGGCGACGGCCTTGACCCTGTGGCCACGTTTCGCCGTGCTGACCGCGATAAGTACATTGTTGGTCTGGCTGGGCCTGTCACTGTTTTACCTACCCGGCCTGTGGCTGATGGTCGTGCTCGGTTTTGCCGAGTACCTGCTGGTGCTGCGCGGCCTGTCGGCGCTGGGGGCTATGCAAGAAAGTTTGCGCCTGACTCGCGGGCACTTTTGGCGAATCCTGGTATGCCTGCTGTGTGTGATGATGCCGCTGTTGCTGCTCAAGGAAGCCACTGATGCCGTCTACCCCAGCCCGAGCCCAATGCTCGCCACCGTGCTCGACAGCGCCCAAAGCTTTTTGCAACTGTTTACCAGCGTGGTGCTGTTCCGTTTATTCATGCTGATCGGTGGCGATGCCGACGCGCGGTGATATGCTCCTGCCACTCCTGAAACGCCATAAGCCGAGCCGATGACCCGTTTATTGCGCATCACCCTGTTGAGCCTGCTGATCGTCGCAGGCCTGCTCGCCGCCCTGATCTACAGCCTGACCTGGCGCCCTGCCGACAAACAAACCCTGCCCGTCAGCTGCGTCGCGCCGCGGGCGCCAACGCTGCTGCCCGGGCAGGCGTTGAAGGTCATGACCTGGAATGTGCAATACCTGGCGGGCAAGAACTATGTGTTCTGGTACGACACCGCCGACGGCAACGGCCCGGATGATCGCCCTACCGTGGAAGACATGGCCTCCAGCCTCGACGAAGTGGCGCGGGTGATCCGCGACGAACAACCCGACATCCTGCTGCTGCAGGAACTCGACGAAAACGCCAAGCCCTCCCATTACCAGGACCAGATCGCACTGTTGCAGGAACGCCTGGTCGATCTCTACCCGTGCAGCGCCCAGGCCTTCGATTGGAAAGCCGACTTTGTGCCCAGCCTGCATATCTTCGGCAGCGTCGGCCGCAAGCTGGTGACGCTCAGCCGCTACCAGATCGAACACGCCGAACGCCTGCAACTGCCGGTGTCCCCAGCCAACATCATCAGCCGCCAGTTCCAACCCAAACCCGCCTTATTGCTGACCTACTTGCCGTTGAGCGATGGTGGCCAATTGGCCGTGCTCAACACCCGGCTGGACGGCGATATGCCTGGGCGGTCGGCGGTGCAGGAGCAGGCCAAAGCCACCGTGAAACTGCTGGATAAATTCGAAGGGCGTGGCACGCCATGGCTGATCGGTGGGGACTTCAACTTGCTGCCACTGGGGCAATTTCTGCGCCTAGAAGCCGATAAGCGCGGCCAGTATTCGCCGGACAGCGAGCTGCATTTGCTGTGGGATAAGTACCCGATGATCCCCAGTAACAGCGAATCCAGTGGGATTGACCGGGCGAAGTGGCTTACGCACTTCCCCAATGACCCAAGTGTGGATGGGCCGGATCGGACGTTGGATTATTTGTTCTACAGCCCAAGGATCAAGCGGATAGAGGCCAAAGTACGGCAAGAAGACACACTGCGTATCTCCAACCACCTACCAGTGATCGCCCGGTTCCTGCTCCCGGCCGCGCAATAACCCACACCACAAAGCTCAATGTGTGTGGGCTTTTGTGGGAGCTGGCTTGCCTGCGATAGCATCGCCTCGGTGAAACAGGTACACCGAGTCGTCTGCATCGCAGGCAAGCCAGCTCCCACACCATCCCACTCCCAAATTTGCTCTCCACAAGCTTTACTTGCGCGGTTTGATCCGGGCGGTGGGTTCGGCCACTAACGGGTCATCTGGCCAGTAATGCTTGGGATACCGCCCCTTCAAATCTTTTTTCACCTCGGCATACGTGCTGCGCCAGAAGTTCGCCAGATCCTGGGTCACCTGCACCGGCCGGCGCGCCGGGGACAGCAGGTGCAGCTTGACCGCCTGGCGCCCACCGGCAATACGCGGCGTGTCCGCCAGCCCGAACAATTCCTGCAAGCGCACCGCCAGAATCGGCGGCTGTTCGCTGTAGTCCAAACGCACCGAGGAGCCCGAGGGCACCTTCACGTGCTGCGGCGCCAGCTCGTCCAGGCGCTGGGGCAGCGGCCAGGGCAACAGGTTGTGCAGGAAACTGGAGATATCCAGGTTGGCGAAGTGGCTCAGGCGCGAGACTTTGCCCAAGTACGGCATCAGCCAATGCTCCAGGCTGGCGAGCAAAGCCTTGTCGCTGATATCCGGCCACTCACTGGTTTTGCCGGCGTCCAGCTGACGCAGCAGCATGACGCGGGCCTGCCATTGGCGCAGTTCAGGCGTCCACGGTAACAATTCCAGGCCTTTGCGGCGCACGAGGTTGACCAACGCCTGGCTGCGCGCGGACTCGTCCAGACCGCTCAGCGGTTCGCGACTGAGCACCAGTTCGCCGACTTTACGCTGGCGCTCAGCGCGCAGCACGCCTTCGCGCTCGTCCCAATCGAGCTGGTCGACGTTGCGCACTTGCTCGGCAAGCACTGTGTCGAACAGCGCCGGATCGAAGTCGGCCGCGAGGTAGATGCGCTCTTCGCGCTGGCCCTGACGGCTGCCGAGGTCGGCGATCACCAGCCACGCTTGTCTCATCAGGCTGTCGGCCTCGGCGAACAGCGCGGCACGGCCATTGGCCAGGCGGTATTCGGCGCCGCCGGGGCGACGTTGCTGGGCGACGCGGTCCGGGTAGGCCAGCGCCAGCAGGGCGCCGAGCCAACGCGGGTGATCGGGATCGGGCACGGCCTGAGTCGCCTGGCCTCTTAAATAGCTGCGGTATTGCCGGGCAAGTTGCTTGGCGCGCTGCACGCCGCCTTGAGTACCTCGCGCACGCTCCTCGCCGGACATCAGCGCCAGCCGGCTGTGCAAATCGGCACCGGCGCCGCGCAAGATGTCACGCTCGCCCAATAGCGCGGCGACATCACACGCCGTGGCCGCCAGCCCCAGGTCCTGCCCGCGCAGCAACAGGTGGGCGATACGCGGATGTGCGGGCAACTCGGCCATCTTCTGGCCATGGGCGGTGAGTTTGTCGTCGTTCAACGCGCCCAGACGCACCAGCAAATCCTGAGCCTGGGCGTACGCAGCAGTCGGCGGCACATCCAGCCACACCAGTTGCGTGGGCGTGACGCCCCAACGCGCCAGTTGCAAGGCCAGCCCGGCAAGGTCGGCGGCGAGGATTTCCGCACTGCCATACGCCGCCAGGCCTTCATGCTGGTCTTCGGACCACAGCCGATAACACACGCCCGGCTCCAGGCGCCCTGCCCGGCCGGCCCGCTGGGTGGCGCTGGCGCGGGAGATGCGTTGGGTGTCGAGGCGGGTCATGCCGCTGCCGGGGTCGAAACGCGGGACCCGCGCCAGCCCGGCGTCGATCACCACGCGCACACCGTTGATGGTCAGGCTGGTCTCGGCGATGTTGGTGGCCAGCACCACTTTGCGTTTGCCGGCGGGCGCCGGGTCAATGGCGGCGCGTTGGGCGTTGAGGTCAAGCTCGCCATGCAGCGGGCACAGCAGCACATCCGGGCGATCACCCAAAGCGTCGGCCAGTTGTTGATTAACCCGGCGAATCTCGGCCTGCCCCGGCAGAAAGACGAGAATGCTGCCGGTCTCGTCATGCACGGCTTCAAGGACGGTCTGCACCACACGCGGCTCGATGAATTCACCGGCCTGGTACGGGCGGCCCCAGCGCATCTGCACCGGGAACATGCGCCCTTCGCTGCGCAGGATCGGCGCGTCATCCAGCAGGCCGGACAGGCGTTCGCCTTCGAGGGTGGCGGACATCAGCAGGATTTTCAGCGGTTGTTCGTCGCGAAACAGATCGCGGCCATTCAGGCTCAGGGCCAGCGCGAGGTCGGCGTCGAGGCTGCGCTCGTGGAATTCGTCAAAGATCAGCAGGCCCACGCCTTCCAGCGCCGGGTCGTCCTGCAAGCGGCGGGTGAGGATGCCTTCGGTGACCACTTCGATGCGTGTATTGGGGCCGACTTTGCTGTCGAGGCGAATGCGATAGCCGACGGTTTCGCCGACCTTTTCGCCCAGCTCGCTGGCCAGGCGTTCGGCGGCGGCGCGCGCGGCCAGGCGCCGGGGTTCGAGCATCAGGATGGTCTGCCCGGCCAGCCATGGCTCGTTCAACAAGGCCAAGGGCACGCGGGTGGTTTTACCGGCGCCGGGCGGCGCTTCCAGCACGGCTTCATGGCGAATCGCCAAGGCGTCACGCAGGGCGGGTAAAACATCATCGATCGGCAACGAATTCATACTGGCTCCAAAGCAGAGCGGCGAGTATAACGGCGAACTGCCGGATGCCGGTGCTGGTCTCAAAGACACCGCACAATCCCACGGGTAACGCGGTTAAGTGTGGGAGCGGGCTTGCTCGCGAAAGCGGTGGGTCAGTCAACAGATTTATCAACTGGCAGACTGCATTCGCGAGCAAGCCCGCTCCCACACTTGATCAGCGTTGCCTTGTAGACTTGCTTATAGTCATCTTTCAACCGTGTTCAGGAGACTTTTCATGCGTATCGCTTCCCGTGTCATCGGCGGTGTCCTCGCCGTCACCCTGCTGAGCCAACTGACCGCCTGCGGCTCGATTTTCTACCCGGACCGCCGTGGCCAGATCGACGGCAAGATCGACCCGGCGATTGCCGTGCTTGACGCCGTGGGCCTGCTGTTCTATGTGATCCCCGGCCTGATCGCATTCGGCGTGGACTTCGCCACCGGCGCGATTTACTTCGAGCCCGGCAAAACGGCTCAAGTCGCCCCCGAGAAACTGCACGAAGCCATCGGCGCCGACGGCAAGGTCGATAACGCCAAGCTGCAAACCATCATCCAGAAGGAAACCGGCCGCACCCTGCCGCTGGATGACCCGCGCATGATCCAGTTCAAGGGCAGCGTGCAACAACTCGCCTCCCTGGGCCTGCAGCCCGCCGCTTAAGGACTCGACCCGCTTATGACCAGCAGTCCCGAACACGCAAGGCTCTTGCGCCTGGCCACCCGCGCGTCGGTGGGCGTGGCCTGTGCGCTGATTATTACCAAGGCCATCGCCTGGTGGTTCAGTGGCTCGGTGAGCATGCTCGCCGGGTTGACCGACTCGCTGCTTGATGGCGTGACCTCGTTGCTGAACCTGCTGGCAGTGCATTACGCGCTGCGCCCGGCCGATGATGACCACCGTTATGGGCATGGCAAGGCGGAGTCGCTGTCGGGCATGGCACAGGCGTTGTTTATCGCCGGCAGTGCGGTGTTGATCGCGTTCCAGGCGTACCAGCGTTTGCACCATCCGGAACCGGTCGGCGCGCCTTGGCTGAGCATCGGGGTCATCGTGTTTTCGCTGGTGATGACGGTGGCGCTGCTGATGCTGCAACACCGGGTGATCCGCGAAACCGGCTCCAACGCCGTGCGCGCGGACTCGCTGCACTACCGTTCGGACTTGATGCTCAATGGCAGCATTCTGGTGGCATTGGTGTTGGCGGGGTTTGGCTTCAATCAGGTCGATGCGTGGTTCGGCCTGGGCATCGCCGCGTACATTTTGTGGAGCGCCATCCAGATCGCCCGCGAAAGCTTTGCGGTGTTGATGGACGAGGAACTGCCAGCCGATGTGAGCCAGCATATGCTGGAACTGGCGCGCGGTGTGCCAGGCGTGTTGGGTGCGCATGATTTGCGCACGCGGATTTCCGGCAGCCACTGGTTTGTGCAACTGCATCTGGAGTTGCCGGGGGAATTATCGTTGTCGGTTGCCCACGGCATCAGCGACCAGGCCGCCGATGCCATTCACAACGCCTACCCGCGCGCCGAAGTGCTGGTGCACGCCGACCCGCGGGAAGTAGTCACGGGCAATAAGGCCTAGTACTGCACCTGGTACCCGCGGCTGGTGAGGCAGTTGCCCTGGGCTTGGCGGTAGGTTTGCACCACCGCAGGGTCCGGGGCGTAAGTGACGGTCCGTGGGTCGAAACCGCTTTGTTGCACTGCCCAGCGATAACAGTCGTAGCCGTCCTGCTGCACTTGCGCCGGTGACTGACCGTTGGCCGGGTAGGCCACCACGTCATAGCCATTGCCCTGCGGCGCGGGTTGCGGTGCCGGCACTTCTGTCGGCGGCTGCACCACCACGTACTGCTGGGTGGCGCTTTCGTAGGTGTAGTACGAACCCGCTGCGAGGAAGAACAGCGCACTCCCCACCCACACTTCGCGCGCATAGTCCGGCAGGTATTGCACGCGGATGCCGTACGGCGGCGTCACTACGACATAACGCAAGCCTTGCGGGCGATACCAGTAGCCGCCGGAGAAGAAATAATCCTGGCCACGGTAAGGCACGCGGTAGTTGCGGTCGGGGAACCGATCCACCGTATAGCCGGGACGATATTGCGGGCCAGGGCCCCAACCAGTGCCGTGCCCACTGGGGCGACCCGGCCAGCGGTTGTCGTTGGGGTGACCATTATTGAACCCGCCACCTGGACGCCCGGGGCCATTGCCGGCCTGCCAATGCTGGTTGCCATCGTTACGGCGCGGGATGTCCTGATAGTGACCCTGGCGCGGCTCCTGGGTTTGCCGAACCGTGTCCGGGCGCCCCTGAATCGGCAGGTTATTCGCGGGCTGTGGCGCTGGCCGAGGCTGTTCGGCACCTTGCGGGCGACCTTGCCATTGCCCACCGCCGTGCTGCTGTTGTTCGGCGCGATCAAAATGCTGGTTTTGCGGCCGAGGCTGATTGTTCTCGACACGCGGGTTCTGCGGGCGCGGCTGGTTGATTTCCGGGCGCGGTTGATTGTTCTGCGGGCGTGGTTGGTTATTTTGCGGTCGCGGCTGTTCGTTGCCTTGCCGTCCGCCTTCGGGACCTCTTTCATGCTGACCGCCCCCTTCAGAGCGCGGGTCGTCGGCCATTACTTGCGAGCCAACGGTCATCATCAGCAAACCTACACCTGCCATACGCCAGATGCGCTTCATGCTATTCCTCACTGCGGATAAGGGCCTAGAACGTCCGGCCTCATAGATGAGACTGGAAAAGCCTCGCCCGGTTCTGAGACAGGTTATCAGTCACGAGAAGTATTTTTTTGGGTAAAAACGCGCGCAAAGAAAAAGGGGTGACCCGTCGGCCACCCCTTGAGAATTTCGTCCGTGCTCAACGCTTTTGACGTTGGCTCACCTCACGCCGTCTTGTGGACAGTGTGCAGCCTGGAGGCCGACTCAACCCTGCTCGGGCGGCGGCCGCAGCGGGCCTGATTGGGCGGGCTGCAGTGGACTGTTGTCCAGGCGGTGATTCTGTTGGTAATCATAGGCCCGCCGCGCCGACAGATGATTGCGAAGATTGCGTCAATAAACAGTGCTTGCGCAATTTTTAACCCTTCATAGATAATTCGCCGCAATAGTTACGACAAAGGCCAACCCAATGAGCAAGCTTGACCGATACGACCTGAGTATTTTGGCGGAATTGCAGCGCGACGCGAGGATCTCCAACCAGGAGTTGGCCGAGCGTATCGGCTTGTCGCCTTCGCCCTGCTCGCGCCGAGTCAAGCAGCTTGAAGACGATGGCTACATCGCGCGCCAGGTGGCCTTGCTCGATCGCAAGATGCTCGGCCTGAGCCTCACGGCCTATGTGCTGATCGGCATGGACCGCCACACACCCGAGCGTTTCGAGAATTTCGAAGCGGCGATTCGCACCCTGCCGCAAGTGCTGGAATGCAGTTTGGTCACTGGCATGGATGCGGACTATCAGTTGAAAGTGGTGGTGCCGGACATGGATCACTACCAGAAACTGCTGCTGGGCCACCTGACCCGCATTGAAGGCGTGACCAGCGTGCGCTCGAGCTTTGTACTCAATCAGGTACTCAACAGCACCGAATTGCCGCTGACCCACCTGCGTACTTAAGGTCGCAGAAGATCAAATGTGGGAGCTGGCTTGCCTGCGATACAGGCCACTCGGTGTATCAGCCAGCCCCAGTTGATGCTATCGCGGGCAAGCCAGCTCCCACATTGACCGCGTCAAGACTCAGGTCAATGTTGCGCCTGATGCCCTGCTTTATACTTCCCGCCTGCCCTGCCGGAAAATTCCCACATGAACAACATCGACCCCGCCGTGTTTGAAGAATGGATGATGACTGGCCTGGTCACCATTCTGATCATTTTCATGGGCTTTATCGTTTGGGACTTGGCGAAGAAATCCAAAGCCGGGCGCTTTGGCTCGTTCATTCTGTTCTTCGTACTGGGCCTGGGCGTGGCCGCGTTCATCATCAAGAGCGTGGTGATCGGCCTGATCGAATCCGGCGCCTTATAAACGCGCCGGCACTTCCTTCCATTGGCCTTGGTCCAGGCCATCAATCGACCAATCCCCGATACGCACGCGCACCAGGCGCAAGGTCGGTAAGCCCACCGCAGCGGTCATGCGCCGTACCTGGCGGTTACGCCCTTCACGAATCACCAGCTCAAGCCAATGCGTGGGCACGCTCTTGCGAAAACGCACCGGCGGATTGCGTGGCCATAATTCAGGTTCGTCCAACTGCCGGGCTTGCGCGGGCAAGGTCATGCCGTCATTAAGCTCCACGCCGTCACGCAGGCGCTGCAATTGCTCTTCGGTCGGTTCGCCTTCGACTTGCACCCAGTAGGTTTTAGCCAGCTTGTGCTTGGGGTCGGCAATCCGCGCCTGCAGTTGGCCATCGTTGGTCAGCAGCAGCAGGCCTTCACTGTCACGGTCCAGGCGGCCAGCCGGGTAGATACCGGGGATGTCGATAAAATCCTTGAGGGTCGCGCGCCCGCCTTCGTCGCTGAACTGGGTCAGCACGTCGAAGGGTTTATTGAACAGGATCAGTTTCGGCTCGGCCGGTGGCGCCTTGGCGACACGCCGGGGAGCGGGATACGCAGGTTTCACGCCAGGGCGGCGCGAGTCGGGACGGGTGGGACGGGACATGGCAAAAGGAACATCTAACGGTCAGGACCGACAATGCTAGTGGCCTGACCGCTAAATGACCATCCCAACCGCTTAGCGGAACGGCGGCTCGTCGAAGCTGCGCAGTTTGCGCGAGTGCAGCGAGTTGAGTTCGGTGCGCAACAGGTCCACCGCCTCGATGCCGATCTTCAAGTGTTGGCTGACCGCACGCTCATAGAACGCGTTGGCCGAACCTGGCAGCTTGATCTCGCTGTGCAGGGGTTTGTCCGAGACGCACAGCAACGTGCCATATGGCACCCGCAGACGATAACCCTGGGCGGCGATGGTGCCGCTTTCCATGTCCACGGCCACGGCGCGGGACAGGTTGATCAGCGGCCGTTCCTGGGCCCAACGCAGCTCCCAGTTGCGGTCGTCGTAGGTCAACACGGTGCCGGTGCGCAGGCGCTTTTTCAGCTCCTCGCCTTTTTCGCCGGTAACGTTGGCCGCCGCTTGCTGCAGGGCCATCTGCACTTCGGCCAGGGCCGGGATCGGAATATTCGGCGGCACTACGCGGTCCAGAATCCCGTCGCGGCGCATGTAGGCGTGGGCCAGTACGTAATCGCCAATGGTCTGGGATTGGCGCAGGCCGCCGCAGTGACCAATCATCAGCCAGCAATGCGGGCGCAGCACGGCCAGGTGGTCGGTGATGTTCTTGGCGTTGGACGGGCCGACGCCGATGTTCACCAGGGTCACGCCGTGGCCATCAGTGGCCTGCAGGTGATAGGCCGGCATCTGGTAACGGTGCCAGACCACGCCCGCCGCAATCGCCGAGGCTTCGCCGTGGTCCATGCTCTTGTCGATGATCACGTTGCCCGGCAGCACCATGCGGATAAACCGCGGGTCACTGCGCAATTGCTCCAGCCCATGCAGGATGAACTGGTCAACATAGCGATGGTAGTTGGTCAGCAGGATCCACGGCTGCACATGGCGCCAGTCGCTGCCGGTGTAGTGCACCAGACGGCGCAGGGAGAAGTCCACGCGGGCGGCATCGAACAGCGCCAGCGGCAGCGGGTCGGTGTTTTCCCAGTCGTAAAGGCCATCGGCGATACCGTCGGTGGCCGCGGACAGGTCGGTGCTGGGGAACACGCGCGCCAGGGTCGCGGCGGTCACGCCGGAGCCGGCCAGTTCGTCGCCCTGCTCCACCACATACGGGTACGGAATATTCTGTTGGCTCACGCCGACTTCTACCGTCACGGTGAAGTCGTGCATCAGCGGCACCAGTTGCTCCAGCAGGTACTTACGGAATGCGCCCGGATGGGTGACGGTGACGCTGTAGGTCCCCGGCAACTGAACCTTGGCGTACGCCCGAGTGGTCTGTGGGACTTCGCCATGGCAATGGTAGGTCAAGCGCAGTTCTGGATAGCGAAACAGTGCGCGTTGCGCGGCGTCGGGCTCGACGCGGTCCTTGAGGTATTGCTTGAGGGCTTGATTGAGCGCGCCGGTAGCACGCTCGTGAAGAGCCGCCAGCCGATCCACGGCTTCTTCGGCGGTTTGAACGACAACAAAAGCTTCGGTCACGGTAAGCATCCTGTGTTCTGACTTGCAGGCCTTTATCTTGCCTGTATCCCGGCCTCACTGAAACAGTAGTGATTGGAATGCGGTTAATAATGTGGGAGCGGGCTTGCTCGCGAATGCGGTGTATCAGTCACCTGCTCAGTCACTGAAGAACCGTATTCGCGAGCAAGCCCGCTCCCACATTTTGACCGAGTGTAGTCAGAGGGTTGGGGTTGAACGCGCGACGATCGCTTCTACATCCACGCCTCGCGGCAAGGTGCCATACACCCGACCGGACGACTCACCCAAGCGGCTGGCGATAAAGCCATCACTGACCGCCGCATTCCCGGCCTCCAGCAACAACTTGGCCTGCAACGCCACGGCAATATCCTCGGTCAGTTGGCGGGCGCGGTACTGGATGTCCTGAGTGTCCATGAACGCCGACTTCAGCTGCTCGATATGCCGCGCCAGCTGCGTGTGGCCATGCCCGTCCCCGAGTTCGACAAACAGCGCCTCCAGCACGCCCGGCTCTTTCGACAGCGCCCGCAACACGTCCAGGCACTGCACATTGCCGGAACCTTCCCACGTTGAATTCACCGGCGCCTCACGGTACAAGCGCGGCAAGATGCTGTCCTCGACATACCCGGCACCGCCCATGCACTCGGCCGCCTCGTTGATCATTGCTGGCGCGCGCTTGCAGATCCAATACTTGCCCACTGCCGTTACCAGCCGGGCAAATTTGGCTTCCTGCTCGTTATCCAGATGGTCCAGGGCCCGGCCCATGCGCATGCTCAATGCCAGCGACGCCTCGCTTTCCAGGGCCAGGTCAGCCAATACGTTTTGCATCAGCGGCTGCTCACTCAACACACGGCCACCTACCAAGCGGTGCGCGCAATGATGACTGGCCTGGGTCAACGCCTGACGCATCAGCGCGCTGGAGCCAACCATGCAGTCGAAGCGGGTCATGGCGACCATTTCGATAATGGTCGGCACGCCACGGCCCTCTTCGCCGATCATCCAGGCCAGGGCGCCCCGAAACTCCACTTCGCTGGAGGCGTTGGAGCAGTTGCCGAGTTTGTTTTTCAGGCGCTGGATGTAGAACTCGTTGCGGGTGTCATCCGGGCGGTGCCGGGGGAGTAGGAAACAGGTCAAGCCTTTGTCGGTCTGCGCCAGCGTGAGGAACGCATCACACATCGGCGCCGAGCAGAACCACTTGTGTCCCACCAGTTCATAGGCTTGCCCTAGGCCGCCCGCTCCCACTGGATACGCGCGGGTGGTGTTGGCGCGCACGTCGGTGCCACCTTGCTTCTCGGTCATGGCCATGCCGATGGTGGCCCCGGCCTTGTGGGCGATGCCGACATTGCGCGGGTCGTATTCGGTGCTGAGGATTTTCGGCAGCCAGGTCTGCGCCAGATCCGGTTGCAGGCGCAGGGCCGGTACGCAGGCGAAGGTCATGGTCAGCGGGCAGCCGGTGCCCGCTTCGGCTTGGCTGTGCAGGTAAGTCATGGCGGCGCGCGCCACATGGGCGCCGGGTTGTGGGTGCGCCCACGGCAGCGACGGCAAGCCATGTTCGACGGCGGTGCGCATCAGCTCGTGGTACGCCGGATGAAACGCCACGCAGTCGATGCGATGGCCATAACGGTCATGGCTGTTGAACACCGGCTTGTTCTCGTTTGCCAGGAACCCGGCCGCCATCAACGGCCCGCCCGCCAGTGCGCCATACGCATCGATACGCGCATGGGCCCAGCCGGCGCCAAAGCGGCGCGACCACTCTTGCAGGGGCACGTCGATGCGGTACAGGTTGGTGCCGTCCAAAGACGGTGGCTGATTGGTGACGTCGTGGGTTTCGGCGAACTGATGCAGGTTCATGACGGGCCTCCTGAAAAAAGGCCACGTGCAGTTGAGGCCTGAATTTCAGTTA
The DNA here is from genome assembly GCF_047943075.1 of Pseudomonas sp. NFX183. Lineage (NCBI taxonomy): Bacteria > Pseudomonadati > Pseudomonadota > Gammaproteobacteria > Pseudomonadales > Pseudomonadaceae > Pseudomonas > Pseudomonas sp. NFX183. The sequence goes on along the minus strand of NZ_CP181333.1, from coordinate 2,972,691 downwards.
AGCACCGTCACCGGGCTTAAAAAAGTGGCATACGCGCCTAATGTCCGGCGCTTTCGCCCTCTAACGGGCACAGCAGCCGACGCTCCAGCACCGCCTGCAGCGCTTCAAAACGCACGGGCTTGGCCAGCCGGTCAGTGATGCCGATGCCATGGCAGCGCTCACGGTCCGTCCCATTTAGTGAGGTACTCAGGGCGATCACCGGCAGTTCGCCACACCCCGGCAGTGCACGAATCTGACAGCACAATGAGAACCCGCCTTCAGGCACATCCAGCAGCACCGCATCAAACGTTTCACTCTGCAACATCGCCAGCGCAGACGAACCGTTGTCCACGGTTTTCACCCGATAGCCCAGTTTGAGCAGCATGCCACGCACCGCCAGTTGGCCGACGCTGTTGTCGTCCACCAGCAGCACAGCGCACTCGTGGGGCGCGCGCTGCGTCAAGGTTTCCTGGGGCGTCGCTTTGGGCTCGGGCGGCACCGGGCTTACCGTCACCTCAAGTTGGAAACGGCTGCCCTTGCGCGGCTCGGAATGATGGGTCAGGCGCCCACCGAGCAGTTCGATCAGCTGTCGGCAGATCGCCAGGCCGATGCCCAGGCCGCCGTATTCGCGGGTGGTCGAGCCGTCGAGCTGGAAGAAGCGCTGATACAGCGTGGCCTCGTCGAGGAAAGCGAAACCGATACCACTGTCGGTGACGATAAAGCTCAGGCGCAAGCTGCCATCGTTTTGTGGAACACCCACCACGCGCAGGCGCACCGCGCCTTCGTGGGTGAACTTGAACGCGTTGTCGAGCAGACAATCCAGGCACTGGATCAGTTTGTCGGCATCGCCGATCACGCGGTCCGGCAACTCGTCCGCCACGTCGATGGAAAATTCCAGGCCCTTGTTCTGCGCACCGGTGCTGAACTGCTGACGCAAGGTGTCGAGCGCACCGCGCAGGCTGAACATTTGGGGCTGGGCGGTCAGGCGCCCGGCTTGCAGTTCGGTCAGGGTGAGGATGCCGTTGACCATGCGCATCATGTCCCGCGCCGAGCCGGCGGCGGTTTGCTGGTACTGCGCCAGGTCATCGTCCAGCGGCACGGTTTGCATCAGCTCAAGGGAGCCGATCACGCCATTCATCGGTGTGCGCAGTTCGTGGGTCAGGGTGGCGAGGAATTCGTCTTTCAGACGATTGCTGCGCGCGAGTTGCTGGTTGAGCACTTCGAGTTTCTGGCTGGCGTCGAACAGGATTTGCGCCTGCTGCTCACGCATGCCATTGATGCGGTCCGCCAGGGCCAGTGAGAGCAGCGCCACTTCAATCGCAGAACCGAGCTGGCTGGCGTACATGGTGAGGAACATATTCGGCAGGTAGCCCAACACCATCATCGTGTTGACCACCCCGCCGAGCAGGAATGCCGACCAGGCGATGATGAAATACCGCGCCATACGCTGGCCGCAGTACCACGCCTTGATCGCGGCAACAAAGATGGTCACGGTAAACACCAGCGCCAGACCGGTGGCCAGGCGCAGGGCCACCGCATAGCTGGTCAGCAGCGCCAGCACCATCACCACCGCGCCGCAGGTCGCCAGCGCCAGCAAGATCCGGTCGAGCCAGCGGCTGTGCTGCGCGGTGTGCAGGAAGCTGCGCGCGAACAGGCTGCCGAACAGCGCCGCCGACCCGATCAGGAACGGCACCGCCGCATTCGACCACCACGGGTTGTTCGGCCAGAAGTACTCCACGGCCACGCCATTGACCGACAGTTGGTACAGGCCGAACGAGGCGATATACAGGATGTAATAGAGGTAGCTGGTGTCGCGCACGCTGAGGTAGATAAACAGGTTGTAGACCAGCATCCCCAGCAGTACGCCATAGATGGCGCCCAGCACATACAAGCGCAGCGGCTGTTCTTCCAGGTAGGCGGTGCCGGCCCAGAGCGTCAACGGCGCCTGGATCGAGCCTTCGCTTTGCAGGCGCAGGTACACGGTTTGCTGCTGGTCGGGCACAAAGTTGAGCTTGAACAGGTAATTGCTCTGGCGCACTTCACGGCTGGAAAAAGGCAGTGCACTGCCGGTGCGGGTGGTCAGTCGGTAGCCGCCGGTGCCGTCATTCTGGTACAGGTCCAGGCGGTTCAGCGGCGGGTACGCCAGCTCCAGGAACCAGGTACGCGGCGCGCGAGGGTCAGTGGCGGTGTAATGCAGATCGACCTTGAGCCAGAACACCGAGCGTGAATAACCGGCATTGAGGGTGGCTTGGTCGTGGGTCTTGAACTGGGCGGCGTAGGCGGGGGAACTGACTTGGGCGATGGTGAGGGCGTCGGTAGGGTCTTCGAGTACTTGCATGACCCGGCCCAGCGGCAGGCTTCGAGTGCTCTGATTGAACTCGACGGCGCCGGCGAGCATCGGCAGCCCGCACAATAATAAGATCAGCAAATAGCGCATAGAGCCCCAGCGTGGCCTGTCCGGTTATGTCAAAAGCCCCCATTCCTTTTGAGAAGACGTATGCCGGCGATACAGTAAGTTGTTTGGATCCACTCTAGCATAGCCGCTGGAGGCCATTAGACACCATTGAAATAATTTTTTGAAAGGCTCTAGCACGCGGCTTTCAACGCATTTATGACCCAACACTCGATAATGGCTATCAGCCATAAATGCGCCTGGACAGCGGCGAAATTCAACCCTCGCCAGACAGCCACGCAAAAAGCGTTTGGTGGTAAGCTCGCGCACCATGAATATCTACAGCTCTCGCCCCGTTGTCCTCTGTCTCTCCGGCCATGACCCAAGTGGTGGCGCCGGCCTGCAGGCAGATATCGAAGCCCTGCTCGCCCAAGGCTGTCATGCGGCTCCCGCCGTCACCGCCCTGACCGTGCAGAACACCGTCAATGTCAGCGATTTCCGTGTGCTCGACCGCGAGTGGGTCCTGGCCCAGGCGAATGCCGTGCTCGGCGACTCCGAAGTGGCGGCGGTCAAGCTTGGCATGCTCGGCTCCACCGCGATGGTCGACACCGTGGTCGAACTGCTGCAGGCGCACCCGCACCTGCCGGTGGTGTGCGACCCGGTGCTGCGGGCCGGCGGCGGTGGCAGCCTGGGCAAGGACGAAGTCGGCTACGCGATGCGCGAGCGGCTGCTGCCGCTGTCGCTGATCGCCACGCCCAACTTGCCTGAAGCGCGCATCCTCGCCGAATTGCCTCAAGGCACCGCGGACGAATGCGCCGAGAAGCTACTGCCGTTTATCAAGCACTTGCTGATCACCGGCGGCCACGGCGACGAGCATGAAGTGCACAATCGCCTGTACAGCCGCGACGGCACGCGCCAGACCTTTACCTGCCAGCGCCTGCCCGGCAGCTATCATGGTTCGGGCTGCACGCTGGCCAGCGCACTGGCCGGGCGGATTGCTCAAGGCGAAGGGTTGGTCAGTGCCGTGCAGTCGGCGCTCAACTACACTTGGCGCACCTTGCGTGACGCCGAACAACTCGGCCAGGGCCAGTTCGTGCCGCGCCGTTTGCCGCTGGATTTCTGCTCTTAAAGCACAAGAGGCCTGCCCGATGAAACTACGTGGCCTGTATGCCATTACCGACAGCCAACTGTTGGCCGGCAAATTTCTCGCCTACGTCGAAGCGGCATTGGACGGCGGCGTAACCCTGCTGCAGTACCGCGACAAAAGCAGCGATGAAGCCCGCCGCCTGCGAGAGGCGGAGAAACTGCGCGAGCTGTGCTCGCGCTACAAGACCCAGCTCATTATCAATGACGACGCCGAACTGGCCGCGCGCCTGGGCGTGGGCGTACACCTGGGCCAGACCGACGGCCCACTGACTCCGGCCCGAGCGTTGCTCGGTTCCAAAGCGATCATCGGCGCCACCTGCCACAGCCAGATCGAACTGGCCGAACAGGCCGCCAAGGAAGGCGCCAGCTACGTCGCCTTCGGCCGCTTCTTCAATTCCAACACCAAGCCCGGCGCACCTGCCGCCACCGTTGACATGCTGGCCCAGGCCCGCGCGCGCCTGCAGCTGCCGATCTGCGTGATCGGCGGCGTCACCCTGGAAAACGCCGAACCGCTGGTGGCCCACGGTGCCGACCTGCTCGCCGTGGTGCACGGCCTGTTCGGTGCCGACAGCACCCAGGAAGTCACGCGCCGCGCGCGCGCATTCAACGATCTTCTTAAAATTTCAGTTTAGAGAGCCCGACCATGTCCCGTTCCGAAACCCTGTTTGCCAATGCTCAGAAACACATTCCCGGCGGTGTGAACTCCCCCGTGCGTGCGTTCAAGAGCGTGGGCGGTACGCCGTTGTTCTTCAAGCATGCCGAAGGCGCCTACGTCACCGACGAAGATGACAAGCGCTACGTTGACTACGTGGGTTCCTGGGGGCCGATGATCCTCGGCCACAGCCACCCGGACGTGCTCGATGCGGTGCGCCAACAGCTGCAACACGGCCTGTCCTACGGCGCCCCGACCGCCATGGAAACCGAGATGGCGGACTTGGTGTGCTCGATCGTGCCGTCGATGGAAATGGTGCGCATGGTCAGCTCAGGCACCGAGGCCACCATGAGTGCCATTCGCCTGGCCCGTGGTTTTACCGGCCGCGACAGCATCATCAAGTTCGAAGGCTGCTACCACGGCCACTCCGACAGCCTGCTGGTAAAAGCCGGTTCCGGCGCGCTGACCCAGGGCGTGCCAAGCTCGGCCGGTGTACCGGCGGCCTTCGCCAAGCACACCCTGACCTTGCCATTCAACGACATCGCCGCCGTCGAGCAGATGCTCAGTGAAGTGGGCCAAGAGGTGGCGTGCATCATCGTCGAGCCGGTCGCCGGCAACATGAACTGCGTGCCGCCGGCGCCTGGCTTCCTTGAAGGCCTGCGCGAGCAGTGCGACAAGCACGGCGTAGTGCTGATTTTCGACGAAGTCATGACCGGTTTCCGTGTCGCCCTCGGCGGCGCCCAGGCTTACTACGGCGTCACGCCGGACCTGAGCACCTTCGGCAAAATCATCGGCGGCGGCATGCCGGTGGGTTGCTTCGGCGGCAAGCGCGAAATCATGCAGCACATCGCGCCACTGGGCCCGGTGTACCAGGCGGGCACCTTGTCAGGTAACCCATTGGCGATGGCGGCAGGCCTGACCACCTTGCGCCTGATCAGCCGCCCGGGCTTTCACGCCGAGCTGACCGACTACACCACGCGCCTGCTCGATGGCCTGCAACAGCGCGCCGATGCTGCCGGCATCCCTTTCGTCACCACGCAAGCCGGTGGCATGTTCGGCCTGTACTTCAGCGGTGCCGACGATATCGTCACCTTCGATGACGTGATGGGCAGCGATGCCGACCTGTTCAAGCGCTTCTTCCACTTGATGCTGGAAGGCGGCGTTTACCTGGCACCGAGCGCGTTCGAAGCGGGCTTCACCTCGATCGCCCATGGCGACGCAGAGTTGAAATTGACCCTGGATGCTGCCGAGCGCGCCTTCGCGGCCCTGAAATAAGGGGCCTATCAAGCTGACGTTGCCTTGGGTGACGTCAGAATTTGCTAATTTGCTACTTTGCTTACAGCGCTTTCCTGCATTTTTCGAGAAATCACCTGCAATCCGGCAGATAACTTGCCCACGCAGCAGAAAAACGAGTAAAGACTTTGTAAGCAGAGGCCTGCTTATTTCATAATGCGCGCTTATTGGACCCGCGAGGGTCCGCGCGCCCCGTCAGAGGTAAGTCGATTCCCATGAAACGCACCGGCCGCACCCTGGTTCTGGGCTGCCTGTTGCTCCTTCAGCCGCTGCTGGCACATGCACAAGCAGGCGGCAACTCGTTGTTAATCCCAGCGATGGGTCGTTGCACCCTCAATACCCAGCCAGACAGCCAGGCCGAAGCCCTGAGCGCGTGCCAGAAACAGGCCGACGGCGGGGATGCGCAGGCGCAATACGAGTTGGGCGAGTACTACCACGACGACAAAAACCCCGCCCGCGACCTCAACAAGGCCTTGAGCTACTTCGAGAAAGCGTCGTTGCAGGGCCATGCCCAGTCGCAATTCGAACTGGGAAAAATGTTTTTCCATGGCGAAGGCGTGCCGGCCAATAACGTCCAGGCCTATATCGTGCTGAAAATGGCCGCGGTCAACGGCGCTGAAGACGCGCTGGACACCGCCGACGAAGTCGCCGAGCACATGCAGCGTGATGAGTTGGAAGTGGCGACCCAGGTGCTGGGCCAGATCTTCCGCAATTACTTGCAGGAATTGCAGAGTGCCGATGGGCGTTCGCCCTTCTCACCCCTTCCCTGATTTCAGCTAAACCCTTCTACCGCTATCGCAGACAAGCCAGCTCCCACACTTGAACGCGCTCCAAGATTGGAATGCAGTCGAATGTGGGAGCTGGCTTGCCTGCGATGGGCACACCTCGGTCTAACGCGCTACTTCTCAGGCATCGGCATCGGAAACGGCATGACATTGCTGGTGCCACGCGCTTCGCTGATCTTTGGCGTGCCCAGGCGCTCGACTTCGTCGATGCGCACAATCGAATGCATCGGTACAAAGCTGCGTACCACGCCTTCAAACTGCGCTTTCAGCTTTTCCTCGCCCGGATCGACGACCAACTGGGTGCGCTCGCCAAAGACGAACTCTTCCACTTCCAGGAAGCCCCACAGATCACTTTGATAGATCTGCTTGGCGTACATTTCGAACACCTGGCCCTGGTTAAGGAAAATCACCTTATAGATTGGAGCTTCACGTTTGGTCATGGTGGGCGAATAACACATCGGGGATATAAAAGAGGGCGCGAACTATAGCATGGCACCCGATGCACAACGCTAGGAACCAATGGACATGCCCCCTATAATGCGCGGTTCTTTACCACCAGTTGACGATTCCCATGGCCAAGAAGCTTTACATCGAAACCCACGGTTGCCAGATGAACGAGTACGACAGCTCGCGCATGGTCGATCTGCTGGGCGAACATCAGGCCCTGGAAGTCACCGCCCGCGCCGAAGATGCTGACGTTATCCTGCTCAATACCTGCTCGATTCGTGAGCGCGCCCAGGACCGTGTGTATTCCCAGCTGGGCCGCTGGCGTGAGTTGAAACTGGCCAACCCGGACATGGTGATTGCCGTTGGCGGCTGCGTGGCCAGCCAGGAAGGCGCCGCGATCCGCGACCGCGCGCCCTATGTTGACGTGGTCTTCGGCCCGCAGACCCTGCACCGCCTGCCGGAAATGATCGACGCCGCGCGTATCACCAAGCTGCCGCAGGTGGACGTGTCGTTCCCGGAAATCGAAAAATTCGACCACTTGCCCGAGCCGCGCATCGACGGCCCGAGCGCCTATGTGTCGGTGATGGAAGGCTGCAGCAAGTACTGCACCTTCTGCGTGGTGCCCTACACCCGTGGTGAAGAAGTCAGCCGGCCGTTTGATGACGTGCTGGCAGAAATTATCCACCTGGCCGAAAACGGTGTGCGCGAAGTCACCCTGCTGGGCCAAAACGTCAACGGCTATCGCGGTCAGACCCACGATGGTCGCCTGGCCGACCTGGCAGAGTTGATCCGCGTGGTGGCCGCCGTCGATGGCATCGAGCGCATTCGCTACACCACCTCGCACCCGCTGGAGTTCTCCGACAGTCTGATCCAGGCCCATGCCGAAGTGCCGGAGTTGGTCAAACACCTGCACTTGCCGGTGCAATCGGGCTCGGACCGCATCCTGTCGGCGATGAAGCGCAACCACACGGCCCTGGAATACAAATCCAAGCTGCGCAAACTGCGCGCGGCGGTGCCGGGTATCTGCATCAGCTCGGACTTTATCGTCGGCTTCCCCGGGGAGACCGAGAAAGATTTCGAGCAGACCATGAAGCTGATCGAAGACGTCGGTTTCGACTTCTCCTACTCGTTCGTCTACAGCCAGCGACCGGGCACCCCGGCTGCCGACCTGGCGGATGAAACCCCGGAAGCGCTGAAAAAAGAGCGCTTGAACGCGCTGCAGCACCGTCTGAACCAGCAAGGTTTCGAAATCAGCCGACAAATGGTCGGCTCGATCCAGCGCATCCTGGTCACCGACTATTCGAAAAAAGACCCGGGCGAGCTGCAAGGGCGTACCGAGAACAACCGCATCGTCAACTTCCGCTGCGACAACCCGACCCTGATCGGCCAGTTTGCGGATGTGCACATTGATGCGGCGCAACCGCACTCGTTGCGCGGGTCGTTGGTTAACTGATCGCTCTGACCTGATGTAGATCAAAATGTGGGCGCTGGCTTGCCTGCGATAGCGGTGAGTCAGCCGATACAACTGGCGCTGATACACCGCTATCGCAGGCAAGCCAGCTCCCACAGTGGATCTTCAGGGTTCTTGAGATCCAAACCAGCCCATTTAAGTGCTTTCGCACGTAGGCCACTGGCGTTATCCTCTCTTTCACCTCAACAGCCAAAGGGCGGCTAAAAGCGACCTTGAACGCACCCATAGAACCCCATCGTTTTCTCCTCGAGCCTTTTGAGGCTCGCCGTTTCGCCAACCTGTGCGGACAGTTCGACGAGCACTTGCGCCTGATCGAACAACGCCTGAGCATCGAAATCCGCAACCGCGGCAATCAGTTCGAGCTTATTGGTGAACCCCAGCACACCACGTCTGCAGAAAACCTGCTCCGCCGCCTCTACCGCGAAACCAAGGGTAGTGAGCTGTCGCCGGAGACCGTGCACCTGTACCTGCAGGAATCTGCCGTGGAAGATTTGGCCAACAACCCGGTGGCCGAAGCCAGCGTGGCCCTGCGCACCAAAAAAGGCATGATTCGCCCGCGCGGCTTGAATCAGCAGCGCTACGTCAAAGAAATCCTCGGTAACGACATCAATTTCGGCATCGGCCCCGCCGGTACCGGCAAGACCTACCTGGCCGTGGCCTGTGCGGTGGACGCCCTGGAGCGCGAGCAAGTACGCCGCATTCTGTTGGTGCGCCCGGCGGTCGAGGCCGGCGAAAAGCTTGGCTTCCTGCCCGGCGACCTGGCCCAGAAGATCGACCCGTACCTGCGCCCGCTCTATGACGCGCTGTACGAGATGCTCGGCTTTGAATACGTGGCCAAACTGATCGAGCGCCAGGTGATCGAGATCGCCCCGCTGGCCTACATGCGTGGCCGTACGCTGAACAACAGCTTCATCATCCTCGACGAAAGCCAGAACACCACCGTCGAACAGATGAAGATGTTCCTGACCCGTATCGGTTTCGGCTCAACCGCTGTGATCACCGGTGACGTGACCCAGGTCGACCTGCCCAAGGGCACCAAGTCGGGCCTGGCCCAAGTCATCGAAGTGCTCAAGGACGTGCCGGGCATCAGCTTTACGCATTTCATGCCCAAAGACGTGGTGCGTCACCCGCTGGTGCAGCGCATCGTCGAAGCCTACGAGCGCTTCGACCACAAGGACGACGCACCCGCCAAGGACGTTCGCCGCGATGCTTGAGCTTGACCTGCAGCTGGCCACCGACGCGCCTGCCCCCAGCGAAGAACAGTTCCGTCAATGGTGCACGCTGGCCCTGCGCCAGCGCACCGCCGACTCGGAGCTGACCATCCGCCTGGTGGACGAGCCCGAAGGCCGCGAACTGAATCACACGTGGCGCCAAAAGGATTACGCGACCAACGTGCTGTCCTTCCCAGCCGACGTGCCGGATGAGTTACTGGATATCCCGCTGCTGGGCGACCTGGTGATCTGTGTCGAGGTGGTGGAACGCGAAGCAAAGGATCAAGGCAAGGAACTTGAGGCCCATTGGGCCCATCTAGTGATCCACGGCTGCTTGCATCTCTTGGGTTACGACCATATAGACGATGACGAAGCGCTGGAGATGGAAACACTGGAACAAACGTTGCTTGCTGAATTGGGTCACCGTGACCCTTATGCAGACGACGAAATCGAAACTACACCTCACTGAAACAACAAAGGATTTAGAGTAATCGCTATGAGCGAAGACCGATCGAGCAACGGGCAGAAGTCATGGCTGGGTAAATTGACCCAGGCTTTTGCCCACGAGCCGAAAAACCGCCAGGAGCTGCTTGAGCTGCTGCGCGAGGCCCATCAGAACAAGTTGCTGGACAGCGAAGCGCTGGCCATCGTCGAAGGCGCCATCCAGGTGGCTGACCTGCAAGTCCGGGACATCATGGTCCCGCGTTCGCAGATGATCAGCATCAAGGCGACCCAGACCCCTCGGGAATTCCTCCCGGCCGTGATCGACTCGGCGCACTCGCGCTACCCGGTGATCGGTGAAAGCCATGACGACGTCATGGGTGTCCTGCTGGCCAAGGACCTGCTGCCGTTGATCCTCAAGGAGAACGGCGACAACTTCAACATCAAGGACCTGCTGCGTCCGGCCACCTTCGTGCCTGAGTCCAAACGCCTGAATGTGCTGTTGCGTGAATTTCGCGCCAACCACAATCACATGGCCATCGTGATCGACGAATACGGCGGCGTGGCGGGTCTGGTGACCATCGAAGACGTGCTGGAACAGATCGTCGGCGACATCGAAGACGAGCACGACGTCGAAGAAGACAGCTACATCAAGCCGCTGCCCAGCGGTGATTTCCTGGTCAAGGCGCTCACGCCGATCGAGAACTTCAACGAGTTCTTCGACAGCGAATTCTCCGACGACGAGTTCGACACCGTCGGCGGCCTGGTGATGAGCGCGTTCGGGCATCTGCCCAAGCGTAACGAGACCACCGAGATCGGCGCCTATCGCTTCCGCATCCTGAATGCCGACAGCCGCCGCATCCATTTAATTCGCCTGACACCTATTGCCCGCTAAGGATTGATATGCGCCGTCTGACCCGCCCCGGCTGGCCCGGTAACTTGCTGGCCGTGGTGGCCGGCGCCATCACCACCCTGGCGCTGGCGCCGTTCGATCTGTGGCCATTTGCACTGGTGGCGGTCGGGTTGTTCTATATCGGCCTGCGCGAGCTGACGCCACGTCAGGCCCTGGGCCGTGGCTGGTGTTTCGGCTTCGGCCTGTTTGGCGCCGGCACCAGCTGGATCTACTACAGCATTCACCACTTCGGCGGCGCTTCGGTGCTGCTGGCTGGCTTTTTGATGCTGCTGTTTACCGCCGCCATCGCCTGGTTTTTCGCCCTGCCCGCCTGGCTGTGGGCACGCTGGCTGCGCCGTAATGAAGCACCGTTGGCCGACGCGCTGACGTTTGCGGCGTTGTGGGTCGGCCAGGAGGCCTTTCGCGGCTGGTTCCTCACCGGTTTCCCCTGGCTCTACTCTGGCTACAGTCAACTCGACGGCCCACTTACCGGCCTCGCGCCGCTGGGCGGGATGTGGCTGATTTCCTTCGCGCTGGCGCTGACCGCTGCGGTGCTGTGCAACCTGCCACGCCTGCTGGCGAGCAAGCGCAACGGGTTCATCGGCGCAGGCCTGGTTCTGCTGGTTGCGCCCTGGGCCATCGGCCTGGCGCTCAAGCACCACGCCTGGACCACGCCCTCGGGCGCGCCCCTGACGGTGGCAGCGATCCAGGGCAACGTCGAACAAAGCATGAAGTGGGACCCGGAACAGCTCAATGCGCAGTTGGCGCTGTACCGCGACATGAGCTTCAGCTCCAAGCGTGTCGACCTGCTGGTGTGGCCGGAAACCGCCGTGCCGGTGCTCAAGGATTCCGTCGAAGGCTATCTGGGCATGATGGGCAAGTTTGCTGCAGACCGGCACACGGCGCTGATCACCGGCGTGCCGATCCGCCAGGAAGTGCACCACCAGAAGCGTTTCTTCAATGGCATCACCGTGGTCGGTGAAGGTGAAGGCACCTATTTGAAGCAGAAACTGGTGCCGTTTGGCGAATACGTGCCACTGCAAGACATGCTGCGCGGGCTGATTGCGTTTTTCGACCTGCCGATGTCGGACTTCGCTCGCGGCCCGTCTGACCAGGCGATGCTGCAGGCCAAGGGCTATCAGATTGCGCCCTTCATTTGCTATGAAGTGGTGTACCCGGAATTTGCCGCCGGCCTGTCGGCCCAGAGCGATCTGTTGCTGACCATCAGTAATGACACCTGGTTTGGCCGCTCCATCGGCCCGCTGCAACACCTGCAAATGGCGCAGATGCGCGCATTGGAAGCTGGTCGCTGGATGATTCGGGCGACCAACAACGGCGTTACCGGCCTGATCAACCCGTTTGGGCAGATCACCGCGCAGATCCCGCAGTTCGAGCGCGGGATCCTGTACGGCGAAGTGGTGCCGATGCACAACCTCACGCCGTACCTGCAATGGCGCTCATGGCCGTTGATCATCGTGTGCCTGGGGCTGTTTGGCTGGGCGTTGCTGGCGGGGCGGATGTCCAAGACGGTCTGACAGACAAACCCAAAATCAATGTGGGAGCGGGCTTGCTCGCGAATAGGGTGCATCAGCTAACGAACATGCTGACTGACGCACCGCTTTCGCGAGCAAGCCCGCTCCCACATAGGCCCACCGCACCGTTGATTTACGGTGTTATCGATAAAACACCCGATACCCCACCTGCCCCACCGCCTCATTGATCAACTGCCCGCTGCGCCACACCGACACAAACTCGGGCATCCAGCCGCCGAGCGGCCGGGCATTGTCCACGCCCAAAAACCCCACCGGCGCCGGCACCACAGTGAAGCCGGCCTTCTCAAAACTCCACACCGCGCGCGGCATGTGCCAGGCCTGGGTCACCACCACCACGCGCTTGATGCCTTGGGGCAGCAGTATCTCGGCACTCATCTGCGCGTTTTCCCAGGTAGTACGGCTGCGTTCTTCCTTCCAGCGCACCGTCACGCCGAAGTCATCCTGCATCGACACGGCCATCAACTGCGCCTCACTGGGCGGCGTGCCGTAGTGCAAGCCGCCGCTGGTCAATACCGGCAACCCGGAGGCCTTGGCCAGTCGCGCGGCATACCGCTGGCGCTCAAGGCCGATGCCGGTGGGCTGATCACTGCCCCAGGCCGGATCACCGCGTTCGCGCCCGGAGCCCAGCACCACAATGGCATCGGCGCGCTGCGCCAGCGTTGCCCACGCGTCACCCGCCAACGGTGGCTCGGTTTCCAGCGCATGCGCGCCCCATTGCACCATCACCGGCAGGCTGATCAGCCACATCCCGCCCAACCCCACCACAAAGCAAAACCCGGCCAGGCGCGGACGGCTTTTACGAAACCACCAGGCAAACACCAGCAGCAGCAAAAAAATGCCGGGCGGCAAGAGCAATTGTTTAATGAAATAACGAAAAGGCATCGGGCATCTCCAAAGATGCCCGAAGCCTAGATGCAACGGGATTTAGCGACAATCTTTACCCACACATTTCGAGAAGGTCACTGGATAACGCGATGTTTCACCGAACGGCCCGAAGCTTTTCGGGGCCGCGACCGGCCGCCACATCCTTCAACCAGATTACCTTGGCCGAACGTGATGGCGCCTGGGCAGGCGGGGAAGCCTGCCCTTGAGAGGCACGTTGGTGATTCAATTCCAGGTAAACCTTGATCAATTCAAGCTCAGCCTGGCTCAAGCCTCGCAACTCCAATTCCAGAGGCCGTTCATCACGCAATCGGCCTGCGGTTCTGGCGGCATCCAATGCCCGACCCAAACGGTCGATCAGTCCTTGGTACAACTGCGGTTTCGTTAAAGTTCGCTGCGATTCAACCATCCCCTCACCTCATTGAAGATAAGACTCACTCCCCAATAAACAGCGTAGTCCCCGTGGCTGCGCCTGCCCGGCGCCGCGACAGACGGCCCTGCCTGCGCAATCAGGGTTTCCCTCGATAGAGTGGGGTCATGTATGCTACGGCGCTTCCTGTAACTCCACTTCCCGCAGGGTTTGGGCACGGACGCGCCGCTTTTTGGTGTCGATCAACCTGAACGTTGCACCGAAGAGGATTAGGCCACCCCTATTCAGTTCAAAAGTAGCCATGCACGAACAATATCAGCCCCGTGAAATAGAAAATGCCGCCCAAACCTTCTGGGACGAGCAAAAGTCCTTTGAAGTCAGTGAACAGCCAGGCAAGGAGACTTACTACTGCCTATCGATGTTCCCTTACCCCAGCGGCAAGCTACACATGGGGCACGTGCGTAACTACACCATTGGCGACGTGATTTCGCGCTACCAGCGCATGCTCGGCAAGAACGTTCTGCAACCCATGGGTTGGGACGCCTTCGGCATGCCGGCGGAAAACGCCGCGATGAAAAACAACGTGGCGCCCGCCAAGTGGACCTACGAAAACATCGCCTACATGAAGACCCAGCTGCGCAGCCTGGGCCTGGCGGTGGACTGGTCGCGCGAGGTGACCACCTGCAAGCCAGATTACTACCGTTGGGAACAATGGCTGTTCACCCGCCTGTTCGAAAAAGGTGTGATCTACAAGAAAAGCGGCACCGTGAACTGGGACCCGGTCGACCAGACCGTACTGGCCAACGAGCAGGTCATCGACGGTCGCGGCTGGCGCTCCGGCGCGCTGATCGAAAAGCGCGAAATCCCGATGTACTACTTCAAGATCACCGCCTACGCGGATGAACTCTTGTCGAGCCTCGACGACCTGCCGGGCTGGCCTGAACAGGTCAAGACCATGCAGCGCAACTGGATCGGCAAGTCCAAGGGCATGGAAGTGCAGTTCCCGTACAACGTCGATTCCATTGGCGTTGCCGGCGCACTGAAAGTCTTCACCACCCGCCCAGACACCCTGATGGGCGCGACCTACGTCGCCGTGGCCGCTGAACACCCGCTGGCCACCCAGGCTGCACAGAACAACCCAGAGCTGCAGGCTTTCATCGCCGAATGCAAAGGCGGCAGCGTGGCCGAAGCCGACGTCGCCACCCAGGAGAAAAAAGGCCTGCCAACCGGCCTGTTCGTCGAGCACCCGCTGACCGGTGAAAAACTGCCGGTGTGGGTCGCCAACTACGTGCTGATGCACTACGGCGATGGCGCAGTAATGGCCGTGCCGGCTCACGACGAGCGCGATTTCGAATTCGCCACCCAGTACGACCTGCCGATCAAATCGGTCGTGCGTACCAGCTCGGGTGATACCAACCCGGCCCCGTGGCAAGACGCCTACGGCGAGCACGGCGAACTGATCAACTCCGGCGAGTTCGACGGCCTGGATTTCCAGGGTGCCTTCGACGCCATTGAAGTGGCACTGATCAAGAAAAACCTCGGTGCCTCGCGCACCCAGTTCCGCTTGCGCGACTGGGGCATCAGCCGCCAGCGCTACTGGGGCTGCCCGATTCCGATCATCCACTGCCAAACCTGCGGTGACGTGCCGGTGCCGGAAGACCAGTTGCCGGTGGTACTGCCCGAAGACGTAGTGCCCGATGGCGCCGGTTCGCCGTTGGCGCGCATGCCCGAGTTCTACGAGTGCGCCTGCCCGAAATGCGGTGCACCGGCCAAGCGTGAAACCGACACCATGGACACCTTCGTCGAGTCCTCGTGGTACTACGCTCGCTACGCCTCGCCGCACTATGAAGGCGGCCTGGTGGAAAAATCCGCGGCCGACCACTGGTTGCCGGTGGATCAGTACATCGGCGGCATCGAACACGCCATTCTTCACCTGCTGTACGCGCGTTTCTTCCACAAGCTGATGCGCGACGAAGGCCTGGTCAGCTCCGACGAGCCGTTCAAGAACCTGCTGACCCAGGGCATGGTGATCGCCGAGACTTACTATCGCCGCGAAGCCAATGGCGCCTACACCTGGTTCAACCCGGCGGACGTAGAGCTTGAGCGTGACAGCAAAGCCAAGGTGATCAGCGCCAAGCTGAAATCCGACGGCCTGCCGGTGGAAATCGGCGGCACCGAGAAGATGGCCAAGTCCAAGAACAACGGCGTCGACCCACAGTCGATGATCGATCAGTTCGGCGCCGACACCTGCCGCCTGTTCATGATGTTCGCCTCGCCGCCCGACATGAGCGCCGAATGGTCCGACTCCGGCGTCGAAGGCTCGCACCGTTTCCTCAAGCGCGTCTGGCGCCTGGCACATGCCCATGTCAGCCAGGGCCTGCCGGGCAAGCTGGACGTGGCGTCGTTGAGCGATGAACAGAAAGCCATTCGCCGCAGCACTCACCTGGCCATTCGCCAGGCCAGCCAGGACGTGGGCCAGAACCACAAATTCAACACCGCCATCGCTCAGGTGATGACGCTGATGAACGTGCTGGAAAAAGCACCGCAGGCGACCGAACAAGACCGCGCGCTGGTCCAGGAAGGCCTGGAAACGGTCGTTCTGTTGCTGGCTCCGATCACGCCGCACATCAGCCATGATCTGTGGAGCCGCTTGGGCCATAGTGGCGCAGTGATCGACGCCGGCTGGCCGGTACAGGATGACAGCGCACTGGTGCAGGACACGCTGCAGTTGGTGATCCAGGTCAACGGCAAACTGCGTGGCCAGATTGATATGCCAGCCAGCGCCAGCCGTGAAGACGTCGAGGCGGCTGCACGGGTCAACGAGAACGTGCTGCGCTTTACCGAAGGCCTGACGATCCGCAAAGTGATCGTAGTGCCTGGCAAACTGGTCAACATCGTCGCCAGCTAATCGGATCGGGCGCAGGGCTTGGGCCCTGCGCCGAACCAAACCTTTAAGGCCTCGATAAGGCCCACATGGTTTCAAGGGGAGCAACAAAATGATCAAACGCAATTTGCTGGTGATGGGCCTCGCTGTGCTGCTGAGCGCTTGCGGCTTCCAGCTGCGCGGCACCGGCACCAATGAACTGAGCATCAAGGAACTGGACGTCAGCGCCCGCAACGCCTACGGCGACACCGTGGTTCAGCTGCGCCAGACCCTGGAAAACAGCGGTGTGCACGTCTACACCGGTGCAACCTACAAACTGGTCCTGGTGGACGAGCAGGAATCCCAGCGTAGCCTGAGCTACGCCAGCGCCGGCCGCGCGTCGGACGTTGAGCTCAATACGGCCGTCAACTATGAAGTACAAGGCCGTGACCACCTGTCATTGATGGCCGACAAGCTCGAAGTCCAGAAAGTTGTGAGCCACGACGGCAACAACCTGGTGGGTTCGGACTCGGAGATCATTCAGGTTCGCAAGGAAATGCGTCGTGAGCTGATCCAGCGCCTGATGGTACGTCTGCAACAGCTGACGCCGGAAAAACTGGCCGCTCTGCAGCAAACCGCCGACAACAAGGCCAAGGCT
Organism: Pseudomonas sp. NFX183; assembly: GCF_047943075.1. Lineage (NCBI taxonomy): Bacteria > Pseudomonadati > Pseudomonadota > Gammaproteobacteria > Pseudomonadales > Pseudomonadaceae > Pseudomonas > Pseudomonas sp. NFX183. The sequence goes on along the minus strand of NZ_CP181333.1, from coordinate 2,955,656 downwards.
GACGCCGACGCCCTGAAAGCCGCAAAAGAGTACGAAGACAACACGCCGAAACAATCGCCTGTTGAAGTCCCTGTCGAGTAAGCCAGACGGGGCGCCCCTGGCGCCCCGTTTGCCCCGCCTATGAAGCTCGCCCCCGCCCAACTCGCCAAACACCTGCAAGGTGGCCTCGCGCCTGTCTATATCGTCAGCGGTGATGACCCGCTGTTGTGCCAGGAAGCCGCAGACGCTATTCGCAGCGCCGCGCGCCAGCAGGGTTTCGATGAACGCCAGGTCTTCAGCGCCGACGCCAGTTTCGACTGGGGCACGCTGCTGCAAGCCGGTGCGAGCATGTCGCTGTTCGCCGAAAAACGCCTGCTGGAATTGCGCCTGCCCTCGGGCAAACCCGGGGACAAGGGCGCGGCGGCGTTGATGGAATACTGCTCGCGTCCCGCTGAAGACACGGTGCTGCTGGTCAGCTTGCCCAAGCTCGACGGCAGTGCGCAGAAAACCAAATGGGGCAAGGCGCTGGTAGAGGGACCACAGACCCAGTTCATCCAGATCTGGCCAGTGGACAGCAACCAGTTGCCGCAGTGGATTCGTCAGCGCCTGTCCCAGTCGGGGCTGTCAGCGACGCAAGACGCTGTTGAGCTGATCGCCGCCCGGGTCGAAGGCAACTTGCTTGCTGCCGCCCAGGAGATCGAAAAGCTCAAGTTGATGGCCGAAGACGGGCAAATCACCGTCGAAACCGTGCAAGGCGCAGTGGCCGACAGCGCTCGCTTTGACGTGTTCGGGCTGGTGGACGCGATTCTTAACGGTGAACCCGCCCACGCCCTGCGCATGCTCGAAGGGCTGCGCGGCGAAGGCGTGGAACCCCCGGTGATTCTATGGGCGCTGGCCCGTGAGTTGCGGGTGCTGGCCAATATTTCGCTGCAATACAGCCAGGGCACTCCGCTGGACAAATGCTTCAGCCAGGCGCGGCCACCGGTCTGGGACAAACGCAAACCCCTGATGAGCAAAGCCCTGCAACGGCACTCGGCGCAACGCTGGGCGCAATTGCTGCTGGAAGCGCAACGAATAGACGCGCAGATCAAGGGCCAGGCGGCCGGTTCGCCGTGGATGAGCCTGAGCCGTTTGTCGCTGTTGATGGCCGGCCAGCGCCTGACCTTGCCCGCCGAATAACCTTCTCTCAAAAACATCACAGATCCCATGTGGGAGCGGGCTTGCCCGCGAATGCGGTGGTTCAGCTGACACTTGTAGTGACTGACACGCCGCCTTCGCGGGCAAGCCCGCTCCCACATTTTGATCGTGTACCTTTCCTACACCGCGCCGGGCTTTACAGCGGCGTCACTTCGGCAGATGATTTGCACCGCTTCATCCCACCGACAGAGAGTATCGACATGAGCAAAAAGCCATCCAAGCATGGCCCCAACAAGGCCAAATCCATCATCGCCCAGCCACTGTTCCGCAGCCGTCAAGAACGCGCCGGCAAGGGCAAAGGCAGCTACCGCCGCGAAGCCTTCCAGTCTAATAGCTGGGAGGCTTCTTACTTTCTGGCTGCCTGAAGGCAAGCGCCCCTCCGGCATGATAAGGTCTGTACCTGATTTGTAATCCCTGGACCTGTGCATGCCCTCTAGTCTTTCCCGTCGTTGGCACCTTCGCCAATTGATCGCTGCCTCCAGCCTCATTCTGCTTGTCGCCTGCGCGGAAAAACCCACCGCCGCAGACGCGCAACCCCTGCCAAAACTGCAGACTGTGCCGGCCGTCGCGCCCGCCGTCGTTGCGCCGTTGGCCGTGGACAACCTCGATATCCAACCGACCCAGACCTTTGCCGAATGGCAGGCGGCCTTTCGCGTTGACGCGCTGAAAGCCGGGATCACGCCCGCGGTGTTCGACAACGCCTTTGCCGGCGTCACCCCCGACATGGCGGTGATTCGCGCTGACCGCAGCCAACCGGAATTTTCCCGCCCGGTTTGGGAATACCTCGACGGCGCCCTCTCGCCGGTGCGCGTACGCAATGGCCAAGCGTTGCTGATCAAGTACGCCGACATCCTGCAAAGCATCGAACAGCGCTATGGCGTCGACCGCCAGGCGCTGGTTTCGGTGTGGGGCATGGAAAGCAATTTTGGCCAGTTCCAGGGCAATAATTCGGTGATCCGCTCCCTGGCAACCCTGGCCTACGAAGGCCGTCGCCCGGCATTCGCCCAGGCGCAACTGCTGGCGGCGCTGCAGATCATCCAGCATGGCGACATCCAGGCCGACCAGATGAAAGGCTCCTGGGCCGGCGCGATGGGCCAGACGCAATTTATCCCGACCACCTACAACACCCACGCGGTCGACTTCGACGGTGACGGTCGCCGTGACATCTGGAACAGCCCAGCCGACGCCCTCGCCTCCACGGCGCACTACCTGCAAAGCTCTGGCTGGCAAAAAGGCCAGCCGTGGGGCTTTGAGGTGCAACAGCTGCCGGCCAACTTTGATTACGCCCTGGCAGACGGCGGCGTGCGCAAGACCGTTGCCGAGTGGCTGAAACTCGGTATCCAGTTGCCACCTGGCGCGAGCATGCCGCCCAACGTCGACCAACTGTCCGCCGCCCTGTTGCTGCCGGCAGGCTACCGTGGCCCGGCGTTTCTGGTGCTGGACAACTTCCGCGCCATCCTCAAGTACAACAACTCGTCGTCCTACGCGCTGGCGGTTGGCCTGCTGTCGGAACGGTTTGGCGGCGGTGGTGTGATTCGTGGCGATTGGCCCAAAGATGAGCTGCCACTGAGCCGCTCCCAGCGCATCGATTTGCAGACAGTGCTGAGCGCCAAAGGGTATGACGCGGGCAATGCAGACGGCATCATCGGCGCCAACACGCGCAAGGCGATCCGCGCAGCGCAGCAGTCGTTGGGCTGGCCGGCGGATGGGTATCCGACGGTGAAGTTGCTGGAATCGTTGCAGAGCCGATAGACCTGCAATGGTGGCGAGCGGGCTTGCCCGCGTTGGGCCGCGAAGCGGCCCTGATCACGCAGAATACGGTGTATCAGCTGCGCCTGAGTGGCTGGTTTTGGGGCTGCTGCGCAGCCCGACGCGGGGCAAGCCCGCTCGCCACAAAAAAGGCCCGTGCGGTGGTTTTATCACCACGTCAGGGCTTGAACACTACATCCTGCTCCAACACCACCCGCTGCGCCCCCGCATCCAGCCGTACCAATGCGCCCATCGGCAGCGTCAGGTTCGGGTCGCAGTGCCCACTGCGCCAGCCGGACAACACCGGAATGCACAAAGGTGCAAAGGTCTGCTTCAGCAGTCGCTCCAGCGCTGCTTTATCCACACCCGCCACATCGCCCACCAGCACACCGGCAATCTGCTCCAGCTTGCCCGCCAGGCGCAGGTGAGTCAGCAGGCGGTCGATACGGTAGATCGGCTCGTTGACGTCTTCGATCAGCAAAATGATGCCTTCAGCGTCAATCTCATAAGCCGTGCCCATCACCGCCGCGATCATCGACAGGTTGCCACCCAGCAAGCGTCCACGGGCAATACCCGGCTCAAGGGTGGTCAATGGGTAGGCCACCGGGTGCGCCACTACACTGCCGGCGCCAAGCTGGCCGCGCAGCATGCTGAACAGCGATGACTCCGTGGGCTGTTGCTTGTCGCCCAGCAAATCGGCGTTGAGCATCGGCCCGTGGAAAGTCACGAAGCCCGCGTAGCGGCTGATCGCCAGGTGCAACGCGGTGATGTCGCTGTAACCCACGAACGGCTTGGGGTTGGCGCGCAGCAGGTCGTAATCCAGGCGATCCAGCAAGCGTGGCGTGCCGTAGCCGCCGCGCAGGCAGAAGATGGCATCGATGTCGGGGTCGGCGAAAGCAGCATGAAGGTCACGCAGGCGCACGTCATCGCTGCCTGCGAGGTAACCGTCGCGTTCGTATACACCCGGGAAAATCCGCAGCTCATGGCCACGGGCGCGCATCCATTGCCCGGCTTTTTCAACGTCGAGGGCAGCAGGGCCGGCCGGGGCGATCAGGCCGATGATGCCTTCAGGGCGAAGTGCAGGTACCGCGGCCGCAAGTTGAGTTGTCATCCATGGGTCTCCCTGTATGACGCGAAACGAAATGTGGGAGCCGGCCCCTGTGGGAGCGGGCTTGCCTGCGACGCAAACACCTCGGTTTTCAGTCAAACCGAGGCGATGCTATCGCGGGCAAGCCCACTCCTACATAAGCCCGCTCCCACATTGGATCTGCGGTGTTGCGCACATCGTTATTACGAAACCAGGCTGGCCTTGACCAGCTTGGCCTGCTCGTCAGCGTGGTACGAGGAACGCACCAGCGGGCCGGACGCCACGTTCTTGAAGCCCATTTTGTAACCTTCCTCGGCGAACCAGGCGAAGGTGTCCGGGTGCACGAAGCGCTGCACCGGCAAATGGCTGCGCGACGGCTGCAGGTACTGGCCGAGGGTCAGCATGTCGATGTCGTGTTCGCGCATGCGCTTCATGACTTCGATCACTTCTTCGTCGGTCTCGCCCAGGCCCAGCATCAGGCCGGATTTGGTCGGGATGTGCGGCATCATCTGCTTGAATTTCTGCAGCAGGGTCAGCGACCACTGGTAGTCCGAGCCTGGACGCGCGGCCTTGTACAGGCGTGGCACGGTTTCCAGGTTGTGGTTGAACACATCCGGTGGCTCGGCCGCGGTGATTTCCAGCGCGACGTCCATACGGCCACGGTAGTCCGGCACCAGGGTTTCGAGCATCACGTTCGGCGACAACTTGCGGATCTCGCGAATGCAGTCGGCAAAGTGCTGGGCACCGCCGTCACGCAGGTCGTCGCGGTCTACCGAGGTGATTACCACGTATTTGAGTTTCAGGTCGGCGATGGCGATGGCCAGGCTTTCCGGCTCGTTGACGTCCAGAGGCTTCGGCCGGCCGTGGCCAACGTCGCAGAACGGGCAACGACGGGTACAGATGTCACCCATGATCATGAAGGTGGCGGTGCCGCCGGAGAAGCATTCGCCCAGGTTCGGGCAGGACGCCTCTTCGCACACGCTGTGCAGCTTGTGTTTGCGCAGCAGGGCCTTGATACGGTCGACTTCCGGCGAAACCGGGATGCGCACGCGGATCCAGTCAGGTTTTTTCGGCAGTTCGGTGGTCGGGATGATCTTGACCGGGATGCGTGCAACCTTCTCGGCGCCGCGCAGCTTGACGCCGGCTTCCACCTTGGCACGCGGGGCCGGACGCTCGGTGATGTCCAGCGTCGGGATCATGGTTTGCACTGCATCAGTAGTCATAATCAGTCGATTCCGCCCGTAAGGGTCGTCTGCTCAGCATAGTCGAGGTGTTTGACGAGCTGCGCACGCAGCCGGGCACTTACCTCGGCAAATTTAATCGGTGTGGCGTGATCGCTCAGTTGCGTCATCGCCAACCCTGCATAACCGCACGGGTTGATGCGCCGGAATGGCGCCAGGTCCATGTCCACGTTCAGGGCCAGGCCATGAAAGGAACAACCGTGACGAATCCGTAAACCGAGGGAGGCGATTTTCGCGCCGTCCACATACACACCGGGTGCATCGGGCTTGGCCGCGGCGCTCACGCCGTAACTGGCCAACAGCTCGATCAGGCAAGCTTCCATGCGGCTCACCAGGTCACGTACGCCAAAACCCAACTTGCGCACGTCCAGCAAGAGATAAGCAACAAGCTGACCCGGCCCATGGTAAGTCACTTGACCACCTCGGTCGACCTGCACCACCGGAATATCCCCCGGCAGCAGCAGATGCTCGGCCTTGCCAGCCTGGCCCTGGGTGAATACCGGCGGGTGTTCCACCAGCCAGATTTCATCCGGGGCCGAGCTGCCGCGCTCGTTGGTGAAGCGCTGCATGGCATGCCAGACCGGCTCGTAGGCCATCTGGCCGAGCTCGCGAAAGCCCAGGACCTGAGACATCACAGCACCATGTGCACGAAGCCGGTGGCCCGCAGTTCGCTGTTGATGTCGTAGAGCTGGTCTTGACCGGTCGCAACGATGTGCAACTGGATCGTGGTGTACTTGCCGTTGGAGCTCAAACGCTCGTCCACACGGTTGTCGTTGATCGTCGCGTGTTTACGCACGATCTCCAGAATCTTGTCTTTGTTGCCCACACCCGTATCGCTGATCACCTTGACGGGATAGTCCACGTTAGGGAATTCGATCTTTGGCGCCTTTACTTCTACTTCTTTATCGGTCATGGCGTAACGGCCTCGTAAGCGTAAGCCGTGGCGACGGGCAAAGCCCCGCGTCAGGTCGACGCGGGGCTTTGCAGGTGCACACTTATCAGTTGAACAAGCTGTAGAAGAATAGACGGATGCTATCCCACACGCGGCGGAAGATACCACCTTCGTCGACGGCGTCCAGCGCGATCAGGTCGGCGCTGTGCACCACCTTGTCGTCCAGCTTCACTTCGACTTTACCGATAACGTCACCCTTGGCGATTGGCGCAACCAATTGCGGGTTCATGGTCATGCTGGCAGCGAGCTTTTTCAGCTGGCCTTTAGGCATGGTCAACGTCAGGTCATCAGCCAGGCCGGCTTTGACTTGGTGGGTAGCGCCTTTCCATACCGGGGCTTGAGCCAGCTCAGCACCCTTCTGGTAGAAGGTCTGGGTTTCGAAGAAGCGGAAACCGTAGGTCAGCAGCTTTTGCGTCTCGGCCGCACGGGCCTGCTCGCTGTTAGTACCGAAGACCACGGCGATCAGGCGCTGGCCGTCACGTACAGCAGACGACACCATGCAGTAGCCGGCTTCGTCGGTGTGGCCGGTTTTCAGGCCATCGACAGTCTTGTCGCGCCACAGCAGCAGGTTGCGGTTAGGCTGCTTGATGTTGTTCCAGAAGAACTCCTTCTGGGAGTAGATCGCGTAGTGCACCGGGTCGACGCGGATGATCGCGCGTGCCAGCAGCGCCATGTCGTGAGCCGACGAGTAGTGCTCCGGGTTCGGCAGACCGGTCGGGTTCATGAAGTGGCTGTTGGTCATGCCCAGGTCGCCGGCCGTCTTGTTCATCATGTCGGCAAAGGCGTCTTCGCTGCCGGCGATGTGCTCGGACAAGGCCACGCTGGCGTCGTTACCGGACTGGATGATGATGCCGTGCAGCAGGTCGCTGACAGTCACCTGCGAACCCACCTTGATGAACATCCGCGAACCGCCGGTACGCCAGGCGTTTTCGCTGACGGTAACCGGGTCGTTTTCGCCGATCTGGCCGCGACGGATTTCCAGGGTCGCGATGTACGCCGTCATCAGCTTGGTCAGGCTCGCGGGTGGCAGGCGCTGGTCACCGTTGTTCTCGACCAGCACGTTGCCGCTGGCGGCATCCATGAGGACCCAGGCCTTGGCGGCCAGTTGCGGGGAAGCCGGCACCATTTCAACCGCCCAGGCGGCCGGGGTGATGATCAGCGAAAGAAGCAGGCACGTGCGTTTGGCTAAGGTGGTGATGTTCATCCGTCTCTCGAAATTGCTTATGGAAACTTGCCCTCGCGGGCAAAACTATTCAGACAGCCCGCTGCCAGACTGTCACGTGTTCGGTTGCCCGCTCACCCCTTGCCCCTGGGTTTTTATTGTTCAACGAGCCAACAACCAGGGCCCAGACCCGCGCACGCGCCTGAGCCATCAATCTTTCTTATTCGGCGGTGACCACGCTGGGTTGCCCCAGGTTAGCCAGGCGCACGCTGTTCTGTACTTGCGCCACTTCACTTGGCGAACCAATTGGCCCCATGCGCACACGGTGCAGGGTCTGCTGGTTACGCACGATGGAGCTGATGAAAACCGGCGCATTGACCATGCTGCTCAGCTTGGACCTTAACAGTTCTGCCGCATCCGGGTTGGCGAAAGCGCCGACCTGCAGGTACTGACCGCCCACCGTGGAAGCGCCCGGTGCTGCGTGCGGCACGACCACCGTGTCCGGTGCGTGCTGCGCTGGTGGCGGTGTCCACTGTTCGATCTTGCCGGTTGACGCGGTCACTTGCGGCTGTGGCGTTTGCGGCTCGTTGAGCATCAACGGCGCTGGTTTGCCACGCTGGGCCCAGTACTGCGCCGGGTCGATGCCTTCGACTTTGACGCGCGCGGTGCCGATTTCGGCGTAACCGAGTTTCTTCGCGGCGGCGTAGGACAAGTCGATGATCCGGTCCGAATAGAACGGCCCACGGTCGTTGACCCGCAGGATCACCGTGCGGTTGTTGTCCAGGTTGGTCACGCGTACGTAGCTGGGCAGCGGCAGGGTCTTGTGGGCCGCGCTCATGCCGTACAGGTCATACACTTCGCCGTTGGCGGTGTTCTGGCCATGGAACTTGGTGCCGTACCAGGACGCCGTGCCCGATTGGACGTAGGTCTTGGAATCCTGCAGCGGGAAGTAATTCTTGCCCAACACGGTATACGGGTTGGCCTTGTAAGGCCCGGTGTGCAGGGTCGGCGTGGCATCCGGGATTTTCGACACGTCGACATCCCACCACGGCGCGCCGTCTTTGTGCGCGCGGTTGATGTCCAGGCCCGGCTGGGCGCGGACGATACCGCCACCGCTCTTCTGGGCCGGCGCGCGGCTTTTGGTGGTGGTGGAAGAGCAACTGACAACCAGCAAGGACAACGCGGCAAACGCCACCAGCTTGAGCGGTTTATTGAACGGCGATGCCCGCATTACTTGTTGCCCCGTGCTTGGACCAGCATGTCTGACAGCTGATGCACGGCCATGGCGTACATCACACTGCGGTTATAACGCGTGATTGCGTAAAAATTCTTCAGGCCCATCCAGTATTCCGGGCCGTTTTCGCCTTCCAGGCGGAACGCCGTCACCGGCATATCATCGCGTGGCGCATTCTGACTCGACCAGCCCAGGGCTCGCAACTCCCCGACGGTCTTGACCGGCTCGATTCCCTGGGTCAAACCTTCGTCGGCGCGCTCCCCGGTAACATCGGCCCGGATCACCACCGGCTCGCCGGACACCCAGCCATGGCGCTTGAAGTAGCTGGCCACGCTGCCAATGGCGTCATCCGGATTGCTCCAGATATTGATGTGGCCGTCGCCGTCGAAATCCACCGCGTAAGCACGGAAGCTGCTCGGCATGAACTGCGGCAGGCCCATCGCACCGGCGTAGGAGCCCTTGAGGGTCAGCGGATCGACTTGTTCTTCGCGGGCCAGCAGCAGGAATTCGCGCAGCTCCTTGCGAAAGAACTCGGCGCGCGGCGGGTAATCGAAGCCCAGGGTCGATAAGGCGTCGATCACCCGGTAATTGCCGGTATTGCGCCCGTAAAAGGTTTCAATGCCGATGATCGCGACGATAACCTGGGCCGGCACGCCGTATTCCTGCTCGGCGCGGGCCAGCACGGCTTCATGCTGGCGCCAGAAGTCCACACCCCGCGCCACACGGGCGTCGGTGAGGAACATCGGGCGGTATTCTTTCCACTGTTTCACGCGCTCGGCGGGACGCGAGATCGCATCGAGGATCGCCTGCTTGCGCTGGGCTTCGCGGAACACGCCCATCAGCTGTTCACCGGCGAAACCGTAGTCGCGGGTCATTTCACCGACAAATTCGGCGACCTGGGGTGAGCCATCGTAGTCACCGGCCTGCGCCTCTTGCGTCGCGCCCAGCAGCCCAATCAGGCTCATCCAGGACGCATGCCGAGTCGCCCAGCCGCGCATTACTTGCATTGACATCTTCACCTTATTCAAACCTGTGCGATCCACTTGCGATGCGTGTGAATCGACATCAAAACCCCAAACGCTGACAGCAATGTCACCAGCGAAGTTCCGCCGTAGCTAATGAACGGCAACGGCACCCCAACCACCGGCAGCAGGCCACTGACCATACCGATGTTGACGAAAACGTAAACAAAAAAAGTCATGGTCAGGCTGCCGGCGAGCAGTTTGCCGAACAGCGTCTGCGCCTGTGCAGTGATCACCAAACCGCGACCAATCAACAGCAAATAAATCAGCAATAGCGCGCAAATGCCTACCAGGCCGAACTCTTCGCCCATCACGGCAATGATGAAGTCGGTGTGGCTTTCGGGCAAAAAGTCCAGGTGCGACTGCGTGCCCAGTAACCAGCCCTTACCAAATACTCCGCCGGAACCGATGGCGGCCTTGGACTGGATGATGTTCCAGCCAGTGCCCAGAGGGTCACTCTCCGGGTCGAGGAACGTCAGGATCCGCTGCTTCTGGTAGTCGTGCATAAAGAAGAACCACATGGCCACGGCCACGGGGATGGCGGCCGCCAGCACGCTGAGGATCCAGCGCCAGCGCAAGCCGCCCATAAACAGCACGAACGCGCCACCCGCGAGGATCAGCAGCGAAGTGCCGAGGTCGGGCTGGCGCACGATCAGGATGAACGGCACGCCAATCAAGATCAGGCTGATGCCCACGTGCTTGAGCTGCGGCGGCAAGGTGCGCTTGGACAAATACCAGGCGATGGTTGCCGGCATCAAAATCTTCATGAATTCCGACGGCTGGAAGCGAATCACCCCTGGAATGTTGATCCAGCGCGTCGCGCCCATGGCGTTGTGGCCCATCACGTCCACCACCACCAGCAGCAATACGCCAGCGACATAACCAAGCGGCACCCAGCGCGCCATGAAACGCGGTTCGAGCTGGGCGATCACCACCATCGACAACAGGCCCAGGCCGAACGACGACGCCTGCTTGATCAGCAGGTCCCAGTTCTTGCCGCTGGCCGAATACAGCACGAACAGGCTGCCGGCCGCCAAGGTCAGTAGCAGGATCAGCAACGGGCCATCAATGTGCATGCGCTGCAATAACGTCGCGCGGCGACGCATCACATCCTCGCTGGAGAGGATGCGGTCAAAATTACTCTTCACGGGCCGTAACCTCGGTGCTTGAAGGGGGGCCGCCATATTCGGGCTTGAGCCGGCCGTCGTCGGCCAACAGCCAGGCGTCCATGATCTGGCGCACCACGGGCGCAGCCACGCCGGAGCCGGACTCGCCGTTTTCGACCATCACCGCCACGACGATTTTCGGGTCGTCTGCCGGGGCAAAACCGACGAACAAGGCGTGGTCGCGGTGGCGTTCCTGAACCTTGGAGCGGTCGTATTTCTCGCCCTGCTTGATCGCGACCACCTGCGCAGTACCACTCTTGCCGGCGATGCGGTATTGCGCGCCGGCCGCCGCTTTGCGCGCGGTGCCCCGGGCGCCGTGCATCACTTGCTGCATGCCGTGGTTGACCTTGGTCCAGTCGGACGGGTCACGCAGCACGATGTCGGGAATCGGGTTTTCATCCACAGGCTTCTCGCCTTCGATGGTCTTGGCCAGGTGCGGACGGTTCCAGATGCCTTTGTTGGCAACCAGCGCCGTGGCCTGCGCCAGCTGCAAAGGCGTTGCCTGCATGTAGCCCTGGCCGATACCAAGAATCAGGGTTTCGCCCGGGAACCAGGCCTGGCGACGGGTTGCGCGTTTCCACTCCCGCGACGGCATCAGGCCGGGGGATTCTTCGAACATGTCCAGGGAGACTTTCTGACCCAGGCCGAACTTGCCCATGTAGGCAGACAGCCGGTCGATGCCCAGCTTGTGGGCCAGGTCGTAAAAATAGGTGTCGTTGGAGCGCATGATCGCGGTGTCCAGGTCGACATAGCCGTCACCGGTGCGGTTCCAGTTACGGTATTTGTGATCGTAGTTGGGCAGCATGTAGTAGCCCGGGTCGAACACACGGCTTGACGCGGTGACCACGCCCGAATCCAGGCCGGCAATCGCCACCGCCGGTTTGATGGTCGAGCCCGGCGGATACAGCCCGCGCAGCACGCGGTTGAACAGCGGCCGGTCGATGGAATCACGCAGCTCGGCGTAGGCCTTGAAGCTGATCCCGGTGACGAACAGGTTGGGGTCGAAGCTTGGCTGACTGACCATCGCCAGCACTTCGCCGGTTCTCGGGTCCAGTGCCACCACCGCGCCACGCCGGCCACCCAGGGCCATTTCGGCCGCTTCCTGCAACTTGATGTCCAGGCTCAACACAATGTCTTTGCCCGGCACCGGGTCGGTGCGCTTGAGCACGCGCAGCACGCGGCCGCGGGCGTTGGTCTCGACTTCCTCGTAACCCACCTGGCCATGCAGCTGCGGCTCGTAGAAACGCTCGATGCCGGTTTTGCCAATATGGTGGGTGCCGCTGTAATTCACCGGATCGAGGCTTTTCAGCTCTTTCTCGTTGATGCGCCCCATGTAACCGACGGAGTGGGCAAAGTGCGGCCCTTGCGGGTAATGCCGCACCAACTGCGCCACCACTTCCACACCGGGCAGGCGGAACTGGTTCACGGCGATTCGCGCGATCTGCTCTTCGGTCAGCTCGAACAGGATCGGCACCGGCTCGAATGGCCGGCGCCCCTGCTTCATGCGTTTTTCGAAGATCACCCGGTCTTCCGGCGTCAGCTGCAGCACCTCGACGATCACGTCGAGGACTTGCTGCCAGTCGCCGGAACGCTCGCGGGTCATGCTCAGGCTGAAGCTGGGCCGGTTATCGGCCACCACCACGCCATTACGGTCGAAAATCAGCCCACGGGTCGGCGGAATCGGCTGCACATGCACCCGGTTATTTTCCGACAGCGTGGAGTGATAGTCGTACTGGATCACCTGCAGGAAATACAGGCGCGCAATCAGCACACCGATCAGCCCCACCACCAGAAAGGCGCCGAACACGACCCGCGCGCGTACCAGACGTGCGTCTTTCTCGTGGTCCTTGATGCGGATCGGCTGGGTCATCGGCAGGGGCGCAGATTATTTGTGGTAAGGGTGCCCGGACAGAACTGTCCAGGCGCGATACAGCTGTTCACCGATCAGAATCCTTACCAACGGGTGCGGCAGCGTCAGCGCTGACAGCGACCAACGCTGGTCCGCCCGCGCACAGACTTCCGGCGCCAGCCCTTCGGGGCCGCCGACCATGAAGTTGACCGTGCGCGAATCCAGGCGCCAGCGATCCAGCTCCACCGCCAATTGCTCGGTGCTCCAGGGTTTGCCGTGCACCTCGAGGGTGACGATGCGCTCGTTGGGGCCGACCTTGGCCAGCATGGCTTCGCCTTCCTGACGGATAAAGCGCGCCACGTCGGCATTCTTGCCCCGGGTGTTGAGCGGTATTTCCACCAGTTCCAGCGACAGCTCAGCGGGCAGACGCTTGGCATATTCGTGCCAACCTTCTTCCACCCACTTGGGCATGCGTGAACCGACAGCGATCAGACGCAGGCGCACAGCCGTTCCTTATTCCTGGTCTTTGTTGAGCTTGTCGAAGTGCGCGTGGCCCACTTCCGGGCTGTGGTGCTTGCCATCAGCGGCACGGCTCTGCTCGGCGCCTTTCCACAGACGCTCCAGGTCGTAGAACTGGCGGGCGTTGGACGTCATCATGTGAACAATCACGTCGTCCATGTCCAGCAGCACCCAGTCGCTGTCGCCCTTGCCTTCTTCACCCAGCGGCTTCACGCCCTGGGCTTTGACGGCTTCGCGAACCTTGTCGAGCATCGCGCCGATCTGGCGGTTGGAGGTACCGGTGGCGATGATCATGAAATCGGTGATGCTTTGCTTGTCGCGCACGTCCAGCACCTGGATGTCCTGGGCCTTAACGTCTTCCAGGGCCGCCACGGCGACTTTTACCAGCTCTTCGCCAGCCAGCTCAGGGCCGGTGTGCGCTTCAACTGGCAGCGGGGCGCTTTTGAAAGTGCCTTTGCGCTTAACTTTGCTTACGTCTTTGTTCGTCATATAAAACTCGTTTTGCTCGTATGTTCGGGCGCTTGCTGCACGACTGTGCGTGCGATCAAACGCGCCTTTTCAGTTCGACGCACGGTAAAGCCCGTGCGCATCGATGTAGGCCAGGACCGCGTCAGGCACCAGGAAACGTACCGACTTCCCGCTGGCCAGCAGTTGACGGATCTGGGTGGCGGACACCGCAAGCGGGGTCTGCCAGACGAATGCAATATTCCCGTTTGGCCCGGTCAGGGCCAAGGGGTCACTTACCGACCGCGCGGCCAGCAGGTTGCGCAAGGCATCCGGCGGTTCGCTGTCGGCATCCGGGCGTTGCAAAACCAGGATGTGGCAATGCTGGAGGAGTTCCTCCCAGCGATGCCAAGAGGGCAGGCCGCAAAATGCGTCCCAGCCCAAAAGCAGAAACAACTGGTCGTCTGCGGCCAACTCGGCACGCATCAGTTCCAGGGTATCGACAGTGTAGGACGGTTTATCGCGCTTGAGCTCGTGGTCGTCCACCACCAGCGGCGCAATGCCGTCTACCGCCAGGCGCACCATCTCCAGGCGTTGTTGCGGTGATACCTGCGGCGTATCGCGATGCGGCGGCCGCGCGTTGGGCATCACCCGCAGCTCATCCAGCGCGAGGGCGTCCGCCACTTCCAGGGCACTGCGCAAATGGCCGATGTGCACGGGGTCGAAGGTACCGCCGAGCAGCCCGATGCGTTTAGCCATCAAGTGCGCACGTGACCGTCGCCGAACACCACGTATTTCTCGCTGGTCAGGCCTTCAAGGCCAACCGGGCCGCGTGCGTGGAGCTTGTCGGTGGAGATGCCGATTTCCGCCCCCAGGCCATATTCGAAGCCGTCGGCAAAACGCGTCGAGGCGTTGACCATCACCGAAGCGGAATCCACTTCGTTGAGGAAACGCCGGGCATCGCTGAAATGCTCGGAAACAATGGCATCGGTGTGCTTGGAGCCGTATTTATTGATGTGCTCGATGGCCTGGTCCAGGTCGTCGACGATGCGGATCGACAGGATCGGCGCCGTGTACTCGGTGTACCAGTCCTGCTCTGTCGCCTCGATCACGTCCGCGCCCAACAGCGCACGGGTACGCTCACAACCGCGCAGTTCCACGCCCTTGTCACGGTAGATGGCAGCCAGCGGCGGCAGCACGCGATCGGCAATGCCGACGTGCACCAGCAGGGTTTCCATGGTGTTGCACGGGGCATAGCGGTGGGTCTTGGCGTTGTCGGCGATGCGGATCGCCTTGTCGATGTCGGCGGCGATGTCGATGTACACATGGCACACGCCGTCCAGGTGCTTGATCACTGGCACCTTGGCATCGCGGCTCACGCGCTCGATCAGGCTCTTGCCACCGCGCGGCACGATCACGTCGACAAATTCCGGCATGGTGATCAGCGCGCCAACGGCGGCGCGGTCGGTGGTTTCCACCACTTGCACCACTTCGGCCGGCAGCTCGGCCACGGCCAGGCCCTGCTGAATACAGGCGGCGATGGCGCGGTTGGAATTAATCGCCTCGGAACCGCCACGCAGGATCGTAGCGTTGCCCGACTTGAGGCACAGGCTCGCGGCGTCGATGGTCACGTTCGGGCGCGACTCATAGATGATGCCGATCACGCCCAGGGGCACGCGCATTTTGCCAACCTGGATACCGGACGGCAGGTAACGCATGTCGCGGATTTCACCGATGGGGTCAGGCAGCTTGGCCACCTGACGCAGGCCTTCGATCATGTCGTCGATACGCGCCGGGGTCAGCGCCAGGCGGTCGAGCAGGGCTGGCTCCAGGCCATTGGCGCGGCCATTGGCCAGGTCCAGTTCATTGGCGGCGGCCAGCTCGGAGCGCGAAGCATCCAGAGCATCGGCGGCGGCCAACAGGGCACGGTTCTTCTGCGCAGTGCTCGCACGGGCGATCAACCGCGAGGCCTGCCGGGCAGCGCGACCCAGGCGGGTCATGTAGTCAAGAACGGACTCAGTCATGGTCAGGGAGTCTTGGCAAAGAGGAAAGCGGCAGATTATAGCTGTGACGCCGCCCGACTGACAGCGGTGAGGGGCGGATGGTCGAAATGAACTGTAAAAACTTGGGGTTCAGCGGTAATTAAGGTGGGAGTTGTTATTATTCCGTCACATTTAGCCGCATTAACCCTGATCGCCATGTCCAGTTTTGCCCCTCTGCTCCCCGCCAGCGCCCTGCCCGACAGCTTCTTCGACCGTGACGCGCAAATCCTCGCGCGCGAATTACTCGGAAAAGTCATACGCCACCGCGTGGGCGATATCTGGCTTTCAGCGCGAATTATTGAAACCGAAGCCTATTACGTGGCCGAAAAAGGCAGTCACGCGTCGCTCGGCTACACAGAAAAGCGTAAGGCTTTGTTTCTGGATGGCGGGCACATCTACATGTACTACGCCCGTGGCGGTGATTCGCTGAACTTCAGCGCCCAGGGCCCAGGCAATGCCGTGCTGATCAAATCGGCGTATCCGTGGGTCGATGACATCTCCGGCCCGGCGAGCCTGGCGCAGATGCTGCTCAACAACCCCGACGCCAACGGCCACCCTCGCCCCACGCAGAAACTCTGTGCGGGCCAGACGCTGCTGTGCAAAGCCTTGGGATTGAAAGTGCCGATGTGGGATGCCAAGCGTTTTGACCAGGAACTGCTCTACGTTGAAGACGTCGGCCAGGCACCGTCGCAGATCATCCAGACCACGCGCCTGGGCATCCCCAGCGGGCGCGATGAACATTTGATGTACCGCTTCGTCGATGCCGGCTATGCACCGTATTGCACCCGGAACCCACTGCGCCGGGGCCAGGTCGAAGGCCGCGATTATTTTTTGATTTGAATTGATTGAACGTAGAAACCCGCAGCACAGCAATTCCAATGTGGGAGCTGGCTTGCCTGCGATAGCGGTGGCCCAGGCGACTCTATGGTCGTCTTGAGGCCGCCATCGCAGGCAAGCCCGCTCCCACAATTGATCTTCACTGTCTCAGGCTTCGCAATACAGATATGGAGTTGATTGTATGGGCCAATGGCTCGATAGCATTACCGGCTGGCTGACCCTGAACCCGCAATGGCTGGCCGTCGCGGTGTTTATCGTCGCGTGCGTGGAATGCCTGGCCATCGCCGGGCTGATCGTGCCGGGCACTGTGCTGCTGTTTGCCATTGCGGCGCTCGCCGGCAGTGGCGCGCTGTCCTTGAGTGAAACCCTGTTGCTGGGTTTCCTCGGCGGCTTGCTGGGCGACGGGGTTTCCTACTACCTGGGCCGACATTTCCATCAGAACATCCGACGCTTGCCAGGCCTGCGCCACCATCCTGAATGGATGAACGGCGCAGAAACCTACTTCCACAAGTACGGCATCGCCAGCCTGTTGGTAGGACGTTTCATCGGCCCGTTGCGCCCGATGCTGCCGATGGTGGCCGGGATGTGCGACATGCCCTTCCCGCGCTTTGCCGCCGTGAGCGTGTTGGCGGCGGCCGGCTGGTCAGTGGCCTATCTGCTGCCGGGCTGGGCCACCGGCGCGGCCTTTCGCCTGCCACTGCCGGCCGCTTTCTGGCCGCAGGCAGGTATCGTCGCGGCCTGCCTGGCGGTGTTGCTGGGCCTGAGCTTGAACAGCAGCCTGCGCGGCCATCGTCGCGCCACTTTGTGGATGGGTTGCGCCAGCCTGACGCTATTGGTCGCCCTGTTCATTGGCTACCCGCACCTCAATGACTTTGATCAAGGGTTGAGCGCACTGGTGCAGGAACACCGTAGCCTATGGCTGGACGAGGTGATGGTGCGGATCACCCAGCTGGGTGAGTTCAGGAAGATGTTTGTCGCCAGCGCCATCTTCACCGGTTTGTTGCTGCTGGCTCGGCAGTGGCGTCATGCGGTATTCGTCGGCGCGACGCTGGCCGGCGCGGCGGTGATCAACACCGGCACCAAGCTGTTTTTCGCCCGTGGCCGGCCGGAAATCCTCACCGACCCGCTGACCAGTTTCAGCATGCCCAGCGGCCACGCCTCCGGCGCATTTGCGTTTTTCCTGGCGCTGGCGGTACTGGCCGGTCGCGGCCAACCCACAAGATTGCGCCTGACCTGGATGCTGCTGGGCTGTATTCCGGCGGCCTTCATTGCGCTGTCGCGCGTCTATCTCGGCGCGCATTGGCCCACGGACATCCTGGCCGGCACGTTGCTGGCGATGACGGTGTGTGCGTTCAGCCTGACCGTCACCCAGTATCAAAGCCCGCTGCCGGCCATGCCGCGCAAGACCTGGTGGCTGCTGCTGCCGGTGCTGGTGGCGCTCATGAGTTTTATCGCCCTGACCGGCACCCCCCACGCCCTGCTGCGCTACGCCTACTGAGTGAAGAGCTCGCCCTGCAACTCGTCGAGCAACATCTGGATGGCATCCAGGCGTTGCTGCGGGTCGTCGAGTTGCAGCAGGTCGATCTTGTCGGCCTCGGTGAACGGCAGCAGATAGGCCAGCTGGTTACCCAAGGCTTGCTGGCCATCGGCGTGGGTGCCCATGTCCAGCGAGGCAACCATCGGATGCTCAGCCAGCGCCTGGAGCAATGCCAGCAGGTCGGCGTCCTCTTCTTCCAGCGGTTGATCCGGCAGCTCTTCGAGCCACTGCACCTCGGCGACCAGTAGCTGGTCCTTCTGCACGCCGGTATCACGCACGCGGAACCTGCGCCCGCCTTCGACGCGAATTCCCAGCAGGCCGTTGTCCTGTTGCTTGAAGTCGCGAATCAGCGCTTCACAGCCGATCAGCGCGTAGCCGTCCGGGGCCATGCCCACTTCCCTGCCGCTTAAGATGCACACCACGCCGAAGCTTTCGCCCTTTTTCATGCAGCGGCTGATCATGTCCAGGTAGCGCGCCTCGAACAGTTGCAAATCGAGGGTGCAGCCAGGGAACAGCACGGTATTGAGCGGGAACAGCGCCAGACTCATAGAGGTTTCCTTCAAACCCGGTTTAAACGATCACGGACACGGCCAGCGGCAGGAACACCGCCGTAGCCACGCCCATCAGACTCATGGCCAACGCCGCGAAGGCGCCGCACTCTTCGCTTTCCTGCAGCGCGACCGAGGTGCCGACCGCATGGGCGGTCATGCCCAGGGCCATGCCGCGCGCTTCGGGGCTGTGCACGCCCAGGCGCGACAGGTACGCCGGGCCGATCATCGCGCCGACCACTCCGGTGATCAACACAAACACCGCCGCCAGGGCCGCCACGCCACCGATCTGCTCGGCCACCAGCATGGCAATCGGCGAGGTCACCGACTTGGGCGCCATGGTCATCAGCATCCTATGCTCAGCGCCAAACCACCAGCCCAGCAGCACACACAGACCAGTGGCCAACACGCCCCCTACCACCAGCGTAGTAAAAATCGGCCAGAACAATTGGCGGATCCGCCGCAGGTTCAGAAACAGCGGCACCGCCAGGGCCACGGTCGCCGGGCCGAGCAGGATGCCCATGATCTCGGTGCTTTTGCGGTACTCGACGTAAGTCAGGCCACAACTGAGCAATACGCCGATCACCAGCAGCATGGACACCAGCACCGGCTGCAGGAAGATCCAGCGGGTTTTCTCGAAAGCCGCCAACACCAGTTGATAGGCGCCAAGGGTGATACCGATGCCGAACAGAGGGTGATGAATGACCGCCGTCCATGCGCCTTGCCAATCGAAGGTCATTGATCCTTCTCCTTGCGTTTGACCATCTGCTGCATCAGCACACCGACAAAGCCCATGGCGATCACCAACGACAACACCAGTGCGCCGACGATAGCCCAGAAGTCGGCGGCGATGTCCCTGGCGTACACCATCACGCCCACGGCCGGCGGCACCAGCAGCAATGGCAAATAACGCAACAGGCTGCTGGCGGCCAGGCTCAAGGGCTCGCCGACTTCACCGCGCCAGATCAGAAAGCCCAGCATCAGCAGCAAGCCGATGATCGGCCCAGGCAGCACCGGCACCAGCAAATGGTTGATCGCGGTGCCGATCAATTGAAACAGCACCAGCCATGTCAGGCCCCTTAACAGCATCGCTTATCTCCCCCTCAAAACCCGCCCGCATTATAAGCACGCCGGCTCTATGCTTCGGCATTCGCCAAAAGCATGGAGGGTTGACCGGGTGGGTTGCCCATGATGATCTACCCTGGATTTGGCCCACCTATAAAAACGATGAACCAAGGAGAGTCGCAATGCCCTATGTACCCGTAGCGCAGCTCAAAGATTATGTCGGCAAGGAACTGGGACATTCCGAATGGCTCACCATCGACCAGGCGCGTATCAACCTGTTTGCGGAGGCCACCGGCGATCATCAGTTCATCCACGTCGACCCGGTCAAGGCCGCGCAGACCCCGTTCGGCGGCACCATCGCCCACGGTTTCCTGTCGCTGTCGCTGATACCCAAGCTGATGGAAGACCTTCTGATCGTGCCTGAGGGCCTGAAGATGGCGGTCAACTATGGCCTGGACAGCGTACGCTTCATCCAGCCGGTCAAGGTCAACTCCAAGGTGCGCCTGAACGTGACGCTCAATGACGTCACCGAGAAAAAGCCTGGCCAATGGCTACTCAAAGCCACCGCCACCCTGGAAATCGAAGGGCAGGAAAAACCGGCTTACGTCGCCGAGTCGTTGTCGCTCTACTTCGTGTAAGCCCGCGCCTGTGGTGGGGATATAAACCTCACCACAGCGTATGTAAATTTATGTATGAAACTCGCAGCTGCGGCATACTCGGCGCTCAATTATCCGGATCCCGCTATGCGCCCACTCGCTCCCCTTGCCCTTGCCCTGTTGCTCACCGCTTGCGGAGACGGCGAATCGCTGTTGCCGCCCGATGCGCGCCTGCCCGACGGCGGCCGTTACCGGGGCGATGTGGTCAATGGTTTGCTTCAAGGTCAAGGCCGGGTCGACTACCCCAACGGCAGTTGGTACGCCGGCCAGTTCGACAAAGGCCAATGGCACGGCCAGGGTGAATGGCATGGCAGTAACGGCGAGGTCTATAAAGGTCAGTTCAAGCAAGGCCTGTTCGATGGCCAGGGCAGCCTGACCACGGCGGGCAGCAGTTACGTCGGTGGTTTCAAGAATGGCCGGCGCAACGGCGAGGGCACCCTCAAAGAGGGCCAAATGACCTATCGCGGCGAATTCA
The DNA here is from genome assembly GCF_047943075.1 of Pseudomonas sp. NFX183. Taxonomy (NCBI): domain Bacteria; kingdom Pseudomonadati; phylum Pseudomonadota; class Gammaproteobacteria; order Pseudomonadales; family Pseudomonadaceae; genus Pseudomonas; species Pseudomonas sp. NFX183. The sequence continues at coordinate 2,934,895 of NZ_CP181333.1, read as the reverse complement.
AGGACGATCAATATTCCGGCCTTGGCCGCCTCGAGCTGGCCGACGGCAGCCAATACCAGGGCCAGTTCGCCCACGGCAAACCGAATGGCGAAGGCCAGCGTAACGACGACAGTGGCAACCAGTTCAGCGGTCACTTTGTCGATGGCCAACTCGAAGGCAATGGCACGTTCAACAGCGCCGACGGCGACATCTATGTCGGCCAGTTCAAACAGAACCAGCTCAACGGCAAAGGCCGCTATGAAAACGCCGACGGCGACGTGTGGATCGGCCAGTTCAAGGAAGGCGCCCTCAGCGGCAAAGGCGAGCTGATCGGCGTGGACGGCAGCCACTATGTCGGCCAGTTCAGCGACTGGCGCTTCACCGGCGAAGGCCGCTTGAACCTCACCGACGGCAGCTTCTATATCGGGGGCTTCGACAGCGACAGCTATCAAGGCAAGGGCACCCTCGTGCTCACCGATGGCACCGTAGAGGCCGGCACCTGGGTCAACGGCATGCGCGTGCGCGACGCCGACGGCAAGCTGCTGCCCGACCCGCTGGAAATCGGCATACTGGCCCAAGGCCGCTTGCTCGATGCCGCCCTCGCCGCCGTGCCCGCCTCCACCCCCGCCGTCGAGCTGTACACCCTGGTGCTGGCCGGCGACGGCAAGCAAAGCGTGTTCCTGCGCGAAGCCGATTACGTGAGCAACATGCTCGCCACCCGTTTCGGCGCGCGCGGGCAGATTCGCCTGGTCAACCACCGTGACCATATTGCCGACCGCCCTCTGGCCACGCGCGAAAGCCTGCGCCGCGCCGTGCAAACCCTTGCCGAGCGCACAGGGCCGGAAGACCTGGTGTTTATCTACATGACCAGCCATGGCACCCACGAGCACGAACTGGTGCTCGACCAACCGCGCATGGAACTGGCCGACCTGCCGGCCGATGAACTGGCCGCCGTGCTCGCCCCCCTGAAAAACCGCGACAAGGTCATCGTGATTTCCGCCTGCTACTCCGGTGGGTTTATCCCGGCGCTCAAAGATGAGCGCACGCTGATCATGACCGCCTCGCGTGCCGATCGCGTGTCCTTTGGCTGCTCCGAGGAAGCGGACTTCACCTACTTTGGCGATGCCCTTTTCGCACAAGCTTTAAACCAGACAGATGACTTACAGCAGGCTTTCAAACTGGCACAAATGCACGTGGCCGAGCGCGAACAGGCGGATAACTTCGAAGCGTCCGAACCGCAGATCTGGGCACCCAAAGGCGTGATCGCCCACTGGCAGTTATTACGTAAACAGCAGGCACGAAAGGCGCTCGAAAGCGTCTCAATGAATAGCAAGGAAGCCAAAGGCAACTAAGCTGTAACGTGTTACAAGGGGGAAACACCATGTACCTGACACCACAACATATCTTGCTCGCCGGGGCCTCGGGCCTCACCGGCGAACACCTGCTCGACCGCCTGCTCAACGAACCTACCGTGACCCGCGTACTGGCGCCTAGCCGCAAGCCGCTGGCTGAACACCCGCACCTGGAAAACCCGGTGGGTGATCCAGTGGCGTTGCTGCCGCAACTGAGCGGCCAGGTCGATATCGCCTTCTGCTGCCTGGGCACCACAATCAAACAGGCTGGCTCCGAAGCGGCCTTTCGCGCCGTCGATCTGGACATGGTGGTGGCCTTCGCCAAGCGCGCTCGGGAAATGGGCGCGCGGCACCTGATCGTGATCAGTGCAATTGGCGCCGACCCGAAATCCTCGATCTTCTACAACCGCGTCAAAGGCGAAATGGAGCAGGCGTTGAAGGCTCAGGACTGGCCGCAACTGACCATCGCGCGCCCTTCGCTGCTGCTGGGAGAGCGCCTGGAACCACGCTTGGCTGAACAGCTCGCAGGGCCGTTGTCGCGGCTGATTCCAGGCAAGTACCACGGCATTGAAGTCTGCGAGCTGGCCCGGGCCATGTGGCGCCTGGCGCTGGAAGAGCAGGACGGGGTGCGAGTGGTCGAGTCGGATGAGCTACGCAAACTCGGCAAGTAATGTCATTGAGCTCTGGCACGCAACAAACGGTGGGAGCGGACTTGCTCGCGAAGGCGGTGGACCAGTCAACTTAGGCATCGACTGACACGCCGCCTTCGCGAGCAAGCCCGCTCCCACATTGGTTTTGTGTTGCCTGCGAGGTCAGAGCTACAGACCACCGGTTGCATTGAAGCCCACGCCCAATACCGTCAATGCCGACAACGGCAACAGCAGCGTGTCGAGCAACGCACTGGCCGGCAGGTCGATGTGCGGGTAGCTCGGCGCTTCAGCGCCAAACCGGTCCTTGGCGCAACAGCCGCCGTTAATCGCATACAAATCCAGCCGTGTGCCGGCGTACACCACCGGCGCGCCAGGCTGCGCGGCGTCGAGCGTGCGCGCCGTGGCGCAACCTGTCAGTTGCAGCGCCAGCATCACCAGCAGCGCCTTATTCATCGCTGCTCAAATGGTGCTCGCCCCAACGCGGCAGCATGTCCTGGGGAATATTCAGCAGGTTGAGAATCCGCGCGACCACAAAATCCACCAGGTCATCAATGGTCTGTGGCTGGTGATAGAAGCCGGGCGAAGCCGGCAAGATGGTCACGCCCATGTTCGACAACTTGAGCATGTGCTCCAGATGGATACTCGAATACGGCGCCTCGCGCGGCACCAGAATCAGCTGGCGGCGCTCCTTCAAGGTCACGTCCGCTGCGCGCTCGATCAAGTTGTTGCAGGCGCCCGTCGCAATCGCCGACAAGGTGCCGGTAGAGCACGGCACCACCACCATCGCCGCCGGCGCTCCGGAGCCTGAGGCCACGGGCGACATCCAATCCTCTTTGCCGTAAACCTTGATCTGCCCTGCCGCCGCCCCCGTGTATTCGGTGAGGAAGGCTTGCATCATTTGCACTTTGGGCGGCAGCGCGACATCAGTTTCGGTGGCCAACACCAACTGCGCGGCCTTGGAGATCAAAAAATGCACCTCGCGGTCTTCGCGCACCAGGCAATCGAGCAGGCGCAGGCCATAGGGCGCGCCGGAGGCACCAGTCATCGCCAGCGTGACGCGTTCCGGGCCGCTCATTTCAGCGCCTCGGCCAGCTTGCCATGCAGACCGCCGAAGCCACCGTTACTCATCACCACGATGTGGGTGCCCGGCGTGGCTTGATGCTTGACGTGTTCAATGATGCCCTCGATGGAATCGCAGACGGTGGAAGGCACGGTGCACAGCGCTGCAATGCCCGGCAAGTCCCAGCCGAGGTTGGCAGGCGCATACCAGACCACTTGGTCGGCGTCGTTGACGCTTTCCGGCAGGCCATCGCGGTGCGCGCCCAGCTTCATGGAGTTGGAGCGCGGCTCGACAATGGCAATGATCGGCGCATCGCCGACCTGCTTGCGCAGGCCATCCAGCGTGGTGGCAATGGCCGTCGGGTGGTGGGCAAAGTCGTCGTAGATGGTAATGCCGTTGACGTCGGCGACTTTCTCCATGCGGCGTTTCACGCTTTTGAAGGCACTCAACGCGGCGATGCCCATGGCGGGCACCACGCCCACGTGTCGCGCGGCCGCCAGGGTGACCAAGGCGTTGGCGACGTTGTGCTGGCCAGTCATGCCCCACTCGACGATGCCTTGGGCTTGCCCTTCAAACAGCACTTCAAATCTGGAACCGTCTTCGCTGAGCAGCTTGACCTGCCACTGCCCGCCCGCGCCGGTGGTTTGCACCGGGGTCCAGCAGCCCATGTCGATCACGCGCTGCAACGCCGGCTCGGTGGTCGGATGGATGACCAGGCCTTCGCTCGGAATGGTGCGCACCAAGTGGTGAAACTGGCGTTCGATGGCCGGCAGATCGGGGAAGATGTCGGCGTGATCGAACTCAAGGTTGTTCAGGATCGCCGTGCGCGGGCGGTAATGGACGAACTTGGAGCGTTTGTCGAAGAACGCGCTGTCGTATTCATCCGCCTCGATCACAAAGAACGGCGTGTCACCCAGGCGCGCCGACACCGCGAAGTTCTGCGGCACACCGCCAATCAAAAAGCCTGGGCTCATGCCGGCGTGTTCCAACACCCAGGCGAGCATGCTGCTGGTGGTGGTCTTGCCGTGAGTGCCGGCCACCGCGAGTACCCAGCGACCTTGCAGCACGTGGTCCGCCAGCCACTGCGGGCCGGAGACATAAGGCAAACCTTTATTGAGTACGTACTCGACCGCTGGGTTGCCACGCACCATGGCGTTGCCGATCACCACCAGGTCTGGCACCGGGTCGAATTGCGACGGATCGTAGCCTTGGGTCAACTCGATACCCTGGGCCTGCAGTTGCGTGCTCATGGGCGGGTAAACGTTGGCGTCGGAGCCGGTGACGTGGTGGCCCAGTTCTTTGGCCAGAACCGCCATCGAGCCCATGAAGGTGCCGCAAATACCGAGAATATGAATGTGCATGGTTGACCTCGTAAAACATCGAGGCAGGTTAGCGCAGGGAGGGGAAAATCGCACTCTTTAGCTGTCAGCGTGCAGCGCTGACGGGGGTCAATCCCGACGTGCGTTTACCAAAAAAGAAGTGCCGCCGCATACGCTGTGGTTGCCAGTACGCAACCCATCGAACACAACAGCACTTCTTTCATTGCTGGCTCCGTGGCTCGGAGCCTGGAACGTCGGCGCTCACCTAGGCGGCGCTGGCCCTATGCTTGACTTTCATTGCCCCCATCAATGCGGTAAGGGCCGCCATCCTGGACTCCAAGCCAAGCGCCCGGCTTTTGATGTCGTCTTTTGCGGCCCCGGTTGAGGCGGCCTGAAAGGAAATACTCAGCTTCTGCGCTTCGTTGGCAAATGCCGGCTCAATGTAATCAAGCATCTCCTCGAGATAATCCATTCGCTCTTCATTTGTTTTCGCTACCCATTCCAAGCCTGGCTGTACATGCGGCTCGGAACGAAGATCCGCCAAGGTATTCGCCAACAGGAATACGCTCTTCTGACTATGATCCACCAAACGCCCATCCTGAACACTTTGCTCGGTGGCGGCCGTCTGCGTCGAACTGATGAGGGGTTTTACAACCTCCAGGATGGCTCCGCTGACGACCACGCCAACCGTCGACAGCGGTACTGTGACCGCTGCCGTGATGCTGGCGACTTTTGCAATGTCCTTGCGCTGAAGTGGAAGCGCGCGGTCCGCTTTCGCACTGCTGGCTTTCACCAACTCTACTGCGTTTTCTTCCAGGCCCTGTGCAGAAAACGGTTCGACTTCCTGGCCCTCTACTCGACCGGGCGTCGGCTGCGCAAACAACTTATCTCGCAATCCAGCATCTTTCTGGGCTTGCCATTCTTTTTGATGCCTGGCGTGATAATCAGCCATTTCCGGTGTGTCAGGCGTATCAGGTGCCTCTCCCGGCGTGCGGGTACCGCTCGCATGGCCTGGCGCGCTGAAGCCATTCACGTGTGCGTCCACGAACTGCTGATCATAGGCCTGATTGCCAGCCCCGGGTTTACTGCCTGCCCCGCCTTCCAGTTTCGGCGCGTCATTCACTCGCGTAGAACCGGAAGGAACACCCGAGACATCCACCCTGTTAAAACCCGTGGAGAAAAGATCGCCGATCTTTGAGAATGCCAATGGCCGCGAGATTGAATTTGAAAACATCATAATGATTTACCTAATGGTTGATTAACATTAGAAAGTCATCCATTTCCTTCATTTAATACGTGGCAAAACAACTAATAACGCTCCGACCAGAGCCCATAAATATACAACCGATTAATTAGCACGCCACTTACCCACAGCCATAACTTCTCAAATACGAAGAGACCATCACTTAACACAATGTAACTACCTGCTAAATTATTTGGCCGCAGGGGCTATCGCACTCACTACGCCAAACTGCAGCAACTGAGGCCCAAACGGCGTATTAGTGAGAATATTGTAGGCGTACCACGCACCTTTCTTGAAAACTGCAACCACAGGCGCCAACGAATTATTGCTTTGCATGCGATGAAACCCCTTAACGATATCATCGTCTTTATAAACTTTTGTCACATCATAGCTGCGCCAGCGCCCTCTTAATCGGGACAACACCTCGTCGCCATGTTCAAGCACGTACTTGATATCTTTATACCCAGCGCTCGCCCCTCGATTAAGGTTTTTTGCAATATCGGCCGCATCGGTATAGCCCACCGAAGCGCCGACACCGGAAAAGATCGAACTCTTGATGACATTGCCGAGCGACTGACCGCCCTTGACTGCTTTTCGAGCCGTGTTAAGCGCCGGAAGCGCAAAGCCTAAAATATCGAAGCCGATATTAAAGATCGCGCCCGATACGTCACCCTTAATCGCGTCCTGAATACCGTCGTAGAAAGGGATAAGCCCAAGAAAAAAATCCTTCAACTGTTTGTCGTAGCGCTTTCCTTTTTCTATCGCTGTCATGCCGGCCGCTTTGGACTTTAGCGCCTCATAGTCACGGGTAAAAAAGCTGGCTGCGGTGATACCAAGGGCACCGCTTTTAGCGGAAAAATACGTCCCGTGTAATGTACCGGGGCGTTCAAGGGGATCAGGCCCGTGGTGGGTCGCGCCGTATTGCGTATAGACGTTGTACGTGCCCGGAACACGGCCTTGGGTGCTCCCGCCAAAATAAGCGCCATCGTTAGCATTGGTGTGTTCACCCGGAAACCCGCTTTCCTTGACGAACCGCCCCAATGCCGGGAAGTAACTGTAGTAGCTAGCCTGGCCCGCACTCCCCGCTACTTTCATGAGCAAACCATGCCGGCCCTTGAGTGCCTCTATCTCCTGTGCTGTCGGCGTGCGGGGCTTGATATCGGCGTGCAAGGAGAGTCCTGATACAGGCTCTACACTGTTCCAGGACAACCACGGTGCGGGCGCTGTATTGAGAAAGGGGCGAGACACCTCGATAAAACTGACCGCGGACTGTTCAATACGCGCTTGACCCTCCCTGGGTAAAAGCGAAAGCTGATACTTAAACTGAATGGCCCAGGCACTGTCGTGCGCCACTTTATAGTTCTCAAACGTTGTAGAAAATACCTGATTGATATCGGGAACAAGTTGAGTAAGGCGTGGCGTTATTGCCGCCCAAGGCAGCGCTTTGTTATTCAGCGAACGCCAGCGCTCTGGCTTGATCGGCCCGCTCATATAGACATCAAGCAGCGAAACAGGGTCATGTTTGACCCACGGTGCCTGCAATACTTTTTGGGTGGGGTCCAACTCAGGAAACACCCGTTTCAACTCAGCCGCCGCCAACTGCTCTCGCGTCGTCGCAGGCGCTGACAAGGTATCACGCGCCCATGCCAGCTCTTTTTGTTGTTTGTTCAACGCCTCTTGGGAACGCTTGACGTCTGTGTACGTATAGTTGTGGTCGGGTTTATGCGCGATAACACCGTTGGCCAGGCCCCAGGTAATAATCGCAATGCCTGACGCAGCGCTCAGCTGATCCTCGCTTTCCAGGGACGTAAGTGGCGCTTCACCAAACGCCATGACCTGGCTGAACGTCATGTTCCCCGAAGCGCCAGGCACTTGTTGCTCTATACGTGAAACTTCGATGGAAAAGTTCGCCCATGTATGAGAGCCGTAAACAAGGTTAGGCGGGATGTCTTTTACCAGGAACTCCGGGGCGGCTGCCGCTAATAACAGCTGCGCAGCAAGAGGCGCCGCTTCAACCCCGACCTTACGCTCAAGGTGAGTGATGAAACTTTTGACGATGGTTGCCGGTGAGTAACCTGCGTTGTCCCTTTGATACAGGTTGTAGCCCGCCAGGTTGAAGCAGGAATTGCCCATTCCAGGATCAAGCTCTTGCACCAGGGCGACACTTACACTCTCAATGACACTGGTGGGCGTCTCGATCACCTTGATCTTTTTTTGTATCTCCTGACCCAAGGCCCGCGCCTTGGGTGATCGAATCAGTTGGTCCAATGCCGACGCAGGGTTGCTCGCCATCGTCGCCCTGGTGGCCTGCGGAAGCTCACTGATCAACCCCCGTAATAAGCTGCCGGCACCCGCTTGAGGATTTGAACGGTGGTTTACTTGGGCCTTGTGCCATTGAACTACCGTTGCGCGGACCTTGCGCAGTGAGGTTGCGCTCAATAAACCAGCGATCGGCCTTGCCCCGCCAGCGTTCGCCCGCGGCGCCCGATGAGCAAGGTCAAAGGATAACGCCAGCGCCAAACCCTGGGCCTGCTGACTATTGACGGGCACTTTATGCCCATCCTGGCTGAGCATTTGCGCCACGCTCATCTGGCGGCGCTGCTCGCTGGCAAATCGGCTGGAACGCGGGTCGATCTGGAGCATGACCTGGTTCAGGTCGATGCTCCCGTTGGCGTCGTCTGCCTGAGACCTCAGCGCAGTCATGAGCGCATGACGGTTAGCGTCATCACCCAGCGCCGTCTGCTGCTGGGCCAACGCCTCTGCAGACCGCAGCGATGCATAAGCCGAGGGCGCGAATTCAAACAGCGCCTTATTCGCCAGCTTCTTGCGGTGCAAGGCCGCTTGCGCCGGCGTGAGGTCTATCGGCTGGTTGTAAAACCGGCCCACCGTGTACAACGGCACTTTGCCTTCCGGCCAGGGGTAACTGAACCCATGCCCGGGTTGAGGCGCGATCACCCTGGCAATCGACAACAGTGTTCGGGAAATATCGGACCATCCCGAATCGTCCCGCAGCGTAAAAGTCCGCACCTTGCCGTCGACGATACCGGCAAGCTCCCCGCGTGCCGGGTCCAGCTGCATGCCCGCCGTATCAAGCCCCTGCCCTTTTGCCCACGCGAGGAACCCAGGGGCTTTGAACGCGCTGTCCAGCTGGGCGCGCCAACGCCCAAGCGTTGACCCCGCGGGCACTTGAATATCAGGCGACATCCCTGACGTCTGGTAGGAACGCGTGGCCAATGCGCTTGCGAAGAACCTCGCCAACTGGGCATCCCCCGTGGCACGGCACTCGGTGCTGTCCGGCAACGCGGCACTGCGTGCCTGTCCAATGGCAGGGTTATCGGCAGGCGCCGGGGCGGACTTCACGACCGGCGCCGCTGCATGAGTTGCAAAGATTGGCTGTGGACTAAACTTCGAAACATTAGTCATTCAACACCTCGCAGGCAAAACAGTCTGGCTGACTGTTCACGCACTGAGTGGTGCAACCGCCTACAAACATCACAACAAACTGCCGAAAAGTCTGCGTTCGGATATGTCAATTACTGGTTGTTTCTCTCTCTACATTACGCAACACATAACCGGCGTTAATGGCCTGATTAAGCTCAAGAACTTCGTTCAATCCGGTGTTTGCGCAACTTTCTGTAAAGCGTATTTCGGCTCACCCCCAAATGCTCAGCGGTGTGGGTCATGTGCCAATGGTGTTGCTGCAACGCTTCAAGCAAGGCCACGCGCTCCGCATCGTTCAAGGCAAGACCGGGAACGGGTTCAGAGGCCACGGCGGGGCGGGCCCGGCGAATGATTGGCGGCAAGTCGTCAAACCTGATGCGCCCATCCTCGGACAACGCCGCCAAGGTGCGTAATACGTTGCGCAACTGCCGCACGTTGCCCGGCCAGGCAAAGTCCAGCAGCGCCTGGCGCGCTATCTGGTCGAGCAACACGACCTGCCCTGGTGCCTCATCGGCGAGCAAAAAGTCTAGCAATTGGGCTTTGTCGCTGCGCTCACGCAAAGGCGGTACGTCAATTTCAAGGCCATTGAGGCGGTAGTACAAATCTTCGCGAAAGCTGCCGCTGGCCACGCGCGCCAACAAATCACGGTGGGTTGCGCTGATGATCCGCACATTGATTGCTTGCGGCTCACCGCCGATGGGCACGACCAGACGGTCTTCCAACACCCTCAGCAGACGGGTTTGCAATGCGAGGGGCATGTCGCCGATCTCGTCGAGAAACAAGGTGCCGCCGTCGGCCTGCTGTAACTTGCCGCGCATGCCTTCCTTGAGCGCGCCGGTAAAACTGCCGCCGCGATACCCGAACAGCTCGCTTTCGATCAGGCTTTCAGGGATGGCGGCACAGTTGAGCGCGACAAAGGCTTTGTCAGCCCGCTGACTGGCCTGATGCACTGCCTTGGCGAAAACTTCCTTGCCCGAACCGGTTTCACCGTTGATCAGCAACGGTACGTCGCGCTCGAACACCCGCAGCGCCTTGCGAAACTCATTCTGCAGCACCGGGTCGCCCAGGCAGATGCCCGCCAGGCGCGGCGCCTCGGGCTTGGCCAGCGGTGCCGGTACGCTGCGCGCCTGGCCGCGTAATGCGGCGAATAAATGCCGGCCATCACGGGTACGCAGTGGCCAACTGGCCGTGGCGTTGGCGCTGGCACGGCCGAGCAGTTGATCAAGGGAACACTCGAAAAACGCTTCCACCGGTTGCCCCAGCAAACCGCCACGCGCCTGTGCCAGCAGGTTCAGCGCGCTTTGGTTGACGGCGCAGATCCGCCCTTCGCCATCGAACGCCAGCAACCCTTCACTGAATAGCCCCACGGATTCGGCCTGCAGGTGAAAACGCAGCAACCACTGGTTTTCAAAATGACGCAGGAAGTAACAACTCTCGATCATCTTCGCTGACAGGTTCACCAGCGCCATGGTGTGGAATTGGCTCTGACGCGACACGGCTTCACGCGCCGACGACACGTCCAGCACGGCCAACAGCTCACCCTGAGGGTCGAACACCGGGCTTGCCGAACAGGTCAGGCCGGTGTGGCGGCCGCGAAAATGTTCATCACGGTGAATGGTCAGGGACTGGCGCTCCACCAGGCAGGTGCCGATGCCGTTGGTGCCTTCGCACGCTTCACTCCAGTCGGCGCCCAGCCACAGCCCGGCGCGCTCGAAAATCTTGCGTTCCGAAGGTGCCGTCACACAGTTGAGAATCACCCCACGCGCATCGGTGAGCAATACCGCATGGCCGGCGCCGGAAAGCTGCTGATGCAGGCTGTTCATTTCGCTGCCGGCGATGTGCAGCACCTGCTGCAGGCGTTCGCGGCTTTCCAGCAGGCGGCCATGTTCGAGCACGGTGGGGGCGATGCTCAACGCGGGGTCGAGGTGATAATCCTCCAGGCAACGCAGCCAGGAGCGGGCGATGGACGGGTCGCTGCCGGGGCCTTGGGCAAGGTCCTGCCCACGGGTGACGGTGAGGACTTGCTGGGCATGGCGACTGAAATGATCGTTTTGCATGTTCTTATTATTCTCTCTGCGTGAGAACAGCCAGCATCCCCCAGCCATCCAGGCATTGCAATCCCGGGCAGACCCGCCGGTCACAGGCTGTACCGTTTGTGGCACAGACTGTCACCCCGCCTGTACCAGCCCTGTCACAGCAGCGCTTTGCAATAAACCTCAAGCCCTTGATTTACCTGGCCTGCAAAGCAGTGGCCCGACCTTTGCTCTACGCTTTATCAAGCGCAACACCGCTGAACTCCAATAAACATAAAAGTCAGGAGATACCCACCATGCGTTATGCACATCCCGGTACTGAAGGCGCGATCGTTTCGTTCAAGGCCAAGTACGGTAACTACATCGGCGGCGAATTCGTCGCGCCGGTGGATGGCAACTACTTCACCAACACCTCGCCGGTCAACGGCAAGCCTATCGCCGACTTCCCGCGCTCCACGGCCAAAGACATCGACAAAGCCCTCGACGCCGCCCACGCCGCCGCAGATGCCTGGGGCAAGACCTCGGCTCAGGACCGCTCGCTGGTGCTGCTGAAAATCGCCGACCGCATCGAACAGAACCTCGAACTGCTGGCCATCACCGAAACCTGGGACAACGGCAAAGCCGTGCGTGAAACCCTCAACGCCGACATCCCACTGGCGGCCGACCACTTCCGCTACTTCGCCGGCTGCATCCGCGCGCAGGAAGGCACCAGCGCCGAAATCAACGAACTGACCGCCTCGTATCACTTCCACGAGCCGCTGGGCGTGGTCGGCCAGATCATCCCGTGGAACTTCCCGCTGCTGATGGCCGCGTGGAAACTCGCCCCGGCCCTGGCCGCCGGTAACTGCGTGGTGCTCAAGCCCGCCGAGCAAACGCCGCTGGGCATCAACGTGCTGATGGAGCTGATCGGCGACCTGCTGCCGCCAGGCGTGCTGAACGTGGTGCACGGTTACGGCAAAGAAGCCGGCGAAGCCCTGGCCACCAGCAAGCGCATCGCCAAGATCGCCTTTACCGGCTCCACACCGGTGGGCTCGCACATCATGCACGCGGCGGCCGAGAACATTATTCCGTCCACCGTTGAGCTGGGCGGCAAGTCGCCGAACATCTTCTTCGCCGACATCATGAAAGCCGAACCGTCGTTCATCGAAAAGGCCGCCGAAGGCCTGGTGCTGGCGTTCTTCAACCAGGGCGAGGTGTGCACCTGCCCATCGCGCGCGCTGGTGGAAGAGTCGATCTACGACGACTTCATGAAAGTGGTGATGAAGAAGATCGAGCAGATCAAACGCGGCGACCCGCTGGACACCGACACCATGGTCGGCGCCCAGGCGTCCGAGCAGCAGTTCGACAAAATCCTGTCCTACCTGGAAATCGCCAAGGGCGAAGGCGCGCAGCTGCTCACCGGCGGCAAGGTCGAGCAGCTCAGCGGCGACATGGCCGGCGGGTATTACATCCAGCCGACCCTGCTCAAGGGCACCAATGAAATGCGCGTGTTCCAGGAAGAAATCTTCGGCCCGGTGGTGAGCATCACCACGTTCAAGGACGAAGCCGAAGCCCTGGCAATTGCCAACGACACCGAGTTCGGCCTGGGCGCCGGTGTGTGGACCCGCGACATCAACCGCGCCTACCGCATGGGCCGCGCGATCAAGGCCGGCCGCGTGTGGACCAACTGCTACCACCTGTACCCGGCGCACGCCGCGTTCGGCGGTTACAAGAAGTCCGGTGTGGGCCGTGAGACGCACAAGATGATGTTGGATCACTACCAGCAGACCAAGAACTTGCTGGTGAGCTACGACATTAATCCGTTGGGTTTCTTCTAACTTAAACCTGTAACAGGCGACCAGTTCTCAACTTGAAATGCAATCAAGTGTGGGAGCTGGCTTGCCTGCGATGGCGGTGTATCAACTAAGCGTGTGGTGGCTGACACACTGCTTTCGCAGGCAAGCCAGCGCCCACATTAGCTCTTCGCAAGTACTCGCAACTCGCATTCGGCACAAAGAGGCCGAGTTAAAAACAATAAGAATGGACGGTACTTTCCCATGCCTAGCGAACCTACTGGCTCTTCCGTCGACTTCGAAAAAGTCGGCACCGACTACTTCCAACAACGCGAACTGAAAAAAGGCGCCGCCGGCTGGGTGCTCTTGGTCGGCCTTGGCGTTGCCTATGTGATCTCCGGCGACTACGCCGGTTGGAACTTCGGCCTGGCCCAAGGTGGCTGGGGCGGCATGTTCCTCGCCACCTTGCTGATGGCCACCATGTACCTGTGCATGTGCTTCTCCCTGGCCGAACTGTCTTCCATGATCCCCACCGCCGGCGGCGGCTACGGCTTTGCCCGCAGCGCCTTCGGCCCCTGGGGCGGCTTCCTCACCGGCACTGCGATCCTGATCGAATACGCCATCGCCCCCGCCGCCATCGCGGTGTTTATCGGCGCTTATTGCGAGTCGCTGTTCGGCATTGGCGGCTGGATGATTTACCTGGCCTTCTACATCATCTTTATCGGCATCCACATCTTCGGCGTGGGCGAAGCCTTGAAGCTGATGTTTGTGATTACCGCCGTTGCGGCGATTGCCTTGGGCGTGTTCCTGGTGTCGATGGTGCCGCACTTCAACGTTGCGAACCTGCTGGACATCCCGGTGACCGAGGCCAAAGGCGCCAGCACGTTCTTGCCGTTCGGCTACGTCGGCGTATGGGCGGCGATTCCCTATGCAATCTGGTTTTTCCTCGCCGTCGAAGGCGTGCCGTTGGCTGCCGAAGAAACCAAGAACCCCAAGCGTGACCTGCCTCGTGGCTTGATAGGCGCCATTGTGGTGCTGACCAGTTTTGCCCTGTTGATTCTGGTCATCGCCCCCGGCGGCGCCGGCACTTACGCGTTGATCAAGTCGGGCAACCCATTGGTTGAGGCGCTGGCACTGTCCTACGGCGGTTCGACCTGGATGGGCAGCTTCGTCAACCTGGTCGGCCTGGCCGGGCTGATCGCGAGCTTTTTCTCGATCATCTACGCGTATTCCCGGCAGATCTTCGCCTTGTCCCGCGCCGGTTACTTGCCGCGCAAACTGTCGCAGACCAACAAAAGCAAGGCGCCGGTGCTGGCGCTGGTGATCCCGGGCATCATCGGTTTTGGCCTGTCGCTGACCGGCCAGGGTGATTTGCTGATTCTGGTGGCGGTGTTTGGCGCGACCATTTCCTACGTACTGATGATGGCCGCGCACATCACCCTGCGCATCCGCCGCCCCAAAATGGATCGCCCGTACCGCACGCCGGGCGGCATTTTCACCTCTGGTGTCGCGCTGGTACTGGCCTGCGTGGCCGTAGTGGCGGGCTTTCTGGTGGATCCGCGGGTGGTGATTGGCGCCGCGATCATCTATGGAGTATTAATTGCTTACTTTGCTTTCTACAGCCGGCATCACTTGGTAGCAGGCACGCCCGAAGAAGAATTCGCCGCGATCCAGGCCGCAGAGGCCGCCTTGCACTGAATGCCGTAAACCTCGACGCGGGCAACTGGCCCGCGTCGCCAAGGAGACACTGTATGGCAAGCTTTTCCCACGCGGTGGGTGCACAGACCTACCGCTTCGACAGCCTCAAGGACGTGATGGCCAAGGCCAGCCCGGCGCGTTCCGGGGACTTCCTGGCCGGCGTGGCCGCGCAGAACGACGGCGAACGCGTGGCCGCGCAGATGGCGCTGGCGAACATCCCGCTGAAACACTTCCTTGAAGAAGTGCTGATCCCCTACGAAAGCGACGAAGTCACCCGGCTGATCATCGACACCCACGATAAACAGGCGTTTAGCGTGGTCAGCCACCTAACCATCGGCGGCCTGCGCGACTGGCTGCTCAGTGACGCGGCCGACGAACAGGCCCTACGCGCATTGGCACCGGGGCTGACACCGGAAATGGCCGCCGCCGTCTCCAAGGTCATGCGCGTGCAGGACCTGGTGCTGGTTGCGCAGAAGATCCGCGTGGTCACCCAGTTTCGCGGCACCATGGGCCTGCGCGGGCGCCTGTCGACGCGCCTGCAGCCCAACCACCCGACGGATGAGCCGGCGGGCATCGCCGCGAGCATTCTCGACGGCCTGCTTTATGGCAACGGCGACGCCATGATCGGCATCAACCCGGCCACCGACAGCATCGCCTCGATCTGCGCCATGCTTGAGATGCTCGATGCGATCATCCAGCGCTACGAAATCCCCACCCAGGCGTGTGTGCTGACCCACGTGACCACGTCCATCGAGGCCATCAACCGAGGTGTACCGCTGGACCTGGTGTTTCAGTCGATTGCCGGCACCGAAGCGGCCAACGCCAGTTTCGGCATCAGCCTGAGCGTGCTGCAGGAAGGTTACGAAGCGGGCTTGAGCCTGAACCGCGGCACCTTGGGCCAGAACCTGATGTACTTCGAAACCGGCCAGGGCAGCGCCTTGTCGGCCAACGCGCACTTTGGCGTCGACCAGCAAACCTGCGAAACCCGCGCCTACGCCGTTGCGCGGCATTTCAAGCCGTTTTTGGTCAACACCGTTGTAGGTTTTATCGGCCCCGAGTACCTGTACAACGGCAAGCAGATCATCCGCGCCGGCCTTGAAGACCACTTCTGCGGCAAGCTGCTCGGCGTGCCGATGGGGTGCGACATCTGCTACACCAACCACGCCGAAGCCGACCAGGATGACATGGACACCCTGCTGACCCTGTTGGGCGTGGCCGGGATCAACTTCATCATGGGCATCCCCGGCTCCGACGACATCATGCTCAACTACCAGACCACCTCGTTTCACGACGCGTTGTACGCCCGGCAAACATTGGGTTTAAAACCAGCGCCGGAGTTTGAACAGTGGCTGGCCAAGATGGGCATCTTCACGCAAGCCGACGGCAAGGTGCACTTCGGCAACAGCCTGCCACCGGCATTTCGCCACGCCTTGAAGCAATTGGGATGAAGGAGCTGCCTGTGCAAGTAGAACTGCCTGATAACCCGTGGCTGGAACTGCGCCGCCTGACCCCGGCGCGCATCGCCCTGGGCCGCACCGGCACCAGCATTCCCACCAGCGCGCAGCTGGACTTCCAATTCGCCCACGCCCAGGCGCGCGATGCGGTGCACCTGCCTTTTGACCATCAAGGCCTGAGCAGCCAAATGGCCGAGCGCGGCCGTGACAGCCTGTTGCTGCACAGTGCCGCCGTTGACCGACATATGTATTTGCAACGCCCGGACCTGGGGCGACGCCTCAGTGATGAGTCTGCGCAGAGCTTGCGCGACTACGCCGCCGCGAACCCTGGCGGTGTGGACCTGGCCGTGGTGGTGGCCGATGGGCTGTCGGCGCTGGCCGTGCATAAACACACGCTGCCGTTTCTGACACGCATGGAAGAACAGACTCACGCCGAAGGGTGGTCCTTGTCGCCAGTCATCCTGGTGGAACAGGGCCGCGTGGCGGTGGCCGATGAAATTGGCCAATTGCTGGGCGCCAAGATGGTGGTGATTCTGATCGGCGAGCGGCCGGGGCTCAGCTCGCCGGACAGCCTCGGGCTGTATTTCACCTACAACCCCAAGGTCGGGCTCACCGATGCGTATCGCAACTGCATTTCCAACGTGCGCCTGGAAGGCCTGAGCTACGGCATGGCCGCGCATCGCCTGCTTTACTTGATGAAAGAGGCGTGTCGCCGGCAGCTGTCGGGGGTCAACCTCAAGGACGAGGCACAGGTACAGACCATCGAGTCGGATGATCCTGACCTGATGAAAGGCAATTTCCTGCTCAGCCCGCCGGAATGAACGATAGCCGCACGATTGCGCTTTTTCGCGCCATTAGGCAGCATCCGGTCACGGCCGCTTGTGTGGTCATCCCCCCTTTGGAAGTTGAGGCCTGGCATGCGGATTACTCAAGCGACCCTGGAACACTTGGACCTGTTGACCCCGTTGTTCGTCAAATACCGCGAGTTCTATGGCGCGCTGCCGTTTCCGGATTCATCGCGGGCGTTTCTGGAAAAACGCCTGCGCCGCAAGGAGTCGGTGATCTACCTGGCCCTGGCCGACGATGATGACAAGCGGTTGCTGGGCTTTTGTCAGCTTTACCCGAGCTTTTCGTCGCTGTCGCTTAAACGCGTGTGGATCCTCAACGATATCTATGTGGCCGAAGATGCGCGCCGGCAATTGGTGGCGGACAACCTGATGCGCACGGCCAAGAAAATGGCCAAGGAAACCCAGGCGGTGCGGCTGCGGGTGTCGACCAGCAGTGATAACGAGGTGGCGCAGAAGACTTATGAGTCGATCGGCTTTCGCGAAGATACGGAGTTCAAGAACTACGTGTTGCCGATCAGCGAAAACTGATAACGCCGAATGGCTTCGGCTTCCCCTTGTGGTGAACGGCCTTACAGTGGCGAGCGGGCTGAGTGTGGCGAGCGGGCTTGCCCCGCGTTGGGCTGTGCAGCAGCCCCAAAACCAAGCGCCGAGTTATGACTGAAGGAATGCAGAACTTCTCGGGGGCTGCTTCGCAGCCCAACGCGGGGCAAGCCCGCTCGCCACAGCAAGCCCGCTGGCCACACTCAGTCAGCTCACCACATAAGACCCGTTCCCATATTTGAATCAATGTAGATCGGACATACCCACGACACGCCCCGCTACAAAACCCACACGCTTTTCACCTCTCAATACGTATAATGCGGACCTTTCAGGGTTGTAAGAAATACGGCATACACTTGTAGCCTTACTTACCCGTAGACCCCGCACTGGCCTGCTGAGCCGGGCCATTCACACAGGTGCCATCCATGGATTTCAACCCGCTCGACCTTATCCTGCATCTCGACGTGTACCTCGACATGCTGGTGAGAAACTACGGAGTGTGGATCTACGCCATTCTGTTCCTGGTTATCTTTTGCGAAACAGGCTTGGTGGTCATGCCATTCCTGCCCGGTGATTCCTTGCTGTTCATCGCTGGCGCTATCGCGGCAGGCGGCGGCATGGACCCGATCCTGTTGGGCGGCTTGCTGATGCTGGCGGCCATCCTGGGTGACAGCACCAACTACGTGATCGGGCGAACAGTGGGCGAACGCTTGTTCAGCAACCCGAACTCGAAAATCTTCCGCCGCGACTACCTGCAAAAAACCCACGAGTTCTACGACAAGCACGGCGGCAAAACCGTGACCCTGGCGCGTTTCCTGCCGATCCTGCGCACCTTCGCACCCTTCGTCGCCGGCATCGCCAAAATGCCTTACCCGCGCTTCTTCGGGTTCAGCGTGTTCGGCACCGTGCTGTGGGTCGGCGGCCTGGTGACCCTGGGTTACTTCTTCGGCAATGTGCCGTTCATCAAGAAGAACCTGTCGCTGCTGGTGGTGTTTATCATCCTGCTGTCGCTGATCCCGATGATCATCGGTGTGTTCCGCAGCCGCTTTGGCCGCTCGTCCTCCGAAGCCAAACCGCAGTAACCGGCGATGTGGTCCCTCAGCGCCTGGCGTCGCCGGCGCCTGCTGGCCAAGCACCCGATTGCCGATGACACCTGGCAACGGGTGCGCCACCACCTGAGCTTTCTCGACGGCATCAGCGCCGAGCAAGACCAGTGGCTGCGCGAAGCCTGCGTAGTCTTCCTCGCCGAAAAACACCTCACCGCCCTGCCCGGCGTCGAGCTGCACCAGGAACAGCGCCAGCTGCTCGCCGCCCAGGCGCAATTGCCGTTGATGAACCTGGGCGACCTCGACTGGTACCAGGGCTTCCACGAAATCGTGCTGTACCCCGACGACTTCGTCAGCCCGCAACGCCATCGCGATGCCAGCGGCGTCGAACACGAGTGGGACGGCGAACACAGCGGTGAAGCCTGGCAGCAAGGCCCGGTGATTCTCGCCTGGCCCGGCGTGTTGGCCAGCGGCCAGTGGGAAGGCTACAACCTGGTGATCCACGAGCTGGCGCACAAACTCGACATGCTCAACGGCGACGCCAACGGCCTGCCGCCGCTGCATCACGACATGCGCGTGCAGGACTGGGCCAGCGTGATGCAAAGCGCCTTTGATGACCTCAATCGCCAACTCGACGCCAACCCGGACGCCGACACCGCGATCGACCCCTATGCCGCCGAAAACCCGGCGGAGTTCTTTGCCGTCACCAGCGAATATTTTTTCAGCGCCCCGGATTTACTGGTCAGCACTTATCCACAGGTGTACGCGCAACTGAGCCGCTTCTATCGCCAGGATCCCCTGGCCCGCCTGCACCAACTGCAAGCCAGCGACGCGCGCTATCAGACGGAACGCCACGCGCCGTACGACGTCTGACGCATGGCATCGGCGTCAGAATATGCCTATAATCGCCGCCACTTTTAGGCCAATCCGGCCATGTTCCATGGCCAACTAAGGGGGCATCGCCCAATGAGCTACAGCAAGATTCCGGCTGGCAAAGACCTGCCGAACGACATCTACGTCGCCATCGAAATTCCGGCCAACCACGCGCCGATCAAATACGAAATCGACAAAGACAGCGACTGCCTGTTCGTTGACCGTTTCATGGCCACCCCAATGTTCTACCCGGCCAACTACGGTTTCATCCCCAACACCCTGGCTGACGACGGTGACCCCCTCGACGTGCTGGTTGTGACCCCTTACCCGGTTACCCCAGGCTCGGTTATCCGCGCGCGCCCAGTCGGCATCCTGAACATGACCGACGACGGCGGCGGCGATGCCAAAGTTATCGCAGTGCCACACGACAAGCTGTCCCAGCTGTACGTGGACGTGAAGGAATACACTGACCTGCCGCCACTGCTGCTGGAACAGATCAAGCACTTCTTCGAGAACTACAAAGACCTCGAAAAAGGCAAATGGGTGAAGATCGACGGTTGGGGCAACGCAGACGCCGCCCGCGCCGAGATCATGAAGTCGGTGGCTGCCTACAAAGGCTGATACCCGCTCCTCATTGCCTAGGCAATCAAAAAAAGCCCCGACTATTCGGGGCTTTTTTTGTGGGAAAAATTAAACTCCAAGTGCAATGTTTAATGCGCAATGTTTAACAGCGTTAAGACACTGACATATCGACCTACAACTAAGTAAATCCCTACACGCGCAATTCAACGCATAGTTTATTTGATGTCTTTTTCCGGCCAGTAAACTCTGCGTTTATGAATACATCAGGTGATCGACTAAAAGCGTTATTACGGGAAGTTCATCTTTCCGCCTCCGACTTCGCCAAGAACCGCGGCGTCACGCCTCAACACGTGAACAACTGGTTCAAACGCGGCGTGCCCATGGGCCGACTCAACGAGATCGCAGAACTGCTCTGCGTCTCCAGCCGTTGGCTACGCACCGGCGAAGGCCTCAAACACCCACCGGCCAACTTCCTGCTGGAAGGCCCCGGCACCACCAAAGGACTGCCCACCCGCGAAGAAAGCGGCAAATACCTCACAGGCCCCGCCTGCCTCCCGGAAAAAATCGACGTGGAGATCGCCCTCCACCCCACCTTCACCTCAAGCGAACGCATCCGCGTCTCCCTGCATACTCTGGAAACCCTCAACGTAAACCCCGACCGCGCCATAGGCGCCTACATGGTCGACAACAGCATGATCGACATCATCCAGCAAGGCGCCACCCTCGCCATCGACCGCGGCCGCAGCCAAATCACCGACGGCGAAATCTACGCCGTCGAACACGACGGCATGCTGCGCATCAAATACCTCTACAACCGCCCCGGCGGCGGCCTGCGCATGCGCAGCCACAACGCCAGCGAACACCCGGACGAATACCTCACCCACGAGCAGCGCTTTGAACAGAACTTTCAGATCGTGGGCTGGGTGTTCTGGTGGTCCACCCTCAACAACCGCCGACCGGTGCCGCTGGACGAACACCTGCTGGGCTGGGAAGGCTCTAAATCGGACCCGGAGGTAGGCATTTGAGGTGAATGTGGGTATCATCCGCCGCACATTTGGCAGGGGGTGGCTTTGCGCTATCCATCCTGCCTGGCGATGCGGAGGAGTTCCCGCGGATGCCCTTACTATTCAGCCAGACGTGATGTGGGCTGAGCGATTTGAAGGCTGGTGAGGTTTGTCAAAAACAAGCTGAGGCAGTCCCCGAGAAGCCGGCCACAAGCCGGCTTTTTAATGCCTGTAAGAACCACAGACCAATAGTCCAACCGTTGTTGGACTATTGGATAAGCAAAAGCAGGCCGCTAATCGCCTCGCCCTCACCTCAGTCGCGTTATTTAGGCTGCATACACTCCACAGCCCGATCCGCCACCATCTTCGCCATCTCCACCAAATGCATCACCGCCCGATGCGGCGCGTCCAGCGGTTTACCCAGCGCCTGCGACGTAGCCACCGCACATTGCAGCAACTCCGCCACTCGCACCCAGGCATCCTCAAAGCTCAGCTCTTCATTAACAGTGAATGGCTTAGTCACAGCCGATAACAGCGAATCCGAAACAACGTTATCCATAGAAAACCTCTAGCGGTAAGTAATTACCACCGTCCTTTCGCGACTAAACGAGCAGAGGTGGCGGCTGTACGCAGGTTAGTCGACCGGCCGCTAGGCACCGGCGCACCCGAAGGTGCCCTGCGCACAGCCACCATAAAGTGCAGATGAGGAGACACCTGGCTTTGGGATGGCGCGTGCGCCTAGCGAAGTCCGGGCGACTAAACCCGATCACTGAATAGGCAGTGACGGTGCGCAGCCTAGTCGCGGGATTTTGCTGGCGCAATCCGCTCGGATTCTCTAGGAAACGTCCTGCAAATGAAAGGGACCGGTACTGCTGGCTCTTCAACCACTGTCACCTTTGAGTTGACAGTAAGACTCACCCCACCCGATTTATCCCCCACGCCCCACCCATTAATCTGTGCCCATGTTGAACGCAACGCCAACCAACCCAACCAAAAAAGGATTTCAACCATGAGCACTCCAACCCTCAGCCGCTTGAACAAAGACGACGCCGTAGTTCTGCTGGTCGACCACCAAACCGGTCTGATCTCGCTGGTGCAGGACTTCTCCCCCAACGAGTTCAAGAACAACGTGCTGGCCCTGGCCGACCTGGCCAAGTTCTTCAACTTGCCGACGATCCTCACCACCAGTTTCGAGCAAGGCCCTAACGGCCCGTTGGTGCCGGAGTTGAAGGAGATGTTCCCGGAGGCGCCGTATATCGCTCGCCCGGGTCAGATTAATGCGTGGGATAACGAGGATTTCGTTAAGGCGGTCAAGGCGACTGGGCGCAAGCAGATCATCATTGCGGGTGTGGTGACGGATGTGTGCGTGGCGTTCCCGACGTTGTCGGCGCTGGCAGAAGGGTTTGAGGTGTTTGTGGTGACGGATGCGTCGGGCACGTTTAATACCACGGTGCAGCAGGCGGCGTGGAGCCGGATGACGCAGGCCGGTGCGCAGTTGATGAATTGGTTTTCGGTGGCGTGTGAGTTGCAGGGCGACTGGCGCAATGACATGGAAGGGTTGGGGAATTTGTTGTCTCAGCGGATTCCTAACTATCGGAATTTGATGAATGGGTATGCGGCGGTGACGGCGCGTCAGGGCTGAGGTTGAGAGCCCCCTCAAAAAACTGTGGGAGCGGGCTTGCCCGCGATGGCGGTGAATCAGTCGATATATTCGGTGACTGATACACCGTCTTCGCGGGCAAGCCCGCTCTCACATTTGTTCTTTGCTGCTTTGAGTATTGGGGCAAGCCCGCGCGGTCAGTCGAGGATCAGGTGCGGGAGAAACCGGCTTGAGTCCTTGGTGATCAAACTGTTGTCTTCGCGCACGCCGATGCCGGCGGCTTGATCGCCGATCACCCAGGAGCCGATCAGCGTGTAGCTGTCACCAAAGCGCGGCAGCGGCGCAAACTCCTGGAGGATAAACGGCGCATCCGTGTAGGGGCCGTCTTCTTTTACGATCAGGCCGTCGGCGGTGTGCAGTTCAATGTTGGCGCCTTCGCGGGAGAAGAACGGCTTGCGCACCCAGCCCTTTGGCACGGCTTTGCCGGGGTCGGTATCCAGGTGGGACGCGAGCAGGTTGGGGTGGCCTTTGTTGAATTCCCACAGCAGCGGCAGGATGCCTTTGTTGGAGAGGATGGCTTTCCAGGCGGGCTCGAAGAACTGGGTATCGCACTGGGCAATCGCGGCGCCGAAGGGCTCGTGGAAGATGAATTCCCAGGCGTGCAGTTTGAACAGGTGCGGGATCCAGCGATCTTCGAGGTCGACGAAACGGCCTTCGCTGGTCAGGCCGATGTCTTCGATGTCGATGTGGCGTGATTCAATGCCGACCTTTTCCGCGACCAGGCGCAGGTAGTCGGTGGTGCCTTTGTCTTCGACTGAGTCTTTCATCGAGGCAAAGTAGAACGGCTGGTTGACCTGCAATTGGGCGAAGGCCTGATGCAGTTTGGTGTCGATGCTGTTGAACTGGTCAGCGTGCTTGGGCAGCAGGCCGCGTTCGATGCATTGTTCCAGCCAGCCCCATTGAAACGCCGCGGCTTCATAGAGGCTGGTCGGTGTGTCGTAGTTGAGTTCGAGCAGCTTGGCGGGCCCGCTGCCGTTGTAGGAAAAGTCCATGCGCCCGTACAGGTGCGGGTGGCCTTCGAGCCATGAGGTTCGGATCATGTCGAAGAACGGCGCGGGAATGCTCAGGCGCTCCAACAGCTCTTCGCTCTGCACCACGCGGGCCACGAGGTCCATGCACATGTCATGGATCTCGGTGGTCGGGTCTTCGAGGTCGCGCTCGATTTGCTTGAGCGTGAACTGGTAGTAGGCGCTTTCGTCCCAGTAGGGTTCGTCGTCGATGGTGTGGAACAGAAAGCCGAGGCTGTCGGCGGTCCGTTTCCAGTCATGACGCTCTGCGCAGTGGATCTTTTTCATGGCCCGGTTTCCTTAACTGCTCGACCCGCCGCCGCCCCAGCCGCTGCGGGCGCTGGCTTTGCTGCCAAAGCCGCCACGGGAGGTCGAGGACGCCACGGACACCGGCTTGCTGGAGGAGCGCAGCGTGTTGGTGTAATTGCTGCTGCCGTACCTGGCCTGGTTGGACCGGCCGAATGTCGCCCCATTCGAGACCCGCTGGTTGAGCGTTGAAGAACCGTAATCGCCGCGATCATCGCGGTAGCGGTACATCGGTTCGGAGCGGTAGCTGTTGCGATTGTTGCTGAGCATGTTGCCGATCAATAGGCCCGTCAGCAGACTGCTGGTGGAGAAGCCTGAGCCGCCACTGTTCGCTTGGGCACCGCCGACTTGCGCGTTGGCCGCATCGACCTGGGATTGCGTCACCTGGCCGGCAGCGGTCAGTTCGAAACCGCCCAGTTTGGGGATGAACTTGCCGTTGGAGTCCTGCTGACACCAGTTGGCGACAAAGTCGGCATCGCAATCG
This sequence comes from Pseudomonas sp. NFX183, assembly GCF_047943075.1. NCBI lineage: Bacteria > Pseudomonadati > Pseudomonadota > Gammaproteobacteria > Pseudomonadales > Pseudomonadaceae > Pseudomonas > Pseudomonas sp. NFX183. Next base: position 2,910,544 of record NZ_CP181333.1, on the reverse strand, counting down.
GCCTGGCTGTCGTACACCGGGGCAATGCGCCGATGCTCGGCCATGGCCGTCATGTAGGCGTCCGAGCACACGTCCACTGGAAGCTTTTCATCGGCGCATTGCTGAACCGACTGGAAGTTGTACTTCTTTTGCAAATCGTAGTTTTTTTCGGTCGGCCCGCAGCCGGATATCGCCATCGCGACCGACGCTGCCAGCGACAACTGGACATACTTGCTTCGTTTCATCGGGAGCTCCGTGCGCGATCAGTTCTGGGTAGGCGTCATGCACGCGGCATTCAACATGCCGACGCTGATGGACACGGCGGCCACGTAGATGCCGGCGGCGAGTTCGCCATTCTTGATGCGCTCGGACGTGCCTTTGAGCACCAGGCTGGTCAGCAGAAACGCCAACAGTTGGACGACGGCGGCAATCACCGCCCAGACGACGAAGTCGAGGAGGCTGATCGAGTAGGCAATCACGTTGCTGGCCGGAATGGCGAAACCGATGATAGCGCCGCCCAAGGCGACCGCAGCCGACACGTTACCCGCACGGATCAGTTCGAACTCCTTGTGCGGCGTGATGCGGGTGTAGATGAACTGGAACAGTGCGAACAGCACAGCCGCACCGAGGATGTAGGTGACAAAGCCAAACACAGCAGCTTTGTTCAGGGAGATAGAGAGAGCTTCCAGCATGGGGGTTTTCCTTTTTTAAAGCGTAGTCAGGTCGGTTGTGTACAGCGAAATGCCCAGCGACGTACTCAGGCTGACGGTGCCCTCTGCGTCTTCTTCGACGGAAAACAGCAGAAACTCGCGACGATCAGTCAGGCCGGTGTCGCGGGCGTACAGCATCGAGCGGTGCTCGACGCTGTAGGCGTCCTCGGGGTTTACAACCTGTTCGGTCATCGCCACCAGCTCTGTCTGGCCTGCCTCGCTGCCCCACACTCGGGTGTACTCCACGCCGTTGTGGGTGTAGGTCGGCAGCCCGATCAGGCTCTGTGGCCCCGCCAGTCGACGCAGTTCCGCTTCACTGCTGATGGTGACGACACTGAGGTAATTGAACAGGATCACCGACTCGACCTGCCCGGCGATCTCGCCGGTGGTGTGCACCTGCAGCCAGTAATCTTCGTCGTTCATGTAGTAGCGCGACAGCCAGGTCGACTGGCCGAGATCAACGGTGCCGTTGGCCCAGATTTCCTGGGAGCCGGGGATCACTACCGTGGTTTTTTCATCGAGCAACAATTTCAGGCTCACGTCGAACATCACGCCTTTGCCGGGTGCCAGGCCCAGTGGCCCGGTGACCGGCTGGGTGTTGCCGGCTGTCCATTGCGACGCTGTATTCGCTTTCGGGGCCTCAAGCCCCATCAATTGTTTAAACCATCCCATTGGAGATTTCCTTGAGGCGAGCGGAGGCGATGCAGAAGCGGGGAAAGAGGGAGGCGGCGCGCAGGCGCAACAAAAGAAACATCGACATTTGGCCCCTGACTCCCTGGGTATTTGATTGCGGATGACAAGATCGCCTCGGCGTGTGGAGGCTCAAGTGCGTTCACCCGGCATTAAACCTGCTGCGCGGCGAGGATAGAAGTACCTTGGCTGCAATAAACCCGGCGAACGCGCCAAAGAAGTGCCCCTCGAACGAGATCCCCTGACGAGGCAGGAAACCCACGAACAGGCCACCATACAGCACCGCTACAACACCGGCCGTTATCAGGTTGCTCCAGCTTCGGTGGAACCAGGCGCGAGACAAAAGGTAGGCCCAGAGCCCGAATACCCAGCCGCTGGCACCGATATGTACGCCGCTGAAACCGAACAGCCAGACCAGCGAACCGCCCAGCAAAATAATGATCGCACTGACGGCAATGAACCGATGGATTCCTTCGACAATGACCAAGGTGCCCAGGACCAAAAAGGCGATCAGGTTTGCGCTCAGATGAGCAAACGACGCGTGCAAAAACGGTGAGGTGAGGATGCCGAGCAGCCCCTGCACCGTTCTCGGGATCAGGCCGAATGCCATGAGGCTGTAACCGGTCGCCACATTGACCAGTTGCAGCGCGACCATCAACAGCGCCACGCCTGCGATTGTCTTGAAACCCTTCAGGGCATCCATCCTGACCTCGATGTAAAAAAAGAAGGGCAGCGCCTGCCCTTCTTGCTTCGGCGCGGCTTACTCGGCCGACTTTTGCTTCAGGCGTTCCAGAATCGCATTGGCGCTGCCTGTGTCCGGCGTAATACCGGCGTCGCGCAGCTTGCGCTCCAGGTCGGTGCCCGTGGATGCCTCAGCCAGTTCATCCTGAGCTTGCAGTTCAGCGGCACGTTGCTGCTGTTTGGCCTGCAAGCGATTCAGGGTACCGACGGCGGTTTCCAGCTTGCCGTTGGCGCCACCACTGGCGATGGACGCACTGACCTGGGCCTTCTGTACGCTTTCGCGCGCCTTGGCCATGTCCACTTGCTGGCGCAGGCTTTTGATCCGGCTTTCGGCTTTGGTGATGTCTTTGCGCATGCCGTCGGCGTAGCCGCCGAACTCGGTGGCCTGCTTTTGCTCGACGTCACGTTCGTTGGTCAGGGTCGAAATGGCTTCGGCCACTTCCATGGCCAGGTCTTCACGATTGGCCTGGATAGCGGCCATGGCCTTGGACTCCAGGTCCTTGATCTTGGCGTCGTACTCGCCAACGCGATCAGTCGCCAGTTTGTGCTTGGCCATGATGCTCACCAGCTCACGCTTGGCGTTGGCCAGCGCCGTGTCGGCGTCGCGAATTTCCTGGTCGAGGATGCGCAGGGCTTGTTGGTCGACGATCGATTCGCCGACTTCGCTGGCACCGCCACGCAGCGCGGTGAACAATTTGCTCCAGATGGACTGAGTCATTGGATACTCCCGAATACTTAATTGAAGAAACGTTCGAAGGCTTCGCTGGCGCGCTGCACGTTGTCGACCAGGGTTTTCACCTCGGTCACGATGTTGGTCAGGCTGGAGTCGGAGCTCAGCGCACCGAACATGTTGTAAACAACTTGGCCGTTAGGCATGGACTCGATGCCGATCGAGGAAAGCGGGAACATTTCGCGGCTGCGCAGCACCGCGTCATTGAATGCCGTTACGTCATTGATGGACTCGACGTCGACCAGCACGGTGTCCACGATGATCTGTTCGCCGACCACCGCGATGTAAATCGGCAAGCCCCCGAAGTCGTTCATTTCCAGCTTGATGCTGGACTCGGCGCCCTGAACGAGAGAAAGCGTAATGTCGTTGGAAACCACTTCATCCAAGGCCTGAAGCGCTGTGAAGAGGCGATCGATATTCCAGTTAGTACCTGCGCTCATGAAATTCTCCGACATGAATGAGCCAGCCAGAATCGGTTGGCGAAGCTGTTTCTCCATTTGCTTGAGCAGGCTTCGGTTTTCGGGAAGCACCCAAGTCTCGTGTTTCACATAACCGGCGGCCGTCAGGCCCGCGCGCATCTGCTTCATGTAAAAGCTCGATGGTTTTTTCGCGGGCGACTTCAAGCGCTCTCCCTTGCGGCTTGCTGAATCAGGATCGGGCCCTGCTGGCGGGCTCGATGGAGAGCTGCTTTTCATGGTGCTGACCTCGTTGTGAAAAACTCACGCGTGAGAAAATCTACAGGCAATGTTGGCGATGCTCAATAGCTCACGCGTGAGATTTTTCCTGGTTCGTTGTGCCTGTCAAAAAGTACCCTCCGCTTAAGAATTTCTCTGCCGGCATTGAAATCTGATGAACGGTTCTTCAGCGGGAGCGGCGCACCACCACCCAGCTTGCCGCGCTCTACGATAAGCCCGCGTTGAACGTCAGGCTCTCTTGCCAATACCCGCCCTACTCCATAAATGTTCCGAAATAACCTCGCCGTTGTGAATTGTTGTGAAGGCTTTGCGAATGGGCTAAAAGTCCGTGCTAAGTTCCGTCACGTCATCTTTCACAGCAGCAACGCCCAGCGGCCAACCAACTAAGACCGCCCTCTCGTTATTCAATAAACCGTCTCGGGTAAGTTACCTGGGAAGTTGTGCGGCCCTGCGCGTTTTAAAAGTGGCAGGCGTAATAATTAGATCAGGAGAAGTACCATGGTAGCGAAGGTAGAAACGACCCCAAAGGACGCAGCGGTCACTCAAAAAAGCTCCGTCGCTGCCTGGGAAAAATCCGTCGAAAAAGCGTCTGCACCCAAGTACGAGTTGGGTAAAGGCCAGAAACGCCCCGAAGGTGATACCCGCTCGGCCCAGCAGATTATTGATGACACGCCGCTGCTCGCCCAGCTCGGAAATCAAAGCGGGGTGAAGGACAACCTCAAAAAGCAGGTCGGCGATTTTGAGAAAGACGCGGACGCCGCCTATCGCGCCTCAAAAGTGCTGGAGCATGTCGAATACATCGACGAAGACGGCAAGCTGACCGATGGCAAGGATGTGGGCAACAACAGCATCGACGGCTTCACCAAAGATGGCGAGGCGCGGCATGGCACTGAGGCGGGCCGGCTTCAGGATTTCGGCAAGTATGGCTATTCCAGCCTGCGCGGCGAGGTGGTGAAGTCGGATTTGGGCGACCAGCAGAAACGCCCCGACGGTGACACGCGCTCGGCCAAGGAGATTATCGACGCCACACCGCTGCTGAAAAACCTCGGCAACCAGAGCGACGTGAAGGACAACCTCAAGAAGCAAGTGGGCGATTTCGAGAACGACGCCGACGCCGCGTACCGCGCCACCCAGGTGCTGGAACATGTGGTGAGCATCGATGAAAACGGCCATTTGCTCACTGGCGTCGACGCCAGGAATAAAGACAACGACAGCATCGACGGTTTCACCAAAGACAAGGAAGCCCGCCATGGCACCGAGGCCGGGCGCTTGCAGGATTTCGGCAAGTACGGCTATTCGAGCCTCAAAGGCGACCTGATGCACGTCAAAGACGCGACGCACACCGACAAGGCCGCGCCGCCCGATGAGCCCGAAGACGTGCAAGCCCTGCGCGACAAATACAACATCCCGACCTTCGGTGCCGAAGGCCTGATGGACATGGAGTTGCCCAACGACAAGACCGTGGGCGGCCAGACGGCCGAGAACTTTGTGCAGGGCATTCGCGATGACATCAAGAGCGGCAAGCTGGCCGAAGACTCGGACGAGGCCAAGATCGTCAAGCTGATGGACGCCCAGGCCGCGCTGGACAACGGCTACGACCTGTACGGCTACGCGGAGAGCATCAACCTGGGCAGCGGCACTTACCGTGAGACGGATAAGACGCCGACGCAGTTGAACGGCAAAGACGTCAAAGAGATGGTCGACGAGGACAAACTCGCCAAAGAAATTTCCACGTTGATGGGCAAGGAAGGGATTAAGGATCGCTACGACGCAGAACTACAGAAAAGTGTCGGTAGTTTGTCGCAAGATCGGTTGAATGAAGTGCGCGAACAAGTATTCCCGGCCCTCTTCAAAGACGGCACCCGTGATGCCAACTTGAACTTCGAGGAATATGTGATCGCGATGAATGACTCGGGTGATCCGAAGAAATCGGAAATGGCCGAGTTGGATGTAGACCGCTATTTCGAGTCGCTGCGCATTCTCGAACCGGACAGCTACACCGCGCGCAAACAGACGTTCGACCAGAACATGATGACGCACCAGCTCAACACCTACATGGAAAACCCCGACAAGGTCTCGCCGGAAAATACCGAAAGTGGGCTGAAGGCCTCGTTCACGATGATCAAGGGCGGTATCAACGCCGCCCTGGGTGGCCTGGACAAGGGCGACAAAGCCTACGACATGTACAAAAAGATGAAGGATGAGATCGACATCCTCGACGGCCATATCAAAGGGCTGACACCGGCAGAGAACAAACAGATCGCAGCGGCCATTCGTCTCGCGGCTGCCAGCGGCGACCCGAAAGCCATCGACAAGGTGGTCGACACTCAATTGAAGGGCCTGGGCGCCAATCGCGAAGCGGCCGCTGGCTCCCTGAAGACAGTGCTGCACACCGCCAGCTCCACCGGCGGGCTCAGTGCCATGGCGGGCACCATGAACCTGGTCAGCGGCGCGCTGCAGCTCGCCAATGGCGGCGGCAACATGACCGACGACCAGAAGATCGCCGCCGCGAAAGACCTGGTCGCCGGCTTGAGCTTCACCAACGACTTCCTCAAGTTCGGTTCGAACATTGTGGAAACCCTGGGTGGCACCAAACCCTATGAACCTGACGTGGACAAAGACGGTAAAGGCCCGGCAAAAATCAAGGCCACTGAATGGCTCGGGCTGATCGATGAGAACCTCCCGGACATCTGGGGTAAGAAAACCACTGAAAAATCTGACGCGCTGGCCGCATCCATCAGCACCCGCGTCAAGGAAGCTTCCGACACTCTCAAGAAACTCGACGTAGGCAATCTGTCGGCCGATGAGGTTAAGGAGTACGACAGCGCCGCCAAAACCCTGGGCGAACACATGGGCGTCAAGGACCTCCCCGGCAAAGGTACGCCGGCGTCCAAATCCGAAATTGCGATCGCCTCCGGGCGCTCGTTCCTGCGGTTTATGGGCGGCTCCGGCCTGGACTTGACCGGCGGCGTGATGGACATCGTTTCCGGCGCGCGCAAACTGAAAAACGCCAAGACCGCACTGGAAAAAACTGACGCTGCCTTCACGCTGGGTGGAGGTGCGTCCGGTACGGGTATGGCGATCGCCAATACCATCGCGATGTTCGCCCCCAAAGGTGCTCACCTGGCAGGCAAACTGGCCGGTGATGTTGCCGCGACGGTCATACGCGGGCTCGCCATCGGCGCGCGAGTGGCGGGTCCGGTTTTCGCCGTGGCGGGTGTGATCTTCGGGGTCGCAGGCACCCTGATTGCCGAGGCGGTCGAGCATGCCAAAATGCAAAAACTCACCGACTCCCAAGGCAAGTTCTTCAAAGACCTCGCCGACGCCGGCGTGACCAAGGACGACTGGGGCGACAAGCTCGAATACGCGCGCTATGCCACCTACATGTACGGCGGCCGCGACACGCCGGACGACAAGTCGATGTTCGAGTATCAGTCGGACGAGTGGAAACACTTCCAGGAAACCGAAGACAAAAAAGGCAGCTCGCTGGCGCGACTGGCGCCCTACCTGCACAAAGACAGCGACCCGGACAGCAAAAACCTGTGGGAGAAATTCCTCGCAGGCGGCACCAGCTCCAGCGGGCCGCATGGCAGTGAACGGCACACCGACGACTGGCGGCCTTGGGGCAGCACGGACATGGAAACGGGGAGCAAGCACACGGCTTGATGTTGCGTAGGCATTTATCAGCCAAGCCCATGCTGTTCAGTCAAGCGTAAATCCCTGTGGGAACGGGCTTGCCCGCGAAAGCGCTGGTTCAGTCAACATCATTGTTTGCTGGGCCGACGTCTTCGCGGGCAAGCCCGCTCCCACAGTTGATCTTCGCGGCTTTGAGTATTGCGTTCGCTTAACTGAGCGCCTTGAGGCGCGGCACGGTCCGGCGCTTGACTCTCCCCTATACGGCACACCCTACCCTGAAAGCTCCCTTTTCAGGACATCACCCTATGCCCCAGCGCATCCTGGTCATCCTCGGCCACCCTTGCGGCACGAGCTTCTGCTCAGCCTTGGCCGATGCCTACATCCACAGTGCAAAAATCGCCGGCCACCCAGTACGCGTCCTACCCTTGGGCGACCTCACTTTCGACCCCGTGCTTCACCACGGCTACACACAGATCCAACCATTGGAACCTGACTTGCTCAGCGCCCAGTCCGACATCCTCTGGGCCACCCATCTGGCATTCGTTTTCCCGATCTGGTGGGGCGGTATTCCGGCGTTATTGAAAGGGTTCATCGACCGTATTTTCCTACCCGGCTTTGCCTTTAAATACCGCGAAGGCAAGTCGTTTCCTGACAAGCTGCTGCTCGGCCGAACCGCGCACGTGTTGGTGACCCTGGACACGCCGCCGTGGTATTACCGCTGGTTCTACCGCATGCCCGGCATTCATCAGGTGCGCAGCACCACACTGGCGTTTTGCGGCATCAAGCCGACCAAAACGTTGATGTTCGGGCCGCTGTTGGCCTCTACGCCAGCGCAGCGGGCAAAGTGGCTGACTCAGGCTGGCGGACTAATGGGAAAAGGGAGTTTTCATGTACATCGGCAAAGCCGCGCAACTGTCGGGCACGACCATCAAGGCGATTCGTCACTATGAGGCGATAGGCCTGTTGCCTGCGCCGCAGCGGGAGGGGCGTTATCGGGTCTATTCGGCGCAAAGTGTCGAGCTGCTGGCGTTGATCAAGTGCGCCCAGCAGTTGGGGTTCAAGCTCAAGGAGTTGCAGGGAATTCTGCACGGGCACGAGGGCGATGCCTTGCCTTGGGAGCGTGCAGACCAGGCTATCGCCAGCAAGAAGCGCGAACTGGCCGGGCAGATTGCCAGGTTGCAGCAGATGCAGGCGGAGTTGATGGCGTTTGAAGCGCAGCTCAAGGACGCGCAGGGGCAGTGCCCGTCAATAAGCATTTTCGCTAGTTGAGGTAGCCGTCAGCCTTGAGTTGACACCGACCTTTTCGTTCTCTGCGCAGTCCCTTTCTGATTTTTCCAGCCGTTCATCCAGGCGCTTTTTCCTGCGGCATGCTCCGACGCCTTGCCCTTTTGCCGAGACGTCACGGATGACCCACGCCGCCCACATTGCCTTTATCGAACACGAGCTCAATGGCTTCCATCAGAGCCTGGATGAGTATCGCCAGCAGGTGGGCGCCTGGTATGCGCGGGCGCTGGATTCGGTCAGCCATGCAGCGGACATGCCGTCGTTGCTGGGGATGGACAGGGTATTGCGGGTGGGGGATTCGCAACGTTCCTTCAGCATTTCCGATGCGGATTTTTCCACCGTTGCGCGCTGCTCGGCGGGTGGCGAGCTGAAGATCGAGAGCAAGTTCGAATCGGTGTACGACGTGCCGATCGGCAAAATCCCGGTTGAGGTTATCCGCCTGGAGGACGGCAGTTCCACGCAGATCATGCTGGATGAACATGGCAAAGGCTCCCACACCTGCGTGGCCGGCGGGCGCTATCAGGTGCGGGTACAGGGCGGTGGCTCCACGCAGCAGGTAGACGCGTTGTTTGCCTCCTACGCCGGGCTGACCGCAGACCTGGAGCAATGGCTGCGCGGGCAATGGAACGGCTTCAAACCGTCATGGCAACAATCGACAGCCAGCGCGATTGGCGGCGGCGTTCTGGCGGGCAGTTGGGCGGCGATCCGGGATGTGTGGGACAGCATCAAGCTGGTGCAGGCGATTCTTGCAGACCCCATGAAGTTCGGCGAGCAACTGGGTGCCGAGGCCGCCAAGTTGGCGCAGTTGGCCACCGATGCGCCGCAGGTCATGGAAAAGGCCATGTTGCTGGCCAGTGATGAGGCGGCGCTGTACCTGATGGTGCGCACGACGATGCTGTGGTTGGACGCGTTGCCACCGGGCGAGATGGCCGAGGCGGCAGCGGGGTTTGCGGTGTCGCTGCTGATCGACCTGGTGATTGGCGCGGTGCTGATGATCGCGCTGCCGGCGGCGGGTGTGGCGTATCTGAGCTTGCGGTTGGTCAAGTATGGCGCACAGATACTGGATGCGGCGGTGGGCTTTGTGCGCAGCCTGCTTGGGATTCTGACCAAGTTCATGCAGGCGGTGGATCGCTACAAAGCAGTGGCGGTTCGCGGGGTTGTCGGTGGGCTGAAGCAAGGCACGATGCAGATGCGCTGGCGCGCGCGGCAGAACGCGGTGCTGAAGCAGAAAGAGCATGTGGATGATGTGCCGGCCTCTGCGAAGAACCCTCGTGGAGACGCGGCGGCGCCTGCCGACAAAACCGCCACCAATGGCTGCCCGGTGTCGATGGTCACCGGCGAAGAATTGCTGACCCTTACCGATGGCGCGCTGGACGGGATTTTGCCGTTTGAGTGGACGCGGTTGTACCGCACCAGTGCGGTGGAAGTGGATTGCGGGTTGGGGTTTGGCTGGAGTCATGCGCTGGCGCAGCGGTTGGTGGTTGCGGGTGATTCGGTGGTTTGGACGGATCATGAGAATCGCAGTACGGAGTTTCCGTTGCCTACCGCTGTTCGTCCGGCGATTACCAATAGCTTGGCGGAAGCGGCGATCTATTTGGGTGCTCTGCCCGATGAGTTGCTGCTGGCTCAGGCATCGCGGTTTTACCACTTTCGCGACGGTCAGCTGACAGCAATCAGTGATGCGTATGACAACCGGCTGCTGATTTCTCGTGATCGCGTGGGGCGCATTGAGCGGCTGGATAACGGCGCGGGTCGGTCGCTTTTTTTGCGCTACGAACTCGGGCGCATTGTGGCCGTGGACTATCAGGTTCATCGCGCCAAAGGCCGTGAGCCGTATGTGTGGGTGACGGAGCAGAACGTCGTTTCCTACGCCTATGACGACGCTGGGCGACTGGTTTCGGCAACCAATGCTGTAGGTGAAAGCGAGGTTTATCGGTACGACGATCAGCACGTCATTCTTGAGCGGCAGCTGGCCGGTGGGGCGAGCTTCTTTTGGGCGTGGGAACGGTCTGGCAAGGCCGCGCGATGTGTTCGGCATTGGGCCAGTTTTTCGCAGATGGACACGCGGTATGCCTGGGATGACAACGGTAAAGTCACGGTTCACAACGCTGATGGCAGTCAGGAAGTGTATGTCCACGATCAGCGCGCGCGGCTGGTGCAACGGATTGATCCGGACGGCGCTGAGCATTTCAAATCCTACGACGACAAGGGTCGGCTGACGGTTGAGCAGGATCCGCTGGGGGCGGTGACGGCGTATCAGTACGACGAAGCCGGACGCTTGGTGGCGTTGTTTCCGGGGGACGATGAGCCGACTTCCTACGAGCATGACAACGGGTTCGTAAGGGTTGTACGGCGGGGTGAGGCGGTTTGGAAATACGAGCGTAATGACCAAGGCGATGTTACGCGTCAGACAGATCCTGACGGCCACATTACGGACTACACCTACGACAAACATGGGCAACTGATTGGGGTTTGGTATCCGGATAACGGGTGTCATCGGCTGGTTTGGAATGAGCGTGGGCAGCTTGTTGAGGAACAGCTGCCGAATGGTGGGGTTAAGCGTTATCGCTATGACGATCTAGGGCGGCAAGTTGCGCGCGAGGATGAGCATGGCGCGCTGACGCAGTATCAATGGGACGCCGCAGGGCGCTTGTTGAAACTCACCAAACCCGATGGAGCGACGCGAGAATTCAGCTACAACCCCTACGGAAAAATCACCTCCGAACGTGACGAATTGGGGCATGTCACCCGCTACGAATATGCCGACGGTTTGCACCTGGTCAGCCGCCGCCTCAATGCCGATGGCACGCAGGTTAAATACCGCTACGACAACGCCCGGCTGCTGCTGACCGAGATAGAAAACGAGGTTGGCGAGACCTACCGGCTTGATTACCACCCCAACGGGCTGATCCAGCAAGAAGTCGGCTTTGACGGTCAGCGCACGGCCTACGTCTACGACCTCAACGGCAACCTGCTGGAGAAAACCGAGCACGGCGACGATGGCAGTCAGTTAGTCACCCGCTATGAGCGAGATCCTTCCGGCCGCCTTGTACGAAAAACCCTCCCAGACGGTGGAGTGGTCGATTACGCCTACGACCGCCAAGGCAACCTCCTCAGCGTCGACGACGGCCACTGGGCGTTAGCCTACGAATACGACAGCCAAAACCGCCTCATCGCCGACCACCAAGGCTGGGGCACCTTACGCTACGGCTACGACGCCTGCGGCCAGCTGAAAAACCTGCGCCTGCCGGACAACAACCGCGTCACCTTCAACCACGACAAAAGCGGCCACCTCGCCACCGTCGAACTGAACGGCAAAACCTTAACGTCCCACCTGTTCAAAACCGGTCGCGAACGCCAGCGCCAACAAGGCCAACTGCTCAGCCACTACAACTACGACGAGCAACACCGCCTCCACGCCCACGCGGTAACTCAAGAAAACCATGATCTTTACCGTCGCCACTACGACTACGACAAATCCGGCAACCTGACCCGCCTGCTCGATACGCGCAAAGGTGAACACCACTACCACTACGACCCCCTCGCCCGCCTGACTCGAGCGGATCACTCGCAAGACGTGCAAGAGCGCTTTGGCCACGACCCGGCGGGCAACCTGCTGATGCAGGACCGCCCCGGTCCGGACATCGTGGCGGGGAATCGGTTGGTGATTCAGGGCGATCATCATTACGACTATGACGCGTTCGGCAATCTGATCCGCCAAAGACGCGGTAAGGGTCATCAACTCGTTACCGAGTACCGCTACGACTGCCAGCATCGGTTGATTGGTATCACTCAACCCAACGGCCAAACCGCGAGCTACTGCTACGACCCGTTTGGTCGGCGCATCAGCAAAACCGTCGACGACCTAACGACGGAGTTTTTCTGGCAAGGCGACAAGCTGGTTGCGGAGCATCACGCGGACAGGCATCGCAGTTATATCTACGAGCCGGACAGTTTCCGTCCGCTGGTCCTGCTGGAGGGCTTTGGTCCAAAAAATACCCAGCCGTTCCACTACCAACTCGACCACCTCGGCACCCCGCAGGAACTCACAGCCCCCGACGGGGAAATCGTCTGGGCCGCGCACTACCGCGCCTACGGCCAGATCAGTCGCCTAGACATCGAAAAAATCGACAACCCACTGCGCTTCCAAGGCCAATACTTCGACCCGGAAAGCGGGCTGCACTACAACCGCCATCGCTACTACAATCCAGATATTGGTCGTTACCTGACGCCCGACCCGGTGAAGCTGGCGGGTGGGATCAACGCGTACCAGTACGTGCCCAACCCTACGGGGTGGGTGGACCCTCAGGGCTTGCATAGCTGCCCGGGTGAGAACGGTTGCAAGCCCCAAACAGGTGCGGACGATACAGCCCAAATTACCCGGGTAGATGAAGGGCTCCCTTCCGCTCCTCTTATCCATGGAGTTGATGCAGAAACGTTGAGTCGGACACATAGCATTGAAGGGAAGCGTTCAACCAAAAAGGTTGAGGAGATTTCTGGCAATATGCGAAGCAATGGATACGATATTAACCAACCCATTGAAGTGCTTGAGCATAACGAACGGCGCTACATTATAGACGGCCACCATCGAGCTGCAGCCGCCAGACGAACACATACGATGGTCACCATAAAACTGATTGAAAATATAGAAAGCCACGAAAGCGTGTTTAAGAACACCAAGGAAGTGGTGGATGCGTCAAATACAGCTGGGCTGGATAGGTTAAATAGGCCAAGACGATGAAAGCTCATACACTTGAAAATTTGATCGCAGAGTATTTAGAGCACGTAAAGAAGGCAACTGATTTGCTTGAGTGCTCATTCGGCACTAAAAATATTCTCCGACTGTGGCGAACCAACAAAATCCCGCGGTGCGGGAAGGTTAATGGTGATGTAACCTACGAACTGCACGGAATTGGTTGCTGTGTTTACCTATCCGAAATATGTATCGACTTTGATTATGGCCCTGACGGAAGAGTCGACGGCTTCGACGCATGGCGGCTGTACATGTACGCATGTGAGTTACCATGCAAATACAAAAAATACACCGACAAAGAATCCTTGGAACGCGAATTCAACGAGTACCTAAAAAAGGGAAAAGCCAAGAAAATCGAAGGTTCCACATCTAATTTATACTTTATACAGCCTTGAAAGGTGTTGAAAGACTACCTCTAAATAGACCATTCGATCTTTACCTGTGGCGAGCGAGCTTGCTCGCGCTGCGCAGAAGCCCCAATAAGGGCGACGCGCTTTGAAAACCAAAACCGCGCCGCCAGTTTCGAGGCTGCTGCGCGGCCGAACCCAGGGCAAGCCTGCTAATCACAACAAACCTACTCACCAGATACCAAGGTTCACCCTCAAAAATGAGTGAACCCGGCGCCCCAATCAACTCGTCACCGAATATTGCTACGACTGTCAGCACCGGCTAATTAGCATCACCCAACCCAACAGGCAAACAGCCAGCTACCGCTATGACCCATTTGGTCGGCGCATCAGCAAAACTGTCGACAACATATAGATAACCCTTTGCCGGTCCCGAGTACCAACGGCCCACGCTCACCTCATATTGGCTACCAGACTGCCGGAAAGCGCGGTAACGGAGGTGCCAAAAGAGGCCATATCTTGCTGAATATAACCCCCGTCAACCGCTCCAGGATTGGTATTGCACAATGAGTTACCTAGAAGCAGAGATCGACGAAAGCTTAGAAAACTTAGGTATTCAGAGTAGAAAACTTGCCCCCAAAGACCTAGATATATTAATCGCATCTCTTGGCAACGTGTTTTTCTGCGAGAGTGCCAACCATCTTGATCCAACTCAGTTACGGGTTAACCGCACGGAGTACACCCCTGATTTCTGGCAAGAGGTATCAAAGCACATTCAAAGTAATCAGTTGATTTTCGTTGTGTTCGACACGTCCTATAGAGCATGGGAAATCGCCTCTCCCCAACAACTTGAGCGTATTTTATCTGATACCACTGGATACCCATTCTGGGTGACGGACATGAGCTTTGGATTTTTGATCTACATGGACGACCATGATTGCGTTAGTTGGGCTTATCCCTGAAAAACAACTTTCCCTCACGCGGCCATCAACAACCCCGACACCGAACAAAACGGCAAATGAAAATACGTATCCAACCGCACCAACCTCTACTCGCCCAGTTTTTTAAACACCTCACCAGCACCGAATCGCTTATCGTCCAGGCAAACATCACCACTGCTATCGCACGGACCTCCATCGCAGGATTCATATGAGAACCGGCGAGAAATAAAACAAACCGTATCCCCCTCTTTATGCCAAAAAGACTTCTGAAGGACAACAAATGATTACTCTACTGAAAAAGTCATCAGACTCTATAACAAACCACTATAAAAAAGGAAAAGTGATAGCACTCAATAAGCATGCAAATGATGATGTGATATTTCTCATTGAGGGAACAGCTATAAACTGTTTTGTCAGCTACTGCCCCTACACTATCGAAGTTGGAGAAACCTATGACATAGAACTCACCCTAAACCTTTCCGACGACTACGAGATTGAACGGGTTGAACCGAGGAAAATACTGGTTGAAAAGGCGAATTATGGTTATTGCTACTTCCTCTACGGAGAGCTACTCAATGAGACTTTTCTTACTTTCACTTCGCTGAGCGATGAAGACATCCACTACGAACACCCCGAATGTAACGAGCACTTTATTAAATTAAAAGTTCAAAGAATTGACGCTAGCTTTCGCTGAGCCTGACAGTGAGATCAGCCCCCATCGCCTTTTTGTATTCACAAAAAGGCGTCCAGCGCAAAGCTCTAGATTTTGAAGCATATCCACGCCGAGGCTTGGAGCAAGCGGCTAATGACTCTCTCGAATAGTTTGAAAACAGCACGATGAGCCGAATAGAATGCACAATCGGCTCACTGAATGAGCCGAATAGCCCATTTATTCGGCTCACGCACCTAGGTACGCCTTCATGGATTCTCCTTCCTGGATCTGGCAACACACTGACTGGCCCCACTTCCATTGGCAGCCCGGACGCCTGGCTGTCTTGCTGCGCGAGTGCACACAAGCCCAAGGCAAGCTGCTAGGCATGCTCGGCTCCGTTAGTCAGGCGGTCAGTGCGCAGAATGAGCTGGATGCTTTGCTGCAAAACATCCTGACGTCTTCGGCAATCGAAGGCGAGCAGCTGAATGTCGGCTCCGTGCGATCCTCTTTGGCGCGCCGCTTGGGCCTGGAGGCACTGCAAGATGGCCAGGTGAGCCGCCGCAGTGAAGGCCTCGCCGAATTGATGATGGACGCCACCAAACAATTCGCACAGCCGTTCACCCTTGCGCGCTTATTGAACTGGCATCACTGGTTGTTCCCGACCCCGGAAGCGGGCTTTGCCGCGCGCGCGCTCAATGTCGGCGCTCTGAGGGGAGATGAGCCCATGCAGGTGGTCTCGGGGCGACTGGATCGACCGAAGGTCCATTTCGAGGCGCCACCGCGCCGGGGACTGGAGCAAGCGCTGGATGACTTCCTCGAATGGTTCGAAACCAGCCGCAACCAGCCAGAGCTGGACCCGTTGGTTCGCGCAGGCATCGCGCACTTCTGGTTTGTCACGCTGCATCCGTTCGATGACGGCAATGGTCGCCTGACCCGGGCAATCACTGACTTGGCATTGGCACAAGGCGAGCATCAGGCCATCCGTTTTTATGCCATGTCAGCCAGCATTCTTGAGGATCGCGCCGGTTACTACAACGCATTGGAATCCAGCCAGAAGGCCACACTGGATATCACCGCTTGGCTGGAATGGTTTCTGAAAACCTTGCTGCTCAGCCTGGAGCGGGCGATGGCGCGAATTGACCGAGTTCTGGCCAAGACCCGGTTTTGGCAGCAGCACCGCGACCTCTCGTTATCTGCCGAACAGATCAAGGTACTCAACCGCCTGCTCGACGGCGGTGAAAAAGGCTTCGAACACGGCATCAACGCCGCGCAGTACCAGGCAGTGGCGAAGGTGTCCAAGGCCACCGCAACCCGGCATCTTACTGATCTGTTGGAAAAAAACTGCCTGGTCCGTTTGCCTGGCGGAGGCCGTAGTACGCGCTATCAAATCAATGGCTGAAGCGACTGAAGCCACCCGCTCATTTGCCCACAATCCCCATGTCTGCTAGTGTCGCGCCGGTTTACCGTCTACCGGAATAGCCGCCATGGCCCGCAAAAAAGTTGCACTCGATTTCGAACAATCCCTCGCTGACCTGCAAACACTGGTCGAGCGTCTGGAGAACGGCGAGTTGTCGCTGGAAGACTCGTTGACGGCGTTCGAGCAAGGCATCGGCCTGACGCGCGACTGCCAGAGCGCGTTGGCGCAGGCGGAGCAGAAGGTCCAGGTTCTGCTGGAACGTGACGGGGAGTTGGCCGAAGAACCTTTCGATGCGGAACAGCCGGAATGATCGACGCGTATCAGGCCAGTAGCCAAGCCCGGGTCAACGCGGCGCTCGAGCCCTTGTTTGTTGCGCCAAGCCCGGAAATGAAGCGTCTCTACGATGCCATGCGCTACAGCGTGATGAATGGCGGCAAGCGTGTGCGCCCGTTGCTGGCGTATGCGGCGTGTGAAGCGCTGGGCGCGCCGGCCGAGCAGGCCAATGGCGCGGCGTGTGCGGTGGAGCTGATTCACGCCTATTCCCTGGTGCATGACGATTTGCCGGCGATGGACGACGACGATTTACGTCGCGGCCAGCCGACTACCCACAAAGCCTTTGATGAAGCCTATGCCATTTTGGCCGGCGATGGCCTGCAGAGCCTGGCGTTCAGCGCCCTGCTCGACCCGCGCTTAAATAGCGTGAACGCAGAAAACAGCCTGCGCATGGTGACCGCACTCGCCCTGGCCGCAGGCCCGGCCGGTATGGTCGGCGGGCAAGCGATCGACATGGGTTCGGTCAGCCTCAAGCTGGATCAACAGGCCCTGGAACATATGCATCGCCACAAGACCGGCGCGCTGATCGAAGCCGCCGTGCACCTGGGTGCGTTGGCCAGTGGCCGCGCTGAAGCTGCGCAATTGGCCGCCCTGCAGACCTATTCCCGGGCCGTCGGCCTGGCGTTTCAGGTGCAGGACGACATTCTCGACGTCGAAAGTGACACCGCGACCCTGGGCAAACGCCAAGGCGCGGATGCCGCACGCGACAAACCGACCTATCCGGCTTTGCTTGGCCTTGAAGCGGCCAAGGCGTATGCCCTGGAACTGCGCGACCAAGCCCTGGATGCCCTGCGACCTTTCGACGCGGCGGCCGAGCCTCTGCGCGACCTGGCGCGGTATATCGTCGAACGCCGCCACTGAGAATGGCGGCCATTGCAGCCGCATATCGGCCAAGTTCGGCGCTCTGCGTGGGCAGTTTGCACCGCTTGAGGTAAACTGCCGCCTCTTCTATACCTATAACGATTCGCCTGATGCCCACGACGTTTCAAGAGATTCCCCGCAAACGCCCGTCCACGCCACTGCTCGACCGTGCTGCCACGCCGGACGGCCTGCGTCGACTGGGTGAAGCCGAGCTGGAAACCCTGGCCGATGAGTTGCGCCTGGAATTGCTCTACACGGTCGGTCAGACCGGTGGGCATTTTGGTGCCGGCCTGGGCGTCATCGAGCTGACCATCGCCCTGCATTACGTGTTCGACACCCCGGACGACCGGCTGGTGTGGGACGTGGGCCACCAGGCGTATCCGCATAAAATCCTTACCGGCCGTCGCGAGCGCATGGGCACCCTGCGCCAGAAGGACGGCCTGGCCGCCTTCCCGCGTCGCGCCGAGAGCGAGTACGACACCTTTGGCGTCGGCCACTCCAGCACCTCCATCAGCGCAGCGCTGGGCATGGCCATTGCCGCCCGCCTGCAAGGCAGCGATCGCAAGGCAATCGCGGTGATCGGTGATGGCGCGTTGACCGCCGGCATGGCCTTCGAAGCGCTTAACCATGCGCCGGAAGTGAACGCCAACATGTTGGTGATCCTCAACGACAACGACATGTCGATTTCGCGCAATGTCGGTGGCCTGTCGAATTACCTGGCAAAAATTCTTTCCAGCCGCACCTATGCCAGCATGCGCGAAGGCAGCAAAAAGGTGCTCTCGCGTCTGCCCGGCGCGTGGGAAATTGCCCGCCGCACCGAAGAATACGCCAAGGGCATGCTGGTGCCCGGCACCCTGTTCGAAGAACTGGGCTGGAACTATATCGGCCCCATCGATGGCCATGACCTGCCAACCCTGATCGCCACGCTGCGCAACATGCGTGACCTCAAGGGCCCGCAGTTCCTGCACATCGTCACCAAGAAAGGCAAAGGCTTCGCCCCGGCCGAAGTTGACCCGATCGGCTACCACGCGATCACCAAACTCGAACCGCTCAACGCCCCCGCCGCCGCGCCGAAAAAGGCCAGCGGGCCCAAGTACTCCGGTGTGTTTGGCGAGTGGCTGTGCGACATGGCCGCGGCCGACTCGCGCCTGGTGGGCATCACTCCGGCGATGAAGGAAGGCTCCGACCTGGTGGCGTTCAGCGAGCGTTTCCCGCTGCGCTATTTCGACGTGGCGATTGCCGAGCAGCACGCCGTGACGTTCGCCGCCGGCATGGCCTGTGAAGGCGCCAAGCCGGTGGTCGCGATCTACTCCACCTTCCTGCAGCGCGGTTACGACCAACTGGTTCACGACGTGGCGGTGCAAAACCTCGACGTGCTGTTTGCCATCGACCGCGCCGGCCTGGTCGGCGAAGACGGCCCGACCCACGCCGGCAGTTTCGATTTGTCCTACTTGCGCTGCATCCCCGGCATGCTGGTGATGACGCCGAGTGATGAGAACGAACTGCGCAAGATGCTCAGCACTGGCCACCTGTACAACGGCCCGGCCGCCGTGCGTTACCCGCGTGGTAACGGCCCGAATGCAATGATCGAGAAAGACCTGGAGCCGATCGAGATCGGTAAAGGGATTGTGCGGCGCCAGGGCAGCAAGACGGCGTTGCTGGTGTTTGGCGTGCAATTGGCCGAAGCGCTGAAAGTCGCCGAGAAGATCGACGCCACCGTGGTCGACATGCGTTTCGTCAAACCGTTGGACGAAGCCCTGGTACGCGACATCGCCGCTAGCCATGAGTTGCTGGTGACCGTCGAAGAAAACGCCATCATGGGCGGCGCGGGTGCGGCAGTCAGCGAGTTCCTGGCGCGGGAGAACATCCTCAAGTCGGTGCTGCACCTGGGCTTGCCGGATGTGTACGTCGAACACGCCAAGCCGGCGCAGATGCTGGCAGAGTGTGGGCTGGACGAGGCGGGTATCGAAGCGTCGGTGCGCGCGCGCATGGCACTGCTAGGCCTGTAGAAACCGGCTCAAAAAATGTGGGAGCTGGCTTGCCTGCGATAGCATCACCTCGGTTTTACTGACAAACCGAGGTGCCTGCATCGCAGGGGAGCCAGCTCCCACATTGGTTTTGTATTGCTGATAAATGCTATGGACAGCCCATGAACCGCCTTCGCCTTGCCCTACCCTTGCTGCTGCTGCCTGCCCCTGACCTGCTAGCCGACAGCTTCGAGCGCGACGACGCACTGAAACTCCCCGACGTGGTGATCAGCGCCAACCGCCAGGTGCAGGCGCGCAACGACAGCAGCGCCGCCAACACCGTGTTCACCCGTGATGACATCGACCGCCTGCAACCCACCAGCGTGACCGACCTGCTCAGCCGCGTGCCCGGCGTACAAGTGGCACCCACCGGCGGCCGTGGCAGTTTGCCGGGCATCTATATTCGTGGCACCAAATCCGCGCAAAGCCTGGTGCTGGTCGATGGCCAACGCATCGCCAACACCACCTCCGGCGACAGCGGGCTGCAATACCTGAACGTCGATCAGATTGAACGCGTGGAAGTGCTGCGCGGCTCGCGCTCGGTGATCTACGGCAGCGACGCGATTGGCGGCGTGATCCAGATATTCACTCGGCGTAATGCCGAGCAAGGCCTGCAGCCACGCTTGAAACTGGGGTTTGGCAGCCACCAGACCTGGGAGCGCAGCGTCGGTCTTTCCGGCGGTGATGAACACACGCGTTTCAACCTGGGCGCGAGCCTGGATGACACGGCGGGTATCAACTCAACGCGTGAGTCGTTTCCCAGCGACGGCGACCATGATGCCTATCGCAACCAATCCATCAGCCTCAACCTCAGCCATGCTTTCAGCGACGAACTGGAGGTTGGTTTCAATCTGTTGGATAACCGTGGCAAGTCAGAGTACGACAACAGCTTCGGCCGCTACGACGCGGCTTCCGGGCAAACTGTCGGGCAGAAACCCTACACCGATTACACCGTGAGCAGCGCCAGCGGTTATGTCGACGCCAAGCTCAATGCGCACTGGCAGTCGCGCCTGGAACTGGGCCACAGCGAGAACCTCGATACCAAGCGCGATACGCTCAGCGATGATTTCAGCGTGTTCAATACCTATCGCGACTCGGTCAACTGGCAAAACGACCTGACGCTGAATGACCAGAACAGCTTGATCGTCGGCGGCGACTGGTACGAAGACCGTTTCCACGGTTCAACCACCTTCACCGAAAACAGCCGCTGGAACCGGGCCGCCTTTGTGCAGCATCGCTTCCACGGCGAGTGGTTCTCCACCGAACTGGGCCTGCGCCGCGACCAGAACCAGCAGTTCGGCGGCCAGAACAGCTGGAGCGGCACCCTCACTGTGCCGATCAACCCCGACAATGACGTGCTGCTGAGCTACAGCGAAGGCTTTCGCGCGCCGACCTTCAACGACCTTTATTACCCTGACACGAAGTACAGCAACCCCAACTTGCAGCCCGAAACGTCAAAGAGCTACGAGCTGCAATGGCGCAGCCAACTGAGTGACAGCACGCGCCTGGAAGCCTCGCTGTATCGCACCCAGTTAAGCAACGCGATCATCCTCGACAGCACCAGCAAGCCGCAAAACGTGGCGTCGGCGCGTGTCGATGGGTTTGAAGCGGCGCTCAAGCAGGAGCTGTTTGGTTGGCAGAGTAACCTGGGCGCCGCCTTCATCAACCCGCGCGACCGTGACACGGGCCACACCCTGGCCCGTCGTGCACGCCGCACGTTGAACCTGGATCTGGATCGACAATTTGACAAGTTGGGACTGGGGGCCAGTTGGCAGGTCATCAGCAGCAGCTACGACGACGAAAAAAACCGCAACCGCCTGGGTGGATACGCACTGCTGGGGTTGCGCAGCAGTTGGGCGGTGAGCCGTGAAATACGTATTTCACTAAAGGTCGACAACCTGCTGGACCGCCAATACGCCCGCGCCCGCTACAGCTATAACGCTTCGGACTTTTCCAATAATCAGGACTACCGCGAAGCGGGACAGACCTGGATGCTCGGGCTGACCTGGACCCCGAAGCTGTAACCAACGCCCCGGCGCCTCGACCTATCGATTGACCTTTCAGGCAATGGCTCGCTGTCGGAACGAGCATTGCAGTGGCAGGGTCATGCGCGCCGCTCCCCTTGGCGCCTCAACGACGCTCGCGCATGGGCTCATTCGTACTCAGATACCCGGCCTTGATGGCCTCGGCGCAGTCTATAAACCCATAGGCGTTAACACGGTCGGCCTCGGTAAAGCCGACGTAGAAGTCCTTTTTTTTGCCTTGGCTTTCCAGTTCATAGTCAAAACACTGTGAGCTGCCACTACGAATCGGGGTGATGCGCTTGGGCTGCTGGATAGCGAGAATGTCCTGCTTGGAGGTTCTTTCGCCTCGCCCAGCCTTCTCTACCAGCGGATCAGCCCAGAAATTCATCAACGTTGAGACACCTTCCAGCGTCGCGCAGCCGGTCAGCAAAAGGGCAGCAGAAACACCGATGATCAAACGACGCATGGCCACCTCCTGTAGTGGAATAATCGCCATGCGGCACGCATCGCGGGCCATAGAGTAATCCGCTGCTGGCCGAGCCACTCAACGGAAGAATCTTATTAATCGGTAGGACAACACGCCTCTCGCACGCTAGCGTTGCGGGGCAATCAACGCGCAGAGCTCGGCCACCGCCTCGACCATCTGGCCGCTGGGCCGCTCCAGGCCTTTATCCGGCACCAATAACAAACGCCCCTGCGCCACGGCGGTCACCTGCGGCCAGGCCTTCCAGGCGTCCAACTGCGGCTGATCCCCCGCCAGAATCACTTCGGGATTGCGCTGCAACACCGACTCGATGCTGACCTGCGGCGCAGGCAGCTTCAGGTCATCGAACACATTGCGCGCGCCGCACACACTCAGCGCGTCGCTGATGATCTGCCCGCCGCCTACGGTGTACAGCGGCTGGTTCCATACCTGGTAAAACACCCGCAGCGGCTCGGCACGCTGATAGCGTTGGCGCAGTTCGGCCAGGCGCAGACGCAACTGCGCGGCTAATTGCCGACCGGCGTCGGCGCGGCCCAATTGCTCGGCGATGGCTTGAACCTGGGTGGTCAGTTGTTCGAGGCTATGGGGTTCGGCGACATACACGGGGACATTCAGACGCTGCAATTGCTCGCGCTGCGCAGGGCCGACGCTGCCGGGCCACAACAGGATCAGGTCCGGTTTGAGGCTGAGCAGGCGTTCCATGTTCAGTTGTCCGTAATGCCCAACCGACGGCACTTCGGCCAGCACCGCCGGGCGTTCGCCGCCGTCAAGCACGCCCACCAGCAAATCGGCAGCGCCCAGTTCAACCACGATTTCAGAGAGCGAAGGCGCCAGGCTGACGACGCGCTGGACCGCCAGCGCCTGGGCACTGAATGCCAGCAGCAGCACCGCCAGCCAGTAGCGCATCATCCCAATTGACGCGGGATGCGGTAGAGGTAAAACAGCACCAGGGTCGACAGCGCCAGCAAAAACAGCGGCACCGCTTCCAGGCCGACAAACACCGCCAACGCGCCGATCCAGGCCGGTAGGGCCGCCACCAGCAACGCCGTGCGACGACGGGCCGCGAGGGTGATCCAGGCAGCCGGTTCTTCGGCAGTATCGAGGGCTTTGGCGGTGGCGATCAGCGCGTGTTTATAGCCGTTAAAATAACGCAGGCTCAAAAACATCGAGGCCACGCCGGCAATAAAGAACGGCATGGCCAATACGGGAAGCAGGGACTGGGCCTGGCCAAATACCAGGTTGATCACGAATAGCGGCAGCAATGCCAGGGCCAGGTACTGCCACCAGTTGAAGGACAGTCGCCGTTTCACCTGGCCACGGGTCACGCGCGGTCGACCTCGCCCTGGTGCTCGTTGCCCATCATGTGGTCGAGCTTGCTGGCTTTGGTCGCCAGGTAGAGCTTGTTGTGCGGGTTTTGCCCGGTGTGCAGCGGCACGCGCTCGGCCACGGTGATGCCCATCTCGGTCAAGGCTTTGACCTTGCGTGGGTTGTTGGTCATCAGGCGTAGGGATTTCACGCCCAGGTGCTCGAGCATCGGCAGGCAGATCGCATAGTCACGCTGGTCAGCGGCAAAGCCCAGACGTTCGTTGGCTTCGACGGTATCGGCGCCGCCGTCCTGCAGCTCGTAGGCGCGGATCTTGTTCATCAGGCCGATGCCACGGCCTTCCTGGCGCAGGTACAGCAGCACGCCACGGCCTTCGCGGGCGATGGCGCGCATGGCGGCTTCCAGTTGCGAACCGCAGTCACAGCGTTGGCTGAACAATGCGTCGCCGGTCAGGCACTCGGAGTGCACGCGGCCAAGCACCGGCGCGCCGTCGGCGATGTCACCCAGGCTGAGCACGACGTGCTCGCGGCCAGTGGCCTCTTCGAGAAAGCCGTTCATGGTGAACGTGGCAAAAGGGGTAGGCAGCTTGGAAGCGGCGACGAAAACGACGGGCACCGTGTGCTCCTGATTTCAGATTTCACAGAGGGCGCCATTGTAACAGCAGGTTCCTACAGACGCTTAAGCTGAATTATCGCTGATAAAGATCAATCGGTTCGATTGGCCTTCGTCCCGGTTCTATGCAGGTCAGAACGGGTAAGGCTGCTTCCAGTGTCCGAAAATCGGCTTCAGTTCGCCGCTTTTGACCAAAGCCGCCATGCGCTGGTCATACACCGCCATCAAGGCCCGGCCGCGCTCAGTGTCGGCAAAGCCTATGTAAAGCGGCAGCTCGGCGATAGGCGTGAGCCTGAACTGCGAAGGATCGTCCGCCTGGCCAAGCACGTACCTGGCTTCGGTGAGCGAGTCGATGTAGAAGTCGGCGCGGCCGTGCTGCAGCATCGGCAGGATGCCGTCTCGGCGTTCGATCTGGTTGAAGTGACGCAGGTTGGGCAAGTACTCCTCGTACTTGTAGCCGCGTACCCAGGCCAGGCGGTAATTGCCCAGCGTGGCAAGGCTTGGCGTCGGCGTCGTTGCCAGCCCGAGGGCGTAGATGTGGTCCGAGTCGAAATTCCAGTGCGGGTACAACACGCCGCTGGCTTCATCGCGATAGGCACCGACCCAGCCATCCACCTCGCCGCGCTGGGCCAGGCCGACCGAGCGGGTATAGGGCTCGCTGCGGGTTTGCAGGGTGATGCCGGCGGGCTCGAAGATTTGGCGCAATAAGTCCCAGGCCAGGCCGCTGCCATCTTTGTTGGTGTAGTCGTTCCATTCCTCACTGGCCAGCGTGATCTTGCCAGGGACCGGGCCCTCATCTGCTTGGACCAGCGAGGCGAGTGCACACAGCACCACCAGCAGCCAACGGCGTACATCCATAACGACACAACCCCACACACCGTAATATCCGTATAGAGGGTAGCGCAGGTCGCTGGCTTACGGTGTTTCGTGAAAATGCTGATAGCCACGCACGGCCGGTGTGATGTCTTGCCCAGTGGCATCGAGCAAGGTGACGCCCTGCCCCGCCTCGACCCGACCGATCACGTGGATCGGCCAACCAGCAGCCTGCAACGGCGCCAGCTCGGCCGGCGGCAACGTGAACGCCAATACGTAGTCGTCGCCCCCGCTCAGGGCCGCCACGCGCGCCTGGTCATCACCGAGAAACGCCAGCAAGGCCGCGGACAACGGCAATTGCTGACGCTCAATCACCAGGCTGACAGCCGACGCCTTGGCGATATGCCCGCAATCGGCCAACAACCCGTCGGAGATATCCATGGCCGATGTGGCCTTTGCCCGCAGCGCCAGGCCCAACGCCAGTTGCGGTTGTGGCGAAAAGTAGTGCGCCAGCAGCGGCTCGGCGACAGCGGCGTCTGCCGTGCGTTGGCCCAGCACCAGCGGCAACGCACCGGCAGCATTGCCCAGCTCACCGCCTACACACAGCAAGTCACCCGGTTGCGCACCGCTGCGCGTCAACGCCTGCCCAGCCGGCACACGGCCAAACACGGTCAGGGTCAGGCTCAGCGGCCCGCGCGTGGTATCGCCGCCCACCAGGCCCACTCCGCAGCTTTGCGCCATGGCGTTCAAACCCTGGGCATAGCGTTGCAGCCAATCGGCATCGACCGTCGGCGTTGTCAGGGCAAGGGTAAAGGCAAGCGGATGGGCGCCCATGGCAGCCAAGTCGCTCACTGCCACGGCCAGCGAGCGCTGGCCGAGCAGGAACGGGTCACACGGGTCGGCAAAATGCACGCCGGCCACTAACGTATCGGTGGAGATTGCCAGCTGCTCCCCGGCGGGGAGCGCCAGCAAGGCACAGTCGTCGCCGATCCCGAGGGCAATGCCTTCGCCGCCCTGCGCACAGGGCGCGGCGGCGAAGTAGTTGCGGATCAGCTCGAACTCACCCATTGGGAAGGTCAGCGCGACTTAGCGCTTGTGTTCCTTCACTTCGGCTTCACGCAGGCGCGGGGCCAGCTTGTCGAGCACGCCGTTGACGAACTTGTGGCCGTCGGTCGAACCGTAGACTTTGGCCAGCTCGATCCCTTCGTTGATCACCACGCGGTACGGCACGTCAACGCGCTTGAGCAGTTCCCAGGTGGACAGCCGCATAACGCACAGTTCAACCGGGTCCAGCTCTTCGATCGTCAGGTCCAGGCAAGGCGCCAGCGCCGTGTCGATCTCGGTCAGGTTGGCATGCACACCGTGCAGGATGTCGTGGAAGTAGCTCTGGTCGGCAAACGTGAAGTCGTTGTCGACGCGGAACTGCGCTTCGATTTCGTTCAGCGAAGCGCCCGCCATCAGACGCTGGTACAGCGCCTGAGTCGCGAGTTGACGCGCTTTACGGCGCTTCTCGCTTTTGGACGGCTTGCCGGCATCCGCAGGGCGCGGGTCTTGGGGGTTGAACTGATCGCTCTCGTCGGAAATCACTTGGCCTCCAACTGCGACAGCAGGCTGACCATTTCCAGCGCGGACAGAGCAGCTTCAGCGCCTTTGTTACCGGCCTTGGTGCCGGAACGCTCGATGGCTTGCTCGATGGAATCCACGGTCAGCACGCCGAAAGCGACGGGCACGCCGAACTCCATGGACACCTGGGCCAGGCCCTTGGTGCATTCGCCGGCCACGTATTCGAAATGCGGGGTGCCGCCACGAATGACCGCGCCCAGGGCGATGATCGCCGCGTATTCACCCTGCTGAGCAACTTTTTGCGCAACCAGTGGAATTTCGAAGGCGCCAGGGGCACGGATGAGAGTGATATCGCTCTCGCTCACACCGTGGCGAACCAGGGCGTCAACGGCACCGCTTACCAGGCTTTCAACCACGAAGCTGTTGAAGCGGCCAACCACCAGGGCATAGCGGCCTTTGGGGGCGATGAAGGTACCTTCGATGGTCTTCAGGGTCATTCGACAAATCTCTTAAAGAGCCGGGACGCGAAAAGTGCGTCCCTCAGTGATGATTTAACCGCGAACAAGGGGCAAAAATCGCCGGCCTTTATTCGGAGGGCACGTATTCTACAACTTCCAGGTCGAAACCGGATATCGCATTAAATTTCATTGGCGCGCTCATCAGGCGCATTTTGCGTACGCCCAGGTCACGAAGGATCTGCGAACCGGCACCGACGATGCTGTAGGTGGTCGGTTTTTTCACCGGCACGTGGTCGGCGGTTTCGCGGATATGCGCCAGCAATACATCGCCGTCCAACGGGTGACCGAGCAACAGCACCACACCGCTGCCTGCCTCGGAGACCGCAGCCATGGCGGCGCGCAGGCTCCAGCGGCCGGGCTGCTTGACCATCAGCAGGTCGCGCAGCGGGTCCATGTTGTGCACACGCACCAGGGTCGGTTCTTCGGCGCAAATGTTCCCCAGCGTCAGGGCCATGTGCACGTCACCTTCCACTGAATCACGGTAGGTCACCAAATTGAATTGGCCCAGTTCGCTGTCCAGTGGCTGCTCGGCAATCCGCTGAACGGTACGTTCATGGATCATGCGGTAGTGAATCAGGTCGGCAATCGTGCCGATCTTGAGGTTGTGTTCAGCCGCAAACGCTTCAAGTTCAGTGCGACGAGCCATGGTGCCGTCGTCGTTCATCACTTCGCAGATGACGCCGCTCGGCTCGAAACCGGCCATGCGCGCCAGGTCGCAGGCGGCTTCGGTGTGGCCGGCACGCGCGAGGGTGCCGCCCGGCTGGGCCATCAGCGGGAAGATGTGGCCGGGGCTGACGATGTCTTCGGCCTTGGCGTCTTTGGCGGCGGCGGCTTGCACGGTGCGCGCGCGGTCGGCCGCAGAAATACCGGTGGTCACGCCGGTGGTCGCTTCAATCGATACGGTGAACTTGGTGCCGAAACCCGACCCGTTGCGCGGCGCCATCAAGGGCAGCTTGAGCAACTCGCAGCGTTCGCGGCTCATGGGCATGCAGATCAGCCCACGCGCGTGCTTGGCCATGAAGTTGATGTGCTCAGCCTTGCAGGCCTCGGCGGCCATGATGATGTCGCCTTCGTTTTCACGGTCTTCGTCATCCATCAGGATGACCATCTTGCCTTGGCGGATGTCTTCAACCAGTTCTTCGATACTATTGAGCGCCACGCGGCACCCCCTTGGTCAGGATTTAAGGTAGCCGTTAGCGGCTAAAAAACTTTCAGTGATGTTCCCGGCGGTAGGCTCTGCGGCCTTATCGCCCAACAGCAGGCGCTCCAGGTAACGGGCAAGCAAGTCGACTTCCAGATTCACCCGGCGACCTGGCTGGTACGAGGCCATGATGGTTTCGCTCAGGGTGTGGGGAATGATGGTCAGTTCAAATTCGGCGCCATTCACGGCGTTCACGGTCAGGCTGGTGCCGTCGACGGTGATCGAGCCTTTGTGGGCGATGTACTTGGCCAGCTCTTTGGGTGCGCGGATGCGAAATTCCACGGCCCGCGCGTTTTCGCTGCGGGACACCACTTCGCCGACGCCATCGACATGGCCGCTGACCAGGTGGCCGCCCAGGCGCGTGGTCGGGGTCAGGGCTTTTTCCAGGTTGACCGGGCTGCCGGCCTTGAGGTCGTTCATCGCGGTGCAGTCCAGGGTTTCCCGGCTGACGTCGGCGGCAAAGCCGTTGCCAGGCAGCTCGATGACGGTCAGGCACACGCCGCTGACGGCGATGCTGTCGCCCAGCTTGACGTCGCCCAGGTCCAGCTTGCCGGTTTCAACCAGCAGGCGGATGTCGCCGCCTTTGGGAGTCATTGCACGGATGCTGCCGATGGATTCGATAATGCCGGTGAACATTTCGTTCTCCTGAAAACGAGGGGCTGTCGCTCAAGCGCGGGCCGGGAATTATACGCTCGCTGCTGGCATAGGGATGGCAGTGACTCGCCAGTCGTCGCCTACAGCGCGCATGTCAGTGATCTTGAGTGGGGGGGCATCGGCCAGTTTCTCAAGCGGCCAGTCCAGCAGAGGCCGGGCGGCGGAGCCGAGGAACTTGCCGGCGACGAATATCACGTACTCGTCCACCAGCCCTTGCTGGGCAAACGCACCGGCCAGGCTCGGGCCGGCTTCCACCAGCACGTCGTTGACGCCACGGGCGGCCAGGGCCACCAGGGCCGAGCGCAGGTCGACCTGACCGTCAACGCCCGGCACCACCAGGCATTCGGGGCCACGGGGGAACTGGTTTTCCGCGGTCACGCAGGTGATGACCAACGCCGGGCCGGCCTTGAAGAACGGCGCATTGAGCGGCACCCGCAGGCGCCCGTCGATCAACACGCGCAAGGGCGGGCGCGACATCGCAAGTGCGGTGGTTTCATCGTCCAGGCCCAACTCGGCGGCGCGCACCGTCAGACGCGCGCCATCGGCCAGCACCGTGTCGGCGCCGGTCAGCACCACACTGGCCTCGGCACGCAGGCGCTGTACGGCGGCGCGGGCAGCCGGGCCGGTGATCCATTGGCTTTCGCCGCTGGCCATTGCGGTGCGGCCGTCCAGGCTCATCGCCAGCTTGACCCGCACAAACGGCAGACCGTGCTCCATGCGCTTGAGGAAGCCCGGGTTCAGCGCGCGCGCTTCGCTTTCCAGCACGCCGCTGCGGGTTTCGATACCGGCTTGCGCCAAGCGCTGCATGCCACGCCCGGCCACTTCCGGGTTCGGGTCCTGCATCCCGGCCACCACGCGCGCTACACCGGCAGTCACCAGTGCATCGGCACACGGCGGCGTGCGTCCGTGGTGGCTGCACGGCTCCAGGGTTACATACACCGTGGCGCCACGCGCCTTGGCACCGGCAGCGCGCAGGGCATTCGGTTCGGCATGCGGTTCGCCGGTGCGCTCGTGCCAGCCTTCGCCGACAACCTGCCCGTCACGCACAATCACGCAGCCCACACGCGGGTTGGGGTGGGTGGTGTACACGCCCTTGCGCGCCAATTCGAGGGCGCGGGCCATGTAATGGGCATCGAGGACAGCTTGTTCGGCAGACGGAGGGTTCATTTTTTGGCAGGCTCACGGGCCAGGCGGTCGATTTCTTCGCGGAACTCGTTGAGGTCCTGGAAGCGTCGATACACCGAGGCGAAACGGATATAGGCGACTTCGTCGAGCTTTTGCAGCTCGCCCATCACCAGCTCTCCAACCACCAGGCTCTTGACCTCGCGCTCGCCGGTCGCACGCAGCTTGTGCTTGATATGCACCAGCGCCGCCTCCAGCCGCTCGACACTCACCGGGCGTTTTTCCAGGGCGCGCTGCATACCGGCGCGCAGTTTGTCTTCGTCGAAAGGCTGGCGGCTGCCGTCGGACTTGATCAGACGTGGCAATACCAGTTCGGCGGTTTCGAAGGTGGTGAAACGTTCACCGCAGCCAGAGGCCAGGCATTCGCGCCGGCGACGTACTTGATCGCCCTCGGCGACCAGACGCGAGTCAATGACCTTGGTGTCGTTGGCACCGCAGAAGGGACAGTGCATGGTGGCAGGCAACAAAAAAAGGGAGGGCCATGGTAGCGCATCCCTGTGGCAAGACAAGCCATAGCCTTTACGGTATATAGGCAGGCTTATATGTTTCTTTATTTTAAAGCCACGGATTTTGCCCTTTCTGGAGCCGTACATGCAGTTACGACCACTTGTTTTACTCGCCCTGTTCAGTTTTCTGGTCGCCTGCAGCAGCGAAGCCCCCAAGCCTTCGGCGCCTCAACCGACGCCCGCCCAAGAGAAAAAAGTGCCCGGCATTGAAGACCTCGGCCCGCTGCCGGCTTATCAGCGCGAAATCAACGGCACCCTCAACGGCGTGCCGGCCAACGCCGAAGTCGAACTGGCCCTGCTGGTGATTGACGAGCGCAACCGCCCGCAACAACTGCTCGCCAGCAGCGTGTTGACCGGCAATGGCAAGCCCCTGGCGTTCCGCCTGCGTTTTAACCCGGAAGCCTTCCCGGCCGGTGCGCGGGTTGAATTGCGCGGTCGCGCCAGCCAGTCCGGCCAGTTGATCCTGCACCTGCCCGCCGTGCGCATCACCCAGGCAATTACCCAGGCCACCGGCCCGCTGCAACTCGTCCCGGCGCCATGACGCCACCGCTGGACCTGCAACGCGCCCTGAGCGAACTGATCGGCGACGCGCAACTGGTGCCCTGCCCGCTGCCGGGCACCGAGCTGTCGTTGTGGCTGCTGGACGCGGACAATATGGACCGCGCCTTCAGCCCCGAAGAAACCCGGCGCATCCTGCATGAGCCGCCCTATTGGAGTTTCTGCTGGGCCAGCGGTCTGGCGCTGGCGCGTTACCTGGCGGCGCACCCCGAGTGGGTTGCCGGCAAGCGCGTGCTGGATTTTGGCGCAGGCTCTGGCGTGGCCGGGATTGCCGCCCTCAAGGCGGGCGCGCTGGAAGTGGTCGCGTGTGATTTGGACCCGCTGGCGTTGGCGTCCTGCAGGGCGAATGCCGAACTCAACGGCGTAGAACTGAGTTATTCAGCCGACTTTTTCGCCGAAGCCGATCGCTTCGACCTGATCCTGGTGGCCGACGTGCTTTACGACCGCGCCAACCTGCCGCTGCTTGATCAACTCCTGACGCGCGGCCGTGAAGCACTGGTAGCAGATTCGCGCGTGCGCGACTTCCAGCACCCGGCTTATCAACGCCTGGAAATCCTTGAGGCACTGACCCTGCCGGACCTGGCCGAGCCTTGGGAGTTTCGCAAGGTGAGCCTGTACCATTCGCGGCGCACTTGAGGCCATCGCGGGCACGCCCGCTACCACGCCTGGCCGCATTCCCTTGTGGGAGCGGGCTTGCCCGCGATAGCGATCTGGACTCCATCCCCTTATAGTTGCCCCATTCCCGCTTTATTCGAGACGCCCCATGAGTGAGCCCACGCCGTACATCTTCGACGTCACCACCGCCAACTTCGACCAGGCAGTGATCCAGAACTCCTTCGAGAAACCCGTGCTGGTGGATTTCTGGGCGGAGTGGTGCGCGCCGTGCAAGGCGTTGATGCCAATGTTGGCGAAAATTGCCGAGAGTTATCAGGGTGAGTTGCTGCTGGCCAAGGTCGATTGCGAGGCTGAGCAGGATATCGTCGCGCGTTTTGGCATTCAGAGCCTGCCCACTGTGGTGCTGTTCAAGGACGGCCAGCCGGTGGACGGGTTTGCCGGCGCGCAGCCGGAGTCGGCGGTGCGCGCAATACTGGAGCCGCACGTGCAGATGCCACCACCGGCGGCGGCTGATCCGCTGGAGCAGGCCCAGGCGCTGTTTGCCGAAGGCCGCATCAGCGATGCCGAAGCGGTGCTGGTAACGATGCTGGGTGAAGACAACACCAACGCCGGCGCGCTGATCCTGTACGCGCGCTGCCTGGCCGAGCGCGGTGAACTGGGCGAAGCCCAGGCCGTGCTCGACGCCGTGAAAAGCGATGACCACAAAGCCGCTCTCGCCGGCGCCAAGGCGCAAATCACCTTCCTGCGCCAGGCCGCCGAGCTGCCGGACGCCGCCGACTTGAAAAGCCGTCTGGCGCAAAACCCGCAGGATGATGAGGCGGCCTATCAGCTGGCGATTCAGCAGCTGGCACGCCAGCAATACGACGCGGCGCTGGAAGGCTTGCTCAAGCTGTTTATCCGCAACCGCAGCTACAGCGAAGGCTTGCCGCACAAGACCTTGCTGCAGGTGTTCGAACTGCTCGGCAATGACCACCCGCTGGTCACCGCGTACCGCCGCAAGTTATTTGCTGCGCTGTACTAATCGCCGATCCAGCTGTACAGCGGCGTATCCCCGCCGCTGGTCACTTTCACGCTGGCGTTATGGCGCAAGCGCACCAGCAGGCGCTTGCCTGATGCGGCGTCACCGGCCAAGCCTTCCAGCTGATCGAGCAGTTCCAGCCCGTTGAGTTGCCCGGCCTTGCGCAACAGGTCCTGGGCGTTCTGCCACAGATCATCATTGTGTTTGACCGGCGCGGCAGCGGGCGCGCTCGGCGTAGGCGCGGCCTGCAACTGGGCGCCCAAGCGCGCCCAATCGCCGTCGTCCAGCTCCAGGGTCAAGTCCACCGGCACGTCGCCGACCGTTCCACGAATTCGCAACATCGTCCCTACTCCTGCACTTTTTTCTGACGGGCATGCTCCCACGCGGCTTGCGCAACGCCAAGCGGGCGGTCAAACTCTGTCACTATTGTTATAAGATCACATAACAAAACTTTCATGTTCTGGAGCCTTCTCATGCGCCGTCTGCTGCTTGCTTTGCCGTTTGCCCTGCTGCCACTGGCAGTTGCCCATGCTCACGATGATCACGAACATGAGCACGGCAGCCTCGGCGCCCACGAGCATGGCGTCGGCCGTCTCAATGCGGTACTCGACGGTCAGACGCTTGAGCTGGAATTTGACAGCCCGGCCATGAACCTCGTGGGTTTTGAACACCAGGCCAGCACGCCCGCCGACAAAGCCAAGGTTGCCGCAGCCCGCAAGTCACTGGAAAACCCACTGGCCCTGCTCAATGTGCCCAAGGCCGCCGGTTGCGTGATCAGCACCCAGGAACTCAACAGCCCGCTGTTCGGCGACAAGCCTGAAGCCGATCATGATGATGACGACGATGACCACGCCACCGACGGCAAAGGCGCAGCCGCCCACGAACATCATCATGACCACAGTGAAATCCACGCCCACTACCAGTTCACCTGCGCCACGCCGACGGCCTTGAGCAACCTCGACCTGACCCAGGTGTTCAAGACCTTCCCCGCCACTCAGAAGATTCAGGTACAACTGATCGGCCCAAGCGGCCAGCAAGGTGTGGAAGCAACGGCCACCGCAGCCACCCTGAAGTTCTGATTTGAAACACGGTCAATGTGGGAGTTGGCTTGCCTGCGATAGCGGTATAACAGACACATCCATATTGAATGTGCCGCCGTCATCGCAGGCAAGCCAGCTCCCACATTGGATCGGCGCCACGCTCCACAACCAGGCGATATTGATTTCACATGACCCAAGCACTGATCGAACTGTCTGACCTGGGCTTCAACTGGCCCGGTCACCCACAGTTGCTGGACATCCCAGCGTTTAGCCTGCAAGCCGGCGAAACCCTGTTTCTCAAAGGCCCGAGCGGCAGCGGCAAAACCACGCTGCTCGGCCTGCTCGGCGGCGTGCAAAAACCCAGCCGGGGCAGCATCCGCCTGCTCGGCCAGGAGCTGACCGAACTCTCGGCCGGCGCCCGCGACCGCTTTCGCGTGGACCACACCGGCTACATCTTCCAGCAATTCAACCTGCTGCCGTTTCTGTCGGTGCGCGAGAACGTCGAGCTGCCTTGCCACTTTTCCAAGCTGCGCGCGCAACGCGCGGTTCAGCGCCACGGCAGCGTCGACCAGGCCGCCGCGACCTTGCTCGCGCATTTGGGCCTCAACGACAACAACCTGCTCGAGCGCCGCGCCGACTCACTGTCTATCGGCCAACAACAACGCGTCGCCGCCGCCCGCGCGCTGATCGGCCAACCGGAACTGGTGATCGCCGACGAACCCACCTCGGCGCTGGACTACGACGCCCGCGAAGCTTTCATTCAGTTGTTGTTCGCCGAATGCCGCGACGCTGGCGCCAGCTTGCTGTTTGTCAGCCATGACCAGAGCCTCGCGCCGCTGTTCGACCGCCACCTGTCGCTGGCCGAACTCAATCGCGCCGCCACGCCCGCAGAGGTTTGAGATGTATTTGTTTCGTCTAGCCATGGCCAGCCTGGCTAACCGCCGCTTTACCGCGATCCTCACCGCCTTTGCCATCGCGCTGTCAGTCTGCTTGCTGCTCGCGGTGGAACGCGTGCGCGTTGAGGCGCGCAACAGTTTTGCCAGCACCATCAGCGGCACCGACCTGATCGTCGGCGCGCGTTCGGGCTCGGTCAACTTGCTGCTGTACTCGGTGTTCCGTATCGGCAACGCCACCAACAACATCCGTTGGGACAGCTACGAGCACTTCGCCGCCAGCCCGCAGGTGAAATGGGCGATCCCGATTTCCCTCGGCGACTCGCACCGCGGCTATCGAGTGATGGGCACCAACCAATCCTACTTCGAGCACTACCAGTACGGCCGCAAACAGAACCTCGAACTGGCCAGCGGCCGCGCCTTTGCCACCGACCCGTTTGAAGTGGTGCTCGGCGCCGAAGTCGCCGAGGCGCTGCATTACAAGCTGGGCGACAAGCTGGTGCTGGCCCATGGTGTCGCGGTGGTCAGCCTGGTCAAACACGATGACAAACCGTTCACCGTGGTCGGCATTTTGAAACGCACCGGCACGCCGGTGGACCGTACGCTGCACATCAGCCTCGGTGGCATGGAAGCCATTCACATCGACTGGCACAACGGCGTGCCGGCCCAGGGCAAAGGTCGCATCAGCGCCGATCAGGCGCGCAACATGGACCTCACGCCACAGGCCATCACCGCGTTCATGCTCGGCCTGAACAACAAGATTTCCACCTTCGCCCTGCAACGCGAAATCAATGAATTTCGCGGCGAGCCGATGCTGGCGATATTGCCGGGCGTGGCCCTGCAAGAGTTGTGGAGCATGATGGGCACCGCCGAAAAAGCGCTGTTCGTGATCTCGCTGTTCGTGGTGCTGACCGGTTTGATCGGCATGCTCACGGCGATCCTCACCAGCCTCAACGAGCGCCGCCGTGAAATGGCCATTTTGCGCTCGGTGGGCGCGCGGCCGTGGCATATCGCAACGCTGCTGATCTTTGAAGCCTTCGCCCTGGCCTTGTCCGGCGTGGTCGCTGGCGTCGGCTTGTTGTACCTGTGCATCGCCGCCTCGCGCGGGTATTTGCAGGCCAATTACGGGCTGGACCTGCCGATGTCATGGCCGAGCGAATATGAATGGACCTTGCTCGCCGGCATTCTCGCCGCGGCGCTGTTGATGGGCAGCGTGCCCGCGTGGCGCGCCTATCGACAATCACTGGCCGATGGCCTGTCCATACGTTTATGAGGAAGGCTTCGATGCGTCGTGCCCTGTTTGCAATGCTGCTGTTGGTGGCAGTGCCCGTCTGGGCCGAAGACCAACCGAAGGATCTGTCATGGCAGGAGATGATCCCGCCGGACGCGCCGCCGGAAATCCCCAACATGAAACCGCTGCACGACCTGTCGAACATGGCCGACGCGCTGTCGGTCGAGTCGGCGCCGGCCGCCAAGCAGGACTTGCCCAACGCGCCGGTGGTGCAAAGCCTGGACGGTAAACACATCCGCTTGCCGGGTTACATCGTGCCGCTGGAAGTCAGCGAAGAAGGCCGCACCACCGAGTTTTTGCTGGTGCCGTATTTCGGCGCGTGCATCCACGTACCGCCGCCGCCCTCGAACCAGATCGTGCATGTGAAAAGCGAAGTCGGGGTGAAACTCGATGAGTTGTATCAGCCGTATTGGATCGAGGGCGCGATGCAGGTCAAGCCGTCATCCAGCGAGCTGGCCGACGCCGGTTATCAAATGGATGCCGACAAGATTTATGTCTACGAGCTGCAGGAATAGGGGCTGATCGTCCTTTCATTGAGCTGAGTCAAAGGATCGAACGGAACGATCTTTACCATTGGACGTACAACTTTTAACGTCCTTTTGGAGCTCCCATGAACAAGTCTCTGCTCGGCGCGTCCCTCTTCGCGCTCGCCCTCGCCGCCCCGGTCGCACACGCTCACGAAGCGGGCGAAATTCTGATTCGCGCCGGTGCAATTACCGTGAATCCGGAAGCTGAAAGTGGCCATGTGAAGGTCGATCAGGGCCCATTGGCGGGCACCAACCTGGGCGGCAAGGCGACCATGAGCAGCGACACCCAACTGGGGTTGAACTTCGCCTACATGCTGACCAACCACGTCGGTATCGAACTGCTGGCGGCCACGCCGTTCGAGCACGATGTGAAGATCAAGAACACCGCCCTCGGCGCCGCCAACGGCAAGCTCGGCACCCTCAAGCACCTGCCGCCAACCCTGAGCGTCGTGTACTACCCGATGGATAGCAAATCCGCCTTTCAGCCGTACGTGGGCGCCGGTATCAACTACACCTGGATCTACGACGAGCACGTCAGCAGCCGCGCCGAACAAGCCGGCTTCAGCAACTTCAAGGCCGAAAACTCCTGGGGCTGGGCCGCGCAGATCGGCGCCGACTACATGATCAACGACAAGTGGATGATCAACGCCCAGGCGCGCTACATCGACATCAGCACCAAGGCCACCGTGGACAACAATGCGCTGGGCCAGGGCACACGTGCCAAGGTCAATGTGGACGTTGACCCGATGGTTTACATGGTGGGTATCGGCTACAAGTTCTAAATCCGATTTAACTAACACTGCATAACCCATGTGGGAGCGGGCTTGTGTGGGAGTCGGGCTTGCCCGCGATGCAGACACCTCGGTGTATCAGTGATACCGAGGTGATGCGATCGCAGGCAAGCCAGCTCCCACACAAAACCCGCTCCCACATTTTGGTTTTGTGCGGTGTCAGCTGTGGCGGTAGAACCGGTCCAGCAACGCCGGCAGCCCCGCCCGCCACGCCCGAGGCTTGACGCCGAAGGTGTGCAGGATTTTCTTGCAGGCCAGCACCGCGTGTTGCGGTTCATCTGCCGCATCCGGGCGTGCCGCGTGAGCCTGGGCGGTAGGCGATTCGATCGCCAGCGGGTGGAAATTACGCGCTTCGGTAAGGATCGCCTGGCCCAGCGCCAACGGTGTGGTCGCCTCGTGCCCGGCGTAGTGATACGTGCCCCACAGCGGCGCCGCGCAATCAAGTTGCTTGAGCACCGAGATGATCACCCGCGCGGCATCGTCCACGGGCGTCGGGTTACCCCGGCGATCATCGGCCATCAGCAACTCATCCGGCTTCTCGGCCCGCGCCAAAAAGCGCCCGAGCGTGCCGTCGACGCTGTCATCCAGCAGCCAACCAAAACGCAGCAGCACATGTTGCGGGCAGGTGGCGCGCACGCTTTGCTCGATGCGCCACAGCGCCTGGCCGCGCAGGCCCAGTGGCACCGGCTCGTCTTTTTCGCTGTAGGCGGTGGCGCGGGAGCCATCGAACACGCGGTAGCTGGACGGTTGCAGCAAGGTAATGTTGTGGTGCTGGCACAGCTCGGCCAGGCGCTCGATGGCGAATTCCTGAGAGGCCAAACGGGTTTCGCTGACCGCTTCGGCCTGAAACCAGTCGAAATAGTAGGCGAGGTTGATCAACGCATCGGGACGGGTGTCGTCGAGCAATTGGGTAAGGCTCGCGGCATCCCAGCCGTCTTGGGGCGGTTTGGGTGCGAGGAAACCGATGTCTTCCTCTGCACCGAGGCGAATCAGCGCTTGCCCGAGGGCATTCCCGCCGCCCAGTAACATAAGGCGCATTCGCATAGAGTGTGCAGGCCCGGTCTGTTTGGAACGATGGTTATTGTCGGCCGGCGGATGAAGCCGGCCGTAGGTTTATTCCAGAATCGTTGCATTTTGCGGGTTTGTAGCGCAACCGTCACGGATAAAGTGCGGGGTTGCAACTTGGCACCGCCGGTTGCATATAAGGGGTATGAACCTTCCTGAAACCACGGACACGGTCTTGAACGGCTTTCACCCCGCTGTCAGCGCCTGGTTCCGCAACGCTTTCCCCTCGGTGACCAGCGCCCAGGCCCAGGCGTGGCCGCTGATTCGCCAGCGCCGCTCCACCCTGATCGCGGCGCCCACCGGTTCCGGCAAGACCTTGACGGCGTTCCTCGCCGTGCTGGATGACCTGGTGCACAAAGGTCTGGCGAATGGCGGGCAACTGCCGGACGAGACGCTGGTGGTGTATGTCTCGCCGCTCAAGGCATTGTCCAACGACATCCAGATCAACCTGCAAAACCCGCTCACCGGCATCACCGCGCAGCTGCAGGCGATGGGCTTGCCGCCCTTGGTGATCCGCACCGCCGTGCGCACCGGCGACACCCCGCAAAAAGACCGCGCACAGATGCGCAAGCGCCCGCCGCATATCCTGGTGACCACCCCGGAATCGCTCTACGTGCTGCTGGGTTCGGACTCCGGCCGGCACATGCTCGCCAGCACGCGCACGGTGATCGTCGATGAAATCCACGCCATTGCCGCCAGCAAACGCGGCAGCCATATGGCCCTGAGCCTGGAACGCCTGCAGGGCCTGTGCGCCGAACCGCTGACCCGCATTGGCCTGTCAGCCACGCAAAAGCCCATCGAGGCGGTGTCGCGCTTTTTGGTCGGCACCGACCGCCCCTGCGCAATTGTCGATATCGGCCACGCCCGCCCGCGTGACCTGGATATCGAAGTGCCGCCGGTGCCGCTCTCGGCGGTCATGGCCAACGACGTGTGGGAACTGGTCTACAACCGCCTCGCCGAGTTGGCGCGCGAACACCGCACCACGCTGATTTTCGTCAACACCCGGCGCCTGGCCGAACGCCTGGCGCGGCACTTGAGCGAGCGCCTGGGCAAAACCGCCGTGGCCGCGCACCACGGCAGCCTGGCCAAAGAGCTGCGCCTGGACGCCGAGCAACGGCTCAAGGCCGGCGAGTTGCAAGTGCTGATCGCCACTGCGTCTCTGGAGCTGGGGATTGATATCGGTGACGTCGACCTGGTGTGTCAGATCGGCTCGCCCGGCTCAATCAATGGTTTCCTGCAACGCGTCGGCCGTTCCGGGCACCAGGTCGGCGGCACGCCCAAGGGGCGCCTGTTCGCCACCACCCGCGACGACTTGATCGAGTGCGCCGCCCTGCTCGACTGCGTGCGCCGGGGTGAGCTGGACACCTTGCAGATCCCGGTCGCGCCGCTGGATGTACTGGCCCAGCAGATCATCGCCGAAGTCAGTGCGCAGGAATGGTCGGAACCCGCATTGCTCGATCTCATTCGCCGCGCCGCGCCCTACGCCGCGCTGGATCAGCGCCATTACCGGGCGCTGTTGCAGATGCTCGCCGAGGGCTATAACGGCCGCCAGGGCATCCGTAGCGCCTACCTGCACCGCGACGCCGTGACCCACACCCTGCGCGGCCGCCGTGGCGCCAAGCTGACCGCCGTGACCAGCGGCGGCACCATCCCCGACAACGCCGACTACAGCGTGCTGCTGGAGCCGCAGAGCCTGAACATCGGCAGCGTCAACGAAGACTTCGCGGTGGAAAGCATCGCTGGGGATATCTTCCAGCTCGGTAATACGTCCTACAGAATTTTGCGGGTCGAAGCCGGCAAGGTGCGAGTTGAGGACGCCCATGGCCAGCCGCCGACCATTCCGTTCTGGCTGGGCGAGGCGCCGGGGCGCAGCAACGAATTGTCGGCGGCGGTGGCGCGGTTTCAAGGCCAGCTCGACGCGCTGCTCAGCGCCACGCCCGGCGACTTGCAAGCGGCCCTCGACTGGCTCACCGGCACCCTTGGCCTGAACCACGCCAGCGCCGAGCAGATCCTCGATTACCTGGCCCGCGCACGCCTGGCCCTGAGCGCGCTGCCGTCCCAGGACACGTTGATCATGGAGCGGTTTTTCGACGAGTCCGGCGGCACCCAACTGATCATTCACACGCCGTTTGGCAGCCGTATCAATCGCGCCTGGGGCCTGGCGTTGCGCAAGCGTTTTTGCCGCACGTTCAATGTCGAATTGCAGGCGGCGGCCAGTGAAAATGCAATCGTGCTGTCGCTGTCGACCAGCCACAGTTTTGAGCTGGATGACGTGTGGCGGTATCTGAACAGCAACAGTGCCGAGCACGTCCTGATCCAGGCTGTGCTGGACGCGCCGCTGTTTGGCGTGCGCTGGCGCTGGAACGCCGGTGTGGCACTGGCGTTGCCGCGTTATACCGGCGGGCGCAAAGTGGCGCCGCAGATCCAGCGCATGAAAAGCGAAGACCTGATCGCCAACGTGTTTCCCGACCAGATCGCCTGCCTGGAAAACCTCGCCGGCGAGCGCGAAGTGCCCGAGCACCCCTTGGTGGAGCAGACCCTCGACGACTGCCTGCACGACGCCATGGACAGCAACGCCTGGCTGGCGCTGCTGCGGCGCATGGAAAGCGGCGAAGTGCGGCTGATCAGCCGTGACCTGCCGGCGCCCTCGCCCATGGCCGCGGAAATTCTCAGCGCGCGCCCCTACACCTTTCTCGACGATGCCCCCTTGGAGGAACGCCGTACCCAAGCCGTGCTCAACCGGCGCTGGAGCGACCCGCACAGCACCGACGACCTCGGCGCGCTGGATGCCGAGGCCATCGCCGGCGTGCGCGAGGAAGCCTGGCCGGCGCCCAATGGCCTGGACGAAATGCACGAAGCGCTGATGAGCCTGGCCTGCATTGCCACTCACGAGGTCATGCCGCAATGGGCCGAGTGGCTGCAGGCCTTGGCCAAGGGTGGGCGCGCCTATGCATTGAGCAATGGCCTGTGGGTGGCGGTGGAACGCTTGAGCTGTTTGCAGGCTATCTATCCCAACGACTTGCCGTTGCTGCCGGGCTTCGATGAACCCTGGACCACTGATGATGCGCTGGTCGAAGTGCTGCGCGCCCGCCTCGGCGGGTTCGGCCCGCTGAGCCTGATCGAGATCGCCGCGCCATTGGCCCTGCCGGTGGCAGACGTAACCCAGGCACTCGCTCGCCTGGAGCACGAAGGCTACGTGCTGCGCGGCCGTTTCAGCCCTGGCGCCAGCGAAGAACAGTGGTGCGAACGGCATTTGCTCGCGCGCATTCATCGCTACACGGTCAAGCGCCTGCGCCGGGAAATCGAGCCGGTGGCGCTGCAGGATTTCATGCGCTTTCTGTTCGATTGGCAGCACCTGTCCGAGGGCACACGCGGCCAGGGCAGCGCCATGTTGCCGCAGATTGTCGCGCAGTTTGAGGGCTACGCCGCCGCCACCTCGGCTTGGGACACTGACCTGCTGAGCGCGCGCCTGAAGGATTACTCATCCACCTGGCTCGACGACCTGTGCCGCAGCGGCAAGCTGGTGTGGACGCGGCTGAGCAACAAGGCTGGCGCGATGGCCCTGCGCAGCACACCGGTGGTGTTGCTGCCGCGCAGCCAAGTGCCGCTGTGGAGCGGGCTGACCGAGATGACCGACAGCACCACGCTGTCGCCCAAAGCGCAGAAAGTCCACGTGGCGCTGCGTGAACATGGCGCGCTGTTTTTCGACGAACTGGTGCACGAAGCCCATCTGCTGCGCAGCGAACTGGAGACGGCGCTGCAGGAACTGGTGGGCGCAGGGCTGGTGAATGCCGACAGCTTCGCCGGCCTGCGCGCGCTGACCACACCCGCCAGCAAACGCCAGGCGCGCAGCAGCCGGCGCGGACGCGGGGCGTTTATCGGCGGCATGGACGACGCCGGGCGCTGGGCTTTGCTGCGCCGTTCACCGAGCGCCGCCGGGCCACATTCGGCCGAGACGCTGGAGCATGTGGCGATGACCTTGCTGCGCCGCTATGGCGTGGTGTTCTGGCGGTTGCTGGAGCGTGAGGCGGATTGGTTGCCGAGCTGGCGCGAATTGCTGCGTACTTTCCATAGGCTCGAAGCGCGCGGGGAGATCCGCGGCGGGCGGTTCGTCAGTGGGCTGGCGGGCGAGCAGTTTGCGTTGCCGGAGGCAATTGCGTCATTGCGCGAAGTCCGCCGCCGGCCGCATGACGGCAGTTTGATTGCGGTGTGCGGGGCTGATCCGCTGAACCTGGTGGGCACGCTGCTGCCGGGCAGTAAAGTGCCGGCGGTGAG
The DNA here is from genome assembly GCF_047943075.1 of Pseudomonas sp. NFX183. Taxonomy (NCBI): domain Bacteria; kingdom Pseudomonadati; phylum Pseudomonadota; class Gammaproteobacteria; order Pseudomonadales; family Pseudomonadaceae; genus Pseudomonas; species Pseudomonas sp. NFX183. The sequence goes on along the minus strand of NZ_CP181333.1, from coordinate 2,867,794 downwards.
TGGCAATCGGGTGGTGTACCGCGACGGGCTGCCGGCGGCGGTGATGGTCGGCGGCAAGCAGCAGATATGGGTGGAGGTGGATCAGTTGGCGGTGCAGGAGAAGTTGATCAGGCATTAAGTCGCAGTGACTTCAAGGGCCTCATCGCAGGCAAGCCAGCTCCCACATTGAACGGGTTCACACGGTCAAAAGGTGGGAGCCGGGCTTGCCCGCGATGGGGCCAGCCCAGACACCTTCCCTCACTGGGTACGCGGCTGCTCGGTCAACACCACCGAAGCCGGCGCCTCCTCATCCGGCTCATCCACCTGCGCCGTGCGCTTGGGCAGCAAGACCTGCTGTGGATAAGTTTGCGCGAAGTGCACCTCATCACAGTTATCCACAAGCTTTTTCAAGCGCTGGTTGAACGCGCGGCTCACCGCGTATTGCCCGCCCGACACCGTGCGGAACTGCGCGGTCAGCACCACGCCGTTGAGGTCCATCTTGTCGACGCCAAACACCTCCAGCGGCCCTTGCAGGTTGTACTTGAGGAACACGTCATCGCGAATCGATTGCCCGGCCTCGCGGATCAGGTCCACGGCCTTGTCCACATCGGTGTCGTAGGTGAACTGCACTGAGAAGAACGCATAGGCAAATTGCCGCGACTGGTTGGTGACCGCCTTGATCTGCCCGAACGGCACCGAGTGCACGAAACCCTTGCCGTCACGCAGGCGCAACGTACGGATGGTCAGGCCTTCTACGGTACCGGCGTGGCCGGAGTCGAGCACGACCCAATCGCCGATGGACAGCGTGTCTTCGATGATGATGAACAGGCCAGTGATCACGTCCTGCACCAATTGCTGCGAGCCAAAACCGATGGCCAGACCGACCACACCGGCACCGGCCAGCAACGGCGCGACGTTGATGCCAAGGTTGGCCATGGTGGTGATCGCGCAGATCACCACCAGGATGATTTTCACCGCGTTACGCAGCAGCGGCAGGATGGTTTTGACCCGCGTACTCGGCTGACGGCTGGAGCGTTTATTGACCGGCGGTTTCAGCGCTTCCTGAATCGCGGTGTCGAGCACCACCCAGAACAGCCAGGTCATCAGCAGGATCAGGCCGATGCTGCTCAGGGAGTCGCTGATCGCGCGGCCCACCGAGTTGCGCTGGGCAAATTCGAACAGCGAGATGCCCCAGATACGCCCCAGAATTTCGATAAACGCGATGGCCATGGCGATGCGCAAGATCGCGTGCAACAGGCTCAGGAAGCGCTCCTTGTAGGCGCTGCTGCGCTGGATCGCCACCTGGCTGCGGGACTTGAACAGGTGTTGCAACACCGTGCTGAGAAACACCGTGCCGATCAGCAAGATCGTGGTGAACAGCGCACAGCGCAGCGCCTTCTGGTTATCGTCGCCGGCACCGATCAGGTTGATCGCCGAGACCAGCACCATCAACAGAATCGGCCAGTACCACAGCCCGGAAAACACTCGCAGCGATTGCTGCAGCGCAGGGTGTTTGAGGCGCTGGGCCAGTGGCCGATTGCGGATCAAATGCGCCACCGGCCGGCGCAGGCGCACCACCAATACACCGAAAATCACCGCCGCGAACAGGCCGGTGAAAACCGCGATGCTGCTGGTGATATTGCCACCCAACTGTCGGGCGATCTGCGGGCTGGTCAGCGCGTCGCTGAGGGCGGCCAGGAAGCCGATAAGGAACAGCGGCTTGGGGCAGTAGTTGCGAATGATCTGCACGGCCGGGCGCTTGTGGCCGAGATTGAACATGACGATCACGCACAGCAACATCGACGTGGAAAAGATGCCGCTGCTGGTGGCGTAGGCAAAACACAGCGCCAGCGCGCGACCCACCGACGAGGCCAGGAAGTGGCTGACGTAGAGGGTCAGTGGCAGACAGATGAGCGCGGGGATCGTGTAGGGCACCACATACCCCAAGACTGCCAGCAAGCGTTCGCGTCGCTCGACAAAATGCCGCCGACTCAAGCGCTGCACAACTAAGTGCCCCAGCAGGGTCAACACCGCAAAGGCGCCAACCCAGACGCCGGACAGCAGCAGGAAGTCGCCGGCCACGCTCCACGGCGAGCGTTCAGCCGTCTGGTCGACCAAGCGGCCCACCTCATCCGCCGCGCGATCGGCGCGCAAGCGCCAGGCGTCGATGAGGTTCTGGTTGAGGTCAAGCTTGTCCTGTACATCGTCAATGCTGGAACTGATGGCGCCCAACAGGCCGCCCTCGACCAGCAACTCCGGTTTGGCCGGTTCAGCCGCTGCGGCAGGCGCTGCGGCGGCCGCAGGCGTTGCAGCTTGCAGCGCGCCATTGCCACACAGCAGCAGCGCACCAAGCAGTAATGCAGTCTTTAAATTCAGCAAAACACCGGGCTCCATCAGCAGGGTCTGTAAGGAACTGACGGGTTTGAGCCTTGATCGTTCCCCGCCATCGGGCATCTTTGCCTCCCGGTCAACTATCAAATGCCGATCCGTGTCTTTTTCCGCACAAGCCAAATCCCGACACTGCGCTCCTGAATCACACCCATCGGAGTTGCAGCCATGCCCATTGCCTTACTCGCGCTGACCCTCAGCGCTTTTGCCATCGGGACGACCGAGTTCGTCATCGTTGGCCTGTTACCCACCCTCGGCGCCGACCTGGGCGTCGGCCTGCCGTCCGCCGGCTTGCTGGTCAGCCTGTACGCCTTGGGCGTTGCCATTGGCGCGCCGGTGCTCACCGCCCTCACCGGCAAGGTGCCGCGCAAAGGGCTGCTGCTGTCGCTGATGGTGCTGTTCACCCTCGGCAACCTGTTGGCCTGGCAGGCGCCGAGTTATGAGTCGCTGGTGCTGGCGCGAATCGTCACCGGCCTGGCCCACGGGGTGTTTTTCTCGATTGGCTCGACCATCGCCACCAGCCTGGTGCCCAAGGAGAAAGCCGCCAGCGCGATTGCGATCATGTTTACCGGCTTGACCGTTGCACTGGTCACCGGCGTGCCGCTGGGCACGTTTATCGGCCAGCACTTCGGCTGGCGGGAAACGTTCCTCGCTGTTTCGGCCCTGGGGGTGATCGCGTTTGTCGGCAGCCTGATCTATGTGCCGAACAGCATCGCCCACCGCAAACCCGCCTCGTTGCTGCAACAACTGCAAGTGCTCAAGCAGCCACGCTTGCTGCTTGTGTACGCCATGACCGCCATCGGCTACGGCGGCTCGTTCATCGCGTTTACCTTTCTGGCGCCGATCCTTCAGGACATTTCCGGCTTCAGCGCCGGCACCGTCAGCCTGGTGCTGCTGGTGTACGGCATCTCGGTGGCGGCGGGGAATATCTGGGGCGGCAAGCTGGCCGATAAACGCGGCCCGATCAGCGCGTTGAAAATCATCTTCGCCCTGCTCGCGGCGGTGCTGTTCATCCTCAGCCTGACCGCCAGCAACCCCTGGCTGGCGCTGGCCACCGTGCTGGTGTGGGGCGCGGTCGCCTTCGGCAATGTGCCGGGCCTGCAGGTGTACGTGGTGCGCCAGGCTGAACGTCACACCCCGCAGGCGGTGGATGTGGCGTCGGGCTTGAACATTGCGGCGTTCAACCTCGGAATCGCCGGCGGCGCCTGGGCCGGGGGCTTGATCGTGGCGCACATGGGCTTGATCCACACCGCGTGGATCGGCGGCTCAGTGGTGTTGGTGGCCCTGGCACTGACGGCGTGGAGTGGCCGACTGGACCGGTTGGGGCCGGTGTATGCCGACAGTTCGACGCGCACGGTAGTCGGACACTGATTCAGCACGCCACACATCCAATATGGGCGCTGGCTTGCCGCGATTGCGGTACGCCAGCGTCGCATTCATCGCCTGACCTACCACTATCGCAGGCAGCCCGCGCCCACATTCTTTACCTCGTACCGTCTGTAGGAACGGCGAAACTTTCCGACAAAAACCGCAGTCATCCCAAAACGGAGGTCACTTGACCCTACATCCACGGGAGCAATTATGGCGGCGATTCACATCGGCATTTCCGGCTGGCGCTACACGCCCTGGCGGGGGGATTTCTACCCCGAGGGCCTGACCCAGAAACGCGAATTGCAATTTGCGTCACGCGCCGTCAACAGCATCGAAATCAACGGCTCGTTTTACGCCCTGCAAACACCCAAGCGTTATGCCGAGTGGTACGCCGACACGCCTGATAATTTCATGTTCAGCGTGAAAGCACCGCGCTATATCACCCACATTCTGCGCTTGCGCGATGTGCACAAGCCGATGGCCAATTTCTTTGCTTCCGGGGTGCTGGAACTGAAAGAAAAGCTCGGGCCGATCCTCTGGCAATTCCCGCCCAGCTTCACATTCGACCCGCCGCTGTTTGAAGCCTTTCTTCAGCAACTCCCCGCCGACACCCAACAGGCCGCCGCCCTCGCCCGCGAGCACGAGCCGCGCCTGAACGGCAAGGCGAGCATGCAAGCCCATGGCAAAAAGGCGCTGCGCCATGCGGTGGAAATTCGCCACCAGAGTTTTGCAGTACCGGAGTTTGTGCAGATGCTGGACAAGCACGGCGTGGCACTGGTGGTCGCCGACACCGCCGGCAAGTGGCCGTATATCGAAGACGTCACCGCCAACTTCCTGTACCTGCGCCTGCACGGTGACAAAAAACTCTACGCCAGCGGCTACACCGCCGAGGCGCTCAAGCGTTGGGGTGACCGCATCGATTGCTGGCGCCAGGGCAAACAACCGGCGGATGCGCATTGGGTCGCCCCGAAACACACGCCACGCGCGCGCAAGCAACGCGATATTTTTTGTTATTTCGACAATGACATCAAAGTGCGCGCGCCCTTCGATGCGCGCCAACTGTTGCAGCGCTTCGAGCTGGATAAACACTTGGCCACCGAGCCCGGCAAGTTGCCGGAACCCGGGGTGCTGCCATGACCCATCCGGAATTGATCCCCGCCACGCCCACCACCGCCATCACGCGCTTCACAGTGCTGACGGTGAACATCCACAAGGGTTTCACCGCGCTGAATCGACGCTTCATCCTGCCCGAGCTGCGTGAAGCGGTGCGCAGCGTGGGCGCCGACATGGTGTTCTTGCAGGAAATCCACGGCACTCACGAACGCCATCCCCAGCGCTACCAGGACTGGCCAAAGATGCCGCAATACGAGTTCCTGGCCGACAGCATCTGGCCGCAGTTCGCTTACGGGCGCAACGCGGTCTACCCGCATGGCGACCACGGCAACGCGTTGCTGTCCAAATTCCAGATCGTGCGCTACGACAACCTCGACATCTCGCAAAGCGGCCATGAAAGCCGTGGGCTGCTGCATTGCGTATTGCGCCTGCCCGGCACCGGCCAAGAGGTGCATGCGATCTGCATGCACTTGGGCCTGCGCGAGGTGCATCGTCAGCAGCAATTGCGTTTGCTGCAAGAGCGCATCAGCCACATCCCGGCCGACGCGCCGCTGGTGGTGGCCGGTGATTTCAACGACTGGCGCCAAAAGGCCGACCTGAGCCAGAGCGGCCTCAGAGAAGTGTTTGTTGAAGCCACGGGTAAGCCCGCGCGCACCTTTCCGGCGCGCCTGCCGCTGTTACCGCTGGACCGCATCTATGTGCGCAACCTGAAAATTCACAACCCCAAGGTACTGACGACCCGGCCGTGGTCGCATCTGTCAGACCATGTGCCATTGTCGGTGGAGATCGAGTTATGACCGTCGCGGTAGAGCACATTGCCACCGACCAGCCGCCCGACGACGCCAAGGCGCGTGATCTCGATTACGGCTGGCAGAGTGGCAACCGTCTTGAGTTGCTGGAGAACGGCGAGGCTTACTTCCCCAGGGTGTTCGACGCGATGCGCGAGGCCCAGCGGGAGATCCTGCTGGAGACCTTTATTCTGTTCGAAGACAAGGTCGGCCATGAGCTCAAAGGCATCCTGATTGAGGCGGCGCAGCGCGGCGTCAAGGTGGTGGCCAGCCTCGACGGGTTTGGCTGCGGCGAGCTGAGCCCGGCGTTTCTCGGTGAGCTGGCCGAGGCTGGCGTGCTGGTGCAGATGTTTGACCCGGCGTCGAAAACGCTGGGGATTCGCACCAACTGGTTCCGTCGCCTGCACCGCAAGATCGTGGTGGTGGACGCCAGCGTGGCGTTTATCGGCGGGATCAATTTTTCTGCCGACCATCTGGGCGATTTCGGCCCCGAAGCCAAGCAGGATTATGCCGTGCGCGTGACCGGCCCTGCGGTCGCCGACCTGCATCATTTCGCCCTGGCCCAAAGCGGCCGTCAGGTGCGCACGCGGCGCGGCTGGCGACGGCGCCAGCAACGGCCGACACCGTGGACAACGGCCAATGAGGACGGCCTGGTACGTTTGATTTACCGCGACAACGTGCAGCACCGCGACGATATCGAAGAGGCCTATATCCACGCCTTGAGCAAGGCGCAAAAACGCGTGGTGATTGCCAACGCCTACTTCTTCCCCGGCTACCGCCTGCTGCGCGAGATTCGCAATGCCGCGCGCCGTGGCGTGCACGTGCAACTGATCATGCAGGGCCAGCCCGACGTGCTGTTGGCCAAGCTGGCAGCGCGCATGCTTTATGACTATTTGCTCAAGGACGGCGTGGTGATCCATGAGTATTGCCAGCGCCCGCTACACGGCAAAGTCGCGTTGGTGGACGACGAGTGGAGCACCGTAGGCTCAAGCAACCTGGACCCATTGAGCCTGTCCCTGAACCTGGAAGCCAACGTGTTGATTCGCGACCGCGCGTTCAACCAGCAGCTGTACGAACGCCTGGAACTGCTCGCCCGCGAGCACTGCAAGACCATGCCGGAAAACCGCAAGCCACGCCTGTGGTTATGGCGGTTGACCGTGGGTTTTTTGGTGTTTCATGTGATGCGCCACTTCCCCGTGCTGACGGGCTGGCTGCCCGCGCATAAACCGCGTTTGAAACCCTTCGAGAGCCAGGCCCATGACCTCTGAAGCCGGTGGTTCACGACTCAAACGCTGGAAGAAGCCGCTGACCGTCGTCTTCTTCCTGGTGTTGATCGCGCTGTTCACCCTGCTCGCGCGGCGCATCGACTGGAGCGAAGTGCTGCAGACACTCGGCGACTTCAAGCTGCGCACGTTGTTGATCGCCGGCGCGCTGACCCTGTGCAGTTTTCTCGTCTACGCCAGTTTCGACCTCATCGGCCGCACCTACATCCGCCAACCGCTGGTTTGGAAGCAAATCCTGCCGGTGGGAATCATCAGCTACGCGTTCAACCTCAACCTGAGCGCGTGGGTCGGCGGGATAGCCATGCGTTACCGGCTGTATTCGCGGCTCGGGGTAAGCACCGGCAATATCGCCAAGATTCTTGGGCTGAGCCTGGCCACCAATTGGTTCGGCTATATGGCGCTGGCCGGTATGGTGTTCAGCAGCGGTTTGGTGACGATGCCGCCCGGGTGGAAAGTCAGCACCCTGGCCTTGCAAGGCATAGGTGTGTTGTTGGTGTTGGTCAGCTTCGGCTACCTGGCAGCCTGCCGGTTTTCGACAAAGCGCGCGTGGTCGATCAAAGGCATCGAGATCAACCTGCCGTCGCTGCGCATGGCCTGTTTACAGCTGGCAATGGGCGCGCTGAACTGGTCACTGATGGCGGCGGTGATCTTCACCTTGTTGCCGGCCAAGCTGGACTATCCACTGGTGTTGGGCGTGTTGCTGATCAGCGCGATTGCCGGCGTGGTTACACATATCCCGGCGGGGCTTGGGGTGCTGGAGGCGGTGTTTATCGGCTTGCTGCAGCATGAGGCGTCGCGCGGCAGCTTGCTTGCCGGGTTGATCGCCTACCGCGCGATCTACTTTATTTTGCCGCTGCTGATTGCGTTGGTGATGTACCTCGCGGTGGAGGCTAAGGCCAAGGCGTTGCGGGTTAAAAAGACACCGGCCTGATGCAGTGTTGGCAGGACCGGCGCCATCGCGGGCAAGCCCGCTCCCACATTTGGAATGCATTCCACTGTGGGAGCCGGGCTTGCCCGTGATGGCGCTTGAGAGGGCAACGCTTTATCGGGCCTGGATGATGCTCAACCGCTCACCCACTACCATCTCGGTAATCCAGTCCACCAGGATTGAGGTGTAGGCCTGCTGAGACACCGGATCACTCAACGAGTGATCGGCGCCGTCGATGATGCGGTGGGTCAACGAGTGTGTCTGCTGGCATGCCGCGCGGTAGCTCATGATGGTGGCATGCGGCACGTGATCGTCGGTCTGCGACTCGACGATCAGCACATCGCCAGTGAATTGCGCGCAGGCATGCAGGGCGCGATTGGTTTCGGCGTGTACCAGCGTGCTGCGGTAATCCATCAGGTCGGCCTTATCCAGGTCGCGCTTGGGCTTGAGCCATTCCTGGTCGCGGTACAGCGCTGGCACGCGCAGCGCCAACCAGCGCACCGGGCGCAGTGAGGTGAGGATTGCCGCCAGGTAACCTCCGTAACTGGTGCCCACCACCGCCACGGCCGAGGTGTCGATGGCCGGGTGCGACAGCAAGCGGTCGTAGGCCGCCAGCAGGTCGCGCAGGTTGTCTTCGCGGGTGACGCGCGACAATGGAATACCGGTGCCGGCGTGGCCGCGCAAATCAAAGGTCAGGCATACGCAGCCCAGGCCGGCAATGCCTTTGGCGCGCTCGAGGTCGCGCTCCTGGCTACCGCCCCAGCCGTGCACAAACAACACGCCTGGCACTTTGGATTTGGGACTCAGGAATGTCCCGCTCATTTGTTCGTCGTCAATGTCGATCGCAATGCTTTCACTTCTAGCCGTCATAAGATTTAACCGTCACGTACTTGAGAAGAAAGTCGCTGTTGTCTGCAGGGCCGCGGTACACCTCGATGGCATCCGCCGGCAGCGGTTGGTCCACGTAGGTTTCCACCGATGAAACGTGGATGGCGCGCAGGCTCGGGTTATTGATGAAGCTTTGCAGCGCCGCGACTTCCGCGCTGCTGGCGCCGCCCATGCGCCAGGATTGTTCGAGCACGCCGCTGCGGCGTTGGCCGTCACTGTCCAGGCCTTGGGCAATGTCGTAGTTGCGGCGCGAGTCATAGAAACCAGGGTAGGCCTCATCGGCTGCCGTGTCGAAAACCTGGGCTTGTTCGATGGCCTCGCGCACTTCGTCGGGCAGGTCGAGCTTCAACAGGTCTGCGTAGGCGCCAGGCACGACGAGTAAGTCGGAGCCGCCGTAGACCGCTTCGCCCTGCCCGTCTTCAGTGAGGTACTGCTCGCCGCAATAGCTGATGACGTGACCGCCGATAAAACTCTGGCCCACGCTGTGGGTGATCACCTCGTGCAAGTCCTGCTCAAGCACCACGCCTTCGGTAAAGAGCGTTGCCACGTCGGGCCGCGCAAGCAGCGCTTCGAACTCGTCGAGACTGTGGATAACTTCCTGCCCCCGACCGGCGCAGGCATGCACAGGCTTCAGGCGGATCGGCCCGCTGTAAAGCAAGCGCGTGGCGGCGGGCAATGCATCTTCAAGGGCAAAGACGCTAAGGCCATCAAGGACGACCGGGCGCACCCGCTCGGCAAACGCCGGCGACCAGCCTTCCGGCGCCTTCGCTTCGGGGCTCAGCAGGCCATGGGTGATGGCTTTGGTGCAGATGAAATCGTAGTCGACGTAACCGCCCCACACATCCTCTGGGCCTCTTACCTTCAGCGCCCGCGCCTGGGCGGCGCCCACCAGGGTTTGCGTTGGCAGCACGTACACGTCACGCCCGGCATGTTGCTGCGGGTCGTAACTGCCGCCGAATTTCAGCCCCAGAATCTGTGCCAGCCACCGCGCCAGCGCGCGGTTGGTTTCAACCTCGTGCTGCGGCGCGCCCGCTCGCGTGGAATGAGCAACCACCAGCTTCTTGCGTTGAGTCGGGGTCATGCGTCCCCCTTGGCTATCCCGCCATGTGTGTACACCAATGGTTGCAGGGATCAGGCCAAGGCGGTTTCCGGAAAGAGCGTCTTTAAATCAATCAGTTGCTTAAAAAGCGATGGCAGTTGGCCTGTCTTATTCTGCACGACAGGCGGTTGAACAGGCGGCGTTCTGCACGATTCCCTCAGCCGCTGCGGCTGGCGCCAGCTAAGATACCGGGCCCATTCCTCTGCAACGAGACATCACCCATGGCCAAGCAAGCGCTCATCCTCATCGACATTCAGAACGACTACTTCCCTGCGGGCAAGTGGCCGCTCGACGGCGTGGACGCGGCGGCAGACAACGCAGCGCAGGTGCTGCAGGCCTTTCGCCAGGCGGGCGACGCGGTGATTCACGTGCGCCATGAGTTCACCTCTGAGGACGCGCCCTTTTTCACACCGGGCTCCGAGGGCGCGCACCTGCATGCCAAGGCCGTGAACGAGGCGAATGAGCCGGTGGTGCTCAAGCACTTTGTGAATGCGTTTCGCGGGACGGATCTGCGAGCGTTGCTGGAGCAACGGGCTATCACCGAAGTGGTTGTGGCGGGCAACATGAGCCATATGTGCATCGACGCTGTGGTGCGGGCTGCGGCGGACCTGGGCTACAAGATCACGCTGCTGCATGACGCGTGTGCGACACGGGACCTGGAATTTAACGGGCAAGTGATTCCGGCAGCCCAAGTGCATGGGGCCTATATGGCTTCACTGGCTTTTGCCTACGCAGACGTGGTGTCGACGGATGAGTACTTGAAGGCACAAGCGGCGACGGCATGACCGCCACTTGTGTACCGAGCCTTAACGAGTCGCGATGATGAAAAGGCGAGGGAACGGCAGCAACACAGTGCCATCACCCAGTGCTGGATACGCCTGGGTAATCCGCGCCTGATATTCATGCAGAAAGGCGACTTTTTCGCGATCGGTCAACGGTGCTAGAAAGGGCCGTAATGCCGACCCCTTGAACCATTCCACCACAGCGGCGTGATCCGCCAGTGGGTGCAGGTAGGTGGTGCGCCACACATCGACAGTGCTGCAGTGCTTGCTCAACAGCTCGTAGTAATAGCTCGCCGCGTGCCGTTCATTGTGTTTGACCGAACCGATCTTCGCCGCCCATGGGCCCTGGGCAGCAACTTCGCGCGCCAAGCGGTGGGCAGGCTCGTCCAGGTTGTCGGGGGTCTGCACGGCCAGCGTGCCGCCGGGCGTCAGCTGGTTGACCAAGTGCGGATACAGCGTGGCGTGGCCCGGCAGCCATTGCAGCGAAGCGTTGGCCAGAATCACGTCACATGGCTGTGCCGGTGCCCAGGTGCCGATGTCGGCCAATTCGAAGTTCAGCGCCGGCAGGCGTTTGCGTGCATCGATCAGCATGTCGCCGGAACTGTCCATGCCGGTGACGTGCGCCTGAGGGAAACGCTCGGCCAGCACCTCGGTGGAGTTACCGGGGCCACAACCGAGGTCGACCGCGGTTTTTACCGGGCTATCTGGAATGGCCGCGACCAGGTCACGAACCGGGCGGGTGCGCTGCTGCTCAAACATCGTGTATTGCTTGGCTGACCAGGTCATCACGGCTTTCCTTCTTTTCGAGAGTGGCCACAGCCTAAATCTTGTGAGCCATGAGAACAAATGCCAGGATTGGCGACCTCCCATACCTTGAAAGTATCCCTATGCTGGAACTTCGCCAACTCAGAGCCTTCGTGGCGATTGCCGAGGAAGGCTATATCACTCGCGCGGCGCAACGCTTAGGCATGCAACAACCCCCGCTGACCCGAATGCTGCAAAGCCTTGAGGCCGAGTTAGGCGTGACATTGATGGAGCGCTTGCCGCGCGGGGTGCGCCCCACGACTGCCGGCCTGGCGTTGCTGGATGAAGCACGAGAAGTCTTGGCGCGTGCCGATGGGGTCGCCGATATCGTGCGGCGCGCCGCCCGCGGTGAGCGTGGTCGGTTGGCTATCGGTTTTACCAGTTCGGCGGCATTGCACCCGTTCGTGCCCAGCGTTTTGCGCGTGTTTCGCGAAACGTTTGTCGGCGTCTCGGTGGCCCTGGAAGAAGCGGGAACCGGCGAGCTGCTGGACGCGCTGGCCCTTGAAAGACTCGACGCAGCGTTTATCCGCTCGCCACTCAGCGGCAGTCAAACGCTGCAGGACCAGCCCATTCTGGTGGAGCCGATGCTGCTGGCGCTGCCTACCGACCACCCGCTGGCAAACGACGCCGCAACTCCCCTGCCCCTGGCGACACTGGCCACTGAAGCCTTCGTGCTCTATCGGCGTCGCGTCGGACTGGGTTTGTATGACGCGATTCTGGTGGCCTGCCGTGAAGCGGGTTTCAGCCCGCAGGTGGTCCAGGAAGCGCCGCGCATGACCGCGACATTGAGCCTGGTGGCGGCGGGCCTTGGCGTCTCCATCGTGCCAGCGTCCATGCAGCGGCTACGGGGGGATGGCATTGTTTATCGCGAACTGACGGACTGCCAAAGCCTCGTGGCGCCATTGCATTTGGCGACGCGGGTCGGTGACGGCTCGGCGGTATTGCAACGCTTCAAGCAGATGGTGATCAGCGCCGCCGCGACGGACGCCTGAACGTCGGCGGCAGAACCTTTGCCGTCAAGCGGCTTGGGATCAGTTGTTGAGGGCAAAGAAAAAGCCCCGAGAGCATGGCTCGCGGGGCTTTCAGCGAAGACGTTACCGATTAGAACGGGATATCGTCATCAAAGCTGTCGAAATCCGGAGCAGGCTGTGGGGCGGCCTGTTGTGGAGGCGGCGCCTGACGCGACTGCTGCGGTGCCGACTGCTGCGGACGCGGAGCCTGCTGGCGTGGGGCCGGAGCGGACTGCTGGTAGTTGTTGCCCCCGCCTTGTTGGTCGCCCTGCTGTGGACGGCCGCCGAGCAGTTGCATGGTGCCTTGCATGTCGACCACGATTTCAGTGGTGTAACGCTTGATGCCGTCTTTTTCCCACTCGCGGGTTTGCAGTTTGCCTTCGATGTAAACCTGCGAACCTTTGCGCAGGTACTCGCCGGCGATCTCTGCAACCTTGCCGAACATCGACACGCGGTGCCATTCGGTTTTCTCGACCTTCTGGCCGGTCTGCTTGTCAGTCCACTGTTCGCTGGTCGCCAGACTCAGGTTGGTCACGGCGTTACCGTTAGGCAAGTAGCGAACTTCGGGATCCTGGCCGCATGTACCGACCAATATGACTTTGTTAACCCCACGGGCCATAACGTTCTCCTAAGCTGGGCGCGCTGTCGGCACTGGGTTGACCAGTTGCTCGAGCGTCGCGCGATCCAATAATTCGGTGTCCAATTTGATGTAAATGGCCGCCTCTTCAGCGACCACCACTGCATCTGTTACCCCGACGACGGCCTTCAGGCGCTCTACCAGGCCAGCTTCACGAATTGCTTCGGGCGACAGCGGCAGGCGCAGGCTTGTGACGTACGGAGGTTCGCGCATGGTAACAGCAAAGACCAGCCAAAGTGCAGCCAGCCCGGCGCATCCGAGGAACACAACCGACAAACCGCCATGCTGGAACATCCAGCCGCCCATGATGCCGCCAAGCGCAGAGCCGAGGAACTGGCTGGTGGAATAAACCCCCATCGCCGTGCCCTTGCCACCGGCCGGTGAAACTTTACTGATCAGCGAAGGCAGCGAAGCCTCCAGCAGATTGAACGCGGTGAAGAACACCACCGTGCCGATTACCAGCGCCCGCAGGCTGTCGCCGAACTCCCAGAAGAATAGCTCAGTGAGCATCAATGTCGCGACGGCGCCCAGGAGAACTCGTTTCATTTTGCGTTTCTTCTCGCCGTAGATGATGAACGGGATCATGGCGAAGAACGAAATCAGCAAGGCTGTCAGGTAGACCCACCAGTGCTGCTCCTTGGGCAGGCCGGCTTTTTCGACGAGGGCCAGGGGCAACGCGACGAAGCTGCACATCAGCATCGCGTGCAACACGAAGATACCTAAATCCAGACGGAGCAGGTCCGGGTGCTTGAGCGTCGGCAACAATGCCTTGCGTGCGACGCCGGACTCACGGTGCTGCAAGGTGCCGGTGGACCGCGGCACCATCAAGGCCACGATCACGATCCCGAACAACGCCATGCCGCCCGTGGCCAGGAACAGTCCGTGCAAACCAAAGGCGCGCGTCAGCAATGGACCCACCACCATGGCCACCGCGAACGACAGGCCGATGGTCATGCCGATCATGGCCATGGCCTTGGTGCGATGTTGTTCGCGGGTCAAGTCCGAGAGCAGCGCCATGACGGCCGCAGAAATTGCGCCGGCGCCCTGCAGCACGCGCCCGGCGATCACGCCCCAGATCGAATCCGACTGCGCGGCAAGCACGCTGCCGAGCGCGAACACGATGAGCCCCAGGTAAATCACTGGGCGCCGGCCGATGCGGTCGGAAATGATCCCGAACGGAATCTGAAAAAGCGCCTGGGTCAGGCCATAGGCGCCAATCGCCAGGCCGATCAGGGCGGGGGTCGCGCCTGCGAGATCCATTCCATAGGTCGCCAGCACCGGCAACACCATAAACATGCCAAGCATACGGAAGGCGAACACCAGGGCCAGACCGCTTGCTGCTCGGGTCTCGCCGCTACTCATGCGTTCGCTGTGGGGATCGTGCATGGAAAAACCTCGTGTGAACCGGCGGCGATTCTACCAGTCCCATCGATTGAGAGGGTATATGCGGCGCTTTGCCGCGCAGCTTTCATGTAAGGCTGCAACCGGCACTTTGACAGTGTATATTCATCCAGTCTTTAGCCGTATACTCCTGCATTATTTACGCCCGCCGTGCGAGGCCATCTTGGACAAGATCCTGATTCGTGGGGCTAGAACCCACAACCTGAAGAACATCGACCTGACCCTGCCCCGGGACAAACTGATCGTCATCACCGGCCTGTCCGGCTCCGGCAAATCGTCCCTGGCGTTCGACACGCTGTATGCCGAAGGTCAGCGTCGCTACGTGGAATCACTGTCGGCCTATGCCCGGCAATTCCTGTCGATGATGGAAAAGCCTGACGTCGACACCATTGAAGGCCTGTCGCCGGCAATTTCCATCGAGCAGAAGTCAACCTCCCATAACCCGCGCTCTACCGTGGGCACCATCACCGAAATCTACGACTACCTGCGTCTGCTGTATGCGCGTGTGGGTATTCCGCGCTGCCCGGACCACGATATTCCCCTGGAAGCCCAGACCGTCAGCCAGATGGTCGACCTGGTGCTGGCCCAGCCGGAAGGCGCCAAGCTGATGTTGCTGGCGCCGGTGATTCGCGAGCGTAAAGGCGAACACCTTTCGGTCTTCGAAGAGCTGCGTGCGCAAGGTTTTGTGCGCGCGCGCATCAACGGCAAGCTGTATGAGCTGGATGAAGCGCCGAAGCTCGACAAGCAGAAAAAGCATTCCATTGATGTGGTGGTCGACCGCTTCAAGGTGCGCGCCGACTTGCAGCAGCGTTTGGCCGAATCGTTCGAAACCGCGCTGAAGCTGGCGGATGGCATTGCGCTGGTTGCACCGATGTACGACGAGCCGGGTGAAGAGGTTATCTTCTCCGCGCGCTTTGCCTGCCCGATCTGCGGCCACGCCATCAGCGAGCTGGAACCCAAGCTGTTTTCCTTCAACAACCCGGCCGGTGCTTGCCCGACCTGCGATGGCCTGGGCGTTAAACAGTTCTTCGACATCAAGCGCCTGGTCAACGGTGAGCTGACTTTGGCGGAGGGTGCGATTCGCGGCTGGGACAGGCGTAACGTCTATTACTTCCAGATGCTGGGGTCATTGGCCTCGCACTATAAGTTCAGCCTGGAAGTGCCGTTCAACCAGCTGCCGGCCGAGCAGCAGAAGGTCATCCTGCACGGCAGCGGCTCGCAGAATGTCGACTTCAAGTACCTGAACGACCGTGGCGATATCGTCAAACGCTCGCACCCATTCGAAGGCATCGTGCCGAACCTGGAACGTCGTTACCGCGAGACTGAGTCGGCGAGCGTGCGTGAAGAGCTGGCCAAATTCCTCAGCACTCAGCCTTGCCCGGATTGCCGCGGCACGCGTCTGCGTCGCGAGGCGCGGCATGTGTGGGTGGGCGAGAAGACACTGCCGGCCGTGACCAACCTGCCGATTGGCGATGCCTGTGAATATTTTGGTGTACTCAAGCTGACCGGGCGTCGTGGAGAAATTGCGGACAAGATCCTCAAGGAAATCCGTGAGCGTCTGCAGTTCCTGGTTAACGTTGGCCTGGACTACCTTTCGCTGGATCGCAGTGCGGACACGCTGTCTGGCGGTGAAGCTCAGCGGATTCGCTTGGCCAGCCAGATTGGTGCTGGCCTCGTGGGCGTGTTGTACATCCTCGATGAACCGTCGATTGGCCTGCACCAACGGGACAACGACCGCCTGCTGGGAACGCTGAAGCACCTGCGGGATATCGGCAACACCGTGATCGTGGTCGAGCACGATGAAGACGCGATTCGCCTGGCGGACTACGTGGTCGACATCGGCCCGGGCGCGGGTGTGCACGGTGGCCATATTGTTGCCGAGGGCACGCCTGCCGAGGTAATGGCTCACCCGGACTCTTTGACCGGCAAGTACCTGTCTGGCCGCGTGAAGATTGAAGTGCCGGCCAAACGTACGCCACGCAATAAGAAAATGGCGCTGCACCTGAAGGGCGCACGCGGTAACAACTTGCGCAACGTCGACCTGGAAATTCCGCTGGGTCTTTTGACCTGCGTGACCGGTGTTTCCGGCTCGGGCAAGTCGACACTGATCAACAACACGCTGTTCCCGCTGAGTGCCACCGCCTTGAACGGCGCAACCACTCTGGAAGCGGCCGCGCACGACAGCATCAAGGGCCTGGAACATCTGGACAAAGTCGTCGACATCGACCAAAGCCCGATCGGCCGTACACCACGCTCCAACCCGGCGACCTATACCGGCTTGTTCACCCCAATCCGCGAGCTGTTTGCTGGCGTACCCGAATCCCGCTCGCGGGGTTATGGGCCGGGCCGGTTCTCGTTCAACGTCAAGGGCGGGCGCTGCGAAGCGTGCCAGGGCGATGGCCTGATCAAGGTAGAGATGCACTTTCTGCCGGACATCTACGTGCCGTGCGACGTGTGCAAGAGCAAGCGTTATAACCGCGAAACCCTGGAGATCAAGTACAAGGGCAAAAGCATCCACGAAACCCTGGAGATGACCATCGAGGAAGCGCGGGTGTTCTTCGACGCGGTTCCTGCGTTGGCGCGCAAGCTGCAAACGTTGATGGATGTGGGCCTGTCGTACATCAAGCTGGGTCAATCGGCGACAACCTTGTCCGGCGGCGAGGCGCAGCGGGTGAAGTTGTCTCGTGAGCTGTCCAAGCGGGACACTGGCAAGACTTTGTATATCCTCGATGAGCCGACCACGGGTCTGCACTTCGCCGATATCCAGCAATTGCTGGACGTACTGCACCGCTTGCGTGACCACGGCAACACAGTTGTGGTTATTGAGCACAACCTGGATGTGATCAAGACTGCCGACTGGCTGGTGGACCTGGGGCCGGAAGGCGGCTCCAAGGGCGGCCAGATCATTGCGGTGGGCACACCGGAGCAGGTTTCCGAGATGCCGCAGTCGCATACCGGTTACTACTTGAAGCCGTTGCTGGCACGCGATAAAGCCTGATTTTTCGGGCGCATGAAAAAGCCCCTGTCACTTTGCGGTGACAGGGGCTTTTTTGTAGCCGGGAATCAGAACTGCGATTGCAGGTAATTCTCCAGGCCAACCAGCTTGATCAGCCCCAACTGCTTTTCCAGCCAATAGGTGTGATCTTCTTCGGTGTCGTTGAGCTGCACGCGGAGAATTTCGCGGGTCACGTAGTCGTTGTGCTGCTCACAGAGCTCGATGCCCTTGCAGAGTGCGGCACGCACCTTGTACTCAAGGCGAAGATCAGCTGCGAGCATGTCAGGCACCGTGGTGCCCACATCCAGGTCGTCGGGACGCATACGCGGCGTGCCTTCGAGCATCAGGATACGGCGCATCAGCGCGTCAGCGTGCTGTGCCTCTTCTTCCATTTCGTGGTTGATACGCTCGTAGAGCTCGGTAAAGCCCCAGTCTTCGTACATGCGCGAATGGATGAAATATTGGTCACGAGCTGCCAGTTCGCCCGTCAGCAACGTGTTGAGGTAATCGATTACGTCGGGGTGACCTTGCATCGCCCTACATCTCCCTGCTTGAAAGTCTGTAGTTTGAACCATGATGACCCGAAGGTCACGGGACCAACGGCAGAAAAGTGAAGATTTCCGGAGAAAAGTGGCTGAAATAACGCAAAAACCGCCCAAATGAGGGCGGTTCTGCTTATCGTTTAGACTTAACTAAGCGTTACACCCAATGCCTTTGCGATTGCGTCTCCATAAGCCGGGTCAGCTTTGAAGAAGTGCTGCAGTTGGCGCTGAACCACATCGCTGGTGACGCCGGCCATTGCACCGGCAATGTTGCTGACCAGCAGGGCTTTTTGACTCTCGTCCATCAAGCGAAACAGTGCGCCGGCATGGCTGTAGTAGTCGGTGTCCTCACGGTGATCGTAGCGATCAGCGGCACCGCTCAAGGCCAGCGCGGGTTCTGCATACTGTGGCGCTTGCTTGGGCGCATCAGCGTAGCTGTTTGGCTCATAGTTAGGCGCTGCGCCACCGTTACTGCCGAAGGCCATCGAACCATCACGCTGGTAGCTGTTTACCGGGTTGCGTGGGGCGTTCACCGGCAATTGCTGGTGATTGGTACCCACGCGGTAGCGGTGAGCATCGGCGTAAGCGAATACGCGGCCTTGCAGCATGCGGTCTGGCGACAGGCCGACACCCGGCACCATGTTGCTTGGGCCAAACGCGGCCTGCTCTACTTCAGCAAAGTAGTTCTGCGGGTTACGGTTGAGCTCCAGCTCGCCGACTTCGATCAGGGGAAACTCTTTCTGCGACCAGGTCTTAGTCACATCGAAGGGGTTCTCGTAGTGAGCGTTAGCTTGGGCTTCAGTCATGATCTGAATGCAGACACGCCATTTCGGGAAGTCCCCCCGCTCAATCGCACCAAACAAATCACGCTGTGCGTAATCAGGATCTGTACCGGCCAGGCGCGCGGCTTCAGCGGGTGCCAGGTTCTTGATCCCTTGCATGGTCTTGTAGTGCCACTTAACCCAGTGACGCTCACCACGAGCGTTGATCAGGCTATAAGTGTGACTGCCAAAGCCGTGCATGTGACGGTAGCCGTCAGGAATGCCGCGATCCGAAAAGAGGATGGTGACTTGATGCAACGCTTCCGGAGAGTGCGACCAGAAATCCCACATCATCTGCGCACTTTTCAGGTTGCTTTGCGGCAAGCGCTTTTGGGTGTGGATAAAGTCCGGGAATTTAAGCGGGTCACGAATGAAGAACACGGGCGTGTTGTTGCCCACGATGTCCCAGTTACCTTCCTCGGTGTAGAACTTCAGGGCGAAACCGCGAGGATCGCGCTCAGTGTCGGCCGAACCGCGCTCGCCGCCGACAGTGGAAAATCGCAGAAACGTCGGTGTTTGTTTTCCGACAGACTCGAACAGTTTCGCGCTGGTGTACTGAGTGATGTCTTGAGTAACGGTCAAAGTACCGTAAGCACCCGAGCCTTTGGCGTGCACGCGGCGCTCAGGAATGTTTTCACGGTTGAAGTGTGCGAGCTTCTCGATCAGGTGGAAATCGTCGAGCAGCAAAGGACCGCGCGGGCCGGCGGTACGGGAATTCTGGTTATCGGCAACGGGCGCACCGCTGGCGGTAGTAAGGACTTTACTCATGCTCAATCTTCCTCAGGTCAGACTCGGAACTGCCGGCTAATCGGCTTGGAGGAAGTATCGACCATCAAGATGACACCATCAAATGCATTAAATCATGGCCTTTGATAGAGAATAACTAATGAGCCACCCGCGCAAACGGCGATGGGTTGATAGAAGCGCGGGCAACGACGCAGGAAATACAGGTAGTTTTTTAGACGCGCACAAAAAACCGGGCACTAGGCCCGGTTCTTTGTTGCAGACTATCGTCTTACTCGGCGGATACAGCTTCGCCGGCAGTAGCACGATCAACCAACTCGACGTACGCCATAGGCGCGTTGTCGCCAGCGCGGAAACCGCACTTGAGGATGCGCAGGTAGCCACCCTCACGGGTAGCGTAACGCTTGCCCAGGTCGTTGAAGAGCTTACCAACGATAGCTTTCGAACGAGTACGGTCGAAAGCCAGACGGCGGTTAGCCAGGCTGTCTGTCTTGGCCAAAGTGATCAGCGGCTCAGCAACGCGACGCAGTTCTTTAGCTTTCGGCAGTGTAGTTTTGATCAGCTCGTGCTCGAACAGCGACACCGCCATGTTTTGGAACATGGCCTTGCGGTGCGAGCTGGTACGGCTCAGGTGACGACCACTTTTACGATGACGCATGGTTCATTCCTTACCAAACTCACGTTCGGTGATTACGACGATCAGGCAGTCGCCTTGTCGTCCTTCTTAAGACTTGCAGGCGGCCAGTTGTCGAGGCGCATGCCGAGGGACAGACCGCGGGAGGCCAGAACGTCCTTGATTTCAGTCAAGGATTTCTTGCCCAGGTTCGGAGTCTTCAACAGTTCTACTTCGGTACGCTGAATCAGGTCACCGATGTAGTAAATGTTTTCCGCCTTAAGGCAGTTAGCCGAACGTACAGTCAGTTCCAGATCGTCAACCGGGCGAAGCAGGATCGGATCGATCTCGTCTTCCTGCTCGATTACCACTGGTTCGCTGTCACCTTTGAGATCGACGAACGCAGCCAACTGCTGTTGCAGAATGGTTGCAGCGCGGCGGATAGCCTCTTCAGGATCCAGAGTACCGTTGGTTTCCAGATCAATAACCAGCTTGTCCAGGTTAGTACGCTGCTCGACACGGGCGTTTTCCACCACGTATGCGATACGGCGAACCGGGCTGAACGAAGAGTCAAGCTGCAAGCGACCAATGCTGCGGCTTTCGTCTTCATCGCTCTGACGCGAGTCGGCCGGTTCATAACCACGACCACGAGCTACAGTGAGCTTCATGTTCAGGGCGCCGTTAGACGCCAGGTTAGCGATTACGTGATCGGGGTTAACGATCTCGACATCATGATCCAGCTGAATATCGGCAGCGGTAACCACCCCCGAACCCTTCTTCGACAAGGTCAGCGTAACTTCGTCACGGCCGTGCAGCTTGATAGCCAGACCTTTAAGGTTCAACAGGATTTCAATTACGTCTTCCTGTACACCTTCGATGGCGCTGTACTCGTGGAGCACACCGTCAATCTCGGCCTCGACTACTGCACAGCCGGGCATTGAGGACAACAGGATGCGGCGCAGCGCGTTGCCCAGGGTGTGGCCAAAACCACGCTCGAGAGGCTCGAGAGTGATCTTGGCGCGGGTTGGACTGACAACCTGCACATCAATGTGGCGGGGTGTCAGGAACTCATTTACCGAAATCTGCATGGATGCACCTATTTTCTAGCCCTTACTTGGAGTAGAGCTCGACAATCAGGCTTTCGTTGATGTCGGCGGACAGATCACTGCGAGCAGGAACGTTCTTGAAAACGCCCGACTTCTTCTCAGTGTCTACTTCTACCCATTCTACGCGGCCACGTTGGGCACACAGATCGAGAGCTTGGACAATGCGAAGTTGGTTTTTTGCTTTCTCGCGAATCGCGACCACGTCACCAGCACGAACCTGGTAAGACGGGACGTTAACGGTTTGGCCGTTTACGCTGACGGATTTGTGCGATACCAGCTGACGGGATTCGGCACGAGTCGAACCAAAGCCCATACGGTATACAACGTTGTCCAGACGGCATTCGAGCAGTTGCAGCAGGTTTTCACCAGTTGCACCTTTCTTGCCAGCAGCTTCTTTGTAGTAGCCGCTGAACTGACGCTCGAGAACGCCATAAATACGACGGACCTTCTGCTTTTCACGCAGTTGGGTGCCGTAATCGGACTGGCGACCGCGGCGTTGGCCGTGGATACCAGGTGCTGCTTCAATGTTGCACTTCGATTCGATCGCGCGCACGCCGCTCTTCAGGAAGAGATCGGTGCCTTCGCGACGAGCGAGTTTGCATTTTGGACCAATGTAACGAGCCATTCTTTACAATCTCCTGGATTACACGCGGCGCTTCTTCGGCGGACGGCACCCGTTGTGCGGGATTGGCGTCACGTCGGTGATGCTGGCGATCTTATAGCCACAGCCGTTCAAAGCACGGACAGCAGACTCACGACCTGGACCTGGACCTTTGACGTTAACGTCGAGGTTTTTCAGGCCGTATTCCAGCGCAGCTTGACCAGCACGTTCAGCAGCTACTTGAGCAGCAAACGGGGTGGACTTGCGGGAACCGCGGAAACCCGAACCACCAGAGGTAGCCCAAGACAGCGCGTTACCTTGACGGTCGGTGATGGTCACGATGGTGTTGTTAAAAGATGCATGGATGTGGGCGATGCCATCAACCACTGTCTTTTTAACTTTTTTACGAGGACGAGCAGCAGGTTTTGCCATGATAATTTTCCTGTCGATTCGCTGGGGCGATTACTTGCGGATCGGCTTACGCGGACCTTTACGGGTACGCGCGTTAGTCTTGGTACGCTGACCGCGTACTGGAAGACCACGACGATGACGCAGACCGCGATAGCAACCGAGGTCCATCAAACGCTTGATTTTCATGTTGATTTCGCGACGCAGGTCACCTTCAGTGGTGAACTTCGCCACTTCGCCACGCAGCAATTCAATCTGCTCGTCGCTCAGATCCTTGATCTTAGCGGCTGGGTTTACCCCAGCAACTGCGCAAATTTTCTGCGCAGTAGTGCGACCAACACCATAGATGTAGGTCAGCGAGATAACAGTGTGCTTGTTATCTGGAATGTTAACGCCTGCAATACGGGCCATTCAGTGGGACTCCAATTGACAGCTACCTACGCCCCGGAAGCCAAGAAATAGGGCGCGAGATAATATCGCTGTAATAACAAATAATCAACCCGGCAGCGCACTAGCTGCCGGGCTTCAAGCGGATCACACTCAGCCTTGGCGCTGTTTGTGACGCGGTTCCGCGCTGCAAATTACTCGAACAACACCTTCGCGGCGAATAATCTTGCAGTTACGGCACAGCTTTTTCACCGATGCACGAACTTTCATCACCAACTCCTCGAACCTTATGGGTACTCAGCGCAACATGCCGCTGCCGTAACCCTTCAGGTTGGCTTTCTTCATCAGGGATTCGTACTGGTGCGAAACGAGGTGCGATTGTACTTGGGACATGAAGTCCATCACAACCACGACCACGATCAGCAACGAGGTCCCGCCAAGGTAGAACGGAACGTTTGCTGCAACCACCAGGAACTGGGGCAACAAGCACACGGCCGTCATATATAGAGCACCGAACAGGGTCAAACGAGTCAGAACGCCATCAATGTAGCGCGCAGACTGCTCACCCGGACGAATACCCGGAATAAAGGCACCGGACTTCTTCAGGTTTTCCGCTACGTCTTTCGGATTGAACATCAACGCCGTATAGAAGAAGCAGAAGAAAATAATCCCTGCACTAAACAGCAGAATATTCAACGGCTGACCAGGAGCGATCGACTGAGAGAGGTCCTGCAGCCAGCCCATGTTTTCAGACTGACCAAACCAGGTACCCAACGAAGCCGGAAACAGCAAAATGCTGCTCGCGAAAATTGCCGGAATAACACCGGCCATATTCACTTTCAGCGGCAAGTGGCTGGTCTGCGCAGCGAAGACCTTACGGCCCTGCTGACGCTTGGCGTAGTGAACAGCAATACGACGCTGGCCACGCTCAATGAACACCACAAAACCGATAATCGCTACTGCCAGCAAACCGATAGCAACCAGGGCGAAGATATTGATATCACCCTGACGTGCAGACTCGAAAGACTGCCCAATTGCTCTCGGAAGACCGGCGACGATACCTGCGAAAATCAACATCGAGATACCGTTACCAACACCACGCTCAGTAATCTGCTCACCCAGCCACATCATGAACATCGCACCAGCCACAAAAGTGGATACCGCGACGAAATAGAAGCCAAAGTCACCAGTGAACGCAACGCCCTGCCCTGCCAGGCCAACGGACATGCCGATAGCTTGAACCAGGGCGAGGACGACAGTGCCGTAGCGGGTGTACTGGCTAATCTTGCGACGGCCAGCTTCACCTTCCTTCTTCAACTGCTCCAACTGCGGGCTGACGGCGGTCATCAGTTGCATGATGATCGATGCCGAAATGTACGGCATGATCCCCAGTGCAAAGATGCTCATCCGTTCCAGCGCGCCGCCGGAAAACATGTTGAACAAGCTAAGAATGGTCCCCTCATTCTGTCGAAACAGGTCTGCGAGTCGGTCCGGGTTGATACCTGGAACCGGGATGTGTGCGCCTATTCGGTAGACGATAATCGCCAGGAACAGAAAACGCAGACGAGCCCAAAGTTCAGACATACCGCCTTTGCCGAGCGCTGAGAGAGCACCTTGCTTAGCCATTTATTCCTCGAACTTGCCGCCAGCTGCTTCGATAGCCGAACGCGCACCTTTGGTGGCGCCGATTCCCTTGCCGATAGTGACAGCGCGAGTCACTTCACCGGACAGCATGATTTTCACACGCTGTACGTTGACGTTGATCACGTTGGCAT
The DNA here is from genome assembly GCF_047943075.1 of Pseudomonas sp. NFX183. Lineage (NCBI taxonomy): Bacteria > Pseudomonadati > Pseudomonadota > Gammaproteobacteria > Pseudomonadales > Pseudomonadaceae > Pseudomonas > Pseudomonas sp. NFX183. The sequence continues at coordinate 2,843,331 of NZ_CP181333.1, read as the reverse complement.
CTTTCAGGGTCTGCACAGTAACGATGTCGCCTTCCACTTTAGCCAGCTCGGACAGACGCACTTCTGCGCGGTCCATAGCCTTCAGGGAAACGAAACCGAACTTAGGCAGGCGACGATGCAGCGGCTGTTGGCCGCCTTCAAAGCCTGGAGCGATGGTGCCACCGGAGCGGGAGGTTTGACCTTTGTGGCCACGGCCACCAGTCTTACCCAAACCGCTACCGATACCACGGCCCGGACGATGCTTTTCGCGACGGGAACCCGGCGCTGGACTCAGATCATTGAGTTTCATCGATTAACCCTCTACACGCAGCATGTAGTAAGCCTTGTTGATCATCCCGCGATTCTCGGGAGTATCCTGGACTTCTACAGTGTGACCGATGCGACGCAGACCCAAACCCTTAACGCACAGTTTGTGGTTAGGAATGCGGCCGGTCATGCTTTTGATCAGCGTTACTTTAACGGTAGCCATGATCAGAAGATCTCCTTGACAGTCAAACCACGCTTGGCAGCGATGGACTCAGGAGATTGCATAGCTTTCAAACCTTTGAAAGTGGCGTGAACCACGTTTACCGGGTTAGTCGAGCCGTAGCACTTGGCCAGAACGTTCTGAACGCCAGCAACTTCGAGGACAGCACGCATAGCGCCGCCAGCGATGATACCTGTACCTTCAGAAGCAGGCTGCATGTACACCTTCGAAGCGCCATGAGCGGACTTCATTGCGTACTGCAGAGTGGTGCCGTTCAGATCAACTTGGATCATGTTGCGACGAGCAGCTTCCATTGCCTTCTGGATCGCGGCAGGCACTTCACGTGACTTGCCACGGCCGAAGCCAACGCGCCCTTTACCATCACCAACCACGGTCAACGCGGTGAAAGTGAAGATACGGCCGCCTTTAACGGTTTTGGCTACGCGGTTAACTTGAACCAGCTTCTCAATGTAGCCTTCGTCGCGCTTTTGGTCGTTATTTGACATAACTTAGAACTCCAGCCCAGCTTCACGAGCAGCATCAGCCAGCGCTTTCACGCGACCGTGGTACTTGAAGCCAGAGCGGTCGAAAGCCACTTGCGAGACGCCAGCGGCCTTAGCACGCGTAGCGACCAGCTGGCCAACCTTTGTGGCCGCGTCGATGTTGCCAGTGGCACCATCACGCAGTTCTTTATCCAAAGTCGAGGCGCTTGCCAGGACTTTGTTGCCGTCGGCCGAGATGACCTGGGCGTAGATGTGCTGCGACGAGCGGAACACGCAGAGACGCACGACTTCGAGTTCGTGCATTTTCAGGCGTGCTTTGCGAGCGCGACGCAGTCGAGTAACTTTTTTGTCGGTCATTTGCTATGCCCTACTTCTTCTTGGCTTCTTTACGACGGACGACTTCGTCCGCGTAGCGCACACCTTTGCCTTTGTACGGCTCTGGTGGACGGAAGTCGCGGATCTCAGCGGCCACCTGACCTACCAGCTGCTTATCAATACCCTTGATCAGGATATCGGTCTGGCTAGGGGTCTCAGCGGTGATGCCTTCCGGCAGTTCGTAATCCACTGGGTGCGAGAAGCCAAGGGCCAGGTTCAAAACCGTGCCTTTTGCTTGCGCTTTGTAACCAACACCGACCAGCTGGAGCTTACGCTCGAAGCCTTGGCTTACGCCTTGGACCATGTTGTTTACCAACGCACGCGTGGTACCGGCCATTGCGCGAGTTTGTTGATCGCCATTGCGAGCAGCGAAACGCAGCTCACCAGCTTCTTCAACGATCTCAACGGACGAATGGATGTTCAGTTCAAGAGTGCCCTTGGCACCCTTCACCGAAAGCTGTTGGCCTGCGAATTTTACTTCGACACCGGCTGGCAGCTTAACGGGGTTCTTAGCGACGCGAGACATGCTTATCCCCCCTTAGAACACAGTGCAAAGAACTTCGCCGCCGACACCGGCAGCGCGCGCAGCACGATCCGTCATCACACCTTTGTTGGTGGAGACGATAGACACGCCCAGACCGCCACGAACTTTCGGCAGATCTTCAGCGGACTTGTACTGACGCAGGCCTGGACGGCTAACGCGCTTCACTTCCTCGATGACCGAACGGCCTTCGAAGTACTTCAGCTCGATGGACAGCAGTGGTTTTGTTTCGCTGCTGATCTGATAACCCGCAATGTAGCCTTCGTCTTTCAGGACTTTGGCAACAGCTACCTTCAACTTGGAAGATGGCATGCTTACGACGGACTTTTCAGCCATCTGGGCATTACGGATACGAGTTAGCATGTCCGCTAACGGGTCCTGCATACTCATGGGCTAGACGCTCCTAATACAAAAAAATTAGCCTTGCGGCTACATATGTCGCCGAGAATCTCCGAGCATAGAAAACACGGGCTCAGGCGAGCCGGGTATTCTAGACACACTCCGGAAATGAAACAAGCCCCAAAAGGGGCTTGTTCCAGATTCAAGGTCACCGGTGGTCAGTATCTTGCGACGCAGACCACCCGGACTTCGAAAGTACTTACCAGCTGGCTTTAACCAGACCTGGCACGTCACCACGCATTGCCGCTTCACGCAGTTTGTTACGGCCGAGGCCGAACTTGCGGTAAACGCCGTGTGGACGACCGGTCAGGCGGCAGCGGTTACGCATGCGCGAAGCGCTTGCGTCACGTGGCTGCTTCTGCAGAGCAACTGTAGCTTCCCAACGCGCTTCTGGACTTGCGTTCAGATCAACGATGATTGCTTTCAGTGCTGCACGCTTCTTGGCGTACTTGGCAACCGTGAGCTGACGCTTCAGCTCGCGGTTTTTCATGCTCATCTTGGCCATGGTCCTACTCCAATCAGTTGCGGAACGGGAATTTGAAAGCACGCAACAGGGCGCGACCTTCATCATCGTTCTTGGCAGTGGTGGTCAGGGTGATGTCCAGACCGCGGAGAGCATCGATCTTGTCGTAGTCGATTTCCGGGAAGATGATCTGCTCTTTCACGCCCATGCTGTAGTTACCACGACCATCGAAGGACTTGGCATTCAGGCCGCGGAAGTCGCGAACCCGAGGCAGGGAGATCGACAGCAGACGATCCAGGAATTCGTACATACGCTCACGGCGCAGAGTCACTTTGACGCCGATCGGCCAACCTTCACGGACTTTAAAGCCAGCGATGGATTTCCGAGCGTAAGTCACAACGACTTTTTGACCGGTGATCTTTTCCAGGTCAGCAACAGCGTGCTCGATGACTTTTTTGTCGCCGATCGCTTCGCCCAGACCCATGTTCAGGGTGATTTTGGTAACGCGCGGAACTTCCATCACGTTCCCGAGCTTAAGTTCTTCCTTAAGCTTGGGGGCGATTTCCTTCCGGTAAATCTCTTGTAGTCGTGCCATGGTCTTATCTACCTAGCAGTGTTCAAGCATCAACCGCTTTTTGGGTCGACTTGAAGACACGAATTTTCTTACCGTCTTCTACTTTGAAACCAACACGATCAGCCTTGTTGGTTTCGCCGTTGAAGATGGCGACGTTAGAAGCGTGCAGTGGCGCTTCTTTCTCGACGATACCGCCTTGTACGCCCGACATCGGGTTAGGCTTGGTATGACGCTTGACCAGGTTCAGACCACCAACGACCAGACGGTCATCAGCAAGAACCTTCAGCACCTTACCGCGCTTACCTTTGTCTTTGCCGGCGATCACGATGATCTCGTCGTCACGACGAATCTTTTGCATGTCGGATCTCCTTACAGCACTTCTGGGGCGAGCGAGACGATCTTCATGAACTTCTCAGTACGAAGTTCACGGGTCACTGGCCCAAAGATACGGGTGCCGATCGGCTCTTGCTTGTTGTTCAGAAGAACAGCAGCGTTGCCATCAAAGCGGATAATGGAGCCATCTGCACGGCGTACGCCGTGACGAGTGCGGACTACAACAGCAGTCATCACTTGGCCTTTTTTCACTTTACCGCGAGGAATTGCTTCCTTGACGGTAACTTTGATGATGTCACCGATACCAGCGTAACGACGATGGGAGCCACCCAGCACCTTGATGCACATAACACGGCGAGCGCCGCTGTTATCGGCCACATCGAGCATGGATTGAGTCTGAATCATATAATTTCTCCGACCCCTAGTCCTTAGACTTCCACAGCGCGTTCGAGAACATCAACCAGTGCCCAAGACTTGGTCTTGGCCAGCGGACGAGTTTCACGAATAGTGACTTTGTCGCCGATGTGGCACTGGTTGGTTTCGTCGTGCGCGTGCAGCTTAGTCGAACGCTTAACATATTTACCGTAGATCGGGTGCTTAACGCGACGCTCGATCAAAACGGTGATGGTTTTGTCCATCTTGTCGCTGACAACACGGCCAGTCAGCGTACGGACAGTCTTTTCGGCTTCAGCCATGATCACTTACCTGCCTGCTGGTTGAGCACAGTCTTCACGCGAGCGATGTCACGCTTAACTTGCGAGAGCAGATGAGACTGCCCCAACTGGCCAGTTGCTTTCTGCATACGCAGATTGAACTGGTCGCGCAGCAAGCCGAGCAGTTGCTCGTTCAGCTGCTGTGCGGATTTTTCACGAAGTTCATTCGCTTTCATCACATCACCGTCCGTTTAACAAAGGCGGTGGCGAGCGGCAGCTTTGCAGCAGCCAGGGCAAAAGCCTCACGCGCCAGCTCTTCAGTTACACCCTCGATTTCATACAGGACTTTACCTGGCTGAATCTGGGCTACCCAGTATTCCACGTTACCCTTACCTTTACCCATCCGAACCTCGAGAGGCTTTTTGGAGATCGGCTTGTCCGGGAATACACGGATCCAGATCTTGCCGCCACGTTTTACGTGACGGGTCAGAGCACGACGCGCTGACTCGATCTGACGAGCGGTGAGACGACCACGAGCTACAGACTTCAGCGCGAACTCGCCGAAGCTGACTTTGCTACCGCGCTGTGCCAGACCACGGTTGTGGCCTGTCATCTGCTTGCGGAACTTCGTACGCTTAGGTTGCAACATTTGGCGTACCCCTTACTTAGCAGCTTTTTTACGAGGCGCTGGTGCTTGTGGTTTCAGTTCTTCTTGGCGACCACCAATTACTTCGCCTTTGAAGATCCAAACCTTTACACCGATCACACCGTAAGTGGTGTGAGCTTCGTAGTTGGCATAGTCGATGTCGGCACGCAGGGTGTGCAGTGGCACACGACCTTCGCGATACCATTCAGTACGTGCGATTTCAGCACCGCCGAGACGACCGCTCACTTGGATTTTGATGCCTTTGGCACCAATGCGCATGGCGTTCTGCACGGCGCGCTTCATAGCGCGACGGAACATTACGCGACGCTCCAGCTGCTGAGCTACGCTCTGCGCAACCAGCATACCGTCGAGCTCCGGCTTGCGGATCTCTTCGATATTGATGTGCACAGGCACACCCATTTGCTTGGTCAGGTCCTGACGCAGTTTCTCAACATCTTCACCTTTCTTCCCGATAACGATACCTGGACGAGCGGTGTGGATGGTGATACGTGCAGTTTGTGCCGGACGATGGATATCGATACGGCTTACGGACGCGCTTTTTAGTTTGTCTTGGAGATACTCACGCACCTTCAGATCAGCGAACAAATAGTCCGCATAAGTCCGACCGTCTGCGTACCAGACGGAGGTGTGCTCCTTGACGATTCCCAGGCGAATGCCAATGGGATGTACTTTCTGACCCATCTCTTCGACTCCGTTACTTGTCAGCAACCTTGACAGTGATATGGCAAGACCGCTTGACGATGCGATCAGCACGGCCTTTGGCACGTGGCATGATGCGCTTCAGCGAACGCCCTTCGTTGACGAAAACGGTGCTGACCTTCAGGTCATCAACGTCTGCGCCTTCGTTATGCTCGGCGTTGGCTACGGCCGACTCCAGCACTTTCTTCATGATCTCGGCGGCTTTCTTACTGCTGAAAGCCAACAGGTTGAGCGCTTCGCCCACCTTCTTCCCGCGGATCTGGTCGGCGACCAAGCGGGCTTTCTGGGCGGAGATTCGAGCGCCCGACAACTTAGCGGCTACTTCCATTTCCTTACCCCTTAACGCTTGGCTTTCTTGTCTGCCACGTGCCCACGATAAGTGCGGGTACCGGCAAACTCGCCTAGTTTGTGGCCGACCATGTCTTCGTTAACGAGAACTGGGACGTGTTGACGACCGTTGTGTACTGCGATGGTCAAACCGACCATTTGTGGCAGGATCATCGAACGACGCGACCAGGTCTTAACTGGTTTGCGATCGTTCTTTTCCGCCGCCACTTCGATCTTCTTCAGTAGGTGAAGATCAATAAAAGGACCTTTTTTCAGAGAACGTGGCACTGTCGTATCCCTCTATTTACTTGCGACGACGGACGATCATTTTGTCGGTACGCTTATTACCACGAGTCTTCGCGCCCTTAGTCGGGAAGCCCCATGGCGATACCGGATGACGACCACCAGAGGTACGACCTTCACCACCACCGTGTGGGTGGTCAACCGGGTTCATGGCAACACCACGAACGGTTGGGCGAACGCCACGCCAGCGTTTGGCACCAGCTTTACCCAGCGAACGCAGGCTGTGCTCGGAGTTCGAGACTTCACCCAGGGTCGCGCGGCATTCAGCCAGCACTTTACGCATCTCACCAGAACGCAGACGCAGGGTCACGTAGACACCTTCACGAGCGATCAGCTGAGCCGAAGCACCAGCGGAACGAGCGATTTGCGCGCCTTTACCTGGCTTCAATTCGATGCCGTGTACGGTGCTACCAACTGGAATGTTGCGCAGTTGCAGAGCGTTGCCCGGCTTGATCGGTGCCAAAGCACCTGCGATCAGCTGGTCGCCAGCGCTCACGCCTTTAGGGGCGATGATGTAGCGACGCTCGCCATCTGCGTACAGCAGCAGAGCGATGTGAGCAGTACGGTTTGGATCGTATTCGATACGCTCGACAGTGGCAGCGATGCCATCTTTGTCGTTGCGACGGAAGTCGACCAGACGATAATGCTGCTTATGGCCACCACCGATGTGACGAGTGGTAATACGACCATTGTTGTTACGACCACCAGTCTTCGATTTCTTCTCGAGCAGCGGTGCGTGAGGAGCGCCTTTATGCAGCTCCTGGTTGACCACCTTGACCACAAAACGGCGGCCAGGGGAAGTCGGTTTGCATTTAACGATTGCCATGATGCACCCCTTCCTTACTCAGCACTGCTGCTGAAATCGAGATCTTGGCCTGGCTGAAGGGAGATAACTGCCTTCTTCCAGTCATTACGCTTGCCCAGACCGCGAGCAGTGCGCTTGCTCTTACCCAGAACATTCAGGGTAGTAACACGCTCAACTTTCACGCTGAACAGGCTTTCGACGGCCTTCTTGATTTCCAGCTTGGTTGCGTCAGTTGCAACCTTGAAAACGAACTGGCCTTTCTTGTCAGCCAGAACCGTAGCCTTTTCGGAAACGTGCGGGCCAAGCAGAACTTTAAATACGCGTTCCTGGTTCATCCCAGCAGCTCCTCGAATTTCTTCACGGCCGACACGGTGATCAACACCTTGTCGTATGCGATCAGACTAACTGGATCGGAACCTTGCACGTCACGTACATCAACGTGTGGCAGGTTACGAGCAGCCAGGTACAGGTTCTGATCAACAGCTTCAGACACGATCAAAACGTCGGTCAGGCTCATGTTGTTCAGTTTGCCCAGCAGATCTTTGGTTTTTGGACTTTCAACAGCGAAGTCCTGAACCACGACCAGACGATCAGTACGCACGAGTTCAGCAAGGATGGAGCGCAGTGCTGCGCGGTACATCTTCTTGTTGAGCTTCTGAGTGTGATCCTGAGGACGAGCTGCGAAAGTGGTACCGCCGCCACGCCAGATTGGGCTACGGATAGTACCGGCACGAGCACGGCCAGTACCTTTCTGACGCCAAGGGCGCTTACCGCCACCACGTACGTCGGAACGGGTCTTTTGCTGCTTGCTACCTTGACGGCCGCCGGCCATGTAGGCCACGACTGCTTGGTGAACCAGCGTCTCGTTGAATTCGCCGCCAAATGTCAGTTCGGAAACTTCGATCGCTTGAGCGTCATTTACATTTAATTGCATGTCAGCTTCCCCTTAACCGCGAGCCTTGGCCGCTGGACGTACAACCAGGTTGCCGCCAGTAGCGCCAGGAACAGCACCCTTGACCAACAACAGATTGCGTTCAGCGTCGACGCGCACTACTTCGAGGGACTGCACGGTCACGCGCTCAGCGCCCATATGACCGGACATTTTTTTGCCCTTGAATACACGACCAGGAGTCTGGCACTGGCCAATAGAGCCCGGGACGCGGTGGGAAACGGAGTTACCGTGAGTGTTGTCTTGACCACGGAAATTCCAACGCTTGATCGTACCCTGGAAGCCTTTACCTTTGGACTGACCGGTTACATCAACCAGTTGACCAGCGGCGAAGATTTCAGCGTTGATCAGATCGCCAGCCTGGTAGTCGCCGTCTTCGAGACGGAACTCCATAACAGTGCGACCAGCTGCAACGTTTGCTTTAGCGAAGTGACCTGCTTGAGCAGCAGTCACGCGCGAAGCACGACGCTCGCCGACAGTGACTTGCACTGCACGATAGCCATCGGTTTCTTCAGTTTTGAACTGGGTGACGCGATTCGGTTCGATCTCAATGACCGTGACCGGAATGGAGACACCTTCTTCGGTGAAAATACGGGTCATACCGCATTTACGACCGACTACACCAATAGTCATGTTGTAAACCTCATGAGTGTACGGGGCTTTCACCCGCTATGGCCGCCCATTTCAGAGCGTTACACGACTAAGACCCAAGTCTTAGCCGAGGCTGATCTGTACTTCCACACCGGCCGCCAGATCGAGCTTCATAAGTGCATCAACGGTTTTATCCGTTGGCTGGACGATGTCCAGTACGCGCTTATGAGTACGGATCTCGTACTGGTCACGCGCGTCTTTGTTGACGTGCGGGGAGACCAGAACGGTGAACCGCTCTTTACGGGTAGGCAGTGGAATTGGACCACGCACTTGAGCACCAGTACGTTTCGCGGTTTCCACGATTTCCTGGGTGGATTGGTCGATCAGGCGATGGTCAAAAGCCTTCAACCTGATACGGATTTGCTGATTTTGCATTGGATTTCAGACTCCGGCTGCTATTCCCAGCGAGCGCAATACGCCCGTTAAAAGGAGGCGCAATTCTATAGACGGCCCTGATAGGTGTCAACCCAATAAAAAAGGCCCCCGCTGAGCGGGGGCCTCTTCAAAACATCAAGGCTATCTCGGAAGAGATAATTACTCGATGATTTTAGCTACAACGCCAGCACCAACGGTACGGCCGCCTTCACGGATAGCGAAGCGCAGACCGTCTTCCATTGCGATGGTTTTGATCAGGGTAACAACCATTTTGATGTTGTCGCCTGGCATAACCATTTCAACGCCTTCCGGCAGTTCGCAGTTACCAGTCACGTCAGTAGTACGGAAGTAGAACTGTGGACGGTAGCCTTTGAAGAACGGAGTGTGACGACCGCCTTCTTCTTTGCTCAGCACGTACACTTCAGCTTCGAACTTGGTGTGCGGCTTAACCGAACCTGGCTTAACCAGAACCTGGCCACGCTCAACGTCGTCACGCTTGGTACCACGCAGCAGAACGCCGCAGTTCTCGCCAGCACGACCTTCGTCGAGCAGCTTACGGAACATTTCAACACCGGTGCAGGTGGTGACGGTAGTGTCACGCAGACCAACGATTTCCAGTGGATCTTGAACCTTAACGATACCGCGCTCGATACGACCAGTTACAACAGTACCGCGACCGGAGATCGAGAATACGTCTTCGATTGGCATCAGGAACGGCTTGTCGATAACACGAACTGGATCTGGGATGTAGCTGTCCAGAGTTTCAACCAGTTTACGAACGGACGTGGTGCCCATTTCGTTATCGTCTTTGCCTTCCAGAGCCATACGAGCAGAACCGATGATGATCGGAGTGTCGTCGCCTGGGAAGTCGTAAGTGCTCAGCAGATCGCGCACTTCCATCTCAACCAGTTCCAGCAACTCAGCGTCGTCTACCAGGTCAGCCTTGTTCAGGTAAACCACGATGTACGGAACGCCTACCTGACGGGACAGCAGGATGTGCTCACGGGTTTGTGGCATCGGACCATCAGCGGCCGAGCAAACCAGGATAGCGCCGTCCATCTGAGCAGCACCGGTGATCATGTTCTTCACATAGTCAGCGTGACCTGGGCAGTCAACGTGAGCGTAGTGACGGATCAGCGAGTTGTATTCAACGTGCGCGGTGTTGATGGTGATACCACGAGCTTTCTCTTCTGGTGCGCTGTCGATTTTATCGAAATCAACGATTGCGGAACCGAATACTTCGGAGCAAACGCGAGTCAGAGCAGCAGTCAGAGTGGTTTTACCGTGGTCAACGTGACCGATGGTGCCAACGTTGACGTGCGGTAGGGAACGATCAAATTTTTCTTTAGCCACGACAATTAACTCCTTGCCTAAAGGACTGAATCAGCCTTGTTTTTTGGATACAGTTTCAGCGATGTGCGCCGGAGCTGTGTTGTATTTTTTGAATTCCATAGAGTAGCTTGCGCGACCCTGAGACATGGAGCGAACGTCGGTCGCATAACCGAACATCTCACCCAACGGAACCTCGGCGCGAATCACTTTGCCGGAAACCGTGTCTTCCATACCCAAGATCATGCCGCGACGACGGTTAAGGTCGCCCATGACATCACCCATATAGTCTTCAGGTGTAACAACTTCTACCGCCATGATTGGCTCAAGCAACTCACCACCGCCCTTCTGGGCCAGTTGCTTGGTTGCCATGGAAGCAGCCACCTTAAACGCCATCTCGTTGGAGTCGACGTCGTGGTAAGAACCGTCAAAAACGGTTGCTTTCAGGCCGATCAGCGGATAGCCGGCAACAACACCGTTCTTCATCTGCTCTTCGATACCCTTCTGGATAGCCGGGATGTATTCCTTAGGAACAACACCACCAACTACTTCGTTCACGAATTGCAGACCTTCCTGACCTTCGTCAGCAGGAGCAAAACGGATCCAGCAGTGACCGAACTGACCACGACCGCCGGACTGACGAACGAACTTGCCTTCGATTTCACAGTTCTTCGTGATGCGCTCACGATAGGAAACCTGAGGCTTACCGATGTTGGCTTCGACGTTGAACTCACGGCGCATCCGGTCAACCAAGATGTCCAGGTGCAGCTCGCCCATGCCGGAGATGATCGTTTGACCAGTCTCTTCATCAGTCTTGACGCGGAAAGATGGATCTTCCTGAGCAAGCTTGCCCAGAGCGATACCCATTTTTTCCTGGTCATCCTTGGTCTTAGGCTCTACGGCAACCGAAATAACCGGCTCCGGGAAGTCCATGCGAACCAGGATGATTGGCTTAGCAGCGTCGCACAAAGTCTCACCCGTGGTGACGTCCTTCATGCCGATCAGGGCCGCGATGTCACCAGCGCGTACTTCCTTGATCTCTTCACGGGCGTTTGCGTGCATTTGCACCATACGACCCACGCGCTCCTTCTTACCTTTAACCGAGTTGATCACGCCGTCGCCGGATGCCAACACGCCCGAGTAAACGCGGACGAAGGTCAAGGTACCCACGAATGGGTCGGTAGCGATCTTGAACGCCAGGGCCGAGAACGGCTCGCTGTCGTCTGCATGACGCTCCATCTCTTCTTCCTCGTTATCAGGGTTGGTACCCTTGATAGCAGGAATGTCGGTTGGAGCAGGCAGGTAGTCGATCACAGCATCGAGAACCAGGGGAACGCCCTTGTTCTTGAACGAAGAACCGCAAACAGCCAAGACGATCTCACCAGCGATAGTACGCTGACGCAGAGCGGCCTTGATTTCCGCGTTGGTGAGTTCTTCACCTTCGAGGTACTTGTTCATCAGCTCTTCGCTGGCTTCGGCAGCAGCCTCAACCATGTTGTTGCGCCACTCGTCAGCCAGCTCCTGCAGTTCTGCAGGGATAGGCTTACGAACAGGAACCATACCTTTGTCGGAATCATTCCAGTAAACAGCTTCCATGTTGATCAGGTCGATCTGACCCTGGAAGTTGTCTTCGGAACCGATAGCCAATTGGATTGGCACCGGAGTATGACCCAGACGCTGCTTGATCTGACCGATCACGCGCAGGAAGTTAGCACCAGCACGGTCCATCTTGTTTACGTAAACAAGACGAGGAACGCCGTATTTGTTGGCTTGACGCCATACGGTTTCCGACTGAGGCTCAACACCCGAGGTACCGCAGAACACAACGACAGCGCCGTCGAGTACACGCAGGGAACGTTCAACTTCAATGGTGAAGTCTACGTGGCCTGGGGTATCGATTACGTTGAAGCGGTGCTCGTCTTTGTACTGCTTCTCGGAACCTTTCCAGAAGGCGGTAATAGCAGCAGAAGTAATGGTAATACCACGCTCCTGCTCCTGAACCATCCAGTCTGTGGTCGCGGCGCCGTCATGCACCTCGCCCATTTTGTGACTTTTGCCGGTGTAAAACAGTACGCGCTCGGTGGTGGTGGTTTTACCAGCATCCACGTGAGCAACGATACCGATGTTACGGTAGCGGCTAATCGGAGTAGTACGAGCCATAAAGCCCTCGCAAAATTAGTGAAGCTAAGATTAGAAGCGGTAGTGCGAGAAAGCTTTGTTAGCTTCAGCCATACGGTGCACGTCTTCACGCTTCTTAACAGCAGCACCTTTACCTTCAGCAGCGTCCAACAGTTCGCCAGCCAAACGCAGAGCCATAGACTTCTCGCCGCGCTTACGGGCGAAGTCTACCAACCAGCGCATTGCCAGAGCGTTACGACGGGACGGACGAACTTCGACCGGAACCTGGTAAGTAGCACCGCCTACACGGCGCGACTTCACTTCGACCAGCGGAGCGATGGCGTCGAGAGCTTTCTCGAAGATTTCCAGGGGGTCGCTGTTCTTGCGTTCTTTAACCTTTTCCAGCGCGCCATAAACGATACGCTCGGCAACGGCTTTCTTGCCGCTTTCCATCACGTGGTTCATGAACTTGGCCAGAATTTGGCTTCCGTATTTTGGATCGTCAAGCACTTCGCGCTTGGCTGCTACGCGTCTTCTTGGCATGGATAAGCCCTCAAACGGTCTTCAGGTTCGCTCGGAATCAGTGCCCTTTCGGGACGCCTCCGACCTTACTCTTATCGACTCAGAAAATAAGATGATTCAGTTTTACAAAAAGCCGCTACTACTTAGGCTTCTTGGTACCGTACTTCGAACGACCCTGGTTACGACCTTTAACGCCGGAAGTATCCAAGGAGCCGCGTACGGTGTGGTAACGAACACCTGGCAAGTCTTTTACACGACCGCCGCGGATCAGTACCACGCTGTGCTCTTGCAGGTTGTGGCCTTCACCGCCGATGTACGAGGAAACCTCGAAACCGTTGGTCAGGCGCACACGGCATACTTTACGCAGTGCCGAGTTAGGTTTTTTCGGCGTAGTGGTATACACGCGAGTGCATACGCCACGACGTTGCGGGCAGTTCTGCAGCGCAGGTACGTCGGATTTCTCGACGATACGCTTACGCGGCTGACGTACCAGCTGGTTGATAGTTGCCATCTACTAGCTCCACTGTTGTCTTGCGACGCTATTGTCTTGCAAGAAAAGCAAAATGGCAGGAACGAATTCCCGCCAAATTTAGGGGTACAAGAGTCTAAAGAGGATCTTGTCCCCAGTCAAGGCAAGGCCCCGACCTCCCCTCTCATCGAAGCGGGGCAAAATTGCCTCGATCCGACGAATGGGGCTGCCAGGGCCCAGACTTATTTACCGCAGAACTCAGTTACCGCTTGAGTTCAGCGCTTCGGTCAGTGCAGCTTCCACTTCACTGGCGCTTACGCGCAGCGGTTTGTCAGCATCACGGCGGCGCTTGCGCTCGCTGTGGTAAGCCAAACCGGTACCTGCCGGGATCAAACGACCCACGACCACGTTTTCTTTCAGGCCGCGCAGGTAATCGCGCTTGCCGGTTACCGCTGCTTCGGTCAGTACGCGAGTGGTCTCCTGGAAGGAGGCCGCCGAGATGAACGATTCAGTGGACAACGACGCCTTGGTGATACCCAGCAACACACGAGTGAACTTGGAGACAAATTTGTCTTCCGCGCCCAGACGTTCGTTTTCTACCAGTACGTGAGTCAGTTCCATCTGGTCGCCCTTGATGAAACTGGAATCGCCGGATTCAGCGATTTCAACTTTACGCAGCATCTGACGCAGGATGGTCTCGATGTGCTTATCGTTGATCTTCACGCCTTGCAGACGGTAAACGTCCTGGATCTCGTTAACGATGTACTTGGCCAGCGCACTCACACCCAGCAGACGCAGGATGTCGTGTGGATCGCTTGGGCCGTCGGAGATAACTTCGCCGCGGTTTACCTGTTCGCCTTCGAAGACGTTCAGGTGACGCCACTTCGGAATCAGCTCTTCATACGGATCGCTACCGTCGTTCGGGGTAATGACCAGACGGCGCTTGCCCTTGGTCTCTTTACCGAACGCGATGGTGCCGCTGACTTCAGCCAGAATCGACGCTTCTTTCGGACGACGAGCTTCGAACAAGTCGGCAACACGCGGCAGACCACCGGTGATGTCACGGGTTTTCGAAGTTTCTTGCGGGATACGCGCGATAACATCACCGATCGCGATCTTCGCACCATCCGCTACACCGACCAGGGCGTTGGCTGGCAGGAAGTACTGAGCGATTACGTCAGTGCCTGGCAGCAACAAGTCCTTGCCGTTGTCATCAACCATCTTCACAGCAGGACGGATATCTTTGCCTGCAGCTGGACGGTCTTTGGCGTCGAGTACTTCAATGTTGGTCATACCGGTCAATTCGTCAGTCTGACGCTTGATCGTGATGCCTTCTTCCATGCCCACGTAGGTCACGGTACCTTTCATTTCGGTAACGATTGGGTGAGTGTGCGGATCCCACTTGGCCACGATTGCGCCAGCGTCGACCTTGTCACCTTCTTTAACCGAGATCACAGCACCGTACGGCAGCTTGTAACGCTCACGCTCACGACCGTAGTCATCAGCGATTGCCAGCTCACCGGAACGGGACACAGCAACCAGGTGGCCATCCACTCGCTCAACGTGTTTCAGGTTGTGCAGACGGACGGTACCGCCATTCTTCACCTGAACGCTGTCGGCTGCGGAGGTCCGGCTTGCCGCACCACCAATGTGGAACGTACGCATGGTCAGCTGGGTACCCGGCTCACCGATGGACTGGGCAGCGATAACGCCGACCGCTTCACCGATGTTCACCTGGTGACCACGAGCCAAGTCACGGCCGTAGCACTTGGCACAAATGCCGTAGCGGGTTTCGCAGCTGATCGGCGAGCGAACAATCACTTCGTCGATGCTGTTGAGTTCGATGAACTCGACCCACTTCTCGTCTACCAGGGTGCCGGCAGGAACGATAATTTCCTCGGTACCTGGCTTGAATACGTCACGGGCGATTACTCGACCCAGTACGCGCTCACCCAACGGCTCTACAACGTCGCCGCCTTCGATGTGCGGAGTCATCAGCAGACCGTGTTCGGTGCCGCAGTCAACTTCAGTCACAACCAAGTCTTGTGCAACGTCTACCAGACGACGTGTCAGGTAACCGGAGTTAGCGGTTTTCAACGCGGTATCCGCAAGACCCTTACGAGCACCGTGAGTGGAGATGAAGTACTGAAGTACGCTCAAACCTTCACGGAAGTTCGCAGTAATCGGCGTTTCGATGATGGAACCGTCCGGCTTGGCCATCAGGCCACGCATACCGGCGAGCTGACGGATCTGCGCAGCAGAACCCCGTGCGCCCGAGTCGGCCATCATGTACATCGAGTTGAACGACTCTTGATCGACTTCTACGCCATGACGGTCGATAACCTTCTCTTTCGAGAGGTTAGCCATCATCGCCTTCGACACTTCGTCGTTGGCCTTGGACCAAAGGTCGATCACTTTGTTGTACTTCTCGCCCTGGGTTACCAGGCCGGAGGCGTACTGGCTCTCGATTTCTTTCACTTCATCAGTAGCAGCACCGATGATCTGAGCTTTTTCATCCGGGATAACGAAGTCGTTAACACCGATGGAAACGCCGGAAATAGTCGAGTAAGCAAAACCGGTGTACATCAACTGGTCAGCGAAGATCACGGTCTCTTTCAAACCAACCACGCGGTAGCACTGGTTGATCAGCTTGGAGATCGCCTTTTTCTTCATCGGCAGGTTGACGACGTCATACGACAGACCTTTTGGCACAACTTGATACAACAGCGCACGGCCGACAGTGGTGTCGACGATACGGGTGTTGGTCACGCTGCCGCCGTCACGGTCGTTGACGGTTTCGTTGATCCGCACTTTGACCTTGGCATGCAGTGCGGCTTCGCCGGCACGGAACACACGGTCAACTTCTTGCAGGTCAGCGAACACACGACCTTCGCCTTTAGCGTTGATCGCTTCACGGGTCATGTAGTACAGACCCAATACAACGTCCTGCGACGGAACGATGATTGGCTCACCGTTGGCTGGCGACAGAATGTTGTTGGTCGACATCATCAACGCACGCGCTTCCAACTGAGCTTCCAGTGTCAGCGGTACGTGCACGGCCATTTGGTCGCCGTCGAAGTCGGCGTTGTACGCAGCACAGACCAGAGGGTGAAGCTGGATAGCCTTACCTTCGATCAGTACCGGTTCAAACGCCTGGATACCCAGACGGTGAAGGGTCGGTGCACGGTTGAGGAGAACCGGGTGTTCGCGAATCACTTCAGCGAGAACGTCCCAAACCTCTGGCAATTCGCGCTCGACCATTTTCTTGGCCGCTTTGATGGTGGTCGCGAGACCGCGCATTTCCAGCTTGCCGAAGATGAATGGCTTGAACAGCTCAAGTGCCATCTTCTTAGGCAGACCGCACTGGTGCAGACGCAGGGTCGGGCCTACGGTAATTACCGAACGACCGGAGTAGTCAACACGCTTACCGAGCAAGTTCTGACGGAAACGACCTTGCTTACCCTTGATCATGTCAGCCAGGGATTTCAGAGGACGCTTGTTCGAACCGGTGATAGCGCGGCCACGACGACCGTTGTCGAGCAAGGCATCGACAGCTTCTTGCAACATACGCTTTTCGTTGCGCACGATGATGTCCGGAGCGGACAGATCGAGCAGACGCTTCAAGCGGTTGTTACGGTTGATCACACGGCGGTACAGGTCGTTGAGGTCGGAAGTCGCGAAGCGACCGCCATCCAACGGTACCAGCGGACGCAGGTCTGGCGGCAGAACCGGCAGAACGGTCAGCACCATCCACTCTGGCAAGTTGCCGGAACCCTGGAAGGCTTCCATCAACTTCAGACGCTTGGACAGTTTCTTGATTTTGGTTTCGGAGTTGGTTTGCGGAATTTCTTCACGCAGACGGCCAATCTCGTGCTCCAGATCGATAGCGTGCAGCAGTTCACGGACAGCTTCGGCACCCATGCGGGCATCGAAATCGTCGCCGAACTCTTCCAGCGCTTCGAAGTACTGCTCGTCGTTCAGCAGCTGACCTTTTTCAAGGGTGGTCATGCCTGGATCGATAACGACATAGCTCTCGAAGTAGAGAACGCGCTCGATATCACGCAGGGTCATGTCCATCAGCAAGCCGATACGGGACGGCAGCGATTTCAGGAACCAGATGTGGGCAACCGGCGAAGCCAGTTCGATGTGCGCCATGCGCTCACGACGAACTTTAGCCAGCGCGACTTCAACGCCGCACTTCTCGCAGATCACACCACGGTGCTTCAAGCGCTTGTACTTACCGCACAGGCACTCGTAATCCTTTACCGGGCCAAAGATCTTGGCGCAGAACAGGCCGTCACGCTCAGGTTTGAACGTACGGTAGTTGATGGTTTCCGGCTTTTTAACTTCACCGAACGACCACGAACGGATCATCTCAGGCGATGCCAATCCAATACGGATGGCGTCGAACTCTTCGACTTGACCCTGGTTTTTCAGCAAATTCAGTAGGTCTTTCAAGGCCTTTCCTCCTGGCGGAGCAGAGAGCGGGCTAAACAGCCCCGCTCTCGATTCGCGTCACGTGTTATTCGGTTTCCAGATCGATATCGATGCCGAGGGAACGAATTTCTTTGATCAACACGTTGAAGGACTCGGGCATGCCCGGCTCCATACGGTGATCGCCGTCCACGATGTTTTTGTACATCTTGGTCCGACCGTTCACATCGTCCGACTTCACTGTGAGCATTTCTTGCAGAGTGTAAGCAGCACCGTATGCTTCCAGTGCCCAGACCTCCATCTCCCCGAAACGCTGACCACCGAACTGAGCCTTACCACCCAGCGGCTGCTGGGTAACCAGGCTGTACGAACCGGTAGAACGAGCGTGCATCTTGTCGTCTACCAAGTGGTTCAGCTTCAGCATGTACATGTAGCCAACAGTAACCGGGCGCTCAAACTTGTTGCCGGTACGGCCGTCGAACAGCTGCATCTGGCCGCTTTCTGGCAGGTCTGCCAGTTTCAGCATGGCCTTGATTTCGCTTTCCTTGGCACCGTCGAACACCGGGGTAGCCATTGGAACGCCGCCGCGCAGGTTCTTCGCCAGATCCAGGATTTCCTGGTCGGAGAAGGTGTCCAGCTCTTCGTTGCGACCGCCGATCTCGTTGTAGATCTCGTGCAGGAACTTACGCAGGTCTGCGACCTTGCGCTGCTCTTCGATCATACGGTTGATCTTCTCGCCCAGACCTTTGGCCGCGAGGCCCAGGTGGGTTTCAAGGATCTGACCAACGTTCATACGCGAAGGTACGCCCAACGGGTTGAGGACGACGTCGACCGGGGTGCCATTGGCATCGTGCGGCATGTCTTCAACCGGCATGATCACGGAGACCACACCTTTGTTACCGTGACGACCGGCCATCTTGTCGCCCGGCTGGATGCGGCGACGGATTGCCAGGTAAACCTTGACGATTTTCAGCACGCCTGGAGCCAGGTCATCGCCCTGCTGCAGTTTGCGCTTCTTGTCTTCGAACTTGTCGTCCAGCAGACGGCGACGATCAACGATGTAGGCCTGGGCCTTCTCGAGCTGCTCGTTCAGAGCATCTTCAGCCATGCGCAGTTTGAACCACTGGCCGTGCTCAAGACCGTCGAGGATTTCATCGGTGATGTCCTGACCTTTCTTCAGACCCGCGCCGCCTTCGGCCTTGTGGCCTACCAGAGCGGAACGCAGACGTTCGAAGGTCGCGCCTTCAACGATACGGAACTCTTCGTTCAGGTCCTTGCGGATCTCGTCGAGTTGAGTCTTCTCGATGGACAGTGCACGAGCATCACGCTCAACGCCGTCACGGGTGAAGACCTGTACGTCGATGACAGTACCCTTGGTACCGGTAGGTACGCGCAGGGAAGTGTCTTTAACGTCGCTGGCTTTTTCACCGAAGATGGCACGCAACAGCTTCTCTTCCGGCGTCAGTTGGGTCTCGCCTTTCGGAGTGACCTTACCGACCAAGATGTCGCCTGCGCCAACTTCGGCACCTACGTAAACGATACCGGCTTCGTCCAGCTTGTTCAGTGCAGCTTCACCCACGTTCGGGATATCTGCAGTGATTTCTTCAGGCCCAAGCTTGGTGTCACGTGCCACACAGGTCAGTTCCTGGATGTGGATCGTGGTAAAGCGGTCTTCTTGAACAACACGCTCGGACAGGCAGATGGAGTCTTCGAAGTTGAAGCCGTTCCATGCCATGAACGCGATGCGCATGTTCTGACCCAGTGCCAGCTCACCCATGTCGGTGGACGGGCCGTCGGCCATGATGTCGCTACGCTGAACGCGATCACCCTTGCTCACCAGCGGACGCTGGTTAATGCAGGTGTTCTGGTTCGAGCGGGTGTATTTGGTCAGGTTGTAGATGTCGACACCGGCTTCGCCAGTTTCAACTTCGTCATCGGCAACACGAACCACGATACGGCTGGCATCAACGGAGTCGATCACGCCGCCACGACGAGCCACAACGCAAACGCCGGAGTCACGCGCTACGTTACGCTCCATGCCGGTACCTACCAGCGGCTTGTCAGCACGCAGAGTCGGTACAGCTTGACGCTGCATGTTGGAACCCATCAACGCACGGTTGGCGTCATCGTGTTCCAGGAACGGGATCAGCGACGCTGCAACAGAAACTACCTGCTTGGGCGAAACGTCCATCAAGGTGACGTCTTCCGGCGCCTTAACGGTGAACTCGTTCAAGTGACGAACAGCTACCAGCTCGTCGATCAGGACTTTCTTGTCGTTCATCGTGGCCGAAGCCTGAGCGATCACGTGATCAGCTTCTTCGATGGCGGACAGGAACACGATCTCGTCGGTGACCAGAGCGTCTTTCACCACGCGGTACGGGCTCTCGAGGAAGCCGTACTGGTTAGTGCGCGCATAAGCGGCCAGGGAGTTGATCAGACCGATGTTCGGACCTTCCGGCGTTTCGATCGGGCAAACACGACCGTAGTGCGTCGGGTGAACGTCACGAACTTCAAAGCCTGCACGCTCACGGGTCAGACCGCCCGGGCCCAGTGCGGAAACACGGCGCTTGTGGGTGATCTCGGAGAGCGGGTTGTTCTGGTCCATGAACTGCGAGAGCTGGCTAGAACCGAAAAACTCTTTCACCGCCGCAGCCACTGGCTTGGCGTTGATCAGGTCTTGCGGCATCAGGCCTTCGCTTTCAGCCATCGACAGACGCTCTTTGACCGCACGTTCTACACGTACCAAGCCAACGCGGAACTGGTTCTCGGCCATTTCGCCTACGCAGCGAACACGACGGTTACCCAGGTGGTCGATGTCATCGACGATGCCTTTACCGTTACGGATGTCGACCAGAGTCTTCAGTACCGCGACGATGTCTTCCTTGCACAACACGCCCGAACCTTCGATCTCGGTACGACCGATACGACGGTTGAACTTCATCCGGCCGACCGCAGACAGGTCATAGCGCTCAGGGCTGAAGAACAGGTTGTTGAACAGGGTCTCGGCAGCGTCTTTGGTTGGTGGCTCACCAGGACGCATCATGCGATAGATCTCGACCAGCGCTTCCAATTGGTTGCTGGTGGAGTCGATCTTCAATGTGTCGGAGATGAACGGACCGCAGTCGATGTCGTTGGTGTACAGAGTCTCGATGCGAACAACCTGAGCCTTGGCGATTTTCGCCAGGATCTCAGTGTTCAGCTCGGTGTTGCACTCAGCCAGGATTTCGCCTGTCGCCGGGTGAACGATGACCTTGGCGGTGGTGCGACCCAGGACGTAGTCCAAAGGCACGTCCAGCGACTTGATACCGGCTTTTTCGATCTGGTTGATGTGGCGCGCAGTAATACGGCGGCCGGCTTCAACGATGACCTTGCCGTTTTCATCCTGGATATCCAGGACAGCAATTTCACCACGCAGACGCGAAGCAATCAGTTCCAGGCTGAGGGTTTCATCCTTCAGGCTGAACACGTTGGTGGTGTAGAAGGCATCCAGCACCTGCTCGGTGGTATAGCCGAGCGCGCGCAGCAGTACCGAGGCCGGCAGCTTGCGACGACGGTCGATACGCACGAACACGCAGTCTTTCGGGTCGAACTCGAAGTCCAACCACGAACCGCGGTACGGAATGATCCGCGCGGAGTACAGGAGCTTACCGGAGCTGTGCGTCTTGCCGCGGTCGTGGTCGAAGAACACGCCCGGGGAACGGTGCAGCTGGGAAACGATAACGCGCTCGGTACCGTTGATAACGAAGGTACCGTTTTCAGTCATCAATGGGATTTCGCCCATGTAGACTTCTTGCTCTTTGATGTCCTTGATCGCTTTGTTCGACGATTCTTTGTCGAAAATGATCAGACGGACTTTTACCCGCAAAGGTACGGCGTACGTAACACCGCGCAACACGCATTCTTTGACATCAAATGCCGGTTCGCCCAGGCGATAACCGACGTACTCCAGCGCAGCATTGCCGGAGTAGCTGATGATCGGGAAAACGGATTTGAAGGCCGCATGCAGGCCCACGTCGCGGAACTGATCTTTAGTCGCTCCCGCTTGCAAGAATTCACGATACGAATCCAGCTGGATAGCCAGAAGGTACGGGACATCCATGACGTCCGGCAACTTGCTAAAGTCCTTGCGGATACGTTTTTTCTCAGTATATGAGTAAGCCATCAGCGTTCCCCAGCTTGGTCACCTGCTTGTTTGGCCCCTCCCGACGGGAGCAGCCAGAAAATCTCGCAAACCCCATGGTTTGCACCACCGCATCGGGTGGCTACAGCGCGTTAGTGGCGGCGACCGAGTCGACAGCCAAGAACGGAAAAAGGCCGGTGGCAAGAGCCACCAGCCATCAGCCTTCAGCTTAACGCTTGGGCTGGAGACGCAAGGTCGATGCTTACTTCAGCTCGACTTTAGCGCCTGCTTCTTCCAGCACTGCTTTGGCTTTGTCAGCGGCGTCTTTGGACACTGCTTCCAGAACCTGGGCAGGAGCGCCGTCAACTACAGCCTTGGCTTCTTTCAGGCCCAGACCGGTCAGTTCACGAACTGCCTTGATCACGTTTACTTTCTTCTCGCCAGCTTCCAGCAGCATGACGTTGAATTCGGTTTGCTCTTCAGCAGCAACAGCAGCAACAGCTGGGCCAGCGGAAGCAGCGGCAGCGGAAACGCCGAATTTTTCTTCGAAAGCTTTGATCAGCTCAACAACCTGCAGAACCGACATTTCAGCTACGGCGTTGAGGATATCTTCTTGGGAGATAGACATTACTGTATTTCCTGAATTGGGGGACGGCCTACGCGGCCATCGAAATAAACAAAAATACGCGAAAGGAGGTGCTCAGCCTTAGGCTGCGGCAGCTTCTTTTTGCTCGCGAACTGCAGCCAGAGTACGAGCCAGCTTGCTGGTAGCGCCTTGAATCACGCTCATCAGCTGCGAAATAGCTTCGTTACGGGTCGGCAGTGTTGCCAGTACGTCGATTTGGTTAGCTGCGAGGAACTTGCCCTCGAACGCAGCTGCCTTGATCTCGAACTTATCCTGACTCTTGGCGAATTCTTTGAACAAACGGGCAGCAGCGCCTGGATGTTCTTTGGAGAACGCGATCAGAGTCGGGCCGGTGAACACGTCGTTGAGAACACTGTATTCAGTGTCAGCAACAGCGCGCTTGAGCAGGGTGTTACGTACAACACGTACGTATACGCCAGCTTCACGAGCCTCTTTACGGAGTCCGGTCATAGCGCCTACTGTCACACCACGGGCATCAGCCACGACAGCGGACAGAGCAGCTTTGGCAGCCTCGTTGACTTCAGCGACGATGGCCTTCTTGTCTTCGAGATTAATTGCCACGGGTTTAACTCCTGCTTGTTACCGTTTCATCTGGCCGAAGCCGGATGTCGTTTTGGTGTCTGATTCGGTAAGGAACCGGGAGCACCATCTGCGTAGGCTTGTGGTTTAAGACTTACGCCGCCTACGGTCTTGGATAGCCCCCGCCAGGCAGGGACCCCAATTTTTTCAATCAGCGCGATCTCTCGCGCCAACTTGTGTCTTATACGTCCAGCGAGCCTTGGTCGATGACCAGACCTGGGCCCATAGTGGTGCTCAGGGTAACGCGCTTGACGTAGATACCTTTCGAGGAAGCTGGCTTGATACGCTTCAGATCAGCGATCAGGGCTTCAACGTTTTCCTTCAGCTTGACGGCATCGAAGCCGACTTTGCCAACGGAGGTGTGAATGATGCCGTTTTTGTCGGTGCGATAACGAACCTGACCAGCCTTGGCGTTTTTAACCGCGGTAGCTACGTCTGGCGTTACGGTGCCGACTTTAGGGTTAGGCATCAGACCACGTGGACCGAGGATCTGACCCAACTGACCTACAACGCGCATTGCATCCGGGGAGGCAATAACTACGTCGTAGTTCAGGTCGCCGCCTTTCATTTCGGCAGCCAGGTCGTCCATGCCAACGCGATCAGCGCCGGCGGCCAGAGCAGCTTCAGCTGCCGGGCCTTGGGTGAAGACAGCAACACGTACAGTCTTGCCAGTACCGTGTGGCAGCACAGTAGCGCTACGAACGACCTGGTCGGATTTACGTGGGTCAACACCCAGGTTTACAGCAACGTCAACGGACTCGCTGAACTTGACAGTCGACAGCTCGGTCAGCAGGGCAGCAGCGTCTACAAAGTTGTAGGCCTTGCCTGCTTCGATTTTGCCGGCGATAGCCTTTTGGCGCTTGGTCAGCTTAGCCATTACACACCCTCCACGTTAAGGCCCATGCTACGAGCAGAACCGGCGATGGTACGCACGGCTGCATCCATATCAGCTGCAGTCAGATCCGCGTTTTTGGTTTTCGCGATTTCTTCCAGCTGAGCACGAGTTACGGTGCCAACCTTAACGGTGTTAGGACGAGCGGAACCGCTAGTCAGACCTGCAGCCTTCTTCAGCAAAACCGAAGCCGGGGTCGACTTGGTTTCGAAAGTGAAGCTACGGTCGCTGTATACAGTGATGATCACTGGAGTCGGCAGACCTGGCTCAAGACCCTGAGTACGGGCGTTGAAGGCCTTGCAGAATTCCATGATGTTCACGCCGTGCTGACCCAGAGCTGGGCCGACAGGTGGACTTGGGTTGGCCTGAGCGGCCTTCACTTGCAGCTTGATGTAAGCGGTAATCTTCTTGGCCATGAGGCACTCCAATTACGGGTTCAAACGCCTCGAAAGGCTCCCCGGTTACTTGCGCGTTTATCCCAGTGACGACAAAACCCCACAGCCTAGGGCTGCGGGGTTGGGATGCTTGCTCAGCTAGACCTTTTCGACCTGGCTGAACTCCAGCTCTACCGGAGTAGAACGACCGAAAATGAGCACTGCCACTTGGATCCGGCTCTTTTCGTAGTTAACTTCTTCGACGGTGCCGTTGAAATCAGCAAACGGACCATCTGTGACACGAACAACCTCACCCGGCTCGAACAACGTCTTCGGTTTAGGCTTGTCGCTGCCGTCAGCAACACGACGCAGAATCGCTTCCGCCTCTTTGTCAGTGATCGGAGCAGGCTTATCAGCAGTACCGCCGATGAAACCCATGACACGAGGAGTGTCCTTGACCAAGTGCCAAGTACCTTCATTCATGTCCATCTGAACCAGCACGTAGCCAGGGAAGAACTTGCGTTCGCTTTTACGCTTTTGGCCATTCCGCATTTCAACCACTTCTTCAGTGGGAACCAGAATTTCGCCGAAGCCATCTTCCATGCCTGCCAGCTTTACGCGCTCTAGCAAAGAGCGCATGACATGCTTCTCGTAACCCGAGTAAGCATGCACAACGTACCAACGCTTAGCCACGGGACACCCTTAGCCAACAATCAAGGAAACAAGCCAGCCGAGCAGGGAATCAAGCCCCCACAACAGCAACGCCATAACCAGAACAACAGCCACAACAATCAACGTGGTCTGCGTGGTTTCTTGGCGAGTCGGCCAAACGACTTTACGGATTTCTGTGCGAGCTTCCTTTACCAGGACTGCGAAAGACTTGCCTTTGGCAGTCTGCAGGCCTACAAAGGCAGCTACAGCAGCAAGGGCAAGCAAAGCAAGTACGCGGTACAGGATCGGCGAAGCAGAATAGTACTGATTGCCAACAACGCCTACGACCACCAACGCGACTACAGCAAGCCACTTGACCAGATCGAAACGAGAGCTTTGAGCTTCAGCCTTAGGAGTCATCTATGAAGATCCTGTGAAAAGAAAGCCAGACACACCACGTGAATCTGGCAGGTCAGGAGGGAATCGAACCCCCAACCTACGGTTTTGGAGACCGTCGCTCTGCCAATTGAGCTACTGACCTAAAACAAAATCAGGCCGACCATTATGCAGGCCTGAAAAAGACTTTACAACAACCAACCCCAAGAGACTTGAAACCACCCAACATCAAAGCCAGGCAAAACACCATCAAGCCGAGGTAGCTGTTAAAACAAAG
The DNA here is from genome assembly GCF_047943075.1 of Pseudomonas sp. NFX183. Classification (NCBI taxonomy): domain Bacteria; kingdom Pseudomonadati; phylum Pseudomonadota; class Gammaproteobacteria; order Pseudomonadales; family Pseudomonadaceae; genus Pseudomonas; species Pseudomonas sp. NFX183. The sequence goes on along the minus strand of NZ_CP181333.1, from coordinate 2,817,441 downwards.
GCAGATATTTTCATATCTGCCTTGTTGTATGGAGCTCTTGAGCGGATTTGAACCGCTGACCTCACCCTTACCAAGGGTGTGCTCTACCAACTGAGCTACAAGAGCAAAACACCGTGCACAACCTGCAAACTTGGAGCGGGTAGCGGGAATCGAACCCGCATCATCAGCTTGGAAGGCTGAGGTTCTACCACTAAACTATACCCGCGGAGCTTGCAGCTCACGCTAAAAATGGTGGAGGGGGAAGGATTCGAACCTTCGAAGTCGTAGACGTCAGATTTACAGTCTGATCCCTTTGGCCGCTCGGGAACCCCTCCTAAGCGAGCCGGCATTCTACATCACGCCGGCCTTCTGTCAAGCATTTTCTCATTAAAAATATGAGGTTAGCTGCGTTGACCTTCGCTTCACACTGTAGACCGTAAAGGTCTTCACTGCGAAGCGGGCGCCATTCTATGCAAACTATTCGACAGTTGCAACGCCTTCGCACAACATTATTTTATGTTTTAACTCATTGAATTCCTTAGCAAGGTTTTCAAAGGACAGATCATCGGCCAGTCGCCTGCTTTCAGGGGACACACGAAGCCAATAGCCGGTAGTGCCCGGCACATTGAGCAGTTGCACCTTGACCTTTATATCCAGGCTCATCAGACGCTGCTCAAGCAACTGCGCTTGTCGCTGATCAGCAAAGCCACCTATGTATAAGCATGTATTTTGTGGCTCAGGGGCGCTTGCCCGATCACGGCGGACAACCGAATCAGAAGACTCACTCAATAGCCGGATGTCTTGCTGAGAGCCGCGATAGAGGCTCAGAGGCGTAACGTCCTTGGCGCGCAACGGCGCCTCTTGTTGATGCCAGATGTAATAGAAGGCATTGAGAACGAGCAAGAGCAAAAACAGCCAACGCATAAAAAACCTCAGGACAAAGGGCACGCCATCGCCAGCCCCACAAAAACGAGATCCGGTACAAAACGAGCCTGCGGTACGGCATCCGAGACCAGGTCAGCATCCCCACCCGTCAGGAAGACTGTGAAATCATCCCCCCAATAACGCCGAGCCAACTCAAGCTGGGTCAATACAAACCCTCGAAGCATGAGGGCGCAGCCACGCTCAACGGCCTCAACAGTGGTTCGACCTGGGGAAAGACGCTCCATGGCCTGCTCGGCCGCGGCATCGTCGTAGCGGATCTTGCGGGTGTGTGTTCGCAACTGACTGCGCATCAGAGGCATTCCAGGGCATATAAAGCCTCCTAGATGCTCACCATCAGCAGCGATAAAGTCCGCAGTCGCTGCGGTACCGAAGTCGAGCACCAAGCAAGCACCCGGCGCCAACTTGAAACCGCCAAGCATTGCCAACCAGCGATCAAGACCGAGGCGCTCGTATTCTTCATAACCGTTGCGCACTCCCGCCATTTCTCTTGCTGAGGCAGCGCAAGACACTGTGACACCAAAAGCCTCCTGCAATGCTTCAACCAACTTTCCAGTTTCCTCTGAAGCACGAACGCTCACCAGACGGCATCGTGTCAGCAGCAGACCCGGAATGGCGGTCAGACTTTCTATTAATGCGAGATCTGAACCGACAACACCCTCTGCGCAGGCGCCAGCGCTCTGCGCCTCGAGTACCCGCCACTTAATAAAGCTATTTCCACAGTCGAGCTCAAGAATCATCGCGCAGCCTCAGGCTTAACTCACCACCGCTATATATTTTCTCGACACCATCGACGTTCAGACGCAGCGCGCCCTGGTGATCAATTCCCAGCACAACCCCATCAATCTGATTGACGCCCGCAATGAGAGTCACAGCCCGACCCTGCCACAAATGATTTCGCTCCCACTCCTCCTGCAGCGCAGTAAAGCCAAAGGCCTTGTGGCGCTCCAGGTGACTTTGCAGCTGTAGACTTAGCCGTGCAACCAGGTAATTACGATCGACGGGCGAGCCTGTTTCCAATTGCACCGAGGTCCACTGCTGATCTACCTCAGCAGCCTGCTGCATGTTCACGTTAATGCCTATGCCGAGAACCACGTGGCAGATGTCTGCAGGGTCACCTACTAACTCAAGCAAGATGCCGGCAATTTTCTTGCGCCCTACGAGGACGTCGTTTGGCCACTTCAGTGCCGCGCCCTGTACACCTGAATCACGCAGCGCCTGCATGACCGCCAATCCCACTACAAGGCTAAGACCCTCCAGCTGCCGCAGCCCACCTTCGATGCGCAATACAAGGCTGTAGTAGACATTCTGAGCGAATGGACTAACCCACGTGCGGCCTCGCCTCCCCCTGCCGGCCGTCTGCTGCTCGGCAAGCACAAGAAATGGCGCAGCAACGCCGGCGTCGACAAGACGCAACGCTTCAGCATTAGTGGAATCGATAGAGTCAGAGATGTGAACGGGCCATGCCAAAGAAGCGGCATTCACCGCAATTTCTTCTTTGCTCAGGAACACCAGTGGCGAAGCCAGTTGATACCCTTTGCCGCGAATTTTATGAATGGGCAAATTCAGCTCTGCCTCAAGGTGCTGGAGCTGCTTCCAAACAGCACTGCGGCTGACACCCAGGGCGGCACCCAGCGCTTCTCCGGAATGGAATCGGCCATCTTTCAGAAGTTCTAACAACGTCAGCATGCAAGTATCGCCTCACAATGAGGCACGCATGATAGCCATGCGTAAGGCCATTGCATAGAAAGGCCGGGATTTAGCGCCCATAGCCCGGAGGTAGCGGGAAGACTGGAGGCTGCGCCTACCAGGAAAGCACACATTATCGTTGACGCGCATCGCGAGCCTTTACACTTGCGCTTTTCGACCGCCCAAAACAAAGCCCCTGTTTGCGTTAGCAAACAGGGGCTTTGGAATTTAATCTTGACGATGACCTACTCTCACATGGGGAAACCCCACACTACCATCGGCGATGCATCGTTTCACTGCTGAGTTCGGGATGGGATCAGGTGGTTCCAATGCTCTATGGTCGTCAAGAAATTCGGGTACTGAGTCGTGACCATGTGGTCTCGCTTCAGCAAATTGGGTATGTGACAGCTTTCGGTGTTTTGTGAGATTCGAACTTTCGGTTCATTTCGTCTTCACACACCGCAATCTGGTGCTCTTTCGCTTTTCAGCTCGAAGCAAGCAAATTGCTTGGGTGTTATATGGTCAAGCCTCACGGGCAATTAGTATTGGTTAGCTCAACGCCTCACAGCGCTTACACACCCAACCTATCAACGTCGTAGTCTTCGACGGCCCTTCAGGGAACTCAAGGTTCCAGTGAGATCTCATCTTGAGGCTAGTTTCCCGCTTAGATGCTTTCAGCGGTTATCTATTCCGAACATAGCTACCCGGCAATGCCACTGGCGTGACAACCGGAACACCAGAGGTTCGTCCACTCCGGTCCTCTCGTACTAGGAGCAGCCCCTCTCAAATCTCAAACGTCCACGGCAGATAGGGACCGAACTGTCTCACGACGTTCTAAACCCAGCTCGCGTACCACTTTAAATGGCGAACAGCCATACCCTTGGGACCGGCTTCAGCCCCAGGATGTGATGAGCCGACATCGAGGTGCCAAACACCGCCGTCGATATGAACTCTTGGGCGGTATCAGCCTGTTATCCCCGGAGTACCTTTTATCCGTTGAGCGATGGCCCTTCCATACAGAACCACCGGATCACTAAGACCTACTTTCGTACCTGCTCGACGTGTCTGTCTCGCAGTCAAGCGCGCTTTTGCCTTTATACTCTACGACCGATTTCCGACCGGTCTGAGCGCACCTTCGTACTCCTCCGTTACTCTTTAGGAGGAGACCGCCCCAGTCAAACTACCCACCATACACTGTCCTCGATCCGGATAACGGACCTGAGTTAGAACCTCAAAGTTGCCAGGGTGGTATTTCAAGGTTGGCTCCACGCAGACTGGCGTCCACGCTTCAAAGCCTCCCACCTATCCTACACAAGCAAATTCAAAGTCCAGTGCAAAGCTATAGTAAAGGTTCACGGGGTCTTTCCGTCTAGCCGCGGATACACTGCATCTTCACAGCGATTTCAATTTCACTGAGTCTCGGGTGGAGACAGCGCCGCCATCGTTACGCCATTCGTGCAGGTCGGAACTTACCCGACAAGGAATTTCGCTACCTTAGGACCGTTATAGTTACGGCCGCCGTTTACCGGGGCTTCGATCAAGAGCTTCGCGTTAGCTAACCCCATCAATTAACCTTCCGGCACCGGGCAGGCGTCACACCCTATACGTCCACTTTCGTGTTTGCAGAGTGCTGTGTTTTTAATAAACAGTCGCAGCGGCCTGGTATCTTCGACCGGCATGAGCTTACGGAGCAAGTCCTTCACCCTCACCGGCGCACCTTCTCCCGAAGTTACGGTGCCATTTTGCCTAGTTCCTTCACCCGAGTTCTCTCAAGCGCCTTGGTATTCTCTACCCAACCACCTGTGTCGGTTTGGGGTACGGTTCCTGGTTACCTGAAGCTTAGAAGCTTTTCTTGGAAGCATGGCATCAACCACTTCGTTAACTAAAAGTTAACTCGTCATCAGCTCTCGGCCTTAAGATCCCGGATTTACCTAAGATCTCAGCCTACCACCTTAAACTTGGACAACCAACGCCAAGCTGGCCTAGCCTTCTCCGTCCCTCCATCGCAATAACCAGAAGTACAGGAATATTAACCTGTTTTCCATCGACTACGCTTTTCAGCCTCGCCTTAGGGACCGACTAACCCTGCGTCGATTAACGTTGCGCAGGAAACCTTGGTCTTTCGGCGTGGGTGTTTTTCACACCCATTGTCGTTACTCATGTCAGCATTCGCACTTCTGATACCTCCAGCAAGCTTCTCAACTCACCTTCACAGGCTTACAGAACGCTCCTCTACCGCATCACTTACGTGATACCCGTAGCTTCGGTGTATGGTTTGAGCCCCGTTACATCTTCCGCGCAGGCCGACTCGACTAGTGAGCTATTACGCTT
>NZ_CP181333.1:0-2810000 GCF_047943075.1 Pseudomonas sp. NFX183 | reverse complement strand
TGAATGCAGTTCCCAGGTTGAGCCCGGGGATTTCACATCCAACTTAACAAACCACCTACGCGCGCTTTACGCCCAGTAATTCCGATTAACGCTTGCACCCTCTGTATTACCGCGGCTGCTGGCACAGAGTTAGCCGGTGCTTATTCTGTCGGTAACGTCAAAACACTAACGTATTAGGTTAATGCCCTTCCTCCCAACTTAAAGTGCTTTACAATCCGAAGACCTTCTTCACACACGCGGCATGGCTGGATCAGGCTTTCGCCCATTGTCCAATATTCCCCACTGCTGCCTCCCGTAGGAGTCTGGACCGTGTCTCAGTTCCAGTGTGACTGATCATCCTCTCAGACCAGTTACGGATCGTCGCCTTGGTGAGCCATTACCTCACCAACTAGCTAATCCGACCTAGGCTCATCTGATAGCGCAAGGCCCGAAGGTCCCCTGCTTTCTCCCGTAGGACGTATGCGGTATTAGCGTCCGTTTCCGAACGTTATCCCCCACTACCAGGCAGATTCCTAGGCATTACTCACCCGTCCGCCGCTCTCAAGAGAAGCAAGCTTCTCTCTACCGCTCGACTTGCATGTGTTAGGCCTGCCGCCAGCGTTCAATCTGAGCCATGATCAAACTCTTCAGTTCAAACATCTTTGGGTTTTTAAGAAACCCTAAACTTGGCTCAGCAATCGTTGGTTACATCTTTGATTTCTCGCGGAGTAACTTGTGATGCTGATAATCTTGTTGACTATCAGTCTGACTCCACAAGCACCCACACGAATTGCTTGATTCAGTTGTTAAAGAGCGGTTGGTTAAGATCTTTCGTCTCAACCGAGGCGCGCATTCTACAGCAGCCTCATTTGCTGTCAAGTGATTATTTTCAGAAGTTTTCGAAGATTTCTTCAACAACTTCAACCACTTGCGCTTCCGATCTCTCGTTAGCGGGAGGCGAATTCTACAGCGTTACACGCTGCTGTCAACACCTCTTTTTCTCCGCTTTCGACCGAGAAGATCGAAACGTTAATAGAGCCAAACAACACTGCCCTACCAACTCCTTCTGGGCTTCGATGAACTGAAGCAACTCGCTGTCGAATCTCGCTTAACTCTTTGTTTACCAAGGAGTTTTCCGTTTCGACTGCGCCGGAAGTGGGGCGAATTATAGACAGATATAAAACGCCGTCAACACTTAATTTCAGGTTTATTCGGATTTAAGCGTAATACGCGCAAATGCCTTCTTACCTGCCTGGCAAACGTGGGTAGCCCCCAGCTCGTATATAAAGGTGCGATCAACAACCTCACCATCTATACGCACGCCGCCGGAACCCAGAAGGTCACGCGCAACCGCCGAGTTCTTCACCAGGCCAGCCTTATTAAGGACAGCAGCGATCGGCATCGCTTCAGCAGCAGTCAGCTCGATCTCCGGCAGATCATCCGGCAACTCGCCATCCTTCATGCGATTGCCTGCCGCACGGTGAGCACTTGCCGCAGCCTCTTCACCATGAAAGCGCGCCACAATCTCTTCGGCCAACTTGATCTTCACGTCACGCGGATTGGCACCCGCCTCGACATCAGCACGCAGCGCATTGATCTCGTCCATCGAGCGGAAACTCAACAGCTCGAAGTAACGCCACATCAACGCATCCGGAATCGAAACCAGCTTGCCGTACATCACACCCGGCGCTTCCTGGATACCTACATAGTTACCCAAGGACTTGGACATCTTCTTGACGCCATCCAACCCCTCCAGCAACGGCATAGTCAGAATGCACTGCGCCTCTTGCCCATACGCACGTTGCAGCTCACGCCCCATCAGCAGGTTGAACTTCTGATCAGTACCCCCCAACTCAACGTCCGCGCGCAACGCCACCGAGTCATACCCTTGAACCAGCGGGTACAGGAACTCGTGAATCGCGATCGGCTGATTAGTGGAGTAGCGCTTGTCGAAGTCATCGCGCTCAAGCATGCGTGCCACGGTGTACTGGGATGTCAGGCGGATAAAGTCAGCCGGCCCCATCTGGTCCATCCAGGTGGAGTTGAAGGCCACTTCGGTCTTGGCCGGATCGAGAATCTTGAACACCTGAGTCTTGTAGGTCTCGGCATTGTCGAGAACCTGCTCACGGGTCAGCGGCGGGCGCGTCGCGCTCTTGCCGCTTGGATCACCAATCATCCCGGTGAAGTCACCTATAAGGAAGATGACTTGATGCCCCAGCTCCTGGAACTGACGCAGCTTATTAATAAGCACGGTGTGACCCAGGTGCAAATCCGGCGCCGTTGGATCGAAGCCAGCCTTAATACGCAGGGGTTGGCCACGCTTGAGCTTTTCGATCAGCTCGGCCTCGACCAACAATTCTTCCGCACCACGTTTTATCAGCGCTAGCTGCTCTTCAACCGACTTCATAACAGACCCGCAAGGCTCAGATTCAAAAGGGAACCAACCATACAAGATCAGGGACTAATTACAAGTTTTGCCCTGCGCACGGACACCGTTCAGCAAGCCCAGCATTCGCAAGCTTGCGCCACAGATGATTTGGTTATATTTTATACAGTTATTTCATCTTCATCATGTCATTCATCTTTTCCATTTCATCTTCAAAGTCAAAATTACTTATGACCACAGAACCGTCTAAAGCGCCGCCGCTTTACCCGAAGACCCACCTGCTCGCCGCAAGTGGTATCGCCGCTCTTCTCAGCCTGGCACTCCTGGTATTCCCTTCCAGTGACGTAGAAGCCAAACGAACATCCCTGAGCCTTGACCTGGAAAGTCCAGTTGAACAACTGACACAAGATCAAGACGCTGCCGACGCGCAACAAGCCACAAATGCACCCACTGAATCACCCTTTGCGCAGATAGAAAGCACTCCCGAAGACACTCAACACGCCACTCAAGAGCCGCCTGCGGCCGTCGCGGCCAAGAATTCCCTGCACCGCGAAGTGATCGTGGCCAAAGGCGACACTCTCTCGACGCTGTTCGAGAAAGTGGGCCTGCCCGCCTCTACTGTTAATGAGGTGCTGGCCAGCGATAAACAAGCCAAGCAGTTCACACAGCTCAAGCACGGGCAGAAGCTTCAGTTCGAGTTGGCACCCAACGGCCAGCTGAACAACCTGCACAGCAATGTCAGCGACCTCGAAAGCATCACGCTGACCAAAGGCGCCAAAGGCTTTGCCTTCAACCGCATCACCACCAAACCGGTGATGCGCTCGGCCTACATACATGGCGTGATCAACAGTTCGCTGTCGCAATCGGCCGCCCGCGCGGGCTTGTCCCACAGCATGACCATGGACATGGCCAGCGTGTTTGGCTACGACATCGACTTCGCTCAGGACATTCGCCAAGGCGATGAATTCGACGTGATCTACGAGCAGAAAGTCGCCAACGGCAAAGTGGTCGGCACCGGCGCCATCCTTTCGGCGCGTTTCACCAACCGTGGCAAGACCTACACCGCCGTTCGCTATACCAACAAACAAGGCAACACCAGCTACTACACGGCTGATGGCAACAGCATGCGCAAGGCCTTCATCCGTACGCCGGTAGACTTCGCCCGCATCAGCTCGCGTTTCTCCATGGGCCGCAAACACCCGATCCTCAACAAGATCCGCGCTCACAAAGGCGTCGACTATGCCGCCCCGCGTGGCACGCCGATCAAAGCAGCCGGCGATGGCAAGGTGCTGCTGGCCGGGCGTCGCGGTGGCTACGGCAATACCGTGATCATCCAGCACGGCAACACCTACCGCACGCTGTATGGCCACATGCAAGGGTTCGCCAAAGGCGTATCCACAGGCAGCAACGTCAAGCAAGGCCAGGTGATCGGCTACATCGGCACCACAGGCCTGTCCACTGGCCCGCACTTGCACTATGAATTCCAGGTGAACGGCGTTCACGTCGATCCATTGGGCCAGAAGCTGCCAATGGCCGACCCGATCGCCAAAGCCGAGCGCGCACGCTTCCTGCAGCAAAGCCAGCCGTTGATGGCCCGCATGGACCAGGAGCGCTCTACCCTGCTGGCCTCGGCGAAGCGCTAAGGTATGCCGCGCTATATAGGTGTGATGTCCGGGACCAGCCTTGATGGCCTGGATATCGCCCTGATCGAACAAGACCCGGCGATCAACTTGATCGCCACGCACTACATCCCGATGCCCGGGACCCTGCGCGCCGAGCTGCTAAGCCTGTGCGCCAGCGGCCCGGACGAGATCGCCCGTTCAGCGATTGCTCAGCAACACTGGGTAACGCTCGCCGCCCGAGGCATCCATGCCTTGCTGCAACAGCAGAACCTCAAGCCCGAAGACATTCGCGCCATTGGCAGCCACGGGCAGACGATCCGCCACGAGCCGGCCCGCGGCTTTACCGTGCAGATCGGTAACCCTGCGCTGCTCACCGAGCTGACAGGCATCACCGTGGTCAGCGACTTCCGCAGCCGCGACGTCGCCGCCGGCGGCCAGGGCGCGCCGCTCGTGCCGGCTTTTCATGAGGCGTTGTTCGGTGAACGTACCGGCAACCGTGCCGTATTAAACGTTGGCGGGTTCAGCAACCTCAGCCTGATCGAGACCGGCAAACCGGTAGCCGGCTTCGACTGCGGCCCCGGAAACGTCTTGCTGGATGCCTGGATTCACCAACAGCGCGGCGAGCACTTTGACCTTGACGGCCAGTGGGCCGCCAGTGGCAAGGTTGAGCCTCAGTTGCTCAGCCGCCTACTCAGCGACCCCTTCTTCCTCACCCAAGGCCCGAAAAGTACCGGACGTGAAGTCTTCAACCTGAGCTGGCTGCAGCACCACCTTGGCACACTGCCCGCGTTTAAGCCTCAGGACGTACAGGCAACCCTGCTTGAACTGACGGCGCTGACCATCGTTGAATCCTTGCAAACTGCACAGTCCGAGACTGAAACGCTACTGGTCTGTGGGGGCGGCGCGCATAACGCCACACTGATGAACCGTCTGGCGGCGCTGCTGCCGTCCACCCAAGTCAGCAGCACCGCCACTTATGGCGTCGATCCCGACTGGGTCGAGGCCATGGCCTTCGCCTGGCTGGCCCATTGCTGCCTTGAAGGCATTGCCGCCAACCGCCCCAGCGTCACCGGCGCACGTGGGCTGCGAGTACTGGGCGCGATTTACCCGGCCTAACTCCCAGACAGCAAAACGCCGCTTGGCTTTCAAAGCCAAGCGGCGTTTTTTATCTGCCGTGGATCAGATCGAGAACGAAGACCCGCACCCACACGTCGTGGTGGCATTCGGGTTCTTGATCACGAAACGCGAACCTTCCAGACCTTCCTGATAATCCACCTCGGCACCTGCCAGGTATTGGAAGCTCATCGGGTCCACGACCAGGCTGACGCCTTCGCGCTCGACGATAGTGTCATCATCGGCCACATCTTCATCGAAGGTAAAACCGTACTGAAACCCTGAACAACCGCCGCCCGTAACAAATACGCGCAGCTTCAAGCGATCATTACCCTCTTCATCGACCAGGCTCTTCACCTTGTGCGCAGCACCGTGGGTGAATTGCAAAGCCGTGGGGGTGAAGGACTCAACGCTCATGCTGATAATCTCCCGGCGTACCGCCGCCATATGCGTAATGGCGGGCATTATCCGCTTCTCCTAGAAAAGCGGTCAACTATTGTTACGGTATATCAATCTGCGTTGCCGCCATTAAAAACACAAAAGGCCCGATCAACGGGCCTTTTGCACACCAGCAGTCAAGCCTTACGGCAGCATGCCCGCGTGGGACAGGCCCAGCTTCTCATCCAGACCAAACAGGATGTTCAGGTTCTGCACCGCCTGGCCCGAGGCGCCCTTGACCAGGTTGTCGATGACCGACAACACCACCACCAGGTCGCCATCCTGGGGACGGTGCACGGCGATGCGGCAAACGTTGGCACCGCGCACGCTGCGGGTTTCCGGATGGCTGCCAGCTGGCATTACATCGACGAACGGTTCGTTGGCATACCGCTTTTCAAACAGCGCCTGCAGATCTACCGAACGATCGACCACGGTTGCGTACAGCGTGGAGTGAATGCCACGAATCATCGGCGTCAGGTGCGGCACGAACGTCAGACCGACATCCTTGCCCGCAGCACGCCGCAGCCCTTGACGAATTTCCGGCAAGTGGCGGTGCCCTTTTACCGCATAGGCCTTCATGCTTTCCGACGTTTCGGAGTACAGCGAACCTACAGCTGCCCCGCGACCTGCGCCGCTCACACCCGACTTGCAGTCTGCGATCAGGCGCGAAGTGTCCGCCAGCCCGGCTTCGAGCAATGGCAGGAAACCCAACTGCGTGGCAGTCGGATAGCAACCCGGCACCGCGATCAGGCGTGCCTGCTTGATCTGCTCGCGATTGACTTCAGGCAGGCCGTATACCGCCTCTTCCAGCAATTGAGGCGCGCCGTGCGGCTGGCCGTACCACTTGGCCCATTCGTCAGCATCCTGCAGACGGAAATCGGCCGACAGGTCGATGACCTTGGTGCCCGCCGCCAGCAGTTCACCGGCCAGTGCATGCGCCACCCCGTGAGGCGTCGCGAAAAACACCACGTCACAGGCGCCAAGGGTCTTGATGTCCGGCACGCTGAACGCCAGGCCGTCGTAGTGGCCTCGCAGGTTCGGGTACATATCGGCCACGGCCAGCCCGGCCTCGGATCGGGAAGTGATAACCACCACCTCAGCTTGCGGATGCTGAGCCAACAGACGCAGCAATTCGACACCGGTGTAACCCGTGCCGCCGACGATACCGACCTTGACCATAAACCTGCCCTCAACGAACCCACTGGAAAGCCGTCGATAATAGGGGCCACATCGTCCTGCGACAACCGTCAACGTGACGTACGGGCGCATGAGCCACTACTATCTTCAGTTACCGTGAACCTGGGAATAACTAGAAATGCTCTATCTATGGATCAAAGCCTTCCACATCGTCGCCATCGTCTGCTGGTTTGCCGGGCTGTTCTACCTGCCACGCCTGTTCGTCTATCACGCCCAAAGTGAAGACACCGTCAGCAAGGAACGCTTCAGCGTCATGGAGCGCAAGCTCTACCGCGGCATCATGGGCCCGGCGATGATCGCTACCCTGATATTCGGCAGCTGGCTGATCTACCTCAACCCTGCGATCTTTCAATCCGGTGCCTGGATCCACGCCAAACTGACCCTGGTCGTGCTGCTCATCGGTTACCACCATATGTGCGGCGCACAGGTAAAACGCTTTGCCCGTGGCGAAAACACCCGCAGCCATGTCTTTTATCGCTGGTTCAATGAAGTACCGGTTCTGATATTGCTGGCTATCGTAATTTTGGTCGTGGTCAAACCGTTCTAACTTCAATCACTCGGGGTACCTCCAATGTCGCTGCCCGCTTTGCTTGAACAACGTCTGCGCCTGCCCGTGGTGGCAGCGCCGATGTTCCTGATTTCCAACCCGCAACTGGTACTGGCCTGCTGTCGCAATGGCGTGGTCGGGAGTTTCCCGGCACTGAACCAACGTGAAAGCAGCGGCTTCAAGGCCTGGCTGGAAGAAATCGAAGCAGGCCTGGCGCAGCTGGATAACCCCGCGCCGTATGCAGTCAACCTGATCGTGCACAACAGCAACCCTCGCCTTGAGGCCGATCTGGCGATCTGTGTGGCGCACAAAGTGCCGATCGTCATCACCAGCCTGGGTGCGGTGAAAGAACTGGTCGATGCCGTGCACAGCTACGGCGGTCTGGTGTTTCACGATGTCACCACCCGGCGCCACGCCGAGAAAGCCGCAGAGGCCGGTGTCGACGGCCTGATCGCGGTGGCTGCAGGCGCCGGCGGCCATGCCGGCACCTGGAGTCCGTTCGCGCTGATCGCCGAGATTCGGCAGTTCTTCGACAAAACCCTGCTGTTGGCAGGCTGCCTCAACCATGGCCACGAGATCCTCGCCGCCCAGCTGTTAGGCGCAGACCTCGCTTACTTCGGTACACGCTTTATCGGCACCACTGAAAGCCATGCCCCGGATGCGTATAAAGAGATGCTGCTCACATCGCGTGCCGCGGACATCGTGCACACTCCCGCTGTGTCCGGCGTGCCCGCCAGCTTTATGCGCCAGAGCCTGGAAAACGCCGGTTTCGACCTCGCAGCCTTACAGGGCAAAGGCGAAGTCAACTTCGGCTCCAAGCTCAAGCCGTTGAGCGACGAGGCCAAGGCATGGAAAACGGTGTGGTCTGCGGGCCAGGGCGTCGGTGAGATTGATGATCTGCCCGGCGTCGATGAACTGATTGCCCGCCTGGATGCCGAATACCGCAAGGCCCGCGAACAGGCGACACAACTGCGCTGGCCACGCTGATACACTCGCCAGGCCTGCCGATTGAAGCGGGCCGGCAACTCCCCTCCTTTACCAGTGACAAGGATGCCCGCATGAGCGACAACCGTTTCAAGATCGTGTTTGACGGAGCCTTGCTCCCGGGCGTCGAAAGCACCACGGCCAAACTCAACCTGGCCGAGCTGTTCAAGAGCGATGTCGAGTCGATCGAAAAGCTCTTCACCGGACGCCCGGTTGCGCTCAAGCGTGACCTGTCGCGCGCCGATGCCGAGACCTACCTGACGGCGCTGAAAAACGCCGGTGTTGATGCCCGCATCGAAGATGAACAACCCGTGGCATTCAGCCTTGCCGAAACCCATGAAACGCAGACCAGCGCCGCTGATTTTTCGCGCGCCGCCGCCTCGCCTTACGCGCCACCCCGTGCAGCCGTGGGGGATAACACCGAGGCATTCGCAACGCTCAAGGTTTTCACCATTCACGGGCGTATCGGTCGTCTGCGCTACCTGGCCTGGACGCTGGTATTGACCCTCGCCATGCTGGTCGCCGCGGGCATCATCAGCACCGCCAGTTTCGCCGTGGCCACCGCCTCGCCAACAGCCGGCGCTATTCTCGGCGCGCTGCTGGGTTTCGCGCTGTTTGTTGCGCTGGTCTGGGTCAGCGTGCAAATCGGCGTGCAACGCCTGCACGATCTGGGCTGGTCTGGCTGGCTGTATTTCCTGAACCTGGTGCCATTTGTGAACAGCATTTTCCCGCTGTTGCTGCTGGTGCTGCCCGGTAATCCAGGTGCCAACCAATACGGCCCTCCGCCACCACGCAACTCCACTGCGGTGAAGGTGCTGGCGACCTTGTGGCTGGCGTTCATTCCGGTGATGCTCGCCATCCTGGTCACACTGGGCATGAACGGCTACCTGAATCAACTCGAAGCCAACATGAGCAATAGCTACGAAAGCAGCTCCATCAATGCCGATGACGACACCGATCAAAGCGTCATCGTTGATGAAGAAGACGGCGCGCAAAGTGCTGACGACGCAGCCGAACCTGTAGACTCTCCAGAACAGTGAGAAACGCCCGGCGCCTGTGATGCCTCTGTCACAGGCCCGGCGGCGTTGCGATGGAGAAAGGCATGACCCGTTACGCTCTGATCACCGGTGCCTCCAGCGGCATTGGCCTGGCCTTGGCCGAAGCATTGGCCCGTCGCGGCCGCAGCTTGATTCTGGTGGCCCGCCAGCGTGATCAGTTGGAAAGCATTGCAATCGAATTGACTCAACGCTTCGGCGTCGAGGTGTTGTTTCGCGCCTGCGATCTGGGCGAGCCGCTGCGCTTGTCCGGGTTCCTGCTGGAGCTTGAAGAGGGCGAGCGGCAGATCGATCTGCTGGTCAACTGCGCCGGCATCGGCACCAGCGGACCGTTCCTGGCCCAGGACTGGATGACCGAACAAGACCTGATCGAAGTCAACATCCTGGCCCTGACCCGTATGTGCCATGCCCTGGGCAATGCCATGGCGCTGCATGGCGGCGGGCAGATTCTTAACGTTGCTTCGGTCGCCGCGTTTCAGCCGGGCCCCTGGATGAGCAGCTATTACGCCAGCAAGGCGTATGTGCTGCACTTCTCCGAAGGGCTGCGCGAAGAATTGAAGACCTGTGGCATCAAGGTCTCGGTGCTGTGTCCTGGCCCTACGCGCACAGCCTTTTTTGGTACCGCGCAAATGGACACCGCCAAACTCGACCGCAGCCAACAACTGATGAGCCCGGAAGAAGTCGCGCTCTATACCGTGCGGGCCTTGGAAAGAAACAAAGCCATCATCATTCCCGGGCGGCGTAACCGTTGGCTGGCGTTCAGCCCACGCCTGAGCCCCCGCTGGATGACGCGCAAGATTGCCGGCGCCATCAACAAGGCCTATTGCCCACGTTGACGGCCTGGGTACACTCCCCTGCACTTTCACAATGGAGAAACAGCTGTGGATACTCTGTTCACCAAGATCATCAACAGGGAAATACCGGCGAAGATCATCTATGAAGATGACCAGGTCCTCGCTTTCCACGACATCGCCCCGATGGCGCCCGTGCATTTTCTGGTCATTCCAAAAAAGCCGATCCGCACCCTCAATGACCTCACCGAAGACGATAAAGCCCTGGCCGGCCATATTCTGTTTACCGCTCAGCGTCTGGCTGTGGAACAGGGCTGCGAGAAAGGCTTTCGCGTGGTGATGAACTGCAATGAAGAAGGCGGGCAGACCGTTTATCACATTCATATGCATGTGCTGGGGCAGCGCCAGATGAACTGGCCACCGGGCTGATCAGCCTTCCTGCAGAGGTCGCGGCCCAGGGCTGCGACTTCATGCCCTTAACTCAGCGCAAACGCTTCGCCCTCTCTTGCGGTAAACTGGCCGCCGAGATTCTTCCCGGAGGTCAGCATGACTACCCAACGTCACTACTCGCCGATTGACCGTCTGTTGCTGCAAGCCGACATGGCCATGCGCACGCTGTTGCCGTTCAGCGGCCAACCGTACCGCCCATCGCCCGCAATCGTGCAGCCGGATTCGCAGATGAGCGAGAGCGACACCCGCCACGTCGTCGGCCTGATGCGCATCAACCATACCGGCGAAGTCTGTGCCCAGGCGCTGTACCAGGGCCAGGCGCTGACCGCCAAGCTGCCGCAGGTGCGTGCGGCGATGGAACACGCCGCCGAGGAAGAAATCGACCACCTGGCCTGGTGTGAGCAGCGCATTCGTCAGTTGGGCAGCCATACGAGCGTGCTGAACCCACTGTTTTACGGTTTGTCGTTTGGTATCGGCGCCGCTGCCGGCCTGATCAGTGACAAGGTCAGCCTTGGCTTTGTCGCTGCGACGGAACATCAGGTGTGCAAGCATTTGGATGAACACCTGGAACAGCTGCCGGCCGAGGATGAAAAGTCCCGGGCCATCCTCGAGCAGATGCGCATCGATGAAGAACACCACGCAGAAAGCGCACTGGATGCCGGCGGTTTCCGCTTCCCGGCACCGGTGCGGTTTGGCATGAGCCTGTTGGCCAAAGTCATGACCAAGAGCACCTATCGCATCTAAGTGCATTGAATCTGACCCACAAAAAAGGGCGCCACACAGGCGCCCTTTTCTTTTGCCGCTTGGCGATCAACCCAACTCGATGATTTCATAATCATGAGTGATTGCCACACCGGCCGCGCCCAGCATGATCGACGCCGAGCAATACTTCTCGGCCGACAGCTCGATGGCACGCTTGACCTGGGCTTCTTTCAGCGCCCGGCCCTTCACCACGAAATGCATGTGGATCTTGGTGAACACCTTCGGGTCTTCAGTGGCGCGCTCGGCTTCCAGGAAGGCTTCGCAGCTTTCCACGGCCTGGCGGGATTTCTTCAGGATGCTGACCACGTCGAAATTGCTGCAACCGCCGACACCCAGCAGGAGCATTTCCATCGGACGTACGCCCAGGTTACGGCCGCCGGCTTCCGGCGGGCCATCCATGACCACCACATGGCCACTGCCCGACTCACCGAGGAACATGGCTTCGCCCGCCCATTGGATGCGTGCCTTCATCGCCCAGACTCCACTGCTAAAAAAGGGTCGCCAGCTTAGCACAGGGCCCTGGAACCGCAGCGTCCTGCCTGCAAAGCGATCAATGACAGCGTTTGCTCGGTAAATTCCTTAATCGAGGCAGAATGTGTCTGGTAAGCTGGCGCCAATTCAATGGCGCATTGCCATCCTTTGTACAGCGTGTATCAATGCCGACATCGCTGGATAAAAAAATAAATCCAACCACACCGTGCAGTCTTTCCGGGATACAACCATGGTTGCTCTTACTCCCACACCCAAGATCAAGAATCTCGACAAGCTGCTGATGCATTGCCAGCGCCGGCGTTATCCGGCCAAGCACAACATCATCTGCGCGGGCGAACGTTCCGAAACACTGTTCTTCATCATCAAAGGCTCGGTCACCATCCTGATCGAGGATGAAGACGGTCGCGAGATGATCATCGCCTACCTCAATACCGGCGATTTCTTCGGGGAGTTGGGGCTGTTCGAACAAGCCGGCAAAGAGCAAGAGCGCAGCGCCTGGGTGCGCGCCAAGATTGAATGCGACGTTGCCGAAATCAGTTACGCGAAATTCCGCGAATTGGCCCAGCATGATCCCGACATCCTTTACGCCCTGAGCGGCCAGATTGCCCAGCGCCTGCGCGACACCACGCGCAAAGTCGGTGACCTGGCGTTCTTTGACGTCACCGGCCGCGTGGCCCGCTGCCTGCTGGAGCTGTGCAAGCAACCGGATGCCATGACCCATCCGGACGGCATGCAGATCAAAGTCACGCGCCAGGAAATCGGGCGCATTGTCGGCTGCTCACGGGAAATGGTCGGTCGCGTACTCAAGGACCTGGAAGAGCGCAACCTGGTGCACGTCAAAGGCAAGACGATGGTGGTGTTCGGCACGCGTTAACCCGGCAGAAAGCCGGCCAGCATTTGACGGTACAAGGTATCCAGCCGGCTGATCGCATCCGGCGCGGGAAAGGCTTCATGCAGTGCGATATGGCTGTCGGCACGTACGCGCTGGTCGAGGCCGCAGGCTTCATTGAAACGGTTGACCGCTGCAATCAATTCTTCGCGATCGTCATCCAGCAACAGGGCGCCGTGCACCAACCCCACCGGGCGGCCGCCGCTCTGTCGCCAGCGCTGGGCGGTGCCCACCATCTTGCGACCGTTGAGATTGACGTTGTAACGACCGTCGCAAAACGCTCCGTCGACTTCACCGACGGACGCGTCACCGCCCAACTCAATCAATAAGTCGCAGATCGGCTGGCACAAACGCTGGTAACCGGTTTCGATGCGCCCTTGATCGCCTTCGCTGCGCGGCGGCGCGTAAACCAGGGCGATATTGACGGTAGCGCCAGACTGCGGCACCGGCTCGCCGCCGGTTTCACGTAGCAACACCGGCCAACCGGCATCGGCTGATACGCGGCTCGCGGCTTCAAACGCGGGCAAGCGGCTCAAGCGGCGCGGCATGACCAGTGCTTGATCGCAGGGCTGCCAGAACAGCAGCCCGAACGCTCGCTCGCCAGCGCAAACGGCCGCCAACAGGTCTTGTTCGGCAGCGAGGCCTGCTTCTACGGTCATCGATAGGGGTCGAATCATCAAACACCTACTTCTCTGGATAGACACAAAACTAATGTGGGAGCTGGCTTGCCTGCGATACAGGCACCGCGGCGTATCAGTTACACCCTGGTGATGCTATCGCAGGCAAGCCAGCTCCCACACAAGCCCGCTCGCGCATTTTTGACCGTGTTTCAAATCAATCCAGGGTCGAACCGCTAACCGCCACACCACGCTCAGGAAAAAACAAACGCTGCAGCTCCGCCCCCGGGTTCTCGGCGCGCATAAAGGTCTCGCCCACCAGGAACGAGTACACCCCGCTGATTTCCATCAGTTCCACATCAGCGCGGTTGAGGATGCCACTCTCGGTGATCACCAGACGGTCACGCGGGATACGCGGCAGCAGGTCCAGCGTGTTTTCCAGGCTGACCTCGAAGGTGTGCAGGTTACGGTTATTGACCCCCACCAACGGTGTATCGAGGGTTTTCAGTGCACGTTCCAGCTCATTGCCGTCGTGGACTTCCACCAGCACATCCAGGCCAACGCTTTTGGCCACGGCCGCCAACTCAGCCATCTTCACGTCATCCAGTGCAGAGACGATCAGCAGCACGCAGTCGGCGCCCAAGGCACGGGCCTCGACGATCTGGTACGGGTCAACCATGAAATCCTTGCGGATCACCGGCAACTTGCACGCCGCGCGGGCCTGTTGCAGGAACAGGTCGCAACCCTGGAAGAAGTCGATATCGGTCAGTACCGACAGGCAGGTTGCGCCGCCCTTCTCGTAGCTCTTGGCAATGTCTTCAGGATTAAAGAGCTCGCGGATCACGCCCTTGCTGGGTGAGGCTTTTTTGATCTCGGCAATGACCGCGGGCTGCTTGTCCTTGGCCTGCTTTATCAGGGCGTTGGCAAAACCACGCGGCGCATCGGCGATCTTCGCTTGAGCTTCCAACTCGGCCAGGCTGACGCGGGCGCGACGCTCGGCGACTTCTTCAGCCTTGCGGGCCAGGATTTTTTCCAGAACGGTCGGCACACTCATCCTTCATTCTCCATCTTGAACACCGCAGTAAAGGCACCCAGTTCTTCGAGCTTCTCGCGAGCGAGCCCGGTGTGCAATGCATCATGTGCGAGGGCCACGCCCTCTTTGAGACTGTAGGCGTGATCGGCGGCGTACAGTGCCGCGCCGGCATTGAGCACGATCATTTCGGCAGCTTTCTGGCCGTTTTCCGTTTTGCGACGCCCCAGGGCATCCCGAATCAGTTCAAGCGAGGCGGCCGGGCTTTCCACCGCCAGGCCATGCAGGCTCTGGCTTTTCATGCCGAGGTCTTCGGGCTCGACCCAGTACTCGGTGACTTGGTCGTTCTTCAGTTCCGCCACAAAGGTCGGGGCGGCCAGGCTGAACTCGTCCAAACCGTCTTTGGAATGCACCACCAGCACGTGCTTGCTGCCCAGGCGTTGCAACACCTCGGCCAACGGGCGGCACAGCGCCTGACTGAACACACCCACCACCTGATGTTTCACACCGGCCGGATTCGTAAGCGGGCCGAGCATGTTGAACAGAGTGCGCAGGCCAAGGTCCTTGCGCGGGCCGGCCGCGTGTTTCATCGCACCGTGGTGGGATTGGGCAAACATGAAGCCAATGCCGACGCTGTCGATGCAGCGCGCCACTTGTACCGGCGTCAGGTTCAGGTAGATCCCGGCTGCTTCCAGCAAGTCGGCGCTGCCGCTCTTGCCAGAGACCGCGCGGTTACCGTGCTTGGCGACGGTGCAACCGGCCGCCGCGACCACAAAGGAGGAAGCCGTCGATACGTTGAAGATATTCGCACCGTCACCGCCGGTGCCGACCACGTCGACCACGCCGTCGAGGGTCTTGAGTTCGACCTTGTCGGCCAGCTCACGCATCACCGACACGGCGCCGACGATTTCGTCGATGCTTTCGCTCTTCATGCGCATCGCCATCATGAACGCGCCGATCTGCGCGTCGGTGCATTGGCCGGTCATGATCTCGCGCATCACATCGCTCATTTCAGCGGTGCTCAGGTCCAGATGGCCGACGATACGGCTCAGGGCAGTCTTGATATCCATGAAAAGTCCTTAGCGCGTGCCGCCGCTCTGCTTGAGAAAGTTAGCGAACAGCTCGTAGCCCTGCTCGGTCAGGATCGACTCGGGGTGAAATTGCACCCCTTCGATATTCAGTGTCTTGTGGCGCAGGCCCATGATCTCATCGACCGAACCGTCTTCCAGCTGGGTCCAGGCGGTCAGCTCCAGGCACTCGGGCAGGGTCTCACGCTTGACCACCAGCGAGTGGTAACGGGTGACCGTCACCGGCAGGTTCAGGCCGTGGAATACGCCCAGGTCTTTATGGAACACCGGGCTGGTTTTGCCGTGCATTACCTGGCGCGCGCGAACCACATCACCGCCAAAGGCCTGGCCAATGGACTGGTGGCCCAGGCACACGCCCAGGATCGGCAACTTGCCGGCGAAATACTTGATTGCTTCCAGGGACACACCGGCTTCGGTCGGCGTGCAGGGGCCTGGCGAAACTACGATGCGCTCCGGGTTCAGGGCGGCGATTTCGGCGACCGTCAGTTCATCATTGCGCACGACCTTGACCTCGGCACCGAGCTCGCCCAGGTACTGCACAACGTTGTAGGTAAAGGAGTCGTAGTTATCAATCATCAGCAACATGTGGGTTCAAACCTCTTGAATTCACTGATTTCGAATGACCGCCTTCCAGGAGTGACCCGCTGCCAGACGCACGTTCCGGTTGCCAGGGTGAGCCGGCAAGGGGCGTCAAACAACGGGTGAAGAAGGCAAATCGGTACAGGTCCGGCCAGGCCGGCAGAGAAAAATGTCAGGCGCGCCAACGCCAACGGGCGTGTGCCTTGACTACTCGCATCAAGAGTTTGCTGATGATCAACACGGGGAGGGTCTCGTTCATACGTTCAGGCACAGTAACGTAGCCTCGCCAGCGGTGCAATATGGAGCCGCGAATACGGGGTAATCACGACGAAATCTTTATAGGAAAAAACTGTTTTCTTCACGGAAAACCCTCACTACATTGCTAGTGTTTCGCTTCCGATACAAAAACAACTAAATGGAATTTTGCATGTTCAGACCTCCGTTTTTCGCACCGCTTGCCGGCTGCCTCTTGTCACTGGCCTGCACGCAGGCGTTCGCAGCCTCCTCACCGTATTCAACCATGGTCGTTTTCGGCGACAGCCTGGCCGATGCCGGTCAGCTCCCCGATGGCTCGAATGGCGCCACATTACGCTTTACCAACCGCACCGGGCCGACCTTCCAGGGCGATTACGGCCTGGTTTCGTCGACCTTGCTCGGTTCCCGGCTGGGCGTTACGCCAAACGACTTGAATGCCTCCACCTCGCCGGTTCGCGCGGCGCAAGGCTTGCCCGACGGCAACAACTGGGCAGTCGGCGGCTACCGTACCGACAACATCCTGGATTCCATTACCTCGGTCTCCAACGCGGCGATTCCGCCTGGCAACCCGGGTGGCGGTACGGTGCTTCGCAGTCGCCAGGGTTATCTCCCGGCAAACGGCGGGCGGGCCGACCCCAACGCGCTGTATTTCCTGTCCGGTGGCGGCAATGACTTCCTGCAAGGCCGCGTCCTCAGCCCAGGCCAGGCCGTTGCCGCCGGCGGGCGCCTGGCCGACAGCGCCCAAGCCCTGCAACAAGCCGGCGCGCGCTACATCATGGTGTGGATGTTGCCCGACCTGGGCCTGACTCCGGCCATCAACGGCACGCCGCTGCAGGCGTCGAGTTCGGCCCTGAGCAACCTCTTCAACCAGTCACTGGTGCAGCGCCTGTCTCAGATCGACGCGCAGATCATCCCGTTGAATATTCCGCTGCTGCTCAATGAAGCCTTCGCCAGCCCGGCCCGCTTTGGCCTGGCCACCGGACAAAACCTCACCGGCACCTGTTTCAGCGGTAACAGCTGCACCGCCAACCCGACCTACGGCATCGGCGGCACCAACCCGGACCCGACCAAGCTGATCTACAACGACTCGGTCCACCCCACCATCGCCGGGCAACGCTTGATCGCCGACTACGCCTATTCACTGCTTGCGGCGCCGTGGGAACTGACCTTGCTGCCGGAGATGGCCCAAGGCACGTTGCGCGCCCACCAGGACGAACTGCGCAACCAATGGCAGGCGGACAACGGCAACTGGCAAGCCGTGGGCCAATGGCGCGCCATCGTGGCCGGTGGCGGCCAGCGCCTGAACTTCGATGATCAAAACAGCTCGGCCAGCGGCGACGGCAGTGGCTACAACCTGAATGTCGGGGGCAGCTACCGGCTCGACGAAAACTGGCGCGTAGGCGTGGCAGCCGGCCTGTATCGGCAGACGCTTGAAGCCGGCGCCAGCGATTCGGACTACAAGCTCAACAGCTACATGGGCACCGCCTTCGCCCAATACCAGCAAAACCATTGGTGGGCCGATGCCGCGTTGACCGGCGGCAAACTGGACTTCGACAGCCTCAAGCGCAAGTTCGCCCTGGGCGTCAGCGAAGGCTCGGAAAAAGGCGACACCGACGGCTGGCTCTGGGCCCTCAGCGGCCGAGTGGGTTACGACATTGCCGGCGCCGGCAGCGACTGGCACCTGTCACCGTTCATCAGCGCCGACTATGCGCGGGTCGAGGTCGATGGCTATTCGGAAAAGGACAACCGCTCCACCGCACTGACCTTTGATGATCAACAACGCGACTCCAAGCGCCTGGGCGTCGGCCTGCAGGGCAGCTACCGTGTCACGCCGCAAACCCAGGTGTTTGGCGAAGTAGCCCATGAGCATGAATTCGAAAACGATACCCAGAAGGTGAAGATGTCGCTCAACAGCGTGCCAGGGATCGATTTCAAGCTGGACGGCTACACGCCGCGCAGCAATTCGGATCGCTTAAGCCTCGGCGTCAGCCACAAACTGACTCAAGAGCTGGCGTTACGGGCGGCGTATAACGTGAGGAAGGATGACAATTTGACCCAGCAAGGGGTGAGTGTCGGGGTGAGCCTGGATTTCTAAAACGGTCTAGAGCACATCACAAAACAACTGTGGGAGCTGGCTTGCCTGCGATGCAAACACCTCGGTGATCAGTTAGACCGAGGTGATGCTATCGCAGGCAAGCCAGCTCCCACAGTTGGATCTCTATCTGGCTTTAGTTTTGCGGGGTTTGCTCGGCCAACGCCACCGCACGGAACATCGCGCGGCGCTTGTTCAGGGTTTCTTCCCATTCCAGCGCCGGCACCGAGTCAGCCACAATTCCGCCACCGGCCTGCACGTGCAGCTCACCGTCCTTGATCACCGCCGTACGGATCGCAATCGCGGTGTCCATGTTGCCGTTCCAGGCGAAATACCCCACGGCGCCACCGTACACACCACGCTTGACTGGCTCCAGTTCGTCGATGATTTCCATCGCACGAATCTTCGGCGCGCCCGACAAGGTGCCCGCCGGCAGAATCGCGCGCAGCGCGTCCATGGCGGTTAAGCCTTCCTTTAGCTCGCCGGTCACGTTGGAGACAATGTGCATCACGTTGGAATAGCGCTCGATGACCATCTTCTCGGTGAGCTTCACCGAGCCGATTTCCGAGACGCGGCCAGTGTCATTGCGGCCCAGGTCGATGAGCATCAAGTGCTCGGCGATTTCCTTGTCGTCGCTCAGCAGGTCTTCTTCCAGCGCCAGGTCGGCCTCTTCGGTCGCGCCACGTGGGCGTGTGCCGGCAATCGGGCGCACGGTGATCAGGTTGTCTTCGACGCGCACCAGCACTTCCGGCGAACTGCCCACCACGTGGAAGTCGCCGAAATTGAAGAAGTACATGTACGGCGTCGGGTTGAAGCAACGCAGCGCGCGGTACAGGTCGATCGGTGCGGCCTTGAAGTCGATGGACATGCGTTGCGACGGCACCACCTGCATGCAGTCACCGGCGAGGATGTATTCCTTGATGGTATCCACCGCGCGCTCGTAGTCATCCTGGGTGAAGCTGGAGCGGAACACCGGGTCGGCAGCCGGTGGACGGCTGAGGTCCAGGCCACGGCGCGGGGTGATTGGCTGGCGCAGTTTTTCCAGCAGCGCTTCAAGGCTGGCCTGGCCTTGCTCGAAGGCGTCGGCCTGGGAAGGATCCGCCAGCACAATCGCGTGCATTTTGCCGGCGAGGTTGTCGAACACCACCACCGCGTCGGAGACCATCAGCAGAATGTCCGGCACGCCCAGCGGGTCCGGGTTCGGGCATTTGCCCAGGCGTTTTTCCACGTAGCGCACGCAGTCGTAGCCGAAGTAGCCCACCAGGCCGCCGTTGAAGCGCGGCAAGCCAGCGATGGTCGGCACGTTGTAGCGCGCCTTGAAGGCTTCGACGAAGGCCAGCGGGTCTTCAACGTCGTGGTTTTCGATCTCGACGCCATCGAGCGTGATGCTCACATGATGGTCGTGCACCCGCAGCACGGTGCGGCACGGCAGGCCGATGATCGAGTAACGGCCCCACTTCTCCCCGCCCTGTACCGATTCCAGCAGGTAGGAGTTGGGCTCGTCGGCCAGTTTCAAGTAGATCGACAGCGGCGTATCGAAGTCGGCCAGGGTTTCGCAGGCCAACGGGATACGGTTATAGCCGGCAGCGGCCAAACGCAGGAATTCTTCGCGGATCATGAGGTGCCTCGTGGCTTGAGGGTCAAACGGTCAGGTGTGCAAACGTGCCGCAGCGCGGCCAGGATCAGTCAGGCGCGCCAACGCCAGCGGGCCAGGGCCTTGATGACTTTCATCCAGAGTTTGCGAGTGACCACCACGATGGCGTTTCCAGAAGGGGTTGGTTCGATGTCGGGCAACGTTATCTCAGCGCCCGCTCCCAAGCAACCGGGGATTAGCAGCCGCAGGTCATCAATCACCAGCGCCGGCGCTTCTTCGGCAATCGGTCGGCCATGGTTATAGCCATAACTGAGCGCCACACACTGCACGCCCGCGGCTTTGGCGGCCAGCACATCACTGCGCGAGTCACCGACAAACAACGACTGGGAGGCCGGAATATTGGCCATTTTCATCACGAAGAACAGCGCCGCCGGGTCGGGTTTCTTCTGCGGCAACGTATCGCCACCGATGATCCAGCGGAAGTAACGGCCAATCTTCATGTGATCCAGCAGCGGCGCGACAAAACGCTCCGGCTTGTTGGTGATCAGGGCCATTTCCACACCCTGCTTGTGCAGCCACTTGAGCGTGTCGCGTACGCCGGGGTAAACCACGGTCAGCTCGTGGCCATTTTCATAGGCCGCGTTGAACAATTCCAGGGCGTGTTCGGCCTCCACTTCATCGACACCTTCAGCATCGATGTTGTTGGCCAAGGCCCGGCGCACCAGCATCTGCGCGCCGTTGCCGACCCACATGCGTACCGACTCGATCCCTGCAGGCTTGCGCCCCAGCTTGAGCAGCATCTGGTCCACCGCCGCTGCCAGGTCCGGCACCGAATCGATCAACGTACCGTCCAGATCGAACATCACCAGCCGTGGCAGTTTGCCGGGGAACAGCTGCTCAAAGCCGCTCATGGACGCGCCAGCGCCAGCTCGGCACGCATCTTGTCGATGACGGCCTGGTAGTCCGGGGCATTGAAGATCGCCGAGCCGGCCACAAAGGTGTCGGCGCCGGCGGCTGCGATTTCGCGGATATTGTTGACGTTGACCCCACCGTCGATTTCCAGGCGGATGTCACGGCCTGACGCATCGATCAGCGCGCGGGCTTCACGCAGTTTGTTCAGGGTGCCGGGGATGAATTTCTGCCCGCCAAAGCCTGGGTTGACGCTCATCAGCAAGACCATGTCGACCTTGTCCATCACGTACTCAAGCACGCTCAGCGGAGTGGCCGGGTTGAACACCAGGCCTGCCTTGCAGCCGCCTTCGCGGATCAGTTGCAGGGTGCGATCGACGTGCAGCGTGGCTTCCGGGTGGAAGGTGATGTAGGTCGCGCCGGCCTCGATGAAGTCACCGACAATACGGTCCACCGGGCTGACCATCAGGTGCGCATCGATGGGCGCGGTGATGCCGTACTTGCGCAGCGCCGCGCAGACCATCGGGCCGATGGTCAGGTTGGGCACGTAGTGATTGTCCATGACATCGAAGTGCACGAAGTCGGCGCCGGCGGCCAACACCTTGTCCACTTCTTCACCCAGGCGGGCGAAATCGGCGGAGAGAATCGATGGAGCGATAACGAAGGGCTGCATGACGCACCTTTTTTGAGCTAAATCACGATGGCGCGCATTGTATACCTCATGCTTTGCTGCGCGCACCGTGACCTAACTCAACGGTTAATACGCAGCCCGGTAGATTTTCTCGATATCCGCCGCGCTGAGCTTGCGCGGGTTGTTGCGCATCAGGCGTTCAATGCCCGCCGCTTCCGTGGCCATGGCGGGGATTGCGTCCTCGGGCACCCCGAAGCTGCGCAGGCCTGCCGGGATCTCCACGGCGGCGCACAGTCGCGTCATCGCCTCGACGGCCTGGTCGGCGGCGTCGTTGACACTCAAGCCGCTGACATTCACGCCCATGGCCTGGGCAATGTCCTGCATGCGCTCCACACACGCCAGCTTGTTCCAGTGCATCACGTAGGGCAGCAACAGCGCGTTGCTCACGCCATGGGCGATATTGAAACGCCCGCCCAGCGGGTACGCCAAGGCGTGCACCGCGCCCACTCCGGCATTGCCGAACGCCATGCCGGCCATCAGGCTGGCGGTGGCCATGTCGTCGCGGGCCTGCAGATTGGCCGGGTTGGCGTAGGCTTTGGGCAGCGCGTTGGCGATCAGCTTGATCGCGCCAATCGCCAGGGCGTCGGTGATCGGCGAGGCATTCAGCGACAGGTAGGATTCGATGGCATGCACCAACGCATCCACGCCACTGGCAGCGGTGACACTGCGCGGGCACGTGAGGGTCATTTGCGGGCTGATCAGCGCGACGTCCGGCAGCAGGTAATCGCTGACGATGCCCTTTTTCAGCTGTGCAGCCTTGTCGGAGAGGATCGCCACATTGGTCACCTCCGAGCCGGTGCCGGCCGTGGTCGGGATAGCGATCAGCGGCGGGCCCTTGCGCGGCACCTGGTCGACGCCGAACAAATCCGCCAGCGCGCCGTGGTAACCGGCGTAGGCCGCGACGCTCTTGGCAATGTCGATGGCACTGCCGCCGCCCACGCCGATCAAGCCGTCATGCCCGCCTTCGCGGTACACGCGCATGCAGTCTTCGACGATGGCGATTTCCGGGTCGGGCAGCACGCGGTCGAAAATTTCATAGGTACGCTCGCCCAAGTGTTCGAGCGCCAGCGCCACGGTGCCGGATTTGACCAGCGCGGCGTCGGTGACAATCAGCGGGTTATCCACATCCAGGCGCGTGAGTTCAAAGGCCAGCTGTTCGATGGCGCCGGCGCCGGTCAGCAGTTTGTGGGCGATCTTGAATGAGGAAGTACTCATGTGCGCGGCCTCTTATTAATGATGGGCTGGCACAAGAGTAGCTGGGGATTTTCGGTTGTGAACTATTCACCCACTGAATGGCACGATCAATGTGGGAGCTGGCTTGCCTGCGATGCGGACGACTCGGTGTCACAGGCAAACCGAGGTGATGCTATCGCAGGCAAGCCAGCTCCCACAGTTGATCGGGTTGCACAGTTAGACCTGGGCGGTGCGCAGTTTCTCGCTACGGCCGCGCAGCCATTCAAGCGTCAGCAACAACAGCACCGAGAAGGCAATCAGCAGCGTGGCCGCCGCCGCAATCGTCGGGCTGAGGTTTTCGCGGATGCCGCTGAACATCTGCCGAGGCAGGGTGGCTTGCTCGGGGCCGGCGAGAAACAGCGTTACCACTACTTCATCAAACGAGGTGGAAAAGGCAAACAGCGCCCCCGATATCACCCCCGGCGCGATCAGCGGCAAGGTCACGCGGCGGAACGCGGTCAGCGGCGAAGCGCCCAGGCTGGCTGCCGCCCGCACCAGGTTATGGTTGAAGCCCTGCAACGTCGCCGACACGGTGATGATCACAAACGGCACACCCAGCACCGCGTGCACCACGATCAACGAGAAGAAGCTGTTGCCCAGCCCCAACGGCGCAAAGAACAAGTAACTGGCCACACCGATAATCACCACCGGCACCACCATCGGTGAAATCACCAGGGCCATCACCAGCGCCTTGCCGGGGAAGTTGCCGCGCGTCAGGCCAATCGCCGCCAGCGTGCCGAAGACCATGGCCAGCACCGTGGCCGCCGGGGCGACGATGATGCTGTTCTTCAGCGCGCGCATCCATTCGGCCGAGGCGAAGAAATCCTGATACCAGTGCAGCGAGAAGCCTTGCAGCGGGTACACCAGGAAACTGCCGCTGTTGAACGACAGCGGGATAATCACCAGCACCGGCAAAATCAGGAACAGCAGGATCAGGCCGCACAGGATCCGCAAACTGTAGAACCACACCCGCTCCACCGGTGACATATAAGGGCTCAGCATCGCAAGGTCTCCTCAGCTCAGGCGCAGGCGACTGGCGCCCACCAACCGGTTATAGATCAGGTACAGCACCACAGTCGCCAGCAGCAGCAAGCCGCCCAAGGCCGTGGCCATGCCCCAGTTGATGCTGGTGTTGGTGTAGAACGCGACGAAGTAGCTGACCATCTGGTCGTTCGGGCTGCCGAGCAGCGCCGGGGTGATGTAGTAACCAATCGCCAGGATGAACACCAGCAGGCAACCGGCGCCCACCCCGGCGTAGGTCTGCGGGAAGTACACGCGCCAGAAGCTGGCGAACGGGTGGCAACCCAGGGAAATCGCCGCGCGCATGTAGGTGGGCGAGATGCCTTTCATCACGCTGTAGATCGGCAGAATCATGAACGGCAACAGGATGTGCACCATCGAGATGTAGACCCCGGTGCGGTTGAACACCAACTCCAAGGGCTGATCGATCAGGCCCATGCCCATCAGTGCGCTGTTGATCAGGCCGCCGGACTGCAGCAACACGATCCACGCCGCCACCCGCACCAGAATCGAGGTCCAGAACGGCAGCAGCACCAGAATCATCAGCAGGTTGCTTTTACGGGCCGGCAGGTTGGCCAGCAGGTAGGCCAATGGATACGCCAGCAGCAGGCAGACGAAGGTAATCACCAGGCCCATCCAGAACGTGCGGGCAAAGATGTCCAGGTAGATCGCCTGATCAGGCGTGGCCGGGGCCACTTCGCCGAGGTCGTCGATGCGGTGATCGACCGCCGCCAGCAGGTAGTAAGGCGTGAGGCTGCTGGTGTTGCGCCGGATCGCCTGCCAGTACGCCGGGTCGCCCCAGCGTTCGTCGAGGCTTTCCAGCGCTTCCTTATAAGAGCCGGGCGCTTCGGTAAACGGCAGCGCCCGCGCAGTTTTGGTCAGCAGGCTACGGTAGCCGGCCAGTTCCATGTTCAAGCGTTTGGACAGATCGCCCAGGGTCTGGTTTTTGCGCGCTTCGCCCAGGTCTTCGCTGAGCGCCTGGTAGACCGGCTCACCTGGCAGGCCACGACCGTCCCAGGTCTTGACCGCCACCACGGTACGCGGCAAACCGCCCACCACTTCCGGGTTG
The DNA here is from genome assembly GCF_047943075.1 of Pseudomonas sp. NFX183. Classification (NCBI taxonomy): domain Bacteria; kingdom Pseudomonadati; phylum Pseudomonadota; class Gammaproteobacteria; order Pseudomonadales; family Pseudomonadaceae; genus Pseudomonas; species Pseudomonas sp. NFX183. The sequence continues at coordinate 2,785,118 of NZ_CP181333.1, read as the reverse complement.
CCGACGCTTTTGTAAAGCAGCGCAACAATCGGCACCAGAAACACCAGCAGCAAAAACAGCACCAGCGGCGCAATCAAGGCCTGGGCCTTCCAGCGGTTAAGCCGCTCGGCACGCGCCAGGCGCTGCTTGAGGGTGGGGCTGTTGACCTCGTTGGAGGGAACGGCGATGGCCATGGCTGACTCCGGAATACTGAAAAATGACCACAAACCTATGTGGCCTGGGCCTACGCTGTGGCGAGCGGGCTTGCCCCGCGTTGGGCTGCAGAGCAGCCCCAAACCAACCGCCGCGTTCTGGCTGAACGAACTCGGTGAATTCAATGGGGCCGCTGCGCGGCCCAACGCGGGGCAAGCCCGCTCGCCACAGGGAACAGGCTCGACTGAAGGCCGTTACTTGGCCGCCCACGAATTGAAGCGCTGCTCAAGCTGCTCGCCGTTATCCGCCCAGAAGCTCACGTCGATCTGCACCTGGTTGGCGATGTTTTCCGGCGTGGTCGGCATGTCCTTCAGCACGTCCTTGGCCAGCAGCGGCACGGCCTGGGTGTTGGCCGGGCCGTAGGCGATGTTTTCCGAGTAGGTCTTCTGCTGCTGCGGCTGTACCGAGAAGGCGATGAACTTCTTCGCCGCTTCGGCGCGGTCCTTGGCCAGGCCCTTGGGAATGGCCCAGGCATCGAAGTCGTAGATGCCGCCGTTCCACACCACTTTGAGGTTGCTTTCTTTTCGCACGGCAGCAATGCGGCCGTTGTAGGCCGAGCTCATCACCACGTCACCCGAGGCGAGGTACTGCGGCGGCTGTGCGCCGGCTTCCCACCACTGGATCGAAGGCTTGAGCTCGTCGAGCTTTTTGAACGCGCGGTCCTGGCCGTCTTTACCGGCCAGCACTTTGTACACGTCTTTGGGCGCCACGCCGTCGGCCATCAAGGCGAATTCCAGGGTGTACTTGGCGCCCTTGCGCAGGCCGCGTTTGCCCGGGAATTTCTTGGTGTCCCAGAAATCCGCCCAACTGGTCGGGGCGGTGGCCAGTTTGTCGGCGTTGTAGGCCAGCACCGTGGACCACACAAAGAAGCCCACACCGCACGGCTGGATCGCGCCCTTCACGTAGTCGGCGCTATTGCCGAACAGTTTCGGGTCGAGCGGCTCGAACATGTCTTCGTCGCAGCCACGGGACAGTTCCGGCGATTCCACTTCCACCAGGTCCCAAGACACGCTCTTGGTGTCGACCATGGCCTTGACCTTGGCCATTTCGCCGTTGTACTCACCGGCGACGATCTTGCCGTTGCCCGCGCTTTCCCACGGTGCGTAAAAGGCTTTGACCTGGGCCGCCTTGTTCGCGCCACCAAAGGACACGACTGTCAGGTCCGGGCCTGCCATGGCCTGTGTCGCGCCCATCAAGCCGATGACTAGGGCGGAATATTTAAGGGATCTCAACATTGTTGTTCTCTCCACGTGCAGGGTTGGTGAAGCCATGGGGCGATTAATTCGCCTCTAGAAGTGGGTCGAGTGCGCGAACGTGCTCGACTTGCCAGCCAATCGGTACCACGTCGCCGACCGCCAGGGCTGGGTCCAGCTCGGCAATCGGTTGTTTCACAAAAAAATCGGTCTTGCCGCAGACTTCCAGGCGCACGCGCACGTGGTCGCCCAGGTAAATAAATTCCGCCACGCGCCCGGAGAAGCGGTTCACGCAGGACTCGCTGGAGCCATTGAGGCTGACGCGCTCCGGGCGTACCGATAACGTCACCGGGCCGCCGAGCTGGCCGACATTCACCGCCAGCGCCTCGACCTTTTCACCGCGCGCCAGCTCCACCACGCAACGCTCGCCTGTGTGGCTGTGCAGGCGGCCATTGAGGCGGTTGTTCTCGCCAATGAAGTTGGCCACGAAGGTATTTTTCGGCTCTTCGTACAAGGTGCGCGGCGCGGCAATCTGCTGGATCTCGCCCTGGTGAAACACCGCCACGCGGTCGGACATGGTCAGCGCTTCGCCCTGGTCGTGGGTCACGTACACCACGGTGACGCCCAGGCGCTGGTGCAGGTGCTTGATCTCCATCTGCATGTGTTCGCGCAGTTGCTTGTCGAGGGCGCCGAGGGGTTCGTCCATCAGCACCAGCTGGGGTTCGAACACCAGCGCTCGCGCCAAGGCCACGCGCTGTTGCTGGCCACCGGAGAGTTGCGCCGGGTAACGCTGGGCGAAGGCATCGAGCTGGACCATGCTCAGCACGCGTTTGACCCGCTCGCTGACGTCGGTTTTGCTCAAGCCACGCACCGACAGCGGGAACGCCAGGTTCTCGGCGACGGTCATGTGCGGAAACAACGCGTAGTTCTGGAACACCATGCCGATGTCGCGTTTGTGCGGCGGCACGTGGTTGATGGCGCGCCCGGCCAGCAGGATTTCCCCGGCGGTGGGCGTCTCGAAACCGGCGAGCATCATCAGGCTGGTGGTCTTGCCCGAACCGGACGGCCCGAGCAGGGTGAGGAACTCGCCCTTGCGAATCTCCAGGTTGAGGTCTTTGACGATCAGGTTCTCGCCGTCGTAGCTCTTCTGCACGCCACGAAAGCTGACCAGCACATCATTTGAATCCACCTCGCTCATACCCACACCTTTTTGTTTTGGACGGCTGTGGCACAAGCGTAGTCCAGGCGCGAGGCCCCGGAAATCGGGGGCCAGGAGAGATTTGCATCAGCAGGATGGAAGGTTCGGGGTAGGGATTGCCCTACACGGATGGCGGGCACAGAACAGTGCAGCGGCAATCATCAGCGCCTGCCGGCAAAGCCCATGTCGTAAACAGACACGCGCCCCTGTTGGAGCCGGTTTGCCGGGCTTACAGAAGTTTGTGCTCCATGGCGTATTTCACCAGCTCGGCCAGCGAGGTGATATTGAGCTTTTGCATCAAACGCGCTTTATGCGTGCTGATGGTCTTGCTGCTCAGCGCCAACTGCTGGGCGATGTCATTGACGTTGGCGCCCTGGGCCAGGCGCTCGAACACCGAGAACTCACGCTCCGACAGCAGCGAATGCAGCGGCCGCGCATCGGTAAGGCCGACCTCAAAGACCTTGCGGTCGGCCAGGTCCGGGTCGATGTAACGCCCGCCCGCCGCGACCTTGCGAATCGCCGTCAGCAGCAGCGCCGGGTCGCTGTCCTTGGTGGCGTACCCCGCCGCGCCGACCTTCAAGGCGCGGGCGGCCATCTGTGCTTCATCGTGCATCGACAGCACCAGAATCGCCGGCGGATTGTGCAGCGCGCGGATGCGCGCAATTGCTTCCAGGCCATTCACGCCGGGCATCGAGATATCCAGCAACACCACCTCGCACGCGACATGGCGCAAGGTCTCCAGCAATTGCTCGCCGTTGCTGGCCTCGCCGACCACCAGCAGGTCTTTGGCCAGGCCGATCAATTGCTTGATGCCTTCACGGACAATGGTGTGGTCTTCGGCTACCAATACGCGAATCACAGGGGCTTCCTCTTGTGGTTATGCATCCAACGGCACCGTGACACTCAAGGTGGTGCCCTCCCCCGGTTCGCTGTGCAGGCTCAGTTGCCCGCCCATCATCAATACGCGCTCGCGCATGCCGACGACGCCAAAGGACACCGGGCGGCCCTGGGTTTCGACAAACCCGACGCCGTCATCGCTGATGGTCAGCCGCAGGTCTGCGCCCTCCACGCTCAAGGTCAGCTCGACAGTATGCGCCTGGGCATGGCGCATCACATTGGTCAGCGCCTCCTGCAGGATGCGGAACAGGCCGATGGCCTTGGCATCGCTCAGGGCCGGCAGGTTTTCCGGGACTTGTACCAGGCAGGGGATGTGGGTGCGGGCCTCGAAGCGCCGGGCTTGCCATTCGATGGCCGAGGCGATGCCGGCGTCAAGAATCGGCGGGCGCAGCGCGGTCGCCACATCGCGCACAAGCTGAAACAGCTGGGCGATCAGGCGCTTCATGCTGTTCAAGCGCTCGTTCAGGCCTGGGTCCAGTTGGGCATAGGCCAGCTCGCACATCGAGGTTTCGAGCTTGAGTACCGTGAGCATCTGCCCGAGTTCGTCGTGCACCTCACGGGCGATGCGCGCCTTTTCTTCTTCGCGCACGGTTTCCAGGTGGGCCGACAGCTCGCGCAATTGTGTTTCGCTTTGCAGCAGGGCAGCCACATAACGGCGGCGCTCGGTGACGTCATTCAGGTAGACCACCAGGTATTCGGCATCGGCAAAGCGCAGGAAACTCAGCGACACGTCGGCCGGCAGGATGCTGCCGTCGGCGCGCACGCAATCGGCCGCGAAGGTTTGCGGGCCTTCTTCGCTGGCACGCGCGCGCTTCCACACATTGAGCCAGCGGTCCATGTTCAAGGTCGGGTCGAAATCGATCAGCGGTCGCTCGATCAGCGCGCCCGGCCCATAACCCAGCATGGTTTCGGCGGCGCGGTTGGCGTAACGCACGTGGCTGTCCCAATTGACCCACAGGATGCCGACGGTGCTTTGATCGATGGAGAACTGCGTCAGCCGCAAGGCTTCGGCGCCGGCAGCGCGTGCGGCACTCTCTTCGCGGGCAGCCAGCAGGTTGTGTTCGAGCACGCGCTGGTGACGGCGTTGCCAGAACACCACTGCGAGGCTGGCGAGCAAGAACATCGCCAACAGCAGGCTGAGGTTTTGCCACAGGCCCGGCGATTGCGTCAGCTGCGGGTATTTAGGTTGCAGCCAGCGGCTGTGCAATTGGTCGAGGTCGCGGGCCGGTATCGCGCGCAACGCGCTTTGCATGATGCCGGCCAGTTCCGGCCATTCGCGGCGGGTGGCCACGCGCAGCAATTGCGGCAGGCCGATATCGCCGACCACCGTCAGCCCGGCAAACTCGGCCTCACCGGACAAACGGCTCAATTGCGCCTCATCCACCACGGCATAACGCGCCTGCTGGCTCACCAGCAATTGCAGGGCCTGGCGCTCCATGGGCACGCCTTGCAGATTGAGGTTGGGATAGTTGCTGCGCAGGTAATCGGCCAGCGTGCTGGGCATGCGTACGGCAACGCGAGAACGCTCGTCGAGTTTTTCCAGCTCCACCGCGCCGCCGCCTTCGCGGATGCCGACGATATGCTGGGGCACGCGCATATAAGGGTCGCTGAATAACCACAGGCGCAAGCCGGCCGGTGTTTGCTGAAGGCCAGGGGCGATATCCACCTCGCCGTCGCGCACCGCAGCGTCCAATTGCTCCTGGCTGGGGAAGTTGCGCCAGGTCAGCTCGATGTTCAGCGCCTTGGCCAGCCACTGCATCAACTCGACATTGGCCCCGAACAAGCGCTGCAGGCGCCGATCGTATTGCGCGTAAGGCGCCTGCAATACCAGGCCCACGCGCAGTTCCGAATGCTGGGCCAGCCACTCACGCTGCTGCGCATTGAGCGGTGCCTGCGGTATGGCAGGCGCGGGCGCAGCGTTCGCCATCAAGGCCAAGCACAAACCGCCGATAACCAGCAGACAGCGAAAACCCATGATCCACGTCTCACATCACTGACAAATACTGACCAACCCATTAGGCTGCTGGAATCACTTCTGGCCGGGAATTAACGATGCCCTTTATCCACCGTTCGGCACTGCCAGCATTGTGCCTGTCGCTGCTATTTACCAGCGCCTTTTCTGTTCAGGCCGCCGATGCGCCTGCACCCGCCGCCGAAAAGCCGGTTGAACGCCAACCCCTGCCCGAGCGCAGCCAGGAAGAAGCCAGCGCCCTGGAGCGTCAAGTGCCGCAACAGGAACAGCAACAATTGCAGGCCGGCAGCGATTCATTCCTGGCCCTGTGGAAGCCGGCCAACAGCGCCGAGCCCGAAGGCGTGGTGATTATCGTGCCGGGCGCCGGGGAAAGCGCTGACTGGCCGCAAGCAATCGCACCGTTGCGGCGCAAATTACCCGACGCCAACTGGGGCACGCTGAGCCTGTCACTGCCGGACGTGAACGTCGACACCTTGCCGCCGCGCGTCCTGGAATCGCCCAAGGCCGCCGTCGATACCAGCAGCAAAGACGGCAGCACCGCGGCCAAACCCATCGAACAAGCCGCCAGCGCCGAAGCCGAAGGCACTGATCCTGCAGTAGTGCCGGGCGCCGATGAACAAGACAAGACCGACGCCAAACGCATCTTCGACCGTATCGATGCCGCCGTTGCCTTTTCCCAGACCCAGAGCGCGCGCAGCGTGGTACTGCTTGGCCATGGCACGGGCGCCTGGTGGGCGGCGCGTTACCTGAGCGAGAAACAACCGGCCCAGGTGCAAAAGTTGGTGATGGTGGCAGGCAAGACGCCGGCGGCCAGGCAGCCAGACCTGCAACAACTGGCCCCGGCGCTGAAGGTGCCGACGGCGGATGTTTTCTACCAGGACGACGCCCAGGCGCGCAAAAACGCACTGGCACGCGTCCAGGCCGCCAAGCGCGGGAAGAATGACAGCTATAAGCAGGTGTCACTCAAGACCTTGCCCGGCAACAGTTCGGCTGAGCAGGAGCAGTTGTATCGGCGGATCCGCGGGTGGTTGAGCCCGCAGACTGCTGCTGAGTAACCTTGATCTGATAACCCAATCAACTGTGGGAGTTGGCAACTCAGGATTTGTGCTGGCTAGCGAAAATCCCGGCGCTCGCGAATCAACGCATAGGCGTTATGCAACTCACGGGTTCGCTCGGTCGCTTCGCGCACCTGTGCGGCGCTGGCGCCAGTGCCGGCAATCTTGTCCGGGTGGTGGCGACTGAGCAGGCGACGATAGGCGCGTTTGATCACACTCGGCTCGCTGGTGGACGTGACCCCCAAAATTCGCATCGCATCCTGATAGGCGCCCGCGCGATTGGCCAACGGCTTGCGCTCCTGCACGTAGTCGGCAGCCAGCGCCTGCAACTGTTGCGGCGTCCAGCCTAGCCATTTGCCCCACAGGTCGATCAAGTCGCGCTCGGCGTTATCCGCCTTGCCGTCCGCCCAGGCCATGCGCCAACAGGCGCGCAGTAAACCCTCTGCGGCATGGGGCTGGGCCTTGAGCACGCGCAGGTAATTGCGCACCCGGTCGGAACCGGACTTGCCCCGATTGAACGCGCTGATCGCCCGGCGCTGGGCCGACTCGGTCATGTCCAGCGCACGCATCTCCTGGCGCGCTTGCTGGATATGCCCATCCACCACGCGGCCATTGCTCTTTGCCAGGCGCCCCAACAGCACGAACAGCAGTTCGTCATTGCGCAACGCCGGGCGCCCGCCCAGCCGCTCGCGCAGTTGCGCCCAACTTTGCAGCTGAAGGCGGCGATCCAGCGCCTGCCCCAGCAATGCCCCCAACAAGGCCCCCGGAATACTGGCAATGGCAAAGCCAGCCCCGGCACCGATCAGTGTCCCTGGCCACAACATCTTATTGCCCCGCAGTCAGCAAGGTTTCAACCTGTGCCAGACGCTCCAGCGTGCCGACATCAATCCAACGCCCCGTCATGTGTTCCCCCGTTACCAGACCTTTGACCATGGCCGCCCGCAGCAGCGGCGCCAGCTTGAAGGCACCGGCACTGCAACCCGCGAACAATTGAGGGTCGAGCACTGAAATGCCACTGAAGGTCAGGTTATCGGCACCGGGCGCCGCATCATGAAGCAACCCTTGATCCAGGTAGAAATCGCCGCCGGTGGGGTGATGCGCCGGGTTATCCACCATCACCAGATGCGCCAGGCCCTGTAGTGGCCGGCGCAATTGGGTGAAGTCGTAGTCGGTCCAGATATCGCCGTTGACCACCAGGAAGGGCTCATCCCCCAGCAACGGCAACGCCTGGAAAATCCCCCCGCCGGTTTCCAGCGGCTCGCCTTCGGCCGAATACTGGATGCGCAGGCCAAACTGCGCACCATCGCCCAGGTAGCTTTCGATCTGCTGGCCGAGCCAGGCATGGTTGATCACGATTTCGCTGAAGCCGGCCTTGGCCAGCGCCTCAAGGTGATACTCGATCAGCCGCTTGCCGCCCGCCTGCACCAGGGGTTTGGGCGTGTGCAAGGTCAGTGGGCGCATGCGCTCACCCTTGCCGGCCGCCAGGATCATGGCTTTCATACGCTCGCCTCGACAGGTTGGCGCAGGCTGGCGAGCAGTTCGCCCAACTCGGCCAGCTCAGGACGGTCTGCCAGCACCGCTTCTATATAAGCAAAGAAGCGCGGCACGTCCGCCAGGTAGCGTGGCTTGCCGTCGCGATGGCAGATACGCGCGAAAATACCGATCACTTTGAGGTGACGCTGCACGCCCATCAAGTCACTGGCACGCTGGAATTCTTCGAAATCGGCCTGCACGGGAATGCCCAGTTGCCCGGCACGTTCCCAATAGCCCCGTTGCCACGCGCGTACGCGCGCTTTCGGCCAACTGAGGAAGGCATCCTTGAACAGGCACGTGATGTCGTAGGTGACCGGGCCGTAGACGGCGTCCTGGAAATCCAGCACACCGGGGTTCGGTTCGCTGATCATCAGGTTGCGCGGCATATAGTCGCGATGCACCAGCACTTTAGGCTGGGCCAGGGCGCTGTCGATCAAGTGATCGCTGACGCGCTGCCACAAGGCCTGTTGCTGGGTATCCAACTCGATACCCAAGTGCCGGCGAACGTACCATTCCGGAAACAGTTCCAGCTCTCGGCGCAACAAGGCGACGTCATAGCTGGGCAGCGGCGCGTCCATCGGCAATTGCTGAAAAGCCAGCAACGCGTCGATGGCATCGGCGAACAATTGATCGGCGTTTTGCTCGTCAATCACGTCCAGATAGGTTTTTTTGCCCAGGTCATTGAGCAAAAGAAAGCCGCGCGGCAAATCTTCTGCATAAATTTTTGGCACATTTATTCCTGATTTCGCCAGCAAATCAGCGATATCGACGAAAGGTTTGCAGTTTTCCTGGGGGGGTGGCGCATCCATAACGACGAAACTTTGCCCACCGCCTTCCCACCGGAAGTAACGCCTGAAACTCGCGTCGCTGCTGGCCGCGGTCAATGTGGCCGGGGGTACGGCGCCCCAGTCCTGAGCGTTGAAAAGGATCGGCAACTGCTCATCCAGCCAGACTTTCAGCTGTTGTAAACGTAGATCTTGCTCGGGCATTACAAGGGTCTCCGACGGCGCTAGCCGTCAAGCGGGTCATGCTTTATTATCACGCATCTTTTTCAGACCATCGAGAGGCGTGCGGCCCACACCGCGGGCAGATGGCACGCAGGAAGCCCGGACTAATAAGATGGCATTGAAATCCCCCGCGTTTCGTAGAAAATTTCCGTTGCTGGTAACCGGCAGTCTGCTGGCCATGCAACCTTTCGCCACCTCATTCGTGGTCGCCGCGGAACAGTATGACTGCTCAGTCTCTGCTTCGGGTGCCTGGGATTGCGCGCCAAAAACCGCCGCAGCCCCGTTGCCACCACGCCCGGTGCATGACGGCGCAGCCGTCAGCTCGGCCGGCAGCACGGCGCAAGCCAATGCTGGCGGCAGCGCCGAGGCCGAACCGAAGACCGCTCTGGTCACCGAAGCCAAGGGCCGTGGCCTGCGTTCGCGCAGCGCCGACTACAGCCACCTGGACTGGGTGCCTCGCGAGAAGCTGACCGCAGCCCAACTGGCTGAAACCGGTCCTTATTGCTCCGGCGCGTACATCGAACCGGTTCGTCCTGGTATGAACGACAAGACGAACAAGAGCGATGCGCCCACCTTCATCGGCGCCAAGGCCTCGCGTTACGAGCAGGAACAACAGGTCGCGACCCTGGCCGGTGACGTCGTCATGCGTCAGGGCAGCATGCAGCTGGAGGCTCAGGAAGCCAGCCTGTATCAGGCCGAGAACCGTGGCGAGCTTAACGGCGACGTGCGTCTGCGCGACAACGGCGCCCTGATCGTGGGCGACCATGCCCAGGTCCAGCTCGACACCGGCGCCGCCCAGATCGACAACGCCGAATACGTGCTGCACAAGTCGCGTATCCGCGGTAACGCGCTGTACGCCAAGCGTGCCGAGAACGCGATCATCCGTCTCAAGGACGGTACGTACACTACCTGCGAGCCGGACAGCAACGCCTGGCAGCTCAAAGGCAACAACATCACGTTGAACCCGGCCACCGGTTTCGGTACGGCGACCAACGCGACGTTGCGGGTCAAGAACATTCCGATCCTGTACACCCCGTATATCTACTTCCCGATCGACGACCGTCGTCAATCCGGCTTCCTGCCGCCGAGCTTCAGCACCGGCAGCGAAACCGGCTTTACTCTGGTTACGCCGTACTACTTCAACCTGGCACCGAACTACGATGCCACGTTGTATCCGCAGTACATGACCAAGCGCGGCATGATGGTGGAAGGCGAATTCCGCTACCTCACCAAGTCCAGCGAAGGTCAGTTCGGCGGCGCGTACCTGAACGATGACAGCGACGAGCGTAAAGGTCAGAGCGACTACGAAAAAGACCGTTACATGGTCAACTGGCAGCACAAGGGCGGTCTGGATTCACGTGTAGCGACGCAGGTCGACTACACCAACATCAGCGACCCTTACTTCTTCCAGGATCTGAAGACCTACCAAGAAGGTGTTCAGCCGCGAGACTACGTCAACCAACAGGGTTCCGTGGCTTATCGTGGCGACGATTTCCAGGCGCGCCTGAACCTTCAGGCCTACCAGCTGGCGACGATCTCTCAGATCACCCCGTATAACCGGTTGCCGCAGATCACCTTCAACGGGTCTCTGCCGTACCACCCGGCCGGGCTGAACTTTACCTACGAGACTGAAGCTGTTCGATTCGAACGCAGCCTCGATAGCGGAAACTTTACCGACGAGAACGGCTTCGTCTCGCCACGTCTGGATACCTACGTCACCGGCCTGACCCGTGCAAACGGTACTCGTCTGAACGTTGCGCCGGCTGTTGAATACCCGATGAACTGGACCTACGGCTTTATTACGCCGAAGCTCAAGTATGTCTACACCAAGTACGATCTTGACCTTGATAGCACGGGCAAGAACGACATCGCTATTGCGCAAGCAAACTCAACTGCGGCGAGCCCTTATGCAGGCGGCGTCTTCAAAAGCTCACAAGACCGTGCAATCCCGATTGCCAGTATCGACAGCGGCCTGTACTTCGACCGCAACACGAACTGGTTCGGCAAAGACTATCGCCAGACCCTGGAACCACGTGCCTACTATCTCTATGTGCCTAACAAGGACCAGAGCGATATCCCGGTATTTGACACCAGTGAATACTCGTTCAGCTACGCCTCGCTGTTTCGCGATAACCGCTTCAGCGGCTCCGACCGGATCGGCGACGAGAACAAGCTGTCGCTGGGCGTAACCAGTCGCTGGATCGAAGACAACGGTTTCGAGCGTCAGCGCGTGTCCGTGGGCCAGGCGGTGTACTTCAAGGATCGCCAGGTTCAACTTCCAGGCATCCTTGCGTCCGACCGTGCAGATGCACAGTCTGACGTTTCCCCTATTGCCCTGGAATACGAATACCGCTACAACCGCGACTGGCGCGCAACCGCCGACTACAACTGGGATACCGAGGAGCACAGCGCTCGTTCCGGCAGCGCGATGCTTCACTATCAGCCAGAAGACAACCCGAACAAGATCATCAACGTCGGTTACCGCTATCGCAACGACCAAGTGGTCTACAACCAACTGACCGGCAAATGGCAGTTTGGTGGCGATTACGGCCAGCCAGGCGATCAGAACTTCATCAAGGATTACTACAAAATCCAGCAACACGATTTCTCGATGATGTGGCCGATCATTCCTCAGTGGAACCTGATCACCCGTTGGCAGTATGACTATGCACGCAACCGTACCCTGGAAGCCTTTGGTGGTTTCGAGTACGACAACTGCTGCTGGAAACTGCGCGTCATCAACCGTTACTGGGTTTCCAACGACGAATACAGCCAGATCGCCCCGCTGAACGAAAAGGGTGACCACGGGCTCTTCTTCCAGATCGTCCTTAAAGGACTCGGCGGCCTGACCGGCGCCAAGGTAGAGAGCTTCCTCGACAAAGGCATTCAAGGTTATCGTGAACGTGAAGATCAAGCTTTCTGATTGTCTGCGCCCACTCGTGCTGGGCGCACTGTTCCTGGGGACCGCTTCGGCACACGCTGCGGTCCAACCGCTGGACAAGGTTGTGGCCATCGTCGATAACGACGTGATCATGCAGAGCCAACTCGACCAACGGGTCAAGGAAGTTCAGCAAACCATCGCCAAGCGTGGCGGCGGCGTACCGCCTACCAGCGTGCTGGACCCGCAGGTTCTGGAGCGCCTGATTGTCGAAAACCTGCAACTGCAGATCGGCGATCGTTCCGGCATCCGTATTTCGGACGAAGAGCTGAACCAGGCGGTCGGTACTATCGCTCAACGCAACAACATGAGCGTTGACCAGTTCCGCGCGGCGCTGGCTCACGACGGTTTGTCCTATGAGGACGCCCGTGACCAGATCCGCCGTGAAATGATCATCAGCCGTGTGCGTCAGCGCCGTGTGGCCGAGCGGGTTCAGGTGTCCGAGCAGGAAGTGAAGAACTTCCTGGCATCGGACCTTGGCAAGATGCAGCTTTCCGAAGAACTGCACCTGGCCAATATCCTGATCCCGACGCCAGACAGCGCCAACGCCGAACAGCTCAATGCTGCCGCCGCAAAAACCCAGGCTGTTTATGACCGCCTGAAAGCCGGTGCAGACTTTGCCCAGACGGCAATTGCCGTCTCCGGCAGTGACAACGCTCTGGACGGTGGTGACATGGGCTGGCGTAAAGCTGCTCAACTGCCACCTCCGTTCGACCGTGAGCTGAGTGCGATGAACGTGGGTGACATTACCCAGCCAGCACGTACGCCGGGTGGCTTTATCATCCTCAAGTTGCTCGGCAAGCGCGGCGGCGAGACCTCGCTGAAAGACGAAGTGCATGTTCGTCACATCCTGGTCAAACCAAGCGAAATCCGCACCGAAGCGCAAACCAAGGAACTGGCCCAGAAGATCTATGACCGCATCGAAGGCGGTGAAGACTTCGCTACATTGGCCAAGAGCTTCTCGGAAGACCCGGGTTCGGCCCTCAACGGTGGCGACCTGAACTGGATCGACCCGAAAGCGCTGGTGCCTGAGTTCCAGGACGTGATGGCCAAGACCCCGCAAGGCGTTCTGTCCAAGCCGTTCAAGACCCAATATGGCTGGCATGTACTGGAAGTCCTTGGCCGTCGCGCCACTGACAACACCACGCAGGCCCGCGAGCAGCAAGCACTGACCGTGTTGCGTAACCGCAAATACGATGAAGAGCTGCAAACCTGGTTGCGTCAGATCCGTGACGAAGCCTACGTGGAAAACAAGCTGCCAGGCGCCGAGCAAACAGGCACCGACCAGGCAGCACAGTGAAACCCCAGCGTTTCGCGGTAACACCCGGCGAGCCGGCCGGCATTGGTCCTGACCTGTGCCTGCTGCTCGCCTCGCACCCTCAGCCACACCCCCTGATAGCCATTACCAGCCGCGACCTGCTCCTTGAGCGGGCCGCGCAGCTGGGTGTGGCCGTCAATCTGCTGGACGTGTCGCCGGGCAACTGGCCCGACCTGCCGGCACCTGCGGGCAGCCTGTACGTTTGGGACACGCCGCTTGCAGCCAAGGTGGTTGCCGGGCAACTGAACAAGGCCAATGCGGCCTTTGTACTGGAAACCCTGACGCGCGCCGGTCAAGGCTGCATCGACGGCGACTTCGTCGGCATGATCACCGCGCCGGTACACAAAGGCGTGATCAACGAATCCGGTATCGCCTTTTCCGGCCACACCGAATTCCTCGCCGAGCTGACCCATACCGCTCAAGTGGTGATGATGCTGGCCACACGCGGCCTGCGCGTTGCACTGGTGACGACGCATTTGCCGTTGCGTGATATCGCCGATGCGATCACCGCCGAGCGCCTGGAGCGCGTCACGCGCATCCTGCACGCCGACCTGCAACAGAAATTCGGCATTGCCCAACCGCGCATCCTGGTCTGCGGGCTCAACCCGCACGCCGGTGAAGGCGGCCATTTGGGCCATGAAGAAATCGACATCATCGAACCGACATTAGAGCGTCTGCGCCAAGAAGGCATGGACCTGCGTGGGCCGCTGCCTGCAGACACTCTGTTTACCCCCAAGTATCTGGAGCACTGCGATGCAGTGCTGGCGATGTACCATGACCAGGGGCTGCCCGTGCTGAAATACAAAGGCTTCGGCGCCGCAGTCAACGTGACACTGGGCCTGCCGATCATCCGTACCTCCGTCGACCATGGCACTGCCCTGGACCTGGCGGGCAGCGGCAAGATCGATACCGGCAGCCTGCACGTGGCCCTGGAAACCGCCTATCAGATGGCCGAGACCCGTATATGACTGAGCATTACCAACACCGGGCGCGCAAGCGCTTCGGGCAAAACTTCCTGCACGATGCTGGCGTAATCGACCGCATCCTGCGCTCCATCCACGCCAGGCCGGAAGACCGCCTGCTGGAAATCGGCCCGGGCCAGGGCGCCTTGACCCAAGGCCTGTTGGCCAGTGGCGGGCAACTGGACGTGGTGGAGCTGGACAAGGACTTGATCCCGATCCTCAACCAGCAGTTTGCTGACAAACCCAATTTCAATCTGCACCAGGGCGACGCGCTGAAGTTCGACTTCAACAGCCTTAACGCCGCGCCCAACAGCCTGCGGGTAGTGGGCAACCTGCCGTACAACATCTCCACGCCGCTGATTTTTCACCTGCTGAACAACGCAGGGATCATCCGCGACATGCACTTCATGCTGCAAAAAGAAGTGGTTGAGCGTTTGGCGGCCGGCCCTGGCGGTGGTGATTGGGGCCGTCTGTCGATCATGGTTCAGTACCATTGCCGCGTTGAGCACCTGTTCAATGTCGGCCCTGGCGCGTTCAACCCGCCGCCGAAGGTCGACTCGGCCATTGTGCGCCTGGTGCCTCACGCCGTGCTACCGCACCCGGCCAAGGATCACAAACTGCTGGAGCGCGTGGTACGCGAGGCGTTCAACCAACGTCGCAAAACCCTGCGCAACACGCTCAAGGCACTGCTCAGCAACGCCGAAATCGAAGCCGCCGGCGTCCATGGCAGCCTGCGCCCCGAGCAACTGGACCTGGCCGCGTTTGTGCGCCTGGCTGATCAGCTTGCGATCCAGCCCGCGCCGACCGTGGAATAAGCTGTAATTCGATACAAATGTGGGAGCGGGCTTGCCCGCGATGGCGGTGCATCAGTTACACATTCAGTGACTGACACTGCGCATTCGCGGGCAAGCCCGCTCCCACATTTGCTCAACGTTATACCGATAACGCTTGCCGGCTGCCCGACACATGTCTGGCCTAGTGCCCTCCTCATGGCCTAGACTGATCCGCATCTGCTGTCCTCCGCTTTTGCTTTTAAGGCCTCTTGCATGTCCGATCCTCGCTACCAGATCGACGTCAGCGTCGTCACCCGCTTCCTGGCGGACCAATCGCAACCCGAACACAACCGTTTCGCCTTTGCCTACACCATCACGGTGAAGAACAACGGGCAGGTGCCGGCCAAGCTGCTGTCGCGCCATTGGGTGATCACCGACGGTGACGGCCAGGTCGAGGAAGTGCGCGGCGCCGGCGTGGTTGGCCAGCAGCCGTTGATCGACATTGGCGCCAGCCATACGTATAGCAGTGGCACGGTGATGACCTCCAAAGTCGGCACCATGCAGGGCACTTATCAGATGAAAGCCACTGACGGCAAACTGTTCGACGCTGTCATCGCGCCCTTCCGGCTCGCCGTGCCGGGAGCCCTGCACTGATGACGACGTACGCGGTCGGCGACCTGCAAGGCTGCCTGGAACCCCTCAAGTGCCTGTTGGAGCAAGTTGCGTTCAACCCGGCGAGCGACCGCCTGTGGTTGGTGGGTGACCTGGTCAATCGCGGGCCCGAATCCCTGCAAACCCTGCGCTACTTATATAGCCTGCGTGATTCGCTGGTATGCGTACTGGGCAACCACGACCTGCACCTGCTGGCGGCCGGCAATAACATCGAGCGTTTGAAAAAGGGCGACACGCTGCGCGAGATCCTCGAAGCGCCGGATCGCACCGAGCTGCTGGAGTGGCTGCGTCGGCAAAAGCTTATGCATTACGACGAAGGCCGCAACATGGCTTTGGTCCATGCGGGCATCCCGCCCCAGTGGACGGTGAAAAAAGCCCTCAAGTGCGCCGCCGAAGTCGAGAGCGCCCTGGCCGATGACAACCTTTACACCGCCTTTCTCGACGGCATGTACGGCAATGAGCCGGTCAAATGGGACAACGACCTTACCGGCGTGGCCCGCCTGCGCGTAATCACCAACTACTTCACCCGCATGCGCTTCTGCACCGCCGAAGGCAAGCTGGACCTCAAGAGCAAGGAAGGCGCCGACACCGCCCTGCCCGGCTACAAACCCTGGTTCGCCCACAAGGAGCGCAAGACCCGTGACACGAAGATCATCTTCGGCCACTGGGCGGCCCTGGAAGGCAAATGTGATGAACCCGGCGTGTTTGCCCTCGACACCGGTTGCGTGTGGGGCGGCGCCATGACCCTGATGAACATCGACACCGGCGAGCGCCTGAGCTGCCAGTGCGAATCCCCCCTTTCTGTGACACAGCCGGCCGCCAAGCCATAGGAGCCCGCCATGAGCGAATTCAAACGTATCCCTCCCGAACAAGCCCAGGCGCTGCGCGAGCAAGGCGCGGTGGTGGTCGACATCCGCGATCAGCCGACGTATGCCGCCGCGCATATCAGCGGTGCGCAGCATTTGGATAACACCAACATTGCGGACTTCATCCGCGCTGCCGACCTCGACGCGCCGGTGATCGTCGCCTGTTACCACGGCAACTCCAGCCAGAGCGCGGCCGCCTACCTGATCAGCCAGGGCTTCTCTGACGTGTATAGCCTGGACGGCGGCTTTGAGCTGTGGCGTGCGACCTATCCTGCAGAAATTGCCTCAGGCGATTCGCAATAATTTTTTTCACACCCCGCTACCCCGCGTGACGCTTGGGCTCGCGCCGTTTCTGACGAACGGCGCAGCCAAACTAATTACGTATCCCGCCTTGACCTCCCGGATTCCGAACTATCCTTAAGCGCAGGCCATCCGAATCAGGGGAGAGCCGGTACACCGGCGTGCGGGTCATCGGTAGCGTTTCAGGGTGTTTGGGGGGAAAACGGCCATTGGTTGATCACCAATGACTGCCAGCATCGACTGATTGACCCGGCGTCGGCTCCACGTATCGAGCGAGGTGACGACGTCATGAGTATCTTTAGCCACTTCCAACAACGCTTCGCGTCCACACAGCAGGAAGAACTCACGCTGCAAGAGTATCTCGAGCTGTGCAAACAGGACCGCAGTACCTACGCGTCTGCCGCCGAACGTCTGCTATTGGCGATTGGTGAGCCGGAGCTGGTGGAAACCGCGAATAATTCGCGCCTGTCGCGAATATTTTCCAACAAGGTGATCCGCCGCTATCCGGCCTTTGAAGACTTCCACGGCATGGAAGAATGCATCGACCAGATCGTCTCCTACTTCCGCCACGCCGCCCAAGGCCTGGAAGAGAAGAAACAAATCCTCTACCTGCTCGGCCCCGTCGGCGGCGGTAAATCGTCTCTGGCTGAAAAGCTCAAACAGCTGATCGAGAAGGTGCCCTTCTACGCGATCAAGGGCTCGCCGGTGTTCGAGTCGCCTTTGGGCCTGTTCAACGCCACGGAAGATGGCGCGATCCTCGAAGAAGACTTCGGCATTCCACGGCGCTACCTCAACACCATCATGTCGCCCTGGGCCACCAAGCGCCTGGCGGAGTTTGGCGGTGACATCAGCCAGTTCCGCGTGGTGAAACTCTACCCGTCGATCCTCAACCAGATCGGCGTGGCAAAAACCGAACCGGGCGATGAGAACAACCAGGACATCTCGGCGCTGGTGGGTAAGGTCGATATCCGCAAACTCGAGGAATTCCCGCAGAACGACGCCGACGCCTACAGCTACTCGGGCGCGCTGTGCCGGGCCAACCAGGGCCTGATGGAATTCGTGGAGATGTTCAAGGCGCCGATCAAGGTGCTGCACCCACTGCTGACCGCCACCCAGGAAGGCAACTACAACAGTACCGAAGGCCTGGGCGCGATTCCGTTCACCGGGATCCTGCTGGCCCACTCCAACGAATCGGAATGGCACACCTTCCGCAACAACAAGAACAACGAAGCCTTCATCGACCGGATCTACATCGTCAAGGTGCCCTACTGCCTGCGCGTCAGCGATGAGATCAAGATCTACGACAAGCTGTTGTTCAACAGCTCGCTGGCCAAGGCGCATTGCGCGCCCGATACCTTGAAGATGCTCGCCCAGTTCACCGTGCTGTCGCGCCTCAAGGAGCCGGAGAACTCGAACATCTATTCGAAGATGCGCGTGTACGACGGCGAAAACCTCAAGGACACCGATCCCAAGGCCAAGTCGATCCAGGAATACCGCGACACCGCGGGTGTGGATGAAGGCATGAACGGCCTTTCCACTCGTTTCGCGTTCAAGATCCTGTCCAAGGTCTTCAACTTCGACCCGCACGAAATCGCCGCCAACCCGGTGCACCTGCTGTACGTGCTGGAACAGCAGATCGAACAGGAACAGTTCCAGGCCGAAACCCGCGAGCGCTACCTGCGCTTCCTCAAGGAATACCTGGCGCCGCGCTACATCGAGTTCATCGGCAAGGAAATCCAGACCGCCTACCTGGAGTCCTACAGCGAGTACGGCCAGAACATCTTCGACCGTTACGTGCTGTATGCGGACTTCTGGATTCAGGACCAGGAATACCGCGATCCGGAAACCGGCGAAATCCTCAACCGTGTGGCCCTCAACGAGGAACTGGAGAAGATTGAAAAACCCGCCGGCATCAGCAATCCGAAGGATTTCCGCAACGAAATCGTCAACTTCGTGCTGCGCGCCCGCGCCAACAACAACGGCAAGAACCCAACCTGGCTCAGCTACGAGAAGCTGCGGGTGGTCATCGAGAAGAAAATGTTCTCGAACACCGAGGATCTGCTGCCGGTTATCAGCTTCAACGCCAAGGCCAGCAAGGAGGACCAGCAAAAACACAACGACTTCGTCACTCGAATGGTCGAGCGTGGCTACACCGACAAACAGGTACGGCTGCTCTCCGAGTGGTACCTGCGGGTTCGTAAATCACAGTAAGGCAGCGACAGGCGTGTACTGCCGGGCCTTTGGCCTGGCAGCTGACCGCTTGTCTCTAAGCTTCCAGCTCGCGGCTTGAAGCTTGTAACGTGAAGCTGCCCGGAGGGCTCCCCATGAGCTATGTGATCGACCGACGCCTCAATGGCAAGAACAAGAGCACGGTAAACCGCCAGCGTTTCCTGCGGCGTTACCGTGACCACATCAAAAAGGCCGTTGAAGAGGCCGTCAGCCGCCGCTCCATCACCGACATGGAGCATGGCGAGCAAATCAGTATTCCTGGACGCGACATTGACGAACCGGTGCTGCACCACGGTCGCGGCGGCAAACAGACCGTCGTGCACCCGGGCAACAAGGAGTTCACCACCGGCGAACATATCCAGCGCCCCCAAGGTGGCGGCGGCGGTAAAGGCCCAGGTAAAGCGGGCAATTCCGGCGAAGGCATGGACGAGTTTGTGTTCCAGATCACCCAGGAGGAATTCCTGGAGTTCATGTTCGAAGACCTGGAGCTGCCCAACCTGGTCAAACGCAACCTGACCGGCACCGACACCTTCAAGACCGTGCGCGCCGGCATCAGCAACGAAGGTAACCCTTCCAGGATCAACATCATCCGCACGCTACGCTCGGCCCATGCCCGGCGTATCGCGCTGTCAGGCAGCAGCCGCGCCAAATTGAAACAGGCGAAGGAAGAGTTGGCGCGCTTAAAACGCGAAGAGCCAGACAACTTCGGCGATATCCAGGCAATCGAGGCAGAAATCGAGAAGCTCAGCGCGCGCATTCACCGCGTGCCGTTTCTCGACACCTTCGACTTGAAATACAACCTGCTGGTCAAACAACCCAACCCCAGCTCCAAGGCCGTGATGTTTTGCCTGATGGACGTGTCCGGCTCGATGACCCAGGCGACCAAAGACATCGCCAAGCGCTTTTTCATCCTGCTGTATCTGTTTCTGAAGCGGAACTACGACAAGATCGACGTGGTGTTCATCCGCCATCACACCAGCGCCCGGGAAGTCGACGAAGAGGAGTTTTTCTACTCGCGGGAGACCGGCGGCACCATCGTATCCAGTGCGTTGAAACTGATGCAGGAGATCATGGCCGAGCGTTACCCGGCCAATGAATGGAATATCTACGCAGCTCAGGCGTCCGACGGCGACAACTGGAACGACGACTCGCCGATCTGCCGCGATATCCTGATCAACCAGATCATGCCGTTTGTGCAGTACTACACGTACGTCGAAATTACTCCCCGTGAGCACCAGGCCCTGTGGTTCGAATATGAGCGTATCGGTGAAGCCTTTGCCGACACTTTCGCCCAACAGCAACTGGTCTCGGCCGGCGATATCTACCCGGTCTTCCGTGAACTCTTCCAGCGCAGGTTAGTGACATGACCGCCAAAAAAGAGCATAAGCGCCAACCCATTTCCACCGGCTCCGAGTGGACCTTTGAACTGATCCAGGCCTATGACCGGGAAATCAGCCGCATCGCGGCAGGTTATGCCCTGGACACCTACCCCAACCAGATCGAAGTGATCACCGCCGAACAGATGATGGATGCCTACGCCTCGGTCGGCATGCCGTTGGGTTATCACCATTGGTCCTACGGCAAACACTTCCTGAGTACGGAGAAGTCCTACACACGCGGCCAGATGGGCCTGGCCTACGAGATCGTCATCAACTCCGACCCGTGCATCGCCTACCTGATGGAAGAAAACACCATCTGCATGCAGGCGTTGGTGGTCGCCCACGCGTGCTACGGGCACAACAGCTTTTTCAAGGGCAACTACCTGTTCCGCACCTGGACCGATGCCAGTTCGATCATCGATTACCTGGTGTTCGCCAAGCAGTACATCATGCAATGCGAGGAACGCCACGGCATCGACGCGGTTGAGGACCTGCTCGACTCCTGCCATGCGCTGATGAACTACGGCGTTGACCGCTACAAGCGCCCGTACCCGATTTCCGCCGAGGAAGAGCGCCTGCGCCAGAAGGAGCGCGAGGAGCACCTGCAGAAGCAGATCAACGACCTGTGGCGCACCATTCCGAAGAAAACCGGGAAAAACAGCGATAAAGACAATGCGCGCTTCCCCGCCGAACCTCAGGAAAACATCCTGTATTTCCTGGAAAAACACGCGCCACTGCTGGAGCCATGGCAGCGCGAAATCGTACGTATCGTGCGCAAGATCGCCCAGTATTTTTATCCACAGCGCCAAACCCAAGTGATGAACGAAGGCTGGGCGACGTTCTGGCACTACACGTTGATGAATGACCTGTACGACGAGGGCCTGGTCACCGACGGCTTTATGATGGAGTTCCTCACTTCCCATACCAGCGTGGTGTTCCAACCCGGCTTCGACAGCCCGTACTACAGCGGCATCAACCCCTACGCGCTGGGCTTTGCCATGTACCGCGACATCCGGCGCATGTGCGAACACCCCACCGAAGAGGATCGCCGCTGGTTCCCGGAAATCGCCGGCAGCGATTGGTTGTCGACCATCAAATTCGCCATGAGCAGCTTCAAGGACGAGAGCTTCATCCTGCAGTACCTTTCACCCCAGGTAATTCGCGACCTCAAACTGTTCAGCATCATGGATGACGACCTCAAGGACGACCTGCTGGTGCCGGCAATTCACGACGAGCCCGGCTACCGCACCATCCGCGAGACATTGGCGGCGCAATACAACCTGGGCAACCGCGAGCCTAACGTGCAGATCTACAGCATCGATGTGCGCGGCGACCGCTCGTTGACCCTGCGTCACCAGCAGCACGACCGCAAACCCTTGGGCGAATCCACTGAGGAAGTGCTCAAGCACCTGCATCGGTTGTGGGGCTTCGATATTCATCTGGAAACCCTGCAGGGCGACCAGGTGATGAAGACTCACCATGTGCCACCGCGCAGTGATCACGGCGACAACGACTACGGCCGCCTGGACCTCGCCGTCGTTCATCTCTGACACAGCAAAGCCTCCATTGGTCAGGCGCAGGCGGTATCCTGTGCCGCTAATGGAGGCTTTTTCATGAAAATCTACACAGTTGGCGGCGCGGTGCGTGATCGTTTGCTCGGCATCGAGGTCACCGACATCGACCGCGTGGTCGTCGGCGCAACCACTGAAGAAATGCTCGCCAAGGGCTACAAGCCGGTGGGTGCTGACTTCCCGGTGTTCCTGGACCCGAAAAACGGCGATGAGTACGCCCTGGCCCGCACCGAGCGCAAGAGTGGCCGGGGTTATGGTGGCTTTGTGTTTCATGCCAGCCCCGAGGTCACACTGGAAGAAGACCTGATGCGTCGCGATCTGACCATCAACGCGATGGCGGAGGACGGCGACGGCAACCTGACCGATCCTTACCACGGCCAGCGCGACCTGCAGGCGCGCATTCTGCGTCATGTTTCCCCGGCGTTCGCCGAAGACCCCTTGCGTGTACTGCGTGTTGCGCGCTTCGCAGCGCGTTATGCCTCCCTGGGTTTCACGGTAGCGCCCGACACGCTCGGACTGATGCGCCAACTCAGTGAGTCCGGCGAGTTGGAAGCCCTGACGCCCGAGCGAAGCTGGAAGGAAATCTCCCGGGCCTTGATGGAAGATCAACCTCAGGTGTTCATCCAGGTGCTGCGCGACTGCCATGCGCTGAAAACCCTGA
This sequence comes from Pseudomonas sp. NFX183, assembly GCF_047943075.1. NCBI lineage: Bacteria > Pseudomonadati > Pseudomonadota > Gammaproteobacteria > Pseudomonadales > Pseudomonadaceae > Pseudomonas > Pseudomonas sp. NFX183. The sequence continues at coordinate 2,762,402 of NZ_CP181333.1, read as the reverse complement.
TGCCGGAAGTGGACGCGCTGTTCGGCGTGCCGCAGCCGGAGGCCCATCACCCCGAGATCGACACCGGCCTGCACACCCTGAGCGTGCTGCAACAGGCCGCCCTGCACAAACAACCCCTCACGGTACGCTGGGCCTGCCTGCTGCATGACGTGGGCAAGGGCCTGACGGCTGTGGATAAGTTGCCGCAGCATATTGCTCATGAAAAGACAGGCTTGACGCTGATCAAGGCGGTCAACGAACGCTTCAAGGTGCCAAGGGACTGCCAGGAGCTGGCGCTGCTGGTGGGCCAATATCACACCCATGGTCATCGCGCCCTGGAGCTGAAAGCCTCGACATTGCTGGAGCTGCTGCAGAGTTTTGACGTGTACCGCCGGCCGCAGCGCTTTGAGGAATTTGTGGCGAGCTGTGAAATGGATGCACGCGGCCGCAAAGGCCTTGAGCAACGAAGTTATCCACAGGCGGATTATTTACGCGGCGCGGCCAAGGTTGCGCGCGAAGTCGCGGTGGCGCCCTTGCTGGAGAAAGGCTTCAAAGGCCCCGAGCTGGGCGAGGCGCTCAAGCGCGAGCGGCTCAAGGCGCTGAAAACTTACAAGGAACACCACAACGCTTAGCCGGCGAGCTGTTGTGGCGAGCGGGCTTGCCCCGCGTTGGGCTGCGCAGCGGCCCCAGTAAAAACACTGAGATTTTCCTGGTAAACCTCAGCGCCTGTTGTGGGGCTGCTACGCAGCCCAACGCGGGGCAAGCCCGCTCGCCACATGGGATTTGCTAGCCAGCGTCCACGTTTGAATCCGGGCAGACGAGCGTTACAGGAGATTTTTCGGGGTGAGTGGCTGGTTTTGCCATTCAAACGCGACAGGTGCCAGCACCTGGTCGATCTGCGCATCGCGCCACAGCTCGGCCAATGTCTTGCCCACCTCAGGATGCACGCGATCCGGCGCCATCAACGACAGCGGCCACAGCACAAAGGCATTTTTGAGGATTTCTGCGCGCGGCAGGATCAAGCCGTCGAAATTCCCGACCAGTTCGCCATACAGCAGCACATCGATATCCAGCGGCAGCCCTTTGCGGTCCGGCGCATAGCGGCCATTGTCGGCCTCAATGAATTTCAACCGGCGATCCAGCTCCATCAACGGCAAGTCGGTATAGGCCGACACCACCAGGTTGAAAAACGGCCCGCTTTTGATCCCCACCGGCTGGCTTTCGAACACGGGCGAGCAGCGCATATCCGTCAAGAAGCTCGCCAGCGTATCCAGGCCAGCGCGCAGATGGCGCTCACGCTCGATATTGCTGCCAAGGCCAAGGTAAACCTGAGTTAGCGACATCCGCGCTCGATCTCCACGCCCACGCCTTTGGCTGCCGGCACGGCACCCGGCTTGGTCAGCTTGAGGCGCAACCAGGGAATCTGGAACTCGCTCATCAGCACTTCGGCCAGGCGTTCGGCGAAGGTTTCTACCAGTTGGTACTGGGACTGCTCGGCAAAGGCCTGAATACGCGCGGACACGCTGGCGTAATCGAGCGCCAGGGTCAGGTCGTCACCCGCAGCGGCAGGGCGATTGTCCCAGGCGAAGCTCAGGTCCAGGCGCAGGCATTGCTTGATGCCGCGCTCCCAGTCGTAGGCCCCGATCACGGTGTCGACTTCCAGGCCTTCGATAAACACTCTGTCCAAGCTCTTCTCCGCAGCACGACAAGGGCGCGTTGCCCCGTTAGAATCAGGGCGTCCTCGCCCGGAATAGTTAGCATGTTTTGGTCACTGGCGATTCTCGCCTACCTGCTCGGCTCGCTGTCCTTCGCCATTTTGCTCAGCCGCCTGACGGGAAATCCCGATCCGCGAATGAGTGGCTCAGGCAATGCCGGTGCCACCAACGTGTTGCGCCTGGCCGGCAAAAAACTCGCCGTGCTGACGCTGCTGGGCGATATCTGCAAGGGCCTGTTGCCCGTACTCATCGCCAGCCTCGCCGGCCTCACCCTGCAACAGCAAGCCTGGGTGGGCGTGTACGCTGTCCTCGGCCATCTGTTTCCGCTGTACTTCCGCTTTCGCGGCGGCAAGGGTGTCGCCACGGCGGCCGGCATGCTGCTGGGCATTTACCCTCCAGCAGCGCTGCTGGCCGTGCTGGCCTGGCTGTTGACGTTCTACCTGACCCGCACCAGCTCATTGGCCGCATTGATCGCCACGCCGCTCACCCTGCCATTGCTGGCCTGGCAGGCGCCTGCAGCGCTGTTGCCGATGAGCGTGCTGACACTGCTGATCGTCTGGCGCCACCGCGGCAATTTACGCGACCTGTTTGCCGGGCGCGAACGGCATTTTTAAATACGTTCGATGAGCCCGGCTCACGTGAGCCCTTACAGCGGTGAAAGTTGCTCCATCGGCCAGCGTGCCTGCACGCTGATCGCCAGGCTTTCATGCTGGCCGGCCTGCAGACGCTGGCAACCGGCGTAGGCGATCATTGCACCGTTGTCGGTGCAGAACTCAGGGCGCGCATAAAACACGTCGCCCTGCATGTCGCCGAGCATTTTTTCCAACGAGGTGCGCAACGCTTTGTTGGCACTGACGCCGCCGGCGATCACCAGGCGCTTCATGCCCGCCTGTTTCAGGGCGCGCTTGCACTTGATGGTCAAAGTCTCCACCACGGCCTGCTGGAACGCCAGTGCGATGTCGCAACGGGCTTGCTCACTGTCGTCCCCGGCGCTGACGCTTTGCTGCCAGGTGTTGAGTGCGGAGGTTTTCAAGCCGCTGAAGCTGAACATCAGGCCCGGGCGATCGCACATTGGACGCGGGAAGGTGTAACGGCCCGGCACGCCTTTTTCGGCGAGACGTGCGATTTCCGGACCGCCCGGATAATTGAGGCCCATCATCTTCGCGGTCTTGTCGAACGCTTCACCGGCGGCATCGTCCAGAGACTCACCCAACAGCGTGTATTGGCCAATCGCATCGACCTGAACCAGCTGCGTATGCCCACCGGAAACCAACAAAGCGACGAACGGGAACTGTGGCGGTGTTTTTTCCAGCATGGGTGCCAGTAAATGGCCTTCCATGTGGTGCACGCCGAGGGCCGGAATGCCCCAGGCAAACGCCAGCGCCTGGGCGCAAGAAGCCCCAACCAGCAGGGCTCCGACCAATCCGGGGCCGGCGGTGTAGGCAATCGCGTCGATCTCGGTCGGCACGCAGCCGGCCTCGTCCAACACCTGGCGAATCAACGGCAGCATGCGCTTGACGTGATCGCGGCTGGCGAGCTCCGGCACCACACCGCCATAGGCGCGGTGCAGGTCGATCTGGCTGAACAGTGCATCGGCCAAAAGCCCGCGTTCACTGTCGTAAAGTGCGACACCGGTTTCGTCGCAGGAGGTTTCAAGTCCCAGTACTAGCATGGGTTTGCGCCTTGTAGAGGCTGAATTCGAAGGCGCGCATAATAGTCGCCACTCCCCCTCCCGACTAGCGGTTTTCGATCAGAGGCTTTGCATTCCGGGCAATGAGGGGTTAACATCCGCAACCCTTAAAAACCGACGACCTCAGCCGCGAATTTTTTGCGACGAGAACGTTGATTCCCGGTAATGAAAGAAGGTAGCTCTGGATGCCAGCCGTCAAAGTAAAAGAGAACGAACCCTTCGACGTAGCTCTGCGTCGTTTCAAGCGCTCCTGCGAAAAAGCCGGTGTTCTGGCTGAAGTTCGTAGCCGCGAATTTTATGAGAAGCCAACTTCTGAGCGTAAGCGCAAAGCAGCAGCCGCTGTTAAGCGTCACGCTAAGAAAGTTCAGCGCGAGCAGCGCCGCGCCGTTCGTCTGTACTAATACACAGACTTACGTAGCAAGCTTCTGCCAAGCCCGGCCCTCAGCCGGGCTATTGGCATTTGCGGATATCGCTTGATGCTTCACCGTCGACGCCGCACACGCGACCGAGACACTGCTTCACACGTCAGGACTGGCTCTTTTGCCAGCGGTGCGCGTCTCTTCTGACGAGCCTAACAAGGCTACTGACGAGCACACTCATTCTTCAAACAGACGATCAACCGTGTCGGCTGTGCCCAACGATGCGTTTCCGAGGCCCGCCATTGGCCAACACCGGACGCCCGGGCAACATTTCCAGGCCGAACACTGATAGAAATTAACGTCAGTGAATGTTCGGCAGATACACTCCCTGACAGCCCAACCAGACGACAGTTGATCGAGCCGCACAATGTGTGCGCCTGAACACTTCGCGGGCCTCATTGATACGCAGTGATGACGAGAACGCCATGGCCGGGCTAATTCCCCAGAGCTTTATTGACGACCTTCTGAACCGCACCGACATCGTCGATGTTGTCAGCTCGCGTGTGCAACTGAAAAAAGCCGGCAAGAACTACACCGCCTGCTGCCCGTTCCACAAAGAAAAGACCCCCTCGTTCAGCGTCAGCCCCGACAAGCAGTTCTACTACTGCTTCGGCTGCGGCGCGGGCGGCAATGCCCTCGGCTTTCTCATGGACCACGACAACCTGGACTTCCCCCAGGCTATCGAGGACCTGGCCAAAGCCGCCGGCATGGAAATCCCCCGCGAAGAAAGTGGCCGCACGCACAAACCGCGGCAGCCCACCGACTCGCCGCTGTACCCGCTGCTGACGGCCGCTGCCGACTTCTACCGCCAGGCGCTCAAAAGCCATCCGCAGCGCAAGGCCGCTGTCGAATACCTCAAGGGTCGCGGCCTTACCGGTGAAATTGCCCGGGACTTCGGCCTGGGTTTCGCGCCGCCAGGCTGGGATAACCTCTACAAGCACCTGAGCAGCGACACCCTGCAGCAGAAAGCCATGATCGACGCCGGCCTGCTGGTGGAAAACGCCGAGACCGGCAAGCGCTATGACCGCTTCCGCGACCGCGTGATGTTTCCGATCCGCGACAGCCGTGGCCGGATCATCGCGTTCGGCGGCCGAGTGCTCGGCGACGACAAACCCAAGTACCTGAACTCCCCGGAAACCCCGGTGTTTCACAAGGGTCAGGAACTCTACGGTCTGTTCGAAGCGCGTAAAAACAACCGCAACCTCGATGAAATCATCGTGGTTGAGGGCTACATGGACGTGATCGCCCTCGCCCAGCAAGGACTGCGCAATGCCGTGGCCACCCTGGGCACCGCCACCAGCGAAGAACACATGAAGCGCCTGTTTCGCGTGGTGCCCAGCGTGCTGTTCTGCTTCGACGGCGATCAGGCCGGCCGCAACGCCGCCTGGCGCGCGCTCGAAGCCACGCTGTCGAGCCTGCAGGATGGCCGCCGTGCACGTTTCCTGTTTTTGCCCGAAGGTGAAGACCCGGACACCCTGGTGCGCTCCGAAGGCACCGATGCGTTCCGCGCGCGCATCAATCAACATGCGCAGCCGCTGGCCGACTATTTCTTCCAGCAATTGACCGAAGAAGCCGATCCGCGGTCCCTTGAAGGCAAGGCCCACATGGCCACGCTCGCGGCACCGTTGATCGACAAAGTACCGGGCGCCAACCTGAAGTCACTGATGCGCATGCGCCTGCTGGAAATCACCGGTTTGAGCGGCGAGGCCGTCAGCCAGCTGGTGCACAACGCGCCGCAAGACGCACCGCCGGCTTACGACCCAGGCATGGATTACGACGCCATGCCGGACTACTCGGACTTTCACCAACCGCAGGAGGCCTACGCGCCCCAGCAGGAGTGGACACCGAAGAAACCCGGCGCCGGCGGCAAGAAATGGGACAAGAAACCCTGGAGCAAGAACGGCAAGCGCGGCGATCGTGATGAGGCCTACGCGCCACGCACGCCGGTGGCGGTGGAAGCCCCTACGCTGATTGCGTTGCGTACGCTGATCCACTACCCGCAATTGGCGAAGAAAGTTGAGAGCGCCGATCATTTTGCCAACGAGAGCAACACTTACGCTCAGGTACTGATCGCCTTGATCGAGGCGGTACAGAAAAATCCTAAGCTAAACTCAATTCAGTTGATGGCTCGCTGGCATGGCACCGAACAAGGCCGCCTCTTGAAAGCACTCGCAGAAAAGGAGTGGCTAATTGACGGCGATAACCTTGAACAACAGTTTTTAGACACCATTACTAGGTTATCCGCGGGTCAGCACACGCAGACCCTCGATGAACTCATCAAGAGAGCAAGGCAGCCGGGATTATCGGCTGAAGAGCAGATTCAGATAGCAAAACAGATGCGCGACCTCTTAAAACAGAATGTTTCCGCATCAAACCCGACCTCAGCTGGCGTGTGAGGTCATAGCTCGGGTATAATCCTCGGCTTGTTTTTTGCCCGCCAAGACCTTCAGTGGATAGGGTGTTATGTCCGGAAAAGCGCAACAGCAGTCTCGTATCAAAGAGTTGATCACACTGGGTCGTGAGCAGGGTTACCTGACTTACGCCGAGGTCAACGACCACCTGCCTGAGGATATTTCAGATCCAGAGCAGGTGGAAGACATCATCCGCATGATTAACGACATGGGGATCAACGTATTCGAAACTGCGCCAGATAAGGATTCCCTTATGCTGGCCGACGCCGATACTGACGAGGCTGCGGCCGAAGAGGCAGCAGCAGCGTTGGCAGCAGTGGAGACCGATATCGGTCGCACGACGGACCCTGTGCGCATGTACATGCGTGAAATGGGGACGGTCGAGTTGCTGACACGCGAAGGCGAAATTGAAATCGCCAAGCGTATCGAAGAGGGCATCCGTGAAGTGATGGGCGCAATTGCGCACTTCCCTGGCACGGTTGACCACATTCTCTCCGAGTACACCCGCGTTACCACCGAAGGTGGCCGCCTGTCCGACGTTCTGAGCGGTTATATCGACCCGGACGATGGCATTGCGCCGCCTGCTGCCGAAGTACCGCCGCCTGTCGATGCGAAAGCCGCGAAAGCCGACGACGATTCCGAAGACGACGATGCTGAAGCCAGCAGCGACGACGAAGATGAAGTTGAAAGCGGTCCGGACCCGATCATCGCGGCCCAGCGTTTCGGTGCGGTTTCCGATCAAATGGAAATCACCCGCAAGGCGCTGAAAAAGCACGGTCGCAGCAACAAGCAGGCGATTGCCGAGCTGATCGCCCTGGCTGAGCTGTTCATGCCGATCAAGCTGGTGCCGAAGCAATTCGAAGGCCTGGTTGAACGTGTTCGCAGTGCCCTTGAACGTCTGCGTGCCCAAGAGCGCGCAATCATGCAGCTCTGCGTACGTGATGCGCGCATGCCGCGTGCTGACTTCCTGCGCCAGTTCCCGGGCAACGAAGTTGACGAAAGCTGGACCGACGCACTGGCCAAAGGCAAGGCGAAATACGCCGAAGCCATTGGTCGTCTGCAGCCCGATATCATTCGTTGCCAGCAGAAGCTGACTGCGCTTGAGACTGAAACCGGTCTGACGATTGCCGAAATCAAGGACATCAACCGTCGCATGTCGATCGGTGAGGCCAAAGCCCGCCGCGCGAAGAAAGAGATGGTTGAAGCGAACTTGCGTCTGGTGATCTCCATCGCCAAGAAGTACACCAACCGTGGCCTGCAGTTCCTCGATCTGATCCAGGAAGGCAACATCGGCTTGATGAAGGCTGTGGACAAGTTCGAATACCGTCGCGGCTACAAGTTCTCGACTTATGCCACCTGGTGGATCCGTCAGGCGATCACTCGCTCGATCGCCGACCAGGCCCGCACCATCCGTATTCCGGTGCACATGATCGAGACGATCAACAAGCTCAACCGTATTTCCCGGCAGATGTTGCAGGAAATGGGTCGTGAACCGACCCCGGAAGAGCTGGGCGAACGCATGGAAATGCCTGAGGATAAAATCCGCAAGGTATTGAAGATCGCTAAAGAGCCGATCTCCATGGAAACGCCGATTGGTGATGACGAAGACTCCCATCTGGGTGACTTCATCGAAGACTCGACCATGCAGTCGCCAATCGATGTCGCCACTGTTGAGAGCCTGAAAGAAGCGACTCGCGACGTACTGTCCGGCCTCACTGCCCGTGAAGCCAAGGTACTGCGCATGCGTTTCGGCATCGACATGAATACCGACCACACCCTTGAGGAAGTCGGTAAGCAGTTTGACGTGACCCGTGAGCGGATCCGTCAGATCGAAGCCAAGGCACTGCGCAAGCTGCGCCACCCGACGCGAAGCGAGCATCTGCGCTCCTTCCTCGACGAGTGATACCAGAACCCCCGGCCCAGGCCGGGGGTTTTGCTTTGTGCAGATCACTTTCTACAGATTAACTGCCGCGCAACACCCCACCCCCGCAATGCCCGTCTACACTCGAAACATTCCCCGTGCCATAACGAGACCGTTATGCCCAGACTGCCGACCGTGATACTGCTGTCGCTGCTCACCTGGACCGCAACGGCTGGCGCGTTGACTCTCACCGATGAAGAGCGTGGCTGGCTGGCGGACCATCAAGAGCTGCGACTGGGAGTGGACACCTCTTGGCCACCCTTCGAATACCGTGACGAAAATGGCCGTTATCAGGGCCTTGCCGCCGACTACGTACGCCTGATCCAGGACCGCCTGGGCGTCAGGATCAACCTGATCGAGCCCGCCAACTGGACCGCCGTGCTCGAACAGGCCAAAAACAACCAGCTCGACCTGCTGCCCGGCATCATGTCCACCCCGGAGCGCCAGGGCTTCCTGGCCTTCACGCGGCCTTATCTGGACTTTCCCATTGTCATCCTCGCCCACGAAGGCGGCGCCAAACCGCGCAACCTCAAGGACCTTTACGGGCTGAAGATCGCCGTGGTGGAGAACTACGCGCCCCACGAATTGCTACGCACCCACCATCCCGACCTCAACCTGGTCGCCATGCCAAACGTCAGCTCGACGCTGCAAGCCCTGGCCACCGATGAAGTGGATGCCGTCGTCGGTGACCTTGCCTCCAGCGTCTGGAGCCTGCGCCAACTCAAACTCGATGGCTTATACGTCAGCGGTGAAACGCCCTACCGCTATCAACTGGCAATGGCCGTACCGCGCGATGAGAAAATGCTGGTGGGTATCCTGGACAAGGTGCTCGCCGACCTCAGTTCGGACGAAACCGACGCCATCCAGCAACACTGGGTAGGCAGCTTCACCGATCACCGCATGTTCTGGGCCGACCTGCTGATGTACGGCCTGCCAGCCGTGCTGCTGTTGAGTACCGTGCTGGCCATCGTGATTCGGATCAATCGTCGGCTCAGTTCGGAAATATCCCGGCGGGTTGCCCTTGAGCAAGAACTGCGCAGCAGCGAATACCACTACCGCGGCCTGGTGGAGAGCCTGTCCGCCATCGCCTGGGAAGCCAGCATCACGGACTTCACCTACAGCTATGTATCGCCGCATGCCGAAGAGCTGCTCGGCTACCCCCGCGCGCATTGGCTGATTCCAGGGTTCTGGCGCAACATCATCCACCCCGCCGACCTGACGCGCGCCGAGGCTTACTGCTACCGGGAAACCCGCGCCAACCGCGACCACAGCCTCGATTACCGAGTGATCACCGCGGACGGGCGCTGCCTGTGGGTACGTGACATTGTCAGCCTTATCGAACACGGGCATGAGCCGGTGCTGCGCGGCTTGATGATCGATATCAGCGAAGCCAAGCGCACCGAAGAAGCCCTACAGCTTTCCGAGCAGAAATTTGCCTCGGTGTTCCAGCAATGCCCGGACATCCTGGTGATTGCGCGGATGTCCGATGGCTGCCTGCTGGAGGTCAACAAGGCGTTCGAAGACCAGATCGGCCTGAGCGCCGAGCAAGTGGTGGGCAAGACCGCCACAGAACTGAATATCTGGGGCATTCAGGGCGTCGGGCCCGACCTGCTGCAACGCGTGCAGACCACCAGCATCCGCAACCTCGAAATGTCGTTCCGACGCAGCAACGGCCAGGCGTTTACCGGGCTGATCTCGGCGCAACCGTTCCAACTCGACACCACCGAAGCCCTGGTGGTGGTGGTGCGCGTATCACCCAGCTCAAAGAAACCCAGCAACAGCTGCAAACGTCCGAAGAGAAATTCGCCAAAGCCTTCCACGCCTCACCCGATGGCCTGCTGCTGAGCCGTCAACGTGACGGGCTGCTGATTGAAGTGAATGAGGGCTTCAGCCGTATTACCGGTTTCACCAGTGTGACCTCGCTCGACCAGTCAACCCTGGACCTGGGTATCTGGGTCGACCTCAACGAACGCAAACACATGTTGGAGCTGATGCAGCGCGACGGGTTTGTGCGCGATTTCGTCTGCCATATACGCCGCAACGACGGGCAGATTCGCCTCTGCGAAGTGTCCAGTCGCCCACTGCCCATCGGCGATGAAGATTGCATGCTGACCATTGCGCGAGACATCACCGAACGCCAGTTCATGCAGGAAAAACTGCAACAGGCCGCCACGGTGTTTGAGAGCACTGCCGAAGGTGTGTTGATCACCGACACCCGGCAGAACATCAGTGCCGTCAACCGCGCGTTCAGCGAAATCACCGGCTACAGCGAAGCCGAAGCCCTTGGCAGCACGCCGCGCCTGCTCGCCTCCGGCCTGCACGACAGCGCATTCTATGCAGCCATGTGGCACCAGTTGACCGCCCACGGGCACTGGCAGGGCGAGATTTCCAACCGCCGCAAGAACGGCGAGCTGTACCCCAGTTGGCTGACCATCAGTGCCGTGCGCAACCGCGAGCAATTGATCACCCACTTTGTCGCCGTGTTTGCCGACATCTCCAGCCTCAAGCACGCCCAGGCGCGCCTCGACTACCAGGCACACCATGACCCACTGACCGGCTTGCCCAACCGCACCCTGTTCGAAAGCCGGTTGCAGGCCGCACTGAATGGCCAGCAGGAAAGCGGTAACCAAGGCGCCGTGCTGTTTCTGGACCTGGACCGCTTCAAACACATCAACGACAGCCTTGGCCACCCCATCGGCGACCTGCTGCTCAAGGACATCGCCGTGCGCCTCAAGGAGCAACTGCGCGATGTCGACACCGTGGCACGCCTGGGCGGCGACGAATTCATCATCCTGCTGCCCGGCCTGCAACACGCCAGCGATGCCGCGCACCTGGCCAACAAGCTGCTCGCTTGCTTCACCCCGCCGTTCCAGGCCGGCGAGCACGAGTTCTTTATCAGCGCGAGTATCGGCACCAGCCTGTACCCGCAGGACGGCACTGACGTCGCCACCCTGGTGAAAAACGCCGACGCGGCGATGTACCGCTCCAAGGCCAAGGGCCGCAACCGCGTCGAAAGCTACACCCGTGACCTCACCGCCCAAGCCAACGAGCGCGTGGCCCTGGAACACGAACTGCGCCGCGCCATCGAACGTGACGAACTGAGCCTGTATTACCAACCCAAGCTGAGCCTGGCGACCCACGAACTGATCGGCGCCGAAGCCCTGATCCGCTGGCGCCATCCAACCTTTGGCGACGTGCCGCCTGAGCATTTCATCCCCCTCGCCGAAGAGAACGGCATGATCCTGCAGATCGGCGATTGGGTACTGGAACAGGCCTGCCAACAACTGCACGCCTGGCAAACGGTTTATGAGGATTTCGGCCCACTGTCGGTCAACCTCGCCGGCGCACAACTGCGCCACCCCAACCTGCTCGCGCGCATTGAACAGCTGCTGCGCGACTACCGTCTGGAGCCCGGCTGCCTGCAATTGGAGATCACCGAAAACTTCATCATGAGCCAGGCCGAGGAAGCCCTGGAAGTGCTGCACCAACTCAAACGCCTGGGCGTGCAGCTGGCGATTGACGATTTCGGCACCGGCTATTCATCCCTCAGCTACCTCAAGCGCTTGCCGCTGGATTTCCTCAAGATCGACCAGTCCTTCGTGCGCGGCTTGCCCGACGATCCGCACGACGCCGCCATCGTGCGCGCCATCATCGCCCTGGGCCACAGCATGCAATTCACCATCATCGCCGAAGGCGTGGAAAACCCCGCGCAACAAGCCTTTCTTGCCGCCGAAGGCTGTGAACAGATGCAAGGCTACATCGTCAGCCTGCCCCTGCCGCCCGAGCTTTTTGCCGAGGCTTTTCTTCATCTGAGGGTTTCAGACTTTTCGGATGGCACAGCGGGGAAACCATCGTTATAATCCGCGACCTGTTACAAGGGCCTATAGCTCAGTTGGTCAGAGCAGAGGACTCATAATCCTTTGGTCCACGGTTCAAGTCCGTGTGGGCCCACCAAACAAAAAAGCCGCGCAATGCGCGGCTTTCGCGTGTCTGGCGTATGGAAAAGGCGACGCTGACTCCCACGCCTTTTCCAGCAATGAAAGATTTGTTAATTGTCCTCAACTGCTGCGGCACAGACCATGGCCGGCCACTCAACCAGCACGAGGAACCTGGCTCCATGCCTCAGGCCAACCGTTCACCCCGCGCCTTTTTTACCCTCAGCCTGCGCACCGCAGGCGCTCTCGTAATCACCTTCGCCACCCTGAACTGCGCACACGCAGCATCGCCCGCCCCGGCCACCATCAAGGCGTACAAGCTCTGCACCGGCGCAGACAACGCCTCGCACGTTTTGGAGGGCACCATCGACCCGAGCATGCGCAACGACGTCACTGCCATTCATTTCAAGACAACCCCGGCGCACGCTTCTTACGATTGGCATAACGATCCCGAGCCGCAGTACGTCATGACACTCTCCGGCACCTTGGCCTTCGCTACCCGAGGCGGCGAGACGTTCACCCTGCACCCCGGTGAAGTGCTGGTCGCCGAAGACAACACCGGCACCGGCCATCGTTGGAAGCTGATCGACGACCAGCCATGGCGCCGTGGCTACGTGGTGCTCAAGCCTGGCGCGCCGGACTCGTTTATCCCGAACGATCCCGCCGCCGCGAAAGTCTGCAAGGCGCCTTAATCTCGCAGATCGCAGCGCTCCAGACGGGCGCAAGCCTGTAACATGGCGACCCATTGCCGCCCGCACTGGAGCCCTGCCCTTGCCCGTCCTCGATGAAATCGATCGCCAACTGATCGCCGCCTTGCAGATCAACGCCCGCGAAAGCGTGGCCATGCTTGCCCGGCAATTGGGCATTGCGCGCACCACGGTGACGTCGCGCCTGGCGCGCCTGGAGAAAACCCAGGTGATTACCGGCTACGGCGTGCGCCTCGGGCAGCGTGTGGTCGACGGTGGTTTGCAGGCGTATGTCGGGATCACCGTGCAAGCGCGCTCGGGCAAGGAAGTGTTGCGTCGGTTGAGTGCAATGGCGCAGGTGCAGCAACTGTGTGCGGTGAGTGGCGAATTTGATTACGTGGCCTGGCTGCGCACCGATTCACCGGAGCAGCTCGATCAATTGCTGGACCAGATCGGCAGTGTCGACGGCGTGGAAAAAACCACCACGTCGATCATCCTCAGTAACAAATTGGACCGTGGCCAGCCAGTCTGACCACCCTCTTCGTCACTCTGACTGAAAACAATCCAATCCGACGACACTTTGCGTCTTATTAACGAACGCTACGCTCCCTAAACTGGCTGCCATCTTTTCCTATACTCAACGGGCCACATCCCGCCGAGTCGCCAGTAAGGTCAGCCATGAGCATTCCGTCCAGCACCATCAGCAAGACCCATCGCCACCCCGCCGACGGTAAAAAACCCATCACCATTTTTGGCCCGGATTTTCCGTTTGCCTTTGATGACTGGATCGAGCATCCGGCCGGCCTGGGCAGCATTCCGGCCGCCAACCATGGCGCCGAAGTGGCGATTGTCGGTGCGGGGATCGCGGGCCTGGTGGCCGCTTACGAGCTGATGAAGCTGGGCCTCAAGCCGGTGGTGTACGAAGCGTCGAAGATGGGTGGCCGCTTGCGTTCCCAGGCGTTTGAAGGTGCCGAAGGCATCATCGCCGAGCTGGGCGGCATGCGTTTTCCGGTGTCGTCCACCGCGTTCTACCACTATGTGGACAAGCTGGGTTTGGAGACCAAGCCCTTCCCCAACCCGCTGACGCCAGCCTCTGGCAGCACGGTGGTCGACCTCGAAGGCCAGACCCACTACGCACAAAAACTCTCGGACTTGCCGGTGCTGTTCCAGGAAGTCGCCGACGCCTGGGCGGATGCGCTGGAAGCTGGTTCCCAGTTCGGTGATATCCAGCAGGCCATCCGCGATCGCGACGTGCCGCGCCTCAAAGCGCTGTGGAACAAGCTGGTGCCGTTGTGGGACGACCGCACCTTCTATGACTTCGTCGCCACGTCCAAGGCCTTTGCCAAACTCTCGTTTGCGCACCGCGAAGTGTTTGGTCAGGTAGGTTTCGGCACCGGCGGCTGGGACTCGGATTTCCCCAACTCGATGCTCGAAATCTTCCGCGTGGTGATGACCAACTGCGACGACCACCAGCACCTGGTGGTCGGCGGCGTGGCGCAAGTGCCCATGGGCATCTGGCGCCACGTGCCGGAGCGTTGTGCGCACTGGCCGGCCGGCACCAGCCTCAGCTCGTTGCATCGCGGCGCGCCACGGGCCGGTGTGAGCCGCATAGCCCACGCCGCCGATGGCCGCTTCGCCGTGACCGACAACTACGGCGACACCCGCGAATATGCCGCCGTGCTGACCACCTGCCAGAGCTGGCTGCTGACCACCCAGATCGAATGCGACGAAACCCTGTTCTCGCAGAAAATGTGGATGGCCCTGGACCGCACCCGTTACATGCAGTCGTCGAAAACCTTCGTGATGGTCGACCGCCCGTTCTGGAAAGACAAAGACCCGGAAACCGGCCGCGACCTGATGAGCATGACCCTCACCGATCGCCTGACCCGTGGCACTTACCTGTTCGACAACGGCGACGACAAGCCGGGCGTGATTTGCCTGTCGTACTCGTGGATGAGCGACGCGTTGAAAATGCTCCCGCAGCCCATCGACAAGCGAGTGAAACTGGCCCTCGACGCCCTGAAAAAGATCTACCCGAAAGTCGACATCAAGGCGCGCATCATCGGCGACCCGATCACTGTGTCCTGGGAAGCCGACCCGCATTTCCTCGGGGCTTTCAAAGGCGCGCTGCCCGGCCACTACCGCTACAACCAGCGGATGTATGCGCACTTCATGCAGAAGGACATGCCCGCCGAACAACGTGGGATTTTCATCGCCGGTGACGACGTGTCCTGGACGCCGGCCTGGGTTGAAGGCGCGGTGCAAACCTCGCTGAACGCGGTGTGGGGCATCATGACCCACTTCGGCGGCAGCACGCATCCGGAGAACCCAGGGCCAGGTGATGTCTTTGACGAAATCGGCCCGATCGCCCTGGCCGACTAAGGAGTTGAGCATGCGCGTTGCCCTGTACCAATGCCCGCCGCTGCCACTGGATGTGGCCGGTAACCTCAAGCGCCTGCACCCACTGGCGCATGAGGCCTCGGATGCCGATGTGCTGGTGCTGCCGGAGATGTTCCTCAGCGGCTACAACATCGGCGCCGAAGCGGTCGGCGCCCTTGCCGAACCTCAGGATGGGCCGTCCGCGCAAGCGATTGCCACACTGGCCAAAAGCGCCGGGTTGGCGATTCTGTACGGCTACCCGGAGCGGGCCGAGGACGGGCAGATCTACAACGCCGTGCAGTTGATCGACGCCCACGGCCAGCGCCTGTGCAACTACCGCAAGACCCACTTGTTTGGCGACCTGGACCACTCGATGTTCAGTGCTGGGGAAGATGATTTCCCGTTGGTGGAATTGAACGGCTGGAAGCTTGGCTTCTTGATCTGCTACGACCTGGAGTTTCCGGAAAATACCCGTCGCCTTGCGCTGGCCGGTGCCGAGTTGATCCTGGTGCCGACTGCCAATATGGTGCCGTTCGACTTTGTCGCCGACGTCACCGTGCGGGCGCGGGCCTTTGAAAACCAGTGTTATGTGGCCTACGCCAACTACTGCGGGCAGGAAGGCGAGATTCAGTATTGCGGGCAAAGCAGCATCGCCGCGCCGAATGGGCAGCGCATCGCCCAGGCCGGGCTGGATGAGACATTGATCGTCGGTGCGCTGGACCGCCAGTCCATCCTCGACGCCCGCGCCGCCAACCACTACCTGCAAGACCGTCGCCCCGAGCTGTACGGCGCACTGCACAAGCCCTGACCCAGCCGGTTCGCCAGCGGTTTGATAACATGGCCACCTCCTACGTTTCGGAAGTGCCCATGCCTGCGCCGGCCCACCCTCATCACCTTCACCTGACCCTGGCCAATGGCCTGCGGGTTACCCTGCGCCATGCGCCACGTCTGAAGCGTTGCGCTGCGGTGCTGCGCGTGGCTGCCGGCAGCCATGACGTGCCCTTGGCCTGGCCGGGGCTGGCGCACTTTCTTGAGCATTTGTTGTTTCTCGGCACGCAGCGTTTTCCCGCAAATGAAGGGCTGATGGCCTACGTGCAGCGCCATGGCGGGCAGGTCAACGCGAGTACCCGGGAGCGTACGACGGACTTCTTCTTTGAATTGCCGCTGACGACCTTTACCGACGGGCTTGAGCGCCTGGCGGACATGCTGGCCCACCCGCGCCTGGCGATTGAGGACCAGTTGCGTGAGCGCGAAGTGTTGCACGCAGAGTTTGTTGCATGGTCCCAGGATGCCCAGGCTCAGCAGCAGGTCGCGCTGCTGGAGGGCTTGGCCGCCGATCATCCACTGCGCGGTTTTCACGCCGGCAACCGGGACAGCCTGCCGGTGGAGCGTGAGGCATTTCAGCAAGCATTGCGCGAATTTCACACGCACTTCTATCAGAGCGGGCAGATGACGTTGAGCCTGGCCGGCCCGCAGCCGCTGGACGAGCTGGAAGCCTTGGCGCAGCGATTCAGCGAGGCACTGGCTTGCGGGCCTTTGCACCCACAGGCCGAGCCGCCTGCGCTGTTGCCCGATCAAGCAGTGAGTTATCAATACACCGCCGATAATCATCGGCACCACGTCATTGCCTGTGACGTGCCCCGCGAAGCGCTGGATTTTCTCTGCACCTGGCTGAACGCCCCGGCGCCCGGCGGGTTACTGGCCGAGCTGCAGACGCGAAACGTGGCCCACGCACTGCACGCGTCCGTGCTGTATCACTTCGCCGGGCAAGCGCTGCTGGATATCGACTTTTCCCTCTTCGCTCAAGACGGGTCGGCTACTCAGGTCGAAGCGTTATTGCACGACTGGTTGAGCTTTTTCGCACAGAGCGACTGGACGCCGTTGCGAGAAGAGTTCGCCTTGCTGAACGCTCGCCAGCAGCAAATCCAGGGCGCCCTGGCGCTGGCCCGCAACGACAGCGAGGATCTATCGGAACAGGGCGTGGCGGCCCTGAAGAACCTGCTCGATTCACTGCACCTACCGCCCTCCGAGCACGCTTGGCAACTGCCGCCCAACAACCCCTTCCTGCGCCCAGCGGTCAAGCAAGCGCGCGCCGGCCTGATTCGCGGCCAGACCAGCGCCCACCGTGGCTTGCGCACGTTCGCCCAGGATCGCTCGCGGGGACGACGGGAAGTGTCGGCGCTGACGTTCAGCCAGGCCTTGGCGGATGACACCAACGAAGGCGCGCTGTACCTGCAATGGCGCTTTGATTCGTTGGTACCCGCAGGCCTGGAACATGCGTTGCAGCCGTTGCGTGAGCAGGCCCGTCAGGCGGGCGTCGAATTGGCCTTCGAAACCCTCGGCAATGAATGGCGCGTGAAAATAGTCGGCCTTCACGAACCAATCGCGGCTGTGGTCGAGGCGCTGGCGCTTAACCTCAGCCAGTCCGATAGGCCGCTGCCGTCACCCGCACAAACGCCGATGATTGCCATTCGAGAGCTGCTCAAGGCGTTGCCTGCCTGCTGTGCCGGCATCGCTTCCGAGGCCGGTGAGACGCCAGCGTCATGGACCACCGCGCGTTGGCAGGGCCTGGGCACAGGTTTGCCCGCTGCCAGTGAAGCGGCGATCAAAACCGCAGCCGCGCGATTGCCAGGCCAGCCGGAAAGCTTCGAACACACGCCGAAAACCCTCGACGGCCAGAGGCTCTGGCACGAAGTGAATACCGACGCCCGCGAAGCCGCGTTGCTGCTGTTTTGCCCAACGCCAAGCCAATCCCTGGCCGATGAAGCGGCATGGCGACTGCTCGGGCATCTGCTCCAGGGGCCGTTTTACCAAAAACTGCGCGTCGAACTGCAAATCGGCTACGCCGTGTTCAGCGGCATCCGACAGATCAACGGGCAAACCGGCCTGCTGTTTGGCGTGCAATCACCCAGCGTATCCCTGGCCGGGATCTTCGAGCACGTGCAGACCTTCCTGGTGCAGCTTCCGGCGTTGATCGACAACAGCGCCGAACTGGGCAACCAAACCCTGGCAGAGCAATTCACGGCCCAGGCATTACCGGTCGCCCAAGCCGCCGAATTGCTCTGGCAGGCACAGCTGGCTGGCCATTCGTCGGGTTATCTGGCGCCACTTCAGCAGTTGATACAAACCTGCACGCGCGAGGATCTGCAACGTGCCGCAGGGCAACTCAATGACGCTGCAGCCGGTTGGCGCTGTGTGGCCAACGGCCCGCCCATCAATGGTTCCTGGCAAACGACAGGCTGATCATTGCTGGCCCTGCAAAAGGCTTTTGCCACCAAGACAGCGCTAACTTGAAAAGAATTGCGTAACATTCATCCGCACACCTCTGAACATCTCCGATTGGAGGTGGACTATATGTATGAGTAGTGAACGTCCCATCCCTTCGTAGGAGTATGAATATGACCTGGTCCAAGCCTGCTTACACTGATCTGCGTATCGGTTTCGAAGTCACCATGTACTTCGCCAGCCGTTGATTGGCTGAGTAATACAACGCCTCGGTTCGCCCGGGGCGTTTTTGTTTTGAGCTTTGCGTGATGGAGCAATCATGTTTGTCCAGATTCTAGGTTCCGCCGCCGGCGGTGGCTTCCCGCAGTGGAACTGCAACTGCGTGAACTGCGCAGGTTTTCGTGACGGCAGCCTGCGGGCCCAGGCGCGCACTCAGTCGTCCATCGCGATTTCCGACGATGGCGTGAATTGGGTACTGTGCAACGCTTCGCCGGATATCCGCGCGCAACTGCAAGGCTTCGCCCCGATGCAACCCGGCCGCGCGCTGCGCGATACCGGTATCAGCGCGATCATCCTGATGGACAGCCAGATCGACCACACCACCGGCCTGTTGAGCCTGCGCGAAGGCTGCCCGCACCAGGTGTGGTGCACCGACATGGTCCATGAAGATTTGAGTACCGGTTTCCCGCTGTTCACCATGCTCACGCACTGGAACGGCGGCCTGGCCTGGAACCGCATCGAGCTGGACGCCAGCTTCACCATCCCGGCCTGCCCCAACCTGCGTTTCACGCCGCTGCCATTGCGCAGCGCCGCGCCGCCCTACTCGCCGCACCGCTTCGACCCGCACCCAGGCGACAACATCGGCCTGATCGTCGAAGACCTGCGCACCGGCGGCAAACTGTTTTACGCCCCTGGGCTGGGCAAGGTCGACGCGCCGTTGCTGGAGATCATGGCCGGCAGCGATTGCCTGCTGGTGGATGGCACGATGTGGGACGACGATGAGATGCAGCGCCGTGGCGTCGGCACCCGCACTGGCCGCGAGATGGGCCACCTGGCTCAGAACGGCCCCGGCGGCATGCTCGAAGTGCTGGAGCAGTTGCCCGAGCAGCGCAAGGTGCTGATCCACATCAACAACACCAACCCGATCCTCGATGAAGACTCCCCCGAACGCGCCGAGCTGGTGCGGCGCAATGTCGAAGTGGCTTACGACGGCATGAGCATTGAATTGTAGGAGCAGACCACATGACTGACACACCGCTGACGCCCGCCGAGTTCGAGCATGCCTTGCGTGCCAAGGGCGCGTTTTACCATATCCATCACCCGTACCACGTGGCGATGTATGAAGGCCGCGCCACCCGCGAGCAGATCCAGGGTTGGGTCGCCAACCGTTTCTACTATCAGGTGAATATCCCGCTCAAAGACGCCGCGATCCTGGCCAATTGCCCGGACCGCGAGATCCGCCGCGAGTGGATCCAGCGCCTGCTCGACCACGACGGTGCTCCCGGTGAAGACGGCGGTATTGAAGCCTGGTTGCGTCTGGGCCAGGCCGTTGGCCTGGACCCGGACCATCTGCGGTCTCAGGAACTGGTGCTGCCCGGCGTGCGTTTTGCCGTGGATGCCTACGTCAACTTTGCCCGCCGTGCCAGTTGGCAAGAAGCCGCCAGCAGCTCGCTGACCGAGCTGTTCGCGCCGCAGATCCACCAGTCGCGCCTCGACAGCTGGCCGCAGCACTATCCGTGGATCGACCCGGCCGGCTATGAGTA
Organism: Pseudomonas sp. NFX183; assembly: GCF_047943075.1. Taxonomy (NCBI): domain Bacteria; kingdom Pseudomonadati; phylum Pseudomonadota; class Gammaproteobacteria; order Pseudomonadales; family Pseudomonadaceae; genus Pseudomonas; species Pseudomonas sp. NFX183. Next base: position 2,742,279 of record NZ_CP181333.1, on the reverse strand, counting down.
TTTCCGTACCCGCCTGGGCCAGGCCCGACGCGATGTGGAACACGGCTTGGCGATCACGTTGCAGCACTACACCACTCGCGAAGGTCAGGAGCGCATGCTGGAAATTCTCCAGTTCAAACTCGACATCTTGTGGAGCATGCTGGATGCCATGAGCATGGCCTATGAACTGAATCGCCCGCCGTATCACAGCGTGACTGATCAGCGTGTATGGCATAAAGGGATCACCCTATGAGCTTTGATCGCAGCAGAACACCGACCTGGCGCCAGGGCTATCGCTACCAGTACGAGCCCGCGCAAAAAGGCTACGTATTGCTCTACCCCGAAGGCATGATCAAGCTCAACGACAGCGCCGCGTTGATCGGTGGTCTGATCGATGGCGAACGCGACGTGGCTGCCATCATCGCCGAGCTGGATAAACAATTCCCCGGCGTACCTGAACTCGGTCAAGACATCGAGGATTTCATGGAGGTCGCCCGTGCTGAGCACTGGATCGAACTTGCCTGAAAAGCCACCCGTTGGCCTGCCGCTGTGGCTGCTCGCCGAGCTGACATACCGCTGCCCGTTGCAGTGCCCGTACTGCTCAAACCCGCTGGATTTCGCCGAGCAGGGTAAAGAGCTGAGCACCGAGCAATGGATCAAAGTGTTTCGCGAAGCGCGGGAAATGGGCGCCGCGCAACTGGGGTTTTCCGGCGGTGAACCGCTGGTACGCCAGGACCTTGCCGAACTGATCGCCGAGGCGCGCAAGCTGGGCTTCTACACCAACCTGATTACCTCCGGCATCGGCCTCACCGAGCAGAAAATCAGCGACTTCAAGAAGGCGGGCCTGGATCATATCCAGATCAGCTTCCAGGCCAGCGACGAGCAGGTGAACAACCTGCTGGCCGGCTCGAAAAAAGCCTTCGCGCAAAAGCTGGAAATGGCCCGCGCGGTGAAGGCGCATGGCTATCCGATGGTGCTGAACTTCGTCACGCATCGGCACAATATCGACAAGATCGACCGCATTATCGAGCTGTGCATCGCACTGGAAGCAGACTTTGTCGAGCTCGCTACCTGCCAGTTCTACGGTTGGGCACAGCTCAATCGTGTGGGGTTGTTGCCGACCAAAGAACAACTGGTGCGCGCCGAACGCATCACCAACGAATACCGGGCCAAACTCGAAGCCGAAGGCCACCCGTGCAAGCTGATCTTCGTTACACCGGACTACTACGAAGAACGCCCAAAAGCCTGCATGAACGGCTGGGGCAGTATTTTTCTGACCGTAACACCGGACGGCACCGCCCTGCCCTGCCACGGTGCCCGACAGATGCCGGTGCAATTTCCCAACGTGCGCGACCACAGCATGCAGCACATCTGGTACGACTCGTTTGGCTTCAACCGCTTTCGCGGCTACAACTGGATGCCCGAGCCGTGCCGTTCATGCGATGAAAAGGAAAAGGACTTCGGCGGCTGCCGCTGCCAGGCGTTCATGCTCACGGGCGACGCGAGCAACGCCGACCCGGTGTGCAGCAAGTCCGAGCAGCACGGCATCATCCTGCAAGCGCGGGAAGAAGCCGAACACGCCACCCAGACCATCGAGCAATTGGCCTTTCGCAACGAGCGCAACTCGCGGCTCATTGCAAAAGGCTGACAGTTCTAGCGTTTGGCGATGATGTACACGGCGTGAATGATGCCCGGGAAGTAACCGCACAGGGTCAGCAGGATGTTCAGCCAGAACGCGCCGGCGAAACCCACTTGCAGGAACACACCCAGTGGCGGCAGCAGAATGGCGATGATGATGCGAATGATGTCCATGGGTCAGCTCCAGATAATCGGCTCGTGTGAGCCGTGTAGCTAATCGACCTTGGGCATTCGTGAGGGTTCAGTGGGATCTGGCACTGGGCCAGCTTGAAGTGCGCGGGCAAAAAAACGCCCCCAGCCAAAAGAATCAGGCTGAGGGCGCCGCGTAGGCCGCGAGACGGTTCTGGAATGTGGGTTAAACGGCGATGCCCTTGCGGCATTGCAACTGCGCGGTGCGCACTCGGGAGAAGGCGCGAGCCAGGCGCAAAAGCATTTCGTCGATATTGCTTTTGCTGACCGTCAAGGCTGGGGTGAAGCGCAGGCCGTTGGGTTGCGCGGCGTTAAGGATCAAACCTTCGTGCAGTGCTGCTTTTACGACGGCATCTGCAGAATCATCCGACAATGTCAGGCCCCACATCAGGCCATGGCCGCGCAATTGGCCGTGATCGTAGCGATAAGCCAGGCGGGCGAGGCCTTCGCCAAGGTAAAGGCCGGACTCGCGCACCTGCTCCAGAAAGCCCGGCTCCAGTACCGTTTTTAGTACCGCCTCCCCGGCCGCTGCCATCAACGCGTTGCCATGGTGGGTGCCATCCAGCTCGCCCAGCTCGAAGCAACAGGCCTTGCCACGCGCCAGCAGGGCCGCCAACGGCACGCCGCCGCCCAGGCCTTTGCCAAGGGTGATGATGTCGGCGCGCACGCCGTACTGTTGTTCGACGAGCAGAGTGCCGCAGCGGCCGATGCCGGTGTGCACTTCATCAAGAATCAGCAGGATGCCCAGCTCGCGGCACAGGCGTTCAACACCTTTCAGGTAGTGCTCGGTGGCGGGGATCACGCCGGCTGCGCCCTGAATCGGCTCCAGCATGATGGCCACCGTCTGTGCATCGACCGCCGCGTGCAACGCAGGCAGGTCGTTGAAAGGCACATGGCTAAAGCCCGGCAATTGCGGTTCAAAACGGTTGCCGCCCGCCCCGGTCGAAGCCGCCATCGCCGCGAAACTGCGGCCATGGCAACCGTTGCTGGCGCTGATGATGTGGTACGCGCCGCCGCGGTGCTGTTGGCCCCATTTGCGCGCCAGCTTGATCGCAGCCTCGCAGGCTTCAGCGCCGCTATTAAGCAGGTATCCCTGATCACTGCCCGTGTACTGGCACAACCGGTCGACGAGGTTCAGTTGGGGGCGATTGTGCAAGCCATTGCCGGGGTTGATCAGCGCCTGAGTCTGATCGGCGAGGGCCTTGATCAGCACCTGCGGGCTGTGGCCCAGGCTGTTGGCGGCGCTGCCCTGACTGAAATCAAGGTACGCACGGTTGTCGCTGTCCCAGAGCCAGGAGCCCTGGCCGCGCACGAAGACCTGCGCAGGCCTTGCGACGGTGGGCATCAGGGCATCGCTGGGCAGATCCTCGTGCGGCGCGTCGAGGATCAGATCGTCCAGGCTCGGTGCAGGGCGACGAAACAGATTCACACCTCACCCCCAATGGCAACCTGACCTTGGTCGCAATCCTGTGCGAAGACTGCCTCGAGGTTTTTTGTCTTGCCTATGTAAACGCCATCAACATAAACGCTATTCATTGCCAGATCCGGCCCTGTAAGCCTTGCGAATAGGCGCTAGACTAGGCGTCTCGGGGCCCCACCGGCCATTTCGATTTTCCAGCTTTTTCGATAAGTAAGCCTTATGGATTTCAAGCAACTGCGTTATTTCGTCGCGGTGTATGAGGAAGGCCACGTGGGCCGCGCTGCGGAGCGTCTGTCGATCTCTCAACCGGCCCTGTCGCAACAGATTCGCCAGCTGGAACAGAACCTGGATGTGAGCCTGTTCGAGCGCAGCAGCAAGCGCCTGCTGCCGACGCTGGCCGCGCATACCTTGTACAACCACGCATTGCCGCTGATCGACGGTATGCAACAGGCCGTCGAAGCCCTGCGCAACTTCAAGGGCCAGGCCATGCGCACGCTGGCCATCGGCGTGCTGCAAACGGTGCACACCAGCCTGGTCCCGCAAATGCTTGAGCGCGTGCGCAAGGCCCAACCGCATCTGGTGGTGCAGATCTACGAATTGACCGGCCTGGAGATTGAACGGCGCTTGCTCAACGGCTCGCTGGACATCGGCATCAGCTACCTGCCGCCGCGCCAGCCGGGGCTGCACGGCGTGCTGTTGTATGAAGACGAATTAAAGGTTGTGATCCCGGAAGACCACCCCTTGCGCGAATTCAAGAAGGTCTCGCTGAAACAGGCGGCCGAATTACCGATGTTGCTACTGGGAGAGGAGTTTCAGGTGCGGCAGATCTGGCAGGGCCAGCTCGCCAACCTCGGGCGCCGGCCACAGGTGCAGGCCGAACTGAATACCATGGTCGGCATTCTCGACAGCCTGCCCCATACCAAGCTGGCCACGGTTCTGCCCGGGCGCTCCCAGGATGAGCACAACAGCAAGGCGCTATTGTGGAAACCCTTGAGCGAACCCCGGGTGGCGCTGAAAGTAGGCTTGGTGTGCCGCGATGTACAGCGCCAGCAAGCAACGGTGGCGTTATTGCGCACGCTGCTGGAAGACGTGATGAATGCCCCGCAGGCGCCTGCCTGACTTTTTCGCGGGCAAAAGAAAACCCCGCCGAAGCGGGGTTTTGCAGACTGTTTCCCTGACATCCATTTCACTCCGCCGTCCTGGCAGAATCCTACGTGTCCGTGTTGTTGCTTTGCGCTTCCTGCGCGACGTCCATGTGAAGTAGATTATCCGTGGATCCAATTTGGCGATAGAGGACGAATAGCAGCACGTCATGTAAGAGAATGCTTACACGCCCTCCAAGCCCTTAGAACAGTGCCTCATCCAGCAAAAACAGCGATTCGCTACCGGCTTTTACCGACGCACTCAGCGAATGGATACGTGGCAGCAGGCGGGCAAAGTAGAAACGCGCCGTGCCCAGCTTGCTCGCGTAGAAGTCTTCCTCAGACTCTTTGCCCCACGCGGCCTTCGCCATGCGGGCCCACATGTAGGCGTACGCCATGTAGCCAAAGGCGTGCAGGTATTCCACCGACGCTGCACCGATTTCATTCGGGTTGGTCTTGGCGCGGTCCAGCACCCAGGCGGTCAACTCATCCAGGTTATCCACCGCCGCGCTCAGCGGTCGGGTGAACTCAGCCAATTGGGCGTCCGCTGTGGCAATGAACTGACGGATCTCGTCGGCGAACAGGGTATAGAACGTGCCGTTGCTGCCGACAATCTTGCGCCCCATCAAGTCCAGCGCCTGAATGCCGTTGGTGCCTTCGTAAATCTGCGTGATGCGCACATCACGCACCAGTTGCTCCTGACCCCACTCGCGAATGTAGCCGTGGCCGCCAAACACTTGCTGGCCGAGCACGGTGGTTTCCAGGCCCAGATCGCTTAGGAACGCCTTGGCGACGGGTGTGAGCAGTGCCACCAGATTGTCCGCACGCTCACGGGCGGCGGCATCCTCGCTGAACTTGGCGATGTCCAATTGCGTTGCCACGTACGTGGAGAACGCGCGACCGCCTTCATTCGCAGCCTTCATGGTCAGCAGCATGCGACGCACGTCCGGATGCACGATGATCGGGTCGGCCACTTTGTCTTTAGCCTGGGCGCCGGTCGGTGCGCGGCTTTGCAGGCGATCACGCGCATATTCAATCGCGTTCTGATAGGAGCGCTCGCCGGAGGCCAGGCCCTGGATACCCACCCCCAGACGCTCGTAGTTCATCATGGTGAACATCGCCGCCAACCCACGGTTGGGCTCGCCCACCAGGTAACCCACGGCTTCGTCGAAGTTCATCACGCAGGTCGCAGACGCCTGAATGCCCATCTTGTGTTCGATCGAGCCACAGCTCACCGGGTTACGCGCGCCCAGGCTGCCGTCGGCATTGACCATGAACTTGGGCACCAGAAACAGCGAGATACCTTTCGGACCGGCCGGCGCGTCCGGCAGCTTGGCGAGTACCAGATGGATGATGTTTTCGGTGAGGTCGTGTTCGCCGCCGGTGATGAAAATTTTGGTGCCGCTGATCGTGTAGGAACCGTCCGCCTGCGGCTCAGCCTTGGTGCGGATAATCCCCAGGTCGGTGCCCGCGTGCGCTTCAGTCAGGCACATGGAGCCGGCCCACTCGCCGGAATACATCTTCGGCAAGTAGGTGGCCTTGAGTGCTTCACTGGCGTGAGTGTTGATCGACACGCAGGCGCCAGAGGTGAGCATCGGGTACAGGCCGAACGCCAGGCTCGACGAGTTGATCATTTCCTCAACCTGGGCCGACACCGCCTTGGGCATGCCCATGCCGCCAAAGACAGGGTCGCCGCCTACACCCACCCAGCCACCTTCGGCGTAGGTTTTGTAGGCCTGGGGGAAACCATCCGGTGTGCTGACCACGGTATCGGCCCAACGGCAGCCTTGCTCGTCGCCATTACGGCTCAGCGGTGCGATGGATTTGGCGGTGACCTTGCCGGCTTCCTCAAGGATAGCCTCGACGGTTTCGGCATCCACGGTGTCTGCCAATGCCGGCAATTGGGCCCAAGTGGTGGCGACCTCAAAGACTTCGTTGAGGACGAAGCGCATATCACGCAGCGGCGCTTTGTAATCAGCCATGGCAAACCTCGTGAGAACGTGAAAAGTAAGTCGGTAGGATCGGTTTTACAGGCTCCGAGTGTACCCGAACAACTTTTCAGACACATAGGGTCCGTTCGTGACTATTAAGTATTTATAAGTCACACACAGATCTAATGTAGGAGCTGGCTTGCCTGCGATGGCATCACCGCAGTTTCACTGACCTACCGAGGTGACTGCATCGCAGGCAAGCCAGCTCTCACACAAGCCCGCACACAGTTACCCGCAGAAGCATCAGCCGCCTACAGGGCAAACAACTCAGCAGGCAAGCTCATCAGGCACTCGCTGCCCGCCTCCACCGCGGCCCGGTGCGTGGCCGTACGCGGCAGCAAGCGCTTGAAGTAGAAGTCGCAGGTCGAAAGCTTTGCCTGGGCAAACTCGGCGTCGTCGTGTGCCTGAGCCGCTATCGCCATACGCAACCACAGGTAGGCGAGGATGATGTAACCGCTGTACATCAAGTAATCCACCGCCGCGGCGCCCACTTCATCCGGGTTTTTCATGGCGGCCATGCCGACCTTCATTGTCAGCTCGCCCCATTGCTGGTTCAGTTGATCGAGTTGCGCCACGTGGGCCTTGAGCTGCGGGTGTTCGGCATTTGCCGCGCAGAATTTATGCACGATTTTGGTAAAACCACGCAGCAGCTTGCCCTGGCTACCGAGCACCTTGCGCCCCAGCAGGTCGAGCGCCTGGATGCCATTGGTGCCTTCATAGATCGGCGCGATCCGCGCATCGCGTGCCAGCTGTTCCATGCCCCATTCGCGAATATAGCCGTGGCCTCCGAATACCTGCATGCCGTGGTTGGTCACCTCCAGGCCCGTGTCGGTCATAAAGGCTTTGCAGATCGGCGTGAGGAACGCCAACAGGTCTTCAGCCTCCTGGCGCTGACCCGCGTCGTTGCTCAGGTGCGCGGTGTCGAGCAATTGCGCGGTGAAATACGTCAGCGCGCGGTTGCCTTCGTTGAAGGCTTTCATGGTCAGCAGCATGCGGCGTACATCAGCGTGCACGATGATGGGGTCGGCGGCTTTTCCCGGGGCCTTGGCGCCGGTCAGCGAGCGCATTTGCAGGCGGTCGTTGGCGTATTTGATTGCGCCCTGGAAGCTCGCCTCGCCATTGCACAGGCCCTGCATGCCGGTCCCCAGCCGTGCGTGGTTCATCATGGTGAACATGCAGTTGAGGCCTTTATTCGCCTCGCCAATCAGGAACCCCTTGGCACCGTCGAAATTGAGCACGCACGTGGCCGAGGCCTTGATGCCCATCTTGTGCTCGATGGAGCCGCAGTGCACCGCGTTGCGCTCACCCGAATCGGCATGGAACTTGGGCACGATAAACAGCGAGATACCTTTGGTGCCCGCCGGCGCATCCGGCAGTTTGGCCAGCACCAAGTGGATGATGTTCGCACTCAGGTCATGCTCGCCGGCCGAGATGAAGATCTTGCTGCCGGTGACCGCGTAACTGCCGTCGGCCTGGGGCACGGCACGGGTCTTGATCAGCCCCAGGTCGGTGCCGCAGTGGGCTTCGGTCAGGCACATGGTGCCGGTCCATTCGCCGGCGGTGAGTTTGGTCAGGTAGGTGTCTTTCTGCTCCTCGGTGCCGTGGGCGTGGATCGCCGACATGGCGCCATGGGTCAGCCCCGGGTACATGCCCCAGGACGTGTTGCTGGAACCGATCATTTCGCTCAACACCAGCCCCAACGAGTGCGGCAGGCCTTGCCCACCGTAGGCTGGGTCCGCTGCCACGCCATGCCAGCCGCCTTCCACGTACTGGGCGAAAGCTTGCTTGAAGCCCTTGGGCGTGGTGACCACGCCGTTGTCGAAATGGCAGCCTTCCTCATCGCCGCTGCGATTAAGCGGCGCGAGCACGTTTTCGCAGAATTTGGCGCCTTCTTCGAGGATCGCACTGACCATATCCGGGCTGGCGTCTGTGGCGCCGAGGGCCGCGTAGTGGCCGTGAAAATCAAACACGTTGTCGATCAGAAAGCGCATGTCGCGCAGGGGAGCTTTGTACTCAGGCATGGCGATGTCTCCGGCAGCAGATGGTTTCAACCTACTGCCGGCCACCGCCGCAAACAATCACTGTAGAACCGCTGAATACACCGCCATCACTCAACCGGCAGCACTCGCCATACGCACCGCGCCTCGCCGGGTTTGCCCGGCCGCGACCACACAGTTACGTCCGGCGCCCTTGGCGGCATAAAGCGCCTGGTCGGCGGATTTGAGCACTTCTTCCGGGGTGCGCTGTTCCGCCTGGCGTTCGGCCACACCGATGCTGACGGTTACCGACACGCTCGACGCGCCGCTGCCCGCGCGGCGTTGGCGGCCCTGCTGGTCGTCATGAGGGCGGTCGGGGTTGCGCAGCTTGATGTCGTAGTGGGCGATGATCTCGCGAATTTCTTCGAGGTACGGCATGCACTCATCCAGCGTCTTGCCGGCGAAGACCACCGCAAACTCCTCGCCGCCGTAACGGTAGGCACGCCCGCCGCCATTGACCTTGGAGAGCTTGCTGGCGACCAGGCGCAATACCTGGTCGCCGACATCATGGCCGTGGGTGTCGTTGAAACGCTTGAAGTGATCGACGTCACTCATCGCCAGCACGTAGTTGCGCCCAAGGCGCTGCATGCGTTCGTTGAGCGCGCGGCGGCCCGGCAAGCCGGTCAGCTCGTCACGGAAGGCCATTTGATACGCCTCATGTGCCACGCCCGCGGCGATCATCAGCATCACCTGGCTGCACATGATGTTCAGGGTGAACGGCAGGATGAAGGTCTGCGGCAACATCCAGAACAACCCGAGCAAGCCAACCAGTTGCGCGGCATGCAACGGGCGCGGCTGATACCAGTACTGCGCCGCCAGGGTGACAAATCCAATCAGGAACATCTGGTACGACAGCTGGATCAGGCTCATCCAGCTGCCGTGCAAAGCCGGCCAGCGAATCTCTGCCAGCCAGCTCAACAGCGCTTGCGGGAAGCTTTGCTCAAGCGCCAGCGCCACGCTGCCGACGGCGAAGAGCACGGCGCAACGGGCCACGAAGTCGCGAAACAGGTGGGTTTTTTCCTGCCACAGCGCGTAGATGCTGAACAGCAGCGGCAGCAACAGGCAGCACAGATGGAACACCACCGCCGCGTCTTCCCGGACTCGGCCATTGTCGCGGTAGTAGTCGGTCTGGGTGTCCAGCAGGAAATAAACGACGTACACCGTGATCATCAGGAACAGTTCACGCTGGCGCCGATACACCGCGCAATACGAACCGCCGAGCAGCAGCACCAAGGTCGGCAGCACGTTGAACAGCGAGGTGAAGAACACATTGAGGTCCTTCACGTACGCAGCCGATAGCCCCGCCAGCAGTAACAGCAGTGAAGGTAGGAAATGACTGAAACGTACAGCGGACGCGCGTGACAAGGGTAAAGCTCCGACCCACTCAAAAAGATGGCACAGTGCCTTCACTGATCACAGTTAAGCACATTCAATGTGATGCGTATCACATTGCCATCACTTTAACGGCCGCTCGGCCTAATCCCTGAGCGCCACGCTGCGTTTTTTTATAGGTCATTGCGCAAAAAACAGGCGGATGCAATGCGCAGGCCATCCCGTACTGTCAGTTATGACAGTAGTCGCCGACAGGATTGGCATGTTTACTTGCGGGTACCACTCAATACCGCCCAGCGAGTATTCGGGACAGGGAGTGTCCCTTAAACACGATGGGAGTGACCCTCATGGAAACCTTGGTATCCGAACTGGTGAGCACCAGCTCTCAGTTCCTGATTCGTAACGCCATACCCTCGCTGCCGCCCTTGATCGTGGTGGATGCTCTGCCCGGAACCGGCGGCATGGTGCCTCTGACGGCGGCTGAACGTGACCTGCGAATCCGGATTCCAGCGTTGCCGCAACCGGGGCCTGCCGGGGCCCAGCCCATTATCCGGGTGTATGCCGAGCTGCCCCCGCCGAATGAACACCAAGTCATCGCTTACCTCCAGTTGCCGTCTTACCCCACAGCAGACATTGAAATGCCAGTGCCGCGCCGCTTCGTGGGCAGTGAAGGCGATTATCTGCTGACCTACATTCTGGAAGCCGGTGACAACGTTCTGCGCGCCAGCGCCAGCACCCCGCTGCGGGTGCATAAAACGCCACCTTTTGGTTACCTGACCATCACACCGCCAGCCCCGCTGCTGCCATTGAACCTGGCAACTGCGACGATTACCGATGAGTATCTGGCCAGCAATGACCCGGTCGTGTTCCGGATTCCCGAGCACACAGAGATCAACACCCAGGTTGCGCTGAGGGTCATTCCCTACTACGGCATTACCGACCGGCACATGCAGTTTCCTTTCGCACCTCCGGGCCCTGTTACCTTGCCCGACTATCCGGCCCCGCGCCTGATTTCAGTACCGGCCTCCGTGATTCGCGAGCGCGGCAACGGCCTCATGCAACTGACCTACCGCTTCCTGGACCGGCTAGGCAACCGCTCTCGTGATTCGTTGATTCTGGAACTCAGGGTCGCGCTGCAATTGACCCCTTCAAACATTGCCGCTCCGCGCGTGACACAGGCGATTGCGCCCGACAACACGGTGACACAGGCCGATATCGACCTGAGCGGGCTAGGCGGGATGGAGGTTTGGCTGGACAGTGTCACCAATTTGCAGATCAACGACGCTGTGGCCGTTGTGGTGGGCACGAATACCGTCTTGGCGCCGCCTGTGGTTTACGTGGGCCAACCACTGCCGCTGCGCCTTGTGATCACGACGGCGCAATTACTGGCCATCCTTCCGGGCGCCGCCAGCAACAACACGCCCGCCCAGATAAAATTCCGCATCACCAGGGGGACCACCTTCGTGGAGGGACCTACCAGAAATCTCATCTTGAACTTCTCGCCGTTGATGACGCTGGCGCAGCCGCAGGTGCTCAACCTTATCGGCGGCAATCTCACTTGCGCCTCGCCGCAGCCTTCGAGCCTGACCTTTTTAAACCGATCTATCGGTGTATTTATCCCGCCCTCTGCGCTCCTGCGTGCCAACACGGCGGGGACATTGACGTGCGTAATGAGCCGTCAGGATGACGGTTCGAACCCCATTACGCCCCCACTGACTGTCCCGATTGTGTGGGCTGCCGCGGCTTCCACCACCGGGCAAACCGTGTACCTGCAGTATTCGGCCACCATGCGGGTGATCGGCAGGGGCGTCATGTACCTCAGCTACACGACGCAGAATGCCGCCGGGCAATTGCTTCAGTCGCCACCGACGGACATTCCAGTCAGGGGCGTTTTGCCGGGCAACACTTACTGCGACGGCGCGCCTTATATCCCGACACCTTAAGCGCCACGTTGCTGGCCCCACAAAAAAGCCGCCGCTCCCGAAAGAGCGGCGGCTTTTTCATGAACTCGCCGAGGTTTAGTAGCCCAGGTCGAAGTTCTCTTCCTTCATGTCCATCAGGTTGTTGGCGCCCGACAGCATGGTTGCAACGTGGGTGCGGGTACGCGGCAGAATGCGCTGGAAGTAGAAGCGCGCAGTCTGCAGCTTAGCGGTGTAGAAGGCCTCTTCGCTGGTGCCGGCAGCCAGTTTCTCGGCAGCCAGGCGCGCCATGTCGGCCCAGAAGTAAGCCAGGCACGCATAACCGGAGTACATCAGGTAATCCACCGAAGCGGCACCGACTTCTTCACGGTCTTTCATCGCGGCCATGCCGACCTTCATGGTCAACTCGCCCCATTCCTTGTTCAGTGCAGCCAGCGGTGCGACGAACTCTTTAACCGCTTCGTTTCCTTCGTTGGCCTGGCAGAACTTGTGCACGATCTTGGTGAAGCCCTTGAGCGCTTCGCCTTGAGTCATCAGCACTTTACGGCCGAGCAGGTCCAGCGCCTGGATACCGGTGGTGCCTTCGTACAGCATCGAAATGCGGCTGTCGCGAACGTTCTGCTCCATGCCCCACTCGGCAATGAAGCCGTGGCCGCCGTAGATTTGCACGCCGTGGTTGGCGGCTTCAAAACCGACTTCGGTCATGAACGCCTTGGCGATCGGGGTCATGAATGCCAGCAGGGCATCGGCCTGCTTCTTCGCTTCGTCGTCGGTGCCGTATTTGACGATGTCCACTTGCTTGGCGGTGAAGTACACCATCGCACGGTTGCCTTCGGCGAAGGCTTTCATGGTCAGCAGCATGCGGCGCACGTCAGGGTGCACGATGATCGGGTCAGCGGCTTTGTCCGGTGCTTTCGGGCCGGTCAGCGAACGCATTTGCAGGCGATCGCGGGCGTATTTCAGGCCACCCTGGAAACCGATTTCAGCGTGGGACAGGCCTTGCAGCGCAGTGCCCAGGCGTGCGGTGTTCATAAAGGTGAACATGCAGTTCAGGCCTTTGTTCGCCGGGCCGATCAGGAAACCGGTGGCCGCGTCGAAGTTCATCACGCAGGTGGCGTTGCCGTGGATACCCATCTTGTGTTCCAGGGAACCACAGGACACCGCGTTGCGCTGGCCAATCGAGCCGTCTGCGTTTGGCAGGAATTTGGGCACGATAAACAGCGAAATGCCTTTGGTGCCAGCCGGTGCGTCCGGCAGGCGGGCCAGCACGATGTGGACGATGTTGTCGGCCATGTCGTGTTCACCGGCCGAGATGAAGATCTTGGTGCCGGAGACTTTGTAGGAACCGTCGGCCTGAGGCTCAGCCTTGGTGCGCAACATGCCCAGGTCGGTACCGCAATGGGGTTCGGTCAGGCACATGGTGCCGGTCCACTCGCCCGAGACCAGTTTAGTCAGGTAGGCATTTTGCTGCTCTGGGGTGCCGTGCTCGGAGATGGTGTTCATCGCACCGTGCGACAGGCCCGGGTACATGCCCCACGACCAGTTGGCAGTGCCAACCATTTCGCTGACTGCAAGGCCCAGGGACTCCGGCAGGCCTTGGCCGCCGTGCTCCACGTCGTGGGCCAGGCTTGGCCAGCCGCCTTCAACGAATTGTTTGTAGGCTTCTTTGAAACCCGTCGGGGTCTTAACGCCTGACTCGCTCCAGGTACAGCCTTCGATGTCGCCCACGCGGTTCAACGGTGCCAGCACTTGCTCACAGAACTTGGCGCCTTCTTCGAGGATGGCGTCAACCATGTCCGGGGTAGCGTCCTGGCAAGCCGGCAGGCTCTGATAGTGCGCTTCATAACCGAGCAGTTCGTCACGAACGAAGCGAATATCACGCAAGGGGGCCTTGTAGTCAGGCATAGCGATAAACCTCTGCTGATGTATCTGGGATGAACAACCGCGTGGATGCGTCGTGGCGGTCAAACAGGTGTTTGAAACATACGTTTACGACCTGGGGTTGTCAAGCATCGTCCCGCTGCCATTTGTCATGACGCGGATCAACATCAGGCACGGCAAGGCCTGCGGCAAGGCGCCACATGATTGAGCGGTGTAAAAGTTCAGTCAGACGAAGCGGGGCCAATGTGGAAGCGGGCTTGCCTGCGATACAGACGCCGCGGTGTACCAGGGGGACCGAATAGAAGCTGTCGCAGGCAAGCCAGCTCCCACACAAGAGCCGGCATACCTGGAAAGAGAGGGGTTAAGCGTAGGTATCGATCAGCGTGCCCAGCATTTCATCCGAAGCCTTGGCGACTTTGACGCCCAGCTCCACTTGAAACTTGCCTTGGGCCATTTCAACCATGTTGCTCGCCGAGTTGGATGGCTGGGCACGGTCGTTGGCTTGTAGACGGTCGCTTTGTGCGTCTGATGGCTGGGTCGTCGCGGCGCTGGCAATCTTGCCGGCGGCCTGGTCGACGCGGTTCTGCCCGGCCTGAATCGTGCTCAGCCCCGAATAAAACGCGCTGCTTCCAGAGATTTCCATGGCGTAAGCCTGCCTTTAGAGAATCGTGAACCTGAATTGAAGCAGACATCCCGGCAAAACGCCCGTCAAAAACACTAATGGCATAATGCCTTAGCGATAGCCAAAATCAGTCAAGCAGGTCCAGTTCCAGGTATTCGGCGACGGCTTCGGCGCTGGCCTGCTTGAGTTTTGGCACGCGCCCAAGGCAAGGCGCAGGTAACCGCTCAGCCAGGGTGGCGAGGTTCTCTTCCAGACGAGAGGTCTTGGGGTCGATGATATTCGCCACCCAGCCTGCCAACGGCAAGCCGTCTCGCGCTATGGCTTCCGCAGTGAGCAACGCATGGCTGATACAGCCCAGACGCACGCCCACTACCAGGATCACGGGCAGCTTGAGCGCCTTGGCCAGGTCCCACAGGTTGTCCTGATCGGCCAAGGGCACCCGCCAGCCACCCGCGCCTTCAATCAAGGTGAAATCCGCCTGCCGCGCCAGAATCTGCTGCATCGGTTTCAACAGCGATTGCACCGTCAGCGCCACGCCCGCCTCCCGCGCCGCCAGGTGCGGTGCAATCGCGGGCTCGAACGCCACCGGGTTGACCTCGGCATAGCTCAACGGCAACGAACACTCAGCCAACAGCGCCAAGGCATCGGCATTGCGTAATCCTTTGGGGGTGACCTGGCAGCCCGAAGCCACGGGTTTGCCAGCGGCGGTGCTTTTACCCGCAAGCCTTGCGGCGTGCAGCAGGCCAGCGGCGATGGTTGTCTTGCCGACATCGGTGTCGGTGCCGGTGATGAAGTAAGCGGCGCTCATAGAGGTTTCTCCAGTACGGCATACACCACTTGGTAGGTGGCGGGCAGGCCTTGGGCCTGACGGAACTGCTCGTAAGCGCCCACCAGTGCAACAATCCTCGCGCGCCCCGTCAACCCTCCCGGGCGGCCCGGGTTCAGGTTATGCGCGCCCAATGCTTTGAGCTCGTGGGTCAGACTGCGCACATCCGGGTAATGCAGCACGTGCGGCCGGCGCTCCAGGCTCACCACCCGCAAGCCGCTGGCGGCGCACAGCTGTTGATAAGCCTCAAAAGTGCGGAAGCGATTGACGTGCACCAGGCCATCCGCGGCCCGCCAGCTTTCGCGCAGCTCGCTCAGCGTGCCCACGCACAAGCTGGCAAACGCCAACACCCCGCCAGGTTGCAGCACGCGATAAGCCTCGCGGAGCACGGCGTCAAAATTTGCACACCACTGCACCGCCAGGCTGGAGAAGATCAGCCCGCAACTGTTGCCCTGCAACGGCAGGCGTTCAGCATCACCGGCAATAAAGTGCTCGGCGCCGCCCAATGGCCGCGCGTGGTTGAGCATGCCTTCGGCAATATCCACCGCCACGCCCTGGCTGGCGGGCAATCGCTCGCCCAGCACGCGGCTGAAAAAACCTGTGCCCGAGCCCAGGTCCAGCCAGCGTTGCGGCGCGGCGCCCGTCGGCAGGCGAGCCAACAGCTCGTAACCCACTGCGCGCTGCAACGCGGCCACGCTGTCGTAACTGGCGGCGGCGCGGGAGAAAGACGCCGCCACCTGGCGCTTGTCCGGCAAGGCGCCCGGCAGTGTTGGGTGGGATAAATCAGTCATCAACGCACTCGTGCAAAAAAGCCTGTATGGCCCCCGCTACACCGTGAGGGTCTTCCAGAAGAAAAGCGTGACCGGCCTGTTCAATCAGGCCGATTTCTACATCGGGGAGCAGCGCCAGCAAGTCGCCAGCCGCCTGCGCGGGCACCAGACCATCCAAACCGGCGAACAGATGCAACTGTGGGCCGCGATAGCCGAGCAAGGCTTCGCGGGTATCCAGTTGAGCCAGCAACTCAAGGCCGGTCATCAATTCGCTGGAAGGCGTATTCGGCGCGCCGCTGACCAGCAAACGCGAGAGCCCGCGCGGGTCTTGCGCCCCCTTGGCACACAGCAGGCCGAAGCGTTTGAGGGTGACCTGGGAGTCGGCATGGCAGCCGGCGAGAAACGCATCGAACGTCTCAGCCGGCATCGCGCTGGGCCAGCCGGCATGGGCGACGAAACACGGGTTGCTCGCCAACGTCAGCAAGCCGCAGCAACGTTCGCCGCGGCGCGCCGCCAGCTCCGACGCGAGCATGCCGCCCAGGGACCAACCACCCAGCCAGGCGTTATCGGGCAGCGTGGCGTCGAGTTCGTCGAGCCATTCACCCAAGTCACTCGATTGCAGCGTCGGCAATGGCTCGATCTGCACCTGCAGGTGTTCGTCGAGGCCGCGCAAGGCTGCGGCCAGGGGCTCCAGTGGCGATACGCCAAGGCCCCAGCCGGGCAGCACTATCAGTCGATCACGCATGGTTGGGCTCCATGGCGCCTAACAAGCGGAAACACTCTTCCAATGCGTTTAACAATAGCTGCACCTGCGCCACGCTGTGGGCCGCCGTCAACGTCACGCGCAAACGCGCACCGCCGGCAGGTACGGTGGGCGGGCGGATCGCGGTGACCATCAGGCCGCGCTCGCGCAACAGCTGCGACAGGCGCACGGCGCGGGCACTGTCGCCAATCAGGATCGGCTGGATCGGCGTGAAGCTGTCCATCAGGTCCAGGCCGAGCTGTTCGGCGCCCCGGCGGAACTGGCGGATCAGACCATTGAGATGCTCGCGTCGCCAATGCTCGGTGCGCAGCAGCTCCAGGCTTTTCAAGGTTGCGCAGGCCAACGCCGGCGGTTGGCTGGTGGTGTAGATGTAAGGCCGGGCGAACTGGATCAGGCTTTCGATCAGCTCTTCGCTGCCCGCCACAAACGCTCCGGCGGTGCCAAAGGCTTTGCCCAGCGTGCCGACCAGCACCGGCACATCCTCCTGACTCAAGCCGAAATGCTCGACGATCCCGCCGCCAGTGGCACCCAGCGGGCCGAAGCCGTGGGCATCATCCACCATCAACCAGGCGCCTTTGGCCTTGGTTTCACGGGCCAGCGCGGGCAGGTCGGCCAGATCGCCGTCCATGCTGAAAACGCCGTCGGTGACCACCAGCGTGTTGCCGGTAGCCTTCTCCAACCGCTTGGCCAGGCTGGCGGCGTCGTTGTGCAAGTAGCGGTTGAACCGCGCACCGCTGAGCAAGCCGGCATCCAGCAACGAGGCATGGTTCAACCGGTCTTCCAGCACCGTGTCGCCCTGCCCCACCAGCGCCGTGACGGCGCCGAGGTTGGCCATGTAGCCGGTGGTGAACAGCAACGCGCGCGGGCTCCCGGTCAGGTCGGCCAGGGCTTCTTCCAGTTCATGGTGCGGCGTGGCATGGCCAACCACCAAGTGGGACGCGCCACCGCCCACGCCCCAACGGGACGCACCGGCGCGCCAGGCTTCGATCACGTGCGGGTGATTGGCCAGGCCCAGGTAATCGTTGTTGCAGAACGCCAGCAACGGTTGGCCGTCCACCACGACTTCAGGGCCTTGCGGGCTCTGGAGCAAAGGGCGTTGACGGTAAAGGTGTTCGGCACGACGGGCAGCGAGACGCGCGGCGAGATCAAAAGACATGCAGGCCTCGGATTAGCGGTTCAACTCGGTCAAAAATGTGGGAGCGGGCTTGCTCGCGAATGCGGTGCGTCAGTCAACCTATCTTTCACTGATCCACCGCATTCGCGAGCAAGCCCGCTCCCACATTTGGAATGCATTCCAAATAGGGGGATCGGCGTCAAACCGCAGCGTTATAGAACTGCTCGCTGCTCTTGTGCTCCACCAGCGCCTGCTCGATCGCCGCCTGATGCACTTCATCGGCATGCTCTTCACGGGCTTCCGGCAGGATGCCCAGGCGCGCAAACAGCTGCATGTCCTTGTCAGCCTGCGGGTTGGCGGTGGTCAGCAGTTTGTCGCCGTAGAAGATCGAGTTGGCACCGGCGAAGAATGCCAGGGCCTGCATCTGCTCGTTCATGGCTTCGCGGCCGGCCGACAGGCGCACGTGCGACTGCGGCATCAGGATGCGCGCCACGGCGAGCATGCGGATGAAGTCGAACGGGTCGATGTCATCGGCGTTTTCCAGCGGCGTACCGGCCACCTTCACCAGCATGTTGATCGGCACCGACTCCGGATGCTCCGGCAGGTTGGCCAGCTGGATCAGCAAGTTGGCGCGGTCGTCGAGCGACTCGCCCATGCCGAGGATGCCACCCGAGCAGATCTTCATGCCCGAATCGCGCACATAGGCCAGGGTTTGCAGGCGTTCGCTGTAAGTGCGCGTGGTGATGATCGAACCGTAGAACTCAGGCGAGGTGTCGAGGTTGTGGTTGTAGTAGTCGAGGCCGGCCTGGGCCAGGGCCTCGGTCTGGTCCTGGTCGAGACGGCCGAGCGTCATGCAGGTTTCCAGGCCCATGGCCTTCACGCCTTTGACCATTTCGAGCACGTACGGCATGTCTTTGGCCGACGGGTGTTTCCACGCGGCGCCCATGCAGAAGCGGGTCGAACCAATAGCCTTGGCGCGGGCGGCCTCTTCGAGGACCTTCTGCACTTCCATGAGCTTTTCTTTTTCCAGGCCAGTGTTGTAGTGGCCCGACTGCGGACAATATTTGCAATCTTCCGGGCAGGCGCCGGTTTTGATCGACAGCAACGTCGACACCTGCACGCGGTTGGCGTCGAAATGCGCGCGGTGCACGGTCTGCGCCTGGAACAACAGGTCATTGAAAGGCTGCACAAACAGCGCTTTGACTTCGGCTAAGGACCAATCGTGACGCAGGGTGGCAGTGGTGCTGGCGCTCATGGGCGATTCCTTGATTATGCTTGGGCTTTCGCTGCGGGAAGGGCAATACCCACAGTCACGACACGGATGCTCGGCATATTTAAGGAAGATTCATGCACTGTCAACCAGGATACAAACTCGAGGTTTACATCTGGCTAAAAAACAACCAGACCTGTTTAATTTGCGATGAGGCCACAGAATCGGCCGATTGTGTGTGCAACGTCTGCGAAACAGAGCTGCCATGGTTGCTGGCGCAATGCGAGGTGTGCGCCTTGCCGCTGCCAACCAGTGGTTTGATCTGCGGCCAATGCCTGAAAAACCCGCCTGCGTTTAAACACGTCGTCGCACCGTGGTCTTTCAGCTTTCCGGTCGACACCCTGATCAGCCGCTTCAAGCATCAGTCACGCTGGCCCCTCGGCCACCTGCTCGCGCGCCTGCTGGGGCATCACCTGCAACACCGTTTTGACAACGCCGAACTCGAGCGCCCCGACTGCCTGCTGCCCGTGCCCCTGGCGCGTAAACGCCTGCGCGAACGCGGCTTCAACCAGGCGCTGATGCTGTCACGCTGGCTGAGTGAACAGCTTGATATCCCACACAATGACCACCTGTTGTTACGCCCCCATGAAACCGTCGCGCAACAAGCCCTCGACGCCAAAACCCGCAAACGCAACCTGCTCGCCGCATTTGCACTGGCTCCCGACGCTCAGGTGCAAGGCCGCCACCTGGCGCTGGTCGACGACGTACTGACCACCGGCGCCACCGCCCACAGCCTGGCGCGGTTGTTGATGGACGCGGGCGCACGGCAAGTCGATGTGTACTGCCTGGCACGCACACCTAAACCCGGGGCATGACTTGACTCGCGTGCGCCACGCCTGCAACGTCCGCTGACCTTATAGAAGCGTATCCACATGTCTCTGCCGACCTCGCTCAGCCAACACATCATCCGCCGCCCCCAGCGCATCGCCTTGCTGGCGCACATCGCCGAGCAAGGCTCGATCACCCGTGCGGCCAAAAGCGCCGGTTTGAGTTACAAGGCCGCCTGGGATGCCATCGACGAGCTGAACAATCTGGCGCAAAAACCGCTGGTGGAACGCAGCGTCGGCGGCAAAGGCGGCGGCGGCGCCAGGCTGACGGCCGAGGGTGAGCGCGTGCTGCGCCTTTACCAGCGTTTGCAGGTGTTGCAGGCCCAGGTGCTGGGCTCGGATGAAGACGCGAGCGACTTCAACCTGCTCGGCCGGCTGATGCTGCGCACCAGCGCGCGCAACCAATTGCACGGCCGGGTCATCGCGATTGAAAGCCATGGCCGCAATGACATGATCCGCCTGCAACTGTCGGGCGACTTGAGCCTGAGCGCGCAGATCACCCACGACAGCACGCAGCGCCTGGAACTGGAGACCGGCGTGGAAGTGGTCGCCTTGATCAAGGCCGGCTGGCTGGAGTTGCTCGGCCTGGAGCAGGCAGCAACACCTGGACACAATTGCATGAGCGGCATGATCGAGACGATTCTCGACGCCGACGATGGCCCCAGCGAGGTGCGCATCACCCTGCCCAACGGCCAGGTTTTATGCGCCCTGGCGCAGCCCGCCGCGCTCAAGGCACTGAAGGCCGCCGAGGGCCAGCCGATTCAGGTGCAGTTCTCGCCCAGCAACGTGTTGCTCGGCACGCCGGTGTAGCGCGAGGGCTACTTCAAACTGCAACAATTTCGTCACGCGCGCTCCTTAAGGTGTCTGCAAAAACCGCAGGGAGCCTGAAATGAGCCTATTAGAAGACAACCAAGCCACCGACCTCGAACAGATGGTCGGCCTCACCCGCCGCCGTTTCATCGGCGCGGGGGCCTTGTGCGGCGCCGCGATGTTCCTCGGCGGCAACCTGCTGAGCCGCAGCGCCCTGGCTGTCAACGCCGCGTCCAGCAGCCCGTTGCTGGGCTTCCCCAGCATCGCCGCCGACACCCGCGACGCCATCAGCCTGCCACCCGGCTACAGTGCTTCGGTGTTGATCAGCTGGGGCCAGCCATTGCACAAAAACGCGCCGGCGTTCGACCCCTCTGGCAACGGCACCGCCAAGGCCCAGGAGCAACAGTTCGGTGACAACAACGACGGGATGAGCCTGTTCGCCTTCCCCGGTGACGACAACCGCGCGCTGATGGCGATCAACAACGAATACACCAATTACCGTTACCTCTACGCCCACGGCGGCGCGCCGCAATCGGCCGAAGACGTGCACAAGGCTCAGGCCAGTGAAGGAGTGTCGGTGATCGAAGTGCGGCGCACGGGCGACACCTGGCAGTTCGTGCAGGACTCGCGCTACAACCGGCGCATCCACGGCAACTCGCCGATCCGCCTGAGCGGTCCGGCGGCCGGCCACGACTGGCTGAAAACCCGCGCCGACAAAACCGGTGAAAAAGTCCTCGGCACCTTCCAGAACTGCGCCAACGGCAAGACCCCGTGGGGCACCTATCTGACGTGCGAAGAGAACTTCACCGACTGCTTTGGCAGCAGCAACCCACAACAGGCCTTCGACGCCGGGCAAAAACGCTACGGCGTGGTGGCAGCCAGCAAAGAGATCAACTGGCATCAACACGACCCGCGTTTCGACATGGCCAAGAACCCCAATGAACTCAACCGCCATGGCTGGGTAGTGGAAATCGACCCATTCGACCCGCAATCCACGCCGACCAAACGCACCGCCCTGGGCCGCTTCAAGCACGAAAATGCCGCCCTGGCTGAAACCCGCGATGGCCGCGCCGTGGTGTACATGGGTGATGACGAGCGCGGCGAGTTTATCTACAAGTTCGTCAGCCGCGACAAGATCAACCACAAGAACCCCAAGGCCAACAAAGACCTGCTCGACCACGGCACCTTGTATGTGGCGATCTTCGACGCAGGCGATGGCAACGCCGACCACCCCAAGGGCACCGGCCAATGGGTCGAACTCAGCCATGGCAAAAACGGCATCGACGCCAGCACCGGTTTCTCCAGCCAGGCCGAAGTGCTGATCCACGCGCGCCTGGCCGCCAGCGTGGTCAAGGCCACGCGCATGGACCGCCCGGAATGGATCGTGGTCAGCCCCACCGACGGCCAGGTCTATTGCACCCTCACCAACAACGCCAAACGTGGTGAGGAAGGTCAGCCGGTAGGCGGCCCGAACCCGCGTGAGAAAAATGTCTACGGCCAGATCCTGCGCTGGAAAGCCGATGCCGATAACCATGGCTCCAACACGTTCTCCTGGGACCTGTTTGTAGTGGCCGGCAACCCCGGTGTGCATGCCGGCACGCCGAAGGGCGGCTCGTCCAATATCAACCCGCAAAACATGTTCAACAGCCCCGACGGCCTGGGTTTCGACAAGGCCGGGCGCCTGTGGATTCTCACCGATGGCGACTACAGCAACGCGGGTGACTTCGCCGGCATGGGCAACAACCAGATGCTGTGCGCCGACCCGAGCACCGGGGAAATCCGCCGATTCATGGTCGGGCCAGTGGCGTGCGAGGTCACCGGCATCAGTTTTTCGCCGGATCAGAAGACGCTGTTTGTGGGCATCCAGCACCCGGGCGAAACCGGTGGGTCGACCTGGCCGGAGCATCTGCCGAACGGCAAACCGCGTTCGTCGGTGATGGCGATTCGGCGCGATGATGGTGGGATTGTCGGCGCCTGATAGGCCCAATCGGGGGCAAGCCCCCTCCCACACTTGACCGCGTTCCTACAGGTTAAACGCGGCCTGCTGTGGGAGGGGACTTGCCCCCGATGAGGCCAGTACAGACACCACCTATCTATCGCCGTGTGCGTTACCATACCGGGCCGGACGCGGCGCCCTGCTGCGCGCAGGAGTTCGCATGGCCCATCCGTTTGAAACACTCACCCCCGACCTGGTTCTCGACGCTGTCGAAAGTATCGGCTTCCTCAGCGATGCTCGCATTCTGGCGCTCAACAGCTACGAAAACCGCGTCTACCAAGTGGGTATCGAAGACTCTGAACCGCTGATCGCCAAGTTCTATCGGCCGCAGCGCTGGACCAACGAAGCGATCCTTGAAGAACACCGTTTCACCTTCGAATTGGCCGAGTGCGACGTACCGGTGGTCGCCCCGTTGATCCACAACGGCGAAAGCCTGTTCGAACACGCGGGTTTCCGCTTCACCCTGTTTCCGCGCCGCGGTGGCCGTGCGCCAGAGCCGGGCAATCTTGATCAGCTGTATCGCCTGGGTCAGCTGCTCGGCCGTTTGCACGCCGTCGGCTCAACCCGCCCGTTCGAACACCGTGAGGCGTTGGGGGTGAAGAACTTCGGTCACGACTCCCTCACGACCTTGCTGGAAGGCAACTTCATTCCGAAAAGCCTGCTGCCAGCCTACGAGTCCGTGGCCCGCGACCTGCTCAAGCGCGTGGAAGAGGTCTACAAAGCCACGCCGCACAAAAACATCCGCATGCACGGCGACTGCCACCCCGGCAATATGATGTGCCGCGACGAGATGTTCCATATCGTCGACCTGGATGACTGCCGCATGGGCCCGGCCGTACAGGATTTGTGGATGATGCTCGCCGGTGATCGCCAGGAATGCCTGGGCCAGCTGTCGGAATTGATGGACGGTTATCAGGAATTCCACGACTTCGACCCGCGCGAGCTGGCGCTGATCGAACCCCTGCGCGCCTTGCGCCTGATGCACTACAGCGCCTGGCTTGCGCGGCGCTGGGATGACCCGGCGTTCCCTCACAGCTTCCCGTGGTTCGGCAGCGAACGCTATTGGGGCGACCAGGTATTGGCGTTGCGTGAACAACTGTCGGCGCTCAATGAAGAACCGTTGAAACTGTTCTGACCCTGCCGCTACGCTTCGTGGGCACTGGCTTGTCGGGTCGCCGCATCGCTGCGATGCAGGCACCTCGGTGTATTAGTCACATTGAGGTAACGCCATCGCAGGCAAGCTCCCACAGAAAAGCAGCGTCCCATCGCCTGACAAAAATCCTTACAATTGCGCCTTTGTCAGCTGCCTATGCAAGGATTCTGCAATGCAACCCGCCAACCCCCGCAAGGGTTACATCCTGGGCCTGAGCGCCTATGTCATCTGGGGCCTGTTCCCGATCTATTTCAAAGCCATCGCCAGCGTTCCCGCCGCCGAAATCATTGTGCACCGCGTGCTGTGGTCGGCGCTGTTTGGCGGTTTGCTGTTGATGGTGTGGAAACACCCGGGCTGGCTTCGTGAACTGCGCGATAACCCCAAGCGCCTGGCGATTCTGGCACTGAGCGGTGCGTTGATTGCCGCCAACTGGCTGACGTATGTGTGGTCGGTCAACAGCGGGCGCATGCTCGAAGCGAGCCTGGGTTATTACATCAATCCGCTGGTGAATGTGCTGCTGGGCATGCTGATTCTCAGCGAACGCCTGCGGCGCTTGCAGTGGATGGCCGTCGGGCTGGCGGCGGTGGGTGTGGCGCAGCAGGTATGGCAGGTGGGCAGTTTGCCGTGGGTGTCGCTGGTGCTGGCGCTGACCTTTGGCTTTTACGGGCTGATCCGCAAGCAGGCGCCCGTCAAGGCGCTACCGGGGTTGGTGGTGGAAACCTGGATGCTGGTGCCGATCGCTGTCGCCTGGCTGCTGTTCAACCCGTCGGCGCACAGCGCACAGCTTGAATTTTGGGGCACTTCCGAAGCCTGGTGGCTGGTGGCGGCCGGCCCGGTCACGCTGATCCCGCTGGTGTGTTTCAACGCTGCTGCGCGGCATTTGCCCTACACCGCCCTGGGGTTTTTGCAGTATGTGGCGCCCACTCTGGTGCTGTTGGAAGCGGTGTTCCTGTTCGGCGAACACTTGGCCACCAGCACGCTGATCGCGTTCGCGTTTATCTGGGCCGGCCTGGTGGTCTACAGCCTGGACGCCTGGCTGACCCTCCGCAAACGCTGATCAAATAACGTACAAACCTCTGCAAGCCACAGCGGGCCTGGCTTGCAGACATCAACCCCAAGGTTATCCACAACCTGATCCCCGCCATTTGTGCACAAGCCCTTGAAACTGCTCGTTTTTTGCTCAACTCGAGAAGAAGCCCGGCCGGCGTGGCCTGGCGCCGGGTCTCTACAGGTTATCCACAGGCCCATGCAAGATTTCCATGCATAACCCTGTGGGCCGTTATTCTTCGTGGTGCAACTCCACCATCAAGTCATCCGCCAGGGTTTCCAGGGACAGTTGCAAGGTATCCAGGGATAACGCTGTCGGCACCTGCAGCAATGCCTCGGCGGTAAACAACGGATCACCGCTCATGGGCGCCGGGCGCACATCCGTGCTCAGGCTTTCAAGGTTCACCCCCTGCTTGCTCAACAGCGCCGTGATCTCGCGCACGATGCCCGAACGGTCGTTACCCACCAGCGTCATCAGGATCGCCTTGGACGCCGCGGTCTGCCCTGAACTGCCCTCACCCACCTGCACGCGAATGCCGTGTGTGGATAAGTCCTCCAGCGCGTTCACCAAACCCTGACGACTTTCGGCGGGAACACTGACCCGCAGGATCCCGGCAAACTGCCCGGCCATGTGCGCCATTCGGCTCTCCAGCCAGTTGCCATCGTGGGCGGCAATATTCTGCGCAATGCGTTCAACCAGGCCGGGTTTGTCGGCGGCAATAATAGTGAGTACAAGATGGTCCATGGCGAAGCCCTCTGAATTCAATCTACAAGGTGGACGCAGGCGCCCTCGAAAACAAATCGTGTACCATTTTTATATTTATCTGGAACAATCTGATAGTTTTTTGAGAA
Source organism: Pseudomonas sp. NFX183 (assembly GCF_047943075.1). Lineage (NCBI taxonomy): Bacteria > Pseudomonadati > Pseudomonadota > Gammaproteobacteria > Pseudomonadales > Pseudomonadaceae > Pseudomonas > Pseudomonas sp. NFX183. Next base: position 2,716,702 of record NZ_CP181333.1, on the reverse strand, counting down.
CATCCAATACCCCACTGTGACCGCACGACCAAAGTGGGTCGCTAAACGACGTATTTAGTCAAATTTTCACAACCGCAACTCATCATGTAGTATGCAAAACCGCGCACTACATAACGTTAGGTCGATGTCTGCCAAGGCACCAACGTATCGCGACAACCCGCCAGCCCAGCCGCCTTAACGGCATGTACTGGGGGATCGGGTTCGTGGTTTAAATGGCCAGAGGCTTCATTGGTAAATTGAAAAGCTGAAAAGCGCATAAGCTCCGCAGAGTGAGGCAAGCAATGACTGAACACGTTCAAGTCGGTGGCCTGCAGGTCGCCAAAGTCCTGTTCGACTTCGTGAACAACGAAGCCATTCCCGGTACCGGCATCACTGCCGACCAGTTCTGGGCCGGCGCCGACAAGGTCATTCACGACCTGGCACCGAAGAACAAAGCCCTACTCGCCAAACGCGACGATTTCCAGGCGCGGATCGATACCTGGCACCAGACCCACGCCGGCCAGGCCCACGACCCGGTGGCCTACAAAGCCTTCCTGCAAGACATCGGATACCTGCTGCCAGAAGCCGCAGACTTCCAGGCCTCGACCCAAAACGTCGATGACGAAATCGCCCGCATGGCCGGCCCTCAGCTGGTTGTGCCGGTGATGAACGCCCGTTTCGCCCTCAACGCATCCAACGCGCGTTGGGGCTCGCTGTATGACGCGCTGTATGGCACCGACGCCATCAGCGAAGCCGACGGCGCCGAGAAGGGTAAGGGCTACAACAAAGTGCGCGGCGACAAAGTGATTGCCTTCGCCCGTGCTTTCCTCGACGAAGCCGCACCGCTCAGCGCCGGCAGCCATGTCGATTCCACCGGCTACAAGATCGCTGATGGCAAGCTCATCGTCAGCCTCAAAGGCGGCAGCAACAGCGGCCTGCGCGATGATGCACAACTGATCGGTTTCCAGGGGCCGGCGGACCAGCCGATCGCCATTTTGCTGAAACACAACGGCCTGCATTTCGAGATCCAGATCGACGCCAGCACGCCTGTTGGCCAGACCGATGCGGCCGGCGTCAAAGACGTGCTGATGGAAGCCGCGCTGACCACCATCATGGACTGCGAAGACTCCGTCGCCGCCGTGGATGCCGATGACAAAGTGGTGATCTACCGCAACTGGCTCGGCCTGATGAAGGGCGACCTGGCCGAAGAAGTGGCCAAGGGCGGCAAGACCTTCACCCGTACCATGAACCCCGACCGCGTCTACACCGGCGTGGATGGCCAGGACGTGACCTTGCACGGCCGTTCGCTGCTGTTCGTGCGCAACGTTGGCCACTTGATGACCATCGACGCGATCCTCGACAAAGACGGCAACGAAGTACCGGAAGGCATTCTCGACGGTCTGCTCACCAGCCTGGCGGCAATCCACAGCCTCAACGGCACCAGCAGCCGCAAGAACAGCCGCACCGGCTCCGTGTACATCGTTAAACCGAAAATGCATGGCCCGGAAGAAGCTGCGTTCACCAACGAGCTGTTTGGCCGTATCGAAGACGTGCTGAACCTGCCGCGCAACACGCTCAAAGTCGGGATCATGGACGAGGAGCGCCGCACCACGGTCAACCTCAAGGCTTGCATCAAGGCCGCCAGCGAGCGTGTGGTGTTTATCAACACCGGCTTCCTCGACCGCACCGGCGACGAAATCCACACCTCCATGGAGGCCGGCGCGATGGTGCGCAAGGCGGCCATGAAGGCCGAGAAATGGATCGGCGCCTACGAGAACTGGAACGTCGATATCGGCCTGAGCACCGGCCTGCAAGGGCGTGCGCAGATCGGCAAAGGCATGTGGGCGATGCCCGACCTGATGGCGGCGATGCTTGAACAGAAAATCGCTCACCCACTGGCCGGCGCCAACACCGCTTGGGTACCTTCGCCCACGGCGGCTGCACTGCACGCGCTGCATTACCACAAGGTCGATGTGTTCGCGCGTCAGGCCGAACTGGCCAAACGCGAGCGCGCGTCGGTGGACGATATCCTGACCATTCCTCTGGCCAGTAACACCGATTGGTCCGATGAAGAAATCCGCAACGAGCTGGACAACAATGCTCAAGGCATCCTTGGTTATGTTGTGCGCTGGATCGATCAAGGCGTCGGCTGCTCGAAAGTGCCAGACATCAATGACGTCGGCTTGATGGAAGACCGCGCCACCCTGCGCATCTCCAGCCAGCACATCGCCAACTGGCTGCGCCATGGCATCGTCAACGAAACCCAAGTGATGGAAAGCCTCAAGCGCATGGCGCCGGTGGTAGACCGTCAAAATGCGGGGGATGCCCTGTATCGCCCCTTGGCGCCGGATTTCGACAGCAACATCGCGTTCCAGGCAGCGGTGGAGTTGGTGATTGAAGGGACCAAGCAACCCAATGGTTACACCGAGCCGGTGTTACACCGTCGGCGCCGTGAGTTCAAAGCCAAAATGGGTGTGTAACTAGCGAATGGAGACGTCCCTGATCAAAAGATCAGGGACTGATCCTGCAAGAGCAATCAAGTCACGGATAGAGGTAGTTCAACTCAGCCGTCCCCTTGATCTCCAGGTCGCGCCTTCCATCGTTAAACTTCCCACTGAACGTATATTTTAAGTTGTCGGTTGAGTTGGCGGACGTCACTTCAACCGTACCGGCAACAGGCAGAAGCATATCGCCCATGCTGCATCCGAATCTGGAATCAGCCTCCTCGAACTTGTACGTCGTGGTGCCATCCTCGATGGCGGGAACAAATGACATCGAGACTGAAGTACGGGTCGCAGAATCTGTACTTTGAAAGTGATTACTGTCACCCGAAACGCTCGTGGAGCTGGTGGTGCGTAAAAGCTTACCGTTGTGGAAAATGTCCGCTTTAATCTTGCCAGCGATTTTCATGACTGACTCCTGGTGGTGAGTGAAGGGGGCGACCATTCCCGACCGCCGCGCACTCATCCAGTAAACAGCCCCACCTATTGCTTGCCTACTGTCAGAATTGACAGTGCTCGCCTGATACCGACCAGTGGAAGTTACTGCGCCATTCCCAACTCGCGCTTGACCATCTTCGCCAACTTCACGCTGTCGATAGGCTTGAGCAAAAAGTCCACCACACTCAAGTGCATTGCATCGATGACATCCGGCGCTTCAGCGTCCCCGGACATGATGATGATCGGTAGCGCCGCCCGAGGAGAGCTGCGCACTTGGCGAATCAATTCCAGGCCATTGCTCGGCGCCATGCGCAGGTCGGTGATCAGCAAACCGATGGAGCTGCTGGAGCTCAACAAATCCCACGCCGCCTCTCCACTGTCGGCGGTCATGCAGCGAATGCCGTCCAGGCCCAGAATCTCCGCCAGCAATTCGCGTGCATCTTTGTCGTCGTCGACGATCAACACACGTTGTGGCGGTAAATCAGGCTCCAGCATCACAGCGCTCAGTGCCTCGCGCTCTGCATCACTCAAAATATCGTGGTCGGGCATACGTTTCTCAGCAGTTTTCATCAATCTCCCAGCACACTCGTCAGACATCTGCGGAAGGGCGAACAATGTGCACTTCGTCGGAAAGTTTGACTAGTGGGCGTTCTACGGGGTTTGCACGATAGCCATGTAAGGTTTTTCCCTAGTCGCCAATGGTTTGACCGCTACCTAGACTTACGTCCAATGGGCACCCAGGGCACGGGGGCCGACCATAAAGGACGATAACGACAAGAAACTGCGGTCACTGTTATGAGTAAAGCTGATGCTTTCACGCAGGCGGGAAAAACCGCCGTGTTGCAGAACATCCACGGCACCCTGCAATTCCTGCAACGCTTTCCCCCGTTCAACCAGATGGAAAACGCACACCTGGCGTATCTGGTCGAACAGTGCCAACTGCGCTTCTACGGCCAAGGCGACAGCATCCTCAAACCGTCGGGCGGGCCGGTGGAGCACTTTTTCATCGTCAAGCAAGGCCGCGTGGTCGGCGAGCGCCCGCTGCTCAATCAAGATGCGACGCAAACCACCTTCGAAATCACCACCGGCGAGTGTTTCCCCCTCGCTGCGCTGCTGGGCGAACGCGCGACCCGCACCGAGCACAAGGCCGCCGAAGACACCTTCTGCCTGCAACTGAACAAGCCGGCCTTTATAAAGCTGTTCGCGCTTTCGAGCCCGTTTCGCGACTTCGCCCTGCGCGGCGTCAGCAGCCTGCTGGACCAAGTGAACCAGCAGGTGCAGCAAAAAGCCGTGGAAACCCTCGGCACCCAATACTCGTTGAACACGCGCTTGGGCGAATTGGCCATGCGCCATCCGGTCACTTGCAGCCCGAGCACGCCGCTGCGCGAGGCGGTCACACTGATGCATGAGCAGCAAGTGGGCAGCATCGTGATCGTCGACGCACACAAGGCGCCTCTGGGGATTTTCACCTTGCGCGACCTGCGTCAGGTAGTGGCCGATGGCATCAGTGACTTCAATCAGGTCATCGAATGCCATATGACCCAGGCGCCGTTCTATTTGAGCCCGGACCACAGCGCCTTCGACGCCGCGATTGCCATGACCGAACGGCACATCGCCCATGTGTGTCTGGTCAAAGACCAGCGCCTGTGTGGCGTGGTCTCCGAGCGCGACCTGTTTTCCCTGCAGCGGGTGGACCTGGTGCACTTGGCGCGCACCATCCGCAATGCGCCACGCGTGGAAAACCTGGTGGCGATTCGCGGTGAGATCGGCCAATTGGTCGAACGCATGCTCGCCCATGGCGCCTCGTCCACCCAGATCACCCACATTATTACGCTGCTCAACGATCACACCGTGTGCCGGGTGATCGAACTGACCCTGGCCGACAAGGGCGACCCCGGCGTGCCGTTCAGTTGGTTGTGTTTTGGCAGCGAGGGCCGCCGCGAGCAGACGCTGTATACCGACCAGGACAACGGCATCCTGTTCGACGCCAAGGATGCCGCCGAAGCCGCCGAGATTCGCGGCCGCTTGTTGCCCTTGGCACAGCAGATCAACCAGAGCCTGGCGTTGTGCGGCTTCAGCCTGTGCAAGGGCAACATCATGGCCGGTAACCCCGAACTGTGCCTGTCGCGGGCCGAATGGGCGCGGCGCTTTGGGGCGTTTATCCGTGAGGCCACGCCGGAGAACCTGCTGGGGTCGAGCATCTATTTCGATTTGCGCGTGGTGTGGGGCGATGAACAGGGCTGCGAACAACTGCGCCAGGGCATTCTCGATCAAGTCGCGGACAACCGGCTGTTCCAACGCATGCTGGCCGAAAACGCCTTGCGTCAACGCCCGCCGGTGGGGCGTTTCCGCGATTTTGTGCTGACACGCAAAGGTGGCGAAAAGGCCACCCTCGACCTCAAGGTGCAGGGCCTCACACCCTTTGTCGATGGCGCGCGCCTGCTGGCCCTGGCCAACGGCATCCACGCCAACAACACCCTGGAGCGGCTGCGCCAGTTGGTGGACAAAGAAGTCATCGAGCGATTGGACGGCGCCGCGTACGAAGAGGCCTACCACTTCATCCAGCAAACCCGCATGCAGCAGCACCAACTGCAAACCCGCGAGAATCAGCCGTATTCCAACCGCGTCGACCCCGACAGCCTCAACCACCTGGACCGGCGCATCCTGCGTGAATCCCTGCGTCAGGCGCAGCGCCTGCAAAGCAGCCTGACCTTTCGGTACCAACTGTGAGTTTGTTCAGCTGGCTGCGTGCGAAAAAGCCCGGGCTCGACGCGACTCAGCAGAGGCGCCTGGCGCAGTTGCCCGCACCTGCCGTGCTGGGGGATGGCGCCTTGCGCAACCAGCGCTGGGTAGTGGTCGACCTGGAAACCAGCGGCCTGAACCTCAACCGCGACCACGTGCTGTCCATTGGCGCGGTGGTGATTGAGGACGGTGCGGTGGATTTCTCGCAAATGTTCGAGCGCACCTTGCACCGTGCCGAAACGAAGCTCAGCCCCAGCGTGCTGATTCACGGCCTGGGCCCCAGCGCCATCGCCGCCGGCACCGACCCGGTCGAGGCGCTGCTGGACTTCATGGCGTTTGTTGGCGACAGCCCGCTGCTGGCGTTCCATGCCCCTTTCGATCAACACATGCTGAGCCGCGCGCTCAAGGACAGCCTGGGCTATCGCCTGGCGCACCCGTTCCTCGACGTCGCCGACATCGCCCCGCTGCTGTGCCCCGACGCGAATATCCGTGAAGCCGGGCTGGACGACTGGATCAACCACTTCAAGCTGCAGGTCGGTGAGCGCCATCACGCCAGCGCCGACGCCCTCGCCACGGCAGAGTTGATGCTCATCCTGTTGAGCCGTGCGCGTGCGCAGCACATCGACTCCCCGCAGGCGCTTCAAACGCGCGTGAGCCAATGGAAACGGCGTAAACAGGCGCCATCGTTTTAATAGCACCGCCCGACAGACGCCAATTGCGCGCGTTCCTTGCCTCTGACACAATCGCGAATAATTCTCGTTAGTTTAAACCTCTTGTTTATTCGGTGATGCCTTGTCGTCGGTCCAGACCCCACACACTGAGCTTGTTGGCGCGTTGTATCGCGACCATCGTGGCTGGCTGTTGGCGTGGCTGCGGCGCAATGTGGCCTGCCCCAGCCGCGCCGAAGACCTGAGCCAGGACACGTTCATGCGCCTGCTGGGCCGTGACGAGTTGCGCGAACCCCGCGAGCCGCGGGCGTTTCTGGTGGCTATCGCCAAGGGGCTGCTGTTCGACTACTTCCGGCGCGCGGCCCTGGAACAGGCCTACCTCACTGAACTGATGCTGATCCCGGAAAGCGAACACCCGTCGCCGGAAGAACAGCAACTGATCCTCGAAGACCTCAAGGCCATCGACCGCTTGCTCGGCAAACTGTCGAGCAAGGCCCGCGCCGCCTTCCTCTATAACCGCCTCGACGGCCTGGGCCACGCCGACATTGCCCAGCGTCTTGGCGTGTCGGTGCCCCGCGTGCGCCAGTACCTGGCCCAAGGCATTCGCCAGTGTTACATCGCACTGTATGGCGAGCCGCTGTGAGCGTGGTCAGCGCCAAGCCGGTCTCGGCGCGCGTGCTGGATGCCGCGATTGCGTGGCAACTGTCTCTGGATTCAGATGACGGCAGCTTCGTTGCACAGGAAGAATTCGCCAAATGGCTGGCCAGCGATGAAGAACATGCGCGCGCCTGGCGCCAGCTGGGCATGCTCGACCAGCGCTTCAGCGTGGCCTCAGGGCCCGCGCGCGCAGCGCTGCTGCAGTCGCGCGAAGGCATTCGCCAGCGCGTGCGCAAACTTGGACGCGGCGTGGCAAGCATCGCGCTGCTCTGCGCCCTGGCCTTGTTTGCCGGCGAGCGTTATGTGCCGATCCATTATTGGCTGGCCGACCAACGCACCGCCACGGGCGAGCAACGCACGCTGAAACTGGCGGACGGCACGCTGATCAACCTCAATACCCACACGGCCATCGATGTGCGTTTCGACGAAAAACGCCGGCTGATCGTGTTGCAGGAAGGCGAAATTCTGGTCGAAACCGGCCACAACGATGCGCGCCCGTTTTATGTACAAACCCGCGATGGCAGCCTGCGAGCGCTGGGGACGCGGTTTATCGTCAAGCGCGAAGACCATGCCACACGCCTGAGCGTGCTGCAGTCCGCCGTGGCTGCTCAGCCCCAGGCGCTGCACAAGGAACAGATTTTCAAGGAAGGCCAGCAAGTGCTGATGCGCAGCGACAGCCTCGACCCTGCGCGTGCCGTCTCTGCCGCCGCCGACGCCTGGACGCGCGGCATGCTGGTGGTCGACAACGCCCGCCTGGGCGATGTCGTCGAGGACCTCAGCCGCTACCGCAGCGGTTATCTGGGTGTGGATAAAACCGTGGCCGATCTGCGCATCACCGGCAGCTTCCCGCTGCACGACACGACGCTGGCGCTTAACGCGCTGCTGCCGACGCTGCCGGTACAGATCGAGCAGCACACACCGTGGTGGACCCAGGTGGTCGCAAGGCCGGCACAAGGCGGTTCGGTTAGCAATAATTGAATCGAGCCTATCTCGAAACGTTACAAAAAACTGTCATTTCTCACAGGTACGCCGCCCAGTTTTTTGCCATCCAATGAGCCTTCGTTTTTTCCAGCGTCCTGCTGGTGAAGCGATCCTGTTCGGCTAACGAGGATGGACCCATGTCAACCCAACTCAACATCTACAGTCAAAACTATGTCTTCGCCTTTCCTGGCCAAGGCAGCGATCCGTGCGGCGCTCTGGCGGAGCTGTATCAGCATGTACCCGAAGCCAGAGACCGAATTGACACGATTCTGGCAATCATCGAAACCGAGGCAGCGGCGCACGAGCCTGATCCCCATCCAGGGTTAATCACCCAGGTTCTGTTGACCCGCGATCACGCCCTGCCGCTGCCTTCAGGTGTGGCGCAACTGGCGCTGTATGGTGCTGCGGTGGTGCTGAACCAGTTGCTGCAGGCAACGGGCATTGTTCCCTCCCTGATTGTTGCGCAAAGCTTCGGCGAAATTGCTGCCCGAGTGTGTGGTGGCGTGCTCGACATTGCGCAGGGTGCCCGCGCGGTCTGCGCCCTTAACGCCGCCTACCGCAGCGAGGAGGGGCGAGGCAGCATGCTGCTGGTCAACCTTTCAGCGCAGGACACGCAAGCGCTGCTGGACCGCTACCCCGAGTCGAATCTGGTGCTGGGCTCCGTCAACGCGCCAGCCCAATGCATCATCAGCGGCGAGACCGCAGACCTGGAGCACTTGCTTGCTCACCACGATGACAGCGCGCACCCCTTGCGCCCGGTCTCGATCGCTTACGCGTCGCACTATCCGCCTCACACGGAGGTCGCCCGGCGACTTCACGAAAACCTGCAGCCACTGGCACCCAAACCCTTCAAAACACCGATCTACTCAACCGTGCTGGGGCGTCGCTACGAACCCGAGGACGATTTGCATCACATGTTTACCCTGGGCGTCACGCAACCCACCAACCTGCCCCACACGTTGGCGCAACTGCCGACGGACAAACACACCGTGTTTATCGACCTTGGGGTGAACAGCGGCCTGTCGGTGTGCATACGCAAAAGCCTGCACCCCGCACAGACCTACGCGCCGCTGGCGCAACCCATCGAAACCCTGCGCCATTTGCTGGTCAATGCGCCCGAAGCACACAAGGCCGTGGTTGCCTTGCGCCAGCTGGCCAACGGGCCAGTCGATGCCGAGGTTCACGCGCAGATGGCGAAGATTTTCAGCGACCCCGAACTCCATCCTCGCGCCAACCAGAGTTTTCATGAGGGCCATCGGCACACCTACCAACGCCTGCAGCACCTGATGCGCCAGCTGCCCGACGGTATCCATGGCTTCGCGCAGCCGCAGTTATTGATGGCCGAGGCCACCCACGCGGCGCTCAATGATCCCTCGCTGTTCATGGGCTGCGTGATTCAGCAGGGGTTGTGTATCGGTACGCTGCTGGCGTTCGAGCAGGATCACCCGAGCGCCACCCAGTGGCGACGCAAGCTGGAGGCCGGTGAGAGTCTAGGGGTTTACGCGCTGACCGAGATAGGTCGCAGCAACTCCCACATGGGCGCGTGTGTCGAGGCCTTATTCGACGCCGACACGCGCACCTTCGTGCTCAACACACCGAACAAGGCCGCGCTTAAATTCGCCAACGTCGGGATCAGCAACCTGGACAAGCTGGGCGTGGTGTTTGCCCAAGTGATCGTTCAGGGCCAGCCCTGTGGCGTATTCGCGTTCATGCTGCCATTGAGTGACGCCAACGGCCCGCGCCCGGGAGTTTCCATGTCGTCACCGGCGGAAATTCGCGCAGTGCCGCTGGATTACGGCCTGGCGAGTTTTGACAACGTGCGCCTGCCCTTCGACGCGTGGCTGCGCGATGGCGCTTCGATCGACGCGTCCAATCACTTCCACGACCCGCTGGGCAGTACGGACCGTCGCCTGATTCGCTCACTGTTTGCGCCCAAGAATGTGTGGGCGATGGTCGGCGTCGGCTTGAGTTCGGTGATGCTTGCCTGTGCAACCCTGGCCCTGACCCACGCCAACCGACGCACGACCCAGGCGCGGATCGGCAACGGCACCGGCCTGTTGGCTTTTCGCACCCAACGCCGCGCGCTGTTCGGTTGCCTGGCCACGGCGTATGTCATGAAGTGCTTTGCCAACGACTCCGCCCGCCTGTGGATTGAAGGCACGGCCAGTCAGGCGTCACTGCACACCACCGGCACAGGCGACGTGACGTGGACACCGTGGGCCGCCATCAGCCAAACCCTGGCGCTGACCAAGGCGCTGTGTGCACCCGCCGCCGAGGCGCTGGCGACAGAGTGTCGGTTGCGCTGCGGGGTGGCCGGTGCGCTCAACCTCAATCGCTTCGCCGACTATGAAGGCATGGCCAAAATCTATCAGGACGCCGGTGGCAATAACCGCATGATCCTGCTGGACGCCGCCAAGGTACTGATCGGCCAACCCTTGAGTGAACCCACACCGCCCAACCCCCAGGCCGGGCTGGATGACACCGAATACTGGCAAGCCATGGCTCACACCCTGGAGTACCGTCTGCTCAAGCAGGTGGCCGACCATGTTGCCCGGCACCGTGGCGAGGGAGAGGACGACATGCAGGTCTGGAACGCGCAGTTGATGGTCGTTGCCCGCGCAGGAGAGGCCTACGCCCAGCGTCTTGCCATCCAAAGCGCAATCCGCGCCGGCAGCTTGCTGCCCCAAGGGTTGGCCAAGGAACTGGGCAACGCGCTATGCGGCCTCTACGTGTTGGACTACCTGAACAAGCATGCTGCCTGGTTCATCAGCGAAGGCCTTATGGACATCGCCCGCTACCGCGCCCTTGAGTCACGGCTTGATTCGCTGAGCGACTTGCTGGCCACACAGGTTGACGTGTTGATCGAGGCCTTCGGTCATGGCGCAGCCACACGCGCGGCAATCGCCCAGACCGATCACTACCCCGACGCCCTGGCCGACAAACTGCAGTGGGCGGTCGGCTGAAGAACCCAGCTACCCTGAGCCTTGAGGGCCATGCCGTACGAACAGTTGCGCACATCCGCAGATTTATTTTCGCTTGGCCCTATCACTTTTTGATTCTCGTCCGGCACCTAGGCAATTGAGAAATGTTTCCATTCAGGAGCCGCCCTATGTCCCGCACGCTAGACACCTTGTTGCGCCCCAGCCTGTTAGCCGTGGCCATCGCCCTGAGCGCCCCGCTGGCGAGCACCACGCTGATTGCCGCCGAACAGGCTTCCAGCGTGCGCGCCTACAACCTGCCGGCTGCGCCGTTGGCCAGCACGCTCAACCAGATCGCCAGCCAGGCTGGCCTTGCGCTGACCCTCAACCCAGCATTGGCGTCGGGCAAGACCTCGGCACCGGTCAAAGGTCAGTTCGATGCGCAGGGCGCGCTGCGAGAGGCGTTGCGTGGCACCGGGCTGCAACTGGAGCAAAGCATCGCGGGGACGTTTACGCTGGTGGCGATTCCGGAAGGCGTTGTGGCGTTGGCTGAGACCAGTATCACCGGGCAAGGCAGCTATGAAAGTGCGTGGGGACCTGTGGACGGGTATGTCGCAACGCGCACAGCTGCGGGCACCAAGACAGACACACCAATCATTGAGGCGCCCCGCTCAATGTCTGTGGTCACGCGTGCCCAGATGGAAGACCGCGGCGTGCAGAACCTCGATGACGCTGTGCGCTACATGCCTGGCGTGATCGCCAGCAGCTACGGCAGCGATTCCCGAGCGGACTGGCTTCGAGTACGTGGCTTCGAGCCGACGCAATTCCTCGACGGTTTGCCGTTGCCCAAAGGTTCTTATGCCAACCCGAAACAGGAAACCTGGAACCTGGACCGCATCACACTGTTGCGTGGTCCAGCGTCCTCGGTATACGGGCAAACCCCGCCGGGCGGTATGCTCGACATGGTCAGCCGTCGCCCACAGGCGGAAAGCAGCAACGCCGTGCGCGCCGAAGTCGGTAGCAACAATCGCAAGCAAATCAGCTTCGACAGCACCGGCAAAATTGATGACCAAGGTCAGTTTCTCTACCGTGTCGATGGCGTAGTTCGCGACAGCGGTACACCTATCGACCATATCGAGGATAAGCGCTACAACATCGCGCCGAGCCTGACCTGGAACATAAACGACGACACTCACCTGACCCTGCTCTCGCAGTTCACCCGCGACGATACCGGTATCAGCGGTCAGTTTTTACCGTTGCAGGGCACCAAGCTGAGTTCGCCGGCGGGTAAGATTTCCCATCACAAGAACCTTGGCGAGCCGGACCAGGACTACTACGACCGCACATACTATGCCTTGGGTTATGCCTTCGATCATCGCTTCAACGATGTGTGGCAGTTCAAGCAAAACCTGCGTTACACCAAGAGCGAACTGGCTTTCAACACCACCTATTCCAGCTATGGCGATACCGCCGTCGGCGCAGATGGAATGCTCAAACGCATTTACGACAAAGTGGACGAAGACATCGCCCAACTGGCTGTCGACAACAACTTCCAGGCCGACTTCCAGACTGGAGCCCTGAGCCATACCCTGTTGCTCGGCCTGGACCACCAGCGCTCCAATACCGACTACCACTGGATCGAAGGCAACGCGGCGAGCATCAACCCGAACCGCCCAATTTACAACCAGCCACGCCCAGCGGGTGCGCCGTTCACCTTCTACGATTACAACCAGAAAACCGTGCAGACCGGCCTCTACATCCAAGACCAAATTGCCCTGGATAAATGGCGCCTGACCCTGGGAGGACGCGAGGACTGGATTCATACCGGCACAACGTTCTTCAACATGAATGACGCCACCAACACCCAACGTGACAAAGCCTTCAGCGGTAATGCTGGCCTCAGCTATGTATTCGACTCTGGCATCACGCCGTACATCTCCTATACCGAGTCGTTCCAGCCCACTGCTGGCGCCAGTGCAAGCGCGACCGAGTCGTTCAAGCCAACTCAGGGTAAGCAGACCGAAGTGGGTGTGAAGTACCAACCGGTAGGCAGCAAGACCCTGTTGACCGCCGCCGTATTTGACCTGCGCCAGCAAAACGTTTCGGTGACACAGAACAACATCACCAGTCAGATCGGCGAAATCAGCGTGCGCGGCCTGGAGCTGGAAGCCACGTCGGAAGTCACCGACAATCTGAAACTGGTGGGCTCGTATACCTACACCGACACCGAAATCCTCAAGGGTGACGATAAGGGCAACCGCATGAAGCTGGTGCCACGTAACCAGGCGTCGCTGTGGTCTGATTACACGTGGCATTCGGGTGTGCTGGATGGCTTTGGCGTAGGCGCTGGCGTGCGTTACGTGGGCGACACCTACGGCAATACTGCTAACACCGCCAATGGTCACGTTGGTTCCTATACCGTTTACGATGCTGCCGTGCATTACGACTTGAGCCGTATCAACCCGGTACTCGCGGGTGTCTCGGTGGATGTCACCGCCAAGAACATCTTCAACAAGGACTACTTGTCGACCTGCGACGGCGCTTGGTGCTACTACGGTGATGAACGCAATGTCGTGGCAGCTGTGAACTACAAGTGGTAAACCACTGACGCGGTCACCCAAGGGTCACGGTAACGCCGTGGCCCTTTTGCATTTGGATGAACCATGAAAAGCAAAACCATCCGCCGCTGGTCCTTCATCCACACCTGGACCAGCCTGATCTGCACAGTCTTCCTGCTGCTGCTCGCCCTCACCGGCCTGCCGTTGGTGTTTCACCATGAGATCGATCACCTGCTGGGCAATGAGCCTGAACTGGCGCAGATGCCCGCCGATACCCCGCAGCTGAACCTTGAGCAACTGGTGGCCAAAGCCCAGGCGCATCGCCCGGGTGAGGCGATGCAATACCTGGCGTGGGACGAAGACGACAAGAACGGCGTGATCGCAATCATGGCCGCCACGGCTGGCACCGAACCCAACTCGTCGCACACTTTCATGCTCGATGCGCGCACCGGTGAAGCCGTCGAAACCCCAGCGGCCAATGGCGGGCTGACGCTGTTCCTGCTGCGCCTGCATGTGGACATGTTCGCCGGCCTGCCGGGCAAGTTGCTGCTGGCCTTCATGGGCCTTTTGTTTGTGCTGGCGATTGTCTCGGGCACGGTGCTGTACCTGCCGTTCATGCGCCGCTTGAAGTTCGCCACCGTGCGCCAGGACAAGTCCACGCGCTTGCGTTGGCTCGACCTGCACAACCTGATCGGCGTGGTCACGCTGACTTGGGCGCTGGTGGTGGGCGTGACCGGTGTGATCAGCGCCTGCGCCGACCTGATCATCGCCGCCTGGCGCCAGGACAGCCTCAGCGCGATGATCGAACCCTACAAAAACGCGCCGCCACTGACCCAACGCGCGCCGGCCACCGAGCTGCTGAGCATTGCCGCCAAGGCCGCGCCCGGCATGGAGCCGGACTTTATCGCCTTCCCCGGCACGCGTTTTTCCAGTGAGCACCATTACGCGGTGTTCATGAAGGGCAGCACGCACCTGACCTCGCACCTGCTCACGCCGGTGCTGATCGACGCCAGCACCCTGGCCGTCACCGCTATCGCTGAGCGGCCGTGGTACATGGACGCCATGGGCATGTCGCAGCCATTGCACTTTGGTGACTACGGCGGCATGCCGATGAAGATTCTCTGGGCGGTGCTCGATGTGCTGACCATCATCGTGCTGGGCAGCGGCGTTTACCTGTGGATCGTGCGGCGCAAGGCGGCCAGGGTATGAAGCCGCGTCAGTCGAACTTCTGGAAGGTGTTTGGCATTCCGCTGGGAATTGGCGTGCTCAGCGCGGCCGGGCTGTTTGCCGCGTTGCTCGGCGATGGGCTGTGGGATTCATTGAGCTGGGTCGGTTTGGGGATTCCTGCAGTCATTGGTGTTTGGGCGTTATTCAAGCGGCGCGGCTGAGGGCGCTATCGCCGGCAAGCCAGCTCCCACCTTGAAATGCATTCCCCGAGTGGGAGCTGGCTTGCCTGCGATGAGGCCCTCAAAAACACCCAAAGCCCCTCTCGCCAGCCACCGCGCAACCCTCTAGGCTAGCCACTGCCCATTTCGAGGAATGCCCATGTCCACGCCCAGCATGACCTTGTTCCACAACCCTGCCTCACCCTTTGTTCGTAAAGTCCGCGTGCTGCTGATCGAAACCGGCCAGCAGGACCGCGTGGCCCTGCAAGGCTGCATGCCGACACCGGTCAACCCGGACGCGCAGCTGGTGCACGAAAACCCCGTGGGCAAGATCCCGGCCCTGCGCCTGGCCGACGGCAGCGCCCTGCACGACAGCCGGGTGATCCTCGATTACCTCGACCACCAGCATGTCGGCAACCCGCTGATCCCTCGCGACGGCTCGGCGCGCTGGCGCCGCCTGACCCTGGCCTCAATGGCCGACGGCATCATGGACGCCGCCGTGCTGGTGCGTTACGAAACCGCCATGCGCCCGGCAGAAAAGCACTGGGACCAATGGCTGGATGAGCAGCGCAACAAGATCCGTCGCACCCTCGCGGAGTTGGAAGCCAATGCGATTGCCGAGCTGGCCAGCCACTTCGACATTGCGTCGATCAGCGTGGCCTGCGCCTTGGGCTACCTCGACTTCCGCCACCCAGACCTGCAATGGCGCGCTGCGAATCCCCAGCTTGCCGATTGGTACGCCAAGGTCAGCCAGCGGCCTTCGATGCTGCAGACCCAGCCGCCGATCTGACCTTGTGCAGTGAGCCCGCTTCCTGTGGCGAGCGGGCTTGCCGTGGCGAGCGGGCTTGCCCCGCGTTGGGTGGCGAAGCCGCCCCAATCAATCAGAATGCGGTCCATCAGGCACTCCTCTGTGATGGGTTCTGGGGCTGCTGCGCAGCCCAACGCGGGGCAAGCCCGCTTGCCACTGCAACAGGGAACAGCAGGTTAATCCTCGCCACCAATTGCGTCTTTATCTGCTGATCTTCCCGTAACCCGATCATTGCACGGCCTCCAGGTCAAACTGCAGCGGCTCGGCCACCTTGCGCTTGCCCACGCCATACCAATCGAGTTTGCGCGTCAGCACCATCACTGTGCCCAGCAGCCCGAACAGCAACAGCGAGCCCATCAGCAGCGCGTAATCCTCGGCACTGAGCAGCCCGTACAACAGGCCATACAGCGCCGCCAGCCCCGCCGAAAAGCCCAGCCCATGGGCAATGCTGCGCAGCACATGGCACACGTAAAAGCCGATCAACAACACACAGGCGCTCGCCGACAACAGGTACGCCGGGCCAAAGCCGATGTGCTCGGACAACGACAACAACAGCAGGTAAAAGAACGCCAGGGCAACGCCCACCAGCGCGTATTGAATCGGGTGCACCGCCAGGCTCTTGAGCACTTCGAACAGGAAGAAGCCGGCAAACGTCAGGGCGATAAACAGCAGCGCGTATTTGATCGCGCGGTCGCTCTTGAGGTACTGGTCCACCGGGTCAATGAAGTTCACGCCAAAGCTGCGGTTGCTGAAACCATCACAGCTTCGCCCGTCCAGGCAGGTTTGCAGGGCTTGCTCCAGGTTGGTGGAGAAAAATGTGGTCTGCCAGTTGGCCGTGAAGCCTTTGTCGGTGACGGCCCGTTGAGCCGGCAGGAAGTTGCCGATGAAGCTTGGGTGGGGCCAGTTCGATGCGAGCGAGACCTCGCTGACCTTGCCCACCGGCACCACTTGCAGTTGTTCGGTGCCTTGCAGGCGCAGGTCAAAAGCGAAGTCCAGCACGGCCGGTTTCTTGCTGTCCTGTTCCGGCAATGCCACGTGCACGCCCTCCCCCAGCCAGTCCACTTGAGTACCCGGCGAGAAGTCCAGGCGTTGGTCGCCCAGCTCCAGTTTCAGTGCGTTTTCAATGCCGCGAATATCGCTGATGCCCACCGCCAGAAACGCTGGATCAAAGCGGTAATCGGCAAAGTCTTGCGTGATGCCCAGCTGCGCAGGCAGCTCGAAACGCCCACTGATGCGGGTGTCGGCATGGAACAGTCGCGCCTGGTAAATACCCCGCGACCGCAGCTCGGTTTGCACCTTGCCATCGAGTTCAAAACGGTCCGGCAGGAAATACAGACGACCGCGCTCTTCACGGTTTTCCTCGTAGCGTTTATTGAGCTTTTCATTGAGTTTCCACTCGCGCACGGTCTTGCGGTAAGGCACCACCATCACCGGGCCGTTGAGGTGCTGGCTGTAACTGGAGCTACGGGCGATATCCATCAGCACGCTGTCGCGGGCGTATTGGCGGTCAGCAATGATGCCGTTGATCATCAGCAACGGAATCAGCAACAGCAGAATCAGTAGCGCAATTGCGCCAAGTTTGAAAAGCAGGCTGCGGTTCATGGGGCTCTCCCTGTTTTGATGGGCAGAGCGTGAACCGCGCAGATGGGAGATTTATGTGGGCAATGTGGAGACTGTGTGGAGATGCAGCACCACTTGCACCCCGCCCTGCACATTGCCGATCTGCAACGCGCCGCCGTGCAGCTTCATCACTTCTTCAACAAAGTTAAGGCCCAGGCCGGTGCTTTTGCGCCCGCTCGCCGGGCGTGGCAGCGAGTAGAAACGCTCACTCAGGCGCGGCAAGGCGTAGTCGGGAATGGCCGCAGCCTGGTTGAACAGGCTGACCTGCACGTCGTTGTGCTGCGTGCGTGCGCTGAACCTCAACGTGCCACCGGGCGGCGTGAAGTCCAGGGCGTTATCGAGCAGATTACCCAAGGCCTGGCGCAGCAGGAACGGCTCGCCAAATACCTTCACATCCGCGCCAATCGCCTGTTCGACCTGCAAGCCGGCGCCTTCAATGCGCGCGCATTGAGCCTTGATCACCTCGTCGACCAAGGTCGCCAACGGCATGCTGACTTGCTCTTCCAAACCTTGGCGCTGCTCCACTTGGGCCAGGTTCAGCAGGCGCTCGATCAACTGTTGCAAGCGCGCGCTTTCACTGTCGATATTGCCGACGAAGCGCTGCTGTTGCTCACGGGTCATGTCGCCCTGCAACAGTTCCGCCGCACCACGAATTGCCGCCAGTGGGCTTTTCAGTTCGTGGGTCAGGGTGTGCACATAACGCTCGACGTAGGCCTTGCCCTCCAGCTGCGTGCGCATGTGCTCGACGGCGGTCGATAGCTGCTTGAGCTCGCCGCCGCGGTAATGCGGCAACTCGGCGCGCCGACCTTCGCTCACGGCCTGGGCATACGCCGTCAGCCGATGCAGCGCCACGCTCAGCCACCACGACAACAGTGCGCCGAGCAGCAGGCCGAGGATCACCAAGCCGGCGCCGTACCACAGCAGGCGGTGCTCGGTACGGTCGACATAGGGCTGCAACGAGCTGTTGGGCTTGGCCACGGTGACCACGCCGATGATCTGGCCGTTGTCGCGGATCGGCGCGCCCACGTGCATCACCGACGAGTTAGGGTCATTTAGCTCATTACGGGTCGACCGCGCGCCATATTCGCCGCGCAGGGTCAGGTACACGTCGTTCCATTTGGAATAGTCCTGGCCGACCGCCTCGCCCGTGGAGTCGAGCAACACAATGCCCTTGGCGTCCGTCACGTAGATACGGTGGTTGACCTGGTTTTTCGGCAGGCCCCAGATCGTCGCGCCCGGCTGGCGGCTGCCGTACGCCTTGAGCAGCTCCGGCCAGTGGCTTTGGCCGAGGGTGCCGTTCTTCACGTCCAGCCGCAGGATTTCGGCCAGCAGGTTGGCCGTGTCCACCAGGGTTTCTTCGGTGGACTGGCGCACGCCAGGGCGGATCTCTTTCATCACGGTGTTGAGCACAAAATAGCCGGTCAGGCCGATAAACAGCGCGTACACCAAAAAAATCCGCAGCCCCAGGCGCATCAGCTATGGCTCGGGCTGTAGCTGTAACCCAGGCCACGGTGGGTCTGGATCGGCTCGGCGTCGGCGGCCACGCTTCGTAGTTTGCTGCGCAGGCTTTTGATATGGCTGTCGATATTGCGTTCGTAGCCAGCGTCGGCAGGCACGCCCACCGCGTCGAGCAGTTGCTCGCGGCTGAACACGCGTTCGGGTTGCTCGAGCAGGCTTTGCAGCAAGCGAAACTCATGACGCGTCAGGCTCAGGGGCTGACCGCGGTAATGGATTTGCACGCGTTCCAGGTCAACCTGGAACACAGCAGGCGCAGCGCCTGGGCTGACGCGCTTGAGGATGGCCCGCACCCTCGCCGCCACTTCCCGCGGGCTGAACGGCTTGACCACATAATCGTCAGCACCGATCTCCAGGCCCACCACCCGATCAATCTCGCCGTCACGGGCGCTGAGAAACATCACCGGCACTTCACTGAAACGGCGCAATTGCTTGCAGGTTTCAAAGCCGCTGATGTCTGGCAGGCCGATGTCGAGGATGATCAAGTCAGCGGGCGACTGGCGCTGATGGGCCAGCGCCTCCTGGCCAAGGCTCAGCCAGGTGGTGGTGAAGCCCTCGCCTTGCAGGGCGAAAATCAGCGTGTCGGCTATCGCCGCTTCGTCTTCGACAATCAGGATATGCGGCATGTGGGTCCGTCAGCAGTCCGGTTTGTCGGCAGTGTAACGACGCGCCGGGTTCACCGCTGCGCCGAATTCACGCAGGGCCTTGGCGCCGATCAGCAGCGGGTAGTTGAAGCTGCTGCGGTCAGTGAGGTTGACCTCAACGGTGCGCTTGACGTTGCCCAGGCACATTTCCAGGTCGATCACCGGGCGCTTGGCCACGGTGGCCTCGTCCTTGTCATCGTCTTCGTCGGCGCGGCTCTTGATTTTGCTGATGCGCGAGACTTTGTGTTCGTAGACTTTGTTGGAAGCGTCCTTGCCGCCGAGGCGGAAGCGCACCCAATCGTCGCCATCGCGGGTGAAGGTCTCGATGTCTCGGGCCGACAGCGAGGCGGTCAGCGCGCCGGTGTCCATCTTGGCCTTGAAGGTTTCGCCGATCTCCGGCAACTGGATGTATTCGTAGCGACCGTAAAGGGTCGGTTCGGCGGCCAGGACAGGCTGGGCAGCCACAACAGGAAGAACGAGGGCGAACGCGGCAAGGAGCAATTTCACGAAGTGATTTCCTCGAAAGAAGTAGGCGGATTCTAGACCGCAAAGGCAGCACTTAGTTAGTTCTCAACCATACCGGGAACATTGTGAAACATTCGTCCAGCGATTTGCGATTTGGCCTCTAGACTCAGCTTGCTTATCATGGCCCGCCCACAGGATTCCAAGAGTTACTTATGCGCCGCCTGCTCACCGGCTGTTTCGTCACACTGCTGCTATTGCTCAACACCCTGGTGCTGTTCGGGCCGTTGATGCTGTTTGCCCTGCTCAAGCTGGTGGCGCCCGGGCGCTATCGCGACTATGCCTCGTGGGCCGTGATGTGGATCGCCGAGACCTGGGCTGAAATCGACAAGCTGATTTTTTCGCTGTGCATCCCCACCCAGTGGGACATCCGCGGTGGCGCGCAGCTGCGTGGCGACACCTCTTACCTGGTGATCAGCAACCATCAGTCCTGGGTGGACATTCCGGCGCTGATCCAGGCGCTCAACCGGCGCACGCCGTTCTTCAAATTCTTCCTGAAAAAAGAGCTGATCTGGGTGCCCTTCCTCGGCCTGGCGTGGTGGGCGCTGGATTACCCCTTCATGAAGCGCTACACCAAGGCGTTCCTGGCCAAGCACCCGGAGCTGGCAGGCCAGGACCTGAAAATCACCAAAGAGGCCTGCGAGCTGTTCAAGCGCCAGCCGGTGACCGTGGTGAATTACCTGGAAGGCACGCGGTTTAACGCGGCCAAACACAAGCAGCAGGATTCACCGTATGCCCGGTTGCTCAAACCCAAGGCGGGCGGCGTGGCGTTTGTGCTGGCAGCGCTGGGTGAACAACTGGATGCCGTGCTCGACGTGACCGTGGTCTATCCGCAGCAAAAGATTCCAGGTTTTTGGGATTTGATCAGCGGCGCGGTGCCCAAAGTGATCATCGACATTCGCACTCGGGAGCTCGACCCGGCGCTATGGCAGGGCGATTACGAGAATGATCCGGCCTTTCGCCAGACCGTCCAGAACTGGGTGAACCAGCTCTGGAGGGAGAAGGACGCGCGCATCGCCCAACTGCGCGCGGAGCCTATTTAGCTGCCAGTACCCCAGGCCGAGGCCAGCTTGCCCAACACCGATTCGTTGGCGCCCTGACCACCCAGGTATTGCAGGATCACCGGCGCAAACTTGCCGATCATGCTGTTATCCATGCCCAGCGCGCTGAAGGCGGTGTTCAGGTCGTTGGTGTTCTTCACGTTACCCAGCACGCTGTCCAGGCCGCTGGTCTTGCTGCCGCCGCTCTGGCCGAGCATCCCGCTCAAGGCGCCGAGGCTGCCCAGGGAGTTGTTCCCCGCGAGCTTATCCAGGCCGGGCACGCTTTTGCCCAATTGCGAATAGTCGGTGCTGCTCAATTGGTTCTTGGCCAGGCCCAGCATGGCGCCGGTACCGCCGACGGCTTGTTCAGGGGTGACGTTCAGTTGCGAAGTCAGGGCGCTCAGCAGGCCTGCGGTCTGAGAACTTGGCGCTGCTGCAGCCGCCTTGTTGTTGCTGCCCTGGGCGCTGGAAACGGCGTTGGCCACGTCACCGAGGCTGAAACCTGCGGCAAACACCGGGCTGGCGGCCACGGTCATCAGGCAGGACAGGGCAAAACCGCGTGAAATCTTCATCAAGACAACCTCTGAATGTAGGAGCTAAAAGCAGGCGTTGGACTGACAGTCCCGAAGGATTGTTCCCACCTGAAGATTAGTTCAGAAAAAGCTGCATCCAAATCACCCTACCGCGCGTATACCCAGCATGCACCGCTCGGAGTCGGATGGAATGAATGCTCAAGCTGGACTACCCTCTGCCTACCGTGCGCAGTCCCGTCGCCCTCGTTCGAGAGCCTGGAGAAGCCCTATTTCCACCAACGATGCTGACCCGTTGCAGCCCCTGCTGGCGCAGTGCGCCCTGGGCAACCGCCAGGCGTTCGAGACCCTCTACCGCAGTGTCTCGCCACGCCTGCACGGTGTTGCATTCCGGTTCATGGGGCGCAAGGACCTGGCTGAAGAAGTGCTCCAGGAAGCCTTTGTGCGCATCTGGTACAACGCTTCGCGCTACGAGGCACACTTGGCGGCGCCGATGACCTGGATGGTGAATATCACCCGTAACCTGGCCATCGACCAGTTGCGCAAGCACCGTGAACAGCCCTTGGCCGACGGCCAGCAGGACGCAATGCTTGACGACAGCCCCAGCGCCCACGAGCAACTCGACAGCGAGCGCGAGGCCCGCGCCCTGAACCGCTGCCTCGACACGCTCGATGGCATGCAGCGCCAATCGATCACCGTGGCTTACTTCCAGGGCCTGTCGTGCTCGGAACTGGCCGACCACTTGGCGGCGCCCCTGGGCTCGGTCAAATCCTGGATTCGCCGTGGCATGGAGCGCCTGCGCAGGTGCCTTGAATCATGAACTACCAAACCACCGCCCTGCGCCGCGCCCTCGCCGCCGACTACGCGATCGGCCTGATGCCGGCTACCGCCCGTCGGCGCTTCGACGCCCTGTTACTGGAAGACGCCGCGCTGCGCGTCGAACTCGGCCACTGGCAGGATGCGCTTGCCAGCCTGACCGGCGCGTTGCCCGAGCGGCCGGTGCCGAATCATGTGTGGGCAGGCATCAAGGCACGGATCGAGCCGCAAGTGCTGCATGTGCCAGCGAAGAAGCCGTTCTGGATGAACTTCCGTCTGCTGGCGGCTGCGTGCGCGGTCGTCGTCGCCGTGTTGGTCGGCGTGCTTTATCAGCGTGATATCGGCGCCGAGTACAAAGCCACGCTGGTCGCGGCCAACCAGCAACCGGCGCTGCAGATCCAGGCATTTGGCGATCACCTGCAAGTGGAGCCGTTGACGTTGGCGGCTGTAGAGCCGACGCGCGCTTTGGAACTGTGGGTCATCCCGGCTGGCGGAAAGCCGATTTCCCTGGGCTTGGTGCCTAGTGCCGGCAAGGGCCGAATCCAGTTGAGCAAGGAACAACAGGCACTGCTGACGGCACCCGTGACCCTCGCGGTCAGCCTGGAACCACAAGGCGGTTCGCCAACGGGCCAACCAACCGGACCGGTGCTGTACCAAGGCGCACTGGCTTCCCGCTGACACCACTCACCCCCTGTGGGAGCGGGCTTGCCCGCGATAGCGGTGGGTCAGCCAAGGATAGGTCAACTGGCCCGCCGCCATCGCAGGCAAGCCCGCTCCCACATTTTAATCTTCGTCGGCCAGGCGACTTGCTCACGGCGCTTGCAGGCCTAAGCACTCGACGCAAAAAGGGCGACCCATGGGTCGCCCTTTTGTTTGGCCTAAGCCTTACGCCGCACTGAACAACTTATGCGGGTCGATCACAAACTTCTTCGGCACACCCGCATCGAACTCGCCGTACCCACGCGGCGCGTCATCCAGGCTGATGACCTGCACGCCAACGATTTCGGCAATGTTGATACGGTCCCACATGATCGCCTGCATCAGCTGGCGGTTGTACTTCATCACCGGGGTTTGGCCGGTGTGGAAGCTGTGGGATTTAGCCCAGCCCAAACCGAAGCGAATGCTCAGGCTGCCCATCTTCGCGGCGGCGTCGACAGCGCCTGGGTCTTCGGTGACGTACAGGCCAGGAATACCGATTTTGCCCGCCACGCGGACCACGCCCATCAGCGAGTTGAGCACGGTGGCCGGCGCTTCTGCCTTGGCGCCTTCATGGCCGTGGCCACGGGCTTCGAAGCCTACGGCATCGACGGCGCAGTCAACTTCCGGCTCGCCCAACAATGCGGCGATCTGTTCGTGCAGAGGCGTGTCTTTGGACAGGTCGGCAATTTCAAAACCCTGGGCCTTGGCATGGGCCAGGCGGATCGGGTTGACGTCGCCGATGATCACCACAGCGGCGCCCAGCAACCGTGCCGAAGCGGCTGCGGCCAGGCCAACCGGGCCGGCGCCGGCGATATACACCGTGCTGCCCGGGCCGACGCCGGCGGTGACGGCGCCGTGGTAGCCGGTGGGCAGGATGTCGGAGAGGCAGGTCAGGTCGCGGATTTTCTCCATGGCCTTGTCGCGGTCCGGCAGTTTCAGCAGGTTGAAGTCGGCGTACGGCACCAGCACGTATTCGGCCTGGCCGCCGGTCCAGTCGCCCATATCGACGTAGCCATAGGCGCCACCGGCGCGGGCCGGGTTAACGGTCAGGCACACGCCGGTGTGTTGTTCCTTGCAGGAGCGGCAGCGGCCGCACGCGACGTTGAACGGCACCGAGACCAGGTCGCCGATTTTCAGGTTTTCGACGTCGCTGCCCTTTTCGATCACTTCGCCGGTGATTTCATGCCCCAGGACCAGGCCGGTCTGGGCGGTGGTACGGCCGCGCACCATGTGTTGGTCGGAGCCGCAGATGTTGGTGGAGACCACGCGCAGGATGACGCCGTGCTCAATCTTCCTGCCACGGGGGTCCTGCATTTTGGGATAGTCGATTTTCTGTACTTCGACCTTGCCGTTGCCGAGATACACGACACCACGATTACCAGACATGCTTTCACCTCGCTGTTGTTTTTATGGAACCGCGTTGCCCAGGCAGGCAGCGCGTTTAAGTGCTCGGGTTACAGATGCTGTTTTTGCGTTGTTTGTGAGGGCCTCATCGGGGGCAAGCCCCCTCCCACAGGGGAATGCATTTCACCATGTGGGAGGGGGCTTGCCCCCGATGGCTTCAGTCAGAGCACCACCGTTCTATTGGCATTCAAGAACACCCGTCGCTCAATGTGATACCCCACCGCCCGGGCCAATGTCAGCCCTTCGATATCCCGCCCCTTGGCAATCAAATCCTCGGGATAGTGGCTGTGGTCCACCACCTCCACGCCTTGGGCAATGATCGGGCCCTCGTCCAGGTCATTGTTGATGTAATGCGCGGTAGCGCCGACCAGCTTCACGCCCTTGTTGTAGGCCTGGTGATACGGCTTGGCGCCCTTGAACCCCGGCAGCAACGAGTGATGAATGTTGATGGCCTTGCCATCCAGCTTGCGGCACAGCTCCGGCGACAGCACTTGCATGTAGCGCGCAAGAATCACCAGTTCGGCGCCGGTCTCTTCAATCACTTGCCACACCTGACGCTCCTGGGACGGTTTGTCGTTGGAATCGAGGGGGAAATGGTAGTAGGGAATCTGGTGCCAGTCAGCCAATGGCTTGAGATCAGGGTGATTGGACACCACCGCGACCACGTCCATCGACAATTGGCCGATGCGCTGGCGGTACAACAGGTCGTTGAGGCAGTGATCGGCCTTGGAAACCATGATCACCACTTTTGGCCGGTAGTTAGGCGCCGTCAGCTCGAAGATCATGCCAAAGGCTTCACCGCGCGTGGCCAGGCCGTCGCGGAAGGCTTGCTCGTCAAAACCGTCGGGCTGGCGGAATTCCACACGAATAAAAAACCGGCCCGAGAGGCGGTCATCGAACGAATGGTGCTCGGTGACGTAGCAGCCCTGTTCGAACAGGTAGCGGGTGACCGCGTCCACCGTGCCGAGCACGCTGGGGCAGTCGGCAGTCAAAATCCATGTATCAGGTGCGCGGCTCATCGTGTGTAACTCCTCAGGCTTGAACACTCAGGCCGAATTCGGCGGACGCATCCTGCAGCCACAACCACCAGTAGTCCGAGAAGCTGCGACGAATCACCAGTTCCCAGGTGTCTTCGGCCGTGTGGCGGATCACCAGTTGCGACTTGGCGAACACCGTGCCCACCGCCTTGCCCACCGGGAAATTGTTGGGGTGCACGTCGTAACTGGTGGACTTCATCAGCACGTCGCGCACATTCGGGCCGCTGAGTTCGAGGATTTGCTGGCCGCCGCTGACGTTGACGACCTGGATGTGCAGGTCGCCCAAGGCGGCGCGCAGGTTTTGCTCGGCGGCGAATTCTTCACCGCTTGGCACCACCAGCAGCCACTCATCCGGGCCGAGCCATTGCAGGCTGGTTTCGCCGTTGATGATGACTTGCAGGGCGCCAGGCAGTTCGATGCCGAGGGCTTTGTGCACGCCGGCAGCGAAGGCCGCATCGTGGCCATCGCCACGAAGGGTCAGGTGGCCGAGCAGTTTCTTTTCACGTACGGTCACGCCGGCATTCTTGCGGCCCTTGCCGACCAGGCTGGCGAGGTCGGCATGGTGCAGCGACGACTCGGCCTTGGCACCGGTGGTGGGGCGTTGTTGGTAAACATTGGCTGCTGTCATAAAGCACCTATCTGAATTCTGTTGTGCGGCTAATGGCCTCATCGGGGGCAAGCCCCCTCCCACAGGGGAATGCATTTCAACATGTGGGAGGGGGCTTGCCCCCGATACAGGCGCCTCGGTCTATCAGATGTTCTGCCGCTCACCTTTCGGGTCAAAGAACACCGAGGACACAATCTCCGCCTCGATCACGCTGCCATCGGCCTGCGGTGAGAACACCCGCTCGCCGATGCGCTTCAAACCGCCCTTCACCACCGCCATCGCAAACGAGTAACCCAGCGAGTTATGCGCATAGCTTGAGGTGACGTGACCGACCATCTTCATCGGGATCGTCTGCTTCGGATCGAACACCAGCTGCGCGCCTTCCGGCAGCCACACGGTCGGATCAATCGGCTTCAAGCCCACCAGTTGCTTGCGCTCTTCACGCACGCAGTCTTCACGGTTCATCCCGCGCCAGCCGATCCACGAGAACGGTTTGGTACGGCCTACGCACCAGCCCATGTTCAGGTCGTCCGGGGTCATCGAGCCGTCGGTGTCCTGGCCGACGATGATGAAGCCCTTTTCGGCCCGCAGCACGTGCATGGTCTCGGTGCCGTACGGCGTCAGGTTGTACTTCTTGCCGGCCTCGACGATCTGCTCGAGCACGCCCATGGCGTAGTCGGCCTGCACGTTGACCTCAAACGACAGCTCACCGGTAAATGAGATACGGAACACCCGCGCCGGCACGCCGCCGACCAGGCCTTCTTTCCAGGTCATGAACGGGAAGCCGTCCTTGTCCAGGTCGATGTCGGTGACCTCACTCAGCAGCTTGCGGCTGTTGGGGCCGGACAGGGTCATGGTCGCCCAATGGTCGGTGACCGAGGTGAAGTACACCTTGAGGTCCGGCCACTCGGTCTGTTGGTAGATTTCCAGCCACTGCAATACGCGAGCGGCGCCGCCGGTGGTGGTGGTCATCAGGAAGTGGTTGTCGGCGAGGCAGGCAGTCACGCCGTCGTCGAAAACCATGCCGTCTTCCTTGCACATCAGGCCGTAGCGCGCCTTGCCCACGTCGAGCTTGGTCCAGGCGTTGCTGTAGATGCGGTTGAGAAACTCGCGGGCGTCCGGGCCTTGAATGTCGATCTTGCCCAGGGTGGACGCATCCAGCAGGCCGACGCTGTCGCGCACGGCCAGGCATTCGCGTTTGACGGCGGCGTGCAGGTCTTCGCCATTGCGCGGGAAGTACCACGGGCGTTTCCACTGGCCGACGTCTTCAAACTCGGCGCCGTTTTTCACGTGCCAGGCCTGCAGCGCGGTGTAACGCACCGGCTCGAAGATGTGCCCACAGTGGCGGCCCGCAACGGCGCCGAAGGTGACCGGCGTGTAGTTGGGGCGGAACATGGTGGTGCCCATCTGCGGGATGGTCACGTTCAGCGAACGGGCCGCAATCGCCAGGCCGTTAACGTTACCCAACTTGCCCTGGTCGGTGCCGAAGCCCAGCGCGGTGTAGCGTTTGACGTGCTCGACCGACTCGAACCCTTCGCGGGTCGCCAGTTCGATGGCGGCGGCGGTCACGTCGTTTTGCAGGTCGACAAATTGCTTCGGCGCCCGTGCAGTGGCTTTCTCGTGAGGCACCTGGAACAGTGCCAGCGTCGGCTCTTCCAGACGGCTCAAGGCTTTGGGCAGCGTGCCTTCCACCGGCGAAAAACCGGCTTCGCTGGCCGCGCGCACGCCGCCTTCAAAACCGTCGGCCAGGGAATCGCCAAGGCCGTAGACGCCATTGATGCCACCGACGCACACGCGTTTTTGCGGCGCTTCGCCCGGTACGAAACCGAGAATGTCTTCACGCCAGGTCGGCTTGCCGCCCAAGTGCGAAGCCAAGTGCACCACCGGGCTGTAACCGCCGGAGCTGGCGACCAGGTCGCACTCCAGCCACTCGCCGGGGCTGGTGACTTTGTGCGCTTTGACGTCGATGGCCGCCACGCGGGCGCCGGTCACGTGCTTGCTGCCACGCGCTTCGATCACGGCGCTGCCGGTGAGGATGCGAATGCCTTTGGCGCGGGCTTCTTCCACCAGCGCACCGCGAGGGTTGTGGCGCGCATCGGCCACAGCCACGACGGTGAGGCCGGCGTCGAACCAGTCCAGCGCTACGCGGTAGGCGTGGTCGTTGTTGGTCGACAGCACCAGTTTTTTGCCCGGAGCCACGCCGTAACGGCGCACGTAAGTCGAGACCGCGCCAGCGAGCATGTTGCCCGGCACGTCGTTGTTGCCGTACACCAAAGGGCGCTCGCAGGCACCGGTTGCCAGCACCACACGCTTGGCACGCACACGGTGGATGCGCTGACGCACCACGCCAATCGGCGCACGGTCACCGAGGTGATCGGTGAGGCGTTCGTGAATGGTCAGGAAGTTGTGGTCGTGGTAACCGTTGACGGTGGCGCGAGGCAGCAGCACCACGTCCGGCAGGGCTTTGAGTTCAGCGATCACGCTGGCAACCCATTCGGTGGCGGGTTTGCCGTCGAGGCTTTCACGGGAATCCAGCAGCGAGCCGCCGAATTCTTCCTGCTCATCGGCGAGGATCACACGGGCACCGCTGCGCGCGGCAGCCAGTGCGGCGGCCAGGCCAGCAGGGCCGGCGCCAACCACCAACACGTCGCAGTGACGGTTGAAGTTGTCGTAGGTGTCCGGGTCGTTCTCGGTCGGCGAGCGACCAAGACCTGCGGCCTTGCGGATGTACTTCTCGTAGGTCATCCAGAACGATTGCGGGTACATGAAGGTTTTGTAGTAGAAACCCGGCGGCATCAGCTTGCCGCCGACCTTGCCGAGAATGCCCATCATGTCGTTGTTCACGCTCGGCCAGCCGTTGGTGCTGGTGGCGACCAGGCCTTGGTACAGCGCCTGTTGCGTGGCGCGCACGTTAGGGATTTGCGTGGCTTCGGTGGCGCCGATCTGCAGCACCGCGTTCGGCTCTTCGGCGCCGGCGGCAAAGATGCCGCGCGGGCGCGAGTACTTGAAGCTGCGGCCGATGATGTCGACGCCATTGGCCAGCAAGGCGGCGGCCAACGTGTCGCCCTCAAAACCTTTGTAGCTCTGGCCGTTGAAGGTAAACGTCAGGACTTTATTACGGTCGATGCGACCACCGTTGGACAGGCGATTGATCTGGCTCATACCTTCTCTCCAGAAGCCTTGGCGGTGAATTGCGGCTGGGTGCCTATCTTGTAGGTTTCAAGAATTTCGTAGGTCACGGTGTCGCGCGTGGCGTTGAAATACTGGCGGCAACCGGCGGCGTGAATCCACAGCTCGTGGTGCAGGCCACGCGGGTTATCGCGGAAGAACATGTAGTCGCCCCACTGCTCATCGGTGCAGGCGTTGGGGTCCAGCGGGCGCGGGATATGCGCTTGGCCGGATGCGTGGAATTCCTCTTCGGAGCGCAGTTCGCCACAGTGAGGACAGAAGATATGCAACATAGGAATTTCTCCTGTTAGTGGGCGACGGCCGCAGCGCCGTGTTCGTCGATCAACGCACCGTTGTGGAAACGGTCGATGGAGAAAGGCGCGGCCAGCGGGTGCATTTCACCCTTGGCCAGGCTTGCGGCAAACACGTTGCCTGAGCCCGGCGTGGCCTTGAAGCCACCGGTGCCCCAACCGCAGTTGAAGAACATGTTCGGCACCGGCGTCTTGGAGATGATCGGGCAGGCGTCCGGCGTGGTGTCGACGATGCCGCCCCACTGACGGTTCATGCGCACGCGCGACAGCACCGGGAACATCTCGACGATGGCCTGGATGGTGTGTTCGATCACCGGGTACGAGCCACGCTGGCCGTAGCCGTTGTAGCCGTCGATACCGGCGCCGATCACCAGGTCGCCCTTGTCGGACTGGCTGATGTAACCGTGCACGGCGTTGGACATGATCACGCTGTCGATAATCGGCTTGATCGGCTCGGAAACGAGCGCTTGCAGCGGGTGGGATTCGATCGGCAGGCGAAAACCCGCCAACGAAGCCATGTGCCCGGAGTTACCGGCCGTCACCACACCGACGCGCTTGGCGCCGATAAAACCCTTGTTGGTTTCCACGCCGATGCACACGCCGTTTTCTTTGCGAAAGCCGATCACTTCGGTCTGCTGGATCAAGTCCACACCGAGTGCGTCCGCCGCGCGGGCAAAGCCCCAGGCCACGGCATCGTGACGGGCCACGCCGCCGCGCCGTTGCACGGTGGCACCGAGTACCGGGTAGCGGGTGTTTTTCGAGCAGTCGAGGTACGGGATCTCGTCGGCGACTTGTTTGGCGTTGAGCAGTTCGCCGTCCACGCCGTTGAGGCGGTTGGCGCTGACGCGGCGCTCGGAGTCACGGATGTCTTGCAGGGTGTGGCACAGGTTGTAGACGCCACGCTGGGAGAACATCACGTTGTAGTTCAGGTCCTGAGACAGGCCTTCCCACAGTTTCATCGCGTGTTCGTACAGGTGCGCCGACTCGTCCCACAGGTAGTTGGAACGCACGATGGTGGTGTTGCGCGCGGTGTTACCGCCGCCCAGCCAGCCTTTCTCGACCACGGCCACATTGGTGATGCCGTGTTCTTTGGCCAGGTAGTAGGCGGTCGCCAGACCATGCCCGCCACCGCCGACGATGACCACGTCGTAGACCTTTTTCGGCGTGGGCGTGCGCCACATCTTCTGCCAGTTTTCGTGGTGGCTGAGTGAGTGTTTGAAGAGGCCGAAGCCCGAGTAGCGTTGCATAGTCATTACTCCAAAACCGCGCTCAGCGATAAACCGGGAAATCAGCGCACAGGGCAGACACGTGCTTGGCCACGTTGGCCTCGACGTCGGCGTCGCCGAGGTTGTCGAGGATGTCGCAGATCCAGCCGGCAAGCTCGATGCATTGCGGCACTTTGAAGCCACGCGTGGTCACCGCCGGGGTGCCGATGCGCAGGCCCGAGGTCACGAACGGCGACTGCGGGTCATTCGGCACGGCGTTCTTGTTGACCGTGATGTGGGCGCGGCCAAGGGCGGCGTCCGCCTCTTTGCCGGTGAGGCCCTGACGGATCAGGCTGACCAGGAACAGGTGGTTGTCGGTGCCGCCGGACACCACGTCGTAGCCGCGCTTGATAAACACACTGGCCATGGCCTGGGCGTTTTCGATCACTTGTTGCTGGTAGACCTTGAAGCCAGGCTCCGCCGCTTCCTTGAAGCACACCGCCTTGCCGGCGATCACATGCATCAGCGGGCCACCCTGGGCACCGGGGAAGACGGCGGCGTTGAGTTTTTTCTCGATTTCTTCATTGGCCTTGGCCAGGATCAAACCGCCACGCGGACCGCGCAGGGTCTTGTGGGTAGTGGTGGTAACCACGTCGGCATACGGCAGCGGGTTCGGGTACAAACCAGCAGCCACCAGGCCGGCGACGTGGGCCATGTCGACAAACAGCAGCGCGCCAACCTTGTCGGCAATCGCGCGGAAACGTGGGAAATCCAAAGTCTTGGAATAGGCAGAGAAACCCGCCACCACCATCTTCGGCTTGTGCTCCACCGCCAGGCGCTCGACTTCGTCGTAGTCGATCAGGCCGGTGTCGGTGTTGATGCCATATTGCACCGCGTTGTACAGCTTGCCCGAGGACGACACTTTGGCGCCGTGGGTCAAGTGACCGCCATGGGCCAGGCTCATGCCGAGGATGGTGTCGCCGGCGTTCAGCAGCGCCAGGTACACCGCGCTGTTGGCGGACGAGCCGGAGTGCGGCTGCACGTTGGCGTAATCGGCGCCGAACAGCTGCTTGGCGCGCTCGATGGCCAGGGCTTCAACCTTATCCACATGCTCGCAGCCGCCGTAGTAGCGCTTGCCGGGGTAGCCTTCGGCGTATTTGTTGGTGAGGCCGCTGCCCTGAGCTTCCATCACGCGTTTGCTGGTGTAGTTCTCTGACGCGATCAGCTCGATATGATCTTCCTGACGCTGCTCCTCGGCATTCATCGCCGCCAGCAAGGCGTCGTCATATCCCTGGATCTGGTCTTTTTTGCTGAACATCGCGTCTCTCCCAGCCTTTCGTATTGTTGAGGCCCGTGCAGGGCCCTT
Source organism: Pseudomonas sp. NFX183 (assembly GCF_047943075.1). Classification (NCBI taxonomy): domain Bacteria; kingdom Pseudomonadati; phylum Pseudomonadota; class Gammaproteobacteria; order Pseudomonadales; family Pseudomonadaceae; genus Pseudomonas; species Pseudomonas sp. NFX183. The sequence goes on along the minus strand of NZ_CP181333.1, from coordinate 2,684,583 downwards.
TGATGCGATGGTAGGGCTGGCGCAGACAGGTCAAATGCCTACGGACGCCACGCAAAGGTGCGTTTACGACATAGCGGCAACAACGCAGAACAAATGTGGGAGGGGGCTTGCCCCCGATAGCGGTGGATCAGCTTGCACATGTGTCGGCAGACACACTGCCATCGGGGGCAAGCCCCCTCCCACACGGGTTAGGCGATGATCTTGCGCACAAGTAGCAACATCAGGAAATGCAGTGGATACAGGGCATACGCCCAACGGCGCATGGCCGGAGGCGAGACGTTTTTGGCCTGTCGCAACAAGACCAAACCGGCCAACGGCGCGATCAGGCAAGCGGCCAATCCCAAAAGCGCCACGGGCGTGCCGCTGTTGAGCAAAATCTGCCATTGATTGGCGGCCACACAGACCAACCCTGGCAACGCGCTGAAATACCAAGGTCGACGAAACACCATCAGCATCGCCAGCGGCAGCAAGACACCGAAAAAACCGAACATCAACTGCGTGGAAAACACCGCGGCCAAAGCGAGGGCGATCAGCGCCAATGCTCGATCAAAAAGCGCCTTCTGCTGCCATCCTCGGGCAACCAGCAGGCCCAGCGCCAGGGTCGGCAGCACGTTCAAGGTATCGGCATCGTCGATAAACAGTCGGTACGGCACTTCGCTGATCACACTGAACAGCAGCAGCCAGCCCAGGTACCGCCATTGGCCCGTTACCGGCGCATCTTTGACCCGGTGCAGGTTCGCCGCAATCGCCAGGCAAAACCACGGGAATGCGAGGCGCCCCGGCACGTACAGGCCATCCAGGCTCCAACCCACATAGCGCAGGTGATCCAGGACCATGCTCAGCAGCGCCAGCCACTTGAGCAGGTCCAAGGCGCCATCGCGCGCCTGCTTGGCAGGAATCGTTTCAGTACCGTGCATAATTCCCCAGTGACTTTGCATTTACAGTGCGTGCGCCCGCCCAACATTCTTGGTTACAGTGCGCACCAACATCGACCACAGGAATGGGCCATGACCGACAAGAGCCAACAATTCGCCAGCGACAACTATTCCGGCATTTGCCCGGAAGCCTGGGCCGCCATGGAACTCGCCAACCAGGGCCATCAACGCGCCTACGGCGATGATGAATGGACCCACCGCGCCGCCGACGGTTTCCGCAATCTGTTCGAAACCGACTGCGAAGTCTTCTTCGCCTTCAACGGCACCGCCGCCAACTCGCTGGCGCTGTCCTCGCTGTGCCAGAGCTACCATAGCGTGATTTGCTCGGAAACCGCCCACGTCGAAACCGACGAATGCGGCGCGCCGGAGTTTTTCTCCAACGGCTCCAAGCTGCTCACCGCCCGCACCGAAAACGGCAAGCTGACCCCGGAATCGATCCGCGAGATCGCGCTCAAGCGCCAGGACATTCATTACCCCAAACCACGCGTGGTCACCCTGACCCAAGCCACCGAAGTCGGCAGCGTGTACACCCCGCAAGAAATCCGTGCGATCAGTGCCACCTGCAAAGAACTGGGCCTGAACCTGCACATGGACGGCGCACGCTTCTCCAACGCCTGCGCGTTCCTCGGCTGTTCCCCGGCCGACTTGACCTGGAAAGCCGGCGTGGACGTATTGTGCTTCGGCGGCACGAAAAACGGCATGGCGGTGGGTGAAGCCATCCTGTTCTTCAACCACAAGCTGGCCGAAGACTTCGATTACCGCTGCAAACAGGCCGGTCAGCTTGCATCAAAGATGCGCTTTCTCTCGGCGCCGTGGGTGGGCCTGCTGGAAAACGACGCCTGGCTCAAACACGCACGCCACGCCAACCACTGCGCGCAATTGCTGAGCAGCCTGGTGGCAGACATTCCTGGTGTGGAATTGATGTTCCCGGTGCAAGCCAACGGCGTGTTCCTGCAACTCTCGGAAGCGGCCATCGAGGCCTTGACGGCCAAGGGCTGGCGCTTTTACACCTTCATCGGCAAAGGCGGCGCGCGGTTCATGTGTGCGTGGGATACCGAAGAAGAGCGCGTGCGCGAATTGGCGGCAGACATCCGCGAAGTGATGGGCGCCTGAATTCACCACTGAACAAAATGTGAGAGGGGGCAAGCCCCCGATAGCAGTCTTTCAGTCAATGCATCAGTGACTGTTCCACTGCCATCGGGGGCAAGCCCCCTCCCACATTTGACCCTGCCCGTTTGAGGGTTTGGCCTATCAGAACTCGATCCGCACATCACCCTTCGGCACACTGCAGCACGACAGGATGTAGCCTTCGGCCTCGTCTTCTTCGGTAATCCCGCCGTTGTGGTCCATCTCGACCTCCCCGCCCAGCTTCATCACCTTGCAGGTGCCGCAGATGCCCATGCCGCAGGCTTTGGGAATCAGCAGGCCAAGCTTGGCCGCAGCGGCGTGGACGGTTTCGCCCGGCGCCACACGAATGCTCTTGCCCGACGCAATGAATTCCACCTGATGCAGGTCGGCCAAGTCGATTTCCGGTGCGTCGGCCGCCTGTTCGGCTTGCTCCACCGCGTCGGCACGCGCTTCCGGCGGTGTCGCGCCAAAGGACTCTTCGTGGTAGCGCGTCATATCAAAGCCCGCCACTTCCAGCAGGCGCTTCACCGCGTTCATGTACGGCGTAGGGCCACAGCAGAACACTTCGCGCTCAAGGAAGTCCGGCACCATCAGTTCGAGCATCTTGTGGTTCAGGTAGCCGCGATAACCGGCCCAGGGCTCGCCCAGGCCGTGTTTTTCACAGATCAGGTGCAGGCTGAAGTTGTCGATCCGCGACGCCATGTGTTCCAGCTCGCGGTGGTAAATGATGTCTTTGGGTGAGCGCGCGCTGTGGATAAAGGTCATGTCGACATTGGCGTTGGTGTCGTAATACCACCGCGCCATGGACATCACCGGCGTGATGCCGACACCGCCGCTGAGGTAGAGAACCTTGGGGTTGCTGAAATCGATGGCATTGAACAGCCCCACCGGCCCGTGCACCGCCAACTCCTGGCCTTCATGCAGTGTGTCGTGCAGCCAGTTGGAAACCTTGCCGCCCGGCACGCGTTTGATCGTCACCGAAAAGCTGTACGGCACCGACGGTGAACTGGAAATGGTGTAGGAGCGCATGATCGGCTGGCCGTCGATTTCCAGCTCCAGGGTGACGAACTGCCCCGGCTTGAAAAAGAACAGGATCGGCTGGTCGGCCATGAAGCAGAAGGTGCGCACGTCCCAGGTTTCCTGGATGACTTTGACGCAACGGACAATGTGCCGACCATTGGCCCAGGTCTGGGTGGTGACCGGATTCAGGAAGCTGTTGGACATGCTGTTCTCCGCAGCCGTATATCGGCCTGATGGTGGCGATTCTGCGTAACGCGAGAAACGTCCATTTACCTATCTGCGACATTCACATACTTATCGCGACCAGCCCCCATACCACGGGGGTTGCGCGTCGGGATCAGAGTGGGCCATGTCGCTAATGGACAAGGTTCTGGCCTTTGCCGGGCCCACACTCGCTCCCAACAACGACGCTTTCTTTACGCCTTGCTGCAAAACCTGATCAGCCACTATTCGCCGGCCACACAGAATGGCCCTGAGGACACACACGATGGACGTCACCGCAACCTTAAGCTTGGGCGATCCGCTGGAACCCGCACGCAAGGCCACCGCGCAAATGCTGCAAGAGCGCGAGCGCACTTTTTCGCTGCCGCAGCCGTTTTACTCTGACGAGCGGCTGTTTGATATCGACATGCAGGAGATCTTCCAGAAAGAGTGGTTGATCGCCGGCATGACCTGCGAGATCCCCACCAAAGGCAATTACCTGACCCTGCAAGTGGGCAAGAACCCGATCATCGTAATCCGTGGCGCCGAAGGCGTGGTGCATGCCTTTCACAACGTGTGCCGCCACCGTGGGTCGCGCTTGTGCACCAGCGACAAGGGCAAGGTTGCCAAACTGGTGTGCCATTACCACCAGTGGACCTACGAGCTGGACGGCCGCCTGCTGTTCGCCGGCACCGAGATGGGCGCCGACTTCGACATGAAGCAGTACGGCTTGAAACCCGTGAACGTGAAGACCGCCGGCGGCTACATCTTCATCAGCCTGGCCGAGAACCCGCCGGCCATCGATGACTTCCTGTCGACGTTGAACCACTACATGGAACCCTACGACATGGAAAACACCAAGGTGGCGATCCAGACCACCTTGTTCGAAAAGGCCAACTGGAAGCTGGTGCTGGAAAATAATCGCGAGTGCTACCACTGCAACGCCTCGCACCCGGAATTGTTGAAAACCCTGCTGGAATGGGACGACGTCACTGACCCGCGCGCCGACCAGGCCTTCAAGGACCACGTCGCCGCTTCCGCCGCCGCCTGGGGTGCCGAGAAGATCCCTTACGCCCACGCCAGCTTCGGCCTGCGTAACCGCATCGTGCGCATGCCACTGCTCAAGGGCACCGTGTCGATGACCCTGGACGGCAAGCAAGGCTGCAACAAGCTGATGGGCCGCATCAAGAACCCGGACCTGGGCTCGATGCGCATCCTGCACCTGCCGCACTCGTGGAACCACTGCATGGGCGATCACATCATCGTGTTCACCGTGTGGCCGATCAGCGCTCAGGAAACCATGGTCACCACCAAGTGGATCGTGCACAAGGACGCCGTCGAAGGCGTGGACTACGACGTGGAGCGCATGCGCAAAGTGTGGGACGCCACCAACGATCAGGACCGTCGCCTGGCCGAAGAAAACCAGCGCGGGATCAACTCCACCGCCTATCAGCCAGGGCCTTACTCCAAGACGTATGAGTTTGGTGTGGTGAATTTTGTGGATTGGTACAGCGAGCGCTTGCTGAGCAACCTGGGCGCTGCGCCGGCGCCATACCTCAAGGGCGTGGCCGCACACGAGTAACTGACACGCGACCGATCAAAATGTGGGAGCGGGCTTGCCCGCGAATGCAGTGGATCAGCCAGCCCATCGGGTGACTGACACACCGCCTTCGCGAGCAAGCCCGCTCCCACATCAGGTTTCCACACTGCTCAAGAATTGATCAACTCCCTTGCAACCCTTTCCCGCCTTGCCCTCCAGCCTTCGCCCAACAACTTATCCACAAAGCCACCCACAGCAATTGTGGGCAAGTGCGCGGTCTTCTGAAAATAAATGAAGAAAATCCGTGACTTATTCCAGCCGTGCGCTTTCGTAATCGTTTGATCACTTATTGATCAACTCTCTGATAGCCGCTAAATACGTGGCCTGTGGCAGTACGCGAACACCTTATCCACAGAAGCACCAACAGACTTTGGGGGCAACTTTACCGATGCTGTGGAAAACCGCGTCAACCCTTCATAAATCGCGGGTTTCAAGGTTTTGATTGAGCAAATAGCGCGAATTGATCAAATTTTGATCGCATCAATGAAAGCCTTTATCTACGTGGCCTGCAGCCGGTAGCGAACATCTTATCCACAGAAGCGCCAACAGACTTTGGGGGCAAGTCGGTACCGGCGAAAGAAGTTATTCATAGAAAAACCCCAGGAAAAACCGCTGGTTAGCCTGGTTGTTTTTCGTACAGGGGGCTACAGGGCTTGATTTACCGGGGTTGTGGACAACCGCGAACAGGTTATCCACAGACGGGTCAACAGGGATTGTGGGTAAGCCCACTAATCAATGTGGGAGCCGGCTTTTCTGTGGGAGCCGGGCTTGCCCGCGATGCAGGCAACTCGGTTTATCAGTTAGACCGAAGTGAGGCTATCGCAGGCAAGCCAGCTCCCACACAAACCAGCTCTCACAGGGCATCAGCGCACCACGCCTTCTTCAATCAGCAGCTTGAGAATGGCCTCAGCACCCGCCTCGGGACTAAGCCCCTTGAGCACTTGCCCGCCGCCGCCGCTGGCCTTGGCCGTGGCGGCCTTCATGCGGTCGGCGCCGCTCTTGGCCTTGATCACCTTGAGGCGCTTGGGCCGAGGCTTGGCCGGCTGCAGCACCGCACCTGTGAATAACTCATCCTGTTCAATCTCGACTTCATGGGCGGCCAATTCTCCGCGCTGCCCAGGGCCGTAGGCGCTTTGCCGTGGCTTGGGCGCGGCGTTATCCACCGTGGCCAGAAACGGCAGGCGCACCTTCAAGCGCCGCCGCTGCCCGCGCGGCAAGGCTTGCAGCACGTGGGCGATGCCGCCGTCGATGGACTCCACCTGCGCCAGGCCGACAATCAGCGGCCAGCCCAGTTGCTCGGCCAGCAGAAACGGCAACATGCCCGAGCCCTCGCCGGTTTCCGCCTGGCTGCCGGTGAGCACCACCTGGGCACCGGCACCGCGCAGGTAATCGCTGAGGGCAGGCAAGGCGTCAGCGCCGTCCGGCTGCTCAAGCACATGCAATTGCGGCAAACCCATGCCCAGGTAACTGCGCAACGTCGGCTCGTGAATGTTGCCGGCGTGCAGCACCTGCAACTTATCCCCAGCCATTTGCAGGCCCAACTCGACGGCGCGAGCATCCTGCTCCGCGCGGCGTGGCCGGCCAGAAGTGGGGTGGGCGCCGATGGATACCAAGCTGATTACAGGTGTTGTCATGGTCATGTCCTTAAGCCGCATCGCGCTTGGCGCCGTTTCGGTAGGCCTCGACCGCAGCGATCAAGGCTTGCAGAATCGCGGCGCTCTCGCCGATCACCGACAGGTCGGCACGCTTGATCATGTCGCAGCCGGGGTCGAGGTTGATCGCCACCACCTTGTCGCAGGCGCCAATGCCTTGCAGGTGCTGGATCGCCCCGGAAATGCCCACGGCCACGTAAACCCGCGCCGTGACCCAGGTGCCACTGGCGCCGACCTGGCGATCACGCGCCATAAAGCCATCGTCCACCGCCACCCGCGAGGCGCCTTCGGTGGCGCCCAGGGCCGCGGCGGTCCGGTGGAACAGTGCCCAGTCCTTCACGCCATTGCCGCCGGAGAAAATAAACTCCGCTTCGGCCATGGGAATCGCGCCGGGGTCCACCGCCACCGCACCGAGGTCTTCGATACGCGGCAAGCTGCGCGCCAAGGGTGTGGATAACTCCACGGGCAATGCCTCGTGACGTGTTTCGCTGACCGGTTCGGCGCACTCCACGGCCGCCAGGATCAGGCGCGGCAATGGCCGGGCCAAGTCTTCCTGGCCCGCACCCGCGCGGCCGATGCATTCTTCGCCCTTGATCTGCCAGACCCGCGTGGCCGGGCGCTCCTTGAGGCTGGCGGCAAAACGCCGACCCAATTCACCACCACCGCTGCGGCTGTCCGGCAGCAGCCAGTGGCGCGGGTTGAACTGGTTATCCACAGCCCGCAGGCCCTGGACGCGTTGCTCCGGTGAATAACCGTCGAATTCGTGGCCTTCCAACACCAGCAGGCGATCAACGCCGGCCGTGGCAAAGGCACTTTCCTTGTGTTCGCCAAACACCACCGCCAGCACAGCGCCGTCGCTGCCGGCGAGTTGCCGCGCCATGCCGAGCACGTCGCGGTCGTGGCTGCTCAGGCGGCCGCCGACCATGTCCGGCACCACGCTGATATAAAACGCCGGCGCCGGTACCTGATGCAGCGGCAACTGCACTTGCACCGCCGCTGTGCGCTTGGCCGCGCCGCCCTGCTGGGCACCGCTGCGGTCAATGCGTTTGATGCCGTTGGGGCCGATAAAACCGACCCCATGCATGTTCTTGCGGATGACGCCGTTGGGTCCCATCCAGCTGTGTTGCAGCGGCTGCATCGCCGCATGCAGCGGGTGCAGGCGGTTGCGGGCAATCCATTCGGCCCGTGGGTCGCGGCGGATAATGTCGCTCATCAGTGCACCTCCGCAGGTTCACGCTTAATCGGGGCTTTTGCCGGGGCGGCGTCTTCGAGCAAAGCGTCAGCCACCAGCTCGGCGATGTCTTTGATCAACGGGCGCGGTTCAACCACACCTTCGAGCATCGCCGTGCACTGCGGGCAACCCACAGCCACCAGCTCGGCGCCGGTTTCGCGGATGTCTTCCATGCGCATATCGGGAATGCGTTGCTTGCCGGGAATGTCAGTGATCGGCGCACCGCCACCGCCACCGCAGCAGCGTGAACGGAAGCCCGAGCGTTGCATCTCCTTGACCTCGATGCCCAGCGCGCGCAGCACTTGGCGCGGCGCCTCGTATTCGCCGTTGTAGCGGCCCAGGTAACAAGGGTCGTGATAGGTCACGCTGTCGCCTTTGTGCTGGCCCAGGTTCAACGCGCCGTCGCCGATCAGTTCGGCCATGAAGGTGCTGTGGTGCTGCACCCGGTAGCTACCGTTGAAGGCGCCGTACTCGTTTTTGAGTACGTGGAAGCTGTGCGGGTCGCAGGTGACGATGCGCTTGAAGCAGTATTTTTCCAGGGTCTGGATATTGCGCGTAGCCAGCAACTGGAAGGTGGCTTCATCGCCCAGGCGGCGCGCGACGTCGCCGCTGTCGCGCTCTTCCAGGCCGAGCACCGCGAAGTCGACCTTGGCCGCTTTCAGCACTTTGACGAAGGCGCGCAGGGTGCGTTGGTTGCGCATGTCGAAGGCGCCGTCGCCGACCCAGAACAACACGTCGGCGCTGCCTTTTTCACTGAACAGCGGCAGGTTCAAATCCGCCGCCCAGTTCAGGCGGCCGCCCGGTGCAAAACCGCCGGGGTTGTCGGTGGCGATCAGGTTTTCCAAGACTTCGGCGCCCTTGTTCGGCGTGGCGCCTTTTTCCAGGGTGAGGTGGCGGCGCATGTCGACGATGGCGTCCACGTGCTCGATCATCATCGGGCACTCTTCCACGCAGGCGCGGCAGGTGGTGCACGACCACAGGGTTTCGGCATCCACCAGGCCGTTGACGATCGGCTGGTGCGGGTTACCGGCATGTTCGCCCACCGGTTTGCCGGGATACGGGCTGCCGGCGAACTTGGCATCGGTGCCACCGGCCAGGCCGACCACCATGTCCTGAATCAACTTCTTCGGGTTCAGCGGCTGGCCGGCGGCGAACGCCGGGCAGGCGGCTTCACACTTGCCGCACTGCACGCAGGCATCGAAGCCGAGCAGTTGGTTCCAGGTGAAATCCTTGGGTTTTTCCACGCCCAGCGGCGCGGTTTTATCGCTCAAGTCCAGCGGCTTCAAGCCGGTGGAACGGCCGCCACCAAAACGTTCGGCGCGGCGGTGCCAGGCCAGGTGCAGTGCACCGGCGAAGGCGTGTTTCATCGGGCCGCCCCAGGTCATGCCGAAGAACATTTCCGACACGCCCCACAGCACGCCCAGGCTCAGCAATGCCGCCAGCAGCCAGCCGCCGAAGTCGGCCGGCAGAATCCCGGCCACCGGCAACGTCACCAGGAAGAAGCTCACCGAGAACGCCATCAGGCTTTTCGGCAGGCGCATCCACGGGCCTTTCGACAGGCGCGACGGCGGGTTGCGACGGCGCAGGTAGACGAACGTGGCGCCGACAAACATCAGCACCGAGGCCAGCAGCAAGGCGTAGCCGAGAATGCGGTTATGCAGGCCGAAACCGTGCACCAGAATCGCCAGCAACGCCGACAGCACAAAGCCCAGGGCGGTGGCGACGTGGGTGTTGGCGATGTATTTGTCGCGGGCGACCACGTGGTGCAGGTCGACCATGTAACGCTTGGGCATGGCCAGCAGACCGCCGAGCAGGTCGACCTTGGAGGCGCGGCCGCGGCGCCACATGTTCACCCGGCGCAGGGCGCCCAGCAAAGCCAGGCCCAGCGCCGCGAACAAAAGAACAGGCAGCAAGGTGTTCAACATGGTGAAGCTCCCACAAACCGCACATATCTACTGTGAAACTGGCCTGAATGTGGGAGGGGGCTTGCCCCCGAAAGCGGTGGGTCAGCTACAGCTGTATCACCTGACCCGCCGCCATCGGGGGCAAGCCCCCTCCCGCCTTTTTGACCGAGTTCACCTCGTCAGAAATCCTTGCACAGGCGCAGGGCGTCATAGATCGCGGCGTGGGTATTACGCTGCGCCACACAGTCACCGATGCGGAACAGCAAGTACCCCTCGCCCGGCTCGCTCAGGCACGGCTGCGGCTGGATCGCGAACAGCGCTTCGATGTCCATCTGGCCTTTGTTGCGTGAACCCTGCTTGAGCGCGTAGTAGATCTCTTCATCCGGACGCACGCCGTTCTCGACCACCACTTGATCGACCACGCGTTCTTCCTTGGCGCCGGTGTATTCGTTCTCCAGCACCGCCACCAGCTTGTCGCCTTCGCGGTAGACCTTTTCCAGCATCATGTCGCCGGTCATGATCACTTCTTTCGGGTACATGCTGCGGTAGTAGGTCGGGAACGACGTACCGCCCACGGCCACGCCCGGCTTGATGTCGTCGGTGACGATCTCGACCTGGCTGCCTTTGTCGGCCAGGAAGTCCGCCACCGACATGCCGGTGAATTCGCAAATGGTGTCGTACACCAGCACGTTCTTGCCCGGCGCAACTTTGCCGTCGAGCACGTCCCAACTGCTGACCACCAGGCCTTCGGCCGCGCCCCAATGTTCGTTCTGCTCCAGGAACGGGTGCCCGCCGACGGCCAGCACCACCACGTCCGGGCGCAAGTCGAGGATCGCATCGGCGTTTGACGCCACGCCCAGGCGCAGGTCGACGTTCAAGCGCGCCAGCTCCAGCTGGAACCAACGCGTAATACCGGCAATCTGGTCGCGCTGCGGTGCTTTGGAAGCGGTGGTGATTTGCCCGCCGATAAAGTCTTTCTTCTCGAACAACGTCACGTCATGGCCACGCTCGGCGGCGACGCGTGCGGCTTCCATCCCGGCAGGGCCGGCACCGACCACCACGACTTTGCGTTTGGGCCCGGTGGACTTCTCGATGATGTGCGGCACGCCCATGTATTCACGCGAGGTCGCGGCGTTCTGGATGCACAGCACATCCAGCCCTTGGTACTGGCGGTCGATGCAGTAGTTGGCGCCGACGCACTGTTTGACCTGGTCGATCTGGCCCATCTTGATCTTGGCGATCAGGTGCGGGTCAGCGATGTGCGCACGGGTCATGCCAACCATGTCCACGTAGCCGCCTTCCAGAATGCGCGTGGCCTGGTTCGGGTCCTTGATGTTCTGCGCGTGCAGCACCGGGGCCTTGACCACTTCCTTGATACCGGCGGCCAGGTGCAAAAACGGCTCCGGTGGATAACTCATGTTCGGGATCACGTTGGCCAGGGTGTTGTGGGTGTCGCAACCCGAGCCCACAACGCCGATAAAGTCGAGCATGCCGGTGTCGTCGTAATACTTGGCGATCTGTTTCATGTCCTCGTGGGACAGGCCGTCCGGGTGAAATTCATCGCCGCACAGGCGGATGCCCACGCAGAAATCCGGGCCGACCTCAGCCCGCACAGCCTTCAATACCTCAAGGCCAAAACGCATGCGGTTTTCAAAGCTGCCGCCCCATTCGTCGGTGCGCTTGTTGACGCGCGGGCTCCAGAACTGGTCGATCATGTGCTGGTGAACCGCCGACAGTTCCACGCCATCCAGGCCACCGGCCTTGGCGCGCGCCGCCGCGCTGGCGTAGTTGCCGATCACCCGCCAGATTTCTTCCGGCTCGATGGTTTTGCAGGTGGCGCGGTGCACCGGCTCGCGGATGCCCGACGGCGACAGCAATGTGGGCCAATGCTCGCCATCCCAGCGCGAGCGACGGCCCATGTGGGTAATCTGGATCATGATCTTGGCGCCATGCTTGTGCATGGCATCGGCCAGGTTCTGGAAGTGCGGGATGATCCGGTCATCGGCCAGGTTCACCGATTTCCACCAGCCTTGCGGGCTGTCGATGGCCACACTGGAAGAACCGCCGCAGATCGCCAGGCCGATCCCGCCCTTGGCTTTCTCTTCGTAATACTTCACATAGCGGTCGGTGGTCATGCCGCCGTCGGTGGCATACACCTCGGCGTGGGCGGTACTGAGCACGCGGTTGCGGATGGTCAGTTTGCCGATCTGGATCGGCGCGAACATTGCTTCGAAAGCCATGGCACGGTTCCTCGACTTACAACGGCTTGACGGTGAACAGGCCGTCGTCGTGGCCCTCTTCGGAGCCTCCGTACACTTGCTCGGCCACGGTGCGGATCTGACTGCCACGCGCCTGCAGAATCTGGTCCATGGCGCCGGCAAACCAGCCGGTGAACATGTAGTCGACCTTGCGCCCGACCTTGCCGTACACGTAGACAAATGCCGAGTGTTCGAGCTTGACGCTGGCGGTGCCTTTGTCGAGGTCGATGTCCTGGATCTTGAACAGGCCCCAGCCGCGTTGCGACAGGCGCTTCATGTAGTGCTCGAACACCGCGACGCCTTCCAGGCCGTGGCATTCAGCTTCTTTTTCACACCAGTGCCAGGCGGATTTGTAGCCGGCCTTGTAGAGGATTTCGGCGTAGGCATCTGCGCCCAGCACTTCCTCGATACCGATGTGGTTGTTGACGAAGAAATGGCGCGGCACGTACAGCATCGGCAGGGCGTCGGAGGTCCAGACACCGGTTTCGCTGTCGACTTCGATTGGCAATTGCGGGGCGATCTTGGCCATGGAAACTTAACTCCAGAAAATTCGTTTGAATGCCCCAGGCACCGAATGGCCTGGGGAAAAGAAGTGTTGGCGGTGGCTTATTCGCCCCAGACGTCCTTGAGGACGTTGACCCAGTTTTCGCCCATGATCTTGCGCACCACGCGCTCGCTGTGGCCGCGCTTGAGCAGGGTCTCGGTGAGGTTGGGGAACTCGCCCACGGTGCGGATGCCCAGCGGGTTGATGATCTTGCCGAAGCTGGTCAGGCGGCGGGCGTAGCCCTTGTCATGGGTCAGCATTTCGAAGAAATCCTGGCCATGGCCCTGGGTGAAGTCGGTACCGATGCCGATGGCGTCTTCGCCGACGATGTTCATGGTGTATTCGATGGCTTCGGCGTAGTCATCGATGGTCGAATCGATGCCCTTGGCCAGGAATGGCGCGAACATGGTCACACCGACAAAACCGCCGTGGTCGGCGATGAACTTCAGCTCTTCATCGGACTTGTTGCGCGGGTGCTCTTTCAGGCCGGACGGCAGGCAGTGGGAGTAGCACACCGGCTTTTTCGATTCGAGGATGACTTCTTCGCTGGTCATGGAGCCGACGTGGGACAGGTCGCACATGATGCCGACGCGGTTCATCTCGCCGACGACTTCACGGCCAAAACCCGACAGGCCGCCATCGCGCTCGTAGCAACCGGTGCCGACCAGGTTTTGGGTGTTGTAGCACATCTGCACCACGCCCACCCCGAGCTGCTTGAAGATCTCGACGTAGCCCAGCTGGTCTTCAAACGCATGGGCGTTCTGGAAGCCGAAGATGATGCCGGTTTTGCCCTGTTCCTTGGCTTTGCGGATGTCGGCGGTGGTTTTCACCGGGATCACCAGGTCGCTGTTCTCACGGATCAGGGTCTGGCTGGCCACGATGTTATTGATCGTGGCCTGGAAGCCTTCCCACACCGACACGGTGCAGTTGGCGGCGGTCAGCCCACCTTTGCGCATGTCCTCGAACAGGTCGCGGTTCCACTTGGCAATGATCAGCCCGTCGATAACGATGCTGTCGGCGTGCAATTGCGCTGGGCTCATCAGGCGTCCCCTTATTGGCGATTCATGCGCCGAATCGTCTGCCGGCGCTTTGGGGCCAGCATATGCCCAGGGGCTGAACGAACCGGGTGCAAAAACGACAGGGGAATTGCCGAAAGCGTCAATCTGCGACAAAGGCCTACATGACACGTCTGACTGACGACTGTTCTTTGTCTTACGCTTGAGCCAGAATTCCGCATCACCTGATATGAGACGGCGCAATGAAATCGATTTTCCTGGCTTTGGCACTCATCGCAACCGGCGTCCACGCGGCCGAAGACACCGACAACACGCCCTGCGATGGCATCGAAAACGACAAACAAACCCTGGAATGCGCCACTTACAACAAAACCACCGCTGAACAATTGCTCAAAGACAACTATCAAGGCCTGCTGGAACGCATGGGTTCGACCTATGGCAGCAACAAGTCGCAACTGGCCGACATTACCGCTCGTCTGAAGGATGCTCAGCAAAAGTGGGAAAAACTGCGTGACGCCGATTGCGCAGTGGACACCTTCCCGGCAGTCAACGGCAGCAAGGAATACGCGATTCAACTCAATGACTGCCTGGCGCGGATGAGTGATGAGCGGTCGGAGTTTTTGGAGTCGATCGGGCAGGAATAAGCGACAATCTCTGCCACTTTCCTCTGTATCAAGGCCATTCATGACTATCTGCGGCATCGAAATCAAAGGCAGCGAAGCCATCATCGCTGTCGCCTCCCTGGACAACCAGGCGCTGACCCACGTCGCCCTGGCCACCAAGAAAATCGCCCTGGAAGACGACGATGAGGCAGCCAACGTCAAAGCCTTCGCCGCGCAGGTGAAAGCGTTTGTGCAGGCAAACGCCATCACCCGCATCGCGATCAAGAAGCGCAGCAAGAAAGGCGAGTTCGCCGGTGGCCCGACCACGTTCAAGATTGAAGGCGTGTTTCAGCTGCTGGAGGGGGTTGAGGTGACACTGCTGTCGCCGCAGACCATCAATGCGCAGAACAAGAAGCACAATTTTGATCTGCCCGCTTCGCTGAACAAGTATCAGCATGAGGCCTACAAGGCGGCGTGTTCGGCGCTGGTAAAGAAATAAGCCACGACGCCTATCAAATGTGGGAGGGGGCTTGCCCCCGATGTCGGTGTTTCAGTCACTTATAGGCTGCTGACCCACCGCTATCGGGGGCAAGCCCCCTCCCACATTGGTTTTGTGGTGCGCTTCAGCGCTTGTGCAGCAGCCAATCCCCGAAGGATTTGTCTTCCAGGGCATAGCCGCCCCGGCTCGACTTCCACACCAGCTCCTTGTCGCGCAAAGCATCGATGCACGCCTGAATGGTCTGGGTGCCCGGCACCACATCGCTGCCCATGTCCTCCAGCGCTTTGCTCACCGCTGTGAGGGTGCTGTCGGTGAACGGCGCAAAGGGTTCGTTGTTCTGCGAACGCTCCACCATCACCTCCAACACGGCGCGCTGGGGGATGGTGAGGTTGTTCCAGGCGCTTTCGAACTCCGTCCACACGCCCGCGCGCAGGAATTCAGCACGACTGTGCAGCAACTGGCCCAAGTTGCTCGCTTCGCCCAGCTCCAGCGCCACTTCGCCAATAATGGTGCGCAGCATCTCGGGGCGACGGCCTACCAGCTCGAAGGCCTCGTCGATATCCGCCGCATCGAATTGATTGGTGCTGGCCAAATGCGCGTTGAGGTGCGCGGTGTAGGCTTGGGTGAACGCTTTGCCGAGCAAGGGAAACGGCGTGATGCTGGAGCCGAAGAACGGCTGGCTTTTGCCGAGGACCAAATGTGCGAGCTTGTCGCGGTTGGAGCCGGTGAACACCAGGCGCAAGCCGCTGCCCTCTTCGTCACGGCCTTGGTTGAGCTGATCCCGGGCGGCTTTCAACGCGAACATCGCGTTAATACCGGACTCGGTGGTTAAAGCATGCTGCGCTTCGTCAATCACCAGCACCACGGGTTTTTCCGCGGCGCTGTGCAGCAACTCCAGGGCTTGGGTCAGTGTTGCACCGACGGGCAATTGTGGCTTGGTGAAGTCCCAGGACAGGGTGCGCAGAAAGCTTAGTTTCTCGATGCCGATGTTCTTGGCGAGTTTGCGAATGCCCTTTTCATAAGGCACCAGCGCAGCGGCAATGGCGCTGGCGATCAACTCCGCCGGATCTTTCTCTTTATCGGCCCAGAGATCGACATACACCGTCAGCCAACCCCGCAGCTCGCACTCGGGGATCAGGTCTTCACGCAAAAAGGTGCTTTTGCCGGTGCGGCGCGGCGCCGCGAGAAACAGGCCAGAGGTAAAATCCTGAATACCGGCCCCCACCAAACCGTCGGCAATGCTGCCTGCCAGGGCGGGGCGGCGGAATACGAAGCCGCTGTTCTTCGACATGCTTTTATACTCAATTATGGAAAGGACTATAAATTATAGTAGCGAGTATAATTGACTATAATTACCCGTCAAACCACCTCCCGTCGCCGATCCTCCCTTGGGCACTTGGCAAACCGCGCCCGATAGCTGCGCGTGAAATACGACGGCGACTCAAACCCGCACGCAATACTCACCTCCAGCACACTCATGTCGCTCTGACGCAATAGCTGCCGGGCTTTTTCCAGGCGTAGGCCGAGGTAGAAATTGCTTGGTGTGTCGTTCAGATGCAGACGAAACAACCGCTCCAACTGGCGCCGGGTGACTTTGATCGCCTCGGCCAATGCCAGGGTGGTCAGCGGCGGTTCGGTGTGTTGTTCCATTTCACCGATCACTTGCACCAGCTTCTTGTTGTTGATGCCGTAGCGCGTGGCGATCTGCATGCGCTGGTGGTCTTTGCGTGGGCGGATGCGGCCGAGCACGAATTGTTCGGAAACCTGAATCGCCAGGTCCGGGCCGTGGGCCTGGGCGATCAGGTCGAGCATCAGGTCGATGGACGCCGTGCCGCCCGCGCAGGTGATGCGACGGCGGTCGATTTCGAACAGCTCCTGGGTCACGGTGAGCTGTGGATAAGACTCCTTGAACGCATCGATGGCTTCCCAGTGCAGCGTGAGGCGGTGGCCATCGAGCAAGCCGGCCTCAGCGAGCACACAGGCGCCCGTGTCGATGGCGCCAAGGGTGACGCCGTCGTGGTCGAGGCGGCGCAGCCAGTGCTCCAGCGCGGGCGTGGTGAACTTCAAGGGTTCGAAGCCGGCGACCACCATCAGCGTCGCGCCTTTTTTCAGCGGCTCCAATGCGGCGTCGGCGTTGACCGACATGCCATTGCTCGCCAACACCGCTCCGCCGTCGGCGCTCAGCACGTGCCAGCGGTACAGCTCGCCGCGAAAGCGGTTGGCCACGCGCAGCGGTTCCAGCGCAGAGATAAAGCCGATGGCCGAGAAACCCGGCATCAGCAGAAAGTAGAAATCCTGGGACATGGTGGCGCTCTCGTAGGACGGGCAGCGTGGTCACTGTGATACGCCAGTTCAACCGGCCATTCAAGAGCACAGGTCGCTGCAGTGCAAGAGCTGGTCGCCGCCGTGCGCTTTGCCGCCCCTCAAGCTGCGTAACTTGATCCCACGGCGCACAAAGACGCCGGAACCCACAATAACGACCTGCCGAGGGATCCACCATGAACCGACTGATCAGCCGCTGCGTGCTTGCACTCAGCGCCAGCGCCATTTTGAGCACCCACGTGATGGCAGCCGATGCGGCGTCTTGCCAAAACGTGCGCATGGGCGTGGTGAACTGGACCGACGTGATCGCCACCAGCGCCATGACCCAAGTGTTGCTCGACGGCCTCGGCTACAAGACCAAACAGACCAGCGCGTCCCAGCAAATCATCTTCGCCGGCATTCGCGACCAACGCCTGGACCTGTTCCTGGGTTACTGGAACCCGCTGATGACCCAGACCATCACGCCATTCGTCGACGCCAAGCAAGTCAAAGTCCTCGAGAAACCCAGCCTGGAAGACGCGCGCGCCACCCTCGCCGTGCCGACTTACCTGGCGAACAAGGGCCTGAAAACCTTCGCCGACATCGCCAAATTCGAGAAGGAACTGGGCGGCAAGATCTACGGCATCGAGCCGGGCTCGGGCGCCAACACCCAGATCAAGGCGATGATTGCCAAGAACCAGTTCGGCCTGGGCAAATTCCAGCTGGTGGAGTCCAGCGAAGCCGGCATGCTCGCCGCCGTCGACCGCGCGGTACGCCGCAAGGAAGCCGTAGTGTTCTTTGGCTGGGCGCCACACCCGATGAACGTCAACGTCGCGATGACCTACCTCACCGGCAGCGACGATGCCCTGGGCCCGAACGAAGGCATGGCCACGGTGTGGAGCGTCACGTCGCCGACCTACGCCGAACAGTGCCCGAACGTGCACAAGCTGCTGACCAACCTGACCTTCACCGCCGCCGACGAGAGCCGGATGATGCAGCCGTTGCTGGATCACAAGGACGCCATTGAGTCCGCCAAGCAGTGGCTCAAGGACCACCCGCAAGACCAGCAGCGCTGGCTTGAAGGCGTGACCACCTTCGACGGCAAGCCCGCCGCGGCCAACCTGCAACTGACCAGCAAATAACCCTATTCGAATCACCGTGTCGCAGCCGCTGTGGGCTGCGAACGGCATCACTACGCCCGCCTGTAAGGAACCGACTCATGAACCACGACGTCATCATCACCTGCGCACTCACCGGTGCTGGCGACACGACCGGCAGAAGCCCACACGTGCCGGTCACTCCCAAACAAATCGCCGCCGCCGCCGTGGAGGCCGCCAAGGCGGGCGCCACCGTGGTGCACTGCCACGTGCGTGATCCGCAAACCGGCAAGTTCAGCCGCGACGTCGCGCTGTACCGCGAAGTGATGGAGCGCATCCGCGAGGCCGACATCGACATCATCGTCAACCTCACCGCCGGCATGGGCGGCGACCTGGAAATCGGCGGCGGCGAGAACCCGATGGAGTTCGGCCCCAACACCGACCTGGTCGGCCCGCTGACGCGCCTGGCGCACGTTGAAGAGCTGCTGCCGGAAATCTGCACCCTGGACTGCGGCACGCTGAACTTTGGCGATGGCGACACCATTTACGTGTCCACCCCGGCCCAGCTGCGTGCTGGCGCCAAGCGCATTCAGGAACTGGGCGTTAAGGCTGAGCTGGAAATTTTCGACACCGGCCACCTGTGGTTCGCCAAGCAGATGATCAAGGAAGGCCTGCTCGACAACCCGCTGTTCCAACTGTGCCTGGGCATCCCCTGGGGCGCGCCGGCCGACACCACCACCATGAAAGCCATGGTCGACAACCTGCCCGCCGACGCGGTGTGGGCCGGCTTCGGTATCGGCCGCATGCAAATGCCGATGGCGGCCCAAGCGGTGCTGCTGGGCGGCAACGTGCGAGTCGGCCTGGAAGACAACCTGTGGCTGGACAAGGGCGTGCTCGCCACCAACGGCCAACTGGTGGAACGCGCGAGTGAAATCCTCAGCCGCCTGGGCGCGCGGGTCATGACCCCGGCGCAAGGCCGAATCAAGATGGGCCTGACCAAGCGCGGCTAATTTTTCCAAACACTACTGCACCCTGTGGGAGTCGGGCTTGCCCGCGATAGCGGTACACCAGCACCGAATACTCCAACTGACACACCGCAATCGCAGGCAAGCCAGCTCCCACATTGATCACCGAATTATTCAGGGAACGTCGACATGCGCTTTATCACCGAAATCAAAACCTTCGCCGCCCTCGGCAGTGGCGTTATCGGCAGCGGCTGGGTGTCCCGCGCCCTCGCCCACGGCCTGGATGTAATCGCCTGGGACCCGGCGCCCGGTGCCGAAGCGGCCCTGCGCAAACGCGTCGCCAATGCCTGGGGCGCCTTGGAGAAACAAGGCCTGGCACCGGGTGCATCCCAAGACCGCCTGCGCTTTGTCGACACTATTGAAGCGTGCGTGAAAGACGCCGACTTCATCCAGGAAAGCGCCCCGGAACGCCTGGATCTGAAACTGGAACTGCACAGCAAAATCAGCGCAGCGGCCAAGCCGAATGCACTGATTGGGTCGAGTACTTCGGGTCTGTTGCCGAGTGAGTTCTACGAAGGTTCCACCCACCCGGAACGCTGCGTGGTCGGCCACCCGTTCAACCCGGTTTACCTGCTGCCGCTGGTGGAAGTGGTGGGCGGCCAAAACACCGCGCCCGAAGCGATACAGGCGGCGATCACGGTGTATGAATCCCTTGGCATGCGCCCGCTGCATGTGCGTAAGGAAGTGCCGGGGTTTATCGCTGACCGCTTGCTCGAAGCGCTGTGGCGTGAGGCGCTGCACCTGGTGAATGACGGAGTGGCGACCACCGGCGAAATCGACGATGCGATCCGCTTTGGCGCCGGCTTGCGCTGGTCGTTCATGGGCACCTTCCTCACCTACACGCTGGCGGGCGGCGATGCCGGTATGCGCCACTTCATGGCGCAGTTCGGCCCGGCGCTGCAGTTGCCGTGGACGTATTTGCCGGCACCGGAGTTGACCGACAAGTTGATCGACGATGTGGTCGATGGCACCAGCAATCAGTTGGGCACACACAGCATTTCGGCGCTGGAGCGCTATCGTGATGATTGCCTGTTGGCGGTGCTGGAGGCGGTGAAGACCACCAAAGCCAAGCACGGTATGAGCTTCGCCGAGTAACTGCTGTTGATTTCCTGTGGGGGCTGGCTTACCTGCGACAGCGGTGTACGACTCACCGCCGCCATCGCAGGCAAGCCAGCTCCCACATTTAACCGAGTACATAGCCGGAATTTATGTGATGCCAGCACTCACCACCTACACCACAAAGATCCAGCCCGACTGGGTGGATTACAACGGCCACCTGCGCGATGCGTTCTACCTGTTGATTTTCAGCTACGCCACCGACGCGCTGATGGACACCCTGGGTCTGGACAGTGAAAACCGTGAGGCCAGCGGCCATTCACTGTTCACGTTGGAACTGCACCTGAACTACCTGCGTGAGGTGAAACTCGGTGCCGAGGTCGAGGTGCGCACTCAGCTGATCGCCCACGATGCCAAACGCCTGCACCTCTATCACAGCCTGCACCTGGTCGGTGAGGAGAAGGCGCTGGCCGGCAACGAACAGATGCTGCTGCACGTCGACGTCGCCGGTCCGCATTCGGCGCCGTTCACCGAGGCCACCCTGGAAAAACTCAGCGCGATCAGCGCGCAGCAGGCCGAGTTGCCACGCCCCGCCCTCCTCGGCCGCGTGATTGGATTGCCGCCCAAAAAACAATAAGGAGCCCCCATGCAAACCGCCGCCGCTGTTGCCGATTTTCGTATTTACCCAACCATCAGCGACCTCGCCGAGGTGCAGGTGCTGACCGATCAGCTACGCGTGCGATGGGCCGATGGCCGGGTGAGCCCGTTTCATCATCAGTGGCTGCGCGACAACTGCCCGTGCACGCAATGCGTGTACAGCGTGACCCGCGAGCAGGTGTTCGAGATTGTCGATGTGGACGAACACCTGACTGCCGTCAGCGCGCAGATCGATCAGGGATGCCTGAGTGTGCAATGGAGCGGCGGCCATCGCAGCCACTACGATCCGGGCTGGTTGCGGGCCCATGCCTATGACGACGAATCACGCGCCGAACGCCGTGCAGCCAAACCAGCATCGCAGCGATGGGACAGCACCTTCGTGTTGCCCGTTTTCGACTACGCAGGCGTGATGGAGGACCCGAACATCTTGCTGCAATGGTTGCTGGCCTTGCGTGACTCGGGCCTCACGCAAATCCGTGGCGTGCCCACCGAACCTGGCTCGCTGGCGCTGATCGCCAAGCGCATTTCGTTTATCCGCGAGAGCAACTTTGGCGTGCTGTTCAACGTGCAGTCCAAGGCCGATGCCGACAGCAATGCCTACACCGCTTTCAACCTGCCGTTGCACAGCGATTTGCCCACGCGCGAGCTGCAGCCGGGACTGCAATTTCTGCATTGCCTGGTGAACGAGGCCACGGGCGGCGAGAGCATTTTTGTCGACGGGTTCGCCATCGCCCATGCACTGCGCAGCGAGGCCCCTGAAGCGTTTCGTGCGTTGTGTGAAATCCCCGTGGAGTTTCGCAATAAAGACCGTCACAGCGACTACCGCCGCCTGGCGCCGATCATTGCGCTGGATGCCTTGGGTGACGTGGCGGAAATCCGCATGGCCAACTTTCTGCGCGGGCCGTTCGAGGCGCCGGTGGAGCAGATGCCGTTGTTGTATCGCGCGTATCGGCGCTTTATTGCGATGACCCGCGAGGACCGTTTCAGGCTGGTCAAACGGCTGAATCCGGGGGAGTTGTGGTGCTTTGATAACCGCCGCACCTTGCATGCGCGCAATGCGTTTGACCCGGCTTCCGGGGCGCGGCATTTCCAGGGGTGTTACATCGATCGGGATGAGTTGCTCTCGCGGATTCTGGTGTTGCAGCGGTAGACGGCGGCGCGGCCATCGCGGGCAAGCCCGCTCCCACATTTGACGGCGTTCACAACTCAAAAGGTGGGAGCTGGCTTGCCTGCGATGAGGCCAGTGCAGTCACCACAAAACCCAGGCAAAAAAAGCCCCGATCAAGCCGTGACAAGACCGGGGCAGAGTGCTTGGTGTGAGCGTGACATCCCGAGGGTGACCAAACCTTCAAGCTGCGTGCCTGGCATTCAGTGTGCCTATTACTTCTGTCGGTAAATGACCCGAAAACGACCTGCTCATAGCCATATGAGCCATTCGTCAATTCTGCCCTTGCCGACCGGCCGGGGGCCTACCAGAATCCCAGTCAGTCCCCGCTCCCTACACCAGGATGAACGTCATGATGCACGCGGATTTGATTGACCAGGATGACCTGCTGGGCCAACTGCGCTCGCTGGGTTTTGAAGTCGCCAGCGGTGCCACCGCCGAGCAGGCTTGCGAGTGCGCGGTACGTGGTTTGAGCGCTGCGCGGGCCAAGGCGCTCAAGGGCATGGTGGAACAGATGTACACCGGCAGTGCGACGATCTTGCCGGCTGTGCGCCAGGCGATCGACAAGCAGTTGTTGCCTGCTTTGGTGCAGTTCAAGCAGAACTCCGGCGCCTGACAATCCCCTGTGGCGAGCGGGCTTGTCCCGCGTTGGGCTGCGCAGCAGCCCCATTCCAGGCAATGCGGTGTATTAGACGAACCTCAACACGCGGTTTTGGGGCCGCTGCGCAGCCCAACGCGGGGCAAGCCCGCTCGCCACCAGGTTGGGTTAGAGCCTTACACTCGCAAACGTCGACTCGTTCCTGGCCTGGCTCAACGCCGACATCGGCCCGGACAACGGTGACAACACCAGCGCCTGCGGAATCGGCATCATCGCCACTTGCTGGGTAGTGTTGGACCCTACGCGCTCATCGCGCGGCGGAATGCCGAAGTATTCGCGGTAGCACTTGGAGAAGTGCGGCGTGGACACAAACCCGCACACCGAGGCCACTTCGATGATCGACATCGGCGTTTGCTTGAGCAACTGCCGTGCACGAATCAGGCGCAGCTTGAGGTAGTAGCGCGACGGCGAGCAGTGCAGGTATTTCTGGAACAACCGCTCCAGCTGACGACGCGACACGGCGACGTACACCGCCAGCTCGTCCAGGTCGATCGGCTCTTCGAGGTTGGCTTCCATCAGCGCGACGATTTCCTGCAGCTTCGGCTGGTTGGTGCCGAGCATGTGCTTGAGCGGCACGCGCTGGTGATCCTGTTCGTTGCGGATGCGTTCGTACACAAACATTTCGGAGATGGCGGCGGACAATTCACGGCCGTGGTCGCGGCTGATCAGGTGCAGCATCATGTCCAGCGGCGCGGTGCCGCCAGAGCTGGTGAAGCGATTGCGGTCGAGGGTAAACAGGCGCGTGCTCATGGCCACGCGCGGGAAGGCTTCCTGCATCGACGCCAGGCATTCCCAGTGCACGCTGCAATCAAAACCGTCGAGCAAACCGGCGCAGGCCAGGGCCCAACTGCCGGTGCACACCGCGCCAAGACGACGCGACTGACGCGCCTGGCTTTGCAGCCACGAGACGTGCTCACGGGTAACGGTACGCTGGATTCCCACGCCGCCGCACACGATCACAGTGTCCAGGGCCGGGGCTTTGTGCATGGAGGCATCGGGGGTGATTTGCAGGCCGTCGCTGGCCCACACCTGGTTGCCGTCGACACTCAGGGTTGTCCAGCGATACAGCTCGCGGCCGGACAGCTGGTTGGCCATGCGCAGCGGTTCCACTGCCGAGGCCAGGGAAATCAGCGTGAAATTGTCCAGCAGCAAAAAGCCGATGGATTGAGGCGCACGGTTCTGGGGTTGAGCCCCGGAGTTGAACGACGTCATCGCGGTATCTCCTCACACAAAGCGGGTGATGGCCTCAGGCGAGGCTCTTGTTATTGCGCTCACCCTGGAAAGGAGAGGCTTTGAATTGATAGAGCAAATGCCATGCCTAAAATTGAATGGCCATTCAATAACTCCTGAAAACGACCTGATGACGCGTCTATATAAGCCCGCGTAAGGAGTGCGGGATAGGCCCCGAAAAGGCCGTTGGAGTGAGCCTGCTCACGGGGTGTGAGCAGATCGGTAGCACTTATGGGAAGGCGCTTTGAGCGCGTGGGAAAAGTCTGTCACCGCACGCACAGGTGACGGGTGGTCGGGCGAGGAATCGTCTGAGGGCTACTTGTCTGTTTGCGACGCGCTAAAAGGTGGCGCTTTTGGGTCCGGGTGTTCACTTTATGAGCAGTGTTGGACGGACTACCGCTATCGGGGGCAAGCCCCCTCCCACCTTTTGAATTGTGAATACCTTCAAGTGTGGGAGGGGGCTTGCCCCCGATTAGCCGCAACTCGGTCTCAGCACTCGACAGCACTCACCGCCAACCCGCCCCGCGAGGTCTCCTTGTACTTGTCGTGCATGTCCGCGCCGGTATCGCGCATGGTGCGGATCACCCGGTCCAGGGAGATAAAGTGCTGGCCATCGCCACGCAGCGCCATCTGCGCCGCGTTGATGGCTTTTACCGCGGCAATCGCGTTGCGCTCGATGCACGGCACTTGCACCAGCCC
Organism: Pseudomonas sp. NFX183; assembly: GCF_047943075.1. Lineage (NCBI taxonomy): Bacteria > Pseudomonadati > Pseudomonadota > Gammaproteobacteria > Pseudomonadales > Pseudomonadaceae > Pseudomonas > Pseudomonas sp. NFX183. The sequence continues at coordinate 2,660,105 of NZ_CP181333.1, read as the reverse complement.
GCCCACCGGGTCGCAGGTCAGGCCGAGGTTGTGTTCCAGGCCGATTTCGGCGGCGTTGCACAATTGTTCCGGCGTGGCGCCAAGGATTTCCGCCAGCCCCGCCGCGGCCATGGCGCACGCCGAACCCACTTCACCCTGGCAGCCGACTTCGGCGCCGGAGATGGAGGCGTTCTTTTTGCACAAAATTCCCACGGCCGCCGCGCTGAGCAAATAGTCGACCACGTTGGCTTCGGTCACCTCGTCGCTGAATTTCATGAAGTAGTGCAGCACCGCCGGGATGATCCCCGCCGCGCCATTGGTCGGTGCAGTAACCATGCGCCCACCCGCTGCGTTTTCCTCATTCACCGCCAGGGCGAACAGGTTGACCCACTCCATCGCGCTCAAGGTCGAGCCAATCACATTGGGCTTGTTCAACTCCTGCAAGCTGCGGTGCAACTTGGCGGCGCGGCGCCGCACGTTCAAACCACCGGGCAGGATGCCTTCGTGCTTGAGGCCCTGCTCCACGCAATCCTGCATGGCGCGCCAGAGTTTCATCAGGCCGCTGCGGATTTCTTCTTCGCCGCGCCAGGTCTTTTCGTTGGCCAGCATCAACTCGGCCACGCGCAGGTTATGGGTTTTGCACAGCTGCAACAGCTCTACAGCGCTGGAAAAATCGTACGGCAGCTCGGTGCGGTCCATATCCGCCACGCCGCTTTGCGCCTGGGCTTGGTCCACCACAAAACCGCCGCCGACCGAATAGTAGGTATCGCGGTGCAGCTCGCCGTCATCGCCGAACACCACAAGGGTCATGGCGTTAGGGTGAAACGGCAGGTTTTCGTCGAGCAGGCGCATGTCGCGCGCCCAGACGAAGGGCACCGGCAGGCGGCCGTCGAGCAAGAGCGTGTCGGTCTCGCGCAGGGTATGAATACGCAGGCCGATGTGCGCCGGGTCGATTGCGTCCGGCCATTCGCCCATCAGGCCCATGATGGTGGCGGTGTCGCTGCCGTGGCCGATGCCGGTGGCCGACAAGGAGCCGTACAGCTGAACTTCAACACGCCTGACCTGTTCCAACAGTTCACGTTCACGTAATGCCTGGACGAACAACGCCGCGGCGCGCATGGGGCCGACGGTGTGAGAACTAGAAGGCCCGATGCCGATCTTGAACAGGTCGAAAACACTGATAGCCATTGCGGTAGAACTCCTCGATAAGCACGGCCAGGCTTGAACGAGGTGCTACGCTCAGATCGCCCAGATGGCGGCATCATCAAGCTTTTGCTTGCCCTCACGGCGTCTCACACCGACGTAACCATGCTCACCAACGCCGCCCTCGTGCGATCGGGCGTTTTGGCCGTTTTTAGCGGTGCAGATCGGCAAAAACTGCGGTTTTGCCATTGGAAAAACCTGTAAGCGACGTCACCGACACTGGATACGACCATCCCTGTACTGGATACGACGCCCCCTGTAGGCGTCAGATTTTCACTGGTACATGATCAGTCTCGACTCGTTTGCAAGGCACCGTGCCGTCGCCTCGATGCACGCCCCAACCGCAACACATATAAAGCGCGGCGAATGCCGCCAGAAAAGACACAGGAGTCTACCCCGATGAAAGGTTCACCCTCGTTGTTGTTGGCCGCCATGCTGAGTCTGCCAGTTGTGGCACACGCTGCAGAACCGGAACAGTGCAAGACCGTCAACTTCTCCGATGTCGGCTGGACCGACATCACCGTCACGACCGCGACCACCAGCGAAGTCCTCAAGGGCCTGGGCTACAAGCCGCGCACCACGATGATTTCGGTACCGGTGACTTACAAGTCACTGGCCGACGGCAAGAACATGGACATTTTCCTCGGCAACTGGATGCCGACCATGGAAAACGACATCAAGCAGTACCGTGATGCCGGCACCGTGGAAACCGTGCGCGCCAACCTGGAAAACGCCAAGTACACCCTGGCGGTCCCGGAGGCGCTGTACAACAAGGGCCTGAAAGACTTCGCCGACATCGTCAAATTCAAGGATGAACTGGGCGGCAAGATCTACGGGATCGAGCCGGGCAACGACGGCAACCGCACCATTCAGACCCTCATCGACAAAGACGCCTTCGGCTTGAAAACCGCAGGTTTCAAAGTGGTCGAGTCCAGCGAAGCCGGGATGCTCTCGCAAGTGGAACGCGCCTCCAAGCGTGACCAGGCCATCGTGTTCCTGGGCTGGGAACCGCACCCGATGAACACCCGCTTCAAGATGAAGTACCTGACCGGCGGTGACGACTCGTTCGGCCCCAACTACGGCCAGGCCACCATCTACACCAACGTTCGCAAGGGCTACACCCAGGAATGCAGCAACGTTGGTCAATTGCTGAAAAACCTGTCGTTCACCTTGAACATGGAAAGCACCCTGATGGGTAACGTCCTTGACGACAAGATGAAGCCTGACGCCGCGGCCAAAGCCTGGCTGAAGAAGAACCCGCAAGTGCTCGACACCTGGCTGGCCGGTGTGACCACCGTGGATGGCAAACCCGGTTTGGAGGCCGTCAAAGCTTACCTGGACAAGTAATCGCTGACCCCGGGCCGGTGCGCTGGCCCGGGATGTTTTCCCCTTCGCATGTGGACATTCACTACCATGCTGACTGAACATAAAATCCCACTAGGCCAGTACATCGCTGCCTTCGTCGAATGGTTGACCCAACACGGTGCCAACTACTTCGACGCAATCGCATCGACCCTGGAAACGATGATCCACGGCGTGACGTTTGCGCTGACCTGGTTCAATCCGCTGGCATTGATCGGTCTGATTGCGCTACTCGCTCACTTCATCCAACGCAAATGGGGCCTGACGGTGTTTGTCATCGCCTCCTTCCTGCTGATCCTGAACCTGGGGTACTGGCAGGAAACCATGGAAACCCTCGCGCAGGTGCTGTTCGCCACCCTGGTCTGCGTGGTCATCGGCGTGCCGCTGGGCATTGTTGCCGCGCACAAACCGATGTTCTACACCCTGATGCGGCCGGTGCTCGATCTGATGCAGACCGTGCCGACCTTCGTCTACCTCATCCCTACCCTGACCCTCTTCGGGCTGGGTGTGGTGCCTGGGCTGATTTCCACGGTGGTGTTCGCGATTGCCGCGCCGATCCGCCTGACCTACCTGGGCATCCGTGATGTGCCGCAAGAATTGATGGACGCCGGCAAGGCCTTTGGCTGCTCGCGCCGTCAGTTGCTCTCACGCATTGAACTGCCCCACGCCATGCCGAGCATTGCCGCCGGCATTACCCAATGCATCATGCTGTCGTTGTCGATGGTGGTGATCGCGGCCCTGGTGGGCGCTGACGGCCTCGGCAAGCCAGTGGTCAACGCACTCAACACCGCCGACATCGCCCTGGGCTTTGAAGCCGGCCTGGCTATCGTGTTGCTGGCCATCATGCTCGACCGCATCTGCAAACAACCCGACGCCAAAGTAGGGGGTGATGCATGAGCATTATCCGATTCGACAATGTCGATGTGATCTTCTCCAAAGACCCGCGCGAAGCCCTCAAGCTGCTCGACCAGGGCATGCACCGCAACGAAATCCTGAAAAAGACCGGGCAGATTGTCGGCGTTGAAAAAGCCAGCCTGGACATCGAGAAAGGCGAGATCTGCGTGCTGATGGGCCTGTCCGGCTCCGGCAAGTCGAGCTTGCTGCGCTGCATCAACGGCCTCAACACCGTCAGCCGTGGCCAACTGTTTGTGGAGCATGAAGGTCGCCAGATCGACATCGCTTCATGCACGCCGGCCGAGCTGAAAATGATGCGCACCAAGCGCATCGCCATGGTGTTCCAGAAATTCGCATTGATGCCGTGGCTGACGGTGCGTGAAAACATCAGCTTCGGCCTTGAGATGCAGGGCCGTCCGGAGAAAGAACGCCGCGCGCTGGTGGATGAAAAGCTCGAACTGGTGGGCCTGGCCCAATGGCGCAACAAGAAGCCCGACGAGTTGTCCGGCGGCATGCAACAGCGCGTCGGGCTGGCCCGCGCGTTGGCGATGGATGCCGATATACTGCTGATGGACGAACCCTTCTCCGCCCTCGACCCGCTGATCCGCCAGGGCCTGCAGGATGAACTGCTGGAGCTGCAACGCAAGCTGAGCAAGACCATTGTGTTTGTGAGCCACGACCTGGATGAGGCGCTCAAACTGGGTAGCCGCATCGCGATCATGAAAGACGGCAAGATCATCCAGTACAGCGTGCCGGAAGAGATCGTGCTGAACCCGGCGGACGACTATGTGCGTACCTTCGTCGCCCACACCAACCCGCTGAACGTGCTGTGCGGCCGCAGCCTGATGCGCACGCTGGACAACTGCACGCGGGTCAACGGCTCGGTGTGCCTCGATCCGGGCGGCGATTCCTGGCTGGACCTGGCCGAAGGCAACACGATCCAGGGCGCCCGCCAGAATGGCGCGGTGATGAACCTGCAGAACTGGGCACCGGGGCAAGCCGTGGAAGGGTTGGGCCGGGTACCGACGCTGGTGGATTCCAATATCGGCATGCGCGATGCATTGCAGATTCGTTATCACACAGGCAACAAGCTGGTGCTGCATAACAACAACCAGGTGGTGGGGATTTTGGGGGACAGCGAGCTTTACCATGCCCTGCTAGGCAAGAACCTGGGCTGACAAACACTGCACATCTCAATGTAGAAACTGGGTCAATGTGGGAGGGGGCTTGCCCCCGATTGCGGTGTATCAGTAACAGAAGTACTGACTGACACATTGCTATCGGGGGCAAGCCCCCTCCCACATTTAGTTCTGTTTACATATTTGGACTCAGTGGTGTCGGTGAGGACACCACCCGTCTTCAACTATCAGCTATAGACACGGCCAAGGAGCTGCCGATGGCTTTCAAACTGATCGAGCACGTCCCGGGTGATCTGTTCCTGGGCAAAGCCCATCAGGTCGTACTCTTGAGGTCCGTTATGCAGGTAGACCTCGGCCCGGTAGTAACGCGTGCGCTCTTCTTCAGGCAAGTCGCTCGGTGCCGACGAGTAAGCATCCAGGCTCACCTCATAGACAAACGGGTTGCCCTCTTCCATCTCGATGCGCACACCGATGCAACGCTTGGATTTGCCCAACAAGGTCTGCACTTCCAGCCCTTGCTCACGCAACGCCGTCGCCGCCTCTTCCAACGCCGGCGTGACATGCTTGTCCATAAAGCGCTGCACGGTGGCCTGGCTCGGTTGCAGGTCCAGGGCAGTCAAACGCTCGCTGAAACCACGGCGGCCACGCTCAGCCAATTGCGCTTGCTCCTGTTCGATGGCCACGTCCTGGCGCATGGCCTTGTGCAAACCGAACATGAACAGAATCAGCACCACCGAGAACGGCAGCCCCGCCAGCACCACCATGGTTTGCATGGCTTCGAAGTTGCCGGCAAACAGCAGGCCGATGGTCACCAGAGTGATCACGACCGACCAGAAGATCCGCAGCCAGTGCGGCGCATCTTCGTCCACATTGCCGCCTTTGCACGACAGGTTGGCCATCATCACCGCGCCGGAATCCGCCGGGGTCAGGAACAGCACAAAGCCCACGAAGATCGACACGCCGATCACAATTTTCGACGCAGGGTAATGCTCCAGCAATTGGTAGATGGCCATCGACGGTTGTTCCAGCGCCGTCTTGCCCAACTCCACGGCACCGTGGTTGAGCACCAGGTCCAGCGCCGAGTTACCGAAGATCGACAACCACGCCAAGGTGAACCCCAGCGGGATCAGCAGCACGCCGGCCACCAGTTCACGCACGGTGCGGCCACGGGAAATACGCGCGATGAACATGCCCACGAATGGCGCCCAGGAAATCCACCAGGCCCAGTAGAACAGCGTCCACAGGCCCATCCAGCGCTCGGTCTTGTCGGCGTCGCCTTCGTACACATACAGGTCGAAAGTTTTCAGCACGATACCGTTGAGGTAGTCACCGGTGTTCTGCACCAAGCCATTGAGCAGGTGCAGGGTCGGGCCGAACAGCAGCACAAAGATCAGCAAGCCGCTGAACAGCACGATGTTGAGGTTGGACAGGCGGCGAATGCCGTTCTCCACACCCGACACGGCGGCGATGGTCGCCACGGTGCTCATCACGACGATCACGATCAACAGGTTGGTGTTGCTGTGCGCCATGCCGAACAGGTTTTCAAGCCCCGACGACACCTGCATCGCGCCAATCCCCAGGTTGGTCACCAGGCCCAGCAGGGTCACGAACATGCCGAAGCCGTCCACCGCGTGGCCGGCCGCGCCCTTCACCCAACGCTCGCCCACCAGCGGGTACAACGCCGAACGCAAGGCCAGCGGCTGGTTATGGCGATACGCGAAGTACGCCACGGCCAGGCCGACCAAGGCATAGATCGCCCAGCCGTGCAGGCCCCAGTGCAGGAACGTCAGTTGCAGCGCCTGGCGTGCCGCGCTATTGCTGGCAGCCGCGCCTTCGGGCGGGTTGAAGTAGTGGTCCAACGGCTCCGAGGCACCGAAGTACAACAGCGAGATGCCGATGCCCGACGAGAACAGCATGCCGGCCCAGGCGCCGTAGCTGAAGTCCGGGGTGTCGTCCTTGCTGCCCAGTTTCAACTTGCCGTAGGACGAAAACGCCAGGCCGACCACAAACACCAGGTAGGCAGCGATGACCACCATGTAGTACCAGCCGAAGCTTTTCGACAGCCACGCCTGTGCTACGCCGAGCATGCGCCCGGCCTCCTGCGGGGCGATGATCAGAATGGCGGTCAACAACAGAATGAGCGCGGTGGAGGTGTAGAACACCCAACCGTTGACCCGGACCTTTTCCGGCGGGGTCTTTATAAGAGAGGCAGAACTCATGGCGCAGATGCTCCGGGCAGTGCGAGAGAGAAACACAAGGCAACGGTTATCCCGGGACATCGATTTTTCGGCAGTCGACGGACGGGTGTTATAAAGACACCCCGAAAATTCTTGAGCCGCGCCGAAGCAGTGGCCAGGCCCTGATACGGCCTGTTTCAAGGGTTTTTGCAGGTGTCAGAGGCAGTGGCTCACAGGTAGGAAATATCTGCAGGTCGCGACCATTTGTCGCAGATCTTATTCTTTGTTGATTGAACGTTCAATCAAAACAAAATAGACTGGCCTTCAAGCCGACGGACGTTTATCGCCCAACGGCAGGCCTAAGGAGAGGTGCTACATGCCCAAGGTCGGTATGCAACCCATACGCCGCCAGCAGTTGATCGAAGCCACCTTGACGGCCATCGATCAGGTCGGAATGGGAGATGCCAGCATTGCGCTGATCGCCCGTTTGGCCGGCGTCTCGAACGGCATCATCAGTCACTACTTTCAGGACAAGAACGGCCTGATCGCCGCGACGATGCGGTACTTGATGAATGTGCTGATCGAGAACGTCCACGAACGCAGGCAAGCGCTGAAGGACGACAGCCCACGGGCGCACCTTCGGGTGATCATCGAGGGCAACTTCGACGCCAGCCAGGTCAACGGACCGGCAATGAAAACCTGGCTGGCCTTCTGGGCCGCCAGCATGCATCACCCGTCATTGCACAGGTTGCAGCGGATCAACGATCAACGTCTGTATTCCAACCTGTGCTGCCAGTTCCGCCGAGTGCTGCCGCTGCCGCACGCACGCAAAGCAGCCAGAGGACTGGCGGCCCTGATCGACGGTTTGTGGTTGCGCGGCGCCCTGTCGGGAGACGCTTTCGACACGGAGCAGGCGCAACGGATCGCTTACGAATACATGGATTTCCAATTGGCCAAGCAGGTGAGTTAGAGCACACATAACCGCTCAATCCCTGAACGTCTGCCGCTCAGTGTTGCCAGAAACCCCATGGCTCACCGGCGGCGGGTAACGCCAACCACTTATGCACTTGCGAGGACTTTATGGCCCGTTTCGAACTGCAAAAACTCTACATTGACGGCGGCTACAGCGACGCTGGCAGCGATGCCACCTTCGAAGCCATCAACCCGGCTAACGGTGAAGTTCTCGCCCAAGTGCAACGTGCTACCAAGGAAGACGTTGAACGTGCCGTGGTCAGCGCCGAAAAAGGCCAGAAAATCTGGGCCGCGATGACCGCCATGGAGCGTTCGCGCATCCTGCGTCGTGCCGTCGACATCCTGCGCGAGCGCAACGATGAGCTGGCCGCCCTGGAAACCCTGGACACCGGTAAAGCCTTCTCCGAAACCCAATACGTCGACATCGTCACCGGCGCCGACGTGCTGGAATACTACGCAGGCCTGGTGCCGGCCATCGAAGGCGAGCAGATCCCGCTGCGCGACACGTCGTTCGTCTACACCCGCCGCGAGCCGCTGGGCGTGGTCGCCGGTATCGGCGCGTGGAACTACCCGATCCAGATCGCCCTGTGGAAATCCGCACCGGCCCTGGCGGCGGGTAACGCAATGATCTTCAAGCCAAGCGAAGTCACCTCGCTGACCACCCTGAAACTGGCCGAGATCTACACCGAAGCTGGCGTGCCGGCTGGCGTGTTCAACGTCCTGACCGGCAGCGGCCGTGAAGTCGGCACCTGGCTGACCGAGCACCCGCGCATCGAGAAAGTCTCGTTCACCGGCGGCACCGACACCGGCAAGAAAGTCATGGCCAGCGCCTCGAGCTCCTCGCTCAAAGAAGTCACCATGGAACTGGGCGGCAAGTCGCCGCTGATCGTGTTCGAAGACGCCGACCTGGATCGCGCGGCCGACATCGCGATGATGGCCAACTTCTACAGCTCCGGCCAGGTCTGCACCAACGGCACTCGCGTGTTCGTGCCTAAGCACCTGCAGGCAGCCTTCGAAGCCAAGATTGTTGAGCGTGTTGCGCGCATCCGCATTGGCGACCCGCAAGACGAGAACACCAACTTCGGCCCGCTGGTCAGCTTCGCCCACATGGAAAGCGTGCTCGGCTACATCGCCAAAGGTAAGGAAGAAGGCGCCCGCGTCCTGTGCGGCGGCGACCGTCTGACCGATGGCAACTTCGCCAAAGGCGCCTACGTGGCCCCGACCGTGTTCACCGACTGCACCGACGAGATGACCATCGTCCGTGAAGAAATCTTCGGCCCAGTGATGAGCATCCTCACTTACGAGACCGAAGAAGAAGTGATCCGCCGCGCCAACGACACCGACTTCGGCCTGGCTGCTGGCCTTGTGACCAAAGACCTGAACCGCGCTCACCGCGTGATTCATCAGCTGGAAGCGGGTATCTGCTGGATCAACGCCTGGGGCGAATCCGACGCCAAGATGCCGGTCGGTGGCTACAAGCAATCCGGTGTGGGCCGTGAGAACGGCATCAGCTCGCTGAACAACTTCACCCGCATCAAATCGGTACAGGTTGAGCTGGGCGACTACGCCTCGGTGTTCTAAATCCCGAGCTTTGTGTTGCCTTTGAGGCCGCCATCGGGGGCAAGCCCCCTCCCACATTTGAAGGTATTCACAATTCAAATTGTGGGAGGGAGCTGCCCCCGATGAGGCCCGACCTGACCACACTTCAAAGAGGGTGCATCCAATGTCCCAAGAATACGATTACATCATTGTGGGTGCCGGCTCCGCCGGTAACACCCTGGCGACCCGTCTGACCGAAGACGAAGGCGTCACCGTCCTGCTGCTGGAAGCCGGCGGCCCGGATTACCGTTTAGACTTCCGTACCCAAATGCCGGCCGCGCTGGCGTTCCCGCTGCAAGGCCGCCGCTACAACTGGGCCTACGAAACCGATCCAGAGCCGCACATGGACGGTCGCCGGATGGAATGCGGTCGCGGCAAGGGCCTGGGCGGCTCCTCGCTGATCAACGGCATGTGCTACATCCGTGGCAACGCGATGGACTACGACAACTGGTCGAAACTGCCAGGTCTGGAAAACTGGACTTACCTCGACTGCCTGCCGTATTTCCGTAAAGCCGAAACCCGCGACATCGGCCCGAACGACTACCACGGTGGCGAAGGCCCGGTCAGCGTGACCACGCCGAAAGCCGGCAATAACCCGCTGTTCCACGCCATGGTTGAAGCCGGCGTGCAGGCCGGCTACCCGCGCACCGAAGACTTGAACGGCTACCAGCAAGAAGGCTTCGGCCCGATGGACCGTACTGTCACGAAAAATGGCCGTCGCGCCAGCACCGCACGCGGTTACCTGGACACGGCTAAAAAGCGTTCGACCCTGACCATCGTCACCCACGCCCTCACCGACAAAGTGTTGTTTGAAGGCAAGCGTGCCGTTGGCGTGCGTTACCTGATCGGCGCTGCCGAAGAGCGCGTTGAAGCCCGCGCGCGCAAAGAAGTATTGGTATGCAGCGGCGCAATCGCTTCGCCGCAACTGCTGCAACGCTCCGGTGTGGGCCCGGCCAAACTGCTCGAAAGCCTCGACATCCCGGTGGTTCATGACCTGCCAGGCGTCGGCGAAAACCTGCAGGACCACCTTGAGCTGTACCTGCAATACGCCTGCACCCAACCGGTGTCGCTGTACCCGTCGCTGCTCTGGTACAACCAGCCTGCGATTGGTGCCGAGTGGCTGTTCAACGGCACTGGCATCGGCGCCAGCAACCAGTTCGAGGCCGGCGGTTTTATCCGTTCGCGTCCGGAATTCGAATGGCCGAACATCCAGTACCACTTCCTGCCAGTGGCGATTAACTACAACGGCAGCAACGGTGTGAAAGAGCACGGCTTCCAGGCACACATGGGTTCCATGCGTTCGCCGAGCCGTGGCCGCGTGCAATTGAAGTCGAAGAACCCACGGGACTACCCGAGCATCCTCTTCAACTACATGGCCACCGAGCAGGACTGGCAGGAATTCCGTGACGGCATCCGCCTGACCCGTGAAATCATGCAGCAGCCGGCGCTGGACCCCTACCGTGGCCGCGAAATCAGCCCGGGTATTGAAGTGCAAACCGATGAGCAACTCGACAAGTTCATCCGCGAGCACGCCGAAACCGCGTTCCACCCATCCTGCTCGTGCAAGATGGGCACCGACGAGATGGCTGTAGTGGATGGCGAAGGCCGTGTGCATGGCATGCAGGGTCTGCGCGTTGTGGATGCGTCGATCATGCCGATCATCACCACCGGCAACCTGAACGCGCCGACGATCATGATCGCCGAGAAAATCGCCGACAAGATCCGTGGCCGTCAGCCGCTGCCGCGCAGCACCGCCGACTACTACGTCGCAGGCGATGCGCCGGTGCGTGGCAAGCCGATGCGTGAAGTCGGCCCGACCGCGCAGTAACTGATACACCGCGGCGCTCCTATCGGGGGCAAGCCCCCTCCCACACTTGATCGGGTGCACAGGGTCAAAATGTGGGAGGGGGCTTGCCCCCGATAGGGCCCGACCAGACGCTGCAAAACCTCTTTCCTTGATCAGCTCCCCGCCCCAGGCCTACTCTGTTGCCTGCCCGCGATGAGCCGCCCACAAGGAAGGCCCCATGTTTGACCACCACGCCACTCTCAAAAAGCACTTCAGTGCCCTGCGCACCCGCGCCGAATTTTTCTCGCTGCGTTACGTCCGCGAATCCGGCCAATACCTGTCGGTCCGCAAGAACGTCGCCGAGCCGCCACACCTGAACCACGACGAGGGCGCCATGCTCACCGTGCGTCTCAACGGCGTGGAAGCCTACGCCGCTACCAACGACATCTCCCTTGCCGGCCTGCAAGCCGCCCTTGAGCGCGCTGAACAGCAAGCCCGGCGGATCTTGCCCCACGCCCTGCTCGACCTGCACACGCAGCCGGTCTCCAGTGACGTCGCCGACTACCTGTCACCGGACCTCGACCAGCCCTTCCCGTCCTTGAGCGACTGCTACCAACTGTTGGGCGATGAGTCTGCCAGCGTGCCCAAGGACGAGCGCCTGGTCAGCTGGGAAGTCAGCCTGGGCACCACCCGCGTGGAGCAGATCTACCTCAACAGCGCCGGTGCCGAACTGCGCCAGGCTCAGCGTTTCGTCTACCCGGGCCTGAGCGTCACCGCGTTTGACGGCAACGACAGCCAGACCCGCACCCTGGGCGGCACCAACTTCGGCCAGCAAGGCAGTGCGAACGTGATTCGCCGCTTCGGCCTGGCCGGCGCCGCCCGCCAGGTGGCCGACGAAGCCCTGCAACTGCTGCTCGCGCCCAACACACCCAACGGCCCGCGCGACCTGCTGCTGATGCCCGACCAGATGATCCTGCAGATCCACGAGTCCATCGGCCACCCGCTGGAGCTGGACCGCATCCTGGGTGATGAGCGCAATTACGCCGGCACCAGCTTTGTGAAGGCCAGCGATTTTGGCCACCTGCAATACGGCTCGCCCTTGCTCAACGTGACCTTCGACCCGGACATCCCCGAGCAGCTCGCCAGCTACAGCCATGACGACGACGGCACCCGCGCCACCAAGCAGTTCCTGATCCGCGACGGTTTGCTGCTCAAGCCACTGGGCGGCGCGCTGTCGCAATTTCGCTCGGGGCTCGGCGGGGTCGCCAACAGCCGCGCGTGCAGCTGGAACCGCGCGCCGATCGACCGCATGGCCAACCTCAATATCGAGGCCGGCGACAAAACCCAGGCCGAGCTGATCAGCGGCATCGAGCACGGCATTCTGATGAGCACCAACCGCTCATGGTCCATTGATGATGCGCGCAATAAATTCCAGTTCGGCTGCGAGTGGGGCCAACTGATCGAAAACGGCGAGCTTAAAGGCGTGGTGAAGAACCCCAACTACCGTGCGATTTCCGCGCAGTTCTGGCGCAAGCTCAGCGCCGTCGGCGACGCCAGCACGTTCAAGGTGTTGGGCACGCCGAACTGCGGCAAAGGTGAGCCCAACCAGGTGATTCGCGTAGGCCACGCGTCACCGGCGTGTGTGTTCAGTGATGTCGACGTATTTGGGGGAGATGCCTGATGAACAACTTCAAGGCACTGGTGGACTGGCTCAAGCAGGCCATCACTGACAAGGAACAATTTCACCTCGGCTACGCAGACGAATCATCCGAGTTCGTACGCTTCAACCACGCCCAGGTGCGCCAGGCCGGCCAGGTGCAACAGGCAAGCCTGAACCTCAAGCTGATCAACGACGGCCGCCACGCCGACCTCGGCATTACCTTGGCCGGTGAGCCGGAACTGGACCGCCAGCGCCTCGCCGATGGCCTGCAACAGTTGCGCGAAACCTTGCCTTTGCTGCCACAGGACCCGTACCTGCTGCTGAACCACAATGCCTGGCAAAGCCATAACGAGCAGCTACGACCGCTGCCGGAACTGGCCCAAGTGCTGGAAGACATCAGCCAGGCCGCAGAAGGCGTGGACCTGGTCGGCTTTTACGCTGCTGGCCCGATCACCCGAGGGTTCGCCAGTTCGGACGGCGCGTTTGGCTGGCATCAGGCCAACAGCTTCAACTTCGATTTCAGCCTGTTCCACGCCAACGGCGAAGCGGTCAAAGCCAGCTACGCCGGGCACACCTGGGACAGCGCCGAATTCAGCGCACGCTTGCAGCAGGCTCGCGAGCAACTAGAGTTTCTTGGCCGCCCACTGCACAAGCTCGCCCCCGGGCAGTACCGCGCCTACCTCGCCCCCGCGGCGCTGGAAGAAATCATCAGCATCATCACCTGGGGCGGGTTTTCCGCTCAGGCCATCGCCAGCAAAGCCAGCTCGTTGCAAAAGCTGTATGCCGGTGAGCAGTCGTTGAGCCCATTGGTCAAAGTCGATGAGCAGATCAGCGGCTCGCTGAGCCAGGCGTTCTCCACCGAAGGCTACCCGCGCGGGGACGTGACGCTGATTAACGCGGGCAAGGCCGAGGGCCAGTTGATCAACTCGCGCAGCGCCGCCGAATACGGCCTGAGCACCAACGGCGCCAGCAGCGACGAGTCGCCCAGCGCCTTGCAGATGGCGGCGGGCGGCCTCGCCCAGGCCGATATCCTCAAGCAGTTGGGTACCGGGCTGTACATCAGCAACCTGTGGTACCTGAACTATTCGGATTTGCCGGCCGCCCGCCTGACCGGCATGACGCGCTTTGCCACGTTCTGGGTGGAAGACGGCGAGATCAAGGCGCCGGTCAGCACCATGCGCTTTGATGACAGCGTCTACAGTTTGCTCGGCTCGCAGCTCGAGGCGCTGACCGCTGAGCGGGAGTTGCTGTTGTCGGCCAGTACGTATAGCCAGCGCAATACCGCGTCCAACTTGTTGCCAGGCGCGTTGGTCAAACGCCTGACTCTCACCTTATAAGCACTGCGACTCCCCTGTGGGAGCTGGCTTGCCTGCGATAGCATCGCTGCGGTGTCACTGATACACCGATGTGACTGCATCGCAGGCAAGCCAGCTCCCACACTGTTCTGTGCTCGTTCCTTACACCCTCGTTTAGCTCCTTCCTACCGCAAAATCCCATCTCACCCATCTGCTCGTGCGGCATGTTGTCGCCCGTAAAAAACCTCGTTATAACGGTTAGTGGCACCCCGCCACCAACCCCACGTGTGCGCACGTGATGCATGACCTTGCCTGGATTGGGCAAGCTGGAGCGTTGACATGGACCATGGAAGTTTTGTCATAGAAGGGCTGTTCAAACACTACAACGTTCACGTTGAGCAGCTCGGTAACGATTCGGAAAAGAAAACCGTCCTGATGGTCAATGGGGCACTGTCCACCACCCGCTCCTTCGCCCGCACCAGCAAGTGCCTGGCGGAACACTTCAATGTGCTGCTGTTCGATCTGCCGTTCTCCGGCCTTTCGCGCGAGCACAACAGCAACCTTGACCTGGTCACCAAGGACGACGAAGTCCAAATCCTGCGTGCCCTGGTAGAACGCTTCCAGGTCAGCCACCTGGTGTCGGCCTCCTGGGGCGGCATCTCCACGCTGCTGACCCTGGCGCACAACCCGCCCTCTATCGAAAGCTCGGTGGTGATGGCCCTGGCGCCCAATCTCAACCAGGCCATGCTCGACTACGTGGAGCGCGTGCGCGTGCTGATCGAAGCGGATGACAAGTCTGCCGTTGGCCACCTGCTCAACGAGACCGTTGGCAAGTACCTGTCACCGCGCCTCAAGCGCAATAACCACCGGCACCTGTCGAACATGGCCACCACCGAGTACCGCCAGGCGCGCTTTCATATCCACCAGGTGCTGGGCCTGGGCGATGGCAATTACCTGCCGGCGCTCACGCAGATCGAAACCCCGGTGCATTTCATCAACGGCGCGCTGGATGAGTACACCCCGGCCGCGGAGGCCCAACTGTTCAAAAAATACGTGGGCCGCAGCACCTTCGCCGTCGCCGAACACACCGGCCACTTGCTCGACCTTGAATCCCGCGAGGCTGCGCTGGCGGTGCACCGGGCGCTGCTGGATTTCCTCGTCGGAGCGCACGCGACATTGTCAGATTTAGACGAACCGCCAGTGGGAAAAGGAGCGACGGATGGCGCATAATCGCCGACACATAGCCTGCTAACAAAAAGGTAGCTCATGCCCAATCGCGCCCCTCTCGACGCCAAGACCGCCCGCTGGCTCCCCTGGGTGGTGGCGATTGCCTTCTTCATGCAGTCGCTGGATGGGACGATTCTCAACACAGCACTGCCGGCCATGGCCCGGGACCTCGCGGAAAACCCGCTGCGCATGCAAGGCGTGGTGATTGCTTACATGCTCACCGTCGCCTTGCTGATTCCGGCCTCGGGCTGGGTCGCCGACCGGTTCGGCACCAAGAAAATCTTCTTTGGCGCGATCATGCTGTTTAGCATTGGCTCGCTGCTGTGCGCCCTGTCCAGCAGCTTGACCATGCTGGTAGGCGCGCGGGTCATCCAGGGCTTGGGCGGCGCGCTGATGCTGCCGGTGGGGCGGTTGGTGGTCTTACGCGCTTATCCGCGCTCCGAACTGGTGCGGATCATGGGCTTCATTACCATTCCCGGCCTGCTCGGCCCGTTGCTCGGCCCGACCATGGGCGGCTGGATGGTGCAATACCTGACCTGGCACTGGATCTTCCTGATCAACCTGCCGGTGGGCATGATCGGTTGCTACGCCGTGTGGAAACTGATCCCCGACCTGCGCGGCAGCGAGCGCACGCGTTTCGACAGCGTGGGGTTCGTGCTGTTTGGCGCGGCGATGGTGCTGATCACCATCGCCATGGAAGGCCTGGGCGAATTGCACTTGCCGCATTTGCGCGTGATGTTGCTGCTGTTTGGCGGGCTGGCGTGCCTGGCGGCGTACTGGCTGCGCGCCGGGCATATCGACAACCCGCTGTTCTCGCCGGTGCTGTTCAAGACGCGCACCTTTGCCGTGGGCATTCTCGGCAACCTGTTTGCGCGACTCGGCAGCGGCGCGCTGCCGTTCCTGGTACCGCTGCTGTTGCAGGTGGCGCTCGGTTACTCGCCGTCCGAAGCCGGGATGAGCATGTTGCCGCTGGCGGCAGCGGCGATGTTTGCCAAGTCCATCGCCCGGCCGTTGATCGAGCGCTTGGGCTACCGCGTGGTGCTGACCGGCAACACCCTGGCGCTGGGCATCATGCTGGCGAGCATGGGCCTGGTCAGCGAGCACACGCCCTATCCGCTTCTACTGGGAATGCTGGCGGTGCTGGGCGCGATCAACTCCTTGCAGTTCACCGCGATGAACACTGTCACCCTGATCGACCTCGATGACGCCCAGGCCAGCAGCGGCAACAGTTTGCTCTCGGTGGTGGCGCAACTGTCCCTGAGCCTTGGGGTAGCGTGCGCCGGTGCGCTGCTCGGCGGTTTTACTGCCGAAGCGGGCAACGACGGGGTGGAAAGCGTGCTCGGCGCGTTCCAGCTGACCTTTCTCACCGTGGGCATCATGGCGATGCTGGCGGCGGCGATCTTCCTGCAACTGTCGCCAAAAGACGGCAAACGCGTGGTCAGCCCCGAGCACGACATTGAGCATTAGCAGCAGCGGCACGCTTCAAGCTGGAAGCCTCAAGCCTGCGGCTTGCAGCGCGTAACTTGCCGCTGCCCGCCTCCCCTCGTCTAGAACTTGCGAAGAAATCCGTAGCGGGCTGTTACACTGCGCGACATTTTGTTTTGCAGAGCCAGTCCCGTGACTACCATCGCCACCGCTTTTAATACTTTGCCGCTCTCCGCCGCCATGCTGGCTAACCTCGACTCGCTGGGTTATGTCGAGATGACGCAGATCCAGGCGCAAAGCTTGCCGGTGATCCTCAAGGGGCTGGACCTGATTGCCCAGGCCAAGACCGGCAGCGGCAAAACTGCCGCCTTCGGCATCGGCCTGTTGAACCCGATCAACCCGCGCTACTTCGGCTGCCAGGCGCTGGTGATGTGCCCGACGCGTGAGCTGGCCGACCAGGTCGCCAAGGAAATCCGTCGCCTGGCGCGTGCCGAAGACAACATCAAGGTGCTGACCCTGTGCGGCGGCGTGTCCCTCGGCCCGCAGATTGCCTCGCTGGAACACGGCGCCCACGTGATCGTCGGCACCCCGGGCCGTATCCAGCAGCACCTGCGCAAGGGTTCGCTGGTGCTGGACGGTTTGAACACACTGATCCTCGACGAAGCTGACCGCATGCTCGACATGGGCTTCTACGACGCCATCGAAGACATCATCAGCAAGACCCCGCCACGCCGCCAGACCCTGCTGTTCTCGGCCACCTACCCGGTGAGCATCAAGCAGCTGGCCTCCAAGTTCATGCGCGCGCCGCAGCAAGTGAAGGCCGAAGCGTTCCACTCCGACGACCAGATCGAGCAGCGTTTCTACGAGATCTCGCCGGAAGAGCGCATGGACGCCGTGACCAAGGTGCTGGCGCATTTCCGCCCGGCCTCGTGCGTAGCGTTCTGCTTTACCAAGCAGCAAGTGCAGGAAACCGTGGATCACCTGACGGCCAAGGGCATTTCCGCCGTCGGCCTGCATGGCGACCTGGAACAGCGCGACCGTGACCAGGTACTGGCGATGTTCGCCAACCGCAGCACCTCGGTGCTGGTCGCCACCGACGTGGCCGCGCGTGGCCTGGACATTGACTCGCTGGACATGGTGATCAACGTCGAATTGGCCCGCGACTCGGAAATCCACATTCACCGTGTAGGCCGTACCGGCCGCGCTGGCGAAACCGGCATCGCCATCAGCCTGGTGGCGCCGTCCGAAGCGCACCGCGCCCAGGCCATCGAGCAACTGCAGAAGTCGCCGCTGAACTGGGACCAGCTGGACAACCTCAAGCCACAAAGCGGCGGCCCGTTGCTGCCGCAGATGAGCACCCTGTGCATCGCCGCCGGCCGTAAAGACAAGGTTCGCCCGGGCGACATCCTCGGCGCATTGACCGGTGACGCCGGCATCCCTGGTGCCCAGGTCGGCAAGATCGCGATCTTCGACTTCCAGGCCTTTGTGGCCGTGGAGCGCGGGATCGCCAAGCAGGCGCTGCAGCGTTTGAATGACGGCAAGATCAAAGGCCGTTCGTTGCGCGTGCGCATCCTGTAACAGCACCGCGTAGCCACTGTGGGAACCGAATCAATGTGGGAGCTGGCTTGCCTGCGATAGCATCACTTCGGTGTAACTGATATACCGAGGTGCCTGCATCGCGGGCAAGCCCGGCTCCCACAGAAGCCAGCTCCCACATTTGATTGCATTTCAGATCAATTTTTTTGTGAGGACATTGCTGTGCGCTCGACCGAAGTTGTGATCATTGGCGCCGGCGCCGCAGGCTTGATGTGCGCGCTGACGGCCGCCGGGCGTGGGCGCAAGGTGATGTTGATCGACCACGCGAACAAGGCCGGCAAAAAGATCCTGATGTCCGGCGGTGGCCGCTGCAATTTCACCAACATGTACACCGAGCCGGCCAACTTCCTCTCGCACAACGCGCATTTCTGCAAGTCTGCGCTGGCCCGCTACACCCAATGGGATTTCATCGGGCTGGTGGCCAAGCACGGCGTGCCGTACCACGAGAAAAAGCTCGGCCAGTTGTTCTGCGATAACAAGTCCAGCGACATCCTCGGCATGCTGCTCGATGAATGCATTCAAGCCGGCGTGAGCATGCACCTGGACACGTCGGTTCAGGAGATTGCCAAGCTGCAAGCCGGTTATCAGTTGCAAACCACCCTGGGTGAGTTGCGCTGCGAATCCCTGGTGATCGCCACGGGCGGCCTGTCGATTCCGACCCTGGGCGCTACCGGGTTCGGATATCAGGTAGCCAAGCAGTTCGGCCACGAACTGCTGCCGACCCGCGCAGGGTTAGTGCCGTTTACCATCACCGACCAGCTCAAGGACTTGTGCGGCGAGCTGTCCGGCACCTCGGTGGACTGCCTGGTCAGCTGCAACGACCAGAGTTTTCGCGAGAACATCCTGTTTACTCACCGCGGCCTGAGCGGGCCGGCGATCCTGCAGATTTCCTCGTACTGGGAAACCGGCGACACCGTGGAAATCAACCTGCTGCCCGACCACGACGCCCACGCCTGGCTGCAACAGCAACAGGTCGAGCGCCCCAACAGCGAGTTGAAAACCCTGCTGGGTGAGATCTTCACCAAGAAGATGGCCAACCTGCTGGCCGACACCTGGTTTGCATCCAAACCGATGAAGCAGTACACCCACGCCGAAATCGCTGACATCGCGCAAAAGCTGTCGAGCTGGCAACTGGTGCCGGCGGGCACTGAAGGCTATCGCACGGCCGAGGTAACGCTGGGTGGCGTTGACACGCGCGAAGTGTCGTCCAAGACCATGGAATCGCTGAAAAGCCCGGGGCTGTACTTCATCGGCGAAGTGCTGGATGTGACCGGTCACCTGGGCGGGTTCAACTTCCAGTGGGCTTGGGCGTCGGGTTATGCCGCCGCGCAATATGCCTGACGCCGCTTAAACCTTGAAATGCAAAACCCTGTGGGAGCTGGCTTGCCTGCGATAGCGGTGGTGAATCCAACATCGCTATCGCAGGCAAGCCAGCTCCCACATGTGTCTTGTGGTGTGCCTGGAAGTTATTTTGCGCATCGATGTGATCGCTACGCTTGCCGTGGCGTCCTTGATAGCTCAATTTAGCGGCATCGTCCCGGAAGACTCCAGACTTCATGTCATCGACCTCGTTCAAGCAGTCCATGCGGCGCCTGTGGGCGCTGGATAAATTCAGCTACAGCGTACGGGTGTTCATCGCCCTCACCGGCAGCATGGCGCTGTGCTGGTATCAGGACGAAATGACGCTGCTGATCCCGCTGTTCCTGGGGATTATCGCCAGCGCCCTGGCCGAGACCGATGACAGTTGGCAAGGCCGCCTCAACGCTCTGGCGGTGACGCTGGTGTGCTTCAGCATCGCCGCGCTGTCGGTGGAGCTGCTGTTCCCTTACCCGTGGATGTTCGCGATCGCCCTGGCCCTGGCCAGTTTCTGCCTGACCATGCTGGGTGCGCTGGGCGAACGCTATGGCGCGATTGCTTCGGCGACGCTGATTCTGTCGGTGTACACCATGATTGGTGTGGACCAGCGCGGTGGCGCCGTCTCTGATTTCTGGCATGAACCGCTGCTGCTGGTGGCCGGTGCTGCCTGGTATGGCGTGCTCTCGGTGCTGTGGCAGGTGCTGTTTTCCAACCAGCCGGTGCAGCAAAGCCTGGCGCGGCTGTTTCGCGAGTTGGGGCGTTATCTCAAGCTCAAATCGTCGCTGTTCGAACCGATTCGGCAGTTGGACGTGGAAGCGCGCCGCCTGGAACTCGCCCAGCAAAACGGGCGCGTTGTGGCAGCGCTGAATGCGGCGAAGGAAATCATCCTGCACCGCGTGGGCAATGGTCGGCCCGGCTCGAAGGTCAGCCGCTACTTGAAGCTGTACTTCCTCGCCCAGGACATCCACGAACGCGCCAGTTCCTCGCACTACCCGTACAACGCCCTGGCTGACGCCTTTTTCCACAGCGACGTGCTGTTCCGCTGCCAGCGCCTGCTGCGCCAGCAAGGCAAGGCCTGCCAGACCCTGGGCGAGTCGATCCAGCTGCGCCAGCCGTTCATTTATGACGACAGCTTTGCAGAAGCGCTGGGCGACCTGAATGCCTCGCTGGAACACCTGCGCATCCAGAGCAACCCGGCCTGGCGCGGCCTGCTGCGCTCGTTGCGCGCCCTGGCAGCCAACCTGTCGACGCTCGACCGCCTGCTCGGCGACGCCAGCAACCCCGACGCCCTCGCGGACGCCACCGACAGCAACCTGCTGGACCGTGCGCCACGCAACCTCAAGGAAATGTGGACGCGGCTGCGCACGCAACTGACGCCGACCTCGCTGCTGTTCCGCCATGCCTTGCGCCTGGCCCTGGCGCTGACCATCGGCTACGGCACCCTGCATGCGATTCACGCCTCTCAAGGTTATTGGATCATCCTCACCACCCTGTTCGTGTGCCAGCCCAACTACGGCGCCACCCGGCGCAAACTCGGCCAACGGATCATCGGCACGGCTATCGGCCTGACCGTGGCCTGGGCACTGTTCGACCTGTTCCCAAGCCCGCTGGTGCAATCGCTGTTCGCCATCGCCGCCGGCCTGGTGTTCTTTATCAACCGCACCACCCGCTACACCCTGGCCACGGCGGCAATCACCTTGATGGTGTTGTTCTGCTTCAACCAAGTGGGTGATGGCTACGGGCTGTTCCTGCCACGGCTGTTCGATACGCTGATTGGCAGCCTGATCGCGGGCTTGGCAGTATTCCTGTTCCTGCCGGACTGGCAGGGCCGGCGCCTGAACAAGGTGCTGGCCAACACCCTGACCTGCAACAGCATCTACCTGCGCCAGATCATGCAGCAATACGCCGCCGGCAAGAGCGACGACCTGGCCTACCGCCTGGCCCGGCGCAACGCGCACAACGCCGATGCGGCGCTGTCCACCACGCTGGCGAACATGCTGATGGAGCCTGGGCACTTTCGCAAAGAGGCTGACGTAGGCTTCCGCTTTTTGGTGCTGTCGCACACCTTGCTCAGTTACCTGTCGGGGCTGGGCGCACACCGCGAAACCCAACTGCCGGCCGAAGTGCGTGAGCACTTGATCGACGGCGCCGGCAACAGCCTGGCAGCGAGCATCGACGAGATCGCCACGGGGCTGGCCAACAAGCAGCCGATCGCGATTCAAAGCGACGCCGAAGAAGCCCTGGCAGCGGACCTGGAGCAGATGCCGGATGAGATCGATGAAGGGCAGCGGTTGGTGCAGACGCAGTTGGCGTTGATCTGCCGGCAGCTGGGGCCTTTGCGCACGCTGGCGGCGCACCTGATCAAGGACACCCGCGCGGCTTAATGGCTGCGGTGCTTCCTGTGGCGGGTGGGCCTCTTGTGGCGGGTGGGCTTCCTGTGGCGAGCGGGCTTGCCCCGCGTTGGGGCGCGAAGCGGCCCCAGAAAAGACCGCCACGGTGCATCAGTTAAATCAAGGTGTCAGGTATTGGGGCTGCTGCGCAGCCCAACGCGGGGCAAGCCCGCTCGCCACAAGAAGCCCGCTTGCCACAGGAAGCCCGCTTGCCACGAGAAGCCTGCTTGGCACGATAAAGCATTCACCCCGTTCACATCCCATGCGCCTTCATCAGCCGCGCATAACTGCCATCGACCTTCATCTTGGCAATTTCCCGGTCGAAACCGGCAACAATCTGCGCATGCTCGGGGTTCTTCAGGCTGACCAGAATATGCAGGCTGTTTTCGCTCAACGCCTGGGGTAAAAACTCCACCGCATTGCGCACCCGTGGCGACTCGCGCGCCAGGTAATAGCGGGCGACATATTCGTCTTCCAGCGTCAGCCTCACGCGTTGCGCCGCGAGCATGCGCACGGCCATGGCGAAGTTATGCACCGGCACTTTCTGCAACTGCGCATCCTGGTCGAACGCCGCCGAATAGGCATACCCGCGCACCACGGCGATGGGCTCACCGTGCAGCTGTTCCAGGTTCTGATACTCAATGGGGTCGTCCCGGCGCTTGATAAACCGCACGCGGTTGAGCAGGTACTCAGCGGAAAATTGCCCCAGTTGCGTGCGCGCCTCGTCGTACCAGGCATTGATCAACACGTCATAGCGGCCATCACCCACGCCCATCAACGCGCGTGCCCAAGGTACCTGCTCAAAATCACTGGCGTAGCCGGCGCGCGCCAGGGCCGTGCTGACAATGTCGGTGGCCAACCCACCGTTGATCAATGTCGAATCAGTAAACGGTGGCCAGGCATCCGCCACCAAACGCAGACGTTGTGCGACCGCTGGCGTGGTCAGCAACAACACTCCTATCAAAGCAACGGCACGAGAAAATCGCGGCATGCTTAAAGTCCTTGGCGGGCAGGCAGTGGCTTGGTAACAGTAGCTCATCAATGAGCCTGCATTGCAGATTACACAAAGAACCGGGCCGCGCGCGCACGGAATGATGGCAAATTGACGCCATTCACAAAAATGCTGAATTTAGACAGTTCTGACCGTCACGCTTACTATCGGCTCCAGCCATTAACAAGAGAACACACCATGACGGTTAGTTGGGTCTGCAAACACCAGGAAGACTTGGGCAAGGACCAGCTCTACGCCCTTTTGCGCTTGCGCAGCGAGGTCTTTGTCGTTGAACAGCAGTGCGTGTATCCGGACCTCGACGGGCAGGACCTTTCGGGTGATACCCACCACCTGATGGCCTGGAAAGATGACGAGCTGGTGGCCTACCTGCGGCTGCTGGACCCGCAATCCCAGGGCGGTGACGTGGTGATTGGCCGAGTGATCGTCGCGCCAGTGGCACGCGGCACCGGGCTG
This sequence comes from Pseudomonas sp. NFX183, assembly GCF_047943075.1. NCBI lineage: Bacteria > Pseudomonadati > Pseudomonadota > Gammaproteobacteria > Pseudomonadales > Pseudomonadaceae > Pseudomonas > Pseudomonas sp. NFX183. The sequence goes on along the minus strand of NZ_CP181333.1, from coordinate 2,636,580 downwards.
GGCCATCAAATGATGGAAGAAGCCCTCAAGCGCATTGACGACATCTGGCCTGAAACGCCGATCTTTCTGTCAGCCCAGGCGCATTTGCAGGGGTATTACGGGCGGTACGGTTTTGTGGCTGAGGGTGAGGAATACCTGGAGGACGATATTCCGCACATTGGTATGCGGCGTCAGTGAGGGCCCCATCGCAGACAAGCCAGCTCCCACCTTTGGCAGCGTTCACAACTCAACAGGTGGGAGCTGGCTTGCCTGCGATGAGGCCAGACCAACCACCAGCCGGTGTCAGGGATAACCCAACACCTGCTTGATCGCCCCCAGATTCGCCTCGATCCACTTGCGGTCAATCGCCCCCCAGCTACGAATCCGATAGCGCCCGGCATGATTGCGCGCGCCGTCTTCCTGCTCGAACTCACACAGGATATCCAGGTCGGCCAATGCCGCAATCGTGTCCTGCGCCGTGCGCCGCGGCATGCCGGTGGCGTCGGTCAACGCCGGGACGCTGCTGGCCAGCCCGCTGTCGATCAGGTACGCCACGTACAGGCGGCGATAGAAACTGCTTTTGGTCTTGCTCACGTCCATGCTTGGTCGCCTGGTGAGGTTAGGGCTTGCCCTGCAAGTCGCGATACGTGAGGTACACCCGCAGGTCGAATTCCACCTGATGGTAGCCGGGCATCATGTATTCGCAGAGTTTGTAGAACGCCTTGTTGTGGTCCGATTCCTTGAAGTGTGCCAGCTCGTGCACCACGATCATGCGCAGAAATTCCGGCGCCGCCTCTTTGAACAACGCCGCGATGCGAATCTCTTTCTTGGATTTGAGATTGCCGCCCTGCACCCGTGAAATCGTGGTGTGCAGGCCCAAGGCGCGGTGGGTCAGGTCCAGGCGGTTGTCGAACAGCACTTTGTCGATGGCCGGCGCGTTACGCAGGTGTTCCTGCTTCAAGGCCAGGGCATAGCTGTACAACGCCTTGTCACTTTGCACCGCATGGCGCTCGGGGTAGCGTTGCTCCAGGTAGGCGCCCAACTGATCCTTGGCGATCATCTGGCGCACTTGCTCCTGGAGCGCTGCGGGGTAAGCCTGGAGGTATTTCAGCGCGGTCATGGGGTCTGCAACAGGGTTCGAATGGGCGCCAGTGTAGCGAATTCAAAGCAGACGGGGGTGAGACCAATCGGCCACTTCGTCAGCAATCAGGGGCTGAGCCGCCCATGCTCCTTGGACGAACGAGCAACCATTGGCCTTCAGCCATTGCGCCTGCTCGAGTGTTTCCACGCCTTCGGCGATCACCAACACATCAAAATGCCCGCACAACTGGATGATGCTGCGGGCCATCGCGGCGTCCCGCACCGAACCCGGCAGACGCGCCACCAATTGCGGGTCAAGCTTCAACGTGTCGAACTCCAGGTCACGCAGATGGGCCAGGGAACACTGGCCCAAACCAAAGTCATCCAGGGCGATACGCACGCCGATCCGCCGCAGCAACCTGAGCTGCTTGTTGGTTTCATCAAGGTTGCTCATCAGGCTGTCTTCACTGATTTCCACCTCCAGCTGCCGCGCCTGCAACCCATGTCGCTCGAGTACCTGCTGCAGCTGGCCGGCCAGGTTGGGCATGTTGAACTGACTGCTGCTCAGGCTCACGCTCAGCACCAGTTCTTCATCGAAGCTGGTTTGCCAGGCCTGGCGTTGGGCGGCGACCTGCTGGTAGATCCAGGCGCTCAACTGGCTGATCAGCCGCGCCTCTTCGAGCAACGGCAAAAACAAGCCCGGCGGCACATCGCCGACGCTCGGGTGCTGCCAGCGCAACAACGCTTCGACGCCACGCAAGCGTCCGTCTTCCAGCGAGACCTGGGGCTGGTACACCAAGGTGAAATCCTTGTTTTGAATCGCGGTACGCACGCTGTCTTCAAGCATCAGACGCGAGCGGGCGCGGCCGTTCATTTCCTGATCGTAATAGCGATATTGCTGACGCCCCGCACGCTTGGCTTCGTACATGGCGATGTCGGCCGCGCGCAGCAGGCCATTGAGGTCAGAGCCGCAGTCCGGGAAAGTCGCAATGCCAATGCTGACGCCGAGCATCACATCCAAACCGTCGACCTGCTGACACACCGACACGCGCTCGATCAGTTTTTCCGAAATCTTCGCCGCCTGTTCCGGGAATTCCAGCTCCACCAATGCGGTGAACTCATCCCCGCCCATCCGCCCAAGAATGTCGTAGGAACGCAGACACGCCTGCATTTGTTCAGAGACCCAACGCAGCACCCGATCTCCGGCGTCGTGGCCCAACGAATCGTTGACCCGCTTGAAGCCGTCGAGGTCCAGGTAGAGCAGCACCAGCGACTGCTCGTTTCGCTCGCTGCGCAGCAACGTGTTTTCCACTGCCTGGTGAAAGCCGCGTCGGTTCAGCAGGCCGGTCAACGGGTCGGTCACCGCCTGGAACTCCAGTTGCTGGTGCAGATGGCGCACCTCGGACATGTCCAGCACCGTCACGACCATAGCCTTCTGCTCGGCGGGTAACGGCGCGCAGGACAACGCCACCGGCACCTGCTGGCCGCGACTGGTGCGTAAAATGGCGTCGTGCTGGCGCCATGTCTCACCCTTGCGATACGCCTCGTACATCGGGAACCCCAGCCAGGCCGGCACATGGGGCTTTTGCAGAAAGCTCAAAAAGCTTTCGCCCTGCAACTCGGCCATCGTCGCATTCAGCAGCCGAGAAATGGCCGGGTTGGCGTACTCGATCACACTGCCCTCGCCCACCACCAGGATGCCCTCGGCGGCGTTGTCGAGCACCGAGGCGTTAAAGGCGCGCGCGGATTCCAGGTCATGGCTCAGGCGCTGCAAGGCACGGCGGTTGCGCTGGTGTTCCAGCAACGCCTGCACCTTGGGCTTGAGAATGTGTGGGTCGAAGGGCTTGAACAGGTAATCAATGGCGCCGCTGGCATAGCCTTCCAATACGGAGGCAGGCGACTGGGCATGGGCGGTCAGGAAGATAATCGGCGTCATGCGTGTGCGTTGGCTGCCACGCATCAGGCGCGCAACCTCAAAGCCGTCCATGCCGGGCATGCGCACATCCAGCAAGACCAGGTCGACTTCGTGTGCGAGCAGTAACTCCAACGCTTCCAGCCCGGAAGCGGCGGTCATCACGTGCCAATCTTCACGCTGCAAAAGCGCACGCATGCTGATGAGGTTTTCCGGGTAGTCATCAACCACCAGAAGAACCGAACTGCCGTCGCCGGGGTGTGGAGCGCAATCCATGCTACGTCTCTTCCTTGAAGGGCTGTACCGGTCACTTCTGATATAAAAACCGGACAAACACTGAGGCCTCACTCTAGCCCCGGTTCTAGAAAAGCAGAAGTGACCCGGGTGCCATCATTGCGCCAAAGCTCAGGAAGCCGACTAACGGTCAAGCGCTACAGCCCGCGCCCCATGGGAAACATGGCTTTTTGGCATTCCTCTGACGCCAATAAATTGCCAGCAATTGTTTAACAACCGGACGATCACCGCCTATAAAGAACCTGAATGGCCCCCGGGCCAAAGCCTCACCTCTGTAAAAAGGCCAACACCATGATCGACCTTTCCACCTGGAACCTGAGCATTCCGGTCGGCTCGCCGCCCACGACCATCGACACCCCGAAACTGCTTAGCGGCTTCAAGGACCAATATTTCCAGGCCGAAGGCAGCGACGTGCAATTCTGGACACCCGTGACCGGCACGCGCACAGAAAACGCCGTCTACCCGCGCAGCGAATTGCGCGAAACTTACGCCGACGGGCGTCTGCGCAACTGGACCTACCCCGACGCCGACAACTTTCTGCGCGCCACCCTGGCCGTCAACCAGGTGCCCTCCAGCGGCAAAGTGGTCATCGGTCAGATCCACGCCTATGACAGCCAGAAACCCCTGATCAAGCTCGAATATCAATTCAAGGAAAAGACCCAGACCGGCAACATTGTCGCCAAAGTGCGCATGCGCCCGGACGAGGATGACGGCCGCGTGATTATCGTGGCCTCCAATGTGCCGCTGGAGAAGAGTTTCACCTACGTGATCAACCTCAATAAAGCCGGGCTGCTGACCGTCGAGGCCGCCGACGGCCAGTGGAATGAGCGCATTGGTGCCGCGTGGGGCGCCAAACCGCTGTATTTCAAGGCCGGCGCGTATGTGCAGGACAACAGCGGTAATAGCAAGGAAGGCGCGCGGGTGACGTTTGCGAAGTTGGATATTGATCACGAGTAATGATTGAGAGAAGCCCCGGCAATACCGGGGCTTCTGAGAAGTAATATTTATTCAACACACATCAACATGAAACCCATCGACGAATCACCCGCCGGTTTATTATCGCCCACCTTAAGTGTCAAGACATTCACGTAGTTAATTGCCGGCAGACTGCCCAACTTCGCATGGCCATAGAAGATATGATCATTGGAGCTTACATCTGTTACTGAAACTGAACAGAAACGCGGCGGCTATTTGAAAACAGCCGGGCACAAAGCGGACTTTGTATTCTGAGAAGTAATCAGGCTGCGCCGTTAACTTCACCTCTTTCAGCCACTGGGGCGATTGCGCAATGACCTGGCCTTTATTATCAACAGACGCGGTGAATATCCGGCCATCCGCGTAGGCAAAAGACCCCGTTGCCGCCAACACCAGAACAGCGCCAACGACTTTAATAAAATCCATCATCAATTCTCCATCATTGAATATCATCAAGGCCGAACCTTAAATGATTCGATTCCGATAAAAGCGCACTTTCAATGACGCACGACTAAGACAGAAAAACTGGAGAAACAAAGAGAACATAACATATCTCTTCACGGAAACTTCTGATTGTGAATTCGGGGGCCTTTCGATTTGTAGGCAATGTCCGATTAGCCAAAGAACAATTCACCGGTTAATCCAAACGATCAAACCCTTCACTATTCCCTGGCGCTCCTGCCAACGGCCGTCTTGTTATGGCGGCTGTGCGTGGGAGACCTTCGGGTCTGCCGGGTCTTAACTCCTCGGTCTGCGAACCCGCGTACAGCTGCCACCCAATTTGTTTCGCAGCAAACGGTGGTCATTCTTCTGTCGAGTTAAGGATTCACCATGACCCAACAACTACCACCCCGCCGCTTCACCCCATGCACCGAAACCGCCACCGATTACCCCGTGCTATTAATCGACAGCGACGCCCCACTGCTCGACCTCCACCCCTGCCTGCGCGAACGCCTAAACGCAGCCCTTGAACACCTCAACCTGATCGCCTGCTCCAGCCTGCCGGACTTCGCCGAGCGCGACCTGAATAACATAGCCAACACCGCGCGCATTCTGGTGCAGGACGTGAGCGATGTGTTTCGTGTCATCGAACATCGAGGCTTCGATAGGCCAACTGCTGGCTAATCAAGGCCTCACTTCAAAAAAAACCAGATGTCCCCTATATCGGACATTTTTTGGAAAAGCGTCCCAAATGTCCGCTTTAACGGACATTTCAATAAATACAACAGATAAATCCCGACCATAAATAAGCCCGCATTAGTGCGGGCTTAATTTTTAACATCTGATACTCAGTTCATCTTGGCGTTCTATTCGCCTTTTAAAGAGCGCTGGCACATCGTTCCCTTCAAGATCGGCTGGTTCTTCGAAGAACTACCCGCAGTACCGAACGCATCATAACGCGCAATAGATATCACGTACGCCGGTATCGGCCGCAGGGTAATTGCCAGCCACAGGTCAAAATCAACGTAGGCTCCCCATGGCCATGCTTGGCGTCCTCGACTCAACGCTTCTAGCATTGACCACCCGCGAAAAACATATGTGTACCACGACGTCATTGGGCCCTTGACTTAAATGCAACCAGATATTACAGGACTGTATAAAAATCAGTATTTTTTAAAACCAATGGTGGGACTATATGTAGGAAATACCAACCAGAACACTCCGACACGCTTCCGAAAAAACACACAAAGATTCAACTGAAAAACAATAAAACTTCAAAAATTGAAATTGACAATTACAATAGGCACTCATACGGTTTAAGCGCATCGCAACTCTGCGAATGCAATACCCCTGAGGAACTATATATGAAACGAGTAATTATAGAACCGACGCTTAACAATCAGTCAAACGACGCATACCAGACCCCTCACTTCTCAATCAAGACGGTGACTGTGCCCCACTACAAGTTTACTCCCAACGACGGGAGGAGCATTGTCGAAGCTTCAGACAGCAGAAAGCTAGACGTTAAATAATGATGTACCGCCTGGGCTCCGGCCCAGGCAGCCACTAAAAATAAACTTCACTAATAGGTGGTCAGGCGGCTATGTGTACTGCGAAAAAAAAATGGCTCTCGAACGACATATTTTTGGTGCTTAAAGATGGCGCGGCTTATTTGTGGGATTATAGAAATCACGCTCAATATCAAATAAGTACTGGAGAATTTGAGCGGCTAGTGAATTTTTCCGCAGGCGATTACGTATCAGACACAGACGATGACATAGCCATAGACACATCTGGAGTACTGCATGAAGTCAAACCAACCGATGAATGGGGTTGGGACGTGCTATCAAAAATATTCCATATTGGAACATCTCATCCAAATTCGCCAACTCCAGACAAGCCTGAAATGTACATTGAATACGCTAAAAGCTACTTGAATTTTTGTGAGTCAATACATAAAAACGAACCTAATATTTCTTTAATAAAAGGTGGCGAAAGAACATTACTGCCACCTCCAAACATTTCAGCCATTAAGGAAGCGAGCCTTTGGGAGACCCTTTTGGCACGTCATACATGCCGAGACTTCTTTGATACTTCAGTGTCAATATTGTCACTGGCAACCATACTGTATGGAACTTTAGCAGACAAAAAAGATACCGATTACGACGCTCCGGTTGGCGCTCAAAAGTTCGGCTTCAGAAGGACATCTCCTTCAGCCGGAGGTCTACAGGCGACGGAGGGTTATGTATGGGTACGAAACGTCGAGGATCTCGCACCTGGCATTTATCATTATATAAGTGAGCAGCATACGTTGGAGAAAGTACGTGATCTTCCTCCTGAAGTGCTGTCTACTTATTTATGCGGCCAGCACTGGGCAAATAATTTAGCATTCGCAATTTTTTTCACCTCTCGCTTTGACAAGCTTTGGTGGAAATACCCCCACTCTCGTGCCTATCGCCCAATGCTGCTGGACGTTGGACATTTATCACAAACTGCAAATTTGCTAATCACCGCGCTTGGCTTACATCCTTGGTTGACCGGTTACTTTCATGACAAAGAAATAAATGAACTCTTAGACGTAAACATTCCCTCGGAACAGGTCATTTTTTTGGTGGGGGCGGGGCATGGAACGGGGAGTTCGTACACCACCGAAGTAAGGGAACTGCTAGACGGAATCAGATGAGGGACTGGGCATGTTCAATGCAAAACATGATGACATTGTAATTCTTGGCCTTAAAGATGGACATGACGGGGCAGTAGCTCTCATTATTGGTAACCACTTGGAGTTTTCCGTCGAAGCAGAAAAAGATAACGGCCTTCGTTTTTCAAGTGTGACGGCCGACACACTTTTGAAAATTTTTCACATGATCAATAAACCCGTGGACATAGTAGCTCAGAGTGGATGGAGTACAGGCCTGAGCTCAGAAAGCGACAGCATTGGCGCAGGTTACTCTGGATTAAAGCAGATCATTCATCACAAACGCTCAATATTTGGTCACGACGTTACTTATTTTTCATCTTCCCATGAGCGCTCACACCTTTTATGCGGATACGGGCTCTCCCCCTTCCCACAAGGACAACCTTGCTACGCATTACTCTGGGAGGGCTACTTCGGTGCATTCTATCGAATCGATGAGAACGTGAATATTATTAAATTAGGTAGTGCACTTGATAACCCCGGGGACAGATTTGCTTTTTTATATGCGCTCGCGGATCCTACTTTTAATCTTGGCGCCGGACAAATTCGTTTGAGTGATGCTGGCAAACTCATGGCGCTCGCTGCTTATGGTGAAAACGGTGAAATTGATGAGGACGCCAAGCACATAATAGCGACACTACTCGACGAGAACATGAATTTTAGACAGCTTCACAAGCAACATTTCCGCAACAGTGAATATTACAACATTGGACTTGACGACCCTCGACTTGCATCACTTGCACATCACCTGTCAAACGCAATTTTCAATCTATTTCGTGACGCCGTACAGCAACTAGTTTTTGATGATGCCCCTTTATTGATCGTCGGCGGATGCGGATTAAACTGTGACTGGAACTCCAAATGGAAAGAAACACAACTATTCTCTGATGTATTTATTCCTCCGTGCACAAACGACAGTGGATCTGCAATTGGAACTGCGATTGATGCGTTATTGCATACCAAGGGACTTGCTAAGATAACTTGGTCACCCTATGCAGGTGAGCCATCACACACTGACATAGATAGCACCGGCACCTTCATTAGTGAACCCTATGATAGGCGACGTGTTGCGCGATTGCTTCATGAAGGCTGCATATTTGGCTGGGTACAAGGCAGATATGAAATGGGGCCTAGGGCCTTGGGAAATCGCTCAATATTAGCGGCGCCCTACCCTAGAGAAAACCTCGTTAGATTGAACACAATCAAGAAGCGCGAGGGATTTCGGCCTATTGCGCCGATATGTTTAGAAGAATGCATGCCTGAATACTTCTACCCGTCTAACCCCTCACCCTTCATGCTGGAATTTCGCAAAGTTATTTCATCTAAAATTCCAGCTGTAACGCATGTTGATAACTCTGCGCGACCCCAATCAGTGAATGCATCGCAGAATCTTCGCATGCACCAGTTACTGAGCGCCTATCGTGATGTGTCAGGAGTCGGAGTACTTTGTAATACCTCCCTAAACTTTAACGGCCGCGGCTTTATTAATAGGTTGAGCGACCTGTATCGATTCGCCAGAGAACATGAACTCGACGGTTTCGTATTCGAAGACACACTTTTTCTTAATCCAGTGCGGCACAATGAAAATGTCAAGTAAAATCATTTACGTGCAAGCGCTATCTAGCCTATCACTATGGCTTGATATCTTTTTGATCTTCACGGTTCCCGTTTATCTATGGCATGCCTCTCCTTCCTCGATAGCGCTTCTGGCTTTTTGCTTGGGCGCCCCAATGTTGTTTCTTGGCCCTATCGTCGGAACGCTGATAGATCGGCATGACGTAAGGAAAACACTGGTATTTGGCGCCTTACTCCGCACACTATCTACTGTAGCGCTAGCATTGTCTCCAGACCTTCAGAGCTTTCTGTTCTTCGTTTTGTTCAAAGGTGTGTCAAACTTATTCTACTTCCCCTCAATAACCATTATGGTTCGACAGCTGATACGCTCTGAAGAGCGTAAATCTTTCTTCAGCTACGTTAGTATATTTGATCAATCCGCCAAAATTTTTGCGCCGCTATTTGCAGGTTTATTAACGCTAATATTATCACCTAAGGATTTATTCTTTCTGTCTGCTGCCGCCGTTTTATTAACCCTTCCACCCCTAAGACTTATTTGTCTGACATTCCAAACGCAAATGAACGACTGCTCTACGAACACTCTCTCATTCTATCGCGACATAGCAAGAGGGCTTTCCATATTCAACGCCTTGCCCTTTCAACTACGCATAGGCTTTTTGTATTCCCTACTGACGTCGCTGGCTTTAGGAATTTACGACCCGCATCTGGCGTCCTTTCTAGCCTACGAAGGCTTACCTCCAGTTAATTTTTCAGTAATCGTTTCCGCAACAGCCGGAGGCGCGATAGGTGCCGCGCTGCTGATGAAGTTAAAATTGAACAATGTCGATGAGATTCTACTTCGATCACACGCATTAGCTATTTTCTCCGCAGCATTAATACTGACTGCTGCTTTAGTATTTTTCAAAGTCCCTGGTAGAGCTTACCTCTATCCGTTTGTTTGGTTTGTGAATGGCTTTAGCTATGAGATATTAATAATATCTTCAAACATAATCCTCCAACAATTATGCCCTTCTGAAAATATCGGAAGAGTCTCCATGTCGTTCAGAAGTATCCAAATGCTATGCGTTATAATTGGACCTTCCTTAGGGACACTGCTAATAATCGCAGGCGGTCGCCCAGCGCCTTTTATTTTGGCTGCATGCATGGCTTTTTTAACAGCGTCAGTGTCAATTGCAGTCTATTTATACTTGTACAGAAAACAGCCGCCTCCCCCTATCAGTTAGTGCAGAAGCGAACGATTCATCTGGTGTGCCTCCTGTCACTTAAAAGTGCCTAATCAATTTCCAGCCACAAAAAAGCCCGCATCGCTGCGGGCTTTTGTTTAAACGCCTGAGGCTCAGTTCACCTTGGCGTTCAACTCACCTTTCAGGTAACGCTGGTACATCGCTTCCAGAGAGATCGGCTTGATCTTCGAAGCATTACCGGCCGTACCGAACGCTTCGTAACGAGCGATACACACGTCACGCATCGCGGTCACGGTGGCACCGAAGAATTTACGTGGGTCAAATTCGCTCGGGTTGGTGGCCATCAGGCGACGCATTGCGCCGGTGGACGCCAGGCGCAGGTCGGTGTCGATGTTGACCTTGCGCACGCCGTACTTGATGCCTTCGACGATTTCTTCAACCGGCACGCCGTAGGTTTCTTTGATGTCGCCACCGTACTGGTTGATGATCGCCAGCCACTCTTGCGGCACCGAGGAAGAACCGTGCATCACCAGGTGGGTGTTCGGGATGCGTTTGTGGATTTCCTTGATGCGGTCGATGGCCAGGACGTCGCCGGTAGGCGGCTTGGTGAACTTGTAAGCGCCGTGGCTGGTGCCGATGGCGATGGCCAGGGCGTCAACTTGGGTCTTTTTCACGAAGTCAGCGGCTTCTTCCGGGTCGGTCAGCATCTGGCTGTGATCCAGCACGCCTTCGGCGCCGATGCCGTCTTCTTCGCCGGCCATGCCGGTTTCCAACGAACCCAGGCAGCCCAACTCGCCTTCAACCGAAACGCCGCAGGCGTGAGCCATGGCCACGGTTTGTTGGGTCACGCGTACGTTGTACTCGTAGTCGGTTGGGGTCTTGCCATCTTCGCCGAGGGAGCCGTCCATCATCACCGAGCTGAAGCCCAGTTGGATGGAGCGCTGGCACACGTCAGGGCTGGTGCCGTGGTCCTGGTGCATGCACACCGGGATGTGCGGGAATTCTTCGATGGCGGCCAGGATCAGGTGACGCAGGAAGGGGGCACCGGCGTATTTGCGGGCACCGGCCGAAGCCTGAACGATCACTGGGGAGTCGGTCTTGTCAGCGGCTTCCATGATGGCGCGCATCTGCTCAAGGTTGTTGACGTTAAAGGCTGGGACGCCGTAGCCGAACTCGGCTGCGTGGTCCAGCATTTGACGCATGCTGATAAGTGCCATTGTGTTGTCTCTCCCGATCGTGGGTCGTTAATCGTGCAAGCCTGCCGTAGCGGCGGCTGCTATTCAAGTTATTGCAGATCAAGGGGTTAAGGCTTGGCCTGCTGAATCGTTATTGCAGTGTCCGATTCAAAATCCATGTCACTTTGGAACCGGATCTACTGTGGGAGCGGGCTTGCTCGCGAAGGCGGTGTATCAGCTACCTGATGCTTACCTGACCCACCGCTTTCGCGAGCAAGCCCGCTCCCACATTTGGATCTCATCACATGAGAGATCGCGTTCTGTGTTACTGGGCCTTGCAGCCTCGCCCAATCAAATCATCAGTGGCGACCCAGTAAATCAGGCCTTCCTCACCTTTTTGGTGAAACGCCAACTGGTCGTTGCTGTACAGCACGCCCGAGGCAGCAACGTCCTGTTTAAGACGATAAACCTGGTCCGAACCGCCGAGGCGTACATCCACCTCGGAACGCGCCTGGTTGGCAAAGCGCCAGTTGACCTCGGCCTTGCTGTCGCACGTCCAGGTGGTCCACTTGTCGGCCGGCTCTGCCTTGTTGAACATGTTCATGCTGCTGCAGCCGGCCAACAAGGCCAGGGCTGCCAGGGCGAAAACGCCTTTCATTGCCAATCCTCGAACGGCGACCCAAAAGGCCGCCAAAGCTGTCGGTTAGTTGATCAGACCCGTCAAGGGCAACCCTGTTCCTGACCGTTGGGCGCGGCGTCGTATTGCTCCAGCCGCTCGTTGCCGATGCGCTTGTTGATCACCGGCATGGTTTCGGCTTGCCAGTCAGCCTGGTAGCAGCTCTTTTTCTGCGTAGGCGCAGGCTCTGCAGCGGCAGGCTTCGCGCTTGGCGTGCTGCCGCAGCCGGCCAACAGGCCCGCTGCGATCACCAGTGCCAACGACTTGATCATGGGAATACTCCTTTTCCGGATCACGAGCCTTAGCCTTTGGCTCGAGTTTCCAGCACTTCAACGGCCGGCAGCACTTTGCCTTCGACGAATTCGAGGAACGCGCCGCCACCGGTAGAAATGTAGGAGATCTGGTCAGCAACGCCATATTTATCGATGGCGGCCAAGGTGTCGCCACCCCCGGCAATGGAGAAAGCCGAGCTTTCAGCAATGGCGTGGGCCAGTACTTTGGTGCCGTTGCCGAACTGGTCGAACTCGAACACGCCAACCGGACCGTTCCACAAAATGGTCTTGGACGACTTCAGCAGTTCAGCGAAGTTGGCCGCGGTTTGCGGGCCGATGTCCAGGATCATGTCGTCGGCTGCCACGTCGGCGATGAGCTTGACGGTGGCTTCGGCGCTCTCAGCGAACTCCTTGGCAACCACCACGTCCACCGGCAGCGGCACGCTGACTTTGGCCGCGATGGCGCGCGCGGTGTCGAGCAGGTCCGGCTCGTACAGGGACTTGCCCACCGGGTGGCCGGCTGCGGCCAGGAAGGTGTTGGCAATGCCGCCGCCGACGATCAATTGGTTGCAGATCTGGCTCAGGCTGTTGAGCACGTCGAGCTTGGTGGACACTTTGGAACCGGCCACGATGGCCGCCATTGGCTGCGCCGGAGCGCCCAGGGCCTTGCCCAGTGCATCCAGTTCTGCGGCCAGCAGCGGGCCGGCGGCGGCGACTTTGGCGAACTTGGCCACGCCGTGGGTCGAACCCTCGGCGCGGTGCGCGGTGCCGAAGGCGTCCATCACGAACACGTCGCACAGGGCCGCGTATTGCTGAGCCAGTTCGTCGCTGTTCTTTTTCTCGCCTTTGTTGAAGCGCACGTTTTCGAACAGCACGATATCGCCTGGCTTGACGTCAACGCCGCCCAGGTAGTCAGCCACCAGCGGCACGTCGCGGCCCAGGGCCTTGCTCAGGTAGTCGGCTACCGGCTTGAGGCTGTTTTCGGCGGAGAACTCACCTTCGGTCGGACGACCCAGGTGGGAGCAGACCATCACGGCCGCGCCTTTTTCCAGGGCCAGCTTGATGGTCGGCAGCGAGGCCAGGATTCGCGCATCGCTGGTGACAACACCGTCCTTGACTGGGACGTTGAGGTCTTCGCGAATCAGTACGCGCTTACCTTGCAGATCGAGGTCGGTCATCTTCAACACGGTCATGGGTCGCAGTTCCTGAATTACTGTTGAGGTTGTGTGGAGGCGATGTGCAGATAATGTTCGGCAACATCCAGCATTCGGTTGGCAAACCCCCATTCGTTGTCGAACCAGGCCAGGATGTTCACCAGCCTGGGGCCGGAAACGCGGGTCTGGCTGGCATCGACAATCGCCGAATGCGGGTCATGGTTGAAATCGCAACTGGCATGCGGCAACTCGGTGTAGGCCAGCAAACCCTTGAGCGGGCCGCTGGTGGCGGCGTCGCGCAGAATCCGGTTGACCTCCGTCGCGTCAGTGTCGCTGACAGTCTGCATGGTGATGTCCAGGCAAGACACGTTCACCGTCGGCACCCGTACGGCTTTGGCTTGAATTCGCCCGGCAAGTTCCGGTAACAATCTTTCGATACCTCGCGCCAGGCCGGTAGACACCGGAATCACTGACTGGAAGGCCGAACGCGTGCGGCGCAGGTCTTCGTGGTGATAGGCGTCGATGACCGGCTGGTCGTTCATCGCCGAGTGAATCGTGGTGATCGACACGTAATCCAGGCCAATCGCCTGATCCAGCAGGCGCAACAGCGGCACGCTGCAGTTGGTGGTGCAGGAGGCGTTGGACACCAGCAGCTCGTTGCCGGTCAGGCAATCCTGGTTGATGCCATAGACGATGGTGGCGTCGACATCCGCCTCGCTGGCCATCGGCTGGGAAAACAGCACACGCGGTGCGCCGGCGTCGAGAAAACGCTGGCCATCGGCACGGGTGTGGTAAGCACCGGAGCATTCCAACACCAGGTCGACGCCCAGCGCCGCCCAGTCGATGCCCTCGGGAGTGGCACTGCGCAGGACTTTCACGCAGTCGCCATTGATATGCAGACAGTCGCCTTCTACGCGCACTTCGCCGGGAAACCGGCCGTGGGTGGAGTCAAAGCGTGTCAGGTATTCGATGCTGGCCATGTCGGCCAAATCGTTGATCGCAACAATTTCAAACCCTGCCGCCGCCCCTCGCTCAAACAGAGCACGCAAGACGCAACGACCAATGCGGCCGTAGCCGTTGAGTGCAACTTTGTAGGGACGCGGTTGGGGCATGGGGTTCTCGATCAATGTTAGTTCGGTGTTGAATGTTCTGACGCCATCGCGGGCAAGCCCGCTCCCACCTTAGACCGAGATCGAATGTGGGAGCGGGCTTGCCCGCGATAGCGCCAGTACAGACAACGCAGACTGACTTAGTCTTCCAGCAGTTCTTCAGCCTGACCCAGGATGTTTTCCAGGGTGAAACCGAACTCTTCGAACAACGCTGGCGCCGGCGCCGACTCACCGTAGGTGGTCATGCCGATCACGCGGCCTTCCAGGCCCACGTACTTGTACCAGTAGTCGGCGTGAGCCGCTTCGATGGCGATACGCGCGCTGACCTGCAACGGCAGAACCGATTGCTTGTAGTCGGCGTCCTGGGCTTCGAACAGGCTGGTGCACGGCATGGACACAACGCGCACGTTGCGGCCCTGGGCAGTCAGCTTGTCGTAGGCCTGAACGGTCAGGCCGACTTCGGAACCGGTGGAGATCAGGATCAGTTCCGGCTCGCCAACGCAGTCCTTGAGCACGTAGCCACCACGGCTGATCGCAGCGATCTGCGCGTCGGTACGCACTTGGTGCTGCAGGTTCTGACGCGAGAAGATCAGCGCCGAAGGGCCGTCCTTACGCTCGATGGCGTGCTTCCAGGCCACGGCGGATTCGACCGCGTCGGCTGGGCGCCAGCAATCCAGGTTCGGCGTGGTACGCAGGCTGGTCAGTTGCTCGACCGGCTGGTGCGTCGGGCCGTCTTCGCCCAAACCGATGGAGTCGTGGGTGTACACATGGATCACGCGCTTCTTCATCAGCGCGGCCATACGTACGGCGTTGCGCGCGTATTCCATGAACATCAGGAAGGTCGCGCCGTAAGGCACCAGGCCGCCGTGCAGAGACACGCCGTTCATGATGGCGCTCATGCCGAACTCGCGCACGCCGTAGTACATGTAGTTGCCGCTGGCGTCTTCGGCCGAGACACCTTTGCAACCTTTCCACAGGGTCAGGTTGGAACCGGCCAGGTCAGCCGAACCGCCGAGAATCTCCGGCAGCAACGGGCCAAAGGCGTTCAGGGTGTTCTGGCTGGCTTTACGGCTGGCGATAGTCTCGCCCTTGGCCGCCACTTCGGCGATGTAGGCCGAGGCTTTTTCCGAGAAGTCGGCAGGCAGGTCACCGGCCAGGCGACGCACCAGTTCGTTGGCCAACTCTGGGAATTCGGCGGAGTAGGCCGCAAAACGCTGGTCCCACTCGGCTTCGGTCGCCAGGCCTTTTTCCTTGGCGTTCCATTCGGCATAGATGTCAGCCGGGATTTCGAACGGGCCGTGGTTCCACTTCAGCGCTTCACGGGTCAGGGCGATTTCCGCGTCACCCAGTGGGGCGCCGTGGCAGTCTTCTTTACCTTGCTTGTTCGGCGAGCCGAAACCGATGGTGGTCTTGCAGCAGATCAGGGTCGGCTGCTCGCTCTTGCGCGCGGTGTCGATGGCGGTCTTGATCTCTTCCGGATCGTGGCCGTCGACGTTGCGGATCACTTGCCAGTTGTAGGCTTCGAAACGCTTCGGGGTGTCATCGGTGAACCAGCCTTCGACTTCGCCGTCGATGGAGATGCCGTTGTCATCGTAGAAGGCAATCAGCTTGCCCAGGCCCAGGGTACCGGCCAGGGACGCCACTTCATGGGAAATGCCTTCCATCATGCAGCCATCACCCAGGAACACATAGGTGTGGTGGTCGACGATGTTGTGACCAGGGCGGTTGAACTGCGCGCCCAGGACTTTTTCAGCCAGTGCGAAGCCAACAGCATTGGCCAGGCCTTGGCCCAGGGGACCGGTGGTGGTCTCGACGCCTGGGGTGTAGCCGAATTCAGGGTGACCCGGGGTGCGGCTGTGCAACTGGCGGAAGCTCTTGAGGTCATCGATGGTGACGTCGTAGCCGGTCAGGTGCAGCAGCGAATAGATCAGCATCGAGCCGTGGCCGTTGGACAGCACAAAGCGGTCACGGTCGGCGAACGACGGGTTGCTCGGATTGTGTTTCAGGTAGTCACGCCAAAGTACCTCGGCGATATCCGCCATGCCCATCGGGGCACCGGGATGGCCGCTGTTGGCTTTTTGCACGGCATCCATGCTGAGGGCACGAATGGCGTTGGCACGCTCACGACGGCTGGGCATCGCTGATCTCCTGGGGTTGCTTAAAAGAAACGGAAAAAAGGATCGGCATTTTCCCTCAGCCACCGCCTGCGGGCAATCACAGATAGTCACTTGAGGTGTTTTTCCTGCGGTTTGCCCGCCAATCGCTTGCAGAAAAGCCTGACTGCTTCGTCTAAAGGTTATAGCGGGTGCTTATAACTACCGATTATCGACCAATATCAAAACTTTTTGATATTGACCTTGCGGGGATATCCACCCGTCACTAGACTGCTGGCCTTATGAACCTACCCGTGCCCTCCCTGCGTCCTGACGACGGCGACGACCTGGCAGCCTTATGCAAGGCCGCTGGTGATCCGTTACGTCTGAACGTATTGCGCGCGCTGGCCAACGATTCTTTCGGCGTACTGGAACTGGCGCAAATCTTCGCCATTGGCCAGTCCGGCATGAGCCACCATCTGAAGGTCCTGGCCCAGGCTGACCTGGTGGCCACCCGCCGCGAAGGTAATGCGATTTTTTACCGTCGCGCCCTGCCCCACACCGAACTGCTCGGCGGCAAACTGCACGCCGCGCTGCTGGAAGAGGTGGACAGCTTGGGCTTGCCCGGCGACGTGCAGTCACGCATCAGCCAAGTTCACGGGCAACGCGCCGCCGCCAGCCAGGATTTTTTCTCACGGGTCGCCGAGAAGTTTCGTGCCCAGCAGGACCTGATCGCCGGCTTGCCGCAATACCGCGAAAGCGTACTGGCGCTGTTGGACAAACTGAGCTTCAGTCATTCGGCCACGGCGCTGGAAGTGGGCCCTGGCGATGGCGGTTTCCTGCCGGAGCTGGCGCGCCGCTTCAAGCAGGTGACGGCGCTGGACAACAGCCCGGCGATGCTCGAACTGGCGCGCCAGTTGTGCGAGCGCGAGGCGCTGGGCAATGTCAGCCTGCAGCTGGCGGACGCGTTGAATGACACAACCCTGCGGGCCGATTGCGTGGTGTTGAACATGGTCTTGCACCATTTCGCCGCCCCCGCCGACGCCCTCAAGCAGATGGCAAACTTGCTGCAACCCGGCGGTAGCCTGCTGGTCACAGATTTATGCAGCCACAACCAGAATTGGGCCAGGGAGGCCTGCGGTGATCTCTGGTTGGGTTTTGAACAGGACGATCTGGCCCGTTGGGCCACCGCTGCGGGACTCGTTCCCGGGGAAAGCCTCTATGTAGGTTTACGTAATGGTTTCCAGATTCAGGTCCGCCATTTTCAGCGGCCGGCTGGCGACACTCACCATCGGTAAATATCAGGAAAACATCGAGATGAGCGAATACTCCCTTTTCACCTCCGAGTCCGTGTCTGAAGGGCATCCGGACAAAATCGCCGACCAGATTTCTGATGCGGTGCTGGACGCCATCATTGCTGAAGACAAGTTCGCCCGTGTGGCGTGCGAGACTCTGGTGAAAACGGGCGTGGCGATCATCGCCGGTGAAGTCACCACCACCGCGTGGGTCGATCTGGAACAGATCGTCCGTGACGTCATCACCAAGATTGGCTACAACAGTTCCGACGTCGGTTTCGACGGCGCAACCTGCGGCGTGATGAACATCATCGGCAAGCAGTCGCCCGACATCAACCAGGGCGTGGACCGCGCCAAGCCTGAAGATCAGGGCGCTGGCGACCAGGGCCTGATGTTCGGCTACGCCAGCAACGAAACCGAGGTGCTGATGCCGGCGCCGATCACCTTCTCGCACCAGCTTGTGCAACGTCAGGCCGAGGCTCGCAAAAACGGCCTGCTGCCGTGGCTGCGCCCGGATGCCAAATCCCAGGTGACCTGCCGTTACGAAGGCGGCAAGGTGGTGGGTATCGACGCCGTTGTACTGTCGACCCAGCACAACCCGGACGTGTCCTACGCCGACCTGCGCGAAGGCGTAATGGAGCTGATCGTCAAGCACGTGCTGCCGGCCGAACTGCTGACCAAGGACACCCAGTTCCACATCAACCCGACTGGCCAGTTCATCATCGGTGGCCCGGTGGGCGACTGCGGCCTGACCGGCCGCAAGATCATCGTCGACAGCTACGGCGGCATGGCCCGTCACGGCGGTGGCGCGTTCTCGGGTAAAGACCCATCCAAGGTTGACCGTTCGGCGGCCTACGCCGGTCGTTATGTGGCCAAGAACATCGTCGCGGCCGGCTTGGCCGAGCGTTGCGAGATTCAGGTTTCCTACGCTATCGGTGTGGCCCAGCCTACGTCGATCTCGCTGAACACCTTTGGCACCGGCAAGATCAGCGACGACAAAATCGTCAAGCTGGTGCGCGAGATCTTCGACCTGCGCCCTTACGCGATCACCACCATGCTTGACCTGCTGCACCCGATGTACCAGGAAACCGCAGCCTACGGCCACTTCGGCCGTACCCCTGCGCAGAAGACTGTCGGCGACGACACCTTCACCACGTTCACCTGGGAAAAAACCGACCGCGCCAACGACCTGCGCACTGCCGCCGGCCTGTAAGCACGCGCTCCCCCAAAAGCCCCGCGGGTTCGCCCGGCGGGGCTTTTTTATTGCCTGCGCGACAGGCATCACGCGTCTGGCGCCCTGAGCACTCAACCGGGAGGCAAACCCGGCGACTGCCAGCCGCAAGCCAACAACGACTTGCTGAGCGTGCAGGCTTTTAACGCCGCACAAGAGCAGGTCAAAAGTTGTAACAAACTGGCCGACGCCCAAGCCAAAGCCGACGCCAGGCAGCAAACACAGGAAGCCAAGATGGATAAGAACGACGCGGTGAAAGCGTTGGGCGATCTGTTCAAGTAGTTCGAAACACCCGGTAAAAAGCCCCGCACTGTCGGGGCTTTTTTGTGGCCGCCTGGATCACTTAGGCTGGGCGCCCCTTCCGAGCAAGGATGCTCATGATGCGTTTATTGATTGCTCTGTTACTCAGTGCCTTGCCCTTTCTGGTGTGGGCAGAAGACTGTCCCGAGGACGCCAGGTCACAGGTCAGCGCGCTGGCCAGGCAGATCACGCTGTGGGATGACAGCTACCACCGGCTCGGCCAATCCCCGGTCAGCGATGAACTCTACGATCAGGCGCGCCACCGCCTGGACCACTGGCGAACGTGTTTCCCCAACAACAGCCTGACGGCTGACAAGCCACTCGCCAGCTCGCGGGGCACACGGCCTCACCCGGTCGCGCATACCGGCCTTGAAAAGTTACTGGATGAACAGGCGGTCGATGACTGGCTCAGGACCCGGCAAGACGTATGGATTCAACCCAAGGTCGATGGTGTTGCGGTGACGCTGGTCTATCGTCAGGGCCGGTTGAGCCGGCTTATCAGCCGAGGTGACGGACGCCTCGGCCAGGATTGGTCGACTGCCGCACGCCGGATCCCCGGCATTGTCCAGCAACTGCCGGAGCCCATCGACCTGGTGCTGCAAGGCGAACTCTATTGGCGCCTCGACGCTCATGTGCAGGCGACACAGGGCGGGCTGAATGCTCGCAGCAAGATGGCCGGGCTGATGAACCGCCTTCAGTTGAGCGACACCGATGCCGCGGGGATCGGGCTTTTTGTCTGGGCCTGGCCCGACGGCCCGACCGACTTCAACGAGCGCCTGAACACCCTGGCACGCTGGGGCTTCACCGATAGCCATCGCTACAGCCAGCGCATTCAAAACATCGCTGAAGCCTCACACTGGCGCAGTTACTGGTACAACCACCCGCTGCCTTTTGCCAGCGATGGCGTGGTATTGCACCAGGCTGTGCATGCGCCCGCCAAACGCTGGCAAGCCAGTGCTCCCTACTGGGCGGTGGCCTGGAAATACCCGGCCGCCAAAGCGCTCGCGCTGGTACGTAAAGTGCGGTTCAACATCGGCCGCACCGGGCGCATTACGCCCATTCTTGAGCTGGAACCGGTGCGACTGGATGACCGGCACATTCACCGCGTGAGCGTCGGCTCCCTGAAACGCTGGCAGGTGCTGGATATCCGCCCCGGCGATCAGGTGTCCATCAGCCTTGCCGGCCATGTGATCCCCCGGTTGGAGCACGTGATCCTGCGCAACGAAAACAGGGTGGAAGTACGAGCGCCCGATGCCCGAGACTTTCACGCCTTGAGCTGCTGGCAACTGGACCCCGGTTGCGAGGAGCAATTGCTGGCCCGCCTGACCTGGCTGAGCGGCAATCAAGGCCTGGCCATGCCGCATATTGGCCGCGAAACCTGGAACATATTGATCCAGGCCGGTCTAATCGCCGGCATTCTCGATTGGTTGACCCTGGATGCGGCAGAGCTTGCTAACATTGACGGCTTAGGCGAACGCAGCCGCGCGCGGATGCTCGAAAGCATTCAAAACGCTCGGCAACGTCCCTTTGCACAATGGCTCAAAGCCTTGGGTGTACCGCCCTCGGCACGTAACGACCTGGACGGCGGCTGGCAGACCCTGGCCGCCAGAGACACCCAGGCCTGGCTGGCCACCGATGGCATCGGCCCGGGCCGCGCAGCGCAATTGAGCGCCTTTTTTCGCGACCCGCAGGTACAGGCGTTGGCTCAGACACTCCGCGAGGCGGGGATAGACGGGTTCTAACCTGGCCCGACCACTTTTTAACCAACGGCAGAATTCATCCTGCCATTTGATTGCACCCTGGAGCCTTTATGAAATTTCTTGCCCCTTTTGCCTTGTTAACGGTTGCAAGCTTCATGGCGACACCGCTGCTGGCCGCCGAAGAGGTGCCGGAACTCACCGGCTGCGCCGCCAAGCGCCAAGCCATCAGCACTCAGATCGAGCAAGCCAAGGCACACGGCAACAGCGAACAACAGGCTGGCCTTGAAAAAGCCCTGAGCGAAGTCACCGCCAACTGCACCGATGCATCCCTGAGAAAAGAACGCGAAAACAAGGTGCTCGACGCCAAGCACGAAGTCAGCCGCCGTCAGGCCGACCTCGACAAGGCGATGAAAAAGGGTGACGCGGACAAGATCAACAAGCGTAAAGACAAGCTGGCGCAGTCACGCAAAGAGCTGCAGGACGCTGTTGAAGAACTCGACCAGTAAACCCGGTCAGTGATCCCGAAACTGCTTATGGCAAGCCGTGCAAGCATCTTCGACTTTCTGCACCGCAGGCCCCAGGTTGCTGGCTTTGTAAGGCTGCACCTGGCTGGCGATCACCAGCTCACCGGTGGCCGTTTCAAGGTTTCGGGCCAACGCCTGGAACCGTGCCTGTTGTTGCCACACGCTGTCCTTGGCGCTGGTGTGATCTTCTTCGCGCACGCTGGGAAAATGCTTCCAAGGCTCGTGGGACAACGCGTCAAGCTTGACCGCGCCTTCGGCGAACTTCGCGCCATCAAAAGGAATGCGCCCACGCAACATGCCGCCCAGGTCCTCACCGGTCTTGAGCATTTGCTTGAAGATTGCCTTGCGCTGACCCAGAGGTGAATTCGGATCAACACCGCCACAGGCGGATAACGTCAGGCAGGCCAGCAATACAACGGTCAGTGTTTTAAAAGTCATGATGGCTTCAGGTCACGGGAACGGCGGCCAGTATCCTCGCCCCGCCCGTAAAGACCAATAGCCCTATTAATAATAAGGGTTGCCCAAACGTGCTGCGGCGCGGGCAATCGCTTCAGGAAGTGTTTGTATGAATGTCACCTTGAAACCCTGGAGCCGCCGCCTGGCGTGGGCTCTGCCGATCATTGCACTGCTGGCCGGCTGCGATGGCAACAAAGACGCCGGCAAAGATGAAACCGTTAAACCCCATGCTGTCGCCACGTATGTGAGTGCACCGTGGGAAGCCTTGCCGGCTGTTTCCGACAGCGACCTGCTCGCCGGGTTTGAATCCTGGCGCAGCGCCTGCCAACGCCTGAAGGCCGACCCGATCTGGGGCGCGACCTGCGCAGCAGCGACCAGCGTGCCGGGCAACGCCCCGGCAGTGCGCAGCTTTCTCAAGGAGCGCCTGGATGTGTTCGGCCTGCGCTCGGCAGACAACACACCGAACGGCCTGATCACCGGCTACTACGAACCGGTCTACCCCGGCAGCCTGACCGAAACCGCCACCGCCCATGTGCCGGTGTACGGCGTGCCGGATGACCTGATCATCGTCAACCTGGAAAGCATCTACCCGGAACTCAAGGGCAAGCGCCTGCGCGGCCGCCTCGAAGGGCGCGTGCTCAAGCCTTATGACGACGCCAGCACCATCAACGGCCAAGGCTCCACTGCCAAGCCGATCGCCTGGCTGACCAACCCGATGGACCTGCAGTTCTTGCAGATCCAGGGCTCGGGCCGCATTCAACTCGCCGGCGGGCGCCAACTGCGTGTGGGGTATGGCGACCAGAACGGCTACCCGTACCGCCCGATCGGGCGTTGGCTGGTAGAGCAAGGCGAGTTGAAAAAAGAAGACGTGACCATGGGCGCCATCAGCGCCTGGGCCAAGGCTAACCCACAACGCATTCCACAACTGCTGGCGAGCAACCCCAGCTACGTGTTTTTCAGCGCTCGCCCGGACAGCAATGAAGGCCCGCGCGGCTCACTGAATGTGCCGCTGACGGCTGGCTACAGCGTGGCGGTGGATCGCAAGGTGATTCCGCTGGGCAGCCTGTTATGGCTGTCGACCACCCAACCTGACGGCTCGCCCATTGCCCGGCCCGTGGCCGCACAGGACACCGGCGGCGCAATCACCGGCGAAGTGCGCGCAGACCTGTTCTGGGGCACCGGTGATGCAGCGGGTGAGTTGGCGGGG
This sequence comes from Pseudomonas sp. NFX183, assembly GCF_047943075.1. Classification (NCBI taxonomy): domain Bacteria; kingdom Pseudomonadati; phylum Pseudomonadota; class Gammaproteobacteria; order Pseudomonadales; family Pseudomonadaceae; genus Pseudomonas; species Pseudomonas sp. NFX183. Next base: position 2,613,250 of record NZ_CP181333.1, on the reverse strand, counting down.
AATATGAAGCAGCAGGGTCAGATCTGGATGCTGTGGCCTAAAGGCGCAGCGTTGCCGCAGGTGCCGGATGCGCCTGCCGGCACCTGAGTGCTTTCTGATAGACGCGATTCATGGTGTTGAGCAGGCCAGTGTGGCGAGCGGGCTTGCCCCGCGTTGGGCTGCGAAGCAGCCCCAATAGAGGCGCCGAGCTCTTTCAGGAGGAACTGGGTGTCCGATTTTAGGGGCGCTTCGCGCCCCAACGCGGGGCAAGCCCGCTCGCCACACCAAGTTCGCTCGCCACAACAAGCCAGCTCACACGATGAAATCGCATCGGGCCTTAGATCGAGACAAAAAAGAAACTCGCGATCAATGCCATGCCCAATGCCCAGACCAGCGAACGCAGCATCGCCCAGTCTGCCAGGTAGCAAATGATGTACAGCAGCCGACTGGTGATAAACAGCACCGCCAGCACATTGATGGTCACCAGTGATGCCGTGCCGGCCAAGTGCGCAATGATCACTGCCGCCGCAAATGCCGGCGTCACTTCAAAGCTGTTGAGTTGCGCACTGTGAGCGCGTTTGGCGAACCCATCGAGGGTGTCCAGGAAAGCCCGAGGGTCATGGTTCTGCCGAGGCCCGAACTTGCCGCCGCTGAACTTGGCCACACCCGTGCACAGATAAGGCAGGAAAATTGCGATCAACACACACCAGAAAGCCACCGTCATCACCGATTCCTTTTGTAGTTTTTAGCCAGCGGTTAGAGTTTTAGCACTAAAAATGCCACACCGCACTTAACCGCTATGAACCGCGCCACCGCCAAAGGTTCTACCGGCCTTTTGCCCTATGGCCTGCAACATCCCGCCGCTGCTGCGGTCCATCCACCCATTAACCAACGCTCACTTCACCTTCCAAGGACCCCGGATGCTTGAACTTGTCGCCGCCTTCATTTGCCTCACTACCCTGCTCACGTATGTGAACTTCCGTTTTATAGGCCTGCCGCCCACCATCGGCGTGATGGTCACTGCCCTGCTGTTCTCACTGATCCTGCAAGGCCTGAGCTTCATCGGCTACCCAGGCCTGGAGGAGCGTATTCAGCAATTGATCGGCCAGATCGACTTTGGCGATCTGCTGATGAACTGGATGCTTTCGTTCCTGCTGTTCGCCGGCGCCTTGCACGTCAACCTGAATGACTTGCGCAGTTATCGCTGGCCCATCGGCCTGTTGGCAACCTTCGGCGTGTTGATTGCCACCGTGGTCATCGGCAGCCTGGCGTTCTACATCTTTGCCCTGTTCGGCTGGCACGTGAGCTTCCTCTACTGCCTGCTGTTCGGCGCGCTGATCTCGCCCACCGACCCGATTGCGGTGTTGGGCGTGCTGCGAACGGCCAACGCATCGAAACCGCTGAAAACCACCATTGTCGGCGAGTCGCTGTTCAATGACGGCACGGCGGTTGTGGTGTTTACCGTGCTGCTGGGCATCGCGCAGTTGGGTGAAACGCCAACCGTCGGCGCCACGGCCATGCTGTTCGCCCATGAAGCGATTGGCGGGGTGGTGTTCGGCGGGCTGATCGGCTACCTGGTGTACTTGATGATCAAAAGCATCGAGCAGCACCAGATTGAAGTAATGCTGACCTTGGCGCTGGTGATCGGCGGCTCGGCGTTGGCCACCGAGCTGCACGTCTCGGCACCGATTGCGATGGTGGTTGCCGGCCTGATCATCGGCAACCTGGGCCGCAAGCTGGCGATGAACGACATGACACGACGCTACCTGGACGGTTTCTGGGAATTGCTCGATGACATGCTCAACGCGCTCCTGTTCGCGTTGATCGGCATGGAGCTGTTGCTGTTGCCGTTCAACTGGCTGCACGTATTGGCAGCCAGTTTGCTGGCGGTGGCGATCCTGCTTTCACGCCTGCTGACCGTGGCCCCGGCGATCCTGTTGCTGCGCCGCTGGCGCACCGTACCGCGCGGCACTATCCGCATCCTTACCTGGGGCGGCTTGCGTGGCGGGGTGTCGGTGGCACTGGCATTGGCCTTGCCGTTGGGGCCGGAGCGTGACTTGTTGCTGAGCATCACCTACATCGTGGTGCTGTCGTCGATCCTGCTGCAGGGTTTGAGCATCGGCAAGCTGGTCAAACACGTGACCAAAGATGAACCGGCTCCGCAGACCGATACCCACTGATGGACGCGGGCGGCGAGCTGACTTCGCCGCCCGCATTACGGTCAGAGGGTCTGCACGATGATCTGGCTTTTCAGGTCATTGAACATCGCCTCGATCATCGGCTGCATCGCCTTGAACTACGCAGGGCTGCACACCGCTTCGGGATGACTGAACGCCAGGGTGCGAAAAACCAGTACGGTGTTGCCGCTGCGCTCGTAACGGGCGTCGTAGGTAACATCCGCGCCCTTATGCGAAACGGCCTTGGGCACCTTGAGTATTCTTTTCGATGGTCACCGAGCGATCCGCCGCATCGTCCCTGGCCTGCGCCATGCCGAACACGCCCAGCGCCACGGTCAGCGCGCACCCTCAAAAAAGGGGAAACCCGCATTAAGATCCTTCTTTCATGAATGGCAAAGCCGCGCAGCGACTTTGCCATTCATTTATGACGAATCGGCTTACCGCTCCTTGTTGACCTGCTGGGGATGGCGCGGGTCTGCGGTCTCGCCCGGCAGACTGTTTTCGCTGCGAATCTGTGCGTGGCTGATCAGCGCAAAGATGAAACTGCCGCCGATGATGTTGCCCGCCAGCGTCGGCCCGGCGAACACCAGCCAAAAATCCTTCCACGGCAGTTCGCCCGCAAACACCAGGTACGAGACTTCCGCCGAACCGACGACGATATGGGTGAAGTCACCCAGCGCCATCAGGTAGGTGATCAGGATGATGATGAACATTTTCGCGCTTTCCATGGACGGGATCATCCACACCATGGTGGCGATCATCCAGCCGGAAATAATGCCCTTGGCGAACATCTGACCGGTGTCGTTTTCCATGACTTTGCGACCGATTTCGAGGAAGGCCATGTCAGTCTTGGTGTCGAAGATCGGCAAATGCAGCATCACATACGCCACCAGCAAGGTGCCGCACAGGTTGCCCACCAGCACCACTGCCCACAGGCGCAGCAATCGTGCGGCGTTGGCCAGGGTTGGCTTGCTCATCACCGGCAGCACGGCCGTCAGGGTGTTTTCGGTAAACAACTGCTGACGGGCGAGGATCACCGCCAGGAAACCTGCGCAGTACCCGAAACTGGCGATCACTTTGAACCCTTCGCCGTCCGGTAGCCGCGAATTGAGCAGACCCATGCCCATCAACGACAGGCCCATGGTCAGGCCGGCGGCCAGCGCCGACCACCACAATGCGGCCACGGTGCGTTCCAGTTCCTGGTCGCCCTGGGTGCGGATGATTTCATGCAGAACCGCCGCGCGGGGCGGCTGATTCTTGTCGACGTCGTGCTGTTCTTCCTGCGACAGGTTAGGGGTCTTGCCGTCTGCTTGCGTAGCCATGGTGATACCTGAACGGGGGGCGTTGTTCAGGTACGACCTTTGACCTATCAATAGCGTTCACTGGCCAGCGACAGGATTAGTCCTTGATGCCGTCTTCCTGGAACTGGTCCTTCACGTACTTGATCTCTGTGCGACCGTGGGGCGCCGGCAAGCCGTCTTCGCCGAGGTTGACGAAGACCATTTTTTCTACGGTCAGGATGCTTTTGCGCGTGATCTTGTTGCGCACTTCGCAGGTCAGGGTGATCGAGGTGCGGCCAAACTCGGTGGCGGTGATGCCCAGCTCGATGATGTCGCCCTGGCGCGAGGCGCTGACGAAGTTGATTTCGGAGATGTACTTGGTCACCACCCGCTGGTTGCCCAATTGCACAATCGCGTAGATGGCCGCTTCTTCGTCGATCCAGCGCAGCAGGCTGCCGCCGAACAGGGTGCCGTTGGGGTTGAGGTCTTCGGGTTTTACCCATTTGCGGGTGTGGAAGTTCATGTTCACTCCAAAGCGCGTTGCGAAATGATGGGCAACATCATGGCAGAGCCCGGGCCCAAGCTCTATGAGCCATTGCCTATCAAGCCCATGAGCGATCTTCATATGCCCGACAGAAAGGCTTGGGAAGTCTGGCGCACACAGCTATAATCGCCACCGCTTCAAAACGGTCATCTGTAATTGATACCGTTCTCCCGCCACCTGTCCGAGGGGCGCTGCAGCAGGCTCGACCTGTCAGGCTCGGATGGGGCGTTGTCAGGCCTGGTTTATCGGGTTTGATACTAAACGCACAACGGCGCCCATTCGCACACTACGAATGGAGGCTCTTCATGAGCGCTGTAATCTCGCCTGCAGGTTTTACCGACTACAAAGTCGCCGACATGTCCCTCGCTGCCTGGGGCCGTCGCGAAACCTTTATCGCCGAATCCGAAATGCCTGCCCTGATGGGTCTGCGTCGCAAATACGCCGCTGAGCAACCGCTCAAAGGCGCGAAGATTCTCGGCTGCATCCACATGACCATTCAGACTGCCGTGCTGATCGAAACCCTGGTTGCCCTGGGCGCCGAAGTGCGTTGGTCGTCCTGCAACATTTTCTCGACTCAAGACCAGGCCGCTGCTGCTATCGCTGCTGCCGGCATCGCGGTTTATGCCTGGAAAGGCGAAACCGAAGAAGAGTACGAGTGGTGCCTGGAGCAAACCATCCTCAAAGATGGCAAGCCATGGGACGCCAACATGATCCTCGACGACGGCGGCGACCTGACTGAGCTGCTGCACAAGAAATACCCGCAGATCCTCGACCGCGTCCACGGCGTGACCGAAGAAACCACCACCGGCGTGCACCGCCTGCTGGACATGCTGGCCAAGGGCGAGCTGAAAATCCCGGCCATCAACGTCAACGACTCGGTGACCAAGAGCAAGAACGACAACAAGTACGGCTGCCGTCACAGCCTGAACGATGCCATCAAGCGCGGCACCGACCACCTGCTGTCGGGCAAGCAAGCCCTGGTGATCGGCTACGGCGACGTGGGCAAGGGTTCGTCCCAGTCCCTGCGTCAGGAAGGCATGATCGTTAAAGTCTCCGAAGTTGACCCGATCTGCGCCATGCAAGCGTGCATGGACGGTTTCGAAGTGGTTTCGCCGTTCATCAACGGCCAGAACGACGGCACCGAAGCGAGCATCGACAAGGCCCTGCTGGGCAAGATCGACCTGATCGTGACCACCACCGGTAACGTGAACGTGTGCGACGCGAACATGCTCAAAGCCCTGAAAAAGCGCGCTGTGGTGTGCAACATCGGTCACTTTGACAACGAAATCGACACCGCTTTCATGCGCAAGAACTGGGCATGGGAAGAAGTGAAGCCGCAGGTACACAAGGTTCACCGTACCGGCGCCGGTGACTTCGACCCGCAGAACGACGACTACCTGATCCTGCTGGCCGAAGGCCGCCTGGTTAACCTGGGCAACGCCACTGGCCACCCAAGCCGCATCATGGACGGCTCGTTCGCCAACCAGGTACTGGCGCAGATCTTCCTGTTCGGCCAGAAGTACGCCGACCTGTCGCCAGCCCAGAAAGCCGAGCGCCTGACCGTGGAAGTACTGCCCAAAAAACTCGACGAAGAAGTGGCCCTGGAAATGGTCCGCGGCTTCGGCGGCGTGGTGACTCAACTGACCAAGACCCAGGCCGACTACATCGGCGTGACGGTTGAAGGTCCGTTCAAGCCGCACGCTTACCGCTACTGATATGCCTGCTGCCCGCTCCCCCTGTGGAGCGGGCTTCTAATGTGGGAGGGGGCTTGCCCCCGATAGCGGAATGTCAGTTAACAACTATGTCGACTGATACATCGTCATCGGGGGCAAGCCCCCTCCCACATTGACGGTGTACATCTCCCGGTTTTATGAGTTTCCAAGGGTATTACCATGTCCCAAGACCGTCGCTACAGCTTCGAGTTCTTCCCGACCAAGACCGACGCTGGGCATGAAAAACTGATGGCGACTGCCAAGCAGTTGGCCAGCTACAACCCCGACTTCTTCTCCTGCACCTACGGCGCCGGCGGTTCGACCCGTGATCGCACGATCAACACCGTGTTGCAGCTGGAAAGCGAAGTCAAAGTTCCCGCCGCTCCGCACTTGTCGTGCGTGGGCGACAGCAAAGCCGACCTGCGCGGCCTGCTGACCCAGTACAAGCAAGCCGGCATCAAGCGCATCGTCGCCTTGCGTGGCGATTTGCCGTCCGGCATGGGCATGGCCAGCGGTGAGCTGCGCTACGCCAATGACCTGGTGAGTTTCATCCGTGAAGAAAGCGGCGATCACTTCCATATCGAAGTGGCGGCGTACCCGGAGATGCATCCCCAGGCACGCAATTTCGAAGACGATCTGCGGAACTTCGTTCGCAAGGCCAACGCCGGTGCCGACAGCGCGATCACCCAGTACTTCTTCAACGCCGACAGCTACTTCTACTTCGTCGAGCGTGTACGGGCCATGGGTGTGAACATCCCGATCGTGCCGGGCATCATGCCGATCACCAACTACAGCAAGCTGGCGCGTTTCTCCGACGCTTGCGGCGCTGAGATTCCGCGCTGGGTGCGCAAGCAACTGGAAGCCTACGGCGACGACGTCAAAAGCATCCAGGCGTTTGGCGAGCAGGTCATCACCCAGATGTGCGAACAACTGCTGCAAGGTGGCGCGCCAGGGTTGCACTTCTACACCCTGAACCAGGCCGAGCCGAGCCTGGCCATCTGGAACAACCTCAAGCTGCCACGCTGAGGCTTGCTCCGTGACTCAAAGGCCCTCGTCAATACGAGGGCCTTTTTGTTTTAAATGCGCTACATCAACGTGGCCGCGAATGCGTGTGCCAGCGCTTCTCTTTAGCGCAAGAGCGTCGTAACCTCAGGGCATGCCTGTCATTCTCAAGTTGTTGACTGCTGTGTTTTTTACTTGCCTGAGCCTCACCGCTTTCGGTGAGAAACTGCGCATTGTCACCGAGCCCTGGGCCCCCTACGTCTACGACGACAAGGGCAGCATGCGCGGGCTGGATTACGAAACCACGGTAACCGTGTTCCAACGCCTGGGCGTGGACGTGCAATGGCAATTCCTGCCCTGGAAGCGCTGCCTGGCGATGCTCGACCAGGGCAATGCCGATGGCGCGCTGGACATCTTTCACAGCCATGAGCGCGACGCCTTGCTGCTTTACCCCAGCGAGCCGCTGTCGGATGTCGAGTTCGTGCTGTTCTACGCCAACGACCGCCCTCATCCGGCCGAAACCCTCGATGATCTGCGCGGGCTCACAATCGGTACATCCCCGGGCTACCTCTACGGCGAAGATTTCAGCGAGTCGACCTTGTTCAACCGCGAGCCGGCGCCCAGCCATGAGGCCAACTTCGGCAAGCTGTCGCTGGGGCGCATCGATCTGGTCATTACGGACCGCCGAGTGGGCCAGCATGTGATCAAGGCCATGGGCCTGGAAGGCAAGGTCAGCCAGGCGCCCGTGGTGGTCAGCCGCCAGCCGCAGTTTCTCGCGGTGCGCCGTGGCGCCGGCATGGATTTGCTGGTGCAGCGCTTCGCCGCCGAGCTCAAGCGCTTCAAACAAGAGCCGGCTTACGCCGCCTTGAGCGCAAAATACGGTGGAATCCAGGCCATTACGGCCTCTGAACACACCGTTGAGCAGCAGGAAAGCAGCGCGCCGTGATTGCTCTGTTATACTCCGGCCTTTCCGCCAGGCTCACGCCCGGCCGCTGAGGTCTTGAAAAAGGCACCTAACCCAGCTACTGCGCAGCTTTCAGCCCGCGCGAGCCGGTGGAGTGCCCGCCAGACGCAGCAGGACCGGACGGGGTTGCGCTCCCCTAAGCGCCATTCACGCCCGGCAAGATTATCCCTTTGGGCCAAGCCCTAACTAAAACAGGATTACTCATGTCCTTTGCTTCCCTCGGTCTCTCCGAGGCTTTAGTCCGCGCCATCGAGGCAGCGGGCTATACCGAGCCTACTCCGGTGCAACAGCGGGCCATTCCCGCCGTGTTGCAAGGTCGCGACCTGATGGTTGCGGCTCAGACAGGTACTGGTAAAACCGGTGGTTTCGCCCTCCCGATTCTGGAGCGCTTGTTCCCCAACGGTCACCCGGACAAATCCCAGCGTCACGGCCCGCGCCAACCGCGCGTACTGGTCCTGACCCCTACCCGCGAACTCGCCGCCCAAGTGCACGACAGCTTCAAGCTGTATGCCCGCGACTTGAAGTTCGTCAGCGCCTGCATCTTCGGCGGTGTCGGCATGAACCCACAGGTTCAGGCCATGTCCCGCGGTGTTGACGTGCTGGTCGCCTGCCCGGGTCGTTTGCTCGACCTGTGCGGCCAAGGCAGCGTTGACTTGTCCCACGTGGAAATCCTCGTGCTGGACGAAGCCGACCGCATGCTCGACATGGGCTTTGTCCATGACGTGAAAAAGGTCCTCGCCCGCCTGCCGGCCAAACGTCAGAACCTGCTGTTCTCGGCAACGTTCTCCCAGGACATCACCGCCCTGGCCGGCAAGCTGCTGCACAACCCGGAACGCATCGAAGTCACGCCGCCGAACACCACGGTCGAGCGGATCGAGCAACGCGTATTCCGCCTGGCTGCCAGCCACAAGCGTGCGCTGCTGGCCCACCTGATCACCGCCGGCGCCTGGGAACAAGTGCTGGTGTTTACCCGCACCAAGCACGGCGCCAACCGCCTGGCCGAGTACCTGGACAAGCACGGCCTTACCGCCGTCGCCATCCACGGCAACAAGAGCCAGAACGCGCGCACCAAAGCCCTGGCCGATTTCAAGGCCGGTGAAGTGCGCATCCTGGTCGCCACCGACATCGCCGCGCGCGGCCTGGATATCGACCAGTTGCCGCACGTGGTCAACTTCGAGCTGCCAAACGTCGACGAAGACTATGTGCACCGTATCGGCCGTACTGGCCGTGCCGGTCGCTCGGGCGAGGCCATTTCGCTGGTCGCCCCGGACGAAGAAAAACTGCTGAAAAGCATCGAGCGCATGACCAAGCAGAAAATCGCCGACGGCGACCTGATGGGCTTCGATGCCAGCGCCGTAGAGGCTGAAAAGCCTGAAGTGCGCGAGCGTCCGGATGTGCGTAACCCACGCAACCCGCGCGGTCCGAAGGGCGATGGCCCGAACGGCGGCGGTGGTGGCGGTGGCCGTCGCGACAAGGGCAAGGACAAGGGCGGCAAGGAAAAAGCGCCCACCAACGGCCGTGGCGAACGCCCAGCCCGTGAGCAAAAGCCCCGTGAAGGCACCCCGGCCCGCGAACAGCGCCAGCCAAGCCAGCCGCCACGCGCCGCCGCCGACCGCGCCCCGGACGAGTTCCTCGACGACGACGTGGATAACTTCGGTAACCGCGTCGACTACGTGCCTCAGGCCAAACCGGCCCAGGGCCGTGGCCGTCGTCCAGGTGCACCGGCACAGGGTGCAGGCGCAGGCGCTCCACGTGGCGGCCAGCCGCAGGGCGGCCGTCAGAATGGTCCGCGCAACAGCAGCGGCGGCACCACCGGCACGCCGCCTGCCAAACGCAGCGGCCCGCGCAATGGCGCACCGCGTGACGGTCAAGCCCGTCGCGAAGACTCGCGCAGCAACAACCGCCGCCCGTCCCGTGACGACCAGCCACGCTCGTCCGAACCTGCCGTGCAGAACCCGCGCGGTGGCCCGGCGCCGAAAATCATCCACAAGGAGTCGAAGGCTGACCGCTTCCCGACACCCGAGCAGTTGGATCAACTGCCAGGCCGTCCTCGTGGTGAAAAACCCGCGTTGCTGACCCGCAACCGCTGATTTTCAACGCGCCATAAAAAATGCCCCGCATCCAAAGATGCGGGGCATTTTTGTGTGCGAGGCGAAAATTACTTCGCTTTCACACCTTCAAACGTCACGTACAACTCAACCGAGTTGGACGCTGGGCCCAGGTCCATCTGCTTGCCGAAGTCCTGGCGATTGATGGTGGTGGTGCCTTCGAAGCCGGCACGGTAGCCGCCCCATGGATCCTTGCCTTCACCCAGGAACGTGGCCTTGACCACCACTGGCTTGGTCACGCCCAGCAGGGTCAGGTCGCCGGCTACGTCAGCAGTGACTTTGCCATCAGCATTCTTGCCGGTTGGCGTGACCTTGGTGGACACGAACTTGGCGTCGGCAAACTTGGCAACGTCCAGGAAGTCTTTGCTGGCGATGTGCTTGTCACGTTCGGCGTGGTTGGTGAACACGCTGGCGGTGCGCACGTTCACTTCGATCTTGGCATCTTCAGGCTTGGCAGCGTCGAAGCTGAACTTGCCGTCCAGGTCCTTGAAGGTACCGGTGATGTAGCTGTAGCCCAAGTGGCTGATCTTGAAGTCGACGAAGGCGTGCTGGCCTTCTTTGTCGATCACGTAGTCAGCGGCCATCGCTGAACCGGCGGACAGCAGAGCAGAACCGATTGCCAGAGCGGCGAGTGTCTTTTTCAACATGCTTTCTATTCCTTGTGAGTCGAGGTTGAACATCAGGCTTTGCGCCCCAGCATTCGCAGGAGGGTCGCATCACGATCGATAAAGTGGTGTTTCAATGCAGCCACGCCGTGCAAACCGGCAAAGACCACCAACACCCAGGCAAGGTACAAGTGCACCACACCGGCTGTGTCTGCCTGGTCCGGTAGCCCGGAAACCACGGCAGGAATCTCAAACAGGCCAAACACCGGGATACCGACACCGTCTGCGGTGGAAATCAGGTAACCGGCAATCATCACGGCAAACAGCCCGAGATACAGGAACGCATGGCCAAACGCAGCACCCAAACGGGTCAAACGACTGTAGCTGGCCAGCGGCGGCGGTGGCGGGCTGACCAAACGCCAGACGATGCGCACGAGCATGATGGCGAACAGCGTGATGCCGATGCTCTTGTGCAGGTCGGGCGCGTCTTTGCGCCAGGCGCTGTAGTAGTCGAGACCGACCATCCACAGGCCCAGCGCGAACAACCCAAACACCACCAGGGCCACGCCCCAGTGCAAAACCATGCTGACCCAACCATAGCGGGCCGGTGAATTACGTAGCTGCATGTCCCAAATCCCGTAAGAACTGTGCCCAAGACTAGCGATTTACCTATCGAATTAAAGCGGAAAATTTCGCTTTGAAATATCGAGAAATACGATCAAGAGGTTATGCACAGTACGTTAACAATGGATTAAGGACTATTCCTGAGAAACGTGACAGACCGTCCCGCGTTTACTGCCAATTCATCCGTAATGGGTTGTGACACCGCCTGGCATTGCATAGGCTTGCGCGATTGTTACGCCTGCGCCGGCCGCAGGACCGCTTCGAGGAGATAACCGATGGGCTTGAATAACCAGTGGATGCAACGCGACCTCGCGGTGCTCTGGCATCCCTGCACCCAAATGAAAGACCACCAGCAACTGCCGCTGATCCCGATCAAGCGCGGTGAAGGCGTGTGGCTGGAAGACTTCGAAGGCAAGCGCTACCTCGATGCGGTCAGTTCCTGGTGGGTCAACGTATTCGGGCACGCCAACCCGCGCATCAACCAGCGCATCAAGGATCAGGTCGACCAACTGGAACACGTGATCCTCGCCGGGTTCAGCCACCAGCCGGTGATCGAGCTGTCCGAACGCCTGGTCAAAATGACGCCCGAAGGCCTGACCCGCTGCTTCTACGCCGATAACGGTTCGTCGTGCATCGAAGTCGCGCTGAAGATGAGCTTTCACTACTGGCTCAACCGCGGCCTGCCGAACAAAAAGCGCTTCGTGACCCTCACCAACAGCTACCACGGCGAAACCATCGCCGCGATGTCGGTGGGCGATGTGCCGTTGTTTACCGAGACCTACAAGGCCTTGCTGCTGGACACCATCAAGGTGCCGAGCCCGGACTGCTACCTTCGCCCCGAAGGCATGAGCTGGGAAGAACATTCCCGGAACATGTTCCTGGCCATGGAACAGACCCTCGCCGAAAACCACGCCAGCGTGGCCGCCGTGATCGTCGAACCGCTGATCCAGGGCGCCGGCGGCATGCGCATGTACCATCCGGTGTACCTCAAGCTGCTGCGCGAGGCCTGTGACCGCTACGGCGTGCACCTGATCCACGACGAAATCGCCGTGGGCTTCGGCCGTACCGGCACGATGTTCGCCTGTGAACAGGCCGGCATCCGTCCGGACTTCCTGTGCCTGTCCAAGGCCCTCACCGGCGGCTACCTGCCGTTGGCCGCCGTGGTCACCACCGACGACGTCTACGACGCCTTCTACGACGACTACCCGACCCTGCGCGCCTTCCTGCACTCCCACAGCTACACCGGCAACCCGCTGGCCTGCGCGGCGGCCCTGGCGACCCTGGATATTTTCGAAGAAGACAACGTCATCGAAAACAACAAGGCGCTGGCCCAGCGCATGGCCACCGCCACCGCGCACCTGGCGGACCACCCGCACGTGTCCGAAGTGCGCCAGACCGGCATGGTGCTGGCCATCGAGATGGTCCAGGACAAAGCCACCAAGACCGCCTACCCGTGGCAGGAACGCCGTGGCCTGAAAGTCTTCGAACATGCCCTGGAGCGCGGCGCGCTGTTGCGGCCGTTGGGCAGCGTGGTGTATTTCCTGCCGCCGTATGTGATCACACCGGAGCAGATCGACTTTTTGGCGCAAGTGGCCAGTGAAGGCATCGATATCGCCACCAACGATAAAGTCAGCGTTGCGGTGCCGAAAGACTTCCACCCAGGCTTCCGTGATCCGGGCTGATAGCACCTACTTAAATTTTCCAGAGAACAGAAATGAGACTGTCCCGCTTTTTCACCGACACCCCGCTGAGCCTCGGCGAACACGAACTGCCCGAAGCCCAGGCCCACTACATCAGCCGTGTATTGCGCATGGGCGAAGGCGATGCCGTGCAACTGTTCGACGGCTCCGGCCAGGAGTTTTTGGGCACGTTGCTGGAGGTCGGTAAAAAACGCGTCAGCGTGCAGCTCACGCAAAGCTTCGCAGGCCAGAGCGAATCGCCGCTGCACATTCACCTCGGCCAGGGCCTGTCCCGGGGCGAGCGTATGGACTGGGCGATTCAGAAAGCCACGGAGCTGGGCGTGAATGAAATCACGCCGATTTTCAGCGACCGCTGCGAAGTGCGCCTCAAGGACGAGCGCGCCGACAAACGCCTGCTGCACTGGCGCCAGGTGGCGATCAGCGCATGCGAGCAATGCGGGCGTTCGACGGTGCCGGTGATTCATCCGCCGCTGCTGCTGGCCGACTGGTTAAAGCAGGCCGAGGCGGAGTTGAAGCTGGTGCTGCACCCGGTGGCCGCGCCGATGATCAGCCATGCCAAGCCTGCCAGCCTGGCGTTTTTGATCGGGCCTGAAGGTGGCTTGACCGATAACGAAGTCGACACCGCCCAAAGCGCCGGCTTCCACGCCGCCCGCCTCGGCCCGCGCGTGCTGCGCACTGAGACGGCGCCAGTGGTGGCGCTGGCCGTCGCCCAGCAACTGTGGGGCGACTTCTAACCCCGCTGTGCAAACCCAAACCCAATGTGGGAGCGGGCTTGCTCGCGAAGGCAGTGTGTCAGTTGATAAATAGGCTGACTGATCCACCGCATTCGCGAGCAAGCCCGCTCCCACATTTTGGATTGGGTTGTCAGTCCACCGGGTCACTGACCGGCCTGGCAATAATCGCCTTCAACTCAGCCGTCATCGGGAACTCCAGGTTCAAGCCCTTGGGCGGGATCGGCTGTTCAAACCAGCGCTGGTAGATCCCGTTGATTTCCCCGGAGCGGTAAAGGTCAGCCAGCGTCTCGTTGACCACCGCCAGAAACTGCGGGTCGTCCTTGCGCACCATGCAGCTGTAGATCTCCCGCGACTGCTCCTTGCCCACCACCACCCAGCGGTGCGGATCGCGGGCCTTGGCGCGCTCGCCGTAGAGCAGCGCATCGTCCATGTAAAACGCCGCCGCGCGGCCGGTCTCGAGCATCTTGAAGGCTTCGCCGTGGTCGTTGGCACTGATCACCGACAGGTTGCTTTTGTGTTCGGCGTTGTAGTGCTTGAGGTACCGCTCATTGGTGGTGCCGGCGGTGGTCACCACGTTCTTGCCCTTGAGGTCGTCAAACCCGTTGATGCCGCTGTCCCTGGCGGTCAGCAACTGGCCCTTCACGTAGATAAACCCGTACGAAAACGCCACTTGTTTCTGGCGCTCGGCGGTCACCCCGGTGGAGCCGCATTCCAGGTCCACAGTGCCGTTCTGCACCAGCGGGATGCGGGTCTGGGACGTCACCAGGGTGTACTTCACGCCAAGGTTGGGCACGCCGGTTTTCTGCTGGATGCGCTCGACGATCTTGCTCGCCAACTCCACTGAATAACCCATGGGTTGGCCGCTGTGGTCACCTACGTAGGAAAACGGCACAGACGCATCGCGATAACCCAGCGTGATGGACTTGGCGCTGGCGATCTTGCCCAACGTGCCGTCCAGAGGTGCTTCAGTCGCCTGAACCTGAGCGCCCAACAAAAGCCCCAGGGTGCAGCCGGTCAACAGGATTTTTTTCATTGTTATCCTCCGTTGGTGGTGTGACGAATCAAGCCGCGCGGGGCGCCAGGCCCTGCATATCAATGGAAGGCGCAAGCTGGCCGATCAGCTCGGCCAGCAGTTGGCCACTGCCACAGGCCAAGGTAAAGCCGAGCGCACCGTGGCCCAGGTTCAGCCACAGATTGCGATAAGCACTCGCGCCAATCAGCGGCACACCGGTCGGCGTGGCCGGGCGCATACCGGCCCATTCGACGGCGTGGGCGTAATCGCCGCCATGGGGAAACGTCTCCAACGCGTGGCGTTTGATCAGCGCCAGGCGCTTGGGCTCAAGGCGGGCGTCAAAGCCGACAATGTCGACCATCGCGGCCACACGCAGCTGCTCGCCGATCCGCGCGTAGACGATCTTGCGGTCGTAGTCGGTGATGCTCACATTCGGCGCCCGGTGCTGCACGCCAATCGGCACGCTCAGGCTGTAGCCTTTGAGCGGATACAGCGCAAGGGCCAGGCCCGGCAACGCTAACTCGGCGCTGCGATGCCCGGCAGCGATTACAAGCTGGTCGACCGGCATCGTTTCATCGCCTAAATCGATGGCCTGCACCGCACCGTCGCCGTGACGTAGCCCCGTAACCTTGCGGCCAAGCAAAAAGGAACAGCGCCCGGAGGCCTCAAGCCGCGCGGCCAGTCGTTGGCAGAAGGCATGGCAATCTGCGACCTCTTCATTTGGCGTGTAAATACCGCCGACAAAGCCATCCCCCACAAGCGCCGGCTCCAGGCGCGCGCAATCGGCGGCCGACAGCACCTGTTGTTGCAGAAAATCGGTGACCTTGCTGCGCGCAAGCTCAAAGGTGCCGGTACTGCGAAAGGTCACCAGCTTGCCGTTGCGCCGCCAATCGAAGCCGTCCAGTCGATCATCCTCGCGCCATTGCTGCAAAGTGGCCTGGCTCAAAGACGCCAGGCGCAGCAGGTGAGCGGCGTTACGCTTGTTCACCGAACCCCGGCAGGCGCCCAGAAAGGACGCCATCCAGCGCCATTGTCGGGGATCGAGACGCGGGCGCAGGGTCAACGGCGAGTCCCCACGCAGCAGCCAGCCCAGCGCTTGCAGGGGCACGCCGGCGTCGGCCAGCGGCGCGACATAGCGGTAAGACAGTTGCCCACCGTTGGCAAAACTGGTTTCGCTGCCCAGGCTGTCGCGCGCGTCGATCACCGTGACTTCATGGCCTGCGCGCACCAAAGCGTATGCACTCGCCAGACCGATGACACCGCCGCCGATGATGCAAACCCGCTTGGCCATTCCCCTCACCCGCACTTGAGTTAACAGGCCTCAAGCCTAGGGGCAGGTGACAGGCCACCGACAATGAATAAAGATGGCTCACCTATAAACAAAGGTTATGGACGTGCCATGCGCTTGCGTCATATCGAAATCTTCCAGGCCATCCGCCAGACCGGCTCCGTCAGCGCCGCCGCGCAGTTGCTGCATGTCTCGCAACCGGCGGTGACCAAGGTATTGCAGCATGCCGAGCTGCAACTGGGCTTCCCGCTGTTTCTGCGCGTGCGCGGCAAACTGCAGCCCACCCCGGAAGCCCTGGCGCTGGAAAGCGAAGTCGAGAAGGTCACCGAGAGCCTGCAAGGTGTGCGACGGCTGGCCAAGAGCTTGCGCCGCGAGCCGGGCCAGAGTGTGCGCATCGGTGCGATCCCTGCCCTGGCATTGTCACTGCTACCGCCTTCGATTCTGGAGTGGAAGCGCGCCTACCCGGACATCGCCTGCGAGCTGTCCAGCGACCATAGCCGGGAGCTGGTGCAGAAGCTGTTGATGCGTGAGATCGACCTGGCGCTGACGCTTAACTTCTCCGGCCATCCGGGTTTGACCACGCAAGTGTTGGCCAATGGGGGGCTGGTGGCGCTGGCTTCCAAGGGTTACTGGCCTGAGGCCCAAATGAGCAAACCGTTGCCACTGACTGACCTGGCGGGTGCGCCGTTGATTGGCCTGTCCAGTGCCGACCCCTTGGCGGCAAAGCTCGACAGCTACCTGGAAAATGTCGACCCGCCGCCACGAGTGACCATTTCTGTCCAGACCTATTCCCTGGCCCGGGCCATGGTGGAGTCCGGCGCCGGCCTGACCGTGATCGATCCCTTCACCGCCCTCGGCGCATCGACGGCCACCACCTGCATCCGCACGCTCACCCCGCCGCTGCCGATCACCCTGTACGCGCTGACCCGCGCCGATGAACCGCCGCCGCATATGCTGGCGAACCTGCTGCAGATTTTCGGCAAGCGCGCGTGTGAACTGCTGGAACGCTTGTGAGAGCACCATACAACCAATGTGGGAGCGGGCTTGCTCGCGAAGGCGGTGGGTCAGTCAGCTCATGTGTCACTGACAACCCGCCTTCGCGAGCAAGCCCGCTCCCACAGTTTTTGACCGCATCGGCTTTTAAAGCACGTAATGCATGATCGCCACAAAGTGCAGCAGGCTGCCGCCGATCACGAACAAGTGCCAGATCCCATGGGAGTGGCGCAGGCGATCTTCCAGGGCAAAAAAGATAATCCCGACGGTGTACAACACTCCGCCCGAGGCCAGCCATACAAACCCCGCCGTGCCCAGCGCAGCAATCAGCGGCTTGACCGCCACCAGCACGATCCAGCCCATCACCGCGTAAATCACAATCGACAGAATGCGCGCCTCGGAGCGCGGCTTGATCTCTTGCAGGATGCCGATCACCGCCAGCCCCCACACGATTCCAAACAGTGTCCAACCCCACGGCCCGCGCAGCGTTACCAGGCAAAACGGCGTGTAGCTGCCGGCGATCAACAGGTAGATCGAAAAGTGGTCGACCTTCTGCATGATCTCTTTTCGTCGCCCGCGCACGCTGTGGTACACGGTGGACGCGCTGTACAGCACCAGCAGCGTAAAACCATAAATCGCCACGCTGACGATCTTCCAGGGGCTGCCGTCCAGGCTTGCCACCACCAACATCCACACTGCGCCAACAAAAGCTGCTACGGCCCCGACCAAATGGCTCCAGGCGTTAAATCGTTCCCCGTGATACATGTGTCACTCACCTCGAATAACCGTTCCCACCTTGAGCATTCTGACGCCACCCTACCGATATCAGGTAACACCCTTTCTTCATTTGCCCAAATACACACGTCCATAGATGATTCGCTTCATCCTGTGGGAGCAGGCAAGCCGGCTCCCACGTAAAAGCGTCCTATCGGTAATTGCCATGCCCGAGCTAGAACCCGCCCCACCTCATCCCAGCCTATGGCAGCTGTTTTACAATTTTGCCATGGTCGGCCTGTTCGGCTTTGGCGGCGTGATGCCCTGGGCGCGGCAAATGATGGTCGACCGGCGCCGCTGGGTCAGTGAGCAAAGCTTCAATGAGCTGCTGACCACCGGCCAGTTCTTCCCCGGCCCCAATATCGCCAACGTCGGCATCATCTACGGCCGGCGCCTGCATGGCTTGCCCGGTGCGGTTGTGACCGTGTGCGGGCTGTACCTGTTCCCCTCGTTGATCACCGTGCTCGCCGGATTTGCCTATGCCAAGTGGTGGAGCCACGACGTGGTGCAGCAGATCTTCGGCGCGGTGATGCCGATTGCCACGGGTTTGATGCTCGGCACCACGCTGCGCCTGCTCAAGGCCATGCCTCGCACGCTCGCCAACTACAGCGCCTTCGTGTTGACCTTCGTATTGATGGCTGTCTTCGTGTTGCCGCTGTGGATGGTCTTGCTGATCTGCATTCCCAGCTCCCTGGCCTTGAGCTTTATCGGTTCGAACAAGGTGGCCGGCTGATGCAAACCGTGCTGTTGCACCTGATGATCCAATGCGCGCTGTGGTCGCTGATGGCGATTGGCGGCAACACGGTGGCCATCGGCGATATCCATCGCTACACCGTGGTCGATATGCACTGGATCACCGACGCGCAATTTGTCGCCTTCTTCGCCTTGTCCCAGGCGCTACCGGGGCCCAACGGCATGTTCCTGGTGTTTATCGGCCAGCAGGCGGCGGGCTTGCCTGGCGCGCTGGTGGCGTTATTGGCCAAGCTGGTGCCCTGTTCGGTGCTGGCTTACCTGGGCGCCGGCTGGCTGGAACGGCACACCCGAACGCCGTGGGTGCAACGGGTTAAACGCAGCCTGCTGCCGATCTCCATCGGCCTGATCCTCGCCTCAACCTACATCCTGATGAACAGCCTGGAAAACAACGCGACCAGCCTGGTGCTGACCCTGGCCAGCGCCGCCGTGGTGTATTACACGCGGCTCAACGCGATCTGGCTGATCATCGGCGGCGTGCTGCTGGGCCTGGGCAGTGCATGGCTGGGAGTGAACTGCTTTTAGAGGCACAATCGACCGCATTCGACTAAGAGCCACGGCCATGCTGATCGACGAAGAATTCACCCTCAAGAAGCTCGAGATCTTCCTGGCGTTCATGCGCACCGGCAACCTGGCCCGCGCCGCCGCCGAGTTGCAAACCAGCAACGTCAGCGTGCACCGCGCCATCCACTCGCTGGAAAACGCGCTGCGCTGCCCGCTTTTCAAACACGAAGGGCGCAACCTCACCCCGCTGGAAAGCGCGTACGTGCTGGAGGAGCGCGCGCAAAAGCTGGTGGCCGACGTGGTCGACAGCGTGCGCCTGACTCGCGAAGCCGCGGGTTTCTCGGCTGAGCGCTTCAAGCTCGGCTCGCTGTATTCGCTGACGGTCAAAACTGTACCGCAGCTGATCATGGGCCTGAAAATCAGGCGCAGCGAACTCAATATCGACCTGATCCTGGGCTCCAACTTCGACCTGCTCTACAAGCTCAAGAACATGGAAGTGGACGCGATCCTGATCTCCCTCGACGAACGCGCCAACGACCCGGACTGCGAACAGATCGCGCTGTTCACCGACGACATCTTCCTCGCCACCCCGGCCGACTCACCCTTGGACCGCGAGCAGGAAATCGACCTGGCCGATGTGCGCGACGCGACCTTCATCACCCTCACCCAAGGCTTCGCCACGCACCAGGACGGCAACCGGGTGTTCAACCAGGCGGGGTTTGAGCCGAAGGTGGCGATGCAGGTCAATGACATCTTCACGCTGTTGAGCATGGTCAGTTCGGGCGTGGGTTATGCCCTGCTGCCGGGGCGGATTGCGGCGGTGTATGAGAACCGCGTGAAGCTGATACCGCTGCAACCCAGGTATCGGTTGCAGCAGCACATTGGTGTGGTGTTTTTAAAGGCCAAGGAGCGCGACCCGAATTTGCTGGCGTTGCTGGCAGAGTGTCGGATGTATGCCAATCGGCAGCCTTGAGACCGCCATCGCAGGCAAGCCAGCTCCCACAGTTGACTGTATTCACACATCAACATGTGGGAGCGGGCTTGCCCGCGATGAGGCCCTCAAAACCAACAGCAATTAGCCGACTAAACCGCGCACGATGAAGTACAGCAACGACGGCCCAAGCAAACACCCAAGCCCGGTATGGAAAGTGGCAGTCAGCGCGCCATACGGCACCAACCGCCGATCTGTCGCCGCCAGCCCCGCCGTCACCCCACTCACCGTACCGGCCAGCCCACCAAACACCATCGCCGAGCGCGGGTTATCCAGGCCCATCCAGCGCGCCGCCACGGGCGTGCCGACCATCACCAGAATCGCCTTGATCAGCCCTGTCGCAATCGACAGCGCCATCACATCCGAGGTCGCGCCAATCGCCGCACCGGTCACAGGGCCAACGATGTAAGTCACGGCGCCCGCGCCGATGGTGGTCATGCTGATCGCATCGCGATACCCAAACGCCCAGGCCATGCTCGCGCCAACGATGAACGGCAGGATGGTGCCCAGCAGCAACGCAATCACACCGATCAGCCCGGCTTTGCGCGCCTCAGTGGCCTGCACTTCAAACGCGGTGGCAACAATGGCGAAATCGCGCAGCATCGCGCCGCCCATCAAGCCGATGCCGGAGAACAGCGCCATGTCCGCCAGGCCTTTTTGCCCGCCGGTGAGTGTGCCGCCGACCCAGGCCAACACCAGCCCGATCACGATGGCAATCGCCGAGCCATGAATGCGCCCGAACGTCAGGCGCTTGGACAGCACCACGGAAACCCACATCACCACACCGACGAAGGCAAACGCGGTGACCAGGCTGTTATTTTCCAAACCTTTTTCAATCAGAGGCCACATATCAGCGACCTCCCGCAGCAGCGATCAGCGGCTCTTCGGCGGGCAAGGGTTCACCCTTGTGCGTGCGGCTGATCAGAGCAATGGTGCAACCGCAGACCACCACCGAACCGATGGCGGCCAGCACAGCGACCGGGCCGCCGTGCAGCGCGGTCACCACGTTTTGTTGCGCGGCCATCGCCACCACCACCGGAATGTACATGGCGCCCCAAAAGCCCACGCCCATTTCGCAGTCCTTGGTCATGCCACCGTGTTTTTGCATCCACAAGCGCGCGCAGATCAACAGGATCATGGCGATCCCGACGCCGCCCACATTGGATTTGACGCCCAGCAACACACCGAGCATGTCGCCGAGGATCACTCCCGCCAACATGCAGATCGCCAGCAAGGCCACACCATAAATAATCATCGTTGTTGTCCTCAAAGTGCTTCATCGAAATTGTTGTTTTTGTGCTTCGAAAGCCTTGGGTGCAGCTTTATCGGTGGCGGCGTTCCTCCTCTTGCAGCAGGGCCTGCAGGGTGTCCAGGCGCGCGCCTTCGCAGGCAATCACCGTGCCCTGCTCAAACACGCGGCGTGACAGGCCAGTAAGCACCGCGCCCGGCGGCAGTTCGATTTGCAGGCGCACGCCACGCTCGTAGGCGCCTTGCACGGTGCCGCGCCAATCGACGATGCGGCACATGTTGAAGGCCAGGTCGTCGCGCAGTTGCTGGGGGTTGTGAATCGGCCGCGCGCGGGTGCTGCTCAGGTAGGTAATGCGCGGCGCCTTGAGCGTGACGAATGCTTGCGCCAGCGCCTGGGCAGGCGCCTCCAGCAGCGCGCAATGCGACGGCACGCTGACCGCCAGGCGCTTGGCGACGCCGTTGCCCTTGATGCGCGCTGCGACGAGCTTCATCGCCGCATCGCTGCCAGCAATCACGGTTTGGTTATCGCCGTTGATGTTGGCCAAATACACCGGCGTTTGCGGGCTGTGGATGTTGCTCAGTATGTTTTCGACTGTGGATAACTCAGGGCCGATCAGCGCGGTCATCCCAAAGCCTTGTGGATAAGCGTTTTGCATCAGCTCGCCGCGCAAGCTGACCAGTTTTACCGCGTCGGCAAACGCCAGGGCGCCCGCGATAACTGCCGCCGGGTAGGCGCCGATGGACAGGCCCGCCACGTAATCCGGCGTGTGTTGCAGCTGACGGGCATGGGCCACGCCGACAATCAGCAGGCACAGTTGAACAGCGCGCGTACTCGCCAAGGCTTGCGCCGAATCGAGCAGGCGAACGTCTTCACCCAAGGCGTCACTGGCCTCATCCAGAACGTCGGCCGCCAGCGCGCGGAGCATGCCCGTACGCTGGGCGCCCTGCCCCGGAAACACCAGAAGGCTGCTCATGCCACCGCCTGCCACGGGTCAACCACCAAGTGCGCGCCGCTGACGGTTTTCAGCAGTACTCGGCGCGAGCCTCCCGCCCACTCGCGCAAGGCGACGGCGCCAAACGGGGTTTGCAGTTGCAGGTCCACGGCACACGGCGCCGTGTCCAATAACGCGAGCAGGTCCTCGGCATCACCGCGCTCCAAACGCTGGGGCGTGCGCAGGATCAAATCCAGGTCGCTCTGCGCATGCAGTGCTTCAACTCCACTGGCCAACTCAAAACCCGCGCTGCCCGTGACGCCCCACGTCTCCTGCGCCAACACTGGCCGCAGTAAATCGAGCGCGCGCAACGCGGGTAAATCCCGTGGTGAGGTCACAGCGCGCAGCGCCTCGGGCACTACTCGCCGTTGCACCGCCGCGATGGGCATCACCGCCGCAAATCGCTGCTCACGCAAACGCCCGCGTACGCCGACGGCCACCCGGCCCGGCTCGGCGATGGCGCGGCGCACCACCACCGGATGACCGGCGTTGATCGCGTCCACCGCCCAAGCCGGCGCGTCGGCGGGCAGATGCGCCGGGGCCATGCCCCAGAGCAAATCGTGAGCGTTCACCATTGCTCCCGCAGCAGTTGGCGTACGTGGCTGGAAGCGGCACGGTGGGTGGCGCCCAGGCGTCCTTTTAAATCGGGGCCCGCGACATCGTCGATGGCATGCAGCAGGCAATCACTGACGCGCACCACATCGTCTGCCGTGGGGTGTTCAATCTGGCTGACCGACAGCGTCTCCCAGAGCAAACCAAGGCTGGCATAACTGTCGATGTCGTAGGCCATCGGCGGCACGCTGGCGGCCAGGGCTTCCAGCTCTTCGACACTGCGCAGGGTCACCCGCGCCGCCGACGACTTGCCCATCGCATGCACCATCACGCCGGGATCGCGCAGAGCAATCAGGCGGTTGGCCTGGTAGCCGTGGGCGAGGAACGCGCCGGACATGGCCTTGCCCACCAGCAGCGCAATCACCGGGTGCCCGGCCAACCGAGCGCGGGCGTAGCTGTCGGCGGCGGCGGCCAGGGCTTGATGGATGCCCAAGGCTTCTTCGCGACGGCCATAGGCTTGGCTGGGCACATCGACGATGGCGATGATCGGGCGCTTGTCGCCACGGGCGATGGCACCGTCCACGGCTTTGGCCAGGCCCCAGCCTTCGAGCAGGCCGACTTCGCCATTGCGCGCACGCGGGAAACGGTTGTGCGCGTCGGTAACCACGGCGATGAAGCGCACGGCTTGCTCACCCAGTACGCCGTCGGCGACTTTCAGCGAGGCCGGCAAACCGTCCACAGGTGTGGCGCCGGCACTCAATGCGTTGAACCACTGCAGGCCTCTCATGAGCGATCTCCTTGGTACAGGTCGCGCACCGTCGCCGCGTCAATTTGCGGCGTGGCGTCCAGCTCGGTCAGGCGCGTCAGGTAGAAATCGACCTGACGGCTGCGCGGGTGTTCGGGCATACCTTGTTGCAACAGCGCGGTAACCGTCTGTTGGATCTGCGCCACATCGTCCGCCACGTAACGGTCAGCCAGGCCGCTGTTGAAGCGTTGCTCGCCGCCGGTGAGGCTCCAGATAAACGGGCGGTCGCGGGAGTCGTATTCTTCCAGGCCTGCCTCCTGCTCGATCACTTGCGGGCCATTCAGGCCCAGGCGTGCTTCGCGAGTGACCACAAGGTAACTGCACAGCCCAGCGGCGATGGACATGCCGCCAAAGCAACCGACACTGCCCGCCACCACGCCGATCACCGGCTGGTACTGACGCAGGTCGACAATCGCCGCGTGGATATCGGCAATCGCCGCCAGGCCGAGGTTGGCTTCCTGCAAGCGCACGCCGCCGGTTTCCAGCAACAGCACCGCGCCGGTCGGGATGCCCTTGCGGTTGTCTTCAGCCGCCAGCTCCAGGGCACCGGCAATTTTTGCACCGCCGACTTCACCAAGGCTGCCACCCTGAAAGTTGCCCTCGATAGCGGCCACCACCACCGGCTTTCCGGCGATGCTGCCTTTGGCGATCACCACGCCGTCATCGGCCTGGGGCACCACGCCTTGGCGGCTGAGCCAGGGCGACATCACGCGCTGGAAGGGGTCGATCAGTTCGCGGTACGTGCCGGCGTCGAGCAAGGCCTTGGCCCGCTGCCGGGCTCCCAATTCAACGAAGCTGTGTTTGTTGAGCAAGTCAGTCATGGCCGATCTCCTCGAAGCCTTGCTCCAGGCGCAAACGCACCACGCCGGGCGTGGCGCCGAAGTCGTGGATATCGATTTTCAACGCCGGCGGCGTGTGTTCCTGAAAGATCCGCTCGAACAGATGCTGCCAGCGCTGTTCGGCGCCATTCACCGAGGTCTGCACCTGGATGGTCAGCGTGCCGGGCGTGCCCGGTTCCAGCAGCACTTCCAGGTCGCCGGAGCCGACGCAACCCACCAGCGCACGGCCTTTGGGCGGCTGCCCGGCGGGGAATTCAAAGGATAAGGTTTCCATCAAAACGCTCCGTCGAGGCGGTCGATAAACAGGCAGGCGGCCAACAGGTCAGCGGCGCCGCCGGGGGAGGCATTCAGGGCCAGCAATTGGTCGTCCAGTTCGTGCAATTGGCGGCGACCGGCGAGGGTCGCGCTGCCGCCTGCGTCCAGTACCGCTTGGGCGCCGCGTTGCATGGCGTGCAGGCCTTCGGTGCCGGCGCGGTAGAGCACGCAGGTGTCGGCCAGGTCGGTCATGATGGCGAGCAAGGCATCCAGGCGTGCGTTCTGCTCACCCGCGTTTTGCTGACGGCTTTTGTGCAGTTGCGGCAGGCCGCGTTGCATTACAGACGGGAAGCCCAGTTGTGCTTCTTCACGGGCGCCGCGCGCGCCGTAGCGTTGAGCAACCTGGGCGCCGTGGCTCAGTGGCTGCGGGGCGTAGCGGTCGTTGAGCAGTGCCAACTTGGCCGCCGTCAGCGTGACGCTGCGTGGCTCCAGCGCCGCAGCAGCAGTGAGCAAACCGAGCGCCCAGATCGCGCCGCGATGGGTGTTCACGCCGTTGGTGGTGGTGAGCATCGCCTGCTCGCCTTCACGGCCGATGCGCCCGAGGGCTTCGCGCAAAGGCAAACCCACTTCGCCGAACTCAAGCGCGGCTTCCGCCATTTCCTTGAACATCGGCCACAGCGACAACGCCGAAGCGTGCATCAACCCCAGGTGCAAATCGCTGTGGGCACCATTGCCGCGGCGGTCCACCAAGGCGGGTTTGGGCGACAAGTCGGCCTCATCGATCAGCGCATCGACGGCCATGTCCGCCAGGCGATCAGCCAGGCTCAGTTCGTGCAGTTTAAGGGCGCGCATTTACCAGCTCCTGAACTTGGCGGGCGGGTTGTACAAGCCACCGGACCACTCCACCAGGTCGGCCACGCTTTTGGCGGCCAGCAGTTCGCGGGTGGCGTCGGTGCGGCGAATGCCGAGGTCTTCAGGCAAAGCGATCAGACCTTCGCGGCGCATGCGCGCGGTGTCCTTGGGGTTGTGGCGCAGGCCGATGGCGGTGACGCCAGCGACGGCGGCGATCATCGCCTGGCGCTCTTCCAGCGAGCGCGCCTTGTACAGGTAGGCGATGCCTTCTTCGGTGAGCAGGTGGGTGACGTCGTCGCCGTAGATCATGATCGGCGCCAGCGGCATGCCGCTTTTGCGCGCCACTTCCACCGCGTCGAGGGTCTCGACGAAAGTGGGTTTGCCGCCTTCCTGGAAGGTTTCGACCATTTGTACGACCAACTTTTTGCCACGCTCAAGCAAGGCTTGCGGCGCGTCGTCGTGGCGCATGTCCAGCCAGGCCGGGGTGCCATGGCGACGGCCGCGCGGGTCGTGGCCCATGTTCGGCGCGCCGCCAAAACCGGCGAGGCGGCCACGGGTCACGGTGGAGGAATGCCCGTCGCCATCCACTTGCAGGGTGGCGCCGATAAACAGGTCCACGGCGTATTGGCCGGCGAGCTGGCAGAACATCCGGTTGGAGCGCATCGAGCCGTCGCGGCCGGTGAAGAACACATCAGGCCGCGCGGCGATGTAGTTTTCCATGCCCAGTTCGGTGCCAAAGCAATGCACGCTCTCCACCCAGCCGCTTTCGATGGCGGGGATCAGGGTTGGGTGCGGGTTGAGGGTCCAGTTGCGGCAGATTTTGCCTTTAAGGCCGAGGGATTCGCCGTAAGTCGGCAGGATCAACTCGATGGCGGCGGTGTTGAACCCAATGCCGTGGTTGAGCGACTGCACATTGTGTTTTTCGTAGATGCCACGGATCGCCATCATCGCCATCAGCACATGCACCGGCTTGATATGGCGCGGGTCGCGGGTGAACAGCGGCTCGATGTAGAACGGCTTGTCGGCCACCACCACAAAATCCACCCAGCTTGCGGGGATGTCGACGCGGGGCAAATCGGTAACGTCATCCACCAACTGGTTGACCTGCACGATGACGATGCCATCGCTGAACGCGGCAGGCTCGATCAACGCTGGGGTGTCTTCGGTGCTGGCGCCGGTGTAAATGTTACCGGCGCGGTCGGCCATGAAACCGGCCGAGAGCACGACGTTGGGGATCAGGTCCACCACCAGCCGCGCGTAGAGTTCGATGTAGGTGTGGATCGCGCCGATTTCCAGCAGGCCGTCTTCCAGCAGCTGGCTGATGCGCAGGGATTGGGTGCCGGCGAAAGAGAAGTCGAGCTTGCGGGCGATGCCCTTTTCAAACAGGTCCAAGTGCTCGGAACGGCCGACACTGGGCATGATCATGTGCAAATCGTGGAGCTTGGCCGGGTCGGCCTTGGCCAGGGAGCGCGAGAGGAAGTCGGCCTGCTTCTGGTTGTTGCCCTCCAGCACCACGCGGTCGCCAGGGAGGATCAGCGCTTCCAGAGCCTCGACGATTCTGTCACTGGGCAACACCGCCCCGTTTGCGTATTTTTTGACCAGCCCGAGGCGCCGCTGCTTCTCGTCGCGCCGCCGCGTCCAGCGCGAGTCGGGGGTGATGGTTGTTGTCATGGTCGCTCCACGGGGTTTGCTGTCGTGGGCTGTACCTTAGGAGTGAACGTGGGGGGTATCAATCAAGCCCAACGGCGGATCGTTACGGTTGGAGTAATGGATCGTCAGCAATCGCGGACTCAAGCCGAACAAAGATTAAAAATGGGGGAGCTCGCTGCCTGCGATTGCGGACTGTCAGTCGACATATCTGCAGCTGATCTACCGCTATCGCAGGCAAGCCAGCTCCCACATTTGATTGGCGGTGTTGCGAAGAATCACGTCATTGCCACTGACGCACAGCCAACACATCTTCCACTCTATTCAGCAGAGACATCGCGCCCCCCATCAACTGCCCAAGCAACGCCTCATCCTCATCCATATACCCTTCATATTCCGCCAGGTTTCGGCGCTCATGACATAACGCCAGTAACCTCACCTGCACCCTGCTCACGTCGGCGGAGTGAATCAGACATTGAAAGACCAGATAGCGTTTGTCAGAACGATACCCTTGCAGGCGCAAGGCCGTGAGCGCGATGGCGTGGGCGGCGTTGTAGGCCAAGTCGAAACGACTGGCGAACGATAGCTGTGGGTTACCCGCATCCCTTAACCGATCCCGCGCCGAGCGCATCAGCCCGTCACACTCCTTGCGATCCGGCGGCTCAGCCTTCAAGCCACCGCTACGTTGCAGATTTTCCAGATTTGCCTTGCTGTCCATCCATGGATTCCAGGGGGTTGCCCCCGATCAGATTGATCTTGTCCTGCTGCACGACCCGCTGCACAAAACTGTTCCCGGCATTCCATTTGCCGATCCAGTCTTCAAGGGTGTAAAGCGTCGGGTTGATGGTGCGGCCCAGTTGCTCTTCCAGCGGTATGAGCTGCTCCATGACTTCACTGTAGTTGAGGCTTTGGCCGATCAGCATCAGATCTATGTCACTGGATGAGTGCGCCTCACCCTTGGCGATGGAGCCGTAGATAAAGGCCCAGGTTATCTGCTCGGCGAACGGTGCCAATGCATTGCGCAGGGGTTCATCCAGGCTCAGGGTCTTGCGCACGATGGCCAACAACTCCGAGTAAATTGGGCATTGGGAATTAGCTTGGTAGTGGGTCTGATTGCCTTGGCGCGTCATGCTCAAGATACCCGCCAACTGCAAACGCTCGAGCTCGCGGGTAAGGCTGCCCTTGCCCACCTGGGCCCAGCGCGCGATCTCGTTGGTAAAGAAACTTTGATCGGGCTTGCCGAAAAGCAGGCCCAGCACTTTCTGCTGAGTGTTGGTGAAGAGTGCAGTGCTGAGCGGCAAGGTTTGCATGGCAGCGGCCAAAGAGTCCCAAAAAGGGAACGATAGGTCCCTTTTTGGGAACGATCAAGTTTTAAGGGGATGGGATATTGGAAATGATCAATCAGCAAATACTGGATTTGAGCCGAATGAAGATCGAAAGGTGGGAGCTGGCTTGCCTGCGATAGCGGTGGGTCAGCTATTAAGATGTCGACTGACACGCCGCCATCGCAGGCAAGCCAGCTCCCACATTTGTTCGGTGGTGTCTGTTAAAAATCGGTCCCTGTTTGGGACCGCTTCAACCTACCGGCGCAGGGCTGACGTGTTCCAGCGCTCTATCGACCAGCAACTGACTCAACTCGGCCATTTGCTGAATGCCGAGCATGATTGCGCGCTGGGAGGTGTCCAGGTTGAAGGCCAGATTGCAGGTCATGGCGTTTAGCGAGGACAAAGTTTCGCTGGCGTTGACCAGCAGGGTTTCAGTGTTCTGATGGGGGTCTACGGTGAAAAGCTTGGAAGCAGGTGGATTAGGGGTAGGTTTGACCATGATGAAACTCCTAAACAGTTAGTAAGGAGCGCCACCGTTCGCTTGCACGCGAATGAGGGTGGCGACCGTGCGCAGGTGTGCAAGACCGGGCCTGTTTAGGACACCCAGCAGGTCCGAAGACCTCCTGCGCGCAGCCGCCATAAAGCAGCGAGCACAAAAAACGCCCGTGGTTGGCTGGGCGTTTTTACGCCTAAACAGTTTCGTCGGACTTGCACGTCCGTGTCACCGTTTTTTTCGATGACGGAGCGAAGACTAGCCGCCATGACTACCCACAACAAGTTCACGCACAGCCCGAAATCTTGCAGGAAAAATCCGAGGCCCTCCTACAAATCTCAAAGCAAAAGCGCTTCCCGTGGCGAGCGGGCTTGCCCCGCGTTGGGCTGCGAAGCGGCCCCATTAAGGTAAACGCAGTGTGTCAGGTTTATAGAGACGGCAGGTTTGGGGCTGCTACGCAGCCCAACGCGGGGCAAGCCCGCTCGCCACGAAAAATGGTGCAAGCCACAAGGGTCAGGCCAGGCCGGATTCGACCAACAAGGCTTCAAGCCCCATAAGGTCGGGCACCTTCGCCACATGTTCCCCCACTTGCACCGCTGCCAGCTCCAGCGGGCACAGCGGCACGTCCACGTAACTCAACTGGCTATCCAGCTTGTACGAACGCGGAATGCCCTGAATCACCATCGCAATAAACTTCAACGTCGGCCGCCCGCCCAGCGCGTTCAGCACCACAATCCGCGAGCGCTCGCCGGTCACGCTGGCCTCGCCGCACACGGCTTCAAAGCTGATCAACGGCAACTGCCGGTCGCGCCATGTGACTTGCCGCAGGTACCACGGCGGTGCGTCGCTGGCCGGTTCGCCGCGCTGGAAGTCGATCAGTTCGGCGATGGCGACGTTGGGCAGCACCAGGTGGCGGTCGGCCAGGGGTAGCAGCAGGCCAGTGAGTTGGCTGGTGCGGTGGTCAAGCATGGGACTTGCTCCAGTAGGCGATGCTTTCCAGCAGCACCGACTCTTGGTACGGCTTGCCGAGGTAGTCGTTGACTCCGATGGCCATGGCGCGGTCGCGGTGTTTTTGGCCGGTGCGTGAGGTGATCATGATGATCGGCAGGCGCATCAAGCGTGGGTCGTTGCGCACCTGGATCGCCACTTCGAAGCCGTCCATGCGCGGCATTTCGATGTCGAGCAGCATCAGGTCCGGGGTGTGTTCTTCGAGCAACGCGATGGCGTCGATGCCGTCTTTGGCGGTGAGCACGTTCATGCCGTTGCGCTCCAGCAGGCGGCTGGTGACTTTGCGCACGGTGACCGAGTCGTCCACCACCAGCACCAGCAGCGGGCGCTTTTTCAACGGGTCGTTGAGGATCAGCGGCGCGTCCACCGACTGGGCCGGCAACGCCGGTTGACGGGCGCGGATGTGCGCCAGCAAGTCGATAATCAGCACCACGCGACCATCGCCCAGAATGGTCGCCCCGGACAAACCCTGCACGCCGGCAAACTGTGGCCCCAGGCCCTTGACCACGATCTCGCGTGTACCGGCCATGGCGTCCACGTGCACAGCCACGCGCCGCTCGTTGCAATGCACCAGCAGCACCGGCACGGGCTGGTATTGGCCGAGCAGTCTGGGCCGGGCGACGGTGTGCAGCAGGTCGCCCAAATAGAACAATTCATAACGCTGGCCGGCGTATTCGTAACGCGGCGGATCTTGCTGATAGTGCCCGGCCAGCTCGTGGGGCAACACGCGCACCAGGCCTTCAATGGTGTTGAGCGGGATCGCATATTGGTCGTCCGCGCATTGCACCATCAGCGCGCGATTGACCGACACGGTAAACGGCAGGCGAATGCGAAAGTGCACGCCCGCGCCCGGCGTCGAGTCGATGAACATCGAGCCACCGAGCTGGCGCACTTCTTCGTGCACCACGTCCATGCCCACGCCGCGCCCGGAAATCTGGGTGATTTTTTCGGCGGTGGAAAAGCCCGGCTGCAGGATGAACTGCAACACGTCGCGGTCGCTCATGTCTTGATCAGGCGCGAGCAGGCCGCGCTTGATCGCCTTGCGCCGCACCGCGTCCAGGGGCACACCGGCACCGTCGTCGCGCATGTCGAAGACGATGTCGCCGCCTTCGTGGGTCAGGTCCAGGCTGATACGGCCCTTCTCGGGTTTACCGGCCAACACGCGCGCCTCGCGGGACTCCAGGCCATGGTCGACGGCATTGCGCAGCATATGTTCAAGCGGCGCCACCATGCGCTCCAGCACGTTGCGGTCCATCTCGCCTTCGGCATTGCCGACCACGAATTCAACGTCCTTGCCCAACTCCTCCGCCACCTGGCGCACGATGCGTTTGAGGCGCGGCAGCATGCGTTCGAACGGCACCATGCGCGTGCGCATCAGGCCTTCTTGCAGCTCGGTGTTGATGCGTGCCTGTTGCTGCAACAGGTTGTGTGCATCCCCGTTGCGACGGTCGAGGGTTTCCTTGAGGTCCAGCAGGTCGGAGGCCGATTCGGACAGCGCGCGCGACAGCTGCTGCAGCTGCGAATGCCGGTCCATTTCCAGCGGGTCGAATTCTTCATAGCCCAGGCGCTCGGCCTCGGCCCGCTGACGACTGAGAATGCGGCCCTGGGTTTCGGTGTCGAGGCGGCGCAGTTGGTCACGCATACGCTCGATGGTGGTTTCGACTTCGTTGAGCGCGATACGCGCGTCGTTGACCTGCTGCTCGATACGGCCACGGAAGATCGAGGTTTCACCGGCCAGGTTGACCAGATCATCAAGCAAGTCGGCGGAAATTTTCACCATGTCGGCGCCGGGGTCCACCGCCGCTTCGGCCTTGCCGGCCGGCAAGGCTACGGGCGCCAGCGGCTCGTCACCGGGGTGCACCAGGCTCCTGATGCGCTTGATGAGTTTATCCACCGACCCCACCGGCAAACCGCCCGCCACCGCGTCGATCATCTGCGCCAGGCGGTCATGGCAGCCTTGCAGCAAGGCGAACAGTTCCGGCGACGGCGCAAGCAAACCGGCAGACAGGCCTTCGTAGAGAAACTCCAGCTCATGGGCCAAATCGCCAATCGGCCCGATTTCGACCATGCGCGCGCCGCCCTTGAGGGTGTGCAAGTCGCGCAGCAAGGTTTCCACCTCCTGGCGATTGCTCGGCTCGGCCTGCCAGCGCAGCAACGCGCTGCTTGAACTGTCGAGAATATCGGCGGCTTCTTCGAGGAAGATATCCAGCAACTCGGGATCAGCCGCTGCGGTTTCAGGTTCTGTGGGCGTGTTGGCGGGCGCGTTGTTCTGGCGCAACGCGCGCAACTGGGCGATCAAGTCACTGGAGTCGCTCAGGGGTTGGTGGTCTTGCAATTGATCGAGCTGCAAGGCCAGCCGCTCATGGCTGGCCATCAATACTTGGGACAGTTCGGTCGAGTAACTGTAGCGGCGGTCCACCAGGCCTTCGTACAGGCATTCCAGCTCATGGGCGAGGTCGCCAATCGGGCCGATTTCGGCCATGCGCGCGCCGCCCTTGAGGGTGTGCAGGTCCCGCTGCAACGACGACAACGGCGCCGCGCTGTCCGGTTCCAGCAGCCAGCGTTT
The DNA here is from genome assembly GCF_047943075.1 of Pseudomonas sp. NFX183. Classification (NCBI taxonomy): domain Bacteria; kingdom Pseudomonadati; phylum Pseudomonadota; class Gammaproteobacteria; order Pseudomonadales; family Pseudomonadaceae; genus Pseudomonas; species Pseudomonas sp. NFX183. Next base: position 2,580,927 of record NZ_CP181333.1, on the reverse strand, counting down.
CAGCGACTGCCCGGCGCTGTCGAGGATGTCGACTGCCTCTTCCAGGAAAATCTCGACGATCTCGTCGTCCATCGCCGTGTCCTGGCCCAACCGGGCCGTGGCGGCGCCCAGTTCGGAGATGCTTGGGGCGCGCCCGCCGTCGCTTTTGATCAGGCCGGTGGCGGACGGGTCGAGGGCTTCGTCCAGCAGTTCGCGCAGGGCGTCTACCCGAGCCGGCGCCGGGCTGATTTCCTGGCCGGCCGCCAGTTGGTCGAGCATGTTGATCAGCGCTTCATGGGCCTGTTCGGCCTCATGGAAAAACCGTTCGCTGACCGCCAGGCTGCTCTCTTCCACAGCGCCATAGAGGTCGAGCAAGGCTTCGCAGAGTTCGTCGATGGCGTGCAGGTCGGCGATGTGTGCGCCCTCGCCCAAGGTGGTCAACTCGTCCAGCAGCGCGGTCAGCTCCTGGCGTTCGCCGGGGTGTTGCTGCCAGCGGCGCAGCAGGCTTTCGGCATCCAGCAGGATGTCCATGCCCTGGGCCAGGAAGTTGCTGATCAACTGCGCGTCGCGCTTGATGCGCAGCCCGGTGTTGGGCGCGTCGAGCAAGGCTTGCAGCTGCTGGTCGAGCAGGCTTTGCGTGCGGCTGATCAACTCTGCCGCGCCCTTGATCGGCACCAGCGGATCACTGTCCAGCTGACGCAACCCGCGCTGGAACAGGGCTTCGGCTTCCAGCAGCAGTTCCACTTCATCCAGGTCCAGCGGCAGGCGGTGGGCCTTGTATTCGCGGGTCAGGTGATCAAGCGGTCGCGCCAGTTCGGCCATCGGCAACACGCCGGCCATGTAGGCGCTGCCCTTGAGGGTGTGCAGGGCACGTTGCAGTTCATCGCTGACTTGCAGCGGCATATGCTCGGCGGCCTGTTGCAGAAAGTGGTTGAGGCTCTCCAGGTGGCTCTGGGCTTCGTTGCGAAAGATCTCCAGCAACATCGGGTCATGGGGCTCTGCGGCCGGTTGAGTGCCGCTGGCCAAGGCGTGGGCACGGGCCGCCAGGGCGTCGACTTCATCGCGCTGGCGTTGGTCGTCGGCCGCAAAGTCGGCGATCAGCTCCGGCAGCAGGGCCACGGCCTCATCCAGCACCTGTTGCACGTCAGCGTCGAGCGCCACGCTGCGTTCGAGCACGCGGTTAAGCAGGTTTTCCACGGCCCAGGCCAGCTCGGCCAGTACCAGGGCGCGGACCATCCGGCCGCTGCCTTTGAGCGTGTGGAAGGCACGCCGCATCTCGCTTTGCGCGGTTTTGTCGGCGCTGTTGGGCAAGTAGCGGTGCAGCACTTCAAGGACTTCATCGGTTTCTTCGAGGAAGACTTCGCGCAGTTCATCGTCGACAGGTTCTTCGCCAACGGGCGGCGGCAAGAGGCTGCCCGGACGGTGCAGGGCAGGCGGATTCAGGCGTGACGTGGGGTTGGCCAACGCATCGAATTGGGACTGGCTCGGCGCGATCTCTGTCGACAGGGCGCCATCCGGCGCGGCCAGGGCCTGGCGCCAAGGCTTTTCGACCGGCAGATAGCCGAGTGCAGCCAGGCCTTGGGTGGCCAGCTCCAGCACGCGTTCGCCGGCGGCGTCGGGGTCCTGGAGCATGCGTTCCAGGTAGTATTCCAGGCTGCTGACCACGTCGGCGAAATGCGCCAGCTGCGCCTCGGGCGGTGGCGCAGCACCGGTCATTAACTGTTCATCGACATAATCGGTGCAACCACGCATCAGGCTCGCCGCGCGCGGCAGCGGAATCATCGCCAACGCGCCGCGCACCTGGCTGAGCAGCTCGGGCAGTGACTCCAGGCGCTGGCGGTCCCAATCGGCCTCAAGGCAATCGATCACCAGCTCTTTGGCCTGGCGCAGGCATTGGCAGGATTCGCGGATCACCAATTGATGAATCTGGATCAGGTCGGTGGTGGGCAGGCGGCTTTCTTCGCGGCTCTCCGGCTCGACGGTGCCGGCCATGCCCGCCAGCGTGGCCTCGACGTAGAGCAAGGCGCCGGCAACATCCATCAACACCGCGTCATTGGGCTCGCGCTGGCCCTGCACCAGGCTCAGCACCACCGCCAGTTGATCGATGATGACCTTACGCGGCTGGCCGAAACCCAGCACCGCCAAGGTGTCGGCGATCTGGCGCAGTGGCGCCAGCAAGGCATCGAGGTCGTTGGTGTGTTGGCGGTCGCTGCGCACGAACAGGTCGAGGCGCTCCTTGACCCGCACCAGTTCCTCGCACAAGGCGCCGAGCACCGAGCCCATGGCATTGCGGTCCGGTCCGGCCAAACGCGCACGCTCGGCATCGACCACGGCGCTGTCGGGCAAGGCTTCATCCAGCCCGTAACGTTCCTTGAGGCTTTGCATGCGCGGCGTCGGGCGGGTGACCTTGGCCACGTAGAACAGCAAGCTTTTTAGCAGTTCATCCGGCGCTGGCTGGTTAATGCCGCCGATGCCCTGGACCAGCAGACGCTTGAGTTGCTTGTCGCTGGCCTTGAGCAGGCTGCGCAGCGCCGGGCTGTTGGCGATCACGCCGGTGAGCATGCCTTCGACCAGCGCCGAGGTGACTTGCCACAACGGCAGCAATGGCGCGCCCTGGCACAACGCTTCGAGGCGCGCGAACACCCGCGCCATGTCTTCCAGGTTGCTGGGGCCGTGGTCCTCGCGCAACAGACCGGCCAGGGCCTGTTGCAGCAGTTGATGCCACTGGCGCAGTTGCTCGTGAAGGTCCGGCAGTGTGCGTTGGGCCAAGGCCTCGTCGGGCAACGGCGCAATCGACAACAGCTGCGGGCTGAACAGGCTGGTCTCCGACAGCAGGCTTTCACCGCGCGCACTGCGCAGGTCGTTGAGCAGCGGCAACACCACCAGCGGCAGGTCGCGGCGGGCGCTGTGCACGCGGTCGAGGTACAGCGGCAGTTGCCCGAGGGCCTGTTGCAGCAGGCGGATGCTTTCATCGCGCTGGCTGACGCGCTCGGCTTGCAGGGCCAGGGCCAGCGCTTCGATCTCTTCGGCCAGCAGCGCTGCGCCGTAGAACTCGACCATCTGCAGCGCGCCATGCACTTGGTGGATACCGGCCAGGCACTCGGCAATGGCGTCGCTGTCGCGGGTTTCGACAAACGCGTCCAGCGCCGAACGGGCCTGTTTCAGGGTTTCGGCAATGTCGCCCTTGACCCATTCGAGGGCCACGTAGTCGTGCCGATCAACCATAACTGCTCCGCTTAGAATTCGTGAATTGCGTGTGTTGCCAAGATCTGAAGACCAATGAAGATCTAGTGTGGGAGCGGGCTTGCTCGCGAATGCGGTGGGTCAGCTAATAGATCAGGTGACTGATGCACCGCATTCGCGAGCAAGCCCGCTCCCACATTTGGATAGCATTTCAATCATCGGCCGGTTTAGGCGGTGGCAGGGTGAAACCCGACACCGACCGGCGCAACTGGCTGGCCATTTTTGCCAGGTTGCCGATGCTCTCCGCCGTGGCGGTCGAGCCCGATGACGTCTGCGTGGTGATCTGCTGGATCACGTTCATCGTCAGGGAAATCTGCCCCGCCGACGAGGTCTGTTGCTGCGCCGCGTTGGAAATACTCTGGATCAACGCCGCCAGGGTTTTCGACACGCCTTCGATCTCTTCCAGCGCCACCCCGGCGTCTTGCGCCAGCCGCGCGCCGCGCACCACTTCGGTGGTGGTCTGTTCCATGGAAATAACCGCTTCATTGGTGTCGGTCTGGATCGCCCGCACCAGGGTTTCAATTTGGCGTGTGGCGGCGGATGAGCGCTCGGCCAACCGCTGCACTTCGTCGGCCACCACGGCAAACCCGCGCCCGGCGTCACCGGCCATGCTCGCCTGGATCGCGGCGTTGAGGGCCAGGATGTTGGTCTGGTCGGCAATGTCGTCGATCAGGCTGACGATGTCGCCAATCTCCTGGGACGACTCGCCCAGCCGTTTGATGCGCTTGGCGGTGTCCTGGATCTGCTCGCGAATGTTGTCCATGCCGTGGATGGTGTTGTGCACCACCTCATTGCCCTTGTTGGCAATTTCCACCGAGCGCTCCGCCACCGCCGAGGACTCGGCGGCGTTGGCCGACACCTGGTCGATGGATTGGGCCATCTGATTGATCGCGGTAGAGGCCTCGGCGATTTGCTGGGCCTGATGCTCCGAGGCCTGGGCCAGGTGCATGGCGGTGGCCTGAGTTTCCTGCACCGCACCGGCCACTTGCCCCGCCGTGAGGTTGATGGTCGCCACCAGATCGCGCAGCTGGTCCACCGAATAATTGATCGAGTCGGCGATGGTGCCGGTGAAGTCTTCGGTGACCGAGGCGGTCACCGTCAGGTCACCATCGGCCAGGTCCTCGATTTCATCGAGCAGGCGCATGATCGCGTTCTGGTTGCGCTCGTTTTTCTCGGCGGTTTCATGCAGCTGGCGGTTGGTCTCGCGCACCATCACCAGGCCAATCAGGATGATCGAGGTCAGCGCCAACAAGCCCAATACGTAGCCGCCGATGGTGTCAAAGCTGCGCCCGCTGGCGAGGTTTTCAAACCCGGTGGCCAGGTGCGAGGCTTCATCGAGCAGGGTTTGCGACAGGTTGAAAATATTGCTCGCCGAGGCGCGTACCTGGAACAACTGCGGCGAGGTTTCGAGGATTTCATCCACGGAGCCGGAGACAAATTCAAACAGCTCGGCGATTTCCGCCAACCGTGCACGGGCGTCGTGGTCTTCAACCTGAGCAATGCGCAGGCCGGCGTTGCCCTGGAGCATGCCGTTAAGCACTTGGCCAAAACGGTTGGCGTCGCGGCCAAAGGCATCGGCGGCCTGCACCGAGGTTTCGTCGCCGGCCAACACGGTGTTGACTGCGCCGAGGATGCGTTCGGCCAGCAATGATTGGCGCTGGGCCAACACCACCTGGCTGGCCGGGGCGCCGCGTTGCAGCAGAATGTCGACGACCTTTTCCGATTCCATCTGCAATTGCGGCACGGTTTCGGCAAGCGTCGCGGCCACTTGGTGCAACGACAACACGGTCTGTTCGCTGGCGAGAATCGCGTCGGTGTTTTTCAGCAGTGCTTCCCAATCGGTCTGCACCGCGCGCATTTCGGCGCGTACCGCGTTGGGTGCAGCCGGCAGGCCGGTCTCGGTATCGCCTTTTTTCAGATAGCCCCAGCGCTGAGCGAAGTCGTTGCGTGCATCGCCCAGCAGCTTGAACGCGGCCGCCTTGCCGGCGGCGGCTTCCGTGGCGTTTTTGGCGATGCGCTGGGACAGCACGCGCAGCTCACCGGCGTGGCCGATGTACTGCTTGTCGTACGTGGACTGGGTATTGAGGTACGCGAAGTTGGCGAACAACAGCATGATGAACACGATCAGCGCGATAAACAGCACGATGATCTGCGAACGGCTGCGCGATGCGGCTTGCGGTTTGGGCGTGGTAGCGGTGGTCATGCGGCAACATCCATGAAGCCTGGGGCCTGGGCCAAAGCAAAGGGGCTGAAGACCTGCCACAGCTGGTCACTGTCGAACTGGCCCTGGATAAACGGCGCAGTGGGCGCGGTGCTCGCCAACAGTGCGTCTTGTGCGAAATGCTGCATGCCCACCACCTCGTCCACCAGCAGCCCGACAAACAAGTCGTTGAATTCCACCACCAGCACTCGCCGTTGCTTGCGGGCCCTGGACAGCCCGAGGTCGAGGAACCCGCCCAGGTCCATCACCGGCAGCAAACGCCCACGCAGGTTGGCCACGCCTTTGACCCAGGGCTTGACCCCGGGCATCAAGGTGCAGCGCGGTTCATGCAACACCTCGGCGACTTCGCCCATCGGCGCCACGTACCAATACGGCCCCAGGCGAAAACCGATCCCGCTCCAACGTTGCAGGCGGGTTTCCTGGGACGGCAGGTCGGCGGCCAGCAGGCGGCAGCGGCGGTCGATGTCCAGCAGCAGCTCGAAGGCGGTTTGTGACTCGGTCATGATGGCGTGCCGTCAGCCGGCCAACACCTTGTTCAGGGTGGCGATCAGGGTTTCTTCGTCCACGGGTTTGGTCAGGTAATCCTTGGCGCCCTGGCGTGCGCCCCAGATCTTGTCGGTTTCCTGATCCTTGGTGGTGATGATGATGATCGGGATGCCGTTGGTTTCCGGCTCCTTGGACAGCTGGCGGGTAGCCTGGAAGCCATTGAGGCCCGGCATCACGATGTCCATCAGTACGGCGTCGGGCTTTTCCTGACGGGCCAGGGCCACGCCGTCTGCGCCGTTTTCGGCTTTGAGGACCTGGTGGCCGTGCTTTTCCAGCATGCCGGTCAGTTTGTACATTTCGGTCGGCGAATCGTCGACGATCAGAACACGTGCCATGGTTTTCCCCACTACATTGGTGGACGCCGGCCCTTGTGAGGCGGTGTCAGTGTGCTTGTTCTACTGCGGCGAAGCCGGGCACGTAGGCCTTGATCGCGCTCAGCAGTTCTTCCTTGCTGAAAGGCTTGGTCAAAAACTGATCGACACCCACGATGCGCCCCTTGGCCTTGTCGAACAGGCCGTCCTTGGAGGACAGCATGATCACCGGAATCGACTTGAACGCCGGGTTGTTCTTCACCAGCGCGCAGGTTTGATAGCCATCCAGGCGCGGCATCATGATGTCGACAAAGATAATGTGCGGGTGATGATCAACAATCCGGGCCAGTGCATCGAAACCGTCGATGGCCGTGATGACTTCGCACCCCACGTTCTTCAACAGGGTCTCGGCGGTGCGGCGGATCGTTTTCGAATCGTCGATCACCATCACTCTCAAGGCGTTGGAATGCTGTTCCATATCTGCTCTACCATCGCCACAGCGAATCGGTTTTCGGTGTGTACTGCCTGATGTTGCACAGGATGAGCGCTGCAAGCCTTGGAATTCAAGGGCTGCTGCACCGTGGGAGTCTTTTTAGCACAGTCTCCGGGCGCAATCTATCGAGCAACCGGCCAGGTGGTTTTTCCTTGACCCACAACAGCCGCAGCGCCACTCTGACGCCACTTTTATGCGCCCTAATTTGCTAGAGGAAATCCCCCATGAGCGTTCGCGTCGGCATTGTCATGGACCCTATTGCCAGCATTTCCTATAAAAAGGACAGTTCGCTGGCCATGCTCCTGGCCGCCCAGGCCCGCGGCTGGACGCTGTTCTATATGGAGCAGCCGGACCTTTACCAGGGCGACGGCGAGGCCCGCGCACGCATGCGCCCGCTGCAGGTGTTTGCCAACCCTGAAAAGTGGTTCGAGCTTGCGGATGAAATCGACAGCCCCTTGAGCGATCTGGACGTGATCCTGATGCGCAAGGACCCACCGTTCGACATGGAATTCGTCTACTCCACTTACTTGCTGGAACAGGCCGAGCGGGCTGGCGTGCTGATCGTCAACAAGCCGCAAAGCCTGCGTGACTGCAATGAAAAGCTGTTCGCCACCCTGTTCCCACAGTGCACGCCGCCTACCGTGGTCAGCCGCCGCGCCGATGTGTTGCGTGAATTCGCCGCCAAGCACGGCGACGTGATCCTCAAGCCGCTGGACGGCATGGGCGGCACGTCGATCTTCCGCCACCGTGCCGGCGACCCGAACCTGTCGGTGATCCTGGAAACCCTGACTGCGCTGGGCACCCAGCAGATCATGGGCCAGGCTTACCTGCCGGCGATCAAGGACGGCGACAAACGCATCCTGATGATCGACGGCGAGCCGGTGGATTACTGCCTGGCGCGTATCCCGGCCGCAGGCGAAACCCGTGGCAACCTGGCAGCCGGCGGTCGCGGTGAAGCGCGACCACTGTCGGACAAAGACCGTTGGATCGCTTCCCAAGTCGGCCCAACCCTGCGCGAAAAAGGCCTGCTGTTCGTAGGACTGGACGTAATTGGTGAGAACCTCACCGAAATCAACGTCACCAGCCCGACCTGCATTCGCGAGATCGACAACGCATTTGGCACGAACATCGGCGAAATGCTGATGGCGGCCATCGAGCGCAAGCTGCAAGCCAAGTGACATAGAACAGCCGGACACACACCAACATTGCGTTATCATGCGGCACCTGTGAAACGCGCGATGTTGGTTTTTTTGTCATGACGCTCCCGCCCGATCTGCCCCCCGAACTCTCCCACAGCGGCGTGCGCCCGGCTGATCGGCTCGGATTTACCCTGTTTCTGGCAGCGCTGATCCACCTCGCCTTGTTACTCGGCCTGGGTTTCACCTTTGCCGAGCCCAAGCAGATCACCAAAACCCTGGAAATCACCCTCGCCACGTTCAAGAGCGAAAAAAAGCCCGAAAAGGCTGACTTTCTCGCCCAGGACAATCAGCAAGGCAGCGGCACGCTCGACAAAAAGGCGGTGCCCAAGACCACCGAAGTGGCGCCGTTCCAGGACAACAAGGTGAATAAAGTCACCCCGCCGCCGACGCCCAAGCCTGAGGTCAAGCAGGCCGCGCCCAAGGCCGCCGTGACCACTGTTGCGCCGAAACCGCAAAAAGCCCCGACCCAGCGCGAGAAAACCAAGACCGAGCCGCAGCCCGAACCGGTCAAGCCGGCGCCGACCTTCGACAGCTCGCAGCTCTCCGACCAGATCTCCAGCCTCGAAGCCGAACTGGCCAACGAACAACAGCTGTACGCCAAGCGCCCGCGCATCTATCGCCTGAACGCCGCCTCGACCATGCGCGACAAAGGCGCCTGGTATAAAGACGAATGGCGCAAGAAGGTCGAACGCATCGGCAACCTCAACTACCCGGACGAGGCCCGGCGCCAGCAGATCTATGGCAATTTGCGCTTACTGGTGTCGATCAACCGCGACGGTTCGTTATATGAAGTGCAGGTGCTGGAGTCGTCCGGCCAACCGTTGCTGGACCAGGCGGCCCAACGCATCGTGCGCCTGGCCGCGCCTTTCGCGCCGTTTACCGGCGACTTGAACGACATAGACCGCCTGGAAATCATCCGCACCTGGAAGTTTGCCCGGGGTGATCGGCTTTCCAGTAACTGATCGCTCCTGCACTCTGCCAAAGGCAGCGGGCCCTCGTGGCGAGCGGGCTTGCCCCGCGTTGGGCTGCGAAGCGGCCCCAATAGGGCCACCGCGTTCTGCCTGAAAAACCACAGCGCCAGATTTCAGGGCCGCTTCGCGCCCCAACGCGGGGCAAGCCCGCTCGCCACGACAAGCCGGCTCGCCACAACAGCCCCCGCTCGCCACAATTAGCGTCCGCCGCAGCTTGTCAGTTCGCCCCTCCGACGCCACACTAGCGGACATGAAAAATGTCAGCCCGACCTACCTCAAGCACCAATTCCTGATCGCCATGCCCCATATGGCCGACCCGAACTTTGCGCAGACCTTGACCTACATCGTCGAGCACACGGCCAATGGTGCCATGGGGTTAGTGGTGAACCGCCCGCAAGAGCTGAACCTGGCCGATATTCTTGAGCAACTGCGCCCCGAGATCGACCCGCCGGCGCGCTGCCAAAACGTACCGATCTACATCGGCGGGCCGGTGCAGACCGATCGCGGTTTTGTGCTGCACCCCACCGGGCCGAAGTTCCAGGCCACGGTCGACCTGGAAGGCGTGTCACTGTCCACGTCCCAGGACGTGTTGTTCGCCATCGCCGACGGCGTGGGGCCTGAGCAAAGCGTGATCACCCTCGGCTACGCCGGTTGGGAAGCCGGGCAACTGGAAGCCGAACTGGCCAGCAATGCCTGGCTGACTTGCCCGTTCGACGCCGACATTCTGTTCAACACAGCCAGTGAACTGCGCCTGGAAGCGGCGGCAGCCAAGTTGCGGGTCAACCTCAACCTGCTGACCAGCCAGGCGGGGCACGCCTGATGGCCTTGCGTTTGATCCTCGGTTTTGACTACGGCACCAAACAGATCGGCGTAGCGGTCGGCCAGGTGATTACCGGCCAGGCCCGCGAGTTGTGCACCTTGAAAGCCCAGAACGGCGTGCCGGACTGGAACCAGGTCGAGGCCCTGATCAAGGAGTGGAAGCCCGACGCCGTCGTGGTCGGTCTGCCTTTGAACATGGACGGCACCCCCAGCGACATGTGCCTGCGCGCCGAAAAGTTCGCCCGCCGCCTCAATGGCCGCTACAACCTGCCCTTCTATACCCACGACGAGCGCCTGACCACCTTTGAAGCCAAGGGTGAGCGCCGTGACCGTGGCGGGCAGAAAGGTAGCTACCGCGACAACCCGGTGGACGCCATCGCGGCCGCCCTGCTGTTGCAGGGTTGGCTGGATGAAAACACCGCTTTATTTGAATCCTGACTGACGCGGCTTGCCGCGTCTTTTTACGTTTGAGCCCGGACCTTGCCTGCGCGAGGCCTTGAAGGAGCCACCATGAGCCTGCCCAATCCCGCCGACCTGATCAGCCAGATGGCGATTCGCCTCAAGGCGCACCTGCAACACCGTGCCATCAGCGAACCGCGCTTTATCGGCATTCGCACCGGTGGTGTGTGGGTGGCCCAAGCGTTGTTGGAAGAACTGGGCAGCGATTCGCCGCTGGGCACGCTGGACGTGTCTTTCTACCGCGACGACTTCAGCCAGAACGGCCTGCACCCGCAGGTGCGCCCGTCCGCGCTGCCGTTCGAGATTGAAGGCCAGCACCTGGTGCTGATCGACGACGTGCTGATGAGCGGTCGCACCATCCGCGCCGCCATGAACGAGTTGTTCGATTACGGCCGCCCGGCCAGCGTGACGCTGGTGTGCCTGCTCGACCTGGACGCTGGCGAATTGCCGATCAGCCCGGATGTGGTCGGTGCCACCCTGTCGCTGGAGGCCCACCAGCGGGTAAAATTGTCCGGTCCCACGCCGCTCGAACTCGAACTGCAAGACCTTGCCCTTTAAACCGCCTTGTACAGAGTCCCCGCGATGACGCCTCTAGATGCCAAGCGCCCGCTGCAGCTCAATGCTCAGGGCCAGTTGCAACATTTCTTGTCCCTCGACGGTTTGCCCCGCGAACTGCTGACTGAAATCCTCGACACCGCCGACTCGTTCCTCGAAGTCGGTGGCCGCGCGGTGAAGAAGGTCCCGCTGCTGCGCGGCAAGACCATCTGCAATGTGTTCTTCGAGAACTCCACCCGCACCCGCACCACCTTTGAACTGGCGGCCCAGCGGCTGTCGGCCGACGTGATCACACTGAACGTGTCGACCTCGTCGGCGAGCAAGGGCGAGACCCTGCTCGACACCCTGCGCAACCTCGAAGCCATGGCCGCCGACATGTTCGTGGTGCGCCACGGCGACTCCGGCGCCGCGCATTTCATCGCCGAGCATGTGTGCCCGAACGTGGCAATCATCAACGGCGGCGACGGCCGCCACGCGCACCCGACCCAAGGCATGCTCGACATGCTGACGATCCGTCGGCACAAGGGCGGTTTTGAAAACCTTTCGGTGGCCATCGTCGGCGACATCCTGCACTCGCGGGTCGCGCGCTCGAACATGCTGGCCCTCAAAGCCCTGGGTTGCCCGGACATCCGCGTGATCGCACCGAAAACCCTGCTGCCGATCGGCATCGAGCAGTACGGCGTGAAGGTCTACACCGACATGACCGAAGGCCTCAAGGACGTGGACGTGGTGATCATGCTGCGCCTGCAACGCGAGCGCATGGCCGGTGGCCTGCTGCCGAGCGAAGGTGAGTTCTACCGCCTGTTCGGCCTGACCACTGCGCGGTTGGCCGGCGCCAAGCCGGATGCGATCGTCATGCACCCAGGGCCGATCAACCGCGGGGTTGAGATTGAGTCGGCGGTGGCCGACGGCAGCCAATCGGTGATCCTCAACCAAGTGACCTACGGCATCGCCGTGCGCATGGCGGTGTTGTCCATGGCCATGAGCGGGCAAACCGCGCAACGTCAATTCGAGCAGGAGAACGCCCAGTGAAGCTCAGCATTCTCGGCGCCCGAGTCATCGATCCGGCCAGTGGCCTGGATCAAGTTACCGATCTTCACCTGGAAGCCGGCAAAATCCTCGCCATTGGCGCTGCGCCCGCGGGTTTCAACGCCAGCGAGACGATCGACGCCAAAGGCCTGGTGGCCGCGCCTGGTTTGGTCGACCTGAACGTCGCCCTGCGTGAACCGGGTTACAGCCGCAAAGGCACCATCGCCAGTGAAACCCGCGCCGCCGCTGCCGGTGGCGTCACCAGCCTGTGCTGCCCGCCGCACACCAAGCCGGTGCTCGACACCTCGGCTGTGACCGAGCTGATCCTGGACCGCGCCCGCGAAGCCGGCAATTGCAAAGTGTTCCCCATCGGCGCGCTGAGCAAAGGCCTGGAAGGCGAACAACTCGCCGAGCTGATCGCCCTGCGCGACGCCGGTTGCGTGGCATTCGGCAACGGGCTGGACAGTTTTCGCAGCACGCGCACGCTGTGCCGCGCCCTGGAATACGCAGCCACCTTCGACCTGACGGTGATCTTCCACTCCCAGGACCGCGACCTGGCCGAAGGTGGCCTGGCCCATGAAGGCGCCGTCGCCAGTTTCCTCGGCCTGCCGGGCATTCCCGAAACCGCTGAAACCGTGGCCCTGGCCCGTGATCTGCTGCTGGTAGAGCAAAGCGGTGTGCGGGCGCACTTCAGCCAGTTGACCAGCGCGCGCGGCGTGGCCTTGATCGCCCAGGCGCAAGCGCGCGGCCTGCCGGTGACGGCGGACGTGGCGTTGTACCAGCTGATTCTGACCGATGAAGCGCTGATCGATTTCTCCAGCCTTTACCACGTGCAGCCACCCCTGCGCACGTTGGCCGACCGCGACGGTTTGCGCGCGGCCGTGAAGTCGGGTGTGGTCTCGGCAATCTCCAGCCATCACCAACCCCACGAGCGTGATGCCAAGCTGGCGCCGTTTGGCGCGACCGAGCCGGGCATCAGCAGTGTCGAACTGTTGCTGCCGCTGGCGATGACCCTGGTGCAAGACGGTCTGCTCGACCTGCCAACGCTGTTGGCGCGCCTGAGTGCCGGCCCGGCTGAGGCCTTGCGCCTGCCGGCGGGCAAAGTGGCGGTGGGTTCAGCGGCAGACCTGGTGCTGTTTGATCCGGCCAGCTCCACGGTTGCCGGGGAACACTGGCTGTCCAAGGGCGAAAACTGCCCGTTCATCGGCCATAGCCTGCCGGCGACGGTGCGGTACACCCTGGTGGATGGGCGGATCAGCTACCAGGCCTGATAAGTCGCAAAACCTGAAGTGGGCACAGTACATGTGGGAGCTGGCTTGCCTGCGATGCAGGCACCTCGGTTGTTCAGCCAGACCGAGGTGATGCTATCGCGGGCAAGCCCGGCTCCCGCATAGACCGTGCTCAGATTGAATTAATGCGCGCTCAGCGTCCGCTGTTGCGCTCGGCATTGCGGATCGAAACCTGCGTATTCAGCGTCCAGAAGTCATACAGCACGCCCACCAGGAACAAACCGCCAGTCAGCAGGTAGATCAGGCCGGTGATCCATTTGCCCTGATACATGCGGTGCAGCCCGGACACGCCCAGGAACGCCAACAGTATCCAGGCCACGTTGTATTCGATCGGCCCGGCGGTGAAACGCAGGTCTGCTTCACGGTCCATGGCAGGGATCAGGAACAGGTCGATCAGCCAGCCAATACCGAAAAGACCAAAGGTGAAAAACCAGATCGTCCCGGTCACCGGCTTGCCGTAATAGAAGCGGTGCGCCCCGGTAAAACCGAAAATCCACAGCAGGTAACCGATCACCTTGCTGTGGGTGTCCTGCTGCATCACATCCTGTCGATAGGTGTTCATGGAGTACCTCTTTTGCCTCGATAGATAAATTTTTTCATTTTCTTTGTGACTTTTTTACGGGCGCCCGACACACGGCAAATGGTATCTTCCCTCCCGCAAAGCCTTATGCCACCTGACCTCTGCAGGACGATAGCGGCAATTCGTCGCGCTTTTCCTGAATTTGACCCCAGGGTTCAGTCGACAAACGGCCTAAGAACGACACAAAAAGCTGTTATAAAGTTGCGCGCAAACCTAAAAGAGCCACGCCTAATGCGACCATTTTTCAAGACATGGCTAACCATCTGCCTATTAATGCCACTGGCCGCCCACGCCACCAATCGTGAGCAACGTCTTCCTAACGTTAACGGTTTCACCCCTAAAGTTCACAGCACACCAGGCACCGCCAAATCGGTAAAGCTGACCGTCAACCGCCCGACTCAACTGAGCAAGGCCCACCACGGTAAAGTAACGCCCGGCCTGATGGCAGTTAACACCAAACAAAGCAGCAACGTCCTCAGCCGCGCGGTTAATGTGCTCGGTACTCCTTATCGTTGGGGCGGCAGCAGCCCAAGTAAAGGGTTCGACTGCAGTGGTTTGGTGAAATATGCGTTTAATGACGTCAAAGCGGTGGATTTGCCACGCACCTCCAACGCCATGGCCGCCGGTCACGGGCTGAAGGTTGATCGTAAGGACCTGAAACCGGGCGACCTGTTGTTCTTCAAATTGAAGAGCCGCCAGGTCAACCACGTTGCCATCTACCTGGGCAACGACCGCTTTATCCACGCACCGCGTCGTGGCAAGTCGGTCAGCATCGACACGTTGAAAAAGCCGTTCTGGGACAAGAACTACGTGATTGCCAAACGGGTTCTGCCGAAAGAGCAGAACAACAACCTGCGGGTTGTGCAGCGCTGATTTCAGTCTGATATGCGGTAACCAATGTGGGAGCGGGCTTGCTCGCGAATGCGTTAGATCAGTCAACTAAGAGGGTGACTGACACTGCGCATTCGCGAGCAAGCCCGCTCCCACATTTGATTTTCATTGCCCGCAAGACCTCAGATGTCCCCAGGCACCCTCGCCTGCCCCCGCGCATCTTCCCGGCTGATCAGCCCCTCGCTGACCAACGCCTTCAAGCTCATGTCCAACGTTTTCATCCCCAGCGCCCCACCGGTCTGGATCGCCGAGACCATCTGCGCCACTTTGTCTTCACGGATCAGGTTACGAATAGCCGGTGTACCCAGCATGATTTCGTGAGCCGCCACCCGCCCACCGCCAATCTTCTTGACCAGCACTTGCGACACCACCGCCTGCAACGACTCCGACAGCATCGAGCGCACCATGGGCTTTTCCGCTGCCGGGAACACGTCCACCAGCCGGTCCACGCTCTTTGCGGCCGAGGTGGTGTGCAAGGTGCCAAATACCAGGTGCCCGGTCTCAGCGGCCGTCAGCGCCAGGCGGATGGTCTCAAGGTCGCGCAACTCGCCCACCAGAATCACATCCGGGTCTTCACGCAGCGCCGAACGCAGCGCCGCCGAAAAGCTGTGGGTATCGCGGTGCACCTGACGCTGGTTGATCAAGGCCATTTTCGGCCTGTGGATAAATTCGATGGGGTCTTCGAGGGTGAGGATGTGCTGGCGCCGATGCCCGTTAAGGTAGTCGATCATCGCCGCCAAAGTGGTGGATTTGCCCGACCCGGTCGGCCCGGTGACCAGCACCAGGCCGCACGGCAGTTGCGCGATACGCTGGAACACCGCCCCCAGCCCGAGGCGTTCAAGGCTCTGCACTTCGGCGGGAATGGTGCGAAACACCGCCCCCATGCCGCGATCCTGTTGAAATACATTCACCCGGAACCGCGCCACGCTCGGCAGTTCGAAGGCAAAATCGGTTTCAAGAGATGTTTCGAAATCCTTTTGTTGGTAGCGGTTGAGCAAAGGGCTCAATAACTCCGCAACTTGCGGGGGCGTGAGCACCGGGCCCTCCAGCGGCCAGACCTCGCCATCGACACGCAGCATCGGTGCCAGGCCGGCCGACAAATGCAGGTCGGAGGCGCCACGGCGCACGCTGGCCGTCAGCAATTCAGTGATATCCATAGGGCTTTCCATTTCCAGTAGAATGCCGCGGACTCCATATCCACGGGTGCATCTTGAATGTCGACGATAGCAGACAACATTGGCCTGGTTAGCGAGCGGATCCGCGCCGCGGCCCACGCAGTGCAACGTGACGAAAACAGCATCCACCTGCTGGCCGTGAGCAAGACCAAACCCGCGCAAGCCGTGCGCGAGGCCTACGCCGCCGGGATGCACGATTTTGGCGAGAACTACCTGCAGGAAGCCTTGGGCAAACAGGCGCAATTAACCGACCTGCCCTTGAGTTGGCACTTCATTGGCCCCATTCAATCGAACAAGACTCGTGCGATCGCCGAGAACTTCGCTTGGGTACATTCCGTGGATCGCTTGAAAATCGCTCAACGCCTGTCCGAACAACGCCCGGTCGACCTGCCGCCGCTGAACATCTGCATTCAGGTCAACGTCAGTGGCGAAGCCAGCAAATCCGGCTGTACGCCCGCCGACTTGCCGGCCCTGGCCCATGCGATCAGCGCCTTGCCGCGCCTGAAACTGCGCGGCTTGATGGCGATTCCCGAGCCGACTGAAGATCGCGCCGCGCAAGATGCGGCATTCGCAGCGGTGAGAGACCTGCAAGCCAGCCTGAATCTGGCGCTGGACACACTTTCCATGGGCATGAGCCACGACCTCGAGTCGGCCATCGCCCAAGGCGCCACCTGGGTGCGGATCGGTACCGCCCTGTTTGGCGCCCGCGACTACGGCCAGCCGTGAAATGGCTGACTTTCCTCTGAATAAGGACCTGTCATGAGCAACACGCGTATTGCCTTTATCGGCGCCGGTAACATGGCGGCCAGCCTGATCGGCGGCCTGCGGGCCAAGGGCCTGCAAGCCCAGCAGATCCGCGCCAGCGACCCGGGCGCCGACACCCGCGCTCGCGTCAGCAGCGAGCATGGCATTGAAACCTTTGCTGACAACGCCGAGGCCATCCAGGGTGTCGACGTGATCGTGCTGGCGGTGAAACCGCAGGCCATGAAGGCCGTGTGCGAAAGCCTGCGCCCGAGCCTGCAGCCACACCAACTGGTGGTCTCCATCGCTGCCGGCATCACCTGCGCCAGCATGAACAACTGGCTCGGTGAACAGCCGATCGTGCGCTGCATGCCCAACACCCCGGCGCTGCTGCGCAAGGGCGTGAGCGGCCTGTACGCCACCGCCGAAGTGACGGCCGAGCAACGCGATCAGGCGCAAGAACTGTTGTCCGCCGTCGGCATCGCCGTGTGGCTGGAGCAAGAGCAGCAACTGGACGCGGTCACCGCCGTGTCCGGCAGCGGCCCGGCGTACTTCTTTCTGTTGATCGAAGCCATGACCGCCGCCGGCGTGAAGCTGGGCCTGCCCCACGAAGTGGCTGAGCAACTGGCCGAACAGACAGCCCTGGGCGCCGCCAACATGGCCGCCGACAGCGACGTGGACGCCGCCGAACTGCGCCGCCGTGTAACGTCGCCGGGTGGCACCACGCAAGCGGCCATTGAATCGTTCCAGGCCGGTGGCTTTGAAGCCCTGGTGGAAAAAGCCCTGGGTGCCGCGGCACATCGTTCGGCCGAGATGGCCGAGCAACTGGGCAAATAGTCGTCCCCTGCAACTGGACCCGATAGGAAACAAACATGCTCGGAATCAATGACGCTGCCATTTTCATCATCCAGACCTTGGGCAGCCTGTACCTGCTGATCGTGCTGATGCGCTTTATCCTGCAACTGGTGCGGGCGAACTTCTACAACCCGCTCTGCCAGTTCGTGGTGAAAGCCACCCAACCGCTGCTCAAACCGCTGCGCCGCGTGATCCCAAGCCTGTTCGGCCTGGACATGTCGTCGCTGGTGCTGGCGCTGCTGCTGCAGATTTTGCTGTTTATGGTGATCCTGATGCTCAACGGCTATCAGGCCTTCACCCCGCTGCTGTTGCCATGGGGCCTGATCGGTATCTTCTCGCTGTTTTTGAAGATCATCTTCTGGTCGATGATCATCAGCGTGATCCTCTCGTGGGTCGCACCCGGCAGCCGTAGCCCTGGCGCGGAGCTGGTAGCCCAGATCACCGAGCCGGTGCTGGCGCCGTTCCGTCGGTTGATCCCGAACCTGGGCGGCCTGGATATCTCGCCGATCTTCGCGTTTATCGCGATCCAGCTGCTGCAAAGCTGGGTGATCCCGCGCCTGGCCTACTACGCGTTCATGCCTAAAGAACTGTTCGGCCTGATTTGAAACGCGGATAAGTGTGGGAGCGGGCTTGCTCGCGAATGCAGTCGATCAGTCGATATTTTCGCTGACTGACACACCGTATTCGCAAGCAAGCCCGCTCCCACATTTTGTATCCGCGTACTGAATTGACTCCGTGCAGGCCTTTGCTTGCCGCTGGGTGCAGCGGTCTTTAGACTTACGCCTCATTTAAACGAGAGCAGGGTCGATGCCAGCTGCCTTCCCCCCCGATTCTGTTGGACTGGTCGTGCCCCAAGTGGCGCACTTCAGCGAACCGCTGGCCCTGGCCTGCGGCCGTTCGCTGCCGGCCTATGACCTGATCTACGAAACCTACGGCCAGCTGAACGCCACGGCGAGCAACGCCGTGCTGATCTGCCACGCCCTGTCCGGCCATCATCACGCCGCCGGTTTCCACAGTGCCGACGAGCGCAAGCCTGGCTGGTGGGACAGCTGCATCGGCCCCGGCAAGCCCATCGACACCAACAAATTCTTTGTGGTCAGCCTGAACAACCTCGGCGGCTGCAACGGTTCCACCGGCCCGAGCAGCCTCAACCCGGAAACCGGCAAACCGTTCGGCGCGGATTTCCCGGTGCTGACCGTGGAAGACTGGGTGCACAGCCAGGCGCGTCTGGCTGACCTGCTGGGCATCGGCCAATGGGCCGCGGTGATCGGCGGCAGCCTGGGCGGCATGCAAGCGCTGCAATGGACCATCACCTACCCGGACCGCGTGCGCCATTGCCTGGCCATCGCTTCGGCGCCGAAACTGTCGGCGCAGAACATTGCCTTCAACGAGGTGGCCCGCCAGGCCATCCTCACCGACCCCGAGTTCCACGGCGGTTCGTTCCAGGAAGCGGGCGTGATCCCCAAGCGTGGCTTGATGCTGGCGCGGATGGTCGGGCACATCACTTACCTGTCCGATGACTCCATGGGCGAGAAATTCGGCCGTGGCCTCAAGAGCGAAAAGCTCAACTACGACTTCCACAGCGTCGAGTTCCAGGTCGAAAGTTACCTGCGCTATCAGGGCGAAGAGTTTTCCGGGCGTTTCGACGCCAACACTTACCTGCTGATGACCAAGGCGCTGGACTACTTCGACCCGGCCGCCAACTTCAACGACGACCTGGCGAATACCTTTGAGGGCGCCACCGCCAAGTTCTGCGTGATGTCGTTCACCACCGACTGGCGCTTCTCGCCGGCCCGCTCACGTGAACTGGTGGATGCGCTGATGGCCGCCAAGAAAGACGTCTGCTACCTGGAGATCGATGCTCCGCAAGGCCATGACGCCTTCCTGATTCCGATCCCGCGCTACCTGCAGGCTTTCAGCAATTACATGAACCGCATAACTCTGTGAGAACGCCATGAGAGCCGACCTGGAAATCATCCAAGACTGGATCCCCGCCGGCAGCCGCGTGCTCGACCTCGGTTGCGGTGATGGCGAACTGCTGAGCTGGCTGCGCGACAACAAGCAAGTCACCGGCTACGGCCTGGAAAATGACCCGGACAACATTGCCCAGTGCGTGGCCAAGGGCATCAACGTGATCGAGCAGGACCTGGACAAGGGCCTGGGCAACTTTGCCAGCAACAGCTTCGACATCGTGGTGATGACCCAGGCTCTGCAAGCCGTGCACTACCCGGACCGCATTCTCGACGAAATGCTGCGTGTGGGCCGCCAGTGCATCATCACCTTTCCCAACTTCGGCCACTGGCGCTGCCGCTGGTACCTGGCCACCAAGGGCCGCATGCCGGTGTCGGACTTCCTGCCGTACACGTGGTACAACACCCCGAACATCCACTTCTGCACCTTCGAAGACTTCGAAGCCTTGTGCGGAGAGCGTGAGGCCAAAGTCATCAACCGCCTTGCCGTCGATCAACAGCATCGCCACGGCTGGGCGAGTAAGCTATGGCCCAATCTGTTGGGCGAAATCGGGATCTACCGCGTCAGCAGTCCTGGCCTCACAGACCATCAAATTGCCGTCTAACCATTTTCAAGGAGGACGAACATGAGTCGTTTGGCTGTATTTCTACTCACCGCGTGCCTGGGCGTCAGCGCCATGGCGGCGGATGCCATCGATGGTAATCGCCAGAAAGAATTCGGCGATATCACGGTGCATTACAACACCCTGACTACGAGCTTCCTGACGCCGGAAATGGCTCAGGAAGCCGGGATCGTACGCAGCAAAGAGCTGGGCATGATCAATGTGTTCGTGAACAAGGGCGTCGAACCGATCGACGCAACCGTCACCGGCACGATCAAAGACCTGGGCGGCAAGAGCGAAATGCTCACGTTCAAGAAAATCATCCAGAACGGCTCCACGCTGTACGTTGCCCAGTACGCGGTGCCACAGCAGGAAACCAAGATTTTCACCATCAATGTTGAAACCGGCGGCAAAGCCCACGGCTTCCAATTCAACCAAGAACTGTTTCCGGCCGACTGATGAACCTCACACAACTCGTACTGGCCAGCCATAACGCCGGCAAACTCAAAGAGCTCCAGGCGATGCTCGGTGATTCCGTGCAACTGCGCTCGATCGGCGAGTTCAGCCAGGTCGAGCCGGAAGAAACCGGCCTGTCGTTTGTCGAAAACGCGATCCTCAAGGCCCGCAACGCCGCGCGTATCTCCGGTTTGCCGGCGTTGGCGGATGATTCGGGCCTGGCGGTGGACTTCCTGGGCGGAGCGCCTGGCATTTATTCGGCGCGGTATGCCGACGGCAAGGGCGACGCGGCCAACAACGCCAAGTTGCTGGACGCCCTCAAGGACGTGCCGGACGCGATGCGCGGCGCGCAGTTCGTCTGTGTGCTGGCGCTGGTGCGGCATGCCGATGACCCGCTGCCGATCCTCTGCGAAGGCCTGTGGCATGGGCGCATCCTGCATGCGGCCAGTGGCGAGCACGGGTTTGGCTACGATCCGCTGTTCTGGGTGCCGGAGCGTAATGTTTCCAGCGCCGAACTGAGCCCGGCCGACAAGAACCAGATCAGCCACCGCGCCCGCGCAATGGATTTGCTGCGCCAACGCCTGAGCCTGAAATGACCCAGAACACCTCTGCGCCGCCGCTGATCCACGGCGGCGCGCAAACGCCTCGGGCGGCCCTGCCGCACCTGCCGCCCTTGGCGCTGTACATCCACATTCCGTGGTGTGTGCGCAAATGCCCGTATTGCGACTTCAACTCCCACACCGCCAGCAAGGTGCTGCCGGAAGACGAGTATGTAGACGCGTTGCTGGCTGACCTTGATCAAGACCTGCACGCGGTTTACGGCCGCGAACTCAGCTCGATCTTCTTCGGTGGCGGTACGCCCAGCCTGTTCAGCGCCGCTGCACTGGGCCGTTTGCTCAAGGGCGTGGAAGCACGCATCCCGTTTGCCGGCGACATCGAAATCACCCTGGAAGCCAACCCCGGGACCTTCGAGCAAGAGAAGTTCGTGGCCTACCGCGCGCTGGGCATCAATCGCCTGTCCATCGGCATCCAGAGTTTCCAGCAGGAGAAGCTCGAAGCCCTGGGCCGCATTCACAACGGTGACGAAGCCGTGCGCGCCGCCGGCATGGCGCGCCAGGCCGGGTTTGATAACTTCAACCTGGACCTGATGCATGGCTTGCCCAATCAATCCCTGGACGACGCCCTGAGCGACTTGCGCCAGGCCATCGCCCTCAAGCCGACGCACTTGTCGTGGTACCAGCTGACCCTGGAACCCAACACCGTGTTCTGGAACCAGCCGCCCGTGCTGCCGGAAGACGACACGCTGTGGGACATTCAGGAGGCCGGTCAGGCGCTGCTGGCCGAACACGGTTACGCGCAATATGAAGTCTCGGCGTATGCCCAACCGGGCCGCCCGGCGCGGCACAATCTGAATTACTGGAGCTTTGGCGATTTTATCGGCATCGGCGCCGGCGCCCATGGCAAGCTCAGCCACCCGGACGGGCGCATCGTGCGCACCTGGAAGACGCGAGCCCCCAAGGACTACCTCAACCCGGCCAAAAGCTTTCAGGCCGGGGCGAAAGAACTGACCCATGAAGAGCTTCCATTCGAGTTCCTCATGAACGCGTTGCGGCTCACCGAAGGCGTCGACGCCAAGCTCTACGCCGAACGCACCGGCCTTGATCTGGCGAGCCTTGACGAGGGCCGCCGTGAGGCAGAACAAAGTGGCTTAATGCAGGTCGAACCGTCACGCCTGGCGGCGACCGACCGCGGGCAACTCTTTCTCAATGACCTGTTGCAGAAGTTTTTGAGCTGACGCTCTAAGGAATTCGAATGGATTTGGTACTCGACCTGCTCGCCACCGTATCCCGCTGGAGCCGTAGCAACCTGTCGGAAATCTCTCTGGCTCTTGTCGGCTGCTTGCTGGTGTTGTTCGGCGCCGATATCAAAGGCTGGGTCGAGGCCCGCCTGGGCAGCATCGCGGGCGCATTGCGCGTTCCCTTAATGGCGCTGGTGTGCATGATCGGCAGCGGTGCGGCGTTGATCTACGCCACGCCATGGATTGTGCGGGGGTTGAGCCAGTTCAATAACTACAGCCTGGCGCCGGTGCTGGTGGTGGTGCTGGTGTTGATTGGGGTTGTGGCAGACCGTCGCTGAACCCGAAGCCAACACAAAACCAAATGTGGGAGCTGGCTTGCCTGCGATGCACACACCTCGGTGTATCAGTGATACCCAGGTGATGCTATCGCAGGCAAGCCAGCTCCCACATTGGATTGCATTTCAGATGTGCAGCTAATTAAGCCAGCTTCTCGAACTTCAAATCCCAAACGCCATGCCCCAACCGCTCGCCGCGGCGCTCGAACTTGGTGATCGGACGCTCAGCCGGGCGTGGCACGCATTTGCCGTCTTCGGCCAGGTTGCGATAGCCAGGGGCGACGTTCATCACTTCCAGCATGTACTCGGCGTACGGTTCCCAGTCGGTCGCCATGTGCAGGATGCCACCGACTTTAAGCTTGCTGCGCACCAGCTCCGCGAACGAAGCTTGCACGATGCGACGCTTGTGGTGACGGGCTTTGTGCCACGGGTCCGGGAAGAACAGCATCAGGCGATCGAGGCTGTTGTCGGCGATGCAGCGGTTGAGCACTTCAATCGCGTCGCAGTCGTAGACCCGCAGGTTGGTCAGGCCTTGGGTCAGCACGCCGTTGAGCAACGCGCCGACACCCGGACGGTGTACTTCCACACCGATGAAGTCCTGCTCCGGCGAGGCCGCGGCCATTTCCAGCAAGGAGTGACCCATGCCGAAACCGATTTCCAGGGAGCGCGGGGCCGAACGGCCAAACACCTGGTCGTAGTCCACTGGCGCGTCGGCCAATGGCAGGACGAACAGCGGCGTGCCCTGCTCCAGGCCCTTTTGCTGGCCTTCGGTCATACGGCCCGCGCGCATCACAAAGCTCTTGATGCGGCGGTGCTTGGACTCGTCGCCCTCTTCCACGGTGTTCGGCGTTTCGTTTGATTCAGTCATCAATAGCTCTTACTTGATCAGACCATCCAGCGGCGAAGAGGCGCTGGCATAGAGTTTTTTCGGCATACGGCCGGCGAGGTAGGCCAGGCGGCCCGCGACGATCGCATGGTTCATGGCTTGCGCCATCATGATCGGCTGCTGGGCATGCGCGATGGCCGAGTTCATCAGCACCGCATCGCAACCCAGCTCCATGGCAATGGTAGCGTCGGAGGCCGTGCCTACGCCCGCGTCCACCAGCACCGGAATCTTGGCTTCTTCGAGGATGATCTGCAGGTTGTACGGGTTGCAGATACCCAGGCCGGAACCGATCAGACCGGCCAGCGGCATTACCGCAATGCAGCCGATTTCTGCCAGCTGGCGGGCAATGATCGGGTCATCGCTGGTGTAAACCATCACGTCGAAGCCTTCCTTGACCAGCGTTTCGGCGGCCTTCAGGGTTTCGATCACGTTGGGGAACAGGGTCTTCTGATCGGCCAGTACTTCCAGCTTCACCAGGTTGTGGCCGTCGAGCAGCTCGCGAGCCAGGCGGCACGTGCGCACCGCTTCAATCGCGTCGTAGCACCCGGCGGTGTTCGGCAAGAAGGTGTAGCGGTCCGGCGACAGCACTTCGAGCAGGTTCGGCTCGCCCTCGATCTGGCCGAGGTTGGTGCGGCGCACGGCGAAGGTAACGATCTCGGCGCCCGAGGCTTCGATGGCCAGGCGGGTTTCTTCCATGTCGCGGTACTTGCCGGTGCCGACCAGCAGACGGGACTGGTAGGTACGACCGGCCAGAACGAAGGGCTTGTCGCTACGAACGATGCTCATGGGAAATCCTCGAGGTGGGATGAGGTTCTGCAGAATGCGGGTTGGCGCGCTGGCGCGCCGGGCGACTAGCCGCCGCCGATGGCATGGACCACTTCGACCTGATCACCTTCGGTGAGCGCGGTCTCGGCGTGCAGGCTACGCGGGACGATATCCAGGTTGAGCTCCACTGCGACACGACGCCCGGTCAAGTCCAGACGGGTCAGCAGGGCCGCAACGGTTTCACCGTCGGGCAGTTCAAAGGATTCGCCATTCAACTGAATGCGCATGCCACGGGCCGCCATCGTTTTTAGGGGCCAGCATTCTAGCCCGATTGGCGTT
Source organism: Pseudomonas sp. NFX183 (assembly GCF_047943075.1). Taxonomy (NCBI): domain Bacteria; kingdom Pseudomonadati; phylum Pseudomonadota; class Gammaproteobacteria; order Pseudomonadales; family Pseudomonadaceae; genus Pseudomonas; species Pseudomonas sp. NFX183. Next base: position 2,556,420 of record NZ_CP181333.1, on the reverse strand, counting down.
GTCGGCCCAAGCCCCTCGGTCAGATGACCTGCAGGCGCCATGCGGTGAGGCCAAGAAAGAACCAGCCCAACAGGAATGCCAGCCCGCCAAACGGCGTAATGATGCCGAGTTTGCTGATACCGGTCAGGGTCAGCGCATACAAGCTGCCGGAAAACAGCAGGATACCGACGGTAAACGAGATGCCCGCCCAGCTGACCAGCCGGCCAGGAATGTGCGCGGCCAGCAGCGCCACGCCGAACAGCGCCAGGGCGTGCACCAGTTGGTACGTCACGCCGGTATGGAAGATCGCCAGGTACTCGGCGCTCAAGCGGTTTTTCAGGGCATGAGCCGCAAAAGCACCGAGGGCAACGCCGGTGAAGCCGAAAAAGGCAGCCAGCATCAGAAAGCTACGCAGCATGAGGAACTCCAGTCAGACTCAAAGGGCCGGGTCTGTATAATGGCCCGCTCAACGGGTTCGGCCAAGCCATCTCTATGCTGCGTCTCCTCTTCAAGCGTTTTCTCAAAGTCGTGAAATGGTTTGCCATCGGCAGTGTGCTGCTGGTGTTGCTGTTTCGCGTCGTGCCGCCACCGTTCACCGCATTGATGGTGGAGCGCAAGGTCGAATCCTGGGTCGACGGTGAGCCGATTGACCTGCAACGCACGTGGGTGGCGTGGGACGAGATCTCCGACGACCTTAAAGTGGCGGTGATGGCCGGTGAAGACCAGCGCTTCCCGCAGCATTGGGGCTTCGACTTTGACGCGATTCAAGCGGCGCTGCTGCACAACGAACGCGGCGGCTCGATTCGCGGCGCCAGCACGTTGAGCCAGCAAGTGTCGAAAAACCTGTTTCTGTGGACCGGCCGCAGCTATTTGCGCAAAGGCCTGGAGGCCTGGTTTACCGCGCTGACTGAGGTGCTGTGGCCCAAGCAGCGAATTCTTGAGGTGTACCTCAACAGCGTCGAATGGGATGAAGGTGTGTTTGGCGCCGAAGCGGCGGCCCGGCATCACTTTGGCGTGAGCGCCAAGGGGCTTTCCCGTCAGCAGGCCAGTTACTTGGCGGCGGTGTTGCCCAACCCTCGGGTGTGGAGCGCCAGTCATCCAACCGCCTATGTGGCGCGACGGGCGGCGTGGATTCGCCAGCAGATGAGCCAGTTGGGTGGCGATAGTTATCTGGTCGAACTGAACAATTCGCGCAAGGCACCCTGGGCTGACTGACACAACACAACCCCCGTGGGAGCTGGCTTGCCTGCGATAGCGAAATGTCAGTTTGCAGAGAGGCTGGCTGACAGGGCCTCATCGCAGGCAAGCCAGCTCCCACAGAGAACCGCACTGGATATCGGATTTTCGACTCCAAACAAAAATGCCCCGATCTTTCGATCGGGGCATTTTTTTGCCTGTTCGCAGCGTTTAGGCGGCGATGGACAGTTTCAGCTTGTTCATCGCGCTTTTCTCAAGCTGACGAATCCGCTCGGCCGACACGTTGTACTTCTGCGCCAGGTCGTGCAGCGTGGCTTTTTCTTCTGCCAGCCAGCGCTGGTAGAGGATGTCACGGCTACGGTCGTCCAACACTTCCAGCGCTTCGTGCAGGTTGTGGTTGGAGTTGTCGCTCCAGTCGGCATCTTCCAGTTGACGCGCCGGGTCGTACCGGTGGTCTTCCAGATAGTTGGCCGGCGACTGGAAGGCGCTGTCGTCGTCCGCTTCGGCGGCCGGGTCGAACGCCATGTCATGGCCGGTCAGGCGGCTTTCCATCTCGCGCACTTCACGGGGCTCCACACCGAGGCTTTCGGCCACACGGTGGACTTCCTCGTTATTCAGCCACGCCAGGCGTTTCTTCTGGCTGCGCAGGTTGAAGAACAGTTTGCGCTGGGCCTTGGTGGTCGCGACTTTCACGATGCGCCAGTTGCGCAGGATGAACTCGTGAATTTCCGCCTTGATCCAGTGCACAGCAAACGACACCAGACGCACACCCATTTCAGGGTTGAAGCGTTTTACAGCCTTCATGAGGCCAACGTTGCCTTCCTGGATCAGGTCAGCCTGGGCCAGACCGTAGCCGCTATAGCTACGGGCGATATGTACGACAAAGCGCAGGTGGGCGAGCACCATCTGCCGAGCCGCCCCCAAATCCTGCTCATAGTAGAGACTCTCGGCCAGTTCACGCTCCTGCTCGGGCGTCAGCAAAGGAATGCTGTTAACCGTGTGCACATAGGCCTCCAGGTTCGCACCCGGGACCAGAGCATAAGCAGGTTGCAAAGAAGTGGTCATACGAAAAAACCTCCGACTCACATAACTCGTGCAGTTCAGCACTGCGAAAATTGACCGGGAACCGTAGGACAAGTTCCCTAAACCACTGATACGGTCAATACAAACGAAACCACATTAATCTGACATTAACTACTTTGGCGCCAGCTCACGTAAGTGACGAGCGACCGCAATCCACGCACCGATATACCCCAACAATACCGCGCCAAGCAAGAGTGACAGCCCATCGGCGACCGGCACGCCGGCCAGGGCAAAATCGCTGCCGTACAAGCCAGCAAGCCCGACTACCGCGTCGTTCAGCCAGTCAAGGCCAAAAGCCAGCACGCCCCAGGACAAAATCCCGGCACCAAAGCCATAAAGCGCGCCCATGTACAGAAAAGGACGACGCACATAGCTGTCCGTGCCGCCGACCAGTTTAATCACTTCTATCTCGGTGCGACGGTTTTCAATATGAAGACGAATGGTATTACCTATCACCAAAAGTAATGCAGACACCAACAGCACCGTCAGGCCGAACACAAAGCGGTCGCCCAGCTTGAGAATCGCGGCAAGACGCTCTACCCAGACTAGATCAAGTTGCGCCTGTTGTACCTTCGGCATCTCTGCGAGTTTTTGTCGCAAGGCCTCCAGCGCCGGCTTGTCGACTTCATTAGGCGTCACCAGCACCACACCCGGCAGCGGGTTTTGCGGCAACTCTTTAAGCGCCTCACCCAGGCCGGATTGCTGCTGGAACTCCTCAAGCGCCTGATCGCGGCTGATGTACTCGGCGTCCGCCACACCCGGCAGGTTCTTGATGTCATCGCGCAAGCTCTCGCCGTCTTTCGCGCTGGCGTCGAGGTTCAGGTACAGCGAAATCTGCGCCGCACGCTGCCAGGAACCACCCAGGCGCTCGACATTATTAAGCAGCAGCGACAAACCCATCGGCAGGCTCAGCGCCACGGCCATCACCAGGCAGGTGAAAAAGCTGCCGATGGGCTGCTTGCCCAGGCGGCGCAGGCTGTCGAGCAGGCTGGCGCGATGGCTTTCGATCCAGGCGCGCAGCAGCGTGCTGAAATCCGGGCCATCGTCTTCGTCGCGTTTTTTCTTCTGCGGCTGCGGGTCGGCGGCTTTAGGCGCCACACGCTCGGACACTTTAGGGCTGCGTGTTGCACTCATACGCCGGCCTCCCCATCGCCGATCAGACGGCCGCGTTGCAGGGTCAGCATGCGGTGGCGCATGCGCGCGATCAGCGCCAGGTCGTGACTGGCGATCAGCACGCTGGTGCCCAGGCGATTGATATCTTCGAATACACCCATGATCTCGGCCGCCAGGCGCGGGTCGAGGTTACCGGTAGGTTCGTCCGCCAACAGCAAGGCCGGGCGGTGAACAATGGCGCGGGCGATGCCGACGCGCTGTTGCTGGCCGGTGGACAGGTCGCCCGGATACAGGTCGGTCTTGTCCGACAGCGCCACGCGCTCAAGGGCCGAGTCCACCCGCTTGACGATTTCGGCCTTGGACAGCCCGAGAATCTGCAACGGCAGCGCAATGTTGTTGAACACGGTGCGATCAAACAGCAACTGGTGATTCTGGAACACCACGCCAATCTGACGGCGCAGGAACGGAATCTGTGCATTGCTGATGGTGGCCAGGTCCTGACCCGCCAGCAGCAACTTGCCGGTGGTCGGGCGCTCCATGGCCAGCAGCAGTCGCAGCAGCGTACTTTTGCCCGCGCCCGAATGACCGGTTACAAACAAGAATTCGCCGCGACGCACTCGAAAGCTCAGCTCATGCAAGCCCACATGCCCGTTGGCGTAGCGTTTACCGACCTGTTCGAATCGAATCATGAACGCTCCCGCTCGGCGAAAAGTGCCTGTACAAAGGGTTCGGCTTCAAAGGTGCGCAGGTCGTCGATGCCTTCACCGACGCCGATGTAACGAATCGGCAACCCGAACTGTTTGGCCAGAGCAAAGATCACGCCGCCCTTGGCCGTGCCGTCGAGCTTAGTCAATGCCAGGCCGGTGAGTTGCACCGTCTGGTTGAACTGTTTGGCCTGGCTGATGGCGTTCTGGCCGGTGCCGGCGTCAAGCACCAGCAACACTTCGTGCGGCGCATCGGCGTCGAGCTTGCTGATGACGCGGCGGACCTTTTTCAACTCTTCCATCAAGTTGTCTTTGGTGTGCAGACGACCGGCGGTATCGGCAATCAATACGTCAATGTTACGGGCCTTGGCGGCTTGCACGGCATCGAAGATGACGGACGCGGAGTCGGCGCCGGTGTGCTGGGCGATGACCGGAATTTTGTTGCGCTCACCCCAAACCTGCAGCTGCTCCACGGCGGCGGCGCGGAAGGTGTCGCCGGCGGCGAGCATGACTTTCTTGCCTTCCGACTGCAGCTTCTTGGCCAACTTGCCGATGGTAGTAGTTTTGCCGGCGCCGTTGACACCGACCACCAGAATCACGAACGGCTTGTTCGGCGTGATCACCAGCGGCGCTTCCACGGGCTTGAGCATCGCAGCCAGTTCAGCCTGCAGCGATTTGTAGAGCGCGTCGGCGTCGGTCAGCTGTTTGCGCGCAACCTTCTGCGTCAGGCTCTGGATGATCACCGCAGTGGCTTCGACGCCCACGTCGGCGGTCAACAGGCGGGTTTCGATATCTTCCAGCAACTCGTCATCAATGACCTTCTTGCCCAGGAACAGGCTGGCCATGCCTTCGCCGATGCTCGCGCTGGTTTTGCTCAGACCCTGCTTGAGGCGGGCAAAGAAGCCGGTTTTGCTGGTTTCAGCGGCAGGGGCGACGGGCTCCGGTGCAACGGGTGGCTCGATCACGGCAGGCGCGGCAACGACGACAGGAGCTGGCGCTGGCTCAACCACTGCCGGCGCAGGCGTTTGGATGACGGCTGGCGCCTCGACCACAACGGCCACCGGCTCGACCACGACCGGAATCGGCGGCGTCACGTGCTCAGCCTGCACATCCTCGACCAGTGCCACAGGCTCCTCGGCAACCGGCAGCTCAAGCCACGGCTTGTGTTCAGGCTGAGGCTCGGGTTCCGGCACCTCCTCAACCACCGGCTGCAACACCGGCTCGGCCATCGGCAACACCACCGGCGCCGGGATTTCAGCGACCGGTTCGGCGTCAACTATAGGTTCGGGAATCGGCTCAGGCTGAACCTGTGGCTGTTCGACGACGGTTTCCTGCGGCTTTTTGCGCAGCCATCCGAACAGGCCTTTTTTCTCGCCAGCCGCAGCTGGGCTCTTCTTGTCGTCGTTGGAACCAAACATGGAGGACGGCTATCTCAAAGTAGCGATGCGCCAGGGCGCCTCGGTAAATAAATTCGATGCAGAACAGACTGCTTTAACGCTCGCTTGTTCATGCGCAACATTCTGCAAGGCGTAAATAAAGGCCTCAACAAATCGTTTCAATAAAGGACTGAAGCGATAAAATCGGCGAAAAGTGGAAGATCATCGGGGAAAACCACCCTCTATTCCAACATTTCTACGACTGGATCCGGGACAAGATGGCCGCCGCAGTGGCCGTCCCTAAATCGGATCAGTATCCTAGCACCTCCTCGCCCGCCGACGCTAAGACCAAGCGGGCAGCCCAACAGGTTTAAAAACGAATGAATGCTCTAGCCCGCCGCGCTGCAGGCCTGCTGCTCAGCACAGTTTGTCTGCCCCTTTCAGCCTTGGCTGCCGACCCACAACCCACCCACGAATTCACCCTGGATAACGGCCTCAAAGTGGTCGTGCGCGAAGATCATCGCGCGCCGGTGGTGGTTTCACAGGTTTGGTACAAGGTTGGTTCGAGCTACGAAACACCCGGCCAGACCGGGTTGTCCCACGCCCTGGAACACATGATGTTCAAGGGCAGCGCCAAGGTCGGTCCCGGCGAAGCCTCGCTGATCCTGCGCGATCTGGGCGCCGAAGAAAACGCCTTCACCAGCGACGACTACACCGCCTACTACCAAGTGCTGGCCCGTGACCGCCTGGGCGTTGCCTTCGAGCTGGAAGCCGACCGCATGGCCAGCCTGCGCCTGCCGGCCGACGAGTTCAGCCTCGAGATCGAGGTGATCAAGGAAGAGCGCCGCCTGCGCACCGACGATAACCCGATGTCCAAGGCCTACGAGCGCTTCAAGGCCATGGCCTACCCGGCCAGCGGCTACCACACGCCGACCATCGGCTGGATGGCGGACCTGGAACGCATGAAAGTCGAAGAGCTGCGTCACTGGTATCAATCCTGGTATGTGCCAAACAACGCCACGCTGGTAGTGGTCGGTGATGTGACCCCGGATGAGGTCAAGAACCTGGCCCAGCGTTATTTCGGCCCTATCCCCAAGCGTGACGTGCCACCCGCGAAAATCCCGCTGGAACTCGCCGAACCCGGCGAACGCCTGCTGACGATGCACGTGCAGACCCAACTGCCGAGCGTGATCCTTGGTTTCAACGTGCCGGGCCTCGCAACCGCCGAAGACAAACGCTCGGTACAAGCCCTGCGCCTGCTCTCGGCCCTGCTCGACGGCGGCTACAGCGCGCGTATCTCGGAGCAACTGGAACGTGGTGAAGAGTTGGTGTCCGCCGCCTCGACCAGCTACGACGCCTACACCCGGGGTGACAGCCTGTTCACCCTGACGGCCACGCCGAACCAGCAGAAGAAAAAGACCATTGCCCAAGCCGAAGCCGGCCTGTGGCGCCTGCTGGACGAGTTGAAAGCCAAGCCGCCGACCAGCGAAGAACTGGAGCGTATCCGCGCTCAAGTGATTGCAGGCGTGGTTTACCAGCGTGACTCCATCACCAGCCAGGCAACGGCTATCGGCTCCCTGGAAACCGTCGGCCTGTCCTGGAAACTGATGGACACCGAACTGGCCGACCTGCAAAGCGTGACGCCGGAAGATATCCAGAAAGCTGCACAGACTTATTTCACCCGCGAGCGTTTGAGCGTCGCCCATGTTTTGCCTGAGGAGACCGCTCATGAGTGATCGTAAAAGCAGCCGCCTGATTTTTCCTGGCCTGGTCGTCGTCACCCTGATCGCCGCCAGTGCCGTGTACTTCCTGCGCCCAAGCGAATCCGTCGCCAGCCAGGCCCTAGATAAAGCTGAATCGGCGAACAAACTGCAATCGCTGGCGGAACTGGATGGCAAGGCGCCGACCAACCGCAAGCTCGACGTGCAAACCTGGACCACCGCTGAAGGCGCCAAGGTGCTGTTCGTCGAAGCCCACGAATTGCCAATGTTCGACATGCGCATCCTGTTCGCCGCCGGCAGCAGCCAGGACGGCGACACGCCCGGCCTGGCACTGCTGACCAATGCGATGCTCAACGAAGGTGTACCGGGCAAGGATGTCAGCCAGATCGCCAGCGGCTTTGAAGGCCTGGGCGCCGACTTCGGCAATGGTGCTTACCGCGACATGGCGCTGGTTTCGCTGCGCAGCCTGAGCGACAGCGACAAGCGCGACGCGGCCCTGGCGCTGTTCGACGATGTGATCGGCAAGCCGACCTTTCCTGCCGATTCCCTGGCGCGGATCAAAAACCAGATCCTCGCAGGCTTTGAATACCAGAAGCAGAACCCGGCCAAGCTGGCCAGCCTTGAGCTGTTCAAGCGCCTGTACGGTGACCATCCCTACGCCCACCCAAGCGAAGGCACGCCCGACAGCATTGCGAAGATTAACCTCGCGCAATTGCAGGCGTTCCACGCCAAGGCCTATGCGGCGGGCAATGCGGTGATTGCAGTGGTCGGTGACCTGACCCGTGCCGAGGCCGAAGCCATGACGGCCAAGGTCTCCGCGTCGCTGCCTAAAGGCCCGGCCCTGGCGAAGATCGCCCAGCCGAGCGAACCGCAAGCCGGCTTGAGCCATATCGAATTCCCGTCCAAGCAGACCCACCTGCTGTTCGCGCAATTGGGCATCGACCGCGCCGATCCGGACTACGCGGCCTTGTCGCTGGGCAACCAGATCCTCGGCGGCGGTGGTTTCGGCACCCGCTTGATGAGCGAAGTGCGTGAAAAGCGCGGCCTGACCTACGGTGTGTACTCCGGCTTCTCGCCCATGCAGGTGCGCGGCCCATTCATGATCAACCTGCAGACCCGCGCCGAAATGAGCGGCGGCACATTGCGCCTGGTTGAAGACGTGCTGGCCGACTACCTCAAGACCGGCCCGACGCAAAAGGAACTGGATGACGCCAAGCGTGAGCTGGCCGGCAGCTTCCCGCTGTCCACCGCGAGCAACGCCGATATCGTCGGTCAGCTGGGCGCCATGGGTTTCTACAACCTGCCGCTGAGCTATCTTGAGGATTTCATGAAACAATCCCAGGCCCTGACCGTAGAGCAGGTCAAGGCTGCAATGAATAAACACTTGAGCGCCGACAAGATGGTCATCGTGACCGCCGGCCCGACGATTGCGCAAAAGCCACTACCGCCCCCCACTGATAAACCTGCCGAGCAGCCGCTCGGGGTTCCGGAGCATTAATGGCCAGTTCATCTCGCCCAAAAAAACCCGTCCACAACGTGCATAACGGTGTGGGCCAACTGCGCATCATTGGCGGTGAATGGGGCAGCCGCAAGCTGAGCTTCCCCGACGTCGTAGGCCTGCGCCCGACGCCGGATCGCGTGCGTGAAACCCTGTTCAACTGGCTTGCGCCGTACATCGGCGGCGCCAAGGTGCTGGACCCGTTCGCCGGCAGCGGCGCGCTGTTCCTGGAGGCGCTGTCCCGTGGCGCGGCCCAGGGCCAGGCGCTGGATGCCAGCAATGTGGCGGTGTCCAGCCTCAAGGAACACCTGGGCACCCTGCGCTGCACCACCGGCCAGGTCCAGACCGCCGACGCGCTGCGCTACCTGGAAACCCAGGCGGCGACTGAATATGACGTGGTGTTTCTCGACCCGCCGTTCAATAAGAACCTGTTGCCGACCGTGTGTGCATTGCTGGAAGAGCGTCAGTGGCTGGCGGCGGATGCGTGGATCTACACTGAAAGTGAAACCGCGCCGTCTACCCTCGGCCTGCCGGGCGCCTGGCGCCTGCACCGCGAGCAGAAGTCCGGCCGGGTGTATTACGCGTTGTGGCATCGCTTGGTCGAAAACGCCGCCTGATATGTGGCGAGCGGGCTTGCCCCGCGTTGGGCTGCGCAGCGGCCCCAAAACAGTCACCGCATTCACTCTGTCGGATCGCGGTGACTGAGCCGGGGCTGCTGCGCAGCCCAACGCAGGGCAAGCCTGCTCGCCACGTGAAGCCTCGCTTGCCACAACAAGCCTGCTCGCCACAGAGATGTCCATGACCCCTTCCGTCGACCTGTTCAAACCCGCTTTCGGCCTCGGCAACCCCCACCTGCAAACGCTGTGGGGGCCGTTGTGGCGTCCCACCACGCATATCGAACGCCAACGCGAACGCTTGTGGCTGGACGACGGCGACTTCCTCGACCTTGACTGGCACGGCCCCCATGACGCGCAAGCGCCATTGGTGCTGGTGCTGCACGGGCTGACCGGCTCGTCCAACTCGCCCTACGTGGCCGGCTTGCAAAAAGTCCTCGCCGCCCAGGGCTGGGCAAGCGCAGCGTTGAACTGGCGCGGGTGCTCGGGTGAGCCCAACCTGCTGGCGCGCAGTTACCACTCGGGCGCCAGCGAAGACCTGGCAGCAGCGATTGCGCATCTGCGCGCCAAGCGACCGTTGGCGCCGCTGTATGCCGTGGGTTATTCGCTGGGCGGCAATGTGCTGCTCAAGCACTTGGGCGAAACCGGCGAAGCGTCGGGGCTGCATGGCGCGGCCGCGGTGTCGGTGCCGTTTCGCCTGGATCAGTGTGCGGATCGCATCGGGCTGGGGTTTTCGCGGGTGTATCAGAAGCACTTTATGCGCGAGATGCTGGCGTATATCCGCGTCAAGCAACGGCGCTTTTTACAGGATGGCCAAGCTGACGGGCTGAAAACCCTCGAGGCATTGGGCTCGCTGGAGAAGATGCGTACGTTCTGGGATTTCGACGGGCGGGTGACGGCGCCGCTGCACGGTTTCCTCAGCGCCGAGGACTATTACCGTCGCGCGTCGAGCCGGTATTACTTGAGTGACATTCGCACACCCACTCTGATCATCCACGCCGCCGATGACCCGTTTGTGTTCGCCCACAGCCTGCCGGAGGCCAGCGAACTGTCGGACTGCACCGAGTTTGAGCTGCTGGCCAAGGGTGGGCATGTGGGGTTTGTCGATGGTTCTCTCAGGCGCCCGAGCTACTACCTCGAACGCCGAATCCCGCAATGGCTACTGACACAACGCGGTTAAAAAATGTGGGAGCGGGCTTGCTCGCGAAGGCGGTGTATCAGTCACAAATCTATCGACTGACACTCTGCATTCGCGAGCAAGCCCGCTCCCACATTTTGATTGGGTTTGCAGGAATGGCGGCTTAGTCGCCGGTTGCGATTTGCCGCGCCGGATCGGTAATCCACTCGCTCCACGACCCCGCATACAGCTTGCCCAGCGGGTAACCCGCCAGGCTCAGCGCAAACAGGTTGTGACACGCCGTCACGCCAGAACCGCAATACGCCACCAACTCTTCCGGCGAACGGCCCTTCAACTGCGCAGCGAAACGCTGCTTGAGCTGCTCAGCTGGCAGGAAGCGACCGTCACTGCCCAGGTTTTCGCTGAACGCCGCACATTGGGCGCCCGGAATGTGCCCGGCAATCGGGTCGATAGGCTCCACGTCGCCGCGAAAACGCGCTTGGGCGCGGGCATCGATCAAGGTCATGCCCGGTTCGCCCAAGCGTTTTTGCAGGTGCTCGGCGTCCAGCACGAGGTGATTGTCCGGAGTGCCGGCAAACGTCCCCGGCTCAACCACGGGCGCGTCCAGGCTCAGCGGGAAGCCGGCCGCGTGCCAGGCCTTGAGGCCTGCATCCAGAATAAACACGCCATCGCGTTTGCCCAGCCAGGCCAGCAGCCACCACGCGCGGGCGGCATAGGCGCCGGGGCCGTCGTCATACAGCACGATGTCCGTGTCGGCATTGATGCCCCAGGCCCGCAGTTGCGCGGCCAAGGTGTCCGCCGCCGGCAACGGATGACGCCCGGTCACGCCCTTTGTCACCGCACCGCTGAGGTGGCGCTCCAGGTCGGCATATTGCGCACCTTCGATATGCCCTTCGGCGTAGCTGCAAAGCCCGTAGTCCGGGTCTTCCAGGGCAAAGCGGCAATCCAGGATCACCAGCCCGGCCGCCTTCTGGCGCTCGGCGAGTTGCTGGGGGCTGATCAGTTGGGCAAGCGGCATGACGGACTCCTGTGAACAGATTCGAGAAAGGTCCTACTTCACTTCTTCCAGTGCCTGGTTCAACGGCACGTAAAACTCTTTGAACAAAGCGTCTACCGCCTCTTTGGCCTGGGGCGTGACAAACCCCGCCTCCAGCACCAGCACCTGGTACACCCCACGCTTGATCGCCTCGGCGCTCAAGTGGGCGGAATTTTCATTGGTGGTGCACAGAAATCGCACCCACGAGGTGAGGATGATCCAGGCATTGAGGGTCAGCGCCTCGGTTTGCACCGGGTCCATATTGAGGATGCCGGCATCGACAAACCCTTGATAGATAGCGCCGCCCTGGATCAGGCAACGCTGGGAAAAGCGCCGGTAGCCGGTGGCCAGTTCCGGGTCGCTTTCCAGCAGGTGTTCCAGGTCGCGGTGCAGGAAGCGATAGCGCCACATGCCCGCCAGCACGGCCTGCAGGTAAAAACGCTTGTCTTCGACGGTGACGGCGCGGCCCTGGGGCGGGCGCAGGAAACTGTCCACGAGGGCTTCGTATTCGCGAAACAGCACGGCGATGATCGCCTGCTTGTTGGGGAAGTGGTAGTACAGGTTGCCCGGGGAAATTTCCATGTGGGCGGCAATGTGGTTGGTGCTGACGCTGCGCTCGCCCTGCTGGTTAAAAAGCTCCAGGCTGGTTTGCACAATGCGCTCGCTGGTCTTTACTCGTGGTGCCATAGGGGATCAGCTTCTAAACACGTGATGGGGCATCTTACGGCCTATCCTTGTCTGGATAAATCCGCATGTTGCTGCAATGATATTTGACAATTTAGAGCAATGACTCTAAAAATCCAGGCAGACCTATAACAATCGGGAACTGCGCCATGTCTGCCAACGTTGCCTACCTGCAAGATTCCCAGGCGCTGGATCAACTCCAGGACCTGTTCGACGCCCAGCGTCGCGCCTATGCCGCCAACCCGATGCCACCGGCGGCGCAGCGCCAACAATGGCTCAAGGCATTGCGCAATGTACTCAGCGACGAACGCCAGGCCCTGATCGACGCGATCAGCCAGGACTTCAGCCACCGTAGCGCAGACGAAACCCTGTTCGCCGAGTTGATGCCGAGCCTGCATGGCATTCACTACGCCAGCAAACACCTCAAAGGCTGGATGAAACCTTCCCGCCGCGCTGTAGGCATCGCCTTCCAACCGGCATCCGCCAAGGTCATCTATCAACCACTGGGCGTGGTCGGCGTGATCGTGCCGTGGAACTACCCGTTGTATTTGGCCATCGGCCCGTTGGTCGGCGCGTTGGCGGCCGGTAACCGGGTGATGCTCAAGCTCAGCGAATCCACGCCCGCTACGGGTGAACTGCTCAAGGCGCTGCTGGCGAAAATCTTCCCCGAAGACCTGGTGTGCGTGGTGCTGGGCGAAGCCGAAGTGGGCATGGCGTTTTCCAAATTGCGCTTCGATCACCTGCTGTTCACCGGCGCCACCAGCATCGGCAAACACGTGATGCGTGCGGCGGCTGAACACCTGACCCCGGTGACGCTGGAGCTGGGCGGCAAGTCGCCGGCAATAGTTTCCTCCGATGTGCCACTCAAGGACGCCGCCGAGCGCATTGCCTTCGGCAAATGCCTGAATGCCGGGCAAACCTGCGTGGCGCCGGACTACGTGCTGGTGCCCGAAGATCGCATCGAGGGGTTCGTCGAGGCTTACAGCAAGGCAGTTCGCGGGTTTTACCCGACCCTGACCGACAACCCGGACTACACCGCCATCATTAATGATCGGCAGCAGGCCAGGCTGAATGCCTACGTCAAAGACGCCACCGACAAAGGCGCCACCCTGATCACCTTGTACGACCAAGGCCAGGCACGGCGCATGTCCCATAGCCTGTTGCTGAATGTCAGCGATGAAATGACTGTGATGCAGGACGAAATCTTCGGCCCGGTGCTGCCGATCGTGCCGTATCGCGGCATTGATCAGGCCTTTGCCTACGTCAACCAGCGCCCTCGTCCGCTGGCCCTGTATTACTTCGGCTACAACAAGGGCGAGCAGAACCGCGTGCTGCATGAAACCCACTCCGGCGGCGTGTGCCTGAACGACACCCTGCTGCATGTGGCTCAGGATGACATGCCCTTCGGCGGCATCGGACCTTCCGGCATGGGCCACTACCACGGCCACGAAGGATTCCTCACATTCAGCAAGGCCAAGGGCGTGCTGGTGAAACAGCGCCTGAACGCGGCGAAATTGATCTACCCGCCCTATGGCAAGTCGATCCAGAAGTTGATTCAGAAGTTGTTTGTACGCTGATTCCGCCACTCTCGGGACAACAATAATAATGAACCCTAGCCTGACTGAAACACCTGCGCTGTCGCGGCGCGGCGTCTTGAAAATCGGCCTGTGTGCCAGCGCGTTCCTGGCCACTGCCGGGCTGGGTGCCAGCCTCAGCGGGTGCTCCAGCAGCACCCCGGCCAGCGGCTTTGCAATGCTGCGCAGCAGTGACTTGCCGTTCTTGCGCGCAGTGATCCCGGTGCTGCTCGATGGCGTGGCCAGCGCCCAGGACGTGGTCGCCGGGATTGAAGACACCCTGAAAAAACTCGACTACAGCCTGCAGCACCTGTCGCCGGAGATGTTCAAGCTTACCCAGCAACTGTTCGACGTGCTGGGCATGGGCATCACCCGTGGCCCGCTGACGGGGATCTGGGGCAGTTGGGAAAATGCCAGCAGTGAACAGATCCGCAACTTCCTGCACCGCTGGGAAAACAGCTACCTGAACCTGCTGCGCATGGGCCAGGGCTCGTTGCTCAAGCTGGTAATCATGGCCTGGTACTTCCGCCCGCAATCCTGGGCCCATTGCGGCTACCCCGGCCCGCCGAAGATTTAGGCCTGACAACCTGATTAGAAAATGTGGGAGCTGGCTTGCCTGCGATGGCGGTGTATCAGCGACGAATTGATCGGCAGGCAAACCGCTAGCGCAGGCAAGCCAGCTCCCACACTGGTCGCAACTTCGTACAAAAAAAATAAGAGTGCACACCTATGCCCGTACCCGATCTGTTCCGCGACGGCCTGGCCCGCGGCTGGAAAACCCACAATGGCGCCGCACTCGACAGCGACCTGACGCTGGAAGCCGATGTGGTGATCATCGGCAGCGGTGCCGGCGGAGGCACCACTGCCGAAATCCTCAGCGCCGCCGGCTACAAGGTGCTGCTGATCGAAGAGGGCCCGCTCAAGACCAGCAGCGACTTCAAGCTGCTCGAAGACGAGGCCTACGCCAGCCTGTACCAGGAAGGCATTGGCCGCATGAGCAAAGACGGCGCGATAACCATCCTGCAGGGCCGGGCGGTGGGCGGCACCACATTGATCAACTGGACCTCCAGCTTCCGAACGCCGGACGCCACCCTCACCCACTGGGCCAGCGAGTACGCGGTAAAAGGCCACAGCAGCGCCGAGATGGCGCCGTGGTTCGAGAAGATGGAACAGCGCCTGGGCATCGCCCCGTGGGCCATGCCACCGAATGCCAACAATGATGTGATCCGCAAAGGCTGCGAAAAGCTCGGTTACAGCTGGCACGTGATCCCACGCAACGTGCGCGGCTGTTTCAACCTGGGGTATTGCGGCATGGGTTGCCCGGTCAACGCCAAGCAGTCGATGCTGGTGACTACCATTCCGTCCACCCTGGAAAAGGGCGGCGAACTGCTGTATCTCGCCCGCGCAGAACGGCTCAAGTACAGCGGCGACACCATCAGCAGCCTGGAATGCGTGGCCATGGACGAGCGTTGCGTCGCGCCCACCGGTCGCAAGATAACCGTCAAGGCCAGGCATTACGTGCTGTCGGGCGGCGGCATCAACAGCCCGGCGCTGCTGATGCGTTCGGACGCGCCCGACCCGCACTCGCGCGTGGGCAAGCGCACGTTCCTGCATCTGGTGAATTTCTCTGCCGGGCAGTTTGACGAGGTGATCAACCCGTTCTACGGCGCGCCGCAGTCAATTTATTCCGATCATTTTCAATGGCTGGACGGCACCACCGGCAAAATGTCCTACAAGCTGGAGGCACCGCCCTTGCACCCAGGGTTGGCCAGCACGCTATTCGGCGGTTACGGCACCGGCAATGCGCTGGATATGAGCCAGTTGCCCCATACCCACGCCATGCTTGCCCTTTTACGTGATGGCTTTCATCCCGACAGCCGTGGCGGCACGGTGGAATTACGCGGTGACGGTACGCCGGTTCTCGATTACGCAGTATCGCCCTACGCCTGGGACGGCCTGCGCCGAGCCTTCCACAGCATGGCCGAGATCCAGTTCGCGGCGGGCGCCAAGTCGGTCAAGCCGTTGCATCACGACGCGCGTTACGTCAGCACCCTGGCCGAAGCACGCAGCCTGATCGACGGCCTGAGCCTGGAACTGCATCGAACCACCCTGGGCAGCGCCCACGTGATGGGCGGTTGCGCCATGGGCGAAGACCCGAAAAACGCCGTGGCTGACAGCCTCGGTCGCCATCACCAGTTGCGCAATCTGTCGATCCACGATGGCTCGTTATTCCCCACCAGCATTGGGGCTAACCCGCAATTGTCGGTGTATGGATTAACCGCGCAACTGGCGACAGCGTTGGCCGAACGTCTGAAAACAGCGTGAAAAAACAGGTTATTCGCGGTGTCTATAGTGCTTTCTTCTGCATAAGTTGACTTGGCCGACCGGGATGGCTGCGATACCATCCGGTTCCCCAACGGACTCCGCCAGGACGACGCGATGAACCGAGTGTTGTACCCAGGTACCTTCGACCCGATTACCAAAGGCCATGGCGATCTGGTCGAACGCGCCTCTCGCCTGTTCGACCATGTGATCATCGCGGTCGCTGCCAGCCCCAAGAAAAACCCGCTGTTTCCCCTGGAACAGCGCGTGGAGCTGGCGCGTGAGGTCACCAAACACCTGCCTAATGTGGAAGTGGTGGGTTTTTCAACGCTACTGGCACACTTCGCCAAAGAGCAGAACGCCAATGTGTTCCTGCGTGGCCTGCGTGCAGTATCGGACTTCGAATACGAATTCCAGCTGGCCAACATGAACCGCCAATTGGCGCCGGACGTGGAAAGCCTGTTCCTCACGCCGTCGGAGCGTTATTCGTTCATTTCCTCGACGTTGGTCCGTGAAATCGCCGCTTTGGGCGGAGATATCACCAAATTCGTACACCCGGCTGTGGCGGATGCGCTGACACTGCGCTTCAAGAAATAACTTCTGAAGCGCGGGCTTGTCTGTGCTGAGCCTGACTTGTTCATGCTGAGCCCGGTTTGTCTGTGCTGAGCCTGGCTTATCTGTGCTGAGCGGGCTTATTGTGGCGAGCGGGCTTGCCCCGCGTTGGGCTGCGAAGCAGCCCCAATAAAGCCACCGCATAATTTCAGCCAAAACACGGCCGCCTGTTTTCAGGGCCGCTTCGCAGCCCAACGCGGGGCAAGCCCGCTCGCCACAACAGGCACGGAGCTCGCCACAATAGGCGCGGCGCTCCCTACAACAAGCCCAGCGATCGCCACAGCTCGCACTGCGGGCGCCAATGCGGCACAATTGCGCGCATTCGTTTTCAGATGCCCTGGCTGACAGCCCTGGCAGGAGTTTCCATGTCCCTGATCATCACCGACGATTGCATCAACTGCGACGTCTGCGAACCTGAGTGCCCGAACGCTGCGATTTCCCAGGGTGAAGAGATCTACGTGATCGACCCCAACCTGTGCACCCAATGTGTCGGCCACTACGACGAGCCTCAGTGCCAGCAAGTGTGCCCGGTGGATTGCATTCCGCTGGATGAAGCACACCCTGAGACTGAAGAGCAGTTGATGGAGAAGTACCGGAAGATTACCGGTAAGGCCTGAGACTCTGTGGCGCCCATCCGGACCTCATCGCAGGCAAGCCAGCTCCCACATTTAAACGTGTGAATACGGTCAAGTGTGGGCGCAGGCTCGCCCTCGATGGCGGCATCAGCCCTCACACAACACTCAGCTCTGGCACTTAGGGCAAAACACACTCGCCCGCTGCCCCAACACCACATTGCGCAACTCGCTGCCGCAGACCTTGCACGCCTCGCCGCCCCGGCCGTAGACGAACAGTTCCTGCTGAAAATACCCCGGTTGCCCGTCACCGCCGATAAAGTCCCGCAATGTGGTGCCGCCACGCTCGATGGCGGCGGCCAGCACACGCTTGATCTCAATTGCCAGCTTCAAGTAACGCCCGCGCGAAATGCCACCGGCGGCGCGGCGCGGATCAATCCCGGCGGCAAACAGCGCTTCGGTCGCATAGATATTGCCCACGCCCACCACCACCGCGTTGTCCATGATGAACGGCTTCACCGCCACGGACTTGCCGCGGGACAGCTGGAACAGCCGCTCGCCGTCAAACAGGTCAGTCAACGGCTCCGGCCCCAGGCGAATCAGCAATTCGTGGTTGTGCGGGTCCTGGCTCCAGAGCATCGCGCCAAAGCGCCGCGGGTCGGTGTAGCGCAGCGCCATTCCCGACTCCAGCTCGATGTCCACATGCTCATGCTTGAGCGCGGGCGAACCGGCTTCCACCAGCCGCAGGTTGCCTGACATGCCCAAGTGGCTGATCAAAGTGCCCACTTCGGCATTGATCAACAGGTACTTGGCCCGCCGCTCCACCAGCACGATGCGCTGCCCGGACAGGCGCACATCCAGGTCCTCCGGGATCGGCCAGCGCAGGCGCCGCTCACGCACCACCACACGGCTGACGCGTTGGCCTTCCAGGTGCGGCGCAATCCCGCGCCGGGTGGTTTCGACTTCTGGTAACTCGGGCATGTGTACCTCGTGAAAAAAGGGTCAGTGCGCGCCCAGTTCGCGGATCGACAACTTCATGCTTTCGAAGTCGTAGTCCGAAAGGCCCACGTAATCCAGCACCAGATGGCCGATGGCATTCCACTCATGGTCCACGGCCTGGTTACCCAGCACGCGACAGGACGAACAGATGTGCTCAGCCATTTTCAGGATGGCCAGCAGGTTTTTAAGTTGCGGCGTGCGCGACGACTCATCGCTGAAAATCGCCAACGCGTTGTGGTGGTTGGCGATCGCGTCGGTCACATGCTCCGGCAGACGCCAGGATTTGGCGGTGTAGTAGCCGACCACGGCATGGTTGGTGTTGAACGCGTTGTTCTCGGTGTCGACCACGCGGCAATCGGGCCCGGCATTGGCGTAGGCCTGCTCCAGCACCGTCATGTAATCGGGGAACCGCTTGAGCATCAACGGCACGCCGCAATCGTGGAACAGCCCCAGGGCATAAGCCTCGTCCACCGCCTGCGAGCCGGTGCGCTTGGCCAGCGTCAGGCAGGTCATGGCCACATCCTGGGCGGTGTCCCAGAAGCGGTTGAGGGTGACAATGGTGTCGTCGCTCATCTCGCCTTTGATCGACTGTGCGTTGATCAAGTTGATGATCGAACGGCTGCCCAGCAGGTTCACCGCGCGCTGGATCGAGGCAATCTTGTTGCTCAGGCCGTAATACGGCGAGTTGACGATCTTCAGCAATGCGCCGGACAGGCCCGGGTCCTGGGAGATCAACCGCGCGATCACTTCCAGGTCCGGGTCGGGCATGTACTGCTCCATCTGCAAATCCACCATGATTTGCGGTTGAGGCGGCACGCTGATGCCTTGCAGGGCCTGTTGGATCTGTTCGGCGGAAAGCTCTTGGGACATAAGTACACACTCTGGGCTAGGCGGCGATTCTAACCCTTATGAAGACTTGACCGACACCCAAATGCCGAACTGAAACCGGATCAAATGTGGGAGCGGGCTTGCTCGCGAACGCTCGGTGTCAGTCACCGAATACAGTCGCTGATCCACCGCTTTCGCGAGCAAGCCCGCTCCCACATGTCCGGCGGCGCCGCGAATTCATGCACAACACGGTATACTCCCGCTCTTTTTTCCGGAGCGACGTCATGTCCCTGCCAAGCCTGCGTCTCAAAGCCAACGCCGATCGTCGTTTGCGCAACGGCCACCTGTGGGTCTACAGCAACGAAATCGACGTGGCCGCCACCCCACTTCACGGCTTCCAGGCAGGCGACCAGGCTATCCTGGAAGCGGCCGGCGGCAAGACCCTGGGCATCGTGGCCATGAGCCCGAACAACCTGATCTGCGCACGCCTGCTGTCGCGCGACATCAAGTTGCCTTTGGACAAGTCGCTACTGGTGCACCGCATCAACGTCGCGCTGTCGCTGCGTGATCGCCTGTTCGACAAGCCGTTCTACCGCCTGGTGTACGGCGACTCCGACCTGCTGCCGGGCCTGGTGGTTGACCGTTTCGGCGACATCCTGGTCGTCCAGATCGCTTCGGCGACCATGGAAGCCCACAAAGAAGACGTGATCGCCGCCCTGACCCAAGTGCTCAAGCCAAGCGGCATCCTGTTCAAGAACGACTCCGCCGCGCGCGACGCCGAAGGCCTCAACCGCTACGTTGAAACCGTGTTCGGCCTGGTGCCGGAGTGGGTGGCGCTGGAAGAGAACGGCGTGAAATTCGAAGCCCCGGTAATCCAGGGCCAGAAGACCGGCTGGTTCTACGACCACCGCATGAACCGCGCCCGCCTGGCGCCGTATGCCAAAGGCAAACGCGTGCTGGACCTTTACAGCTACATCGGTGGCTGGGGCGTGCAGGCCGCAGCCTTCGGCGCCAGTGAAGTGTTCTGCGTCGACGCTTCGGCCTTCGCCCTCGACGGCGTGGAGCGCAACGCTGCGCTGAACGGCGTTGCCGAGAAGATGACCTGCATCGAAGGCGATGTGTTCGAAGCCCTCAAAGAGCTGAAAGCCAGCGAAGAACGCTTCGACGTGATCGTCGCCGACCCACCGGCTTTCATCAAACGCAAAAAAGACATGAAAAACGGCGAAGGCGCCTACCGCCGCCTGAACGAGCAAGCCATGCGCCTGCTCAGCAAGGACGGCATCCTGGTCAGCGCATCCTGCTCGATGCACTTGCCGGAAGACGACCTGCAAAACATCCTGCTGACCAGCGCCCGTCACCTGGACCGCAATATCCAGATGCTCGAACGCGGCGGCCAGGGGCCGGATCACCCGGTGCACCCGGCGATTGCCGAAACGCGCTACATCAAGAGCATTACGTGCCGGTTGTTGCCTAATAGCTAAGCAACAAACGCAGATCAAAAGGTGGGAGCGGGCTTGCCCGCGAAAGCGGCAAGTCAGTCGATGAATGAGTTGACTGACACTACGTATTCGCGAGCAAGCCCGCTCCCACATTTTGGTTTGTGGTGTGTCAGGGCAACTTTCCTATCACCGCAAACCACAACAATTCGGGAACCGTCCTTCAACGGTTTTGATTGAATTCCACATTTCGCAGACTAGTATCGGTTTCTGGAATTACTCCGGAAAATAAAAACAATGTCTGGGCCCTACCTCTCCCGCTTCATCCTCATCACCTGCATTTCCCTGATCAGCTTTTTCCCTATCAACATTCTGCTGCCCTCGTTTCCCGCACTGGCTGCCAGGTTCGACACACCTACCGCAGAAATCGCACTGTCGATCAGTCTGTTCACGCTGGTGTTTTCAGTGTCCCAATTGATTGCCGGCCCGCTGTCGGATAAATGGGGCCGCAAGGAAGTCCTGCTCGGTTGCATCACGCTGTCGATCCTGGGTGCGATAGGTTGCGCATTATCGACGGACTACCTGAGCTTCCTGCTGTTTCGCTCGGTCCAGGCCATGGGTTGCGGCTTCTTCGTACTGGGCCACGCGTTAGTGGAAGACCTGTTCGAAGAACAGGATCGAGCCCGTGTGCGCCTCTACTACATGACCCTGAGCGGCTCGTTCGTCGCCTTGTCACCGCTGATCGGCTCCTGGTTGCAAACCACCTTCGATTGGCAAGGTAGTTTCTATGGATTCGCACTGATGGCGTTGGGGATGTTGATCCATGCGTTCTGCATACTGCCCTCCAAGTCCGCCAGCCCGCACCGCACGCCGGTGTCGATCATCGGCACGCTGAAAGATGTCGCGACCAATCGCGACTTCCTGCGTTACTGGTGGATCGCCGCGTTGGTGTTCGCCTGCTACTTCGCCTTGATCAGCGTGACACCGTTGATTTTCATGGACTCGTTGAAACTCTCCGAATACCAGTACGCACTGGTACTCATGGTGTATGGCGTGGCCTATCTGCTGGGTGGCTTGGCGGCGTCGTATCTTCAAAAACGCATCTCGCTGTCCCGGCAAATCAACATCGGCCTTGGATTGCTGCTTATCGCAGGCGTGCTTCTGATGCTGATCGTCGGTCTTGGAGCCATCACCACCATCACCCTGCTGATCCCGATGCTGATCAGCGCCCTGGCCGTAACTCTGGTTCGCCCCGCCGCGATTTCCGCCGCCATGTTGCTGTTCTCCAGCAGCGCCGGCACCGCCGCCTCGGCCGGCAACAGCATCATGTTCATCACCGCTGCCGTCAGCAGCGCCGCCCTCGCCCAAGCCGGGGCCAACCTGCTGATGACCATCGCCATCAGCTTCATCGTGCTCAGCGTTTGGGGCGTGATGACGAACGCGCGGGTCGGCCGCTGACCATGAAACTTGCACACCCACACGTCTCGTAAGCGCTATCTACACGCTGGCGGCCATTCCCTCCGGCCGCCAGCGGTGTAGAATCGACGCTATTCATCGCCAGTCATCCCCCGGCGGGTTTATGAGCTCGAGGCCCAAGCACGCGGCGATCCCGCGACGCGAGTGGCAACGTTTGGACACACGGCCATTTTCTGAGTGTTCCAGACGTCAATAGAAGCTCACTTCCCTTTAGTACTTGATTAGCCGCCCGGAGTGCTCCATGCCTGATTACCGCTCGAAAACATCCACCCACGGCCGCAACATGGCCGGCGCGCGCGCACTGTGGCGTGCCACGGGGATGAAAGATGACGACTTCAAAAAGCCGATCATCGCGATTGCCAACTCGTTCACCCAGTTCGTACCCGGCCACGTCCACCTCAAGGACCTGGGCCAACTGGTCGCCCGCGAGATCGAACGCGCCGGCGGC
Source organism: Pseudomonas sp. NFX183 (assembly GCF_047943075.1). Taxonomy (NCBI): domain Bacteria; kingdom Pseudomonadati; phylum Pseudomonadota; class Gammaproteobacteria; order Pseudomonadales; family Pseudomonadaceae; genus Pseudomonas; species Pseudomonas sp. NFX183. The sequence goes on along the minus strand of NZ_CP181333.1, from coordinate 2,534,010 downwards.
GTGGCCAAAGAATTCAACACCATCGCCGTGGATGACGGCATCGCCATGGGCCATGACGGCATGCTGTATTCGCTGCCGAGCCGCGAGATCATCGCCGACTCCGTGGAATACATGGTCAACGCCCACTGCGCCGACGCCATCGTGTGCATCTCCAACTGCGACAAAATCACCCCCGGCATGCTGATGGCCTCCCTGCGCCTGAACATCCCGGTGATCTTCGTCTCCGGCGGCCCAATGGAAGCCGGCAAGACCAAGCTCGCCTCCCACGGCCTCGACCTGGTGGACGCCATGGTCATCGCCGCCGATTCCAGCGCGTCTGACGAGAAAGTCGCGGAATACGAGCGCAGCGCCTGCCCAACCTGCGGCTCGTGCTCCGGCATGTTCACCGCCAACTCGATGAACTGCCTGGTCGAAGCCCTGGGCCTGGCCTTGCCGGGCAACGGTTCCACGCTGGCCACCCACAGCGACCGCGAGCAGCTGTTCCTGCAGGCCGGCCGCACCATCGTCGAGCTGTGCAAGCGTTACTACACCGACAATGATGAGTCGGTGCTGCCGCGCAACATCGCCAACTTCAAGGCGTTCGAAAACGCCATGACCCTGGACATCGCCATGGGCGGTTCCACCAACACCATCCTGCACTTGCTGGCCGCCGCCCAGGAAGCCGAGATCGATTTCGACCTGCGCGACATCGACCGTCTGTCCCGCCACGTGCCGCAGCTGTGCAAGGTCGCGCCGAACATCCAGAAGTACCACATGGAAGACGTGCACCGCGCCGGCGGGATCTTCTCGATCCTCGGCTCGCTGGCCCGTGGCGGCCTGCTGCACACCGACCTGCCGACCGTGCACAGCACGAGCATGGCCGAAGGCATCGCCAAGTGGGACATCACCCAGACCACCGACGAAGCCGTGCATCACTTCTTCAAGGCAGGCCCGGCCGGCATCCCGACGCAAACGGCGTTCAGCCAGTCCACCCGCTGGGACACCCTCGATGACGACCGTGAAAACGGCTGCATCCGCAGTGTCGAGCACGCCTACTCGCAAGAAGGCGGCCTGGCCGTGCTGTACGGCAACATCGCGCTGGATGGCTGCGTGGTGAAAACCGCCGGTGTGGATGAGTCGATCCACGTGTTCGAAGGCAACGCCAAGATCTTCGAAAGCCAGGACAGCGCCGTGCGCGGCATCCTCGCCGACGAAGTAAAGGCCGGCGACATCGTGATCATCCGCTACGAAGGCCCGAAAGGCGGCCCGGGCATGCAAGAGATGCTCTACCCGACGTCGTACCTGAAATCCAAAGGCCTGGGCAAAGCCTGCGCCCTGCTCACCGACGGCCGTTTCTCCGGCGGCACCTCGGGCCTGTCCATCGGCCACGCTTCGCCAGAAGCGGCTGCCGGCGGCGCGATTGGCCTGGTGCAGGACGGCGACAAAGTGCTGATCGACATTCCGAACCGCTCGATCAACCTGTTGATCAGCGACGAAGAACTGGCCGCCCGCCGGGTTGAGCAGGACAAGAAAGGCTGGAAACCGGTCGAGAAGCGTCCGCGCAAGGTCACCACTGCGTTGAAGGCTTACGCCTTGCTGGCCACCAGCGCCGACAAAGGCGCTGTGCGTAACAAAGCGATGCTCGACGGCCTGTAAGCCTCGCGCATAAAAATGCCCCGCCACGTGCGGGGCATTTTTTTATCTGGGTAAACCCTTCAGCAGTAAGCCGAGTTCAAACATGAGCATGCGGTCGAATGTGGGAGCTGGCTTGCCTGCGATCGCGGTGGGCCAGCCGACTTTTGTACTGCCTGACACACCGCCTTCGCGAGCAAGCCCGCTCCCACAGTGATCGGGCTCCAACTCAAGCATGCGGTCGAATGTGAGAGCGGGCTTGCCTGCGATAGCGGTGGGCCAGCCGACTCACGCACTGCCTGACATACCGCCTTCGCGGGCAAGCCCGCTCCCACCCCACAGTGGATCGGGTTCCACCTTAAGAATGCGGTCGAATGTGGGAGCTGGCTTGCCTGCGATAGCGGTGGGCCCGACGACTCATGTAGGGCCTGACACGCCGCCTTCGCGGGCAAGCCCGCTCCCACAATTGATCGGGTTCCAACTTAAGCATGCGGTCGAATGTGGGAGCTGGCTTGCCTGCGATAGCGGTGGGCCAGCCGACTCATGTACTGCCTGACATACCGCCTTCGCGGGCAAGCCCGCTCCCACAGTTGATCGGGTTCCAACATGAGCATGCGGCCGAATGTGGGAGCTGGCTTGCCTGCGATAGCGGTGGGTCCGACGACTCATGTAGGACCTGACACGCCGCCTTCGCGGGCAAGCCCGCTCCCACAGTTGACCGGGTTCCACTATGAGAATGCGGTCAAAATGTGGGAGCGGGCTTGCTCGCGAAGCAGGCGGCTCGGTCTTACTGAATCTCGTCCGGCTTGACGATCACCCAGTTCTTGTCCGCCGTCACCGGCAGCCCTTCCTTGGCCTGGGCCGCCGCGTGTTTGGCCATCATGCCGTTGAGTTGAGTCATGTATTTATCCTTGCGGTTGATCCACAGGTGGACGCCACCCTTGGCCACGTCCACATCGTGAAACAACATGTAGCCGTCGCTGGTGGGGGTGTCGCCGCCGACGATCACCGGTTTTTTCCACTCATCGATGTAGGTGAGGATCGCTGCGTGCTTGCCGGCCATCCAGGTCGCCGGGGTCCACAGGTACGGGGTCAGTTCCAGGCCGAGGTTGGCCTTCTCGTCATACTTGCCGGCGGCGATCTGCTTACGCGCGGTGGTCAGCTCGCCGGTCTTGCGATCCTTGAGCAAGGTGCTCACGCCGATGACGTTCTCGGGTTTGACGTTGTAGCCGTACTTCGGATCGGCGGCGACCATGCGCACCAACTCCTCGGACGCGGCGGTCATCACATACACCTCGATGCCGTTTTCCATCAGTTTGTTGAACAGCTCAGCCTGGCCGGTGAAGACTTTCGGCGGCTGCACGTCCATGGTCTTGACCACGTCACCGTCGTAATAGGTGACCGGCACCGGCTTGCCCGACGCCATCATCTCGTCGACGTAGCCCTTGAGTTCCTTGAGGGTGAAGCCGGAGAAAATCTGCGCAACCCACGGGTAGCAGACCATGTCGTCCACTTCGCAGAGTCGGTAGTAGTAGCTGAACAGGCTTTCCTTGTGGTCGGCGGTGTCTTTGAACGGAATCAGCTTGAGGGACGGGTCCATGGTGTCGCGGGTGATCAGGCCTTTGTTCTCAAGGTACGGCAGCAGGGACTCTTCGAGGTCGTAGCGGTAACTGGTGTTGTCCATGTCGAACACCGCGAAGTTACCCTTGTTGGCGTTGGCGGCGATCATCTTGTTCAACTGCTCGGCGGCAGGCGCCGGCCAGTGCTTCAACTCGGTGGCGGCAAATGCCTGGCTGGCGAGGCCCAAGCAGAAGGCGGCGGCCAGTAGTGTTGGCGCGAACTTCATAAGCGATTTCTCCCTGAGTGAAAGACATCGACGCTAACAAATCTGTGTGACAGTTATCGCCCGAGCACGACCGCTTGCGTCGTGATTGCGCCAAGGGCGTGTGCCTGAGCGTCAAAGGCTTATTCCAAAAACGACAGTCACCATTCCATATCGGTATTAAATCAATATATTTCAAGCTGTTAGGCTTTCCGGTTCGCAATCGCAGGCTCACGCGATTGGCTGCCTTCTCAACGGAGCTTCAATGAATCTGCCCCTGATTCTCAACGTACTGGTGTTCGTGGCCCTGCTTTTGGGCCAGGCACAAACCCGCCGCACACACTGGAGCCTCGCCAAGAAGGTCCTGTTCGCGCTGGTGCTCGGCGTGCTGTTCGGCGCGGCGTTGCACACGATTTATGGCGACGGCAACCCGGTGCTCAAAGCCTCGATCAGCTGGTTTGATCTGGTCGGCAATGGTTACGTGCAGTTGCTGCAAATGATCGTGATCCCGCTGGTATTCGCCTCGATCCTCAGCGCCGTGGCGCGTCTGCATAACGCCTCGTCCCTGGGCAAGATCAGCTTCCTGACCATCGGTACGCTGCTGTTCACCACGGCAATTGCGGCGCTGATCGGTATCGGCCTGACCAACCTGTTCGGCCTTACCGCCGAGGGCCTGGTGGCCGGCACACAGGAAATGGCGCGCCTGCAAGTGATCCAGAGTGATTACGCAGGCAAGGTCGCCGACCTGAATATTCCGCAGCTGCTGCTGTCGTTCGTGCCAGCCAATCCGTTTGCCGACCTGGCCCGGGCCAAGCCGACGTCGATCATCAGCGTGGTGATTTTTGCTGCGTTTCTCGGGGTTGCCGCACTGCAACTGCTCAAGGACGACGTGGAAAAAGGCCAGAAAGTGCTCAACGCCATCGACACCCTGCAAGCCTGGGTGATGCGCCTGGTGCGCCTGGTGATGAAGCTGACGCCCTACGGCGTGCTGGCGCTGATGACCAAAGTGGTCGCCGGCTCCAACCTGCAAGACATCATCAAGCTCGGCAGTTTTGTGGTGGTGTCGTACCTGGCGCTGGGCCTGATGTTTGTGGTGCACGGCCTGCTGCTGTCGCTGGCCGGGGTCAACCCGCTGCGCTTCTTCCGCAAGGTGTGGCCAGTGCTGACCTTTGCCTTCACCAGCCGCTCCAGCGCAGCCGCCATCCCGCTGAGCATTGAAGCGCAGACCCGCCGCCTGGGTATCCCGCAATCGATTGCCGGTTTCGCCGCCTCGTTTGGCGCGACCATCGGCCAGAACGGTTGCGCCGGTCTCTACCCGGCCATGCTCGCGGTGATGGTTGCACCGACCGTGGGCATCAACCCGCTCGACCCGCTGTGGATCGCGACGCTGGTCGCAATCGTGACCTTGAGTTCGGCAGGTGTAGCCGGTGTTGGCGGAGGCGCGACCTTTGCCGCGCTGATCGTACTGCCGGCGATGGGCTTGCCGGTGTCACTGGTGGCGCTGCTGATTTCCGTGGAGCCGCTGATCGACATGGGCCGTACGGCGCTGAACGTGAACGGTTCGATGACGGCGGGCGCGATTACCAGCCAGATCATGGGGCAGACGGATAAAGCGTTGCTCAATGCCGATGAGCACGCTGAGTTAGCGCAGGCCTGATAGACCGCTATCGGGGGCAAGCCCCCTCCCACACTCGATCGCGTTCACTCGGTCAACTGTGGGAGGGGGCTTGCCCCCGATGCTTTTAGGCTTTTTCCCAGACTTCGAAGGTGTACGCGGGCTTATCGCCCTCGGCCGGGTTCTCGACATTCGACACCAGCTTCCACTGGTTCAGATCAAACTCGGGAAACCACGCGTCCCCGTTCGGGCTCAACGCAACCCGCGTCAGATACAGGCGATCCGCCTGCTCCAACCCTTGCGCATACAACTGCGCACCGCCGATCAGCATCAGCTCATCCACGCCCTGCTCCAGCGCCCAGGCCTCGGCCCGTTCCACCGCCGCAGCCAGCGACGGAAAAACTTCCGCACCTTCAAGCTTAAGATCGGTCTGACGGCTGACCACGATATTCAGGCGCCCCGGCAGCGGTCGGCCCAGCGAATCCCAGGTCTTGCGCCCCATGATGATCGGCTTGCCGAGCGTAGTGGCCTTGAAATATTTGAAATCCCCCGGCAAATGCCAGGGCATGCTGTTGTCGACGCCGATCACGCGGTTTTCACCGAGGGCTGCGATCAGGCTTAAAGGGAGAGTTTTTTTCATGGCGACGAGAATACCAGAGCTGCGAGTCAGCGGTTATGCTCCAACCTCACTTGCTCAACAGGACGGCGCGTGACTGCTCTGAATCCCCTGCACACCCTTTGGCTGACAGAAACCGTGCGCCTGCGTGAAGAACACGCCGGCCCACTCGAAGACCTGGAAGCCAACCGCCTGGCCCGCACGGCCGGTGGCGACTTGCCGACGCGCATCCAGACGCGCGCCCTGCACTTGGCCGAACGCGACGGACTGACCGCCGCCCTCACCCGCTGGCTGCAAGGCGCCCGTTTGGCGTTGGTGCTGTTGGCCGTGGCCGCGGTGATCAGTGGCGCCGGCCTGGCGTTTGCCGCGCTGGGTAACGGCCTGACTCCGGTGAATGTGTTCTGGGCGCTGGGCAGTCTGCTCGGCTTGAATCTGATTCTGCTGCTGAGCTGGGCCTTGGGCCTGGCGTTTGCCGGCGAGCACAGCGCCAGCCTCGGCCGCCTGTGGCTGTGGCTCAGCGAAAAATTCGCGCGTGATGCCAAGGCGGCTCAGCTGGCGCCGGCACTGCTGCTGTTGCTGCAACGCCACAAACTCAATCGCTGGGCAGTGGGTGTGCTGGTCAACAGCCTGTGGTTGCTGGCATTGCTCAGTGCCATGGTGATTTTGCTGACACTGCTGGCCACCCGGCGCTACGGTTTTGTGTGGGAAACCACCATCCTGGGCGCCGACACCTTTGTCGCCGTCACCCAAGCTCTCGGCAGCCTGCCCGCGCTGCTGGGCTTTAACGTGCCGACCGTCGACATGATCCGCGCCAGCGGCGACTCCGCCCTGAATATCGAAAGCGCACGCCAAGCCTGGGCCGCCTGGCTGGTGGGCGTGCTGCTGGTCTACGGCCTGCTGCCGCGGTTGATCCTCGCGCTGCTGTGCCTGTGGCGCTGGAAACGCGGGCGCGCCGCCCTGCGCCTGGACCTCAACCTGCCCGGCTACAGCCCGTTGCGCGAACGCCTGATGCCAAGCAGCGAACGGCTCGGTGTCAACGATGCAGCGCCCGAACAGCTGCACCAGGTCAGCGGTGGCGTCAGCGAACTGCAGAGCGACGGCGCCCTGCTGGTGGCCATCGAACTCGACGATCAACACCCGTGGCCGCCCAAATTACCGGCGAGCATCAAAAACGCCGGCATTCTGGACAGCCGCGAATCGCGCAACAAACTGCTGGAACAGCTCACGCGCTTCCCACCCGCACGCCTGGCCATCGCCTGCGACCCTCGTCGCTCGCCTGACCGTGGCAGCCTGGCGCTGATCGCCGAACTGGCACGCAGCGCCACGGCCACCCGCGTGTGGCTGCTGCAGGCACCGCCCGGCCAGGCGCTGGACGCCGAACGCCTTGGCGATTGGCACGCCGCGTTGCACCAACTCGAACTGCCCTTCGCCGACTGCGCGCCGCTCACATGGCTGGAGACCGGTCATGACTAAACCGCTGAAACTGGCCGTGGTCGGCCACACCAATGTCGGCAAGACGTCGCTTTTGCGCACGCTGACCCGTGACGTCGGCTTCGGCGAAGTCTCCCATCGCCCCAGCACCACGCGGCATGTGGAAGGCGCGCGGTTGTCGGTCGATGGCGAAGCCTTGCTGGAGCTGTACGACACGCCCGGCCTGGAAGACGCGATCGCATTGCTCGATTACCTGGAGCGCCTGGATCGCCCCGGCGAGCGCTTGGACGGCCCGGCACGCCTGGCGCGTTTCCTGGAAGGCAGCGAAGCGCGCCAGCGTTTCGAACAGGAGGCCAAGGTTTTGCGCCAACTGCTGGCCTGCGACGCCGGCCTGTATGTGATCGACGCTCGCGAGCCGGTGCTGGCCAAGTACCGCGACGAGCTGCAAGTGCTGGCCAGTTGCGGCAAGCCGCTGCTGCCGGTGCTCAACTTCGTCAGCAGCAGCGACCACCGCGAACCCGACTGGCGCGAAGCCCTGGCCCGCCTGGGCCTGCATGCGCTGGTGCGGTTCGACAGCGTCGCGCCGCCGGAAGACGGGGAGCGCCGCCTGTATGAAAGCCTGGCCCTGCTGCTGGAGAATGCGCGGCCGCAGCTGGAACGGTTGATCCTCGATCAGCAAGCCCAGCGCCAGGCCCGCCAGCAGAGCGCCGCGCGGTTGATCGCCGAATTGTTGATCGACTGCGCCGCGTGCCGGCGCAGCGTGGTCACCGAGGATGAACAGCAAGCCATCGGCGATTTACGCAAGGCCGTGCGCCAGCGCGAACAAAAATGCGTGGAAGCCCTGCTCAAACTCTTCGGCTTTCGCCCGCAGGACGCCACCGCCAGCGACTTGCCGCTGCTCGACGGCCGTTGGGGCGATGACCTGTTCAACCCCGAAACCCTCAAACAACTTGGCGTGCGCGTCGGCGGCGGGATCGCCGCAGGCGCCGCCGCCGGGGCCGGCGTGGATTTGCTGGTTGGCGGCCTGACCCTGGGCGTCGCCGCGATTGCCGGTGCGATTGCCGGCGGTGCGCTGCAAACCGCGCGCAGCTACGGCAGCCGTCTGCTGGGCAAGATCAAGGGCCATCGTGAGCTGACCGTCGACGACAGCGTGCTGCGCCTGCTCGCCTTGCGCCAGCGCCAGTTGCTCAAGGCCCTGAACCTGCGTGGCCATGCAGCGATGCACAGCATCAAGGTCGACACGCCTCAGGACAAAACCTGGCGCGAGGGCAAGCTGCCGGACGCGCTGCATAAAGCCCGCGCGCACCCGCAATGGTCGTCCCTCAACCCTCACGCCAAACTCAGCCAGGCCGAGCGCCAGGAACAGGTCGAGGCGCTGGCCCTGCGCCTGGATGAACGCTAAGCCGCAAGCAGTCGCCGGGCTTTGGCCTTCAACACTTCAAGGTCCAGCACCGGCACGTGCATGTTTTTGGCCTGCTCATCCCAGTGGCGTATGCGCAGGCTCACCGAACAAAGCGGGTCCTGCTCGAACGCCTGGGCTTCTTCGGCGCTCATCATGCCGCCCTGGTAACCCAGGGTGCGGCGGCTGGCTTCGCTCAACCGGGCGTAATAGGCCGGCTGGCTGAAGGTCAGGTAACGCTTGGCCTGCACGTGATACTCCACCAGCCTGGCCATGCGTTCGCTGAACCCTGCGCGGCGCAAATAATCCGCGCCTAGCCGCTCGTGGCTGGCCACGCCGTAACCGCCCATGTTCTCGCCGCCCTGGCCACAGAGGTGCCCGATGTCGTGGAAAAACGCCGCCAGCACCACTTCATCGTCAAAGCCCTCAGCCATGGCCAGCTGTGCGGCCTGGGACATGTGTTCGATCTGCGACACCGGCTCGCCGATGTAGTCGGCCGTGCCATGCTGCTCGTACAAGCCGAAGAGTTCGGCAATCGCCTGTTCCGGGTTAATCACGCCTCACCCCACACCGTGCTGATGTTTCGTTCGGCCATCGCCGGCCCGACGCTCATCCCCACGCCGGTGTGCATCAACGCCGCGCTCACGCCCGGTGCTACGCGCAGGAACGAAAACGGCCCCGGCCCACGCGCGCCATACACGCCCTGCCAGCGCTCCACCACCTGAACCTTGCAACCCAGGGTCTGCTGCGCCAGTTCGATCATCCAGTCATCGACCTGCTCGGTATTGAACGGCGAGGCATCGCGGCCGTAGTCATGGGAATCACCGATGATCAGGTCGCCATAAGGCGTCGGGCTGATCAGCAAGTGAATGCCGTGTGCATGCAAATGCGGTGCATCGCGCAGGATTTGCGCCTGCACGGGCGCCGCTTCCGGCAAATCGGCGAAGGCGCCGTAATGCACACAACTGAGGCCTGTGAGCAACGCGTGTTGCAGGTTCAGGTTGACGGCTGGGCAGGCGCGCAGCATTTGCAGGCGACAGACACTCGGGTTGAGTTCGGCGATCGATTCCGCCAGCAGGGTTTGGTAGTCGTGGCCGGAGCACACAATGACCTGCTCGCCACGAAAGCTCCCCGCCGTGGTGTGCACGTGGCCGGGCTCAACGTCGCGCACCAGCGTGGAGAAATGAAACTCCACCTTCAATTCGCTGCGAAGGTAGTTGATCAGCGCCGGAATCGCTTCGCGCGAATACAACTGCTGATCGTCCTTGCCATGCAGCGCGGCGCGGTGATGGCGGAACTGGCCGCCATATAGATCTTTCATCGCGGCGCCTTGCAGCAGTTCGACGTTGTAGCCGTAAGCCTGTGCACGACCGGCGCAAAAAGCTTCCAACAGCTGTTCTTCCGCCTCTGTACGCGCAAACAGGTATGAGCCCTTGCGCTTGAGCTGCAGGCCGGCGACCTGCGCCCAATGCCCCCAGATATCACGGCTTTGCAGGGCCAGGTCGAGCATCGGCCCCGGCGGTTGGCCGGTGACCAGCGCCTGGCCAAAGTTGCGCACAGAGGCGCCGAGCGGCGTGGCGCTGCGCTCGAATACCTTGACCTTGAGGCCGCGTTTGGCGGCGGCGTAGGCGTGGGACAGGCCAAGGATGCCGGCGCCGATGATCAATAAGTCGCTGTGTTGTGTCATTAAAGAGTGTCCTGAATTCGAAGCCGCTATCGCAGGCAAGCCAGCTCCCACATTTTGATTTGTGAACACCGTCAAATGTGGGAGCTGGCTTGCCTGCGATGAGGCCATAAGCCCTAACGAAAACCTTACTGACCGGCCACCTTCTCGGACTTGCCGTCATAGCGCTTGCGCCATTCAGTCAGGATGCTGTCGCGGTTTTTCGAGGCCCACGCAAAGTCGTTCTTGATCAGGCGCTGCTCATAATCGGCCGGCAATTCGGTCTGCGGCTTGGCGATACCGGGCTGAGCAAGTACAGCAAAGTTATCTTTGTACAGGTCCATCGCCGCTGCACTGGCGGAGAAGTCAGCGAGCTTTTTAGCTGCATCGGCGTGGGCGGTGCCTTTGATCACGGCAGTCGCTTCAATGTCCCAGCCCAGGCCTTCTTTGGGCAGGATGATGTCCAGCGGCGCGCCCTGGCGTTTCAGTTGAACGGCGGGGTACTCGAAGGAAATACCAATCGGGAATTCACCCGAGGCCGCCAGCTTGCACGGCTTGGAACCGGAGTGAACGTACTGGCCGATGTTCTGGTGCAGGTCGTCCATGTACTGCCAGCCTTGCTTCTCGCCGAAGGTTTGCAGCCAGGCACTGACATCCAAAAAGCCGGTGCCGGAGGAGGCCGGGTTGGGCATCACGATCTTGCCCTTGTACTCAGGCTTGGTCAGGTCTTGCCAGCTCACCGGCTTGGTCAGGCCCTGTTTCTGGGCTTCGATGGTGTTAAAGCAGATGGTTGCGGCCCACACGTCCATACCCACCCACGCCGGCGGGTTGGCAGCGTCGCGGTAGTTTTTGCCGATTTTGTCCAGGCCTTTCGGCGCATAGTTATCCAGCATGCCTTGCTGATCGAGAATCGCCAGGCTAGAGGCCGCCAGCCCCCAGACTACGTCGGCTTGCGGGCGGTCTTTCTCGGCCAGAAGCTTGGCGGTGATGATGCCGGTGGAGTCGCGCACCCATTTGATCTCGACGTCGGGATTGGCCTTTTCGAAGGCCTGCTTGTAGGTCTTCAACTGCTCGGCTTCGAGGGCCGTGTACACGGTCAGCTCGGTCTTGGCGAAGGCATTCAGGCTGAATGCGGTGAGTACGGCAGCGACCAGCGCCAGGGGCTTGAACATGGAGCACCTCCTTCAAGGATGGTTATTGGCCGGGCGCGGTCTGGCGCCAGGCTTGAGAGCGACGCAGTGCGCCACGTGAGGCCCACGCCAGCAGCAGCGAGACGCCGGCCGAGGTGAACAGAATCAAGGTCGACATGGCCGCCGCACCGCCCACGTTGCCGGCGTCGTCCATGTTCAATACGGCGACGGCGGCGAGGATGGTGTCGGGGCTGTAGAGGAAAATTGCGGCCGACACGGTGGTCATCGCCGACACAAACAGGTAGCGCACGATGTCCAGCAGCGCCGGCAGGCAGATCGGCACGGTGACACGCAGGTAGTGGCGGTACAGCGGCGCCTTGAGGGACAGCGCGGCGGCTTCGAATTCGCTGTCGAGCTGGCGCAGCGCCGTGGTCGCGGTCATCTGCGCGGTGGTCAAATAGTGCGCAATGGTGCACACCACCAGCAGGGTCATCGTCCCGTAGAACACATGCAGCGGGTTGCCGCCCAAATTGAAAAAGAACACGTAGCCCAGGCCCAACACCAGGCCCGGCACGGCCATCGGCACAAAGCTGAGCATGCGCAGGGCCAGGTTCAGGCCCTTCTGGCTTTTGGTCTTTTCCATCAGGTAGGCGCCGGTGAAGATCAACACGCTGCCGATCAGCGCCGTGCACAGCGCCATGGTCAGGCTGTTGCGGTAAGCCAGCCAACCGCCGCCGGCCGTGTCTTCGAATTGGTAGTGGTTGAGCGACAACGACAGGTTGTACGGCCAGAATTTCACCAGCGAGGAATACACCGCCATGCCGAATACCAGCAGCAACACCGCGCAGATCAGCAACACAATGGCCAGGTAGCAACCATCGCGCAGCCGCGACGGTGCCGGCTGGAACACCTGAGCGCGGCCGCTCATGGCATCGCCCTGCCGACGGCGCAGCCAGGCATCGACGCCAAAGCTGAACAGCGCCGGCAGCAGCAACACCATGCCGATCAACGCGCCGCGACCGAACTGTTGCTGGCCGACCACCGCCTTGTAGGCTTCCAGCGCCAGCACCTGATAATCGCCGCCGACCACAACGGGCACACCGAAGTCGGTGATGGTCAGGGTGAACACCAGGCAAAACGCGGCGAACACGGCTTGGCGCGTGGCCGGCCAGGTGATGCTGCGAAACGCCCGCGCGGGGCTGGCGCCCATGCTTGATGCCGCATCGAAAAGCCGCGCATCCGCCAGCGACAGAGCCGACAGCAGGATCATCAAAGCGTGTGGGAAGGTGTAGATCACCTCGCCGAGAACAATGCCCCAGAAGCCGTAGATATTGTCCGAGAGCACACCGCGCAACAGGCCTTGGTTGCCGAACAGATACACCAGCGCAATCCCCGGCAGCATCGACGGCGCCATCAACGGCAGCAGTGACAGACCTCGCCACATCGCTTTGCCGGGAATCAGCGTGCGTTGAAGGGCGTAGGCAAACAGATAGGCCAGCGGTACGACGATGGCCGCCACGCTGAGAGAGACTTTCAGGCTATTGCCCAGCAGCCAGTGGAAGTTAGCGCTGGTGAGCATTTCCCGCGCCGCAGCAAGACCGCCGCCCTGCCCGACTTCGCTGCTGAAACCGCGCCAGAAGATTGCCAGCAATGGCAGCAATACGGCGACACCCAGCAGCACCAGCCACAGCAGTTTGCCGCCGAGCACAAAAATACGGTCGCCGTTTTCGGCGCGCGATACCGGGCGCGGCAGGGTCATCACAGCCGCCATCTCAGGCAAACACCTGCAGGCTGCGCGGCGGCAAGGCGACCCAGATGTCCTGGGCACCCAGGCGCGGCATGGCTTCCGGGGCCAACTCAGCCAGCAGCGCGTGGCCGGGCACTTGTTCCAGTTCAAAACGCATGCGGCAGCGGTTACCAAGAAACGTGATTTCGCGAACCTTGGCCGGGAACAGGTTTTCTTCATGCACCGGCGGGTTGACGCTGATGGCTTCCGGGCGGCAGAACAAGCGCCCGGATTTCGCCACGCCTGCATCGTCGGCCAGGCGCATGTTCAGCCCGCCGACCTGGGCATGGCTCGCACTGTTGCGGCTGAACGGCAGCCAGTTACCCTGGCCGACAAACTCCGCCACAAACGGCGTGGCCGGGCGGTCGTAGATTTCCTGGGGCGTGGCGTATTGCTCGACCTTGCCGTTGTTCATCACGGCAATGCGGTCGGCCATCAGCATGGCCTCGTCCTGATTGTGGGTGACCATCAGTGTGGTGATACCCAGGCGCCGCTGCAGCTGACGCAGCTCGGTGCATAAATGCTCGCGCACGCGGGCGTCGAGGGCCGACATGGGCTCGTCGAGCAGCAACAGCGAGGGCGCCGGTGCCAGGGCACGGGCCAGGGCGACGCGTTGTTGCTGGCCGCCGGAAAGCTGGCCGGGGTATTTCTTTTCGCTGCCCAGCAGGCCGACCAGTTCGAGCATCTGGCCGACGCGCTTGCGCACCTCATCGCGGCCGCTGCCGGTGAGGCCGTAGCCGATATTCGCCTCGACGGTGAGGTTGGGAAACAGTGCGTAGGACTGAAACAGAATGCCGTAGTCCCGCGCCTGCGGCGGCAGTAGGGAAACGTCGCGGTTGCCCAGGCGCAGCTCACCGCTGTCCTGGCGTTCAAGGCCGGCGATGCAGCGCAGCAAGGTGGTCTTGCCGCAACCGGACGGGCCCAGCAGGCACACCAGCTCGCCAGCGGCGACGTCCAGGGACACATTGTCCAGCGCAGTAAAGGCACCGAAGCGTTTGTGGATACCGCGCACCGTCATCGGCGCGCCGGGGTGGGTCAGGGCTGTGTTCATGGAGGCACCTCATCAAACGGATGAAGGCCATGCTAGGTGGGCAATGCGTACCTGATGTGGCAGGAAGGCAAAATGCGGTGATAGTGGTATTGGTGGATTTGGGTAGGATTTGGAGGCTGTGTCGTCAGGGCTGACGCCATCGCGGGCAAGCCCGTTCCCACATTTTGATGTGTGAACGCATTCAAAGGTGGGAGCTGGCTTGCCTGCGATGGCGATTCAAAGGCCACCAGCAAGGTTCAGAGGGGCGACATTTCCTGCGCCAACCCAAGAAACGCCGCCGGCAGGCGCGCCGACTTGCGTTCCTTGAGGCAGTACAAATACTCCGCAATCTGCGGCGCGTTCTCGATGGTCAGCACGCGCAACTGCGGGTCATGAGGCACTTCCTGACGAGCGATGATGCTGATGCCGATGTTGCGCAGCACCGCCTCGCGGATCGACTCACGGCTGCCAATCTCCAGCAACGGCCCGTAACTCACCCCGGCGCCCTGCAGCATTTCTTCGCTCAGCCGCCGCGTGGTAGAGCCCGCCTCACGCATCAGCAAGGTATGCCCGGCCAACGCATTGAGCGGCACGTGATCGAGCGTGGCCAGGGGATGATTGCGGTGCACCGCCAACACCAAAGGATCGGTGCCCAGCACGCGGCGAATCAGGCGGGGGTCTTCCAGCAGTTGGGAGGACGCGGCGACATCGACGCGGTAATCGTCCAGCGCTTCAAGCACCTGCTGGGAGTTGCCGATTTCCACCGACACCTCCACTTGCGGCAGGCGTTCGCGAAAGGCTTTGACCAGGTCGAGGATATAGTACGGCGCCGTTGCGGCAATCCGTAACGTGCCCTGGACCTGTCCGTTGTTGCGCAGGAAGAACTCGATGTCGGCTTCCTGCTGCAACAGCGCCTTGACCATCGGCAGCAGGCGCGCGCCGTCGTCGCTGACGGTAAGGCGGCGCCCGCCACGGTAGAACAGCTCAACACCGTATTGGCTTTCCAGGTTGCGAATCTGGGTAGTCACCGTGGGCTGGCTCAGCCCGAGTTTTTTCGCCGCCTGGGTAATGCTGCCCAGGCGGGCGACCATAAAAAACGCCTTTAACTCGGCACTCAGCACACCACCCTCACATCAATTATTTGCGCAACAGGCGCAGGCCATTGAACACCACCAGCAGGCTGACGCCCATGTCGGCGAACACCGCCATCCACATGGTCGCCATGCCGAGGAAGGTGACTGCGAGGAAGATCGCCTTGATCACCAGCGCCAAAGCGATGTTCTGCTTGAGGATACTCGACGTTTGCCGGGAGAGCCGAATGAAAGCCGGGATCTTGCGCAAATCATCGTCCATCAAGGCCACGTCGGCGGTCTCGATGGCGGTGTCGGTACCGGCGGCGGCCATGGCAAAACCGATCTCGGCGCGGGCCAGCGCCGGGGCATCGTTGATGCCGTCGCCGACCATGCCCACGCGGTGGCCTTGGCCGTAGAGGGTTTCGATGGCTTGCAGTTTGTCGGTGGGCAACAGGTCGCCCTGGGCCTGGTCGATGCCGACCTGGGCCGCAATCGCCTGGGCGGTGTGGGTGTTGTCGCCCGTAAGCATCAGGGTCTTGATGCCCAGGTCGTGCAGTTGCTGGATGGCTTCGCGGCTGCTGTCCTTGACCGTGTCGGCCACGGCGAACAATGCCAGCGGGCCGGACTTGTCGAGCAGCAACACCACGGACTTGCCTTGTTTCTCCAGCGCGAAGAGCTTTTCTTCAAGCTCGGGTGAACACAGGCCAAGGTCTTCCACCAGGCGGTGGTTACCCAAGTGATAGGTTTCACCGTTGATATCGCCGCGCACACCACGCCCGGCCAGGGCCTCGAAGTTATCCACAACGTGGCTCTGCAGGTTTTTATCCACAGCCGCATTGGCGATGGCCAGCGACACCGGGTGGTCGGAGCGACCGGCCAGGCTGGCAGCCAGGGCCGGCGCACTGTCTTCGAGATTGGGAAACAGCGCCAGGTAATCGGTTTGCACCGGCTTGCCGTGGGTGATCGTGCCGGTTTTGTCGAGGGCCAGGTAGTCGAGCTTGTAACCGCCCTCCAGGTACACGCCGCCTTTGATCAGGATGCCTTTACGCGCTGCCGCGGCCAGGCCGCTGACGATGGTCACCGGGGTGGAGATCACCAATGCACAGGGGCACGCGACTACCAACAGCACCAGGGCGCGGTAGATCCAGTCGAACCAGACGCCCGCCATGAACAGTGGCGGGATAATCGCCACACCCAGGGCAAACAAGAACACCGCCGGGGTGTAAACCTTGGCGAAGGTGTCGACAAAGCGCTGGGTGGGCGCCCGAGCGCCTTGGGCCTGTTCCACGGCGTGAATAATGCGCGCCAGCGTTGAGTTGTTCGCCGCTGCGGTGACCTTGTATTCCAGCGAACCGGCCTGGTTGATGGTGCCGGCGAAGACTTTATCGCCCACGCCCTTTTCAATCGGCAGGCTTTCGCCGGTGATCGGCGCTTGGTCGATGGTGGATTGGCCAGCGGTGACTTCACCGTCCAGGCCGATGCGCTCGCCGGGCTTAACCCGCACGATGGCGCCAAGTTCGATGCTTTTGACTTCTTGTTCGATCCACCCACCGTCGGCTTGCTGCACCGTGGCTTGTTCCGGGGTCATCTGCATCAAGCCACTGATGGCATTGCGTGCGCGGTCCAGGGACTTGGCTTCGATCAACTCGGCGACGGTGAACAGGAACATCACCATCGCTGCTTCCGGCCATTGGCCGATCAGGATCGCGCCGGTGACTGCGATGCTCATCAGCGCGTTGATGTTCAGATTGAGGTTCTTGAGCGCGATCCAGCCTTTTTTGTAGGTGGTGAGGCCGCCGCTGAGGATCGACACCAGTGCCACCAGTGCAATCACCCACGTCGGGGCTACGCCGGTGAAATGCAGCACTTCAGCGCCCAGCGCACCAACGCCGGACAGCGCCAGCGGCCACCAGTGTTTCTTGGCCGGCGGTGCAGCGGCAGGGGCGCCTTCTTCGATCGGGTCGGCCTGCATGCCGATGGATTTGATCGCGTCGATGATCGGCGCAGTGCTCGGCAGGTCATGGGTGACGCCGAGGATACGGTTGATCAGGTTGAATTCCAGCTGCTGCACGCCAGCGAGCTTGCCCAGTTTGTTCTGGATCAGCGTCTGCTCGGTGGGGCAGTCCATGGCTTCGATGCGAAAGGTGCTCAGGCGCGAGCCGGCGGTCGGCGCTTCGCTCAATGTGACCACGGCGGGCGCTGCCTTGCTGGAGCAGCAAGTGTCGCCGTGGCTGGCGTGGTCGTGCTTTTTGACCGGCGTCAGTTTGGCGCCGTGGTCGTGGCTATGGTCATGGTCATGATCGTGCTTGTGATCATGCTTTTTTGGGGTGTGGATGGAGTCGCTCATTCTGTCGCGTCCGTAAAGGTGCCTGTTGCCAAGTAAAGACCCTGTAGCCACTATAGGGTCAAGCACCCATTTGGAGATTGCTGCGATGAAGATCGGTGAATTGGCCAAACTGACCGACTGTCAGGTGGAAACCATCCGTTATTACGAGAAGGAAGGCTTGCTGCCGCCCCCGGCGCGCACCGATGCCAACTACCGCGTGTACACCCAGGCGCACACCGAGCGGCTGATCTTTATCCGCAACTGCCGCAGCCTGGACATGACCCTCGAAGAAATCCGCAGCCTGCTCGGACTACGCGACAGTCCTCAGGACCAATGCGAAAGCGTGAATGCGTTGATTGATGAGCATATCCACCACGTGAAAGCGCGGATCGATGGGCTGCTGGCGTTACAGGAGCAATTGCTGGACCTGCGCCAACGCTGCGGCGGTGGGCCGGGAATGGATCAATGCGCGATTTTGCAGCGGCTGGAGGTCAGCGGCAGTGTGGCAGCCAGCGAGGCGGAGCCTTCGCATGTGGGCAGAAGCCACGGCCATTAACTCTAGTGAACAGGGTTCTAATGTGGGAGGGGGCTTGCCCCCGATGGCAGTCTGTCAGTCACTAACCGGGTGACTGAACCACTGCTATCGGGGGCAAGCCCCCTCCCACACAATCCCATCCATTGAGACCAAGACAGTCTTTAGATGGCCACGTCAGCCTTGATGCTTGGGTCCGCGTCGTAGCCGACGATTTCAAAGTCTTCGAACTTATAGTCGTAGATCGACGCAGGTTTGCGCTTGATCACCAGTTCCGGCAGCTTTTTCGGCGTGCGCGCCAGCTGAGTGCGGATCTGTTCCATGTGGTTGCTGTACGCGTGGGTGTCGCCAGTGGTGACGATGATCTCGTGCGGGATCAGGTCGCATTGCTGGGCCAGCATGTGGGTCAGCAACGCCAGCGCGGCGGTGTTGTACGGCAGGCCGAGAAAAACGTCGGAGCTGCGGATGTACAACTGCATCGACAGATGGCCGTCATGCACAAACGCCTGGTACAGCAGGTGGCACGGTGGCAGCGCTTGCTTGCCGTTGCGCGCGTTTTCCTGCGGGCTCTTGGTTTCGTCCGGCAGGTATTCGACGTTCCAGCCGTGGAACAGGATGCGACGGCTGTTGGGGTTGTTCTTCAACGTGTCGACCATGTAGTCGATCTGGTTGATCTTGCCGCCGTCCTTGGTCGGCCAGGCGGTCCACTGCTCGCCGTACACCGGGCCCAGGTCGCCGTCTTCGGTGGCCCATTCGTCCCAGATTTTCACGCCGTTTTCGTTGAGCCACTTGATGTTGGTGTTGCCACTCAACATCCAGATCAGTTCGTTGGCGATGCTCTTGAAATGAAGCTTCTTGGTGGTCAGCAGCGGGAAGCCGTCGGCCAAGTTATGCCGATACTGACGGGCGAACACAGCCTTGGTGCCGGTGCCGGTGCGATCGCCCTTGGTCAATCCATTGGTCACGACGTCGTTCAGTAGTTCGAGATATTGCTTCATGTTTTTACCCGTATCGTTGAAGCCGAGGCTACGCAAAAGCCTCGGCATTCGAATTTAAAGCGCGGCGTTCTTGATGCCCTGCGGACGGTTGTAAGCCCACCACAGCAGGCCCAGGCCCGCCAGAATCATCGGCATGCTGAGGATCTGGCCCATGGTCAACCAGCCCCACGCCAGGTAGCCCAGCTGTGCATCCGGCACACGCACGAACTCGACGATAAAGCGGAAGATCCCGTAGAACAGCGCGAACATCCCCGACACGGCCATGGTTGGGCGTGGCTTGCGCGAGAAGATGTACAGAATCAGGAACAGTGCCACACCTTCCAGGGCGAACTGGTAGAGCTGCGACGGATGGCGCGGCAACTGCGCCGGGTCGCTGAATGGCGGGAACACCATGGCCCACGGCACGTCGGTCGGCTTGCCCCACAGCTCGGCGTTGATGAAGTTACCGATCCGCCCGGCACCCAGGCCAATCGGCACGAACGGTGCGACGAAGTCCATCAGCTGGAAGAACGACTTGCCGTTGCGACGACCAAACCACCACGCGGCGATCATCACGCCGACAAACCCACCGTGGAATGCCATGCCGCCCTTCCACACTTCGAAAATCAGCGTCGGGTTGGCGATATAGGCTGGCAGGTCGTAAAACAGCACATACCCGAGCCGCCCGCCGACAATTACGCCCATCGACATCCAGAACACCATGTCGGAGAGCTTCTCCTTGGTCCAGGTCGGGTCGAAACGGTTCAGGCGCCGGGAAGCCAGCAGCCAGGCACCGCCGATGCCGATCAGGTACATCAACCCGTACCAATGGATTTGCAGCGGACCGATAGCCACGGCCACCGGGTTGATCTGCGGGTAAGGCAGCATTGCGACTCCTCGTTAAATCATTAGTCATGACGCACCGGACCATGCCGGTGTGCGATTAAGCCTGCGTTACAGCCGCTATTTCAAATTAAGAAGTTCACACGCGCCCAATAGCCACGCATGTTAACGGATGGAAGGCGTGCGGCCCAACTTCGATACGATGGAACGCCCGCCGTTGTGTGGGTAGAGTGAGGGAAAACACAAAAGGGATCGCCTGATGTGCCTGATAGTTTTCGCCTGGCGGCCGGGCCACGCCCAACCGCTGATCGTCGCGGCCAACCGTGATGAGTTCTACGCCCGCCCCAGCCTGCCGCTGGCCCAATGGCCGGATGCGCCGCACATTTACGCCGGCCGCGACCAGGAAGCCGGTGGCACCTGGTTGGGGGTAAACGCCGAGGGGCGTTTTGCGGCCCTGACCAATATCCGCGACCCGCACCAGCCGCCGTCACGTAAGTCACGCGGGGAACTGGTGGCACGATTCCTCGCCGGTTCGCTGTCAATTGACGACTACTTAGCCGACGTTAACGGCCGTTCGATTGAATATTCCGGATTTAACCTGTTAGTGGGCACGCAGAACGAGCTGTGGCATTACAACGCCAATGAGACTACGCCGACACAACTGAAGGCCGGGGTTTATGGGTTGTCCAACGCCGGGCTGGATACGCCATGGCCGAAGCTGCTCAAGGCCAAGGCGGCGTTTAGCGAATTACTGGAAAACCCGCAGCCGGAGGCTTTGCTGGACATCTTGAGCGACCCGCAAACCGCGCCGTTTGCGGACTTGCCGGACACCGGCGTGGGGTTGGCGACCGAAAGTCTGCTGTCGAGCGTGTTCATCGCCAGCCCCAGTTATGGGACGCGGGCGAGCACGGCATTGATTGTGAATGCCGACGGGACGCGGCAGATGGTCGAGCGCAGCTTTGGGCCGCTGGGTGGTCGGCTGGGCGAGGTAGAACTCAGGATTTAGCGGCGCTTGGGCCGGCCTCATCGCAGGCAAGCCAGCTCCCACAGTGTGGAATGCATTCCCCTGTGGGAGCCGGGCTTGCCCGCAATGGAGGCCCCTCGGTCTAGAGGGTTTTTGCAGAAGCCGGGTTGATCATCCGCGTCAGCCCCAGGTTCTTCAGCGCCAACTGCAGCGAGCTGTGGATAACTTGCGGGTTGTCGATGGTCATCAGTTCGGCGAGCAATTCCTTGGCCATGTTCAGGTTCACCTGGCGCAGCATCCACTTCACCTTCGGCAAGTTGGTGGCGTTCATCGACAAGCTGTCAAAGCCCATCGCCATCAACAGCACCGCTGCGGCCGGGTCGCCGGCCATTTCACCGCAGATGCTCACCGGCTTGCCTTCGGCATGGGCGTCGCGCACCACGTGTTGCAGCGCTTGCAGCACGGCTGGGTGCAGGTAGTCGTAGAGGTCGGCCACCCGCGGGTTGTTGCGGTCCACGGCCAGCAGGTATTGGGTCAAGTCGTTGGAGCCGACCGAAAGGAAGTCCACCTGCCGCGCCAGTTCTTTGGCCTGGTACACCGCCGCCGGAATTTCGATCATCACGCCAATCGGCGGCATCGGCACGTCGGCGCCTTCGTCACGGACTTCGCCCCAGGCGCGGTGAATCAAATGCAGAGCCTCTTCCAGCTCATGGGTGCCGGAGATCATCGGTAGCAGAATGCGCAGGTTGTTCAGGCCTTCGCTGGCCTTGAGCATGGCGCGGGTCTGTACGAGGAAAATTTCAGGGTGGTCGAGGGTCACGCGAATGCCGCGCCAGCCAAGGAAGGGGTTGTCCTCCTTGATCGGGAAGTAGGACAGTGACTTATCGCCGCCGATGTCCAGGCTGCGCATCGTCACCGGCAACGGGTGGAAGGCTTGCAGTTGCTCGCGATAAATCGCCAGCTGCTCCTTCTCGCTCGGGAACCGTTGGTTGATCATGAACGGCACTTCGGTGCGGTACAGCCCTACCCCTTCGGCGCCGCGCTGTTGCGCGCGGGCCACATCGGCGAGCAGGCCGGTGTTGACCAGCAGCGGCACGCGGTGGCCGTCGAGGGTCACGCACGGCAGTTCGCGCAGCGAATCCAGGCCCAGCGCCAGTTGTTTCTCTTCTTCCACCACCTCGGCGTATTGCTTGCGCAAAAGCTCGCTGGGGTTGGTGAAGACTTCGCCGCGATGGCCATCGACGATCATGTCGATGCCGTCGACCTTGGAATACGGCAGGTCCACCAGGCCCATGACCGTCGGAATACCCATGGCCCGGGCCAGGATCGCGACGTGGGAGTTACCCGAACCCAGCACCGAAACCAGGCCCACCAGTTTGCCTTCCGGCACTTCGCCGAGCATGGTGGCGGTCAGCTCTTCACTGATCAGGATGGTGTCGTCGGGGTAGACCAGGTTGGTGGTGCGGTCTTCCTGCAGGTAGGCCAACAGACGGCGACCAAGGTCACGCACATCCGAGGCACGCTCGCGCAGGTAGGCGTCGTCCATCAACTCGAAACGGTTGACGTGATCGGTGACCACTTGGCGCAGCGCGCCCTGGGCCCACTGGCCGGTCTTGATCACGGTTTTGACTTCATTACCCAGCGACGCGTCGTCGAGCATCATCTGGTACACGTCGAACAGCGCGCGCTCTTCGGGGCGCAGTTGCGTGGCCAGCTTGGTCGACAGGTTGCGCATGTCGGCGCGCACGCCTTCCAGGGCGGTCTTGAACAGTTTGATTTCGGCGTCGATGTCGTGGACGGTCTTGTCCGGCACCACATCGAGGTCGGCCGGTGGCAGCATGACCACCGCCGTACCGACGGCAGCACCCGGCGAACCCGGCACGCCGACGAACTTGGCTTCCTGGATGCCCTTGCCCTGACGGCCCAGGCCGCGAATCGAGCCCGTCGCCTCGGCGTGGGCAATAACCCCGGCAAGCTGCGCGCTCATGGTCACGAGGAAGGCTTCTTCACCTTCGTCGAACTGGCGACGCTCTTTTTGCTGGATGACCAACACGCCGACAACGCGGCGGTGGTGAATGATCGGTGCGCCGAGGAACGAGGCGTAGCGCTCTTCGCCGGTTTCGGCAAAGTAGCGGTAACGCGGGTGATCAGCCGCGTTTTCGAGGTTCAGGGGTTCTTCACGCGTCCCCACCAAGCCCACCAGACCTTCATTGGGCGCCATGCTGACCTTGCCGATGGAGCGCTTGTTCAGGCCCTCGGTGGCCATCAGCACAAAACGGTTGGTCTCGGGGTCCAGCAGGTAAACCGAGCAGACCTGGCTGCCCATGGCTTCCTTGACGCGCAACACAATAATCCCCAACGCCGCCTTGAGATCCTTGGCGGAGTTAACTTCCTGGACGATCTTGCGCAGCGTATTGAGCATGGCTCGGGGTCGAACTCCGTCGTCAGTCGCGCGCTAAAAGGCGCGGGGCAAGCTCTTTGAGAGCGCGACGATAAACCTCGCGCTTGAATGTCACCACCTGGCCCAACGGGTACCAATAGCTGACCCAACGCCAGCCATCGAACTCCGGTTTACCGGTCAAATCCATCCGCACCCGCTGCTCGTTGGAGATCAGGCGCAGGAGAAACCATTTCTGCTTCTGGCCGATGCACAGCGGTTGGCTGTGGGTACGCACCAGGCGTTGCGGCAAACGATAGCGCAACCAGCCCCGGGTACAGGCCAGAATTTGCACATCTTCGCGCTCAAGGCCGACTTCTTCATTCAACTCACGGTACAAGGCGTCTTCAGGGGTTTCGTCGGGGTTGATTCCACCTTGAGGAAACTGCCAGGCATCTTGGTTGATTCGGCGAGCCCATAGCACCTGTCCGGCATCATTCGTAAGAATAATCCCGACATTAGGACGGAAACCATCGGGGTCGATCACGGCAACAACCTCGCAAACGCATGTCGCCGCATTGTTCCACAAAGGTTGTTCCAGCGGCAACGAGGCTTCTTACCTTATGTGCACTCTTGTGAAAAGACCGTATTCTGGACGCCTTTTTACAGACTTTTCAGCGAGTAACTGCAATGCGCCTGGCTTTATTCGACTTGGACAACACGCTTCTGGGCGGTGACAGCGATCACGCCTGGGGCGATTACCTCTGCGAACGCGGGATTCTCGACGCGGTGGCCTACAAGGCCCGCAACGACGAGTTTTACCAGGACTACCTGGCCGGCACGCTGGATAACGCCGAGTACCTGAACTTCTGCCTGGAAATCCTCGGCCGCACCGAGATGGCCCAGTTGAACGAGTGGCACAACGATTACATGCGCGACTGCATCGAGCCGATCATGCTGCCCAAGGCCGTGGAACTGCTGGCCAAACACCGCGCTGCGGGCGATAAGCTGGTGATCATCACCGCCACCAACCGCTTCGTCACCGCACCAATTGCCGCACGCCTGGGCGTTGAAACCCTGATCGCCACTGAATGCGAGATGGAAAATGGCCGCTACACCGGGCGCAGCACCGATGTGCCGTGCTTCCGTGAGGGCAAGGTGACGCGCCTGAATCGTTGGCTGGAAGAAACCGGGTACAGCCTGGAAGACAGCTACTTCTACAGCGACTCGATGAACGATTTGCCGTTGCTGGAGCAAGTGACCCACCCGATGGCAGTGGACCCGGATCCGAATTTGCGGGCTGAGGCCCAGAAGCGTGGCTGGCCGGTGATTACGCTGCGTAGCTGATGGCCCTATCGGGGGCAAGCCCCCTCCCACACTCGACCGCATTCCAAAGGATCTACTCGGTTAAATGTGGGAGGGGGCTTGCCCCCGATGCAGCCGACGCGGTCTCAAGCCTTAAACCGGCTTGGCACCCATCAACCCGGCAATCGCCACAAACCCCACCAGGCTGACCACCGCCAGCACCAACGTGAAATTCAGGCTACCGCCCTCGCCTTTACGCAGGCGATTAAGCCGCGCCACCAGCCAGAACCAGGCCAGCGCCGCCACGGTGTAGAGGATGCTGGAGTCCAGAATCCAGGTTTGCCCCAGCGGCCAGCCGGTCATATGCACCAGCCACCAGCCGGTAAACGGCATGCTGACCATGCACACCCCCATCAGCAACCACACAAACGCCCACGGACGTTGCACGGTAGCGGTCGGACCGACGCTGCGTTTGCGCCAGGCCAGTACCGCAAGGCCCAGGCCGCTGAGCAGCAGTAACACAGTGGCGGTGATGTGGATCACCTTGAGGGTGGTCAGCGTTTCCATGGTCTTGATTCCTTGAAGGCCGCTCAGTCAGCGTAGTCGCTTAACCGAGGAACAGCTGGTAGGCCGGGTTTTCGCTTTCATCCCAGTACGGGTAGCCGATTTGCGCCAAGGCCGCCGGCACCAGATGGCGCTCGTCCGCCGGCACTTGCAGGCCTGCGACCACACGGCCATCGGCCGCGCCGTGGTTGCGGTAGTGGAACATCGAGATGTTCCAGCGCCCGCCCAGTTTGTTGAGAAAGTTGAACAGCGCGCCCGGACGCTCCGGGAACTCGAAACGGAACACCAGTTCATCGCTGACTTTGGCCGCATGCCCGCCGACCATGTGGCGGATGTGCAACTTGGCCAGTTCGTTCTCGGTCAGGTCCAGCACCGGGAAACCCTGACTGGTGAGGCTGGCGATCAGCGCGCTGCGCGGGTCGTTTTCCGGGTGCGTCTGCACGCCGACGAAGATGTGCGCCTCGCGGCCGGAGTGGTAGCGGTAGTTGAATTCGGTGATCTGGCGCTTGCCCACGGCCTCGCAGAACGCCTTGAAGCTGCCCGGTTGCTCGGGAATGGTCACCGCGATGATGGCTTCGCGGCCTTCACCCAGCTCGGCGCGTTCGGCCACGTGGCGCAGGCGGTCGAAGTTGACGTTGGCGCCGGAGTCGATGGCCACCAGGGTTTGCCCGGTGATGCCCCGCGTTTCCACGTATTTCTTGATACCCGCCACGCCAAGCGCGCCAGCAGGCTCGGTGATGGAGCGCGTGTCGTCGTAGATGTCCTTGATCGCCGCGCAGATTTCATCGGTGCTGACGGTGATCACTTCGTCCACATAGTCTTTGCAGATGTCGAAGGTGTGCTGGCCGATCTGTGCTACCGCCACGCCATCGGCGAAGATGCCGACGGTTGGCAGCACCACACGCTCGCCCGCCGCCATGGCGGCCTGCAGGCAGTTGGAGTCATCCGGCTCGACACCGATGATCTTGATTTCAGGGCGCAGGTATTTCACGTACGCCGCAATACCGGCGATCAGCCCGCCGCCGCCCACCGGTACGAAAATCGCGTCCAGCGGCCCAGGGTGCTGACGCAGAATCTCCATCGCCACGGTGCCCTGCCCGGCAATGGTGTGCGGATCATCGTAGGGGTGAATGTAGACGTAGCCTTTTTCGTCGACCAGTTTGAGCGAGTAGGCCAGGGCTTCCGGGAAGGAATCGCCGTGCAGCACCACTTTGCCGCCACGCGAACGCACGCCTTCAACTTTGATTTCCGGGGTGGTCTTGGGCATCACGATGGTGGCCTTGACCCCCAGCACCTTGGCCGCCAGGGCCAGGCCCTGGGCGTGGTTGCCGGCAGACGCGGTGACCACGCCGCGCGCACGTTCCTCGCTGCTCAGTTGGGTCAACTTGTTGTAGGCGCCGCGAATCTTGAACGAGAACACCGGCTGCAAGTCTTCACGCTTGAGCCAGACCTTGTTGCCCAGCCGCTCGGAGAGCTGGCGGGCGGTCTGCAAGGGGGTTTCTACGGCAACGTCGTAGACGCGCGAGGTGAGGATCTTTTTGACGTACTGTTCAAGCATCGGCGGGAATCACTGAGCAGGTTGGGCAGGGCCAAGGAGTCTAACCCGGCTTTTGGCCGGGCGACCACACGAATCCCGAGGTTTTGTTGGGTTATACTCGCCGCCCTCGATAACTCCCCGCCCGTTCCGGAGCCCGCATGACCCAGGATCAACTCAAACAGGCAGTGGCCCAGGCCGCCGTCGATTTAATCCTTCCTAAACTCGACGACAAGAGCATCGTCGGTGTCGGCACCGGCTCCACCGCCAACTGCTTTATCGATGCGCTGGCCCAACACAAAGGCGCGTTTGACGGCGCCGTGGCCAGCTCCGAAGCCACCGCCGCACGCCTCAAGGGCCATGGCATTCCGGTGTACGAGCTCAACACCGTGAGCGACCTGGAGTTCTATGTTGACGGCGCCGATGAAAGCGACGAACACCTGAACCTGATCAAAGGCGGCGGCGCCGCCCTGACCCGCGAGAAGATCGTCGCGGCCGTGGCCAAGACCTTTATCTGCATCGCCGACGCCAGCAAGCTGGTGCCGGTCCTCGGCGCATTCCCGCTGCCGGTGGAAGTGATCCCGATGGCCCGCAGCCACGTGGCCCGCGAGCTGGTCAAGCTGGGCGGCGACCCGGTGTACCGCGAAGGCGTGTTGACCGACAACGGCAACATCATCATTGATGTGTTCAACATGCAGATCACCAACCCGGTGGAGCTAGAGACGCAGATCAATGCGATCGTCGGCGTGGTGACCAATGGGTTGTTCGCCGCGCGTCCGGCGGACGTATTGCTGCTGGGCACCTCTGAAGGCGTGAAAACCCTCAAAGCTTAAAAAACCGCGAATCCCCCTGCGGGATCCGGGTTTGTGTGGGAGCGGGCTTGCTCGCGAATGCGGTATGTCAGTCGCTGGATCAGTTGCCTGACACACCGTCTTCGCGAGCAAGCCCGCTCCCACATTTGCTATGTGCTGACCTCGATATTTATGTAACAAAAACGCTACTTTTCGCTGCATCCCCTCGCCAAAATCGTGCGCCACCCCGCGGTATGTCGTACCTTCCTCAGTATCAAATCCGTTACAAATTACAGCCAGGCGACCCACGCGTTTAACAATGCGCCACTTTGCAGTCGCTCAAGGAATGAGGCGCGCATTGTGCAATGGGTCTGGGCTTGACCTTCCCCACACCTCAAGGACGACCTTGTGATAAAGCCCCTAGCCCTCGCGATCAGCGTGGTCGGCAGCCTGCTGTCGACACATACCCAGGCCTACGATTACAGCCAGCACGCCAACACCACCCTGGAAAAGCTGATCAACGATTACCCCGGCCGGTATCGCGGCACCGCCAATTTCGCCGGCGCAGCAGATTGGATGCAAAGCCAGATGGGCTCGGCCTACAGCCTCAGTCGCCAGAACTTCACCTGGAACAACGGCACTCGCGCCTCGCAAAACGTGGTGGCCTACGCTGCCGGCACCACGGCGCAATACGTGGTGATTGGCGCGCATTTTGACACCTACTTCGGCCGCCCGACCCTGCAAGGCCTGGACGACAATGGTTCCGGCGCCAGCGTGCTGACGGAGGTGGCGAAGAACCTGGGCGGCCTGCAGTTGGAAAACGGTCTGCAAATCGTCGGCTTCGGCGCGGAAGAAGAAGGCCTGCGCGGCTCCAAGGCGTTTGTCGACTCACTCAGCGCCAGCCAGCGCGCGAACATGCTGGCGATGATCAACCTCGACAGCCTGATCACCGGCGACATAATGTACGCCCACGCCGGCCAGAACAGCACGGCCAACCCCGCCCTGGCTTCGCTGCGCGAGCACACATTCCAGATCGCCAAGGAATTGAACATCCCACTGTTCACCAACCCTGGCCTGGACCCGCAATACCCCAAGGGCACCGGCTGTTGCAGCGATGGCGAGCCGTTCGAGCCGCTGAACATCCCGATTCTGTATATCGAAGCCACCCACTGGGAGCTGGGCGACCTGGACGGCTACACCCAGACCAACAACCCGAAAATTCCGGGTGGCTCCACCTGGCATGACCCGGCCGAGGACAACAAAGCCGTGCTCACCGATGCCTTCGGCCAGGCGCGCATCGACCAGCGCCTGCGTGACTATTCGCGCCTGCTCAGCCGCCTGGTGCTGGAGTTGACCAACGCCGACCTGATGGCCTCGACCGCCTCGGGCGGCGCCGTTGCGCGCAACATGCAAGACAATTTGCAGCGCCAGCACCAGGCCATGGTGCGGCTGCATGATCGGCGCTGGCTAACCTTGCAGTCCGCCAGCCGCGAGGTCGGCAGCTTTGATGGCGAAATTGGCGTGGATGGCGAATACAGCCCGGACAGCGGCTTCGACAGCCCGCTCAACCCCGAGGCGCGGCGCCTGGGCGTGCATGCGCTGGGCGACTACCAACTCACGTCCAGCCTGAACATCGGCGCCAGCCTGAGCTACCTCAACGGGCGCGACACCCTCGAACACCGCGGCAAACTCGACAGCGACACCTGGCAGGCGGCGGTCTACGCCTTGCTCAACGACGGCGGGCCGAGCTGGCTGGCCGGCGACCTGAGCGTCGGGCGTACGCGCTTTGATTCCAAGCGCAACCTGTTGATCCAGGCCAATGGCGGCCCGATCTTGCTCAATCAGCAACTGAGCGGCAACACCGACGCTCTGTCCTTGGGCGCGCGCGTCCTGGGCGGCTATGACTTCGACTTCGGCGCGGTCAAGAGTGGTCCGTTTGCCGGTCTGGATTACAGTCACGCGCGCATCGATAAATTCCACGAGAAACAGAACCTGCGCACGGCGCTTGAGTACCAGGAGCAATCCTTCGACTCCCTGGAAGCCAGCCTCGGTTGGCGCGTACGCGGTGCCGTCGCCCTGCCGTATGGCTTGAGCCTGCTGCCTTACGGCGACATCGCCTGGGTCAAGGAATTGGCTGACGGACGTCTCGACGACCTGCAACTGACCGCCCACGCCGACGGCCGGGCGCGCACCGCCAAACTGGGTGCCGTGGACAAAAGCTTTGGCCGCGCCCAAATCGGCAGCCAGCTGGCGATCACCCCGCAGCTGGGCGTTTACGCCGAGGTAAACAGCCGCCTGGGGCATGCCGAAGGCAGCCAGACCGGCTATTCGCTGGGTGTGCAGTGGATGTTTTGATCAGGGTTTCTTGAACACGTAAAACAGGTTCGGCTCGCTGACCAGGTACAAGCTGCCTTGGTCGTCCATGGCGATGCCCTCGGCCTGAGGCACACGTTTTTGCAGGCCATGGCGCCCGTTGAGCAGAGAAAGGCTGCTTAGCGGGCGACCGTCGATGTCCAACTCCAGCACCAGAAACGACTCATCCGACAGCGCCAGCAGATGGCCGCTGCGCTCGTCGTATTGCAAGCTCGACAAATCGCGCACAAACAGTCCGGCATCGCGCTTGGGGTTGTTGATGACGTGCACCGAGTAGGTTTTTTCCGGCTTGAAATGAGGGAAACCGTGCACCTCGTAAATCAGCATCGGGTCACGTTCCTTGGCCACAAACAGGCGCTTGCCGACCGAGTCGTAGGCCAGGCCCTCGAAACCCTTGTTGCCGCCCATGTGTACGCCCAATGTCATCTGCTCCGCATCGGCGGCGTCGAGGAACTGGGTGTCGTCGTTCACGTGCACTTTGATCAGCCGCTGCTGACGCTCATCGCTGATCACGTAGATATTGTCGCTGATGAACTCCACCGCTTCGGCATCGCCAAAGCCCACCAGTGGAATGCGCCGCAAAATCTTGCCCTCCAGGGACAGTTCAACCAGCTCGGCGTTTTTATTGGTGACGGTAAACAGGCTTTTGCGCACCGGGTCATAGGTGAGGGCTGAGACATCATCGTCGAGGCCTTCGATCACCTTGGCTTCCAGGCTGACGCGATAATCGGCCAGGCCGATGGAGCGCTCATCGGCAGGCTGGCGCCAGGCCTGCCAGTTAAACCATGCGCGCTCGAACAGACGCAATTGCTGTGCGACCACACCAGCGGCCACCAGGGCGATCAGCAGCACAGTAAAAAACGCGGGTTTGGGGCGGGCGAATCGACGCATCAGGGCAGCTCGAAGTCAAAAAGTGGCGAATGAATATCACGCCTGTCTGAATTTAAACTTAAACGCTGCCGGATGTCTGGCGAATGCCGCTATTGGGGAAATGTCCGACGTAATCGTGGGTTATTTCTGTTTCTCGAAACGGTAGAACAGGTTCGGCTCACTGACCATGTACAACGTGCCGCTCTCGTCCATGGTCACGCCTTCGGCACGTGGAATGGTGCGCTTGAGGCCGTTGAAGCCGCCGAGCAAGGTCATGAAGCTGACTTGCTCGCCCTTTTCATCCAGCTCCAGCAACAGGTGGGAGTCGGCCGACAATGCCAGCAAGTGGCCAGTACGCGGATCGACGGCAAGGGCCGAAAGGTTGCGCATGTCCAGCTCGGTGCTGGCGAGTTTTTGCTTGTCGCCCGTCAGCGTGGCGCCATCGCTCTTCCAGGTGAACAGCGCCGGTGGCCGCTCCTCGCCCAGCACGATCTGTTGATTGCGCTTGTCCCAGGTGATGCCTTCGAAGGCTTTGTTCTGATCCTTGGACGGGCCCAGGTCGTAGCTCTTGAAGTCAGCGATATTCAGTTGCTGGGTGCCGGCATCGACTTTCACCACGGTGAGCGTGTGCATGCGCTCATCGACAATGGCCATCAAGCCGTTCTCCATCATCGTCAGGCCTTCCGGGTTGTTCCAGCCGTTGAGTGGCATCTTGCGCAGCACATCGCCTTGCAGGCTCAACTCAACCAGGAACGGGTTTTTGCCCATCACGGAAAACAGGGTTTTGGTCTGCGGATTGTAGGAAAGATCCGAAGCCTCATCCTTCTCCATGCCGGGCAGTAACTTGCCGTCGATGACCGCATGGTAGTCCGGCAGCCAGACGCTGGCCTGCTGCTCAGCCGGCGTTTCAAAGCGTTCCGCCACCCACAGTACGCCACGATCATCCCAATGCATGAGCCAGGCAACGCCATACACAATCGCCCCGGCGAGGAACAGCCAGGAATACCAGCGCAGGGCAAAACGGGAACGGGGCTTGGGTGCAGCGGAGGGCAAAGTCACGGCCATTGAGCGCTTTTCCGGAAAGTCAGCGTTAGGTGATAGCACAGGATCAGCGGGCCCGCGCGCAGGAGGCTGTGGATTATCCGGATGGTGTGTGAAAAAAATGCAAAAGCCAGATGTTTCGGACCACTCAGACCAATGTGGGAGCTGGCTTGCCTGCGATGCAGGCACCTCGGTGTGTCAGTGACACTGAGGTGATGCTATCGCAGGCAAGCCAGCTCCCACATTTGAAGGCATGCCGTCTTTAGCGAACGCTGCTTTCGAAACGGCTCACACCCGTCAACTCCAGCACCAGCTCATCCCCCACATTCAGCGGCCCCACACCGGCCGGGGTGCCGGTGAGAATCACGTCACCGGCCTGCAGCGAGAAGCAGCCAGCCATGTGCTGGATCATCGGGATAATCGGGTTGAGCATCTGCGAGCTGTTGCCGTCCTGGCGCACTTCGCCATTGATGGTCAGGCGAATACCGATATCGGTCACATCCGGGAACGTGCTGCCGACCACGAACGGTGCAATCACCGCCGCGCCATCGAACGATTTGGCGATTTCCCAGGGCAGGCCCTTGGCTTTCAGCTCGGCCTGTTTGTCGCGCAAGGTCAAATCCAGGGCCGGCGCGAAGCCGGAAATGGCGTCCAGTACTTCTTCACGGCTGGGTTTGTTCGACAGGGGCTTGCCGATCAACACCGCGATTTCCGCCTCGTAGTGCACCGAACCGCGGTCGGTCGGGATGGCGAAACCGCCTTCCAGCGCGACCACGCAGCTACCCGGTTTGATGAACAGCAACGGTTCGGTGGGCACCGGGTTGTCCAGTTCCTTGGCATGTTCGGCGTAGTTACGCCCGATGCACACCACTTTGCCCAGGGGAAAGTGGATGTTGGTGCCGTCGACGTACTTGTGCTGGTAGCTCATGAAACGACTCCTACAGGGGCGATTAAACAGCGAAGATCTTGCCAGGGTTCATGATCCCGTTAGGGTCGAACACCGCTTTGACTGCCTTCATGTATTCGATTTCAACCGGCGAGCGGCTGTATGTCAGGTAATCACGCTTGGTCATGCCCACGCCGTGTTCGGCGGAGATCGAGCCGTTGTACTTCTCGACGGTTTCGAACACCCACTTGTTGACGGTGGCGCACTTGGCGAAGAACTCGTCCTTGCTCAGGTTTTCCGGCTTGAGGATGTTCAGGTGCAGGTTGCCGTCGCCGATATGGCCAAACCAGACAATTTCGAAATCGGGGTAGTGTTCGCCGACGATCGCGTCGATTTCTTTCAAAAACGCCGGCACTTTGGAGACAGTCACCGAGATGTCGTTCTTGTAGGGCGTCCAGTGGGAAATGGTCTCGGAGATGTACTCGCGCAGCTTCCACAGGTTGTGCAGTTGGGTTTCGCTCTGGCTCATCACGCCGTCCAGTACCCAGCCTTGTTCGACGCAATGCTCAAAGGTTTCCAGGGCGTGGTTGGCGACTTCTTCGGTGGTGGCTTCGAATTCCAGCAGCGCGTAGAACGGGCAATCGGTTTCGAACGGTGCCGGCACGTCGCCACGGCCCATGACCTTGGCCAAGGCTTTGTCGGAGAAGAATTCGAAGGCGGTCAAGTCCAGCTTGCTCTGGAACGCGTGCAGCACCGGCATGATCGAGTCGAAATCCGTGGTACCGAGCACCATGGCGGTGAGGTTTTTCGGCGCACGGTCCAGGCGCATGGTGGCTTCGACCACAAAGCCCAAAGTGCCTTCAGCGCCGATGAACAGCTGGCGCATGTCGTAGCCGGTGGCGTTCTTGATCAGGTCGCGGTTCAGTTCCAGCACATCACCCTTGCCGGTGACCACTTTCATGCCGGCCACCCAGTTACGGGTCATGCCGTAACGAATGACCTTGATCCCGCCGGCATTGGTGCCGATATTGCCGCCAATCTGGCTCGAACCGGACGACGCGAAATCCACCGGGTAATAAAGACCTTTTTCTTCAGCGACGTTCTGCAATTGCTTGGTGACCACGCCCGGCTGGCACACGGCGGTGCGGTCGGTGAGGTTCACTTCGAGAATCTGGTTCATGTAGTCGAACGACACCACCACTTCGCCATTCGCCGCCACCGCAGCAGCCGACAGCCCAGTGCGGCCGCCGGAAGGCACCAGCGCAACCTTGTGTTCGTTGGCCCAACGCACGATGGCTTGCACCTGTGCGGTGGTCTTGGGGAACACAATGGCGCTAGGCGCGGGTGCGAAGTGCTTGGTCCAATCCTTGCCGTAAGCCTCCAGGGAGTCTGCATCGGTCAGCACTTTGCCAGGCTCAACCAGGGTCTTCAGCTCATCAATCAGGGCAGGATGGGTCATCGACAGAACTCTCGAACAATTCATGGTCATCCTGAGAACGCTTCACGTCGCAGGAATGGGTGTTTAGCGGGGCACGTATGCTAGCATACCGCCCCCGCAGGACAGAGCCCAAGGGCGTTTCTGCGGTGACGGCTTTCCTGCCGTCCGGGTCAGCTTGCGCTGCTCGATTCCCTGCCATTTTTCTCCGGGATACAGGTTTACGCAGATGAGCAAGACTTCTCTCGATAAGAGCAAGATCAAGTTCCTTCTTCTGGAAGGCGTCCACCCATCGGCTGTCGACGTACTGAAGGCCGCTGGGTACTCCAGCATTGAGTACATCACCAGTTCTCTGCCGGAAGCCCAGTTAAAGGAAAAGATCGCCGACGCGCACTTTATCGGCATTCGCTCCCGCACTCAGCTGACCGAAGAGATCTTCGACCACGCCAAGAAACTCGTGGCTGTCGGCTGTTTCTGCATCGGCACCAACCAGGTCGACCTCAACGCAGCGCGCGAGCGCGGCATCGCGGTGTTCAACGCACCGTACTCCAACACCCGTTCCGTTGCGGAGCTGGTATTGGCCGAGGCCATCCTGTTGCTGCGCGGCATCCCTGAGAAGAACGCTTCCTGCCACCGTGGCGGCTGGATCAAAAGCGCGGCCAACTCCTTCGAAATCCGCGGCAAGAAGCTGGGTATCGTCGGCTATGGCTCGATCGGCACACAGTTGTCGGTTCTGGCCGAAGGCCTGGGCATGCAGGTGTTCTTCTACGACACCCTGACCAAGCTGCCGCTGGGCAACGCCACTCAAGTGTCGAGCCTGACCGAGCTGCTGGGCATGTCCGACATCGTCACCCTGCACGTACCGGAAACCGCTGAGACCCAGTGGATGATCGGCGAGAAGGAAATCCGCGCCATCAAAAAAGGCGGCATCCTGATCAACGCAGCACGTGGCACCGTGGTTGAGCTGGACGCCCTGGCTGACGCGATCAAGGACAAGCACCTGATCGGCGCCGCGATCGACGTGTTCCCGGTGGAGCCACGCTCCAACGACGACATCTTCGAAAGCCCGCTGCGTGGCCTGGACAACGTGATCCTGACCCCGCACATCGGCGGTTCCACCGCTGAAGCCCAAGCCAACATCGGCCTGGAAGTGTCGGAGAAGCTGGTCAAGTACAGCGACAACGGTACCTCGGTGTCCTCGGTCAACTTCCCGGAAGTGGCGCTGCCGGCTCACCCTGGCAAGCACCGTCTGCTGCACATCCACCAGAACATCCCTGGCGTGATGATGGAGATCAACAAGGTCTTCGCAGAAAACGGTATCAACATCTCCGGTCAGTTCCTGCAGACCAACGAGAAAGTCGGCTACGTGGTCATCGACGTCGACGCCGAGTACTCGGACCTGGCGCAAGAGAAGCTGCAGCACATCAACGGCACGATTCGTAGCCGCGTGTTGTTCTAAGGTTTCAACGCAGCACAAAAAAGGGAGCCCCTCGAGGCTCCCTTTTTCACATCTGAACAAATCTTACTTGACGTTAACCGTGATGACTTTCGAGGCTACAGTCGGGTTGAACTGCATGTGCAGTTTGTCGCCGGCTACCAGCTGCAAGGTGTGCTTGCCAGGGGTGAGGGTCAGCTCGGTTTCGGTCTGGGCCTTGCCGTAGTGGATCACGGTGTCGGTGGCCGGGATCGGCACGCTGGCGTCAGGCAGCTCTTTCTGGTCGATCAGCAGGTGGTGGTGGCCGGTGCCTGGGTCCTGGCTGGTGGCCGGGGCCAGTTTCAAGCCTTCCATGCCGAATTTGACGGTGAAGGTTTTATCGACAGTGGCGCCGTCTTTTGGCGACACGATAAAGACTTTGGCGCCTTCAGGCGGCGCGCTGCGTGGGATACCGTCAGCAGCGGTAGCCAACATCGAAGCACCCAGCAGAACGCTGGCCAGGGTGGCACGGGACAAAAAGGCTTTCATTCGCTTCTCCAGTTTTTCTATGAAATCTGTAGGGTTATGACAACTTCGCGACAAATTGCTGTCCAAGGCACTCAACACCATAGCAAAGCGATGCTGAACGGCCCCTCGCGTAGACGAATTCATCAGGAGCGACCATGCGCTTTTCGCCTGGCCTTGTACTTTTGCTGCCCCTTCTGAGCCCTTTGGCTCACGCCGAATTGATTGATGATGTGTTTGATCGTGGCGAACTGCGCATCGCCCTGGAGGCCAACACGCCGCCGTTCAACTTCAAGGACGGCGACAAGCTCACCGGCTTTGAAGTGGAACTGGGCGAGCAGCTGGCGAAGGAAATGGATGTGCGCCCCTCATTCATCACCACCGATGACGCCGACCTGCTGCCAGGCGTTGAAACCGGCAAGTACGACGTAGCCATCAACCATATCGCTATGACTGCCGAGCTGCAGGATCGTTTCGACTTCAGCGATCCTTATAAGGAAACACCTGAGCTGGCTATTCCCTTCCAAAAGGGCAACCCGGCGTTCAAAAACAGCCTGGACAAGGCGTTGCAGCAGGTGAAGGCGGATGGTCGCTTGAAGGCGCTGACGCAGAAGTGGTTTGAAGGCGACACACCGGTCCTCAAGACACCCTAGATCAATTGTGGGAGCGGGCTTGCCCGCGAAGACGGAGTGTCAGTACCAGAAACGGTGACTGACGCACCGCCTTCGCGAGCAAGCCCGCTCCCACATGTTGATTCAAGGGAGGGTTTAGCGTTGGGCCAAGGCCGCAGCCGCCTCAGGCAACTGCAGCTCACTGAACACCAACACGCCGTGGCGCTTGAGCAACGCCGCCGTCACGCCTTCGCCGCTGACCTTAACCCCAGTGAACGTGCCGTCATAGGTCAGCACGTTGCCGCAGGACGGGCTATTGGCCTTGAGAATGGCGACACGGATATTGTGGCGTTGCACCAGCGCCAGGGCTTGGCGGGCGCCATCGAGAAAGGCGGCGCTGAAGTCTTCACCTTCAGCGGTCAGCACCTGGGCACGGCCCTCCCACACATCGATGCCCTGCCCGCCCGGGATTTCGGCAGAGGGCCGGGGCGTCGGCAAACCGCCCGAGACCTCCGGGCAGATCGCCACCACACGGCCTTCAGCCTGCCACGCCGCCAATTGATCAAACGGGCCGCTGGCGCCGCCGTCGTAGCGCACTTTGTGCCCGAGCAGGCAGCGACTGATCAGAATCTTTTCCATGTTTAAAACGGCTCGTTACCCCGCCGGCGAAACCAGCCGGTCAGGGACAGGCGTTCGCGCGTGGCGGGCAGGACTTCGTGGGGCACCTCCCCGGACAGGAACACCACCAGGCTACCGCCGGTGGGCACCACGTCGTATTCGACGCCGCCCTTGAGGTACATGCGCAGCTGGCCGCCATGTTCGGGCAGCCAGGCGTCGTTCAAGTAGACCACTGCCGAGACCATGCGCCGGTCATCATCGCGAAAGCGGTCCAGGTGCTTGAGGTAAAACGCACCCGGGGGGTACATCGCAAAGTGGCTTTCGAAATCTTCCAGGCCCAGGAACAGCCCGCGGTTCATGGCCGACCGCAGGCTGTCCATCACGCCCATGTAGGTCTCGCAGACCGCTGCATCACCCTCTTCCAACCATTGGATACGGTCACCGCGAATACCCTCGCGAATCTCCTGGGCCGGCCCGCGCCCTACGGCTGCGGGTGCCAATTCCCCCTCAGCCGCACGTTTACGGCACTCAGCCGCCAGTTCCAGGGTCAGAGCCTGGGGCAGGAAGCCGTTCTGCTGCGACCAGCCTTTTTCAGCCAGGTCGTCGACAATGCGTTGCAGCAGGGGATGATCGAGGGGTATTTGCATGGCGCGCATAGTATCCATACGCCTGTGAATCCGACAGAGCCGCCGAGCGTCTGAATACACTTTAGTCAGGTGACCGATAGGATTTCTCGACAAATCCTACGCCCGACACGGACAATAGTGGCCGACTGACAGGAGTCCATATGCGTCGTTTGTTTTTTTCCGTGCTGATGTTCTGCGTTTTGCCCGCTTGGGCAGACGGCCATGACCAGTTGTACAAGGTCGCCGGCTGGGCCGAACAGCGTGCGCATTTCAATGACGCTCTGAGTGCCGCTCAGCAACGCTACCGCAACAGCCTGCCGCCGGCGGTGTACCAGGCACTGGTCGACAACAGCAATAAACGCTTCGCCGCCCAGGCCGTGGACCAGCGTGCCGAGGCGCAATTGCGCAAAAACCTGGCGGATCCGAAACCCGCTCTGGCGTTTTTCCAATCGCCGCTTGGCCGTAAGATTGTCGCCGCCGAGTTGCTGGCCACGCGCCGCGACCAGTTGGCGAAAAACGCCCAAGGCCTGCCGCACATCGAGGCCGATGCCACTCGCAGCCTGATCATCGGCCACCTGGCCCAGGCGCTGCCTGCCCGTGAAGCCGGTGCGGAGGTCAGCCTGGCGATTGCCGGTGTGGCCGCCGATAGCTTGAGCCAGATGATTCCGGGTCTGTTGGGCGGTGGGCAGGCTCAGGGCATGTTGAATGGGCAGCGTGAGCGGCTGATGCAGCAGATCGGCAATGACCTGAACAATACGTTGCTGTACGTCTATCGGGATTTATCTGACCCGGAACTGGAAGAATTCGCCACGTTTGCCGAGTCGCCGGCAGGTCGGGCGTATTACAAGGCGGCGTTGGCAGCCATTCGCGCAGGGCTTGCAGTAGGCCAGAGCACCTCAAGCCTGTCGCAGTAAAAACTGTGGGAGCTGGCTTGCCTGCGATAGCGGTGGGACAGCACCTCAAAGGCTAACTGACAGATCGCTATCGCGGGCAAGCCCGCTCCCACATTTGGATTGTGTTACTTCAGGTGATCCGTGAGAAAGCTGAAGTATTGCTCGCGCATCGGCGCAATCTCATTCGCCAAATGATGCCTGCCACGCGGGATCATCAACACTTCAGGCTGATCAAACTTGCCCCGCAGCACCTGCAAGTTGTGCTGCCAGTCCACCGTCATGTCTTCCTCACCCTGCACAACCACCGGCCGCCGTGGGCTGCGCGGTGCGGCTTCGATGCGCTTGATCCAGCGTGCCAGCGCGCCCACCCAGGCGGTCGGCAAGTGGCGCGGCTGCAGCGGGTCAGCTTCCAGGAACGGTTTGAACGCTGGGTCATTGGTATTCTCGCTGAACCGCCGCGCGATGCCTTTGACGAAGGGCCGCAGCAGGTAATAGCTGACCTGCGACCAACCCCACGCACGCGGGCGCACCAAGGGTGACAGCAGGAAGGTCTTGCCCTGCGCCGGGCTGTCGGCGCCGTGATTGAGCACATGGTCCACCACCACTGCGCCGCCGGTGCTTTGCCCGAACAGATGCCAGGGCTGGGGCAGTTGCAGCGCCGTGGCCTGGGCAAACAGCGCCTGCACCACGTTCTGGTACACCGCAAAATCATCGATGCTGGCGCGTGCGCCGCTGGACAGGCCATGGCCGGGCAGATCGCAGGCAATCACCACACAGCCTTGGTCCAGCGCCCAGTCCACCACATGACGGTACAGACCCATATGGTCGTAGAAGCCGTGGAACACGAACATGGTTGCCACGGGCTGAGGTGGCCACCACACCTGCGCCACCACTTGGAAGCCATCCACATCGAAACGCCCCAGGCGGCTCACCGCCGGTACTTTGCGCGCGGCCAGGTCCAGCCCGTAGAAGCGCTGGTAGACCCGCGCCTCGGCGCTGAGCGGTTGCGCATCCACAAGTGGCCGCAAGCTTTCGCGCAGATGATCGGGATCAAAGCTCACAGGCATAAAGGGTTCCAGACTGACGGTGAAGATGAATATCGAGCTGCGATATTCATCTGTCAGGACAAGCATGGCAAGCTACGCGACCTTCGAGGATTGATCTGAATGCGACAGCCCTACCGTTCCGCCTTGTTCGCCAGCCTGATCCTGGTCATCTGCGCCGGCGTGCTGTGGGCGGCGTATGACTGGTTCCAGGGTCGCTACCTGCGCGCATTCAGTGAGCACACGGCGGTGTTTTCCGGCGACGCACTGCGCCTGCCCGCCGAACTTGCCGGCCCAGGCCCGATTCGCCTGGTGCACTTCTGGGACCCGGCCTGCCCGTGCAACGTTGGCAACCAGCAACACCTGGGCGAGTTGATCGAGCACTACGCGCCCCAAGGCGTCGAGTTCTACGCTCTGCAAAAGGCCGGCAGCCACGGCCAACTGCCCGACAACCTGCGCAAGATGAAACCCCTCAATGCCCTGTCCGGTGCCGAGCAGATACCGGCCACACCTGCCGTCGGAATCTGGGACCGAAGCGGCAAACTTGCGTATTTCGGGCCGTACAGCGAAGGGCTTACGTGCAATTCCAGCAACAGTTTTATCGAGCCGATCCTGCAAGCCCTTGAGGCCGGGCGCGAAGTAGACGCGACCCACACGCTGGCGGTGGGCTGCTACTGTGCGTGGAGCAAGGCCTCAAACTGAACACAGGCTGTTCAACTGGCAAACTCCAATCACCCGATCAACAGCCTGTTGTATCGTAGGATTTCGCAGAGTTTGTAAGCATAGGAATACATGAGCCAGTTAACCATCATCCTCTGGATGCTCAACGTTATCGTTGACACGTCCGGCCAACTGGCCTTTAAAGCCGCCGCCTCGGCCAGCGCCGAACATGACGGGCTGGCTCACTGGAAGCACATGCTCAAGCGTCCGTGGATCTGGCTCGGCGTGATCTGTTATGTCTTCGAATTCGTGTTGTGGCTGGCGTTCCTGACACTCGTGCCGCTGTCGGTGGGTGTGATGCTGGGTTCGATCAATATTGTCGTGATCATGATTGCCGGGCGTTTTCTGTTCAAAGAGCGCCTGAGCAAATGGCGCCTGATCGGCATCATGCTGATCGCCTGTGGCGTGACTGTCGTAGGGTTTGAATGATGAAACGCTTCTATATCCTGGGTTTTCTCGCGCTGATCATTTTCGACACGTTGGCGCAGGTCAGCTTCAAGTTCGCCTCGGTGCATGCCGAGCCCCTGACCATGGACGCAGCCTGGCTGATTCGCGTGTTCGGCGCGCCGTGGATCTACGGCGCCTTCGTCGGCTATATCGGCGCGTTCTTCACCTGGATGACGCTGCTCAAATACGCACCGGTGGGCCCGGCGTTTGCCGCCTCCCACCTGGAGCTGATCAGCGTGACGCTGATCTCCGTGTGGCTGTTCGATGACACCCTGACCCTGCCTAAAATCATTGGCGGCGCGTTGATTATTGCGGGCATTCTCTGCCTGGCGCGCAGCGAAGACAAAGAGAGCAAGCAGCTTGAGGTCGAGCCGTCGCAGGCCCCGGCGTGATGAGCCGCCATTGGGAAATCCCGCCAACTGCGGGGCTCCCTTTGCGCTGGCAAGATTTACTCGCACGCTCGGGCAACCTGGCCGAATTGCTGGCCCGCCAATTCTCTATCCCACTGCCAGCACTGCCCTGCTCCGGCACGGCGGCGCTGATCATCGCGCTGCGCACCTTGCAGCAACGCATGCCCGGCCGCACCCAACTTATCGTGCCCGCCTACACCTGCCCGCTGGTGGCACTGGCCGCCTATTACTGCCCGCCATTACGCGTGGTGCCTTGCGATCTACAGCCCGACAGCATTGACCTGGATGAACAGCAACTGACGCAGTTGTGCGACGAGAACACCCTGGCCGTGGTGGTCACTCACTTGGCAGGACGTGTGGCTGATGTCGATACCGCCAAGCGCATTGCCGGGGCTGTCGGCGCGGCGGTCATCGAGGACGCTGCGCAAGCCATGGGCGCGCTCGACGGTGGCCACAGCGTTGGGCTCAAAGGTGATGTGGGTTTTTTCAGCATGGCGCTGGGCAAAGGCCTGACGACCGCCGAAGGTGGCGTGCTGTTCAGCCGCGACCCGGTGCTGCATCAGGCGCTGCACCGGCAATGCCGGCAGGACCTGCCATTCAGCCTGCGCTGGGAGCTGCAACGCACCGCTGAACTGTGGGGTTACGCCCTGGCCTATCAGCCGCGCGGTTTGTACTACGTGTACGGCA
Organism: Pseudomonas sp. NFX183; assembly: GCF_047943075.1. NCBI lineage: Bacteria > Pseudomonadati > Pseudomonadota > Gammaproteobacteria > Pseudomonadales > Pseudomonadaceae > Pseudomonas > Pseudomonas sp. NFX183. Next base: position 2,492,022 of record NZ_CP181333.1, on the reverse strand, counting down.
AAGGGTTGCGTGCGGCGCTGGCGCAAGGCGATGAAGTGGCGGCCGTGGGCGACGACTTTTCGGTTAACGACATCCCGTTGCACGGCCTTGGCGGCTATCGCCAGAAGGTCGGCGCCGCGGCGCTGGCTCGCTTGCCGGCGTATCTGCAGCAAGGCCGCACTCGAGCCTTGCGCCGCGCAGCACGCTTGAATGCCTTACCCGGCGTCTCGGTGGTGATGGACAGGCCCGGACAGCAAGGCACCTGGCCGTTTCTGATGGTGATAATGCCCTCTGCGCCAGCGCGTGATGCAGCGATGGCGCAGCTGTGGACCTCGGGGCTGGGCGTGACCCGACTGTTTATCCACACATTGCCGGAGTATCCGGCCGTCGCTGCGCTGTTGCAGCCTGGCAGCGATATCACTCAAGCCCAAGCCTTCGCCACGCGCACGCTGTCGATCAGCAACAGCCATTGGCTGACCGACGCACACTTCGAAAAGATACTGACCCAGCTGAAGGCTATCGTCGCCAGCCTTGATTGATGCGCGCCACCAACCGGCTGTTCAACGCGTTCTGCTGTTGTTGCCAGATCTGCACCTGCGCCTCAGGCAACGCTTCCTGACCATCGGAGGCGCTCAGCCAGCGCTTGAACTTGCTTTCATAGTGATAGGCCGACACATCGCCGGTAATGTCCGCGCCGATGATCCGCCCCTCGCAGGCGTCGATCAGCTCGTTCAAGTGCTGCTCCAGAAACTCACCCTGATCCCAATTGGTGTTGACCACCTCGGGGCTCAACACGTCTTTGTCGATCGACAGGTACACCGGCAGCGAACGGTCAAACTGCGCCAGGAACGCGCGCATCAATTCATCCGGATGACTGAACGCGCGATTGCTGCGACCGGCGCCGACCCAGTTCATCCAGCGCGTGTCGACGTTGATATTCCAGTAGGTCAATTTGCGCTTGAGCAGCGGCGACCAGTGATTCTCCCAGGCATGGCCCAGGCCGATATCCTGCGAGCCGATACCCAGCACATGCACGTGCTCGACCTGCGGCAACCGGCTGGCCCAGTAGACCCACGAACCGCAGTGAATGCCGAATGGATAGCGCATGTTGTCCGGATGGTTGTCGCAAATGATCAGCTGGAACTTCTGCTGGCTGGGCAGTCGGTTCAGCAACAACTGGCTAAGGTGGTGATAGTCGCCGCTGCCGGTAAACACACAGCCATAGTCGCCGGGCATCTGTGCGTGCAGGGCCGTCTCCAGCTCCCGGAACTGCGCCCAACGGCAGCCGAAGCGGATTTTTTCCTGCCAGGCCTGCAGTGGCATGGTCAGTGCGCCGGGAATGTCACTGACGGCGCCGTCGAAATCCAGAATCAGCGGCGGTCGATCCTGGCTCATGAAGTGTGCTCCTGTTGCCACTGGGCATCGCTTTCAAAATGGTGGCGGAACCGATTGCCCAGTTTGCGCAACAGCGGGTTACGCACCCAGACCAGGTGGCGGGTGAAAGTGAAATCGGCGCCGAGGCTGGCCTTGACCTGTGGGTCGGTCCAGCCGGCCACGTAAAACTTCAGCCCATTGGCCACCGCGTACTCCAGGTTCACAAACCAGCTGACAAAGTACAGGTTGAACTCCAGCGCTTGCGGGTAGTTGAGGCCGATGTACTTGTCGAGCAGCTTGTCGCCTTCCACGTAGCACAGGTTGTAGCCGATCAGTTCGTCGCAGTGCCAGTAACAGAACACCCGCCCGTTGCTGCTGGCGTCCCTGAGCACGCCACGGAAAAACTCCGGCGTGAGCAGGTCAAAATGGATCTCGCTCTGGTCGTAGACGGCCCGGTACAGCGCGTACAACTGCGCGAGCCAGGCGTCATCGTCGAAACGCTCATCGCCGGTTTCCAGGATTTCCACGTGCATCGCCTCACGGCTGCGCAATTTGCGGCGGATATTGCGCCGACGGCTGTGGGACAAGCGCGCGAGGTATTCGTCGACCGTGCTGAAGTTGATCGGTACATACGCCAGCGCCTGGCCTTCCAGGCTGATGAAGCCGCGTCGGGTGCAGTCATCGATCAGCGCTTGCGCGTAGCGGTTGTCCGCGTCGCTGAGCAGCGGCGAGTCGCAGGGCACGTCTTTGATGACGGTGAGTCTGCGCTGAGGCGCGCACTCATGTTGCAGCCACTGCGCCAGAGCCTGAGGCGAAACGGCCTGGGGGAACGGCGAGTATTCGCTGACCGTGGTGCCGACAAAGCAGCTGTCGATCCGCAGCCACGCATTCCAGAGCGTATAACCAGGCCAGTTGCGCACACGCTCCACGAACGCGTCGTCGGCGGTGGTCAACAGGTCAAACGGTGTGAAGAAGTACGGCAAGCCCTGATCGGACAAGCGAGCCTCAAAGCCCACCGGCGGGTGCTGCAAAAAGCGCCCGATCAGCGATGGCGCCTCCAGGCAGCATGCGTAGGTAGCCTCGGGGCGGCTGGAGTCTGACAGTGGTTGCGTGGCGCAAGTCATGACAAAAAGCTCAAAGATGACAGGTGGGATAATACTGCCTATGGGGTGTTCTCCACTTGAACCTCGGCTGTCGGCAAGGCACATCAGCATTTCCCTCAGCACCCGTCAAAAACCTATTAGACTCCGCTGACTTGAAAGGTGAATGACCAAGGACCGTCCATGAAACGCAGCCTGACCGTGCTCGCTCTGCTGATTGCCGCCCTCATGGCCGGCGCTGGCGTGTATGTCTACAGCAAGCAACCCACCCGCCAGGGCACCGAAACGCTGGCCAACCTGCAAAGCACAGTCACCGTGCGCTACGACGACCGGGGTGTGCCGCACATTCGCGCCGAGAACGAAACCGACCTCTACCGCGCCCTGGGCTACGTGCATGCCCAGGACCGGCTGTTCCAGATGGAGATCATGCGGCGCCTGGCCCGAGGCGAACTGGCCGAGGTGCTCGGGCCCAAGCTGCTGGACACCGACAAGTTGTTCCGCAGCCTGCGTATTCGCGAACGCGCCTTGAGTTACGTGGAGCACATCGACCACGACTCGAAGGCATGGAAGGCCTTGCAAGCCTACCTGGACGGCATCAACCAGTATCAGGACAGCCACGCCAGCCCGATGGAGTTCGACGTGCTGGGCATCGCCAAGCGGCCGTTCACTGCCGAGGACACCATCAGCGTTGCCGGGTACATGGCCTACAGCTTTGCCGCCGCGTTTCGTACCGAGCCGTTGCTGACTTACGTACGCGACCAGTTGGGCAGCGACTACCTGAAAGTCTTCGACCTGGACTGGCAGCCCAAAGGCGCGCTCAACCTTGCCGCCAGCGACTGGAACACCCTCGGCGCCCTCGCCTCGTTGAGCGAGCAAGCCCTGGCCGACAATGGCCTGCCACAGTTCGAAGGCAGCAACGCCTGGGCCATCAGTGGCAGCCGCACCAAAAGTGGCAAGCCTTTGCTGGCGGGTGACCCGCATATTCGTTTCTCAGTGCCGTCGGTGTGGTACGAGGCGCAGCTGTCGGCGCCGGGCTTTGAGCTGTACGGTTATCACAACGCGCTGGTGCCGGTGGCGTTCCTGGGCCACAACCTGGATTTCGGCTGGAGCCTGACCATGTTCCAGAACGATGACCTCGACCTGATCGCCGAAAAGGTCAACCCGGACAACCCCAATCAAGTCTGGTACCACGGCCAATGGGTCAACATGACCAGCAGCGAGCAGCAGATTGCGGTGAAGGGCGAGGCACCGGTGACCCTCACCCTGCGCCAGTCGCCCCACGGCCCGATCATCAATGACGTGCTCGGCGAAAATGCCGGCAAGACGCCGATTGCCATGTGGTGGGCATTCCTGGACACCGAAAACCCGATCCTCGAAGGCTTCTACCAACTCAACCGCGCCGACACGCTGGCCAAGGCGCGCGCGGCGGCGGCGCTGGTTTCTGCACCCGGCCTGAATATCGTGTGGGCCAACGCCAAAGGCGATATCGGCTGGTGGGCGGCGGCGCAACTGCCGGTGCGCCCGGCTGGCGTGAATGCCGGGTTTATCCTCGACGGCAGCACCGCCCAGGCCGACAAGCTGGGCTTTTACCCGTTCAGCGCCAACCCGCAGGAAGAAAACCCGGCGCGCGGTTATGTGGTGTCGGCCAATGCCCAGCCAGTGTCGCCCACCGGTATGGAGATTCCCGGTTATTACAACCTGGCCGACCGTGGCCAGCAGTTGAACACGCAGTTGAGCGACAAGAGCGTGAAATGGGACGTGACCAACAGCCAGGCCTTGCAACTGGGCACCACCACCGCCTATGGCCCACGCTTGCTGGCGCCGCTTTTGCCGGTGCTGCGTGAGGTGGTCAAAGACCCGGCGCAGTTGCAACTGGTGGAACAACTGGCCGCCTGGAAAGGTGATTACCCGCTGGAGTCCACCAGCGCCACGCTGTTCAACCAGTTCATGTTCAACCTCACGGACGCGGCGTTTCACCCGAAACTCGGCGACGGCATGTTCAAGACCCTGCTCACTACGCGCGTGATCGATGCGGCATTGCCACGCCTGGCCGCCTCGCCGGACTCGCCATGGTGGAACGGCTCGCGTGCGGACACCGTCAAGCTCGCCTGGGACAACAGCCTGGCGCACCTCAAGGCCACCTTCGGCGATGACCCGACACAGTGGCAATGGGGCAAGGCGCATACCCTGACGCAGGGCCACCCGCTGGGGCAGCAAAAACCGTTGGATAAAATCTTCAACGTCGGCCCGTTCCCCGCACCCGGCACCCACGAAGTGCCGAACAACCAGTCCGCCATGATCGGCCCGGCACCCTGGCCAGTGACGTACGGCCCATCGACCCGGCGCCTGATCGACTTCGCCGACCCGGCTCACGCCTTGACCATCAACCCGGTGGGGCAAAGCGGCGTGCCGTTTGACTCGCACTATGACGACCAGGCGCAAACCTACATCGAAGGCGGCTACGAACAGGCGCATTTCAGCGATGAGGAAGTGACGGCAAATACCCGGGGTACGTTGAAGCTGTTGCCAGCGCGGTAATACCGATCACTGTGGGCTGGTTTTTGTGGGCGCTGGCTTGCCTGCGATGCAAGCCGCTCGGTGTTACTGATAGACCGCGGTGATGCTATCGCAGGCAAGCCAGCTCCCACACAAGCCTGCGCCAGCCTACGACACGCTCAAACCGGCGCCGCAAAGTTAAGTCGGAACTGTTGCGGCGTCACGCCCAGCCGGCGGTTGAACACGCTGCGCATGTGCTGGGCGTCGCGAAACCCGCATTGATAGGCCACGGTCTTCAGCGGCGCAGGGCTGCTTTCGAGCATCACCCGCGCCGCATCCACCCGTGCCCGCTCGACGAACTCGGCCGGGGTGATGCGCGCCTCACGGGCAAACACCCGCGAGAAATTGCGCGCGCTCATATTTGCCGCCTTGGCCAGGTCGGCGATGGTCAAATCACCGGTCAGGTTCGCCAGCACGTACAACTGCACCAACGCCACCGCCGAAGTGCTTTCGGCGTGGGGCGTCAGGAATGGACTGAACTGCGACTGCCCGCCCGAGCGCTGGGTAAACACCACCAGGCGTTTGGCCACGCTCAGCGCGACTTCCGGACCGTGGTCCTGGGCCAGCAGAAACAGCGACAAATCGATGCCGGCCGTGACCCCGGCTGAGGTGTAGAGGTTGCCGTCCTGCACGTAGAGGCGGTCGGCGTCGACCTGGGCCGAGGGGCACAGGCGCGCCAGGTCGGCGGCATCGTTCCAGTGGGTGGTAACGGTTTTGCCGTCCAGCAATCCGGCTCGCGCCAGCATGAAGGCGCCGTTGCAGATCGAACCGAAGCGCTGCGCCCGCGCGGCGGCGGCACGTAGCCAGTCGTCAAACTGCGCGCCGAAATCCTCGAAGGGCAATTGCGGGCCGCCGGCAACCAGCAGCAGGTCGTAGGCTTGCAGGGCTTCGCTGTAATGCCGGTGGGCCTGCAGCGACAAGCCATTGGAGGCGGCCAGGGTGCCGTGGCCCAGGCCGAGCACTTCAAGCTGGTAGTGCTCTTGCGGCGGCAGAAAGCGGTTGGCCTCGCAGAACACATCCAGGGGGCCGGTCACGTCCAGTGACTGGACGCCGGGAAAGATCAGGATGGCGACGGTTTTGCCCATGCTGCAAACACCTTTTCTAACTGAATAAATGCAAAAGCCCTGTGAGAGCTGGCTTGCCTGCGATGGCATCACCTCAGTCTAACTGACAGACCGAGTCGCCAGCATCGCAGGCAAGCCAGCTCCCACAGTTGACCGTGTACAGCCTTGGCACGATGTAGCGCTACTTTGGCCGACATCGCATCCTCACCGCGATAGCCCCCTCGCGCAGGCGCGACCAGACTGGACTCATCGGCGCCCCCCCGGCGCTATCGTGAGGAGAACGACCATGAGCACCACCATCGCCGGCATCCGGATCCCGGACAGCGCCTTGGCCAAGGCCACCACCGAGTACATCCGCGACGTCGAATCCGACCTGCTCTACCACCACTCTCGCCGCGTATTCCTGTTCGGCGCCTTGAGCGGTGAGCGCAAGCAGCTGGCCTACAACCCGGAGCTGCTTTACGTCGGCGCCATGTTCCATGACCTGGGCCTGGTTGAAGGCCATCGCAGCGACAACGAGCGTTTCGAAGTGGACGGCGCCAACGCCGCCGCTGCGTTTCTCAAGCGGTACGGGCTGAGCGATGACGATATCGAGCAGGTGTGGCTGTCCATCGCCCTGCACACCACGCCGGGCGTGCCGCAGCACCTGCGCCCCACCGTGGCGCTGGTGACTGCCGGTGTCGAGATGGACGTGCTGGGCATGGACTACGCCGCGTTTTCCAGCGTGCAGCGCGAAGCCGTGGTGCATGCGCATCCACGCGGTGAAGGGTTCAAGGAATGCATTATCTGTGCGTTTGCCGACGGCTTGCGCCATCGCCCGCAGACCACGTTTGGCAACGTGAAGACCGACGTGCTGGTGGATCAGGAGCCGGGGTTCAAGCCGATGAATTTTGTCGAGGTGATTCGCAAGTCGCCGTGGGTTGCCTGAAACCCAACTTTACAAACACTGCAAAACGACTGTGGGAGCTGGCTTGCCTGCGATGAGGCACTGTCAGTCGACTCATCTGTCGACTGACACACCGCTATCGCAGGCAAGCCAGCTCCCACATTTTTTTACTCCACTGCGCCAGTTAGACCGGTGCAGGCGCCCGGCGCTTGTCCGGCTGTTGCCAGCCGTCCGCCGCCGCTTCTTCAATCGCTTGCTGGATGGCTTTCTTGCGGTGCTCTTCGGCACGGCGGCTGAAGAACCACACCAGGAAGGTCACCAGCGACACCGCCAACAGAATCAGGCTGGCCACGGCGTTGATCTCGGGTTTAACCCCAAGACGCACGGCCGAGAACACTTCCATCGGCAAGGTGGTCGAGCCGGGGCCCGACACGAAGCTGGCCAGTACCAGGTCATCCAGCGACAACGCGAACGACATCATGCCGCCCGCCGCCAACGACGGCGCGATCATCGGGATGGTGATCAGAAAGAACACCTTCCACGGCCGCGCACCCAGGTCCATCGCCGCTTCTTCAATCGACAGGTCCAGCTCACGCAAGCGCGCCGACACCACCACCGCCACATACGCCGCACAGAACGTGGTGTGGGCGATCCAGATAGTGACGATGCCACGCTCCTGGGGCCAACCGATCATCTGCGCCATGGCCACGAACAGCAGCAACAGCGACAGACCGGTGATCACCTCGGGCATGACCAGCGGCGCCGTCACCAGGCCGCCAAACAGCGTGCGGCCCTTGAAGTGGCTGATGCGCGTCAGCACAAACGCCGCCAATGTCCCCAGTGCCACGGCGGCCACCGCCGTGTAGCAGGCGATTTCCAGGGAGCGTGCCACCGAGCCCATCAACTGGGTGTTGTCCAGCAGGCCCACGTACCATTTGATCGACCAACCGCCCCACACCGTCACCAGCTTGGATTCGTTGAACGAGTAGATCACCAGGATCAGCATCGGCAGGTAGATGAACAGCAACCCCGCCACCAGCATGAAACTCGAGAAACTGAAGCGCTTCATATCTTGCCCTCCATCTCTTTGGCTTGGCTGCGGTTAAACAGGATGATCGGCACGATCAGGATCGCCAGCATCACCACCGCCAGGGCAGACGCCACCGGCCAGTCACGGTTGTTGAAGAATTCTTGCCACAGCACTTTACCGATCATCAGGGTTTCCGGGCCGCCGAGCAGTTCCGGGATCACGAACTCGCCCACCACCGGAATGAACACCAGCATGCAGCCGGCGATGATGCCGTTCTTGGACAGCGGCACGGTGATTTTCCAGAAGCTGTTGAAGGTGCTCGAGCCCAGGTCGGACGCGGCTTCCAGCAGGCTCTGGTCGTGTTTGACCAGGTTGGCGTACAGCGGCAGGATCATGAACGGCAGGTACGAATAGACCACGCCGATGTACACCGCGATGTTGGTGTTGAGGATCTGCAGCGGTTCGTTGATCAACCCGATGGACATCAGGAAGCCGTTGAGCAAACCGTTATTGCTGAGGATGCCCATCCACGCATACACGCGGATCAGAATCGCGGTCCAGGTCGGCATCATGATCAGCAGCACCAGCACGGTCTGCATCTCTTTGCGCGCAGTGGCAATGGCATACGCCATCGGATAGCCGATCAGCAGGCACAGCAGCGTGCTGAAGAACGCCATCTTCAGCGAGCCCAGGTACGCAGCGATGTAGAGCTCATCACCTGCCAACAAGCCGTAGTTAGCCAGGTTCAGCACCAGTTGCAGCTTTTGTTCAACGTAGGTGTAGATCTCGGTGTACGGCGGGATTGCCACGTCGGCTTCGGCAAAGCTGATTTTCAGGACGATGAAAAACGGCAGGGCAAAAAACAGGAACAGCCACAGGAACGGAATCCCGATGACCACCTGCTTGCCGCTCGGGACGAGGCGGTTCAAGCGCCGCTTGAGCTTTTTTGTGTTCATGAGCGAAGCACCACGCCGCTGTCGTCTTCCCACCACACGTACACCTGGTCACCCCACGTCGGGCGCTGGCCACGGCGTTCGGCGTTGGCGACAAAGGACTGCACCAGCTTGCCGCTCGGCAGCTCGACGTAGAACACCGAGTGGCCGCCCAGATAGGCGATGTCGTGCACCTTGCCGCTGGACCAGTTGTGTTCGCAGGTCGGCATTTGGGTGGTGACCAGCAGCTTTTCCGGGCGGATGGCATAGGTCACCGACTTGTCTTCCACGGCAGTCGCGATGCCGTAACCCACGTAGATGTCGCGGTCCAGGTCCGGGCACTTGAGCACCGCGTGGCCTTCGGCGTCGTCCACCACCTGGGTGTCGAAGATGTTTACGTTGCCGATGAACTCGCACACCAGGCGGCTGGTAGGCGTTTCGTAGATGTCGATCGGGCTGCCGATCTGCGCGATCCAGCCCAGGTGCATGATCGCGATGCGCTCGGCCATGGTCATGGCCTCTTCCTGGTCGTGGGTCACCATCACGCAAGTCACGCCGACGCGCTCGATGATCTCCACCAACTCCAGTTGCATCTGCGAACGCAGCTTCTTGTCGAGGGCGCCCATCGGCTCATCGAGCAGCAGCAGTTTCGGGCGCTTGGCCAGGGAACGCGCCAGTGCCACACGCTGACGCTGACCACCCGACAGTTGATGCGGCTTGCGCTTGGCGTACTGGCTCATCTGCACCAGCTTGAGCATCTCGGCCACGCGGGCGTCGACTTCAGCCTTGGGGATCTTGTCCTGCTGCAGGCCGAACGCGATGTTCTGCGCGACCGTCATGTGCGGGAACAAGGCGTAGGACTGGAACATCATGTTGATCGGCCGCTCGTACGGCGGCATGTCGGTGATGTCCACACCGTCGAGGTAAATGCGACCTTCGGTTGGGCGCTCGAAGCCTGCGAGCATGCGCAGCAAGGTGGATTTGCCCGAACCCGAACCGCCGAGCAAGGCGAAGATCTCGCCTTTCTTGATTTCCAGGGACACATCGTCCACGGCAATCGTCTCGTCGAACTTCTTCGTGACCCGGTCGATTTTGACCAACACCTTTTTCGGTGTCTGGTCGCCCTCGAGGGCTTTCTTATAGGCGCCGGAGGCAACTGCCATTTACGAAACTCCCAACAAAATTTGAGGTTCGCCCAATACGGGCGAAACCTTGGATAGTTTGAGCTTTAAGCCTTACTTGCCCGTCTTGACCTTGGTCCAGCTACGGGTCATTAAACGCTGCACGTTCGGGGGTAACTCGAAGTTGACAAACGTCCGGTCGAGAACCGCCTGCGGTGGGTAAACCGCTGCGTCGGTGCGTATCGATTGCTCCATCAGTTTGTCCGCCCCAGGGTTAGGGTTGGCGTAACCGACGTAATCACTGACCTGAGCGATCACCTCAGGTTGCAGTAAATAGTTGATGTAGGCGTGGGCCTCTTTAACGTTGGTCGCGTCCGCCGGAATCGCCAGCACGTCAAACCACAGGTTGCCGCCTTCTTTCGGAATCGCGTAGGCGATCTTCACGCCCTTGCCCGCCTCGGCCGCGCGGGCCTTGGCCTGGAACACATCACCGGAGAAGCCTGCCGCCACGCAGATGTTGCCGTTGGCCAGGTCCGAGATGTACTTGGACGAGTGGAAGTAAGTCACGTAAGGACGCACTTTCAGCAGTTTCTCTTCGGCCTTTTTATAGTCGGCCGGGTTGGTACTGTTGGGGTTCAGGCCCATGTAGTTGAGCACCGCCGGCAGCATTTCATCGGCCGAGTCCATGAACGAGACGCCACAGGTGGCCAGCTTCTTCATGTTCTCCGGCTCGAACAGCACGGCCCAGGAATCGATATGGTCGACGCCCAGTACTTCTTTGACTTTGTCGACGTTGTAACCGATGCCGTTGGTGCCCCACAGATACGGCACGGCGTACTGGTTACCCGGATCGTTCTTTTCCAGACGCTTGAGCAGCGCCGGGTCGAGGTTTGCATAATTGCTCAGCAATGACTTGTCGAGCTTCTGGAACGCCCCGGCCTTGATCTGCTTGCCGAGGAAGTGGTTCGACGGCACGACCACGTCGTAACCGGTACGCCCGGCGAGCAACTTGCCTTCCAGGGTTTCATTGGAATCAAACACGTCATACACGGGTTTGATGCCGCTGGCCTTTTCGAAGTTGGCCAGGGTGTCGGGGCCGATGTAGTCCGACCAGTTATAAATATGCACAGTCGGCGCGGCCTGCACGCTGACAGCCAGCGTGATACCTGCACCCACCAGCACGGCTTTGCGAAATAAAGAAATTGGCAAGTGGAGGTCCTCTTAAATAGTTGGGCCTTAAAGTTGTTGCCCGGCAACAAAACCGGCGCGCAACTTACCCTCGATAAACCGATCCGGCAAAACTTTCTGTCATTTAATTTGTGGGAGTCGGTCTAGGTGGGAGCGGGCTTGCTCGCGAAGGCGGTGTGTCAGCCAGCAGGTGTATCAACTGATACACCGCTTTCGCGAGCAAGCCCGCTCCCACACAAGCCCCCTCCCACAGGGTTTAAGGCTTATTTACCCGATTTGATTTTGGTCCAGCTGCGGGTCATTTCACGCTGAGTTGCAGCCGGCAAGTCAGCAATGGCGTAGAGCTTGGCTTGCACATCGGCGGACGGGTAGATGCCCGGGTCGCTGGTGATGTCTTTGTCGACCAGTGGGGTCGCTTTCTCGTTACCGTTCGGGAAACGTACGCTGTTGGTGATGGCAGCCATGACTTTCGGCTCCAGCAGGTAGTTCATGAACTTGTAGGCAGCGTCGACGTTTTCGGCATCTTTAGGGATGGCGACCATGTCATAGAAACTGCCGGCGCCTTCTTTCGGAATGTCGTAGGCCACCTTGACCTTGCCACCGGCTTCAGCTGCGCGGGATTTGGCCTGCTGGATGTCACCCGAGTAGCCCACGGCTACGCAGATGTTGCCGTTGGCCAGGTCCGAGATGTACTTGGACGAGTGGAAGTAGCCAATCGATGGGCGCAGCTTGAGGAACAGGTCCTCGGCTTGCTTGAGGTCGGCCTTTTTCTGGGTGTCGGTCGGCAGGCCCAGATAATGCAGCGCCACCGGCAGCATTTCGGTTGGCGAATCGAGGAAGCTCACGCCGCAGCCTTTCAGCTTGGCGAGGTTCTCCGGCTTGAGGATGGTGTCCCAGGATTCGATCTTGTCGATGCCCAGTGCAGCCTTGACCTTCTCCGGGTTGTAGCCGATACCGATCGAGCCCCACATGTACGGGAAGGCGTGCTTGTTGTCCGGGTCGCTGACCGACACGGCCTTGAGCAGGGATTTGTTCAGGTTGTCGTAGTTGGACAGCTTGGACTTGTCCAGCTCCTGATAGACACCGGCCTTGATCTGCTTGGCGAGGAAGTTGTTCGACGGTACGACAATGTCGTAACCGGACTTGCCTGCCAGCAACTTGGCTTCCAGCGTCTCGTTGCTGTCGAAAACGTCGTACACCACTTTAATGCCCGACTCTTTTTCAAAGTTGGCGATGGTGTCCGGTGCAATGTAGTCGGACCAGTTATAGACGTGCAGCACTTTATCGTCTGCCTGGGCCGCGCCCGCCATTGCGCCCAACAGGGACAAGGCGAGGAGGGTCTTGCCAGCGTTCTTCAAACCTAATGCCTTCATTTGGTGATGCTCCAATTTTTCTTTTTTGGGCCACATTTTTTACACGTTCAGCGGCCCTTCCAAAGGGCAACAAAACAGGGCGACAGTCTGGCAAGTTCAGGGGCCGGCTTTCAACCAAAGCACCCTTATTACTGCGTTTTTGTAACTGCCCGGACGCAGCGCCCGAAGCCGCTGCGCCCTGAGCCTAGCACTTAGCCCTGCAATGCCGCCAAAGTCAGGTCCAGGCACTGGCGAGCCTTGTTGACCAGTTCGTCGATTTCCGCCTTGCTGATCACCAGCGACGGCGAAATGATCATGGTGTCGCCCACGGCGCGCATGATCAGGCCGTTATCGAAGCAGAACGTGCGGCAGATCATGCCCACGCCACGGCCTTCGTAACGTTTGCGCGTGGCCTTGTCCTGCACCAGCTCAATCGCCCCGAGCATGCCGACTCCGCGAACTTCACCCACCAACGGGTGATCAGCCAGTTCCCTCAGACGTTTCTGCAAATACGGTGCCGTTTCGTCGTGCACACGGTTAACGATTTTTTCATCGCGCAGGATGCGGATGTTTTCCAGCGCCACAGCTGCCGCTACCGGGTGACCGGAGTAGGTAAAACCGTGGTTGAAATCGCCGCCTTCATTGAGCACGGCGACCACGTCGTCGTGCACGATCAGGCCGCCCATGGGGATGTAACCCGAGGTCAGGCCCTTGGCGATGGTCATCATGTGCGGCTTGAGGTCGTAGAAGTCGCTGCCGAACCACTCACCGGTACGGCCAAAACCGCAGATCACTTCGTCAGCAACAAACAGGATGTCGTACTTGGCGAGGATTTCCTTGATGCGCGGCCAGTAGGTTGCTGGCGGCACGATCACGCCACCGGCGCCCTGGATCGGCTCGGCAATAAAGGCACCGACGTTGTCCACGCCCAGTTCCAGAATTTTCTCTTCCAACTGGTTGGCGGCCCATACCCCGAACTCTTCCGGGCTCATGTCGCCGCCTTCGCCATACCAGTACGGCTGGGCGATGTGGGTGATGCCCGGGATCGGCAAGTCGCCCTGTTCATGCATATAGGTCATGCCGCCCAGGCTGGCGCCGGCCACGGTAGAGCCGTGGTAGCCATTCTTGCGGCTGATGATGGTTTTCTTGTTCGGCTGGCCTTTGACCGCCCAGTAGTGGCGGACCATGCGCAACATGGTGTCGTTGCCTTCGGAGCCTGAGCCGGTGAAGAACACATGGTTCATGCCAGCCGGTGCGATGTCGGAAATCACCTTGGCCAGCTCCAGCACCGGCGGGTGAGCGGTCTGGAAGAACAGGTTGTAATACGGCAGTTCTTTCATCTGCTTGGCGGCGGCGTCAGCCAGTTCATCGCGACCGTAACCGATCGCCACGCACCACAGGCCGGCCATGCCGTCGAGGATCTTGTTGCCTTCGCTGTCCCACAGGTAAACGCCGTGGGCTTTGGTGATGATCCGTGGGCCTTTCACTTTCAATTGCTTGAAGTCACTGAACGGCGCCAGGTGGTGATCGTTGCTCAAGGCTTGCCATTCACGGGTTTGCGGGTTGTTGCTGGACATACCAATCTCCTAGACTTTTTCAGGTGAGGGCGCGCCAATCCTGCGGCGCACCCGGCGCATCAGACGGCGAAGAGCAGGAATTCCCGCTCCCATGAACTGATCACGCGCTTGAAGTTTTCATGCTCGGCCCGCTTGACCGCGACGTAGCCTGTGATGAATTTTTGACCCAGGTATTTCTCGATGGTCTTGCTGTTTTCCATGCGTTCCAGGGCGTCTTCGATGGTCAACGGCAGGCGCAGGTTGCGCCGCTCGTAGCCACGACCCACCACGGGCGCGCTCGGGTTGTGGCCTTCGACCATGCCGATGTAGCCGCACAACAGGCTGGCGGCAATCGCCAGGTACGGGTTGGCGTCGGCGCCGGGCAGGCGGTTTTCGACGCGACGGTTCTGCGGGCCGGCATCCGGCACGCGCAGGCCCACGGTGCGGTTCTCTTCGCCCCACTCCACGTTGACCGGCGCCGAGGTGTCGGGCAGGAAGCGGCGGAACGAGTTCACGTTGGGGGCAAACAGCGGCAGCAATTCAGGGATGAATTTTTGCAGGCCGCCAATGTGGTTGAGAAACAGCTGGCTCATGGTCCCGTCTTCATTGGAGAAGACGTTCTTGCCGGTGGCGATGTCGATGATGCTCTGGTGCAAGTGCATCGCGCTGCCGGGCTCACCGGTCATCGGCTTGGCCATGAAGGTGGCGGCCACGTTGTGCTTGAGCGCGGCTTCACGCATGGTGCGCTTGAACACCAGGATCTGGTCGGCCAGGGACAGGGCATCGCCGTGACGGAAGTTGATTTCCATCTGCGCCGTGCCGTCCTCGTGGATCAGCGTGTCGAGGTCCAGCTCCTGCAGCTCGCACCAGTCGTAGACGTCCTCGAACAATGGGTCGAATTCGTTGGCCGCTTCTATAGAGAAGGATTGGCGACCGGTCTCAGGACGCCCGGAACGGCCGATCGGCGGTTGCAGCGGAAAGTCCGGGTCTTCGCAGCGTTTGGTCAGGTAGAACTCCATCTCCGGCGCCACGATGGGCTGCCAGCCTCTGTCGGAGTACAACTTGAGGACTTTCTTGAGCACGTTGCGCGGCGACAGCTCGATCGGGTTGCCTTGCTTGTCGTAGGTGTCGTGAATCACCTGGGCGGTGGGCTCGATGGCCCAGGGCACCAGGAATACGGCGTTCTGGTCCGGGCGGCAGATCATGTCGATGTCGGCCGGGTCGAGCAATTCGTAATAGATGTCGTCTTCGACATAGTCGCCGGTCACGGTCTGTAATAGAACGCTCTCGGGCAGGCGCATGCCTTTTTCGGCGATGAACTTGTTGGTCGGCGAGATCTTGCCCCGGGTGATGCCGGTGAGGTCGCCAATCATGCATTCGACTTCTGTGATCTTGTGGTCTTTCAACCAATCGGTGAGCTGGTCGAGGTTGTTACTCATAAATGCCTCTGGGCTGTGTTTCCTGACATCCATTAAAGGTCAGGCGTAAGTTGACGCAGCATCCGCGTCGCGTTGCATCGCCCGCTGTCGACAGGCCGAACCAAAGGCCTGGAAGATCGCGAGGTAGTGCGGGTTAGAGCTTACCTGCCATTCGGGGTGCCATTGCACTCCTAAAGCAAAAGCCTTGCCCGCGGTGTAATAAAAAGCTTCGATCAACCCATCAGGCGCAGTGGCTTCGACCTGCAAGCCGGGCGCCAGGCGGTCAACGCCCTGGCTGTGAATCGAGTTGACCTGGATCGTCTGCGGCAAACCCAGGCTTGCCAATACCCCATTCGGGGAGATCGCCACGGCGTGCGCCGGGCCGTACTGAACGTCCAGCGGCTGAGTGTCGTCTTCGCGGTGATCCATCATGCCCGGCACTTCATGAACCTTCTGGTGCAGGCTGCCGCCAAATGCCACGTTCATTTCCTGGAACCCACGGCAGATGCCCAGCACCGGCACGCCTGCCGCAATCGCAGCACGCAGCAACGGCAAGGTGGTCTGGTCGCGTGCAGAATCAAGAGCAGTCCCGGGCGCGCTGGCCGGGCCGTCGTAATGAAAGGGTTCGATATTGGAAGGAGAGCCGGTAAATAGAATGCCATCCAGGCCGTCAAAAATATTGGCCGGGTCGAGCAGGTCGCCCAAGGATGGAATGATCAATGGCAAGCCCTTGGCAGCGGTGGCCACTGCACGGACGTATTTGTCGCCACTGATGTGATAAGCATGCAGACCGACCTGTTTGGAGCAGGCGGTGACGCCGATTAACGGCAGGCGAGACATGAAGCACCCCGGTATTATTGCTGTTATGGGTTTGAATCGAGCTTAGCCTTGTTCATTTTTTTACACAACACCCCCGTAAAAAATACAACACGGCCCGCTCAAGCCTGCTAGTCCCAAGCCCTCCAAACCCAAAAAACCGCCCCAAAAAGCCCCAAAAAAGGCCTCATGGCGCTTTTTTAGGGCAAAAAAGGCCTCGCTTGACTTCGGCATGCCGTTCGGGTTGACTGAAACCAGAAAAGATCAATGATTGATATTTTTAACAACAAAGGTGTTGCATCATGTCGGTACCCCCGCGTGCCGTTCAGCTTAACGAAGCGAACGCGTTCCTTAAGGATCATCCTGAGGTTCTGTACGTAGACCTTCTAATTGCGGATATGAATGGTGTGGTGCGCGGCAAGCGCATCGAACGCACCAGCCTCCACAAGGTTTACGAGAAGGGCATTAACCTGCCTGCCTCTTTATTTGCCCTGGATATCAACGGCTCGACGGTGGAAAGCACCGGCCTGGGTCTGGACATCGGTGATGCTGACCGAATCTGTTATCCGATCCCCGACACCCTGTGCAATGAACCCTGGCAAAAGCGCCCCACCGCGCAACTGCTGATGACCATGCACGAACTTGAAGGTGAACCTTTCTTCGCCGATCCTCGCGAAGTACTCCGCCAAGTTGTCAGCAAATTCGACGACCTCGGTCTGACCATCTGCGCCGCCTTCGAGCTTGAGTTCTACCTGATCGACCAGGAGAACGTGAACGGCCGCCCCCAACCGCCCCGCTCGCCGATCTCCGGCAAACGCCCGCACTCGACACAGGTCTACCTGATCGACGACCTCGACGAATACGTCGACTGCCTCCAGGACATTCTGGAAGGGGCCAAAGAGCAAGGCATCCCTGCCGACGCCATCGTCAAGGAAAGTGCCCCGGCGCAGTTCGAAGTGAACCTGCACCACGTGGCCGACCCGATCAAGGCTTGCGACTACGCAGTACTGCTCAAGCGCCTGATCAAGAACATCGCCTACGACCATGAGATGGACACCACCTTCATGGCCAAGCCTTACCCGGGCCAGGCAGGCAACGGCTTACACGTACACATTTCGATCCTGGACAAGGACGGCAAGAACATCTTTGCCAGCGAGGATCCCGAGCAGAACGCCGCATTGCGTCACGCGATCGGCGGTGTGCTCGAGACCCTACCCGCCCAAATGGCGTTCCTGTGCCCTAACGTCAACTCCTACCGTCGTTTCGGCGCACAGTTCTACGTGCCGAACTCGCCGTGCTGGGGCCTGGATAACCGCACCGTGGCGATTCGCGTACCGACCGGCTCGTCCGATGCCGTACGTATCGAACACCGCGTGGCCGGCGCCGACGCCAACCCTTACCTGCTGATGGCTTCGGTCCTGGCAGGCGTGCACCACGGTCTGACCAACAAGATCGAACCGAGCGCACCCGTGGAAGGCAACAGCTACGAGCAGAACGAACAAAGCCTGCCGAACAACCTGCGCGATGCCCTGCGCGAGTTGGACGACAGCGAGGTGATGGCCAAGTACATCGATCCTAAGTACATCGATATCTTCGTTGCCTGTAAGGAAAGTGAGCTGGAGGAGTTTGAACACTCCATCTCCGACCTTGAGTACAACTGGTACTTGCATACCGTGTAAGCGGTTGCGGTATTCAATGCGGTGGGCAAGCTTTCTGTGGCGAGCAGGCTTGCCCTGCGTTGGGCTGCGAAGCGGCCCTAAAACCGGACGCCGAGTTCTTGCTGAAGGAACTCGGCGTTTCTATTGGGGCTGCTTCGCAGCCCAGCGCAGGGCAAGCCTGCTCGCCACAACAAGACTGATCCCCAGCCCCCACCTCATCCCAGGTATGGATCATCCACTGGCTCTGCGTACAATGCGCTCTGCCTTGTAGGAGACTTCCATGACTACCCGCCCCGCCGCTCCTCGCAAACCCCGCGCCCGCAGCCAGGCCCGGATCGATGCGATCCTCGACGCCGCCCGCACCTTGCTGGCGACCCAAGGCGTGGCCAGTCTGTCGATCTACAGCGTGGCCGAGCGCGCGCAGATTCCACCGTCGTCGGTGTACCACTTCTTTGCCAGCGTGCCGGCGTTGCTGGAAGCCCTGACGGCCGATGTGCACGCGGCGTTTCGGGCGGCGATCCAGGCGCCCATCGAGCACGAGCTACTCAAGCATTGGCGTGACCTGTCCTGCATCGTCGAGCAACGCATGCTCAGCATCTACGACCGTGATGCCGCCGCACGCCAATTGATCCTGGCCCAGCACGGGCTGACCGAAGTGACCCAGGCGGACCGTCAGCATGATCTGGAATTGGGGGATTTGATGCTGGAGGTGTTCAATCGCCACTTCGAAGTGCCGACGTTGCCCACCGATGTGGATGTGTTTGCCCTGGCGCTGGAACTGAGCGACCGCGTTTACGCGCGCTCGGTGCATCAGCACGGACAGATTACGCCGCGCATGGCCGAGGAAGGAATGCGGGTGTTTGATGCGTATGTGGGGCTTTATTTGCCGGCGTATTTACCCAAGCGGTAAAGCTCGTGGTGACTGGGCCGGCCTCTTCGCGAGCAAGCCCGCTCCCACACTTGACCGAGTTCCAACGCTGGAATGCATTCAAATGTGGGAGCGGGCTTGCTCGCGAAGGCGGCCTCCAGAGCGACGACAATCACAACTTGGCGATCGACACCTCGGTGGACTTAACAAAGGCAATCACTTCGCTGCCAATCACCAACTCCAGCTCTTTGACCGAGCGCGTGGTGATCACGGAGGTCACGATGCCGGACGCCGTCTGCACGTCGATTTCCGACAGCACGTCGCCTTCGACGATTTCCTTGATGGTGCCTTTGAACTGGTTACGCACGTTGATGGCTTTGATAGTCATGATGGTTTTCCTCTATGAGTTATTGGGCCCAACGCAATTGCGTAGGCAGCGGTGAAACAGGTTCGGGCTCCGGCGGCGTGCCGGGCAACGACAGCACACGGTTGAGCACTTCGGCTTCCAGCGCCGCCAGGCGATGTGAGCCCCGGGCGCGTGGGCGCGGCAGGTCGACGATCAGGTCGAGACCGATCTCGCCGTCCTCGATCAGAATCACCCGGTCGGCAATCGCCACGGCTTCACTGACGTCGTGGGTCACCAGCAACACGGTGAAGCCGTGCTTCTGCCACAGGTTTTCGATCAGTTGCTGCATCTCGATACGGGTCAGGGCATCCAGCGCACCCAGCGGCTCATCCAGCAGCAGCAGGCGCGGCTGGTGAATCAACGCGCGGGCCAGCGCCACACGCTGCTTCTGGCCACCGGACAAGGCCGCCGGCCACTCGTTGGCACGCTCGGCCAGGCCAACCGCTTCCAGCGCTTCAAGCGCCTTGGGACGCCAGTTGCCCTTCAGACCCAGACCCACGTTGTCGATGATTTTTTTCCACGGCAGCAGGCGCGCTTCCTGGAACATCAACCGCGTGTCTTCAATTGCATCGCCGAGTGGCGCGGAGCCCGCCAGCAGCTCACCGCCGCTGCCTTTGTCCAGGCCAGCCAGCAAGCGCAGCAAGGTACTTTTGCCGCAGCCGCTGCGCCCCACCACCGCCACGAACTGGCCAGCGGGAATGTGCAGATCAATCTCTTTAAGTACTTCCCGCGCACCAAAGGCCTTGCGCAATTTGCGCACCGCCAGCGGGATGCCCTTGAGCAGGCGCGGAGGTTGTTGAGCCGTCATGCCGCACCTCCTTTATTCACTTGATAGGCCGGGTGCCAGCGCAGCCACACACGCTCCAGGCCACGCGCGGCCAGGTCGGCCAGCTTGCCGAGGATGGCGTACATGACGATGGCCAACACCACCACGTCGGTTTGCAGAAATTCACGCGCATTCATCGCCAGGTAACCGATGCCGGAGCTGGCCGAGATGGTTTCCGCCACGATCAGCGTCAACCACATAAAGCCCAGGGCGAAGCGCACGCCCACCAGGATCGACGGCAGCGCGCCCGGCAGGATCACCTGACGGAACAGGCTGAAGCCGGACAAGCCGTAGCTGCGCGACATTTCCACCAGCGCCGGGTCGACGTTGCGGATGCCGTGATAGGTGTTCAGGTAAATCGGGAACAGCGTGCCGAGGGCGACCAGGAAAATCTTCGCGGTCTCGTCAATGCCGAACCACAGGATCACCAGCGGAATCAGCGCCAGGTGCGGCACGTTGCGGATCATCTGCACCGAGCTGTCCAGCAGGCGCTCGCCCCATTTCGACAGGCCGGTGATAAAGCCCAGGGCCAGACCGATGCTGCCACCGATCACAAAACCCAGGCCGGCACGCCAGCCGCTGATGGCCAGGTGTTTCCAGATTTCACCGGTGCGCACCAGGTTGACCCCGGCTTCGATCACAGCGCTCGGCGCCGGCAGAATGCGCGTCGACAACCAGCCCGCCGATACCGACAGCTGCCACACCGCCAGCAACAGAATCGGCAGCACCCAAGGCGCGACACGATGGCTTAATTTTTCATAGTTCATGACTACGCCTCAGCTCTGCGACGCCGCTTTGGGAAGGATGTCGTTGGCGACCATCTCGCCGAACGGGCTGACGTAACCGGCGCTTTTCGGCAGCTCGGGACGTTCGATATCCAAGTGCGGGAACAGCAGTTCGGCAACCCGATACGACTCTTCCAGGTGTGGATAACCGGAGAAGATGAACGTGTCGATGCCCAACGCAGCGTATTCATTGACGCGTGCCGCGACGGTCGGACCATCGCCCACCAGCGCGGTGCCTGCGCCGCCGCGTACCAGGCCAACGCCGGCCCACAGGTTGGGGCTGACTTCGAGGTTGTCGCGGTTGCCGCCGTGCAAGGCGGCCATGCGCTGCTGGCCCACGGAGTCGAAGCGTGCGAGAGAAGCCTGGGCACGGGCGATGGTCTCGTCATCCACATGGGAGATCAGTTTGTCCGCGGCTTTCCATGCTTCGTCGTTGGTCTCGCGCACGATCACATGCAGGCGAATGCCAAAGCGCACGGTGCGCCCGAGCTTCGCGGCCTTGGCGCGCACCTGTTCGATTTTTTCCGCGACCGCCGCCGGTGGTTCGCCCCAGGTCAGGACCATTTCAACCTGTTCGGCTGCCAAGTCCTGGGCCGCTTCGGAAGAACCGCCGAAGTACAGCGGCGGACGCGGTTGCTGGATCGGCGGGTAGAGCAATTTGGCACCTTTGACCCTGATGTGCTCGCCGTCGTAGTCCACGGTTTCGCCTTCGAGCACGCGGCGCCAGATGCGCGTGAATTCCACCGAGGCCTGGTAGCGCTCTTCGTGGCTGAGGAACAAGCCGTCGCCGGCCAGTTCTTCCGGATCACCGCCGGTGACCAGGTTGAACAGCGCACGACCGCCGGACAGGCGATCCAGGGTCGCGGCCTGACGTGCAGCCACCGTCGGGGAAATGATCCCGGGGCGCAGTGCGACAAGGAATTTCAAACGCTGAGTCACCGGGATCAGCGAGGCGGCCACCAGCCACGAGTCTTCGCAGGAGCGGCCGGTGGGAATCAGCACACCGCCAAAACCCAGCCGGTCAGCGGCCTGGGCCACTTGCTGCAGATAACCATGATCGACGGCGCGAGCGCCTTCGGCGGTGCCAAGGTAACGGCCGTCGCCGTGGGTAGGCAGGAACCAGAAAATATTGAGGCTCATGGAGTTGTCTCCTGAAGAAATCGGATTACGGCGCTGTGGCAACGGCGGCGGGTGGCGTCCAGATCACGTCCTTGATGTTCAAGGGTTTGGGGATCAGTTTGAGCTGGTAGAAGCTGTCGGCGATTTTCTGCTGGGCGGCGACCACGTCCGGGGTCAGGAACAGCGCGCCGTAGCCCTGGCGCTTCACCGAGGTCAGGGTGATGTCAGCCGGCAGGCCAAGCAGCGGCGCGACTTGTTCGGTGACTTCCTGCGGGTTGGCCTTGGACCATTCGCCCACTGCGCGCACTTCTTCCACCAACGCCTTGATCACTTCAGGGTGCTGCGTGGCGTACGGCTTGGTGGCCAGGTAGAACTGGTGGTTGTCGGCGATGCCGGTGCCGTCACGCAGGGTGCGTGCCTGCAGTTGTTTCTCGGCGGCAGCCTGGTACGGGTCCCAGATCACCCAGGCGTCGACGCTGCCACGCTCGAACGCGGCGCGGGCATCGGCGGGCGGCAGGAACACGGTCTGCACGTCGGTGTATTTCAGGCCGGCATCTTCCAGCGCACGCACCAGCAGGTAGTGCACGTTGGAGCCTTTATTGAGCACGATTTTCTTGCCCTTGAGCTCGGCCACGGATCTGATCGGCGAGTCTTTCGGCACCAGGATCGCTTCGCTGGTCGGCGCCGGCGGCTCGTAAGCTACATAGAGCAGATCGGCACCGGCCGCCTGGGCGAAGACCGGCGGGGTTTCGCCGGTAACGCCGAAGTCGATGGAGCCGACGTTCAGGCCTTCGAGCAGTTGCGGGCCACCGGGGAATTCAGTCCATTGCACCTGCACGCCTTGGGCGGCCAGGCGTTTTTCCAGAGTGCCCTTGGCTTTGAGCAGCACCAGCGTGCCGTACTTCTGATAGCCGATCCGCAGGGTTTCGGCGGCTTGGGCTTGAACCATGGCGCCGAAGGACACAGCCGCAACAAACAGTGCGACCAGACCACGACGCAAGATGACAGTGCGCATGGCGCTCTCTCCAAAAATGCGATGAGGGGGTTGGCTGCACCTGCTTGGCCGTTGGCGGCTGAGTAAGGTGAGTACTACAAAATCCGGTGAGGCTTAAATGCTCCAGCGAGCACTCAACAAACGTTCATTCAACACATTGGGGTCCAGCGGTTTCGGGCGACGGGCCATGGCGCTATAGAACGTCTCCAGGGCCTCGTGCAAACGCTGTTCAAGCACGGGCACCAGCTGCGCCTGGGCGCTGCCTTCGGCATAAGCGATCTGGCTGTCCTCGGCAAAAATGCCGTGGAGCAATTCCTGGGCCTTGAGGGCCGACAGCACGGGCTTCAGTGCGTAGTCCACCGCCAGCATGTGCGCGATGCTGCCGCCCGTGGCCATGGGCAATACGATCTTGTGCGCCAGGGCGCGTTCGGGCAGCAGATCCAGCACGGTTTTCAGCGCGCCGGAGAACGAGGCTTTGTACACCGGCGTGGCAATGACCAGGCCGTCGGCGTTGGCGACCTGTTGCAGCAGGTCGATGACCTTTGGGCTGTCGAAGCGCGCATGCAGCAAGTCTTCGGCCGGGAAGTCCCGTATCTGATAACTCACCACTTCCACGCCTTTGTCTTGCAGCCACTGACGGGTTTTTTCCAGCAAGACCCCGGAGCGGGAACGCTGGCTGGGACTGCCTCCAAGTGTTACGACCAGCATGCAGGTATTCCTTGAGCAAGTGTCGGCGGTTCGCTGTGTGGCGATGCCGCCAAGATGGGACAGACCATATCAGGTGATTTATATATCTATAAATCTTATTTTTTCATTTGTTTATTCTATAAATGCATATGCACTTTATAATCCTGGGGCGAAAAAAAAGGCCGTCGAAACGGCCTGAAAACCCCTGCTATGTGATTCGGCTTTAACTTGAATTCGGTGGTGCATGTACCGGCGCCATCGCGGGCAAGCCCGGCTCCCACAGAGGAATGCGGTCAACTGTGGGAGCCGGGCTTGCCCGCGATGGCGGTGCCAGTCTTAACGGTTGGGCTGTGGGGTAAGGCGCAGGTACGGCTTCACGGCGCGATAGCCTTTGGGAAAGCGCTTCTTGATCTCTTCCTCATCCTTGAGCGACGGCACGATCACCACCTCATCACCGTCCTGCCAGTTGGCGGGCGTGGCCACCTTGTGGTTGTCGGTCAGCTGCAGCGAGTCGATGACCCGGAGGATTTCGTGGAAGTTGCGGCCGGTGCTGGCCGGGTAGGTAATCGTCAGGCGGATCTTCTTGTTCGGGTCGATCACGAACAAGGAGCGCACGGTGAGGGTGTCACTGGCGTTCGGGTGGATCAGGTCATACAGGTCCGAGACTTTGCGATCGGCGTCGGCGAGGATCGGGAAGTTGACGACCGTGTTCTGGGTTTCGTTGATGTCTTCGATCCATTTGTGGTGCGAGTCCACCGGGTCGACCGACAGGGCAATGGCCTTGACGCCGCGCTTGGCGAATTCGTCCTTGAGCTTGGCGGTAAAGCCAAGCTCGGTGGTGCACACCGGGGTGAAGTCCGCCGGATGGGAAAACAGCACGCCCCAGCTATCGCCCAACCATTCGTGGAAACGAATCTTGCCGGCGCTGGAATCCTGTTCGAAGTCGGGGGCGATGTCGCCCAGTCTTAGGCTCATGGTGTGGCTCCTGGTGAGTGCTTATGGAGCCCACTGTGCATGGGTTGAAGATTATTTAAAAAGAATAAATATCGATTTATTTAGACGATAAACGAATATTAAAAATCAATTCATTGGACGCGGGAAAGACCGAGGATCAACATCCATCACAAGGTTCGAGAAGGCCTTGAGACGCTGTACAAAGAAGGGATTCAGGAAGGGCTTGCGGGGGTTGAGCCCGACTTGAAAGTAAAGCACCCTGCCCGGCGTTGCGCCGGGCAAGGTTTTACGCTCTTACTTGAACGCGTAGCTGTAGCTAACGATTACGCGGTTTTCGTCCTGGGCACGGGTGTTAACCAGGTCGGTACGCCACATAGCGTTTTTCCAGGCGACGCCGAGGTTTTTCAGCGGGCCTTCTGGAACAACGTAAGCCAGAGTCAGGTCGCGTTCCCACTCGGTTTTATCACCGGCGGTGGTCTGGATGTTGCTGCCTTTGAGGTAGACAACACCAGCAGTCAGGCCTGGCAGGCCAACCTTGGCGAAGTCATACGCGTAGCGAGCTTGCCAGGTGCGTTCGCCAGCACGGGCGAACTTCTGGATTTGCATGTCGGTGGTGGTGCTGTTCGAAGAGCCATCACCTTGGTTCAGCCAAGGGAAGTCGCTGTCGCCCTTGGTGTACTGGTAGCCACCACCGAAGGTGTGACCGGCAACCGAGTACAACGCCAGGTAGCTGTACAGATCGTTGTCGACCTTGCCTTTAACCTTGGTGGCGTTGGTCGGGTGATCCGAGTAGTAACCCGAAGTGTAGTAGCCCGCTTCGTTGCCGTTGGCGCCGTTGTCGCGGCTGCGGTAGTAACGCAGGTCACTTTTCAACACGCCAGGACCGATAGCCCAGTTGTGGACCAAGCCCAGGAAGTTCTGCGCGTAGAAGTCTTTCAGCTCGCCGTAGTAGTACGAAGCGGTCAGATCTTTGGTGATTTTGTAGTCAGCACCGGCGTAGTAGAACTTGTTGACGAAGTTGCCAGCGTCATAGTTCGAGCTACCGTTGGCACCCGCCAGCGACAGGCCTTCGTTGTTGCTGGAGTTACGGCCCTTGGAGTGCTCGATCTGACCGGCAGTCAGGGTCAGGTCCTTGATCTCGTTCGAGGAGATCTCGCCACCTTGGAACGTTTGCGGCAGCAGACGACCGTCGTTGGTTTTGATAACCGGGTTGTTTGGCTGCAGGGTGCCGATTTTCAGCACGGTCTGGGAAACCTTGACCTTACCGGTCACACCCAGGCTGGCGAAATCGTTGACCGCTTTGTTGCCATCGCTTGGGAACACAGTGCCGCCAGACGCGGTGCCCGTGTAGTTACCGTGATCGGCACGGCTGGAATCCAGACGTACGCCGTACAGGCCGATAGCATCAAGACCGAAACCAACGGTCCCTTCGGTGAAGCCGGAGATGAAACGCAGGTCAAAACCTTGGCCCCATTCAGCGTTCTTGCTGCGGGTGTTCGAGGTCGCCGAAGGCTTCAAATCACGGTTGTCGGTGTTGATGTAAAAGTTACGCAGACCCAGTGTTACTTTGCTGTCATCGATGAAACCGGCGGAGTTTGCCTGTTGGGCAATCGCAGCGACAGCCACGGCCAACGCCAATGTTGACTTCTTCATGTACCGCTCCTCTCATTTCTAATTTTTGTATTTCTTAGGTCCTGGGTCTGACGCCCCGGATCCACAGATGCGCGATTAGCGCCAGATAGTGACTACCAAGTCAATCGTAACTTTGTATGTCTACTACCTTCGTCTAACCGCAGTTAATTTGGTCCCTGCAGGGTAATGAGTTTTTCATACACCCAAAAAGAATTGTTTCATTCTTTTTCATACGATCCAGGAATAAGCCTTTCCATGAGGCGAGCCGATCAGCGTAGACCAACCGCTCCATAAGCTAATTCCTAAAGGGTATTTACCAGCCTTTTTTTAGATCGATTAGTGTGGCCGTACTGTTGCATACGTCACCCACGATCAAAAAGGCGACGCCATCATGGCCAAAGGCACATCCTCCCGTCAATTTGTTACAGTTTTTGTGTCACTAATACTTTCTTTTGGTGTCAAAGCGGCCGATTTAACCATCGGCTACCAAACCGGCATCGACCCCAGCAAAGTCCCACAGGCCGACGGCCTCTACGAAAAAGCCCTCGGCGAGAAGATTGCCTGGCGCCGTTTCAACAGTGGGCCCGACGTTGTAACCGCGATTGCGTCTGGCGATGTGCAAATCGGCAACCTCGGTTCCAGCCCCCTCGCAGCGGCGGCTTCACGCAATCTACCCATCGTGGCCTTTATCGTATCGGCGCAGATCAATGCTTCTGAAGCCCTGGTTGTGCGCAATGGCAGTGGCATCGACAAACCGCAGGACCTGATCGGTAAAACCATCGCTACGCCCTTCGTCTCAACCTCTCATTACAGCCTGCTCGGCGCGCTGAAACATTGGGGGCTGGACACCAAACAAGTCAAAGTAGTGAACCTGCAGCCCGCGGAAATTGCGGCCGCGTGGAAACGTGGCGATATCGACGGCGCGTTCGTGTGGTCACCGGCGCTGGGAGAAATCCGCAAGACCGGAAAAACCCTGACAGACGCAGCCCAGGTGGGCCAGTGGGGGGCGCCGACGTTTGAGGTGTGGGTAGCGCGCAAGGATTTCGCGGAAAAACATCCTGATGCAGTGGCCAAGTTTGCCAAGGTCACGCTGGATGCATTCGCCGACTACGCCGCCCATAAAGACGGCTGGACAGTGGATTCGGAGCCGGTGCAGAAAATCGCCAAACTGACAGGTTCAAATGCGGCCGATATTCCTGAGCTGTTGGCCGGCAGCACCTTCCCGGACGCCCAGGCGCAACAAACCGATGCCCTGCTTAAAGGGGGCACGGCGAAAGCGATTGGGGAAACGGCGAAGTTTTTGAAGGAACAGGGGAAGGTTGAGACGGTGTTGCCGGACTATTCGGCCTTTGTGACCGATAAATTCATCAGCCAATAAGGTAATCAAATGTGGGAGCTGGCTTGCCTGCGATAGCATCACCTCGGTTTATCTGAAAAACCGAGTCGTCTGCATCGCAGGCAAGCCAGCTCCCACATGAGCCAGCTCTTTATCAGGCAGGAAGATCAGGCTTACAGAGCCTTCTCGAAAATCTTCGAGTTACGCTGATAGTTGTACAGCGACGCCCGCGCTGACGGCAGGCGGTCGACGCTGCTCGGCACAAACCCGCGCTCCCGGAACCAGTGTGCGGTTCGCGTGGTGAGCACAAACAGCGTCTTCAAACCCTGCGCCCGCGCACGGGTCTCGATGCGCTCCAGCAACACGTCGCCGCGTGCGCCGTGACGATACTCCGGGTTGACCGCCAGACACGCCAGCTCCCCTGCATCCGAATCCGCGATCTGATACAGCGCCGCACAGGCGATGATCATGCCTTCGCGCTCAACCACGCTGAACTGCTCGATCTCACGCTCCAGCACTTCCCGCGAACGCCGCACCAGAATGCCCTGCTCTTCCAGCGGGCTGATCAGGTCGAGCAAACCGCCCACATCCTCAATCGCCGCCTCGCGCACCTGTTCGAATTGCTCCTGGGCCACCAGCGTACCGCCGCCGTCCCGGGTGAACAGCTCGGTGAGCAACGCGCCATCTTCGGCGTAGCTGACGATATGGCTGCGCCCTACTCCGCCCCGGCACGCTTCGGCGGCGGCGTCCAACAGTTCAGCTTGATAGTTGCTGCCCAGGCGCTGCAGGTGCGCCGGCACTTGCTGCGGACGCAGCTCGCGGACCAGGCGACCATGTTCGTCGATCAGGCCCAGATCGGCGCCAAACAGCAGCAGCTTGTCGGCGCCCAGGTCGATGGCGGCGCGGGTGGCGACGTCTTCGCAGGCCAGGTTGAAGATTTCGCCGGTCGGCGAGTAACCCAACGGCGACAGCAGCACGATGGAGCGCTCGTCCAGCAGGCGGTTGATGCCCTTGCGGTCGACCCGGCGCACTTCGCCGGTGTGGTGGTAATCCACGCCTTCAAGCACTCCGATCGGCCGTGCCGTAACCAGGTTGCCGCTGGCGACGCGCAGGCGCGAGCCCTGCATCGGCGAGGAGGCCATGTCCATCGACAGGCGTGCTTCGATAGCAATGCGCAGGTGGCCGACCGCGTCGATCACGCACTCCAGCGTCGCGGCATCCGTGATGCGCAGGCCTTCGTGGTAAGCCGGGGTGAGGCCACGCGCTTCAAGGCGCGCTTCGATTTGTGGGCGCGACCCGTGAACCAATACCAACCGCACGCCCAGGCTATGGAGCAGCACCAGGTCGTGGACGATGTTGCCGAAGTTGGGGTGTTCCACACCATCACCGGGCAGCATGACCACAAAGGTGCAGTCGCGGTGAGCGTTGATGTAAGGCGAAGCGTGACGAAGCCAATTGACGTATTCGGGCATAAAACCTGGGCCTGTAATAAAAAGCAGCCAAAAAAGGATGAAACATAAAAGCGCACAGCGGGCTGATGGTTATCGTCGGAACAGGCTTGGCGACACGCTCGCTCTCCTTATGTACGAATGGGCAGGGGTTAATTTATGCAGGTTTCAGGCAGTAATGGTCGATCAGTTCCCGCAATAGACGCACTGTAGGCGTCAAGCGTGACATTTCGAGGTACTCGCCCGGCTGGTGGGCGCAGGCAATATCGCCAGGGCCAAGCACCAGAGTTTCACAACCAAGGCGCTGAAGATAAGGCGCTTCGGTGCCGAACGCTACTGCTTCGGCACGATGACCGGTCAATCGTTCCGCCACCCGCACCAGCTCGGCGTCTTCGGCCTGCTCGAACGGCGGCACTTCGGGAAACAACGGCGCGTAGTCGATCTTGACTTTATGGCGCTCGGCCAGGGGTTCGAGCTTTTGCCGGATAGCGTCGCGCAGCACCTTGGGGTCCATGCCCGGCAGGGGCCGCAGGTCGAACTCCAGGGAACATTGGCCACAGATACGGTTGGGGTTGTCGCCGCCGTGGATACAACCGAAGTTCATGGTCGGTTGCGGCACGCTGAATTGCGGGTTGCGGTACTCGCGCTGCCAGGCCAGGCGCAGGCCGCGCAGTTCACCAATGGCATCGTGCATCGCTTCCAGAGCACTGTGGCCCAGGCTTGGGTCCGACGAATGGCCGCTTTGCCCAAGGATGTCGATGCGCTCCATCATCACGCCTTTGTGCAGGCGGATCGGCTTGAGGCCCGTCGGTTCGCCGATCACCGCCGCGCGGCCCAACGGGCGCCCGGCCTCGGCCAGTGCGCGGGCGCCGGACATCGAGCTTTCTTCATCGCACGTGGCGAGGATCAGCAGCGGTTGTTTGAACGGCTGGTCCAGCAACGGCAGCACGGCTTCGATGATCAGCGCAAAAAAGCCTTTCATGTCGCAGCTGCCCAGTCCTACCCAACGGCCGTCAACTTCCGTCAACTTGAGCGGATCGGTCTTCCACTGCGCGGCGTCGTAGGGAACGGTATCGCTATGCCCGGCCAGCACCAGACCTCCAGGGCCACTGCCGAAGCTGGCGAGCAGGTTGAACTTGCCCGGGCTGACTTGCTGGATGTCGATGGCAAAACCCAGATCGCCCAGCCACCCGGCGAGCAGGTCGATCACCGGGCGGTTGGTCTGGTCGAGAGACGCTTGGGTGCAACTGACCGACGGCGCGGCAATCAATGCGGCGAATTGCTCTTTCATGGACGGTAACGGCATGCGCGGCCTCTCAACTTCCCGGATGAGCCCCACTATAGAACCATCTGCACGCCACAATAAACCGTTGCGGCGCGTTGCCGGGCTCAGTCCTGTACACTGCACGACCTTGGCAGCCACTCTTTTCCCCGGCTGCGCTCCCGATCCTGGATTTTCCGGCCATGCAGAAAGAAACCGAAATCAAGCTCCGCGTCAGCCGCGAAACACTCGCCGCGCTGCGTGAGCACCCGCTACTGAAAAAACGCAACAAAAGTGGCTGGGAACGCCGTGAGTTGATGAACCAATACTTCGACACCCCCGAGCGCGACCTGGCTCAGGCCAAAGTCGCCCTGCGTTTGCGCAAGGACGGTGACGAAATCATCCAGACCCTCAAGACCCGTGGCCAAAGCGTCGCTGGCTTGTCGGAACGCAACGAGTACAACTGGGACCTGCCCAAAGCCAAGCTCGACGTGAAGAAACTCGACGGCGAATGCTGGCCCGAGCAACTGGCCGAGTTGGACAAAAAGACCCTCAAACCGATTTTCACCACCGACTTCGTGCGTGAACGCGCCGAAATCGCCTGGGGCCGTGGCAAGGCCAAGGTCGTGATCGAAGCCGCTCTGGACCTGGGCCACGTCGTGGTCGGCAAGCAGAAAGAAGAAATCTGCGAGCTGGAACTGGAGCTGCGCGAAGGTGAACCGGCCGCCCTGCTGGAACTGGCCGCCGAACTGGCCGCCACCCTGGCGCTGATGCCGTGCGATATCAGCAAGGCCGAGCGCGGCTACCGTCTGTATGACGCCAGCAGCTACTCGCTGAGCCTGCCTGCGCCGCAGATCCACGCCGAAATGCCGCTGGACGACGCCTTCGCCGCGATCATGTGGCACCTGTTGGGCAGCAGCCAGCGCCTGGCCGAGCAATATCGCTTCAATGGCCACTGGCGCTTGCTGCAGGACTGGGTCGAAAACCTCGGTGAACTGCGCGCGCTGATCGGCAGCCTCGGCCAGGCCGCCCCGCGTCAATCCACCAGCGAGCTGCGCAGCGCACTCGATGCATTGCTGGAAGACTGGCGCCCACTGGTGCAGGCCGGTGACGACGATGAAGACATCCGCAAAGCCGCACCTGAACAGTTTGTTGAAGAACTGCAAGACGTGCGCTGGGGCTTGTTCTCGCTGAACACCTCGCGCTGGCTGCTGGCCCGCACCTGGACCGCCGACCGCAACGTGCGTGGCAACCGCCAGGGCGCTGCGCAAATCACCAACTGGCTGCCGCGCCTGCTGGCTGACGACGCCGTTGCCCTGCAACTGCAACGTTACCAGCAACAACCGGAAGACCTGGCCGAGCAACTGCCGCGCATTGAACGCATCCAGGCCTGGCTGCACCACGCGCGTCAGGTGGTGGACATTCCGGAACTGGACCGTTTGTACGGCGAGCTGAACAAGCTGGCGGTACTGGCTAATCAGCCGATTACCGACGAGTCGCTGGATGCGCGTATGCATCAGGCGATTGCGGTGTATCAGAACCGTGCATGGAAGACGTTGCTGCGTCTGTAATACCAGGCAACTCGGTCAAATGTGGGAGCGGGCTTGTCCGCTCCCGCAGTCAGCGCAACACTGGCAGGCTGGTGGTGGACTTGATCTCCGACAGGGCCACAATCGAGTTCACCTCCTGAATCCCCGGTACCATCGACAGCTTCTCGAAGAAAAACCGCTCATACGCCTCGATGTCAGAGGTAACGATGCGCAGCAGAAAATCCACCGCCCCCATCAGCACATAGCACTCCAGGACTTCCGGAAACCCGCGAATCGCTTCGGTGAATTCGGTGAAGTTGGACCGTCCGTGAGCATTGAGTTTGACCTCGGCAAAAATCTGCGTGTTGAGGCCGATCTTCTTGCGGTCCAGCAGCGTGACCTGCCCGCGAATCACGCCCTCCTCTTTAAGCCGTTGAATACGCCGCCAGCATGGCGATTGCGAGAGACCCACCTGCTCGGCGATCTGCGCGCTGGAAAGCGAGGCGTCCTCTTGCAGCAGGGCCAGAATGCGGCGGTCGTAGGCGTCCAACTCACTGTGCATAAAAATACCTATGAAGGCGCTAAGCCTGAATTACTTGAGTCGTTTTTTCACCAATAGGGCGCATCTTAGATAAGAAATCTCCGCGTGCGAATGTAAAAATTTCTCCAGTCGAATCTGGAGAGTCAGCATGCACGCCGTCGAAACCACCTGCCCCGCTACGCGTCTCGATGCATGGGCCGTCAACAGCGCCCACTGCCAAGCGCATTATCAGATCACCGCCGAGGCAGAACCGGACCTGCTGTGCCGGGTACTGAATTACTTCGCGCTGCAGTTCCTGACGCCGCAACAGGTCAATGTGAGCCGTGACCACGACCTGCTGAGCATTGATATCGTGATGAACGGCCTGAGCTGGCATCGCGCCCAGGTGATCGGTGAAAAGATTCGAAACCTGATCAGTGTGTGCTCGCTGGAGGTGTGGCAGGCCGATTCCGTGCGGCCTCAAGCGGTGGCGGCGGCCAATCAGTAAAAACCTGCAATACACCCTGAGCGGTGGGAGTTAAGAGGATGGCTAGCCTGAGATTACGCCCGCCGTCACTCAGGAATTCTTCATGCTCGCCGCCTTGCACGATCATCGATTGGAACTGCATCAACTGTTACCTGCATTGGTCGAGCAGGGGCTGATTACAGCGGACGAGGCCCAAAGGTCAGCGAAAGCACCCGCCACTCGACATCCGTTGGAAAGCATCGCGGCTGAAGGGCCTTGCCTCGAAACGTTGACTCAATGGCTTGCCGGGCATGTCGGGCAACCTTATCTGCGTATCGACCCGCTGAAGATCGACGTGGCGGCGGTGGTGCCGTTGATGTCCCACGCGTTCGCGCAACGCCACGCCATCCTCGCGGTGGCGGTGGATGCGCAGACCGTCACCGTCGCCAGCGCCCAGCCGCATATCCGTGGATGGGAGGCCGGTTTGGCACAGGTGCTCAAGCGCTCGATCAGGCGCGTGGTCGCCAACCCCCGAGAGATTCAGCGCTGTATCGGTGACTTCTACCGGCTGGCCAAGTCCGTCAGCGGTGCCGATCAAAAAGTTGCGGTGGCTGGCAACTTCGAACTGCTCAACCTCGGCACCGGTGATCAGGAGCCGGACGCCAATGACGCGCATATCGTCAACATCGTCGACTGGCTGTTGCAGTACGCCTTCGGCCAGCGAGCCAGTGACATCCATATCGAACCCTGTCGCGACCAGGGCCGCGTGCGTTTTCGCATCGACGGGCTGCTGCATGACGTCTATCAGTTTCCAGCCCAGGTCACCATGGCGGTGGTCAGCCGCCTGAAAAGTCTGGGCCGTATGAATGTGGCGGAAAAACGCAAACCCCAGGACGGCCGGGTCAAGACCAAGAGCCCGGCGGGCATCGAAGTGGAGTTGCGCCTCTCAACACTGCCGACAGCGTTTGGCGAAAAACTGGTGATGCGGATTTTCGACCCGCACGTCTTGCTCAAGGATTTTGACCAGTTGGGTTTGTCTGCCGATGATCAGCAACGCTGGCATGCCATGGCCGGCCAGGCCAACGGCATCATCCTGGTCACCGGGCCTACCGGCTCAGGCAAGACCAGCACGCTCTACACCACGCTCAAGCACCTGGCGACCCGCGAGGTCAACCTGTGCACGGTGGAAGACCCGATAGAGATGGTGGAACCTGCCTTTAACCAGATGCAGGTGCAGCACAACATCGACCTGACCTTCGCCAGCGGTGTTCGCGCACTGCTGCGCCAGGATCCGGACATCATCATGATCGGTGAGATTCGCGATCAGGAAACTGCAGAAATGGCCATCCAGGCCGCGCTCACCGGGCACCTGGTGCTATCGACCCTGCACACCAACGACGCACCCAGCGCTATCAGCCGTTTGCAGGAACTTGGCATTGCTCATTATTTGATCAAAGCTACGCTGATAGGTGTGATGGCGCAGCGCTTGGTGCGGCTTTTATGCCCTCACTGCAAACGTGGGGTGACTGGGCAGGGCAATACCCATGAAGCGGTTGGCTGCGCGGACTGCCGTGATAGCGGTTATCGAGGCCGGGCCGGGCTCTACGAAATCATGGTGATGGACGAGAAGCTCAAGGCGCTGATCACCCCCGGCGCGGACGTGCAGGCCTTACGTCGCGCATCGCGGAGCCAAGACATGCGCAGCCTGCGGATGAGTGGCATCGACAAAGTGAATGCCGGGCTGACAACGATGGCAGAAGTATTACGGGTAACGCCTGGGGATTCAGAAACAAATGATTTGCTTGTTGCACCCTGAAACCGTCCTTATCAGTGACCAGACCGTTACAATCGGCCGCACGTCGCTTCACTGACACCATCAGATAGGGAATCGCTATGCAGATCGGAACCGTACTGCTTCTTTTCGTCGGGTTGGCCGTGGCCATCCTTTTCATGGGCTTCAAGGTGGTGCCTCAGGGTTACCAGTGGACGGTCGAGCGTTTCGGCCGCTACACCAACACCCTTAAACCTGGCCTCAACATCATCATCCCGGTCATGGACCGCATCGGTCGCAAGATCAACGTGATGGAAAGCGTGCTGGATATCCCGCCCCAGGAAGTGATCACCGCCGACAACGCCACCGTGCAGATCGACGCCGTGTGCTTCTTCCAGGTGGTCAACACCGCCCAGGCCGCCTACGAGGTCAATAACCTCGAGCATGCCATCCGTAACCTGCTGCAAACCAATATCCGTACCGTGCTCGGCTCCATGGAGCTGGACGCGATGCTTAGCCAGCGTGACGGCATCAACGAAAAACTGCTGCGCACCGTGGACGAAGCCACGGCGCCGTGGGGCATCAAGATCACCCGGATCGAGATCAAGGACATCAGCCCACCCGCCGACCTGATGGCCGCCATGTCCGGCCAGATGAAAGCCGAGCGGATCAAGCGTGCGCAGATCCTGGAGGCCGAAGGCCTGCGGGCATCGGCGATCCTGACCGCCGAAGGCAAGAAGCAGGCGCAGATCCTTGAAGCCGAAGGTGGACGCCAGGCAGCCTTCCTCGAATCCGAAGCCCGTGAACGCCAGGCAGAAGCAGAGGCCCGTGCGACCCAGGTGGTTTCCGAAGCAATCGCCACCGGTAACGTGCAGGCCATCAATTACTTCGTGGCGCAGAAATACATCGATGCATTGGGCAAGCTGGCGTCGGCCAACAACAGCAAAGTCATCCTGATGCCGCTGGAAGCCAGCCAGGTGATTGGCGCCGTCGGTGGGATCGGCGAAATCGTCAAGGCAACGTTCGACAACAAGAAAGGCTGAGGCGATCGCCATGTGGGATTTCCTGCAGCATCTGTCGTTCTGGGATTGGTTGGCACTGGGTACGGTGCTGTTGATTCTTGAAGTATTCGGCGCCGGTGGCTACCTGCTGTGGATGGGGATTGCTGCCGCTGCTGTGGGCGTGATCAAGTTTTTGATCCCACCGCTCGGGCTGGAATGGCAACTGCTGCTATTCGCCGTGTTGTCGATCCTCACAGCGGTGTACTGGTGGAAGCGCCAGCGCAGCAGCGCCAAAGTCAGCGATCAGCCGGGGCTGAATATGCGCGGCTCGGAATTGATAGGGCGCACCTTTGTGGTGCATCAAGCCATCGTCGATGGTCGAGGCAAGATAAAAGTCGGCGATGGCGTGTGGATGGCAACCGGGACGGACAGCCCCGTCGGCGCTCAAGTCCGTGTCATTGGTCAGGATGGCGTGGTTTTACAGGTCGAAACTGTTTAGGTTTAGTCAGTGATGGAACTCGCCTGGGTTATCTACAATCAAACTGTTCAGATAACCCACCCGGAGTCACCCACCATGCGTCTCAAATATGCTGTCGCGACCCTCGCTGTGCTTTCCCTACCTGTCGGTTCAGCCATGGCCGACAGCTTCTGGCGCAATGTCATCTCGTCGGGCGCCACGACTGGCTCGACGTACCTGACCTTCAAGGACCACAAGCTGGTGGTCGCCGCCCAAGACGACGCCGGTAGCTTCGTCGCCAGCGACGGCGGCATCCGCGGCCCGTACCTGGAAGCTGCCATGCAGAAAGTTCGCGCCGACAACCCTGGCCTGCAGGCCACGGACATGGAGTTGGCCAACGCCATCCTCGCGAAAAATGCTGTGACCGAGTAATACCTGCCCATAAAAAATGCCGCTTTTTAAGCGGCATTTTTTATGCCTGTCTCTCTACGATCTCCGCCGCCGCCCAGGCCTTCTGCTTTTTCCCGTTGAAAGCGGAAAACTCCTGCCGAACACAAAAGTACCAAGCGCCACACTGAGATTCTCTTAGTTAAAGTGAATCCTCTCCCATGCAAAAACTTGCTTACGCTTTGGCTCTCTCTGCGTTAGCTGCACCCTTGGCTCAAGCAGAAAATTGGTACGGGTCGGCAAAACTCAACAGTGCCCGTCAGAACCTCTCCAGTGCGCAATTGACCAGCCCACGCGTCACTGATCGCGTGGAGGCCCCTGACAGTAACAAGGCGCTCACTGGGTCATTGGCTTTAGGTTACGCCTTTGCCGATGGCTGGCGCCTGGAAGGGGAATACACCACGCGCAGCAGCTCGACGTTCGACTCCTATTGGGCCCCCTTCAATGTCAACGTTAACCGCCTGGAGGTCGACAGCCAGCGCGTGATGCTCAACGGCTATAAAAACATCCCGGTCAATGACTGGCTGTCGTTCTACGCAATGGCCGGTATCGGCATGGCGCAAATCGATGCCGCGGGGTACCAGAGCAATGCGACTCGCCAGTTCGCCAGTAACCGCCACTACAACTTTGCCTACAGCGCAGGCTTGGGCCTGGAGGCCAAGGTCAGCGAAAAGGTCACTTTGGGCACAGGTTGGCGTTACGTGGACATGGGCAAGGTCGAAACCGGCTACAACACCTTCGCTAACCGGATAAACGCCCGCGATGAACAGCTCAAGGGCAAACTCAAAGAGCAGAATGTGTTTCTTGAAGCGCGCGTTTCATTCTGACCTGCAACAGAAAATGCCGCTGATAAGCGGCATTTTTATGCGCAACATGACAATTCGTTCACCGACGACAGGCTATATTCAGTCGAGCCGTGCAACCATGCGGTACTGATACCTCTATTACTCATCGCCTATCTGAAACGGATGCCTTCGTCGTTATGAGCCAACAGCCCTTTCTGCCGTTTTCCAAACCTACCATTGATGAAGCGACCATCTCGGCGGTCGGCGATGTACTGCGCTCGGGCTGGATCACCAGCGGGCCGAAAGTGCAGGCGTTCGAAGCACAGCTTTCGGAATACTTTGGCGGCCGTCCGGTGCGGACCTTCAATTCCGGCACCTGCACCATGGAGATCGCGTTGCGCATCGCCGGCATCGGGCCTGGCGATGAAGTGATCACCACGCCGATTTCCTGGGTCGCCACGGCAAACGTGATTCTGGAAGTAGGGGCCACGCCGGTAT
Organism: Pseudomonas sp. NFX183; assembly: GCF_047943075.1. NCBI lineage: Bacteria > Pseudomonadati > Pseudomonadota > Gammaproteobacteria > Pseudomonadales > Pseudomonadaceae > Pseudomonas > Pseudomonas sp. NFX183. The sequence continues at coordinate 2,454,202 of NZ_CP181333.1, read as the reverse complement.
TTGCGGATATCGACCCGGTCACCCGCAATATTGACCTGGCTCAGGTAGAAGCCGCGATCACCCCACGCACCAAGGCGATCATTCCGGTGTACCTGGCGGGCCTGCCCCTGGATATGCCGATGCTCTACGCGCTGGCCAACAAGTACAACCTGCGCATTGTCGAAGACGCCGCCCAGGCATTGGGCTCCAGCTGGGATGGCGAGCGTATCGGCGCGACCGGCGACTTCGTCTCGTTCAGCTTCCAGGCGAACAAGAACATCACGTCTTCCGAAGGCGGTTGCCTGGTGTTGAACAACGCCGAGGAAGCCCGTCTGGCTGAAAAGTATCGCCTGCAAGGTGTTACCCGCACCGGCTTCGACGGCCTGGACGTGGATGTGCTGGGTGGCAAATTCAACATGACCGACATAGCCGCAGCCATCGGCCTGGGGCAATTCGCGCATATCGAGAAGATCACTGCGCATCGCCAGAAACTGGCACGCCATTACTTCAAGTGCTTCGGCAGCGATTTTGAAGCGCAATACGGCGCGCAACTGCCGCCAGCGGATTTCGAAAACAGCAACTGGCACCTGTTCCAGCTGGTACTGCCGGAGCGTCAGGATGGTCTTCCCGCCCGCGCTACGTTCATGGAACAGATGCAGGCCCACGGCGTCGGCATTGGCTATCACTACCCGCCAATCCACCTGCTGAGCTTGTACCGGGCACAGGGTTTCAAGGAAGGCATGTTCCCGGTGGCTGAGCGTGTTGGGCGTTTGATCGTGTCGTTGCCGATGTTCACGGCGATGACAGAGGCGGATGTCGAGCGGTCGGTTGCGGCGGTAAAAGCGGTACTGAAAGCGAGCTGAAAACAAACTGCCAGCTATCCGCAATCAACTGTGGGAGCTGGCTTGCCTGCGATGCCGGCACCGCGGTGATTCAACCACACCGCAGTGATGCTATCGCAGGCAAGCCAGCTCCCACATTGATTTGCGCTGTTCCAACGGCTCGCGTTTACTCGCCGATGGCCGCTTTGTAGCCTGCAGCATCAAGCAGTTTTTCCAGGTCAGCCGGGTTGCTTGGCTTGAGCTTGAAGATCCAGGCGCCATACGGGTCGGAGTTCAGCAGTTCAGGGCTGCCACTCAGTTCCTCGTTAACGGCGATCACTTCGCCAGCAACTGGTGAGTAGATATCCGAAGCGGCTTTCACAGACTCAACCACACCAGCCTGGCCTTCAGCGTCAAACTTGGCGCCGACTTCGGCCAACTCAACAAACACCACATCACCCAAAGCTTCCTGAGCATGGTCGGAGATACCGACGGTCACAGTGCCGTCGGCTTCCAGACGGGCCCACTCATGACTTTCGGCAAAACGCAGGTCGGCAGGGATATCGCTCATAGTCTGTGTCCTCAAGAAGAAATGTCAGCGGCCTCAGGCCTGCCGGAAATAGTTAGATCAAGGTTTTGCCATGGCGCACGAAGGTCGGTTTGACCACTCGAACCGGGTACCACTTGCCGCGGATTTCCACTTCGGCCCGATCGGCGGTGGCCGTCGGTACGCGCGCCAAGGCAATGGATTTGCTCAGCGTAGGAGAGAAACTACCACTGGTTATCTCCCCTTCGCCAACATTGGCGATACGAACCACCTGATGAGCGCGTAAAACACCACGCTCTTCCAGTACCAGCCCGACCAATTTGAACTGCACACCTGCGGTCTTTTCCGCCTCAAGGGCAGCGCGGCCGATGAACTGACGCTCAGCCGGTTCCCAGGCGATGCTCCAGGCCATATTGGCCGCCAGAGGCGAAACGTCCTGGTGAATATCCTGGCCGTACAGGTTCATGCCGGCTTCGAGGCGCAGCGTATCGCGGGCGCCAAGGCCGATGGGTGAAATACCGGCCCCTACCAGATCGTTGAAAAAGCCCGGAGCCTGCTCGGCCGGCAGGACAATTTCCAGACCGTCTTCGCCGGTGTAACCCGTGCGGGCGATAAACCAATCGCCATCGGCCTGGCCTTCAAAGGGCTTGAGCTGGTGGATAAGCGTGCCGCGGGCCTGCGTGACCAGCTCGGCGATTTTCTGCCGGGCGTGCGGGCCTTGAATGGCGAGCATGGCCAATTCTGGCCGCTCATGCAGCTGCGCCGCGTAGTCGCCCAGCTGTGCTTGCATCCAGGCCATGTCCTGATCACGCGTAGCGGCGTTGACCACCAGCCGGTAACCGGTCTCGGTGCGGTAAACGATCATGTCGTCCACCACGCCGCCCTGCTCATTGAGCATGGCGCTGTAAAGCGCACGGCCGCAGCCATGCAAACGATCGACATCATTGGCCAGCAGGTGCTGAAGCCATTCCTTGGCCTGAAGGCCTGTGACATCGATCACGGTCATATGAGATACGTCAAACACCCCGCAGTCGCGTCGCACCTGATGGTGTTCTTCAACTTGCGAGCCGTAGTGCAGAGGCATATCCCAACCGCCAAAATCGACCATTTTCGCGCCGAGGGCGAGATGCAGGTCATACAGAGGCGTACGCTGTCCCATGGGTTTCTCCTTCCGGGATTGGCGAAGATGCACAGAGCTGCTGTTTGCGCTCAACACCTCTGACTACAAGGCCTGCAGCGACATACAGCGACTCGATCCGAAGGACGGAGCGCACCGAATGCCGCGCATTGTAGCCGCAAGCCGTAGGACTGGCACCTAACCGATTTGCCGAGCGGAGCGTCGAATCAGGCCGATCACCGGCAACAGGCCCACCAACACCAACGTGAGTGCGGGTAATGAGGCTCGCGCCCATTCCCCTTCGCTGGTCATTTCAAAAATTCGTACGGCCAGGGTGTCCCAGCCAAACGGGCGCATCAGCAGGGTCGCAGGCATTTCCTTGAGCACATCGACAAACACCAGCAGCGCCGCGCTCAACGTCCCCGGCAGCAACAGCGGCAGATACACTTTGCAAAACAGTCGCGGTCCACTCACGCCGAGGCTGCGCGCTGCTTCCGGCAACGAAGGGCGGATTCGCGCCAGGCTGTTTTCCAACGGCCCGTAGGCCACTGCCAGGAAACGCACCAGATACGCCAGCACCAACGCCGACAGGCTGCCCAGCAACAGGGGCTTGCCCGCGCCGCCGAGCCAACTCGACAACGGCACCACCAGTTCACGGTCCAGGTAGCTGAACGCCAGCATGATCGACACCGCCAGCACCGAGCCCGGCAAGGCATAGCCGACATTGCCCAGGCTGATCCCGGAGCGAATCGCCCGCGTGGGTGCCAGGCGATTGGCAAAGGCCAATATCAACGCCACGCTGACTGTAATCAGTGCCGCGATGCCACCCAGGTAGAGGGTATGGATGATTAAGCCGCTGTAGCGCTCATCCAGGTCGAACCGGCCACGTTGCCAGAACCAGGCGACCAGTTGCAGCATCGGGATGACAAAGGCGCAGGCGAACACCAAGCCACACCACGTGCTGGCTGCCGCCGCCTTGAAACCGCGCAGGTGATACAACGCCTTGCCCCGTGGCCGCTCATTACTCGGGCGGCTGGCGCCTCGGGCGCGTCGTTCGCCGTACAGCACCAGCATCACCACCAGAAGCAACAGGCTGGCCAATTGGGCGGCGCTGGAAAGGCTGAAAAAGCCGTACCAGGTCTTGTAGATGGCCGTGGTGAAGGTGTCGAAGTTGAACACCGAGACAGCGCCGAAGTCCGCCAGGGTTTCCATCAATGCCAAGGCGACGCCGGCACCAATCGCCGGCCGCGCCATGGGCAATGCGACACGCCAGAACGCTTGCCATGGCGATTGACCGAGCACCCGCGCCGCTTCCATCAGGCCTTTGCCCTGCGCCAAAAATGCAGTACGCGCCAACAGGTAGACGTAGGGATAGAACACCAGCACCAGCACGATGATCACGCCGCTGGTAGAGCGCACGCGTGGCAGGCGCAAGCCGTTGCCGAACCCTTCGCGCAGCAGGGTTTGCACCGGCCCCGCGAAATCCAGCAGGCCGACAAACACAAAGGCCAGCACGTAGGCCGGAATTGCGAAGGGCAGCATCAACGCCCAGTCGAGCCAGCGCCGCCCCGGGAATTCGCAGAGGCTGGTCAGCCAGGCCAGGCTTACGCCCAACAGCGTCACGCCGGTGCCAACGCCCAACACCAATGTCAGGGTGTTGCCCAGCAGGCGGGGCATCTGGGTTTCCCACAGGTGCGACCAGATTTGTTGATCGATGCTCTGCCAGGACAGCAACAACACGCTCAGCGGCAGCAGCACCAGGGCGGCGACGGTGAAGACCGGCAGGTACCAGCGACGTTGGGCGGGGTGGGCCAAGGAAAAGCTCTCTGGAAATGATGGTTTTGAAGTCGCGGCTAACACTGTGGGAGCGGGCTTGTGTGGGTGCCGGGCTTGCCAGCGATGCAGGCACCTCGGTGTGTCAGTTACACCGAGGTGACGCTATCGCAGGCAAGCCAGCTCCCACACAAGGTCGCTTCTACAGTTAGATCTTTACTCAGTTCCAGCCAGCGCGATCCATCAGGCGAATGGCCTCAGCCTGACGTTTACCGGCCACTTCCACCGGCAGAGTATCGGCCACGAACTTGCCCCAGGTCGCGACTTCCGCCGATGGCGGCACGGCGGGGTTGGCTGGGAACTCCTGGTTCACATCGGCAAAGATCTTCTGCGCCTCAGGCGTGGTCATCCATTCCACCAAGGCCTTGGCGGCTTCCGGGTGCGGCGCATGTTTGGTCAGGCCGATGCCCGACAGGTTCACATGCACGCCGCGGTCGCCCTGGTTCGGCCAGAACAGCTTCACCGCAAGGTCCGGTTTCTGCTTGTGCAGGCGGCCGTAGTAGTAAGTGTTGACGATGCCCACGTCGCACTGCCCGGCGTTGATCGCTTCGAGCACCGCGATGTCATCGGAGAACACGTCGGTAGACAAGTTGTTGACCCAGCCCTTGACGATTTCTTCGGTCTTGGCCGCGCCATGGGTTTCGATCAGCGTGGCGGTCAGCGACTGGTTGTAGACCTTCTTCGCTGTACGCAGGCACAGACGCCCTTCCCATTGCTTGTCGGCCAGCGCTTCGTAGGTGGTCAGGTCACCGGGTTTTACCCGGTCGGTGGAATAGGCGATGGTCCGCGCGCGCAGGCTCAAGCCGGTCCACGCATGGTTGGAAGAGCGGTATTGCAGGGGAATATTCTTGTCGATCACCGCAGAGGTGAACGGCTGCAGGATGCCCATCTGTTCGGCTTGCCAAAGGTTGCCGGCATCAACGGTGAGCAGCAGGTCAGCCGTGGCGTTTTCGCCTTCGGCCTTGATCCGCTGCATCAAGGGCGCTTCCTTGTCGGTGATGAACTTCACCTGCACGCCGGTCTTTTTGGTGTAGGCGTCGAACACCGGCTTGATCAGTTCGTCGATGCGCGAGGAGTAGACCACGACTTCGTCGGCTGCCTGCACGGTGGTGCTGCCGATGAGGGTGAGTGCCAGGGCAGTCAGGAGGCGCTTGGGTGCCAACATGGGTGCGGTCTCTCATTTGCAAAAAGAGGGCAAATGATAAGGACTCACATTTGGTGGCGCTTGCTAGAGGCGTTACCAGATGTTGCATAGTTGGGATTTGCGCCGGATGGGCTGGCCTCATCGGGGGCAAGCCCCCTCCCACAGGGGGCATATTTCAATTCAGGGCTTTGCCAGGTCTGGCAGGTCGCCCGTCAGCCCGAGGGCCTGGCGCACAAACACGGCCTTGGCTTCGGGCATCTGGTCGACCAGTTTCAAGCCTGCATTACGCAACCAGCGCAATGGCAGTTGGTCAGCCTGGAACAAGCGTTCAAAGCCCTCCATCGCGGCCATCAGTGCCAGGTTGTGCGGCATGCGTCTACGCTCGTAGCGGCTCAGCACCTTCACATCCGCCAGGCGTTCGCCGCGCTCGGTCGCAGCCAACAGCACCTCGGCCAGCACCGCCGCGTCAAGGAAACCCAGGTTCACGCCCTGCCCGGCCAATGGGTGGATCACATGGGCGGCATCGCCAATCAACGCCAGGCCTTCGGCCACGTAGCGCTTGGCGTGGCGCTGGCGCAGCGGTACGCATACGCGCGGGTCGGCGCTGATCACATTGCCCAAGCGCCCTTCAAACGCGCGCTCCAGTTCACGGCAGAAGCTGTCGTCGTCCAGCGCCATCAAGCGTTCGGACTCCGTCGGTGTGGTCGACCACACGATCGAACACCAATCCTCCTGCCCATCGCGCACCAGCGGCAAAAACGCCAGCGGGCCGGTATCGGTAAAGCGTTGCCACGCTGTGCGCTGGTGCGGCTGGTTGCTGCGCACGCTGGTGACGATGGCGTTGTGCAGGTAATCCCATTCGCGCGTGGCGGTGCCGGTCAGGCGGCGCACGGCGGAATTGGCGCCGTCGGCGGCCACCACCAGCGGCGCACGCAATTTGCGACCGTCGGCCAGGGTCAGCAGCCAGTCATCGCCGGAGCGACGCATCTGCTCCAGGCGCGCGTTGGCCAGCAGGCCCAGGTCGCAGTCGTGCAGGCGGTCGAGCAAAGCATCCTGAACCACCCGGTTCTCGACGATATGCCCGAGCACTTGGGCATGCACACTGGCTGCCGAAAAATGGATCTGCCCGGTGCCGCTGCCGTCCCACACCTGCATTTCACCGTAAGGGCTGGCGCGCCGTTCGACGATGCCATCCCACACGCCCAGGCGCTCCAGAATGCGCTGGCTGGCGGCCGACAAGGCGCTCACGCGGGGTTCGAAGGCCGCATCCTGGTCGAACGGTTTGACGCTCAGCGGGCTGCCATCGAGCAGCAGCACCTGCAGGCCACTGCCCTGCAACGCCAGCGCCAGGGCGCTTCCGACCATTCCGGCCCCGACAATCAGCACATCTGCGCGCATGTCCATGCTTTAAGCCTGCTTTGCTGGCGGCTTGCGCCGCACGTAAAGGGTTTTGTCGACCCGCGCCACCAGAGTGCCGGAGCCGTCATGAATCTGTACTTTGAGAAGGGGCAAGTACTTCTCGCCGCCTTCGGTTTGCCGGCGAATCTCGTCCAGCAAGGCCTCGTCGATGGAAAACTCAGCGTAGACCGGGCCTTTGCCCGGCGACACGAAGTCGATGCTCGCAGCTTTGTCCCAGACGATGTAGTCGCGCCCCAGGTTCTCCATCAACAGCAACATGTAGAACGGATCGACCATCGAATACAGGCTGCCGCCAAATTGCGTACCGACGTAATTGCGGTTGTACCAGCCCAGGCCCATGCGCACCTTGGCGTGGCGAAAATCGGCGCTGAGCGCCTGCACCCGAATTCCCGCGCCCAGGTACGGCGGGTACAGGGACAGCACCCAGCGCAACAGCCGCGCCTTGCCCAGGCGTCGGGTCAGCCAGTTAAGCATCAGGGCGTGTGCCCAGGCCCATGGCCTGACGGGCGAACCAGCGTTTGGCGGGCGGCAACAAATCCAGGCCCAGCAGGCCCAGGTTACGGCCCAATGTCACTAACGGTTGCGCACTGCCAAACAGTCGGGTCACCTGATCGGAGAAACCTACGGTCAGTTGCTGGTCCTGGCGCTGGCGCTCGCGATAGCGCTGCAAGGTTGCCAGGTCGCCCGGCACTGCCGGCCCGGCCAGCAAGGCCTCGGCCAAGGCGTTCGCGTCGCGCAGGGACAGGTTGAAACCCTGCCCGGCAATCGGGTGCAGGCTGTGGGCGGCATTACCGAGGATCGCCAGGTGCGAGCGCACTTGCTCTTCGGCCTCCACCAGCGTCAGCGGGTACAAATGGCGGGCGCCGACTTGTTTCAGCGTGCCCAGGCGGTAGCCGAACGCGCCCTGTAATTCACTCAGGAAACTGCGTTCATCAAGGTTGGCCAGGCGCTGGGCGTCCATGCCGATGCGCGTCCACACCAGCGCGCAACGGTTGTCCGGCAGCGGCAGCAAGGCCATTGGGCCTTCGTCGGTAAAGCGCTCGAACGCCTCGCCGTTGTGCGCTTCGCTTGGGGTGATATTGGCGATCAGCGCGCTCTGGTTGTAGGGCCGGGTTTTGACGCCGATGCCCAATTGCTCGCGCAAACCGGAGCGGCCGCCATCGGCCAATACCGCAAGGTCGCATTCGAGCACGGTTTCGTCGTTGAGCGTCAGGCGATAACCGTCGGGCAGGGGCTCCATGCGGGTGACTTCGGCCGGGCAGCGCCAACTGACTACTTGTTTGTCCAAACCTTGCCACAGGCACTGGCCGAGCCAGGCGTTTTCCACCACGTAGCCGAGGGCCGGCACGCCCTCCTCCATGGCGGACAGGCGCGCAGTGGAGAAGCGGCCTCGGTCCGACACGTGAATCTGTTTGATCGGCTCGGCGCGGCGGGAAATGGCCTGCCACAGTCCCAAACGCTGATAAATCTGCCGAGCGCCGTAGGACAACGCCGAGGAACGCGCGTCGTAGCTCGGTTGGTAACTGTCGCCTGGCGCGAACGGCTCTATCAGCACGATTTTCCAACCCCGTGCCTTGGCACCCGCCTGCAAGGCCAACGCCAGACTGGCGCCTACCAGTCCACCGCCGATGATGGCCAGGTTGACCCGGCTCATCGGGCAGCCGCCATCAGCGCTTCGATGTCAGCGACGGTCTTGGGCACGCCGCCGGTCAGAATTTCACAGCCTTGCTTGGTCACTACCACGTCGTCCTCGATGCGTACGCCAATGCCACGCCATTTCTTCGCCACGTTCTGGTTGTCCGGCGAAATATAGATGCCGGGTTCCACGGTCAACGCCATGCCGACTTCCAGCACCCGCCATTCGCCGCCCACCTTGTATTCGCCCACATCATGCACGTCCATGCCCAGCCAATGGCCGGCGCGGTGCATATAAAAAGCGCGGTAGGCTTCGCTGGCGATCAACTCGTCGACGTCGCCTTGCAGCAGTCCCAGCTTTACCAGCCCGGCGGTGATGACGCGCACCGTTGCCTCGTGGGCCTGGTTCCAATGTTTGTTCGGCGCGATCTCGGCAAAGGCGGCTTCCTGGGAGGCCAGCACAATCTCGTAGATCGCCTTTTGCTCGGGCGAAAACCTGCCGTTGACCGGCCAGGTGCGGGTGATGTCGCTGGCGTAGCAGTCGATCTCGCAACCGGCGTCGATCAGCACCAGGTCGCCGTCCTTGAGCACGGCGTCATTCTGCTGGTAATGCAGGATGCAGCTGTTACGCCCGGCAGCGACGATGGAGCCATAGGCCGGCATTTTCGCGCCGCCCTTGCGGAATTCGTAATCCAGCTCGGCTTCGAGGCTGAACTCATATAACCCGGCGCGGCTGGCCTGCATCGCCTTGACGTGCGCCGCACAGGAAATTCGCGCGGCCTCGCGCATCACCTTCACTTCTGCCGCCGATTTATACAGGCGCATGTCGTGAAGCAGGTGATCCAGGGCAACAAACTCGTTCGGTGGCTGGGCGCCCAAGTGCGCTTTAGAGCGAATCACGTTGATCCACTCCATCACGTGCCGGTCGAATTCGGCGTTGCTGCCCATGGCCGAATACACCCGGTCACGGCCTTCGATCAGGCCAGGCAGGATGTCGTCGATGTCAGTGATGGGGAAGGCATCGTCGGCGCCAAAGTCACGGATCGCGCCTTCGGTGCCAGCGCGCAGGCCGTCCCACAATTCGCGCTCGGCATTGCGCTCGCGGCAGAACAGCACGTACTCGCCGTGCTGGCGACCGGGCATCAGCACGATCACCGCTTCCGGTTCAGGGAAGCCGCTCAGGTATTGAAAGTCGCTGTCCTGGCGGTAAACGTGCTCGACATCACGGTTGCGGATCGCCACGGCGGCGGCCGGCAGAATTGCGATGCTGTTGGGTTCCATCTGCGCCATGAGCGCCTTGCGGCGACGGGTGTATTCCGCTTTCGGGATATGGATCATGGGCAGATGGGCTTCCTTTCTTAGTGCAGCGACGGCTTGGGTGCGGCTGGCTCAGCGGCTTTCTTGGTCTCGGTGAACAGCAGAAGCGGCGCGACGCGCAGGTATTCCATGACTTCCATGTAATCGCCTTCGCCGTCTTCGGACTCTTCCAGGGCGTCTTGCACCTGGGAAATGGCCGCCAGGTCCTGCAGCACTTCCTTGGCGTCGGTGCTCAGTTCCAGGCCGCCGGCGTTCACGCCGAAACCATGGAGGAAACCCTGGCACCATTGGCCCAGCGCGGCGGCGCGCTCGGTCAGCGGCGCGTCGTCGGTCGGCAGCAGCAGGACCACGGTGACGTCATCACCGGTCAGCTCGCCTTTGACCATCTCTTGCAGGCCGATCAGCGCGTTACGCACGTTCTCGGTCGGCTCGGTTTCCAGCAGCTCGGCTACATCAGCCAGCCAATTGTCGGCATCAAAGCCAACACCGGTGCAGCTGCGGCCCAACAGTACGCCGTGCAGTTCGGCAGGCGAGCAAGGATGACCGCTGGTGCTCAGCAGTTTGGAAAAAGCGTCGTACGGGGAGTTCTGAATAGGCATGGTGAGCTAGGCGCCAGACGGCGCAATGTCTAGAATGAAGCGCTGTATCCTAGCACCGGCAGACGTACCAAGACTATCGAGGGCGTCAGATCGTTTATCCTGCAGTTGCCATTCATCAGACAAATCCAGTGGAACCCAATGGAAGACACCGACCTGCAAGCGCTGATGGCCAGACTCGAATTGCTAATTGATCGGGTCGAGCAACTTAAGAGTCAAAACGGACTCCTATTAGCTCAGGAAAAGACCTGGCGCGAGGAACGCGCTCACCTCATTGAAAAAAACGAAATCGCCCGGCGTAAGGTCGAATCGATGATTTCGCGCCTGAAGGCCCTGGAGCAAGACTCATGAGTTCAAGCAATAGCGTTACCGTGCAGATCCTCGACAAAGAATATTCGATCATCTGCCCCCAGGAAGAACGCAGCAACCTGGTGAGTGCTGCCCGCTACCTGGATGGCAAGATGCGTGAAATCCGCAGCAGCGGCAAAGTCATCGGCGCCGATCGTATCGCCGTGATGGCCGCGCTGAACATTACCCACGATTTGCTGCATAAGCAGGAACGGCCTGACGTGCAGGCCAGTGGTTCGACGCGCGAGCAAGTGCGCGACCTGCTGGAACGGGTTGATCTGGTACTTTCTACCGATCCAGAGCCACCCAAGGGCTGATTGCCGAGTCTGTTTAAGGTATACTCGCCCCACTCCCTGGCGTGTTTGCCAGTCGGCGATGTCCCTGAGCCGATTCGCACTACCCTGGAAGTTGCACGTTGGGCTGGTGTGCATGTCCGCTAGACGGAAAGCCTTAAAGCCTACTGCATCTTCCACCTTGAACTTTCGGGTTCAAGGGCTAAGTCGACAGCGGCTCTGTCGGGGAGCCTGAATTCCAAACTCAATGCCAGTCCTCGGACTGGCATTGTTTTATGAGCCGAAAAACCATGACCGAACCTGCGCCGCTTTCCCGTCCGCAACTTCGACGCATGTTGCGCAAAGCCCGCCGCGAACTGACGCCGAGCGAGCAGCGCAAGGCCGCCCTTGGCCTGTATCGGCAACTGGCACAGCACCCGCTGTTTCGCCGGGCCAAACATATTTCCTTATATCTACCGACGGACGGTGAAATCGATCCGCGCCTGCTGCTGCGCGCCGCTCAGCGCCGGGGCAAGGCCACTTACCTGCCAGTGCTCAGTGCCTGGCCGCGAACCAAGATGGTGTTCCAGCGCGTGCGGCCTGGGGATAAGTTGTCGCCCAACCGTTTTCGTATCCTGGAGCCGCAAGTGAATGCCAATCGCCAGCGCCGCGTCTGGGCACTCGACCTGGTGTTGTTGCCGCTGGTGGGGTTCGATGATGTGGGTGGGCGTCTGGGCATGGGCGGTGGGTTTTACGACCGCAGCCTGGCCTACCTCGCCAGGCGCCAGAGTTGGCGCGCGCCAGCGCTGCTGGGGCTGGCCCATGAATGTCAGAAAGTCGAGCGCCTGGCGCAGGCAAGCTGGGATGTGCCGCTGGCGGGCACCGTCACGGATAAGCAGTGGTATGTCGCACAAACGTCGCTGGAACCAGCGACGCCTTGAAGGGTATTAACGCTTGAACGGTTGCGGCTGCTGCTGAGCCAGCTCAACCGGCGCATCGGTCTTGTTCGACCACAAGCTCTGGGCATACCCGGTGGTCACGACGCCCAGACCAAACAAAATAACCAAAATCCATAGTAAATCCGGTTTACGTTGCATCGATTGCCCCCCTTCAGGCACCTCGTACACGATGACAACAACGTTCCAAAGTAGTCCGTTGCAGCTGCGCCAAGCTTAAAAGCGCGCATTCTGCGGTAACGGGAACCAACACGCAAACCTTGGCGCCAACCGACTGTCGGTTTGTCATGGAATTGCCCGACAACTTGCCCAATGCCTTTTTCAGGAGCCCAACAATGGCCTACTGGTTGATGAAATCCGAGCCCGACGAACTGTCCATCAAGGGCCTGGAAACGCTCGGCGAAGCTCGCTGGGACGGCGTGCGCAATTACCAGGCACGCAATTTCCTGCGCGCCATGGCCGTCGGTGACGAGTTTTTCTTTTACCACTCCAGCTGCCCCGAGCCCGGCATTGCCGGCATCGGCAAGATCGTCGAGGCAGCCTACCCGGACCCGACAGCGTTGGAGCCACAAAGCCACTATTTCGACGCCAAGGCCAGCCCGGAGAAAAATCCGTGGAGTGCAATCAACGTGGCCCACGTCGAGACCTTCGCAAAAGTGCTGGGCCTGGGCTATCTGAAACAACAAAGCGCCCTCGCCGAATTGCCTTTGGTGCAAAAAGGCAGCCGACTGTCGGTGATGCCGGTGACCGCCGAGCAGTGGGCGGCGGTGCTGGCACTGCGCTGAAAGGGCAGAACCCTGCGGTCACACTTCTGGCGCATGCATCTGCGTGCCATGCGGGTTAGGCTTGCGCTTCATTTGACCGGTATCAACGGCCGCTCCGGCGCTATCGGTCAAACTAGGACGCTAATGCCGCAGGATGCAGCCATGTCTACGAACCACCATATGTCGCGCCTTTTCGCCGTCGCCCTGATCGTCCTGTTACTGGGCGCAGGCGGTTTCGGTTACTGGCGATCAACCCAGGACCGCCTGCCCGAAGGTTTGAGCATGGGCAATGGCCGCCTGGAATCCACCGAAGTACAGATCGCCGCCAAGATCCCCGGGCGCTTGGCCGAAGTGCGCGTGGATGAAGGCGACAAAGTGCTCAAGGGCCAATTGCTTGCGCGCATGGACACCCGCACCCTCGAAGCCCAGCGCGCCCAAGCCGAAGCCGAGGTGCTGCGCGCCAGGGAAAACTTCGCCGCCGCCGAGGCCAATGTGCAGTTGCGCCAAAGCGAGCAGTTGCTGGCCAATCAGGAACTCAAGCGCACCCAGGAGCTGTACAAGCGCGGCTTCGCCAGCAGCCAGTTGATTGACCAACAGCAAGCACGCCAGAACACCGGTAATGCCGCGGTGATCGCCGCGCAAGCCCAGGTCAACTCGGTGAAGGCTGCCATCGGCGCCGCACAGGCCCAGGTTGCGCAGCTCACCAGCGAAATCGACGACAGCAGCCTGCGCGCACCCATCGACGGCATTATCCAATTGCGCCTGGCCGAGCCAGGTGAAGTGCTCGGCGCCGGCGGTCGCGTGTTGCTGCTGATTGATCCGAATGACCAGTACATGAACCTCTACCTGCCCGCCTCCGTCACCGGTCGCCTGACCGTTGGCAGTGACGCGCGCATCCTGCTCGACGCCCTGCCCCAACAACCGCTGCCGGCCAAAATCAGCTTTGTCGCGGCTAAATCGCAGTTCACGCCCAAGGAAGTGGAGACCCGCGACGAACGCCAGAAGCTGGTGTTTCGCGTCAAGCTGCGCCTGACCCAACCCAGTGCCGTACCGCAAGCCAAACCGGGCATGCCCGGCGCCGGCTACGTGCGCACGGCAGATATCGACTGGCCGGCCAACCTGCAATGACCGGCCTGGCGCTGCACGCCACGGGCATCAACCATCGCTACGGCAAGCAACAGGCACTGATCGACATTGCCTTCAGCCTGCCCGCCGGCACGCGCTGCGGGCTGATCGGTCCGGATGGCGCGGGCAAATCGAGCTTGCTGGGGTTGATCGCCGGGGTTAAAAAACTTCAAGACGGCCAGCTGGAAGTGCTCGGCGGCTCCATCGAGGATCGCCGCCACCGCAACAGCCTGTACCCGCGTATTGCCTTCATGCCCCAAGGCCTGGGCGGCAACCTGTATCCGGAATTGTCCATCAGCGAGAACATCCGCTTCTTCGCCACACTGTTCGGTCTGTCGAAAGCCGATTGCGAACAGCGCATGCATAACCTGCTGCTGGCCACCGACCTTGCACGCTTCGCCGAGCGCCCGGCCGGCAAGTTGTCCGGCGGCATGAAACAGAAACTCGGCCTGTGCTGTGCACTGATCCACGACCCGGACCTGTTGATCCTCGACGAGCCCACCACCGGCGTCGACCCGCTGTCGCGCCGACGTTTTTGGGAACTGGTCGACAGCGTACGCCGCGAGCGCCCGCAACTGACGCTGCTGGTGGCAACGGCCTACATGGAAGAAGCCGAGCAGTTCGAACATTGCCTGATGCTCGATCGCGGCACACTCATCGCCGACGGCCTGAGCCGCGAACTGGCAGCCGCGACACCCAGCGGCAAACTCGATGAAGCCTTCACCCATTTTCAGGGCGACAGCGCCCACAACAATCAGCCGTTGGTGATCCCGCCGCGCGAAAGCGCCAACACCGATATCGCCATCGAAGCCCACGAGCTGACCCTGCGCTTTGGTGATTTCACGGCGGTAAACAAGGTCAGCTTCGCGATTGGCCGCGGTGAGATTTTCGGCTTTCTCGGCTCCAACGGCTGCGGCAAGACCACCACGATGAAGGTCCTCACCGGGCTGATGCCGGCCACCGAGGGCAGTGCCACGCTGCTCGGCAACCCGGTGAACGCCAAGGACCTGGCGACCCGCAAGCGCGTTGGGTTCATGTCGCAAAGTTTCTCGCTGTACGGCGAACTCAGCGTGCGCCAGAACCTGATGTTGCACGCGCAGCTGTTCGATTTGCCCAAGGCCGACAGCGGCCCGCGTATCGATGAGTTGATTCAGCGCTTCGACCTCGGCGAGGTGGCCGAGCAGCCTTCCGGCGAATTGCCCCTTGGCCTGCGCCAGCGCCTGTCATTGGCCGTGGCGGTGCTGCATCGCCCGGAAGTGCTGATCCTCGATGAGCCCACCTCGGGCGTCGACCCGGCGGCGCGGGATGACTTCTGGCGGCTGCTGATCGAGCTGTCCCGCGAACAAGGCGTGACGATCTTCCTGTCCACCCATTTCATGAACGAAGCCCAGCGCTGCGACCGCATCTCTCTGATGCACGCGGGTAAAGTGCTGGCGTGCGACACACCCGACGCCCTGCAACAGCAATTTCACGGCGACACCCTGGAAGCCGCGTTCGTCACCTGCCTGGAGCAAGCTCAAGGCGCCCCCGAACCCGCAGCACCGAGCAGCACCGTCAGCGAAACCAGTGCGCCGCCCGTGAGCAAACGTGGTTTCAGTCTTTCTCGGCTGCTGGCCGTGGCCAGCCGCGAAGGCAAAGAGCTGCTGCGCGACAAAGTGCGCATGGCCTTTGCCCTGCTCGGGGCGATGTTCATGATGGTGATCTTCGGCTACGGCATTTCCCTGGACGTGGAAAACCTCGCCTTCGCCGTCTACGACCAGGACCAGACCCCGCAAAGCCGCGCCTACCTGGAAGCCTTCCGCAGCTCGCGCTACTTCGCAGAGCAGGCGCCGATTCGCGATGCGAGCGAACTGCACCGGCGCCTGCAACGCTCGGAAATCAAATTGGCCCTGGAAATCCCGCCGGGTTTTGGCCGCGACCTGTACGCCGGCCGCCAACCCACCGTGGGCGCATGGATCGACGGCGGCATGCCGTTTCGCGCGGAAACCAGCCGTAACTACGTGGAAGCGATACACCAAGGCAATCTCCAGCAACTGGCCGACCTGAGCAGCCTGCCCCGCAGCACTCAAGCTGCCGCCAAGCTGGAAACGCGCTTTCGCTACAACCAGGACGTGGTCAGCGTGAATGCCATCGGCCCCGGCGTGATGGCGCTGATCCTGGCGTTTATCCCGGCGATGCTCACCGCGCTGGGCATCGTGCGCGAAAAAGAGCTGGGCTCGATCACCAACTTCTATGCCACGCCCCTGACCCGCCTGGAATTTCTGCTGGGCAAGCAGGCGCCGTACCTGGCCGTTAGCCTGGTCAACCTGGCGTTGCTGGTGGCCATGAACCGTTGGTTGTTCGGCGTGCCATTCAAGGGCAGCGGCCTGGCGCTGGCATTCGGCGGCCTGCTGTATGTGTTGGCCACCACCAGCATGGGCTTGCTGATTTCGGCATTCACACGCACGCAGATCGCGGCAATCCTGGGCACCATGATCATCACCAGCCTGCCGACCATCCAGTTCTCCGGGCTGATCGTGCCGCGCTCATCCCTGGAAGGCGCCGCCGCGCTGATGGGCATGCTGTTTCCCGCCGGGCACTTTCTGGATATCGCCGTGGGCACCTTCACCAAGGCCCTCGACCTGCGCCAGTTGTGGCCGCAATGCCTGGCGCTGTTCGGGTTTTTCGTCGGGTTCACCGGCCTGAGCCTGATCATGCTCAAGAAGCAGGAGGCCTGATGCACAAGCTCGCTCATATCCTGCGCCTGGGCTTCAAGGAATTGACCAGCCTGCGCCATGACAGCGTATTGCTGCTGTTTCTGGCCTACGCCTTCACCGTCGCGATCTACATGCCCGCCGCCGGTTCGGTGATTGGCGTGCACAACGCCAGCGTGGCCTTCGTTGATGAAGACCACAGCGCGCTCTCGCGGCAAATGGCCGAGGCGTTGCAACCGCCCGAATTCCAGCCGCCTGCACCGCTGGCCTACGACCAACTGGACAGGGTCATGGACAGCGGCGAGTACACGTTCGTGATCAACGTGCCGGCCAACTTCCAGGCTGACCTGCTGGCCGGGCGCCAGCCGGGTGTGCAGGTCAACGTGGATGCCACGGCGATGAGCCAGGCGTTTATGGGCGCAGGTTACATCGGCAGGATTTTCCAGCGCGAATTGCTCAACTACAGCGGCCAAACCGACGCCAGCCAAAAGGCGCCTGCACTGCTGACCACCCGCGCGCTGTTCAATACCAACCTGGAAGGCGGCTGGTTTCTGGCGGTGATCCAGATCGTCAACAACATCACCATCCTCGCGATTGTGCTGACCGGCACCGCGCTGCTGCGCGAACGCGAGCACGGCACCCTCGACCATTTGCTGGTGCTGCCGCTGACCGCGCTGGAAATCATGCTGGCAAAAATCTGGAGCAACATGCTGGTGGTGGTGCTGTGCACGTGGCTGTCGCTGGAGCTGGTGGTCAAAGGCCTGCTCGGCGTGCCGTTGGCCGGCTCCTTGAGCCTGTTTCTGTTTGTAACGGCACTGTATTTGTTTGCGAGCACCGCGCTGGGGATATTCCTCGCCACGCTCGCCCGTTCGACGCCGCAGTTCGGGCTGCTGGCGATTCCGGTGATCATCCCGATGCTGTTGCTGTCGGGCGGCAGTACGCCGTTGGACAGCATGCCCGAGTGGTTGCAATGGGTGATGCAGGGATCGCCGTCGACACACTTTGTGAGTTTGAGCGCGGCGATTCTGTTCAGGGACGCAGGCGTGAGCGTGGTGTGGCCGGATGTGCTGGCGCTGGCGGGGATTGGGTTAGTGTTTTTTGCAGTGGCACTGGCTCGGTTCAGAAAGAGCCTGGCCTCTTAATTGTGGCGAGCGGGCTTGCCCCGCGTTGGGCTGCGCAGCAGCCCCATTCAGATTCACCACATTGTTTCAGGTGTACCGCGGCGTATGGTATTGGGGCGGCTTCGCCACCCAACGCGGGGCAAGCCCGCTCGCCACGACACGCCCGCTCGCCACATGGAACCGTTACTGGATGATCAGGTTGTTGAACAACAGGTCTTCCACCACCGGCTTGCCGGTCTCGTCGTTCATCACTTGCTGGGTTTGCTTGAGGGCTTCCTGGCGCAGCTTTTCTTTGCCCTCAACGGTGCTCATGGCCTCATTGGTCTGCTGAGTAAACAACGCCACCAACTGATTCCGGATCAACGCATCGTTGGCTTTGACCGCAGCGGCGGCTTCAGGCCCGGTCACGCGCAAGGCGATGTCGGCCTTGAACACCTTGAGTTTTGCGGAGCCGTCCAGGCCATAGTTGCCCACGAACGGCGGCGTCAGGCTGATATAGCTGACCTTCGGTGCCTCGCCTTCTTTCGCTTCTTCGGCCTGGGCTGCCATCGGCAAGGTCAGGGCAAGCATCAACAGGATCCACGCTTTCACAGTTCATTCCTCAAATTCGGTTGCCGGGTAGCATAACGCTAGCAAGGCTGAGCACAAGCTTATGGCGACTTATCAGGCCTGGGCATGCTCGTTGACCCACGGGCGTACCCTCCTACACTTATCGGCCATGACGCCAAAAGGAATAGTCCGATGAAAGCTGTGCTGTGCAAAGCCTTCGGCCCCGCCGAAACCCTGGTGCTGGAAGAGATCGCAAGCCCGGCGATCAAGAAGAACGAAATCCTGCTGGACGTGCACGCGGCCGGGGTGAATTTCCCGGACACCTTGATCATCGAGGGCAAATACCAGTTCAAACCGCCCTTCCCGTTCTCGCCGGGTGGCGAAGCGGCGGGCGTGATCAGTGAAGTGGGCGAGAAGATCAGCCATTTGAGAGTCGGCGACCGGGTCATGGCGCTGACCGGCTGGGGCAGCTTTGCCGAACAGGTCGCGGTCCCCGGCTACAACGTGCTGCCGATCCCGCCGAGCATGGATTTCAACGTCGCCGCCGCATTCAGCATGACCTACGGCACGTCGATGCATGCCTTGAAACAACGGGCCAACCTGCAGCCCGGCGAAACCCTGCTGGTGCTCGGCGCCTCTGGCGGCGTGGGCCTGGCCGCCGTGGAAATCGGCAAGGCCATGGGTGCCCGCGTGATCGCCGCCGCCAGCAGCGCCGACAAACTCGCCGTGGCCAAGGCGGCCGGTGCAGACGAGTTGATCAACTACAGCGAAGCCAGCCTCAAGGATGAGATCAAGCGCCTGACCGACGGCAACGGTGTCGATGTGATCTACGACCCGGTGGGCGGCGATCTGTTTGACCAGGCCGTTCGTGGCATCGCCTGGAACGGCCGCCTGTTGGTGGTGGGTTTTGCCAGCGGACGTATTCCCGAGCTGCCGGTGAACCTGGCGCTGCTCAAAGGTGCGTCGGTGGTCGGGGTGTTCTGGGGTTCGTTTGCCCAGCGCCAGCCGCAGGACAATGCGGCGAATTTCCAGCAACTGTTCACCTGGTACGCCGAGGGCAAGTTGAAGCCGCTGGTGTCGCAGGTGTATCCGCTGGAGCAGGCTGCCCAGGCGATTAATGATCTGGGGCAGCGCAAGGCAGTGGGCAAGGTCGTCGTTCAGACCCGCTGATTGATCTGAAACGCGGTCAATGTGGGAGCGGGCTTGCTCGCTCCCACATTTGGATTCCCATCGTTCTGAAGAACGCAATCACGACTCACACTTGCCTATTAGCGACATGTTCATAAGAGAACATGCAATCACTCCGATTTCCTGTGTTTGCGGATAAGAGGCGATGCTATTTTCGGTAACGAAACTGTAACATTCGCATCCGCAGTCAAAACAAGAAATTTGGAGCTCTTGAATGTTTGCTTTCTTTCGTCCTGCCGCACACCAGGCGCCCCTGCCTGAAGAAAAAATAGACAGTACCTACCGACGGCTGCGCTGGCAGATCTTCGCCGGTATTTTCTTTGGTTACGCCGGTTATTACCTGCTGCGCAAAAACTTCTCGCTGGCCATGCCGTACCTGATCGACGAGGGTTACACCCGTGGTGAGCTGGGCCTGGCGATGTCGGCGATTGCAATTGCCTACGGCTTGTCCAAGTTCCTCATGGGCCTGGTGTCCGACCGCTCCAACCCACGCTATTTCCTGCCCTTCGGCCTGCTGATATCGGCCGGGGTGATGTTCATTTTCGGTTTCGCGCCTTGGGCAACGTCCAGCGTGACCATGATGTTCATTTTGCTGTTCATCAACGGCTGGGCCCAGGGCATGGGCTGGCCGCCGAGCGGACGCACCATGGTGCACTGGTGGTCGCAGAAAGAACGCGGCGGCGTGGTGTCGGTCTGGAACGTGGCGCACAACGTCGGCGGCGGCCTGATCGGCCCGCTGTTCCTGCTGGGCATGGCCTGGTTCAACGACTGGCACGCGGCGTTCTACGTGCCGGCGACAGTCGCGTTGCTGGTGGCGGCATTTGCCTTCATCACCATGCGTGACACCCCGCAATCGGTCGGCCTGCCGCCAATCGAGGAATACAAGAACGACTACCCGGAAGGCTACAACGCCAGCCACGAAGACGAATTCAGCGCCAAGGAAATCTTCGTCAAGTACGTGCTGCGCAACAAAATGCTGTGGTACATCGCCTTCGCCAACGTCTTCGTCTACCTGCTGCGCTACGGCGTACTGGACTGGGCGCCGACGTACCTCAAGGAAGCCAAGCACTTCGACGTGGATAAAACCTCGTGGGCGTACTTCTTCTATGAGTGGGCGGGTATTCCGGGCACGCTGCTGTGCGGCTGGATGTCGGACAAGATCTTCCGTGGCAACCGCGGCCTGACCGGCATCGTGTTCATGGCGTTGGTCACCGTGGCGACCCTGGTTTACTGGCTCAACCCGCCAGGCAACCCGATGATCGACATGATCGCGCTGTTCTCCATCGGCTTCCTGATTTACGGCCCGGTGATGCTGATCGGCCTGCAGGCGCTGGAACTGGCGCCGAAAAAAGCCGCGGGCACCGCTGCGGGTTTCACGGGCTTGTTTGGTTACCTGGGCGGTTCAGTGGCAGCGAGTGCGGCCATGGGCTACACCGTGGACCATTTCGGCTGGGACGGTGGTTTTGTGTTGCTGGTGGGCGCGTGCCTGTTGGCGATTGCATTCCTGATCCCAACGCTGTGGCACACCAACAGCGTCAGCGCAGCGCGTTAATCGCCTGAGCAATCCTTTGCACAACGCTTGAGCCGCGCCTCCAGATTTTTATCTGGCATGGCGTGGCTACGCAGGGCGTTAACGGTCTGCTCGACATAATCGCGCGTGGTGCCGTAACGCCCGCAAGCGCTTTGCAGCACGTGATTGAGCACGATATCGGGCAAGTTGCCGGCGTAGCTGGGCAAATGCCGCTCCAACACAAACCCCAACGCTTGTACCTGACTGCCATCTTCCAGACGGCAGCTGAGCCAGTGCGGCCGGTACGAAGGGTAAGGCATCTCGCGTTGCCACAAGGCGTAAAGTGAGGCCTCCAGCTGATCCTCCGGCAAGCGGTAGGCAAACCCGCTGCATGAGCCGCCGCGATCCAGACCGAACACCAACCCCGGCAACTCCGGCGTCCCCCGATGCTCGTGCGACCACAGGTACAAGCCCCGGTGATAGCCGTGAACCCGCGCGCGCATGCGCTGGGTCGACGAGCATTCGGGGCGCCAGATCAGCGAACCATAAGCGAACAGCCAGACCGGCCCACCCTTGTGCTTGGCCATGGTGGCCTGCATCGAACTCATTAATTGCTCGTGAGTCAGTTGCGGCCCCAGATCGAGCCGCGGAGGGTAAGCCAATTGCAAAAGATCGGTTTCAATAACGGTCATGGCGGATCGCTTAGGTCTCCTTTATCACTCAAATAAGCTGTTACCAGTTGTAAGCAACTTTACCGTAATAAAACGCGCCGCTGTAACCGTACGGCGAAAAAGTGCTATAGGCGAGGTTGCCGCCACTGCTGGCGTAAGCGTTGACCTTTTCCGGGTATTTATCGGTGACGTTGTCGCCGCCCAGGGTGAAGGTCCAGTTCTTGAGCTTGTAGTCCGCCGACAGGTCCAACACCCAGGCGGCCTTGAAGGTCTGGTCGTTGACCTTGTCCGCCTGATAACTGGTGAATTCACCGTAGCGAACCAGGTTGCTGTGCAGGGCCCAATGGCCATAGGTGAAATCGTTACCCAGGCTCAGTTTGTGCTCAGGCGTGGTGTCGCCGAGCAAACCGATGCGCTCACGACGGTCCACCCGCACCAAGTTGGCGCCCAGGCTGTCCAGAATCGCCGGGTTAGGCTTCACGTCGGTCACTTTGGTGTGGTTGTAGTTGTAGCCCACGGTGCTGTTCCAGCGGATGCCGTTATCGAACTGGAAGCGATAATTGGCGACCAGATCGACGCCGTCGGTGCTGGTGTCGGTGGCGTTGGTGAAGTAACGGGCGCTGGTGTAGTTGATGTTGCCAACCCCATTGGCTTGCAGGTAGGCGATGGTGGCCGGGTTGAGATTGAGGTTGGAGGACAGGCTGATGCGATCGCGGATGTCGATGCGGTACACGTCGAGCGTCACGGTCAAGTCATCGGCAGGCTCCAGCACCAGGCCAAGGCTGTAGTTGCGCGACTTCTCGGCTTTCAGGTCTTCGGCGCCGAGCAGGCGGGCCACCTGGCTGTTGGCCGGGAACGTGCCGGCTTCCTGAATGGTGTTACCGATCAACTGGGACGAGGTGTAGGCAAAGTTCTGCTGGGCCAGGGAAGGCGCGCGAAAACCATTCGAGACGCTGCCACGCAAGGCCACTTGCGGGGTGAAATCATAACGGGCCGACAGCGAACCGCTGACGTTGGAACCAAAGTCGCTGTAGTCCTCATGACGCACGGCGGCCGAGGCGCTGAGCTTTTCGGTGAAGTTGGTTTCCAGGTCCAGATACTGGGCCCAGCTATGCCGCGCGCTGCTGCCGGCGTCGGCATCACGGAAACCACCCAGGCCCGAGCTGCCGCTCTGGTAGTAGGACGCAGGCTCTCCGGCTTCGATTTCATAGCCCTGGCGCAGGTATTCGCCGCCAAACGCCACCGACACCGGATACGGCAGAAAGCCCACGTCGAATTCGCGCGACAGGTCCAGGCTGACTTGCTTCTGGTCATTGCTCAGGGTGCCGTTATCGAACTTGCGCGGCGTGGCCAGGCCCAGTGAGGTGTTGATGGTTTCGGTGTTCAGCGCGTACTGGTTCTTGCCGTAGTTGGCCGACAGGTCGTAATGCCAGTCGTAAGCCAGCAAGCCGCGCAGGCCGACGACCAATGAGGTGTCTTCCAGGTTGCCTTTGATCAACGGCAGATAACCATTAGGGTTCAGCGCCGGGATGTTATTGGACGCATTGCTTGCCCGGTAGAACGCCGCCGTCTCGCCGCGACGCTTGCTGTAGCCGCCGAAGGTGTAGAACTGGGCTGCATCGTTGAAGGAATATTCCGAGTTGAACTGGAATTTGCCTTCATTGGTGGCCGGTTCGCCCTGACGGAACACACGCTGCCCATACGTGGTGGAACCGATGCTGCCAGGGCGGAAGTCGTCGCCGGCGCGGTTGGTGTAATCGTTGTCGGCACCTTCGCCCGAGACATTGATAAAGCCGTTGTCGCCCAAGGCAAACCCGGTATTGCCGCTGACATTGCGCTGGATGCCATCACCCTTTTTGTACTCGCCGAACTTGGTCGAGATCGAACCGCCGTGGTCGTCGTGCTTGAGGATCACGTTGATCACGCCGGCGATCGCGTCAGAGCCATAACGCGCTGACGCGCCGTCACGCAGCACTTCGATGTGGTCGACTGCCGACAACGGTATCGCATTCAAATCCGCCGGGGCCGAGCCACGCCCCACCGCCCCGCCAAGGTTGACGAAGGCGCTGGTGTGGCGGCGTTTGCCATTGACCAGCACCAGCACCTGATCCGGCGACAGCCCGCGCAGTTGCGCAGGGCGCACCAGTTCGGCGCCGTCCACCAGGCTCGGACGCGGGAAGTTGATCGACGGAATCAGGCGCGCTAACACTGCGCCCAGCTCATCGGAGCCGGTGCTGCGCAGGGTATCGCCGGAAATCACATCAATGGGCGACAGCGAAGCACTGGCTGTGCGCTCTTGGGCGCGAGTGCCGGTAACGATGACGGTGTCGAGTTTTGGTGCATCAGTGGCCGCTGTCTGCGCGGCCATGACGGGATTGAATCCCACAGCAGTCAGCAAATTGGCCGACAAAATTGCTGTGTACAGCGCGTGCTTCTTGTAGCTCCCCATACCGCTCCCCTCAGAATCAAACTTCAGAACGTCAATGCTCTGAGTTCCTACGATCGATCCGGCTGGCGGGCGGTGGCGGTCAGTTATTGGTTATTGGCAGATAGTCGGTAGTCCGTTGAGATATAGCTTAATGATATCTATGTAACAAATTAAATACCTTTAAAGCATAAGCAAAAGCATAAGCGCCGCACCTGTTCATCAGGATTGTGGCCGGCAATCCCGGTAATTTCAGCCGCGGTTCAGCCTGACAACGCGCCAAACCCTCAAAATAGCGCACAGCACGACCCACTTAGCCGTCCAACCGCCTATCGAGGTCGCACCCATGAAGAAGTTTCGATTGCCCAGCCTGTTGTTCCTGGCCCAGGCCACCACCGCACTGGCGGCCGAAGTACCGCCGGCTGATGACAACAAGGGGTTCTGGTACGCGCAGACCAGCGTCTACACCCGGCATTTCGCGCCCGACCCAAAGCACAACAACAACCAGGACCTGATCGGCCTGGAGCGCAATGAAGCGTCAGGTTTTGTGTATGGCGCGGCGACATTTCGCAATTCGTTCAGCCAACGCTCTTACTACGCCTATGCAGGCAAGCGCTATGACATGGCCGACTATCCGGTGTATGTGAAACTCACGGGCGGGTTATTGCAGGGCTATCGCGGCGAGTACCGCGACAAGATCCCGTTGAACCGTTTCGGCGTTGCGCCGGTGATCATCCCGTCCGTGGGCGCCCACTATGGGCCGGTAGCAGCAGAGCTGGTGTTACTGGGCTTTAATGCCGCGATGGTCACCACCGGCCTGCGCTTTTAAGGGCGCGGTGCGTAGGCGAACACATCGGCGCGCATCTGGTGCGCATCCATACCCGCTTCAACCAGCGCATCCAGCGTGCCGTAGATCATCGCCGGCGAGCCACTGGCGTAGACATGCACGGCCTTAAGGTCGCTGATGTCTTCACACACCGCTTCATGCAGGAGCCCGCAACGGCCTTCCCAGCCACAGAGGTCGCTGACCACTTTGTGCAGGAACAGGTTGGGCAGTTTCAGCCACTGGTCCCAATGCTCGATTTCGTAGAAGTCTTCCGGGCGACGCACGCCCCAGTACAGGTGTACCGGGTGCTTGAAGCCAGAGGCGCGGCAATGCTCGATCAGGCTGTGCATCTGCGCCATGCCGGTGCCGGCGGCGATCAGTACCAGCGGCCCGTCCGGCAGTTCAGCCAGGTGAGTGTCGCCAAACGGCAACTCGATGCGAGCCATCTGATTACGCTGCAACTGTTCGAGCAGGTTACGCGCGCTGTCCTCACGGGCCAGCACAT
Organism: Pseudomonas sp. NFX183; assembly: GCF_047943075.1. Classification (NCBI taxonomy): domain Bacteria; kingdom Pseudomonadati; phylum Pseudomonadota; class Gammaproteobacteria; order Pseudomonadales; family Pseudomonadaceae; genus Pseudomonas; species Pseudomonas sp. NFX183. The sequence goes on along the minus strand of NZ_CP181333.1, from coordinate 2,428,841 downwards.
GCAACTCCAGCTCACGCCCGGCGTGGGGCGCCGAGGCCAAAGAAAACGCCGATTTCTCGCCATTCTCCCGCTCGATCATCAGGTATTGCCCGGCGTGGTAACGCACCGGCTTGCCGGCCGGAGCCCGCAGGCGCACGCGCCATACATCGCCACCGATTTCCACACACTCACTCAATTGGCACGACAACTTGCGCAACGGCAACTCTCCCGGCGCCAGCACGCCATCCCACAACACAACGCAATCTTCCAGCGGCTCGGCGATGCAGGTGTAGAACTCACCATGGTCGCGCACCTCGCCGGCTTGCTGCACCCGCCCTTCTACCAGCAGCGCCGCGCACACATGGCACACGCCATTGCGACAGGCCTGCGGGCACTCGTAGCCCAGGCGGCGTGCACCTTCGAGGATCCGCTCGCCAGGGACCAGTTCCAGTACAGCGCCGGAAGGTTGCAGGGTTACACGCATCAATCTATTCCCAATTCTTTCCAGATTGCATCGACACGCGCAGTCACGGCGTCATCCTTGACAATTACCCGGCCCCATTCGCGCGTCGTTTCACCCGGCCATTTGTGGGTGGCATCCAGGCCCATTTTCGAGCCCAGGCCTGACACTGGTGATGCGAAGTCGAGGTAGTCGATCGGCGTGTTGTCGATCATCACCGTGTCGCGCTTGGGGTCCATGCGGGTGGTGATGGCCCAGATCACGTCGTTCCAGTCCCGGGCATTGATGTCGTCGTCGGTGACAATAACGAACTTGGTGTACATGAACTGTCGCAAAAACGACCACACGCCGAGCATTACCCGCTTGGCGTGGCCCGGGTACGACTTCTTCATCGTCACGATGGCCATGCGGTACGAGCAGCCTTCCGGCGGCAGGTAGAAGTCGGTGATTTCCGGGAATTGCTTCTGCAGGATCGGCACAAACACTTCGTTGAGCGCCACGCCCAGAATGGCCGGCTCATCCGGTGGACGGCCGGTATAGGTGCTGTGGTAGATCGGTTTGATGCGGTGGGTGATGCGCTCGACGGTGAACACCGGGAAGCTGTCGACTTCGTTGTAGTAGCCGGTATGGTCGCCGTAAGGGCCTTCATCGGCCATTTCGCCTGGATGAATCACGCCTTCAAGGATGATTTCGGCGGTGGCCGGCACTTGCAGGTCGTTGCCGCGGCACTTCACCAGTTCGGTACGGTTACCGCGCAGCAGGCCGGCGAACGCGTATTCGGACAGGCTGTCGGGCACCGGCGTGACGGCGCCGAGAATGGTCGCCGGGTCAGCGCCCAGGGCCACGGAAACCGGGAACGGCTTGCCGGGGTGTTTTTCGCACCACTCACGAAAGTCCAGTGCGCCGCCACGGTGGCTCAGCCAGCGCATGATCACCTTGTTGCGGCCGATCACTTGCTGACGGTAGATGCCCAGGTTCTGGCGATCTTTGTTCGGGCCTTTGGTGACGGTCAGGCCCCAGGTGATCAGCGGGCCGACGTCGCCCGGCCAGCAGGTCTGCACGGGCAGCATGCCGAGGTCGACGTCATCGCCTTCGATGACCACTTCCTGGCAAACGGCGTCTTTGACCACCTTGGGCGCCATGGCGATGATCTTGCGGAAGATCGGCAGCTTCGACCAGGCATCCTTGAGGCCCTTGGGTGGCTCGGGCTCCTTGAGGAAGGCCAGCAGCTTGCCGATCTCGCGCAGCTCGCTGACCGACTCGGCGCCCATGCCAAAGGCAACACGGTCGGGAGTGCCGAACAGGTTGCCGAGCACCGGAATATCAAAGCCGGTCGGGTTTTCGAACAGCAGCGCCGGGCCCTTGTTACGCAGGGTTCGGTCGCAAATCTCAGTCATTTCCAGCACCGGGGAAATCGGCATCTGGATACGTTTCAACTCTCCGCGCTGCTCAAGCTGCTGCACGAAATCCCGAAGATCCTTGAATTTCATTAACCATGCCACCCGTAAAATAGGCGTACATCCTACCTGCTCTTACGAGCGCTGGCAGCTTATTGCACATCATTGCGGCTTACATCTGTTCGCACCGAGGCCTGGCGCAGGGTGCGGAAGAACGGCTCCAGGAACCCTTCCACATACCGCGTGCCCACGCTCGAGAGGTGGTTGTCATCGGTATACAGAGACTGGCCGCCGAGTTCGACGCGACACCACCCGTTGGTGTCGCACAGCTTCGGCGCCGGGTCCAGGAGTTGAACACCTGAATCGGCCGCTGCGATCTGCTCAAAGACACTGCTGATAAAGGTTTGACGCTGCTGGTGTTCGGCCAGGGGCAAGCCTTCGCGGTCGGTCGGGCGCCCCAACATGGCCAAACGGCTAAGCCGGTACGGCACATTGAATTCCTGCAGCGGCACTTCCTTGACCAGCCATACCCGATGACCACCGGCGCGTAATTGCTGCACCAAGGTATTCAAACCGTCGCTGAATAGCTGCTCAGCCACGGCGCGGTCATATTTCCCGGTCGCCGGGTCATGGATCGACGCACCGGTATCACCGGAGCGCTGCCCATACACGTAGAGACTCCAGCGCGCCACCAGAACCACATCACTGAAGGGCTCACGCTTTAGCAACTGCGTAACGCGCTCGTTGAACGCCCCGCACCCTGGGGTGTTTTCTTTGCGGTAGAACGGCAGGCAACCGGCGTAGCCCGCCTGGGTGATGCTGAAGTCGTACTGTTTTGAAGCATCGCTCAACGCCGGAATCAACGCCGAGGCATGGCTGTCGCCCCAGACCAGCGCCTTGACCGTGGCCGCCTTCGGACCGAAATGGCACAACTCACGGTGCTTGTTTTTCTTGTCGTCCGACAAGCAGTTCATAAGCGTGGGACTCCAGGTGTACGCCTGGGCAAATTGCAGCGCCTGAGGCGGCAGCCGCCACGCAAAACCATCCGACCACACCAGGCTCTTGCCGATCAGGCCGAGGCTGACGAGCGCCATGACGCCCGCGGCCAGGATTGCCCGATTGCCCGCCAACAGACGCCGCTCGCGAAAGGGCCCCTCAACGAATCGCCAGGACCCATAGCCCAGCAACAGGCTCAGGAAAAACAGCCCCGCAATCTCCACAGGCGCCAGGCCGAAAATGCTGGCGTACTTGCCAAACACCAGCACCGGCCAGTGCCACAGGTACCAGGAATAGGAAATCAGCCCCACGCCTACCAGCACACGGCTGCCCAACAACCGGCCTACCAGTGTGGTGTGCTGGCCGTTGGCCCAAATAAGCCCCACTACGCCCACTACCGGCAACAGCGCTGCAACCCCTGGAAAGGCGGTGCTGGCGTCATAGCCCAATACCGCCACCAGAATCATTCCCAGGCCGAACAAGCTGACGGTCTGCGCCAGCATCGGGCTTGCGCGCTGCGCCCGCGCCGGCATAACGGCCAGCATGGAGCCCGCCAGCAACTCCCAGGCCCGCATTGGTAACAGGAAAAAGGCCTTGTCCGGTTCTCGGGACACCGCCCATACGCTGGCAGCAAATGACGCGAGCATCAGCACAAACAAGGCACCACGCCATTGCTTGAGCCGGCTCGACAACAGCGCCAGCAAGAGTGGGAAACCGATGTAGAACTGCTCTTCAACCGAAAGCGACCACGTGTGCAGCATCGGCTTCATATCGGAGGCTGTATCGAAGTAGCCGTCCTGACGCATAAAGAAGAGGTTGGAGATGAAGATCACTTGGTTGTGAATCGAGCGTCCCAGCTCTGAATAGTCCTTGGGCGCCATCAAAAACCAGCCAACCACCAATGACACGAACATCATGACGACCAGTGCCGGCAGGATGCGCCGGGCCCGGCGAGCCCAGAAATCGAGAAAACTGAAACGCCCGGCCTCACGCTCGCGCCAGATGATCGAAGTGATCAGGAACCCTGAAATCACAAAGAACACGTCAACGCCTACAAAGCCGCCAGTGACGCCTGGAACTCCAAAATGGAACAGCACAACAGCCAGGACAGCGATGGCGCGCAGGCCGTCAACGTCCCTTCGGTAAGCAAGAGCGGTCATAAATCGTAGGTCAGCCTGATTCGAATGGAGATGAGCGTAGCCGCACTCAGTCTATTTGTTTCTTAACTGACACTATTGTCCTGCAAAGCTCCCTTTCTCGACACAAAAAAAAAGGCGCCCCGAAGGGCGCCATTTTTTCAGACCTGGAGCGTCGTGTTACTTACGCTTCATCGACAGGAAGAACTCGTCGTTGGTCTTGGTGGTTTTCAGCTTGTCGATCAGGAACTCGATGGCGGCTACTTCGTCCATCGGGTGCAGCAGCTTGCGCAGGATCCACATGCGCTGCAGTTCGTCGTCGGCGGTCAGCAACTCTTCGCGGCGGGTGCCGGAGCGGTTGATGTTGATCGCAGGGAACACACGCTTCTCAGCGATACGACGGTCAAGAGGCAGTTCCATGTTGCCGGTACCCTTGAACTCTTCGTAGATCACTTCGTCCATTTTCGAGCCGGTTTCAACCAGCGCGGTGGCGATAATGGTCAGCGAGCCGCCTTCTTCGATGTTCCGCGCAGCACCGAAGAAACGCTTTGGTTTCTCCAGGGCGTGGGCATCGACACCACCGGTGAGGACCTTGCCGGAGCTTGGGATCACGGTGTTGTAGGCACGGGCCAGACGGGTGATGGAGTCGAGCAGGATCACCACGTCTTTCTTGTGTTCGACCAGGCGCTTGGCCTTCTCGATCACCATTTCGGCAACCTGCACGTGGCGGGTTGGCGGCTCATCGAACGTGGAGGCAACCACTTCGCCGCGCACAGTGCGCTGCATTTCGGTTACTTCTTCCGGACGCTCATCGATCAGCAACACGATCAGGTGAACTTCCGGGTTGTTACGAGCGATGTTCGCTGCAATGTTCTGCAGCATGATGGTCTTACCGGCTTTCGGCGGTGCGACGATCAGACCGCGCTGGCCTTTACCGATCGGGGCGCACAGGTCGATGACACGACCGGTCAAGTCTTCGGTGGAACCGTTACCGGCTTCCATCTTCATGCGCACAGTCGGGAACAGCGGGGTCAGGTTCTCGAAGAGAATCTTGTTTTTCGCGTTCTCGGGACGGTCGAAGTTGATCGTGTCGACCTTGAGCAGGGCGAAATAACGCTCGCCTTCCTTAGGAGGGCGGATCTTGCCAACGATGGTGTCACCGGTGCGCAAGTTGAAGCGACGGATCTGGCTCGGCGAGACATAGATGTCGTCTGGGCCGGCAAGATAGGAAGCGTCTGCAGAGCGGAGGAAGCCGAAGCCGTCCTGGAGAATCTCCAGCACGCCATCACCGGAGATTTCCTCGCCGCTTTTCGCGTGCTTTTTGAGCAGGGAGAAAATCACGTCCTGCTTGCGCGAACGGGCCATATTTTCTATGCCCATTTCTTCGGCCAATTGGAGCAGGTCGGTAATCGGCTTTTGCTTGAGTTCAGTCAGATTCATATAGGAATGACGTAATCATTTATGGAGGGGGGAAATTAAGCTTTTGGCTTAATGAGGCCGCGCCGCAGAGAAGGCGACAGGATCGCGTACTAATCGAAAAGGAATGCGTCGGCGACGGCTTGCAGGGGGCAGTGGAGAAACCAGTGCGGGGCCGAATGTACCACCTGAATTTCGGAGCGTCTAGCCCTGTTTCACGAAAAAGCCCCGCAATTTGCGGGGCTTTTTTGACGACGATTAAATGTTCGCGTCGAGGAAAGCTTGCAGCTGGGACTTGGACAGCGCGCCTACTTTAGTGGCTTCGACGTTGCCGTTCTTGAACAGCATCAGGGTCGGGATACCACGCACGCCGTGCTTGGCCGGAGTCTCCTGGTTATCGTCGATGTTCAGCTTGGCGATGGTCAGCTTGCCGTCGTAGGTGGTTGCAATGTCGTCCAGAACAGGGGCGATCATTTTGCAAGGGCCGCACCATTCAGCCCAGTAGTCAACCAGGACCGGGCCTTGAGCCTTGAGTACTTGTTCCTCAAAGTTCGCGTCGGTGACGTGCTTGATAAGATCGTTGCTCATGGATGTCTCCGGATTGTAAGCAAAAAAAACGTGGCCCATCATAGCCGCCCTTCCCCCGTTCAGGAAGCCGCCTCTGATTGACTCTTGCTATGGTCACGCATGAGTTTGGGTATAGCTCAACTTACGGTGTCACGGGAGTCACGAAGGCAATGCCAGTGCGCAATGCCGCATTGCGTACGTGTTCCTGCATGGTTTTCTGTGCTTGCGCACTGGCGCGCCGAGCCAGTGCACGCAGTATCTTGCGGTGCTCCTGCCAGGTTTCCATGGCTCGTTCCGGCCGGATGAACGGTAGTTTCTGACTCTCCAGAAACACCTCGGCGCTGGCACTCAGAATGCTCACCATCGCCTGGTTACCACTGGCCAGCAGAATCCGCTGGTGAAATTCGAAGTCGAGCCGGGCAGCGGCTTCAAAATCGCCGGCCTTGAGCACCTTGCGCATCGCCTCGACATTGTCTTCCAGGCTGTCCAACTCATCGATGCTCAACGTTACGGCCGCCAGCCCGGCGGCAAAACCCTCCAGCGCATAGCGCAGCTGGAAGATATCCAGCGGAGTGGCCTGGGCGGCGAAAGGCCAGGCAAAACCCGGCGCCTCCTGCACCTCTTGCACAAACACACCCTTGCCCGGCTGCACGCTGACCACGCCCAGGGCACTCAATGACGACAACGCCTCGCGCAGCGATGCCCGACTCACGCCCAACTGCACCGCCAGGTCGCGCTGTGAGGGCAACGCATCGCCCGCTGCAAAGCCCTGCTCCTTGATCAGTTTGCGGATGGCCTGCAGGGCCGCTTCCGGTACGGCTTGGGCGATGGAATTCATAAAAAACTCATAGTTCCAGACAACTGAGCCGCTAGTTGTAAAGCTATTCGCAGCCGGCGGCAAGCCACGCCCCAAAGGGGCTCGCAGGCTTTTACCGGCGCTCGAAAAAGGTGCGAAAAACGCAAGCACTGTTCAGACCAGTAAGACCACCGCACCTCAATAAATCCCGGCCCTGCAGGCGATACCAGCGGTGATGGCATGGGCTGTGCACTGAGCAAAATCAGAAAATCCCTTCGCCCTTTTCGGAGAGTTGCCATGACCAAGCGCTACAGCGCCCTGCTCACTGCCCTGTTTGCCAGCCTGATGCTGAGCCAGGCACCCGCCCAGGCCAATGGTCTGGACGACATCGTCGCCCGTGGCACCCTCAAGGTCGCCGTGCCTCAAGACTTCCCGCCGTTCGGCTCGGTCGGCCCCGACATGAAGCCCCGCGGCCTGGACATCGACACCGCCAAGCTGCTGGCTGACCAGCTCAAGGTCAAACTGGAGCTGACGCCGGTCAACAGCACCAACCGCATTCCTTTCCTCACCACCGGCAAGGTCGACCTGGTGATTTCCAGCCTGGGCAAGAACGCCGAGCGGGAAAAAGTCATCGATTTCTCCAAGGCCTATGCCCCTTTCTACCTGGCGGTGTTTGGTCCGCCTGACGCGCCGATCAGCACCACCGACGACCTCAAGGGCAAGACCATCAGCGTGACCCGCGGCGCCATCGAAGACATCGAGTTGACCGCCGTTGCGCCCAAGGAAGCCACGATCAAGCGCTTCGAAGACAACAACTCGACCATCGCCGCCTACCTGGCCGGCCAGGTCGACCTGATCGCCAGTGGCAACGTGGTGATGGTGGCAATCAGCGAGCGCAACCCGAAACGCGTGCCGGCGCTGAAAGTGAAACTCAAGGACTCGCCGGTCTACGTGGGCGTGAACAAAAACGAGCCGGCGCTGCTGGAGAAGGTCAACCAGATCCTGGTAGCGGCCAAAGCCGACGGCAGCCTGGAGAAAAATGCGATGCAGTGGCTTAAAGAGCCGTTGCCCGCCGACCTTTGAAGCGACGGAGCTGATTCATGGCGTATCAATTTGACTTTATGCCTGTGCTCGCCAACACCGACCTGCTGTTGCGCGGCGCGCTGTTCACGCTTGAGCTGACGGCCATCGGCGCGATTCTCGGGGTGGCCCTGGGCACCGTCGGCGCCGTGGTGCGGGCCTGGAAGATCCAGCCGTTTGCGTGGTTCTTCGGTGTGTATGTCGAGTTGATCCGCAACACGCCGTTTCTGGTGCAGTTGTTCTTCATCTTCTTCGGCCTGCCCTCGCTGGGGCTGAAAATCACCGAATGGCAAGCCGCCGTGCTGGCGATGGTGATCAACCTGGGGGCCTACTCCACCGAGATCATCCGCGCCGGCATCCAGGCGATCCCTCGCGGCCAGCTGGAAGCCGCTGCCGCACTGGCAATGACGCGTTTCGAGGCGTTCCGCCACGTGGTGCTGCTGCCGGCGCTGGGCAAGGTGTGGCCGGCCCTGAGCAGCCAGATCATCATCGTGATGCTCGGCTCGGCCGTGTGTTCGCAGATCGCCACCGAAGAGCTGAGCTTTGCCGCTAACTTTATTCAGTCGCGCAACTTCCGCGCCTTTGAAACCTACGCGCTGACCACGCTGGTGTACCTGTGCATGGCGTTGATGATTCGCCAGTTGCTCAACTGGATCGGCCGGCGGTTTGTGATGAGGAACAGCCGATGAGTGATTTTTCGTTCTGGGACATCGTGCGCAACCTGGCGGTTGGCCTGCAATGGACCCTGTTGCTGTCGCTGGTGGCGTTTGTCGGCGGCGGCCTGATCGGTCTGCTGGTGATGACCATGCGCATCAGCCGCAAAGCCTTCGCGCGCAATATTGCGCGCACCTATATCGAACTGTTCCAGGGCACGCCGCTGTTGATGCAGCTGTTCCTGGTGTTTTTCGGCATCGCCCTGTTGGGCGTGGATATTTCGCCCTGGCTGGCGGCGGCCATTGCCCTGACCCTGTTCACCAGCGCCTACCTGGCCGAGATCTGGCGCGGCTGCGTCGAATCCATCGCCCACGGGCAATGGGAAGCGTCGGCCAGCCTGGCACTCAACCCGCTTGAACAACTGCGCTACGTGATCCTGCCCCAAGCGTTGCGGATTGCCGTGGCACCCACCGTGGGTTTCTCGGTGCAGGTGGTCAAAGGCACCGCCGTGACCTCGATCATTGGCTTTACCGAACTGACCAAGACCGGCGGCATGCTCGCCAACGCTACCTTCGAACCCTTCATGGTCTACGGCCTGGTGGCCCTCGGTTACTTCCTGCTCTGCTACCCCTTGTCCCTCAGTGCCCGCTACCTGGAAAGGAGACTGCATGCCTCTGCTTAGAATTTCCGCCCTGCATAAGTATTACGGCGATCACCACGTACTCAAGGGCATCGACCTGACAGTCGAAGAAGGCCAGGTGGTGGCGATCATCGGCCGCAGCGGCTCGGGCAAGTCCACCTTGCTGCGTACCCTCAATGGCCTGGAATCGATCAACGACGGTGTGATCGAAGTCGATGGCGAGTACCTCGATGCCGCGCGCGCCGACCTGCGCAGCCTGCGGCAGAAAGTCGGCATGGTGTTCCAGCAGTTCAACCTGTTCCCGCACCTGACCGTGGGCGAAAACGTCATGCTCGCGCCGCAAGTGGTGCAAAAAGTGCCCAAGGCCAAAGCCGCACAGCTCGCCAGGCAGATGCTGGAGCGCGTCGGGCTGGGGGAAAAGTTCGACGCCTTTCCGGATCGCCTGTCCGGTGGCCAGCAGCAACGCGTCGCCATTGCGCGCGCACTGGCCATGTCACCCAAGGTGCTGCTGTGCGACGAAATCACCTCGGCCCTGGACCCTGAACTGGTCAATGAAGTGCTCAGCGTGGTGCGTCAACTGGCCAACGACGGCATGACCCTGATCATGGTGACCCACGAAATGCGCTTCGCCCGGGAAGTCGGCGACAAACTGGTGTTCATGCACCAAGGCAAAGTGCATGAGGTGGGCGACCCCAAGACATTGTTCGCCAACCCCAAAACGCCGGAATTCGCCAACTTCATTGGCTCGGTGGAACAGCCGAGCTGACCAGTTCGAAACTGCCCTGCGCCTCAAGGTGTGTTTCGCTACGCACCTGGAAGGCGTCGGCAGCCAGGTCGGTGTCGATATCGACCTGGGCCGTGAATTGACGTCCTGCCCTCGGCCCCCCGGCCACTCGCGCTATCAACGTTTGGCCGGGCAACAGGTGCCCGCTGACGGTCTCGCCGGGTGAGTGCGCGAGCGCCCAGCCGACGGCCTGCCCATCTAAACGGGCGTGTTTGAGGTTCAGGCGCAAACGCCCCTGGCGCCCAAAACGAAAGCCCTCGCCATCGGCAGCCACGCCGATAAAACGCAATGCGATTGCCGCGGGCTCAGCACACAGTACATTCACACTCAGCGAGCGAGTGCGGAGCGCCACGGAAGGGCTTTCAACGAGCGCCTCCCTGCGAATAACGCCGTAGTCTATACGCGGCTGGCTCACCGATAACCGGCAATTTTCAGACCGGGCATCAGCCGTCGCGAGGAGTGCGCAGAGCATGACCAAGGGCACGCTTTTAAGCTTAACGGCCATGGCACACCGCCGAGGTGGTTTCATAGAACTTGTCATTGTCGGGTTGGCTCTTGAGGTCAATGCGTAGCAGGCAGGTGGAAGCGTCCGGCAATGAAACACGCAGGCTTTGCGCCTCATTGACGTCATTGAGGAACACCATGCCCTCGCCCACCACGCTGGTCAGGAAGCGATCGCCCCTGCCAAACACCGAGGCACCCTGGGGCAATGGCCGGCCCTGCTGATCCTTTGCAGTGAGCAAAATACGGCGCACTTTCACCACATCGAAATCCACGGCATTAAAGGATCCACGACCCGCCGTGAGCACCTGCGTGCCGTTTTTCAGGTCGACGCGCCTGGGCAAGGACGGGGTCTGCACCTCGACCCGGCTGTTGGTGTAGGCCGGCAGGCCTGCGATCACGGCTTGCCCGCTGAAATCGGTCCACACCGGGCCTTGGGGGGTCTCGACTTTTGCCGCGCCGATATCCCCGACAGAGACGATGCCGAAGGTGTCCTGCACGGGGTAAGGCGAAAAGGTCAGCCCGCCTGCGTGAGCCACCACGCCGCCTTGCAGCTGCCCGGTGTAACTGCTGCCCTGCGGGTCGCGGCTGACACCCAGGCCGACCCGGGTATAACGGGGCAGCAGGTCCACCTGCCCGCGCACCGATGCCTGCCGGGCCTTGAGGTCGCGCTCGACGCCCACTTCGTAATTCACATACTCGTTGACCCGTTCGCTGAGCGATGTGCCGGCGGTGAACTGATCACCGCGACGACTGGTGTAACTGTGCACACGACGGTCCCCACCCAATGGCACGCTGACCTGCAACCGCACGGACAGGTCGTTGTCCAGCGCCCGTTCGCGCCGGTTGCCTGCACGCGTGACGTCACGATCCGACCGAGTGCCGCCCACTTGCGAATCGGCAATCAACGCGACATCGGCGCGGCTGAATGACTTGTTCCACGAGGTAAACACATGCTCGCTCGTTCGCCCGTCAAATTGAGCGCTGCGGGTATAGCCCAGCGAGAACACACCCAGCGTGGGATCGGCCCAGCTCATGCCTGCCGTGTACTGGTTCTTGAAGCGCGAACCCAATTCGTCGGGCCGGGCGACGCGGCCGGCTTCAGTGACCTCACGATAACCCTGGGTCTGGGTGGTCGCACTGAGGTTGACGTCAACATTGGCCAGCACCGGGCTGCTCACGGAGACGCTGCTGCGCGACCCGGACACTGCGTTTTTGCTGTCTCGCGACAGGTTGTGACGTGCCCCCACGGAAACCCGCTGCATGAACACGCTGCTCAGGGTGCCGCCCGCCGACCCATAGTCATCGGCGCTCAACACGCCTAAGCCCGCCGACGAATCGCGCCCCAGCCCCCATGTGCCGCTGGCCATGGCGACCCGCGGTGACGGCCCCTCTTCGAGGGTGTTTTTGCGCAGCTTGCCAACCGAAAAATAATAACCAGGCGCCGCCGGGCCAGCCCCGGCGAACGAAGCCGCCGGCACCACGAAGCTGCGCCTGACACCGCGCACATCGATCACGCTGACGTCCAGGTCACTGGTGGCATTGAGCAAAGGCAACCCCGCAAGCCTGAACGGGCCTTCGGGCACCAACGTGCTGTGGATCAACGCGCCGGACTGGCGCACTTCAACCCGCGACTGGCTCTGGGCGAGGCCTTCGACCACCGCATTGTTGCCGCCCGCAGCGGCACGGGATTGGCCATCGGGGTAAAACTGCAGCCCGGACAACTGGACCCCGCCAAACAACGGGTTATGGCTGGAGATCTGGCCGACCTGGAAAGTCGACTGCAACGCAGCAACATCCCGCTGGGCAAAAGCGTAAAGGTGTTCGGTACGGGTCTTGCCGTTGTCGGACACATAGAACTGGCGACTGCGAACCACCCAATCGTCAAGGTTGAAGCCTGCCTCGGTGTAGGCCGAGATGAACCGGCTGGGCCCACTGCGCGAATGACTGTCAAAACCCAGCACGTCATAGTTGAACAGCGCTGCTGCGCCGCCCGTGGAAAAGGGCCCGGCCTCCCACTGCGGCGCACGCAATGACTGGGTCGGCACAACCAGCGTCACTTCCTCGGTACCGGGACGCAGCCTCAGCATTGTGGTCGGGAACGCAGCGAGAAAGTCATGACAGGTCGCGTCCGGTGTAGCGCCTTCGTGGAGGATTTCGCGCGGCTTTACCAGCCCGGCTTTTTCCAGCAGCCCAGGCGTAAAACACAATCGCCCCTCGTGATCGAAACGTGCATCCACCAGCCCAAGCGGGTTTCCATTGACCCGCAGGCCCACCACATGGACACCTTCACGAAAGCGCGCTGCACTGCGAAAGTAGTCGGAGACCTTTGGGTCAATACCGTGGGTTGTCAGTGCCGCAAGGTCAAAGCCCTCTCCCAGCTCCAGCGCAGAAACAACGCCGGGCAAGCTCCAAAGGGCTGCAAACCCCATGATCAACGTGGGCCTGCCGGGCCCGAAAAATGCCGCAATGCGGTGACTCGAAGGGTTCATCATCGGCCGATCAACCCTCATCGGTGTGGATCGGGGCGCGGTAGTTTTCTACCGAAAACCCATAGACCGTGGCGGGCTGGATCTCGACCTCGGCCATACCGTCCAGTGGGCCATCAACCTGTGCGGTCAGTGCTTCACCGGGCAAAAGGTAGGCGCGCGGCAACGTGGCCGGGGCGCCTTGTGGAAGCAGCCGCACCTCCGGCGCCAGGCGCACCACATAGGCACTGTCGTTATGGACCGTGAGGCCCTGCCCGGTCCGCCGCCACTTCAGCAGCTCCCAGGGTGTTGAGTGCCGAGGCAAACCTTTGGGGTGCAGGATCAGCGGCAAATTCTGCCGAAGGGTGATACCGATGGTCGCACCGCCCGCCGTGCGCGCCTGGGGGATGCCCTCGAACGACACGCGCTTGAGGCGTTGGGTCTTGAGCGGCTCACTCTGGGTGCTGATAAAACGCACCAGCTGCGTGTCGCCCGCTTCCACTCGCGTGATGGGCGGGGTGACGATCAACAGCAGTTGCTGGTCCTCGGGCACGCTCTCCACCACCGAATGAAGCAACGCCGGCCCTTCATCGGTGTTCTTGATGTTTATTGTGGCTTCGCCCTCTTCCTCATAAAGCATCACCACCGTTGTTTCCGGCAGCATGCCGTCCGCCTGTGCAACACCGGTAAAAAAACCACAGGCACTTGCACTCCAAAACACTATAAAACTTATGATTGAAAACCCACGCACTCGACGTCCCCCACAACCGACAAAGTTGACAATGGGCAGTTAAACGCCCACAAAAAAACAGCCAACCAGAAAGTGTCAGTTTCTTGATTGGCTGTTTTGCGCTGTTTAGATGTAACTCAATACCAGTGTGGCGCGCCCATCAAGGGAGACATCGCGACTCAAGTCCAGATCCTGCGCCCGGTTGATGACCGCCTTCACCGCAAGCGTGCCGGTCAACTGGTTAATAGAGGCCGGCGTAAAGGTGGTGCTATTGCGCCATGAATACTGAGCAGGCGATTGAGCAACTTTGCCATCGCTGCTCAACCAAACGCCGGCGCCATTACGCAGGATGGGGTACAGCGCCACACCGGCAGAACGCAGATCCCTGAGCGTGACCGAATAGCCACCGGTTCGCCGAGCGCCTACAGAACCCAGACCAAAATTCTGCGCCTCGGTAAAGCCTGGGCCCAGGACACCTGGCACTTTGCTGCCCGCCTGCAAGTCGGTGAAGGAGAGGCCGAACCTCGCCGGCGTTGTGCCGCAATTGACCACCAGAGAAGTGGTCTTCTCTTCGCGCGTGTTGAACGCGGTCTGGGATAATTCGCCGGAACGAATCGTGCCGTAATCAATGATGCCGCTGCCGGCCAGGCTGAGGTTACAGGCGGCGGGTGTAATCGTGCCCCTGACGACCAGCTGGGCGCTGGTGGTCGCCTGAGCGGTCAGGGTTGCAGCCAGGCAGGCGATACCGAGAGTCAAACCAACAATTGTTTTCATTTTTGTCCTGTCACTACGAAGTTAACAGGCGCTGTTTATTCGCGTTCTGGCGAATCCATCGCCCAACCACTTATCTTCCCGGACATACATAACGATAAATAAATAACACCCAGGCAACATTGCCGAGTGACAGTCTGTCGCTTTGGTACCTCATTAAAAAATCGGACAACACATCAGTTATTGTCAGAGTGATGAAAATAAACAGTGGCTCTCAGTTAATAACAAGGTAGTCCATAACAAAGCAAACTAAGAGAACAGCGACTCAACCATTGTAGGCAAATTCAAAATCCGCCTTGAACACTACAAAAGCCAAAATGCCTACATCATCGACTGACTTATTCGTCGCATGCTTACAAAACCGGCCTACATTTCCCACATGAATTCCCCACAGACAGCATCAGGCAAATTACTGAAGCACAACGCGTTGGCGCCAGCGTTCGATCGTGGCACGATGGTCAGGTTATCGACCGAGACCCCCAAACCATGCCGCAATCCCAAGCCAAGAATCTGTCCTTGATCGCCGCTATCGACCTGGGCTCCAACAGCTTTCACATGGTCGTGGCCAAGGCCCAGAACGGCGAAATCCGCATCCTCGAGCGGCTCGGCGAAAAAGTGCAACTGGCTGCCGGGATCGACGACGAGCGCCAGCTCAATGAAGAATCCATGCAGCGCGGGCTCGATTGCCTCAAGCGCTTTGCCCAACTGATCAACGGCATGCCCTTGGGCGCTGTGCGCATCGTTGGCACCAACGCCTTGCGTGAAGCCCGCAACCGCGGCGAATTCATCCGCCGCGCTGAAGACATCCTCGGGCACCCGGTAGAAGTCATTTCCGGCCGCGAAGAAGCGCGCCTGATCTACCTCGGCGTCTCTCACACCCTGGCCGACACCCCCGGCAAACGCCTGGTAGCGGACATCGGCGGCGGCAGCACCGAATTCATCATCGGCCAGCGTTTCGAACCGCTGCTGCGCGAAAGCCTGCAGATGGGTTGCGTCAGTTATACCCAGCGTTATTTCAAGGACGGCAAGATCACCCCGGCGCGCTATGCCCAGGCCTACACCGCGGCGCGCCTGGAAATCATGAGCATCGAACACGCCCTGCATCGCTTGACCTGGGATGAAGCCATCGGCTCATCCGGCACCATCCGCGCCATCGGCCTGGCCCTCAAAGCCGGCGGCCATGGCACCGGTGAGGTCAACGCCGAAGGCCTGGCCTGGCTCAAGCGCAAACTGTTCAAGCTGGGCGACGCAGAGAAAATCGACTTCGACGGTATCAAGCCTGATCGGCGCACCATTTTCCCGGCCGGCCTGGCGATTCTCGAGGCGATTTTCGACGCCCTCGAACTGCAACGCATGGACCACTGCGACGGCGCGCTGCGCGAAGGCGTGCTCTATGACCTGCTGGGCCGCCATCACCATGAAGACGTGCGTGAACGCACCCTCAGCTCGTTGATGGAGCGCTATCACGTCGACCTCGAACAAGCCGCGCGCGTGGAGCGCAAGGCCCTGCATGCCTTCGACCAAGTGGCCGAGGACTGGGACCTGGCAGACGGCGTGTGGCGCGAGCTGCTCGGCTGGGCCGCCAAGGTGCACGAAGTGGGCCTGGACATCGCCCACTACCATTACCACAAGCATGGCGCCTACCTGATCGAGCACTCGGACCTCGCCGGTTTCTCCCGCGAAGACCAACAGATGCTCGCGCTGCTGGTGCGTGGCCATCGCCGCAACATTCCCAAGGACAAGTTTGCCGACTTCGGCAGCGAAGGCAGCAAGCTGATTCGCCTGTGCGTGCTGCTGCGCTTTGCGATCCTGTTCCATCACATCCGCGGCACCCAGGAAATGCCCCAGGTAACCCTGCGCGCCCACGGCGACAGCCTGGACGTGGTGTTCCCCAAAGGCTGGCTGGATGAAAACCAGCTGACCCAGGCGGACTTCGCCCAGGAAGCGGAATGGCTGACGCGGGTGGGGTTCAGCCTGAACCTGCGCTGAGCCGATCTAAAGAACACTGCAAAAACACATGTGGGAGGGGGCTTGCCCCCGATGGCGGTGGACCAGTCAATGAATCTGTTGACTGACACTCCTTCATCGGGGGCAAGCCCCCTCCCACATTTTCAGAGCGCGTTGGCTTTAGTTCACCGCAAGAATCGGGCTACCCAGCTTCTCCAGCAACGTCGCCTGCGCACTGCGCGGGTTCTGGTTGCCGGTCGGCGTGTTGCGCACGTAGCGGCCGTCCGACTGCAGGCTCCAGCTGTGCGTGTTGTCAGTGAGGTAGCTTTCCAGCTCTTTCTTGACGCGCATGATCAGCTTCTTGCCTTCCACCGGGAAGCAGGTCTCTACACGCTTATCGAGGTTGCGCTCCATCCAGTCGGCACTGGAGAGGAACATCTGCTCTTCGCCGCCGTTGAGGAAGTAGAACACCCGCGTGTGCTCCAGGAAGCGGCCGATGATCGATCGCACGTGGATGTTATGCGAGACCCCGGCGATGCCCGGACGCAGGCAGCACATGCCACGCACCACCAAGTCGATGCGCACACCGGACTGGCTGGCCTTGTACAGCGCGCGGATGATCTTCGGATCGGTCAGCGAGTTGAACTTGGCGATGATGTGCGCCGGTTTGCCGTCGAGGGCGAACTGGGTCTCGCGGGCAATCATGTCGAGCATGCCCTTTTTGAGCGTGAACGGCGCGTGCAGCAGCTTCTTCATGCGCAAGGTCTTGCCCATGCCGATCAGCTGGCTGAACAACTTGCCGACGTCTTCACACAAGGCGTCGTCGGAGGTCAGCAGGCTGTAGTCGGTGTAGAGCTTGGCGTTGCCGGCGTGGTAGTTGCCAGTGCCCAAGTGCGCGTAACGCACGATCTCGCCGGCTTCGCGGCGCAGGATCAGCATCATCTTGGCGTGGGTCTTGAAACCGACCACGCCGTAGATCACCACCGCACCGGCCGCTTGCAGACGGCTGGCCAGTTGCAGGTTGGACTCTTCGTCGAAGCGCGCACGCAACTCGATCACCGCGGTGACTTCCTTGCCGTTTCGCGCGGCGTCTACCAGTGCGTCGACGATTTCCGAGTTGGCGCCGGAGCGGTACAGCGTCTGGCGCACAGCCAGAACATGCGGGTCCTTGGCGGCCTGGCGCAGCAGGTCGACCACCGGGGTGAAGGACTCGAACGGGTGCAGCAGCAGAATGTCCTGCTTGCTCACCACGCTGAAGATGTTCTCGCTGTTTTGCAGCAGTTTCGGGATCTGCGGAGTGAACGGCGTGTATTGCAGCTCCGGGTGGCTGTCCAGGCCGGTGATGCTGAACAGGCGCGTCAGGTTCACCGGGCCATTGACCTGGTACAACTCGGACTCGGCCAGGTTGAACTGCTTGAGCAGGTAGTCCGACAGGTGTTTAGGGCAAGTGTCGGCCACTTCCAGGCGCACCGCGTCGCCGTAGCGGCGCGAGAACAGCTCACCGCGCAGGGCGCGGGCCAAGTCTTCGACGTCTTCGGAATCCAGCGCCAGGTCGGCGTTACGGGTCAGGCGGAACTGGTAGCAGCCCTTTACCTTCATGCCCTGGAACAGGTCATCGGCGTGCGCGTGGATCATCGACGACAGGAATACATAGTTGTCGCCAGCGCCCCCCACCTCTTCCGGTACCTTGATGATTCGTGGCAACAGACGCGGCGCCGGGATGATCGCCAGGCCTGAATCGCGGCCGAAGGCGTCGATGCCTTCCAGTTCGACGATGAAGTTCAGGCTCTTGTTCACCAGCAGCGGGAACGGGTGCGTCGGGTCCAGACCAATCGGGGTGATGATCGGTGAAATCTCGTCACGGAAGTAACGGCGCACCCAGGTCTTGATCTTGGTGGTCCAGTGCCGGCGACGGATGAAGCGGACCTGATGTTTTTCCAGCTCCGGCAGCAGGATGTCGTTGAGGATCGCGTATTGGCGGTCGACATGGCCGTGCACCAGCTCGCTGATGCGCGCCAGGGCCTGGTGCGGCTGCAGGCCGTCGGCACCGGCTTGTTCGCGGGCGAAGGTGATTTGTTTCTTGAGGCCGGCGACGCGGATCTCGAAGAACTCGTCCAGGTTGCTGGAGAAAATCAGCAGGAATTTCAGCCGCTCCAACAGCGGGTAGGACTCATCCAGCGCCTGCTCGAGTACGCGGATGTTGAATTGCAGTTGTGACAACTCGCGGTGGATGTACAGGCTGCTGTCATCCAGGTTGGTGACCGCGACCACCGGGGCCGGCGCGGGCGCTTCGGCCACCACGGCAGGCGGTGCGGGCTCCAGCTCCGGCGGGGTTTCGGTGACTTGTTCCACCACCGGGTGAGCGTCTTTTACGGCAACTTCTGAGAGTCCTTCGGTATTCATTGAGTGTTCCTGTGAGGGCTATTGTTGCTCTCTAAGCAATTGGGCGGCGCGGGCGGCGAAGTAGGTCAGAATGCCATCAGCGCCGGCACGTTTAAAGGCAGTCAGGGATTCGAGGATCACCGCTTCACTCAACCAACCATTCTGGATCGCGGCCATGTGCATCGCGTATTCACCGCTGACCTGATAGACAAAGGTCGGCACCTTGAATTCCTCTTTGACCCGATAAAGGATGTCCAGGTAGGGCATCCCTGGCTTGACCATCACCATGTCGGCACCTTCAGCCAGATCCGCCGCCACTTCGTGCAGGGCTTCCTGGCTGTTGGCCGGGTCCATCTGGTACGAGGCCTTGTTGGCCTTGCCCAGGTTCAGTGCCGAGCCCACCGCATCGCGGAAAGGCCCGTAATAGGCGCTGGCGTACTTGGCCGAGTAGGCCATGATCCGCACATTGACGTGGCCGGCCAGTTCCAGGGCTTCGCGAATCGCCTGGATGCGACCGTCCATCATGTCCGACGGCGCGACGACCTGGGCGCCAGCGGCTGCGTGGGACAGCGCCTGTTTGACCAGCGCATCGACGGTAATGTCGTTTTGAACATAGCCGTCTTCGTCAAGAATGCCATCCTGGCCGTGGGTGGTGAACGGGTCCAGCGCCACGTCGGTGATCACACCCAGCTGCGGGAAACGCTCGCGCAGCGCGCGGGTAGCACGCTGGGCAATACCTTGCGGGTTCCAGGCTTCGCTAGCGTCAAGCGACTTGAGTTCAGAGGGCGTCACTGGAAACAGCGCCAGCGCCGGAATCCCGAGTTCCACCCAGTTCGCCGCTTCGATCAGCAGCTGATCAATGGTCAAGCGCTCCACACCCGGCATCGATGCCACTGCTTCCCGACGGTTTTCACCGTCCAGCACAAACACCGGCAAGATCAGATCGTTCGTCGTCAGCACGTTTTCACGCACCAAACGGCGAGAAAAATCATCACGGCGATTGCGGCGCAGGCGGGTAGCAGGGAACAGGCGATTGGCAGGGGTAAAGCTCACGACAGACTCCTGAGCCCGTGTTTACGGGCGAGCGTTGCAGTTATAAGCGGCCATTATGACGAAGGAATGACAGTTGTGCTTATCGATGCGACCTGCAGTCGCATTCGTCGCATATGTAGGAATTGTTCACTTCGTGACACATCTCGATACTTTCATGAATGTCCACGAAGGCGTAGGCTGCGCGTTCATTTCGCCAGCACCCCAGACCATGCTTCAACAATTTCTGCATGACTTCGGCTACTTTGCGCTCTTCCTGGGCACGTTCTTCGAAGGCGAAACCATTCTGGTTCTCGCAGGCTTCCTGGCGTTCCGTGGATACATGGATATCAACCTGGTGGTGGTCGTTGCCTTCTTTGGCAGCTATGCCGGTGACCAGCTGTGGTACTTCCTGGGGCGCAAGCATGGCCGCAAACTGTTGGCGCGCAAGCCGCGCTGGCAATTGATGGGCGACAAAGCGCTGGAACATATCCGCAAGCATCCGGATATCTGGGTGTTGAGCTTTCGGTTCGTCTACGGGCTGCGCACCGTGATGCCGGTGGCGATTGGCTTGTCCGGTTACCCGCCTTTGCGTTACTTGCTGCTCAACGGCATTGGCGCTGCGGTGTGGGCGGCGGCGCTGGGCGCTGCGGCTTATCATTTTGGCGCGGTGCTGGAAGACATGCTCGGCAGCATCAAGAAATATGAGCTGTGGGTGTTGGGCGCACTGCTGTTGCTGGGCTTGGGCCTGTGGCTGCGTCGCCGCTTCAAGAACGCGCGCATTGCCCGCCAGGCCTGCGAAGATGCCAAGGCCCGGCTGGCCGCAGAGCGACTTGCCGAGCCCACCAAGGTCGACGCGCCTAAGACGCCAATCGAGTAAGCCGGTTTCTGCAGCAGTAGAGACCGATCACGCTGAGCAAGCTGTAACTCACCAGGCCCAGCCAGCCCAAATTGCTGGCCGGCCACAGCCCGACCAGCGGTGCCAGCCATACCAACGGTACATTCAGCCCCAGGCGCACCAGCTCAGCCTTCAGGGCCCAGGGGCGATTCTCCAACGCCACGCCCAGCGTGAACAACCCTAACGCCATCGCGCTCCAGCCCAGGATCAACGCCGCCGTGGGCAGCCCTTCGCCTGCATTCATCAGATAGCTGCCAAACCCCACATATGCCGCAAATTGCAGGGCAACGTAGACCTGCTGGCGTGCGTCCAGCGGCACTTCGAATTTGCGGAACTGGCTCAAGTCGGGCTTGGCCAGCGGGTACTTGGCCTTCACGTCCGCCGGGCGCCAGCCGGTGCGCATGAACCAGATGCGCAGCTTGTCCCACCCGCGCTCGGTACGCCGCGCATCACTCCACAACTGTGCATAAAACTGCAGGTTGGCCCACAGCGGGTTCCAACTGGCCAAGGGCGTGGTCACGCCAAAGATCACCGGTTCGTTGTCGTCTTCTTCCTGGAAGCTGCCGAACAGCCGGTCCCAAATAATGAACACGCCGCCATAGTTGCGATCCATGTAAAGAGCGTTCTGTGCATGGTGAGCCCGATGATTGGACGGTGTGACGAAGAACCATTCGAACCAGCCAAGCTTGGGCACGTGACGGGTGTGCACCCAGAATTGATACAGAAGATTGAGCGAGGCCACGCTGATAAACACCACCAGCGGCACGCCCACCACGGCCAGGGGCAGGTAGAAAATCCAGCTCAGCAAGAAGCCGGTGCTGGTCTGGCGCAAGGCGGTGGTGAGGTTGTAGTCCTCACTCTGGTGATGCACCGAGTGCGCGGCCCACAGGATGTTGCGCTCATGGCCGCAGCGATGCAGCCAGTAGTAGCAGAAGTCGTAGAACACAAAGGCGAACACCCAGGTCCACACACTCTGGGCCGAGAGCTCGACCAACGCCAGGTGCTTGAGGGCGAAGGCGTAAGTCAGCAGCCCGACCCCCTTGGTCAGCAAGCCCGTGGTGGTGGACAGCACACCCGTGCTGAGGCTGTTGATGGCGTCGGCCACCCGATAGTTGCGCGCGCCGCGCCAACGGTCGGCCAGCAGTTCAACCACGATCAAGGCAATGAAAAACGGTACCGCGTAAGGCACGAAGTCCATGGGCTAGTCCGGTCTGTTTTTGTTAGATCAAGATTAGGTGTAGCGGCGCGAGATCCCATTGGCAACAGATGACAAATTAGTAGACATTTAACGCCATGAAATAGGGAGAAATACTCATGAGCAAAAAGATTGCAGTGATCCTTTCCGGCTGTGGCGTGTACGACGGCGCAGAGATCCACGAAAGCGTGATTACCTTGCTGCGCCTGGACCAGCGAGGCGCCCAGGTCCAATGTTTTGCGCCGGATATCGCGCAACATCACGTGATCAACCACCTCACCGGCGAAGAGATGCCCGAGTCGCGTAACGTGCTGGTGGAGTCGGCGCGGATTGCTCGGGGTGACGTGAAAGATATCCGTGAGGCCCGCGCCGAAGATTTCGATGCGCTGATCGTGCCCGGCGGGTTTGGCGCGGCGAAGAACCTGTCGAACTTTGCCGTGGAAGGTGCGGGTTGCAGCGTCAACCCGCAGGTGCTGGCGCTGGCGGAAGCCTTCGCCGAAGCGAGCAAGCCGGTGGGGCTGATCTGCATTTCGCCGGCACTGGCCGCGAAAATCTACGGCCCAGGCGTGACGTGCACCATCGGCAACGACGCCGACACCGCCGCTGCCCTCGACAAGATGGGCGCCACCCACCGCGACTGCACAGTGGAAGACATCGTCGAGGACACCCCGCGCAAACTGGTGAGCACCCCGGCCTACATGCTTGGCAAGAACATCAGTGAGGTGGCCTCAGGTATCAACAAACTCGTGGATCGGGTGCTGGAATTGACCCACGAAAATGATTGAGCGCGTCCCGAACACTTAAGGGTGGTTAGCCCACCGTTGTGGCAGGCAGGCTCTTCGTGGCGAGCAGGGCTTGTTGTGGCGAGCGGGCTTGCCCCGCGTTGGGCTGCGCAGCAGCCCCGATCCAGACAACGCGGTCAGTCAGTTAATCTGCGGCGTGAAGTTTTGGGGCGGCTTCGCCCCCCAACGCGGGGCAAGCCCGCTCGCCACAAGAACACTGCTCGCCAACGTCAGGCCTCGCGCATCAACTTGGTCAATATCCTGTCCAGCGCATTGGCAAACGCCTGCTTATCCTTTTCCCCATGGGGCGGCGGGCCTCCGCCCATCTGGCCCTGCTCGCGCAGATCCGTGAAAAGGTTACGCACCGCCAGCCGTTCGCTCATGTTGGCCGGGCTGAATTCCTTGCCGCGAGGGTCAAGGGCCGTGACGCCCTTCTTCACCAGCCGGTCGGCCAAGGGCACATCGCTGCAAATCACCAGCTCACCGGACACGGCGTGCTCCACCAGGTAGTCATCCGCCGCATCCGGGCCGCTGGGCACCACGATCAACTTCACACAAGCAAAGCTCGGTTTGATCTGGCTTTGCCCCGCCACCAATACCACCTCGAAGTGGCGCTTGAGGGCGAATTTCACCACCTGGTCCTTGGCCGCCCGTGGGCAAGCATCCGCATCGATCCACACGCGCATGGTCAGGCTGCCACGCGGCGTTTTTCTGCCAGGCGGCTGCGGCCGTACAGCACCACAATCGCCAGGATCGCCACGGCCTGCGCACTCAACGAATACGCGTCGGCGTGGATGCCCAGCCAGTCGAAGTCAAAGAACGCCACCGGCCGTGTGCCAAAGATGCCGGCTTCCTGCAAGGCCTTCACGCCATGGCCGGCGAACACCACCGACAGCGCACACAGCAGCGCCGCGTTGATGCCGAAGAACAACGCCAAGGGCAGCTTCGCCGAGCCGCGCAGGATCACCCACGCCAGGCCCACCAGCAGCACCAGCGCCGTGGCGCCACCGGCCAGCACCGCGTTGTGCCCGGCGGGGCCGGCTTGCAGCCACAGGGTTTCGTAGAACAGGATCACTTCGAACAGCTCGCGGTACACCGAGAAGAACGCCAGCATGGCAAAGCCGAAGCGCCCGCCGCCGCCCACCAGGCTGCTCTTGATGTAATCCTGCCAGGCCGCCGCGTGGCGTCGGTCGTGCATCCACACGCCAAGCCACAGCACCATCACACTGGCGAACAGTGCCGTGCAGCCCTCAAGCAATTCGCGTTGGGCGCCGCTGACGTCAATCACATACGCCGCCAATGCCCACGTCGCCAGACCGGCCAACAGCGCCAGACCCCAACCGACGTTGACGCTGCGCACCGCCGATTGCTGGCCGGTGTTACGCAGGAAAGCCAAAATCGCCGCCAGCACCAGGATCGCTTCCAGACCTTCACGCAACAGAATCAGGAGGCCGGAGATGTAACTCAACGACCAGCTCAAGCCATCGCTGCCCAGCAAGCCGGCAGATTCAGTGAGTTTGCCCTTGGCCACGTCCAGACGCTGCTGAACCTGCTCGATCGGCAGGCCGTCCTGCAATGACTGCCGGTAGGCCATCAGGGCTTTCTCGGTGTCCTTGCGCACGTTGGCGTCGACGTTGTCCAGCGAGCTTTCCACCAGCTCAAACCCTTCCAGGTAGGCGGCTACCGACAAGTCGTAGGCCTGTTCGTGATCACCGTTGCGGAACGCGGCGAGGCTCTTGTCCAGCGTGGTCGCGGTGTAATCGAGCAACTGCGCCGGGCCACGCTTGACCTGTGGTGGCTGCGCACGTTGGGCGCGGAACGTCGCGGCGGCGGCCGGGCCGTTTGCGGCGAGCACTTCATTGGGGGTCTGGCGGGCCAGGTCGGCAAGGTTGAAGGGTTGTTCGCTGTTTGCCGCAGCCGGGTCAGCGGTGAAACCGGCGATGTAGGTCGCCAGGTCCCAGCGTTGACGGTCATCCAATTGGTCAGCGAAAGACGGCATGTCAGTGTCCTCGACGCCCAGACCGAGTGTGTTGTAGATCGCGTAAAGGCTCAGGCGGTCCAGGCGCGCGGCGTCGCGCAGGTTTGCGGGCGGCGGCATCATGCCCGTGCTGGCCGGGCCATCACCGGCGCCCGCAGTGCCGTGGCATACCGAGCAGTGTTGGGCATAAAGCGGTGCGCCGCGCGTGGGGTCTGGTGTGATCGCCGGAGCCTGGCTGACTTCGTACGCC
Organism: Pseudomonas sp. NFX183; assembly: GCF_047943075.1. Classification (NCBI taxonomy): domain Bacteria; kingdom Pseudomonadati; phylum Pseudomonadota; class Gammaproteobacteria; order Pseudomonadales; family Pseudomonadaceae; genus Pseudomonas; species Pseudomonas sp. NFX183. Next base: position 2,404,005 of record NZ_CP181333.1, on the reverse strand, counting down.
ACTGCCAACTTGGCACCTAATTGACGGGCCTGGTGGGCGACGGTCGCGCCCTCTTCACGCGCGGTCACCGCCGCCAGCAATTCGTTGACGCCCTTTATCAAATCGGCGCGTTCGGGCTTCTCGGGTAAATCCGCTACCAGGCCCTGCAATACACCAAGAAATTCCACCTGTTCGCGGTATTCGGATTCATCCACGACCTTGCCCGCGTCCACCGCTGGCGGGTAGTCGGCACCGATGTAATCGAGCAGATGCAAGGCTTGAGGCGCGCCCTCGGCAGTTGCCGCCAACAGATTAAAGCTGCACGACATCAGCGCCGGCAGCAGCAGCCAGGCGAGAAAACGGTAAAGGGCAGTCATGAATGAATCTCAAAGGGAAATGCGAAGTAACACATTGTTTAACGTTAAGGGGTTTGACTCAAGACGTCAGTGATAAGGCGATGGAAATATCGCCGTCGACATGATGGCAATCGCACAAAAAACGGAGCAAAAAGCCATTGTTTTGCCATTAATGGCGCTTATAATGCCGCGCCCTGTTATTGCGAAAGGGAATTTAATTCCTCGTTTTTATGAGGAATAGGCACATCGGCTGATTATTTTCAGGGAAGAAGTTTGTATGGCATTTCGCGCCTTAACCCCGCTCGCACTCGCGGCGGTGACCTTGCTGTCCGGTTGTTCGATGTTTCGCAGCTACGACACTGAGCTGCAAGCCACCAACCAACAGCTGGCCACCGGCAATGTCGACGGTGCCCTGACCCTGCTGGAAAAAAACAATACCGGCGACGACAAAGACCTGCTCTATTTCTTCGAAAAGGGCGAGCTGTTGCGCGCCAAGGGCGACCTCACCGGCAGCCAGACCGCCTGGCGCAGCGCCGACCTGCAGGTCTACAAGTGGGAAGAGTCAGTCAAATTCGACAGCGAAAAGTACCTCGCCCAGTTCGGCAGTTTCCTGGTCAACGACAAAGTGCGTCGCTACGAAGGTTATGACTACGAAAAAGTCATGCTCACCACCCAGATGGCCTTGAACCTGCTGGCCGTGAACGACTTCGACGGTGCCCGCACCGAGATCAAGAAGACCCACGAACGCGAAGCGGTGATCGCCGACCTGCGCGACAAGGAATACCTCAAGCGCGAAAACGAAGCCGAGCGCCAAGGCGTCACCACTCAGATCAAAGACTTGCGCGGCTACCCGGTGGAGGCACTGGACGCGCCGGAAGTGGTCGGCCTGAAAAACAGCTACCAGAGTGCGTTCAGCCATTACCTGGCAGGCTTTGTCTACGAAGCCCTCGGCGAAAAAGACCTGGCTGCGCCCGGCTACCGCAAGGCCGCCGAACTGCGCCCCAACACGCCGCTGCTGGAGCAGGCGTTGCTTGAGCTGGACAAGTCCAAGGTCGGCGCCGATGAAACCGACGTGCTGATCGTGGTCCAGAGCGGCCTGGCACCGGCACGTGATTCGATCCGCCTGCCATTGCCGATCCCGATCAATGGCAACCTGGTGATCACCCCGCTGTCGTTCCCGGTGATCAAGGCCGACAACTCCACCGCGACCTTTGCCCAGATCGGCGTGGACGGCAAGCAACAGAACCTCACCGCACTCAACAGCACCACGGCCATGTCGCGCCGCGCCCTGCGTGATGACATGCCGGGGATCATCCTGCGCACCACCGTGCGTGCGGTCAGCCGTGGCGTGGCGCAGAACAACCTGAACAAGACCAACCCCATGGCGGGCCTGGTGCTGGGCATCGCCTCGGCCGTGACCGAAGGCGCCGACACGCGCACCTGGCGCACGCTGCCGGACCTGACCCAAGTGACGCGACTGCGCCTCAAGCACGGCGACCACCAGGTCAGCCTGCCCAACGCCCTGGGCGGCACGCTGGTGACGGTCAAGGCCGACCAGCGCTATCAGGTGATCACCCTGCGCGTGGTCGGCAACCAGGTATTCGCCGGTGGCCTCGCGGCCCACGTGGTGCCGAGTGCTGCCAACCAGGCCATCGCCCTCAAACAACCTTAAGGAGCACGCTATGCGTCATTTCATTCTCGGCGCCCTGGCGCTGGTCCTGCTCGCTGGCTGCGCGACCCCGCCGCCGCCGGAGCCTGGCAGCGCCGCCAGCAAAATCGTGGTGATGGGCACGTTCAAAGGCATCGCCGTCGGTGCCATTCGTGTGGCCCGTGAAAATGGCTTTCTCACGGCCAAGGTGCAGCTGAGCAACATCACCAGCAGCAACCAGATGATGTATTACCGCTTTGCCTGGCTGGGCGCCGACGGTTTCCCGGTGGGCGATGAAGAAACCTGGAAAGTGCTGAACCTGTACGCCAACCAGGCCACGTTCTTGCCGGCCATCGCCAACCTGCCTCAGGCGGCGGACTTTCGTCTTGAAGTGAAAACGCCTTGAAGCCTTCACCTATCAGTTTTCAGAGAGATTTCCCCATGTTTGCACGCGTCTCGATTCTCGCCGTGGTTGCCCTGTTGGCCAGCGGTTGCTCCAACACCTCGCCGGTCCTTGGCGGCAAGAACATCAGCTACGGCGACTCTAAGGCCGTGGAATTGGTCACCAACGAGTTCGGCTCGACCGACCTGCAGATGATCGCCGAAAGCATGACCCGCTCCCTGGCCCAGTCCGGCATCTTGCAGGGCCGCCCGGTCGTGCAGGTGTATGACGTGAAGAACAAGACCAGCGAGTACATCGACACCCGTGAGATCACCACGTCGATCAAGACCCAGCTGATGAAGACCGGCACTGCGCGCTTCGCCAGCGACAACACCGATATGCAAAGCCAGGTTGACCAGCTCAAGCTGCAAAACCAGAGCGGCCTGTACAAAAAAGCCACCGTCAGCAAGACCGGCAATATGGTCGCCGCCAAGTACCGCCTGGAAGGCTCCATCAGCTCCATCGTCAAGCGCAGCTCGGACTACAAAGACGTCTTCTACAAATTCAGCCTTCAGCTGATCGACGTCGAGAGCGGCCTGGCCGAATGGATGGACGAGAAAGAAATCCGCAAAACCACGGAGCGCTGAGCAATGCGTGCATGGATCGGCATGATCGGCCTGCTGTGCGCCTTTGGCGCCTCGGCCGCCCCGAAGATCGCGGTGACTGACCTTGCCTACGAGGCGCGCGTCGAGGAGTACATCCACGCGGTCTCGGCCAGCAACAACTTCCAGGCCAGCGCCTATCAGGCCAGCGGTGCGTCGAGCTACAGCGAGTATGAGAGCCGCACCAGCTACATCGAACAGGCCGAGCTGCGTAAATTCAGCGGTGATATCAAGGGCGAAATTCTCAAGTCGCACCAGTTCCAACTGGTACAGGGCACGCCTTACACCGCCGACGCCAAGGGCGATGTGTATGACGTGATCAAGCGCATCAAGGCCGGCAACTTCAAGGGCGCCGACTACGTGCTGTTCGGCACCCTGTCAGACATCGACTTCACCCAGGACATCAACGCCCTGGACCACACCAACAGCTACTCGGCCGTGCTGGGCCTGACGCTGGTGGCGGATTTCAGCCTGATCAACACGCGCACCTTCGAGATCACCTCGGCGTTTACCGCGATGGGCGAAGGCCAGAACACCAAGCTGGTGAACAGCCGTGATGTGCGCGTGAGCCTGAACCGGCCACGAGTGGTAAGGGAGGTGTCGAAAGCCTTGGGTGAGGATGTGGCCAGGCAACTGGCAGAGCAGCTGGGCGGCGGGTATCAAGACCCCGGCAAGCCTGCGCTGCGCAACAACCTGCCCAGGGATGAAGCGCCGAAGATTCTGCGCTGAAGCTGCGGTTGCACACGCAACACAAAACAAATGTGGGAGCTGGCTTGCCAGCGATGCAGGCACCGCGGTGTATCAGTTACACCTTGGTGACGCTATCGCAGGCAAGCCAGCTCCGACATTTTTAGCCGGCTTTGTCAGCCTCAGGTCGTTGCGCGATGCAAGCTGGCCAGGAAACCCGCAGCCCCCACAAACAACCCGGCAAAGGTGCGGTTCATGCGTCTTTGCTGTCTAGGCGTGCGCAGCAGGCGCAAGACCTTCGACGCCAGCCCCGTATAGCCCGCCATCACGATCATATCGACGCTGATCATGGTCGCGCCCAGGATCAGGTACTGGATCAGCAGTGGCGCCTGCGGGTTCACGAACTGCGGCAGCACCGCCAGCATGAACACAAGAGCCTTGGGGTTACTGGCATTGACCAGGAAGCCACGGAACATCATCGCCAGCGGCTTGCCGATCGGGCGTATGGCCGAGTCTTCGCTCATGTCCATGGGCAGCGCGCGCCATTGCTTGACCGCGAGGTACACCAGGTACGCCACGCCAAACCATTTGATCGCATAAAACGCGTTCGAGGACGCCGCCAGAATGGCGCCCAGGCCGCCCGCGACCACGGCAATCTGCATCGCCAGGCCCAGTTGCAGGCCAATGGCATTCCAATAGCCGCGCAGGAAACCGTATTGCAGGCCGCTGGACATCGACGCGATGGCGCCAGCGCCGGGGGACAGGGAAATGATCCAGCTGGCCACAAAAAAGGCCAGCCATGTGTCGAGTGCCATTACACACCTCAGAGGGAGAGTTAGCGATTGAGCCTAAAACTAACTCCGCCGAGCAAAGGCTGGCTAGATATTTTTACAGGATGTAAATACTAGCGGTCGCCAGGGAACACATGGGTGCCTGGCCAACGCCGCACCGAGCGCTGGAAGAACAAGCTGTTAGGCACTTGCACCATCGCACTGTCGGTGCCGGCGTCCTGCACTTCGATCAGCGTGGTGTAGAGCAGGTTGATCGCCACGACCCGGCCTTTGACGCCGGGTTTGTCGACGGTATCCACCAACTCGACAATGTCACCCAGGCGGAACGGCCCGACGGTGAAAATCAAGATCGCGCACAGCAGGTTGGACAGCACCGACCACATGGCGAAAAACGCCACGGCGGCCACCGCGACAAACCCCGACAGCGCCGTCCACAGCACCGTGGCTGACACGCCGAGACGGCCCAGCACGAAGATCAACGCGCTGCCCATGATCAGCCAGCGCAGGCCGCCACGCAGGGGCATCAGCAGTTGTGGCGGGAACGGGTAACGCTCCCCCAGACGATTCAGGCCCTTGGCGACGAAGCGCTGGGCGAGGTAACCCGCCAGCAGGATCAGCAGGATTTGCACACCGATCCAGACCGGTTCGACCCACTGCGTCGGCAATGGCAATTGCAGCGCTTCCATCAGGACAGCGCCTCCAGCTCCGCTTGCAGGGTTTCCAGCAGTTCGAGGGCTTCCATCCAGGTTTCCTCCAACTGACCTTCACGCACCTTGAGTTTGGCTTGTTCGGCCAACAAGTCGCGCAACTCGTCCTTGCGCGCCGCCTCGTACACGGCGCTGTCGCCCAGGCTGGTTTCGATCTTGGCCAGGCGCTCGTGCACCTTGCCCAGCTCGGCTTCCAGCTTGTCGGCTTCGCGCTTGTGCGGCGCCAGCTGCTGACGCAGGGCGGCGGCGGCCTGGCGCTGGGCCTTCTTGTCGGTCTTGTCCGGGTTGACCGGCGTATTGCTGGCCGGCGCGTTGCGCAGACGGTAGTCCGTCAGCCAACGCGCGTAATCGTCCAGGTCGCCGTCGAACTCTTCGACTTTGCCGTCAGCCACCAGCAGGAAGTTGTCGGTGGTGCTCTTGAGCAAGTGGCGATCGTGAGACACCACCAGTACCGCACCACTGAATTCCTGCAAGGCCATGGTCAGCGCCAGGCGCATTTCCAGGTCCAGGTGGTTGGTCGGTTCGTCGAGCAGCAGCAGGTTTGGCCGGTCCCAGGCGATCAGGGCCAAGGCCAGGCGGGCTTTTTCGCCGCCGGAGAAATTCAACACAGGCTCATCGATGCGTGCGCCACGGAAGTCGAAGCCACCGAGAAAATCACGCAAGGTTTGCTCACGTTCGGTCGGCGCCAGACGCTGCAGGTGCAGCAACGGGCTGGCCTTGGAATCGAGGGAGTCCAGCTGATGCTGAGCGAAGTAGCCCACCACCAGGTTCTCGCCACGCGTCAGGCGGCCGGCCAGGGGTTGCAGTTCACCCGACAGGTTCTTGATCAGCGTCGACTTGCCTGCGCCGTTGGGGCCGAGCAAACCGATACGCGCGCCCGGCGTGAGCTGCAGCTTGACCTTCTCCAGAATGGTTTTGTCGCCATAACCCAGGCGTGCATCCGAGAGGTCCAACAACGGGCTGGAGATTTTCACCGACTCACGGAACACGAAATCGAACGGCGAATCGACGTGGGCCGCCGACAGCTCTTCCATGCGCTCCAATGCTTTGATCCGGCTCTGGGCCTGACGGGCCTTGGTGGCCTGGGCCTTGAACCGGGCGATGTAGCTTTCCATGTGCGCACGTTGCGCTTGCTGCTTCTCGAAGGCTTGCTGCTGCTGAGCCAGGCGTTCGGCGCGGGCGCGCTCGAATGCGGTGTAGCCGCCACGGTAGAGCGTGATTTTCTTCTGTTCGACGTGGGCGATATTGTCGACCACGGCGTCGAGGAAATCCCGGTCGTGGGAAATCAGCAGCAAGGTGCCCGGGTAGCTCTTGAGGAAATCTTCCAGCCACAGGATCGCATCGAGATCCAAGTGGTTGGTCGGTTCGTCGAGCAGCAGCAGGTCGGACGGGCACATCAGCGCCTGGGCCAGGTTCAGGCGCATGCGCCAGCCGCCGGAGAAGTCGGCGACCGGGCGGTCCATCTGTTCATTGGTAAAACCCAGGCCGGCCAGCATCTTGCGGGCGCGAGCGTCGGCGGTGTAGCCGTCGGCACTGTCGAGTTCCGAGTGCAGACGGGCCTGGGCGGCGCCGTCCTGGGCTTTCTCGGCCTCGGCCAGGTCGTGTTGCACCTGGCGCAGGCGCAGGTCGCCATCGAGCACGTAGTCGATCGCGATGCGGTCCAGGGTGTCGATCTCCTGACGCATATGGGCGATGCGCCAGTCGGCCGGCAGCAGGCAGTTCCCGGAATCCGGGGTCAGCTCACCGAGCAACAGGGCGAACAACGTGGATTTGCCGGCGCCGTTGGCACCGATCAGGCCGGCTTTGTGACCGGCGTGCAGGGTCAGCTCGGCGTCTTCAAGAAGACGTTGCGGGCCACGCTGTAATGTTAGACTTTGAAGTCGGATCATAATGGCGGCGGAGTCTACCAGCTTCGTTGGCCGCTGGCTTGGGTGTGAATATGTGCGCTGACCTGTGGAGCTTTGCCCTCTCGACGTATGCCCACCCGGGCATTGAAGCTGCTTGCCTGCGCTTGCAGGCACAAGGCGCGGATGTGTGCCTGTTGCTCTGCGGCGCCTGGCTGGAGCAGCGCGGCGTTGCAGCGACCGCCGAACGCATGCAGGCGTTGCGCCAGATTGCGCAGCCGTGGCAGCAAGACGTGGTCGAACCCTTGCGACAGGTACGCGTGCAGTGGCGAGCCATGGCGCAGCAGGATGCGCAATTGGCGGCGCTACGCGAACGGGTCAAGGCCCTGGAGCTGGAAGCTGAACGGCAGTTGCTGACGCACCTGCAAGTGCTGGCGCAAACATGGCCGACTGGCGAGAAAGGCGGTCAATCGAGATGGCTTGAAGGCTTGGCGACCGGAGCCGCCAACCTTGACCACGACGCGCTGCAGTCGCTGCGCGTCGAGGCCACCGGCACTTAGGAAGCGCTGGTTGGGGTGGTGCTTGGCGCTGCCGGTGCAGGCGTGCTGCTGGCCGGCGCAGTTGGAGCGGTGGACGCTGCGGGGGTTGCAGCCGGAGCTGCCGGGGTTGCTGGCTTGGCCGGTGCAGGCTTGGCGGCTGGCTTTGCAGCAGCGGGTTTTGCGGCTGGCTTAGCAGCTGGTTTTGCAGCAGCCGGTTTGGCAACTGGCTTGGCCGCTGGTTTTGCAGCAGCAGTTTTAGCGACTGGCTTGGCCGCTGGTTTTGCAGCAGCGGGTTTAGCGGCTGGCTTGGCGGCTGGTTTTGCTGCAGCCGTTTTAGCGGCTGGCTTGGCAGCTGGTTTTGCAGCAGCAGTTTTAGCGGCTGGCTTGGCGGCTGGCTTGGCGGCTGGTTTTGCAGCAGCCGTTTTAGCGGCTGGCTTGGCGGCCGGTTTTGCAGCAGCCGTTTTAGCGGCTGGCTTGGCGGCCGGTTTTGCAGCAGCAGTTTTGGCAGCTGGCTTGGCGGCCGGTTTTGCAGCAACAGTTTTAGCGGCTGGCTTGGCGGCTGATTTTGCAGCAGCAGTTTTAGCGGCTGGCTTGGCGGCTGGTTTTGCAGCAGCGGTTTTAGCGGCTGGCTTGGCGGCCGGTTTTGCAGCAGCAGTTTTAGCGGCTGGCTTGGCGGCCGGTTTTGCAGCAGCAGTTTTAGCGGCTGGCTTGGCGGCTGGTTTTGCAGCAGCAGTTTTAGCGGCTGGCTTGGCGGCTGGTTTTGCAGCAGCGGTTTTAGCGGCTGGCTTGGCAGCTGGTTTTGCAGCAGCGGACTTGGACGCTGCCTTAGTCGAAGCCTTCGACGCAACGGCTTTTGCTGGCGTGCGAGCGCCCAGTGCTTTAGCCACGGCTTCTTTCACACGACCAACGCCCTGGGCCAGTTTCAGGCTTTCCTGAGCATCGCGTTTGAGTTGGGAAATGTAGGTGCGGGTTTCAGCTTGGCGATCCTTGAGGGCGTCCAGCAGATCCTCAAGTTCCTTAACGGCGTCTTTGGCTTTGGCTTGTGCCTTGGCCTTGCCGGCAGTGGCGGCGTCTTGCAGTTTGGTACGGGATTTGTGCAGCTTTTCTTGCGCTTTACCGCGTTGTTTTTCCAATTTGGCGAGCAGTTTTTCTGCATCAGCCAAGGCTTGGGAACACGCGCTTTCCAGATGTTCGAGCAAGCTGCCCGAAAGTTGTTGGAGTAAATGCAACGGGGTATTTACAGGCTTCTGTTTGGCCGACATGGTTTACCTCCTGGCTGACGTGGGTGCGGCTCATACTAGCCCTCTGCTCTTACCGCCGCTAGGGCATGTTGACAGTATCGTTTGCCTTGCGTTGCACCGTAGGAAAATTCTTATCGATATAACGAAAAACCACGGCACTTTTTGCGCACTCACACTGGCATAATCCGTCGCACTTTCGGCGGGAGAATAACCATGTCGCGTTACCTTTTTTTAATGCTTGGCTTGGTGGTTTCCATGACCCATGCGGCAGAACAATCGCCGTCAAAAACTACTACCCAAGACCCGCACGGCCTTGCTTACAGCCTGGGCGCCAGCCTCGGCGAACGACTGCGCCAGGAAGTACCCGACCTGCAGATTCAGGCGTTGATCGATGGCCTTAAACAAGCCTATCAGGGCAAACCACTGGCGCTGGACAATGCACGTATCGAACAGATCCTCGCCGAGCACGAAGCGCAGAGCGCGGCCGAGGCTGAGGCGCCGCAAAGTGAAAAAGCACTCGCTGCCGAACAGCAATTTTTATCCAAGGAAAAAGCAGCAGCCGGCGTGCGTGAGTTATCGAATGGCATCCTGCTCACGGAGCTGACGCCTGGCACCGGCAGCAAGCCGTTGGCCAGTGATGAGGTGCAAGTGAAATACGTAGGGCGGTTGCCCGACGGGACTGTCTTCGATCAGAGCACGCAACCGCAATGGTTTCGCCTGGACAGTGTGATCAGCGGCTGGAGCAGCGCGCTGCAACAGATGCCGGTCGGCGCGAAATGGCGTCTGGTGATCCCATCCGCCCAAGCCTATGGCGCCGACGGTGCTGGCGAGTTGATCCCCGCTTATACGCCGCTGGTGTTCGAGATCGAATTGCTCGGTACTCGCCACTGACCCAATAAAAAACGGTGCGCCATGCGCACCGTTTTTTTGTCTCGCCGCCAAGGCTCAGGCCTGGGTGGCGGCCTCTTCCTTGTGAGCGTTGTGCAACACTTCGATCAGGCAATCTTCCAGCTCGAAACGTTCGTGCAACAACCCGCCAAGCTCTTTGAATTTTTCGGCAACGCATTTGCCGGCATCGCACAACTCGGTGAACACCAGCAGTTTTTCCGTGATGACATCGATGCGCGGGTAGATGGTTTCGGCCAAGTCCAGACCACGCTGATCATCAAAGGCTTCCGCCTCTTTGGTCAGTTGTTCGTAGACGCCGAAATGTCCAGCAGACACGTAGTCCACCAACACAGCGCAAAAGTCTTGCAGCGGCTCGCGATTCTCACCCAATGCTTCGGGCTTGGCGCCGAGAGCATCAAAGGCCCGAACCAGTTCGTGACGTGCCTTCAACCAGCTGTCGATCAGCTTGTGCACCCCACCCCAGCGTTCCTGAGCATTCTGACAACTTTCCAGCATGATGATCTCTCTTCCCTATAGGGGGCGCTGCCGCCTGTGCCCGCGCAACACTCAAGGATAAAAGCAGCAGCCGGACAAGGCCGCATTTGGCAAACGGTTTCGATAATGCGTGCGGGCCAGATTATGCCCGCATGACTATGGCTTCAAGGTACGCAGGAGAGAAAGTTCATACAAGTGTTTAATCCCGTCCTACGACCCGCAACACACTTTCAAGGCCTTGCGAGACCCCATCGGCGACTTAAAAACAACCGAGAAAACTGCAGGGCGCCCAACATCAGCATGGCCAAAAAGAACAGCAAGCTCCATTCGGGAACGCTGAGGTCGAACAGTGTCCAGTTGATCTCAACGCAATCGACAGTGCCTTTGACGGTCAATTGCAATGCTTGCCACAGCGACAGGTTTTCAATCATGTAGTGCAGGCTTGGCCAGCAATCGGTGGTCTGCTCCGGTGCGGCATTTTGTAGCAGCACCTGGCGTACGGCAGTGATAGCGCCGAGCAATGCGCAGCCCATGCTGGCAAACCCGTAGAGGTAAACCGCAGAGCGCTTTGGATTATGAATCGCCGCGACCAGATTGATCAGCGTGAAGGCTGCCAGAAAGATACGTTGCAGCTGGCAAAGGAAACACGGGCGTAGCAGCGCGCCGTACTCGAGATAAAACGACGCGCCCAACGTCAGCACACCAGCCATGAACGCCAGGAAAAACAAGGAGCGTGAAGGGGCCAAAGACATTGTTATCCGTACCGCAAGAGATAGGCCGTCACGGTAGAGGAAAGGCCTGACCCCTTTCAATACTCGTTAGAGCAGGCAATTCCGCGAGAGCATAGGGATATCTCGTCAGACCCTGGATGACTTTAAGCAGCTATCAGTAGGAATTTACTACGTAGCGCTTTAGACCCAGCATTTACAGGCTAACGAAGGGTTGGCTCTCAGAAACATCCGAGCCAACCTTCGCCCTCTTTCCTACTTCAGACGCGCGCGGGCATGGGCAACGGCGAGGCCAGCAAGCGACTGTCAAGCAGCCCCAGACCCTCCTGGAACAGCTGGTTGCTGCGCTCGGTGTCACCCAATTGGGCCAACAGCCGTGCCAGCTCAGCGCAGGCCTCAGGGTTGCGTTGCACCTGCAGGCTGCTTTCAAGGTAATCGCGCGCCTTGCCCCACAAACTGTTTTGCAGGCACAGGCGGCCCAGGGTCAGCAACAAGCTGGCATCTCCCGGGTGGTCCTTGAGCCAGCCTTCGGCAAACTTCAACTGACGGGCCGAATCAGCGCCCCGCAACAAACCATAAAGCCGGATCAAGTGGCTGTCATAGCCGCGTTTGATGGCGCTGCGCAGCACCTCTTCAGCCTTGGCGTCGGCACCCAGCCGGCGCAGTTGCTCGGCGTAAGCCAGAACCAGCTGTGGCTCCTGGCGCTGGGCGGAAGTGAGTTGCTCCCACGCCCGATCAAGAGACTGTAAGCCTGCCTCGCCCTGCTCTTCACGCTGGGCCGCCAGCCCGAGGTTTTCACCCCAGGCGCGACGCTCCAGCTCGGCCAGCTCGCTGGCGGGAAGGACTTTGTCTTTTCGCAGCTCCGGCAACAAGCGAATCACTGAAGACCAATCGCCCCGCTGCTGATGCAGACGCTGCAACTGGCGCAACACCTGCGGATTGTGCGGATGACGCTCGTGCATCGCCTGCAAGGTCACCAAGGCGCCTTCTGTATCGCCACGGTCCATCTGCAATTGCGCATGGCTCAAGGCAACCGCCAGCTCAGCCTGAGGCTGGCGCTCCAGAGCGCGCTCCAGCAAACCGTCGGACTCTTCATAACGGCCCTGCTCATTGGCCGCACGTGCCGCGCCAAGGTAGTACAACAATGGCTGGCGCTCCGCTTCGGCGGCGCGGTGCAGGTGGCGTTCGGCACTGGCCCAGCGACCTTCAGCGAGGTCCATCTGGCCCTGCTCGATCGCAATTTGTACCCGGCGACTGCGGTTACGTCGCGACCATGGGTTGACCACACCACCGGAGGTGCTGAGCAGGCTCAGCAACACACGGATCAGATAGATCGCCAGGCCGACGGCAAACACGGCCACCAGCGTCGCCCACAGGCTCGACTCGTAATGCAGCAGATGGGGATAGGTAATCAGCACGTAGCCGGTGTGCTTGGAAATGCCCACGCCCAGCCCCAGGGCGATCGCAATTGCCAGGACCAGGATCACATAGAAACGCTTCATCGGCTCTACTCCTGGGTCGCCGGCGTGCCCGCCGACGCCTTGGCTTCATCGGCAGACAGATGACGACGTTCGAGGTAGGCCTGCACCGCGGCCAGGCTGGCCGCCAGGTCAGGCGTGGCCACGGAAACGGCCTTGGGCTCAAGCTCGGCAATACGCGCGAGCATCGCTTTGCTCTGCGGGTTGTCCTGGTTGAAGTTGTCTTGCAGCACGCTGCGCGCCTCGCCCAGGGAACGGCTGTACACCGCCGTTTCACCATTGAGCGCAGCCCATTGCGCCTGCTCAAGGGCCAGGCTCAGCGCCAGGCGTACCTGGTTCAAGCCTTGACCGGCAAGCAACGGTCGAATGTTGTCGTCCGGGTTGAAATCGATGCGGAAGTAGCGGGAAATCTCCTCCCACCATTGGCTCAGGCGACCTTGCATATCGCTGGTCGGGCGACCTTGAGAGGCCGGCTCGCTGAGTTGGTATTCCGGGGCAATAGCCGCCAGCTGTACAACCTGATCGCGCAGCGCGGCGAGTTGCAGATAAAGCCCGGTGCGGTCCGGCTGCTCGGTACTGCGCAACGCGGCAAGGCTCTTGGCCAGTTGCTCGCGTGCGGCGTAGGAACCCGGATCGCTTTGCTCACGCAGAATTTCGTCAGCCCCCTGGACCAGAGACTGAGCGCTGTTGATGTCCTGCAGGGCAGACAAACGCAAGCTGGCCAGACGGATCAAATGCTCGGCTTCGGCCAGACGCCAGTCCTGGCGACTGGCACCCAGCACGGTTTCCAGGCGCTGGCTCAAGCGCTGCTGATCGCCCTGCAACTGGGTTACCAGACGGCGGCGTTCTTCCAGCTCATCTGCACCGGGCAATTGCGCCAGCCGGGTAGTCAGCTGTTGCTGGCTCTGCTTGAGGGACTGGGATTGCTCGTCGAGTGCCTGCACCTGGCTCGACTGTTGTTGGCTGCCGGCTTGCAGGGCGCGGACCTGCCAAATGCCCCATCCGCCAGCGGCAACACCTGCGGCGCCGAGCAACAAGGCCACGATTGCCAGGCCATTGCCACGGCGTGGCGCGGCGACCGGTGACTCAGCCGGCGCATCAAGTGCGGGCTGGGTTTCATCTTTAGGCAAGGCTGTTTCGCTCACGTATCCGTCCTTTGCGTATCAGAGAGTGGGCGCGGCTTGCCTCACAAGGCAGCGCTGCGCAACGCCACTAACAAAGCCGCGGCACTCGCACCGCGACAATCCACAACTTTTTCTGCGCCAGCGGCCCGCGCTATTTCATAGACGCGGGGGCTGGGCACGAACAATGGCAGCCGCGCCACCTGCGGCCAATCGGGGCCAGCCAACGCTTGCAGGTGCAAAAAACCCTGCCCACTGCTGACCACCACGCCGTTCAAGCGTTCCAACTGTATGCGTTGCATCAGCTCCCCGGTGTCGTAAGCCGGCAGGGTGCGACGATACAACTCCAGATAATCGACACTAGCACCTTGCTCGCGTAAACGCTCAGCCAGCAGCTCTCGCCCGCCTTCGCCACGCAAGATCAATACCCGGGCATCGGGGCGTGCGATAGCCTCGCGCAAGGCGGGCAGTGCAAGCAAAGCCTCGCTGTCGTCGCCGGTTTGCGGATAATGAACAGTGAGGTCGTGATCGGCCAGTACTTGCGCAGTGGCCGCGCCGACGCTGAACCAGGGCAGCTGCGGCCAACGCCGATCCAGCTGTTGCAAGGCCAGGCGTGCGGCAGGCTTGCTGACCACGATGACCGCGCTATAACGGCCCAGATCACAAAAGACCGCTTGTTGCTCAGCCGTCACCGGCAAGGCCTGGATCGCCAACAATGGCAGGCTGCTGCTGAAAATGCCGGCCTCGGACAACGTCGCGGCCAGGACCGTGGCTTCCTCGGCAGGCCGCGTCAGCAACAGACGCCAGTCGGTCACTGCGGGCCAGCCTCGCCATAGATTTTTTGCAGAATCACACCGGCGCCTTTTTCCAGCAGCTCTTCTGCCACCTGGATTCCCAGCGCGGTAGCATCACGCTGCGGCCCGCGAACCTGGGCGGTGAGCAGCGTGCCGCCTGCGGGGTCGCCTACCAAGCCACGCAGCCACAGGTTTTCACCCTCAAGCACGGCGTAACAGGCGATTGGTACCTGGCAGCCACCGTTGAGGCGTTTGTTCAGCGCGCGCTCGGCCGTGACACGGACTTCGGTGTCTTGATGATCAAGGGGTTTGAGCAGGGCGTGAATTTCACTGTCAGCAGTGCGGCATTCGATCCCCACAGCGCCTTGTCCGCCCGCGGGCAAGCTGTCTTCTACGCTGATGGCCGAGGTGATGCGGTCTTCGAAGCCCAGGCGAATCAGGCCAGCCGCCGCGAGAATAATCGCGTCATATTCGCCCGCATCCAACTTCGCCAGACGGGTATTGACGTTGCCGCGCAGAAACCGAATTTGCAGGTCCGGCCGGCGAGTCAGCAACTGCGCCTGGCGACGCAGGCTCGAGGTGCCGACGACACTGCCCAAGGGCAGTTCATCCAGCGACGCGTAAGTATTGGAAACAAACGCGTCACGCGGGTCTTCGCGCTCGCAGATGCAATACAGGCCAAGACCTTCGGGGAAGTCCATCGGCACGTCTTTCATCGAATGCACGGCGATGTCGGCTTCGTTTTCCAACAGTGCGGTTTCCAGTTCCTTGACGAACAAGCCCTTGCCGCCAATCTTCGACAATGGCGAGTCGAGCAGCTTGTCGCCGCGACTGACCATGGGCACCAGAGACACTTTCAACCCCGGATGGGCTTGCTCAAGGCGTGCTTTGACGTATTCGGCCTGCCACAAGGCCAGGGCACTTTTACGGGTGGCGATGCGGATTTCGCGAGAGGACATGGATCAATCCGTACTGAATAGATACGGCAGATAATAACAGCTCAGGCAAACACGCTTTGATTTGAATCAGCAAGTGCGGGGCCTCCCTGGCCGCGTCGCACCGGGATACAGAATGCAGACCTCGCCAAAGCCCCTGGCTAAAGCTGCTGCATCATCTTGCGCACACCGGCGACATGGCGTCGGCTGACGATCAAGGCATCGCCGTTAAGCCCTTTGAGGAACAACTGAAAGTGCCCCAGGGGCGTGCGCTGCAAGCGTTCTATTCGCTCGCGGGCCACCAGCGCATTGCGGTGGATGCGCACAAAGCGGTCGCCGAATTCGTCCTCAAGGGCCTTGAGCGGCTCATCGAGCAACACTTCACCCGTCTCGTGACGCAAGGTCACGTACTTGTGGTCGGCGATAAAGTAGACCACCTGGTTCAGCGGAATCAGCTCGATACCTTTACGGGTCCGCGCGCTGATATGGCTGCGTGGCCCATTACCACTCTGAGCGGCTGGCTGGGTCAAAGCGGCGAGCTGGACGCGGTTGGGACGCTCGGCCTTTTTCAAGGCTTTGAGCAGCGCCTCAGCACTCACCGGTTTGGCAAGAAAGCTGACACCGCTGTCTTCCAGGGTCTGCGCAGAAAACTCTTCGTGAGCTGCACACAACACCACGGCAGGCGGCGATTCTCGCTCGCTCAGGCGGGCGGCCACTTGCAAGCCATCAAGGCCCGGCAGGCGAATATCGAGCAACACCACATCCGGTTTGAGGCTGTCGATCAGCGTCAACGCCTCTTCGCCGTTGGTGGCGCTCGGTTCAAGGACTGTATAACCCTCGAGTTCACTGACCAAACGGCTCAGTCGCTCGCGGGCTTGGGGTTCGTCATCAACGATCAGGACATTCATATTGCGCTGGATTCCTGCGTGAGTCTCGCACAAGGATAGCGTAGACAGGTGCGGTGACTTGCGTCACAGCGATCCACGCTAAGACTAGCGCGAGCGGCAAAAAGTGCCCCGGCAGCGGCACCCATATTTACCCGGACCTGTTCAATTGCGCCCAAGACCTGCTGCCTTCGGGCATCGTCGTAGGGTTTGCTGATACACAATCCGAATACCCCCCTTTTTTAATGGATAGTCTGGGCTATGACCGCATCACCCGACTTTGGTGCATTCACGCTCTATCAGTGCAACTGTAGACGCTCGCTGAGACGATATTGCTCAATCGTCAAATATCGTTTCAATTAGGGCCCGCTCCAGTCTCTTCCCGGAAGCGTTCGGCGGCAAGGCACTTAGCCATCCTTGGCACAAATAAAAATGCCGACCACCCGCAGCACCGCCTCTAAGTGCAACCCTGTTATTATCGGCGGCACACCTCCACGCCTCTTTTAAGCAGATCACGAGCGAATCCATGAGCACCGACAAGACCAACCAGTCCTGGGGCGGCCGCTTCAGTGAACCCGTCGACGCCTTCGTCGCGCGCTTCACCGCCTCCGTCACTTTCGACCAGCGCCTGTACCGCCACGACATCATGGGCTCGATCGCCCACGCCACGATGCTGGCCAAGGTCGGCGTACTGACCGACGCCGAGCGCGACAGCATCATCGATGGCCTGACCACCATCCGCGGTGAAATCGAGGCCGGCACGTTCGACTGGCGCGTCGACCTGGAAGACGTGCACATGAACATCGAAGCCCGCCTCACCGATCGCATCGGTGTGACCGGCAAGAAACTGCACACCGGTCGCAGCCGTAACGACCAGGTGGCTACCGATATCCGCCTGTGGCTGCGTGACGAAATCGACCTGATCCTGGCCGAAATCACCCGCCTGCAAAAAGGTTTGCTGGAGCAGGCAGAGCGGGAGTCCGGCACCATCATGCCCGGCTTCACCCACCTGCAAACTGCGCAACCGGTGACCTTCGGCCACCACTTGCTGGCCTGGTTCGAGATGCTCAGCCGCGACTACGAGCGTCTGGTGGATTGCCGCAAGCGCGCCAACCGCATGCCGTTGGGCAGCGCCGCACTGGCCGGCACTACCTACCCGATCGACCGCGAATACACCGCACAACTGCTGGGTTTTGACGCGGTTGGCGGCAACTCCCTGGACGGCGTGTCGGACCGTGACTTCGCCATCGAATTCTGCGCTGCCGCCAGCATCGCGATGATGCACTTGTCGCGTTTCTCCGAAGAACTGGTGCTGTGGACCAGTGCGCAATTCCAGTTCATCGACCTGCCAGACCGCTTCTGCACCGGCAGCTCGATCATGCCGCAAAAGAAAAACCCCGACGTGCCCGAACTGGTGCGTGGCAAAAGCGGCCGTGTATTCGGCGCGCTGATGGGCTTGCTGACCTTGATGAAGGGCCAGCCATTGGCCTACAACAAGGACAACCAGGAAGACAAAGAGCCGCTGTTCGACGCCGCCGACACCCTGCGCGATTCGCTGCGTGCGTTTGCCGACATGATCCCGGCGATCAAGCCCAAGCACGCGATCATGCGTGAAGCGGCCTTGCGCGGGTTCTCCACGGCAACCGACCTGGCGGACTACCTGGTGCGCCGTGGCCTGCCATTTCGCGACTGCCACGAAATCGTCGGCCACGCCGTTAAGTACGGCGTAGACACCGGCAAGGACCTGGCGGAAATGAGCCTGGAAGAGCTGCGCCAATTCAGCGACCAGATCGAGCAGGACGTGTTTGCCGTGCTGACCCTGGAAGGCTCGGTGAATGCGCGTAACCATGTGGGCGGCACTGCGCCGGCGCAGGTCAAAGCTGCGGTCGTGCGTGGCCAGGCACTGCTCGCCAGCCGCTAAAAAGCCTCAGACCCGCGCGGTCAAAAATGTGGGAGCGGGCTTGCTCGCGAATACGGTAGACCAGTCGCTATATGTATTGACTGACACACCGCTTTCGCGAGCAAGCCCGCTCCCACATTTGATTTGTGCACGGCTGATTACTTCTTGGCAGCAATCATCGCCATAAACGCCGGCATCGCCGCCTCCCTGTCCGCCGCCACTTTCTGCGCGTTGGGCATCGCGTGCAGTCGCTCCAGCAGCGCTTTCGCCTTCGGCAACTCAGCCAGCAGATCCAGGCCAAACAGCTTCTCGCCCACGGCACAGGCGAGGTTCACGCTGTACATGAAATACAGATCGGCCAGCGTGAAGCTCTCCCCCGCCACGTACGGCGCAAACTTGCCGTGTCGGCCTAAAGAACTGATCCCCAACAGCAACTCAGCCCTGGATTTTTCCTTGATCGCCTCCGGCACCGGCATACCGAAGAACGCCTCGGCGAAACACGCGCGGGCGGGCAACTCGATGTACAGCTCGATTTCCCTGCACAGCGCCAGCACCTGAGCCCGCTGAAAAGGCTCGGCCGGCAGCAACGAAGGGCCTTCCTGAGTGTGTTCGATGTACTCCAGAATCACGCTGGTTTCGTTGATAAAGCCTTGCTTGACGCCCAGCACCGGCACTTTGCCTCGCGGGCTTACCGCAAGCGCTTCAGGCGTCTGGCCTGCATAAAATGGCACTTCTTCAAACGGCAGGCCTTTCTCCAGCAGCGCCAGTTTGACCATGTTGTAGTAGTTGCTGACCGAAAATCCGTAAAGCTTGAGCATCGCGAATGCCTCCAGGCCGAGTGTGGGGTTGGCTGCGGAAGTTATAGAGCGTGCGGCCCGACCTGACCAGCAGCATCACCTGCCTGAATGGGGGTAGACTGGCGCCCTTTCCTTGAGGAGCCCCGCCATGAGCGAGCCGACCGATATCGACAACGACGAAGAAGAATTCACCGAAAGCACGCTGACCCAGGCCATCGAAAACCAGATCGAAAGCGACAACCCGCCTGCCGCCAAAGCCACCTTCAACAAGCTGACCCTGGTGGGCTACGAGCGCGAAGACATTCTGAATCTCATGGCCCACGTGCTGGCTGTGGAAATCGACAAGATGCTTGAAGAAGACCGCGCCTTCGATACCCAATGGTATGAAACCGCGCTGCGCGCACTGCCGGAATTACCCCCGGAAAACGACTGAATCGAGCACTTTCGTGGCCGGGAAGCCTGCTTCCTCGCCACAAACCTGCGCCATATCAAGACCCACGACTTTCTCACTGGACAGCCCGGCAAAGTGCGTTCACCTTATGCCCTGCTAGCCTCTAATAAATTTTAGAAAGTCTGGAGTCCTTATGTCGTATACCCCTGAGTTGGTTGCCGAACTGGAAATCCTTGTACTCTTCCCCTTGGACAGCACCAAGGAAGGTCTGAAAGTCCACCAGACCGCCGCCCCCACTGCCATCGCCGCGGCCAAGCGCCTCCATGCAAAAGGCCTTATCGACCAGCCAGACGGGGGCTACCTGACCAGCCTTGGCCGGGACGCTGCAGAGCAGGCCCAAACCCTGCTGACCATTCTGACGACTGCTACCACCAAAGAAGCTGCCTGATCCCTGATACCGCCCATGGAGTCCGCTTTCTGCGGATTCCGAGGGCATTGCTGTGGATGGCACAAAATTCTGACGCCAGAAACCATTTCCCTCTAAACCTCCTACGCTTGTGTCTGTAAACTCCTAGACGGCCGCCCACGTCGGGCCCTGCGAGCCAACGAGTTCGACATGACCCGCACCCATGAAATCCGCCCCGACCTGGACGAAGGCATCGACCGCAAGGTGCTGGCCCAATTGCGCGCGCGCTTCATGGCCCTCAATGAAGGGCGCATGGCCCGGGCCGTCGAAGGTCTGACTCCGCGCCAGCAAAGCGTGTTGACGCTGTTGCCGCTGTTTTTCCACGTCAACCACCCCCTGCTGCCAGGTTATGTCTCGGGCAGCACGCCGGCCGGGCTGTCCAATTTCGAACCGGACGCCCAGGCGCTTACTGAAGCTCAGCGCCTGACCCGTTCGTTCTCCTACAAGCCACGCCATGGCAATCCGCCACGGCCTATCCTTGGCCTGTACCTGATGGGCAGCCTTGGCACCCTGGCTCAAGCGGACCAAAGCGATATGGACGTGTGGGTCTGCCACTCGCCCGAACTTGGCGAAACCGAACTGGCCGAGCTGCGCAAAAAGTGCCAGTTGCTGGAAGCCTGGGCCCTGACCATGGGCGCCGAGGCGCATTTTTTTCTGATCGAACCGACGCGCTTTGTATTGGGTGAGCGCGACACGCAACTGAGCTCCGACGACTGTGGCACCACCCAGCATTACCTGCTGCTGGATGAGTTCTACCGCACCGCCATCTGGCTGGCCGGGCGCACGCCGATCTGGTGGCTGGTGCCGGTGTACGAGGAACGCCGCTACGCCGAGTTCACCCATACGCTGATTTCCAAACGATTTATCCGCGCCGACGAGACCCTGGACCTTGGGCACCTGGCCCACATCCCTCCGGGCGAATTCATCGGCGCCGGGCTGTGGCAATTGTTCAAGGGCATCGAGTCGCCCTACAAATCGGTGCTCAAGCTGCTGCTGACCGAGGTTTATGCCAGCGAGCACCCGAACGTGTACTGCCTGAGCCTGCGCTTCAAGCGCGCCGTATTCGCCAATCAGGTGGACCTGGACGAGCTGGACCCGTACATCGTGGTTTATCGCCGCATCGAGGAATACCTCAAGGCGCGCAATGAGCCGGAGCGCCTCGAACTGGTGCGGCGCGCGCTGTACCTGAAGGTCAATCGCAAGCTCAGCGTCGGCCAACGCAGCACCGGCTGGCAACGCCGCCTGCTGGAGCGCCTGGCCAATGAATGGGGTTGGGACCAACGCCAACTGGCTCTGCTGGACAGCCGCAGCCAGTGGAAAGTGCGCCAGGTCGCCTCCGAGCGCCGCGCACTGGTCAACGAACTGAATTACAGCTACCGCTTCCTCACCCAGTTCGCCCGCACCGAGCAAACCGCCAGCCTGATCAACAAGCGCGATCTGAACGTGCTGGGCCGGCGCCTGTATGCAGCGTTCGAACGCAAGGCCGGCAAGGTTGAGTTCATCAACCCCGGCATCGCGCCCGACTTGGCCGAAGACACGCTCACGCTGGTGCAGTCCCCCAATCGCAAGGAACCGGGCCAGTATCACTGGGGCCTGTACAACGGCAACCTTACGGCGCTGGAATGGGAGCACTTCGCGCCGATCAAGCGCAGCCGCGACCTCTTGGAAATGCTCACCTGGTGCCATCGCAACGGCGTGATCGACAGCAGCACCCGTCTGGCACTGCACCCGGGCGTCAGTGACATGACCGAATTCGAGCTGTTCAACCTGCTGGGCAGCCTGCAACAAACCATCGCCCTGCCCCTGGCCAGCGTCGATGAGGATCGCCTGTTGCGCTCGGCGGTGCCGGAAGAAGTGCTGTTGCTGATCAACGTTGGTGTCGACCCGCTCAAACATCATCGCGACTTGAACATCCTGATGACCACCGAACGCACCGACTCCCTGAGCTATGCCGGCGTGCGCGACAACCTGGTGCTGACTCTGGATCAGGTCACGCTCAATAGCTGGAACGAGGTCATGGTCAGCCGCTACGACGGCCCCCACGCACTGCTCGATTGCCTGCGTGACTACCTCAATCAATTGCCGTCGGACCACTTGCCACGCCTGCGAGTGCGCTGCTTCTGTCACAACCGTGCGCAGTTCATTGCCCAGCGGGTAGAAGAAATTTTCGACACCGCGCAAAACCTGCTGCTTAGCCAGTCCAATCACCGCTACCTGTTGCAGGTGCAGCAGCACTACCACGTGATGGAGCTGATGCCGGGTCAGGCCACCCATGTGTCACTGCCGACCCAGGACGCGCTGATTGCCTACCTCAGCGAAGAACTGGCCAGCTACAGCCCACTGCACCTGGACGCCATGGCCCTGGAAGACCACGACCTGGCGCTGCTGCTGCCGATGGGCCTGGCCGATTGCGTGCAGGTGTTCTACCGGGTCAATGAAGGTTTTGCCGAGTTGTATGTGTTGGATGAGTTCAACGCCCTCTGGCAGCAACGCCTGCCGTTTCATGATGAGCAGAGCCTGTTGGCGCCGTTGCAGCGTTTTCTGCAATCGATCATCTATCGCCGCGAAGCGCTGGCGCCGCTGGATACGCAGCAGCCGTTGGGCGAAGTGCAAATCTTGTATTACCAACTGTTGCCATCAGGCAGCAATCGCGCACGCGGCATCGAGCCGCGCCCCGCGCCGCAGAACCCGGCCAATAAGCCGTTTTATGACGTGCAGGCGATTATCGGCAAGGCGGCGCCCGGCCAAGTGGGCATCACCCTGTACTGCAACCAGCGGGAGTTTTGCGAACTGGAGTTTGGCGACCAGCTGTTTGCCGTGGTCGCCCAGGAAATCGTCGGGCAACGTCGAGAAACCGAACGTTACCGCTGCTACATCACCGACCTGGACCTGTCCGGCCTGCTCGGTGATGTGCAAAGCCCGAGCAACCTGTACCTGCGTTACAAGGCCGAGCTGGAGCTGTCGCTCAACAACGCACTGAAGCAGGTTTAAAGCGGCTCTTGTTACAGAGAGAACGCGCCGCCGTCTTTAGGCTGGCCTTCAACGCTGAGCAGTTCAAGCTTGAGGGTTTTGCCGCCGGGTGCCGGCCAGTCGATATGCTGGCCCACTTTCAGGCCGAGTAACGCACTGCCTACCGGCGCGAGGATCGAGATCTTGCCCTCGTCTGCGTTGGCATCCTTGGGGTAAACCAGGGTCAGGTGATAGTCCTTGCCGCTGCCTTGCTCACGGCAATGCACGCTGGAGTTCATCGTCACGACACTTGCAGGCACATCCTCGTGGCCAACCACTTCTTCGGCGCGGTCGAGTTCGTGCTGCAGGGCTTCGACGCCCGGCGAGTCCTCGCCTACACGGTCGATCAATTGCTCAAGACGCTGCACGTCGAGACGGGTAAGTATGATGGAAGGTGCGGTCATGATTCAGGCAGACTCCTTTTTTCTGCACAAAAAAGCAAAACCCCGCCAGAAAAAGGCGGGGTTCTCACGGACCTCGATGAGTTGAGGTGTACCCGGACACTACCACAGCGACACAAATAAACAAGACGACCTCAGGCACGCTCCCTGCGTTGCTCGGCCTCTGCGCAGATCACCCGGCGCCGGTTATCGTCGGCGGAGCGCCATTCACGAATGTCTTCCACATGGCGGAAGCACCCGAGGCAGACTTTCTGCTCGTCCAGGCGACACAAACTGATACAAGGTGACGGTACCGCCGGGCTGACATTGCTGAACAGCGGCTTGGGCGGGCGTACGGGTGCAGGCTGGGTCACCATCAGATCTCGTCGAAGTCCAGGTCAGCGCCGGACTGTTCCTTCGTGAGGCGAGCGAGCATTTCGCTCAGCAGCTCCTCGGTGGTGTCGTGCGCCCAACGATTTTCCTCTTCGTCGTAATCGAAGTGAAAACCACCGGTGCGGGCCGCCAGCCATAGCTGACGCAACGGCTCCTGACGGCTAAAGATCAGTTGGGTGCCGTTTTCAAACTTGACGGTCAGCACGCCGGCTGAGTTTTCCAGGTCCACGTCCAGGCCGCTGTCGTCGAAAATATCTTCCAGCGCCTGCTGGGTCGCATCCACCAGGTCGTGAAAACGGGCTTCGGTCAAACTCATTGTGGCAACCTCAAAAGTGTCTGGTTTTGCTCAAGCGCCGCACGATACGGGCGAGCCCCGCTGATTGCAAAGGATACCGAGTTCATTACCGATGGAGGTATGAAATATCCCCGGCCAGCGTAGCCTGCTTCGCGCCCAAGTCGGCAAACCCCCGCCGGACGGGTATTTCGGCGCATAGGCAAGCTGGCGGGTGGTCGGTATACTCGGGCGCAATTAATGCATATTCAAGGATTTCGCCATGAAGCGCCTGATCTCTTCCCTTGCTGCGCTCGTCGCGGTCGCTTGCCTCGTCAGTGCCTGTGGTCAAAAAGGCCCGCTCTACCTGCCCGATGACAGCAAAGACCCGAATGACCAGGCGCAGTCGTCACAAAAGCCGTCAAAAGCGCATAAGCACGACACCTATCAATAAGGGAAACCCATGGACGCTTTTAACTACCGGGACGGCGAGCTGTTCGCGGAAGGCGTGGCGTTGTCCGCGATTGCCGAGCGCTTTGGCACCCCGACCTATGTGTACTCGCGTGCGCACATCGAAGCCCAATACCGCTCTTTCACCGACCCACTGAACGGCGTTCCACACTTGGTGTGCTACGCGGTCAAGGCCAACTCCAACCTGGGTGTACTCAATGTCCTGGCGCGCCTGGGCGCCGGTTTCGACATCGTCTCCCGTGGCGAGCTGGAACGTGTGCTGGCAGCCGGCGGCAAGGCTGACAAAATCGTCTTCTCCGGCGTCGGCAAGAGCCGCGAAGACATGCGCCGCGCTCTGGAAGTCGGCGTGCATTGCTTTAACGTCGAGTCCACCGACGAGCTGGAGCGCCTGCAAGTCGTCGCCGCCGAGATGGGCGTTCGTGCGCCGATCTCGCTGCGCGTCAACCCGGACGTCGACGCCGGCACTCACCCCTACATTTCCACCGGTCTCAAAGAGAACAAGTTCGGCATCGCCATTGCTGACGCCGAGGACGTGTACATCCGCGCCGCGCAGTTGCCGAACCTGGAAGTACTGGGTGTCGACTGCCATATCGGCTCGCAACTGACCAGCCTGCCACCGTTCCTGGATGCGCTCGACCGCCTGCTGGCGTTGACCGATCGCCTGGGCGAGTGCGGCATCTACCTGCAACACATCGATCTGGGTGGTGGCGTGGGTGTGCGTTATCGCGATGAAGAACCGCCGCAGATCGCCGACTACATTCAGGCCGTGCGCGAGCGCACTGAAGGCCGCGGCCTGACCCTGATGTTCGAGCCGGGCCGCTACATCGTCGCCAACGCGAGCGTGTTGCTGACCCAGGTCGAGTACCTCAAGCACACCGAGTACAAGGACTTCGCCATCGTCGACGCGGCGATGAACGACCTGATCCGCCCGGCGCTGTACCAGGCCTGGATGGATGTGACAGCCGTCAAGCCACGTGCTGGCGAAGGCCGTAATTACGACATTGTCGGCCCGATCTGCGAGACCGGTGACTTCCTGGCCAAGGAGCGTCAGCTGGCCCTGGAAGAAGGCGACCTGCTGGCCGTGCATTCGGCCGGTGCCTATGGGTTTGTCATGAGTTCCAACTACAACACGCGCGGCCGTGCCGCCGAGGTGCTGGTGGACGGTGATCAAGCGTTTGAAGTGCGTCGCCGCGAGACGGTAGCCGAGTTGTATGCTGGCGAAAGCCTGCTGCCGGAGTAAGCCATGCTGCTGCGTTTTACCAAGATGCACGGGCTGGGTAACGATTTCATGGTCCTCGACCTGGTCAGCCAGCACGCGCACATCCTGCCCAAGCACGCTAAACAATGGGGCGACCGTCACACCGGCATTGGCTTTGATCAATTGCTGATCGTCGAGGCGCCGAGCAACCCGGAAGTGGATTTCCGTTACCGGATCTTCAACTCCGACGGTTCCGAAGTGGAACAGTGCGGCAACGGTGCGCGTTGCTTTGCGCGTTTTGTGCTGGACAAGCGCTTGACCGCCAAGCGCCAGATTCGCGTCGAGACTAAAAGCGGCGTGATCGAGCTGGATATTCGCAGCGACGGCCAGATCAGCGTCAACATGGGCGAGCCACGTCTGGTGCCGGCGGATATTCCGTTTCAGGCCACCGAGCAGGCGACCAGTTATGCGCTGGACGTTGATGGCAAGCACGTGGATATCGCCGCGGTGTCGATGGGCAACCCGCACGCTGTGCTGCGGGTCAACGACATCAATAACGCCCCGGTGCATGAATTGGGGCCGAAAATCGAACATCACCCGCGCTTTCCGGCACGGGTCAATGTGGGCTTCCTGCAGGTGATCGACCGTTCCCGCGCACAATTGCGTGTGTGGGAACGCGGCGCCGGCGAAACCCAGGCCTGCGGCACCGGCGCTTGCGCTGCGGCCGTGGCCGCGATCAGCCAGGGGTGGATGGATTCGCCACTGTTGATCGACCTGCCCGGCGGACGCTTGTCCATCGAATGGGCAGGCCCTGGCCACCCGGTGATGATGACCGGGCCGGCCTCGCGCGTATACGAAGGACAGGTCCGCCTATGAGTGAGCAAAGCTAATGACCGACAAGCCTCAAGTACCCGCCCAAGCATCCCCGAGCGAAAGTCTGGAGGCCGCTGCTGTCGCGGCGTACCTTGAGGCTAATCCGGACTTCTTCGTCGAACACGAAGAGCTGTTGCCGGCCCTGCGCATTCCCCACCAGCGCGGCGATACCGTGTCGCTGGTAGAGCGGCAGATGAAGATTCTGCGCGAGCGCAATGTCGAAATGCGTCATCGGCTCTCGCAGTTGATGGACGTGGCCCGCGACAACGACCGACTTTTCGACAAGACCCGTCGCCTGATTCTTACCCTGATGGACGCCACCAGCCTGGAAGAAACGGTGATTGCCGTGGAAGACAGCCTGCGCCAGGACTTCCAGGTGCCGTTTGTGAGCCTGATCCTGTTCAGCGACAACCCGATGCCGGTGGGTCGCTGGGTCAGCGGTGGCGAAGCGCAAACCGCGATTGGCGGCTTGCTCTCTGAAGGCAAGACCATCAGCGGCACCTTGCGTGAGCATGAGCTGGATTTCCTGTTTGGCGCCGAGCAGCGCAAGCAGATCGGCTCCACCGCCGTAGTCGCCCTCAGCCATCAAGGCCTGCACGGCGTACTGGCGATTGCCAGCCGTGACCCGCAGCACTACAAAAGCTCTGTAGGCACGCTGTTTTTGACCTACATCGCTGAAGTGCTCGGCCGGGTACTGCCGCGCTTTACCACCGCCCTGCGCGCGGTGCGCTAGCCATGGAACGGCAACTGGACGCTTATTGCGCTCACCTGCGCAACGAGCGCCAGGTGTCGCCCCATACGCTGGAAGCTTATCGGCGGGACTTGAACAAGGTCCTGGCGTACTGCGAAAAACAACAGATCGCCAGCTGGAAAGCCCTGGATATCCAGAGCCTGCGCAGCCTCATCGCGCGACTGCACCAGCAAGGCCAGTCTTCACGCAGCCTGTCGCGATTGCTTTCGGCGGTGCGCGGCCTGTATCACTACCTCAACCGTGAAGGCCTGTGCGATCACGACCCGGCCAATGGCCTGGCCCCGCCCAAGGGCGAACGGCGCCTGCCCAAAACCCTCGATACCGATCGCGCCCTGCAACTGCTCGACGGTGCCGTCGAAGACGACTTCCTTGCCCACCGCGACCAGGCCATCCTCGAGCTGTTCTATTCCTCGGGCCTGCGCTTGTCAGAATTGACCGGCCTGAACCTCGATCAACTGGACCTGGCGGACGGCCTGGTGCAAGTGCTCGGCAAAGGCAGCAAGACCCGTGTGCTGCCGGTCGGCCGCAAGGCTCGGGACGCCTTGCAGCTGTGGTTGCCGCTGCGTCTGTTGACCAACCCCGCGGACGACGCGGTGTTTGTCAGCCAGCAAGGCCGACGCCTCGGTCCACGGGCGATCCAGGTGCGGGTCAAGCTCGCCGGCGAGCGCGAGTTGGGGCAGAACCTGCACCCGCACATGCTGCGACATTCCTTTGCCAGCCATCTGCTGGAATCGTCCCAGGACCTGCGCGCGGTGCAGGAGCTGCTCGGCCACGCCGACATCAAGACCACGCAGATCTACACCCACCTCGACTTCCAGCACCTGGCGACGGTGTACGACAGCGCCCATCCACGGGCCAAACGCATCAAGGGCGGCGACTCATGAGTATCAAGCTGATCACCTTCGACCTGGACGACACACTCTGGGACAACGTACCCGTCATCATCGGCGCCGAAGCGTCGATGCGCGAATGGCTGGCGACCCATGCCTCCAAGGTCGGCGATTTGCCTCTTGAGCATTTCGCCAGCCTTCGCCAGCAGGTGCTGGAGCGCCATCCCGAGCTCAAGTACCGCATCAGCCTCCTGCGCCACCGCGTGCTGATGCACGCGTTTGAAGAGGCGGGTTATCCACAGCCCGAGGCCACGCAAATGGCAGACGTGTGCTATGAGGCGTTCATTCACGCCCGGCACCAGCTCACGCCTTTTCCTGAGGCCGAGCCGATGCTTCAAGCATTGCGCCAGCATTTCCTCCTGGGCGTGATCACCAACGGCAACGCCGACGTGCAGCGCGTGGGCCTGGCAGACTATTTCCACTTTGCGCTGCGCGCCGAAGATATCGGCATCGCCAAGCCGGATGCGCGACTGTTTCAGGAAGCGCTGCAACGCGCCGGCGTGGACGCCAGTCAGGCCGTGCATATTGGCGATCACCCCGGCGATGACATCGCCGGGGCCCAGCAGGCCGGGCTGCGGGCAGTGTGGTTCAACCCGACAGGCAAGGCATGGGAAGCGGATAAGCGCCCGGATGCGGAAATTCGTAGCTTGAACGAGCTGCCGCCGTTGCTTCGCAGTTGGCAGTAACGCTATCGCGGCACCACTAAAAATCAACATGTGGGAGCGGGCTTGCTTGCGAATGCGGTGTATCAGTCAGCCCATCAGCAACTGCCAGAGCACTTCGCGAACACGCCCGCTCCCACATTTGATGGGTGGTGACCCGTAGGATTTATTACATCCATGAAAAAGCCCGCAGCGACGGCGGGCTTTTTCATGCAAGCGAGCGGCTGACCTCAGATAGGACGGCTACCGTACTTGTTATCCGGCTTCTTCGGTGGATCTGCTACCACGTTGGCCTCGACTTCCTGCACTTTGCCGCCTTTGGCGAGGAATTCTTCCATCGCACGGGCCAGCGCATCGCGCTCTTTGTTCTTGGCTTCAACGCTTGGCAGTTCATCTACCGAAACAGCGGCCTTGGCTTTGCCTTTGGCTGCCGGGACAGGTGCATCATCACCACCGTCGTCGTCAGCAACGTCCTCAGCTGCCGCCTCAAGACCTTCTTCGGCCTCGTCGTCGTCACCGACTTCGAGTTCGTCGTTTTCCAGATCATCGTCGCTCATGTTCTACCTCATGACTTGCGAAAAGCAGATTAGTTATAGCCCAGCTTCACCCTCTGTCGAGGTCGCCGGAAAAAAATCAACATCCACCGGATTACCAGTGGCTTATGCCCCATCACCGTGCAAGGTGGCGAGGACTTTACGAGCACCGCCATGATCACGGTGCTCGCCCAGATAAACACCTTGCCAGGTCCCCATCGCCAAGCGGCCGGCCTTGACCGGCAAACTCAGCTGGCAGCCCAGGAGACTGGCCTTGAAGTGCGCCGGCAGATCATCCGGACCTTCGTCGTTGTGTTCGAACCCTGCACGCCCTTGCGGCACCAGCGAGTTGAAAAAACGCTCGAAGTCACGGCGAACCGCCGGGTCGGCATTTTCGTTGACCGTCAACGAAGCCGAGGTGTGCTGCAACCACAAATGCAACAGGCCCACACGGCACGCCTTCAATTCAGGCAGGCCGGCGAGCAACTCATCCGTCACCAAGTGAAAGCCCCGGGGCTTGGCCCGCAGGGTTATCAGGGTCTGTTGCCACATACAGTTCTCCGCCCATCGGCGCGCATTCTAGCGCGCTCTGGAAAAAAACAAAGTACCGAATACACCTACATGCCTGTAAGAGATTCACACCCTTAAAAGTGCCGTGTGGATCCCATCACAAAGTCGGCATAAACCCGTACACCTTTAGCCACAGACAAACCCCAGACAAAAAAATGCCCGGCAAGCCGGGCATCTTTTTTTTCGCGTACTTACAAGTTGTAGCCACGCTCGTTGTGTTGTGCCAGGTCGAGGCCCACGGCCTCTTCTTCGTCAGTAACCCGCAGGCCCATGACCATGTCCAGCACCTTGAGGATGATGAAGGTCACGATAGCCGTGTAGATCACGGTGAAGCCGACGCCTTTGCACTGGATCCAGACTTGCGCTGCGATGTCAGTGGTCGCCGCGTTGAAGCCGCCCAGAGAAGGCGCCGCGAACACGCCGGTCAGGATCGCGCCGAGGATACCGCCGATACCGTGCACGCCGAAGGCGTCCAGGGAGTCGTCGTAGCCCAGTTTGCGTTTCAGGGTAGTGGCGCAGAAGAAGCACACTACGCCCGCCGCCAGACCGATCACCAGGGCGCCCATTGGGCCCACGGTGCCCGCAGCCGGGGTGATTGCAACCAGGCCGGCGACGACGCCCGAGGCGATGCCCAGTGCGCTTGGCTTACCGTGAGTGACCCACTCGGCAAACATCCAGCCCAGCGCGGCAGCAGCGGTCGCAATCTGAGTGACCAGCATCGCCATACCGGCAGTGCCGTTGGCCGCAGCCGCAGAACCGGCGTTGAAGCCAAACCAACCGACCCACAGCATGGCAGCACCGACCAGGGTGTAACCCAGGTTGTGAGGCGCCATCGGGGTGGTTGGGAAGCCTTTACGCTTGCCGAGTACCAGGCACGCCACCAGGCCAGCCACACCGGCGTTGATGTGCACCACGGTGCCGCCGGCGAAGTCCAGCACGCCCCAATCGCCCAGCAACGAACCCGGACCGCCCCACACCATGTGCGCAATCGGTGCGTAGACCAGGGTGAACCAGACGCCCATGAAGATCAGCATCGCGGAGAACTTCATACGCTCGGCGAAGGCACCGACGATCAGCGCAGGCGTAATGATGGCGAACGTCATCTGGAAAGTGACGAACACCGCCTCAGGGAATAGCGCCGCAGGGCCGGTGATGCTCGCCGGGGTGACACCCGACAGGAACAGTTTGGACAGGCCGCCCACGAACGAGTTGAGGTTGACGACGCCTGCTTCCATACCGGTAGTGTCGAACGCCATGCTGTAGCCGTAAACGAACCACAAAATGGTGATCAGACCGGTGATGGCGAAGCACTGCATCATCACGGAAAGAATGTTTTTGGAGCGAACCATGCCGCCGTAGAACAGCGCGAGGCCTGGAATGGTCATGAACAGTACCAGCGCGGTGGACGTGAGCATCCACGCGGTGTCGCCGGAATTGAGGACTGGAGCAGGTACTGGGTCCGCCGCCATGGCCAGGGCCGGCATTACGAGGGACAACAGGGCTCCTAGCCCTGCGAATTTACGCAGAGTCATATTGTTTTCTCCTGGGGCGTTGGGGTTTGGCGGCTTAGATTGCGTCGGTATCGGTTTCGCCGGTACGGATGCGAATAGCCTGTTCCAGATTGACCACGAAGATCTTGCCGTCACCGATTTTGCCGGTGTTGGCGGCCTTGGTTATCGCCTCGATAACCCGGTCAAGATCCTTGTCGTCAATGGCGACATCAATCTTCACCTTTGGCAGAAAATCGACCACGTATTCCGCGCCGCGATACAGCTCGGTGTGACCCTTCTGCCGACCGAAGCCTTTGACCTCAGTAACGGTAATGCCCTGCACGCCGATCTCGGACAGCGACTCGCGTACATCGTCCAACTTGAACGGCTTGATGATGGCAGTGACTAGCTTCATGAAAACTCTCTCCCGAATTGGTGGACTTGCCCCAGGAAAACAAACCCGTCTCAAGTCTAAGCGCAGTGCCTGGCTTTGTAACGCGTCGTCGCCTCGGCATTTACCGTTGCGACGCCAGCGAACCACTGGTGACGAAACCTGTACCCCTGATCCGTCGGCGCACTGCATTCGTCACAGCGACTGCATCAGTGCATGGGTCATGATCGTCTAAGCAGAAACCTTGCCAGCTCCGTAAAAATCACTGAAATCAGTCCTTTGCCCACTTATGCCCACCCGCGGGGCGTTTTGGCGACGCCAATGCGCACAAAAACAGTGCGCGGCCGCCCGGAGCACTGCGCGAAAAGCGTGCGCTCCAGGCGGTGAAAAAGACTATAGACGCTGCGTGATACACTGCCCGCCAACAGTTTTTCCGGAATGTTTCCCATGCTCGCGCCCAAAGATCTCCTCGACGCCCTGAGCGGCCACGCCTCTCGCCTGTTCAGCGGCGATACCCCGCTGCCTCGCAACGAAATCGAAAGCCAGTTCAAGGCGCTGCTGCAAAGCGGCTTCAGCAAACTCGACCTGGTGAGCCGGGAAGAGTTTGATAGCCAAATGGTGGTGCTGGCCCGCACGCGTGCACGGCTGGAGAGCCTCGAGGCGAAGGTCGCGGAGTTGGAAGCACGGCTGACGCCACCTGCTGCTGAATAAACACGGTCAATGTGGGAGCTGGCTTGCCTGCGATAGCATCGCCTCAGTCTTTCTGATACACCGAGGCGTCTGCATCGCAGGCAAGCCAGCTCCCACATAAAGCGCTGTAAACGACTCCGGATACGTTCTGTAAAACCTCCTCCGCCTCGCTCTTCCCCACCTCGTCTACCCTTGAAAAACCCGCAGGAAGCGGCCTCTCTTTCAAGGAACGAGCATGTCCCTCGCCATCGTCCACAGCCGCGCCCAGATTGGCGTCGAAGCCCCTGCCGTCACGGTTGAAGTGCACATGGCCAATGGTCTGCCGTCCCTGACACTGGTGGGCCTGCCGGAAACCGCCGTCAAGGAAAGCAAGGACCGCGTGCGCAGCGCCATCCTCAATTGCGCGCTGCAATACCCAGCCCGGCGCATCACCCTCAACCTGGCGCCCGCCGACCTGCCCAAGGACGGCGGGCGTTTTGATTTGGCGATTGCCTTGGGCATCCTGGCGGCCAGTGTGCAGGTGCCGGCGTTGATGCTCGATGACGTGGAATGCCTGGGCGAATTAGCATTGTCCGGCGAAGTACGCGCAGTGAAAGGCGTGTTGCCGGCAGCGCTGGCAGCCCGCAAGGCCGGGCGCACCGTGATAGTGCCGCGGGCGAATGCCGAGGAGGCGTGCCTGGCCTCCGGGTTGAAGGTGATTGCGGTGGATCACTTGCTGCAGGTGGTGGCGCACCTGAATGGGCAGGTGCCGATCGAGCCCTACAAGTCTGATGGCTTGCAGTACCTGAACAAGCCCTATCCAGACCTGAGCGAAGTACAAGGGCAACTAGCGGCCAAGCGCGCGCTGCTGATCGCTGCGGCGGGCGCGCATAACCTGCTGTTCAGCGGGCCGCCCGGCACCGGCAAGACTTTGCTGGCCAGCCGGCTGCCGGGGTTGCTGCCGCCGTTGAGCGAGCAGGAAGCGCTGGAAGTGGCGGCGATCCAGTCAGTGGTCAGCCTCGCACCACTGAGCCATTGGCCGCACCGCCCGTTCCGTCAGCCACACCATTCAGCCTCGGGGCCAGCGCTGGTGGGCGGCGGATCAAAACCGCAACCGGGGGAAATCACCCTCGCCCACCACGGCGTGTTGTTTCTGGATGAGTTGCCGGAGTTCGATCGCAAGGTCCTGGAGGTGCTGCGCGAACCGCTTGAATCGGGACACATCGTCATTTCTCGTGCCCGCGACCGAGTGAGTTTCCCGGCACGTTTTCAACTGGTGGCGGCCATGAACCCCTGCCCTTGCGGGTATATGGGCGAGCCCAGTGGACGCTGTCGGTGTACGCCGGAGCAGATTCAGCGCTATCGCAACAAACTTTCCGGCCCCCTGCTGGACCGGATCGACTTGCACCTTACCGTCGCCCGGGAAACCACGGCACTTAACCCGACCCAGCAGCCTGGCGATAACACGGCAAAGGCCTCGGCACAGGTGGCCGACGCCCGCGAGCGCCAACTCAAGCGCCAGGGTTGCGCCAATGCCTTTCTGGATTTGCCAGGGTTACGCAAACACTGCCAATTGGCGAAAGCCGATGAAGGCTGGCTGGAAAGCGCCTGCGAGCGGCTGACGCTGTCGCTGCGCGCGGCACATCGCTTGCTCAAGGTGGCGCGCACGCTGGCAGACCTTGAGCGGGTTGAGAATATCGCTCGGCATCACTTGGCCGAGGCATTGCAATATCGGCCTGCGGCGGTGAGCTAGCCTGAAAACGCAAAATCCATGGCAAGCGGTTTGGTGTGGCGAGCGGGCTTGCCCCGCGTTGGGCTGCGCAGCAGCCCTAAAAACCGGCGACGCGGTCCAACAGTTGAAACATGGCGGCCGCACTGGGAGCGCTTCGCACTCCAACGCGGGGCAAGCCCGCTCGCCACGGAGGAATATGCTGGCCGCCAAAAGTAGTGTGGATACTTATACGGTGAAAACCAGCAACAGCCTCGCCACTTCCATCACTTCATCCAGCGCCGCCTCTGCCGACTCGGTAGAAGGATTCAGCATCAAGTCATCGGCATACCCCATCGCCATGGCGAAGATCTGCCGGGCTGCGCGTTGGGGCGAATCACAGCGCAAAACGTCGGGCGAGCGCTAAGCCTCAACGAAACCGATCGACCTCATGCCGCAAACCAGCTGCCAGGGTTTCCAGCTCTTTGGCGGTAACGGCCAGGTTCGACACCACTTCACGCTGCTCGCTGTTGGCCAGCGCAATGCTCTGCAAATTGCTGCTGAGCAACGTCGCGGTGCTGCTCTGTTCCTGGGTTGCCGTGGTAATTGCCGCAAATTGCTGACCGGCCGAGCGACTTTGCTCGTCGATACGCGCCAGCGCCGAAGCCACGTCGGCGTTGCGCGACAGGCCTTCCTGCATCAACGCATTGCCGTGCTCCATGGTGCTGATGGCATTACCGGTTTCCTGCTGAATGCTGTGGATCATCCCGGAGATTTCATCGGTGGCCTGGCGGGTGCGCGAAGCCAGGTTGCGCACCTCGTCAGCAACCACGGCGAAACCACGGCCTTGTTCACCGGCGCGGGCGGCCTCGATGGCCGCGTTGAGCGCCAACAGGTTGGTCTGTTCGGCGATCGAGGTGATCACGCCGACAATCCCGCCGATTTCCTGGGAGCGTTGGCCGAGGGTATTGATCACCGTGGCCGTGCTGTTCAGCGCGGTGGCGATATGTTCCAGGGACGACGACGCCTCTTGCATCGAGGTACGGCCGATGCGCGTCTGCTGGGCGTTTTCCTGGGCCAGTCGTTCGGTGTTGCCCATGTTGTCGGCGATGTTCAGCGAGGTGGCGCTGAACTCTTCCACCGCGCCGGCCATGCTGGTGATCTCGCCGGACTGCTGCTCCATGCCCTCATAGGCACCACCCGACAAACCGGACAAGGCCTGGGCTCGGCTGTTGACCTCTTCGGCGGCCTTGCGGATATGCGAGACCATGGTCGACAGGGCTTCACCCATCTGGTTGAAGCTGCGTGCCAATTGGCCTATTTCGTCATTACTGGACACATTGAGGCGCACACTCAAGTCACCCGCGCCGAGGGCTTCGGCCTGGCGCACGAGGTCACTCAGGGGCTGCAACTTGCTGCGCAACAGCCAGACCGCCGCGCCCACCGCGAACAACATTGCCAACACGCTGCCAATCACCAGGCGAATACCAACGGCCCAGGTCACCTCGCGAATTTCGGATTTCGGCATGCTCGCCACCACCGACCACGGGCCGCCTTCAAACGGCACCGAGACGCTGTAGAAATCTTCGTTCTTGTCGCTCCAGAAGCGCCCCTCGCCCGGTTTTTTGGCCAGGTCGAGCATCACCGGTACCGCCTGGTCCAGCGCCTGCACGCCGGCCGGGGGCACCAGCCAGTGTTTCTGTTCGTCCAGCAGCGCAAGGGAACCCGTTTTGCCGATACGGAAGCGCTTGAGGTTTTCAAACTGGGCTTTCTGGGCGTCGGTGTAGTCGAAACCGACAAACAGCACCGCAATCACTTTGCCGCCGGCATCGCGCACCGGTGTGTATTGGGTCATGTAGGAGCGGTCGAACAGCACGGCACGGCCGACGTAACTTTGCCCGGCAAGCAGGCGTTGGTAGGCCGGATGCTGGTGGTCCAGCGCCGTACCGATGGCGCGGCTGCCGTCTTGTTTGGTCAGGGACGTGCTGATGCGGACAAAGTCTTCGCCGCTACGCACAAATACGGTGGCCACGCCGCCAGAGGTGTCCTTGAATTCATCGACCTCATCGAAATCGTTGTTCAACAGGTTGTTGCCCAGGAACAGGCTCGGGGTTTGTACACCCGCCACTGCGACCTGCTGCTCGCCGCGCACACTCAACCCCGCACCGAAGCGCTTTTCAAACAGCCCGCTCAAACGCTGGGTACTTTCGCGCAAGGTGCTGTGGAAGGTATTGAGTTGGTCGGCGAGCAAACGCGCTTCGCTGGCCAGGTGTTCCTCGCGGGTGTCGAGGTTGGCGGAGTCGAGCGACCGCAAGGCGAAAACCGTACTGCCGCTGATGACGACAGCCAGTATCACGGCTAATGCGAGGCCTAACTGGGAGGCAATCCGAGCGCGAGGTTGAGACATGACAGCTCCTGGCCGAGGCCAGGATCATCCTGATCTCATAGCGCTACTCGGCAAATTATCGAGTGGGAAACGTTGGTGCACGGTTGTTCCAACACACCTTATTCGGCGGGCGCGAGGAATACTTGAGCGATTCACAGGGGTATCGCGCAAACGATTGCACAAATGCTTCAGTCGAGGCGCTCGACCTGGGGCAACTCCATGGCCTTGACCTCACCCTGGAGAAATTCCGCCAAGCGCCTTAAACGCTCACCACCGGGGCGGGTTTTCGGCCACACCAGGTAGTAATTTTCCCCACTGGCCACGGCGGTCGGCCACGGCAGGCTCAATCGTCCCTGGGCCACGTCTTCGGCGACCATCAGCAAATCGCCCATCGACACCCCGTAACCTCGTGCTGCGGCAATCATGCCCAGCTCAAGCGTGTCGAACACCTGCCCGCCCTTGAGCGAGACCTGAGATGCCAGCCCCATGCGCTGCAGCCAATTGCGCCAGTCGCGGCGGTCGGGCGTGGGGTGCAGCAGCTCAGCGCACGCCAGGCGCGTTACGTCCCACGGCCCGTCTGCCAGCAGGTTGGGGGCGCCCACGGGGATCAGCAGTTCGGGGAACAGGTAACTGGCCTCCCAGTCCGCCGGAAAGTGCCCGTAGCTCAGCAATACCGCGCAATCGAATGGCTCTTGGTTGAAGTCCACTTCGTCCACGCTCATCCACGCACTGGTCAGTTGCACCTCATTGCCCGGCTGCAACGCCCGGAAGCGGCTGAGCCGCGCCAGCAACCAGCGCATGGTCAGGGTCGACGGCGCTTTCATGCGCAGGATGTCGTCCTCTGCATTCAGGGTGTGGCAGGCGCGCTCCAGCGCAGCGAAACCCTCGCGCACGCCGGGCAGCAGCAAGCGCGCCGCTTCGGTGAGCTGCAGGTTGCGGCCGCTGCGCTGGAACAGGCGGCAGGCAAAATGCTCTTCAAGTGTGCGGATATGCCGGCTGACGGCACTTTGCGTGATCGACAGCTCCTCTGCCGCGCGGGTAAAGGAGTTGTGCCGTGAAGCGGCCTCAAATGCGCGCAAGGCGTACAACGGAGGGAGACGACGTGGCATAGGGAAACCTCCGACAGAGCAAGCCCAAACCCTACCATGAGTTTTAATCATGCGAA
Source organism: Pseudomonas sp. NFX183 (assembly GCF_047943075.1). Classification (NCBI taxonomy): domain Bacteria; kingdom Pseudomonadati; phylum Pseudomonadota; class Gammaproteobacteria; order Pseudomonadales; family Pseudomonadaceae; genus Pseudomonas; species Pseudomonas sp. NFX183. Next base: position 2,366,482 of record NZ_CP181333.1, on the reverse strand, counting down.
CGATCGCTTTTATCCTTTTGTGTAATGCGTTGGGAGCGCCGAGAATCAACCCCTCCCCAACCCTCTGACTTTTTGAGCGTGATGACCATGCAGCATCCGGTGCGTACTGAACTCTGGGCCATTCTGCGGCTGTCGGGGCCGTTGATTGCCTCACAGTTGGCGCACATGTTGATGGTGCTGACCGACACGCTGATGATGGCCCGCCTGAGCCCCGAAGCCCTGGCCGGCGGCGGCCTGGGCGCGGCGAGCTATTCGTTTGTGGCGATTTTCTGCATCGGCGTGATTGCTGCAGTGGGCACGCTTGTGGCCATCCGCCACGGCGCGGGCGACATCGAAGGCGCCACCCGCCTGACCCAGGCCGGGCTGTGGCTTGCCTGGCTGATGGCACTGGTGGCCGGCTTGCTGCTGTGGAACCTCAAGCCCGTCTTGCTGATGTTTGGCCAGACCGAAACCAACGTGCACGCGGCGGGGCAATTTCTGACCATCCTGCCATTCGCCCTGCCCGGCTACCTGAGCTTCATGGCCTTGCGCGGCTTTACCAGCGCTATCGGCAAAGCCACGCCAGTGATGGTGATCAGCCTGGGCGGCACGGTGCTCAACTACTTCCTCAACCACGCCTTGATAGAAGGCATGTTCGGCCTGCCGAAACTGGGATTGATGGGTATTGGCCTGGTCACCGCGATTGTCGCCAACAGCATGGCCTTGGCGCTGATGTGGTACATCCGCAGCAACCGGGCTTACGCCGCCTACCCGCTTAGTTCAGGCCTGCTGCGCCTCAACACCCTGTATCTGCGCGAGCTGTGGCGCCTGGGCCTGCCGATTGGCGGCACCTATGCGGTGGAGGTCGGCTTGTTTGCCTTCGCGGCGCTGTGCATGGGCACCATGGGCAGTACGCAACTGGCGGCGCATCAGATTGCCCTGCAAATCGTCTCGGTAGCGTTCATGGTGCCGGCGGGGATGTCGTACGCGATCACCATGCGCATCGGCCAGCATTACGGCGCCGGGCAGTTGCTGCAAGCGCGCATGGCCGGGCGGGTCGGCATCGGATTCGGTGCGGCAGTGATGTTGGGATTTGCCGCAGTGCTGTGGCTGTTTTCCGATGCGCTTATCGGGCTGTTCCTCGACCATAACGACCCGGCCTTCCATGACGTTATCGTCCTGGCCGTCAGCCTGCTGGCCGTGGCGGCCTGGTTCGAATTGTTCGACGGTGTGCAGACCATCGCCATGGGCTGCATCCGTGGGTTGAAGGACGCCAAGACGACCTTTCTGATGGGCTTGGGCTGCTACTGGCTGATCGGCGCGCCGGCGGCGTGGTTGATGGCGTTCACCCTCGGCTGGGGGCCGACCGGTGTGTGGTGGGGCCTGGCGTTGGGCCTGGCCTGCGCGGCCGTCAGTTTGACCTGGGCGTTTGAGGCGAAGATGAAAAGGATGATTCGGCGGGAGCCGGAGGCTCATCCTGCATTTCAAGCCATGCAACCTGACTAACGGATGTACTCGATCAATGTGGGAGCTGGCTTGCCTGCGATAGCATCACCTGGATAGGCCTGACACACCGAGGTGCCTGCATCGCAGGCAAGCCAGCTCCCACACAAGCCAGTTCAGCCCAGCAAAGCCTGCTGGCTCTTGCCGAACGTCAAATACTCCACCAACTCCGGCAACGGCAATGGCTTGCTGATCAAATACCCCTGCGCCTGATCGCAGCCAAACAAGCGCAACAGCGCCAGTTGCTCAGGCGTTTCAACACCTTCAGCCACCACTTCCAGGTTGAGGTTGTGCGCCAGGTTGATCATGGCGTGCACCAGCTTGCGGTTCTCTTCGCGCTCTTCCATGCCGCCGACAAAGCTCTTGTCGATCTTCAACAAGGCAATCGGCAGGCTGTTGAGGTGCACGAACGACGAGAATCCGGTGCCGAAGTCATCCAGGGAAAACCGCACGCCCAGGCGGCCGAGGGCGTCCATGGTCTGTTTGACCAAGTCACTGCGGCGCATGACGGCGGTTTCGGTCAATTCGAACTCCAGCCATTGTGCTTCCACGCCGCGCTCGGCAATCAGCCGGCTGAGGGTCGAGAGCAGTTGGCTGTCCTGGAACTGGCGAAACGACAGGTTGACCGCCATGTGCAGCGGCGGCAAGCCGCGTTCGCGCAGGTCTTGCATGTCGCGCAGGGCGCGGGAGATCACCCAGTAGCCCAGCGGCACAATCAGGCCGCTCTGTTCGGCCAGCGGCACGAACTCACTGGGTGGCAACAGGCCGCGTTCGCCATGGCGCCAGCGCACCAAAGCTTCCAGGCCGACAATATGCCCGTCGTCCAGGTCCAGGCGCGGTTGGTAGTGCAGTTCCAGCTCGTCGCGGCGCAATGCGCGGCGCAGTTCACTTTCCAGGTCGGCCAGGCTGCGCGCGTTGCGGTTGATGCGTTCGTTGAAGATATGAAAGGTGCAGCCTTGCGTACTTTTGGCTTGCTGCATGGCGATATGCGCGTGCCACATCAGCGGGTCGGCGCCAGCACGCGCGCGGGCATGCGCCACGCCCAGGCTGCAGCCGATCAACAGGCTTTCGCCATCCACCCAATAGGGTTCGGCCATGGCTTCGGTGATGCGTTCGGCCATCCATTCGGCACGCTGGGGCGCGCGGCGCGTATCAATCAGCAGGGCGAACTCATCGCTGCCCAGGCGCGCCAACTGGTCCCCGGCTTCGAGCTGGCTCTTGAGGCGCGAGACCACTTGCAGGATCAACCGGTCGCCGGCCTGATGGCCTAAGGCGTCGTTGGCATGGCGAAAATTATCGAGGTCGAGATGGCCGAGCGCCAGGCCGCGGCCTTCGTTTTCAACCAGACGCGCCGCCAGCAGGGTCTGGAAACCCTGGCGATTGGCGATCCCGGTGAGCGGGTCCTGTTCGGCCAGGCGCTGCAAGGTGGTCTCCAGCACGCCGCGCTCGCGGACATGGCGCAGGCAGCGGCGCAATGTATCGGTATCCAATACGTCACGGATCAACCAATCGCTGACACCCAGCGGCGAAACCAGAGGTTCCTGCTCCAGCAACAATATGCACGGCAAGTTGCAACGGCCGGGGCAGGGTTGCAGGCTGGGCGTGGTCAATAACACGGCCGAGTGGTCGTCATCGAACAGACGACTCACCGAGTCCCAGTTGGGCGCACTGATCAGCACAGCCCCATCGCCCATCGGCGCCAGGCACTCGCGCAACAACGCTGCCCACGCTGGCTCATCGGCCAGTAGCAGCAAACGCAAGGGTTCGACAGGCGTAGACAAGCTAGCTCCCTAGACTCTGCAAAATTTCGTTGGCGGCGGGCATTATGACGCGCGGCCTGATAATCACCAATGATAAGGGTTATCAAATACGCTGACTGTAAGCATTCGTCCCGATCTTCAGGACAGAAGGCCCACACATCCTGCGGCAAAGTATCAAAACCGGCAAATTTAGATCGAGTGGTACGTCACACTGTCGTTCTGTGAGAGCAGAATCCTGCGAGCCTGTTAAAATGCCCGCCCTTTTGAACAACGACTCCCTGAATTCTGTATGTCCCGACTCAATCCCCGGCAGCAAGAAGCCGTGAACTACGTCGGCGGCCCTCTATTGGTGCTCGCCGGCGCAGGCTCCGGCAAGACCAGCGTGATCACCCGCAAGATCGCGCACCTGATCCAGAACTGTGGCATCCGCGCCCAGTACATCGTCGCCATGACCTTTACCAACAAGGCGGCGCGCGAAATGAAAGAGCGTGTCGGCACGCTGCTCAAGGGCGGCGAAGGCCGTGGCCTCACGGTGTGTACCTTCCACAACCTGGGCCTGAACATCATCCGCAAGGAGCATGCGCGGCTGGGCTACAAGCCCGGTTTCTCGATCTTCGACGAAACCGATGTGAAGTCGCTGATGACCGACATCATGCAAAAGGAATACGCAGGCGACGACGGCGTGGATGAGATCAAGAACATGATCGGCGCCTGGAAAAACGACCTGATCCTGCCGCCCCAGGCCCTGGAAAACGCGCGCAACCCCAAAGAGCAGACCGCCGCCATCGTCTACACCCATTACCAGCGCACGCTCAAGGCGTTCAACGCGGTGGACTTCGACGACCTGATCCTGCTGCCGGTAAAGCTGTTCGAGGAACACGCCGACATCCTCGAAAAGTGGCAGAACAAGGTCCGCTACCTGCTGGTGGACGAATACCAGGACACCAACGCCAGCCAATACCTGCTGGTGAAGATGCTGATCGGCACGCGCAACCAGTTCACCGTGGTGGGCGACGACGACCAGTCGATCTATGCCTGGCGCGGTGCGCGCCCGGAAAACCTGATGCTGCTCAAGGACGACTATCCGTCCCTGAAAGTGGTGATGCTGGAGCAGAACTACCGCTCCACCAGCCGTATCCTGCGTTGCGCCAACGTGCTCATCTCCAACAACCCCCACGAGTTTGAAAAACAACTGTGGAGCGAGATGGGCCACGGCGACGAAATCCGCGTGATCCGCTGCCGCAATGAAGACGCCGAAGCCGAGCGCGTGGCCGTGGAAATCCTCAGCCTGCACTTGCGCACCGACCGGCCCTACAGCGACTTTGCGATCCTGTACCGCGGCAACTACCAGGCCAAGCTGATCGAACTGAAATTGCAGCACCACCAGGTGCCGTATCGCCTGTCGGGCGGCAACAGCTTTTTCGGACGCCAGGAAGTAAAAGACCTGATGGCTTACTTCCGCCTGATCGTGAACCCGGACGACGACAACGCCTTCCTGCGCGTGATCAACGTCCCACGCCGGGAAATCGGTTCGACTACGTTGGAAAAGCTCGGCAACTACGCCACGGAACGCAAAATCTCGATGTACGCCGCCACCGACGAAATCGGCCTGGGCGAGCACCTGGACACACGCTTCACCGACCGACTGTCGCGCTTCAAGCGCTTCATGGACAAGGTGCGCGAGCAGTGCGCCGGCGAAGACCCGATCAGCGCGCTACGCAGCATGGTCATGGACATCGACTATGAAAACTGGCTGCGCACCAACAGCTCCAGCGACAAAGCCGCGGATTACCGCATGGGCAACGTCTGGTTCCTGATCGAAGCGCTGAAAAACACCCTGGAAAAAGACGAAGACGGCGAGATGACCGTCGAAGACGCCATCGGCAAGCTGGTGCTACGCGACATGCTCGAGCGCCAGCAAGAAGAGGAAGACGGCGCCGAAGGCGTGCAGATGATGACCTTGCATGCGTCCAAGGGCCTGGAATTCCCCTACGTGTTCATCATGGGCATGGAAGAGGAAATCCTCCCGCACCGTTCCAGCATCGAAGCCGACACTATCGAAGAAGAACGGCGCCTGGCCTACGTGGGCATCACCCGCGCGCGTCAGACGTTGGCCTTCACCTTCGCCGCCAAGCGTAAGCAATACGGCGAAATCATCGACTGTGCCCCCAGCCGGTTCCTCGACGAACTACCACCGGACGATCTGGCCTGGGAAGGCAATGACGACACCCCGACCGAGGTGAAAGCCGTTCGCGGCAATACCGCCTTGGCGGACATACGCGCGATGTTAAAGCGCTAGAATCGACTACTTTTTAATCTACTTTCGGCGCACACCGCGCCATTAGAGGAAGCTTTCCGTGGAAGCACTGCACAAGAAAATTCGCGAAGAAGGCATCGTGCTTTCCGATCAGGTACTCAAGGTCGACGCCTTTCTGAACCACCAGATCGACCCGGCGCTGATGAAACTGATCGGCGACGAATTCGCCGAGCGCTTCAAGGACTCGGGCATCACCAAGATCGTCACCATCGAAGCCTCGGGCATTGCGCCGGCGATCATGACCGGCCTGAACCTTGGCGTGCCGGTGATCTTCGCTCGCAAGCAGCAGTCCCTGACCCTGACGGAAAACCTGCTGTCGGCGACCGTTTATTCCTTCACCAAGAAGGTCGAAAGCACCGTGGCGATCTCCCCGCGTCACCTGACCAGCAGCGACCGCGTGCTGGTGATCGATGACTTCCTGGCCAACGGCAAGGCGTCCCAGGCGCTGATCTCGATCATCAAGCAAGCCGGCGCGACCGTTGCGGGCTTGGGGATTGTGATCGAGAAGTCGTTCCAGGGTGGCCGTGCCGAGCTGGATGCGCAGGGTTATCGGGTTGAGTCGCTGGCGCGCGTGAAGTCGCTTGCCGGTGGCGTGGTCACGTTCATCGAGTAATGGGCAGCACCGCAAACCCCAAGTGAACACAGATCAAAATGTGGGAGGGGGCTTGCCCCCGATAGCAGTGGGTCAGCCAACACATTGGGTGACTGATACACGGCAATCGGGGGCAAGCCCCCTCCCACATTTGGTTTCGTGGTGGTTTTTAGTGTGCGGTGGCCTGCAGGCCGGCGAGCAACAGGCGCTGGTACAGATCTTCTTTCAGCCCGTCTGGCTTATCCAACCGCATCCGTTTGAGATGCTCAGGAAACGCCTCCGGCTCCGGTGCATCCAGCGCCGCCTTGCCCAACTCCAGAATCTCCGTCAGCTTGAATTTGCTTTTGAGCCAGTTCAAAGCGCGCAACAAATCCTTCTCCTCATCCGTGAAGTCAGTGCCCAGCGGATACTCCGGAAACAGCCGGTGATGCCGCGCCTGAATGCCTTTGAGCCGCTCGGGCGTATTGTCGGCAAAGCGTGGGTCCAGCTGGAAATCCTTGGGTAATTTGCCGGCCTTTTGTGCCTGTTCGATCAAGTCGTTCTGAAAGCGCGAGTCGGTGATATTCAGCAGCGCCTCGATCACCTTGGCGTCTGTCTGCCCACGCAAATCGGCAATCCCGTACTCGGTGATGACGATATCGCGCAGGTGCCGGGGAATGGTGCAGTGGCCGTACTCCCAGACAATATTGGAACTGACCTCCCCGGCCGACTCGCGCCAACTGCGCAGGATCAGGATCGAACGCGCGCCTTCCAATGCATGGCCTTGCGCAACAAAGTTGTACTGCCCGCCGACGCCGCTGAGCACGCGGCCATCTTCCAGCTGATCGGCCACACCAGCGCCGAGCAAGGTCACCATGATCGCGCTGTTGATAAACCGCGCGTCCAGGCGTTGCAGGCGCTTGAGCTCTTCCTGGCCATACAGCTCGTTGATGTAGCTGATGCGCGTCATGTTGAATTCGAGGCGCTTGGCGTGCGTCATTTCCTGCAGGCGCTGGTAAAAACTGCGCGGCCCGAGAAAGAAACCGCCATGGATCGACACGCCGTCAGGTTGCGCCGCGTCGTCCAGCGTACCGGCATTGGCTTGCGCCTGGGTCGCCACATCCGGGTAAACCTTGCGCCGGATAATGCCGGCGTCAGCCAGTACCAGCAGGCCGTTAACGAACATTTCGCTGCAGCCATACAGGCCGCGGGCAAAGGGCGACACACCGCCTTCGCGGCTGATCAGGGGCGCCCATTGATACACATCAAGGTCGGTGAGCAGCAGTCGATAAGCCTCGTTATCCGCCTGGCGCGCCAGCAAGGCCGCGGTCAGCGCATCGCCCATGGAACCGATACCGATCTGCAATGTGCCGCCATCGCGCACCAGCGTGCTGGCATGCACACCGATAAAGTGGTCCTGCAAGCCCACCGGCATATTGGGTGTGGAGAACAGCGTGGTGCTGTCCTTTGCGTCGATCAGGTAATCGAAAGCGTCCATGCCCAGTTCGGCATCGCCCGGCATGTAGGGCAGATCGGAATGCACTTGGCCAACGATCAGGATGGTCTCGCCATCCTCACGGCGCTTCTCGATCATCGGCAGCAGGTCGAGTGTGATGTCGGGGTTGCAGCTCAAGCTCAGGCGATCCGGATGCTCAGTGCTGCTGGCCACCAGTTGCGCCACCAGATTCAGGCCGGCAGCGTTGATGTCGCGCGCCGCGTGACTGTAATTGCTGCTGACGTAATCCTGCTGCGCCGATGCGCTGTGGAGCAGGCTGCCGGGCTGCATGAAGAACTGCTGCACGCGGATGTTCGCGGGCAGGCTGTCCTTGTGCAGGTCGGCGAGAAAATCCAGCTCGGGGTAGTCGCCAAATACGCGTTCGATGAAGGGCTCGAGAAAGCGCTTCTGCAAACCGTCGCCCAAGGTCGGACGACCCAAGGCCAGCGCGGTGTAGATCGTCAGCGCCCGCTGCGGCAACTTGGCGATGCGCCGGTACAGCGCGTTGACGAACAGGTTAGGCTTGCCCAGGCCCAGGGGCATGCCCATGTGGATATGCGCGGGCAGGCGCGCCAATACGTCGTCAACTGCTTGCTCGATTGAACACAACTGCACCATCCGACCCTCCTGAACATTCCATGATTAGGGGTTGGACCGAGCTTGCCGGGTCTTTGCTGCAATGAACAGCCTGCAAACTTAAATCACGGGCACAAAAAAGCCGCTGGGCAGCGGCTTTTTGGCGAAGATCGGTTTATTTAAGCCCCGACATCTTCTCGATCGCACCTTTAAGCTCGTCATCCGAGCAATCGGCGCAGGTGCCTTTAGGCGGCATAGCGTTGAGGCCAGTGATCGCCTTGGCGAGCAGGCCGTCGAGGCCGCCCTGGTGATCGGCGCGGTCTTTCCAGGCAGCGGTGTCACCGATTTTCGGTGCGCCCAGCAGGCCGGTGCCGTGGCAGGCGTTGCAGTGCTTGGCGATCACGTCATCCGGCGTTTTTGCACCGCCGCCGCCACCGGCTGCCACCGCCACTTCCATCCCTTTGCATTCCTGGCCCTGAACACAGACTTGGCCGACAGGTTCCAGGCGCTTGGCAATTTCATCATTGGTCGCAGCTTGAGCGCTGACAGCCCATAGGGCCAGTACGGTTGCTGGTGCAGCCAGCATTTTCATAATTAGGTTCACGCGTTCACCCTCAATGGTGGCTATTCACGCCTGCGGCCACGGTTTCGCAGGCGGCGAAAGTATAACGGTTAGCCCGACCGGCCGAAACAACCCTATTAACTAAAGGGAGATTCGGCCGTGCGGAATACAGCTGCGGGAGTGTCTGCAACGCTGGCAGCACGCCTCTTCTGTCAAAAGTTCGCGGGTGTGGCTGCGCTGATTAGTCGCGCCGGCACGTCGAACGGGTTGCGAAAACGATGCGGCTTGGTGCTTTCAAAGTAGTAGCTATCGCCGGCTTCGAGCACAAAAGTTTCAAGACCGACCACCAACTCCAGGCGACCTTCCACCAGAATTCCGGTTTCCTCGCCTTCATGGGTGAGCATTTCTTCGCCGGTGTCGGCGCCCGGCGGGTAAATCTCGTTGAGAAACGCGATCGCCCGGCTCGGGTGTGCGCGGCCGACCAGTTTCATGGTGACGGCGCCGTCCGATATGTCGATCAGCTCATTGGCTTTATAGACGATCTGGGTCGGTTTTTCCTGGAGGATCTCCTCGGAAAAGAACTCGACCATCGACATGGGGATGCCGCCCAGCACCTTGCGCAAGGAGCTGATCGAGGGGCTGACACTGTTTTTTTCGATCATCGAAATGGTGCTGTTGGTGACACCCGCGCGCTTGGCGAGCTCGCGCTGGGAAAGACCCTTCAGTTTACGGATGGATTGCAGTCGTTCGCCGACGTCCAATGCAGGAGCCTCCTAGGATTCAGGCGTTGTTGTAATTGAGCGTTATCATGGCGACAGCGTTCAGTATTTACAACACTTGGGCCTAAATCCTGGCCAGCTCCACTCGTAGGCCGTGCTCAAGCCCCGGAATAGAGCCTTGGCACGCGGCGCAGGTTGCAGAAGATCTGGTAGGGAATGGTCTCGGCAGCGCTCGCAACGTCGCTGGCGAGAATAGTTTTGCCCCACAACTCCACGGTGGAACCGAGCCCGGCCTGCGGCACGTCGGTGAGGTCGACACACAGCATGTCCATGGATACACGGCCCAGCAACTGGCTGCGCTGGCCCGCCACCAACACCGGTGTGCCAGTGGGCGCGTGACGTGGATAACCATCGGCATAGCCCATGGCGACCACGCCGATCCGCATCGGTTTGGGTGTGATGAACTTGGCGCCGTAGCCCACCGGCTCGCCGGCCGGCAGTTCGCGCACGCAGATGACCTTGGATTCAAGCGTCATCACCGGCTGCAAGCGCGCGGCAATCGCCTGGTCTTCACCAAACGGCGTGGCGCCGTAGAGCATGATGCCTGGGCGCACCCAGTCGCTGGAGACGTTCGGCCAGCCCATCACTGACGGCGAGTTGCGCAGGCTCACCTCAGCCGACAAGCCTTGGCGCGCCGCTTCAAACACCGCCACTTGTTCATTGCTGCGTACACAATCGAGCTCGTCGGCACGGGCGAAGTGGCTCATCAATACGATTTTCGCCACTTTACCGCTGGCCAGCAGGCGCTGATAAGCCCCGTGGTAATCCTTGGGATGCAGGCCGACACGATGCATGCCCGAATCCAACTTGAGCCAGATGGTCAGCGGCTTGCTCAACCGGGCCTGCTCAATGGCTTCCAACTGCCACAGCGAATGCACCACACACCAGAAATCATGCTCGATGATCAGCGGCAGCTCGTCGGCTTCGAAGAACCCTTCCAGCAACAGCACCGGCGCGCGAATCCCGGCGGCACGCAGCTCCAGTGCTTCCTCGATGCACGCCACGGCAAACCCGTCGGCTTCGGCTTCCAGCGCCTGGGCCACGTGCACGGCGCCGTGGCCATAGGCATCGGCCTTGACCACGGCGAGGGCCTTGGCCCCCGTGACTTCACGGGCCAGTTGGTAATTGTGGCGCAGGGCTTGGAGGTCGATCAGGGCACGGGCAGGACGCATGGCGGCAGGCTTCTAGGCGGCAGAGTGAGGAAAAAACCGGCACCGACAGACAGCATCGGCACCGGGAGAGGGATCGTTGGTTAAGGCAGCGCGGCCACGACGGACAGCTCTACCAGGATTTCCGGTTCGCACAGTTTGGCTTCAACCGTGGCACGGGCCGGGGCAACGCCTTTAGGCAGCCACTTGTCCCACACCGCGTTCATGCCGGCGAAATCGGTGTCGATGTCTTTCAAGTAGATCGTCACCGACAGCAGCTTGGATTTGTCGGTGCCGGCCAAGTCCAGCAAACGCTCGATATTGGCCAGGGTTTCACGGGTCTGCTGTTCAATCCCGGCACTCATGTCGTCGCCGACTTGCCCTGCCAGATACACGGTACCGCTGTGAACAACGATCTGGCTCATGCGCTCATTGGTGAGCTGGCGCTGGATTGACATGTTTTGCGGACTCCTGGTGGTTGCCGTAACGGGAAATATCGAGGCCTTCGGCGCTGATCTGCGGAGTTTTCTTCGCCATCAGGTCGGCCAGCAAACGACCAGAGCCACAGGCCATGGTCCAGCCAAGTGTGCCGTGCCCGGTATTGAGGAACAGGTTCTTGAAGGGCGTGGCACCGACAATCGGCGTGCCGTCGGGTGTCGTCGGGCGCAGGCCGGTCCAGAACGTGGCTTCGGTCAAATCGCCGCCCTGAGGATAAAGGTCGTTGACGATCATCTCCAGGGTTTCACGCCGGCGCGGGTTCAGCGACAGGTCAAAACCGGCTATTTCAGCCATGCCGCCAACGCGGATGCGGTTGTCGAAACGGGTGATCGCGACCTTGTAGGTCTCGTCCAGAATGGTCGAGGTCGGTGCCATCGCCGGGTTGGTGATCGGCACGGTCAGCGAGTAACCCTTGAGCGGGTACACTGGCGCCTTGATCCCCAGCGGCTTGAGCAGTTTCGGCGAGTAGCTGCCGAGGGCCAGTACATAACGGTCTGCGGTTTCCAGCGTGCCGTCGATCCACACGCCATTGATGCGGTCGCCTGCGCAGTCGAGGCGCTGGATGTCCTGCTCGAAGCGGAACTCAACGCCCAACTGCTTGCACATGTCGACCAGGCGCGTGGTGAACATCTGGCAGTCGCCCGTCTGGTCGTTCGGCAGGCGCAGCGCGCCAGCAAGAATATCCGTAACGCTGGCCAGGGCCGGCTCAACGCGGGCGATACCGGCGCGGTCGAGCAGCTCGAACGGTACGCCAGATTCTTTGAGCACGGCGATGTCTTTGGCCGCGCCGTCCAGTTGCGCCTGGGTGCGGAACAATTGCGTTGTACCGAGGCTGCGGCCCTCGTAGGCAATGCCGGTTTCAGCGCGCAGCTCGTCGAGGCAGTCGCGGCTGTACTCGGACAGGCGGACCATGCGTTCCTTGTTCACTGCGTAGCGGCTTTGGGTGCAGTTGCGCAGCATCTGCGCCATCCACAGGTATTGGTCGATATCGGCGGTAGCCTTGATTGCCAACGGCGCGTGACGCTGCAGCAGCCACTTGATCGCCTTGAGCGGCACGCCCGGCGCAGCCCAGGGCGAGGCGTAACCAGGCGACACCTGGCCGGCGTTGGCGAAACTGGTTTCCATGGCAGCGGCTGGCTGACGGTCGACCACGACGACTTCAAAGCCGGCCCGCGCCAAATAGTACGCACTGGTCACACCAATAACGCCGCTACCCAAGACCAGAACGCGCATTTTTATATCCTCATCGCGGGCTTGGCCGCTGACGTGTGTTATTGGAGCAATGATGAGCGCAGTATAAAAAGCAATTGCCAGTGCATTTCACTATATAAATGCCTATATTTGGCGACAATTCTCGGCAAAAACCCTTTTCACAGAGGCGTATCCCCTATGCGTACCAACACCCAGACCAAGCGGGAGCTGGACAAGATCGACCGCAATATCCTGCGCATCCTGCAAACCGACGGGCGCATTTCATTCACGGAGCTGGGGGAAAAAGTCGGGCTGTCGACCACGCCGTGCACCGAGCGCGTACGCCGCCTGGAACGCGAAGGGATCATCATGGGCTACAACGCGCGGCTCAATCCGCAGCATTTGAAGGGCAGTTTGCTGGTATTTGTCGAGATCAGCCTCGATTACAAGTCCGGCGACACCTTTGAAGAATTCCGCCGCGCCGTGCTCAAACTGCCCCATGTGTTGGAGTGCCATTTGGTGTCGGGGGATTTCGACTACCTGGTGAAAGCGCGCATTTCCGAGATGGCCTCGTACCGCAAATTGCTCGGCGACATCTTGCTCAAGTTGCCCCATGTGCGCGAATCAAAGAGCTATATCGTGATGGAAGAGGTGAAGGAAAGCCTGAACCTGCCAATTCCGGACTGACCGACACAATACGGTCAATGTGGGAGCGGGCTTGCTCGCGAAAGCGGAGTGTCAGTCACCAGACTCATCGACTGATTCACCGCCTTCGCGAGCAAGCCCGCTCCCACATTTTGACCGCGTATAGTCGCTAGACCAGCACCTGCCGGGTGCTGGCCATGTATTCGTGGATTTGCTTCTCAACCCGCGGATGAATCAGCTCTACGGGCCGCCGCCCGTTGGGGCACGGCAAGGTCTTGGTGGTGCCGAACAACCGGCAGATCAGCGGGCGTTCGTCGTACACCGTGCAGCCGTTGGGCCCAAGGTGCACGCAGTTCAGCTCGTCCATGGCTGCGTCCTGCTCGGCTGCGGTCTTGCGTGGCAGGCGCGACATTTCCTCGGGCGAGGTGGTCACCGGCCCACAGCAATCGTGGCAACCCGGAACACACTCGAACGAAGGAATCTGCCTACGCAGCGCGCTGATTTTCTGACTGTTGCAACTCATCGGAACACATACCGGACGGCGAATAGGCGTGGATTCTGACGCAAAACGCCCTGCGCAGACAGCTTCGTCCGACCGCTGTATCCTGCGTCAAATTTTCCAAACAGGGATGCTCCCCATGACCGCCAGCGCCCGGCACACCGCTTCCTACTACGCCGCCAGCAGCGTCCCACAACCCGATTACCCGGCGTTGACGGGTGAGGTCAGCGCCGATGTGTGCGTGATTGGCGGCGGTTACTCCGGGCTCAACACCGCCCTGGAACTGGCCGAGCGCGGTTACAGCGTGGTGCTGCTGGAGGCGCGCAAGATAGGCTGGGGCGCCAGTGGTCGTAACGGCGGCCAGCTGATTCGCGGCGTCGGCCATGGCCTGGACCAGTTTGCCAACGTGATCGGCACCGACGGCGTGCGCCAGATGAAGTTGATGGGCCTGGAAGCCGTGGAGATCGTGCGCGAGCGCGTCGAGCGCTATCAAATCCCCTGCGACCTGACCTGGGGTTACTGCGACCTGGCGAACAAACCTCAGCACCTGCACGACCTGGCCGAAGATGCCGAAGAACTGCGCAGCCTCGGCTATCGCCATGAAGTGCGCCTGCTGCAAGCCAACCAGATGAGCAGCGTGATTGGTTCCGACCGCTACGTGGGCGGTATGATCGACATGGGCTCCGGCCATTTGCACCCGCTGAATCTGGCCCTCGGCGAAGCCGCCGCCGCGCAGAAGCTGGGCGTAAAGCTGTTCGAGCAGTCCGAAGTGACGCGCATCGACTATGGCCCTGAAGTCAACGTGCACACCGCCCTTGGCAATGTGCGCGCCAAGACCCTGGTGTTGGCGTGCAACGCCTACCTCAATGGCCTCAACCCACACCTGAGCGGCAAAGTGCTGCCCGCCGGCAGCTACATCATCGCCACCGAACCATTGAGCGAAGCCCAGGCCGCCAAACTGCTGCCGCAGAACATGGCCGTGTGTGATCAACGGGTAACGGTGGATTACTTCCGGCTGTCCGCCGACCGCCGCCTGTTGTTCGGCGGTGCCTGTCACTATTCCGGACGGGATCCACAGGACATCGGTGCCTACATGCGTCCGAAAATGCTCAAGGTGTTCCCACAACTGGCCGACGTGAAGATCGACTACCAGTGGGGCGGCATGATCGGCATCGGCGCCAACCGCTTGCCACAGATTGGCCGGCTGGCCGATCAACCCAATGTGTATTACGCCCAGGCCTACGCCGGCCACGGCCTCAATGCCACGCACCTGGCCGGCAAGCTGCTGGCCGAAGCCATCAGCGGCCAGCAGCAGGGTCGTTTCGATTTGTTCGCCCAGGTGCCGCACATCACCTTCCCCGGCGGTAAACATTTGCGTTCGCCGCTACTGGCATTGGGAATGCTCTGGCACCGGTTCAAAGAGCTGGTCTGATCAATCGCGCCAGAACGGTTTCAGGCCTTCCTCGCGCGCTTGCTCGACGCTCAGCCCGACGTCGCGCAGTTGTTCGCGGGTCAAATGCAGCAAAGCCTTGCGCGTGTGGCAGCGATGCCAGAACAAACGCCAGCGGCTGATATCCCGCGGCGCCGTCGCGCGCTCTTGCCCTGCCTGCAATTCCTGACTGTGTAACATCAGACGCACATCGCTTATGCCGCTCATTTTGCTGCCCCTCATTTGCCTGTTGCCATGAGTGACTAGCGTGAGCGCAGCGGCAAAACCATGACAGATTCAACACATCTTTATTAAATCCATACAGATACTGCCCATGGACGCCTGAATCCTGTATTTTCGCCTAATCTGTACTGGTCCTCGGGAGCGACCGCCATGACCCTTTACGTCAACCTCGCCGAATTACTGGGCACGCGCATCGAACAGGGCTTCTATCGTCCCGGCGATCGCTTGCCGTCTGTGCGCGCGTTGAGCGTTGAACATGGGGTTAGCCTGAGCACCGTGCAACAGGCCTATCGCTTGCTGGAAGACAACGGCCTGGCGATGCCAAAGCCCAAATCCGGCTACTTTGTGCCGGTTGGGCGCGAGCTGCCGGCGCTGCCGGAGGTAGGCCGCCCGGCCCAGCGGCCGGTGGAAATCTCGCAATGGGACCAGGTGCTGGAACTGATACGCGCGGTGCCGCGCAAAGACGTCATACAGATGGGCCGTGGCATGCCGGATGTATTGTCACCGACCATGAAACCCCTGCTGCGCAGCCTTGCACGGGTGAGTCGCCGCCAGGATCTGCCGGGGCTGTATTACGACAACATCCTCGGCTGTATGGAGTTGCGCGAACAAATTGCACGCCTGTCATTGGATTCCGGTTGCCAGCTGACGGCCGAAGACATCGTGATCACCACCGGTTGCCATGAGGCGCTGTCCGCCAGCATTCACGCGATCTGTGAACCGGGCGATATCGTCGCGGTGGACTCGCCAAGCTTTCACGGCGCCATGCAGACCCTTAAAGGCCTGGGCATGAAGGCCCTGGAAATCCCCACGGACCCGATCACCGGCATCAGCCTTGAAGCGCTGGAGCTGGCGCTGGAACAGTGGCCGATCAAGGTCATCCAGCTGACGCCCAACTGCAACAACCCGTTGGGCTACATCATGCCGGAGGCACGCAAACGTGCGTTGCTGACCCTGGCCCAGCGCTTTGACGTGGCGATCATTGAAGACGATGTGTATGGCGAATTGGCCTACAGCTACCCTCGCCCGCGTACGATCAAATCCTTCGATGAAGACGGCCGCGTGCTGCTGTGCAGCTCGTTCTCGAAAACCCTGGCGCCCGGTTTACGCATTGGCTGGGTAGCGCCCGGGCGCTACCTGGAGCGGGTGCTGCACATGAAATACATCAGCACCGGTTCCACCGCGACCCAACCACAAATCGCCATTGCCGAGTTCTTGAAAAGTGGCCATTTCGAACCGCATTTACGGCGGATGCGCACTCAATACCAGCGCAATCGCGACCTGATGCTCGACTGGGTCAGCCACTACTTCCCGGCCGGCACACGCGCCAGCCGGCCTCAAGGCAGCTTCATGCTCTGGGTGGAACTGCCGGAAGGCTTCGACACGCTCAAGCTCAACCGCGTGTTGGTCGAACAAGGCGTACAGGTGGCGGTAGGCAGTATCTTTTCCGCCTCCGGCAAATACCGCAACTGCCTGCGCATGAACTACGCTGCCAAGCCGACGCCGCAAATTGAAGAAGCAGTACGCAAAGTCGGCGCCGCCGCGATCAAGATGCTCGCCGAGACGCCAGACTGACCTTTCGCCGGAATTAGCCGTCTTATGCCCACAATCGCCCTGACCTGGAAGCAGCGCCCTTGATGATCCAACGGCTTTTACCGTTTTTCCTGCTGGGCGCTCTGGCGCTGGGCGGCTGCGCAACAGTCGACACGCCGCGCATCCCCAGCGACGCCCTGCCCGCCGCGCAATCCTCATTCGGCCGGTCGATCCAGGCGCAGGCGGCGCCGCATCAAGGCCGCTCAGGTTTTCGTTTGCTGCCCAACAGCAGCGAAGCCTTCATGGCTCGCGCCGAACTGATCCGCAACGCCCAGAGCAGCCTCGACCTGCAGTACTACATCGTCCACGACGGCATCAGCACGCGCATGCTTGTGGACGAACTGCTCAAGGCCGCCGACCGCGGCGTGCGCGTGCGCATCCTGCTGGATGACACCACCAGCGACGGTCTCGACCAGGTCATCGCCACCCTCGCCGCCCACCCGCAGATCGAAATTCGCCTGTTCAACCCGCTGCACCTGGGCCGCAGCACCGGCGTCACGCGGGCCATGGGGCGGCTGTTCAACCTGTCGCTGCAACATCGGCGCATGCACAACAAGTTGTGGCTGGCGGACAACAGCGTCGCCATCGTCGGCGGCCGGAACCTGGGCGACGAGTATTTCGACGCCGAGCCCAACTTGAATTTCACCGATATCGACATGCTCAGCGTGGGCCCGGTGGCCGAGCAACTCGGGCACAGCTTCGATCAGTACTGGAACAGCGCACTGAGCAAGCCGATTGATGACTTCGTCTCCAACAGCCCCTCCAAACGTGACCTGGCCGCCGCCCGCGTGCGCCTTCAAGATTCACTCGCCGAGTCCCGCCAACAGAACCATGCGCTGTACAACCGCTTGCGCACCTACCAGACCCAGCCACGCATGGACATCTGGCGCCGCGAGTTGATCTGGGCCTGGAACCAGGCGCTGTGGGACGCGCCGAGCAAGGTGCTGGCCAAGGCCGACCCGGACCCGCAGTTGCTGCTGACCACCCAACTGGCGCCGGAGCTTGAAGGCGTCAACCATGAGCTGATCATGATTTCGGCGTATTTCGTCCCCGGCCAGCCTGGGCTCGTGTATCTGACCGGCCGAGCCGACGCGGGAGTGTCTGTGAGCTTGCTGACCAACTCGCTCGAAGCCACCGACGTACCGGCGGTACATGGCGGCTATGCGCCGTACCGCAAGGCACTGCTGGAGCACGGCGTAAAACTCTACGAGCTGCGCCGCCAACCCGGCGACCCCAGTGCAGGCAGCGGCCCGCATCTGTTTCGCCGGGGCTCGCTGCACGGCTCGGACTCCAGCCTGCACAGCAAGGCGATGATCTTTGATCGGGAAAAGTCGTTTATCGGCTCGTTCAATTTTGACCCGCGCTCAGTGCTGTGGAACACCGAAGTCGGCGTGCTGGTGGACAGCCCCGAGCTGGCGGAACACGTGCGCAACCTGGCGCTGCAAGGTATGGCGCCGGCGCTGAGCTACCAAGCGAAATTGCAGGATGGCCAAGTGGTATGGGTCACTGAGGATAACGGCCAACTGCACACGCTGACCGATGAACCCGGCAATTGGTGGCGCAGGTTTAATGCCTGGTTTGCCACTTCAGTCGGTCTGGAGCGGATGCTTTAAGTTCAGAGTAGATCCCTGTGGGAGCCGGGCTTGCCCGCGATGGCGGAGTGTCAGGTGCTGTGTTGGCACCTGACACTCCGCTATCGCAGGCAAGCCAGCTCCTACAGTTGATTGCATTTCAAATCAGGCGGGCTGTGCGACGCCAAATGCACCCTGGCGCAACAACAGCACCACCAGCCCCAACGCGCCGGCCGCCATCAGCAACGGCAACGCGTGCCCGCTGATCCACTGGCTGCCCGCACCGGCCACCAACGGCCCTATCAAGCAACCGATGCCCCACAACTGCGCCACGTGAGCATTCGCGCGCACCAGCGCATCGTCGCGGTAACGCTCGCCGATCAGGATCAGTGACAAGGTGAACAATCCACCGGCACTGGCGCCGAAGATCACCCACACCGGCCAGATCAGCGGGGTGTGCATCAGCAGCGGAATCGCCAGGCTTGAGATCAGCAACAGCACCGCACAGCTCAAGAACAGCGTGCGACGCGGCAGGTAGTCAGCCAATGCGCCGATGGGCAATTGCAACAGCGCATCGCCCACCACCACCGTGCTGACCATGGCCAAGGCGACCTCGGCCGTGAAACCCTGTTGCAGGCAATACACCGGCAGCAGCGTCAGAATCATCGCTTCGAACGCCGCGAATAAAGCCACCGCCCAGGCAATCGCCGGCAGGCTCAGGCAAAAACGCCATAAGTCGCCAAAGGTGACACTGAAGGATTCAGCTGTCGGCGCGCCGGAGCGCCCCAGCAACAGTAATGGCGCGACCATCAGCAGGCATACGCCCACCCAGAAGCCGTAATCATGGTCGGTGCCGATCAGACCCAGCAGCAGCGGCCCCGACAGCTGGCTCAAGGCATAACTGCAGCCATACAGCGCCACCAGGCGGCCACGCCATTGCTCCACTACCAACTGGTTGATCCAGCTTTCGCCAAGGATAAATACGATGGTCAGGATCACCCCGATCATCAGCCGCAACACCAGCCAGACCGGATAGCTAGGCAGGATTGCCAGCAAGCCGATGGACACTGCACCGGCCCACAGGCACAGGCGCATCAGGCTGGCGGTGCCCAGCCATGAGGCCATGCGGCTGGAGACCTTTGCGCCCAGCAGTACGCCGAAGGCCGGCATGGCCGCCATCACCCCAATCGCGAAACTGCCGTAGCCCCAGCCTTCAAGGCGCAGGGACACCAGCGGCATGCTGACGCCCAGGGCCAGGCCGACACTCAGTACCGAGGCCAGGACGGCGAAATAAGTCGCCCAACGCATGTCCACGCTCCTGTGGATAATTTTCAGGGTTTCAAACGAACTGTAGGAGCGAGCCTATGTGAGAGCCGGGCTTGCCCGCGATGCAAGCACCTTGGTGTGTCAGTCACACCTCGGTGATGCTATCGCAGGCAAGCCAGCTCCCACAAAAGCCAGCTCCCACATTTGGCCTGCGGTGTTTCCTACAGGGTTACAGCTTGATCCAGGTCGCCTTCAGTTCGGTGTACTTGTCGAACGCGTGCAGCGACTTGTCGCGACCGTTACCGGACTGCTTGAAGCCACCAAACGGCGCGGTCATGTCACCGCCATCGTACTGGTTGACCCACACGCTACCGGCGCGCAAGGCCTTGGCCGTCAGGTGCGCCTTGGAGATATCCGCCGTCCACACCGCTGCGGCCAGGCCGTATTGGGTGTCGTTGGCGATGGCGATGGCTTCTTCGGCGCTGTCGAAGGTGATCACCGACAGAACCGGGCCAAAGATTTCTTCCTGGGCAATCTTCATGGCGTTGGTCACGCCGTCGAAAATCGTCGGCTCAACGTAAGTGCCACCGGTTTCTTCCAGGGTGCGCTTGCCGCCCGCAACCAGCTTGGCGCCGTCGGCGTGGCCAGCTTCGATGTACGACAGCACGGTATTCATCTGCTGGGTGTCCACCAGCGCACCGACGTTAGTTGCCGGGTCCAGCGGGTTGCCTGGCTTCCAGCCTTTGAGGGCCTCGATCACCAGCGGCAGGAATTTATCCTTGATGGAGCGCTCCACCAGCAGACGCGAACCGGCGGTGCAGACTTCGCCCTGGTTGAAGGCGATGGCGCCAGCGGCGGATTCGGCCGCCGCTTGCAGATCCGGAGCATCGGCGAACACGATGTTCGGGCTCTTGCCGCCCGCTTCCAGCCACACGCGCTTCATGTTGGACTCGCCGGAACGAATCAACAGCTGCTTGGCGATTTTGGTGGAGCCGGTGAACACCAGGGTGTCGACGTCCATGTGCAGCGCCAGCGCGTTGCCAACCGTGTGGCCGTAGCCCGGCAGCACGTTGAACACGCCTTTTGGAATGCCAGCTTCAACGGCCAGGGCCGCGATGCGGATGGCGGTCAGCGGGGATTTTTCGGACGGCTTGAGGATCACCGAGTTACCGGTGGACAGCGCCGGGCCGAGTTTCCAGCAGGCCATCATCAGAGGGAAGTTCCACGGCACGATCGCGCCGACAACGCCGACCGGCTCGCGGGTCACCAGGCCCAATTGATCGTGCGGAGTGGCGGCGACTTCGTCGTAGATCTTGTCGATGGCCTCGCCGCTCCAGCTCAGCGCGTTGGCTGCGCCAGGCACGTCAATGCCCAGGGAGTCGCTGATCGGCTTGCCCATGTCCAGGGTTTCGAGCAGGGCCAGCTCTTCGGCATTGGCCTTGAGCAGCGCGGCGAAACGGATCATGACGGACTTGCGCTTGGCCGGTGCCAGACGTGACCAGACGCCGGAATTAAAGGTGGCGCGGGCATTTTCTACAGCGCGCTGGGCGTCGGCGGCGTCGCAGCTGGCGACGGTTGCCAGCAGGCGGCCATCGACCGGGCTGATGCATTCGAACGTGTCACCGGAAACAGCGGCGGTGTATTCGCCATTGATGTAGGCGCGGCCTTCGATCTTCAGATCCTTGGCGCGTTGTTCCCAGTCGGCACGGGTCAGGGTGGTCATGCGAGTGTCCTCCTCTTATTGAATACAAGGGCCAGGTGATGTCCCCCCGGCAGCCTCAAAGAATTCTTGCCCGGCCAGCCTGCTGTTCGGCTCAAGGCAGCTGCCACCCTAAACCAGCGGCTGGGGGTGTTTCAATATATTTGACACAACGCCGGTAAACGCCCTTGCGATGTTCATTTTAATAAACATAGACTTTGGACTCTCCAACCGCAGGCCAGACGGGACACGCACATGAGCATCCAGGACATCGTCGACTTCAGCCAAGCCAATACCGCCCCCGAACGCTACCGGCCTGCTGCCGAAAAAGTCCTCAAGGGCGATCCCGAGCAAACCCTCTACAACCACTACAACAGCCCGTGCGGCCAGATGAGCGCCGGGGTCTGGGAAGGTGAAGTCGGGCAATGGAAGGTCAACTACAGCGAGCATGAGTACTGCGAAATCGTGCAGGGCGTTTCGGTGCTGCGCGATGCCGACGGTAACGCCAAGACCTTGCGTGCTGGCGACCGCTTCGTGATCCCCGCAGGTTTCAGCGGCACCTGGGAAGTGCTGGAACCGTGCCGCAAGATCTACGTGGTGTTCGAACAGAAAGCCTGATCAGCAAATCACAGGCAAAAAAAAGCCCGACTCGTGAGAGACGGGCTTTTTTTCACAAGGAAGAAAATCAATTACTTGATTTTGCCTTCTTTGTAGATCACGTGCTTGCGAACGCGCGGGTCGAACATTTTCTTTTCGAGCTTGTCCGGGGTAGTACGCTTGTTCTTGTCGGTAGTGTAGAAGTGACCAGTACCGGCGCTAGAGATCATTCGAATCAATTCACGCATGATAAAGCTCCTTAGATCTTGCCAGCGGCGCGGATTTCGGCCAGCACGACAGTGATGCCGCGCTTGTCGATGATACGCATGCCTTTGGCAGATACACGCAGGCGAACAAAACGTTTCTCTTCTTCAACCCAGAAGCGGTGATGCTGCAGGTTCGGCAGGAAACGACGACGGGTTTTGTTATTTGCGTGGGAAATGTTATTCCCAGTCACCGGACCCTTACCGGTAACTTGACAGACTCTCGACATGCCTCAGCCCTCTAAAACCACATGCCCAACCCGGCATGGGTTGGCCGCTTAATCTCTCAGTCATTTGGCGCCAGGCGCCGCGTTTCTTTAAGGGTCTTACCGGCTACACCTACAGTGAAGGAACCGGGCCCCTAGAAAAGAGCGCTGCTTTATACCAGAAAGACCAAGGTGCAACAACAGCCCGTGTGTTTTTACCGGCGTAAATCTTGGCGACAGACGCCTGAACCGTTGCCAGGAGTGGCCGCTGTCACAGCCGACCGCTCGTCGCACAGAATGATTTACAGCGCCCGCACGCACGATGAAGTGCGCGGCGAAACGCGCTGAGGCGCCATCAAAACAGCATTTGCGCCAAAAGCACAGGCAAAAATGGACTGGTCATTTATCAATCAGACCACTACGGTAGGCTTTTTCCAGACTGCACTCGCAGATGGGCCTTCGATCTGCAAAGGAAACCGAACATGCGCCTCGCTGCCCTACCGCTATTGCTAGCCCCTCTATTTATTACGCCGACGGCCCTGGCTGCTACCAGTTTGAGCGTGTGTACCGAAGCCAGCCCTGAAGGGTTCGATGTGGTGCAATACAACTCGCTGACCACTACCAATGCCTCGGCCGACGTCCTGATGAACCGCCTGGTGGATTACGACGCCGCCAGCGGCAAGCTGGTGCCGAGCCTCGCGGACAGTTGGGACGTTTCGCCAGATGGCCTGACGTACACCTTCAAGCTGCACCCGGATGTGAAATTCCACCGCACCGAATACTTCACCCCAAGCCGCACCCTCACCGCCGAAGATGTGCGCTTCAGTTTCGAGCGCATGCTCGATCCGGCCAACCCATGGCACAAGATCGCCCAAAGCGGTTTCCCGCATGCCCAGTCGCTACAGTTGCCGACGCTGGTCAAGAAGATCGACGCCCTCGACCCGCTGACCGTGCGCTTCACGCTCGATCACGCCGACTCGACCTTCCTCGCCGCGCTGAGCATGGGTTTTGCCTCGATCTACCCGGCCGAATACGCCGACAAGCTGCTCAAGGCCGGCACCCCGGAGAAACTCAATAGCCAACCGATCGGCACCGGCCCGTTTGTTTTCGTACGGTTCCAGAAAGATGCCGTGGTTCGCTACAAAGCCAACCCGGACTATTTCGCCGGCAAACCGGCTGTGGATAACTTGCTGTTCGCCATTACCCCGGACGCCAACGTGCGCCTGCAGAAATTGCATCGCGACGAATGCCAGATCGCCCTCTCGCCCAAGCCGCTGGATGTAGGCGAGGCCGAAAAAGACCCGGCATTGAAGGTGGAGAAAACCGCCGCCTTCATGACTGCATTCGTGGCCATCAACAGCCAGCATCCGCCGCTGGACAAGCCGGAAGTGCGCCAGGCAATCAACCTGGCTTTTGACAAGAACAGCTACCTCAAGGCTGTGTTTGAAGGCACCGCCGAGGCGGCCAATGGTATTTATCCACCCAATACCTGGAGCTATGCCAAAGACCTGCCGGGTTATCCACAGGACATTGCCAAGGCCAAGACGCTGCTCGACCGCGCGGGGCTCAAAGGCGGTTTCAAGACCACCATTTGGACACGCCCAACCGGCAGCTTGCTGAACCCCAACCCTAACCTGGGCGCACAACTGTTGCAGGCAGACCTGGCCAAGATCGGCATCCAGGCAGAGATCCGTGTGATCGAATGGGGCGAACTGATTCGCCGCGCCAAGGCCGGTGAACATGACCTGCTGTTCATGGGCTGGGCCGGCGATAACGGCGACCCGGATAACTTCCTGACCCCGCAGTTCTCTTGCGCGGCGGTAAAATCCGGCACCAACTTCGCCCGCTACTGCGACCCCGCGCTGGACAAACTGATCAGCGCCGGCAAGACCACCAGCGAGCAAGGCGTGCGCACCAAGCTGTATCAACAGGCCCAGGCGCAAATCCAGCAGCAGGCGTTATGGCTGCCGCTGGCGCATCCGACCGCATTTGCCCTGACACGCAAGAATGTCGAGGGCTATCAGGTGAGCCCGTTCGGGCGCCAGGACTTCTCGAAAGTCAGCGTCAAGCCCTGATGACCTGCCCCGCCCTTGTGGGCGGGGCTACATCCACCCGTATTCCGCCATCGACAATGGATCACCATCGCCGACGATGATGTGATCCAGCACCCGCACATCCACCACCTCCAACGCCTTTTGCAGCAACTTGGTCAATTTTCGATCAGCCGCACTCGGCTCGACACTCCCCGAAGGATGGTTGTGACACAGAATCAGCGCTGCAGCGTTGTACGCCAACGCACGCTTGACCACTTGCCGCGGGTAAACAATGGCAGTGTCGATGGTGCCCTGGGACAGCGCCTCAAAGCCAAGAACGCGGTGCTTCGAGTCGAGAAACAGGCAGCCAAAGATCTCGTGGGGTTCATGGCGCAGCAGCGCCTTGAGGTAATCACGCACGGCCAGCGGGCTTTCCAGCACCGAGTCCGCGCGCAGGCGCTCGGCCATGTGCCGCCGGGACATCTCCAGCACGGCCTGCAACTGGGCAAACTTTGCCGGCCCTAACCCCAAATGCTGGCTGAACAGCGTCTGGTTGGCCTCCAACAGCGGGCGAAGCCCACCAAATTGCGCCAATAAATGCCGCGCCAGGTCGACCGCGCTTCTGCCCGACACCCCGGTGCGCAGGAAGATCGCCAGCAGTTCGGCGTCCGACAACGTTGCCGCGCCCCATTCCAAAAGCTTCTCCCGCGGACGTTCCGCCACAGGCCAATCGCGAATACTCATCCCACCTCCGTGTGCATGTGCGCCGCTGTTGCCCGGCGGACGCTGTGTTATCTTAAGCCCTCTTTTTTGCGTGCGATTTCTCCTGGGGAGGGGGGATCGCAGGCGTCACTGAACTGGCATCACTGAACTGGAAAGGCAAACCAATGCAGCGTCTGTATCGGAAACGCATCGTTCTCGGCGTCGGCGGCGGCATTGCCGCCTACAAGAGCGCAGAGCTGGTTCGCAGGCTTCTGGACCAGGGCGCCGAAGTGCGCGTAGTCATGACCCGCGGCGGCAGCGAGTTCATCACCCCGCTGACCATGCAAGCCCTGTCCGGCCACCCGGTTCATCTGGACCTGCTGGACCCGGCGGCCGAAGCCGCGATGGGCCATATCGAGCTGGCCAAATGGGCCGATCTGGTACTGATCGCCCCGGCAACCGCCGACTTGATCGCCCGCCTGGCCCAAGGCATCGCCGATGACCTGCTGACCACCCTGGTGCTGGCCACCGACGCCACCGTCGCCATCGCCCCGGCCATGAACCAGGCCATGTGGCGCGACCCGGCGACCCAAGCCAACACCCAGCTCCTGCAAAGCCGAGGCCTCAAGGTGTTCGGCCCGGCATCCGGCAGCCAGGCATGCGGCGACGTCGGCATGGGCCGCATGCTCGAAGCCACCGACCTGGCGCTGTGCGCCGCCGAGTGTTTCCAGCACCTGGCCCTCACCGGCAAACACGTGCTGATCACCGCCGGCCCGACTCAGGAAAACATCGACCCGGTGCGCTACATCACCAACCATAGCTCAGGAAAAATGGGCTTTGCCTTGGCCGAAGCGGCGGTTGAGGCAGGCGCACGTGTCACCTTGATCACCGGCCCGGTGCATTTGCCGACGCCTGATCGGGTCACGCGAATCGACGTAGTCAGCGCCCGGGACATGCTGGCGGCCTGCGAGGCAGCCATTCCCTGCGACCTGTTTATTGCCTCGGCAGCGGTTGCAGACTACCGCCCGGAAGTCGTAGCCCCGCAAAAGCTTAAGAAAGACCCTACAAGCAGCGACGGCCTGCTCCTGCAAATGGTGCGCAACCCCGACATCCTGGCAACCATCGCCACGCGTGCGGACCGCCCTTTCAGCGTCGGCTTTGCCGCCGAAACCGAGCACCTGCTGGACTACGCAGCACGCAAATTGAAAGACAAAAACCTCGACCTGATCGTTGCCAATGATGTCGCCAACCCGAGCATCGGCTTCAACAGCGAGGAAAATGCCATCAGCGTGATCGACAGCGAGTTGCACGCCACCGTTTTCGCCCAGACCAGCAAAGGCAAGATTGCCCGCCAACTGATCTCATTTATCGCCCAACGGCTGAACCAGGTTTAATTGACATGCACGCTTTGCAAGCCAAGATTCTCGACCCACGCATCGGCAACGAATTCCCACTGCCGGCCTACGCCACCCCAGGCTCCGCCGGGTTGGACCTGCGCGCCATGCTCAAGCAAGACACTGTTCTTGAACCCGGCCAGACCCTCCTGATCCCTACCGGCCTGTCGATTTACGTTGGCGACCCCGGCCTGGCGGCATTGATCCTGCCGCGCTCCGGCCTGGGCCACAAACACGGCATTGTGCTGGGCAACCTGGTCGGCCTGATCGACTCCGACTACCAGGGCGAGTTGATGGTGTCGTGCTGGAACCGCGGCCAGACCGCCTTCAACATTGCTGTTGGCGAGCGTATCGCGCAACTGGTGCTGGTGCCGGTGGTGCAGGCGCACTTCGAACTGGTTCAGGAGTTCGATGAGACTCAACGCGGCGCAGGCGGTTTTGGGCATTCCGGCAGCCACTGACTAAGCTGAATCAGGCCGGACGCTTTTGTCCGGCCCGATGCCACCGCAAGGCTTTTCAGGACGAAGAATGCGCGGAATTAATCAGCGAGATTTCATCATTGAAATCAACACATTACGCAGCCATAAGCACGGAGTGCCAGCTCCGATGGCACTTTTGCACCACGAACTCTCTGCCGAAAACGCCGTCATACCCTTCAGTTTGAGCCTGCCGGTCAGCCACTTTAAGGCCAGCTTTGCCCCCTTCAGATGGAGTTTCCCCCCGCGATGAGTACCGCAGCCCGAGTAGCCCCGACATTCCCCGACAGCATCTTTCGCGCCTACGACATTCGTGGCGTCGTGCCCAAGACCCTGACCGCCGAAACCGCCTATTGGATCGGCCGTGCCATCGGCTCCCAAAGCCTGGCCCAGGGCGAACCCAATGTATCGGTAGGCCGCGATGGCCGCTTGTCCGGCCCGGAGCTGGTGGAGCAACTGATCCAGGGCCTGGCCGACAGCGGCTGCCACGTCAGCGATGTGGGCCTGGTGCCGACCCCTGCGCTGTACTACGCAGCCAACGTACTGGCTGGCAAGTCCGGCGTTATGCTCACCGGCAGCCATAATCCGTCGGACTACAACGGCTTCAAGATCGTCATCGCCGGCGACACCCTCGCCAACGAACAGATTCAGGCGCTGCACGAGCGCTTGAAGACCAACGATCTGACCACCGGCACCGGCAGCATCACCAAAGTCGATATTCTTCAACGCTACTCTGACCAGATCACGGGCGACGTCAAACTCGCCCGCCGCCTGAAAGTGGTGGTGGACTGCGGCAACGGCGCGGCCGGCGTGATTGCCCCGCAACTGCTCGAAGCCCTGAACTGCGAAGTGATTCCGTTGTTCTGCGACGTTGACGGCAACTTCCCTAACCACCACCCGGACCCGGGCAAGCCTGAAAACCTGGTGGACCTGATCGCCAAGGTCAAGGAAACCGGCGCCGACGTCGGCCTGGCCTTCGACGGTGACGGCGACCGTGTCGGCGTGGTGACCAACACCGGCGAGAACGTGTTCGCCGACCGCCTGCTGATGCTGTTTGCCCGCGACGTGGTGGCCCGTAACCCCAACGCCGAAATCATCTTCGACGTGAAGTGCACCCGCCGCCTCACCCCACTGATCAAGGAATACGGCGGTCGCCCACTAATGTGGAAGACCGGCCACTCGTTGATCAAAAAGAAAATGAAGGAAACCGGCGCGCTGTTGGCCGGCGAAATGAGCGGCCATGTGTTCTTCAAAGAGCGCTGGTTCGGGTTCGACGACGGCATTTACAGCGCCGCCCGTCTGCTGGAGATCCTCAGCAAGGAAAAATCCACGGCGCAGAAGCTGTTTCAGACCTTCCCGAATGATATTTCTACGCCAGAGATCAATATCCATGTGACCGAGGAGAGCAAATTCAGCATCATTGACGCACTGCACGATGCGCAATGGGGTGAAGGCGCCAACCTGACCACCATTGATGGTGTGCGAGTCGATTACGCCAAAGGCTGGGGCCTGGTTCGCGCGTCCAACACCACACCGGTGCTGGTCCTGCGTTTCGAGGCGGATACCGAGGCTGAGTTGCAGCGCATCAAGGACGTGTTCCACGCCCAGTTGAAACGTGTTGCCCCTGATCTCCAATTACCGTTCTGATTTTTTACCGGAGCCCTGAATGACCCTCGAACGCGAAGCCGCTGCCAATACTGCCAAGGTCCTGTCCGAAGCGTTGCCTTACATTCGACGCTACGTCGGCAAGACGCTGGTGATCAAGTACGGCGGCAATGCCATGGAAAGTGAAGAGCTGAAAACCGGCTTTGCCCGCGACATCGTGTTGATGAAAGCTGTCGGGATCAACCCGGTGGTGGTGCACGGTGGCGGCCCGCAAATCGGCGACCTGCTCAAGCGCTTGTCGATCGAGAGTCACTTCATTGATGGCATGCGCGTCACTGACGCGCAGACCATGGACGTGGTGGAGATGGTCCTCGGTGGCCAGGTCAACAAAGACATCGTCAACCTGATCAACCGTCATGGCGGCAGCGCCATCGGCCTGACCGGCAAGGACGCGGAGCTGATCCGCGCGAAAAAACTGACCGTTACCCGTCAGACGCCGGAGATGACCCAGCCGGAAATCATCGACATCGGCCAGGTAGGTGAAGTGATCGGCATCAACACCGACCTGTTGAACCTGCTGGTCAAAGGCGACTTCATCCCGGTGATCGCGCCAATCGGCGTGGGCGCCAACGGTGAGTCGTACAACATCAACGCCGACCTGGTAGCCGGCAAAGTGGCCGAAGCGCTGAAGGCTGAGAAGCTGATGCTGCTGACCAACATTGCCGGCCTGATGGACAAGGAAGGCAAGGTGCTGACGGGCTTGACCACCCAGCAGGTGGACGAGTTGATCGCCGACGGCACCATCTACGGCGGCATGCTGCCGAAGATCCGTTGCGCGCTGGAAGCCGTGCAAGGCGGCGTCGGCAGCTCGCTGATCCTGGATGGCCGCGTGCCAAATGCAATCCTGCTGGAAATCTTCACCGATACCGGTGTGGGCACGCTGATCAGTAATCGCAAGCGTCCTTAAGCACTAGAAACAAAAAGGCCCCGCTCAATCGAATTGAGCGAGGCCTTTTTTTGTGTCCACGGAATCTGCTGCAAATGGAGATCCCCTGTGGGAGCGGGCTTGCTCGCGAATGCGGTGGGTCAGAAACATATTCAGTAAATGACACACCGCCTTCGCGAGCAAGCCCGCTCCCACACAAGCTCTCTCACACAGAGAATCAGTGTCAGACACCAAATTGCTCGCGATAAGCCTTAACGGCCGGCAAATGCTGCTTGAGCTGCGGATCGTCTTCTAGGAACTGCAACACCTGGTTCAGCGACACAATGCTCACCACCGGAATGCCGAAATCACGTTCCACTTCCTGAATGGCCGACAACTCACCGTTGCCGCGCTCCTGACGGTTCAGCGCGATCAGCACGCCCGCGGCCTTGGCGCCATCTTGGGACGCGATGATCTGCATCACTTCACGGATGGCGGTACCGGCGGTGATCACGTCGTCGATGATCAGCACGTCGCCCTTGAGCGGAGCCCCAACCAGGCTACCGCCTTCGCCATGTGCCTTGGCCTCTTTACGGTTGAAGCACCACGGCAGATCCAGCCCGTGATGCTCAGCCAACGCCACGGCAGTCGCGGCCGCCAGCGGGATGCCCTTGTAGGCTGGACCAAACAAAACATCGAAGGAAATGCCGCTTTCAACGATGGCTGCCGCGTAGAAACGACCCAGCTGAGCCAGGGCCGAACCCGAGTTGAACAAGCCTGCATTGAAGAAGTACGGGCTGGTGCGCCCGGACTTCAGAGTGAACTCACCGAAGCGCAAAACGCCGCGATCGATGGCAAAACGAATGAAATCGCGTTGATACGCCTGCATGAAAAAAGCCTCAGATACCACGGATTTAGCTAATTAGGTAGACGGCGTGTATCATACACGCACGCGATTTTTGGGGCCATTTATGCGGATCATCAGTGTGAACGTCAATGGTATTCAGGCTGCAGTCGAGCGTGGTTTGCTCAGTTGGCTGCAAGCACAGAATGCCGACGTCATCTGCCTGCAGGACACCCGCGCCTCCGCCTTTGAACTGGACGACCCAGCCTTCCAACTGGATGGCTACTTCCTTTATGCCTGCGATGCCGAAGTGCCCACCCAAGGTGGCGTGGCTTTGTACTCGCGGTTGCAACCCAAGGCGGTCATCAGCGGCCTCGGCTTCGAGACAGCCGACCGCTACGGGCGCTACCTGCAAGCCGATTTCGACAAGGTCAGCATCGCGACCTTGCTGCTCCCTTCGGGGCAGAACGGCGATGAAGACTTGAACCAGAAGTTCAAGCTAATGGACGATTTCGCCCGTTATCTGGATAAACAGCGACGCAAACGTCGCGAGTACATTTACTGTGGCTCGCT
Organism: Pseudomonas sp. NFX183; assembly: GCF_047943075.1. Classification (NCBI taxonomy): domain Bacteria; kingdom Pseudomonadati; phylum Pseudomonadota; class Gammaproteobacteria; order Pseudomonadales; family Pseudomonadaceae; genus Pseudomonas; species Pseudomonas sp. NFX183. The sequence goes on along the minus strand of NZ_CP181333.1, from coordinate 2,335,540 downwards.
GTACGTGGCGCAACAGAAGCTGGATATCAAGAACTGGCGCGACAGCCAGCAATCCCCGGGCTTCCTGGCGCCGGAACGGGCCTGGATGGACGAGATTATCGGCAACATGGGCTATGTTGACGCCCTGCGCGAAGTCAGCCGCGAAGGCGACCAGTACAGCTGGTGGCCGGATAACGAACAGGCCGAGATGCTTAACCTGGGCTGGCGTTTCGACTACCAGCTGCTGACCCCGGGGCTTCGCCGCTTTGTTCGCAGCGCACGCCTGCCGCGTCAGCCACGCTTCTCGCAGCACGCGCCGCTGATCGTGGACTACGACTGGACATTGACCATCTAAGGTCTTTTTCCAGGCACAAAAAAACCGACATCGCTGTCGGTTTTTTTGTGGGCGCTCACTATTTGACCAATCGCCAGGTAAAGGGATAGCGATAGGCAATCCCCTTGCTGGCTTTGATTGCGCCAATGATCGTCAGCACCACCGTGGCGATCGCCAGGGCAGTCATCAGGAAAAAGCCAATCACCGCAAAAGCCAGCACGATGCAAACCAGCCAGGCAATGGCCACGGTGATCTGGAAGTTCAAGGCCTCCTTGCCCTGATCATCAATGAACGGGTCCACTTCCTTCTTCATCTGCCACAGGATCAGCGGCCCGACGACACTGCCGAAGGGAAACACAAACCCCAAGAACGCCGCAAGGTGACACAACATCGCGCCCTGACGCACTTCGTAAGGAGGCGTGGGCACAGGCAGTTGGTGGTCACTCATGGCGTTGCTCCTTGCGGCCGTTTCAGTCAGCCAGTGCGGCGTTCTGCAGTTCGAAGATTTCGGTCATGCCTTTCTGGGCCAGGGCCAGCATGGCGTTCAGGTCGGCCGGCTGGAATGGCGCGCCTTCGGCGGTGCCCTGCACTTCGATGAAACCACCGCTGCTGGTCATTACCACGTTCAGGTCGGTCTCGGCAGCCGAGTCTTCCAGGTAGTCCAGGTCCAATACAGGCTCGCCTTGGTACATGCCGACCGACACGGCAGCAATCATCTGCTTGAGCGGGTCGCCTGCTTTCAGGCCGCCACGCTTCTTGATCACTTTCAGCGCATCAACCAAGGCCACCATGGCGCCGGTGATGGAGGCAGTGCGGGTGCCGCCGTCAGCCTGGATCACGTCGCAATCGACGTACAGGGTCACGTCGCCCAGCTTGGACATATCCAGCGCTGCGCGCAGCGAACGGCCGATCAGGCGCTGGATTTCCAGGGTGCGGCCGCCTTGCTTGCCACGGCTGGCCTCACGCTGGTTACGCTCGCCGGTGGCGCGCGGCAGCATGCCGTACTCGGCGGTCAACCAACCCTGACCCTGGCCCTTGAGGAAGCGCGGCACGCCGTTTTCGACGCTGACGGTGCAGATCACCTTGGTATCGCCAAACTCGACCAGTACAGATCCCTCGGCGTGTTTGGTGTAGTTGCGGGTGATGCGGATCGAGCGGAGCTGATCGGCAGCGCGACCACTTGGACGTTTCATAGGGGATACCTGTACGGAGGACGAAAAACTGCCGAGCATTATAGAGCCGCCAGCCGATTCGGGGCACTTCTAAAAAATTCGGTTACGAATGGCGGGCCTGGCGCCCATTGTTTGGGCGCGTTCGCCTCACTGCGCTACAATCCTGCGCCTTCTCAGCCTGTCGGCTTCAATTTACCCATCAGCCCGTATTTGCGGGACTGCATCGCGAGGTACCTCCATGGTTCACAGCATGACCGCCTTCGCCCGCGTCGAAAAAGCCGGCGTCCAAGGCACCCTGAGCTGGGAACTGCGCTCGGTCAACAGCCGTTACCTGGAGCCGCACCTGCGTCTGCCGGAATCCTTCCGCGACCTCGAAGGCGCCGTGCGTGAAGCGCTGCGCCAGGGCATTTCCCGCGGCAAGCTGGAATGCACCCTGCGTTTTACCGAAGAAACCACCGGCAAGCCGCTGCAGATCGACCGCGACCGCGCCGCGCAACTGGTCGCCGCGGCTGAAACCATCGCCGGCCTGATCAAGCAACCCGCCGCACTGAACCCGCTGGAAGTGCTGGCCTGGCCCGGCGTACTGGTGGCCGACGCCACCGACCCGCAGGCCCTTAATGCCGAAGCCCTCGCCCTGTTCAACCAGGGTTTGCAGGAGCTCAAGGCTGGCCGCGAGCGTGAGGGCGCCGAACTGGCGCGCCTGATCAGCGAGCGCCTGAGCGCGATCGAGGAAGACGTGGTCACCCTGCGCGAGTTGGTGCCGCAGATGCTCGCCACCCAGCGCCAGAAGGTTCTGGACCGGTTCACCGACATGAAGGCCGACCTCGACCCGACGCGCCTGGAACAGGAAATGGTGCTGCTGGCGCAGAAAAGTGACGTGGCCGAAGAGCTCGACCGCCTGAGCACCCACATCCTCGAAGTGCGCCGCGTGCTCAAGTCTGCCGGCGCCGCTGGTCGGCGCCTGGACTTCCTGATGCAGGAACTCAACCGCGAAGCCAATACACTGGGCTCCAAAGCGTTTGATCCGCGCAGCACACAAGCTGCGGTCAACCTCAAAGTGTTGATCGAGCAGATGCGCGAACAAGTACAGAATATTGAGTAAGGCAACTTCCATGACCCACAGCACCGGCACCCTTTACATCATTTCCGCCCCTTCGGGCGCGGGCAAGAGCAGCCTGGTCAAGGCTTTGACCGACGCTGACGAGCAGATCCGCATCTCGGTCTCGCACACCACCCGCGCCATGCGCCCGGGCGAAGTGAACGGCGTGCACTACCACTTCGTCGAGCGCACCGAGTTCGTCAAGATGATCGAGCACGGCGACTTCCTGGAGCGCGCCGAAGTGTTCGGCAACCTCTACGGCACCTCGCAAAGCCACCTGCAGCAGACTCTGGACGAAGGCCACGACCTGATCCTGGAAATCGACTGGCAGGGTGCCGAGCAAGTGCGCCAACTGATGCCGAAGGCGCGTTCGATCTTTATCCTGCCGCCGTCGCTCGAAGCCTTGCACCAGCGCCTGACCAACCGTGGCCAGGACAGTGACGAGATCATCGAAGGCCGCATGCGTGAAGCCGTCAGCGAAATGAGCCACTACGTCGACTACGACTACCTGATCATCAATGACGATTTCGCCAGCGCCCTGGACGATTTGAAGGCGATTTTCCGCGCCAATCAGCTCCAGCAAAAACGCCAACAGCAGCGTTTCGGCAAATTACTCGCCGAACTGCTTGGCTGATTGGCCCTTCCCAAAACCGCTGCAAGGGCTTTACATTGGCACTTGTAGCCGTTTTGCGAGGCCGCGGGAAAATCAGCGCTTCCCTAAACGCTGGTGATTTTTTAAACTGTTCAGTCCGCTCGCCCAGCCGGGCAGCGCGCATCTTGCATTCGCTCCGAGGAATACCATGGCCCGCGTAACCGTTGAAGACTGCCTAGAACACGTGGATAACCGCTTTGAGCTGGTCATGCTCTCTACCAAGCGTGCCCGTCAACTGGCCACTGGCGGCAAAGAGCCTCTGGTCCAGTGGGAAAACGACAAGCCTACCGTTGTAGCCCTGCGTGAAATCGCTGAAGGCCTGATGAGCTACGAGTTCATCGCCAACGCTGAAATCGTTGAAGACGAACCGCTGTTTGCAGCGTTCGAGGACGAGTCCAACGAGGCCGTCTAAGCCTATGCCTGGTCGACGTAGCACGGCGCGGGGTCACAGCCAACGGCAGGAGTTAACACTTTGCCGAGCATAGACGCCCTCGCCGATCGCTTATCGACCTACCTCGGCCCAGACCAGGTCAACCTGGTCCGCCGAGCGTATTTCTACGCCGAACAAGCACACGACGGCCAACGCCGCCGCAGTGGTGAGGCGTATGTCACGCATCCTCTTGCCGTGGCCAATATTCTTGCCGACATGCACATGGACCATCAGAGCCTGATGGCGGCGATGCTGCATGACGTGATCGAAGACACCGGCATCGCCAAGGAAGCGCTCAGTGCGCAATTTGGCGAAACCGTGGCCGAACTGGTCGATGGGGTCAGCAAACTGACCCAGATGAACTTCGAAACCAAGGCCGAAGCCCAGGCGGAAAACTTCCAGAAGATGGCCATGGCCATGGCCCGAGACATTCGAGTCATCCTGGTGAAGCTGGCCGACCGGCTGCACAACATGCGCACGCTGGAAGTGCTGTCCGGCGAAAAACGCCGGCGCATCGCCAAGGAAACCCTGGAAATCTATGCGCCCATCGCCAACCGGCTGGGCATGCATGCCATCCGCATCGAATTCGAAGACCTCGGCTTCAAGGCCATGCACCCGATGCGCTCTGCGCGCATCTATCAGGCGGTCAAACGCGCCCGGGGCAACCGCAAGGAAATCGTCAACAAGATCGAAGAGTCGCTGAGCCATTGCCTGGCGATCGACGAGATTGAAGGCGAAGTCAGCGGCCGGCAGAAACACATCTACGGCATCTACAAAAAAATGCGCGGCAAGCGTCGGGCCTTCAACGAGATCATGGACGTGTACGCGTTCCGGATCATCGTCGACAAGGTCGACACCTGCTACCGCGTGCTGGGCGCTGTACATAATTTGTACAAACCCCTGCCAGGCCGCTTCAAGGATTACATCGCCATTCCCAAGGCCAACGGCTATCAGTCGCTGCATACCACGCTGTTCGGTATGCACGGGGTGCCGATCGAGATCCAGATCCGTACGCGGGAAATGGAAGAGATGGCCAACAACGGCATCGCCGCGCATTGGCTGTACAAGTCCAGCGGCGACGAGCAGCCAAAAGGCACGCATGCCCGCGCCCGCCAGTGGGTCAAAGGCGTGCTGGAAATGCAGCAACGTGCCGGCAACTCCCTGGAATTTATCGAAAGCGTGAAGATCGACCTGTTCCCGGACGAGGTCTACGTGTTCACGCCCAAAGGCCGGATCATGGAGCTGCCCAAAGGCTCCACGGCGGTCGACTTTGCCTACGCGGTACACACCGACGTGGGCAACAGCTGCATTGCCTGCCGGATCAACCGTCGTCTCGCGCCGCTGTCCGAGCCGCTGCAAAGCGGCTCCACGGTCGAGATCGTCAGCGCACCCGGCGCGCGCCCGAACCCGGCCTGGCTCAACTTCGTGGTCACCGGTAAAGCGCGCACACACATTCGCCACGCGCTCAAATTGCAACGCCGCTCCGAGTCCATCAGCCTCGGCGAACGCCTGCTGAACAAGGTGCTCAATGGTTTCGACAGCGCCCTGGAGAAAATCCCGGCCGAGCGCGTGCAAGCGATGCTCCACGAGTATCGCCAGGAAACCATCGAAGACCTGCTGGAAGACATCGGCCTGGGCAACCGCATGGCGTATGTGGTCGCCCGGCGCTTGCTCGGCGAAGGCGAACAGCTGCCAAGCCCCGAAGGCCCGCTGGCGATTCGCGGCACGGAAGGCCTGGTGCTCAGCTACGCCAAGTGCTGCACGCCGATCCCGGGCGACCCGATTGTCGGCCACTTGTCGGCTGGTAAAGGCATGGTCGTGCACCTGGACAACTGCCGCAATATCACTGAAATCCGCCACAACCCCGAGAAATGCATTCAGCTCTCGTGGGCCAAGGACGTCACCGGCGAATTCAACGTCGAGCTGCGCGTTGAACTGGAGCATCAGCGCGGCCTGATCGCCCTGCTGGCCAGCAGCGTCAATGCGGCCGACGGCAATATCGAGAAAATCAGCATGGATGAGCGCGATGGCCGCATCAGCGTGGTCCAGCTGGTGGTCAGCGTGCACGACCGCGTGCACCTGGCCCGCGTGATCAAGAAACTGCGCGCCCTGACCGGGGTGATTCGTATCACCCGCATGCGCGCATAGCCGATCTCTTACAAGGAGTCACTCATGACCAAGACTGTTATCACCAGCGACAAAGCCCCTGCTGCCATTGGCACTTACTCCCAGGCGATCAAGGCGGGCAACACTGTCTACATGTCCGGCCAGATTCCACTGGACCCAAAGACCATGGAGCTGGTTGAAGGCTTTGAAGCACAAACCGTCCAGGTCTTCGAAAACCTCAAGTCGGTGGCTGAAGCCGCTGGTGGTTCGTTCAAAGACATCGTCAAGCTGAACATCTTCCTCACTGACCTGAGCCACTTCGCCAAGGTCAACGAGATCATGGGCAAGTACTTCGAACAGCCGTACCCAGCCCGCGCCGCTATCGGCGTTGCCGCCCTGCCAAAGGGCGCACAGGTTGAGATGGACGCGATTCTGGTCATCGAGTAAAACACCCGGCGCAGCCTCCACAGGCTGCGCCGACTTCGTTTCAGAAGGATTTCGTGATGCGCAAAGCGCTTGTAGCCTCTTCGTTGCTCGCCTTATTGCTCGGCGGCTGCGCCAGCAACCCCGCCGACCTGGATGTGAGCGGCACCTGGATCAACCAGGCCGCCATCAACGCGGCAGCCAAGGGCGGTCCTTTGCGTGAAGCGCTGCAAACCTATGGTCCGAACCTCGAATGGGAGGTCAACACCAAGGCTTCGCAGGCGCGTTACTACAACGGTTTTGAAGTCGCCGAAGGCAAGCTGCTCAGTGAAAAACCCGGCGCCTGGAGCGTCGATTTCTACGGCAGCTCCGCCACCGAACTCAAGCGCAAAGGCAAACAACTGCTGCAAGTGGCCAACGACAACGAGCCTGAGCAGCTGTTCGCCCGTGCCAATGACCCAGCCCCCGAAGGCGCGCCACTGGGCGCCAACTTCGAGCGCGCCCTGTATGCCGCCTATATGGGTGGCGACTGGAAGATCACCGACGGGAACGGCGACGGCGCCACGGTGCAGTTCCAGGCTGACGGCAAAGTCGCCGGTTTGCCCGGTGTCGATCGGTACTCGCTGTGCCTGGCGGGTGACTGCGCCTCAATGAGCGGCGGCTACGACAGTATCTGGCTGCAACTCAACGGCCAGGGCAACCCGTGGATCTTCGCGCGCAAGGGCAAGCAGCTGGAAATCTTCCAGGCCGTGAACACTGCGCAGGCCGATGAAGTGCCTTCGTTTACGCCGGGGCCACGGCAGTGGTTGTTGGAAAAACAGTGATACAGAACAAAGGAGCCCACCGGCTCCTTTTTCTTTAGTCTGCGCCATGGTTTTTTCACCGGCAGACGGGCCACTCCATGCACACGCTACTCCTCATCAGCCTGATCCTGCTGGGCGGCTGCACACACATGCAGCAGCAAACCGCGGACATCAGCGGGCTATGGATCAACCAGGCCGCCATCGATACCGCCGCCCAGGGGCGGCCGCTGCTTAAAGCCCTGGACGCCAACGGCATGAACCTGGAATGGAACATCGACACCCGTATCGGCAAAGCGCAATTGAGCACTGCGTTCGAGGTGGGTGAAGGCCAGCTGCTGCCGAAAGCGCCTGGCATTTGGTCGGTGGATTACAACGGCCATGGCAGCGACGAATTGCAATTGAACGGCGAGCAACTGGTCCAACAGACCAGCAAGATTCACGCAGGCCAAACGTTTAGCCGCCCCACCCAACCCGCTGCCGCAGGTGCCAAGTGGGGCACAACGTTCAGGCAAGCCCTGAACTCAGCCTACATGGGCGGTCAGTGGAAAATTATTGAAGGCCAAGGCACAGGCAACCTTGTGAGGTTCAGCGCCGACGGCGGCGTGTCCGGCCTGGGCAATAATGACCACTACGAACTGTGCCTGGGAGGCGATTGCGCCACTCAAGGTGCCGGCAATGACGTCGTCTATCTGGGTAAAGATGCTGTCGGCGAGGACTGGATTTTCGTGCGCTACGGCAAACAGTTGGAAATTCTGCAGGCGATCAACCTTTCCCAGCCAGACGAAATCCCCCAGCTCAGCCCAGGGCCACGCCAATGGCTGCTGGAAAAGCAGTAACAAAAAAGGAGCCTCACGGCTCCTTTTTCACATCTAGCACTTACCTTCAAGGATCGCCGCATACCCTTCGCGATAAGTCGGGTAGGTCGGCACCCAACCCAACGCCTTGGCTCGGGCATTGCTGCATCGCTTGCTGCCGGCGCGGCGCACACTGGCGTCGTCAGCCCATTCGGTCACGCCCAGGTAGTCGCGCAACCAACCCACCACTTCTGCCAAGGGCGCGGGCGCATCGTCAACGCCGATGTAAATGCTATCCAGCGAACCGCCCTGCTCCACATGCCGCAGCAGGAAGGCCAGCAATCCGGCAGCGTCATCCGCGTGAATCCGGTTGCCATATAAAGGTGGATCAACCGCCACGCGATAGCCTTGGCGCACTTGGGTCAGCAGCCATTCACGGCCGGGCCCATAGATACCGGTCAACCGCACAATGCTCGCCGGAATGCCACTATTGAGCGCCACTTGCTCAGCTTCCAGCATGACTTGGCCGGAATACCCCTTCGCTTGAGTGTCGGACGTTTCGTCGACCCACTCACCCTTCTGCTGGCCGTACACACTGCTGCTCGACACAAACAGCAAATGCTTGGGCTCCTGGCCGTAGTCGTTCAGCCACTCCAACACATGCTGCAACCCTTGCACGTACGCCGCGCGATAGCCGGCCTCATCGTGGTCGGTGGCAGCGGCGCAATACACCAGGTAATCCACTGCGCCGATTGGCCAAGTGTCAGGGCAATCCTTTTTGAACAGGTCACCGGCGATGCCGATGACACCCTCTGGAAGGCGTGAAATATCACGTCGCAGGCCATGAACCTCCCATTCCGAGGCCAGCAATTGGCTAGCCAGCCGACTACCCACATCGCCGCAACCGGCAATCACAACAGAAGGCGCAGACATCACAAAACTCCATTCTTAAAGGCGCAGATTAGCCGCCGAAGATGACCAGCGGCCAGTAAAAGGACAAATTAAGTAACTGTATTACTTTTGTTAACAAGAATTACTTGCAATAATAACCGCCCATTTGTCCTCGACCCATCAGGGTCTGGCAGGACGATCACTCATTTTTTCTCTCAGGTCCGGCCAGCATGACACGTAATACAAACCCCGCTTCGCCAACCAAGCCTCTCAGCCCATCTCGCGCCTGGCGTGCGATTGCTGCGCTGCTGTTCAGCGTTCTGCTGGCACCGACCGCCGCATTCGCTGACGCGACCGCCCCAGCCACTCCGGCCGCGGCCCAGCAGAATGCAGCCACGCCGGCAGCACCTGCCGCAGCACCTGTGGCCACCGACCCGGCCCAGGCCGCAGCCCCTGCGCCTGCCGACGACTCCGGTGTTGTACTGGAAGAAGACAACAGCCTGGGCATGGCCCATGACCTGTCCCCGTGGGGCATGTACCAGAACGCTGACGTGGTGGTAAAAGCCGTCATGATCGGCCTGGCCATCGCCTCGATCATTACCTGGACCATCTGGATCGCCAAGGGCTTCGAGCTGCTGGGCGCCAAGCGTCGTCTGCGCACTGAAATCGTCCACCTGAAAAAAGCCACCACCCTCAAGGAAGCCAGCGACACCGCTACCAAAAAGGGCACCCTGGCCAACCTGCTGGTCCACGACGCGCTGGAAGAAATGCGCCTGTCGGTCAACACCCGCGAAAAAGAAGGCATCAAGGAACGCGTCAGCTTCCGCCTCGAGCGCCTGGTGGCGGCCTGCGGTCGTAACATGAGCAGCGGCACCGGCGTGCTGGCCACTATCGGTTCCACCGCACCGTTCGTCGGTCTGTTCGGTACCGTGTGGGGCATCATGAACAGCTTCATCGGCATCGCCAAAACCCAGACCACCAACCTCGCCGTCGTTGCCCCAGGCATCGCCGAAGCCCTGCTGGCAACCGCATTGGGCCTGGTTGCCGCAATTCCTGCAGTGGTGATCTACAACGTCTTCGCCCGTTCGATTGCCGGCTACAAGGCTCAGGTATCGGACGCGTCGGCAGAAGTCCTGCTGCTGGTCAGCCGCGACCTCGATCACGCCCCTACCGAGCGCAGCTCGCAACCGCACATGGTGAAAGTGGGGTAATCGGCCATGGGCCTGCATTTGAATCAAGGCGACGATGAACTCGTCGAGAACCACGAAATCAACGTCACGCCGTTTATTGACGTGATGCTGGTGCTGCTGATCATCTTCATGGTGGCGGCACCGTTGGCCACCGTGGACATCAAGGTCGATCTGCCGGCCTCCAGCGCCAAGCCTGCGCCGCGTCCGGAGAAGCCGATCTTCCTCAGCGTCAAGGCGGACCAACGCCTGTTCCTGGGCGAAGAAGAAGTCAAAGCTGAAACCCTGGGCCCGGTGCTCGACGCCAAGACCCAAGGCAAGAAAGACACGACGATCTTCTTCCAGGCCGACAAGGGCGTGGACTACGGCGACCTGATGAGCGTGATGGATGCCCTGCGGGCAGCCGGCTACCTCAAGGTAGGCCTGGTCGGACTTGAGACGGCAGCCAAGAAATGATCACGACGCGCCACAAACTGACGCGTTATGGCACCAGCCTCGCCATCGTGCTGGGCGTGCATGCCGTCGCGATCATCATCGCGCTTCAATGGTCCGCGCCGCATCAGGTGACGCTGCCACCGGCCGCCATGGTCATCGACCTGGCGCCGATGCCGGCACCACCGCCTCCCGCGCCGCCAAAGGTGGTCACGCCGCCACAGCCGCCGGCTCCAGTGGAAGAGCTGCCTTTGCCGAAAATGGCCGAGGCGCCCAAGCCAACGATCCAGGTGCCCAAGCCGGTCAAGCCCAAGCCCAAACCCCAGCCGCCCAAGCCTGTGGAGAAAAAGCCCGAGCCGCCCAAGGAGAAGCCTTCCGAAGAGCCGCCGAGCGAAACCCCACCGACCAATGCGCCGGCTGAAAAATCCGCTCAACCCGTGCCCGGCCCGTCGCCAGCCCAGGTAGCAGCAAAAGCGTCCTGGGAAGGCACCCTGCTGGCGCACTTGCAGAAGTACAAGAAATACCCGCCAGGCGCTCAACAGCGTGGCAAAGAGGGGCTTAACCGCCTGCGCTTCGTGGTCGATGCCGAAGGCAATGTGCTGTCCTACGAGTTGGTGGGCCGCTCCGGCAACGCCGACCTGGACCGCGCGACCCTGGACATGATTCGTCGTGCCCAGCCATTGCCCAAGCCACCGGCCGACATGTTGAAAGGCGGCAGCGTCGAGATCGTCGCGCCGTTTGTTTACAACATCGAGAAGCGTCGCCGCTAAGGATTGCGAAGCGGGCCAATGTGGGAGCGGGCTTGCTCGCGAAAGCGCAGTGTCAGTCGATACATTCGTCACTGACACCGCACATTCGCGAGCCAGTGCGCTCCCACATTTTGTTTGTTGCCGCTAAAAATCCATTTTTCAGTTAAATCCGAGCCACTCCCCGCTCAATCCCCAGCAAAGTTCTGATAACGTGCGTCTATCGATTGCAGCCGGTATGCTTGGCTCGCAACCTCATGGACGCCCGCTATGACTCTTACAGAATTACGCTACATCGTGACCCTCGCCCAAGAGCAGCACTTCGGCCACGCGGCCGAGCGTTGCCATGTCAGCCAGCCGACGCTGTCGGTGGGTGTGAAAAAGCTTGAAGACGAACTCGGTGTGCTGATTTTCGAGCGCAGCAAGAGCGCTGTACGCCTCACGCCAGTGGGCGAAGGCATTGTCGCCCAGGCCCAAAAGGTGCTGGAACAAGCCCAAAGCATTCGCGAGCTGGCCCAGGCCGGCAAAAACCAGCTGACTGCACCGCTGAAAGTCGGCGCCATCTACACCGTTGGCCCGTACCTGTTCCCGCATTTGATTCCGCAACTGCACCGCGTCGCGCCGCAGATGCCGCTGTATATCGAAGAAAACTTCACCCACGTGCTGCGCGACAAACTGCGCAACGGCGAGCTGGACGCGATCATCATCGCCCTGCCGTTCAACGAAGCGGACGTGTTGACCTTGCCGCTCTACGACGAGCCGTTCTACGTGTTGATGCCGGCCTCCCACCCGTGGACGCAAAAAGACACCATCGACGCCGGCCTGCTCAACGACAAGAGCCTGTTGCTGCTCGGCGAAGGCCACTGCTTCCGCGACCAGGTACTCGAAGCCTGCCCGACCCTGACCAAAGGCAACGACGGCGCCAAGCACACCACCGTGGAATCCAGCTCGCTGGAAACCATCCGCCACATGGTCGCGTCCGGCCTAGGCATTTCGATCTTGCCGCTCTCAGCAGTGGACAGTCATCACTACGCCCCCGGTGTGATCGAAGTGCGCCCACTCACGCCGCCGGTGCCATTCCGCACCGTGGCGATCGCCTGGCGCGCCAGCTTCCCACGCCCGAAAGCCATTGAGATCCTCGCCGACTCGATCCGTCTGTGCTCGGTGGCCAAGCCGCCTGCTGCGAGCTAAGCCTGGGTATGACTGAGCTGTCGCACGTGTCGGTCACCGCACTCAAGGGTGTTGGTGAAGCCATGGCCGAGAAATTGGCCAAGGTCGGCCTGGAGAACCTCCAGGACGTGCTGTTCCACTTGCCCCTGCGTTATCAGGACCGCACGCGCGTCGTGCCTATCGGCCATTTGCGCCCAGGGCAGGACGCGGTGGTCGAAGGCACCGTCAGTGGCGCGGATGTGGTGATGGGCAAGCGCCGCAGCCTGGTCGTACGCCTGCAGGACGGTACTGGTGGCCTCAGCCTGCGCTTCTACCATTTCAGCAACGCCCAGAAGGAAGGCCTCAAGCGCGGTACCCGCGTGCGTTGCTACGGCGAGGCACGGCCTGGCGCGTCGGGCCTGGAAATTTACCACCCCGAATACCGCGCCATTACCGGCGACGAACCGCCGCCGGTGGATACCACCCTCACGCCGATCTACCCGCTGACCGAAGGCCTGACCCAACAACGCCTGCGCCAACTGTGCATGCAGACCCTGACCATGCTCGGCCCCAAAAGCCTGCCTGACTGGCTGCCGGTGGAACTGGCCCGCGATTACCAACTGGCGCCGCTGGACGATGCCATCCGCTATCTGCACCACCCGCCCGCCGATGCCGATGTCGACGAGCTGGCCCTGGGTCATCACTGGGCGCAACATCGCCTGGCCTTTGAAGAGCTGCTGACTCACCAGCTGTCCCAGCAGCGCCTGCGCGAAAGCATGCGCTCCCTGCGCGCGCCAGCGATGCCCAAGGCCACGCGCTTGCCTGCGCAATACCTGGCGAACCTGGGCTTCGCGCCAACCGGGGCCCAGCAACGGGTTGGCAATGAAATCGCCTACGACCTCAGTCAGAAAGAACCGATGCTGCGCCTGATCCAGGGTGACGTGGGCGCTGGCAAGACCGTGGTCGCCGCCCTCGCCGCCTTGCAGGCACTGGAAGCTGGTTACCAAGTGGCGCTGATGGCGCCCACCGAGATTCTCGCCGAGCAGCACTTCATAACCTTCAAGCGCTGGCTCGAGCCGCTGGGCCTGGAAGTGGCGTGGCTGGCCGGCAAACTCAAGGGCAAAGTGCGCGCGGCGGCGCTGGAACAGATCGCCAATGGCGCACCGATGGTGGTGGGTACCCATGCGCTGTTCCAGGACGAAGTGAAGTTCAAAAACCTTGCGCTGGTGATCATCGACGAACAGCACCGCTTCGGCGTGCAGCAGCGCCTGGCCCTGCGCCAAAAAGGCGTGGGCGGGCGCATGAGTCCGCACCAGTTGATCATGACCGCAACACCGATCCCACGCACCCTGGCCATGAGCGCCTACGCCGACCTCGACACCTCGATCCTCGACGAACTGCCGCCCGGCCGTACCCCGGTCAATACCGTGCTGGTCACCGACACCCGCCGCGTGGAAGTGATCGAGCGCGTACGCGGTGCCTGCGCCGAAGGCCGTCAGGCGTACTGGGTATGCACGCTGATCGAAGAGTCCGAGGAGCTGACCTGCCAGGCCGCCGAAACCACCTATGAAGACCTCACCAGTGCCCTGGGCGAACTCAAGGTCGGGCTGATCCACGGCCGCATGAAGCCTGCGGAAAAAGCTGCGGTGATGGCCGAATTCAAAGCGGGCAACCTGCAATTGCTGGTGGCCACCACGGTGATCGAAGTGGGTGTGGACGTGCCCAACGCCAGCTTGATGATCATCGAAAACCCCGAGCGCCTGGGCCTGGCCCAATTGCACCAATTACGCGGCCGCGTCGGACGGGGCAGCGCTGCCAGCCATTGCGTGCTGCTCTACCATCCACCGTTGTCACAGATCGGTCGTCAGCGCCTGGGCATCATGCGCGAAACCAACGACGGCTTTGTCATCGCCGAAAAAGACCTCGAGCTGCGTGGCCCCGGTGAAATGCTCGGCACCCGCCAGACCGGCCTGCTGCAATTCAAGGTCGCCGACCTGATGCGCGACGCTGACCTGCTACCCGCCGTGCGTGATGCGGCGCAAGCGCTGCTCGAACGCTGGCCGGATCACGTCAGCCCGTTGCTTGATCGCTGGCTACGGCATGGGCAGCAATACGGCCAAGTGTGACGCCTGACTCACTTATCCAACCAACAGTTGTATCAAGCTGGTTATACTTCGGTGACTGTAAGAAATTGGATCAGGCCATGTCAGAAGTAGCCCTCGCCACAGCCCCACTGACCGCCCCGCCGGTCATTCGGGCTCTGCTCGCAAAGCTCGCCATTCCTTATACGGAAGTCGCCGAACAGGCTGGCCTGAATCCCGCGCAAAAGGTCCAGGCGGTCTTACTGGAAGATGCCGTTGGCGCCCTCATGGTGCTGTTCCCGCAGAGCCAGTTGCTCGACCTCAACCGACTTGCCGAACTCACCGGCCGCCGCCTTACCGCGGTGTCGCCGGATCGCATCGAGCGCATGTTGGCCAAGCATGAGTTGAGCCTGCTGCCAGGCCTGCCGGCCCTGACCAGTTCGCCCTGCCTGTACGAAGGCAGCCTGCTGAGCGAGCCGAGCCTGCTGGTGCATTCGGGCGAAGCCGGGCTGTTGCTGGAAATCGCCAGCAGCGACTTCAAGACTATGCTCACCAAAGCCAGCGCCGGGCAGTTCGGCGAGCCGTTGAGCAACATTCGCCCGAACCTCGACCGCCCCAATGATGACCGCGAGGAAATCACTCAGGCGATGCAGGCGTTCACCGCCCGCCGTATCCAGCAACGCCTGGAAGCGACCATCGAAATTCCACCGCTGGCCGATACTGCGCAGAAGATCATCAAGCTGCGCGTCGACCCCAATGCCACCATCGATGACATCACTGGCGTAGTGGAAACCGACCCGGCCCTGGCCGCCCAAGTGGTGAGCTGGGCCGCGTCGCCGTACTACGCCTCGCCAGGCAAAATTCGTTCAGTTGAAGACGCCATCGTGCGCGTGCTGGGCTTTGATCTGGTGATCAACCTGGCGTTGGGCCTGGCCCTGGGTAAAACCTTGAGCCTGCCCAAAGACCACCCGCACCAGTCCACGCCGTACTGGCACCAGTCGATCTACACCGCCGCCGTGATCGAAGGCCTGACCCGTGCCATGCCACGCGCCCAGCGCCCGGAAGCCGGCCTGACCTACCTCGCCGGTCTGCTGCATAACTTCGGTTATCTGCTGCTGGCCCACGTGTTTCCGCCGCACTTCTCGCTGATCTGCCGTCACTTGGAGGTCAACCCGCACCTGTGCCACAGCTATGTCGAGCAACACTTGCTGGGCATCAGCCGCGAGCAGATCGGTGCCTGGCTGATGCGCTACTGGGACATGCCGGACGAACTGTCCACCGCCCTGCGCTTCCAGCACGACCCCACCTACGACGGGCAATATGCCGAATACCCGAACCTGGTGTGCCTGGCGGTGCGCTTGTTGCGCAGCCGTGGCATTGGCTCCGGGCCGGATGAGGCGATTCCGGATGCGCTGCTTGAGCGTTTGGGCTTGAGCCGTGACAAGGCCGAGGAAGTGGTCGGCAAAGTACTGGATGCCGAGGTGCTGTTGCGTGAGCTGGCATCGCAGTTCAGCCAGGGTTAACTGCTTCGCCTGAAAAACCGCTATCGCCGGCAAGCCAGCTCCCACATTCGACCGAGTTCCACCTTTGGAATGCAGTCATATATGGGAGCTGGCTTGCCGGCGATGAACTCAACTCGGTCGAACTGAAAGACTTACTTCTTTTTCTTCGGCTTCAAATACTTGGTCAGCCCCTGGAACCAGATCACCAGCGCCGGGTTGCCCTTGATCTGGATCGACTTGTCCTGAATCCCCGTCATGAACGCCAGTTGCTTGTTCTTCGCCTGCATCGTGGCGAAGCCGTAGGCGGCATCTTTGAAGGCGATAGCAAACGCAGGCTGCGGGTGAACCCCTGAGCGGCTGGTGATGCGCTGGTCTTTAACGATGAAGTGACGGGCAACTTTGCCGTCGAGGGTCTGCAACTGGAACGCCAGGTCTTTGTCACCCAGCTGTTGCTGGAAAGCAGGATTGGTGCGGCTGGCTTTGCCCATCATCAGGCCAAGCACCCACAGCAGAAGACGAAATTTCATGCACACGGCCTCGGTATCATTATTAAGTGGCCGAAGCAGTGTAACGATTTGTTGGAGGAACGCCACCGATCTCGCGCTTTAGCGGGAGATCGGCTGGCGTTTAACGCTTATAGCAACATGTTACTTAAACGTTAGGGCAAGGCACCGGCGCCCAGTCGGCCAGGTTTGGATCGCGGCAAGTGCCTTCGATCTGCGCTTTACCGGCGCTGGCGACCTGCTTGCTTTCAGCTTGCTTGGTCTGCGCGGTCTGGATGGTTTTTTCGGTGGCGACCGCTTCTTTCGGCACGGTCGGCAGCGCTGCCTTTTTCGCCGGCTTGACGGCTTTTTTGCCTTTGGCCGGCGTCACCACCGGCGTGGTATCAGCGGTGGCCACGGTCACTACGTCGGCACGCTGCACACCCACTTGTTGCAGGTCTTGCTCGTACGCCTGGGTGTAGTTGTTCAGGTCTTCACTGGCTTTGCCATTGACCGCGACGATCAGGTCATTGGACTCCTTGAGGCCGGAAACGATTTCCGCCAGGCGCTTGCGGCCTTCGGTGTCGTTGACGGTCTTGGCTTTACGATCAGCCACCAGCTTGGTGAATGCGCTCTGGTAGCACTGCTGCGACGCCTTGGCGTATGCGGTGCTGCGGTCGATGTCCGAGGCGCTTTTGTTGACGTCAGCCGCGTAGGACGCAATGCGCTGGTTGTCATCGCTGATCTGCTTCTGACGCTCGGTGTAGTAACCCGCCGCGCCACCCGCCAGGGCACCGCCCGCGGCACCGATGGCAGCGTTACGGCCGCGCTTGTCGGAGTCGCCGGTCAGCGCGCCCAGCAGAGCACCGCCGGCAGCGCCGATGGCCGCACCGGTAACAACCGACTTGGTCATGTCCGAGTCGGTCGCGCGCAGGTGCTGCACTGGCTCGTAGCAGTTCGGGTAGTACTCGACCTTGGTGCTCGACGCGACCTTGGACGCCGGCGACGTGGCGCAGCCAGTCAACACGGTGCTGAAACCAGCCGCGATCAGCAGCAAGTGACGCTTGGAAACCGCCTTACGGGAAAAAAGCATAGGTGTGTTCTCTGTTAAGTTTGACTTGCCCAGCACGGCCCACCGCCGCCTGAGTCCCTTCCAAGCTCGCCATACAACCAGCGATCAAGACCGCTGACCGCTCGCTGCGAGCAATTCCTTCAAAATCGTTGCCGGGTCGGCCCGCTGTTGTTTGCGGTAGTTGCCGACATGGCGAACGAACAGTGTCGCGCGCGTCACCAGGCTCTTTCCGAGCACTGGCTTGCGATCCAACTCTTCCTTGATTCGTTGAAACTGCGCCTGGATCACCGCGTCGGTGTAGCGCGTGCCGGTGGCCAGGTTGTCGATGTAGATCGCCACCGCGCCGTCGAGCGCGCTGCGGCCATTGTCGATGGCCGTGGCAAACAGCTGCGCGCTGGCCGCGTCCTTGTTGTCCAGAGCCTGCTGACGACTCTTCTGCAAGTTCATCAGGCGGATGTTGTAGTTGCTGATGGTCTCGGCCACCAGCGCGGCCGATTGAATCAGGTTGCCCGCCGCCTCTTCGCGTTGCTGGGCGATCAGCGAAACGTTGCGCTTGAGTTCTTCGTTGACCAGGCCCAGTTCGGCTTGCAGCTTGGGATCGACGCTGGCAGCGATGATGCTGTCCAGGCGCTTGGTCGGGTCCTGGGCGTCGTCGATGGCGTCGGTCAGCGAGGCCAGGCGGCCTTCTTTCTGCCACTGCGCGAACAGCTCCTTGTAGCGCGAACGCGGCGCGGACAACGCCCCAATCGCCACGCGAAAACCGGTGGTCTCGTTGCTCTGCTCGGTGCCGTCGGCGGCGAACAGCGGGTATTCGCGGCGCATGCCAGTGAACAGCGTGCCCTCGCCTTCCAGGTAGTTGCCGCCCTTGACCACAAAGCCGCCGTAGGTGCCCTGACGGCGCCCGGCGTGCACCAGTTGGAACGATTCCTGGACCATTTCCGCCGCATTGCCGATCACATCGAACATGCCGATCGGGTTGGGCAATTTGGTGCCGATGGGCATCAGGCGTGCCGCCTGGCCGGTACCACCGGCGACTTGGTTGAACACCGCGTAATCACCCAGCGGCCCGTCGCTTTCACTGCCTTCGACACGGCGCGGAAACAGCCGCCCTTCGAGGTCCTGACGGCTCACTGCCTGGCCACCGCGCGCGGCGAATTCCCATTCCACTTCGGTGGGCAAGCGCACAAAACCGAGGCCACCGTCTTCGGCCGAAGACCCACGACCACTGACCGGCAGCAAGTCGCGGTGGTATTTCATCAACCAGGCGCTGTACACCGCCGAGAAGCGCTCGGCTTCAAAGCGCGAGAGTTTCACCTTGGGCAAGCGTGCAGCCATGCCGGTCGGCGCATCGCAGGCTGGCGCCGGCTCGCCACTGGCGAGCGACTGTGCCTGGGACATCACTTGGGCATACTGGCGCGCGGTGACTTCGTACTTGCCGATGAAGTACAGCATCGGCTTGAGCGGGGTTTTGGCGTCGGTCTTCGGCATCAAGGGCGCAATGACTGCGTTCCAGTCCTTGGGCAAATCCTTGAGCGTGAACTGGCCGTTGATAAAGTCGCGCCGGTAGCCGGAGATAAACGACTGCTGATAACCCGCCTCACCCTCGGCAAAGGGGTAACCGAGGCTGATCTCGCGGTCATCCAGGGTGCCCTGGGCCAGCACATAGGCGTAGCGGAACACCATGTTGCCTTCGCACGGCAGCGGCAGACTCACGTCATCGGGCAACGGTTTGGGGTTGTCGAGTTTGTCGCTCGCCTCATCCGCCCACGCCATTGAAGCCAAGCTCAGCGCCATCGCGGCGCCCAGTAACTTATACATCTCTGATTCCTTCAGAAGCCTGGATACACGCAACTCGCCAACCGCCACAAGCCGCCGCCACGGCGCTGACGCCGAGGACTGCAGCCAGGGCCAGGGCGTAATGAGGCGCCAACAGGTGACTGGCGTATTCGCCCGGCACCTGCACGAATAATTTGTTCAAACCCGCCTCGGCCAGGCCATACAACCCGGCACTGAGCACGGCGGCAAACCCTGCGCTGTACAGCGCCTGCAGCACCACAAACAACAACAGCCCGGCAGTGGAAAACCCCAGCAGGCGCAACACCGACAATTCCCGACGCTTGCGCGCCACGGCGGCCAACACGCCGGCGAAGATCGCCGCAAATGCGCCCGCCAAGGCCAACCCGGCGATGATCCAGAACACGATCGACAGGTTGCGGCTCAACGACTGCACCTGGGCGATGGCGTTCGCCTGGGTCGACACCAACAGGTTCTGCCCGGCGAAAAACACCCGCAACCGCTCCACATCGGCGAGGTTGCGGGCATACAGACGAAACGCCGGATAAACCCGCTGCTCATTCACACCGACCGCGTCACCGTCCCAACTCAACGCCGGCACCGCGCGGCCGTCGCGGTAATCTTCCGCCGCTTCCAGCAGGCGCAAATCGGCAAACAAACCGTCCCGCGCAAACGCTTCCAGCGGCAGCACCGCCAGCACCTGCAACCGCGTGCGCTGGGCTTCGACGCGCCCTGCCACTTGCCGCGCAAAGCTGGTCTCCAGCCAATCGCCAGGCCGCGCCGCGAGTTTTTCCGCGGCGGTGTGGCTCAGCACGATCTGGTCCAGGCCCCGAGGCATCGGCAACCCCACGAGCAGCGGATCACCCGCTGCAGTCGGCAGCATTTCCAGGGTCAGCGTGCCCACCTGCGCGGTCGCCGCAATCTGGCGGGTACGCGGCACGGCAAAGGCCACATCGCGACGCTGGGCAAGTTGCTCGATAAACGCTGCGTTGAATCGACCGCCGCCCAACGGAATAATTTCACGGTTTGCGGGGTCGGTCTCCAGGCGTTCGGTCAAACTGCTAACCAGTCCAAATTTCAGGCCGAATAACACCAGCAACGGCGCGATCACGGCCACCAATGCCAGCACCGAACAGGCCGACAGCCAGGCGTCGTTGCGGTAATCCTGCCAGGCCAGGGACGCCACCAGACCGATGCGCATCAGCACGCCTCCCCGAGGGTGGCCGTGACGCCGCCGTCGGTGTCACGGCGGCAACTGATGCGCCGCACCTGCAAACCACTGGCGCGGGCCAGCGGCTCGTCATGGGTGGCGATCACGCACGCCGCGCGATGTTCGCGGGCCTGGGCCAGCAGCGCCTGCATCACGCGTTCGGCGTTCAGCGGGTCAAGCGACGCCGTCGGCTCATCCGCCAGCACCAGTTGCGGCGCGTGAGCCAGTGCACGGGCGCAGCTCACGCGTTGGCGTTGGCCCACCGACAGCGCAGCCGGTTTCTTGCCCAACTGATCGCTGATCTCCAACTGCTCGGCCAAACGCGCGATGCTGCCGTCGTCCTTGAGCCCCAGCAGTTGCCGGGACAAGGCGATATTGCTGCGCACATCGAGAAAACTCAGCAGGCCACCGGTTTGCAGCACATAGCCCAAGTGCGTGCTGCGCAGCGCGGCCAACGTCGACTGCTGATCGGCGCGCCACAGAGCGCCGACATCGACCTGATCAAATTCAAACCGGCCAACCTGATCCGGCGCCAACACCAGCGCCAGCACGTCGAGCAAGGTGCTTTTGCCACAGCCGCTCGGCCCGACAATTGCCAACTGCTCACCCGCGCGCAGCGCCAGCGCCGGAATCACCAGGCTGTAGCGCTGGCTGCCAACGCCGCGGCTTTTGTGCACTGCGCTCAGGTTCAGCATCACGGCAGCGTCGACAAGGGCACGCGGTACAACGCATCGCCCGGCTCGGCATCGCCGAAACGGACCCAGTTGGCCACGTCATTGTGAAAGGTTTCGTAGAGGCGGATTTTCGAATCCAGCTCGTCGATAAAGTCTTCCTGCTCGGCCACGCTCAACGACAACCACAAATCCTGGGTCATGTTCAGCGACTTGCTGCGGTACGGCAGCCCTTCCAGGTATTCGCCGAGGATGCCGCCGTCGGCCAGGTTGCCGCCCTTGCGCAGCGCCTGTGGGTCGCGGCTCATGTAGGCGGAGGCACTGGCGATTTCCTGGAAGAAATCCTTGGGCGAGGTCTGGGTCTTGCGCGCCGCATCGACGATCAGTTTCAGCGACTGCTGCAGGTCGTTGAGCTGCAATTTGGTCAGCATCACGCACACCTGGAACGCCGGCAGCGCCGGGTTGGTCAGGTCGCGGTCGGCGGTCCAGGCGCTGACCAGTTGCGGCGCCTGGCTGGCGGTTTTGCGGCCAAGGAAATCCATGTGCATGGCGTAGCCGACGGCCGCGGACTTGTCGGCCAAGGTCGGCGCGGCGCTCAGCAGCGGCACCGGTTGCGGCGTATTGCTGCGCACCTGGTGCACGAGGTTGGCGAACACGCTGCCGATCTCATCGACACGCTCACCCAGCTTGCGCACATCACCACCCGGCACTGGCGTGTAGAGGTCGCCGATCTGCGGGTTGGCGTCGGCGGTGAGCACGCGGTACTGGGTTTCGGCACCGGCATGGGTTTTCTTGCCGGCGTCGGTGCGCAGGTGCAGGGCGTAGATCTTGATCTGCTTGCCCAGCGCGGCCTGGCGCACCTCGGCTTCGTTCATCTGGGTGGCGGCAAACGGGTCGTTCTTGCGCAGTGCGCCAGCGTCGGTGACCAGCAGGATGATGCGCCCACCGTAGCCGGACCAATCCATGCCATCCACGGCCTGCATCACCCCGGCAAACGCGTCTTCGTTGAACGAGTGGCTGGACACGGTGGAGGCTTTGACCTGCCGCGCCATGTCGAGAAAGCGCTGCGGGTCGCGGCCCTGATCAAGGCTGATCAGCGTCTTGGCGACGTACTCAAGCCCTGGGGTTTTCTTGATGCTGTTGCGAAAACCCACCAGCCCGAAGCTGACGCTGTCCAGCTCACCGCGCTCGGCGATACGGGTTTGCAGCTCGTGCACCACGTCGCGGACTTGGTCGATGTAAGGCTGCATCGACACTGTGGTGTCGACCACCAGCACCACGGCGGTGCGGAAGGCGTCGGCGTTGGTGTTGATCGCTCGGGCGGCCGGCTTGGCGGCCGCGCTGCTGCCGGGGTCGATAGAGGCCACATTGAGCAACTGCACCGGCTGGCCGTTTTCGTCGAAGCTCTCTTTGGAGTCGAAAATCGGCAGCAGGTAGAACTGGTCCTGCGGCACCGCGCTGGCGGTCGGCTCCAGCGCCAACACCTGTTGATTGTCTTCGCTGTTCTTCTGCGCCATGGCCAGAACGCCTTTGGCGGCCGCAGGGTCGGCCAGCAGTTTTTCCACCTCGCTGGATTGGCGCAGGAACATCACCGGCGCCCGGCCCGAGCGCTCGGTGAATTTGAGCACCAGGCTTTGCTTCCAGTCGCTGACCTGTGCGGCCGGCAACCAGCCGTCGCTGCGCCCATCGGTGGCGGCGCCGACGCGCAGCCACGGGCTGCCATCGACGTCTTTGCGCTGGTAAACGTAGAGTACGGAAAACGCCGGCAGCCCCTCGTCGGAAGCACCACCGGCATCGTGGGACAGCTTGGCGCCCGGCTTGCTCAGCACCCGCTGGAAAAGGGTCTTCTTGCCCGCCATCAGCAAGGGGCGCTGGCCGCCGTCCGCATCGGCCACAGCCGTTTTTACTTCAGGGGGCGCGGGCGTTTTCGGCACCACCGCAGCGGGCGGCGCCGCTGGCGTATCGCCGCGGCTCAACCACCAGTAGCTCGCGCCACCGATGGCAAGCGCGACAGCTACTGCGACTGCAGCCAAGGCCAGCACCGGCCCACGGCGCTGCTCGGACACGTTGCTGTGTTGGGTCGGCGTCACCACCGGTTGGCGCACCGGCTGCGGCTGGGGTTTGTCGGTCGGAATGTCGATAGACACCGGCGTCATGCCCGCCAGGTCGAAGCTCAGCGGAATCGGCAACGGCCGCACCAGCGTGGCTTCCGGCGAGTCGGCCGGCAGTTGGTCCAGCGCGCGCAGCAACGCCGCCGCGTCCGGGAAACGCTCCGCCGGGTCCTTGGCCAACAGCTTGCGCAACACCTCCTGATAACGGCCATGGTGCACCGGCAATTCCGGCAGCGGTTCGGTCAGGTGCGCCAGCGCCGTGGACAGTGCATCGGTGCCGCTGTAAGGCAACTCGCCGACGAGGATTTCATAGAGCACCACGCCGAGTGCGTAGAGGTCAGCGCGGCCATCAATCTCCTGGCCCCGCGCCTGCTCCGGGCTCATATAGCTCGGCGTGCCCACGGCAAACCCGGCTTGAGTGAACTGGGTACGGTCATCCAGAGACTTGGCGATGCCGAAGTCCGACAGCACGGCGGTGCCGTCAGCGCGGAACAGAATGTTCGCCGGCTTGACGTCACGGTGCACCAGGCCCTGGGCATGCGCATAGCCCAGCGCCGAGGCGATCTGGCGGATCAACGTCACGCCCTGCTCCGGTGTCAGGCCGGCGGCAATGCGCTCTTTGAGCGTGCCGTTGGGCAGGTATTCCATGGCCATGTAATACAGCTCACCGACGTTGCCGATGTCATGGATGGTCACCGTGTGCGGGTGCGACAGGCGCGCCAGGGTCTTGCCCTCGCGCAGGAAACGCTCGCAAAAACTTGGGTCCGCCGCCAGCGCCGCCGCCATCACTTTCAACGCCACCTTGCGCTCCAGCGAACGCTGGGTCGCCAGGTACACGCTGGCCATGGCGCCTTCGCCGATCTCGCCTTCGATGTCATAACCCGGAATCACGATGTTCATGGCGAAACCTTCACGACAATGGCGGTGATGTTGTCCGGCGCGCCCCGGTTGAGGCCCAGGTGCACCAGGCTGCGCACGATTTCATCCGGCGCGTCATGGCCCAGCACTTCGCGGATTTCATGATCCTCGACGGTCTTGTTCAGGCCGTCGCTGCACAGCAGGTAGCTGTCACCGGGCGCAATCAGCAGGTCGACCACCGCCACCTCCAACTGCGCCTCCACGCCGATCGCGCGGGTGACGATATTGGCGCGAGGGTGCACACGGGCATCGGCTTCGCTGAGCAAGCCGCTGTCTTGCAGGTCCTGCACGTAGCTGTGGTCGCGGGAAATGCCTTCCAACACGCCCTCGCGCAAGCGGTACAGGCGGCTGTCGCCGGCCCACAAACACACGCCGCGCAAGCCGCGTGCGGCCAGGACCACCACGGTGCTGCCCATCATGGTCACGCCACGGTTGGCGGTTTCTTCGCGCACGGTTGCGTTGATGCGGATCAGGTCATTGCGCAGGGCCGCCGAATATTCGTCGAGGGAACGCCCCACCGGCACAGCACGCAGGCTGTCGACGATCAGGCTGCTGACGTAGTCGCCCGCCGCGTGCCCGCCCATGCCGTCGGCCACCACCCACAGACGGTTTTCCGGCAGGTCCAGGCAGGCGTCTTCATTGACCTGACGGACCATGCCCACATGGCTTTTGCTCGCGGATTTGAACGTCGCCCCCATCTACACCACACCTTCTTGTCCGAGCAAAAACTGCGCAAAATCGCCGGCGGCAGGCAAACCCTGACACCGCAATAAACCTGGGGAAATTACCTGCGAGCCACGCCCCCACCACAGGCTCGCGCCCTCGCAGGCCTGTTCGGCGAGCGCGGTCATGCGGCTATGGGGCACGGTGGCGGCAACGCGTTGCAGGCCGGCAAAGCGGCTGTCCACGGCGCGTTGCTCACTGGCCGGGATGCCGAGTTTGTCGATGCCATCGTTGAAGCCTTCAAAGGTCGCGCCGGCATCCAGTGTGCTGAGCAGCAGCTCTTCGGCCTGCTCAAACCAGGTGTCCGGCCCGCCCACCAGGGATGCGGGGTTGGTGTCGTGATCGAGCAACGCCACCACCGCCAACGGAAAATACCGGCCGACCCGGTCAATGCTCGGCATGACCACACCCGCTGCCGCGTCCGGCCCGCACACACCCGGCGCAAGCACAAAGCGCCACAACGGGCTGACCAGGTACACATTGAGCCAGTCGCCGCCCAGGCTGTTCTGGCTGGCCAGCAGACCTGCCGCCAGCCAGCTGTCCCACGGGCCGATAAAACTCTGGGGCAAGGCGCGGCTGACAAAGTCACCGCGGCTGGCCAACTTGCCGTAGAAGCCCAGCGTCGTCATAACCGCTCCGGCAGGCTGAAGCCACTGAGTACGCGGCTCTTGAACGGGTTGAAGGCGCTGTTGGCGCGCAGCTCGTAGGCGATGCTCGCCCCGTCCACCCGCAGGCGCAGGTTGAAACGGTCCGGCGAGTTGCCGGCGGTGAGGTCCGACTGTTCCAGCAAGCGGAACCAGGCCCACGGGCCGTCCAGGGTCACGCCCGAACGGCCACTGGCCGACGGCGGCATGATCGAAATACGCACCACGCCGATGCTGCCGGGGTTCGGCCATTGCATGGCAACAGGGCGGCTTGGGCCGTGGTCGTAGCTCAATTGCTGGCCATCCAGATCAAGCAGGAACTGGGTGATGGTCGGGTCCATCGACACCGGTTTAAGTTCGAAACGCACAATGGGCTGCGTACCACCGGCGCGAAAAAACGCATCACGAATCGCCGCCGCACGCTGGAACGTCTGCAATACGCCTGGCGCAATCCCGAGCTTTTGCGCGGCGCCCGGCTGCCAGCGCCAGGTCTGCGCGGAGGTGTCCACGTAAGGCTGCAGGTACTTACGGAAATAGTTGTCCATCACCCCGCCCACGCCGAAGAACTGGCCGAAGTCATCCAGCGTGGCGTCGCGAGCGCTGCCCGGCGACATCGGATAGCGCCCGGCCAGCGACTGGCGGTACACGTTGACCACTTCGCTGACCCACGCCGCGTTCAGTTGGTTACGCACGCCGCCCATCATGCTGTTGGTGGTGGAGTTGACCACCGACTTGACCATGCCCTGTACCAGCGGCGGCTGGCGTTCGGCATTCAGGCTGACCCGCGTGGCCGCAGCCGCCGCCTGGTTCTTGGCCTCACCAAGCAAGGCGTCGCCACTGGCGCCGACCATGGCACTGACCTGCACGTACAGCGCATTCATGTCTGCCAATAGGCCGTCGATGGCGGCGGGTTCGCCTTCATTCTTGCTGACGATGCTGTTGAGCTCGGCAAAGTGCGCGGTCACCGGATCGTCTGCCGCTTGCGGTGCGTTGGCGGTCGGTTGTTCCTGGCCGAGCAGGCTGCCGAGGCGCTCCTTGAGCTTGTCGACGCCGCCTTCCACCGGCACGCCTTTGGCGGCCAATTGGCGCTCTTCGGCTTGCAGGTCGGTTTCCTTGGACACGGCCACCAGCAGTTTTTTCAGCGGCGAGGTCGGGCCGGAAATCACCCGCAGTACATCGGCCGCCTGGGCCACGCTGGTGATCGGCACGAAGTCGATGTCGGCGAGCAAGGCGTCCCATTGGCGCTGGTAGTCCTGGAAGTACAAGCGACGCACGTCGGCAGCGAGGCTGACCACGTTCTGCTGGTCGGCCTGTTCACGGCCCAGCACCCATTGCTCTTCGGCGAGGGTGCCGGTCTGGTTCAGGCTGCTTAGCAAGAACGCCTGGCGATACCCTTTGGCGGTGAAGAACCCACTCAGCGGCTCACCCAGCGGCTTGCCGCTTTTGCGGCTGAACACCAGCGCAGCATCGCGGCCTGCGGCTTCGTTGATGCGAAAGTCCGGGATGCCGTCGGGCAGCTTCTGGCGCTTGACCCGGTCATAGACGCGCTGGGCCACCGGCAGTTGTTGCAGCTGGCGACGCAGGTCGTCGATCAGCCGTGGGTCCAGGCGCGCGTTTGGCGGATGGCGTTCGAACAACGCCTGCAAGTGCTCGGTCAGCGCCTGACGCTGGTCGGTCGGCAGGTCGCGCGGCAGGTTGCGGTCCCAATCGAGAGCGATCCAGGCCTTGATGAAGTCCGGGTCGTAATGCTCGGCATCGGCGAGCATCAGGTAGGCCTTGAGGCCTTCGTACAGGAAATCGGAATTGCCGCCACCGTGCAGTTGTTCTTCGATGCGCGTCACCAGGCGAGGCGCAAACACGGCGATCAACAGCTTGCGGTAGACGCTGGCAGATTCGGCTTCGAGCATGTCGCCCTGGTACAGGCCCAGCCCTTCGGACCAGCTTGGCGAATCACCCGCGAGGCTCTTCACCGCATTGAGCAACGGCAGTACGGCGAGCACTTCGCGCTGCGCCGGGCTGAGGTTCTGTACAGCCTGGCCCAACGGCGCGACCTTCTGATCCACCTGGGCGATATACGCCTGGTTGGCGCGATAACTCACCCACCACAAACCACTGACCACCACCACCAAGGCGACGGTGGCTGCCAGCACGCCGCGTGCGATCCACTTGCGTCGACGCTCGACCTTCGGGTTCACACCCACCAGCCCGCGCTCGGCGAAGGCCACGGCGGTGAAGAGTTTCTCGATGAAGTAGCTGCGCCCGGTGCCGCTCTGGCGCGCCAGGTGCTGGCGGTCCAGGTTCATGCTTTGGGCCATGGCGCCGATCAGGCGATCAATCGGGCTGCCTTCCTGGGTGCCGCTGGTGAAGTACACGCCGCGCAGCAGCACGCGCTCTTCAAAGGCATTGGGTTTGAACACGCCTTCGAGGAAGCTTTGCAGGCAATCTTTCAAGGCGCCGAACTGCTGCGGGAAGCCGTAGATCAGGTCGCGCCGCGCCGGGTCGCGCTCCTGTTGCAGGCGCTCCACCAACCGTTCGTTGAGGCGCTGCTCAAGGCCGGCGAACTCGCTTTGCAGCGTCGCCAACGGGCTGTCGCTGTGCTTGCCGTCATCGAGCGCAAAGGTCATGCCCCACACCTGGGCGCGCTCTTCCTTGCTCAGGTTGTCGAAGAACTCCATGAAGCCCGGCACCAGGTCGAGCTTGGTCAGCATCAGGTAAATCGGGAAACGCACGCCCAACTGGGTGTACAGCTCCTGGATACGCAAGCGAATCGCCGCCGCATGGGCGGCCCGTTCGGCGTCCGTGCCAAGCAGCAGATCCGAGAGGCTGATGGCGATAAACGCGCCATCAATCGGGCGGCGCGAGCGCTGCTTTTTCAGCAGGTCGAGAAAGCCTAGCCATGCCGCCTTGTCCACCGTCGAGTTGCTGTCCTGGGTGGTGTAGCGGCCCGCGGTGTCGAGCAAAACGGCTTGGTCGGTAAACCACCAATCGCAGTTGCGCGTGCCACCGACGCCCCGCACCGCACCCGCGCCCAATTGCGCAGCCAGTGGAAAATGCAGGCCCGAATTGACCAGCGCCGTGGTCTTGCCCGACCCCGGTGGGCCGATGATCACGTACCACGGCAGCTCGTAGAGGTTGCGGCGTTCATCGCCACCGAGCTTGGCCTTTTTCAGCAGCGCCAGGGCCTCGTCCATGCGCTGGCGCAGGGTGCTGAGTTCTTCGGCGGTGGCGACACTGTTGGGGTCGGCCGGGGTTTCCGCGGCCAGGCTGCGCATCACTTCGGCGGCCTGGCGGCGGGCCTGGATAATGCGGAACACGCGATACGCAATCCACACCGCAAACACCAGAATGATCAGCGCCCAGCGCCGCCCTTCTGGCACCAGCACATCGAGCAGCGGCCCCACAAACCAGATGATCAGGCTCAGGGCAATCAGGCCCAGCACGGGAATCACCCAGCGAATCATGAAACTGAAAAACGCCTTCACTCGACGCCCTCCGCCAATACGGTGATTTCAACCCGACGATTGCGGGCACGGCCTTCTGCGGTGGCGTTGGTGGCCACAGGCTCGGTGTCACTTCTGCCTTCGGCGCTGAAGCGGTCTGCCTGGCCGGTCTTGGCTGCCAGGATCTCCAGCACCGACTTGGCGCGGGCTTCGGACAGCGCCCAGTTGGACGGGAAGCGCAGCGTGGCAATCGGGCGGTTATCGCTGTGCCCGGTGACGCGCACCTGGCCCTTGACCTTGCGGATGGCGTCGGCGATGCGCAGCATCAGCGGCTGATAGTCATCGACGATGCTGGAGCTGGCCGAGGCGAACAGCTCATCGCCCCGGATCGTCACCACCGAGCGGTCGACCTTGTCTTCCACCGCCACGCGGCCCGCCTTGATGTCTTCCACCAGGAAACCGGCCAAGCGCGGCCGCTCGATGACTTTGGGCTGCGCCACCGGACGGTCGATGGCCTGCACCGGGATCTCGCCCAGGGCATGAATGTTCTTGAACACCGGCTCGGCATCCGACGCCAGTTTCATGCGCAAGCCGAACAGCAAGGCCAGCAGCAGCGCCAGGCCGATGGCCACGGCGATCCACGGCGGCATGAATTGCGCCAGGCGATCACGCGCCACGGTCACGCCGCGCCAGTGCGGCGACAGCTCGCGCTCGTGCTCGCCACGCGCACTGCGAATGGCGGCGGCGGTGCGTTCACGCAAGGCTTCAAGCTGGCTGCGACCGTCGTTCATCACGCGGTAACGGCCCTCGAAACCCAGGCACATGCACAGGTACAACAGCTCCAGCAGGTACAGGCGCTCGCGCGGGCTTTGCAGGCAGTGGTCGAGCAACTGAAAGACTTTTTCACCGCCCCAGGCTTCGTTGTGCACCGTGATCAGCAGGCTCTGCTTGCCCCAGTCGCTGGTGCTGCCCCACGGCGTACTGAGCACCGCTTCATCGAGTGCGGTGCACAGCGCGTAACGCGCCAGCAGCACTTCATTGCGCGCCACGCCAGCGGCTTCGGCGCGCTCTTCGAACTGGCGCAGGTAACCCAGCAACTGCGCACGCAGGCTGGCCGGTGCCGGGTGCGCGATGGTGTTGCGCAGGCGCGTCAACAGCGCCAACAGTGGGCCGGCGGCGCTTTCCAGCGGGTTGAGGCCCTGGCTTTTGCCGGTCAGGATCGGCGCGGCCGGCACCGACAGCGGCGCCGGCTCTGCACGCGCAGGTTCCGGCGCACGGCCACCCGGGCGCGGCATGAACTGGGTGCGGTCATCATCATTGGGATGCATCGCGGATTATCCTCGGATCGCCCAGAAGGCCAGGTTCAAACCCGGGAATTGCCCGGCGATGTGGAAGGCAAAGCCGCCGGAGTTATTCAGTTGCTGCCAGTGCTCGCTGCCGCGGTCCAGCTCGTAATAGGTGCTGCCTGCGTGGTACGGAATCTGGCGTGGCGCCACCGGCAGCGGCAGCAGGCCGATGCCGGGCAGTTGCAGGTTGACCATGTCGCGGATGTGCTCCACCGAGCCGACTTTGCTCTGCTGGCCGAAACGCGCGCGCAGGGTTTCGCCGGGCACATCGGCGCGCACCACCAGGATGAAACTGGCGCTGTCGAGCAGGGTTTTGTCGGCGAGCATCGCCACGTGGATGCCGTAGGCCTTCTCCACAATCGGGATCGGTGTGGCTTTGCTGTCGATCAGCATCGACAGCGCCTCACGCAACGCTGCCATCACCGGGGTGAAGCTCAGCGACAGGTCATCGTGCTGGTATTGCGGGTATTCCTGGGGGCGACGGCCTGACGTCGAAAAGGTGGAAAACTCACCGGCCAGGCTCACCAGTTCGCTGAAAAAACGCTCCGGGTGCAGCGGGCTCAACTGGCTGAAATGCTGGAGCAGCGGCTGCGCGCGGTTGACCAGTTGCAGCAGCATGAAGTCGGCAATCTCCGACGCGCCACCGGCGCCCGAGGCGACCACGCGGCCGGCCAGGGCTTCGCCGCGCTGGTGCAGCAGGCCCAGCAATTCGCTGCGAAAGGCCGTCAGCGGTTTGCTTGCGGCCACGTCCAGCACAGGCGGGATGTAGGTGTCATCCAGCACCAGCGCGCGGTCGGCGCGTTTTTCCTTGATGCGCACCAGGCCGATGGCGGCGTAGTCGCTGATGCCATCCTGCGCAGTCAGCAGGCGCAACGCACGCGAGCCCACGGCCACGGGCGCGCGGTTTTCGAACGGGGCGTTGTCATCACGCACTTCACGCACCTGGCTCACGTAACGCGCGGCGCCGAGGTCTTCGCCGTCATCGACGGTGTCACGCGCGCCAGCACGCTTGAGCGGCAAGGCCAGGTACACCAGGCCATCGCGCAGGTTGTCGTCGATATTCAGCGGGCTCGGCGCCAGGTCATCCTGGGGAATATTGAACGGCGTGCCATCCGGCAACAGGCCACGGGCCGACACAATCGCCAGCTTGCCCTGGGCCAGCAGGCCCTGGTCGATGAGCAATTCGGAAAACCCCCAGGCACCGGCGGACAACGGGCGGCTGCGGGCGTCAATCAGGTTTTCCAGGTAACGGTCATGCTGCTGGAAGTGCTGCGTTCCGATGAACATGCCTTCCGACCAGACCACGCGATTGTTCCAGGACATGGGAGCTCCGTTTGCTTCTTATTGGGCAGGGCTGGATGGGGGAACCGCGACGTCGGCGCGTACGGCGCGCACATCGAGGCTGATCTGGTATTCGGTGTATTGGCGTGCCGGGACGGTGAGCACCGTGCGCCATTGCGCGCGGTCCAACTCGCGATAGCCCACCAGCAGGCCGATCTGGCGCGTGGACGGGTCGAGGTTACGCTGGATACTCAGTTGCTGGCCGGGTTGCACCATCACTTCGTCCTGGTCCAGCAGATCGAGGCCGAGCGTGGATTGCGCGCGATCAGCCAGCGCGAAGTAATCGGAGCGGCTGAAGGTGGCGGCGTTTTTCAGTTCGAAGATGCGTACGCGAACCGGAGCGGCCTGGCCGTTGGCGCCGGGGTTGAGCCCGGCAATGGCGTGAAAATGCAGTTCGATGGCGGCGGTGTCCGCTTCGGCTTCAGTGGCCGCCTCGGGCTTGGCGGCATCCTTGGCACACGCCGTCAGCAGCAGCGCCGTGGCGACTGCGAGTAAAAACCTGGGAATCATCCTGCGTCCTCAATGACGTACTTAGCTATCCGTTTTATCCATTACTGCGTTGCGGTTTAGCGACGCTGTCGTGCGCTGTGTTCTTCGTAGGCCCGGCTGAATTCGCGACCGAACAGGTCCTGGAAATCTTCCTGGGCTTCGCGCGAGATATTGCTGTAAAGCTCGGTGAACTGCTGCCAGTACTGGGCCTGGCGCGAGCCGTTGAAAATGCTCGACAGCCCGCCGGGCTTGCCCATGCGCTCTTCCAGTTGCGCCGGCTCAAAGCGCGCGAGCAAGTGCTTGATGGCCGCTTCTACACCGGCCATCACCGCCAGTTGATGGGCGCGCAGGTCGTCGAAACTGTCGCGCACGGCGATGTCCGGCGCCATAAACGCTTGGTTTCCATGACGCAGCAGCAGCAGTAAGGCTTCATCGGCATTGGGCGCAAACTTCAACGGATTGTTTTCGGCGGGCCGGATCATCGTCTGCTGCATGCGGAACTCGCCCTTGAGGCTGGCGCGGGCGCGCAATACGTCGATCAGACCTTCGACCATCAACCGGTAGCTGCGGCCGATGCTCTCCATCTGCGCGCAGGCATCGGCCTTGTCCAGGCGCAACTGGTCGAGGCCGGCGCCGCGCAGGAAGGCTTGCAACAGGTCGGGCTGTTGGCTGTCAGCCGCGGGGAGCACGGGCTCGGCCACGGGCGGCGACTGCATGACTGGCGGCGCGGGAGGCGACTGGATGACCGGCGGCACGGGAGGCGGTGCAACGGGCGTCGGGCTACTGGCCACGGGCGCGGGTGTGTCGCCAAACACGTCCCAGTCTTCGGGAATCACCGAGGCTGACGGCGCCGGCTTCTCCACCACTGGCATGGCAACGGGGGTCGGCGGGCGAAAGTCGTGTTGCTCGGACGGCACATGGTCCGCCACGGTCGGTGGTGGTACGGCGGTCGGGGTGAGGAAATCGAACAGGTCCGGTAGCGTGTCCATCGACGAGGCGCCATGAAACTGCGGCGCGATCACCGGCGTCGGCGCGGGCGCGTTCACCACCGCGCCCATCAACGCCTCGAAGCTGTTCGGCGAATCGCCGGCAAACGGCTGGCTATCGATGGCTTGCACGTTGAAGTCGATACGCGCCTGAATTTCGTAGTCGCCGATGCGGATCAATTCACCGTCTTGCAACGGTTCGCTGTTCCCTCGGCGCATACGAATACCGGCGTTAACCAATTCAACGCCATTGGTGCTGTTATCGGTTAAATAGTAACGGCCATCTTTGTATTGAATAACGCAGTGTTGCGAGGAGACAAGGCGCTCTGGATCTGGCAATACCCAGTCATTATCAGAACTGCGGCCAATAGCCATCACGCCCTGATTCATGGACTTTTCAGGGCATTGCCCAGGGGTGATCTTGTGATAACTAGTGATAGTCAAGCACAGCGACATCTTGCCTCCTTGCTGATACATCGCGCGCGGTCTATCCAAGGGTCTACCTGAAGGAGCCAGGCTTCCCGAGAGATACCGCCAGTCGCGTTAACGACCGTAAAAATAGGCTTTTACCAGCATGATCGGTGATCTTAACTGGCTTCTATGACAAAAATCCTGTCCTGGTGCGCCGTTCGACCCGCCAGTCGCGCAGGGTGTTAAGCACCGCACATCTGTCACAGAGGGCGAATAGCTTACCTTGACAAGGCGTAACTACTACACCAAAAATGCACAACTTCTTGAACATCAGTGATGGCACGGTAGTGGCACTCTGGCTATATGACCAAGAAAACATGCAAAGTTCATCGCGCAACTAATGCATGCATTGCCCGGCATCTAACGGGCTGATAGGGAGATCGAATCAAGTGGATGTGCCGTTGCTGCTCGCCGCCGTTTCCGCGACTTCGCCCTGTGGCGAAGACATGGAATATGACGCGCAATTTCTCCAACTGGAGCGTGACGCCAAGGGCCAACCCGAGCGCAGCATGGGCGACGCTATCCTGCCGGCTGAGCCACCGGAATGGCGCAGCATCCAGCAGCAAAGCCTCGACTTGTTGCAGCGCAGCAAAGACCTGCGCATCACCCATTTTCTGTTGCAAAGCTCCCTCGCCCTTCAGGGTGTGGCCGGGCTGGCCGAAGTCCTCACGCTGATCAACGCGCTGCTGCGCGAGTACTGGGCTGACCTGCACCCGCGCCTGGATGCCGACGACGATAATGACTCCACCGTACGCATCAATGCCTTATCTGGCCTGACCAGCGACGCGACCATTCGTCTGCTGCGTGAAAGTATCCTCACGCGCTCGCGCACGTTCGGGCCGGTGAGCCTGCGTGCTGCGCTGAACGCCAGCGGCTTGATGAGTTTCCCCGACGAACAGCTCGGTGCCCAGCAACTCAACGCCGCATTTCTGGACAGCGATCCCGAACAACTGCAAGCCACGCGCGATGCCTTGAGCGCCGCGCGCGCCGCCTGCGAAGCCATCGAACAACAGGTCAGCGACCAGGTCGGTTCGGCCCAGGGCGTGGACCTCAGCCTGTTGAAGCAACCGCTCAAGCAAGCGCTGCAAGTCCTCAACCAATTCGTACCGAACAGCGATACCAGCAGCGAACCCGAGGCCGTCAGTGACGACAATGCCCCCTCGGTCGATTTCGCCGCTGCCCCCGCCGCACCGCGCCCCACTGGCGACATCGCCAGCCGCGATGACGTGCTGCGCAGCCTCGACAAGATCCTTTCGTACTACACCCGTCACGAGCCTTCGAGCCCGCTGCCGGTGCTGTTGAACCGGGCGAAGAATCTGGTGCACGCCGACTTCGCGGCCATCGTGCGCAATCTGATTCCCGACGGCATGTCCCAATTTGAAAACCTGCGCGGCCCGGACGGCGAGTAAGCCGCCCGGCTGTGCAGTAACAACACCGTCGCTCAAGCGACCAGGAGCAGCAACGTGGCGAAGCAAAGTTCTCAGAAATTCATCGCGCGCAACCGTGCGCCTCGAGTGCAGATCGAGTACGACGTCGAGCTTTACGGCGCCGAGAAAAAGGTCCAGCTGCCCTTCGTGATGGGTGTGATGGCCGACCTCGCCGGCAAGCCTGCCGAACCGCTCGCACCCGTGGCCGACCGCAAGTTCCTTGAAGTGGACGTCGACAACTTCGACTCGCGCCTCAAGGCCATGCAGCCACGCGTAGCGTTCCACGTACCGAACGAGCTGACCGGCGAAGGCAACCTGAGCCTGGACATCACGTTCGAAAGCATGGACGACTTCAGCCCGGCCGCCGTGGCCCGCAAGGTCGATTCGCTCAAGCAACTGCTCGAAGCCCGCACCCAGCTGGCCAACCTGCTGACCTACATGGACGGCAAGACTGGCGCTGAAGAAATCATCATGAAGGCGATCAAGGACCCGGCATTGCTTCAGGCACTTGCCAGCGCGCCTAAGCCTGCAGGGGACCAGTAATCATGACCGACAACATCGCCCGCGAAGGCTCCCAGATCCTGGGTGCCACCGAAGAAGCCAGCGAGTTCGCCAACCTGCTGCTGCAAGAATTCAAACCCAAGACCGAGCGTGCCCGCGAAGCCGTGGAAACCGCCGTGCGCACCCTGGCCGAACAGGCTTTGGCACAGACGGACCTGGTGTCCAATGACGCGATCAAGTCGATTGAATCGATCATCGCCGCCATCGACGCCAAGCTCACCGCCCAGGTCAACCAGATCATCCATCACCCGGATTTCCAGCAGCTGGAAAGCGCCTGGCGTGGCCTGCACTACCTGGTCAACAACACCGAGAGCGACGAGCAACTGAAGATTCGCGTGCTCAACATCTCCAAGCCGGACCTGCACAAGACCCTGAAGAAATTCAAGGGCACCGCGTGGGACCAGAGCCCGATCTTCAAGAAGATGTACGAAGAAGAATACGGCCAGTTCGGCGGCGAACCGTACGGCTGCCTGGTCGGCGACTACTACTTCGACCAGTCGCCACCCGACGTGGAACTGCTGGGCGAGCTGTCGAAAGTCTGCGCCGCCATGCACGCCCCGTTCATCGCTGCGGCCTCGCCGACCGTGATGGGCATGGGCTCGTGGCAGGAACTGTCGAACCCGCGCGACCTGACCAAAATCTTCACCACACCGGAATACGCCGGTTGGCGCTCGCTGCGTGAATCGGAAGACTCGCGCTACATCGGCCTGACCATGCCGCGCTTCCTGGCGCGCCTGCCGTATGGCGCCAAGACCGATCCGGTGGAAGCCTTCGCCTTCGAAGAAAACACCGACGGCGCCGACAGCTCCAAGTACACCTGGGCCAACGCCGCCTACGCGATGGCGGTGAACATCAACCGTTCGTTCAAGCACTACGGCTGGTGCTCGCGCATCCGTGGCGTGGAATCCGGCGGTGAGGTGGAAAACCTGCCGGCCCACACGTTCCCGACCGATGACGGTGGCGTGGACATGAAGTGCCCGACCGAAATCGCCATCAGCGACCGCCGTGAAGCGGAACTGGCGAAGAACGGTTTCATGCCGCTGCTGCACAAGAAAAACACCGACTTTGCCGCCTTCATCGGTGCCCAGTCGTTGCAGAAACCGGCCGAATACGACGACCCGGACGCCACTGCCAACGCCAACCTGGCCGCGCGCCTGCCGTACCTGTTCGCCACCTGCCGTTTCGCGCACTACTTGAAGTGCATCGTGCGCGACAAGATCGGTTCCTTCAAAGAGAAGGACGAGATGCAGCGCTGGTTGCAGGACTGGATCCTCAACTACGTCGACGGCGACCCGGCGCACTCCACCGAAACCACCAAGGCCCAGCACCCGTTGGCTGCCGCCGAAGTGATCGTGGAAGACGTCGAAGGCAACCCGGGTTACTACAACTCCAAGTTCTACCTGCGCCCGCACTATCAGCTCGAAGGGCTGACCGTGTCGTTGCGCCTGGTATCGAAGTTGCCTTCGGCGAAAAGCGCCTAACCCACGGATGAGCTGGCTCTTCTGTGGGAGGGGGCTTGCCCCCGATAGCATCACTGGGGTGTGACTGACACACCGAGGTGCCTGCATCGGCGGCAAGCCCCCTCCCACACAAAGGCACTGCCCATTTGGAGTTACTCAAATTCAGTGGCAAGAGCCACACAGGGAGAAAACATGGCTGTTGATATTTTCATCAAGATCGGCGACATCAAGGGCGAGTCCATGGACAAGGCCCACAAGGACGAAATCGACGTGCTGAACTGGAGCTGGGGCATGGCCCAGTCCGGCAACATGCACGTTGGCGGTGGCGGCGGTGCGGGCAAGGTGAATATCCAGGACCTGTCGCTGACCAAGTACGTCGACAAGGCATCGCCAAACCTGATGATGCACTGCGCCAGCGGCAAGCACATCGACAAGGTCAAGCTGACCGTGCGCAAGGCCGGTGGCGAAAGCCAGGTCGAGTACATGGTGATCAACCTGGAAGAAGTGCTGGTCACGTCCCTGAGCACCGGCGGCTCGGGCACCGATGATCGCCTGACCGAAAACGTCACCCTGAACTTCGCCCAAGTGATGGTCGACTACCAGCCGCAGAAAGCCGACGGCACCAAAGACGGCGGCGCGATCAAGTTTGGCTGGAACATCCGTTCCAACACCAAGCGCTGATAAACCCGGTGGCCGTGGCTCGCCGCCACGGCCCCAGGCATCGGCCCCTCGCAGAAACCGTCCCTCTCACAACCCGTCCGTGGAGCTGCTTTGGTGGTAACTGAAATCGCTTCCCGCGACCGTCTGCAACCGTCCCTGCTGGACCGGTTGACCGACGACGACCCAACCAATCCCAAGGAAAGCGCCGACAAACGCGTGCTGTCCCTGACCCAATTGAAAGCCTCGGTGCTGCGCGACCTGGCGTGGCTGCTCAACACCACGTCGTTGCTGGACGCCGATGCAACGCTGCATACCCCGGCCGGTACGTCGGTGGTCAATTACGGCCTGCCGGCACTGGCGGGCAACAGCGTGTCCAGCGTGGACATCAAGGCACTGGAAGCGCTGATCTACCAGGCCATCGCCACCTTTGAGCCGCGTATTCTGCGCCACACGTTGCGCGTCAAAGCCCGCATCGGCCACGGCGAGATGAACCACAACGCGCTGAGCTTCGAGATCGAAGGCGACCTGTGGGCGCAACCGGTGCCATTGCGCCTGCTGCTGCAAACTGACCTCGACCTGGAATCCGGCCATGTGCGCGTGGTGAATGCCGACCAGCGGAGGCGCCCATGAACCCGCGCCTGCTGGAGCTGTACAACCAGGAACTGCACCACGTGCGCGAAAGCGCCGCCGAGTTCGCCAAGGAATACCCGAAGATCGCCAGTCGGCTGACCCTGTCCGGTATGGACTGCGCCGACCCGTACGTCGAACGCCTGCTCGAAGGTTTTGCCTACCTCACCGCCCGCGTGCAGCTCAAGCTCGACGCCGAGTACCCGACGTTCACCCACAACCTGCTGGAAATCGCCTACCCGCACTACCTGGCGCCGACGCCGTCGATGACCGTGGTGCAATTGCAGACCGACCCGGATGAAGGCTCGCTGGCCAGCGGCTTCCCGCTGCCGCGCGACACCGTGTTGCGTGCTGCGCTGGGCCGCGAAACCCAGACCTGCTGCGAGTACCGCACCGCGCACCCGGTGACGCTGTGGCCGTTGCAGGTCAGCGGCGCCGAGTACTTCGGCAACCCCGCCGCCGTGCTCGGTCGCCTGGCCGCCAGCGAGCCGAAGGCCAAGGCCGGTTTGCGCCTGACCCTGCGCACCGGCGCTGAATTACCCTTCAACAGCCTCGACCTCGACAGCCTGCCGCTGTACCTCAGCGGCGCCGATGAGCAGCCGTTTCGCCTCTACGAACAACTGCTGGGCAACGCCTGCGCGGTGTTTGCGCGCAAACCCGGCGGTGATTGGGTCGAGCGGCTGCCGCAGGACGCGTTGCGTTCGCGCGGCTTTGACGACGCCGACGCGGCCATGCCGGTGGTGGCCCGCGCATTCCAGGGCTATCGGCTGTTACAGGAATACTTCGCCCTGCCCCACCGCTTCCTGTTCGTCGAATTCGCCGAACTGAGCCGCGCGGTCAAACGCTGCGACGGCCAGGAGCTGGAACTGATCGTGCTGTTCGACCGCCACGAGCCGAGCCTGGAAGGCAGTGTTGGCGCGGCGCAGTTCATGCCGTTCTGCACGCCGGCGATCAACCTGTTCCCCAAACGCGTGGACCGTATTCATTTGTCTGACCGCGTCAACGAACACCACGTGATTGCCGACCGCACGCGGCCAATGGATTTCGAGATTCACTCGCTGAGCGGCATCACCGGCCACGGCACCGGGCCGGAGCAGCCGTTCCTGCCGTTCTACGCGGTGCGCGACCCGTCACGCTATGGTCGCGATCAGGCTTACTACACGCTGCGCCGCGAGCCGCGCGTGTTGTCCAGCGACCAGCGCCGCAACGGCCCACGCTCTACCTACGTGGGCAGCGAAACCTTTGTCAGCCTGGTCGACAGCCAGCAAGCGCCCTACCGCCACGACCTGCGCCAACTCGGCGTGACCGCGCTGTGCACTAACCGCGATCTGCCGTTGTTCATGAGCGTGGGCAACGGCAAGACCGACTTCACCTTGGCCGACAGCGCGCCCGTGTTGTCGGTGCGCTGCGTCGCGGGCCCGAGCCGCCCACGCGCCAGCCACGCGCATGACGCCAAGGCCTGGCGCCTGATCAGCCAGTTGTCGCTCAATTACCTGTCGCTGAGCGAACAGGGCCAGGGCGCCGGCGCCTTGCGTGAACTGCTGCGCCTGTATGGCGACAGCAACGACGCGGCGCTGCAATTGCAGATCGAAGGCCTGCGCGAAGTCAGCAGCAAAGCCGTGACCCGGCGCCTGCCGATGCCTGGCCCGATTGTGTTTGGCCGCGGGTTGGAAATTACCCTGGAGTTCGATGAAAACGCGTTTCGCGGTACCGGTGTGTTTCTGCTCGGTGCGGTGCTGGAGCGCTTTCTGGCACGTTACGTGTCGATCAACAGTTTTACCGAGACGGTGATCCGTACCACCGAACGCCGCGAGATCATGCGATGGAAAGCCAAGCCCGGGCGGCGTCCGACCCTGTGAACACACTGGATGCGATGCATCAGGAGCCCTGGGAATACGATTTCTTCCAGGCGCTGCGGCGTATCGAGTGCGAATCGCCGCAGCTGCCGCGCCTGGGCCATTCCCTGCGCCTGGCGGATGACCCGTTGCGCCTGGGGCAACAGGCCGATTGCACCTTCGCCCCGGCCACTTTGGCCTCGGTCGATCCCGGTGGCGACGGCAAACCGGCGCGGCTGGAGCAGTTCTTCTTCGGCCTCGGCGGCCCCAACGGCCCGTTGCCGCTGCACATCACCGAGTACGTGCGCGAACGTCAGCGCAACAACGCCGACAGCACCAGCAAACAGTTTTTGGACGTGTTCCACCATCGGCTGCTCAGCTTGTTTTACCGGGCCTGGGCCGAGGCGCGGCCGACAGTCAGCCACGACCGCCCGGACGATGATTACTGGTCCGCACGCCTGGCGGCGCTGAGTGGCCGGGGCATGCCGAGCCTGCTCAATCAGGGGCTGATTCCTGACACCGCGAAGCTGCATTACAGCGGCCACCTGTCAGCGCAAACCCGCTACCCGGATGGCCTGAAGGCGATTCTGAGCGAGTATTTCGGCCTGCCGGTGGAGATCGAAGAATACGTCGGCCAATGGCTGGAATTGCCCGAGCGCAGCCGCGTGAGTGTCAGCGCCAACCAACTGGGCGTGGACTTCTGCCTGGGCAGCCACGTGTGGGACCGCCAGCATAAATTCCGCATCCGCCTCGGCCCGCTCACGCTGGATGACTACATGGGCATGCTGCCCGGCAGCCAGCCGTTCAATGAGCTGGTGGCGTGGGTGGCCGAGTACCTGGGCCATGAACTGGACTGGGACCTGAACCTGGTTTTGCAACAACCCGAAGTACCGGCGCTGCAGCTCAATGGCCAGTTCCGCCTGGGCTTCAACACCTGGCTCGGCCGACCCGAGCATGACGCCAACGACCTAATCCTGGCTCGGCATTACGCCGACCACGCCACCACCTCAAGGAATCCAGAGCATGGGTGAAATCAGTCGCGCCGCACTGTTCGGCAAACTCAACAGCGTGGCCTACAAGGCCATCGAAGCCGCCACTGTGTTCTGCAAACTGCGGGGCAACCCGTACGTGGAACTGGCCCACTGGTTTCACCAGTTGCTGCAGCTGCAGGACTCGGACCTGCACCGCATCATCCGTCAGTTCAACGTGGAGCCGGCGCGCCTGGCCCGAGACCTGACCGAAGCGCTGGACCGCCTGCCACGGGGCTCGACGTCGATCACCGACCTGTCGTCCCATGTGGAAGAAGCCGTGGAACGCGGCTGGGTCTATGGCAGCCTGATGTTCGGCGAAAGCCAGGTGCGCACCGGTTACCTGGTGCTCGGCATTCTCAAGACCCCGAGCCTGCGCCACGCGCTGCTGGGTTTGTCTTCCGAGTTCGACAAAATCAAAGCTGAAGCACTGAGCGAACGCTTCGACGAATACGTCGGCGACTCGCCCGAAAATGCGTTGAGTGCCAGCGACGGTTTCAACGCCGGCGCGGTACCCGGCGAAGCCAGCGGCGCCATGGCACCGAGCGCGATGGGCAAGCAGGAAGCCCTCAAGCGTTTTACCGTGGACCTGACCGAACAGGCGCGCAGCGGCAAGCTCGACCCTATCGTCGGGCGCGATGAAGAGATCCGCCAACTGGTGGATATCCTCATGCGCCGTCGCCAGAACAACCCGATCCTCACTGGCGAAGCCGGTGTGGGCAAGACCGCCGTGGTTGAAGGTTTTGCCCTGCGCATCGTCGCCGGTGACGTGCCGCCCGCGCTCAAAGACGTGGAGCTGCGCAGCCTCGACGTGGGCCTGCTGCAAGCCGGCGCCAGCATGAAAGGCGAGTTCGAACAGCGCCTGCGCCAGGTCATCGAAGACGTCCAGGCCTCGCCCAAGCCGATCATCCTGTTCATCGACGAAGCCCACACGTTGGTCGGTGCCGGTGGCGCCGCGGGGACCGGTGACGCCGCCAACTTGCTCAAGCCAGCCCTCGCCCGTGGCACCTTGCGTACCGTGGCCGCCACGACCTGGGCCGAGTACAAAAAACACATCGAAAAAGACCCGGCCCTGACCCGCCGTTTCCAAGTGGTGCAAGTGGCTGAGCCGTCGGAAGACAAGGCGCTGCTGATGATGCGCGGCGTGGCCTCGACCATGGAGAAACACCACCAGGTGCAGATCCTCGATGAAGCCCTGGAAGCTTCGGTGAAGCTGTCGCACCGCTACATTCCGGCGCGCCAGCTGCCGGATAAATCCGTGAGCTTGCTGGACACCGCCTGCGCCCGCGTCGCCATCAGCCTGCACGCCGTGCCGGCCGAAGTCGACGACAGCCGCCGTCGCATCGAAGCGCTGGAAACCGAGCTGCAAATCATCGCCCGCGAGCATGCCATCGGCATCGCCATCGGCGCACGCCAGAGCAACAGCGAAGCCTTGCTGAGTGCCGAACGTGAACGCCTGGAAACCCTGGAAAGCCGCTGGGCCGAAGAGAAAACCCTGGTCGATGAGCTGCTCGCCACCCGTGCAACCCTGCGCGAGAAAGCCGGTGTTGTGGACAGCGGCAACGATGAGTTGCGCGCACAGCTTGTGGACCTGCAACAACGCCTCACCGCCCTGCAAGGCGAAACCCCGCTGATCCTGCCGACCGTGGATTACCAGGCCGTGGCCTCGGTGGTCGCCGACTGGACCGGCATCCCGGTGGGCCGCATGGCGCGCAACGAACTGGAGACGGTGCTCAACCTCGACCAGCACTTGAAAAAACGCATCATCGGCCAGGACCACGCCCTGCAGATGATCGCCAAGCGCATCCAGACGTCCCGCGCCGGCCTCGACAACCCGAGCAAGCCGATTGGCGTGTTCATGCTCGCCGGCACCTCGGGTGTGGGCAAGACCGAAACCGCGCTGGCGCTGGCTGAAGCCATGTACGGCGGCGAGCAGAACGTCATCACCATCAACATGAGCGAGTTCCAGGAAGCCCACACCGTGTCGACGCTCAAGGGCGCGCCACCGGGCTATATCGGCTACGGCGAAGGCGGTGTGCTGACCGAAGCGGTACGGCGCAAACCCTACAGCGTGGTGCTGCTGGACGAGGTGGAAAAAGCCCACCCGGACGTGCACGAGATTTTCTTCCAGGTGTTCGACAAGGGCGTGATGGAGGACGGCGAAGGCCGCGTGATCGACTTCAAGAACACCCTGATTCTGCTGACGACCAACGCCGGCACCGAGTTGATTTCTCAGGTGTGCAAAGACCCGGCGAATGTTCCCGAGCCGGAAGAAATCGCCAAGGCGTTGCGCCAGCCATTGCTGGAAATTTTCCCGCCGGCACTGCTCGGCCGTTTGGTGACGATTCCTTACTACCCGCTAAGCGACGAGATGCTCAAGGCAATTACCCGCCTGCAACTCAACCGCATCAAAAAGCGTGTGGAGACAACGCACAAAGTCGCCTTCGACTACGACGACGCGGTGGTCGATTTGATCGTCTCGCGCTGCACCGAAACCGAAAGCGGCGGGCGCATGATCGACACCATCCTGACCAACAGCCTGCTGCCGGACATGAGCCGTGAATTCCTCACGCGCATGCTCGAAGGCAAGGCGCTGGCGGGTGTGCGTATCAGCACCCGGGATAATGAATTGCACTACGACTTCAGCGACGCCGATTGATCTGACGAGATGCAGTCCAAATGTGGGAGGGGGCTTGCCCCCGATGGCGGTGAATCAGTCACTGCATGCATCAACTGACACACTGCTATCGGGGGCAAGCCCCCTCCCACATTTAGAGCTGGTTTCTTCAGTTACTAGGCAATTTACGGGTTAACCGATGCTATTCAACCAAGCCTCACGCCTGGCCAAAGTCACCAGCCCTCTGGGGCCGGATGTGCTGCTGCTCAATGAAATGGGCGGCGGCGAAGAGCTGGGGCGGCTGTTCAACTATGAGCTGCAACTGACCTCGCTGGACGCCAACATCGACCTCAACCAGTTGCTGGGCAAGCCGATGAGCGTGGGCCTGCAACTGGCAGACGGTGGCGAGCGGCACTTCCACGGCATCGTCGCGCGGTGCAGCCAGAACATCGACCAAGGCCAGTTCGCCAGTTATCAGGTGACGCTGCGCCCGTGGTTCTGGTTGCTCAGCCGCACCTCGGACTGCCGGATTTTCCAGAACCTGAGCATCCCGCAGATCATCAAGCAGGTGTTTCGCGACCTGGGTTTTTCCGACTTCGAAGACGCCCTGAGCCGGCCGTACCGCGAGTGGGAGTACTGCGTGCAGTACCGCGAGACCAGCTTCGATTTCGTCAGCCGCATGATGGAACAGGAAGGCATCTACTACTTCTTCCGCCATGAACCGGACCGCCATGTGCTGGTGCTGGCCGACGCCTATGGCGCCCACACCACGGTGCCGGGCTACGCGTCGATTCCGTATTACCCCA
This sequence comes from Pseudomonas sp. NFX183, assembly GCF_047943075.1. Taxonomy (NCBI): domain Bacteria; kingdom Pseudomonadati; phylum Pseudomonadota; class Gammaproteobacteria; order Pseudomonadales; family Pseudomonadaceae; genus Pseudomonas; species Pseudomonas sp. NFX183. The sequence continues at coordinate 2,291,041 of NZ_CP181333.1, read as the reverse complement.
AGGACGAGCAGCAGCGCGAACGCGACCACATGCACAACTGGCACCTGGCGCACGAAGTGCAACCGGGCTCGCTGGAGCTCAATGACTACGACTTCCAGCGCCCCAGCGCCAGCATCGACGTACGCTCGGCGATGCCACGCCCGCACACCGCCGGCGACTACCCGCTGTACGACTACCCCGGCACCTATGTGCAAAGCGAAGACGGCGAGCACTATGCGCGCACTCGCATCGAAGCCCTGCAAACCTTGCATGAACAGATCGAGTTCAGCGGCAATGCGCGTGGCCTCGGCTCAGGCCACCTGTTCAGCCTCACCGGCTTCAGCCGCCAGGACCAGAACCGCGAATACCTGATCGTTGGCTGTCGCTATTACATCGTCCAGGAAAGCCTGGAAAGCGGTGGCGGCTCGGGTTCGGCGCAATTCGAAAGCAGCCTCACGTGCATCGACGCCCAGCAAAGCTTCCGCCCGCTGGCGAACACCCACAGGCCCATCGTCAAAGGCCCGCAGACCGCCTTGGTGGTCGGCCCCAAAGGCGAGGAAATCTGGACCGACCAATACGGCCGCGTGAAGGTGCACTTCTACTGGGACCGCCACGACCAATCCAACGAGAACAGCTCGTGCTGGATTCGCGTGTCGCAATCCTGGGCCGGGAAAAACTGGGGCTCGATGCAGATCCCGCGCATCGGCCAGGAAGTGATTGTGAGCTTCCTGGAAGGTGACCCGGACCGGCCGATCATCACCGGCCGGGTGTACAACGCCGAGCAAACGGTGCCTTACGACCTGCCGGAAAACGCCACCCAGAGCGGCATGAAAAGCCGTTCGAGCAAGGGCGGCACACCAGCCAACTTCAATGAAATCCGCATGGAGGACAAGAAGGGGCTGGAGCAGTTGTACATCCATGCCGAGCGCAATCAGGACATCGTGGTGGAGGTGGATGAAAGCCACTCGGTGGGGCATGACCGCAATAAGAGCATTGGGCATAACGAGACGGTGACGATTGGGAATAACCGTGTGCGCATCGTCAAGCACGAAGACATCCTTTCGGTGGGCCTGAGAAAGACCGACAGCATCAGTCAGAGCTACGTGATTGAAGTGGGCGAAAACCTGCGCCTGGTCTGCGGCAAAAGCATCCTGGAGTTGAACGCCAGCGGGCAGATCAACCTGAGCGGCGTCAATATCAGCTTCCACGCCAGCGGCGATGCCGAATTCAATACCGGCGGCGTGCTGCACCTGAACAACGGCGGCGGCCCCGGCGCGACGCCCGATGGCCAGGGCATGAAAGCCAGCATCGACGCCAATATCAACGCCGCATTCCCCGCGCCTAAAAGCTCCTGACGAGACCTGTTTGCCATGACGTACCGAATCAACGAATTCCAGTTCCAACTGCCGGCCGCCGAGCTTCAGGACGCGTCGATCAATATCCTCAAGTTCCCTGAACTGGGCACGTCATTGATCATCAGCCGCAGCTTTCTCACCGAAGGCGAGACCCTGCACAGCAACTTCGATGACCAGCTCAAGCGCCTGGAAAAACAGGTGCAGGACTTGCGCTGCCAACCGAGCGTGACCGTGCGTTTGGGCGCCGCCCAAGAGGTGGAAGGCATCGAGCTGCGCAGCCAGTTCAACAAGGGCAATGACAAGGTGTTCCAGTACCAGCTGGCGCTGGTGCTGCCGGGTACGCGCAAGATGCTCGCCTTGAGTTATGTGAAGGCTGACACGCTTGGTGATGCGGAAGCGGCGCATTGGGCGACGATTAAAAATTCGCTGTCGTTCGACGCTATTTCTTGATGAGCAACCTGCATGTCTGACGCGTTATGGGCGGCCCGAATGGGCGATGCGCTGTCCCACACTTCGATGATGGCGGACATCCTCGGCGGTGTGCTGGAAGTGGCGGCCAATATCGCGATCACTGCCGTGGCAACGGCTGCCGTGGTTGCGGCCACCGGTATCACCGTGGCCACCGGCGGCCTCGGCTGCTTCCTGCTGGGTGCGGTGGTGGGCACGATTGTTGGCCTGGCCATGAGCAAAAGTGGCGCGGACAAAGGGCTGACCAAGATATGCGATGCTTTCAGTAACGCCCTGTTTCCGCCCACGGTGCAGGCGAATATTCTCACCGGTTCCACCAATACGCTGACCAACAACATTCCCGCCGCCCGCGCGGCTGGGGCGATCAGCTCCCATGTCACCCCGGCCGGTACCGAGCTGGAAGAAACCAAACCTGAGCCGGAGCCCAGCTACCTGGACATGGCCGAGGGGTTCTTCTCGCAGATGTGGCGCCCTACCGTCGCCACACCTGCGCCGGGTGCTGTGCCGAAGCCGCTGGACCTGGTGGTGTGCATGAAGCACCCGCCAATGCCGCCGCAGTTTCTGGCCGAGGGTTCGGAAAAGGTTACGGTCAATGGTCAACCTGCCGTGCGCAGTGGTGATCGCAGCACCTGCGATGCGACGGTGGTGTCGTCGGGGCTGATTTCCTCCAACGTGACCATTGGTGGCGGTTCGGTGGTGGTGCGTGAAATTCGCAGCGGCAAAACGCCAGGCGTCGGGCTGGCGGTCACGGCACTGTTGATGCTCAAGGGTGGCAAGGGCAAGTTCCTCAGCAAGTTACCGTGCATGTTGGTCAGCGGCGCGACGTCGATGGCCATCAGCAGCGCAATGGGCGCTGCGGCCAACGCCGCGATGGGCTCGTCGAACCCGGTGCATGCTGCGACGGGCGCAAAGGTACTGGGCGATGTCGAGGAACTGGATTTCGTGCTGCCGGGCATTTTGCCGATCGGTTGGCAGCGCTTTTACAACAGCCGCGACGAACGCCAAGGTAGCCTGTTCGGTACCGGTTGGAGCGTGGCCTACGAAGTGTGCGTCGACATTCAGCCGCATCCCGAGGGCGGCGAAACGCTGGTCTACACCGATGAACAGGGCCGGCCCATCGACATGGGTTCGATTCCGTTGGGCGGCGCAGTATTCAGTGCCGGTGAAGGGCTCGCGGTACGGCGACACCTGAATGGGCAGTTGCTGATCGAAAGTGACGACGGCGTGTACCGCTTGTTCGAAGCTGCTCCAGCAGACCCGTCGCGACTGCGTCTGACCCAACTGGGTGATCGTAACGACAACCGCATCTATATCGACTATGACGAAGCCGGACGTCTGGTACGCCTGCGCGACACGTTCGATCTGGTTCAGGTTGAGCTGATCCGTGATCAGGGTCATGTAGCTCATATTGAGCGCCTCTACCCGGATCAACGTCGCGAAGTGCTCGTGAGCTACGGCTACGACGCGGCGGGCAATCTCGCGCAAGTGCGTGATGCAACAGATCAAGTCCAGCGGCGCTTCGTCTACGATGCCGGGCGCCGAATGGTGGAACATCAATTGCCCACCGGATTGCGCTGTTTCTATGAGTGGGCACTGGTTGAAGGCCTGGAATGGCGCGTGGTTAGGCATTGGACCGATGAGGGCGACTCTTACCAGTTCGACTATGACCTGCAGGCCGGTCTTACGCGCATCACCGACGGCCTGCAGCGTGTGAGTACGCGGTACTGGAACACTCAGCACCAGATCATTCAGTACAGCGACAACCTCGGCCAGACTTGGCTGTTTGAGTGGAATGACGAACGTCAGTTGCTCAGCGCTACCGACCCACAGGCCGGGCGTTATGCCTACAACTACGACGAGAGCGGCAACCTGATCGGCGAAACCGACCCGCTGGGCCGCAGTGATTCGACCTTGTGGCTGGAACATTGGGCATTGCCGCTGGTGGAAACCGACGCCGCCGACAACAGTTGGCAGTATCGCTACGACCCACGCGGTAACTGCATCGCCGAGACCGATCCGCTGGGCTATATCACCCGTTACCGCTATGACGCGCACGGCCAGCCAGTGGAAATCATCGATGCCACTGGCAAAAGCAAACAACTGCGCTGGAACCCGTTTGGGCAGTTGGTCGAGCATATCGACTGCTCGGGCTACCCGACGCGTTTCAGCTACGACGACCGTGGCTATTTGCAGGTCATCACTGATGCCTTGGGTGAACGCACGCAGTTCAGCTACGACGCCCAGGGCCGTTTGCTCAGCAGCCAATTACCGGACGGCCGCACCGAACATTTCCAGCGCGATGCCAGCGGGCAGTTGGTGGGCTATACAGATCCCGCCGGGCACACCACGCTCTATCAACACAACCGGCGAGGCCAGGTACGCCAGCGCACCGACGCCCATGGTCGCCAGGTGCAGTTCGGCTACGACAGCTACGGGCGTCTGCAAGCGTTGGTCAATGAAAACGGTGAAAGCTATCGGTTTGCGTGGGATGCCGGCGATCGGCTGGCGGAACAGCAAGACCTCGACGGCAGCGCCAAGCGCTACGACTACGACCGGCTGGACAACATCACAGCGGTGACTGCCGTTCCAGCGCCTTATGGCAATGGCTTGGCGGTGGTCCCCGAAACGCCGCCAGCGCCCATCGTTCATCGGCTGGAGCGTGATGCGGTCGGCCGACTGGTCGCCAAGACCACCGACGATGGCCGCACTGAGTACAGCTACGATGCGGTGGATCAGCTCACGGCGGTCACCTTCACTGATCTGCAAGGCAATGCCCAGGCGTTGGGTTTCGCCTACGACGCTGTCGGCCAGTTGCTTGCCGAACAAAGTGACGGCGGCAAGCTGCAACATCACTACGACGAACTCGGCAACCTGATCCAGACCCAACTGCCGGACGGGCGCTGGCTCAATCGCCTGTACTACGGCAGCGGCCACCTGCACCAGATCAACCTCGACGGCCAGGTCATCAGCGACTTCGAACGCGACCGCCTGCACCGAGAAGTGCTGCGCACCCAAGGCCAGCTCAGCACCCGCAGCGAATACGACCGCAGCGGCCGCCTGCGCTCACGCCAACGCCGCCTTAACAGCCAGCCATCGCTGATGCCTGCGGCGACGCAAAAGCAGTTCGAATACGACCCCGCCGACAACCTGATCGGCAAACTCGACCAGCAACCCGCGGCACAACACCGTCAACTGCTGCACTACGACGCCACCGGCCGCATCATCGCCAGCCAAGACAGCCTGCACGGCCAGCGCGAAACCTTCGCCTACGACGCCGCCGCCAACCTGCTCGACGGCCCGCAGACGGGCGCCGGGTTAGTGGTGCATAACAAGCTGCTGACCTATCAGGACAAGCGTTATCGCTACGATGCGTTTGGACGGATGATCGAGAAGCGCAGCGCCAAGCGCGGCGTGCAGCGGTTTGTGTATGACGCAGAAAGCCGGTTGGTTGAAGTGCGTAATGAAAGCGGCAGCGTGGTCAGGATGGCGTATGACCCGCTGGGGCGACGGGTTGAAAAAACCGAGCATGGCAGCGATGGGTATCCGTTGGGGGAAACCCGGTTCATGTGGGATGGGCTGCGGTTGTTGCAGGAGCACAAGCACAGTCAGACGAGCCTTTACGTTTATGAAGATGAAGGCTACCAACCTTTGGCTCGCGTCGACGGTGCCGGGCCGTTGCAGAAAATTCGTTATTACCACAACGACCTGAACGGGTTGCCGGAGCAACTGACCGAAGCTGACGGACACAGCGTCTGGCAGGCGACTTACCGGGTGTGGGGCAGCACGCTGGAAGAGGCGCGCGAGCCTTATTACATCGAGGAACAAAATCTACGGTTTCAGGGGCAGTATCTGGACCGGGAGACGGGGCTGCATTTCAATACGTTCAGGTTTTATGATCCGGATGTGGGGCGGTTTACGACGCCGGATCCGATTGGGTTAAACGGAGGATTGAATTTCTACGCGTACGCGCTCAACCCGTTCGGTTGGAACGACCCACTAGGGTTGTCCTGCCGCCTGAACTCAGTGGGTAGAACACCAGGTAAAGGCAGCCGCACAGGAAAAGCCGTAATTGCTAGGATGAGAGCTGAAGGCAAAATAATTGGCTCCGGAAAAAACATGCGGTTCCAGAGTACTGATAAAAAATGGTATTCGATCAAAGACGCGGATATGGCTCATAAAACCGACGCCGTTAAGTATTGGAACAGCAAAGGCGGTTATCACGGAGCTAAAACAAAAGAAGTACGGGGTTGGATGCGTGACCCTGATAACTACGAGCTGGAATATTATTCCCACAACCGATCCAAAGGCGCGCTGCTGACTGACAGGTACAAAGACCCCGGTGACTTTATCGGCCCCGCAGAAAAACCTAAATATTATTAAGGATTATTGTATGAAAGATTTGGCGGACGAGAATCCAACACTGGCAGATGAGATCATGGCCACTATGGCGGCAGGCAACGATCTCGATGAACAAAACCGTAAAACTGAAGCGCACACCCTATACCAAAAGGCATGGAGTTTACTGCCGGAACCAAAGCTTGAGTGGACCCCCTTATCGTCTTGGGTCACTGGCTCCCTCTTCAACCTTCACTTCGAAAATGGCGAGTTCAACGCAGCCGAGCCATGGGCTCAAAAGACTCTTGAGGGCCGAGAGTCGGATATAGATACTGGTCCATTAATTAATGTGGGGATGGTATCTCTCGAACTGGGAAGAAGTGCCGAGGCGTATAAATACTTTGATGAAGCTTATAAATTCGGTAAGGCACGCGCCTTTCAAGAAAGACCAAAGAAATATTTGAATTTCTATCTGGATGAAAAGAAAAAGAAGCATTGATTGCTCGTCCCCACAAAAAATGGGCACCCAACCCAGTCGGCGTGCCCATTTTTTCCCATCCCGCCTCCCTTCAGACGGTCCCGCGATTACGGGTTGACGCTGTCTTTAAGCGACTTGCCCGGCTTGAACGCAACGGTGTTGCTGGCCTTGATTTTCACTGGCTCACCGGTTTGCGGGTTTTTGCCGGTGCGGGCGCCGCGGTGGCGTTGCAGGAAGGTGCCGAAGCCAACCAGGGTGACGCTGTCCTTGCGATGCAGGGCGCCGGTGATTTCTTCGAGAACGGCGTTGAGTACGCGGTTGGCCTGTTCTTTGGTGAGATCCGCTTTTTCAGCGATGGCGGCTGCGAGTTCTGGTTTACGCATAAGTGAAGCCTCTTTGACGGTTTTTTGTTGTTATGTCCGTGCTGCTCTCTCGTGGAGCAGCGCCCAAGGCGCCGCAGGCTCTACTCTGCGGCAGACGGGAGTGAGGATGGCATGCCCTCGCACGCTCCGCCAGTCTCGCGGCGACCTTTATAGAGGTAAGAACGTGCTGATTCCGACAGAACGACCGGTATTTACGCCAGTAACGGCGGAAGTTCTTTGTTCAGGGCCAGTTTTTCCATCACGGCGCTGCCGGTCAGGGCGTAGCCGAGCAGGCGGCCGCTGGCGTCGCGGCACAAGGCCTTGATGTCGGCGCCCTGCCCTTCGACGCTCCACACGCCTTCGGTGCCGCGTGGCGGTGGGGAAACCACCAGCGGGCAGATCGGGGTTTTCACGGTGATCGGCATCGGCCCGTAGCTCACGGCCGTGGCGTTGCCGGCCAGGGTCTGGGCCAGGGCGCGGGCGCAGCTCATCAGCGGCATCACATAAAGCAGGTTCAGGCCATCGACCTCGGCGCAGTCGCCCAGCGCGTAGATGTTGGCGTGGGAAGTCTTGAGGTGGCGGTCGACCATGATTCCACGGTTGATTTGCAGGCCGGCGGCGGCAGCCAGGTCCACCCGTGGGCGCAGGCCGATGGCCGAAACCACCAGGTCGCAGTGAATCACTTCACCGTCGGACAGGTGCGCTTCCAGGCCATCAGCCGTGCGCTGCAGGCGATTGAGCACCGGGCCCAGGTGGAAACGCGCGCCGAGGCCTTCCAGCCCGGCTTGCACGGCGGCGGCTGCCGCCGGGTGCAGCAGGGTCGGCATGACCTGCTCGCACGGCGCCACCAGGTCGATTTCGTAGCCGCCGAGAATCAGGTCGTTGGCGAACTCACAGCCAATCAGGCCGGCGCCCAGCAGCAGCACGCGGCGTTTGCCGGCGGCGGCGGCGCGAAAGCGCGCGTAATCTTCGAGGTCGTTGATGGGGAAAATCAGCTCAGCCGCGTCGCCTTCAACCGGGACACGCACGGTTTCTGCGCCCCAGGCCAGGATCAGGTCGCGGTAGATCACCGCTTCCTCGCCGATCCACAGGCGTTTGTGGCCCGGGTCGATGCCGCTGATGCGGGTGTGGGTGCGCACTTCGGCCTTGAGTTGCTCGGCCATGGCGCCCGGTTCGGCCATGCTCAGGCCGTCGGCTTCCTTGTTCTTGCCAAAGCCGGTGGAGAGCATGGGCTTGGAGTAGGAGCGCCCGTCATCTGCGGTGATCAGCAGCAACGGGGTCTCGCTGTCGAGCTTGCGAAACTCCCGGGCCACGTTGTAACCGGCCAATCCTGTGCCGATGATCACGACAGGTGCGTTCATTCCTTTCTCCTTGAAGTACGTTTCAAAAATCGATGATTAACCGATTTCGATCATTTCGAAATCCATTTTGCCCACGCCGCAGTCCGGGCACAGCCAGTCTTCCGGAACGTCCTGCCACAGGGTGCCCGGTGCGATACCGTCATCCGGCCAGCCGTCTTTTTCGTCATAGATCAGGCCGCAGACTACACATTGCCACTTCTTCATTACTTGCTTCCTCAGGGTCCAGGCATCTTGGCCGACGGTCGATAGACCAACGTTGCCGTGCGGCTCAGGGCGTTTTGTACTGATCGGAGCCGGCAGATGCAAGCATGTTCGGCGCAAACGGCCGGTTCAGCCCGGCAAAAGCTCAGGATGCCATGGTAAGCTCGCCGCCTCTTTTGCTGCCAATACTGACTCACCGTGCCGCACTCAATCGCCCCTCCCGATGCTTGCCAATGGCTGACCCAGAGCCTCCTGAGCCCACTGCCCGCGCCCTTGACCCTTGACTGGCTGTTCGACGAAGGCTCGCTGACGCGGCGGCTGACGGGGCTGTCCGACGATGGCTTCAGCGTGACGCCGCTGTTCGAAGGCTGGCAGCCGTTGCGCGACGATGAATGCACGGCGCTGAGCCTGGCCCCGGCCACTGTCGGTTGGGTGCGCGAGGTGTATCTGCGCGGCCATGGTCAGCCGTGGGTGTTCGCGCGTAGCGTGGCGGCGCGCAGTGCCTTGCAAGGCGACGGGTTGCACATGGACGAACTGGGCAGCCGTTCGCTGGGCGAGTTGCTGTTTTGCGACCACGCCTTCACCCGCCAGGCCATCGAGGTGTGCCACTACCCACGGCAATGGCTGCCGACTGCGGACCAGGCCGACGGGTTGTGGGGACGCCGCTCGCGCTTTGATCGCGGGCAGCTGAGCGTGCTGGTGGCGGAAATTTTCCTGCCGCGCTTCTGGCAGGCGTTGCATGACCGTGCGGAGAACTGCTGATGTATCAACGTCTGCTCAAGTCCCTGAACCACCTGAACCCCAGGGCCTGGGATTTCATTCAATTGACCCGCATGGACAAGCCCATCGGCATCTACCTGCTGTTGTGGCCGACGCTGTGGGCGCTGTGGATTGCCGGCAAGGGCTCGCCGTCCTTGCTCAATATCGTGATTTTCGTGCTCGGCGTGGTGATGACCCGCGCCGGCGGCTGTGTGATCAATGACTGGGCCGACCGCAAGGTCGATGGTCACGTGAAACGCACCGAACAACGCCCACTGGTGAGCGGCAAGATCAGTTCCAAAGAGGCGCTGGTGTTTTTTGCGGTGCTGATGGGCATCAGCTTCCTGTTGGTGTTGCTGACCAACGCCACCACCATCCTGCTGTCACTCGGCGGCCTGGCGTTGGCGGCGAGCTACCCGTTCATGAAGCGTTATACCTACTACCCGCAGGTGGTATTGGGCGCGGCATTTTCGTGGGGCATGCCGATGGCGTTCACCGCTGAGACCGGTCACCTGCCTGCCACGGCATGGCTGCTGTACATCGCCAACCTGTTGTGGACGGTGGGCTATGACACGTATTACGCGATGACCGACCGCGACGACGACTTGAAGATCGGCGTCAAATCCACTGCCATTCTGTTCGGCGATGCCGACCGCGTGATCATCCTCACGTTGCAAGGCCTGTCGCTGGTCTGCCTGGTGCTGGCGGGTATGCGGTTCGAGCTGGGCGGCTGGTTCCACCTGGGGTTGCTGGCGGCGGCAGGCTGCTTTGCCTGGGAGTTCTGGTACACCCGCGACAAGGACCGCATGAAATGCTTCAAGGCGTTTTTGCACAACCACTGGGCCGGGTTGGCGATTTTTGTCGGGATTGTGGCGGACTACGCGTTCCGTTGACCCTGTGGCGAGCGGGCTTGTCGTGGCGAGCGGGCTTGCCCCGCGTTGGGGCGCGCAGCGGCCCCTCTCAGGGCCACTGTGTTTCGTCAGAAAGACCGAGGCGTCAGGTTTTGGGGCTGCTTCGCAGCCCAACGCGGGGCAAGCCCGCTCGCCACAACAAGCCCTCAAACCATAACAAGCCTGTTAGCCCTAACAGGCCTGCTCGCCACAATTAGCTCACTGGCCGCTAAGCGATCAGGGCTTGGCGACCTTCCAGGCACCGTCCATTTTGCCTTCACCGGTCATGTCACCGGCCTTTTTGTCCATCACGAAGGTGTAAAGCGGCTTGCCGCTGTAGGCCCATTGGCTTTTTTGGTCATCACGGGTGATCACGGTCCACTTGCCCATTGGCTTGTCGGTGGATTCGGCCATCAACGGCGGCCAGTTGGTGGCGCACTTGTCGTTGCACATGGACTTGCCATCGGCGTCTTTGGCAAAGGTGTAGAGCGTCATGCCCTTGTGGTCCACCAACATGCCGTCTTTGGTCATCGCAGGGTCTGCCGCGAATGCCAGTGTCGGCAGCGTCAACGCGGCCGTTACCAGCAGGGCTTTCCAAGAAAAAGTAGTTTGAGTCATCGGAACCTTCCTTTTGTGGTTGTCAGGATTCGGACCCAAAGGGTAGTCCAGAGTGCCGAGAATTGCCCAAGCGACTAAATTACTGTCACACGACTGCAATAATTCCGTTATCTAATGCGGCGCAAGACAGTTAAATGACAAGAGGATTTAGGCATGGTTGGCAGGAGCATTCTGATCGTTGACGACGAAGCGCCCATTCGCGAGATGATCGCCGTTGCGTTGGAAATGGCCGGCTATGACTGCCTGGAGGCGGAGAATTCCCAGCAGGCCCATGCCATCATCGTCGACCGCAAGCCGGACCTGATCCTGCTGGACTGGATGCTGCCCGGCACCTCCGGCATCGAGCTGGCCCGCCGCCTCAAGCGTGACGAGCTGACCGGGGACATCCCGATCATCATGCTCACCGCCAAAGGCGAAGAGGACAACAAGATCCAGGGCCTGGAAGTCGGCGCCGATGACTACATCACCAAGCCGTTTTCGCCACGCGAGCTGGTTGCCCGCCTGAAGGCCGTGCTGCGCCGTGCTGGCCCTACCGATGGCGAAGCGCCGATCGAAGTCGACGGCCTGATTCTGGACCCGATCAGCCACCGCGTGACCATCGATGGCAAGCCAGCCGAGATGGGCCCGACCGAATACCGTCTGCTGCAATTTTTCATGACCCACCAGGAACGCGCCTACACCCGTGGCCAACTGCTGGACCAGGTGTGGGGAGGCAACGTGTACGTGGAAGAGCGCACCGTCGACGTGCATATCCGCCGCCTGCGCAAAGCCTTGGGCGATGCCTACGAGAATCTGGTACAAACCGTGCGCGGCACCGGCTACCGCTTTTCCACCAAAGGCTGAGCCAGCCCTTCCCTTTCCTTAACAGCTGACAAGGACGCATGTTTAAGTGAACCAGAACTGGCATGGCACCCTGATTCGCCACATGCTGTTATTGATCACCGGCTGCCTGGTGGTCGGCCTGGTCAGCGGCCAATACGGCTGGAGCCTGGCCGTCGGCATCGGTCTGTACCTGGGCTGGACCCTCAAACAGCTGCTGCGCCTGCATGAATGGCTGCGCCAGCACAAACCCGACGAAGCACCACCCGACGGCTACGGCCTGTGGGGCGAGGTGTTCGACAGCATCTACCACTTGCAACGTCGCGACCAACGCGTTCGCGGGCGCCTGCAGGCGGTGATCGACCGGGTGCAGGAGTCCACCGCCGCGCTCAAGGACGCGGTGATCATGCTCGACAGCGATGGCAACCTGGAATGGTGGAACCGCGCCGCCGAAACCCTGCTGGGCCTCAAGACGCCCCAGGACAGCGGCCAGCCGGTGACCAACCTGGTGCGTCACCCGCGCTTCAAGGAGTACTTCGAGCAGGACAATTACGAAGAAGCCCTGGAAATCCCCTCGCCCACCAATGACCGCGTACGCATCCAGCTGTACCTGACGCGCTACGGCAACAACGAGCACCTGATGCTGGTGCGTGATGTGACCCGCATCCACCAGCTGGAACAGATGCGCAAAGACTTCGTTGCCAACGTCTCCCACGAGCTGCGTACGCCATTGACGGTGATCTGCGGCTACCTGGAGACGCTGCTGGACAACGTCGACGAGATCAACCCGCGCTGGAGCCGCGCCCTGCAGCAAATGCAGCAGCAAGGCTCGCGCATGCAGACGCTGCTCAACGACCTGCTGTTGCTGGCCAAGCTTGAGGCCACCGATTACCCGTCGGACAACCATCCCGTCGCCGTGCAGAGCCTGTTGCAGACCATCAAGAATGACGCCCAGGCGCTTTCCGGCGAACGCGGGCAGCAGATCACCCTGGAAGCCGACCCGTTGGTGCTGCTCAAAGGCAGCGAGGGCGAGTTGCGCAGCGCGTTTTCCAACCTGGTGTTCAACGCCGTGAAGTACACCCAGGACAAGGGCAATATCCGCATTCGCTGGTGGGCCGATGAACACGGCGCACACCTGAGCGTGCAGGACTCCGGCATCGGCATCGACGCCAAACACTTGCCGCGCCTGACCGAGCGTTTCTACCGTGTGGACTCCAGCCGCAACTCCAACACCGGCGGCACCGGACTGGGCCTGGCCATCGTCAAGCATGTGCTGTTGCGCCATCGCGCACGGTTGGAAATCAGCAGCGTGCTGGGGCATGGCAGCACGTTTACCTGCCACTTTCCGCCGACGCAGGTAACGCGTTCGCGGCTGGTCGGGAATGATGAATAACCTGAGAACGATGCCGAGATAAGTGTGGGAGCTGGCTTGCCTGCGATGGCGGTGGGTCAGCTGAACATACCCCCAACTGACAGTCCGCTATCGCAGGCAAGCCAGCTCCCACATTGGATTTGTATCGTTCCTGCAGGCCCCGCCCGGCAGCGGGCACTAGGCAAGCGCCCCGTCAGCCGCTACATTGGCCGACTTGCGCCTGCCTTTCAGGCACTTCTGTCACCCCTTATTGAACACACGGAACCTGCAAAACCCCATCATGGACCCTTCCCCTGGCATCACCCTCGCTACACTCTTCGCCGACTTCGGCATGATTCTTTTTGCACTGATCCTGGTACTGCTCAACGGTTTCTTCGTTGCGGCGGAATTCGCCATGGTCAAACTGCGCGCCACCCGGGTCGAGGCCATCGCCCACAAGAACGGCTGGCGCGGGCAGATCCTGCGCACCGTGCACAGCCAGCTCGACGCCTACCTGTCGGCCTGCCAGCTGGGCATCACCCTCGCCTCCCTGGGCCTGGGCTGGGTCGGTGAGCCGGCTTTTGCGCATATCCTCGAGCCGTTGCTGGGCGCGGTGGGCGTAGAGTCGCCGGAAGTGATCAAGGGCGTGTCGTTCTTTGCCGCCTTCTTTGTGATCTCCTACCTGCACATCGTGGTGGGTGAATTGGCCCCTAAATCCTGGGCTATCCGCAAACCCGAGTTGCTGTCGCTGTGGACCGCGGTGCCGTTGTACCTGTTCTACTGGGCGATGTACCCGGCGATTTACCTGCTCAACGCCAGCGCAAACGCGATTTTGCGTATTGCCGGCCAAGGCGAGCCTGGCCCGCACCATGAGCACCATTACAGCCGTGAAGAACTCAAGCTGATCCTGCACTCCAGCCGTGGCCAGGACCCGAGCGACCAAGGCATGCGTGTACTCGCCTCCGCCGTGGAAATGGGCGAACTGGAAGTGGTGGACTGGGCCAACTCTCGCGAAGACCTGGTCACCCTGGACTTCAACGCCCCGCTCAAGGAAATCCTCGCGCTGTTCCGCCGCCACAAATTCAGCCGCTACCCGGTGTATGACGCGGTGCGCAATGAGTTTGTCGGCCTGCTGCACATCAAGGATTTGCTGCTGGAACTGGCGGCACTGGACCACATCCCCGAGTCGTTCAACCTGGCCGAGCTGACCCGCCCGCTGGAGCGCGTATCGCGCCATATGCCGTTGTCGCAGTTGCTGGAACAGTTCCGCAAAGGCGGCGCGCACTTTGCTCTGGTAGAGGAAGCCGACGGCAAGATCATCGGCTACCTGACCATGGAAGACGTGCTGGAAGTGCTGGTCGGCGATATCCAGGACGAACACCGCAAGGCCGAGCGCGGCATCCTCGCCTACCAGCCGGGCAAACTGCTGGTGCGTGGCGACACGCCGCTGTTCAAGGTAGAACGCCTGCTGGGCGTCGACCTGGACCACATCGAAGCCGAAACCCTCGCCGGGCTGATCTACGACACCCTCAAGCGCGTGCCGGAAGAGGAAGAAGTGCTGGAGGTTGAAGGCTTGCGAATCATCATCAAGAAGATGAAAGGGCCGAAGATCGTGCTGGCCAAGGTGCTGTTGCTGGATTGATCAGATAGAGCGTGGGGGGTGAGCGACTCGTCCCCGCGTCGATGATCAGGCCGGCAGCGGGGAGAAGCAGATATCGACTTCCAACTGCGCTGCGGCAGACAAATTGACCAACGCGTCCAGCGAGAACTTGTCGATCTTGCCATTGAGGACGTCATTGAGCCGAGGCTGGCTGATATTGAGCCGCTCAGCGGCCGCTTTCTGAGAGAGCTCCCAACTGCGGATGGTGTTGCACAACGCCAGCAGCAACTTTGAGCGCAGGCGCATATTGGCGGCTTGCTGGGGAGTGTCCTCCAGAGCATCCCAGACGTTGCTGAAGCGTTCGGTGTGAATCTTTGGGTCTGTCATAGGCTTAACCTAACTCCTGCAATCTGGCACGCGCCAGTTCGATATCGCACCCTTCGGTTTTCTGGGTGGTTTTGCGCAGCGCGTGCAACACATAGACAGCCTCTGGGCGATTGACCACATAGAACACTCGAAACGCGCCTGATTGCTCAGTGATCCGAATCTCACTGACGCCCCGTCCGATAGTTCTCATGGGCTTGCAATCAAAAGGCTGTTCGCCCTGTTGCAGAAGATCCAACTGAAAACCGGCTGCCCTTCGGGCGTCGAGAGGAAATTCCTTGAGGTCCTTGAGTGAGCTTCCTAGAAACACCACATCCTTGTGCCTGCGCATTGGCTTCTCCTTTGCTGGAAAGAAAAAGCGTAATAGACGATTCAGGCCATGGCGGTGGAGCTTTGTTTCAAGGCATAGCAAAAGCTCGATAACACTGATGCGTTATCGAGAGCCTATATCGAAACAGATATAAATCAAGCCAAGCACCGGGAATCAGACGGTCGGTTGATTCCCGTTATGCAGGCAATCACGCACCCGGCACAAAGTGCTTCTGCGCCGTGCCGCGTGCGATCAGGCGGGAAATATAGTCGAGTTTCTGCGCGTCCTGGTCGATAAACCGGAAGGTCAGTTGCAGCCAGTCGCTGTCGGGCTTGGGCTCGTAGGCGACGACGGCGTGCAGGTAGCCGTTGAGGCGTGCCACTTCGGCGTTGTCGCCTTGCTCAAGGTCGAGCACCGCGCTTTCCAGTACCTGCGGCAGGACTTCACCGCGACGCACCACCAGCAGCGCTTCCTTGATGCTCAGCGCCTTGATCACGCATTGCTGGGTGCCGCTGGAAAGGCGTAGCTGGCCCTGGCCACGGCCGCCGGCCGGCGCTGCCCCTGGCGTTTGCACCGGCGGGCTGTTGAGCAGGCCTTTGCTTGGCGCAGCCACCGGCGCCGGTTTGACGGCTTCAGGCTTGCCGCCGGTCAGGGCACTCAGGGAGTCGTTGCCGAAGGCCGAGTTCATCTTGGTCGGTGCGCTGGCGATCAATGCGTCGAGGCGGCCGATCTTGTGCAGGGCCTGCTTGACCTTGTTCAGCAATTGCTCGTTGGTGAACGGCTTGCTGACGTAGCCGGAGACGCCGGCCTGAATGGCCTGCACCACGTTCTCCTTGTCGCCACGGCTGGTCACCATCACGAACGGCATGGCTTTGAGATGGGCCTGCTCACGGCACCAGGTCAGCAACTCCAGGCCCGACATCTCGGGCATTTCCCAGTCGCACAGCACCAGGTCGAAGGTCTCGCGCATCAGGATGGATTGCGCCTTTTTGCCGTTCACCGCATCTTCGATCTTGATCCCCGGAAAGTAGTTGCGCAGGCACTTCTTCACCAGGTCGCGGATAAACGAGGCGTCGTCCACCACCAATACACTGACTTTACTCATCGACCCTTCATCCTATAAAAACTTCGGCACGCAAAACGCCTGACTGATGGCATTTTGCCAAAACTCGCGATTCACAGAAGGACTTTATTGTTCCTGCCGCGCAAAAAATTCAGATGCCGCAAACGAAAACGCCCGACCAAAGGCCGGGCGTTAATTTCTCGGGCAACCTTACTTATCGTCAGATTCGCCCGGAACATTAGGGATTTGATCGGCCGTGCCTTCAACTTCGGCTTTCATGCGCTTGAGGCCCATGTGCCGCACGTCGGTACCGCGTACCAGGTAAATGACCAGTTCCGAGATATTGCGCGCGTGGTCGCCGATACGCTCCAGCGAACGCAGCACCCAGATGATGTTCAAGACCCGCGAGATAGAGCGCGGGTCTTCCATCATGTAGGTGGCCAGCTCGCGCAGTGCGGTCTTGTATTCGCGGTCGATGGTCTTGTCGTACTGCGCTACCGACAATGCCAGCTCGGCGTCGAAGCGCGCAAAAGCGTCGAGGGCATCGCGCACCATGTTGCGCACCTGGTCGCCGATGTGGCGCACTTCCACGTAGCCGCGCGGCGCTTCGCCTTCTTCGCACAACTGGATGGCGCGACGGGCGATCTTGGTGGCTTCGTCACCGATGCGCTCCAGGTCGATCACCGACTTGGAGATGCTGATGATCAACCGCAGGTCGGACGCCGCCGGCTGGCGACGCGCCAGAATGCGCAGGCATTCTTCGTCGATGTTGCGTTCCATCTGGTTGATCTGGTCATCAATCTCACGCACTTGCTGGGCCAGGCCCGAGTCGGCCTCGATCAGCGCGGTGACGGCGTCGTTGACTTGCTTCTCCACCAGCCCGCCCATCGCCAGGAGGTGGCTGCGCACTTCCTCAAGCTCGGCGTTGAACTGCGCGGAGATGTGATGGGTAAGGCCTTCTTTGCTAATCATGGGTTTGCTCCGCAAAAGCTGTAAGCCGCAGGCTACAAGCTGCAAGCTGATGTGTGTCGTTGATCAAACTGCTTTTACTTGCCGCTTGAAACGTGCGGCGTGCAGCTGGGGCTAGCCATAGCGACCGGTGATGTAGTCTTCGGTCTGCTTCTTCGCCGGGTTGGTGAACAGGGTATCGGTGTCGCCAAATTCCACCAGCTTGCCCATGTACATGAACGCGGTGTAGTCGGAAACCCGCGCCGCCTGTTGCATGTTGTGGGTCACGATGACGATGGTGAACTTGGATTTGAGTTCGTAGATCAGCTCTTCGACTTTCAATGTGGAGATCGGGTCGAGTGCCGAGCACGGTTCGTCGAGCAGCAGCACTTCCGGCTCCACGGCGATGGTGCGGGCGATCACCAGACGTTGCTGCTGGCCGCCGGACAAACCGAGGGCCGACTCGTGCAGGCGGTCCTTGACCTCATCCCACAGTGCCGCGCCTTTGAGCGCCCATTCAACGGCTTCGTCGAGGATGCGTTTCTTGTTGATGCCCTGGATGCGCAGGCCGTAGACCACGTTTTCGTAGATGGTCTTGGGGAACGGGTTGGGCTTCTGGAACACCATGCCCACCCGGCGGCGCAGCTCGGCCACGTCCTCGCCCTTGCGGTAGATGTTGGTGCCGTAGAGGTTGATCGCGCCTTCTACACGGCAACCGTCGACCAGGTCGTTCATGCGGTTGAAGGTGCGCAGCAACGTCGACTTGCCGCAGCCGGACGGGCCGATGAAGGCAGTCACGCGCTGCTTGGGGATGTTCATGCTGACGTCGAACAGCGCCTGCTTTTCACCGTAGTACAGGCTCAGGCCCGGCACTTCGATGGCCACGGTTTCCTGGGCCAGGCTCAGGCTCTGCTTGTCGCGACCCAGGGCCGACATGTTGATGCCGTGGGTGTGGGTTTCATGTTGCATGGGATGCTCCCTGTGCTACCAATTCGTTTCGTTGAACCGCCGGAGCGGTTTACTCAAAAATCTGCGTGTGACGCGGTTAAGTGTGGGAGCTGGCTTGCCTGCGATGGCATCACCGCGGTGTACCTGTTCCACCGAGTTGCCTGCATCGCAGGCAAGCCAGCTCCCACATTGGGCCGTGTTAACTGTCCAGCGCCTTGTATTTTTCGCGCAGGTGGTTACGGATCCACACCGCCGACAAGTTGAGCGTGGCGATCACCAGCACCAGCAGCAAGGCGGTGGCGTACACCAGTGGCCGCGCAGCTTCGACGTTGGGGCTCTGGAAGCCGACGTCATAAATATGGAAGCCCAGGTGCATGATTTTCTGGTCCAGGTGCAGGTACGGGTAATTGCCGTCCAGCGGCAGCGACGGCGCCAGTTTCACCACGCCTACCAGCATCAGCGGCGCCACTTCACCGGCGGCGCGGGCCACGGCGAGGATCATGCCGGTCATCATCGCCGGGCTGGCCATCGGCAGCACGATCTTCCACAGCGTTTCCGCCTTGGTCGCGCCCAGTGCCAAGGAGCCCTCGCGCACGGTGCGAGGAATCCGCGCCAGGCCTTCTTCGGTGGCCACAATCACCACCGGCACCGCCAGCAGCGCCAGGGTCAGCGAGGCCCACAGCAGGCCCGGCGTGCCGAACGTGGGTGCCGGCAGGGCTTCGGCGAAGAACAGACGGTCAACCGAGCCACCCAGCACATACACGAAGAAGCCCAGGCCGAACACGCCGTAGACAATGGCCGGTACGCCCGCCAGGTTGTTCACCGCAATGCGGATAATCCGCGTCAGGGTGTTCTGCTTGGCATATTCACGCAGGTACACCGCCGCCAGTACACCGAACGGCGTCACGATCATCGCCATGATCAGGGTCATCATCACGGTGCCGAAAATCGCCGGGAAGATCCCGCCCTCGGTGTTGGCTTCCCGTGGGTCATCGCTGAGGAATTCCCAGACCTTGCTGAAGTAGAAGCCGACCTTGGTCATCGTGCCCATGGCGTTCGGCTGGTAGGCGTGCACCACTTTGCCGATGCCGATTTCCACTTCTTTGCCGTTAGCGTCGCGCGCCGTCAGGCTGTCGCGGTTGAACTGGGTGTGCAGGTCCGCCAGGCGCGCTTCGATGTCCTTGTAGCGGTTGTTCAGTTCTGCGCGGCCCGAGTCCATATCAGCTTGGGCGGTAGCGTCGAGCTTGCCTTCCAGCTCCAGCTTGCGACCGTGCAGGCGGATACGCTCCAGCCCGGCGTTGATCGCGCCGATGTCGGTTTTTTCCAGACTCTTGAGTTGCGCAGCCAGCTTGTTTACGCGGTCAACGCGGGCCTGCAGCTCCGGCCACGCGGCTTCACCTTCGGCGATGACCTTGCCGTCCTGTTTGACGTTGACCAGGGTGCCGTAGAAGTTGCCCCACTCACGCCGCTCGATGGCCATCAGGTTGGCCGGCTTGGTCTGGTCCTTGAGCCACTCGCCGACGATCCAGGTGAAGTCGTTGCCGTTCAGGTCGCGGTTGCCGACCTTGATCAGCTCGCGGGTCATGAACTCCGGGCCCTGGTCGGGCACCGGCAGGCCAGCGCTTTTCAGGCGCTCGCGTGGCACTTCTTCCTTCTGCACCACTTCGCCGATGACGATATGGTTTTCCTGGCCCGGCACGTTGTAGTTGGCCTGGATCAGGTCGGCCGGCCAGAAGTGGCCCAGGCCACGCACGGCAATCACGGCCAGCAAACCAATAGTCATGATGACCGCGATGGACACCGCGCCACCGCTGATCCAGACGCCCGGGGCGCCGCTCTTGAACCATCCATTCAGGGAGTTCTGTTTCACAGACTTCTACCTTTCTTAAAGCGACGAGTATTTCTTGCGCAGACGCTGACGAATCAGCTCGGCGAGGGTGTTCATGATGAAGGTGAACAACAGCAGCACCAGCGCCGAGAGGAACAGCACGCGGTAGTGGCTGCCGCCGACTTCCGACTCGGGCATTTCCACCGCGACGTTAGCCGCCAGGGTGCGCAGGCCTTCGAACAGGTTCATCTCCATCACCGGGGTGTTACCGGTGGCCATCAACACGATCATGGTTTCACCGACCGCACGGCCCATGCCGATCATCAGCGCCGAGAAAATCCCCGGGCTGGCGGTCAGGATGACGACGCGGGTCATGGTCTGCCATGGCGTGGCGCCCAGGGCCAACGAGCCCAGGGTCAGGCCGCGCGGCACGCTGAACACGGCGTCTTCGGCGATGGAGTAGATGTTGGGGATCACCGCAAAACCCATGGCCAGGCCGACTACCAGGGCGTTGCGCTGGTCGTAGGTGATGCCCAGGTCGTGGGAGATCCACATGCGCATGTCGCCGCCAAAGAACCAGGTTTCCAGGTACGGGCTCATGTACAGCGAGAGCCAGCCCACAAACAGGATCACCGGGATCAGGATCGCGCTTTCCCAGCCATCGGGAACGCGCAGGCGGATCGACTCAGGCAAGCGGCTGAACACGAAGCCGGCCACCAGAATGCCAATCGGCAACAGCATCAGCAGGCTGAAAATCCCCGGCAAATGCCCTTCGACATACGGCGCCAGGAACAGGCCGGCGAAGAAGCCGAGGATCACCGTCGGCATCGCTTCCATCAGTTCGATCACCGGCTTGACCTTGCGGCGCAGGCTCGGGGCCATGAAGTAGGCGGTGTAGATCGCAGCAGCAACGGCCAGTGGTGCGGCCAGCAACATGGCGTAGAACGCGGCCTTCAGGGTACCGAAGGTCAGCGGCGCCAGGCTCATCTTGGGTTCGAAATCAGTGTTGGCGGCGGTCGATTGCCAGACGTATTTAGGCTCGTCGTAGTTTTCGTACCAGACCTTGCTCCACAACGCGCTCCAGGACACTTCCGGGTGCGGGTTGTCCAGCAGCAGCGGTTGCAGCTTGCCGCCCGCTTCGACGATGACGCGGTTGGCGCGTGGCGACAGGCCGAACACGCCTTGGCCATCGACCACCGGGTCGACCAGCAGCGTGCGGTGCGCGGTGCTGTGGAACACGCCGAACTTGCCGGATGCGTCGAGGGCGGTGAAGCCTTTGCGACGTTCTTCAGCGGTGATTTCAACGATAGGCGCGCTGCCCATCTGGAAGGTACGGATCTGTTTCAGGCGTTGCTCGCCGTCCGGGTCGCGGGCCATGAACCACTGGGCCAGGCCGCCTTTGGAGTTACCCACGATCAGCGAGATACCGCCCACCAGCTGAGTGCTGGCGGTGATTTCGGCGTTGCCGTCTTCGAGCAGTTTGTAGCGACCGTTGAGACTCTTGTCGCGCAGGCTGAAGACGTCGGCAAGGGCACGACCGTTGATCACGTACAGCCACTGCTGGCGTGGGTCGATGAAGATCGCCTTTACCGGCTCGGTCATTTGCGGCAGCTCGATACGCTTCTGCTCGCTGGTGACTTCGCCAGTCATCATGTTTTCTTCGCGGCTCAGGCTCAGCACGTTCAAGTAGGAACCTGCGGAACCGGCAACGACCAGCGAGGAATCGGTGGCGTTAAGTGCGACGTGCTCCAGCGGGCGACCCTGCTCGTCGAGCACGATCGGCGTTTCGCCGTAAGGGTATTCAATGGCCGGGGTGATGGTTTTCTTGCCGTCCGGGTAGGACACCTTATAAGTGTGGCGGAACACCAGGGACTGGCCATTGGACAAACCCAGGATCACCAGCGGGCTGCCCGGCTGGTCTTCACCAATGGACGCAACGCTGGCGCCTGCCGGCAGCGGCAAGTCGACACGCTTGAGTTCAGCACCCGTGTCCACATCAAAGAACAGCGCCTGGCCCTTGTCGGAAACCCGCATGGCAACCTGGTTCTGCTCTTCGAGGGAGATCATCAACGGCTTGCCGGCGTCCTGCATCCAGGCGGGCGTCAGCGCATCTTCCTTGGTCAGCGAGGCGCCCTGGAACAGTGGCGCGACGACGTAGGCAAGAAAGAAGAAAATCAGGGTAATGGCGCCGAGGACGGCGAGGCCGCCGATCAACACGTACCAACGGGTCAGGCGATCCTTGAGCGCGCGAATGCGGCGCTTGCGTTGCAGCTCAGGCGTATTGAAATCAATGCGCTTGGGGGGAGAAGTCGTCGTCATGGTGGAATTGGCCAGATCATTCATGCGCACACCCTAGCGATCCTGTATGACAGAAAGATGACAATGCAGTGACGCAGCAAAGCCGCCGCGTAGCAGAGCTGGCAGCGGACTGAAAAATTAGCGGTGTAGACGGTTTAATGTGAGAGCGGGCTTGCCCGCGATGGCATCAATGCGGTCTCAACGCTACACCGCGTCGCCAGCATCGCGGGCAAGCCCGCTCCCACACAAAAGCATGCATCTACACCAGGTCTTGCAGGCTTAGTTGCCTTCTTTCAAACCCAGGTCAGCCAGGGCCTTGGCAGCCACTTTGGCTGGCAGCGGGATGTAGCCGTCTTTGACGACCACTTCCTGGCCCTGTTTGGACAGAACCAGCTTCACGAACTCAGCTTCCAGCGGAGCCAGAGGCTTGTTCGGGGCTTTGTTGACGTACACGTAGAGGAAGCGCGACAGCGGGTATTTGCCGTTCAGGGCGTTTTCTTCGCTGTCTTCGATGAAGTCAGTGCTGCCTTTCTTGGCCAGGGCCACGGTCTTCACGCTGGCGGTTTTGTAACCGATGCCCGAGTAACCGATGCCGTTCAGCGAGGAGCTGATCGACTGCACAACCGACGCCGAACCTGGTTGTTCGTTCACGTTAGGTTTGTAGTCGCCTTTGCACAGGGCTTCTTCCTTGAAGTAGCCGTAGGTGCCGGATACCGAGTTACGACCGAACAGTTGCACCGGCTTGTTGGCCAGGTCGCCGGTCACACCCAGGTCGCCCCAGGTTTTGACATCAGCTTTGGCGCCGCACAGACGCGTCGAGGAGAAGATCGCGTCGACTTGTTCCATGGTCAGGTGCTGGATCGGGTTGTCCTTGTGCACGAACACGGCCAGGGCATCCACAGCCACCGGGATAGCGGTTGGCTTGTAGCCGTACTTCTGCTCGAAGGCCGCCAGTTCGGTGTCCTTCATCTTGCGGCTCATCGGGCCCAGGTTGGAGGTGCCTTCAGTCAGCGCAGGCGGTGCAGTGGCGGAGCCGGCAGCCTGAATCTGGATGTTGACGTTCGGGTATTCCTTTTTATAGGACTCAGCCCACAGGGTCATCAGGTTAGCCAGGGTGTCGGAACCAACGCTGGACAGGTTGCCCGATACACCGGTGGTCTTGGCGTAAGCCGGAATTGCCGGGTCAACACCAGCGGCTACCGCGTTAGCGGTCGCAACGCCAGCAGCGACAAAAGTCATTGCCGCCATCAAACGTTTCAGTTTCATGCCTTGCTCCTAGCAGATAGGGATAGTTGGATCGGGGCCAAGTATCGGTAGGCCGTGTGAACACTCTATGTCCGCAATGTGACAATTAGATGAAAGGCCAGCATTTGTGAAAAACCTGACAGGAAGGGGAAAGACCAGTAAATCCGGGACTTGCGAGGAGGTTGAAGCGCATGAAGCGGTGTTTCAGAAATACTCTGTAATCGTTGGCCAACCACAAACCCTGTGGCGAGCGAGTGCCCTCGCCACAGGGTCATTGCAGGCTTTTAGCGCCCGCGCTTCCACAGATAGCCACCCACCAGCATCCCCATCACACACAGCACGGCGACATAGTAGGCAGGGCCCATCGGGCTTTCCTTCATCAGCAGCGACACCGCCAGCGGCGTCAAACCACCAAACACGGCGTAGGCGACGTTGTAGGAGAACGACAACCCGCTGAAACGCACCACCGGCGGGAAGGCTTTTACCATCACGTAAGGCACCACGCCGATCACCCCGACAAACAGGCCGGTCAGGGTGTACAGCGGGAAAAGCCAGTTGGGGTGATCGATCAGGCTGTGGTACAGCGTCCACGACGTTGCCAACAGCAACAGGCAACCGATGACCAGCACGCGGCCAGCGCCAAAACGATCAGCCAGCGCGCCGGAAGCGATGCAGCCCAGGCTCAGGGTCACGATGGCCAGGCTGTTGGCTTGCAATGCGATGGTCGGGCTGAAGTGGTAGACGGTTTGCAGCACGGTCGGGGTCATCAGGATGACCACTACAACACCGGCCGACAGCAACCAGGTCAACAGCATCGACAACACGATGGCGCCACGGTGGTCGCGCAATACCGCGCGCAATGGCAGCTCGGCGGCCAAGGTTTTGCGCTGCTGCATTTCGGCGAAGATCGGCGTCTCATGCAGCCAGCGGCGCAGGTACACCGAGAGCAGGCCAAACACGCCGCCCAGCAGGAACGGGATACGCCAGGCGTAATCGGACACTTGTTCCGGGCTGTAGAGCGTGTTGATGGCGGTGGCCACCAGCGACCCCAACAGGATGCCGGCGGTGAGGCCGCTGGTCAGGGTGCCGCAGGCATAGCCGATATGGCGCGGCGGTACGTGTTCAGAGACAAACACCCAGGCGCCCGGTACTTCGCCGCCGATGGCCGCGCCCTGGATGACGCGCATCAACAGCAGCAGAAGCGGCGCCCACAGGCCGATCTGCGCGTAGGTCGGCAGCAGGCCCATGATCAGGGTCGGCACGGCCATCATGAAGATGCTCAACGTGAACATCTTCTTGCGGCCGAGCAGGTCGCCAAAGTGCGCCATGATGATGCCGCCCAACGGACGAGCCAGGTAACCGGCGGCGAAGATGCCGAAGGTCTGCATCATGCGCAGCCATTCCGGCATATCGACGGGGAAGAACAGTTTCCCGACCACCGTGGCGAAAAACACGAAAATGATGAAGTCGTAAAATTCCAGCGCCCCGCCCAAGGCAGACAGCGACAGGGTTTTGTAGTCGTTGCGGGTCAGCGGGCGCGACGGTTGCGCGCTGCTTGCGGGCACGGAGGACATGGCAAGGCTTCTCTTATAGTAATGACGGCAAGCCCGGGACTTGCGGCGGGTCTGGCAAGATAGCAAATCGCTTGAAAAAGCACAGCGCCCACCGAATAACACTTTGCAGGCGCGCGTTATTCCCCGTTTCTTCCCTTTATTAGCCATCAGAAGCACAGTTGCGGGAAAAAGCCGCATTACAGCCAGGATTTGCCGACCAAATGAGCGCCGGGAGGTCGTCGTGGCGCCAGCGTCTCGATATACTCGGCCCCTGCAAGCGCAAGAACCCCAGTCTTGAGGGGCTGCTGTGCCAAAACGTCGTTGGGTGCCATCCAGCCGATTTGGCAGAGTTTCCCTTTAGTACGCCTTACGAGAAACGCATCGAGCGGTGTATGTTGGTGCTGAAACGTTTTTCCAGAGACGGCTATCCACTTGAAATACCCATGAAGCGTCACGGGTCAGAGGCACCCTCGGCATGATCGAACTCGAACAAGAAGATCCTATCCCGCAAGGCGATCTCGCCCTGCAAATCACCGCACTCCCGCGTGAAACCAACGGTTTTGGCGATATCTTCGGCGGCTGGCTGGTCGCGCAGATGGACCTGGCCGGCACCGCCATGGCCAGCAAAGTGGCCGGCGGACGTGTCGCCACGGTGGCGATCGATCGCATGGCGTTCCTGGTGCCGGTGGCGGTCGGCGCACAATTGTCCTTCTATACCCAGGCCCTGGAAATCGGCCGCAGTTCGATCCAGATGATGGTCGAGGTGTGGAGCGACGACCCGCTGTCCAGCGAATGGCGCAAGGTGACCGAGGCGGTATTTGTGTTTGTCGCCATCGACGGCAGCGGCCGTACCCGCTCGGTGCCATCGCGCGCGCGTTAAACATCGCCGGGTTTTGACGGTCAATTGCCCCATTGCCTGCCATGAGAGAGCACTGCTATGCCTACGCCCCACGTTGAAACCGTGAAAATCGACGAGCTGGACTGCTGGCGCGTCCGCCACAACGGCGCCGAAGTGATGGTGGCCCAACAGGGCGCGCACATCTTCAGTTACCAGCGCCAGGGCGAGCAGCCAGTGATCTGGCCAAACACTGAGGCGGTATTCAAGCAGGGCAAAGGCATTCGTACCGGCGTGCCGGTGTGCTGGCCATGGTTTGGCGTATTCGACCGTAACCCGCAAAGCGTGAAGGCGATGCGCCAAAGCGACCAACTCGCGGGGGCCCATGGTTTTGTGCGCACGGCACTGTGGGAATTGGCTGCAACCGAACTTGAAGGCCAGGCATTGCGCGTCGACCTCGTATTGCCGGTGCCGGCGGGCGGCTTTCCCGGCTGGCCGCATCAGGTCGACCTGAAGCTGAGCCTGCTGCTGGACGATCAACTGCATATCCGCCTGACCAGCCACAACCGTGGCAGCGACACCGTGACCCTCAGCCAGGCGCTGCACACCTATTTTGCCGTGAGCGACGTACGCAACGTGCAGGTCGAAGGCCTGGACGGGCTGGCCTATATCGACACCGCCGACGGCTGGAGCCACAAACAGCAATCCGGCCTGCTGCACTTCAGTGCCGAGACCGACCGCATCTATCTGGACACGCCGGCGCAGTTGAGCATTGTCGATAAAGACTGGCAGCGTCGTCTCCAGCTCACCAGCCAAGGCTCGAACTCGACCGTGATCTGGAACCCCTGGACCGAACGCGCCAAGGCGTTCGACGACATGGCCGATGACGGCTGGCAGGGCATGCTGTGCATCGAAACGGCGAATGTGCTGGATGATGTGGTGGCACTGGCGCCGGGTGAAAGCCACACACTGGGCGTGAGCATCACAAGTCTCGCCTTGTAAATAACGAGCAAAATGTGGGAGCTGGCTTGCCTGCGATAGCATCACCGCGGTGTATCAGTCACACCAAGGTGGCTGCATCGCAGGCAAGCCAGCTCCCACACTGATTTGCGTTGTGGCTTAGAGGTCGGATTCCTTCACTGCCCGCACCTTCCCCGCATCCAGCGCATACGCCGCATCCGCCAAATCGTTATTGACCTTCTCCACCTTCAGCGTGCCCGTAACCCACAACGGCGTGTAGATATCATCCAGCTTCAGCCCCTTGGGATAACGCACCAGCACCAACTGGTTGGGCGGCGGAGGCGGCACGTGGATGCAGGCGCCTGGGTACGGCACCAAAAAGAACAGCGTGCTGCGGCCCTTGGCGTCGGTTTCCAGAGGCACCGGGTAGCCGCCGATGCGGATGTTCTTGCCATTCATGGCGGCCACGGTCTTGGTCGAATACATCACCGCCGGCAAGCCTTTGCTTTGCTTGAGGCCACCTTTGTCGGTGAACGTGCCTTGGGCTTCGGGGGAGTTGTGGTCGATCTCGGGCATGGCTTCGAGGGCTTTCTGGTCCGACAGCGGCATCAGGTCGAGCCAGTCGGTTTCCGGCAGTTCGCCAGCGTGCGCCAGGCCAGAGCCCAGCAAGAGGAGAGTCAACAGAAGACGGCGCATGGTGAGGCTCGGCAAGTACAGGTGGCGAGCATTCTAGCCCTCTGCGCCTGCGCAGCGCAGAGGGCTTTGTCGCTTAATTACTTTTTACGCAGCAGACCGTAGATCACCAGCAGCACGATGGCGCCGATCAGCGCACCGATAAAGCCTGCACCTTGACCTGCCTGGTAGATGCCCAGGGCCTGACCACCGTAGGTGGCGACCAGAGAACCTGCGATACCCAGCAGGATGGTCATGATCCAGCCCATGCTGTCGTCGCCTGGCTTGAGGAAACGCGCCAGCAGGCCGACGATCAAGCCGATAAAGATGGTTCCGATGATACCCATGGCATTTCCCTCTGATTGAATGTGAGTCATGCCAAAGCCTAGTCAGGCTTTGCCATCCTGCAATCAGAGAGACGGCGGTGACCAATGGTTCCCGCCGATCCTCAGGTTATTGCTCGGCGATCAGCGCTTCGACCTTGAGGATCTGGGCTTGCAGCGTCGCACGGTCCTTGCAGCGCAGGTTGGCGTGGCCGACCTTGCGTCCAGCCTTGAAGGCCTTGCCGTAGTGATGCAGATGGCAATCATCGATCGCGATCACGCGCTCAACCGGCGGCACAACGCCGATGAAGTTGAGCATGGCGCTTTCGCCGACCTTGGCCGTGGAGCCCAGTGGCAAGCCCGCCACCGCCCGCAGGTGGTTTTCGAACTGGCTGCACTCGGCGCCTTCGGTGGTCCAGTGCCCGGAGTTGTGCACACGCGGCGCGATTTCGTTGGCCTTGAGGCCACCGTCGACTTCAAAGAACTCGAACGCCATCACACCGACATAATCCAGCTGCTTGAGCACACGGCTGGAATAGTCTTCGGCCAGGGCCTGCAACGGGTGATCGGTGCTGGCCACGGACAGCTTGAGGATGCCGCTGTCGTGGGTGTTGTGCACCAACGGGTAGAAGCGGGTTTCGCCATCACGGGCACGCACGGCGATCAGCGAGACTTCACCGGTGAAGGGCACGAAGCCTTCCAGCAGGCAGGCGACGCTGCCCAGCTCGGCGAAGGTGCCGACCACATCGGCGGCGGTACGCAGCACTTTCTGGCCCTTGCCGTCATAACCCAGGGTGCGGGTTTTCAGCACGGCCGGCAGGCCGATGGAGGCGACTGCAGCGTCCAGGTCGGCCTGGGACTGGATGTCGGCGAAGGCCGGCGTCGGAATGCCCAAGTCCTTGAACATGCTCTTTTCGAACCAGCGGTCGCGAGCGATGCGCAAGGCTTCGGCGCTCGGGTACACCGGCACGAACTGCGACAGGAAGGCCACGGTTTCAGCCGGGACGCTTTCGAATTCGAAGGTCACCAGGTCGACTTCATCGGCCAGTTGGCGCAGGTGATCCGGGTCGCTGTAGTCAGCCCGCAGGTGTTCACCGAGGGCCGCCGCGCAAGCGTCCGGCGCCGGGTCCAGGAAAGCGAAGTTCATCCCCAGCGGGGTTCCCGCCAAGGCCAGCATGCGGCCCAGTTGGCCGCCACCGATTACACCGATTTTCATCAATCAATAACCTCAGGCGATGCGTGGGTCTGGATTGTCCAGCACGCTGTCTGTCTGCTCAGCACGGAATTTTTTCAGCACCGCATGAAACTGCGGGTGCTTGGCGCCCAGGATGCTGGCAGACAGCAAAGCGGCGTTGATCGCGCCGGCCTTGCCGATCGCCAGGGTGGCCACCGGGATACCGGCGGGCATCTGCACGATGGACAACAGCGAATCCACGCCCGAGAGCATCGACGACTGCACCGGCACACCGAGCACCGGCAGGTGGGTCTTGGCCGCACACATGCCTGGCAGGTGCGCCGCACCGCCGGCACCGGCGATGATCACCTCGATGCCACGGGATTCTGCTTCATCGGCATACTGGAACAGCAAATCCGGGGTGCGGTGGGCAGAGACCACTTTCACTTCATACGGAATGCCGAGTTTTTCCAGCATATCGGCGGTGTGGCTAAGGGTGGACCAATCGGACTTGGAGCCCATGATCACGCCAACCAATGCACTCATCGTCGTGCCTCTTCTCTCTGGGCGCCCGCAGGCGCGTCAAAAAACAACAAGCCACGCAGGAAATCCGGCGTGGCTTGTTGTACGAAATTTGGCCGGTTGGACCGGCCGAAGGCCGCGCAGTATACCGTAATAATCCAGATAAACAGCCCCTGGAATGACCATCTGTCCAGTGGCGCAAACCAGCGGTTTTATTGACTCCTGGGTCAGCGAAACCAGCGCAAATTCCCCATGGAAACGGGGTCAGTGTGGGAGCTGTCTGGCCTGCGGTAGCATCACCTGAATATGCCTGATGTACCGAGGCGTCTGCATCGCAGGCAAGCCAGCTCCCACACTAACCGCGTTCAACTGGAGGGGACTGCGCCGCCCCACCTTCCAACTTGCGCCACAACAACCGTACGTTGGCCTTGCGCACCAACGCGCAGCGATACAAACGAATCTCCAACGGCACATGCCATTGCGGCCCGCCGCACACCACCAGTTCGCCCCGCGCCAGTTCGGCACGCACACTCAGTTGCGGCACCCAGGCAATGCCCAGCCCTTCCAGCGCCATGCTTTTGAGGCTATCGGCCATGGCGGTTTCGTAGATGGTGGTAAAGCGCAGGGAGCGCTGGCGCAACAGCAGGTTTACCGAGCGCCCCAGGAATGCTCCGGCGCTGTAGGCCAGTAACGGCACACTGCCCTCGCCTTCCAGGTCAAACAGCGGCTTGCCGTCGGCATCGGCGGCGCACACTGGGAGCATTTCGGTGTTGCCCAGGTGCAGCGACGGGAAGATTTCCGGGTCCATTTGCATGGCCGCGTCCGGGTCGTAGAACGCCAGCATCAAATCGCAACCGCCTTCGCGCAGCGCATGCACCGCGTCGCCGACGTTGGTGGCAACCAGCCGCGTGGCAATGTTCAGGCCTTCATTGCGCAGTTGCGCGATCCAGCGCGGGAAGAAGCCCAGCGCCAGGGAATGCGCTGCCGCCACTTGCATGACCTCGCCCTGCCCGCCTTCCAGATGATGCAAATGGCGCAGCACTTCGCCGAGCTGCTCGACCACCGTGCGCGCGGTGACCAGAAACAGCTGCCCCGCCGCGGTCAATTCGACGGGCGTGCGTGAGCGGTTGACCAGGGTCAGGCCCAGCGCGGCTTCCAGGCTGCGAATACGCCGGCTGAAGGCCGGCTGGGTGACAAAGCGCCGCTCCGCCGCCTGGGAAAAGCTGCGGGTCGCCGCCAAGGCGCTGAAGTCTTCCAGCCATTTGCTCTCAAGGTTCATCACTTCCTCCCACGGGTACGCACCATTTTGGCACGCACGCCCGCCATGATAACCGGGTCACACCGACATTATGCCGTTTGTGCATAGGCCAGTGTTTAACAGCATTGGCCCAAAAACTCCCACAAGCCTAGCATTCGCAGCGTTCCGGCCAGTTCCGGGTCCATATCGAGATGATTTCCGTCATGTCCTCCGCTGCATCATTCCGCACAGAAAAAGACCTGCTTGGCGTACTCGAAGTACCTGCTCAAGCGTATTACGGCATCCAGACCCTGCGAGCGGTGAACAACTTCCGCCTCTCGGGCGTTCCGATTTCGCATTACCCGAAATTGGTGGTCGGCCTGGCAATGGTCAAGCAAGCGGCCGCTGACGCCAACCGCGAGTTGGGCCAGCTCAGCGAAGCCAAGCACGCTGCCATCAGCGAAGCCTGTGCCCGTCTGATCCGCGGCGATTTCCACGAAGAGTTCGTGGTGGACATGATTCAAGGCGGCGCCGGCACTTCAACCAACATGAATGCCAACGAAGTCATCGCCAACATCGCGTTGGAGGCCATGGGCCACAACAAGGGCGAATATCAGTACCTGCACCCTAACAACGACGTGAACATGGCGCAGTCGACCAACGACGCCTACCCGACCGCGATCCGCCTGGGTCTGCTGCTGGGCCACGACGCACTGCTGGCCAGCCTCGACAGCCTGATCCAGGCGTTCGCCGCCAAAGGCGTCGAATTCAGCCACGTGCTGAAAATGGGCCGCACCCAACTGCAAGACGCCGTGCCGATGACCCTCGGCCAGGAATTCCGTGCCTTCGCCACCACCCTGGGTGAAGACCTGGCCCGCCTGAAAACCCTGGCGCCAGAGCTGTTGACCGAAGTGAACCTGGGCGGCACCGCCATCGGCACCGGCATCAACGCCGACCCGCGTTACCAGGCCCTGGCCGTACAACGCCTGGCCGTTATCAGCGGCCAGCCAGTGGTCCCGGCTGCCGACTTGATCGAAGCCACCTCTGACATGGGCGCCTTCGTGCTGTTCTCCGGCATGCTCAAGCGTACCGCGGTGAAGCTGTCGAAGATCTGCAACGACCTGCGCCTGCTGTCCAGCGGCCCACGCACCGGCATCAACGAGATCAACTTGCCGGCACGCCAGCCAGGCAGCTCGATCATGCCCGGCAAGGTCAACCCGGTTATCCCGGAAGCCGTGAACCAGGTTGCGTTCCAGGTAATCGGCAACGATTTGGCCCTGACCATGGCGGCCGAAGGCGGCCAAC
Organism: Pseudomonas sp. NFX183; assembly: GCF_047943075.1. Taxonomy (NCBI): domain Bacteria; kingdom Pseudomonadati; phylum Pseudomonadota; class Gammaproteobacteria; order Pseudomonadales; family Pseudomonadaceae; genus Pseudomonas; species Pseudomonas sp. NFX183. Next base: position 2,258,860 of record NZ_CP181333.1, on the reverse strand, counting down.
TGCAGTTGAACGTGATGGAGCCGCTGATCGCCTTCAAGATCTTCGACTCGATCCGCCTGCTGCAACGCGCCATGGACATGCTGCGCGAACACTGCATCGTCGGCATCACCGCCAACGAAGCGCGTTGCCGCGAACTGGTGGAGCACTCCATCGGCCTGGTGACCGCGCTGAACCCGTACATCGGCTATGAAAACGCCACCCGCATTGCGCGTATCGCCCTAGAAAGCGGCCGCGGCGTGCTGGAACTGGTGCGTGAAGAAGGCTTGCTCGACGACGCCATGCTCGACGACATCCTGCGCCCCGAAAACATGATTGCCCCACGTCTGGTCCCGCTGAAGGCCTGACGGTTGTTGCACTGCTCACCAGGTTGAGGGACTAGACACCTCTCACCTTTTGAGGGCCTGAAGGCTCGTTCTTCAGGCCCTTTTTTTTGCCCCAAGGTTGTGAAATGACGCCCATAAAAAATCCAATATCGCCCTGCAAACCCTCCTTGCCTGCAACAGCTTGGCTGAAACCTTTAATCGCCCCGTGCAGACGGATCACGCTCTCCTAGGTATAGTGCCGCCCCTCTTCGCGTCAGAGATTGTCGGTAACGAGGTCCTGGACAGCGCGAAACCGCATGAATAACAACACCCGCAAAAGGATTGGGGTCGAAGCGTCGTGCACTGCCTGGTGCCGAGCGATGCGTCGCACCGTCCTGCGTTTTTGCCATTAGAAAAATCAGCGAGGAACACTCCATGCTCGAAGTCATCAACGACTTCCTCTCAGGGAAAGTACTGATCGTGCTCATTGTCGGGCTCGGCGGCTATTTCACGATTCGCTCGCGTTTCGTTCAGTTGCGCCACTTTTTCCACATGTTCTCGGTGTTCAAAGACAGCCTGAAGAGCAGCTCCGGCCAGCTCAGCTCGTTCCAGGCGCTGATGCTCAGCCTGGCCGGCCGTGTGGGTGCCGGTAACATCGCAGGCGTCGGTATCGCCGTGACGCTGGGCGGCCCCGGTGCCGTGTTCTGGATGTGGGTCACCGCGCTGGTGGGCATGTCCTCGAGCTTTATCGAATGCTCCCTCGGCCAGCTGTACAAGCGCACCGACGCTGAAGGCACCTACCGCGGCGGCCCGGCCTACTACATTCAGCACGGCCTGCAGAAGCGCTGGCTGGGTATGGTCATGGCGTTCCTGTTGCTGGTGACCTTCGGTTTCGCCTTCAACGGCCTGCAAGCCCACGCTGTGACCCACTCGCTGAACAACGCGTTCGGCCTGGACACCACCTACACAGGCCTCGCGCTGGCGGTATTGCTGGGCCTGGTGTTCATTGGCGGGATCAAGCGTATCGCCTCGATCGCCGACCTGCTGGTGCCGGTCAAGACGCTGGTCTACATCGCCGTGACCCTGTACGTGATCGTGCTGCAATTCGACCATGTGCCGGCCATGCTCGCGACCATCGTCAAGAGCGCCTTCGGCCTCGACCAGGCCTTCGGTGGCCTGGTGGGCAGCGCGATCATCATGGGTGTGAAGCGCGGCGTGTTCGCCAACGAAGCCGGTTTGGGCAGTGCGCCTAACGTGGCGGCAGTGGCCTCGGTAGAACACCCGATCGCCCAAGGTGTGGTGCAAGCGTTCAGCGTGTTCCTGGACACCTTCGTGATCTGCACCTGCACCGCGTTGCTGATCCTGCTCTCCGGTTTCTACACCCCGGGCTTTGAAGGCGACGGCATTGCCCTGACCCAGAACTCCCTGGCGGCGGTCGTCGGCGACTGGGGCCGGATGTTCATCTCGGTGGCCCTGGCGTTGTTCGTGTTCACCTCGATCATGTACAACTACTACCTCGGCGAGAGCAACCTGCGCTTCATCGTGGGCGACAACCGCAAGGTGCTGATGGGCTACCGCGCGCTGGTGCTGGTGCTGATTTTCTGGGGTTCCATCGAGAACCTCGGCACCGTATTCGCCTTCGCCGACATCACCATGACCCTGCTGGCGTTCGTCAACCTGTTCGCCCTGGCGTTCCTGTTCAAGATCGCCATGCGCATCCTGAACGACTACGACAGCCAGCGCGCGGCGGGCATCAAGACGCCGGTGTTCGACTCCAGCCAGTTCCCTGACCTGGACCTGGACCGCAAGGCCTGGCCTGCGAACCCGGTGAAGCCTGAGCCTGGCGCTCAAGCCTCGGCTGAACTGAACGCTCAAGCGCCACGCTGAGCGCAGCAAGCCTAGATAGATGACACGCCGCCCGGCCTTGGGCATGCTCTGGGCCCGGCGGCGTTTTTCGTTCAGGAGAAGTCTCGATGACCACAGCTAACACCATCATGGTGCTCTACACCGGCGGCACCATCGGCATGCAAGCCAGCGCCAACGGCCTGGCCCCGGCATCCGGTTTTGAAGCGCGCATGCGCGAACAGCTTGCCACCCTGCCACTGCCTGCCTGGCGCTTCCGGGAAATGGCGCCCCTGATCGACAGCGCCAACATGACCCCGGCCTACTGGCAGCGCCTGCGCGTCGCGGTGATTGAAGCCGTGGACGAGGGCTGCGACGCAGTACTGATCCTGCACGGCACCGACACCCTGGCTTACAGCGCGGCGGCCATGAGCTTCCAGTTGCTCGGCCTGCCGGCGCCGGTGGTGTTCACCGGTTCCATGCTGCCCGCCGGCGTGCCCGACAGCGACGCCTGGGAAAACGTCAGTGGCGCCCTGCACGCGTTGGGCGAAGGCTTGTCGCCGGGCGTTCAGCTGTATTTCCATGGCGCGCTGATGGCGCCGACCCGTTGCGCGAAAATCCGTAGTTTCGGTCGCCACCCGTTTGCTGCCCTGCAACGCAACGGGGGTGTCGCCCAGGCCGAAATGATCCCGGCCGCCCTGCATTACCGTCAGCCCAAAGCGTTGGCCAACGTCGGCGTGCTGCCGCTGGTGCCGGGTATCGCCGCCGGGCAGCTCGATGCGCTGATCGACAGCGGCATTCAGGCGCTGGTGCTCGAATGCTTCGGCAGCGGCACCGGGCCGAGTGACAACCCGGCCTTCCTCGCCAGCCTCAAGCGTGCGCAGGACCTGGGTGTGGTCGTCGTCGCAATCACCCAATGCCATGAGGGCGGCGTGGAACTGGACGTGTACGAAGCTGGCAGCCGTCTGCGCGGCGTGGGCGTGCTTTCCGGTGGCGGCATGACCCGCGAAGCGGTGTTCGGCAAGCTAAACGCCTTGCTCGGCGCCGGCCTCGAAATCAGCGAGGTCCGCCGCCTGGTAGAACTGGACCTGTGCGGCGAACTGAGCTGACCGGCATGTAACTTGCTCCCCTTCCAGCCATCCCCTGGCTGGAAGTTCCCATGCTGCACTCCCACCTCACCACCCTCAATGCCGTCTCTTTGGTGCTCAACACTTTCAAGGCCGAAGGTTTGCCGTTTGAGGCGCTGCTGGCCGGCAGTGGTATCTGCGCGGCGGACCTGAGCCGCTCCGACACGCGCATCACCACCAATCAGGAGATGCGTGTGTGTGCCAACGCCGTGGCCCTGCGCCAGGATGTCGGCCTGGAGCTGGGGCGCCAAATGCATGTGTCGGCCTACGGCATGCTCGGTTACGCCCTGCTCACCAGTGCCACCTTCGGTGACGCTTTGCGCCTGGCCCTGCGTTATCCGGCGCTGTTGGGAACACTTTTCGAGCTGAGCCTTGAAGAGGACGGCGATCGCATCTGGTTCACCGCCAGCGACTACCGCGAAAACCCTGCGCTGGAAATGTTCAACGTCGAACTGTGCCTGGCCTCGCTCAAGGTGATCTGCGACGACCTGCTCGGCCAGCCCCTGCCGCTGCTCGCCGCACGCTTTGAACATGACGCCCCGGACTACCGCACGCGCTACACCGAACGCTTCCCTTGCCCGTTGCAGTTTCAGGCCACCGCCAACGCCTTTGCCTTCGACAAGCACTGGCTCGACCGGCCGCTGCTGCTGGCTGACGCAATTACCCACCAGGCCATGGCCGAGCGCTGCCGCAAACAGAACCTGGAGTTCACCGGGCGCCAGGCCTGGCTGGGCAGGATTCGCCAGCTGCTCACCGCCCAACTCAACGCGGCACCTGGCCTGGAAGGCCTGGCCGAGCAGATGAACTGTTCGGCGCGCACCCTGCGTCGGCATCTGCACGACCTGGGCTGCAGCTATCAGGAACTGCTCGACGAGCTGCGCTTTGAGCGCGCCAAGCAACTGCTGGCCGAAGACCAATGGCCGATCTATCGGATTGCCGAGGCGTTGGGCTTCAGCGAAACGGCAAGCTTCAGGCATGCGTTTGTCCGCTGGAGTGGCGTGGCGCCGAGCCAATTTCGACCGTGACGCCCCATTGAGGGGCGAATTTCGGACAGACAATTTGGCCATATTCATCCCCTTTTGGCCGCTCCTGCCATTCTCATAAACCGCGTCCGCCGCAAGACTGCATCCACCGATACAGCCTGCGGAGAACAACAAATGCTGACGATCTACTCGGACGATCACCACCTGCACCACGGCCGTTGCGAACTGATGGACGGGCAACTGATGCCGTGCTTTGAGATGCCCTCGCGTGCCGACCACGTGCTGCAACGGGTCAAGGACCGTGAACTGGGGCCGGTCAACGCGCCACAGGACTTTGGCCTGGCACCGCTGCAACGCATTCACAGCCGTGACTACCTGGATTTCTTCAAAGGTGCCTGGGAGCGCTGGACCGAATTTGGCCAGGACGGCGACCTGCTGCCCTACACCTGGCCCGCCCGCACCTTGCGCCGCGTGTTGCCCACCAGCCTGCACGGGCAGCTCGGTTACTACAGCTTCGACGGCGGCGCGCCGATTACCGCCGGCACCTGGCAAGCGGCCTACAGCGCGGCGCAAGTCGCCCTCACCGCCCAGGCCGCCATCCAACAGGGCGCCCACAGCGCCTTCGCCCTGTGCCGCCCGCCGGGGCATCACGCCGCCAGCGACTTGATGGGCGGTTATTGCTACCTCAATAACGCCGCCATCGCCGCCCAGGCCTTTCTCGATCAGGGCCACAAAAAAGTCGCGATTCTCGATGTGGATTACCACCACGGCAACGGCACCCAGTCGATTTTCTATGAGCGCAGCGATGTGCTGTTCACCTCGATCCACGGCCATCCGGAAGCGGAATTTCCGTTTTTTCTGGGTTATGCCGATGAGCTGGGCGACGGCGCGGGTGAAGGTTTCAACTTCAACTATCCGCTGCCCGCCGGCTCCGGCTGGGACACCTGGAGCGCCGCGCTGGAGCAGGCCTGCCAGGAAATTACGCGCTACGGCGCCGACATCATCGTCGTGTCCCTGGGTGTGGACACCTTCAAGGACGACCCGATCTCGCAGTTCAAGCTCGACAGCCCGGATTACCTGGCCATGGGCGCGCGTATCGCCCGGCTGGGCAAACCCACGCTGTTCGTGATGGAAGGCGGCTATGCGGTGGAAGAAATCGGCATCAACGCCGTCAACGTTCTCGAAGGTTTTGAAGGGGCAGCCCAATGAACATGCTCAAGTCACTCGTGCTCTGCGCCGCCGTTATCAGTGGCGCGGCGCATGCCGAAGAGAAAACCCTGCGGGTCTACAACTGGTTCGACTACATCACGCCCAAAGCGCTGGATGACTTCAAGGCACAGCACTCCGACATCAAGCTGGTGTACGACATTTTCGACACCAACGAGGCGCTGGAAGCCAAGCTGCTGACCGGCAACTCCGGCTATGACGTGGTGGTGCCGTCCAACGTGTTTCTGGCCAAACAGATCGAAGCCGGCGTATTCCAGCCGCTGGACCGCAGCCAGCTGCCGAACTGGAACCACCTCGATCCCAAGCTGATGAAGCTGATCGAAGCCAACGACCCGGGCAATAAATTCGCCGTGCCCTACATGTACGGCACCATTCTCATCGGCTTCAACCCGGCCAAGGTCAAGGCCGCGCTGGGTGACAACGCACCGGTGGACAGCTGGGACCTGATCTTCAAGGAAGAAAACATCAGCAAGCTCAAGCAGTGCGGCGTCGCGCTGCTGGACTCGCCTTCGGAGATTCTGCCGCTGGCCCTGCAACACCTGGGCCTTGACCCCAACAGCAACAACCCCAAGGACTATGAAAAAGCCGAAGCGCTGCTGATGAAAATCCGCCCCTACATCACGTACTTCCACTCCTCCAAGTACATGGCCGATATCGCCAACGGTGACATCTGTGTGGCCGTCGGCTATTCCGGCAGCTTCTCCCAGGCCGCCAACCGCGCCAAAGAGGCGAAGAACGGCGTGACCGTGGACATGCGCCTGCCCAAGGAAGGTGCGCCGATCTGGTTCGACATGCTCGCCATCCCCAAAGGCGCCAAGAACCCGCAGGACGCCTACACCTTTATCAACTACCTGCTGCAACCACAGGTGATCGCGCCAATCAGCGATTTTGTCGGCTACCCCAACCCCAACAAAGACGCGACCGAGCAGGTGGATGCGTCGATTCGCAACAACCCCAACCTGTACCCGACCGAGGCGGCCATGGCCACGCTCTACACCTTGAAACCACTGGGGCGCGACGCCGAGCGCGCTCGCACGCGGGCCTGGACCAAGATCAAGTCGGGCACCTGACACCCCACCGCCAACGGACAGTCAGTGACCCTGAGACTGACTGTCCGCCACCCATCTGCTCACAAAAGAACCTGCCACCCGAGCAGCGCTGCAACCTCCCTGGTCGCTGAGCCCGTCGGCCACCGGCAACGCACACTCCCCGCCGCCGCTAACTAAGTAATGCCCGCCCCCTCCTCATCGCGCCTAACGTGAGCGCGATTGTCGCCGCAAGATCAGCCAGGAACCGCTACAGCCAGGGTCTGCGCGCTGAGGCCCACGGGCGACCTCGCGTATTTCTCAAGGCCAAGGAGTGCCCATGAAAGACCTCGTTCCAACCGAAAACAGCGGATTACTAGCGCAGCTGGCCACCGGCCCGTCCCTGCGTGAAGTGGCTTGCACCACCTTGCGTGCGGCGCTGCGCGAGCTGTATCCGGAGCTGGATATCAACCCGGACCTGGCCATCGTCAACGCCCCGCAATGGCTCGAACTGGGCGGCGACATCATCCCCGCCAAGCCGGCAACGGACACCCTCACCGGCGCCCTGACACGCAGTGCAATCTCCCGCGTGCCAGTGACTTACCTTGATCGCGAACACTACTTGGCGTACCCCTCAGGCAATGGTCCCGACGTGCACCTGCCCGTCAGGATCGACGCGATAGGCCGACTGATCAATGAGCTGGCGCCGTTGCTGTTCGTGGCCTTCCAGGAGCAACAGATAGATTTCTGGAACCGGAGCGCAGGCACCACCGGCCCACGCTGGCAGCTATTTGCCCAGTCGCTGCGCGATGTGTGGAACGTGCAGGAGGTTCATGGCTGGAACGCCGACGACTGCGCCGTGGCGCGGGCGGTGTTCCACTGTCCCGAGTTCGTCAAGCGCCAGCCCCACGACCCGTACGCGACACGCGCCTACCTGGTGGACATCGATGCGCAGGACGCCAACGGCGCCCAGCACATCAGCGTTACGGCCATGGCCGTGCTGATCGCGCATCACGGTGAACAGACCATCATCCTCAGCTACTCGATCGATACCGGCTATGCAAAATTTGCCAGCCTGGAGGCCTTCGGCCAGGCACTGCTGCCCTATATCGCCGACTTGCCCGGCAAAACCCTGAACTGGCGCTTGCTGGAACCGGACGGCAACTTTTTCGAACACCAGGCCTTCAGCCTGATCAGCTTGCAAATCGAAGCCATGGGCGATCTCGACCTGGCCGATGCGGCCCCCAAATCGCTGTTGCCCGCCCGCGCTATCGGCATGCAAGGGGCCGAGCTGGCGCTTCTCGATCAGTCGCGTATTGGCACCACGCGACGGGCATTGCCGGCCTGGCTGCTGCAGGCCTCCGAAACCGATCAGTCAGCCTACGGGCGCTACATGATGGACCTGGCCGCGCTGAGCCTTCAAAGCGACGGCAAGACCTTCATGGACGAACTGCCAACCCTCACCGACTTCACCCGCACGGCCTTGCGCACAGCGCTCATCAAGGACCATCCGCAGGCCTCATCACTGGATCTGGACCGCGTGACAATAACGATCACCAGCCAAGTCGTGTGGGGGACCGTCGCGCTGCCTAGCCAGACGCAAACCCTGACCTTGAGCCTGGTCGAGCTGGCCTTGCAAAACCTCGTCGCGCTGCCGCTGGGCAACAAGACTGTGAGTTACCAGAACGGCAGCCCGACACCCGCGTGGATGACCGCAGACTACCTGGAGCAACTGGTCACCCAGGCAGACATCGGCAAGCACTACCCCGAACGGGTCAACACACTGCTGCTGGCCAATCCCGAGCAAGCCTTGCGGCGCCAACAGTTGTACGCCGGACAACTGAGCCTGCAACTGCCCTTGCTGGCGCTGCAGTACAAGATTCGAGGCCTGTTCGACGTTGACGAACAGGGTTATCGCTACGTGCACGCGGTCATGGCCAGCAGCGCGCAACACCGCCGAGTGGATGGCGTCACCGTGGTAATCCGGCCGCTGACACTGCGCCCCCGGTGGCGCGTGAGCGGCGCCACCGACAGCGTCGATAACATGTTTCTCATTGGGCCACAGGACCCTGCGAGTGGCCCTTGCCTGTTGTATCGACCATTGTCCAACGAACCCTTGGTGCAGTTTCCCTCACAGGCCAACCTGCTTTACGCCATCAAGCAGGACACGCCGTTACGCCAGTCGGTACTGGCCTGGTTGCCCGACGCTGTGCGCCAGGATTACGCCCAGTTTGTCTTCCCCGGCAGCGTGCCTTCACCCTGGGTCCTGCCGACGCTGCTCAGCGAGCCGGTGAGTTCGATGGTGATGAGCGGCCCGATTGAGTTCGGCACCCAGGCGCTGGGCGCGGACTGCCTCGCGGTGCTGTACAACGCCAACGCCCGCGCCCTGTTGACACTGGCCGACCGTCAATCGGTGTCCAATGCCGAGGCTCGCTGGGAAAGCTTCAAGCATGCAGGCTGGATTGTTCTGAATGCGGCGCTGCCGTTCATGGGCCGCACAGCGGGCGCCGCAGCCTGGATCTGGCAACTCATGGATGACCTGCAGCAGGTTATCGAGGCCCGAGAAAGCGGCGATCAAACGGCGGGCGTGAGTGCTGCCGTGGACTTTTTTCTGACCCTGGGCATGGCCCTGGCGCTGCACATCAGCCTGCAGCGCGCGCCGGCGCGTGCGCCTGAAAAACGCCCGCCGCCGGCAGCGTCGTTACCGGCCAAACCGTCGATCATCCAGCACCCCACGCTCGACACCGCGCACCTGCCGACTGACCATGACATCAACCTCCACACCCGCGGCGCCCTCACGCGTAACCGCAACAGCCTGGACGCGACACTGGACAGTTTCAGCCTGGCCAAACCCGCCGGGCTGGGCGACATAATCACCCAGCCCGGCCCTCATCTGCACCTCTACCCCAAGGGCCAGGCGTGGTACGTCCCGGTGGCGCAGCGCTGGTTCGAAGTGACGCTCGATGAAAACGACACCGTGCTGATCATCGACCCCAAAGACCCAAACCGCGAAGGCCCGGCCTTGATTGGCAACCGTCTCGGCCAATGGTTTGTCGACACCCGGTTGCGCCTGCGCGGCGGCGGAATGCGCAGCCGGCGACAGAAAGGCCAGCGCCTGAGGCCGCCGAAAATCCGCGAACTGCGTGAGCAACTGGCAGCCTTCGACACACATGTCGAACAACGACGCCAGGACATGATGGGTTTGCAGCAGGCCATCGATCACGCGCCACCGGCCGATCGCGCAGAGGCCCGCACCACCTACCTGACGCACGTCAGCAGGCGCCTGGAAGAATTGGACGTACCGATCGCCCAGCTCAAATCGCTGAACATCCTCGATACCGTGCCGACGTATCAGGAAGCCATGCTCGGCTACCTGCATGACCAGATGATCCTGGCGCGAAGTGCCACCGCCGAACAGATGATCCGCTTTCGAGACGGCCTGCACACCGTGTCTGAATACCTGGACAACGAGGACTTGCCAGACACCCCGATGGCCCTGGAAGACTGCCGTGCCGTCGACGCGTCGACCCAGGCCATGGTCGAGCGCATCAGTTACCTGCAATCACGGTTCAAGGAGGCCCGCGCCCTGGGGGTCAAAGGCGTGGAACTGGTGCTGCGCCACGAACAGGTGCTGCCCAAGATAACGCTGGATGACCTCAAGGCGTTCCGGATCACCCTGTCACGCTTCCTCTGCGTGAATGAAGCCGCCTCGGCCAGCAAAGACACTGCCCGTTCGGTGATCGCCCAGATGGTCGATCGGGCCGAACTGGCGGTACAGAGCCTGTGCGAAGCCTTGCAGCCAGACAATCTGGCCACGCTGGATGAACAGATCGAGGTCCTCGACAGCCTGGTAGACCAGTTCACTGGACTGGATCAAAGCCTGGCCGATTTGCCGGCCGATTTTCCACTGGACGTGCATCGCCCGGCCCTGGAGACCTTGCAGCAGCTCACCGAAGAGTTCGCCCAACGGGCGGTCAAGCAAATGACCACGCTGCTGCGCGAGCGCAAGGCCCTGGAGTCGGCGATTGCCGGTCCCTCGACGCCTGTGCCCAGACCGCAGAAAAAGGTGATCAAGACCCGCTTCCAGGGCATCGTGGTCGGCGAAGAACGCCCGCCACAACGGGGAGAACCGACCCCGCTGGTGGAGGTCAAGCAAGCACTGACCGGCAAGGTGATTGCCCTGTTTCATAAAAAGGACGGGGTATGGGTTGAGCGTGAGCGTACGGGGGCGCGGCCCACTGCGCGGGCGCAGTCGCGAAACGTGGCCGCCGGTATCGCCAGTGCTCAGGCGCTGCTCGACGATGTCGAACAGTTCATCACGCGCACCCAGCGCCTGGCCGGCGAGGCAAAACGCCTGCCCGTGGAGATCGAAGAGCGTTTCCACCGCCGCGCCGCGCAGCTGGCCCAGGCTGGCGAGGACATTGAGGAGGCATTGACCGCCAGCAATATGACCGAAAGCGGCTCACCGTCGGCCGCCTTGATCAACCGCAGCCTCGATGCCGCGATCAAACGCCTCTACGCCGAGGGCCTGCGCACCCGGCTCGACATGCTCAAGCAGCGCCCACCGACGGCCGCGCATGTCGAACTGCTGTACCGTGAAAACGAGATCATCATCAAACCGCTGCCAGGCCCACGCAGCAAGCTTTCCGGCCGCCACAAGGGCTATTTGAAGGAGTACGAAATCCTCGACGCCAAACACTCGAATGCGCTGTGGTACGCCCACTTTCACTACAAGGACCTGGTCAGTCCCGAGGAGGCCTACACCGCCGCGCACCTCAAGACCCAATCGCAGCGGCGTCTGGGCGGCAAGTATGAAGCGCCGGCCAAGGCCGATGACCGCGACAATATCGCGGTGTACCGCAGTGAGATCGGGCCGTTGCTGGCGCGATCACTGTTCTTCAAGACTGCCGCCTTGCCGGTGCCCCGGCGCTGAAGGTGGTGGCTGACAACCCCAGGCGCGGTACAACCGTCCAAGCGCCTGCGCGATGCTCGCCGGCGGCACGGCGGCAAACCCCAAGACCAGCCCGGCGCGCTGGTCGGGAGCAGTGCTGGAATCCGGCAGCCAATAGGCGCTCAAGCCATTGACCTCGACCCCCACGGCGTGGGCCTGCGCCACCAATTGCTGTTCGCGGGCGAGGCTGTCCACTCGCACCGTGAGGTGCAAGCCTGCCGCGACAGTGGGCAGGCTGCTCACGCCCGGCAGCTCACCGGGCCAGCCGCTCAACAGCGCGTCACGCCGGCTCAGTGCAGCACGTCGCATACGCCGGATATGCCGCTGAAAGTGCCCCGCCGCCATGAACTCCGCCATCACCGCCTGGGTACTGACCTCCGAGTGGCGCATGTCGACCGCACGGCGCCGCGCAAACGCATCCACCAGGGCCGGCGGCAACACCAGGTAACCCAGACGCAACGCGGGAAACGCCACTTTGCCGAATGTGCCCACGTACAACACCCGCCCCTTGCGATCCAGCGCGGCCAAAGGCGACAAGGGTGCGCCGCTGTAGCGGTACTCGCCGTCGTAGTCATCCTCGATGATCCAACCGCCCGTGCGCTCGGCCCAGGCCAGCAATTCCAGGCGGCGGGCCAGGCTCATGACCACGCCCAACGGGTACTGGTGGGAGGGGGTGACATACGCCACGCGACAATCGCTCAGGGTATTGAGCACCTGGCAGTCAATGCCCTCGCCGTCCACGGGTACGCCGTGCAGGCGCCCACCGGCCAGGGTAAACGCGTGACCGGCGGCGCGGTAGCCCGGATTTTCTACCGCCACGCCATCGCCCGGCTCTACCAGCAACTGTGCACAAAGGCTGATTGCCTGTTGCGCGCCGCAGGTGATCACAATTTGCTCAGCGGCACATTGCATTCCCCTGGAGCTGCGCAAATAAGCGGCAATCAGACCGCGCAGGCGCGCGTCACCCGCCGGGTCGCCGTAGCACAGCTGCTCAAGGTCCGGTTTGCGCCAAAAAGCCCCATTCAGCTTGGCCCAGACCTCAAACGGAAACAGATCAAAGGCAGGCACACCCACGCGAAATGCCCGTGGCGGCCCCGACGGAGGCCGGGACAGATGGTTGGTTTTTACCCGCGCCAGGCTGGTGCTGTGGATAACTTCATGGTCCAGATCTTCCGGCAAATCCGCGCATTTTGTGGATAAGGCTGGGGATAAGCCTGTTGAAAACCCTGTGGATACTTTTGTGGATAGTTTTTTCGGCGTCGGCAACTGGGCAACGTAGGTGCCGTCGCCAACGCGACTCTCGATAAATCCCTCTGCATACAGCTGGTCATAGGCGCGCACCACACTGTTGCGGGAAATCGACAACGCCGCCGCCAGATCACGGGTGGCGGGCAACCGCGTGCCGCTGACCAGCCGCCCGTCCAACACGCGCTGGCGCAGGGCGTCATACAGCTGGCGCGTCAAACCCAGGCGGCGATCCAGCTCAATCCCAGCGGGGTTGAATGACAGCGGCGGTGTGATGGACGACATATTGGACCTATGAAATTGGTGCCAGTTGGCTCTTACAACAGACCAATAGCCTGCCTAGGATGCAGGCATTCGCCAAGGAATATTTCCATGTACACACCCCGCGCCTTTGCCCTCGACGATTTGCCCGAACTGCAGCAACTGATCCAGCACACTCGCCTGGCGCAGTTGGTGACCTTTGGCGAGCAGGGCCTGCAGGCCAGTCACCTGCCGCTGCTGCTCAACCCCGATCAAGGCCCGAACGGTACGCTTTACGGGCACATGGCCAAGGCCAACCCCCAATGGCGCGACCTGCAAAATGGCAGCGAAGCCCTGGTGATCTTTGCCGGCGCCGACGCCTACATCAGCCCGGCGTTTTACCCGGCCAAGGCCGAGCACGGCAAAGTGGTGCCCACCTGGAATTACATCGCCGTGCATGCGTACGGCAAGGCCGAGGTATTTGCCGATGCCGAGCGCTTGCTGGCGGTGGTCACGGCGCTGACCGATCGCCACGAAGGCAACCGCGCCCAGCCCTGGAGCGTCAGCGATGCCCCCGCCGACTACATTGACGGCATGCTCAAGGCCATCGTCGGCTTCGCCCTGCCCATCGAGCGCCTGATCGGCAAACGCAAACTCAGCCAGAACCGCAGCCAGGCCGATATCAACGGCGTGCGCGAGGGCTTGGCCGCCAGCATTGATGTGCGCGATCAGACGCTCGCGCGCTTTATCCCTCAAGGAGGCACAGAATGAGCCAGATCGATATCCGCCCCGTCACCGCAGCCGACCATGCCGCCTGGCTACCACTGTGGCAGGCGTACTTGAGGTTCTACGAAACCCAATTGCCCGACGCCGTCAGCCAAAGCACCTGGCAACGCCTGATCGATGCCAGTGAGCCGACCCATTCCGCCCTGGCCTGGCAGGACGGCAAGGCGGTGGGCATGGTCAACTTCATCTACCACCGCTCCAACTGGAGCATCGAAAACTCCTGCTACCTGCAGGACCTGCTGGTGGAGCCGGCCCAACGCGGCAGCGGCGTGGGTCGCAAGCTGATCGAGTTTGTCTACGCCACCGCCAAGGCTGACGGTTGCTGCAAGGTCCACTGGTTGACCCACGAGACCAACGCCACCGCGATTCAACTCTACGAACGCATTGCCGAACGTCCTGGCTTTATCCAATTTCGCAAAGGTCTTTAAGGAGCCCCGCATGCCTATCTCACCCGCCGACTGGAAAGGCGTTCCCGCGCCCACCGTTCAAGTGCTCGAAGGGCGTTTTATCCGCCTGGAAAAACTCGACCCCGCGCGCCATGGCGATGGCCTGTTTCGGGCCCTTGAAGGCCCGGGCGCCGATCCGAAGCTCTGGGACTACTTGCCTTACGGCCCCTTCCCCGAGCGCGCCGCGTTTGATGCCTGGCTCAACAACCATGCCCAGCACAGCGACCCGTATTTCTTCAGCGTGATCGACCGCCAGAGCGGCGAGGTGCAAGGCATCCTCAGCCTGATGTCCATCGTCCCGGCCCAGGGCCGCATCGAAATCGGCCACGTGACCTTCGGCGCGTCGATGCAACGCTCGCCCAAAAGCACCGAGGCGGTGTACCTGCTGGCCAAACACGCTTTCGAGCAGGGCTACCGTCGCCTGGAATGGAAGTGCAACAACGCCAATGCCCGTTCCAAATACGCGGCGCAGCGCTTGGGCTTCAGCTTTGAAGGCGTGTTCCGCCAGCACATGGTGGTCAAGGGACAGAACCGCGATACGGCGTGGTATTCGATCCTGGATTCGGAATGGCCAACCCTTGGAGCGGGGTTTGAAGCGTGGCTGTCCGAGGCGAACCAGCATGGTTCTGGCCAACTGAAAACACTGGCCGAGTGCCGGGCCTGATTCTCAGCCACAACACAAAACCATTGTGGGAGCGGGCTTGCTCGCTCCCACAGTTGATCTGCAGCGGGGCCACTGCTGTCATCTCTCCGACACATTCCTGCAACCACCCTTCGCTATACAGGTCGACTCGTTTCCATAACAAGGTCGTCCGCCATGCCCCCGTCGCCCCACCGCCTCGCACTCGCCATCACGTTATTGGCCAGCGGCCTTGCTGAAGCGGCGCCTGCGCCGACCAAAACCGTGCAGATCGACACGCCCACCACCACGGGGAAAACCCTGACCGGCAGTGATTCGTTGACCACCACGGCGGCGGGCAGCCTCACCACCTCCGGCGTGGCCGTCACGCTCAAGGACGGCACCAGCGGTGCGGGCGTGGTGATCACCAACGCGGGCAAGCTGGTCTCCAGCGGCGGGCGCGCTATCGACAGTTCGGGCACGCTCACCGGGGCGCGCAACTACAGCGTCTACAACCTCGCGGGCGGTGTGATCCAGGGCGCCAATGACGCGCTGCGCATCAACAGCAATTTTGCCAGCGGCAGTTTGTTGATCGACAACAGGGGCACCATTCGCTCGGCCACCGGCCAAGGGCTGGACCTGGATGCGATCCGCAGCGCCAACGTGACAACCACGATCATCAACCGCGCCGGTGGGTTGATTCGTGGCGATGCCAGTGACGGCATGAAGACCGGCGCCAACGCGAACATTACCAACTATGGCGAGGTCTCCACCGGCGACACGTTCTCGCGCGATGACAAATTCGACGGCGTCGATATCGACTCCGCCACCGGTGTGACGGTGACCAACTACGGCCTGATTTCCGGCGGTCGCCATGGCATCACCACCGACCTGGGTGCGTCGCTGACCAACTACGGCACGGTGATTGGCCGCAACGGCTCGGGCTTTGGCTCCGACGGCGACGGCACGGTGATCAACCACGGCACCATCACCGGCGCGTTCTCCGGGTTGCAGCCGGATGGCGACGGCGATGGCGTGGACATCGACAAAATCGCGCATATCGAAAACTACGGCATCATCCAGGGCATCGGTGCCGGCGGTGTCGACAAAAATGGTTTTGCCAACGGCAGCGAAGGCATCGCCCTGGGCGGCGGCTATGTGTACAACGCCAAGGGTGCGCGGGTCAGCGGCGCCAACAACGCGATCCTGGTGGACGACGGTAGCGACGGCCCGGGCGTTGCCGCGACCACCCTGGAAAACCACGGCGTCATTGAGGGTCTGAATGGCTTTGGCGTGAAGTTTGTCGGCAACTTTGCCGACACCGTGATCAACGGCGGCACCATCAGCGGCAGCAATGGCCTGGCTCTGGATCTGGGCGGCGGCGATGACACGCTGGTGTTGCTCAATGGCAGCCGCTTTGTCGGCCTGGTGGATGGCGGCGCCGGCTACGACCGACTGAGCCTGGATGATGCTGCAGGCGGCAGTTTCGGTGACAGCCGCAACGTCGAATGGCTGGCCGTGAAACAAGGCACCTGGACCCTCACCGGCAGCGGCGATTTCAGCGACGGCGGCGAGATTTACAGCGGTGCCAAACTGATCAACCAGGGTGGCATTGCCGGTAACGTGACAGTCGATGCCGGCGGTATTTACGCCGGGGGTGGCTCGGTGGGCAGCCTGGTGGTCAACGGCACGCTGCAAACCAATACCGCGCTGGGCACCGCCACCATCGCCCGCGACTTGACCATGGGCAGCGGCTCGACCCTGGCCTATGGCGTGAATGCCGATGGCAGCAGCGCGCCGATCAAGGTAGGCGGCACGGCCAACCTCAATGGCGCAACCCTGGCAATCAACCCTGCCAGCGGCACGTATCCATGGCAGAGCCATTACACCGTGCTGCAAGCCGGCAGCATCACGGGTCAATTCGGTACCGTCACCAGCGACTATGCATTCCTCACGCCAAGCCTGGATTACAGCCCTACCCAAGTCGGCCTCACGTACACCCGTAACGACATTGCCTTCAATCAGTTCGCCAGTACCGGCAACGGCGCCAGCGCGGCCAACAGCCTGGCAGGCCTGGGCACTCACAATCCGCTGTATAACGCCTTGCTCTCCACCACCACCGCCACGGCAGGTGCAGCCATCGAGCAATTGGCCGGCAGCAGCACTGCCAACCTCACGGGCGCCACCCTCGGCGCCAGCGCCCAAATAGGCAACAGCATGCTTGCGGCGATGCATCAATTGGGCGGCGGCGCGGGCTTGATGGTCGGGCTTGATCAGCGCGACACCCCAGTGCTCGCCGCCAGCGGCGTACCCAGTGAGGCGCGCAACCTCAATGACCCGAACGCGCGCGGTCGCCTGTGGCTGCAGGGCATCGGCAGCTACGGCAAGCTCGACGGCGAGCACGGCAGCAACGGCCTGACCCAACGCACCAAAGGCACGGTGCTGGGGGCCGATTGGGCCCTCGACAGCGACTGGCGCGTGGGTTTGCTGGGCGGTTATTCGAAGACCGACCTGGACACCACCGGCGTGGACGGCAGCGTCGACAGCTGGCACGCCGGCGTCTACGCCATGCGCCAGAGTGGGCCTCTGGCCTTGCGCCTGGGCGCGGCTTACAGCGGGCACCAGGGCGACAGCAAACGCACGGTGGCCTTCAACGGTTTCAACGACCGCCCCAAAGGCGACTATGACGCCAACAGCCAGCAGGCCTTTGCCGAACTCGGTTATGCCATGGGCAGCGGCCACCTGAGTGCCGAGCCATTCGCCAACCTCGGCTACCAGCGCTACCAGCGTGACAGCTACAACGAAAAAGGCGGCGCCGCCGCGCTGCATGTCGACGGTCAGACCCAGGACAATTTCAGCAGCACATTCGGTTTGCGCCTGGCGCACCTGAGCCAACTGGACAACGGCATCAGCCTCACGCCCCGTGTCAGCGCCGGCTGGAAGCACACCTACGGCGATGTCGACAGCAGCACGCGTCAGGCTTTCCTGGCCGGCGGCACGGCGTTCAATGTCGAAGGCAGCGCTCTGGACCGCAACAGCCTGCTACTCGAAGCCGGGCTGGACGTCGGCTTGTCGGCGCGCCACAGCCTGGGCCTGGGCTACACCGGCGAGATGGGCAGCAACAGCCGCAATCACGCGTTGGTCGGCCAATGGCAGATGAGTTTTTAATCGCTCAGCACTAAAGACAACTCCCGCGAATCAGGGGTCGGTAGCCTGACAGTTATCGCCCCGTCATCTCGCTAAATTCCCGGCCTCTTATTCCATGAGGCTGGATTTACATGTCACTTGCACAAAAACAGTTCGCTAAAGCCCTTACCCTCATGCTGGTGGTCACTGCTGCTCCGTTTGCACAAGCGCAGAGGGACATGGAGCACGACAGCGACTGGCTTAACGAGATCCCTCTGGGCGACCTGCCCGCCGTGCACGACCGCGCGCCTCCCGCGCCTGGCGATGAGTTCTACTTCGTCGAGCATGCCACCACCCATAACGGTAAACAGGCGGCGATCATGCTCGATTACGCCATTGATCAACTGTTGGAGTCTGGCGCGCTGGGCAAGCGGGAACAGGATGCACTTGAGCACCTGGGCAGTTACCTGGGCAGCCTGGCGCCAGGCAACGTCGGCGCGGTGCTTGAGCAATTGGCGGGCAGCCAGCATGCCAACCTGGGCACCGCCACCCAAGACAGCCTGAAACAGCTGAACGCCAACCTGCTGTCGGCGATCCGCGAGCTGAGCGGCCAGACACGCGAAGGCGCTCGGGTGTGGCTCAACGGCCTGGGCAACAGCGGCAAGCTCGACGACCAGCGCGGCAGCGCCGGTTTACAACAGCGCACACAAGGCCTGATGGTCGGCGCCGACTGGTCGGTGAACCCCGCCTGGCGCGTCGGCGTCATGGGGGCCAAGTCAGGCAGCAACCTGAACGCCAAACGTTTCAAGGCCGAACTGGAAAGCTGGCACCTGGGCGTCTATGCCTTGCGCCAGGACGGCCCGCTGGCACTGCGCCTGGGGGCGATTTACAGCCACCACGACGGGCGAAATAAACGCAGCGTCGACGTCGATTTCCTCAACTTGCGCGACCAACTCAAGGGCAAGTACAGCGCTCAGAGCCAGAACGCATTCGTCGAGTTGGGTTATCAGCTGGGCGGTGCCGCAATCAGCATCGAACCCTTTGCCGGTCTCGGTTGGCAGCGCTATCACCGCGACAGCTTCACGGAAAAAGGTGGCGTGACAGCCCTTAACGTCGGCGAACAAACCCAACAGAACCTGGGCAGCACCTTCGGCCTGCGCCTGTCGAGCCTGTATGCCCTGGGCAATCAGATGAGCCTCACGCCCCACTTGAGTACACGCTGGCAGCACCTCTATGGCGACGTCAGCAGCACGGTTCGCCAATCTTCGGCATGGGATAAACGCGATGATTTCGACAGCGGCTTCACCCTCAGAGGCACCGCCCTGGATCGCAACAGCCTGGGCCTGCGCGCCGGTCTCGACCTTGCACTGTCGACCCAGCACACGTTGGGCCTGACCTACACCGCTGACGTTGGCAGCAACAGCCGCAATCAGGGGTTGATGGGCCAATGGGCCATGGGCTTTTGACCCACACTTTATTTCAGGCGAAAAAAAAGGGGGGCACCTGCCCCCCCGAGGATTAAGCGGTCGTCTTGAAGGCTGTTATTCAGCCTTCGATTTCAATCAGGATTTCGCCAGGGTTGACCCGGTCGCCCTTGGCCACATGAACGGCAGAAACTTTGCCGGCAATCGCGGCCTGCACTTCGGTTTCCATCTTCATGGCTTCGGTAATCAGCACGGCCTGGCCAGCCTTGACCACGTCGCCTTCCTTGACCAGCACGTCGACGATATTGCCCGGCATTGCCGTGCTGACATGGCCCGGCTCGGTCGCGTGCTTGCGCTTGCTGCCGCCGCTGCTGACGAACTCGTTGAGCGGTTCGAACACCACTTCTTCGGGCATGCCGTCGATGGACAGGTAGAAGTGGCGCTTGCCTTCGGCCTTGACGCCAACCCCGGTGATATCCACGCGGTAGCTTTCACCGTGCACGTCGATCACGAACTCGGTCGGCACGCCTTCGCCACCGGCGCGCGCTACGCCGCCGGCCTCAGGAATCGGCAACAGCACTTCCGGGCTCAAAGTGCCGGCGTCACGCTCCTCAAGGAACTTGCGCCCGATGTCCGGGAACATCGCGTAGGTCAGCACGTCTTCTTCGGACTTGGCCAACGTGCCGATTTCGCCGCGCAGCTTGGTCATTTCCGGTTTGAGCAGGTCAGCAGGGCGGTGGTCGATCACCTCTTCGCTGCCGATGGCCTGGCGGCGCAGTTTTTCATTCACCGTGCCCGGCGCTTTGCCGTAGCCGCCTTGCAGGTAGAGCTTCACTTCATTGGTGATGGTTTTGTAGCGCTCGCCGGCCAGCACGTTGAAGAACGCCTGGGTGCCGACGATCTGCGAGGTCGGGGTAACCAGCGGCGGGAAACCGAGGTCTTCACGCACGCGCGGGATTTCGGCCAGCACTTCGCTCATGCGGTTGAGCGCGCCCTGCTCTTTCAACTGGTTGGCCAGGTTGGAAATCATCCCGCCCGGCACCTGGTTGACTTGCACGCGGGTGTCGACCGCCGTGAATTCGCTTTCGAACTGGTGGTATTTCTTACGCACGGCGTAGAAATACAGACCGATTTCCTGCAGCAGCTCCAGGTCGAGGCCGGTGTCGAACTCGCTGCCTTTGAGGGCGGCAACCATCGACTCGGTACCTGGGTGGCTGGTGCCCCAGGCGAAGCTGGAGATGGCGGTGTCGATGTGGTCGGCACCGTTTTCGATGGCCTTGAGTTGGCACATCGCGGCCAAACCCGCCGTGTCGTGAGAGTGGATAAAGATCGGCAGGCTCTGCTCGGCTTTGAGCGCCTTGACCAGCTCGCCCGTGGCGTACGGCGTCAGCAGGCCGGCCATGTCTTTGATGGCGACCGAGTCGCAGCCCATGGCTTCCATTTGCTTGGCCTGGGCCACAAACGCATCAATGGTGTGCACCGGGCTGGTGGTGTAGGCGATGGTGCCTTGGGCATGTTTGCCGGCGGCTTTCACCGCTTCAATGGCCACGCGCAGGTTACGCACGTCGTTCATGGCGTCGAAGATGCGGAACACGTCGATGCCATTCACGGCCGCCTTGGCGACGAAGGCTTTGACCACGTCGTCGCTGTAGTGGCGGTAGCCCAGCAGGTTCTGGCCGCGCAACAGCATTTGCAGGCGGGTGTTGGGCAATGCGGCGCGCAGTTTGCGCAGGCGCTCCCACGGGTCTTCTTTGAGGAAACGTACGCAGGCGTCGAAGGTCGCGCCGCCCCAGACTTCCAGCGACCAGTAGCCGACTTTGTCGAGCTTGTCGCAGATCGGCAGCATGTCGTCGGTGCGCATGCGGGTCGCCAGCAACGATTGGTGGGCGTCGCGCAGGATGGTGTCGGTGACAAAGATTTTCTTGGACATTGTTGTATTCCTCACAGGCCTGCGTGGGCGGCGATGGCGGCGGCGATAGCCAGGGCCAGCTCTTCGGGTTTGCGCTTGATCGAGTAGTTGGTCAGCTCAGGGTGGCTTTCCACAAAACTGGTGTTGAACTGGCCGCTGCGGAATTCCGGGTTGCGCAGGATTTCCTGGTAATAGGCGGCGGTGGTCTTCACGCCTTGCAGGCGCATGTCGTCCAGGGCACGCAGGCCACGGTCCATGGCTTCTTCCCAGGTCAACGCCCACACCACCAGCTTCAGGCACATGGAGTCGTAGAACGGCGGGATGGTGTAGCCGGTGTAGATCGCCGTGTCGGTACGCACGCCGGGGCCGCCGGGTGCGTAGTAACGGGTGATCTTGCCGAAGCTGGGCAGGAAGTTGTTTTTCGGGTCTTCGGCGTTGATGCGGAACTGCAACGCGAAACCACGGTGCTGGATGTCTTCCTGTTTTACCGACAGCGGCAGGCCCGAGGCGATGCGGATCTGCTCACGCACGATGTCGATGCCGGTGATTTCCTCGGTGATGGTGTGTTCCACCTGCACGCGGGTGTTCATCTCCATGAAGTACACCTCGCCCTCGGCGAGCAGGAACTCCACGGTACCGGCGTTCTCGTAACCCACGGCCTTGGCTGCGCGCACCGACAGGTCGCCGATGTAGGCGCGCTGTTCCGGGGTCAGCTGCGGGCTTGGAGCGATTTCGATGAGCTTCTGGTTGCGGCGCTGGATCGAGCAATCACGCTCGAACAGATGCACCACGTTGCCAAAGCTGTCACCGAGGATCTGCGCTTCGATGTGCTTGGGATTGACGATGCATTTTTCCAGGAACACTTCCGCCGAACCGAAGGCCTTGGTGGCTTCGGAAATTACGCGAGGGAAGGCTTGTTCGAGTTCTTCGCGGCTGTTGCAGCGACGGATACCACGCCCGCCGCCACCGGAGGTGGCCTTGAGCATCACCGGGTAACCAATGCGGTCACCTTCGGTGAGGGCTTCGGCGATGTCGGCAACGTTGCCTTCGGTGCCGGGCGTCACCGGTACGCCGGCCTTGATCATGCTGCGGCGCGCTTCGGTCTTGTCGCCCATGCGGCGAATCACCTCGGCCGACGGGCCGATGAATTTGATCCCGCGTTCGGCGCAGATGTCTGCCAGTTCGGCGTTTTCCGACAGGAAACCGTAACCGGGGTGCAGCGCATCACAGCCGGTTTCCACGGCCAGGTTCACCAGCTTGCGCGGGTTCAGGTAGCCGGCCAGAGGCTCGGCACCAATGCTGTGGGCTTCGTCGGCACGTTTGACGTGCAACGCATGGCGGTCGGCGTCCGAGTAAACCGCGACCGAGCGAATGCCCATCTCGGCGCAGGCACGCACGATTCGTACGGCAATCTCACCACGGTTGGCGATCAGGATCTTTTTTATCACTTGGAAATTCCCTTGAGCCGATTGCTGCGTCTTCAACCCGCTGAGTCCGGGTCGGCGCGTGACCAAATGTTTCATGACAGTCGCGAGACACACACTAGGCGCAACGGAGGATTAACAAAAATCAATAATTATTGGGTTGTGTATAAGTAAACACTTATAGTTGGCCGAACGGCCTGGGGCGAGAGTATTCAGATAATGCGTAAGTCATTGATGCGTATGACATTACGCCAGTTGCAGATTTTCAACGAAGTCTGTGATTTGCGCTCCTACAGCCGTGCCGCCGAGGAAATGTCCCTCACACAACCGGCCGTAAGCCTACAAATTCGTCAGCTGGAAGAGCTGATCGGCCAGCCGTTGTTCGATTACGTCGGCAAAAAGCTCTACATGACCGAGGCCGCCGAAGCCTTGCAACGCGCCAGCCGGGATATTTTCGGGCGCCTGGAAAACCTCGATATGCAGCTGTCGGACATGCAGGGCTCGCTGCAGGGCCAGCTGAAGCTGGCGATCGAATCCAGTGCCAAATACTTCGTGCCGCACCTGTTTGCCGCCTTCAAGCGCCAGCACCCCGAGGTGCAGTTGCACCTGACAGTCGTCAATCGTGCCCAGGTGATTCGAAGGCTTTCAGACAACCGTGATGACTTGGTGATCATGTCCATGGTGCCGCAGGACATGGGCCTGGAATTTCTGCCGTTCCTGAACAACCCGATTGTCGCCGTGGCGCCGCTCGACCACCCCTTGAGCCTTCAAGGTCCGCTGCGCCTGCAGGACCTGGAACCTTACACGCTGCTGGTGCGCGAGCCGGGTTCCGGCACGCGATTGGCCTGCGAGGAGTACTTCAAGGAAAAGCGCGTGCATTTCACCCAAACAGTGGAAGTGGCCTCGGCCGAGGCGCAGCGTGAATGCGTGAGCGCGGGGTTGGGCGTGGCGCTGCTGACGCGCCACGCGATCAACCTGGAACTGGCCACCGGCGGGCTCAAGGAGCTGCCGGTGGAAGAACTGCCGCTGTACCGCAGTTGGTGCCTGGTGCAGGCCAAGGCCAAGCGCCTGTCACCGGTGGCCCATGCGTTCCTGGGCTTTATCCGCAGCGAGCGGGTGCAGATCAGCGCGTTGGCTGAGCGTTTCGCTGGGCAGCCGCGGGTGCCTGCCAGTGGAGTTCAGGGTAGTCCGTGATGCTCTGGAGCAATTGGCGCTCTTCGCAACGGTCTTCGATTGCGCGACGAAACGCCATGCGGCGCTGGTCTTCTTGCTGACGACGGGTTTTGACGGTGCTGCTGTCTTCGTATTGCCGGGCCATGTTGAGTCTCCCAATGCGAGTACGGGGAGTTCAGGATGGGCGCGGCGGATGACGGTTTGGCGGCGTGGGGGTTACAGGACGATGAATATTCCGAAATTGAAGGAGATTCCCTGTGGGAGCTGGCGTGCCTGCGATGCAGGCACTGCGGTTTTTCAGTTAAACCGAGATGACGCTATCGCAGGCAAGCCAGCTCCCACATTTGGACCGGGTGCGATCCTGAATCAGTCGTCGAGGGCTTTGACCGATTTTGGCGAGAGACGCAGGCTGCGCAAGCTGCGCTTCACGCTCTTGAGGTGGTTGACCAGGCTCGGGCCGCGCGCCATGGCCACGCCCATCGCCAGCACGTCGATCACCACCAGGTGGGCGATGCGCGAGGTCAGCGGGGTATAGATTTCGGTGTCTTCGTGCACGTCGATCGCCAGGTTGACCGTCGACAGCTCTGCCAATGGCGTCTGGCTTGGGCACAGCGTGATCAGCGTCGCGCCGCTTTCACGCACCAGGTTGGCGGTGATCAGCAAGTCTTTGGAGCGACCGGACTGGGAGATGCAGATCGCCACATCCGTCGGCTTCAGCGTGACCGCCGACATCGCCTGCATGTGCGGATCGCTGTAAGCCGCTGCGGTGAGCAGCAGGCGGAAGAATTTGTGCTGGGCGTCCGCAGCAACGGCGCCCGACGCACCGAAGCCGTAAAATTCGACGCGCTGGGCCTGGGACATTGCGGTCACGGCCTTCTGCAACTCCACCGGGTCGAGCTTCTCGCGCACTTCCATCAGGGTGTGCAAGGTGGTGTCGAAGATTTTCAGGCTGTAGTCGGCGACGGAATCGTCTTCATGAATCGCAAATTGCCCAAAGCTCGCACCCGCCGCCAGGCTCTGGGCCAGCTTGAGTTTCAAGTCCTGGAACCCGGAGCAACCGATGGCGCGGCAAAAACGCACGATGGTCGGCTCACTGATGCCCACGCTGTGGGCCAGGTCGGCCATGGAACTGTGCATCACGGCCGCAGGGTCAAGCAGCACGTGATCGGCAACCTTGAGTTCCGATTTGCGTAACAGGTGGCGCGACTGGGCGATATGTTGCAACAGGTTCAAAGGGCAGGACTCTTGTTATTGGCAGGCGCCAGGGATGTAGCAAGCTTGTAGTTATACTACAAGAATTGCCGTTTTGCCCGTCCGATGCATCACTAAATCGCCCTGATGCCCTTTGAATCAGCGGGCAGCCGCCGTGTAGCCACACAGGCGGGCTGGCCGTCTTTAAGGAAAGTCTGCATTTTTGCGTAACAAATCTGCCAGCCCCTCGGCCTCCACCGGCCGACTGATCAGATAGCCCTGCACCTCGTCACAGCGCTCCCCTCGCAGGAAATCCAGCTGCTGCTGATCTTCCACGCCTTCGGCCACCACCTTGAGCGCCAGCCCATGGGCCATGGCGATGATTGCACGCGTAATCGCAGCGTCCTCACGGCCTTGGCCCAGGCCGCGAATGAACGTCTGATCGATCTTCACGTAATCCACGGGAATGCGCTTGAGGTAGCTGAGGGACGAGTAGCCGGTGCCAAAGTCGTCAATGGCCAGCTTCACGCCCAGGTCGCGCAGTTGCTGGAAGGTGGCAATGATGTGCTCGACGCTGTCGAGCAACTGGCTCTCGGTCAGCTCCAATTCGAGGTATTGCGGGTCAAGGCCGGTTTCTTCGAGCACCTGGCGCACCAGGCTGACCAACTTGCCTTGGCGCAACTGGTGCACGGAAAGGTTCACCGACACCCGAATCGGCGCCAACCCCTGGCGCTGCCATTCGCACGCCTGCCAACAGGCTTGGCGCAAGACAAATTCGCCCAGCGGCACGATCAGGCCTGTTTCTTCGGCCAGGCCAATAAAGTCCCCCGGCGGCACCATGCCCCACTGCGGATGCTCCCAGCGAATCAGCGCCTCGGCGGCGTTCAGCTTGCCCGTGGCCAGGCACAGTTTCGGCTGATAGAACACCGTGAGCTGGCGTTCGTCGATGGCCTTGCGCAAGTGGTTCTCCAGCTGCAAACGCTCAAGCGTGCTGGCTTGCAGGCTGTCGGTGTAGAACTGGAAGTTATTGCCGCCCAAGTGCTTGGCATGTTGCATGGCCATGTTCGACTGACTGACCAACGCGGAAATTTCCCGCGCATTGTCCGGCAGCAGGCTGACACCCATTGAAGCGCTGACCACCAGCTCATGCCCGTCTACCGTCACTGGCACCCGCAGCTTTGCCAGCAGCCGCGTGGCCACTCGCGCCAGGCTCGACAGGTTGCCGTAGGCGTCGAACAGCACGGCGAACTCATCGCCGGACAGACGCGCAATGGTGTCAGCCTCGGGCAACGCGTTGATCAGGCGACGCGCCATTTTCTGTAACAGCTGGTCGGCGACTTCATGGCCCAGGCTGTCGTTCAGCAACTTGAAGCGGTCCAGGTTGATATGCAGCAACGCCAGGCTACGCCCGCCCTGACGCACACGCGCATGGGCTTCGCGCAGTCGCTCGCGGAACAGCGAACGGTTGGCCAGGCCCGTCAACTCGTCATAGTGCGTGAGGTAGCGCATGCGCTCCTCAGACTCACGCCGCGCCGACAGATCGGCGAAGAAGCCCACAATGTGGCTGACATTTCCGCGAACATCGCGCACCACGTTCAGTTGCAGCCATTGGGGATACAGTTCGCCATTCTTGCGTGTTTCGACCAGCTCGCCCTGCCAGGTACCGTGGCTGAGCAGGGCCTGGCGAATCACCGGAAAGTGACGACGGGCGTCGCGGCTGCTGGGCAGTTCCACGACGTTGCGGCCGAGCATGTCGTCGATTTCAAAACCGGTGACACGGCTGAAAGCCTGGTTGACGGCGATCAGCGCATAGTTCGGGTCAAGAATCACGATGCCTTCGCTGGCCGCCTCGAACACGGTCGAGGCCAGCCGCTGCTGTTCTTCCAGGGCCTTGCCGGCGCTGATGTCGCGGCGGGTGCCAAGCATGCGCGTTACCCGCCCACTGGGCGAGCGCTCCACGGCGCGGCCGCGGTCTTCGATCCAGACCCAGTGACCGTCGCCGTGGCGCACGCGGTATTCAACCTGATAGTCCTCGGTACGGCCTTTGAGATGCTCCACCAGTGCGCGCTTGAGCAGCGGCAAGTCGTCGGGGTGCAGGCGCGGCTTGAGGTGGCTGAGCATTGCCGTGACGTATTCAGGTTCAAGGCCGAACAACTCTTTGAGCTGAGTGTGATGGACTTCGTCGGTTTGCAGGTTCCAGTCCCACAGCCCCAGTTCGCTGGCCTGCAGCGCCATGGCCAGGCGCGCTTCACTTTTGTTCAGGGCCAGGCTGGCGGCGTCCAGTTCCTGGTTGCGTTGCGCCACGCGGTCTTGCAGACCGATCTGGGCCTCGCGCAGGTCCTGTTCGACCTGGCGGCGCTGCTCGACTTCGCGCACCAGCTCCTGATTCAACTGCTCGCTGCGCTGCTGCGCCTGCTGTAAATGCTCGATCAGCGCCTGGTTCTGAAAGCGTCGCAGCAGGCCACGCTGGATCAGGCGGTTGACCTGCCACGCCACCAGGCTCAGAGAACCCAGCAGGATCAGACCAAGCACGCCCCAACCTTGCTGCTGCGCCGTGCCGTTCCAAAACAGATAGAGGATGGCCGGCACCAGACACGGCACGGCAAAGGACAGGAATGCGGGCAGGCTCACCGCGTAAGCGACGCTGGCCGACAGCATTGCCGCACCGATCAGGCCGAACACCCAGGCCTGCTGCATGAAGCTGTCCGCCGGCACCAGCGCGATGGCAGCGGTGGCTAACGTCAGGCCACTGACCGCCGAGCCGAGCATGAACATGCGCCGCCAGATCGGTTGAGCCTGGCGGCTGGGCATGGCCGAATCAAACGCGGCCACTTGGATCACGCGCAAGGCCACCAGGGCGAGCAGCCAGACCAGCCACACGCTGTCCAACAGATATTGCTTGGGGTTCCACAGCAACCAGGCGCAGACCAGGCCGTTCACCAACATCAATAAAGTCGGCAGCAATGAGCCCTGGTACAGCAGGCGAGTGCGTTCGACCGCCATCTCGGTTGCATAACGTTTA
Source organism: Pseudomonas sp. NFX183 (assembly GCF_047943075.1). Taxonomy (NCBI): domain Bacteria; kingdom Pseudomonadati; phylum Pseudomonadota; class Gammaproteobacteria; order Pseudomonadales; family Pseudomonadaceae; genus Pseudomonas; species Pseudomonas sp. NFX183. The sequence continues at coordinate 2,230,798 of NZ_CP181333.1, read as the reverse complement.
CGAATGATCTGCGCAGGCGCCGCCGAAGGGCCGAACAGGTCAGGACTGAGAGTCATAGGCAGTGTTCTTATAATGGTGAGCCCGAAACGTGCACGGAGCATACACAAGCAAACGCTTGGGCCAAACTGCTCCAAGTCATAAAAACCGCACGATAATCCGCCGCAAAACTCGGAGCCAGACAGCTTGAGCGAGGTGCTGCGCGGGCTGTGGCCTATGACCGACCGGTCATCAGCCCCGCCAGAATGTTTGTCCGGCTCCAAACACGCCCGACGTTTTCGAGTGACCACCCGGCATTGGGATTTGCCCCACTCCCCCGGGCACCCTAGAATGCGCCGATGCGCGATGATCTCTCCCTTTTGCTGAACTCCCTCAACGATGCCCAACGCCAGGCCGTAGCAGCCCCCGTTGGCCGTCAGTTGGTCCTGGCCGGTGCTGGCTCCGGTAAAACCCGAGTGCTGGTGCACCGTATCGCCTGGTTGATCCAGGTTGAAAACGCGTCCCCGCATTCCATCCTGTCGGTGACCTTCACCAACAAGGCCGCTGCCGAGATGCGCCACCGCATCGAGCAGTTGATGGGCATCAGCCCGGCCGGCATGTGGGTGGGCACCTTCCACGGCCTGGCGCACCGCTTGTTGCGGGCGCATTGGCAGGAAGCGGGGCTGAGCCAGACCTTCCAGATCCTCGACAGCGACGACCAGCAACGCTTGGTCAAGCGCGTGATCCGCGAGCTGGGCCTGGACGAACAGCGCTGGCCCGCGCGCCAGGCGCAATGGTTTATCAACGGCCAGAAAGACGAAGGCCTGCGCCCGCAACATATTCAGGCCAGCGGCGATTTGTTCCTGGCCACCATGCGCAGCATTTATGAAGCCTACGAGGCCGCCTGCGTGCGTGCCGGCGTGATCGACTTCTCCGAGCTGCTGCTGCGCGCCCTCGACCTGTGGCGCGACAACCCAGGCTTGCTGGCGCATTACCAGAAGCGCTTCCGGCATATCCTGGTGGACGAGTTCCAGGACACCAACGCCGTGCAGTACGCCTGGTTGCGCTTGCTGGCCAAAGGTGGCGACAGCCTGATGGTGGTGGGCGATGACGACCAGTCGATCTACGGCTGGCGTGGCGCGAAAATCGAGAACATCTACCAGTATTCCGACGACTTCCCGGACGCGATCACTATCCGTCTGGAGCAGAATTACCGCTCCACCGCCGGCATCCTCAAGGCTGCCAACGCACTGATCGCCAATAACACCGGGCGCATGGGCAAAGAGCTGTGGACCGACGGCGGCGAAGGCGAAGCGATCAACCTGTACGCCGCGTTCAACGAGCACGATGAAGCGCGTTATGTGGTGGAAACCATCGAAAGCGCGCTGAAAACCGGGCTGGCGCGTAACGATATCGCCATCTTGTACCGCTCCAACGCCCAATCGAGGGTATTGGAAGAAGCCCTGCTGCGCGAACGTATTCCGTACCGCATCTATGGCGGCCAACGCTTCTTCGAGCGTGCGGAAATCAAGAACGCCATGGCGTACCTGCGCTTGCTGGAAGGCCGTGGCAACGATGCGGCGCTGGAGCGGGTGATCAATGTTCCGGCACGTGGCATCGGCGAGAAAACCGTCGAGGCCATCCGCGACCACGCGCGCCACGCCGATGTGTCGATGTGGGAAGCCATGCGCTTGCTGATCGCCAATAAAGGCCTGACCGGCCGCGCTGCCGGTGCCTTGGGTGTGTTCGTTGAGCTGATCGAGAACCTGGCCGCCAAATGCGCGGAAATGCCGCTGCATTTGATGACCCAGACCGTGATTGAGCAATCGGGCCTGATCGCCTATCACGAAGCGGAAAAAGGCGAGAAAGGCCAGGCGCGGGTAGAAAACCTTGAAGAACTGGTCAGCGCCGCCCGCGCGTTCGAAAACACCGATGACGATGAAGAGCTGACGCCGCTTGCTGCCTTCCTCGGGCATGCGTCGCTGGAAGCCGGTGATACCCAGGCCGATGAGCATGAAGACAGCATCCAGCTGATGACCTTGCACAGCGCCAAGGGACTGGAATTCCCGTATGTGTTCCTGGTGGGCATGGAAGAAGGCCTGTTCCCGCACAAGATGAGCCTGGAAGAGCCCGGCCGCCTTGAGGAAGAGCGCCGCCTGGCTTACGTGGGCATCACCCGTGCCATGCAGAATCTGGTGATGACCTACGCCGAAACCCGACGCCTGTACGGCAGCGAGACCTACAACAAGGTGTCGCGCTTCGTACGTGAAGTGCCGAAGGGACTGATCCAGGAAGTGCGCCTGTCCAACAGCGTCAGCCGACCGTTCGGCGGCGGCCAGCAGCAAAATTCCAGCACCCTGTTTGCCGGCTCCGAGATTCCGGAAACCCAGTTCAGCCTTGGCCAGCAGGTCAGGCATTCGGTGTTCGGCGAAGGCGTGATTCTCAACTTCGAAGGCGCGGGTGCCCAGGCGCGGGTGCAGGTGAATTTCGCCGAAGGCAGCAAGTGGCTGATGATGGGTTACGCCAAGCTCGAAGCGATCTGAAACACTGCATGCTCACTGTCAGGCGCCCGGCTAGCCGGGCGCCTGCAATGTGAAGAATCGTGCACCTCCCTTGTTTTTCGCCCGCTCGGGCCAATATCTGTAACTAGTCCTACAGACCCTTCGGAATTGGTCTTACGTAAAAGCCCGAAACATTATGCCGCTAGCCACTGTCACGACACCTGTGCAACATGGCGCGCGTGCAATCCACAAATGGGAATTCCCTTTATGAAACGTTTTCTTAGCATCGCCATGGCGTTGTGCATCGGCCTGACGATGAGCCTCGACGCCAACGCCAAGCGCTTCGGTGGCGGCCAAAGCATGGGCTCGGCACCGACTCACCAGACCAGCCAAATGGCTCCTTCCGCCGGTACCGGCGGTGCTGCGGCAACTGCAGGTGCAGCCGGTGCTGCTGGCGCGGCTGCCAAGGCCGGCGGTGCTTCGCGCTGGTTAGGCCCTCTGGCCGGTATCGCCGCCGGTGGCCTGCTTGCGTCCATGTTCATGGGCGGCGGCTTCCAGGGCATGCAGATCTTCGACATCCTGATCATGGCGGTCATCGCCTTCCTGATCTTCCGCTTCATCGCCGCCCGTCGCCGCAAGCAGCAGGAGCACATGGCTCCAGCCGGCGCGCCGATGCAGCGTGAAGTGTTCGAGCAAAAACCAGCCATGGGTTCGATCTTCGGTGGTTCGGGTGCACCTGCTGCCGCCCGTCCGGTAATCAATGCACCGGCCTGGTTCAACGAAGAGCGTTTCGTCGAAGCGGCCCGCAGCCACTTCCAGTCCTTGCAACAGCACTGGGACGCCAACGAAATGGACAAGATCTCCGAGTTCGTGACCCCGCAACTGCTTGAGTTCCTCAAGCGCGAACGTGCCGACCTGGGCGACGGTTTCCAGTCGACCTACATCGACGACCTGCGCGTACAACTGGAAGGTGTGGATGATCGCGCCGACAAGACCATCGCCACCCTGACCTTCAGCGGCGTGTCGAAGACCTCGCGTTTCGACCAGGGCGAAGTGTTCAGCGAAAGCTGGAACATGGAACGCGCCCAGGGCGACAACCAGCCTTGGCTGGTCGCCGGTATCCGCCAGAACGGCTGATAACCGCACGCTTGAGCACTTGGTAATAAAAACCCCGGACATGTTCCGGGGTTTTCTATTTCGCGGTTGCACTTATAGCGAGCTACTGTATAAAACGCCCTATTAACCGCGCCAACTAGCAAGAGGATCCCGGCCGTGGAAGAAATCATCGAACAATTGCGTGAAGCCAACGAACCGGTCCCGGTTCCTCTGGAACTGCCTGACGAAGACCAAATTGTGGAAATCGAAGAACAACTGTTCATCGACATCCCGTTTGTCTTCCGCGAATTCCTGCTCACCGTCAGCGACGTGGTGTATGGCAGCCTGGAGCCGGTGACAGTTACCGACCCGCAGTCCCACACCTACCTGCCGGACGTTGCCGCCAACGCCTGGGATGCCGGTGTTGACCGCAGCATGATCCCGATCTGCCAGGACGGTGACGACTACTACTGCGTCGAAGAAGACGGCACCGTGGTGCTGTGGTCCGGCGAAGAAGAACTGGTTACCGAAGAAACCTGGGAATCGGTGTGGCACTGGGCGCGGGACGTCTGGCTGGAAAGCTGATTCCGCAAAGCTTTTGTGGCAAAGGAGCTTGCTCGCGCTGGGCTGCGAAGCGGCCCCAACCAGGGCGACGCGTTCTTTCAGATGTTGCGATGTGGCGGTTTTAGGGCTGCTGCGCAGCCCAACGCGAGCAAGCTCGCTCGCCACAAGAATGCGCCACTCGGCTTAGTGCTCCGGCGTGTCCTTGTGGTTATCCAGGGTCTCCAGCAAGGCAACCTGCATCCGCGTATGCACGCGGATGAACCACCGCCAGAGCACCGCCGCCACCGCTGCCGCCACCACGGCGATCAGCACCAGCAACTTGTTGGTTGGCAAGATACTGGCCGACAAGGCTGCCAGCAGCAGGAAAATCACCAGCAGCGACAGGATGGGGATCAGTTCGGCGATCACTCGTCGTACGCGCTGGGTATGCCTTCCGGCCATTTCCGGCTTGACGCTCATCTCTGCCAGCAACATCGACAGCGCCTTGAGCTTGCGATACGCCGCAATCAAAAACGGCAGCGACAACAGCAACGCCCCGCCCCAGATCAACGCCTTCTGCCAGCTTGGGTCACTTATCCAGCCCTCCAGATACCCACCGATGCGCGCCGCAAAAAAGCTGCCGGCAAAAAAGATCGCCACCACCAGCGCCAGGTTTACCCCCACTTGCAGGATGATCTTGCGAATCATCGACGCCAGCATTGCGCCCTCGCCCTGAGGCTGGATGCTGCGCAACCATTCGCCATACATACCGAACACCCGGCTCATGCGCTTGGGCATCACCGCCGCAATCTTCAACGATAACGGGTCGGCGCCGCGAATCAGGTACGGCGTGAGCAGCGTGGTGATCGCCGACACCGCCACGGCCACCGGGTAGAGGAAGTCGCTGGTCACCTGCAAGGTCATCCCCAATGCGGCGATGATGAAGGAAAACTCTCCAATCTGTGACAGCCCCATGCCTACGCGCAGCGAGGTGCGGCCGTCGTTGCCGGCGATAAACGCCCCCAGGCCACAAGACAACATTTTGCCCAGTACCACCGCCACGGTGATGACCGCGATGGGCCAGGCGTATTGCAGCAGGATCTGTGGGTCGATCATCAAGCCAATCGCGACAAAGAAGATCGCGCTGAACATGTCGCGAACCGGCTCTATAAGGCGTTCGATCTTAATCAACTGACGGGACTCGGCCATGATCGCGCCGATCAGAAACGCCCCCAGCACCATGCTGTATTCGAGCTTCACCACCAGCAGGCAGAAGCCGAAACACAGGCCGAGCACAGTGATCAGCAGCATCTCGTTACTCTCGAACTTGGCCACATAGGCCAGCAGGCGCGGCACCAGCAGAATGCCGATCACCAGCGCGACGATCATGAACAGCGAGAGTTTGCCGACGGTGGAAAACACCTCGCCGGAGCTGACTGTGCCGCTGACGGCGATGCTCGACAGCAAGGCGATGATGCCTATACCGAGGATGTCTTCTACGATCAGCACGCCGAAAATCAGCTGGGCAAAGCGCTGGTTTTTCATCTTCAGGTCGTTGAGTGCCTTGACGATGATGGTGGTTGAGGAGATCGCCAGGATCGCGCCGAGGAACAGCGAGTCCATGGTGTTCCAATCGAACCAGCGGCCGATTTCGTAGCCGATCCAGATCATCAGGATGATTTCGAGGAATGCGGCGATAAACGCCGTGGCGCCGACCTTGAACAGCTTGCGCAGGCTGAACTCCAGGCCCAGGCAGAACATCAGGAAGATCACCCCCAGCTCGGCGAGGGTCTTGATGGTGTCTTCGTCGTGGATCAGGCCGAACGGCGGGGTGTGAGGGCCGATGATGAACCCGGCGACGATATACCCCAGCACCACCGGTTGCTTGAGGCGGTGAAACAGGATGGTGACAACCCCTGCCACCAGCATGATCACGGCCAAGTCCTGGATAAAGCTGATGGCGTGCATGGCGAGGGGCTCCTTGAGGGTACTGGCGCTTTCCCCACTTCCACCGGCGCCTATGAACGGTCGCAATAAGCGGAAGGAAAAGTCGGCCTTAATCGTAAGAAATGCCCTGAGACGGGCTTTTGAAGGTTAACACCGCGACTTCCGGCAGAAAGCCGGTGCAATATATGGAAACAGATCGGTGCAGGCGTGACGGCAAGCCGCCCACCGGCGTCCCGTTAGGGATGGCGCTGCAAAGATTTCAGCACCCGCAGAGGTGCCACCCCAACCGATGCCTACAACCCGTGAGTGTGCTATGGAACCCGGAAACGCCCAGCTTTCGATGACGGTACTGATGACCCCTGACATGGCCAACTTCTCAGGCAATGTTCACGGCGGCACCCTGCTCAAGTACCTCGACGAAGTGGCCTACGCCTGTGCGAGCCGTTATGCCGGTCGCTATGTAGTGACCTTGTCGGTGGACCAGGTGATTTTTCGCGAACCGATCCATGTCGGCGAGCTGGTGACCTTCCTCGCCTCGGTCAACTACACCGGCAACACGTCGATGGAGGTGGGCATCAAGGTGGTGACCGAGAACATCCGCGAGCGCTCGGTGCGCCATACCAATAGCTGCTTCTTCACCATGGTGGCCGTGGACGACCAGCGCAAACCCGCCGCCGTGCCGCCACTGCAGCCGCACAACAGCGAAGACAAGCGCCGGTTCGTGCAGGCGCAGCAGCGCCGGCAGATTCGCCAGGAGCTGGAAAAGCGCTATCAGGAAATCAAGGCAGACGGGCCGTAAGACCCGAGCTGTAAACCAGATCAAAATGTGGGAGCGGGCTTGCCCGCGATAGCGAGCTGTCAGTAGTGCATGTATTGGCTGACCCACCGCTATCGCGGGCAAGCCCGCTCCCACATTGGGTTTTGTGGGTTTACAGACCGATCGGTGTGGCTTCGAAGCGCACGCGAGGATGGGCGATGCGGTCCTGGGCGCGGACCAGTTCCAGCTCGTAGCTGGCGCAAGCCTGAGTTTCCAGCAGCACTTCATGCACCGCGGCGGCGGTGAATTCGAAGGCTGCCAGCAGGCTGTCACCCAGCAGCACCCGCGCCAGGAACAGCCCCGACGTCAGGTCGCCCACGCCCACCGGCTGACGCGGGAACGCCAGCAGTGGCCGACGCAAGTGCCAGCTGCCATCGGCAGTCACCAACAGCATCTCAAAACCGTCCGGCAGCTTGCCCGGATAATCCAGGTGCTTGACCAGCACGGCCTTGGGCCCGCGTGCCAGCAGCGCCTTGGCCATGCCCAGGCAATCGAACAGCGATTGCGGCTTGCGCCCGGCAAAGCTGTCCAGCTCCAGTTGGTTGGGGCAAAGGAAATCCGCCATCGCTGCCGCTTCGTCCAACAGGAAATCGCTGACTTCCTGGGGCACGATGCAACCCTTTTCCGGGTGGCCCATCACCGGGTCGCACAAGTACAAGGCCTTGGGGTTGATGGCCTTGATGCGCGCCACGCCGGTCAAAATCGCACGGCCTTGGGCTGCGCTGCCGAGGTAGCCGGACAGCACTGCATCGCAGTTACCCAACTCGCCAATTGCGGCAATCCCTTCCACCAGCGCCGGAATCTGCTGCGGCGCCAACACTTCGCCGGCCCACTGACCATACTGAGTGTGATTGGAGAACTGCACCGTGTTGAGCGGCCAGACATTCACCCCGACCCGCTGCATGGGGAACACGGCGGCGCTGTTTCCGGCGTGGCCAAAAACCACATGAGACTGGATCGCAAGCAGATGAGGTGTGCGTTTCATGCGGGAGATTTCCGTAAAGCCATTGAAATTCTGGCCGCGCAGTATGCGACTAAACACGGCCTGTACGACAGACCAGAGACACAGTTAAGCTGCTCTCACTTTGTTGGAGTTCATCGCATGCTGACCCTGGGAAACATCTTTGTGTTGATGCTGCTGGCGACCGGCGCCGCCTGGGTCTGGCATAACCACGGCCTGCGCGAGCGGGCGCTGGAGCGGGTCAAGCAGCATTGCGCCAAGCTCGATATCGAGCTGCTCGATGGCGCGGTGGCGTTGAAACGCATCGGTTTTGTGAGGGACGCCAAGGGTCGGCGACGTCTGGCGCGCATCTACAATTTTGAGTTCACCGTGACCGGCGAAGCACGCCATCCCGGGACGATCACTCAGTTTGGTGCTCACAGCGCGCAGATCGAACTGGCGCCCTACCCGTTCGAGATCAAAACGCCGCTGCCCAGCGCTGAAGTGATCGAGCTGAGCCAATGGCGCCAGGACCACGCCAGCAAGAACCGTCACTGACGGCAGGCGGTCAAGGCGTCCTGCAATGCAGCCACGTCCTGTGGCTGACTGAAGATCAATTCAATACGTGAGTCACGGCGCCATTCGCTCAGTTGCCAGAGGAGTGCGCCGTTATCCACAGCGTTGGAGCTGAGCCAACCTTCAGGGCTGTGGATAACCAGTTTGGCGCGGCGCCACACCAGATTTGTCAGCCAGCGGTGCAGGCGCACGGTGTCGAATTGCTGACTAGGGTGCCAACGCCAGCCGATGCTCCAGCCGCCTTCTTGAGCCTGGCTGAGGCAGATTGGCAGCGTCGGATCGGTCCAGATGGCCGGCATCTGCGCTAAGCCTTTGGGCACTTCGACGTTATCCACAGCAGTGCGGCCTTGCGCGTTCAAGCCGGGCAACAGGTCGAGCGGCACGTGTGCCTGGCGCGTCCAGTAAAGCGGGCAGTCGGGTAATTGCTGTTCAATGGCCTGGCGCTGTGCGGCATTCAGCGCCTCATCCTTGTTCAACACCAGCAGCCCGGCACTGGCCAGCGTCTCGCGTTGCGCATCAGGCAAGGGTTTACCCGCCGCCAGCGCCTGGGCATCCAGCACCAGTACGCACGGCTGAACCGCCAGCACGTCCTGCCACGGCGCCTGCCGCAGTTGCTTGAGCAACTGCGCCGGGTGGCCCAGGCCCGAGGGTTCGATAAACAGCCGATCAGGCTTGGCCTTACGCAGCAGGCGGCCCAGGCCTACCTGGAACGGTGCACCATTCACACAACACAGGCAGCCACCTGCCACCTCGCCCAAAGCAATGCCGTCGTCATCCTGAGTGAGCAAGGCAGCGTCCAGACCGATCTGCCCGAACTCGTTGATCAACACGGCCCAGCGCTCGTTGGCCGGGCGTTGGGCCAGCAGGTGTTTGATCAGGCTGGTCTTGCCGGCGCCCAACGGCCCGGCAATCACGTGGGTGGGAATGTTCTGCAGCATCAGTGGCATCATTCAGACCGTGTAGAGAGCTTGATCCTACCCGGTTATGCGAGCCAATCCAGCGTCAGGATCAACCGTCGCTCATCAGCCTTGAGTGCAGGCGAGCGATGAATCAAGCCGTGAGCTTCGTTGCCATGCCATTGGGTGCCCTTGAGCATGGCGACTTCGCCACAGAGGATCTGCTCGATGCGCTCGGTAGGTTCCGCGTCCGACTGGGCCAGTTTGCGGCGGTCCATAACGCCTTCGCGCAGCCACTGGCTGCCAATGCCGGCGTAGGTGGTGATCAGTCGCACCGGCACGTGGTCAACGTGAAAACGCGGGCACATGGCCTTGTCCAGCAGCCGCAAGCGCACGCCAATGCGCTTGGCGCCCAGCAAACAGGCAAACGCGCTGACCAACCAGGACACATCGGCAATAAAGCCTTCGTAGCCTTCAAGGTCGCGGCAACTGGATGCCAAACCCTGCAAATTCGGTACAGCGTCTTCGTTGTTGAGCTCAATTACCCTGGAATCGGCCAGCGGCTCATTGAGCGCCACCAGCAGGGCACCGAATTCGGCGATATGCAGCGGCAGTTGACGCTGCCAAACCGCCAGGTTCACCCCGTCTTCCAGAATGTCAGCCAGCGCCAGCGGGGTTTCACCACGCGTTTGGCGGATCACGGGGCGCAATGGGATAACCGGGGCCAGCATCAGGCGACCTGCTCAAGCCAGGGGCCAAAGGGGTCAGCCAGCAGGCGCCAACCTTCAACGCCAACGGCCATTTCTTCATCGGTGAGCAAGCAGGCGTCCAGTTCGGCACGCATGTGGTTGAAGTCGATGTTTTGCCCGATGAACACCAATTCCTGGCGGCAATCACCGGTACTCAGCTGCCAGTTGGCCATGATCGCCGCCACGCTTTCTTGATCCTGCGGCCATTGGCTTTTCGGCACAAAACGCCACCAGCGCCCGGCAAAACCATGGCGCATCAGCCCGCCAGCCTGGGACCAACTGCCTGCATCCTGATGCTTGCTGGCCAGCCAGAAAAAGCCCTTGGAGCGCAGCAGTTTGCCGTTCACCCACGGGCGGTCGATAAAGTCGAAAAAACGCTGAGGATGAAACGGCCGGCGCGCGCGATAAGCCGTCGAGGCAATGCCGTATTCTTCGGTTTCCGGCACATGTTCACCGCACAGTTCCTGTAACCAGCCCGGCGCCTGGGCAGCGCGCTCGAAGTCGAAGCGGCCGGTGTTGAGGATTTTGTTCAGCGGCACTTCGCCCATGACCATAGGGATAATTTCGGCCTGAGCGTTGAGGCGTTCGAGAATCGCCATCAGTTCCTCGCGCTCACGGCTGCTGATCAGGTCGATCTTGCTGATCAGGATTACGTCAGCGAATTCGATCTGCTCGATCAGCAGGTCAGTGATTGAGCGCTCGTCCTCCTCTCCCAGGGTTTCACCGCGTGAGGCCAGGCTTTCGGCGGCCTGGTAGTCGAGCAGGAAGTTCATGCCGTCGACCACGGTGACCATGGTGTCCAGGCGCGCGATATCGGCCAGGCTTCGCTCGTTTTCGTCGCGGAAGGTGAAGGTCTCGGCCACGGGTAACGGCTCGGAAATGCCGGTGGATTCGATCAACAGGTAATCGAACCGACCTTCTTTGGCGAGTTTTCCGACTTCTTCCAGCAAGTCTTCACGCAAGGTGCAGCAGATGCAGCCGTTGCTCATCTCCACCAGTTTTTCTTCGGAGCGGTTGAGGGTGACGTCACGCTGCACCTCGCTGCCGTCGATGTTGATTTCGCTCATGTCGTTGACGATCACCGCCACCCGCAAATTGTCGCGATTGCGCAGGACGTAGTTGAGCAGCGTGCTTTTGCCGGCGCCGAGAAAGCCGGACAACACGGTAACGGGGAGACGATTGGGCATCAGGTGTTCCTCATCAGAGTTGGCCGGTCAAATCGCCCGTTGATGGCGTTCGCGCAGCTCTTCACGTTCTTTGGCTTCGATACTCAGGGTCGCTGTGGGGCGCAGCAGCAGGCGTTTCAGGCCAATGGGGTCGCCGGTTTCACGGCACCAGCCGTATTCGCCACGGGCCAGCAGTTCAAGCGCGTCGTCGATCTTGTCCAGCAGCTTTTTTTCGCGCTCCAGCAGGCGCAGTTGCCATTGGCGCTGTTCTTCGGCGCTGCCCACATCGGCGGGGTCGCTGTTGGTTTCCTGCTCGCGCAGCACCAGGAACTCGGCTTCGATGCGCGCTTGCAGTTCAAAACGCTGGCCCAGCAGCAGCTCGCGGAAGAAGCCTTGCTGGGCTTCATTCATGTAATCGTTGGGCGATTGGGCAAGGAGGTCTTGTTCAGTCATGGAGAACAGTTCACGGGTCAGGCTGTGTCTTTATGTTATAGTATAACAACATAAATAAGCCAATCCCCTTGCTCGTCACGACGAAGGGCGCAATGCTTGAGCCCGTTCCGGTCCCCGAGAAACCTTATGAAATATCTGCTGTGCGCCCTGTTATTGGCAGTGGCAGGACCTGCCTGCGCACAAACGCCGAGCCTGGCGGCTACCTGCGTGCGCAGCGCCAACCTGCTGGCTTGCGTGGATCCGCTGGGGAATGCCTACAGCGTGGCGGCTGCCGGCAGCACCACCTATTTGCGCGGTTTCGAGGTGATCGGCAAACGCTATTGGGCACAGACCAACAGCCGCTATGGGCAGCTGACGTTCTTTACCGGGTTGGCGTCCGATGGTGAGGCGTGGGTCGGCTACACGCGCCGCGTGGGCTGGACCACCATCAACCGGTTTTCCAGCTCAGGCGGCACCCGTGCGAAGTTCACGTGCAGCCGTATTACCGGCTGCTAGACTTGGCCGTTCTTCTGCTCCTGAACCCACGCCATGTAGCTGTTCATCGGCGGGTTCTTCTCGAAGTACTTTTTCAAGCCTTCGAAAAGCCCATCCGCCACCGCCTGTTGATGGCGCGCAGTGACCAGCCGCTGAGCGTCCTGGGTGTTGGAAATGAACCCGGTCTCGACCAGGATCGACGGCACATCCGGTGACTTGAGCACCGCAAACCCTGCCTGCTCCACGCGCTTCTGGTGCAGCGTGGTGATGTTTTGCAGGCTGCCCAACACCGAGCTGCCCAGCTGCAGGCTGGAGGCGATGGTGGCGTTCATCGACATGTCGAGAATCACCCCGGCCAGCATCGGGTCCTTGTCCTTGAGATTGAGCAAGGTGGTGGCACCCAGCAAGTCCGCACCATTTTCACGCTGCGCCATGAAGCGCGCCGTGGCGGAGGTTGCGCCGCCTTCAGACAACGCATACACCGACGCCCCGGAGGCCGTGAGCCGTGGCGCGGCGTCGGCGTGCACCGAGATAAACATATCCGCCTTGTGCTGACGGGCGATGTCCACGCGCTTGCGCAGCGGTACGAAGAAGTCATCGTTGCGCACCAGTTTCACGTCAAAGCCTTTTTCACGCTTCAAGCGTTTGGCCAGCAATTGGGCGATGGACAACACCACGTCCTTTTCGCGCTGGCCCTTGGAACCGATTGCGCCTGGGTCTTTGCCACCGTGGCCGGGATCGACCACTACGATGATGTCGCGCTTGGGATGCGCCTTGTCCACCGGCGCCACCAGAGGCTGCGGCTGCGCGGCGATCTGGCGCGGCGCTTGGGTGGCGCTGCTCAGGTCGAGTACCAGGCGATGACCTTGGCCATCCTGCGGCGGCAACAAGAAACTGTTGACCTGCATCGGTGCGGCCAGGTCCAGCACGATGCGCGTATCGCCTTTACCAAAATGCCCGGAGCGGATCGAAGTGATTCCGCTGTTCTTCAAGGCCAACTGCGAGAAATCGCCGCTGAGCCCGGCGCCGCTCAGGTCGATGATCAAGCGCTCCGGTGAGGTCAGGGAAAAGGTCTTGTATTGCACCGGGCCGCTGAGGTCGAACACCAGCCGCAGTTTGTCGTCGGAGCGCCACAGGCGCGCATTGCGAATCTGCGTGGCAAAAGCCCCCAATGGAAAGGAGAACAGAGGGCTGACCAGCAGCAGGTTGAGGAGCTGACGTCTGTGCATGACATATACCGCGAATAGAGGAGCGTCCCTGCTCGACATGACTGAAGAAAGGCTGGAGCAGAAAAATCATCGTCGACTCAATAGTTATAATATAACATGTCTTTTTATTTCCAACGATGGACCTGCTCATGAATGCGCTGACTCTGCCGGATATCGCCGCGCAGGCTTCACGCCAAGCCTTGCCGCTCGACTGGGTAGGCATGTGCGGCATCGCCTTGCCCATTCTTATCGACGGCCAACGCCTGACTGCCACCGCCGATGCTGGCGTCAGCCTGGACGACGGCGAGGCCCGCGGCATTCATATGTCGCGCCTGTACCTGGCCCTGGAAATGCTCGACCAGCAGCTTCTTACGCCTGCACTTCTGCGTAATGTACTGCAGCGCTTTCTTGAGAGTCATGAAGGATTATCTAAGAACGCCTACCTACGAATTCACACAGATTTGCTGCTCAAACGCCCGGCATTGGTCAGCCCATTGGCTGGCTGGAAAGGCTACCCGGTGTGCATCGAGGCACGTCTGGAAAACCAGATGTTCCACGTGGAACTAAAAATTGACGTTACCTATTCCTCAACCTGCCCCTGCTCCGCTGCGCTCGCCAGGCAATTGATTCAGCAGCAATTTCTTGAAGATTTCGCCAACACACCACTGCAACACGAAGACGTACTGACCTGGCTCGGCAGCGCCAACGGCATCGTCGCCACGCCCCACAGCCAACGCAGCAGCGCACAACTCTCCATTGAGCTGGACGCCAATCAGTCCACCTTGCCGCTCACCGACCTGATCGATGACGTCGAAGCCGCGCTCGGTACCGCCGTGCAAACCGCGGTGAAACGTGCGGACGAACAAGCCTTCGCCCTGGCCAACGGGCAGAACCTGATGTTCTGTGAAGACGCCGCACGCCGCCTTAACCTCGCCTTGAAACGCTCGGATGCCGTCAAAGCCTTCCACCTGAAAGTGATCCACGCCGAAAGCCTGCACGCGCACGATGCCGTGGCTGAAAGCCGCTGGACGAGAGACTCTGCATGATCACCTGTAACGCTTTGCGCTGGGGTGCACCTGGGCAACCGCTCACCCCAGCACTGGATTTGACCCTGGAAAAAGGCAGCCTCACCGGCATCATTGGCGCCAACGGCACCGGCAAAAGCAGCCTGCTCAAAGTGATCGCCGGTTTGCAAAAACCGCTGGCGGGCAAGGTCAGCGTGGAGGTTCCGCGCCGGGGTGGCCTGTCGTTTCTGCCGCAGCAGCAGCACTTGGATCGCCAGTTCCCCATCAACCTGCAAGAGCTGGTCGCCGCCGGCTTCTGGGGCACACAACTCACGCCAGCCCAACGCAACGAACGTCTGCAGGCGGTGCTGGAGGACTGGTGCCTCAGTGGGCTGGAAAATCGCCCGCTGATGGCCTTGTCCGGCGGCGAACTGCAACGCGCCCTGCTCGCCCGCATGAGCCTCGCCGAAGCGCCCGTGTTGTTGCTCGACGAACCCCACGCCGCCCTCGATGAAGACGGACAGGCGCTGTGCTGGAAACACATTCACGCCTGGCACGACCAGGGCCGCACGATCATCGTCGTCTGTCACGACCTGGCCTCCGTGCGCCACCACACCCAGCACGTGGTGCAGATCAAAAGCACCGGCTGCGTGTTCGGCCTCAGCAAAGAGCTGATCCGCCCCCAACCCCAAATGCAGGTGGCCTGATGCACTTTGCCGCCCACCTGTGGATGCCTTTTTTCGACTTCGTGTTCATGCGCCGCGCACTCATCGGCGGGCTTGTACTCGCCTGCAGCACCGCGCCGCTGGGTGTGTTTCTGATCCTGCGGCGCATGAGCCTGATCGGCGACGCGGTGGCTCACGGCATCCTGCCCGGCGCCGCGCTGGGCTTCTGGTTTGCCGGGCTCAGCCTGCCCGCGCTGACCATCGGCGGCCTCGGTGCCGGCCTGAGCATGGCCGGTTTATCCGCGTGGATCACTCGCCGCACCGGCCTGCGTGAAGACGCCAGCCTTGCCGCCATCTACCCGATCTCCCTCGCCGCCGGCGTGCTGATTCTCGGCATCGCGGGCAAGCGTCTGGACTTGCTGCACCTGCTGTTCGGCTCCGCGTTGGCCGTGGATGAAACCACCCTCACCGGCATGCTCTGGGTCTCCGGTTTCAGCCTGATCGCCATGGCGCTGATCTACAAACCGTTACTGCTCGACACCCTCGACCCACTGTTCCTGCAAACCGTCAGCCGCCTCGGCCCACTCGCACACGGGCTATTTCTGACCTTGGTGGTGCTGAACCTGGTGATCGGTTTCCAGGCCATCGGCGCGTTGATGGTGGTGGGTTTGATGATGTTGCCGGCGATTGCTTCACGCTTCTGGAGCCGGCGCCTGCCGGTGTTGATTGCAGTATCGGCGGTGCTGGGATGCCTGTCGGTGTGGTTCGGTTTGTTGCTGTCGTTCTACTACTCACTGCCCAGCGGCCCGGCCATCGTGCTGGTGGCGGGCGGCGGGTATTTGCTGTCCGTGGTCTTCGGTCCGGTGCACGGCTTGCTGCGCCGCCCGCCCTTGCTTACATCCCAATGAGGTGTTTCCCGATGCGCGCTCTACTCGTGATGTTCAGCCTTCTGCTGCCCTTGTCGATGGCTCAGGCCGCCGACAAACTTCAAGTGGTGACCAGCTTCAGTATTCTGGATGACATCACCCACCAGATCGGTGGCGATCACATCCAGATCAGCAACATGGTCGGCCCGGACGCCGACGCCCATACCTACGAACCCACGCCGGACGACGCCAAGGCGTTGCTCAAGGCCCGGGTCATCATCAAGAACGGCCTTGGCTTCGAGCCCTGGCTGGACCGCCTGGTGACCAGCACCGAAACCAAAGCCACGGTCGTGACCGCCAGCAAAGGCGTGATCTCTCACACCATGGAAGAAGACGGCGAAACCATCCCCGACCCGCACGCCTGGCATAACCTGGCCAACGCCGAAATCTATGTGAACAACATCACCAAGGCGTTGATTGCCGCCGACCCGGCCAACACAGCCGATTACCAGCGCAACAGCCAAACCTACCTGAAAGAAATCTACCGCCTGCTGGCCGAGGCCAAGACCCGGTTCGGCACGCTGCCACCGGGCAACCGTCGCATCGTCACCTCGCATGACGCCTTCGGTTACCTGGGCCAGGCCTATGGCATTCAGTTCCTCGCGCCCCAGGGTCTGTCGACTGAACGCGAACCGTCTGCCGCCGAAGTCGCGGCGCTGATCACCCAGATCCGCAAAGACAAGGTCAAAGCCGTGTTCATGGAAAACATCAAGGATTCGCGCCTGCTCAAGCAGATTGCTGACGAAAGCGGCGCGCAGATCGGCGGCACGTTGTACTCCGACGCCCTCGCCGCCCAAGGCCCGGCCAGCACCTTTACCGGGCTGTTCGAATACAACCTCAACACCCTGTGCGCGGCCCTGAACAAGCCATGACCCTGAGCATGCTCGACCTGGAAGAGGCTGCCATGGGCAGCCGCTTTCCACTCCACACCGTGCTCGACGCCGCGGCGTGGAACAGCGACGGCCTGATTGCCGCCGTCGCCCAGCAACACGGCAGCGGTGAGGTGTTGATGCTGGCCTGGATGAACCGCCAGGCCCTCACCGAAACCCTGGCCACCGGGCAAGTCTGCTATTGGTCGCGCTCGCGCGGGCAGCTGTGGCGCAAAGGTGAAAGCTCCGGTCACTGGCAACAGCTGGTCGAGGCCCGGCTGGATTGCGACGGCGACGCCGTGCTGCTGATCGTCGACCAACAAGGCCCGGCCTGCCACACCGGCCGGCCCACCTGCTTCTACAACGCCATCGACGGCGCCCACGTTCACATCATCACCTCGCCCCTAAAAAAGGAGCCCGCTGCATGATCCGCAAGAACCCTTCCGGCGATCTGCCGGTGATTGCCGAATCGGCCTACGTGGATAAAACCGCGATCATCTGCGGCAAGGTCATCATCGGCGAAAACGTCTTCGTCGGCCCTTACGCCGTGATCCGTGCTGACGAAGTCGACGCCACCGGCGACATGGACCCGATCACCATCGGCGCCAATTCAAACATTCAGGACGGCGTGGTCATCCACTCCAAATCCGGCGCGGCGGTGACCATTGGCGAATTTACCTCCATCGCGCATCGCTCCATCGTCCACGGCCCCTGCACCGTCGGCGACCGCGTGTTTATCGGCTTCAACAGCGTGCTGTTCAACTGCGCCGTCAGCGATGGCTGCGTGGTGCGCCACAACTCGGTGGTCGACGGCCGCGACCTGCCCGCCGCGTTCTACGTGCCCTCCACCACCCGCATTGGCCCGAACACCGACCTGTCGCAATTTCCGCCGGTGAGTGTCAGCGCCTCAGAGTTTTCTGAAGACGTGGCGCGCACCAACGTCGACCTGGTGCGTGGTTACAAAGCCCTGCAAAACGAGTTCTGAACCATGAGCCGCCTGCTGATTCGCAATGCCCGGCTGGTGAATGAAGGCCGGGAGTTCGATGCCGATGTACTGGTCGCCAATGGCCGCATCGAGAAGATTGCCGCCAGCCTCGAAGGCTACAACGAGCCGCTGGAAATTGACGCCCGGGGTCAATGGCTGCTGCCAGGCATGATCGACGACCAGGTGCACTTTCGCGAACCTGGCGCGCCCGACAAAGGCAGTTTTTACAGTGAATCCCGCGCGGCGGTGGCCGGTGGCATCACCAGTTTCATGGACATGCCCAACACCCACCCTGCCACCCTGAACCTGGAAGCCCTGGCCGATAAGAAGCGCCGCGCCGCGTTGCACTCGGTGGCCAACTACGGCTTTCACTTTGGCGTGAGCAACGACAACCTGGACATCGTCGCCGCCCTCGATCCGCGTGAAGTGGCCGGGGTGAAAGTGTTCATGGGCGCCTCCACCGGCAACATGCTGGTGGACGACCCGCGAATTCTCGAGCGGCTGTTTGCCGAAGTACCGACCATCCTTCTCGCCCACTGCGAACACACGCCGAGCATCCTGGCGAATGAGCAGCGCCTGCGTGAGCGATTCGGCGAGCACATTCCCGCCGTCGCCCACCCGCTGATCCGGGATGCCGAAGCCTGTTTTCGCTCATCGTCTTTTGCGGTGGAACTGGCCCAGCGACACGGCACGCGCCTACACGTGCTGCACCTGACCAGCGCTCGCGAGTTGGCCCTGTTCGAAGACAAGCCTTTGGCCGAGAAACGCATCACTGCCGAGGTTTGCCTGCACCATCTGCTGTTCGATGACCGCGACTATCACCGCCTTGGCCACCAGATCAAATGCAACCCGGCGATCAAGACCCGCGCTGACCGCGACGCGCTGCGCCTGGCCTTGCTGAGTAATCGTCTGGATGTGATCGGCAGTGATCATGCGCCGCATACCTGGGCGCAAAAACAGTTGGGCTATCGCGAAGCGCCGTCAGGCCTGCCATTGGTGCAGCACGCGCTGCCGGCGTTGTTGGAGCTGGTGATTGACGGGCATTTGCCGCTGACCACACTGGTGGCGAAGACCAGTCACCGTGTGGCCGACCTGTTCGCTATCCCGGATCGAGGCTATCTACGCGAGGGCTATTGGGCCGATCTGGTACTGATCAAACCTGAGCCCGAAGGCAAACCCGTCAGCAGCCAGCCGATTCTCGCACGCTGCGGCTGGACGCCCTTCGCCGAGCGCAGCTTTCGCCACAGCGTCAGCACCACCCTGGTGTCCGGCCACCTGGCGTGGCACAACGGCCAGGTGATCGACAGTTGCCAGGGGCTGCCCCTGCACTTTCTGCGTTAAGCGCGGGGTTTGACCGTACCGCAATCGTTGCCCAGCCATTGGGCGTGAGTGTCCAGGCTGCCCTTCTGCTGAACGCCGGTGGCATTGAACGTACCGTTGACGGTGGTGGTGAATTCCTGCTGGCTCTGGAAGGTCGCAACGCCAGTGCCCTGGGCTTTCGGGCAGCTGAAACGGAATTTCCACTGGTTGCCGGTTTTGTCGGTCACTTGCTGTTTGCAGCCCGATTGCGGGTCGGTCAAGGGAATGGAATCAGACGCGACCTGGGCAGGCGTCAGGCAAACCTGCACGCCTTTGCCGGCCATGGTGATGCCCTGTTTTTCGAGCATGGCGCGCTGTTCGGGCGTCATCTGTTGCTTGAGCTGACCGAGGATCAGCGACAGGTCGGGCAAGTCCTGGTTATCGACTTTCATATTGCTGGTGGTCAATTCCCACAAGCCCGGCGCCAGCATCTGCGCCTGAGCCGCCACGGGCAGCGTCAATCCAACAACCATGGCCAAACCAAGCAGACGAGCATTCATCGGGTAACTCCTGGGTAATTGTGGGCGTTAGACGCTGCAAAGGCGCCAGTGTTGCACGGCAAATAAAATAGCGACATTCGTCGTCGAACATGGTCTGTTAGGGCACTGGATTGCCTGGAGTGATGTCGTTCATGGATTTTTTTGGCCCGCACCTGCTCGCCTACTTCATTGCCACGCTGCATTTTCTCGGGACGCTCGCCGCGATCCACGCGGTGCTGACCGTCAGGACCGCCCAAGGCTCGATCGCCTGGGCCTTGTCGCTGATGTTCATGCCTTACCTGACGCTGATTCCCTACCTCATCTTCGGCCGCAGCACCTTTGACGCGTACATCCAGGCGCGTCGCCAGGCCAACCAGGAAATGCACACCGCCATCACCGCGCTGAACTGGCGCCCGTGGGTCGAAGAAGCCCTGACAGCGCGCAACTCCCACGCCTATGCGTCCTTGCGCGCGATGCCCAAATTGGGCCGCATGCCGTGCCTGGCCAACAATGACGTGCGCTTGCTGATTAATGGCGATGCCACGTTCAGTGCGATTTTCGCGGCTATTCGCCAGGCTAAGACGGCGGTGCTGTTCCAGTTTTTTATCATTCATGACGACGATCTTGGCAGGCAGTTGCACACCCTGCTGAAGGAAAAAGCTGCCGAAGGTGTAGATATTCACGTGCTCTACGACCGCATCGGTAGCCACGCCCTGCCCCACAGCTATGTGCAGTCGCTGCGCGACGCCGGGGTCAAAGTCAAAGCGTTCGCCACCCGCAGTGGCTGGCTCAATCGGTTCCAGGTCAACTTTCGTAACCACCGAAAAATCGTGGTGGTCGACGGCCTCACCGGCTTTGTCGGCGGGCATAACGTCGGCGATGAATACTTGGGCAAAAAACCGCCACTGGCGCCGTGGCGCGACACTCACGTGCAGGTTACCGGCCCGGTGGTGGCGTGCCTGCAGGAGTCGTTTGCCGAAGACTGGTTCTGGGCCGCGCGCGAGCTGCCGCCGCTGATCCTGCCTGACGCCTACCCCGAAGACGGCGTGCTCTGCCAATTGCTCGCCAGCGGCCCGGCCGATCCGTATGAAACCTGCTCGCTGTTTTTCGTCGAGGCTATCCATGCCGCGACCGAGCGCGTGTGGATCACCAGCCCGTATTTCGTACCCGATGAAGCGGTGTTCGCCGCCCTGCGCCTGGCGGTTTTGCGTGGGGTCGATGTGCGCCTGCTGCTGCCGTCGCGGCCTGATCACCGTATCGTCTACGCCGCCTCCAGCCTCTACGCCATCGAAGCCGTACGCGCTGGCGTGCGCGTGTTCCGCTACAAGCCGGGCTTCCTGCATCAGAAAGTGGTGCTGGTGGACAGCGAAATCAGCGCAATCGGCAGTGCGAACATGGACAACCGTTCGTTCCGGCTGAATTTTGAAGTGATGTTGCTGACGGTCAATGAAGCGTTTGCCAGCCAGGTGGAGCAGATGCTGCTGGATGACTTCGCACAAGCGCATGAAGTCAGCCACGAAGAAAGCCGCGAGACCCGCCGCCTGCAACAGCTGGGCATGCGAGTGGCGCGTTTGATCTCACCAATTCTCTAACAAACAACACAGAAACAAATGTGGGAGCTGGCTTGCCTGCGAAAGCGGTGTATCAGTCGACCCATCTGGTCCTGATACACCGCTTTCGCCGGCAAGCCAGCTCCCACAGTTTTTTGATCTGCAGTGTGCTGAAGATCAGCGGTAAATATCTTCCCGCGTCCACGGCAGTTCATGGCTGCCATCAGCGTGAGGCTTCACTGCCAATATCTGGTGCAAGTTGATCCAGCCCCGCGCAAACGCATACGCGCACCCGGCCAGGTACAGCCGCCAGATCCGCAACGCTTGCTCCGGCACCATCTTGGCGGCCGCTTCGAGGTTGTCTTCCAGGCGTTCACTCCAATGGTCCAGCGTACGCGCGTAATGCAGGCGCAGGCTTTCGACGTCGACCACTTCCAGCCCGACTTCGCTGATTTCCGCCGTCATCATCGCCAGGTGCGGCAGCTCGCCGTTGGGGAACACATATCGCTCGATAAAATCGCCGGCGCCACGGCCTACGGGGCGACCGTCGGTGTGCTTGGCGGTGATGCCGTGGTTCATCACCAGGCCGCCTTCGCGCACGGCGCCAAACAGCACCTTGCAGTACTCCGCCAGGTTGGCGTGGCCGACGTGCTCAAACATGCCCACGCTCACCACCTTGTCGAAACGACCGTCCTGCGGCAGATCGCGGTAGTCGAGCAGTTGCAGGTCTACCTGGTCTTCCAGCCCCTCGGCCTTGACCCGTTCACGGGCCAGCGCCAACTGTTCTTTGCTCAGCGTGATCCCAAACACTTTGACGCCGAACTCGCGCGCCGCAAAACGCGCCAACCCACCCCACCCACAGCCGACGTCGAGCAAATACTCGCCTGGCTGCAGCCGCAACTTGCGGCACAGGTGGCGAAATTTGTCTTGTTGGGCTTGATCGATGGATTCGCTGCCGGTTTCGAAATAACCGCAGGAGTACGCCATGTCCTGATCCAGCCACAGCTGGTAGAACTCGTTGGACAGGTCGTAATGGTAGGAAATGGCCGCGGCATCAGTGGCCTTGTCGTGGATCGAGCGTACCGGACGACTCTCCTCGTCGTCTTCAATCAGGGCGTGACTCAGCTCGTCGCATACTCGGATTACTTCGCTGATGGAGCCTTCCAGCTCCAGTCTGCCCTCGACGAAGGCTTCGCCCAATGAGTCCAGCGTTGGATGAGTCAGGCTGGAAACGACCGTGGGGTCCTTTACCACGATCGTCACACTGGGCTCGGGACCCAGGTTAAATTCATGGCCGTCCCAGAGTCGAAGACGCAGCGGTAGCTTGAGATTCTGTAAGGCCGGTGGAAGTTGCGCGAGCATGAGTAGTCCCCCCTTGTTTCAGACGTCTGGAGTGAGGGTAGACCATCCGAAGACAAAGTAGGAGGCTATCGATTTGATAGCACTTAACTATGAGGCTCGATGCTCGAGCAAACCGTCCTGGATCCACTGTTTCAGCCAGGTCACCGCTTGCAGTGGCGCCCCCTCTCCATAAGTGACTGCCAACCCTGTGCACAGTTCTGAAAAATTCCAGCCGGTGGTCACCATGCCCGCCAGCGCACAAGCTTCAGCCGGCTCAAGGCTGCGGTAATGGCACACATTCTGGTGACGCCACACCAGGCACATCTGCGCCAGCTCCAGCGCCTGGCTGTCAGGGAAATCCGACTCATCCTTGCTGGCCCGCCAAATCGCCACGCTATTGAACTGACACAGCACCTGTTGCACCGAAGGCGCCAGGCCTACCTGCAAACCCGGCCAGTTTTCGGGGGCCAGCTGCGCCATGTCATTCACACCCAGCGGCTCACCCTGCGGCGCATCGAACGCCAAGGTAAACGCCCACTCCAACCGCGCCAACTCGGCCAGCGGCGCGCTGTGCTCTTGCACCAGATGCTCGACGAGAAACGCCGGGAACCGCTCGCCCAGCCAACGCAGGCTGTAATGGGCCGACGGATAGCGGCGCACATAGGCGTCCGTCAGTAATGCAAACTCGTCGTCACCCAGCCAATAGCGGATGGCGCCGAAGTCATGCCGCAACACTTCCTGAAGCCGCGACACATAGGCGTTGTGGTAAATCGCCAGGCCCGTGTCCACATCCAGAGTCGGCCCGCCCAGCAAGGTCGCGGCAAACCCACTGTTGGCCACCGAGCTTTCGGACAATAGATGCTGCTCAAACGCCAACTGCCAGTCGATCAGGCGCATAACGCCCTCCTGGCCAACGCACTGGCGCCCAGTTCACGGGCCTTGCTCAACTCGGCGAGCAGCTCTTCGAACGGCGGGAAATGGTCATCGCGCTCCAGCAATGTCGAGACCGGCCCCAACAGCTCCAGCGTCTGTTGATACAGCGCCCACACCGGATCGCACACCGGGTGATCATGGGTATCGACCACGTAGTCGCCGTAATCCCTATGCCCGGCCAAGTGCAGTTGGCGAATGCTTTCAGGCGGCAGGCTGCGGATAAACGTCCAGGCGTCGAAGCCGTGGTTACGCGAGCTGACATACACATTGTTCACGTCCAACAACAGCTGGCAGCCGGTCAGGTGGGCCAGGGCCCTGAGGAATTCCCACTCGGTGAATTCGTCGGCCTTGGAACGCACATAGCTGGAAACGTTTTCCAGCACCAGCGGACGCTGCAAGACGTCTTGCACTTGGCGCACGCGGCCGGCCACGTGGTAGAGACTTTCTTCGGTGTAGGGCAGCGGCAGCAGGTCATGCAGCTGATGGGCGTTGCCGCGGCTCCAGCACAGGTGATCGGAAACCCACGCCGGCTGAATGCGCTCGGCGAGCTGCTTGATGTGTTTCAGGTAATCGATATCGAGGGCATGCGGCCCGCCGATGGACAGGGACACACCGTGCATCACCAGGGGATAGCGCTCGGCTATCGCATCCAGGTAGTACAAGGCTTTACCGCCCTGGACCAGATAATTCTCGGAGATCACTTCAAACCAATCCACGGCCGGCGATTGTTCAAGGATCTGCTGGTAGTACTCACTGCGTAAACCCAGGCCGTAACCCAGACTTGGAAGGGACGCGGACATGACTCACTCCAGGGCAAAGTGTCCGCAGCGGTGGGGGGCGTCCGCTGCGGGTGCACTCGGTGCCGGTTACTCGCCGACGGTGCCGCCAGCCTTCATGCAGGCAGCAGCGGAGGGCTTGGCGAGGAAGCCCTGGCCTTTGCAAGAACCCTGACCTTTGCAAGCATGGTCCTTGGTTTTGCAGTCGTTCTGGCCTTTGCACGCGTTGATACCGTAGCAGTGCACAGCCGTGTCAGCGGCTTGAGCCTGAGTCACAACACCAGCAAACAGGGTAGCGGCGGCCATCGCAAGGGCGGCACCAGCAGCAGCGGATTTGAAGTTCATTTTTAGAGTCCTCATGATCGGTAGGGGTGCCGGTATGAACGGAGTGTTCAGTCTCGACATACCACTAGAGTGAGGACCCTTATCGGCGTTACAGCTGTATGCAGATATTTCTGAAATTATTCTTCAAGCTTCAAAAGTGGCTCCTGAAACCGCA
The DNA here is from genome assembly GCF_047943075.1 of Pseudomonas sp. NFX183. Classification (NCBI taxonomy): domain Bacteria; kingdom Pseudomonadati; phylum Pseudomonadota; class Gammaproteobacteria; order Pseudomonadales; family Pseudomonadaceae; genus Pseudomonas; species Pseudomonas sp. NFX183. Next base: position 2,206,071 of record NZ_CP181333.1, on the reverse strand, counting down.
GCAAACGCCCGGCGTTGCCCAGTACCAGCAGGGTGCTCAAGTTATGCAACACCGCCGCAATCATGGCGCCGGCCGCGCCCAGCCAGCCAAACGCGGCAAACACCACAATAGCCAGCGTCCAGCCCAACCCGATGATCACGTTGACCTGCAACGTGTGGCGGCACTGGCGACTCAACCGCACACACGTGCCCAGGCGCCGCAGGTCGCTGCCGATCAACACCACATCCGCCGACGCCAGCGCGATGTCCGCACCGCCCGCGCCCATTGCTACACCGACCACGCCCGCCTTGAGCGCCAGCGAGTCATTGATGCCATCGCCGACGACCATTGGCCGGAAGCCACTGCCGATTTCCCTGAGCACGCGGTTGAGCTTGTCTTCCGGCAGTGCCTGGGCTTCGACGTCGCTGATACCGACATCCAGCGCCAGGCTGTCGGCCACGCTTTGACGGTCACCGGTCAGCAGCAGTTGGCGGCCCAGGCCCAAGTCGCGTAGCTCCTGCAGGGCCTGGCGCGCTTCCGGCTTGACGCTGTCGGCGAGCAGCAGCCAGGCGAGGAACTGGCCGTTCAGCGCCAGACCGGCAATCGGGCCGTCATGATCAGGGACGCGGGTGGTCACGATGCCCAATTGCTCAAACAACTCCGGGCGCCCCAAAGCCGCTTCGCCCTGCTCGGTCTGCGCCACCACGCCCAGGCCCTGGCGTTCGCGAATATTCGTCAGCCCCAGCATTTGTTCCTGCGTTGCCAGCCCCGCCAACGCACGGCTGACCGGATGGCTGCTGGCCGAACCCAGGCTGGCGGCAAGGTTCAACAACACCTGCCGATCCGGCGCCGTGGTGTCGATGGATTGCAAACGTAGCGTGCCAAACGTCAGCGTGCCGGTCTTATCCACAACCAGCGAGGTCAGGTCCGCCAACTCCTCGAGAAATGCCGAGCTGCGAATCAAAATTCCGTGCCGCGCCGCCACTGCAATCCCGGCAATCGCCGTGGCCGGGGCAGACAGCACCAAGGCGCACGGGCACGCCGCTACCAGCACGGCCAACATCGCCTGGGCGTCATTGGTCACAAACCAGGTCACCGCCGCCAGCAGCAACACCAGCACCATATAACTGCCGGCGTAACGCTCCAGCAGCCGCGTGATCGGCGGCTTGGAACGTTCGGCGTTCTGCATCAGCGCAATGACTTTGCCCAGGGTCGATTCGTTACCGGTGCGCGTCACTTCCAGGCGCAGCAAGCCGTCGAGGTTGATCGCGCCACCAAACACCTGCACGCCCACGCTGGCTTCCAGCGGCACCGACTCACCGGTGATCGGCGCCGTGTCCAGGCTCGCCTGGCCCGACAGCACCACACCATCGGCCGGCACGCGATCACCGGCACGCACTTCGACGATATCGCCGCTGTTCAGCGTGCCGTTATCCACTTCCACAATGCTGCCGTCGGCCTGCACCAACCGCGCATGGCTGCGGGTCAGTTTGCCCAGGGCATGAATCGCTTCCTGGGAGCCAATCACGCTGCGCTCTTCCAGCACGTGGCCGAAAATCATGATGATCGGCAGCAATGCAGCCGTCAGCAGATCGCCCGTGGCCCACGCGCCAATCATCGCCAGGGCGATCAATTGGTCGGTGATGCCATGCAGGCTCGGGTAACGCAGGCTGTACCAGGCCGAACGCATCACCGGCACGGCCACCAGCAAGGAAGCGACGCCGAGCAGCAGTTGGCTGACACCGTTCTGGTCCGGCGCCAGCCAGCGCCACACCAAACCCAATACCAGCAAGCCCAAGGCCAACATGGCCAGGGTCAATTGCCGGGCAGCACTGCGCTGCTCGGCGGACGTCAACATAGGTGCGCTCATTGTTCGGCTCCCTGGATGATCAAGCGGGAGTCGTCTTTGGGATCGACCGTGGTCACCGAACCGGCCTGGCCGAGAATCTTCGGCAAGCGTTCGCGATACAGACGCAGCATGAGGCCTGGGTCTTTGACCTGGGCCAGGCTGGCGACGGTGGCCGTTTGCGCTTGGGCATTGGCCAGGCGTTCGCTGGCTTGGGCGTGGGCCACTTGTACGACTCGGTCAGCCTCCTGATTGGCGGCTTGGGTGAGTTTTTCCGCGTCGGTGCGCGCATTGGCCACGGCTTTATCGGCTTGTTGGCTGGCCGTCAGCACTGCGTTGAAGGCATTCACCGCCGGGCCCGGCAGGCTTGATTGCACATCGACACGCGTCACTTCGATGCCCAACCCCAAACCGGTGGAGGCCAAGTCTGCCAAGCGTTTATTGATGCCTTGCACCAGATCGCCGCGCAGCCGCTCACGGCGTTCGGCGGCGCCGTTATCGCTGCCGATCAATTCCGGGCGCGCCACCAGAATGGTGTCCAGGTCGCGCGCCGCCGCCAGCGCCACAGCGCTGCGCGTCACCAGGCGATCCAGCGCCGGCAGCACGTGCTCGCCTTGCAGCACGAACGCGTAGGGTGCGGTGACCTTGTAGAACACCCGCACATCCAGCTGCACCACACCGGCGTCGCCGGTCAGCAAGTAGCCGGAGCCTGCCAGCGCGTCGCTCAACGGCGCGGCAAAGGTGGCCACGCGGTCGGCCTGGGTCGCCGCGTCGGAACGCAGCAGGTTCTCCACCCGACGCTCAATCACACGGTCGGCTGCCGGCAGCAATACCACCTGCTCGAACGGCTGCGGCCACGCCAATAAAAGGCCGGCATTTTGAATACGGTCCAGCGCGCCGAAGTGCAACACCACGGCGCGGTTCTGCGGGTCGATCTGGCGCACATTGGAAAACGCCCAGGCCAACGCCGCCAACACCGTCACCGCGTACAGCGCCAGGAAGGTCAGGCGCCCAGCCTGGATCCATGGGCTGTCCGGGCTGTCACGCTCACTCATGGCTGAACATCCTTCGGCCCGTCCACCAGTGCGCGGAATGGCGCGGCGTCAGTGCGCAGGATGATTTTGGTGCCCGGCGTCACCACCGTGCCCAAGGTGTCCAGCGAGCGCAGCAGGTTGTACAGCTGCGGATTGCCGGCGTAGGCACGGCCATAGATCTGCGCCGCTTCGACCCGCGACTGCGCCTCGATATCCGCGGCTTTCACCGTGGCATCGGCCTGCACGATGCGCGCATCACGTTCGGCGGCGGAGCGAATCTGCGCCGCTTCACGTTTGCCCACGGCGGTGCGTTCGGTGGCGATGGTCTCGCGCTCGGCGCGCATGCGGTCAACGGTGGCGGTGAGGGTGACCGACGGCAAGGTCAGGCGTTCAACGCCGACTTGCGCCACGCGCACGCCATAAGTGGTGAGCAATTGTTGATCAATCTGCTGGCGCAACTGTGCCTCAAACTCAGCGATGCGCACTTGGCTGGCGTCGGTGTTGACCAGGCTGGACAGGTCAAAGCTGGCCGCAGTGGTCTCCAGCGCCGAGCCGACGAAGGTGCGAATCTGCCGCGCCGCTTCATCCGGCTGGTTCTGCACCGCGCGCATAAAACGCTGCACATTGTCGGCATCGCCCTGCACCTGCCACGCCACGTAGGCCTGCACGATAATCCGCAAGCCATCGCGGGTGCCCACGTCCTGCAAACCGCTGGAGGTGGTGCGCAGGCGCAGGTCTACCGGGATCGCCGCTTCGAACGGCGCCGGCCAGCGCCAGCCCAGGCCTGGCTCCAGCAGCACCCGCGACGGGTTGCCGAACCGCGTAATCACCGTGGCTTCGCCAGAACGCACCTGCACCAGGCTGGCGGCCGCCACCGCAAACAGCACCAGCAACGCCACCCAGGCCATGCGCCGCCAAGGAAACGGGCCAGCGGCTTGCTCATCACCATGAGGGTGATGGTGGTGGCCGTGATGATGATGACCATGATCGTGAGAATGAGCGCTCAACAGACAGACTCCTTATTGAACGGCTTTACGCGGCGCCATAGGGTCGGCCGGCAAGGTAAAAGAACGCAGATCGATCGTCGGTGCGCCGTCGGCGCCCAGGCGGTGATCCAGAATAAGCAGCTTGGCGTGGGCCAGGCCTTGGCTGAGTTGGCCGAGGTACTGTTCCAGCACGAATGCCTGGCCGGCGGTGGCGTAGGCTTTTTGTTCGGCGCTGAACCGCAGGTCGGCCGCTTGCGCGCCAGCATTCACTTCGCGCGCGGTGGCCAAGGCCTGATCGCGAGCAGTGCTTGCTTGCAGCAAGGCCTGGTTGGTCTGTTCGCTGGCAGCGCCGCGTTCGCGGGAGATCAGCGCCTGGGCGCCGATCTGCGCAGCCTGCACGGCGTGATAGGCATTGGCAGCGCCAGCCGGTGGGTGAATCGCTTCGACCACCGTGGCCAGAATCTCCACGCCGCTGTTGAGTTTCTGCAAGTCCGCCTGCACCGAGCGGCCGATTTCGTCGGCCAGTTGGGTGCGTTGCTCACCGAGCAATTCGTCGAGCGTGCGCGAGGCAAAGTCGTGCACCAGGATGCGGCTGGCGGTGCTGCGAATCAGCGTCGGCACATCGGCGCTGTTATAGGTGGCGGCCAGCGCCGCCTGATCGGTCAGGCCAATGCGGTAGACGAACCGCACGTCCATATTGACGATCTGGAAGCTCTGCTTGTCGCCGCTGCTGCTGGCGATCACTTGGGATTTGTCATTCACATGGCTGGCGTCCCACAACCGGTTGGCGATCGTCGGCGCCGGGCCTTCGGCGGCGGCCAGCTCCGGTGTAGCCGCCTCGCTGACGCTGGTAGCGAGTTCATGCACCACGCCATTTTCGATAGCGATGACGCGGCCCAACGGCCACGGCAATCCGGCATGCAGGCCAGGGCCGAACACCGCCACTGGTTTGCCGAAGCGTTCATACATCCCACGGCCTTGCAGGGGCACTTCGTGCACGCCGGTCATCGCCCAGCCTACGGCCAATACCACCAGCAGCACCGGCAGGAATGCCCGGCGCATGTAGGTAAACGCCCAGATCTGGCGCAGATCGATACCGAAGCGGTTGTGCAACTCGTGCTGCAGCGCCTGCAAGGGTTGTGGCGGCCAACGCAGCAAACCGGCAATAAAGCTTTGCGCCATCAAGCGTGGTTCGAGGCGCGGCTGGCGTGGGCTGAACAGCGACAGTACGGCCCTGAGCAAAAACTCCACGGCGACCAGCCCCGGCAGCAGGCCGATCAACACGGCCAGGCGCAAGGGCCATACAGATTGCGCGCCGGCAAACAGCAGGCAGATCGCGCTGACCACCAGGCACGCAATCGCCACCCGGCTTAATTGCGCCAGCTGTGAGGCTTCCGGCCATTGCGCAGCCGTTTCCTGCGCCAGGCGGCGCTCGAACACCAGCAAGCCAAAGGCCAATGCCAGCCCCAGCGCGGCGCCAATGCTTGCCGATTGCCCCACGGCTGCAGCGGGCAGTGCCAGGTTCCAGAATTCGACAATGCTCAACAGTGCCAGCAACGACCAGCCACTCAACCACAGCACCGGCGCGCCAATCTGCGCCAGCAGGCTGCTGCCGAAACGTCCGGCAAACCGCGCGTACCCGCCCGTGTCTTCAAGCCGCGGCTCGATCAATTCCACCGTCGGCTCTTCCAGCGCCTGCGCCCGCCAATCGGCGACCCACCACGCCGATTGCAAGCCGGCCACCAACACCAGCAAGGCCGACGCGCAGTTGATCAGCACCACCGGCCAGATCGACAGCGGCGCAAACAGGGCGACAAACAATGCCAGCACCCAAGCGCAAACGGCCAGGGCCGTCAGGCTGATGCCGGCCTGGCGCAATCGACGGGCATGAAACAGCCCCTGCTGAAAACGCGGCAAGCCTTCAACCGAAGCGCCGTCAGCCTCTAGATCCACTTGCATCCACTCACGCCCGTTTGTACACAATTCGTTACGATATAACACGCGGCGTGAAATTTTCGTTCGAAAACACCCTGGTTGAACCCTACCGAGAATCCCTGTGGGAGGGGGCTTGCCCCCGATGACGGTGTATCAGCAACAGATCAGCTGACGGCCCCACCACTATCGGGAGCAAGCCCCCTGTCACATTCGTACGTCATTACCTTCGAGACCGTGACTAACCCCCCACAAACACGAGCCATCACTGGTGCAGCCGCCGATTAATCGGCACACTCCAAAACAGTTTTTCGCGGGTAAACGGACAAGGAAGCGCCACCTCCCATGATTTCGATCTATCAGCTCAAACCGCGTTTTCAAAACTTACTGCGCCCACTCGTGCAGCGCCTCTACGACAACGGCACCACGGCCAACCAGATCACCGTGCTGGCCGGCGTGGTGTCCTTGCTGGTCGGCCTGCTCATCGCAGGCTTTGCCCAACACCTCTGGCTGTTTGCCCTGATCCCGTTGTGGATGATCCTGCGCATGGCTCTTAACGCCATCGACGGCATGCTCGCCCGGGAATTCGGCCAGCAGTCGCGGTTGGGCGCCTACCTCAATGAATTGTGCGACGTGATCGCCGACAGCGCGTTGATCCTACCCTTTGCGCTGATTCCCGGCGTGAGCCTGGCGCCAGTGCTGCTGGTCACGTTGCTGGCGGTGTTCAGCGAATACGCCGGGGTGCTCGGCCCAATGGTCGGGGCGTCGCGGCGCTACGACGGGCCGATGGGCAAGAGTGATCGCGCGTTTGTACTCGGCGTATTGGCCACCGGCGTGGCGCTGGGCTGGCTCGGCGCGGGTTGGGTCAACGCGGTGATGTGGCTGGTCGCGGCGCTGCTCGCCTACACCTTGGTCAACCGCGTGCGCCAGGGCCTCAAAGAAACGACGTCCCCTTCTGCATAAGGAATTTGCGATGCGTGAACAGCAAGAGCACAGCTTCGGTACCCACGATGGCGTCGAGCTTTTCTACCGGCACTGGCCGGCCACTGCGCCGCTTGGCGACGAGCCGCGCAAGGCGATCCTGCTGTTCCATCGCGGCCACGAGCATTCGGGGCGCATTGCCCACCTGGTCGATGAACTGGACCTGCCGCACTTCGACTTCTTTGCCTGGGACGCCCGTGGCCACGGCCAGTCGCCCGGCGCGCGCGGCGACAGCCCAAGCTTCGCCACCAGTGCCCGCGACGTGCAAACCTTTCGAGACCACATCGGTGCCACTTACGGCGTCGAAGAAGACAATTGCGCGGTGATCGCCCAGAGCGTCGGCGCGGTGATCGCAGCCACGTGGGTGCACGATTACGCGCCGAAAATCCGCGCACTGGTGCTCGCCTCTCCGGCGTTCAAGGTCAAGCTCTACGTGCCATTCGCGCGGCCAGGCCTGGCGCTGATGCGCACATTTCGCGGCAACTTTTTCGTTAACAGCTACGTCAAGGCCAAGTTCCTCAGCCATGACCCGCAGCGTGTCGCGTCCTACGACAGCGACCCGCTGATCACCAAGGCGATCTCGGTGAATGTGCTGCTCGGCCTGTACGAAGCTGCCGACCGCGTTGTCGCCGATGCCCAGGCGATCCAGGTGCCGACCCAGCTGCTGATCTCCGGCTCGGACTTTGTGGTGCACCGCAAACCCCAGCAGCAATTTTTCGACCGCCTGGGCAGCCTGAAAAAAGAACTGCACATCCTGCCCGGCTTCTTCCACGACACCCTCGGTGAACGCGACCGTGCCGTGGCCGTGAGCAGCGCCAGGCGCTTTATCCTGCAGAACTTTGCGCACCCGCTGGACCGCGCCTCATTGCTCGACGCCGACAAGCTGGGCGCCACCTGCGCCGAGTCCGAATCCCTGGCCGCGCCGCTGCCGCGCAACTCTTTGCGCGACCTGTACTGGCGCATGACCCGCGCCAGCATGGGCCTGGGCAAGAACCTCTCGGACGGGGTCAAGCTGGGCTTTGACACCGGCTTCGATTCCGGCAGCACACTGGATTACGTGTACCGCAACAAGCCCACCGGCAAAGGCGGGCTGGGGCGGATGATCGACACCAACTACCTCAACTCCATCGGCTGGCGTGGCATTCGCCAGCGCAAGCTGAATGTCGAAGAGCTGTTGCGCCTGGCCATGGCCAAGTTGCGCAGCGATGATCGCCAGGTGCGCATTGTCGACATCGCTGCGGGCCACGGCCGCTACATTCTCGAAGCCTTGCAGGGCGTATCGCCGCTGCCGGAGTCGATCCTGCTGCGCGACTACAGCGACATCAACGTGCGCGACGGTGGCGCGCTGATTCACGAAAAAGGCCTGGGGGATATCGCGCAGTTCGTCAAAGGCGATGCGTTTGATCGCGCGGACCTGGCGGCGCTCGACCCCAAGCCGACCTTGGCGGTGGTGTCCGGGCTGTATGAATTGTTTGCCGATAACGCCATGGTCGGCGGTTCGCTGGCCGGCCTTGCCGAAGCCGTGGAGCCCGGCGGTTACCTGGTGTACACCGGCCAGCCGTGGCACCCGCAGCTGGAACTGATCGCCCGCGCGCTGACCAGCCATCGCCAGGGCCAGGCCTGGGTGATGCGCCGTCGCAGCCAGGCAGAAATGGATCAACTGGTCGAGGCCGCAGGCTTTCGCAAGATCACTCAGCGTGTGGACGAATGGGGCATTTTCACGGTGTCTCTGGCACAGAAGATCTGAGCATGCGCGAACCCGGTTTATTGAAACCTGCGGTCCTGTGGTTGCTGCTGTTGGCGCCGCTGTTTTTCAGCACCTACGGCTTTGCCACCTGGGTCACCAGCCAGCGCAGCGACGTCGGCACGCTGGTGTTCGGCTGGGAACCCCATATGCCGTTCTGGGCCTGGACCATCGTGCCCTACTGGTCCATCGACCTGCTCTACGGCTTCTCGCTGCTGCTGCCCACTAGCCGCCATGAACTCAAACAACACGCGCTACGCCTGCTGACCGCCCAGGTGATTGCCGTGAGCTGCTTCCTGATCTGGCCGCTGCGGTTCACCTTTGAACGGCCGGCGCTGGATGGCGTATTCGGCTGGCTGTTTGCCGTGCTGGCAGGCTTCGACAAACCGTTTAATCAGGCACCGTCGCTGCACATCGCGCTGCTGGTGATTCTGTGGATCATGTACCAGCGCCACAGCCAGGGCTTCTGGCGCTGGATGGTGCACGGGTGGTTCGCGTTGATCGGGATTTCGGTGCTGACCACTTATCAACATCACTTTATCGACTTACCCACAGGCGCCCTCGCCGGCTGGCTATGCGTGTGGCTGTGGCCGCTGGAGCACCCGAGCCCGCTGTTGAATGCGCGGCTTACGCGGGATCGAAAACGCTGGCGGCTGGGCGCGCGCTACGGCCTGGGCGCGCTGGCCTTGGTGATTCTCGCGTTAACGCTCGGCGGTTGGTGGCTGTGGCTGCTGTGGCCGGCGGTTTCCCTGGGTTTGATCAAGGCCAATTACTTGGTACTCGGCGCGCCGGGCTTTCAAAAACGGCTCGACGGCACGCTGACGCCTGCCGCGCGCTGGCTGTATGCGCCTTACCTCGCGGCCGCGTGGCTCAACTCACGCCTGTGGACACGCAAGCATCCACAGCCTGACCTGATTGTGGATAACGTCTGGCTCGGTCGAATACCCGCCGCACGCGAGCAAGGTTCATTCAAGGCGATCGTCGATCTGTGCGCCGAATTGCCGATTAATCCACAGGGCCGCGCTTATGCATGCGTCCCCGTGCTGGACCTGATTGCGCCGACACCCGCCGAATGCCTGCAAGCCGCCCAAGCCATTGAGCGCCTGAGAGCAAGCGGGCCATTACTGGTGTGCTGCGCCCTCGGTTACTCACGCAGCGCCACCGCCGTTGCAGCCTGGCTGCTGCACAGTGGGCGCGCCACAACGCTGGACAAGGCACTGGCTATTATTCGTACAGCGCGGGCCCATGTGGTCCTGCACCCCGCTCACCGCGAAGCGTTGGAGGGTTTAGCCCATGCCCGCTGATATGGAACTCCAGGTGGTCGCCAGCCTGCTGCGCCGTGGTCGCTCGCTGGATCAGTTATCCACAGGCCTGACGCTGCTCGGCGTGCTTTTCGGCCTGGCCCAGCTGCTGATGGCGAGTGTCGCGCCAATCTGCCTGCTGCTCAGCCTGTGGATGATTGTCCTCGGGCTGCTGCAAAAGTACTGGGCGCTGCGCGTCGCCTTCGATGCCGACCTGTTCGCGCTGCTCGCTCGCGACACCGAGCGCACCCCCGACCTCGACCAGGCCCTGCAAACCCTTGGCCTGCAATCGGCCAAGCGGGCCGGCCGGCCCTGGACCGAACGCCGTCGCGGCGCCCTCAAACTGCTGCGCAAGCAGGCCTGGCTGCTGGGCGCACAAATGCTGCTGACCCTGGCCGTGATCCTCGCCAGCCCTTGGCTACCTTTCGCCGGATAAGGAATCCCCATGTTCGAACCTGTGGCTGCCACCCTGATTACCTCAATGGCCCGCACCGTAACCGGCGCCCGCAGCCTGTGGCTGGGGTGCGCGCCGGTGCCGGTGCAGCGCATCTATTTCGCCAACCACAGCAGCCACGGCGACTTCGTGCTGGTGTGGGCGTCGCTGCCGCAGAACCTGCGCAAATTCACGCGCCCGGTGGCCGGCAGCGATTACTGGAACAAAAGTGCGCTGCGCCGTTACATCATCAACCGCGTGTTCAGCGGCGTGCTGATCGACCGCGAGCGCAAAGACCCTGTGGATAACCCTCTGCAACCCATGCTCGCCGCTTTGGAAGGTGGCGACTCGCTGATTATCTTCCCCGAAGGCACGCGCAATCTCGAAGACGGCTTGCTGCCCTTCAAGAGCGGCCTGTACCACCTGGCAAAAAGTTACCCACAGGCCGAACTGATCCCGGTGTGGATCGCCAACCTCAACCGGGTCATGCCCAAGGGTCGCGTACTGCCGCTGCCATTGCTGTGCACCACCAGCTTTGGTGCTCCCCTGCAATTGGAAGATAACGAAGACAAAGCCGCCTTCCTCGCCCGCACCCGCGACGCCCTGCTTGCCCTTGCCCCGGAGCATGTCTGACATGGATAGCCAAACCCTGATGTTGTTCGGCGGGATCGGCGCCATCCTGGTGCTCGCCTCGCTGATCGGCCTGATCCTCAAGTTGCGCACCCGCGGTACGCCAAATGCGGTCGTCGACAACCTCAACGCCCGTATCAATGCCTGGTGGGTGATGGTCGTGGTGATCGGCATCGCCTTCTGGCTCGGCACCGGTGCGGTGATCCTGCTGTTCTACGCGGTGTCGTTCTACGCCCTACGCGAATTTCTCACCCTCACCCCGACCCGGCGCAGCGACTACCCGGCGCTGGTGGCCGCGTTCTACCTGGCCTTGCCGCTGCAATACCTGCTGATCTATTCCGATTGGTACGGGCTGTTCTCGATCTTCATCCCGGTGTACGTGTTCCTGCTGCTGCCGATCCTCGCTTCGCTGGGGGGCGACAGCACGCACTTCCTGGAGCGCGCGTCGAAGGTGCAATGGGGCCTGATGATTGCAGTGTTTTGCGTGTCCTTCGTCCCGGCCCTGCTGACCCTCGACATTCCTGGCTACGAAGGTCGCAACCTGTTGCTGATCGCCTACCTGGTGATCGTGGTGCAGCTGTCGGACGTGCTGCAGTACGTGTGTGGCAAGCTGTTCGGCAAACACAAGATCGCGCCCAACCTGTCGCCGTCCAAAACCGTCGAAGGTTTCGTCGGCGGGATTCTGCTGTCATCCCTGATCGGCGCAGCGCTGTGGTGGACCACGCCGTTCAACCCGTGGCAGTCGTTCTTGATCGCGCTGCTGATCAACCTGCTCGGCTTTGCCGGCGGCATTGTGATGTCGGCGATCAAGCGCGACCGGGGCGTGAAAGATTGGGGCCATATGATCGAAGGTCACGGCGGGATGCTGGACCGGCTGGATTCGGTGTGTTTTGCCGCGCCGATTTTCTTCCACCTTGTTCGCTACTGGTGGACTTGAGAAATACCACCTCAAGCTCAACGCGGATCACCTGTGGGAGCAGGCAAGCCAGCTCCCACAGTGGTTTTGCGGTGTTTTCAAGTGTTCAGCCTGGCAGGTGCCCCAAAGGCAAGGCGCCTGGGGTTTTCACGGTCTGGATCGCAAAGTTGCTGCGGATGTCCCTCACGCCCGGCAGCTTCAACAGGCTGCCGGTGACGAAGCGCTCGTACCCACGCAAATCCGGCACCACCACCTGCAACAGAAAATCCGACTCCCCCGACACCAGAAATGCCGAGATCACCTCGGGCAATGCGGTCACCGCCTCGCGAAAGGCATTGGCCTCGGTGTCGTTGTGCCGCTCCACCTTCACGCCGACGAACACCATCATGCCCAGGCCCACTTCATCGCGATCCAGGGTCGCTTGATAGCCGCGAATCACGCCGGCTTCTTCCAGCAGCCTCACACGGCGCAAACAGGGTGAGGCAGACAGGCCGATCTCATCCGCCAGTTGCACGTTACTCAGGCGCCCATCGCGTTGCAGGGCTTCAAGAATCTTGCGGTCAAAAGCATCTAGTTTCAGATTTGGCATAAATGAATGGCCGCAAGCTTAATCAATGGCAGACAGTGCCAAGAATAGACGCCTTTTAAGCTGAATACGCAAGCACCTGCCCCGGCCTTCCCTCCTAGAATCAGCCGACACATCAAGGGGGTGGAACATGACAGAGCTGTGGCTATTTCTGATGGCGCTTTCGGTGGCGTTTCTGCTGCCGGGGCCGGACATGATCCTGTTGCTGCAAACCGGCGCACGCCAGGGCAAAGCGCTGGCGCTGACCACGGCCATCGGCCTGGGCCTCGCCCGGGCCTGCCATGTGGTGTTGGCGGGCATGGGGCTGGCGACCTTGTTCAAGGTCGCGCCCTGGACCTTCGACGTGGTGCGCCTGGGCGGTGCGGCCTACCTGTTATGGCTGGGCGTGCAATGCCTGCGCGCCAACGGGCTGCCATCGCTCGACGCCTCTCACGGCGCACCACCCGCCCATGCCTGGCGCGTGGCCTTTCAACGCGGACTGCTGACGAACCTGCTCAACCCAAAGGCCCTGCTGTTCTGCTCGGTGCTGCTGCCGCAATTCATCAACCCGCAAGCCGGCCCGGTGGCGGCGCAGTTTGCATGGCTGGGGGTGATGCTGGTGACGGTGGGCTTCGCATTTGACTGCTGCTACGCCCTGGCCGGCGCGCGCATCGGCCGCTGGCTGGCCAGCAATCGCTCGGCGCAGCGCCTGCAGCAGTGGTTATTCGGCAGCCTTTTGATCGGTTTTGCGGTGCGCCTCACTTTTGTGCAACACGCCTGAGCGTTTGCGGCCTATTCACGTCATCTTTTGTATCAAAGACGCGTGTAAGATACGCCGCACTTAGCCAGGGATGCTCACCATGTTCGATGCGTTGAAAGCGATCAGCCGCCGTTTTCTCGGCCTGTTACCCACGGTGGTGAGTGCCCTGTTCGGCCAATGGCAGCCGCCTTTCTGGCTGCGCGCCATCGGCCGAGGCCTTGCGAACCTGGGCCGCAACGCTCGCGCCTATCCGCGCCAGGCCGGCGCCGGCGTGTTGGGCCTGGTGTTAGTGGCTGGCGCCGGGTTCTACGGCTGGCACTGGTATTCAAACCTGCCGCAGCCGCACACCGTTGGTTATTCGTTGCACAAGCCGAACCTGACGGATTACACCCAGCAACCGCCGGTGGTGGATAACTTGCAGGTGCGTTTCGCCGAGTCCGTGGCCCCCTTGGCGGCGATTGGCAAACCGGTGACTGAGGGCATCACCCTCAAACCCACCGTGGCAGGCGCCTGGCGCTGGTCCGATGACCGCACTTTACTGTTCGTGCCAGAAAAAGACTGGCCAGTAGACGCCCACTACACGCTGGACCTGGCGAAGAAAAACCTCCTGGCCGACGGCGTGTTGCTCAACCAGTACAGCAGCCAGTTTTCCACCCAGCCATTCCGCGCCACCCTGGCACAAAACGAGCTGTATCAAGACCCGTCCAACCCGACGCTGAAACAGCTGGTCGCGACCTTCCACTTTTCCCACCCGGTGGATGAAGACAACCTGCGCAAGCGCGTGTCTGTGACCCTCGGCAAAGGCCTGGCCTACCGCGACGCGCAGTTGCCCAACCGCCCGGAAATCACCTTCGACGACAACAAGCTCAACGCCTACGTACGCTCCGCCGCCCTCGCCACGCCACTGGAAAGCACGCCGGTCAGCGCCAGGCTCGACGAAGGCATCAAGGCCCGTGACGGCGGCAACGCCAGCACCGCGCCGCTGGTGTCGGAAGTCACCGTGCCCGGCCGTTATCGCCTGACCTTCACCGGCGCCGAAGTCAGCTTTGTCGACAATGAACGCGGTGAACCGGAACCGGTGCTGATGTTCAGCAGCTCCAGCGCCGTCGCCGATGACACCATTGCCCGTAAGGTCCAGGCGTGGCTGCTGCCGGAAAAAGCCCAGGACGACACCCGCCCCTATACCAGCAACGACATCGACGACGCCCTGCTCGCCCGCAGCACCAAGGTCGCCCTGACCCATGTGCCCAGCGTCGAGCCGCTGAACACCTTGCACGCGTTCAAGTTCAAGGCCCCGGCCGGTCGCGCGCTGTATGTGCGCGTGCCCGCCAACCTGGAAGCCATCGGCGGCTATCTGGCGAAAAACCCTACGGCCTCGTTGATCAGCATGCCGGCGTATCCGCGCACGCTGCAGTTCCTGTCCAACGGCGCGCTGCTGAGCCTCAACGGCGAAAAACGCCTGGGCTTCATGGCCCGTGGCGTACCCGGCGCCCACGTGGAAATCGCCCGCCTGCTGCCCAACCAGTTGCAACACCTGGTGGACCAGAGCAGCGGCAGCTTTGCCCGGCCGAACTTCGGCAATGAATACTTCGACCGCATGGTGGAGCGTCAGTCGCTGGATATTCCGCTGTCGTCCAATGACCCGGCAAAAACCGTCTACGACAACGTTGACCTGAGCCATTACCTCACCGCCAACGGCGGGCGTCGTGGCATTTTCGTGCTCAAGCTCAGCCCTCAGGATGACCCCGCAGAACGTACGTTCGAGTACGACCGCAGCAGTACCAGCGACCTGCGCTTTATCGTGGTGACTGACCTGGGCATCATCGCCAAGCGTTCCAGCGACGGCAGCCATGATGTGTACGTGCAGTCGATCGGCAATGGGTCGCCGGTGGCCGACGCACAGGTCGACATCATTGGTCGCAACGGCCTGCCGGTTAGCAGTGGCCGCACCGACACCGAAGGCCATGCGCATTTCGCCAAGCTGGATGAACTGCGCCGTGAGAAAACGCCACTGATGTATGTAGTTACTCGCGGCAATGACCAGTCCTTCCTGCCGATTGCCCGCCAGTCGCAGCAGCTGGATTTGTCGCGCTTTGATGTAGGCGGTTTGGAAGAAGACGGCGCAATTGATCGCCTCAGCGCCTACCTGTTTACCGACCGCGGCCTGTATCGCCCTGGCGAGACCGCGCACTTGGGCATGATCGTGCGCAGCGGCAACTGGAAAGGCGCCCTGCAAGGCCTGCCGGTGGAGCTGCAAATCACCGACCCGCGCGGCCTGGAAGTGATTCGCCAACCCCTGAAGCTGTCCACCAGCGGTTTTGAAACCTTTGATTTCCCCAGCAGCGAAGTCGCCCCCGCAGGTGATTACACCGCGACCTTGCAGTTGATTGGCGAGAAAAACACCCGCACCGACCTGGGCAGTGTCAGCTTCAAAGTCCGCGATTTCGAGCCGGACCGCATGAAGGTCAGCCTGAGCCTGCACGACACGCCCGTATTGGGCTGGATTCCACCGGACCAGGTGGTGGCCAAAGTCACTGCAATGCACTTGTTCGGCGCTCCGGCAGCCGGCCGCCGGGTGACGGCGAAGATGTCCTTGAGCCCGACGCTTGCGGCCTTCGACCGTTATCCCGATTACCGCTTCCGCCTCAACAACTCGTTGGAAGACGCCAGCACCGAAGACCTCGCCGAAACCACCGTCGACGACAACGGCCAGGCCGTGCTCGACCTTAACCTGCAACGCTTCGCCAACAGCACCTATCGCCTGCAGGTCATGACCCAGGTGTTCGAGGCTGAAGGTGGGCGTAATGTGGCGGCGCAAAGTGCGCTGCTGGTGTCGTCCGCGCCGTATCTGGTGGGTGTGAAAAGTCAGGATTCGCTGTCGTACGTCGCCAAGGACGCCCCGCGTCAGGTGCAGTGGCTGGCCGTCGCGCCGGACCTCACGCCATTGGCGGTGGACGGCCTGACCAGTGAAGTGGTCGAGCACCGTTATGTGTCGGTGCTGGTGAAACAGTCCAATGGCACCTACAAGTACGAGTCGCGCATCAAGAACATCAGCCAGCCCGCCTCGCCATTGACGATGACCAAGGACGGCGCCAAGCAGACCCTGAACACCGGCACGCCGGGCGATTTCACCCTGCAACTCAAGGATGCCAACGGCAACCTGCTCAACCAGATCGACTACAGCGTGGCCGGACGTGGCAACACGTCGCGCTCCCTGGAGCGTAACGCCGAGTTGCAGCTGCGCCTGGATAAACGCAGCTACGCCACCGGCGATGAGATTGCGATCAGCATCCGCGCGCCGTACACCGGCGCGGGTTTGATCACCATCGAGCGCGACAAGGTTTACACCCAGCAATGGTTCAAGGCCGACAGCACCAACAGCGTGCAACATATCCGCGTGCCTGCAGGCCTTGAGGGCAATGCCTACGTCAACGTGCAGTTTGTGCGCGACATTGGCTCGTCCGAGGTTTATATGAGCCCGCTGTCCTACGGCGTGGTGCCGTTCAGCATCAACCTCGATGCGCGGCGCATGGCGCTGAAGGTGGAAGGCCCGGCTAAGATCGAACCGGGGCAAACCCTGGACATCAAGGTCACCGCCGACCGCCCAGGCCGCGCGGTGGTCTACGCGGTGGACGAAGGCATTCTGCAAGTGGCGCGCTACCAGACGCCAGACCCGTTGGGTTTCTTCTTCCAGAAGCGCGCACTGGAGGTCGGCACCAGTCAGATTCTTGACCTGATCCTGCCTGAATTCAGCCGCTTGCTCAGTGGGGCGGCGCCCGGTGGCGATACGGAAGGCGCCCTGGCCAACCACCTCAACCCGTTCAAGCGTAAACATCAGCCGCCGGTGGCGTGGTGGTCCGGGCTGGTGGACCTGCCGGCCGGTGAAACCGTGCTGCATTACCAGGTGCCGGACAGCTTCAACGGCAAGCTGCACCTGTTTGCGGTGGCGGTGGATGCCGACAGCGTCGGTGTGAGCGAGGCCAACACCGAGGTGCGTGGGCCGATCGTGATCACACCGAACGTACCGGCTTTTGTCGCGCCGGGGGATGTGTTCAACGTGAGCGCTGGCGTGTTCAGCAACCTCGACGCGGCGGCCGATGTGAAGTTTGAAGTGCAGACCAGCGACGGCCTCACCGTGCAGGGCGACAAAGGCAGCACCTTGTCATTGCAACCGCGCAAGGAAGGCACCGCCGAGTTCAAGATCAAGGTCGGCGAAACCCTCGGTTCGGCGGACCTGCGCTTTATCGCCGTGCTGCCAGACGGCAAACGCATCCAGGTAGCAGAAACCACCTCGATCCGCCCACTGAGCGAACATCGCGTGGCCCTGAGCCTGGGTCGTTTCGACAGCGCCAGCAAAGAGCTCAAGCCAACGCGCGAGCTGTTCAGCCAGCTGCGCGACGTGCAACTGGGCGTGGCGGCATCGCCGCTGGTGTGGGCCAACGGCCTCAAGCATTACCTGGATGACTATGGCTATGCCTGCACCGAGCAATTGGTGTCCAAGGCCATGCCGGCGTTGATCTGGGGCGGCACCGCGCCAGAAGCCGAGCAAGCGTTCACCAGCGCAGTGCGTATGTTGCGCCAGCGCCAGAACCAGGCCGGCGGCTTCGGTTTGTGGGCCGCCAACCCGGATGTGGCGCCTTATGCCAGCCTGTACGCCACCGACTTCCTGATCGAAGCCAAGGAGCGTGGGCTGCCGGTGCCGGAAGATTTGCTGGTGCGCGCCAATGCTTATCTGACAGACCTGGCCAACGGCCCGAGCGAAGGGCTGTCGGAATTGCGCAACCGCGCCTACGCCAGTTACCTGCTGAGCCGTCAGGGAATTCTGGTGAGCGGCGCCTTGAGCGATATCCGCGAGCGCTACGAGAGTTACTTCAAAGACACCTGGCAGAACGACTTGGGCGCCGCGTACCTGGCCGCCAGCTACAAGCTGCTCAAGCAGGACCGCCAGGCCGATACGCTGTTCCGCAAAATCCCATGGCGCTCCCTTGTGGATAAGTGGGACAGCGACGGCCTGTATTACGACCCGCTGGTGCACGACGCCGAACACCTGCACCTGCTGGCACGCCACTTCCCTGAGTTGCTGGACGATGTACCAGCAGCCTTGCTGGATAAGCTCGGCAAGCGTCTCAACGAGCAACGCTACAACTCGCTGTCGGCCGCTCTGCTGCTGCGTGCCCTGGACAACTATGGCCAGCGCGCGCAAAGCGACATGACCCTCAAAGCCACCGCCTGGCTGGGCGACAAGCAGCAGCAACTGCTGGAAATGGCCGGTCAGCCGCCACGCGCCGCCGTACCGGGTGCCACGCAAAAACTGGTGATGGAAAAAACCGAGGGCCCGGCCGCGTTCTACATGCTCAGCGAGGCCGGTTTCGACAAGGGCGCCAAGCTCAAGCCGATCAACAATGGCCTGGAAATCATCCACGAATACCTCGACCTCAAAGGCGAGCCGGTGAGCAAAGTGGCGGTGGGCGATGAGTTCCTGGTGCGTCTGCGCCTGCGTGCGACCGACCGCGACCAAGTGCAACAAGTGGCCGTGGTCGACCTGCTGCCCGGCGGCGTCGAGCCTGTGTATAACTTGCCGCCGGAGCCGGAAACCGCCAGCACCGATGAAAGTGAAGGCGACGATTCGGAGTACGTGGAAACCGCCGACGGGGATGAAGCGGATGCCTGGCAGGCGCCTATCGGCGAAACCGAACTGAGCAACTGGCAGCCGGACTACGTGGACGTGCGCGATGATCGGGTGGTGTTGTACGGCACCGCGCTGCGCGATGTGGGCACTTTCGTCTACCGCGTGCGCGCCACCAACGCCGGCACCTTCAACACGCCACCGGCCTACGCCGAAGGGATGTACGAAACCACCCTGCAAGGGCGCGGCAAAGTAGGCCAGCTTGAAATTACCAAGCCTTAAACGCCTGACGCCGCTGCTGGCAGCGGCGGTGGTGCTGGTGGGCTTGCGGTTGTGGCCGCACGCCCCGCTGGAACAGGCCGTCACCTCGTCGCGGGTGGTGTTGGCCGACGACGGCGCGCTGCTGCGCATGACGTTGGCGGATGACGGCCAATACCGGTTGTGGCTGCCGCTTGCGCGCATGTCGCCGTCACTGGTCGAGGCGTTGCTGCTCAAGGAAGACCGCAATTTTTATTGGCACCCGGGGATCAATCCCCCGGCGTTGCTGCGCGCGGCCATGGCCACCTACAGCGGCGGCCAACGCCAGGGCGGTTCGACCTTGAGCATGCAACTGGCGCGGCGCTTGTGGGATTTGAACACCCGCCAAGTGCCGGGCAAGTTGCAGCAGATGGCCTTGGCGTTGTGGCTGGAGGCGCGCTACAGCAAGCACGACATCCTCGAGGCCTACCTGAATCTGGCGCCCATGGGCGGCAATATCGAAGGCGCCGAGGCGGCCAGTCGCATTTACTTTGGCAAATCGGCAGCACAGTTGTCGTTGTCCGAAGCACTGGCGCTGGCGGTGATTCCCCAGCAACCGGGGCGACGCGCGCGCTTCGGGCCCTCGCTGCAAAACGCGCGGCTGCGCTTGATGGCCGACTGGCGCGAGACTTATCCACACGACCCACGAAACGACAGCTTGCTGGACTTGCCACTGGAGGCGCGCAACCGCCAGCAAATCCCGTTTCTGGCGCCGCACCTGAGCGAACAGTTGCTGGCTTCACAGGCTGGCAACGAGTTGAACACCACGCTCAACCTGCCGCTTCAGCAACTGCTCGAGCGCCTGATTACCGGATTTATCGCCGAGCGGCGCAGCACAGGCGTGGAGAACGCCACAGCGATCCTGATCGACAGCCGCGACCAGAGCGTAAAAGCACTGGTGGGCTCGGCGGATTACTTATCCACAAGCATTCACGGGCAGGTCAACGGCGTGTTGGCGCGGCGCTCGCCGGGGTCGACCCTCAAGCCGTTTCTGTATGGGCTGGCGCTGGATCAGGGTGTGATCCACCCCATGAGCATCCTCAAGGATTTGCCGAGCAACTTTGGCTACTTCCAGCCGGAAAATTTCGACGGCAGTTTTATCGGGCCGCTGACAGCGCGGGATGCTTTGATCCGTAGTCGCAATATCCCGGCGGTGTGGCTGGCCAGCCAAGTCAAATCACCCTCGCTGTATGGTTTGCTACAACGCGCCGGCATCCAGGGCCTGCGCGGCGAAAGCCATTACGGCCTGGCGCTGGCCCTCGGCGGTGGTGAGATGACGCCCGAGGAGCTGGCGCGGCTGTATGTGATGCTGGCCGGTGACGGGCATCTGCGGCCGTTACGGTATTTGCAGGAACAGCCGCCATCCACTGGGCCGCAACTGCTCACGCCGCAGGCCGCGTTTATGGTGCGCGATATGTTGCGCCGCAACCCACGGCCGGATGGCTTGCCGAGCCGCCATTGGCGCACCGCGTGGAAAACCGGCACCTCGTGGGGTTTTCACGATGCGTGGAGCGCGGGTCTGGTCGGGCCGTACGTGCTGGTGGTGTGGGTGGGTAACTTCGATGGTCGACCAAACCCTGCGTTTATCGGCGCCAAGACCGCTGCGCCGTTGTTCTTTCGCATCGCTGACGCCCTGCCGCTGGCGCTGCCCAACGTGGTGATAAAACCTGACAAACCACCCGCCGGGTTGGTGCGCATCGACGTGTGCGCCGCTTCCGGTGAGTTGCCCAACCGCTGGTGCCCGCAAACCCGCAAGACCTGGTACATCCCCGGTGTGTCGCCGATTCGTGTGTCGAACCTGCACCGTCCGGTGTTGATCGACACCCGCACTGGCAAGGCCGCGTGCCCGCCATTCGATGCGCAATACACCCGTGAAGAAGTCTTCGAATTCTGGCCAAGCGATGTGCAGCGCCTGTATCGTGCTGCCGGCCTGCCCCGGCGCACGCCGCCTAATGTAATGAAAAATTGCCAGCCCAACCGCATCAGCGACCAAAGCGAAGCGCCGCAGATTCGCTCGCCGCTGACCCAGGTGAGCTACCAGTTGCGACTGTCCCAGCCGCAGGAAAGTATCCCGCTCAATGCCAACGCGGCCAGCGACGCAACCACGCTGTACTGGTTTGCCGACCAGACGCTGATCGGCCAAGGCCCGCCGCAAACCACGTTGAACTGGCGGCCGGGCAAGTCGGGCGAATATCGGTTGCGCGTGAGTGACGATCAGGGCCGCAGTGCGAGCCGCGGGTTGAAGGTGGAGTTTGTGCCGTGATCACATCGCTCATGACTGGGTAATGTGGTGAGCAGGCTTGTTGTGGCGAGCGGGCTTGTTGTGGCGAGCGGGCTTGCCCCGCGTTGGGCTGCGCAGCAGCCCCAATAAGGGCACTGAGGTGTTCCTAATAAAACTCAGCGTCTGGTTTTGGGGCTGCTTTGCAGCCCAACGCGGGACAAGCCCGCTCGCCACAGAGGGTTTTGGCAGCCTTTTAGAGTTGTTCTAGATCAGGCGTCTTCATCGCCGAAACTGGCTTTGCCTGCGCTCTTGGCAAAATGGTTGTACGCCGCACCCAGCTTGCGTTGCTCGAAGATCGAAAACACCAATGTGCCGAGCAGGATCAGCATCCACACCAGAAACAGCTTCAAGGTATCCACCTGAGCCACAAACAGCAGCAGCGTGACCACGCCGCCGATGACCATGCCCAATCCCATCCACGCACCCAGCACCCGACCCACCGCCAGGCGCATGCCCTTGGGCAGGACCAGCTGGGTCGCCACCATCACCACGATGATCGTCAGGAAAAAACCAAACGCCGCCATGAACGGAATCGGGAAACCGCCCTCGCGGTACAGCCAGGCCAGCAGCCGATACACGGGGCCCAGTGGCGCCATTTGCTGACACGTGTCGGGACCGGGTAAATGCAGTTGGGCAAAATGCGCGGGCGTCATGGCCATGATGCCCACGCCGATCATCCCGACCACGGCGGCATAGAAACCACCGGCACGCCACAGCGGCGTCAGCACGCGAGTGTTTTCTACATCCTGGGTCAGCGCCAGGCCGAACACCGCGTTACGCTGTTTGCCTTGGGCAATCGCAGGTTTGCCGTCGCGCTCACAAGCATCGCCAATCAGCATCACGTCCAAGTCCTGGACCAGCAGGGTCTCGCCTTGGCGTCGGGAACTGCCGACGAGTTCGTAGTCGTCGGGGGCCTTGTTGCCGAACAGATCAATGCCTTCGGCGATCACGCGGATCTCACCCGTTGCATCCTGCAGGCGAAAGTCATTGCAGCGCGCCTCGCCGGATACCCGGCTCCAGCTCCATCGCCCGTCGTCGTCTTTCTTGCCGTCCTCGACAACCCAGACATAGCCCACACACGGCTTGCCATTCACCGGCGACAGCTGGGTTTTGTCGGCAATCACTTTGCCGCGCACTTCCACCAGGCCCATCGCCAGCGAGCGAATCTGGCTGGTGGCCAGCCGCTGTTCGGTTTTATAGAAGTTGGGCCCGAAGCTGAGCAGCAGGCCGACCAGAATGCCCACGGGGAAAAACAGCGCTATAAAAATGTGCGGTGCGTAAGCAATCAAGCTGATGATGCCTGCGAGCAACACCAGCGCCAACGCGGTTTTCCACTTGGGTTTCTTCGCGACGACGCCTGCCTGGGTGGTTTTCATGCCCCCGGCACCTCAAGCTTTACGCCTTCGTAGCGGGTTTCTTCGGCGCTGATCGCCAGCAACGGAATACGCTGATAGCTGAGCATTCGCGCAAAGAACAGGTCGGGGAACACCGCGATGGCGATGTTGTAGAGGTTGACCGACTCGTTGAAGAACTCACGCCGGTCGGCAATGCGCTCTTCCACCGCCGAAATGGCCTGCTGCAATTCGACCATGTTCGGCCCGGAGATCAACGCCGGATAACTCTCTGCCACCGCAATCACCGACTTGAGCGCGGCATTGAGCTGGTTGGACGCATCCACCTTGTCGTTGAGGCTGCTGGCATTCAAGTATTGGTTACGCGCGTCGCTCAGCCGCGTAAACAGCGCGTTCTCGTGGTTCATGGCGGTCTGCACCACGCGCATCAGGTCGGGGATCTGGTCGGCCCGTTGCTTGAGCAGCACGTCAATGTTGGCGAACGCCTTATCCACATCGTTACGCCGCATGACCAGGCCGTTGTAGACCCCGACCATCCAGCCGATCACGCCCACGACAATGATCAGCACGACGATGCCGGCGATTAGCAGTTCTATGTTCATGGAAGGCATCCCTGGCTGAGTTATCCACAGGGAGGCATTCTAGGGGGAACCTGACAGGCGTATGCGGTATTGGCGCACAAAAACGATAAACGCCGATGACCGGTTGCTTCGGCGGTTTTCTACACGTTTTTCGCCCATAAAAAACCCTCGATTGCCGAGGGTTTTTTAAGTGATTGTGATGAAACAATAAAGATTGTCACAGTGCCCCTCGTATTCCGGGGTCCGTAGGTCATTACAAAGCTAGCTCCATAAAAATAAAATTTGTCACAAAACTCAAAATCTCCAAAAAAACGGCTCAATTGCAAACAATAAAGATTGTCACGAGGCCTTTGGGGTTGCGAAATTCGTAAAGAGATGCGCTGGAACCGTTGGCAACGCACATCACACAGCACGCCGACTCATTACGGCATGTCGAGGTAGGCGGGGTGTGAGTATGTCCCCCACCTGTTATCGCTGATGCAGAATTGACCCATCTGCCGACCTGGCGTTGCCCCATAAGGAGTTAACCCAAAGTCAGACCTGCTACCGCTTTACGAAGTAGAAGCTTGGGTCAGGGAAATCTCGGCAGCTGGGTCAAGTCTGCATAAACGGCAACACATCAGGCCTCTTCATCGAACTCCGCGCCTATCCATGAAACGGTGCCTTTCGCGGTTCTACCCACTTCCAATAGAAACAACTGGCCATTTAGTCCAGGCTGTGAGAAATCAATGCCGTCATCTTTAGGTGAGTAACGTCGGCTGCCTGGTTGCGTTGGACGGAATGCCGAGAGTAGGTATCTTTGGGCATTTATGCCTTGGTACGCAGGCAAGTCTGCGGAGATACCACCTACATAAACCAGTGGAAGAAATCTATTTGGGTAATCGGAATACTTCGGAGCGTGATGGCCTTATGCCACCCCCCAGTCTGGGCTCCGCGAAAAGGGGGCACGCCTTTGGATAGACCGAAACGCCGAGTACGGCACTCAGATAGACGGATAATAATGGACAATGCCCAAGCCCAAGCTATAAACGGTATAGCGGTGACCGCCGACAAAAACTGGATCACTGTCAGGCCTGACCAAATACATTAGATCGAAGTGCGGGATGAGCACTTGTAAAATTGTAGATTTTTTATAGTGGGCCGCAATTAGTTCTACGGCGCCCAATATAGATTTCTAATCGAGCGCACCCACTTGTTTTGAAGGACATTTTAGTTATCTGTATAAAGCAAAACGGTAAGATATTTTAATTTTATAGTGGCAAGGAATGGTGGCCCTTCCCATTATCAACTCAACAATAGGAGTTACATTGCAAATGTGAAATGCAGGCCAGGATATTTATAAAAATGGTTAATCACATTTGTTTAAAGAGCAAGCGGAGAGCATTGTCCTACCAGGGCGACGCTTAACAATTAGGTAAGCCCAAGAACGTGAAGTACTTGGGCGCTTTACCTAACCGAGGAAGTCCTGGCAGTAGCCTCCCTGAATTTGCAAGCCTCTAAGCTGTCCCTAGGCACGCCGTATTTCATAGTGATATGACGGTCAGGGCGAAAGGTGATTATAGCTTGAAATGCCCTACTAAGGTATTGAACGACATGGCTAATTTTGATAATTCATGACTGGATGAGCTTGTCTGATTTGCACCACATGCGGTTTGCGTCGACAGATCATGAATGTTGACGAGGTTTTTATCCACCTCACGGGCAACTTGCGCCTGCTCTTCAGACGCACTTGCAATTACCAAGTTTCGCTCATTTATCTGACCAACGCCTTCACTGATCCTCTCCAGGGCATGGCCAGCTTCAGCGGCGAGTGTTTGAGTACTTTTGACAAGGTTCCGGCTTTTTCCCATTGCCTGAACCGCATCATCAGCGCTGTTACGCACCTGACTGATCATTATCTCGATCTCCCCTGTCGAAACCTGTGTACGATGCGCCAAAGCGCGTACCTCGTCGGCTACGACAGCAAAGCCACGGCCCTGCTCACCAGCCCGTGCGGCTTCGATTGCAGCATTTAAAGCTAGTAAATTGGTCTGCTCAGCTATGCCACGGATTACGTCCAGAGCCTTCGTAATGCCGTGAATCTGTCCGGCCAATGCCTCGACAGACTGGGTGGAATCGATAATTTCCACTGTCACCGTATTAATAGACGTCACCGCCTGCGCCACTTGTTTCTGGCCTTTCAGCGCATTATCAGCCGTCTGAGTGGAAATCTGGGAAGTGCTGACTGCATTGCGTGCCACCTCTTCCACTGCGGCAGTCATTTCATTGACTGCAGTAGCAGCTTGTTGAATTTCATCGTTTTGTCGCACCAGATCACGGGAACTGTCTTCAGTCACTGACGTGAGCTCTTCCGCTGCAGACGCCAGTTGATTCGAAGCATCTGCTATCTGCCGCACTGTGTCTTTGAGATTGTCCTGCATGTGGGATAGTGACCGTAGCAACTGTCCAGTTTCGTCGGTACCTCGTACTTCGATGGACTGTGTCAAATCACCTTTGGCAACTCGCCCTGCAGCTTCAACTGATCGCTGAATTGGACGAATGATC
The DNA here is from genome assembly GCF_047943075.1 of Pseudomonas sp. NFX183. Lineage (NCBI taxonomy): Bacteria > Pseudomonadati > Pseudomonadota > Gammaproteobacteria > Pseudomonadales > Pseudomonadaceae > Pseudomonas > Pseudomonas sp. NFX183. The sequence goes on along the minus strand of NZ_CP181333.1, from coordinate 2,180,283 downwards.
ATGTTAGTGACAACCATACCGAGTGTTGCGGCACCTACTACAGCGACCAAGCACCCTATGATAAGTATCCAGGTAACCTGTTTGTTAGCGATATCGCCAGTTGTGACTACGTCAGCAGCCTGTCGTGCATTTGATTCGACCATGATCTTGATCTCATCCACAGCGATACGGTAAGCAGGTCCAACGCTGCTTGTGGCGACTTTTCGAGCCTGGTCAATGTCACCATGAGTGAGTGCAGTAAAACCGGTCTCGACGGCTGAAATGTAGGTCATCCAGTCACGTTCGAATTTGTCGACAGCAACTCGCTCGTCATTTTGTAGCGGTGTTTCACGGTAAATTCTGAAGGCAGTCTCGGCATCGGATCTGTTATCACGATACGACTGGATGACGGCATTGACGTCGGCGGCGCTGGCGTTCGCAGCGGTCAATACGATGGCTTTGAAAAAGTCCCGGTTAGTGGCAATCACATTTGCCTTGAGCGTATCGGTCTTCTGAATCGAGACCAAATTGGTGCTAACGGTCTCTTGTAGTTGACCGTACATCTTGCTGATGCCGGACTGGCCCAGTGCTGCCACAGCTATGGTGATAAGGGAGCACAAACCAAAAGCAAGCAGCAGTTTAGATTTCAACTTGACATTTACCAACAAAGACATAAAGTTCTCTTAGGGGTTTATAGAAATTTGAAACGGAGCTTTATATCGGCCGGATCCCGGAAGACTTGAGGGATTGTTGGAAAATCTTGATGCGTTTCTCGTCGTACCAGCGAATGTATGAGTCCATGCCTTGAATGAACTGCTCAATGCTCGTTGACTGCCAGTTGTGAGAAGAACAGCTCCGTCTTTAGCCGGCCTAAGAAGCCTTCACAAGCCGCGTTATCAGGTGAGCACCCCTTGCGCGACATCTACCGAATCAGCTTCGCATCAGCGATGCGGGATAGCCAGCCGGGCCATCGGTAGTGTGAACCACAGGCCGTTTATCGTTGCCGGCCACCGTTTTAACGGCGGCATCCAGCATCGTGTTGAAGAGCCCGGCGTCGGGATGGGTGCCGATCGACCAACTGATAACCTTCCCATCGAAGCAGTCGATGATTGGAGACAGGTACACCTTGCCGGCCCGGATCTGGAACTCCGAGATGTCAGTCAGCCATTTCTCATTCGGAGCAACAGCTTTGAAGTCCCGGTTGACGAGATTCTCCGGCGCGGGACTGACCTCTCCGAGGTAAGAACCGTATCGAGGCCGTTTGGGCTTGGAGACCACCAGGCGCTCCTGCTTAATCGAGCGCTCCACCACCTTCTCTGACGAACGCACGCCCGCCCACTCAGCAAAGCCCTCATACGTCGGTAGCCATAGCAGCGATTATTGCACTCGAAGATGTCTGCCATAGCACGACGCACTTCGGTGTATTTTTCACCCACCTGCATTCGGGCTCGTGAAAGGGAGGCCGGCATTGTCGAGCGAGGAAAGCGAAGGCTGATGCCCAGCGGTGATTGGCTAGCCCGAAATGAACTATATGCTCTGATTAGACAAAAAGCGTATGCGTGCGACGCTGCTGGCTATCCGGAGTGAGTTGAAATACCGGCGTCATGAACCCATCCAGGTTCAAGGGCAATGGCTTACCCGAGTAGTGAGTGGGTACTTTAATTACCACGCGGTACCGGGAAACTTGAAGCGGCTGAGTGGCTTCAGGAAAGCCGTTTGTCGATACTGGCGCCAGGCGCTCATGCGACGTAGCCAGCGAAATCGGCTGCAATGGTCTCGCTTCGGGTTGCTCACAAATCACTACATACCCAGCCTAAAGAATGCACACCCATACCCTGAGGATCGCTTCGCGTCACGTACCCGAGGCAGGAGCCGTATGCGGTAGTTCCGCACGTACGGATCTGTGCGGGGGGGGGGGGGCGGGTAACTGCCATCCCTACCGCGACCGATGAGGTGGGCCACTTCCTCATTCAAGCATGGGACGAAGAAAACTTCTTTCGTAGCTCACGATCAACTTCAACGCCGTCGCCTCTTCCACCAGGCGCACACACTCCTCATCCTGCGCAGCCTGATCGCGATACCGTTCGTAATCCGCGAGGGTAGCGAAACTGAACAAGCAATAGGCAATGTTGTTGGCACCTTCAGCGGGCAGAAAGTAGCCGTGGTGCTCGCCTCCCAGACGGGTCACCAGACCGATCCACTGGCGCGAATAGCTTTCGAATGCAGCGAGTTGGTAAGGATCGATAACGTATTTGACGTGACAGGTGATCATGCAATCAGTCCTTTGAATTAAGGGCCATCATTCTACCCTCTACAGGTTTCACTCTCGCACCCTAGTATCAAGGCGCAATCACGCAAAGTGTGTTGGGCGGACGCTTACTACGCCGCGCCGCATTTTGCCAAATGACTTCACGACTTTCATGGTCTTCACGCTTCTCGACACCGGTGAATCGCCCCGGGTTTTCTAGACACTCTCAAGGCTCGCTGCGTAACGCTTTTCAAACTCTACCGGTGACAGCTGATTGTTGAAACTGTGGCGTCGTTTTGGGTTGTAAAACATCTCGATGTAATCGAACACATCATCTCGAGCATCCTGGCGTGTAGTGTAGATTTTACGCTTGATCCGTTCCCGCTTCAGCAACTGGAAAAAGCTCTCCGCCACAGCGTTGTCGTGGCAATTACCTCGACGACTCATGCTGGCTACCAGGTTGTTAGCTTTCAAGAAGCTTCGCCAGTCTGAGCTGCTGTACTGACTGCCTTGATCCGAGTGGATCATCACCTCTTGCTTCGGCTTACGTCTCCAAACCGCCATCAGCAGTGCATCAATGGCTACGTCGCTGGTCATCTGCGACTTCATTGACCAACCAATGATCTGGCGTGAAAACAGTAAGGGGCCGGCGAACACACCTTCCGAACCCCGGCATTAAGGTCGATTGTGTCCGCGTAATTTAAGCGGACGCAATTACCCTTAATATCAGGATCGCCATGCGTGAACGTAAGTCCTACTCAAAATCATTTAAAGCCCAAGTGGTTCACGAATGCCAACAGCCTGGTGTTTCCGTAGCGGCCATCGCGATGAGTCACGGTATCAACGCTAATGTCGTACGCCGCTGGTTACCGCTTTTTCGTGATCAGCAGGCAGTCGTGTTGCCAGCGTTTGTTCCCGTCAACGTCGCACCGGTCAATCCCAAGCCAAAGGCTCAAGCATCGGCGGTTATTGAGCTGCCATTTGGCAAGCAAACCATCACGGTGAAATGGCCCGCTTCCGATCCCGAGGGCTGCGCTCAGTTTGTCCGTGGATTTGCCCTATGATCCGCGTCGACAGCATCTGGCTCGCCACCGACCCCATGGATATGCGTGCTGGCACCGAGACCGCTCTGGCCAGGGTGATTGCGGTGTTCGGTGCGGCGAAGCCGCACTGTGCTTATCTGTTCGCCAATCGCCGTGCTACCCGCATGAAAGTCCTGGTGCATGATGGGATTGGTGTCTGGCTGGCCGCACGACGGTTGAACCAGGGTAAGTTTCACTGGCCAGGTATTCGACAAGGTTGCGAGATGGAACTGGACGCCGAACAACTTCAGGCCCTGGTGCTTGGCCTGCCTTGGCAGCGTGTCGGCGCTGGAGGCACCATCACACTGCTTTAAAAATGTAATTCGCGTCTTGGCGTGCTGTCGCCAGCGATCTGCTTTGGTAAAATCCAGGGCATGACTTCCTTGCCCAACCTCGACCAAATGACCTCCGACCAACTGCGTGCGTTAGCAGCGCAGTTGATGTCGAAGGTCGACACCATGGGTAGGAAGATCCATCACGATCAGACCCTCATCGAACAGCTGACTCATGAAATCGCCGTCCTCAAGCGACATAGGTTTGCCAAACGCAGTGAGCAGATCAGCCCCGAGCAAGGCAACTTGCTTGACGACTTGCTGAATACTGATCTTGAGGCTATCGACGCCGAATTGAGCGCACTCTTGCCGGCCCCGGCTCCAGAGCAAACACGTCAAAAACCCAAGCGTGCACCGCTGCCAGCCCAGTTTCCACGTACCGTGATTCATCACGAACCGGAAAACACGCAGTGCTCTTGCGGCTGCCAGCTTCAGCGCATCGGCGAGGACGTGAGCGAGAAGTTGGATTACACGCCGGGCGTGTTCACGGTCGAGCAACATGTGCGTGGAAAATGGGCCTGCCGTCAGTGCGAAACACTGATCCAAGCGCCAGTTCCGGCTCAAGTGATCGACAAGGGGATTCCGACCGCAGGTTTGCTGGCTCATGTGATGGTGGCGAAGTTCGCTGATCACTTGCCGCTGTACCGGCAGGAGAAAATCTTTGGACGCGCCGGTTTAGCGATCCCGCGCTCAACACTGGCCCAATGGGTCGGACAGACCGGTGTACAGCTTCAGGTACTGGCTGATGCTTTGCGAGAAGCGGTTCTAGCGCAACGAGTTGTCCACGCCGACGAGACGCCGGTGCAGATGCTTGCGCCCGGTGAAAAGAAAACCCATCGAGCCTATGTTTGGGCTTACTGCACTACACCGTTTTCGGCGCTTAAGGCGGTCGTCTATGACTTCAGCCCGAGTCGCGCCGGTGAGCATGCGCGTAACTTCCTTGGTTCCTGGAATGGCAAGCTGGTGTGCGATGACTTTGCTGGCTACAAAGCCGGTTTCGAGAAAGGCATGACCGAAATTGGCTGCATGGCTCATGCGCGTCGCAAGTTTTTCGATCTGCACGCGGCGAATAAAAGCCAACTGGCCGAACAGGCACTGCACTCGATTGGCGGCCTGTACGAAGTTGAGCGCCAGGCGCGCGAGATGAGTGACGAGGATCGCCGCCGAATACGGCAAGAAAAAGCAGCGCCGTTGTCAAAAGCACTGCACGAGTGGATGCTGACTCATCGCGATCTTGTGCCCAACGGATCAGCAACAGCCAGAGCCTTGGATTACAGTCTTAAACGCTGGATAGCGCTGACGCGCTACCTGGAAGACGGTGCTGTGCCCATAGATAACAATGCAGTCGAGAACCAGATCAGGCCGTGGGCACTCGGACGCTCCAACTGGTTGTTTGCCGGATCGCTTCGCAGCGGTAAACGAGCGGCGGCCATCATGAGTTTGATCCAATCGGCACGCATGAATGGGCATGATCCGTATACCTATCTCAAAGATGTGCTGACGCGGTTGCCGACGCAACGTGCGAGTGAGATTGAGCAGCTACTTCCGCATCAATGGACACCTGCCTGATCTGCGCAAGGTGGTTCACCATCCGCTTACATTCAAGAGTGTGCACAGCCCGGCGCTTCAATTGCCAGCGTCGCGCTCGGCCATAGCCTCAATACAAACCTCGTCCACAAATGGATTCGCCTGCAAACGCAGAAAAGCACCGCGCTGCAACCTGCTTTTATTCCGCTCCCGATGCAGCTGACGGGAGCAAACTCGCAAGCTGCATCGTCGAATATCTTTGTTGAAATCCAGCATTCCCGGCGCAAGTTCTTCGAATTGCACGCTACTAACAAGAGTCAGCTCGCCGAGCAGGCCCTGCGTTTACGAAATCGAGAGAGAAGTCCGCGATCTGGCGCTGGATTTACGGTGCCGAATACGGCAATAAAAAGCCGTACCGGTGATGGATATGCTGCATGCCTGGATGATCGCCCAGAGTGATCTTATGCCCGAAGGTTCTGCTATCAGCAGAGCACTCGATTACAGCCTTAAACGCTGGGCAGCGCTGTCGCGCTACCCTCGCTGACGGGGCTGTACCCATTGACAACAACTGGGCCGAGAACCAGATCCGGCCGTGGGCTCTTGGACGCACGAACTGGATCTTTGCAGGATCCTCGCGCTGTGGTAAACGCGCGTCGGCGCTGATGAGTATGATCCAGTTGGCCAAACTCAACGGGCATGACCCATATGCTTACTTGAAATACTTTCTGGCGCGACTGCCAACGCTGCGTGCGAGTGAGATCCCCGAGTTGTTGCCGCATAACTGGATGCCGTTACGCAACCCGGATCCCCGTTCGTTTAGCTAACGCGAGGTGTTTTCCTCACCGCTTACTGTGACCCTATCAGCGATTGATGGCGAAGTGCCTGGTTTTTGAGGATTTCAAGTTTGCTGCGCACCTGCCGCTATTCTTTTCAAGGAAATGACGTTCCTAACTCCATTTGACCTCCTAATGAGTAATCTCTATGTCTTGGTTGATAAGTCTGAAGCTGAAGTCCAAGCTACTAACTGCATTTGGTCTATGCGCGTTGATCACTGTTGTTGTGGCAGCGCTGGGGCAGTCCGGCATCGCCACGCTGTATGGCCAACTGCAAGATACTGTGACTAACAACCTGGTCTCGATCCAGAAAACCGACGCAATCAAGGCAAACGTGATTTCCACCAACCGTGATTTCTTCAAGGCCATTGTGCTAACGGCTGCGAACGCGAGCCCTGACGAGGTCAACGCCGTTATGCAGTCGTATCGCGATAATCAGTCTGAGGCTCAAGCTGCATTCAAAATTTACCGCGCCACCCCGCTAGAGGCAGACGAACGGGCTGCGGGCGACGATTTCGAACGTGACTGGCCAGCCTACATTTCTGCGGTGGACTCGGGTTTTGCCGCGCTCAAAAGTGGCGATATTACCCAAGCTAGAAGGCTAGCTACCAGCAGCGTGACACCGGCCTACCTCAAAGTCATTGCTGAGATCAAGATCATAATCGAGTCCAACACTCGACAGGCTTTTGATGTCGCGAAAGCAGGCGAAAGCACTAACAACCAGGTGACCTTGGTGCTTATCGTGGGCTGTATAATCGCCATGTTGTGTGCTGGCTTACTTGGAATGATCGTCACTCGCATGATCACCCGACCGATTTACCTATCGGTAGAAGGCGCAGACCGCGTCGCTCAAGGTGATTTGACGCAAGCCATAGAGGTTCGGGGCACCGATGAAACTGGACAGCTGTTACAGTCTCTTTCCGTTATGCAAAGTAATCTTAAAGGCACCGTTCAGCACATTGCCGACGCCTCGAACCAACTGGCTTCCGCAGCCGAAGAATTGACTGCGGTAACAGAAGACAGCACGCGTGGATTGGTGCGACAAAACGACGAAATCCAACAAGCGGCTACTGCGGTTAACGAGATGACGGCTGCCGTGGAAGAAGTGGCGCGCAACGCAGCCAGCACCTCTCAAATCTCCAGCCAGACTGCTGAAGACGCATTGAAGGGGCAGAAGCAGGTACAGCAGGCCGTGACTGCTATCAATACTGTGGCAGAGGAAATTACTGATTCCACGCAACTGGTCGAGGCATTGGCCGGACAGATCCACGACATTACCAAGGTATTGGAGGTCATCCGTGGTATTGCTGAGCAGACCAACCTGCTTGCGCTTAATGCTGCGATTGAGGCGGCACGTGCCGGCGAGCAAGGCCGTGGTTTTGCTGTAGTGGCCGACGAAGTACGTGCTTTGGCGCACCGTACTCAAACATCCACTGGCGAGATCGAGGCTATGATCAGCAGGGTTCGTGGCGGTGCTGACGATGCAGTGCAGGCCATGGGAAAAAGCCAAAACCTTGTTCGTAGCACTCAATTACTTGCCACTGAAGCCGGCCAGGCACTAGAGCGGATCAGTAACGGCGTTAGCCAGATCAATGAGCAAAACCTGGTGATAGCAAGCGCAGCAGAGGAGCAGGCTCAAGTAGCGCGCGAGGTGGATCGCAACTTGGTTAACATTCAGGATCTATCTACCCAAACTGCGGCGGGTGCCAACCAAACCAGCGCTTCTAGTCACGAGCTATCTCAGTTAGCCATTTCGTTTAATAAATTGGTAGGGCAATTCCGATTGTAGGTTGACACAATAAAAATTGTGTATTGTGTCCGCTTAAACGTGGACACAATTTTCATTCATGAATGTGTGAGTTCCCGAGGTGTGTTCGCCATCCGCTTACTGAAAACAGATCGAGCACCACGGCCAAATACAGCCAGCCTTCATATGTTCGGATGTAGGTAATGTCTGTGACCCAAACTTTGTTGGGTTCTCTGACATCGAATTGGCGCTTCAGTAAGTTCGGTGAGGCAACGGCTGGCTTACCGCCGTATTTTCCAGGCCTCCGTCGATACCCAGTCTGAGAACGTAAACCTTCAAGGCGCATCAACCTAGCCACCCGGTGACGGCCACAGCTCTCACCAACCTCTCGCAGGTCATCATGGATCTTTCGATAGCCATAAACGCCACCGCTTTCCAGCCAGGAGTGTTTGATCAATCCAAGCAGTCGCTGATCGTCCTTGGCTCGCGCAGATTTTGGTTCTGATAGCCACGCGTAGTAGCCGCTGGGATGAACCTTGAGCGTCAGGCAAAGCCGTCGAATCGCGTAATGACCCGCTTGCTGCTTAATAAAGGCGTACTTCAGCCGCACTCCTTGGCAAAGTACGCGGCGGCCTTTTTTAAGATGTCTCGCTCCTCCGTCACCCGTTTCAGCTCGGCACGTAGACGACGAACCTCAGCGCTCTGATCATCCTCCTCAACGCGCTGTTCCTGAGGCTTGGTGTAGCGCTTAACCCAGGCATAGAGGCTGTGCACAGACACACCCAATCGTGCAGCCACCTCCGAGACAGGAAGCTGCTTTTCGGTCACTTGCTTGACCGCCTGGATTTTGAATTCTTCGGGATAACGCTGGTTGCTCATGGCACCTCCTAATGGGCCTCATTTTAAGGCTTGGAGGTGTCTACGAAACTAGGGGCGATTCAGGGTGCCATTGGCGATGGGCGCAGTGCGTCCGACCCAAGGTAAAACTCTGGCCGTTATGCAGGTGTGCGGCGGCTCTCAGTCTTTCAACGTGGTGAATCAGTTGCGGGTACTAGGTCGCTGGATGCGCATGGTGACGATCCCCAATCAGTCTTCAGTGCCCAAAGCGTTTACCGAGTTTGACGAGAATGGACGTATGAAGCCTTCGTCCTACTACGATCGCCTGGTCGACGTGATGGAGGAGCTGATGAAGTTCACCCTGCTATTGCGTGACCGTCAGGACTACTTGGTAGACCGTTACTCGGAACGCAAAGAGTCGGCTGAAGAGCTGTCGAAACGAGTGAATCAGCGCTCCATCTGAAGATAGGTTAGAAAAATATTCAGCAATTCCGTGGGCACCCGAGTTAACGGAGCGCGCCGCCTTAACAATGCCAGCTGCGATCGCGTACTCGCTTGGGTTGATTCTACTCGGCTGCGGCTGGATTAAAATGACATGCCTTCAGACACCTGAATCAGCATTTCTTCGACTAGATGTGTGCCGTGAGATGTAGTGACCATCGCCGATGGGCTTTCTCCCAAAAAACGGGCTTTGGGTTTCGAAAGCCATTGTTTGGCCTTCCCTTTGTCACCGAAGATCACCTCGGCCATGGCGGTAATGTGTCCAAACCGGAACAGGTGGTCACTCTCATGCAACGTTAAAAGCTGATTGGCTGCCAATTTTGTTTTGAGCGCTTTGGGTTGAATTATTCTGTCGCGTTCTTCGTCGCTTAGGGTTCCATCATCACAAAGCACCTTGATCAGGCTGGCCGAGAAGCCAGCTACAATCATGTCGTGAATGTCCAGATCCGAAGCATTGACGGAGATATGAAGAAGCGCCTCCAGACGCGTGCGGTAAGCATGATAGGCATCATGACGCAGGACGCCAGCAAACATGGGTCGCACTGATGCTGCGTTGTCCATGGGCGTCAGCACTAATGTGCCATCCGCTACCGTTAGCTCCAGGTCGTCCCCAACACCTAACCCCATTTGGTCAAGCAACTCTGGAGGTAGGTCAATGATGATGTCGCCAGTACCGTCCTCAGTATTATGGCACTTGACTATCCAACGCTCGCTCATGATTGTCCGGCCCTCATCCGCGATTAGAGAATGACACACATCATTATGCTCGGGCGCAGAGCTGACCAAAGGAACGTGCACTCCTCCGGTAGACATGCACTGCCGCTGCTCGAACGCCGGATAGCGAGTGCAACAGCAAAAAATGGGGCAATGGCTTTGCCGCCTTTCCACCGTCACATGGTTACGAGCTTGAGCGTGATCTGGCAACTACACAAAAAGGATATGACATGAACCCTGATGAGCTTTATGTTTCCGTCGACGTCGAGACTTCTGGACCTATACCAGGCGAATACAGTCTGCTTTCCATTGGAGCTTGCCTTGTAGATCAACCTGCCACGTCCATCTATCTTGAACTACGACCTGACAGTCCAAAACACGACCCAGAAGCACTGGCAGTATCGGGGCTGAGTCTGGAGAAGCTGGAGCGCGAAGGACTCACTCCGCAACAGGCGATGCTGACATTTGGTGAATGGCTGAAATCATCCTGCCAAACGGGGCAGAAGGTCATTTTCGTAGGACTCAATGCACCGTTTGACTGGTCATTCGTCAACTACTACTTCCACAAATACTTGGAAACCAACCCCTTTGGTTTTACCGCTATCGACATGAAGGCCTACTTCATGGGAGCTGTAGGTTGCAGCTGGCAGGAAACAAAATCATCCAAGATGACCGCTGCCCTGAAGCCACTCAGCGAACCGAACCATAACGCATTGGATGATGCTCGCTTTCAGGCAGAGCTCTTCGCGCTAATGCTGGCGGGTAAGGTAACCGCTGACATGCCTCCCATGGCACCGACTTGAAGCTTATCTAAGCCAGGTTGCCTCAACATATCTGCCGCCCCTGAACGACCAAGCCTTGATGCCTTCTGGTTTTTCGGACTTGCCAACGATAACGGCTATTGGGTGCGGCAGATCCTGCGTGTAACGCGCAGCAAATCTGGAGAAACTTCCTATATCTGCCGGAGAAATCACCGGAACAGATTGGGGATGCGTATGCCAATAGCCCACCAGACGTAACCCTTGTTCGTTGGCAGCTTGGATCTCCTGACGGCACCGCTCCGCATCCAACTCTAGCCAAGACCAGCCTGACCGATCGGCGCGATGAGGCAACGTGGCCAAGGCCAGCAGCAACCCTTTCGGACTAACCGGGTTGACGAATAACTGTCCCCCTCGCTCCACGCCAAAAAGGCCCTGCCGATGACTATCCAAGATGTTCGCGACAGCTTGCGACACCAATAGCTCGGAATCCACCTCCGCCCATCTCCAGCGCCAAGCGATATCCGTCATACCATTTCATCCTTAGGTTCCGGCCATCCGCGCTCGAGTAGGAGTTGCTGCGCCCCCTCTGGCAGTTTGGGCCCATGGTATTGGCCTCCTAGGCTCGGCACATCTTCAGGCCTGTAGATACTGCTGACCCAAGATGCAGTGGCAATGTTGCCGGTCAATGCGCGTAAAGCCGTGTGGGACACCATAGAGGCAATATTGGTCATCCCCAGTGATCCGCCTGGAATAAAGCTCTCCCCACACGCCGGCAGTGGAACCACACCTCCTCCCGGCCACTCTGTAAACTTATGAAGAAAATCGCCGATGTCCGTGAATAAATGACGGCCATCAAAGGTACCGGCTGGTGCGAATAGCGCGTGGCCTACCTGGGTATACGGTTCGCTCCAGGCTTGTAAAAGTCCCCAAGAAACGCCGCTGGATTTGGCTCGCCATACAGTGACCTCCGACTGCCAGTCTGCTGTCGTAATCACCACAAGATCTGCGTTATCGAATACTTCTGGTTTGCTGCTCATAACTACTTCGGCGAAAGTCGAATAAGCGGTGCATTCTGTAGTCGGAAGATCTAACAGAATCTTGTCCCTCAACGCTGAGGCTTTCAGCCTCCCTAGGCTATCCGCTCCCAGAACGTGCCTACCCAGATTGGCTGACACCAGAGTGTCAGGATCGATGAGGGTAAGGTGGCCGACACCGGAGCGTGCCAATTGTATTGCCACCGCACTGCCTAACGAGCCAACGCCAACACAAACGACCCGAGCATTTTCAAGGTGCTTTGCAGTGCCGCTTATATCGCGGGACAGAATGGACGCACGATCAAGCACGTCTAGGGCAGTTGCGCGGACAAGTGCCGGAGGATGTGCATTTGCGATGGCTGGCCGGCGGCGCGCTGTGCGCAAGCCAAACTTTGCCCCCCGCTCTTGCTGTACGCCAAGCGAGCGCACATTGAGGCAATAAGTTGGAGCATCCGTCCCCCCAGGAAGCTCCAGGACAATCCATCGACTCGCCAACGTTCCATGCAGCTCAAACCATGCCAGCAATTGCTCGGCATCGTCTGGTTGAAGGTGTGGCGTGAGCCACAGCAATAAATCTTCTGGATTCGGGGTGCGGATATCCGGATAAGTCTGAAGCTTGACGTAAAAACCAGGTGTTTCGGCCGCGCGAATGACAGCGGAGCGCCCAACAACCCGTCGGTAATGCCCTTTGAGTGCAGCTATGTTCGATGCTAGCCAAACCGTTTCCTGACCGGATGGCAGAGCCCGGCGCGGATCGCTGAGAGCAAACAACTGCGAGGCAGCCTGAGGTCGATCCAAAAGTAAAAGGTTCTGGTACGACTGTCCGTGCTGAAAAGACCAGTAGGTAGTGATCTCATTCTGAAATTCGATATCGCGCGTTGCCTGACTTGATCCCATCTTGGACAACGAAACGATCTGGGCCAAGCGAGCAAGGCTGTCCTCTACCACGACCTCCGGAGAGCCCATAATGGGGCGTTCCTGAAAGCCATGAAGGCAAAGCCCCGACTTAGTGGCATGCGGCCAAACCAGCCATGGAGAAGGTTCGACGTTCAGCCGCAAGAGCCCACGGGGAAAGTTGGAGGGGAAACCAATACGCAGTCGTCGCTCCTGCCCCGTGTAATCGATGGGCAAGGGGAAGTGAAAGCACGCCGCTTCGTCAGCCCGCATGGGTGCGGGCTGGAGCAATGCATCGGCTGCATCCTGACCTAGGGTATTTCGCAGTGCTGCGATTCCGCGCTGCAATGGCGTCTTAAGAGGATCAGCCAAGGCGTCCAACTGGCTTTACGCTCGACTGAGAGGTTCCGCCACCGCTGGCCCCTCCGAAGAGCGAACCCATCGAAGCAGAGTTTCGAGTAGTGCCATCCGGTCGACCGGGCATCGTCCAATTCGCAGGGATCTCATTGTTCACTGCCGTAATGAATGCCGGTGCAATACCAAAATTCTTTTTCACTGCCTCGGCAAAGGAATCGTTGGATTCAAAACTTTCTAAACCCAATGACACAGATGCACTGGCGTCCGCATGCCACTTGGTAAATGCTTGGCGATAGCCTTGCCCCTCGCCGGGTCGATTCCACTTCTCTGCAAAGTTTTCGCCGTTATCAGCAGGGTTGCAGACAAAGCAATCGCTACCTCTTTGCGCGATGTGCTGCGGCATTCTGCGAACGATTTCCAGAATTGCATCGAGCGGTGCCAGAGGCTTCGACTGGGACTCCTTCACGACATCCAGGTACGCGTGAGTGGCCAGAGTAGTGATAACTGCAGATATGGGCCGAGTATCAGCGCTCCTTGTTTTGATGGCCCATTCATCGCGATGCCGCTTAAGCAGCTTTATGGTCGCACGCAGGGGATCTTGATCGATGTAGTCCTGATAATGCGGCAAAGGATCTTGTGTCGCGGCATCAAGCATTCGCTGGCTTTTGGCAATCACCAAGCTTTCCAAGGAGATTTCCTGGGCGGAAGCGACCTGCAACCAATTCGAGTAAGGAATAGGGCTGCTTGCTTTCCACCCTGTGACCCGATCCGGAACCTCCAGCTTTCCCTCGCCATTTGCTTCGCCATTTCCGTTGATCGCGCGGGCAGGTGTGACATCGATGTGAAAACCTGGATTTTCATCGGCATAAACGATCCGAATACCACGACGTAGTTGCTTAACTTCTTCCTGAACGCGGGAGCCTTCTCTAAAACGCTGTTCAATCGCCTCTAGAACTTCCTTCGCACCAGCGCCTTGAGCGTGAGGGAGCCAGATAATCGCGTCCGCATCAATGGTGTCCAGATCCGCAGGCGCGCCGGGAATTGGCTTGATGGTGGTTTTCAGCCGCATTGAGCCCTGAACGAAGATATGGGCCTCAGCGAGCAACGGATTGTCAGAAGCCGAGAGGATTTTTTCCAGTTGGGAGTAGCGGTCGTTGATTTTTTCGTACTGCGCTTCCGACAGCGAGATTTCCCGCGCGGCGCGAAGCAGAAAATATTCCCAACTGCTGCGCTTGGTCTGTTCGTTGCTCAAAAGCATTTACATAGCCTCCTGGGCCACCGAGCCCAATTGCAGTGTTTGCGTAAACCGATCTTGGTTGTCCTTGTCCCGATCGAAGATCAGGTACGTATGTTGATGCTGCGTTGTGAGCAACGCGCCAAACTCGATAGCCAGTGCCGCAGGGATGGCGGCGAAGACGTGGATAGGATTAGGAGTCAGAGCCTCAAGCTGGCTCAGTCGTATTTGGAGCGCGTCGCGAAAGGCATGAATCACCCTACGGTTCTGTACCATCGCGTAGCTTGGTTCAGGAATCGACAGCTCTGCAATACGTGCACCGGGTAGAGCGTCGGTCACGTCGCGAACTGGAACTTGCGCAGAAATGGAGAGCACCAACGCCAGTGGACCATCGCCGTTGGGTGGAGGCGTAAATAGAAAACTGGGCGGCTCAGCAGACTGATCGGGCCAGCGCAAAAGATGCTCGCGGTGAAAAGAGAAGATTAAGCGTTTGGAACGATCGCCGATGCTCTGGCCCAACATCATCAAAGCTGGGATATCGGCCAAGCCTACTACTGCTAGCGCGGGCGAGTCGCCATAGGTGCCGCCGCGACGCTTGAGTTGCTGCTCCAGCTCGTACTGGATGCTGTCTTTGACGTTCTGCCAATAGGCAGCGTCCCTGCCGCGCGGTCCGGGCGCAGGGAAGGCAATTTTGATGCCTTGATCGAAGGCGGTTAATCCCTCCGCAGACATCGCAGTCAACAGATCGCGAACGGGAATATCGTTGATCGTCTGGAAATGCTGACTCTGGACAATGAGAGGAATCGCTCTGCCACCATCAGGGGTCGTTGCGGCGATTCGGATGCGCTCTAGGTATGCTTGGTGTAAACCACTCAAATCATTTTCAGGATAACCGTCTGCGTCACGATCAATTTTGTCATGACAGCCTGGGCACAGGAGCATCAGGTTAGCAGTATCGTTCGTGTGCGCCTCAGCATCATGATCCGCGCGTCCCCGAGGCCCCTTGGGACTGGCGGGTAGGATATGCGCCACTTCGCCCCATTTCATTGGCTTGCCGGCACGATAGTCGAACGTTAGATCTGTGCCGCACAGTTCGCAATGACCAGCGGTCTGTGTCCATACGATCCGCTTCGTCTCATCATTCGTGTTAAAGCGCCCACTCGCGGGCTTAGCGTCTTCTGGTTCTGCCATTTCGACCTACCCCCGAGAAACATCCATGATTGAAAACGATGATGGCAAGATAAGATCATATTAAGGTCATTTGCCGCGATTTCAAGGTAAGCGTCTGCGGATCACACCTTGCTTTTCGATTGCAGTTCAGGACGGATGGCTTACCGAAAACCTACGCGTAGCTATGAGAACGGGAAGAAGCTGCCTACCCATTTCCGAAAGTTGATATTCAACCCTGCGAGGTAACTCACCGAAATCAACCCGCTCAATGAGACCATCATTAGCCAGCTGCCGCAGTTGCTCCGTCAGTACTTTTTGCGTGACGCCTGGCAAATCCCGCTTTAGCTGCAACGTGCGCATTGAGGGATCGGAGTAGAGCCTGAAAAGAATGGGTAATTTCCAGCGCCCCTGGATCATCCGGATCACACGAGCCACGTGCGCGACTGAACCCTCGGCCCCAAGACAGATTTCACGCTCCTCCTGAGGGATAGGCACATAAAGGTGCGTACTGGTTTTGTCCATCATCTAGCTCTACCTTACGAAGTTAACAGCATTGTAAAAGGGAACTGGCACGTGGACTTGAATTTGGACGGTAAGAAGGCGCTGATCACCGGCAGCAGCAGAGGGATTGGCGAAGCAATCGCCAGGAAACTCGCCCTTGAGAAAGCCGTTGTCATCGTCCATGGTCGCGACGAAGCGCAAGCAGAAAAAGTGGCCAATGAGATCATTACCTTGGGCGGATGTGCCCATGTTGTGGTGGGTGATCTTACACACGATGACGAGGTGCAGCAGTTGGTAGAGGCGGCGGAAAATCTCGCCGGATCGATAGACATATTGATCAATAACGCTGGCGGCTCGGGTGGCGTGAAAGAAAGCTGGCATAATACGCAGCCTGCCTCATGGGCGTCCGCCTATGATCGAAATGTTCTTGCTGCTCTAAGGGTCACGACGCGCTTATTACCCAAAATGCAGCAAGCGAAATGGGGGCGGGTGATCAATATTTCCAGCCTTGCTGCAACGATGCCGCCACCCACTGCGCCAGATTATTCGGCTTGCAAGGCCGCGATCAACGCAATGACTGCATCCATGGCCAAAGCAGTAGCGGCGGACGGGGTGACCGTCAATGCCATATCTCCTGGCACCATACACAGTTCGACCCTTGACGCACGTTTTCGCGAGGTGGCCGAGGAGCGAGGCCTGTGCAGCAAAGATGCGCCATGGGAAGAAATCGAACGCCTTGTTCTGCCATTGTTTGCTCAAGTTCCTGTAGGTCGAGTCGGCCAGCTGGATGAAATCGCAGCGGCCGTTGCATTCCTTGCCAGCCCAATCGCGGGGTACATTACGGGCATCAATTTAAGGGTCGATGGCGGTCTTTCTCCCGTTCTCTAGTATTCTTGCCAGGTGATGTTAAGCGGGCGCCCACTTATGCGGTAGCAAATGCGTAATCTCACCCTGCCCGCTGCGGCGGCAAGCGCGTAAGAACGTCCATCGAATAGGCATACGGATCATGCCCTTTTAGCCGGGCCGTTTGGATCAAGCTCATGTTCGCCGCGGCGTGTTTTCCGCTGCGCAGTGAGCCGGCGAATAACCAGTTTTTATGGCCTAACGCCCACGGCCGGATTTGATTCGTAAGTGTCCAGGGAAAGCATATTCGACGGGCTGTCGAATGGGTCTAGCACATCCGCTAGATATCCGAGGTATTGCCACCGCAAAGAATGGTAGCGACCGTTTTCTGGGATTTACATTGTCCGGATTCCAATATGGCCGCCACGCCTACCGCCCCCGCCGGTTCAACTACCAGTCCAAAATGCCTGTGGCAAAACTTCATTGCTGTCGGCGCCGATGCCGAAGTGACCCAGTTGCCGAGATTTCACTGCCCCAGCCTGACTCCTCGTGAATCATTGTCTGTGCTGGATTTTGCAGGTTTGGAGATGGTGCAGTCTTGCGTCGGCAGTTGGGTCAATCCAGGGGCAGCGCCAACAGCCTCCCAACCGCAGGTCATGACAAATAACTACCCGCCGTCACTTATCTTTTCGAGCAGCATCGGGAGTATCTCGGCGGCAACCCCGATCAGCATCAACTCCTTTTGGTCACCCATTGCAACATCAGCCTTATTCACATGAATGACTGAAGCACCAGAAGCTAATGCAAGGTCGGGAAGGCCTGCGGCGGGCATGACTATCCCAGAGGTGCCCACCGAGACCATAAGATCGCAATTCTTGACCAGAAGGATTGCCGCCTTCCAGGATGAGGGTGGCAAATCCTCTCCGTACCAGACTACCGCCGGGCGCATTCTTCCATTACAACGCTGACATCTAGGAGGCTCGATCAGAGCGCCATCCTCAGGCACTGCGGATTGATCAGGAGATACAACCGCGGGCCTATGGCAGGCGAAGCACTTGGGCATTGCTAAGCTTCCATGTAAATGCAAAACATTTGAAGATCCTGCTCGCTCATGGAAGTCATCAATATTCTGGGTGATCACAGAAACCTGGCGCAGTGAGTGAGCCATGCGTGGTATCGCAAGATGTGCGGCATTTGGCTCGGCCTGAGCGACTCGGAGACGGCGCCATAGATACCATCCCCATACCAAGGAAGGATTTTCCCGGAAGGCCCTGGCCGTCTCTAGGTCCCTCGGATCGAGCCCGGCCCAGACACCTGAAAGTTTTTCGCGATACGTAGGGATACCGCTATCGGCGGAGATACCAGCGCCCGTGAAAAAGACCACCTTCTTGGCCTTCTGTAGTAGGTCTGCAGCTTGTTCTACGACAGTCATGGCACCAATTTTCTCCCATCTTCGCGCTTTGGATTAATGAGCTGTTGATGAGTACTAATACTATTTGCCCAAGCAGGTCATCTTCGATGAGCAAGGAGTTGGCTCGTGTGCCTGCTTGAAGGAGGCACGTGGCCATAAGCAGTCCGTTGCAAAGGCAGTTTTCAGTGCCTGCCAAATGTATTACCAGTCTTCCATTGAGGAGCAAAAAACAGGGCTGAATGTTCCTATACCCATTTTTTTTGCTTGCTCTTCAATTCGGCCAGCCTGCAGCACATCTTGCTTAGTGGGAAAGTGGCGTAACAAAAAATGAGCATCTCTTCTAACGCGCTCGGACACCTCTGTGTCGCTAGCGAGTTCCATCAGGAAAGCGTGAGCTTGTGCAACACACCTTGTCCGTTCGAATGGCATCGTCATTT
Organism: Pseudomonas sp. NFX183; assembly: GCF_047943075.1. Classification (NCBI taxonomy): domain Bacteria; kingdom Pseudomonadati; phylum Pseudomonadota; class Gammaproteobacteria; order Pseudomonadales; family Pseudomonadaceae; genus Pseudomonas; species Pseudomonas sp. NFX183. The sequence continues at coordinate 2,161,841 of NZ_CP181333.1, read as the reverse complement.
TAGCCTCCACGTGTTGAAATCGATAGATCAATGCAATAGAGAATAGCCAGTCAATAGATATCCTCACCGTCTACACCCGAATCCATGTAACCAGGGCTTATCAGGTATTGGGTGAGCAGTTTGTGATGCGGGTAGCGATTCTCGAAGCGTTTAATCAAACCATTGAAAATTTCTTCTCCCGCAGGTGTCCCGGTAACTCGACGGATCACGAAGTCGGCGATGGCCAACCGCACTTCAATTTCACTCTTGTCGAGTGGGATCCTCTCTACATCGTCATCAAGCTGGATGCTCGGACCATACCTCAAGGGTTGTTTTGTCATTTTTCCCTACCCGCCCGAAGAGTCTGATTGGTCAAAATTAACCGTACATAAGATTCCGGTTGATACTGCTACCGCATTTGCTGACTCAAATGTTGGATGCTGAAAAAACATACTCCACATTCCAAACGAATGAAATCACCGGAATTCTGTGTACAGTTGTAAATTCGAGCGCATAAGTGTAATTTTTGATCGAATCCTACTGAGCACAGCATTGAAATCATGGTAGCCTGGAAGTATGTGAAGTGGCTAGGGCGAGCAGAGATAAAAAAGCTTAAGCTAGCGTAAGAAAAACAAAAAATCTGTTACTTGCGGGTAAAAGATTTAATCACTACAAGTTAATTACCATTATAGGCGCGGATTCTCCTGAGGAACTCCAACGTGCCGCAATTTCTATAAATAAATAGTACGCGCGGGTAGTCAACCGACACGCCCGAGTTGACTCACCCCCCTACAATATAGGACATTTTTTTATGAAAAAATCTTCAAAATCACAGACTAACCAACAATCAACTACAGAATCGCCACTACTTTAGTTATGCCCCCTAAAATGCATAGTAGAGACTGCTTCAAATAAACATAACTGCAAACACAAACAATCTTATTTGCTTCTTTCTATTGCGTAGTTAAAGGCAAAGATTGCATTTACTACCTTCAACACTTCCCGACATATATATCGGATAAGTAAACAGCAAAAATTCGCTTAAGATAAGCACTTGAACTGAGCAAACTCGTCAAGTGATGCCCTATTACGCGAGTGTTACCAACAAATTTCCACTGGTGAAGAAAGTGATCTATGCTCCGTTCCCTGGCGAATTTATGGAATCAGCGTTACGTAGAGGGAAGGAGGTCCAGGGGATAAAAAACTTCCGAAAAAATGATTTTCACATCCAGAAAATCAGACTAACTAGAGGCAAGGGTAGTTGGAGACTTGTATTGCCATCATTCTTCGTGGATGACAATATTGCGAAACAAGTCGTAAATGAAAATACGCTTTATCCCCTTTTTACAGTTTTAGGCCGTGGCGTACACGATAGTAAATACACCCCTACACAGGGATGGAAAATCTGCAGAACGTGCGTGACCGAGGATATACAGAGTTATGGCTCTCCGTACATACACGTAGCGCACCTGCCTCGTTCTGTAACGCTGTGTTATAAACATGCTGTACAACTACATGATAAATGCTTATCTTGTGGAATTTCGATCTACGCGCATCAAATGGCGTCCCTTACCGACTGTAGCGCTTCATTTCCTGAGCTTGCTACCGCTATAGGAACACCTCATCACGACTACGCGATTTTCGTTAAAGATCTGTTAAATTTTCGGGGTTCGACTTATAATAATTTAAGCGTAAGCCGTCATCTTTCTGAAAAATATGTAAGATTGATGTATGGCGAAAATTATGCCCTTGGTTACTCTTCATACCGCAGCGATATCAGTCAATTTTTAGGAATGGCATTCAAAGACACAAACAGTGAATATCACTCTTTTGATATGTCCTTAGCGCTGGCTTTTCTTGTATTCAAAAACGCAGATTCATTCATCTCATTTATTCAACGACCCATTAACAAACCAAATCCACGCGAAACGGTCATCAGTTCAGCGCCTCAGTGCTGATCAGTAGCTAAAGTATTTGAGCCGACCTCAGGGCTTCCTGAGGTCAACGTAGCTCCCCTGCAACAGAGAGGATTTCTAACACCTCCTCTTCAGTTACATTAGACAGCCTAATCCCAGCAAATCGGTATACGACGCTCAAAGCGCTTCGTTTAGATAGAAGATACTTCCTCGCCGCCCACCTTATTTTACGAACTTGATGGTCATGATCAGATTCGAGCATATCGCTCATCAAAAGAGTGCTGATTGGGAATTTATCAGGCATCCTCAAAAAGTCTTGGGAATGGGCGACTCTTCTGCTTAGCGCGGCGCGGGTAACCTTTTGCGGTTTGCCCTGCGAAAACAGGATCTGGTCCCTGGCGATCAGCAAATCTCGAGAAAGGGCCTCGTCCCTTCCCGCCCAATCGACCAAACCCGTTATTCGCTTAATGAACGGATGGCCAGATACATACTGGGCTAACCAATTCCTATCATGGCGGTATAACCAATGGTAGCCAGGCTTTTCATGGCACTTCACGTTCTTGCTGCTGGAGAACGCCTGCCGACGCGCCTCAATTTCGCTCACCTCTACGGGCGCACCAGTATCGCTGCCCCCAGTCGCTTCCCCAATGCAAATATCAGCTTGGGGATGGAAGGATTTGAGATGCTCAAGGCCTACCTCGAGAAGCCAGCAGAGAAAGTAGAATTTCAAGGGCTGTACGACCGTCCTGCGTGGGCGCACGACACCCAACACCCATTCCCAGGAGCAACTGAGCTCCTCAAACTCGTTACCGCGAGGGCTAAAGAGCAGACGAGGGGTCAAGAAACTCTTTAATGCCTGTAGCCTCACCCGGCCAGCCTTGAGAAACCCCATCTCATCCAGACGATGTCCAAGGAAGTTCCTGGCCAGTAGATTATGTACATCCGCAGGGTGTTCGAGTCCCCAAAGTTGCATTTCACTTACTTCATCAGCTGCAGGCCCGCCAAGAGACTGCATCACTGGCAACCCTGCCACTTCTGCCGGAAACAGCATGCAACGCCAGTCTGCTCCATCCGGAAACTTAATACCGCGGAGTACCTCTCCATGGAGGGGGCAGATGCAAGTGCCCGTCGCTTGGTGAATACGATGCCAGTAGGCTGAGCCGCAATGTTGAATGTCTTCTTCAACACATCTCTCGCAGTATCTGAAAGATGCGTGCTTGAGGAATCCTGAGGCTGTGATGCCTAGGCTCATCTTGAGGCCTGTGCCGTCGTTACTAGTCATGGCGACACGCGCAGCACGGCTCTTCGAGTCACTCAAGAAAGGTTCGTACAGAGGCAAAAGGGTAAAACGCTCAATCAACTGCTCTACCGAATATGCTGATGCCAACCGTTGCGACAGAGCACCCAAGCAGCATGGCAAGATAGAGCCACAGGTTCTGGAATACACACCAAACAGCTCCTGGCTTGTCCGGCGATAGCTGTCGTTCGACAACAGCCTGTGATAACGGACCGCCAGGCTGTAGAGAGACTCGTCAGGGAAAGGTTGAGGAAATCCATGCAAGCGATCCATAGACCTGATCTTCCGGGTTCATGTCACCAGGCCGACTCCTTATCCACCCAGCCTCTCTGTTCGAGCTGAGTCTGCATATCAACGCCTTCAGCGAAATGGGCAGTTGGTGCTGGCTCGTTGGAAACCGGAACTACCGGTTTACTAACAGGAGTTTCTGCTGCTTTTTGGCTGTGTGCAACAGGTGTGATCGCGGCCTGGGTGATCAAAGAGAGATACGATCTGTCTGCGCGACGCGCCAAATCGTAATTCATCATCTGAGCAATCTGGTCCTTCGTGGGCATCAAGTCCTCGAAGTCAGCAATCTGCAATGGATCCCCGCTTCGCAAAGCCTCTATGGGCTTGTGAAGGATGGCCATCTGATCGTCATACACCTCCTGTAGGAGCGCCGGTGTGATCGAGTCAGTGTTCTCCCAGATCGCGTGCCGTTGAGCTAGCTGAAGAAGCTTGACCAGGAAATCCGTGTCTCCTTGAGTGAGATCATAGATTTTGGAAAGGAGCTCACCCGTTAACGGAACGGGAGTTTTGGTCCAGTCGTATGCCCAAAGCTGCGACACCAAATGCGCCCAATACGGGTCACCTTCGGGAAACCTATCAAAGGCGATAGGACCCATTCCCGCCGCACGCCGGGCATTTCGCACAACACCAGAAAACAGTGGAAGCATGGCATTCGTGCCGACGTAGACCAGCGGGATACCGGCGTCATTCGATAGCTGCACGAAAAAATTGAGCAGCTTTTCGCGGTCTTTCCCGCCTCGGGATGAGCAAAGATGCTGCATCTCATCAATGATGAGAACCCCGATGAAGTAGGCCTTGCATAGCTGACTAATTTTTTGAAGCATGACGCTGATGCTGCGGCCAGTAGCGGATCTGCCTGAGTACTTCTCAATGCCCAATGCGTCATCCAACGACGAGAAGAATGCGGCGCAAAAACCGCCCAATGAGCCATCGTGCGGACAGTCGATCTTGAGCCAGACTACCTGCGTCTCGATGAAGATCTGCCGCTTATACTTACTGTGGCTGATTACTTGTGGATAAAGCCTGGCGATGGAGTTCAGCGCAGTCGTTTTACCCATGCCACTCAACCCTATCAGAGTCAAAGTTTCAGCGGTGGACATGAACCCATGCCCCTTGATCTCCGCAGAAGAAGGCAAGCGATGCCTAACGGTTGACGCATGCAATGGGTTGCGCCCGGTATACCCATATCGAATCAACTGACTGAACAAATCTTCAAGTCTGAGATGGATATGAAAAGGTACGACGACATCCTTCATTCTGTTGATGCCATGGCCACGTAGCTTCGGGTCCAAGGCTCGCTCTGCCTCATCAGGCCGAGGAGGCAAGTGTCCGATGCGCCGGACCACATCAACGTCCGACAGAATCTTCGGAAGGCACTCAATCAGTGGGTTACCGTCGTATTGAGGCATGCCAGTCAGGTTGTAATCTGCCGGCGCAAATCTGACCTTACTCATGGTTAGCCTCGTTGTCCGCGCTGATTACCAATTTCAAGAAGGCCGCGCTCCTGCCCGAGACAGGCTTTACGTAGTCTGGTTTAGGAGTTTCCATCGCGGCAGGGGACTTATCCACAAGGCGAAGCTGATTTAGATCAGCTGTATGCAGGTCGCGCTCATTTTGGGCTTCTGTGGCACGTTTCGAGCGCTTGTCACGCTTGAATTCCGCGTGCGATGTCGGATCCCCTTGGCCTTTGCGTTTGGCCTGCGCCCGCTGATGGATCTCCTCCTGGTGGCCTTGAAGGAGTGCTGCAGTGTTAGCATCCTCGTACCTACCATCAGGAGCGACCTGACTCAAAACCTTGATCATATCGAGAACCTCCTCCATACGAAGCCCGCCATACTTAGCTCGCTGCTGCGGTAAGATGGTTAAAGGCTCGAAACCCACCTCAGATTTCATCCAACAGTTCTCGATAGAGTTTGGGTCGTAGAAAACCCTTACGTACCTCGTTTTAAAGTTGTGAGATCGCTCCAACCACTCTGAGCGTATGGCGGTTTCACACGTGTACTGCATACCTTGGAAATTGATGCCTCCGCGGCTAATTCGACACTCCTGCGATGGCAGTAATGCGATCTTTAGCTCTGCCGGTGACACGATTTTCGAATTCAGAAGATTATTTGCCATTGACCAGTTCCACATGGCTATCGGCGTAGGCTCCACTTCTGCCGTGATCATCTCCCGGGTCAGGAGATGAGGGACGCGGAGGCTTTTGTTGTGAGCCAAAACACCGGCGATGACCATCTCAGTGAACTCATCGATGTCGAAGATTGCGTCGAGCTGATAGTCGCGGTCACCTCGCTCCATCTTCCGAGCGTCTACGCCACCTGGGACGAACTTCAAATCCAGTTGTCCGTTTATCAGCCGGAATCGGCTTTCAATGATGCTTTTCCAGTCAGGCCGGAACGGTGGCAAAATCTTCAATGCGGTGCCAAGTGTTTTCGTCATCGTCTCCCCAGCTTCACTGAGTAGTTCGGCGCGATCTGCGACAAGCTCTACAGGAAGATGAGAGCAAGGCCAGTCAGCTTCGTCGATTTCAATGTTGTAGCGCTTGCAATACTCTTTCTTCGGCGTACAAGCATTATAAATGGCATGTCGAGCGCCATTCCAACTAGGCCCTTCAAGACCGACATGAATACCTACAATCATTCTGGTAAAAGTATCAACCACTACATACAATACTGGCCTGCCGATCAGCCACAATCGATTTACACGATGCACTAGATAAACATCAGCAATCGTCGAGTCGATCTCGTAACGATGGCCTGCACCGATCAACCCTTGAGAGGCAGATCCAACTAACGCGCGGTGGTCTTTATTATAGCGGATTGCACCACCACTTTTCTTCAGCTTATAGAGCTCATCAAAGAATTTTTTCCCATTATGTTCAAGCTGGTTTATAGACGGGTAGCTGCCGCGAACCAGATTCCCTTTCGAACCATCGGGCTTAACCGACCTGTAAAACTTATTGAGCATCCAATCATAAGCTTTCTTTAACTTACCGCACTTGCCACTGGCAAAGCGCCCATAGGCCAAGCGAATGTGCGCGATGTGCCGCGACTCGAGCAGAATTGCACCACCGTCATCCACAACTACACCACGATATTTAAGCGGTCGACCAGGAACGATACCTGAAGCACGACTTTTTTTCTTCCCTGGTCCTCCGCACGCGCTGGTATTCCACAAAAAGGCGTTACGTGTCTGCCCCATGCTCCAATACCGATAGAGCAGCCTATAAATTTGCTTCCGGTCAACCCCCTCCATCATTGCATGATCGGCAACAAGAGCACCGAAGTTCGACGTCAAGATATCGAGGGGGGCATGGTCTTCCACCAAACAACGCACCCGCTCCCAGTTCCTATCTCTGCTGGCCTTTTCATTCTCACCGATCTCGTCATCACTTCGAAGCAAGTGCAGAGGTACCAGTTCTGGATTAATAACTGCCGCTCCGCTATTGATCTCTTCGATCAGCAAAGAGCTTACAACCCGCCATGGTTTCCTCGGCTTTAAGCCAAGTTCGATGACTAAGACAAATTCATCCTTTATGCCTAAAACCCTGACCGGCTTATTCAGAAGCCCAGAGCCTTCACCTGGAGAAACGATACAGTTAACCCCAAGACTAAGCATGACGAAGCACCTCTATTTTTGGTGTACTGGAATCGAATGACTCACTAACCCAAACTCGCAAAGGTTCAGATAAGCTTATCAACCTATCGGTGAGATCCGTCTCCAGCTTGCCTGTCCAGAGAAGATGATAAAAGAGGCGTTTAACACCCATATACTCGATAAAAATTATTCGTGAGGCTTTTTGAAGTAGTACCTTAAGTGGTAATTGTTCAGTATCACATCCCGCTATAAACTCGAGGAGGCTATTTATGTTTTTATCAGTAGGTAACGAAGGATGAATGTTCGCATAAGTTCTAAGAACGACGAGATTTGATATTTTGATTCGAGAGAGATTTTCATGGAGAACCAGTTTCCACTCTACGTTCCTCACGGCCCAGTACTTAGCTTCGATCTCGAGCTTTTCCGCCATGCGATTCTGTTCCCTTCGGTCGGCCTCCTCAAATTCCTTGCGGTATTTCACCGAGCGTGCAGCTAGCCTCGCTTCGCCCGCCGAATCTATAAACGTTATGAGGAAGTCGGTGGTCATAACCACTGGGACCTGAGTACCAGGATACACAGGGTGAAGGTAATTCAAGCTCGAAGCTATCGCCTGAGTTTCAGCTTGTGTTAGGAGCGGAAACTGCTCGCGGATGTCGATGATGGAAGGGTCATGCTCGAGGATCAGGAGATAATCGCGCTCAGCGTTGGATAGCAAATGATGACTGCGATGAAATTTCACTCCTGGTACAAGATGGGACACTCCACTCGACTTGATATCCCATATCTTGATCCAAGGCTCATAGGACTCTCTGACGCCAGATCCACGACCCGATTTGATTTTTCTATCAATTTTCTTCTGGGTCATCAGCTTCGAAGTGGCTGGTTTAGTCGCTGCAGCAGGTACAGATTTCATTTCAAGAGTCGCTCATCGTTGAGTGACCCACTCGATCGGATCGGAACGGCACAGGTAGTTGTGGCGAAATCAGGAGCGGGCTCAGCCAGGGCAGCAGTAACTGGGGTGCAGAAGGGATTGTGAACCTATATTCAAAGACTAGGCTCTGCCCCGACTAACGGCCGGGGCAGAGCCCTGTGACAACCTTTCCTAACTTGTGACAACCTTTATTCTTTTGTGACAATCTTTATTCTTGAAAAACAGTGATGCCTTACGAGTCCAACGTATTACTCCACCGTCACCGACTTCGCCAGGTTACGCGGCTGGTCCACGTCGGTGCCCTTGAGCACGGCAACGTAGTAGGACAGCAACTGCAGCGGGATGGTGTAGAGGATCGGTGACAGGGTGTCGTGGATGTGCGGCATGTTGATGACGTGGGTGCCTTCGGCGTTGGTCATGCCGGCTTTTTCGTCGGCGAACACGATCAGTTGGCCGCCGCGGGCACGCACTTCCTGCAGGTTGGATTTGAGCTTCTCCAGCAGTTCGTTGTTCGGCGCGACGGTGACCACTGGCATGTCGTCATCCACCAGGGCCAGTGGGCCGTGTTTCAGCTCACCGGCTGGGTAAGCTTCGGCGTGGATGTAGGAGATTTCCTTGAGTTTCAGCGAGCCTTCCATCGCCACCGGGTATTGCGCGCCACGGCCGAGGAACAGGGTGTGGTTTTTGTCGGCGAACAGTTCAGCGACTTTTTCCACGGTGCTGTCCATGGCCAGGGCTTCGCCGAGGCGGGTTGGCAGGCGGCGCAGTTCTTCGACCAGCGTGGCTTCGACGCCTTCGGCGAGGGTGCCGCGGACCTGGCCCAGGGACAGGGTGAGCAGCAACAAGCCAACCAGCTGGGTGGTGAAGGCTTTGGTGGAAGCCACGCCGATTTCGCGACCGGCCTGGGTCAGCAGGGTCAGGTCGGATTCGCGCACCAGCGAGCTGATGCTGACGTTGCAGATCGCCAGGCTGGCGAGGAAGCCCAGCTCTTTGGCGTTGCGCAGGGCCGCCAGGGTGTCAGCGGTTTCGCCGGACTGGGAGATGGTCACGAACAGGGTGTCGGGTTGCACCACCACCTTGCGGTAGCGGAACTCGCTGGCGACTTCGACCTGGCACGGGATGCCGGCCAGTTCTTCGAGCCAGTAACGCGCAACCATGCCGGCGTGGTAGCTGGTGCCGCAGGCGACGATCTGCACATTGCGCACTTTGGCGAACAGCTCGGCGGCTTGTGGGCCGAAGGCGTTGACCAGCACTTGGCTCTGGCTCAGGCGGCCTTCCAGGGTGCGTTGCACCACAGACGGTTGCTCGTGGATTTCCTTGAGCATGAAATGGCGGAATTCGCCTTTGTCAGCGGCTTCGGCGCCGTCGCGGTATTGCACGGCTTCGCGTTCGACGGAGTTGCCGTTGATGTCCCAGATCGCCACGCTTTCGCGGCGGATGTCGGCGATATCGCCTTCTTCCAGGTACATGAAACGGTCAGTCACCTGGCGCAGCGCCAGCTGGTCGGAGGCGAGGAAGTTTTCGCCCAGGCCCAGGCCGATCACCAATGGGCTGCCACTGCGCGCGGCAACCACGCGGTCTGGCTGGCTGGCGCTGACCACGGCCAGGCCGTAGGCGCCGTGCAGCTCTTTAACGGTGGCCTTGAGGGCGACGGTCAGGTCGCCGAGGTCCTTGAGCTTGTGGTTCAGCAGGTGGGCGATGACTTCGGTGTCGGTGTCCGAGGTGAACACGTAGCCCAGGCCTTTGAGCTGCTCGCGCAGCACTTCGTGGTTCTCGATGATGCCGTTGTGCACCACCGCCAGGTCACCGGAGAAGTGCGGGTGGGCATTGCGTTCGCACGGCGCACCGTGGGTGGCCCAACGGGTGTGGGCGATGCCGAGGCGGCCAACCAGCGGCTCGCCGAGCAGGGCTTGCTCCAGTTCACTGACCTTGCCCGGGCGACGCATACGCTCAAGCTTGCCGGCGTTGGTAAAGACCGCCACACCGGCGCTGTCGTAGCCGCGGTATTCCAGACGCTTGAGGCCTTCAAGCAGGATGGCGGTGACGTTGCGTTCAGCGACTGCGCCTACAATTCCACACATGGTTTTCTCCTAGATGATTGCCGCGCATATCAGCGTAATGCCGCGGGCTTGGATCTGGTCGCGGGCCTCAAGCGGCAGGCGATCATCGGTAATAAGGGTATGGACGCTGCTCCAGGGCAGTTCCAGGTTGGGAATCTTGCGGCCGATCTTGTCAGACTCGACCATCACCACCACTTCACGGGCGACCTCGGCCATCACGCGGCTCAGGCCCAGCAGTTCGTTGAAGGTGGTGGTACCGCGCTGCAGATCGATGCCGTCGGCGCCGATGAACAGTTGATCAAAGTCGTAGGAGCGCAGTACTTGCTCGGCCACCTGGCCCTGGAACGAGTCCGAATGCGGGTCCCAGGTGCCGCCGGTCATGAGCAGCACCGGTTCGTGTTCAAGCTCGCTCAAGGCGCTGGCAACGTGCAGGGAATTGGTCATCACCACCAGGCCGGGCTGATGGCCCAGCTCGGGGATCATGGCGGCGGTGGTGCTGCCGCTGTCGATGATGATGCGCGCGTGTTCACGCAAGCGCATCACGGCCGCACGTGCGATGGCGCGCTTGTAAGCCGAGATGGGCTGGGCGGCGTCGCCCACCAGCTCCTGAGGCATGGTGATGGCGCCCCCGTAGCGGCGCAGCAACAGGCCATTGCTTTCCAGCGCGGCCAAGTCCTTGCGGATGGTGACTTCCGACGTTTCGAAACGCTTGGCCAATTCGTCCACGCTGACTTCGCCCTGTTCATTGAGCAAGGTCAGGATGTTGTGGCGTCGTTGGGGAGTATTTCGTTTCGACATGGTGATGATAAGTTTCGTTTCGAAAGATAACGAAGGCAATCAAAACCTATTGGCGAAAGATCGTCAAGCAGCGCGAACAAAATTTTTAAGCCCACCACACCGCAAATGTGGGAGGGGGCTTGCCCCCGATAGCAGAGTGTCAGTCGATTCGTAAGCTGACTGATCTACCGCCATCGGGGGCAAGCCCCTCCCACATTGATTGTGGATAACTCAGGTCTTTTTGATTTTGACCGGGCGTTTCCAGCCGTCGATGTTGCGCTGGCGGGCGCGGGCTACGGCCAGTTGCGACTTATCCACATCCAGGTTGATGGTTGAGCCCGCAGCAGTGTTGGATCCGTCGCCGATAGTGACGGGAGCAATCAGCGAGTTATTCGAGCCGATAAATACGTCCTCGCCAATCGTCGTCTGATACTTGTTCGCACCGTCGTAGTTGCACGTAATCGCACCCGCACCGATGTTGCTGCGAGCACCAATCACCGCATCGCCCAAATAAGCCAGGTGGCCGGCCTTCGCGTCGTCGCCCATGCGCGCGTTCTTCAGTTCGACAAAGTTACCCACATGCGCCCTGACACCCAATACGCTGCCCGGACGCAAACGCGCGAACGGGCCAGCATCGCTGCCCTCGCCCATCACCGCACCGTCGATATGGCTGTTGGCTTTGATCACCACGCCTTTGCGCAAGGTGCTGTCCTTGATCACGCAGTTCGGGCCGATCACTACGTCGTCTTCGATGATCACGCGACCTTCGAGGATCACGTTGATGTCGATCAGCACATCGCGGCCGACGCTGACTTCACCGCGTACGTCGAAGCGCGCCGGATCGCGCAGGGTCACGCCTTGGGCCATCAAACGGCGAGCTTCGCGCAGCTGGTAATGACGCTCCAGCTCAGCAAGCTGCTTGCGGTCGTTGGCGCCCTGCACTTCCATGGGGTCGTGGGGCTGCTCGGTGGCGACCAGCAGGCCATCACTCACGGCCATTTCGATCACGTCAGTGAGGTAGTACTCGCCCTGGGCGTTGTTGTTGGACAGGCGGCTCATCCAGTCAGCAAGCTTATTGGCCGGCACCGCGAGAATCCCAGTGTTGCCTTCAGTGATGGCGCGCTGGGCTTCGCTGGCGTCTTTGTGCTCGACGATAGCGGCCACCTTGCCGCCCGCATCGCGCACGATGCGGCCGTAACCGGTGGGGTCATCCAATTCAACGGTGAGCAGACCCATTTGGCCGGGCACGACGTGCTTGAGCAGGCGTTGCAGGGTTTCCACTTCGATCAACGGCACGTCGCCGTAGAGGATCAGCACTGTGTCGGCGCTGATGAACGGCACGGCCTGCGCGGTGGCGTGGCCGGTGCCCAGTTGTTTGTCCTGCAACACAAAATTCAGGTCATCCGCCGCCAGGCGTTCACGCACCACATCGGCGCCGTGGCCGATCACTACGTGAATCCGCTGGGGGTCCAGTTGCCGGGCGCTGTGGATAACATGGCCGAGCATGGAATTACCCGCGACCGGGTGCAGCACCTTGGGCAGGGCCGAACGCATGCGGGTGCCCTGGCCTGCGGCGAGGATGACGATTTCAAGAGACATGAATGGCTACCAATCCTGGGCGGTCCGGCTTCAGACCAGAGAAGTGTTTTGCTAAAAAAGAAAAAGGGTAGCCGAGGCTACCCTTTTTAATCAATCGCACATGAAGCATGACGGCTGGGCCGCTTACTTCTTGCGGATCTGCTGGAGCGTGCGCAGCTGGGCTGCAGCCTCGGCCAGACGTACAGCAGCAGCGCTGTAGTCGAAGTCCGCGCCCTTTTCGTTCAGGGCCTTCTCGGCAGCCTTGACGGCTTCCTGAGCGGAGGCTTCATCCAGGTCGCCAGCACGTTGCACGGTGTCGGCAAGTACCTTGACCATGTTCGGCTGAACCTCGAGGAAACCACCAGAGATGTAAAACACCTCCTTTTCCCCGCCTTGCTTGGTCAGTGTGATCGGACCTGGCTTCAAGCTGGTGATCAACGGCGCGTGGCCCATGGCAATACCCAGGTCACCGAGTTCGCCGTGTGCAATCACCATTTCTACCAGACCGGAGAAGATTTCCCCTTCCGCGCTGACGATATCGCAATGGACTGTCATAGCCATCTGATTGCCTCAACCTGATGAGCGCCCGTTGCCGGGCGCCGGGATTACAGTTTCTTGGCTTTCTCGATCGCTTCTTCGATGCCGCCGACCATGTAGAACGCTTGTTCTGGCAGGTGGTCGTAGTCACCGTTGAGGATGCCTTTGAAGCCAGCAATGGTGTCTTTCAGGGAAACGTATTTACCCGAAGCACCGGTGAAGACTTCAGCCACGAAGAACGGCTGCGACAAGAAGCGCTGGATCTTACGAGCACGGTTTACCAACTGCTTGTCGGCTTCCGACAGCTCGTCCATACCCAGGATCGCAATGATGTCCTTCAGTTCTTTGTAACGCTGCAGCACGTACTGAACGCCGCGAGCGGTGTCGTAGTGCTCCTGGCCGATCACGTTCGGGTCCAGCTGGCGCGAAGTCGAGTCGAGTGGATCGACCGCTGGGTAGATACCCAGGGAAGCGATGTCACGGGACAGAACGACGGTGGCGTCCAAGTGGGCGAAGGTGGTCGCAGGCGACGGGTCAGTCAAGTCATCCGCAGGTACGTATACCGCTTGGATCGAGGTGATCGAACCTTCTTTGGTCGAAGTGATACGTTCTTGCAGAACGCCCATCTCTTCAGCCAGGGTCGGCTGGTAGCCTACTGCCGAAGGCATACGGCCCAGCAGCGCGGATACTTCAGTACCGGCCAAGGTGTAACGGTAGATGTTGTCGACGAACAGCAGAACGTCGTTACCTTCGTCACGGAACTTCTCGGCCATGGTCAGGCCAGTCAGTGCTACGCGCAGACGGTTTCCCGGCGGCTCGTTCATCTGACCGTAAACCAGTGCCACTTTGTCCAGAACGTTGGAGTCCTTCATCTCGTGGTAGAAGTCGTTACCCTCACGAGTACGCTCACCCACACCGGCGAACACGGAATAACCGCTGTGCTCGATGGCGATGTTACGGATCAGTTCCATCATGTTTACGGTTTTGCCTACACCGGCACCACCGAACAGACCGACTTTACCGCCTTTGGCGAACGGGCAAACCAGGTCGATAACCTTGATGCCGGTTTCCAGCAGATCGTTGCCGCCAGCTTGTTCGGCGAACGAAGGTGCTGGACGGTGAATGCCCCAGCGCTCTTCGGTGTCGATCGGGCCAGCTTCGTCAATCGGGTTGCCCAGTACGTCCATGATCCGGCCCAGGGTCGCTTTACCGACCGGTACGGAGATGGCTGCGCCAGTGTCGACAACGTCCAGACCGCGCTTCAAGCCTTCGGTGGAACCCATCGCAATGGTACGAACTACGCCGTCGCCCAGCTGCTGCTGAACTTCCAGAGTAGTTTCCGCGCCTTGTACTTTCAGCGCGTTGTAGATGCTCGGTACGCTGTCGCGTGGAAATTCCACGTCGATAACGGCGCCGATGATTTGAACGATACGTCCGCTACTCATAGCTGGATCCTCTGAATATTTGAACCGTTAAACCGCGGCAGCGCCGCCGACGATTTCCGAGATCTCTTGGGTGATCGCAGCCTGACGCGCCTTGTTGTAGATCAGCTGCAAATCGCTGATCAGATCACCGGCGTTATCGGTAGCGTTTTTCATCGCGATCATCCGCGCCGCTTGTTCAGCTGCGTTGTTCTCGACCACCGCCTGGTACACCTGCGACTCCACGTAGCGCACCATCAAGCCGTCAAGCAGCTCTTTGGCGTCTGGTTCGTAGAGGTAGTCCCAGTGGTGCTTGAGTTCCTGATCCGGAGTCGCCACCAGTGGAATCAATTGCTCCACGGTTGGCTGCTGGGTCATGGTGTTGATGAACTTGTTGGATACCACGGACAGGCGGTCAATCCGGCCTTCCAGGTACGCATCCAACATCACCTTCACACTGCCGATCAAATCATTGATCGACGGCTCTTCACCCAGGTGGCTGATAGCTGCAACGACGTTACCGCCGAAGTTACGGAAAAAGGCCGCACCCTTGCTACCAACAACACACAGATCAATCTCGACGCCGTTTTCGCGGTTTACCGCCATGTCCTTGACCAGGGCCTTGAACAGGTTGG
Organism: Pseudomonas sp. NFX183; assembly: GCF_047943075.1. Classification (NCBI taxonomy): domain Bacteria; kingdom Pseudomonadati; phylum Pseudomonadota; class Gammaproteobacteria; order Pseudomonadales; family Pseudomonadaceae; genus Pseudomonas; species Pseudomonas sp. NFX183. The sequence continues at coordinate 2,146,825 of NZ_CP181333.1, read as the reverse complement.
TATTCAGACCACCGCACAAACCACGGTCACTGCTCACTACCACATAACCCACACGCTTAACGGCGCGGTCGATCATGAACGGGTGGCGGTATTCCGGGTTGGCGTTGGCCAAATGCCCAATTACCTGGCGGATACGTTCCGCATAAGGACGGCTAGCAGCCATGCGCATTTGTGCCTTGCGCATTTTGCTGACCGCCACTTTTTCCATGGCGCTGGTAATCTTTTGCGTGCTTTTGATGCTCGCAATCTTACTGCGAATCTCTTTTGCGCCTGCCATGTAACACCTATCAGGTTAGCAAGCGGGAGCCTTGCGGCTCCCGCTGCGGCTTACCAGGTTTGGGTGGCCTTGAACTTCTCGATACCGGCTTTCATGCCAGCGTCGATTTCGTCATTGAAGTCACCCTTCACGTTGATCTTGGCCAACAAGTCGGCGTGATCGCGGTTGAAGTAAGCAATCAGCGCTTGTTCAAAGCTGCCGACCTTGGTGATTTCGACGTCAGTCAGGAACCCACGCTCAGCGGCATACAGCGACAACGCCATGTCAGCGATCGACATTGGGGCGTATTGCTTCTGCTTCATCAGCTCGGTAACGCGCTGACCATGCTCAAGTTGCTTACGGGTGGCTTCGTCCAGGTCAGAAGCGAACTGGGCGAATGCCGCCAGTTCACGGTACTGAGCCAGAGCGGTACGGATACCACCGGAGAGCTTCTTGATGATCTTGGTCTGAGCGGCACCACCCACACGGGATACCGAAACACCGGCGTTCACAGCAGGACGGATCCCGGAGTTGAACATGGCCGATTCCAGGAAGATCTGACCGTCGGTGATGGAAATCACGTTGGTCGGAACGAACGCGGAAACGTCGCCAGCCTGGGTTTCGATGATCGGCAGTGCGGTCAGGGAACCGGTTTTGCCGGTCACTGCGCCGTTGGTGAACTTCTCTACGTACTCTTCGGATACGCGGGATGCGCGCTCCAGCAGACGGGAGTGGAGATAGAACACGTCGCCTGGGTAAGCTTCACGGCCTGGTGGACGGCGCAGCAGCAGGGAAATCTGGCGGTAAGCCACTGCTTGCTTGGACAGATCGTCATAAACGATCAGCGCGTCTTCACCGCGGTCGCGGAAGAATTCACCCATGGTGCAACCGGAGTACGGTGCCAGGAATTGCAGCGCAGGAGATTCCGAAGCACTGGCAGCCACGATGATCGTGTTGGCCAGGGCGCCGTTTTCTTCCAGCTTGCGAACCACGTTGGCGATGGTCGATTGCTTCTGACCAATGGCTACGTAGACGCAGAAAATGCCGCTGTCTTTCTGGTTGATGATCGCGTCGATCGCCAGAGCGGTTTTACCGATCTGACGGTCACCGATGATCAGCTCACGCTGGCCACGGCCGACCGGAATCATGGCATCGACAGCCTTGTAGCCAGTCTGTACAGGCTGGTCTACCGACTTACGCCAGATCACGCCTGGAGCAACTTTCTCGACCGCGTCGGTCTCGGTGTTGCCCAGTGGACCTTTACCGTCAACAGGGTTACCCAGTGCGTCGACTACGCGACCCAGCAGTTCCTTACCAACCGGAACTTCCAGGATGCGGCCTGTGCACTTGGCGCTCATGCCTTCAGCCAGACTGGTGTACGCGCCCAATACAACGGCACCTACGGAGTCTTGCTCCAGGTTGAGGGCCATACCGTAGACGCCGCCCGGAAACTCGATCATCTCGCCGTACATTACGTCGGCCAGACCGTGAATCCGCACGATGCCGTCAGATACGCTGACGACAGTGCCTTCGTTACGGGCTTGGGAGGTCACATCGAGCTTGTCGATGCGGCCCTTGATAATTTCACTTATTTCGGAAGGATTGAGTTGCTGCATTGCTCTGCTGCCCCTTCAAACTCAAGATTTCAATGCTTCGGCAAGTTTCGCGATTTTGCCGCGAATCGAGCCATCGATAACCAGGTCGCCGGCACGGATAACAACACCCCCAATCAGGGATGCGTCCTCCGAAGCTTGCAGGCGCACTTCCCGATTGAGTCGTGCACTGAGAACCTTGGCGAGTTTGTCTTGCTGTTCTTGGTTCAATGCAAAAGCACTGGTCACTTCAACGTCTACCGACTTCTCTTCTTCGGCCTTGTACAGGTCGAACAGAGCGGCGATCTCCGGCAATAGCGAGAGACGGTCGTTTTCGGCAACGACGTGAATGAAGTTCTGCACTTTCACATCAAACTTGTCGCCGCACACTTCAATAAAAGTGGCGGCCTTGTCTGCGCTCGTCAGGCGCGGGGCCTTGAGCACGCGCTGCATGGTGTCGTCTTGCGACACTGCTGCAGCCAGGCCGAGCATGGCTGACCAAGAGGCCAGCTGCTGGTGGGCCTGGGCGTGCTCGAAGGCTGCCTTAGCGTAAGGTCGGGCCAACGTGGTCAGTTCTGCCATGATCGCCCTCGCTTAAATTTCAGCAGCCAGTTTGTTAACCAGCTCCGCGTGCGCGTTTTGATCGATTGTGGCACCGAGGATCTTCTCAGCACCGCCGACCGCCAGAGCACCCAGTTGGGCACGCAGCGCGTCTTTGACGCCGTTCAGTTCCTGTTCGATCTCGGCATGAGCCGAAGCCTTCACACGGTCAGCTTCGACGCGGGCTTTATCAACAGCCTCTTCGACGATCTGGTTACCGCGCTTCTTGGCTTGCTCAATGATTTCAGCTGCCTGTGCTTTAGCTTCGCGCAGTTGATGACCCGCTTTCTCTTGGGCCAACTCCAGGTCGCGAGCTGCACGGGTGGCAGCGTCCAAGCCGTCTGCGATCTTCTTCTGACGTTCGTGCAAAGCCGCGATGACCGGAGGCCACACGAACTTCATGCAAAACACTACAAAAATGAAGAACGCAACGGATTGGCCAATCAGGGTTGCATTAATGTTCACGCCAACACCTCGCTCATTCGTTGTCCATCACCCCAATCAACTCGAAAAATTCGAGTGATTAGCCAGCGAGTTGACCAACGAAAGGGTTCGCGAAGGTGAAGAACAGAGCGATACCAACGCCGATCATGGTCACGGCGTCGAGCAGGCCGGCGACGATGAACATTTTAACTTGCAGCATTGGAACCATTTCTGGCTGACGCGCTGCGCCTTCCAGGAATTTGCCGCCCAGCAGGCCGAAACCAATGGCAGTACCCAGGGCGCCCAGGCCGATCAACAGTGCAACAGCGATAGCGGTTAGACCAACTACAGTTTCCATCTTTCCTCCCGACTTTTACGTCGTATGGTTTAGGTTTTTTAGATTTTAAAGCGGTAAAACAAATCGTTTCATAGCCCGGTAGGGCCCACCTTCCCGTGTTACCGGGAAGGACATCAGACTAGTCGAGACTGGTCTTAATGGTTCTCTTCGTGCGCCATCGACAGGTAGACGATGGTCAGCATCATGAAGATGAAGGCCTGCAGGGTAATGATCAGGATGTGGAACACAGCCCACGCCCACTGCAGAACTACGCCCAGGCCGCTAAGCCAGAGCAGACCACTGCCGAACATCACAGCGATCAGAATGAACACCAGCTCGCCGGCATACATGTTGCCGAACAGTCGCAGGGCCAGGGAAATCGGCTTGGCGACCAGCGTTACGAACTCCAGCAGGAAGTTCACCGGGATCAGCAGGGCTTGAACAAAGATGTTCTTGCTGCCGAACGGGTGCAGGGTCAGTTCGCCGATGAAGCCGCCGATGCCCTTGACCTTGATGCTGTAGAAAATGATCAACGCAAACACCGACAGGGCCATGCCCAGGGTGGCGTTAGGGTCCGTGGTGGAAACCGCACGGAATGGAATGTGGTGATCGCCGGTGATCAGGATGGCCAGCTGAGGAATCCAGTCGACCGGAATCAGGTCGACGGCGTTCATCAGGAACACCCAGACGAAGATGGTCAGTGCCAGCGGTGCAATCACCGGGCTACGGCCATGGAAGCTGTCTTTCACGCTGCCATCGACGAATTCGACCAATACTTCAACGAAGTTCTGCAAAGCACCCGGCTGACCGGAAGTCGCCTTCTTTGCCGCCATGCGGAAAATCAGGACGAAGATCAGACCCAATGCGACAGACCAACCCAGAGTATCCAGGTGGAATGCCCAGAAGCCCATTTCTTTGGCTTCTGCTGCGGTGTGGGCGAAGCCCCAGCCGCCGTTGGGAAGCTGACCGAAGGTCAGGTTCTGCAAGTGGTGCTGGATATAGCCCGAAGCGGTTGTTTCTGCCATGGTTGCCTCAAACGCCCTAAGGTTTCGAAAGTCTTGTTTTCATTAGCAGGGGAGCGAACCAGCTGACCAGTTGGGTCAACACGAAGACGCCGAATACAGCCAGCGGCGCCAATGGCTTCACACCTGCAAAGGTCAGTGCAAACAGCACTGCCGTCAAAATCAGTTTCCCTGCTTCGCCGGCATAAAAAGACCGGACGATAGCCTGGGCTGCTCGGGCGCCGGAAAACCGAAAGGCCCTGTGAGCAAAATACATATTGGGCAGCAAGGCTATCAGTCCTCCGCAGAGTCCTGAATATCCGGCTACGACTCCATGCCAATACCAAAGCGCCAATGCGGCGATCAGCAAAATGACAAATTGAGCCAATAAAACCGGGAAAACGGCCAAGCGATGGAACGGCAACGTGTTTGGCGTGCGGGTTTCCATCACTCTTGCTCCTCAATGGTCGGCTGCCGAGAATCAATAACTTGGCATAATTTGTGCCGACAAAATGCGCGCAGAGTATAGGGGCGGTTCAGCCCCTATTCAACTGTCGGGTAGTGTTTTCCGATCGCGCGCTACATAAGCAAATGTTTCAGCGGATGTGGGCAAGGACGCCCTGAAGCTCATCGAGTGAGTTATACCCGATGACCAATTGCCCTTTGCCTTTCTTGCCGTGGCGGATTTGCACCGCAGAGCCCAGCCGCTCGGCCAGGCGCTGCTCGAGGCGCGCAATATCCGGATCAGGTTTGGCCGTTTCGACCGGTGCAGGTTTACCGCTGAGCCACTGGCGAACCAACGCCTCAGTCTGACGAACGGTGAGGCCGCGTGCGACAACGTGTCGCGCCCCTTCAACCTGTTGATTTTCCGGTAAACCGAGCAAAGCACGGGCATGACCCATTTCCAGGTCGCCGTGGGACAGCATGGTCTTGATGACTTCCGGCAGCGCGATCAGGCGCAACAAGTTGGACACGGTGACGCGGGACTTGCCCACCGCATCCGCGACTTCCTGCTGCGTCAGTTTGAATTCCTGCTGCAAGCGCTGCAGCGCGATTGCTTCCTCGATGGGATTGAGGTCTTCACGCTGAATGTTCTCGATCAATGCCATGGCGATCGCGGTTTCGTCCGGCACATCGCGCACCATCGCCGGGATAGTGTCCTTGCCGGCCTGCTGGCTGGCGCGCCAGCGGCGTTCGCCAGCGATGATCTCAAAGCGGCCGCCGCCAATCGGGCGCACCACGATCGGCTGCATCACGCCTTGGGCTTTGATCGAATTGGCCAGTTCCTCCAGCGCCTGTGGATCCATGTCCCGGCGCGGCTGGTATTTGCCGCGCTGGATCAGGTCCAGCGGCAGGTGCTGCAGCTCGCGCTCGTCGGCCTGCACGGCTTGTTCTTCAAGCGAAGTGACAGTCGGACCACTCAGCAGTGCATCCAGTCCACGTCCGAGACCTCGTTTCTTGACGGCCATGGGGATTCCTTAAGTTGGCTGGGCTGCAGCGGTGCGTGAGTTGCGGCGTTGACGGCGAACCATCTCGCCGGCCAGTGCCAGGTAGGCAATGGCGCCGCGAGATGACTTGTCGTACGCCAGCGCGGGCATGCCATAGCTTGGCGCTTCGGCCAAACGGATGTTACGTGGGATCACCGTGTCGTAAAGCTGATCGCCAAAGTGTTCCTTGAGCTGGGCCGACACATCATTCATCAAGCTCAGGCGCGGATCGTACATGGTCCGCAACAGGCCTTCGATTTGCAGGTTCGGGTTAAGCAACTCTGCGATACGCTTGATGTTATCCACAAGGTCACTCAAGCCTTCGAGCGCGAAGTACTCGCACTGCATGGGGATAATCACCCCATCGGCTGCTACCAAGGCGTTCAACGTCAGCATCGACAGCGACGGTGGGCAGTCGATCAAAATGTAGTCGTAATTCTCGCGGATCGGCGCCAGGGCGCTGCGCAGACGGCTTTCTTTCATCTGCATTTCCAGCAGCACCACTTCGGCCGCGGTCAAATCGCGGTTGGCCGGCAGCAGTTGATAACCACCGTGCTCGGAATAGTGCATGGCCTGGGCCAGGTCGCACTCGCCAATCAGCAAGTCGTAGACCGAGTTTTCCAGGCCGTGTTTATCCACACCGCTACCCATGGTGGCGTTGCCCTGTGGATCGAGATCGATCAACAGCACCCGGCGCTTGGTAGCGACCAGGGATGCTGCGAGGTTGATGCAGGTGGTGGTTTTGCCCACGCCACCTTTCTGGTTCGCTATCGCGAATACCTTAGCCATTCTTGCTTGTGTTCCCAATCATGCCGTGCGGCGCAGTATCAGCAGATGGCGTTGGCCTTGGCAACCGGGTACGGCCAAGGCGTGTTCGCTATCGAGGTGGAAGTCTGCCGGCAATGCTAACAGCTCGTCGCTTGGATGAACGCCCTTCATTGCCAGCCAACGGGTGTCGCGGTCGCCTAAGTGGCGGGTCCAGTTGCTGAAGTTCTCCATGCTGCTGAATGCCCGGGAAACAATCCCGTTGAAAGGCTGTTCAGGCACGAAGGCTTCGACGCGACTGTGGATAACATTCAGGTTATCCAGCTTGAGTTCGAGTTTGACCTGGGTCAGGAAGCGGGTTTTCTTGCCATTGCTGTCCAGACATGTCACTTGCGACTCTGGAAACAGGATGGCCAGCGGAATGCCAGGCATGCCGCCGCCGCTGCCAACGTCCAACCAACGGCCGTTTTCGATAAACGGCATCACGCTGAGGCTGTCGAGCAGGTGGCGCGAGACCATTTCGTCCGGGTCGCGCACTGCTGTCAGGTTGTAAGCCTTGTTCCATTTGATCAACAGGGCCAGATAGCCCAGCAGCAAGTCGTGCTGTGCATCGGTCAGGTCCACGCCCAACTGGCGTGCACCTGTGGATAACTCTTCGGCGTGTTGCGAGGTGACCAACGAACTCAAGCGCTTTGCTCCAACTGACGGCCCGCGCCGCGTTTTTTCAAATGAATCATCAACAGCGAAATGGCTGCCGGCGTGACCCCAGGAATACGTGAAGCCTGGCCGAGTGTTTCCGGCCGAGTTATCCCCAGCTTGCTTTGGATTTCTTTCGACAACCCGGAAATCCCGGTGTAGTCGATGTCCACAGGCAGTTTGGTGTCTTCACTGGCGCGCAAGCGGGCGATCTCGTCCTGCTGGCGGTCAATGTAACCGGCGTATTTGGTCTTGATCTCAACCTGCTCGGCGACTTGTGGGTCTTCGGCACCGTGACCGGTCACTTCAACCAGGCCAGCGTAGTCGATTTCCGGGCGGGACAGCAGGTTCAGCAAGTTGTATTCGTGGGTCAGCGGCGTGCCGAATTTTTCGGCAATCGCGTCGCCTTGCTCGGTGCCGGGGCGAACCCAGGTACTTTTCAGGCGCTGCTCTTCCAGCGTGATGCTTTCGCGTTTTTTGCAGAAGGCGGCCCAGCGTGCGTCATCGACCAAGCCCAGCTCGCGGCCTTTTTCGGTCAGGCGCAGGTCGGCGTTGTCTTCGCGCAGGATCAGGCGGTATTCGGCCCGGGACGTAAACATCCGGTACGGTTCCTGAGTCCCGAGAGTAATCAGGTCATCGACCAATACACCGATGTACGCCTCGTCGCGACGCGGGCACCAGCTGTCTTTGCCTTGCGCGCGCAGTGCCGCGTTGGTTCCGGCCAGCAAACCTTGGGCGCCAGCCTCTTCGTAACCGGTGGTGCCGTTGATTTGCCCGGCGAAGAACAGGCCGCCGATCACTTTGGTTTCGAGGCTGTATTTCAGGTCACGCGGGTCGAAGTAGTCGTACTCGATGGCGTAGCCCGGACGCACGATGTGCGCGTTTTCCATGCCGCGAATCGATTGCACGATCTGGATTTGCACGTCGAACGGCAACGACGTGGAAATCCCGTTCGGGTACAGCTCGTGGGTGGTCAAGCCTTCGGGCTCGATGAAGACCTGGTGGCTCTCCTTGTCGGCAAAGCGGTGAATCTTGTCTTCGATCGATGGGCAATAACGCGGGCCAATGCCTTCGATCACACCGGAATACATCGGCGAACGGTCGAGGTTCGCGGCAATGATTTCGTGGGTGCGGGCGTTGGTGTGGGTAATCCAGCAGCTGACCTGTTTCGGGTGCTGTTCTTTGGCGCCCATGAACGACATCACTGGGATTGGCGTATCGCCGGCTTGTTCGGTCATCACCGAGAAATCCACAGAACGCCCGTCGATACGCGGCGGGGTCCCGGTTTTCAAGCGGCCGACACGCAACGGCAATTCACGCAGGCGTTTTGCCAGGGCAATCGACGGCGGATCACCGGCGCGGCCGCCCGAATAATTCTGCATGCCAATGTGGATAAGTCCGCCGAGGAAGGTACCGGTGGTCAGCACCACGGATTCTGCGAAGAAACGCAGGCCCATTTGGGTGACAACACCGCGTACCTGGTCTTGTTCGACGATCAGGTCATCCGCTGCTTGCTGAAATATCCACAGGTTCGGCTGGTTTTCCAGGGTTTCACGCACCGCGGCCTTGTAGAGGATGCGGTCAGCTTGTGCCCGGGTAGCCCTAACGGCTGGGCCTTTGCGGCTGTTGAGCACGCGAAATTGAATGCCACCTTTGTCGGTAGCCATGGCCATCACACCGCCAAGGGCATCGATTTCCTTGACCAGATGGCTTTTGCCGATCCCACCAATGGCGGGGTTGCAACTCATGGCACCGAGGGTTTCCACGTTGTGCGTCAGCAACAGGGTTTTTACACCCATGCGTGCTGAGGCCAGTGCTGCCTCGGTACCGGCATGACCGCCGCCGATGACGATCACTTCAAAACGGGAAGGGAAATCCACCACGCACCTCGTGCCTGCTTATGTAGGTAATCAGGAATTGATTGTTGAAAGAGTTTTAGAGCTTTGGCGGCAAGTATAGGGACTTAGCCCTTCCTAAAGAACCCTTTGCACAAAATTTAACCAGCTGTGGATGAATCACAGACAATAGAAATTAAAAGAGAGAAGTTTATAAGATCTTTGTTTTTATGTTTATTTCTACTGAGCCTGCTTTCTGTGGATAGATCTCTACAGGCCTCTATTTACGTTGTGTACAGCGATTCAAAAGTCTGTGGTCATGTGCCAATGAGGCCGTTGGATAAGTGCTTTAAGCCTGTGGATTAAACAGATGGTTATCCACAAGGGGGGGTTTACTCAGGTTTCAAGCCCTGTTATCAACTGGGCACAGGGGCGGTTATTCACAGGGCTTAATCCACAGATATTGCGTATTTCACCCACGACGAAGCCACCGCGTTTTTTGAACGCAGTAAGGAATGCTGCAAAAAGAGAGCTATTGTGAGAAGTCGACGGCGCAGTTAATAATAGCGATTATCATTAACCTGCCTTAACGCGCCCTATGCCTCCTTCACACACGGCTGCAGTCCAGCACATCTATGAGCATCACCATTCGTGGCTGCAGGGATGGCTCAAAGGTAAATTGCATAACGCTTGCGATGCAGCCGATGTGGCACACGATACTTTCGTGCGTATCTTGGGCGGGCGCGATGCGGCGCAGATCCTCGAACCCAGGGACTACCTGGCAACCATTGCCAGGGGCTTGGTCATTGATCGTTATCGCCGGCATGCGATTGAACGCGCGTATCAACAGTCGTTGGCTGAGCGCCCTGAAGCTGTCGCCATCAGTGAAGAAGACAAGGCCATTATCATTGAAACGCTGGTAGCTGTGGATAAGACCCTGGCTGACCTGGGCGATCGGGCCCGGCGAATTTTCATGCTGTCGCAGATCGAAGGCCTGACTTATCAACAGATCGCCGATCAGTTGCAGGTGTCCCTGACCACCGTGAAGAAACACATGATCCGCGCGCTTACCGAGTGTTCACTGATCATGGCCAGCCTGTAATGGTTGCCCCGGATCGAAAGGTCTTCGAAGCTGCTGCCACTTGGTATGTGCATTTTCAGTCGCAACCTCCAACGCCGGCTGAGCACTATGCCTGGCAACAATGGCTCAATGACGACCCGGCACACCTGGCAGCGTGGAACCAGATGGAGCAATTGCAACGCAGCCTGGGTGCCCTGCCTCAGGATTTCACCCGCCGCGCCTTATCGGCCACGCAGCAACGGCGGCAGGTGCTCAAGTGGATGCTGGTGCTGGGCGGCACCGGCTACCTGGGCTGGAATGTTCAACACGCGCCTTCCCTGGGCAATGTGTGGGCGGACTACCACACACGCGTCGGCGAACGGCGAAGGATCGAACTGGCCGATGGCACTCGAATAGACCTCAACACCAGCACCGCCATTGATGTGGTGTTTGATGGCCGCCAGCGTTTGATCCGCCTGCGCGAAGGTGAAGTGCTTATCCACACCGGAAAACTGGGTGGGCAAGCGCCCTTTTATATTGAAACCCGCCAGGGCCGAGTTCAGGCATTGGGAACGAGGTTTACCGTGCGCCAACTGGCGGATTCGACGCGAGTGGGGGTGCTGGAAGACCGAGTGAGCATCTCGCCTGCAGACCAACCCGATCGCACTCGGCTGCTGGCTGCCGGTGAAAGCGCTGACTTCGACCGGGAAAATGTCGGCCCCAACCACGCCTATCGCCGGACCCAGGCGGCTTGGGTCGATGGCCAAGTGATCGTCCTGGATGCGCGACTTGGGGATCTGATCGAGGACCTGGCACGCTATCGCTCAGGTGTTCTGCAGTGCGATCCGGCCTCGGCGCCTCTGCGGGTCTCCGGCACGTTCCGCCTCGACTCCACCGATGCAGTACTGGCTAACCTGCAAGCTACTCTGCCGATCCAGGTGAAATATTTCACTCGCTATTGGGTTTCGGTGACGCGCGTGGGTTGAGCGAAAAAATAATCCACAGAGGGGTTATCTTTTTTTTACCTGACCCGGCCCTACGGGTAATCACGACGCTACCTTCAGGGCTTATCCACCTATGCGCCTTCCCGCCAAACTCCGCCAGCAACTCTCTTACCACGGCATGACCTACGGTTTACTGCTGTCCACGGCCGCCACCGCCGGTGTCTTTTTGTCCACAAGCGCCCTGGCAGCCAGTGCTGCGCAGCATTACACCATTGCCGCCGGGCCCCTTGACGCAGCGTTGAGCCAATTTGCCGCCAAGGCCAACGTGATCCTGTCCTTCTCACCCCAGCAGACTGCGCGCTTGAATACGCCGGGGCTGGAAGGTGACTATTCGGTGGATCAAGGCTTTGCGCTATTGCTGCAAAACTCGGGGTTGCAAGCCGTAACACAGGCGCCCGGAAGCTATGTACTTCAGGCTTCGCAAGATGGGCCATTGACGCTCGCCCCCACCACCGTCAGCACTTATCAACAGGCCGGTTTCAATCAGGACATTGCCGGTGATGTTGGCTACAAGGCGCAAAACAGCCGCGTCGGTACCAAAACCAGCACCGCGCTGTCGGAAACCCCGCGCTCGGTATCGGTGGTCACAGGCCAACGCATCAAGGACCAGAAGTCGCAGACGCTGACGGAGGTGCTGGGGTATGTACCGGGGATCTTCGCGCCACCGTTTGCTGCCGGTGATAGCCTCGCGGGCGACCTGTTTTTCATTCGTGGTTTCAATGCCACGGATTATGGCTACGGCCTGCTGCGCGATGGCCTTCGGGTACAGGGCAATCGGTATGACACCACCAGTGAACCCTATGGCCTGGAGCGCGTAGAGATTTTCCGCGGCCCTTCTTCTCTGCTCTATGGGGAAAACGCGCCGGGCGGGTTGGTCAACCTGGTCAGCAAACACCCCACCGCCACGCCCCAGGGCGAAGTGCAATTGGGTTACGGCTCCAACAATCGGCGCCAGCTGGGTGTGGATATCTCGGGGCCACTCAATGACAGTGGCAACGTCCTGGGCCGCGTGGTCATGCTCGGTCGAAAATCCGACACCCAGACCGACCACGTGCCCGATGATCGCCTGTACATCGCGCCCTCCCTGACCCTGAACATTGATGACTACAACACCCTGACGCTGCTGACCAACTACCAGAAGGACCACACCAATCTGGAACTGGGCCTGCCTGCGGCCGGCACTTTACTGAAAAACCCGAACGGCAAGCTGTCCAAACACACCATGCTCGGCGACCCGGACTGGAACACGTTCGAGCGCGAAGCCTGGAGCGCCGGGTACGAGTTCAGCCACAGCTTCAATGACGATTGGCAGTTCCGCCAGAACTCGCGCTACATGCAGTCGCGCATCAACCGCCATGAAACCTGGCCCGGCGCGCTGAACAATCGCGGCTTCGGCACCCAGTTGAACATGACCGCCTACGACCGCTACAACAAGTCGATGGTGTATTCCCTGGATAACCAGCTCGAAGGCAAATTCCAGGTCGGTGACCTGGAAAACACCCTGCTGGTTGGCGCCAGCTACGACCGCACCTCGTTCAATCAGGACTGGGATGCGGGCTTCGCCGGCACCATCAATGTGTATAACCCGGTGTACCTGCGCGACCCGCTCACCCCGATCGCGGTACAGAACACCCTCCTCGAACAGCAGATGAAAGGCGTTTATGCACAGGTCCAAAGCAAATACGACCACTGGCTGTTCCTGCTCGGCGGTCGCCAGGATTGGGTCGAGAGTGATTTTCGCGACAAGGTGAACAAGGCCAGCAACACGGGCTCTGACGACAAGAAGTTCACGTACCAGGGCGGAGTGATGTACCAGTTCGACAACGGCGTGACGCCGTATGTCAGCTACTCCACCGCCTTCGTCCCGGTGCAGCAGATTTCCAACGCCGGTTCACCGTTAAAGCCGATCACCAGCAGCCAGTACGAAGTGGGTGTGAAGTACGAGCCGATTGGCTGGGACACCGCCATGACGCTGTCGGTGTATGACCTGCGCAAGCAGGATGACACCTACCTCGATGCCACCACCAACAGCTATCGCCAAGTGGGCGAAAGCCGCGCCAAAGGGGCGGAGGTGGAAATCAACAGCAACCTTACGCCGAACTTGAATGTCACTGCGGCCTACACCTATACCGATGCAAGGATTACCAAGGATTCCGCCACTTCACTGGTCGAAGGGCATCAGATGACCGGGGTGCCACGTAACCAGGCGTCGGTGTGGGGCAAGTACCGCTTTCTGGATGGCCAGCTCAAGGGCTTGTCCCTGGGTGGCGGAGTGCGCTACTTCGATAGCACTTTCTCCTACACCGCGCCGACGCTGTACGGGAAATTGGATGCCGGAAGCGTGACATTGGTGGATGCGGCGATCGGTTATCAGCTCGACAAACACTGGTCGGTGGATCTGAACGCGAAGAATCTGTTCGACAAGGAATATGTATCCGGTTGCAACGATGCAGGTCGCTGCTACTGGGGCGACAGTCGGACGCTGCTTGGGACGGTTTCCTATAACTGGTAAAGGCGCACAGTAGCCCTGAAGAACTCAGGCGTTCTTCAGGGCGTTTTGCCGGCAAGCCGGCTCCCACAGGATATGTGGATAACTGGGCTATTTGCCGATGCAGAAGCTTGAAAAAATCCGTCCCAGCAAATCATCCGAACTGAATGCACCGGTGATCTCGCCCAGCAGCTGCTGGGCCTGACGTAAATCCTCAGCCAGCAGCTCCCCTGCCCCCGCCAAGGTCAGTTGCGCCCGACCGTGCTCCAGCGCCGCGCTGGCGTGGCGCAGCGCCTCCAGGTGCCTGCGACGTGCACTGAAGCTGCTTTCCGAGGTTTGCTCATAGCCCATGCAGGCTTTGAGGTGGTCGCGCAGCAACTCCAGGCCATCGCCGGCCGACTTCGCACTCAGGCTGATAGTGACATGGCCATCCTCGCTGGTTTCCATGGCAATAGCTTCGCCGGTCAGGTCGGCCTTGTTGCGAATCAAGGTGACCTTGGCCGGGTCCGGCCGTTGCTCGAGAAATTCCGGCCACAAGGCAAAAGGATCCACAGCCTCTGGCGCGGTGGCGTCCACCACCAACAACACCCGGTCCGCTTCGCCGATGGCCTTGAGTGCGCGCTCTACGCCAATCTTTTCGACCTGGTCGTCGGTATCGCGCAGACCTGCAGTGTCGACCACGTGCAGCGGCATACCGTCGATGTGGATATGTTCGCGCAAGATATCCCGGGTGGTGCCGGCGATCTCGGTAACGATGGCCGCCTCGCGACCTGCCAGGGCATTGAGCAGACTCGACTTGCCGGCATTTGGCCGTCCCGCGATCACCACGGTCATGCCATCGCGCAGTAGAGCCCCCTGCCCGGCTTCGCGCAGCACTGTGGATAACTCATCGCGGACTTTGTCGAGCATGGCCAGGACGTGCCCATCGGCGAGGAAGTCGATTTCCTCCTCCGGAAAATCAATCGCTGCCTCGACGTAGATGCGCAAGCTGATCAATTGCTCGGTCAGGTTATGCACACGCAACGAAAATGCACCCTGCAACGAACGCAATGCATTGCGCGCGGCCTGTGCAGAACTCGCCTCGATCAAGTCGGCAATGGCTTCAGCCTGGGCCAGATCGAGTTTGTCATTGAGAAAAGCCCGCTCGCTGAACTCCCCCGGACGCGCCAGGCGGCAACCCAATTGCAGGCAGCGCTGCAGCAGCATATCCAGCACGACTGGACCGCCGTGCCCTTGCAATTCAAGCACGTCTTCGCCGGTGAACGAGTTGGGCCCGGGAAAATACAGCGCCAGGCCTTCATCCAGCACGGTTGCATCGGCGTCCAGAAAGGGGCCGTAGTGGGCGTAGCGCGGTTTCAACTCGCGGCCGCTGATGGCCTGGGCCGCATAACCGGCGAGCGGCCCGGAAATTCGAACGATACCGACGCCGCCGCGACCTTGAGCGGTAGCGACAGCAGCGATGGTTTCACGAGGAGCGCTCATCAGCAGGTTCCAGAACAAAAGTGACGGAAAGCAAAACGCCCCACTAGGGGGCGTCTTGAGTGGTTATCCACAGAGTAAATTACGCCGCAGCTTTTTTGGTAGCCGCTTCGATTTTACGTGTGATGTACCACTGTTGAGAGATCGACAGGCAGTTGTTGACGACCCAGTACAGCACCAGACCAGCAGGGAACCACAGGAAGAAGAAGGTGAAGATGATTGGCATCATTTTCATCACTTTGGCCTGCATCGGATCCGGCGGAGTCGGGTTCAAGCGCTGCTGGATGAACATGGTCGCGCCCATGATGATCGGCAGGATAAAGAACGGGTCTTTGATCGACAGGTCAGTTATCCACAGCATGAACGGAGCCTGGCGCATTTCCACGCTTTCCAGGAGTACCCAGTAAAGCGACAGGAAGACCGGCATCTGCACCAGAATCGGCAAGCATCCACCCAGCGGGTTGATCTTCTCTTTCTTGTACAGCTCCATCATGGCTTGCGACATTTTCTGCCGGTCATCGCCATGTTGCTCTTTCAGCGCGGCCAGTTTCGGGGCCACGGCACGCATACGTGCCATCGACTTGTAGCTGGCGGCCGACAGAGGGAAGAAGATCCCCTTGATCAGCATGGTCAGCAAGATAATCGAGAAACCCCAGTTACCGACGATGCTGTGGATATGTTGCAGCAGCCAGAAGATTGGCTGGGCAATGAACCACAGAATGCCGTAATCCACAGTCAGTTCCAGACCTGGGGACAACTCTTTCAGCACAGCCTGGCTTTTCGGGCCGGCATACAGCGTGGCGCTGGTTTCAGCCTTGGCGCCTGGTGCGACGGTCAACGCCGGGCCAGTAAAACCAATAATGTAGTTGCCTTGGCTATCTTTGCGGGTTTGAACCAGGTTGGCTTCACCCTTGTTCGGGATCCATGCGGTCACGAAGTAGTGTTGCAACCAGGCAACCCAGCCGCCTTGTACGGTTTCTTTCAGCGCGCCCTTGTCGATATCTTTCATCGACACTTTTTTGTACGGCTCGCTACTTGTCCACAGGGCAGCGCCCAGGTAAGTCGCGGTGCCGGTGGCAGTGCTGGAAGAAGGATCGGCGCTGTTGTCACGCTTGAGCTGGGCAAACAGGTTGCCGCTCCATGGCTTGGCGCTTTCGTTGTCGATCAGATAGGTGACTTTCAGATCGTACAAACCGCGGGTAAAGCTGAAACGCTTGATGTAGTTGACGCCGTCCTGACTGAATTTCAGGTCAACGTTCAACTGGTTCTGGCCATCAGCCAGTTGATAAGTCTTCTGTTCGGTCGAATAAACCGGACGACCGGTAGCACGAGCATCCGGACCGTCAGTGCCGGTCAGGCCGCTTTGTGCCAGATAAGTGCGTTCACCACCGTTATCGAACAGTTGGAACGGCACATCCGGATGGTCTTGGCGACGTGGATACAGCGGCAGTTTCAACTGCGCGATATCACCACCTTGTGGGTCGATAGCCAGGTCGAGCACATCCGTTTTCACGTGGATGAGGTCTTTGTTGGTGACCACTGGCGTTTCTAGAGGGGCGCTTGTCTCGCCATTCGCGCTGGGAACATCGGCACTCGCGGACGCATTGTTACCCAACGGGGTGTCCGGAATAGCCGGCGCAGCCTGATTGGTAGCAACATTCTGAGTCGGCAGGGCAGCCTGGCCGTAGTCCTGGTTCCACTTAAGAACCATGACGTAGGACACGATTGCCAGGGCGACGATCAGGATCGTGCGTTTAATATCCATGATTACTCGGCCATCGAAGAAGAACGGGAGGTAGGGATAGGTGGAACCGGGTCAAAACCACCGGGATTCCACGGATGACAGCGGCCTAAACGACGAAAGGCCAGCCAGCCACCGCGCAGAAGACCATGATTTTCTATGGCCTCTAACGCGTAGCAGGAACAACTGGGGTAGAAACGACAGTGGTCGGCCATCAGAGGACTAATGGCATAACGGTAAAACTGGATCGGAACGAGGGCCAGTTTACGCATTGGTGCTGTCTACCCCTACAGTTTCGGTGCTGACTGCTGGTGCCGGCTTGTTGGTACGCGCCAAACGTTTCCAGAGCTTGCCGAAATGCTGAATCAATTCGGGGTTTTCTACGTCCCCCAAGCCTTTGCGCGCGACGATAACAATATCCCAACCAACCAGAGTTTCCTGGTGGAGGCGAAACGATTCGCGCATCAGACGCTTGAGGCGATTGCGCTCAACGGAGAGCTTTACGCTCTTCTTGCCGATCACCAACCCGAGGCGGGGGTGATCCAGATCGTTGTTACGCGCAAGGAGCAGGAGATTTTTCCCCGGAACCTTGCCGGTGGGGGAGTCAAAGACTGCCTTGAAATGCCGGGGGGTTAGCAGACGCTTTTCCCGACTGAAGTCCTGACTCACCACCAGTACCGGATTATCAAACTGCCAGACGCGCACGACCTTTGGCGCGGCGACGCGACAAGACAGCACGGCCGTTCTTGGTGGCCATGCGAGCACGGAAGCCGTGAGTACGGGCGCGTTTGATGGTGCTTGGTTGGAAAGTACGTTTCATGGCGTTGTTACCTGGTTCGTCCACAACGGGCCGGAATGGCCCCCGTTTTAAGAGACCGGCGATTCTAGAGAAAGCAAGCCTCTAGGTCAATTTCCAACCAGCTTTTCCTTTAATTAGATCTCTGCAGGTAATTGGGCCTTTTCGGCTCGCCCGGCTTTCACGAGCAATGCCATAGATATAAAAATAAAGAAGGAAGTTATTTAAAGCTTTTCTGTAAAGCTTATAAAAGCTAGGGAGGCCATTCTCTGTGGATAACTGCTCTGAGCCCATATTCCACCTGATGTACAGAGAATGACAACTAGGAGGAGAAACGGTGCTCTGCCTGTGCTGCGCTGTCGGATAACCTGTGCGTGGAATGGGTTGTTATCCACAGGCCAGTTACCCACAGACTTTCGACCCCACTTGTACAACGAGCTTAGGGGCGCTTATCCACAGAGCTTATGCACAGACCATTGGTCGGCTTTTTTGCGCTTAACGCATTGATTTTGGGTGCCCTGTGAGCAACCTACATGTGGATAAGTGGGCGTCTGGCCGCTACAATGGCGGCTGTTTTTGCCTCACCGGCTTTCAACTTAGGGGATATCCGTGTCAGTGGAACTTTGGCAGCAGTGCGTGGAGCTTTTGCGCGAAGAGCTGCCTGCCCAGCAATTCAACACCTGGATCCGTCCGCTACAGGTCGAAGCCGAAGGCGACGAGTTGCGTGTCTACGCGCCGAATCGTTTTGTTCTCGATTGGGTTAATGAGAAGTACCTGAGCCGCGTTCTCGAATTGCTCGATGAGCACGGCAATGGCCTGGCGCCCGTACTCTCCCTATTAATAGGCAGCAAACGTAGCTCTGCACCGCGTGCCGCGCCGAATGCACCGTTGGCAGCGAGCGCCTCGCAGGCTCAGGCCGCAGCCGCGCCTGTTAATAACTCGCCAGCACCCGTTGCCCAGACGCCTTCGCAATCATCGGCGCAGAAAAACGCGCCTATAAATGAAGAGCCGTCCCGTGACAGCTTCGACCCAATGGCCGGTGCCAGCTCGCAGCAAGCACCGGTACGCGCCGAACAGCGCACCGTGCAGGTAGAAGGTGCGCTCAAGCACACCAGCTACCTGAACCGTACGTTCACCTTTGAAAACTTCGTCGAAGGTAAATCCAACCAGCTGGCCCGTGCGGCCGCCTGGCAGGTAGCCGACAACCCCAAGCATGGTTACAACCCGCTCTTCCTTTATGGTGGCGTCGGCTTGGGTAAGACGCACTTGATGCACGCTGTGGGTAACCATCTATTAAAGAAGAACCCGAATGCCAAGGTCGTGTACCTGCACTCGGAGCGCTTCGTCGCTGACATGGTCAAGGCCTTGCAGCTCAATGCAATCAACGAGTTCAAGCGGTTCTACCGCTCGGTTGATGCGTTGCTGATCGATGACATTCAATTTTTTGCCCGCAAGGAACGTTCTCAGGAAGAGTTTTTCCACACCTTCAACGCCCTGCTCGAGGGCGGTCAGCAGGTCATCTTGACCAGCGACCGTTACCCGAAGGAAATCGAAGGCCTGGAAGAACGTTTGAAGTCGCGCTTCGGTTGGGGCCTGACCGTTGCGGTAGAACCGCCGGAGCTGGAAACCCGCGTCGCGATCCTGATGAAAAAGGCCGACCAGGCGAAAGTCGATCTGCCACACGATGCGGCCTTCTTTATTGCTCAACGCATTCGCTCCAACGTGCGTGAGCTCGAAGGCGCGCTCAAGCGGGTCATTGCTCACTCGCACTTCATGGGCCGCGATATCACCATCGAGTTGATCCGTGAATCCCTGAAAGACTTGCTGGCCCTGCAAGACAAGCTGGTGAGTGTGGATAACATCCAGCGCACCGTGGCTGAGTACTACAAAATCAAGATTTCCGACTTGTTGTCCAAGCGCCGTTCGCGCTCGGTGGCACGTCCGCGTCAGGTGGCGATGGCGCTCTCCAAAGAGCTGACCAACCACAGCCTGCCGGAAATCGGTGATGTGTTTGGCGGTCGCGACCACACCACGGTCTTGCACGCGTGCCGCAAGATCAACGAACTTAAGGAATCCGACGCGGATATTCGCGAGGACTACAAGAACCTGCTGCGTACACTGACTACGTGATGACACCAGCGCAGCTTATTAAGGCAAGGGACTAGACCATGCATTTCACCATTCAACGCGAAGCCCTGTTGAAACCCCTGCAACTGGTCGCAGGCGTCGTCGAGCGCCGACAGACCTTGCCGGTGCTCTCAAACGTATTGCTGGTTGTCGAAGGTCAGCAATTGTCCTTGACCGGTACCGACCTTGAAGTCGAGCTGGTCGGCCGCGTGCAGCTGGAAGAGCCTGCTGAGCCGGGCGAGATCACCGTACCCGCGCGCAAGCTGATGGATATCTGCAAAAGCTTGCCAAACGAAGCGCTGATCGACATCAAGGTCGATGAGCAGAAGTTGGTGGTCAAGGCCGGCCGCAGCCGTTTTACGCTGTCCACCTTGCCAGCCAATGACTTCCCGACCGTCGAAGAAGGCCCTGGCTCGCTGACCTGCAGCCTGGAACAAAGCAAACTGCGCCGTTTGATCGAGCGCACCAGCTTCGCCATGGCCCAGCAGGATGTTCGCTACTACCTCAACGGTATGTTGCTGGAAGTCTCTGAAGGCATCATCCGCGCCGTGGCCACCGACGGTCACCGGTTGGCGATGTGCTCCATGCGTGCCGATATTGGTCAGCCAGATCGCCACCAAGTGATTGTTCCGCGTAAAGGTATCCTGGAGTTGGCGCGTCTGCTCACCGAGCCGGACGGCAACGTCAGCATCGTTCTGGGCCAGCACCACATTCGCGCCACTACCAGTGAATTCACCTTCACGTCCAAGTTGGTCGACGGCAAATTCCCGGATTACGAGCGCGTGCTGCCTAAAGGTGGCGACAAGCTGGTGATCGGCGATCGTCAGGCCTTGCGCGAAGCGTTCAGCCGTACCGCAATTCTGTCGAACGAGAAGTACCGCGGTATCCGTCTGCAACTGGCCAATGGTCAGTTGAAAATTCAGGCGAATAACCCTGAGCAGGAAGAAGCGGAAGAAGAAGTAGGCGTTGACTACAACGGCGGCTCGCTGGAGATCGGCTTCAACGTCAGCTATTTGTTGGACGTGCTGGGCGTAATGACCACCGAACAGGTTCGCCTGATTCTGTCGGACTCCAACAGCAGCGCCCTGGTGCAAGAATCTGATAACGACGACTCGGCTTACGTAGTTATGCCGATGCGCCTGTAATCATGCTCAGCAGAAGCTAGATGTCCCTCAGTCGCGTCTCGGTCACCGCGGTGCGCAATCTGCACCCGGTGACCTTCTCCCCCTCCCCCCGCATCAATATCCTCCACGGCGCCAACGGCAGTGGCAAAACCAGCGTGCTGGAAGCCATTCATTTGCTGGGGCTCGCCCGTTCTTTTCGCAGTGCACGTCTTTTGCCGGTGATTCAATACGAGCAGTTGGCATGCACTGTATTTGGCCAAGTTGAATTGGCTGAAGGCGGACACAGCAGCCTGGGAATATCTCGTGATCGCGGCGGGGAATTTCAAATTCGCATTGACGGGCAAAATGCTCGCAGCGCTGCCCAGTTGGCGGAAATTCTGCCTCTGCAGTTGATCAACCCCGACAGCTTCCGTCTGTTGGAAGGTGCACCGAAGATCCGCAGGCAATTCCTCGATTGGGGAGTGTTCCACGTGGAACCGCGTTTCATGGCCACTTGGCAGCGCCTGCAGAAGGCCCTGCGGCAGCGGAACTCATGGCTGCGGCATGGTACACTTGACGCCGCTTCGCAAGCAGCCTGGGACCGGGAACTGTGCCTGGCCAGCGACGAAATAGATGAATACCGCCGCGCCTATATCAAAGCCTTGAAACCAGTCTTTGAGCAGACCTTGAGTGAGTTGTTGGATCTCGAGGGTCTGACGCTGAGCTACTACCGTGGTTGGGATAAAGAGCGTGAGCTGAGCGCAGTGCTCGCCACGTCCTTGCAACGGGATCAGCAAATTGGCCATACCCAGGCAGGCCCCCAACGGGCTGATCTGCGTCTTAGATTAGGCGCACATAATGCCGCGGATATCTTGTCCCGCGGTCAGCAGAAGTTGGTGGTGTGCGCACTGCGTATCGCCCAGGGGCATTTGGTTAGCCAAGCCCGACGCGGTCAGTGTATTTATCTGGTGGATGACTTGCCGTCCGAACTCGACGAGCAACACCGCCGTGCGTTATGCCGCTTGTTGGAAGACTTACGCTGCCAGGTATTCATTACCTGTGTAGACCACGAATTATTGAGGGAAGGCTGGCAGACGGAAACGCCAGTCGCTTTGTTCCACGTGGAACAAGGCCGTATCACCCAGACCCACGACCATCGGGAGTGAAGGCATGAGCGAAGAAAACACGTACGACTCGACCAGCATTAAAGTGCTGAAAGGTTTGGATGCCGTACGCAAACGTCCCGGTATGTACATTGGCGACACCGATGATGGTAGCGGTCTGCACCACATGGTGTTCGAGGTGGTCGACAACTCCATCGACGAAGCGTTGGCCGGTCACTGCGACGACATCAGCATCATCATCCACCCGGATGAGTCCATCACCGTGCGCGACAACGGTCGCGGCATTCCGGTAGACGTGCACAAAGAGGAAGGCGTTTCGGCGGCAGAGGTCATCATGACCGTGCTCCACGCCGGCGGTAAGTTCGACGACAACTCCTATAAAGTCTCCGGCGGTTTGCACGGTGTAGGTGTGTCGGTAGTGAACGCTTTGTCGGAAGAGCTGATTCTGACCGTTCGCCGTAGCGGCAAGATCTGGGAACAGACTTACGTGCACGGCGTGCCACAAGAGCCGATGAAAATCGTCGGTGACAGCGAATCCACTGGTACGCAGATCCACTTCAAGCCATCGGCTGAAACCTTCAAGAATATCCACTTCAGCTGGGACATCCTGGCCAAGCGTATTCGTGAACTGTCCTTCCTCAACTCCGGTGTGGGCATCGTTCTCAAGGACGAGCGCAGCGGCAAGGAAGAGCTGTTCAAGTACGAAGGCGGTCTGCGTGCGTTTGTTGAATACCTGAACACCAACAAGACTGCGGTCAACCAGGTGTTCCACTTCAACATCCAGCGTGAAGATGGCATCGGCGTAGAAATCGCCCTGCAGTGGAACGACAGCTTCAACGAGAACCTGTTGTGCTTCACCAACAACATTCCTCAGCGTGATGGCGGCACTCACTTGGTGGGTTTCCGTTCGGCGTTGACGCGTAACCTGAACACCTACATCGAAGCCGAAGGCTTGGCCAAGAAGCACAAGGTCGCCACCACCGGTGACGACGCACGTGAAGGCCTGACCGCGATTATCTCGGTGAAAGTGCCAGATCCCAAGTTCAGCTCCCAGACCAAAGACAAGCTGGTGTCTTCCGAAGTGAAGACCGCTGTGGAACAGGAGATGGGCAAATACTTCTCCGACTTCCTGCTGGAGAACCCGAACGAAGCCAAGCTGGTTGTCGGCAAGATGATCGACGCTGCACGTGCGCGTGAAGCGGCGCGTAAAGCCCGTGAGATGACCCGTCGTAAAGGCGCGCTGGATATCGCCGGCCTGCCGGGCAAATTGGCAGACTGCCAGGAGAAGGACCCTGCCCTCTCCGAGCTGTACCTGGTGGAAGGTGACTCTGCTGGCGGTTCCGCCAAGCAGGGTCGTAACCGTCGCACCCAGGCGATCCTGCCGTTGAAGGGTAAGATCCTCAACGTTGAGAAAGCCCGCTTCGATAAGATGATTTCCTCTCAGGAAGTCGGCACGTTGATCACAGCCCTGGGCTGCGGTATCGGCCGCGACGAGTACAACATCGACAAGCTGCGCTACCACAACATCATCATCATGACCGATGCTGACGTCGACGGTTCGCACATCCGTACCCTGCTGCTGACCTTCTTCTTCCGTCAGTTGCCGGAGCTGATTGAGCGTGGCTATATCTACATCGCTCAGCCGCCGTTGTACAAAGTGAAAAAAGGCAAGCAAGAGCAATACATCAAAGACGACGACGCCATGGAAGAGTACATGACGCAGTCGGCCCTGGAAGATGCCAGCCTGCACTTGAACGACGAAGCTCCGGGTATCTCTGGTGAGTCGCTGGAGCGTCTGGTTAACGATTTCCGCATGGTCATGAAGACTCTCAAGCGTCTGTCGCGCCTGTACCCTCAGGAGCTGACCGAGCACTTCATCTACCTGCCGGCCGTCAGCCTGGAGCAGTTGGGCGATCATGCAGCGATGCAGGATTGGCTGGCCCAGTACGAAGTGCGCCTGCGTACCGTCGAGAAGTCTGGCCTGGTGTACAAAGCCAGCCTGCGTGAAGACCGTGAGCGTAACGTGTGGCTGCCGGAGGTCGAGTTGATCTCCCACGGCTTGTCGAACTACGTCACCTTCAACCGCGACTTCTTCGGCAGTAACGACTACAAAACCGTCGTTACCCTCGGCGCGCAATTGAGCACCCTGCTGGACGACGGTGCTTACATTCAGCGCGGCGAACGCAAGAAGCAGGTCAAGGAATTCAAAGAAGCCCTTGATTGGCTGATGGCGGAAAGCACCAAGCGTCACACCATTCAGCGATACAAAGGTCTGGGCGAAATGAACCCGGATCAGCTGTGGGAAACCACCATGGACCCAGCTCAGCGTCGTATGTTGCGCGTGACCATCGAAGACGCCATTGGCGCAGACCAGATCTTCAACACCCTGATGGGTGATGCGGTCGAACCTCGCCGTGACTTCATCGAAAGCAATGCCTTGGCAGTGTCCAACCTGGACTTCTGATTCAGGTCAGCCTGCTAAAACAAAAAGGCCAACGCTCAGCGTTGGCCTTTTTTATTGGGTCTGAAAAAGCAGTTTTTATAATGCTCCACGTGGAACATCGAGCTTATTGGCCCGGGTTTACCGCCGCCACACTCTCCAACCGATAACCGTATCCGTAGATTGTCAGCAGTTGCCAGCCACGGTCGGCCGTCAGTCCCAGCTTGTTGCGCAGGCGATAGATATGCGTGTCCAGCGGCCGCGAGGAGACCATCTCCTCATGAGACCAGAACCGTTCATACAGATATTCACGAGACAATGGGCGCGCCAGATTGGCGAACAAGCAACTGGCCAAGCGGTATTCACGCTCAGTCAGGTTGATAGGTTTGCCCGCACGAGTGACGGTCAGCTCAGCATCGTCAAAGGTCAGATCGTTGAAGCTCTGCACTTCATGGGCCGTCGATTTTTGCAGACCATGGCGACGCAGCACGGCCGTGATCCGGGCTTTCAGTTCATTGGGCCGGAAGGGTTTGCTGACGTAATCATCCGCCCCACTGTTCAGCGCCGTGACGATGTCGCTCTCGGCGTCCCGACTGGTGAGCATGATCACGGCGGGCGGTGACTCCATGTGCTCGCGGGTCCAGCGCAGCAGCGCGATACCCGTGATGTCGGGCAGCTGCCAGTCGAGTATCAGCAAGTCAAAGGTTTCCCGGCGCAGTTGGCGTAGCAGGTCTTCACCACGCTCGAAGCAATGCACGGACCACGGCTGTTCCGCGGTGCTGGGAATCTGTCGCAGTGTCTGCTCAACCCGGCGCAACTCAGCGGGCTCGTCATCCAGTATTGCGACACGCATGGGTGGGTCCCTTCTACTAAAAAAACGGCGCAAATGCCGGCCATCGAATCTGAATAATTGTGGTCAGATTCAGCGGACCATGAATCTATCGATACGCTGATATCAAAGAGCCTTTAATCCGTTGGAAGACCTCGATACCTTGGAGGAAAGATACCCACTCCTGCCCGTAAGGAAAAGGTTCAGCATGAATCGCTCAGGAAAGTCTAACAGTGAGACCGATATGAGCTTCACTGGGTTCAGTACACCGCTCATATCGAAAAGGGAGAGGCCGGGGCATATGGCGCGTTCAACTATCCACTCTCGACACCTCTACACGCCTGCGACGGTGGCCCGGTGATGCTGTGGCGCAAATCCGAAAAACGCCAACCCACTCGAGCACAACTGCTGTTCCACGGTTTGATACGCGAGTGGCTATTGATTGGCCTGGTTCTGCTGCCCTTCACTGTTTACCTGTCCTTGAGCCCAGGCCTGGCCCTCAATAACCCGCTGTACGACAGCCTTCGTCGCCTGACCCCATTGCCGGTCGATTCACGGATCCTGCTGGTGACCATTGATGACCAGAGCCTGAAAAAGCTAGGCCAGTGGCCTTGGCCGCGCAGCGTGCATGCTGACCTGATTGACCGGCTCAGTGCTGCTCTACCGGCAGGCATATTGTTTGATGTGATCTTCAGCGAGCCCGGCGATGCGGCGGATGACCAACGACTGGCCGACGCGGTGTGCAAGGCCGGCAATGTGTTGTTGCCCACGGCGAGTTCCGACGCGGCGGATGAGCAACTGTTGCCACTGCTCAAATGTGC
The DNA here is from genome assembly GCF_047943075.1 of Pseudomonas sp. NFX183. Taxonomy (NCBI): domain Bacteria; kingdom Pseudomonadati; phylum Pseudomonadota; class Gammaproteobacteria; order Pseudomonadales; family Pseudomonadaceae; genus Pseudomonas; species Pseudomonas sp. NFX183. The sequence continues at coordinate 2,120,821 of NZ_CP181333.1, read as the reverse complement.
CAAAGGCATGGGCCAGATCAATGTCGAAGCCGATAACGATGGTGTGGTACGCAGCCTGTATATGCGCGAGGGCCCGCCCGGCAACACGCTTGCGCAGCTGGCATGGCTTGCCTATACGTTGAGTGGGCAAACCTCACCCATGCCGGGGCTCGCCAAGGAACCTGACGGTCAGCATTGGCATCGTGAACACGCGGTTCGTGTTCCTTACACCGCGCAGGGCCACTTTCCCAGCGTGTCCTACGTCAGCGTATTACAGGGCGAGGTACCGCCCGACGTGTTGCGTGGTCGGTTGATATTGGTCGGTGCCACGGCCTATGGAATGGGTGATCGCTTTGTCACGCCCCTCTCCTCCACAGTGGGCTCCACGGCCGGAGTGGAGATCCAGGCCAACATCCTCAATGGATTGCTGCTGGGGCGCAGCATCGTCGATCTTCCAGGCTGGCTTGCCGCACTGATGGCCGCATCGCTGGTGGCGTTGCTGCTGGGGCTGCTGTTGTATCGGCCGCGCTATGCACTGTGGATGACCCTGGCTTGCATGGTCACCGCACTGCTCGGCTCATGGGCCTTGCTGCGCCTGGGGCATTGGTGGTCACCTGCAGCGTGTCTGATCGGGCTGCTGCTCAGCTACCTGATCTGGAATTGGCGCCGCCTGAGCGTGATCCTTGCTTACTTCGGCTGGGAACTGGCACGCCTGGATAACGAACCCAAAGTGCTGCCCGAGCGCCGCCGTGCGCCCGCCAGCAAAGGTGACGTGTTGCAGGGGCGCATCTTTGCGCTTGAGCAGGCGGTAAGCCGCACGCGCGACACGCGGCGATTTATGGCGGACGGGTTGGAGTGCCTGCCGGTGGCGACTCTGATTACCGATCCCCACGGCAGCATCCTGCTGGCCAACCGCGTCGCCCGTGAGGTGTTCGGCAACGATCTGGTGGCCACAAATCTATTGGAACAACTCGCCGACCTCGGCTACCCGCCGCTGCATAACGGCGTTCGCCCTGCCCTGTCGGCGCTGCAGCTTATCGAGTTCCGTGATATCCACCAGCGCAGCCTGCGCATGGAGCTGGCACCCTTGCTGCCGGCCGAAGGTGATGTCGCCCTTGGCTGGCTGCTGAGCCTTACCGACTTGAGCAAGGAGCGTGAAGCCCAACAACACCGCGAGACGATGTTGCGCTTCCTGTCCCATGACCTGCGTGCGCCGCACTCGGCGATCCTGGCGTTGCTGGATGTGCACAACGGCGATTCACCGATATTTGCCCAGATCGAACAACAGGTGAAACGCGCATTGAGCCTCACCGAATCCTTCGTGCAGTTGGCCAAAGCCGAAGCCGACGGCTACCACTTCCAGCCAACGCTATTTGCCATGCTGGTCATGGATGCCTTTGACCAGGTGGCAGTGATCGCGCAGCTCAAGGGCATTCACTTGGTACACGACTTGGATGAGGCGGATGAGGGCATGGTGTCAGCCGATCAATCATTGCTGACCCGGGCGCTGTTCAACGTGCTGGAAAACGCCATCAAGTACTCCCCGTCAGGCACCACCGTCACGCTGAGCCACGGCAGCGCGCAAGGTTGGTTGGAATGTCGCATCAGCGATCAGGGACTGGGCATCGCGCCTGGGGATTTGCCGGAGCTGTTCAGCCAGTACCGACGCTTCGATTCAGCCCAGGGCAGTGAGGGTTTGGGTTTGGGGCTGACCATGGTCAAAGCCGTGATTGAGCGCCATGGCGGCCGTATTCTGTGCGAGAGCGAGTTAGGCAAGGGCTCGACCTTCAGCCTGAAACTGCCCCTGCTCGATACGTGAAAACCCTGGTTTTCTGCTGTGCATAAAAAACCGGTCAAAAAGACCGGTTTTTTAATGCGCAAAAAACTTATGCACGTTTTTCGCGATTTTATTAGCTTGAGAAATATGTAAGTAAATCAGCTTCTTACGAACCAAAAACGGCGATTCGCCAACAAACCGTACACAGGTTATCCACAGAAGCTCAAATCGCCGGCGTCTCTACCACCACAGGCTCGGGAGGCAATGAACCCATGGCCCGTTGCTGCGCTTCATTCCACGCTGCAGCGCGGTCATTCAATGCTGCAATCGCACGTGGCCCTTCGCCTTCTGCGTACATCGGCTCGCCAATCACTACCGTGATGGTGCCTGCGCGTTTGGCCCAACCGGTCTTCGGCCAGAACTTGCCGGCGTTATGCGCAATCGGCAATACCGGCAGGTTGGCATTCACCGCCAAAGCGGTGCCGCCCCGCGAGAATTTGCCTACGGTGCCGTAAGGCACACGCGTACCTTCCGGAAAGATCAGTACCCAAACGCCATCCTTGAGCAACTCATCGCCTTTTTTGGCGACGTGCTTGAGCGCCGCCTTGGGGTTGTCACGATCAATGGCGATCGGGCGCAACATGGCCATGGCCCAGCCAAAGAACGGCACATACAGCAGCTCGCGCTTGAGCACCTGGCTCAACGGCGAAAAGTACGCGGAGAGGAAGAACGTTTCCCAGGTGCTCTGGTGGTTCGACAGAATCACGCAGGGCTGCTCCGGGACGTTTTCAGCGCCCTTCACTTCGAAACGGATGTTCAGGAACACCTTGGTCAGCCACAACGCGCAGCGGCACCAATAAACGTTGATAAAGCGATAGCGCGCCTTGAACGGCAGGAACGGCGCAATAAAAAAGCTCAGGGTGCACCAGAGAAACGAACTGGTGCCCAGCAGCAGGTAAAAGAAAAAGGTTCTGATGGCCTGCAAGATCGACATGGCGGCATTTACCGTTGCGGGACACGGCCCGCCTGTTAAAAGCGCACTCCCGAACAGTCCTTGGTCAGGAAGTCGAGGGCGGCTAGTTGTTGATAAGTTCTGCGGCAACCGCCGCCAGATCGTCAAAAATCAAAGTGCCTACCGGCAGGTCTTTCGCCTGGGTCTTTTCGCCTTTCCCGGTCTTAACCAAAACTGGCTGAGAGTCGACGGCTTTGGCCGCCTCCAGGTCACCGAGGCTGTCCCCGACGAACCATAGCCCAGCCAAGGGCACCTTGTAATGTTCTGCAATGGTTTTCAACATGCCAGGCTTGGGTTTGCGGCAATCGCAGCCCTCATCCGGCCCGTGAGGGCAGTACACCACCAGCCCCACCTCACCGCCCTGCTCGGCCACCAACGTGCGCAAGCGCGCGTGCATGGCGTCCAGGGTGGCGATGTCGTAATAACCACGGGCGATGCCGGACTGGTTGGTGGCGATGGCCACCGTCCAGCCGGCTTTGCTCAACTGCGCGATGGCCTCGATCGAGCCGGGCAGTGGAATCCATTCCGCCACCGACTTGATGTAAGCGTCGGAGTCGTAATTGATCACTCCGTCCCGATCGAGAATCAGCAGTTTCAACATGATCAGCCCAGTACGGAAATGTCAGCGATGTTGATGAACAAACCCCGCAGACGCGCCAGCATGGCGTAGCGGTTTTTCCGCACGCCGGCATCGTCGGCATTGATCATCACGGCTTCGAAGAACGCATCCACCGGCTCACGCAAGGTGGCCAGGCGCGCCAGAGCTTCGGCGTAGTTACGTTCAGCGAGCAGCGGCTTCACTGCGTTTTCGGCCTTGGCGATGGCCGAGTTCAGCGAGAACTCCTTGGCATCGGCAAACAGGGACGGGTCGACTTCGGTATTGCCGAGGTTGTCGGCCTTGCTCAGCAGGTTCGACACGCGCTTGTTCACGGCAGCCAGCGCATCGGCTTCCGGCAGCTTGCGGAAAGCCTGTACGGCCTGCACACGCTGATCGAAGTCCAACGCCGAACCCGGTTGCAGGGCACGGACCGACAGGTACACCGAAACATCCACGCCTTCGTCTTCGTAACGCGCACGCAGGCGGTCGAACACGAACTCCAGCACTTGCTCGGCCAAACCGGCTTGCTTGACCTTGCCACCGAACTGGCCGACCGCAAACACCACGGCCTGGGTCAGGTCGAGGTCAAGCTTTTTGTCGATCAGGATACGCAGCACGCCCAAGGCAGCACGGCGCAGGGCGTACGGGTCTTTGCTGCCGGTGGGCAACATGCCGATACCGAAGATACCCACCAGGGTATCCAGCTTGTCGGCGATGGCCACGGCCGCACCGGTCAAGGTGGTTGGCAGCTCAGCACCGGCACCGCGCGGCATGTACTGCTCGTTCAGCGCCAGGGCTACATCGTCCGGCTCGCCGTCGTTGAGGGCGTAGTAGTAACCGGCAACGCCTTGCATCTCCGGGAACTCGCCGACCATTTCGGTGGCCAGGTCGCACTTGGACAGCAAGCCAGCGCGGGCAGCCCAGGCAGCATCGCCACCAATACGTGGCGCAATGTAGGCCGCCAGCTTGGAAACGCGCACGGCTTTGTCGTAGACGCTGCCAAGTTTTTCCTGGAACACCACGTTTTGCAGGCGCAGGTTGAAGTCTTCGAGCTTCTGCTTCTTGTCTTGCTTGAAGAAGAACTCGGCGTCGGTCAGGCGCGGGCGCACGACTTTTTCGTTACCGGCGATGATCTGCTGCGGGTCCTTGCTTTCGATGTTGGCCACAGTGATAAAGCGCGGCAGCAACTTGCCATCCACGTCCAGCAGGCAGAAGTACTTCTGGTTGTCCTGCATGGTGGTGATCAGCGCTTCTTGCGGCACGTCGAGGAAACGCTCTTCGAACGAGCACACCAGCGGCACTGGCCATTCAACCAGCGCGGTCACTTCGTCGAGCAGGCTTGGCGGCACGATGGCGGTGCCTTCCTGCAGGCGGGCCAGCTCTTCGGTGCGCTTGCTGATCAGCTCACGACGCTCATTGGCATCGGCCAGCACGTAAGCGGCGCGCAGGTCGGCGGCATAGTTGGCGGGCGAAGTGATGCGCACGGCTTCTGGGTGGTGGAAGCGGTGACCACGCGAATCACGGCCCGCCTTTTGAGCGAGGATGGTGCAGTCGATGACCTGGTCACCGAGCAGCATCACCAGCCATTGGGTTGGGCGTACGAATTCTTCTTTGCGAGCACCCCAGCGCATGCGCTTGGGGATCGGCAGGTCGTTGAGGGAATCTTCAACGATGGTCGGCAACAGGCTCGCCGTCGGCTTGCCGGTGATGACCTGGCTGAAACGCAGTTTCGGGCCGCTCTGGTCGATCTCGCTCAGCTCGACGCCGCACTTCTTGGCAAAACCCAGGGCTGCTTGAGTCGGGTTACCTTCCGCATCGAAAGCGGCTTGGCGCGGCGGGCCGTCGAGGTTGATGCTGCGGTCCGGCTGCTGGGTTTCCAGCGCGGTCAGCAACACAGCCAGGCGACGTGGCGCGGCGTAGACTTTTTTCGCAGCGAACTTCAGGCCGGCTGTGTGCAGGCCTTTTTCAATACCGGCCAGGAACGCCTCGGCCAGGGTGTTGAGTGCCTTGGGCGGCAGCTCTTCGGTGCCCAGTTCAACCAAAAAATCTTGAGCACTCATTGTGCAGCCTCCAGCTTAGCCAACACTTCATCACGCAGATCCGGGGTTGCCATCGGGAAGCCCAGCTTGGCGCGAGCCAGCAAGTAGGCTTGGGCGACGGAACGCGCCAGGGTGCGTACACGCAGGATGTATTGCTGGCGCGCGGTGACCGAGATGGCACGGCGGGCATCCAGCAGGTTGAAGGTATGGGAGGCCTTCAACACCATTTCATAGCTTGGCAACGGCAGCGGCTGGTCGAGTTCGATCAGGCGCTTGGCTTCGCTTTCATAGAAGTCGAACAGCTCGAACAGCTTGTCGACGTTGGCGTGTTCGAAGTTGTAAGTGGACTGCTCCACTTCGTTCTGATGGAACACATCGCCATAGGTGACTTTGCCGAACGGACCGTCAGCCCACACCAGGTCGTAGACCGAGTCCACGCCTTGCAGGTACATGGCCAGGCGCTCGAGGCCGTAAGTGATCTCGCCGGTCACCGGGTAGCACTCGATGCCGCCCGCTTGCTGGAAGTAAGTGAACTGCGTCACTTCCATGCCGTTGAGCCAGACTTCCCAGCCCAGGCCCCAGGCGCCCAGGGTCGGCGATTCCCAGTTGTCTTCGACGAAACGGATGTCGTGCACCAGTGGGTCCAGGCCGACATGTTTCAGCGAGCCCAGGTACAGCTCCTGGAAGTTGTCCGGGTTAGGCTTGAGTACCACCTGGAACTGGTAGTAGTGCTGCAGGCGGTTCGGGTTTTCGCCGTAGCGGCCGTCAGTCGGGCGACGACTGGGCTGCACATAAGCGGCGTTCCAGGTTTCCGGGCCAATGGCCCGCAGGAATGTAGCGGTGTGGAAAGTGCCGGCGCCTACTTCCATATCGTAGGGCTGAAGTACCACACAACCTTGCTCGGCCCAGTATTGCTGGAGGGCGAGGATCAAGTCTTGGAAGGTACGCACGGCTGGCGTAGGCTGGCTCACGAAATTCACCTGTTACTTGGGCTGCGATTTAAAGAGCGGGAGTATACCCGATTCGGCCGCGCCACCATCCCCTGGAGCCTTATGCCACGCTGCTTTTGGTGTTCTGAAGATCCGCTGTACATGGCTTATCACGATCAGGAGTGGGGAACGCCGCTGCGCGATGCGCAGGGTCTGTTCGAGTTGCTTTTGCTCGAAGGGTTCCAGGCGGGCCTATCCTGGATCACCGTTTTACGCAAACGCGAGCATTATCGAAAGGTCCTGTTCGGCTTTGATGCACAGCGCCTGGCGCGCCTCAGCGATGCCGAGATTGACGCGCTGATGCTCGACCCTGGCATCGTGCGCAATCGCCTCAAGCTCAACGCCACCCGCCGCAATGCCGCGGCCTGGCTGGCGCTGGAAGACCCGGTGGGTTTGCTCTGGTCGTTCGTCGGCGGCGTGCCCAAGGTCAATCACTTCAAGGATCGCAGTGAGGTCCCGGCGATTACGCCCGAGGCTGAAGCCATGAGCCGCGCCCTGAAAAAAGCCGGTTTCACCTTCGTCGGGCCAACCATTTGCTACGCCTTCATGCAGGCCAGCGGGATGGTCATGGACCACACTCAAGACTGCGACCGTTACGCGGACTTGGCCAACGCCGGTTAGAATGCCGGCTTTGCGCACCACACACGATCAGGAGTGACCTGTGGAAAAGTTTAAAGGCGCCTTGCTGGTAGGCGCTCTTCGGTTGTTTGCCTTGTTGCCTTGGCGCGCTGTTCAGGCCGTCGGCACGGCAATTGGCTGGATCATGTGGAAAACCCCCAACCGCTCCCGCGAAACAGTGCGGATCAACCTCTCCAAATGCTTCCCGGACATGGACCCCGCCGCCCGCGAGCGCCTGGTCGGCCAGAGCTTGATGGACATCGGCAAGTCCCTGACGGAAAGCGCCTGCGCCTGGATCTGGCCGGCCCAGCGCTCCATCGACCTGGTGCGAGAAGTCGAAGGCCTGGAAGTGCTGCACCAAGCCCTGGCTTCGGGCAAAGGCGTGGTGGGCATCACCAGCCACTTGGGCAACTGGGAAGTGCTCAATCACTTTTATTGCAACCAGTGCAAACCGATCATTTTCTACCGCCCGCCCAAGCTCAAGGCGGTGGATGAACTGCTGCAAAAACAGCGCGTGCAATTGGGCAACCGCGTGGCGGCGTCCACCAAGGAAGGCATTCTCAGCGTGATCAAGGAAGTGCGCAAAGGCGGCCAGGTGGGCATTCCCGCCGACCCGGAGCCGGCTGAGTCGGCCGGGATCTTTGTGCCGTTCTTCGCCACCCAGGCGCTGACCAGCAAGTTTGTACCCAACATGCTTGCGGGCCATAAAGCGGTGGGCGTGTTCCTGCATGCGCTGCGGCTGCCGGACGGTTCGGGTTACAAAGTCATTCTGGAAGCGGCGCCGGAAGACATGTACAGCACCGACACCGCCACGTCCTGCGCGGCGATGAGCAAGGTGGTGGAGCGCTATGTCGGCGCCTACCCGAGCCAGTACATGTGGAGCATGAAGCGCTTCAAGAAGCGCCCGCCGGGTGAGGCGCGTTGGTATTGATTCACCCAGGTCTAAGCCCAATGAAGACCTAATGTGGGAGCTGGCTTGCCTGCGATGGCATCACCTCGGTGTAACACAGAGACCGAGTTGTCTGCATCGCAGGCAAGCCAGCTCCCACAGGGATCGCATCAGGCCTGGCGGTCGAGCTTTTTCAGGAACACCGTCATCTCTTTTTCGGCCTGCTTGTCGCCATGGGCCTGGGCCGCTTCAATGCCCTTCTCCCACGCCAGCCGCGCCGCCGCACTATCACCCAACCCCGCCTGCGCCTTGCCCAACAACTTCCACGCCGCCGAATACTTCGGATCGAATTCCACGCACTTGTGCAAATGCTCCGCCGCCTTGGCGTTGTCCTTCAAATCCAGATAACCCTTGCCCAAGCCGAAGCGCAGCAGCGAATTATCCACACCCTTGGCGAGCATTTTTTCCAGGGATTCGAGCATGGTGGCGTGTCCTTTTAGCTAGGTAAGGTTTTCAACCGCGTCATCGCGGGCAAGCCCGCTTGCGCGTTAAAAACGCGATCACCTGTGGGGCGGGCTTGCCCGCGGTGACGACGGCAGGCTCACCTGAATGGTTTGATCAGAAAAAGCTCAACCCCACGTGGAACAACTTCTCCACGTCGCGGATATGTTTTTTATCCACCAGAAACAGAATCACATGGTCGCCCGTGACGATCACCGTATCGTCGTGGGCGATGAGCACCTCTTCGTCACGAATGATCGCGCCAATGGTGGTGCCCGGCGGCAAGCCGATATCGCGGATGGCCTTGCCGATCACCTTGCTCGACTTCGAATCGCCATGGGCAATCGCCTCGATGGCCTCCGCCGCGCCCCGGCGCAGGGAATGCACGCTGACGATATCGCCACGGCGCACGTGAGCAAGCAAGGTGCCGATGGTGGCCAGCTGCGGGCTGATGGCGATGTCGATATCGCCGCCCTGGATCAGGTCGACATAGGCCGGGTTGTTGATGATGGTCATGACCTTCTTCGCCCCCAGCCGCTTGGCCAACAGCGAGGACATGATGTTGGCCTCGTCATCGTTGGTCAGTGCCAGGAAAATATCGGCGTCGGCGATGTTCTCTTCCATCAGCAGGTCGCGGTCCGAGGCGCTGCCTTGCAGTACGACGGTGCTGTCGAGGGTGTCGGACAAATGCCGGCAGCGCGCCGGGTTCATCTCGATGATCTTCACCTGGTAGCGGCTTTCGATGGCCTCGGCCAAGCGCTCGCCGATCTGCCCACCGCCGGCGATGACGATGCGTTTGTAGGTCTCGTCCAGCCGGCGCATTTCGCTCATGACCGCGCGAATATTCGCTTTGGCGGCGATGAAAAATACTTCGTCGTCGGCCTCGATCACGGTATCGCCCTGGGGCAGGATCGGCCGGTCGCGCCGGAAAATCGCCGCCACGCGGGTTTCCACATTCGGCATGTGCTCGCGCAACTGGCGCAGTTGCTGGCCCACCAGCGGACCGCCGTAATAGGCTTTAACGGCGACCAATTGCGCCTTGCCCTCGGCAAAGTCGATCACCTGCAAGGCGCCCGGAATTTCGATCAGACGCTTGATGTAGTGAGTCACCACTTGTTCAGGGCTGATCAGCACGTCCACTGGAATCGCGTCGTTGTCGAAAAGCCCTGCACGGGTCAGGTAAGCCGCCTCACGGACACGGGCGATTTTGGTCGGGGTGTGAAACAGGGTGTGGGCGACCTGGCAGGCGACCATGTTGGTCTCGTCACTGTTGGTGACGGCCACCAGCATGTCGGCATCGTCGGCACCGGCTTGGCGCAGCACCGTCGGGAATGACGCGCGGCCTTGCACGGTGCGGATGTCGAGGCGGTCGCCGAGGTTGCGCAGGCGCTCGGCATCGGTGTCGACCACCGTGATGTCGTTGGCTTCGCTGGCCAAATGCTCGGCCAGCGTGCCGCCGACCTGCCCTGCCCCAAGGATGATGATTTTCATCCGGTCACTCCCTTAAACCCATTAGCCGCGCGCGGCGGCAATCTTGATCAGTTTGGCGTAGTAGAAGCCATCGTGTCCGCCTTCTTGCGCGAGTAACTGGCGGCCGTGGGGCTGCTTGATGCCGGCCGCGGTGGCGAGGTCCAGTTCGCGCGCGCCGCTGGTGCGGGCGAGGAAGGCTTGAATCACCTCGGTGTTCTCGGTGGGCAAGGTCGAGCACGTGGCGTAGAGCAGGATGCCGCCGACTTCCAGGGTCGGCCACAGGGCGTCGAGCAGTTCGCCTTGCAGCACGGCCAGGGCGGCAATGTCGTCGGGTTGGCGGGTCAGCTTGATGTCCGGATGACGGCGAATCACGCCAGTGGCGGAGCATGGCGCGTCCAGCAGAATGCGCTGGAAGGGTTTGCCGTCCCACCAAGTGGCGGTGTCGCGGCCGTCAGCGGCGATCAGCTCGGCGTTCAGGCCCAGGCGGGCGAGGTTTTCACGCACGCGCACCAGGCGCTTGGCTTCCAGGTCGACGGCGACGACAGCGGCGAGGTCTTTTTCGACTTCCAGAATGTGACAGGTCTTACCGCCCGGCGCGCAACAGGCGTCGAGCACGCGTTGGCCGGGCGCCAGGTCGAGCAGGTCGGCGGCCAGCTGCGCGGCTTCGTCCTGCACGCTGATCCAGCCTTCGGCAAAGCCTGGCAGGCTGCGTACGTCGGTGGCTGCTTCCAGCACGATGCCGTCGACGCTGTACACGCACGGCGTGGCGTTGATGCCGGCGTCGGTGAGCAATTGCAGGTAGGCGTCGCGGCTGTGATGGCGACGGTTGACCCGCAGAATCATTGGTGGGTGCGCATTGTTGGCCGCGCAGATGGCTTCCCATTGCTCAGGCCAGAAGGCTTTCAGGGACTTTTGCAGCCAGCGCGGGTGTGCGGTGCGCACCACCGGGTCGTGTTCCAGCTCGGCCAGCAACGCTTCGCCCTCGCGCTGAGCGCGGCGCAGCACGGCGTTGAGGAGCGCCTTGGCCCAAGGTTTTTTCAGCTTGTCGGCGCACCCAACGGTTTCACCGATGGCGGCGTGGGCCGGCACGCGGGTGTAGAGCAGTTGATAGAGGCCGACCAGCAGCAGCGCTTCCACATCCGCATCCGCGGCTTTGAACGGCTTTTGCAGCAGCTTGGCTGCCAGCGCCGACAAGCGTGGCTGCCAGCGCGCGGTGCCAAAGGCCAGGTCCTGAGTGAAACCGCGATCACGGTCTTCAACCTTATCCAGCTGCGTAGGCAGCGAACTGTTCAGCGAAGCCTTGCCATTCAGGACGGCGGCGAGGGCCTTGGCGGCGGCCAGACGCGGGTTCATTGAACGACCGCCCCGAGAACCGTGCCCAGGGCAAATTTCTCACGACGGCTGTTGAACAAATCGCTGAAATTAAGCGCTTTACCGCCGGGCAATTGCAGACGGGTCAGGCAAAGCGCCTGTTCGCCGCAGGCGACCAACAGGCCTTCTTTGCTGGCGCCGATGATTTCACCGGGGGCGCCCTTGCCTTCAGCCAAGGTGGCGGCCAGCACTTTCAAGGCTTCGCCACTGAGTGTGCTGTGGCCGATCGGCCATGGGTTGAAGGCACGCACCAGGCGTTCCAGCTCTACGGCCGGGCGGCTCCAGTCGATGCGCGCTTCGTCTTTATTGAGTTTGTGGGCGTAGGTGGCCAGGCTGTCGTCCTGCACTTCGCCTTCTAGGGTGCCGGCGGCCAGGCCGGCGATGGCCTGGACCACAGCAGGCGGGCCCAGCTCGGCGAGGCGGTCATGCAGGCTGCCGCCGGTGTCTTGGGCGGTGATCGGGGTGGTGACTTTCAGCAGCATAGGGCCGGTGTCCAGGCCCGCCTCCATGCGCATCACGGTCACACCGCTTTCACGGTCGCCGGCTTCCACGGCGCGCTGGATCGGCGCCGCACCGCGCCAGCGTGGCAACAGCGAAGCGTGGCTGTTGATGCAGCCCAGGCGCGGGATATCCAGCACCGCCTGAGGCAGGATCAAGCCATAGGCCACGACCACCATCAGGTCTGGCTTCAACGCCGCCAGTTCCGCCTGGGCCTCGGCGTTGCGCAGGGTTGGAGGTTGCAGCACAGGGAGGTTGTGTTCCAGCGCCAGCTGCTTGACGGGGCTTGGCATCAGTTTTTGCCCGCGACCGGCCGGGCGGTCCGGCTGGGTGTACACCGCGACAATGTCATAAGGGCTGGCAAGCAGCGCCTTGAGGTGTTCGGCAGCGAATTCGGGAGTGCCGGCAAAAACAATGCGCAGTGGCTCGGTCATGGGAGGTCTCGGTTAAAAACAGTCACAAAAGAAAAAGGCTTGCCGCAGCAAGCCTTTGGAAGAAGGGCATCAAGCTTGCTGGCGATGCTTTTTTTCCAGCTTCTTCTTGATCCGGTCGCGTTTAAGCGTGGACAGGTAATCAACAAACAGCTTGCCGTTAAGGTGGTCGCACTCGTGCTGGATGCACACGGCCAGCAGGCCATCGGCGATCAGCTCGTAGGGCTTGCCGTCACGGTCCAGCGCCTTGATCTTCACGCGCAGCGGGCGTTCGACGTTCTCGTAGAACTCCGGCACCGAGAGGCAGCCTTCCTGGTATTCGCCCATCTCTTCGGTCAGCGGTTCGAACTCGGGGTTGATAAACACCCGCGGTTCGCTGCGATCTTCCGACAGGTCCATGACCACGACGCGCTGATGCACGTTGACCTGGGTGGCGGCGAGGCCGATGCCCGGGGCTTCATACATTGTTTCAAACATGTCATCGACCAACTGACGAACCTTGTCGTCCACTACGGCCACCGGTTTGGCGATCGTGCGCAGGCGCGAGTCGGGAAATTCGAGGATGTTCAAAATAGCCATAAGCGTAATTGCTGCACATGTGAGGTAGAGGCAAATCGGCGGTGGGATGGACCCAGGCAGCCGGTGTGAAAGGTTCGAAAGCCGCGAAGGCTATGGCATTTCACGCGAACGCACATAATAAAGGAGATTGACCCCATGAGGAAATCGCTACTCGTCTTGCTGCTGTGGACGCCGCTCACGATGGCCTTGATCCCACCGCCCGGCCAGCGCCTGGAGCCAGCAACGCAGCAGGCTATCCAGTCCTTTTTACTGCACAACCGCATACTCGACACGGCTCACGACCTGGACAACGCACCTTACATTGTCGCGGCCGATGCCGGCCGGGTGCTGGGTGCCAACGGCGACCGCGTGTATGCAAGGGGCGCCCTGGACCCCACACAGCCCAATTACGGAATTTTTCGCCGCGCCAAGGCCTACACCGACCCCGACACTCAGGAATTGCTGGGCATCAATGCCGACAACATCGGCACCGCGCGCTTCGTAATGGCCGGCGATCTCACCACGCTGGCGGTGCAGCGAGTCACCCAGGAAGTACGTCCCGGCGATCGTCTGCTGCGCGCCGAACCTCCGGTCGAGTCGGCCCCCGTGAAGCGTGCCCCCTGTGTTAAGGGGCACATCATCGACATTCCCAAAGGCGTCACCCAGATTGGCGTGCTGGACGCCGTCACCCTGAACAAAGGCCGACGCGACGGGCTGGTTGAAGGCCAATTGCTCACCGTGATCAAAGCCGGCGCGACGGTCCGCGACACCCTCACTGGCACGGCAACCCAACTCCCCGATGAGCGCGCCGGCACGCTGCTGGTGTTTCGCACCTATGAAAGGCTCAGCTATGGCCTGGTTCTCAGCGCCTCACGCTCGCTGGCAGTCATGGACCGATTCGAGACTGCCCAACAAACACAATAAATAGCCTGCTAAATAAGTTACCAACAGAGTTATCCACAGCTTGTTCCGGTCAAGGATGATCAAATGTATCCGATAAACAGCAGCGAAATTTCCCCGTCAGAACTGGAAGCTCGACTACGCTTGCACAGGCTGCCGGAACTGGGTTCCAAGCGTTTTCGTGTGTTGCTCGAAGCCTTCGGCTCTGCCTCAAAAGCCATCAGCGCCCCTGCCAGTGCATGGCGTTCCCTCGGGTTGCCGGCCGTCAGCGCCGATGCCCGCCGCAGCCCTGAAATACGTGACGGTGCCAGTGAGGCATTGGCGTGGTTGGCGCAGCCGGCCCAGCATTTGCTGATGTGGGACCAACCTGATTACCCGGCACTCCTCGCCCAGATCGATGACGCCCCGCCGTTATTGTTCGTCGCCGGTGACCCCAAAATCCTGGAAAAACCGCAGTTGGCCATGGTCGGCAGTCGCCGTGCTTCGCGACCCGGCATGGACACCGCAGCGGCCTTTTCCCGCAGCTTGGCGAGCGCCGGTTTTGTCATCACCAGTGGTCTTGCTTTGGGTATAGACGGCGCGGCGCACCAGGCGGCGCTGGATGTCGGCGGCCAGACAATCGGCGTGCTCGGTACCGGGCTTGAAAACTTTTATCCACAGCGCCACCGACAGCTCGCAGCCATGATGATTGCCCAGGGCAGCGCGGTGGTTTCCGAGTTTCCGTTGGACGCCTCGCCACAAGCTGGCAACTTCCCCCGGCGCAACCGGATCATCAGTGGCCTGTCGCTGGGTGTGCTGGTGGTGGAGGCCAGCATGGCCAGTGGCTCGCTGATCACCGCGCGGCTGGCGTCCGAGCAAGGGCGCGAGGTGTACGCGATCCCGGGCTCCATCCATCACCCTGGCGCCAAGGGCTGCCATCAATTGATCCGCGATGGCGCAACGCTGGTGGAATCCATCGAGCACATTCTGGAAGGGTTACGTGGCTGGCAGGCGCTGTCCCGTCCGGCACCCATGCCGGTCACTCATCCGCTGGTGGCGTTGCTGCACGCCGCGCCTCACACCAGTGAAGGCTTGGCCATTGCCAGCGGGCGGCCGTTGTCCCAGGTGCTGGCAACCCTCACCGAGCTTGAGCTCGAAGGCCAGGTGATCTGCGAAAGCGGGCGCTGGCTTGCGCGCTGCTAGGTTTTGTAAAGAAGATCGGTAAACTGCGCAGAGCTTTAGTCCGGAGAGTGAGTAATGGTCAACAGGTGGCGTGTGCTGGAAACCGCACGGGAAATTCGCGCAGGCGCGGTGATTGCCTACCCGACCGAAGCGGTCTGGGGCCTTGGCTGCGATCCGTGGAACGAAGAAGCGGTGGACCGGCTGCTGGCGATCAAGAATCGGTCGGTGGACAAGGGCCTGATCTTGGTGGCGGACAATATTCGCCAGTTCGATTTTCTCTTTGAAGACTTCCCGGACACCTGGATCGAGCGCATGGCCAGCACCTGGCCTGGGCCCAATACCTGGCTGGTGCCCCATCAGGACTTGCTGCCTGAGTGGGTAACGGGTGTGCATGACACGGTGGCGTTGCGGGTGACTGATCATCCGCTGGTGCGGGATTTGTGCTCGCTGGTGGGGCCGCTGATTTCCACCTCGGCCAACCCGCAAGGGCGCCCGGCTGCGCGTACGCGGCTTCGCGTGGAGCAATACTTCCGTGGCCAGGTAGATCGGGTATTGGGCGGCGCCCTGGGTGGGCGCAAAAACCCGAGCCTGATTCGCGATTTGGCGACGGGTGAGGTGGTGCGGCCTTCCTGAGACCGCGGTGCGGCCATCGCGGGCAAACACGCTCCCACACTCGACCGCGTTCCTTCCGTTGGAATGCGATCAAAATGTGGGAGCCGGGCTTGCCCGCGATGAGGCCCTTACAACCTCAAAAGATCTACCGCCTTATGGCAGCAGAATGGTCGACCCCGTCGTCCGCCGCCCCGACAGCTCAGTCTGCGCCTTCGCCGCGTCCGCCAGCGAAAACCGCTGGTTGATATCAATGCGCACCTTGCCGCTCTTGATCATCGAGAACAAATCATCCGCCATCGCCTGCAAGTCTTTCGGGTTGCTGGCGTAAGTCGCCAAGGTCGGCCGGGTGACATACAGCGAACCCTTCGCCGCCAGAATCCCCAGGTTCACCCCATCCACCGCGCCCGACGCATTACCAAAACTCACCACCAGCCCACGTGGCGCCACGCTGTCCAGCGAGGTCAGCCAGGTGTCCTTGCCGACGCCGTCGTACACCACCGGGACTTTTTTGCCGTCGGTCAATTCAAGTACGCGTTGTGCGACGTTTTCCTTGCTGTAGTCGATCGTTTCCCAGGCGCCGAGGGATTTGGCCAAGGCGGCCTTTTCCGGTGAACTCACGGTGCCGATCAACTTCACGCCCAAGGCCTTGGCCCATTGGCAGGCCAGCGAACCCACACCACCGGCAGCAGCGTGGAACAGAATGGTTTCGCCGCCCTTCAATTCGTAGGTTTGACGCAGCAGGTATTGCACGGTCAGGCCTTTGAGCATCGCACCGGCAGCCTGTTCGAAGCTGATGTCGTCCGGCAGGTGCACCAGGTTGGCGGCGGGCAGCACGTGCAATTCGCTGTAGGCGCCCAGCGGGCCGCTGCCGTAGGCCACACGGTCGCCGACTTTGAATTGCGTGACCTCGCTGCCCACGGCATCGACCACACCGGCGCCCTCTGCGCCCAGGCCCGATGGCAGGGCCGGCGGCGCGTAAAGGCCGCTACGGAAGTAGGTATCGATAAAGTTCAGGCCAATGGCTTTATTGCGCACACGAACCTGCTGCGGGCCAGGCGCTGCCGGCGTGTAGTCCACATACTCAAGCACTTCGGGGCCGCCATGGGCGCTGAACTGGATACGTTTGGCCATCTGCACTTCTCCTGAGGTCGAATTCGCGTAGCCCTCTATCCCACTCCTATGCTTGATCTTCGTCAACTGCGGCGCACCTAAGTGCAGTGCCACGTAAGTGCAGTGGTATCCTGTGCGCCCATTTGCCGCCGACGCCGCATGGCCTCGCGTAGCTTTGCCCGATTCAAGGTGATGCCATGACTACCCGCACCGAGGCTGTTAAAGCCTACCTGCTCGACCTGCAAGACCGTATTTGCAGCGCCCTGGAAACCTTCGAGACGGACACTCGCTTTATCGAAGACGCCTGGACCCGGCCTGCCGGTGGCGGCGGTCGCACCCGTGTGATCGAAAACGGTACGGTCATCGAAAAAGGCGGCGTTAACTTTTCCCACGTGTTCGGCAGCGGTCTCCCACCGTCCGCCAGCGCGCATCGCCCTGAGCTGGCCGGTCGCGGGTTTGAAGCCTTGGGCGTGTCGTTGGTGATCCACCCGCACAACCCGCATGTGCCGACGTCCCACGCCAATGTGCGCTTTTTCATCGCCGAAAAAGAAGGCGAAGAACCGGTGTGGTGGTTCGGCGGCGGCTTCGACCTCACGCCCTACTACGGCAACGAGGAGGACTGCATCCACTGGCACCGCGTTGCCGAGCAGGCCTGTGCGCGATTCGGCCCGGACGTGTACTCGCGCTATAAAGCCTGGTGCGATACGTATTTCCATATCAAACACCGTAACGAACCGCGCGGCATCGGCGGCCTGTTCTTCGACGATTTGAACGAGTGGGACTTCGACACCTGCTTCGCCTTCATCCGCGCCATCGGCGATGCGTACATCGACGCCTACCTGCCGATTGTGCAGCGCCGCAAGGCCCTGGCTTACACCGAACAGCAGCGCCAGTTCCAGGAGTTCCGCCGAGGGCGCTACGTCGAATTCAACCTGGTCTACGACCGTGGCACCCTGTTCGGCCTGCAGTCGGGCGGGCGCACCGAGTCGATCCTGATGTCGCTGCCGCCGCAAGTGCGCTGGAGCTATGACTGGAAGGCCGAGGCCGGTAGCGAAGAAGCGCGTCTCACCGATTACTTCCTGCAAGACCGCGACTGGCTGGGCCTCGCCGCGCCCAAGGCGGCCGTCTGATGGACCGTTATGTGGTGTTCGGCAACCCTATCGGCCACAGCAAGTCGCCGTTGATTCATCGCATGTTCGCCGAGCAAACCGGCGAGCAACTGGACTACAGCACCTTGCTCGCGCCTTTGGAGGATTTCACCGGCTGTGCCCGTGAGTTTTTTCAGCAAGGCCGTGGCGCCAATGTCACGGTGCCCTTCAAGGAAGACGCCTACCGCTTGGCCAACAGCCTGACTGAACGTGCCCAGCGCGCCGGGGCGGTGAACACCCTGAGCAAGCTGGCCGACGGCACCCTGCTGGGTGACAACACTGACGGCGCCGGCCTGGTGCGCGACCTGAAAGTGAACGCCGGGCTGGACCTGCAAGGCCAGCGCATCCTGTTGCTCGGTGCTGGCGGCGCCGTACGTGGCGCGTTGGAGCCCTTGCTGGCCGAGCAGCCTGCCGCGCTGATCATCGCCAACCGCACGGTGGAAAAGGCCGAGTTGCTTGCCGAGCTGTTTGACGATCTGGGCCCTGTGTCGGCCAGCGGTTTCGACTGGCTGCGTGAGCCGGTGGACCTGATCATCAATGCCACGTCCGCGAGTCTGTCAGGCGATGTACCGCCGATTGCCAGCAGCCTGATCGAGCCGGGCAAGACCTTCTGCTACGACATGATGTACGCCAAGGAACCCACCGCGTTTTGCCGCTGGGCGACAGAGCATGGCGCAGCCGTGGCGGTGGATGGCCTGGGCATGCTCGTGGAGCAGGCGGCGGAAGCGTTCTTCCTGTGGCGCGGCGTGCGCCCGGATTCGGCGCCGGTGTTGGCTGAGCTACGCCGCCAGTTGGCGTAACACAACGCCAACGTGGGCACGGTCAAACTGTGGGAGCTGGCTTGCCTGCGATGCAGACGACTCGGTCGGTCAGTTAGACCGAGGTGATCCTATCGCAGGCAAGCCAGCTCCCACAGTTTTAACCGCATTCAGTCTTCGAAATGGATGGGGCAGTTGTCGGCCCCTTCCAGTTTTTTCAATTCTTCTACTACCTGCGGCCGGGCCCTACGCAACGTCAAACTACGCCCCATTCCCCGCAACCGCCGTGCCTCCTGGTGCAGCATCTCCACCCCGGAATAGTCGATAAAGTTGATCTGCTGCGCCTCGATCACCACCCGCTCACCCTGCAAGCTCTGCAGGCGCACTTGCAGGTAATGGCTGGCGCCAAAAAAGATCGAGCCCCCCACCCGCAATACATCTTCATCACCGTCGCGCCACTGCTGAACACGCGGTTGCGAAGTGCGTTTGAGGTAGAAGAACAGCGACGCCAGCACCCCGGCGTAAATCGCCGTTTGCAGCTCCAGCAGCAAGGTGGCCACGCACGTCAGGCTCATCACCACAAATTCTGCGCGGCTCACGCGAAACAGCGCGCGGATGCCGCGATGATCCACCAGGCCCCAGCAAATCAGCAGGATGCTCGCGGCCATGCTGGGGATTGGTATGTGCGCGATCAACGCCGCCCCAAATACGGCAAACAACGCCACCCAGCCGGCGGAAAACACGCCTGCCAACGGTGAGCAAGCGCCCGCCTCGTAACTGAGGCCGGAGCGGGTAAAGGAACCGGCCGACAAGTAGCCGGAGAAAAATCCGCCGACGATATTGGATAAGCCCTGCGCGCGGACTTCTTGATTGGCGTCGAGCAGTTGCTGCGAACGCGCCGACAGCGAGCGCGCAATCGACAAGCTGGTCACCAACCCGAGCATGCCCACCGCCACCGCGCTCGGCAGCAGGCGCAGGAGCATGTCCAAGTCCATCGGCAATGGGCTGAACGGCGGCAGTGTGCCCACAAACGAACTGACCCGCGCCACATTCCCGAACATCGACGGCCACAGCCACGCCACCAGGCTGCCCAAGGCCAGGGCGATCAACAGTGTTGGCCAACGTGGCACCAGGTACTTGAGCAGCGCGCCCACCAGCAAAGTGCCCAGGCCCAGGGCGAGGGAGGCGTGGTCCCATTCGCCACTGTGATCGATGAGCGCCAGCAAACTCTTGATCGCTGTGGCTTGGCTGGGCAGATCCAGCCCCAGCAGGTTGGGCAACTGCCCCAAGGCGATCACCACGGCAGCGCCGAGGGTGAACCCCAGCACCACCGAATGAGAGACGAAATTGACCAGCGCGCCGAAGCGCAGCATGCCCAGCAGCCATTGGAAAACGCCAGCGAGGACGGTCAGCAGCAGGATCAGCGTGATGTAGTCCTGCGACCCTGGCACAGCCAAAGGGCTGATGCTGGCGTAGAGCACGATGGAGATGGCGGCGGTAGGGCCGCAGATCAGGTGCCAGGAGGAACCCCAGAGGCAGGCGATCAATACCGGGATGATGGCGGCGTACAAGCCGTATTCGGGTGGGAGACCGGCGATCAGCGCGTAGGCAATCGACTGTGGCAGCGCGAGCACGGCACCGCTTAAGCCAACCATCGCATCCCGGCCGACGCTGGCGCGGGTTTGGCGCGGGAGCCAGGCGAGGAAGGGCAAGAGTGTATGGCGGTTGGGCCGGGGCATGAAAGGCTCGGTTCGAAAGGTTTGCATCAGGGTATCAGCACACACAGTCCCCCGTGGGAGCTGGCTTGCCTGCGATAGCATCACCTCTGTCTAACTGACAGACCGAGTTGTCTGCATCGCAGGCAAACCAGCTCCCACAAAAGCCAGTTCCCAAAAAGGATCGATTTCGGGGGGTTATAGCTTGGCTTTTACGGCGGCCAACGCATCCTGGCCATCCACGGTTTTTACCCCATCGAGCCACTTGTCCAACACCGCCGGATTGGCCTTGATCCAGGCCTTCGCCGCATCAGCATTGCTGACTTTTTTATTCACCACCTCAGCCATGATGCTGTTCTCCATCTCCTGGGTAAAACTCAGGTTGGTCAGTAGTTTTCCGACATTCGGGCAGGCTTGTGCATAGCCCTTGCGGGTCAAGGTATACACGCTGCCGGTGTCACCGAAGTACTTCTCGCCGCCCTTGAGGTAATGCATGTTCAACTGCACGTTCATCGGGTGCGGCGTCCAGCCGAGGAAGGTCACAGAACTTCTGTTTTTTAACCGCCCGCGACACTTCGGCCAGCATCGCCTGTTCACTCGACTCGATCAGCTTCCACTGGCCGAGGTCGAAGTCGTTCTTCTTGATGATCTCCTGCAGCGAAATATTGGCCGGCGCGCCGGAGCCGATGCCGTAGATCTTCTTGTCGAACTTGTCGGCAAATTTGTTCAAGTCGGCAAAGTCATGCACCCCGGCGTCCCACACGTAGTCCGGCACGGCAAGGGTGAATTCGGTGCCGTCGAGGTTTTTCGCCAGTTGCACCACATCGCCATTGGCCACGAACTTGTCATAGAAGCCCTGCTGCGCCGGCATCCAATTGCCCAGAAACACGTCCACCTGGCCGTCCTTGAGCCCGCCAAAGGTGATCGGCACCGCCAGGGTATCGACCTTGGCCTTGTAGCCCATGCCGTTCAACAGAAAACCGGTGATGGCATTGGTGGCGGCGATATCGCTCCAGCCTGGATCGGCCATCTTCACCGTGTCGCAGCTAGCGTCCGCGTACGCATTGGCGCTACTGAGCACCAACATGCCCAGCACTACAGTCAACTTTTGCATGGCCTTCCCTCGGTCTATTTATTGGTTTTGGCAGGGTTGTGGGTAACGTGCCTTGCGCTCCAGGTCGTCGAGGTCGATATGGTTGCGCATGTATTGCTGACTGGCGTCCACCAGTGGCTGGTGATCCCAGCTCTTCAGCTTGCCTTGGGTCAGCGCCTCAAACACCAGGCGACGACGGCGTTGGCTGGCGAGCACCTGCTGATGGATCGCCGGGATGTCCCATTTGGCCCGCGCCTCACTCAAAAACGCCTCGAACAGTGGCCGGTGTTCCGGTGACTGGCTGAGGTTTTCCCGCTCGTGCGGGTCGTTGCGCACATCGAACAGTAGACAAGGATCGTCCTCGCTGTAGATGAACTTGTACGCGCCACGGCGAATCATCATCAGCGGGCTGATGGTGCCTTCGGCCATGTATTCGCCAAACACTTCGTCGTGCCCGCCCTGCCCCTGCAAGTGCGGGACCAGCGAGCGGCCGTCCAGCGGCAAGCGTGGGTCCAGCTCGCCGCCGGCCAACTCCACCAACGTCGGCAACAGGTCGGCCGTGGAAACCGCTTTGGTCACGCGGCTCGCCGCGAATTGCCCCGGCGCACTGACCAGCAGCGGCACGCGGGCGGCCATTTCAAACCAGTGCATTTTGTACCAGAGGCCGCGCTCGCCGAGCATGTCGCCGTGGTCGCCGGAGAAGATGATGATCGTGTCATCGGCAAGGCCCGTGTCTTCCAGGGTTTGCAGGAGTTTGCCGACGTTGCTGTCGATGTAGCTGCACGCGCCAAAATAGGCACGGCGCGCATCACGGATCTTGTTCAGCGGCAGCGGCTTGTCCCACAGGTCGTAGACCTTGAGCAGGCGCTGCGAATGCGGGTCGAGGTCGGCCTGGGCCGGCGTCGTAGGCAATGGGATGTCGCTGTCGTCGTACAGGTCCCAAAACGGTTTGGGAATGGTGTACGGGTCGTGTGGGTGAGTCATCGACACGGTCAGGCAGAACGGCTGGTCACCCTCATTGCGGATATGGTCGAACAGGTACTGCTGGGCCTTGAACACCACCTCTTCGTCGAAATCCAGCTGGTTGGTGCGCACGCACGGGCCGGCTTGCAGCACCGATGCCATGTTGTGATACCAGGTGGGGCGCACGTCCGGCTCATCCCAGTTCACCGCCCAGCCATAGTCGGCGGGGTAAATGTCGCTGGTCAGGCGTTCTTCATAGCCGTGCAACTGGTCAGGGCCGCAGAAGTGCATCTTGCCCGACAGCGCGGTGCGGTAGCCGAGGCGGCGCAGGTAGTGGGCATAGGTCGGCACATCGCCAGGGAAGTCTGCCGCGTTGTCGTAGGCGCCGATCTTGCTCGGCAACTGGCCGCTGACCAGCGTGAACCGCGACGGCGCGCACAGCGGGCTGTTGCAATAGGCGGCGTCGAACACCACACCCTGTTCGGCGAGGCGGCTCAGGTTTGGCAGTTTGATCGGGGAAGGTCCGTAGAACGGAAGCAGCGGCGCGGCCATTTGATCGGCCATGATGAAAAAAATGTTCTTGCGCTTCATGAGTCTTCGGCATTCCATAGGCGGTGTTTATGCGAATGAGCATGCGGCCCATGGAAAATGGGGTAAAGCCCATGAAAAGCAATGTCTAGGATAAGCACAGCTTATGTATGAAGCCCTTGGCGATCTTTCCCTCGACCTGCTGCGCGCATTCGAGGCGGCGGCACGCCACCGCAGCTTTACCGCTGCCGCCGTGGAGCTGGGCACCACCCAGCCGGCCATCAGTCAGCAGATCAAACGCCTCGAAGAACAGCTTGGGCTGCGTTTGTTTGATCGCATCTACCGTGGCATCGAGCTGACCGACGCTGGCGCGCTGTTGTTTGAGCATGCGCAGGGCGGTTTGCAGACCATCAACCAAGGCCTCAGCGCGATCACCCAGCAAGACCAGCATGAAGTGCTGCAAGTGGCCACCGACTTTGCCTTCGCCGCCTACTGGCTGATGCCGCGCCTGCACCGCTTTCACCAGGCCAACCCGCAGGTTGACGTGAGCCTGGTCACCAGCGAACGCAACCACGCCACCTTGCGCAGCGATATCGACGTGGCGGTGTTGTTTGGCGATGGCCGTTTCAAACAGGGCGACAGCCTCTGGCTGTTCAACGAGGAAGTGTTCCCGGTGTGCAGCCCGCAATGGCTCAAGGACCAGGCCACGCCGCTGACCGTGCAGACGCTGCCGGACTGTCCGCTGCTGCACCTGCGCCAGGAAAACAACAGCCAGTGGTTCGACTGGAGCGGTGTGTTTCGCGAGCTGGGCATTACCACCGCGCCCACACCCGGCCAACTGCGCTTCGACAACTACACCCTGTTGATCCAGGCCGCGATTGCCGGCCAGGGCGTGGCCATCGGCTGGCGCCACTTGGTGGATAACCTGCTGGAGCAGAACTGGCTGTGCCGGCCGATCAGCGACACGGTGATCTCACGCTTCGGTTATTACGTGGTGCAGCCCCAGCGCAAACGCCGGGGGCAGTTGGTCGAGCGCTTTGTCGACTGGCTGGTGGCCGAGCAAGCCAGCAGCGCACAGTCGCTGACCGGGCTGGCCCTGCCGTCGATTGCGGTCTAGGATCGGCGCATATTGGATCCGGATTTCGCCATGCAACGTATCAAGGGCTACCACGCTCACATCTACTTCGACGCCAGCACGATCGACCAGGCGCGCCAGCTCTGCGAGGACGCGGCCAAGCTGTTTCCGTTGCGCATGGGCCGCGTGCATGAACGCCCGGTGGGCCCGCACCCGGACTGGAGTTGCCAGCTGGCGTTCGAGCCGGAATACATCGGTGTGGTGTTGCCATGGCTGGCTTTGCATCGCGAGGGGCTGGTGGTGTTCCTGCACCCTGATACTGGCGATGACCTGAAGGATCACACCGATTACGCGATCTGGATGGGCGCGATGCGCGAGCTGGACCTGTCTATTTTTTAACCAGTGCGTATAAAAATCCCATCCCCTTGTGCAAAGGCGATGGGATTTTTTATGTTTTAACCCAATATATGGGACCGTTATTTATATATTGAGATATCGACAGTCATAGGTTTATATTCGCCCATCTGCTTTTTTCAGCACCCACTCATTTCAGGTGAAGCGATGCAGGCGCAATTGATCGCGCTCGACTGGGGGACCAGCTCCCTTCGTGCTTATAAACTCGGCCCGGCCGGCAAGGTGCTCGACCAGCGCGCACTGGCGTTCGGCATCATGCACCTGCCCAGCGAACCCCGTGACATTGCCGGCGTGCGTTGCAGCGATGGCTTCGAGTTGGCGTTCGACGCGGCCTGCGGCGACTGGCTCGACGCCCAGCCCGACTTGCCGGTGATCGCCTGCGGCATGGTCGGCAGTGCCCAGGGCTGGAGTGAGGCGGCGTATCGCAATACGCCGGTCGATGTCGCAAGCCTCGGCCAGGCGCTGCACAGCGTGCGCAGCCTGCGCGGCGTGGCGGTGCATATCGTGCCCGGCGTGATCGAACAGGTGGGCTTGCCCAATGTGATGCGCGGCGAAGAAACCCAGGTGCTGGGCGTGCTGCAAGGCCTCGCGGCCGAGGTATTGATCGGCCTGCCGGGCAGCCATTCCAAATGGGTCGAGGTGGTGGAGGGCTGCATCACGCACTTCGACACCTTCATGACCGGCGAACTGTTTGCCGTGCTGAGCCAGCACAGCATTCTCGGCCGTACGCAAAAAACCTCCGACCACTTCCAGGCCGAAGCCTTTGATCGCGGCGTGCAGGTGGCACTCTCCAACGACGGCCAGCGTGGCGTGCTCTCGACATTGTTCAGCGCCCGCACACTCGGGCTGACCGCCGAACTGGCTCCCGACCAGCAACCGGATTACCTGTCCGGCCTGCTGATCGGGCATGAACTCGCCGGTTTACCGGCACCTGCAAAACACAAGCCCATCGTCCTGGTCGGCACCGCAGCGCTCTGCGCCCGTTACCAGCGCGCCCTGGCGCTCTGCGGCTTCGCCCACGTCAGCCTGGCGCAAGCGGCCACCGAACGCGGCCTGTGGCAATTGGCCGTGGCGGCCGGGCTCACTCAACCGGTCCTGGAGGCCTGACATGCTCAAGCAAGCACTCGCACACAACGGTTTGATCGCAATCCTGCGCGGTGTACGGCCGCACGAAGCTGAAGCGATCGGCCAAGTGCTCTATCAGGCCGGCTTTCGCGTGATCGAAGTTCCGCTCAATTCGCCGGACCCTTACACCAGCATCCGCACGCTGCGCGACAGCCTGCCCGCCGATTGCCTGATCGGCGCGGGCACCGTGTTGACGCCCGAGCAGGTCGAGCACGTCAAAGCCGCCGGTGGCCAAGTGATCGTCATGCCCCACAGCGATGCCAAGGTGCTACGCGCCGCGAAAGCGGCGGGCTTGTACCTGTCACCGGGTGTGGCCACGCCCACCGAAGCCTTCGCCGCCTTGGCCGAAGGCGCCGACGTACTGAAGCTGTTCCCGGCCGAGCAAATGGGCCCGGCCGTGATCAAGGCGTGGTTGGCGGTATTGCCGGCGGGCACATTGCTGCTGCCGGTCGGCGGCGTGACTCCGGACAACATGCAGGTGTATTTCGACGCAGGCGCCAAGGGCTTCGGCCTGGGGTCCGGGTTGTTCAAGCCGGGCATGTCTGTGGATCAAGTGGCGAGCAGTGCCCAGGCGTATGTCGCCGCCTGGAATGCGCTGAATTGATGGCCTGAAAAGAACGCAAGTTTTGCGCCCTCGGCGCTGCATCGACAAGAGAGATAAGAAGATGAAAATCACCAAACTGACCACCTTCATCGTCCCGCCGCGCTGGTGCTTCCTCAAGGTCGAAACCGACCAGGGCGTGACCGGCTGGGGTGAACCTGTGGTCGAGGGCCGCGCGCACACGGTGGCGGCGGCTGTTGAAGAACTTTCCGACTACCTGATCGGCAAAGACCCACGCAATATCGAAGACATCTGGACGGTGCTCTATCGCGGCGGCTTCTACCGAGGCGGTGCCGTGCACATGAGCGCCCTCGCCGGTATCGACCAGGCGCTGTGGGACATCAAGGGCAAGGCGCTTGGTGTGTCGGTCAGCGACCTGTTGGGCGGCCAGGTGCGTGACAAGATTCGCGTGTATTCATGGATCGGCGGCGACCGCCCCGCCGATACCGCGCGTGCCGCCAAAGAGGCCGTGGCCCGTGGTTTCACTGCCGTGAAAATGAACGGCACCGAGGAGCTGCAGTTTGTCGACAGTTTCGACAAAGTCGACCTGGCCCTGGCCAACGTTGCCGCCGTGCGCGATGCGGTGGGCCCGAACGTCGGCATTGGCGTCGACTTCCATGGCCGGGTGCACAAGCCCATGGCCAAGGTGCTGATGAAAGAACTCGACCCTTACAAACTGATGTTTATCGAAGAGCCGGTGCTCAGCGAAAACTACGAAGCGCTCAAAGAACTGGCGCCGTTGACCAGCACGCCGATTGCGCTGGGCGAGCGCCTGTTCTCACGGTGGGACTTCAAGCGCGTGCTCAGCGAAGGTTACGTCGACATCATCCAGCCGGACGCCTCCCACGCCGGCGGCATCACCGAAACCCGCAAGATCGCCAACATGGCCGAAGCCTACGACGTGGCCCTGGCCCTGCACTGCCCGCTGGGCCCGATTGCATTGGCGGCCTGTCTGCAACTGGACGCGGTTTGCTACAACGCGTTTATCCAGGAGCAAAGCCTGGGCATTCACTACAACGAGAGCAACGACCTGCTCGACTATGTGCGAGACCCGGGCGTGTTCGATTATGACAAAGGCTTTGTGAAAATCCCCAACGGGCCAGGCCTGGGCATCGAGATCAACGAGGAATACGTGATCGAGCGCGCGGCTATCGGCCACCGCTGGCGCAACCCGATCTGGCGGCATGCCGACGGCAGCTTTGCCGAGTGGTGATCAGCCCCTGACGAAATCGGACACAAAATGTGGGAGGGGGCTTGCCCCCGATAGCGGTGTATCAGTTGATGCATTCGGTGACTGGCACTCCTCATCGGGGGCAAGCCCCCTCCTACCTTTGGTCCAGTAAGACCTGTCCTCAATAAACATAAGAAGAGGCAACCCCCATGCACCCTGAATCCTTCACCGGGCAGGCTTCTCTCGTCACGCCCAGCAGAAAGCGTTTCTTCATCATGGTGCTGCTGTTTATCACCGTGGTGATCAACTACCTCGACCGCAGCAACCTGTCGATTGCCGCCCCGGCGCTGACCAGCGAGCTGGGCATCGACCCGGTGCATGTCGGGCTGATCTTCTCGGCGTTCGGCTGGACCTACGCCGCCATGCAGATCCCGGGCGGCTGGTTGGTGGACCGCGTGCCGCCGCGCATTCTCTACACCGTGGCCTTGCTGCTGTGGTCGATTGCCACCGTGATGCTTGGTTTTGCCGCCAGCTTTATCGCGCTGTTTGTGCTGCGCATGGCGGTCGGCGCGCTGGAAGCGCCGGCCTATCCGATCAACAGTCGCGTGGTCACCACCTGGTTTCCCGAGCGCGAGCGGGCCACGGCGATTGGCGTTTATACCTCCGGGCAGTTTGTCGGGCTGGCGTTTCTCACGCCGGTACTGGCCTGGCTGCAACACGCGTTCGGCTGGCACATGGTGTTTGTCGCCACCGGTGGCGTGGGCATTGTGTGGGCGTTGATCTGGTACGCGGTGTACCGCGAGCCGAAGGACTTCAAAGGCGCCAATGCGGCTGAAATCGAGCTGATCCGCGAAGGCGGCGGGCTGGTGGATATGCAGGCCAAGGCGGTCAAGGCGCCATTCAGTTGGGTCGACCTCGGGATCGTACTGAGCAAGCGCAAGCTGTGGGGCATCTACCTGGGGCAGTTTTGCCTGAACTCCACGTTGTGGTTTTTTCTGACGTGGTTCCCGACCTACCTGGTGAAATATCGCGGCATGGACTTCATCAAGTCGGGCTTGCTGGCGTCGCTGCCGTTTCTGGCGGCGTTTGTCGGCGTACTGTGTTCGGGGCTGTTTTCTGACTGGCTGATTCGACGCGGCACGTCGGTAGGCTTTGCGCGCAAGTTGCCGATTATTGGCGGGCTGCTGATTTCCACGGCGATCATTGGCGCCAACTATGTGGATTCGACGACGTGGGTGATTGCGTTTCTGGCGGTGGCGTTCTTTGGGAATGGCCTGGCGTCGATCACCTGGTCGCTGGTGTCGACCTTGGCGCCTGCGCGGCTGCTGGGGTTGACCGGTGGGGTGTTTAACTTTATCGGTAACTTGTCGGCGATTACGACGCCGATTGTGATTGGCTTTTTGGCCAGTGGTGATTCGTTTGCGCCGGCGATTACCTACATTGCGGTGCTGGCGCTGCTGGGCGCGCTGTCCTACGTGTTGCTTGTAGGCAAAGTCGAACGTATAGAACTGAAGGAATAGCCTGTGGCGAGCGACCCCTGTGGCGAGCGGGCTTGCCCCGCGTTGGGCTGCGCAGCAGCCCCATCAAGGCTACTGCGGTCTTTCAGGGAAACCCGCGTTATCCGGTTTTGGGGGCGCTTCGCACCCCAACGCGGGGCAAGCCCGCTCGCCACAGGTTAGTGTTAGTGCGAGGGATTAGTTAAGTACGCCGTCCAGAATCTCGTAGACGATGCCTGTGCCGACTGCAATCAAGACCACGTCCGGGCCGGAACGGCGCCATTCATAACCCGGGTAAACCGGCAGGCGTGCCAGGGCGCGGTTGTCCAGGCGTTCGCCGTAGTAGCCGCGTGGCAGTGGCTGGCCGCGGACCAGGCGTACATTCGGTGGCGGCGGTGCGCCACGGGCGAACTGGCCGTGGTTGTCGTGGATGATCTGCCGCACCGGGCCGAAGTCCTGAGGCGGGCCACGACGGTTGTTCTGCGGGCCACGATGGTCATCGCCGCGTTGCTCGTGCTGGCCTTGCGGGCCGCCACGGCCAGGGCCAGGACCATTGTCATCGCCCCGTTGGTCAGGTGGCGCGGCCTGCACCAAGGCACTCGCGCCGAGCATCAGCACGCCGAGACCAGCGATCAAGCGTTTAGGCATTTTCATGGGGTGTTTCCTCAGTACTGCACGAACAAAAAAGGGATTTCGAACCGGGTTCGAAATCCCTTGGTCTTGTCAGTTTAGGTACTGATTCGACAGTATGATTCCTCTGTATCAGGAACTTTACCTACTGCTACACGGCGTTTACTTACGGGCGTTGCGAACGCCTTCCGACAGCGCCGCGCACAAGGTCAACACGCCATCAATCGCCTGCTGATCATTTTTGGCAGTGGCGATGTGATCAATCAGCGCCGAACCGACCACCACACCGTCTGCCAGGCGCGCGATAGCGGCTGCCTGTTCCGGCGTGCGGATACCAAAGCCGATGCTGATCGGCAGGTCGGTATGCCGACGCAGGCGAGTCACGGCTTCTTCAACGTGCTCCAGGGTGGCCGCCCCGGCACCGGTCACACCGGCCACCGACACGTAGTACACAAAGCCGGAGCTGCCATTGAGCACGGTCGGCAGGCGTACGTCATCGGTGGTTGGCGTGGTCAGGCGGATAAAGTCGATGCCTGCTGCCTGGGCCGGGTCGCACAGCTCGCCGTTATGCTCAGGCGGCATGTCGACCACGATCAGGCCGTCTACGCCGGCTTCCTTGGCGTCGCTGATGAACTGCGGCACGCCATATTTGTGGATCGGGTTGAAGTAGCCCATCAACACCAGCGGCGTGTCGTTGTTGTCTTTGCGGAACTCGCGAACCATTTGCAGGGTTTTCGCCAGGTTCTGCTTGGCTTCCAGCGCGCGGATGTTAGCCAGTTGAATCGCCGGGCCGTCGGCCATCGGGTCGGTGAAGGGCATGCCCAGCTCGATCACGTCGGCGCCAGCTGCCGGCAAGCCTTTGAGGATCGCCAGCGAGGTGTCATAACCCGGGTCGCCGGCGGTGACGAAGGTCACCAGGGCGGCGCGGTTTTGTTCTTTGAGTTGCGCAAAACGGGTTTGCAGGCGGCTCATCAGTGTTTCTCCTGCTTCGACTGTTGCATATGGTGCATCACGGTTTGCATGTCTTTGTCGCCACGGCCGGAAAGGTTGACCACCATCAGGTGATCTTTCGGCAGGTTCGGTGCGCGTTTGAACACTTCAGCCAAGGCGTGGGCGCTTTCCAGTGCAGGAATAATCCCTTCCAGGCGGCAGCATGTGTGGAACGCATCGAGGGCTTCGTCGTCGGTCACCGAGGTGTACTGGACGCGGCCGATGTCATGCAACCAGGCGTGTTCAGGGCCGATGCCCGGGTAGTCGAGGCCGGCGGAAATCGAGTGGGCGTCAATGATCTGGCCGTCGTCATCCTGCAGCAGGAAGGTGCGGTTGCCGTGCAGTACGCCGGGCACGCCGCCGTTGAGGCTGGCGGCATGTTTGCCGGTTTCGATGCCGTGGCCGGCCGCTTCAACGCCGATGATCTCGACGCTGGTGTCATCCAGGAACGGGTGGAACAGGCCCATGGCGTTGGAACCGCCGCCGATGCACGCCACCAGGCTGTCCGGCAGGCGGCCTTCCTGGGCTTGCAGTTGGTCGCGGGTTTCTTTGCCGATCACGGCCTGGAAGTCGCGCACCATCGCCGGGTAGGGGTGTGGGCCGGCGACGGTGCCGATCAGGTAGAAGGTATCGTCGACGTTGGTCACCCAGTCACGCAGGGCTTCGTTCATCGCATCTTTGAGGGTGCCGGTGCCGGCGACCACCGGGATCACTTCGGCGCCCAGCAGCTTCATGCGGAACACGTTGGCCTGCTGGCGCTCGATGTCGGTGGTGCCCATGTAGATCACGCAGTCGAGGCCAAAACGCGCGGCCACGGTGGCGGTGGCCACGCCGTGCATGCCGGCGCCGGTCTCGGCGATGATGCGTTTCTTGCCCATGCGCCGCGCCAGCAGGATCTGGCCGATGCAGTTGTTGATCTTGTGCGCGCCAGTGTGGTTGAGCTCTTCGCGCTTGAGGTAAATCTTGGCGCCGCCGCAGAATTCAGTCAGGCGCTCAGCGAAATACAGCGGGCTTGGACGTCCGACGTAGTCGCGTTGGAAGTAGGCTAATTCTTCGTTGAATGCCGGATCGATCTTGGCGGCTTCGTATTCGCGGGCCAGGTCGAGGATCAACGGCATCAGGGTTTCAGCGACGTAGCGGCCGCCGAACGCGCCAAACAAGCCGTTGGCGTCTGGGCCGTTGCGTAGATCGGTCTGGGACTGAGTCATGGGGCGCTCCGGTAAAGAATGTGAGGAGAGGCAATGAGGCCCACTCTACCCCTGACACGCTACGCTGAAAACCGATAAGATCGCCGCAACCTGTCAGGAAAACTCACAGATGAGCCGAGACCTACCACCCCTCAATGCCTTGCGTGCATTTGAAGCCACCGCCCGGCTCAACAGCGTTAGCCAGGCTGCCGAGCAGCTCCATGTGACCCACGGCGCCGTCAGCCGCCAGTTGAAGGTGCTCGAAGAGCATTTGGGTGTCAGCCTGTTCGCCAAAGAGGGACGCGGCCTTAAACTCACAGATGCCGGCGTTCGGCTACGCGATGCCAGCGCAGAGGCGTTCGAACGTTTGAGGGATGTGTGTGCCGAGCTGACCCAGGCCAGCGCCGATGCGCCGTTCGTGCTGGGCTGCTCGGGCAGTTTGTTGGCGCGCTGGTTGATCCCGCGCCTGGGCCGCTTGAACGCCGACCTGCCGGACTTGCGCCTGCACCTGTCAGCAGGTGACGGCGATCTTGACCCCAGGCGTCCCGGCCTCGACGCCCTGTTGGTGTTCGCTGAGCCGCCGTGGCCGGCGGACATGCAGGTATACGAGTTGGCCAGCGAGCGCATTGGCCCGGTGATGAGCCCGCGCTTTGCCGGTTACGAGCGTTTGCGCCAGGCCCCGGCGCAAGCCTTGTGTGGCGAAGCCTTGTTGCACACCACCTCGCGCCCGCAAGCCTGGCCTAGTTGGGCGCAGCAATACGGCATTGCACCCGGCGCGTTGAAACACGGCCAGGGGTTTGAGCATTTGTATTATTTGCTGGAGGCAGCGGTGGCAGGGCTTGGGGTGGCAATTGCGCCAGAACCGCTGGTGGCAGAGGACCTGCGCGCGGGTCGCCTGGTGGCGCCATGGGGTTTCAGCGAAACCCCGGCGCACCTGGCGCTGTGGCTACCCAAGCGCGCCGCAGACGGGCGCGCGGGTCAACTGGCGCAGTGGCTCAAGGCAGAGCTGTTGCGCCAGCCGGTGTAGCCGGTGTTTCAGTCGCCGCGTTTGCACAGCAGGTAAGCCGCCAGCAGACCCAGCGCGCCAACGGCGACGCCGGCGGTAGTCCATGGGTGCTCTTGTGCGTAGTCCCGGGTTGCAACACCGGTTTCGCGGATTTTGACTTTGCTTTCTTCGTAGGCATCGCTGATTAGATGACGGGAGTGCTTGAGGGCATTCTCGGCATTGCTTTTCAGGGCCTTCAGCGTTTTGCGCGACTCGTCGGACGCATCGTCCTTAAGGCTCTCAAGGGACTTGAGAAGGCTCGAAATCTCGGCTTCCATGCTTTCCAGCGACGCTTTGCGTAAAGAAGTGTTGGCCATGTGGACTCTCCTGAAGTGATTGAGTGGCATGTGTAGATACCGACTCCAGCGTTTTCAGAAAGTGCAGTAAATCTGAACTTTTGAGTGGGAATAGTCGCCAGAAGCAGTACGAACATTGACTGCTACGCTCACTAAAGACCTCAGGAGAAACGCCATGTCTGATCATCACACGTACAAGAAAGTCGAATTGGTGGGTTCGTCGGCGACCAGCATCGAAGACGCCATCAACAACGCCATCGCCGAAGCGAACAAAAGCATCAAGCACCTGGAATGGTTCGAAGTGACTGAAACCCGTGGTCACATCAAGGACGGCAAGGCCGCGCACTTCCAGGTCACGCTCAAGGTGGGGTTCCGAATCGCCAGTAGTTGATCACGTCGGTTGAACTTTGCCGACTGGCCGATTGCCATAACCTGCGCTACAACCAATGGGTGCCGATGCGAAAGCGTCGGCACGCTCTTTTCGATCAGCGCAAGGAAAGTAACGGATGAAGAAGTTCCTGTTAGCGGTAGGTTTGTTGAGCATTGCGGGCACAGCCCTGGCGGCGGGCAAGCCTTGTGAAGAGCTGAAAAGCGAAATCGCAGCGAAAATCGACGCCAAGGGCGCCTCGGGTTACTCGCTGGAGGTAGTAGACAAAGGCGCGGCACCCAGCGACCACACAGTCGTCGGTAGCTGCGAAGCCGGCACCAAGGAAATCGTCTACAAGCGCGGTTAACCCCTTGCTCCAGACATAAAAAACGACGCACAGGTGCGTCGTTTTTTTTTGCCTGCGGATGTTAGCCCTTCATCAACTGCGCCAGCAGCTCGTAGGAATGAATCCGGTCGGCGTGCTCGTACAGGTCGCAGGTAAAGATCAGCTCATCGGCACCAGTCTGCTCAACCAGCACGTCCAGTTTTGCGCGGATCTTCGCCGGGCTGCCGACCATGGCCAGGCCGAGGAAGCTGCCGACCGCGTCTTTTTCATGGGGCAGCCACAGGCCGTCCATAGTCTTGACCGGCGGACGTTGCACCAGGCTTTGCCCGCGCATCAGCGCGAGGATGCGCTGGTACACCGAGGTGGCCAGGTAATCGGCCTGCTCGTCGGTATCGGCGGCCACCAGCGGGATGCCAAGCATCACGTAGGGCTTGTCCAATACGGCTGAAGGCTTGAAGTGATTGCGGTACACGCGAATAGCTTCATGCATCAGGCGGGGTGCGAAATGCGAGGCGAAGGCGTAGGGCAAACCGCGCTCACCGGCCAATTGCGCGCTGAACAAACTGGAGCCGAGCAACCACACGGGCACATTGGTTCCGGTGCCCGGCACGGCAATAACCCGTTGATCCGGCGTGCGTGGGCCCAGGTAAGCCATCAGCTCGGCCACATCATCAGGGAAGTCGTCGGCGCTGCCCGAGCGTTCGCGACGCAGGGCGCGGGCGGTCATCTGATCAGAACCCGGCGCGCGGCCCAGTCCCAGGTCGATCCGGCCCGGATACAGGCTTTCCAGGGTGCCGAACTGCTCAGCGATCACCAGCGGTGCATGGTTGGGCAGCATTACGCCGCCGGAGCCGACACGAATGGTTGAGGTGCCACCGGCCAGGTAGCCGAGCAATACCGAGGTGGCAGAGCTGGCGATGCCATCCATGTTGTGGTGTTCGGCCACCCAGAAACGGTTATAGCCAAACTTTTCCACGTGCTGGGCCAAGTCCAGGGAATTGCGCAATGACTGCGCCGGGCTGCCATTGGCGCGCACGGGCACCAGGTCCAGGGTCGAGAATTTCACGTCGGACAGCGATTTCATAAGCCTGCTTCTCCAATAGGTGCGCAGGCTTATAGACGAACCAAAACCTGCCGCTTCATGTGCATGTTCTATGCAATGAGGGCATATACCCGAGATTCAATAGTAGCTAGGGAAATTTCCTACTGGAATGCTAGGTTTCTCCGACAAGATGAACTTTGCCAGAGCTTCTATCCTCAGAACCTTACTGAAGCAAAACCACCGTTCGAGGAGACCGCTATGAGTATCGTTAAAAAAGCATCCGCGCATTGGGAAGGTGATCTGAAGACAGGCCTGGGTTCCATTTCCACTGAAACCGGCGTATTGCGCGAAGCGCCCTACGGCTTCAAGGCCCGTTTCGAAGGCGGCAAGGGCACAAACCCTGAGGAGCTGATTGGTGCGGCGCACGCCGGCTGTTTCTCCATGGCGTTTTCGATGATTCTGGGCGACGCCGGCCTCAAGGCTGACAGCATCGACACCCAGGCTGAAGTGACGCTGGACCAAGTGGAAGGCGGCTTCGCAATTACTGCTGTGCATTTGGTATTGAAAGCCAAGATCCCGGG
Source organism: Pseudomonas sp. NFX183 (assembly GCF_047943075.1). Classification (NCBI taxonomy): domain Bacteria; kingdom Pseudomonadati; phylum Pseudomonadota; class Gammaproteobacteria; order Pseudomonadales; family Pseudomonadaceae; genus Pseudomonas; species Pseudomonas sp. NFX183. The sequence continues at coordinate 2,085,737 of NZ_CP181333.1, read as the reverse complement.
CGCAAGCCAGGCGCAGTTCGACGAACTGAGCAAAAAGGCTAAGGAAGGCTGCCCGGTGTCCAAGGTGCTGAACGCCAAGATCAGCCTGGATGCCACGCTCGTCAGCTAATGCGGTCTGCTTAACCGCGTAGATCCAGTGTGGGAGCGGGTTTGTGTGGGAGCCGGGCTTGCCCGCGATAGGCACACCTCGGTTTTGCAGTTGCACCGAGGCGCTGCCATCGCAGGCGAGCCAGCTCCCACACACGCCCGCTCCCACATTTAGTTCTGCTTTAAATCAGAACTCGTATTTCCCCTATGTGGTCCTATAGCCTATGCAGCTAGGCGCACACTCGTGCGCATGCATTCAGGGAGCTTCACACATGAAACGTTTTGCCTTGGCGATCATCTGCGGTGTTTTGGCCACTTCGGCCGTGGCCGCTCCAAAAGATTGTGAAGAGCTTAGAAAAGAGATCGAGGTCAAGATCCAGGCTAACGCCGTGCCGTCCTACACCTTGGAAATCGTCAGCAAGGAAGAAGCCGACAAGCATGACAGCGCCATGGTCGTCGGCAGCTGTGAAAACGGCACCAAAGCCATCGTTTATCAGAAGAACAACGACTGATCAGATGCAGTTCACGCTGCGCTCCTGCGCCAGCAACTGACGCGCTGAGTTATACAGCCGAATGTTGGGCGTGAAGGCCAGCGAGCGCCCTTCCAGCACATAGCGCTGGCCTGCCTGGAAATTGTCGTACTGCAGGGTCATGAAACAGGTGCGGTCGTGCGTCTGGTCCAGCCCGCCAAAGCCTGTACCCGTGTTCACCTCGAAATCAAAGCGCACCATCAGCTCGTGGCTGCCGGGTGGCACTTGGAAAAAACGCCCGTCATTCAGATTCTTGCCGTCCAGGCGCTGGGCCATCACCAGTTTGGCGCCGGGTGTCGGGGTGGCGAAGTCGACCCAGGCCTGATGCGGATCCACTGGGGGAATCGGCGTAGAAGCACAGGCGCTGAGAAACAGGACGGTGACAGGTAGCAGGAGCTGGCGCATGGCAGGCACTCAACGGTAGGAAGGAATTGAGCCCGGCGCCGATGGCAGCAGACTCCTCATGAGTATAAACACGCCAGGCCATGGAAAAATTCCGTGCAGGCAGGATAGGCTGGCGAGCAAATTACCCAGGAGCAGTCGGAGCATGTTGAGGCGTTTTCTTCCAGGGTTAATGGTGGTGCTGCTCAGCGGCTGCTCAAGTGTCAGTTATTACAGCCAGCTCGCCAGCGGCCAATGGCAATTGCTGCGGGCCCGTGAGCCGGTTGCCGAGGTGATTGCCGACCCTTCTCGCCCACAGGTATTGCGTGAGCACTTGGTGCAGTCGCAAAAAGCCCGCACGTTCGCCAGTGAGCACCTGCACTTGCCCGACAACCAGAGTTACAGGTTGTACGCGGACATTGGCCGGCCATACGTAGTCTGGAATGTATTCGCTACGACGGAATTTTCCCTCTCTCCCGAAACCCATTGCTTCCCGATTGCCGGATGCGTCGCCTATCGCGGTTATTACAACCAGGGCGCGGCGCGCGGTGAGGCGGCGTTGCTGCAGCAACAAGGCATGGACGTGTCGATTGGTGGCGTCGAGGCCTATTCCACCTTGGGGTGGTTCAACGACCCGATCATGAATTCGATGATGAACTGGGGCGATGAGCGCCTGGCCACGCTGATTTTTCATGAGCTGGCGCACCAGCGTTTTTATGTGAAGGACGACACCGAGTTCAACGAGTCGTATGCCAACTTCGTCGAGCAGGAAGGCACTCGTCAATGGCGTGCGGCGCGGGGCTTGGCGCCTCTGAGCGATGCGGCGTTGCAGCAGCGTGATCAATTTATCCGAATGGTGCTGGATACCCGTAAACGCCTGGAAAAGCTTTACGCACAGCCCTTGGCAGTTGACGTGATGCGCCAGGCCAAGGCGGCGGAATTCGAGCGTTTGCGCAGCGATTACCGGCAAATGCGCGATAGCCAGTGGGGAGGTGATAAACGTTACGACGTGTGGATCAACCAGCCGATGAACAACGCGCGGTTGCTGCCGTTTGGGCTGTATGACCAATGGGTGCCGGCGTTTGCGGCGTTGTTTGCGCAGGAAGGTGGGGACTGGGTGAAGTTCTTTGCGGCGGTGGAGAAGATGGGTGGCTTGCCGGTGGAGCAGCGTAAGGCGGCGTTGCGGCGGTTGGAGGGTGGCGGCCGTTAGGGCCTCATCGCAGGCAAGCCAGCTCCCACACTTGACCCAGTTTCAACATGAGAATGCGGTCGAATGTGGGAGCTGGCTTGCCTGCGATAGCGGCATCAGCCGCGCCTCATGAACGCCTGATGCATCTGCGCCAGCGTCTCAAAATGCCAGGTCGGCGCCTCGGCATTCAACTCTTCAAAACTGCCAAACCCATACCCCACCGCCGCTGAATCCAGCCCATTGCTGCGCGCGCCGATCAGGTCATGCTTGCGGTCCCCGATCATCAACGTGGTCGCCGGGTCCAGGCCCTCTTCATTCATCAAGTGCGCAATCAACTCAACCTTGTTGGTGCGTGTGCCGTCCAGTTCGCTGCCGTAGATCACCTTGAAGTGCTTGGCAAAATCAAAGTGCCGGGCAATCTCGCGGGCGAATACCCACGGCTTGGACGTGGCCACATACAGCTGTCGGCCTTGGCCATTCAGTTCCTCAAGCAACGGCATGACGCCGTCGAATACGCGGTTTTCATACAGGCCGGTGACCTTGAAGCGTTCGCGATAAAAATTCACCGCTTCCCAGGCCTTGGCCTCATCGAAGCCATAGAACTGCATGAAGGCTTGCAGCAATGGCGGGCCGATAAAGTGTTCCAGCTTGGTCAAGTCGGGTTCATCAATGCCGAGTTTGCCGAGGGCGTACTGGATCGAACGGGTGATGCCCTCGCGCGGGTCGGTCAGGGTGCCGTCCAGGTCGAACAGCACGGTGGAGTAGTTCAGGGTCATCGGTCGAATCCTTGCGCCAGGTGCAGGTCTTTGAGCTTCACGTAGTTCGCGGCGCTGTAGGTGAAAAAGGCACGCTCTTTGTCAGTCAATGGGCGGATCTGTTTAACCGGGCTGCCCACGTACAAAAAACCGCTCTCCAGTTTCTTGCCCGGCGGCACCAGGCTGCCAGCGCCGATGATCACGTCGTCCTCCACCACGGCGCCGTCCATCACGATGCTGCCCATGCCGATCAGGATGCGGTTGCCCACCGTGCAGCCATGCAGCATGACCTTGTGGGCGATGGTTACGTCATCGCCGATCAGCAGCGGGAAGCCGTCCGGGTTGAACGGCCCGGCATGGGTGATGTGCAACACGCAGCCGTCCTGCACGCTGGTGCGCGCACCGATGCGGATGCGGTGCATGTCGCCGCGAATCACCGTCAGCGGCCAAACCGAGCTGTCGGCGCCGATTTCGACATCGCCGATCACCACCGCCGAAATATCGACAAAAGCCCCGGCGCCCAGGGTTGGCGTGTGGTTCTGATAGGTGCGAAGGGTCACGATAGCCTCTCTCTCTTCTGCTGATAGCTGCGGTGGGTGTTGATTGTAATTAAGATGGCCCCATCTTTGTTCTTACAAGTTTCTTCAGCCAAGGTGCCCACCGTGAGCGCGAACAACCCTCTTCTGCAGTCCTACGACCTGCCGCCGTTCTCGGCGATCCGTGCCGAGCACGTGCAACCGGCCATCGAACAGATCCTCGCCGACAACCGTGTTGCCATCGAAGGCATCCTGCAAAGCCAGGGTAAAAATCCTACATGGGCCGGCCTGGTGCTGGCGATGGATGAACTGAATGATCGCCTGGGCGCCGCCTGGAGCCCGGTCAGCCACCTCAATGCCGTATGCAACAGCGCTGAACTGCGCGAGGCCTACGAGGCTTGCCTGCCGGCATTGAGCGCCTACTCCACCGAAATGGGCCAGAACCGTGCACTGTTCCAGGCCTTCGAAGCCTTGGCCAACAGCCCCGAAGCTGCCGGTTTCGACGTGGCGCAAAAGACTATCCTTGAGCACTCGCTGCGCGACTTTCGCCTGTCGGGTATCGATTTGCCGCCTGAGCAGCAAAAGCGCTACGCCGAAGTGCAGAGCAAGCTCTCCGAGCTGGGCAGCAAATTTTCCAACCAACTGTTGGATGCCACCCAGGCCTGGACCAAGCACGTTACCGATGAAGCCACCCTCGCCGGTCTGACCGATTCGGCCAAGGCGCAAATGGCCGCCGCCGCCCAGGCCAAAGGCCTCGATGGCTGGCTGATCACCCTGGAATTCCCCAGCTACTACGCGGTGATGACCTACGCCCACGACCGCGCCCTGCGCGAAGAGGTCTACGCGGCCTACTGCACCCGCGCGTCGGACCAAGGCCCGAATGCCGGTAAGAATGATAACGGCCCGGTGATGGAACAGATCCTCGACCTGCGTCAGGAGCTGGCCCAACTGCTGGGCTATGCGTCGTTCTCCGAGCTGAGCCTGGCCACCAAAATGGCCGAGTCCAGCGACCAGGTGCTGAGCTTCCTGCGCGACCTGGCCAAGCGCAGCAAGCCGTTTGCCGCCCAGGACCTGCAACAGCTCAAGGCATATGCCGCCGAACAAGGTTGTGCGGATCTGCAAAGCTGGGACAGTGGTTTCTACGGCGAAAAACTCCGCGAGCAGCGCTACAGCGTGTCCCAGGAAGCCCTGCGCGCCTACTTCCCGATCGACAAAGTATTGGGCGGCCTGTTTGCCATCGTCCAGCGCCTGTACGGCATCGAGATCGCCGAGCAAAAAGGTTTCGACACTTGGCACCCGGACGTTCGCCTGTTCGAAATCAAGGAAAACGGCCAGCACGTCGGCCGCTTCTTCTTCGACCTGTACGCCCGCGCCAACAAGCGTGGCGGCGCCTGGATGGACGGCGCGCGTGACCGTCGCCGCACGGTTGACGGCGTGCTGCAAAGCCCGGTGGCTAACCTGGTGTGCAACTTCACCCCGGCCGACAGCGGCAAGCCTGCCCTGCTGACCCACGATGAAGTGACCACGCTGTTCCACGAATTCGGCCACGGCCTGCATCACCTGCTGACCCGTGTCGAACACGCCGGCGTCTCCGGCATCAACGGCGTGGCCTGGGATGCGGTGGAATTGCCGAGCCAGTTCATGGAGAACTGGTGCTGGGAGCCGGAAGGCCTGGCACTGATCTCCGGTCACTATGAAACCGGCGAGCCGCTGCCCCAGGACCTGCTGGAAAAAATGCTCGCGGCGAAGAACTTCCAGTCCGGCCTGATGATGGTGCGCCAGCTTGAGTTCTCGCTGTTCGACTTCGAACTGCATGCCACCCACGGCGATGGCCGCAGCGTTGCGCAAGTGCTTGAAGGCGTGCGCGATGAGGTCTCGGTGATGCGCCCACCGGCGTACAACCGCTTCCCTAACAGCTTCGCGCACATCTTTGCCGGCGGGTACGCGGCGGGTTACTACAGCTACAAGTGGGCGGAAGTGCTGTCGGCGGATGCCTTCTCCAAGTTTGAAGAAGACGGCGTGCTGAACGCCGAGACCGGCCGCGCCTTCCGCGAAGCCATCCTGGCGCGCGGCGGTTCGCAGGCACCGATGGTGCTGTTCGTCGATTTCCGCGGACGTGCGCCGTCGATTGACGCACTCTTGCGCCACAGCGGCCTGAGTGAGGACGCGGCAGCATGAGCGAAGGGCCTGTGATTACCAAAAAGCAATTTATCGCCGGGGCGGTCTGCCCGGCGTGCAGCGAGCCGGACAAGTTGAAGATGTGGACTGAAGACAACGTGCCGCACCGCGAATGTGTGGCTTGCGGTTATACCGACACGTTGAATGACCAAGGTCTGTCGGTGCCCAAGGAGTTGGGCACGCGGGTTAATACATCGGCATTGAAAGCGCCGGACCCGAAGGTGCAGGCCGTGCAGTTTTTTCCCAATCCGAAGCTGAAAAAAGACTGACGCCCATCAGGGTGTCAGCACCAGTTCAGCGTCTTTTTTGGTGTCGACACGGCTGCTATTGGCCGTGTTGAGCCAACTGTTCATCGAGCACAGGGCAAACGCACTGGTGCTGCAATCGCCATTCGCCAAGGCCGTACGCAACTTGTCGACATCGGCTTTCATCATGTAGCGAACGCTGTCCCTGAAACCGTTGCTGGTACCAAAACCGCCCAGTGTCATTTCGTTCAGCGCATCTTCCTTGCTCCAGCCCTGGATCACCACGCGGTACATCGCCGCCATCAAACCTGTGCGGTCCGAGCCGTGTTTGCAGTGCATCAGCACCGGGCCTTTGGTTTCTGCATCCTGGATGGCCCTTAACGCCGCGAGTACGTCCGAATCGTCGACGTGATTGGTGCGATAAGTCAGCTGCACCTGTTTGATATCAGATGTCTTGAGCCACGTTGCATCAGATTCCGGCAGAAAGTTGATCACCGTGGCGATCTTCAGATCTTCCAATACGGGGAGCGCATTGCCGTTGGGCAGCGCGCTGCGATACAGCGTGGGCGTCATTTGGTGCAGATTGAACTGGTCCCCCACAGGCTGGGCCCATTCCGGTGAGCGTAGGGAGGAGGCGCCGTCCGCCTGGGCGTGCGCGGTGGCGAACAGGGCCAGAAGCGCCATGCCGAGGGCAGGCAGCAATCGAATCTCGAACATGCGCGTTGTAACCGAATAGGGAAATGGCTGATGGGCCAAAGATTCGCCTACGCGGGGTCAATGCGGCGTGAGGTACTCGTCAAAGAATCGTGAATACCGACCTGATCTGCTGTTTTTCTCGCTGAACCGATTTTCTCAATTCTTAGCCTGCTATCATTTGTAACTATTGTTTGCCACTGTGTTCTATCCCTTTGGATCCAATTTCCTGGCAAGCCTTCACGCTGCTCCCAGAAGCGGCTGATAAACCCGTGACCACATGATGAGGTGCACCTATGTCTGATCAAGATCAAGACAATCCCCGGCGTGATTTTTTGCGCAAATCCTTGACCTTGATCCCGGTGGTCACGGTTGCCAGCACCGGCTTTGGTGGCTCGATGCTGATGGCCACGCCGGAACCGGTGCAGGCTGCCGAGGCTAAGCCGCCGGTCAGCGACAAAGCCTACGAACCGAGCTATTTCACGGCTGAAGAGTGGGCGTTTCTCAACGCCGCCGTCGCGCGTTTGATTCCTGCTGATGCCCAGGGCCCTGGCGCCTTGGAGGCTGGTGCGCCGGAATACATCGACCGCCAGATGAACACGCCTTACGCCGCAGGCGCGCTGTGGTTCATGCAGGGCCCGTTCAACGCCGATGCGGCCCCGGAGATGGGCTGGCAGAGCAAGCTGGTGCCCAAGGACATTTATCGCCTGGGCATTGCAGCGACGGATGCGTGGTCGAAGGCGTTTAACGGCAAGGCCTTTGCCGCGCAAGACAGCGCTACCCAGGACGATATGCTGCGCCGCCTTGAAGCCGGCGGCAGCGAAGTGACTGCGCACTTTGAGACGGTGCCCGCAAAGATGTTCTTCAACCTGCTGCTGCAAAACACCAAGGAAGGATTCTTCTGCGACCCGATCCACGGCGGCAACAAAGGTATGGTCGGCTGGACCATGATCGGCTTCCCCGGCGCCCGCGCCGACTTTATGGACTGGGTTGAACGCAACGAGCAATACCCCTTCCCGGCTGTTTCCATTCGCGGCGAGAGGGCATAAACGTGGCGACCATTATGAAGAAAGTGGACGCGGTGATCGTGGGCTTCGGCTGGACCGGCGCGATTATGGCCAAGGAACTCACGGAAGCTGGCCTCAACGTGGTAGCGCTGGAGCGCGGCCCGATGCAGGACACCTACCCGGACGGCAACTATCCGCAGGTCATCGACGAATTGACCTACAGCGTGCGTAAAAAACTCTTTCAGGACATCTCCAAAGAAACGGTGACCATTCGCCATAGCGTGAATGACGTCGCCCTGCCCAACCGCCAGCTGGGTGCGTTTCTGCCGGGCAATGGCGTGGGCGGCGCGGGCCTGCACTGGTCGGGCGTGCACTTTCGTGTCGACCCTATCGAGTTGCGCATGCGCAGCCACTACGAAGAGCGCTACGGCAAAAACTTCATTCCCAAGGACATGACCATCCAGGACTTCGGCGTCAGCTACGAAGAGCTGGAACCGTTTTTCGACTACGCGGAAAAAGTCTTCGGCACCTCCGGCCAGGCCTGGACCGTAAAAGGTCAAGTGGTGGGCGAAGGCCGTGGTGGCAACCCGTACGCGCCGGATCGTTCCAACCCGTTCCCGTTGGAGTCGCAGAAAAACACCGTCTCCGCACAGCTGTTTCAGAAAGCGGCCGCCGAGGTTGGTTACAAACCCTACAACCTGCCGTCGGCCAATACGTCGGGGCCGTACACCAACCCCTACGGCGCACAGATGGGCCCGTGCAACTTCTGCGGTTTCTGCAGCGGCTACGTGTGCTACATGTACTCCAAGGCTTCGCCGAATGTGAACATCCTGCCGGCGCTGCGTCAGGTTCCGAACTTTGAGCTGCGGGCCAATTCCCACGTGCTCAAGGTCAACCTCGACAGCACCAAGAGCAAGGCCACCGGCGTGACCTATATCGACGCCCAGGGTCGCGAATGCGAGCAGCCGGCTGACCTGGTGATCATAGGCTCATTCCAGTTCAACAATGTGCGCCTCATGTTGCTCTCGGGTATCGGCAAACCCTACGACCCGATTACCAATGAGGGTGTGGTGGGCCGCAACTTCGCCTACCAGAACATGGGCACCATCAAAGCCTTCTTCGACAAGGACACCCACACCAATAACTTCATCGGTGCGGGCGGCAATGGCGTGGCCATTGATGATTTCAACGCGGATAACTTCGACCATGGGCCGCACGGCTTTGTCGGCGGTTCGCCGATGTGGGTCAACCAGGCCGGCAGCCGGCCGATTGCCGGTACGTCCAACCCGCCAGGCACGCCAGCGTGGGGCAGTGCCTGGAAGCGCGCGACCGCCGATTACTACACCCACCAGGTGTCGATGGACGCCCACGGTGCGCATCAATCCTACCGGGGCAACTACCTGGATCTGGACCCGGTGTACCGCGATGCCTACGGCCTGCCACTGCTGCGGATGACGTTCGACTGGCAAGAAAACGACATCAAGATGAACCGCTTCATGATGGAGAAAATGGGCAAGGTCGCCGAAGCGATGAACCCCAAGGCCATTGCTGTGCTCGGCAAAAAGGTCGGTGAGCACTTCAACACTGCGGCCTACCAGACCACCCACCTCAACGGCGGCGCGATCATGGGCACCGACCCGAAAACCAGTGCGTTGAACCGCTACCTGCAGAGCTGGGACGTACACAACGTGTTTGTCCCAGGCGCGTCAGCTTTCCCACAGGGCTTGGGCTATAACCCTACTGGCCTGGTGGCGGCACTGACCTATTGGTCGGCGCGAGCGATCCGCGAGCAGTACCTGAAAAACCCCGGCCCACTGGTTCAGGCATAAGGAGCGATGACCATGAAAGCACTTGTTATCGCCTCCCTGGCACTCTTGAGCAGCTGTTCGGTAAGCGCCGCTGAAACCGACCTGGTCAAGCAGGGCGAATACCTGGCCCGCGCCGGTGACTGCGTGGCCTGCCACACCGCCAAGGGTGGCAAACCCTTTGCCGGCGGGCTGCCGATGGAAACCCCGATCGGCGTGATCTACTCCACCAACATCACCCCGGACAAGACCGGCCTGGGCGACTACAGCTTCGAAGATTTCGACAAGGCCGTGCGCCATGGCGTCGCCAAGAACGGTAGTACGCTTTACCCGGCGATGCCCTACCCGTCTTACGCGCGTGTCAGCGACAGCGACATGCAGGCGTTGTATGCCTACTTCATGAAGGGTGTAGAGCCGGTCGCCCAAGAGAACAAAGACAGCGATATTCCTTGGCCCTTGAGCATGCGCTGGCCCTTGGCGGCCTGGCGCTGGATGTTTGCGCCGGCCGTTGAGGAGCATCCGGCACAACCGGCCGCCGACCCGGTGGTCAGCCGTGGCGCGTACCTGGTTGAAGGCTTGGGACATTGCGGCGCCTGCCACACGCCGCGCGCCCTGACCATGCAGGAAAAAGCCCTCAGCGCCACTGACGGCAACGCCTTCTTGTCGGGCAGCGCGCCGTTGGAAGGCTGGATCGCGAAAAGCCTGCGTGGCGATCACAAGGACGGCCTCGGCAGCTGGAGCGAGGACGAACTGGTGCAATTTCTCAAGACCGGCCGCAGTGATCGCAGCGCCGTGTTTGGCGGCATGAGCGATGTGGTGGTGCACAGCATGCAGTACATGTCGCAGGACGATCTGACTGCTATTGCCCGCTACCTCAAGAGCCTGCCGGCGGTGGATCCCAAGGATCAGCCGCATCAGTACGACAAACAGGTCGCCGAGGCGTTGTGGAAAGGTGACGACAGCAAGCCGGGCGCGTCGGTGTATATCGACAACTGCGCGGCGTGCCACCGTACCGACGGCCATGGCTATACGCGAGTGTTCCCGGCGCTGGCGGGTAACCCGGTGTTGCAAACGGCGGATGCCACGTCGCTGATCAACATTGTGTTGAATGGCGGCACCTTGCCGGCTACGCACACGGCACCGTCGACGTTTACCATGCCGGCGTTTGCCTGGCGGTTGTCGGACCAGGAAGTGGCGGATGTGGTCAGTTTCGTCCGCGGCAGCTGGGGCAACAAAGGCGCGCCGGTAAAAGCCAGCGACGTGGCGGACCTGCGCAAGAGCGATATGCGCACCACCTCGGGCGATGACCTGGGGCAAGTGACGCAAAAGCACTGACCGCCAGACGGCACTGGTCATAACCATCACGCCCCTTTACTGTATATAAAAACAGTATTGGGGCGTTTTCATGTCTACACCTTTACCGCCCCGTGGCCGGGGCACGGCCACCAACCTGCACAATCGCTTTGCGCCTACGGTCAGTGTGGCCGAGGACGACGGCTGGTTTCAGGAGGTGCCGCCGACCCAGGGCACCGAAGTGCGTATCGAAACGGCCAAAAGCATCATCACCCGCAATAACTCGCCGGACCTGCCGTTTGATCGCTCGATCAACCCCTATCGCGGCTGCGAGCACGGTTGCATCTACTGCTACGCGCGGCCCAGTCACGCTTACTGGGACATGTCGCCGGGGCTGGATTTCGAAACCAAGCTGATCGCCAAGACCAATGCCGCCCAGGTGCTGGAACAACAGCTGTCGAAGCCGGGTTATGTGTGTGCGCCGATCAATCTGGGCTCCAATACCGACCCCTACCAGCCCATCGAGCGCGAGTACAGGATCACCCGGCAGACCCTCGAAGTGCTGCTGCGCTACCGCCACCCGGTGACCATCATCACCAAGGGCTCGCTGATTTTGCGTGACCTCGACCTGCTGACCGAGCTGGCCCGGCAGCGGCTGGTGGCAGTGATGATCAGCCTCACGAGCCTGGACGATGAGCTCAAGCGCATTCTGGAACCGCGCACGGCGGCGCCCAAGGCACGGTTGCGGGCGATTCGGGTGATGCGCGAGGCAGGCATTCCGGTGGGCGTGTTGTGTTCACCGATGATTCCGATGATCAACGACAGCGAGCTGGAAAGCCTGCTGACCGAAGCCCACGCGGCGGGTGCGCAAAGTGCGGCCTACATGATGCTGCGTTTGCCACTGGAGGTGGCGCCGTTGTTCGAGGAGTGGCTGGCGGCGCATTACCCGCAGCGCGCGGCCCATGTGATGAGCCTGGTGCGCCAGGTGCGCGGCGGTGAGGTGTACGACAGCCGCTTCGGTGTGCGCATGCGGGGTGAGGGGCCGTTCGCCGATCTGCTGGCGCAGCGCTTCAGCAAGGCGATCAAGCGCCTGGGGCTTAATCGTCGGGAAGGGTTTAATCTGGATTGCACGGCGTTCTGCCCACCGGGCAGGCAGATGGCATTGTTGTAAACTGACCAAGAAGAGCGCGACATGCCTGTAGGAATAGTCGCGTTTTGACATCACTGAAACCCGCGATCTAGAGCGGTTCATTCAGTTTGAGTTAAGTTTCGGCGGTTACCTTGTTCTGCGAGTGACTGGTGGGTCGAAACCGTGGTCTTCAGCGTTTTACAACTAATCCACTGGCCCAGCGTCGAAATGACCTGAACACTCTCCCTGCATTAATCAAGAGGATGAATCATGAGTGACAAGGATAAACAGCCGTTGGCTGCGTCGGCTTCAGCCCCTCAGGTGGCCGAGTCCGCCGATGCAGCGCTAAAGCACATCGTTGACGGCTTTTTGCATTTCCATCACGACGTCTTCCCCCAGCAAGAAGAACTCTTCAAAAAACTCGCCACGGCCCAGAGCCCACGGGCGATGTTTATCACCTGTGCAGATTCGCGGATCGTGCCCGAGCTGATCACCCAAAGCTCCCCTGGCGACCTGTTCGTCACGCGTAACGTCGGCAACGTGGTGCCACCCTATGGACAGATGAACGGCGGCGTTTCCACGGCCATCGAGTACGCGGTTCTCGCCCTGGGCGTGCAGCACATTATCGTGTGCGGGCATTCCGACTGCGGCGCCATGCGCGCGGTACTCAACCCCCAGAGCCTGGAAAAAATGCCGACAGTCCGGGCTTGGCTGCGTCATGCCGAGGTCGCCAAGTCCATGGTTGAGGACAACTGCGACTGCGCCAATGAAGGCGAAAGCATGAAGGTGCTGACCGAAGAAAACGTCATCGCCCAGTTGCAGCATTTGCGCACCCACCCTTCCGTGGCCTCACGCATGGCCAATGGTCATTTGTTTATCCATGGCTGGATCTACAACATCGAGACCAGCGAAATCCGAGCCTACGATGCAGATCAGGCGGCATTTCGACCGCTGAGCGGCGACGGACCAATCCCTTGCGCGACGCCTAAAGCGCGCTTCTAAAACACTTCCCTGCCGGGTAATGCGGTGGCTGCCATGGATGCAGCCAGGCATTGCCGCGCCCGGCGAATGCCTTGGGAGAGTCAATATGCGTGCTGCTCAATTGAAAGCTGTATTGCCTCGGGAGCTGCTCGCGTCCGTGGTTGTGTTTCTGGTCGCCCTGCCCTTGTGCATGGGCATCGCGATTGCGTCTGGCATGCCGCCGGCCAAAGGGCTGATCACCGGGATCATCGGTGGCCTGGTGGTGGGTTGGCTGGCTGGATCGCCGCTGCAGGTCAGCGGGCCCGCCGCAGGTTTGGCAGTGTTGGTGTTCGAACTGGTGCGCCAGCACGGCATGATGATGCTCGGCCCCATCCTGTTGCTGGCGGGGTTCCTGCAATTGGTGGCCGGGCGATTGCGTCTGGGCTGCTGGTTTCGCGTCACGGCGCCGGCGGTGGTGTACGGCATGCTGGCGGGGATCGGCGTGCTGATTGTGCTCTCGCAGGTCCATGTGATGCTCGACGGCGCGCCCAAGCCTTCCGGGCTGGATAACCTGGCGGGCTTCCCGGCCGCGGTGGTTGAGGCGATACCAACCCTGGGCGCAGGCCTTGGCTGGCAAGCGGGTTTGCTGGGGCTGTCGACGATGCTGGTGATGTACCTGTGGGATAAATTGCGCCCGCAAAAACTGCGGTTTGTGCCAGGCGCCTTGTTGGGCGTGGGCTTGGCGACGGTCACCAGCCTGGTGCTGGCGTTGCAGGTCAAGCGTGTGGAAGTCCCGGAAAACCTTGCCGATGCCATTGACTGGCTACGCCCCAGCGACTTGCTGAACCTGGCCGATCCGCAACTGTTGATCGCCGCGTTCGCCGTGGCCTTTATCGCCAGCGCCGAAACCCTGCTGTCGGCTGCTGCGGTTGACCGCATGCACAGCGGCCAGCGCTCGGATTTCGACAAGGAATTGTCCGCTCAAGGTGTAGGCAACATGCTTTGTGGCCTGGTCGGCGCGCTGCCGATGACCGGCGTGATCGTGCGCAGCTCGGCCAACGTGCAGGCCGGTGCGACCACGCGCTTGTCGGCGATGTTCCACGGTGTATGGCTGCTGGGGTTCGTGCTGTTGCTGTCGAGCGTGCTGCAAAGCATCCCGGTGGCGAGCCTGGCGGGCGTGCTGGTGTACACCGGGATCAAGCTGGTGGACGTGAAAGCATTTCGCGCATTGGGCCGATACGGGCGGATGCCGATGTTCACCTATGCCGCGACGGCGCTGGCGATCATCTTTACCGACTTGCTGACCGGTGTACTGGTGGGCTTCGGGCTGACGTTGGTCAAGTTGGCCTTCAAGGCGTCGCGACTGAAAATCAGCCTGATCGACCTGCCCCAGGACGGTGAGATGGAGTTGCGCCTGACCGGTGCGGCGACCTTCCTGAAAGTGCCGGCACTGACCCAAGTGCTGTCGACGGTGCCCGCAGGGACCACGTTGCATGTGCCGCTGAGCAACTTGAGTTACATCGACCATTCCTGCCTGGAGTTGCTGGAGGAATGGGGCCGGGCCAATGCGGCCAAGGGCTCGCAACTGGTGATCGAGGCGCGCGGCCTGAAGCGCAGGCTTGAAGGCCGGGTGCGCACGACGGTGGGGATAGGTTCGGCACCGTCCACTAGCTGACGGAACCCAATCAAAAATGTGGGAGCGGGCTTGCTCGCGAAAGCGGTGTATCAGTCAAAGCAATGTCGACTGATCTACCGCATTCGCGAGCAAGCCCGCTCCCACATGGGTTTTGCATCATATTGAAGAGTTAAGCCGGCTGATCCAACGCCAACTCAACCCCCAGCTGACGCGACAGGCACGGCCAGCGCTTCCACGCCGCTTCCGTGTTCGGGCTCTTGAGCGTCTCGCGGTAAGCCTCGACCGACTCCAGCGCAAAGCTGTCTTCGTTGAGCATTTCATCCACCGCCAAATGCACGGCTTCGTCCAACTGATTGGCAAATGCTTCGCCGATCAACTGATGAGCGATCAAGTTGGCCACGGTGGTGTCCGCCGGAATCAACGGCTGACCGAAGTGCGTGATGTACAGATCGTTGACTTCTTCTACCAGGCGATGGGCCAGGTAGGCCTCGTCCAGCAGGCCGTCGAGGCCTTCGTGGCCGGCAAGAATCGCGGGCGGTTGCAGGAAGAAATGCTCGGCGATTTTCAGTACCGGTTTGATCTGGCTTTCGATGCCAGCTTCGCGCGCCACGTCATTGGCGGCTTCCAGCAAGTCAGGGACAAGCTCGATGTAGGCGGTAACAAAACGGGTCATGACAATGTTGCGATCACCGTCAGCCAGGGAGATGGCCGAATGCAGGTGCGGCAATTGTTTTTCCAGTTGCTGGGCAAGCTGGCCAGTGCTGGCTTCGTGTTGATGGGCACGGGAAATCTGCTCGCGCAATGCGGCGGTGTTCATGAAAGCTCCATTGAAACAGGCGTAGGAAAAGGGAAAGAACAAGGTAGCTCGTTTATACGAGGGCCTAAGACGCGTTTGTCATAATTATTTCATGGTTATGCGCATGCGTTATATCGAATCGCCATCGTTCGTCGGATAAACGTTTGCGCCCCCGTATTTATTGGGCCCGCCCGTCTGTTTGTGCTCATTTGCCCCTACACATTGCGGGGTTGCCCCGGCTGTCTATACTCGATTTTGTACGCAATTAGCTGATGACGCCCAACTGCATGAAGCAGGCAAGGCTTGGCGGTTGTAAGCAGTATGGAAGCCGCTCCCTTCGCCGCAGGTGCAAACCGGCGGGATAACAAGAAACATAAAGGGGAACCCGCAATGACGCGACATCCACACGTTTGGATGGGCCTTCTGTTGTGGTCGGTATTCGGCCAGGCGCACGCCGCCTGGACAACGAATATGGCGCCAGGGGCTACTGAAGTCAGTCACGCCGTGTTTGACCTGCACATGACCATCTTCTGGATTTGTGTGGTGATCGGCATTGTCGTGTTTGGCGCGATGTTCTGGTCGATGATCCTGCACCGCCGATCCACGGGCCAGGTGGCTGCCAAATTTCACGAGAGCACGACCGTGGAAATTCTCTGGACCGTGGTGCCGTTGCTGATCCTGGTAGCGATGGCCATTCCGGCGACCAAGACCCTGATCAACATCTACGACAGCACCGAGTCGGATATCGATATCCAGGTCACCGGTTACCAGTGGAAGTGGCATTACAAATACCTGGGCCAGGACGTGGAATTCTTCAGCAACCTGGCCACCCCTGCCGAGCAGATCCATAACCAGGCCACCAAGGGCGAGCATTATCTGCTCGAAGTCGACCAGCCTTTGGTGCTGCCGGTGGGCGCCAAGGTGCGCTTTCTGGTGACTGCCGCCGACGTGATCCATTCGTGGTGGGTGCCGGCCTTTGCGGTCAAGCGCGACGCTATTCCCGGCTTCGTCAACGAGGCCTGGACGCGCATCGAGAAGCCCGGCATCTACCGTGGCCAGTGCGCTGAATTGTGCGGCAAGGACCACGGCTTCATGCCGATTGTGGTCGAGGTCAAATCCCAGGCCGACTACGACACTTGGCTCGGCGAGCGCAAGGCAGAAGCGGCCAAGCTCAAGGAGCTGACCTCCAAAGAGTGGACGCTTGAAGAGCTGGTGGCGCGTGGCGACAAGGTCTACCACACCACCTGCGTGGCCTGTCACCAGGCTGAGGGCCAAGGCCTGCCGCCGATGTTCCCGGCGCTCAAAGGCTCGCCGATCGCCACCGGGCCTAAGGAAGATCACCTGCACCGCGTGTACTTCGGCAAACCCGGCACTGCCATGGCCGCCTTCGGCAAACAGCTGTCGGAAGTGGACATCGCCGCCGTGGTGACCTACGAACGCAACGCCTGGGGCAACAACAAAGGCGACATGGTCACGCCCAAAGACGTGCTGGCTTTGAAACAGGCGGAAAGCAAATGACGGCCTCAACTGCGTATGCCCTGAACCGCACAGCCCATTCCTTTGCAGGAGAACGGCCATGAGCACTGTGATCGATGACCATGGTCACGCCGACCATGCCCATGGCCCCGCCAAAGGCCTGATGCGCTGGGTGCTGACCACCAACCACAAAGACATCGGCACGATGTACCTGTGGTTCGCCTTCACCATGTTCCTGCTCGGCGGCTCGTTCGCCATGGTGATCCGCGCCGAGCTGTTCCAGCCCGGCCTGCAGATCGTGCAGCCGGCGTTCTTCAACCAGATGACCACCATGCACGGCCTGATCATGGTGTTCGGCGCGGTGATGCCGGCCTTTGTCGGCCTGGCCAACTGGATGATCCCGCTGATGATCGGCGCGCCGGACATGGCCCTGCCGCGCATGAACAACTTCAGTTTCTGGCTGCTGCCAGCGGCGTTCCTGTTGCTGGTTTCCACGTTGTTCACACCCGGCGGCGGGCCGAATTTCGGCTGGACCTTCTACGCCCCGCTGTCCACCACCTACGCGCCGGAAAGTGTGACGTTCTTTATTTTTGCCATCCACCTGATGGGCATCAGTTCGATCATGGGCGCGATCAACGTGGTCGCGACCATTCTCAACCTGCGCGCCCCTGGCATGACCCTGATGAAGATGCCGCTGTTTGTCTGGACCTGGCTGATCACCGCGTTCCTGTTGATCGCGGTGATGCCGGTGCTGGCCGGCTGCGTGACCATGATGCTGATGGACATCCACTTCGGCACCAGCTTCTTCAGTGCTGCCGGTGGCGGTGACCCGGTGCTGTTCCAGCACGTGTTCTGGTTCTTCGGCCACCCCGAGGTGTACATCATGATCCTGCCGGCCTTCGGCGCCGTCAGCTCGATCATCCCGACCTTCTCGCGCAAGCCGCTGTTCGGCTACACCTCTATGGTCTACGCCACGGCGAGCATCGCGTTCCTGTCGTTCATTGTGTGGGCGCACCACATGTTCGTGGTGGGCATTCCGCTGGTGGGCGAGCTGTTCTTCATGTACGCCACGCTGCTGATCGCCGTGCCGACGGGCGTGAAGGTGTTCAACTGGGTCAGCACCATGTGGCAAGGCTCGCTGACCTTCGAGACGCCGATGCTGTTTGCCGTGGCCTTCGTGATCCTGTTCACCATCGGCGGCTTCTCCGGTCTGATGCTGGCGATTGCCCCGGCGGACTTCCAGTACCACGACACCTACTTTGTGGTGGCGCATTTCCATTACGTACTGGTGCCTGGCGCGATCTTCGGCATCTTCGCCTCGGCGTACTACTGGCTGCCCAAATGGACTGGGCACATGTACGACGAAACCCTGGGCAAGCTGCACTTTTGGCTGTCCTTCATCGGCATGAACATGGCGTTTTTCCCGATGCATTTCGTGGGACTGGCCGGCATGCCGCGCCGGGTGCCGGACTACAACCTGCAGTTCGCCGACTTCAACATGGTCTCCTCGATTGGCGCCTTCATGTTTGGCGCCACGCAGATCTTCTTCCTGTTCATCGTCATCAAGTGCATCCGCGGCGGCCCGCCGGCGCCGGCCAAGCCGTGGGATGGTGCCGAAGGTTTGGAGTGGAGCATCCCCTCGCCCGCGCCGTATCACACGTTCACCACGCCGCCGGAGGTCAAGTGAATACCCTGGCCCAGGCTACCTCGCTCTTCTGTGGGAGCTGGCTTGCCTGCGATAGCGGTGTGTCAGTCACCGAATCTATCAACTGCCAGACCCTCATCGCAGGCAAGCCAGCTCCCACAGAAAGTCAAAAGCGGGGTGGCTGCCATGCTTGAGTCCATCCCCATCAAGCGCCTGGTCACTCGTCTGCTGATTCTGGTGGTGGCGATGTTCGCCTTCGGCTTCGCCCTGGTGCCGATTTACGACGTGATGTGCAAGGCGTTCGGCATCAACGGGAAGACCGCCGGGCAGTACGAAGGTGAGCAAGTCGTCGACCCCACGCGCCAGGTGCGAGTGCAGTTCCTGTCGACCAATGCCATCGACATGGTCTGGGAGTTTCACTCCAAGGCTGACGAAGTGGTGGTCAACCCCGGTGCGGTCACCGAGATGCTGTTCGTCGCCTACAACCCCACCGACAAGGTCATGAAAGCCCAGGCAGTGCCGAGCATTTCCCCGGCCGAAGCGGCGATGTACTTCCACAAGACCGAGTGCTTTTGCTTCACCCAGCAAGTGCTGCAGCCCGGTCAGCGCATTGAAATGCCGGTGCGTTTTATCGTCGACCGCGCCATGCCCAAGGATGTGAAGCATTTGACCCTGGCATACACGCTGTTTGACATCACTGCGCGCCAACCGCCGGTGGCCGTCCATACCGGCGGCTAGCTACTGTTTGCCCCCTCAATCAGGAGAGCGAATACATGTCGTCTCATGATACGTACTACGTACCAGCGCAAAGCAAATGGCCAATAATTGCCACCCTGGGCATGCTCACCACCGTGTACGGTTTGGCTGTGTGGTTCAACGATCTGAAGGCGGCGCGCCCGGAATCCCACGGGCCGTGGATCTTTTTCGTCGGTGGGCTGCTGCTGGCCTACATGCTGTTCGGCTGGTTCGGCGCGGTGATCAAGGAAAGCCGCGCCGGTTTGTACAGCCCGCAGATGGACCGCTCGTTTCGCTGGGGCATGACCTGGTTCATCTTTTCCGAGGTGATGTTCTTCGTCGCGTTCTTTGGCGCCCTGTTTTATGTGCGGCACATGTCGGGGCCATGGCTGGGCGGTGAAGGGCACAAGGGCATCGCGCACATGCTGTGGCCGAACTTTCAGTTCACCTGGCCGCTGCTCAACAACCCTGACCCAAAAATGTACCCGCCACCGGAAGGCAC
Organism: Pseudomonas sp. NFX183; assembly: GCF_047943075.1. Classification (NCBI taxonomy): domain Bacteria; kingdom Pseudomonadati; phylum Pseudomonadota; class Gammaproteobacteria; order Pseudomonadales; family Pseudomonadaceae; genus Pseudomonas; species Pseudomonas sp. NFX183. Next base: position 2,066,159 of record NZ_CP181333.1, on the reverse strand, counting down.
CATCAGCCCTTGGGGCTTGCCGCTGATCAATACGATCTTGCTGGTCAGCTCCAGCGTGACCATCACCCTCGCCCACCATGCCTTGTGCAAGGGCCATCGCGGCGCACTGAAAATCTGGCTGGCGCTGACCGTGCTGCTGGGCTGGGCGTTCCTGGCCTTCCAGGCCGAGGAGTACATGCACGCCTACAAAGAACTGGGCCTGACCCTCGGCTCGGGCGTGTACGGCGCGACCTTCTTCATGCTCACGGGCTTTCACGGCGCTCACGTGACCATCGGCACCATCATTCTGTTCGTGATGCTGATGCGCATCCTGCGCGGGCATTTCAATGCCGAGCACCAGTTTGGTTTCGAGGCGGCCAGTTGGTATTGGCACTTTGTGGATGTGGTGTGGATCGGCCTGTTCTTCTTCGTGTATGTGCTGTGAGGCGCCTTACCACGGCGCATGAGACACCAGCTGGCCGCTGAAAAAGCCCCAGGCGATCAAGCCCACGGTGATCGCGGCCAGTACGACACGCACGGTCAAGGCAGTGACGAGGCGGTTGGAGTTGCCCTCGTCCTTGACCAGAAAGAACAAACCACTGAACAGGCTCACGACAGTTGCGATCAGCATCAGGGCAATGGCTGCTTTGAGCATGGTCAGGTTCCCTTCGGATGGGCGGGCAATGAAAACAAGTATAGCCAGCGCCATAAAAGACTTTCGCCCAGGACTCGCACCCACGCTGGTGGTGCTGGTGCTGCTGCCGTTGATGGTGGGCCTGGGGTTCTGGCAACTGGCGCGCGGCCATGAAAAACAGTTGCTGGTGGACAGCTACGCCGAGCGGCGTGTGGCCGACCCCATCAGCAGTGTTCAGCTCAATGAGATGCCCGACCCCGCCTTTCGCCGCGTGCGCCTGCGCGGCCAGTTCGACGCCGAGCACAGCGTGTTGCTCGACAACCGCATGCGCGACGGCAAGGCCGGCGTCGAGTTGCTGCAACCCTTTCATGATCAGGCCAGCGGCCAGTGGCTGTTGCTCAATCGCGGCTGGCTGCCGTGGCCAGACCGACGCACGCCACCGGTCTTCACCACACCCGATCAACCGTTGAATCTCGACGCCTGGGTATACGTCGCCCCCGGCGAAACCTTCCAACTGCACGCCGACCCAGCCACCACGCAATGGCCGCGCTTGCTTACCGCGCTGCACCCCGCCGCCCTGTGGACTGAATTGGGCCGTGGCGGTTTTGCCTACGAACTGCGCGCCGAACCCGGCCCGGGCACGTATGACACCACGTGGCCGGTAGTCGCCATGGGCCCGGAAAAACATTTGGGGTACGCCGTGCAGTGGTTCGCCATGGCCTTGGCGCTGCTGGCGCTGTACCTCTACCTCGGATGGCACAAAAAAAAGGAGAAGTCCCATGGGAGCGGCCATGAATCCACCCAGCATGTCTGAGGCGCCCGACCGGCGCAAAGGCCGCTGGCAGCTGATTTTGATCCTGATGATGGTGATCGGCCCGATGGCGCTGGCCACTTTCATGTACAAGTTGCAATTCTGGGTGCCGGACAGCCGCAGCTACCACGGCGAACTGATCGGCAACGGCCAGACCCGCGCCGACATTGGCGTGCAGGCCGATGAAGATCGCTGGCAACTGCTGGTCACCGCGCCCACTGCCTGCGCCGCTGAGTGCCAGCAGTTGGTATACCTGGCGCGCCAACTGCAAATCAGCCTGGGCCGTGATGCCTCGCGCGCCAGCCATGCCTTGGCCAGTGCGCAGCCAGTGAGCAGCGCCTACGCGGCCAAGCTCGAAGCCGAATACCCGCAACTGCAACGCTATCCGCTGGACCTGTCGACCTTCACCAAGGACGCCGCCGCACCCGGCGATGCGCAACTGTGGATCGTCGACCCGCACGGCAACTTGGTGCTGCGCTACGACGCCAAGGTCAAGGGCAAGGACCTGCTCAACGACCTGCGCTTGCTGCTGAAACTGTCGAACATCGGATAAGGGCATCGTCATGGCCAAACCTGGATTTCGCCTCGCGTTGTTTGCCACCTTGCTCGCGCTGATCGTCGTGCTGCTCGGCGCCTATACGCGCCTGACCCATGCCGGCCTCGGTTGCCCGGACTGGCCCGGCTGTTACGGTTTTATCAGCGTGCCGCAGAGCGAAGCCCAACTGGCGCACGCCGAGCTGCACTTCCCTGATACGCCGGTGCAGGCCGACAAGGGCTGGGCCGAGATGACCCATCGCTACTTTGCCGGCACCTTGGGGTTGCTCATCGTGCTGTTGGCGGCGCGTTCGTGGAGCCATCGGCGTGATCCAGGCCAGCCGGTGAAACTACCGCTGTTTGTGTTGGCGGTGGTGTTCGCCCAGGCCGCGTTTGGCATGTGGACGGTGACATTGAAGCTGTGGCCGCAAGTTGTAACCGGCCATCTGCTCGGCGGTTTTGCCACCTTGAGCTTATTGTTTCTGCTGACCCTGCGACTGTCCGGTGTGCTGCCCGCGTTGATCGTGCCCAAGCGCCTGCAATATTGGGCGACCGCCGGGTTGGTGCTGGTGATCGGGCAAATTGCGCTGGGCGGCTGGGTGAGTTCCAACTACGCGGCGGTGGCCTGTATCGACCTGCCCACGTGCCATGGCCAGTGGTGGCCGGCGGCGGACTTTGCCAACGGCTTTCACCTCACTCAGCACATCGGCCCCAATTACCTCGGTGGCCAGCTCGACAGCGAAGCGCGTACCGCTATCCACCTGACCCATCGCCTTGGCGCGATGTTGGTGACACTGGTGCTGTTGGGGCTGGCCTGGCAATTGCGCGCAGTGGGCATGACGCGACTGGCGGGCTTGTTGCTGATCGCCCTGGCGGTGCAAATCAGCCTGGGCGTGAGCAATGTGGCGTTCGGCCTGCCGCTGCCGGTGGCGGTCGGCCATAACGCAGGCGGCGCAGCGTTGCTGCTGACGTTGGTGCTGGTCAATTACCACGCGCGCACCAGCCTGGTCCGGGTGCGCCATCAGTTGCCGTTCGGATGGCGCTTCATTCCGCGCAAACACGTTTCGGGCCTCATCACCCTTAAAGGAGAGACGCCATGGCGACCTTGATCGACGCGCGCCGCGATCAGGCGATCTGGCGAGATTACCTGGAACTGACCAAGCCAAAGGTGGTGGTGCTGATGCTCATCACCTCCTTGGTGGGCATGTTCCTCGCCACCCGCGCCGGGGTGCCATGGGCGGTGCTGATTTTTGGCAACCTGGGCATTGCGCTGTGTGCCGGAGGTGCGGCGGCGGTCAACCATGTGGTGGATCGGCGCATCGATGCGGTGATGGCGCGCACGCACAAACGGCCGATGGCCGAAGGGCGGGTGTCGCCGGTGGCGGCATTGGCCTTTGCTTTGTTTCTGGCTGTTGCAGGCTTGGCCTTGCTGCTGGCGTTTACCAATCCATTGGCGGCCTGGTTGACGCTGGCTTCGCTGCTCGGCTACGCGGTGATCTACACCGGCTTCCTCAAGCGCGCAACGCCACAAAACATCGTCATCGGCGGCCTCGCCGGCGCGGCGCCGCCGCTGTTGGGTTGGGTTGCCGTGACCGGGCATGTCAGCGCCGAGCCGCTGCTGCTGGTGTTGATCATCTTCGCCTGGACCCCGCCGCACTTCTGGGCCCTGGCCATTCACCGCAAGGAGGAATACGCCAAGGCCGACATCCCGATGCTGCCGGTCACCCACGGCGAGCACTACACGAAGGTGCACATCCTGCTCTACACCTTCGCCCTGCTGGCGGTGAGCCTGATGCCGTATGTGATTCACATGAGTGGCCTGCTGTACCTGGCGTGTGCGCTGGTGTTGGGCGCACGCTTTCTGCAATGGGCCTGGGTGCTGTACCGTGGCAGCCAGCCGCACGCGGCGATCAACACCTTCAAGTACTCTATCTGGTACCTGTTTGTGCTGTTTATCGCCCTGCTCGTAGACCACTACTTACTGTTGAACCTATGACTCGAACTCAAAAAACCGTCTTTATCCTGGTGGCCATCGTCGCGTTGATCATGGGCCTGACCGTCAACAAAGTGCTCAGCGGCAAAGGCCAGGGCGACCCTACTGCGCTGATCGACGCGGGCATCATCCTGCTGCCGCAAAGCCGCCAGCTGCCGCCGGTGACCATGACAGACCAGAACGGCCAGCCGGTGCTGGTCAACGAGTTGAAAGGCAAATGGAGCCTGCTGTTTTTCGGCTACACCTTCTGCCCCGACATCTGCCCCACCACCCTCGCCCAACTGCGTCAGATCAAGAGCGAGCTGCCCAAAGAGGCGGTGGATAAGTTGCAGGTGATTCTGCTCAGCGTCGACCCGAACCGCGACACGCCGGCTCAGCTCAAGCAATACCTGGGCTACTTCGACCCGCAATTCGAAGGCCTGACCGGCGCGAATGTGGACGATGTGCAGAAGGTCTCGAATGCGGTGAGCATCCCGTTTATTCCAGCGGATACCAGCAAGCCCAACTACACCGTCGACCACAGCGGCAACCTGGCGCTGATCGGGCCGGACGGCACGCAGCGCGGGTTTATTCGTGCGCCGCTGAACAATCAAAAGCTGGTGGCGCAGTTGCCGGCGTTGCTGCAGCGTAAATAACAGGCACCGCACCATACATGTGGGAGCTGGCGTGCCTGCGAGGGCGGTGGATCAGAGGCTGATAGGCTGACTGACCCACCGCCATCGCAGGCAAGCCAGCTCCCACAGTGCTTTGTGCAAGGTTTGAACAACGCGTAGCGGGTAAGTGCGCCGGCCTCATCTTCCAAACAACACAAAACCAAATGTGGGAGGGGGCTTGCCCCCGAAGGCGGTGGGCCAGTCACCATCTTCGGTGACTGACACTGCGCCTTCGCGAGCAAGCCCGCCCCCACAGGAGTTTTGTGCAAGATTTGAACAACGCGTAAGCAGGCAAGTGTGCTGGCTTGATCTTCCAAACAACATAAAACAAATGTGGGAGGGGGCTTGCCCCCGAAGACGGTGGTTCAGTCGATAAGTTCGGTGACTGACACTGCGCCTTCGCGAGCAAGCCCGCTCCCACAGGGGGTTTGTGCAAGGTTTGAGCAATGCGTAAGCAGGCAAGTGCGCCGGCCTGATCTTCCAAACAACACAAAAACAAATGTGGGAGGGGGCTTGCCCCCGAAGGCGGTGGGCCAGTCACCATCTTCGGTGACTGACACTGCGCCTTCGCGAGCAGCCCGCTCCCACAGGGGTTTTGTGCAAGGTTTGAACAACGCGTAAGCAGGCAAGTGTGCCGGCCTGATCTTCCAAACAACACAAAAACAAATGTGGGAGGGGGCTTGCCCCCGAAGACGGTGGGCCAGTCACCCTCTTCGGTGACTGCCAAGTTGCTATCGCGAGCAAGCCCGCTCCCACATTTTTTGATCTTCAGAGTTTTGAAGATCGGGGCAGATCAGAACGCCGGCAGGATCGCGCCTTTGTACTTCTCAAGAATGAACGCTTTCACTTCCGGCGTGTGCAGGGCTGCAACCAGCTTCTTCACGGCGTCCGAGTCTTTGTTGTCTTCGCGGGTCACCAGGATGTTCACGTAAGGCGAGTCGTTGCCTTCGATCACCAGAGCGTCCTTGGATGGGTCCAGTTTGGCTTCCAGGGCGTAGTTGGTGTTGATCAGCGCCAGGTCGACCTGGGTCAGCACGCGCGGCAGTGTGGCGGCTTCCAGTTCGCGGAATTTGAGGTTTTTCGGGTTACCGGAGATGTCCTTGATGGTCGACAGGATGTTGGTCGGGTCCTTCAGGGTGATCAGGTTGTGCTTGGCCAGCAGCAGCAACGCGCGGCCACCGTTGGTGGCGTCGTTCGGGATCACGACATTGGCGCCATCCGGCAGGTCTTCGAGTTTTTTGTACTTGCTGGAGTAGGCGCCCAAAGGCTCCAGGTGCACGGCACCGACGCTCACCAGGTGAGTGCCCTTGGCCTTGTTGAACTCATCCAGGTACGGCTGGTGCTGGAAGAAGTTGGCGTCCAGGCGCTTTTCAGCCACTTGTACGTTCGGCTGCACGTAGTCGGTGAAGACTTTGACCTGCAGGTCCACGCCTTCTTTGGCGAGTGCGGGCTTCACAAACTCCAGGATTTCCGCGTGCGGCACTGGCGACGCGGCGACCGTGAGGGTCTCGGCAGCGTGGGCGGAAAACGCGGCAACGGCAGCGAAAGCAACCAGTAGTTTTTTCATCCAGCAAGCTCCTTGTTCGGGCATGCGCCGGCGGGGGCCGGCCATGGCCGTTATTTTCGAGAAAAGTGCACCACCAGCTTATCGCCGACGGTTTGCAGAATTTGCACCAGGATCAGCAGCATCACCACAGTGACAACCATCACGTCAGTCTGAAACCGCTGGTAACCAAAGCGGATCGCCAGGTCGCCCAAACCGCCGGCGCCGACAACACCGGCCATGGCCGTGTAGGAAACCAGTGTAATGGCCGTCACCGTAATCGCAGCGAAAATACCGGGGCGCGCTTCGGGCAGCAGTGCATTGATGATGATCTGACGCGTGCTGGCGCCCATGGACTGCGTGGCTTCGATGATGCCGCGGTCCACTTCACGCAGGGCGGTTTCCACCAGGCGCGCGAAGAACGGCGTCGCGCCTACGACCAGTGGCGGAATCGCACCGGCCACGCCCAGCGAGGTGCCGGTGATCAGTATGGTGAACGGGATCATCACGATAAGCAGAATGATGAACGGCAGCGAACGCAGGATGTTCACGATCAGCGACAGCAGCGCGTACAGGCCTTTTTGTTCGAACAGTTGGCGCGGGCTGGTCAGAAACAGCAGCACACCCAGTGGCAGGCCGAGCAGGATGGTGAAGAACAGCGAACCGAGCAGCATGGTCATGGTGTCGCCGGTGGCGAGCCAGATCTCGGACCAGTCAATATTGGCGAAGAAACTCAACAGGATTTCCATTAGCGCAGAACCTCCATGTGGACGTCTGCCGCGGTAAAGCGGGCGAAAGCGGCGTCCATGTCCCCACCGGTCACGGCGAGGGTCAGTTGGCCGTAGGGAATGTCTTTGATGCGGTCAATACGACCGGCGAGGATGCTGTAGTCCACGCCGGTTTCGCGGGCGACGGTACCCAGCAGCGGCGCGTAGGTTGCTTCGCCCTGGAACGTCAGACGCACGATACGGCCTGGCACGTGAGCAAAGTCATCGCGCTGCTCGCTTTCGTCGACCTGATCCGCTTCTTGCACAAAGCGCTTGGTGGTCGGGTGCTTGGGGTGCAGGAACACATCGGCCACCGAACCTTGCTCGACGATCACGCCAGCATCCATCACCGCCACTTGGTCGCATACGCGGCGGATCACGTCCATCTCGTGGGTGATCAGCACGATGGTCAGCTTCAACTCGCGGTTGATCTCGGCCAGCAATTGCAGCACCGAGGCGGTGGTTTGTGGGTCGAGGGCGCTGGTGGCTTCGTCGCACAGCAGAATTTTTGGCTTGGTTGCCAGGGCGCGGGCAATACCGACGCGCTGCTTCTGGCCACCGGACAACTGCGCCGGGTATTTCTTGGCGTGGTCCGACAAGCCGACACGGGCGAGCAGCTCAGCCACGCGCTGGTCGATTTCCTTGCGCGACAGTTCGCCAGCCAGCGTCAGCGGCAGCGCTACGTTGTCGGCGACGGTCTTGGAGGCAAGCAGGTTGAAGTGCTGGAAGATCATCCCGACTTGCTGGCGAAAACGGCGCAGGCCATTGGCGTCCAGGGCGGTGACTTCTTCGCCGTCGACATTGATCTGGCCACCGCTGGGTTGCTCCAGGCGGTTGATCAGACGCAACAGGGTACTTTTTCCCGCACCGGAGTGGCCAATCAGGCCGAACACCTGGCCGTTTTCGACACGCAGGCTGGTGGGGTGCAGCGCGGGGATTTCCTTACCGGCGACGCGGTAGGTTTTATGGACGTTATGAAACTCGATCACGTAGCGAACCTTGTGGGGCGCATGGAAAAGGGATCAGCGGTTAGCCGGGCGCGCATTTTAGCCTGTCCGTATAGTGTTTCTTAGCATTTATTTCGCATTCAACCAGCGATTTGGCAATAACGCGATCAAAGGTCATAAAAAAGGAACGGTGCAAATCCGTGTCAGTCACTACTTAAGCAACTCAATTTCCCAGGTGCCGTGCCTGGGGGTTTGCTCAAACGAGCCGGGGACCGCTCTGGCCAATTTGAATAAGGAGTTTTGACTGATGAGTACCAAGAAGCCAGCTACCCCGCCGAAGAGTGAACTCGCGGGCACCGATACCCTGGACCGTGGCAACACCAACGCCAAGCTGCAGGCCCTGGAAGAGTTCCGTTCCGACGCAACCGGCCAGGCGCTGCGCACCAATCAAGGCGTAAAGATTTCTGACAACCAGAACACCCTGAAAGTCGGCGCCCGTGGCCCATCGCTGCTGGAAGACTTCATCATGCGTGAAAAAATCACGCACTTTGACCATGAGCGTATCCCGGAGCGCATCGTGCATGCTCGCGGCACTGGCGCCCACGGCTATTTCCAGACCTATGAGAACCATTCGGCGCTGAGTAAGGCCGGTTTCCTGCGCAACCCCGAGCATAAAACCCCGGTGTTTGTGCGGTTCTCCACTGTGCAGGGCCCGCGTGGCTCGGGCGATACGGTGCGTGACGTGCGTGGTTTTGCTGTGAAGTTCTTCACCGACGAAGGTAACTTCGACCTGGTGGGCAACAACATGCCGGTGTTCTTCATTCAGGACGCGATCAAGTTTCCTGACTTCGTGCACGCGGTCAAACCTGAGCCGCATAACGAGATTCCCACCGGCGGCTCTGCCCATGACACGTTCTGGGATTTCGTCTCGCTGCAGCCAGAATCCGCGCACATGGTGCTGTGGGCCATGTCCGACCGTGCCATCCCCAAAAGCCTGCGCGCCATGCAGGGCTTCGGCATTCACACTTTCCGCTTGATCAATACCGAAGGTAAGTCGAGCTTTGTGAAATTCCACTGGCATCCAAAAGTGGGCACCTGCTCGCTGGTGTGGGACGAAGCGCAAAAGCTTGCCGGTAAAGATACCGATTACCACCGTCGCGACCTGTGGGAAGCGATTGAAAGCGGCGACTACCCTGAGTGGGAATTGGGCGTGCAAATCGTTGCGGAAGAAGACGAGCACAAGTTCGACTTCGACCTGCTCGACCCGACCAAGATCATCCCTGAAGAATTGGTGCCGATTACGCCGCTGGGCAAAATGGTGCTTAACCGTAACCCGGATAACTTCTTCGCTGAGGTTGAACAGGTGGCTTTTTGCCCGGGCCATATCGTGCCGGGTATCGACTTCACCAATGACCCACTGCTGCAAGGCCGTCTGTTTTCCTACACGGATACTCAGATCAGCCGTCTCGGTGGCCCGAACTTTCACGAGCTGCCGATCAATCGGCCGGTCACGCCGTTCCATAACGGCCAGCGCGACGCTCAACATCGCACCGTGATCGACAAGGGCCGCGCGGCCTACGAGCCGAACTCGATTGACGGCGGCTGGCCGAAAGAAACGCCACCGGCTGCGCAGGATGGCGGTTTCGAGACCTATTACGAACGTGTCGACGCCAACAAAGTGCGTGAGCGCAGCGAGTCGTTTGGCGATCACTTCTCGCAAGCCACGCTGTTTTTCCACAGCATGAGCCACCACGAGAAAGAGCACATCATCGCGGCGTACAGCTTCGAGTTGGGCAAGGTGGAGCGTGAGTTTATCCGCGCCCGTCAGGTCAACGAGATTCTGGCCAATATCGACCTGGAGCTGGCCAAGCGCGTAGCACAGAACCTCGGTTTGCCGGCGCCAACCAAAGGCACCGTGCCGCCGCGTGAGTCGTCGCTCAAAGAGTCGCCGGCGTTGAGCCAGGTGAACCTGCTGTCGGGCGATATCAAAACGCGCAAAGTTGCGATCCTCGCGGCTAACGGCGTGGACGGCGCGGCAATTGCTGCGTTGAAGAAAGCGCTGGAAGCTGAAGGTGCACACGCCAAGCTGCTGGGGCCAACTTCGGCGCCGGTGACCACCGCCGATGGCAAGAGCCTGAAGGTGGATGCGTCGATGGAAGGCATGCCGTCGATTGCCTTTGACGCGGTGTTCGTACCGGGCGGCGCCAAGTCGGTGCAGGCATTGAGCGGGGATGGTGTGGCGTTGCACTTCCTGCTGGAGGCGTACAAGCACCTGAAGGCGATCACGGTTGCCAATGATGCCAAGCCGTTGCTGGATCTACTGAAGCTTGAAGTGGATGCGGGGCTGATCGTGGGGTCGGATGCGAAAGCGTTCAAGGCGTTCTTTGCCGCGATTGCACAGCACCGGGTTTGGGATCGTGAGCCTAAGGCTAAGGCTATTCCGGCTTAAGTTATCGGCTGTTTGTTAGATCGCCATCGCGGGCAAGCCCGCGATGCTTTTATTGCGCCTTGCGCGGAATCAGCACTACCTGCGCCGGAATGTGTTTCACAATCTGCCGGTGAATCTTCAGGTCATACCCCGAATCAATTCGCTTCACCCGTTTGGTCAGCAATGTGGCCAGCCATGGGTAGTCCTGCGTGCGCGGCGCCTGGATGGTCACGTCGCACTGGTAATTCACCACGTCGGTGGCGATCGCGTCCAGTTGATGGCGAAGTTCTTCGATATCGACGAGGTTCAGGGCCACAGTGGTGCTTTCAGCGGCCGGGTCGATGACCTTGGCCGGCGGCTTGGCTTCAGCGGCTTTCAAGGCGGCTTCGGCTTTATCCAGCTCGGCTTTGCGCGCATGGCTGATGGCGCTGTTGACGCCACCGGTCAGTGCCGGGGCCTTGGGCATCAGCGCACGGGCCCGGCTCAGGGCCGTGGCGGCAGCGTTGACATCGCCTTTTTGCAGCACAATCTGGCTGCGCTGCAAGTAGGCCTCGGCCAATTGACGCTGGTAAGGCTCGAGGGCCGGGTCGTTGGGCGACTGGGCCTGTAACGCGGCCAATTCGTCTTCGGCAGTGGCAAGCTCGCTGCTGGCCAGGTTTTGCTCCAGCTGCGCGATGGCCGCAGCGCGTGCGTCCGGTACCTCGGGGGCGGCGGGCGGCGTACTTTGACAGGCGCCCAGCAGCAGGGAAAATGCGGCAAGGAGCAGATAACGGGCGTTGAACAGCTTCATTCCTGCGACTCTCTAGTTGCGCAAAAAGCGAGCAAGTCTACACCCCTCGACGGGGCAGGACAAAACTCAGCAGAAAGAGGGCGGCCGCCGTGACGACAATCGACGGGCCGGCTGGCGTGTCCTTGAACCACGACAGCGCCAGGCCCCCGCACACTGCAAGCATGCCCAACAGGCTGGCGCCGATCGCCATTTGCTCGGGTGAGCGCGCATGGCGTTGGGCGGCGGCTGCGGGAATGATCAGCAGCGAGGTGATCAACAATACGCCGACAATCTTCATCGCGACAGCAATCACCACCGCGATCAACAGCATCAGGGTCATGCGCAGGGCGGGCACGGGCAAACCTTCCACCGTGGCCAGCTCTTCATGCACGGTGATCGCCAGCAACGGGCGCCACAGAGCCACCAGCAAGAGCAGCACGGCGGCGCTGCCACCGAGGATCCACGCAAGGTCTGTAGGGCTGATCGCCAGCAGGTCGCCGAACAGGTAGGCCATCAGGTCGATGCGCACTTCATGCATGAAGCTCAGCACCACCAGGCCCAGGGACAGGGTGCTCGGCGCCAGGATCCCCAGCAGTGTGTCGGAGGCCAGCGGTTGGCGCTGTTGCAGGGTCACCAGCAGCACCGCCAGCAGCAGGCAGCCCACGGTGACGGCGATGGTCGGGCTCACGTCCAGCAAAAAGCCCATGGCCACGCCCAGCAGCGCGGCATGCGACAACGTGTCGCCAAAATAGGCCATGCGCCGCCAGACCACAAACGAGCCCAACGGGCCCGCCACCAGCGCCAGAGCCAAGCCTGCCAGCAGGGCGTAGAGCAGAAAATCAGCCATGCTTGCAGCTATCTCCATGAACGTGTGTGTGACGGGTGGCGGGATCGTCAACCACGGCGCCGTGCAAATCATGGGCGTGGTCGTGATGGTGGTGATAGATCGCCAGGCTCGGGGCATTCTTGCCGAACAGCTCGACAAACGCCGGGTCGCTACTGACCTGCTCCGGATGGCCGGAGCAGCAAACGTGGCGGTTGAGGCACACCACCTGATCGGTGGTGCTCATGACCAGGTGCAGGTCGTGGGAGACCATCAACACGCCACAGCCGTGGCGGTCACGCAGGCGGGTAATCAGGCTGTACAGCTCGGCCTGGCCGGCAACGTCAACGCCTTGCACGGGTTCATCGAGCACCAGCAGTTCAGGCTCGCGCAGCAAGGCGCGGGCCAGCAGCACGCGCTGCATTTCGCCGCCGGAGATGCTTTGCACCGGGCTGTCGATCACCTGTTCGGCACCGACCTCCTTGAGCGCAGCCTGCGCGCGGGCGCGGTCTACACCGGGCACCAGGCGCAAAAAGCGCAGCACGGACAGCGGCAGTGTCGGGTCGACGTGCAATTTTTGCGGCATGTAACCGACGCGCAGCTTGGGCTTGCGCCATACGCTGCCACTGTCCGGCTTCAATAAGCCGAGTACTGCGCGCACCAGCGTGGTCTTGCCGGCGCCATTGGGACCGATCAGCGTCACGATCTGGCCCGGCTCGATGCTCAGCCCGATGTTATCCAGCACGTTTTGCCCGGCGAACGTGACACCAACCCCTTCGAGGCGGATTAACGCATTGCTCATCAAGCCCCCTGGCAACCCGAGCAGAGCCCGACCACTTCGACCGTTTGCCCTTCGACCCTGAAGCCGACGTCGGCCGAGCTTTTGATGATGGCGTCGCTGATGCTTTTTTGTTCAAGCTCGATGGCCGCATGGCACTCGCGGCAGATCAGGAACTGGCCCTGATGCGCGTGTTCCGGGTGGTTGCAGCCAACAAAGGCATTGAGGGAGGCGATGCGGTGCACCAGGCCGTTTTCCAGCAGGAAATCCAGCGCGCGGTACACCGTCGGCGGCGCGGCGCGGCGGCCGTCCTGCTCGCTGAGCACGCCAAGAATGTCGTAGGCGCCCAGCGGCTTGTGGCTTTGCCACACCAGTTCCAGCACCCGACGACGCAGCGCGGTCAGGCGCAGGCCTTGACGGGCGCACAGGGTGTCGGCCTCTGACAGCGCGGTATGCACGCAGTGAGAGTGGTCGTGGGGACGGCTGGCAAGCGGTGTTTTAGGCATGAGCGGCGACAGACATTTGATAGAGACGTTATTATGTTACCCGTTCCTACGTCATTGAGTGGTCATCGTGTCCCGACTTTTTCCCGTTTTTGTCGTATTTGTCACCAGTTTGTTCATTGCTGGGGCCGCTCAGGCCGAGGTCAAGGTGCTGACGAGCATCAAGCCGTTGCAGTTGATTGCCGCGGCTGTGCAGGACGGTGTGGCCATTCCCGAGGTGTTGTTGCCGCCCGGCGCTTCGCCGCACAACTACGCCCTGCGTCCATCCGACGTACGGCGCGTGCAGTCGGTGGACCTGCTTTATTGGATCGGCCCGGACATGGAAAGCTTTCTGCCGCGCGTGCTTAAAGGCCGAAGCCTGCCAACCGTGGCGGTGCAGGATCTTGCGGGGATGAAGTTGCGGCGTTTCGCCGAAGATAGCCACTCGCACGCCGATGATGCTGACGAACATGACCATGATCACCGCCCAGGCAGCCTGGATGCGCATTTGTGGTTGTCGACGGTCAACGCTCGGGTGATTGCGGCGCGCATGGCGGCTGACCTGAGCACTGCCGACCCGGCCAATGCTGCGCGGTATCAGAGCAACGTGCAGGCACTCGATGAGCGTCTGGATGCGTTGGATGCCCGTTTGAAGGCGCGCTTGGCGAGTGTGGGCGACAAGCCTTACTTCGTGTTCCACGAGGCCTTTGATTACTTCGAAGACGCTTACGGGCTCAAGCACACTGGCGTGTTCAGCGTGGCCGCCGAAGTGCAGCCCGGAGCCCAGCACGTGGCAGCAATGCGTACGCGGTTGCAGGAAGTCGGCAAGACCTGTGTGTTCAGCGAGCCGCCGTTGCGTCCGCGCTTGGCTGAGACGTTGGTGGCGGGGTTGCCGGTGAAGTTGGCGGAGCTGGATGCGTTGGGCGGTTACACCCCGGCCACAGCGCAGGGTTACGAGCAGGTGCTGGAGAAGTTGGGGAATGACCTGGCTGGGTGCCTGGAGTCGTTGTAATAGACGACACAGAACCACTGTGGGAGCGGGCTTGTGTGGGAGCGGGCTTGCTCGCGAATGGGAGTGTCAGTAAATACCTCTGTTACTGACCCACCGCATTCGCGAGCAAGCCCGCTCCCACATTTTCTGACCGAGTGCAGCTTTAGAGTGCGAACGGCAGATGGAGCGTGACCTGCTGACGCTGCGCCAGCCGATGCTCGAACTCCGCAGGGTCATGAATCAATACATCCTGCCCGGCAAACGACTCCGCGGCGATCAGGCGTGACAGCCAGAAGCGCACACACGCTACCCGCAGCATCGTTGGCCACAACTCCGCTTCCTTGGCCGTGAATGGCCGCAGAGCCGCATACGCACCTAGCAGTGCACGGGCGCGTTGCCCATCAATCGCGCCCTCGGCGTCCGAACACCAGTCATTCAAGGCGATCGCCACGTCGTACAGCATCGGGCCTGAGCAAGCGTTGTAAAAGTCGATCAGACCGGTCAGGTGTGTGCCTTCGAACATCGCGTTATCGCGGAACAGATCGGCGTGAACGTTGGCGCGTGGCAGCGCGAGAATGTGAGCCTTGTGGGCTTCGATCTCGCTCAGCGCGTCTTGCAGCAGGCGCTGCTGCGCGTCGTTAAGGTGCGAGATCAGCTGCGCACCTTCGGTGAGCATCCAGTCCAGCCCGCGATCAGTCTTGCGCTCCAGCACTTTCTCGCCCTGAGTGGCCAGGTGCAAATGGCCGAGCAGGTCGCCAACCTGGGCGCAATGCTGTGCGTTGGCTTCCTTGATATGTTTGCCGGCCAGGCGTGGTTGCAGCAGCGCCGGTTTGCCCTTCAATTCGCGCAAGGCCACGCCGTCGGTGGTGCGCAGCGCATAGGGCACCGGCAAGTCAGCGTCATGGAGCACGTCGAGCAGTTCGATGAAAAACGGCATTTCTGCGACTGGGCCGCGCTCAACCAGGGTCAGAACGAATTCGCCCTGTTCCAGGCTGATAAAGAAGTTGGTGTTTTCGCTACCGGCGGCAATCCCCTGGAAATCAAGCAGGCGGCCGAGCCCGTAAGGGGCGAGAAAGGTTTCCAGCTCGGGCCGAGCCAGCGGGGTGAACACAGACATGGTTAAAACTGCCAGTACGGGCGCCGCGAGGGGCGGCGCCAATTTAAGTTAAGAAATCATTTCCATTCGAAGATCTTCCATGACGGAATCAGCATATCCGGCTGGTCAGAACGGATGAAGTTCGCATCGGTTCCGTCCGCGCGCACCAGGAAATACGGCGGCGCGCCCTTTACGGTGACCTTGATCGCGTACAGGAAACCGTTTTGGCGGTACTCCTGGATGGTTCTGTCACCTTCGGTGCGGATCGTGACTTCCGGGTCTGCCGAGGGTGCGCTGTCAGCTGCCGTGGCGGCCAGCGGCAAGAACGCAATCAAACCGGTCAACAACAGGCGATTTACTGTACGCATGATAACCTTGTCCCTTTGTCGTCATTGGTCCGGCTATTCTAGCGCCTGACCCGCCGAAAAGGTTGATCCTGCTCATGAGCCAAGCCCCCCTCGTCCTGGTGGACGGTTCTTCTTATCTGTACCGCGCCTTTCACGCGCTGCCACCGCTGACCACTTCCAAAGGCCTGCCGACCGGTGCGGTCAAGGGCGTGTTGAACATGCTCAAAAGCCTGCGCAGGCAGTACCCGGACAGCCCGTTTGCCGTTGTTTTCGACGCCAAGGGTGGGACCTTTCGCGATGAAATGTTCGCCGAATACAAGGCCAACCGCCCGAGCATGCCCGATGACATGCGCCTGCAAATCGAGCCGCTGCACCAAAGCGTCATCGCGCTGGGCTTCCCGCTGCTGTGCGTCGAAGGCGTCGAGGCCGATGACGTCATCGGCACTTTGGCCCGCAGCAGTGCGGCGGCAGACCGCCCGGTAGTAATTTCTACCGGCGACAAGGACATGGCGCAGTTGGTCGACGGGCACATTACCTTGGTCAACACCATGACCGGTAGCGCGATGGACATTGAGGGCGTGAAGGAGAAATTCGGTGTCGCTCCCGAGCAGATCATCGATTACCTGGCGCTGATGGGCGATTCGTCCGACAACATCCCGGGCGTTCCGGGCATTGGCCCGAAGACTGCGTCCGGCTTGCTCGTAGGCGTGAATGGCGGCCTCAAAGAGCTTTATGAACAGCTGGATATCGTGCCGACCCTGCCGATTCGCGGGGCCAAGAACCTGCCGGCCAAGCTGGAAGAGCACAAGGAGATGGCGTTCCTGTCCTATCAACTGGCGACGATCAAAATCGACGTACCGCTGGATGTAGGCCTGGAAGATCTGCACCTGATCGAGCCTGACCGCGAAAAGCTGCTGGAGCTGTACACGCTGCTGGAGTTCAGGAGCTGGATTGATGAGATTCAGCGCGACGCCAAGCGTGTCGAGCTCAAGGCTTCGACCGAGGCGGCGCCGTCTGCCGAAGCCGTGGCTGAGGTAGTAGCGGCCGCGCCGGTGGAGGCGTCCTACACGACCATCCTGGACCAGGCGACTTTCGATAGCTGGCTGAAGAAGCTCAACGACGCCAAGCTGTTCGCATTCGATACCGAAACCACCGGGATCGACGCGCAAAAAGCGCAGTTGGTTGGGGTTTCCTTCGCCGTGCAGCCGCATGAAGCCGCCTACATCCCGTTGACCCATTCCTATGTCGGTGCGCCCGAGCAGTTGGATCGCGACACGGTTCTGTTGGCGTTGAAGCCGCTGCTCGAAGACCCGACCAAACTCAAGGTCGGCCAGCACGCCAAGTTCGACATGAACATCCTGGCCAATTGCGCCATCGGTGGTAACCCTGCGCACGGCATCACCGTGCGCGGCATCGCCTTCGACACCATGCTTGAATCCTACGTGTTGAATTCCACCGCGACCCGGCACGACATGGACAGCCTGGCCAAGAAGTACCTGGACTACGACACTGTCAGCTTCCAGGACATCGCCGGCAGAGGCGTCAAGCAACTGACATTCGACCAGATCGCGCTTGAGCAGGCCGGCCCGTACGCGGCTGAAGATGCGGATATAACCCTGCGCCTGCACCAGGCGTTGCATGCACAGCTGTCAGCCATACCGAGCCTGGCCAGTGTGCTGACGGATATCGAAATCCCGTTGGTGCCGGTGCTGGCGCGTATCGAGCGCCAGGGCGCGTTCGTGGATAAGGACCTGCTGGGCATCCAGAGCATCGAGCTGGGTAACAAGATGGTTGAGCTGGAGCGCCAGGCGTTCGAGATCGCCGGTGAAGAATTCAACCTGGGTTCGCCCAAACAGCTCGGGGCGATTCTCTACGAGAAGCTTGGGCTGCCGGTGTTGAAAAAGACGGGCAAGGGGCAGGCGTCCACGGCCGAGGAAGTGTTGGCCAAGTTGGCCGAAGACGACTTCCTGCTGCCCAAAGTGCTGATGCAGTACCGCAGCATGAGTAAGCTGAAAAGCACCTACACCGACCGACTGCCCGAGCAGATCAACCCGCGTACCGGGCGTATTCACACCTCTTATCATCAGGCTGTGGCGGCGACCGGGCGCTTGTCTTCGAGCGATCCGAACCTGCAGAACATTCCGGTGCGCACCGCTGAAGGGCGGCGGATTCGTCAGGCGTTTGTCGCGCCCAAGGGCTACAAGCTGCTGGCGGCGGACTATTCGCAGATCGAGCTGCGGATCATGGCGCACTTGTCCAAGGATGAGGGCTTGATGAACGCGTTCCGTAACGACCTGGACGTGCACACCGCTACAGCGGCCGAGGTGTTCAAGGTTGAGTTGGCTGAGGTCAGTTCCAACCAGCGTCGCAGTGCCAAGGCGATCAACTTTGGCCTGATCTACGGCATGGGCGCGCAGAAGCTGGGCAAGGATATCGGCGTCGATACCAAGACCGCCAAGGCGTATATCGACGTGTATTTCGCGCGCTACCCTGGCGTTCGCGAGTACATGGAGCGCACGCGTGCTCAAGCGGCCGATCAAGGCTATGTAGAAACCTTCTTCGGGCGTCGGCTGTACTTGCCGGATATCAATTCCAACAAGCCTCAGGAGCGAGCAGCTGCAGAGCGCACGGCGATCAACGCGCCGATGCAGGGCACCGCGGCGGACATCATCAAGAAGGCCATGGTGTTGGTGGACAACTGGCTGACGGAGTCGGGCCTGGATGCCAAGGTCATCCTGCAAGTGCACGATGAACTGGTGCTTGAGGTGCGCGAGGACTTGGTTGCGCACGTCAGCGAGAAGGTCCGCGAGTACATGAGCGCAGCGGCCAAGCTGGATGTACCGTTGGTGGTGGACGTAGGCGTGGGCGATAACTGGGACGAGGCGCACTGATTTCGCGGCTCTGCCACTGCCGGGGTGGTGGCAGAGCGCTTTAGATCGGAAAACGGTGTCAGTTATTTCCAATAGTTTTTTTAACCTGCCGGAACTTAACCTGTGAACTGCTACTCAGAGTTACTGAATGGGTGGTGAAGCCCTTCAATGCTCCTATGTTGTGTTAAGTGTTGGCAGATATCTGGACCCCGCCCTAGCGGTCCGGAACTTGGACCCCGAACTTCCCCTCCCCATACGAAGTCCGGGGTTTTTTTTGCCTGCAGAAAAGTTATTCCGCGACTTCCGCGCCCTTGTCCGCCAATTCCATCCAACCGGCCAACACAGTGTAGGCGTCTTCCAGGCCCATGCGCTTGGGCGCCGAGAACAGCTGGATGGTGATCGCATCACCCCAACCCTTACGGATCTCGGACTGCACTTTGAGCAGGGTGTTCTTGGCTGCGCCGTAGGTCAGTTTGTCTGCCTTGGTCAGCAGGATATGCATCGGCATGCCGCTGGCGACGGCCCAATCGAGCATCAGCAGGTCGAAGTCGGTCATTGGATGACGGATGTCCATCATCAAAATCAAACCCTTCAAACTCTCCCGGCCACCCAAGTAAGCCTCCAGGTGACGCTGCCAGTGCAGCTTCAACGGGATAGGTACTTTTGCGTAACCGTAGCCCGGCAGGTCGACCAGACGCCGATCATCGTCTAGCTTGAAGAAATTGAGAAGTTGCGTGCGGCCCGGGGTTTTCGAGGTGCGTGCCAGGCTGGCATGGGTCAGGGTGTTCAACGCGCTGGACTTGCCGGCGTTGGAACGACCGGCAAAGGCGACTTCAAAGCCTTCGTCATCGGGGCATTGGTCTACTTTGGCGGCGCTGAGCATAAACGTGGACTGTTGGCACAGGCCGAGGATGGGATTCTTGAGTTGCATGAGATTTCCGATGTGGGCGGTGCCGAAAAAGGGTGCGGCAAGCGGTGTCGTTTCCGTTTCAGTAGCGCCAGTATATAATGCCGCAGATTTTGTGTGTGCTTTGTCCCAGCGAAGGATGAGGTTCACGGGAGCGAAAGACCTTCATTGCGCATTAGAACGCAAAACGCTCTCAAACCCTGAAAAGGTCGATGTATGACCCGATGGTTGCTCGCTTTTGGTGTCCTGATTCCGCTTTACGGCGCTCAGGCTACACAGGATCCGGAGGCGGTGTACAACCGAGTTTGCGTAGCTTGCCATGCCGGCCAGCTGCCTAACGCCCCAAACGGGGTGACCAGGCAGCCTGGCAGCCAAGACGGGCTAAGGGCATGAACACGTTGGTGCAAGACGTGACCCAGGGTTTCAAGGCAATGCCGCCGCGTGGTTTGTGCATGGACTGCAGTACTGAGGATTACCAGGCCATCATTGAATTGATGGTGAGTAAACCCGGTAGATAACTCTTAAACCCTTAGCCGTAGTTGGATTAGCTGATGAACAAACTGATCGTGAGTCTGCTGTTGACCTTGGGCATCACCGGTGTTGCCCATGCTGCAGGCGACGCTACAGCGGGTCAGGCGAAAGCCGCCGTGTGTGGTGCTTGCCATGGACCGGATGGCAATAGCCCGGCGCCGAACTTCCCCAAACTCGCCGGCCAGGGTGAACGTTACCTGACCAAGCAGATGCACGACATCAAGGACGGCAAGCGCACGGTGCTGGAAATGACCGGCTTGCTGACCAACCTCAGCGATCAAGACCTGGCGGACATCGCGGCGTATTTTGCCAACCAGAAAGGCAGTGTGGGGGCTGCCGACCCGAAACTGGTCGAAAAAGGCCAAGCGTTGTTCCGTGGCGGCAAACTCGCCGAAGACCAGCCTATCGGCGGCATGCCGGCGTGCAAGGCTTGCCACATTCCGGACGGCGGCGGTGTCGCAGCGGCGGGCTTCCCTCACCTGAGTGGTCAACATGCTCAGTACACGGCCAAGCAATTGAAGGATTTTCGCGAGAAGGTTCGCTATATCGATGGCGACGCGGGTAACAAAATGATGACTGATATTGCGGCCAAGCTGTCGGATAAAGACATCGAAGCGCTGTCCAGCTACATCCAGGGTCTGCACTGATCCGGGCAGGACGTTAACGCTCGATTAATCCATCGATGCAAGCATAAAAAGGGTGGCTTAGGCCGCCCTTTTTTGTGGCCAGTGCCGTTACACTAACGAACTCATGCCCGCGTAGACCTGTCACACCTAAAGGTCGCGTGAGGCGACTTTATTTGTCCAGGAGTAAAGCATGCGTAATCTGATCCTCAGCGCCGCTCTCGTCACTGCCAGCCTCTTCGGCATGACCGCACAAGCTGCCGATAATGTGCCGCTTGAAGCCGGTAAAACCTACGTTGAATTGGCCAACCCGGTGCCGGTTTCGGTGCCAGGCAAGATCGAAGTCGTGGAGCTGTTCTGGTATGGCTGCCCGCATTGCTATGCTTTTGAGCCGGTCATCAATCCATGGGTCGAGAAGCTGCCTGAGGATGTGAATTTCAAACGCGTTCCAGCGTTGTTCGGCGGCCCATGGGATGCTCATGGTCAACTCTTCATCACGCTGGACACCATGGGTGTAGAGCACAAAGTGCACGCAGCGGTGTTCAATGCCATTCAGAAAGAAGGCAAGCGCCTGGTCAAACCTGAAGATATGGCTGATTTCGTCGCCACTCAGGGCGTCGATAAAACCAAATTCCTTGAAACGTTCAACTCGTTCGCTGTGAAGGGCAAGATGGCCCAATACAAAGAGCTTGCCCAGAAGTACGGCGTACAAGGCGTACCTACGCTGATCGTCAACGGTAAATACCGTTTCGACATCGGCAGTGCTGGTGGCGAAGAGCAAGCGCTGAACGTTGCTGACCAACTGATCGCCAAAGAGCGCGCAGCCAAGTAAGGGGCCTACCATGCGCCGCTGGGGTACTGAACGTGTCGTTGGCCTGCATGATGCGAAGGTCAACGAGCATCACCTGGAATCCACAGGCCTTCCGGCAGATAGCCGCCTGCGCTTGCTCAGCTTCAATATTCAGGTGGGCATCAGCACCGAAAAGTATCGGCACTACCTCACCCGTGGCTGGCAGCATTTGCTGCCCCACAATGGGCGTGCCGTTAACCTGCAAAAAATCGGCAGCCTGCTGAACGACTTCGATTTGGTCGCCCTGCAGGAGGCTGACGGCGGCAGCATACGCTCCGGTTACATCAACCAGGTGGAACACCTGGCGCAGCTCGGCGCGTTCCCGTACTGGTATCAGCAACTCAACCGCAACCTCGGGCGTCTGGCGCAGCACAGCAATGGTGTGCTCAGCCGCTTGAAACCGACCGCCATCGAAGATCACCCCTTGCCAGGCCCCAAAGGGCGCGGGGCGATCCTCGTGCGTTTCGGCGAAGGCCCTGAAGCCTTGGTGGTGGTGATGATGCACCTGGCGCTCGGGGGGCGTACGCGCAACCTGCAGCTCGCCTACATTCGTGAATTAATTGGCAACTACAAGCACCAGGTACTGATGGGTGACATGAACACCCATGCCAACGACCTGCTGCAGAATTCCCCGTTGCGGGACCTCGGGTTACTGGCGCCGCAAGTCGAAGCCACGTTCCCCAGTTGGCGTCCGCAACGCTGTCTAGACCACATCCTGCTCAGTCCGACACTCACACTTGAAAGTGTGCAAGTACTGGCGCAGCCCATCTCCGATCACCTGCCGGTCGCGGTAGAGATTCGTCTGCCGGGTTCGCTTACGGCTGATGCATTACCCGCGTTGAGCCCAGGCCCTCGCGGACCCCTTGCATGAGCGACGACGCCCAGCGCTGGAAAGAGAAATACCTGAAAAGCGTCGAGCAGCAAGACAAGCTCGAACGTCGCTGGGCTGCCCGCCTCGACCTGTTACGTCGAGGCCTGGTGCGCAGCACGCTGGCGGCTGAGGGCACCGATCGCGCGGTTGACCAGTGCATGAAAGAGATGCGCGACGTCGTGCGTACCGACGACATGGACGCCGCCCTCGCAGCGCTGCTGCCGCGCCTTGAAAAGGCCGTGCTGGATTCGGAACAGCGCCGCGAAACCCGGGTTGACCAGATCAGCACTGCGCTCACGGCACTGGTTGCGCAGCTGCAAAAACTGCCGCTGCCGCGTGAAGTGGCACGCCCGCTGAAAACCTTTGCCAAGCAACTCGATGGTCGAGTCGGCCAGGCACGCGAGATTCCTTTGTTGCTCAGCGAGCTGAGCAGCCTGCAAGGTCAGGCGCTGAATAACCTGGACCCGGATGGCGAAACCCCGCGCTCTGGGCCGGGTTTGCTGCAACGCCTGTTTGGCGCGAAAGAGGGTTCGAATGAAGCGCCGGTGGCTGAAGCTGTACCCGCGCCGGCTGCGCCAAAATCCGCTGCGCCCAAGCCCACCCCTGAGCCTCAGGAGCCGGAGCAATCCGAAGAACTGACACAAGCCTTGCGCGCCTTTGCGCCACTGCCGCAAACGCCGGCAGCGTCACAACCCGAACACGTTGTGCCTGTCAAAGTAGCGGAGGTTGCCGGCGAAACCTTTGTCTTCGAGGCGCCGGCTGCAGAGGAGCCTGTCGTTCTGCCCGCCGAGGTACCTGAACCTGAAGCAGTGGAGGCGCTGGTTGAAGAAACCGCTCCAGAAAGCGCACTTGCCGCCTTTATCGAAGAAGCGCAGGTCGAGGTCGACACTCCGAATGAAACCGCCATTGGCAGCTTGTCTCTCCCGCCTGTGCTGGAAAGTCCCGAGCCTGACCCGGATGCGTTGGAATCGGATGGCGTCTACGCACTGCCGGACTCGCCGGAGCCTTCGTACAGCTCGGTTGCCAAGCACATCGAAGACACCTTGCTTGGCCTGCTGGAAGACCTGTCACTGCCCGAGCGTCACCGTCCTCAGGCTGAAGCCATGCGCGAGCGCCTGGCTCATGGCTTGAACTGGTACGAACTGTTGCCGATTCTCGATGACCTGGCGGTGTTGATGCTGGCGATCACCGACAGTGGCCAGCACGAGTTCGAGGCTTACCTCAAACAGCTCAATGAGCGCCTCGAAGCGTTCCAGGGCCATCTGCAAGTGGCCAGTGATGGCCACGCTGACAGCCGCTCGGCTGCGCGCGAGCTGGACACGCAGATTCGCGAGCAAGTCGACGGCCTGCAAAGCAGTGTGCAGGAGGCGGCCGACCTGGACAGCCTCAAGCACGTGCTGGAGAGCCACCTTGAAGGCCTGCTCGGCACCATGGATCAACATCAGCAGCAGCGTGATCAGCGAGAGCAGGAAGTGGCGGCGCGCCTCAAGGGGCTGGCTGAGCGGGTGGCGAATATGGAACAGGAAGCCCAGGGGTATCGCGAGCATCTGGAAGTCCAGCGCCAGAAGGCGTTGATCGATCCGCTCACCGGCCTGCCCAACCGGGCGGCCTGGAGCGAACGTCTGGACCACGAAGTCAACGCCTGGCACCAGCGCGGCAACAGCCTGTCGCTGGCCATGCTGGACCTTGATCACTTCAAGCGCGTCAACGACGGCTATGGGCACTTGGCGGGCGACAAAGTGTTGAAGATCATCGCCAATGTGCTGCGCAATTACCTGCGCCCGACTGACTTTATTGCGCGGTTTGGCGGTGAAGAGTTTGTGTTGCTGATGCCTGACTCCGCCTTGGCGGATGCGTTGGGCGTGGGCGAGGTGCTGCGCGCGGCCATCGAAGCGTGCCCTTTCCATTTCAAGGGCGAGCCGGTGACGATTACGGTGTCCATGGGCGTGGCGCAGTTCCAGCCGGGTGAGCGCAGTGACTTGGCGCTAAAGCGTGCCGACGAAGCACTTTATCGAGCGAAGGCGGCGGGACGTAATCAGGTGCAGGCGGCGTAAAAGATGTTCCATTTTGTAATTTGACCGCTCAAGCACAATCCGTACGTTACACTGTTGCATTATCGTCTTCAGCGTAATGTCTTCTGCCATGAAATCCTTTTACCTCGCCTTCGTACTGTTCCTGCTCGCCGGCTGCGCGAGCGGCCCTCGCCTGAACACCAGCCATCCTTCGCTCAATCACGACAATCGTGTGCAATTCGTTGTCGTCCATTACACCTCCACCAACCTTGAACGTTCCCTGGCGCTATTGACGCATGGCCAGGTCAGCAGTCATTACCTGATCGGCGATGATGCTTCAGGCACCATCTATAAGCTGGTGGATGAGAGCCAGCGTGCCTGGCACGCCGGGGAAAGCGAGTGGATGGGCCGTACCTGGCTCAACTCCAGCTCCATTGGTATCGAGATCGTCAACCCGGGTTATCGCGACACGCCGACTGGCCGCGTCTGGTACCCGTATTCCGAGGCGCAGGTGCAGTCGTTGGTGGTGTTGCTCAAGGACATCAGCAAGCGCAATGGCATCGATCCCAAGAACATCATTGGCCATAGCGATATCGCGCCGTTGCGCAAGCTCGACCCGGGCCCGTTGTTCCCGTGGAAGCGCCTGGCGGCTGAAGGGCTGGGAGCCTGGCCGAATGTGCAGGTCGTCGCTCGATTCCAGATGCAGTACGCCGCTAATCTGCCGAGCATCACTTGGTTCCAGGAAGAGTTGGCACGGTTGGGCTATCAGACACCACAGACCGGCGAGCTGGATGTTGCCACGCGGCACGTGATCGCGGCGTTCCAGATGCATTTCCGGCCGTCGCTGTTTGATGGCACGCCGGATGCCGAAAGCGCCGCGATCCTGCGCGCATTGAACCGGAGTTAGGCGCTAAAGCGGCAGCGCCATGTAGAACTGCGTGCCCTGCCCCGGCCTCGAGTAGACGCCCATGCGCCCGCCGTGCAGTTGCACGATTTCCTTGCACAGCGCCAGCCCCAGGCCGGCGCCGCCTTTCTTGCGTCCAACCTGCACGAAAGGTTCGAAGATGCGTCCCTGCTGGCCATAGGCGATACCTTCGCCGTTATCCTCGACGCTGATAATCACCCGCTCGCCATGCCGGCGCGCCTGCAGGCGAATTTGCCCGCCATCGGCGGTATGGCGCAATGCGTTGCCTAAAAGGTTGTCGAGTACGCGCTCAAGCTGGGCCTGGTCTGCGTACAGCCTGGGCAACCCGGATTGGGCTTCGACCAGCAATTCGACGTGCTGAGCATTTGCCAGCTCAGTAAAGCGTGCCCGTGCGTGTTCCAGCAGATCGGTAACATCACACGGCCCTAGCGTGAGTTTTTGCAGGCCGTTCTGGTAGCGCGAGAAGTTGAGCAAGTCGTTGATCAACTGCATCAAGCGCTGCATTTCTTCATTAACCGTATCCAGCAGGTCCGCTTCACGGGATTCTGCGGGAAACTTCGCGCGCTCGCGAAACAGCCCGAAGGCCATGTGCATACCAGTGACGGGCGTGCGCAGTTCGTGGGAGGCCCGCAAGACGAATTCGCTACGCACGCGCTCGAAGGCGCGCTGCTCGGTCACGTCGTGCAGCACCATCACCGCCCCAAGAATATGCCCTTGGGTATGACTGACTGGCGTCAGGCTGTAGGTCAGCAGGCGCAGTTCGCCCTCGACCTCCACTTCCAAGTCCTCAGGTGCCCGCTCCAGGTTGCCGCCGCGCAGCACCAGTTGCAGTTGCTCATCCATTTCCGGGCGACCCAATGCTTCGCCCAACCCCTGCCCCAAGCGTGCCTCGTCCCAGCCCAGCTGGCGCTGTGCCACAGGGTTGAGGTGTTCGAGGCGGCCTTGGCGGTCGATCATCAGCAGGCCATCGTCGATGCTGTCGAGCACCGCTTGCAGACGCTGCTGGCCGGCCAGCAGTTCGTCGACATTGGTTGCCTGATGCTGGCGCAACGCTTCGGCCATGATGCCGAAGCGGCGGGTCAGCTGGTTCATTTCCGCGGCCGACGAGATGGGCAGCGTCACTTCGAAATCACCCTGCCCGATCTTGTCGGCGGCTTTGGCCAAGGCTTCGATGGGGCCACCAAAGCGTCGGGCGATACCGTGTGCCGTAATGAAGCCGATGATCAACACTGCCAGCCCGACCAGGCCCAGAAGACCGGCAATCAACAGCGCCCGGTCGCGGGATTTGTGTTCACTCTCGTTGATATTATCCAGCGCGTGCTTGTGCTCGGCGATCAGGCCATTACGCAAGGCGTTAAAGGTTTCGGTCAGCTTCGGGTTTTTGCTATTTGCCACTGAGCTTTGCTGGGCTTCATCAAATGCCTTGAGGAAGTTCAGGTAGTCAACGCGTGCCTGGCTGAACCCGCTGAGCTTGCCGTCTTGCTGTTCATGGGCGATGCCCTCATCCAGCAAGGCGAAATACTGCTCTTTTGAGGTTTTCAGTACCTCGGGGTCCGGTTGCTCCTGCAGCATCAGGATCAACTGGTCGCCCAAGGTCTGACGCAGCTTGAGGCCAAGGTCCAGCGTGATGAAGTTGCTGCGGATCAGCGACTCCTGGCTCTTGGCCATTTGCATGACACTGACCAGTCCCAGAACCAGTCCCAGCAGGGCGACGGTGATCAGCGCTGAGATACTCAGGAACAAACGAGTGCGCAGTTTCATCGCTAGCTTCATAGGGTACAGCTCACAGGTTGTACTGTTTACGTTTGCGGTACAGGGTCGACGCGTCGATACCGAGAGTGCGGGCCGCCTGATCCAGCGTGTCACTGGTGGCGAGTACCGCGCCGATGTGGGCCTTCTCCAGCTCATCCAGGCTCAGCGCCGCACCGATGCGCGGCGCATTGTTGGTCGGCTGCTCGGCCATCCCGAGGTGGCTGATTTCAACCTTTTCCTGGGGGCAGATGATGCTGGCTCGCTCCACAACGTTTCGCAGTTCTCGGATATTCCCCGGCCAGCGGTAATTGAGCAGTGCTTCGCGCGCTTCATCGCTGAAGCCGCGTGCCGGTCGGGCATATTCCTTAACGAAGCGCGCCAGGAAGCGGTCGGCCAAGGTCAGAATGTCTTCACTGCGCTCACGCAACGGTGGCAAGTGCAAGGTGATGACATTCAGGCGGTAGAGCAAGTCTTCACGGAAGCGGCCTTCGCGCACCATGTCTTCCAGGTTCAGGTTGGTCGCCGCGAGAATGCGTACATCAGCGCGTCGGGTGACCGGGTCGCCCACGCGTTCATATTCCTTGTCCTGAATGAAGCGCAGCAACTTTGGTTGCAAGGTGAGGGGAAAATCGCCGATCTCGTCGAGAAACAGCGTGCCGCCATCCGCCTGGTTGACTCGGCCCAAGGTGCTTTCGCTGGCGCCGGTAAAGGCGCCACGGCTGTGACCGAACAGTTCGCTTTCCATCAGCTCTGCCGTCAGTGACGGGCAGTTGATGGTCACGCAGGACTTCTTCGAGCGCTTGCTCCAGCCGTGAATGGCGCGCGCCAATTCACCCTTGCCCGTGCCTGACTCGCCGAGGATCAAGATGTTGGCGTCGGTGCCCGCGACTTGGCGCGCGGTTTCCAGCACTACCATCATGGCCGGGCTGTGGGAGTCGAGGCCGTCCTTGGGCTGGCGAACTTCGCCTTCCAGGGCTTCGAGGCGAGCGGAGAGTTGGCGCACTTCCAATTGCTTGGCGGTAGCGAGGCGCAGTTGGTCTGGGCTGCACGGCTTGACCAAGTAATCGGCGGCGCCAGCCTGGATCGCGTCGACTGCGGTATCCACGGCGGAGTGTGCGGTCACAATCACCACGCGCATCCATGGCGCCTGGATGCGCATCTGCGCCAACACGTCCAGACCATTGTCCTCGCCCAGGCGCAGGTCCAAGAAGCACAGGTCGAACACCTGGCGCTGCATCAGCGCATCCGCCTGCGCGGCGCTGTTTGC
The DNA here is from genome assembly GCF_047943075.1 of Pseudomonas sp. NFX183. Lineage (NCBI taxonomy): Bacteria > Pseudomonadati > Pseudomonadota > Gammaproteobacteria > Pseudomonadales > Pseudomonadaceae > Pseudomonas > Pseudomonas sp. NFX183. Next base: position 2,037,976 of record NZ_CP181333.1, on the reverse strand, counting down.
GGTGGCTACGGTGTAGCCTTCATCTTCCAGGCAGTAACGGAAGGTGCGAAGGATCGCGGATTCGTCATCCACTAAAAGAATGCGGCCTTGAAGTTCCTTGGCTGATTCCATCTGTCCCGCGCTCCCCTTAACTATGAATGATGGTGTTTAGTCCCGGAATAATCGGGCAAGTTGCATGGTTTATTCTGATCGATAAAAGCCGTCTTCGCGCAGGTATCTGCACAACCTCCTACAAACGCGCGATTTACTGGCCTTTTCATGCCTCGTAGCCACTTCGGCAATGCTATTTCTCTTTTCGATCCCCTGACCCGACCACTGACCATCGTGCATTTCGCACGGCCTGGATAGGGGCATCGTGCAGGATGCTGGGCTATCGATCCGGGATGTATTATTAACTAATTGATTTTATTGAGTTTTATTTTGTAAAAAAACTGGCACGCGCCCTGCAATATCCCTCTCAACAGTGTCATGACCGAATAATCAGAATGCGGGAGAAATGCAGCATGACTCGCCAAAGCCTCAGCCAATTGCGTGTATCGCCACTGCGCTTGCAGCAAGGTCTGTTTGCCAGCCTGGCCTTGATGGTCACGTTGATTGCGGGCCAGCAATTCCAGCATTGGCAGCAGAGTCAGCAGCAAACCCTGCAATTTGAACGTCCGGTGATGACACAGCACCATTTCAGTTCCGTCAGCAGCGTGGCTGCCGACGTTACCGCCCCGCAATTGAGAGTGGCAGACCAGGATTCGACTCTTGGCGAGTTGCCTGCTCAAGAACGTTGGGTGTTCTAGGCAACAAAAAGCCGCTTGTGTTGAGCGGCTGCACGGCACTACCGCTGTTACCCCTATAAAAGCGTAAGGAGAATCACCATGTTGAGTTGGGCAATCACATTTCTGATCATCGCCATTGTGGCTGCAGTCCTGGGCTTCGGTGGTATCGCGGGCACCGCCACGGGTATCGCAAAAATTCTGTTTGTGGTCTTTCTGGTGATGTTCATCGCTTCGTTCTTCTTTGGTCGTCGCGGCCGAGGCTGAATATGACCACTTTGTTTATCAAAGCCTGTGCTGCCGCCCTGATTCTGGGCGGTAGCGGCTTGGCGATGGCCGCCAATGACGGTCAATCCCGGGCTAACGAATTGCTCAGTGCGGACAAGCAGTACCGCGAAACCTGGCAAAGCGTGGTGAAGAAAGAACAACGCCTGCCGGAATGGGTGATGAACCTGTCCGGTACGGCCGAACAAATGAATGCCGTGGAAGAAGATGGCGATAAGTATCTGGTCGGGCCACTCTGCGAGACTGCAGACACCTGCCTGAACAAGCGCCTGATCGTCGCCTTCAGCTACGACAAGGAAGACGCCTACGCCATGTTGGTGGAAGTCCCGGCCGGTTTGCCGGCAGACAAATCCCCGACGCGGCACGCCGATTACCGTTTTATCGGTAAGCCGAACGAAGGCATGAAACAACTGCTGATGGAACAGCTTAAGAAAGATCCGAATTGGTACTAGGTTCCGTCTGACGCATCTGTCGTCAACGGAGCCGGCGTCTATAGAAAGAAGCCCTTTGTTTCTTTCTGTCTGCACCACTCGCCAAGGGGGGTGCATGACCAGGGGGCCGGGTTGCTCTGATCGAGTCGGATCGGCGTGACCTACGGGTACAGGGAGTGCCTGCGCAAGGGCCGGGTCAGGCGAAAAGCTGCGACGCAAGTTCACAAGTCCTCAAGCTTGCTGAACTTGCGGCGGGCTTATCGCGCATTAATCCTCTTGTATGTCGCTCATAGTCGTTATTTTCTGTCTCGCCTCCTCCCAACCGTTACCTGGTGTGTCGGTGCGACCTTCTATCTAGAAAATTATGCTCGCGCTATAGGACTCTTCGGACGCCAACCCCATCTAATTCCAGGCATTTTTGCCGGTGACTTACAGACGTCCAACCTCTCTGAGCGAGCCGCTCGTGGCCGGTTCACGGCATATTCACCGGACGGAATGGCGGAATCGAACTGACCGTTCAGACAACTATTTTCAAAAAAAGCCATGCCGATTCGGCATAGGGTAGGCGTTTACGGCATTAGACGTCGCCCCCTTGCATGGGAATAGTTGCGCCTTTTTTCGCCTGCCAGTAAGCCATTTCGGCCACGCTGCGGTGACCTTCTACGGAGGCAGATGCACACACTTTTTCGCTTCCGAGCGTTCCAGATGGCGCATGTGCCTTAAGTCCACTTGAAGTAAGGGTAATGACATGAAGAAGGCAAAGCTAAGCCTCGCCTGGCAGATCCTCATCGGTTTGGTGCTGGGGATCGCAATCGGTGCAGTGCTCAACCATTTCAGTGCTGAAAAAGCCTGGTGGATCAGCAATGTGTTGCAGCCGGCGGGCGATATCTTTATCCGCCTGATCAAGATGATCGTGATCCCGATTGTGATTTCCTCGCTGATCGTCGGCATCGCCGGCGTGGGTGACGCGAAGAAGCTCGGTCGCATCGGCGTCAAAACCATCCTTTACTTCGAAGTGGTCACCACCATCGCCATTGTGGTCGGTCTGTTGCTGGCCAACCTGTTCCACCCAGGCGCTGGCATCGACATGAGTACCCTGGGTACCGTCGATATCTCCAAGTACACCGCCACCGCTGCCGAAGTGCAGCATGAGCATGCGTTCATCGAGACCATCCTCAACCTGATTCCCTCGAACATCTTCGCTGCCGTCGCCCGTGGCGACATGCTGCCGATCATCTTCTTCTCGGTGCTGTTCGGCCTCGGCCTGTCGAGCCTCAAGCCGGAACTGCGTGAGCCTCTGGTCACTATGTTCCAGGGCGTTTCCGAGAGCATGTTCAAAGTCACCCACATGATCATGAAGTACGCCCCGATCGGCGTATTCGCGTTGATCGCGGTGACCGTCGCCAACTTCGGCTTCGCCTCGCTGCTGCCACTGGCCAAGCTGGTGATTCTGGTTTACGTCGCCATTCTGTTCTTCGCCTTCGTGGTGCTGGGCCTGATCGCTCGCCTGTTCGGCTTCTCGGTGATCAAGCTGATGCGCATCTTCAAGGATGAGCTGGTGCTGGCCTACTCCACCGCCAGTTCCGAAACCGTGCTGCCGCGCGTCATCGAGAAGATGGAAGCCTACGGCGCGCCGAAGGCCATCTGCAGCTTTGTGGTACCGACCGGCTACTCGTTCAACCTCGACGGTTCGACTCTGTATCAGAGCATCGCGGCGATCTTCATCGCCCAGCTGTACGGCATTGACCTGTCGATCGGCCAGCAGCTGATGCTGGTGCTGACCTTGATGGTGACCTCCAAAGGCATCGCCGGCGTACCGGGTGTGTCCTTCGTCGTATTGCTGGCTACCCTGGGCAGCGTGGGCATTCCGCTGGAAGGCCTGGCGTTCATCGCCGGTGTCGACCGTGTGATGGACATGGCGCGTACCGCACTCAACGTGATCGGCAACGCCTTGGCCGTATTGGTCATCTCCCGCTGGGAAGGCATGTACGACGACGCCAAAGGCGAGCGCTACTGGAACTCCCTGCCGCACTGGCGCAGCAAACAGGCCTCGCCAACCGCCCAAGCCACTCGCGGCTGATAGCCCGCGGCGTGAACACAAACCCCGGAAAATTCCGGGGTTTGTCGTTTCTGCCAGCCCCGCTATCATTCGCCCCATCTTTCGGGGGATTCAACAGATGCTCAATGGCCTGTGGCTTGGCTTCTTTGTCGTGGCAATGGTGTCAGCACTGGCGCAATGGCTGATTGGCGGTAATGCCGGGATTTTTGCGGCGATGGTGGAAAGCATTTTCGCCATGGCCAAATTGTCGGTGGAAGTCATGGTGCTGCTGTTCGGCACCCTGACCTTATGGCTGGGCTTTTTGCGCATCGCCGAAAAAGCCGGGATCGTCGACTGGTTGGCCAAGGCCCTCGGCCCGCTGTTTCGCCGCCTGATGCCGGAAGTGCCGGCCGGCCACCCCGCTATCGGCTTGATCACCCTCAACTTCGCCGCCAATGGCCTTGGGCTGGACAACGCTGCCACGCCGATTGGCCTGAAAGCCATGAAGGCGCTGCAGGAACTCAACCCGATCCCCAACACCGCCAGTAACGCGCAGATTCTGTTCCTGGTGCTTAACGCGTCGTCGCTGACGCTGTTGCCGGTGACCATCTTCATGTACCGCGCCCAGCAAGGCGCAGCGGACCCGACGCTGGTGTTTCTGCCGATCCTGCTGGCAACCAGTGCCTCGACCCTGGTCGGCCTATTGTCGGTGGCGGTGATGCAGCGCCTGCGGCTGTGGGATCCGGTGGTGCTGGCCTACCTGATTCCCGGCGCATTGATCCTCGGTGGCTTTATGGCGTTGCTGGCGACCTTGTCCGCCACGGCGCTGGCCGGTTTGTCATCGATCCTTGGCAACCTGACGCTGTTCGGGTTGATCATGCTGTTTTTGCTGATCGGTGCGCTGCGCAAGGTCAAGGTGTACGAGGCGTTCGTCGAAGGCGCCAAAGAGGGTTTCGACGTTGCCAAGAACCTGCTGCCGTATCTGGTGGCGATGCTGTGCGCGGTGGGCGTGTTACGCGCCTCGGGAGCCTTGGACTTTGGCCTTGAAGGCATTCGCCACCTGGTGGCCTGGACGGGTTTGGACACGCGTTTTGTCGACGCGTTGCCGACCGCCATGGTCAAGCCCTTCTCCGGCAGTGCCGCGCGGGCGCTGCTGATCGAGACCATGCAAACCAAGGGTGTGGACAGCTTCCCGGCGTTGGTGGCGGCGACGATTCAGGGCAGTACGGAAACCACCTTCTACGTGTTGGCGGTGTACTTCGGCTCGGTGGGGATCCAGCGGGCGCGGCATGCGGTGGGGTGTGCGTTGCTGGCGGAGTTTGCCGGTGTCGTGGCGGCGATTTCGGTGTGCTACTGGTTCTTCGGTTAAGGCTTAAATGGCTATCGCAGGCAAGCCAGCTCCCACATGTTGATGTGTAAATACATTCAAAAATGTGGGAGCTGGCTTGCCTGCGATGAGGCCCTTAGCCTTTCGGTGCCGCATTGCCCTGCGCCACCACCCAATCCACCACCTGCCTATTCAACTGATCCCCCGCCCGCCCAAACGCGGCCACCACCGCCGGCACCTGGGTGGCACCCACCGGCTGCTTCACCTCAAACCGCCGGCTGGCAATAATGCGCTGATCACTGCCACGCACCAGCCTTGCGTCCAGTCGGACGACTACCTCTACAGCACTGCCGTGGTACTCGCTCTGAAACGCCTGCAATTGCCCGCCCAGCTCGTAATCGGCCTGTAAGTTGGTCTCGTCGGTACTCAACAGCGTCACCCGCCCATCGCGCTGGAAACCGTCCATGAACCGGTTGCGCAGCAACACGGGCGTCGGGTCGCTCCAGCGTGAGTTCGCATAGCTGCTGATCAGGTCACCGTTGGGCACCACAGCAATGCGCGGGCTGTCGAGAAACTCGCTGCTCTGCGGCTTGCTCACGCGCAGCGACCAGCTCACCGGCGCGCCTTGGGTGGTCGTCTGGGCCGAAGCCAGGCGGTACACGTCCGAAGGGTCGGGCTTGGGCAGGATCGAGCAGGCGCTGACCAGCACCAGGGCCACAGGGGCGATCATCTGATAAGCGCGCTTCATGGCGTGAACTCCTTATTCTTGTCGCTGCCCAGCAGGTAGCCGCTGGGGTTGGCTTCCAGGCGGCGGGAGATGGCGCGCAGCGAACCCAGGGTTTCGCGCAGTTCGCGCACGGCCGGCGCCAGTTCATTGAGGCCCTGCATGCCGCTGTTCACCGAGTCCTTGTTATTGGTCAGCAAGGTGTTGATGGTTGCGGTGCTTTGTTCGAGCGATCTCATTGCCTGCTCGGCGCTGCCGAAGGCTTGCTTGCCTTGATCGTTCAGCAGGCCGTTGGCGTTGCGCATCAGCACGGTGGTTTGCTCCAGGGCGGCCGTCGCCTGTTTGCTCACCTGCATCAATTGCTGCATCACCACCTTGATGTCACCGCGTTGCTCGGCGATGGCGCCAGTGGTTTGTTGCAGGTTGTCCAGGGTGTTGCTCAGGCGCTCGACGTTCTCCCGGGAGAACATGTGGTTGGCGTTGTGCAGCAGCAGGTTGATGCTGGTCATCAGGTCGTTGCTGTTATTGAGCAGGCGCGCGATCGGCGATGGCGAGGCGATGATTTCCGGCAGGTTGCCGTCCTTGCCCTTCAGTTCCGGGCTTTGCGGTGTGCCACCGCTGAGCTGGATGATCGAGGTGCCGGTGATGCCGGTCAGGGCCAGCTTGGCCTGCGTGTCTTCCTTGATCGGCGTCTGCCCGGCCAGGCGGATACGTGCCAGTACGCGGCGCGGGTCGTTGGGATCCAGGCGCAGGCTGGTGACGTCACCCACCTTGATCCCGCTGTACTGCACCGAGCTGCCTTGCGACAGGCCGCTGACCGCCTCGTTGAACACCACTTCGTAATCCTGGAAGGCACTGTCGACGCTGGACTTGGCCAGCCACAGGCCAAACAGCATCGCGCCGACCACCACGATTACGCTGAACAGACCGATCATCACATGATGGGCTCGGGTTTCCATGTCATACCTCGTTGAGCGATTGAGCGGCATCCAATGCCGCGCGGCCGCGGGGGCCGTGGAAATATTCGTGAATCCAGGGGTCGTTCGTTTCCGAGACGACATCAATGGCATCGGCCACCAGCACTTTCTTCTGCGCCAGCACCGCCACACGGTCGGTGATGGTGTACAGCGTGTCGAGGTCGTGGGTGACCAGGAACACGCTCAGCCCCAGCGCATCGCGCAAGGTCAGGATCAGTTGGTCGAATTGCGCCGCGCCAATCGGGTCGAGGCCGGCGGTGGGTTCGTCGAGAAACAGGATGTCCGGGTCCAGCGCCAAGGCTCGGGCCAGAGCCGCACGCTTGATCATGCCGCCGGAGAGTGACGCCGGGTACTTGTCGGCCGCCGACAGCGGCAACCCCGCCAGGGCAAGCTTGACCGCGGCCAGGTGCTCGGCGTCGGCGCGGCTGAGGCCCGCGTGCTCGATCAGCGGCAGGGCGACGTTTTCGGTGACGGTCAGCGAGGAAAACAGCGCGCCCTTCTGAAACAGCACGCCAAAGCGTCGCTCCACCAGTGAGCGTTGCTGTTCCGGCAGGCTCGGCAGGTTCTTGCCGAACACCCGCACCTCGCCTTCGCTGGGGCGGCGCAGGCCGACGATGCTGCGCAGCAACACCGACTTGCCGCTGCCGGAACCGCCCACCACCGCGAGGATCTCGCCCTTGTACAAATCCAGATTGAGGTTCTCGTGCACGCTCTGGCTGCCAAAGCGGTTGCACAGGCCGCGCACTTCGATCACCGCCTCAGTGGGCGCACGGTGTAGACGACTCACCAGCCCATCTCCATAAAGAACAGCGCGGCAACTGCGTCCAGCACGATCACCACAAAAATCGATTGCACCACGCTGGAGGTGGTGTGGGCACCGACCGATTCGGCGCTGCCGCTGACCTTGAAGCCTTCGAGGCAGCCAATGGCGGCGATCAGGAAGGCAAAGATCGGCGCTTTCACCATGCCCACCAGAAAATGTTGTACACCGATGTCCGATTGCAGCAGCGAGAGAAACATCGCCGGTGAAATATCCAGTGCCACCGCACACACCACGCCGCCGCCGACAATCCCCGAGAGCATCGCCAGAAAGGTCAGCATCGGCAGCGACACCAACAGCGCCATCACGCGCGGCAGCACCAGCAGCTCCATCGGGTCCAGGCCCAGGGTGCGGATGGCGTCGATTTCTTCGTTGGCCTTCATCGAGCCGATTTGCGCGGTGAAGGCGCTGGCGGTGCGGCCGGCGATCAGGATTGCAGTGAGCAGCACGCCAAATTCACGCAGGAAAGAGAACGCCACCAAGTCCACGGTAAAAATGGTCGCGCCGAAACTCTTGAGCACCGTAGCGCCGAGAAATGCCACCACTGCGCCGACCAAGAAGGTCAGCAAGGCCACGATGGGGGCGGCGTCGAGGCCGGTCTGTTCGATATGCGCAACCATGGGCGTAATGCGCCAGCGCTTGGGGCGCAAGATGCCGCGGGCAAAGGTTTCCAGGATCAGGCCGATAAAGCCGAGCAGCTTCTTGCTGTCTTGCCACACGGTGTCTACCGCGCGGCCGATGCGCGCCAGCACCTGGATGCCGGCGGCCTCTTCCGGGGCTTTGTCCGGCACACAAAAATCATTCAGCGAGCGGTAGACGGTTTTCAGCAGCGCGCGGTCGGCGGCGGACAGGCTGCAATCGGTCTGTTCGGCCGATTGCTCGATACGGTGCGGCCCCAGCAGCTCTACCAGCAGCGACGCGCCCGCGGTATCCAGGGCGCCCAAGCCATTGAGGTCGATGCGTGCGCCGGCGTCGTATTGGCCGTCGAGTGTGTCCGACAGCTTCTTCAGGTTTGCGTAGTGGGCAAGCGTCCAGTCCCCCGTAATCCTGAGTAACGGAGGAGCGGTAGTCGTGTCGAGATGGGCGGCGCCCGCCGTGGTACTGGTGGTCATAAGCTCCGAGCTTGTTTGGCTATCCAGAATTCCTACGTAATAGCACGATACGGCCTACTTTGGCGTGTCCGTTTGTGCTGTGTCAGTGACTTTGAATCGCAGCACGCCAATGACCTGGCCGTCCTCCGTCAGCACCCGCACTTGCCAGCGGCCTACCGCGTCGGCGGGGAAGTTCTGCTTGTGCGTCCAGGCGCGGTAGCCTTCGTCGCGCCCGCCGTGGATATCCAGGGCAATGCGGTCGACCTCTTTGCCGTTGAATTTCCACACATGGTAAATCCGCTCATCCAGCCCGCGCGGCGCGTTGATCGCGGTGTAGGCGTACAGCCCGCCACTGCGCAGTTGGGCGGCGGTGACTTCCTTGAGGTCATCTCCGGGCGTACGGTCCTGCAGTTGGGTGCTGATCGCCACTTCGGTCATCCACAGCGTGGCCGGCGGCACCCACGTGCGCAGGAACCAGCCAGCGCAGCCAATGGCGGCCGTCACCCCCAGCAGCATCGCCCAACCTTTGAAGCTGCGCAGCGGCAAGCTGACCGCCAGGCTCGGGATCGACAGCGCCATGGCCACACCCAGCGCCAATTTGTAACTTTCGGCGGTGGTCAGGTGCAGGATGATCGGCAGCGCGGTGAGCAGCGCAGCGAACAAGGTCAGTGTGTGCAGCGCCAGGAACAGCGAGCGTTTCGGCGCCAGCCATTTGTAGTACAGCGGGTCGGTGATCGACACCAGTGCCGCCGCGCCGAGCAGGCCGGTAAAAACCGACTGGCCGCTGTTCCAGGTGGTGGTGACGAAAAAGAAGGGCAACACAAAAAACAGACTTTCCTGGTGGATCATCTGGGTGGCGTAGCGCAGCAGGGGTTCGGGGATTTCGCGTTTGAAGACCTTGGCGAACAGCTGGGTGAAGCTGTTTTCCAGCATCAGCCACAGCCAGCTCACCAGCATGATCACGGCGATCCAGCTGGCCATGCCCTGCTGGCGATCCACCAGCATGAAGCTGCACACACCCGAGATAAAGCCGCCGAGTGCGATGACCCCAGGGTAGCGCTTGATCAGGACGAGAATGCGCTGGATAAGGGGCGGCAGCTTTGGCATGAGCGATCCACAATGTGTGTAGGAAAAAACCCGGACAGAATAACGTCTTAGTCCTGTGTTCGGTGCCTCATTACGCGATCCGTTTGCGATAAAGCCGCAGGCCGCCCAACACAATGGCGATCAGCCCGAGCACGCCCGCGCCGATCCAGGTCAGGCTGTCGTAGCTCAACAGCGGTTTTTCGATACGCCAATAGCCCGCCTGGTCAAACACTTGGCGCATGGCCTGGTTGGCCTGTTTCAGGTTGACGGCCTTGATGCGTTTGACCGGGTCGCTGAAGTGGCCGTCGGCGTAGTCGCCGGATGCACTCCAGTAGTAATCGGCCAGCGCACTGTTGCCCTGCACGGCCCACGCCTGGCGCGCGATGGCAGCTTGCTGCAGGCGGGCGAAGGTGGCTGCGTCGAGGCCGTCCTTGAGCAGTTGCGCCTTGAGCGCTTGCAGCACCTGTTCGGCTTGCGGCAGGTTTTCGCGCTCAAGGTCGGCATTCAGGCTCAGGAAACCGACACCGCCGAGCACTTCACGCTCGCTCCACGGGCCGTAGGACAAACCGTGCTTGAGGCGCAGTTGGCGGTACAGCGCCCAGTCGAGGTAGTCCTTGAGCAGGTCGTAGGTTTCATCATGCTGGTCGTCCAGTACCGGTTCCGGGAACAGCCAGTGCAGTTTGGCGCTGTCACCGATCCAGCCGTGGATCAGGTCGCGATGGCTGGCGGCGGCGTGCTGGATTTCCGGAAGCGGCAAATGCTCGCTCGGCTCGATGGGATCAAGTTGGCCGTAGGTGCGTTCCAGGTAGGCCGGCAGCAGCTTGTCGAGGTCGCCGACGATGATCAGGGTCATGTTGTTGGGCGCATACCAGTTTTTGCGCAGCGCTTGCAATTGATCGCGGGTCAAGTGGTCGACCTCGGCGCGCTCAGCGCACTTGAGCCCCAGCTCAACGGCCAATTGGTTGCTGGCGGTGTGGCCAAGGTCCTGGCGGTCGAGCAGGCGTTGCAGGTGCGAGTAATGCCCGCCGTCTTCGCGTTCGACCACGCGCTTGGCCGCAGAGATGTTGGCGTCGGTCAGTTCTGTGCGAGTGATGATGGCCAACAGCAAATCCAGCACTTTGCGCTGGTTTTGCGCGGGCGCTTCAATCACGAAAGTGGTGTCGGCGTTACTGGTGTAGGCGTTCCAGTCGCCGCCCAAGGCCTGCATGCGTTCTTCGAGGTCGCCTTCGCCGCCGCCGTCGATGCCACTGAACAACAAGTGTTCGAGCAGGTGCGGCAGCTCTTTTTCTTCACAAGGGAAGTCATCCAGGCCTACGCCTACCACCAGGCGGATAGCCACGTGCCCGCGCTCGGTGCCCGGTTTGAGCAGCAGCTGCAGGCCGTTGGGCAAGGTGTAGCCCTCGACTTGCAGGCGGTCAAAGGCAAAGGTATGTGCCGAGCCCATGAGCAGGCAGGCGAATAGCAGGCGACGCATAACAGCTTCCTGGCGAGTGAGGTCCACTGTTAACTGACTTCACTCACCGTCGTACGTTCAGGGTGAATGGGTGATGTCGGCGATATCTTCGGCCGAGAGTGCGCCGGTGTCGGACGTTTCGAGCACGACGTAGGCGCTGCTGCAGAACAGCGAGTTGAGGCGTTTCATGTCGGCAATCAGCTCCAGGTGCAGGGAACTGGTTTCCAGGCTCTGTACGATCTTGCGTTGCAGACGGCTGACGTGGGCGTGGGCCAGGCGGCGTTCCTGAGCGCGGAAGCGACGCTTCTCGCGCAGCAGTTGGCGGGCGCTTTCCGAGTCGGCACTGAGGAACACCGACAGGCCCAGACGCAGGTTGGCAATCAGCTGGGTGTGCAGGCCGGCCAACTCCTCCAGGCCTACTTCGGAGAACTGCCGGCGTTGCGAGGTTTTCTGCTGCTGGACTTTGCGCAGCATGCGCTCGATCAGGTCGCCAGCCAGTTTCAGGTTGATCGACAGCTCGATGATCTCGGCCCAACGACGGCTGTCCTGTTCGCTGAGGTCTTCACGCGGCATTTGCGCCAGGTAAAGCTTGATCGCGCTGTACAGGGCTTCAACGTCGTCACTGAGGCTGCGCATTTCCTGAGTGATGGCGGTTTGCTTGCCGCGCAACACTTCGAGCATTGCGGTGAGCATGTTGTCGATCAGGTCGCCTAGGCGCAGGGTTTCGCGCGCGGCGTTGGCCAATGCCAGGCTTGGGGTGTCGAGCGCGGCAAGGTCGAGGTGGCGCGGTTTGGCTTTGCCGTTGGTCTCGGCTTGTTCCGGCAGCAACCAGGCGCACAGGCGCGCCATTGGGCCGATCGTCGGCAGCAGGATGAGGCAGCGGCTGACGTTGTAGAGCAGGTGGAAGGTAATGACCATGCCTTGGGCGCTGTAGTCCAGGCCGTCCATCCAGCCTACGAGCGGGTCGAGCACCGGGATGATCAGCAGCAAGCCGATCAGTTTGTACAGCAGGCTGCCCAGTGCCACTTGTCGACCGGCCGCGTTCTGCATGCTGGTACTCAGAAACGCCAGCACGCCGCTGCCGATGTTGGCGCCGATCACCAGGCCGATGGCCACGTGCAGGCCGATCACGCCCGCCCCGGCCAGGGTTGCCGTGAGCAGTACGGCAGCCAGGCTGGAGTAGGAAATCATCGCGAACAATGCACCGACCAAGGCATCCAGCAGGATATCGCCGGTCAGCGAGGCGAACAGCACTTTGACGCCTTGGGCGTGGGTAATGGGCCCGGCGGCTTCGACAATCAGTTGCAGTGCCAGAATGATCAGGCCCAGGCCGATGCCGACGCGGCCCATCTGCCCTGCTCGCGTCTGTTTGCGCGACAGGAAGAAAATCACCCCGAGAAAAATCAGCAGCGGCGACAGCCAGGACAAGTCAAAGGTCAGCACGCGCGCCATCAACGCTGTACCGACGTCGGCACCGAGCATGGTCGCCAAGGCAGGCGTGAGCCCCATCAGGCCCTGGCCGACAAAGGATGTCACCAGCATTGCCGTGGCGTTACTGCTTTGCACCATGGCCGTCACCAGGATACCGGCGACAAACGCCAGCCAGCGCTTGGACATGTTCTGCCCGATGACTTGGCGCAAGTTAGAGCCGTAAACCCGCAAGATGCCGGTACGGACGATATGCGTGCCCCAGATAAGCAGGGTCACGGCGGAAAGCAGATTGAGCAAGGTCAGCATGCTCGGCCCCCCGTGTGGGTTAGCTCAAAAAGAGCAAATAAGAATTGCCGCGTGCCGCTCTACGTCTTGTACTTAAGCTGTAGTTGGCGAATGGGCTGCGCGCCAGCATCGCATAGCTAAAGTCGTGTTTGAAATAAAACTGTCATGAAATCAGTTTTTTGCAGATGAAAAAAAGGGGCTCGAAAGCCCCTTTTTCAGCAGCGGGTCAGTGTTATTGACCCGGAATGTCCTTGCGCAGTTTCACTGGATCCTGCTGTTTCTTCTTTTTCGCGATGGCGGTGCGCATCTTGATATTGATCGCCTCCACCGCCAGCGAGAACGCCATGGCGAAGTAGACGTAGCCTTTTGGCACATGCACGTCGAAGGATTCGGCAATCAGCACCGTACCCACCACCAGCAGAAACGACAGCGCGAGCATCTTCAGCGACGGGTGCTTGTCGATGAACTCGCTGATGGTGCCGGCAGCCAGCATCATCACCAGAACGGCCACCACGATCGCCGCCACCATCACCGGCACGTGAGAAACCATGCCGACCGCAGTGATCACCGAGTCCAGCGAGAACACGATGTCGATGATGGCGATCTGAATGATGGTGTAGATGAACTTGCCGCCGGCGCCTTTCGGCTCATCGTGGGTTTCGTCTTCGCCTTCCAGCGCGTGGTACATCTCCTGGGAGCTTTTCCACAGCAGGAACAGGCCACCGAAGAACAGGATCAGGTCGCGGCCGGAAATGCCTTGGCCGAAGACCACGAACAGGTCGGCGGTCAGTTGCATGACCCAGGTGATCGACAGCAGCAACAGGATTCGCGTGACCATGGCCAGGGCCAGGCCGAAGATCCGGGTGCGCGCCTGCATATGCTTGGGCATGCGGCTGACCAGGATCGAAATCATGATGATGTTATCGATGCCCAGGACGATCTCGAGGGCCGTCAGGGTGAAGAAGGCAATCCAGATTTCCGGATTGGTCAGCCATTCCATGTGTATTCCTTTGAGCAAATGTTAAACCGCGCAAGCTGCAGCGCCGCGCGGGTGAGTGGGTACGATTATAGAGTGCTGAACAGCGGAAAAATCCCCATCAGCAAAGCGGCGAACATTATGCACAGGCACACCAGCACTGCCCACTTGAGGGTAAAGCGTTGGTGATCGCCAAATTCGATACCGGCCAGGGCCACCAGCAGGTAGGTCGAAGGGACCAGTGGGCTGAGCAAATGCACGGGTTGGCCGACGATAGACGCGCGGGCCATCTCCACGGCGGTGATGCCATAGTGGCTGGCGGCTTCGGCGAGTACCGGCAGTACGCCGTAGTAAAACGCATCGTTGGACATGAAGAAAGTAAACGGCATGCTCACCAGCGCGGTGATCACCGCCAGGTAAGGGCCCATGGCTTCAGGGATGACTGCCAGCAGGCTTTTGGACATGGCGTCGACCATGCCGGTGCCCGACAGGATGCCGGTGAAAATACCGGCGGCGAAGATCAGCCCCACCACCGCCAGTACGCTGCCTGCGTGGGCAGCGACGCGGTCCTTCTGCTGTTGCAGACACGGGTAGTTGACGATCATCGCGATGCTGAACGCCACCATGAACAGCACTGGCAGCGGCAACAAGCCGGCGATCAGGGTGCACATCAGGGCAAAGGTCAGGGCGCCGTTGAACCAGATCAGCTTCGGACGGCGAGCATCCGGGAACTGCGACACGCTGATCTCGCTGTGGTCGATCTCGTCACCCTGCAGGTGCAGTTCGCCCAGGCGCGCTCGTTCGCGTTTGCCGTACATATAAGCAATCGCCAGGATTGCTATTACGCCGGCGGCCATGGCCGGGATCATCGGTACAAAAATATCCGAGGGGTCTACGTGCAGCGCACTGGCGGCGCGGGCGGTTGGGCCGCCCCATGGCGTCATGTTCATTACGCCACCGGCGAGGATGATCAGGCCGGCCATGATCCGTGGGCTCATGCCGATGCGCTGGTACAGCGGCAGCATGGCGGCGACGCAGATCATGTAGGTAGTCGCGCCGTCACCGTCGAGGGACACCACCAGCGCCAGCACGGCGGTACCGACCGACACTTTCAGCGGGTCGCCCTTGACCATCTTGAGGATCTTGCGCACGGCCGGGTCGAACAGGCCGGAGTCGATCATCAGGGCAAAGTAGAGAATGGCGAACATCAGCATCACGCCGGTCGGCGCAAGCTTGGTGATGCCCGCAAGCATCATCGGCCCGATCTCGGGTGCAAAGCCACCAAACAGGGCGAACAGGATGGGCACGATGATCAAGGCAATCAGCGCGGAAAGGCGCTTGGTCATGATCAGGAACATGAACGTGATGACCATGGCAAAGCCAAGGAAAGTCAGCATAGAAATACTCCAGGCGTAGCGCGGCTAGGGAATGGCGAACCGGTTTGGGGTCAGCGCAGTACGAAAGGCACGTGGCGTACGGGTGGAGTTGGAGCGAAAGGGCAAGGACGAGCGGACATCGGGAATCACCATTGTTGTTGTTAACAGCCGGTCTGTTGCCGACAGTGGGGGCGATCCTAGACGTGGAAGCTTTCAGCCAGCTTTCGCTGTGTAATCAGGTGATGAGAGGTTTTTCTGTTTCTTCTGTAGGGCGAGTCAGCTTGTGTGGGGCGAATTATGGAAGCTCCAGGCCGCCCGCCGCTTTGTGCAGCGCGCGCAGGTGCTCGCCCACCTGTTTGAGATTGGCTTCACACGCGGCAATTTCGGCGGCGCGGGAAGGCTCGAGCAGCACCCTCACCTCTTTATCCAGATCGCCGGTCAAAGATTGCAGCTGCTTCTGGCGCTCGGCGCTTTCCGATTCCAGGCGTTTGGATTCCGAAGGTTGTGGCAGGCCGTAGCCACTACTGCCCAGTAGTTCCGCCGGGCGGCTGAGGAAGCCGCTGTTGGCGAGGATCTGTTGCAGTGTGTTGTTGGCTTTTTCCATGCCGCCGTTTTTCAGCTCGCGGGCACCGAGGTAGCGTTGTTTGACTTCATCCTGGGCCAGCATCAGCTGTTTGCGATAGCTGGCCTGTTCCAGCAGCAACAGCGCGGCGCTGGTGCGCAGGTCGGCCTGGCTGAACCATTGGCGGCGTTCTTTTGCGCTGAGCGACAGCCAGTCTTCGACCTCGGTCTGCTTGATCGGCAAGTGTTTGCGCAGGACATCGAACATCGCCTGGTAACGCTCGCGGAACGAGTCGAAGTGATAACCCCGGCGCAATGCCTCGCGTTTATCCTCGAGGACGCTGGTGTCGGCCAGGCCGCGTGCACTGAGCACTTCCAGCAGACCGTTGGGGGTAATGTTGTCCAGCCCGGTCAGCTGTGGATTGGCGCTGCCACTGCGCAGGAGTTTCAGGCTTTCGACCGCGCAGTTGTTGGAGATGAAGAAGTAGTTGCCGTCGTAGCTCCAATGCATTTCGGCGGCATGCTCGACGGTGTCGTTGATCTCTTGGCGGGTGAGTTTCAGCGGTACGGATGCCAGCCCGCGCAGCTCGGTCTTGGTGTATTCGTCGATGACTTGGGCCAGTGGCAGCACGAACAGGCGTGACGGGTATTTGCCCACCAGGCCATCCCAGCTCGACAGCTGTACGTCACCGACAAAGGCGCGGTAGGACAGGACCAGGTGTTGGTCCAGATCCAGGCGGCAATCCGGGCCGCGCGGGCGACCGGGCGCGCAGATCACCAGGCGCAACATGCTATGGCCCCAGCGGCTGACCAGGTTCTGGTTGGCTTCGGCCAGCAGGTAGTCGATTTCGTACACGCGCTCCGGATCGATCTGACCCAGTGGCGTCTTGGCGAAATCGTTGCCTGCGTTCAGGAATGCGTAGGTTTTGGCGCAGGTGTCTTGCGCAGGCGGCGCCCAGCCGAAGTGTTCCTTGTAGTAGCGAAACAGCGCGGGGCGACGGCAGGCGTAGCTCGGGTCGAGGAGGAAGTACTCCATGTTGACTGCCACAAACTCCAGCGGACTGGTGGTTTCGTAGATGTCCGGGCTACGGGCAACCTGGTGGTTATGTTGTTCACGTTCGCCGCGACGGCCCACGTATTGCGGCCAGCCGGCGAGGTCCAGCAGGCGCGGGTCGTCACTCAAGGTAAAGCGGCGATCAGTCTGGCCACGGCATTGATCGGGCAGGCCGATCAGGCCGGTGATGTTGTTTTGGCGGCTGCAGCGCTGGATGAGCGTGCGGTCGTCTTTGGACCACAGGCGCGCACGGTCATAGATGTGGGTCAGCTCATGCAGCACGGTGGCGAGCATTTCGCGGCGCACAGTGCCGTGTGGGCGATTGGTTTTTTGGGTGGCGGCGCTGCCGTTGGTCAGGCTGGCGAGCAGGTTCTGATTCAGATCAAGCTCAGACACCAGTGAGGCCTGACCATAGGCGTTTTCAGGCATTTTGTCGGTCCAGCCGACATCGATACGTCGGTCCAGTTGCTCGACAAAGCGCGGCGGCAAAGCGCGCATCGCTTCATCAAGCAATGCCTGGCTGGCCTGCTGTTCGGCCGGGCTCAAGCCATCGGTCTTGAGCCGCAGTTGCAGGCTGGCCTGGGCTGCGCCTGCACAGAGCAGTACAGTCCCGGCCAATAGCCAGGCGACCAGGCGCCTCACAGAGCGAGGATGGCTTCGGCGAGCGTCTGGTCACTGGCATCGCGAGCTTCCGGCACGCGGGTTCGCAGGGTGTCGAAGGCGGCTTCCAATTGGGCGCCACGGATCTCGCCATTGGTGGCGACGAAACTGGCGGCATCGTCGTGGGCTTCGCGCACGACTTTGGAGTCGCGTATGGAGGTGGTGGTGTCCGAGGTGAAGTCGATGGTGCGGGCCGAGGCACGCACGACGATGTTACTGGTGGCCTTCAAGGTTTGCGCGTGGGCAACATCGGCCAACAACAGCAGGCCGAGAGCGGCGGCGATCAGCGGGCTACGCATGAAATAACTCCAAAATACAAAGATGATTATTGGACGAGAATTGCTTGCGCCAGTTCAAGGTCGCTTGCATGAAGTTTTGGCTGGGTGCGGCGCAGATAATCCAGCGCGGATTCCAGACGAGCGCCCCGCCATTGGCCATCAGTGGCGATAAAAGCGGCAGCGTCATCCTGGGCGGCCATTACCAACTTTCTGTCAAAGGGCGCTGACGTCACCGTGCTGGTGGCGTACGCACTGATGACGGTGCTCTGGGTGGACACATCAAAGGCCGAAGCCAAGGGTGACCAGCAGACGGAAAATAATACGGGAACGATCAACAGGCGGTATGAAAAAACCATAAGACTCGACAACTGAAAGCGAGCGCCAAGGCTAGCGCAACGCCCGGGCGAGAGCGAGCGCTGACACATGAGGTAGCAGCTGGCGCCCTTCTCTGTCGATCTGCGTCAGATAGCCAGGATCGCTTGAGCGAGCTGCGTGTCACTCGCCGCATTCAGTTGGGGGGCTTGTTGGCGGATCTGGGCCAAGGCGCTTTCCAGCTTCACGCCACGGATGGCGCCTTCGCTGGCCACAAAGCTGGCCGCGTCATCGCGAGCGGCCTGGACGACCTTGTTGTCACGCAGGGAGGACGTGGCATCCGAGCTGGCATCGGAGGTGGCTTTCAGCGCGCCGACGATCGAATCGGTGGTCACGATAAGGCTGCTTGCGTTGGCATTGGCAGCCACGGCCAACAGGGCTGCAGCACTCAGCAGGCGAAGACGGGACATGGAATGACTCCTGTAGATGAACAAATAAAGCGGCGCAAAGCGGCCACTGTGAAACCGACGTTGTTGCAATTGAGCATCAGACGTCGGTTCTACAAGGTTCGCCACGTGATGACGCGATCTTAAGCTGCCGTTTATCTATTCGGAAAGCCCCACCGTTTTAGTCGCGCCAGAACGGTTTGGACAGCTCGGCGATTCGGTCGCCCTGGCTGATGCCAGCGTCGGACAGCTCGCGAGCGTCGAGTTGTGCCAGTTGTTGGCGCTCATGGGCCTGTTTCGCCCATCGAGCCAGGGCACTGGCGGTACGAATAATCAGTCGTTTACTGGACGAGGCTCGCATGGGGATGGCCTTTCATGAGGTAGTGGAACTCCATGTTGGGCGTGTCTCTGACACCAATACAGATACACCAACTCTAAATTGTACTGCTTGACTGTAGTGTTTTTTAAACTGTACTGGTTACGAAGCAGCTCATCTGTTTGCGATCTAAAAGCTGAATCCCAGAAACAGCAAAGCCCGCCTCCGGTTACCCGGGGCGGGCTTTGCTTTGACAAATCTGGATGCTGGCGGTGGACCCGGCGGGTCAGGGCCAGCGGGCGCCAATTAGCGCCAGAACGGCTTGCTCAGCTCTTCGTAGCGTTGAGCTTCGCTGATACCGGCGTCAGCCAGCAGACGCGAATCCAGACGAGCCAGTTGATGGCGGCTGGAGATGCGGCGCTGCCACAACATCAGGTTGGCGAGAACGCGCAAAGGCAGGGAAGCCTGGGTGTTTACAGCTTTTTCTTCGAAGAACAGATCGGAACTGAGTGTACGTTCCATGATGACATCCTTCCGCTTGTGGCGGGATTAGGTAGTGGTTTAACTGATGCCAATGATCCTCTTCCGACGCAAGACTCTGTAGATACAGTTCACCTGTATTGTGAAGGGCCAGTTAACTGTTTATACCCGCTGTACTGTACGGAAATGGGGCAACTGTACCTGTCCGCACTTAAACAGTGCGAAATTGGCAATTTCGATGATGTATGTAGGAATATACGGCGGGAAATGACCGGTACAGCAGTACAGTTTTTTGCAGATCTGATTCTGATGCATTCGAGCTGATGCAACTGTATGAGCATCAGCTCGAATCTGTATCAATCACGCCTTGAGCATGTGCCCGGTTTCTTCCAGGTTAATGTGCCAACTCAGTGCCTCGCGCAGGATATGCGGGGTATGCCCGCCGATAGCACAGGCAGCATTGAAGTAGCTGTTCAGCGCATCGCGGTAGGCCGGATGCACACAGTTGTCGATGATCACCCGAGCCCGTTCCCGTGGCGCCAGACCGCGCAAGTCGGCAAGGCCCACTTCGGTGACCAGAATGTCGACATCATGCTCAGTGTGGTCCACATGGCTGACCATCGGCACCACGCTGGAAATGGCGCCGCCCTTGGCGATCGACTTGGTCACGAAGATGGCCAGGTGCGCATTGCGCGCGAAGTCCCCGGAGCCGCCAATACCGTTCATCATCCGCGTGCCACACACATGGGTGGAATTGACGTTGCCGTAGATGTCGAATTCCAGCGCGGTATTGATGCCGATAATGCCCAGGCGACGCACCACCTCAGGGTGGTTGGAGATTTCCTGTGGGCGCAGCACCAGCTTGTCCTTGTAGTGCTCCAGGTTGCCGAACACGTCGGCGTTGCGCCGTTCCGACAAGGTAATCGAGCTGCCGGAGGCAAAGCTCAGCTTGCCCGCATCGATCAGGTCGAAGGTCGAATCCTGCAGGACTTCCGAATACATCGTCAGGTCTTCGAACGGCGATTCGATCAAACCGCACATCACGGCGTTGGCAATGTTGCCAATCCCGGCCTGCAACGGGCCGAGCTTGTTGGTCATGCGACCGGCGTCCACTTCCTGCTTGAGGAAATTGATCAGGTGATTGGCGATGCCTTGGGTATCGGCGTCCGGCGGCGTCACAGTGGATGCGGAATCAGACTGGTTGGTGATTACGATGGCGACAATCTTTTCCGGCGGGATCGGAATTGCGGTGCTACCGATGCGGTCGTCGACCTTGACCAGCGGGATCGGCGTGCGCGTCGGCCGGTAGGTGGGAATATAGATGTCGTGCAACCCTTCCAGGTTCGGGTTGTGCGCCAGGTTGATCTCAACGATCACGTGCTTGGCGAAAATCGCAAAGCTGGCCGAGTTACCCACAGAGGTGGTCGGCACAATATGGCCTTGCTCGGTGATCGCGACGGCTTCGATCACGGCAATATCCGGCAGCTTGAGCTGGTTGTTGCGCAGTTGTTCGACGGTTTCGGACAAATGCTGGTCGATGAACATCACCTCGCCGGCATTGATCGCCTTGCGCAGGGTGCTGTCGACCTGAAATGGCATGCGTCGGGACAGCACACCGGCTTCTGTCAGTTGCTTGTCCAGGTCATTGCCCAGGCTGGCGCCGGTCATCAGGGTGATTTTCAGCGGCGAAGTCTTGGCGCGTTCGGCCAGGGCGTGAGGGACGGCCTTGGCTTCACCGGCGCGGGTGAAGCCGCTCATGCCGACGGTCATGCCGTCCTCGATCAGTGCGGCGGCGTCTGCCGCGCTCATGACCTTGTTCAACAACGAAGGCAAGCGGATACGATCACGGTACATGAATTGTTATCTCAGGCTACGGAAGCAAGGTGGGCAGTGTAGTGATTTCAAAAAATTTCGGCCCGCTACCATGGTCGAATGCCAGGCGGCGATTTAGAGCCTTTGGTCGGTTTTAATCCAGCAATAAAAAACCCCAGCCTACTGCAGGCCAGGGTTTCGGGTATTGCGCTGGCGCAGTGTTATTCGACGGCTTTGACCATGTCTTCGATGACCTTCTTGGCATCACCGAAGACCATCATGGTCTTGTCCAGGTAGAACAATTCGTTGTCCAGGCCCGCGTAGCCGCTGGCCATCGAGCGCTTGTTGACGATGATGGTCTTGGCCTTGAACGCCTCAAGGATCGGCATGCCGGCGATCGGCGAATTAGGGTCGTTCTTGGCGGCCGGGTTGACCACGTCGTTCGCGCCCAGCACCAGCACCACGTCGGCCTGGCCGAACTCGGAGTTGATGTCTTCCATCTCGAACACCTGGTCATAAGGCACTTCGGCCTCGGCCAGCAGCACGTTCATATGACCAGGCATACGGCCCGCCACCGGGTGGATCGCATACTTCACGGTCACGCCGCGGTGGGTCAGCTTCTCGGTCAGCTCTTTAAGCGCATGTTGCGCACGTGCCACCGCCAAGCCATAGCCCGGCACGATGATCACGGTGTCGGCATTGGTCAGCAGGAAAGTGGCGTCGTCGGCAGAGCCGGATTTGACCGGGCGCGCTTCTTTCGAGCCCGCAGAGCCCGCCGCATCGGCTGTGTTGCCAAAGCCGCCGAGCAGTACATTAAAGAACGAGCGATTCATCGCCTTGCACATGATGTACGACAGGATCGCGCCGCTGGAACCCACCAGCGAGCCGGCGATGATCAGCATCGAGTTGTTCAGCGAGAAGCCGATACCCGCCGCTGCCCAGCCGGAGTAGCTGTTGAGCATCGACACGACGACCGGCATGTCGGCGCCGCCAATCGGGATGATGATCAGCACGCCAAGCACGAACGCCAGGGCCAGCATCAATGCGAAGGCGCTGAGGTTGCCAGTGAACATGAACGCCAGGCCCAGACCCAGGGTTGCAAGGCCCAGCACCAGGTTCAGCTTGTGCTGGCCGCCGAACTGTACCGGTGCGCCTTGGAACAGGCGGAACTTGTACTTGCCCGACAGCTTGCCGAACGCGATCACCGAACCGGAGAAGGTGATGGCACCGATGGCCGCGCCGAGGAACAGTTCCAGGCGGTTACCGGCAGGGATCGAGTCGCCCAAGTGTTTGACGATGCCCAGGGATTGCGGCTCGACCACGGCGGCGATGGCGATAAACACCGCGGCCAGGCCGATCATGCTGTGCATGAATGCCACCAGCTCGGGCATCTTGGTCATTTCTACGCGCTTGGCCATGATTGAACCGGCGGTGCCGCCGATCAACAGGCCGACAATCACGTAACCAATGCCAGCAGTGGCCAGCTCAGCGCCCAGCTTATAGATCAGGCCTACGGTGGTAAGCACCGCGAGCGCCATGCCGAGCATGCCGAACAGGTTGCCGCGTCGCGACGTGGTGGGGTGTGACAAGCCTTTGAGGGCCTGGATAAAGCAGATCGACGCGATCAGGTAGAGCGTCGTTACAAGATTCATGCTCATTACTTTGGCGCCTCTTCTTTTACTTTCGGGGCTTTTTTCTTGAACATCTCGAGCATCCTGCGCGTTACCAGGAAGCCGCCGAACACGTTGACCGCCGCCAGAGCCACGGCCAGAGTGCCCATGGTCTTGCCCAAGGGTGTAACGGTAAGGGCCGCCGCCAGCATGGCGCCGACGATCACAATCGCCGAGATCGCGTTAGTCACGGCCATCAATGGCGTGTGCAACGCGGGTGTGACGTTCCAAACCACGTGGTAACCGACGTAAATCGCCAGCACAAAGATGATCAGGTTGTAGATACCGGGGGAGATAAGCTCTTCCATCGTCTGAATCCCTGCTTAGGCGTTTTTACGGATGACTTGGCCGTCGCGGCACATCAGGCACGCGGCGACGATGTCGTCTTCGAGGTTGATTTCAAACTGCCCTTCCTTGGTGAAGACCAGCTTCAGGAAGTCCAGCAGGTTGCGCGCATACAGAGCAGAAGCATCAGCAGCGACTGCGCCGGCCAGGTTGGTCGGGCCGCAGATGGTCACGCCGTTTTCCACGATCACCTGATCGGCGACCGTCAGCGGGCAGTTGCCGCCCTGGGCGGCGGCGAGGTCGATGACCACAGAGCCGGGTTTCATTTGTGCGACGGTTTCAGCACTCAACAGCGTCGGTGCCTTGCGGCCCGGGATCAGCGCGGTGGTGATAACAATGTCGGCTTGCTTGGCGCGTTCGTGCACGGCCAGGGCCTGGCGTTGCATCCAGCTGGAAGGCATGGGGCGCGCATAACCGCCGACGCCGACCGCGCATTCGCGTTCTTCATCGGTTTCGTAGGGCACGTCGACGAACTTGGCACCCAGGGATTCGATCTGCTCTTTTACTGCCGGGCGCACGTCGGACGCTTCGATCACCGCACCCAGGCGTTTCGCCGTGGCAATGGCCTGCAAGCCTGCAACACCGGCGCCGAGGATCAGCACGCGCGCGGCTTTGACGGTGCCGGCGGCAGTCATCAGCATTGGCATGAAGCGTGGGTAGTGATGGGCTGCCAGCAATACCGCCTTATAGCCGGCGATGTTCGCTTGCGATGAAAGCACGTCAAGGCTCTGGGCCCGCGAGGTGCGCGGTGCAGCTTCAAGGGCGAAGGCCGTAATGCCGCGCTCGGCAAGCTTGGCGATGGTTTCGTTGCTGAACGGGTTGAGCATGCCCACCAACACGGTGCCGCTTTTGATCAGCGCCAGTTCGTTGTCGCTGGGGGCAACCACCTTGAGAATCAGCTCGGCACCCAACGCATCCTCGGCACTGCCAATGGTTGCGCCTGCGGTTTCATAGGCGCTGTCCACGACACTGGCTTTAATGCCTGCACCGCTTTGAACAGTGACCTTATGGCCCTGGCCGATCAGCTTCTTGATGGTTTCCGGGGTGGCAGCCACCCGCGTTTCACCGGTCTGGGTTTCGAGAGGAACACCAATGTGCACGTCAAATCTCCTGCATGATCTTTTTGCTTTTGATCTTTTTGTAAAAAGGCCAGTGCACCGCGAGTGGCGCAACTGGGGCGGCCGATCAGCACGATCCCGCCGAAATGACAGCGGGGCGCGGCATTTTGCAGGCGAACTTTACGGCCATCAAGGGATTATGACGGGTGACGAAAAATTAACTACAAGTCACCCTGTGACTGATTGTCGCAATGCACACTAATAACCGTTTTAAATACAGGTGTTTAGAGGGGTTCAGGCTTTTTTGAGGCTTTTTCCAATCGTCGCTGTGAATGGGCGGGCATTGGCCGCATATGGTCGCTGCAAGCCATGTGGATCATAGCTTTGAGCCTCATTTCTGGCTGGCAAGTACAGTCTGCGTAAATGCGACATATCCGTACATCTGTAGGATTTAGAATATCTTGACTACAGGGTCAGTAACTAGCGTAGAGCCTTTAAACATTGGGGCTATAACGCTGTGATTGATCAATTAACCAGTCTCTGAAGGCGTGCAGTGAGGCGGATTCGACTTTTCGTTCGGGAATCATCAGGTAATACGCCTTCGAACTGCTGAGGGCTTCGGGGCTTGCGATCACTAATTGCTTCTCCTCAAGCTCGCGCTGGATAAGGAATGGCGGAATCAGCGCAATGCCCATGTCATGCATGGCGGCTTGAGACAACATCGAGAATAGCTCGTAACGAGGGCCTGTCATGTCACGGGGTATGTTCAGTTGTTGCGCGTTGAACCATTGGCGCCAGGCGTATGGCCGAGTGGTTTGCTGCAGTAGCGGCAATTGCGCGATCTGCTGAGGGCTGAAGTGGTCACGGTCACCCAACAAGCGCGGGCTGCACACCGGCAGCGGATTTTCCCCCATCAGACGGTGGGACTCGGTGCCGGACCAGTCGGCATCGCCGAAGTAGATCGCAGCATCGAATTCGGTATCGGCAAATAGAAAGGGGCGCGTCCGGTTGGTGAGATTGACGGTCACCTCTGGGTGCTGTCGTTGAAAATCTTTGAGGCGAGGGATCAACCATTGGGTACCGAAGGTTGGCACCACGGCCAATTCAATGACGTTGGCGCCCTGCTGTCCCATTATTGACAAGGTGTCGCGCTCTACGGCGTCCAGTTGCATGGCGACGCGCCGGCTATAGGACAGGCCCGCTTCCGTCAGTTTTACCCCGCGCCTTGAGCGCCGAAATAGCTCGACACTCAAAAACTCTTCAAGGCTGGCGATCTGTCGACAGATGGCGCCTTGGGTGATGGAAAGCTCGTGCGCCGCCTTGGTAAAGCTCTCGTGGCGGGCCGCAGCCTCAAAGCTGACCAGAGCAGTCGTACTGGGAATTTTTCTGCGCATGTACGGAGTACTCACTTATAAAGCGCGTCTGCGCCCTTCTCAGTCGTTTCGGAGTGAGAAATTAGCACAACCATATGCAGAAACCTCGTTTGCCCTCTGCGTCTGCCCAGCCTAGGCTGCACCCATGACTTCTGATTTTTTCCGCGAGGGCTTATTCATGGCTGGTAAGGCAAGCTTCAACTGGATCGATCCGCTGCTGCTGGATCAACAGCTCACCGAAGAAGAGCGCATGGTGCGTGACAGTGCTGGGCAGTTCGCCCAGGACAAGCTGGCGCCGCGTGTGCTCGAAGCCTTCCGCCATGAAAAGACCGACCCGGCGATCTTTCGCGAGATGGGCGAAACCGGCCTGCTCGGCGCGATGATCCCTGAGCAGTACGGTGGCAGTGGCTTGAATTACGTCAGTTATGGGCTGATCGCCCGTGAGGTCGAGCGTGTCGACTCTGGCTATCGCTCGATGATGAGTGTGCAGTCGTCACTGGTCATGGTGCCCATCAACGAATTTGGTACCGAGGCGCAGAAGCAGAAGTACCTGCCGAAGTTGGCATCCGGGGAATGGATCGGCTGCTTCGGCCTGACCGAGCCTAACCATGGTTCTGACCCGGGTGCGATGATTACGCGGGCGCGCAAGGTAGACGGCGGCTATAGCCTGACTGGCGCCAAGATGTGGATCACCAATAGCCCGATCGCCGATGTGTTTGTGGTGTGGGGCAAGGACGATGCCGGGGATATCCGCGGTTTTGTCCTTGAGAAGGGTTGGAAAGGTCTGAGCGCTCCGGCGATTCACGGCAAGGTCGGCCTGCGGGCTTCCATTACCGGTGAAATTGTCATGGATAACGTCTTTGTGCCGGAAGAAAACATTTTCCCGGATGTGCGTGGTTTGAAAGGGCCTTTCACCTGCCTTAACTCGGCGCGCTACGGCATCTCCTGGGGCGCGCTGGGTGCCGCCGAGTTCTGCTGGCATACCGCTCGCCAGTACACCCTGGATCGTCATCAGTTCGGGCGTCCATTGGCGGCAACCCAATTGATCCAGAAGAAGCTGGCCGATATGCAGACCGAGATCACGCTGGCGCTGCAAGGGTGTCTGCGTCTGGGGCGCATGAAGGATGAAGGAACGGCGGCGGTTGAGATCACTTCGATTATGAAGCGCAACTCGTGCGGCAAGTCCCTGGACATCGCCCGTATGGCGCGTGACATGTTGGGTGGCAACGGTATTTCCGATGAGTTCGGGGTGGCGCGCCACTTGGTCAACCTGGAGGTGGTCAACACCTATGAAGGAACGCATGACGTGCACGCCTTGATTCTTGGGCGTGCGCAAACCGGTCTTCAGGCGTTCTATTAATAGGAGCACGGCATGGGCGCGCTTTCACATCTGCGGGTACTGGATTTATCGCGAGTGCTGGCGGGCCCCTGGTCCGGGCAGATCCTTGCGGACCTTGGGGCTGAAGTGATCAAGGTCGAGCGGCCTGGTAATGGCGACGACACGCGTGCATGGGGGCCGCCCTTTCTTAAGGATGCATTTGGCGAGAACACCAGTGAAGCGGCGTATTACTTGTCGGCCAACCGTAACAAGGAGTCGGTGACTATCGACTTCACGCGACCGGAGGGGCAGAAGCTGGTGCGTGACCTGGCGGCCAAGTCCGACATCCTGATCGAGAACTTCAAGGTGGGTGGTCTGGCGGCATATGGGCTGGACTATGAATCGCTGAAGGAGATCAATCCCGAGTTGATCTATTGCTCGATCACGGGCTTTGGTCAGACGGGGCCTTACGCGACACGCGCCGGTTATGACTTCATGATCCAGGGGCTGGGTGGCCTTATGAGCCTGACCGGTCGGCCAGAGGGTGATGAAGGGGCTGGGCCTGTGAAGGTGGGCGTGGCATTGACCGACATCCTGACCGGGCTCTACTCGACGGTGGCCATTCTGGCAGCGCTGGCCCATCGCGATCATGACGGTGGCGGGCAGCACATTGATATGGCGTTGCTGGATGTGCAGGTGGCGTGCCTGGCTAATCAGGCGATGAATTACCTCACGACGGGTGTTTCGCCAAAGCGTTTGGGCAATGCTCATCCCAATATCGTGCCTTATCAGGATTTTCCCACGGCTGATGGTGACTTCATCCTCACGGTGGGTAACGACGGGCAGTTTCGCAAGTTCGCTGAGGTGGCGGGGCAGCCTCAATGGGCAGAGGATCCGCGCTTTGCTACTAATAAGCTGCGGGTGGCTAATCGCGCGGAGCTGATTCCGTTGATTCGCCAGGCTACCGTCTTCAAGACCACCGCTGAGTGGGTATCGCAGCTGGAGCGAGTGGGTGTGCCGTGCGGGCCTATCAATGACTTGGCACAGGTGTTCGCCGACCCACAGGTCAAGGCGCGGGGGTTGGCGATGGCATTGCCGCATGCGTTGGCGGGGATGGTGCCTCAGGTAGCGAGTCCGATAAGGCTTTCCAAGACGCCGGTGGAGTACCGTAGCGCGCCTCCTCTATTGGGAGAGCATACGGTTCAGGTGTTGCAAGGTGTGCTTGGGCTGGGGCCGGCGAGTGTGGCTGCTTTAAAGGAGGCGGGGGTTATATGAGCGTTTCCCTCTATATAGAGTGTGTGAAGGGCTTAATGTCGGTTGTTTTTTAATCAATCCTAACTAATTGATAGAAAAGCAAAATTAAGGGTTGACGGCAGATTCTGGAAGTCTATAATTCGCCCCACTTCCGGCGCAGTCGAAACGGAAAACTCCTTGTTAAACAAAGAGTTACGCGAGATTCGACAGCGAGTTGCTTCAGTTCATCGAAGCCCAGAAGGAGTTGGTAGGGCAGTGTTGTTTGGCTCTATTAACGTTTCGATCTTCTCGGTCGAAAGCGGAGAAAAAGAGGTGTTGACAGCAGCGTGTAACGCTGTAGAATTCGCCTCCCGCTAACGAGAGATCGGAAGCGCAAGTGGTTGAAGTTGTTGAAGAAATCTTCGAAAACTTCTGAAAATAATCACTTGACAGCAAATGAGGCTGCTGTAGAATGCGCGCCTCGGTTGAGACGAAAGATCTTAACCAACCGCTCTTTAACAACTGAATCAAGCAATTCGTGTGGGTGCTTGTGGAGTCAGACTGATAGTCAACAAGATTATCAGCATCACAAGTTACTCCGCGAGAAATCAAAGATGTAACCAACGATTGCTGAGCCAAGTTTAGGGTTTCTTAAAAACCCAAAGATGTTTGAACTGAAGAGTTTGATCATGGCTCAGATTGAACGCTGGCGGCAGGCCTAACACATGCAAGTCGAGCGGTAGAGAGAAGCTTGCTTCTCTTGAGAGCGGCGGACGGGTGAGTAATGCCTAGGAATCTGCCTGGTAGTGGGGGATAACGTTCGGAAACGGACGCTAATACCGCATACGTCCTACGGGAGAAAGCAGGGGACCTTCGGGCCTTGCGCTATCAGATGAGCCTAGGTCGGATTAGCTAGTTGGTGAGGTAATGGCTCACCAAGGCGACGATCCGTAACTGGTCTGAGAGGATGATCAGTCACACTGGAACTGAGACACGGTCCAGACTCCTACGGGAGGCAGCAGTGGGGAATATTGGACAATGGGCGAAAGCCTGATCCAGCCATGCCGCGTGTGTGAAGAAGGTCTTCGGATTGTAAAGCACTTTAAGTTGGGAGGAAGGGCATTAACCTAATACGTTAGTGTTTTGACGTTACCGACAGAATAAGCACCGGCTAACTCTGTGCCAGCAGCCGCGGTAATACAGAGGGTGCAAGCGTTAATCGGAATTACTGGGCGTAAAGCGCGCGTAGGTGGTTTGTTAAGTTGGATGTGAAATCCCCGGGCTCAACCTGGGAACTGCATTCAAAACTGACTGACTAGAGTATGGTAGAGGGTGGTGGAATTTCCTGTGTAGCGGTGAAATGCGTAGATATAGGAAGGAACACCAGTGGCGAAGGCGACCACCTGGACTAATACTGACACTGAGGTGCGAAAGCGTGGGGAGCAAACAGGATTAGATACCCTGGTAGTCCACGCCGTAAACGATGTCAACTAGCCGTTGGAAGCCTTGAGCTTTTAGTGGCGCAGCTAACGCATTAAGTTGACCGCCTGGGGAGTACGGCCGCAAGGTTAAAACTCAAATGAATTGACGGGGGCCCGCACAAGCGGTGGAGCATGTGGTTTAATTCGAAGCAACGCGAAGAACCTTACCAGGCCTTGACATCCAATGAACTTTCTAGAGATAGATTGGTGCCTTCGGGAACATTGAGACAGGTGCTGCATGGCTGTCGTCAGCTCGTGTCGTGAGATGTTGGGTTAAGTCCCGTAACGAGCGCAACCCTTGTCCTTAGTTACCAGCACGTAATGGTGGGCACTCTAAGGAGACTGCCGGTGACAAACCGGAGGAAGGTGGGGATGACGTCAAGTCATCATGGCCCTTACGGCCTGGGCTACACACGTGCTACAATGGTCGGTACAGAGGGTTGCCAAGCCGCGAGGTGGAGCTAATCCCATAAAACCGATCGTAGTCCGGATCGCAGTCTGCAACTCGACTGCGTGAAGTCGGAATCGCTAGTAATCGCGAATCAGAATGTCGCGGTGAATACGTTCCCGGGCCTTGTACACACCGCCCGTCACACCATGGGAGTGGGTTGCACCAGAAGTAGCTAGTCTAACCTTCGGGAGGACGGTTACCACGGTGTGATTCATGACTGGGGTGAAGTCGTAACAAGGTAGCCGTAGGGGAACCTGCGGCTGGATCACCTCCTTAATCGACGACATCAGCTGCTCCATAAGTTCCCACACGAATTGCTTGATTCATTGAAGAAGACGATAAAGAAGCAGCCCGAAATTGGGTCTGTAGCTCAGTTGGTTAGAGCGCACCCCTGATAAGGGTGAGGTCGGCAGTTCGAATCTGCCCAGACCCACCAATTTTGTGTGGGAAACGCCTGTAGAAATACGGGGCCATAGCTCAGCTGGGAGAGCGCCTGCCTTGCACGCAGGAGGTCAACGGTTCGATCCCGTTTGGCTCCACCACTACTGCTTCTGAAAGTTTTGAAAGCTTAGAAATGAGCATTCCATCCAGGTGATGGTGAATGTTGATTTCTAGTCTTTGATTAGATCGTTCTTTAAAAATTTGGGTATGTGATAGAAAGATAGACTGAACGTTACTTTCACTGGTAACGGATCAGGCTAAGGTAAAATTTGTGAGTTACTCGTAATTGAGTATTATCGAATTTTCGGCGAATGTTGTCTTCACAGTATAACCAGATTGCTTGGGGTTATATGGTCAAGTGAAGAAGCGCATACGGTGGATGCCTTGGCAGTCAGAGGCGATGAAAGACGTGGTAGCCTGCGAAAAGCTTCGGGGAGTCGGCAAACAGACTTTGATCCGGAGATGTCTGAATGGGGGAACCCAGCCATCATAAGATGGTTACCTTACACTGAATACATAGGTGTAAGGGGCGAACCAGGGGAACTGAAACATCTAAGTACCCTGAGGAAAAGAAATCAACCGAGATTCCCTTAGTAGTGGCGAGCGAACGGGGACTAGCCCTTAAGTGGCTTTGAGATTAGCGGAACGCTCTGGAAAGTGCGGCCATAGTGGGTGATAGCCCTGTACGCGAAAATCTCTTAGTCATGAAATCGAGTAGGACGGAGCACGAGAAACTTTGTCTGAATATGGGGGGACCATCCTCCAAGGCTAAATACTACTGACTGACCGATAGTGAACTAGTACCGTGAGGGAAAGGCGAAAAGAACCCCGGAGAGGGGAGTGAAATAGATCCTGAAACCGTATGCGTACAAGCAGTGGGAGCAGACTTTGTTCTGTGACTGCGTACCTTTTGTATAATGGGTCAGCGACTTATTTTCAGTGGCGAGCTTAACCGAATAGGGGAGGCGTAGCGAAAGCGAGTCTTAATAGGGCGTCTAGTCGCTGGGAATAGACCCGAAACCGGGCGATCTATCCATGGGCAGGTTGAAGGTTGGGTAACACTAACTGGAGGACCGAACCGACTACCGTTGAAAAGTTAGCGGATGACCTGTGGATCGGAGTGAAAGGCTAATCAAGCTCGGAGATAGCTGGTTCTCCTCGAAAGCTATTTAGGTAGCGCCTCATGTATCACTGTAGGGGGTAGAGCACTGTTTCGGCTAGGGGGTCATCCCGACTTACCAAACCGATGCAAACTCCGAATACCTACAAGTGCCGAGCATGGGAGACACACGGCGGGTGCTAACGTCCGTCGTGAAAAGGGAAACAACCCAGACCGTCAGCTAAGGTCCCAAAGTTATGGTTAAGTGGGAAACGATGTGGGAAGGCTTAGACAGCTAGGAGGTTGGCTTAGAAGCAGCCACCCTTTAAAGAAAGCGTAATAGCTCACTAGTCGAGTCGGCCTGCGCGGAAGATGTAACGGGGCTCAAACCATACACCGAAGCTACGGGTATCACGTAAGTGATGCGGTAGAGGAGCGTTCTGTAAGCCTGTGAAGGTGAGTTGAGAAGCTTGCTGGAGGTATCAGAAGTGCGAATGCTGACATGAGTAACGACAATGGGTGTGAAAAACACCCACGCCGAAAGACCAAGGTTTCCTGCGCAACGTTAATCGACGCAGGGTTAGTCGGTCCCTAAGGCGAGGCTGAAAAGCGTAGTCGATGGAAAACAGGTTAATATTCCTGTACTTCTGGTTATTGCGATGGAGGGACGGAGAAGGCTAGGCCAGCTTGGCGTTGGTTGTCCAAGTTTAAGGTGGTAGGCTGAGATCTTAGGTAAATCCGGGATCTTAAGGCCGAGAGCTGATGACGAGTTAACTTTTAGTTAACGAAGTGGTTGATGCCATGCTTCCAAGAAAAGCTTCTAAGCTTCAGGTAACCAGGAACCGTACCCCAAACCGACACAGGTGGTTGGGTAGAGAATACCAAGGCGCTTGAGAGAACTCGGGTGAAGGAACTAGGCAAAATGGCACCGTAACTTCGGGAGAAGGTGCGCCGGTGAGGGTGAAGGACTTGCTCCGTAAGCTCATGCCGGTCGAAGATACCAGGCCGCTGCGACTGTTTATTAAAAACACAGCACTCTGCAAACACGAAAGTGGACGTATAGGGTGTGACGCCTGCCCGGTGCCGGAAGGTTAATTGATGGGGTTAGCTAACGCGAAGCTCTTGATCGAAGCCCCGGTAAACGGCGGCCGTAACTATAACGGTCCTAAGGTAGCGAAATTCCTTGTCGGGTAAGTTCCGACCTGCACGAATGGCGTAACGATGGCGGCGCTGTCTCCACCCGAGACTCAGTGAAATTGAAATCGCTGTGAAGATGCAGTGTATCCGCGGCTAGACGGAAAGACCCCGTGAACCTTTACTATAGCTTTGCACTGGACTTTGAATTTGCTTGTGTAGGATAGGTGGGAGGCTTTGAAGCGTGGACGCCAGTCTGCGTGGAGCCAACCTTGAAATACCACCCTGGCAACTTTGAGGTTCTAACTCAGGTCCGTTATCCGGATCGAGGACAGTGTATGGTGGGTAGTTTGACTGGGGCGGTCTCCTCCTAAAGAGTAACGGAGGAGTACGAAGGTGCGCTCAGACCGGTCGGAAATCGGTCGTAGAGTATAAAGGCAAAAGCGCGCTTGACTGCGAGACAGACACGTCGAGCAGGTACGAAAGTAGGTCTTAGTGATCCGGTGGTTCTGTATGGAAGGGCCATCGCTCAACGGATAAAAGGTACTCCGGGGATAACAGGCTGATACCGCCCAAGAGTTCATATCGACGGCGGTGTTTGGCACCTCGATGTCGGCTCATCACATCCTGGGGCTGAAGCCGGTCCCAAGGGTATGGCTGTTCGCCATTTAAAGTGGTACGCGAGCTGGGTTTAGAACGTCGTGAGACAGTTCGGTCCCTATCTGCCGTGGACGTTTGAGATTTGAGAGGGGCTGCTCCTAGTACGAGAGGACCGGAGTGGACGAACCTCTGGTGTTCCGGTTGTCACGCCAGTGGCATTGCCGGGTAGCTATGTTCGGAATAGATAACCGCTGAAAGCATCTAAGCGGGAAACTAGCCTCAAGATGAGATCTCACTGGAACCTTGAGTTCCCTGAAGGGCCGTCGAAGACTACGACGTTGATAGGTTGGGTGTGTAAGCGCTGTGAGGCGTTGAGCTAACCAATACTAATTGCCCGTGAGGCTTGACCATATAACACCCAAGCAATTTGCTTGCTTCGAGCTGAAAAGCGAAAGAGCACCAGATTGCGGTGTGTGAAGACGAAATGAACCGAAAGTTCGAACCTCACAAAACACCGAAAGCTTTCACATACCCAATTTGCTGAAGCGAGGCCATGTGGTCACGACTCAGTACCCGAATTTCTTGACGACCATAGAGCATTGGAACCACCTGATCCCATCCCGAACTCAGCAGTGAAACGATGCATCGCCGATGGTAGTGTGGGGTTTCCCCATGTGAGAGTAGGTCATCGTCAAGATTAAATTCCAGAGCCCCTGTTTGCTAACGCAAACAGGGGTTTTGTTTATGTAGAAGTCCATGAATTTCACCGGCACGTGCACGCGCAACGCGCTGGTACACAGAATTTCTTGACGACCATAGAGCATTGGAACCACCTGATCCCATCCCGAACTCAGCAGTGAAACGATGCATCGCCGATGGTAGTGTGGGGTTTCCCCATGTGAGAGTAGGTCATCGTCAAGATTAAATTCCGAAACCCCTGTCTGTTAACGCAGACAGGGGTTTTGTCGTTTTGGAGGACTGCCGCCGACTGAGAGAAGGCAGGTAAGTCCTCCCGGGTCGACCACATCAGATCACCCTGAACCCGGCCCACAAAAAAGCCAGTGCCTGAAAGCGGACACTGGCTTGTCAGAAACGCTAACAGATCAGAATTGATAGCTTACCGTCGCACTGACGTTACGTTCTTCGCCCAAATAGCAGAAGTTCAGGCTGGCACAGGACGCTACATAGGTCTCATTGGTCAGGTTGTTCGCGTTCAACCTTACATCTACGCCTTTCAACCCAACCCTGCCCAAGTCATACCCCAAGGATGCGTCAAACAAGGTGTAGGCCGGTACCTTCATTGTGTTCTCCGCGTCTGCCCAGCTGTAGCCGACGTACCGAACCCCGCCGCCAAGTCGGAGGCCGTCAAAGGCGCCGCTATCAAACGTGTAGTCCGCCCACACCGATGCCATATGGCGAGGTGCCTGCGTGGGGGAGTTGCCTTTGTTCTCGATCAAGTTGTCGGCTGAGCTCAATGTACTGACCATCGATTTTGAGTATTTAATGTCGGTAAAGGTATAGCTGCCCAAAATCTTCAGGTTATCGGTCAGTTGCATGTGTGCTTCCAACTCCAGGCCCTGCGAGCGAACCGCACCTACTGCGCGATAGAAGTTTTCTTGTGGAAGCTTCGTCGCCAGGTTTTCTTGGTCGATGCGAAACCAGGAAGCTGTAAACAAGTCATCCGTCCCCGGCGGCTGATACTTCAAGCCCGCTTCCCACTGTGTTCCATTGGTGGGTGCCAGCGGGTTACCGGCGCTGTCTGAATAGGAGTTCGGGTTGAACGACTCTGAATAGCTGACATAGGGTGCCAAGCCGTTATCAAATAGATACAGCGCGCCGGCTCGCCCAGTCAGCTTGGTACGCTTGTCAGAAATCTCTGTGCCCAGCGGTCGACCCGCTTCAGTAATACGGTTCTCGTCAGAGGTCTCTACCCAGTCCTGACGCAGCCCTAGAGAGAACCGCCATTTATCCATTTCGATCAGGTCTTGTAGATAAACGCCAGTTTGCTCAAGGCGACGCAGATAGCTGGTCAGGCTGGCATTGCTGATAGCAGTGTTGCCATAGACCGGGTTGAATGCGTTGATTGGCTGCAGTGACCCGCTCGTCCAGTCCACCACCGTTTTACGTCGCTGATAATCAGCTCCCATCAGCACGGTATGTTGGGTGGCCCCGGTAAAAAATTCTGCCTGCAGCATGTTGTCGATGATGAACGCATGCAGCTTCTCATCACCTCCCGAGTAATAGCGATTCAACTCGTTACTGGTCGGTGTGGTCCAGCCATAGGCGTACACCTGATCCAATTGCACCTTGGAGTCGAGATAGCGCAAGTTCTGTCGCGCAGTAAACACGTCGTTGAATCGATGCTCGAACTGATAGCCGAACGACTGCTGATCACGTTTGTAGCCATCAACTCCAGGTTCACCTTCAAAGAAGTGGCTGGAGATGCGCTGGCCATTACGCTGATGCAATGCGCCGTCTGCCGGCATACCGCCGTGATAGCCGCCATCAGGATCATGCTGCAGGTACGCCTGGAGTGTCAGCGAGGTGTCTTCGGTAAAGTCGATGCTGAGTGTCGGCGCCAAGGCAAAGCGCTTTTCTTTGGCGTGGTCGAACTGCGTATCGGCCTTGTCCGCTAAACCGATAAGCCGATAGGCAATACGCTTGTCGTCATCCACGGGGCCACTGAAGTCAAAACCCATGCCCTGCTGGCCGTGACTGCCTGCCGTTGCTTGAACCTGATGGTAGGGCTCAAGCAATGGCTTTTTGCTGGTCAGCGCGACCAGGCCGCCGGGCGAGCTGCGTCCATAGAGGACAGAGGAAGGCCCCTTCAGAATGTCCACGCGCTCGAGAAAATACGGATCAACCTGCATGGTGCTATAGGTGCCGCTATCCCCCATGGACTTCAAGCCATCAAGGTAGATGTTGTCCACAGAACCATCGTTAAAACCGCGCATTGCCACGTAGTCATAACGATGGGTCGCGCCATAGGGGTTGGTCAGTACTCCAGGCGTGTAACGCATGGCTTGTGCGACGGTCTGGGAGCCTTGGTCGTCCATCTGCTCGCGCGTCACCACGGAGACGGTTTGCGACGTCTCCAGCAGCGCAGCGCTGGTCTTGGTTGCGATTTGGCTATGCGTCGCGTTATAGCCTTCCATGCTGCCTAAGGCATTACCCAGGGCGAAGCCTTTGATATCCGTGGTGGGCAGCGTCACGGTGCTGCTCTGCGTCTGGGTCTCCAGCACAAAGCTGACACCATCTTGCGATACGGCCTGCAAGCCAGAGCCGCTGAGTAGATGATTCAACCCCTGCCCGGCTGAATACTCGCCGTGCAGCCCGGCTGATTGCCGGCCTTGGGTTTGCCCAGGCGTGCTGGAGAGGGTAATGCCTGCCTGACGGGCGAATTGATTGAGCACCTCGCCCAGGGCGCCGGCAGGCAGGTCGTAGCGCTGGTTAACCTGCTCGATGTTTGCTTGCCCAGCCATGCCGGCGATCGGAACCGCGCCCATGCCCAGCGCGGTCGACAGCAATGCCGTACGGATGGATTTAGCCAAAAGGGGGTAGGAGGAGCACGATGAGTTGCCGGGATAACGCGCTGTCATGATCAAGATCCGTGGAGGCCGGTGAGGGCTGATTGAAAGGCTTACTGTCTAAGCCGGTCTCACGGAAAAAAACCGCCAAAAAAACTTTATATAAAACATAAAAAATCAGGCTGAACGTTCCAGGCTTACCCACCAACGCGTGCGATAGCGCACTTCAACAGACAGCGTCTGTGCAACGACCGCCAACAATTTATCCGTGTCCTCCAGGCGGAAAACCCCCGACAACCGCAAGTCGCTGGCTTCTGCCGAACAACCCAGATAACCATGGCGATAGCGCCCTACCTCCGACAGGAATGCAGCCAGGCGCATGTTCCGTGTCACGATCAGCCCATCGACCCAGGCGCCCATGTCCATATCCAGCGGCGGCGCCAGCGTGGCATGCGTGCGATGTACCAGGTAGTTCTCTCCTGCATGGACTTGAGTCGACAGTCCGTCTGCCGAGTGTGGTGAGTGAATGGCCACGTTGCCACTGACCACACTCAAGCGTGTGCAATCGCTGTCTTGGCGCACGGCAAAGCGCCCGTCGATACCTTCGAGCAAGCCATGCCGAGTTTGCACCAGCAGTGGCGCTGAAGAAGGCGCGCCGCACGTCACCAGGATTTCCCCGCGAACCAGCGTGATCAGACGCTGCTGTGCGTTGAAGTCCAGGTCCACGGCGCTGTCGGTGTTGAGTTGCACGCGAGCGCCATCCGGCAATTGCACGCTGCGCCGTTCCCCTGTGGCGGTCGCAAGGTCGGACGTCCAGCGCTGCCAGCCGGTCAGGTCGCGGCTTAACCAGGCTGCCGAGCCCACCAACATGACGCCAGACAACATCTTCAGTGCCTGCCGCCGGCCCACGCCTTGCGAAGCATTTTCCAAGGCCACGCGCGCACCGGGAATCGCGGCCATTTGGCTGCTCAATTCCTGCTGCAGTGCTTGTACCCGCTGCCAGGCCAATTCATGGTCGTCATGCGCCTCGCGCCAGCGCTCACATTGTGCATGCAAGCGCACATTGGCCCGGTTATTACGCAGGCGCAGTGCCCAAGTGATGGCCTGCTTGACCACCTGAGGATCTGGCCCCGGGCGCGCGGCATTATCCATCGGGGTCACGTTTCATAACGCACTACGTAGCAGTGATACAGCGCCTGCGCGATATACCGTTCCACTGTTCGCAACGACACCCCCATCTGCAGCGCGATCTGCTTGTGCGCCAACCCATCACACTGAGCCAGCAGAAACGCCTGACGTACTTTCGGTTTCAATCCGTCCAGAAGACGGGCGATTTCCTCCAGCAGTTCCAGCACCAACATCCGCGTTTCTGCGCTGGGTGCCAACGCTTCAGGCAGGTGGGCAATAGACTCAAGGTAGGCGCGC
Organism: Pseudomonas sp. NFX183; assembly: GCF_047943075.1. Lineage (NCBI taxonomy): Bacteria > Pseudomonadati > Pseudomonadota > Gammaproteobacteria > Pseudomonadales > Pseudomonadaceae > Pseudomonas > Pseudomonas sp. NFX183. The sequence continues at coordinate 1,999,838 of NZ_CP181333.1, read as the reverse complement.
TGGATTTCTTCGCGCCGCCAATGATCAATCACCAGGCCGCTGGCGATGCTTCGCAGAAAGGCGCGAGGAGCTTTGAGTTCAAGGCGTTCGGTTTTTTGCAGCAAGCGCACGAACGTGTCCTGAGCCAGGTCCGCTGCATCCGCTGCATTGCCCAGGCGACTGCGCAGCCACCGGTTGAGCCAGCTGTGATGGGCGCTGTAAAGCGTCTGCACCACAGGTTCACCAGGGATGTACTCGGTAGATGGCATTCACACAGGCCCGGCCAAACGTCACAAATGATAATTAGTCTCATTGTCTGGGAGGCTGAAAAATTTTGCAACGCCAGAGCCTGCAGATCTACCGCCGGTCGGTTTCCTACTCAAAATGAGGATGCTTCTCACAAATTTCTAAGATTTATCCTGGCCTGGCCGAAAGCCTGACGAGCCATGCGTGCACCGAAATAGAGCGGTCGCAGAGTCCGCCTATCCCGTTACATGGAATGTTCCACTCGGCACGCTCATCCCCATTTGGCAAAAGAAGTCGATGAAATGAATCTTAAGTTCAGTCATAAAATTCTGCTGGCCGCATCAGGCGTCGTGGTTCTCGCGTTCGCGTTATTCACGCTTTACAACGACTACCTGCAGCGCAGCACCATCAAGCAAAACCTGGACTCGTCTATCCAGCAATCAGGCGAACTCACGGCCAGCAGTGTGCAGAACTGGCTCAGTGGCCGCATTCTGGTACTCGAAAGCCTGGCGCAAAACGTTGCCCATCAGGGCAGTCAGGCCGATCTTCCTGGCTTGGTTGATCAGCCTGCGTTCACCTCGAACTTCCAGTTCACCTACGTCGGGCAAACCAACGGGGTGTTCACCCAGCGTCCTGACGCGAAGATGCCTGACGATTACGACCCGCGTCAGCGCCCTTGGTACAAGCAGGCGGTGGCTGCCGATAAACCCATGCTGACTCCGCCTTACATGGCCGCAGTCGGCGGGCAGATCGTAACCATTGCTCTGCCCGTCAAAAAGAACGGTGAGCTGTTGGGTGTGGTCGGTGGTGACCTGAGCCTGCAAACCCTGGTGAAGATCATCAACTCGGTAGACTTCGGCGGGATCGGCCATGCGCTCCTGGTCAGCGCCGATGGCCAGGTCATCGTCAGTCCTGACCAGGACCAGGTGATGAAAAACCTCAAGGACATCTACCCAGGTACCAACCTGCGGATCGACAAGGTCAGCCAGGACGTGGTTCTCAATGGCCAGGACCGCATTCTTTCGTTCACGCCGATCAGCGGTTTGCCCGGTGCAGATTGGTACATCGGTCTGTCGATCGACAAAGACAAAGCCTACGCACCACTTGGCAAATTCCGTACTTCGGCGTTGATCGCCATGCTGATCGCGGTTGTCGCCATTGCCGTGCTGTTGAGCCTGTTGATCCAAGTACTGCTGCGCCCGCTGACCACCATGGGTGTGGCCATGCAGGACATTGCCCAGGGTGAGGGCGATTTGACTCGCCGCCTGGACGTAACCAGCAAGGACGAGTTTGGCGAGGTAGGCAGCGCCTTCAACCAGTTCGTCGAGCGTATCCACGCCTCTATTTCCGAAGTGTCTTCGGCAACGCGTCAGGTGCATGACCTGTCCCAGCGCGTGATGGCGTCGTCGAACGCCTCGATCATCGGCTCGGACGAGCAAAGCGCGCGCACCAACAGTGTGGCCGCGGCGATCAACGAGCTGGGCGCCGCTACCCAGGAAATCGCGCGTAACGCAGCTGATGCTTCGCAACACGCCAGTGGTGCCAGTGAACAAGCAGACGACGGGCGCAAGGTGGTGGAGAAAACCATCCTGGCAATGTCGGAGCTGTCGCAGAAGATCAGCCTGTCCTGCACTCAGATTGAAACCCTGAACGCCAGCACCGACAACATTGGCCACATCCTTGATGTGATCAAAGGCATCTCCCAGCAAACCAACTTGTTGGCGCTCAATGCCGCAATCGAGGCCGCGCGTGCCGGGGAAGCCGGGCGTGGGTTTGCCGTGGTTGCCGACGAAGTGCGTAACCTCGCTCACCGTACCCAGGAGTCCGCCGAAGAGATCCACAAGATGATCACGTCGCTGCAAGTGGGCTCGCGTGAGGCGGTGACCACCATGAACGCCAGCCAGACCTCCAGCGAGGAGAGCGTTGAAGTGGCCAACCAGGCCGGCGAGCGCCTGGTCAGCGTGACGCAGCGAATCGTCGAGATCGATGGCATGAACCAGTCGGTCGCGGCGGCTACCGAGGAGCAGACCGCTGTGGTTGAGACCCTCAATGTCGACATCAACCAGATCAACCTGCTGAATCAGCAGGGTGTGGCCAACCTCAACGAAACGCTGAAGGACTGCGATGCGCTGTCTCAGCAAGCGAGCCGCCTGAAGCAACTGGTCGACAGCTTCAAAATCTGACCGGGCCCTGCAGGAGCGAGGCGTCTCGCTCCTGCTGATCAGCTGAACATCTGGCGTACATTCTCCAAGGCAGTGTCGGCGAAGGTCTGCACAAACTGTTCAAACGCCGCCTGGGTGGTATCGACCGGCTCACCCATGAGCGTCCAGGTTGCCCGCGAACATCCTGCGCCGAGCGCTTCCACCTGCATGGCAGCCCACAGCCGGGCGACACCCAAGGTGTTGTAGAGTGTGGTCCAGGTCATGTACATGGCGTCGTCGTCGCGGCTGTTGAGTTGCTCAACGACGCAATGGCCATCGTGGAAATATTTCGTGCGCAAGGCGCCTATGCCTGTGCCCGTCATTTCGATGTGCGAGAGAGTCGGAACGAAGGCATCAAAGCCTGCAAAATTGCCCACCACTTGCCACAGATCAGCGGCCTCGCACGCGACGTCAACAGACGCCACCACCGGTGTGCCGTTTGGGTTGCGAATTAATGTATCGGGTTGCAGCAGATTCATAGAAATGTCCTGAACGGTCAGAGAAAGCCGATGGCCTTGAGGTGGTCGCAGCCCCTGCGCAACAGCGCCGGGTCCTTGTGCGGGTACTGCTCGCCCATCGCCTCCACACCCTGGCGTGCGTTCTCGTGACAAATCATCGTGATGTCGCTGATGTCTTCTGCGAGGTTATCCAGGTAGAAGCCCAGCACGCCAAACAGCGCGTTATCGGGGCCTACCGTTCGCAGCTCTGTCTGCCACTGCGCAACGCTCACTCGCTCGAAGCAGTGGCCTGCCTGACTGAATGCATCAAGGTAGTGATCCCAGCTCAAAGGCTGTGGGTTGTGCAGGTTGAATACGTTTCGTCTCGCAACAAAGCGGCCGCAGTGAAACGCAACAAAACGGGCAAAGAAGTCCACCGGCATCAGGTCGAAGTTCACCTGCAGGCGCGGCGCCAGGCCCAATTGCAACGAACCCTTGAGCATCATCATCAGGCGGTTGTTTTGCGGCTTGCAGACGCCGTTGCGGCTATTGAAAGCGATGTTTCCCGGGCGATAGATGTTCACCCATGCGCCTTGCTCGGCTGCACGCCCCAGCAAGCGTTCGGCGACCCACTTGGAGAGGTTGTAGCCATTCTTGAGGTAGAGCGGCAATGTGGTTGCAGCCGGCGTTTCAAGGATGTGTCCCTGGGCGTCGACACTGCTGCAGGCCGACAGGGTCGAGATGAAATTGAAGACTTTCTTGCAGTGGGTTTCACACAGGCGCAGGCACTCACGTATCGGTTCGACGTTGTCCTGGGCGAGTGAGGCGTAATCCATCACATGATTGACCCGCGCCGCGTTGTGCACCAAGACCCCGTGGTTACGGGCGAGGTGCTCATACACATCGCTGGCCAGGCCCAGCCGCGGCAAGCCCATATTGGCGGCATATACCTGCACCCGACTCAAATCCAGATGTTCCAGCCGGTACTCGCGCAATGCCTGGGTGAACCGCGTCGTCGCCGACTGCCCCGGCTGTTCACGCACCAGGCATGCCACCTCCTGCACACCGCCGGCCAACAAGGCTTCGACGAGGTGCACGCCGACAAAACTGTTGGCGCCCGTGACAATCACCTTGCGCGGATCGCCAGCGCGGTCCTCATGCAGCGTTTCTATATTCAGCGCTTGCGACGCATCCTTTTCCACCTGGCCTGACAGTGCATGCGGCAGTGCGCCGTCTTCCATGAGCACGCAGAGCGTACGAATTGTCGGCGCTTCAAAGAAGCTGCTCAGTGAAACGCTACGGCCAAACGCTTTGCGCAGACGCAGCAGCAGGGTAGACAGCAGAATGGAATGACCGCCCAGGTTGAAAAACCCATCGTCGATGGAAATGTCGCCATCCGGCACCGCCAACAACTCGCTCCACAGCGCCACCAACCGCATTTGCAGAGGCGTTCGTGCAGCATTGCAGTCGTTGCGCGCAGTTGCATGTTTCGGTATCGCCAGCAATGCCTGGCGGTCGATCTTGCCGTGGTGAGTGCGCGGCAGAGTGGGTAATTCTGTCCACACCTCGGGCTGCATGTAGGTCGGCAGCCATTGCCGCGCATGGTGCTTGAGGCCCGCCATGGTGGCGCCTGGTTCGGGTTGGGCGGCAAAGCTGAGGATCCTGCGGTCAGGATCAATCAACACCGCCACTTGGCGAAACAGCCGACTGCTGCGCAGGCATTGCTCAATCTCCTGGGGCTCGACCCGAAAGCCGCGGATTTTTACCTGATCATCCCGCCGACCGCCCAGTTCGATACCGTCGGCCGTCCATTTCGCCCGGTCGCCACTGCGGTATGCCCTCACCGATCGGCCGCCCGGCAGTGTCAGCTCAACAAACGGGCTGTCGGCCCCTTGCGGCGCGCTCACATACCCAAGGCCCAGGCCAGGGCCGACGATATACAGATCGCCCATCACCTGTTCATCCACCGGGTGCAGGTCGTCGTCGAGGATCAGCACCTGGCTGTTGGCAATGGGGCGGCCAAGATTGCGTGTGCTGTCACCGGGCTGGAACGTTCGGTGGGTGACCAGTACCGTCGTTTCGGTAGGGCCGTAGAAATTGTGCAGGTGGCATTGGCTCGCCAGGCATTCGATCACATGCGGCTCGCAGGCATCGCCGCCCGTCATCAAGTGAGTCAAACCCAAGGGCTGATCCAGCGGCAGAATGCTCAGCAGCGCCGGCGGCAGAAACGCGTGGCTGATGCCCTGTTGGCGAATCAGCTCGACCAGTTGCTGAGGATCGTGCCGTTGGCGCTCGCTCGGGACGATCAACTCGGCGCCGGCTATCAGGGCAGGGAAGATGTCGATCAGCGATGAGTCAAAACTGAGCGGCGAAAACTGCAGCACGCGGCTGTGCTCGTCCAACGACATACAGGCGCCAAGCCAGGCGGTGAAATGCGCAAGGTTGTGTTGGCTGAGCAGTACGCCTTTCGGTTGGCCGGTCGTGCCTGAGGTGAAAAGCGCCACGCAGGGCGCCTCGCTGCTGGGACGATGCTGCATCAGCGGGCGTGTGATGTCGGCACAGGTCGGGTCGACAGTGCTGACATTCAGGGTAACGAAATCGCCGCGCAAAGGGTGCTGACCCTCTACCACCAACACCTTGGCGTTGCTGCTTCGCAGCATGGTGCGCTGGCGTTGCGGCGGATGATCCGGTGCCAGTGGCAGGTACACCGCGCCGCAACCCAGCACCGCCAGAATGCTGGCATACAGATCAACGGATTTTTCCAGGCACACGCCGATCACGGTTGGCGTCTGCGCGTGTTCCAGCAGGGGGCGCAGGCCTTGCTGGATCGACACGGCGCGATCCAGTAATTGACGGTAGGTCAGCACGCTGCCCGCGATGTTCAGCGCCGGTCGTTCAGCAAAGGAATGAAGGCTGGCCTGTAACCGTTCGATCATCGGCACCTGGGCAGCCTGTAGCAGTGGCGGCTGCGCGGTACGGTTGAATCGATGCAGGAACGCCAACCCATCCAGCCCTTGCAGGCCTTGCTCAGGCCAGGCATTAGCGACGCTTGTTGCCGAAAAAAACGTAGGGTCTCGCGAGAATTGGCTGACCAGTGAGGCTACCCATTCCACCAGGGCATTCGTCGCTTGTCGGCGCAATCGCTCGCCGTTGCCGCTGGGCTCCTCGGTAATATCGCGTATCGCCAGTAAGCGACGGGTCTGGTCATAGCAGCGCAATTGCACCGCAGGAAGCCCGTGTTCAGACACCGGGCCAATGCCCAGTCGCAGGCTGATCCGCTGGGTTCTATCGGCAGGCACGCGCAGCGGTTGGCTGCCGTCTTCAATCATGACGTCGAGGGACTTCGTCGCGGTGACGTGTCCGTACTGCTCCAGCGTTTGCCTGATCGCTTCCAAGGCTTTGCTGGTGCCGCTCCATCCCATGTTCAAGCGCCTCATGGCTGCCTCCCCGATTCGGGTAAATAGGCGCTCAGGGCCAGGGCGACGCTCGGGGTGTGCAGCACACCGCTGTGGTGCAGAAAACCCATGATATTGCCGAGCAGCGGGTGTTGGCGGGTGATGGGAAAGTGCAGCGCTGCGACTTCGTCCTCAAGCGCACGGCGAACGTCGGCGCCGACGTCCAGGTGTTCGATCAACTGCAGATCGAAAGCTTTCTGCAGATCGTTGGTCAGGTAATGCGTCAAGAACACCGGCAGGGTAGCCGCGATGCTGTCGCGGTCGGCCGGGTTTGCCGACTGCCAGTAGATACGCACCAGGTGGGTCCAGAACTGTGCGTGGCGGCCTTCATCAAACAGGTGGTCGGCCATCAAGCCGCGTATGGACGGTTTGACGCTGTCATCTTTGGCAAACGCCGCGACGTCATGGGTGATGGTGTTCTCGGCGATAGCCACGCCAATCAATTCCACGGCATCACGCAGGTGCGGCGGCGCCAGCGCCTGGGCTGCGGGCAAGGCATGGCTCAGCTCGATTTGGCCGGGCAAGTCGAGCGGTTGCAGGCCCGTCATGGCCACGGTCTGTTGCAGGAAATCCAGCGCGACCAGCGCGTGGTAATCCTCATCGACCACGACGGTCATTGCGTCGTAGCGACAGGCGAGGGGGAAGGACAGCGAGAAGCGATTCTTGGCAATGCTGCGAGCGGTCTTGTCGACGATCTCGGTTTCGAAGATCACCACGTCATTGAGGAATTTGTAGAAGCTTTGCACCAGCACGAAGTCGCGCCACTGCGAGCAATGCTCCAGGAAAGTCGCGCTCAGCACCAGGGGCTGGCGGCTCGCGGGATAGATCAGCCTGTCGTCGTTTTCCAGCATGCGCCGCGGACGTGTTCGCAGGGTTGCACGGCGTTCCCAGTCATCGGCGAAGGAGCGATAGTCGGCGGCGTTCATGGCTGCCTCTCTTGCAGCGAGGCGCGCACGTCGTCCCAGAAGCGGAGGCGGCTGTGCACGGCGCCCAGAGCGATTTCATCGGCCTGGCGTTGGCGAGTCGGGTCTGTACCGATCAGGCGCTGAAGTAGCAGCTCTGCGGCGGGCCCATGCCCTTGCGTGTCCAGTTCGATGTGACGGTTCAAGTAGTAGCAGAAGGTCGGCGCCTGGTGGCCCTTGAATACATCGCCGCGCAGAATGCACGCGAACATGGTGGGAATGACACTCTCGCGTCCATGCAGGAAGGCGGACGCTACGCCGTGGGTGGGCGCGTTCAAGGCGATCTGCAACGTGCTTTCGACAAAGCGGGCTACGCCTGGCGGCGCATCGACCTGATGCAAGGCCGCGCTGGCTTCGGTCCCTTGACGCTGCAGCTCAATGAAGCGCCGGACGACGCGGGTGTCAGCGCCTACTTCGGCCATCGCTTGCAGGTACAGGTCGAAATGGCTGCAATGGCCCTGTGCGGGGTGTGCGTCGGACTCTTCGCCGAGCACGATTTCGTTGATGAGGCGTGCCGCTTGCGGGTCGAGGGGCGGCAGCCAGGGTAATTGCGTGCAGCTCAGGTCCTGCTGCAAGCGTTTGGTCAGGCTCATGAAGTCCCAAACGGCAAATACATGGTGTTGCATAAAACGCTGTAACTTGGTCAATGAAGTTATTTCTTTAAATAACGGATGGCTGCACAGCTGCAGTTTCTTTTGTTCAAGTAAGTGTTGATGCATGGTTGATGCCTATAAGTTATTGCGACTGCTCTGAAAACAGTGTTGGGATTTATAACCGGGCGTGCAGGCGTGGCGCATAGCCAGACCCCGCGCGCAGTAAGAACGCGACTAGACTGCGCAGCAAAATGAAGTGTTTGTTGTATGAGGCAGCGATAGTAAGCTGATTAAACGTTTGCGCGAGATGGTGAAAGTATTAGATATTTTTTCGAAATACAGTTTGTTGTAAGTAACTTGCTTGAATGGAAGTGGGACGTTTCTTTAAGTTAGCCGGGCATCAATAAATAGGCGATGTATACCGTGGGGCCCTTCCGCACAGAAAGGGGCCTTCACCGTATAAGGATCTACAAAACGCGTGGTCAAACTTACTGCGTGTCGAGTGTTGCGGCGGCTTCAAGACCGTTGAGGTAGGTGGAGATGACCTCCATGCCGCGCATCAGGTGGTTGCGCAACGTCAGGATGCTTTCGTCGGTTTTCTTCTGGGCCACCAGGCTCAGCAGTTCACGGTGATCTTCCTGGGACGTCTCGCCCAGCCCCATCGCTTCGAGGTTGAAGCGCAGAAAGCGTTCTTCCTCGTTCAAGCCGTGTTCAACCAACTTGAGCAAACGCTGGTTGGGTGCCTTGCTATAAAGCGCCATGTGAAACAGACGATTGAGACGGCCGATCTCGGCGTAATCTTTCTCCTGCTCCAGCGCTTTGATCAAGGCGTCGGCTTCGGCAATGTCGGCGTCGGTAAGCAACGGGATCGACAGGCGCAGCGCTTCGGATTCCAGCAGCATGCGCAGGGCATAGGTTTCAGCTGAATTGTCTTCGATCAACGGCGCAACCACGGCGCCCTTGTGCGTCACCACATGCAGCAAAGACTGGGCTTCCAGCTGGCGCAAAGCTTCGCGCACGGGCATGCGGCTGACACCGAACAGGCTGGCGAGCTCTTGCTGGCGCATCGCGGTACCACAGGGCAGTCGACCGTCGAGAATGGCATTGCGCAGGGTTTCTTCAATAACGGCGCGGGCAAGGTGGGCGGGAATAGGCCCGCTGATTTTGATGCTGCTTAACGGGTTCGGCTTCTGCGTCACGGTTACGCTATCCTCCTTATTGTTGAATGGAGTGTGTTTAATTGGATCCAATGCACACTAAAGATGGCCCACACGCTTGTCAAACAGCCAAAGTTTCCGTTTGTAAGGGCTTACAAGCTGTACTTTGTGCATCCCACAGCGGCGGGTCATGAACTTCGCCCCCGTATGAATGATTGCACTGTGCCATTGTTTTTTGTCGGTTGAGGCTTCACCATCCTTTGAAATTCCGTCTCTCTTCACGGACTGAACGCCTTGGCGGTAAGTTTTATTCCCTCTCGAATCCTTAGCTGGCTATTTTCAGCGATTCTGTTGGCTGGCTTGATGCTCGGCGGGCTGCATGCCGATTGGGATTTCTCTCAGATCAGCCGCAAAGCCACCGCCTTGTACGGGCCGCTGGGTGAGGGCCAGCAGCGGATTGACGCCTGGCAGCGGTTGCTCGCGACCCAAAAGCAGGTCGACGAGCAGGAGCAACTCAAGGTCGTCAATCTGTTCTTCAACAAGCAAATGACGTACGTGGAAGACATCGACCTGTGGCACGTGGTCGATTATTGGGAGACGCCCATCGAAGCCCTGTGGAAAGGTGCCGGAGATTGTGAAGACTATGCAATCGCCAAGTATTTCAGCCTGCGTCACCTGGGCGTTTCCAGCGACAAATTGCGCATTACCTACGTCAAGGCCTTGCGGCAGAATCGCGCGCACATGGTGCTGACGTATTATTCGACCCCGAACGCCATCCCGCTGGTGCTCGATAGCCTGATGGACGAGATCCTGCCGGCCACCCGCCGTACCGACCTGATTCCCGTGTATTCCTTCAACGCCGAGGGTTTGTACCTGCCCGGCGCCAAGGGCAACACGAAAGTCGGTGATACCAAACGCTTGTCGCGCTGGCAGGATGTGTTGAGAAAAATGCGTGCCGAAGGCTTCCCGGCCGAGCCTGCCAACTAGGAGTAACTGATCGGATGTCTCTGTTCAAACAACTATTGATCGCAATCTGTCTGTTCCTGGTGGTCGCCTTCAGTGGCAGCTTCATGGTCAGCCTGGAAAGCTCGCGCACCCAATACGTCAACCAGCTTCGCTCCCACGCGCAGGATGCGGCGACCGCACTGGCATTGTCGCTGACGCCCAATATCGACGACCCGGCCATGGTCGAACTGCTGGTCAGCTCGATCTTCGACAGCGGCTATTACGCAAGCATCCGCGTGGTGGACCTGGCCACGGATAAAACCATCGTCGAGCGCAGCGGCATTCCCGACAACAACGGTGTGCCCAACTGGTTCGTGAAATTGATCGGCCTGGAGCCGGCGGGTGGCGATGCGCTGGTCAATCGCGGCTGGGAGCAGGCGGCGCGCGTGGAGGTGGTCAGTCACCCGATGTTCGCCTTGGCCAAACTCTGGCAAAGCGCCCTGGGCAGCCTCGGCTGGCTGTTGCTGTGCGGCGCGGTCAGTGCGGTGCTTGGCGCGTTGTTGCTGCGTCGGCAGTTGAAGCCATTGGACTACATGGTCAAGCAGTCCCACGCCATTGCCCGTCGCGAGTTTCTCAGCTTGCCCGACCTGCCGCGCACGCCGGAACTGCGCCGCGTAGTGCAGGCCATGAACCAGATGGTGGAAAAGCTCAAGGCGCTGTTCCAGGAGCAGGCCGAGCGCAGCGAAAAGCTGCGCATCGAGTCCTATCAAGACAACCTCACCGGCCTCGCCAACCGGCGTTATTTCGAAATGCAGCTCAACGCCCGCGTGAGTAACCCGGAAGAGACCAGCTCCGGCTATCTGCTGCTGCTGCGGGTCAAGGACCTGGCCGGCCTCAACCAGCGCCTCGGGGGCCAGCGTACCGACCAATTGCTGCAAGCGGTCGGCGAACAGCTGCTGCGCGAGTGCGAGCCGTACCCGGAAACCCACAACCTCGTCACCCGTATCCGCGGCGGTGAGTTTGCGGTGCTGGCACCGGGGCTGGTGCGCGAAGAAGCGCTGCAACTGGCGCAGAACCTTGAGACCACGTTGCTCAGCCTGCAGGCCACTGGCGCCAGTGATGTCACGCCAGTTGCCTATATCGGCCTGGCACCGTTCAACCATGGTGACTCGCCTCAAGCGTTGTTGACCCTGGCTGACCAAGCCCTGGCCCAGGCCGAAGGGCAGGGCGACACCAGCTGGGTGTGCCTGGACCATAGCGCCGCCGCCAGCGTCGGCGACGATCACCATGCGTGGCACACACTGCTCGACCAGGCCCTGACCCAGCAGCGTTTCCAGCTGTACTTCCAACCGGTCGTCGCCAGCCAGGACCCGCAACTGGTCTTGCACTACAAAGTGCTGTCGCGCTTGCAGGATGAAGACGGCCACACGATACCTGCCGGGCGTTTCCTGCCGTGGCTTGAGCGCTTCGGCTGGACGGCGCGCCTGGACCGCTTGATGCTCGAGCAGGTACTCAAGCAAATGGCCGGCCACAGCCATAGCCTGGCGCTGAACCTGTCTGCCGCGACCTTGCAGGATGCTCAGGCGCTGAATCGGATTTTTGAGCTGCTGCGCCAGCACAGCAACCTGGGCCCGCGCCTGACCCTGGAAATCGGTGAAGAACAATTGCCGGAGCAGGCGCTGCTGGAGCAGTTGACCCAGCGCCTGCGCGAGCTGGGCTTCTCTCTGAGCCTGCAGCGCTTTGGTGGGCGTTTCAGCATGATCGGCAACCTTGCACGGCTGGGCCTGGCGTACCTGAAAATCGACGGCAGCTACATCCGCGCCATCGATCAGGAAAGCGATAAACGCCTGTTTATCGAGGCGATCCAGCGTGCGGCCCACAGCATCGACTTGCCGTTGATTGCCGAGCGCGTGGAAACCGAAGGGGAGCTGAAGGTGATTCGCGAGATGGGGATTTTCGGTGTGCAGGGGCAGCTATTCGGTGAACCGGCGCCCTGGAAATAATCCAAACCTAACGGGCACTCGCTTGTGTGGGAGCTGGCTTGCCTGCGATAGCATCACTTCGGTCCGCCTGATACACCGAGGTGCCTGCATCGCAGGCAAGCCAGCGCCCACAAAAGCCTACCCCGGTTTAGATTCGGTTTGCCTAACTAAATCAGATCAACCCAGTCTCTTCATCATTGATCAGGTGGCTCAACCCGCCCAACGCTTCCCGCGCGTGGGTACGGTCCATCAGCTTGGCCTGCGCCGCCGGCGGCAGGTCCGTCACGCTGATCACGCCCTTGCGCGTCAGCACCTGAATCAAGTCGTCCAGCACCCGAATCATCTCCAGGTCACTTTGCTTGAGCTGTGCCAGGCTGGTTTCCACCACTTCGTTGGCGTACCAGGCCTGGATCTCATGGTGATCGGCCGGCAGGGTCTCAGTTGATTCGGCAAAGGCGGCGGCCTCCACGCGACTCAGTGCACCCTGTGCATCACGTTGCACGTAAAACATAAGAAACCCTCGAAAATGAGCCACACGCGTTCACCAGCATAGGTCAATGGTGTGTTTATGAGCGCGAGTATGCGATGCAACCGCCCGTAAGAGCCAGTAACGCATCAGCCAAATAAATCGGCCGCCCGAGTGGGCGGCCGGTTCATCGCGTCTTAGGCGGTGTGATCGATCTTGATGGTCGGGTCGGCACCACTGATCAGCGAGTTGATGCTGGTGTGAGACCAATCGTTGCCTTCCAGCTTGATCGTCACATCGGCATTGGCCACGCCGCCAGCCGCGTTGAGCTTGCCTTCACTGCTGATTTGCAGGGTCGACACGCCGTCTACCGTGGTGATCTTGAGGTAGTTGTCGATGGTGCTGTCTGTCTCACCCTTCAACAGATCCTTGAGATCGATCCGGTCACCTTCCGAGGCTTTAAAGTCCTTGATCACATCGTTGCCCAAGTCACCCGCTTTCCACACGAAGGTGTCGGCACCCGAACCACCGATCAGGATGTCGTTGCCCTGGCCGCCGATCAAGGTGTCGTCACCGGTGCCGCCCAGCAGGATGTCATTGCCTTTGCCGCCGTCCAGGTAGTCATTGCCGCCCTGGCCGAACAGGATGTCATCACCCGCGCCGCCCAACAGTGTGTCGTTGCCGTCTTTGGCGCCGGACACGTCGAAGTCGGCATAGTGCTCGGTCACGTACTGGTGCACGTTCGAGGTGGTCACCGCCGTGACCGCCACGCCGGTCTTCTGTGCAACAAAGGCCTGCAGTGCGTTGTAACCCTCACCGGTAATACCGCTGAAGCTCACCAGGTCGCCGAAGATGATGTCGTTGCCGTCACCCCCGTTGATGGTGTCGTTGCCCGGCAGCGTTGCCTCGGTGTGGCCGAGGATGGCGTTGGCCAGGTCCTTCGGATCGATGTTGCTTTGCGGCTTGCCATCGCTGTCGTACGGCCGGAGGTCATTGAGGCTGACGTCGCCGTTGATACCGATGGCTTCTACCGCCGACAAGCCTTTGAGCAGTGCAAAGCCGCTGCTGGAGTTGTTTGTGGTCGCTGTGCTGGTGCTGCTGCCACTGCCGTCGAGGTAGGAGACTTCAAACGTGCCGTCACCCTGGGCGTGCACGGTGCCGATCACGCCATTGTCGTACCAGCCGCCACTGCGGACCTGTACCCATTGGTGCAATTGGCCGCGGCTGTCGATCAACTGCAGGTTAGTGCCGTTGACGTTGATGCTGAACGTGTTACCCAGCACATAGTTGTTGGTGCTGATGTAGTCGTCCAAGCGACCATCGGTGACGCCGCTGTTGTAGAAGTCAGTGACCACCGGGTTGGTCTGCTCGCCGTTCTGGAAGTACGTCGGCTGGCCGTCGGTGATGAAGTAGGTCAGGTTGGTCGCGCCGGTGTTGCCAGTCGCCAGGCCGCTCTGGAAGAAGTTGGCCGTGGTCTTGAACACGTCTTCATAGTTGGTACCGCCGCCCGACACCATCGAGTCCAGCACTGCCTTGAGCAACGTCAGGGCGTTTGGATCGTTGAGGTTGATGGCGACCGACTTGTTCACCTGGGTATCGAAATCCGCCAGGAAGATATTCACAGTCCCCGACGTGTTGGCGCCCAGGCTGTCTTTGAGCGAGTTGAACACCGAGGTCAACGAAGCCTTCGCGGCGTTGACCGACGCGGTGCTCATGCTGCCGGAACTGTCCACCATGAACGCGATGTTGTAGTTCTTGCCCTGCACCACGTTCAGGCCGCCGATATCGGCCACGACGATGTCGTTGCCATCGGTGCCGGTAATCGCGTCACTGCCCGAGGTGCCCGTGATCGAGCTGTAGGTGGCCGGGTACACCGTCACCGGCAATTGCGCGGTGGTGATGGCCGAACCGCCGAGGCTTTCGGTGGACGTCGAGGTGACGGTCAGGTTGAACTGGCCGCTGTAGTAGGTCGGCGGCTTGATGGTCAGGGTGCTCAGGTCCCAGCCGGTGACGTTGACTTCGCCCACGGTTTTGGTCGCGGTGAAGGTGTGCCCGGAAGCGTCGGTGAGCACGGAGCCTGCCGGTACGCCGCTGATCTTCACGCTCAGGGTTTCCGAGCCGTCGGTATCGGTCAGCGCGGTGGTGACCTTGGACAGCTTCACAGTGCCGTTTTCCTGGCCTTCGTTGAGCTTGTAGCCCACGTAGTAACCGTCACCGTTGCTGCCATGCAGGTCGGACACGGTCACGCCGGCGTTGGTCAGGTCAGTGACGCCGGTGTACAGCGCTGCGCCGCTGGTGCTCAGGTCTGTGGCCGCTGCGCCGTTGATCGACAGGTTGACGTCATAGCTGCCCGGGCCGGACTGGTTGGCGTGGTAAATCTCGATGCTGTAGTAGCCGCTGACGGTCGGCGTAATCGAGCCGCTGAACTTGCCACTGTTGGTGCCCCATTGCGCGCTGGCCACGTCTTTGCCGCCGACGTTGATCACCAGGCTGTCATCGCCGGTGCCGCTGAAGGTGTAGGACTTGCCGGCTTCCATGTACATCAGGCCGGAGATCTTCGAGCCCGCACCTGCCGCCACGTTGGCGGTGGATTCGACGTTGGTCACAATCGCGCTGCTGTTCGGCGTGCCGGCGTTATCAATGGCGTTTTTCAGGTCGGCCGGGGCCGCGCCGTTACCGTTGGTGCCGATACCGGCGATGCTGTTCCAGCTTTGCTTGAGCAAGCCCACCGAATTGACGTTGTTGTCAGCCACATTCAGGGTCGGTGCGTCGGCGACCGGCGTGATATCGACTTTCACCGTGGCGCTGGTGCCCAGGTCCTTGCCGTCGGTAGGCTGGAACTTGAACTGCGCGTAATCGGCCTGCTTGTTGCCAATGCCGGTGCCGCCATAACCGTCGGTGCCGGACTCGTTGGCGTTGGGCATAAAGCGCAACTGGCCGCCGTCGATCTGCGCCTTGGTGAAGGTCTGGCCAGCGGTCACGTTGGTCCAGGTGGAGCCGTCGGCCGCCAGGTATTGCAGCTTGCCGGCCACCGGCAGGTCGGTGATTTTCACGCCAAGGCTGGCTTGTGGCGAGTCCACATCGGTCACGCCGAAGTTGGCCCAGGTCAGGGCCAGCGGCGTGTCTTCGGTGCCGGTCACGGCGCTGCCGGTTGCCACTGGCGCATCGTTGACCGCCACGACATTGACCGTGGCGGTAGCGACGTTGGAGTAATTGCCGCCATCGGTCACGGTCACGGTGATGGTCCGTGGCGTGGTGCTCGGGTCGTGGCTGTTGTTGGTGAACGTGATGTTCTTGATCTGCTGCATGTAGTCAGCCAGCGACGCCGTACCGGTCAGGGTCAGCGTGATCTTGCCGGTGGCAGGGTCTGTGGTCGGGGTCACAGTGATGCCGGTAACGCCTGCGTAGTTCAGCGAATCGCCCTGCTGAGTGTTGGTCAAGACCACGGTGGCGCCGGTCAGTTGAGTGCTGTCCGGATCGGTAATCTTGATGTCGGTATCAGCAATCGACACGCCCGTGCCGCCTTCGGTGAACGAGGTCTTGTAGTCGGCACCGGTGGCGCCGCTGGAGTTGTTGGCATCCAGGTCGATGACCGGCGGCGCGTCGTTGTCGATGATGTTGGTGCTGACGCTGCCATTGCCGACCACCAGGTTTTCGAAGTTGCCGCCGGTGGTTTTATCGATGGTGATGACGATCGTTTCTGTCGGCTCGGTGATCTTGTCGTCGATCGTGCCGATGGTGAACGGCACGCTGCTGGCGCCGGCCGGGATCTTCACGGTGTACACCCCGGTGAAGTCCGAGCCGTCGGTGGCGGTGCCGCTGTACTTGAGCGTCACGGTCACATCGGTTTGCGCCGGGTTGCTCAGGGTCAGGGTGTAGTTCGCCGTGCCGCCTTCAGTCACCGACGCGTCGCCGGTAATGCTGATGGTGGTGTTGTTGATCACATCCGTCACCTTGGTGGTCACGGTGCTGCCGTCGACGATCAAATGCTCGTACTTGTCGCCGCCGCTGACCACGCCGGTGATCTTGGCGGTCACGTCGTTGGCGCCGACATACGCATCGTTAGGCGCAGTGGCGGTCGCGGTGTTGCTGGACTGGCCGTTGCCGATGGTAATGGTCGAGCCGTTATCCAACTTCACCACCAGGTCGGAACCGACGTTGGTTACGGCATTGCCGTTCTTGTCGACCAAGGACGCGGTGTAGGTGATCTGGCCGCCTTCGCTGACCGAGCCGTTGGCTTTGAGCGACACGGTCACGTCATCGATGGTGTCGTTGACGACGGTGGTCGCGCCGCCTGGGGTGATGGTCACGCCCTCGAAATTACCGCCGGTAGTGCCGGTGATCTTCACGGTCTGGGTGCTTTTGTCGATGAACACGTCATCGCCTGGTGCATTGACGGTCACCTGGCCGACCAGGGAGTCCTTGGCGATCTTGATCGTGGCGCCGTTATCCAGGGTGACCACCATGTCGCTGCCGGCCTTGTTGCTCAAGGTGGCGGTGTAGGTGATGGTGCCGCCTTCGTTGACCGCACTTGGCGCGCTCAGGGTCACGGTCGTCAGGTCGGTGGTGCCCGGTGTGTCGTATACGGTGGTGCTCACCGGATCCTTGACCGGCACCAGGTTCTCGAACTGCTCACCACCGGTGACGCCCTTGATGGCCGCAGTCACCGTCTGGTTGCCGGCGTACACATCGTTAGGCGCGACAACGGTGGCCGTGCTGGAACTCTGGCCGTCGGCAATGCTGATGGTCTTGCCGTTATCCAGCTCGACCACCACAGTTTTGCCGACGTTATTGACGGCATGACCGTCTTTGTCGACCAGGGTGGCGGTGTAGACGATGTTGCCTTTCTCGCCGACGCTGCCGGTGGCGGTCAGGAGGATTCTCACCGTATCAATGGTGTCGTTGACCACGGTGGTGGCGCCGCCTGGCGTCACGCTGAGGTTTTCGAAATTGCCGCCGGTCGTGCCGGCGATCTTGACGGTCTGGGTGCTCTTGTCGATGAACACGTCATCGCCTGGCGCATTGACGGTCACCTGGCCGACCAGGGAATCCTTGGCAATCTTGATCGTCGAGCCGTTATCCAGGGTGATCACCATGTCGCTGCCAGCCTTGTTGCTCAAGGTGGCGGTGTAGGTGATGGTGCCGCCTTCGTTGACTTCGCTTGGCGCGCTCAGGGTCACGGTGGTGGTGTCGATCGAGTCGGTAATCGTGGTGGTGGCTGGCGCTGGGTTGGTCGCCAGATTCTCGAAGTTGCCACCGGTGGCGTTGGTTATCGTCGTGTTGACGGTCGAACCATTGTTGTAAACATCGTTAGCCGGGGTTTCAAACACCACCGAGCCTGCAGATTTACCGGCTTCGATGACGATGGTCTGGCCATTGCTCAGCGTCACGGTGACCGGAGTTTGCGCCGGGTTAGTCAGCGTAGCGGTGTAAGTGATATTGCCGCCCTCAACAACCGAGTTATCGGCAGTCAGAGTGACGGTAGTGGTGTCGATCGAGTCGGTGATGGTGGTCACCGCTGGCGCTGGGTTGGTTGCCAGGTTCTCGAAGTTACCACCAGTGGCGTTGGTGATCGTCGTGTTGACGGTCGAACCGTTGTTGTAGACGTCGTTGGCTGGGGTTTCGAAAACCACAGTTCCGCTGGACTTGCCCGCTTCGATGTTGATCGTCTGGCCGTTGCTCAAGGTAACCGTCACAGCGGTTTGAGCTGGGTTGGTCAGCGTGGCGGTGTAGGTGATGTTGCCGCCTTCAACGACCGAAGGATCTGCCGTCAGAGTGACGGTGGTGGTATCGATCGAGTCGGTGATGGTAGTGGTCGCTGGCGCTGGGTTGGTTGCCAGGTTTTCGAAGTTACCGCCAGTGGCGTTGGTGATCGTCGTGTTGACGGTCGAACCATTGTTGTAAACGTCGTTGGCCGGAGTTTCGAAAACCACAGTTCCGCTGGACTTGCCCGCTTCGATGTTGATCGTCTGGCCGTTGCTCAGCGTGACCGTCACAGCGGTCTGTGCCGGGTTGGTCAGCGTGGCGGTGTAAGTGATGTTGCCGCCTTCAACGACGGATGGATCTGCCGTCAGAGTGACGGTGGTGGTGTCGATCGAATCGGTAATCGTGGTGGTCGCTGGCGCAGGATTGGTTGCCAGATTTTCGAAGTTACCGCCGGTGGCGTTGGTGATCGTCGTATTGACGGTCGAACCATTGTTGTAGACGTCGTTTGCCGGAGTTTCGAAAACCACAGATCCGCTGGACTTGCCCGCTTCGATGTTGATCGCCTGGCCGTTGCTCAAGGTAACCGTCACAGCGGTTTGCGCTGGGTTGGTCAGAGTGGCGGTGTAAGTGATGTTGCCGCCTTCAACGACCGATGAGTCCGCCGTCAGCGTGACGGTGGTGGTATCGATCGAGTCGGTGATGGTGGTCACTGCTGGCGCTGGGTTGGTTGCCAGGTTTTCGAAGTTACCGCCAGTGGCATTGGTGATCGTCGTGTTGACGGTCGAGCCGTTTTTGTAGACGTCGTTGGCCGGAGTTTCGAAGACTACCGAACCCGCAGATTTACCGGCTTCGATGACGATGGTCTGACCATTAGAAAGCGTCACAGTCACCGGAGTTTGCGCCGGGTTAGTCAGCGTAGCGGTGTAAGTAATGTTGCCGCCTTCAACGACCGATTGATCAGCCGTCAAAGTGACGGTGGTGGTGTCGATCGAATCAGTAATCGTGGTGGTCGCTGGCGCTGGGTTGGTCGCCAGGTTTTCAAAGTTGCCGCCAGTTGCACCGGCAATAGTGGTGCTAACGGTGGAACCGTTGTTGTAAACGTCGTTAGCCGGGGTTTCGAAAACTACCGTTCCGCTGGACTTGCCGGCTTCGATGTTGATCGTCTGGCCGTTGCTCAAGGTAACCGTCACAGCAGTTTGCGCTGGATTGGTCAACGTGGCGGTGTAAGTAATGTTGCCGCCCTCAACGACCGATGGATCAGCCGTCAAAGTGACGGTAGTAGTGTCGATCGAGTCGGTGATGGTGGTCACTGCTGGCGCTGGGTTTGTTGCCAGATTTTCGAAGTTGCCACCGGTGGCGTTGGTGATCGTCGTGTTGACGGTCGAGCCGTTGTTGTAGACGTCGTTGGCCGCGGTTTCGAAAACCACAGTTCCGCTGGACTTGCCCGCTTCGATGTTGATCGTCTGGCCGTTGCTCAGCGTCACGGTTACCGCGGTTTGCGCTGGGTTGGTCAACGTGGCGGTGTAGGTGATGTTGCCGCCTTCAACGACCGATTGATCAGCCGTCAAAGTGACGGTGGTGGTGTCGATCGAATCAGTAATCGTGGTGGTCGCTGGCGCAGGATTGGTTGCCAGATTTTCGAAATTACCGCCAGTGGCGTTGGTGATCGTCGTGTTGACGGTCGAACCGTTGTTGTAAACGTCGTTAGCCGGGGTTTCGAAAACCACAGTTCCGCTGGACTTGCCCGCTTCGATGTTGATCGTCTGGCCGTTGCTCAGCGTCACGGTTACCGCGGTTTGCGCTGGGTTGGTCAGCGTAGCGGTGTAGGTGATGTTGCCGCCTTCAACGACCGATTGATCAGCCGTCAAAGTGACGGTGGTGGTGTCGATCGAATCAGTAATCGTGGTGGTCGCTGGCGCTGGGTTGGTCGCCAGGTTCTCGAAGTTACCGCCAGTGGCATTGGTGATCGTCGTGTTGACGGTCGAACCATTGTTGTAAACGTCGTTAGCTGGAGTCTCAAACACTACAGTGCCGCTGGACTTGCCGGCTTCGATGTTGATCGTCTGACCGTTGCTCAGCGTGACCGTCACAGCGGTTTGCGCAGGGTTGGTCAGCGTGGCGGTGTAAGTAATGTTGCCGCCTTCAACGACGGATGGATCTGCCGTCAGCGTGACGGTGGTGGTATCGATCGAATCGGTAATCGTGGTGGTCGCTGGCGCAGGATTGGTTGCCAGATTTTCGAAGTTACCACCAGTGGCGTTGGTGATCGTCGTATTGACGGTCGAACCGTTGTTGTAGACGTCGTTGGCCGGAGTTTCAAACACCACCGAGCCTGCAGATTTACCGGCTTCGATGACGATGGTCTGGCCATTAGAAAGCGTCACCGTCACAGCAGTTTGTGCTGGATTGGTCAACGTCGCGGTGTAAGTGATGTTGCCGCCCTCAACAACCGAGTTATCGGCAGTCAGGGTAACGGTAGTGGTATCGATCGAATCGGTGATCGTGGTGACTGCTGGCGCAGTGCTCGGCACCAGGTTCTCAAAGTTGCCGCCAGTTGCACCGGCAATAGTGGTGCTAACGGTGGAACCGTTGTTGTAGACGTCGTTAGCTGGAGTCTCGAAAACTACAGTGCCGCTGGACTTGCCTGCTTCGATGTTGATCGTCTGGCCGTTGCTCAGCGTCACGGTTACCGCGGTTTGCGCTGGGTTGGTCAGCGTGGCGGTGTAGGTGATGTTGCCGCCTTCAACAACCGATGGGTCCGCCGTCAGAGTGACGGTGGTGGTGTCGATCGAATCGGTGATCGTGGTGGTGGCTGGCGCTGGGTTTGTTGCCAGATTCTCGAAGTTGCCACCGGTGGCGTTGGTGATCGTCGTGTTGACGGTCGAGCCGTTGTTGTAAACGTCGTTAGCCGGGGTTTCGAAAACTACAGTTCCGCTGGACTTGCCCGCTTCGATATTGATCGTCTGACCGTTGCTCAGCGTGACCGTCACAGCGGTTTGCGCAGGGTTTGTCAGCGTAGCGGTGTAGGTGATGTTGCCGCCTTCAACAACCGATGGGTCCGCCGTCAGGGTGACGGTAGTGGTGTCGATCGAATCGGTGATCGTGGTGGTCGCTGGCGCAGGATTGGTTGCCAGATTTTCGAAGTTACCGCCGGTGGCGTTGGTGATCGTCGTATTGACGGTCGAGCCGTTGTTGTAGACGTCGTTGGCCGGGGTTTCGAAAACCACAGTTCCGCTGGACTTGCCCGCTTCGATGTTGATCGTCTGGCCGTTGCTCAAGGTAACCGTCACAGCGGTTTGCGCTGGATTGGTCAACGTGGCGGTGTAAGTAATGTTGCCGCCCTCAACAACCGAGTTATCAGCAGTCAGAGTGACGGTAGTGGTGTCGATCGAGTCGGTGATGGTGGTCACCGCTGGCGCTGGGTTGGTTGCCAGGTTCTCGAAGTTACCACCAGTGGCGTTGGTGATCGTCGTGTTGACGGTCGAGCCGTTGTTGTAGACGTCGTTAGCCGGGGTTTCGAAAACTACCGTTCCGCTGGACTTGCCTGCTTCGATGTTGATCGTCTGGCCGTTGCTCAAGGTAACCGTCACAGCGGTTTGCGCTGGATTGGTCAACGTGGCGGTGTAAGTAATGTTGCCGCCCTCAACGACCGATGGATCAGCCGTCAAAGTGACGGTAGTGGTGTCGATCGAGTCGGTGATCGTGGTGACTGCTGGCGCTGGGTTTGTTGCCAGATTTTCGAAGTTGCCACCGGTGGCGTTGGTGATCGTCGTGTTGACGGTCGAGCCGTTGTTGTAGACGTCGTTGGCCGGGGTTTCGAAAACCACAGTTCCGCTGGACTTGCCGGCTTCGATGTTGATCGTCTGGCCGTTGCTCAAGGTGACCGTCACAGCGGTTTGCGCTGGATTGGTCAACGTGGCGGTGTAAGTGATGTTGCCGCCTTCAACGACCGAGTTATCGGCAGTCAGAGTGACGGTGGTGGTGTCGATCGAATCGGTAATCGTGGTGGTGGCTGGCGCTGGGTTGGTCGCCAGGTTCTCGAAGTTGCCACCGGTGGCGTTGGTTATCGTCGTGTTGACGGTCGAACCATTGTTGTAAACATCGTTAGCCGGGGTTTCAAACACCACCGAGCCTGCAGATTTACCGGCTTCGATGACGATGGTCTGGCCATTGCTCAGCGTCACGGTGACCGGAGTTTGCGCCGGGTTTGTCAGCGTAGCGGTGTAGGTAATGTTGCCGCCTTCAACGACCGATGGATCAGCCGTCAAAGTGACGGTGGTGGTGTCGATCGAATCAGTAATCGTGGTGGTGGCTGGCGCTGGGTTGGTTGCCAGGTTTTCGAAGTTGCCACCGGTAGCGTTGGTGATCGTCGTATTGACGGTCGAACCGTTGTTGTAGACGTCGTTAGCCGGGGTTTCGAAAACTACAGTTCCGCTGGACTTGCCGGCTTCGATGTTGATCGTCTGACCGTTGCTCAATGTCACGGTAACCGCAGTCTGCGCCGGGTTTGTCAGCGTAGCGGTGTAAGTAATGTTGCCGCCTTCAACGACCGAAGGATCTGCCGTCAGAGTGACAGTGGTGGTGTCGATCGAATCGGTGATCGTGGTGACCGCTGGGGTAGTACCTGGAACCAAGTTCTCAAAGTTACCGCCAGTTGCACTGGTAATAGTGGTGCTGACAGTCGAACCATTGTTGTAGACGTCGTTGGCCGGAGTTTCGAAAACTACAGTTCCGCTGGACTTACCCGCTTCGATATTGATCGTCTGACCGTTGCTCAGCGTGACCGTCACAGCGGTTTGCGCAGGGTTTGTCAGCGTAGCGGTGTAGGTAATGTTGCCGCCTTCAACGACCGATTGATCAGCCGTCAAAGTGACGGTGGTGGTGTCGATCGAATCGGTGATGGTCGTGGTCGCTGGCGCTGGGTTGGTCGCCAGGTTTTCGAAGTTACCGCCGGTAGCGTTGGTAATCGTCGTGTTGACGGTCGAGCCGTTGTTGTAGACGTCGTTGGCCGGAGTTTCGAAGACTACCGAACCCGCAGATTTACCGGCTTCGATGACGATGGTCTGACCATTAGAAAGCGTCACAGTCACCGGAGTTTGCGCCGGGTTAGTCAGCGTAGCGGTGTAAGTAATGTTGCCGCCTTCAACGACCGATTGATCAGCCGTCAAAGTGACGGTAGTGGTGTCGATCGAATCAGTAATCGTGGTGGTCGCTGGCGCTGGGTTGGTCGCCAGGTTCTCGAAGTTACCGCCGGTAGCGTTGGTGATCGTCGTGTTGACGGTCGAGCCGTTGTTGTAAACGTCGTTGGCCGGGGTTTCGAAAACTACAGTTCCGCTGGACTTACCCGCTTCGATATTGATCGTCTGACCATTAGAAAGCGTCACAGTCACCGGAGTTTGCGCCGGGTTAGTCAGCGTAGCGGTGTAAGTAATGTTGCCGCCTTCAACGACCGATGGATCAGCCGTCAGGGTGACGGTGGTGGTGTCGATCGAATCGGTAATCGTGGTGGTGGCTGGCGCTGGGTTGGTCGCCAGATTCTCGAAGTTGCCACCGGTGGCGTTAGTTATCGTCGTGTTGACGGTCGAACCATTGTTGTAAACATCGTTAGCCGGGGTTTCAAACACCACCGAGCCTGCAGATTTACCGGCTTCGATGACGATGGTCTGGCCATTGCTCAGCGTCACGGTGACCGGAGTTTGCGCCGGGTTAGTCAGCGTAGCGGTGTAAGTGATGTTGCCGCCTTCAACGACCGAGTTATCGGCAGTCAAAGTGACGGTGGTGGTGTCGATCGAATCAGTAATCGTGGTGGTCGCTGGCGCTGGGTTGGTCGCCAGGTTCTCGAAGTTGCCGCCGGTAGCGTTGGTAATCGTCGTGTTGACGGTCGAGCCGTTGTTGTAGACGTCGTTGGCCGGAGTTTCGAAAACTACAGTTCCGCTGGACTTGCCCGCTTCGATATTGATCGTCTGACCGTTGCTCAGCGTGACCGTCACAGCAGTTTGTGCTGGATTGGTCAACGTCGCGGTGTAAGTGATGTTGCCGCCTTCAACGACCGAGTTATCGGCAGTCAGAGTGACGGTGGTGGTGTCGATCGAATCGGTAATCGTGGTGGTGGCTGGCGCTGGGTTGGTCGCCAGATTCTCGAAGTTGCCACCGGTGGCGTTAGTTATCGTCGTGTTGACGGTCGAACCATTGTTGTAAACATCGTTAGCCGGGGTTTCAAACACCACCGAGCCTGCAGATTTACCGGCTTCGATGACGATGGTCTGGCCATTGCTCAGCGTCACGGTGACCGGAGTTTGCGCCGGGTTTGTCAGCGTAGCGGTGTAGGTAATGTTGCCGCCTTCAACGACCGATTGATCAGCCGTCAAAGTGACGGTGGTGGTGTCGATCGAGTCGGTGATCGTGGTGGTGGCTGGCGCAGGGTTGGTTGCCAGGTTCTCGAAGTTGCCACCGGTGGCGCTGGTGATCGTCGTGTTGACGGTCGAACCGTTGTTGTAAACGTCGTTAGCTGGGGTTTCGAAAACTACAGTTCCGCTGGACTTGCCTGCTTCGATGTTGATCGTCTGGCCGTTGCTCAAGGTAACCGTCACAGCGGTTTGCGCTGGATTGGTCAACGTGGCGGTGTAAGTAATGTTGCCGCCTTCAACGACCGAGTTATCGGCAGTCAGAGTGACGGTGGTGGTGTCGATCGAATCGGTAATCGTGGTGGTGGCTGGCGCTGGGTTGGTCGCCAGATTCTCGAAGTTGCCACCGGTGGCGTTGGTTATCGTCGTGTTGACGGTCGAACCATTGTTGTAAACATCGTTAGCCGGGGTTTCAAACACCACCGAGCCTGCAGATTTACCGGCTTCGATGACGATGGTCTGGCCATTGCTCAACGTCACGGTAACCGGAGTTTGGGCCGGGTTAGTCAACGTAGCGGTGTAAGTGATGTTGCCGCCTTCAACGACCGATGGGTCCGCCGTCAGGGTGACGGTGGTGGTGTCGATCGAGTCGGTGATGGTGGTAGTCGCTGGTGCTGGGTTAGTCGCCAGGTTCTCGAAGTTACCACCAGTGGCGTTGGTGATCGTTGTGTTGACGGTCGAACCGTTGTTGTAGACATCGTTAGCCGGAGTTTCAAACACCACCGAGCCTGCAGATTTACCGGCTTCGATAACGATGGTCTGGCCATTGCTCAGCGTCACGGTCACCGGAGTCTGCGCCGGGTTGGTCAGCGTAGCGGTGTAGGTAATGTTGCCGCCTTCAACGACCGATTGATCAGCCGTCAAAGTGACGGTGGTGGTGTCGATCGAATCAGTAATCGTGGTGGTGGCTGGCGCTGGGTTTGTTGCCAGGTTTTCGAAGTTGCCACCGGTAGCGTTGGTGATCGTCGTATTGACGGTCGAACCGTTGTTGTAGACGTCGTTAGCCGGAGTCTCAAACACTACAGTGCCGCTGGACTTGCCCGCTTCGATGTTGATCGTCTGACCGTTGCTCAATGTCACGGTAACCGCAGTCTGCGCCGGGTTTGTCAGCGTAGCGGTGTAAGTAATGTTGCCGCCTTCAACGACCGAAGGATCCGCCGTCAGAGTGACAGTGGTGGTGTCGATCGAGTCGGTGATCGTGGTGACCGCTGGGGCAGTACCTGGAACCAAGTTCTCAAAGTTACCGCCAGTTGCACTGCTAATAGTGGTGCTGACAGTCGAACCATTGTTGTAGACGTCGTTGGCCGGAGTTTCAAACACCACCGAGCCCGCAGATTTACCGGCTTCGATAACAATGGTCTGGCCGTTGCTCAAGGTAACCGTCACAGCGGTTTGCGCTGGGTTAGTCAGCGTGGCGGTGTAAGTAATGTTGCCGCCTTCAACGACCGAGTTATCGGCAGTCAGAGTGACGGTAGTGGTATCAATCGAGTCGGTGATCGTGGTGACCGCAGGTGTAGTGCTCGGCACCAAGTTCTCGAAGTTACCGCCGGTGGCGTTGGTGATCGTTGTGTTGACGGTCGAACCGTTGTTGTAGACATCGTTAGCCGGAGTTTCAAACACCACCGAGCCTGCAGATTTACCGGCTTCGATAACGATGGTCTGGCCATTGCTCAGCGTCACGGTGACCGGAGTTTGCGCCGGGTTGGTCAACGTGGCGGTGTAAGTGATATTGCCGCCTTCAACGACCGAGTTATCGGCAGTCAGAGTGACGGTAGTGGTATCAATCGAGTCGGTGATCGTGGTGACCGCAGGTGTAGTGCTCGGCACCAAGTTCTCGAAGTTACCGCCGGTGGCGTTGGTGATCGTTGTGTTGACGGTCGAACCGTTGTTGTAGACATCGTTAGCCGGAGTTTCAAACACCACCGAGCCTGCAGATTTACCGGCTTCGATAACGATGGTCTGGCCATTGCTCAGCGTCACGGTGACCGGAGTTTGCGCCGGGTTGGTCAACGTGGCGGTGTAAGTGATATTGCCGCCTTCAACGACCGAGTTATCGGCAGTCAACGTAACGGTAGTGGTATCAACCGAATCGGTAATCGTAGTGATCGCAGGTGTAGTGCTCGGCACCAAGTTCTCGAAGTTACCGCCAGTTGCACCGGTAATAGTGGTGCTGACAGTCGAACCATTGTTGTAAACGTCGTTAGCCGGGGTTTCAAAGACTACCGAGCCTGCAGATTTGCCGGCTTCGATGACGATGGTCTGGCCATTAGAAAGCGTCACAGTCACCGGCGTCTGCGCAGGGTTGGTCAGTGTTGCGGTGTAAGTGATCTGACCGCCTTCGGTGACAGTCTCGCCCGCCGTCAACGTAACGGTGGTGGTATCAACCGAATCAGTAATCGTAGTGATCGCAGGTGTAGTGCTCGGCACCAAGTTCTCGAAGTTACCGCCAGTTGCACCGGTAATAGTGGTGCTGACAGTCGAACCATTGTTGTAGACGTCGTTAGCCGGAGTTTCAAAGACTACCGAGCCTGCAGATTTGCCGGCTTCGATGACGATGGTCTGGCCATTAGAAAGCGTCACAGTCACCGGCGTCTGCGCAGGATTGGTCAGCGTCGCGGTGTAAGTGATCTGACCGCCTTCGGTGACAGTCTCGCCCGCCGTCAACGTGACGGTGGTGGTGTCGATCGAATCAGTAATCGTAGTGACCGCAGGCGTATTGCTCGGCACCAGATTTTCGAAGTTACCGCCCGTTGCCCCAGTAATAGTGGTGCTGACGGTCGAACCATTGTTGTAAACGTCGTTAGCCGGCGTATCCACCACCACGGTGCCAACCGATTCTCCGGCCTTGATGGTAATCACCGAGCCATTGCTCAAAGTGACCGTCACCGGCGTCTGTGCAGGGTTGGTCAGTGTCGCGGTGTAAGTGATCTGACCGCCTTCGGTGACAGTCTCGCCCGCCGTCAACGTAACAGTGGTGGTATCAACCGAATCAGTAATCGTAGTAACCGCAGGCGCAGTGCTCGGTACCAGATTTTCAAAGTTACCGCCCGTTGCCCCAGTAATAGTGGTGCTGACAGTCGAGCCATTGTTGTAAACGTCGTTAGCCGGCGTATCCACCACCACGGTGCCAACCGATTCTCCGGCCTTGATGGTGATCACCGAGCCATTGCTCAAAGTGACCGTCACCGGCGTCTGCGCAGGATTAGTCAGTGTCGCGGTGTAAGTGATCTGACCGCCTTCGGTCACTGTTCCGTTCGCTGTCAGCGTCACCGTGGTGGTGTCGATGGTATCGGTAATCTGAGTCACGGCCGGATTGGGGTCGAGGGTCAGTACCAGGTTGTTGCCGCCAGTGGTGCCGGTGACGTTGACGCTGATCTGGCTTGGATCGATGTAGGGGCTGTCATTCGGCGCCAGCGGTACGTTGACGGTGCCGGTGGTCTGGCCGGCAATGATGGTGATCACTGCGCCGTTGGACAGCGTGATGTTCAGGTTGCTGGAAGGCGCCTGGGTCACCGTGGCGGTGTAGGTCAGCACGCCGCCGGCTTCGGTGATGCTCGGGGTTGCGCTCAGCGACAGGGTGGACGCCTGCAGCACCAGGTTGCCGCTGTTGTCGGTCGAGCCTTGGGCGCCCGCCAGTTGGGTTTGTGTCGCCGTGGTCTGGCCCAGAGGGCCAGTCGGGAAGCCGATGGTCGGGTCGACACGGCCTGCGGTCGCGTCCAGCACGACGAAGCTGTGGCCGCCGCCCGCGGCGCCGTTACCGGCAGCGGTTGCGCCTGCGGCAGTGGCTTCCAGGTCGGTGGTCGGGTCGGCGCCGGCGGCGATGGCTTGCTGCAGCTCGGCAACCGACGGCGCGGCCTGCTCGGTGGCTGCGGCCAGGCCGAGGCTGGAGTCCGGCATGTCGGCGCTCCATTGGGTATCCCGACCGAGGTCCAGCGTGCGGCCGTCGGCCAGTTCCAGGCTGACCGCGCCGGACATGCCGGTGTCTACCTGGTCGCCCGCGAACAGGCGATCACCTTCAACGAGGACGCGGCGTGTCCCTTCCGGAGAAATAACGAAAACTTGACCAACAATGCTTTTGACGATGGCAACAACACTGCTCATTAAAGATTTCTCCGGCGATCCGTTTCTGATGATTTCCATGCGGCCGCTCGCAAGTGCGAGGGCCAAACAGGAGGGGGCGTAGTCTAATTACTTATTGGCGTCAAATAATTGGCTAGATTTATTCGCTATCTAGTTAATGCCAAACTATTGACCTTCTGGTCGCCATCCTAAACAATTGGCCCTGTAATGTCACATTGATATTCATGCGGCGAACCGTCCTACATGTGTGAAGCAGTTCCGCTTTTTGAACTTTCCGACGTACGGTCATTACGGTAGCCATTATCCGACTCAGCGAGGCCAATCGCTGTGATTTGAGACAAGAAGTCCTGGGGAATTTTTAAATGCGTTTGCACCTGTTCAAGGCAATACCGTTCGTACTCGCCGCCAGTTTTGTACAAGCCCAAACATTGCCCCAGGCCATGCAACAGGCATTAGACGTGCACCCGGAAATTCAAGCCGGCGTGAATAGCCGTATCGCCGCTGATTACGATTTACGCGCTGCACAAGGTGGTTACTTGCCTCGCGTAGACCTGAACGCCGGTTATGGTCGTGAAGGCACCGACGATTCCAACACGCGCGCCGCCAGCGGCCCGAACGGCAACCAGTGGGACACCCACAACCGCGGCGAATCGAGCCTGCGTCTGCAGCAGATGATTTTTGACGGTTTCGCCACCTCCAGCGAAGTCGGGCGCCAACAAGCCAACGTCAATTCCCGCGCTTACTCCTTGCTGGGTACTTCCGAGCGCACCGGGTTGACTGTCGCCCAGGTGTACCTGGATGTGCTGACACGCCGTGAGTTCGTGCGCCTGGCTGAAGAAAACCTGCGCAACCACGAACGCATTTACGACCAGATCAAGCTGCGCACCCAGCGCGGCGTCGGTAACGGTGCCGACCAGGACCAGGCCGAAGCGCGTCTGGCCCAGGCCCGCAACAACCTGATCACCGAGCAGACCAACCTGGCCGACTCCCAGGTCAATTACCTCAGCGCCGTCGGCCAGATGCCCGACCAGCTCGAGCGCCCGGCGCCGTTCGTGGCCATGCTGCCGGCTGACTTCAACGAAGCACGCCGCCAGATGCTCGACAACAGCCCGGTCCTGCGTTCGGCCGAGTCGGATATTTCCGCCGCCGAAAGTCAGTACGAAGCTGCCAAGTCCACCTTCTACCCGCACTTTGATGCAGAGCTGGGCACTAATGCCGACAACAACGTCGGCGGCGATGCCGGCCACAGCAACGGTTGGGAAGCCATGGTGCGCATGCGCTTCAACCTGTTCGCCGGTGGCAGCAACAAGGCTGACCTGCAATCGAAGTCCTACCAGGCCAACCAGGCACTGGATATCCGCAACAACGCCCTGCGCCAACTCAACGAAGAACTGGGCCTGGCCTGGAACGCCTTGAACAATGCCAACGCGCAATTGCCGGTAGCCCAGCAATACGTGGATCACAGCACCCGCGTGCGCACCTCTTACCAGCAGCAGTTCAGCCTGGGCCAACGTACCCTGCTCGACTTGCTCGACAGCGAGAACGAATTGTTCACCGCTTCGCGTCGTCTGGAAGAGATCAAGAACATTCAGTTATTTACTCAATATCGAATCAAGGCGACCATGGGCGAATTGCTCAAAAGCCAGGGCGTGGTCGCACCGATGGCCTCCGTCGTACAGAACGACGTGAAGCCAAAAGTCCAACTGCCTGGGATGAATTGAGTCACCCCTATAGCCCCATCTGTTAGTCGAGAGTGCAGCGCGTGGAATCCGAAGTCAGTCGAGTTCATCTCAGTCATGATCCACGCACGCTGCACGACGACCCGTTACTGGACGGGTTGTTGGCACTTTGTGCCTTGCATCAAAAACCGGCCAGCGCGGCCATGCTCACCACCGGCCTGCCGCTGCCTTCGCAGCGCCTGAGTGCCGAGTTGCTGCCGCGCGCAGCCGCACGTGCCGGCCTGCAAGGGCGGGTGCTGCAACGCAAGCTGGAACAGATTCCGACCATCGCACTGCCGGCGCTGCTGTTGCTCAAGGACGGTCGCAGTACCGTGCTGGTGGGTTGGCAAGGCGAAGACGAAGCCCGCATTCTGCTCAGCGAAAGCGACGGCGGTGAAGTGCTGATCAAGCGTGAGCTGTTGGTCGACGATTACATCGGCAAAGTTTTCTTCGCCCAGCCGCAGCACAAATTCGACGTCAACCATGGCACCCTGATCCCGCGAGCGCGCTCGTGGTTTCGCGACACCCTCAAGCGTTCGCGCTGGCTCTACACCGACGCCATCGCCGCCAGCTTCCTGATCAACATCATCGCCATGGCGGCGCCGCTGTTTGTGATGAACGTCTACGATCGAGTAGTGCCCAACCAGGCCACGTCCACCTTGTGGGTGTTGGCCGTGGGCATCGGCGGCGCGTACCTGTTCGACCTGGTGCTCAAGAGCCTGCGCAGCCTGTGCCTGGACCTGGCCGGCAAAAAGACCGACCTGATCATCTCGGCCACGCTGTTCGAGCGCATTGTCGGCATGTCCATGAAGTACCGCCCGGCACGGGTCGGCAGCTTCGCGCAGAACATCCATGAGTTTCAAAGCCTGCGCGATTTCCTCGCGTCGCTGACCCTCACCAGCCTGATCGACCTGCCGTTCACCCTGCTGATTTTCCTGGTGATCGCCATCCTCGGCGGCCACCTGGTGTGGATTCCGGTACTGGCTTTCCCGATTGCCCTGGGCATCGGCTACGCCCTGCAAAAACCGTTGGTAGCGACCATGGAGCGGACCATGGCCCTGGCTGCCGAGCGCCAGTCGAGCCTGATCGAAACCCTCGCAGGTTTGGACGCGGTCAAGGTCAACAACGCCGAGAGCGAGCGTCAGTACGGCTGGGAACAAACCATCGGCACCCTCAGCCGGCTGGAGCTGCGCGTGAAGTTGCTGTCGGGCCTGTCGATGAACATGACCCTGCTGATCCAGCAACTGGCCGGCGTGATCATGATCGTGTTCGGCGTGTACCAGATCATCGACGGCAACCTCAGCATGGGCGGCCTGATTGCCTGCTACATGCTCAGTGGCCGTGCGCTGAGCCCGCTGGCCTCGTTGTCGGGCCTGCTGACCCGCTACCAGCAAGCCAAGGTCACCATGACCTCGGTGGACCAGATGATGGAGCTGCCCCAGGAGCGCAATTTCGAAGAACGCCCGATGAGCCGCCGCACCCTGCAAGGTGCCATCGAGTGCCGTGGCCTGAACTTCACCTACCCGAACCAGCAGAACGCCGCGCTGAAAAACATCAACCTGGTGATCAAGCCCGGCGAAAAAATCGGCATCATCGGCCGCAGCGGCTCGGGCAAAAGCTCCCTGGCCAAACTGATCGTCGGCCTGTACCAGCCCGACTCCGGCGCCTTGCTGGTGGACGGCGTGGACGTGCGCCAGATCGACGTGAGCGAGTTGCGCCACAACA
Source organism: Pseudomonas sp. NFX183 (assembly GCF_047943075.1). Lineage (NCBI taxonomy): Bacteria > Pseudomonadati > Pseudomonadota > Gammaproteobacteria > Pseudomonadales > Pseudomonadaceae > Pseudomonas > Pseudomonas sp. NFX183. The sequence continues at coordinate 1,967,782 of NZ_CP181333.1, read as the reverse complement.
TCGGCTACGTCGCCCAAGACATCCAGCTGCTGGCCGGCACCCTGCGCGACAACCTGGTCTCGGGTGCGCGTTATGTCGAAGACGAAATGGTCCTGCAAGCCGCCGAACTGGCCGGCGTGCACGAATTCGCGCGCCTGCACCCGCAAGGCTATGAACTGCAAGTTGGCGAGCGTGGGCAGAACCTGTCCGGCGGCCAGCGCCAGAACGTCGCCCTGGCCCGTGCGCTGTTGCTCAACCCGCCCATCCTGCTGCTGGACGAACCCACCAGCGCCATGGACAACACCGGTGAAGAACGCTTGAAACAACGCCTGCAAGCCGTGGTGCAAAACAAGACCGTGGTGCTGGTCACGCACCGTGCCTCACTGCTCTCGCTGGTGGACCGCCTGCTGGTGGTCGACCGTGGGCAGATCCTCGCGGACGGCCCGAAAGCCGTGGTTATGGAAGCGTTGAAAAAGGGGCAGATCAGTGTTGCTTAACTCCATCAAAAGCGCGGTCGGCCGCTACTTCAAAGGCTCCGATTCGTTGCAGGGCCAGCCGCTGCCTGAGGTCAACAAAGCGCTGATCGAAGATGCACCGCGGGTCATCCGCCTGACCATTTGGGCAATCATTGCGTTCTTCGTATTTTTGGTCGTGTGGGCGGGCTTCTCCAGCATCGACGAAGTCACCCGTGGCGACGGCAAGGCGATTCCGTCGTCCAAACTGCAAAAAATCCAGAACCTGGAAGGCGGCATCGTCTCCGAGCTGTTCGTCAAGGAAGGCCAGATCGTCGAAGCCGGCGCGCCGCTGATTCGCCTCGACGACACGCGGTTTGTCTCCAACGCCGGCGAAACCGAAGCCTTGCGCCTGGCCATGCAACTGCGCGTCGAGCGCCTGAGCGCGCAAGTGGACGACCGCCCGCTGAACATTCCCGACGACGTGCTCAAGGCCGCACCAAGCCAGGCGGCCAACGAGCGCTCGCTGTATGAAAGCCGCCGTCAGCAGTTGAAAGACGAAGTCGGCGGTTTGCAGGAGCAACTGGTGCAGCGTCAACAGGAACTGCGCGAGTTCACCTCCAAGCAAGGCCAGTACCGCAGCCAGTTGTCCCTGCAGCGTCAGGAAATCAACATGTCCGAGCCGTTGGTGGCCCAGGGTGCGGTGTCGCCGGTGGAAGTGCTGCGCCTCAAACGCGCCGAGATGGAAACCCGCGGCCAGTTGGACGCCACCACCCTGGCGATTCCCCGTGCGGAGTCGGCGATCAAGGAAGTGCAGCGCAAGATCGACGAAACCCGGGGCAAATTCCGCAGTGAAGCGCTGACCCAACTCAACGAAGCGCGCACCGAGCTGAACAAGGCCGAATCCACCGGCCGCGCCCTCGAAGACCGCGTCAGCCGCACGCTGGTCACCTCGCCGGTGCGCGGTATCGTCAAGCAGCTGCTGGTCAACACCGTCGGTGGCGTGATCCAGCCGGGCAGCGACATGGTCGAAATCGTGCCGCTTAACGACACCCTGCTGGTGGAAGCCAAGATCCGCCCGCAAGACATCGCGTTCCTGCACCCTGGGCAAGAAGCGATCGTCAAATTCACCGCCTATGACTACACCATTTATGGCGGGCTGAAGGCCAAGCTCGAACGCATCGGTGCTGACACCATCACCGACGAAGACAAGAAAACCACCTACTACATGATCACCTTGCGCACCGACCGCAGCCATTTGGGCACCGATGAGAAGCCGCTGCTGATCATCCCCGGCATGGTCGCCTCGGTGGACATCATCACGGGCAAGAAAAGCATCCTGAGCTACCTGCTCAAACCGATCATCAAGGCGCGGGCCGAGGCGTTGCACGAGCGGTAATCTCTATCGCCTGCCAGGGCCTCATCGCAGGCAAGCCAGCTCCCACATTTTGATTTGTGAACACATTCAAATGTGGGAGCTGGCTTGCCTGCGATGGCGCCATCAGCTTCACCACAGACCCCCACCCTAATGCATATCGATATTCACTAACGGTATTTAATCGCCCGTTCTTATATCTATAAAGTCACTCCCCTGTCCGACCGGGAGTGCCCTCATGTCCGCCACCTCTACTGTTCCAACAGCGACCCCAACCGCCCAAACCTTCGAAATCCGCCCATTCCCCGGCAGCGTTGGCGCCGAGATCGTCGGCCTGGATTTGTCTCGCCCGGTTAACGACCAGGACTTCGCACGCATCCACCGCGCGCACCTGGATCACCACGTCGTGGTGTTCCGCGACCAGCGCATCACCCCCGAACAACAGATCGCCTTCAGCCGCCGCTTCGGTGTGTTGCAGATCCACGTGCTCAAACAGTTCCTGCTGGCCAACCACCCGGAAATCCTGATCGTCTCCAACATCATCGAAAACGGCCAATCCATCGGCCTGGGTGACGCGGGCAAGTTTTGGCACTCGGACCTGTCCTATAAAGAGCTGCCAAGCCTGGGCTCAATGCTGCACGCCCAAGAGCTGCCCTCCGAAGGCGGCGACACACTGTTTGCCGACATGCACAAAGCCTGGGACCAACTGCCCGAGCCTCTACGCAAAGCGGTGGAGGGCCGCAGCGCCGCGCATTCCTACACCGCGCGCTACAGCGAAACCAAATTCGAAGGCAACTGGCGGCCAACCCTGACGCCTGAGCAACTGGCCCAAGTGGCCGAAGTGGTGCACCCGATCGTGCGCACTCATCCGGAAAACGGCCGCAAGGCGCTGTTCGTCAGTGAAGGTTTCACCACCCGCATCGTCGGCCTGCCTGAAGATGAAAGCCGCGACCTGCTGGCCCAGCTCTACGCCCACAGCGTGCTGGCGCACAACATCTACCGCCACCAGTGGCAGCCCCACGACCTGGTGTTCTGGGACAACCGCTCGCTGATCCACCTGGCCGCCGGTTGCCCGAGCCACCTGCGCCGCAAGCTGTTTCGCACCACCATTCAGGGCGATGCGCCTTTCTAATCCTGATCCTCGGCAAGAGAGTTGAAATGAACGCGCCCCTGCAAGGCCACGCGGCCAGCAACCTGAACACCGCCCAGCCGCTGTTGGCGGTGGACCACGTCAGCCTCGAATACCGCACCCCCGAGCGCGTAGTGCGGGCCACCCATCAAGTCAGTTTCGAGATCGACCCGGCTGATCGCTACGTGCTGCTCGGCCCTTCGGGCTGCGGCAAATCCACCTTGCTCAAGTCCATCGCCGGGTTTATCAAACCCTGCGAAGGCGAGATTCGCCTGCTCGGGCAAAAGGTCGAACAACCCGGCCCGGACCGCATCGTGGTGTTCCAGGAATTCGACCAGTTGCCGCCGTGGAAAACCGTCAAGCAGAACGTGATGTTCCCGCTGCTGGCGTCCAAAACCTTGAAGCGTCGCGAAGCCGAAGAGCGTGCGCTGTACTACCTCGAAAAAGTCGGCCTCAGCGCTTTTGCCGATGCTTACCCCCACACCTTGTCCGGCGGCATGAAAGCCCGTGTGGCGATCGCTCGCGCCCTGGCCATGCAGCCAAAAATCCTGCTGATGGATGAACCCTTCGCCGCCCTCGACGCCTTGACCCGACGCAAGATGCAGGAAGAACTGCTGCTGCTCTGGGAAGAGGTGCGCTTCACGCTGTTGTTCGTCACCCATTCCATCGAAGAAGCCTTGGTGGTGGGAAATCGCATCCTGTTGCTGTCGCCGCACCCGGGGCGCGTGCGTGCGGAAATCCACAGCCATCAATACGATCTGCACAGCCTTGGCGGTGTGGAATTCCAGGCGTCGGCGCGGCGCATTCATCGCCTGCTGTTCGATGAAGCGCCCGAGGCCGAACGTGAGTTGGGTTTCGCCGATATCCGCATCGCTTACTGAGGGGCCGACCTATGCGCCAGGAATTTGAAGTACACCTCGAACCGCTGCTCAGCGTCCCCGTTGAACGCGAGCTGCCGCTGCGCCAACGCTTGTGGCAGCAAGGCTGGCTGCGCAAGGGCCTGATCCTGATCGTGCTGGCGGTCCTCTGGGAGGCAGTCGCGCGTTACCAGAACAATGACCTGCTGCTGCCGAGCTTCTTGCAGACCTCTCAAGCGTTATTCGATGGCCTGCTCAGCGGTGAGTTGTTGAGCAAAGTGAGCATCTCGCTGGCGGTGCTGATCAAGGGCTACGTGATTGGCATCGTGCTGGCGTTTGCCCTGACCACGCTGGCGGTCTCGACCCAGCTTGGCCGCGACCTGCTGAGCACACTGACCTCGATGTTCAACCCGCTGCCGGCCATTGCATTGCTGCCGCTGGCCCTGCTGTGGTTCGGTCTGGGGCAGAACAGCCTGATTTTCGTGCTGGTGCATTCGGTGCTGTGGGCCTTGGCGCTGAACACGTATTCGGGGTTTCTCGGCGTGTCTGAAACGCTACGCATGGCGGGCCGCAACTACGGCCTCAAGGGCATGCGTTTTGTGCTGTTCATCCTGATCCCGGCGGCGCTGCCGTCGATTCTTGCCGGGCTGAAAATCGGCTGGGCATTTGCCTGGCGCACGTTGATCGCCGCCGAGCTGGTGTTCGGCGCCAGCAGCGGCAAGGGCGGTTTGGGTTGGTACATCTTCCAGAACCGCAATGAGCTGTACACCGACAAGGTGTTTGCCGGCTTGGCCGTGGTCATCCTGATCGGGTTGCTGGTCGAGAATCTGGTGTTCAACACCGTTGAACGGCTGACGGTGAAGCGCTGGGGCATGCAGCGTTGATATCTGTAGGAGCCTTCTCTTTCAAATAGGAATGATTGCCCTTTGCTCTGCTCGACCCGGATAATCCCGGCCGAACCTGACGTCGCCCTGACGTCAGGCATTCCCGGTAGAAGGATTTACGGCGATGCGGTTTTTTGTCTTGGCTGCGGCTTTATTTTTGTCGACGTCGGTGTTTGCTCAATTCAAGCCTGAAGCGGTGTCCATGCCCAAGCCGCATTACCCGGCAAACCTGGTCAACCTCCAAGGGCATGCGCGCATCAGCCTGAATATTCACAACGACGGAACCGTCAGCGATGTCAAAGCGATCAGTGCCACCCAGCCTGCATTCGGCGCGGCTGCCGTGGAGGCGGCCAGTCAATGGCGGTTCAAAGCCTGGGCGGTAAACGCCGATCAGCCAGCGGTGCTTGAGGCGCAAAACGATATGGTTTTCACGCCTGAACCGGCAAGCAAGGAAGAAGCGACTCAACTGTCTTTTACGCAAACTACCTATCAAACCTGCCGCGCGTTGAGCGAAGAAGTCAGCCAATTTCGCCGTGACCATCCCGCCCGCCCGTTGATCGCCATGAAGAGCTTTGCTATTACCCGTGTGGCGGTGATGTTTCCGGCGTTCACCGGTAAAAGCGACTACAACGAGAGCCTGGCCCGAGCCGATGAACTGGAACAATCCCTGCCGGATATCGTGCGCAAGTGTCAGGCTCATCCCAAATCCACTTATGCTCAGTACCTGCCGCGCAACTTGAGGCGCTACCTGTAAAGCCTGCTACGATTGCGTGCGCTTCACGCCCCACTGAACACGAGTGCTTGGCATGCAACTACCGGACATGAACCTGCTGGTCGCCCTCGACGCCTTGCTCGACGAGGGCAGTGTGGTCGGCGCCGCACGGCGGATGAACCTGAGCCCGGCCGCCATGAGCCGCACCCTCACGCGTATTCGCGAAGCGGTGGGCGACCCGATCCTGGTGCGCGCCGGGCGTGGTCTGGTGCCAACGCCCAAGGCGCTGCAGTTGCAAGGCCAGGTGCGCAACGTGGTGGAGCAGGCGGCGTTGTTGTTCCGCTCGGCAGACCAGGTTGACCTCAGCACCTTGCGCCGGCGTTTCAGCGTGCGTGCCAATGACTTCTTTATCGGCGTGTATGGCGGTCGGCTGTTCGACACCATGGAACGCATGGCACCGCTGTGCGAGCTGTGTTTTGTGCCCGAAGGCGACACCGATGACGAGGCATTGCGTGAAGGCCGGCTGGACCTGCGGGTGAGTAATTCCATGCCGTCCAGCCCCGAAGTGAAGGTGCAGAACCTGTTTTCCACCACCTTCGTGGGCCTTGCGCGCGAGGACCACCCACTGTTCGACGAAGAAATCACCGCCGCGCGGTTTGCCAGCTACTCCCACATCAGCATTTCGCGACGCGGCATCGCCCGCGGGCCAATCGACACGGCGCTCAATGCCCTGGGCCTGGAGCGCCGCGTGGCCATGATCGCCCCAGGCTTTCATGGCGCGATGTTCATGCTGCCCGATTCCGACCTGCTGCTGCCGGTGCCCAAGGAAGCCCTGCTGAGTGCCAATCGCCTGAAGCTGCCCCTGCGCGCATTCCAATTGCCGATCTCCTTGCCGACGCTGATGCTGGCCCAGTTCTGGCACCCGCGTTTCGACAAAGACCCAGCCCATAAGTGGCTGCGCGAAACCATGCGCGAAAGTTGCCACGCTACCTGGCTGGAAGCGCAGCCTTCCTGATTGTTGATTCTGGCGCGGTCAAAATGTGGGAGCTGGCTTGCCTGCGATAGCATCGCCGCACTTTTGCAGGCAGACCGAGGTGTTTGCATCGCGGGCAAGCCCGGCTCCCACAGGGTCAAGCGGTGGCCCAACAGTTGCGTCTGACGCACTTATAAGCTTCCGGCAAGTAACTTTTTGTTATGTGTGTGCCTGATTAAACTGCTCGGGTATTTCTAATCCCGAGTTACCTGTTCATGACCTCCCTCGCTGCCCCCGCCCTCCAGGCTGCAGCCAAACCCACTGCGCTCAACCCGCCCGTGTTCGGCCCGCGCATCATCATTGGCTTGGTCGGCGTATTGCTGGCGGTGCTGGTGTCCGGTCTCAACGAGATGGTCACCAAAGTCGCCCTCGCCGATATCCGTGGTGCGCTGTACATCGGTTTTGACGAAGGCACCTGGCTGGTCGCGGCTTATACGGCGACCTCCGTGGCGGCCATGGCCTTCGCGCCCTGGTGTTCGGTGACGTTTTCCCTGCGCCGCTTCACGCTGTGTGCCATCGGCGTGTTCACCGTGCTGGGCATCCTGTGCCCGTTTGCGCCGAACTACCAAACCCTGCTGGTGCTGCGCACCGTGCAAGGGCTGGCCGGTGGCGCGTTGCCGCCGATGCTGATGACCGTGGCGCTGCGTTTCCTGCCGGCCAACGTCAAGCTGTATGGCCTGGCGGGTTACGCACTCACCGCCACGTTCGGCCCAAGCCTGGGCACGCCGTTGGCGGCGCTGTGGACTGAATACGTCGGCTGGCAATGGGCGTTTTGGCAGATCGTCGCGCCCTGCCTGCTGGCGATGGCCGCCGTGGCCTACGGCTTGCCGCAAGACCCGGTGCGCCTGGAGCGCTTCAAGCAGTTCAACTGGCGCGGCGTGCTGCTGGGCTTCCCGGCGATCTGCATGCTGGTGATCGGCTTGTTGCAGGGCAATCGCCTGGACTGGTTCGAGTCCGGCCTGATCACCTTTCTGCTCAGCGGCGGCACGCTGTTGTTGGTGCTGTTTCTGATCAATGAATGGTCGCAGCCGATTCCGTTTTTCAAGTTGCAGATGCTCGGCCTGCGCAACCTGGCGTTTGCCTTGATCGTGCTGGCGGGTGTGCTGATGGTGCTGACGTCGGTCATCATCATCCCGTCGAGTTTCCTCGCCCAGGTTCAGGGTTACCGGCCGCTGCAAACTGCGCCGGTGATGCTGCTGATGGCGTTGCCGCAGTTGATTGCGCTGCCGTTGGTGGCGGCGCTGTGCAACCTGCGCTGGGTCGATTGCCGCTGGGTCCTGGGGATTGGCTTGAGCATGCTGGTGCTGTGCTGTGTGGGCAGCTCGCACCTGACGTCGGAGTGGATCCGGGACGATTTCTACGGCCTCTACCTGCTGCAAATCTTTGGTCAGCCCATGGCCGTGCTGCCGCTGCTGATGCTCTCCACTGGCAGCATCCAACCGATGGACGGGCCGTTCGCCTCGGCGTGGTTCAACACCGTCAAAGGCCTGGCCGCCGTGATCGCCACCGCCGTGCTGGACACGCTGACCACCCAGCGTCTGCACTTTCACTCGACCATGTTGGTGGACCGCCTGGGCAACTCGCCCCTGGCCGACGGCGACGCGCCGGGCCTGGCGCACCGCCTGCACGAGCAGGCCGTGGTGCTGACTTCTTCGGACCTTTATTACGTCATGGCCGCCGTCGCGGTGGCGCTGATTCTGCTGATTTTCTGGATGCCGACGCGGATTTTTCCACCGCGCGCACCGACCTAGCCAAAAGGATTTCTCATGAAACGCAAAGACAAAATTGCCGTCGCCGTTATTGCTGTGTTTGCCGTCGGTGTACTGGTTTATCTGGTTGCGCCCGGCCTGTTGGGCAGCAAGCGCCAGACCACCAACGACGCCTTCGTTGCCGCCGACTTCACCTTGGTGGCGCCGCGCGTGGCCGGTTTTATCAAGGAGGTGCTGGTGGAAGACAACCAGCGCGTGAAGGCCGGCCAGCTGTTGGCGTTGATCGATGACCGCGATTTTCGCGCCGCCGCCCAGGCGGCCGATGCCGACACGCTCGTCGCCCAGGCCCAACTGAAAAACGCCACCGCGACCCTCGAACGCCAAAGCTCGGTGATCGCCCAGGCCCAGGCCACCGTAGCGGCGGACCGTGCCGAAGTGGCTTTTGCCGAACACGAACTGAACCGCTACAACCACCTCGCCGGCGTAGGCGCGGGCACCGTGCAGAACGCCCAGCAAGCCAAGACCCGCATCGACCAGGCCACCGCGCGCCTGGCCAATGCCACGGCGGTGCTCGCGGCAGAACGCAAGCAGGTGGAAATCCTCACCGCCCAGCGCGATGCCGCCGAAGGTGGGCTCAAACGTGCCCAGGCAGCGCTCGAAATGGCCAGCTATCAGCTCTCTTACACGCGCATCGTCGCGCCGGTGGACGGCATGGTCGGTGAGCGCGCGGTACGGGTGGGCGCCTATGTGACGCCGGGCAGCAAGATCCTCGCCGTGGTGCCCTTGGCTGAGGCCTATGTGGTGGCCAACTTTCAGGAAACCCAGTTGTGGCACATGCACGCCGGCCAAGCCGTGCAGGTGCGCGTCGACAGCCTCGACGGCGAACTGCTCAAGGGTCATCTGGAAAGCCTTGCACCCGCCACGGGCGTGACGTTCGCCTCGGTCAAACCCGACAACGCCACCGGCAATTTCACCAAGGTGGTGCAACGCATTCCGGTGAAAATCGTGCTCGAACCCAATCAGCCACTAACCGAGCGCTTGCGTGTCGGCATGTCGGTGGAGGCCAGCGTCGACACCCAGCCTGTCGCGCAGCCGCGTGAGGTGGCCCAGCAATGAAGCCATTTGCCTGGCTCACCTTGAGCCTCATCAGCCTCAGTGCCTGTACCGTTGGCCCGGATTTCCAGCGGCCGCAAGGCCCGCACATCACCCAATGGGGCGAGCCCCAAGGGCGCCAAGCCGCCAGCCGCGCCGTCACCGAGCCTTTGCAGGAGCGTTGGTGGGACGTGTTCCACGATGCGCAACTCTCGGCCCTCACACGCCGTGCGCTCACCGATAACCTCGACCTGAAACTGGCCAGCAGCCGCCTGCAACAAAGCCGCGCCGTGCGCCAGGTGACCACCGCCGAGCGTTATCCCAACGTCAACGCCACCGGTGGTTATCAGCGTGAGCGCAACAGCGCTAAGGGCTTGAGTGATCCGTCCGGCGAGAATGGCCGTTCGGCGTTCAACCAATGGGACATGGGCTTCTCCGCCGCCTGGGAATTGGACTTCTGGGGCCGCGTAAAACGTGAAACCGAAGCCGCCGACGCCACCCTGCAAGTGGCCGAAGACGACCGCCGCGCCGTGCTGCTGTCGGTGCTCGCCGAAACCGCCCAGGACTACATCCAGTTGCGCGGTGTGCAGAACACCCGCGCCGTCACCGAGCAAAACCTCGACGTCGCGCGTCATAGCCTCAAACTCTCGCAACTGCGCCTGGCCGACGGTGTGGCGACCGACCTGGACGTGGCCGAAGCGGCTGCCCAAGTGGCCGCCATCGAAGCGCGCCTGCCGGATTTGCAGCAGCGCCAGGACCAATTGATCAACGCCCTGAGCCTGTTGATGGGCGAGCCGCCACAAGCCCTGCATGCGCAGTTGTCCAAGGACGCCGCCGTGCCGCAAACCCAGCGCCAGGTCGCCATCGGCTTGCCGTCGGAGCTGGCTGAACGTCGCCCCGACATCCGCCAGGCCGAAGCACGCCTGCACGCGGCCACCGCCACTATCGGCGTGGCCAAGGGTGACTTCTACCCGCGCATCACCCTGTCCGGCAGCCTGGGCTCCCAGGCCTTGCAGCTGTCGGATTTCGGCTCATGGGGCTCGCGTGCGTTCGCCTTCGGCCCGCAATTCAGCTTGCCGCTGTTCAACGGCGGGCGCCTGCAAGGCATGTTGAACCTGCGTGAAGCGCAGCAACAGGAAGCCGCGCTGGCCTACCAGCAAACCGTGCTGCGCGCCTGGCATGAAATCGACGACCAACTGACCCGCTACAACGCCAGCCAACTGCGCCGCGACAGCCTCGCCGAAGCGGTGCGCCAGAACCAGATCGCGTTGAGCACTGCGCAACAGCAGTACGTCGAAGGCGTGGTGGATTTCGTCAACGTGCTGACCGTGCAAAGCGCGCTACTGGCAACGCAAGAGCAATGGGTTGAAAGCTCCACCGGCGTATCGCTGGCCATGGTCGGGTTGTACAAGGCGTTGGGTGGCGGTTGGCAGTCTGTTTATCCCGCAGGCTAAACACAACACCCTGTGGGAGCGGGCTTGCCCGCGATGAGGGCATATCACTCAACATCACGTTGACTGAACTGCCGCTATCGCGGGCAAGCCCGCTCCCACAAGGGGTACTGCGTGATTACGGATTCTGCAGAAAAACCACATACCCGCGAAACCACTCATTCCCCTTCAAATACCCCGGCGCCTCCCACACGCCGCCCTGAATCAAGCCGACCTTGAATGGCAGCCCCAGCCGGTTCATGCGCGGTAAATACGCGGCGTAATCCGGGATGCTGTGGCGCCCTTGATACGTCTGCACCACCACTTCATCCACCACGCCTTTGAGCTGCGCGATGGCGGTTGGGTCGGCATTGCTGCTCCAGTCCATCAGCCCGGTGATGCTCAGCTTCAAGTCGGCGGGCAGGCGGTGGCGCAGGTCGCGCAGGAAGTCGGCGTATTCGTGCAGGTATTGGGTGCGGGCGTCGAAATCGATCTGGATGCCGACCACCGGGTTGCCCGCGTCGCGCCAGCGTTGCACCTGGCCGAGCAGTTGGGTGTAGACCTGTTCTGGCCAGTGCAAAGTGTGGGCGCGGTAGACCACCCAGACGTCGCCCCGGGTAAGGCGCGGGATGCCGAGGCCTTGGGCGATCAGTTGCACGCCGCGCTCGGGGGCGCGGCGGGTGGAGTTGATCTGGCCTTGCAGGATGTACAGGGTTTTTGCCTGCTTGAGGACTGGCTGTGGAGTAACGCCACTCCACAGCCAGAAGGCGTCGTAGTCGCGAGCATCTACGGCGCCAAAGGCCGGGCTTGCCAGCAGGAGCAAGCCGAGCCACAGGTGCTTCACCAGTAGTACTGCAGCGCTTTGCCCCACTGGGTGTCGGCGAAGCCGCTTTTGAGCTGGCGGAACCAGGCCTTGCGCACGGCAGGTTCAACGTCATCGCCGCCGCAGCTGTTGTAGCCGGCCGGTGCATAGCAGTTGATGGCGCGGAACAGTGCGTAGGCTTTGTCGTTCTTCGGCGCCTTGGCGTTGGCGATCACCTGCTTGTAGCCGTTGAGCCGCGAGAAGGTTTCACCGGGGAATGGCGACGCGGTGCTGCCCAGGCTGCCGGCGGCGCGTGTCTGCTCCAGGGGCATGCCGTCGAGGTTATTGCGCAAGATGAATTCACCAAAGCAGTTCAGGGCTTGCGGGTTTTTCGCATCGGTTTGCAAGGTGGCGGCGGTTTGCGCGATGGTCGGGCAGCTGTAGCCGGATTCGGCTTTTTCACCGTTCCACTGGAACAGCTTCAAACTCTGGCCGCCGCTGTAGACGTAGCCCAGGCTGGTGCCCAGCTTGTCTTCAGGGGCCGGCGTTGGCAGTTGCTTGAGGTCTTCGGCGAAGGTGGCGAACTGGCCGCGCAGCAAGTCCTTATAGAGCAGCACGAATTGCGCGGTCTGGCGCTCCACCGGGTCGTCGGCTTTGGCGATCTGCTGGCGCAGCAAGTCAGGCCCGGCAACGTTGCGCAGCAGGATGTAACGCACTTGCTTGGCGCTGATCGGCGAATCGGCGGCGAACACGTTGGCCAGCTGGCCGCTGCGCTCGTAGTTGAGTGCCAGGGCCAACTCCAACTGGTCGCGTTGCAGCGCCAATTTGGCCAGCGGCAGCAGTTGCAGCCACAGGTCTTGTGCGCCTTTCCAGTCTTGCTTGGCTTCCAGGGCCAGGGCGCGCAGGGTTTGTTGGCTGAAGGCGAAGTAATTCAGGCTCGACGGCACGCTTTGCGGCAACTGCTTCAAGGCGGCATCCGGTTGATGCTCGACGTACAGCGCGCTCACGGCTAACAAGTAGTCGTAAAACGCCGGCTCATCGGCAAACGCTGCTTTTTGCTTCTCAAGGTCTGCGCGGCTGAGCGCGGGCTGGTTGCCGCCACGCATCACCATCAGGTCGCTGACGAGTTGGATCATCGGCGTCTTGACCGTGTCGCTATTGACCATCAACAGCTTGAGGTCGGCCTCTTCGACCAATTCATCCACCGACACATTGCGCTGCTCGTCGGTGGCCTGGGTCAGCTGCCAGGCAAACGCCTCGGCGAGTTTTTCGTTGTCGTCCGCCAGCCAGTAAACCCGGCGCAGCAAGCCGCGCGCAGAGGCGCTGTACTCGCCCTGTGGATAAGTTTTCAGATACGCGTCGAAGCCTTTCTCGGCCTCGGCGAGCGCAGGTTTATCCACACGGTCGAGGTGCGGCACGCCGTCTTCGTCATAGGTGTTGGCCTGGGCCTGGTTGAGTGCGTTGCGCGCGGTCATGTACAGCGCGGTTTCTTTCAGCCAGGGCGAAGTAGCGTTCTGGGTGGCGACGAAGCCAGGCCCGGCGTCGGTGAAACGGCCGGTGTAGAAATCGGCGGCGGCTTGCAGGTACGTGCGAAACAGCTGACCTTCGGTCGACTGGATATCTTGCGGCGGCTCCACCACCGGGCCTACCCATTCACAGGCGGTGAGCAATTGCAGGCGCGCCTTCACCAGCAGATCGCGTTCGGTGGCTGGCACGTCGGCTTTGACCACCTGGCTGATAAACGCGGCGGCGCTGTTTTCGTCGTTGCTGCGGCAGCGGCTGCCTTCGCCATTGAGAAACGCATCGCCGGCAGCTTTAGCGTCGTCGCGCTTGATGCCCAGCGGTTCAAGCAGTGCATCGAGTGGCGAGGTGTTGGGGGCGTCGGACGTGCTGACCGGCTCGGCTTCGCCACGCGGCACAAGGCGATACACCGGGAACGGCACCGGGCCAAAACCCTCGGCCAGGTCATCTTCGCTCAGGGCATTGGGCGTCAGCGGCGCGGCTTTCCTGTCGGCCAGCAACAAGCGCAGATTGGCCCGGCTATCATTGCCAGGGCTCAGGAACGGCAGATTGTTGCAGGGGTCCAGCGTGTCACGCGACACCCGCCAGTCGGGGTAACACGAGTCGTCCGAACTGGCCTGGGCCGGTAGGGAAATGCCGGCAAGCAGGGCCAGAGCCAGAGGTGACAAAAAACCGATGCGCATGACGTGTCCTTGATCCTGAGTCCTTGGAGGGTGCCAATCATAGCTTGATCCGGCAGCAGCTTCGGTGAAGGCCTACACAAATTGCTGATTTGTCCGATTTTTGGTCGTGGCAATGCTCAGCGAAATCCAGGCGCAGTGGCGGGTCTATGAGCTTCAAGTCAAATCCCGCGGTGTGCCGCCCGACGGTTGTAAAACAGCGAGCGAAACCGGGGCTTTTGTCCTAGAGTGGCGCTTGTTTGCGCGTGTGCAGGGTTTGCCCGGGAAATGGGCAGTGTCAGGGGAATTGAGGTGCGACGGTCTGTGGTAGAGCAAGACGACAAAATTGGGACGTTTCCCGCAGTCAATCGCCTCACAGGCGCCTGGGAGGGTGCCGGTTGGCTCAGCCGATTATGGTGGGTGCCGATTCTGGCGCTGGCCATGGCCGTGCGTTTCTATGGCCTGACCGCTTCGGCGATCTGGGGCGACGAAGCGTCGAGCCTGCTGCTCAGCGAATACGCCATGGAGGACCTGTGGTTTCACGCCGCCCATGATGTGCACCCGCCGCTGTACTTCTTCATGCTGCGCGGTTGGATCGAGCTGTTTGGCGATGGCATCTGGTCGATTCGCGGCATGAGTGCCCTGCCCGGAATCGCGGCAGTGGGGCTGGGCATCTGGCTCACGCGACAGCTGTCCACGCGTCGGGCGGCAGTGCTGGCGGGCGTGCTGCTGGCGTTGTTCCCGACGGCGGTGCGTTACAGCCAGGAAGTGCGCATGTACTCACTGCTGGCCGTGTGGTTGCTGGGCGCCACGCTGGCGCTGGTGTACTGGGTGCGCCAGCCCGAGCGCACGCGTTACCTGGCCGTCTATGTAGTGCTGATGGCGGCCGGGTTCTACACCCACTATTTCACCGCGCTGTGTGTGCTGGTGCATTGGGCTTACCTGGGCGTGTTGTGCCGCTCACAGGCACCCGGCCAACGCTTGATCATTCGCCCGTCGTGGTGGTGCGCCAATGCGCTCATTGTGGCGTTATACCTGCCGTGGCTGCCGAACCTGCTGGACCTGACGCAGCACATTGAGCAGCTCAAGGTTGGCGGTGACATTGGCTGGGAAGATCCGGTTTCGCTGATTTCCGTGCCGTCGATGGTCTGGCAGTTCATGCTTCAGGATGAAGGCATCGGTTTCTGGCCGCCGCTGTTCTGGCTGTTCCCGCTGCTGTTGATCGCCGTCGTGGGCATCGCGGCCTGGCGTGATCGTGAGCGCTATCGCCCGGCATGCCTGCTGGCGCTGTTCTTCCTGCTGCCGCTGTTGCTGGTGTACGGCGTCTCTTTCATTTCCCCGGTATTTATCGAGCGCTACCTCACGGTCTACTCACTCGGCTTGCCGATCCTCATGGCCCTGGCCATCGACCGCCTGCCCAAACGCCTAGCATGGTTGGGTGCGGCGTTGTTTGTGTTGTTCGTGGGTGTGGAACTGCTGGGGTTGAAGAACAACGCCACCGTGGATGTGCATGATCAATTCAACGTGCCGGTGGAGTTCGTTAACCGCAACTATCAGGAAGACGACCGCATCGTCCTCAGCGATATGCTGTGGTACTTGCCCTACGTGTATTACGACGAGACCGACGCCCAATTGCAGCTCTACACGCCCCCCAAACCCGACGGCACGCCGACCCGGCCGAACGCCTACGGTTTCGGCACGTTGGTGGATCAGGACGGCGGGCGTATTTACCTGGACCGTTTGTCGGCATTACCGGCCGATACGCACCGCGTGTGGCTGATCAGCAGCACGGATATGCCGGACGAGTTCGCCCCGATTCCCGCCGATTGGCGCCAGCTTCTGCAGCAAGTCGGCGGCGGAGCGCGGGCGCGCTTGTTTGTGCTGTGCCGCGGGCCAGAGCCCTTGCAACCCGAGGGTTGCCGCTAATCAAGCATCGGCATTAAGTACATGCCCGGAACGCCTGTTCCGGGCCAATCCCTTCGAAAACACTCAGCGGGTTTACGACTTCGTTGATGGCACAGCAGTGCGTCACGCGGTTGTTGGCCTGGCTGGCGCCTGGGCTAGACTCACAGGAATGGTCTTTGTAGGAACCCACCATGGAATCGCCTGTGCACAGCTTGCCGTCACTGTTCAAACAGCTGGGGCTGCCGGATGACCCGGTGAGTATCGAGCAGTTTGTGACGGTTCATTCACCGCTCAAGCCTGAGCTGCATCTGGCCGATGCGTTTTTCTGGACGGCCAGTCAGCGAGCGTTTTTGCGCGAAGAGATTTTGGAGGATGCGGATTGGGCGGAAGTGGTGGACCAGCTGAGTGTGTTGTTGCGGACGGGGCGTGAGGGGTAAAAATAGTGGCCTCCCTGGTGTTTGGGATTTTGCCGACGGCTTGTACCGATAACCGTCAGGTGCGAGGCCAACGCTGACCCATGTGGGAGCCAAAGTGGAAAAACCAGCACGCCCACTCAAACCCGCTTTACTTACCCACAGCGCCCCGCGCCACCCATCACAAATTTGTTTCAAAACTTGACTGCTTTGGACGCATCCACCATATTGATAGTTAGCAAACTAACTGTATGCGAACAATCCAGTGCCTCATACCCTCGAACAACTCCAGATGAACCTCAGCAGCAGCATGGTGGTGGGCGCCCGCAATTGGCGCAAAATCTGCCAGACCACGCTGGTGAGCTACGGTATTTCCGAAGCCTGCGCCGTGCCGTTGTTGATGATCGGCCGCTTGGGCGACGGTGTGCACCAAGTAAAAGTCGCCCAGGCCTCCGGCATGGAAAGCCCGTCGTTGGTGCGCCTGCTTGATCAGTTGTGCGCCGGCGGCTACGTGTGCCGCACCGAAGACGTCCACGACCGTCGCGCCAAGGCCTTGAGCCTCACCGAGCGCGGCCGCGAACTGGTGCAAGCGGTGGAAGTGCAGCTGGTGCGCCTGCGTCAGGAAGTGCTGGCGGACATTGCCCACAGCGACCTTGAAGCCGCCCTGCGCGTGCTGCGGGCGTTCGAAGCGGCTGGGGTTGCAGCGCCTTGAACGGATTTTTTACCGGTTTTCCGCCAGCCCGCGATTGGTTCTACGGGGTACGGACGTTCGCAGCGTCAATGATCGCGCTGTACATCGCCATGCTCATGCAAATGCCACGTCCGTACTGGGCGATGGCCACGGTGTATATCGTCTCCAGCCCGTTTGTCGGTCCTACCAGTTCCAAGGCGTTGTACCGCGCCATCGGCACCTTCATGGGCGCAGCGGCGGCGGTGGTGTTTGTGCCGATGTTTGTGCAGGCGCCGTACGTGTTGGTGGTGGTGATTGCATTGTGGACGGGCATTTTGCTGTTCCTGTCCATGCACCTGCGCACCGCGAATAACTACGCGCTGATGCTGGCCGGCTACACCTTGCCGCTGATCGCCTTGCCGGTGGTGGATAACCCGCTGGCGGTGTGGGATGTGGCCGAGGCGCGTACCGAGGAGATCTTTCTTGGTATCGCCGTGGCGGCAGTCGTCGGCGCGATGTTCTGGCCGCGTCGCCTGATGCCGGTGTTCGATGGCTCGGTGACCAAATGGTTTGCCGATGCCCAGGTCTACAGCCTGCGTTTTCTCGCGCGCAACGTGCAGCCGGAAGAGGTCAGCACCTTGCGTGGCGGCATGGTCGCCACCTTCAACACCCTGGAATTGATGATCGGCCAGCTGCCCCACGAAGGCGCGCGGCCGCAGACCGTTCGCAACACCAAGGAACTGCGCGGGCGCATGATTCACTTGCTGCCCGTAGTGGATGCCCTCGACGACGCCCTCTACGCCGTCGAACACCGCGCGCCGGAGTTTCTCGACCGGCTCACGCCGGTGCTGGAGGCAAGCCGGCAGTGGCTGGAAAGCACCGTTGAAACCGCCCCGCTGGAAAGCTGGCGCGTGCTGCGCGATCAGGTCGATGCCCTGCAGCCCCAAGGCGAAGCGCTGGACGACCGCCACACACTATTATTCTCCAACGCGCTGTATCGCCTCGGCGAATGGATCGACCTGTGGCAAGACTGTCGCAGCCTGCAGGCCGCCATCCAGTGCGAAAGCCAGGACACCTGGCGCGCGGTGTACCGCCACTGGCGCCTGGGCCGGCTGACGCCATTTCTCGACCGTGGCTTGATGTTCTATTCGGCGTTTTCCACCGTCACCGCGATCATCGTCGCCTCGGTGCTGTGGATTCTGCTGGGCTGGACCGACGGCGGCAGCGCGGTGATCCTGGCGGCCGTGGCCTGCAGTTTTTTTGCCTCGATGGACGACCCGGCGCCGCAGATCTACCGGTTCTTTTTCTGGACCGCGATGTCGGTGCTGTTCGCCAGCCTTTATCTGTTTCTGGTGCTGCCTAACCTGCATGATTTTCCGATGCTGGTGCTGGCGTTTGCCGTGCCGTTTATCTGCATCGGCACGCTCACCGTGCAGCCGCGTTTCTACCTCGGCATGCTGCTGACGCTGGTCAATACCTCCTCGTTCATCAGCATCCAGGGCGCCTATGACGCGGACTTCCTGAACTTCGCCAACGTTAACCTGGCCGGTCCCGTGGGCTTGTTGTTCGCCTTTGTGTGGACGTTGATTGCACGGCCGTTCGGCGCCGAACTGGCAGCCAAGCGCCTGACCCGTTTCAGTTGGCGCGACATCGTCACCCTGACCGAACCTGCGACCCTCGCCGAACACCGGCACATGGCCGCGCAAATGCTTGACCGCCTGATGCAGCACCTGCCGCGCCTGGCCCTCACCGGCCAGGACACCGGCATCGCCCTGCGCGATTTGCGTGTGGCGCTGAACCTGCTCGACCTGCTGGCCTACTCGCCGCGTATCTACGGCGTGCCACGGGTACTGCTCAACCAGGTGGTGGAAGGCGTGGGCGGTTACTTCAAGGCCTGCCTGAAGGCGGGTGAACGCTTGCCCGCGCCGAGCGGTCTGCTGATGACCCTGGACCGCACGCGCCGCGCCCTCAACGGGCAAGGCCTGCAAGACGAAGACGACACCCGCCTGCATCTGCTGCACGCACTGGCCGGCTTGCGCCTGTCGTTGCTGCCTGGCGTGGAATTTATTGGCGGCACCGAAATGGAAGCGCCGCTGCCTGATGGAGCGCCTTTATGATCGGTGATCTGGATATCAGCGGGGTGTTCCTGCCCACGCTGCTGGTGCTGATGGGCATTACGTACGTGTTGTTTCTGGTGGTGCACGGGCTGTTGACGCGCATTCACTTCTATCGCCTGGTCTGGCACCGGGCATTGTTCAATGTGGGGCTCTACGCGCTGTTGCTGGGCGCGGTGGACTCACTCAGTCGATATCTGATGACATGAAAAAACCTTTTTTGACCATCGGCCGTGTTGTCCTGACGTTATTGATAGTGACCTTCGCTGTCGTCGTTGTGTGGCGCATGGTCATGTACTACATGTTTGCGCCCTGGACCCGTGACGGGCATATCCGTGCCGACATCGTGCAGATCGCTCCGGACGTGTCCGGGTTGATCCAGCAAGTCGACGTGCGCGACAACCAGCTGGTGACCAAGGGCCAGGTGCTGTTTGCCGTGGACCAGGACCGTTTCAAGCTGGCGCTGCGCCAAGCCCAGGCCGCCGTGGCCGACCGCCAGGAAACCCTGGCCCAGGCCAATCGCGAGTACAAGCGTAACCGCGGCCTGGGCAACCTGGTGCCAAGTGAGCAACTGGAAGAAAGCCAGTCCCGCGTGGCCCGCGCCCAATCGGCCCTGGCCGAGGCGCAGGTGACGGTGGACGCCGCCCAGCTCAACCTTGACCGCTCGGTGATCCGCAGCCCCGTGGACGGCTACGTCAACGACCGTGCGCCGCGCAATCAGGAGTTCGTCACCGCCGGGCGCCCGGTGCTGTCGGTGGTCGACAGCAACTCCTTCCACATCGACGGTTACTTTGAAGAGACCAAGCTCGACGGCATTCACGTCGGCATGGCCGTGGATATTCGTGTGATCGGCGACAACGCGCGCTTGCGTGGCCATGTGCAAAGTATTGTTGCCGGTATCGAAGACCGTGACCGCACCAGTGGCTCCAACCTGCTGCCCAACGTCAACCCGGCGTTCAGTTGGGTGCGCCTGGCCCAGCGAATTCCGGTGCGCATCGCCTTTGATGACGTGCCGGCGGACTTCCGCATGATCGCCGGGCGCACAGCCACGGTGTCGATCATCGATGACAAGACCGCCGCCAAAGAACACGCGCAGCAGGGAGAAAAACCATGAAACCGGCGGCGTTGCTGGCCACGGCTGGCTTGGGTTTGCTGCTGTCGGCCTGCCAGGTGGTAGGCCCGGATTACAAGTTGCCGGACAAGGCCGCTATCAACCGTGGCGACCTGCAAGGGCAGATCGCGGGCGAGGGCCACAACGTGGTGTCGGCGCCGGTGCCGGCGGACTGGTGGAAGCTCTACAAAGACCCGCGCCTGGACGAGCTGGTGCGTCAGGCCATGGCCTCCAACACTGACTTGCGAGTGGCCGCCGCCAACCTGCAACGCGCGCGTTTCCAGACCCAGGAGGCTGAGTCGGCAGGCGGCTGGAGTGCCGGTGCCAAGGCTGAGGCCCAACGTTTGCAGGAATCAGGTGAAGCGTTTTTGCTGACCGAGAAAGTCCCGGTCGGCAACATCGGCAGCGCCAGCATCAGCACCTCTTACCAGTTCGACCTGTTCGGCACCCTGCAGCGCGGCATCGAAAGCGCCCAGGCCACCACCGACGCCGCCCAGGCCGCCGCTGACATCGCGCGCATCACGCTGGTAGCGGATGTGGTGCGCTCCTACACCCAGGTGTGCGCGGCCAACGAAGAACTGGCGATCGCCAACGAGTCCCTCGACCTGCAGGCCCAGAGCACCAAACTGACCCAGCGCCTGCGTGACGCCGGGCGTGGTGATGAAACCCAGGTGACGCGTTCGCAAACCCAATACAAGTCGTTGCGCGCCGACATGCCGCGCTACGAAGCATTGCGCCAGGCGGGCTTGTTCCGGTTATCGATGCTGCTGGCCAAGCCGGTAGACCAACTGCCAGCGGGCACCGGCACTTGCGCCGAGCTGCCGCACATTGCCCAGTTGCTGCCGGTGGGCGACGGCGCGACCCTGCTCAAACGTCGCCCCGATGTGCGCCAGGCTGAGCGCCAACTGGCCGCCGCCACCGCGCGTATCGGCGTGGCCACCGGCGCGTTGTACCCGGACATCAGTATCGGCGCCACCGTGGGCACGGTGGGGCTGCTCGATGACTTGGGCACGCCGGCCACCAACCGCTGGGGCTTTGGCCCGTTGATCAGTTGGTCGGTGCCGACCAACGGCGCGCGTGCGCGCATTCATGAAGCCGAAGCCGCGACCCAGGGCGCCCTGGCGCACTTCGACGGCGTGGTGCTCAATGCCATCCGCGAAACCCAGACCGGCCTTGCGCAATACACCGCGCAGTTGCAACGCCGCGATGCGTTGGCCGATGCCGGCCAGTCTGCCAAAGAAGCGTCGCAGCAGACGCACCGCTTCTTCCAGGCCGGGCGCGCCTCGTTCCTGGCCGACCTGCAAGCCACGCGCACCTACACCGATGTGCGCGCGCAGCTGGCGGCGGCGAACACCCAGGTTGCCATGAGCCAGATCGATCTGTTCCTGGCGTTGGGCGGTGGTTGGGAAAGCGGACGAACGCAAGCGTCTCAGGCCAGCAAACCCTGAGCTAAAAGCTATGCTTTGTCAGGTGAGTCGCCGTGGCGGCTCACCTGACACTGCTCGCGTTTGCTCATGGGGATTCCAATAATGAAAAACCCTTATGCTCCCGCTTTCTGGTGCGTGTGCTTCGCACTGGTGTTGTTATCGGCTGCCTATTTCTACGGCGTCATGCTTGCCCATCAAATCGACAAGGCCATGGTGTTTCTCGACAGCGCGTGCCTGGTGATTGGCACGTTGTCCATTGGCGTGGTGGCGTGGGCGTCGTATCAAAATCAACGGGTGAAGAAAAAACTGCTCGAACAAGGCAAGACCCGCGTGGCGATCTGGGACACCAAAGTTGCCTTGCGCCGCGTCGAAACCGTGTTCGACCGCTATTTCTGGGGCAGCTACTGGCAGCCCGGGCGGACCTTCCAGGAAGTCATGGGCGAACTCACCGGCACCCCGCTGGAAAAAAGCCTCGAAGCCCTGAAAAAACAGTGCGTGCTGCTCGACCAGCAGGTAGCCGACGGTAGGCATTGGCTGAATAACGCACGGGAATTGTCCGACGTGGCCAACGCTATGGCACGCGAGCGCTACCAGCTGGATTTCTGCAACCCCAAGGCCGACACCCCGGGAAACGCCGTCATACACCGCGAATTCGAGGTGTTGGTGTACACCTGGACCGCACGTTTGAAGAGTTTTGATCATCAACTCGATGAGATTGAATTGGAGTACTCGTGAACCAACGGTTGACCTGACCCCTCTGAAAAGCTGGGCCGTTCGCGGCCGCCAGTGCTAATCTTCCCCCGTTTTCGGCGGGTTTGAGCCAACCCCTCTTGGGGTTCAAGGAAGACAGCCCACTTCTCACAGGATTTGATCAGGTCACTTCATGAATAAGCCAGCAGTCGTTCTTTTGGGTTTCGTTGTCGCCGTCGGCGTCGTCAGTGCAGGCGGCGCCTGGTACACCGGTAAGCAACTGGAGCCGGTGCTGCAGACCGCGATCCAGAACGCCAACAAGGAACTGCAGACCTCCATGGCCGGCGTCGACGGCAGCGTGAACCTGGAGCTGGTGTCCCTGGACCGTGGCCTGTTCAGCAGCACCGCTCACTACCGCCTCAAGGGTCAAGGCAGCGTATTCGGCGAAGAAAACCCGAACCCTGAGCTGCTGTTTGTCGACCACATCGAACACGGCCCGTTGCCGTTCTCGCGCCTGGTTTCGCTGAAGTGGCTGCCGGTTATGGCCACCAGTCACTATGAGCTGGAGAAGAACGCCACCACCGAAAAATGGTTCGCTGCCAGCAAAGACGTGTCGCCGCTCAGAGGCGTGGCCAATATCGGCTACAACCGTTCGGTCGATGGCAACGTCGAACTGCTGCCTCTGGAGCTCAAGGACGACAAGTCCTCGGTGAGCTTCTCCGGCGCCAACCTGGACTTCGACGGCACCGCCGAAGGCCAGAAGGTCAAGGCTGAAGGTTATATGAACAGCCTCAAGGTCGCGGTGATCGATGCCAACGGCGCGCCTTTTGAAGCCGAGCTGTCCGGCCTGACCGTGGCCAGCAACCTGGAAAAAACCACGTTTGGTTTCTACACCGGGCAAAACACCGTTGAGCTGACCGACACCAAAGTGACCTACGGCCCGCAGAAAGCCGTGCTGACCCTCAAGGGCTTCGAGCAGAAAGACACCAGCGAGACCAAGGACAACAACCTGGCCGGCCGCGTCGATTACAAAATCGACGAGATCGGTTACCAGGGCAAGCCTGTCGGTTCGGCCGCCATGGCCCTGAGCATGAAAAACGTCGACATCCCGGCCATGCTGGTACTGACCAAGCTGTATCAAGACAAGATGCAACCGGTGCAAGCCGCCGCCGCTGCTGGTCAGCCTGTGCCTGAGCTGCAACTGACCGAAGCCGAGCAGACCCTGGCCGAGGCCAACGTCAATCAGGTGCTGGCTGCCAAGCCGCAAGTGGCGGTGGAAAACCTGTCGCTGAAAACCACCCACGGCGAAAGCAAATTCAACCTGGTGGTCGACCTGACCAAGCCGGCTTCCATGGAGCTGCCGCCGGTTGAACTGGGCAAGCAGGTCATCGCGCTGCTGGATGCCAACCTGACCCTGTCCAAGCCAATGATCGGTGACGTCGCTGCATTGCAAGCGCAAGTGGGCGGCGTGACCGACCCTAAAGCCATCGAGCAGCAATCGCAGATGGCGGCCGAGATGGTCAGCGGCATGGCCGTCGGCACCCAGTTGGCTACCCTGGTGGGCACGGATGTGGTCTCCAAGCTGCATTACGCCAACAATGAAGTGACCTTCAACGGCCAGAAGATGACAGTTGAGCAATTCATCGGGTTTGTGATGGCCAAAGCCGGCGCGGTCAGCGGCGCGCAGTAAGATTTCTTACATCAGTAAGAAATAAATAATGGGGGAGCAGGGTTGCCTGGGGCAGCGGTCAAACAGTCGGCATACGGGCCGGCGGTGACCGGTCAGCCCAGGCAAGTCTGCTCCCCCATTGGCTTTTCTGTTGACGGGACAATTCTGAACAATTGTTCCGAATCGGACATATTCCTACATTCATAGGGGATAGTTCCTACAGGAAAGCTAGGCCGGGTCATCAGACGCCGGCACCCTGATGCAAACCGCTCAGGACCACCTATCGTTACAGCTTTCCGCGTGTAAGGAAGCTCACGATATGTTGCGAAACCTACCCATCAGTGCTTCAGGCCGGTTGCGACTGCTCATCGGGGCTGCCTTGTGCAGTCAATTGCTGATGCCCGGCCTCGCCCTGGCCGATCCGGCCTACGACGCGTTGATTATTCAGGCGCGTAACGGCAACTTCACGCCGGCCCTTACCCAGCTGCGCCAATTACCTGCCGAGCGCCAGACGCCAGGCCAGATCAGCGATCACATTGTGATTGCCGGCTGGGCCGGGCAAGACGCCGAAGTGCTGAAGGTGTACGAGGCGCAAGGCAAGAATCGCAACTTGACTACACAGGCGCTGGCCACGGTCGCCCGTACCTATCGCAATCAAAAGCAGTGGCCTCAGGCCCTGGCGGTTTATCAGCAGGCGCTGCTGCGTGAACCGAATAATATCGACCTGCAACTGGGCCAGGCCCTGACCCAGGCCGACGGTGGCCAAACCAACGAAGCGGTGCAACGCACCCGCGCACTGGTGGCGGCGCAACCCAATGACCCCAACCGCCGCATGGCCCTGGGCTACGCGCTGACCCGCGCGGGCTTGAACTACGACGCCCTGTTCGAGTTCGACCAGGCTTTTATCCGCGCGGGTGACAAACCCGAAGTGGTGCGCGAATACATCGTCGCCCTGCAAAAGGCCCGTTTGCCGGAGCCGGCCCTGCGCCTGTCGGCCAAGCACCCAGGCGTGCTCGATGTTGTGACCCAGCGCCGCCTGGAAGGGGACCTCGCCGCCGAACGTGTGCGCATGGCCGAGTACGCCACGCGCACCGAGAAAGAACGTTATGTGGTTGCTGATCGCGCCCTCAGCGACTACGACACACTGCTCGCCCGCTGGACCCCTGACCAGAGCGCCCATGACGACGTGGTGCGCTGGCGCATCGACCGCCTGGGCGCCCTCAAGGCACGCGCGCGCACCGCCGAGGTGATCCGCGAGTACGAAACCCTCACTGGCGAAGGCGTGCAGTTGCCGACCTACGCCTTGCGCTGGGTGGCTGCTTCCTACCTCGACCAGCGCCAGCCGGAAAAAGCCGAGCCGCTGTACCGCCAGGCGCTGACGGCACCGGACGCCGATCCCGGTGACCACGTCGAAGACAGCACCGCATTGTTTTACGCCCTGCTCGAAAGCGACAAGGTGATGCAAGCGCGCGAAGTCGCCAATAACCTGGCCACCAACCAGAAACCTCGCGTTGAACTCAAGGGCTTGCCCATCGGCAACCCCAACGACAGCTGGATGGACGCGCAGCAACTGGCGGCCCAGGCCGGCACTTACGGCGGTGACCTGCCAGGCAGCGAAACCGGGCTGGAAGCCCTGGTGGCGAAAGCCCCTGGCAACGTCGGCCTGCGCCTGGCCCAGGCCGATATGTACCGCGCGCGTGATTGGCCGCGGCGCGCCGAAGGCTCGCTCAAGGAAGTTGAAACCCAGGCTCCGCGTGATATCGGCCTGGAAGTGTCCCAGGCCTACACCGCCATGGACCTGCAGGAATGGCGGCAAATGGACGCGCTGACCGATGACGTGCTGGCGCGCAACCCCGACAGCCGCCAGGTGCAGCGCCTCAGCCGCCTGCGCGACGTACACGACATGGCCGAACTGCGCGTCGAAGCCTACACCGGTAAAAGCTACGGCGGTGGCGGTAATGATGATGTGGGCGCAGTGGCGGGCAGCCGCGACTGGGGCATCGAAAGCGTGCTTTACAGCCCGCCCATCGATGAAGACTGGCGCGTCTTCGCCGGCGCCGGCTACGCCACCGCAGACTTTACCGAAGGCACCGGCCAGCATCGTTTCCAGCGCGTCGGCGTCGAGCAGCGCACCCGCGACATGACCCTGGAAGCCGAGGTGTCCAACCACTCCTACGGTTATGGCTCCAAGCAAGGCGCGAGCGTGTCGATTGCCCGCGACATCAATGACAACTGGCAGTACGGCGGCAGCCTCGGTTACCTCCTGGCGACCACGCCGCTGCGCGCATTGAATGCCGATGTCACGGCCAACGGCGGCAGTGGCTTTGTCCGCTGGCGCGAGAATGAAAGCCGTGAATGGAAGCTGTCCCTGAGCCCGTCGCATTTCAGCGACGGCAACAACCGCCTCGAAGCGCTGCTCACCGGTCGCGAGGGCATCTACAGCTCGCCGCATGTGCAAGTGGACCTGGGCCTGGAGGTCGGCGCCAGCCGCAACACGAAGGACGACGTGGTGTATTTCAACCCGAAATCGGACTTCAGCGTGTTGCCCACCATGACGGTCAATCACGTGCTTTATCACCGCTATGAGACCCAGTGGAGTCAGCAGTTCCAGGTCGGTGCGGGCACCTATAGCCAGCGCGATTATTCCACCAGTGGGGTCGGCCTGATCGGCTATGGCCAACGTTTTCGCTGGAACGACGTGCTGGAAGCCGGCGCCAACCTGAGCCTGATCAGCCGCACCTATGACGGCGATCGCGAACGCGATCTGCGCCTGCTCGTCGACCTCACTTACCGTTTCTAAAAGAGCCTGAACATGACTGTCCTCAGCCGTTGTTTATTGGTCCTGGTTGTATTGCTGGCCGGCGCGTGCGCCCAGCAACCTGCGCCCTATACCCCACCCGCCGAGCGGCCGACACCTGCGCGTGAAGCGCCGTGGCCGAAAAACCATTTCCTGGGCATTGCCTACCACGACATCGAAGATCGCGACCCCGATCAGGCGGTGGTGGCGGTGCGCACCGAACGGTTGGTCGACCAACTGGCCTGGCTGCGCGAGAACGGCTACCGGCCGGTCAGTGTCGATCAGATCCTGGCAGCGCGCAGCGGTGGGCCGCAGTTGCCGCCCAAAGCCATCCTGCTCAGCTTCGACGACGGCTATTCCAGCTTCTATACCCGCGTGCTACCGATTTTGCGTGCCTATAACTGGCCGGCAATCCTGGCCCCGGTGGGCTATTGGATCGACACGCCGCTGAATAAACCGGTGGATTTTGCCGGCACACCGCGCGCGCGTTCCGACTTCCTGACATGGGAGCAGGTGCGCGAGATTTCCAAGTCGGGCCTGGTCGAAATCGCCGCCCACACTGACGCCAGCCACACCGGCATCCTGGCCAACCCACAAGGTAACCAGGAGCCGGCCGCCGCAACGCGACGTTATGACGCCGCCACTGGCACCTATGAAACCGAGGCGCAGTTCCAGGCGCGGATGCGCGCCGACGTCACGGCCATTACCCACAAACTGCGCGCCGTCACCGGCAAGGCGCCGCGTGTATGGGTGTGGCCTTACGGTGCCGCCGACGGCACCTCGTTGGCGGTCGTCGGCGAACAGGGCTACCAGATGGCCCTGACCCTGGACGACGGCCTCGACGACCTCGCCAACCTCAAAAGCAGCCCACGCTTCCTGGTGGCCTCCGACCCGGACGGCGAGCACTACGCCAACGCGATTGTCGGTACTCAGGCGCGGACCTCGATGCGCGTGCTGCACGTGGACCTGGATAACGTCTACGACCCGGACCCGGCCCAAGAGGCACGCAACCTCGACCAGCTGGTGCAGCGCGTGGTCGACATGGGCGCCAGCACCGTGTTCCTGCAAGCCTTCGCCGACCCCAAGGGTGACGGCCTGGTGCATTCGCTGTACTTCCCCAACCGCCATCTGCCGGTGCGCCGCGACTTGTTCAACCGCGTCACCTGGCAACTGCGTACCCGTGGCCACGTGGCGATCTACGCGTGGATGCCAGTGCTGAGCTTTGCGCTCGACCCTTCGTTGCCGCGTGTCACGCGAATGGACCCGAAAACCGGCCAGGTCGGCCTCGACCCGGACCAGTACAAGCGCCTGTCGCCGTTTGATCCGGCCGTGCGCCAGCAGATCGGTGAGATCTATGAAGACCTGGCGCGCAACACGGCCATCGACGGCGTGCTGTTCCACGACGACGCGGTCCTTTCTGATTTCGAAGACGCCAGCCCCGCAGCGCTCAAGACTTACGCCGCCAACGGCCTGCCGGGCAGCATTGCCGCGCTGCGTGCCGACCCTGCCGTGATGCAGCGCTGGACGCGTTTCAAGAGCCGCTACCTGATCGACTTTACCCAGGAACTGGCCGCAAAAGTGCGCGCCATCCGCGGGCCGCAGGTGCAGACCGCGCGCAATATCTTCGCCGAGCCGATGCTCAACCCGGCGAGCGAAGCGTGGTTCGCGCAGAACCTCGATGACTTCCTCCAGACCTACGACTGGACCGCGCCGATGGCCATGCCGCTGATGGAAGGCGAGACGCTGAAGAACTCCAACGCCTGGCTTGAAAAACTCGTGGCCACCGTCAAGGCCCGTCCCGATGCCTTGCAGCGCACCGTGTTTGAACTGCAAGCCAAAGACTGGCGCACCAAAGACGCGCCCGATATCGACGGCGCGCAGATGGCTGAATGGATGGGTGTGCTCAAACGCCAGGGGGTCAGGAGTTTTGGCTACTACCCGGACAACTTCCTGGAAAATTCGCCGGACCTGAAGACGGTACGTCCGGCCCTGTCCAACCAATGGAACCCTTGACCATGTTCGACAGAATCCTGGCTTTATTCGTGTTGGCGCTGGTGTTGGGTGTGCCCCTTGGCCTGATCTTTCTGGTCACCGGGCAGTTCCTGATGGACTTCGTGTTTTTCTACCCGCTGTTCATGTCGGCATTGTGGATCGCCGGCGGGCTGTACTTCTGGCTGCACTGGGAGCGTCACTGGCCGTGGAAGGAAGACACGCCGGCGCCGACCCTGGCCGGCAACCCGCTGATCTCGATCATCATTCCTTGCTACAACGAGGGCGATAACGCCGCCGACACCATTCATGCGGCGCTGGACCAGCTGTACCCGAACATCGAAGTGATCGCCGTCAACGATGGCTCCAAAGACAACACCGCTGCGGTGCTTGATGCCCTGGCGCTGGAACACCCACGGCTGCGCGTGCTGCACCTGGCGCAGAACCAGGGCAAGGCTGTGGCCCTGCGCATGGGCGCGGTGGCTGCGCGCAGTGAGTACCTGGTGTGCATCGACGGCGATGCCTTGCTCGACAAAAATGCGGCGGCCTACATGGTCGCGCCGATGCTGGACAACCCGCGCCTCGGTGCCGTGACTGGCAACCCACGCATTCGTACGCGTTCGACCTTGATCGGCCGGGTGCAGGTGGGCGAGTTCTCTTCGATCATTGGCTTGATCAAGCGCACCCAGCGGGTGTTCGGCCGCATCTTTACGGTGTCGGGTGTGGTGGTGGCGTTTCGCAAGAAAGCGCTGGACCGCATCGACTACTGGAGCACCGACATGATCACCGAGGACATCGATGTCAGTTGGAAGCTGCAACTCGATCACTGGGCCATCTTCTACGAGCCGCGTGCCCTGTGCTGGATCCTGATGCCCGAAACCGTCGGTGGCCTGTGGAAGCAACGCCTGCGCTGGGCCCAGGGCGGCGCCGAAGTGCTGTTCAAAAACATCCGTGGCATCTGGCAATGGCGCCATCGTTACCTGTGGCCGCTGTTGTTCGAGTACTGCTTGTCCACCGGTTGGGCCTTCACTTTCCTGCTCTCGGTGATCTTCTGGGGGCTGGGCAAATTCATGGTGCTGCCGCAGGCGATTGCCGTGGATTCGCTGGTGCCGCCGGCGTTTACCGGGCTGGTGCTGGCGATGGTGTGCCTGCTGCAGTTTGCGGTGAGCATTCTGATTGATCGGCGTTACGAAAAGGACCTGTGGAAAACCCTGTTCTGGACCGTGTGGTACCCGATGGTGTTCTGGCTGGTCAGTTTGCTCACCACATTGGTCAGCTTTCCCAAGGTGCTCTTCAACCAGCACCAGAAGCGCGCGCGTTGGGTCAGCCCGGACCGCGGTATTAAACCTAGCGAAGAGGAGGCGTGACGATGAAACTGGTCAGAACTCGCCAGAACACAGTGATGTGGATCATCGACGTGCTGCTCACCCTGCTGGCCTGGGCCGGGCTGGTCTGGCTGCTGGCACGCGGGATCGGCGCAATGCTGGAAACCCATGGCGGCCCGCGCATTGAAGCGCCGATTTTTGCGGCGCTCAACACCTTGCAGATCTACCTGTGGATCGCCTTGTTCAATGCGGTGATCCTGATCAGTTGGGCACGCTATCAACAGCGTCGCGGGCGCAAGTTTGCCCAGCGTCGCGCCGAAGCCAACGCGCTCAGCGATAAAAGCCTGAGTGAAAGTTTTAACTTGGGCGACGGCCACCTCGAGCAGTTTCGCAAGTCGGGTGTGCTGGTGATTCACAACGATGACGAGGGCGGCGTAGAAGATGTGAAGGCCCATGTTTCGCGCGACGTTGAGCGGCCAGGGCTGACCCTGGTGCCAGGGCAGGAAAAAGACAAAGGCGCAGGCTAATTGCCCCGTGCTCTTTACCCCGCGCTCTGTGGCGAGCGGTCTGTGTGGCGAGCGGGCTTGCCCCGCGTTGGGCTGCGAAGCAGCCCCAAACCTGACGCCACGATCTTCCTGACGTAACGCGGCGACACTGACCAGGGAACGCTTCACGCCCCAACGCGGGGCAAGCCCGCTCGCCACAAGAGGCGCTATTCCAGACTCATCCGATAAATGGGATCCAATTCACAAAACATCCGCGAACTTTTCTGTATTCCCCTGTACTAACCTAACTCGGTATTTAGTTGATGGCTAAGTAATGGCATCTGCTGGGTTGTTTGCCGAAGGGTTATCAAAAACAGTGGCCGCTTGTCGGAATAAAAGTTTCAACAACAAGCGCTTTCACCGTTTGATGATTATTTGTTGTTATTAATCAATGGGTTGCGGTTTTAATAAGTACGAATGCCCGACAAGTCCAGCTTCTTGGGCTAGCGCGAGTTCGATGTTAGTTTGCCGCCCCTTGATTTTCGATGGATCGAACATGTCTTTGTTATTGCCACGGACTCGGTATTTGCTGTGCACTTTCCTGCTCGCCTGTCTGGGCCTGAACAGCGCCACAGCCGCTCCCACGCCAGGGGATCAAGACTTGATCCGCGACCGGCAAAATCGCCTGCTCGAAGAGCAAGGCCGGCGCCTGCAAGAACTCCAGGACCTGCCCGGCAAAGAGGCCAAGCCCCAAGCCCCGGCGACGCCCGCTGACACCCGCTGTTTCCCAATCAAAGACATCGAGCTCAAGGGCGCCGACAGCCTGTCCGCTGCCGACCGCACGCTGTTGCTCAAACCCTATGTGGGCCAATGCCTGGGCGTCTCGCAGCTCAATGAGCTGCTTAAAGTCATCACCGACTATTACATCGCCAAAGGCCGCGTCACCAGCCGTGCCTACCTGCCGCAACAGGACCTGTCCAGCGGCCACCTGCAAGTGCTGGTGGTCGAGGGCAAGCTCGAAGCCTTGAGAAGCGCCGAAGGCAGCAACGTGACCGGTCGCGAGCTGGCCATGGCCTTTCCCGGCAAGGTCGGCGAGGCGCTGAACCTGCGCGAGGTCGAGCAACTGGTCGACCAGCTCAACCGTCTGCCGTCCAAACAGGCACAAATGGAACTGACCCCCGGCAAAGACGTGGGCGGCAGCGACGTGGTGGTCAAGAACACCGCGCAAAAGCCGTGGCGCGCCAGCCTGTCGCGCAATAACGATGGGCAAAGAAGCACCGGCGAGCAGCAATGGGGCGCGGGCCTGGAGTGGGACAGCCCGCTGGGGCTGGCCGACCAACTGGTGCTGCGCGGTGGTCATGACGCGATCAGCGACCACCAGAAAACGTCGAAAAACACCATGCTCTACTACAACGTGCCGTGGGGCTGGTGGAACTTCAGCTACACCTACAGCGAGAGCGATTACCGCGCGCTGGGTTACACCGACACCTTCAAGTTCAAGCAGTCGGGCGATAACGAAAACCACCAACTGCGCGCAGAGCGCGTGATTCACCGCGATGACGTGAGCAAGACCTCAGTCAACGTCGGTCTGGCTCACCTGCGCACCAACAACTACATCGACGACGCCCACCTCGAAACCAGCAGTAACCGCCTCAGCGAACTGCAATTTGGCATCAACCACGGCCGGCGCATCGGCAATGCCTTCGTCAACGTTGACCTGGGCGTGCAGAACGGCATCGGTGCATTTGACGCCCAGCGCGACGACCAGCATCGCGATCAGTACGGGCACCTCACGGCCACTCCCGATTACCGCAAATACACCGCCACCGTCAGTTATCTGCAGCCGTTCAGCCTGTGGGGCGAGTCGTTCAGCTTTACCAGCTTGGCCACCGGGCAACGCAGCGAAGACGTGCTGTTCTCGCCGCAACGCATCAGCCTCGGCGGCTCTTCTTCGGTACGCGGTTTCAAGGATCAGCAACTGTCCGGCGACAGCGGTGGCTACTGGCGCAATGAAGTGCGCTGGGCCCGCCCGGTCACGTTGGAATGGCTGCGCCCGGCCTTCGCCGAATACGGCACCAGCCTGGGTTACGACCAAGGCGTGATCCGCAACGACCGTTACAACGACGACTACCACGGCCGCGTTTCAAGCAACTCCGTGGAGCTGTTCGCCCGGGGCAAATACGTCAGCACCAGCGTGACGTTTGCTCACTCGTTAGAAAGGCCTGGGGTCGTGACGGAGCGCGAAGCACCGATCTACTTCCGCATGGATTTCTTCCTGTAATTCAACGCCCTGCTGCAACGAGAATCTGAAAATGGATGTTCGCCACTTTGCCTTTCTGGCCCGCCAACCTTCTGCTGTCCTGAAGCGCCGGGACGCGTTCCTTGGCCTGCCCAAGCGCGGCCTGGTACTGATTCTGGCCAACGCGCTGTTCTGGCAGCCGTTGCTCGCCCAGGCCGAAGGCATTGTGGTCAGCAATCCGGCCACCAGCGTCGGCCAGGCCGGCAATGGCGTGCCGGTGGTGAACATCGCTGCGCCCAATGGCAGTGGCTTGTCCCATAACCAGTTCAAGGACTACAACGTCGGCCCCAACGGCGTGATCCTCAACAACGCCACCGGCGCGGTGCAGAACACTCAGCTCGGCGGCTACATCGTCGGCAACCCGAACCTCAAGGGCGGCGCCGCCAACGTCATTCTCAACGAAGTCAACGGCGGCAGCCCCAGCCAGCTGCGCGGCTACACCGAAGTGGCGGGCCAGTCGGCCAAGGTTATCGTCGCCAACCCGTACGGCATCACGTGCAGTGGCTGCGGTTTTATCAACACGCCCAACGTGACCCTGACCACCGGCAAACCGGTGATGGACAACGTCGGCCGTTTGGACCACTACCAGGTTGACGGCGGCGCCGTGACCATCGACGGCGAGGGCCTGAACGCCAGCAACGTCGACCGCTTCGAAATCATCACCCGCTCGGCCAAGATCAACGCCCAGATCAACGCACGCGAGCTGGCCGTAATCGCCGGGCGCAACGACGTCGATGCCCAAAGCCTGAAAACCACCGCACGCGCCGACGACGGCAGCGCCAAACCCGAGCTGGCCATCGACTCCAGCGCGCTGGGCGGCATGTACGCCGGCGCGATCAAACTGGTAGGCACCGAAGCCGGCGTGGGCGTGAAGCTCGACGGGACCTTGGCGGCCAGTGGTGGGGATATTCAGCTTGATGCCAATGGGCATTTGAGCATGGCGCAAACCGCCGCGAGCGGCGCGGTCAACGTCAAGGCCGCGAGCCTGGACGCCAAGGGGCCGGTGTACGCCGGCACGGCACTGGACGTGCAAACCCAAGGCGACCTGACCAACCGGCAAAGCCTGGCCGCCCGTGACCGCATTGCGCTGTCCAGCGGCGGCACGTTGACCAATAGCGACATTATCGAAGCTGGCGTCAACACCGATAACACCCGCAACGCAGCGGGCGACGTCAGTCTGCGCGGCAAGACCGTCAACAACACCGGCACCAATGTCATCGCCAGCCGTACGTTGAGCGTCGATGCCCAGACCCTGAACAACCAGGGCGGCACCCTGAGTGCAAAACAGCACACGCAGATTACGGCAGGCACAGTCGACAACCAGAACAAAGGCCGCATTCTGAGCAACGGCGGCCTGGCCCTCACGGCCGATCGCCTGCAGAACACCCAAGGTGGGCTGGTCACCAGCAACGGTCCGCTGACCGCGGTTGTCGGTGAGTTGCATAACCGGGGCGGCGAAGTCTCCAGCCTGGACACCGCAGCGCTGACGGTCACCACCCTCGACAACGTCGCGGGGCTGGTCACGGCGGGTAAGGCGTTGAGCCTTAACGTCGGCAGCCTGAACAACCAGGGCGGTCTGGTCACCAGCCAAGGCTTGGTCAGTGTGGCCGGTAACAGCCTGGACAACCGTGAAAAAGGCTTGGTCGCCGGCGTCGAGGGTGTGCAGGTCACTGTCGCCAACATCGACAACCGCAACGGCGAGCTGTCCAGCCGTGCGGGCGTGCAGGTCACCGGCACGCAACTGGATAACAGCGATGGCGGGCTGGTGATTGCCGGCAGCGGCGCAGGCCTGAATGTCGATCAATTGCTCAACCGCAACCAGGGCCTGATCAGCAGCGAAGGGCTGTTGAGCGTCACGGCGCGCAACGTGGCCAACAACGGCGGTACGCTGTCCAGCGCCGGCCCGCTGACCCTCAACGCCCTTGGCGCGGTAGACAACCAGGGCGGGCGGCTGGTGACTGACGCCCGCCTGATCCTCAACAGCGCGAGTCTCGACAACAGCCAAAAAGGCACCCTGAGCGCACGTCAGGCCGCGCAGATCACCACCGCTGACCTGAACAACCAGCACGGCGGTCAGATCACCAGCGCCGAGGCCCTGACCCTGGACCTCAACCGTGGTCAGCTCAATAACCAGGGCGGACTGATCAACGCGCCGCTGCTGATGCTCAACAACCTCAAGGATGTGCATAACCAGGGCGGCGAGATTTCCAGCAGCCAGGCGTTCACACTCACCGCCGACAACCTGGACAACAGCGGCGGCAAACTGCTGAGCAATACCGCGCTGACCTTGCGCATCGGCCAGGCCCTGGCAAACGTCAAAGGCATGATCGCCGCAGCGTCGGTCGACGCGCACGCCGCCAGCCTCGACAACAGCGGCGGCACACTCACCAGCCGTGGCGACACCGTACTCAACGTTGATGGCCGCCTGACCAATCGCGATCAGGGCCTGCTCAACGCAGGCGCTGCCCTGACACTCAACAGCGCCGAGCTGGATAACCAGAATGGCTCACTGCTGGGCAGCGCAATTGCCCTGGACTTCGGCAACGCCACCGGCGACCTGAACAACACCGGGGGCCTGATCACCACCGCCGGCAATCTGACCATCAACCATCTGCGTGACCTGAGCAACGGCGGTGGCGAACTCTCCAGCGCGCAAACCCTGAACCTCAGCGGTCGCACGTTGAACAACAGCAACGGCAAGCTGATCAGCAATAACCTGCTGCTGCTCAATGCCACAAACCTGATCAACCAGAACGGCTTGATGTCCGGCTGGCAGGGCCTGACCGTCAGCGGTACCAACCTCGATAACCGCAACAACGGCACCTTGTCGAGCCGTTATGGCGACCTTAATGCCACGCTGACCGCCAGCCTGCTCAACAGCGGAGCGGGTGCGCTGGTGAGTCAAAAAGCGCTGTACGTGACCGCCGCCGAGCTGGACAACAGCAACACGGGCGTACTCTCCAGCGCCGCCGGCCAACGTCTCGACGTGGGCGGTTTGCTCAACAACGCCCAGGGCGGCGTGATCGACAGCGGCGCAGCCCTGAACCTGAACGCGCAAAACCTGGACAACAGCGCCGGCAGCATCAGCGGCGGCACCGCCACCACCCTCGACCTGCTCGCGACCCTGACCAACACCAATGGCAAGTTGGCCAGCGGCGGCCCGCTGCTGATCAGCCGTGCCGCGCAGATCAACAACCAGGGCGGCCAGATCGCCAGCCAGGGCCTGTTGACCCTGCTGACCGGCGGCCTGGACAACCGCAACCGTGGCACCCTGGCCGCCAACGACCGCTTGAGCCTCACCGCCAGCGGCCTGGTGCAGAACGGCAACGACGGCTTGATCTACAGCCAGAACGCCGACCTCAGCCTCACGGCCAACCGCGTGGAGAATGGCAAAGGCACCGTGCAAAGCCAGGGCGGCATGTCCGTCGACGTGGCCGACGCGCTGGACAACCAGAGCGGCAAACTGATCGCCCAGGCGGGCGATTTGAGTGTCAACGCCGCCAGCCTCGACAACCGTGGCGGCACCCTTGCCAGCCTCAAGGCCGCACTGCAAACCCGTGTGGTCGGCGTGCTGCGCAACGGTTATGACCTCAACAACAACCGTCAGGGCGGCGTGATGCAGGGGCAAAGCCTCAACCTGCAAGCCGGCAGCGTAGACAACTATGGCGGGCGCATCGCGGCGCAGGGCGGCAACGCACTGGTGACCACCGGCAATTTCGACAACCGCAACGGCGGGCTCTATGCCAAAGGCCTGATGCGCGTGGTCGGGCATGACGTTGATAACAGCGGCGACAACGACGGCCAGATTGCCGGTCAACAAATCGACCTGGACCTGAGCGGCGCACTTAACAACCGCCTGGGCATCATCGAAAGCGAAAGCACCCTCAAGGTGCGCGCTGCCAGCCTCGACAACCAGACCGGGCGCCTGCGTGCCCTGGGCACGGCGGGCACCACCGAATTCGCCATCGGTGGCCTGTTCGACAACCGCAACGGTGTGCTCGAAACCGCCAACAACGACCTGACCCTCAACGCCGGCAGCCTGCAGAACCTGGGCGGCAACGTACTGCACGTGGGCACAGGCAACTTCGGCATTGCCCCCGCCAACCTCAACGACGTGGGCGGCAGCCTGGTCACCCGTGGCGACCTGACCATTAGCCAGGGCCACTGGACCAACAGCAGCGTGATCCAGGCCGGGCAACTGACAGTCAACGTCGACACCCTCGACCAGACCGCCAGCGGCCAACTGCTCGGCGCCCGACGCTTCGTCGGCAGTGGCGCCAATTGGAACACCCAAGGCCTGATCGCCAGCGACGGCACGCTCGACCTGACGTTGAGCGGCGCCCTTAACAGCAGCGGGCGCATCAGCAGCCTGGGCGACCTCAACCTCAGCGCGGCACAGGCCACCCTGAGCGAAACGGCAAGCATCGCCGGCGGCGGCATCACTACCGCCAACATCGCCGGCACGCTCAACAACCGCGGGCGCATCACCGCCGCCACCGACCTGGTGCTTAACGCGGGCGCGATCAACAACTACGCGACCCTGGGCAGTGGCCAGCGACTGACCGCTACCACCGGTGCGTTACTCAACGATCACGGCCTGATCTTCAGCGGCGGCGACATGAGCCTGCGTGTCGACGCGTTGAACAACAGCTACGCCGATCTCTACAGCATGGGCAACCTGAGCGTCGACCGTGACGGCAAGGGCGGCCTGGCCAGCAGCATCCTCAACAGTTCTTCGACGATCCAGAGTGACGGCAACCTCAGCCTGTCCGCCAACTCGATCAAAAACGAACGGGCGGTACTGACCGTCAACGACGCGGGTGTCTATACCGCATCCGCCACCGAAGGCACCTGCATCGAGTACGTCAACGCGGGTGACTGTCATGCCGGTGGCACGGCGCGCAACTACGTGTGGGAGCTGGTGACCCGCGACAAACTGGAAGTGACCGCCGCCAGTGCCGGTTCGAGCATCACCTCGGGCGGTAACATGACGCTGGCGGGCGGTGACTTGCTTAACAGCAGCAGCTCGATTGCGGCCGGCGGCAACTTCACCGCGCGCCTGAACAACCTGGTCAACACCGGCATCGAAACCGGCGAGACCGAGACCTACCGGCTCTTTACATCGGCGCGCACCGAGCACCCAAGCGGCTGGTTCAATGCGGCTCGCGCACTGACCAATAAATACTGGTATCAAAGCCCTGGCTACAATCCCAATGACCTCGGTGGCCTGGAGGCTGCCGTGGCCAACTTCATCGGGATCATGGAGAGCGAGCGCACCCAGTTCGGCAAAGTCACCAAAATCGCCAGTGACGACCAACGTTACGCTGCGGTGATTCAGGCCGCCGGCGCGGTAGACGTCAAGGCGCAAGCCGGTATCGACAACAGCGTGGTGCGCCTGGGCTACAACTACATCGGTGCGGGCGCCAAAACCACCACCGGCGCCACGGGCGCCAGTGGCGCAGCCGGTTACTCGACGCGCGTCACCCTTAACCAGCAACTGCCGCCTGACCTCGCCCAACAGCAGATCAACCCGCTGAGCCTGCCCGGCTTCACCTTGCCCAGCGGGCAGGGCGGGCTGTTCCGCCTCAGTGGCGAAAGCGCCAGCGCGCCGGCCAGTACCGGCCCGCAAGGCTGGACCCTCGGCGGCGGCGGTGTAGACCGCACGCCGGTTACCGGCCCGGTCGTACCCGCCAGCGGCACCTCGGCCGACGGCGTGGTGATCAACCGTGTGCAAGGCCTGCCAGACAGCCAGTTCGTCTCCAATCCACAGAAATACCTGATCGAAACCAACCCGCTGCTGACCAACCTCAGCCAGTTTTTAAGCTCTGATTACATGCTGTCCAAACTGGGCTACGACCCAGACCAGGCCCAAAAGCGCCTGGGTGACGGCCTGTATGAACAACGCCTGATCCAGCAAGCCGTGATCGCGCGCACCGGCCAGCGCTTCATCGATGGCCAGACCAGCGACACGGCGATGTTCAAGTACCTGATGGACAACGCCATTGGCACCCAGCAGGCGCTTAACCTGTCGGTGGGCGTGAGCCTCACCGCCGAGCAAGTCGCGGCCCTGACCCATGACATCGTGTGGATGGAAAACGCCACCGTCGCTGGCCAGCAAGTGCTGGTGCCCGTGCTCTACCTGGCCCAGGCCAACAACCGCCTGGCGCCCAACGGCGCACTCATCACCGGCAACGACCTGAACCTGGTCAGCGGCGCCGACCTCAACAACGTCGGCACCTTGCGCGCCACCAATAACCTGGCTGCCAGCGCCGGGCGCAACATGGTCAACAGCGGCCTCGTGCAAGCCGGCAACCGCCTCGACCTGCTCGCCGGCAACAACCTCACCAACCGCGCCGGCGGCATCATCGCCGGGCGCGACGTCAGCGTCAGCGCAGTGAATGGCGATGTACTCAACGAGCGCACCGTCACCAGCCACCAGAGCAGCAGCGGCTACCGCACCGAACGCACCGACTTCGTCGACAACGCCGCCCGCATCGAAGCCGCCAACACCCTCACCCTGCAAGCCGGGCGCGACGTCAACAGCACCGGCGGCGCCTTCAAAAGCGGCGCCGACCTGGGCGTTCAAGCCGGGCGTGATGTAAACCTGGCCACCGCCGAACAGCGCAATGCCAACACCGTCAGCACCTACATGCGCAGCAGCAGCGCAAACCAGTACGGCACCGTGATCGAAGCCGGGCGCGACTTCCAGGTGGTGGCTGCGCGCGATATCAGCGCCATCGGCAGCCAGTTGAATGCCACGCGTGATCTGGCGCTGGTAGCCAAGGGCAATGTGAACCTGGCGTCGGCGGCGAATGAACAGCATTCGGCGTTTAATTCCAAGAAGGTCACCAGCCAGGAAGACCACGTTCAGCAAGTATCGACCGTGCTCAAGGCTGGCGGTGGCGCCACCCTGAGCGCCGGGCAGAACCTGCAACTGGTGGCCAGCCAAGTGGATGCGGGCAAAGAAGCGTACCTGGTTGCGGGTAACGACCTTGCCCTCAAGGCGGCTGAAAATCAGGACTACAGCTTCTACAGCAAAACCAAGAAGACCTCGTCCGGGAAGAAATTCCGCCTCGATGAGACATCCGCCGTCAACAATGTCGGCAGCCTGGTCAGCGCAGGTACCAACAGCACCGTTGTGGCGGGTGCAAACCTGTTACTGGCCGGGAGTGCCGTCACTGCCGAAAAAGGCGCTGCGCAACTGGTCGCAGGCCAGGACGTCAGCATTCTAGCGGTCACTAACTCCGACAGCGCCCGTCACGAACGCAAAGAAAGTAAAAGCAGTTGGGGTGGGTTCAAGTCGAGCAAGGTTGAATACAAAGTCGACGAGAAACGCACCACTGCCGTGGGCAGTATGGTGTCCGGTGATACGGTCACCGTCGCAAGCGGACGGGACGTCAAAGTCACTGGTTCATCCTTGGTGAGCACGGGTGATCTGGCTGTGCAGGCCGGGCGTGATTTGACTATTGATGCCGCGCAGAACACGTTCTCGCGCACCGACATGCACAAAGAAAAAAATCGCGACCTCACGGGTGTGTTGACTGGCAACAAGCTGGGTCTGGATGACGCCACCGGCAATCAACATTTGTTCATCAATAGCCAGAAACACAACGGCACAGCCAACGAAACGACGTTGACGGGCAGCACCGTCGGGTCCAGCGCCGGCAATGTAAGTCTGGTCGCCGGGCGTGAACTGAAGGTAATTGCCAGTGATCTGGTGAGCACCAAAGATATGTCGCTCAATGGCTCTAATGTCACCATTGCGGCCGGAACAGAAACGGCTAACCAAACGAGTCAGGACAGCTCCAAGAATTTGGCGGTAGGGCGGGTGATCGGTGGTGTAGTGGTCGACACCTACAAGAGTATTCGTAACGATGTGCAGGCCGTTCAAAAGGCCGACGACAGCCGTTTGAAGGCCGTCAAAGGGGCTCAGGCGGCGCTCTCGGTCTACGATGCTTTGGGTGGCGGCAATGAAGCGGCCAACGATTCAGACGGCAAGCCCGCCAACAGCAAAGGGTCGGTGTTCAAGATTGGTACTGAACTCGCGAATACCCGCAAGAAAAGCACCAGCGAGTACAACGCCGAGACGGTGAAGCAATCGACTCTCAACAGTGGCGGTGGCCTGGCGATCGTGGCAACCGGCGATGCACCGGGCACCGCAGGTGACTTGCATGTGATCGGCAGCAGCATCAAAGCCAAAGACACGCTGTTGCAGGCTAAGAACGACGTCATCCTGGAAAGCGCTCAGGACCGTAAGAACTGGGACAACCAGAATAAAAACAACAAGACCAGCATCGGTGTGAGCCTCAGTTTCGGTGAACAGAGCGGCTTCGTGCTGGACCTGGGGGCGCAGATGGCCAAAGGTATGGGAACCGGCCATGAAGTCACCCAAGTCAATAGTACGGTGGAGACGGGTCTTCTCGTCCTCAAGAGTGGCCAGGACACAACACTGGCAGGTTCGCAGGTGCATGCCGACGCTATTAAGGCGCAGGTTGGCGGCAACTTGAACATCGCCTCTCGCCAGGACGAAGCGAGCCAGAAGAACAAGCAAACCAGCGGCGGTGTTGGCGTGAGCATTTGCGTGCCACCTTTCTGCCTTGGCTCCATGGTTTCAGGCTCCGCGAATATCGCCGGCAACAAAATGAACAGCGATTACAACGCGGTGACCCAGCAAACCGGCCTTTATGCCGGCAAGGGTGGCTATGACATCAATGTGGGTAAAAACACCACGCTTCAGGGCGCGGTAATCGCCAGCGAAGCCAGCAACGACAAGAACTACCTGAGTACTGATCGCCTGCTGGTCAGCGATATCAAAAACAACAGTGACATCAAAAGCCAGGCCGCGAGCTTGAGCTATTCCGGCGCGACAGCAGGGTTCACCGATGCGCGCTCGGGCGTGGGTGGCACGATTCCGTTGTTGCTCAAGGAATCCGACAGCAACAAAACCCGCAGCGCCGTCAGCCCGGGAACAATCGAGGTAAGGAACGCGGCCGGGGCCAATGACCTGGTCGGCTTGAACCGTGACACCGCCAACGCCAACAAGCCGCTCGACCGGCCCGACGAAAAGGCCATGCAAGAGCGGATCGACTTGATCCAAAGCTCGGCGCAACTGTCGAGCACCGTGATCAACAAAGTTGCCGAAGCCAAGGCGAACAAAGCCGCAGCATTGAGCAAGCAGGCAGATGATCAGGCCAAGGCGGGCTCACCCGATGCTGAGCAAACCGCACTGGCGGCAAACGCGGCATATCTGGATGCCAAGGGCTGGCAGGTGGGTGGTGACAAACGTGTGATGGCCGATATCGCCACCGGTTTGATCGCAGCAGGGTTAGGCGGAGCGACGGGAACTACAGCCGTAGGGATTGTTGCCAATACGTCCTCCAGTGACATCTTTAAAAAGATAGGCGACTACGCTCAGGCCAGATCCATAGATCCGAAATCTGATGCGGCCACGCGTGCCGCGTGGGCCGAGGGTGGTGCGGCGCGCGTGATGTTGCATGCGTTGGCTGGCGCGGCAATTGGGTTGTCCAGCGGTAGCCCTCAAAGCGGTGCACTAGGTGCAGGTGCATCAGCCGCGTTGATACCGGCGATCACAGATGCTTTGGAAAAAAACCAAATCAAGGGCACGGATCAAGATGCGCTGGCGTCTTTGATTGCGGCGGGTGTGGGCACTGTTGTAGGTGCTGGTAATGGCGTAAACGGTTCGATAGTAGCTGGTGGAACGGCTAATAGTGTTGAAGTAT
The DNA here is from genome assembly GCF_047943075.1 of Pseudomonas sp. NFX183. Taxonomy (NCBI): domain Bacteria; kingdom Pseudomonadati; phylum Pseudomonadota; class Gammaproteobacteria; order Pseudomonadales; family Pseudomonadaceae; genus Pseudomonas; species Pseudomonas sp. NFX183. The sequence goes on along the minus strand of NZ_CP181333.1, from coordinate 1,925,514 downwards.
TCAACCGCCGCCTGCACAAGACCCAGGAAGTGCCAATTCTGGAGAAGAAGGCCGAAGAGCTGGAAAAGCGGGGCAAGGCTGAGTCCAGTACACGTTGGATTGATTTGCTGATGATTGCCGCAGGCGGTGCGGTCGATAAAGCTGACGAAGCACGCTTGAATGCACTGGTGCAGCAATCCAAGGGCAAGGACACCGAGTCCGAGCGATTTATGGAGGATTTGAACACTGCCAAGGGAATTGTTGCCCAGTTAGCCGCACAGGAAATTCCGCTGACCTGGAAAGATGGCACGCCCATCATGGTCAAGGGCGAGAAGGTCTACGCCTTTGGTGCTACAGAGAGTCAGAAAAACGACCCGACCCTTTTTAATGCGGCAAATGTTTACGGCCCCGGGGCGGTCTACGATCAATGGCGGCAGTACGGTCAAGAGCAGACGGCTCAGCACCAAAACGAACTATCGGGGTTGTCGACGTATGAGTCGAGTGTTGCGGATGCATCGCAGCGGTTGGCGGATATTGCGATCAAGGGGACTAAAGACGTCACGCCTGAATTCGACATTCTGGCGGCTGTGGTACCGGCGGCACGGGGTGCCAAGACTGTTTTCGAACTTATTTTAGAGAGCATTGCGATTAAGAGGCTTGCATCAGGTGCCGAGTTAAACGGTGCGGCTAAGTCCGGTGAGCTAATTGCGGGCAAAAATTGGGCTGGCGCAGCTGATAACGAAGCTGGGTTAGCCGGGAGACCTCTTACGGTTGTTCCAGGAAGATTTGATAATGAAATTGACTTGGCACTTAAATCAGATGTCACGGGAGAGGTTTTAGAGGGGCAAGTTGGAAGGGCATTGAGCGAAAAAGGAATGCTTTTGGATTATCAAAGCAAATTCAGATCTGGTTTTGTTGATGGGAAGCCTGTGGGGATTGGCGAGATTGACGCTGAAACACCTCGTTTTATCATTGAGGTTGCCAGCAGTCCGAAGCCTGGAAAAATCGAACAGTTACAGAGGTTACAAAATAACACTATGCTTAACCCTGATCGTAAAGAAGTCATACTTTTTGCTCCGAACGTGGTTAAGCCGCAGCAGATCAAAGCTTATGAAAAGGTAGGGGTTAAAGTAATTAATAGCGTCGACGAGTTATTCGAGTATGGAGCCAAAAAAGGGGGGTTATAGCTGTGAGCAACTCAGCATCAATTATATCGGATGTGGCAATTGATGAAGACGCGTTCGCTGATTTTCTCCACGCTATAGGTGGAGTCGTCAGCGCGGGTAAACGTAGTCGTGGAGTATTGATCTGGGGTGAGGCCACTTTGTATGTGTCATTACTCACCTCCGAAAAGTTCATAGGTTTTTATGATGCGCAAGATATTCTCGATTGGGAAACTTTGTTGGGTGCCACACCGAGGACAATGATTGAAATGCAGTTGGGACACTCAAAAGGGTCGATGGAAATGTATTTATGGTTGGCGTACGAGTTTGGTAAAAAATGGAATTGTGTTGTTGATGATATTAATTCTGTGACCATTAACTACTCTGAAATCTGTGACAGGTACACAAGACCGAGCGTGAAATAGGGGCATGAGATAGGGGTCAGACCACGGTTTTGTTTTTTAGAGTTAAGCAGAGTTGCTCTTTAAAAATGTGATTTATTTTTGTAATTATTCCAATCTGTTGGCCTGTTGAAGGGCGGCTAAGCTGTAAGCTCTTATCCAGTTAGGGGTTTATATGGCTCGCCGTCCTAGGGTTTTACTGCCGGATATCCCGTTGCATATTATTCAGCGGGGAAACAATCGGTCTGCGTGTTTTATTTAGATGAAGACTATATTTTTAGAAGAATAGTGGTATGACCCCTATTTTCCCAGAATAAAATGGGGGGCGGTGAAAGCTCCAACTAACTTGGTGTGGGCCTACGGCGATGGAAAAGTAGTAGTTGCTCCGAGATCCCCTTCGAATCCAAATTGCCCGGACTTATCGAAGCAAGGTGAGTTCAAAATTTTTAATCCAGGTAAGCCATAGTGTCTATTTCATTAGTTGTGTGCGAGCGATGCGGCGGTGGTTTGGTAAGTTTTGAGGAAAACAGCGCTAAAGGGCTAAGGTGTTCAGTTTGTGACTGGTCGTTAGTTACTACGAACATGTCTGGTGTTAAGGTTGATGAAGAGATATACGAAGTATTTTGTGTTGGTGATTATAGAAATAAATCACATATAATGGCTGTGTCCGAGGTGTTCGGCTCTAATTTTTTAAAGTCCAGGGATTTACTTCAGCAGGGCATGTTTAGAATTTTTTCTGGAAAGGCTGTAGACGTATTAAGAGTTCGAAAAATTCTTGCTGAAGTTGGAGTTGAGTATATAATTAAACCCGATTTTATCTAGGTTTGATGGCATAGATGCAAAAGAAATACAGGCTGGGGCTGGCAGGAATTGGAATGTTTTGGACGAGATTGCTATCCTTAACGTGGTAACGCAATCCACTCCTATAGCTTGCGGTGCTGCCTGTGGTGAGATGCTGTTGTGTGATATCTGTCATCTTTCCGCCCGAGATGAAAGTGGCCAGTTCCAATTCGCCACCCTCTAAGCACATTGGGGCTACGGTACGAAACATGATGGTGGTGAAATAGGGATCAGGCCACGGGTTTATGTTTTTTTGAGGTCAACAGTGTTAATAGTGGTCTGCCCCCTATTTCCTCTATTTCTCTGGGGAAGTTAAATATATTGATAACACATCTGGGCACTATGAGCCTTCTGGTAGCGCTGCTCAGGCCGCAGCAGAAAAGGCACTCTCTCAAAAGGGGCTTGATGTGGGAGGGAAGTATATAGAAAAGTCTGGGTGCCAGATCCTGGCAATTCCAGAAAAGGTGCTTGGGTGCCGAAATGAGTAACGTAATTAAACAATTTGATATGCTTTGCAATGCGGCTGTGGCCGCTTTTAGCGAAGAGCTAGAGATTTCCTATGAGATGTCTTTGTTGAATATTTTGGAGTTTGTAAAAAAAATCCTGGCTATAGAGAGGATTTTATAGACAGATTTAAAATGATGTTAACGTCTGGAAGCTCACCATTTGAAGCTGTAGCGTTTTGCATGCGTGAGCTTCAGTGGCCTGAAATTAAAGAATTTGTAATTTTAAATATGAATCCTTCGGAGAATCCTCGTAGTGAGGCTCTGCGAAGCACATTAACCGCATATGACGAACTTTGGCCTGATGCGGATCTTTATAGTTACTACCGCATGGATTAGTTGGTGCAAAAGAAACAGGTGCAGGAAAGGCGCCATACTCCTCGACTGCCTCGCCGGATGCTGAGGCTGGCATGCCGTACACCCATCCGGTAAAGGAGGCCGGTGCAAAAGGTATTTCTCCGGTTGTCACCGCAGAGGGAAAAATTGGAGATGCGGCATTTACTGATGTAAACCAAACAGCTCGTCCAGTAGCTCAGGCAAATCCAGATGAGCCAACTCTGATAGCTGATCGAGTAAAGGCCAAAACTGAAGCACCAGGAAAATCTTTGCCGAATGGAAATATGGCTGACGCTCATGCAGAAATTGGCGTCATACAGCAGGCAAATAATGCTGGCAAGACTCAAGGTGCTGATATGGCTATGAGCGTTGCAGGTAAAGATGTATGTGGATTTTGCAAAGGTGATATAGCGGCCGCTGCGGAAAAATCCGGATTGAGTTCTTTGACTATTCAAGCGATAGACGACGTAACTGGGAAATAGGGGTTAGACCACGTTTTTCCGTTTTTCGTTTTTTAGAGTTCAGCAGAGTTGCTCTTTAAAAACATAATTTATTTTGTGACTTTTCTGTTGTTGTCGTCCTCGGAAGAATAGTGGTCTGACCCCTGTTTTTCTCAGGGCGAGCTGTCAGGCTTTATAAGCCCGCATGCGGTTTATAACGAATTAGGTAGCGGCACCGCGCAACGAGCCGAAGCTTACCGGTCTATATTCAATGATCGACTTTCACCTGGGCTGATAGAACAAATTCGATCTTCTACAAACGGAAATTACGTTTTGGGCGATCAGAAGTTTGCGTCCGAGATCGCGCAGGCGTTAGGTAAAAGAGTTTCGCAGGGCGTGTCAGGACGCCCGAAAAGTGTCAGTTAAAAGAATAGAGGAATAGTGGTCTGACCCCTATTCCCCTCAGGGTCTGTCCCCTATTTCCCTCAGCTCAAGGCGCGACGGTGGAGTAGTGCCCGTCGCGATCAGGGCGGCAGATGTTGGTTGAAACGGGCTGGGTTTCCTGGAAGGAGCCGGCGCCGCTGAGTGTTACCAGCTCGATAGAACATTTGGCGGAGTAGAAATTCTGCTTGTGGAATTCGATGCTTGCTTCGTAATCCTTTCCGGCCTCTGGGACGAACTGGATGGTAGGTGGGTAGCAGTAACCGTTTTCGGATTTATACCCGATGTCGACCAGAACTGGCTGGTGGGCGGGGATGACGAATTCGTCGTAGCCCAGCCGGTCGGTTTTCACTGCTTCGGTGTGCGCGGTGGCGGGCATGCCGATCACGCGGTTTTGGTAGTCCTCGGCCTTCATGCCAAGTAGGTCGGCGGTGCGCCAGAGGATGTAGCTTTGTTTGGGATCATGGACGCGAGTAGCAATGCTTCCCTGTAAGCGACCATTTTCTGGATGGTTATAGTAGGCCTCACAGGTTTTGCCGGGGACATAGATGGCGTACTTTTCCGGTGCAGAATAGATGCGGATGCGCGCGCTGGTAGTCGGATCGTACTTGGCCGCTTCAGCTTCGTTACGCAGGTTGGTCTTATCGTAGCTGGTGCACCCTATTAGAAGCAGTGCGCTTGCGGTGAGTGTGAGTAATTTCATCGTGTAACAACCCTCCTTGTCGTTTCTGTAATCAGCATCTATTTGATGCGAAAGACCTCGATCTTACATGTGCGAGTCTTCCGGCCCAATCTCGCAAGAAGGAAAAAGCCGCAGATTTATTTAATCTCGTTGGAGTGATTTTCTTCTCTACCACCCACATACAAAACGGGCGACGTCTAAGCCGCCCGGCTTTCACTCAAGATGGATCGGCATTGAGTCTACGACTGATGACATCCAGCAAATCACACCCATCACGCAGCGGAATAGCCAGCAATTGGGCGAAGTCTTGAAGCACCACGGCATCGCTGCTGAGCTGTTCGCGGAAGGCCAGGTTTTCCAACAGTTGGGTGACGGCGCGAATCCGGTACGCAGCGGCGTCGTGGAGCACGTCGAGGGGCGCACAGGTGTCGATGAGCAGAGCGGGGACGGTACTGTCGTGACCCGTTAGGGGCATGTATTGGTTCATGGTGAAACCTCGGTCAGTAGAGTGAAGCAGTCACCTATCGTCGCCAAACGAATGGGTGACAGCTGTACGCAGGTTGGCGAACCGGGACCGAGTTCCGGCAGACCCGAAGGTCTCCCGCGCACAGCTGCCATAAAGCAGCGATGCGGGTACGGAAGCCCCTGCAAGCAAGCAGAAAGCTTTCGCATACGGTCAACGGATCGCCAAATCCGATCGCCCTTGTTGGGCGACGGGCCGGACTATAAGCCCCGCACCCAAACCCACGCAAGGCATCAACGCCCTGACTCAAACCCCTGCGTCCTATCCCCAACTCCCACCGACGCCAACGCTTCCCGCCGTCTGCTCACGGGTATTACGCAAATCCCCAGTCGTTTCGGGAAGCGTCCTACCGCAAAAGGAACCATTTCCCTCAAGCCCGGGTCTTTACCCCGCCCACCCGCAACCGGTCGGGCTGCATGGACTGCAGCGTTTTCAAACGACATTAAGGATTAATGTGAACCTCACCTCCCCAACCCCTTTTCTGCCACCACCGGCTGCGGTGCGTTTGCTCGCGCCTGCGTTTCAGAAAGACGCCTTGGGAGCATGCACTCGGATCAAGTGATCCTTCGCTCAGCACACCTACAGCCGCCGGGCTTATTGGCGGCTTTGACTGTAGTTCATGGAGTTTGAAATGAAGCGTAAGCCGTTCCAGAAAACCCTGTTGGCCTTGATGGTCAGCGCAGGCGCCGCGCACGTTGCTGCGGTGGAATTTGACGTCAGCAGCGGCCAGAACACGTGGAAAGGCCAGGTGTTCAACGAGCCTGTGACCTTGGTCGGTTCACGCAATGTGGTGGCCACCCAGCGTTATGTCGATGGGGCGAGTGTTGCCGAGACCGATATTCAGGGCTCGCTGATCAACCGCGCCGACTACACCATCGATGGCAGTGGCCTCAACATTCGCGGGTTCGTGGTGGATGGTGCGATTGACTCAGATCTCAGAGCCCGTGGCGGCATTATCACCGGCGATGTGGTTCAGTCCGGTGTGATCAGGCTGACCAACCAGACCTGGGCCGAAGGGTTTGAGGTAGGCGCCGCCACCGTCGGCGGCAACGTGATCAACACGGGCACCATCATCACCGTCGACGTGCCGGGTTCCGGCCCCGAGAGCGACGGCGAGGGGATCTACCTCAACGGCACCACCGTAGGCGGCGATGTCGTCAACTCCGGCCTGGTGGACGTGACGTCCTACTACGGCTTCGGCCTGATCCTGGACACCCACAACAATTTGCCGGTGACCGTCGGTGGCAAGATTCTCAACTCCGGCACCATTCGCGTCACCGGTGAAGAGGCGCTGGGCATTGAGGTTGAAACCGACACCAGTGACCTGCGCATTGAAAACAGCGGGTTGGTGACGGTCAATGGCGGCCTTGCCAGAGCGGTTCGGTTCGACTCCGGTACTTACGACTATCTGCTCAACACTGGCACTATCGAAGCCAATGGCGCCAACGCGGTCGCTGTCAGCCTGCGGGGCGCGACCTTTACCTTGAACCCACAGACGGGCGCGCGCGGCATCGTCAACCGTGGCCTGATCAAGGCCGACAGCACGGCGATCCTGGTGGATGCGCGGTACCAAACCTCGCCTTTCGAAATCAACCAGCAAGCCGGCGAGATCCGCAGTAACGCCGGCACCGCCATCGACGCCGCCAACCTCGCCACGCTGAACTGGACGGGCGGCAAAATCACCGGCGACCTGCTCAACCTGAACGCGGTGAATGTCGCGGGCCAGGCTGATTTCGTCGGCCAGCGCATCATCGCGCCGGTCTCGGTCAACGCCGGTTCGTTGAACCTCTCTGCGCCGGGCACCACGATCACCGGCGACCTTAACGTCGCCAGCGGCGCGGGCATTGATATGCACTTGGCCGACAGCGTGGTGCCGACCACGCCGTACCTGACGGTCAACGGCACGGCCAATTTTGCCCAGGCCTCAAAGCTGACCGTGAGCGCCAACCCTGGCGATTTCACCCGCACCAACAATGGCACCCAGTACACACTGCTGCAAGCCAGCAGCGTGCAAAACAACGGGCTGTCTGTTGCCAGTTCTTCATCGCTGCTCAACGTGCTCAGCTACTCGGCGGATGCCCAAACGGTCAAGGCTGTCGTCGCGGTTAAAGACAACCAGCAAGTGCAGCAGGAACTTGCCGGTGCAGGTGCCACCGCCGCAGCGGCGACGGCGGTCAATACCTTCAAGAACGAGGTGCTCGGCGGGCTGAACCAGAACGACCCCGTGTTCCAGTCCCTCGCCAACGCCGGTACTGCGCAACAGCTTGCTCAGGTGGGCGAGCAGCTCAAGCCAGACGTCAACCGTGGCGCGCTGGATGTGGCCTTGTCGGGTCAAACCGTGATCAACGGCGCGATCTTCAACCGCCTCGCTGATCAGCGCGAAGGCCATCAAACCGGCGGCGTGTGGGTGCAGGGCCTGAGCAGCAACATGGACCAGGACGGCCGTGGCGGCAACAACGGCTACTCGGCCAACAGCAGCGGCATGGCGGTGGGTGTGGACGGTCGCTTGAACGACACCACCCGCTTGGGCGTGGCCTACAGCTACCTCAACTCCAACATCCATTCCGACCTGGGCAACAAGACTGACGTCGAGGGCCACGCGCTGTCGCTGTATGGCAACTGGGCGCTGCAAAACTGGTTTGTCGACGGCAGCCTCAGCTACGGCCACAACGACAACGACAGCAAACGTCATGTGGCAGGCACCACGGCCAAGGGCAGCTACGACAGTAATGTATTGGCGGCCAGCGTGATCGGCGGCTACAGCTTCAAGCCGTCGCAGGCCGTGGTGATCGAGCCGCGCGTGACGGCGCGTTATGCCGACGTGCGCATGGATGGCTACGACGAGAAGGGCTCTTCGGCAGCGCTGAGCACCCGCTCGCAACGCTATGAAGTGGGTGAGCTGGGCGCCGGCCTGCGGTTGGCAGGCAACCTGCCGATGGGTGCTGGCAAGCTGCAACCGGAAGCAACCCTGATGGCCTATCACGACCTGATGGGCGATCGCGTCGCGCAAACCTCCAGCTTCGTGGCGGGTGGCTCGCCATTCACCGTCACCGGCGCTTCGGTGGCGCGTGACAGTTATGAAGCCAGCGTGGGCGTGAACTACCAGGTGTCGGACTTTACCGTGGGCGCCAGCTACACCCGCCAGGCGCGCAGCGGGTTTGACGCCGATGGCGTAATGCTCAAGGCACGGTATGCCTTTTAAGCGCTGACGGCGTTGCTCGGTCCGGGGCCTGCTGGCCCCGGACCACGATTATTCAACCTCGAGGTTCTTATGAAAGCATCCATCGCAATCCCCGTCGCACTGGCCTTTGCCGTGCTGATGGCGGGGTGCAGCAGCCATCGGCTTGCCGAGCAAAATTTCTCGAAGCCGGTGGTTCCGTTGGCCACCAATGACTATCAGGCCAGCCTGACATTTCGCACCAAGGGCGGCGCAGGCGACAACCCCGTGACCTATTCCCTGGCGTACGCGGAGTCGAGTTATGGCTTGGCCGAGGCTGGCGAGCGGGTTTACGACGGGTATTACTTCAGCCGCGTGCCGGGCTACCTGAAAAAAATCGGCGGTGGCACTGACTCTATCGACAAAGTGATCGAGGCCAACAAACCGCTGCGCATACACGCCAACGTCAAGCAGCAGATCGCGACGCTCAACGGCATTCCGATGCATTCCATGTTTGGCTATGCCATTACGGCGCAACCGGCGACTCAGGCGTTTACGCCGCAGCCGAAGAAGCATTACCTGATTGAGACGGTCATCAGTGATGCGTTTGTGATGAGCATTTATGAAGTGACGGCGACGGGTGAGCGCAAACCGGTGGAGGTGACAGTGGGCGCGGACTGAGCCGGCGACGCAATTGCCAAGGCGAGCACTGCGACCGTGGCGAGCGGGCTTGCCCCGCGTTGGGTTGCGAAGCGACCCCAAAAAATGGGCCTGCTACGCAGTCCAACGCGGGGCAAGCCCGCTCGCCACAGGGTGCGATCGCTACCGAATCAGAACAACTTGCGCTGCACCGCCTCGTCCAGCGTGCTGCGCGTCAACGCTTCAACCACTTCACCCGTGTTCGCCTGGAACGGGATGCCCAGAATCAGCACCAGGTGCATCCAGGTGCGCACGGATTCGCTTTTGCTCACCCGGCCCAATTCTTTGCCGTCTTTGTCCTTGAACACCGTTTCCATCGTGAAGGTGTTTTTCGCCGTGGACGGAATAATGAAGAAGGTGGCACCGGTAATGATCGCCGAGGCCATGCTGAACTGTTCGTTGTTATACAGCTTGGCGTCGGCGTAAATGTCCGAGTCCACTTTGTCAGTGCTTACCCGCGCAAAGCGGTTGGACTGGCGGAAGGCATCCGCCACAGCTTTTTCCCATAGCGCTGCCGGGGCGCCGGCGGCGGCGTTGGCGGGGCCACCGTTGACCTGGTTCAGCGCTGTGGTGCGCACGAATGCGCTGGGTTTCTGCGCTGGCGCGTTGGCGGTCGGCGGCCAAGTCTGCACCGGTGGCAGTTCGTGTTGCGAGTAGGACACGCAACCGCTCAGCAAGATCGCGGCGAGGACCAGGCTGTGCTTGATCAATCCTTTCATGTGTTGCTCCTTGAATTCAGGGTTTGGCCAGTTTGGCGGTAGCGGTGTCGAGCAGTTGCGCGACCAGTTTGTTCAGCTGCTGGGCGCCCATCGACGGTGCCCAGTATTCGCCGCCATACAGACCGACGTTGTGTTCGAACTTGAGCGCTTGCTCGGCCGTGGCCAATTCTTTGCCGTTGCGGTCGACGATCACCAGGTTGCCGGCCACGTCGAAGCTGTCGACGTAGATCGGCCCGTTGACCCAGATCCAGATCGTCAGCGTCAGCAGCGCGCCGGGTATGTAGGCCGGGTGCGGTGCGCGATGGCCCTTGAGCGAGGTCATGTTGAATTTGAGCACCACGTCGCTTTCTTCCAGGCGCGTGGGGTACTCGGTGACCTGCTTGAAGTAACCCGCCGCGCGCACGTACTGGTTGAGCTGGGCCGTGAGCGAGCGACTGATCGCAGTTTTGTTGGCCTCGTTGACGTCGGCGGCGTTCACCGTCACGTCAGCGATTTGTGCACTGCGCGGGCTGCTGGCAGCAGCCGGGTGGAGCGGGGCACCGATGGGGCCGGTGACGGTGTAGGATACGCAGCCGGTCATCGACAGCGTCGCGATCAGGGCCGCAGCCCTCAGGAGGGTGTTCAACACGCAATATCCCTATTTAATGAGCAAGCCAAGCCAGTGTCTCGACCGGTGGCTGTGAAACTTGAGGTGGGCGCGCAGCTTAGCAGGCCGCCGTTGGGCGGCGAACTTCACGGTGGCGGCAAAACCGCTTGAGTACATCGGGCAACCCCGTAAAATGCCGCGGCATTGGCTACATCGCATTTTTCAAGGACGAATCAAGCAATGCGCACTTCTGCTTTTCTCCCCGTCACCTGCCTGATGGCGGGCTGCACTTTCCAGCCGGGCCGCTGCGCGCCGGTCATCCTTGCCAAAACACCTGCCTGCTGGCCCGACACCTTTGATGTTGAGGTACTGGGCAAGATCGCGCGTTTTTTCAGCAAGTTCTGATCGCCGCGACAGCGTAGTTGACGTACACAACAGTCCCTCCCGCGGGTTCACCCGCTGCAACCGCGGACCTCTCACCCTAGGAGCACCCTGTGAAAACACTGTCCAAAATCCTGCTGTCTGGCCTCACCGCCGCAGCGCTGCTGACCGTGGCCGGTTGCGCCACGGAGAGCAACCGCGCGATGCCGGTGGAACAAGTCGCCAGCGCCAACGTCGCCTATTCCGGCGTGCGTGTGCCGATTGCCGTGGGCAAGTTCGATAACCGCTCCAGCTACATGCGCGGCATCTTCTCCGATGGCGTCGACCGCCTCGGTGGCCAGGCCAAAACCATCCTGATCACCCACCTGCAGCAGACCAACCGATTCAGCGTGCTGGACCGCGACAACATGGGCGAAATCTCCCAGGAAGCCGCGATCAAAGGCACCGTACAGAAGCTTAAAGGCGCGGACTACGTAGTGACCGGCGACGTCACCGAGTTCGGCCGCAAAGAGACCGGCGACCGCCAGCTGTTCGGCATTCTTGGCCGTGGCAAAACCCAAGTGGCTTACGCCAAAGTCGCGCTGAACATCGTCAACATCAGCACCTCCGAAGTGGTGTATTCCACCCAGGGCGCCGGTGAATACGCGCTGTCCAATCGTGAAGTCATCGGCTTTGGCGGCACCGCCAGCTACGACTCCACCCTCAATGGCAAGGTCCTGGACCTGGCCATGCGCGAAGCCATCAACCGCCTTGTCGACGGCATCAACGCCGGCGCCTGGAACCCGCGCAACTGATCAGCAGCACCTCAAGGAGCAGTACACGGATGAGCAAGGCAGTGAAGTTGGCGCTGATGCTGACAACAATCGCGACGGTCGCCGGGTGCCAAACGGCGCCCCAACCCCTGTATCAGTGGGAAAGCTACCAGCCGCAGGTTTACGAGTACTTCAAGGGCGAGCCCAAGGAAGCGCAGGTTGAGGCGCTGGAACGCGATCTGCAAAAGATCAACGCCAGTGGCCGCAAGGCGCCGCCGGGTTACCACGCCCACTTGGGCATGCTGTACATGACCATGGGCAAGGATGACCAGATGGTGCAGGAGTTTCGCACCGAGAAGGCCCTGTTCCCCGAGTCTGCTTCCTACATGGACTTTCTGCTGAAAAACGCTAAGACCGGAGTCGCCACTAAATGAGCCTGTTAAAACTCACGGGCGCCTTGCTGGCCCTGGCCTTGCTCGGCGGTTGCGCAGCGCCCAAGACCATCGATTACACCGCATACAAACAGGCGCGGCCGAAGTCGATCCTGGTACTGCCGCCGATCAATGAGTCGCCTGAAGTGCAGGCGTCCTACAGCCTGGTGTCGCAGGTGACTTACCCGCTGGCCGAAGCGGGCTACTACGTGTTGCCGATTGCCCTGGTGGACGAAACCTTCCGCCAGAACGGCCTGACCACCGCCAACGACATCCAGGGTGTGGCACCGGCCAAGCTGCATGACATCTTTGGTGCGGATGCGGCGCTGTACATCACCGTCAGCGAGTACGGCACCAAGTACATGCTGATCTCCAGCGACACCTCGGTGACGGCCTCGGCCAAACTGGTCGACCTGCGCACCGGCACCACGCTGTGGACCGGTTCGGCGCGGGCGTCGAGCGAGGAAGGCAACAACAATGGCGGCGGCCTGGTGGGCATGCTGATCACGGCGGCGGTCAAGCAGGTGATCAACAGCTCCACCGATGCCGCACACCCGATTGCCGGCATCACCAGTGCGCGCCTGCTGTCGGCGGGGCAACGCACCGGGATTCTGTACGGTCCGCGTAATCCGAAGTACGGCACCGACTGATCCGGGTACGGAAAACACTGCAGATCCAATGTGGGAGCTGGCTTGCCTGCGATAGCATCACCTCGGTTTAACTGAAAAACCGAGGCGTTTGCTTCGCAGGCAAGCCAGCGCCAACACACTTGCACAGTGATCGAGGTGTTATCCGACTCCGGTTTAACCCGAACCCTCCACACCTTGCGTCTGACCTTGTGAACGGATCATTCATTCACGAGGTTCAGCCCATGTCCCGTCCGCTGCTTTTCCTGCGCCCTGCTGCCCACGGCTTTACCGTTACGTTGCTGGTCGCGTTGGCCGGTTGTGGGTTGTCTTCTTCCCGTGATGCCGCCAAGCCTGAGCACGCTGCACCTGTCGCCGAACTGCAAAGCGCGCCGGTACAGGGTGCGCTGAGCAAACGCATGCCGATGCCGGCGCCAATGGCCATGCGCATGGTCAGTCAGGATTCAGCTGCGATGGCCTACCGCAGCGAACCCCGCGAGCACTACGCAAACCTGCCGGACAACCCGGTGCACCGCGTGGCCGAAACGCCCGTCTCGACCTTCAGTGTCGATGTCGACACCGGCAGCTATGCCAACGTAAGACGCTTCCTCAACCAAGGCCGTCTACCGCCTGAAGGTGCTGTGCGATTGGAGGAAATGGTCAATTACTTCCCCTACGACTACGCACGCCCCACCGACGGCTCGCCGTTTGGCGTGACCACAGAGATCGCCGCCACACCGTGGAACCCGCACACTCAGCTGCTGCGCATCGGCATCAAGGCGTCCGACCGCACCGTCGCGGAGCTGGCGCCGGCCAACCTGGTTTTTTTGGTGGATGTGTCCGGCTCCATGGACCGCCGCGAAGGCTTGCCACTGGTAAAAAGCACCCTGAAATTGTTGGTGGACCAGCTCCGTGACCAAGACCGCGTGTCGCTGGTGGTCTACGCCGGTGAATCTCGCGTGGTACTCGAACCCACCTCCGGCCGCGACAAAACCAAGATCCGCAACGCCATCGACCAACTCACGGCGGGCGGCTCCACGGCCGGCGCATCCGGCATCGAACTGGCCTACCAGATGGCCCGCGCAGGTTTTATCGACAAGGGCATCAACCGCATCCTGCTGGCCACTGACGGTGACTTCAACGTGGGCATCAACGACTTCGACAGCCTCAAGCAGATGGCGGCCGAGCAGCGTAAAAGCGGCGTGTCGCTGACCACCCTGGGCTTTGGTGTGGATAACTACAACGAACACCTGATGGAGCAATTGGCCGACGCGGGCGATGGTAACTACGCCTACATCGACAACCTGCGCGAAGCGCGAAAAGTACTCGTCGACCAGCTCAGTTCAACCCTGGCGGTTGTAGCGCGGGATGTGAAATTGCAAGTGGAATTCAACCCGGCCCAGGTCAGCGAGTACCGACTGCTGGGCTATGAAAACCGCGCCTTGAAACGTGAGGATTTCAACAACGACAAGGTGGATGCCGGCGAGATCGGCGCAGGGCATACCGTGACGGCGTTGTACGAAATTGTCCCGACGGGCCAGAAAGGCTGGCTGGAGCCGTTGCGCTACGCCGCTGCGCCGGCGGCTGAGCACACATCCACCGAGTTGGCGATGCTGCGCGTGCGCTATAAACCGGCAGCGCGCGGCGACAGCCAATTGATAGAGCGGCCCATCAGCAACCAGGCGACCAAGGCCAGCGACGACCTGCGCTTCTCGGCAGCTGTGGCAGCCTTCGCCCAACAGCTCAAGGGCGATGGCCGCTACACTGGCAGCATGAGTTTGCAGGACACCGCCGCACTGGCCCGCTCGGCCCGAGGCGATGACCCGTTCGGGCTGCGCAACGAGTTCGTGCAACTGGTGGAGTTGGCGCAGAGTCTTAAGCACTAACGACAATCAATGTGGGAGCGGGCTTGCTCGCGAATGCGGTGGATCAGTCGGTATATCTGTTAACTGACACTGCGCATTCGCGAGCAAGCCCGCTCCCACATTTAGAACGATTTCGACTGTGAGAAAGGAGTTCGCCACCTACATGGCCGTACCCGATGATTCACCCAGCGACGAAGCGCTGCTGGCCCGCTACCGAGCCGGAGACGGCGCCGCGTTCGAGGTTTTGTACGCGCGCCATCGCCAAGGTTTGTACCGGTTTCTGGTGTCGCTGAGCAACAAGGTCGAACTGGCCGAAGAGGTGTACCAGGAAACCTGGCTCAGCCTGATCCGCAGCACCACCCAGCCACAAGGTCGGGCGAGCTTTCGTACGTGGTTATTCCAGATTGCCCGCAACCGCCTGATCGATCAATGGCGCAAGCACGGTATCCACAACCCGCTGCACGACAGCTACGATGAGCAACTGCACGCCCAGCCCGACGACAGCGCCGGCCCCGAGCAGCAACTGAGCCTGAGCCGCGACCAGGCGCGCCTCGACGCAGCGTTGCAAGACTTGCCCGAAGACCAGCGCGAAGTCTTCCTGCTGCGCCTGCACGGCGACCTCGAAGTGCCGCAAATCGCCGCCCTCACTGGTGCCCCGCTGGAAACCGTCAAAAGCCGCCTGCGCTACGCCCAGCAGAAACTGCGCCGCCTGCTGGCCGAGGAGATACCTGCATGACCGACTCCCGACACACCCAGGACCCCGACGACGTGTTGCTCCAACACTTTCGTCAACACAGCACAGGCGAGCCGCCCGCGTCCCTCGACGCCTTCATCCTCAACACCGCCCGCCGCGAAGCTCCAACGCCGCCGCCGAGCCTATGGCAACGCTGGCTGAACGCCTGCCGCCAGCCGCGCTGGCAGATGGCTTTCGCCACCGTCGCCGGCGTGGCGCTGATGATCGGCGTGGTGATGCGCTCACCCGTGCCGCAACCGGAGATATCCACCGCGACCTTCTCCGCGCCTCATCAGGAAGCCGCGCGCCCACTTGTCCAAGCGTATTCGGCGCCGGCACCGGCGCCCATGGCCCGCATGGCTGCCGCACCACCGGTTCAGGCTGAGGTCGCCGGCGCAATGGCGGATGAGCCGGCCGCGAAACTCAGCAAACGTGCGGTGGCGTTGCCATCATTGGAGGAGGGGTTGCAGCAGATCGTGGAGCTGCGCCGAGCTGGAGAAACCAAAGCGGCCGATGAACAGCTGCTGGCGCTGCATAAGCGCTTTCCCAAGGAAGACTTGCCGGCGCGGTTGGAGGCGTTGCAGAAACGTTAGATCACGCCCACAAAAAAGCCCCAGGCCTTTCGACCTGGGGCTTTTTCGTCTGTATCTGGTGTCCCGGCGTCGTTTGAACTGGGCTATGAAGCCCCAGTATTTACTGGGGCTAGCAGACAGGTTTTCGATTAGGCATACATGTGGGCATACACGACCAGCTCGCCTGGCCCATTAATGCCCTATGCAATGCTGCCATCTATTTTGGGTTACTAGCTGGTGTGACACTGGTTGGAACAGTAGTAGCAGCCGTTAATCCGGCTATCCGACCATTTTTGTTTAGCTGCGGCTACGGCTCCATGGCAAGTGGGATAGGTGCCAACTTCGACCTGGTTTTCAAGGGAAGGCATGAACCGGCATCCGTTGGTCGCATCATGGACTTCATGATCACCATTCGCCTGGGCGTTCTTGTTGATGATAAATCTTGGCATTGGCTGTCTCCTTGGCTGCGTCATTTTTATTTTTAACCGACCAACAGCGGTACAGCGTTCACCTGGTCATGAGGGCCAGTTTGGAACGGTAGTATGAGAGCACCTACACAGCCCCCTCTAAAACCGGTGTAACGCGTGTTACTCGTGTAACGCCTATCGCCAAACGCCTGTTTTCATTGGCTTTTAGGGCCGTTACACAGTTTAGATGTCTAGCGTACATCCGATGTAACGCTGCCCCTGCGTGTAACGCAGAAAGTCAGCGCACGTCTGCTGCGGGGCAAGCGTTCTGCACCTGACGGCTTGGAGAGTAGCTGGGGAATTGGGAAATGCCATTAAGGCGCACCCTCTATTCAACCCACGGTCTCGCTGTCGTTACAGAGTGGCATGCAGCTATTCGAATTTTCGGCGACGGAAGCTAGCCCTGGTGCCAAAAACTGGCGGGGCCCCTGGGAGTATTAAGGTGGTACGGGGCATGAAACCCGCGGGATCGAGTTAGTGGGAGGTGCCGGAAGTTACTGAAATTTCAATCGTTGAAATTGAAAGGATGTTGAAGAAAAACGGCCATCGTTACAGCTTCGGTAACGGTGGCTGTATCTGTTGCTGATAGTGAACACCCGCACGGCGTCAACCATGGTGATGGGTGTCAACCACGTCAACCTGTCAACCAACTTAAAAAATCCAGCCGCTAACACGAACGCGCGGGTTCTATGCCCCGTGCCTATCCAAAATGCCCAGGGTCCCCAGCGGCTTTCCGATTCATAGGGCAAATGCACTGGTGAACAGCAGTTCACCCGGTTCACTTGTTCACTAAGCTGGGCACCTTTCCGCTGACACGATCACGCGGGTTTCCTACCCCGTACCAACCCGATGCGCTCAGGGGCCCCCTTAGCTTACCCAGGCCTAGAGCATGATCAATCTCCTCGCTGGCGGCGTTGTTGCGAGTGGGGCTTAGGGGATGCCCTCATGAAAACGTGTTATGGGTGCTACGTTCGTTAAAAAAGGATTTAACCATATGATTTTAATGAAATTTATTTGTGTTGAACGTCCTCAGTCGTATGTTGCGCAAGTGTGTGCATGGCCATTAGGTGTTACATCAACAGCTGTTTTTTGAGGAGCTGTTTATAGCTATTTGGGCGGGTGCTAACTGACCAGAGCCCTTCGCTAAAAAGGGCATCTGCCGGAAGAAGCAACCTCGCAAGACTGCTTGCAAGCCCATTATCAGGCAAGGCCGCTTGCGTCAAATCACAATTGCAGTCTCCACATGCCCGCGTTCCTAGTGCCCATAATTTGGGATGCCAAGAACAGAGCGCGGTAACCACTTCACTGCTCAACGCACGATTGGGGGTGAGGAGATCAATCAATAGGAGCATATTCAGTGGAGCTAGCGGCTATCATGTGCACCGCATTGATATGCTCATAACATGCGCTATCAAGAACTGGCTTATTTAAGTGGCGTATGACCACCATGGGGTAAACATTGGCAGTCGATCTTCAAGATCTTTCTCGGCGTCTATTCGCCACGGCGAACCAGCTTTGGACCAACACTGAGTTGAGGCCAGATCAGTATGCGCAGCCGGTATTGGCATTAATTGCTCTGAGGCAGATGGAGGCGCGGTTCGACGTTGCAGATGCTCAGCTTCCACGCGGCGGGCGGCTCGGCAATCCCACGCCGCCGGATTACCATGCGAGGGGGGCGATATTCCTGCCGCCTCATGCGCGTTTTTCCTATCTTCTTGGCCTACCGGAAACGGAAAATCTGGCCGAAGCGCTGAACGAGGCGATGAAGGCCATCGCTGAGCACAATCCGGATCTCGCCGGTGTGTTACCGCAGGGTTACGGCTCTCTGCCTAATTCTGTCCTGCGTGAGTTACTGCGGTTGCTACATCCGCTCGCGATTGCAGGCGACGCCTATGGTCTGATATTCGAATATTTCATGGGGGAATTTGCTTCCGCCTTTATGCAAAAGGGGGGCGAATATTTTACCCCGTCGAGCATCGTGAAGCTGATCGTCGAGGTGATCGAGCCTTTTCATGGACGTATTCTTGATCCGGCCTGTGGTTCCGGCGGAATGTTCGTCCATTCCGCCGAATTCGTGAAGCGGCACAATGAAAACCCGGCCCGTGCCATCAGCGTTTATGGCGTGGAGAAGATGGGCGATACCCAGAAGTTGTGCCGTCTCAATCTGGCGGTACATGGGCTCTCCGGTGATATACGCGTTGCTAGTAGCTATTATGACGACCCGCACCAGATGGTGGAAAAATTCGATTTCGTAATGGCCAATCCACCCTTCAATCAGAAAGAGGTGGATGTCGCTCGCTTGATGAACGAAGCAGGGCATGTTGATTCGCGCTTTTCTCTGGGGGTGCCAGGCGTAAATAACGCAAACTACCTTTGGATCGGGATGTTTAACGCGGCTCTCAATGATCGAGGTCGCGCTGGTTTTGTAATGGCGAATTCCGCTTCTGACGCGGGCGGTTCCGAACGAGAGATGCGACGCAAGCTGATTGAGAGCGGGGCTGTCGATGTGATCATCTCTACTTCACCAAATATGTTTTTCACCGTCACTCTGCCAGTGACGCTGTGGTTCCTGGACAAAGGAAAGAGGGGAAGCGCCCGTGAGGATCAGGTGCTGTTTATTGATGCGCGTCATATCTTCCGGCAGGTGACGCGTGCTTATCGCGATTTCACACCTGAACAGATTGAGTATTTAGGTAATATCGTGCGCATTTGGCGTGGCGAGGAGCCGGAACTGGCGGCGGATAGTAGCACTAGGATGAGCGCTCTTTTTGGGGGGGAGGGCTATAAGGATGTTCCCGGCTTGTGTCGAGCCGCTAACCGCGCCGAGATAGCCGCGCAGGACTGGAGTCTGATTCCCGGCCGTTATGTCGGTATTGCCACGGGCGCACAGCCTGATGACGAGGACTTCCGCGAGCGGTTGGCAGTCTTACAGGAGGATCTGGAAAGCCTCAATATTGAGGCTGCGCGATTGCAATCGGTGATCGCAGCGAATGTCGCAGAGGTACTGGCGGGATGAAGACTTTCCCCCTTCGCCCGTTCAAAGAACTGGTGGATATCAATCCAAGAACCAAGCTGTTGAAGGATGTCGAATATCCTTTTGTCGCAATGGAAGATCTCACACCGGGACGTCGTTATGTACATTCCCGCCAACAGCGGAAACTGGCGGGGGGGGCGAGGTTTGAGCCTGCGGACATTTTGTTGGCGCGAATTACACCTTGTCTTGAGAATGGAAAGATCGCGCAATATGACCCCGCTGGTAAACCGGCGTTCGGCTCTACAGAGTTCATTGTATTGAGGGCGAAACCGGGCGTCGCGGATCCGGGTTTTATCCATTGTCTTGCTCTCAGTAAGGAAATTCGTAAGCCAGCTATTCTGAGTATGGCTGGTGCTTCTGGGCGTCAGCGAGCAGATGCGAAGGTTGTGGCGGAGGCTCTTGTACCTGCTCCAGCCCTCGTAATTCAGCGCCGGATCGCTGAGGTTTTGGGTGCTTATGATGATTTGATCGAGGTCAACCGGCGGCGAATTGTCGTACTGGAAGAGATGGCGCGGGCACTGTTCGAAGAATGGTTCATCCGACTTCGGTTCCCTGGTTACGAGAGCGTGCCAATCGAAGACACCCCCGATGGCCCACTGCCAGCCGACTGGAGTTGGGGAACCGCTGGTGATTTGTTGCTGTTCGACCCCCGCACTCGGATACCGCGTGAGGGAGAAAAACCCTTCATCCCTATGGGGCATGTCGACACTGCAACTTCTCTGATCGCGGAGCCCGAGGTTCGCACTGGCAACTCTGGCTCAAAGTTTCAGAACGGAGATACGCTGTTTGCGCGTATCACGCCTTGCCTTGAAAATGGCAAAACCGGCCTTGTGCGGCATCTCCCCGGCCCGGATGGTATTGGGTTCGGCTCGACCGAGTTTATTGTAATGCGCGCGGCGCGAGCGGGGCTGGCTTTTAGCTATTGTCTGTCGAGGCTGCCTGCCTTTAGGGAGCACGCGCGGCAGTCCATGTCTGGGGCGAGCGGCAGGCAACGTGCCCGAAAAGAAAGTGTGGCGCAGTTTGTTATCGCTATTCCCCCAACTAATGACTTGTTCGAGCGGTTCGAAAAGGCTGCATCACCGATGTTGGAGTTAGCTGGCGAGATTGGATTGTCGAACGAGCGGCTAGCCTCCGCGCGCGATCTACTACTCCCTCGCTTAATTTCTGGCCCGCTTTTGATCACGCCGACAGACCGCGAGTTAGAGGTCGACTGAGATGGCACAACCTTCGCTTTCTAGTGAGTTTTCTGAAGATGGCGCAGTGGAGCAGCCAGCGTTAATGCTGCTGCAGCAACTGGGCTGGCAGTACGTCAACTTGATGGAGGAAAAGCTAGGCCTGGATAACCCTACCGGCCGCACCAGCTTTCGTCAGGCTTATCTCCCCGCGCGGCTGCGTACTGCACTGATAAAGCTCAACCCTAGTCTGCCTGATGAGGCTCTGAAGCTGGCACAGGAAGTTTTGATACAAGATCGCTCGGCACTGTCGCCTATAGCTGCCAATCGCGAGCTGTATCAACTACTGCGCGCTGGAGTGCGTGTTGAGATAAAGCTTCCGGAGAGCGGTGTGAGTGAAACCGTCACCGTCCGCGCGATTGATTGGCGCGATGTGGCTTCCAATGATTTTGTTATAGCGAGCCAGGTCTGGGTCGAAGGTTTGCTGCACAAGCGTCGTCCAGACACCCTAGGTTTCGTCAATGGTCTGCCGCTGCTCCTTGCTGAATGGAAGGCACTCTCCAAACCAATCTTCAACGCATACGACCAAAACCTGCGCGATTATCGTGACACCATCCCGCAGCTGTTTCCGTTCAACTGTTTCGTAGTTCTCTCGAATGGACATGAATCGCTGATGGGCGGCTCGCATACCGATTTCGATTTCTTTGCGCCTTGGAAACGACTTGAAGAGGGTGGTCCTGAGGACCCGAGTCTTGAGACGTTGCTGCGAGCCACTTGCGACCCGGGCCGATTCCTTGACCTGGTTGAAAATTTCATGCTGTTCGATGAGGCCAGGGGAGGACTACGCAAAGTGGTTGGTAAATACCATCAGGTGCTAGGCGTGAACCGAGCAATGGCAGCCGTGGAGCAGATTAGACAGAACGATGGCCGTCTCGGTGTGTTTTGGCATACGCAGGGGTCGGGAAAGTCTCTTTCAATGGTTATGTTTGCCGAAAAGGTTCTGCGACGCTTAGGCGGTAATTACACTTTTGTGATTGTGACGGACCGCGCCGAGCTGGACGACCAGATCGCTGGACAATTCGCCAGCGTTGGCGCCCTCACCAAGGATACGCAGCAGGTACAGGCTGATAGCCGTGTGCATCTGCGGGAGCTGCTAGCGGGAAATGAACGTTACGTTTTCACGTTGATTCAGAAATTCTCGACCGCTGAACGAGAACCGATGCCTGTACTTTCCGACCGTTCCGACATAATTGTTATAACGGACGAGGCGCACCGAAGCCAGTATGATCAGCTTGCAGCTAATATGCGCGCAGCGCTGCCCAATGCCGCGTTCATCGGTTTCACCGGTACGCCGCTAATCCAGGGCGAGGAAAGCCGCACTCGTGAAGTGTTTGGTGATTACGTCTCAGTCTACGATTTCGCCCAGTCCGTCCGCGATGGTGCAACGGTGCCGCTCTTTTATGAGTCTCGCAAACCCGAGCTTCAACTCAACTCTGCCGAGCTGAAGGAAGAGTTGGGTGAGCTCCTAGATGAGGTTGAGTTGAGCGAGGAGCAGGAAAAGAAGCTCCAGCGCGAATTCGGACGACAATATACTCTCATCACCAATCCTAACAGGCTCGACAAGGTGGCCGATGATGTAGCGCTGCATTTCGCCTTGCGCGGCTATCGCGGTAAGGCGATGTTTGTTGCCATCGACAAGGCGACGGCGGTTTCCATGCATGATCGCGTCAAGGCGGCGGTAATCAGACTGATCGCGGCTGATGAGAAAGCACTTAAGACGGCGCATGAGGCAGAGGGTGCAGCTATTGCAGAGCGGCTCGTGTGGCTACGCGAGTTGGATATGGCCGTGGTTGTCAGCCAGAGTCAGAACGAGATCGACGATCTCAAAAAGAAAGGCCTCGATATTCTCCCTCACCGCGAGCGTATGCAGAAGGAAAATCTGGAGGAGAAGTTCAAGGACAAAAACGACCCACTGCGGCTCGTCTTCGTCTGCGCGATGTGGATCACTGGGTTTGACGTACCCACCATTGGCACTGTCTATCTCGATAAGCCGATGAAGAACCACACGCTGATGCAAACCATTGCGCGCGCCAATCGCAATGCGTTGGGCAAGACCAGCGGTGTAATTGTCGATTACGTGGGCGTGTTCAACAATCTGCAAAAGGCGCTGGCGATTTACGCTGGCAGCGTGAACGATTCGGATACGGATGAAACGCCAATCAAGGATAAGGAAGCCTTGAGGGAGGCGTTGGAGCAGGCGCTGGAACAGGCGCAAAGGTTCACTGAGCAGTTAGGCGTAGATACAAATTTGATCATGGCAGCAGATGCTCTCTCTCGGCTCGGTTTGATTGCCAAGGCCATCGAGGTACTGGTCTCGCCCGATGATCGGCGGAGGGAGTTTGCCTATCTCGCTGGTGCGGTCACAAAGACCTACAAGGCGTTGCTACCCGATGAGCGGGCTGCACCGTATCTAAAGCCTGTTGCTGTATTCCATATGTTGGCGGACGCGGTAAAGGCCAAGCTGGGGCCCATCGACATATCGGCTATTCAGGCAAAAATTGCGGAACTACTTGATGAGAAACTGGAAGGCGTCGCGATCTTAACGCCTATCGTTGAAGGTACTGGCTCGGAGGGGCGCGTTGATCTCTCCGGCATTGACTTTGAAAAGCTGGCCAAGCTGTTCGAGACCAGCCCCAAGGTTACTGTCGAGCGAGTGCGGGAGGAGGCCGAGAATAAGGTCAAAAAGATGGCCGATGCCAACCCCTCTCGTGTGGATCTTGTTGGGAAGCTGGAAAAGCTGGTCGCCGAATACAACGCGGGATCTATCGACGCGGACAAATTCTTCGAGGCGCTGAAAGAGTTCGTCGCCGGCCTCTCAGAGGAAGAGGAGCGTGCTTCCCGAGAAGGGTTGACCGAGGAGGAGCTGGCGATCTTCGATCTGCTTACTACGCCTGAGCCGAAGCTGACCAGGTCCGAGGAGGCGGAGGTGAAAAGCGTGGCGAGGGCGCTGCTTGCCAAGCTCCAAGATCTAATGGTCGGTATGGACTGGTTGCGTGCCCAGGAAACGCGAGGCGCTGTGTGGTCAGAAATCCGGCAGCGGTTGAACGAACTGCCGCAGGCACCTTATCCAGATGCGCTCTGGAATGCAAAGGTCAGCCAAGTCTGGGACTTTGTGACGCGGCGCTATGCTAGCGAGGGCGCGCGTATTCACTAATGCAATGGCGGATTCGGATACGCGACGAGCGTCGTTCGCTCCCCATGCTAGTTCTGCGGCTTACCCCGGATTAACATTCGCCCTCGTCAAATAACTGCTTTTGCCCAACTCTGCTGCAAAATTCGGTCGTGGTTCCCACGATAGAAAAGTAGGACCCTAAGATTGAAATGTTTACTTTTAGCTGAGGATTCCGGGCATGTATCTCGCAACTGCGCGCAATAAAGGGGTATTCAGCGGTCAATATTTCGGGAGTTTGGAAGATCCGAGTTCTTTAACAACATCGGACGATGGTGGTCATGTAATGGTCTTAAGCCGAGCGTCGCCATAGACCAAAAGCCGAGAAGGCCTGAACCCTTGTTTGTAAGGATCAGATCCAGCAAAGCGGAAGCTGCTTAAGCTTCCGCTTCGTAATCACCCATTCTTTCTTTTGAGCTGGAGGTCAATGAAATCAAGCTCTGCCTTGATTGCATCAATCGTGAGCGTCTCAACCTTGGTGTCTTTGTTTGCTCTTGCTTTGAGCTTTTTCGCTCCAGCCATGCCGGCAATTATCCCGTTCAAATGCAGTTTTCGGGCCTTTAGGTATTCAGGCATCTGAGCACTGTTCTGTGGTGGTGTATTCATGGTGAGGCCGATGGTAGGCCCGAAACAGCCTGCTTTTCTCAGGCTGCTTCGGGGAAGTTTTGGGTTACGCTGCCAATAGTTCAAGTAGGCTGTGTTGGCGAGCGCGATCTGCTAGTTCATGCCAGGTCCAACTTCCAAAGCGCTCGCCCTGTTCAGGGATATCCAGCTTCATCAATGCAACCGGGTCTCGATTAATCAGGTCGCGTGCGGCCCACAACTTACCGCCTGTTTCCAGCAGCGCTTTCGCGGCCTCATTCCATTGTTCCTCCAGCACAGTGTTCGCCAGGTGAGCCGCTTTTTTCTCGATCTTGGCGCGTTCTTTTTGTGCCTCTGTGATGTGCAGATCAATCGTCACCAGCTCTTGTTCCAGAGCGGTGATAAGCAGTTGTTGACGGCGGTGATGCTCAACCGCGGCTGTGAGGTTTTTTGCTGCCTTTTGAGCTTCTGCGTTAGCCGCTTTCTCGCCCTCTACATCGCCCCAGGCGACAGCCTGCGCATAGGCGGTGGCTGCATCCGTTTCAGCTTGTCGGGCTTTTGCCATGTCTTCCTGATCGCTCTGGCGGACCTGCTGCAACCGGGTCTCGATGCTGCTGCGCTTTTCGTTGAGTTCCATCTCGTCGGCTTTCCAGTTCGCCATATCGCTGAGATAGCCCGCAGCCAAGCTCTCACGGTTTGCCAATGTATCAAGGCGGTCTATCTTCTGATTCAGTGCGCTGATCTCGAGATTTCGCGAGTCGATGCGTCTTTTGTGATCGTTGATTTCATCCTGCACGGCCCGTTGACGGCCCTGTTGGATAACCTCTGGACTTTCCAGTGCCGCTTCAAAGGGTGCCAGGTCGAGCCGAATGCTCTCCATCTCGAGGGTCAGTGTGTCGCGGCGGTCTTTCAGTTCTTGGATAGTGGTCATCTGTATTGTCTCTGTGTACTGCGGTTGATTGGGATGGTTGTCGAACGGCTGGCGAGGCCGGTAATCAGCCGGCGCTACCTCGATCAGCAGGCATGCCGTCAGGCAGCCACGGCCTCGCTCTCTTCCGTGCCCGGAATCGTCTTCACGATGTAGCAGCGTTGCTGACCCAGACCGGGTAACCGAACCAGACTCGACGCCTTGCCTTCGCTGGACGGTTCCAGCACGCCTCGTTGCAGCAGCTCCTTGTTCACTGCACTGATGTTCATGCCCTTGAAAATTTCGGCCCTCCAGGCTTCCGGCAGTACGTAGTAGGTGTTGGTGGTGTGCAGTGCATCGCCCATGCCGTGTTCCATCGTCTTGCGAAAGCCCAGTCGATCAATCGTGCGTGGGCCGTGCTCATCGATCTTGGCGGCGGCAGATTCCCAGCGGGTAAAGCGGCTTTCTCCGAACCGTTCGATGACCTGGTGTAAACGCGCCAAGATCGCATCTCCCTCAAAGTTTCCGGCGCCGCCGCGCTCAGCCAGCCATGCATGCAGGCAAACCCGTGCAGCAGTCGTGGCCGTACCATCAGGCCAACCGGTGACGCCGAAGGCGGTGGCCAACTCTCCGGCCGCTGCTGCGAGGCCAAAGCGAAGGGCGGCACGTTGGGCTTGTCCACTGGCCGATACGGGTAGGTTTTGTGTGATGAACTGCTCCACCGTGCGGCGAATGATCACCGTCCATCTAAGCATCTCGCCAGGCGCGCACAGTGCATGTAGGAAGGCGGTGAGGGGTGTGCCGTAGTATTTGGCTACGCGGGCCTTTAGCGCATCGGAGAGGGCGGCGGCGTCATCAAAGCCATTGAGCACATCGAACATGCCGAGGCCTTTGCTGGCATCCGCCGGCACGGCGAGCATGCGCACCTCCATACCGGCTTTCAGCTCCTTGTTGGCATCCGCCATGTGCTGCGCCAACGTCTTCTCGCCGGTCGAGAGAAACAGCAAGCGCCACTCCTGCACCTGTCGGCCCGCTTGTCCTCGATCATTCGCCCGGGCCTTGCCGGTGCCGTTGCCGAGCATGTAGACCGTCTCGCCGATAATGCGCGGATCGCACATGCCGATTTCATCCAGCACCAGGAGGCCGTCTGAGTGTGCGGCGGCGATGGACTCCAGCGCGTTGTCTGTCGAGCGCCATGAACGCACCAGGCGAGGCCCGCCATAAACCGATGCAGCGACTTGCAGGTGAGTTGTCTTGCCCCCGGAGCTGTCGCCATACAGGTGGAAACCGCCCGACTCATGCCCCAGCATGTTCAGAAGAGGCCCTGCAAACGCCACAGAGACGACAAACGCCAAGCGATGGTTACCAACGCATAGCGCGCCGATTTGCTGCTGCCATTGCTCCAGGGAACCTGCTTCGCTGATTGGTGGAAGCTGTGCCCCGGCTTCATAAAAATGCAGGTGTTCGGCGTGTGAGCCGATTTGCTGTTCGGGCAAAAGGAAGGCGTTGTCGTGCCACCCCAAGCGCGTCACCAATCGTGCGCGCTGGGCGCTGTCGAAGCCGCCGAGGTAACTCTGCAGGTCATTGCGTGCGTTTCGCCCTGATCGGCTTCCTGCTAGGCGCAGGCCCATGTCTACCAATGGGCCGAGTACGTCCTTGCCGAAGTCGCCGGTCATGGTCCTGGCTGGAATATTCCAGCGTTTTTTGGCGCCGTCCGGGTCGTCGAATTCGACCAACAAGCCCCAGTTGTGGCCCTTGTCGTCGCGGGTGCGAGCGATGATTTCGAGAGGCGAGCACACGGGGCGAGCCTCGCCATCATCGCCGGAATAAAACACCCCTTCAGGCGTCAGCCGAAAGCCGCCCGGCAACAGATCATTTTTCGATTTCGCAGGGCGTTTGGCGGGCGCCTTGGCCTTCTGTTCTTGAGGTTCAGTTGGCTCAGCGGCACTGCCGAAAAACTCACCGCTGCGCACCAACTCGGCGACGTGGGCAGCGGTCCAGCCTTTGGCTAACGCATCCACTGCATCGTCGCCGTCTGCCCATTTTCCACCCTTGATGAGCGTGGGCTTTCCGCCTTTGCTGCTGGGCTTGAGCTTGAACACGTCGAGCGAGATTCGTTGTACCGAAGCGACGCCCAGCTCAATCAACTTGAGCTCGATGGCGCCCATGCAGGTCTTCCCGCTGGCATCGTTATCCGGCCATAGCACCACCGTGCGCCCTTTGAGTGGCGTCAGGTCGGCCTTGTGCCAAGAGTTGGAGCCGTTCGGCCAGCACGTGGCTACATGGTCGGGCATCAGTTCAGCGGCGGCATCAGCAGCCTTTTCGCCTTCACACAGCACCACAGGCGCATCGGCCCGCTGTGCCAGCTCATCCAGGCGCAGCAGTGGCCGAGGCTCCAGCAATCCTTGCCAGCGCCATTGCGTGGTTTGCCCATCGGAGCGCTTGCACCAGGTCAACGGTGCAAAGACCTTCCTCGGTTTGCCGTCTTCATCTGGGCCCAAGTCGAAGCGATACAGCGCCATGACCGGTTGGCCCTGTGCATCGCGATAGATCCACACCTTGGACGGAACACCATGCTGCCGGTGTTTTGCTGGGCACTTGTTCATGGCCTCGGCCGGGATCGGCTGAATTGCGATCCACTCCGGCGTTGCGCTCTTGGCCGGTGCGCTTTTGGTAGTTGCAGATCCTGCGGAAACGCTGAGCAGATCCGCCAGCTTTTTGCAGGCGTCAACGTCTGTGCCGCCTTCGATGTAGCGCACCAGGTCGATCAAGTCACCGCCCTTATCACCGGTGGCAAAATCCGCCCAGGTGCCTTTGCTCAATTTGACCTTGAGTGAGCCCGCACGTTTGTCCGTGCGCGTCGGGTTCGGTGCGGTGTATTCCTTGCCGCCGTCGACGCGTTTGCCGTTCGGCAGCCAGTGATTAAGGACGCGGTCGATGTTATTCAGGGCAGCGCTTTTTACGTCGGCAAAGCTGGGACGTTTTGAGGTGTTGCCGATGCGCTGGGTCATTGCGCAGTACTCGCTGCACACAGCGCATCGTTCACGTCATCTATCAGAGCTTTCGCCATTTCTCCCAGGTAGAGGGCAGGCCAACTGAACCGCTCGCCCTCATTACTCATAGCTGCGTCGAGGGTCAGTTGGTTGGCGTAGTACTGAAACAGCGATATGGCCTCAAGTGCGTCCTCGATCGGCACGCCTTCATTGACCCTAAACAGCTTTTGAGGACCGCTGGCAACGCATGAGAATTCGGTACGCCCGAGGGTGTTGAGAGTGTTCACAGGGCACCGCCTTTCTGGCCCATTGGCACAGAGGAGGCATCACCGTACAAGGCGAGTGTTTTGATCAAGCCTAAGGTTCCGCGCACGTCCCAAATGACGGATGACAGCACGCGGTTGGAGAGTACGGGTTTATCGCCGTCTAAATGATCTTCCAGCAGCATCAGGACTGAGTCGGCACGGTCGAGGGCGCAGGTGATGGCATCGATGGGAATACCGGCTTCAGCGTCCTGGCTGACGCAGAGCAGATCCTCGGGAAGTGAGAAGCCTGGGAGCATGCTCATTGGGCACCCCCTGCGGCTTCCAGGGCGCGAGCCTTGGACATATGGGCGTTGTAACGGGAAAGGCGTGTAGCGAGGCTGGAGTTGGCGTGTAAAGCGGCGAGAGCCATTGCTCGATGAGCAGCAGCGCGAATTTTGGACGGATTGAGGGCGTGCATGGGTGGCGCTCCAAGTTTTGACTATGGAACTGCCACGATCCTTTCCACGGGATTGGGTGGCAGCTGTGCATGGGGTGGAAATACCGGGAAACTTGGAACCCGGCCAGGCCGAAGCCTGCCCACACACAGCCGCCATAACTCGAAATCGCAGGCGTAAAAAAAGACGCCTGCAATGGTAATGGGGGCGCCTGTGCGCCAAGTTTTCAAACGGGTTTCCACGCCCGGTCGCTGAATTTGCAGCGACGGCCAGAGAGTAACGTGCGTTTTTTGAAAGCGCAACTATGTAGATGGCTTGCGGATTTTCTCGATGCGGCATAAATTGATCAGGCATGTAGATTTACCTCAACGCCTCCGGTTGCCGCCGGGGGCGTTTTCGTTTCAGGCATGGACTTCCCATCGCAGGGAAACAAAGGGCAAGAAGTCGCCATCGAGGCAGGCGCGTGCATCCTCGTAGGCGTCGATTTGTTGGCCTTCGTCGACGATGATTGCTTGGGGGGCTTGGCAGGGAACTGACAATGCGCACCAGATGCCATCTCTCCATCGCATCACCATCACGTCCCGCTTCAGGCGTTTTTGCTCTGTGCGGTAACGTTCAAAACGCTGCATACCGCGTGATGAGAATCCGACTGTTCTGAGTACAGAAAAGGGCTGCAAAATGGCGTTGTTAGCGGCTCGATTTTTCATGCCGCCACCTTGTCGCGATCTGCAATTCGCGCACGTGTCCAATCTAAAACTTCAGCCAGTACCCATGCGACGGGAGCACTACGGGCGTTACTAGCGCTAAGCTTCACTGGAAGTGGGAAGCCGCTATCTGCTTGCTGCATTAGTTTGTAAATCGTTGGGCGCGCTAACCCAACTATTGCCATCACTTCCGGCATGCGGATCAGAATTGCTGAAGGATCTGCGGCAAAATGACTGGCTCGCTTGGCGTTCAGATCGCTTGTGTTGTAAGAGCGGATTTCGGTGGGATTTGCGGATTTGCAGTTATGATCATTCATGGATAACCCCTGGTCATGGATACAGGGGTATCTATCTATACATTTATCTAGATGAAGAAAACTACTTTTTCCCTAGATCGGTCAATGTATGGTCAATATGGGGTCAATGTAGGGTGAACGCGGCGGTTTAGTAATTGCGCAGCTAGCACTGGTCGATCAGGTGGCAGACGTCAGCACCTGTGCACGGCAAAGATCATACTGCGGTTGCGTTGAGAGAGATTTGAGCAGGCCGCTGCTAGCGCCGAATGCAATATGTTTTGGCGGTCAGTCATTGCCAAGTGTCTCAGGCGCTGTGTAACCGAAAGTCCCACGCCCTGCGCTTGAAGGGCAAAGCCAGCGAGGGTCGCTTGGTAGCTCGGGCGAAAAGCGTCTGCCCGCAGCACCTGAGCGCTGGCTTTTGCGTTACACGTTGGGGCAGCGTTACATCGGATGTACGCTATGTCGTTCAACTATGTAACGGGCGTGAAAGCCAATGAATCCGGGCACTTGGCGAGTGGTGTTACACGAGTAACACGCGTTACACCGGATTCAGAGGGGGGCAGGTTAAGTGCTCTCACACAGCCTTCCCAAATTGACCTTGCACTACATTTCCACTCACTAGGGCATCAAGGTGATCGGCGTACCACTGCATCATCACTCTACGCTGAGGCAGGTACACGGCTTTGTTATAGACCCCGGCAATACCCTCCTTTGCATGAGAGAGCTGGGCCTCAATGTGATTCTCATCGAAACCCTGCTCATTGAGTATGGTGCTCGCGATGTGACGAAAGCCGTGGCCTGTTTGCCGACCGGCGTATCCAAGTCTGCGGAGCGCCATTAGAAAGACGGTGTTACTACGGGGGATTGTCCTGTCTTTCCTGCCTGGAAATAGGAGAGGGTACGCACCTGTAAGTGTTCGTAACTCAGTGAGCGCTTCGATCGCCTGTCGAGAGAGGGGCACCACATGTTCGCGACGACGTTTCATTCGCTCGGCTGGGATCGTCCATAGCTTTTTGGAGAGATCGATTTCTGACCAGCGTGCTTCTCGGATCTCGCTCGGGCGCGATGCTAATAAGGAAAGCAAGCGAAGCCCTATACGGACGTCCTTTGCGTGAGGGTAGGAGTTGATCGCTCGAAGTAGCGCAGGCAGCTCTTCAATCGAAACGTGTGCATAGTTTTCAGCGCTACGTGATTGCAGGAATTTGCTGAGACCTTCAAGGGGGTTGTGGACGGCTCGTCCTGTTACGCGGGCCAGGTCATAGATCTCTTTGCAAAAGGCGCGAACTCGGCCCATTTGTTCAATGATCCCCTTCTGCTCCATGCCACGTAGAAACTCCATCCATTCCAGGGGCAATATTTCTGTGTACACGCGCTCGCCGAAGACAGGGAACACATGAAGCTCCAGTGCTCCCAGTACTCGTCTGGACGTACCTGCTTCCCAGCTTGTGCGTCTGGCTTCAAACCACTCACGGCCTAACACCTCAAAAGTGTTGTTGGCAGCAACCTGGTCGGCAACCTTGCGAGCTTGCTTGCTCACCAATGGATTTTTGCCGGTCGATGCGTCTTCCCGCAGTTGAGCTGCTTTCTGTCTCGCCAATGAGCCACTGATATCGGGGTAGCCGCCGAGGCCCAGCCACGACCATTTCCCGTCTGGCTTTTTGTAGCGCAGCTCCCACGATTTTTGCCCGTTAGGTTTCACCCGGAAGTACAGGCCATTCCCGTCCTGCTCACGATACGTAGTGTTCTCCGGCTCCAAGCCTGCAAGTGTGGTGTCTGCTAAGGGGCGGCGTTTGATTTCAGTGCGCTTCACTTCCTGTATGCCTCCAGTTATAGGAATCTCAAAGCATACACGTGGGCATACACGGCGTGAAGTTATAGAGGTAGACAGGGATGGATAGCCAGAAACAAGAAAGCCCGCACAGGGCGGGCTTCTTGGGGCGTTTCGTAGACTGTCTGAGACAGCCCGAGACTGCTATATGGTGCACCCGGCGGGATTCGAACCCACGACCCCTGCCTTCGGAGGGCAGTACTCTATCCAGCTGAGCTACGGATGCTTGTGCGGGCGACATCATACCCATGTCGTCCTTGGGCGTCCATGCCGGTCTTTGGCCGTTTATGGGTAGGAATTGGCTGCGCAGAGGCCCTGCGCCGGGCGCCGGTGGTCGATGGGGTGGAACGCGGACGAATCACGCTGATCAGAAAGATTCGGCAAATGCGCCGTTTTCGTTCTTTTTTTCGAACAGACTATTGCCCTGTACCCCCATTGATCCTAGGATTCGTTTGAGATTTCAAACGCTCTGTCTCCCGTGCGCTCTTTCACTCTTGCCGCGCGCTGGGGCTGATTTCCCTGACGGCAGCCCACAAGGCGCCTTTCAACAACTCTAATTCGCTCCGCGTGCGCGCGGTGCTGTTAAGGAAAGCCGACATGCAGCTCAAAGATACCCAGTTGTTCCGCCAACAAGCCTTTATCGATGGCGCTTGGGTCGATGCGGACAACGGTCAAACCATCAAGGTCAACAACCCGGCCACGGGCGAAATTCTCGGCACCGTGCCGAAGATGGGCGCCGCCGAAACCCGCCGCGCCATCGAAGCCGCCGACAAGGCGCTGCCGGCCTGGCGTGCGCTGACCGCCAAGGAGCGCGCGAACAAGCTGCGCCGTTGGTTCGAGCTGCTGATCGAAAACCAGGACGATCTCGGCCGCTTGATGACCCTGGAGCAAGGCAAACCGCTGGCCGAAGCCAAGGGCGAAATCGTCTACGCCGCTTCCTTTATCGAGTGGTTCGCCGAAGAAGCCAAGCGCATCTACGGTGATGTGATTCCCGGCCACCAGCCCGACAAGCGCCTGATCGTGATCAAGCAGCCCATCGGCGTGACCGCTGCAATCACCCCGTGGAACTTCCCGGCCGCGATGATCACCCGTAAAGCCGGCCCGGCCCTGGCCGCCGGTTGCACCATGGTGATCAAGCCGGCTTCGCAAACACCGTTCTCGGCCCTGGCCCTGGTTGAGCTGGCGCACCGCGCCGGTATCCCTAAAGGCGTGCTCAGCGTGGTCACCGGCAGTGCCGGCGACATCGGCGGCGAGCTGACCAGCAACCCGATCGTGCGTAAATTGTCCTTCACTGGCTCCACCGAAATCGGTCGCCAGCTGATGGCCGAATGCGCCAAGGACATCAAGAAGGTCTCGCTGGAACTGGGCGGCAACGCGCCGTTTATTGTGTTCGACGACGCGGACCTGGATAAGGCCGTCGAAGGCGCGATCATTTCCAAATACCGCAACAACGGCCAGACCTGCGTCTGCGCCAACCGCCTGTACATCCAGGATTCGGTGTACGACGCGTTCGCCGAGAAACTCAAAGTGGCTGTGGCCAAACTCAAGATCGGCAACGGTCTGGAAGACGGCACCACGACTGGCCCGCTGATCGACGAAAAAGCCGTGGCCAAGGTTCAGGAGCACATCGCTGATGCCCTGAGCAAAGGCGCCAAGCTGTTGGCCGGTGGCAAGGTGATGGAAGGCAACTTCTTCGAGCCGACCATTCTGGTCGACGTGCCGAAAAATGCCGCTGTGGCGAAGGAAGAAACCTTCGGCCCGCTGGCGCCTCTGTTCCGCTTCAAAGACGAAGCCGAAGTGATCGCGATGTCCAACGACACCGAGTTCGGTCTGGCTTCCTATTTCTACGCCCGCGACCTGGGCCGTGTGTTCCGTGTGGCTGAAGCCCTGGAATACGGCATGGTCGGCGTCAACACCGGGTTGATCTCCAACGAAGTGGCGCCGTTCGGCGGCATCAAGGCGTCGGGCCTGGGCCGTGAAGGCTCCAAGTACGGGATCGAGGATTACCTGGAAATCAAATACCTCTGCCTGGGCATCTGACCGGCAAGAGCTTGCAGCAAACGCAGAGGGCACGAGAGCGCTGACCCTTTCGTGTTTCACACCGTTATTCGTAGTGGCCGGGAAAGCTGTGGCAGTCGATCATCGCATGCTGCCGTAGTTGCCTCCCCGCCACGTATTCCTTGGACCACGCCACCCGATGAGTGGCGAATGAGGACTTTATGAGCAAGACCAACGCATCCCTGATGAAACGCCGCGAAGCCGCTGTACCCCGCGGTGTTGGCCAGATTCACCCGATCTTCGCTGAATCCGCGAAGAACGCCACCGTGACCGACGTTGAAGGTCGCGAGTTCATCGACTTCGCCGGCGGTATCGCTGTGCTGAACACCGGCCACGTGCACCCGAAAATCATCGCCGCCGTGACCGAGCAACTGAACAAGCTGACCCACACCTGCTTCCAGGTTCTGGCCTACGAGCCTTACGTGGAACTCTGCGAAAAAATCAACGCCAAGGTGCCAGGCGACTTCGCCAAGAAAACCCTGCTGGTCACCACCGGTTCCGAAGCGGTTGAAAACGCCGTAAAGATCGCACGTGCCGCTACTGGCCGTGCCGGCGTGATCGCCTTCACCGGCGCCTACCACGGCCGCACCATGATGACCCTGGGCCTGACCGGCAAAGTCGTGCCGTACTCGGCCGGCATGGGCCTGATGCCAGGCGGCGTGTTCCGCGCGCTGTTCCCGAACGAACTGCACGGTGTGAGCGATGACGACGCCATCGCCAGCATCGAACGCATCTTCAAAAACGATGCCGAGCCGCGTGATATCGCTGCCATCATCATCGAGCCGGTGCAGGGCGAAGGCGGTTTCTACGTCGCGCCTAAATCCTTCATGAAGCGCCTGCGCGAACTGTGCGACAAGCACGGCATCCTGCTGATCGCCGACGAAGTGCAAACCGGTGCCGGCCGTACCGGTACCTTCTTCGCCATGGAGCAGATGGGCGTCGCCGCCGACCTGACCACCTTCGCCAAATCCATCGCCGGCGGCTTCCCGTTGGCCGGTGTGTGCGGCAAGGCTGAATACATGGATGCCATCGCCCCGGGCGGCCTGGGCGGCACCTACGCCGGTAGCCCGATCGCGTGCGCCGCTGCATTGGCGGTGATGGAAGTGTTTGAAGAGGAGCACTTGCTGGACCGCTGCAAGGCTGTTGGCGAGCGCCTGGTGACTGGCCTCAAAGCCATTCAAGCCAAGTACCCGGTAATCGGTGAAGTGCGTGCCCTGGGCGCGATGATTGCGGTCGAGCTGTTCGAAGGAGGCGACAGCCACAAGCCGAACGCTGCTGCCGTCGCCTCCGTGGTGGCCAAGGCGCGTGACAAGGGCCTGATCCTGCTGTCCTGCGGCACCTACGGCAACGTGTTGCGCGTACTGGTCCCGCTGACCTCGCCAGACGAGCAGTTGGACAAAGGCTTGGCGATCATCGAAGAGTGTTTCTCCGAGCTGTAAGCGGAACCTGATTTGATCGACAGAAAAAACCCGCTTCGGCGGGTTTTTTTGTGCCCGATGCAGCACATTCAGGCCGTGTTCATTGTACCTAGGCAGCGTGATTGTCTAAGGTTGCAGCATTGCCGATGGAGCGTGCTGGATGACTGCTGTTGATTTACCGGCTGTACCCCGAGTGTTGATTGCCGAGGCGGACCCTTGGTCGCGGGATCTGCTCAAGCAAGTGTTGTTGAATGTGCGCTGCGACGCACGGCTGGATGTGTGTGCTGATGGGCAGCAAGCAGCCACGCTGTTGCGAGAAAAAACCTACGACCTGATTCTCGCGGATTGGGAGTTGCCGGGCGTCGATGGCCTGAGCCTGCTGCGCAGCGTGCGCCAGAAGCGCCGTTCGCTGCCCTTTATTCTGTTGAGCAGTCGTAATGACAGCGCCAGCGTGCGCGAAGCCTTGCCCCTGGCGCCGACGGCGTACCTCACCAAACCACTGAACATGGAAGGCCTGACCCAGCGCCTGCAAGACCTGCTGCTCAACGAAGGCGAAAGCGTGTACTGCGAAATTGCGCCGCTGGCGCCGGGCATGACGCTGCCGGTGTTCCTGGAGCGCCGCCGCGAAGCCTCTGACGGCGCGCCGTTGCGGGTGGATGTAAAAGACGCCGTAGAGCACAGCCTCACGCCGGATGGCCTGGACCTCGGACGCCTGGAAGACCAGGTGCGCATGGACCCGCAAATAACGGCCGTATTGATCGCCGCCGCCAACAGCGCCGGCCATCACGGCACGCCGGTGCAAACCCTGTCCGCCGCGCTGCACACACTGGCGGCCGGGCAGAGCATGAACCTGATTCTGGGCCTGGCCCTCAAGCACAACGTGGTGCTGGGCGACCCGGCGCTGGTGGCCTATGCTGAGCGCCACTGGCAACTGTCCCAAGACACTGCCGACTATGCTCGCCACCTGGCGCGCATGCTGGAGCTGGACCACGAGCGCTGCTACAGCGCCGGCATCCTGCATCGGTTGGGCGACTTGGCGTTGTTGCGTTGCCTGGAAGACTGGCGCCAGGGCGGCGGGGCGTTGGATGACGAAGCGATTGGCGAGTCTCTGGCTACCTACGGTGCGGCCTATGGTTCGGCATTGCGCGCGCGTTGGCGTTTGCCGTTGGAGCTACGCCAGTTGATTGCGTCGATCTATTCACTCGAAGGCGGGGTGTATTCGCGAGAATCGCTGGTGATGAACCTCGCGGCGCAGATGGCGCGGCTGACCGAGCGTGAAGGGTTGGAAGAGCTGGCCGGCAGCAAAACGGCGCGCTTGCTGAGGGTCGGGTTGTCGGAGTTGAGTCGGGTACGCAAGGCCTAGTCAGCAACGAGGTCACGTGTGGGAGCCGGCCCGCTCCCATCGTTGAGTGCCGTTAACTCGCTATGACGCGGTTCTTGCCTTGGCGTTTGGCCTCGTACATCGCCGCATCCGCGCGCGCAAACAGGCTGTCCAGAGACGCATCTTCTTCGCGCAGCGTAGCCAGGCCCTGGCTGACGGTGACGGTAAATTGCCGCCCTTCGTAGCTGAAACTCAGCGCCTGGATTTCCTTGCCCAACCGCTCGGCCACTTGCAACGCCATGTGCGGCGCACAACCGGGCAGCACGGCGGCGAATTCTTCGCCACCGATGCGCCCGAACAGGTCGCCACGGCGCAGTACGCTGCGACCGCTCTCGGCGATACGCCGCAACACCTGATCGCCCTCCAGGTGGCCGTAACTGTCGTTGACCTCTTTGAAGTTATCAATGTCCAGCAACAGGAACGCCAGCGTTGTGCCTTGGGCGCAGGCGCTGTCGAAGGCCAGGTTGGCGCATTCGAAAAAGTGCCTGCGATTGCTGCTCTGGGTCAGTACGTCGGTGGTGGCGAGTCGGTGCAGTTCCAACTCCATCTGTTTCTTTTCGGTGATGTCTTCGGCCATGCCGACCACGATCACCGGCCTGCCGGGCTCGACCTGCTGGTTGATATAGCATTTGTCGCTCAGCCAGCGAATCTGCCCGTCGGCGGTAATGATGCGGTACTCGCGGTCCTCCACGGCGCCTTGCTCCAGCACGCGGGCGAGGCTGTATTCGGCGTAATCGAGGTCTTCGGGGTGAACGCTGTTGCGCCATTCGCGATGGTCGGCCAATAGCAGACCGGCCGGACGGCCAAACACTCGCTCGTAGGCCGGGCTCACGTACAGCACTTGGCGCGTTTCCCAGTCGATGGCCCACAGCACGGCATTCACGCTGACCAGCAGTGAGCTGAGCAGTTGCTCGCGCTCACTCAGCCGCTCGACTTCACCCTGGGCGTGCATGAGCGCCAACAAGGTTGCCGCCGCAGCCGGGCGGGCAGGCTCAGCTGTGGGGGCATCGGGCAAGTAAGGCTTTTCGTGAACCATCGGTACAACTCTCTCTGGGCGCGCCGCAGGATGGAGCAGCGGTCACTACAAGGGGTCACCATGATGGCGAAGTGTTCTTTGAGAGAGGGGAATTGCGGTGAAGTTCCGTGAACAGGCTGACTAAGAAATGACGTCAGAAACCGGTTGTAGGCCGATTTTCGCGGTGAATAGGCTGGTTTTGGTGATTAGTTTTACGGTGGTGAGGGTGCTTGCTGTGGCGAGAGGCTTGCTGTGGCAGGCGGGCTTGCTGTGGCGAGCGGGCTTGTCCCGCGTTGGGCTGCGAAGCGGCCCTGAAACCTGGCACTGCGGTTTATCAGCAGAAATGCGATGGCTTTTATTGGGGCTGCTTCGCAGCCCAACGCGGGCAAGCCCGCTCGCCACAGGGAGCCCGCCTGCCAAGGCCAACCCGCTCACACGAGCGGGCTGTGAATGCTCGATCAGGCCGCTGTAGGACGCAGCGAATAGGTCTTCAGCTGGTGGGCAAAATCGCGCAAAGACTGAATGCCGCTGGCCTCGGCCTCGTGCACCCATTCCTTGATCGCAGCCAGCATGTCGTGGCCATTGGAGCTGGTTTTCAGCCAGATCTGCTGCAGCGCCAGGCGCTTCTCGTAGATCACGGTGAGCGCATGGCTGTGTTCCAGCAGGCTTTGGATACGCACGTGGTGGCGGTCATCCAGCAAGCTGGTTTCACGCGACAGCAGGCGTTTGGCACGGTGAAACTGATGACGCACCGAGTGATCGACCTTCTCCAGCTCTTGCTTGACCAGCGGGCCGATCACCAACTTGCGGTACTGGGCCATGATCTGGAAGCGGTTGTTGAGGATCGCCATGGCGGTGTCCATGTCCAGATGGCCTTTGCCTTCGACACGGTGGGCGATGGGGGCAACGCGCTGCACCTTGGCCAGGCGCAGGAAGCTGAAGACTTTGATCCACGCCCAACCCAGGTCGAATTCCCACTTCTTCACCGACAGCTTGGCCGAATTGGGATAGGTGTGGTGATTGTTGTGCAGCTCTTCGCCGCCGACGATGATGCCCCACGGCACCAGGTTGGTCGCCGCGTCACGGCATTCGAAGTTGCGATAGCCCACGGCGTGCCCCAGGCCGTTGATCACGCCGGCAGCCCAGAACGGAATCCACATCATCTGGATCGCCCAGATGGTGATGCCGATGGTGCCGAACAGCATCAGGTCGATGACGCCCATGATCGCCACGCCCAGCAGCGGGTAAGGCGTATAGATCTTGCGCTCGATCCAGTCGTCCGGGCAGTTCTTGCCGTAGATGCGCAGGGTCTCTGGGTTTTCGGCTTCGGCGCGGTACAGCTCGGCGCCTTTGCGCAATACGGTGGACAGGCCTTTGACGACCGGGCTGTGCGGGTCGTCGACGGTTTCGCATTTGGCGTGGTGTTTGCGGTGGATGGCGGTCCACTCGCGGGTGTTCTGCGCCGTGGTCAGCCACAGCCAGAAGCGGAAGAAGTGTTTCAGGCCGGCATTGAGCTCCAGGGAGCGATGGGCTGAATAGCGGTGCAGATAAACCGTGACCCCAACGATGGTCACGTGGGTCATCAACAGAGTGACTGCCACCAGTTGCCAGGCTGACAAGTCAAGAAAACCGTTGTACCACATAGGCTGTATGGCCCTCAGATAAAGAAAAAAGCAGCTCACGCATTATCACTAAGCCTACAGAGAAAACCAGCCGCCCTTTCAGATAGAAGTGACTGGATGTTTCTTATTCTATAATCCGCAGCCTTTGTAGGGCGATTTTGTTTTTTGGTAAGGATTACTGACCATATGCTGTTTTCATACCGAGGTGCCCTGCGTGTGGGGCTGGTATACCTGCTGGTTTCCATTGCGTGGCTCCAGCTCAGCCATCATCTATTGATCGACTTTCTCGATGACCCTTGGGAATTGGAACGCTGGCTGCAGGTGCGCGGCTATGTCTGGGTGGGGCTCAGCGCGCTGACCCTGTCTCTGATTTGCGCCCGTTTTGCCCGTGCTCACCAGCTGCAGCAGCCCCTGAAAGAAAACCGCGAGCGCCTGCGCCAGGCGGCTGCCGTGTTCGATTGCACCCGCGAAGGCGTGCTGGTCACCGACGCCCAAGGGTTGATCGTGCACGTCAATCGGGCGTTTATCGAGATCACCGGCTATCGCCGCGAAGACGTCATGGGCGAGCGGCCAAGCTTGTTCAAGTCCGGGCGCCATTCGTCGAATTTTTATCAACAGATGTTCCAAACGCTGGAACGCACCGGCGAATGGAGCGGCGAAATCTGGAATCGGCGCAAAAGCGGTGAAATTTATCCACAGTGGCAAACCATCCGCGTCATCCAGGATGACCAAGGCAAGGTCAGCCATTACGTCGCGGTGTTTTCCGATATCAGCGCGATCAAGGATTCCGAGCACGAACTGGCGCACCTCGCCCATCACGACCCGCTCACCGACCTGCCCAATCGCCTGCTGTTCACCGACCGCGCCGAGCAGGCGCTGGCCTCGGCGCAAGTGCACAAACGCGGCTGTGCCTTGCTGTTGCTGGACCTGGATCACTTCAAGATCATCAACGACAGCCTCGGCCATAACGTCGGCGACCAGTTGCTCAAAGCGGTCGGCGAGCGGCTCAAGGGGCTGTTCGGCCCCGGCGTGACCCTGGCGCGCCTGGGCGGCGACGAGTTCGCCGTGCTCGCCGAAAGTTGTCCACAGGTGGTGCAGGCCGCCGCCCTGGCCCAGCGCATGCTCGACGCGATGAAGCAGCCGTTCATCTTTGACGGCCACCAACTGTTTATCAGTGCCAGTATTGGTATCAGCCTGTTCCCCAGCGATGCCCTGAGCGCCCAGCAGTTGCTGCGCAATGCCGATTCCGCGCTGTTCAAGGCCAAGAGTGCCGGGCGCGAAAGCTACGCGCTGTACACCGAAGAGCTGACCGCCCATGCACAGAATCGCGTGGAAATCGCCAGCGAACTGCGCCGCGCCCTCGACCAGCACGAGCTGCGCGTGTATTACCAGCCGGTGCACAACCTGCAGGGCAGCCGCCTGATCGGCGTCGAAGCGCTGGTGCGCTGGCAACACCCGGAGCGCGGTCTGGTGCCACCGGGCGATTTCATCCCCATCGCCGAACGTACCGGGCTGATTGCCGACATCGACGCCTGGGTCATGGACCAGGCCTGCCGCCAGATGTGCCAATGGCTGGCCGATGGCGCGCCGCTGAGTTTTATCGCGGTGAATGTCTCCAGCCGGCTGTTTGCCCGGCGCGAGCTGTACGAGCAAGTCGCCCAGGTGTTGCACGCCACCGGCCTCGATCCGGCGTTCCTGGAGCTGGAAGTCACCGAAAGCGCGGTGATGGATGATCCGGAAGTGGCCCTTGAGCAGCTGCACCGCCTGCGTGAACTGGGCTTGCGCCTGGCCATCGACGACTTTGGCACCGGCTATTCGTCACTGCTGCGCCTCAAGCGCCTGCCGGTGCAGAAGCTCAAGATTGACCAGGGCTTTGTCGCCGGGCTGCCATGGGATGAGGACGATGCGGCGATTGTGCGCGTGGTAATCGCCCTGGCGAAAAGCATGGGCATGCAGGTGCACGCCGAAGGCATCGAGCAAGTGGAACAGGCGCGGTTCTTGTTGGAGCAGGAATGCGATATGGGGCAGGGGTATTGGTTTGGGCGGCCGATGCCGGCACAGGAGATTGATTGGCATCGGGCACCCGCTATCCGATAGGCAAAACTCGGTCAATGTGGGAGCCGGGCTTGCCCGCGATAAGGGCCTTTCAGGCGAAATATTTCGTGCCTGACACACCGTCATCGCGGGCAAGCCCGGCTCCCACAGGCTTCAGCCGCGCCTGGGTATCAGTATTTTCAGTACCAAAACCTTCGCAACCCCACGTCCTGCCA
Organism: Pseudomonas sp. NFX183; assembly: GCF_047943075.1. NCBI lineage: Bacteria > Pseudomonadati > Pseudomonadota > Gammaproteobacteria > Pseudomonadales > Pseudomonadaceae > Pseudomonas > Pseudomonas sp. NFX183. Next base: position 1,884,009 of record NZ_CP181333.1, on the reverse strand, counting down.
GAAAATTCTTTCTGGTTATATAAACATTCTTAAATAGTATTTTTAAGAATATCCGCGCTTATCTACTATCGCCCTCACGCCGCAAGCAGTGCCGCCACTGCCAGGCACTATTCATTTCAGGAGCGAGACCATGAGCGCATCTCTACGTAGCGTCGACGGCCAGGACGAAGCAGCCATTTTGCGTGAGATCCAGAGCGCCTTGCGCGACCTGCGGTTTGGCGCGGTGGAAATCACTGTGCATAACGCCCAAGTGGTACAGATCGAACGCAAGGAAAAATTCCGTTTGCAGAACCCGGGTAACAAACCGAGCTGAGCAACAACGGCGATTCGCATGCTAGACCCGCAACTATAAGAAAAAGCCAACACCCCAGAATTTCAGGAGCCTTCTATGTCGTCGATTCGCCGTTACGCCCTGGCCGCACTGGCCAGTGCCGTGTTTGCCGGTTCCGCTGTTGCCAAGGACTACGAGTTGCTCAACGTCTCGTATGACCCGACCCGTGAGCTGTACCAGGACTACAACGCTGAGTTCACCACCTTCTGGAAACAGTCCCACCCCGGCGACAACGTCAAGATCCAGCAATCCCACGGCGGCTCGGGCAAACAGGGCCGAGCGGTGATCGACGGCCTGCGCGCCGACGTAGTGACCCTGGCCCTGGCCGGTGACATCGACGAAATCGCCAAACTGGGCAAGACCCTGCCGGAAAACTGGCAAACCCGCCTGCCGGACGCCAGCACCCCCTACACCTCGACCATCGTGTTCCTGGTGCGCAAAGGCAACCCTAAAGGCATCAAGGATTGGGGCGACCTGATCAAGAAAGACGTGTCCGTGATCACCCCGAACCCGAAAACCTCCGGCGGCGCCCGCTGGAACTTCCTCGCCGCCTGGGCCTATGGCCTGAAAGCCGGTGGCAGCGAAGCCAAGGCCCAGGAATACGTGAAAGAGCTGTTCAAGCACGTGCCGATCCTCGACACCGGCGCGCGCGGTTCGACCATCACCTTCGTCAACAACGGTCAGGGTGACGTGTTGCTGGCCTGGGAAAACGAAGCCTTCCTGGCGCTGAAAGAAGACGGCGGCGCCGACAAGTTCGACATCGTCGTACCTTCGCTGTCGATCCTCGCCGAGCCGCCAGTGGCCGTGGTCGACAAGAACGCCGAGAAAAAGGGCAACACCGAAATCGCCACCGAATACCTCAAGCACCTGTACAGCCCGGCTGGCCAGGAGATTGCGGCGAAGAACTTCTACCGCCCACGCGATGAGAAAGTCGCCGCCAAATACGCCCAGCAGTTCCCGAAACTGGACCTGGTGACTATCGACAAAGACTTCGGCGGCTGGAAAACTGCCCAGCCGAAATTCTTCAATGACGGTGGTGTGTTCGACCAGATCTACTCGGCGCAGTAAGCCAAATTAAACTGTAGGAGCCAGCTTTCTGTGGGAGCCGGGCTTGTGTGAGAGCTGGCTTGCCTGCGATAGCATCACCCCGGTGTGACTGACACACCGAGGTGCCTGCATCGCGGGCAAGCCCGGCTCCCACAGAAGAGCCAGCTCCCACACAAGCTCGCTCCTATAGTGGTATCTACCCGCTAACCAAGGACTCTTATGTCGCGTCGTATTTCCCCCGTCATACCCGGCTTCGGGCTGACGCTGGGCTACACCGTGGTGTACCTCAGCCTGATCGTACTCATCCCCCTGGCGGCGATGTTTGTACATGCCGCTCAACTCACTTGGGATCAGTTCTGGAACATCATCTCCGCTCCGCGTGTGCTGGCGGCGTTGAAACTGAGCTTCGGCACGGCGCTGTATGCCGCCATCATCAACGGCGTGATCGGTACGCTGCTGGCCTGGGTGCTGGTGCGCTACACCTTCCCCGGCCGCAAAATCATCGATGCGATGATCGATCTGCCCTTCGCACTGCCCACCGCCGTTGCCGGCATCGCACTGACTGCGCTCTACACCCCCACCGGCCTGGTCGGCCAGTTCGCCGCTGACCTGGGCTTCAAAATCGCCTACACCCCGCTGGGCATCACCCTGGCGCTGACCTTCGTCACGCTGCCATTCGTAGTGCGCACGGTGCAGCCGGTGCTCGCCGATATCCCCCGGGAAATCGAAGAAGCCGCCGCGTGTCTCGGCGCCAAGCCCTTGCAGGTTTTTCGCTACATCCTCGTGCCTGCGTTGCTGCCCGCCTGGCTGACCGGCTTCGCGCTGGCCTTCGCCCGTGGCGTCGGTGAGTACGGCTCGGTGATTTTCATCGCGGGCAACATGCCGATGAAAACCGAGATCCTGCCGCTGCTGATCATGGTCAAGCTCGACCAGTACGACTACCACGGCGCCACCTCCATCGGTGTGCTGATGCTGGTGGTTTCCTTTGTTTTGCTGCTGCTGATCAACTTGCTGCAGCGGCGCATCGAACACCCATAAGGAGGCGCGGAACATGTCCCAATCGTCTATTTCCGCCGCGTCTTCGGCCAACGCCGCCCGTCGTGGCAGCGCGGTGTCGCGACGCATCCTGATCAGCCTCGGCTGGCTGGTGTTCTTCCTGTTCCTGCTGTTGCCGCTGTTTATCGTGGTGTCCCAGGGTTTGAAGAACGGCCTTGGCGCGTTCTTCACCGCGATCCTGGAACCCGACGCGCTGTCGGCACTGAAGCTGACGGTGATCGCCGTGGTGATTTCGGTGCCGCTCAACGTGGTGTTCGGCGTCAGCGCCGCCTGGTGCGTGAGCAAATACTCATTCCGTGGCAAGAGCATCCTGGTCACGCTGATCGACCTGCCGTTCTCGGTATCGCCGGTGATCGCCGGCCTGGTCTACGTGCTGATGTTCGGCGCCCAGGGCTTCTTCGGCCCGTGGCTGCAAGACCACGACATCCAGATCGTCTTCGCCTTGCCGGGCATTGTGCTGGCGACCATCTTCGTGACGGTGCCGTTCGTGGCCCGTGAACTGATCCCGCTGATGCAGGAGCAGGGCACCCAGGAAGAAGAGGCCGCGCGCCTGCTCGGTGCCAATGGCTGGCAGATGTTCTGGCATGTGACCGTGCCGAACATCAAGTGGGGCCTGATCTACGGCGTGGTGCTGTGTACCGCGCGGGCCATGGGCGAGTTCGGCGCGGTGTCGGTGGTGTCCGGCCACATTCGCGGCGTGACCAACACCTTGCCGCTGCACGTCGAGATCCTCTACAACGAATACAACCACGTTGCCGCGTTTGCCGTCGCGAGCCTGTTGCTGATCCTGGCGCTCTTCATCCTGCTGCTCAAGCAGTGGAGCGAGAACCGTATCAACCGCCTGCGCAAAAGCGCCGGTGAGGAATAAGTCATGTCGATTGAAGTCCGTAATGTCAGCAAGAATTTCAACGCCTTCAAGGCCCTGAACAGCATCAATCTGGACATCCAGAGTGGCGAGCTGGTGGCGTTGCTGGGCCCGTCCGGCTGCGGCAAGACCACCTTGCTGCGCATCATTGCCGGCCTGGAAACCCCGGATGCCGGCAGCATCGTGTTCCACGGTGAAGACGTGTCCGGCCACGACGTGCGTGATCGCAACGTCGGTTTTGTGTTCCAGCACTACGCGCTGTTTCGCCACATGACCGTGTTCGACAACGTCGCGTTCGGCCTGCGCATGAAGCCCAAGAACCAGCGCCCGAACGAAAGCCAGATCGCGGTCAAGGTTCACGAGTTGCTGAACATGGTGCAGCTGGATTGGCTGTCGGATCGCTACCCGGAACAACTCTCCGGTGGCCAGCGCCAGCGTATCGCCCTGGCCCGCGCCCTGGCGGTCGAGCCCAAAGTGTTGCTGCTGGATGAGCCGTTCGGCGCCCTCGACGCCAAGGTGCGTAAAGAGCTGCGCCGCTGGCTGGCGCGTCTGCACGAAGACATCAACCTGACCTCGGTGTTCGTGACCCACGACCAGGAAGAGGCCATGGAAGTCGCCGACCGCATTGTGGTGATGAACAAGGGCGTGATCGAACAGATCGGTTCACCGGGCGAAGTCTACGAGAACCCGGCCAGCGATTTTGTGTACCACTTCCTGGGGGATTCCAACCGCCTGCATTTGGGTGAGGACCAGCACGTGCTGTTCCGCCCGCATGAAGTGTCGCTGTCGCGCCATGAACTGGAAGACCACCACGCGGCTGAAGTGCGTGATATTCGGCCGTTGGGCGCTACCACACGGGTGACGCTCAAGGTCGAAGGCCAAAGCGAGTTGATCGAGGCCGAAGTGGTCAAAGACCACGACAGCCTGACCGGTCTGGCGCGTGGCGAGACCTTGTTCTTCAAACCCAAGGTTTGGCAGAAAGCTTAAAAACACCGCAAGACCCCTGTGGGAGCGGGCTTGTGTGGGAGCTGGCTTGCCTGCGATAGCATCACTGCGGTGTGACTGATACACCGAGGTGCCTGCATCGCAGGCAAGCCAGCTCCCACATTCAGACCTTGCTCGGCTTTAGATCGCGGCGTTCTACCGGGCCGGACCGCGCCTCAATCTGCTCCTTGAGGTCATGCCGCAACCCCAGCACAAACGCCAACTCCGCCACCACAAACAACGGCCCCACAATCAATCCCGACACGTCATCCACAAACGCGGGCTTCCTGCCCTCGTAATAGTGCCCGACAAACTGAATCGCCCAGCCCACCACAAACATCCCGATGCCGCTGCCCAGCCACACCGCTGTGCTCTGCGCCGCCAGCGCATGCCCGGCCCACACCGACAGGCCCATCAACACCGCCATCAGCACGCCCAGCGCCAGTTCCAGGCGCAAGTAAAACCATGCCGAAAACAGCGCGAGTAGCACTGCCGGAGATATCCACAGGCTACCGACGGCCCATTCGGGGCGCGACAACAGCACCGCCACGGCGACCACGATTAACGGGATGCCGACAAAGTGGCTGGCGATATTGCGCGGGTCGCGGTGGTAGGCGGCGTATTGACTGAGGTGCTCGACGAGGCTTTTCATTGTTGTTCCTCCTGTAGGATGCTTGATCATGCCCTGCCAGCCTGTGACTGACTGTCAGCTGGGCGACAATCTTCGGAGTTCGCATGGACACAGAGAAATGGCGCTCGCAGCTGTCCAGCGGTCATTGGTTCAGCCACTTGCCTGCCTCTTTTCAGCATAGCCTGCTGGCCAGTGCCCGGCAGCGCCAGCTGGCGGCGGGGCAATACCTGTTCAAGCGCGGCGACCCGCCCTGTGGCCTGTATGCGGTGCTCGACGGCACGCTGCGCATCAGCGCGGTGAACGAACACGGTAAGGAAGCGCTATTGAGCCTGGTAGAGCGGCCGTATTGGTTTGGCGAAATCTGCCTGTTCGACAGTTTGCCGCGCACCCACGACGCCTGCGCCGTGGGGCCGTGCACGCTGTTGCAGGTGCCGCAGCAGGCGTTGCTGAACATCCTTGATGAGTACCCGCAATACTGGCGCGACCTGGCCTTGCTGATGAGCCAGAAACTGCGCCTGAGCTTTATCAATATCGAGCACCTGAGCCTGATGCCGGCCTCGGTGCGGCTGGCGCACCGTTTACTGATGATCGTTGAAGGTTACGGCGATACCGAGCACTCAAAACGTGTGCTGCAACTGCCCCAGGAAGATTTGGCGGCGATGTTGAGCTTGTCACGCCAGACCACCAACGCCTTGCTCAAGGACCTGCAAGCCCAGGGCGTCGTGCGCCTGGGCTATGGGGAAATTGAAATCCTCGATGCTCATCGCTTGCGTGAGGCGGCGCAGACCTGAGGGTGATAGCCTGCAAACCTGATCAATCGAGGTGTGTTATGCGCGTGCTGTTAGTGGAACATGAAACCGAAGAGGCACAGCGGATGGCCCGGGGTTTGAACGAGGCCGGCTACACCGTGGAGGTCGCAGCCAATGGCATGGCGGCGTTGCGCTTCGTGGAGAGTACCGAGTACGAGCTGGTGATTCTGGATGTGATGTTGCCGGGCTTGAACGCCTGGAAGTTGCAGCAGGCTATTCGGTTGAAGGGCGAGACGCCGGTATTGTTCCTGACCACGCCGGGCGGGATTGAAGACCGGCTGCGCGGGTTGGAATTGCATGAAGATGATTATTTGCTCAAGCCCTTTGATGCCAAGGCGCTGGCGGCGCGGGCAAGAAAGTTACTGCGCCGCGATCGTGGGCGCTGATTGATCCAGGACTTGCATGGCCTGATCCACCGTCTTCGCGAGCAAGCCCGCTCCCACCTTTTGATTTGTTAACGCAGTCAAATGTGGGAGGGGGCTTGCCCCCGAAGAGGCCCTACCTAACGCAACCCATCCCGAAACTGCCCCGGCGTCATCCCCGTCCAGCGCTTGAACGCCCGATTAAAACTGCTGGTATCGGCAAACCCAAGCAAGTGGCTGATCTCGGCCAATGAGCACTGCGGATCCCGCAAGTGCAGCAGCGCGAGATTCTCCCGACATTCATTGAGCAACGCGTCAAACCGGCAGCCCTCATCCGCCAGATGCCGTTGCAAGCTGCGCAAACTCAAATGCAACGCCTGGGCGATCCGCTCGGCACTCGGCTCACCCTCCGGCAATTGCGCCTCGATGGCCGCGCGCACCTTGCGCTCCCAGGTCAGCGGTTGCAGCTGGGCGAGGGTGCGTTTGAGCACGGTTTCATTGTGTTCGGCCAACTCCGGGTTGGCGTCATCCAAGTGGCTGTCGAAGTCCCGCGCGGCAAACTCCAGGCGGTCTTCCTCGGCGCCAAAGAACACCGGTGCGCGAAACACCGTGTGCCACGGCGTGGGATCGGCCGGCTCCGGGCGCTGCAGGTACACCGCCAGCGGCGCGTACTCACGGCCCAGCCGATTTCGGCAGGTGCGCACATAGATCGCTGCAAACGCATCAATCGCTTCCAGCGCCGGTGCCGGGCTGCCGACGGGTTGCAGCAGGCGAAAGCAATAGCGCTCGCCCTCTCGACTAAGCTCCAGCGTCAGCGCATCGCTGACCACTTGGTGATAACGCACGATCCGCTCGAACACCTCGCGCAGGCTGCCGCTGGCCACCAACGCATAACCCAGCGCATGAAAGGTGGTCGGGCTGACAAACCGCGACACCCGCAAGCCGATGGCCGGGTCGCCGCTGGCCTGCACGGCCAGTGCCCATAACCGCGTGGTGGCCGACAACGGATAGCGCGCGTTGGGGTCGTCCATCTGCTGCGGGTCGAGCCCGGCTTGCGCGCACAGGGCGGCGCTGTCGAGGTCCAGGGCGTCGAGCTGCTTGCGCAGGGCGCGGGTCCAGCTGGCGAGGGAAGTGGCTTCGGGCATGGCGATTGGCGCTTGCGGTCAACAGGTTGGCGTGTGGGGCTGATGCCCTGGCGCACCGCTTGGGCCAGGATGCATCAATCAATAACCAAGAGGATGGAAGCATGGACGGTACTTCTGCAAGTCCCCAGCAGATGAACGCACAACAGCGTTCAGCGCATATCCGTGACGTGGTGCTCGCCGAAGGGGCCAGATTACGCCAGCAGCACCCCTGGCTGCGGCACCAGGACGCCCTGGGCGCGGGCATTCTGGCGTTTGCCTTGCTGGGCATGCTCGGCTCGGCGGCGCTCTACATCACCGGCCACATGGCGTGGTGGGTATGCCTGCTGCTCAATGCCTTCCTCGCCTCGCTGACCCACGAGCTGGAACACGACCTGATCCACAGCATGTACTTTCGCAAGCAACGCCTGCCCCACAACCTGATGATGGGCCTGGTATGGCTGGCGCGGCCGAGCACCATCAACCCGTGGATACGCCGGCATCTGCACCTCAATCACCACAAGGTGTCCGGCACCGAGACCGATATGGAAGAACGCGCCATCACCAACGGCGAGCCGTGGGGCCTGACGCGGTTGCTGATGGTGGGTGACAACTTCATGTCGGCGTTCATCCGCATGCTGCGCGCCAGGACCTGGAAGCACAAATTCAACATCCTCAAGCGCTCGCTGTTGGTGTACGCGCCCTTGGCGCTGCTGCATTGGGGCGCGTGGTATGTGTTTTTGGGCTTTCATGCGGCCAATGGTGTCGCCAGCCTGATGGGCGCGCCGATCGCCTGGTCAGCCGGCACCTTGCAGGTGATGCAAGTGATCGACATCGCCGCCGTGGTGATCATTGGCCCCAACGTGCTGCGCACCTTCTGCCTGCACTTTGTCAGCTCCAACATGCACTACTACGGTGATGTGGAGCTGGGCAACGTGATCCAGCAAACCCAGGTGCTCAACCCCTGGTGAATGTGGCCGCTGCAAGCCTTTTGCTTCAACTTTGGCAGCACCCATGGCATCCACCATTTTGTGGTGAAAGAGCCGTTTTACATTCGCCAGATGACCGCCAGGGTGGCGCACAAGGTGATGCGCGAGATGGGCGTGCGCTTCAATGATTTCGGCACGTTTGCGCGGGCCAACCGGCTTGGCTTTCCACCGCAAGAAGGGTTTCGGTCAGCGCCTTCGCCGCAGGCGACAAACGCACCCCAGCGCGGCTGATCACCCCGCTGCGGTTGTTCAAATTGTCCAGGGCGTGCGGCAGGTTGCGCCAGTGCAGCACCTGCAAGTCGCCTCGGGCGAACGCGTCGACGAAGGCCTCTTCAGTGCCCAGGCCTATGGCGTCGGAGTGGCGCACGATGTGGGTCAGCGCGGCGAACTGCTCAAGTTCGATGGCAGGACTGAAGTCGATGCGTCCGCTCAGGTTGGCCAGCAGTTTGCGAATGCCGGGTGCGATCAACGGCGTGGCCAGCGGGTAGTCGAACAGGTCGTTGGTGGACAGGCTGTCCTTGGCCAGCAGCGGGTGCCCGTTGCGGCAGAAAAAGACGCTGCGCCGAGGCCTAAGGGCTTGGGTGTGGAAGTTAGGGTCGGCTTCGAAATGGCGCACATCGGCGATAAAAAATTCGATTTCTTTGCGACTCAGGCTGCGCCCGAGGTGTTCCCAGTTAGCTACCTGCAACACACTGCGGACCTTGGGGTAGACGCCGATAAAGCGTGCCAGCGCCTCGGGCACCAAGTTGACGGCCGCCACCGCATCGCTGCCAAACCGCACTTCGCCGGCATCGAGCTTGGTCATGCGCGTGACTTCATGGCTAAGCAGCGCCGCGCCTTGCACCAGGCTCAGCGCGTGTTGCAGTACCACCTGGCCTTCCGGGGTGGGGCGCAGTTCTTTGTGGGCGCGGTCCACCAGCACGCAGCCGAATTCCTGTTCCAGGGCCTGGATGCTGCGGCTGAAGGCGGGTTGGGTGATACCCATGGCGTCGGCGGCGCGCACGAAACTGCGGTGCACGTTAAGAGCGATGAAGTAGCGCAGTTGGCGAAGGTCCATGGTGTGCCCGGAGTCCTGTGAAAGAACGCCGATTTTAAGGTGACTCCTTATTCCGTCAATGAAGCATTATTGTTTCGATTAGATCTTAAATGCATATCTATAGAGCGGGCGCGGCGCGATAGGTGGCCGGGCTGAAGACCCGTGTCACCAGCAGCATCGCCACCGCGGTCACCGTCAGCACCACCCAGGCGCTGACAAAGCCGCCGGTGAGTTGGCGCAGCCAGCCGGTGAGCCACGGTGAAATTGCGTTGATCAGAAAGCCCACGCCTTGCACGAAGGCGGCCAGTTGCCCGGCCTGGCGTGGGTCGCGGTGATGGTCGAGGGTCAGCAGCAGGCTCAGGGCGAAACACGCGCCCAGGCCGAAGCCGCACAGCGCCACCCACAGGTGCGGATAGTCCAGCGGCGCGATGATCAGGCCCAGATAGCCGATGGTTTGCGCCAACAGGCTGATGCCCAGCAACGGACGACGGTCGACACCGCGTTGCGCCAGCACCGGCATCAACAGCGCGGCGATCACCTGGAAGATGGTCATGAAGGCCAGCAACGAACCGCTCGGCAATACGCCCCAGCCCAGTTGCTGATAGTACGCAGGCAGCCACGCCACCAGGCTCATGTAGCCGCAGTTCACCAAACCGAAATACAGCGCCAGCAGCCACGCGCGACGATTGCGCAGGCCTTTGAATGTGGGCGCCATGTGAGGATTGCGCGGCGCACCCAACGGCAACCAGGCCCACAACAGCAACGCCCCCAGCGCCGGCAACAGCCACACGCCCAACCCCGCCTGCCATTGCTGGAAATGCGTGGCCACCACCGGGCTGAGCAGTGCGGCCAGCCCGCCGCCGGCCATCAACGACGCTGAATACACACCCATCGCCACCGGCACACGGTGATGGAATTCACGCTTGATCATCGCCGGCACCAGCGCCTGGATCAGCGCCACGCCGGCGCCGCCGAGCAAGGCCGTGACCAGCAATGCCGACGCCTGGCCCATCAACCCGCGCGCCAGGCACGCCAGCAAAATCATCATCAAGCCCAGGGCGATACCGCGTCGCTCGCCCAGTCGCGCCTCCACGCGTACGCCGACCAGCGCCACCAGGCCCATGCACACCACCGGCAGGCTGGTGAGCAGGGCGCTGCTCTGGAAACTCAGGCCCGTGGCCTGGCGAATCTCGCCTAGCAACGGGCTGATGGAACTGAGGATCGGCCGTAGGTTCAGGCCAAGCACGACCAGCAGGCCCCAACCGGCGAGTCTGCTCATGAATGAAGGGTTGAGCGGCATGCAGGACCTTTTCGGTGTGCAAAAGAAGCAGGAAGTATGGGCAGCTCGCGAGGTATTCTGAAATTAAATATAACCATGCCAATCAGTGGCAAACGCAATGGTGAGGCGCCATGTTCGACCCCGTGTTGTTACGCAGTTTTGTCGCCGTGGTGGATTGCGGCAATTTCACCCGCGCGGCCGAGCGCCTGCACGTGACCCAGTCCACCGTGAGCCAGCAGATCCGCCGCCTGGAAGAGGCCGTGGCGTGCCAGTTGCTCGACCGCGATCAGCGCCGCGTGGTGGCCACCGCCGAGGGTGAGCGCTTGCTGGCGTACGCGCGGCGCATCCTCGCGCTGCATGAAGAGGCTGCCGACGTGCTGATCACTCAGCAAAGCGACGGCGTGCTGCGCCTGGGGGTGCCAGAAGACTTTGCCGCTGAACGGCTGATGCCGTTGCTGTCGTCGTTCGTGGTGGCCTACCCGCGCGTGCGCCTGGAAGTCACCAGCGGCCTCGGCCCGGAGCTGCAGCGTCAATACCGTGCAGGTGAGTTCGACGTGTTGCTGGTCAAGCAAATGGGTGACAGCGACGACTGCCTGGCGTCGTGGCCGGAGCCGCTGTGCTGGGTCGACAGCCGCAGCATGCCGTCCCTGGGCCGCGACCCGTTGCCCCTGGTGGCGTTTCCGGTGGGCGGGTTGTATCGCAATGAAATGCTGCATCACCTGGAAGTGGGTGGCTGGCGCTGGCGCATCGGCTATTCCAGCGCCGGCCTGGCCAGCGTGTGTTCGGCAGTGGCGGCGGGGCTCGGCATCAGCCTGTTACCACGCCGGGTGGTGCAGCCTGGGCACGTGGTGCTCGGCGAGGACAGTGGGTTGCCCACGGTGCAAGGCGTGCGCCTGGCGTTATACGGCCGCAGCGGGTTGGGCGCAGCCGGGCAGACGTTGCAACGTCAATTGCTCGAGTTATGCGCCAACAGCCCAGCGTAAAGCTGTCGCCGAGCGCCGCGTTCGTGGCGAGCGGGCTTGCCCCGCGTTGGGCTGCGTAGCCGCCCCAAAACCTGCCAAACCGATATGCCTGACGGCGCGTTATCTCCCAGTGGGTCTGCTGCGCAATCCAACGCGGGGCAAGCCACCCGCCACAATCGATGCCTTCACTGAATATTTTTTATGCCTGAAAAGCATCGAAAAACAGCACCTTCGCCACAGGCCGCGCAGGCCGTGGCTTTGGCGTTTCAGGATGTTTCTCATATTCAATTTAGATCTATGTATAACTTTAAAGATTACTTTAAGAGATAAGCGTCTGGCCCCGATGATTCAGCCCTCGACGGCCGCCAAGGCAGGCCTGTCGGTTTTTTTGTGTGAAGACCGTAGGGAGTGAATCAATGGGCAATGTCCAGACCGCCGCCAGTGCACCCGAGGCGCAATGGCGCCTGGCACCGGGTGGTGAGTTGGTCGACCTTGGCCGGCCGCATCGGGCGCCGTTGGGGCAGTTGCGTTTGCAGAAAACCCCGAAGCGCTTCTCGAGCCGTCGCGAAGGGCTGCTGCTCGGCTTGCTGGTGTTGGCGCTGCACGGTGCGGTGATCTATTGGGTGAGCCAGAAGCCGACGCCGGTATTGCCGATTGTGCCGCCGGAAATCCCGCCGATGACGATCGAATTTTCCCAGCCGGCGCCGCCGGTGGTTGAACCGCCACCGCCCGTGCCGCCGCCACCACCTGTGGTCGAGCCACCGCCGCCGGTGGTGGATGAGTTGGCCGCCAAGCCGGCGCCGCCAAAACCGATTCCCAAGCCTAAACCCAAACCGGTGCCCAAGCCCGAGCCCAAGCCTGCACCCAAACCGGTCGAGCAACCGCCCGCGCCACCTACGCCGGCGCCACCTGCACCGCCCGCGCCAGCCGCGCCACCGTCGCCGGCCCCGGTTACACCCGCTTCGGCGAACGCCGCGTACCTGAAGAACCCGGCGCCGGAGTACCCGTCACTGGCCCAGCGTCGCGGTTGGGAAGGCACGGTGTTGCTCAGGGTGCATGTGTTGGCCAGCGGCAAGCCGGGCGAGATTCAGATCCAGAAAAGCAGCGGTCGCCAGCAACTCGATGACGCCGCACTGACCGCCGTGAAGCGTTGGAGCTTCGTGCCGGCCAAGCAGGGCGATGTGGCTCAGGACGGCTGGGTCAGCGTACCGATCGATTTCAAGATTCACTAACTATTCGGCAGCGGTGTGTTGGACACGCCGCGACCTGCACAGAGGGAAAACATCATGGCATTAGCATCTCCAGTTGAATCCATCGAAAGCGCGGTGATCTGGCTGCTGGTGGCCTTTTCGGTCGCCACCTGGGGCTTCGCCTTGCTCAAGGGCGTGCAGTTTGGTCGCCTCAAGGCCCAGGATCGCAAATTCCACAAACAGTTCTGGGCGGCGTCGAGTCTCGACTCGGCTGCTGAACTGGCCGAAACCCAGCCCGGCGCCGCAGCGCGCGTGGCCCAGGCCGGTTATGCCGCGATCCAGGTCGGTGACGCGCCACACGCCGCGGACCTGAGCCAGGCCATCAACCACCAGGACCGCCTCGAACGCGCCCTGCGTCAGCAGATCGTGCGTGAGCGTCGCTCGCTGGAAACCGGCCTGGCCGTGGTCGCCAGTATCGGCAGCACCTCGCCGTTTATCGGCCTGTTCGGCACCGTGTGGGGGATCATGGAAGCGTTGAAAGGCATCAGCGCCGCCGGCTCCGCCAGCCTGGAAACCGTGGCCGGCCCGATTGGTGCGGCGCTGGTGGCCACCGGTGTGGGGATCGCCGTCGCGGTGCCGGCGGTGCTGGTCTACAACTATTTCCTGCGCCGCCTGAAGCTGACGGCTGCTGACCTGGATGACTTTGCCCACGACTTCTACAGCCTGGCGCAGAAAAACGCCTTCCGCGTGCTGCTGCACCCTGCGCTGACCAAAAGCGCGGCTGGCAACCCGCAAAAAGTGAAGGAGGCGTCCTGAGATGGCCTTCTCCACGCAAGACAGTGACGAGGTGCTGAGCGAGATCAACGTGACGCCGCTGGTGGACGTGATGCTGGTGCTGCTGGTGGTGTTTATCGTCACTGCGCCGCTGTTGACCAACGCGATCCCGATCAACCTGCCCAAGACCCAAGCCGTGGCGCCGGTTGAGCAAAAGGACCCGCTGGTGGTGAGTATCGACGGCGCCGGCAAACTGTTTATCAACAAGGACGAAATCCAGCCGGACCTGCTGGAGTTCAACCTGCAGGCGGCCAAGGCCAAGGACCCCGATGTGCGGGTGCAACTGCAGGCTGACAATGGAGTGAACTACGGCGAAGTGGCGCGAGCCATGGCGTCTATCGAACGCGCGGGGATTACCAAGTTGTCGGTGATTACTGCACGTTAGTTTCAAATGCCTCGACAATTTTTTGGCCGTTTCCTTGGCAGGGTGCGGCCTTTTTTTTTGCCTGGAATTCCGTTGAAGCTCGATGTGAAATGAGGTCTATGTGGGAGCGGGCTTGCTCGCGAATACGGTGGGTCAGTAGCAGATGCGCCGACTGATGCACCGCATTTGCGAGCAAGCCCGCTCCCACATTTTGATCTGCGATGGGTTTGAGATTTTGGTTATTAATAAATAGCTTCTTATTCCTTAACGAATATAACCCCCGTCCCTATACTGGTCAGCAACGTTAAACGCTGCAGGAGGGCACACCCATGCACAGCGAGTCGATTCGTTATCTGATCGTGCCGGGCTGGCAAGGATCGCCAGAAGATCATTGGCAAACCCATTGGCAGAACAGCCTGCCCAACAGCGCGCGGGTGGAGCAGGCCGATTGGCTGACACCACGTCGCGAAGACTGGGTGGCCGCACTCGCCGAGGCCATCGCCGCCGACAGCACGCCGGTGATCCTGATCGCCCATAGCCTGGGCTGCATCACCGTCGCGCATTGGGCCGCTACTGCGCCGGTGCACTTTTTGCGTCAGGTCCGCGGCGCTTTGCTGGTGGCTCCGGCGGATGTCGAACGCCCGGCCTGTTCACCGGCCTTGCGCAACTTCGCGCCGATCCCGAGCGACCTGCTGCCGTTTCCCAGCCAAGTGGTCAGCTCCGACAACGACAGCGCGGTCAGCGCCCCGCGGGCCCTGGAACTGGCGCGCAATTGGGGCGCGGAGGCCGGGATTCTGTCCGGCGCCGGCCATATCAATGTGAAGTCCGGCCACCAGCGCTGGGAGCAGGGCTTCGCCTACCTCTATCGCCTGCAAAACCGCCTCGAGCACCACGCCCGGCGTACTGCCTGAACATTTTTCAACGCCCCGTCCCTGAGTGGATTGGGGGCGGGAGCCTGCCATGAGTCATGAAACCTTCGGCCAGCCACTGCTGACCTTCCCCGACGCCGAAAAAAGCCCGCTGAGCATCCGCGCCAAGGCCCTGGTGTTTGTCGACCCGCGCTCGCGCCAATTGCGTGAAGACCTGGAAAGCCTGGCGCCACGCGCCTTGCCGGTGTTGATTCGCGGTGAGACTGGCAGCGGCAAGGAGCTGCTGGCGCGGCATATTCACCGTGGCAGCGACCGCACCGGGTTGTTTGTCTCGGTCAACTGCGGCGCGATCAGCCCCACTTACGCCGATGCCGAGCTGTTTGGCTACGCGGCCGGCAGCCACAGCGGCGCGGCGAGCAGTCGGGCCGGGTGGTTCGGGTCGGCCAACGGCGGCACCTTGTACCTGGATGAGATCGGCGACTTGCCGTTGCCGATCCAGGTGAAATTGCTCGCCGCTCTGGAAAATCACGAAGTCACCCGCGTTGGCGCCCACCAGCCCAGCCCGGTGGATGTGCGCCTGGTTGCGGCGACCAGCATCGACCTAGCCCAGGCCGTGGCGGCGGGCAAGTTTCACGAGCGTCTGTTCCATTATCTGAGTGAAGGCCAGCTCGACCTGCCCGCTCTGCGCGAGCGCGTGGGCGATATTCTGTCGCTGGCTGAATATTTTCTCGGCATCTACAGCCAGCGCCTGGACCTGCCGGTGCCGCTGATCAGTGATACCGCCCAGCGTGTGTTGGAACTCCACAGCTGGCCGGGCAATACCCGCGAGCTGGAAAACGTTATTCACTTTGCGTTGCTGGTGAGCAGTGGTGATGAGATTTTGCCCGAACATCTCAACCTGCCGGTGGCGGGCTCGCCACTGGAACAGGTGCAGCGGATCTTCGCGAGTGCCAGCGCCGCCGAGCGGCAAACCTTGCTCAGCTTTCTAAATGAACAGCAGCTACATGAGCAAAATGGAATATCAAAGTGAATAAAAGATATTGTTCGGGAATAAAAAATCTAGGTATTGTCCACTCCACGCCGCGATAGCACTTCGCTGGCACACCATAAAAACGGTCGTCAGAGACGCCCCGGAATTTCGATAAGGACACTGCATGAAAAAGGTTCTGTTGTTTACCGCACTGGCGGCTGCCCTGACTGCAAGCTTCGCCCAGGCCAACGAGAAACTGGTGGTTGCCGCCACGCCGATCCCGCACGCCGAGATCCTTGAGCTGGTCAAACCGACCCTGGCCAAAGAAGGCGTGGACCTGGAGATCAAAGTATTCACCGACTACGTGCAACCGAACGTGCAAGTGGCTGAAAAGCGTCTGGACGCCAACTACTTCCAGACCCTGCCGTACCTGGAAAACTTCAACAAGGGCAAGGGCACCAACCTGGTCACTGTGGTCGGCGTGCACGTTGAACCTTTCGGCGGTTACTCGAAGAAGATCAAGAACATTTCCGAGCTCAAAGATGGCGCCACCGTGGCCATCCCGAACGAAGGCTCCAACAGCGGCCGCGCCCTGTTGCTGCTGCAAAAAGCCGGTGTGATCACCCTCAAAGACCCAAGCAACGCCCTGGCCACGCCGAAAGACATCGCCAGCAACCCGAAACACCTGAAATTCAAAGAGCTGGAATCGGCGCTGTTGCCTCGCGTGCTGGACCAGGTTGACCTGGACTTGATCAACACCAACTACGCCTTGGAAGCTGGCCTGAACCCAGCCAAAGACGCGCTGATCATCGAAGACGCCAAGTCGCTATACGTGAACTTCCTGGTGGCACGCCCGGACAACAAGGACAGCGACGCTATCCAGAAGCTGGCCAAGGCCCTGACCAGCCCTGAAGTCAAAGCGTTCATCGATTCCAAGTACAAAGGCGCTGTCGTACCGGCGTTCTGATGTAAACCAAACCCCCTTCAAGGTTTGAACGCCGACGGCTCACATAGCGTCGGCGTTTTTTTATGCCTGGAATTTGGAATGCAATAAATGTGGGAGGGGGCTTGCCCCCGATAGCAGTGGTTCAGTCAATGCATCTGTGCCTGACATACCGCTATCGGGGGCAAGCCCCCTCCCACATTTGATTTGCGCAGGCTTACATGTTTTGTGTGTGGATCGCCCGGCGCAACGCCATCAGCCACTTCACCAGCTCCTGCGGATCAATCGGCTTCACTTCGTTCATGGTTCAATCCCTCGAATCTCAGACCCCCCAACCATAGCCGTCACCCGGACAACCCGCGAATCCGGCGGTTATCTTTTTGGGTGATATCAATATGCTATTTGGGTATTTAAATTTTACTTTTTATACCTTTAAAGTTCGCGCTACCCGGCGTTACCCACGCCGGATCGGACTGCGCCCGCTGCATTACCCTTGCGGCGTCATGGACTCAAGATGACCTTCGATTTCGCTTTTATCCTCAGCACTTTGCCGGCGTTTCTCAGCGCCGTGGGGGTGACGCTGCAAGTAGGCCTGATCGCCATTGCCACCTCGTTGCTGGTGGCACTGATCAACGCGGCGCTGCTGGTGTTTCGCACGCCGTACCTGTCGCGCCTGGTGGCGCTGTATGTGGAGCTGGCGCGCAACACGCCGCTGCTGATCCAACTGTTCTTCGTGTACTTCGCCTTGCCGGCGCTGGGGTTCAATATCTCCGGGTTCTGGGCGGCGATCATCACCATGACCTTCCTCGGCGGCGCCTACCTCACCGAAGTGCTGCGCGCCGGTGTGGAGGCGGTGCCGCTGGCGCAGATCGAGTCGGGCAAGTCCATCGGCCTGTCCGACTGGCAGCTGCTGCGCCATGTGATCCTGCCTCAGGCCGGCATCCTCAGCCTGCCGGCGCTGTTCGCCAATTTCATCTTCCTGCTCAAGGAGACCACGGTGGTCTCGGCCGTGGCGGTGCCGGAGATTCTCTACACCACCAAGAGCTACATCGCGCTCTACTACAAAACCTACGAAATGCTCGCCGTGCTGACGCTGATTTGCGTGCTGTTGTTTTTGCCGCTGTCGCTGCTGCTCAGCCGCCTGGAAAGGAGGCTCCAGCATGGCCAGTTCGGGTCTTGAGTTGTTGTGGGTGTCGTTGCCGCAACTGGGCAAGGGCGCTGCGCAGACGCTGTCGATTTCATTTTTGAGCATTGCCTTCAGCACCGTCGGCGGCGTGCTGTACGGCGTGCTGCGCACGCTGAATAACACGCTGATCAACGCAGTGTTGCGGGTGTACCTGGAGCTGTTCCGGGCGATTCCGGTGCTGGTGTGGTTGTACCTGCTGTTTTTCGGTTTGCCGATTTTCTTCGGCCTGAGCATTCCGAGTTTCTGGTGCGCGGTGCTGGTGCTGTCGTTGTGGGGCGCCAGCGAGGTCGGCGAAGTGGTACGGGGCGCGCTGCACTCGCTGCCGCGTGGCCAGCGCGAGGCCGGGTTGTCGATTGGCCTGTCCGACCCGCAGCTGTACGGCTACGTGTTGCTGCCCCAAGCCCTCAAGCGCATGACGCCGCCAACCATCAACGTCTACACGCGCATCATCAAGACCAGCTCGCTGGCGGTGCTGATCGGCGTGGTGGACGTGATCAAGGTCGGCCAGCAAATCATCGAGCGCACCTATGAGTCAGTACTGATCTACGGCGTGCTGTTCCTGTTTTTCTTCTTTATCTGCTACCCGTTATCAGCCGCCTCCAAGGTGCTGGAACGGCGCTGGGCCCAAGCATGAGCGCATTGATCGAGTTCCAGGCTTTCAACAAATTCTTCGGCGAGCAGCAGGTGCTCAAGGGCATCGACCTGAACGTGCAAAGCGGCGAAGTGGTGGTGATCCTCGGCCCCAGCGGCTGCGGCAAAAGCACCTTGCTGCGCTGCCTCAACGGCCTGGAAGTGGCGCACAGCGGCAGCCTGCGTTTTGCCGGCAAAGAGCTGCTGGATAAAAATACCGATTGGCGCCAGGTGCGCCAGGACGTGGGCATGGTGTTCCAGAGCTACCACTTGTTCCCGCACATGAGTGTGCTCGACAACATCCTGCTTGGCCCGCTGAAAGTGCAAAAACGCGCGCCTCGCGAAGCCCGTGCCCAAGCGGAAAAATTACTCGAACGCGTTGGCCTGGCCGACAAGCGCGACGCTTTCCCACGCCAGCTGTCCGGTGGTCAGCAGCAACGCATCGCCATCGTCCGTTCGCTGTGCATGAACCCGCAAGTGATGCTGTTTGACGAAGTCACCGCCGCCCTTGACCCGGAAATGGTCAAGGAAGTGCTGGAAGTGATTCAGGGCCTGGCCCGCGACGGCATGACCTTGTTGATCGTCACCCATGAAATGGCCTTCGCCCGCGCCGTCGCTGATCGCGTGGTGTTCATGGATGCCGGTCGCATCCTCGAACACAACACCCCCGAAGAATTCTTTACGAACCCGCAAACCGCACGCGCGCAGCAGTTTCTGGAGAAGTTCTCCTTTGTTTCAACACTGCCCAAGAAAACCAAGGAATTGGAGCTGATATGAAAAAACTACTGCTGCCACTGTTGGCCGTCGCCTTACTGGCCGGCTGCGATAAAAAGGCCGAAGAGCCTGCCAAACCCGTCGCTGCTGCCAGCTACATCGACAAGATCAAGGCGCGCGACAAGCTGATCGTCGGCGTATTCACCGACAAGCCGCCGTTCGGTTTTGTGAACGAAGCCGGTCGTTACGTCGGTTTCGATACGGATATCGGCCGTCAATTCGCCAAGGATTTGCTGGGCGATGAAAACAAGGTCGAGTTTGTCGCCGTCGAGCCGGCCAGCCGTATTCCGTTTCTGCAGAGCGACAAGGTCGACCTGATCCTTGCCAACATGACGGTAACGCCGGAGCGCAAGGAAGCGGTGGACTTCACCAACCCCAACCTGAAAGTGGCGGTGCAAGCCCTGGTGCCGCAGGACAGCTCGGTGAAAAGCCTGGATGACCTGGCCACCCGCACCACCATCGTCACCACCGGCACCACCGCCGATATCTGGCTGACCAAAAACCACCCGGACTGGAAACTGCTCAAGTTCGAGAAAAACTCCGAGTCGCTGCAGGCGCTGTCGGCCGGGCGTGGCGATGCGTACGCGCAAGACAACCTGGTGCTGTTCAGCTGGGCCAAGCAGAACCCGGGCTACCGCGTGCTGGAAGAGAAACTCGGTGATGAAGCACCGATTGCGCCGGCCGTGAAGAAGGGCAACATCGAACTGCGCGACTGGGTGAATACCGAGTTGGCGAAGTTGGGCGAGGAGAAGTTCCTGCTCAAGCTGTACGACCAATATGTGCGTAAAGAGCTGAGCGATGACACCAAGCCTGAGAGTGTGATTGTTGAAGGCGGTAAGTGGCAGGGTTGATCCCGCGCTGACTGTTCTACCGCTATCGCAGGCAAGCCAGCTCACACCTTTGAGTGTGTTCGCAAATCAAAATGTGGGAGCGGGCTTGCCCGCGAAGAGGCCAGTGCAGTCACTGCACCTACTCCGGCCAATACCACGTTCTACTGCTATCGCAGGCAATCCAGCTCCCACCTTTGACCGAGTTCCAACCTTGAAATGCAGGCTAATGTGGGAGCGGGCTTGCCCGCGAAGAGGCCGGTGCAGTCACCACTTATTCCGGCCAATGCCACGTTCTACCGCTATCGCAGGCAAGCCAGCTCCCACCTTTGACCGAGTTCCAACCTTGGAATGCAGGCTAATGTGGGAGCGGGCTTGCCCGCGAAGAGGCCAGTGCAATCACCACTTATTCCGGCCAATGCCACGTTCTACCGGTATCGCAGGCAAGCCAGCTCCCACCTTTGAGTGTGTTCGCAAATCAAAATGTGGGAGCGGGCTTGCCCGCGAAGAGGCCGGTGCAGTCACTGCACCTACTCCGGCCAATGCCACGCCGGCGCATCCAACATCCCTTGCCCCACAATCCGCGTCTCGCCCATCACCTTCTCCAACACAATCGAATTACACCCTTCATCCTGTTGCAACGCTGCGATCAACCGGCTGGCATGCGACACCACCCACACCTGGCAATGCTGGGACGCCTGGATAATCAAACGCGCCAACGCCGGCAGCAAATCCGGGTGCAAGCTGGTTTCCGGCTCGTTCAGTACCATCATGGTCGGCGGCCGCGGCGTGAGCAGCGCCGCGATCAGCAATAGATAACGCAAGGTGCCGTCCGACAGCTCGGCCGCCGACAACGGCCGCAGCAAGCCTTCCTGATAAAACTCAATCGCAAAGCGCCCGCCCTGCAGCGGCTGGATATTCAGGCGTGCACCGGGGAATGCATCGCTGACCGCACGCTGTAAGGCCTCGGGGTCGCCGATTTCGCGGATGGTCTGCAACGCCGCCGCCAAATCGCGCCCGTCGTGATGCAACACCAGCGTGCGCGTTCCTAATTGTGGTTGGCGAACGGGCGCGTCCACATCGCTGCGAAAGTGATCATAAAAGCGCCAGCCACGGATGCTTTCGCGCAGCAACAACACCTCCGGCGAGCCGCGCAGGCTGCCGACCTGATCGAACAGGCTGTGGTAATCGGGTGTGTGCTGGGCCAGTACATCCCAGTTGCGCCCCTCACGTGCCCGAACCATCGGCCCGGAGCGCTGCACCAGCAGGCTGGCGGGGCGATAGAGGTGGCCGGCCCAGATGCATTCTTTTTTTATTTCGGGGTCCAGGGAGAAATAACTGATACCGGGTGACGGCAACCCCATGGAGATGGCGTAGCTGAAATCTTCCCCGGCAAATCCCAGGCGCAGACGCTTCACGTTCTGGCGGGTGGTGGCTTGTACGGCGACTTCGCCCTCACGCATGCGCCGGCTGATGGTTTCCGGCCCGGCCCAGAAGGTCGAGTCCAGCCCGCCTTCACGGGCCAGCGCATTGATGACGCCGCCTTGGGCGGTTTCCGCCAGCAGGCGCAAGGCGCGGTACAGGTTGGACTTGCCGCTGCCATTGGGGCCAGTGACCAGGTTCAGCCGGTCCAGGGGCACCACCAATTTATTGATCGAGCGGTAATTGGCCACCGCCAGGGTTTTCAACATAGGTATTCAGTCGACGTGGGAACCATTGGAGTATGGGATCCTCCATGCAGATAAGGAACCCTGATCTAAGCTCACAGTCGCATACACACTGGCAAGTCGGCATCACGCAAAAGGAGCCTGCATGGGCGGTCGCACTTCGATAGTTTTACTCAGCCTTGGCCTCTTGGCGCTGCTGAGCGGCTGTGGTCAGGAAAAGGCCGAGCCCAAGGAGCATTCGCGGGTTTTTGTGCAGACGGTGCAGCCGGCGGATTTCGCCGCGGCCGTCACCCTGACCGGCGATATCCAGGCCCGTGTGCAAACCGATTTGTCCTTTCGCGTGGGTGGCAAAATCATCCAGCGCATGGTCGACGTGGGTGACCGCGTGACCGCCAAGCAAGTGCTGGCCAAGCTCGATCCCAAGGACCTGCAGACCAACGTCGATTCCGCCCAGGCCCAGGTTGTGGCCGAGCAGGCACGCGTCAAGCAAACCGCCGCCGCCTTCGTTCGCCAGGAAAAACTGCTGCCCAAGGGCTACACCAGCCGCAGCGAATACGACGCCGCCCAGGCCGCGCTGCGCAGCAGCCAAAGCGCCCTGGCCGCCGCGCAAGCCCAGCTCGCCAACGCCCGTGAACAACTCGGTTATACCTCGCTGATCGCCGATGCGCCCGGTGTGATTACCGCGCGCCAGGCGGAAGTTGGACAGGTCGTGCAGGCCACCGTGCCGATTTTCAGCCTGGCCACCGATGGCGATCGCGATGCGGTGTTCAATGTCTATGAATCGCTGCTGGTAGAGCCGCCGCCGGATGCACCGATCACGGTCAGCCTGCTGGATAACCCGAACATCAAGGCCGTGGGCAAGGTTCGCGAGGTCACGCCGGCGGTGGCGGCCAATACCGGCACCGTGCAAGTCAAGATTGCCCTGCAATCGCTGCCCAAGGGCATGCAACTGGGCTCGGTGGTCAGCGCCACCGCCAATGGCCCGGCCAAGGCCAGCATCGAGCTGCCGTGGTCGGCCTTGACCAAAGACCTCAACGAACCCGCCGTGTGGCTGATCGACGGTGACGGCAAGGCGCAATTGCACAAGGTCAGCGTGGCGCGTTACCTCACCGGCAAAGTGATTATTGGCGACGGGCTCAAAGGCGGCGAAAAAGTCGTGGTGGCCGGCGGACAATTGTTGCACCCCGGCATGCTGGTCGAGATCGCCCAGCAAGGAGCCCAGCCATGAAGCGCCTGACGGCTCTGCTCGCCGCCAGCCTGTTGTTGGCCGCCTGCTCCAAGAAAGAACCGCCGCCCGAGCCCGTGCGCCCGGTGTTGTCGATGGAAGTCAAAGCGGAAGACCAGGAAAACCTCGGCCGCTTCGCCGGGACCATCCAGGCCCGCTATGAAAGTAACTTGGGCTTTCGCGTACCCGGCCGTATCGCCCGCCGCGCGGTGGACGTGGGCGCCGAAGTGGAGAAGGGCGCCTTGCTCGCCGTGCTCGATCCCACCGATCAGCAAAACCAATTGCGCGCCGCCCAGGGCGATCTTGCCCGCGTGCAGGCGCAGTTCATCAACGCCCAGGCCAACGCCCGCCGTCAGCAGGAATTGTTCAACCGTGGTGTCGGCGCCCAGGCTCAACTGGACGTGGCCCAGACCGACCTGAAAACCACCCAGGCCACCCTCGACCAGGCCAAGGCTTCGGTCAACCAGGCCAAGGACCAGCTCAACTACGCCGAACTGCGCACCGACCACGCCGGTATCGTCACCGCCTGGAACGCCGAGGCTGGCCAGGTCGTCAGCGCCGGCCAGCAAGTGGTGACCCTCGCGCGCCCGGACATCAAGGAAGCGGTAATCGACCTGCCGGCTGGCCTGGCTGAGCGCCTGCCCACCGATGTGGTGTTTGTGGTCGCAGGCCAACTCGACCCGAGCGTCAACACCACTGCCATCGTGCGTGAAATCGAGCCTCAGGCCCAAAGCGCCACGCGCACCCGTCGTGCGCGATTGACCCTGACCGAAACACCGCCAGCCTTCCGCCTGGGCACCGCTATCAGCGTGACCTTGAGCACCGCCATCGCACCCCGTATCCAACTGCCGGTGAGCGCCTTGCAGGAAGTTGACGGCAAGACCCGCATCTGGCTGCTCGACACCCACAGCCAGACCGTGCAGCCGCGTGACGTCACGGTGGTCAGCCGCGATGCCGACAGCGCCGTGCTCAATGGCGGCGTCAAACCCGGCGAACGCATCGTCACCGCTGGCGTGAACAGCCTGAAACCCGGGCAAAAAGTCAAAATCGACGAGGACAGCCCGCGATGAAAGGGAGCTTCAACTTATCCGACTGGGCCCTCAAGCATCAGTCCTTCGTCTGGTACCTGATGTTCGTCGCGCTGCTGATGGGCGTGTTCTCCTACATGAACCTTGGCCGCGAGGAAGACCCCTCGTTCACCATCAAAACCATGGTGATCCAGACCCGCTGGCCGGGCGCGACCCAGGAAGAAACCCTCAAGCAGGTCACTGACCGCATCGAGAAAAAACTCGAAGAACTCGACTCCCTCGACTACGTGAAAAGCTACACGCGGCCGGGCGAGTCCACGGTGTTCGTGTTCCTCAAAGACACCACCAGCGCCAAGGCGATTCCGGATATCTGGTACCAGGTGCGCAAGAAGATCGATGACATTCGCGGCACCTTCCCCCAAGGCTTGCAGGGGCCGTCGTTCAACGATGAGTTCGGTGACGTGTTCGGTTCGGTCTACGCGTTTACCGGTGATGGCCTGTCGATGCGCCAACTGCGTGACTACGTAGAGCAAGTGCGCGCCGAGATCCGCTCGGTGCCGGGCCTGGGCAAGGTCGAGATGATCGGCCAGCAGGACGAAGTGATCTACCTGAATTTTTCCACGCGCAAACTGGCAGCGTTGGGGATTGACCAGCGCCAGGTCGTACAAAGCCTGCAGTCGCAGAACGCGGTGACCCCGGCCGGGGTAATCGAGGCCGGGCCGGAGCGGATTTCGGTGCGCACCTCGGGGCAATTTGCCTCCGAAAAGGACCTGGCCAACGTCAACCTGCGCCTCAATGACCGTTTCTACCGTTTGGCCGACATTGCCGACATCAGCCGTGGCTATGTCGACCCGGCGCGGCCGATGTTCCGTTTCAATGGCCAGCCGGCGATTGGCTTGGCCATCGCCATGCAGAAGGGCGGCAATATCCAGTCATTCGGCAAGGCCCTGCACACACGCATGGATGAGTTGACGGCTGACCTGCCGGTGGGCGTGGGCGTGCACAAAGTCTCCGACCAGGCAGAAGTGGTGGAGGAGGCCGTCGGCGGCTTTACCAGCGCGCTGTTTGAAGCCGTCATCATCGTGCTGGTGGTGAGCTTTATCAGCCTTGGCATGCGTGCCGGGTTGGTGGTGGCGTGCTCGATTCCGTTGGTGCTGGCGCTGGTGTTCGTGTTCATGGAATACAGCGGCATCACCATGCAGCGCGTGTCGCTGGGCGCGTTGATCATCGCCCTCGGCCTGTTGGTGGACGACGCGATGATCACCGTGGAGATGATGATCACGCGCCTGGAAAAAGGCGAAACCAAGGAACAGGCGGCGACCTACGCCTATACCTCGACCGCGTTCCCGATGCTCACCGGCACGCTGGTAACCGTCGCCGGCTTTGTGCCTATCGGCCTCAACGCCAGCTCGGCGGGCGAGTACACCTTCACGCTGTTTGCGGTGATTGCCGTGGCGATGCTGGTGTCGTGGGTGGTGGCGGTGCTGTTTGCGCCGGTGATTGGCGTGCATATCCTCAGCGCCAACGTTAAACCCGAAAACAAAGAGCCTGGGCGCATCGGTCGCGCGTTCAATGGCGGCATGCTCTGGGCCATGCGCAACCGCTGGTGGGCCATCGGCATCACCGTGGGGCTGTTTGCGGCGTCGGTGTTCTCCATGCAGTTTGTGCAGAACCAGTTTTTCCCGTCATCGGACCGCCCGGAAATTCTCGTCGACCTCAACCTGCCGCAAAACGCCTCGATCAACGAAACGCGCAAGGCGGTCGACCGCCTTGAGGCGATCATCAAGGACGATCCGGATATCGCGCGCTGGAGCACCTATATCGGCCAGGGCGCGATTCGTTTCTACCTGCCCCTCGACCAGCAATTGGAAAACCCCTACTACGCGCAGTTGGTGATCGTCAGCAAAGGCCTGGAAGAGCGCGGCGCGTTGATTGCGCGCCTGCAAAAACGCCTGCGCGATGACTTTGTCGGCATCGGCAGCTATGTGCAGCCACTGGAAATGGGCCCGCCGGTTGGGCGGCCGATCCAGTATCGCGTGTCTGGCAAGGACACCGACCAGGTGCGCAAGCACGCCATTGAACTGGCGACCTTGCTGGATAAAAACATTCACCTGGGCGAGATCATTTACGACTGGAACGAGCCGGGCAAAGTGCTGCGCGTGGACATCGCCCAAGACAAGGCGCGGCAATTGGGGCTGTCGTCGGAAGACGTGGCGCAGTTGATGAACAGCGTGGTCAGCGGTGCTTCGGTGACCCAAGTGCACGACGATATCTACCTGATCAACGTGGTCGGCCGCGCCGAAGATGCCGAACGCGGCACCCCGGAAACCTTGCAGAACCTGCAGATTGTCACGCCCAACGGCACCTCGATTCCGTTGCTGGCCTTCGCCACCGTGCGGTATGAGCTGGAACAGCCGCTGGTGTGGCGTCGCGACCGCAAGCCAACCATCACCGTCAAGGCTTCGGTGCGTGATGAGATGCAACCGACCGACCTGGTCAAGCAACTCAAGCCCGAAATCGACACGTTCAGCGCCGGCCTGCCGGTGGGCTACAAAGTCGCCACCGGCGGCACCGTCGAGGAAAGCGGCAAGGCCCAAGGCCCTATCGCCAAAGTGGTGCCGTTGATGCTGTTCCTGATGGCCACGTTCCTGATGATCCAGCTGCACAGCGTGCAGAAGATGTTCCTGGTGGCCAGTGTCGCGCCGCTCGGGCTGATCGGCGTGGTGCTGGCGCTGATCCCCACGGGCACGCCCATGGGCTTTGTGGCGATCCTTGGCATCCTGGCGCTGATCGGCATCATCATCCGCAACTCGGTGATTCTGGTGACGCAGATCGATGCCTACGAGCGCGACGGCTACACGCCGTGGGATGCCGTGGTGGAAGCCACCGAGCACCGGCGCCGTCCCATCCTGCTGACCGCTGCGGCAGCCAGCCTGGGCATGATCCCGATTGCGCGGGAAGTGTTCTGGGGGCCGATGGCCTACGCGATGATTGGCGGGATCATCATCGCCACCTTGCTGACGCTGTTGTTCCTGCCAGCGCTTTATGTGGCCTGGTACAAGATTCGCGAGCCGAAAAAAGAACAGGCCTGACCCTCGGCGCCTTCCTGCAAGGATGTGGGAAGGCTCCTGGAAACACTTTCCCTACATTCGTCTGGCAGTAAGTGTTTTACCCTCCGGGCCTGTTTGCGTTTTGGAAGGCCCGTGTCATGCGCCGTTTAGTGCTGATTTTTTGCCTGTTGCTGTCTCCCCGACTCTTCGCTGGCACCGTGTTGGAAAACGCCCTCTGGCGGGTCGAACTCGACCCCGCCACGCTGGCGCTGCGCGTCACCCCGGCGGGCGAGGCCGCAGTGCAGGCCTCCAGCGGTGTGGCGGCGCACGCGGTCACCGATGTGCAGGCCGATACCGGGCAAGCCACTTGGCAGTGGGACAGCGGCGCCTACCACCTGACCGCGCGCCTTGAGCAGCGCGACCTTGAACTGACCATCAACGCACGCGAGCCGGGCCAATTGGCGCTGTTGCGCCAACCAGCCGAGGCCATGGGCAAAGGCTTGATCTGGCCCTTGGCCGAAGGGCATTACGTGCCGGCGGGTAACACCCTCTGGCAGGCGTTTTTGCTGGAGCAGGGCGAGGTCAATACCACCCAGGATCTGAGCCTGCCGCTATGGGGCGTGGACCATGGGCGCTTTACGCTCAATTGGTTGCTGACCAACCCCTATAACAATCGCCTGGCGTGGCAGGCCGATGGCAACGGTCTGGCGCTGTTGGCATCCCATGAATTCACCGCACTGCAACCCACCGCGCCGATGACGCTGCGCCTGCACCTGGGCGATGCCGACCCGCTGGCCGGGGCCAAGCGCTATCGCCAATGGCGGGTGGAGCAGGGCCGTTATGAGCCACTGGCGGACAAGCTGCGCCAGACCCCCGAGGCTGAAAAGCTGCTGGGTGCCAGCCACGTCTATCTGTGGGGCAATGACCTGTTAGGGCCCCAGGATGTGCGCGACTGGCCGCTGTTGGTGAAGGTGCTGCGCGGCCACGAACTCAAGGGCTTGCTGGACAAAGAGACCACGCAGGTGCTGACGCAGGCCGGCACGTTGGATCGCTACCAAAAGACGGTTTTGCTGCGTGGGCTCAACGCGGCGATCAACAAAAAGGCCCGGCAAACCTGGCAGGCCAGCGACGAGCCGGACATGCGCCAACTTGCCGAGGGGTATGGTGCACTCCGGCAGGAACTGGCCACGGCATTTGCCGGCGCCTTGACCGACAGCCCTGCCACTTGGGGCAGCACCCTGTCGGCCAAGACCCTGAAGTCGCTGCAAGACGCGGGGCTCAAGCGGCTGCTGCTGACGTTGGGCGAGGGTTGGGAAGGCGGCCTCTGGCACCCCGAAGCGATTCAGGCGGGGGTCAACGCGGGCTACTTGATGGCGCCCTACGACTCCTATGAAACCGCACTGTCCATCACCGAAAACCCGGACTGGACCACCGCGCACCTGGGCACCAAGGCTTATCGCAACTGCGCCATCGTGTTGAAGGACGGCAAGCTCAAGACCGGTTTCCAGCAATCGGGCCATTACACCGACCCGCGCTGCGTGCGGCCGTTACTGGAAGCGCGGGTGAAAGCGGTGCAAGCCAAGGCCGGTTTTAACGCCTGGTTCCTGGATGCCTACGCCACCAGTATGGTTTTCGACAGTTACCGTGACGGCGCGCCAATGACCCAGGCGCAAAACGCTGAAGGCAATATCGACGCGTCGCGTTGGCTCAACACCGTGCTCAAACTGCCCTCCGGCTCCGAAGACGGCAATGCGGTGACAGCCCAAGGCATTCTGTTTGCCCACGGCATGCAGACGCCAGTGATTGGCTGGGGTGATCGCGAGATGACCCAAGACAAGCAGTCGCCCTATTACGTAGGCAACTGGTACCCGCCGGAGCAACCGACGGTCTTCTTCAAGCCCGTGCCGCTCAACGAGCCGTTTCGCAGCGTGTATTTCGACCCGACGATGCGCCTGCCGTTGTATCAGGCGGTGTTCCACGGCTCGGTGATCACCACGCATCATTGGTTGTTCGACAGTTTGAAGCTGAGCAATGTGCGGGCTGAAAATGAGTTGACCCAGCTGCTCTACAACGTGCCGCCGCTGTATCACTTGAGTGCGGCGACCCTTAAGCAGCGGATACCGTTGATACAGCGCCAGGACCGGTTCTTCCGGCCGTTGCATCAACGCCTGGCGACTCAGGCGATGACAGGGTTTCGCTGGTTGACGGCCGACAAACAGGTGCAGGAAACCACGTTTGCCGATGGCACGCGGTTGGTGGCGAATTTTGCTGCTGGGGACAAAGAAGGGTATGCGGGAAAGAGTGTGACGGCGTTGGTAGAGGGTGAAAAACCTAGGGTGTATCAGGTGGATTAGCTGTGCCGCTGACGCCTTCGCGAGCAAGCCCGCTCCCACATGGAAATGCATTCCAAATGTGGGAGCGGGCTTGCTCGCGAAGGCGTCAGACCAGCGACGAAGGTCTACAGTTTGCGCCACACACTCGCCAACCAAGGCTGCTGTTCCCGCGGCAACCCGGCCGGTCGGTAGTAATGCTCCAGCTCCACAAACCCGGCCGCCGCCAGCAGACCCTGCCAGGTTTCAAGGTCGTGATAAGACCCATAGCGAGGACCGTTCCAGCCTTCCAGGTTTTCACCACGCGGGTTGGAACTGAACAGCACGCCACCAGGCTTCAGCGCCCCACGTAACTGCTTGAGCACCCGTGGCAGCTCCTGCTTGGGAATATGGAACAACACCGCATTGGCAAACACCCCGTCGAAGCGTTCGGTCGGCAGGTCCAGCTTGAGAAAGTCCTGCTGCAGCACTTCACAGCCACTGTCCTCGCGGGCCATTTGCGCAAACCGTTCGCAGCCATCGAGCCCCACGGCGATATGGCCCATGCGCGTAAATGTCTGCAGATCACGCCCCGGCCCGCAGCCGAAATCCAGCACGGTAAACGGCGCTGTACCCTGGATATGGCGCAGCAGCGCGTCGATGTTCTGGCTGACATCGTGATCGCGGGTGCCTTCACGGAAGTCCTCGGCCACCTTGTTGTAGTGGCCGAGGGTGATGGAGGTGATCTGGTTGAGGTCGTCGGGCTTGAGGGTCATGGCGGGGAATACCGGGCGCTGAGATCGCCCGACTATACCTCACCGCTTGTTCAGCACCCGAGCCAGGCGATCGCCGCCCAACTGAATCACCGCGACGAGAATCACCAGCAACACAATCACGGTGAGCATGATTTGCGTATCGAAACGCTGATAGCCGTAGCGGTAGGCAATGTCACCCAGGCCGCCTGCGCCGATGGCGCCCGCCATGGCTGACGAGTTGATCATGGTCACCAGCGTGATCGTGAACCCGCCCACAATCCCCGGCAGCGCCTCTGGCAACAGCACGTGCCAGATGATGTGCCAGCGGCGGCAGCCCATGGCCTGCGCGGCTTCGATCAAACCGTGGTCCACTTCGCGCAGGCTCACCTCGGCGATCCGCGCGAAAAACGGCGTGGCGGCGATGGTCAGCGGGACAACGGCCGCCCACACACCATAGGTGGTGCCGACAATCAGCCGGGTAAACGGGATCAGCGCCACCATCAGGATCAGAAACGGAATGGAGCGGAACAGATTGACGAACGCGCCGAGCACGCGGTTCAGCGCCGGTGCCTGGTAGATGCCGCCCTTGTCGCTGGTGACCAGAAACACCGCCAGCGGAATACCCACCAACAGCGCGATCAACGACGACACGCCCACCATCAATAGGGTGTCGATGGCGCCCTGCAATAAACGCTCAAACCACATAGCCCAGCACCTCCACCTGTTGCGCCCAACGCCCGGCCAGGGTGCGCAGTGCTTGTGCGTTGTGCGGCGAGCCATTCACCGCCAACAGTAATTGCCCCAAGGCATGCCCCTGAATGCGTTCCACGCCGCCTTGCAGCAAGCGCACGCGTCCGCCAAGGGCGCCGAACAGCGCGGCCAGGTCGGGCTCATCGGTATCGCTGCCGGTGAACTGCAAACGCAGTACCAACGCGGCGTCGGCCGATGTCTGGGTGAGTTGCAGACGGTTTTGCAGTTCTTCCGGCAGCCCGTGTTGCAGCGGCGCCAGCAAGGTTTTGCTGACCTCATGCTGCGGGTTGCCGAATACTTGCCACACCGGGCCTTGCTCCACGATTCGACCGTGCTCAAGCACCACCACGCGGTCGCAGATTTCACGGATCACCGCCATCTCGTGGGTGATCAACACGATGGTCAGGCCCAGGCGTTTGTTGATTTCGCGCAGCAGGCCGAGGATCGACTGCGTGGTTTCCGGGTCGAGGGCCGAGGTGGCTTCGTCGCACAGCAGAATCTGTGGGTCATGCACCAGCGAACGGGCAATGCCAACACGCTGTTTCTGCCCGCCGGACAGCTGCGCGGGATAAGCCTTGTGCTTGTCCTGCAAACCCACCAGTTCCAGCAGCTCACGCACCTTTTGCTCGCGCTGCAGCTTGGGCACGCCGGCGACCTTCAGCGGCAGCTCGACGTTCTGCCACACCGTTTTGGCCGACATCAGGTTGAAGTGCTGGAAGATCATGCCGATGCGCCGACGCAACGCGACCAGGCGGTCTTCGTCGTACTCGCCGATGTCCACCTGATCGATCAGCACGCGCCCGCTGCTGGGTTGCTCCAGGCGGTTGATGGTGCGGATCAGCGAGGATTTGCCGGCGCCGCTGCGGCCGATGATGCCGAATACCTCACCGCGCTGGATCGCCAGGTCAATGCCTTGCAAGGCATGCACGCTGCCGTCATAGGTTTTGCCCAGGTTGATAAACCGCACATGGGCGCGGTTCAAATCCGGGTGCAGTTCTGTCTGCTCGGCGTCCCTGGGCGCGGTGCCCAGGTCGCGCAGTTGGGCGTTGGCGGCGGTCATTTTTTATCTTCCCAGCCGACTTGGTAGAGCTTGCCGAGGGATTTATCCAGCGCGGCGCGTACCACCGGCGAGTGCTGGTAGATGTCGACGAACTTGATCACGCGCGGGTCGGTTTTGCTTTTGGGCTGGACCACAAACTGGATCACGTATTCCGGGTGATCGAGGCCGTCGAACAGCAGCGCCGACTCGGCATCGAAGGTCTTGGACAGACGGATGTAGGCCGGGTAACCCTGCACCAGATCGGCGTCGTCATAGGCGCGCACCAGCTGCACGGCTTCCACTTGCAGGATCTTGATCTTCTTCGGGTTGGCGATGATGTCTTCTTCGGTGGCCTTGTAACCCACGCCCGGCTTGAGCGTGATCAGCCCGGCCTTGGCCAGCAGTTGCAGGCCGCGACCGCTGTTGATCGGGTCGTTGGCGATCGCCACGCTGGCGCCCTGAGGCAGGTCGTTGAAGTTTTTGTACTTCTTCGAATACAGGCCAACGTTATTGATGATGCCCGGCGCATACGGTACCAGGTCGAACCCGGCGGCAGCCTTGGCGTTTTCCAGGAACGGAATGTGCTGGAAGTAATTCACGTCGATGTCGCCGGCGGCGAGGCTGACGTTGGGCGCGATCCAGTCGGTGAACTCCACCAGTTCGACCTTCAGGCCTTGCTTGTCGGCCTCGGCGACGGCGGCTTCCAGGGGAATCGCGAAGGCGGCGGTGGTGCCGACTTTCAGCGGTGCATCGGCGGCGAATACCGCCGAGCTGAATAAACCAAGGGCCAGGGCCAGTGCTTTGACTGGGTGGGTGAGCAGGGTCTTTTTCATAATCGATTTCCAGTCATAAGGTGTGAGTGCAAACAACTCGGTCAACTGTAGGAGCTGGCTTGCCTGCGATAGCGGTGGGCCAG
Organism: Pseudomonas sp. NFX183; assembly: GCF_047943075.1. Taxonomy (NCBI): domain Bacteria; kingdom Pseudomonadati; phylum Pseudomonadota; class Gammaproteobacteria; order Pseudomonadales; family Pseudomonadaceae; genus Pseudomonas; species Pseudomonas sp. NFX183. The sequence goes on along the minus strand of NZ_CP181333.1, from coordinate 1,851,211 downwards.
CAAAAAAAATGTGCCTGACAGACCGCCATCGCAGGCAAGCCAGCTCCCACAGTTTTGGTTCAGTGTCGGTAGTTGGAACCGGTGTGTTGTTCGGGTAAGCGCGCGGAGCCATGGAAGACTTTTTCGCGCAAGGTGCCGGCTTCATAAGCCGTCTTGTACGACCCCCGCTTCTGCAACTCCGGCACTACCAGATCAATGAAGTCCACGTAGCTTTCCGGCGTGACAATGCGCGTCAGGTTGAAGCCATCCAGCCCGGTTTCGCTGATCCACGATTCCAGCTCGTCAGCGACCTGTTCCGGTGAGCCGACCAAGGTGATGTAGCGCCCGCCGAGGGCGTGCTGCTCGAGCAATTTGCGCCGCGTCCAATCGTTGTTTTGCAGATTCTTGGTGGCCGACTGAATCGCGTTGCTCTTCACGTACTGGATCGGTTCATCGATTTCGTATTGAGCAAAGTCGATTGCCGTAGAGGCCGAGAAGTGCGCCACACCGGCTTCCGGGCTGGCATAGCTCACGTACTCGGCGTGCTTGGCCCAGGCCAGTTCTTCGGTGGCGCCCACGATCACGTTGAGGCCCATGAACACCTTGATGTCCTCCGGGTTGCGCCCGGCTTCGACGGCACTGGCACGCACCTTGTCGACCTGTGCTTTGGTCGCGGCCTTGTTCTGCCCGCTGATGAATACGCACTCGGCATGACGCCCGGCGAACAGCAAGCCACGCTCCGAGCTGCCGGCCTGGAACAGCACCGGCGTGCGTTGCGGCGACGGCTCGCAAAGGTGATAACCCTCGACCTGATAGAACTCGCCGTGGTGCTCAACCTTGTGCACCTTGCCGGGCTGCGCATAGACCCGTTGCTGTGGATCGTTGATGACCGCGTCGTCTTCCCAGCTGCCTTCCCAGAGTTTGTACAGCACTTGCAGGTATTCATCGGCCTGGTCGTAACGCCGGTCATGCTCGACCTGTTCGGTCAGGCCCATGGCCTTGGCGGCGCTGTCGAGGTAGCCGGTGACGATGTTCCAGCCGACCCGGCCACGGCTCAGGTGGTCGAGGGTGGACATGCGTCGGGCGAACAGATACGGCGGCTCGTAGGTGAGGTTGGCGGTGAGGCCGAAGCCGAGGTTTTGGGTGACGGCCGCCATGGCCGAAACCAGCAGCAACGGGTCGTTGACCGGCAGCTGGATCGACTCTTTGAGCGGTACGTCGATGGAGTTCTGGTAAACGTCGTACACGCCGACAATGTCGGCGATGAACAAGCCGTCGAACAGCCCACGCTCCAGGGTCTGCGCCAGGTCGGTCCAGTATTGGAGGGTCTTGTACTGCGTCGAGGTGTCCCGTGGGTGTGTCCACAGGCCGTGGTTGATGTGCCCGATGCAATTCATGTTGAAGGCATTGAGCAGGATTTTTTTCTTCGCCATCAGATGGTCCCCCGAAGAGGCGGGTTTTCATCGTTGAGGTAGTAATTGCCCACCGCATGGTACTTCCAGCGCACCGGGTCGTGCAGGGTGTGCACGCGGGCGTTGCGCCAGTGGCGATCCAGGCCATGTTCGGCCAGGGTCGCCTGGCTGCCGGCCAGCTCGAACAAGGTGCTGCCGGCGGCCAGGGAAATTTCAGTGCTCAAGGCGCGCACTTCGGCGACGGCGATGGACGCTGCTGCGACGGTTTCGGCAGTGCTGTCGGCCTGGGCGCGGTCGAGGAACTCACCGGAGCGCTCCAGTAATGCCTCGGCGGCGTGCAGTCGGATGCTCAGGTGGCCGAAGCTTTTCAAGGTGAGCGGGTCTTCAGTGGCCTTGTCGTTGCCGGAGTCGATCCACGGCCGGGTCTTGGTGCGCACAAAATGCAGCGCATCCTCGAAGGCGGCACGGGCGATGCCGGTGTCGATGGCAGCGTGAAGGATCTGCGCCAGCGGGCCGACTGTGGTCGGGCGCTCGAAGGCGCTCTGGAACGGGACCACATCCTGTGCGGCAACCCACACGTTGTCGAACACCACGGAGCCGCTGCCGGTGGTGCGCTGGCCGAAGCCGCTCCAGTCGTCGATGACCGTCAGGCCTTCGCTGTCGCGCGGCACAAATGCCAGTTGCTGCACGCCGTGTTCATCCACCACTGAGGTGGGGATGCGTTGCGCGTAGATGGCGCCGGTGGCGTAGAACTTGCGGCCGGTGATACGAAAACCGTCGCCGTCGCGGGTGATTTGGGTCACCCGGTCGTGGGCGGTTTTGGTACCCAGCTCCGCCAGGGCGTTGCCGAAACGTTGGCCCGCGAGCACCTCGGCGTACAGGCGTTTTTGCTGCGCCGGGCTGCCATTCACGCGCAGCACTTCCAGGGCATAAAAATGGTTTTGCGGGATCTGGCCCAGCGAGGCGTCCGCCTGGGCAATCAGCGCAATGACCTTGGCCAGAGTGACGTTGGACACACCCGCGCCGCCGTGTTCCTTCGGCACGCTGATGCCCCACAGGCCGGAGCGCGAAAACACGTCCAGCTCGGGCAGGGGCAGGCGGCGTTCGCGGTCGCGCTGGGCGCTGTCGCGACGAAAGTCTTCGGCCAGGTCGCTGGCGACAATAAGGGCTTGTTCGTCGCTGGTGATAACCGCGACGTTTGTAGAGAAAGTCATGATGTTCTCCAGATGTCTGGTCGGTCAGATCCAGGAATGACGAGCCGGCAACGTGCCGTTCAGGCGATAGGCGCCGATGGCGTGATACTTCCAGCGCACCGGGTCGTGCAGGGTGTGCACGCGGGCGTTGCGCCAATGACGGTCGAGGTTGAATTCGGCGAGGGTGGCGCGACTGCCGGCCAGCTCGAAGAGCTTTTCGCTGACCTGCAGCGACACTTCGGTGGTCAGCACTTTCGCTTCGGCCACGGCTATCGACGCGCGCGCGGCGGATTGCGCGGTGATCGGCGCAGCGTTGACCTCGTCCAGCACCTTGCCGGCCTTGCGCAGCAGTGCCTCGGCGGCATGCAGTTCGATGTTCAGCTTGCCGATATCGGCGATCACATACAGGTCATCGCTGGCGCGTTCGACCTTGGCGTCGATCCATGGGCGCGAGCGTTCACGCACGAAGGCGATGGTGTCATCCAGAGCGCCGCGGGCGATGCCGGCGTCGATGGCCGCCTGGATCAATTGCGAGACGGCGCCCTGGATGTTCGGGCTTTCGCCGATGCGCCAGTTCTCTATCACCAGCTCGGCGTCCACCGGTACGCGGTCAAGCAGCACGGTGCCGCTGGCGGTGGTGCGTTGGCCGAAGCCCGACCAATCGTCAACGATGCGCAGCCCTTGCGTGCCACGGCGCACAAAGGCCATGACTTGTTTGCCGTTATCGTTCAATGCCTTCACCGCCACCCAATGGGCAAACAGCGCGCCGGTGGAGTAGAACTTCTGGCCGCTGACCACGTAGCCATCGCCTTGGGCGGTGAGCCGCGCTTTGAGTTCCAGGGTGTTTTTGGTGCCGCGTTCCGGGCCGCCATTACCGATGCGCCAGCCGTCGAGGACGCTCTGGAACAGCTGTTTTTTCTGGCGTTCGGTGGCGGCGCCCTGCAGCAGATGCAGGATGCCGAAGTGGTTCTGCGGGATCTGCCCGAGGGCCGGGTCTGCCGCGCTGATGATCGCGAACACCTCGGCCAGGGTCACGAACGATACCTGTGGGCCACCGTATTCACGGGGAATGGAAATACTGCCGAGCCCGCTGCGGGTGAACTGCTCAAGCTGCGCCCAGGGCAGCTTGCGCTGCTGGTCGCGCTTGGCCGCTTGCAGGCGCGCGGCCTGAGCCAGTTCGTGGGCTGCGCTCAACGCTTGCGCGTCGTCGCGCAGCACAGCCGCCGGCAACAGCAGTGGGGCTACGTCCAGATCACTCTGGGGGGGTGTTAGAGCCAAGTTAGACATCAGCGCCGCTCCTTGGCTGCACGTAATGCCCTGGCGTTATGCACCGGGGTAATTCTGACCATACCGACCTCGCATTCAATGAAATAAAAACAGAAAAATCAGAGATGTCCGGTGGTCCGGTGCATATACCCTAAGCGTGTTAAATTTTTAAATAAACTAACTTTTAGGAATATGCATAGAAGGTCTGTTACCCAGGTTCGCAGGGAGAACCGGGCTGACGTGGTTGGTAGGTCGATGTGGCCCCGGCCGGGCGGGCTGGCGCCTGCGACGAGCAGGCGGCGATGTTCAACGTGCGCGCGGGTGCCCAGCGCGAATTATTGCCGACGCGGTCCAGAATGCAGTACGTCACGTCCAGCCGGCAGTCGTCGCCCGCTTCGACAATCACCGCAGAGGGCACCCACACCTGCACCGTCAGACCGACGTCTTTGCTCTGGATCGTCGGCAGGTCCAGGCGCACGTCGCCCCAACGCAGGGTGATGGCGTCGCCGGTGGCCATATGCGCGTACGGCTCGATGCTCAGCGGAATGCCGCGTCGCACCTGGCTACCGTTGATGCCGTAGCGGCGGATCATGTCGGGCAGGCTGACGGGCGCAAGGTTCTGGTTTTCGTCGTTGAACAGGGGCGACGGCTGGCCGCCGGGTGGGCAGGTCTTGACCCGCACGTGCGTGACCGCCGAACGGGCTGGGCCGTGGCCGATCTGCATGACCTGATAGTGAATCTGCGCCGAACCATCCTGCACAAAGCTTTGCGGGATGCGCAGGCGGGTGGGTGTGCCGATTTTGCACGCGCTCACGCGCCGGGAGTCGGCAAAGCAGTTGTTCCAGAACAGCTCGATCAGGTCGCCTTCCTCCATGCCGGGGTAGGGGGCGATATCCACCTGCAGTTGGGCGGCGGCGAGGGCGTTGATACCGTATCGATTAGCCTGGGGCAACGTCGGGGCGGTAAGCATGGCCGAGGGTGCAGTGCGCGTCATAAGTCATCTCCTTGATGCAGCCAGCAGCAATCGTTCCGGCGCCCGTGGCGCGAGTGTGCGCCGGGTGCCGAAAGGAACGATTCAGTGAATAGCCGGGATAGGATCCAATCCTCTGGGCCCTAGATAAGAGGGTTGGCCGGCGGGCGTCAATGGCGGCAAAGGGCTAAACGGCGGGTTGGAGCAGATTCAGAAAGAGCTGACGAGGCGGGGGATTTTAAGGTGGGTGCGGCGGTGCGTTTTATTCGTTATCGCGAGGATTTTATGTAGGAGCGCGCTTAGGTGGGAGCTGGCTTGCCTGCGATAGCATCGCTGCGGTGTGACTGACACGCCGAGGTGCCTGCATCGCAGGCAAGCCAGCGCCCACCTAGGTTTTTCGGGGTGTCAGTGGGCCAGAAACTTGCTCAGGAACTGCTTGGTGCGTTCTTCCTTGGGGTTGGCAAACAGCGCCTTGGCCTCGCCCTGTTCGACGATCACGCCCTTGTCGAAGAAGATCACCCGGTTGGCCACATCCCGGGCGAAGCTCATTTCGTGGGTGACGATGACCATGGTGCGGTTTTCTTCGGCCAGGCTGCGGATGGTCGCCAGTACTTCACCGACCAGCTCCGGGTCGAGTGCCGAAGTGGGTTCGTCAAACAGAATCACCTCCGGCTCCATGGCCAATGCACGGGCGATTGCCACGCGCTGTTGCTGGCCACCGGACAAGCGCCGCGGGTAAGACCCTTCCTTGCCCGCCAGACCGACCCTGGCCAGCAGCGTGCGGCCCAGTTCGGTGGCTGCTTCGCGAGGCATCTTCTTGACCACCATCGGGCCTTCGATGACGTTTTCCAGCGCGGTGCGGTGCGGGAACAGGTTGAAGTTCTGGAACACAAAACCCACGTGCTGGCGCAAGCGTCGCACCAGGCCTTGTTGCTGGTTGAGCGGCTTGCTGCTGTCGATCTCGATGTCACCCACCTTGATGCGACCGCTGGTGGGTTCTTCGAGGAAGTTCAGGCAGCGCAGGAAGGTGGTCTTGCCGGAACCACTGGGGCCAATGATGGCGACAACTTCGCCTTCCTTGACCTCAAGGTCGATCCCGTTGAGTACCACCTGACCCTTGAATTGTTTGGTCAGTTTTTCAACCACGATCATGCTTCAAGACTCCAGGTCATGCCGGTTGACCCGGTCTTCCAGGCGGTTCTGAAAATGCGCCAGGATGCTCGCCAGGATCCAGTAGATCAGGGCAGCGGAGAGGTACATGGTGAAGATTTCGAAGGTGCGCGCAGACACCAATTGGGCCTGGCGGAACAGCTCGGGCACCTGGATGGTCGCGGCCAGCGCCGTGTCTTTTACCAGCGAAATAAAGCTGTTGCCCAACGGCGGCAAGGCCGTGCGCATGGCCTGCGGCAGGATGGCCCGGCGCAGGGTCTGCGCACGGGTCATGCCGATACTGGCTGCAGCTTCCCATTGGCCGCGCTCGATGGAGCTGATGGCGGCGCGCAGGATTTCACAGGCGTAAGCCGCCATGTTCAGCGAAAAGCCAATCATGGCGGCCGGGATCGGGTCCAGCTCGATGCCCACTTGCGGTAAGCCGTAGTAGATCAGGAACAGCTGCACCAGCAAGGGCGTGCCGCGAAAGAACGACACGTAGACGCGGGCGATCCAACTGACCAACTTGAAGCGCGACAAACGCATCAAGGCCAGGCCGAAGCCCAGCAGCAAGCCGAAAAACATCCCGCCGAGGCTAAGAATCACCGTGTAGTACGCGCCCTTGAGCAGAAAGGGCGCGGAGTCCAGCGCGAGTTGGAAACCTGCTTCCATTATTGAGTGACGTCAGCGTTGAAGTATTTCTCGGACAGCTTCTTCAAGGTGCCGTCGGCACGCAGTTTGTCGAGGGCCTTGTTCACGGCGTCGAGCAGTTCAGGCTCGCCTTTGCGCAGGGCAATGCCGGCTTCCTGGCGGGAGAAAGCATCACCGGCGGCAGCAGTGTCCGGGGCTTTCTTGGCGTATTCCAGCGCGGCCAGACGGTCGATCAGGATGGCGTCGATGCGCCCGATGCGCAGGTCCTGGAACTTGGTAGGGTCATCGTTGTAGGTCTTGATGATGGCTTTGGGTTGGTTGTCCTTGAGCCATTGTTCGTAGTTGGTGCCCAGGCCTACGCCGACTTTCTTGCCGGCCAGGTCGTCGGCGGTCTTGATGGCGTCGACGTTTTTCTTCAGCACCAGCGCCTGGATACCGGAAACGGTGTAAGGCTTGGAGAAGTCGTACTTCTTCTTGCGCTCTTCGGAGATGGTCACTTGGTTGACCACGGCGTCCAGGCGCTTGGATTCCAGGGCCGCGAGGATGCCGTCCCACGGTGTGGCTTGCAGCTTGACCTTGACGCCCAGCTCTTTGGCCAGCGCTTCGGACAGCTCGACTTCGAAACCGCTGAGCTTGCCGCTTTCATCGACGAAGCTGAACGGCGGGTAGGTGCCTTCCAGGCCGATCTTGATCTCGCCGGCCTTCTTGATGGTGTCCAGCTGCTCACCAGCGATGGCTTGGCCCATCAGACCAGCCCCGAGTGCCAAGCCCAATGTGCCAACCAGCAACGTGCGACGGAATACAGAAATAGTCATGAACAGCCCCTGTGTTTTTATGTTGAGCGAAGCAGGTGACGCAGTAGTCGTATCCTGCCTTAAAGCGCGAAGCGCGTCTTCGCCTTCGGCGCGACTATAAAGCCAGTTTCTAAGACTTGAAAATAATATAAATCTAATTTGTTATGCGTTTTTAGAATATGCAGTCAATCCAATGTGGGAGCGGGCTTGCCCGCGATAGCGGTGTATCAGCCAACACTTTTGTAGCTGCCTGACCGCTATCGCAGGCAAGCCAGCTCCCACATTTTGATCCGTGTTTATTCAGCTAAACACGGAGTCATACGCAAACAACGCCGGCGCTCCGCCGGTGTGCAGGAAAATAATCGGCCCGTCCTCAAACCGCTGGCGACCGATGCCATCGAGCAAGCCGGCCATGGCCTTGCCCGTATACACCGGGTCCAGCAGCAGGCCTTCCTGGCTTGCCAGTAACTTGACCGCCGCCAGGGTACCGGCGTTCGGTTCGCCGTAGCGCGGGCCGAAATATTCGTCCCACAGGATCACTTTGAACGCGTCGGGAACGCTCACGCCGAGCAACTCGGCGGTGCGTTCGGCCAGGCCCTGCACTTTCGGGAACTGAGCTTGCTCGGTGCGCGACACGGTAATGCCCACCACCGGCAAATTCGGCAGCACTTCGCTCAATGCCAGGGCGAGGCCACTGTGGGTGCCCGCACTGCCGGAGGCGAGTACCACGGCGGCGAACTCAATGCCGCTGGCTTCGATCTGCCCGGCTAGCTCCAGCCCGGCGCGCACGTAACCCAGCGCCCCGAGTGCATTCGAACCGCCGATCGGCACCAGGTACGGCTTCTTGCCGTTGCTGCGCAGGCGATCGGCGAGGGCATTGAGTTGGTCGTCAACGTTGTCGAGGTTCTCGACCAGTTCTATTTTGGCGTCAAACAGCTCCAGCAACAGGCGATTGCCGTTGCCCAGGTAATTCGGGTCTTCCGTGTCGGTCGGGTTCTCCAGCAGTGCCACGCAACCCAGGCCCAACTTGGCGGCCAGCGCAGCAGTTTGGCGCACATGGTTGGACTGGATCGCGCCGGCGGTCACCAGGGTGTCGGCGCCTTGAGCGAGGGCGTCGGCTGCCAGGTATTCGAGTTTGCGCAGCTTGTTGCCGCCCATGGCCAGTGGCGTGGTGTCATCGCGCTTGACGTAAATGTCCCTGCCCAGCCAGGCCGACAGCCGCTCGAGTTTTTCCAGGGCAGTGGCACCGCCCAGCAGGTCCAGGCGGTTAAAACGGTCGAGCTGTTGTTTGATCATGGCGACGCACAGTGGCTAAGTGATTGGGCGACTATAGGCAGGCACTTTTCAACCGGCAACCGCCAATCGCTTATGTCGGTTAGTTCTTAGCATCACACCATTGGTTCTTAAGGGCCGTCTGGGTGCATACCGTAAAGTGATGGGCAATTCGTCAGGAGTGAATACCGTGAGTGAGCGTTCCAGCCATTGGCAATTGCAGACCATCGTCAGCCAGCTGCGCAGCGCCCGGGACCAGTGGCGAACGCGCAATGGCCGCTTGAGCGGCGAGCACGGCGGCCGCGAATTGCCGTCGCGCGAGGCCGTGGCGCAGATTCTTGAGTCGCTGTGCGGCGCGTTGTTCCCGATGCGCCTGGGGCCGGTGGACTTGCGTGAAGAAAGTGAAGACTTTTACGTCGGCCACACCCTCGACGTCGCCTTGAATGCCCTGCTCGGCCAGGCGCGCCTGGAGCTGCGCTACGCCGCACGCCAGGGCGGCAAGGATGACGGCGAGGTCGATGCCCTGGCGATCCGTCTGATTCAGGATTTTGCCCTGGCCCTGCCGTCGCTGCGCAGCCTGCTGGACACCGACGTGCTGGCCGCCTACCACGGCGACCCGGCCGCGCGCAGTGTGGATGAAGTGCTGTTGTGCTATCCGGGGATTTTGGCGGTGATTCACCATCGCCTGGCGCACCATCTGTACCGCGCCGGGCTGCCGCTGTTGGCGCGGATCAGCGCGGAGATCGCGCACTCGGCCACGGGTATCGACATTCACCCGGGCGCGCAGATCGGCCCGAGTTTCTTTATCGATCATGGGACGGGTGTGGTGATTGGCGAAACCGCGATCATCGGCGAGCGGGTGCGCATTTATCAGGCAGTGACGTTGGGCGCCAAGCGCTTCCCGGCAGATGAGGACGGGCAGTTGCAAAAAGGCCATCCACGCCATCCGATTGTTGAAGATGATGTGGTGATCTACGCCGGGGCGACGATCCTGGGGCGGATCACCATCGGCAAGGGCTCGACGATTGGCGGCAACGTGTGGCTGACCCGCAGTGTGCCGGCGGGGGCGAATATCACGCAGGCGAATTTGCAGCATGAGGATGGGGCGCAGAAATAGAGAATCAGCACAAATCCCTTGTGGGAGCGGGCTTGCTCGCGAAGGCGGAGTGTCAGTCACGGGATATGTTGCTGACCCACTGCATTCGCGAGCAAGCCCGCTCCCACATTTTTGACCGCATTCCAATTTTGAGCCGTACTTAAAGCGGAAATCGCTGAACGATTTACCTCGCGCACCCGTCATACCAATCCCTGAGCTAGTGTAGGAATGACCTACCACTCAGCCCTGCGATTAGTCCCAAACCGCCTATTCATGTTTAACTTGAATGTTCGTTCAAGTTAAACCGGTGGTTCGCTGCCCGCTCACAACAGGAGGCTTACCTTTGCTGAGTCCGTTATTTACAGCCACATCCCACACCCTGGGGGTGCATCGTTCATGAGTGCATCGTCTACCCCATCCAGCGGCATGGTGCGCATGAATGCGCCCGTTTTCTACTTTGCCGCCAGTTTCATCCTGCTATTTGGCATCACCGTCATCGCTATCCCGCAACAGGCCGGTGCCTGGCTGCTGGCTGCGCAAAACTGGGCGGCCAACACGGTCGGCTGGTACTACATGCTCGCGATGACGCTGTATCTGGTCTTCGTGGTGGTCACCGCGCTATCGGGCTACGGCAAGATAAAACTCGGTGCCGACCACGACGAGCCCGAATTCAGCTACCTGTCCTGGGCCGGCATGCTGTTCGCCGCCGGGATCAGCATCACGCTGTTCTTCTTCTGCGTGTCCGAGCCGCTGACGCACCTGGTGCAGCCGCCTCAAGGCGCGCCGATGAACGCCGATGCCGCGCGCCAGGCCATGCAGATCCTGTTTCTGCACTGGGGCCTGCACGGCTGGGGCGTGTTCGCGTTTGTTGGCATGGCCCTGGCGTATTTCGCCTACCGGCATAACCTGCCGCTGGCGCTGCGCTCGGCGCTGTACCCGCTGATCGGCAAACGCATCAACGGCCCCATCGGCTACGCAGTGGATGGCTTCGGCATCATCGCCACCGTGTTTGGCCTGGGCGCCGACATGGGCTTTGGCGTGTTGCACCTCAATTCCGGGCTGGATTACCTGTTCGGCATTGCCCACACCCAGTGGATTCAGGTCGGCCTGATCACGCTGATGATGGGCGCCGCGATCCTCGTCGCCGTCTCCGGTGTCGACAAGGGCGTGCGCGTGATGTCCGACATCAACATGCTGCTGGCCTGCGCGCTGCTGCTGTTTGTGTTGTTCGCCGGGCCCACCCAGCACTTGCTCAATACCTTGATCCAGAACATCGGCGACTACCTCGGCGCCTTGCCGACCAAGAGTTTCGATGTGTACGCCTACGACAAACCCAGCGACTGGCTGGGCGGTTGGACGGTGTTCTACTGGGCCTGGTGGATTGCATGGTCGCCGTTCGTGGGCCTGTTCATCGCGCGTATTTCCCGCGGGCGCACCATCCGTGAGTTCGTGTTCGGCGTGCTGCTGATCCCGCTGGGCTTTACCCTGGCGTGGATGTCGATCTTCGGCAACAGCGCCATCGACCAAGTGCTCAACCACGGTTTGACCGCCCTCGGCCAGTCGGCCATCGATGACCCGTCGATGAGCCTTTACTTGCTGCTGGAAACCTACCCGTGGAGCAAGACGGTCATCGCGGTCACGGTGTTCATCAGCTTCGTGTTCTTCGTCACCTCGGCCGACTCCGGCACCGTGGTGCTGTCGACCTTGTCGTCCAAAGGCGGTAACGCCGATGAAGACGGGCCTAAATGGCTGCGTGTGTTCTGGGGCGCGATGACTGCGTTGGTCACCAGTGCCTTGCTGTTTGCCGGCAGCATCGATTCGCTCAAATCGGCGGTGGTGCTGACCTCGTTGCCGTTCTCGCTGATCCTGCTGCTGATGATGTGGGGGCTGCACAAGGCGTTCCACCTCGAATCGCAAAAGCAGATTGCCCAGTTGCATTCGCTGGCGCCGGTATCGGGCTCACGCAAGGGCACCGGCGGTTGGCGCCAGCGCTTGAGCCAGGCGGTGCATTTTCCGTCGCGCGATGAGGTGTACCGGTTCCTTGAGACCACGGTGCGCCCGGCGATCGAAGAAGTGACGGCGGTGTTTGTCGAAAAAGGCCTCAGCGTCGTCACCCAGCCCGACCCGTCCAACGACAGCGTCAGCCTGGAAATCGGCCACGGCGAAGAGCATCCGTTCGTGTATCAAGTGCAGATGCGTGGCTATTTCACGCCGTCGTTTGCGCGCGGCGGCATGGGCTCCAAGCAGCTCAACAACCGCCGTTACTACCGGGCGGAAGTGCACTTGAGCGAGGGCAGTCAGGACTACGATTTGGTGGGCTACACCAAGGAGCAGATCATCAACGACATCCTCGACCAGTACGAGCGGCACCTGCAGTTCCTGCACTTGGTGCGCTAGTTCCCTTTCACCCAAAAAAGCCCGCAAAGCCCCGTTCTACGGGGCTTTCTTAAATTTAATTTCATTCGTTGAAGCCGCGCTTTGACGCGCAACTGTCATCTGGCCACTGCGTAATTGTGTGAAGCGTTTGACGCTTTCATTTCAGAACAGTGACGGAGACCGGTAACAATGAAGACGTTAATAAGCCCCGTGGTGGGTGTCGCCATGGCGAGCTTTATGCTGTCCGCCCACGCCGATTTTATCGACGACAGCCACGCCGATGTGACCTTGCTCAACCGCTACCTCAACCAGCAAGGGCGTGATGTGGTGAACAGCAACGCCAAGGCCCACAGCATTCGTGATTGGGGCCAGGGTTTCGAGTTCAACTTCAAGTCGGGCTACACCGATGGGCCGGTTGGTTTTGGCCTTGATCTGCAGGCCTTCTATGGCTTGAAGCTGGATTCCGGTGGTGACCTCAATGACAAGGATCACCAGGGCCGCTACCCCGGCAGCATGTTCCCGTTGGACGACGGCAAATCCGCCGACCAGTTTGGCGTGCTGAGCCCCACGTTCAAGATGCGCTTTGCCAAGGATGAGCTGCGCGTGGGCACGCTGTACGGCAACAATCCGGTGTTGGCGAACACCGACGGGCGCCTTTACCAGCAGACCAACACTGGCGTGCAACTGGTGTCCAAGGACCTTAGCGATTTCACCTTCACCGGCGGCGATATCTTCAAGACCAAGATCCGCAACGAAACCGGCGACCAAGGCATGATCACTGCCGGTGGCACCAAAGAAAGCGACCGCTTCCTGTTCGGCGGTGCGGACTACACCGGCATTCAGAACACCACCGTCAGCCTGTGGTATTCCAACCTTGAGGATTACTACCAGCAGTTCTTCCTCGGCGCCAAGCGTCATGACGCGGTGGCCGTGGGTGCATTCGACACCGACGTGCGCGTGTTCCGCAGCCTGGGTGTGGGCGCCAACGCCGATGGCGACAAAGACTTCGCCGGGGCCGGCCTCTACGGTGACGGCACCAGCAAAGGCCGCATCAACCAGACCACCGCCAGCTTGCTGGAGAGCTACAGCCTGGACGGCCATACCGTTGGCCTCGGTATCCAGAAAAACAGCGGCGACAGCGACTTCCCGTACCTGGATTCGGGCCTGAACAGTGGTGACGCACGCCAGGGCCCAGGTTCAGGTGCGGACACGCCGGCGCTGACCAACATGCAGCTGAACAAATTCCAGCACGCCGGCGAGCGTACCTGGCTGGCGCAGTACAAATATGACTTCGGCAAGCTGGGCCTCACCGGCCTGACATTCTCTGCCGCCTATGCCCACGGCGATGACATCCGCACTGCGCAGGGCGACACCAGCGAATGGGAACGCAACATCGCGGTGGCCTACCAAGTACCCACCGGCACCCTCAAGGGCCTGGGCGTAACCTGGAAAAATGCCCACGCCAGCCCGGACATTACCGGTGCCACTGTGCAAGATGAAAACCGATTCTATGTCAGCTACGTCGTTCCACTTTGGTAGGAAATTGCTGTAAAAGAGACGGGCATAGTTAAGCGATTCAGCGGCTTAAAAGGCCTGGGAATAACCTTATTCCCAGGCCTTATTTGCCCTAAGCCCAGAGAGGATTCGATGACGTACATTGCTGCCGAAAACCGCTATGAATCTATCCCTTATCGCCGCGTAGGCCGCAGTGGATTGGTGCTGCCTGCACTGTCCCTGGGGCTGTGGCACAACTTTGGCGACAGCACCCCGATCGACACCCAGCGCGCGTTGCTGCGCACCGCGTTCGACCTGGGCATCAACCACTTCGACCTGGCCAACAACTACGGCCCGCCCTACGGCAGCGCCGAGATCAACTTCGGCCGTTTGCTGCGCGAAGACTTCAAGCACTATCGCGACGAGCTGATCATCTCCAGCAAAGCCGGCTGGGACATGTGGCCCGGCCCTTACGGCCAGGGCGGCGGTTCGCGCAAATACGTATTGGCGAGCCTGGACCAGAGCCTGCAACGCCTGGGCGTCGACTACGTGGATATTTTCTACTCCCACCGTTTTGATGCCGACACGCCGCTGGAAGAAACCGCCAGCGCCCTCGCCACTGCCGTGCAACAAGGCAAGGCGCTGTACATCGGTATCTCGTCTTATTCCGGCGTGAAAACCCGCGAGATGGCTGCGCTGCTCCAGGAATGGAAAGTGCCGTTGCTGATCCACCAACCGGCCTACAACCTGCTCAATCGCTGGGTGGAAAAAGACCTGCTGGACACCACCGAAGAACTCGGTGCCGGGGTGATTGCGTTCACGCCGCTGGCCCAGGGTTTGCTCACCGACAAGTACCTCAACGGCGTGCCGGCGGATGCGCGGGTTAATCGTCCAGGGGGTGGTTCGCTGCAGGCCAAGCACTTGTCCGAAGCCAACATCGCCCACGTGCGCGCGCTGAATGAAATCGCCAAGCGTCGCGGCCAGAGCCTGGCGCAACTGGCGCTGGCCTGGACCCTGCGTGACCCACGGGTGACCAGTGCGCTGATCGGTGCAAGCCGGCCGGAGCAGATCATTGAAAACGTCGGAGCGCTGCAGAACTTGAGCTTCAGTGCCGAGGAACTGGCGGAAATCGATCGGTTTGCCCAGGAAGGCGGGATCAACCTGTGGGAAAAACCATCGACCGCTGAATAACCCGATAGCACCGGGTCAATGTGGGAGGGGGCTTGCCCCCGATGACGGTGTCAGTCAGTTGACCAGTTGACTGACCCAGCGCTATCGGGGGCAAGCCCCCTCCCACATTTTTGCTCTTCAGTGTGGCAAATTTATTCGCCACGACTCGATCACTGTGGGAGCCGGGCTTGCCCGCGATGGCGGTGGGTCAGTTGATGAATGTGGTGCCTGGTGCCCCTTTATCGCAGGCAAGCCAGCTCCCACATTGTTGATCTTCATGGATGCAGAGGTTGTGCCTGGCTTAAAAGGGCGCGTCGCCCAGAATCGTTGCGCGGTGCATCACCCGCCGTTGTGGCCGGTAGTCATCGACCGCGTAATGCTGGGTCACGCGGTTGTCCCAGAACGCTACGTCGTTCTCCTGCCAGCGCCAGCGGATGGTGAATTCTGGCCGTGTCGCATGAGCAAACAACAGCTTCAAAATCGCTTCGCTTTCGGCCGGCTCCAGCTCATTGATCTTGGTGGTAAACCCATCACTGACAAACAGCGACTTGCGCCCACTCACCGGGTGCGTGCGCACTACCGGGTGCGACAGCGGCGGGTTTTTCTTGCGGGTTTCTTCCCAGCGCGCCAGGTCTTCGGCAGTGTTGCCAAAACGCTCCAGCGGGAAGGATTTGGTGAAGTCGTGTGTGGCGGTCAGGCCATCGAGCAAGCGCTTGAACGGCGCCGACAGCGCCTCATACGCCGCAATGCCACTGGCCCACAACGTGTCGCCACCAAACGCCGGCAGCAGCTTGGCGCTGAGCACCGCGCCGAGGGCCGGCGTTGGCAGGAAGGTCACGTCGGTGTGCCATACGGCATTGTCACGCACGTCGGTCACGGCGGTATCCAGGATCAGCACTTCGGGCTGCTCCGGCACGTTGGGGTAAATCGGGTGAATGTGCAGGTCGCCAAAATTTGCCGCGAACCGCGCCTGTTGCTGTGGGGTGACGGCTTGTCCACGGAAGAACAGCACCGAGTGGGTGAGCAACGCCTGCTCGATGGCGTCGCGCTGTTCCAGGTTCAGCGGCTGGGTGATATCGACGCCACTGATCTGGGCGCCCAGGGCGGTGCTTAATGGCGTAACGGTCAGGTTGCTCATGCTCTTCTCACTCAATGTGCCTGGCCATGCCAGGGCACCCATTTACGCTGCAGGGCACGCAGGCCCATTTCCATGGCGAAGGCGATCAGGGCGATCACCAGAATCCCCAGCACCACCACATCGGTGACCAGGAACTGCGCCGCCGACTGCACCATAAAACCCAGGCCGCTGGTGGCCGCAATTAACTCGGCCGCAACCAAGGTCGACCAGCCAACGCCCAGGCCGATGCGCACACCGGTGAGGATGTCGGGCAGGGCGCTCGGCAGGATCACGTGGCGAATCAATTGGGCACGGGTGGCGCCCAACGACTGCGCGGCCCGCAGCTTGGCCGGGTCGACGGTGCGCACGCCGGTCGCGGTGGCGATGGCGATAGGCGCGAAGATCGCGAGGTAAATCAGCAGCACCTTGGACAGCTCGCCGATGCCGCACCAGATCACGATCAGCGGCAGATAAGCCAGCGGTGGAATCGGCCGGTAAAATTCAATCAGCGGATCGAGAATGCCGCGCGCGATGCGGTTGGCACCGATGGCAATGCCGACCGGCACGGCGGTCAGCACCGCAAAACCCAGACCCAGGCCGATGCGCTGCAGGCTCGCGCCCAAGTGCTGCCACAAGGTGGAATCCATGTAGCCGGTGGTCGCCAGCAGCCAGCCTTTTTGCAGCACGGCGGACGGTGGTGGCAGGAACAGCGGTTCGATCAAACCGGTAGCAGTCACCGCCCACCAGAGTGCCAACAAGGCAAACAAAGTGAGCACGCTGATCCACCGTGTGCTCAGGCTACGACGCACCGGAATAACGGCGTGAGCCACCGGCTTGGCGGCGGTGGCGGGGAGTTCGTAACTGCTCATGCGGACACCTGCCGTTGCGAGAACACTTTGCCCAGCACGTGCTCGCGGGTTTCGATAAAGCGTGGGTCGGACTTGATCGCGCGCGCCGATTCACCGGCGGCGTAGCGCTGGCCGAAGTCCAGGTGCAGACGCTCGACGATCTGGCCCGGGTTGGGCGCCAACAGGATCAAATCGGTGGCGAGGAACACCGCCTCTTCGATGTCGTGGGTAATCAGGAACACCGGCTTGGCCGTGCGCCGCCAGACTTGCAGGAGCAATTCCTGCATCTGTTCGCGGGTGAAGGCATCGAGGGCGCCGAAGGGTTCGTCCATCAGCAGCACACGCGGGTCGGCCGCCAGCGCGCGGGCCAGGCCCACGCGTTGCTTTTGGCCGCCGGAGAGTTGCCAGATACGGCGACTGTCGAAACCGGCGAGGTCGACCAGCGCGAGCATTTCCCGGGCGCGTACTTCGCGTTGTGCCTTGGGCACGCCGGCCAGTTCAAGGCCGAAACCGACGTTGGCCAACACGTCCTGCCAGGGCAGCAGTGCGTCGTCCTGGAACACCACGCCGCGCTCGGCGCTGGGGCCTTTGACCGGCACGCCGTCGAGGGTGATGCGCCCGGCAGAGGGTTCGACGAAACCGGCAATCAGGTTCAACAGCGAGGTCTTGCCACTGCCGGACGGGCCGAGGGCCACCAGCAATTGCTGGGGCCCAAGGTCCAGTGAAATATCAGACAGTACCGGTTCTGTGGCGCCTGGGTACTGTGCGCTGATGCGCTCCAGTTGTAGCAAGGCCATCGCAATGAACTCCTTGAATCAGTGAGTGATGAACTTGGCGCTGACGTAAGGGGCGTAGTCCGGCAGCACGGTGTCGACCTTGCCTTGCTCCTTGAGAAACGCGGCGGTGTCGGTCACAGCCTTGGTGGTCGGGGCGCCCAGCAGGGTCACCTGATCAGCGGCCAGCGGGTAGACGTTGCCTTGCAGCAGCAGTGGGATGTCACTGGCCTTGGCGCCGGAAAGCTTGACCAGCTTGTCGACGTTGCCTGTGTCGGCGAGCCACGCTTGTGGGTCTTTGCGGTATGCGGCGTAGGCGTCCAGCGTGACTTTGGCGAAAGCGGTGACGATTTCCGGGTGCTTCTCGGCGAAGTCTTTGCGCACGATCCACGCATCGAAAGTCGGCGCGCCGAATTTGGCCAGTTCGCCGGAGGTGATCAGCACCTTGCCGTTTTCCTTGGCCACGCCCAGGGCGGGGTCCCACACGTAGGTGGCGTCGATGTCACCGCGCTTCCAGGCGGCGATGATGGCCGGTGGCGCGAGGTTGAGGATGGTCACTTTCGAAGGGTCGATGTTCCAGTGCTTCAGCGCGGCCAACAGGCTGTAGTGGCCGGTGGACACGAATGGCACGGCGATCTTTTTGCCGATCAGGTCCTGCGGGCTGTTGATCCCTGAACCATTGCGCGCCACCAAGGCTTCGGCGCCGCCGATCTGGGTGGCGACGAGGAAGGTTTCCACCGGGACTTTACGGGTGACGGCAGCGGTCAGCGGGCTGGAACCGAGGTAGCCGATCTGCACGTCGCCGGAGGCGATGGCGGCGATGATGTCGGCGCCATTGTCGAATTTGCGCCAGTCGATCTTGGCGTTAGTGGCTTTTTCGTACGCGCCGTCGGCCTGGGCGACTTTCGCCGGGTCTACGGTGGTTTGATAAGCGATGGTGACATCTGCCGCCTGGGCAAACAGGCTGGCACCGGCCAGGGACAATGCAGCCAAGAGGCGCAGAGGGGTAAGCAGTTTCAAGGGGAAGCTCCTCAATCAGGCGGCCGAGGGTCGGCGTGCGAGGAGACTAAATGATCTAAGAACTCGAAAATAAATAACGTTTTAGAATTAGCTTATTAGAAGAAGAGTGAACGCAGGTATTCAATCAGACGAGGGCAAATGTGGGAGGGGGCTTGCCCCCGATGGCGGTAGATCAATCACTGATGGGTGACTGACACTCTGCTATCGGGGGCAAGCCCCCCCACATGTTGAGCCGGGTTCGGCTTCAGTTAGTTACTGATCGCCAGGATGCTCGCCTGGTACGACCCGACGAACACATCAAAGTCGCCGACCTCGTTCTGCTCCAGTTCCGCCTGTTGCGCCAGCGACGTGCGCGCCAGTTCTTCAAAACGCGCCTGCTCGTCGGCTGGCAGCGGCTCTTTACGGAAATGCTCGGCGTGCACCTCGCTCTGGTGCAGGGAGAATTGCGCAAAGCTTTCCTTGCGCTCGGCCATCGCTGCCAACACTTGGGCCGACGGCGTCAGGGACGGATCCTTGACCTTCGCCAACTGAGCGTCGAGCGCCTCGCTGTGCTCGGTAATGCCATGGCTCTGATCCAGCAACGCCGCCAACGGCGCAATCTGCTCCAGCAGCTCGGTGGCCCATTCCTTCATGTCCACAGGCTGGCCCTGACGCTGCAATTGCAGGCCCGGACGGCGACCTTCCTTGACCACGCTGAGGAAGTTGGAGGTGGCATTGCCGCACTCGTTGTTGGCGAACAGCGGGCTGTCGTTCAGTGCGCAATACAGCAGGAACGCGTCGAGGAAGCGCGACTCCGGCAGGTCGATACCCATCGGCAGGAACGGGTTGATGTCCAGGCAACGCACTTCGATGTACTGGATGCCACGGGCCACCAGCGCCTGGATGGGGCGCTCGCCGGTGTAGGTCACGCGCTTGGGGCGAATGTTGGAGTAGTACTCGTTTTCGATCTGTAGGATGTTGGTGTTGAGCTGAACCCACTCACCGTCCTTATGGGTGCCGACTTCGACGTAGGGCGCGTAGGGCGTTGCCACCGCTTCGCGCAGGCTGTCGGTGTAGCTGGCCAGATCGTTGTAGCACGGCGTGAGGCCGGCCTGGGCGTTGCTCTGGTAACCCAGGTCGCTCATGCGCAAGCTGGTGGCGTACGGCAGGTACAGCGTGTCGGCGTCCAGCACTTCCAACTGGTGCGAGCGACCGCGCAGGAACCCGGCGTCCAGGGCTGGCGAGGCACCGAACAGGTACATCAGCAGCCAGCTGTAGCGACGGAAATTACGGATCAATGCAATGTAGGCCGTGGACTGGTAGTCGCGGTCGGTGCCGACGAAACCTTCAGTTTCCTTGAGCAAGGGCCACAACTGCTCCGGCAGGGAAAAGTTGTAGTGAATGCCGGCGATGCACTGCATGGTCTTGCCGTAACGCAGGGCCAGGCCCTTGCGGTAAACGTATTTGAGCTGGCCGATATTGGAGGTGCCGTAGTAGGCAATCGGAATATCTTCCTCGGCCGGCAACGGGCACGGCATCGACGGGCTCCACAGGTACTCGTTGCCGAGTTTGCTGTAGGCAAAGCGATGGATCTTGTCCAGGCTGCTCAGGGTATCGGCCGGGTTGGGCAGGGCTGGGGTGATGAACTCCAGCAGCGATTCCGAGTAGTCGGTGGTGATCAATTCGTTGGTCAACGCGGCGCCCAGGGCTTCGGGGTGCGGCGTTTGTGCCAGGCGACCCTCACCCGTGACGCGTAGGCATTCGCGCTCGATGCCGTGCAAGCATTGCTCTAGCAGGGAAAGGTGTTCGCGCTTGCCGAGCAGGGCCAGGCGGCGGTTGAGAAGTTCGCTCAAGTTGGATTCCTTCACGCGTCAGTCGCCCCAATATGGGGGTGGGCAGGACGGTCTACAAGGGTGAAGTTAAAACTGGCGTTATCGCCTGGTTTTGAGTCGATTTGACCCGCTTTGAAAAAGCCTACTTCACTCCATGAATTGGGCTATAGCGCAGCAAGAAAATTCCGACGCTGTTGTCGCAGCGCCGAAATTAACTCAAATCGAGGGCGGGGAGCTATAGGACAGCGAATGTGCCTTGTGCTTTTGCGACCAGTTTGTCGTCCTGATACACCTCTGCTTCAACCACCAACGTGCGTCGACCTGCGTGGATAATTCGGCTGGTGCACAGCACGTCGCCGTCGGACACGGCACGGATATAGTTGATTTTGCACTCGATGGTCGCGCTCTGCTGGTCGAAGCCATGGGAGCTGGAACAGGCCAGCCCCATGGTGATGTCCACCAGGCTGAAAATCGCCCCGCCGTGGAGCTTGCCTGCACGGTTGCGCAGCTGCGGCTCCAGGGTCAGGGCCACCTCGGCAACGCCCTCGTCCAGGCGTTGCAGGCGACAGCCGATCAGCTCGCTGAACGCGCTCTGGGTCAAACCGGCCGGGATTTCCATCAGCGTTTCTTCAACTGTTTGGCATTGGCGAACAGCGACGCCATCGCGTTGTTGCTAGGCGCTGCGGTGGCGGTTTCTTTGCGCGGTGCGTTGTTCTGCGACTGGCGTGGCGCCGAGCCTGGGCGAGCGCCACGGGCACCGTCGATTTTCTCGCCGGGGGTGTCGCTCATGCGCATCGACAAGCCAACGCGTTTGCGTGGAATGTCGACTTCCATGACCTTGACCTTGACCACATCACCGGCTTTCACCGCCTCGCGAGGGTCTTTGATGAACTTCTCCGAAAGCGCGGAGATATGCACCAAACCGTCCTGATGCACGCCGATGTCCACAAACGCGCCGAAGTTGGTCACGTTGGTGACCACGCCTTCGAGGATCATGCCCAATTGCAAGTCCTTGAGGTCTTCGACGCCGTCCTGGAACTCGGCGGTCTTGAACTCGGGTCGCGGGTCACGGCCAGGTTTTTCCAGCTCTTGCAGGATGTCGGTGATGGTCGGCACGCCGAAGGTTTCGTCGGTGTACTTTTTTGGGTCCAGGCGCTTGAGGAACGCGGCGTCGCCGATCAGCGAGCGGATGTCGCGGTCGGTCTCGGCAGCAATGCGCTGTACCAGCGGGTAGGCTTCCGGGTGAACCGCCGAAGCGTCCAGCGGGTTGTCGCCGTTCATTACGCGTAGGAAGCCGGCGGCCTGTTCAAAGGTTTTTTCGCCCAGGCGTGCGACTTTTTTCAGCGCAGCGCGGGTTTTGAACGCGCCGTTTTCGTCGCGGTGAGTGACGATGTTCTGCGCCAGCGTGGAGTTGAGGCCGGAAATACGGGCCAGCAGCGCGACAGAGGCAGTGTTCACATCCACGCCGACCTTGTTCACGCAGTCTTCCACCACCGCATCCAGACCGCGTGCCAGTTTCAGCTGCGACACGTCGTGCTGGTACTGGCCGACACCGATGGATTTAGGGTCGATCTTCACCAGCTCGGCCAGCGGGTCTTGCAGGCGGCGAGCAATGGAGACGGCGCCACGGATCGATACGTCGAGGTCCGGGAATTCCTTGGAGGCCAGTTCCGACGCCGAGTACACCGACGCGCCGGCCTCGGAGACCATGACTTTGGTCATCTTCATGGCTGGGTATTTTTTGATCAGCTCGGCGGCCAGCTTGTCGGTTTCACGGCTGGCGGTGCCGTTGCCGATGGCGATCAGGTCCACGGCGTGCTTGGCGCACAGCGCGGCCAGGATAGCGAGGGTCTGGTCCCACTTGTTGTGCGGCACGTGCGGATACACGGTGGCGTGGTCCAGCAGCTTGCCTGTGGCGTCGACCACGGCCACTTTGCAGCCGGTACGCAGGCCAGGGTCGAGGCCCAGAGTCGCACGCGGGCCGGCCGGCGCTGCCAGCAGCAGGTCGTGCAGGTTGTGGGCGAAAACATTGATCGCTTCGGTTTCGGCGCCATCGCGCAGCTCGCCGAGCAGGTCGGTTTCCAGGTGGGTGTAAAGCTTGACCTTCCAGGTCCAGCGCACGACTTCACCGAGCCACTTGTCCGCCGGACGGTTCTGATTCTGGATGCCGAATTGTTGACCGATCATGCCTTCGCACGGGTGCATGGTGCCCGGCAGCTCGTCGCCGACCTTCAGCGCGGAGCTGAGAATACCTTCGTTGCGGCCGCGGAAAATGGCCAGTGCGCGGTGCGACGGCATGCTCTTGAGCGGTTCGTCGTGCTCGAAATAGTCGCGGAACTTGGCGCCTTCCTCTTCTTTGCCGGCGATGACGCGAGCGCTGAGGGTGGCTTCCTGTTTCAGGTAGTTACGCAGTTTTTCCAGCAAGTTGGCGTCTTCGGCAAAACGCTCCATGAGGATGTACTTGGCGCCTTCGAGGGCCGCCTTGACGTCGGCGACGCCTTTTTCGGCGTTGATGAAGCGCGCGGCTTCGGTTTCCGGGGTCAGCGACGGGTCGTTGAACAGGCCGTCAGCCAGGTCACCCAGGCCGGCTTCCAGGGCGATCTGGCCCTTGGTGCGGCGCTTCTGTTTGTACGGCAGGTAAAGGTCTTCGAGGCGGGTCTTGGTGTCGGCGAGTTTGATGTCGCGTTCCAGTTGCGGGGTCAGCTTGCCTTGTTCCTCGATGCTGGCGAGGATGCTGATGCGCCGTTCGTCGAGTTCTCGCAGGTAGCGCAAGCGCTCTTCCAGGTGCCGCAGCTGGATGTCGTCGAGGCTGCCGGTCACTTCTTTACGGTAACGGGCGATGAAGGGCACCGTGGAGCCTTCATCCAGTAGAGCGACGGCCGCTTCGACCTGTTGTGGGCGTACGCCGAGTTCCTCGGCGATGCGGCTGTTGATGCTGTCCATAAAACCACCTGAAATTCTGAAAGCAGCTCGCAGGCCCGGAAAACAAGGCGTTGCAAGGCTGGTTGAGCGGCCCGACTGGCGCCGCTACCTGGGTCAAAAGGCAGCCTGTTGACCCTCGAAATCGGAAAATTGCTGCCCGTCGCGGTAAAAAATAGCGAGGCAGCAAGCAGTAAAGTCTGACATTGCTCAGCGCAAAGGCGGCGCATTATAACCAGCGTTCTGCAGCTGGGGGGGATTGCGCCGAAGGTTGCAGGGCGCGCGTTCGCTGGCGGTAGAGGAAAAATCTGCTAACAATGCACACGGTGCGTATAACGGCAGCTACGCCATAATGCGCGCCGAGATAAGAGGAGCATCTAATGAGCAGCACTGCACAAACTGCTGAAGGCGAAAAAATTCTCATCGTTGATGACGATCCGGGGCTGAGCAGCCTGCTGGAGCGTTTTTTCAACTCCAAGGGCTACCGTGCCCGCGCGGTGCCGAACACCGAGCAGATGGACCGCCTGCTGGGGCGCGAAGTGTTCAATCTGGTCGTACTCGACCTGATGCTGCCCGGCGAAGACGGCCTCACCGCCTGCAAACGCCTGCGCGGTGCGAACAACCAGATTCCCATCATCATGCTTACCGCCAAGGGCGATGAGCTGAGCCGCATCAAGGGCCTTGAGCTGGGCGCTGATGATTACCTGGCCAAGCCGTTCAACCCGGACGAGCTGATGGCCCGGGTCAAAGCCGTGTTGCGCCGTCAGGCAGCCCCGGTTCCCGGCGCGCCAGGCAGCGAAGACGAAAGCGTCACCTTTGGCGACTATGAACTGTCGCTGGCAACCCGTGAGCTCAAGCGTGGCGAAGAAGTGCACATGCTGACCACCGGTGAGTTCGCCGTGCTAAAGGCCCTGGTGATGAACGCTCGCCAGCCGCTGACGCGCGACAAACTGATGAACCTGGCCCGTGGCCGGGAGTGGGATGCTTTGGAGCGCTCCATCGACGTGCAGATTTCCCGTCTGCGCCGCATGATCGAGCCGGACCCGTCCAAGCCACGCTATATCCAGACGGTGTGGGGTGTGGGTTATGTGTTCGTGCCGGATGGCACCGCAACCAAGTGACCGATGATTTGCAGGCGCGGGCATCCGGCGTTTGACTCCATGAGAGTCAACGGGATGCCCGGCGTCTGCAATTCTGCGAGCGCCGCTCGTTTCTGCAAGGTGTCCAGCCGTTTCCTATGAAAACCCCGTTGTGGTTCCCGCAAAGTTTCTTTTCACGCACCCTTTGGCTGGTGCTGATCGTCGTTCTGTTTTCCAAGGCACTGACGCTGGTTTATCTGCTGATGAACGAAGACGTGCTGGTGGATCGGCAGTACAGCCACGGCGTCGCCCTGACGCTTCGTGCCTATTGGGCCGTCGATCCCGAAAACCGTGAAAAGGTGGCCAAGGCATCGACGCTGATTAGAGTCGACGGCGCCGGTGTACCTGAAGGCGAGCAGCATTGGCCCTACAGCGAGATTTATCAGCGCCAGATGCAGGCTGAGCTGGGGGACGACACCGAGGTGCGATTGCGCATGCATGTTTCGCCTGCGCTGTGGGTGAGGGCGCCGAGCCTGGGCGACGCGTGGATCAAAGTGCCGCTTTACCCGCACCCGTTGCGGGGACAGAAGATCTGGAACGTGCTGGGCTGGTTCCTGGCGATCGGCCTGCTTTCAACGGCATCCGCCTGGATTTTCGTGCGCCAGCTCAACCAGCCACTCAAACGCCTGGTCTTTGCCGCGCGCCAACTGGGGCAGGGGCGCAGTGTGCGCCTGCCGGTCAGCGATACGCCCAGTGAGATGACCGAAGTGTACGGCGCCTTCAACCAGATGGCGGAAGACGTGGAACAGGCCGGGCGCGAACGCGAGCTGATGCTGGCGGGCGTGTCCCACGACCTGCGCACACCGTTGACACGGTTGCGATTGTCCCTAGAGTTGATGGGCAACCATAACGACCTCACGGATGACATGGTGCGTGACATCGAAGACATGGACGCGATTCTCGATCAGTTCCTGGCGTTTATCCGTGATGGCCGCGACGAAGTGGTCGAGGAAGTCGACCTGACGGACCTGGTGCGCGAGGTGGTGGCGCCCTACAACCAGAACGGCGAACAGGTGCGCATGCGCCTGGAGCCGATTCAGCCGTTTGCCTTGCGGCGGGTGTCGATGAAACGCCTGCTCAACAACCTCATCGGCAACGCCTTGCACCATGCCGGTTCCGATGTGGAAGTGGCGGCGTATGTGTCCGGCGACAGTACTGCGCCTTATGTGGTGTTGAGTGTGATGGACCGCGGTACGGGGATCGACCCGGCGGAACTGGAAGGCATCTTCAACCCGTTCACCCGTGGTGACCGTGCCCGGGGTGGCAAGGGCACAGGCTTGGGGCTGGCGATTGTGCGGCGGATTGCTTCAATGCACGGCGGCAATGTTGAACTGCGCAACCGGCCGGACGGTGGCCTGGAGGCACGGGTGCGCTTGCCGTTGGGGCTGATGCTGCCCAGGGACGCTGTCTAACAAACAACAAAGATCAAAAATGTGGGAGCGGGCTTGCCCGCGAATGCGGTGGACCAGTCAATAAATACATCGACTGACACTCCGTCTTCGCGAGCAAGCCCGCTCCCACATTGTTTTTGCAGGGTGGCAACGCTTGCCGCGTATCAGCCTTTGCCCTTGGTGCGCGTCATATTCGGCCCACCATTCTTTTCCAGATGCTGAATGATGATGCCCGCCACATCCTTGCCGGTGGTGGTTTCAATGCCTTCCAAGCCCGGCGATGAGTTCACTTCCATCACCAGTGGCCCGTGGTTGGAGCGCAGGATATCCACACCCGCTACCGCCAGCCCCATCACTTTGGCCGCCCGCAGCGCGGTCATGCGTTCTTCCGGTGTGATCTTGATCAGGCTGGCGCTGCCGCCACGGTGCAGGTTGGAGCGGAATTCCCCCGGCTTGGCCTGACGTTTCATTGCCGCAATTACCTTGTCACCCACCACGAAGCAGCGGATGTCCGCACCGCCGGCTTCCTTGATGTATTCCTGCACCATGATGTTCTGCTTGAGGCCCATAAATGCCTCGATCACCGATTCGGCAGCGGTCGCGGTTTCGCACAGCACCACGCCGATGCCTTGGGTACCTTCCAGCACCTTGATCACCAGCGGCGCGCCGTTGACCATGTCGATCAGGTCGGGAATGTCATCGGGGGAGTGGGCAAAGCCGGTCACCGGCAGGCCGATACCGCGCCGCGAGAGCAATTGCAATGAGCGCAGTTTGTCGCGCGAGCGGGCAATGGCTACCGATTCATTGAGGGGGAATACGCCCATCATTTCAAACTGTCGCAACACCGCGCAGCCATAAAACGTCACCGAGGCACCGATGCGCGGGATCACCGCATCAAAGCCTTCCAGCGGCTTGCCCCGGTAATGGATCTGCGGCTTGTGGCTGGCAATGTTCATATAGGCACGCAACGTGTCGATCACCACCATTTCGTGGCCACGTTCGGTGCCGGCCTCAACCAGGCGGCGGGTGGAATACAGACGCGGGTTTCGCGACAGCACAGCAATCTTCATGCAGCACCTGGGGCAGAAATAGTAGAGACCGGGAACACCGGCTTGTCTTGAACGTACTTGACGCCTGGACTGACCACCAAGTGGCCGTCAATCAGCGCCTTGGAGCCCAGCAACAGGCGGTAACGCATGGCCTTGCGACAGGCGAGAGTGAACTCCACTCGCCACACCCGATCACC
The DNA here is from genome assembly GCF_047943075.1 of Pseudomonas sp. NFX183. NCBI lineage: Bacteria > Pseudomonadati > Pseudomonadota > Gammaproteobacteria > Pseudomonadales > Pseudomonadaceae > Pseudomonas > Pseudomonas sp. NFX183. The sequence goes on along the minus strand of NZ_CP181333.1, from coordinate 1,824,125 downwards.
CAGCGCGAGGGTGGTGCTGATCACATAGCGCACCTGCGCATGGCCGTTGGAGCTCTTGATGGTTTTCATCGTCACCACCGGCGCCTCGCAGCGGCGGTGACGCAGTTGCACCACGCTGCCCAGGTGCGCGGTAAAGCGCACCCACTTCTCACCGTCGCGCTCAAATGGCTCGATATCGGTGGCGTGCAGGCTCGAGGTACTGGCACCGGTGTCGATCTTTGCGCGCAGGCCAGCCACTCCCAAGTCGGGAAGTGCCACCCACTCACGCAGACCCACAACGGTCAAATGGTCAAATGTCTTCAATATGGGTAACCGATCAGTTCGCCCAGGCCTGTGGTGAAACCTTGGCCAGGGCTTTGAATGCAGGCTTGGCGAACCAGTAACCCTGCATCAGAAATATTCCGCAGTCGGACAGGAAGTCGCGCTCGCCGGCACTTTCGATGCCTTCGGCAATGACAGTAACGCCCAACTGCTCACAGATTGTGACAATCCCCTGGACGATTACCTGACGGACACGATCCTTGTCGACATCGCGAATCAGCGCCATGTCGAGTTTGATCAGGTCAGGTTGGAAATCGGCCAGCAGGTTCAGCCCCGAATAGCCCGCACCGAAATCGTCGATGGCGGTCTTGAAGCCGAATTCGCGGTATTCACGCAGAATATTGGTCAAATGGCGATAGTTATCTACGTGCTCGCTTTCCAGCGTTTCAAAAATCAGCTGGTTCAGCGGAAAGTTGTGCGCGCGGGCCGCCTCCAGGGTGCTGCGAATACACAGCTCGGGCCGGTACACGGCATTGGGCATGAAATTGATCGAAAGATGGGTTTGCATACCCAAGGCAGCGGCCCCGGCAATCGCTTGGGTACGACACCGCTGGTCAAAGCGGTAACGGTTGCTTGCGTTGACCTGGCCCAGCACCGACAGCGCGCCTTCGCCTTGCGGGCCTCGCACCAACGCTTCGTGGGCGAAGATCGAATGGTCTCGAAGATCTACGATAGGCTGATAGGCGAACGCGAAATCGAAACCCAGGGGTTCGCTTTGCTGGCAACCCACGCAACGCTGGTTTGGCGAGGTGAGTGAAATGGGGAAGTCGGTCACGGCGTATCCTCGCAAAAACAGGGTGGTGCCTGGCGTATCTTAGGTGAGCGTTGGGGTTTATGCGTCGAAGGGCTTCAACGGTAAAGTTGCGACATTTTTCAGAGCGAGGAATTCAAGTGGCTCAAAAGCAGGAAGAGGAAGAAAAAGTCCGTTTGGACAAGTGGCTGTGGGCAGCGCGCTTCTTTAAAACCCGTGCCCTGGCCAAAGCCGCTATCGAAAGTGGCAAAGTGCACCATCGCGGTGAACGCTGCAAGCCGGGCAAGGAGCCGCGCGTCGGTGATGAGCTGCAGATTCGGGCTGGGTTTGATGAGAAGACCGTCGTGGTGCAAGCCTTGTCCGTTGTGCGCCGCGGCGCGCCCGAAGCGCAGGCGTTGTACACCGAAACCGAGGCCAGTATCGCCAAACGCGAAAACGCGGCCGCCATGCGCAAGGCCGGGGCTACCGGTATGACGACCGATGGCAAGCCGAGCAAGAAGCAGCGTCGCGATTTGTTCAAGTTTCGCGGCAGTGGTAATGATGATTGATAGCGCAAATCTCCAGGTCAATGGAGATCAAATGTGGGAGCTGGCTTGCCTGCGATAGCGTCAGGCCAGCCAGCCTTTCCGTCACTGACCCACCGCTATCGCAGGCAAGCCAGCTCTCACATGCATCTACTTCGTCAGGCGGCAGTGCGTATGACGCTCAATCGCCCGATCACCGGCAGCTTACCGAGCAAACCGAAGATTGGCGCCGTCAGTCGCAGCAACCCATTCGACACCTTCGCCGCAAACGGCGTGTAATACCCCCATCCCAGCGCCAACAGGGCCAGCAATACCCCGCCGATATAGTCGTCTTGCCCCCAGTGCGCGCCGGCTACCAGCCGCGGCATCATGAACAACAGGGCCAAGCCCCAAATCACCAGCACCTGGCCGATGCGTTTGGCAAACACCGTCATGAACATGCCCCAGATCAGCAATACCGACGCGTGATCGCCGGGGAAGCTCTGGCTCGAACGGTCCTTCAACTCCCAGGTTTTTTCCAGACCAGGGAAGTAGTCACTCATATGAATCGCCCCGCTGATCACCATCGACGGGCTGCTGTGCTGCCAGCCCATCTGCGCCGCGAGTTTGGAAAACAGCATGCGGATGAACAGCAACAGCAGCAGAATGCCGAAAAAGCCGAAAAATGCCTGGCGCACTTCAATCGCCTTGAACACCCAATCTCCGCGAATCAGCAACGTCAGCAAAATCACGCCGACCACCGCGTCAAATGGTCGCAGACTGGCCACGGCCCACACATGCAGCCAGGTCGAATGACTCGCCAGCGGGTCATTGAGCAGGTGAAACAGCCATTCGTCGAAAATTACACACAGCATCTGGCCCGTGGGCCACAGCCAAAAACACAGCAGTCCGATAGCGAGTAGATTGCACAGTGCCCATCGCCGGAGGTTCCACTTGGCTTGGAACAAACCCGGATTGTTCATAAACTGTTCCTCTTCGCTCTATTTAGCTCTCCGTTTCCAGGAGAAAGCCGCACCAAGATGGTGCTAAAGCGTTTAATTTTATAAACCTTGTAATCATTTTGTCATCAATTCAGATACCCAGACCTATGACTGATCTACCGGATACCGACTTCACCCAACGCTTCATCTTCGACGAGAACGACGCCCGCGGCGAACTGGTCTCGCTGGAGCGCAGCTATGCCGAAGTCCTTGCCAAGCATCCCTATCCGGAGCCGGTTGCGCAGCTGCTTGGTGAGCTGATGGCGGCGGCATCGCTGCTGGTGGGCACCATGAAGTTCGACGGTTTGCTGATTTTGCAGGCGCGTTCCGAAGGCCCGGTGCCGATGCTGATGATCGAGTGCTCCAGCGAGCGCGAAATTCGCGGCCTGGCCCGTTACGACGCCGACCTGATCGCGCCGGACGCCACGCTGTCTGACCTGATGGCCAACGGCGTACTGGCAATCACCGTCGACCCGACGGAAGGCCAGCGCTACCAGGGCATCGTCGATCTTGACGGCGAAACCCTGTCGGACTGCTTCACCAACTATTTCGTGATGTCTCAGCAGGTCGGCACCAAGTTCTGGCTGAATGCCGACGGCAAGCGCGCCCGTGGCCTGCTGCTGCAACAACTGCCGGCCGACCGCATCAAGGACGACGATGAGCGCACCGACAGCTGGCGCAAGCTGACCGCCCTGGCTGGCACTCTGACCGCTGAAGAGCTGCTGGGCCTGGACAACGAAACCATTCTGCATCGCCTGTACCACGAAGAGGCCGTGCGCCTGTTCGACCAACAGGGCCTGCGCTTCCGTTGCAGCTGCTCGCGCGAGCGTTCGGCGAATGCCTTGGTCAGCCTGGGCCTGGAAGATGCGCAGAATCTGGTGGTGGAACACGGTGGCAATATCGAGATCGACTGCCAGTTCTGCAATCAGCGTTACCTGTTCGATGCCGCCGATGTAGCCCAATTATTCGCCGGCGCAGGCATCGACACCCCTTCCGACACCCGCCACTAAAACGTTTAAGCACAGGTAAATCACCTGACAAATGCCGGATTAGCGCAGTTCTGACGGGAGGGCCCTACTCTTTTTGGGCTTTTCTGGCATAATCCGGCCCACTTTTTTCGCGGTAGTAGTGCGCAACTTTCTACTACAAAACGTTTGGAGCACTCGGCCATAGGCCGACGGGGAACCTCATGACGCAAGCCAATAACGCCGTATACACCGATCTGAGTGTTGACGATCTGGTCAAAGAAGCCCTGCAGCGCGGTGAAGGCGTGCTTGCCGATACCGGCGCGCTGGTCGTAGAAACCGGTCACCGTACCGGCCGTTCTCCGGTCGACCGCTTCATCGTTGAAGAGCCCACCACCCAGGACGCCATTGCCTGGGGCCCGATCAACCGCAAGTTCCCAGCCGACAAGTTCGATGCGCTGTGGGCTCGCGTCGAGGCGTTCAACAACGCGCAAGAGCATTTCGTTTCCCACGTTCACGTAGGGGCTGCAGAAGACCACTACCTGCCCGTGAAAATGACCACCCAGACTGCCTGGCAGAACCTGTTCGGTCGTTGCCTGTTCATCAACCCGGCTCAGTACAACCCGGCCGGCCGTGATGAGTGGCAAGTGCTTAACGTGGCCAATTTCGAGTGTGTGCCAGAGCGTGACGGTACTAACTCCGACGGTTGCGTGATCCTCAACTTCGCCCAGAAAAAAGTCCTGATCGCCGGCATGCGTTACGCCGGTGAAATGAAAAAAGCCATGTTCTCGGTGCAGAACTTCCTGCTGCCGGCTGCTGACGTGCTGCCAATGCACTGCGCCGCCAACATCGGCGAAGAAGGCGACGTGACCCTGTTCTTCGGTCTGTCGGGCACCGGTAAAACCACCCTGTCCGCCGACGAAAGCCGTTACCTGATCGGTGACGACGAACATGGCTGGGGCGAAGGCGTGGTGTTCAACATCGAAGGCGGTTGCTATGCCAAGTGCATCGACCTCTCCGAGAAGAACGAGCCGGTTATCTGGAAAGCCATCAAGCACGGCACCGTGCTCGAAAACGTGGTGATCGACGATGCCAAGCACGCCGACTACACCAACGTCAGCCTGACCCAGAACAGCCGTGCCGCCTACCCGCTGGAGCACGTTGCCAAGCGTTCCGAGAAGAACCTGGGCGGTGAGCCAAACGCGGTGATCTTCCTGACCTGCGACCTGACCGGCGTACTGCCGCCCGTGTCGATCCTCAGCGAAGAACAAGCGGCTTACCACTTCCTGTCCGGCTACACCGCGCTGGTGGGCTCGACCGAAATGGGTTCGGGCAGCGGCATCAAGTCGACCTTCTCCACCTGCTTCGGCGCGCCGTTCTTCCCGCGCCCGGCCGGCGAGTACGCAGAGCTGCTGATCAAGCGCGTGCGCGGCTTCGGCTCCAAGGTCTACCTGGTCAACACCGGCTGGACCGGCGGCGGCTACGGCGTCGGCAAACGCTTCAACATCCCGATCACTCGCGGCGTGATCGCAGCGATCCAGAGCGGCGCGTTGATCGGCGCTGAGACCGAACACCTGGACACCATCAACCTCGACGTGCCATTGGCCGTACCGGGCGTTGAGACTGGCCTGTTGAACCCACGTAACACCTGGGCTGACAAGGCTGCCTACGACGAAGCGGCGAAAGCGCTGGCGGGTCTGTTCATCGAGAACTTCAAGAAGTTTGAAGTGAGCGACGCGATCAAGGCGGCCGGGCCTAAGTTGTAAGGTTCAAGCTGTTAAAAGCCGCCCCTAGTGGGCGGCTTTTTTATGCGCGAAAGGTTAGTCGGCGATGTGCAAAACCACTGCGCCGGCCAGCACGAATGCAACGCCCAACACTTGCACCGCCGACAACCGTTCCTTGAAAAACACAAATCCCAGCACCGCCGCAATCCCACCCGACAATGTACTGATCACCGTCACCACTGAAACCGACCCCGCCATCGCCCCCCACGAAAACGCCGAGAAACCCCCGAGGTTCATCAAGCTCGCACCGGTCAATGTCGCGCAGTTTTTCAGCGGTGGAATCTTCAGGCCATCTTTGATCTTCAGCACCATCACCACCAACACGCACAGGCCTACCAGGTAACCCAGCCACAACATGGTGATCGGTCCCAGTGCCGGCAGCGTGTAGCGGCCTTGCAGCCAGAAGCTGGTGCCGTACAGCAAGGCGGCGAGCATGGCGTAGGCAATGGAGAGGCGTGGGTGGTTGTGCGGGACGCCGTTGCCCTTGTGGATGCTGGACAGGCTCACGCCGACCACGCACACGCCGATGCAGCCCAGTTGGACCAGGCTGATGTGTTCGCCGCTGGCCCAGGACAGCAGCGTCGTGACCACGCCGTACGATGTCACCAGCGGCGCGACGATGGCCGCTTTGCCCAGAGCGAAAGCCTTGGACAGCGCGAGGGCGCCCGAGACGGTGAGCAGCGCGGCCGCGATGCCCAGGAGCCAGACGCTCAACGGGGCATTCAGGGATTTGAACAGGTAGGCCGGGAAGATGACCAGCAGCCAGGTCATGATCAGGAAACCGAGGGCTTGGCCGAAGTACACCGCGCGTTTAACGCCGACAGCCCGGGCATTGAGACCCACAAGAAAGTCCGTGCCACCCCAGAGCAGGGCGGCCAGCAGGCCCATTAATACGTCCATGTACGGTCCTTGGTATGTAGGCAATTCGCCAGGTTAGCGCATCGCCAATGTGGGAGCGGGCTTGCCCGCGAATGCGGTAGATCAGTGAGCGATACTCTACCTGACACACCGCATTCGCGAGCAAGCCCGCTCCCACATTTGAGCCTCAGTGTTGTTCAGATCAACTGAGGTTTTCCAGGGTCTGGGTGTCCCAACTATGGGTCTTGATGGCCAGGTAGAGCATGCCAATGGTCAGCGGCACTTTATCGCCTCGGCCTTTGGCGCGGCGTTTGAGGAACACATCGAACACCGGCGGTTGGAAGTAACGGTAGGCATCGTAGTCGCCCAGATCGACTGCAAAATCCTGCTCCAGCGCTTCCATGAATTGCTTGGCCTCGGCGCGGTCGCAGCCAAGGTCGAAGTTGAGCGAGGTTTCAAGGCGAAGGGTCTTGTGCTTCGGCAGGCCGATTTCTTCGTGCAGCAATTGCAGGAGCTGCTGCATGACGGGGTCTTCGGGGAAGTTGGGGGCCAGGTTCATGGTGGGAGCACGCAGAAGTGGGTGAGGGGGATGGTTGCGTTGTCGGCGGAATTTGTTTCGGGTGATGAAGAGTAGCAACCCTAACAAGAATATGAAGACCGGTATGAATGGCATTCTGAGGATCACCGCTATGTAGGGTAGCAGGAACGTCAAAGTGAGACCTGTGGTGAGACAGGTGATGGCGAAGCGCTTTCTAAGCGTGGGGTCGGTGATCTGGTAATGCACCACCATATAGATAAGGAGAAAAATCGCGGATTGAAGGTAAAGGTCCATGTGATCAAGACTCGTCTGAGTGGACATGCATTGAGAGTGTTGACCGCTGAGGCCCGATTCCTCCTCTCACATTTGCGTCCAATCCGATGATGATGTCACCTGCGTGATACCTGCGAAGCTTGCCGGAAATCGTATCGCCAACTAAGCCAGCCGTTACCGTTGATATAGCTATCCCCGGGGCTTTAATCGCACCGGAAATTATTTGTTTGATGAACACGTTTTGATCGTTTAACCGGTCGGCCTGGCTCCGTCTCAGCGGCTGGGAAATCGCGACTGCTATCTCGCAGGGTAAATCTCGGGCCAACATTTTCTCATACAAGCTGCGTATCTGATCGCGCACTTGTCGCGCAGCTGTTTTTGCTTCAAGCAGGCACAGGTTAGCCAAGGCATGCCGACTTTCAGGCACAACAGTGAAGCGAATCACTATGAAGGTGACGCCATAGTGGCCGATGTGTTGAGTCCTTTCGATGTTCACGGGTTTTCGCCTGGACAGTTGAGAAGGCGCTAGTTTCGGTCATGGGAAGGGGCGTTATGTAGAGGGGTTAGCAGGTGTTTTAAGTAGTTTGGGAATAGGGCTACGCGGTGTTTGCCTGTTTCTCACAGAGGTTTCCGGCATTTACGGTTTGACAGTGTTTTTTTCAGCTACATCTATCAAATGTGGGAGCTGGGCTTGGCCGCTATGGGGGGGCAGGCGCTGAAATATAGCCTGATTTACCGCTATCGCCGCGGTGCCACGATTCGACAAGCCAGCTCCTACAGGGTTTAGCTCAGTGGCTGGCTTGGGTGTGGTTGCTCATCGACCGTCGGTTGCAGTTGCACGTGTTGCGATGCTTCCAGCAGATCACAGCCATCCTGCACCAGCAGGTAAAGAGCATTGATGATGTGGGAGATGTCTTTGAGGTCGGCGTGTTCGTAGGTAAGGCAGGTGAAGGTTTCCAGTAAGTCGGTGGCAGCGCGGATGCGCTGGTGTGCGGCGGACTGGATGTCTTCGGCGGTGGCTTCAGTGTCGATGACGAGAGGGTGGGTGTTGGTGAAATTGGTGCGCAGAAGGCGATAGCGATTTTCGGACGGATTTATAGCGTTCATTTATTTGAATCTCTGTGTAGTTAGAGGACCGCCATCATCGTGACCAAGCGATGGGTGGCGGACTGTGTCCAGGTTGGTCAACCGGCAGAGATTCACCCGGCACGCCCGAAGGCGTCCCAAACACAGCCGCCATGAAGCGTGTGGGCACAGGAGTGCCTACGACATCTGAAGGTGCGTATGTGAACTCTGTATCGGGTGACCAAACCCGATCGCTGATTGTGCAGCGAGGGGCGAACTATAGGTGGGTGGGGTGGGATGGTGCAATACAGGCAAGAGGCTGTTTAGCGAGGTACGCTGATACACCGCTCAAAAATCGCCTCAAGCCCCCGATAATCACACGCCACCGCATCAATGTTCGCCGGTATCCACGCCGCTTGTTTCACCAGCCACCAATTCACTGAAAAACCGGCATTCACAATGATCTGTTCGAACAAAATCCGCTGCGCGCGGCCATTGCCTTCACGAAAGGGGTGGATGACGTTGAGGTCGCCATAAGCCTCGGCAATCAGCGGCACCAGTTCAGCCTGGGTCGCGCCTACATACCAATTGCCTTGTTCCATATGCCGAATGATTTTCGCCGCTTCCGGCGGAATGCGTTCCGGCGTGCAGAACAGGGTATCGCCTTTCTGGATGTTGACGCTGCGCAGCTCCCCGGCCCAGTCGTAGATATCGCCGAACAGGGTGCGGTGGATGTGTTGCAGTCGTTCGAGGCCGTAAGGCGGAGGATAGAGTGGGAGGCTGCCTACAGCAATTTCGGATAGTTCGCGCTCGGCTTGATGCAGGAGTATTTCATCGCGCAAATCGAGGCGGTTGCGCAGGACACCGCTATCGGGGTAGCAGTACGGATCCTGGCCCACCCCGTATTTGTCGAGCATCAGTGCGGAGTTTTGCGGTACTTGGCGAGGACGGCTTCGCGGGTCGGCAGGGGTTTGTCGACATCGGCCGGTTGGGTGTCGAACCCTTCCAGGCGCAGGCTTGCCAAGTAATTGGAACGACGGATCTTGTGGTAATGATCCTGTTTTTGCTCAAACGTCGGTTCGCTCATTGCAGCGTACTCCTGGGTCGCAAGGGTTGATTGTAGCGCAATGCGTCAAAGGGTAGGCGGGATAAAACCACATCAAACTGGATCGTCCCTACGCGCAGCACGAGGAGCGAGCTGTTGGGTAAAACCTCGCACTTCGGCCCAAGGCCATCCTCCAGGCTGTGTATCATCCTGTCTCTTTTTTCCTTGTGACCTTTCTCGATTCGCTGAGCGCGCTGGTCTATGTTTTGGGCTCGTTTCAGCGGTCAATGGAGTGACAGCTTATGCACAACACCCTCCAGCAGGTCTTTGGTTATCCACAGTTTCGTTCGGGCCAGGAAGAGGCGGTCAGCGCCGTACTGGCCGGTCGTTCGGCCGCTGCTATTTTCCCCACCGGTTCGGGCAAGTCGTTGTGTTATCAGCTGTCGGCGGTGCTGTTGCCGCACCTGACGCTCGTGGTGTCGCCGTTGTTGGCGTTGATGCAGGACCAGCTGGGTTTCCTGCAACGCCATGGCATTTGCGCTGGCAGTATTGATTCGGCGCAGAGCCGCGAGGACGCCAATGATGTGATGGCCCGGGCGCGTTCGGGCGAGCTGAAAATTCTGATGATTTCCGTGGAGCGCCTGAAGAACGAGCGCTTCCGTAACTTTCTGCAAAGCGTGCAGATTTCGTTGCTGGTGGTGGACGAGGCGCACTGTATTTCCGAGTGGGGCCACAACTTCCGTCCGGACTATTTGAAGCTGCCGGACTACCAGCGTCAGTTCAATATCCCACAAGCGCTGCTGCTGACGGCTACAGCCACGCCCAAGGTGATTGCCGACATGCAGGCGAAGTTCGCCATTGCGCCGGACGATGTCATCACCACAGGCTTCTACCGGCCCAATCTCAACCTGCTGGTAGAGCCGGTGAGCGGGCATGACAAACGTCGGCGCCTGGTCGAATGGATGAGCGAGCGAGCCAATCAGCCAAGTATCGTCTACGTCACCTTGCAGAAAACTGCTGAGCAGATCGCCGAACATCTGAACCGCAACGGCATTCAGGCCGAGGCTTATCACGCCGGTTTGCCCCACGACAAACGCGAGGGTATCCAGCAGCGTTTCATGGGTGGGCGCTCCAATTGCATCGTCGCCACCATCGCATTCGGCATGGGCATCGATAAAAGTGACATCCGCAATGTGGTGCACTTCGACCTGCCTAAATCCATTGAGAACTACAGCCAGGAAATCGGCCGTGCAGGGCGGGACGGGCAGCCGTCCGATTGCCTGGTGCTGGCCAACCGCGACAGCCTCAATGTGCTGGAAAACTTTGTGTACGGCGACACGCCGGAACAGGCGGGCATTCTCCGTGTGCTGGAGGAGTTGCAGGCGGCGCGCGGCGAGGGGCAGTGGGAGTTCCTGTTGAGGCCGCTGTCGGACCACAGCAACATCCGCGAGCTGCCACTGAAGACGCTGCTGGTGCAGTTGGAGCTCAAGGGCGTGATTGCGCCGCGTTATGCTTTTTACGCCGAGTACCGCTTCAAGTACCTGATCGAACCCGAGGCCTTGCTGGCGCGTTTCTCCGGCGAGCGACAGCAGTTTGTCGCGGCGATCATTGAGGTATGCAGTCGCGCCAGAACCTGGGCGACCGTGGATTTCGACGCGCTGTACCAGCAGCACAATGCCGAGCGCAGCCGGGTGGTGAAAGCGCTGGATTACTTCCAGGAGCAGGGTCTGATCGAGCTGGAAAGCAAGCAGATGACGGAGGTTTACAGCTTGCTGCACACCGAGTTCGATCCACAGGCGTTGAGCGAGGAGTTATACACAGGCTTCAAGCAGCACGAGGTGAAGGAGGTGGCGCGGATCCATGCCATGCTCGATCTGTTTGCCACCGAAGAATGCCTGGGCCAGCGTTTGGCCCACTACTTTGGCGATGAAAATGCGCCGCTGCGCTGCGGGCATTGCTCGGTATGTCATGGCCACGTGGCGCATTTACCGCCGCCGCCGAGTTTGCCAGCGCTCGTGGATAAAAACTTCATGGCGCTGTGCGGTGATTTTATCCACAGGCATCATGAGCACACCGGGCAACTGCCGGGCGCGGAGCGATTGACACGATTCCTCGGTGGTATCAGCGTGCCGCTGTTTACCAAGTTGAAGGCGCGGGGTATTCCGGGCTTCGCCGCGCTGGAGGCGTATCCCTACGCCGAGGTGCGTGAATGGGCCCAAGCCCATCTGAACGACCTGTAAATCCACTCATGAGAGCTGCACATGTCTGATTCGATGCCGCAACGCGCTGACTACCGTCACTTCCAACCGATCATCACGCGTTGGCACGATAACGATGTGTATGGTCACGTGAACAATGTCACCTACTACAGCTTCTTCGACACGGCGGTGAATACTTACCTGATTGAAGAGGGGGGGGTGGATATTCACGACGGTGAAGTGGTGGGGTTTGTGGTGAGTTCGGCGTGCGATTACTTTGCGTCGATCGCGTTTCCCGATCGCATAGAGATTGGCCTGCGCGTGGGCAAGTTGGGTAACAGCTCGGTGCAGTATGAGTTGGCGGTGTTCAAGTCAGGCGAGGAGGATGCCTGTGCGGCGGGGCGCTTTGTGCACGTCTTTGTGGACCGGGCGTCGAACCAGCCGGTGACGATTCCGGGGCGATTGCGCGAGGCGTTGCAGCGACTGGTGGTGTGACGCAGCCATTGTGACCAATGAGGCTCAAATGTGGCAGCTGGCTTGCCTGCGATAGCGGTGGTTCAGGTTTAGTTGTGCTTCCTGACCCAACGCTATCGCGGGCAAGCCCGGCTCACACAGGGAGTTCCGTGTGCCTTGGACCGTTGGCTTAACGGTGACGGTAGTGATGCTTGTTCTTGCGATGCCCGTACGCGTGGCCACGGCCACGATGGTCATCACGGTCATAACGACGGTTATCCCGCCCACGATAGCGACGATCGTCGTCATCGCTCTTGTTGCCCATGTAGTTGCCCAGCGCGCCACCTGCACCGCCGCCTGCGGCTGCGCCGATCAGGCTGCCGGTGTTGCCGCCCATGCTGCGGCCCACCACGTTGCCGCCTGCCGCGCCGAGTGCGCCGCCAATGGCTGCTTCACCACGGCTGCGCTTGTCAGCGCCGACTGCACTGCCGCCCGCGCCGCCCAGCGCTGCGCCGATGGCCGAACCGGTGTTACCGCCGACCTGCTGGCCAACAACCGAACCTAGAACCCCGCCCAATGCGCCGCCCACACCGGCTTCGGTGGTGCCACCGGCCATGGCTGCGCCACTGACCAGGCCAAGGGACAACAAGAGAATCGAGGAAAACTTCATAGAGAGACCTCAAGAGGATGACGGCGCGATCCTGAGGTTGTATCGGGATGCTGACAATCGAAAACCGACCAGTGGTACAGGTTGTATACAATTCTCTAAGTTGCTGTTTTGTATGGGGAACTTAAGTGGTTTTTGCGAGTCTTTAACTACTTCGGAACGGCCGCTTTTATGCAAAAGCGGCCTTTTTTGTGCCTTGGGCTTTTAGTAGCCATGGCGAGCGGCTTGTTGTGGTGAGCGGGCTTGCCCCGCGTTGGGCTGCGAAGCGGCCCCTAATAATGTCACCGCATTCTTTCAGTCAGAACGCAGTGCCTGGACCAGGGGCTGCTACGCAGCCCAACGCGGGGCAAGCCCGCTCGCCACAATCGGTCCCGGTGTCGCAACAAGCCCGCTCGCCACAACGGGTCTCGGTCAGGCCGAGCGTGCCATGATCAAGCCGGTCGCACTCGCTGCTTCCAGACGGATCGCTACAAACTTCGACGTCGGCGTATGGCTGCCATCACCGGTGCTCTCCAGCGGCACCAGCGGGTTCACTTCCGGGTAGTAAGCGGCTGCCTGCCCCGCCGGAATATCAAACGCCAGCAACGTAAAGCCCTTCACTCGGCGTTCACGGCCATCTTCCCACAGCGAAACGATGTCGGCTTTCTGCCCGGGCTTGAAGCCCAGGCGGATGATGTCGGCTTCATTGACGAACAACACGTCACGCTGACCTTTCACGCCACGGTAGCGGTCGTCCAGGCCGTAAATGGTGGTGTTGTACTGATCGTGAGAGCGCATCGACTGCATGATCAGGTCCGGCACCCGGCCCGTGGCGTGGGTGCGTTCGTGGATCAAGTCTTTGGGCAGCACGTTGGGGCGGAAATTGGCGCGGCCCGAGGGCGTATTCCAGCGGCGTGCGCCGGCGGAGTTGCCCAGGTAGAAACCGCCCGGGTGTTTGATGCGCTCGTTGAAGTCCTTGAAGCCTGGGATGGTGTCGGCGATCAGGTCGCGGATGCGCCCGTAGTCGGCGACCAGCCAGTTCCAGTCCACCGGTTTGCTGCCCAGGGTTGCGGCAGCAATGCCGGCAAGAATCGCAGGCTCGGATTTCATCAGCTTCGACAGTGGCTGCAGTTGGCCGTTGGAGCCGTGAACCATGCTGAACGAGTCTTCCACCGTGACCGCTTGCGGGCCGTCGGCCTGGATATCGATGTCGGTACGGCCCAGGCACGGCAGGATCAGCGCGTCTTTACCGTGCATCAAATGGCTGCGGTTGAGCTTGGTGCTGATCTGCACGGTCAGGTCGCAGCTGCGCAGCGCTTCAAAGGTGCGCGGGCTGTCGGGCGTGGCTTGGGCGAAGTTACCGCCCAGGCCGATAAACACTTTGGAGCGGCCTTCGAGCATCGCGTGGATGGCTTCCACGACGTTATGCCCATTGTGGCGCGGCACCTGGAACTGGAAGCGCCGTTCCAGGGAATCGAGGAATGCCACCGGTGGGCGTTCGTTGATGCCCATGGTGCGGTCGCCCTGCACGTTGCTGTGGCCGCGCACCGGGCACAGGCCGGCGCCTGGGCGGCCGATGTTGCCGCGCAGCAGCATCAGGTTGGCGATTTCCTGGATGGTCGGCACCGAGTGGCGATGCTGGGTGATGCCCATCGCCCAGCACATGATCACGTTCTTGCCTTTGGCGTACATGCGCGCCGCTTGCTCGATCTCCACCAGGGTCAGGCCGGACTGCTCGACGATCTCATCCCACGAGGTGTCATCGATCTGGCCCAGGTACTCCAGCACGTTGGTGGTGTGCTCGTTGAGGAAGTCGTGATCGAACACGGCTTCTTTGCCTTCGGCCTGGGCCTGGCGCTCCCACAGCAGCAGGAACTTGGCCATGCCGCGCAGGATGGCCATGTCGCCGCCCAGTGCCGGGCGGAAGTAGGCGGTGTTGGTAGGCTTGTCGCCGTTGGTGAGCATTTCCAGCGGGTGTTGCGGGTGCTGGAAGCGTTCCAGACCGCGCTCTTTCAGCGGGTTGATGCACACCACCTGAGCGCCGCGTTTAACTGCCTCACGCAACGGTTCGAGCATGCGCGGGTGGTTGGTGCCGGGGTTCTGGCCCCATACGAAAATCGCATCGGCGTGTTCGAAGTCGTCAAAGGTCACCGTGCCTTTGCCCACGCCCACGCTTTGCGCCAAGGCTACGCCGCTGGCTTCGTGGCACATGTTCGAGCAGTCCGGGAAGTTGTTGGTGCCATAGGCGCGCACAAACAGCTGATACAGGTACGCCGCTTCGTTGCTGGCGCGGCCCGAGGTGTAGAACTCGGCCATGTCCGGGCTTGGCAGTGCGTTGAGGTGCTTGCCGACCAGGTCGAACGCCGCTTCCCAGCTGATCGGCGTGTAGCGGTCAGTTTCGGCGTCATAGCGCATCGGCTCGGTCAGGCGGCCTTGGTATTCCAGCCAATAGTCGCTTTGCTCCAGCAGTGCGGTGACGCTGTGCTTGGCAAAAAATGCGGCATCCACGCGGCGTTTGGTGGCTTCCCAGTTGACCGCCTTGGCGCCGTTTTCGCAGAACTTGACCATGCCGCTTTCCGGCGAGTCGCCCCAGGCGCAGCCCGGGCAGTCGAAGCCGCCGTTCTGGTTGGTCTTGAGCATCATGCGCAGGTTTTTCAGCGCGTTGTCGCTGGTCAACCAGGCCTGCGCCACGCTGATCAGCGCGCCCCAGCCGCCAGCCGGACCTTTGTAGGGCTTGTAGCGCGGAGTCGGGGTTTGGTCGGCTTGGTGGTGCTGGCTCATGACTGGTTCTCCATCGCAGGGCTGTAGACCCGCGGCGCACTTTTCTGCGGCAGGTGGATGAGATTTAGGTTGTGTCGGCGGGCCCATTGCAAGGCCAGGCCGGTAGGCGACGACAGGCTGACCAAGGTCTGGATGCCCGCACGCAGAACTTTCTGAATTAATTCGAGGCTGCAGCGACTGGTGACAATCGCCAGGCCGCCGTCGGTCGGAATCTTTTGGCGGATCAAGGCGCCGATCAGCTTATCCAAGGCGTTATGCCGGCCGATGTCTTCGCGGCCCATCAGCAATTCGCCCTGATTATTCATAAATACCGCCGCATGTACTGCGCCGCTGTACTGGCCCAACGGCTGGAACGCGCTGATGCGCTGGCGCAGGCCGTCGAGCCATTCGGCGGGTGGCAAGGGCGCGCCGGGCAGCACTTGAAGGTCTGGCAGGGCTTGCTCCACCGCCTCGACACCGCACAAACCGCAGCCACTGGTGCCTGCCAATTGGCGGCGCTGCTGTTTGAGGTTCCAGAAGGCACGACTGGAAATTTGCACCTGAGCGTACTGGGCGGAGCCCGAACCGCTGAGTTTCAAGTCATATATGTCGCTAACGTCGGCGATAATGCCGCTGCCGATGCTGAAGCCGACGATAAAATCTTCCAGGTCCGTTGGCGTCACCAACATGACCGCCTGGCTGATGTCGTTATAGGCAATCGCCAACGCCACTTCTTCCGCCAACGCTGTGCTGGCGACTTCTGTGTGTTCGAGGTTGCAAAACTGGTAGCTCTGGCTGGAGGCGGGCGCGGGCGTTTCGAGGGCGGGGGCCGCGCAGACTGGGCGCTTGGCGTTCATGTGGCAGTACCACCGGCGGATTGATCAGTGTTTAGACTAGGCGCGACAAAGGGTCGCGTCTAATCGCCAGTACTGATCTATCGATAGATGGCGTCGATCAAGGCTCTTGCTGCGATTTTTGAAACAGCGCGAAACAGGCTTCCGCCAATGCCGAACGCGGTGCGCTGCGACGCATGATCAGCCCCAGGCGAGCCAATGTGTGAGCGTCTTCAATGGGTTGCAGGCGCAGGTGCTCAGTCAGTGCATCCAGGCCCCCATCCAATGGCATCACCGCGCAGCACAGGCCGCCGTGCACGGCTTGTAACAATTGATGCACCGCATCGGTTTGCAGCAGCGGTTGCGGGTGGAGCCCGCGACTGTGGAAGTTGTGGTCGATGGACTGACGGAAATGCATGCCGCTGGTGAGCATGCCCAGCGGCAGTTCGATCAGCGCTTCCCAGCTCAATGGCTTGTCGCCGAAGCTGAAAAAACGTTGGTCGTAGAGCAGGCCCATGCGGGTTTCGCCCAAGGCCAGCGAGTCGAAGCGCTCGTTATCCAGGCGCTCCAGGTAGGACACGCCGAGGTCCAGGCGGTTGCTCGCCAGCTGTTCGAGGATTTGCTCGGAGCTCAATGCCGACAGTTCAAAGCGCAGGCTCGGATGATCTTCGTGCAGTTGCTTCATCAAGGCCAAGGGATCGAAGCTCGACAACGGCACCACACCCAGGCGCAAGGTGCCGACCAGATTGCCGCGACAGGCCGCCGCTTCGGCCTGCAAGCCGTCATAGGCCGCCAGCACCGTACGCGCCCACGCCAGCACGCGTTCGCCCGGCGCGGTAAAGCCTTCAAAGCGCTGGCCACGATTGACCAGCGGCAAGTCCAGCTCTTCTTCCAGGTTACGCAAGCGCATCGACAGGGTCGGCTGGGTGATATGGCAGCGCGCGGCCGCCTGGCCGAAGTGGCGCGTCTCGTCGAGGGCGATGAGGAATTTCAACTGTTTGATGTCCATCTTCGCTCCGGGCTTATTCCAATGGCGGGGGATTCTAGCGCGTTTGGGTCTTTGGTCGGCCTGGAACCCAAGACAGCAGGACTGGTCTAGTCTTGGGCATCTGGAACTTAAAAACCCAAGGAGAGCGCACCATGAGTATTTTTAGCTTTGTTAAGGAAGCAGGCGAGAAGCTTATTGACCTGTTGACGCCGGGTAACGCCAACGCAAGTGATGAGTTGAAAAAGCA
Source organism: Pseudomonas sp. NFX183 (assembly GCF_047943075.1). Classification (NCBI taxonomy): domain Bacteria; kingdom Pseudomonadati; phylum Pseudomonadota; class Gammaproteobacteria; order Pseudomonadales; family Pseudomonadaceae; genus Pseudomonas; species Pseudomonas sp. NFX183. The sequence goes on along the minus strand of NZ_CP181333.1, from coordinate 1,806,896 downwards.
CATCAGCGATGTCGGGCTCGGAAACCCGAATATCACCGCAACCGTTGATGGCGACAAGGTCACCGTGAAGGGTGAAGTTGCCACTCAGGAAGAGAAAGAAAAAATCATCCTGGCTGCAGGCAACATCGCAGGTGTTGGCAGTGTAGAAGACCAGATCACCGTGACCGGCCCGGCTGTGACAGCTGCCCGTTTCGTCGTCGTGAAAAAGGGCGATACGCTGAGCGCGATTTCCCTGGCGGTGTACGGCAACGCCAACCAGTACAACAAGATCTTTGAGGCCAACAAGCCATTGCTCAAAGATGTGAACAAAATTTACCCAGGGCAGACACTGCGCATTCCTGAGTAATACGCGGGCCCAACGGTGGGAGCGGGTTTGTGTGGGAGCTGGCTTGCCTGCGATAGCATCACCTCGGTGTCATTGATAAACCGAGGTGCCGATATCGCGGGCAAGCCCGGCGCCCACACAAGGCCGCTCCCACTTTTGATTAGAGCCCGGCGATCAGATCCCGGTAATCCCCCACCGCCGCAAACTCTGCCGTGTCCTTTGGCCCCTTCTTGCTGTCCGGTTCTTTCACTGCCAGCAGGTGCCCCACGCCAAAATCGCGCGCGCTGCGCAGGATCGGCAAGGTGTCATCGATAAACAGGCTGCGGGCCGGGTCGAAGTGGATGTCGGCGTGCAGGGCTGCCCAGAATTGTGGGTCTTCCTTGGGAAAACCATAGTCATGGGAGCTGATCAACCGCTCGAAATACGGCGCCAGTTCAATGCGTTCCAACTTCAAAGACAGCGAATCACGATGCGCGTTGGTGATCAGAATCACGCGCTTGCCGGCCTGTTTGATCGCCGCCAGAAAGGTATCCGCGTCCGGGCGCAGGGCAATCAGGTGGGCCGTTTCCAACTTGAGTTCGCGCACCGGAATATTCAGCTCCGTGCTCCAGAAATCCAGGCAATACCATTGCAACTGTCCCGCCTTACGCTCGAACAGTGGCTGCAATTCCATATCGGCCATGGCGCGGCTCACGCCGTGCAGCTCGGCGTAGCGCTGGGGCAGGTGCTCCATCCAGAAATGGTTGTCGAAATGCAGGTCGAGCAAGGTGCCGTCCATGTCCAGCAGGACGGTGTCGATGGCGTGCCAGGGCAAAGAGGGCATGGGGCGTTCTCATGTAAGTAAAGATATCCGACACAGACAATCGGAAAAGCCACGGTATAGTAACCCGATCACGCCAAGGAGCCGCTTATGCGCCAGAAACCCACCGTCCTCGCCCGCGAAATAGTCGCCAGTAGCCGTTTGTTCCGCGTGGAGGAAGTGCAATTGCGCTTTTCCAATGGCGTTGAACGGACCTACGAGCGCCTGGTAGGCCGCGGTGCCGGCTACGGCGCGGTGATGATCGTGGCGATGATTGACGACGATCATGCGTTGCTGGTGGAAGAGTATTGCGGCGGCACCGATGAATATGAGGTGTCGTTGCCCAAGGGGCTGATCGAGCCCGGCGAAGACGTACTGGCGGCGGCCAACCGTGAACTCAAGGAAGAGGCCGGTTATGGCGCGCGTCAGTTGGAACACATCACCGAGCTGTCGTTGTCGCCCGGCTACATGAGCCAGAAAATCCAGGTGGTGTTGGCCACCGATCTGTACGAAGAGCGCCTGGAAGGCGATGAGCCTGAGCCTATGCGGGTTGATCGGGTTAACCTGCGCGAGCTGTCGCAGCTTGCGCAAAATGAGCAGTTCAGCGAGGGGCGCGCCCTGGCGGCGCTGTATCTGGTACGAGACCTGTTGACCCAGCGTGGAGCGTTTATCGCATGAGCGAACTGTTTTTAGGCCACCCGTTTATTGCCCCTGTGATTGAGCTGGCCCGTCAGGCCGGTGAAGTGATCCTGCCGTATTGGCGCGCCGACGTGGCGGTCACCTCCAAGTCGGATGACTCGCCGGTGACGGCAGCGGACCTGGCCGCCCACCATCTGATTCTCGCCGGCCTTACCGCGCTCGACCCGAGCATTCCGGTGCTGTCCGAAGAAGACGCGGATATCGACCAAAGTGTGCGTGCGGGTTGGCAGCGCTGGTGGCTGGTTGACCCGCTGGATGGCACCAAGGAATTTATCTCTGGCAGCGAAGAGTTCACCGTCAATATCGCCTTGATCGAACAAGGCCGCGTGGTGTTTGGCGTGGTATCGATGCCCACCAGTGGCCGTTGCTACTTCGGTGGCGCGGGGCTGGGGGCGTGGCGTTCTGATGTGAACGAAGCACCCAAGCAGATTCAGGTACGCCAGACGCCGGCAGCGGGTGAAGCCTTCACCGTAGTGGCCAGCCGTCGCCACAGCAGCCCTGAGCAGGAGCGCCTGCTGCACGGTTTGAGCGAAGGCCTGGGAGCGTTGAAGCTGGCGAATATCGGCAGCTCGCTGAAATTCTGCCTGTTGGCCGAAGGCAGTGCCGATTGCTACCCACGTTTGGCGCCGACGTCGCAGTGGGACACCGCAGCGGCCCAGGGCGTGTTGGAAGGCGCGGGCGGCGAGGTGTTGGAGTTGAGTGGTGAGCCGTTCAGCTATCCGGCGCGTGAGTCGTTGTTGAACCCGTTCTTTTTGGCGCTGCCGGCCAAGGCCGCATGGCGGGAGCGCCTGCTGACCCTGGCGAGATCTTGAGCCCGGCGTAGATTCAATGTGGGAGCTGGCTTGCCTGCGATTTCAATAGATCAGCCACCAACGCTGTGACTGTCAGACCGCTATCGCAGCGTATCTACATAACTTCCGATAACCGCAAAATAGGTAGCAGGCGACCTTTCGTGGCGAGCGGGCTTGCCCCGCGTTGGGCTGCGAAGCGGCCCTAAAACCTGAAACGGCGGTCTGTCAGCAGAGCGCGGTGTTCTTATTGGGGCTGCTTCGCAACCCAACGCGGGGCAAGCCCGCTCGCCACGGAGGGTGGTGTCGCTATTCGAGATTGTGTAGATACCGTGGTAATCCAGCTCTCATATTTTTTGGGGTGTGGCGGTTAACGGTGCAAAACGTACTGGCCAGTAAACGCCACCGCGCGCTCCTCACTCCCCTCATTCACAATCCACGTCTCCAGCGTCAGCCGCGCGCGACCATAACGGTTATACGTCGCCACAAAACGCTTCCACACCTTCTCCTCCGGCGCCCGGCACACCACCGTCGCATCCCGTGTGACGGGCAGCGGATAGCTGATCTGCCCTTCCTGAATCACGATATGCCCGTCATCTATGCCTTCTTCGCGCAATTGCAGGTGCAGCCAGCCCCAGCCCGCCAGCACGGCGCCGCAATACAGGCTGCCGCCGAACATGGTGCTCTTGTGGTTGATATTGGCTTGCAAGGGCAGGTGCAGCTGCAACTGGCCGTTTTGCCAGTCGAGCACTTTGAGGCCCATTTCTCGGGTAAGCGGGATGTCGTGGTGCAGGATGGATTCCAGGTAACGGCTGTCGCGGCTCATGGCGGCCTCTTGGCGAGTGGGCGGGGTCATTCGTCGTCGGCGCTGTGGCTGGCGCTGTCGGCGAAGTTCAGGCCGTGCTTGCGCAGTTTGTCGTGCAGGGTTTTGCGCGGTATGCCCAAGGCTTCGGCGAGGCTGCGCACCGAACTGTGAGGGCGGGTCAGTTCAGCGGCGATCAGGCTTTTTTCGAACTGCTCGACTTGTTCGCTCAGACCGCCCGGCGTGGAGGTCAGGACGCCAGCGGCAGGGTTGTCCGCCGTCGCGTCCAGTGCCAGCTCGAGCCCCAGGGCAAAGCGTTCTGCCGCATTCTGCAGTTCGCGCACATTGCCGGGCCAGCTATGGCGCAGCAGCAGCGCGCGCTGGCCCGGTTGCAGCTCGTTAAGCGGCAGGCCGTGACGGCTGCTGGCCTCGTCGGCAAAGTGTTGAAACAGCATCAAGGCATCCTCGCCGCGCTCGCGCAACGGTGGAATGCGCAGCGGTGCGACATTGAGGCGGTAATACAAGTCGGCGCGAAAGCGACCCTGATCGGCAGCCTGGCGCAGGTCTTCCTTGGTGGCAGCGATGATGCGGATATCCAGCGGGATCAGTTGATTGCCCCCCAGGCGTTCCACCACGCGCTCCTGCAGCAGGCGCAACAGCTTGACCTGCACGTCCAGGCTCATGCTTTCGATTTCATCGAGAAACAGCGTGCCGCCGTTGGCGAATTCGAATTTGCCGATACGGCGTTTCTGCGCGCCGGTAAATGCCCCCGGCTCATGGCCGAACAGCTCGCTCTCGACCACCGATTCCGCCAGGGCGCCGGCATTGATCGCCACAAACGGCCCGCTGCGTCGGCTAGACAGGTCGTGCAGCGCACGCGCCACCACCTCTTTGCCGGCGCCGGTTTCGCCGAGGATCAGCACGTCGGCGCGGGTCGCGGCCAGGGCGCCGATCTGCTCGCGCAGGCGCAGCATTTGTGGCGAATGCCCGACCAGGCGCGTGCTCAATTGCTGACGGTCACTGAGGGCCAGGCGCAGGCTGCGGTTGTCCAGCACCAGGCGGCGCAGGGCCAGGGCGCGGCGCACGCTGTCGAGCAGGGCATCGCTGGCGAAGGGTTTTTCAAGAAAGTCATAGGCGCCGGCCCGCATGGCTTGCACCGCCAGCGGCACGTCGCCGTGGCCGGTGATCAACAGTACTGGCAGTTCCGGGTCTTGGCCGTGCAGTTCGGCGAGCAACTCCAGGCCGTCCATGCCGGGCATGCGGATGTCGCTGACCACCACGCCCGGCCAGTCCCGCGACAGGCGCGCAGTGAGGCCGGTGGCTTCGCCCAGGGTCAGGACGTTCAGCCCGGCCAGGTCCAGGGTCTGGCACAGGGCCTGACGCAGGTGTGGATCGTCGTCGATCAACACCACCTGAATCTGGTTATCGATACTCATACACTGCGGTCCTCGGACGGTTGAAGACTGACGCCCGGCGAGCCGGCACGCAATTTCAAGGTTAACAGCGCGCCGCCTTCCTTGTGGTTGGCAAACAGCAATTCGCCGCCAAAGGCACGCATCAACGTGTCACAAATTGCCAGCCCCAACCCAAGGCCCTGGGTGCGCGTCTTGGTTGTGTAGAACGGCTCGCTGGCGCGGCCCAGGGCTTCCATGCAAAAGCCTGGACCGTTGTCGCGAATGTACAGGTTGACGCCCTGTTCGGTGGTTTGGGCACTCAACCAGAGTTTGCGCGGCGGGCCTTTTTCGGTAAGGGCGTCGAGGGCGTTAGCCAGCAAGTTGCCGAGTACCTGGCGCAGACGGGTTTCGCCGGCTTGTACCCACAGGGTTGCTTCTGGCAAATCACGGATCAGCTCGACTTCCATCGAGCGTCGCCGCTTGGCCAGTAACGCCAGTGCATCGTCCAGCGCCGGTTGCAGGGCCACGCTTTCCGGTGCGTGGCGGTCGCGACGGGCGAACGCGCGCAGATGCGCGATGATCGAGGCCATGCGCCCGGTCAGTTCGCTGATCAGTTTGAGATTGCCGCGGGCGTCATTGGTGCGCTCGTGGTCGAGCAGGATCTCGGCGTTTTCTGCATAGCTGCGAATCGCCGCGAGCGGTTGATTGAGTTCGTGGCTGATGCTCGCCGACATGGTCCCCAACGCTGACAGTTTGCCGGCTTGCACCAGGTCGTCCTGGGCGCGAACCAGCTCCTGCTGGGCGTGTTCGCGCTCAAGCACTTCCTGCTTCAGACGCCGGTTGAGGCCTTCAAGGTCGCTGGTGCGCTCGATCACGCGGGCTTCCAGTTCGCGGCGCGCCTTGGCTTCAAACGCGATGCGTTCCAGATAATGGCGACGGCGCTGCATCATCAAGCCCAGCAGCAGCATCAGTACCAGCAACGTGGCGCCGCCGACCGCCACCACCGTGCGCACCGGGCGATTGATCAGCGAGCGCGGCGCCAGAATTTCCACCGTCCAGCCGGTTTCGGCAATGGCCGAGGATTGGCGCAGCCACGCCGTCGTACTCAAGGCCAGCGGCTGTGGGTCGCGCGTTGGGTAGGGCTGGATCGCGATGATGGCTTGGCGCTCTTCGGCAGTCAGCGGCCGTGTCGCACGGAATCGCCATTGCGGGCGCGAGGTAAGGATCACCACGCCGTTGTGGTCCGTCACCAGCAGTTGTTCCGGGGTTTTGCCCCACAGGCTTTCGGTATGGTCCAGGTCGACCTTGACCACCAGCACGCCGATGATTTTGTCGCCATCGCGCACGGCGGCGGCGAAGAAGTAGCCGCGTTTGGCCGACGTGGTGCCCAGGCCGAAAAACCGGCCCAAGCGCCCGGCCATGGCTTCGCTGAAATAGGGGCGAAACGAGAAATTGCGCCCGACAAAGCTGTCCTGCTTGTCCCAGTTGGAGGCGGCGAGCGTTTTGCCGGTGGTGTCCATCAGGTACATCACTTCCACCCCGGCCTGGGCGGCGACGTTCTTGAGCAACAGGTTGGCGTTGACCAGGTTGGTGCTGACATCGGGCGCATCCAGCGCGGTGCGCAAGGCCGGCAAGTCACCCAGAATCTGGGGCAGCACTTCATAGCGGTGCAGGGTGCCGAGCAGGTTGGCGACGTAGAGGTCGAGGGTCTGGCGGTTTTGACTGGCCAGTTCGCTGCCGTAATAACGCTCGGCCAGGTGTTCCAGCGGCCACAGCAGCGGTGCCAGGCACAACGCCAACAGGGCGAGGCTGCGCCAGCGGGGTCTTCGCGGAAGGGGTGGAGTCATGGGAATCATGCGCCTGTGGGGACAGGCGCATTATGCCTAGCTGTGGTGCGTGATGCTGTTGTTATGCGATCAGGTCTTTTGGCTCGGTGTTACCCAGGCGCTCACCTTGATAGCTGCCGTCCTGGACGCGGCGGCACCAGTCGAGGTTGTCGAGGTACCACTGCACCGTTTTGCGCAGGCCGGTTTCGAAGGTTTCTTCGGGCACCCAACCCAGTTCGTGCTCGATCTTGCTGGCATCGATCGCATAGCGCTGATCGTGGCCCGGGCGATCCTTGACGAAAGTGATCAGGTCGGTGAATTTTTCCACGCCCGCCGGGCGATTGGGTGCCAGTTCTTCGAGCAGGCCACAAATGCCACGTACCACGTCGATATTCTTCTGCTCGTTGTGACCGCCGATGTTGTAGGTCTCGCCCACCACACCTTCGGTAACCACTTTGAACAGCGCGCGAGCGTGATCTTCGACGAACAGCCAGTCGCGCACTTGCAAGCCATCACCGTAGACCGGCAGTGGCTTGCCGGCGAGGGCGTTGAGGATGACCAGCGGGATCAGCTTTTCGGGGAAGTGGAACGGCCCGTAGTTGTTCGAGCAGTTGGTCAGCAGCACCGGCAAACCGTAAGTGCGCTGCCACGCGCGGACCAGGTGGTCGGACGCCGCCTTGCTGGCCGAGTACGGCGAGCTGGGCGCGTAAGGCGTGGTTTCAGTGAACAGGTCGTCCACGCCGTGCAGGTCGCCATAAACCTCATCGGTAGAGATGTGGTGAAAGCGAAACGCGCTCTTGGCCGGCTCTTCCAGCGTTTGCCAGTAAGCGCGAGTGGCTTCCAGCAGGCTGTAGGTGCCGACGATGTTGGTCTGGATAAAATCCGACGGGCCATCAATGGAGCGGTCGACATGCGACTCGGCCGCCAGGTGCATGATTGCCTGAGGCTCAAAGCGCGCAATCACGGCGCTGACCGCGGCCTGGTCGATGATATCGGCCTGCACGAACTCATAGCGGCTATTGGACGCAATGCTGGTCAGCGATTCCAGGTTGCCTGCGTAGGTGAGTTTGTCCAGGTTGAGCACTTCGTGCTCGGTGTTTTGAATCAGGTGACGAACCAGGGCGGAACCGATAAAACCGGCACCGCCGGTGATGAGAATACGCATGTCGAGGGCCTTTTCCTTAGACGAAGACTTGGCGAAGTTGGCATAGCTTGAGTTGTGAATCGGGACGGCGCAAGCCCGGTATGCGTGAGGGGTTGATTAACGGCCCCGAACAATGGCGATATAGGCGCCTGAAAAAGCAGAGGTCACCACAATGTTGCTCGCCACATTGATCCATCGTGCCAGTTTGCCTTGCCCACAAATAAGCGCCGATCAAGCCGCGCAATTGCTCGAGCAACATTACGGTTTGACGGGCGCGTTGCAGTCGCTGGGCAGCCAACAAGACCTCAATTACCGAGTTGACAGCGAGCGTGGCCGCTTTGTTCTGAAGATCTGCCGTGGCGATTACGCTGCCGTTGAACTGCAGGCCCAGCACGCCGCCCTCAATGACCTGCAAGCGCACGTGCGCGTGCCCAAGGTGAACCGCGCACTGACCGGGGAAGACCTGCTGACCGTCACCGTGGGTGGGCAAACCGTGCACCTGCGGTTGCTGGACTATATTGACGGCCAGCCCCTGACGCAGCTGCCGCACCTGGGCCGTGACGTGATCGCAGGCTTTGGTGAGTTGTGTGGACAGGTCAGCCGCGCACTGGAGCATTTCGAGCACCCGGGCCTGGACCGCACGTTGCAATGGGACCCGCGCCACGCCCATGCACTGATCACGCACCTGCTGGCCAACCTGGATAACCTGCCGCACCGCGACGCCATCGAGCGCGCGGCCAACCACGTACACGCGCGCCTTCAGCCTTTGGTCGATCACCTGCCGTGGCAAGCCGTACATCTGGACATCACCGATGACAACGTCGTCTGGCAGCGCGACGCCCAGCGGCATTGGCAGGTCCAGGGCGTGATTGATTTCGGCGATTTGGTGCGCACTTGGCGCATTGCCGACCTGTCGGTGACCTGCGCGGCGCTGTTGCACCATGCCGATGGAGACCCCTTTGCCATCCTGCCGGCGATCCAGGCCTGCCACGCGGTGACGCCATTGCAGCGCGAGGAATTACAGGCGTTATGGCCGCTGATTGTGGCGCGCGCGGCGGTGCTGGTGCTCAGCAGCGAACAGCAGCAACGCCTTGATCCTGACAACACTTACCTGCTGAAAAATGCCGAGCACGAGTGGGAAATTTTTCATGTGGCGACCTCGGTGCCGTATGCGCTGATGGAGGCGGCGATCCTCAGCTGTGTCGCAGAAGCGTTGCCGCCGATGGCCGACCAAGACTTCGCACCGTTGCTGCCGGGCCTTGTGGGACGTGAGTTTGCGCTGATCGACCTGGGTGTACTCAGCCCGCATTTCGAGGCCGGCAATTGGGAGTTGCCCGGCATAGACCGCCGGTTGCTGGATGAAGCGGCGACCGTGCATGGGCTGGCGGCCAGCCGGTATGGGCAATACCGGTTGTCGCGAACGCGCGCCGACAGTGCCGTCGAGCCGCAGACTTTCCCGCTTCACGTGGAGTTGCATCTGCCTCACGGCACCGTATTGGAAGCGCCCTTTGGCGGTACGTTGCGCCAAGGCGACGACGGTCTGCTGTGCTTGCATGACGCTCAACTGAGCCTGCGTGTCGGCGGCGTGAAAACCGCATTGAAACCGGGCTCGGTGCTGGTGAAGGGGCAACTGCTCGGTGAGGTGCACGCCCCGCTCACCGTACAGTTATGCCGTGCCGAGCTCGAGCCGCCGTTGTTCTGCACGCCGTCCAGGGCGCCGGCGTGGCAAGCCCTCTGTCCGTCGCCGGCCACGTTGCTGGGGGTGGCCTGTGATGCCGAGCCGGAACTGGACCGCGAAGCTCTGCTGGCACGTCGGGATGCCAGCTTCGCTCGCTCGCAGAAGCACTATTACGTCGACCCGCCGCGCATCGAGCGCGGCTGGCGCAACCACCTGATCGACATGCAGGGCCGTTCGTACCTGGACATGCTCAACAACGTCGCCGTGCTGGGCCATGGCCACCCGCGCATGGCGGCGGTGGCGGCGCGGCAATGGTCGCTGCTCAACACCAATTCGCGCTTTCACTATGCGGCGATTGCCGAGTTTTCCGAGCGTTTGCTGGCATTGGCGCCAGAGGGCATGGACCGAGTGTTTCTGGTCAACAGCGGCACCGAGGCCAATGACCTGGCGATTCGCCTGGCCTGGGCCTACAGCGGCGGGCGCGACATGCTCAGCGTGCTGGAGGCGTACCACGGCTGGTCGGTGGCGGCGGATGCGGTGTCGACCTCGATTGCCGACAACCCGCAGGCGTTGAGCAGCCGCCCGGACTGGGTGCACCCGGTGACCGCGCCGAACACCTATCGCGGCGAGTTCCGTGGGCAGGACAGTACGCCGGATTACGTGCGAAGCGTGGAGCACAACCTGGCGAAAATCGGCGCGAGTAAACGCCAGTTGGCAGGGTTCATATGCGAGCCGGTCTACGGCAATGCGGGGGGCATTTCCCTGCCGCCGGGTTATTTGCAGCAGGTCTACGCGCGGGTGCGCGCCCAGGGCGGCGTGTGCATCGCCGATGAGGTGCAGGTGGGTTATGGGCGCATGGGCCATTTTTTCTGGGGTTTTGAAGAGCAGGGCGTGGTGCCGGACATCATCACCATGGCCAAGGGCATGGGGAACGGCCAACCGTTGGGCGCGGTGATCACCCGGCGCGAAATTGCCGAGGCGCTGGAGGCCGAAGGGTATTTCTTCTCGTCGTCGGGGGGCAGCCCGGTCAGCTGTCAGATCGGCATGGCCGTGCTGGACGTGATGCAGGAAGAAAAGCTGTGGGAAAACGCCCAGGTGGTGGGCGGGCATTTCAAGGCGCGCTTGGAGCAGTTGATTGATCGTCACCCGCTGGTCGGCGCTGTTCATGGCTCCGGCTTCTATCTGGGGCTGGAGTTGGTGCGTGACCGCCTCACCCTGGAACCGGCCACCGAAGAAACGGCGTTGCTGTGTGACCGGTTACGGGAGCTGGGGATTTTCATGCAGCCTACGGGTGACTACCTCAATATCCTCAAGATCAAGCCGCCGATGGTCACGTCCAAACGCAGCGTGGACTTCTTCGTCGACATGCTGTCGAAGGTGCTGGATGAACAATTGCAATAGTCGATTGTTATCGGTTATCTGCTGTATTGCTTTCTGTTTATCGTCTTTTTTCCCTTTTAAAGCCGATTTTTATCCGTTATAAAGTCGGTCTTCACCCCATTCGGAGCCCTGAACGCCATGACCACCCTGCACAGCACACCTCGCGCCGATGGCTTCTACATGCCCGCCGAATGGGCTCCACAGACTCAAACCTGGATGATCTGGCCTGAGCGCCCGGACAACTGGCGCCTGGGCGGTAAGCCCGCGCAGGCCGCGCACGTGGCTGTGGCCAAGGCCATCGCGCGCTTTGAGCCGGTGACGGTGGGTGTTTCGGCCAGGCAATACGAAAACGCGCGCGCACGGTTGGACGTGCCGAATATTCGCGTGGTGGAAATGTCCAGCGATGACGCTTGGGTGCGCGACACCGGCCCGACCTTCGTGATCAACAACAGCGGCGAAGTGCGCGGCGTGAACTGGGATTTCAATGCTTGGGGCGGTTTCGACGGTGGTCTGTACGCGCCGTGGAACCGTGACTCGCAGGTGGGCGGCAAGATTCTCGAGATCGAACGTGCGCCGCGCTACCGCACCGAAGGCTTCGTGCTGGAAGGTGGCTCGATCCATGTGGACGGCGAAGGCACGTTGATCACCACCGAAGAATGCCTGTTGAACCGCAATCGCAACCCGCACCTGGATCGCGCGGCCATCGAAGCGGTGCTCAGCGCCAATCTGGCTGTGGATAAGATCATCTGGTTGCCGGACGGTCTGTTCAATGACGAAACCGATGGCCATGTGGATAACTTCTGCTGCTATGTGCGCCCAGGCGAAGTGCTGCTGGCGTGGACCGACGACCCGCAAGACCCGAACTACGCGCGCTGCCACGCTGCCATGGATGTGCTGCAAAGCAGCACTGACGCCCAGGGGCGCGCATTCATAGTGCATAAAATGCCGATCCCGGGGCCGCTGTATGCCACTGAAGAAGAGTGCGCGGGCGTCGACTCGGTGGACGGTAGCCAGGAACGTAACCCGAGCGTGCGGTTGGCCGGTTCCTACGTGAACTTCCTGATCGTCAACGGCGGCATCATCGCGCCAAGCTTCGACGACCCGCTGGACAGTCAGGCCAAGCAGATTCTGCAGAACCTGTTCCCGCAGCACGAAGTGGTGATGGTGCCGGGGCGCGAACTGTTACTGGGTGGCGGCAATATCCATTGCCTGACCCAACAACAGCCGGCGCCGCACAAAAACTGAGTGCAGTTGTAACAGCGTCTGAGCAACAGCGCGGCAGTACCCGTTCATAGCGCTGATAGCAAGCCCGCGGCCCTGCACGGCCGCGGGCTTTTTTGTATCCGAATGCCTATAAATACGGGACATTGGCATAGCTCTTGTATCGGTGTGGTCACAGTGACTCGAGGCGATGACTGCGCAGTTCTGTCACAAACCTTGAGTAAGTTAGCCGCTCACGCAGTAGGAGAGAGCGCTGAAATGAATGCCGATATCAACCTGATCTACACGCGTCCGTTCCACCCCACGCGGGTCAACGGTGATGCGATCCATGCGTTGGCGCTCTGGTTGAAGGCAAACAGCTCGCGGCGGGTCAGGCACGCTGACTTGCGCCGTGTGATGAGTGAACGTTATCCGGCGGGGCTGTTCAGTGAGGATGAAGTGCGCGCGTTGTGTGAATTGTTGAAAAACTGAAGGGCACTGAGATCAATGGTGGCAGCGGGCTTGCCTGCGATGGCATCGCGGCCAAGCCCGCTCGTACATGAGGGTGTCAGGTTTTAGAAACTGTAGGTGCCCGTTACAACCAGGCTACGTGGCTCGCCCGGCTGGATCTGCGCCGCACTGGTGGCCGAAGCGTAATAGTGTTTGTCGGCAATATTGTTCAGCGCCGCGCGTAGGTCCCATTGCTTCTGGCGGAACCCGGCCAATGCGTCCCACCGCCCATAACCTGGCAGCGCCACAGTGTTGAGGTTGTCGGCGTAACGGTCACCCACCAGGGTCAGACCGGTTTCGGCATACCAGCCCATCTCGGGTTTCCAGGTGATAAACAGGCTGGCATTGCGCTTGGCCACATCGCTGATGCGCTTGCCTTCAAAGCCATTGTTGTCCTTCTCGACTTTGGCATCCTGCAGGCCGATGCCACCACGCACATACCAATTGCCGACGAGCTTGCCGGCGGCCGTCAGTTCCACACCGCGCGAGCGTTGCATGCCGGTGAGCAAGGTGATGGTACGGTCGAGCGGGTCGCTGGTGCGGCGGTTATAAAGCTCAAGCTCGTACACGGCGAGGGTGGTGCTCAGGCGGTCGTCGAGCCAATCGCTCTTCACGCCGATTTCCTTCTGTTTGGTCAGTTCGGGGCTCAGGTCGTTGACGCTGCCAGCGGCATTGGGCGTGATACCGATCAGGCCACCGCCCGCAGGGGAGAAGGTTTTGCTCCACGAGGCATAAAACGAGTGACGTTCCAGCGGCGTCCATACCAGGCCGACGCGCGGGCTGGCGCTTCGGCTATCGACAGCTTGGCGGGTGTTGAGCACCTTGCTGGTGGTGTCCACTTCGAAATGGTCATACCGCAGGCCAGCCAGCAGTTGCCATTGGTCGTTGAGGCGCAGTTGGTCCTGCACGTACACGGCGCGACTTTCGACTTCCGTGTGGTTGTAACTTGAAAGACTCATCGGCCCGTTGTGGCTCAGGTGGCGGTTGGGCTGGTTGAGATCCAGGCTCGGCACGGCTTGGCCGCCACGGTTGACGGCGGTGGCGGTATACAGCTTCGGGTCGCGGCGCTGGCTGCCCAGCTCCAGGCCGGTGAGCAGGCGGTGCTCCAGGCCGAAGGTGTCGAAAGCGCCTTCCAGCTCGAGGTTGTTGAAAACGTTGCGGGTGGTCAAATCCTGCTGCCAGCGCTGGCGCGTGACCCTGTTGGTTTTCGGGTCGTAGCCGGTCTGGTAGGTGTTGTCGAAATCGCTGTCGAGCTTGAACACGCCCAAGGTGTGGCGCAGTTGCCAGTTGGCGTTGAGTTCATAAGCGAGCCTGGAGCGCAGGGACTGAGACTTGTCGTCGATGTAATCGCGGCTATCAAAATAGGTGGCGCTACGGCTCACGTCTGCCGGGCGCCCGTTGACCCCGGGAATACCGCGGTCCGGCGTGCGGTTGTAGCGGCTGTATTCGTATTGCACCAGCCAATTGAGGTCGGGCGTCAGTTGCCAGCTCATCGACGGCGCAAACAGCTGGCGATTGCCACTGACGCCGTCGCGGAAACTGTTGTTGTCCTGGTTGCCCATGTTCAGGCGCAGGCTGATGTCGTCTGTGGGGTCGGTGCTGAGGTCGGCATACAGGCTGCGCAAATCATCGCTGCCGCCCTGGGCTTCGATGCTGGAGGTGTGACCCGCGGTGGGCAATTTGCTCACGCGGTTGACGATCCCGCCCTGACCGCCGCGCCCGTACAGCACGGCTGCCGGGCCTTTGAGCACCTCAATGCGTTCGATGTTATGCAGGTCGCGCACGTACTGGCTGTCGTCGCGAATGCCGTCCAGGTAGAAGTCGTTGCTTGCGTCGAAACCACGAATGCGCAGGCTGTCAAAGCGCGTGTCGGCGCCGCTGCTCACGTTGGGAATGCCGCTTAACGCCTGGCCCAGATCGTTGGTGCCGTAGGCGCGCAGGGTTTCGGTTTTTACCGAATCGATGGCCTGCGGCACATAACGCACAGACGTGGCAGTGCGGGTGGCGGTGTGGGTCTCTTTGACGCGTGGGTCGTCTTCGTCAACTTCGGTGCTGATCGAGGTTTCCGGCAAAATCGTGGCGGCGCAGGCAAAACCAGCAGACAGCAGAGCAGAAAGCCCAAGAGTGATGGGCGTCAGGCGAGAGACAGGCATGAAGGAATCTATCCAAAAAGTTCGGGAAGGAATGTGCGCGTTAATGGTAATGCTTTGCATTTGCGCGCGTTATGCATTCCCAAAAATGTAGGCTCTGGAAAGTGTTACTCGATGTGTTTTTTTTGCGGTTCTGAGTGATTTTCTGTCTTTCATGCAGGCGCTGTAGGCCGTTGCTTAGAATTATTTCGCCTAAATACAGACGATTCACGAAATTGACACATAGTTCAACGCGCGCATAGGATTGCGCCCAACGCCTGTGGCTAACCGCCATGACTTATCCAATAAAAAAAGGCCCGCGGCAGTTCAGTCGTCCGCGGGCTTTGTTTTTTCCGGAAAAAGTCGACACCAGAAAAGCGACACGGAGCCTGGTGTCACAGCGCGTACTCAACCAGTAATAAGGAATATAAGAAATGTTGAAGCAACGGATGGGTCTGATCGCTCTGGGGATTTTGAGCGCTACTCAGGCAATGGCAAACGACCAGGAGCAATCCAAGGGTTTTGTTGACGACAGCCACCTGAACATCGCAGCACGTAATGCCTACATCAGCCGTGACTACAAAAACGGCAAGCAAGACAAAGCCGAGTGGGGCCAGGGCTTCATCGGTAAGTTCGAATCCGGCTTCACCCAAGGCACCGTCGGTGTGGGTGTGGACGTGATCGGCCAATACGCCATTCGCCTGGATGGTGGCCGAGGCCGCGCTGGCGCGGGCGGTATCGACTTCTTTAAAGAAGGCGCAGCCACCACGCGCGCGGATGGCACCACTCGCAACGGCGCACCGGCCGACGATTTGGCCAAGGGCGGCGCAGCCGTCAAATTCCGGGTTTCCAACACTGTGCTGAAGTACGGTGATCAGTTCCCGGCAGTCCCTGTTCTGCAGTACGACAACTCCCGCCTGTTGTCGGAAACCTACACGGGTACCTCGATCGTTTCCAAAGAGATCGCCGGCCTGCAACTGGACGCTGGTCACTTCACCAAGGAAGCGCGCAAGAGCGCCGAAGGCACCGACAGCGGTCGCCTGAAAAGCATTGATTACATCGGTGGTAGCTACAAATTCACCGAAAGCCTGTCGGCCGCGCTGTACGCCTCCGACATGCAAGACGTGCTGAAGAAGCAATACGTCAACGTCAACTACGTACTGGCCCTGCCAGAGAAGCAATCGTTGACCTTCGACTTCAACGGCTACAAAACCAAGCTGGACAAGAGCTTCGCCCTGGAAAACCAAGGTGACGCCGACGCCCGCGACAACAAAATCTGGAGCCTGGGCGCGACCTGGGCGGTTGGCCCGCACAGCTTCACCGTTGCTCACCAGCGCAGCACCGGCGACACCGGTTATCTGTACGGCGGCTACCGCAACGCTGGCGGCATCGGCGATGGCGGCAACACCATCTTGCTGGCCAACTCCTACTGGTCCGACTTCAACGGTAAGGACGAGCGCTCCTGGCAAGCAGGCTACGGCCTGGACTTCAGCGCCTTCGGCGTGCCTGGCCTGACCTACAACATTGCTTACGTGCGCGGCACCAACATTGACGACGGTTCCAACCGCGGCAGTGGCACCGAGCGTGAAATCTTCAACCAGTTCAAATACGTCGTTCAAAGCGGCCCAGCCAAAGACCTGAGCCTGCGCGCTCGTGCGTCCTGGTTGCGCGTCTCCAGCAACGCCAGCAACTACAACGTAGGCGGTAACGAAATCCGTCTGTTCGCCGATTACCCGATCAACGTTTTCTAATTGATTCGGCGTCGCGCCTGATTTTAGGCGATCAAAAACCCCGACTGGTTCGGGGTTTTTTTATGCCTGCACTTCAGTCTTGGCGGCTGTGCAAAATTTTGCGGGCGAGTGAGGCATTCAGGTAGTTGAGCATCATCGCCAACCCTTCGTAGGGCTCGATTTTCTGGTTATCGATGCACAGTTGCGCCATCTGCAGCAGCACTTGGCGTTTCTTCTTGTTGACCCGCGCTCCAGGTACGCCGAACGCGGTTTTACGTCGCTCGGGTAATGGCGCTTCGGGCGTCAGTTCTACCGTGACCCACACGCCTTGGGCAAATTGCAGGCTGACATCGGCGATGTGTTCGATGGGCAAGGGGTGCGTCAGATTGGCGAACACAAAATGCTCCGGCGTCAGACGCAGCGCGGTTTGCGGTGCGCGCTTGAAGCGGCGGATGCCCATCCATAAAAAGATCAGCGCGATGCTGCCGATCGCCGCGCCGGCGCCCACGGCCGACAGCGGGGTGCCTTTCAATTTTTCCGGGGAAAGCCAGGGCCGACTCATGATGGCCAACCCCAGCAACACAAACGGCACTGCCAACACCGCCATCAGCGTGCCGCGCCACCGGCCGCCTTCATGCAGCGAGCATTCGCCTGTAGTGGACGTGACCATGCTTTCCAACAGCTCGGTTTGCTCAGTGTTTTCGGCCTCTGCCAGCGCGTTCAGATCGCGGGAAAGTTGTACTCGCACGCTAAGCGGAGCGCTGAAACACGCATCGATCTGCGCATTCGCAGCGTCTACATCCACCGCACGCGTGGCGCGGTGCACGGCGTCTTCCACGTGCACTTGTAAGGCTTGCAAGCGTTCGCCATTTGATGGGTGAGAGTCGGTCGGGTGCGGTTGGTGAATGTCCAGCGCTTCGGGCGGCAGCTGCAAGGGTGTGTCGCGCAATGCGGTCAGCACCGCGCCGGGCAAGTCATCCTCTGTGGCCGTGTCACAGAGCGTCAGCAAAGCCTGCTCGATGTGGGCATGCAGTACCGAGATTCGCAACAACGCCGAGGCCGCCGCCGCATTGCCCACCAATCGCGCGCCGGCAGCGTCCGCCAGTAACTCGCGTTCTCGGCTCCAGTGATTCACTGCGTGATCGAACCGCTGCATGAAAAACAGGCCGAACATGAACGAAGGGCGCATGAGCCAACCCTGGATCAGGTCGCTGGCCTGCATGGTTTCCAGCAGTGCCCGCAGGCTGCGGTCGACGCCGTCGTAGATCGGCAGAAAATGCAGGCTGTACTCGGTGTCCTCACCCACAAAGTGCGCCAGCTCGTGGCCGATCACCGCGCCGATTTCTTCGCGGTTCAGCAGGCCCAGGTGCAGCAACGGCACATGCAGGGTGCGCCCGCTCAATCGCGTTTCGGCGGGCATTACATTGGCTTCGCTGGAGGTCACGTAAAAGCCCTGGGCCAGGCTCACCACAATATGGTCCGGCGCCAATGCACCCAGTTGGCCGGCCAGTTCGCGTACGTGGCGCCATAACCCGGGTGCCTGCTGCGGTGTAATGACCTGCCCGAACATCTGCAACGGTTCGGGCTTGAACATCCCCAGCATGTTGCGCAGTTGTTTAAGCAGCGACCAGATTGAATACACACTGAAGGCGGCCAACACACCCAGTGTTGCCATCAACTTGACTTCGCCGCTGCCCAGGCGTCCCACATGCCACATCGCCAGGCCTTCATAAATCAGCACCAACGCCAACGTCGCGGCCATTGCCACCACATGGCTCACCAGCCCGTAGGGCAACAGCCGGCTGCCCAGGGAGAACACCTGCAGCAATTTCTCCCGCGACTGCTGCGCGCGTTGCCCTGCCCACTGGGTGCCGGCCAGCGCGGCCAGGCCGATGCACGCCGCGAGCAACCCCAGGCCGATCACCCACGGTGCCAGTTCGCGCAGGGCGCGGTTTACGCGATGAGCAGTCGGCAGCTCGGATTCAACGTTGTCCAGGCGTGAGAGCGCCAGTTGCACGCTGATTTTCTCTTTGCCCAGGTCGACCAGCGCCGCTGGATTTCGCGCCGCCAGCGCCTGCAACTGCTGTTTGGCAGCGTTCACCTTGGCGCTGTAAACGATGATGTCCGTGGTCGCGTCGGCGGCACGCTGGCGCTCCCAGCCACCGAGGGCGGCGAGCAATAGGGGAAAGATGACGAGCAGGCAGATCAGTTTCAGGGCGTTCATGGAAGTCCGTTCACAACGCAGAGGTGTCGGTTATACCGAAAAAAGCGTCAGGCGAGATACATGAAGGTATTACCTCATGCATCTGTTACACCGCGTCACTAATGAAGTACTCCAGCCCACCTTTATCCCTATCAGGCGCACGCCTAAATTAGCCCCACTTGCCCGCCCATCACCTCGACGGCCGGCTACTGGAGCCACTGCCATGCCCTTTGTCAGCCTGCGCATCACCCGCGATAGCGCCCCGGCCACCACATTCACACCCTATTGCCCAGCATGGCAGGGCGACTCCAACACCTTCACCGCCTTTACCATCACCAAGGCGTGACGACTGGGGAGGTTAATACGGGCGGATTTGTTGCAGTTATTGGTGAGACTCCCCTATCGAATGAGAGCTATCACGTTCGTTGACTTAACGACTGCGTGGCGCTTTTCGCGCCTGCCTCAAAATCGGGTTCTCAG
Organism: Pseudomonas sp. NFX183; assembly: GCF_047943075.1. Classification (NCBI taxonomy): domain Bacteria; kingdom Pseudomonadati; phylum Pseudomonadota; class Gammaproteobacteria; order Pseudomonadales; family Pseudomonadaceae; genus Pseudomonas; species Pseudomonas sp. NFX183. The sequence continues at coordinate 1,787,809 of NZ_CP181333.1, read as the reverse complement.
GCTCGGTCGCTGAGTTCGCAGCCGAGCGTCAGCCGTGTCGAGACCGCCAGGCAACACTCCGCGAGGTTCATCACGGCATGAAACTGCTCTACGCCATTGTTGCAGCGCTTTCCTGGTGTCGGGACTTTCGATGCACATAGTTCAGTGCAGGCTTCTCGATAAACAGCCACGACAAGGTGGCCAGCACGATCACAACTGCCGCAGTTGCCAGCATTGAAGCGTAGAAGCTCAGTGCCGTCGTATTGATCATGAGTTGCTGCACGGGGAAGGCGTAGAGATACATCCCATACGAAATATCGAATCGAGATTTAATGATTCGATCTTTGCACAACGTCCCAAGTGACAGCACCAGAAGACTTACCCCGATACTTGCAAACACCATAACCAACGGCGTGTTCAGGGAGACCAGAATAAGTGCCGCCGACAGAATGCCGATCAATAGTTTCGCTTTTGCGCTGCTGAATGCAGCTCGATAGAAATACAGCGAAGACCCTACGAAGAATGCAATCCCGACGGTTGAGTACACCAGTAGCTTCGGCGCCATCGGGTGTGTTGACGTGCTGCATAAATAGGTGGTTATGCAAAAGGCAAGTGCGATGATCAGCGGCACGGCTGCCCTGCGCAATACCAGCAGCGCCAACGCGAGCAGCACGTAGCAGCCAAACTCAATTTTCAGCGACCACAAGCTTCCGTTGAACGAATCTTTAAATATGAAGGTGCTGGTAATGTCGCCTATGTCCGCGCGGCCAAACGCCGACACTTTCAAAAAGTCTGTCAACGACTCCAGGCTGAATGCATAGCCCCAACCGTTTTTGCTGAATGCAGGCCCGCAGAGGTACACCATCACAAATGCACAGGCGATCAAGGCAGGAAAAATTCGCGCGATTCGCTTCTCCATGTAGTGGTAGAAGCTGCGAGTATTTAGAAAGCTTTGAGTGATGAGGAAGCCGGATATGGCGAAGAATGCCAATACGGCAATCGCCCCTAACGAGTTGTAGCCCTGCAACATGGGTTCTTGCTGGCCGGAAAGTACGTAGTGGTGGCTTACAAGAACTGCCAGCGCCGCTAGGTGCCTGATCAGGTCGAATGAATTGTCGCGATTAATCACGCACCGCTCCGTTGGTAATTGAATGATGAAATGTGTGCATGACGGGCCGCTCAAGTGCAGCGTTCCTTGCCGTGGCGCATTCTCCATCAATCATTCGGTAGGGCAAAGTCGTTTTTCAGCCGGCCCAAAAGCTATTGATAGGGGGGAGGCCTCAGCCAAGGGCGAGGGCACGAATGAGCGCAGAGACGAACGACATCACAGTCGATGTGGCCAGCTGTGTGTAGCGAGGGCGCTGATGCTTACGCCAGAAACAACAAAGCCCTCACATTGCTGTGAGGGCTTCGTCTTATATGGTGCCGGCACCAGGAGTCGAACCCGGGACCTACTGATTACAAGTCAGTTGCTCTACCAACTGAGCTATACCGGCGTGTTAGGGCGACGATTATAGCGATTGGCAAGCATCTGTAAACCCCTGAATTCTGACTATTTTTGCAGAGGCGAAGGTTTTTTTGCGATCACTGCTTTTTCGTCGTCTGCGGGGCCTCAAATCAGCCTCAATTTCCGTCCCCGCAAGTGTCGGTAAATTTCATGTACTCCAACACCTGTGTCCGGTCTTTCGAATCCAGGTAGCTCATTCGTGCATTCACTACGCCGCAGCCTGAGCGGGCGTCTTCGGTGGTTGACAATGCGCGCTGGATGTCCGGCTTTTGACTTGCGTGGGCATGGGCGCCGAAGGTCAAGGCAAGCAGGCCTAAGGCGACGCAGTGTCTCCAGTTGTGCGGGGTCATGGTGCTGTCCTCTGGGGCGTCAATGGTGGGCTGAGGTCATTGAATGCCTTGCAGGTATCTGGGCTGTGTCTCGCAGCTTTGGTTTTGTCTCGTTATGTGTTGGCCTGAGGTTTATGTACTCGCTGATACGAAAGAGGCTTGAGAGCGTTTGACGTGAAATAAAAAATGATCAAAAAACACACAAATAATTTTTAGTTAGTTGATTTAAAAAGAAATATTTAGATATTGGCTTAAAGCCATAAAAATGGCGCCATGCCGCTCATCTGAAAAAAATTTGTTACAAACACCAAAATACTGACACCATCAGTGTGATATCACACAATGCGCGCCTTAATTGATCGGCGATTAGAACGGGAGGAGCAGTCAGTGGGGCGTGCAGATCACATTTCAAAACTTTACACCGCGCTGGCTGAACCCTCTTTGCGCGAGCCCTCGGTGGCCGAGCCTTTACAGCGTTTGCTGGATCATTTGAACCAAGGCACGGCCGCTTCTGTTCCCCCACCCCAAGTAGTAGAAAGCCCGGGCGGCGAGGTGTATTCGCACGCCTCGGCGCCCAAGGTGGTGGTTGTGGTTTCTGCTACCGGCGGCGTGGGGCGCAGCACGTTGGCCGCCGCGCTTGCCAGCGGTTTGCAGCGTCAGGGGCATCCAGCGCTGGCGCTGGACCTGGACCCGCAAGACGCGCTGCGTCATCACTTGTGCCCGGGGTTTGATCTGCCTGGCCTTGGGGCGACCAGCTTGCTCAATCAAACCTGGCAAGCCTTGCCCAAAAGAGGGTTTGCCGGGTGCCGGCTGGTCAGCTTTGGTGAAACCGACGCCGTGCAGCAACAAAGCCTGAATCGTTGGCTGGGGCAGGATCTCGAATTTCTCGGCAAGCGTTTGGCCGGCCTCGGGCTCAATTGCCAGGACACGGTGGTCATCGACGTCCCTGCGGGCAACACGGTGTATCTCGGCCAGGCAATGTCGGTGGCGGATGCGGTGCTGGTGGTGGTTCAGCCGGACGCGGCTTCGTTTCGCCGATTGGCCAAGATGGACGAAGTACTCGCGCCCTACCTTGCAAGTGAATCGCCGCCTCAACGGTTTTACGTGATCAATCAGGTGGACGGCGGTCACGCGTTCAGCCAGGACATGGCGGGCGTTTTCAAATTGCGCCTGGGTGATGCCGTGTTGGGCACGGTTCAACGCGATCCCTCGTTCAGCGAGGCGCAGGCTTACGGGCGAGACCCGCTCGACCCCGTGCTTGATAGCGCCGGATGCCAAGACGTGAATGCGCTGTGTCGGGCGTTGAGCGCGAGAATGCGCTAAAGGCGAACGGCCATTTATTTGACTATTTACCGTTTGTCTAAAAAACACCCAGTCAAAACATCAAAATAATGACACTTCGCCACACCTGTCACAGAATGCGTCACTAAGACGCCAATAATAAGACCTGCGGTAAGTGCCTGCTTGCCGAACTTCACGTCTTTACGATGCGTCGTGAGGAGTAGGCCATGAGCCTGAGTGAAGAGCTTTTGACGTTGTTCGGCAAAAACGTCACCCACGATGCCCAAGGCATCAATGCGCGCATGCACTTTTTCGGCAGCGTGCCTGCTGACCCATCCCCCCACGCACACGCTCACGCCGTTGATCTGGCAGCACTGCGCCCGAAAATCGTCGCGCTGGTGTCGATGAATGGGGGTGTCGGCCGAAGCACCTTGGCCACAGCCCTGAGCAGCGGCCTGCAGCGTCATGGCGAATCAGTAGTGGCGCTGGACCTGGACCCGCAGAACGCCTTGCACCATCACTTTGGCGTCAGTGCGGCGCTTCCCGGTATCGGCCGCACCAGCCTGGAGCATGGGCAGTGGAGCCCGTTGCAACAGCTCGGTTTCGCCGGTTGCCAAGTGCTTACCTTTGGCGATATCGATGTTCAGCAGCAGGAAAATCTCGAGCGCTGGCTCAAACACGAGCCGACCTGGCTGGCTCAACGTCTCCTATCGCTGGGCCTGAGCGAGCGGCAAACGGTGATCATCGATACGCCAGCTGGCAACAACGTCTACTTTCATCAAGCGCTGAACGTTGCCGACGTGGTGTTGGTGATTGTGCAGGCGGATGCCGCGTGCCTTGGCACGCTCGATCACTTGGATGTATTGCTTGCGCCGCACCTTGCCGGTGAACGCCCGCCTGCCGTGCATGTGGTGGTCAATCAGGTGGATGAGAGCAATGCTTTCAGCCTGGACATGGTTGAGGCCTTCAAACAGCACCTCGGCAAGGCTCCGCTGGAGGTTCACCGTGACATGGCGATCAACGAGGCGCTGGCGTTTGCTGCCGACCCGTTGGATAACGTTGCGAAACACCTGGCCAGCGACGATATCAACGAAATTTGCCAGCTGTTGAAGGCGCCCAAAAGAACGGCTTAAGCGTGGTTTATACGCGTTACGCCAGATGCTTATGCACAATCGGTTGGTCGTGCGTGTCACGAAACAGCCATTTTGCGGAGCCGTTCTCAACACGCTGCAACTGCCTGTTTTGCGTGCACTTTATAATGTGAACAAAAAATGACCAGCTTGGCTTTTGGCCTGTAGCGCTGATAGTTACAGCGCTCGTAAAGAATTCATCAACAGACTTATCCACAGGGCGCGTGTAGGAAATTTGCCCCTTAATCGCGCTCAGCCACCACCATCAAATTGCGCGGGGTCAGCGTGGCGTCGCAGAAGCTGCCTATCTCAACGTTATAGCCCTGTTCGAGCAGAAAAAGTGCCCGGTCCAGCACCAGCCACATTTCCAATGGGCGCCGAAACAACCCACGGACCAACTCCAGGTTTCTGACCTCGGCCAGCCGGCGCCAGCCCTGCGCTTCCAGCGCCTGCCAATCCTGTTCACCTGTGGATAAGCCCTTTAGGCTCGCCAGCGCTTGGCAATAGTCTGCGAAAGGTTGATCCAGCCAGCGGGCGGGCAAGGAAGGCGTGGGCAAATAGTCGTCGCAGCCACGCAATTGCCGCTGTAACTGATCGAAGCCCAAGCGTCGGGCCATGGAGATATCCCGTTGCTGGCGTACGCGGTTGCCGGCAGTCACGGTTTCGCTCAACGGCAGGCCCAGGTCATCAATCGACAGCCGCAATTGCGACGCGCGTGCGGTGCCGGATACGGCTTGATAGCTGTCAGCGTTGATGCGGTTGTAACAGCAGGGCGCCAGTGCCAGCTGCTTGCAACCGGCCGCGCTGGCCAGTTGCAGCAGGCGCACGTGCAGGTCGCCGCAGGCATGCAGGGCGACGGGTGTGTGTTCGGGGCTGAGTGCCACCTGGGCCATCACGTCTTGCAGGCGATGAGTGACGGGCAAGCGGTGGTGATCGCTTAATGCCTGGCCGGAGGCAATCAGCGCCGGGTCGTATTCCAGGCATGTCAACTGCTGGCCGGGTTGCAGCAGGCGGCGGCCAAGATGGCCTTTGCCGGCGCACCAGTCCAGCCAATGGCCGGGCGTGTGAGTGAAATTGAGTGCGGCACCGAAGGCTTCGATCTGTTGCCACTTGCGACCCGGTACGTCGACATTCAGTCGATGACGCGCCGGCTCCAGCGCCTGTGTCGGTAACCTGTCCACAGCACTGAGCTGCAGCGCCTGTTCGGCCAGCTGTGGAAAAGGCGCGGGCGCCGGCAGCGCGTGAGGCCAGTTGTGACAGCTTTCGGCATCGGCCAACGTGCGCTGGCGTAACCACTGGGCAAGCTCGGGATACTCGCGTTCCCAGGGTAATTGCAGGTGCGTAAAGGGCCGTGGTCGCCACAGCCCTTGGCGCTCGATCAGGAACGCATCCAGCGCCGCGAAGCGCGCCTCAACGTCCCTGGCAAGCATCGACGCGCAACCAGCGTTCGAGCAGTTTGAAGCCGCGTACCAGGATGTAGGAAATCAGCAGGTAGAACACGCCGGCGGTGAAGAACATCTCAACCGTCAGGTAGTTGCGCGCAATGATGGTCCTGGCCATACCGGTCAGTTCCAGCAAGGCCACTGTGCTCGCGAGGGAGCTTGCCTTGAGCATCAAAATGACTTCGTTGCTGTAGGCCGGCAGGCCGATACGGGCCGCACGCGGCAGGATGATATAGAACAGCGTTTTCGGCTTGGACATGCCCAGCGCGCGAGCTGCTTCGATTTCGCCCGGCGGGATAGCCTGGATGGCGCCGCGCAGGATCTCGGCGATATAAGCCGCCGTGTGCAGGGTCATGGTGGCCGTGGCACACCAGAAAGGGTCGCGCAGGTACGTCCACATGAAGCTTGCGCGCACGGCATCGAATTGGGCCAGGCCGTAATAGACCAGGAACAACTGCACCAGCAATGGGGTGCCGCGAAAAAAGAAGATATACGCGTAGGGCAGCGAGCGCACATACCAGCGCTTGGACGAGCGAGCGATGCCCAGCGGGATCGCCAGGATCAGCCCGAGAATCACGGCAATGCCAACCAGTTCCAGGGTCAGAATGGCGCCCTGGATAAACTTCGGCAGCCACTTATAGATGACTTCCCATTCCATTACGTCGTCCTCACGAAGCCGCGGGCGGCGCGTTTTTCCAGCACGTGCATAGCGACCATCGACAGCGACGTCAGGCCCAGATAAATGAACGCGGCGACCAGATAGAAGGTGAACGGCTGTTTGGTGACGGTGACCGCGATCTGGGCGTGGCGCATGATTTCCTCCAGGCCGATAACCGTGACCAGCGCGGTGTCTTTCATCAGGATCAGGAACAGATTGCCCAGGCCCGGCAGGGCGATGCGCCACATCTGCGGCATGATCAGGCGGGTGAAGATGCGAAACTTCGACAGGCCCAATGCCACACCGGCTTCGCGATGGCCCTTGGGAATAGCGATGATCGCGCCACGTAACACCTCGGTGGCGTAGGCCCCGAAACACAGGCCCAAGGCGATCACGCCGGCCGCGAACGCGCTGAGCGACAGGTCGGGAATGTCGAGCATTTCACCCAGGCTGCGCATCGCGTTGATCGTGCCGAAATAAATCAGCAACACCCACAACAGTTCCGGCACGCCGCGAACGATGGTCGAGTAAACGCCGCCAAGCCATTGCAACGGCTTGTAGGGCGATGTCTTGGCCAAGGCGCCGGCAAGGCCCAGCACCAGCCCCAGGCATAAAGCCGTGAGCGCCAGTTTGACGGTCATCAGCGCGCCGGCGGCGAGCGCCGGGCCGAATCCGTAGAGATCGAAATTCATGGTGTTTTCATATCGCGGCAGGCATTGCTAAAAGCCGACGCGCTCAAGCAGCGCGTCGGGCAGGCCGTTCAGATCATTCGATGCTGAACGGGAAGTACTTGTCGTTGATCTTTTTGTAGGTGCCGTCTGCCTTGATCTCTGCCAAAGCTTTGTTCAGGCGCTCGCGCAACGGGTCGCCCTTGCGTACGGCGATCCCGATCTTGTCGCTTTCTACAACGGGGTCGCCCTTGAATTCATAGGCCGAACCGTCTTTGCTCTTGAGCCATTCGTACTGCACGTATTTGTCGGCGAGGATGCCGTCCAGGCGGCCGGACGTCAGGTCGAGGTAGGCGTTTTCCTGGGTGTCGTAAAGCTTGGCCTCGGTGTCCGGCAGCTTGTCTTCCAGGTAAGTACCGGCCAGCGTCGCGCGCTGTGCACCGATGACCTTGCCCTTCAGGTAGGCCGCGTCGGTCTTGAAGTCCGCAGTCGCTTTAGGCGCGATGAATTGCAGCTTGTTGGAGTAGTACGGGTCGGTGAAGTCGACGGCCTGCTTGCGCTCATCGGTGATCGACAGCGAGGACACCAGGAAGTCGAACTTCTTGGCGTTCAGGGCCGGGATGATGCCGTCCCAGTCGGACACATACACTTCGCACTTCTCGACTTTCATCTTCGCGCACAGGGCGTCGCCGATGTCTTTGTCGAAGCCGACGACGTTGCCGCTGGCGTCTTTATTGTTGAAGGGCGGGTAGGCCGCTTCGATCCCCATCTTCAAGGTTTCTGCCATGGCCGTGGCGCTGAACGCCATCGAAACGGCCGCGGCCAGAAGGAATTTTTTATAGTTCTGCATGCATGTTGCTCCGTTAGCGGTTGCTGGACATGAATTGTTTGCAGCGCGCCGAAAGCGGGTTTTCAAATACCTGCTGTGGCGATCCTTGCTCTTCGACCAGGCCCTGGTGCAGGAACACCACTTCACTGGACACCTGACGGGCAAAGCCCATTTCATGGGTGACCAACAGCATGGTGCGGCCTTCTTCGGCCAGCGCGCGGATCACATTAAGTACTTCCTGGACCATTTCCGGGTCAAGCGCCGATGTCGGCTCGTCGAACAGGATGACCTTGGGCTGCATGGCCAGGGTGCGCGCAATGGCCGCCCGTTGCTGCTGGCCACCGGACAGTTGCGCAGGGTAGGCGTGACGCTTGTCGGCGATGCCGACCTTGGCCAGCAAGGCTTCGGCCACTTCCGTGGCTTCGGCTTTGCTTTGGCCGAGCACACGGCGGGGCGCCTCGATGATGTTGTCGAGGATGCTCATGTGTGGCCACAGGTTAAAGTTTTGAAACACAAAACCGATTTCGCTGCGCAGGCGGTTGATCTGTTTGCCGTCGGCGGCCATCAGCTCGCCGTTTTTCGCGGCCTTGAGCTTGAGTTCTTCGCCGGCGACCAGGATCTGTCCCTGGTGCGGGTTTTCCAGCAGGTTGATGCAGCGCAGGAAGGTGGACTTGCCGGAACCGGAGGAACCCAGGATCGAGATCACGTCGCCGTCGCGGGCGGTCAGCGAGATACCTTTAAGTACCTCAAGCTCACCATAGCGTTTATGCAAGTTGCGGATTTCAAGCGCGGGCGCGGCCTCGGCCATGTGCGGTCCTCATTGTGTTCATTGCATTCCTGCTGTTGGGCCGCCTTCCTGGCGAGGCGCCAAGCTAGCATAGCGTTCGGATGGCAGCCAACAGCGCTGCGGACGGTTAACGGGTGGCCTGCGGCAGGGTGTCGCATCGGCGCAGCAGCGTGTCGCGCCATCAACAACCTACAGACGTTTGAACCCGAGAAATCCACAGGCTTTGCGTAAAAAAGGGCGCGATGGTGCCAGCTTTGGCCGGGTGTTGGAAGGGTTAACCGGGCAAACGGTCCATATCAGCCCCTTTGTGGGGCGTCACGCACTTTTTGTGTGTGTTTTTGGTGCGCATGACCGTCTGGATTGTGGGTCGCACGGTAACGCTATAGCGGAATGCCATTGTTCTCAATGACTTGCAGCGCACGTTGAATTGTCCTACAGCCCGCGTCAATCGCGGCTCTGTAATATTTTGGCGCAAATCTTGCGTAAAAAATAAAGAACGCCCCGTTGGTTTCTTTTCACGAGAAAGATCGCAGGCCGGGCGGACCGTTTTCGCAATTCCTCGTAAAGGTGTGTCAATGAGTAGTACGCAAAGCTCCAATGACCTCGAACAGGGGCTCAAACCGCGTCACGTCACCATGCTGTCGATTGCCGGCGTCATTGGTGCCGGTTTGTTTGTTGGCTCCGGCCACGCGATTGCTGCCGCCGGCCCGGCCGTACTGCTGGCTTACGCCGCTGCGGGTACGTTGGTGGTATTGGTGATGCGCATGCTCGCCGAGATGGCCGTGGCCTCGCCGGATACCGGTTCGTTCTCCACCTATGCCGACCGTGCGATTGGCCATTGGGCCGGTTTCACCATTGGCTGGTTGTACTGGTGGTTCTGGGTGCTGGTGATTCCGTTGGAAGCCAACGCTGCTGCGACCATCCTTAATGCATGGTTCCCTGATGTGGCGATCTGGGCCTTTACCCTGATCATCACGTTGCTGCTCACGGCAACCAACCTGTTCAGCGTGAAAAACTATGGTGAATTCGAATTCTGGTTTGCGCTGATCAAAGTCGTGGCGATTGTGGGCTTTGTGATCCTCGGCCTGGCGGCGATTTTCGGCTTCCTGCCGACCAGTCAGGTCAGCGGCGTGTCCCACCTGTTCGACACCCAGGGCTTTATGCCTAATGGCATGGGCGCGGTATTGGCGGCCATCCTGACCACCATGTTCTCGTTCATGGGCACCGAGATTGTCACCATCGCTGCGGCCGAATCGAAGAACCCTGGCCAGCAAATCACCAAGGCCACCAACTCGGTGATCTGGCGGATTGGTTTGTTCTACCTGCTGTCGATCTTCATCGTTGTGTCGCTGGTGCCATGGAACGATCCGACCCTGGCGGCCGTAGGTTCCTACCAGACTGTGCTGGAACGCATGGGCATTCCGAACGCCAAGCTGATCGTCGACCTGGTGGTATTGGTTGCCGTGACCAGCTGCCTGAATTCGGCGTTGTACACCGCCTCGCGCATGCTGTTCTCCCTGGGGCGTCGCGGTGATGCGCCGGCGATGTCCAAGCGCACCAACAAAAGCGGCACGCCTTACTGCGCGGTGCTGTTGTCCACTGGCGCGGCGTTCCTGGCAGTGTTCGCCAACTACGTCGCTCCGGCGGCGGTGTTCGAGTTCCTGTTGGCAAGCTCCGGCGCCATCGCGTTGCTGGTGTACCTGGTGATCGCAGTGTCGCAACTGCGCATGCGCCAGAAGCGCACGGCTGCGGGCGAGAAGATTGTGTTCAAGATGTGGCTGTTCCCTGGCCTGACCTACGCGGTAATGGTGTTCATCGTCGGTACGCTGACCATCATGCTGTTCCAGGAAGCGCACCGGGTCGAGATTATTGCGACCGGGATTTTGAGCTTGCTGGTGGTGCTGGCGGGGTTGTTTGTGGCGAGCCGTCGCAAGGCGCAGAAAGTAGGCGCTGCCGTACTCAATTGATGTAATGAAATGCGCTGCGCAATGCATCGCAATTCAAATGTGGGGGCGGGCTTGCCCGCGATTACGGTAGATCAGCCAGCACATCTGGCGACTGATCCACCGCTTTCGCGGGCAAGCCCGCTCCCACATTTGGTGTTGTGTCAGTCTGCTGAGTTGGCGAGCGCTTGGGAGGCCGCCACGTAATCGGCCTGAAACTGCGGCGACTCGATCCACGCCAGCGCTGCCGCTTCATCATCACTGTCCGTCGCCCACTGCCGGTACTCGATCAGTGCCGCGAGAATGAAGTCAGTGGCCTCTTCTTCGCCTTCCTGCTCCAGCACCAGCGCCAGCAACGGGTGCGCCAGAAATACTGCACACAGTGCCTGCTGGCTGGTTTCGCCCGCGGTGCGCATCTCCATAAACAACTCGGTCAAATCTACCGACTCAAGGTCAATGCGGCTGTCATCGCCGGCGAACGCATCCGGCTTGGTCGCAACGCTGCGTTGGGTACGGTTTTGCTTGGCCTTGGCCTTTGCCCGGTGGGCACGTTTTTGCTGCTTGTTCGGCGAGGCCATGGGCTCAACGTCCTTGGGTACTGGGTCTGGGTGGGTATTGAAGCGCAGGTTGGGGGTAAATCCCAAGGGATTCTAAACGCGCTGACCGGGAGCGCCTTGCATCAACTCACCGTGTTGCAGCCACGCCAGTGCAATCGGCCACAGCCGGTCCTGATATTCACTGCGGAAAAAGGCGAAATGCCCGACGGCTTTTTCGCCAATATCTTCAGGGGCTATGCGCAGATGCGTGCGCTCGCTGTGTTCGAAATAGCCCAGTAGCCGCTCAATTGCCGCCACCGTGCCAAACGGGTCGTCGGTGATGCTGATCGCCAGCAACTGCGCCTTCACGCGGGCAAATGGCAGCTCATTCAGCGCGCGCCCGCTGGGGCGCGTCTCGTACCGGGGGGTTGGCGTGCCCCAGTCGTGCACCACGCCGGCCGGTGTGTCTTCCAGCCAGCCCAGGCGTTTGCCGGGGAAGTAGCCATACAGCGCGGTCACCAGCGGCATCACCACATGCCACTTGGCAAACATGCGCCAGCGCCCGCTGGCCTCATAGTCGCGCCAGTACGCAAACTGCGCGCCGACTGTGACGATGCGTCGGATCACCGCGCCGGAGGCGCCAAGCCCCGCCGCACAGCCTCCAAAGCTGTGACCGATCACATCAATCGGCTGCCCTGGAAACTCCCGTTGCGCGCGCTGCAGCATCGCCTCGAAATCCAGCACGCCCCAATCCGACCACGACGCCTTGAATCCGCGCAGCGAGCCACTGCGGGACTCGCCTATGCCTCGGTAGTCGTACGTGATGACGTCCAAGCCATTGGCAAACAGGTAGTCGGCGAAGCGAGAGTAGTGGCGGCAGCGTACGGAAGTGGCGGCGTTGATGATGACAACCGGGCGTATCGGGTCGGTTCTGATATGGCGCCAGGTGAAGCCGCCGATGGGGTAGCCGTCGTTGGCGGGCTCACGGAATGCTTCCGGGGCTGGTCGAGTGGGCAGGTTCATAGGTCGGCTTGATCCTTGCGCTTTTGGTGTGGGCTGTAGGGCCACGCGCTTTTATAAGAAACCGAAATTAACAAATTTAGCGCGGCAGGGGCGTAACAAATATCGCGATGCTCGACCTCGCCCCCCCTGAGTGCTTAGGCTTGCGATCTGTTCATCAGCCAAAGTCAGTCCATGACCCGCGACACCCTCGAACACAGTCAGATCCCCATCTACTTCGTTGCCGTCCTGCTGGCGGCGGCATTCGGCGTGCTTGCGCCGCTGTCAGCCCATGGTCTTGGCGTGCTGGTGACGCCCGCCATCGCGGTGCTGATGTATGCGATGTTCCTGCAAATCCCGTTTCTGGAGCTGCGCCAGGGTTTGGGCAACAAGCGCTTTATCTCGGCGCTGTTATTGGCCAATTTCATCCTGGTGCCCTTGCTGGTGTGGGCGTTGACCCGTGGCTTGGTGGAGCGCCCGGCGCTGTTGGTGGGTGCATTGCTGGTGTTGCTGACGCCGTGCATCGACTACGTGGTGGTGTTTACCCACATCGGTAAAGGCGATTCGCGGCTGATGCTGGCGGCAACGCCGGTGCTGTTGCTGCTGCAACTGGTGCTGTTGCCGGTGTACCTGGGTTTCATGCTGGGCGCGCAATCCGCTGTCGTGGTGGCGGTAGAGCCGTTCGTGGAGGCGTTTGTGCTGTTGATTGTGCTGCCGATGATGCTGGCGGTGCTGACGACATTCCTGGCGCGGCGCTCCAGCGTGATCAATATGTGGAACGACGCCTGGGCCTGGCTGCCGGTGCCCGCGATGGCGCTGGTGCTGTTTGTGGTCATCAGCTCGCAGATCACCTCGGTGGTGCGCGATATCGGTTTGCTGTTGCCGCTGATGCCGGTGTACGTGGGCTTCTTGTTGCTGGCGCCGTTGATGGGCGCGTTGGCTGCACGGTTGTTGGCGTTGCCTGCTGTGACCGCGCGGGCGGTCACGTTCAGTGCCTCGACCCGCAATTCTCTGGTGGTCTTGCCCCTTGCGCTGGCTTTGCCGGAAGACGTGCGCGGGCTGGCTGCAACGGCGGTGATTCTGCAAACCCTCGTTGAGCTGATGGGCGAGCTAGTCTACATCCGGCTGATTCCGGCACTGGTGTGGCGCGCTGGTCGATAAATCCATAAATGTTCGGGTTTGTTCAGGCGCTATTCAGGAGCTGAGTCGGCACCATGGAGTCGGCGCAGCCTACCTGAAAGGACATTCGATGGATCACCGCAGCCGTTTTCGCCTGGAGTCCCTGGGCCTGTTTCTGATCGCTTTACTGCTGTTCACCTTGGGCATCTGGGATGAGCAACCCCAAGGGTTTGACGGGCGTTGGGCGCTGTTTCTGCAAGAAATGTTTCGCCATGGCGCGAGTCTTTTTCCGACTACCTACGGTCAGCCTTACCCGGACTACCCGGGGACCGCGACCTTTTTCAGCTTCGTGTTTGCCCGCTTGTTCGGGGCGCCCAACCACCTGGCGAATGTCCTGCCGACGGCGCTTGCCTCGGCGGGCATGATCGCGCTGATCTATCGCTTGCTGGTGCCATTGAGCCGACCTTGGGCGTGGCTGACGGTATTGCTGACGCTGCTCACCACCCAATTGCTCGATAAGTCGCGCTCGGTGTGCCTGGACCTGATGATCGCGTTGCTGTGTGTGGGCAGTTTCTACCTGCTGCACAGCGGCGAGCGCATGGGGTCGCGGGTGCGGCAGCTTGCCGTGTTCCCGTTATTTATTCTGGCGTTCGCGATTCGTGGGCCGCTTGGGTTGATCGAGGTGTGTGGCGTGGTGTGCGTGTACTGGGCGCTCGGCCGACCGGGGCAGCGCGTCAAGCAGGTGCTGATTCACGGTTTTGTGGGGTTGGTGTTGCTGGTGGCGTGCTGGTGGATGTTGATGAAGCTGGCGCGGTTCAGCGGCGGCGATGCCTTTGCCGATGAGGTGTTCAGGATGCAGGTCAGCGGGCGCCTCGATGAGAGTGGCGAGCCGTTTTACTTCTACTTCAAGCTCAGTTTGTACCGCTACTTCCCGGTGGTGCCGCTCGCGCTGGCCACGATGATTGCGCTGCGTCATCGCTGGTCTGAGCGCTGGGTCAATGACGATATTCAGCTGGTGGTACGGCTTGGCGCCTGTGGCTTGATGATTTTGCTTGGGCTTTCGGTGCCGCACTTCAAGCGCGCTTATTACATTCTGCCGATGGTGCCGATGTTCGCCGCTGTCGCCGCCTATGGGCTGCTTCAGGCGCAACATTGGCTGATCGGCGTGCGCCGCTGCTACGAAGGGCTTGTCGCGGCGCTGCCGGCGTTGTGCGTGGTCGTGCTGTTTGTGTGTCGGCACGCCTGGCAAAAGCACGGCTACTGGCCGGACGTTTCGTTACCGCTGATGATTGGCGCGCTGCTGGTGTTGCAACTGGCGGCGCTGATGGCCTGGCGTCGTCCATTGCGGTTGGTGTGGCTTAGCGTGGTCGCACTGGCGGCGCAATGGCTGCTGTTGGTGGTGGTTATAGACCCCGCCAAGGATCTGCAATTTGATACGCGCAAGTTTGTCAGCCAGGTTGAAGCGCTGCGTGAGTCCGATCCAGGCCCCTTGGTGTTCGTCAATCTGGGGCGCGATACCTGGGCGGTGCGCTACATGATGAACCTGGATCACGATGAGCAGCCGCTGTTCGTCGCTGATAATCAGCTTGAACAATTAACCACGTTGCCACGGCCATCCTGGGTGATTGTGCCGCGCAAGGAGGCAGCGCTGTTGAAAGGGACGTCGATGGAGCAGCAAGCGCCAAGCTTTGAAGGGCGGCTGAACGATAATCTGCTGATGGTGTTTTTGCTCAAGTGAGCATTTCTTCCCCGCATAAAAAAGCCTGCACAAGGCAGGCTTTTATTGGGCGGTGCAGAGGGCGAATCAGGCAGCTTCAAGCATAGGTATCTGCATGCCGATTTTTGCCGAGGCAAAGTTCATGTCGCCGCTGGCAATGGACTGGCCTTTGAAGCCTTGGCCGATAAGGTCCTTGATGTAGAGCTTGTTGTAGATGAAGGCAAACACAATGTTGCTCACGCCCATTGTGAACATGGCGATGACGAACTGGATCAGGCCGTACTTCAGGTCGCCGCGAAACAGTGCCGGGAAGCAGCCGAAAAAGAACGTTGTCCAGGAAAATCCAACCGGGGCCTCTTTCATTGCGCCGGTATGCGGGTTTTTGAAAATGATCGATGTGTATGCCATTTACTTCTCCATGTGCCCAAGTGGGAGGCAGTACGTCGGGCTGGCGTAGTGCTGGGTGTTGCGGTGCGTGTGTCGCTGTCAACGCTAGTCCACGACTTCCCAGATCAGGTTGTCGTCGTCGACCATGACCTTCACGATCAGTGTTTCAGGGCCATCCGGGCCTTCCACTTCAACGATCCCGCGGTATTTGTTTTCCCCTCGCTTTATCAGCGTCAGGTCTTTGATCCTGTTTTCGCCGGGCGAGGTGTCGTTATCCCACTGCTCCTGCATGCTTTCCCGTACTTCCTGGGCAAGTTCTTCATTTGCCGCATTGGCGGTGCCAGCGCAAAACAGGTACGCGGCGAACACCATTGCGGTCTTGAGTCTTCCTGTTGTGGGGATCATGCAAGCGTCCTTGAAGGAGTGGTCCCGGGTGCAGCCCTGCGCCCAACTTGATTTCACACCTGCTGGGGTTGCTGAGTCTGACCGCGCAGAATGTTTTGCTTACGCTGCTCTTCCGGCAGGTCATTGATGCAGTAGTTGATGTAAAAGGCGTGCAGGAAGAAGGTGTAGAAACCGTTCATTCTCAGGTCGATCTTGTGCTCGCTTAGAGCGTATTCCGACAGGGCTTTTTTAGCCTTGAATGCCCAGACGATATAAAGGGCGCTGGAGGCGATCATAAGAATCCCGGACAACAAGTCCATAGATGCCAAGCCACTGTTGGAAAGGAGACCGCCCAAGCCAAGGCATACCGCAAGCCAAATGATGTAGGTGTCGTCAACCAGTCGGACCTTTGTGGTTTCGCTGATAATTTTGTTGTTTCGAGCCAGCCACAACAGCACGTAGAGCCCCGCTGTTGCTATGCAAAGCAACACCATGTTGGCGGTCTTTGTGTCGATTTTGTCTTTCAATTCATTGATGTTGGACATAACTTTTCCATGTCGATAGATATCGAGTGGGCGCAGCGAGGGGGGGCTAAGGTTGGGTGACTGGGTCACCTGGCCTGTTTTGGTTTTTGAATACCAAAGGCCGACGAGATACGGGAGGGATAAGGATGCATCCGCATGATGTTGCTCGCCTGCCATGGCATTCAGCCAAATCATAGCATAATGCTACTATTTTTCGACAGGGTGCATGCGCGGAAGGGGCAGCAAATCGAAGGCAACAAAAAACCCGCACTTGGCGGGTTTTTTGTGTGTTTCAGATGACGTTTGCACCACCTGAAACTAATTAGTGGTGCCCAGAGACGGAATCGAACCGCCGACACGGGGATTTTCAATCCCCTGCTCTACCGACTGAGCTATCTGGGCAACGGGGCGCATTAAACGGGTTTTTCAGGGGGTCGTCAAGCAAGTTTTCAAAAAATATTTAATTATTACCGTCGCTTACGTGCCGACCCCGGTTTTTGATCAATTATTGAGCAGGCGGCACGTAGCCGTCGGCCTTGGCGTAATCCTCGCCAGAAAAGAACTTGTCCATCTCGCCCTGCAGGTATTTGCGGTCTTCGGCGTTCATCATGTTCAGGCGTTTTTCGTTGATCAGCAGGGTCTGGTGTTTTTGCCAGTCGGCCCAGGCTTTGGCGGAGACGTTGTCGAAGATGTCCTGGCCTTTGGCGCCGGGGAACGGTGCGCGCTCCAGGGCAGGCAATTCTTCGTGGTACTTGCGGCACATGATGGTGCGGGTCATGACGGAACTCCTGCGTTCAATACGTCGGCCGCGCGCTTCAGCAGTTTTTTTACCGGGGCGGCAAGGCCCAGGCGCGGCGGGGTGGCGAGGTTATACCAGAGCCAGTCGGCCTCGGCCACGTGATGGGCGGATTCCTCGACCTGGACCAGCCAGGGTTCGATGGCCAGCTGGAAGTGGCTGAAGGTGTGGATCAGCCCCGGCAGTTCATGCGGCGTGCCCAGCGCGAGCGCGTGCTGGTTGGCCAAGTGTTCCAGGTCCTGGAGGTCGTCGAGCTCCGGCAAGCTCCACAAACCGCCCCACAGGCCCGTGGAAGGGCGGCGGTAAAGCAGAATCGCGCCCTCGGCGTTGGCCAGCATCGGCATCAGCGTGCGCTTTTGCGGGATGGTTTTGCGCGGCTTGGGGATTGGGTAGCGTGTCTCCAGGCCGAGCATGTGCGCCTCGCAGCCCTTTTCCAGCGGGCACAGCAGGCAACTGGGTTTGCTGCGGGTGCAGAGCGTGGCGCCCATGTCCATCATCGCCTGGGTGTAGGCGTTGACGCGGTCGTGCGGCGTAAAGCGCTCTGCGGTGGCCCAGAGCTGCTTGGCAACCTTGGGCTCGCCGGGGTAGCCCTCTTGCGCGGTAAAGCGCGCCAATACGCGCTTGACGTTGCCGTCGAGGATGGGCGCCCGCAGGCCCATGCTCAGGCTGGCGATCGCACCCGCAGTGGATAAGCCGATGCCGGGCAGTTCAGTGAGCTTTTCGACGTCCTTGGGAAACTCGCCACCGTATTGGGCGACGACGATCTTGGCGGTCTTCTGCAGGTTGCGTGCGCGGGTGTAGTAACCCAGGCCGGTCCACAGGTGCAGCACTTCGTCTTCCGGCGCGGCGGCCAGGGCTTCGACCGTCGGCAGGGAAGCCATGAACCGGTCGAAGTAATTGAGCACGGTGCTGACCTGGGTCTGTTGCAGCATGATCTCCGAGACCCACACCCGGTAAGGCGTAATGCCCTGTTGCCAGGGCAGGTCATGGCGACCGTGGCGGTCGTACCAGTCCAGCACCGCCTGTGAAAACTGCTCGTTTCTCATCGTTTGAACAAGCCTTTAAGGGCGTCTTTCAACTGCGGGTTGACCTTGTCGAGTTTCTCTTCGAGCTTCTCGCTGAGTTTGTTGCCGGCGGCTTTGACCGCAACCTGAGTCAAGCCGTCCTTGTCCAGGCGGCAGGCTTTGGCGCCCAGTTCCAGCGGGCCGCGGCAGCGCAGCGGCACTTCGATGCCCCGGAAGTTGGAGCCGACCTGGCAAGCCGGGTCCGGCACGTCGCGTGTATCGCCTTCAACGATGATGCCGACGCGATAATCCATGCCCAGCACGCGCAGGTCGATGTCACCGTTGCCGTTGACTGTCAGGCCCGGAATACGCACTTTCAGGTCCGGGTTGCTGGCCACGCCGTTGCGCAAGGTCAGGTTGCCGCGCAGTTCCTGGAACGGCGTGTCCTTGCCTTGTGGCGTGGTGGTCAAGGTCTTGCGGTTGAGCAATGCGATGCCGGTGCACAGCTGCTGTTCAATGTTGGCGTTGAGCAGCGCGCCGTTATTGATCACAAAGCTGGCGGTGCCGTTAAGGCTGTCGATCAGCGCCTTCTGGCTGTTGCCACGGCCGTTGAGGTTGCTGTCGAGGGTGATTTGGCCTTTTACCGGCGGGTTTTGCCCCTGAGCTTGCAGGATGCGCTCGACCGGCACTTGCTTGATGTGGGTTTGCAGCGCCAGCACCGGGATGTCCTGGCGCACATCGAGTGTGCCGTTGGCCTGGAAGGTGCCGTTGTAGAGGCCGCCGCTGAGGGTATCAAGCTTGAGCTGGCCATCGATGCCGGAGGCTTTGAGTGCAGCGTTCTGGATCGGCAGCTTGCTCAGGGTCAGTTGGCCGAAGGCCAGGTCGGCGTCCACGTCCAGCGTGCGCAGGCGCGTGAGTGGCAACAGCTTGTCGGTGCTCCACGCGCCTTTGGTTGGTGCGTCCGGCAGCGGTGTGGTGCCACCGGCGGCCATGGCGCCGGCCTCGCTGTTCTGCACTTCGGCCTGGCGTGCGGCCGCTGCACCTTTGGCGGTTTCGGACTTGGCCGGCAGGTAGTTGTCGGCGTTGAAAGTATCGCCTTTGAGTTGCAGGCGCAGGGATTGCTTGGCGAAATCCTCTACAGCGATGCGGCCGGTGAAGGTGCTGCTGTCGAGTTTCAGGTTCAAGTCTTCCAGTGCCACGCTGGTAGGCGTGCCTTTGAGGCGGCTGACCAGTTCAACTTTGCTCAGGCTGCCCGCCGCCATCGGTGGCAACGGATGGCCGACGCTGTCGAGGAACTTGGCCAGGTCAAACTGGGCAATGGACAGGGCGCCGCTGAGCTGTGGGGTTTTGTTCAGGTCATTGACCTTCAGTTCGCCCAAGGCGCGCAGCTGGTTGGCGGAGAGTTTCAGGTTGGTCCATTCGGCAATATTGGCCGCCAAGTCCACCAGCAGTTGGCCTTGGGTGGAGAACGTTACGGTCTTGCCCTGCAGCGGCTCGCCGGTGGCTTCGCCGCTCAGCTTCATGTCTTCGAACTGATAGCGCTGGAGCGCACGCTGGATGCGCAGGTTGCCGTTCAACTCGGTCTTGACGCGCATCAGCGGCTGGTTGCTGCCCAGGAATGCCGTGAGTTTGAGCGGAATGCTTGCGCCTTCGTGCACGGCACCGGCGCTTAACTGGATGCTTTCGGCGCTGTACTGTTTGCCGGTCTGCTCATCGTTGTATTCAACGCGGGCGTTGTTGATGGTCAGGCTGTCGATGTCCAGGCGGATCGGTTTTGGCGGTTTTTCCGGTTCAGGTTCGGCCGGCGTTTCCGCGGGGGCAGGCACCGGCGCATTGGCCGGTTTCTCGGTCACGTTCTTGCCGATGTCCTCCCAGTTGCCGTGGCCTTGCTTGTCGCGGTTGAGGCGCAGGTTCAGGCCTTCGACACGCACATCGCTCATCTGCACTTCACGGCGCAGCAGCGGCAGCACGCGCACCGACAGGCCGAGCATCTGCAGGTCGGCAAACGGCTGAGTCGGGTTGGTCATGGTCGCGACGCTGGCTTCGTGCAATTCCAGGCCCAGCCAGGGGAACAGGCTCCAACCGATGTCGCCATTGAGCGTCAGCTCGATGTGGGCCTTGTCGCGGGCAATCTGGCGGATCTCGTCTTTGTAATCGTTGGGATCGAAGAGGTGGGTCAGGGCAAAGCCCAGGGCCACAATGATCAGCAACAGCCCGAGAAGTACCAGACCCAGGATTTTGCCGAACGCTTTCATGGGCGAGTCCTTGTATGTCGATTTCAAAATTTAGCCGCAGAGTATAACGCTCGACGGCCTGCGTCAGTTCATGCATCGTTACATTGTATCTAGACGCAGCAAAATCGGATTTTGCCGCCCAGCAGAGCAGGTTGCGTGAAAAAGGTGATATCAGTTTGGTTTTTCTGTCATCCACTGGTGCTAATCTGCGCGGGTTCGTCTGTCGTCTGCGACACAGCGTCGCGCTTAAAAGGAGCTTTACTCGACAACAACGGCTAACGCTCTGCGTGCAAGGCCGAGGGAGAGAGCGCCTGACGGACACATACTAATAACTGGGGGAAACACCAATGAGCACAAGCACTGCGGCTGGTAGTACTGCCGCACAGCCTGCGTTCCTGTCCAAGGAGCGCATTATCGCCAAGCCAGGGTTCAACCGCTGGCTGGTTCCACCGGCCGCCCTGGCCATCCACCTCTGCATCGGCATGGCCTACGGGTTCTCGGTGTTTTGGCTGCCGCTGTCCAAAGCGCTGGGTATCACGGCACCGGTCGCCTGCGCGCCGGACATGAGCTTCATCACGCAAGTCTTCTCGTCCCAGTGCGACTGGCCCATCTCCATGCTGGGCTGGATCTACACGCTGTTCTTCATCTTCCTGGGTTGCTCCGCAGCGATCTGGGGCGGCTGGCTGGAACATGCCGGGCCACGTAAGGCCGGCGTTGTATCGGCCTTGTGCTGGTGTGGCGGTCTGTTGATCTCGGCGTTGGGCATCTATACCCACCAGATCTGGCTGATGTGGATCGGCTCCGGCGTGATCGGCGGTATCGGCCTGGGCCTGGGCTATATCTCGCCCGTGTCGACCCTGATCAAGTGGTTCCCGGACAAACGCGGCATGGCCACCGGCATGGCGATCATGGGCTTTGGCGGCGGCGCAATGGTCGGTGCACCCTTGGCTGCAGCGCTGATGGGCCACTTCGCTTCGCCAACAAGTGTGGGCGTGTGGCAGAGTTTTGTGGTCATGGCCGTGATCTACTTCGTGTTCATGATTGGCGGCGCGCTGTCGTACCGCGTTCCGCCAACCGGCTGGAAGCCTGAAGGCTGGACCGCGCCGGCGAAAAAAGCCAGCAATGCGATGATCACCCACCGTCACGTTCACGTGAACGTGGCGTGGAAAACCCCGCAATTCCGCCTGGTGTGGCTGGTGCTGTGCCTGAACGTGTCTGCCGGTATCGGCATTCTCGGCATGGCGTCGCCGCTGCTGCAGGAAGTGTTCGGTGGCAAGTTGCTGGGTGTCGATGTGCCGTTCGGCCAGCTGGATGCCGGGCAATTGGCGTCCATCGCGGCTATCGCCGCAGGCTTCACCGGCTTGTTGAGCCTGTTCAACATCGGTGGGCGGTTCTTCTGGGCGTCGTTCTCCGACTACCTGGGCCGTAAAAATACCTACTTCGTGTTCTTCGCCCTGGGCTTTGCCCTCTACGCGCTGATCCCGAACCTGGGGCACCTGGGCAACGTGGCGCTGTTCGTGGCGGCGTTCTGCATCATCCTGTCGATGTACGGCGGCGGTTTTGCCACCGTTCCGGCGTACCTGGCCGACCTGTTCGGCACCCAGATGGTCGGCGCGATCCACGGTCGCCTGTTGACCGCTTGGGCGGCGGCGGGCGTGTTGGGCCCGGTGTTGGTCAACTACCTGCGTGAGTATCAGCTGAGCATCGGCGTTGAACGTGCCGCGGCGTATGACATCACCTTGTACATCCTCGCCGGCCTGCTGGTGCTGGGCTTCATCTGCAACCTGCTGGTGCGCCCGGTGGCCGACAAGTACTTCATGACCGACGCGGAACTGGCTGCCGAACAGGCGCTGGGCCATGACAAAGGCGCCACTGCCTCTACGTCGCTGGAGTGGAAGGCTTCTTCCGCCAGCGTGCCATTGGCTATCGTGGCGTGGCTGGTGGTGGGCATTCCGTTGGCGTGGGGTGTGTGGGTGACCCTGCAGAAGACGGCGGTATTGTTCCACTGATAAACCGTTGCGCAGTGCCCGCTCATGCAAGATGAGCGGGCCTCGGGCAGTCAGAGCGGGCTACTCCTGCTTCTTGTCAGGCAAGGCTTTGGTTGATTGACCGCGCCATGGGATGCGTTGAAACCATGGCCGCGGCACCGGATGCACGATTACCCGCAAGGCTCGGGCGTAATCCATGACCAGGCCGGGTGTCCAGGCCATGGTCATGGCGCGCTTGCGTACTTGCGCGGCAATCCACAGTTCCGGCATGAGCAGGGTCTGCAACACCGAGCGCCAGCGCCGCGACCGTTCCGCCAATACCCCATCCATCGAGGCTTCCAAGGCAAATGCCACGCTGCTCGAGCAGTTGCGGTAGGTCAGGTTGTAAGTGGCCTGTTGGCGATAGTTATTGGAAAACTCAATCAACGCCTTGCGGCTGTACCGGTGAAAAATGATCTTGCGGTCCGAATCGCACCAGTTGGCCACTTCGGTGGCGTAGTCCGGCTGGAAGGTGCCCGGCACGTCATTGTTGCGAGTGGCCTTGAGAATGCGGAAAAACTCTGACGGTGAGCGATCAATGTCTGCAACCGGATACAGGCTCAGGTACACCGACGGCGACAGCTCAAGGGCAGCGTGCCCGGTTGAAATCACGCCTTGTGCATCCACGGCCGCGATGTAGCGATTGATGATAGGGCGGGGAATGGTGGTTGCGCTGGCGGTGCCTTCCGGCGTCCAGATATGCACCACCAGTGGATCGGTGCAGGCAGGCTCCGGCTCAGGCTGCGGCAGCGGTTCCTGCGGCGGCAGCTTCTTGAAATCCGATAGCAGATCCCTGGGCGCAAGCAGCTCGAACGTCGAGGTGCCATGGCGCAATCGCCTGACGCGACGCGCAATGCGTACCGTGTTCAGGCCGCTGACGATCATCAGCGCGCCAAGAAAAAAAGACACGGTGGCACTGTTGGCGATGGGGTACGGGCTGACCAGCAACCCGGCGAACACCACTTGGGCGCCGCCGCTGATCAACGATGATCGCCAGCGCGGGAACCTGACGACCCAGGCCGAGGTGATGGTCAGCAGGCCGATCACAAAGTAGGTAAAGCCAAAAATGATCGCCAGCAGCAGGTTGCTGTAGACCTTGTCGGCGAGGATCAATACCGCGACAAAAAAGCAAATCCCGCCCTTGAAATACAGCACGGCGCGCTGAGTACCCACGCCGCTGGCGGCCACGCTCAGGGTGACAATGCTTTCCAGCAGCAACAGCAAGCCGAACGCGCGCAGCGGAAAATACAACTCGCCATCCAGGCCGTCGATCATCACGCCAACGCCCATCACGCCCCATACGATACCGATCAGGCCGAGAAACCAGAATTTGGATCGGACGAATTCAACGCCGAACAGCAGTAAAGCAATCTGAATCATGAAGGTACTCGTACAGGTAGACGCTGATCGGCAAACGTTCAGGAATAGCGACTGCTTTGCCAGTTGCCGACAAATACTTGGCCCCTGGCATCGCGCATGGCGCCGGGGCTTTGGTCGTAAAGGGTCAGCCAGTCACCGTTGCCTTTGTCGATGCGAAAGGCCAGCGATGAGGCGTGGGTACGGGTGTCCGGCGACCAGTGCTGTTTGAGTTTTTCGCGGTCATCGGGGTGCACGCGCGCCAGCACCTGCTCAATGGTGCCCAGGGGCCGGGTGCCGATATCCAGCAGCGAATCGAGGTTGTCGTCCCAGAGGATGTCGCCTGTTTCGGGATGCAACTGGTACATCACGCCGTCGCCCCCCAGCCTTCCGGTTTGCGGGTCGTAGGGCCTGGCCGATTGCGTCATCAGGCGTATCACCACCACCAGCAGGGCGGTAATGGACAAGTAGCTTTGCGCAAGCAGCAGAGGCTCGCCTTCGAGCAGGCCCGGCACATAAAACGGCCCGGTCTTCTGATCGGTGTAATTGACCACGATGCTGCCTAGCACCAGCAGCGCGATCGAGCCTCCAGGGCTGCGCCAGGTCACGCAAACGGCAAGGGCGAGGGCGATCGGCAGGCAGGCCAGGATGAAATACACCGCAGCGCCGGCATCGGTGTCCAGCATGCTGGTGAGCCAGTGCGGCGCGGCCCCGAAGACGTACCAGGTATTTAATGCGAGCAGCAGCAGCCACCCGGCGCCGGCGAGTTTCTCCCGTGCGCTGACGGGAAATTCGCGCAGGTTGCTGTTCAGCACGTTCATGACCACAACGGTCGCAAAGAACACGCCGTTAACGCCAGACATCCAGTTGGTCATCAGCGTATGGGGTGATGTTTCCCCGGCCAGCATCAGCCAGCCCTTCCTGATCAGCGCCTGCACGCCACAAATGGCCACGGTCGCCAGCAACCACAGCACGATGGCGTGCAGGTCGTCGCCACGGCGCGCGAAACGCCGTACCAGCCAGGCAATGGCAATCGAACCTGCCAGCGCCTCAGCCGAAAGCGCGATGGCAGCCGGTGACTCCTCCCAGCCGTGCGCACCGAGCAGCACCCGCGCGATCAATAACACAAGGAACAGCATCGGCCAGTGCGCACGGCGCGAGCTCAGGAAGGCCGACACCGAAACGCCCGCCGGAAACCAGATAATCGCCATCTTCGAGACGGGGTCATCAAAGGCCAGCGAGGCCATGCCGGTCACGTAATAGGTCAACGCCCACAGGAGGAGAATGCCGCTGCGCCGTAAGACTCTGGGTATCGTCACTGTTCAGTATTCATCAGGTTTTAAACGTAGCGCTCATGTTACAGCGAAGCCGGCGCTGGCATTTGGCTAATATGCCGGGCGCACCATCCTGGAGCATGCACTTGTACGCACATGTCTAGCGCCGACACTCCATCAGTCTTATCCCCTTCGATGTTTCTGTTTAGCGTCCGCGCCCCTATAATGGCTGCCTTTTTCGCCCAATGATTTTGCGGAGCTGGTGATGGCCGAACGTAAGGCGTCCGTCGAGCGCGACACTCTGGAAACCCAGATCAAAGCCTCGATCAACCTGGATGGCACCGGAAAGGCCCGATTTGATATCGGTGTACCTTTTCTTGAGCACATGCTGGACCAGATCGCCCGTCACGGGCTGATCGACCTGGATATCGTCAGCAAGGGCGACCTGCATATCGACGACCACCACACGGTGGAAGACGTCGGTATCACGTTGGGCCAGGCATTTGCCAAAGCCATCGGCGACAAGAAAGGCATCCGTCGCTACGGCCACGCCTATGTCCCGCTGGACGAAGCGCTGTCGCGTGTGGTCATCGACTTCTCCGGCCGCCCAGGCCTGCAGATGCACGTGCCCTACACCCGCGCCACCGTGGGCGGCTTTGACGTTGACCTGTTCCAGGAATTTTTCCAGGGTTTCGTCAACCACGCGCTGGTCAGCCTGCACATCGACAACCTGCGCGGCACCAACACCCACCACCAGATCGAAACCGTGTTCAAGGCTTTCGGCCGCGCGCTGCGCATGGCCGTGGAGCTGGATGACCGCATGGCCGGGCAAATGCCCTCGACCAAGGGCGTCCTGTAATGCAGACGGTCGCGGTTATCGATTACGGCATGGGTAACCTGCACTCGGTGGCCAAGGCCCTCGAGCACGTAGGCGCCGGCAAGGTGCTGATCACCAGTGATGCCAACGTGATTCGCGAAGCCGACCGGGTCGTATTTCCTGGTGTTGGCGCGATTCGCGACTGCATGGCCGAGATCCGCCGCCTGGGCTTTGACAGCCTGGTGCGCGAAGTCAGCCAGGACCGCCCGTTCCTCGGCATCTGCGTGGGCATGCAAGCCTTGCTCGAGCGCAGTGAAGAGAACGACGGCGTCGACTGCATCGGCCTGTTTCCAGGCCAGGTGAAGTTCTTTGGCAAGGACCTGCACGAAGACGGTGAACACCTGAAAGTCCCGCACATGGGCTGGAACGAGGTGCGCCGCACCGTCGACCACCCGCTGTGGCACGAAATCCCGGACATGGCGCGTTTCTACTTTGTGCACAGCTACTACATCGCCGCCGGTAACCCGCGCCAGGTGGTCGGTGGCGGGCACTACGGCGTCGACTTCGCCGCAGCGCTGGCCGAAGGTTCGCGTTTTGCGGTGCAATTCCACCCGGAGAAGAGCCATACCCATGGTCTGCAGTTGCTGCAGAACTTCGCCGCCTGGGATGGGCGCTGGTAAATGGCCAGGAAGCCGAAGCAGCCGATCTTGAACCTCACCCCCGAGCAGGAGAGTGAGGCTACCCTCAAGATCAAGCGCTTCATGGAGGACCGCTTCGAGCTCAAGTTGGGCTCGTTCGAGGTTGCCGAGATTCTTGAACTGTTCACCACCGAAGTGGCGCCGCACTATTACAACAGGGCGATTTTCGACACGCAGACGCTCCTTAAAGAAAGGTTCGAAAGCATCGAAAGCGACTTGTGGTCGCTTGAGAAACCCTGATTTCCCAAGCATTGCTGAATATCGAATAAGGTTTGCCAGATGCTGATTATCCCCGCTATCGATCTCAAGGACGGCGCTTGTGTACGCCTGCGCCAAGGCCGCATGGAAGACTCCACCGTGTTCTCCGATGACCCGGTGAGCATGGCTGCCAAATGGGTAGAAGGTGGCTGCCGTCGTCTGCATCTGGTGGACTTGAACGGCGCCTTCGAAGGCCAGCCGGTCAACGGCGAGGTGGTGACCGCCATCGCCAAGCGCTACCCGAACCTGCCGATCCAGATCGGCGGCGGTATTCGCTCCCTGGAAACCATCGAGCACTACGTCAAGGCTGGCGTGAGCTACGTGATCATTGGCACCAAGGCCGTGAAAGACCCGGCGTTCGTTGCCGAGGCCTGCCGCGCGTTCCCGGGTAAGGTGATTGTCGGCCTGGACGCCAAGGACGGTTTCGTCGCCACCGACGGCTGGGCTGAAATCAGCACCGTGCAAGTGATCGACCTGGCCAAGCAGTTCGAAGCCGACGGCGTGTCCGCCATCGTTTATACCGACATCGCCAAAGACGGCATGATGCAGGGCTGCAACGTGCCGTTCACCGCCGCGTTGGCTGCCGCCACCAACATTCCAGTGATCGCTTCCGGTGGTATCCACAACCTGGGCGACATCAAGTCGCTGCTGGACGCCAAGGCGCCTGGCATCATCGGCGCCATCACCGGCCGCGCGATCTATGAAGGTACCCTGGACGTCGCCGAAGCCCAGGCTTACTGCGATGCCTACAACGGCTGAGGACTGACCATGGCGCTGGCCAAACGCATCATCCCTTGCCTGGACGTCGACAACGGTCGCGTGGTCAAGGGCGTCAAGTTCGAGAACATCCGTGACGCCGGCGACCCGGTGGAAATCGCCCGTCGCTACGATGAGCAAGGTGCCGACGAGATTACCTTTCTCGACATCACCGCCAGCGTCGACGGCCGCGACACCACGCTGCATACCGTAGAGCGCATGGCCAGCCAGGTGTTTATCCCGCTGACTGTGGGCGGTGGCGTTCGCACCGTGCAAGACATCCGCAACCTGCTCAATGCCGGCGCGGACAAGGTCTCGATCAACACCGCCGCGGTGTTCAACCCGGAGTTTGTCGGCGAAGCCGCGCAGCACTTCGGTTCGCAGTGCATCGTGGTCGCCATCGACGCCAAGAAAGTCTCCGGGCCGGGCGAAACCCCGCGCTGGGAGATCTTCACCCACGGCGGTCGCAAACCCACCGGGCTGGATGCGGTGGAGTGGGCGATGAAGATGGAAGGCCTGGGCGCCGGTGAGATCCTGCTGACCAGCATGGACCAGGACGGCATGAAAAACGGCTTCGACCTCGGCGTGACCCGCGCCATCAGTGATGCGCTGGGCATTCCAGTGATCGCGTCCGGCGGTGTCGGCAACCTGCAGCACCTGGCCGACGGCGTGATCGAAGGCCACGCCAGCGCGGTGCTGGCGGCGAGTATTTTCCACTTTGGCGAATACACCGTTCCGGAGGCCAAGGCCTACATGGCGGCGCGCGGTATCGTCGTTCGCTAAACGCTGCTGGACACCATGGCGGGCGCGCGGCACTCTCTGCGCTTGCCATGGATTCCGGTAACTTTCATGTTCAAACACCTGCTGCTCGCCCTCGCCAGTTCTTCCATGCTTTTGGCAGGTTCGGCCCGTGCCGAAGAACCGTCTGACGCCTCTTTGGTGTTGCTGACGGAAAACTTCCCGCCGTACAACATGGCAAAAAACGGCAAGAACTTCGCCAAGGACGAGAACATCGAAGGCATCGCCGTGGACATCGTGCGCGAGACCTTCAAGCGTGCTGGCATTTCCTACAACCTGACCCTGCGTTTTCCTTGGGAGCGAATCTACAAACTCGCCCTGGAAAAACCTGGTTATGGCGTATTCGTGATGGCGCGCCTGCCGGACCGTGAAGCCCTGTTCAAATGGGTCGGCCCCATCGGCCCGGACGATTGGGTGTTGCTGGCCAAGGCCGACAGCAAGATCCAGCTGGATGACCTGGAGCATGCGCGCCGCTACAAGATCGGCGCCTACAAAGGCGACGCCATTGCCGATACGCTGGAAAAGCAGGGCCTCAACCCACTGGTGGTATTACGCGACCAGGACAACGCGCAAAAGCTTCTGGATGGCCAGATCGACCTGTGGGCCACCGGTGATCCCGCCGGGCGTTACCTGGCGCGTCAGGTGGGCGTGACGGGGCTCAAGACCGTGTTGCGCTTCAATAGCGCGCAACTCTACCTCGCGCTGAACAAGGACGTGCCGGACGAACTGGTCGCCAAGCTTCAGGCCGCGCTGGATCAGCTGCGCAAAGACGGCGTGGTCGACGAAATCATGGCGCGCTACCTCTAAATACAGCTATGTAGCGCACGGTAATCAGCAGAATAAACACGGTCAAATGTGGGAGCGGGCTTGCCCGCGAAAGCGGTGTGTCAGTCACTGAATCTGCTGACTGACCCACCGCCCTCGCGAGCAAGCCCGCTCCCACACGGGAATGTCGCCATCTGATCTAACGGTACTGACCGTTCTTGCCATGCCCGGCCATGGCCTGATTGCCGCGCACGCTGATCATCAGCTTGATATCAATCCAGTCGATGCCCTGAGCCTTGAGCTTGGGCAACTCGCGCTCCAGCACCGCCAGCGTCTGCGGATAAGGGTGGCCGATCATCACCACCGAGCCCTGCTTGTGCGCCAGCTTGATCGCGGTTTGCAGTTGCGTGGTAATGGCCGCCTCGGTGCGCTCGTCATCAAGGAATACATCCCGCGAGACATGCGCCAAACCAATCTTTTGCGCTTCGGCGGCGGCGACGGTCTGCGCGCTGGTGCGGCTGTCGACAAAGAACTTGTTGCGCCGCTGCAGCTCGCCCATCAACCAGGCCATGGCGTCCCGTTGGGCAGTCATGCGGCTGCCCATATGGTTGTTGATGCCAGCGGTGTAGGGCACGGCCTTGAACGCGGCATCCAGGCGTTTGCCGAGTTCTTCGATCGGCAGCTCGGGGTGCCAGGCGAACGGGCCGGTGGCCGGGTCCATGGGCATGTGCAGGATCACAATCTTGCCGGCCTTGTGCGCTTCGCGGGCGAATTCGGCGGCGTGGGGCGTGTCCGGCATCACCGCCGTGGTCACCGGCCCGGGCAGGCCCAGCACGCGACGATCCCGAGGCAGGTTTTGCCCCAGGTCGTCGATGATGAGGGTCAGGTAGGCTTTGTGTGGCTCGCCGTCAGGCGTCGCGTGGGCGACGCCTGCCAGGCTGCAAAGCAGGGCGATGATCAGGGCAAAACGCATATCAACGGCTGCGCGTGATGCTCAGGCCTTTCAGCAGGCTCAGCGCCTGGGCCAGTTGGTAATCGTCGTCCTGCGGCATCGGCTTGGCTTTGGCGCCGCTGCCGGTTGGCTGGTCGGCACCGCCGTTGCCATTGCCCAGGTGACCTTGCAGGTCGGCCTCTTTGTAGTACTCGCTGTCGATCTCGTTGGTGATCTTGGCTTTACGCACTTCGATGTCCGGGACGATGCCCTGCGCCTGAATCGAACGGCCGTTCGGCGTGTAGTACAGCGCCGTGGTGATCTTCAATGCGCGGTCGTTGTTCAGCGGCAGCACAGTTTGTACCGAGCCTTTGCCGAAGCTGGTGGTGCCCATCAGCACGCCGCGTTTCTGGTCCTGCAGGGCACCGGCGACGATTTCCGACGCCGAGGCGCTGCCGCCGTTGATCAGCACTGCCAGTGGCACGCCTTCGCTCAAGTCATTGCCGGTGGCCGAGAAGCGCAACTCGGAGTTGGCGATGCGGCCTTTGGTGTAAACAATCAGGCCCTTGGTGATGAAGTGGTCGACCACTTCCACCGCCGACTGCAACACGCCGCCTGGGTTGTTACGCAGGTCGAGCACGATGCCGTTGAGTTTCTTGCCGTTGTCTTTGCGCAGCTTGGCCAGGGCCTTGGCCACTTCGTCGCCGGTCTTGACCTGGAACTGGGTGATACGGATGTAGCCGTAGCCGGACTCCAGCAGTTGGCTCTTCACGCTCTTGACCGTGATGGTCGCGCGGGCCAGGGTCACGTCAAACGGATTGCCGCCGTCGCGCACCAGGGTCAGGGTGATTTTCTGGCCGAGCTTGCCACGCATCTTGTCGACAGCTTCGGTCATGGTCTGGCCGCGAGTCGGTTGACCGTTGATCTTCACGATCAGGTCGCCAGCCTGGATGCCAGCTTTTGACGCCGGCGTGTCGTCGATCGGCGAGACCACTTTGATCTGGCCGTCTTCGGAGCCGACTTCGATGCCCAGGCCGCCGAACTCGCCGCTGGTGCTTTCCTGCAACTCGGCAAAATCTTCCGGGCCCAGGTAAGCGGAGTGCGGGTCGAGGTTGCTAAGCATGCCTTTAATGGCATTTTCCAGCAGGGTTTTATCGTCTACGGGTTCGACATAGGCTGCCTTGATCCGGTCCATGACCTCGGCAAAGGTGCGCAACTCGTCCAGCGGCAGCGGGGCCTTGGTGGTCGCAGCCGTGGTCGCGGTCGTGGCGGCGGGTGCAGCCCCAGCGGCCTGGTCGGCAAAAGCCAGAGGCGCGCCGATCACCAGGGCGATCGTCAGGGCCAGCGAAGTGAGGCGGGACAAATGCAGCATGTCGAACGAACTCCTAATGTAGATGCGGCCCTATCCTTGGGAACGGCACCATTGTGCAGGGTCGCTCGGGCGGCCCTGCTGACGAATAGCGAAGTACAGCGCCGGAGTGTCCTGGCCACCACTGTTACCGACAGTGGAGATGGATTCACCGGCTTTTACAACATCACCTGCCGACTTGAGTAAAGTCTGATTGTGGCCGTAAAGGCTCAAATAGCCATTACCGTGGTCAAGAATCACCAACAAACCGGCGCCGCGCAGCCAATCGGCAAACACCACGCGCCCACCGTGAACGGCATGAACCTGGCTGCCGGCGGCGGCGCTGATCATGACCCCGTCCCATTTGGCGCGGGTATCGTCACCTCGGGTTTCACCGAAGCGTGCCAGTAGTCGACCATCAACAGGCCATGGAAGTTTTCCACGCGCTGAAGCAAAAGGTCCGCCGAACGACTCGCCGGCGCTGGAAACCAGCGGGCCAGGCGCTGCGTGCGCCGGTTTGCGTGGGGCCGGAGCGTCGGTGGTGGCGGCCAGTTCGGCTTCACGCTGACGCTTTTTTTCCGCTTCCTGCTGGGCGATCAGCGCTTTCTGCCGCGCTTCTTCGGCCTCACGTGCCTGGCGAGCCAGGGTTTCCTCGATGGTTTTGAGCACTTTGCCCAGGTCAGCCTGGTCTTGCTCGCGGGCCTGCAGCTTGGCGTCGCGGGCCTTCACATCGTCGTTGAGCTTGGCCAGGGCGAGCTGGCGCTCTTTGCGGACCTTGTCCAGCTGGTCGCGCTGGGTGTCGAGGGCGGTTTTCTGGTCGAGCAGTTGCGATTGCTGGTCGGCAATTTCCTGCTCGACGTTGGCCAGCTGGCGCAGGGTTTCGTTAAAACCCTTCAACTGCGCCAGGCGTGCCTTGCTCAGGTAGTCGTAATAGGTGAGGGTGCGCGCGAATTTTTCCGGGTTCTGCTGGTTGAGCAGCAGCTTGAGGTATTCCTGGCGGCCGCTCTGGTACGCGGCGCGGGCCTGGATCGCAATCAGGCGTTGCTGTTCAACGCGTGCGCTCTGGAGTTTTTTTTTCTCAGCGTCGAGTCGCTCCAGTTCCGACTCGCTCTTCTTTAATTCTTTTTGTAGCTCCTGGACCTGCTTCTCGAGCTTGCCCATTTCGGTTTCGGTACCGCGCAGGTCTTTCTGCACCCCGGATTTCTCTTCCTGGAGCTTGCCGAGCAGTTTCTTCAGCTCGGTAATGTCCTGACGCGTAGCGTCCAACTGTTGTTGGGTTTGTGCGCGCTCATCGGCAAATGCCGGTTGGAGCAGGCAGACTAGAGCGAGGGTAATCAAGGCGCGAAGCATAGAGGCGGGCGACACCAGGGAAAGGGACGGCCTAGTATGCCCGCCAAGCGCCGCAAAAAAAACGCCCAATTCGGGCTGGAAGGCAAGATAGGTGCCGAGTGGCGTTGGTATGGCGAAAAGATATCTACCAAACACAGGAGATCCAATGTGGGAGGGGGCTTGCCCCCGATAGCGGTGTATCAGCCACCTCTGTGTCAGCTGACCCACCGTAATCGGGGGCAAGCCCCCTCCCACACTGTTTTGCGGTGATGCTGGGGATCAAACCAGAATCGACGTGCCGGTCATCTCTTTCGGCTTCTCCAGCCCCATCAGCATCAACATGGTCGGCGCCACGTCCGCCAGCACGCCGCCGTGCCGAACTTTGAAGTCGCGCTTGCCGACATAGATGAACGGCACTGGCTCGGTGGTGTGCGCGGTATGGGCCTGGCCGGTGGATTCATCCGA
This sequence comes from Pseudomonas sp. NFX183, assembly GCF_047943075.1. NCBI lineage: Bacteria > Pseudomonadati > Pseudomonadota > Gammaproteobacteria > Pseudomonadales > Pseudomonadaceae > Pseudomonas > Pseudomonas sp. NFX183. The sequence continues at coordinate 1,754,734 of NZ_CP181333.1, read as the reverse complement.
CATCTGCTCGCAGTTGCCGTGGTCAGCGGTGATCAGCGCTTCGCCGCCGACTTTGTCCAGGGCGTCGACGATGCGGCCGACGCACAGGTCCAGGCATTCCACGGCTTTTACGGCCGCTTCCAGGTTGCCGCTGTGGCCAACCATGTCGCCGTTGGCGTAGTTGACCACGATCACGTCGTAACGCTGGTGCTCGATGGCATCGACGATCTTGTCGGTCACTTCCGGCGCGCTCATTTCCGGCTGCAGGTCATAAGTGGCGACTTTTGGCGACGGAATAAGGATGCGTTCTTCGCCCGGGAACGGTTCTTCACGCCCGCCGGAGAAGAAGAAGGTGACGTGAGCGTATTTTTCGGTTTCGGCGATGCGCAGCTGGGTCTTGCCGTTCTTGGCCAGGTAATCGCCCAGCACGTTTTCCAGGCTGCCTGGCGCGAAGGCCGACGGGGCCGGGATGTTGGCGGCGTATTGGGTGAGCATCACGAACTCGACCTTCGGCTGGCGTGCGCGCTCGAAGTCTTTGAAGCCGGCATCGACGAATACATGGCTCAGCTCACGGGCACGGTCGGCGCGGAAGTTCATGAACACCACGGCGTCGCCGTCTTCGACTTTCACTGGCTCGCCGATGGTGGTGGCTTTGACGAATTCGTCGCTCTCGCCACGCGCATAGGCGGCTTGCAAGCCTTCCTGGGCGGTGGCCGCGTTGAATTCGGCCTGGCCGTCGACGATCAGGTTGTAGGCCTGGGCCACGCGGTCCCAGCGGTTATCGCGGTCCATGGCAAAGTAACGGCCGACCAAGCTGGCGATGCGGCCTTTGCCGAGGGCGGCGAAGGTGGCGTCGAGCAGTTCAATGGACGACTGGGCGCTTTTTGGCGGGGTGTCGCGGCCGTCGAGGAAAGCGTGCAGATAAATTTTGTCGGCGCCGCGCTTGAAGGCCAGCTCGGCCATGGCGACCAGGTGGTCCTGGTGGCTGTGTACACCGCCGTCGGACAACAGGCCCATGAAGTGCACGGCCTTACCGGCCGCAACTGCTTTATCCACCGCCGCGCAAATGGCCGGGTTCTCGAAGAACTCGCCGTCACGGATCGATTTGGTCACGCGTGTGAAGTCTTGGTATACCACTCGTCCGGCGCCGAGGTTCATGTGGCCGACTTCCGAGTTGCCCATCTGGCCGTCCGGTAGGCCTACGTCCATACCGGAACCGGAGATCAATCCGTTGGGTACTGTGGCGCTCAGGCGGTCGAGTACCGGCTTCCTGGCCGAGTACACGGCGTTGTCGTGGTGGCTTTCACTGTGTCCGAAGCCATCGAGAATTATCAGGACCAAAGGTTTAGGCGTAGTAGTCATAGATCCTCTCGCGGCGGTAATAAAGGAAGGCAATCTAAAAGGGAGTGGCAGTTTAAAGCGAAGTTCCGACCACGTCACCGCTTTACGGGGGTTGGCCCCCCCTGACGGCTGTGTATACTTACCGCCATTTTAACGCCCTGGAACCTCCTTGATGGTTGATCACCTGATTGCATTTGCCACTGCCCACTACCTGCTCGCGGGTGCCTTCGTCATCCTGCTGGCGCTGCTGATCGCTCATGAAATGAGCCGCGGTGGCCGCAGCCTGAGCACGTCGGAGCTGACCGCACTGGTCAACAAGGATGAGGCCGTTGTCGTGGATATTCGTCCGGCCAAGGATTTTGCCGCCGGCCATATCGTCGGCGCCCTGAACATTCCGCAGGACAAGCTGATCGCACGCTTGCCCGAGCTGGAAAAATACAAAGGCAAGACCATCATTCTGGTCGACGCCCAAGGCCAGCACGCCGGCACCCACGCCCGCGAGATGCTCAAGACCGGTTTCACCGCCGCCAAACTGTCCGGCGGTATCGGCAGCTGGAAGGCCGATAACCTGCCGCTGGTGAAGTGATATGAGCCAGGTTGTCGTTTATTCCAGCGATTATTGCCCTTACTGCATGCGAGCCAAGGCTTTGCTGGAGAAAAAGGGCGTTGCCTTCGAAGAGATCAAGGTCGATGGCAAGCCCCAGGTGCGCGCCGAGATGACCAAGAAAGCGGGACGCACGTCCGTGCCGCAGATCTGGATCGGCGACAAGCATATCGGTGGTTGCGATGACCTGTTCGCCCTGGAGCGCGCCGGTAAGCTTGATGCGCTGCTGCTCGTCTGACTCCTAACCCCTAAAAGACCCCAAGATCAAGAAGGATCTGCGATGACTGACCAACAGAACACCGAAGCAGCGCAAGACCAAGGCCCACAATTCTCGCTGCAGCGGATCTACGTGCGTGACCTGTCGTTCGAAGCGCCGAAAAGCCCGGCCATCTTCCGTCAGGAATGGACACCAAGCGTTGCGCTGGACCTGAACACCCGTCAAAAGGCACTCGAAGGCGACTTCCATGAAGTCGTGCTGACCCTGTCGGTCACCGTCAAGAACGGCGAAGAAGTGGCCTTCATCGCTGAAGTGCAACAGGCCGGTATCTTCCTGATCCAGGGCCTGGACGAGGCTTCGATGAGCCACACCCTGGGCGCGTTCTGCCCGAACATCTTGTTCCCGTATGCCCGTGAGACCCTGGACAGCCTGGTCACTCGTGGCTCGTTCCCGGCGCTGATGCTGGCTCCGGTGAACTTCGATGCCCTGTATGCGCAAGAGCTGCAGCGCATGCAAACAGAAGGTTCGTCGACCGTTCAGTAATGGGCCCGACGCAGCAACCAATGTGGGAGGGGGCTTGTGTGGGAGCTGGCTTGCCTGCGATAGCGTCACCTGGGTATCACTGATACACCGAGGTGCCTGCATCGCGGGCAAGCCCAGCTCCCACACAAGCTCCCTCCCACATTTGCTATGTGTATTACTTGAAACCGAGCTGGCGCCAGCCTTCGTAGACGGCGACGGCCACGGTGTTGGACAGGTTCAAGCTGCGGCAGCCCTCACGCATCGGCAAGCGCAGGCGATGGCCGTCGGGCAGGGCGTCGAGCACCTCTGCCGGCAGGCCACGGCTTTCCGGGCCGAACAGGAAGGCGTCGCCCTCGGCAAAGCTGGCGTCATGAAACGGCCGCGAACCTTTGGTGGTGAACGCGAACAGCCGCGGGTGGCCCAGGCTTTCCAGGCAGCTGGCCAGGTCCGCATGGCGCTTGAGCGTGGCGTACTCGTGGTAGTCCAGCCCGGCGCGGCGCAGGCGCTTGTCGTCCATGTCGAAGCCCAGAGGCTCGATCAAATGCAGGTGGCAGCCACTGTTGGCGCACAGCCTGATAACGTTGCCGGTATTCGGCGGAATTTCTGGTTGAAAAAGGATGACGTGAAACATGCACGGCTCCGAAGGCAAAGATGCGCTGCATTCTACCCCCGAAGACGACCCAAGACCGAAGCTATTGCCCAGGGTTTTGGGCTCATTGGCCATTGTTGGGTTGATGATCGGCCTGATGATCGGCCGCCTCACAATGCCGGACCCGGTCGAACTGCAACAGGTCGAGACCGCGGCGGACGGCCTGGTGGTGTGGTTCAACAGCGAACCCAAGCTGCACGGCGAACATATCGACGGCACCGTGGCGCTGCTGTTTGACGCGCTGGGCAAGGCCGCCAGCGGGCAGCTCAAGGTCAATGACAAGGATGTGAACTGGCGCATCCGCAAGACCGATGGCGGCTTGCTGCTGAACCTGGTGGCGGCTCGGCCGTTGCGCGGGGAGTGGAAAGGGGAGAAGGCCGATGGCCGTTGGCGGTTGCAGATCCATCTGCGCGAGGAATAAAAGAGGGAATCCCCGGCCTGCCTGTACCGAGGTTCCCGAAACGGGTGTGGGGCGCGACGCGATCCGCATCAAGCACCCCAGGTGTAAAGAGGGGATTCTCGGCCTGCCTGTACCAAGGTCCCCGAAACTGGGTAGTACAAGGGTTATTGCAGGGCGCGTGCCAGAACTTGCAATGTGTGCCAAAAAAAATTGCCAGAAAGCGCAAAGCCCCGAAATACGGGGCTTTGGTGTTTTTGGCGATTCATTTTTTGTTAATGATTTGGTCGTTTCAGGGGTTGGAGCTGTGCCCGATGCCGGTTCATGGTGCATTGAAGCGGTGCACGGTCTGAAGCCTGGTGGAGATCCAAACGTGCAGGAGATTCAAATGTGGGAGGGGGCTTGCCCCCGATAGCAGTGTGTCAGCCAGCGAGTATGTGGCTGATACACCGCAATCGGGGGCAAGCCCCCTCCCGCATTTGATATTCAGTGGATGAGAAGGCTGTGATCAGCCTTCATCACCCTCATCATCATCGCCGCCATCGACATTCATCCCCAGCTCCTTGATCTTGCGCGTCAAGGTATTGCGGCCCCAGCCCAACAGCACGGCGGCGTCGCGGCGGCGGCCGGCGGTGTGCTTCAAGGCAGTTTCGATCATGATCCGTTCGAACGCCGGTACGGCGCTGTCGAGCAGGTTCGACTGGCCGCGTGCCAAGGCCTGATCGGCCCACTGGCGCAGCGCCTGTTCCCAGTTGGTCACCGGTGCCGAGTCCTGCGGCAGGCTCAGCAGCTCCGGCGGCAGGTCGCTGATATGCACTTCACGGCCGGAGGCCATGACGGTGATCCAGCGGCAGGTGTTCTCCAGCTGCCGCACGTTGCCCGGCCACGGCAGATTCTTGAGATATTCCTCGGTCTCGCTTTTGAGCAACTTCGGCTCGACGGCCAGCTCTTGAGCGGCGCGGCTGAGGAAGTGACGAGCCAGGGTCGGAATGTCTTCGCGGCGATCCGACATGCGTGGGATGTGGATACGGATCACGTTCAGACGGTGGAACAAGTCCTCACGGAATTTGCCCGCGTGCACCAGGGTTTCGAGGTTCTGGTGGGTCGCTGCAATGATGCGCACATCGACCTTGACCGGCGTGTGCCCGCCCACGCGATAGAACTCACCGTCAGCCAATACTCGCAGCAAGCGGGTTTGGGTGTCGGCCGGCATGTCGCCGATTTCATCCAGAAACAACGTGCCGCCGTCCGCCTGTTCAAAGCGCCCGCGACGCAGGTTGGCCGCGCCGGTAAACGCGCCTTTTTCATGGCCGAACAGCTCGGATTCCATCAAGTCCTTGGGAATCGCCGCCATGTTCAGCGCGATAAACGGCGAAGCCGCCCGCGGGCTGTGGCGGTGCAAGGCATGAGCCACAAGCTCTTTGCCGGTGCCCGATTCGCCGTTGATCAGCACGGTGATGTTGGAGTGGCTCAAGCGCCCGATGGCGCGAAACACTTCCTGCATCGCCGGCGCTTCGCCGATGATTTCCGGGGTACGGGTCAGGGCCGGTGGGGCTTCCTGGTTCTGTTGTTCCTGGGCGTGCTGGTTGGCGCGCTTGACCAGCGCCACGGCCTCGTCCACGTCGAACGGCTTGGGCAGGTATTCAAAGGCACCGCCCTGATAGGACGCGACAGCGCTGTCCAGGTCCGAGTGCGCGGTCATGATGATCACCGGCAGGCGCGGGTGCTGCTCGCGGATGCGCGCGAGCAAATCCAGGCCACTGGCGCCGGGCATGCGGATGTCGGAGATGATCACGTCCGGCTGCTGGCGCGCCAGGCGGCTCATCACCCCGTCGGCGCTGTCGAAGCTCTGGGTGGTCATGCCTTCCTGTTGCAAGGCTTTCTCGAGGACCCAGCGGATAGAACGGTCGTCATCGACGATCCAGACAGTTTCACTACGGCTCATGTCGATGGGGCTCCTTGTTCCAGAGGCAGAAAGATCGAGAAGGTGGTGTGACCGGGATGGCTCTCACACTCGATCAAACCCTGGTGCTGGCTGATGATGTTCTGGGTAATGGCCAGGCCCAGCCCGGTACCGTCCGGGCGGCCGCTGACCATGGGGAAGAAGATGGTTTCCTGCAGTTCTGCAGGAATGCCCGGGCCGTTGTCGATGATCTCGACCTTGGTTACCAGGCGGTGGCGCACATGGCCGATGGTGAACTGTCGCAGGGCGCGGGTGCGCAGGCTGATGCGGCCCAGGCGCAGCTCGTTCTGGCTGCTGATGGCCTGCATGGCGTTGCGCACGATATTGAGCACGGCCTGGATCATCTGTTCGCGGTCGATCAACACGTCCGGAATGCTTGGGTCGTAGTCGCGTACCAGGGTGATGCAGCCTTGGCTTTCGGCCTCGACCAACTGGCAAACGCGTTCCAGCACTTCGTGCACGTTGGTCATCGCCAGCGACGGCAATTTGTTGGAGCCGAGCATGCGGTCCACCAGGTTACGCAGGCGGTCGGCTTCTTCGATGATGACGTTGGTGTAGTCCTTGAGGTTCTCGTCCGGCAGCTCGCGGGCGAGCAATTGCGCGGCGCCGCGAATCCCGCCCAGCGGGTTCTTAATCTCATGGGCCAGGCCGCGCACCAGCATCTTGCTGGTTTCCTGCTTGGACAGCTGCGCTTCTTCTTTAGTAATACGCAGCAGGCGGTCGCGCGGGTGCACTTCGAGCAGCAGCAAGGTGGCACCGTTGCTCAGGATCGGGGTTACTGCGTAGTCGACGGTCAGGGTCTGGCCGGTGAGGGCGGTGAGCATCGCTTCGCGCTTGGTGAACGGGTGTGCCTGCTCCACCGCCTGGCGCAACGAGCTCAAGGCTTCGGCCGACTCGGTGAACAATTCGCTGATGAACTGCCCATGGCTGCGCTGCCCGCTGATGGCCAGGAGCATCTCCGCCGCCGGGTTCATGTACTCAAGACGCAGGTCGTCATTGAGCAGAATGGTCGCGGTGGTCAGGTTGTCGAGTAATAAACGGTGCAGTGCATCGCTGATGGTCATCAGGACCTCTTTTGGAGCAAGGCGCGGGCTTGAGGCACACGCTGATACAAGGAAAATGCAAAAACCAAACCAAGGCTCCGAAAAGAAGCGTTAAAGCCCTGAAATAGGGGTTTAAGGCGCGAAACTGTGGCGTTCTGCCAGCTCACTCGGGAAGATTCGAACCAAAATGGGCTGTCTGGGTGGGAAGGGTGCGGCGCTACGCACCAATATAGTGCAGTTTTGCGAGGTTTGTTCAGGAAGGTTTTTTAGGCGTGCTTTTTCGATTGTTCAGGCAAGGCTTGATGACCTCGCGCAAGCCTGTGCTGTCTTTGGGCAGGATGAACTCGGCGCTCAGTGGCGAATCACCGGGAATGGCGGAGGGAATGGTCATCCTGATGCGCTGGCCACCCATGTCATCGGTGATCCACTCGCGCAGTTCTTGGCGGTTGGCGGGCATGGTGAGTTTGAACAGCACGCCGTGCTGCTGCGTGGGCTCGGCGCTGTAATAGCCGTTTACGCGGTAAGTGCGGGCTGGAAGCACGCCGGTGGTGAGGCTGAGCGGGCCGGTGGAGCGAGCGTCCGGGCCTTCATAAATACCGGGTTTGAAATGCAACTGGTCGGTGTGGGTGAGCAGCGAGATCATTGGGCGCAAGGGCGCGCTGTAGCACGCCACATGTAGGATCGCCATGCTGGAATTGCCGTCGTGGGCAGCGGTGCCATTGATGCGGGCATTGATAATCGTGCTTTGCGGGTAAGGCGCTTCTACCGTCCAGGCCGTGGGCTCAAGGTCGAGGGTCGTTGACGGTGTGGGTTTTTGCGCTGCGGCGATCGGGCTGAGCACGAGCGTCAGTGAACACAGGGTCTTACAGATAAGGTTCATCGCAAAGACATCGGCGAGTGGCGGCAGGACGCTGCATCGTAGAGGCCCGATGGCCTGGGATGTATCAGACATTTCCGCGATTTAACCAAGGTGCGGGAAAGGGCCTTCAATGAAGCAGGCCCTTATCCTTCAAGGCGTGTAGACGCACAACTCGGCCGTGGCGCGGGTCATTGCGATCTGCACCAAGGGATCGTTAAGCGGTTCGTGCACGGCCAGGGCTACCCAGTGCGGGCACTGCGGGTTGCTGCGCTCGGGGCCGAAGTCGGCTAATTGTTGCAGCATGCGCTTTTGCAGCTGGTCCAGTTGAGGGCGAATCTTGCCGGTCAGGTCCGGGCGCGGCGTATCGGGCGCCTTGCCTTTAAACTGCCAGTCGGACAGTCGGGTGTATTGCACCAGTTTATTCGCCTCGATCTGCGCGGAGAAAAACTGCTCCGCCGCCTCGGGCGAGACTTTGTAGTCGGGGGCCTGGGCTCTCGCGCTGGCGATCACAGCCTGTTCGCGAGGGCGATCTTCCACGGCTTTGTGGCTGTCCCATTTGCTCAGTGCGACCTGGTCGGCGATGGTCAGGCGCTCGGCGATGCTGTTGAGCAGCGGTTCGAGTGTCGGCGGCGCGGCAGTGGCGGTGGCGCTGGCGAACAGCAAGGCAAGTACGAGTCGATGTTTCAAAGGCGGTCCCCTGTAGGCACGAGCGTGTTCGAAGGTCGCCAACGATAACGCGTAATTATTGAAGGCGCGCGGCACGCATGAGATTTTTTGCGCGCGTCTGCGCCCGGCAGTTAGTGGCGCAGGCCACCATCAATCGGTGTGGGAGAGCGGCATGCCGGGGCTGCCGGCATAAAACACCAGTAACTCCACCGGCGTATCCCCTGTGACGCCTCGATGGACGATGTTGACCATCTCGGCGAGTGTCTGCCCTTGTCTGAAAACCCGGGCGTGCCCGCTGTCGCGGCTTTGCACCGTGAGTTCGCCGCTGAGTATGTAAGCCGCATTGGGCATCGGGTGTGTGTGCCAGGCGAGGGTTGTGTGTGGCGCAATCTTGAGCTTCAACAGCGTCAGCTCCGGGGCGCTTTGGGGGTAGCCGGTATAAGGCGTACCGTCCCAGGATGCGCTGCTTTGCAGCAGGATTTGCCTTTCGATCGGCGCAGGGGCTTTGGGCGGGGTGCCACACCCGTGCAGAAACAGGCAGGCGATGAGCGCGAGCGAGCGGTTGTACATGATTTGATCCGTTGAGCAGAGTAGTGCCTCAGGCTACGTGCGTTAGATCGGGATGGATGTCGGGCGAGGCGGTGAGTCTGCGCAGTTATCTGCCTGTGTGATGTAAGAGGTGGGCGTGGCAGGTGTCGCAACGCCGCCAGAAACACGATGGCTTTGACGGGTACCCACGGCGGCCTTCTCCCGCGCCGCGCGGGTAGCTTCGATATTTTCAGGCATAAAAAAAGGCCTCCCGAAGAAGGCCTTTTTTGTCACGCCGCTTTAAGCGGCGCTACCGGATCAGCAGCTGTAGTACAGCTCGTATTCCAGTGGGTGTACGAAGGTGCGTACTTTGATTTCTTCTTCGCTTTTCAGCTCGATGTAGGCATCGATGAAGTCGTCGCTGAATACGCCGCCTTTGGTCAGGAACGCACGGCCCTTGTCCAGCTCTTCCAGGGCTTCTTTCAGGCTGCCGCACACTTGTGGGATCTCTTTGGCCTCTTCAGGCGGCAGGTCGTACAAGTTTTTGTCGGCGGCGTCGCCTGGGTGGATCTTGTTCTGGATACCGTCCAGGCCGGCCATTACCAGGGCAGCGAAGGCCAGGTACGGGTTGGCTGCTGGATCCGGGAAGCGCGCTTCGATACGGCGAGCGCGAGGGCTGGACACGTAAGGAATACGGATCGAGGCGGAACGGTTACGTGCCGAGTAAGCCAGCATTACTGGTGCTTCGAAACCTGGGACCAGACGCTTGTAGGAGTTGGTCGACGGGTTGGTGAAACCGTTCAGGGCCTTACCGTGCTTGATGATGCCGCCGATGAAGTACAGGGCGGTGTCGGACAGGCCGGCATAACCTTCGCCAGCGAAGGTGTTTTTGCCTTCTTTGGCGATGGACAGGTGAACGTGCATACCCGAGCCGTTATCGCCGTACAGCGGCTTAGGCATGAAAGTAGCGGTACGGCCGTAGGCATCAGCCACGTTGTGTACGCAGTATTTCAGGGTCTGAACTTCGTCAGCCTTGGCAACCAGGGTGTTGAACTTCACGCCGATTTCGTTCTGGCCGGCAGTCGCCACTTCGTGGTGGTGAACTTCGATGACCAGGCCCATTTCTTCCATGGCGTTGCACATGGAGGTACGGATTTCGTGGTCGTGGTCGAATGGCGGAACCGGGAAGTAGCCACCTTTGATGCCTGGACGGTGGCCTTTGTTGCCGCCTTCGATGTCCTGGTCGGACATCCACGAACCTTGTTCGGAGAAGATCTTGAACATGGAACCGGAGATGTCGGACTTGAACTTGACCGAATCAAAGATGAAGAATTCTGGCTCTGGGCCTACGAATACGGTGTCGCCGATACCGGTCGACTTCAGGTATTCCTCGGCACGCTTGGCGATCGCACGTGGGTCGCGGTCGTAGCCTTGCATGGTCGAAGGCTCGATCACGTCGCAGACGATGATCAGGGTTGGGTCTTCGGTGAACGGGTCGAGAACGGCAGTGCTGTCGTCCGGCATCAGGATCATGTCGGAGGCTTCGATGCCTTTCCAGCCAGCAATGGAGGAACCGTCGAACATTTTGCCTTCTTCGAAGAAAGCATCATCCAGCGCGTCGCGAGCCGGCATGGTCACGTGGTGCTGAGTACCTTTAGTGTCCGTGAAGCGCAGATCAATCCATTTAACGTCATGATCTTTGATGAGTTGAACCGACTTCGACATGGTGTCCTCCGGGTGGCTTCGGGCTGGGGTAGTGGAGTTAGCCCTTAGAATGTGGGTGATGCCGGCGCGAATACTCGACCAAGGCAACCTGCCTCACAAGAGAGCAAATTGCATGCCAGTGCGCCAACATGGCCTTATTGCCTCAAAATGGCCCCTATAAAGGTGCAATCCGCTGAAGCGCAATAAATAACGCACTGCAATGTAGCGCTAATTTGCGCAAATGACCTGTTTTGGTGCGTGTTGTGTCTGATGCATATTAACTGGTTAAACCTTGAGCGATTTCCGCTATAATCCGCGCCCCCCTTTTTCAGCAGGCCCGGCGCGCGCTGTTTCCATGAAATTAATCGTTAAAGTGTTCCCCGAGATCACCATCAAAAGCCGACCGGTACGGACGCGTTTCATCCGTCAGTTGGCCAAGAACATCCGTGCCGTGCTCCGTGACCTGGACCCGGCTGTGGTGGTGAACGGCGTGTGGGACAACCTCGAGCTGGAAACCCGTGTCACCGACGCCAAAGCCTTGAAGGACATGACTGAGCGCCTGAGCTGCATGCCGGGCATCGCGCATTTCCTGCAGGTGGATGAGTACCCGCTGGGCGACTTCGACGACATCACCGAAAAGTGCAAACAGCACTACGGTAGCGAGCTTGAAGGCAAGATCTTTTCGGTGCGCTGCAAGCGCGCCGGCAAGCACACCTTCAGCTCCATGGACGTCGAGAAATACGTCGGCAGCAAGCTGCGTCGCGAGTGCGGCGCTGCCGGAATTTCCCTGAAAGCGCCGCAAATTGAAGTGCGCATGGAAATTCGCGACCAACGGTTGTTTGTGATCCACAGCCAGCACAACAGCATCGGCGGCTACCCGTTGGGTGCCCTGGAACAGACCCTGGTACTGATGTCCGGCGGTTTCGATTCCACGGTGGCGGCCTACCAGATCATGCGCCGCGGCCTGATGAGCCACTTCTGCTTCTTTAATCTGGGCGGGCGTGCACACGAATTGGGCGTGATGGAAGTCGCGCACTTTATCTGGAAGAAGTACGGCAGCTCCCAGCGCGTGCTATTCGTAAGCGTGCCGTTCGAGGAAGTGCTGGGCGAAATTCTCGGCAAAGTCGATAACAGTCATATGGGCGTAGTATTGAAGCGTATGATGTTGCGCGCTGCGTCGCGGATTGCCGATCAGCTGCAGATCGACGCGCTGGTGACCGGTGAAGCGATTTCCCAGGTCTCCAGCCAGACGCTGCCGAACCTGTCGCTGATCGACTGCGTGACCGAGAAGCTGGTGCTGCGCCCGCTCATCGCCAGTCACAAGCAGGACATCATCGACCAGGCCGAAGAAATCGGCACGGCGGCGTTTGCCAAACACATGCCTGAATATTGCGGGGTCATCTCGGTGAACCCCAAGACCCACGCCAAGCGCAACCGCGTGGAGTACGAAGAACAACAGTTCGACATGGCGATTCTGGAGCGTGCGCTCGAGAACGCCAAAATGGTCCCGATCGATCGCGTCATCGACGAATTGGGCCAGGATGTGCAAATCGAAGAAGTCAGCGAAGTCCTGGCCGGCCAGATTGTCGTCGACATCCGTCATCCGGATGCCGCCGAAGATGAGCCGCTGGAAATCGCTGGCATCGACGTGCAAACGCTGCCGTTCTACGCATTGAACGCGCGTTTCAAGGAACTGGATAACAGCCGTCAGTACCTGCTGTATTGCGACAAAGGCGTGATGAGTCGCCTGCATGCCCACCATTTGCTCAGTGAGGGGCATGCCAATGTGCGCGTTTATCGACCGAGCTAAGAGCCCGGGGCTGTTTGCCTGTGGCCTGCGTCACCGGCCCCCCGACTCTGCCGTCAAGCTGTAACGGCAAGGCCTGACTCTACTGTTAATCGCTGCCACGACCTGTCAGCACACCGAATCCTCTGATCGAGATACACAAGTGATCGAAAATCTACGTAACATCGCCATCATTGCTCACGTTGACCATGGTAAAACCACCCTGGTAGACAAACTCCTGCGTCAATCCGGCACCCTGGAGCGCAACGAGCTCAACGACGAGCGCGTGATGGACTCCAACGACCAGGAAAAAGAGCGCGGTATTACCATCCTGGCTAAAAACACCGCTATCAACTGGAACGGCTACCACATCAACATCGTGGACACCCCGGGCCACGCCGACTTCGGCGGCGAAGTTGAACGTGTAATGTCGATGGTTGACTCCGTTCTGCTGCTGGTTGACGCTCAAGACGGCCCTATGCCGCAAACCCGTTTCGTGACCAAGAAGGCGTTTGAAGCCGGCCTGCGTCCGATCGTGTGCATCAACAAGGTTGACCGTCCAGGCGCGCGTCCGGACTGGGTTCTGGACCAGATCTTCGACCTGTTCGACAACCTGGGTGCTACCGAAGAACAGCTGGACTTCAAAGTCGTTTACGCCTCGGCCCTGAACGGCATTGCCGGTCTGGAACACACCGACATGGCTGAAGACATGACCCCGCTGTACCAGTCGATCGTCGACAACGTACCGGCGCCAAAAGTTGACCGTGACGGTCCGTTCCAGATGCAAATCTCGGCACTGGACTACAACAGCTTCCTGGGTGTTATCGGTGTTGGCCGTATCGCTCGTGGTAGCGTCAAGCCGAACACCCCGGTTGTCGCCATCGGCGCCGACGGCAAGAAACGCAACGGCCGTATCCTGAAGCTGATGGGTCACCACGGTCTGCACCGTATCGACGTTGAAGAAGCGTTTGCCGGTGACATCGTGTGCGTGAGCGGTATGGACTCGCTGTTCATCTCCGACACCCTGTGCCAGCCGGACAACGTCGAGGCGATGAAGCCTCTGACCGTTGACGAGCCAACCGTTTCCATGACCTTCCAGGTAAACGACTCGCCTTTCTGCGGTAAAGAAGGCAAGTTCGTGACGTCCCGTAACATCAAGGAACGTCTGGACAAAGAGCTGCTGTACAACGTTGCACTGCGCGTTGAAGAAGGCGACTCGGCTGACAAGTTCAAGGTTTCCGGCCGTGGTGAGCTGCACCTCTCGGTACTGATCGAAACCATGCGTCGCGAAGGCTTCGAAATGGGCGTTGGTCGTCCTGAAGTGATCATCCGTCAGGTTGACGGCGTGAAGCAGGAACCGTTTGAAAACGTCACCATCGACACCCCTGAAGAATCCCAGGGCAAGGTCATGGAAGAGATGGGCCTGCGTAAGGGCGACCTGACCAACATGGTGCCGGATGGCAAAGGCCGTGTGCGTCTGGAATACAACATCCCTGCTCGTGGTCTGATCGGTTTCCGTAACCAGTTCCTGACCCTGACCAACGGTGCTGGCATCCTGACCTCGATCTTCGATCGCTACGACACCATGAAGTCCGGCGACATGTCCGGCCGTCAGAACGGTGTTCTGGTATCGGTAGAAACCGGCAAGGCACTGACCTACTCCCTGGAAACTCTGCAGGCGCGTGGCAAGCTGTTCGTTGAACACGGTCAAGAGATCTACAACGGTCAGATCGTTGGTCTGAACAGCCGTGACAACGACATGGGCGTCAACCCAACCAAAGGCAAGAAGCTCGACAACATGCGTGCTTCGGGTAAAGACGAAACCATCGCTCTGGTTCCACCTGTTCGCTTCACCCTGGAACAGGCCCTGGAATTCATCCAGGACGACGAGCTGTGCGAAGTCACGCCTAAGTCGATCCGCCTGCGTAAGAAGATCCTGGACGAAGGCGAGCGTACCCGCGCTGCCAAGAAAGCCAAGAACTGAGTTAACTCAGGCTGAATGAAAAACGCCCCCGGTCGAAAGGCCGGGGGCGTTTTTTTGTGCCTGCAATTTTTGTGGTGGCTGTACCGGCCCTATCGGGGGCAAGCCCCCTCCCACCTTTGAAATGCGTTCCAATGTGGGAGGGGGCTTGCCCCCGATGGGGCCTTAGAAAGCCCCACAAAAATCGGATCAGAACTTATCGAGCGTCTTGAACTTGGTCTCGCGCACCACTTCCTTGGGCTTATACGCGCAGTACCCCGGCCGCGGCCCGATTTTGGGGTGGTTGCGGCACGTATCCGGACGCTTGTCATAAATAGTGCAGAAGCGCGTCTTACGATCCAGGTACAGGCAATCGTTGTTGCTCATGCGCTGCAAGGTAAAAATCTCGGATTTGGAATTGAAACGCTCGACGATGCCTTCTTTCTGCAAGCGCTTGGCGATGTTCTTGGGCGGGTCGCCGCGCTCGAATTCATCGACGATGCCAATGCGGATAAGGTCCTTGATCTTCACCTCAACCGGCAGCGTGCAGCAGCTGGACACGCAGCCACCGCACATGTGGGCGGAATATTTCTGCCAGGTCTCGAGACGGTCGAGTTCCGCGGCGGCGATCAGTTGAGGCTTCATCAGGGTTCCAAGGTGGGGCTGTATCCGGGCGCGCGATCATACCGGGATTGATGGTTTTTTGAACAATATTTTGTGGTTTTCAGCCCGAAGGCTGCTCAAGCACCAATTGGGCACGACCCCTGCATCAATTTCCCACAAAGGTGAATGAGTAAAAATACTGCCGAACCAGAGCGTCTACCGTCTGTCAGACCGACTAGGCTCTAGCAACTCCTTCAATCTCGCCCGAGGTCGCACCGATGTCTCAGGAACCGCTTGCACGAGAAGCAGAGGTAGCCGCATTCCGCGATGCTGTCTTGACCAAACTCACCTACGCGGTGGGCAAGGACCCCGACCACGCTTTCGACCACGACTGGTTCGAAGCCATTGCCCTGGCCGCCCGCGACCAGATGGTCGATCACTGGATGGACCACACGCGGCGCATTTACCGCAAAGGCCAGAAGCGGGTTTATTACCTTTCCCTGGAATTTCTTATTGGCCGTTTGCTCTACGACAGCCTGAGCAACCTCGGCGTGCTGGAGATCGCGCGCGAAGCGCTGTCCGAACTCGGTGTGGACCTGGAGCGCATCCGCCTGCTGGAGCCCGACGCGGCGCTTGGCAACGGTGGCCTGGGCCGCCTGGCCGCATGCTTTATGGAAAGCATGTCGACCTTGGGCATTGCCGGCCACGGTTATGGCATTCGTTACGAGCACGGTTTGTTTCGCCAGGCGATCGTCGATGGCTGGCAACAGGAGCAGACCGAGCGCTGGCTGGACTTTGGCAACCCGTGGGAATTCGAACGGGCCGAGGTGATTTACCCCATCGGTTTTGGCGGCAGCGTCGAAACCCTGGCGGACGCTTCCGGCAAGATGATCCAAGTGTGGTCGCCGAATGAAACCGTGCGCGCGGTGGCTTATGACACCCCCGTCGTCGGCTGGCGCGGTGCCAGCGTCAACACCCTGCGCCTGTGGCGTGCACGCGCCGTGGAAGACTTGCACCTGGAGCGTTTCAACGCGGGTGACCACTTGGGCGCCGTCGCCGAAGTCGCCCGCGCCGAAAGCATCTCCCGTGTGCTTTACCCGGCCGACAGCACCGAAGCAGGGCAGGAACTGCGTCTGCGCCAGGAATACTTCTTCGTCTCTGCCTCGCTGCAGGATCTGCTGCGCCGCCACAAAAACATGCACGGCTCGGTATTGAGCCTGGGCGAACACGCCGCCATCCAGCTCAACGACACGCACCCCTCGATTGCCGTCGCCGAGCTGATGCGCCAACTGGTCGACCTGCATGACATTCCGTGGGAAGCGGCGTGGGACGTGACGGTTGAAACCCTTTCCTACACCAACCACACCTTGCTGCCCGAAGCGCTGGAAACCTGGCCTGTAGGTTTGATGGAACGCATGCTGCCGCGGCACATGCAGATCATCTACCTGATCAACGCCCAGCACATCGACTCGCTGCGGGCCAAGGGCATTCACGACTTCGACGTGCTGCGCGCCGTGTCGCTGATCGAAGAAGACAACGGCCGCCGCGTGCGCATGGGTAACCTGGCGTTCCTCGGCTCGCATAGCGTCAACGGCGTGTCGGGCCTGCACACCCAGCTGATGCGCAGCACGGTGTTCTCCGAGCTGCACAAGCTGTACCCGGAGCGCATCAACAATAAAACCAACGGCATTACCTTCCGCCGCTGGCTGTACCAGGCCAACCCCAAGCTCACCGATATGCTGGTGGACGCGCTGGGGCCGGACATTCTCGACACCATGGAAACGCGCCTGACGGAGCTGGAAACCTTCGCCGAGAAGCAATCCTTCCGTAAAGCCTTTGCCGATCAGCGATTGCACAGCAAGCGTGCACTGGCCGAGATCATCCATGAGCGCCTGGGTATTTCAGTGAACCCGGCGGCGATGTTCGACGTGCAGGTCAAACGCATCCACGAATACAAACGCCAACTGCTCAACCTGCTGCACACCGTCGCGTTGTACCAGGCGATCCGCGCCGAGCCGGGCACCGACTGGGTGCCACGGGTGAAGATCTTCGCCGGCAAGGCTGCGGCGAGTTACCACCAGGCCAAGTTGATCATCAAGTTGACCAACGACATCGCCCGCACCGTGAACAACGACCCGACCGTGCGCGGTTTGCTCAAGGTGGTGTTCCTGCCCAACTACAACGTCAGCCTGGCGGAAAGCATCATTCCGGCGGCGGATTTGTCGGAGCAGATCTCCACGGCCGGCTTTGAAGCCTCGGGCACCAGCAACATGAAGTTCGGCCTCAACGGCGCGCTGACCATCGGCACCATGGACGGCGCCAACGTAGAGATGCACGAGCGCGTAGGCGCCGATCACATGTTCATTTTTGGCCTCAGTGCTCAGCAGGTCGAAGCCCGCAAGCACGCTGGCGAATTCAACGCCGGGCCGGAAATTGCTGCCTCCCATCGTCTCAACGACGTGTTGCAAGCGATTCGGGGCGGGGTGTTCTCGCCGGATGATCCCGGCCGCTATGTGGGCCTGATCGACGGGTTGATCGATTACGACCGCTTCCTGGTATGTGCCGACTTCGACTCCTACTGGGACGCCCAGGCGCGGGTCGAGGCGCATTGGCATGACTCCAAGGCATGGTGGCGTTCAGCGGTGCTGAATACGGCGCGCATGGGTTGGTTCTCTTCGGACCGCACCATCAGGGAGTACGCGACCGAAATCTGGAAAGCGCTCGACTAACCACCGCAATACAAAATGTGGGAGGGGGCTTGCCCCCGATAGCGAATTGCCAGTTTGCAGATATGTCGACTGGCACACCGCTATCGGGGGCAAGCCCCCTCCCACATTGGCCCCGCGTCGATATACTGGGCCCCGGTTTGCCCGCCTCGGGCTGCTTAGGGATATCAACCATGCAATGGATTTTCATGCTGATTGGCCTGGTGCTCGGCTGGACACTCGATGAGTCGTTCAGTGACGCGGGTATCGGTGCGCTGCTGGGTTTGGGCATTGGTCAGGCCATTCGCCTGGCGAAGCTGTCGGCGCAAGCGGACCAGCAGGCGCGTCAGTTGGAAACCACGCAAAAGGCGCTGATTGCGCTGGGTGAGCGCCTGCGGCAACTGGAGGTGCCCGCGCCGACGAACAGCGTGATTGTCGAACCCTCCGTGCCTGAACCTCCTGCTGTCGTTGCAAAGCCCGAACTTGTCTGGGAGCTGCCCGCCGAACTGGCGCCTGTCGCCGTGGTTGCCGAGGCGAGCCAGCCGCTGTCGGATGACGTCTGGGCCCCAGCGCCGACGCCAGAACCTAAAGAGCCTGCTATTGCCCGCGGCCCCAACCTGATCGAGCGCGCCATCAGTGGCGCGCGCAATTGGCTGTTTGGCGGTAATACCGTGCTGCGCGTCGGCGTGGTGTTGTTGTTCCTGGGCCTGGCCTTTTTGCTGCGCTATGCCACCGAAGGCGTGGTGGTGCCGATCGAGTTGCGTTACGCCGGGGTTGCCGCTGCCGCCATCGGCCTGTTGGGCCTGGGGTGGTGGTTGCGGCTGCGTAACAGCAATTACGGCCTGATGCTGCAAGGCACCGGCATTGCCGTGTTGTACCTGACGGTGTTCGCCGCAATGCGTTTGCACCCGTTGATCGACCCGGGCGCCGCGCTGGGCCTGCTGGTGGCGGTCACGGTGTTCTCGGCGATCCTGGCGATCACCCAGGATGCCCTTGGCCTCGCGTGCGCGGCGGCGTTGGGTGGCTTTGCCGCGCCGATTCTCACGTCAACCGGCGCCGGCAATCACGTGGCGTTGTTCAGCTACTTCGCATTGCTCAACGCCGGCATCTTGGCCATCGCCTGGTTCAAGGCCTGGCGCTTGCTCAACCTAATCGGGTTCGTGGGTACTTTCGGCATTGGTTTCGCCTGGGGCATGCGTTCCTACACACCGGAACTGCTGTGGAGCACCGAGCCGTTCCTGATCCTGTTTTTCCTGATGTACCTGGCCATCGGCCTGTTGTTCGCCCGGCGCAAACTGCTTGAGATGAGCGACGCACCCGAAGACGACAGCCGGGGTGCGCTGCTGCGCTGGTCGGCGGCCAAGGGTGATTACGTCGACGGCAGCATGCTGTTCGGCCCCCCGTTGGTGGGCTTTGGTGTGCAGTTCGCGCTGGTGCAGCACCTGGAATTTGCCGCCGCATTCAGTGCGCTGGGCCTTGGCATTCTCTACATGGGGCTGGCGCAATGGCTGCGTGGCGGGCGCGCCTTGCTGCTGGCGGAAACCTGCCTGGCGTTGGGCGTGATCTTTGCCAGTTTGGCGATTCCGCTGGGCCTCGACGCACGCTGGACGGCTGCGGCGTGGGCGGTGGAGGGCGCGGGGATTTTCTGGCTCGGCTTGCGTCAGCAGCGGCCACTGGCGCGCGCGTTCGGCCTGTTGCTGCAATTGGGCTCGGCGCTGGCGTTCCTCAGCGAACTGCGCGTAGGCGAACTGACCTTGCTTGACGGTGCGCCATTGGGCGCGCTGTTGCTGGGTGCGGCGCTGTTGTTCAGCTTTAATCAGTTGCGCAAGGCGTCGACCGAGCAGGCGGCGGATTGGGAGCGCAAAGGCCTGCCCGTGCTGGCGAGCCTGGGCCTGAGCTTTTTGTACCTGCTTGCACCGTTGCTGCTGCTGACCCAAGGCACTGCCATCAGTTGGGCAATCGCGGGTCTTGTGACGTTGTTTGTCGGCCTGCGCATCGGCTCGCGCACCTTCCTGTTCACCGCGTTTGGCGTGCAATTGCTCGGTGGCGCGTTGTTCCTGTTGCGCTTGCAGGGCGGTAACGGGGCGGCGGTATTCAGTGCGGGCTGGAGCGGTTTGTTGACCGCCTCGCTGATCGGCCTGGCGTTGGTCGGCGGCATGCTGCTGGCCGCGCGCGACGACAAGGTGCGCAGCGACGTAGGCCTGCTGCGCGGTCTGTCGGTGGTGCTGCTAGCCGGTCTGGTCCTGATCAACCTCGCGGTGCTGTTCGTGCTGCCGTGGGAAAGCGCCAGCGGCGTCTGGGCAGCCAGCGGTTTGCTGATCATCTGGTTGAGCCTGTACCTGCAACAACGCGTGAGTTTTGTGTTTGGGTTGCTGCTGCAACTGATCGGCGGCGCTTCGTTCCTGTTGGCGGTGCCACAGCTGCTTGGGCCGTTGAGCAGCGAAGGCTTGCACCCCTTGGCGCACAGCGGTTTCTGGACGCCAATGGTGTTGGGCCTGGCTGCCTTGGTCGGCGCCTGGCGCTTGCAGCGTGAGCCGCATGCGCCGGTGTTTGCCGTGTTGAAACTGCAACGCCTGTCTGACCTGCTGCTGGTGTGGGGCGCGGCCTGGTGGACGCTGGCGCTGATCGGTGAAGTGTTGCGGTTTATCCCGCAGGCGCTGCAAGGGCCATTTTTGCTCGGCATCGCGGCGGTGAGCGTGGCGATCTGGGCGCTGCTGGCCGAACGTTTGCGCTGGGCGTCGCTGGGCATGTTATGCGCCTTGCTGATGCCGGCGGCGGGCGTGGTGTTGCTGGCCTCAGCCGATGACTACTACCATCCGGCAGCGCAGTACGGCTGGCTGGCCTGGTTGGCGGTGTTTGTGGTGCATTTCATTTCGCTACGGCGTTTGGCGGCGGTGGTGCCGAGCAACGTGCTGAGCATCGCTCACGTACTCGGCTGCTGGATGCTGATCGGCGTGCTGGCGCTGGAGCTGCGTTATGGCCTGTTGCTGCTGTCGAGCGAATACAACGCCTGGCGCTGGCTGGGTTGGGCGATCCTGCCAAGTCTGTACCTGGTGTTGGCGGCTGCGCCACGCCGCTGGCCATGGCCGGTGTCGGCGTATCCGCGTGAATACCGTGTGCTCGCCGCGTTGCCGCTGGCGGTGTTGATGCTCGGCTGGTTCTGGTTGGCCAATATCTTCAGCGACGGTACGGCCAAACCGCTGCCGTATGTGCCGCTGCTCAGCCCTCTGGACCTGGGCCTGCTGTTCGCGTTGCTGGGTATTTACCTGTGGTCGCGCAGCGTAGCGCCGCAGCGCGGTCCACGTGCCGAGCTGATCGCCCAAGGTGTCGCGGGGGTTTCGCTGTTTGCCTTTTTCACGGCCCTGGTGATGCGCGCTGCCCACCATTGGGCGGGCGTGCCGTTCCATCCGGAGGCGTTGCTGGAGTCGATGCTGGTTCAGGCCGGCCTGTCGATTGTCTGGACCCTGATCGCCCTCGGGCTGATGATCGGCGGCCATCTGCGCCATCGCCGCGAAGTGTGGTTGATCGGTGCGGCGCTGATTGCGGTGGTGGTCGCCAAGCTGTTCTTCGTCGAGCTGAGCAACCGTGGCGGGCTGGCGCGGATCGTGTCGTTTATCGGCGTGGGTGGGTTGCTGCTGGTGGTGGGTTACTTTGCGCCGCTGCCGCCCAAGCGTGCCGAACCTGTGTTGGAAACTGAAGGAGCATCCTCTTGATCGGTAAGTTGAGCGTGATCGCGGTGGGCGTGTGTATGACGTCGTCGGTGTGGGCGCTGGAAACGCCTGCCGACTTCACCACGCAAGTGCCGCTGGCGGTGAGTGGCAGCGGCCCTTGGTATCGCCTGGAGCTGCCGCTGTCTGTGCAACTGAGCGCGCGCCAGGCGGATCTCGGCGATGTGCGCGTGTTCAATGCCGCCGGTGAGCCGCAGGCCTACGCGCTGTCACGCCAATCTGCGCAACGCACTGAAAGCCGCACTGTGACCGACGTGAAGTGGTTTCCGCTGTACGCCGCCGACACGCGCGAAAGCGTGCCGGATGTGGTGATGAAATCCACCGCCGAAGGCACGCTGCTCGAAGTGCGCCCGTCCAAGGCGGGCAAGCAAGTGCTGCGCGGCTGGGTGCTGGACGCCAGTGCGATCAAGGCGCCGTTGCAGCAATTGAGCCTGGACTGGAGCCGCGAACAGGACGGTTTCCAGCGTTTCAGCATTGAGGCCAGCGACGACTTGCAGCACTGGGAGTCGTGGGGCGATGGCCAGGTGGCACGCCTGTCGTTTGCCGACGAGCGTGTCGAGCAACACGAGGTAAGTTTGCCGGGGCAACCGGCGCGTTACCTGCGCCTGGTGTGTCAGGGCCAGGTCGCGCCGACGCTGACCTCGGCCAAGCTGGTGAGCGCCACCAGCAGCAGCCTGCCGATGCCATTGGTGTGGTCGCAGCCATTGTCGGGTGCGCGGCTCAAGGCGGGGGAGTACAGCTGGCAGTTGCCGACGGGGCTGCATGTCGAGCGTCTGCGCATCGAGCTCAAGCAGCCGAACACCCTGGCGCCCGTCACCTTGGCGGGGCGCCGTGACGCCAATCAAGCCTGGCAGCCGCTGAGCAATGGCGTGTTGTACCACTTGACCCAGAATGGCCAGGACGTGGTGCAGGATGAGTTGCAACTGCCGGGAGTGGCTGTCGGCGAGCTTAAATTGCAGGTGGATGAGCGCGGCGGTGGCCTGGGCGTTGAGGCGCCAGCCCTGCGTTTTGCCGTGCGCGCCACGCAGTTGGTATTTCTGGCGCGGGGTGAGCCGCCGTTTACCCTGGCGTTGGGCAATGGCGCGGTCAAGGCGGCAAACCTGCCCTTGTCGACCTTGATTCCCGACTACAGCGCCGAGCGCCTCAAGACGCTGGGCCAGGCCAGGGTCAGCGGTGACGCTGTGGTTAAAAGCGCCAGCGTTGCCGCATTGCCCGAAGTGGGCACCGACTGGAAGAAACTCGGCCTGTGGGCCGTGCTCCTGTTGGGTGTGGCGGCGCTGGGGGCGATGGCCTACAGTTTGTTGCGTGCGCCTGCGGCCAAACCGTGAACTCTATTGGCGTTAAATCCTCTGATTAGAGGAAATAACCCTCGACTCGCGTTAAACTGCGCGGGTTTTTAAGCCCCCCATTCTCCGGAGCCTTACATGTCCCGCGTTACCCTGAGTCGCTATTTGATCGAGCAGACCCGCAGCAACAACACGCCTGCCGATCTGCGCTTCCTTATCGAAGTGGTGGCGCGTGCTTGCAAGGAAATCAGCCACGCCGTGTCCAAAGGCGCACTGGGTGGTGTTCTGGGCAGCATGGGCACTGAAAACGTCCAAGGCGAAGTGCAGAAGAAGCTCGATGTGATCTCCAACGAGATCCTGCTCGAAGCCAACGAATGGGGTGGTCACCTGGCCGGCATGGCGTCCGAAGAAATGGACAATGCCTACCAGATCCCGGGCAAATACCCGAAAGGCGCCTACCTGCTGGTGTTCGACCCACTGGACGGTTCGTCCAACATCGACATCAACGCGCCGGTCGGCACCATCTTCTCGGTACTGCGTTGCCCGAACGAATACCTGAGCCAGAACGAAGCCCTGAACGAAAAGGCCTTCCTGCAGCCAGGCACCGAGCAAGTGGCTGCCGGCTACGCGATCTACGGCCCACAGACCATGCTGGTGCTGACCCTGGGCGACGGCGTCAAAGGCTTCACCCTGGACCGTGAAATGGGCAGCTTCGTGCTGACTCACGAAGACATCACTATTCCTGCCTCTACCCAGGAATTCGCGATCAACATGTCCAACCAGCGCCACTGGGAAGAGCCGGTGACTCGCTACGTCGGCGAGTTGATGGCAGGTGAAGAAGGCCCGCTGAAGAAGAACTTCAACATGCGCTGGGTCGCCGCGATGGTAGCTGACGTGCACCGTATCCTGACCCGTGGTGGCTTGTTCATGTACCCGCGTGACAGCCGCGAGCCGTCCAAGCCTGGCAAGCTGCGTTTGATGTACGAAGCCAACCCGATGTCCTTCCTGGTTGAGCAAGCGGGCGGCGCGTCCACCGACGGTCACCAGCGCATCCTCGACATCCAGCCCGAAGGCCTGCACCAGCGCGTGGCGGTGTTCCTGGGCTCCAAAGAAGAAGTTGAGCGCGTGACCGGTTACCACAAGAAGTAAGACGCGGCGATAACTTATCCGCGATGTTGTGAGGCTGTTCACTGTTGAAAAAGCCCCGAAACGTTTCAGCGTTTTCGGGGCTTTTTTGTTTTTGCTCATCGGGAACCAGACACCTCTTTTCCCTTCTAAGCTTCTGGCAGATACCCAAGCTGCTTCGTCCCTCCAGGAGTTTTTCCATGTCGTTACGCCGTCTCGCCCTGCTTGCTTTTTGCGTGCTATTGGCCGCTTGCAGCAAGGTCAACCAAGAAAATTACGCGAAGTTGTCGGCTGGCATGGCCAAGGCTGAGGTGGAGTCGCTGCTGGGCAAACCGACCGATTGTTCTGGCGCACTGGGCATGTCCAGTTGCACCTGGGGCGATAAAAACAGCTTTATCAGCGTTCAATATGCCGGTGACAAAGTTTTGATGTTTTCCGGGCAAGGCCTGAAGTAAACCGGGGCGCGAGCCTGCGGGAGAAGAAGAATGATGCGTTTTGTTTTTTGCCTTTGTGCCAGCCTGTTTTTGGCAGGCTGCGCCAGCCATTCTGGCGATGATCTGCAACCCAAGACAGCAAGCAACGTCAACCTCAAGCGCTACCAGGGCACCTGGTATGAGTTGGCCCGATTGCCCATGTACTTCCAGCGCAACTGCGCGCAGTCCGAAGCCCGCTACACGCTGCTGCCCGATGGCGACATGTCGGTGTTCAACCGCTGCCTGACGCCTGAATGGAAGTGGGAAGAAGCCAAGGGCACGGCCACGCCGCAAGTGCCAGGCAAGACCGACAAGCTTTGGGTGGAATTCAATAACTGGTTCACGGCGCTGCTGCCGGGCGTCGCCAAGGGCGATTACTGGGTGCTGTATGTCAGCGATGACTACAAGACCGCCATCGTCGGCAGCCCAAGCCGGCGTTACATGTGGATATTGTCACGTACGCCGACGGTGAATGCCGACACCCGCGAAGACCTGCTGAGCAGGGCGCGCCAGCAAGGGTATGACACCACGCGATTGATCTGGCGTACGTCGGACAAGCAGATGGCCAAAACCTCGCAGTAATCTGAGGTCACCCTCAATCTAATGTGGGAGCTGGTTTGCCTGCGATAGCATCACCCCGGTGTAACTGATACACCGAGGTGTCTGCATCGCAGGCAAGCCAGCTCTCACATTTGTTATGGGTTGTTGGTTAGCCGAGCAAGTCCCTCAATACCTGCGTGAATGCCCGGCTGCTCTCTTCTTCACCGGCATGGCGGCCATCGCGCACCACCCACTTGCCGTTGACCAGCACATCGCGCACTTGCCGATCACCGCCGGCGAACAGCCAGCGATTGAGAATCCCGTCCTCGGTTGCCGTTGCCAGGTACGGATCGCTGCCGTCCAGCACTATCCAATCCGCGCGTTTACCCACTTCCAACCGACCAATCGGCTGGCCCAGCGCCTGGGCGCCGCCGTCCAGCGCGGCATCAAACAGCGTGCGGCCGACCATCGGTTGATCACTGCGGTACAAGCGGTTGCGCCGTTGATCGCGCAGGCGCTGGCCGTATTCCAGCCAACGTAATTCTTCCACCACGCTCAACGACACATGGCTGTCGGAACCGATTCCCATGCGCCCGCCTTGAGCGAGGAAATCGACTGCGGGGAAAATCCCGTCGCCCAGGTTGGCTTCGGTGGTCAGGCACAGACCGGCAATCGCGCGGCTCTTGGCCATGCGCGCCACTTCGTCAGCATCAGCGTGAGTGGCGTGCACCAGGCACCAGCGCTCATCCACCTCAACGTTGTCATACAGCCATTGCAACGGGCGCTTGCCGCTCCAGGCCAGGCAGTCATCGACTTCTTTTTGCTGCTCGGCGATGTGGATATGCACCGGGCACGTCTTGTCGCTGGCAGCCAGGACGTCATTGATTTGTTGCGGCGTGACGGCGCGCAGAGAGTGGAAGCACAGGCCCAACTGCTGCGCCGGTTGCGCGGCGAGGATTGGCTTGAGGCGCGCTTGCAGGTCCAGGTAGTTCTCGGTGCTGTTGATAAACCGCCGCTGGCCTTCATTCGGCGCCTGGCCGCCAAACCCGGAATGGCTGTAGAGCACCGGCACCAGCGTCAGGCCAATCCCGCTGCTGGCGGCCGCCTGGCTGATCTGCCGCGACAGCTCCGTGCGGTCGGCATACGGCTGGCCGCTGACGTCGTGATGCACGTAGTGAAATTCGGCCACCGAGGTATAACCGGCCTTGAGCATCTCGATATACAGCTGGCGCGCGATGATCTGGAGCTGGTCCGGGTTGATCTTGCCGACCATGCGGTACATCAGATCGCGCCAGGTCCAGAAGCTGTCATTCGGGTTGCCGGCCACTTCCGCCAGGCCCGCCATGGCGCGCTGGAATGCATGCGAATGCAGGTTTGGCATGCCCGCCAACACCGGGCCTCTGAGCCGTTCGGCGCCGTCTGCACTGGCGTTGGGCTCAACGTGGGTCAGCACGCCATCGGCGCTGACTTCAAAGCGTACATCGTTGGCCCATCCATTAGGCAGCAGCGCGCGTTCGGCAAAGAAAGCGGACATGATCAAGGCACCCCGGTCGTGTGTTTATTTGTATATACATATACAGACGTTTGCCTGCTCGGTAAACTCCGGCAATCTATGCATCTTTTCCCCCTGCAAGGATTCCCTGTGCCGACTCCGCCTGCCAAGTCTTCGCTGGCTGCCCACATGGACGAAAGTCCGGCGCCCTTGTATGCCCGCGTCAAACAGATGATCAGCCAGCAGATCCTCAACGGCAACTGGCCGCCGCATTACCGCGTGCCGTCCGAGAGCGAGCTGGTCAGCCAGCTGGGCTTCAGCCGCATGACCATCAACCGCGCCCTGCGCGAACTCACCGCCGAAGGGTTGCTGGTACGCATGCAAGGCGTCGGCACGTTTGTCGCCGAGCCCAAGAGCCAGTCGGCGCTGTTTGAAGTGCACAACATTGCCGATGAGATCGCCTCCCGCGGCCATCGGCATACCTGCCAGGTCATCCATTTGTGCGAAGAGGCCGCAGGCTCCGAGCGCGCCGTCGCCCTGGAAATGCGCGAAGGCGGGCGGGTATTCCACTCGCTGATCGTGCACTTTGAAAACGACATTCCGGTGCAAATCGAAGACCGTTTCGTCAACGCCCTGGTGGCGCCGGATTACTTGCAGCAGGACTTCACCCAGCAAACGCCATATGCCTACCTCAACCAGGTTGCGCCGCTGACCGAAGGCGAGCACGTGGTTGAAGCGATCCTCGCCGATGCCGAGGAGTGCAAGCTGCTGCAGATCGAGCCAAGCGAGCCGTGCCTGTTGATTCGTCGGCGTACCTGGTCCGGTCGCCAGCCGGTGACCGCCGCGCGTTTGATCCACCCCGGTTCCCGCCATAGCCTGGAAGGACGTTTCAGTAAATGAGTGCAGTGAAAGTCTGGCGCGCCACCGATTACATCCGCATGCCGTGGAAGAACGGCGGCGGCAGCACCGAAGAAATTACCCGTGACGCCGGCACCGGCCTGGATGGCTTCGGCTGGCGCCTGTCGATTGCCGATATCGCCGAGTCGGGTGGGTTTTCCACCTTCGCCGGCTACCAGCGCGTGATCACTGTGATCAAGGGCGCAGGCATGGTCCTGACCGTGGATGGCGAAGAGCAGCGTGGTTTGTTGCCGCTGCAGCCCTTTGCGTTCAGCGGTGAAAGCGAGGTTTCGTGCCGCTTGATCACCGGGCCGATCCGCGATTTCAACCTGATTTATTCGCCGCAGCGTTATCAGGCGCGCTTTCAGTGGATTGATGGCGTGCAGCGGTTTTTCACGACGGCGCAGACGGTGCTGGTGTTCAGCGTGGCGGATGAAGTGAAGGTGCTGGACCAGAAGCTGGGGCATCACGATTGTCTGCAGGTGGACGGTAACACTGGCCTGTTGGACCTCTCGGTCAGTGGCCGCTGCTGCGTCATCGAACTGACCGCACGCGGTTAAAAAATGTGGGAGGGGGCTTGCCCCCGATTAAGGTGTATCAGTACCCGTTGGGCTGGCTGATGCACTGCAATCGGGGGCAAGCCCCCTCCCACATTTGCTTCTGTGGCGCTCACAGAATCTGTTTCCAGTCCCGCACCAATTTGTTACCGAACGCCCCAACGTGGCGCAATGCCGCGTTGTTGTGAACAATCTCCCTCGCAAAAAAACGCCTCTGTAAGAAATTTCACCAAACCTCCAAGCCTTAATTTTCAAGGCTTACACACGCCTTCCAAAAAATTCCCAACAGCTCACCCGCAAAGTTGGCCGCTTGATTGCATATGCTTGTATGTACAAGTAAAGATGTGTGCGTAAGACTCTCCTTCGCACCATCAATGTTCGCGCATCGATCGCCGAGGAGTCTGTTGTGACCAAGCCTACAAAGTACCGTGACGTCGAAATCCGTGCCGCTCGCGGTAACAAGCTCACCGCCAAAAGCTGGCTGACTGAAGCGCCGCTGCGCATGCTGATGAACAACCTCGACCCACAAGTGGCCGAGAACCCGAAAGAATTGGTGGTGTACGGCGGTATCGGCCGTGCAGCGCGCAACTGGGAGTGCTACGACCAGATCGTCGAAAGCCTCACCAACCTGAATGACGACGAGACCCTGCTGGTGCAATCCGGCAAGCCGGTCGGCGTGTTCAAGACCCACAGCAACGCGCCGCGCGTGCTGATCGCCAACTCCAACCTGGTGCCGCACTGGGCCAGTTGGGAACACTTTAACGAGCTGGATGCCAAGGGCCTGGCCATGTACGGCCAGATGACCGCCGGCAGCTGGATCTACATCGGCAGCCAGGGCATCGTCCAAGGCACTTACGAAACCTTCGTCGAAGCCGGTCGCCAGCATTACAACAGCGACCTGACCGGCCGCTGGGTCCTCACCGCCGGCCTCGGCGGCATGGGCGGCGCGCAGCCGTTGGCGGCAACCCTGGCCGGTGCCTGCTCGCTGAACATCGAGTGCCAGCAGGTCAGCATCGACTTCCGCCTGAGCAGCCGCTATGTCGACGAGCAAGCCACCGACCTCGACGACGCCCTGGCCCGCATCGCCAAATACACCAAGGAAGGCAAGGCCATCTCCATCGCCTTGCTGGGTAACGCGGCGGAAATCCTGCCGGAACTGGTCAAGCGCGGCGTGCGCCCGGACATGGTCACCGACCAGACCAGCGCCCACGACCCGCTCAATGGCTACCTGCCGGCCGGCTGGACCTGGGACGAATACCGCGCCCGCGCCAAGACCGAACCAGCTGCTGTAATCAAGGCCGCCAAGCAGTCGATGGCCGTGCACGTCAAAGCCATGCTGGAATTCCAGAAGCAAGGCATCCCGACCTTCGACTACGGCAACAACATCCGCCAGATGGCGCAGGAAGAAGGCGTGGAAGATGCCTTCGCCTTCCCAGGTTTCGTGCCGGCCTACATCCGCCCACTGTTCTGCCGTGGCATCGGCCCGTTCCGTTGGGCTGCACTGTCCGGCGACCCGCAAGACATCTACAAGACCGACGCCAAAGTCAAAGAGCTGATCCCCGACGACGCCCACCTGCACAACTGGCTGGACATGGCCCGCGAGCGCATCAGCTTCCAGGGCTTGCCGGCACGGATCTGCTGGGTTGGCCTGGGCCAGCGCGCCAAGCTGGGCCTGGCGTTCAACGAAATGGTGCGCAGCGGCGAGCTGTCCGCGCCGGTGGTGATCGGCCGTGACCACCTCGACTCTGGCTCGGTTGCCAGCCCGAACCGCGAAACCGAAGCCATGCAGGACGGTTCCGACGCCGTGTCCGACTGGCCACTGCTCAACGCCTTGCTCAACACCGCCAGCGGCGCAACCTGGGTGTCGCTGCACCACGGCGGCGGCGTGGGCATGGGCTTCTCGCAGCATTCGGGCATGGTGATCGTCTGCGACGGCACCGACGAAGCAGCTGAGCGCATTGCTCGCGTGCTGCACAACGACCCGGCCACCGGGGTGATGCGTCACGCCGATGCCGGTTACCAGATCGCCATCGACTGCGCCAAGGAACAGGGCCTCAATCTGCCGATGATCAAGTAACGAACGGCCAGGTTCCTGTGGGAGTGGGTTTGTGTGGGAGCTGGCTTGCCTGCGATGCGGGCGACTCGGTCTCTCGGCAGAACCGAGGGGATGCCATCGCAGGCAAGCCAGCTCCCACATTTGCCCTGCTGTTTACACAAAACCTGTTTCACCCGCACCACCGAAAAACAATCCATCAGAGGTTGAACACACATGGCTGCAAATGACGCACGTGCAAGCACCACCCCGTTGATCGAAAGGCGTTCGATCGACTACATCCCGGAAGCGGAAAGACACGGTCGTCTATTGAGTCAGTTCACCCTGTGGCTGGGTGCCAACCTGCAAATCACTGCGATTGTTACCGGGGCCTTGGCCGTGGTGCTGGGCGGTGATGTGTTCTGGTCGTTGATCGGTCTGTTGATCGGTCAACTGCTGGGCGGCGGCGTGATGGCGCTGCATGCGGCGCAAGGCCCGCAACTGGGCTTGCCGCAGATGATTTCCAGCCGCGTGCAGTTTGGCGTGTATGGCGCGGTGATCCCGCTGGTGCTGGTGTGCCTGATGTACATCGGTTTTTCGGCCAGCGGCTCGCTGCTGGCGGGGCAGGCGGTGGCGCAGCTGCTGCACGTCGAAGACTGGGTCGGCATCGTGCTGTTCGCCGGGCTGATCATGGTGTTCACCGTCTTCGGTTACCGCGTGATCCACGGTATTGGTC
The DNA here is from genome assembly GCF_047943075.1 of Pseudomonas sp. NFX183. Taxonomy (NCBI): domain Bacteria; kingdom Pseudomonadati; phylum Pseudomonadota; class Gammaproteobacteria; order Pseudomonadales; family Pseudomonadaceae; genus Pseudomonas; species Pseudomonas sp. NFX183. Next base: position 1,724,342 of record NZ_CP181333.1, on the reverse strand, counting down.
GCGTCGCCAGCGTGCTTGGCGTGGTTGCCTTCATCTACCTGTTCTACAAATTGCTCGCCGCAAACGATGTCGGTGCGCTGCTGGGCAACAAGCATTTTTCGCTGAGCAGTTTTCTGTTGGCGATTTCGTTGTCGGCGTCCTGGCAGATCGCGTTCGGCCCGTATGTGGCGGACTACTCCCGCTACTTGCCGCGCAGTACGCAGGCGTCGAAAACCTTCTGGGCGGTTGGCCTGGGTTCGGTGATCGGGGCGCAGGCGTCGATGGTGTTCGGTGTGTTCGCGGCGGCCCTGGCCGGTGCGCAATTCGCCCACCACGAAGTGTCGTTTATTGTCGGCTTGGGCGGCACCGGCATTGTCGCGGCGCTGCTGTATTTCAGCATCGCCTTCGGCAAGGTCACGGTGACCACGCTCAATGCCTACGGCAGCTTCATGTCGATTGCGACCATCATCAGCGGCTTTCGTGGCAGCCGGCACATTTCGAGTGCGGTACGCCTGCTGTACATCTTCCTGATGGTGTCGATTGCCGCCGCACTCGCGTTGCTGGGCAAGGACTCGTTCCTCAAGGATTTCTCCGCGTTCATCCTGTTCCTGCTCGCGTTTTTCACGCCGTGGAGCGCGATCAACCTGGTGGACTTCTACTGCATCACCAAAGAGCGCTACGACATTCCGGCGCTGTCCAACCCCAATGGTCGCTACGGCCGCTGGAACTGGATGGGCATCAGCATCTACGTGCTGGGCGTGCTGATCCAGATGCCGTTCATCTCCACGCATTTCTACACCGGCCCACTGGTCGCCAGCCTTGGCGACACCGATATCTCCTGGATCATCGGCCTGGTGGTGCCCGCTGCGCTGTATTACTGGGCCGCGAAAAAGTGGCACAGCGCAATTCCTGAACACCTGATCCTGCCGGTAGAGCAGGGCGCTATACCAACGACAAACGGGCTGGCCGCACAAGCCTGATGGGACGTGGACAGGGCAGGATGCCTACTGACTGCCGTAATCCATTTCAAGATTGGGAGCGTCACAACAATGAAAATGAATAAGACCCTGCTGGCCACGCTGCTCTCTGCAGGCTTGCTCGCCTCCGCTGGCGCACAGGCGGCCGGTTGGTGCGAATCCGGTAAGCCTGTGAAGTTCGCAGGCCTGAACTGGGAAAGCGGCATGTTGCTCACCGACATCCTGCAAACCGTGCTGGAAAAAGGCTACGACTGCAAAACCGACAGCCTGCCGGGTAACTCCATCACCATGGAAAACGCCCTGAGCAGCAACGACATCCAAGTGTTTGCCGAAGAGTGGGTCGGCCGCAGCGAAGTCTGGAACAAGGCCGAGAAGGCCGGCAAAGTCGTCGGCGTCGGCGCGCCCGTTGTCGGTGCCGTCGAAGGCTGGTACGTGCCACGTTACGTGATTGAAGGCGACGCCAAGCGCAAGTTGGAACCCAAGGCGCCGGACCTGAAAAACATCGCTGACCTGGCCAAATACGCCTCGGTGTTCAAGGACCAGGAAGAACCTTCCAAAGGCCGTTTCTACAACTGCCCGGCCGGCTGGACCTGTGAGCTGGACAACAGCGAAATGCTCAAAAGCTACGGCCTGGAAAGCACCTACACCAACTTCCGCCCAGGCACCGGCCCGGCGCTGGATGCGGCGGTGCTGTCGAGCTACAAGCGTGGCGAGCCGATCCTGTTCTACTACTGGTCGCCGACGCCGCTGATGGGCCAGGTCGACCTAGTCAAGCTGCAAGAAAAGCCCGGTGTGGATAAAAGCGTGAGCATCAAGGTCGGCTTGTCCAAGACCTTCCACGAGCAAGCGCCAGAGCTGGTGGCTGTGCTGGAGAAGGTCAACCTGCCGATCGATTTGCTCAACCAGAACCTGGGCCGCATGGCCAAAGAGCGAATTGAGTCGCCAAAACTGGCGAAAATTTTCCTCAAGGAACATCCTGAAGTCTGGCACGCATGGGTGAGCGACGACGCAGCCAAGAAAATCGACGCGGCCTTGTAGGTCAAGCGTGTCCGACTACCCTGAGGGGCTCGTCGGACACCCGGCCACAACCCACTGGATCGAGAGCACGCTATGTTTCCTGAGAGTTTTACGTTTTCCATCGCCGACTGGGTTAACGGTTGGGTGGACTCACTGGTCACCAACTACGGCGATGTGTTCCGGCACATCTCCGACACCCTGCTGTGGGCCATCGTCAACCTGGAAGGGTTGCTGCGCGCGGCGCCCTGGTGGCTGATGCTGATCATCGTCGGCGGCATCGCCTGGCATGCCACCCGCAAGGTAGTGACCACGGCGGTGATCGTCGGCCTGCTGTTCCTGGTGGGCGCGGTTGGCCTGTGGGACAAGCTGATGCAGACGCTGGCGCTGATGATGGTCGCCACGGTGATCTCGGTGCTGATCGGCATTCCGCTGGGCATCTTGTCGGCGCGCAGCAATCGCCTGCGCTCGGTGCTTATGCCGTTGCTGGACATCATGCAAACCATGCCGAGCTTCGTGTACCTGATCCCGGTGCTGATGCTGTTCGGCCTGGGCAAGGTGCCGGCGATTTTCGCCACGGTGATCTACGCCGCGCCGCCGCTGATTCGCCTGACCGACCTAGGCATTCGCCAAGTCGACGGCGAAGTCATGGAAGCCATCAACGCCTTCGGTGCCAACCGCTGGCAGCAACTGTTCGGCGTGCAACTGCCGCTGGCGCTGCCAAGCATCATGGCCGGTATCAACCAGACCACCATGATGGCGTTATCGATGGTGGTCATCGCCTCGATGATCGGCGCGCGTGGCTTGGGTGAAGACGTGCTCGTCGGCATCCAGACCCTCAACGTCGGCCGTGGCCTCGAAGCCGGGCTGGCGATTGTGATTCTTGCAGTGGTCATCGACCGCATTACCCAGGCCTATGGTCGTCCACGGCATGAGGCGAGCAAATGACTACTGTCAGCAAAATTGAAGTTAAAAACGTCTTCAAGATTTTCGGCAACCGTTCCAAGGACGCTCTGGCCATGGTTGGCCAAGGCAAGACCAAGGATCAGGTACTGGCCGAGACCGGTTGCGTGGTCGGCGTCAACGACTTGTCCCTGAGCATCGGCACCGGCGAGATCTTCGTGATCATGGGGCTGTCGGGCTCGGGCAAATCCACGCTGGTGCGTCACTTCAACCGCCTGATCGACCCAACCAGCGGCGCGATTCTGGTGGACGGCGAAGACATCCTGCAACTGGACATGGAAGCCCTGCGCCAATTCCGTCGGCACAAGATCAGCATGGTGTTCCAGAGCTTCGGCCTGCTGCCCCACAAGAGCGTGCTCGACAACGTCGCCTACGGCCTGAAAGTGCGCGGCGAAACCAAGCAGGTGTGCGCCGAGCGCGCGCTGCACTGGATCGAAACCGTGGGCCTCAAATGCTACGAAAACAAATACCCGCACCAGCTGTCCGGCGGCATGCGCCAGCGTGTGGGCCTGGCCCGCGCCTTGGCAGCCGACACCGACATCATCCTGATGGACGAAGCCTTCAGCGCCCTCGACCCGCTGATCCGCGCCGAGATGCAGGACCAGTTGCTCGAGCTGCAAAAGACCCTGCACAAAACCATCGTGTTCATCACCCACGACCTCGACGAAGCCGTGCGTATCGGCAACCGCATCGCGATCCTCAAGGACGGCAAGCTGATCCAGGTCGGCACGCCGCGCGAGATTCTGCATTCGCCAGCGGATGAGTATGTGGACCGGTTTGTTCAGCGGCGGGCGGCGGTGGTCTGAGCCCGATTGTGTGGTGAGGCTGCGGGCCCTATCGGGGGCAAGTCCCCTCCCACAGGTTGAACTGTGAACACCTTCAAAGGTGGAAGGGGGCTTGCCCCCGAAGAGGCCGGTAAGGCTGCACAAGAATTGAAGAAGGTATGAAGATGTCCCAGGCAGCAAAAATCATCATCGCCGACGCCCCCCTGCGTTGGCAGGACGTGGTCGCCGTCGCCCGCTTTGGTGCGCAGCTCGAACTCTCGGGCCACGCCTGGGCGCGCATCGACAATGCCCAGGCCATCGTGCAGCGCATCGTCACCAGCGGCGAGCGCGCCTATGGCGTGAACACCGGCCTGGGCGCGCTGTGCAATGTGTCGCTCAAGGGCGAGCAACTCAGCCAGCTGTCGCGCAATACCTTGCTGAGCCACGCCTGCGGCGTCGGCCCGGTGCTGAGTGACGAGCAAACCCGCGCGATTATTTGCGCGGCAATTATCAACTACAGCCACGGCAAATCCGGCCTGCACCCACAGGTGGTGCATTCGCTGCTGGCGCTGCTCAACCACGGCATCACGCCGCAAGTGCCGTCCCAGGGTTCGGTGGGTTACTTGACTCACATGGCCCACGTCGGCGTGGCGTTGCTCGGTGTCGGCACGGTGAGCTATCGCGGTCAGATCGTGACAGCGCAAGAAGCATTACACGCAGAAGGTTTGCAGCCGGTGGTACTCGGCGCCAAAGACGGCCTGTGCCTGGTCAACGGCACGCCGTGCATGACCGGCCTGAGCTGCCTGGCCCTGGCCGACGCACATCATTTGCTGCAATGGGCCGACGTGATCGGCGCCATGAGTTTCGAGGCCCAGCGCGGCCAGATCGACGCTTTTGATGAAGCCATCATCGCCCTCAAGCCGCACCCGGGCATGCAGCAAGTCGGCATCAACCTGCGCGCCTTGCTCGATGGCAGTGAAGTGATCGCCAGCAGCCAGGGCATTCGTACCCAGGACGCCTTGAGCATCCGCTCGATCCCGCAAATCCACGGCGCCGCGCGCGACCAGGTCGAACATGCCACGCGCCAGATCGAGACCGAACTCAACAGCGCCACCGACAACCCGCTGGTGCTCGGCACGCCAGACACCTACCGCGTGGTGTCCCAGGCCAACCCGCACGGGCAGTCCGTGGCCTTGGCGGCCGACATGCTCGCCATCGCCATGGCCGAAATCGGCTCGGTGGCCGAGCGCCGCCTGGACCGCCTGATCAACCCGCACGTCAGCGGCTTGCCGGCGTTCCTGGTCAGCAACCCCGGCGTCAACTCCGGGATGATGATCGTGCAATACGTCGCCGCTTCGCTGTGCGGGCAAAACCGCCAGCTGGCGCAACCGGCGGTGCTCGACAACTTCGTCACCTCCGGCCTGCAGGAAGACCACCTGAGCATGGGCACCAACGCCGCGCTCAAGCTGCATCAGTTGCTGGCCAACGTCACCCAGATTCTCGCCATCGAGTACCTGCTGGCGGCCCAGGCCTTCGAGTTTCTCAAGGACCAGCGTTTCGGCGCAGGCACCGACAGCGCCTGGCGTCTGCTACGTGAAAAAGTCCCACCTTACGAGCAAGACCGCTGGCTGGCGCCGGACATCGCCAGCGCCGCGGCGTTGCTCAAGGACACCGCTTTGCTGCACCACGTATTACCCCATTTGCACTGATTACTTATTCAAAAATTTCAGAAGAACAATTCAAAGGAGCATGAATGTGACTGCGCTAAATCTGATTCCAGGCCAACTGAGTCTTGCCCAACTGCGGGCCATCTACCAGCAGCCGGTAACCCTCAATCTGGATGACAGCGCCACGGCGCAGATCGAAGCCAGTGTTGCCTGCGTGGAGCAGATTCTCGCCGAGAATCGCACCGCCTATGGCATCAACACCGGTTTCGGCCTGCTGGCCTCGACCCGCATCGCCAGCGAAGACCTGGAAAACCTCCAGCGTTCGCTGGTGCTGTCCCACGCCGCCGGCGTTGGTGAGCCGATCAGCGACGCGCTGGTGCGGTTGGTCATGGTGCTCAAGGTCAACAGCCTGAGCCGTGGTTTCTCCGGGATTCGCCGCCAGGTGATCGACGCGCTGATCGCACTGATCAACGCCGAGGTGTACCCGCACATCCCACTCAAAGGTTCGGTCGGCGCTTCGGGCGACCTGGCGCCGTTGGCGCACATGTCGCTGGTGCTGCTGGGCGAGGGCAAGGCGCGCTACAAAGGCGAATGGCTGGAAGCCACCGAGGCACTCAAAGTCGCAGGCCTGACGCCGCTGACCCTTGCCGCCAAAGAAGGCCTGGCCCTGCTCAACGGCACCCAGGTGTCCACCGCCTATGCGCTGCGCGGCCTGCTCGAGGGCGAAGACTTGTTCGCCGCTGCACTGGCGTGCGGCGGGCTGACCGTGGAAGCCGTGCTCGGCTCGCGCTCGCCGTTCGACGCGCGTATTCACGCCGCACGTGGCCAGCGTGGGCAGATCGATTCGGCTGCGGCCTATCGCGACCTGCTCGGCGAAAGCAGCCAGGTCTCCCAGTCGCACCAGAACTGCGACAAGGTGCAAGACCCGTACTCCCTGCGCTGCCAGCCACAAGTCATGGGCGCCTGCCTGACCCAGTTCCGCCAGGCCGCCGACGTGCTGGTGGTAGAGGCCAACGCCGTGTCGGATAACCCGCTGGTGTTTGCTGCCGAAGGTGACGTGATTTCCGGCGGCAACTTCCACGCCGAACCGGTGGCCATGGCGGCTGACAACATGGCGTTGGCCATCGCCGAAATCGGCTCCCTGAGCGAGCGCCGTATCTCGTTGATGATGGACAAACACATGTCGCAATTGCCGCCGTTCCTGGTGGGCAATGGCGGGGTCAACTCCGGCTTCATGATCGCCCAGGTGACTGCTGCTGCACTCGCCAGCGAGAACAAGGCGCTGTCCCATCCGCACAGCGTGGATAGCCTGCCGACTTCGGCGAACCAGGAAGACCACGTGTCCATGGCCCCGGCTGCGGGCAAACGCCTGTGGGAAATGGCCGAGAACACCCGTGGCATCCTGGCGGTGGAATGGCTGGCGGCGTGCCAGGGCCTGGACCTGCGCGACGGTTTGAAAACCTCGCCGAAGCTGGAAAAAGCCCGTGGCATCCTGCGTGCCAAAGTCGGCTTCTACGACAAGGACCGCTTCTTCGCCCCGGACATCAATGCCGCCAGCGAACTGCTCGCCAGCCGCTGCCTGAACGAGCTGGTGCCGGCCAAGTTGCTGCCGAGCCTCTAAGCTCGCCGCTGTCCAACTGTGGGAGTTGGCTTGCCTGCGATAGCTATCTGTCAGTTGACACATGTGTGACTGACATACCGCCATCGCAGGCAAGCCAGCTCCCACAGGTTGAGCATTCGCCGATTTGAATTTTCTCGGGATAACAATAACTAGGGAAGAGAAATGCACCAGCAAGAAAAGGGTTTGAAACGCGGGCTGAACGCCCGACATATTCGCTTCATGGCACTCGGTTCCGCGATCGGCACCGGGCTGTTCTATGGCTCTGCCTCCGCCATTCAGATGGCCGGCCCCGCCGTGCTGCTCGCCTATCTGATCGGCGGCGCCGCCGTATTCATGGTGATGCGCGCCCTCGGCGAGATGGCTGTGCACAATCCGGTTTCCGGCTCCTTCGGCCAGTACGCCAGCACCTACCTGGGCCCGATGGCCGGGTTTATCCTCGGCTGGACCTATGCGTTTGAAATGATCATCGTCTGCCTCGCCGACGTCACCGCGTTTGGCATCTACATGGGCTTCTGGTTTCCCGAGGTCGCGCGCTGGGTGTGGGTGCTCGGCATTGTGTTTTTGATCGGCGGCCTGAACCTGTGCAACGTCAAAGTGTTTGGCGAGATGGAGTTCTGGCTGTCGCTGCTCAAGGTCGGCGCCATTGTGGCGATGATTCTCGGCGGTTTCGGCATCATGCTGTTCGGCATTCATTCGGCCGGCGACACCCAGGCCAGCGGCATCAGCAACCTGTGGGCCCATGGCGGCTTCATGCCCAACGGCGTTGGCGGCCTGATCGCCTCGTTCGCGGTGGTGATGTTTGCGTTCGGCGGCATCGAAATCATCGGCATCACCGCCGGTGAAGCCAAGGACCCGCAACGCGTGATCCCCAAGGCGATCAACGCAGTGCCGTTGCGCATCCTGTTGTTCTACGTGCTGACGCTGTTCGTGTTGATGGCGATCTACCCGTGGCCGCAGATCGGCAGCCAGGGCAGCCCGTTCGTGCAGATCTTCAGCAACCTGGGCATCGGCTCGGCGGCGACCATCCTTAACATCGTGGTGATCTCGGCGGCCGTCTCGGCTATCAACAGCGACATCTTTGGCGCCGGCCGCATGATGTACGGCCTGGCCCAGCAAGGGCAGGCGCCCAAGGGCTTTGCGCAGCTGTCCAAACAGGGCGTGCCGTGGATGACCGTGGTGGTGATGGGCGCGGCGTTGCTTGGCGGCGTGGTGCTCAATTACCTGATTCCGGAGAACGTGTTCCTAGTGATCGCCTCGATTGCCACCTTCGCCACTGTGTGGGTGTGGCTGATGATTCTGTTCACTCAGGTCGCAATGCGCCGCTCGATGACCAAGGAGCAGGTCGCCGCGCTGAAATTCCCGGTGCCGTTCTGGCCCTATGCGCCCGCAGCGGCCATCGTGTTCATGCTGTTCGTGTTTGGCGTGCTGGGTTACTTCCCGGACACCCAGGCCGCTTTGCTGGTCGGCGCCGTGTGGATTGTGCTGCTTGTCGTCGCTTACCTGCTGTGGGTCAAACCCGCTGCCGGGCAAGCGGCCACGGTTCATTACGACCCGGCTTTGTCTCATCGTTAACTTAGGGAGGCGTTGATGAAAACGCTTTGGCAACACTGCCACGTCGCAACCATGGCAGACGGCAAATACTCGATCATCGAGGATGCCGCCATGGTCACTGCCAATTCGCTCATCGAGTGGATTGGCCCCCGCAGCCAGGCGCCGACGGCGGATTACGCCCAGGTGCATGACCTGCAAGGCGCGTGTGTCACCCCCGGGCTGATCGACTGCCACACCCACACGGTGTTCGGCGGCAATCGCAGCGGCGAATTCGAGCAGCGCCTTGAAGGCGTGAGCTACGCCGACATCGCGGCCAAGGGTGGCGGTATTGCCAGCACCGTGCGCGCCACCCGCGCGGCCACTGAAGATGAACTGTTTGCCAGCGCGCACAAGCGCCTGCGCAGTTTGCTGCGTGACGGCGTGACCACGGTGGAGATCAAGTCCGGCTACGGCCTGGACCTGGCCAGCGAGCGCAAACTGCTGCGGGTCATCCGTCGCCTCGGCGAAGCGCTGCCGGTCAGCGTGCGCGCCACGTGCCTGGCAGCGCACGCATTGCCGCCGGAGTACAAGGACCGCGCCGACGATTACATCGACCACATCTGCCACGAGATGCTGCCGGCCCTGGCGGCCGAAGGGCTGGTGGACGCGGTGGACGCCTTCTGCGAATACCTGGCGTTTTCTCCTGAACAGGTTGAGCGCGTGTTCAAGGTCGCCCAGCAACTTGGCCTGCCGGTGAAGCTGCACGCCGAGCAACTCTCTTCGTTGCATGGCTCAAGCCTGGCCGCGCGTTACCACGCGCTGTCGGCGGACCATCTGGAATTCATGACCGAGGACGACGCCATCGCCATGGCCGCGTCGGGCACTGTCGCCGTGTTGCTGCCGGGCGCGTTCTACTTTCTGCGTGAAACCCAGCTGCCGCCGATGGATGCGCTGCGCAAGCACGGCGTGAAGATTGCCATCGCCAGCGACCTCAACCCCGGCACCTCGCCGGCGCTGTCGGTGCGCCTGATGCTGAACATGGCCTGCACGCTGTTCCGCATGACCCCGGAAGAAGCCCTGGCCGGCGCCACGCAACACGCGGCTACCGCGCTGGGCATGGGCGACACCCACGGCTCGCTGGAAGTGGGCAAGGTCGCCGACTTTGTCGCCTGGCAGATTGATCGCCCCGCCGACCTGGCCTACTGGCTGGGCGGCGAACTGGATAAACGCGTGGTGCGCCACGGCGTCGATGTCACTGTTTAAGGAGCACTGCTGTGGATAAGGTTCTGAACTTCAAACAAGGCCGAGTGCCGCTGCTGATCAGCATGCCCCACGCGGGCCTGCGCCTGACGCCTGCGGTGCAAGCCGGATTGATCCCCGAGGCACACAGCCTGCCGGACACCGACTGGCACATTCCCACGCTGTATGACTTTGCCGAAGGCCTGGGCGCCAGCACCTTGTCGGCAGAGTACTCGCGGTTTGTGATCGACCTGAACCGGCCATCGGACGACAAGCCGCTGTATGTCGGTGCCACTACGGGGCTGTACCCGGCGACATTGTTCGACGGCGTGCCGTTATTTCGCGAAGGCCTGGAGCCTTCCGCCGAGGAGCGCGCCACCTACCTGCAGAAGATTTGGGGGCCGTACCACCGCGCCCTGCAAGAGGAACTGGCGCGGCTCAAGGCCGAGTTCGGCTATGCGCTGCTGTTTGATGCGCACTCGATCCGCTCGGTGATCCCGCACCTGTTTGAAGGCAAGCTGCCGGACTTCAACCTCGGCACTTTCAATGGCGCCGCCTGTGATCCTGAGCTGGCCAGCCAGCTGGAGGCGATTTGCGCCGCGCACCCGCAGTACACCCACGTGCTTAACGGGCGCTTCAAGGGCGGGCATATCACTCGCCATTACGGCGACCCGGCGCAGGATATTCATGCGGTGCAGCTGGAGTTGTGCCAGAGCGCTTATATGGAGGAGTTTGAGCCGTTTCGTTATCGGCCGGATTTGGCCGAGCCGACACGGGTGGTGTTGAAGCAGTTGCTGGAAGGGTTGTTGGCCTGGGGGCAGAAGCGTTACGGCTGAAATGGCTATCGCAGGCAAGCCAGCTCCCACATTTGGAATGCATTTCAAGGTGGGAGCTGGCTTGCCTGCGATGAGGCCTCACAGTCGCCCCAGTGCAACTGCCGGTCGCCACAGGTCGTGTTAACAGAGGTCCCGCTGGGTAAGGTTGTGGGTAGGGCGCGCCAGACGCCACTCCCCACAATAAAGCTGCCGAGTGAGACCTCATCCATGAAAAGACTGTTGTTGATCCTCACCGGCGCCGCTTTGATCAGCGCCAACGCCATGGCCGCAGAACCTGCATCCTGCAAAGCCATACGCATGGGCGTGGTCAGTTGGACCGACGTGGTCGCCACCTCCGGCATGGCTGACGTGCTGCTCAATGGCCTGGGCTACGACAGCAAACAGACCAGCGCCGTGCAACAGATCATCTTTGCCGGCATCCGCGACAAGCGCCTGGATATCTTCCTCGGCTACTGGAAACCGGCGATGGACAACAACATCGCGCCGTTCCTGGCCGCCAAGCAGGTCAAGGTCTTCGACACGCCCAGCCTGTCTGACGCCCAGGCCACTCTGGCGGTGCCGCAATACGTGGCCGACGCCGGGCTGAAAACCTTTGCCGACATTGCGCGTTTCAAGGACAAGCTGGGCGCCAAGATCTACGGCATCGAGCCTGGCAGTGGCGCGAATACCGATATCCAGAAAATGATCGACACCAACCACTTTGGCCTGGGCGGCTTCAAGCTGGTTGCCTCCGGTGAAGCGGGCATGCTCGCGGCCGTACAGCGTGCGGTGAATCGCAAGGAGTTTGTCGTTTTTGTCGGTTGGACCCCGCACCCGATGAACATCAACATGAAAATGGCTTACCTCACCGGCAGCGAAGATGTGTTTGGCGCTGACGAAGGTCGGGCCACGGTGTCCACCGTGACCGCGCCGGATTTCGCCGAGCGTTGCCCCAACGCCAACCGGCTGCTGACAAACCTGACCTTCACCGCCGCGCAGGAAAGCCAGTTGATGGTGCCGATCATGGAGCGCCAATCGCCGCAGGACGTGGCCAAGCACTGGCTGCGCGAGCACCCCGAGGATTTGCAGCGCTGGCTGGCTGGGGTGACAGCGTTTGATGGCGGCGATGGCGTCGCGGCCGTCCAGTCCAGCCTCAAACCCTAAGCCAGGCAGGGTAGCTCAAACAACACAGGGCAAATGTGGGAGCGGGCTTGCCCGCGATGGCGGCGTATCAGGTCATTCACAAGTGGCTGACACACCGCTATCGCGGGCAAGCCAGCTCCCACACTTGATCTACAGCGATTAGGGATATTTGCGCATGTATCCGATTTCTCCGCAGCTTGCGGCCTTCGTCACTAAAACCGAATCCTTCAGCAGCGACGACTCGTCGCTCGCAGGTTTACGCCGTAACTACGACCGCATGTGCCAGGCATTCACCCCGCCGAAGCCAGCAGGGCTGCAAGTCGCTGACTTTGCCCTCGGTGCAGTCGGCGTGCGCAGCTATCTCCCTTCGGCGCCCACGCCAACCGAAGGCTGGCCATGCCTGCTTTATATGCACGGCGGCGGCTGGGTGGTCGGCGGGCTGGATTCCCATGACTTCATCTGCTTCGAGCTGGCCAGCACGCTTGAAGCACTGGTGATCGCCATCGACTACCGCCTGGCGCCGGAACACCCGTTCCCGGCGGCATACCAGGATTGCCGCGCAGTGTGGCAGGCCATCCAGGCCGGGCAGGGGCCGCACGCCATCAACCTGCAGCGCCTGGTGGTGATGGGTGACAGCGCGGGCGGCAATCTGGCTGCGGCGTTGTGCCTGGGTTTGCGCGATGACGGCCAGCCGCTGCCCCGCGCCCAAGTGCTGATTTACCCAGGTTTGGGCGGCGCGGCGGACCTGCCGTCGCGCCGTGACTGCATGGATGCGCCCTTGCTCAGTACCGCCGACACCGATTGCTACCTGGCGCTCTACCTGCCGGGCGCGGACACGCCATCGGCCTATGCCATGCCACTGCTGGCCAAGGACTTCAGCGGTTTACCCAAGGCGTTGATCGCCGTGGCCCAGTTCGACCCGCTGCGCGACGACGGCATGCTGTATGCCGAACGCCTGCGGGCGGCAACTGTGGAGGCGGTGTTGTATCCCGGCAAAGGCCTGGTCCACGGCTGTTTACGCGCGCGCGGCCAAGTGGCGCAGGTGGATCAGCTCTACGAGTATCTATTGGGCTACGTGCGGCGCTGCCTGGGGAGCGAAGGGCTGACACAGGTCTAAGTGCTCAAGGACATGCTCATTGCACAATTCGGGTTTATGATGCCAGACGGCAAAAATAATAGACGTCCCCTCAGGGATGAACCCGACACCCTACGGAGCGCGCAATGCAGACTTGGTACCCGCAGATCAAACCCTACGCCCGGCACGATCTGGCCGTCGATGACACCCACACCCTGTACGTCGATGAAAGTGGCTCCCCCGAAGGCTTGCCCGTCGTCTTTATCCACGGTGGCCCGGGCTCCGGCTGCGACGCCCAGAGCCGCTGCTACTTTGATCCGAACCTGTACCGCATTGTCACCTTCGATCAGCGCGGCTGCGGACGCTCCACGCCTCGCGCCAGCCTGGAAAACAACACCACCTGGGACCTGGTCGCCGACCTTGAGCGCATTCGCGAACACCTGGGCATCGAAAAGTGGGTGCTGTTTGGCGGCTCCTGGGGCTCGACCCTGTCGCTGGCTTACGCGCAAACCCATCCCGAGCGCGTGCATGGCCTGATCCTGCGCGGGATCTTCCTGGCGCGCGACCAGGACATTCACTGGTTTTACCAGGAAGGTGCGAGCCGCATGTTCCCGGATTACTGGCAGGACTACCTGGCACCGATCCCGGCGGATGAGCGCCACGACCTGGTCGCCGCCTACCACAAACGCCTGACCGGCAACGACCAGATCGCCCAGATGCACGCCGCCAAGGCGTGGTCCGGCTGGGAAGGCCGCATGCTGGGCCTGTGCCCGAGCCCGCAGCATGTCGAGCGGTTTTCCGAGCCGCAGCGCGCGCTGTCGATCGCACGTATCGAATGCCACTACTTCACCAACAACTCTTTCCTTGAGCCCAACCAGCTGATTCGCGACATGCACAAGATCGCCCACTTGCCTGGCGTAATCATTCACGGGCGCTACGATATGATTTGCCCGCTGGACAATGCCTGGGAGCTGCATCAGGCGTGGCCCAACAGTGAGCTGCAGGTGATTCGCGAGGCCGGCCATGCCGCGTCCGAGCCCGGCATTACCGATGCCTTGGTGCGTGCAACCGGCGAAATGGCACGGCGCCTGCTTGATCTGCCGCCAGAAGAAGCATGAAGGGCCTGTTGCAACGGGTGCGTGGCGCCCGCGTCGAAGTGGCGGGCGAGGTCGTAGGCGCAATTGACCAGGGTTTGCTGGTGCTGGTCGCCGTTGAGCCTTCAGATACCCCAGAGAGCGCCGACAAACTGTTACACAAGCTGCTTAACTACCGGGTATTCAGTGATGACGAGGGCAAGATGAACCTGTCCTTGAAAGACATTGGCGGCGGTTTGCTGCTGGTGTCGCAGTTCACCCTGGCGGCGGATACCAAAAGTGGCCTGCGGCCAAGCTTCTCCACGGCGGCCCCTCCGGCGCTGGGAGCAGCGCTTTTTGATCACTTGCTGTTACAAGCGCAACAATTGCATGGCAAGGTGGCGTCAGGGCGTTTTGGGGCGGATATGCAGGTGCATTTGGTCAATGATGGCCCTGTGACCTTCCTCTTACAGACATGAATGTATTAAAAACGACGTTAATGCCTAAAAACGCAGGGTTTCGCTACAAATACTTCGTTGTCCCTGATGCGTTGTTTCGCGGGCTACTAGATAATCGCGCGCTACGGGGATCAGCGTTGTTTGGTCCATTTTTGACTTAGGTAGAGACTTGTCCGACAAACCAATGGGGAATCATTTTGACCCAAGGGAGTCGGAACAATGCTCGCCAACCTGGCATATAGATAGCTGGCCGTTGGTTTTTTGATCTGTTTTCGGCGAGGGTTGCTCGTGATTGTTAGTCCCTGTAATGCACCAAAATTGTCTGCCAAACGGTTACGAAACGCACTGGTAACGGGCTCTGCCCTGTTTTGCCTGTTCGGCGCGGGTCAACTGTGGGCATTCAGTCTGGATGATGTGTCGGCCAAGGCAAAAGAGCTGGCCGGGCAGAAATACGAAGCTCCGCGCAGCAATCTGCCGAACGAATTTCGCGAAATGAAATTCGCCGACTATCAGAAGATTCGTTTCCGTAACGAAAAGGCCGAGTGGGCCGATCAGAACACGCCGTTCAAGCTGTCCTTCTATCACCAGGGCATGCACTTCGACACGCCGGTGAAAATCAACGAAGTCACCGCCGACACCGTCCAGGAAATCAAATACGACCCGACGCGTTTCGATTTCGGCGACGTGAAATACGATCCCAAGTCCACTGAACAGCTGGGTTATGCCGGTTTCCGTGTGCTGTACCCGATCAACACGCCCGACAAGCAAGACGAAATCATGACCATGCTTGGCGCCAGCTACTTCCGCGTCGTCGGCAAAGGCCAGTCGTATGGCCTGTCTGCCCGTGGCATGGCGATCGACACTGCATTGCCGTCCGGTGAAGAATTCCCGCGTTTTACCGAATTCTGGATCGAGCGTCCAAAACCGGGTGAAAAGCAGTTGGTGATCTTCGCCTTGCTGGACTCCCCACGCGCCACCGGCGCCTATCGCCTGACCCTGCGCCCTGGCACCGACACCGTTGTCGACGTCAAATCGCAGATGTTCCTGCGCGACAAGGTCAGCAAACTGGGCGTTGCCCCGCTGACCAGCATGTTCCTGTTCGGTGCGAACCAGCCGTCCAAGGTGCTCAACTACCGTCGTGAACTGCACGATTCCAGCGGTCTGTCGATCCATGCCGGCAATGGCGAGTGGATCTGGCGCCCTCTGAACAACCCTAAACACCTGTCGGTCAGCAACTTTGCCATCGAAAACCCGCGTGGTTTCGGCCTGCTGCAACGTGGCCGCGACTTCAGCCACTACGAAGACCTGGACGACAACTACGACAAGCGCCCAAGCGCCTGGATCGAGCCTGAAGGCGACTGGGGCAAGGGTTCGGTCGATTTGGTAGAGATTCCGACCGCCGATGAAACCAACGACAACATCGTTGCGTTCTGGAGCCCGGCCGAGCTGCCAAAAGTCGGCGAGCCGCTGGACATCAGCTACCGCCTGCACTGGACCATGGACGAGAAAGCCCTGCACCCGGCCGACAGCGCCTGGGTCAAGCAGACCCTGCGTTCGACCGGTGACGTGAAGCAATCCAACCTGATCCGTCAGCCGGACGGCAGCGTGGCCTACCTCGTTGACTTCGAGGGCCCGTCCCTCAAAGCCCTGCCGGCAGACGCCGCGGTGCGCAGCCAAGTGAGTGTCGGCGACAACGCCGAAATCGTTGAAAACAGCGTGCGTTACAACGAACACACCAAAGGCTGGCGCCTGACCCTGCGGATGAAGATCAAGGACGCAGGCAAACCGACTGAAATGCGTGCGGCCCTGGTCCAGGACATCCCGCAGCCGGAGCCTGAGAAAGCGTCGACCCAAGTGATCAAGGCCGACAAGCTCTTGGCCAAGCAACACGAGAAGCAGGCCAAGAAAGAAGCTAAAGAAGCAAAAGACGCAAAAGACGCGAAAGAAGCCAAAGACAAGGAAGCCAAGCAGCCAGAAGCTGCCCCGGCCACGCCACTCTCTAATCCGGAGCCGGCCAAGACAGAACACGTCCTGACCGAAACCTGGAGCTATCAGTTGCCTGCCGATGAGTAATTCTCAAGCCACGCCCGAGACTCTGTCCGAGTACCTGGCGCACCTCCCGATGACCGCCGAGCAGCGCGCCGAGCTAGCGGGCTGCACGTCCTTCAGCGAGCTGCATGAGCGGCTTTCGTCCGCGACGTTCGACGCACCAACCGACGCTGCCCAAGCGTCGGTCGGCCGTCGGCTGACCCTCAACACCGCCGAAGAGCTGCAAGACGCGGAAATGCTTGCGCTCGACGCCAGCGGCCGGGTTTGCCTGAAGGCCACGCCGCCGATCCGTCGGACCAAAGTGGTGCCTGAGCCTTGGCGCACCAACATTCTGGTGCGCGGTTGGCGCCGGATGACCGGTCGCACCAACCCGCCAAAGCCGCCCAAGGACGATCGTGTACTGCCGGCCGCGCGCTGGCGTACCGTCGGTTCGATCCGCCGCTACATCCTGCTGATTTTGATGCTCGGTCAGACCATCGTTGCCGGCTGGTACATGAAAGGCATCATGCCGTACCAGGGCTGGTCACTGGTCGACTTCGACGAAGTGCGCAACCAGACCTTGCTGCAAACCGCGACCCAAGTGCTGCCTTACGCGCTGCAAACCAGCATCCTGATCATGTTCGGGATCTTGTTCTGCTGGGTCTCGGCCGGTTTCTGGACCGCGCTGATGGGCTTTCTGGAACTGCTCACCGGTCACGATAAATACCGGATTTCCGGTAAAAGTGCCGGTGACGAGCCGATTCCCAAAGACGCCCGCACCGCGCTGGTAATGCCGATTTGCAACGAAGACGTGCCCCGGGTATTTGCCGGTCTG
Organism: Pseudomonas sp. NFX183; assembly: GCF_047943075.1. Classification (NCBI taxonomy): domain Bacteria; kingdom Pseudomonadati; phylum Pseudomonadota; class Gammaproteobacteria; order Pseudomonadales; family Pseudomonadaceae; genus Pseudomonas; species Pseudomonas sp. NFX183. The sequence goes on along the minus strand of NZ_CP181333.1, from coordinate 1,707,161 downwards.
CGCGCCACTTTCGAGTCGGTGGCCGCCACGGGCGACCTGGACCGTTTCGATTTCTTCGTCCTCAGTGACAGTAACGAAGCCGATATCTGCATCGCCGAACAGCAAGCCTGGCTTGACGTATGCCGCGAAGCCGGGGGGTTCGGCAAGATCTTCTATCGCCGCCGTCGCCGTCGCGTCAAACGCAAAAGCGGCAACCTCGACGACTTCTGCCGTCGCTGGGGCGGTGACTACAAGTACATGGTGGTCCTCGACGCCGACAGCGTGATGAGCGGCGAATGCCTGACCAGCCTGGTGCGCCTGATGGAAGCCACGCCGGATGCCGGGATTATCCAGACCGCGCCGCGTGCGTCGGGTATGGACACCCTGTATGCGCGCATGCAGCAGTTCGCCACCCGTGTGTACGGCCCGCTGTTTACCGCTGGCCTGCACTTCTGGCAGTTGGGTGAATCCCACTACTGGGGCCACAACGCGATCATCCGCATGAAGCCGTTTATCGAGCACTGCGCCCTGGCGCCGTTGCCGGGTAAAGGCGCGTTTGCCGGTGCGATCCTCTCCCACGACTTCGTTGAAGCAGCGCTGATGCGCCGTGCCGGCTGGGGCGTGTGGATTGCCTACGACTTGCCGGGCAGCTACGAAGAACTGCCGCCGAACCTGCTGGACGAACTCAAGCGTGACCGTCGCTGGTGCCACGGTAACCTGATGAACTTCCGGCTGTTCCTGGTAAAAGGCATGCACCCGGTGCACCGCGCGGTGTTCCTGACCGGCGTGATGTCGTACCTGTCGGCGCCGTTGTGGTTCTTCTTCCTGGTGCTGTCGACGGCGTTGCTGGCGGTGAACACCCTGATGGAGCCGCAGTACTTCATGGCGCCACGCCAGTTGTACCCGCTGTGGCCGCAATGGCATCCGGACAAGGCGGTGGCGTTGTTCTCCACCACCATCGTGCTGTTGTTCCTGCCTAAGTTGCTGAGCATCATCCTGATCTGGGCCAAGGGCGCGAAAGAGTTCGGCGGCAAGTTCAAGGTGACCTTGTCGATGCTGCTGGAGATGCTGTTCTCGATGCTGCTGGCGCCGGTGCGGATGATCTTCCACACCCGTTTCGTGCTCGCCGCGTTCCTCGGCTGGGCTGCGACCTGGAACTCGCCGCAGCGTGACGACGACTCCACGCCGTGGAGCGAGGCGGTCAAACGTCACGGTCCGCAAACATTGCTCGGCTTCCTCTGGGCATTGTTGGTGGTGTGGCTGAACCCAAGCTTCCTGTGGTGGCTGATCCCGATTGTCGGTTCGCTGATGCTGTCGATTCCGGTGTCGGTAATTTCCAGCCGCGTGAAGCTGGGCCTCAAGTCCCGCGACGAGAGCCTGTTCCTGATCCCTGAGGAATACAATCCGCCGCAGGCCTTGCTGTCGACCGAGAAGTACACCCACGAAAACCGTTGGCACGCGCTGAACGACGGGTTTGTGCGTTCGGTCGTCGACCCGCAGCAGAATGCGCTGGCCTGCGCCCTGGCGACCTCGCGTCACCGTGAAGCGGAGCCGATCGAGCATCTGCGTCAGGAGCGTGTCCGCCACGCATTGAAAGTCGGCCCTGCCGGCCTCAACAACGGCGAGCGCGTGGCGCTGCTCAGCGATCCGGTCGCCCTGGCTCGCCTGCACCAGCAAGTCTGGAGCGAAGGCCACGCCGAGTGGCTCGGCGCCTGGCGTGCTTCGATCAAGGCGGACCCGCACGCGCCTTTGCTGCCGCTGCAACCGCTGTCGTCCCAGGCTCAATCGGCCTGATTCATACGCCCCCGAGGGCCCACCTCGGGGGCGTTTGAAGCGCTGGTCCTACAGCGTTTCGCGCTTCTTCCTCTACGCACTAACGCCTTGTTATTTCGAAACAAAAGTCCTTTGTTCGCGACGTATTGCCGTGCCTGTGGCTGGGTTAGCATCGCCCCCTCGAATTGACGAGGTCACAGGGGGAATCATGAGCAAAAGCTATTGTTGGGCGTGGCTGACGGGCGTTGTCGCATGGGTGTACGCGGGCCTGCTGAGTGCCGGCGCCCTGGACGACGCCGTGCGCCGTGGCGTGCTTAAGGTCGGCACCACGCCCGCCTATGTGCCCTTCGAGATGACGGACAAGCAGGGACGCATCGTCGGCTTCGAGATCGATTTGCTCAAGGCCATGAGCCACGCCCTGGGCGTCCAACTCGAATTGGTCACCATGCCCTATACCGACCTGGTACCGGGGCTGATGGCGAACAAGTTCGATCTGATCGGCAGCGGCATGACGGTCACTCAAGAGCGCAATCTGAAGCTCAATTTCAGCGACTCCTTCATCGTGGTTGGCCAAACCGCGCTGCTGCATCCGAGCCTGGCCGGCAAAATTTCCAGTATCGAAGACCTCGACGAGGCGGGTTACCGGATCGCCGCCACGGCAGGTACGACCGGAGAGACAGCGGCGCGACGCTTTCTCGGGGCAGCCCGGTTAAGCAGTTTCGCCACCGCGGAAGAGGGCGTGCGGCAGGTGGTGGAGGGCAATGCCGATGCCTTCATTCATGACGCACCCTACAACCTGATCGCAATGGCCCGGCCGGAAAACCGCACTCTGTTGGCGCTCGAGCAGCCATTCACCTTTGAGCCTCTGGCGTTCGGGTTGAAAAAAGGTGATTACGACAGCCTCAACTGGATCAACCACTTCCTCAGCCAGGTGGCCCAGGACGGGACCTACGATCGCCTGCACGACAAGTGGTTCAAGGACACCGCCTGGATGGCCGAGATTGATTGATCGTCATAACCACTTATCTATCAAGACGTTGCCGCGCTCTCCCGCTGAACCTGTCTGACCCTGCGCGTTGCTGCACCGTTGTGGGGCTTTTCCGACATACGCAGGGAACATTTACCCGTGAAACCTTTGTGACGGGCAGCGAGTGGGGTAGGATCGCACCCCGAATTGGTGCAGCCCTTTTGCGCGCCGACTTTATAAGAACCGTTCAGGGGACTTGATGATGAAAAAGTATCTTTCGATGCTGATGCTCGGCGTCACCGCGCTGGTCGCGGCCACTGCGGCCCACGCTGGCGCCATCGATGATGCGGTCAAGCGCGGCACGCTGAAAGTCGGCATGGACCCGACTTACATGCCGTTCGAAATGACAGACAAGCGCGGTGACATCATCGGCTTTGAAGTCGACATCCTCAAGGCCATGGCCAAATCGATGGGCGTCAAACTGGAGCTGGTGTCCACCGGTTACGACGGCATCATCCCGGCCTTCCTGACCGGCAAGTTCGACATGATCGGCAGCGGCATGACGCTGACTCAGGAACGCAACCTGCGACTCAATTTCAGCGAACCCTTCATCGTGGTCGGCCAGACGTTGCTGATTCGCAAGGACCTGGAAGGCACCATCAAGTCCTACAAAGACCTCAACGATGAGAAATACCGCCTGACCTCCAAGCTGGGCACCACCGGTGAGATGGTCGCCAAAAAGCTGATCTCCAAAGCCAAGTACCACGGCTACGACAACGAGCAGGAAGGCGTGCTCGACGTGGTCAACGGCAAGGCTGATGCCTTTGTGTATGACGCACCGTACAACGTGGTTGCCGAGAAAAAGGTCGGCAACGGCAAACTGGTATTCCTGGAAGAACCCTTCACCTTCGAGCCGTTGGCGTTTGGCCTGAAAAAAGGCGATTACGACAGCCTCAACTACATCAATAACTTCCTGCACCAGATCCGCAACGACGGCACCTACGATCGCATCCATGACAAGTGGTTCAAGAGCGCCGAGTGGCTCAAGGACATGGAATAAAGGCTGACACCCAGTCGACTTCATCGCAGGCAAGCCAGCTCCCACAGTTGAAATGCGTTCCCTTATGGGGGCGGGCTTGCCCGCGATGACGGCATGCCAGGCGATACATCTTCGGAAAGTGAAATGAAACAGAAAAAAGCCCAATGGCCCTGGCACCTGCTGACCGTGGTCGTGCTGGTTGGCCTGGCTGGCGCGTTGTACTACGCCACCTCGCTGATGTCTTACGAGTGGCGCTGGAACCGCGTGCCGCAGTACTTCGCCTATCAGGCCGAAACGTCCCAGCGCGCCGCCGACATCTCCACCGTGGTGGAACTGGTGCACAAAGGCGACGTCGCTGAAGTGACCCTGCGCAACGACGCCGGCACTGAGCAAAAGCTCACCGTGGCCGACAACAGCCTGCAAGTGTCGCGTGGCGACGATGTTGCCGAGGGCGACGTGGTGGGCGTGACCCGGCATTGGGCGCTGGGGCCGTTGATGTGGGGCTTGTGGACCACATTGTGGCTCTCGGTGGTGTCCGGCATTCTCGGCCTGGCGATCGGTTTGGCAACCGGCCTGTGCCGTCTGTCCAGTAACCCGACCCTGCGCGACCTGTCGACGATCTACGTCGAGCTGGTACGCGGTACGCCGCTGTTGGTGCAGATCTTCATTTTCTATTTCTTCATCGGCACGGTGCTCAATCTGTCGCGGGAGTTTGCCGGGATCGCGGCGCTGTCGCTGTTCACCGGCGCTTATGTGGCGGAAATCGTGCGCGCCGGTGTGCAGTCGATCACCCGCGGCCAGAATGAAGCCGCGCGTTCCCTGGGCCTGAGTGCCAGCCAGTCGATGCGCCATGTGGTATTGCCGCAAGCGTTCAAGCGCGTGCTGCCGCCTTTGGCCGGGCAATTTATCAGCCTGGTCAAGGACACGTCGCTGGTGTCGGTAATCGCGATTACCGAGCTGCTCAAAAGTGGCCGCGAGGTGATCACCACCTCGTTCTCGCCGTTTGAAATTCTGTTCTGTGTGGCAGGCCTGTACCTGCTGATCAACCTGCCGCTGTCGAAAATGGCCAGCCGGCTTGAGCGGAGGCTCGCGCAAAGTGATTGAAGTCCGCGATCTGGTAAAAGTCTTCGACACCCGTGGTCACGTGGTGCGCGCGGTGGACCACGTCACCACCCAAGTCGCCAAGGGCGAAGTGCTGGTGGTGATCGGCCCGTCGGGTTCCGGCAAATCCACCTTCCTGCGTTGCCTGAATGGTTTGGAAGCATTCGACTCGGGCTCCGTCAGCATCGACGGCCTGCAACTGGCTGACCCGAAAACCGACGTGAACGCCTACCGTCGCGAAGTCGGCATGGTGTTCCAGCATTTCAACCTGTTCCCGCACATGACGGTGCTGGAAAACCTGTGCCTGGCGCAAAAAGTCGTGCGCAAGCGCGGCAAACAAGAGCGCGAGGCCAAGGCCCTGGCGCTGCTCGAAAAGGTCGGTATTGCGCAAAAGGCCAACGAGTTTCCGTCACGTTTGTCCGGTGGACAGCAACAGCGCGTGGCCATCGCCCGCGCGTTGGCGATGGAACCCAAGGTCATGCTGTTTGACGAGCCCACTTCGGCGCTGGACCCGGAAATGGTCGGTGAAGTGCTGGACGTGATGAAGACCCTCGCCCTGGAAGGCATGACCATGGTCTGCGTCACCCACGAGATGGGTTTTGCCCGCGAAGTGGCCGACCGGGTGCTGTTTTTTGACCATGGCAAATTGCTGGAAGACGCTTCCCCTGCCGCGTTCTTTGACGCGCCGAAAGACCCGCGGGCCCAGGCCTTCCTGCGCCAGGTCCTGTAAACCTCAACGCCGGGCTCGACTGGGTCAATTGAGCACCGGCGGCCGCGGTGTGTGGCGACACACCGCCCCCTCATCACACCGCGATTAATCTTCTCCGGCACTGCATTGTGCGGTGCCTGCAAGCGGGTGAGCCGAAACAGGCTCAAACGCTCAATGGATTCGGCGGCTCGGGTCGGCCGCCGTGCAAGGCGGCTCAGATGCGAAAGCGGCCTACCAGGGTTTGCAAGTAAATCCCCAGGCGCGCCAGTTCGGCACTGGAGGCGGCGGTTTCCTCACTGGCCGAAGAGGTCTGTTCAGACACATCGCGCACATTCAGCACACTGCGGTTGATCTCTTCGGCCACGGCACTCTGCTGCTCGGCGGCGGTGGCGATCTGCGAGTTCATCGCCTGAATGGTCGAGACCGTGCGGGTAATATTGCCCAGCGCGTTGCCGGCCCGACGGGTCAGCTCGACGCTGCTGTCGGTGAGGCCACGGCTGTTGTCCAGGATGGTGGCCACCTGCTGGGTGCCGCTTTGCAGGCCGACGATCAGCTCTTCGATCTCTTCAGTGGACTTCTGCGTACGCTGGGCCAGGCTGCGCACCTCATCGGCGACCACGGCAAAGCCACGTCCGGCTTCACCGGCACGCGCGGCCTCGATCGCGGCGTTAAGCGCCAGCAGATTGGTTTGCTGGGCGACCGACTTGATCACGTCGAGCACGCTGCCGATCTTGTCGCTTTCGCGCTTCAGATGGCCCATGGCTTCGGTGGAATTGCCCACCTCAGTGGCCAGGCGCTCGATCTGGGCGATGGCCTCACCCACGACCTTGTCGCCTTCGCGGGCCTGCTGGTCAGCGGCCACGGCGGCTTCAGAGGCTTCCTCGGCGTTACGCGCCACTTCCTGCACGGTGGCCGCCATTTCATTCATGGCAGTGGCCACCTGGTCGGTCTCGACCTTTTGGCTATTGACCCCCGCGCTGGTCTGCTCGGTGACGGCCGACAGTTGCTCGGCGGCGCTGGCGATCTGAGTGACGCCATCGCTGATCCCGCCGATCAGCTCGCGCAGGCCGACGGTCATGCTTTGCGTGGCGCGTTGCAGCTGCCCCAACTCGTCCTGGCGCGCAGAGTTGAGGTTGTGGCTCAGGTCGCCGGAGGCGACGTGCTCAGCGACTTTGAGGGTCTGGTTCAGCGGAATGACGATTTGACGCGTGATGGCCCAGGCGGCGACCACGCCGAAGATCAGCGCCAGTACGGTGGCCAGCAGCAATAGCTGCTTGGCATGCGCCGCGTCGGCATCGCGTACTGCGGTTTGCGAGACGGTGAGTTTTTCGCTGTGGCCCAGCAGGATATCGCCTTGCTCGGTCATGATTTTCAGGGCCGCAGCGCTGGCGACCTGGGAGTCGCGGTACTGGCTGACGGCGGTGCGATAGGCTTGCAGCGACACGCCGGCTTCTTGCAGGTTGGCCTGGTACTGGGCAGGCAATTGGCCTTCCAGTTCGGTGATTTTCTTCAGGGCGTTGTCGATGGCATCCAGGGCAGGCTGCTCGGCCTCCGTCTTGGCGCTGTAGGTGTAGCCGCGCACCTGGAAGCGTGATTGCTGGATCAGCTTGCTCAAGTCGACCACGCTGTTGAACTGGGTGACGCTGTCACCTTGCAGCAGCGCCTTCTCGACCTCATTGGTCTTGGCCACGGCGTTGTCGGCGGTGTCGCCGAGCTTGCTGCGCGCGCCTTCGCGCTTCAGGCCGGCCTGGACCATGGTGGCGAAGGCTTTTTTGTATTGGTTCAAGGCCTCCTGTTGTTGCTCCACCAGGGCCTTGTCGTCGGGTTGCTCGATCAGGGTTTGTGCGGTTTTAAGGCCGTTGTCCAGCTGGGTAAGCAGGCTGTTGACCGCATCCGTGCCTTGTTCGCCGCGACGCATTTCGAAGTCCAGGCGTGCCAGGCGCAGGTCTTTGGTCAGGCCGTTGAGGCTGGAGATAAAGCCCAGTTTGTCACCGCGACTGATCACATCGCCCAGGCCGGTCCAGCCGGTGAAGGTGGTCAACAACGTCAGGACTAACACTAAGCCAAAGCCAATGCTCAGCTTGCGGTTGACGCTCACATTCCCCAGTTTTTCGGCTAACCAACGATACATACTGCGAACTCCCTTTGAACAAGGCTTGGACTTATTCAGAGGCTATCGGCTGCGCAGGATTATTCTGTAGGCGCGATGGATCATGTTGCGCGTTTTGAGGTGGGCAGGTTTTTTGTGGCGAGCGGGCTTGCCCCGCGTTGGGCTGCGCAGCAGCCCCAGTCAGAGCAACGCCGTATGTCAGGCATACCCAGTTGACCGTTTTGGGGCCGCTTCGCGCCCCAACGCGGGCAAGCCCGCTCGCCACAAAAAGCCCGCTGGGCAGGCAAACGGCGAGGTTTAGAACAGGCGGGCGAGCAGGGCGGTCACGGCGGTTTCTACGCGCAGGATTCGTGCGCCGAGCTGCACGGGTTGCAAGCCGGCTTTGGTCAGCAGGTCCACTTCGTAGGGTATCCAGCCACCTTCCGGGCCGATGGCCAGCGTTACCGGTTCATTCAGCGCACGCGGGCAGGCTGGGTAGTCGCCGGGGTGGCCGATCAGGCCGAGGGTGCCTGCGGTCATGGCTGGCAGGCGATCTTCGACGAACGGCTTGAAGCGCTTTTCGATAACGATCTCGGGCAGCACCGTATCGCGCGCCTGCTCCAGACCCAGAACCAACTGCTCGCGAATCGCCTCGGGCTCAAGGAACGGGGTTTGCCAGAAGCTCTTCTCCACGCGGTAGCTGTTGACCAGCACCACCTTGGGCACGCCCATGGCTGCGACGGTTTGCAGCACTCGGCGCAGCATCTTCGGGCGCGGCAGGGCCAGCAGCAGGGTCAGCGGCAGTTTGGCCGGCGGCTGCAGGTCGAAGCTGACTTGCAGCTCGGCTTCGCCGGGCTCCAGGCGCAGCAGTTGGGCGTTGCCCATCAGCCCGCCAATGCGCCCCACACGCAGGTTGTCACCCACCACAGCGCGGTGGACATCCTGCATATGCACCAGGCGCCGATCACGCAGGATCACCCGGTCGGCCGCGATAAAGTCGGCCTCCTCAAGCAGCAGCAGGTTCACGGCTGGGTCGCTGGCGGCTGATCGTCGTCGGCGGGTTGGTCATCCGGGTGCTCGCCACGTTTGCTGATCAAACTGCCAAACAGGATGCCGATCTCGAAGAGCATCCACATCGGCACAGCCAACAGGGTCTGCGAGAAGATGTCCGGTGGCGTCAGGATCATGCCGACCACAAAGCAACCGATGATCACGTACGGGCGCACTTTCTTCAGGTACTTGACGTCAACCACGCCGATCCATACCAGCAGCACCACGGCGACCGGGATTTCAAAGGCCACGCCAAAGGCGAAGAACAGCGTCATCACGAAGTCGAGGTAACTGGTGATGTCGGTCATCATCTCCACACCGGCCGGGGTGGCGGCGGCGAAAAACTTGAAGATCAGCGGGAACACCAGGAAATAGGCGAAGGCCATGCCGGTGTAGAACAGCAGGATGCTCGACACCAGCAATGGCACCGCGATGCGTTTCTCATGCTTGTACAGGCCCGGCGCGATAAAGCCCCAGATCTGGTGCAGGATCACCGGGATCGCCAGGAACAGCGAAACCATCATGGTCAGCTTCAACGGCGTCAGGAACGGTGACGACACGTCGGTGGCGATCATCGTCGCGCCGGCCGGCAGGTACTGGCGCAGCGGTGTCGAAACGAAGGTGTAGATCTGCTGGGTGAAGGCGAACAGCCCGGCAAAGATGATGAAGATCGCCGCTACGCAACGCAGCAGGCGGGTACGCAGCTCGGTGAGGTGCGAAACCAGCGGCATGTGCTGGTCGTTTTCCGGTTTATCAGCGCTCATGGGGCTCGCGGCGGCAATGTAGGGTCATGGGGAGCGGGCGACGCAACAGGCGTCGGCGCTGGCGCTGGCGCTGTCGGGGCAGGTGCGGTGGGTGCCGGGGTGTGTTCCAACACCGGTGCAGCTTCGGCCACGGGCGGCGGCGCGATGCTGTGCTCGGCCACGGGCTCTGCCGGTTTGCTCGGTTCATTAACCGGCGACAGAATCTTGCGCGCTTCCTGCTCCAGCGAAAGGATATGTTCGTTGTGCAGCTGGCGGCGAATCTCGTCGGCGCCGATTTCCCGTTCAACTTCCTGTTTGATGGCGTTGAAACTGCGTTTCAGGCGCCCGATCCATAGGCCAGCCGTGCGCGCGGCACCGGGCAGGCGTTCCGGCCCCAATACCAGCAGGGCGACGAGGCCGACGAGGAGCAGTTCAGAGAAGCTGATACCAAACATTAGTCAGTGCTCACGAGTCTTTGCGGGTCGGCTCTTGGACTTTTTCAGCCTGCACGTCGAAGGTACGACGTTCGGTGATGGGCTGGGTGGCCTGCGGGTGCACAGGCTGGACCGGCGGCGCTGGGTTAACGACAGGGTTGACCACTGGGTCGGCTGGCTTTTCGTCATCGTTCATGGCTTTGCGAAAGCCCTTGATCGACTCGCCCACGTCAGTGCCCAGGTTTTTTAGTTTCTTGGTGCCGAACACCAGTACCACCACCACCAGAATGACGATCCAGTGTTTCCAGTCAAAAATGCCCATGCTGCAATTCCTCTGTGAAAGTTATTCAGGTGGACGGGCGCGAGGCCTTTTCGGCATGCCCGGACAAGCCGAAGCGACGGTCCAGTTCATCCAGCACTGCCTGCGGATGCTGCCCCAGTTGGGCGAGCATGACCAGGCTATGGAACCATAGGTCAGCGGTTTCGTAGATGACATCGCTGCAGTCGCCGCTGATCTGTGCGTCTTTGGCAGCAATGATGGTTTCGACGGATTCCTCGCCGAGTTTTTCCAGAATCTTGTTCAAACCCTTGTGGTACAGGCTGGCGACATAGGAGCTGTCGGCGTCCGCGCCTTTGCGGTCTTCCAGCACCTGGGCCACGCGGTTGAGGGTATCGCTCATGTCTAGTGTCCTGCCGAGTAAATGGCGTGCGGGTCTTTGAGCACCGGTTCGACCACCTTCCATTCGCCATTCTCGAACACGCGATAGAAGCAGCTGTGACGGCCGGTGTGGCAGGCGATGTCGCCGATCTGCTCGACTTTGAGGATTACCACGTCGGCGTCGCAGTCGATGCGCATCTCGTGCAGGGTTTGCACGTGCCCGGACTCTTCGCCCTTGCGCCACAGTTTGCCACGCGAACGTGACCAGTAAATGGCGCGCTGCTCAGTGGCAGTGAGGCTCAGGGCCTCACGGTTCATCCAGGCCATCATCAGCACGCGCCCGGTCTTGTAGTCCTGGGCAATGGCCGGCACCAGGCCGTCACTGTCCCATTTGATCTCGTCCAGCCAGTCTTTCATGTTCCGCTCCGGCAATTTGCGACAGTGTATAACCGGATCGGCTATCGACGCACGATCAGATAAACACCCACGGCGACCATGATGCCGGCCGGCCAGTGGCCCAGTTGGTTCAACGGCCCACCGATGGCCAGCATTACGCCGCCGACCAGGTGCGCGGCGCCCAGCAGGCGCAGGAACCAATCGTCCTTGCGCTTCTGCCAGGGCGGCGCGGGGTCTTTGGCGTGGGGCTGGGACATGCGCTCGAGCAGGTCGCGCGTCATGTTGGCCAGGTGCGGCAGCTGCTCGACCTGGCTTTGCAGGTTGCCCAGCAAGGTTTTCGGGCTGACGCGCTCACGCATCCAGCGCTCCAGGAACGGCTGCGCGGTGTTCCACAGGTCGAGGTCCGGGTACAGCTGACGGCCCAGGCCTTCGATGTTGAGCAGGGTTTTCTGCAGCAGCACCAGTTGCGGCTGCACTTCCATATTGAAGCGCCGCGCGGTCTGGAACAGGCGCATCAGTACCTGGCCGAATGAAATATCTTTTAACGGTTTTTCAAAGATCGGTTCGCACACGGTGCGGATGGCCGCTTCGAATTCGTTGAGCTTGGTTTCTGCCGGCACCCAGCCCGAATCGATGTGCAGTTGCGCCACGCGGCGGTAGTCACGCTTGAAGAAGGCGAACAGGTTGCGCGCCAGGTAATCCTGGTCTTCCGGGGTCAGGCTGCCGACGATGCCGCAGTCGATCGCAATGTACTGCGGGCTCCACGGGTTGACGGTGCTGACGAAGATGTTGCCCGGGTGCATGTCGGCGTGGAAAAAGCTGTCGCGGAACACCTGGGTGAAGAAGATCTCCACGCCGCGCTCGGCGAGCATTTTCATGTCGGTGCGCTGGTCGGCCAGGGTGGCGAGGTCGGTAACTTGCACGCCGTAGATGCGCTCCATCACCAGCACTTTGGGGCGGCACCAGTCCCAATACACTTGCGGCACGTACAGCAGCTGCGAGCCTTCGAAGTTGCGCTTGAGCTGGCTGGCGTTGGCGGCCTCGCGCAGCAGGTCGAGTTCGTCGTAGATAGTTTTTTCGTAGTCGGCGACCACGTCCACCGGGTGCAGCAGGCGTGCGTCGGCAGAGAAGCGCTCGGCGGCGCGCGCAAGAATGAACAGCCACGCCAGGTCCTGGCCAATGATCGGCTTGAGGCCGGGGCGAATCACCTTCACCACCACTTCTTCGCCAGTCTTGAGCTGCGCGGCGTGCACTTGTGCGACCGAGGCCGAGGCCAGCGGGTCGACGTCGAAACGCCTGAATACTTCGCTGATTTTTTTGCCCAACTGCTCTTCGATCAGCTTCATCGACTGTTGGGAATCAAACGGCGGCACGCGGTCCTGCAGCAGCATCAACTCGTCGGCGATGTCTTCGGGCAACAGGTCGCGGCGGGTGGAGAGGATCTGCCCGAACTTGATAAAAATCGGCCCCAAATCCTGCAACGCCAGGCGCAGGCGCGCGCCACGACTCAGCTCCAGCGGTCTGCGCGGGAGCCAGCGCCATGGCAGCACATAGCGCACCGCCAGCAGAAACCACGGCAAGGGCAGGGCGAACAGCAGGTCATCGAGGCGGTAGCGGATTACGACGCGCTGGATACGAAACAGACGGCGGACGGCGAGCAGCTTCATGCGTTATCGCTTGGATCAAGGGAACGGCTCAGGCGCTCAACGCGCGCCTCGAGGCGTTCCAGGTCGATTTTGGCCTTGTCGAGTTCGCGAAAGCGCGCTTGCGCTTCCCGTTCTCCGACCAGGGTGCGCGATTCTTCGCTCAGGTATTCGGCAAGGTTCTGGTTGAGGGCGGCGAACCCTTGCTGGTACCAGCGCGAGCGGCTGCGCAGGTGCCCGCTGATCAACTGAGTGGCCACGGGGCCGATCCAGCGTGACAGCTCGTATTCCCAGTCCAGTTCCAGGTCTTGCAGCACAGCGGCCAGGTCCATCAGCACCGCGCTGTCGCCTTCCAGTTCCACGTCGGGGCCGTGGAGGATGGCGGTCTTGTTGCGGCTCAGCGCCAGGTGCAACAGGCTCGAGGCGGGCGCACGCAGGGTGCAGTCGGCTTCGGCGGCCCATTGGGTCGCGAGCAGCACGCCTTCATCGCTGGGCAGGATAAACAGCTGCAAGGCGGGGCTCGTGCAGTCGACGGCAATGATTTTGCCGTTCAAGTGCGCGAGCCGCGCCAGGGCGGTGCTGTCCAGGCGCAGCACACGGTTGAGGCCGTGTTCAACGCTGGCGAGAAGGCCTGCGAACAGCATCAGGGTTTGATGCCGCGGTGCAGGGCGACGATGCCCGAGGTCATGTTGTGGTAGGTCACGCGGTCGAAACCGGCGTCTACCATCATCGACTTCAGCGTTTCCTGGTCGGGGTGCATGCGGATCGATTCGGCCAGGTAGCGGTAGCTCTCGGCGTCATTGGTGATCAGCTTGCCCATCAACGGCATGAAGGCGAACGAGTAGGTGTCGTAGACCTTGGACATCAGCGCGTTGGTCGGCTTGGAGAACTCCAGCACCAGCAGGCGGCCACCCGGCTTGAGCACTCGCAGCATCGAGCGGATGGCGTCTTCTTTGTGGGTCACGTTGCGCAGGCCGAAGGCGATGGTCACGCAGTCGAAATGGTTATCCGGGAACGGCAGCTTTTCAGCGTCGGCCTGGACGAATTCGATGTTGCCGGCCACGCCTTTATCCAGCAGGCGATCACGGCCAACCTTGAGCATCGAACCGTTGATATCCGCCAGCACCACCTGGCCGGTCGGGCCGACGAGCTTGGAGAACTTGGCGGCCAGGTCGCCCGTACCGCCGGCAATGTCCAGCACGCGGTTGCCGGTGCGTACACCCGACAACTCGATAGTGAAGCGCTTCCACAGGCGGTGCATGCCGCCCGACAGCACGTCGTTCATCAGGTCGTACTTGGCGGCTACGGAGTGGAACACCTCAGCGACTTTTTCCGCTTTCTGGCTTTCCGGAACGTTCTTGAAGCCGAAGTGAGTGGTGGGTTCGGCATCGCTGCCTTTGCGCTGATCAGTCATATCGCTGTCACCAAAAGAGAATGCGGGACATGATAATCCCCAAGGCTTGCTTTGTCTTGGCAAGGCTGAAGGTAAGATAGACGGTCACCGAGACCTTTTGCCGCATGGCCGGTGTTCTGAGTCGTTATAAAGAGGAGTCATTGCAATGGCCCGTATTACCGTAGAGCGTGCACATTCCCTGGGTAAAGAAGGCGCGCGGGCGAAGGCCGAGAAGTTGGCGCACAAACTCAAAGAGCAATATGGCCTTGAGCCCTCGTGGTCTGGCGACACCCTGATGCTCAAACGGTCCGGGGTTAAAGGCACGGTACTTGTGGCGGATGACTCGCTGCGCATTGATGTGGAACTCGGCCTGTTGATGTCAGCCATGAGTGGCACTATCAAATCCGAAATCGAGAAAGCCGTGGATAAGGCGCTGGCCTGATTCGAGTGCGCTTAGGGTGCCGATTCTAATTTTTCACCCTACTTTGTGCCCAAGCCCTCAACTCCTGTGGGCCGTTCCTCGACCCTGATTTGCGTGAGGTGCACCATGGCCAAAGTTATTTTGAAGAAAAAAATCGACATTCAGCCCACCGCCCTGAGTGACGTTAAAAGCTACGCCCGCAAGATCTGGCTGGCAGGTCTTGGTGCCTACGCCAAGGTCGGCAGTGAAGGCAGCGAGTACTTCAAAGAGCTGGTTAAGACTGGTCAACATGTTGAAAGTAAAGGTAAAAAAGTTGTCGTTGAACAACTTGATGCTGCCAACAGTCAGATTGATCAAGTAAAGAGTAATGTCTCAAGCGTCAAAGGTTTGGTTGAAGTTCAACTGGATAAAGTTGAAAAAGCTTTTGACACGCGTGTTGCCAGTGCCTTGAATCGGATCGGCATTGCGTCTAAACATGACGTTGAGACACTCTCTGCTAAGCTCGAAGAGCTGACGGCATTGCTAGAACGTGTCGCGCGTAAACACTAAGGAGACATCGGGATGGCTGTTAAAAAGACTACTCAGAAAGAAGGCAGCTCGTGGATCGGGGAAGTTGAAAAATATTCCCGTAAGATCTGGCTTGCTGGTTTAGGCGTGTACTCGAAGGTTAGCAGTGACGGCGGTAAGTACTTCGAGACTTTGGTCAAGGACGGCGAAAAGGCCGAGAAGTTGACCAAGACTACAGTCGGTAAGAAAGTAGAAGCGGCAAAGGCGAGTGCGGGTTCTGCCAAGTCGAGCATTTCTGACACGTGGGGCAAGTTGGAAGAAACTTTCGACAAGCGCCTTAACAGTGCCATTTCGCGACTGGGCGTGCCGAGCAAAGCTGAGCTGAAGACGCTGCACGGCAAAGTCGATACGCTGACCCGTCAAATCGAAAAGCTCACGGGCGCAAAAGTGGCCCCGGCTAAAACCGCAGCGGCCAAACCAGCTGCCAAGCCTGCCGCTAAAACGGCTGCGGCAAAACCTGCTGCGAAAGCTGCAGCCAAGCCTCTGGTTAAAGCGGCGGCTAAACCCGCTGCCAAACCTGCGGCCAAGGCTCCAGCCAAAGCCGCGGCTAAACCGGCTGCCAAGCCTGCCGCTAAAACAGCCGCTGCTAAACCTGCCGCCAAGTCTGCTGCTAAACCCGTGGCCGCTAAAGCAACTGCCAAGCCAGCGGCTAAACCTGCTGCCAAGGCGGCTGCGAAACCTGCGGCTAAAACGGCTGCTGCAAAACCCGCTGCCAAGCCTGCCGCGAAATCTGCAGCCAAGCCAGCCGCGGCAAAACCGGCTGCCAAAGCTGTGGCGGCCAAGCCAGCGGCAAAACCAGCCGCCGCCAAGAAGCCTGCTGTAGCGAAAAAACCAGCAGCGGCAAAACCAGCGGTTGCGGCCAAGCCTGCAACGCCGGCGCCGACCGCTTCGACAGCCAACTCGGTGTCCGCACCGACGCACGCTGCTACTGCCCCGACTGCATCGCCGGCAACCCCGACGCCATCCAGTCAGTCCTGATTTTTTCAGGGCACAAAAAACGCCCGGCCTGTGAAGGTCGGGCGTTTTTTATTGGCGATCTTATGACCCACATAGTTCCAATGTGGGAGCGGGCAAGCCCGCTCCCACATTTTCAATCCAGATCATCCAGATATTTCAGGGCAAACTTCTCGGTCGCCTGTCGCGCCGGCAACAACAGATGCGGCGCCACCAGCATCATGATCTGGTACACCACCACGCGCACTTCGCCTTCTCGGTCGAGGATGCGCTGGTAGTCCAGCGAAAACAGCAGCGTCAGGGTGATCTGCTCCACCAATTGCCCCAGTGCCTGGGTATCACTGACCAACTGCCCCGCCGCCTTCAAGCGCGCAAGCAGCGACGCCAGCGTACGCTTGAGCGCCGTGAGCAAGGTGCGAATGCCCTTGGCCAGCTTTGGCAGGCGCCCCGCCAGGTTTGACAGGTCCTGAAACAGGAACCGGTAATGGGCCATGCGCTCGACGATCAAGTGCAGGAACAGCCAGTAATCCTCGGCGCTGAGCTGCGCGTCCGCCGGCGGGTCAAGCAGCGGCGCCAGTTCATTCTGAAAGCGCTCGAACAGCCCGAGCACCAACGGCTCCTTGCCATGGAAGTGGTAGTAGAGGTTGCCGGGGCTGATCCCCATTTCATTGGCTACCTCCATGGTCGACACGTTCGGTTCGCCCTTGTGGTTGAACAACTGCAAGGCACATTCAAGGATACGGTCGCGGGTCTTCATCCAGTCTTCTTAATGTGATCGTTGAGCTCAGCGCACATGCACGTAAGTGCCCGGCGCCGCTTCCATCGGTGGGTAATTCTGGTTGCCCAGGGCGGTCAGGGTTTCGCGCTGCACGCCGGAGCGTTGTTGAATCCACTCCAGCCACTGCGGCCACCAGCTGCCTTCGACGTGGTGGGCGTCGTAGTACCAGGCACGCGGGTCGCTGCTCAGCTTGAGATTTTCGACGTAATTGGCCTTGGGGTTGCCCGGCGGGTTGAGGATGCTCTGCACGTGCCCGCTGTTGGACAGCACGAAGCGCCGCTCACCGCCCAGCAATTGCGTGGAGCGATACACCGCATCCCACGGCGTGATGTGGTCGTTGATGCCAGCCACGCTGAAGCTGTCCACCGTGACCTTCTGCAAATCGATAGGCGTGCCGCACACCTCCAGGCCACCGGGATGGCTCAACGGGTTGTGCTTGAAGAAGTCCAGCAAGTCGCCATGCAGCGCGGCAGGCAGGCGCGTGTTGTCGTTGTTCCAGTACAGGATGTCGAACGCCGGCGGCTCCTTGCCCAGCAGGTAATTGTTGATCCAGTAGTTCCAGATCAGGTCGTTGGGGCGCATCCAGGCAAACACCTTGGCCATGTCCCGGCCGTCGAGCACACCTTGCTGGTAGGAACGGCGCTTGGCGGCTTCCAGGGTCTGCTCATCGGCGAACAGAGTGGCGGGGCTGTCGATCTGGCTGTCCAGCAGGCTCACCAGGTAACTGGCGCTGGAGATGCGTCGCAACTGGCGCTTGGCTTGCAGATGGCCTTGCAGTGCGGCGATGGTCAGGCCACCCGCGCAGGCGCCCATCAGGTTGACTTCGCGGGCCCCGGTAATCGCGCGGCACACGTTCAGCGCTTCCTCCAGCGCGGCGACGTAGGTGGACAGGCCCCATTCACGGTGACGCACATCCGGGTTGCGCCAGCTGACCATAAACGTCTGCAGGCCGTTTTTCAGTGCGTACTGCACAAAGCTGTTGGCTGGGCTGAGGTCAAAAATGTAGTACTTGTTGATTTGCGGCGGCACGATCAGCAGCGGCTTGGCGTACTGTTTTTCGCTCATGGGTTTGTACTGGATCAGCTCCAGCAGCTCGTTGCGAAACACCACCGAGCCGGGTGTGGTCGCCACGGTCTTGCCGACTTCGAACGCATGCTTGCTGACCTGGCGGGGCAGGCCGTTGTTGTGCAGCAAATCATCAACCAGGTTGCTCACGCCGCGCACCACGCTGTTGCCGCCGGAGTTGAGCAGTTCCTTGACGGCCAATGGGTTGAGCAAGGTGTTGGAGGGCGACACCGCATCGTTGAGCAGCGAGAACGCAAAGTGCGCGCGGGCGCGATCGTCAGGGTTGAGGGTGCTGTCGTCGATCCAGTGGCGGGTTTGTTTCTGCCAGCTCAAATAGGCTTGCAGGCTGCGGCGGTACAACGGGTTGAGCTTCCAGGTCGGGTCAATGAAGCGCGCGTCGTTGGGGTTGGGCTCATGCACGGTTTCGCCCAGCAGCACGCGGCCCAGCTGACCACTCAGCGCCAGGGCGTGGCGCGCGGTGTGCACCGGGTTGCGCAAGCCGTGGGCGGCGACGCTGCGCAGGGTCGCCAGCAAATCCCGACCGCGCAGGCCGGTGATTGCATTTTGCGCGTTGATGAACACGGCAGGGGTGGGCGCCGGGTTCGTCACGGGTCTTTCTCGCATGAGCCAACACTCCTTCGTCAAGGCAACAACGGGCACGCCAATTCAGAACCATAGTCGGTTCTCGGCAAGTTGCGCGGCAGTGCGGTCCTTACACGGCCGGTCGCGGGTGAATCACGGCCCGCAGGCGCTCCTCTTCGAGAAACTTCATGATGATCGGCGCCACGGCTTCGGCCCGGGTGATCAGGAACAGGTGGCCGTCATCGATGATGTGCAACTGCGCGTTGGGAATCCGCCAGGCCAGCATGCGCATATTGATCAGCGGAATCAGCGGGTCGTCGTCGCCCGCCAGCACCAGCGTGGGTTGGCGGATCTTGTGCAGCCAGTGAATGCTGGTCCAGCCCAGCCCGGCGAACAGCTGCCAGTAATAGCCGAGCTTGCCGGCCGAGCGCACTTTGCTGGCGTGCTCGGCGGCCAGTTTCGCGTCACGCCGGAACGAGCCGCCATAAATCATCGGCGCGATGCGCACCACGTGGGATGGTTGGATATAGCGCCGTGGGCTTGCCATCAGCCACAGCACCTTGGGCTTGCCCGGCACCATAAATGCACCGGCAGCGGTGGCGGCGAGGATGAGTTTTTTGCAGCGCTCCGGGTAGTCATAGGCGAACTGCTGCGCGAGCGCGCCGCCCCAGGACACACCCACGGCATTCACTTGGCCGTAGTCGAGGTAATCGAGCATGCGCGCGGTGAGTTTGGCCAGGCCAGGAAAGCGATAGGGCCGACTCGGCGTCGAGGAACCACCGACGCCGGGCACATCGAAGGCGATCACTTCCAGGTCCGGGTCCAGCGCCTGGACGAACGGAAACACCAGCTCAAGGTTGGCGCCGATGCCGTTGAAAATCAGCAACGGCGTCAAGTGAGGCTTGCCCGGGCGTACCGCCGTGCGGATGGCTTGGCCATCCAGGTCGATGGTACGGAAGATGAACGGTTGCGGCATGGGCTTACCCTGCAAAATGGCGCTATTTCCCTGCGGGAACACGGTCAATGTGGGAGCTGGCTTGCCTGCGATGCAGGCGCTGCGGTGTATCAGGCCTACCGAGTGGATGCCATCGCAGGCAAGCCAGCTCCCACATTTGATCCCATTCCAGCCTACCTTTCGTGAACGTATGTACCCGGCGCCGCCTCAGCTGCGGCATAGGTTTTGTTACCCAAAATTGTCGGAGCTTTCTTCAACTTGCCCGCGCGCTCTGCCTGCCACACCTGCCAATGCAGCCACCACGAATCAGTATGTTTGGTCGCATTTTCCTGCCATTCCAGCGCCTTGCCCGCCAGGCCATCGCTGGTCTGGTAGCGCGCCTTGGGGTTGCCCGGTGGGTTGAGGATGCTCTGGATATGCCCACTGCTGGACAACACAAACTCGACCTTGCCGCCAAACAACTGCGCCGACTTGTAGCAGGATTGCCACGGCGTGATGTGGTCGTTGGTGCCGGCCAGGGAGTAGATGTCGGCGGTAACCTGCTTGAGGTCGATCGGCGTGCCGCACACTTCCAGAGCGTTGGCACGCACCAGCGGGTTGTTCTTGAACAGTTCGATCAGGTCGCCGTGAAAGGCGGCCGGCAAACGCGTGGTGTCGTTGTTCCAGAAGAGGATGTCGAACACCGGCGGCTCGTTGCCCAGCAGGTAGTTATTGACCCAGTAGTTCCAGATCAGGTCGTTGGGGCGCATCCAGGCGAAGACCTTGGCCATGTCGCGGCCCTCCAGCACGCCGGCCTGGTAGGAGTGGCGCTTGGCTGCCTCCAGGGTCTGTTCGTCGACGAACAGCGCTACCTGGGTGTCCAGCGTGGTGTCCAGCACGCTCACCAGCAAGGTCAGGGCGTTGACCTTCTTCTCCCCCAGCGCCGCGTAGTGGCCCAGCAGTGCGGTGCAGGTGATACCGCCGGAGCAGGCGCCGAGCATGTTGATGTCTTTGCTGCCGGTAATCGCCGTGACCACATCGACCGCTTCCTTGAGCGCCTCGATATAGGTCGACAGGCCCCACTCGCGCTGGGCCTTGGTCGGGTTGCGCCAGCTGACGATAAACGTCTGCTGGCCATTACGCAGGCAGAAGCGCGCCAGGCTCTTTTCCGGGCTCAGGTCGAATACATAGAATTTGTTGATCTGCGGCGGCACCACCAGCAGTGGGCGCTCGTGCACCTGTTCGGTGATCGGCTTGTACTGGATCAGCTCCAGCACGTCGTTGCGAAAGACCACGGCGCCTTCGGTGGTGCCCAGGGTCTTGCCCACTTCGAAGGCACCCATGTTGACCTGGCTCGGCATGCCGCCGTTGTGCACCATGTCCTTGGCCAGATGGGACAAGCCATCGAGCAGGCTTTTGCCGCCGGTTTCAAAGAAGCGTTTGACCGCCGCCGGGTTGGCCGCGCTGTTGGTGGGGGCCATGGCTTCGGTCATCAGGTTGATCACAAAGTGGCCGCGGCTGATGTCTTGATCCGACAGGTTGCTGTCGCCGATCCAGTCGTGCAGTTCCTTGCGCCACGCCAGGTAGGTTTGCAGGTAGCGTTTGTAGAGCGGGTTCTGGCTCCACGCCGGGTCGTTGAAGCGACGGTCATCGCCTTCAGGCACAAGCGCGGATTTGCCGAACATCACGTTCTTCAACTCGACACCGAAATGCGCGACGTGTTTGACGCTGTGTAACGGTTGCTTGATGGCTTGGGTCAGCACCATCTTCGCCGAAGCGAGTAAGTCCTTTTTTCGTAACGCGATGATCGGGTTCAGCCCCAGGGTGTTTTCAGAGGCCTGGCGTTTCAAGTCATCGTTATTCTTGTTACTCATCTACGACGCTCCATTGTCCGAAAGACGAGTACCGGCGATTGCTGCGCACCCAATTTCGATACACGACACCAGCCTGGTACTGCGACTCGGGTGACCGTTGATACCGCATCGTCAAATGCAGGGAACTTGCCAGTTCCATTGGTTACCCGAGTTTAATTTTTTTCGCAAGCGGGCCAATCGTTGACCACGCGACAGGGCATTCAAGCAGATGAAATTAGAAAATGCCCTCTAAAGAGCAAGACGCCTGAGTTAGAGCATCAGCCGCACGACCGACTCGCTCGGGTCGCGGGTTTTGCCGGCTGCTTTGAGCTCAGCAAGATAGTCGGCCCACAGGGCTTCCTGGCGCACGGCCAACTGGTAGAGGTAGTCCCAGGTGAACAGTCCGCTGTCATGGCCGTCGTCGAAGGTCAATTTCAGTGCGTACTGACCGGCCGGTTCTATCTTGATCAGCCTGACGTTGATCTTGCCGAATTGCAGGATGGGTTTGCCGTGGCCCTGGACCTCGGCGGAAGGCGAGTGGGTGCGCAATAGTTCGGCGGGGAGCTGGTAGACCTCGTCGGGCCCGTAGGTGAGGCCGAGGGTGTTGGAGGTTTTGTGCAGGTTTACAGCAGTAGGAAATTTCGACATTGATAATAATCCTGAAGAAACCGGCTCAAAAATGTGGGAGGGCTTCTGTGGGAGCCGGGCTTGCCCGCGATGCAGGCACCTCGGTGTTTCAGAAACACTGAGGTGATGCTATCGCAGGCAAGCCAGCTCCCACAAAAGCCAGGCTCCTACATACGCCTTTTTCTAAAAGGCTTACAGGATATAACGAGACAGGTCTTCGTTCTGCGCCAATTCGCCCAGGTGGCTGTTGACGTAGTCGGCGTCGATCTTGATCGCTTCGCCATTCTGCGCACCGGCCATGTCGCCAGCGCTGAAGGACACTTCCTCGAGCAGGCGCTCAAGCAAGGTGTGCAGACGACGCGCACCGATGTTCTCGGTCTTCTCGTTAACCTGCCAGGCAATCTCTGCCAGGCGCTTGATCCCGTCCGGCAGGAACTCGATCGCCAAGCCTTCGGTTTTCAGCAGCTCACGGTACTGCTCGGTAAGCGAGGCATGCGGCTCGCTGAGGATGCGTTCGAAGTCGCCCGGGGTCAGCGCCTTGAGTTCCACACGAATCGGCAGACGGCCCTGCAGCTCCGGCACCAGATCGCTTGGCTTGCTCAGGTGGAACGCACCGGAGGCGATAAACAGGATGTGGTCGGTCTTGACCATCCCCAGCTTGGTGTTCACGGTGCAGCCTTCGATCAGCGGCAGCAGGTCACGCTGCACGCCTTCGCGGGACACGTCGACGCCACCAGAGTTACCGCGCTTGGCCACCTTGTCGATCTCGTCGATAAACACGATGCCGTGCTGCTCGACCGCTTCCAGCGCCTTGGCCTTGAGTTCTTCCTCATTCACCAGGCGCCCGGCTTCCTCGTCGCGCACCAGTTTCAGCGCTTCTTTCACCTTGAGCTTGCGGCTTTTCTTCTTGCCCTTGCCCATGTTGGCGAACAGGTTCTGCAGCTGGCTGGTCATTTCTTCCATGCCAGGTGGTGCGGAAATATCCACGCCAGACACTTCGGCGACTTCGATCTCGATTTCCTTGTCGTCCAGCTGGCCTTCACGCAGGCGCTTGCGGAACAGCTGACGGGTATTGGAATCGGACGACGGCGCGGCATCTTCGTTAAAGCCCATGCGTGCCGGTGGCAGCAGGGCGTCGAGGATGCGTTCTTCGGCGGCGTCTTCGGCGCGGTGGCTGACTTTGGTCATTTCCTGTTCGCGCAGCAACTTCAGGGCGGCGTCGGCCAAGTCACGGATGATCGACTCGACGTCGCGGCCCACATAGCCCACTTCGGTGAACTTGGTGGCTTCGACCTTGATGAACGGGGCGTTGGCCAGTTTGGCCAGGCGCCGGGCGATTTCGGTTTTACCGACGCCGGTCGGGCCGATCATCAGGATGTTCTTCGGCGTTACTTCAACGCGCAATTCTTCCGGCAATTGCATCCGGCGCCAGCGGTTACGCAGCGCAATGGCAACGGCGCGCTTGGCATCGTCCTGGCCGATGATATGGCGGTTAAGTTCATGGACGATTTCGCGGGGAGTCATGGACATAGTGTTTGGCGGCCTCAAGCGGGAATAAGCCTACGGCTTACTCGGCGAGGTCCTGCTCCTCAATGGTGAAGTTGTGGTTGGTGAACACGCAGATGTCGCCGGCAATGCCCAAGGCAGTCTCGACGATTTCACGGGCCGACAGGTCGGTTTTCTTCAGCAAGGCGCTGGCGGCCGCTTGGGCATAACCACCGCCGGAACCCATGGCGATCAGGCCATGTTCAGGCTCAACCACATCGCCATTACCGGTGATGATCAAGGACGCGTCTTTGTTGGCGACGGCCAACATGGCTTCCAGGCGGCTGAGGGAGCGGTCGGTGCGCCATTCTTTGGCGAGTTCGACAGCGGCGCGAACGAGGTGGCCCTGGTGTTTTTCCAGCTGGCCCTCGAAACGCTCGAAGAGGGTGAAGGCGTCGGCGGTAGCGCCGGCAAAGCCCGCGAGAACCTGCCCGTGGTATAGACGACGCACCTTTTTGGCGTTGCCTTTCATCACGGTGTTGCCAAGGGAAACCTGGCCGTCGCCGCCCATGACGACTTTGCCGTGGCGACGTACTGAAACGATGGTGGTCAAGGGGAGAGTCTCCACGCAGCGGGGCGAAAATGCCCTGATGGAATCTCATATGGGGGTGGCGGGAGGGATTTCAACCGTAGAGGGTTATGGCGGACGGGCGGTGTTTATAGGTCTTACACCTTCTCAAGCGCACCGCAAAACCAAATGTGGGAGGGGGCTTGCCCCCGATGGCGGTGCATCAGTCGCCAAAAATAGTGACTGATCTACCGCTATCGGGGGCAAGTCCCCTCCCACATTTTGATCCGCGTTGACTCTGAATCAGCGGCTCTGGCGTTGTTGTAACAACAGGTTGCTAAACCCTGCGCCGGCCAGTTGCTTCTGCGCTACGGTCAGCTGTTCACGGTTGCTGAACGGCCCCACCAGCACGCGATACCAGGTCGCATCCTTCACCGTGCCGGACTCCACTGTCACCGCCTGGCCCAGCAGGATGATCTGCGCACGCACGCGATCCGCGTCCGCCTGTTTCGGGAACGAGCCCGCTTGCAGGAAGAACTTGGTCACCGGCGCAGCCTTGGTGGTGGCCACGGGCGGCGGTGGCGGCGGGGTGATCCCGGCCAGCGCAGCTTGCGCCCGCGCGGTATCGATTTTCGCCGCTTCCGCTGGCGTCACCGGCGTGGTCGGCACTTGCGGCGTCGGCAGGGTTTTTTCCGGCACGGCGTCGGGCGGCACAATCACTTCCGATTCCGGCAGCAGCGTGTAGAAGTCGTATTTCGGCTTCACCGGTGCAGTCGGGCTTGGCGCCGTCTTGTTGGCTTCGGCCATTTTCGTGGCCTTCTGCTGCTCTTGCTTGACGCGCTTGACGTCATCGCCCTTGCCCGGCTCCAGCTTCATCAGGATCACGACGAACGCACCGACCGCCAGGCCGATGGCCATCCACAACCAGCCCGGAATAGGCTTCTTTGCCGGGGCTTGATAGCGGCTGGCGCCGCGCTTGGGTGCAGGTTTTTTCTTGGCAGCCAACTTACATACGCTCCAGGGTTTCCAGGCCTAACAGTTCCAGGCCTTGCTTGAGGGTCCGTCCAGCCAGTGCGGCGAGGCGCAGGCGACTTTGCTTTTGGGCTTCGTCGTCGGCGGTGAGGATCGGGCAGTTCTCGTAGAAGCTGGAGAACAGGCCGGCGACTTCGTACAAATAGGTGCACAGGATATGTGGCGTGCCTTTCTCACCGACGCTGTTCAGCACTTCGCCGAATTGCGCCAGTTTGGCCGCCAGTTCCTGTTCATGCGCGGCATCCAGCACGATCTGGCCTTCAACTTCGCTGAAGTCCTTGCCCAGCTTGCGGAACACACCGGCGACGCGAGTGTAGGCGTACAGCAGGTACGGCGCGGTGTTGCCTTCAAAGTTGAGCATCAGTTCGAAGTTGAAGCTGTAGTCGCTGGTGCGGTGCTTGGACAGGTCGGCGTATTTCACCGCGCCAATGCCCACCACGCGGGCGATGTTGCGCAGCTCGGCTTCGGCCAGTTCCGGGTTCTTTTCCTTCACCAGGTTGTAGGCACGTTCCTGGGCTTCGTTCAGCAGGTCGATCAGCTTCACGGTGCCGCCGTCGCGGGTCTTGAACGGGCGGCCATCGGCGCCGTTCATGGTGCCGAAGCCCATGTGTTCCATGTGCATCGGGTGGGTGACGAAACCCGCGCGGCGTGCCACTTCAAACACCTGCTGGAAGTGCAGGGCCTGGCGCTGGTCGACGAAATACAGCGCGCGGTCGGCCTTGAGCACGCCGCTGCGGTAGCGCACGGCCGCCAGGTCGGTGGTGGCGTAGAGGTAGCCGCCATCGGCCTTGACGATGATCACCGGCAGCGGCTCGCCGTCGGCGGTCTTGAATTCTTCGAGGAACACGCATTGTGCGCCGTTGCTCTCGACCAGCAGGCCTTTGGCCTTGAGGTCGTTGACCACGTTGATCAGGTCGTCGTTGTAGGCGCTTTCGCCCATCACGTCGGCCATGGTCAGTTTTACGTTGAGCAGCTCGTAGATTTCCTGGCAGTGCGACAGCGAGATCTCGCGGAAGCGGCCCCACAACGCCAGGCATTCCTCGTCACCGGCTTGCAGCTTGACCACCAGGCCACGGGCGCGGTCGGCGAATTCTTCGGATTCGTCGAAACGCTTTTTGGCGGCGCGGTAGAAGTTTTCCAGGTCGGCCAGCTCGTTGCTGGTGATCGGGTTTTCCTGCAGGTAGGCCATCAGCATGCCGAACTGGGTGCCCCAGTCGCCCACGTGGTTCTGACGGATCACGGTGTCGCCGAGGAACTCCAGCACCCGCGCCACGCCGTCGCCGATGATGGTCGAACGCAAGTGGCCGACGTGCATCTCTTTGGCCAGGTTGGGTGCCGACAGGTCGATGGCCACGCGCTGCAGCGGGCCGGCCTTGCGCACGCCGATCCTGGCATCGGCCAGGGCGGCGTCCAGGCGCGAGGCCAGGGCCTGGGTGTTCTGGAAGAAGTTGATGAAGCCTGGGCCGGCGATTTCGGCCTTGGTGACGCTGTCGTCAGCCGGCAGCGCGGCAATGATTTTTTCCGCCAGGTCGCGCGGTTTCATGCCCGCAGGCTTGGACAGCATCATCGCGATGTTGCTGGCGAAGTCACCGTGGGTCTTGTCGCGGGTGTTTTCCACCTGGATCGCCGGCGTCAGGCCTTCAGGCAACACACCTTCGTTGACGAGTTGGGTGAGGGCTTGTTGGATCAGCTGGCGAATGGTGTCTTTCATGGTGTTCTCTTTCGACCGCAAGCGGCGGCGCGCGATGCGCAGGTGGAAAAACTGGGCATTATCCGCGGCGAGGGCGGGCTTGCCAACCGTTCAGACCAGATGGCGGACCTGCGGGCCTCATCGCGGGCAAGCCCGCTCCCACATTTAAAGGTGTTCACATTTCAAATGTGGGCGCTGGCTTGCCTGTGATCAATACAGGTCTACCGGGTCCACATCCAACGACCATCGCACCTGGCGGCCACTGGGCATTTGCTCCAGAGCAAGCAGCCAGCTACTTAATAGCCGATGCAGGGGCGCGCGGGACGTTGCCTGCAAGAGTAGCTGAGCGCGATAACGCCCGGCGCGGCGTTCCATGGGCGCAGGCACCGGGCCGAGCAATTCGATGCCGGTCAGACCCAACTCGCCGAGCAAACGTTCGGCGGCGCTGCACGCCTCATCCAGAAAACCTTCCGCCTGCCCCGGTTTATGGGCTTCGGCCCGCAACAGTGCAAGGTGTGAGAAGGGCGGCAAGCCGGCAGAGCGGCGTTCGCTCAGTGCCTGTTCGGCGAAGGCGAAGTAGCCTTGTTCTGTCAGCTGGATCAGCAGCGGATGGTCGGCCAGGTGCGTCTGGATAATCACTTTGCCCGGTTCTTCAGCGCGCCCGGCGCGGCCTGCGACCTGCACGATCAGCTGCGCCATGCGCTCGCTGGCGCGGAAATCACCAGAGAACAGGCCGCCGTCGGCATCCAGGATCGACACCAGCGTCACCCGTGGAAAGTGGTGCCCTTTGGCAAGCATCTGTGTGCCGATCAGGATGCACGGCTGGCCTTTCTGGATGGTCGCGAACAGCTGGTTCATCGCGTCTTTGCGCGAGGTGCTGTCGCGGTCGACCCGCAGCACCGGGTAGTCCGGAAACAGAATGCCCAGGCGCTCTTCGGCGCGCTCGGTGCCCGCGCCCACTGGGCGCAAATCCACTTTGCCGCACTGCGGGCAGTGGCGCGGCACCCGCTCCACATGGCCGCAGTGATGGCAGCGCAGCTCGCCGTGGCGCTGGTGCACGGTCATGCGCGCATCGCAGCGCTCGCACTCGGACATCCAGCCGCAGTCATGGCACAGCAACGTCGGCGCAAACCCTCGGCGGTTGAGAAACACCAGCACTTGCTGGCCGGCGGCGAGGGTCTGGCCGATGGCTTGCTGCATCGGCCCGGAAATGCCGCTGTCCAGTGGACGGCTTTTTACATCCAGGCGTAGGAAGCGCGGTTGCTTGGCGCCGCCTGCACGCTCATTCAGGCGCAGCAGCCCGTAACGGCCGGTGTAGGCGTTGTGCAGGCTTTCCAGGGACGGCGTGGCCGAGCCCAGCACAATCGGGATGTCTTCCTGGCGTGCGCGCACCAGCGCCAGGTCGCGGGCGTGGTAGCGCAGGCCTTCCTGCTGTTTATAGGAGCCGTCGTGCTCCTCGTCGATGATGATCAGCCCGGGGTTCTTCATCGGCGTGAACAGCGCCGAGCGGGTGCCGATAATAATGTCGGCTTCGCCGTCCCGCGCGGCCAGCCAGGACTCCAGGCGCTCGCGGTCGTTGACCGCCGAATGCACCAGGGCGATGCGCGCGTTGAAGCGCTGCTCGAAACGCGCCAGGGTTTGCGGGCCCAGGTTGATCTCGGGGATCAGCACCAGCGCCTGCTTGCCGGCCTGCAGGGTTTCGCGGATGAGCTGCAGATAGACTTCGGTCTTGCCGCTGCCCGTCACGCCCGCCAGCAGGAACGCGTGGAAGCTGTCGAAGCCTGCGCGAATCGCTTCATAAGCAGCACGTTGCTCGATGTTCAGCGGCAGTTCGGGCTGGGCCAGCCAGTGTTCGTGGCGTGGGTCGGGGGCGTGCTTGCGGATTTCCACCTGCACCAAGCCCTTGGCCAGCAGCAGGTCGAGGCTGTCCTTGCTCAGCATCAGCTTGCTCAATAGCTGATGCGCCACGCCGTGGGGATGCTGCGCCAGCGTGGCCAGGGCTTCACGCTGGCGCGGCGCGCGTGCGATGCGCGGGTCATCGAGGCGCGCGCCGGGCACCATCGACCAGAAGCGCTCCTGGCGTGCCTCGGCCAGCTCGCCCTGACGCAGCAGCACCGGCAGCGCCCAGCTCAAGGTATCGCCCAAACTGTGCTGATAATACTGGGCGGTCCACAGGCACAGCTTGAACAGGGCCGGTGGCAGCGGCGCAGTGGCGTCGAGGATCGCGATGGCCGGCTTGAGCTTTTCTGCGGGTACTTCGCTGTGGTCGGCGACTTCCACCAGAATGCCGATCATTTCCCGGCGCCCGAACGGCACGCGCACGCGCATGCCTGGCTGCAACTGCGCCCGCAGCACGCCGGCGGGGGCTCGGTAGTCGAACAGACGGCGCAGGGGCGAGGGCAGGGCTAGGCGCAAAATGGCGTCGGGCACGCGGGGAGTCTCATATATAGGCAGGCGGTGGCGCAGGGGCGGGAGCCTAGCAGACCTGCGGTAGAGGTGTCCTGTCTCTACTGCACGAGGCAGCGCTTCTGTGGGCGCTGGGCCTTTTGTGGCGAGCAGGCTTGCCCTGCGTTGGGGCGCGCAGCGGCCCCGATGCCCGCAGCAAGTTCCAACTGCAAAATCGCACTAGCCTTATTGGGGCTGCTTCGCGTCCCAGCGCAGGGCAAGCCTGCTCGCCACAACACCACCCGGCTCCCATATTGATCGTGGTGTGTCGGGGGTTTTTCTGATGAAAGGGGCTTATATGTGGGCAATCGGCCGGAAGCGCCGCTTGCGCGTTTAAAAAGGTCTGGTAGAATCCGCGGCCTAATTACGTGCGGTATTCGACAATAGTGTCGAGTGGCGGCACGCTAGCCCGAGGAAGTCACCATGAAAGCCGATATCCATCCAGCGTACGAAACCATCGAAGTAACCTGCAGCTGCGGCAACAAGTTCGAAACACGTTCGAACCTGTGCAAGCCACTGGGTACTGACGTATGCAACGAGTGCCACCCGTTCTACACCGGTAAGCAGAAAACTCTGGACACCGGCGGCCGTGTACAGCGCTTCGCAGATCGCTTTGGTGCTTTCGGCAAGAAGCCTGCTACTCCAGCAGAGTAAGGCTCAAAAGCCCTTCGGGTTTTTGTCAGCTGTTGAAGAAGGCGTCCTTTGGGACGCCTTTTTTGTGCCTGCAATTTGGTCGCGCGTGATTCAAATCAATTTTAATAAAAAAATTGTAGACATTTTTCAATGCGATTGTGAACAGTTGAGCCCTTGTATCCCGTGGCTCTTGGCCAAAAGTCGTAGCGCAGGGCCCTTGACACCTGTGACTGCCCAGTCTTGTAGGGACTTTGCGACACGCGTATCCTCGGCGGTCCGTCGACCAACAGTAAAAGCGGAATGCCGATATGTCTGATTTGAAAACTGCCGCTCTCGAATATCATGCCCATCCTCGTCCAGGAAAGCTGAGTGTAGAGCTCACCAAAGCCACTGCCACCGCCCGCGACCTGTCGCTGGCCTACAGCCCTGGCGTTGCCGAGCCCGTACGTGAAATCGCCCGCGACCCTGAACTGGCGTACAAGTACACCGGCAAAGGCAACCTGGTTGCAGTGATTTCCGATGGCACCGCGATTCTCGGCCTGGGCAACCTTGGCCCATTGGCGTCCAAGCCAGTCATGGAAGGTAAAGGCGTGCTGTTCAAGCGCTTTGCCGGCATCGACGTTTTCGACATCGAAGTCGATTCCGAAAGCCCGCAGGCTTTCATCGACACCGTAAAGCGCATTTCCATCACGTTCGGTGGCATCAACCTGGAAGACATCAAGGCACCTGAGTGCTTCGAGATCGAAAAGGCCCTGATCGAGCAGTGCGACATTCCGGTATTCCACGATGACCAGCACGGCACCGCGATCGTTACCGCGGCCGGCATGATCAACGCCCTGGAAATCGCCGGCAAAACCCTGGCTGACGCGCAAATCGTCTGCCTGGGTGCCGGCGCTGCAGCCATCTCCTGCATGAAATTGCTGGTGAGCATGGGCGCCAAGCTGGAAAACATCTTCATGGTCGACAGCAAGGGCGTTGTTCAGTCCGAGCGTACCGACCTGAACCAGTACAAGGCGATGTTTGCCCACGCCACCGACAAGCGCACTCTGGCTGACGCCCTTGACGGTGCAGACGTGTTCGTCGGCCTGTCTGGCCCGAACCTGCTGAGCGCCGAAGGCCTCAAGTCGATGGCGGCCAACCCTATCGTGTTCGC
Organism: Pseudomonas sp. NFX183; assembly: GCF_047943075.1. NCBI lineage: Bacteria > Pseudomonadati > Pseudomonadota > Gammaproteobacteria > Pseudomonadales > Pseudomonadaceae > Pseudomonas > Pseudomonas sp. NFX183. The sequence goes on along the minus strand of NZ_CP181333.1, from coordinate 1,676,400 downwards.
CTGCTCCAACCCTGATCCGGAAATCTCCCCGGAACTGGCCCACGCCACCCGTAACGACGTGATCATGGCCACTGGCCGTTCGGACTACCCGAACCAGGTCAACAACGTACTGGGCTTCCCGTTCATCTTCCGTGGTGCCCTGGACGTTCGCGCCAAGCGCATCAACGAAGAGATGAAAGTGGCTGCGGCCAATGCTCTGCGTGAACTGGCCAAATTGCCGGTGCCTCAGGATGTATGCGATGCGTACGGTGGTGCTCCACTGGCGTTCGGCCGTGAGTACATCATCCCTAAACCAATGGATAAGCGCCTGATCACCCTGATCTCCGATGCCGTGGCCAAAGCCGCCATCGAGACCGGTGTGGCGACCCTGCCGTATCCGAAGCACTACCCGCTGCAAAGCGTGGATGATGTGTTCAACGGCTAAGTCGTTGTAGCGCCCCAACAAAAAGCCCCGGCTCTTGCGAGTCGGGGCTTTTTATTACCTGCGATTTAACTGGAGCTGTTTAGACATCCAAATGTGGGAGGGGGCTTGCCCCCTCCCACATGTTGCACCTCATCAGCTTGAGGTCGCGATCAGAACAAATCGATCGGCGCCCCTTCATCCGCCGGCAGCGGGCTGCCCGGCGCAACGCCATTGCCCAGTTCGTTGACCGACGGCGGCGTGTCTTCGCTCTTGAACAGCTCGAAGTACGCGTTCGGCGTGCTTGGCGAAGCCGCACGGCCACTCACCGGGTCAATTCGCAGGCTGAGAATGCCTTCAGGCTCAGGCTGGGTGTGCAGCGGCTTGTCCTTCAAGGCCGCGCCCATGTAGCTCATCCAGATCGGCAGCGCGACGGTGCCACCAAACTCGCGGCGACCCAGGCTTTCCGGCTGGTCGTAGCCGGTCCACACAGTGGTCACGTAGTCGGCGTTGTAGCCGGAGAACCAGGCGTCCTTGGAGTCGTTGGTGGTACCGGTCTTGCCGGCGATGTCCGCACGGCCCAGCGCCAGGGCGCGACGGCCGGTGCCTTTCTTGATCACGTCTTCCAGGATGCTGTTGAGGATATACGTGGTGCGGCCATCCACTACGCGTTCAGCGACTGCTGGCGTTTGTGGCTCGTTCGCGGCGGCGGTGTTCGGTGTGGCTGGCGCTGCGTCCGGTGTCGGCTCGATGGTGATGCCGCCGTTGCTCGGCGCCGCGATGCCATCAGGCGCCGCCACGCCGTTGACCACGTCACCCGGCACGCGCGGAGGGTTGGCGGTAAACAGGGTGTCGCCATTGCGGCTTTCGATCTTGTCGATCAGGTACGGTGAGATCTTGTAGCCGCCGTTGGCAAAGGTGCTCCAGCCCGTGGCGATCTCCATCGGCGTGAGAGTCGCGGTGCCCAGCGCCAGGGACAGGTTGGGCGGCAGGTCCGACTTGTTGAAGCCGAAACGCGTCATGTAGTCGATGGTTTTGCCCACGCCCATTGCCTGCAGCAGGCGGATCGACACCAGGTTACGCGACTTGTACAGCGCCTCGCGGATGCGGATCGGGCCGAGGAAGGTGTTGGTGTCGTTCTTCGGGCGCCAGACCTTGTCCAGGTACTCGTCGACAAACACGATCGGGGCGTCGTTGACCAGGCTGGCGGCGGTGTAGCCGTTATCCAGTGCGGCGCTGTAGACGAACGGCTTGAAGCTCGAGCCCGGCTGGCGCTTGGCCTGGATGGCACGGTTGTAGTTGCTCTGCTCGAAGGCAAAACCGCCGACCAGGGCACGGATCGCACCGTTCTGCGGGTCCAGGGACACCAGCGCGCCTTGGGCCACAGGGACCTGGCTGAATTTCAGGCTGTCGTCTTTCTGGCGTTGCACGCGGATCAAATCACCCACCTGCGCCACGTCCGACGGCTGCTTGGGCATCGGGCCCATGCTGTTGGTGTTCAGGAAGGGGCGTGCCCACTTCATACTGTCCCACGCCACATGCGCTTCGCCGGAGCGGGTCAGCACCTGCACGCCATCTTTCTTCACTTGGGTGACGATGGCGGGCTCCAGGCCGCTGATCGGGCGCTGTTTGCCCAGTTCAGTGGTCCAGGCGCTCAACGTCTTGCCTGGCAGGCGGGATTCGGGACCGCGGTAGCCGTGGCGCTGGTCATAGGTGACAAGGCCATCGCGTACCGCGTTGTTGGCAATTTCCTGCAAGTTGCTGGGAACGGTCGTGGTCACGCGGAAGCCTTCGGTGTAGGCCTCGCTGCCGTAACGGCCGACCATCTCGGCGCGCGCCATTTCAGCGATGTACGGTGCGTTCACCTCCGGCGTCGGCACGTGGTAGCTGGCATTCAGCGGTTCGGCCACGGCGCTTTCATAGGCGGCCTGGTCGATCTTGCCCAGCTTGTACATGCGGCCGAGGATCCAGTCGCGGCGCTCTTTGCTGCGCGCCGGGTTGGCCAGCGGGTTAAAGCGCGATGGGGCCTTGGGCAGGCCGGCAATCATTGCCATTTGCGCCAGGCTGGCGTCACGAATCGACTTGCCGTAGTAGACCTGCGACGCCGCCTCGATCCCGTAGGCGCGGTTGCCCAGGTAGATCTTGTTGACGTACAGCTCAAGGATCTCGTCCTTGGTCAGCTGGCGTTCGATCTGCAGGGCCAGCAGGATTTCAGTGGCCTTGCGCGAAAAACTGCGCTCGCTGGTGAGGAAGAAGTTCTTCGCCACCTGCATGGTGATGGTGCTGCCACCGGATTGAATGTGTCCGCTTTTTACCAGCTGGGTAGCCGCACGCACCAGACTGCTGGGGTCAACGCCGTAGTGATTGGCGAAATTATCGTCTTCTGCCGACAGCAGGGCATTGATGAAATTGGGTGGAATGTCGGCGAAACGGATCGGTGTGCGGCGCATCTCGCCGAACTCCGCGATCAGTTTTTCGTCGCTGCTGTAGACCCGCAAAGGAATCTGCAACTGGATACTTCTGAGTGCCTCTACGGAAGGCAAACCCGGACTAAGGTAGAGGTAGGCACCGCTGAGTACGAGCAGCAGCCCGCAGACAATCGCGACAATGGAGTACCCGAAAAACTTCAGCAGACGAATCAAGGCTTTTGGATTTCCAGAGAAAAGAATGAGTTAGGCGTCGGGGCATGCATGGCAAACGATGGATCGACCCGAGCAGCAGATAAATAGCGGGAAAAAACGCTGGGCATTAAAGCATTTTTCGGCTTGGGGCGTCATTCACGCCACTCAAACAAGTCGACCGAATGCACGATGGCCGGCGGCAATCAGGCGGTATGACAGGCAAAGTTTTGGGGAGTTTTATGAGAAAAGGATTTTTCAGGCGCAAAACCGACACCCTGCTGGGCGTCGACATCAATGACACGGGCATCAAGCTGATAGAACTGGGCCATTCGGCCGCGGGTTACCGGGTGCAGGGCTACAGCACCCAGGTGTTGCCGCCGAATGCGATGGTCGACGGCACCTTGTTGGACCTTGAAGAGGCAGGGCGAGCCTTGCACCTGGCGTTATCCCGGCTGCGTACGTCTGCTCGGCAGGCGGCCGTCGCTGTAGCGGGCCCTTCGGTCATCACGCGGGTCATCGACATGGAGGCCGGGCTCAGTGATGAAGAGATGGTCTGGAAGATCCAGATGGAGGCCGATCAGTACATTCCTTACCCGCTGGATGATGTAGCCATCGATTTTCAGGTGCGCGGCCCCTCGGCCCAGGATCCGGCCCGGGTCGAGGTTTTACTGGCTGCCTGCCTGAGGGAGCAGGTCGAGGCGCGCACTGCGGTTTTGGCCCTGGCGGGGCTCGTGACACGGGTGGTGGATGTCGAAGGGTTTGCATTGGAGCGCGCTTGCAGTCAGGATTTCGCCAGCTTCACGCCGGGTCATCAAGTCGATGGCACACAATGGGCCGTGGATGCCCACGGGATGGGAATTGCTTGCGGGTTGGCCCTGAGGAGTTTCGCTTGATGACAAGAATCAACCTTTTGCCCTGGCGCCAAGCCCTGGCGGACCGGCGTCGCAAATACTTTCTGATGTTTTTGCTGGCGTTCGCCTGTGCGGCCTTCGCGGCGTTATGGCTGGCGGACCAGGTGATTGACCAGGCCATCGACCGGCAGGGCGCACGCAATAACCACCTGAGCAAAGAAGTGACTGTCGTCGATTCGCGCATCAAGACCATCGGCGACTTGCAGGAGCAAAGCCAGCAACTGGCCGCGCGCATGAAAGTCGTGCAGGACCTGCATGATGCCCGCTCTTCCAGCGCGCAGATGTTTGATCAACTGGCCCGCGCGGTGCCCGAGGGTGTCCATCTGCATGAAGTGGTGGCGAACGGCGACACCATCAGTGTCAGCGGCAGTGCCGAGTCCAGCCAGGACATTGCTCAGCTGATGCGCCGCCTGGAAGCTTCGCAGGGCACCCACGCCACTCGGCTGCAGCATGTGCGGGCAGAGGGCGAGCGGGGCGGTAACGAATTCCAATTGATGGTGCGCCAGGGGGAATCCACCGAGGCTCAGCCTTGAGCCTGCCCAGGCTCGACTTTTCCACGTTCTCTCACAACGCTTCGAAATGGCCCTTGCCGGGCAAGCTTCTGCTGGGCTGTGCGCTGGCAGGCTTGGTGCTGGCGGTGGGCGATAGCGTTTATTTGAGCCCGTCACGCGAGCGTTTGCACGAGTGGGAGGCGCAGGAAAAGGTCTTAAAACAGCTGCTCGTGCAGAAGGTCGATCTGGCCACCCGCCTTGAGGGCAGCGCCCACCCGGCTCAGGTGATGCAGGAAAAAACCGATGGGGGCTTAGGGCAGTTGTCTGGCGCACCTGACATGCCAGCCCTGCTGGATGAAATGGCGCGGCTGGTGGCTGCCAACGGCGTGGTGGTTGAAGGTGTCACGGTGCTGGACGAGCAAACTCGGCCGTTTTACATCGAGGAGCCGGTGCAGGTCGATGTGTTTGGGGCTTACCACGACCTGGCTACCTTCGTGAGTGCGTTGGGCGGCTTGTCTCGGATTGTTACCGTGCATGACATCACGCTTCGTTCTGAAGGGTCGTTGCTGCGCCTTGGCATGTTGGTGAAGACCTACCGGAGCACGTCGCTGCGCGGCGAACCTGACTCGGTTTTCGAGTCGGCGCCAGCATTTGTCTACGACGCATTTTCCCTGCGTGACCCGTTCCAGCCGGTCGCATTGCAGGTTAATCACCTGCCCGGACGCCCGGTGCTGGCGCCTGACCTTGCCCGGGTCCGCGGCGCCCTGGAAAAGGTCGCCATCGACCAGTTCGAGATGGTCGGTACGCTGTCCCGTGGGGAGCAGAGCTTTGCGCTGTTGCGTGTGGCCTCCACGGTGCACCGGCTGGCCGTTGGCGACTACCTGGGGCCGAACCACGGCAAGGTCACGGCCATTCATGACGGCTACATCGAACTGGCAGAGCTGTTCCCCGATAAACAGGGCGCGTGGCTGGAGCGCCCGCGAACCCTCGTGTTGAAACTCAACTCATAACGGAATCAAACAATGAAATGGACTTTCTCGTCCTTCGGTGTGGCGCTATGGATAGCGTTCACGGCACCGACGGCATTCGCTGTGCCCACTCGTGTGGACCTGATCCAGCTGCCGCCGCCTGGCAGCGCGGCGCCAGGCACCTACCACGGCGCCAAGCTGAACCTCAACTTCCAGAACATCGATGTACGTGCGGTATTGCAGCAGATTGCCGATGTCGCCGGGCTCAACCTGGTTGCCAGCGATGAAGTGCAAGGCTCCATCACCTTGCGGCTCAAGGACGTGCCCTGGGACCAGGCGCTGGACCTGGTATTGCAGACCAAAGGGCTGGATAAGCGGGTGAAGGCCGGCGTTTTGCTGGTGGCACCTGCCGATGAGCTGGCTGCGCGTGAATTGCTCACGCTGGAATCGCGCAGGCAGATGGCTGAGCTGGCGCCTTTGCGCCGGGAGCTGTTGCAGGTCAACTACGCCAAGGCGGCGGACCTGGCCAAGCTGTTCCAGTCGGTGACAGGCCTTGAAGGCGCCGGCGATGAGCGCGGTTCCGTGGCAGTGGATGACCGCACCAATAACATCATTGCCTACCAGACTGGCGAGCGCCTCGAAGAGCTGCGCCGGATTGTGGCGCAACTGGACGTCCCGGTGCGCCAAGTGATGATCGAGGCACGGATCGTCGAGGCCAATGTTGATTACGACAAAAGCCTCGGCGTGCGCTGGGGAGGGCGACTCAACCTTGCCAATTTGGGCGCTGGGGGCATCAGCAAACCCTTGGCCGCCGGTGCCGAGCCACCGCAGAACCCTGTCAGTTCGCCATTTGTCGACATGGGAGCGCTCACCGGTACATCGGGCTTGGGCATCGCCTATATCACCAACAACCTGCTGCTGGACCTTGAACTGACGGCCATGGAGAAAACCGGCAACGGCGAAATCGTCTCACAGCCCAAGGTGGTCACTTCCGACAAGGAAACGGCACGGATCCTCAAGGGCACCGAGATTCCCTATCAGGAATCCAGCTCCAGTGGCGCCACCTCAGTGTCGTTCAAGGAAGCTTCGCTATCGCTGGAGGTGACCCCGCAAATCACCCCTGATGGCTGGGTGATCATGGAGGTCAAGGTCACCAAGGATGAGCCCGACTACCTGAACAAGCTCAACGACGTGCCGCCGATCACGAAAAACGAAGTCAACGCCAAGGTGCTGGTCAAGGATGGCGAGACCATCGTCATCGGTGGCGTTTTCTCCAACACCCAAAGCAAAGTGGTAGATAAAGTGCCATTTTTAGGCGATGTGCCGTATCTTGGCCGCCTTTTCCGGCGCGATGTGATGGCGGAAAGAAAATCCGAGCTGCTGGTATTCCTGACTCCGCGTATTATGAATAACCAGGCGATTGCTGTGAGTCGTTGATTCTGTGCGAAATTTGATTCTTGTAGGACCGATGGGGGCTGGAAAAAGCACCATCGGCCGTTTGCTGGCCAAAGAGCTGCGCCTGCCATTCAAAGATTCCGACAAGGAAATTGAATTGCGCACGGGCGCCAATATCCCATGGATCTTCGATAAAGAAGGCGAACTGGGCTTTCGCGACCGCGAGCAGGCGATGATTGCCGAGCTGTGCGGTTGCGACGGCTTGGTATTGGCCACCGGCGGCGGCGCTGTCATGCGCGATGAAAACCGCCGGGCGCTGCATGCCGGTGGGCGCGTGGTCTACCTGCATGCGTCAGTCGAGCAGCAAGTGGGTCGCACCGCCCGCGACCGGAATCGCCCATTGTTGCGCACCGCTGACCCGGCAAAAACCCTGCGGGATTTGCTGGCGCTGCGCGATCCGCTGTATCGGGAAATTGCCGATCTGGTGGTGGAAACCGATGAGCGGCCGCCGCGAATGGTCGTTCTCGACATTCTCGAGCGTTTACAGCAGCTGCCACCCCGTTAAAGCCAGACCCGAAATGCGCTATTCTCGGCGGCGCGCTAACAGCCTTCGAGGTGTGGCGTAGAGCCATCAGGCAGCGTCAGATCCGAGCGTTGCCGATCGTATATCCATCTTCACGCGGGGACACATGCAGACACTTAAGGTCGATCTAGGCGAGCGCAGCTACCCAATCCATATTGGCGAGGGTTTGTTGGACCTGCCCGAGTTGCTCGCCCCGCATATTGCCGGTCGGCAAGTGGCGATCATCTCCAATGAAACGGTCGCGCCGCTGTATCTTGAGCGCCTGAGCCGCAGCCTTGCGGCGTACTCGGTGATTTCGGTGATCCTGCCTGACGGCGAGGCCCACAAGAACTGGGAAACCCTGCAACTGATCTTTGATGGCCTGCTGACTGCGCGTCATGACCGCCGGACCACGGTAGTCGCCCTGGGCGGCGGTGTGATCGGCGACATGGCCGGCTTTGCGGCGGCCTGCTACCAGCGCGGCGTGGACTTTATCCAGGTGCCGACCACCTTGTTGTCCCAAGTCGATTCGTCGGTAGGTGGCAAGACCGGCATCAACCACCCGCTGGGCAAGAACATGGTGGGTGCGTTCTATCAGCCCCAGGCCGTGCTGATCGACACCGCGACGCTGAACACGTTGCCACCGCGCGAGCTGTCGGCGGGCCTGGCGGAAGTCATCAAGTACGGGCTGATCTGCGACGAGCCGTTCCTGACCTGGCTTGAGGAGCATATGGACGCCCTGCGCGCTCTGGATCAAGTGGCACTTACCGAGGCGATTTCCCGCTCCTGCGCCGCCAAGGCGCTGGTGGTGAATGCCGACGAGCGGGAGTCCGGCGTACGCGCCACTTTGAACCTGGGTCACACCTTCGGCCATGCGATCGAAACGCACATGGGCTATGGTGTGTGGTTGCATGGGGAAGCCGTCGCAGCTGGCACAGTGATGGCGTTGGAGATGTCGCAACGCCTGGGCTGGATCAGTGCCCAGGAGCGGGATCGGGGTATTGACCTGTTCCAGCGCGCCGGTTTGCCGGTAGTTCCTCCTGAGGAGATGACCGAGGCGGATTTCCTCGAACATATGGCAATAGACAAGAAAGTGATCGACGGTCGCCTACGACTGGTGCTGCTGCGCCACATGGGCGAAGCGGTAGTGACCGACGATTATCCGAAAGAGATTTTACAGGCCACGCTGGGAGCGGATTACCGCGCCCTGGCCCAGCTTAAAGGTTAATAAGATCCCGATGACTAGTTTGCATGCCGACGAGGCGTTCCTCGGCCATTACCAGTTAAGCCACGACCCTTTTGCTCCGCGGGTACCTGGCTTCAAATTTTTCCCTGCCCAGCGCAAGCCGGTGCTTGGCCAGTTGCACCATCTGGCGCGCTACAGCCAGCTGTTGCTGGTGGTCACCGGGCCGTTGGGCAGCGGCAAGACCCTGCTGCGCCAGGCACTGGTCGCCAGCACCAACAAGCAATCGGTACAGAGCGTGGTGGTGTCGGCCCGCGGTGCCGGTGACGCGGCGGGCGTATTGCGCCAAGTGGCCCAGGCGCTGAACGTGTCCAATGCCGAGCCGAACGCGATCCTCAAGCAAGTGGTGCAGTTGGGCCTGACCGGCCAGGAAGTCTACTTGCTGGTCGACGACGCCGAGCAGCTCGACGAATCCGCCCTGGAAGCGCTGTTGGCGCTGGCTGCGGGTACGCCTGAAGGCCGCCCGCACGTGTTCCTGTTTGGCGAGTCGTCGTTGATCGCCGATCTGGAACAGATCAGCGGTGATCAGGAGCTGTTTCACGTCATCGAATTGCAGCCGTACGAAGAGGAAGAAACCCGCGAATACCTGGCGCAACGCCTTGAGGGCGCCGGGGCCGGTATCGAACTTTTCTCCGCTGCGCAGATCTCTGATATTCACGAAAGCTCCGACGGCTGGCCTGGCACCATCAACCAGGTTGCCCGGGATGCCTTGATCGAAGCCATGATTGCAAGCCGCTCTGCGGTTAAGCGTCCAAAGATGGGGTTTACTATGCCTAAGAAGCACGTATTGGCTATTTCCGCCGTTGTCGTGGTCGCTGTCGCCGCCGCCTGGTTGATCCCTGGCCGTAGCAAGGCGCCCACCACCGCCGGCGCGCCAACCGAACAGGCGCAGTTGCCACTGGGCAAGCCCACACCAAACGTCGAATTCGCCAACTCCGGCCAACCGACCAACCTGCCGATGGTTGGCCAGCCGGTAATGCGTGGCCCGCTCGCCGAAGAAGCCGGTGGCATTTCCGAAGGCGACGACGGTGTGCCGGTGGAGGGCTCCAGCGCCACGCCGCCGACCGTGACCACTACCGCGCCGCCTGCGGGCGTGCCGGCCGGTCAGCCGGCAGCTCCGGTTGCCAAGCCGACCCCTGCACCGACTGTCGCCACCGCCAAGCCAGCGCCAGCGCCGGTGACCAAGCCTGTTGCACCGGCGCCAGCCGCCAAGCCAGCGCCGGCACCGGCTGCCAAGCCTGCCGAGAAACCTGCGGCGACCGTCGCCAAGGCAGGCGGCGCCGGCAGCAGCTGGTACACCAGCCAGCCAACCGGCAACTTCGTGGTGCAGATCCTCGGCACCAGCTCCGAAGCCAACGCTCAGGCGTTCGTGAAAGAGCAGGGCGGTGAGTACCGTTATTTCAAGAAAGTGCTCAACGGCAAGCCTCTCTACGTGATCACCTACGGCAACTTCTCCAGCCGTGCAGCAGCTGAATCCGCTATCAAGGCCTTGCCAGCGAAGGTTCAGGCTGGTAAACCTTGGCCTCGCACTGTCGCCAGCGTCCAACAGGAACTGGCAACAACTCGCTGAAGATTCGGCGGCCTTACCCAGGCCGCCTCTCCCGGCACCTCAAAAAACTACAAAAGCGTGCAGCCCTGAAGGCCGCGCGCTTTGTGGTGTCTGCGCCCGTTGCTTTTGAGTCGTCGCGGTCAAAATTAAAAAAGTTTTGACTAGCACAGCATATCGCTTTAAACCTTTCATAAATGCGACATAGATTTGCGACATTTCGTCGTTAAATTTGTGAGCGTTCGTGTCGGTGTGTACAATGACCTCCCTTTTGCCCCCGCTAAGCCGGCGTACGTTCGGCGTGGAAGGTAACCGGTTGAATTGAAAAGAAATTTGCCTCGTTATAAGAGGCAGCCTGGTGAGAAAGTGTCTATGAAAGCAGGTCTGTACCAACCCGATGAATTCAAGGATAACTGCGGTTTCGGCCTGATAGCCCACATGCAGGGCGAGCCCAGTCATACCCTTTTGCAAACGGCCATCGAGGCCCTGACCTGCATGACCCACCGCGGTGGGATCAACGCCGACGGCAAGACCGGTGACGGTTGCGGCTTGCTGATTCAAAAGCCCGACCAGTTCCTGCGCGCTGTCGCAAAAGAGCAATTTGCGGTCGACCTGCCCAAGCAGTACGCCGTGGGCATGGTGTTTTTCAACCAGGACCCGGTTAAAGCCGAAGCCGCTCGCGAAAACATGAACCGCGAAATCCTGGCTGCCGGCCTGCAGCTCGTCGGCTGGCGCAAAGTGCCAATCGACACCAGCGTGCTCGGCCGTCTGGCCCTGGAGCGCCTGCCGCAGATCGAGCAAGTGTTCATCGCAGGCGAAGGCCTGAGCGACCAGGACATGGCGATCAAGCTGTTCACCTCGCGTCGTCGTTCGTCGGTGTCCAACGCCGCCGACACCGACCACTACATCTGCAGTTTTTCGCACAAAACCATCATTTATAAAGGCCTGATGATGCCGGCGGACTTGACCGCCTTCTATCCAGACCTGAGCGATGAGCGCCTGCAAACCGCGATCTGCGTGTTCCACCAGCGCTTCTCCACCAACACCCTGCCGAAATGGCCGCTGGCCCAGCCATTCCGCTTCCTCGCCCACAACGGCGAGATCAACACCATCACCGGCAACCGCAACTGGGCCGTCGCCCGTCGCACCAAGTTCGCCAACGATTTGATGGACCTCGAAGAGCTCGGCCCGCTGGTCAACCGTGTGGGTTCGGACTCCTCCAGCATGGACAACATGCTCGAGTTGATGGTCACCGGTGGCATCGACCTGTTCCGTGGCGTGCGCATGATCATTCCGCCTGCGTGGCAGAACGTCGAGACCATGGACCCGGACCTGCGTGCGTTCTACGAGTACAACTCGATGCACATGGAGCCGTGGGACGGCCCGGCCGGCGTGGTCATGACCGACGGCCGCTACGCGGTGTGCCTGCTCGACCGTAACGGTCTGCGCCCGGCGCGTTGGGTCACCACCACCAACGGTTTCATCACCCTGGCGTCGGAAATCGGCGTGTGGGACTACAAGCCTGAAGACGTGATCGCCAAAGGTCGCGTCGGCCCTGGCCAGATCCTGGCCGTGGACACCGAAACCGGGCAGATCCTCGACACCGATGCCATCGACAACCGCTTGAAGTCGCGTCACCCGTACAAGCAATGGCTGCGCAAGAACGCCCTGCGCATCCAGGCGACCATGGAAGACAACGACCACGGCTCGGCTTTCTATGACGTCGACCAGCTCAAGCAATACATGAAGATGTACCAGGTCACGTTCGAAGAGCGCGACCAGGTGCTGCGTCCGCTCGGTGAGCAAGGCTACGAGGCCGTCGGCTCCATGGGCGATGACACGCCGATGGCTGTGCTGTCCCAGCGCGTGCGCACGCCGTACGACTACTTCCGCCAGCAGTTCGCCCAGGTGACCAACCCGCCAATCGACCCGCTGCGTGAAGCCATCGTGATGTCGCTGGAAGTGTGCCTCGGGGCCGAGCGCAACATCTTCCAGGAATCGCCTGAGCACGCCTCGCGTGTGATCCTCAGCTCGCCGGTGGTGTCTCCGGCCAAGTGGCGCTCGTTGATGACCCTGGAGCGCCCAGGCTTCGACCGCCAGATCATCGACCTGAACTACGACGAGAGCCTCGGCCTTGAAGCCGCGGTGCGTAACGTCGCCGATCAGGCCGAAGAAGCCGTGCGCGCCGGCCGTACCCAGATCGTGCTGACCGACCGCCACATCGCCCCTGGCAAGCTGCCGATTCACGCTTCCCTGGCTACCGGTGCGGTGCACCACCGTCTGACCGAAAAAGGCCTGCGTTGCGACTCCAACATCCTCGTCGAAACCGCCACCGCCCGTGACCCGCACCACTTTGCGGTGTTGATCGGTTTCGGCGCCTCGGCGGTGTATCCGTTCCTGGCGTACGAAGTGCTCGGCGATCTGATCCGTACCGGTGAAGTGCTGGGCGACCTCTACGAGGTGTTCAAGAACTACCGCAAAGGCATCACCAAGGGCCTGCTGAAGATCCTGTCGAAGATGGGTATCTCCACCGTCACGTCCTACCGCGGTGCGCAGTTGTTCGAAGCCATCGGCCTGTCCGAAGAAGTCTGCGAGCTGAGCTTCCGTGGCGTGCCGAGCCGCATCAAGGGTGCGCGCTTCGTCGACATCGAAGCCGAGCAGAAGGCCCTGGCAGCCGAAGCCTGGAGCGCGCGCAAGCCGATCCAGCAAGGCGGCCTGCTCAAGTTCGTGCACGGTGGCGAATACCACGCCTACAACCCGGACGTGGTCAGCACCCTGCAAGCCGCCGTGCAGCAGGGCGACTACGCCAAGTTCAAGGAATACACCGCGCTGGTGGATAACCGTCCGGTGTCGATGATCCGCGACCTGTTCAAGGTGAAAACCCTGGACACGCCGCTGTCCATCAGCGAGATCGAGCCGCTGGAATCGATCCTCAAGCGTTTCGACTCCGCCGGTATTTCCCTGGGCGCCTTGTCGCCTGAGGCTCACGAAGCCCTGGCCGAAGCCATGAACCGCCTGGGTGCGCGTTCCAACTCCGGCGAAGGCGGTGAAGACCCGGCGCGCTACGGCACCATCAAGAGCTCGAAAATCAAGCAGGTCGCGACCGGCCGTTTCGGTGTAACCCCGGAATACCTGGTCAACGCCGAAGTGCTGCAGATCAAAGTCGCCCAGGGCGCCAAGCCGGGTGAAGGCGGGCAACTGCCCGGCGGCAAGGTCAACGGCCTGATCGCCAAGCTGCGTTATGCGGTGCCGGGCGTGACCCTGATTTCACCACCGCCGCACCACGACATCTACTCGATTGAAGACTTGTCGCAGCTGATTTTCGACTTGAAACAAGTCAACCCGCAGGCGTTGGTCTCGGTGAAACTGGTCGCGGAAGCCGGCGTGGGCACCATCGCCGCCGGCGTGGCCAAGGCTTATGCCGACCTGATCACCATCTCCGGCTACGACGGCGGCACCGGCGCATCCCCGCTGACCTCCATCAAGTACGCCGGTGCGCCGTGGGAACTGGGCCTGGCGGAAACTCACCAGACCCTGCGCGGCAACGACCTGCGCGGCAAAGTGCGCGTGCAGACCGACGGCGGCCTGAAAACCGGCCTCGACGTGATCAAGGCGGCGATCCTCGGCGCCGAAAGCTTCGGCTTCGGTACCGCGCCAATGATCGCCCTGGGCTGCAAATACCTGCGCATCTGCCACCTGAACAACTGCGCCACCGGCGTGGCGACTCAGAACGAGAAGCTGCGCAAGGATCACTACATCGGCACCGTCGACATGGTGGTGAATTTCTTCACCTACGTCGCCGAAGAAACCCGTGAGTGGCTGGCCAAGCTGGGCGTGCGCTCCCTCGAAGAACTGATCGGGCGTACCGACCTGCTCGACATCCTCGAAGGCCAGACCGCCAAGCAACAACACCTGGACCTGACGCCGCTGCTGGGCAGCGATCACATCCCGGCAGACAAGCCGCAATTCTGCCAGGTGGACCGCAACCCGCCGTTCGACAAAGGCCTGCTGGCCGAGAAGATGGTCGACATGGCCAGCTCCTCGATCAACGACGCCAGCGGTGGCGAATTCGCCCTGGACATCTGCAACTGCGACCGTTCCATCGGCGCACGCATCTCCGGCGAAATCGCGCGCAAGCACGGCAACCAGGGCATGGCCAAGGCGCCGATCACCTTCCGTTTCAAGGGCACTGCGGGCCAGAGCTTCGGCGTGTGGAACGCCGGCGGCCTGCACATGTACCTGGAAGGTGACGCCAACGACTACGTAGGCAAGGGCATGACCGGCGGCAAGCTGGTGATCGTTCCGCCAGTCGGCAGCGTCTACAAGACTCAAGACAGTGCCATCATCGGCAACACCTGCCTGTACGGCGCAACCGGCGGCAAGCTGTTTGCAGCCGGTACGGCCGGTGAGCGTTTCGCGGTGCGTAACTCCGGTGCCCACACCGTGGTGGAAGGCACGGGCGATCACTGCTGCGAGTACATGACCGGTGGTTTTGTCGCGGTGCTGGGCAAGACTGGCTACAACTTCGGCTCGGGCATGACTGGCGGTTTCGCCTACGTGCTCGACCAGGACAACACCTTCGTCGACAAGGTCAACCACGAGTTGGTCGAGATCCAGCGGATCAGCGGCGAAGCGATGGAATCCTATCGCAACCACTTGCAGCATGTGCTGGACGAATATGTCGAGGAAACCAACAGCGAATGGGGTCGTAACCTCGCTGAAAACCTTGATGACTACCTGCGTCGTTTCTGGCTGGTCAAGCCCAAGGCTGCCAACCTGAAATCGTTGCTTTCCAGCATCCGTGCCAACCCGCAGTGATATGCGCCTGAAGAGTTTGATGAGGTTTTAACATGGCTGAACGTCTGAATAACGACTTCCAGTTCATCGATGTCGGGCGCAAAGATCCGAAGAAGAAACTGTTGCGTCAACGCAAGAAAGAGTTCGTGGAAATCTACGAACCCTTCAAACCCCAGCACTCGGCCGACCAGGCCCACCGCTGCCTGGGTTGCGGTAACCCGTATTGCGAATGGAAGTGCCCGGTGCACAACTTCATTCCCAATTGGCTGAAACTTGTGGCCGAGGGCAACATCCTCGCCGCCGCCGAGCTGTCGCACCAGACCAACACCCTGCCGGAAGTGTGCGGCCGGGTGTGCCCGCAGGATCGTCTGTGCGAGGGTGCCTGCACTCTCAACGACGGCTTTGGCGCGGTGACCATCGGTTCGGTGGAGAAGTACATCACCGACACCGCATTCGCCATGGGCTGGCGCCCGGACATGTCCAAGGTCAAACCGACCGGCAAACGTGTTGCGATCATCGGCGCGGGCCCGGCGGGCCTGGGCTGCGCCGACGTGCTGGTGCGTGGTGGCGTGACCCCGGTGGTGTTCGACAAGAACCCGGAAATCGGTGGCCTGCTGACCTTCGGTATTCCCGAGTTCAAGCTGGAAAAAACCGTACTGAGCAACCGTCGTGAAGTGTTCACCGGCATGGGTATCGAGTTCCGCCTCAATACCGAAATCGGCAAAGACATCACCATGGAGCAACTGCTCGCCGAATACGATGCGGTGTTCATGGGTATGGGCACCTACACCTACATGAAAGGCGGCTTTGCCGGTGAGGACCTGCCGGGCGTGTATGACGCGCTCGACTTCCTGATCGCCAACGTCAACCGCAACCTGGGCTTTGAAAAGTCGCCGGAAGATTTCGTCGACATGAAAGGCAAGAAGGTTGTGGTCCTGGGCGGTGGCGACACCGCGATGGACTGCAACCGTACCTCGATCCGCCAGGGCGCCAAGTCGGTGACCTGTGCGTACCGTCGTGACGAAGCCAACATGCCCGGCTCGCGCAAAGAGGTGAAGAACGCCAAGGAAGAGGGCGTGAAATTCCTCTACAACCGCCAGCCGATCGCCATTGTCGGCGAGGACCGTGTTGAAGGCGTGAAAGTGGTCGAGACCCGTCTCGGCGAGCCGGACGCCCGTGGCCGTCGCAGCCCT
The DNA here is from genome assembly GCF_047943075.1 of Pseudomonas sp. NFX183. Lineage (NCBI taxonomy): Bacteria > Pseudomonadati > Pseudomonadota > Gammaproteobacteria > Pseudomonadales > Pseudomonadaceae > Pseudomonas > Pseudomonas sp. NFX183. The sequence goes on along the minus strand of NZ_CP181333.1, from coordinate 1,660,273 downwards.
GAGCCAATCCCGGGTTCCGAAGAAATCATCCCGGCTGACGCCGTGGTCATCGCCTTCGGTTTCCGCCCAAGCCCGGCGCCGTGGTTCGAGCAGTTCGAAATCCAGACCGACAGCCAGGGCCGCGTTGTGGCACCGGAACAAGGCCAGTACAAGCACCAGACCAGCAACCCGAAAATTTTCGCCGGTGGCGATATGGTGCGCGGTTCTGACCTGGTGGTAACCGCGATCTTCGAAGGGCGCAATGCCGCTGAAGGGATCCTGGATTACCTGCAAGTCTGACCCCTGATCCCAGGTTGAAATGGGATCAAAATGTGGGAGGGGGCTTGCCCCCGATAGCGGTGGTTCAGTGACAGAGACTGAAACTGACACACTGCAATCGGGGGCAAGCCCCCTCCCACATTGGTTTTGCAGCGCTTTAATGTCCGCGACAAATTGACCCGATAGACAAAAGGCACGGCTCACTCCGTGCCTTTTGCGTCGCGCTCTGAGAAAATGCCCGCACTTTTTTTGCGGATGCCGACATGACTGCCCTCAAGAACGACCGTTTCCTTCGTGCCCTGCTCAAGCAACCCGTAGACGTCACGCCCGTGTGGATGATGCGTCAGGCCGGTCGCTACCTGCCGGAATACCGCGCCAGTCGCGCCCACGCCGGCGACTTCATGAGCCTGTGCATGAACCCGGAGTTCGCCTGCGAAGTCACGATGCAGCCGCTGGACCGCTACCCACAACTGGACGCGGCCATCCTGTTCTCCGACATCCTGACCATCCCTGACGCCATGGGCCAAGGCCTGTACTTTGAAACCGGCGAAGGCCCGCGTTTCAAGAAAGTCGTCAGCACCCTGGCCGACATCGAAGCCCTGCCGATCCCCGACCCGCACAAAGACCTGGGCTACGTGATGGACGCGGTCAGCACCATCCGCCGCGAGCTCAATGGCCGTGTGCCGCTGATCGGCTTCTCTGGCAGCCCGTGGACCCTGGCCACCTACATGGTCGAAGGCGGCTCGTCGAAAGACTTCCGCAAGACCAAAGCCATGCTCTACGACAACCCACAGGCCATGCACCTGCTGCTGGATAAACTGGCGCAGTCGGTTACCGCCTACCTCAACGGCCAGATCATGGCCGGCGCGCAAGCGGTACAGATTTTCGATACCTGGGGTGGCAACCTGTCGGCGGCGGCGTATCAGGAATTCTCCCTGGCCTACATGCGCAAGATCGTCAGCGGCCTGATCCGTGAACACGAAGGCCGCAAAGTGCCGGTCATCCTGTTCACCAAAGGCGGCGGCCTGTGGCTGGAAAGCATCGCCGACGCGGGCGCCGATGCGCTGGGCCTGGACTGGACCTGCGACATCGGTGAAGCCCGTCGTCGCGTTGGCAACCAAGTCGCGCTGCAAGGCAACATGGACCCGACCGTGCTCTACGCCAAGCCGGAAGCGATCCGCACCGAAGTCGGCCGCATCCTGGCCAGCTACGGCAAGGGCACCGGGCATGTGTTCAACCTCGGCCATGGCATCACCCCGGAAGTGAATCCGGAGCACGCCGGCGCGTTCTTGCGCGCGGTGCACGAGTTGTCCGCCCAGTATCACGAATAAACGCAAAACCAATGTGGGAGGGGGCAAGCCCCCTCCCACATTAAAAGCCAGAAATCTTCAGGCTTTCACATGGCCCAGTGGCGGCAACTTCGCCAACTTCAACGCCACCAACAGCGCACCCATCAACAGCGCCACGATAAACCCGCCAATCCCGTTCCACCCGGCAAAGTGCCAGAAGAACCCGCCCGCCGTCCCCGCAATGCTTGAGCCCACGTAGTAGCAGAACAGGTACAGCGACGACGCCTGCCCCTTGGCCTTGACCGCGCGCCGGCCGATCCAGCTGCTGGCCACCGAGTGCGCGCCGAAGAAGCCGAACGTAAAGATCAGCATGCCCGGCACCACCAGCCACAGCGGGGTGAACAGGGTCAGTAACATGCCCGAAAGCATCAACACGATCGTGCCCCACAACACGCGCCGCCGGCCGAGGCGGTCGGCCAGCGAGCCGATTTTCGCCGAGCTGTAGATGCCCGACAGGTACACCAGCGACAGCAGGCCGACCACGGCCTGGCTCAACGCGTAAGGCGACGCCAGCAGGCGATAGCCGATGTAGTTGAACATCGTCACGAACGCGCCCATCAGCAGGAAGGCTTCGAGAAAAAGCCAGGGCAGGCCGGCGTCCTTGAAGTGCATCACAAAGCCGTCTACCAGGCTGCGCGGCTTGAGGCTGCTGGCGCGGAAGTTGCGCGACTCGGGGAGGATCTTCCAGAACACCGTGGCAGCGATCAACGCCAGGGCGCCGATGATCAGCGTGGCGGTGTGCCAACTGACGAAGTCGATCAACACGCCCATGATCAGGCGCCCGCTCATGCCGCCAATCGCGTTGCCGCCGATGTACAAGCCCATGGCCAGGCCGATGTGTTGCGGGTGGATCTCTTCGCTCAGGTAAGTCATCGCGACGGCTGCCAGGCCGCTCAGGGACAGGCCGACCAGCGCACGCATCAGCAGGATGCCTTCCCAGGACGGCATCAGGCCGCTGGCGATAGTGGCCAGTGCGGCGCAAAACAGCGCGGCGACCATTACCGGTTTGCGCCCGAGGGTGTCGGAAATTGGTCCGGTGATCAGCAGGCCAAACGCGAGCATGGCGGTGGCGACTGACAGGATCAGGCTGCTCTGCGCCGCGTTGATGGAAAACTCGTGGGACAGCGCGGGCATCATAGGTTGCACGCAATACAGCAGGGCAAAGGTGGCAAACCCACCGGAGAAAAGCGCCAGCACGGTGCGCATGAACATTGGCGTGCCTTTTTCGATGAACTGCTCGTTGAGCTGGGCCACCACCTCATCCAGGGCGGTAGGCGGGACTTCTTGAGCAAATGGAGCGACAGCAGATTTCACGGGGACCTCGGCGAGGGAAAGCCTGCCAGAACTGGCAATGCAAAAAAGAATATAGCTGGCTAATGATTCTTTCCAATATATTGTTCGACCTGTTTGATAGCTTTTACGACCTAAAGAGGTTTGCATGGAATTGCGTCACCTGCGGTACTTCATCGCCGTCGCCGAAGAACTGCATTTCGGCCGCGCCGCGCAGGTGCTGGGCATCTCGCAACCGCCGCTGAGCCAGCAGATCCAGGCCCTGGAGCAAGAGGTGGGCGCGCGCTTGTTTGAACGCACCAATCGTCGGGTCGAGCTCAGTGAGGCCGGGCGCTTGTTCCTGCAAGAGGCGCGACTGGTGCTGGCACAGGTCGACAAGGCCGCGGATGTTGCTCGGCGTGCCCAGTTGGGAGAGCTGGGGGAACTGAAGATTGGTTTCACGTCTTCCGCACCCTTCAATTCGAGCATTCCGCAGGCGATCTTTGCGTTTCGCCAGGCCTTCCCGGCGGTGCACTTGAGCCTGCAGGAAATGAGCAGCACCGAAGTGGCCGAATCGTTGGTGGATCAGTCGATCCAGGTCGGCCTGATGCGCCCGCTGCCGTTGCCGGATTCGCTGAGTGTCATCGAGCTGATGCGCGAACCGCTGGTTGCCGTACTGAACGCCGGCCACCCGCTGGCGGAAGGCAGCGAGCGCGGTTTGCACCTGGCGCAACTGGCACAGGAGCCGTTTGTATTCTTCCCGCGCAGCTATGGCAGCGGCCTTTACGCGCAGCTGCTCAACCTGGCCCGTGACGCCGGCTTCAGCCCGCACTTCGCCCAGGAAGCGGGGGAGGCGATGACGATTATCGGGTTGGTGGCGGCGGGCTTGGGCGTGTCGGTGCTGCCGGCGTCTTACCAGCGCATACGCATTGATGGCGTGGTGTATCGCACGTTGCTCGATCAGGAAGCGGTCACGGCGGTGTGGCTGGTGCAGCGCAAGGGTGCGCAGTCGCCGAGGGCGAGGGCGTTTGTAGAGTTGTTGACGCGCAAGGCCGTGGTGTAGGCGAAGTCACATATCAGGTAACGGGACTGGCTTAGTGACGGTTGTGCCTTTGAGCACCACCGCCCCGCAAACGCTGCTGGAGCATCATTTGCAGCTAGACAGTCATCTTCAGGGCGCGAACCCCATCTGCTGGGCGAAGTGCGACATTGTGGCGACCGTAAGCCTGGGGCGACTGGATCGAATCAAAAGCAAAGACCGTCATGGAAAACGAACTTACAAAATCGCGGAGCTCACCAATGATCAGTTTTCAGCGATAAAAGCAGCGGTGCGCAGTGCGCTGGGGTTGCGATGAAGTGGGTAAGGAATAAGCGGCGCTTTGCCACCGATTGCAGGCGAGTTGTTTTCAGGCATACTGGCCGAGTTCCCGAAAGGGGCTTGTGAGACTCTGAGGATCCTGGGCAACCAGCCATCGCAGAGCCAGGCAGGAAGCGGCGATGACAAGCCAACCTGTTTGTGAAGAGGGCGCCGAAAGGCGCCCTTTGTCGTTTCTGACGGACCGCGATCCTCAGTTCTGCTTCGACGCCCCTGTCTGCTCAAACGACTGCGCCGCAGGTCCCGGCGCGTTACCCACGCCATTGCTGCGCAGCGCGGCCATGATGTCGCGATCGAGCATGCTCACCCAGCGGTTGTAGTTGCGATGGATCTTGCCGTCCTTGTAGCCCAGGTCGCGGCTGTCGCGGTAGGTGATGGCGTAGCTGTTGCGGCTGTAACGGATGTCGATGGCCGCGTAGAACTGGTTGCGCACGGTGATCTGGGCCTGTACGAGTTGTGGGCTGAAACGCTGCACGGTCCACTCGCGTTTTTGCAGGGCCGTGACGATGACCTGCTTCATGGTTTCTTCGCTCACCTGAGTGCCGGCCGGCAGCTCGTGCTGGGTGTTGAGCACGGGTTTGCTGGTGCAACCGGCGGCGGTCAGCAAGGCCAGGGTGATCAGGGTGGCGCGTAGCAAGGAAGACATTCCATTTTCTCCAATCAATTAAAAAATCAGGCCCAGCGACGGAAAATCAGCGAGGTGTTGACGCCGCCAAACGCAAAGTTGTTGTTCATCACGTAGTCGTGGTGCATCTCGCGAAAGCCGCCCTGCAGGTAATCCAGCTCGCCACATTGCGGGTCGACCACATCCAGGTTGAAGGTGTGTACGTACTGGTCGCGGTTCATCATTTCGATGCTGAACCACGACTCCAGCGCGCCGCATGCGCCCAGGGTGTGGCCAAGAAAACTCTTCTGCGAACTGATCGGCATGTGGCGGCCGAACAGGCTGCTGGTGGCCAGGGTTTCGGCAATATCACCTTGATCGGTGGCGGTGCCATGGCCGTTGACGTAGCCAATGGCCGACGGCTCCAGCCCGGCATCTTCCAAGGCCAGCTCCATCGCGCGGCGCATGGTTTTCTGCTCCGGGCGGGTGGTGTGCTGGCCGTCGGCGTTGCTGCCGAAACCCACGAGTTCGGCGTGGATGTGCGCACCGCGCGCTAACGCGTGTTCCAGTTCTTCGAGCACCAGCATACCGCCGCCTTCACCGATCACCAGGCCATCACGGCCGCTGTCGTAAGGACGTGGGCTGGTCTGCGGCGCGTCGTTTTTCAGGCTGGTGGCGTAGAGCGCATCAAACACCATGGCTTCGGTGGGGCACAGCTCTTCGGCGCCGCCGGCGAGCATCAACGGCAGGCGTCCGAACTTGATCGCTTCATACGCATAGCCGATGCCCTGGCTGCCGCTGGTGCAGGCGCTGGACGTCGGGATCAGCCGCCCGGTAAGGCCAAAAAAGATGCTGATATTCGCCGCCGTGGTGTGCGGCATCATGCGCACATAGGAGTTGGCGTTCAGCCCCTCGGCCACCGAGTTCAGCAGCATGTTGCCAAATGCCTTGATCTCGTCGGTGCTGCCGGTGGACGAGCCGCAGGCCACGCCCATGCGCCCGTCCTTGATCGACTCGTCGCCGAGCAACCCGGCGTCCTGCAACGCCTGCTCCGCCGCCCACACTGCCAGGCGCGACACGCGGCCCATGCTGCGCAGTTGCTTGCGCGTCCAGTGGGCCGGCACCACGAAATCGTCAATCGGCCCGGCCAGGCGCGTGTTCAGTTCGGTGAAACGGTCCCACTCGTCCATGCGCCGAATGCCACTGCGGTTGGCGCGAAAGTTGGCGGCGATGGTGTCCCAATCGCTGCCCAGGGAGGTCATGCCGGCCATGCCGGTGACGACGACGCGTTTCATCAGCACAGGCCTCCGTTCACGGCCAACACCTGGCGCGTGATGTAGCCGGCTTCGGCCGACATCAGGAAATTCACTGCACCGGCCACTTCTTCCGGGGTGCCCATGCGCTGCGCCGGGATCATTTTCATCAGTTCTTCGACCGGCACGTTTTCATCCAGCATCGCGGTGTCGATCAAGCCGGGGGCTACACAGTTGACGGTGATCTTGCGCTTGCCCAGCTCGATGGCCAGCGCCTTGGCCGCGCCAATCAGACCGGCCTTCGACGCGCTGTAATTGACCTGCCCGCGGTTGCCGATCAGCCCCGACACCGAGGTGATGCACACAATGCGGCCGGCGGCGCGACGACGAATCATCGGCATCATCACCGGGTGCAGCACGTTGTAGAAACCGTCGAGATTGGTGCGCATCACCACGTCCCAATCGTCTTCGGACAAGGCCGGGAACGCGCCGTCACGGGTCAGGCCGGCATTGAGCACCACGCCGTAGTAGGCGCCATGCTGCTCCACGTCGGCTTCAAGGATTTGCTTACAGCTGGCGCGATCGGCCACGTCAAACTGCAGCACGCGCGCCTTGCGGCCCAGGGCTTCAATCTCGACCTGCACCGCGTCCGCTTCCGCGCGACCGCTGCGGCAATGCAGCACGATGTCATGCCCGGCCTGCGCCAGACGCAGGGCAATGGCGCGGCCGATGCCACGGCTGGAGCCGGTGACCAGTACGGATTCAGTCATGGCGTTTCGTCCTTCGATTCATCTAAATAGGTGGCCGCCTGGGGCGGTCGAAATACGTTCAAGCGCGCGCTGGCCTGGATACCGTCGCCGGTGAGGTGGCATTCGAACACACCCATGCCGTTGTCGTCTTCCAGCGAGCGCAGGCCGTGGATACGCAGTTCGGCGCCTGCCGGAAAGTGTTCCACGTTGCACTCGAACTTACGCGTGCCAAGCAGGAAGCCCAGCTCCACTGCTTCGCCGTTCTGGCGCGCGCGGCACCCGGCATACGCGGCGACGCTCTGCGCCATCAGCTCGATGCCAACCCAGGCCGGCAGGCTGCCGTCCGGGCGGTTGAACAGGCCGCCGGGCTTGACGGTAAGGCGCGTGTGAATCTGCTCTTCATCGAACGACAGCACCTGGTCGATCAGGATCATGTCGCCCGCGTGGGGCAGCAATTGGGCGAGTGGCCAATCAATCATGGGGCCTCTGCGATTATCAGGCTGACGTTGTTACCGCCGAAGGCAAACGAGTTGCTCATCAGGTAGCGTTTTTCCAAGGTGTCGCCGGTCTGCGCCCATTGCAGGGCGGGCAGCGCCGGGTCGGCCTGGCCGTCCCACACATGCGGCGGCACGCAGCCGTGGGTCAGGCTCAGCCAGCAGAACGCCGCTTCCAGCGCGCCGGCTGCACCGAGGGTGTGGCCGCTCATGGGTTTGGTCGACGAACAGGCCACGCCGTGGGGAAACAGGTTGGCCACGGCCAGGCTTTCCATGGCGTCGTTGTGCTGGGTGGCGGTGCCGTGCAGGTTCAAGTAACCGATCTGCTCGGGCACCAGCTTCGCGCTGGCCAAGGCCTTGCGCATCGCCTGCAATGCGCCTTTGCCGGTAGGCTCGGGCGCGGAGATATGGTGCGCGTCGCAACTGGCGCCACTGCCCAGCAGGGCAATCGGTGCCGGTTGTTGGGTCATCACAAACAGCACGGCCGCTTCGCCGATATTGATGCCATTGCGGTTCACTGAAAACGGATTGCAGCGCTCGTTGGAGACTGCTTCCAGCGCGGTAAAACCGTTGAGTGTCAGCTTGCACAGGCTGTCGACACCGCCGCAGATCACCGCGTCGCACACGCCCAGGTCCAGCAGGCGTTGGGCGCTCATCAACGCGCGGGCGCTGGAGGTGCAGGCGGTAGAAATCACATAGGCCGGGCCGCTCAGTTGCAGCCAGTCGGCGAGGAAGTTGGCGGGGGCGCTGAGTTCCTGTTGCTGGTAGTCGTAGTCGCCGGGGAACTGCTTGTCGCGCAGGTAATTGGCGATGCCACGGCTAGCCTCGTCGATGCCCGAGGTGCTGGTGCCCAGCACCACACCGACTCGCGAGGCGCCATAGGTGTGAATGGCCTGGCGGATCTCGCCCTCGATCTGCAACGCCGCTTCCAGCAACAACTGGTTGTTGCGGCTGCTTTGCTGGTTCAGTTCAAGCGGAATAGTCACCAGCTCGCTGCGCACGCCGCCGACCGGCAACACGCGTTCCGGCACCCAGCCACTCTCGGCACGCATGCCCGAGCAGTCGCCGGCAAACAGGCTGCGACTGACCTCGGCCTGGCCGCGTCCCAGGGCGCAAATCACGCCCAGCGCATTCAGATAAGCCGTCATCGAGCGACCCCCAGCGGTGTGATGCGATAGCTCAGCGGTTGGCCCGTCATGTTCACGCTGAACACCTCTGAAGACTGATAGACGATTTGCCAATGACCCGGCAGCGTGCGCGTGAGGTCCATGGCCTGGGCGCTCGGGTAAAGTGCGCGCACGTCATCCGATGAAGTCAGGGCAAACAGCAAGGCGGCAAACAGCTCGCGCGCCGCCGGGTTGGGCGGCAGCAGACCATCGGCCTGCCACTGGCCATCGAGTAGTTTTTGCCGCGCCTGGGGAATGCCCAGCGGGTCCATCATCGACCAGCGAAGGGCTGCGCCTTCGCGCTGGATCACCAACAGCCAGTCCTGGCTCTGGCCACCCGAAAGGCGCTGCACATGCAATTGCATCGGCAAGGCCAGCGCCGGGGTTTTTGCGGGCAACGGCGGTTGGCTGGCGCAGGCGCTCAGCAGCAACAGGCAACCGATCAGCAGCAGGCGGATCATGGTGCGGCGCTCGCGAAAGGTTTACGCACCACACAGTTGACCAGCGTCTCTTCGCGCTGGCCCACCGGTGGCGGGTTGCGCAGGCCCCAGCGCTCGAGCAGGCCAAAATCACTGGAGCGGCTCCACCACAAGTACGGGTACGAGACGTTCTGCGGGGCGAATTCAAACCCCTGCTCGCGCAGCATCTCCAGGTATTCGTCGGCGCTTTTCTGCACGTGCATCGGGTGGCGGAACAGCCAGCGAATCACCCAGGTATCGATATAGGCTTCGGTGGACTCGGCAAACAGCAGGTAGCCGCCCGGCTTGAGCACGCGGTAGAACTCCTTCAAGGCGCGATGCTGTTCCACCAGATGGTGGAAGGTCTGGTGGCAGAACAGGATATCGACGCTGGCGTCGGGCACCTCAAGGGTGGCGCAGTCACTGCCGATCAGCTCGACGGCCAGGCCCTGGCGCTCGGCTTCGGCCTTGCTCAGCGCCAGGCTATGCGGGTCGGCATCCACCCCGATCAGGCGCTGCGGCGCGAACACCTGCTGCAAATACCGGAACGACTTGCCCTGGCCGCAACCGGCGTCCAGCAGCACCGGCGCGACTGGCAATGGCTCGGTGAACAAGCTGCGCAAGTCGTTGATCGCCACGCGCAACACGTGGTGCTGCCAAGTGTGGCTGCGCAGGAACCAGAAACCGAACCGGGTTTCTTCGACGTAGTTTTTACTCAGGTAGTTTTTTTCCAGCGCTGGACTGCTCATACCGGCTCACTCGCGCAAATCTCCGACAACATCCGCAACCGCCGCTTGGGCTCGCTGACAAACGGGTTGCGCTCATCCCATGCGTAGCCGGCGAGGATCGAGCTGATCATCCGGCGAATGTCCGGCGAGCTGCCCGGATGGAAAATCACATCCTGGAAGGTGCCGGCGTACCAGCCTTCGACGTAGCAGCGGAAGGTGTCGACGCCGCGTTTCAACGGTTCGGCAAACTCGGTTTGCCAGTCCACTGTTTCGCTTTTGAGTTGGCGATGCAGCAAGCCTGCCGCCATGCTCGCCGAGCGCATGGCGATGGTCACGCCGGACGAAAATACCGGGTCGAGGAATTCCGCCGCGTTGCCCAGCAGCGCAAAGCCCGGACCGTGCAGGGTTTTGACGTTGGCCGAGTAGCCGCCGATGGTGCGCGCAGGTGTGTCCCATACGGCGTTTTGCAGCACGCCGGCCAGGCTCGGCGTTTCAGCGATAAAGCCGCGCAGGCACGCGTCGAGGTCGCTGTCGCGGCCGTCGAAATGCGCCTTCGCTGCGACCACGCCCACCGAGCAGCGGCCGTTGCTGAACGGGATGGTCCAGAACCAGATGTCACGCTGGGTCGGGTGGGTGGTCACGAGGATTTTGGTGCGGTCGAAACCGGGGTGTTCGATGCGGTCCTCGACGTGAGTGAACACCGCCTGGCGCACCGGGAAATTCGATGGCGCCTCAAGGTCCAGCAGGCGCGGCAACACACGGCCATAGCCGCTGGCGTCGAGCACAAATTTGGCCTTGAGGTGGTATTCGCTGCCATTCTCGCGGCGCACGTGCAGGTAGCGGCTGTCACCGGAAAAATCCACACCGACGACGCTTTCGCCGTAGCGAATGTCGACGCCTTGCAAGGCGGCCTGGTCGGCCAGCAATTTGTCGAATTCACCGCGCTGCACCTGGAAGGTGGTGGGTTTGCCGTGGCTGAACGTGTCGCCAAAATCAAACGCGCTGTAGCGCTCGCCCCAGGCAAACGCAGCGCCGGTTTTTACCTGGAAACCCGCCGCCTGCACGGCCTCGAGCATGCCGGCTTCTTCGATAAAATCGATGCAGTGCGACAGCAGGCTTTCGCCAATCGAGAAGCGTGGAAAATGCTGGCGCTCGATAATCAATACATCATGCCCGTTGCGCTTTAACAGCGCGGCGGCGATGGCACCGGACGGGCCGGCACCGATCACCACCACCTGGCGACGTTCCATTTCAACTGTGGGCACGAGGGCTCCTTGCCGCTATGGCGATAATCACATTCATAAGGCGTGCTTCTGATGGCCGGCCCAGGGCGCCAGCATAAAGCTGAAGGCCAGGCCCAGGCTGACCGACAGGCCGAAATTGCTCACGGCCGGTGTGCTCGACACCGCCAGCAGGCCAAACGACAACCAGGTCGTCAGCGCCGCCAGCAGCGTACCTAAAAGACTCACGGCAGGGCCGCCGATCTGTTCGCGCATCAAGATCGCGTAGTCAACACTGATCGCCGTGACCAGCAGCAGGCCGAACAGGCTGAACAAGGTCAGTGGCTGGCCCAGCCAACCCAGGCTGGCCAGGCTGCACAGCGCCGCGAGCAGCGGCAGGGCGACGATGCGCAAGGCGCCGCCAAACCCGAACGGCAGGATCAGCAACAGCACGATCAGCACGCACGACATCAATTTCAATTCAGCGGCGCTGATCTGCGTGTCGGCGAATACCCGGTTCAAGTCGCCCAGACGATCCACCAACTGTACGCCAGGCAGGTCCAGCGCCTGCACCCGCAGCAGCGCCGGGTTGTTCAGGCCTTGCAAGCTGACCATCGCCGCCACGCCGCCGTCCACCGGGCCCAGCCACAGCGTGCGCCAAGGCTCGGCGAGCGGGCCGACCAGCGCCGCATCGATGTCTTCGGTGGGCAAGGCTTGCAGTTGCGCGATTTCGGCGTGCAGGGCGCTGGCGGGCACGCCCAGGTCCAACAGCGGCTGCCAGTGTTGCGGCAATGGGTTGAGCGCGTCGCGCAGCTGTTGCTGCTCGGCGGGCAGGTTGACTAGCTGGTTGAGCGCCAGGTAGCCCTGCAGCTTGTCCATGTTCACCAGTTGATCCAGGCGCTGGCCCAGAGCGGCCTGACGTTCGAGCAACTGCTGCTGATTGTCGGCGCGCACCAGAAAGAACTGGCTGGTGGGCTGGAACCCGGTGATGCGCGCCACGGCCTGGGCTTCCTGCAGCAATTGCGGCGGGGCGCCGATCCATTGGCGGATATCGTTCTTGCTGTTCAGGTGCCACAGGCCACCGGCGCAAAACAGCAGCACCAGCGCCAGGAGCAGCGGGCTCGGTAAGTGTTTGATCAAAGTGGCCCGCAGCAGCCACAGGCCTTCAGCGATGCGCAGCGGCCATTGCGCCGGGCGCAGGTCCACGCCTTTGAGCAGCGCGGGCAACAGGCACACGGCCGACAGGTAGGCACCGACCAGACCGGCGGCAGAGAACACCGCGATCTGGGTGAGCGCCGGGAACGGCGTCCAGGCCAGCGCCAGGTAACCGATGCAGCTGGTCGCCAGGCTCAGGCTCAACCCCGGCAGGGTCAGGCGCAACGCCGGCCAGCTGCGCCACGGCTGCAGGCTCCAGCTTTTGGACAGGTAATGCAGCGGGTAATCCACCGCCACGCCGATCAGGCTGGAGCCGAGCACCAAGGTCATCACATGCATATGGCCGAACAGCGCCACACAGGCCACCGCGCCAAACAGCATGCCCACCAGCACCGGCACAAAGGCGAGCAGCACACGCCAGCGGCGGAAGGCGAGCAACAGCAATAACAAGATGCCCAGCGTGGCGCCGCCGCCTACCCAGGTAATTTCCCGGGTCGCCTGCTGCTGCCCATTGGCCGCGTAGAGCAAACCGCTGGCGGCGAGCAATTGCGCGCCCTGTTCGCCGGCCTGCGCGCGGCTGGCCTGGAGCAGATCCGCCACTTGCAGCGGCAGTTTCATATCAAAGGCATTGCCGGTGGTGCGCGCCCGCAACATCACCCAGCTTTTGCCGTCGGCATCGGCGATCAAGGTGCCACTGCCGATATCCAGTTGCACCGAGCCGTGTTGCGGCTGGCTGTTCTGGATACGCCCGGTGAGGCCCAGCCAGTCGTCCTGGCTCGGCACCAGGCTGAACCCGGTGAAGGGGTCGAACAGTGCTTGCACGCGCTGCTGGATGAAGGCGTCGGGGTGCTCGATCAGTTGTTCGCGGTCCTTGGCCGAGAGCATCGCCAGACGCCCGCGCAGCAATTGCTCGCGCAGGGCCGGCAAGTCGGCTTGCAGGTTCCACTGCACCTTTTCAAACAGCCCGCTGGCCTGCCAGCGCTCGCCCAATTGCTGCGCCACCGCCACGGCTGTTTGCCGATCCGCATGCCCGACCAATACCAGCATTTCGCGGTTCAGCGGCTCCTGCATGCGTTGTTCGGCTTTGAGCTCAAGCGCATCCGGCGTGCTGCCCGGCACCAGCTCCATCAGGTTGGCCGACAGCGGCGCGCCATGGCGCCACTGCCAGCCGGCCAGCGCCAGCACGGCCACCAGCAGGATCAGGAACAGGCGCGGCAGCAGGCGCTCACTGGGCAAAGTCGTGTTGCTCCGCATCGCTTAATGGTTGGGCGGCAGTGCTGTCCTGCATGCGCAGCACGGTGCTGTCGCCTTGGGTTTCCAGCAGTTGGATGGTCTGCACCAATTCGCCGCCGTCGATATTGATCTGGGTGAAGACCTGCTTGAGCAGCAATGAGCGCGGGATCAGCGTCAGCTTCCACTGCTTGGCTTCGCCTTGCAGTTGCAATTCGAAGTCGCGTTGCAGGCCGCTGCTGTCGCCTTGGAGCACGGCGAGGAACAGGCGGTTCTGCTCGGCCCCGGCGCTCTTGTTTGGCAGCAGTTGCCAGCCATTGGCGTCACGGCGCGCGATGCCTTGGGCGCTGATGCGGTAGTCCTGCTGCAGTGGGGTTTTCAACAGCCACAGCAGGCCATGGTCTTTGGCGAGCACGAAGGTGCCTTTGCTGACCAAGGGTTGGGGCAGGGCGCGCAGGTGTTTTTCCTGGATGAAGTTGCCGTGGATCACGGACGGTTTTGCCAACTGATCGCTGAGCTGTTGCAGGTCGAAGGCATGGGCGCTGAAGCTCAGCAACAACCCAATTAATGTGGGAGCGGCGGTGCGACGATTCGACTTGCCCGCGAAGAACCTGAGGGCGCTGCGCAGTGTCAGGCGGTTCGCGTTATCGTTAACGTCCTTCGCGGGCAAGCCCGCTCCCACAGGGAATCTCATTTCAAGGCTCTCTCTACGGCGTCGGTGAAGACGTTGGGGGAGGCCAGCTGCATTTCGCGGCTGGCGATTTCTACCGCCACTTGCACGGTGCTGGCGCGGGTCAGGCGTTCGCCGCTGGCGAGGTCGGTGATCAGGTAATTGACCTTCAAACGGTTCTCCCACTCCACCAAACTGGCGCGCACATTGATCGTCTGGCCGAACACCGCGCCGCGCACGTAGCGCAGCTGCATGTCGATCACTGGCCATGCGTAGCCGGACTCGAGCATTGCCGTGTAGTTATGGCCGATCTTGTCCAGCAGCGCGCAGCGCGCTACTTCCAGGTACTTCACGTAATGCCCGTGCCACACCACGTGCATGGTGTCGATGTCGAAAAACGGCACGAGGATTTCAGTGTCGCAATGCAACACGCCCTGGCTACGCATGCAGCCTCCAGTGTTGCTCGGCAATACGTTTCAGGCACAGGCGCAGCTCGCCTTCCAGCGCACGGTCTTCGATGACCGGCGGGAAGTCCTTGGCCAGTTCTGCATGCATGGCGGCCAAGGCCGGCGGCAGGGCGCGTGCATCTTCAGCCTGGGCGCGCAGCCACACGCCTTGGTTGGCCGCGAGCAGCGTGGCGGCGGCGACTTGCTCGGTCAGCTCCAGCACGCGGATCGCATCGCGGGCGGCGATGGTGCCCATGCTCACTTTGTCCTGGTTATGGCACTCGGTGGAGCGCGAGAACACGCTGGCCGGCATGGTGTTTTTCAACGCTTCGGCGGTCCAGGCGCTGGTGCCGATCTGCACGGCCTTGAAGCCATGGTTGATCATCGCGCGATCGGCCGGCGCGCCGGACAGGTTGCTCGGCAAGCCGTGGTTGTAACGCACGTCCACCAGCAGCGCGAGCTGGCGGTCGAGCAGGTCGGCGACGTTGGCCACCAGGGTCTTGAGGCTGTCCATGGCAAAGGCGATGTGCCCGCCGTAGAAGTGCCCGCCGTGCAGCACGCGCTCTTCTTCGGCGTCGATGATCGGGTTGTCGTTGGCGCTGTTCAGTTCGATTTCGATAAACGAACGCAGCCAGTTCAGGCTGTCGGCCAGCACGCCCAGCACGTGCGGTGCGCAGCGCAGCGAGTAGCGGTCCTGCAGGCGGTGCAGCGGCGCGGTCGGCGCATCAATCGCCAGGTCTTTGCGCAGCCACGCGGCGACTTGCATCTGCCCTGGGTGCGGTTTGGCGGCGAACAGGCGCTCATCGAAGTGTTCCGGGTTGCCTTGCAGCGCCACCACGTTCAGCGCGGTGATGCGCGTGGCCAGTTGCAGCAGGTAGTCGGCGCGGGCGAAGGCCAGGCAGGCCAGGCCGGTCATGACGGCAGTGCCGTTCATCAGGGCCAGGGCTTCCTTGGGGCGCAGCACCAGCGGCTCCCAACCGAGTTCGCGGTGCACGTCAGCCGCCTGGCGACGCTCGCCACGGAACATCACTTCACGCTCGCCGGACAAGGTCGCGGCCACGTACGACAGCGGCGTCAAATCACCGCTGGCGCCTACCGAGCCTTCTTCCGGAATCAGCGGCAGTACGTCGTGTTGCAGAAACGCATGCAGACGCTCGAGCAATTCCACACGCACCCCGGAAACGCCGTGGCACAGCGACTGCAAACGCGCTGCCAGCACGGCGCGGGTGGCTTGTGCGTCGAGCAATTTGCCCAGGCCGCAACCGTGGAAGGTATACAGATGACGCGGCAGCGCCTCGACGTGCTGCAACGGCACCGCCACCACGCACGAGTCGCCGTAGCCGGTGGTCACGCCGTAGATCACGCCTTCCTTGTCCAGCAGCGAGTCGAGGAACTGCGCGCCTTTGGCAATGCGCTGGCGGTACGCGGCGTCGTCCTGCAACTGCGTGGGCGCCTGACGGTTGGCCAAGGCCAGCACGTCTTCAATGCGCAAAGCGCGTTCGCCAAAGGTTACCGGCTCAAGATGCGTCGTCATCGGTTTTCCAGAAAGGGTAAAAGTTGAACCACTGTTGGGGCGCTTCCAGGCAGAACTGGCCCAGGCGTGCGGCGTAGCGCGCGGTCCACAGGGCGATGACCTGCTCGCGGGTGCTGCGCTTCCATTCGATCAATTGCGCGAACGGCTCGATGGTCAGGCGATAGCGACCGTCGTGCTTCAGGCACATCAGCAGGTTGACCGGGCATTTGAGCAGCCCGGCCAGCAGCCACGGGCCTTGCGGGAACGCCGCGTCATGGCCGAGGAAATCCACGCGCACCTTGCGCCCGCCGTGCAGCGGCACGCGGTCGCCGGCAATCGCCAGCCACTCGCCGTCGTCCAGGCGCTGGCTGAGCAGCAGCATGGTCGCCGGGTCCAGTTCGCTGACCTGGATCAGGCGCAAATGCGTGGCCCCGGCTTCGCCCAGCAGGCGGTTGAAACGCTCGGCGTGCTTGGTGTGCACCAGCACGTTCATGGTGACTTGCTCACCGATTTCGGCCAGCGCGCGGCACACTTCGAGGTTGCCCAGGTGCGCGCCCACCAGCATCTGCCCGCGCTCGCCGCGCAGTTGCCCGCGCAATTGCGCCGGGTCGTTGATTTCGATCTGTTCGATGCGCAGCTTGCCGTTCCACACGTCGAGTTTGTCGAGCAGCGAGTCGGCAAACGCCATGAACTGGCCGAAGACTTTTTTATGCGTGGGCCGCAGCTCATCGCGCCCGCTCCAGTCGGCCAGGCGTTGCTGGTATTCCCAGGCGCTGTGGCGCGCGGTGCGGCCGAACAGGAAGAAGTACAGCACGATGCTGTACAGCAACGGGCTCAGCAGGCGACGGCCGAGGACCTTAGCGGCGACGGCAGTGAGCTTCATCAGCCAGAAGCTGCCGCGCTCCTCGCGGTCGGCCCAGTGTTTGGTGCGGTCGCTCATGCCTGCCACCGTCGCCACAGAATCATCGGCGCGCGCACCAACATGCCGAAAAACAGCCGCGTGTGCATGGCCGAGATGCGCACGTTGTCGCGGAACAGGCGGAAGTGCGACAAGCCATCGGCGGGGTAATGCACCTGGGTCGGCAGCCAGCGCATCGGCTGGTTACGCCAGGCCAGGCGCACCAGGATGTCGGAATCGAAATCCATGTGCGTGCCGATGTAGGCCGAGTCCATCAGCGCTAGCGTAGGCGCCAGCGGGTACACGCGAAAGCCGCACATCGAGTCGCGAATCTGCAGCGACAGGGTGTTGATCCACACCCACACGTGGGTCAGGTAGCGCGCGTACAAGCGGCCCTTGGGCACGCTGTCGTCGTATTCGGGGTAGCCGCAGATCACCGCGTCAGGGTGCCTGCGTGAAGTATCGAGAAAACTCTCGACTTCGCGCAGGTCGTGCTGGCCGTCGGCGTCCACTTGCAGCGCATGCGTGAAGCCCCGGCGTGCGGCTTCGCGAAAGCCAGCCATGACCGCGCCGCCTTTGCCTTGGTTGTTGGGCAAGGTCAGCAGGGTGACGTTGTCGAGTGTCGCCAGTTGCGCCAATACCGCCGCGCACGCCGGGCTGCTGCCATCGTCGACCAGCAGGCACGGCAGGCCACTGTTCAACAGGCTGTGCACCACGGCCGGTACGGCGGCTTCGTGGTTGTAGACCGGGATGAGCGCGCAGGGGTTATGCATGGCTGATCCAACTGACTGATAGCGGACTTACTGTGGTGAGCAGGCTTGCCCTGCGTTGGGCTGCGAAGCGGCCCCAAAACCTGCCAACTCGGTATGCCTGACACACCTCGATTACCTTACTGGGGCTGCTTCGCAGCCCAGCGCAGGGCAAGCCTGCTCGCCACAAAAAGTCTGCTGGCCACAGGAAACCCGCCGGCCACAAAAGGTTATGCACTTGGCGCCTCCAACACTATCCGGCCACTGGAGCAAGCGGCGACGCCATTGCGGTAGGCAAAATACAGCTTGCCGCGTTCCTGGTCGAAGCGCAGGTGCAGTTCAACCTGGTCGCCGGGGCGCACCAGTTGCTGGAACTTGAGCACTTCCATGCCGGCAAAAGTCGCGGGCAGGTCGAGCAACTGCTGGCCGAGGTTGAAGGCCCATTCCACCTGCACCACGCCCGGCAACACCGGCGTGACGGGGAAGTGGCCGCTGAAGTAGGCAAGGTCCGGCGGGATGCTCAGTTGCACGGTCCATTCGCCGTTGGCTTGCACTTGCTCGAGCACATCCGGCGCTTTGGGCCGGGGGGCGAGTAACAGCGCTGTGACGTCGGCTTGAGGCAGTTTGCCCTGGGCATTCAACGGCAACTGGCGCAGCAACCGCCAGCGCCGCGGCAGCGCCAGGGCTTCGCAGTGTTGGCTCAGGTGCTGGCGCAGGGTTTGAGTGACGGCGCGGCGGCCTTGATTGCGCAGGGCATGCAGGCCATCGGCGCTCAACACCACCAGCGCGCCGAGCGAGGCGCGGTTTTCCTGCACCACGCCCAGGCGGGTTTCGGCGACCCAGGCGTGGGCCATCAGCGCCTGTTCGAGCATCGGCAGGGAGATGCGTTTCTCTTCCAGCTTGACGATGCGGTCCAGGCGGCCGAGCAACTCGAAGCGCCCGTCGCAGTGGATGCGGGCGGCATCGGCGGTCTGTTCAATGTGCCCAGCCGGTAGATAAGGTGAGGCAATGCGCAGGGCGCCGTCGGCATCCTGGCTCAGTTCGACCTCGGCAAACGGCTGCCACGGCTGCGCGCCTTGGCGCCAGGCAATGCCGCCGGTTTCCGAGCTGCCGAGGATTTCCGTCGGCCATTGCTGCAAACGGTCGTACAGGCTGCCGGCAGCCTCGATGGGCAGCGCGCCACCGGACGAAAACACCCGCGACACGTGGCTCAGGGCGGGCCAGTCGAGGTTGTCGCCCATGCGTTTGAGCAGCGCGGGGCTGGCGACCCAGGCAAATTGTGGGTGTTCACGGCTGGCGCGCTGCAGGTCTTCGGGGAAGGCCAGTTGTTTGCGTACAAAGGTGCGCCCGGCGCACAGCGGCCACAACACCCGGAACAGCAACCCGTAGATGTGCTGGGTGGCGACGCTGCCGATGATGCAGGCGTCTTTAAGGTCCGCGCCCCACAAGGCTTCCAGCGCTTCCACTTCGTTGGCAAGTTGGCGCAGGGTCTTGTCGATGCGCTTGGGCTCGCCGCTGGAGCCGGAGGTGCACAGGCTCAAGTGGCAGGCGTCCAGGTCGAGTGCGGCGGCGCTCAACGGCGGCTGATACAGCGTGTCGAGATCGGCGGCCTCAACCAGCCAGGCGTCCACGGCGTCGTCCCAGCGCTGGCGCGTCTGGGGTTGCAGGTCGGCCGGCAGCAGCACGCTGACCCCGGCCCGCCAGGCGCCCAGCAAGGCAATGGCCAACAGGCCGGCGTCTTCCAGGTGCACGGCCAAACGCCGGATGCCGCGCGCTTGCAGGCCCGCCGCCAGGCTCAGGGAGTGCGCCCACAGTTGGGCATGGTTCATTTCAGGCTCGGTGGTGACCCAGCGCTGTTGCAGCGGCTCAAGTAGCAGGTGCTCAAGTTTCAACCCATTCATACGCGGCCTCGAACCCTTTTTCGTACCAGCCATTCCACGGCAAACAACAACCCCATCAGCCCGTAGGCGATCAGGCCGTTGTACAACGTCCACCAGCCCAGCGGCGCCCACAGGGTGAGGGCGGCGGCGAGCAGGCCATTACACAGAAAAAATACACTCCACACCACGGTGACCTGACGCGTATAGCGGATGGCCTCGGGCGGCAGTTGCGGTTCAGTGATGCGGGCCAGGCGCTCGACCATCGGCGGGCCGTATTTCAGGCTCAAGCCGAACAGCGCCAGCATGAACGCGCTGACCAGGCTGGGGTACCAGCGCAGCAGCTGCGGGTTGTCGAACCAGGCCAGCAGCAGGCAAAACACGATCACCGCCATCGCCATCCAGCGGCTGCCCGGGCGGCGTGCGCCGGTCAGCGCGCGCAGCAACCACAGGCTGCCCAGCAGCAGGCCGAATTGCCACGGCGCAAAGTGCTCGGTGCCGTAATACACCGCAAAAGGGTACAACAGCCCCGCCAGCAACAGGCCAAGGCCGATCAGCCGGCTCATGCGGCAGGTGCGACCAGACGGTACACCGCCTCAACCACGTCGTTCACGGTGCGCACGGCCTTGAATTCTTCGGCGGCGATCTTCTTGCCAGTCTGGCGCTTGATGTGATCGATCAAGTCCACGGCGTCGATGCTGTCGATTTCCAGGTCCTGGTACAGGTTGGCGTCGAGGGTGACGCGCGAAGGCTCCAGTTCAAACAGTTCCACCAAGGCGTCGCGCAGGGTGTTGAAAATATCGTCACGAGTTTGCATGGTCCGGTCTCAAGCTGCCTGTCTGGCCGTGACGAACGCCGCAAGGCTGGCCACGTTGGTGAAGTGATTGCGCGTGTCTTTGGCGTCGGCATCGATCTTGATGCCGTACTTTTTCTGGATCGCCAGGCCCAATTCCAGGGCGTCTACCGAATCCAGGCCCAGGCCTTCGCCGAACAGGGTCTGCTCGCTGCCGATGTCGTCGACGCTGATGTCTTCCAGGCCCAGGGCCTCGATGATCAGCATCTTTATGTCGTGCTCAAGGCGGTGTTGGTCGCTCATCTTCGGCGAGCTCCTTAATGAAATAGTGGTGCAGGTAATCGTTGAGCTTGCGTGAAGCCTGGGGCGCGGGCCCGAGTGCGGCAAAGGTGTGTGGTTCTATATCGGCACCCACGCGCAAACTGAAGTGAAATCGACGTTTGGGAATGCGGTACCAGGGTTCTGCCTTGGTCAATGTGGTAGGGCTGACCTTGATCACCACGGGGGTGATGATTGTCGCACCGCGCAGCGCGATGGCGGCGCCACCGCGATGAAAGGCGGGCGCCGCGCCGGGTGTGGTGCGGGTGCCCTCGGGAAAAATGATCAGGGTCTGGCCCTGGCGCAACGCCTCGGCGGCGGCGTCAAGCATGTCGGCGCTGCCGTCATTGCTGATATAGCCTGCATCGCGCACCGGCCCACGGGTGAACGGGTTCTGAAACAGGCTCTGCTTGACCACGCAGTTGGTCTGGCGCATCAGGCCGATCAGGAACACCACGTCGATCAGCGACGGGTGGTTGGCGATGATCATCTGGCCCGGGCGACCGAGCTTTTCCGCGCCTTCGACGCTGTAGGTCAGCACGCCGGCGCGCTGCATCAGGCGGACGAAGAACCAGAACAGTTTGCTGATGGTGTGGCGGGCGCGGCGCTGATGTTTTTCAGCGCTGCCTGGCAGGCAACTGAGCAGCGGAAACACCAGCAAACGCAGGCACAACCCGCCGACGCCGAAGAAGAAAAAGCTCGCGGCGGTGGCAAACAGGCGCCAGTAATAGGCGTCCCGGGGTTTTTCGGTCAGGGCTTGCGTTGCCAGTTCCATACACGGTTCTTCCAGGCATGTTGGCAGGCAACCTGTTCGGTGAGCAGGGTGCGTAGCAGGTTCAGGGCGTGGGGCCACTGGGTTTGAGTGAGTTGGACAGCGCCGCTGTTTAGTTCCAGTCGCCACTCGTCGCCCGGTGTCAGCAGCAGGCCGAGGGCGTAAGGGAAGGGCACGTCATGAATCCAGCGAGCATAGGCTTCGGGGGGCTGTTCCTCGGTGATCACCAGCAACACCGCCGGGGCACCTTCGTTGAGCAGCGCGGCGGCTTCGAGCATGCCGTGCTCCAGGCCGTCGCCTGCGGCGGCGAGCGCGGTCATTTCGCTGGTTTCATTGCGCAGGATCGACCACAGGCCGATCACCGCGTTATGCACCGATAGGCTGAACTGCGTCGGCGACAGTGGTTGGCCATCGGCCAGATCACTGAGGATGTCGAGGGTGCGCGGGGTTTCGCCGTGCCGGGAAATAAACACCAGCGGCAGGTCTTGCAGGCCTTCGGCCAGCGGCCAGCCGACGCTGAACGCCATGCGTGCCAGGCGACTCAGGCGTCGGCGCTGCATGGCCGGCAAAAAGGACACGTCAGGCCAAGCATCGCTGGCAGGCAGCGCCACTGGGGCCTGGCACCAGGCGTGCCAGTCGTGCGCACTCTCCAGGCCGGGAGCCCAGGCGCGCCATTGGGCGATGTTGAAAGTGATCACTGAGAAGTTATCCCGCCCCTGCGGGCTTCCATGTGCGGCCGTTGGCCCCGAATACCGGGACAGGGAACGCAGGCCGAATGGCGCGCATTATCCCGGTGCTGCGGGCTTCTAGCAAACTTTGGTAAAGAATTGTTCACGGCTGATTACAATTTACTGGGAAAGATTTACAGATTGTCCTTTACGCGAGGACTGACGGGGTTGTCGGAGTATTCCTTTTAGTTTGTCGGCGCTGGATTACGGGTATCGCGCATCCGGCCGTGGAATGCGCCAGTGCATGGATGAACGAGGTAGCTAACAGGCGCTTTTGCCCTCTACACTCGGACATTCATTGATACACGGAGGTTTTTCCATGCGGCGTGTGGTGTTCAATCAGAAAGGCGGCGTTGGCAAGTCCAGCATTGCCTGCAACCTGGCGGCGGTCAGCGCCAGTGAAGGCTATCGAACCCTGTTGGTGGACCTCGATGCGCAAGCCAACTCGACTCAGTACCTCACCGGGCTGACCGGCGACGATATCCCGATGGGCATCGCCGAGTTCTTCAAGCAAACCCTGTCATCCGGGCCGTTTTCCAAGAAAAACCGCGTGGATATCTACGAAACGCCGTTCGACAACCTGCACGTCATCACAGCGACGGCCGAGCTTGCCGACCTGCAGCCCAAGCTTGAGGCCAAGCACAAGATCAACAAGCTGCGAAAGCTGCTCGATGAACTGAGCGAGGACTACGACCGGATTTACCTGGACACGCCGCCCGCGCTGAATTTTTATGCGGTTTCGGCGCTGATTGCTGCTGATCGTGTATTGATTCCGTTCGATTGCGACAGCTTTTCACGCCAGGCGCTGTATGGCCTGCTGGCGGAAATCGAAGAATTGAAGGAAGACCACAACGAAGGCCTGGAAGTGGAAGGCATCGTGGTCAACCAGTTCCAGGCCCGCGCGAGCCTGCCGCAGCAGATGCTCGATGAGCTGATTGCCGAAGGCCTGCCGGTGCTGCCGGTGTACCTGGCCAGCTCCGTGCGCATGCGCGAGTCGCACCAGGAGAGCAAGCCGCTGATCCACCTGGACCCACGGCATAAGCTGACGCAGCAGTTTGTGGAGTTGCATAACTTGCTGGAAAGCGCGTGACCTAACAGCAACACAAATCCCCATGTGGGAGCGGGCTTGCTCGCGAAGGCGGTGGTTCAGTTTGCTGATAAGGCGACTGACACACCGCCTTCGCGAGCAAGCCCGCTCCCACATTTGTTTTTGCATTCCTGCAGGGGGATTTGGATTTGTCCCACAGAGGCTGTAGGACACGTCTGGCAAGCGGGGTTGCGCCTTGTCTCGCGGCCTACAGATAAGCCAGAATCCGCCGGCTTGTGCGTCTGGATGGGCGTCTCTAAGGTTCTCGGGCCGCTGAATGTTCAGCGGTCGGGTTTAGTAGCCCGTGGTGAGACGTACAGCAACGCTTCGGTCAGGGTCTTCCTGAGCGTGATGGTGGCTGTACGGAGGGCGCTTTCGAGCGCGCCGGTTGCGTCTCCCCGGTCTACTAACCTGCGTACAGCTGCCACCCTCCGTTTAGTAGCGGCTGGTTGCGGCTCCTGCTCGGAGACGTTCCATGGTTAACCTTTATACCGTTGCACCCGACCTCCCCACCGAAACCCTCGTGCTCAACAGCTACGAAACCTTCTCTTCCGTGCGCACGCTGTTACTCAAGCTGTCCAACGACCTCACCGGCGAACACCGCGACGTGGCCCTGGCTATCCATCAATTAAGCGAACTCGGCGTACAGCTCGTAGGCCAGATGATGGACCGCGAAGCCCCCGTAGCCCCTGCCTAAAACGCGGTCAGTGTGGGAGCTGGCTTGCCTGCGATGCAGACAACTCGGTCTGTCAGGCAAACCGAGGGGATGCCATCGCAGGCAAGCCAGCTCCCACATTTGACCGCGTTGATGTTGGGTTTGGGTTATACCCCTTGGCCACGCAACCAGCTCATCAACTGTGGCAACGGGAATGCCCCACTCTGGCGCGCCACTTCGCGGCCGTTTTTGAACAGAATCAAGCTGGGGATCGAGCGAATCCCCAACTGCGCCGACAGCTGCTGATTGGCCTCACTGTCCAGCTTGGCCAACCGGCACTGACCTTCCAATTGCCCAGCCGCCTGCTCAAACACCGGCGCAAACGACTTGCACGGCCCGCACCATTCGGCCCACACATCCACCAGCAGCGGCAGATCGCCCTTGATCTGGCTGGCGTAGTCGCCCTGTTTCAACTCAAAGGGCTTGTTCAACAACACCGGCTGTTTACAGCGCCCGCATTTAGGCGCATCACCCAGGCGCTCGCCGGGGATGCGGTTGAGGCCGTTGCAATGGGGGCAGGGAATGACAAGAGGTTCGGACATGGAGGGCTCCTTGGAATTGGCCATTGAGTGAAGTTGGAGTCAGCGACCGGGTTTATCAAGGTGTGGAGCAAACGACTCATCCACTCACAGTTTGCCCAAGCTGATGTGAGATCGCCTATCTAGGCTGTTGGGGCGTGTGTTGTTTTGCGCCATCTGTCTGTTTGCAAATATAGCAAATTGCGATAATTCGACTTCGGGTTTAACCTTCATAGCAAGATGCGATAAGGATGTTGCATGCGAGTGATCAGCGAGAAAAGGATTTGGGAAGCCAAGCAAAAGTGGCCACGTTCAGCCAGTGCTTTAGATGAATGGTACCGCCGGATAAAGCGCAACAGCCCGGCTGACTTCGCGTCAATGAAGGGCATTTTTCCCGCAACGGATAAAGTTGGGCAGTTTCATGTGTTCGACATTGGGGGAAACAAACTGAGGCTAATCGCTTTCGTGCGCTACCAAGCGCAAAGAATTTACATCTAGTACCTGCTCGATCACCGTCAATACGAACAAGACAACTGGAAGGAGAAAATCAGATGAGCGCACTCATCCGGCTCGCTGCTGAACATTGGCAATTTGTTTCACCTTTGCTGCGCAAGCCAAAAAACGAGGCGGATTACGATGTATTGGTCAATGCTCTCGACGAACTGCTGGAGCTGATCGGTGAGGATGAGTCAAATCCGCTGATGAGCTTGGTTGATATTCTCAGTGACTGGATCGAAGCCTACGATCTTGAGCATCGCCCGATGCCTGTGGCCAGTGGTGTCGACGTGCTGCGCGCAATGATGCGCGAGCACGGCTTGAACCAGAGTGATCTGCCAGGCGTAGGCACGCAGTCGGTTGTGTCGGAAGTCCTGAGCGGTAAGCGCAAGCTCAATCTGCGGCAGATTAGGTGGCTGGCCGAGCGATTTGGCGTTTCTGTGGAAACGTTCATCTAGTCGGCTCTACGACGAACAACTAATCTCCAAATGCTTGCCCCAATCCGGCGGCCGCTGGGCGTATTGCTCCATCCCCGCCTGCTCTTCAAAGGGTTTGCTCAGCACTTCATGCAATCGACGTACTTCGCTGTAGTCGCCTGATTCGGCGGCGGCGATGGCGTTTTGTGCAAGGTAGTTGCGCAGGATGTACAGCGGGTTTACCGCGTGCATGCGCTCACGGCGCTGCACTTCGCTGTAGTCCCCGTCTCGCGCAACGCGGGCTTTGTAGCGTTCGGCCCAAGCATCAAACCCTGCGAGGTCGACGAAGTCATCGCGCAGCCGCGCCACAGCTTGCGCTGCGGGCTCATCACCCAAGCGGCGGAAGAACAGCGTGTAATCGACGCCGCTGTTCTGCATCAGCTTGAGCAACTGCTCCACCAGCTTCTGGTCATCGTCTTCGGCGGTGGTCAGCCCAAGCCGGCGGCGCATCAGGTCCAGGTAATGGGCCTGGTACAGCGGCAGGTAAAGGCCAAGCGCCTCTTTCAAGGCGTCAACGCTGATAAACGGCGTGAGCGCCTGGGCCAGCGCGCTGAGGTTCCACTGCCCAATGGGCACCTGATTGCTGAAGGAATAGCGCCCTTCGTGATCGGAGTGGTTGCAGATGAAATGCGCGTCAAAGTCATCGAGGAACGCAAACGGCCCGAAGTCGAAGGTGATGCCCAGGATCGACATGTTGTCGGTGTTCATCACGCCGTGGCAGAAGCCATAGGCCTGCCATTTGGCGATCATTTCGGCATTGCGCTCGACAATTTCGCGGAACATCGCCAGGTACGGCTCGGGCTGCTCGCGGCACTCGGGGTAGTGCAGGTTCAACACGTGTTCGGCCAGTTCAGCCTGCTGCTCGGGCTTTTTGGTGTAGTAAAAATATTCGAAATGCCCGAAGCGGATATGGCTGTGCGCAAGGCGCAGCACCATGGCGCCGCGTTCCTGTTTCTCGCGCCAGACGGGCGTGCTGGAGCCGATCACGCACAGGGCGCGGCTGCTGGGAATGCCCAGCGCATGCAAGGCTTCGGAAGCGAGAAACTCGCGGATCGAAGAGCGCAGCACCGCGCGGCCGTCGCCCATGCGCGAATAAGGCGTCATCCCGGCGCCTTTGAGGTGCAAGTCCCAGTGTTCGCCGGCCTCGTTGTACACCTCGCCCAGCAACAGCCCACGGCCGTCGCCCAGTTGCGGGGTGTAGCCGCCAAACTGGTGGCCGGAATAGACCATCGCCCGCGGCTCCGCTTCGGCCCACAACTTGTGCCCGCTGAACAGCTCGGCAAACACCGGCGTTTCGGCCACCGCCGGGTCGAGGTCGAGCAGCGCCATGGCGGCGTTGCTCGCCACCACAAGGCGCGGCTCATCAAGGGGTTCAGGCAGTACGTGGGTTGAGAACGCGTCGCCCAGGCGTGCGAAGCGGTTGTCGAAGGTCAGTTCGTCGAGGGCTTTCACCGGCCATCTCCAGCAGAATGTCCGAGCATTCTGCTGGGGATAGACGCGTTAGTCGAGTTTGCTCGGCGGTGGTTCTTGCACGCCGCCGTCGTTGGCGGGTTTGGCCGGGGTGTCGACTTCCACCAGTTTGTATTCCTGACCGTGGAGGTTCTTGAGGTAAACCTCCATCTGGCGGAACGAGATGTTGATGTGGTGGTTCTTGAACTCGCGGTTGATAAAGCGGTTCACCTCGTCGATCACCGGGTTGCGGTCACCGAGGTCGCGCACGTGCATGCGCAGTTCGTGGTCGAGGGTGCTTTCGCCGAAGTTGAGGAAGTACACGTGGGGTTCCGGCTCTTTCAACACACGCGGGTTTTCTCGCGCCGCCTTGAGTAAGAGTTCCTTCACCAGGTCCAGGTCGGAGCCGTAGTCCACGCCCAGTTTCAGGGTCACGCGGGTGATGGTGTCGGTCAGCGACCAGTTGATCAGTTGCCCGGTAATAAACGTCTTGTTCGGGACAATGATGTCTTTGCGGTCAAAGTCGGTGATGGTCGTCGCACGGATGCGGATCTTGCTGACCGTGCCCGACAGGTTGCCGATGGTGATGGTGTCGCCGATACGCACCGGGCGTTCGAACAGGATCATGATGCCGGAGATAAAGTTGGCGAAGATCTCCTGCATCCCGAAGCCCAACCCCACCGACAGCGCTGCCACCAGCCATTGCAACTTGTCCCAGCTCACCCCGAGCGTGGACAGGGTGGAGACAAAGCCGACGCCTGCAATCACATACGACAGCAAGGTGGTTGTGGCGTAGGCGCTGCCTTGAGCCAGGTCCAGCTTGGACAGCACCAGCACTTCCAGCAAACCCGGCAAGTTGCGCGCCAGGGCGAAGGTGATGCCGATGATGATCGACGCACCCAGCAGGTCGCCGAAGCTGATCGGCACCATGCTGATGTTTGCGCCGGTGCCGCTGGTGTATTCGTACAGGGTGATGTTGTCCAGGTAGGAGAACACGGTGATCAGGTCTTTCCACACCCAGTACAGCGCCGCGATAAAGCCGCCGAGCAGGGCCAGGCGGATCAGGCGCATGGACTGTTCGTTGACCTGTTCGATGTCCAGGGTCGGTTCTTCGATCACCGCTTCGCCATCCCCGGCTTCCTTGGCTGCCTGGCGTTTGGCCAGTGCTCGCGCGTAGGCCAGGCGCCGTGCGGCGACGCCCAGGCCGCGCACGAAGGTGGCTTCGATCACCAGCCAGAACATCAGCAGGTACAGGGTATTGATCAAGCGGTCGCTGAGTTTGAGCGCGGTGTAGTAATAGCCAAAGCACACCGCCAGAAACAGGGCGACGGGCAGGGCGGTGAACACCAGGCCCACGGCTTTACGAAACAGTGAGGCTTTCTCGTGGGTCGGGCTGTTCAGCAGCAGGCGGCCCAGCAACCAGGCCATCAGCGCGTAGCACGTCAGCACCACACCGATGCCCAGTACGTCGTCGGCCAGCGCCTCGGGTTGGTGCTCGGCGATGGCCACGACGGCCACCAGTGCCAGCACTACCAGGCCAAGTTTGCGCACCCAGCCTTGCAGGAATTCAACCTGGGGTTTCTCCCAACGAAAGTGCAGTTCCGCCACGCCGCCCGGCGCCAGGATGCGGTAGGCGGTGTAGAACACCAGCCACGCTTGGGCGATCTGCAGCAGTGCATCGCCCAGGTTGGCGTTTTGCCCGCGGGCGTCGATCTGCAGCGCGTAGCCGCACAGCGCCAGGCCCAGGGACACCGGCATCGCCAACAGAATGTTGATCAGGATGGCCTGCGGCGTGTGCCACTGGCTGTCGCGCTTGAAGTGGCCGATGTCCAGGTGAACCTTGTTCAGCCGTTGGTACAGCGCTTTACGCCGCCACAACAATGCACCGATCAACAGCAGCAGTGGCAGGAACAACAGCGGGCGCTGGGTCAGGCCGTCGTACAGTTCGCTGACGCTGGAGGCCCACGGCAGAGTGGTGATCTGTTTGTTCAGGTGCGCCGGTACGGTTTCCAGCCACTCGGTGTCCAGCGGCTTATTGCTGGGGATCCAGAACATTTGCTCATCCAGCGTCGCGCGCAGGGTGGTGGCGGTGCTGAGCAGTTGTTTCTGGTTCAGTTGCAGGGTGATCGATTCGTTCAGCAGTGCGCTCAGCTCACGGCTCAGGCGCTCGAGCAAGTCGCTGCGGGTGATCGCCAATTCCAGCAAGGTGCGGCGCAGTTGCGGCGTCACGTCTTCCGGTGGCTGGTTGGCCAGCAAGTTATCCACATAGGCACTGGGTGAGTTGATCTGCTCACGTTGCTGGTTGATCTCGAACTGGTACAGGCGAATGTTGGCGATATCGTCCGCCAGGTCGCGGTCGACCGTGAGACGGGGCAGCGCCTGTTTCTGCTTGTAGAGGATCTTGGAGAGCAGCAGGCTGCCCTTGAGCACGTTGATTTGCTCGTCCAGGGCCGAGTCGCTTTGCGTCACTGCGTCCAGTTGCTGCTTGGTCTTGAGGTTGGCCTGGGTCAGCTCGTTAAGGCGGTCGGTACTCTTGAGCAGGTAGTCGGACAGCTTGAGGTTGGCCGCGCTTTCCGAGGCCAGCAAGCTGCTGCCCCCGGCTTTCTGCGCTTCGATGGACTGTTGGGTCACGGTCTGCTGGGACTGGGCCAGGCGTTTCTGGTTGATCAGCGTTTGCAGGTCCTGGATTTCCTGCTCCAGGCGGCTGGTTTTCTCGGTCGCCAGGTCGCGCTGGCTATTGCCCAGGTCTTGCAGTTGGCTGTTGCCGGCCAGTTCCTGGCGGCGCAGTGGAATCAGGGCATTGAGGGCGGCCAGTTCGGCATTCAGTTGGTTGCGCTGGTCGCCGGTGAGGGTCTTGCCGTTGTCTTTGCCCGCCTTGAGGATCGAATTGATCTGCTGGATGCGGGTCTGGCTGTTGCTGATTTCTGTCTGGGCGCGTTCGGGGCGGGTCTGGGCGGCGACGGACATGCTGTTGGCGTCGGCCACGGTTTTTTGCAGATCGCCTTGCTGAGTGGTGCGTTGCACCAGCAATTGCTCAAGCTGCGGCACCGGCAGGGTGGCGTAGCGCTGCGCCACCGGGATGATTTTAGTGGCCTTGAGCCGCACCAGTTCGCGCTGGTTTTCAGTGGTTTGGCGCGGGGCGTCTTCGAGCTGGCGCTTGAGGTCGACAAGGCGCTGCTCGTAATCCTGCTTGTTGCCCAGGTAGGTCAGGGTCTGTTGCAGGATGGTTTGCAGCGCCTTCATGTCGGCGTCGGGCAGCTTGCGGTCGGGCAGTTTGTCCAGGGTTTGCTGGATGGACTCGGCGCTGGGCGGGTCGGCGGCGTAAACGCTGCCGACACAGAGGGTCAGGCCCAGCAGGGCAGTGGCTAAAAAGGTGCGCAGAGTTGTCATGGATACCGGTCGAGCAAGGTAAAGAAGGTGGGGGCGTGGCGCCATAGCCCCGCAGTTTAGAGGAAGAGTCCAGGGCCTGGACGACTTCCTTCGGGGAATTTGACGCCGACTTTTCCGATTCTGTTCCCGTCCATGACCGCGACGGTCCACAGCGTGTTGTTCCATTCCACTTGGTCGCCCACCACTGGCGCGCCGCCGACCTTCTGGGTGATGAAGCGACTCAGCGGCATATCCGGGTCGATACCCTCAAGCTTGAGGCCGTACAGCGCCGACACCGCGCCCAGCTGGGCGTCGCCTTCGAGCACAAAGTCGCCGAAGAAGCGCAGGTCGAGACCGCGTTGCGGCGCCTGGCTGAACAGTTTGCCCAGGGCCGGCAGGTTGTGCTCGTGGCCGATCACACAGAGCAAATCGTCGACTTCAAGCACCGTACTGCCCGACGGATGGAGCAGTTGCTGGCCACGGAACAGCGCGGCGATCCGCGTGCCTTCGGGCATTTTCAGTTCGCGCAGGGCCGCGCCGATGCACCATTTTTCTGCGCCCAGGCGGTAGACGAACAGCTCCCACTCGCTGGTAACGTGCACTTCCAGGGCGGCGCGGGAGATCGGCGCAGGGTCGGGCGGTACGGTCACTTTCAGCAGCTTGGCCACCCACGGCAGGCTCGTGCCCTGCACCAGCAGCGAGACCAGCACGATAAAGAACGCCAGGTTGAAATACAGCTGCGCGTGCGGCAGGCCGGCCATCAGCGGGAACACCGCCAGAATGATCGGTACCGCGCCGCGCAGGCCGACCCAGGCGATAAAGGCTTTCTCGCGCCCGTGGAACGCCTTGAACGGCAGCAGGCCGACCATCACCGACAGCGGCCGCGCAAACAGGATCATCCACAGCGCCAGGCCCAGGGCGGGCAGGGCGATGGGCAGCAAGTCATGCGGCGTGACCAGCAGGCCCAGCACCAGGAACATGCCGATTTGTGCTAGCCACGCCATGCCGTCAAGCATATGCAAAATGCCATGGCGGCTGCGCACCGGGCGGTTGCCGATTACCAGGCCGCACAGGTACACGGCGAGGAAGCCGCTGCCGTGCAGGGCGTTGGTCAGGGCGAACACCACCAGGCCACCGGCGATCACCAGGATCGGGTACAGGCCGGTGGCCAGGTTGATGCGGTTGACCATCTGCAGCATCAGCCAGCCGCCGCCCAAACCGACGATGCCGCCGATGCCGAACTCGCGAATCAGGTGGGTCAGCAGGCTCCAGTGCAGGCCGGTCTGGCCGGTGGCGAGCATGTCGATCAGGGTCACGGTGAGAAACACCGCCATCGGGTCGTTGCTGCCGGACTCGATTTCCAGGCTGGCGGTCACCCGTTCGTTCAGGCCTTTGCCGCCCAACAGGGAGAACACCGCGGCGGCGTCGGTTGAGCCGACAATCGCGCCGATCAGCAAGCCTTGAATGATATTGAGGTTGAATAGCCAGGCCGCGGCCATGCCGGTGAGGCCGGTGGTGATCAACACCCCGACCGTGGCCAGCGACAACGCTGGCCAGAGTGCCACGCGAAAACTCGCCACCCGTGTTCGCAAGCCGCCGTCGAGCAGGATCACTGCCAAGGCAAGGTTGCCCACCAGGTAGGCGGTCGGGT
Source organism: Pseudomonas sp. NFX183 (assembly GCF_047943075.1). NCBI lineage: Bacteria > Pseudomonadati > Pseudomonadota > Gammaproteobacteria > Pseudomonadales > Pseudomonadaceae > Pseudomonas > Pseudomonas sp. NFX183. The sequence continues at coordinate 1,628,441 of NZ_CP181333.1, read as the reverse complement.
AATTGTCGAAGATGATGCCGCCGCCATCGACGCCGGCGATCATGCCCACGGCCAGGATGATCACCAGAATCGGGATCCCCAGGCGGGACGAAAGAGAACTCACCAGAATGCTCGCACCCACCAGCAACGCGCCGATCAAGAACAGGCTGTTGATGGTCGTCGCATTCAAAGGCAGTACTCCAGAACTGGGAAGACAGGGCGCAAACTGACCATGCAGTCTGCGTGCCAGCGATTCTAACCTGTTGAATTGCTGTGCTGTCAAAAAGCTTTTTCTGAATCGCACAGATCCAAATGTGGGAGCTGGCTTGCCTGCGATTGCGGTGTGTCAGTCACTGGGGTATCGACTGTTAGATTGCTATCGCAGGCAAGCCAGCTCCCACAAAGGATCACCGCAGTCAGTTACAGGCGAAAGCGCCCCACCATCCCGTTCAAATCCACTGCCAGGCGCGACAACTCGCTGCTTGCTGCACTGGTTTGGCTGGCGCCGGTGGCCGATTGCACCGACAGATCACGAATGTTCACCAGGTTGCGGTCCACTTCCCGCGCCACCTGTGCCTGTTCTTCTGCCGCGCTGGCGATCACCAGGTTGCGCTCGTTGATCTCGACAATCGCGGTATTGATGGTGTCCAGCGACAGGCCCGCGCCTTTGGCGATGTTCAATGTCGATTCCGCGCGTTCGGTGCTGTTACGCATCGAATCCACCGCGTGTTCGGTGCCGGCCTGAATGCTGCCAATCATCCGCTCGATCTCGCTGGTCGACTGCTGGGTGCGATGGGCCAGGGCACGCACTTCATCAGCCACCACGGCAAACCCGCGCCCGGCTTCACCGGCACGTGCGGCTTCAATTGCGGCGTTCAGCGCCAGCAGGTTGGTCTGGTCGGCCAGGCCGCGAATCACGTCCAGCACCTTGCCGATGTCACGCGATTCATTGGCCAGGTCGCCAATCAGCGTGGCGGTGGCCTGCACATCACCGCTCATGCGCTCGATGGCGCTGACGGTTTCCTGCACCAGATCACGGCCATCACCGGCAGAGGTGGTGGCGTTGCGCGAGGCTTCTGAAGTGCTGACCGCATTGCGCGCGACTTCTTCCACGGCGCTGGTCATCTCGTTCACCGCTGTGGCGGCTTGTTCGATTTCATTGTTTTGCTGGGTCAGGCCGCGAGCGCTTTCGTCGGTAACGGCGTTCAGCTCTTCGGCGGCGGAGGCCAGCTGCGTGGCGGAACCGGCAATGCGCTGCAGCGTGTCGCGCAATTTTTCCTGCATCTTGGCCATCGCCGCCAGCAGGCGTCCGGCCTCGTCGTTGCCGTCGACCTTGATCGGGCGGGTCAGGTTGCCTTCGGCCACTTCTTCCGCTGCTTCCAATGCCTGGGAAATGGGCAGGGTGATGCTGCGGGTCAGCAGCCAGGCGAACAACAGGGTCAGCAGGGTAGCGATCACCAACAGGCTCACCACCATATTGAAGGCCATGTTGTATTGGTCCTCGGCGTCCTTATTGGTGGTCAGGGCCATTTTGTTGTTGAGCTCCAGCAGGCGCGTGAGCACGGCATTGACCTGCTCGGAGTTGCTGAGCAATTCGGTGTTGAGCAATTTGCGCAGATCGTCGACTTGATTGGCCTGGGAGAAGCTCTTCATGCGCTCTTCAATCTGATGGTATTGACCGAGCAAGCGCACGTACTCGTCGTAGGCCGAACGCTCTTCAGCACCCTCGATGAGTTTTTCGTAGACAGCCTGGGCGGTGCGGATCTGCTGATTACGCAGCTCAAAAGCTTCCAGGGTTTTTTGCTGGATCTCCGGCTCGCGGTTGGTCAGCAGGCGGTACGACAATACCCGCAGGCGCAGGGTCAGTTGGGTGAACTCGTCGAGGGCGCGAATGCTCGGCACGCTGGCCAGGGTGATGTCTTCCGTGGCAGCACGGATCTTGCTCATTTGGTTCAGGGCGAACACACCGAGAAACAACATCAACGCGCCAATCAACGCAAAGCCGAGAAAGGCCCTCGGAGCGATATTCATATTACGAAGCGACATGCGGGAATCCTGGGGGAGCGCGCGATCCGTGCGGCCATGAGACGGTCAGTCCCCCTCTATCGGTCGTAGGACTAAAGTCTAAAGGGGCCTGTGCGTTTTTGTCGCATCTGACGAGGGGTTGGGCGGATTCAGGAACCAGATCGGGTAAATGCAGTCACTAAGGCTCGAAAGTGCGGCCCGGCCCTTAAATATCGGGCTGCGCGCCTGGGATAACCCTGGCATCCGAGGTGAATTTTCTTTATCGTCACCGCCCTTTGAAAAAGCCCGAGAAATCAAAATGTTAGAAGCATCCCTCAGCCAACTGGAACAACTGGTCAGCGACCTGGTACAGCAGAATCAGGACCTACTGGGCAGCAACGAATCCCTCAAGGCCGAACTGGCCCGCGCCAAGGATGAAAACGACAGCCTGCAACTGAACCTGATGGAACAGGAAGAAAAGCACGGCGCTACCGCCGCACGCATCCAGGCCCTGGTTGAGCGTGTGAGCGCAGGTCCTGTCGGCGCATGAATGAAGGGATAAAGGTCGTTTCGATTCTCGGAGAGGATTACTCGATCAAGGCGCCGGACGGGGAAGATCAAACCCTGATGCACGCCGTGACCATGCTCAAGGCCTCCCTGGCCACCACCAAGAAAAAGTACCCGACCCTGATCGGTGACAAATTATTGGTACTGGCTGCGCTGAACCTGTGCGCCGAGCAGATCGAAATGCAAAAGCACCACCAGCAGGAACTCGACCGTTACCAAGAGCAAGTCAGCGCCACGGTCGAAGTGATTTCCAAGGCGATCGGAACGCCTTAGAACCACGCATCCTGCATCCCCAGGCACGTGTCATCGCGTGCCTCCAGAATCGCCAGTTCATGATGGCAGCTCGGCACTTCCCAGGTCAGGAAGTACCGAGCAGCCTGGAGCTTGCCTTTATAGAAGGCAGCATCCGCCGCATTGCCTTTGGCCAGGCCTTCCTCGGCGCGAATCGCCTGCTCCAGCCAGCGCCAGCCAATCACCGTGTGCCCGAACACCTTCAAATACAGTGCCGAATTTGCCAGGCTGCTGTTGACCTTGCCTTGGGCGAGATCGGTCAGCAGGCCAATTGTCACGCTTTGCAGGCGGCTGACCAATTGCTCCAGCGGTTCGCGCAGGGCCGTCAGTGAGGCGTATTGCTGTGCTCGAGCGCCTGTCTCGGCGATCAGGCGGATCAGTTGCTTGAGGCCCGCGCCGCCATTCTGCGCGAGCTTGCGCCCGAGCAAATCCAGGGACTGGATGCCGTGGGTGCCTTCGTGGATCGGGTTCAGGCGGTTGTCGCGGTAGTACTGCTCCACCGGGTATTCGCGGGTGTAGCCGTGGCCGCCGAGAATCTGGATCGCCAGCTCGTTGGCCTTGAGGCAGAACTCCGACGGCCAGGATTTGACGATGGGCGTGAGCAGGTCGAGCAGTTCGTGGGCTTGCTTGCGCTCGCTTTCGGTTTCCAGCGTGGTGGTGTCATCGAACAACCGCGCGGCATACAGGCCGAGGTCGAAGGCGCCTTCGACGTAGGCTTTTTGTGTCAGCAGCATGCGCTTGATATCGGCGTGCTGGATGATCGAAACCGGCGCGGTGCCTGGGTCTTTGCTGTCGGGCAGGCGACCTTGTGGGCGTTCGCGGGCGTATTCCAGCGAGTAGAGGTAGCCGGCGTAACCGAGCATGACTGCGCCCATGCCCACGCCGATGCGCGCCTCGTTCATCATCTGGAACATGCAGCTCAGACCCTGATGCGGCTTGCCGACCAGATAGCCGACGCAATTGCCGTTATCGCCGAAGTTAAGCGCCGTTGACGTGGTGCCGCGCCAGCCCATCTTGTGGAACAACCCGGCCAGCAGCACATCGTTGCGCGCGCCCAGGCTGCCATCCTCGTTGACCAGGAACTTGGGCACGATAAACAGCGAAATACCCTTCACCCCGGCCGGCGCATCCGGCAGCTTGGCCAGCACCATGTGCACGATGTTTTCCGACAGCGAATGGTCGCCGCCGGAGATGAAGATCTTGTTGCCCTTGAGGCGATAACTGCCGTCAGCCGCTGGCTCCGCGCGTGTACGAATATCCGACAGGGATGAACCGGCATGCGGCTCGGTCAGTGCCATGGTGCCGAAAAAGCGGCCCTCGATCATTGGCTGCAGGAAGCGCTGCTTCTGTGCCTCGGTGCCAAAGCTTTCGATCAGGTTGGCGGCGCCCATGGTCAGGAACGGGTAGGAGGTCGAGGCCGCGTTGGCCGACTGGAAGTGCGCAAAACAGGCTTGCGATAGCAGGGTCGGCAACTGCATGCCGCCGGCTTCGAAGCTGCGCGCGGCGTTGAGAAAGCCGGCTTCGAGGAACGCGTCCACGGCGGGTTTGACGTCCGGGATCAGGATCGCCTTGCCGTCTTCATAGCGCGGTTCGTTTTCGTCGTTTTTGCGGTTGTGCGGCGCGAAGTACTTTTCGGCAATGCTGCGCGCGGTGCTGATGGCGGCATCGAACGTTTCGCGGTTGTGCTCGGCAAACCGCTCGCGCTGGGTCAGGCCCTCGGCATCGAGGACTTCGTACAGCTCGAAAGCCAGATTGCGGGAACTGAGCAGCGTCTCGGACATGGCGGCTTACCTTTTAAGGGAATGGCCGGAGTCTAAGTGCGCAAATAGAGGCTGGATAGCAAGATTGATTTGCGTGATGCAGAGGCAGAACGCGAGAAGGGCGTTGCGAACGCGGTCAATGTGGGAGCTGGCTTGCCTGCGATGAGGCAGTGCCAGCCGACATCTTCGTCACTGACCCGCCGCTATCGCAGGCAAGCCAGCTCCCACATTTTGACCGCGTTTCGTCAGTTAGCCGATAGTCATCAGGCTGGCGTTACCGCCCGCCGCAGCGGTGTTAACACTCAACGCCCGCTCAATTACCAGACGCTCCAGCGCAATCGCCGTCTCGCCCTGTGACAAGCCATGCACCCCGACAATCGCCCCACCACGCTGCGCCACTTGCTGGCACACCGCACGCAATTGATCGGAATCACCGTGGTGCAGGACCGCGTCGAATACCACCTCATCCTTGGTCCAGTCAGCCACGCGCTTGATCTTCGCCTGAACTTCCCTCGGCAGGCGTGGGAACAACGCTTTAGTCAGGTCAGTTTCCGGCCATACCGCCGAACCGCCGACGGCTAATACCGCCGCCAGTTGCGTCAGCAGATCACCTTCCACGTCCGCCAGACACAGCACGTGCTCGCGGGGCAGGATCGCGTAGCTGTTGCGCTCGCCGGTCGGGCCGGCCAGCTGGCGAGTAATACCGCTTTGCGACTGCGCGGCGAACTGGTTGCACAGGGCGCTCAGTTCGCTGAACTTGTGGCCCTCGGCCCAGGTTTTCAGGGCGGTCAGCGGTTGGCTCATGGCATCGCGCAGACGCACGTCCGGCGCGGCCAGCTTGTCGCCACGCACGAAGGACTGTTCGATCGCATCGGTAGGACGAGTCGACAGCAGACGGTACAGGTACAGCGGCCCACCGGCTTTCGGGCCAGTGCCCGACAGGCCTTCGCCGCCGAAGGGCTGCACGCCAACCACCGCGCCCACGATGTTGCGGTTCACATAGACGTTACCGGCGTGAACATTGTCGATCACCTTGGCGATGGTCTCGTCAATGCGGGTGTGCACGCCCAGCGTCAGGCCGTAGCCGGAGGCATTGATCTGCGCGATGAGCTGGTCGATCTCTTTGCGCTTGTAACGCACCACGTGCAGCACCGGGCCGAAGATCTCGCGTTGCAGTTCGTCGAAGCTTTCCAGCTCGATCAGGGTGGGCATCACGAAGGTGCCGCGCTTGATCTCCTCGCCATCGGCAATCGCCACCTGGTACACGTTGCGACCTTTGTCACGCATGGCCTGGATGTGTTTCTCGATGCCAGCCTTGGCTTCGGCGTCGATCACCGGGCCGATGTCTACCGACAGGCGCTCCGGGTTGCCCAGACGGCATTCAGCCATGGCACCCTTGAGCATTTCGATCACACGGTCTGCCGAATCTTCCTGCAGGCACAGAACGCGCAGGGCCGAGCAGCGCTGGCCGGCGCTGTCGAAGGCCGAGGACACAACGTCGATGACCACTTGCTCGGTCAGCGCCGAAGAGTCGACGATCATTGCGTTCTGGCCACCGGTTTCGGCGATCAGCGGAATCGGGCGGCCCTGGGCATCCAGGCGGCCCGCAACGCTGCGTTGCAGCAGGCGCGCCACTTCGGTGGAGCCGGTGAACATCACGCCTTTGACGCGATCATCTCCCACCAGGCGGGCACCGACGCTTTCGCCCTGGCCCGGCAGCAGTTGCAGCACGCCTTGCGGAATGCCGGCTTCGAGCAAAATGCGCACAGCTTGTGCCGCCACCAGCGGGGTTTGCTCGGCAGGCTTGGCCAATACCGGGTTACCGGCAGCCAGTGCGGCAGCCACTTGGCCGCTGAAGATCGCCAGCGGGAAGTTCCACGGGCTGATGCACACCACTGGGCCCAATGGGCGGTGGGCGTCGTTGGTGAAATCGTTACGGGCCTGTACCGCGTAGTAGCGCAGGAAATCCACGGCTTCGCGCACTTCGGCGATGGCGTTGGCGAAAGTCTTGCCGGCCTCGCGGGCCAGCAGGCCCATCAACGGCTGGATCTCACCTTCCATCAAGTCGGCGGCACGCTCCAGGATCGCGGCGCGCTCGGCGGGCGGGGTGGCCTGCCAGATCGGGCCGGCATTGATCGCGCATTGAGTGGCGTTGTCGACGTCTTCGACGGTGGCTTCCTGTACATGGCCCACCACGTCACGCAGGTCGGAGGGGTTCAGCACAGGTGCGGCCGGCTCATTGCTGGAGGCGCAACCCAGCATCGGCGCGGCTTTCCAGTCGTTATGCGCGGTAGCCAGCAAGGCGCAGGACAACGACGCCAGGCGGTGTTCGTTCGCCAGGTCGATACCGGCCGAGTTGGCGCGGTCGCTGCCATACAGGTCACGCGGCAGTGGAATACGCGGGTGCGGCAGGCCGAAGCCGCCTTCCAGCGTGGCCATCTGCTCGATGCTGGCCACTGGGTCGGCCACCAGTTCCTGAATCGAAATAGTGTGGTCCGCAATACGGTTGACGAACGAGGTGTTGGCGCCGTTTTCCAGCAGGCGACGCACCAGGTAGGCCAGCAGTGTTTCGTGGGTACCGACCGGTGCGTACACGCGGCACGGACGGTTCAGCTTGCCCTCGGAAACCTTGCCTACAACCTGCTCGTACAGCGGTTCACCCATGCCGTGCAGGCATTGGAACTCGTACTGGCCGGGGTAATAGTTCTGACCGGCGATGTGGTAAATGGCCGACAGGGTGTGGGCGTTGTGCGTGGCGAACTGTGGGTAGATGGCTTCCGGCACCGACAGCAGTTTGCGTGCGCAGGCAATGTAGGAAACGTCGGTGTACACCTTGCGGGTGTACACCGGGTAGCCTTCCAGGCCTTCAACTTGGGCGCGCTTGATCTCGCTGTCCCAGTACGCGCCTTTTACCAGGCGGATCATCAGGCGATGGCGGCTGCGGCGTGCCAGGTCGATGACGTAGTCGATCACATACGGGCAGCGTTTCTGGTAGGCCTGGATCACGAAGCCGATGCCGTTCCAGCCGGTCAGTTGCGGCTCGAAGCACAGGCGTTCGAGCAGGTCGAGCGACAGCTCCAGACGGTCGGCTTCTTCGGCGTCGATGTTCAGGCCAATGTCGTAGTGCTTGGCCAGCAACGTCAGCGACAGCAGGCGCGGGTACAGCTCGTCCATCACACGCTCGTACTGAGCACGGCTGTAACGCGGGTGCAGCGCCGAGAGCTTGATGGAAATGCCCGGGCCTTCATAAATCCCACGGCCGTGAGAGGCTTTGCCGATGGAGTGAATGGCTTGTTCGTACGAGGCCAGGTACTTCTGGGCGTCGTGTTCGGTCAGCGCGGCTTCGCCGAGCATGTCGTAGGAATAGCGGAAGCCCTTGGCTTCGAACTTGCTCGCATTGGCCAGGGCTTCGGCGATGGTTTCGCCGGTGACGAACTGCTCGCCCATCAGGCGCATGGCCATGTCGACGCCCTTGCGAATCATCGGCTCGCCGCTCTTGCCTATAATGCGGCTCAGGGACGAGGTCAAACCCGCTTCGTTGTGCGTGGCGACCAGTTTGCCGGTCAGCAGCAGGCCCCAAGTGGCGGCGTTGACGAACAGCGACGGGCTGTTGCCCAGGTGCGGTTGCCAGTTGCCGGTGCTGATTTTGTCGCGGATCAGTGCGTCGCGCGTGCCCTTGTCCGGGATGCGCAGCAGCGCTTCGGCCAGGCACATCAGGGCCACGCCTTCCTGGGACGACAGGGAAAATTCTTGCAGCAGGCCTTGAACAATACCGGCACGGCCGCCGGCGCTCTTCTGATTGCGCAACTTCTCGGCAATCGAGGCGGCCAGCTTATTGGTGGCTTCGGCCATCTGCTGCGGCAGGCGCGCCTGCTCGATCAGCATCGGCACCACTTCCGGTTCCGGGCGGCGGTAGGCGGCGGTGATCGAGGCGCGCAGTACCGATTGCGGCAGGATGCTTTCGGCGAACTCCAGGAAGCACTGGTGGGCGTGGTCAGGCTGAACCTCGCCAGCGTCCTCCGCGTCCTTGCTGCCCAAGCCATTGAGCTCGTTCAGGGTTGCACCACCCTCCAGTTTCTCCAGGTAATTGAAAATCGCCTGCTTGATCAGCCAGTGAGGCGTGCGATCAATGGAGGTCGCGGCGGCCTTGAGGCGTTCGCGGGTCGGGTCGTCGAGTTTGACCCCAAGGGTGGTCGTTGCCATCTTTTTATCCTCATGGGTGCCACTACTGCGTGGCATCTGCTGGCGGCAAGATTAGCTTTGCCCATGCAGAGGTGCAACCGGGTGCAACCCAAATTGTTCAGGAAATTTTTGATCGTGATCGGGAAAAAATCCGGCCTTCAGCAAAATCTGCTTTCCCTTGGTGCGTTTACTTCTGAGGTCGGCTGTTCTTGCTCCGAAAAGGAGCAAAAAACCATGGGTTTGGCCTAAACATGTCTAGGTGCAACTTATTCTCAAGAAACTGGTTGCACCTTATTTGCTTTGTTGAATAGCATTCGCGCCCAAGGTGCAACCGCCTGCAAGGTTCGGTTCATCGGCTGGCGGCTTTCCTGGGGAAACGCCAGTCATAAATGCACGGCACGCAGTCTCGTCTATCCGCTTATCAACGGGTGGCCGTCTGACACAGACCGTCGCTACATAAAAACAAAGCCAGGGCGTCACTCTTATGAGCGTAAGTAATCCTACCCTGATCACATTTGTGATCTACATCGCAGCAATGGTGTTGATCGGCTTCATGGCCTATCGCTCCACCAACAACCTCTCTGACTACATCCTCGGCGGTCGCAGCCTCGGCAGCGTGGTCACCGCGTTGTCCGCCGGTGCTTCCGATATGAGCGGCTGGTTGTTGATGGGCCTGCCGGGCGCCATCTACATGTCCGGTCTGTCGGAAAGCTGGATCGCCATCGGCCTGATCGTCGGCGCGTACCTGAATTGGTTGTTCGTGGCCGGCCGCCTGCGGGTGCAGACCGAGCACAACGGCGACGCCCTGACGCTGCCGGATTACTTCTCCAGCCGTTTCGAAGACAAAAGCGGCCTGCTGCGAATCATCTCTGCGGTGGTGATTCTGGTGTTCTTCACCATTTATTGCGCTTCCGGCATCGTGGCCGGCGCCCGTCTGTTTGAAAGCACTTTCGGCATGTCCTACGAGACCGCGCTGTGGGCCGGTGCTGCCGCGACAATTGCCTACACCTTCGTCGGTGGTTTCCTGGCAGTCAGTTGGACAGATACCGTACAAGCCACGCTGATGATCTTCGCGCTGATCCTGACGCCGATCATTGTGTTGCTGGCCACCGGTGGCATCGACACCACGTTCCTGGCGATCGAAGCCAAGAACCCCGACAACTTCAACATGCTGAAAAACACCACCTTCATCGGCATCATTTCGCTGATGGGCTGGGGCCTGGGTTACTTCGGCCAGCCGCACATCCTCGCGCGTTTCATGGCGGCGGATTCGGTGAAGTCGATTGCCAAGGCGCGTCGCATCTCCATGACCTGGATGATCCTGTGCCTGGGCGGCACCGTGGCGGTGGGCTTCTTCGGTATCGCTTACTTCTCGGCGCACCCGGAAGTGGCCGGCCCGGTCAACGAGAACCACGAACGTGTGTTCATCGAACTGGCCAAGCTGCTGTTCAACCCGTGGATCGCCGGCGTGCTGTTGTCGGCCATTCTGGCTGCGGTCATGAGTACCCTGAGCTGCCAGTTGCTGGTGTGCTCGAGCGCGCTGACCGAAGACTTCTACAAAACTTTCCTGCGCAAAAACGCCTCCCAGGTTGAGCTGGTGTGGGTCGGCCGCGCGATGGTGCTGCTGGTTGCCCTGATCGCGATTGCCATGGCAGCCAACCCGAACAACCGCGTGCTGGGCTTGGTGAGCTACGCCTGGGCCGGTTTTGGCGCCGCGTTCGGGCCTGTGGTGCTGATCTCGGTGATCTGGAAACAGATGACCCGCAACGGCGCACTGGCCGGCATCCTGGTCGGCGCGGTCACTGTGATTGTGTGGAAGCACTTCGAGCTGCTGGGCCTGTACGAAATCATCCCGGGCTTTATCTTCGCCAGCCTGGCGATCTACGTCGTCAGCAAGCTGGGCGCACCGACTGCCGGTATGGTCGAGCGTTTTGACGCGGCGGAAAAAGACTACAACCTCAACAAGTAATTCGTCGGGTGTTAAGCGCCCGTTGAATTGGAAAAAAGGCCCGCGTCCTACGGATTGCGGGCCTTTTTTTGCGTGTGATTTGGGTTGGTCCGAAGAACTTTCTGATGCGCGCGCGTAGGGATTTACTGATTTGTCTGGGGCGTGCTCAGCAGGGCGCACCCGTAGTGCAGAATCGGCCGCCTACCCTTCGCAGAGAAACACCGGATGTTCGCTCCTGCCAATCAAAGTGCGTTTAACCTGACCCTGGATGGGGTTGCCAGCGACCTCAAGGTCTACAGCTTCCAGGGTGAGGAGGCGCTGAGTCAGCCTTACTGTATCGACCTTGAACTGGTCAGCGAACAGCCCGATCTCGATTTGGAAAGCCTGCTGCATCGCCAGGCCTATCTGGGGTTCGATGAGCTGGGGCATGGGGTGCATGGCCTGGTCTATCGAGTCGGGCAGGGCGAGTCGGGGCGGCGCCTGACGCGTTATCAGATCCGTCTTGTGCCGCATCTTAAGTACCTGGCGCACAGCAGTCATCAGCGTATTTTTCAGCACAAGAGTGTGCCGCAGATTGTGGCGCTGGTGTTGGTCGGGCAAGGCATCCTGAGCGACCGCTTTGAGTTTCGCCTGAGCGGTACTTATCCACTGCGCGAGTATTGCGTGCAGTTCGGCGAGACTGATCTGGCGTTCATTCAACGTCTGTGCGCCGAGGTGGGCATCCACTACCACTTCCAGCATTCGCCCGATGGGCACCTGCTGGTATTCGGTGATGACCAGACGGTGTTCGCCCAGGCCGAACACCCCACTCCCTACAGCCCCGGTTCCGGGATGGTGGCGGCAACACCGGCGATCAAGCGCTTTGCGATGCAACTGGAAACCCGCACAACAGGGGTAAACCTGCGCGATTATGATTTTCGTAAGCCGCGCCTGACGCTGGAAAGTGCCGTGGCTGGCGAACAGCTTCCGCGCCTTGAAATGCAGCAGTATCCCGGCCACTTTTCCGATCGCCCCCATGGAAAATACCTTGCGCAGCGAGGCTTGGAGCGCCTGCGCAGAGACTCAAGAGCCGCCCAGGGTGAAGGCGATGATCCCGCCTTGGGCAGTGGCCGGTTCCTCAGGCTTGGCGGGCACCCGCGAGAAAGCTGGAATGATTTGTGGCTGGTCACCCAGGTTTCCCATCAGGGCAAACAACCCCAGGTGCTGGAAGAGGCTGTTACTGAGGCTTCAGGTGAGGGTTTACGTCAGGGTTATCACAACACGTTTATCGCCGTGCCATGGGATGTGATTTTCCGCCCACCCTTGCCTGAACTGCCGCGACCGAGCATCGGCGGTTATCAACACGCGGTGGTTACCGGGCCTGCCGACAGTGAAATCCATTGCGACGAATACGGCCGGGTCAAGGTGCAACTGGCCTGGGACCGTGACGGGGAACACAACGAGCACTCCAGCTGCTGGCTGCGTGTCGCCAGTGGCTGGGCGCATGATCGTTACGGCTCGGTGCTGATACCCAGGGTCGGTATGGAAGTGCTGGTGGGGTTCGCCAATGGTGACCTGGACATGCCGCTGGTGATGGGCTGCCTGCCCAACGCGGCGAACCCTCCGCCCCTTGACCTGCCGGCAGACAAGACCCGCAGCATCTTTCGCAGCCAGAGCAGCCCGGGGGGTGGCGGTTACAACGAGCTGCGCATCGAAGACCGCAAAGGCGCCGAGGAAATCTACCTGCGCGCCCAGCGCGATTGGACTCAGCATGTGCTGCATGACCAGCAAGTGCAGGTGGATAACCAGCGCCGGGTGAAAGTGGGCGGCGAGTCGCACCATGAACTGCAAGGCGAAGAGCAGCGCATTACCCATGGCAACCGCCTGACTGAACTCAAGCAGGACGATCATTTGGTGGTCGGTGGCTCGCAGCAGATGCGTGCAGGTCGCACCATCCAGATCGGAGCGGGGCAGAGCATCGTCATCGACGCCGGTGCGAGCGTGACAATCCAGGCCGGAGGGCAGTCGATCACGCTGTCGGCGGGTGGGATTTTCAGCAGCGTGCCGATCCAGCTTGGCGGCGCGCCGGCTGCCGCGACTGCGCCGTTAATGCCGGGGATAAAGGAAAAGCTGCTGGCGGTTGTTCCTGCCCCGTTAAGCCGCGTGCAAGTGGCCAGCCTGAAACGTAGCGCACCTTTTTGCGAAGAGTGCGAGCGCTGCAAGAACGGCCAGTGTGACCTCCCGCAGCATGGGAATAAAGGTCCGGGACCCTCTGCCGGGAAAGCTGCTGGCGTCGAGCCGGGGTTTCATATCGTGCAGCGCGCAATGTCTCGGGATGCCTTGGAAAAGTCGCTGTTCGAATCGCCCAGTGCGATCGTGCTGGAGCGGTTTCGCGGCCTCAATCCACAACTCACGCAGTACGCCAGGCCGGGGCAAATGCTCGTCCTCAGCGACCCGCTTAACAGCCAATGCACGCGTGAAGAGGCATTGCTGATGGAGGCGGCGAAAGAAGTGAACGATGCACTGACGCCGATGAGCGATGACGAGGCGGCGTTTATGGTTGAGCACCAGCAAGAGGTTGGTGCTTTTTTTGGCGCAGAGTTCGATGGCGTTGGGGGTGGGATCCAGCATGGTGGAAAATCATTTAACGCGGACCAAGTCCGTCCTCGTAGATCTTGAAAAGTTGCACGTCAAAACCTTTCAGGCTCAGGGCAATTTGCAAGGTGCAGAATTTTTCGCCAAACGTCAGAAGCTGTTAACTCAACTGGATAACAGCCTCGGGCCTCTGGTACGCAAAGGAGTTGGCATTGCCGATCACCCAAAGCTCAAAAAAGCATTGGGGATTTCCAGTCGTAGTTTGGTTCATCATTGGAGCAAAGCGGGTGTGTCAGGGGGGATTCCTGGATATGCGACGCATATTCAAAGTGTGGCGCGGGCGAGCCAGTATATGAAGGTCGGCGGGTTTGTCGGTATTGGGCTAGGGGGGGCAGCGTCCGCATTGAAGGTGAAGGAAACGTGTCGAGTTGGAAGCAGGGATGAGTGTCAGCAGGTCAAGTTCACCGAAAGTGGGGCATTCGTTGGAATGGTAACTGGTGGGGTGGTTGGTGCTATGGGAAGTGGGGCCATATGTGTCGGTATTGGCGTTGCTACCGTCGGGGTGGGTGGAGCGGTTTGCGCTGTTGTAGTCGCGGGGTTGGGATCTGCTGTAGGGGGTAACGCATTTTCTAAAGTGGGTGAAACTATTGGGGAAGTTGTTTATAAGGTTGTCCGATGATAAATGACTCGGAAATCATTTTTTTGATGTCCTCCTTAGGCTTGTTTTTGTCCGGTATTTTTATTATTGGTATTTGGTTTTATATGGTTTTTTTTAGAATGTCAGAAATTGTCAGATGTTTGGGGCGGTCATTAGTTGTTCAAAATAGGAGCTCCCTTTTGAGCGCTGGGCTGGTCGGTAAGTTTTATATTCTAAGTGGTGTCTCGGGTGTGTTGGTTTTTCCTCAAAAATCAATTGAAAGAGGTGAGCTTGACCCAGATGACTATAGGCGGTTTCCGAAGCCCTTAAATTTTTGGATTGTATCCTCTGCGACAGCAGCAATTGTGCTCACATTAGGTGGTGTGGTGATGGCCTTGGCAATTAATTTTCTAGGGTGGCCTACCTAGAGTACTTAAGATTTTATCGCGTAGCGATAAAATTTACTGAGTCAATTGAATAACTGTCTCGGACCTCTGGTGCGTAAAGGCGTTGGCAAGTGTAAGTGCATTGTCTGGCAATAGGGGCGAAAAGTTAGGCGAAAATATCTATGAGGTTGTACATTGACCCATGGGGTGTTGTGACATGTTTAGCTTTGTTGCCTCAACTTTGTCCTTTGAAGATGCAAGGATTATTTACTGGAGCTTAATGGTTGCGTGTTTTTTATTTATTTTGATTGTTCCTGTATGGGCTTTGTATCTTCTTATTTTAAGATCGAAAAGATACGGAAGAACTTCAGGCGTAGTTGGTATGTTATAAGTTCGGGTGGAAGTATCGGTTGGGATCCTATAAGTAGATCGTGGGCGATAAGGGCTGTGATCGGTGCTTTCGCCTTCCCCGCACACTCTATAAAACACGGATGTCTTAGTGCTGAGGACTACGCTGAGTTTCCGAAGATGCTCAAATTTATTTTGAAAAGTCTAGGTGTCTGTTCAGTGGCCTCCGGCCTTGGTATTTTTATTTTGCTTGTAATAGGAGAGCTTGTGGGATGGGAGGATGTTGATTGGTTTTAGATTAGGCGAGAGCTTTTCAAAATGTAATTGTTGACGCTTTGTTTGTGACAGCAATTGTTATGAAAAACGAATCATTGCTTGCGTCCTCCTTTGAATGGAATGTACCTAATGCCGAATCAGTTGTTACCAGAAACTTGGTTAACCCATTGTCCCCTTCAGACGACTGAGAATGCCTTCGTCATTCTCAGTAACGCCAGCGACGCAAAGCCGGTAGATGTCTGGCGAAAAATGGCAGCTGGTATGCCGCCCCAGCCCATCTGGGCAAGCACGGCCTATGCTGAGTGGACTGAGGTCATGCCTTACGTCGCCATCATCGAGCCCGAAAGCCTATTCCTCGACTGGATAGCAACCACCGAATCTACGGACTGGGGTTGGCTGGCCGTATCGTCCAGCCCACTGGAAACAGTGGTCGCGCACCTGCAAAGCTTGACCAAGGTGCTGTTGCCCGAGGGGCAGGAAGTATTTTTGCGCTTCTGGGATGGCGGTCAATTTCTGGCGATTGTGCAAAACATCGGCGATGAGGCGGGGAAGGTGTTGCCGGTATTTCAACGTTACCTGATCAACGGCCAACCGCTAACGGTTGCGACTGGCCCGGTCACTGCCGCCAAAACCAGCCCATGGTGGCAAGTGCCTGCCTCGTTGCTGGAGCATCTGGCAGAGCAATCACCCCACGTGCTGATCGACAACTTGCTGCAATGGCTCGAAGAGCAGCGCCCCGACCTGCATACCGCTTTCAAGCCTGCGATCTTGCGCCACAAGGTCGCCTGCTTTGCGCGCGGGGCGGATGTCAGCCAGGGGGCGCTGGCCGACTATCTGGCCTCAGAGTTGAGTTGACGCAGCGCCTGCTGAAAATAGCCATCAGTGTGAGGGGTTGTTGTGGCGAGCAGGCTTGCCCTGCGTCGGGCTGCGTAGCGGCCCCAAAACCTGCCACTGAGTTCTGGCAAAAAAAAGAACGCGGTGACCGTTTCAGGGCTGCTGCGCAGCCCAACGCGGGGTGAGCCCGCTCGCCACACTCTGCCCCTTTGCTCCTGTAGAAGGTAAACTTCGCCCCCTGCGCAGGAGCAACCATGAATTATCGTCACGCCTTTCACGCCGGCAACCACGCCGATGTCTTCAAACACCTGACCTTGACCCGCCTCATCGCTCTGATGTCGCGCAAGGAGCAGCCGTTCGCCTACCTCGACACCCACGCCGGGATCGGGCTGTACGACCTGCAAGGTGATCAGGCCAACCGCACCGGTGAATACCTGGAAGGCATCGCCCGCTTGTGGGGCGAGAGCGACCTGCCGCCGCTGACCGCCGACTACATGCGCGTGTTGCATGAGATGAACCCGGATGGCCAGTTGCGCTACTACCCGGGCTCGCCAGAACTGGCGCGCCGCCTCACGCGGCCTCAGGATCGTGTGCTGCTGAATGAAAAACACCCGGAAGACGGCGTGCTGCTCAAGGACAACATGAAGGGCGATCGCCGCGTCAAAGTGCACTTGGGCGAAGGCTGGCATGTGCCGCGTGCCTTGCTGCCGGTGCCGGAAAAGCGCGCGTTGATGCTGATCGATCCGCCGTTTGAAAAGCTCGACGAAATGCAGCGCTGCGCGGCGTCCCTCAAGGAAGCGGTCAGCCGCATGCGCCAGACCGTTGCGGCGATCTGGTACCCGGTGAAAGACCAGCGCATGTTGCGCCGCTTCTACCAGGACCTGGCCGGCACCGGTGCGCCGAAGTTGCTGCGGGTGGAGTTGCTGGTGCATCCGCTGGACACGCCCAACACCCTGACCGGCTCGGGCCTGGCGATTGCCAACCCGCCGTGGGGTTTGGAGGAGGAGTTGCGTGAGCTGCTGCCGTGGTTGTCCAAGAAACTTGGCCAGACCCAGGGTGGGTGGCAGATGGATTGGCTTATCGCTGAGTAATCAGATCTCAAGCCAAGCACAAGACTAAATGTGGGAGCGGGCTTGCTCGCGAAAGCGGAGTGTCAGTTAACAGATATGTCGACTGATATACCGCATTCGCGAGCAAGCCCGCTCCCACATTTTTTGATCTGCGTTGTGCTTAGATCGGGCAGGTCACGCCCGTGCCGCCGATCCCGCAATAGCCCTGTGGGTTCTTCGCCAGATATTGCTGGTGATACGCCTCGGCGAAGTACACCGTCGGTGCTTCTTCGATTTCTGTGGTGATGGTGCCCAGGCCGGCCTTGGTCAGCTCGCCCTGATACGCCTCGGCGCTGGCTTTGGCCGCTTCCAGATGCTCAGGCTTCACGGCGTAGATCACCGAACGGTACTGGCTGCCGATGTCGTTGCCCTGGCGCATGCCTTGGGTCGGATTGTGCAGCTCCCAGAACATTTTCAGCAGCTCTTCGTAGCTGATCTTGTCTTGGTCGAACACCACCAGTACCACTTCGCTATGGCCGGTCAGGCCCGAGCAGACTTCTTCGTAAGTGGGGTTCGGCGTGTAGCCGCCGGCGTAGCCGACCACGGTGCTGACCACACCGTCGCGCTGCCAGAACCGGCGTTCGGCACCCCAGAAACAACCGAGGCCGAAGATCGCGAACTCGACGTTGTCGACAAAGGGGCCGAGCAGCGGGTTGCCGTTGACGAAATGCGTCTCTGGCAGTGCCATCGGGGTTTCACGGCCAGGCAAAGCTTGTTCTTGAGTGGGCAACACGTTTTTGTTCACCAGAATTTCCGAGCGCAAGACCATGAGCAGTCCTCTCGTCAGGTTGAGTTAGCGGTAAAGATTCAGACAGCCAGTGTGCCCGAGTGTTACAGCGCTGTCAGGCGATTGGCCCGCGCGGGTAGCGTTTAAGCTTCTCGAGCAGCTCTGCACCGGGGATCGGCCGGTCGAACAAATAGCCCTGGCCCACATCGCAACGATGCCGGCGCAGGAAGGCCAGTTGCTCGGAGGTTTCGATGCCCTCGGCCACCACTTTGAGCTTGAGGTTGTGGGCCATGGCGATCACTGCCGAGGTGATTTCCATGTCGTCCTGGTTGTCCGGGATTTCGTGGATAAAGCTGCGATCGATCTTGATGATGTCGATGGGGAATTTCTTCAGGTAGCTCAGCGACGAATAGCCGGTACCGAAGTCATCCATGGCCAGGGTCAGGCCAAAGCTCTTCAGCTGGTCCAGTTGAAGGCGCGTGTCTTCGGTGGCTTCCAGCAGCAAACCTTCGGTCAGCTCCAGCTCCAGCAGTTTCGCGGGTAACTGTTCTTCCTTGAGGATGGTGGCAATCGAGGCCACCAGATCCGGGTCGGAGAATTGCTTGGGCGACAGGTTGATCGCCACCTGCAAGTTGCCCATGCCGGCGGCGCTCAATTGCTTGCTCATGCGGCAGGCCTGGCGCGCGATCCATTTGCCGATGGGGATGATCAGCCCGGTTTCTTCCGCCACGCTGATGAACTGGTCGGGACGGATCATGCCCTTTTCCGGGTGGTTCCAGCGCAACAGCGCTTCCATGCCCAGCAGCCGGCCGCTGCGCAGGCACAGCTTGGGCTGGTAGAACACGTCCAGCTCGTTTTGGGTCAGGGCGCGGCGCAGGTTGTTTTCCACAAACAGTTTGTAACTGGCCTCGGCGTTCAGCGCCTCGGTAAACACCTGTACCTGGTGTTTACCATTGGCCTTGGCCTTGTGCAGGGCCAGCCCGGCGTTACGCATCAGGGTTTGCGGGTCGCGGCCGTGCAACGGCGCGCAGGCCAGGCCCACGGAGCCGGTGACACTGATCAGTTGGTTGTCGACGAACATCGGTTTGTCGAGGGTTGCCAGCAACTGGCTGGCGACCTGTTGGCCACTCTCCAGGTCGGTGTCGTCGAGCAACACCGCGAACTCGTTACTGGCAAACCGCGCCAGGCTGCCGCTGGCACTCAGGCTGTTGCGCAGGCGCCGGGCCAGGCTGATCAGCAACTTGTCGCCGGTCTGGTGGCCGAGGCTGTCGTTGATCCGCTTGAAATTGTCGATGTCCACCAGCAACAGGCTGATCGGGCTGTCGCTGTCGCGCGCGAAGCGCTCATCCAGGTTGCGGATAAACGCCGGGCGGTTGCCCAGGTTAGTCAGGTTGTCGGTGTAGGCCAGCCGCTCGATGCGCTGCTGGGCCAGCTTGGTCTGGGTGATGTCTTCGTAGATGCCGATGTAGTGGGTCAACTCACGGTTGTCGCCATACACCTTGGAAATCGACAGCTGGCCCCAGTAGGGTTCGAGGTTTTTGCGTCGGCTCTTGAACTCACCTTGCCAGCTGTTGCTCTTGGCCAGGCTCGACGGTGCGTCGAAGAGCATTTCGCTGAGGTTTTCCAGGGCCGGCAACTGCGCCAGTCGATGGCCATGGACTTCTTCGGCGCTGTACTGGGTGATCGCGGTAAAGCTTGGGTTGACGTACTCGACCACGCCGTCGCAATTGACCAGCAGAAACGCGTTGGCGCTTTGCTCCACAGCCCGCTGGAACAAGTGCAGCGCGCTGGTGGCGGCGCGCCGGTTGTGGTTGTTGATCACTTGTGCGAACTGGTCCGCCAGCTCGCCGGCGAAGGCGATCTCATCAGCCTGCCAGGCACGCGAGCTGCCGCTTTGTTCCAGGCACAGCACGCCGATGACTTGGCCATCCACACGGATGCTCGCGTCGAGCATCGCGTGCACGTCCTTGGCGCGCAGGCTTTCGGCCATTTCCCGGGTGCGCGGGTCACGCAACGCATGGGTGGCGTCGATGGCGCGGCTCGAGTGCAGGGCTTCCAGGTAGTCCGGGAAGCCGCTGGCGTCGATCGCTTCAGGCAAGTGGTGCTGTTGGTTGTCGCGGTGGTACGCCGAGATCGGCACCAGGCGTTGGCCTTCCAGGTTCCAGATGCTCGCGCAATCGATCTGGTAGATGTCGCACGCGCTGCGGGTGATCAGCTCGGCGGCTTCCTGCAGCGAGTTGGGCGTGGTGTAGCGCTGGCGAGCCAGCAGCAGGATCAGCTCCTGTTGGGCGCGCACGCGCTCCAGGTGCTGCAACTGTTCCTGCTGGGCACGCTGGTTGAGTTCCAGGGCGATCTGCAGGCGGCTGTTCTGGTTTTCCAGGTCTGCGGTCGGGACGGCAGTGGGGATTTCGCTAAACAGTCCGTCGACCACCATCAGGTAGCCGCGCAGCAGGTGGCGATTGTGCTGTTTGTAGGTCTCGCCCATTTCCAGCAGGCTCAAAGGCCCGTCGCTGGTGTGCAAGGTGTAGCGCACCAGGTAATGCGGGCTCTGGGTCAGTTGTTGCTGGATGGCGTCGTGCAGTTGGTAGCGCGCCTGCGGTTCCATCAAGCTGGCGTAGGGCGTGCCGACCAGGGCGCACAGTTCGACCGCCGGCAGACCAAACTGGCGCTCGCAATTGGGGTCGAGGTACAGCAGCGCCCAGCTTGCCTCATTAAGCCGTTCGAAACGCAGCATGCCGAGGCGCGAAGGCACCGGTAACTGCGTCACTACCTCGGCCGCCATATGGGCGGCATCGGGTTGGCTTTTCATGGGGAAACTCGCTTGGAAAAATGCGCACGGCGCCGGGCTCACGCCCTCTTTACTGTCGCCTGCGGCAAGGTTGCATCATGCGGCACGCACTGACAAGAGAGGATGAAGGCTAAGTGCTATATGGCTGTTATCGGCCGCGGGAGCGGTTTCTACAATCCAGGTGATGGGTGGCGAGTTGACGCACGCGCTACAGCCCTTACCCCGACAAAAAAGCAGGCCAAAAAAAGCCCCGCCAAGTGGCGGGGTTGAGGTACGAGCGTGGCGCTCGGAAATCGGTGCAGCCAGGCCTCCCCGGTGAAAGGGAGGCCCGTTTGCGGCTTACAGCAGGATGGTGCGGATGTCGTTCAGCAGTTGGCTCAGACGCTGCGTGAAGCGTGCAGCGGCGGCGCCGTTGATCACACGGTGATCGTAGGACAACGACAGCGGCAGCATCAGCTTCGGTTGGAACGCTTTACCGTCCCACACAGGCTGGATAGTGGCCTTGGACACACCCAGGATCGCCACTTCCGGCGCGTTGACGATCGGCGTGAAGCCAGTGCCGCCAATGTGCCCGAGGCTGGAGATGGTGAAGCACGCGCCTTGCATGTCGTCTGCAGTCAGCTTCTTGTCACGGGCCTTGGCGGCCAGTGCAGCCGCTTCAGCAGCCAGTTGCAGCAGGCTCTTCTGATCAACGTTCTTGATCACAGGCACCAGCAGGCCGTCCGGGGTATCAACTGCAAAACCGATGTGCACGTATTTCTTGCGAATGATCGCTTTACCGCTTGGCGCCAGCGAACTGTTGAAGTCCGGCAGTTCCTTGAGCAGGTGCGCGCAGGCCTTGAGCAGCAGTGGCAGCACGGTCAGTTTTACGCCAGCCTTCTCGGCCACGGCTTTCTGCGCAACGCGGAAAGCTTCCAGGTCGGTGATGTCGGCCTGGTCGAACTGGGTCACGTGCGGAATGTTCAGCCAGCTGCGGTGCAGGCTCGACGCGCCGATTTGCATCAGGCGGGTCATCGGCACTTCTTCGGTTTCGCCGAAGCGGCTGAAGTCCACGACCGGAATCGGCGGAATACCAGCGCCACCGGTAGCAGCGCCGGCAGCCGGAGCTTCCTTGGCCTTCTGCATCATGGCCTTGACGTAAACCTGCACGTCTTCTTTCAGCACACGACCGTGCGGGCCAGTGGCCGACACAGCATTGAGCTCAACACCGAACTCACGGGCCAGCTGACGCACGGCTGGGCCGGCGTGAACCTTGGCACCGCGTGGCGCAGGTGCGGCAGCCGCAGGAGCCGGTGCAGCCTCGGCTTTCGCAGCCGGTGCAGGGGCGGCAGCAGCCGGAGCCGGAGCCGCTTCAGCTTTTGCAGCAGGTGCAGCCGCAGCCGGTGCTGGAGCAGCAGCCGGCGCAGCGCCTTGTACTTTGAGCTTGAGGATGAAGTCGCCAGTGCCGACTTCGTCTTCGAGCTTGACCGCGATGCTTTCCACCACGCCGGCAGCCGGCGATGGGATTTCCATGGAGGCCTTGTCGGACTCCAGGGTGATCAGCGACTGGTCGGCTTCGACGGTGTCGCCGACCTTGACCAGCAGCTCGATGATCTTGGCCTTGCCCGACGAACCGATGTCCGGGACGTGAATGTCCTGAACAGAGGCCTCAGCCGGAGCTGCGGCCGGGGCTGCAGGCGCCTCGGCAGCGGCGGCAGGCTTTTCAGCAGCCGGTGCAGGTGCAGCAGCAGGAGCCGCCGCAGGGGCCGCCGCAGGGGCCGCGTCTGCGGCGCCTTCGATTTCCAGTTCCAGCAGTTCGTCGCCTTCTTTCAGGCGGTCGCCCAGCTTCACTTTCAGGCTTTTGACCACGCCGGCCTTGGGAGCAGGGATTTCCATGCTCGCCTTGTCCGATTCCAGGGTCAGGATGCTCTGGTCGGCTTCGACGGTGTCGCCGACTTTCACAAACAGCTCGATTACTTCACCTTCACCGCTGCCGATGTCAGGTACGCGAATGAGTTCGCTCACAAAAAATCTCCTCAGCAGTCCAGTGGGTTGCGTTTTTCCGGGTTGATCCCGAACTTGACGATAGCGTCAGCCACCACCTTAGGTTCGATCTCACCACGGTCAGCCAAGGCTTCCAGGGCTGCCAACACCACGAAGTGACGGTCAACTTCGAAGAAGTGACGCAGCTTCTTGCGGCTGTCACTGCGGCCGAAACCGTCGGTGCCCAGGACTTTGAATTCCTTGGACGGGACCCACTGGCGAATCTGTTCAGCAAACAGCTTCATGTAGTCGGTAGAGGCAATGACTGGACCTTTACGGCCGGCCAGGCACTCTTCAACGTAGCTTTTCGCTGGCTTCTGACCTGGGTGCAGGCGGTTGTTACGCTCCACTGCCAGGCCGTCGCGACGCAGTTCGTTGAAGCTGGTAACGCTCCACACGTCAGCGCCGACGTTGAACTCTTCACGCAGGATCTTGGCCGCTTCACGCACTTCGCGCAGGATGGTGCCGGAGCCCATCAGCTGTACGTGGTGCGCCGCTTCCTTGGTGTCTTCTTCGAGCAGGTACATGCCCTTGATGATGCCTTCCTCGACACCGGCCGGCATGGCTGGCTGCTGGTAGGACTCGTTCATCACGGTGATGTAGTAGAAAACGTCCTGCTGCTCTTCGGTCATCTTCTTCATGCCGTCCTGGATGATCACCGCCAGCTCATAGCCGTAGGTTGGATCAAAGGTGCGGCAGTTCGGGATGGTGGCAGCCAGGATGTGGCTGTGACCGTCTTCGTGTTGCAGGCCTTCGCCGTTCAGCGTGGTCCGGCCGGCGGTACCGCCGATCAGGAAGCCACGGGTACGGCTGTCGCCTGCTGCCCACGCCAGGTCGCCGATACGCTGGAAGCCGAACATCGAGTAGAAGATGTAGAACGGCAGCATCGGCTGGTTGTGGCTGGAGTACGAAGTACCGGCAGCGATGAAGGAGCTCATGGCGCCCGCTTCGTTGATACCTTCTTCGAGGATCTGGCCCTTTTTGTCTTCCTTGTAGAACATCACCTGGTCTTTATCGACTGGCTCGTAGAGCTGGCCGACGGAGGAGTAGATGCCCAACTGACGGAACATGCCTTCCATACCGAAGGTACGGGCTTCGTCCGGGATGATCGGGACGATACGCGAACCGATTTCCTTGTCCTTGACCAGCTGCGCGAGGATCCGCACGAAGGCCATGGTGGTGGAGATTTCACGGTCGCCCGAGCCGTCCAGGATAGCCTTGAGGGTATCGAGTGGCGGTGTCGGGATGTTGAAGCTCTTGGCGCGGCGCTGTGGCACGAAACCGCCCAGTGCAGTGCGACGCTCGCTGAGGTAGCGGGCTTCGGCGCTGTTTGGCTCTGGCTTGAAGAACGGCAGGTTCTCCAGCTCTTCGTCCTTGACCGGGATGTCGAAGCGGTCGCGGAACAGCTTCAGGCTTTCAACATCAACCTTCTTGGTGTTGTGCGCAGTGTTCTTCGCTTCGCCGGCACCGGTGCCATAACCCTTGATGGTCTTGGCCAGGATGACGGTCGGTTGTTCTTTGTGGTTGACCGCTTCGTGGTACGCCGCGTAGACCTTGTACGGGTCGTGGCCGCCACGGTTGAGTTTCCAGATCTCGTCGTCGGACAGGTCTGCAACCATTGCCTTGAGTTCAGGCGTGTTGAAGAAGTGTTCACGTACGAACGCGCCGTCTTTGGCTTTGTAGTTCTGGTACTCGCCGTCGATGACTTCGTCCATGCGACGTTGCAGGATACCGTCGACGTCTTTGGCCAGCAGTGGGTCCCAGAAACGGCCCCAGATGACTTTGGTCACGTTCCACTGAGCACCGCGGAACACGCCTTCGAGTTCCTGGATGATCTTGCCGTTGCCGCGAACCGGGCCGTCGAGGCGCTGCAGGTTGCAGTTGATGACGAAGATCAGGTTGTCGAGCTTCTCGCGGCCGGCCAGAGAGATGGCGCCCAGGGATTCCGGCTCGTCACACTCGCCGTCGCCCAGGAAGCACCAGACTTTCTGCTTGCCTTCAGGGATGAAGCCACGCGCTTCCAGGTACTTCATGAAGCGTGCCTGGTAGATCGCCTGGATCGGGCCCAAGCCCATGGATACAGTCGGGAACTGCCAGAAATCAGGCATCAGCCAAGGGTGCGGGTACGACGACAGGCCGTTACCGTCCACTTCCTGGCGGAAGTTGTTCATGTGTTCTTCGGTGATGCGGCCTTCCATGAACGCACGGGCGTAAACGCCTGGAGAAGTGTGGCCCTGGAAGTAGATCAGGTCGCCGCCGTGTTCGTCGGTCGGGGCCTGGAAGAAGTAGTTGAAGCCGATGTCATACAGGGTTGCGCTGGAAGCGAAGCTGGAGATGTGACCGCCCAGGTCAGAATCTTTCAAGTTCGTGCGCATTACCATCGCCATGGCGTTCCAGCGTACCAACGAGCGAATGCGGCGTTCCATGAACAGGTCGCCAGGCATGCGTGCTTCGTGGGTAACGGGGATGGTGTTGCGGTATGGCGTGGTGATGGCGTAAGGCAATTGCGAGCCGCTGCGGGTCGCGAGTTCGCCCATACGGGTCATCAGGTAGTGAGCACGGTCTTCGCCTTCTTTGTCGAGAACCGATTCCAGGGCGTCCAGCCATTCCTGGGTTTCGACGGGATCGAGGTCTTGCATGGCTTGCTCCAGGGCGGAAAGGCTACCAGAATCGGTTGCCTGAAGTTTGCGACTGGCCTTGTGGGCAGACGACATAAATTCTTGGATGGCCGAAGGTTGCTTCGGCGTCCTGTAGTTTTACTACAAATCGTCGGCCATTTCAGCCTTTCGAATGTATATACGAGTAGTAAAACTACACAAGACCGAGTGGATTGCTCGGTCTGGCTGGTGAGCATAATCGTTATTGTTGATCTTTTGCGAACAAGAAAAGGTGAAAGTTTGATGTTGCCTGCCAAGATTAATTTAATTTCAGCTATTTATAACCTTTGTTCGACAGTCCTTCACCGAGCGTGGTTCTTGCGTTCACAGCAACAAGCCTTTTACGCGCCGATCAAGGATAGACCATGAGCCTTCCAACGCTGGCCCCATTACCGGCCATTCTCTTGCCTTTTGCCCAGCGGGCCGAGCAGTCATTTCGTGACGCAGTGGCCGCGCTGGACGACGATCATGGACTTTCTGCCTGGACGCCGCAACGGTGGGCTGACTTCGCCCGCGTGTGCGCCGCCAGTGATTTTGTCATTGAACAGAGCTTGCGTGACCCTTTGATGTTGCTCGAGCTGGTGGCCTGGGGCGAGCTGGACCGCGGCTTTGCGCCCGGCGAGCTGTGCAGCCAGATCGCCGGCGCCGTGCAACAGGCCGAAACAGAAGATGAGCTGGGTCGCGTGCTGCGTCGCCAGCGCACTCGCCAGCAAGTGCGCATCATCTGGCGCGACCTGACGCGCCAGGCCGACCTGGTGCAAACCTGTCGCGACCTTTCCGACATGGCCGACGCCAGCATCGACCAAGCCTACCAATGGCTGTACCAGCGCCATTGCGTGCAATTCGGCACCCCCACCGGCCGACGCAGCGGCGAAGCCCAGCACATGGTCATCCTCGGCATGGGCAAGCTCGGCGCCGTGGAGCTGAACCTGTCTTCTGATATCGACCTGATCTTCGCCTACCCCGAGGGTGGCGAAACGGTGGGCGTGAAGCGCGCGCTGGACAACCAGGAATTTTTCATCCGGCTTGGTCAAAAACTGATCAAGGCGCTCGACCCGATGACGGTCGACGGGTTTGTGTTCCGCGTCGACATGCGCCTGCGCCCCTACGGTTCGGCTGGCGCCCTGGTGCTCAGCTTCAACGCGCTGGAACAGTACTATCAGGACCAGGGCCGCGACTGGGAACGCTACGCCATGATCAAGGCGCGCGTGGTTGCCGGTGACCAGGTGGCCGGTGCGCAACTGCTGGATATGCTGCGCCCGTTCGTCTATCGGCGTTACCTGGACTTTTCGGCCATCGAAGCGCTGCGCACCATGAAGCAGCTGATCCAGCAGGAAGTGCGGCGCAAAGGCATGGCCGACAACATCAAGCTGGGCTCGGGTGGCATCCGCGAGGTGGAATTTATCGCCCAGGCGTTCCAGCTGATCCACGGCGGCCGCGACCTGAGCCTGCAACAACGGCCATTGCTCAAGGTGCTCGGCACGCTCGAAGGGCAGGGCTATTTGCCTGCGGCAGTCATTGCCGAGTTGCGCAACGGCTACGAATTCTTGCGTTACACCGAGCATGCGATTCAGGCGATCGCCGACCGTCAGACGCAAATGCTCCCGGACACCCCGGAAGATCAGGCGCGTATCGCCTTTATGCTGGGCTTTGCCGATTGGTCCACGTTCCATGAGCGCCTGATGTACTGGCGTGGTCGGGTGGACTGGCACTTCCGCCAAGTCATCGCCGACCCTGACGAAGAGGAAGGCGCAGAGAGTGAGTTGGTCGTAGGCGGCGAGTGGCTGCCATTGTGGGAAGAGTCTCAGGACGAAGACGCCGCTCGCCTGCAATTGCAGGAAGGTGGTTTTACCGACGCGCCCAAAGCCCTCAAAGCCCTGGCCGGCTTGCGCGGCAGCCCGCAATTGCGTGCCATGCAGCGCCTGGGGCGGGAGCGGCTGGATGCCTTTATTCCGCGTCTGCTGGCCCAGGCCGTCGAGCACGCCAACCCGGATTTGGTGCTTGAACGTGTACTGCCGCTGGTCGAAGCCGTCGCCCGCCGTTCCGCTTATCTGGTGCTGCTCACCGAAAACCCTGACGCGTTGCGCCGTCTGCTCACACTGTGCGCCGCCAGCCCGTGGATTGCCGAACAGATCACGCGCTTCCCGTTGTTGCTCGACGAATTGCTCAACGAAGGCCGCCTGTTCAAGCCGCCGTTGGCGCCGGAACTTGCCGCCGAGCTGCGCGAGCGCCTCACGCGCATTCCCGAGGATGACCTTGAGCAGCAGATGGAGGCGCTGCGCCACTTCAAGCTGGCTCACCGTCTGCGCGTGGCCGCTTCGGAAATCGCCGGCAGCCTGCCGCTGATGAAAGTCAGCGACTACCTGACCTGGCTCGCCGAAGCCATTCTCGAACAAGTACTGGCCCTGGCGTGGCGCCAGACCGTGGCCCGCCACGGCTCGCCGCAGCGGCTTGACGGTACGCTGTGCGACCCGGGGTTCATCATTGTTGGTTATGGCAAAGTCGGCGGCATCGAGCTGGGGCATGGTTCCGACCTAGACCTGGTGTTTATCCACGACGGTGATCCGCAGGCCGAGACTGACGGCGCCAAGCCGATCGACGGCGCGCAGTTCTTCACGCGCCTGGGCCAGCGCATCATCCACTTGCTGACCACCCAGACCAACTCCGGCCAGCTGTATGAGGTCGACATGCGCCTGCGCCCATCCGGCGCGTCGGGTTTGCTGGTGAGTTCACTGGGAGCCTTCGAGCGCTATCAGCAAAATGAGGCCTGGACCTGGGAACATCAGGCGCTGATCCGCGCGCGGGTGCTGTTGGGCAGTCAGGATGTGGGCCAGGCGTTCGAGCAGGTCCGCGCTAAAGTACTCGGGCGTGAGCGCGACCTGGTCAAGCTGCGCCAGGAGGTCAGCGAGATGCGCGCCAAGATGCGCGACAACCTGGGCACCCGGTCTACGGCGGCCGGCACCGGCGCCAATGCCTTTGAGCCCACGGTGGTGTTCGACCTCAAGCAGGACGCCGGAGGTATCGTCGATATTGAATTTATGGTGCAATACGCGGCTTTGGCGTGGTCTGCGCAACATCCATCGTTGCTGCGCTACACCGACAATATCCGCATTCTGGAGGGCCTGGAGCAGGTCGGGCTGATGCCCGCCGCCGATGCCCATCTGCTGCGCGAGGTGTATAAAGCCTACCGTTCCGCCGCGCACCGCCAGGCCTTGCAAAATGAGGCTGGCACGGTAGCCGGGGATCAGTTCGCCGACGAACGGCGCCAGGTGATGCGAATCTGGCAGGCGCTGGGGTTAAGCTGATACTCGATTAATTGAGCGATGCCTATCTAATGTGGAAACCAGCCTTGTGTGGGAGCGGGCTTGCTCGCGAAGCAGGCGCTGCGGTCTGTCTGGCGGACCGCGGTGATGCTTTCGCGAGCAAGCCCGCTCCCACACAAAGCGGTTCCGTGGCTACCGCAACCTAGGATAATTGTCGATGCGGGGAGGCATAAGCCTCCCCGCATCGTTTGTGGAAACTACATGAATATTCTGATCGTTGGGCCCAGTTGGGTCGGTGACATGGTGATGGCGCAGACACTGTTCCAGTGCCTGAAACAGCGTCATCCCGACTGCCAAATCGACGTGCTCGCCCCCGAGTGGAGCCGGCCGATCCTCGAGCGTATGCCCCAGGTGCGCAAGGCCTTGAGCTTCCCGCTCGGCCACGGTGCCCTCGAATTGGCGACGCGCCGGCGCATCGGCAAATCCATGGTCGGCCAGTACGACCAGGCGATCCTGCTGCCCAACTCGCTCAAGTCGGCGCTGGTGCCGTATTTCGCCGGCATCCCCAAACGCACCGGCTGGCGCGGGGAATTTCGCTACGTATTGCTCAACGATGTGCGCACCCTCGACAAAGCACGCTACCCGCTGATGATCGAGCGCTTCATGGCCCTGGCCTACGAGCCTGGTGCCGAGCTGCCGATGCCGTACCCGCGCCCCAGCTTGCAGATCGACCCAGTGACCCGTGACGCGGCCCTGGCCAAGTTCGGCCTGATGCTCGACCGTCCGGTGCTGGCGCTGTGCCCAGGCGCGGAGTTTGGCGAGTCCAAGCGCTGGCCGTCGGAGCATTACGCCAAAGTCGCCGAGATGAAGATTCGCGAAGGCTGGCAGGTGTGGTTGTTCGGCTCGAAAAACGATCACTCGGTGGGCGAGGACATCCGCCAGCGCCTGATCCCTGGGCTGCGCGAAGAAGCGGTGAACCTCAGTGGCGACACGTCACTGGCCGAAGCCATCGACCTGCTGTCCTGCGCCGACTCGGTGGTGTCCAACGACTCCGGCCTGATGCACGTGGCTGCCGCGTTGAACCGCCCACTGGTGGCGGTGTACGGCTCGACCTCGCCTGGCTTCACACCGCCGTTGGCCGACAAGGTCGAAGTGGTGCGCCTGGGTCTGGATTGCAGTCCGTGTTTTGAGCGTACCTGCCGTTTCGGCCACTACAATTGCCTGCGCCAGCTGCTGCCGCAACCGGTCAGCGACGCGTTGCAGCGGTTGCAGGGCTCCGTGGTCGAGGTCCGTTAGTTTGCGAGTACTGGTAGTCAAGACCTCATCCCTGGGCGACGTGATTCACGCCTTGCCGGCACTGACCGACGCGGCGCGGGCGATCCCCGGCATTCGCTTTGACTGGGTGGTGGAAGAAGGCTTTGCCGAGATCCCCACCTGGCACCCGGCGGTGGACCAGGTGATCCCGGTGGCAATTCGTCGCTGGCGCAAAAACATCTGGCAAACCATCAAGAGCGGCGAGTGGCGACGGTTCAAGCAGCGTGTTCAGTCGACCAAGTATGACTTGGTGATTGATGCCCAAGGCCTGCTGAAAAGCGCCTGGCTGACGCGCTACGTGCGCGCTCCGGTCGCGGGTTTCGACAAGCATTCTGCACGCGAACCCATCGCTGCGCGTTTCTACTCACGCCGTTTGGCCGTGGCCCGTGGGCAGCATGCGGTGGAGCGTTTGCGCCAGCTGTTCGCCGTTGCGCTGGGCTACGACCTGCCCAAAGGGCTGGGCGACTACGGCCTGAGCACTGACAAGCTGCTCGGCCTGCCGCCGAAAAAACCATTTGTGCTGCTGCTGCACGGCACCACCTGGGACACCAAGCATTGGCCCGAAGCCTATTGGCGCGAGCTGGCCGAGCGCATGGGCCGCCTGGGTGTGGACGTGAAGTTGCCGTGGGGCAATGCCGACGAAAAGGCCCGTGCCGAGCGCCTGGCCCATGGCCTGCAACACGCCGAAGTGCTGCCCAAGCTCAACCTGGCCGGCGTGGCCCGCGTGCTGGCCGGCGCCCGTGCCTGCGTGGCGGTGGACACGGGCCTGGGTCATCTGGCCGCAGCGTTGGACGTGCCGACCATTTCCCTGTTCGGCCCCACCAACCCCGGCCTGACCGGCGCCTATGGCAAGGGCCAGATTCACCTGGCCAGCGACTTCCCGTGCGCGCCGTGCCTGCAAAAACACTGTACCTATCAACCAACGGCCGACGACCTGCGTCGGTTCGACATCAAGCGCGAGTCGCCCCTGTGCTTCACGCGCCTGAACCCTGAGCGTGTGGCAAGCCGACTGAGCACGTTGTTACTGGCTGAGGAGCTGCACTGATGCAACTGGCTTTTGTTCTGTACAAATATTTCCCCTTCGGTGGCCTGCAGCGCGACTTCATGCGTATCGCCCTGGAGTGCCAGCAGCGCGGCCATCAGATTCGTGTCTACACGCTGATCTGGGAAGGCGACATTCCGCCCGGCTTCGAAGTGCTGGTGGCGCCGGTCAAGGCGTTCTTCAACCATCGGCGCAATGAAAAGCTCAGCGCCTGGATGGAAGCCGACCTGGCCAAACGCCCGGTGGACCGTCTGATCGGCTTCAACAAAATGCCCGGCCTGGACGTGTACTACGCCGCCGATGGCTGCTTTGAAGACAAGGCGCAAAACCTGCGTCATTCGCTGTACA
Source organism: Pseudomonas sp. NFX183 (assembly GCF_047943075.1). Lineage (NCBI taxonomy): Bacteria > Pseudomonadati > Pseudomonadota > Gammaproteobacteria > Pseudomonadales > Pseudomonadaceae > Pseudomonas > Pseudomonas sp. NFX183. The sequence continues at coordinate 1,597,385 of NZ_CP181333.1, read as the reverse complement.
AACGCTTTGGCCGTTACCGCCACTTTGCCGAGTACGAGCGCGCGGTGTTCGCCAGGGACGCCAAGACTGAAATCCTGATGATCTCTGAAGTGCAGCAACCGCTGTTCATCAAGCATTACGACACCCCGTTGGAGCGTTTCCACCTGCTGCCGCCGGGCATCGCCCAGGACCGCCGCGCGCCGCCGAATGCCGCCGAGATCCGCGAAGGTTTCCGCCAGGAATTCAACCTCGCCGGCGACGACTTGCTGCTGGTGCAAATCGGTTCCGGCTTCAAGACCAAGGGCGTCGACCGCAGCCTCAAGGCCGTGGCCGCCTTACCGGCGGAACTGAAAAAACGCACGCGTCTGTTTGTAATTGGCCAGGACGACCCCAAAGTATTCCAATTGCAGAGTGCTACGTTGGGGCTGGGCGATAACGTGCAGTTCCTCAAAGGGCGCAGCGATATTCCGCGTTTCCTGCTGGGCGCCGACCTGTTGATCCACCCGGCGTACAACGAAAACACCGGCACCGTGTTGCTCGAAGCGCTGGTGGCCGGTTTGCCGGTGCTGGTCTCGGCGGTGTGTGGTTACGCCCATTACATCAGCGAGGCCGACAGTGGGTTGGTGCTGGACGAGCCGTTCGATCAAACGCAGCTCAACCACTACCTGACACGCATGCTCACCGACACTGCACAGCGCGCGGCCTGGGGCCGCAATGGGTTGGCGTACGCCGAGACGGCCGACCTCTACAGCATGCCGCAGCACGCGGCGGATGTGATTCTGGCGGAGCCAAAACGATGAAGTTGATGCTTGCCGAACCGTTCAAGACCCTCTGGGCCGGGCGTGATGCCTTCGCCGAAGTCGAGCGGCTGGAAGGCGAGGTGTACCGTGAACTTGAAGCCCGGCGCACCTTGCGCACCGAGGTGGATGGGCGTGGCTATTTCGTGAAGATCCACCGTGGCATCGGCTGGGGCGAGATCGTCAAGAATCTGGTCACCGCCAAGCTGCCGGTGCTCGGTGCTGGCCAGGAGTGGCAGGCCATCCAGCGCCTGCAGCAGATCGGCGTGCCGACCATGACCGCCGTGGCGTACGGCGAGCGCGGCAGCAACCCGGCCGACCAGCACTCGTTCATCATCACTGAAGAACTGGCGCCGACTGTCAGCCTGGAAGACTTCAGCATCGACTGGCTCAAGCAGCCGCCCGCGCCGCGCCTCAAGCGCGCGCTGATCGCCGAGGTGGCGCGCATGACTGGCATGATGCATCGCGGTGGGGTCAACCACCGCGATTGCTACATCTGCCACTTCCTGTTGCACACCGATACGCCGGTGACGGCTGATAACTTCAAGTTGTCGGTGATCGACCTGCACCGCGCCCAGACCCGCGACAAAATCAGTCATCGCTGGCGCGACAAAGACCTGGCCGCGTTGTACTTCTCGGCGCTGGACATCGGCCTGACGCGTCGTGACAAGTTGCGCTTCCTCAAAGGCTACTTCCAGCAGCCGTTGCGCCAGATCCTCGCTGAAGAAAATGCCTTGTTGCAGTGGCTGCAAACCAAGGCCGACAAGCTTTATGCACGTAAACAACGCTACGGGGATGCGCTCTGATGGCGGGTTGGAACCTGGAACCTGCTTACGCCGCCCTGGCGGATGATTTCGGCAGCCTCGAAGCGGTATTCGCCCTGCAAGGCGAGCGCCTGACCCGCGACCCGTTGTCGGAAGTGATTCGGGTGGCGCGCGGCGGGATCAATTACTACGTCAAGCGCTACGTCGGCGCCGGCAAGGGCCTGCGCCGCTACTTGGGCAAACCTCGGGTGAAGTCCGAATGGCAGAACCTCAAGCGTTTCGCCAAGTGGGGCATTCCCACCGCCGACGTGGTGGCCTGGGGGCTGGAACGCAAAGGCCTGGCCTACGCGCGGGGCGCGATGATCACCCGCGAGCTGCCCAAGACTGAAGACCTGTCGATGCTGGCTGATCGCAAAGATCCGCGCTTGAAAGACCCCAAGTGGGTCAGCGTGATCAGTCGCCAGCTCGCCGAATACACGCGCACCATGCATGAGCACCGCTTCACCCATAACGATTTGAAGTGGCGCAACCTGCTGGTCGACGACCAGCAGACCCTGTACCTCATCGATTGCCCCAACGGTGATTTCTGGCGCGGTTTCTGGCTCAAGTACCGAATTACCAAGGACCTGGCCTGCCTGGACAAGGTCGCCAAGTATCACTTGTCGGCCACGCAGCGCCTGCGCTTCTACATGCAATACCGCCAACGCACGCACCTGACAGCGTCAGACAAACAGCGAATTCGCCACGTGGTGAAGTTTTTCGAGGGACGCGAATGAGTGATTTCCTGGCGGCCGAAGACCGCGCTCTGCTGGAGCGCCATGGTCTGGCAACCTTCGACGCCCTGTGGGCCAGGCAACTGGACGCGGTGGACGAGCCCAATACCAGCAAGGGTGGATGGAGCAGCGTGTTTCGCCTGGAGCTTGAAGGGCAGGGTTACTACCTCAAGCGCCAGAGCAACTACCTGACACGCACGCTGCACAAGCCGTTTGGCGAGCCCACCTTTGCGCGCGAATTCCGCAATATCAGCCGTTATCAGAAACTCGGTATTCCGGCGTTGCAGGCCGCGTTTTTCGGTGAGCGCAAGGTCGACGGCGAGCACCGCGCGATGTTGCTGACCCGTGCCCTGGACGGTTGGAACGACCTGGATTCGTTGCTGGAACAGTGGCCGCAACTGACCGATGCCCAGCACCGCGCGATTCTGCTGGCCTGCGGTCAGTTGGCCCGTCATCTGCACAGCGTAGGCCAGGTGCATGGCTGTTTTTATCCCAAGCATATTTTTCTGCAGACCCTGGGCGACGGTTACGCCGCGCAGCTGATCGACCTGGAGAAAACCCGCCCGCTGTTGTTCGGCCAACGTGACAGGGTCAAAGACCTGGAGCCGCTGCTGCGCCGCGCGCCGCAGTGGACGGACGCGCAAGTGCGACAGTTGCTGGCGGCCTACCTGGCAGAGCCTGAAAACAGCGCAAAGGTGGGCGCCTGGTTTGAACGGCTGACGGCGCGTCGCAGCCACAAGGAGAACCGCTGATGCGTTTGTCCGAGCTGAAAAAAGCCGGCCGCACGCCCAGCCTGCCGCTGACCATTGAACTGGCGGATGCCGCCGGCCCAGGGCAGCTGCAATTGCTCAGTCTGCTGCGTGTGTTGCCGGGCGAGCGTTATGTGGGCGCCGGCGTCTGGCGCGGGCGCACGGTGCTGGCCAAGTTATTGGTGGGCAGCAAGGCGGCACGTCATTTTCAGCGCGAGCTCAGCGGCGTACGCCTGCTTGCCGAGCAAGGCCTGACCACGCCGCAGCTGTTGGCCGATGGCTTGCAGGAAGGCGAGGGCGGCTGGCTGCTGTTCGAATTCATTGAGGGCGCCGAGAGCCTCGCCGATGCCTGGCAGGCAGTTGAAGGCTTGCCGCCGCTGGCGGACGAACAAACAGCCGTGCTCGCCGAGGCGCTGGGGGCGATTGCCCACATGCATACCAAAGGGCTGTGGCAGGAAGACCTGCACCTGGACAACCTGTTGCGCCAGGACGGCAAGCTGTACCTGATTGACGGCGCCGGCATTCGTGTCGAAGCCGCGGGCAAGCCGCTGTCGCGCAACCGGGTACTGGAAAACCTCGGGGTGTTTTTTGCGCAATTGCCGAAAAACCTCGAACCCTTTACCGAAGAATTACTGGTCTATTACCTGCTGAGCAATGGCGAGCACGCCGTGCCGCTGGAAGCGCTCGAAAAACAGGTGCGCAAGGTCAGCGCCTGGCGCTTGAAGGACTTTTTGAACAAGGTTGGCCGCGACTGCACGCTGTTCAGCGTCGTGCGTGGCGCCTTTGCCTTGCGCGCGATTCGCCGTGAGGAAGAGGCCGCCATGCTGCCGGTGCTGGAGCAGGCCGATGCATTGCTGGATCAGGGCCACCTGTACAAAACCGGCGGGGCCGCCAGCGTGGGCAAGGTCGAGGTGGCCGGTCGGCCGCTGGTGATCAAGCGCTACAACATCAAGGGATTTGCCCATTGGCTCAAGCGCTTCTGGCGCCCGAGCCGCGCCTGGCATTCGTGGCGCGAAGGCAACCGCCTGGCGTTTCTGGGGATTGCGACGCCCAAGCCGCTGGCGGTGTTGGAGAGGCGGTTTTTGTGGCTGCGCAGCCGGGCGTACCTGGTGACTGAATACTTGCCGGGGCCGGACATCATTGAGCGTTTTGCGCCGTACGTTGAGCGCGGTGACGCGCCAGAAAATGAGCTGCTGGCGCTGGATCATCTGTTTGCCGAGCTGATTCGCGAGCGCATCAGTCATGGTGACTTCAAAGGCCACAACCTGTTCTGGCACGCAGACCGCTGGGCGTTGATCGACCTGGACGCCATGTGTCAGCACAGCTCACTCGCCAGCTTCGCGCCGGCGTTTGCCAAGGACCGCGCGCGGTTTATGCGCAACTGGCCCGAGAGCAGCGCGCTGTATCAGCTGATCGATCAGCGTTTGCCCAAAGAGATCGGCGCCGCCGGTTAAGACGGGTCTTCGGCTCTATCGCGGGCAAGCATGCTCCCACAGGTGAATGTGGGAGCGGGCTTGCCCGCGATGACGGTCGCCCAGACGCTGCGCTGGCTGATCAAAACTGATATTCGGCCCCCGCCCCCGCGTACCACGACCTTCCCGGCGCCGCTTCGTAATAGCGGAAGTTGCCGTCCCCGACGATCACCGAACCCACGTACTGGCGATCCAGCAAGTTATCCAGGCGCAGGGTCTGGTGGAAGGTCCAGTGCTCGACCTTCTGCTCGAAGCGCGCACGCCAGTTGAACACGCTGTAGGCCGGCGCGGCGCGTTGCTGGTTGGTGTCTTCCACGTAGACTTTGCTGCGGTACATGCCTTCGAGGGCAGTGCTGACCCAGTCGCGTGGTTTCCAGTTCAGCTCGGCGAAGAGCGTGGTCTGGGGCACGCCGGGCAGGTAGTTGCCTTTGTCGATCGCTGTGCTGGCGCCGCTGACAAAGTCGCTGTCATAGGTGGCGTGCAGGCGGGTGTAGGCGAGGTGGGTGCTCCACTGTTCGGTCAATTGGCTTTCCAGGCTCAGTTCGAAGCCACGGCGCAAGGTGCGACCGGCGTTCTGGTAGGTGGTGCGACCGCCGCTGGATTGCTGCACGACCAGTTCGTCATCGGTGGTGATCTGGAACACCGCAGCATTCACGCGTGTGTCTTGGCCAACCCGGGCCTTGAGCCCCACTTCATACTGCCTGCTGACCGACGGCTTGAGCGCGAAATTGAAGCCGTTTGAGCTGCTGGAATACGCCGACTCCGCCTGGGTCGGGGTTTCAAACCCTTTGCCCGCGCTCACATAGCCATGCAGGTCCGGCGTGAAGGCATACATCACGCTCACTGAGGGCGTGTTCTTCTGGTAGGTCTTGTTGCCGCTGTCGTTGCCATCGCTGAGGAAGTGGTCGTCCACGTCCATCTTCATGGTGCTGTGACGCAGGCCGGCTTGCAGGGTCCAGTCGCCCAGCAGCCAGTTGGCCTGCACGAACGGGTCGAGGCTGGTGGCGGTGTCGATTTCATCGCGGCCCAGCGCGCCTTTGACGCCGTGCACGCCGTTGAGGGTGTTGGAGTAGCCTTGGCGATCATCCTGGCTGCGGTCGTAGTCGAGGCCGGTGATCAGGGTCAGGTCGCCAGGGGCGCTGGTGATGGGCTGCAGCCAGTGGACGGAGCCGCCGTAGAACTTGCGGTCGAAGTCCACCACGCCACCGCGCTTGTCTGACGGCGTACCGCCGGGAATCGACAAATACTGAATCACACTGCGCCGTCCCGTATACGCATTCACCTGCAGCGTCGCATCGCCGATATAGCGCTCGTAATTCACGCCCAATTGCTGATGATCGATGCTTTTTCGCGTGTTGTACTGCAGCGCGGCCGGCGCCACCGAGCGCGGGTCCGCCTTGTACGCGGCCCAGGTCTGGCCCAACGGGTCTTGCGTGCCGTTTTGCTCCAGGCTGCTGTAGATCAGTGCCAGTTTGCTGTCGTCATCCGGCTGGACATTCAGTTTGGCAAAGGTCTGGTCACGACGGGCGCTGCTGTGGTCGCGGTAACCGTCGGTGTCCATGCGCGAGGCGTCGAGTACAAAACCGGCGCCATTTGCCGCGCCTTCGGCCGTCAGGTGGTTCTTGTTCAGGCCGTCGCTGCCCACCAGCGTTTCGGCGCCGATGCGCGGCGGGCCTTCGCCATCGCGCGAGAACATCTGGATCACGCCGCCGGCATTGCTGCCATACAGCGTGGCGGCCGGGCCGCGCAGCACTTCGATGCGTTCGGCGGTGTCGAGGTTGAACGTGGCGGCCTGGCCCTGGCCATCCGGAGTGCTGGCGGGGATGCCGTCGGCGATCAGCTTGATGCCGCGCACGCCAAACGCCGAGCGCGCACCGAAGCCGCGTGAGGAAATCTGCAGGTCCTGCGCGTAGTTCTGACGGTTCTGCACCACCAGGCCAGGCACGCGGGACAGGGCTTCAGAGGCATTGATGCCCAGTTGGCCGTCGTTGATCTGCTCACGGCTGATGCTGTCGACCGAATACGGAAGGTCGAACGTCGGGCTGGCGCTGCGTGAACCGGTCACCACACTGGGGTCGAGGATCAGGGCTGCGTCTTCAGCCTGGGCGGTGTCGCACAAGGTGAACAGGCTTGGCAGCAATAGGGTGAGGCGAGCGAGGGTTTTCATGGGGCAGCCCGAATCCGTGGCGCATAAGACATAAACGCGCAAAAGGCCGCGAGTTTAGTGAAATGCTGAGTTTTTACCATTTCGGATTTTTCGTACGCAATTTGGCGATGCGCTTGGGTGGGGGGGCCGACATTTCGCTGATAGCGTGGCCGGCCGTTGGCGATCACAGGACAATCACAATGAAAATCACGGCTGCAATGGGCATTGCCGCACTGCTGGTGGGCGGTTGTGGGACCGTCAACAGCGTCATCCGCAAAGACGGTGACACCGCGCGTGAGCTGCGGCTTATCAAAACGTACTGCCAGTCCATACCTCGCGTTTACAGTGGCGTGGCCTTTGATTTCTGCGCGCTGCACGCGGCTCCCGATCCGACCGGCGTACTGATACCCTTCGTGCTGCTGGACATTGCAGCGTCCGGCGTTGCCGATACCGTTGTGTTGCCGTACACGATTTATCGCCAGGCAAATGACGGCAACATCAGCGTCTATTGGCGCCCTGGCGGTTCTTGAGCGAGGCTGTGCATGCGCCGGCCATGACAAATGGAGTTGTCTATGAATCGTGGTTTCAACCTTCTATGGGTGCTGACGCTCGCAGTGCTCACCGGCTGCGGCACGATCAATAACGACCCAACCTTTCCCCGCGCGAAAGCAATGCGTTCCCGATCATCGCCATTGAGGCGATTGCCTCCGGTGTGGCGGACACGCTGGTGCTGCCCTACACGATCTACCGCTAGGCGCAGTGACAACCGGTCGCCACATTCCCTAGATCATCACGTGGCGTGTTTACGCTATAATCCCGCCCTTTAGCTGTTTCTCGTCCAGGCGAGAGGCACACTTTTTTCAGGCGCACCCCGCCTGCATGCAGACTAAAAGAGGCTAGACCCCTGTGGCATTGACGATTCTTGGCCTGTCCGGCGCCCTTAGCCATGATCCTTCCGCAGCCTTGTATATCGACGGCAAGCTGATCGCGGCCGCCGAAGAAGAGCGCTTCGTACGCGACAAACATGCAAAGAACCGCATGCCCTACGAGTCGGCGAAGTTCTGCCTGGAACAAGCCGGTATCAAGCCCTCCGACGTTGATGTGGTGGCGATTCCGTTCGCCCCGATCAGCCTGTTCGGTGAGGCGCGCTGGCACTATGCCAAGCGTTACTGGTACGCCCCGGACCGCGCTCTTGACGCGATCCTGATGGGCAACCGTCGCTACAAGCGCTACCGCAACAAGATCGTCTGGTGCCTGGAACAACTGGGCTTCGACCCGAAGAAAATCAAGATCGAACCGGTTGAGCACCACCTGGCCCACGCCTCCAGCGCTTACCACTGCTCCGGCTTCCAGGAGAAAACCGCGATCCTGGGGATCGACGGCAAGGGCGAGTACGCCACCACCTTTTTCGGCTACGGCGAAAACGGCAAGATTCACAAGATCAAGGAATTCTACGACCCGGATTCCCTCGGCGGCCTGTATGGCGCGATCACCGAGTTCCTCGGTTTCGAGATGCTCGACGGCGAGTTCAAGGTCATGGGCATGGCGCCGTATGGCGATGCCAGCAAGTACGATTTCTCGCGCCTGGCCTCGTTTGAGAACGGCGAGCTGGTGATCAACACCGACTACGCCAACGTCATCGGCCTGCGTCGCTACAAAGAGAAGGGCAAGGGGTTCTACTTCTCGCCAAAACTGATCGAGTGGCTGGGTCCCAAGCGCGAAGGCGATATCGCCGACGAGCCGTACATCCACTACGCGGCCAGCATGCAAGCGCTGTTCGAGAAGCTGGCCCTGCAGATGATCGACCACTACCTGGGCGATATCCTCAAAGACACCGGCAAGCTGGCCTTCGCCGGCGGCTGCGCGCTGAACGTTAAGCTCAACCAGAAGATCATTGCTCGCGATGACGTCAAGGAGCTGTTCGTGCAGCCGGCGTCCGGCGATGCCGGCACCGCGGTGGGTGCCGCCGCCTACGTGTCCCACGCCCGTGGTGTACCGGTCGAGAAGATGGAACACGTCTACCTCGGCCCGTCCTACAGCAACGAAGACGTGATCGCCGCGTGCGCCAAGCACGCAAGCAAGCCGGTGTGGCGCAAGATCGAGAACATGCCCAAGCGCATCGCCAAGATCATGGTCGACGGCAACCCGGTGGCCTGGTTCCAGGGCCGCATGGAGTTTGGCCCGCGCGCGTTGGGCGGTCGTTCGATCATTGGTTGCCCAAGCGCCACCGGCGTGGCGGATCGCATTAACCACCAGATCAAGTTCCGCGAGCGCTGGAGGCCTTTCTGCCCGTCGATGCTCGACACCGTTGCGCCACAGATGATCAAGGTCGATCACCCGGCGCCGTTCATGACCTTCACCTTTGAAGTGTCGGAAGAGTGGAAAACCCGCGTGCCGGAAGTGGTCCATGAAGATGGAACCTCCCGTGCCCAGGTGCTCAAGCGCGAATACAACCCGCGCTACTACGACATGATGAAAGAGCTGGAAGTACTCACCGGCAACGGCGTGTCGCTGAACACCTCGCTCAACCGTCGTGGCGAAGCAATGATCTGCTCGCCGACCGACGCGCTGAACATGTTCTTTGGCTCGGACCTGCAGTACCTGATCATGGAAGACATCCTGGTCGTCAAAGACGGCGTGGACCCTTATGACTCGGTCGGCTGATCGCCACGTCCTGCAGTTCTGCCACGGCTATGACGGGCCGTTCCTCGATTGCGCGCGGCAGTACGCCAGCCTGTTCGCAGGCTCGGGCTACAAGGTGACCACGGTGTTTCTCACCGGGGTCGCCGACCCCGATGTGGCGGCCGGTTGTGCCTCTGATGAAGTGTTGTTCATGGAATTCAGCTCCAAGGCCATTCGTGGTCTGAAGCTGGGCGCCATCGGTGAGCTGCGCAAGATCGCGGCGTCACGCAATTTCAGTTTCTGCATTGCTCACCGGTTCAAGCCGATCTATATCGCCTTGCTCGGCACGCGCTTGCCGGTGATCGGTGTGCATCATGCGTTTGGTGACTATGGGCGCCGCAGCCGCAAGCTGTTTGCGTCGATTTTCCGCAAGCGTTTGAGCCTGATTGGTGTGTCCGATGCGGTGCGTGATGACATGCGCCGTTGCTTGCCGGCCTGGCCGGCAGCGCGGATTCAAACGCTGTACAACCGCATCGATGTCGACGCCATGCAGGCTCTGCAGGTTCCGGCCGAAGCGGCGCGCGATGCGCTGGGGCTGTCGCCGGATGAGTGGGTGGTCGGCAACGTTGGCCGCCTGCACCCGGACAAGGACCAGGCGACCTTGCTCAAGGGGTTTGCCCTGGCGCTGCCGCATTTGCCGGCACAAAGTCGTCTGGCCATCCTCGGCACCGGCCGCTTGGAGAAAGACCTCAAGGCCTTGGCCCGGGAGCTTGGGATTGCCGAACAGGTGCTGTTCCTCGGCCAGGTGCCGGATGCGCGCCGTTACTTCCTAGCCTTCGACGCCTTTGCTCTGAGTTCCGATCACGAACCTTTCGGCATGGTACTGCTGGAGGCCATGGCCGCCGGCGTGCCGCTGTTGGCAACAGCGTGCGGTGGCGCCCGGGAAGTGGTCGAAGGCGTGGGGATCCTGTTTCCCTTTGGCGATGCCGAACACTTGGGCCAGGGGCTTCGGCACCTGGCGGCAATGGATCGTCAGCAGCACGCGCAATGCGCCCAGATGATGCTCGAGCGCTTGCACGAGCAGTTCTCGGACCAGGCGGTTCGCGCTGCCTTCTGGCGGCTGCCGCACGTTACTGAACTGACCGCGAGGGCGTGATGCTCAATCGATTCCAAGGCTGGCGCGAGCGTGGCTGGTCCGTCGTTGACGCGTCCACCTACAGCGACGCCTGGCAGCGTTACGGTGGCAGTGTTGCCACCCATCCGCAGGTGGTTGAGCGTCTTGCCGGGCTGGCCGAGATTCCTGTGCGCTACCTGGCGTGGGAGCAAGGCGGCGAGCTCAAGGCCTGTATTGCGACCTGGGGCCAGGACTTGGCGTTATCCAAGGATGTGCTCAAGCGCAAAGGCAAGAAGGGCTTGTTCGACTTGGGCAATGCCGAGTTGATTCTGCCTGCCGCCGCCGATGCCCAAGCCCCGTTGCGTCATCGCGCGCGCTACCTGTCGGCGTTGAACGAAGGGCGTTTTGCCGGCATCCAGCTGCAGACCGAGCAGTTGGCCATGGCGCGTACCCCGGAAGAACTGTCGAAGAAATTTCGCTATAACCAGCGCCGCGAGTTGCGCCTGCTGGAAGAGGCGGGCGGTGTGGTGCGTGCGGTCCAGACATTCACCAGTGCCGAGCTGGCGGCAATTTACTGTGATTTGTTCCAGCGCCGCTGGGGCTTTCCCGCCACCGGCGCCGAGCGCATGGCGCAGGTGATCGAGCTGTTGCGTGAATGGTTGATCGGTTCGGTGATTTTCCTCAACGATGCGCCGATCGCCATTCAACTGGTTTACCGCGTTGAGGCGCCAGAGTGGGTCAGCGTTGAATACGTCAATGGCGGCGTAGACCCGCAGACGCGTGAGTTCAGCCCCGGTAGCGTACTGAGTTTCCTCAATACGCAAAGTGCCTGGGAACAGGCGCGGGAAGCCGGCAAGCCGCTGCGATTTTCGTTTGGCCGGGCAGACCGCGAGTACAAAGACCGTTGGTGCAACCCGGTGCCGGTGTTCAAGGTATGAGTGATTCTCCCAGCCGCAAGCAAGCCCTGCTCAAACGCCATCGCCGCAACAAGCGCGTGGCGCTGCTGGTCGGTTTGCTGGTGTTGATCGGCGTCGGCATGGCGGTGGCCTGGTGGCTGCCGCTGCTGTTGGCAATCCTGGCCTGGGTGGCCCATGAAGCCTGGTTTGCCGACCATCTGTTTTACTCGCCCGGCGATGACTATCAGTACGCCTTTGCGGCCGAGACCGAGCAACCCAAGGTTGTTCTGGATAACGGCCGATTGCTGCTGGAGCAGGCGCTGGAGCTGTCGGGCGACGAGACGCTGATCCTTGCGCTACGGCTCAAAAGCGGCTTGCTGGGGCGCTTTATTGATCCGTTTATCGCCTTGCCACAGGGTGATCGGCAGGTGTTCGAGCGCGGCGTCAACGGCTTGCGCTACTTGAATCTCACCGGCCAGGCGCAAGCGCTGCTCGCTGGGCAACTGCGCCTGAGTGGCCGGTTCTGCCGTGTGCAAGGTACGCCGGTGTTGTCGGTATTTCGCCAGCCCGACGTGCGTCAGCAGCGGGTGATGGTGATTGCGCCCCATGCCGATGATGCCGAGCTTGCCGCCTTTGGCCTGTACAGTCAGGCGGCGCAGCCCTGGATCGTGACGTTGACGGCCGGCGAAATCGAAGCCGAGCATTATCAACAGATGGGCCTGGGCAAGCCCGAGGCTGCACGCCTCAAGGGCCGGTTGCGCGCCTGGGACAGTATCGCCGTGCCGCGTTGGGCGGGTGTGCCACAGGAACATTGCGTGCAGCTGGGGTATTTCTGCCTGCAGCTGGCGGCGATGCGGGCCGAGCCTGATCGCGCCGTGGCGTCCCGAGAGGCCGAGTTGAGCGACATTCGCGTGTTTCGCCAATTCAACCCGTTCCCATTGCCTGCGGATGCCGATGGCCGGCCGACCTGGAATAATCTGCTGGCAGATTTGCGGGCGGTGCTGCTGATGGCGCGTCCTGACGTTATCGTGCTGCCGCATCCGGTGCTCGACCCGCACCCTGACCATGTCTGCGCACAGCAGGCCGTGCTGCAAGCCCTGCAAGGGCTGGAGTGGCAGCCGACTACGCTGCTCGGTTACGCCAATCACCTGCATGACAATGACCGCTGGCCGATGGGCGATTCGGGCAACGGCATCGCGTTGCCACCCTGTTTTGATTCGAGCATCACCTTGCAGCCTTTTTGCGTGCCGGTGTCTGCCGAACAACAGCGTGACAAGGCCATGTCGCTGGGCATGATGCATGACTTGCAGCCCAGGATGCCGTTCAAGCGGCGCGTGCGGCGTGCGATCCAACGGTTGCTGGCCGCAAGGGCCATTTCACCCTGGGGGGAAAATGAGTTTTACCGCAAGGCTGTAAGGCGACATGAACTTTTTTGGTTCATCAAGCACAAGTAAGGTTACGTAACGTGGAGGGGCGCAGCGCGCTCCCGTAAAAAATGACAGTGAGTCCGTTTTGATCAATCAGTGCCCCCGCATCCTCTTCCTCATTCCGTACTTTGGCCGCTGGCCATTCTGGATGCCGTTTTTTCTCGAAAGCTGCCGACACAATGCAGATATTGACTGGCTGTTGTTCAGCGACTGCCCGATACCGAGCAACGTTCCGGACAACGTCAGGATTGAAAGCATTACCTTTGCTGATTACTGCGCGTTGGTTTCGCAACGGTTGAACATCCCGTTTGCCCCGCAAGCGGCCTATAAGTTGTGTGACATCAAGCCTGCGCTGGGGCATATCCATGCCGATCGCCTCGAGGGGTATGACTTTTGGGCGTTCGGCGACCTGGACCTTATTTACGGCGACCTGCGCCGCTATTTCACGCCCGATCGACTGGCTGGCTATGATTTGTTCTCGACCCACGAACGACGGGTCGCCGGCCATTTGTGCCTGATGCGCAATACCGCCAGAAAGCGCCAGGTGTTCATGCAGATCAAGGATTGGGAAGCGCGTTTCACCGATCAGGCGCATCATGCGCTGGATGAAGGCGCGTTCAGCAGGATTTTCCTGTGGCGCAAGAATTTTCCGAAACCGTTGTTCGAGTTGGTCGGCAAGCTCAATCCCTGGCGCCGCCGCAGTGAGTTCACCGAGGCGTTCAGTACGCCGGGCGGTGTGATCAAATGGCACGACGGCAGTGATCGCTTCCCGCATCAGTGGTTCTGGAATAACGGTCGCCTCACCAATGACCTGGACGGCGAGCGCGAATTTCCCTATTTCCATTTTGTCTGCTGGAAGCGTAATCAGTGGCCACGGTTACCGGAGCCCGACAGCGAGTACGTCGAGGCGCTGGCGGCTGAACCGTCGTGGGTCGTTGATGCCACAGGTTTCCATCGAGGAGAGTTATGAGTCGGCGTTTCAAGGTCCTGCAATTGCAGCCTGACTACAATGTTAAATCCCATGATTTTGCCGACCTGGCCGAACAGATCGTCAAGGCATTGCCTGCGGACCGCTACGAAGTCACCGCCGCGTTTTTGCGTGGCCGACCCGGGCCCGCGGACCCGATCAGCCGTGCGGCAACGTCGGTCTACTTCGATTTCTCCGACAAGGCGCTCAAGGGCTTGAGGCTGCGCGCCATGTGGCAGATGTATAAGTTCTGTCGCAAGGAACAGTTTGACGTGGTGGTGTGCAACCGCTTCAAGCCGGTCAACATGATGTTGCAACTCAACCGCTGGTTGAAGATTCCACTGTGTATCGGGATCTCCCACGGCTTTGGCGAGTATGACCGTCTCTACCGCCGTAAACAGGCGCGGCGCTGGATCGACGAGCATTGGCGGTTTGTCGGGGTTTCGCCGGCGGTCAAACAGTACCTGCTGGACTGCCAGTGCGGGTTTACCGACAGCAATACCTACGCGATTACCAACGCCATCGACATCGAGCAGGCCGAAGGCTTGCAGCATTCGCGCGAACGCGCGCGTGAGTTACTGGGCATCGACCCTTCGGTGCGGTTGATCGGCGCCCTGGGGCGTCTGGTTCCGGTCAAGGGTCACACCTATTTGCTGCAGGCGTTTGCAGCGCTCAAGGATAAATACCCTGCGGCGCAACTCGCCATCATTGGCGCGGGGCGTGAGCAGGCCAACCTGGCCGCGCAGATCCAGAGCCTTGGCCTTGATGGGCGGGTGCACTTGCTGGGCTTCAAGGAAAACGCCCTGCAGTACGTGCGCGCTTTCGATATCTGGGCCATGCCCTCGCTGGCTGAAGGCTTGGGCCTGGCGCTGCTGGAAGGCATGAGCGGCCGCCTGCCGGTGATCGCCTCCAGTGTGCCGGCCATGCTGCCACTGATTGAAGGTGCCGGTGGCCTGGCGGTGGAGCCGGCCAACGTGCCCGAATTGACCCAGGCGCTGGACACCTATCTGGCGCTGTCCGATGAGGCGCTCGCGCAAAAGGGCGACCAGGCTTACCAGTACCTTCAGGCGCAACATGACATTGAGGTGTTCCGCCAGCAATACCTGGAGCTGATCGAGTCCGGGTTGGCCCAAGCACGCAGGAACAGCGTATGAACCAGAGTCAGCCCTTGGTCACGGTGATCATCGCCTCGTACAACCACGGCCCGTACATCGAGGAAAGCATCCTCAGTGTGTTGAACCAGACCTACCCCAACATCGAACTGCTGGTGATCGATGACGGCTCGACAGACGACAGTGTCGAGCGCATCCGCCGCCTGCAGGAGCGCCACACGTTCGACTTTCGCGTCCAGCAGAATCAAGGCCTGACGAATACGCTCAATGGCGCTATTGCACGCTCCCACGGCCCGCTGATCGTGCCGTTCGGCTCCGATGACATCATGAAGCCAGAGCGCATTGCGACTCAGGTGGCTTACATGGACGGCAAGCCGGAAGTGGGTATCTGTGCGGGTAACATCGAGCTGATCGATTCGCGAGGCGAACTGCTTCCCGAGAAGCGCCAGCGCCGCGACGTGCCGTTTCGGCGTCTGGACTTCGACGACATGTTCCTGGAGCGCAAACCCTATCCGCCGGCACCCACGCTGATGATCCGGCGTGAGGCGCTGGAAAAGGTCGGTGGGTTTGACCCCGAGATTCGCCTGGAAGACTTGTTGATCGAGTTGAAGATCACCCATGCCGGGTACTTCATCGATGGTCTGAACGTGGTCATGGCCCGCTACCGCAAGCACGCCACCAACTCGTACAAGAACCACCGATTCATGATCGATAATATCCTGCGTTCTTACGCGCTGTTCAGTGACCACCCGCTCTATGACGAGGTGCGTTACAAGTTTCTCAGCTCCATGTTCCTCAAGACCTCCAACCGCAATCGCGCGTTGGCGCGAGAGTTGTTGGCGCAGATCCCGTTTCGGGCCTGGAACAAGAAAACCTGGCGGGGTTTGGCGCGGCTGTATTTTTCGCCGCTGGAAAAAGACTGACACACCCTGTGTGCGCCCCTCGCCGGGGCGCACTTGGCGTGCTTCAAGCGGCGGGGCGTGCCAGGGTCAGCACGTGCTCACGGATTTTGACCGTGGCTTGCGGCGACGCAACCAACGCATAGCCACTGGCCAACTGTTCAAAGTGCGCTTCGAACAACCAGTTGCGGTCCTGCGAGTAGCGTTGCATATGCTTCACGTTGCGCTGGCGCAGCGTGTTGCGCAGCGGCGAGGGATAAAGGCGCATGTCGGCCACGTCGATCAGGCCGAACTCACCATCATCCATCAGCAGAACGTTGCCCAAGTGCAGCGAGCGGAAGTACACGCCGCGTTCATGCAGCTGGGCCATGAACCTGCCAAAGCGTTCGATCAGCGATTCTCGCAGGCTGCTGTCCAGGCTTTGCAGCGCCTGGCGCAGGGTCAGGCCGGGGAGTGGCTGATAGCGCACGGCACTGCTGCCATCGCGCAAGCTATACACATCGAGAATCCGCGGTGACGCGATACCCAGTTGCTGCAGGTGTTCGCTGTTGCTGGCAAAGCGTTCCGAATACGGATTGAAGCCCCCGGAGGTGTACCAGCGGCGCGCCCTGAACAGCTTGAGGAAGCTGCCATCCTCAAGACGCAGGACCTTGGGCCCAAGACCATCTTCCTCGATGACGGCAGCGCCTTTACGCAGGGCGTCGAACGCCAGCGGTGCGGGCGTTTGCACACGCATGCTCAGCAGGCTGTGACGGCGCTTGGCGATACTCAGGCCGGCGATCAGCGCCAGCGGAATCCACAGCAGGAACCAATGCTCCTTGGGGCGCGACAGAATCCCGCCGCCTTCGGTCAGACCGGCGCCGATGCCGTAGGCCAGCAGGGCGGACGTCAGCAGAAACAGCGGTTGTGCGCGCTCTTTGAAACCTTTGTACAGGCCCCAGCCAAGCATGAAGATCCACGGGATAAAGCCGATGATGCCGACGTAATAGAGCACGCCGAGGGCAAAGCTGTGCGGCTCCATCAGTTCGTAACCGTCCACGATCAAGGACAGTTCAGAGTCGTAGCTGTGGCCGATCAGCGGATGGTCGGCGATACGCTGCAGGGTCATGCCCCACAATTCAAAACGGTATGAACTGCCACGCTCGGTAATCGCTTCAGGATAAAACAGCAGCAGCGCTGCAGCGCCAAGCACCAGGACCGCGATCATCAGGGCCGAGCGGCGATTGCGGCTGACAAACGCCATCCACACGGCGGCCAGCGTCAGTGCAACCAGCGGCGTGCGAGAGCCTGTGGCCAGCACCGCGAGCGTCATGACCGCCAGCGCAGGCGCGCTGAACAACAACACCTGCAAGCGCTGGGTGGTGATGCAGACATACAGCCAATAGATGCAGAAAAAGCCGAACAGATGGGAGCTGAGCAGCGGGTTATCGAGAGCGCCCAGGCCGCCGATCATGCGCACGCTCACGCCGGGCACGAAGCCTTTGGCGAATGCCACCAGGTTGAACAGGCACACCACCAGGGCAATCACGGCGGCGCTGAAAAAAATCGGTTTGAACAGCTCGCTGCGGTAGTGCAGCAACAGCCCACAGCCGGCAAACAGCATGAAGGTTTGCAGCGGCACCTTGAACAGGTTGGAATCGCCGGTGGGTTGCGGGCTCCACAGCACGGTAATCAGCGCCCAGGCGCAAAATGCCAGAAGCGCAATGATCAAAGGTTCGCGCAGCAGTTCTTTGATTTCCCGCGGGCGCAGGCACAGCAGGAACAAGGTCGGCACACTGAAAAAGCCGTAGTAGAGACGGTGCATGACGTTGCGGTTGGTGACGTAGAACAATGAACTCAGAAGCAACAACAAGCCAATGGGCAAAATCCATAGGACCAGGAAGTCGAAAACGCGATTTGAGCCATAAATAAGGCGCTTGGAGTGCATACAGAAAAGCCATTCCAGAATAGAGAAAGCCGACCATCTTAAAGTAGTGGCTATATAATGTCGTCGGCTGGATCCAACCAGGCCGAGGGTCATACCGGGTGCAAGTACAACAGAGAAGCTGTGCTAAAGTCAGCCTCCTTTTTCAAAACGCCGCGTGATATGACCGACTCCAGTCCGAGCGCAAGCCCTTCGAGCTTGAAAATATACTTCCGCCTGCTCATGTACGTTAAGCCCTATGCCGGCTTGTTCGCGTTGAGTATTGTCGGATTTCTGATTTTCGCGTCGACCCAGCCCATGCTGGGGTACATCCTCAAGTACTTCGTCGACGGTTTGTCCAACCCTGAAGCGGTGCTGTTCCCCAGCGTACCGTTCCTGCGTGACCTGCAATTGCTGCAAGCCGTGCCCTTGTTGATCATTCTGATCGCAGCCTGGCAGGGCCTGGGTTCGTTTCTGGGCAACTACCTGCTGGCCAAGGTTTCCCTGGGCCTGGTCCACGACCTGCGCGTGCAGTTGTTCAACAACCTGCTGACGCTGCCCAACCGCTACTTCGACAACCACAACTCCGGGCACCTGATTTCGCGCATCACCTTTAACGTGACCATGGTCACGGGTGCGGCGACCGATGCCATCAAGGTGGTGATCCGCGAAGGCATGACGGTGATCTTCCTGTTCGCCTCGCTGCTGTTCATGAATTGGCGCCTGACGCTGGTGATGATCGCCATCCTGCCGTTGATTGCGGTGATGGTCAGCACGGCCAGCAAGAAATTCCGCAAGCAGAGCAAGAAGATCCAGGTGGCCATGGGCGACGTGACTCACGTCGCGTCGGAAACCATCCAGGGCTACCGTGTGGTGCGCAGCTTCGGCGGTGAAGTCTACGAGGAGAAGCGTTTCCTCAAGGCCAGCCAGGGCAACACCGACAAGCAACTGCGCATGACCCGCACCGGGGCGATCTACACCCCGTTGCTGCAACTGGTGATCTACACCGCCATGGCGGTGTTGATGTTCCTGGTGCTTTACCTTCGTGGTGACGCATCGGCCGGTGACATGGTGGCTTACATCACCTTGGCTGGCTTGCTGCCCAAGCCGATCCGTCAATTGTCGGAAGTCAGCTCGACCATCCAGAAAGGTGTGGCCGGCGCTGAAAGCATTTTCGAGCAGTTGGACGAAGAGCAGGAAATCGACCGCGGCACCGTTGAGCGCGACAAGGTCAGCGGCCGCCTGGAAGTGCGTCACCTGAACTTCACCTACCCAGGCACCGAACGCCATGTGCTCAAGGACATCAGCTTCACCGCCGAGCCTGGGCAGATGATCGCGCTGGTGGGGCGTTCCGGCAGCGGCAAGTCGACCCTGGCCAGCCTGATTCCGCGTTTCTACCACCACGAGAGCGGTGAAATCCTGCTCGACGGCGTAGAGATCGAAGACTACAAGCTGCTTAACCTGCGCCGGCACATCGCCCAAGTCACCCAGCACGTGACCTTGTTCAGCGACACCGTCACCAACAACATCGCCTATGGCGACCTGGCGGGTGCGCCCCGCGCGGACGTTGAAGCGGCGGCGGCGGATGCCTATGCCAAAGACTTTATCGACCAGTTGCCGAAGGGTTTCGACACCCAGGTTGGCGAAAATGGCGTGCTGTTGTCCGGCGGCCAGCGCCAGCGCCTGGCAATCGCGCGGGCGTTGCTCAAGAACGCGCCGCTGTTGATTCTCGACGAGGCCACCTCGGCCCTCGACACCGAATCCGAGCGGCACATCCAGGCTGCGCTGGACAAAGTCATGCAGGGCCGCACGACGTTGGTGATTGCGCATCGCCTCTCCACCATTGAGAAGGCCGACCTGATCCTGGTGATGGACGACGGTCGGATTGTCGAGCGCGGCACCCACGCCGAGCTGCTGGCCCAGAACGGCTATTACGCCCGCCTGCATGCCATGGGCCTGGACGCGCCGGTCGCGGCCGATATCACCTAAAACCTTGTGGGAGCGGGCTTGCCCGCGATAGCGGAGTATCAGTCACCGATGTTTCGACTGATTCACCGCCATCGCGGGCAAGCCCGCTCCCACATGTGTTCCTCGGTGGATTCAATGGCAGGCCCGTCGCACTATCTTCTGTGCACACCCTCCACAAGCCTCCTGTAACCCTGTGCTAATATCGCGCCCCTGTTCATTTTGTATGTGGGTTGCTCCATGAAGTTGTCCATGCCGCGATTCGATCAAGCCCCTGTCTTGGTGGTCGGCGATGTCATGCTCGACCGTTACTGGCATGGCGGAACCTCACGGATTTCCCCTGAGGCACCGGTACCGGTAGTCAAGGTCGAGCAAATCGAAGACCGCCCAGGTGGCGCTGCCAACGTTGCCCTCAATATTGCCGCTCTCGGCGCCCCGGCCTCCCTGGTGGGTGTGACCGGCGACGACGAAGCCGCCGACAGCCTGGCCAACAGCCTGCGCGGTGCCGGCGTGCGCGCACTGTTCCAGCGCATTGCCCATCAGCCGACTACCGTCAAGCTGCGGGTCATGAGCCGTCACCAGCAATTGCTGCGTATTGATTTTGAAGAACCCTTCGCCACCGACGCCCTTGCACTGAGCGAGCAAGTCGACACGTTGCTTGAAGGCATCAAGGTGCTGGTCTTGTCCGACTACGGCAAAGGCGCCCTGAAGAACCACCAGATGCTGATCCAGGCCGCCAAGGCCCGCAACATTCCGGTACTGGCCGATCCCAAGGGCAAGGACTTCTCGATTTATCGGGGCGCCAGCCTGATCACGCCCAACCTCAGCGAGTTCGAAGCCATCGTCGGCGGTTGCGCCGACGAGCACGAACTGGTGACCAAGGGCGCCACGTTGATGGCCGACCTCGACCTGGGCGCCTTGCTGGTGACCCGTGGCGAGCACGGCATGACGCTGCTGCGTCCGGGCCACCCGGCGATGCACTTGCCGGCGCGTGCGCGTGAAGTGTTCGACGTTACCGGCGCCGGCGACACCGTAATCTCCACGCTGGCCGCCTCGATTGCAGCCGGTGAGGAATTGCCCCACGCCGTGGCCCTGGCCAATCTGGCGGCGGGCATTGTGGTCGGCAAGCTGGGCACCGCGGCCATCAGCGCGCCGGAATTGCGCCGTGCTATCCAGCGCTCCGAAGGCTCTGAGCGCGGCGTGCTGACCATCGAGCAATTGCTGCTGGCGATTGACGATGCGCGTGCCCACAACGAAAGCATTGTGTTCACCAACGGCTGTTTCGACATTTTGCACGCCGGTCACGTGACCTACCTGGAGCAGGCGCGAGCCCAAGGCGATCGCCTGATCGTTGCGGTCAATGACGACGCTTCGGTCAGCCGCTTGAAAGGCCCGGGCCGTCCGATCAACAGTGTTGATCGGCGCATGGCGGTATTGGCCGGTCTGGGCGCGGTGGACTGGGTGATCAGCTTCTCTGAAGGCACTCCGGAAAACCTGCTGGCCCAGGTCAAGCCCGATGTGTTGGTCAAGGGCGGCGACTACTCCGTTGACCAGGTCGTGGGTGCCGATATCGTCGGCGCTTACGGCGGCAAGGTGAAGGTGCTGGGCCTGGTCGAGAACAGCTCGACCACCGCTATTGTCGAGAAGATCCGCAACAATGAGTAACGCTGATAAGTGGGTCCTGATCACCGGCGGTGCCGGTTTTATCGGTTCGCATCTGGTTGATGCGTTGCTTGCCAAAGGCTATGCCGTGCGGGTGCTGGATGACCTGTCCACCGGCAAGCGCAGCAACCTGGCGTTGGGCAACCCGCGCGTGCAACTGATTGAAGGTGATGTCGCCAATGCCGAGCTGGTGGCGCAAGCCGCCGTCGGCGTGAGCGCCGTGGTGCACCTGGCTGCAGTGGCCTCGGTGCAGGCGTCGGTGGATGACCCGGTGAGCACTCACCAGAGCAACTTCGTCGGTACCCTGAATGTCTGCGAAGCGATGCGCAAGGCCGGGGTCAAGCGCGTGGTGTTTGCTTCCAGCGCGGCGGTGTATGGCAACAATGGTGAGGGCGCGTCGATTGACGAAGAGACCACCAAGGCGCCGCTGACACCTTATGCGTCGGACAAATTGGCCGGTGAGCATTACTTCGATTTCTACCGCCGCCAGCATGGCCTGGAGCCGGTGATTTTCCGCTTCTTCAACATCTTCGGGCCACGCCAGGATCCGTCCTCGCCGTATTCCGGGGTGATCAGTATTTTCAGCGAGCGCGTGCAGCAGGGTGTGCCAATCAGCGTGTTTGGTGATGGCGAGCAAACCCGCGATTTCATGTACGTGGAAGATTTGGTCGATGTGCTGGTACAGGCCATCGAAGCGCCCGACGCGCCGCTGGGTGCGATCAACGTAGGCTGGAACCGCACCACCACGCTCAAGCAGGTATTGCAGGCGCTGGAAGAAGTCGTGGGTCAGTTGCCGACGATCACTTACGGCCCGGCACGCTCGGGGGATATTCGGCATTCGCGGGCCAATAACCAGCGGCTGTTGGCGAGTTTCACGCTGCCTGAGCCTACGCCGTTGAAGGTGGGCCTGGAGCGGTTGCTCACGGGCTGAACACCGTCAAAGGGGGAAGCCGCTTTATCTGGGTGCCGGGCAAGCCAGCGCCCAGATCAGAGCGGTTTCACCCCTTGGCTTTTTTCTTCGGCACAATCTTGCGCAGCATCTGCCGCGCCTTGCCGGTCAATCGCTTCAGTTTCGACTCTTTTTCAGGCTGGGCCAGGCCTTGTTGCCTGAGCCAATCCTTCCAGCGAATCCGCTCATCACGTACCAGCCAGCCGTCTTGCTGAGCAAAGCTTTCGGCCAGGTATAAACCGCGTGTGCTGGCTGGATACAGCTGGTCTTTCTTGACGGTGTACAGCTCTGCTACAGGCTGGCCATCTTTGAGCGGCATCAGGTACAAATCCGGGCGCTTGCGGTCCAGCCGGGCTACCAACTGGTCGCCTTCAAGTCGCTCATCCACATGAAACAGGCTGAGGGATTTGGCTTCCTTCGGCACCTCAAGGCGCAAGTCATAAATCAATTGCAGCGACGCCGTCGGCAGGTGCACGTAGGCCCGCGGGCGCTCGATCAATTGCGTGGTCGCACAGCGCACCGGGCGGGCGGCGCCCGACAAAGGGCTCAGCCGAAACGGCAGTGCTTCACGGTAATGCAGGGCGGTGGAGTAGGGCGCCGGCAGCCAGGTGTCGTTGAAGCGTCCACCGAGCCAGCCTTCAGGCGTCTCCAGCAGGCATTCTTCGGCAATTTCCTGGATGGCGGTGTGCAGCGGCAGGTTCAATTCGTGGGCCGGCACATAGCCCGAGATCAGTTTGAGCACCACGTCGCCACGGTCCTGGCGGCGTTGGCGTACCAACACCCAGTAATCCTTGTTTTGCCAGTGCAGGGTCAGTCGCACCGACACGCCCAGATTCGCCAGTTCCAGGGCGAAACGCTCCGGGTCCGCCACCTCCACCGGCTTGCGCCGTTGCAGGGTCTGGGCGAAGTTGAGCGGCATGCCCACGCTCTGGTAACTCAGGCCTTCGGGGGTGGCTTCGACGTGCAGCGGCAGTGTTTTAAAGTTGCTGGGGTTTTTTCTAATAAGCGTGCGCGGCATGTCGGCTCCTTCTTGCGACGGGGTCGGCCGCGTCGGCGGCATCAGAGTTGACGAATGACCTTGGCAGCGGTCGCCACGTTATGGGCCAGGTGCAGCGGATTAATGGTCCCGACAATAGCACTGGCGACGCCCGTTTGCGCAAACAACAACATGAAACTGGCGTGAATTGGATCCATTCCAGGTTCCAGGCATACGTGGCCGCTGGCCAGGGCTTTTTTCACCAGGATGCCTTTGCCGTGGGCCGCTGCGTAATCAATGACGGTTTTCTCGCTCTGTTCGTTCAGATTGTAGGTGACCATTGCGCAATCACCTTGTTCCAGAGCCTTCACGCCGCCTTCGACGGTTTTGCCGGAGAAGCCGAAACCGCGAATCTTGCCCTCTTTTTTCAGCTCCGCCAGGGTCTGGTAAACCTCGCAATCATTGAGGATATGCAGGTCATTACCATCGGAGTGCACCAGCACCAGGTCGATAAAATCCGTTTCAAGTCGTTTCAAGCTGCGCTCGATCGACATCCGCGTATGGGCCGCACTGAAATCATGCTGCGACACGCCATCGGCAAACTCTTCACCGACCTTGCTGACAATCACCCAGTCATTACGTTGGTCGCGTAACAGCGGCCCCAGGCGTTCTTCGCTGCGGCCGTAAGCCGGTGCGGTGTCGATCAGGTTGATACCCAGCTGGCGCGCCTGGCGCAGCAGCATGCGCGCTTCGTCATCATCAGGAATCTGGAAGCCGTTGGGGTATTTCACGCCTTGGTCGCGGCCCAATTTTACGGTGCCCAGCCCCAGTGGCGACACCAGCAGGCCGGTGCTGCCCAAGGGGCGATGCAGGTCGTGCAGGGTGGGCAGGCTCATGGCAACAGGTGCTCCCAGGCAGGTTGGCCGAGGGCTGGTTTTGGCAGCTCGGGCAGGGCGTCGTTGTTGGCGCTCGGCTGGATGCCGTCGCGTTGCAGGGCGTTGAGTACGCGGTCAGCGAAGTCTGGCGCCAGCGCCAGTTTGGTCGGCCAGCCCACCAGCAGGCGGCCCTCTTCGGCAAGGAACGCATTGTCGGGGCGGGTCAGGCCCGACTGCAGCGGCTCGGCACGGTCCACGCGCAAGGTCGCCCATTGCGTCTGGCTCATGTCGATCCACGGCAGCAATTGCGCCAGCTCTTTTTGCGCGGTGGCGATCTGTTCTTCAGGTGTGCGCGCCACGCCATCGGCCTCGGCGATATCGCCGCCCATGTACCACACCCAGTTGCCATCGGCGGCCGGGTGGGTGGTGATGGTCAGGCGCGGCTTGGTGCCGCCGCCCAGGCAGTGCGCATACAGCGGCTTCAAGCCCGGGCCCTTGGCGATGATCATATGCAGCGGGCGCTTTTGCATGGCGGGCTGGCTCAGGCCCAGGGCACTGAGCAGATCTGCCGTGCCGCCACCGGCACTCAGCACGATGCGCTGGGCGCGAATCTCGCGGCCGTCAACCTTCAAACCCACCAGGGTGTCGCCATCGCGCAGCGGTTCGATGTGCTGGCCGGCGAGCAAACCGTCACCCGCCAGTTGGGCCAGACGCTCGATCAGGCTTGGCACGTCGACCACCAGCTCGGCCAGGCGGTAGACCTTGCCCTTGAAGCGGCGGTCCTGCAGGGCCGGCGGCAATTCGTCGCCCTTGACCTGGTCGACCCGGCCACGCACGGCCTTGCTGGCGAAGAAGCTGGTGAGGTTGCCGGCGAGTGTGCCGGGCGACCACAGGTAATGGGCCTCGGACAGCAGGCGCACGCCGGACAGATCGAGTTCGCCATCACCCGCCAACGCCTCGCGCCAGCGGCGCGGCATGTCGGCAATCGCTTCGGACGCGCCGGTGAGCGCGCCGTGCAGGGCGTATTTCGCGCCGCCGTGGATGATCCCCTGGGACTTCACGCTTTGCCCGCCGCCCAGCGTGGCGCTTTCCACCAACACCGTGGAAAACCCCTGGCGGCGCAGGCGCGCATTAAGCCAGAGGCCGGCAACCCCGGCGCCGACAATCAGAACGTCGGTGGAAATAACGGATGGCATCGGCGACCTCAGTGTTCAAGACAAGAGGCGCAGTATACAGGCTGTTGAGTGGCGGTCAGTGCCCGGCGGTTTTCGAGAACAGCTGAATCACCACCACGCCCAGCACAATCAGGCCCATGCCCAGCATCGCCGGCAGGTCGAGCTTTTGCCCATAGATGAACAGCGCGGCGACACTGACCATCACGATGCCCATGCCGGCCCACACCGCATACGCCACGCCCACCGGCACGGTGCGCACCACCAGGGTCAGCATCCAGAACGCAATGCCATAGCCGACGATGACCAGCGCCAGTGGAAGCGGTGTGCTCCAGCCTTTGACGGCTTTCATGGACACGGTCGCGATCACTTCCGAGCAAATGGCGATGGCCAGGTAGAGGTAGGCGGCATTCATGGGGTAATCCTCGGTGTGTGACGTGCTTGAATAAGGTCAGCATTCTAACGCTTCGGCAGATGGGATAAAGTCATTACCTATCCGAATTCAAGATGGGTTGAGCCATGAGCGTGCAGTGGAACCTGGACCAGATGCGCCTGTTTGTCAGCGTTGCCGAACAGCGTTCGTTTTCGGCAGTGGCCCGCGACCAGCGCAAGGCGCAATCGGCGGTGAGCAACGGTATCGCGCTGCTGGAAGCGGACCTGGGGCTGAGCCTGTTTGAGCGTAGCAGCGGCCGCCAGCCCCGGCTGACCGAAGCCGGAAGTGTGTTGCTGGAGGAAGCCCGTGAGGTATTGCGCCAGTGTGAACGGCTCAATGGCCGCGCGCTGTCACTGACGCGTGGCGAGGAAGCCTGCCTGCGCCTGGCCCAGGACGAGGCCATGCTGTTCCAGCCGGTACTCGACAGCCTCGAGGCGCTCGCCGGGCAATACCCGCAGCTGGAGGTGCAGCTTTCCAGCGCTGCTCAAGGCGATGTGGCGCGCAAGTTGGTGGAGCGCAAGGCCGACCTGGGCCTGTTGTTTTATCACGACCAAATCCCTGAGGCGCTTGAGCGGCGGGTGGTGGGCAGTGTGGAAATGGTCACCGTGTGCGGTGTGAATCATCCGCTGGCCAAGCAACCGTACGTGACCTGCCAGCATCTGGCGCAGTTTCGCCAATTGCTGATGTCGACCCAGACCAGCGTCTACCCCGGCAGTGAAGCCGCCAGCCCGCTGGTGTGGCGCGCCGACAGTTTCTACGTGCTGGCCGAATGGCTGATGAGTGGCCTGGGCTGGGCCTGGCTGCCGCGGCACATCGTGCAGTACCCCACCTATCAACAACAAATGGTTGAGCTGGACAGCGAATGGACACCGCCCGCGCTGGTGGTGGAACTGGTCTGGCGCCGTGACGAGCACCTCGGTCCCGCAGCGCGCTTTCTGGCTGCACGATTTGCCGAGTGCTTGCAGGCGATCGACTGAAAAAGCCGATAAACTCCGCCGCCATGAATAGAACTCTCTACAGCTGTCTGTTTTACCTGGCGCTGCCGTTGGTGGCTTTACGTCTGTGGCTGCGTGCGCGCAAGGCGCCGGCCTACGCCAAGCGCGTCGGCGAGCGGTTTTCCTATGGCCTGCCGGTGATGCAGCCGGGCGGGATCTGGGTGCATGCGGTATCGGTAGGTGAAAGCATCGCCGCCGCGCCGATGATTCGCGGGCTGATGGCGCGGCATCCGACGCTGCCGATCACCGTCACCTGCATGACGCCCACCGGTTCCGAGCGCATCCAGGCGCTGTTCGCCAATGAGCCGCGCGTACAGCATTGCTACTTGCCGTATGACTTGCCGTGCGCGGCCAAGCGTTTTCTAGATCGCGTGCAACCTAAGCTCGCCGTGATCATGGAAACCGAGTTGTGGCCCAACCATATTCACGCCTGTGCCCAGCGCGGTATTCCAGTGGCACTGGCCAATGCGCGGTTGTCGGCGCGTTCGGCCAAGGGCTACGCACGGTTTGCCAAGCTGACGGCGCCGATGCTGGCGCAAATGAGCCTGTTCGCGGTGCAGACGCGCACTGAAGCCCAGCGTTTCCTGAGCCTGGGCGCACGCCCGGAAACCGTCGAAGTCACCGGCTCGATCAAGTTCGACCTGACCATCGACCCCGAGCTGCCGGCGCGCGCTGCCGCCTTGCGCGAGCAATGGGGCGCCAGCGAGCGCCCGGTGTGGATCGCCGCCAGCACGCACGAAGGCGAAGACGACGTGGTCCTGGCCGCGCATCGCCAGCTGCTCGAAAGTTATCCCAATGCATTGTTGATTCTGGTGCCGCGTCATCAGGAGCGCTTCGGCCCGATGTTCGAGCTGTGCGGGCAACAAGGCTTTGCCACGGTGCGCCGCTCCAGTGGCGAGCCTGTGACCGCGCAAGCGTCGGTGCTGCTCGGCGACACCATGGGCGAGTTGCTGTTTCTCTACGCCCTGGCCGACAGCGCGTTTGTCGGCGGCAGCCTGGTGCCGACGGGCGGGCATAACCCGCTGGAGCCGGCAGCGCTGGCCAAACCTGTGATCATGGGGCCGCACCTGTTCAACTTCCTCGAAATCAGCGCGATGATGCGCGAAGCCGGGGCGTTGCGAGAGGTGGATGACGCCGAGGGTTTGGCCGAGGCGGTGCGGCAGCTGTTCGAGCTGCCGCAGGATGCGCGCAAGATGGCGCAGGCGGGGCTGGCAGTGATGCAGGCCAACCAGGGCGCGCTCAAGCGCCTGCTGGATGGCCTGGACAGACTGATTCAACGCTGACCCAAAGGTGGGAGCTGGCTTGCCTGCGATAGCATCACCTGGGTGTAACTGATACACCGCGGTGTCTGCATCGCAGGCAAGCCAGCTCCCACATTGGTTTTGAGGTGTTTTCAGTAACCTGGGCGGGCCTTGAGCTGTTCGGCGGCGGCCTTGGCCAGGTCCGGCGGCAGGAAGTCCTTGTCCGGGTTGTAGTCAGCCTTGAGGTAGCGCGTCAGGTCCTGCAAATCGCCCGGGCTCAGCGTGCCCGCCGCCTGCTTCAAGCGCAGGTTGTCGAGGATGTAGTCGTAGCGGCTGTTGTTGTAGTTGCGCACCGACGAGTAAAGCTGGCGCTGTGCGTCCAGCACGTCGACGATGTTGCGCGTGCCCACCTGATACCCGATTTCCGTGGCTTCCACCGCGCTCTGGTTGGAGATGATCGACTGGCGGCGTGCCTGCACCTGTTCCACGTCGGTGTTCACCGCGCGGTGCAGGTTGCGGGTGTTTTCCACCACTTGGCGGCGCAGGCCTTCGCGTTGTTGTTCGCTCTGGTCGAGGCGTGAATAGGATTCGCGCACTTGCGAGCTGGTGAGGCCGCCGCTGTAGATCGGGATGTTCAGGCGCAGGCCGATGGTGCGTTGCGAAACATCACCGCCGTAAGGGATAGGCAGTTGATTCGGGTTGCTGAAACCCAGCGCGTCGTTGTCACCCTTTTCGTACTGCGCCACGGCATCGAGGGTCGGCAAGTGGCCGGCCTTGCGCTGACGCAGGGTTTCTTCGGCTGCCGTGACCGCGTAGTTGCTGGCCAGCAGGTTGAGGTTCTGGCGGCCGGCCGTCTCGACCCAGGCCTTGGCATCATTCGGCGCCGGTGGCAGCACTGGCAGCGTGTGCACGATGCCCTGGATGGCGTTGTACTCGCGGTTGGTCAGGGTGATCAGCGCTTCGAAGGCGTCATCCACCTGGCGCTGGGCGACGATGCGGTTGGCGCGGGCGGTGTCGTAGCTGGCCTGGGATTGCAGCACGTCGGTCTTGTCCGACAGGCCCACGTCAAAGCGTTCGTTGGACTGATCGAGCTGGCGCTTGAAGGCGTTTTCTTCGGCCTTGGTCGAGGCCAGGTTGTCCTGAGCGCGCAGCACCGCGAAGTAGCTCTCGGCGCTTTGCAGGATCAGGTTCTGTTCGGTGGCCGAGAGCTGCAGCGAGGCCTGCTCGTTAACGGCTTCGGCGGCTTGCAGCTGGAACCAGCGGTCGGCACGGAACAGCGGCTGACTCAAGGTTGCGCGCCAGGAGTGCGCATCACGGTTGGCGGTGGCCGCCGGCTGGTCGATCTGGGTGCGCACGTTATTGCTGTCGGCGCCGGCCGACAGGTTTGGCAGCAAGCCGGCACGGGCCTGGGGCACCACTTCTTTTTGCGCGCCGTATTGGGCGCGGGCGGCGGCCAGGTCGGCGTTGTTGTTCACCGCTTCCTGGTAGACGCTGACCAAATCGGTTTTGGTGGACAAGGGCGCTTCAGCTGCCCAGACCATTCCATTGGTCGCACAAGACACGGCAAGAGCCAGTGAGAGTTTGCGCAGCATGAGGCGATCCCTAGTGTGAATATTACGGCGATAATTTAGCGCCCAAGGCTAAGGCTGGCCATTTCTGGCGTCAAGCCATTGTGGCGGCAACCGAGTGTAGTGTTGCTGACCCGGCGCAACAATCCCGCAATCACGCCATTCATCACGCTGAATGCACCGCCATTGGCAATTTGCCCACGCCATGGTCTAGACTGGCCGCGTTCTTGTCGGGGTGCCTTGTTGGAAGGCTGAGATCGGTAAATACCGGATCCCGTTGAACCTGATCAGGTTAGCGCCTGCGTAGGGAACAAGATTTCTCGTCACCCGGCGAGTCCTCTTGTGCTTCGTCCGGGATGTTGTTCGACAATCGAACAGCCCTCGTGCCTTGCACAGCACTGGTTTCAGTGCGTCCATCCGTCACAGGTTCGCTCCGACAAAAATCCACCGCCTGGATAGTTGGAGAGCCCGTGATGAGCACAGATATAAAAAGTACAAAACTGAAAACCACCGTGCACTTGAGTGAATCGGCCAAGGTCGACTCCGGCTCCGTGCAGCCGTTTACCCGCTCGCAAAAAATCTACGTGCAAGGCACTCGTCCGGACATTCGTGTGCCGATGCGCGAAGTCAGCCTGGACGTGACCCCCACCGACTTCGGCGGCGAAATCAACGCGCCCGTGGTGGTCTACGACACCTCCGGCCCGTACACCGACCCGAAGGTGATCATCGACGTGCGCAAAGGCCTGGGCGATGTGCGCTCGCCGTGGATCGAATCCCGTGGCGACACCGAGCGGCTGTCGGGCTTGAGCTCGCACTTCGGCCAACAGCGCCTGAGCGACGCCGAACTCACCGCGCTGCGTTTTGCCCACGTGAAAAACCCGCGCCGCGCCAAGGCCGGCGCCAACGTCACGCAGATGCACTACGCGCGCAAAGGCATCATCACCGCCGAGATGGAATACGTCGCCATCCGCGAAAACATGAAGCTCGAAGAAGCCCGCGCCAGCGGCCTGCTCGAGCAGCAACACGCCGGCCACAGCTTCGGCGCCAGCGTGCCGAAAATCATCACCCCCGAATTTGTGCGCGAAGAAATCGCCCGTGGCCGCGCGATCATCCCGGCCAACATCAACCACACCGAACTGGAACCGATGATCATCGGCCGTAACTTCCTGGTGAAGATCAACGGCAACATCGGCAACAGCGCCCTGGGTTCGTCCATCGAAGAAGAAGTGGCGAAACTGACCTGGGGCATTCGCTGGGGTTCGGACACCGTCATGGACTTGTCCACCGGCAAACACATTCACGAAACCCGCGAGTGGATCATCCGCAACTCGCCGGTGCCGATCGGTACCGTGCCGATCTACCAGGCCCTGGAAAAAGTCGGCGGCGCTGCTGAAGACCTGACCTGGGAGCTGTTCCGCGACACCCTGATCGAACAGGCCGAGCAGGGCGTCGATTACTTCACCATCCACGCCGGCGTGCTGCTGCGCTACGTGCCGCTGACCGCCAAGCGCGTCACCGGCATCGTCTCGCGTGGCGGTTCGATCATGGCCAAGTGGTGCCTGGCGCACCACAAAGAGAACTTCACCTACACGCATTTCGACGAAATCTGCGAAATCATGAAGGCCTATGACGTCAGCTTCTCCCTTGGCGACGGACTGCGTCCGGGCTCGATTGCCGACGCCAACGACGCCGCACAATTCGGTGAGCTGGAAACATTGGGCGAACTGACCAAGATCGCCTGGAAGCACGACGTGCAAACCATGATCGAAGGCCCCGGCCACGTGCCGATGCAGTTGATCAAAGAGAACATGGACAAGCAGCTCGAATGCTGCGACGAGGCGCCGTTCTACACCCTCGGCCCGCTGACCACCGACATCGCGCCGGGCTACGACCACATCACCTCGGGCATCGGCGCGGCGATGATCGGCTGGTTCGGTTGCGCGATGCTTTGCTACGTCACGCCCAAAGAACACTTGGGCCTGCCGAACAAGGATGACGTGAAGACCGGGATCATCACCTACAAGATCGCGGCGCACGCTGCGGATTTGGCCAAGGGACATCCGGGAGCGCAGATCCGCGATAACGCCTTGAGCAAGGCGCGGTTCGAGTTCCGCTGGGAAGACCAGTTCAACCTTGGTCTGGACCCGGACACCGCGCGTTCGTATCACGACGAAACCTTGCCGAAAGACTCGGCCAAGGTCGCGCACTTCTGCTCGATGTGCGGGCCGAAATTCTGCTCGATGAAGATCACCCAGGAAGTGCGTGAGTACGCGGCCAACCAGCGCATTGAAGCGGTGGATGTGGACGTGGCCAAGGGCTTGGCCGAACAGGCGCAGCGGTTCAAGCAGGAAGGTAGTCAGCTTTATAAGAAGGTCTGATCCATAGGCGGCGATGCCCGTACCGCCGCCATCGTGGGCAAGCCCGACTCCCACATTTGATCGAGTTCCACCTTTGGAATGCGGTCGGATGTGGAAGGCAGTCAGCTGTACAAAAAGTTCTGATCCGGGATTGCGGGCGCCTGTAAGGGCCTCTTCGCGAGCAAGCCCGCTCCCACATTGATCGAGTTCCACCTTTGGAGTGCGGTCGAATGTGGAAGGCAGACAGTTTTACAAAAAGTTCTGATCCGGGATTGCGGGCGCCTGTAGGGGCCTCTTCGCGAGCAAGCCCGCTCCCACATTGATCGAGTTCCACCTTTGGAATGCGGTCGAATGTGGAAGGCAGTCAGCTGTACAAAAAGTTCTGATCCGGGATTGCGGGTGCCTGTAGGGGCCTCTTCGCGAGCAAGCCCGACTCCCACATTGATCGAGTTCCACCTTTGGAATGCGGTCGAATGTGGGAGCGGGCTTGCCCGCGATAGCGATCTAGCAAACAACACATGCCCCTCAGAGATAACACCCTTGAGCATTCAACCGAGTACCTACTCCCCCGATATAGCGGTGCCGAGCGACAAACGCGTCTTCGGCGCCCGCGACCTGTTCTCCCTGTGGTTTTCCCTCGGCATCGGCCTGATGGTCCTGCAAACCGGCGCCTTGCTCGCACCCGGCCTGGGCTTGTCCGGTTCGCTGCTGGCGATATTTCTCGGCACGCTGGTGGGCGTGCTGCTGCTGGCCGCCGTCGGCGTGATCGGCAGCGACACGGGCCTGTCGGCCATGGCCGCGCTCAAACTCAGCCTCGGCGCCAAGGGCGCCAGCCTGCCGGCGTTGCTGAACCTGCTGCAGCTGATCGGCTGGGGGTCATTCGAAATCATCGTGATGCGCGACGCCGCCAGTTTGCTGGGCACCCGAGCGTTCAGCGAGGGTAGCCTGCTGGCGAGTCCTTTGCTGTGGACGCTGTTTTTCGGCGGTTTGGCGACGTTACTGGCCGTCAGTGGCCCGCTGACCTTTGTGCGCCAGATCCTGCGCAAGTGGGGCATCTGGCTGCTGCTGGCCGCCTGCCTGTGGCTGACCTGGAACCTGTTCGCCAAGGCTGACCTCGCCGCGTTGTGGGCAAAATCCGGTGACGGCTCGATGCCGTTTGCGGTGGGTTTTGATATCGCCATCGCCATGCCGTTGTCGTGGCTGCCGTTGATTGCCGATTACTCTCGCTTCGGCAAACGCGCAAAAAATGTATTCGGCGGGACGGCGCTGGGCTTTTTTATCGGCAATTTCTGGCTGATGAGCCTCGGCGTGGCTTACACCCTGGCGTTCGCGCCAAGCGGTGAAGTGAATGCGCTGTTACTGGCGCTGGCCGGTGCGGGCCTGGGCATTCCGCTGTTGCTGATCCTGTTGGACGAGTCGGAAAATGCCTTTGCCGATATCCACTCGGCGGCAGTCTCCAGCGGGATTTTGCTGCGTTGGAAGGTCGAACACCTGGCGTTGGCCATCGGCGTTATCTGCACACTGATCGCCTGCTTCGCGCCGTTGGCGCAGTACCAGAACTTCCTGTTGCTGATCGGCTCGGTGTTCGCGCCGCTGTTCGGCGTGGTGCTGGTGGATCACTTTATCCTGCGCCGCCGTGGCCAGGGCCCCGTTCGCAACCTGCACTGGGCGGCGCTGGTCGCCTGGCTGGGTGGCATCGCCACGTATCACGTGCTGGCCAACCTGTATCCGGATGTTGGTGCAACCCTGCCGGCATTGCTGCTGGCAGGGCTGTTGCAATTGATCCTGGGGCGGGCCGTCAGTGGCGCGCGGGCATTAGTTCAGGCTTGAGCACGCCCGTCAGACGCGCATAGGGGATGGTCATTTCGATCAGCCCCAATGCGTACGGGCCAATGGTGGCCACGTTGTACTTGAGTACCACGCCGTCGCTGGTCAAGGCTACGTTCGGGGTTTTCTGGAACGGCCAGTTCTTCACGAACTCCGGGTCGCGGTCCATCTGCGAATTGATCAGCCAGCTGTTGTGGGCGACTTTCGCGGTGTTCCAGAACGCCTGCTCCTGACCCGGCAGCAGCATGTCGGTCAGGCTCAGCTCTTTGTGCTGCAGGCGTGAATAGTTGATGAAACCGCGGCCGGGTTCACCGTGGGCGGCTCCGGTGTCCAGGTAGCTGGACACTTCAATGATCACCAGTCCGTCATGCTGGTCACGTACCTTGGCCTGCAAGTACATGCTGTTGCGGTCTGGCGATTCGCGCAGGAACTTGTCCCGGTAGGCATTCAGCGTCGGCGGCACGCTGGCGCCGGGCGTGGTGCGGGTCATTTGCAGCAGGCGTTGCTCCACAATCGTGTCGAGCTGCGGCTCGCTGGGGAAGTGCACGGTATCAATGTTCACCAGCGGGCAGTCAGGGCTGCCGCAGCCGGGTTTGATCTGTTCGGAGGCGTCCGGTTTGGTGTCCAGCGGCTTCAGGTAGCTGGGCTGGAACAGGCTCTGGCAGGCACCCAGGGTCAAGGCAATACAAGCCACGGAGGCGATTTTTAAAAGCGACATGTGCGTCCTTCGGAAATCGATGGAAAGCGAAAAAGAGTAGCGCTTCGACTGCGAACAGAGCCGTCAGTTCGCCACTAAGCTGATTAGAGTGAGTTTGACCTCCGCCGTCTATCCCGGCAACTGGAAAGGGGCTGCATCAAGTGGCAAGGGCGCGTTAGGATGGCGCGAATTGCACCCGCGTAAACGAGGAAGAATATGACGGACATTGCTAAATCGACGCCGAACAAAATCGAGATTGTTCAGCGCGACAATGCCTACAAGGGCTTCTACAAGCTTGATCGCGTGCAACTGCGCCACGAGAAATTCGATGGCGGCATGAGCCGGGTGATCAACCGTGAAGTCTTTGTTCGGCATGACGCGGTGTGCGTGTTGCCTTACGACCCGCAGCGCGATGAAGTGGTGCTGATCGAGCAATTCCGCGTGGGCGCCATGGGCCGTACCGACAACCCGTGGCTGATAGAAATGGTTGCCGGCCTGATCGACAAGGATGAAGAACCTGAGGAGGTTGCACACCGCGAAGCCGAGGAGGAAGCTGGGCTGACATTCTCCGCGCTGTGGCCGATTACTAAATATTTCCCATCGCCCGGTGGCAGTACCGAATTTGTCCACTTGTACCTGGGCCGTTGCGACAGCACCGGGGCCGGTGGCGTCCATGGACTGGAAGAAGAGGCAGAAGATATCCGCGTCACCACCTGGGCTTTCGAAGATGCCCTGCAAGCGGTGCGTGACGGCAAAATTTCCAACGCAGCCAGCATTATCGCCCTGCAATGGCTTGCGCTTAATCGCGCGGAAGTGAGGGGGTTATGGCAGTAAAGGCACGGGAACGATATCGCGTTGACCTGATCGGGTTGCAAGCCGCCTGCGAGGCCAACTATGAGCGGCTGATGCGCTTGCTCCCCGACATGCGCCACACCCCGGAGGCGCGGCGCATTGCCGTGACCCACGGCGACCAGATGCTTGGCGTGCTGACCCTTGAAGTCATCGTCAACTGCCCGTACACCACCACCCTGCGCGTGCGTCAGGAGCACAGCCTGCCGTGGCTGCCGGTGCCGCAGTTGGAGGTGCAGGTCTACCACGATGCGCGCATGGCCGAAGTGATCAGCGCCGAACATGCGCGGCGCTTTCGCAGCATCTATCCTTACCCGAACGTGTTCATGCACCAACCCGATGAGAAAGCACAGCTCAATGTGTTCCTCGGTGAATGGCTGAGCCACTGCCTGGCCCTGGGCCATGAGTTTGAAGTCGTGCGGTAGATGTGAACTGCGTCTTTCCTCTTTGCGTCCTGCCCTAGCATAATCGCCCACCTGTCCTTTTCTGTGATTGCCTTGGGAGAGCGCCTTGCCGAGCGTATCCACCGTGAACCCTGATGCGCCAGCGCTGCTGGTGCAGCTGTCCGACAGCCACCTGTATGCCGAGGCCGATGGCACGCTGCTGGGCATGAACACCCGCGAAAGCCTGCAGCGAGTGATCGGGTTGGTGCGCTCGCAACAGCCGCAGATCGATTTGCTGCTGGCCACCGGCGACCTGTCCCAGGACGGCACGCTTGAGTCCTATCAACAGTTTCGCGACCTGACCCGACAGATCGACGCGCCGGCGCGCTGGATTCCCGGCAATCACGACGAGCCGCAGATCATGGCCCTCGCCGCCGAACACAGTGATTTGCTGGAACCGGTCGTCGACATCGGCAACTGGCGCGTCACCTTGCTGGATTCGGCTGTTCCAGGCTCGGTGCCCGGTTACTTGCAAGATCAGCAACTGCAATTGCTTGCCCAGGCCTTGAGCGAGGCGCCTGCCCGTCATCATCTGGTGTGCTTTCACCATCATCCGGTGCCCATCGGCTGTGCGTGGATGGAGCCCATCGGCCTGCGCAACCCGGAGGCTTTGTTTGCGGTGCTCGAGCGCTTTCCGCAGGTCAAGGCGCTGCTCTGGGGTCATGTGCATCAGGAGATCGACCGCGATCGCAACGGGGTGCGCTTGCTGGCGTCGCCGTCCACCTGCATTCAGTTCGCGCCGGGCAGCGAAGACTTCAAGGTCAGCGAGCAAGCGCCGGGTTACCGCTGGCTGCGCCTGCACGCCGACGGGCGGTTGGAGACCGGCGTAGAGCGGGTCGAAGGCTTCGCGTTTACCATCGATTACGGCAGTAACGGTTACTAAACCCTGCAAACACTGATTAAAAATGTGGGAGCGGGCTTGCTCGCGAAGGCGGTGTATCAGTCACCCGATGTATTGACTGACACTCCGTATTCGCGAGCAAGCCCGCTCCCACATGGGTTCTTCTCTGACTGGACGATAGGGGCCTCACACACCACCCCGATCCCTGTAAACTGCGCCTCTTTGGCTGACGCACGGAGAGCCCGGCATGTCTGCTTCGATCTTGTATATCCACGGTTTCAACAGTGCGCCGGCCTCCAACAAGGCCAGCCAGTTGATCGCCGTGATGGACAGCCTTGGCCTGGCCGACCAATTGCGCGTGCCGGCGCTGCATCACCATCCGCGCAAGGCAATTGCTCAATTGGAAGACGCGATTGCGCAGCTGGGGCGGCCGCTGCTGGTAGGCAGCTCACTCGGCGGCTACTATGCAACCCATCTTGCCGAACGCCATGGCCTCAAGGCGCTGCTGGTCAACCCGGCGGTCAGCCCGCATCGGATGTTTGACGGTTACCTGGGGACCCAGAAGAACC
Source organism: Pseudomonas sp. NFX183 (assembly GCF_047943075.1). Taxonomy (NCBI): domain Bacteria; kingdom Pseudomonadati; phylum Pseudomonadota; class Gammaproteobacteria; order Pseudomonadales; family Pseudomonadaceae; genus Pseudomonas; species Pseudomonas sp. NFX183. The sequence continues at coordinate 1,560,346 of NZ_CP181333.1, read as the reverse complement.
TCTATACCGATGAAACCTGGGAGCTGACCCACGACCACGTTGCGGCCCTGGCCGAACTGGAAGTGCCAGCCCCGCAGGACGCCGCGCGTTATCAGGTGTGGTTGCAGACCGGGGATGAAACCCTGGATTATCGCCTCGCCCAACAGTATTACCGGGCCTGTGCCTTGCGCATCCAGGCCGGTGGCGACCATGGCTACCAAGGGTTCGCCCGGCAACTGCCGGCGATGTTGAGCTTTGCCGGCATTGGTGCAGATCAGTATCAATCCTTCGACTTTGCAGCCCTGTAAAGCCGCAGGTTACTTTTTAATCGAACGACTCACGACGAGACCCCATGGCCACTCCCAGCGCTAGCTCTTATAACGCCGACGCCATCGAAGTCCTCTCGGGCCTCGACCCGGTGCGTAAACGCCCAGGCATGTACACCGACACCAGCCGGCCGAACCACCTTGCCCAGGAAGTCATCGACAACAGCGTCGACGAAGCCTTGGCCGGGCATGCCAAGTCGGTACAAGTCATCTTGCACGCCGACCATTCCCTGGAAGTGTCCGACGATGGTCGCGGCATGCCGGTGGACATCCACCCCGAAGAGGGTGTGTCGGGCGTCGAGCTGATCCTCACCAAGCTGCACGCCGGCGGCAAGTTCTCCAACAAGAACTACCAGTTTTCCGGTGGCTTGCACGGTGTGGGTATTTCCGTGGTCAACGCCCTGTCCACGCAGGTCAGGGTCAAGGTCAAGCGCGACGGCAACGAGTACCAGATGACCTTCGCCGATGGCTACAAAGCCACCGACCTGGAAGTGATCGGCAGCGTTGGCAAGCGCAACACCGGCACCAGCGTGTACTTCGCGCCGGACCCGAAATACTTCGATTCACCCAAGTTTTCCATCAGCCGCCTCAAGCATGTGCTCAAGGCCAAGGCCGTTCTGTGCCCGGGCCTATTGGTCAGCTTTGAAGACAAAGGCACCGGCGAGAAGGTCGAGTGGCATTACGAAGACGGCCTGCGTTCCTACCTCGAAGACTCTGTCAGCGACTTCGAACGCCTGCCCAACGAGCCGTTCTGCGGCAGCCTGGCCGGTCATAAAGAAGCCGTCGACTGGGCGCTGCTGTGGTTGCCTGAAGGCGGCGACAGCGTGCAGGAAAGCTACGTCAACCTGATCCCCACCGCCCAGGGCGGCACCCACGTCAACGGTTTGCGCCAGGGTTTGCTGGACGCCATGCGCGAATTCTGCGAATACCGCAGCCTGTTGCCGCGCGGCGTGAAGCTGGCGCCGGAAGACGTGTGGGAGCGCATCGCGTTCGTGCTGTCGATGAAAATGCAGGAGCCGCAATTCTCCGGTCAGACCAAAGAACGCCTGTCGTCGCGTGAAGCGGCGGCGTTTGTCTCCGGCGTGGTCAAAGATGCGTTCAGCCTGTGGCTCAACGAGCACCCGGAGCTGGGCCTGGCCCTGGCGGAGTTGGCGATCAATAACGCCGGCCGCCGTTTGAAGGCCAGCAAAAAGGTCGAGCGCAAGCGCATCACCCAAGGCCCGGCATTGCCAGGCAAGCTGGCCGATTGCGCCGGGCAGGACCCGATGCGTTCCGAACTGTTTCTGGTCGAAGGTGACTCCGCCGGCGGCTCTGCCAAGCAAGCGCGGGACAAGGAATTCCAAGCGATCCTGCCGTTGCGCGGCAAGATCCTCAACACCTGGGAAGTCGATGGCAGCGAAGTCCTCGCCAGCCAAGAGGTGCACAACATCGCCGTGGCCATCGGCGTCGACCCAGGCGCGGCGGACATGAGCCAGCTGCGCTACGGCAAGATCTGCATCCTCGCCGACGCCGACTCCGACGGTTTGCACATCGCCACGTTGCTGTGCGCGCTGTTCGTCCAGCACTTCCGCCCATTGGTGGATGCCGGTCACGTCTACGTTGCCATGCCGCCGCTGTACCGTATCGATTTGGGCAAAGAGATTTTCTACGCGCTGGACGAAGCCGAGCGCGATGGCATCCTCGACCGCCTGGTCGCCGAGAAAAAACGCGGCAAGCCACAGGTCACGCGATTCAAAGGCCTGGGTGAGATGAACCCGCCGCAGCTGCGCGAAACCACCATGGACCCGAATACGCGGCGCCTGGTGCAGTTGACCCTGGAAGACTTCGCCGGCACGTCGGAAATGATGGACATGCTGCTGGCGAAAAAACGTGCACCGGATCGCAAGGCCTGGCTGGAGTCCAAAGGCAACCTGGCCGAGGTTCTGGGCTGATGCGCACAGGTTTCGCCCTGGCGATCCTGATGTTGAGCGGGTTGGCGGCGGCCCAAGTGGTCGCCGAGCCCGTGGCTGAGCTAAAGCTGATATCCGAGCATCCGGTGGACGGCATGCGCGGCGGTAACCTCTCGGGCCTGGCGGTATGTGGCCAGGCGCTGTGGACGGTGTCCGATCGCGATGACGACCAGATTTACCGACTCGATATCAGTGCGCCGACCTGGCAGGCCGAAACCGTGAAGATTGACGTGCCGCCAGTGCCCGAGTCCGGGTTGCCCTGGGGTTTGCGCTCGCGCACCAAGGCTGCGTCGTTCATTCGCGGTGGCGACCTCGATTTTGAAAGCATTACCTGCGATGCCGCCGGCAACCGCTACATTGTCAGCGAAGCCCATGCGGCGGTGCTGCAAGTGCCGATGGCGGGCGCCCCCGAGTGGTTGAAAATCGCCCCTGGCATGGTGCGTGAAGCCCGCGCCAGTGGCATGTTGCTGCACTTCAACGCGTTGTTCGAAGGCTTGGCGGTGAATCCTGCCGGTAATCAGATTTGGCTGGCGGCCGAGCGTGAGCGGCGTGGCTTAATCTCGATCAAGCGCGGGCAGAGCGTATGGGATTGTGACGGTCCCTGTGTGTTGTTGAGCGAGGCTGGCCAGGAAGTGCAACCGGCGCAGTTCACCAACGCCAAGGCTGTGTCCAAGGATTTTGCCGACCTGGCGCTGTTTGACGGCAAGCTGTTTACCCTGGAGCGCAATGCGTTCCAGATTTGCCGGCGCGATGCGGTCACCGCCAAAGTCGAGCTGTGCTGGTCGTTTGCCGACGAAACCCTGATGCCGAAACGGCGCTATGCCCAGCCCTACGGTCTGGCCGAAGCCCTGGTGGTGGATGCAGACGGCGCCTGGCTGGGGATCGACAACAATTTTGGCCCGCGTGCCGATGGTGAAAAACGCCCTGTGGTCTATCGTTTCGCCGCGCCTGCCGGCGGCTGGAGCGCCCAGCCATGAGCGGGCAGCCGCCCGGCAAGCGCGCCGGACGTGTGCTGATGTTTGTGGCGTGGGGCGCCGGGCTGTTTTTGGCTACGCGGTTTTTTGGGCAGTGGGAAGCGCGTCAGGAAAATCCCAATGCGGTGGTGACCTCGCAGCAACACGAGGGTTACATCGAAGTGAAATTGCTGGGCAACGGCCAAGGGCATTTTGTTGCCAGCGGCCAGATCAATGGTCAGCCGGTGGAGTTTATGCTCGATACCGGCGCGACCGATGTGGCGGTGCCGGCCGAATTGGCCGACCGCCTCGGGCTTAAACGTGGCCTGCCAGTGACCTTGAGCACCGCCAACGGCCGTGTTCAGGGCTACCGCACCCACCTCGACCGCCTGAAGCTGGGAGATATCGTCCTGCAGGACGTCCGCGCGATCGTGGCGCCGGGCTCGGACGGGGAACAGGTGCTGCTGGGCATGAGTGCATTGAAACAACTTGAATTTACCCAGCGCAGCGGCACATTGCTGCTGCGCCAGACCACACAATGATGAGGCCCGCATGAGTGACATCCTCGCAGACAGCTTAGACGGCGTAGAACGCCGGTCGCTGGCTGACTTCACCGAAAATGCCTACCTCAACTACTCCATGTACGTGATCATGGACCGTGCCTTGCCGCATATCGGCGACGGCCTGAAGCCGGTACAACGGCGCATCATCTACGCCATGAGTGAGTTGGGGCTGGACGCTGATTCCAAGCACAAGAAGTCGGCGCGTACCGTCGGCGACGTGCTCGGCAAGTTCCACCCGCACGGCGACTCGGCGTGCTACGAAGCCATGGTGCTGATGGCCCAGCCGTTCAGCTACCGCTACACGCTGGTGGACGGTCAGGGTAACTGGGGTGCGCCGGATGATCCCAAGTCCTTCGCGGCCATGCGATACACCGAAGCGCGCCTGTCGCGTTACTCCGAAGTGCTGCTCAGCGAGTTGGGCCAGGGCACCGCGAACTGGGGCCCGAACTTCGACGGCACCCTGGACGAACCCTTGGTGTTGCCGGCACGTTTGCCGAATATCCTGCTCAATGGCACCACCGGCATCGCGGTCGGCATGGCCACCGACGTGCCGCCGCACAACCTGCGTGAAGTCGCCACCGCCTGCGTACGCTTGCTGGATGAACCTAAGGCCACGGTCGAGCAGCTCTGCGAGCATATCCAGGGCCCGGACTACCCGACCGAAGCGGAAATCATCACACCGCGCGCCGACTTGCTGAAGATGTACGAAACCGGCAAGGGTTCGGTACGCATGCGCGCCGTGTACCACATCGAAGACGGCGACATTATTGTCACCGCGCTGCCGCACCAAGTGTCTGGCGCCAAGGTGCTGGAACAGATCGCCGCGCTGATGCAGGCCAAGCCGTCGAAACTGCCGCAAGTCGCTGACCTGCGTGACGAGTCCGACCACGAGAACCCATGCCGCATCGTGATCATCCCGACCAACAGCCGGGTCGACCACGAAGTGCTGATGCAGCACCTGTTTGCCAGTACCGACCTGGAGTCGAGCTACCGGGTCAACGTCAACATCATCGGCCTGGACGGCAAGCCGCAGCTGAAGAACCTGCGCAACTTGCTGGTGGAGTGGCTGGAGTTCCGCATACAAACCGTGCGCCGCCGCCTGCAATTTCGCCTCGACAAGGTCGAGCGTCGCCTGCACCTGTTGGACGGCTTGCTGATTGCTTATCTCAACCTGGACGAAGTGATCCACATCATTCGTACCGCCGAGCACCCGAAAGCCGAACTGATCGCGCGTTTCGAGCTGAGCGAGATCCAGGCCGACTACATCCTCGACACCCGCTTGCGCCAGTTGGCGCGCCTGGAAGAGATGAAGTTGCGCGACGAGCAGGATGCACTGCTCAAGGAACAAGCCAAGCTGCAAGCGCTGCTGGGCAGCGAAGCCAAGCTCAAGAAGCTGGTGCGCAGCGAACTGATCAAAGATGCCGAAACCTATGGTGATGACCGTCGCTCGCCAATCGTCGAGCGCGCAGAAGCGAAAGCGCTGACAGAAACCGAGCTGTTGCCTAACGAGAAAATTACCGTCGTTCTGTCGGAAAAGGGTTGGGTTCGCTCTGCCAAAGGGCATGATATTGACGCTACCGGGCTCTCGTACAAGGCCGGGGATGGCTTCAAGACCGCGGCTGCCGGGCGTTCCAACCAATTTGCAGTGTTCATCGATTCCACCGGGCGCAGTTACTCGGTGCCGGCGCACACGTTGCCTTCGGCGCGTGGCCAGGGCGAGCCGCTGACCGGGCGACTCGCACCGCCACCGGGGGCGAGTTTCGAATGCGTGCTGCTGCCGGACGATGATTCGCTGTATGTGATCGCTTCCGACGCGGGTTACGGTTTTGTGGTCAAGGGTGAAGACCTGCAGGCCAAGAACAAGGCGGGCAAGGCGTTGTTGAGCTTGCCCAACAACGCCAAGGTGATCCTGCCGCGCACAGTGGAAGACCGCGAGAGCAACTGGCTGGCGTCGGTGACCACCGAAGGGCGCCTGCTGGTGTTCAAGATCAGTGACTTGCCGCAGCTGGGTAAAGGCAAAGGCAACAAGATTATTGGGATTCCCGGGGAGCGGGTGGCCAGTCGCGAAGAGTACGTGACCGACATTGCCGTGATCCCGGAAGGCTCTACCCTGGTGCTTCAGGCTGGCAAACGCACGCTGTCGCTGCGTGCTGACGACCTGGAACATTACAAGGGTGAGCGTGGGCGGCGCGGTAACAAACTGCCGCGGGGCTTCCAGCGAGTGGATGCTTTGTTGGTCGAAACGCCGGTTTAAGGCGTATTAGAGCCCTCGATCTACGATTTAACGCGTAGATCGGCGCTTTCGCGCTGGAGTCATGGAGCATATTCACGGATGATATGGCCTTTCCAGCGCCGGCGTGGCCGAGCGTATTTAGGTTATTTTTAGTATTACATTGTGGTTCGCCTTGTGGCAGCCACCTGGATGGGATGATGACTGCTCCACGCCTTCCTTTATTTTTGATGCTCGCTGGCCTTTTGGGGCTGGCGGGTTGCAGCACGCACCAACCGGTGTCGCTGTACCAGCTGGACAGCGGAAGTCCAGCTCAGCCGGCGCAAACCGCTGGCATGGCCGTATTGCTTGGCCCGGTAGTCGTAGCCGATTACCTGCAACGCGAAACCCTGCTGCAACGTCAGAACGATGGCAGCCTGCAAGGTTCCACTGACGGCCGTTGGGCGGGCAGCTTGTCGTCCGACATCAACCAGCTGATGTTGCGCCAGGTGGCCGGTCATCTGGACAGTCAGCGTGTGGTGCTCGCGCCTGCGCCAACCGGCTTTACTCCGGATGTGCAGGTGTTGCTGACCATTACGCGGCTCGACTCGGGCGCCTCGCAGCCGGCCATCCTCGACGCGCAGTGGCGTCTGATTGACCGCCGTGGCCAGGTGCGCGATAACCGCATCGTGCATTTGCAGGAAGAACACAGCGGCACCACCGCGTCCCAGGTCCAGGCCCAGGGCGTGTTGTTGCAGCATCTGGCGCAGCAGTTGTCGGTGGCGCTCAAGCCATTGGCCAACCAGCCGCCGATTGCCGAGGCACCGCGCAAGCAAGCCCCGGCTCAGGCCAAGCCCGCAGCGCCGGAAAAGCCGAAGATGCCGATGGCTACGCCGATTCGTACGGACATGGAAGTGTTCAGGTTCTGATCTGAATCGCAGACAAACAAAAGGCCCGCTTATTCAGCGGGCCTTTTTGTTTGTCTGCGATTCGAGCCATGCTGAAGATCAACTGTGGGAGCGGGCTTGCCCGCGAATGCGTTGGATCAGTCGATAAGTCTGGCGACTGACACACCGCCTTCGAGCAAACCCGCACCCACACAAGCCCACTGCTCAGTGGGCTTGGCGGTGTTCCTCAGGACTTGGTACGGGTCTCATGCATCCGCGCCAACTGCCGCTCCAGCATTGACGGATACGGCTCCATCAAGCGTTCCACACAGCTGGCGCCTTCAGGGCTGGCAATCGGGCGGATACGCGCGCGTTGGCGAATCAGCGTGTCTTCGCTGATCTTGCGCTCCACCAGCAGCAGGTTGCGGCTGTGTTGCGACAAGGCCAGCGCATCCTGGGCGATTTCAGTCAGCAGCAGGTCGATCTGGCTCATGCCAAACAGATCATCGCCCACGGTCAAACCAAGCTGCAGTTGCAAGGTGATGCCGCTGTCGGCCACTTCGATCTGCAGGGCATGGCCCAGTGCGCGCAACAACTCGCCGCAGCAAATAGCGTTGGTCAGGTAATCTTCGCCGCTGTCTTCGCTGTGGAACAGCATCAGCGTGCTGCCGTCGTTCAGGGTGTGCAGCTCGCTCTGATACAGCGAGGCGGCCTGGTCCAGGCAGTCGCGGTAGCGTTCCAGCAATTCCGTCAGGCGGGCGCGGGGCAGGCGGCGCAGTTGGTCCTGGGCGCCCAGTTGCACGGCCAATACGGCGCTGTGCTGTGGCTCGGTGTTCTTCGCCGGTTCAGGCTTAGGCGCAACCGCCGGGGTGGCGGCCGAGGTATCGCGCAGGTCGGAGAACGGGTCTTCATCATCCAGTTCATCTTCCTCAGCCTTGATGACCTGACGAGGCGCGGGCTTGAGGCCTGCCACCGGGGCACTTTCGTCAAAGCCCGGATCACGCAGGTCGCGCACTTCAAACTCGGGTTCGTCGTCGTACTCGGTGTCGTCGTACTCGGGCTCGGGTTCGACCTCGGGCACTACCGGTTCTGGAGCGAAACTGGCGTGAAGCTGGCGGGCGAGGTCGCCGATTTCATCCTGGCGATCGGTGGCCGGGGTGTGTTCGTCAATATCGCGCAGCCAGATGCGCAGTTGCATCAGCGGCGTGGAGATATGCCGGCCCAGGCGCAAGCTCAAGGCCAGGGCCAATGCCAGCAGGATCGCACTGAGGATGCCCATGCTTTGCAGGCTGATGGTCATCGGCTGCTGGAATTGCTGCATGTCCAGGCTGATGCGCAGTTGGCCGGCCTTCACATCCTGAAACGTGATGTTGCTCGAATACAAACCTTCGGCTTCACCCAGCAGGCCGTTTTTCGGGCGTTGCCCGGCTTCGGCCATGATCCGGTTGTCCACGCTGTAGATCGCGGCGTGGGCCACCAACGGGTTCTTGGTCAGGTTGTTGAGCAGCACGTTGAGGCTGAGGATGTCGTTGGACACCAGCAGCTCAGTCGCCGACGTGGCGGTCTGAGTGGTCAGGCTCTCGCCCAGGGCGTCGGCTTGCTCGTGCATGGCCTGCTTGAACTGCAAGCCCATCACGCAGGCATAGATCACCAGGGCCAGAGCGACCAGGATCACGTTATGGCTGGCGATGCGTAATGCGATCGGTACACGGCGGTGGCGCAGTGCCCGGAAGATCAGCAGGAAGAAGTTATCGGTTTTTACTGGCGTAGGCCGGTTCACTTGAGCTCGGCTCTTTAGTCCGTGAAGTTGACGCGCAGTATAGCGACAGGCCTGGGACCGGCAAAGCGCTGGCTGTGCCCGATGGTCACTGAAAGTGGGTAGAATGCGGTTTTTTTCCAGCCTGGGGGTGCGCTTTGCGCGAAATTGTCCTGATAAACATCACAGGTGTTGACCGACCGGGTCTCACCGCAGCCATTACCGGTGTGCTGGCCCAGGGTGGTGTGAACATTCTCGACATCGGCCAGGCGGTGATCCACGACACCCTGTCGTTCGGCATCCTCGTGGAAATCCCGAGTACCGAACAGGCTTCGTCGGTGCTCAAGGACATCCTGTTTACGGCGTATAAGCTCGATCAGCAGGTGCGTTTCACCCCGGTCTCCGAAGCCGACTACCAGCACTGGGTCGACGGCCAGGGCAAAAAACGCCACATCGTGACGCTGCTGACTCGCAAGGTCACCGCCGAGCAGTTGCAGCGCGTCAGCTCGATTACTGCCCAGTACGGGTTGAATATTGATCATATCGACCGTCTGTCGGGTCGCATGCCGCTCGATACGCCAGCCGACAAGGGCAAGGGCTGCATCGAGTTTTCCGTGCGCGGCGAACCGGCGGACCCGCAAGCCCTGCGCGCCGAGTTCTTGAGCGTGGCTCAGGAGCTGAATGTCGACATCGCCTTCCAGGAAGACTCGCTGTTCCGCCGTAACCGCCGCCTGGCGGTGTTCGACATGGACTCCACGCTGATTGAAGCCGAAGTCATCGACGAGTTGGCCAAGGCTGCCGGTGTGGGCGAGCAAGTGTCTGAAATCACCGAGCGCGCCATGGCCGGTGAGCTGGATTTCCGTGCCAGCTTCAAGGAGCGCCTGGCGCTGCTCAAAGGCCTGGATATGGGTGTGCTGGACTCGATCGGCGCCTCGCTGCGCCTGACCGAAGGCGCCGAAACCTTGTTCGCCGAACTCAAGCGCCTGGGCTACAAGACCGCAATTCTATCGGGCGGCTTTACCTACTTCGCCAAGCAACTGCAGGCCAAGCTGGGCATCGACTATGTGTTCGCCAACGAGCTGGAAGTGGTGGATGGCAAGGTGACGGGCGTGGCGGTGGAGCCGATTGTCGACGCTCAGCGCAAGGCGGATCTGCTGAGGGAATTGGCCCATAAGGAAGGTTTGCGTCTGGAACAGACCATTGCGGTCGGTGACGGCGCCAATGACTTGCCGATGCTGGCGATTGCCGGCTTGGGTGTGGCGTTCCGCGCCAAGCCGCTGGTCAAGCAATCGGCCAAGCAGGCGATCTCGACGTTGGGGCTGGATGGCGTGTTGTACCTGCTGGGCTTGCGCGACCGCGACGTTCAGTTGTAACTGGCAAAACGCAGTTAAAAATGTGGGAGGGGGCTTGCCCCCTCCCACATTGGGTTCGGTGTCAGGCTTTAGGAGCGGCGATGCCTTGGCCCATCTGCACCGGCGTACCCGCCACCAGTTCTTCAGCCCACTTAACCTGATCCGGCCCGAACAGCACAATTGCAGTCGAACCCAGCTTGAAGCGGCCCAGCTCCGCGCCTTTCTCCAAGTGAATCGGTGCGCGTGCAGCCTCGTCGTAGCGGAAGGTTTTCAGCTCGCGTTTTGGCGGCGTCACCAGCCCGGCCCATACGGTTTCAATCGACGCGACGATCATCGCACCTACCAACACTACAGCCATCGGGCCGCGTTCGGTGTCGAACAGGCAGACAACACGTTCGTTACGGGCAAACAGCTCAGGCACGTTTTCGGCGGTGGTCTGGTTGACCGAGAAAATCCGCCCCGGCACGTAGACCATCTCGCGAAGCGTACCGGCCAGCGGCATATGCACGCGGTGGTAGTCCTTTGGCGACAGATAAATAGTGGCGAAATCACCGCCCATAAACGGTGCAGCCAATGCTGCATCGCCGCCCAGCAATTCCAGCACGCTGAAGCTGTGGCCCTTGGCCTGGAACACGCGGCCGTGTTCGATTGGGCCAAGCTGGCTGACGGCGCCGTCGGCCGGGCTGAGTACCGCGCCTGGGGTTTGATCCAGCGGGCGCGCGCCGTCTTTCAAGGCGCGGGTGAAGAAGGCGTTGAAATGCTCGTAGGCGGTCAAGTCTTCAACCAGGGCTTGGGACATGTCCACCTGGTAGCGCTTGGCGAACCAGGCGGTGAAGGCGTTCTTGAACCAGCGCACGCGGCACTCGGCGATGCAGCCGGCCAGTCGCGAGAGCAAGTGGTGCGGCAGCAAGTACTGGCTGAGGATAAACAACTGCTTTTTCATTAACTGTCCTTAAACCTTAAATCTCAACGGGGGTGTCGGGGTGGTTGCCCCATTCGCCCCAGGAACCGGCATAACCTTTGACTCGCGGATAACCGAGCGCCTTGGCCACCAGGTAGGTGAAGCCAGAGCGGTGGTGAGTCTGGCAGTGGGTGATGATTTCTTTGTCTTTGGTCAACCCGAGGTCTTCGAGGATCTGCGGCATGTCGCGACGGATGCGCAGGTTGCGCGCCTTGTCCATGCCGGCGGTCCATTCGAAGTTCACGGCGCCGGGGATGTGTCCGCCCTTGGCGGCGAGCACTTTCTCGCCGGAATATTCCAGCGGGCCGCGGGCATCCCAGATACCCAGGTCGGCCGCGCCGAGTCGGCTTTGCAGGTATTCGCGAGTGGCCGTGGGGCCGTCATGCAGCGTGAGGCTGACAGGGCCGCCGACGGGGGCGGGCACTTCGGTGGAAACTGGGTATTTCTCTTCCAGCCAGGCCAGCAGGCCGCCGTCCAGGTAGTGGTATTTCTGGTGGCCGATCACGTCGAGCATCCAGATGAAGCGCCCGGCCCAGCCGCCGCCTTCGTCGTCGTAGACCACGTAGGTGGCATCCGGGGTGTGGCCCAGTTCGCCGAACAGTTTTTCGAGGTCGGCCTTGGGCGGCAGCAAACCGGGTGCGGGGGCCTGGCCCAGTTGGGTGCGCTTGGGGTCAACGAAATGCGCGCCGGGGATATGCCCTTCGGCGTAGCGGGCGGCACTGGTGAGGTCCACCAGAATCAGGTGTTCGGCATCCAGTTGACCGAGCAGGTCGCTGGACTCGATCACCAGCGGCAAGCCAGAGAAGTCAGGCATGTGAGGTCTCCTGGGCACAATTGTTGGCGATAAAAGAGGGCGATTGTAGCGCAAGCATCAAGCGCTGCGGTTGGTAAAGCTGTGCAGCGCTTTCTCGATGCATTGAGCGGTTTTGCCGAAGGCCTGCACGGTGGTTTCCGAGAAGGGTCCGCCGCCCTGATCGGCGACCATCAGCATCACGACCTTGCCGTTGCAGCTCAAGGAGCGCAGCAACAGGTGTTCGCCATTGAACAGGCGGCGCAGGATCGGCGGCAGCAAGGCTGAGAACTGTGCGTGATTGTCTGGCGTGAGGCGTACCTGGGCAGACTTTTCCAGCAGGCGCTGCAGCAGCGTGCTGTTGACCACATCCAGGCTCAGGTTCGCCGCGTCCTTGGGCAAGCCGTCGGCCTGGTGCACGCGCAAGGTGCTCAAGGCGCGGTCCGCCATGAACAACAAGACGCGCTGCATGCCACTGGCGACCAAGGCTTCTCGGGCACAGGTGGTCAGGTGCATGGCATTGGCAAAACGGCTCGGTTCGACCAGCAGCTCGGTGCAACGCTTGCGCCACACGGCGAGTGCCTCGGCAGTGGGCGGCGGCGCCGGCAACAGGCCGCGATGGATTTTCTGCACATGCCACGGCCAGATCAGCGACAACGCCGGGTGCCAGAGGTCAGGCATCAAGGTCGCGCGTGCGCTGGTCACCGCTTGCTGGTGAACCTGTTGCTGCACGTCACTCAGCGGCTCTTGCAGGTACAACGCGGTGAGGTACTGCCAGCGCTCGGTGTGCGGGCAGGTCCAGGATTCCTGCGCCGACATCGCCAGGCCGTTGGCCAGCAGCACAGTGTTGGCCGGCTGGTTCAGCCAGCGGCGCAGGTTGGGTTCGGCGTCGAGCAATTGCTGTTGGCGCAGCGCGTCGTCTTCACGGGCGATGTGCAGCGCCTTGACCAGCAAGCGCTGTTCGGTCAGCAGCAGGTTATAGCCTTGGGAGACCCAGATCGGCAGGTGCCAGGCTTCGGTCAAGCCGCGGCACAAGTCCAGCAGGCGCACGCCGAACAATGCCTGTTCGACCTTGTGTGCCGACTGGCCTTTGTGGATCACCCGCAGTTCCCATTCTTCCAGAAGCTTGGGGTAGGCGACGGCCATCGGCCACAGCGGCGACAGAAACAGCAGGCTGCCCCAATGAATGTCTTGCCACAACCGCGCGAGGCGGCTGGCGAACAAACCGTTGGCTTGCTGGGAAGCGTGCTGGCTCACCAGCAGCAGTTGGCGCAGGGCCACCGGAATGTCTTTTTCCGGCACTGAGGGCAGGCGCGCCAATAACTCCTCGGCGCGTTTGAGGCCGAGGCGGTTGAGCGCCACTTCGAGGTTTTCCGCCGGCCCTGACAGGCTGCCATGGGCCTGGCCGTTGGCCTCGCGCATCACGCTGAGCACCAGCGCCGGGCTGTGTTGCATCAGCTCGGCAATATCCCGTAAAGAACTACGGCTATCGCGGATGGCCTTGCACACGCGTTCGTGACTAGCCTGAGGAACAGGCAGCAGCACATCGTCCAGGCGCTTTATCCAAGCCGCGAGGGTAGTGGGTTTTGTCGTTGGAGCTGTCGTTTCATTAGCCATGATTGGGGCGCGATCATCACTTGCGTTCTACACGCCCGGAACGGGCCGAATTGGCTTTTCGCCTTAACGGGCTATAGTCTGGCGCAGTTTTGCCGATAAGTAGAACAAGAGTTTTCAGCTTCACCCAATATGTCCATGAACCCGACGGCGCAAGTACCAATCTCCTATGGCTAAAATTATCGGCATCATCGTCGTCATCGCAAGTGTGCTCGGTGGGTACGTCCTGTCCCACGGTAAAATTGCCGCGCTGATCCAGCCCTTCGAAGTGTTGATCATCGGCGGTGCCGCGTTTGGCGCATTCCTGCAGGCCAACCCCGGCTACATGACCATGCACGTGATCAAGAAGTCGCTGGGCATGTTCAGCTCACGCTTCTCCCACACCTTTTATTTGGAAGTGCTGGGACTGATCTACGAGATCCTCAACAAGAGTCGTCGCGAAGGCATGATGGCCATCGAAGGCGACATCGAAGACGCCGCCGCCAGCCCGATTTTCGCCAAGTACCCGGCGGTGCTCAAAGATGAGCGCATGACTGCCTACATCTGCGATTACCTGCGCATCATGTCCTCCGGCAACATGGCGCCGCACGAGTTGGAAGGCCTGTTCGACATGGAGCTGTTCAGCCTTAAGGAAGAGCTGGAGCATCCGTCCCACGCCGTGACCGGCGTTGCCGACGGCATGCCCGGTTTCGGTATCGTCGCGGCGGTACTCGGCATCGTGGTGACCATGGCTTCCCTGGGCGAAGGCGACCAGAAGGCCATCGGCATGCACGTGGGCGCGGCCCTGGTGGGTACCTTCTTCGGTATTCTCGCCGCTTACGGCTTCTTCGGCCCACTGGCCACTTCCCTGGCGCACGATGCCAAGGAAGAAGTGAATTTGTACGAAGCGATCAAGGCCTGCCTGGTGGCTTCGGCGTCCGGCATGCCGCCATCGCTGGCAGTGGAGTTCGGGCGCAAGGTGCTGTACCCGAAACATCGCCCAAGTTTTGCCGAGCTGGAACAAGCGGTTCGCGGTCGCTAAGTCATGGAAAACAACCAGCCGATAATCATCAAGCGCGTCAAGCGCTTCGCTGCGGGGCACCATGGCGGCGCCTGGAAAATCGCCTTCGCCGACTTTGCGACGGCGATGATGGCGTTCTTCCTGGTGCTGTGGCTGATGTCCACCGCCACGCCCGAACAGAAGATCGCCATCGCCGGTTACTTCAAAGACCCGATTGGCTTTTCGGAAAGCGGCACGCCGTTTGTGATTGACCTGGGCGGCTCGCCGCAGCTGGCGCCTGAGCGCACCATCAACCCGGAGGTCAAGACCGAAGCGCCGCAGGAAAAAATCCCGATCGAGCGCGACACCGTCGAATCGATGGCCGAGCAGGTCGAGCAGGAACGCCTGGAATTGTTGCTGCAGGAACTGCAGACCAAGGTTGAAGAGAACCCGCAGTTGCTGAAGTTCAAGGATCAGATTTCTTTCGAGATCACGCCGGAAGGCTTGCGCATCCAGATCACCGACGCCGCCAACCGGCCGATGTTCGACTCCGGCAGCGCGCGCCTGAAACCGTACTTTGAAGACATCCTGCTGGCCATGGCTGACACCATCAAGGCGGTGCCGAACAAGATCAGCATCAGCGGCCACACTGACGCCAAGCCGTATGCGGGCCAGGGTGACTTCGGCAACTGGGAACTCTCGGCCAACCGCGCCAACGCCGCCCGCCGTGCGCTGGTAGCGGGCAGCTACCCGGACCCGCAAGTGGCGCGCGTGGTGGGTTTTGCGTCGTCGCAGCTGTTTGATCCTAAAGACCCGTTCAACCCGATCAACCGTCGGATTGATATTGTCGTGCTGACCAAAAAGGCCCAGCGTGCGATCGAAGGCGATCAGGGCGCAGCGCCGGCGGCACCGGCCCAAGGCGAGGGCGCACCGGGCGAAGTGCCGGCCGACCCGAACGCGATTCCGCCAGGGCAGGAGCCGCTGCCGGCCCACGAGCTGCGGCAGAAGCTGAACCTGTTTGATGATGGTGGGGTGAAAGATCCTACGGCGCCTGCGCCAGGCTCCTAGTGGTCTTTACACAACATCAATGAAAACGCCCCGATAATCGGGGCGTTTTCAATTCTGCTCAGAGTGGCAGGTAGGCTTTGATACCACTAATTACGCCTCGCATGTCATCGCTGCACAGGCGCGGCACGAAATACTCTCGTCCTTTGGCGCGTGTTTTTCTGTGGAGTTTGTCGAGGCGTTCGAAGCTGACGGTATAAATCATGTCGCACTTCACCCAGAGCTGTTTATAGCCATCGGATTGAAGGGGATTGGTTCGCAACAGATGGTGCCAGTCGTGCTGGATATCTGGCGCGGTGGAGGAGATCGGCACCACTGTGCAGAGCTTGCGGCTGTGGGTTGCGGTGGGGGATATCACTACGACTTTGCGGATCTTCAGCATTTCCGGAGCCACAAAGCCGCGGGTGAAGTCGCAGAGCAGCACATCGCCTTGTTTGGGGTGATAGTAGAGAGCCAAGTGTTAATTCCCCACAAAAAGCAAAGCCGCCCGAAGGCGGCTTCATTCGACACGCAGCGGAGCTTGCTTCGCCCCTTCTGCGCCGCTGGATCAACCCCGAAAAGGATCCAGACTCCTGCCAGCTTTCGCTGGTGACGGAGCAATTATGGGCATCGGGAAATCCGAATACAAGCTGGCTTGTGCGTATGAGCCACCCAGTTGGTCCGGATTCTTGATGCCTGCTCCTACTAAATCAATGGGCTAGGGCCTGCAGTGCCCTAGTTTATGTGTGTCAAGAAATGGATGGTCAGTAACTGCTCTCGGGCAAGCTCGCAATAATCGACCGATAGCTGTTCATGCGCTGCTGCTGAACGCGACCATCTTCCAGCGCCTTGAGCAGTGCACAGCCCGGCTCGCGGTCGTGTTTGCAGTCGCGGAAGCGGCAGGTGCCGATCAGGTCGTTGAACTCGATGAAACCCGCTTCCACATCGGCACGGCTGACGTGGCCGAGGCCGAATTCACGGATGCCTGGGGAGTCGATCAGTTCGCCGCCGCCGGGGAAGTGGAACAACCGCGCGGTGGTGGTGGTGTGGGTGCCCTGGCCGGACAGTTCCGACAGCGGGCCCACGCGTGTGTCGACTTCTGGCAGCAAGCTGTTGACCAGCGACGACTTGCCCACGCCCGACTGGCCGACGAACACACTGATGCGCCCGTCCAACTGCTGTTGCAGCTGTTCCATGCCATTGCCGTGATGCGCCGAGACTTCCAGCACCGGGTAACCCAGCGTGCGGTAGACCGCCAGCAGCGCGTTGAGCGCCGGGGCGTTTTGCTCGTCGATCAAGTCGAACTTGTTCAACAGCAACAGCGGGCGAATGCCGGCATGCTCGGCCGCGACCAGGTAACGGTCGATCAGATTGGCATGCGGCTCGGGCAGCGGCGCGAACACGATCACGATCATGTCGACGTTGGCGGCCACCGGCTTGAGCTGGCCGCGGCTGTCAGGGCGACGCAATTCGGTGGTGCGGGGCAACTGGGCGACGATCACGCCGATCCCCTGGTTGCCGGCGCGCCACACGACCTTGTCGCCGGTCACCAACGCAGGCAGGTTGGCGCGCAAGTGGCAGCGGGAAACAGAGCCTGCGAGTTCGCCTTCCAGCGCCTCGACTTCGACCTGCACACCAAAGTGCGCGATCACCAGGCCCGTCTGTTCGGGGCCCAGGTCGCCGCCCTCGAGCGCCTCTACGGCGGAGGATTCACGTTTGGCGGCGCGCGCTGCGCGTTCACCTTGGATCTTTTCGATGCGCCAGTTTTGGCGACGATTGAGCTGGCGTTTGGCCATGGGTGTTCCGTGTCGATAATGCAAAAGTTAGGTAAAACGGTCGCGAGTCTAGCACGCCCCTGCCTGCTAAACTGCGCAGCTACGCCAAGGTGCCAAGAGAATCAAGCCATGCAAAACCCACAGAACCTGATTTGGATCGATCTGGAAATGACCGGTCTGAACCCCGACACCGACGTCATCATCGAGATGGCGACGATTGTCACCGACAGCAATCTCAACACCTTGGCCGAAGGTCCGGTGATCGCCATTCACCACAGCGACGCCGTCCTCGCCACCATGGATGAATGGAACACGCGCACCCACGGCAACTCCGGACTGACCCAGCGGGTGCGAGACAGCCGCATCAGCATGGGCGACGCCGAAGCTGAAACCATCGCCTTCCTGGAAAAATGGGTGCCCAAGGGCAAGTCGCCGATCTGCGGCAACAGCATCTGCCAGGATCGCCGCTTCCTTTATACGCACATGAAAGCGCTGGAAAGCTACTTCCACTACCGCAACCTCGATGTGTCGACGCTCAAAGAGCTGGCCGCACGCTGGGCGCCGGAAGTCAAAGACAGCTTCCATAAAGGCAGCACGCATTTGGCGTTGGATGACATTCGCGAGTCGATTGCTGAGCTGCAGCATTACCGTAAGCATTTCATCAAAGCTTGAATCTGTGGCGCCTAGCCCGGCGCCATCGCAGGCAAGCCAGCTCCCACATTTTGATGTGTGAATACATTCAAGTGTGGGAGCTGGCTTGCCTGCGATGCTGTTGACGCGGTCTTTCGCCTGGCGCCCCCTTTTGGTGCCATCACCAAATGATTAGACTGCGCGCCTCATTGCAAGGATCGCCATCATGCTGTTGATGCTCTACCTCATCGCCATCACCGCCGAAGCCATGACCGGCGCGCTGTCCGCCGGGCGGCGTGGCATGGACTGGTTTGGGGTGGTGCTGATTGCTTGCGTCACGGCATTGGGCGGTGGTTCGGTGCGCGATGTGTTGCTTGGGCATTACCCGTTGACCTGGGTCAAACACCCGGAATACCTGGTGCTGACGTCCATCGCTGCCTTGGTGACGATTTTTATTGCACCGTTGATGCGCCACCTGCGTTCACTGTTCCTGGCGCTGGACGCCGTGGGCCTGGTGGCGTTCACCTTGATCGGCTGCATGACCGCCCTGGAAATGGGCCACGGCATGTTGGTGGCGTCAGTCAGCGGCGTGATCACTGGCGTATTTGGCGGCATCCTGCGGGATATTTTCTGCAACGACATCCCGCTGATCTTCCGCCGCGAGCTGTACGCCAGCGTGTCGTTCCTTGCCGCCTGGTTCTACATGCTCTGCCTTTATCTGCAGTTGCCCAGCGAGCAAGCAATTCTGCTGACCTTGTTCAGCGGCTTTCTGTTGCGCCTGCTGGCCATCCGTTTTCACTGGGAAATGCCCAAGTTCGTCTACAACGACGACGTGCACTAGCGCGTAGCGTGCTGGTTGAGTGCCCACTCGACGTGTTCGCGCACCAAGTCCGATGGGTAATCCCGGCGCGCCTTCAAGGCTTCAAGCACTGGAATGCTCGACGGCGCATTGCCCAGGCCCACGGCCAGGTTGCGCAGCCAGCGTTCATAACCGGCGCGGCGTAGTGGCGAACCTTCGGTGCTGCTGAGAAATTTATCCTCGTCCCACATAAACAATTCGGCCAGCTCGGCGTTATCCAGGTTGTGCCGAGGCTTGAAATCGCCTTCGTCGGTAGGTCGGGCGAAACGATTCCACGGGCAAACGATCTGACAGTCATCGCAACCGAACACGCGATTGCCGATCAGCGGGCGCAGGTCTTCAGGAATCGAGCTTTTGAGCTCGATGGTGAGGTAGGAAATGCAGCGTCGTGCGTCCAGTACATAGGGACCGACAAACGCGTTGGTGGGGCAAATATCCAGGCAAGCAGTGCAGCGGCCGCAGTGCTCGGTGGCGTGAGGCGGATCTACCGGCAGTGGCAAATCGACAAACAGCTCGCTGAGGAAGAAATAGCTGCCGGCCTTGCGATTGAGCACCAGGGTGTTTTTGCCGATCCAGCCGAGACCGGCTTGCTCGGCAATGGCTTTTTCCAGCACCGGCGCGCTGTCGACAAACGCGCGAAAGCCAAACGGGCCGATCTGGGCCTGAATGCGATCGGCCAGTTGCTGCACGCGCTTGCGGATCAGCTTGTGGTAATCGCGGCCGAGGGCGTAACGGGATATGTAGGCTTTTTCTGGCTTGGCCAGCAACTGCGCCATTTGGGTGTCGCCTGGCAGATAATCCATGCGCAGCGAGACCACGCGCAGCGTGCCCGGCACCAGTTCATCAGGGTGCGAGCGTTTGCTGCCATGGGCGCCCATGTAGTCCATCTCGCCGTGGTAGCCCGCGTCGAGCCAGCGTTGCAGGTGCTGTTCATGCTCGGCCAGGTCCAGGCCGCTGATGCCGACTTGTTGAAAGCCCAGCTCGCGACCCCAGTCTTTGATCGATTGGGCAAGGGCGGGCAAATCGGTGGTGATGGCAGGCATGAGACAAGGGAAACCGCAGGTGAGATAGGTATAATTCTGCCAGACATCGGAGCTTGAAGACGCATGCCGCAGACAAAACACGCAATAACCGACGTACAGCCGCTGTTGCACGGCCATTTGCCGCAACTGGCTGCACGCTCTCCGGATGCCCATAAAGGCCAGTTCGGTCACCTGCTGGTCATCGGCGGCGACCACGGCTTTGGCGGCGCCGCGCTGCTGAGCGCCGAAAGCGCCTTGCGCAGCGGCGCGGGCATGGTCTCGCTGGCCACCCGCCCTGAGCACGTCCCCGCCGCACTGACGCGCCTGCCGGAAGTCATGACGGTTGGCGTGAGCTCGGCCAATCAGTTGATGGGGCTGCTGGAAAAAATTTCGGTGATCGTCATCGGTCCAGGCCTCGCAGAGGCGTCCTGGGGCAAAAGCCTGTTATCCGTCGCCGCCAACGCCAAACAGGCGCAAGTCTGGGATGCGGACGCCTTGAATCAACTGGCTACCGGCAGCGTCAGCCTGCCGGCCAACTCGGTGATCACGCCACATCCTGGCGAAGCAGCGCGCTTGATGGGCATGAAGACAGCCGAGGTTCAGGCCGATCGCCTTAAGGTGGCGCGCGCGTTGAGCCAGAAATTCAATGCAGTGGCTATTCTCAAGGGTGCTGGCAGTTTGATTGCCAGCCCGGACGGGCGTGTTTCGCGCTGTGACCAGGGCCACCCGGCGATGGCCACGGCGGGCCTGGGCGATGTGTTGAGTGGTCTGGTCGGCGCGTTGCTGGCCCAGGGCATGCCGGCTTATGAAGCCAGCTGCCTGGCGGTGTGGTTGCACGCCACGGCGGGGGATCGCCAAGGCACTTTCGGTCGCGGGCTGGCTGCCAGCGACCTGATACCTGCCATTCGTCAATTGCTGGAGGAGCAGTCACCGTGTCTGAAGTAACGCTTTTTCTGGGCGATGAAGACGCCATGGTTGCGTTCGGAAATCGCATTGCCCAAGTCACAAACGGCGCGGGGCTGATCTTTCTCGAAGGCGACCTGGGGGCGGGCAAGACCACGCTGTCACGCGGCATTATTCGCGGGTTGGGCCACACGGGCGCGGTAAAAAGCCCGACGTTCACTCTGGTCGAACCCTACGAGATCGGTAGGGTTCGCGCCTTCCATTTCGACCTGTATCGTCTGGTCGATCCGGAAGAACTGGAATACATGGGCATCCGTGATTACTTCGACGAAGACGCTTTGTGCCTGATCGAGTGGCCAGATAAAGGCACAGGCTTTTTGCCAAAGCCGGACCTGACCATTACCATTACGCCGCATGACCACGGACGTCAGCTGAAGTTGTTGCCCCAGAGCGCGCGCGGTGAGTCGTGGTGCGCCGCTCTGGCACTGGAATTCAAATAAAATTGGTGGGGTTAGGTATGCGCTTTCGCGCGATGGTTGCTGTCGTAGGGGTGTTGCTTGCGGCAATGACTTTCAATGCTCTGGCTGCTTCACAGGTGAAAAGTGTTCGCCTGTGGCGAGCGCCGGATAACACGCGACTGGTGTTTGACCTGTCTGGCCCGGTCCAGCACAGCGTCTTTACCCTCACGGCGCCTGATCGCCTGGTGATCGACATCAACGGTGCGACCCTGGCCGCGCCGTTGAAAGTCTCTACCGCCAACACGCCGATTACCTCGATGCGCTCGGCGCAGCGCACGCCGACCGACCTGCGAGTGGTGATCGACCTGAAAAAGGCGGTGACCCCGAAAAGCTTTGTGCTGGCGCCGAACGCCCAATATGGCAACCGCTTGGTGGTCGATCTGTTCGACAATGCCGCCGATGCCGCGCCGCCGCCTGCGCCGACGCCAAGCGTGGCGACTGTGCCGGCCGTGCCGGTCAATCCATCGCAGCCTCAGGTCAAGCTGCCACCGCCGCCGCCCGCACCTGCGGGTAAGCGCGACATTATTGTGGTGATCGACGCCGGTCACGGCGGTGAAGACCCGGGCGCCTCCGGCTCGCGCGGCCAGCATGAAAAAGACGTGGTGCTGGCCATCGCCCGTGAACTGCAACGTCAGGTCAGTGGCATGAAAGGCTATCGCGCCGAGCTGACCCGTACCGGCGACTACTTCATTCCTTTGCGTGGCCGTACCGAAATCGCTCGCAAGAAGGGCGCCGACCTGTTCGTGTCGATCCACGCCGACGCCGCGCCATCGGCCGCTGCCTTCGGCGCCTCGGTGTTTGCCCTGTCGGATCGCGGCGCCACGTCCGAGACCGCGCGCTGGCTGGCGGACAGCGAAAACCGTTCCGACTTGATCGGCGGGGCTGGCAACGTGTCCCTCGACGACAAAGACAAAATGCTCGCCGGCGTACTGCTCGACCTGTCGATGACCGCCTCGCTGACCTCCAGCTTGAACGTCGGCCAGAAGGTCCTGAGCAACATCGGTCGCGTGACCTCGCTGCACAAGCAGCGCGTGGAGCAGGCGGGGTTCATGGTGTTGAAGTCGCCGGACATTCCGTCGATCCTGGTCGAAACCGGGTTTATCTCCAACTCCAACGAAGCCTCGAAGCTGGCCAGCGCCAGCCACCAGCAGGCGTTGGCGCGCTCGATCAGCGCCGGCATTCGCCAGTTCTTCCAGCAGAACCCGCCGCCGGGCACCTACATTGCCTGGCTGCGTGACTCCGGGAAAATCGCCCAGGGCCCACGTGACCATCGCGTGCAGCCTGGCGACACCCTGGCGATGCTGGCCGTGCGTTTTCAGGTGTCGGCCGCTACCTTGCGCAGCGCCAATAACCTGAAGACCGACGAGTTGAAAGTCGGCCAGGTGTTAACCATCCCTGGCACCGAATTGGCGGCGCAGTAATGAGCGAATCAGTCTTGAACAGTGGCTCGCGCATCGAGCTGCTCAGCCCGCGCCTGGCCAACCAGATTGCCGCGGGCGAGGTGGTTGAGCGCCCGGCGTCAGTGATCAAGGAGCTGCTGGAAAACAGCATCGACTCCGGCGCCAAGCGCATTGATGTCGACGTGGAACAGGGCGGCGTCAAGCTGCTGCGCGTGCGCGATGACGGCAGTGGCATCTCTTCCGAAGACCTGCCGCTGGCCCTGGCGCGTCACGCCACCAGCAAGATTCGCGACCTGGAAGACCTTGAACGGGTGATGAGCCTGGGTTTTCGCGGTGAGGCGCTGGCGTCTATCAGCTCGGTGGCGCGCCTGACCCTGACTTCGCGCACCCGCAGCGCCGAGCAGGCCTGGCAAGTGGAAACCGAAGGCCGCGACATGGCGCCCAGGGTCCAGCCGGCGGCGCACCCGGTGGGCACTTCGGTGGAAGTGCGCGACCTGTTCTTCAATACCCCGGCGCGGCGCAAATTCCTCAAGGCCGAAAA
The DNA here is from genome assembly GCF_047943075.1 of Pseudomonas sp. NFX183. Taxonomy (NCBI): domain Bacteria; kingdom Pseudomonadati; phylum Pseudomonadota; class Gammaproteobacteria; order Pseudomonadales; family Pseudomonadaceae; genus Pseudomonas; species Pseudomonas sp. NFX183. The sequence goes on along the minus strand of NZ_CP181333.1, from coordinate 1,537,336 downwards.
AACCGAATTCGATCACCTGCAAGAAGTCATCAAGCGCCTGGCCTTGGCGCGTTTCGACGTGGCGTTTCACTTGCGCCATAACGGCAAGACCATCCTCAGCCTGCACGAAGCTCATGACGACGCGGCGCGCGCTCGGCGTGTGTCGGCAATCTGCGGCGCGGGTTTCCTGGAGCAGGCGCTGCCGATCGAGATCGAACGCAATGGCTTGCGGCTGTGGGGCTGGGTGGGTTTGCCAACCTTTTCCCGTAGTCAGGCGGACTTGCAGTATTTTTTCGTGAATGGCCGCGCGGTGCGCGACAAGCTGGTGGCTCACGCGGTGCGTCAGGCCTACCGCGACGTGCTGTTCAACGGGCGGCATCCTACGTTTGTTCTGTTTTTTGAGGTCGATCCGTCGGTGGTCGACGTCAACGTGCACCCGACCAAACACGAAGTGCGCTTCCGTGACGGGCGCATGGTGCATGACTTCCTTTATGGCACCTTGCACCGCGCCCTGGGCGATGTGCGCCCGGATGATCAGCTGTCTGCGCCGATCGTGACGGCCGTTGTGCGGCCGAGCGGCCCGGAAGCCGGCGAGTTCGGCCCCCAGGGCGAAATGAGCCTGGCGGCCAACCTGCTGCAATCGCCACAGCCTCAGCCTGCTTACACGGCGCCGGGTTCCGGGTCGGGCGCGGGTTATCAGTATCAATACACGCCGCGTCCGCAGTCGGCAGTGCCGGTGGCAGAAGCCCAGGCGGCCTATCGCGAGTTTTTCGCGCCGCTGCCGGGGGCCGAGCCCACTGCTGTCGCGTTGCCAGAAGGTGGCGGTGATATCCCGCCGCTGGGCTATGCGCTGGCGCAACTCAAGGGCATCTACATTCTGGCGGAAAACGCCCACGGCCTGGTGCTGGTGGACATGCACGCCGCCCATGAGCGGATCATGTACGAGCGCTTGAAGATCGCCATGGCCAGCGAAGGCCTCAGCGGCCAGCCATTGCTGGTGCCCGAATCCCTGGCCGTCAGCCAGCGTGAAGCCGATTGCGCTGAGGAGCACCACAGCGTGTTCCAGAAACTGGGGTTCGAGTTGCAGCGCCTGGGCCCGGAAACCCTGGCGATCCGCCAGATTCCTGCGCTGCTCAAACAAGCTGAAGCTAATCGTCTGGTCGCCGATGTACTCGCGGACCTGATGGAATACGGCACCAGTGACCGCATCCAGGCACACATCAACGAACTGCTCGGCACCATGGCCTGCCACGGCGCGATCCGCGCCAACCGCCGGCTGGCCTTGCCAGAAATGAACGGTTTGCTGCGCGACATGGAAAACACCGAGCGCAGCGGCCAATGTAACCACGGCCGACCGACCTGGACCCAGATGGGCCTGGACGATCTGGACAAACTGTTCTTGCGCGGCCGTTGATGAGCGCCTTGCCCCCCGCAATTTTCCTGATGGGCCCCACGGCTGCCGGCAAGACTGACCTGGCCATCGAGCTGACCAAGGTGTTGCCGTGCGAGCTGATCAGTGTCGACTCTGCCCTGGTTTACCGGGACATGGACATCGGCACGGCCAAGCCTTCAAAAGCGCTGCTGGCCGAGTATCCGCATAAGCTGATCGACATTATCGACCCGGCCGAGAGCTATTCTGCGGCAGATTTTCGCACCGATGCCTTGGCCGCCATGGCCGAAATCACCGCGCGGGGCAATATTCCGCTGCTGGTGGGCGGCACGATGCTCTACTACAAGGCGTTGCAGGAAGGTCTGGCGGATATGCCGCCGGCCGACGCGCAGGTTCGCGCCGAACTCGAGGAAGAGGCTGCACGCCTTGGCTGGCAAGCCCTGCACGACCAATTGGCGGCGGTTGACCCGGTGTCGGCGGCGCGCATTCATCCCAATGACCCGCAGCGACTCACTCGCGCCCTGGAAGTCTGGCGGGTCAGCGGCCAGACAATGACTGAACATCGGCTGAAACAAACTGCGCAAAGTGCTGACGCAGGCGCGTCTGGACAGGCAGTATTACCCTATACTGTGGCGAATCTGGCCATTGCTCCGGCAAATCGTCAGGTGCTGCATGAACGAATTGCACAAAGATTCACAATTATGTTGGAACAGGGGTTTGTGGATGAGGTCGTAGCACTGCGTTCCCGAGGTGACCTGCATGCTGGGTTGCCGTCGATACGTGCTGTTGGCTACCGCCAAGTCTGGGATCATCTGGATGGCAAGCTGACGTCAGCCGAAATGCAGGAGCGCGGCATCATTGCCACGCGCCAATTGGCGAAACGCCAGTTCACCTGGTTGCGCAGCTGGAGCGATTTGCACTGGCTGGACAGCCTGGACAGCGACAATCTGTCACGCGCCTTGAAATACTTGGGAACGGTCTCCATATTGAGCTGAGTCCTTGCAATTGCCGTCTATCCTTGGGGGTGTGACGGCCATAAGCTATCTATTTTCCGAATTTTATTATTGATCCTTAAAGGAGTGCGGCACATGTCAAAAGGGCATTCGCTACAAGACCCTTACTTGAATACTTTACGTAAAGAGAAAGTGGGGGTTTCCATCTACCTGGTCAACGGGATCAAGCTGCAAGGCACGATCGAGTCGTTCGACCAGTTCGTGATCCTGCTGAAAAACACCGTCAGCCAGATGGTTTACAAGCACGCTATCTCGACAGTCGTTCCCGTTCGTCCTATCCGTCTGCCTAGCGCAACTGATACCGAACAGGGTGACGCTGAGCCAGGTAACGCCTGATAGGAGTCTCCTTTGTTCTTTGAGCGCCACGGTGGTGGTGAGCGAGTAATCCTCGTTCACTTGGATGGACAGGACCCTGAGGCGCGCGAAGATCCGCAGGAGTTTCAGGAGTTGGCAAATTCGGCCGGCGCCGAGACCGTTGCGTTTTTTAACGTACCGCGTCATCGGCCAACCGCCAAATTCCTGATCGGCAGCGGCAAGGTCGAGGAACTGCGCGACCTGGTCCATGCTGAAGAAGCCGATCTGGTGATCTTCAATCACACCCTCACGCCTAGTCAGGAACGTAACCTCGAACGTGTTTTCGAGTGTCGCGTGATCGACCGTACAGGTCTGATTCTCGATATTTTCGCCCAACGCGCCCGTACCCATGAAGGCAAGCTCCAGGTCGAACTGGCCCAGCTTGACCACATGAGCACCCGGCTGGTTCGCGGCTGGACTCACCTTGAGCGTCAGGGTGGCGGTATCGGCATGCGCGGTCCGGGTGAAACCCAGCTGGAAACCGACCGCCGTCTGCTGCGGGTTCGCCTGCGTCAGATCAAGGGTCGCCTGGAAAAAGTGCGCAGCCAGCGTGAGCAATCGCGTCGCGGCCGCATGCGGGCGGACATCCCTACCGTTTCCCTGGTGGGCTATACCAACGCCGGCAAATCCACCCTGTTCAATAACGTGACGAAATCGGACGTGTACGCGGCCGACCAACTGTTCGCCACCCTCGACCCGACCTTGCGCCGTCTGGAACTGGACGACCTGGGGCCGATTGTCCTGGCCGACACCGTGGGTTTCATTCGTCACTTGCCTCACAAGCTGGTCGAGGCGTTTCGGTCTACGCTCGAAGAGTCGAGCAATTCCGACCTGCTGTTGCACGTGATCGATGCGGCCGAACCGGATCGCATGTTGCAAATCGAGCAGGTGATGGTGGTGCTGGGCGAGATTGGTGCACAGGACTTGCCGATCCTCGAGGTCTATAACAAACTCGATTTGCTTGAAGGCGTTGAGCCACAAATTCAGCGTGATGAAGACGGCAAGCCCCAGCGGGTCTGGCTGTCGGCGCGCGATGGCAGTGGTTTGGAATTGCTTGAACAAGCCATTGCCGAGTTGCTGGGCAGCGATTTGTTTGTCGGCACCTTGCGCTTGCCTCAGCGTTTTGCTCGACTGCGTGCACAGTTTTTCGAGCTGGGCGCCGTACAGAAAGAAGAATACGACGAAGAAGGTGTCAGCTTGCTGGCCGTTCGATTGCCGCGCTCGGAGCTGAATCGGCTGGTCAGCCGTGAAGGTGTGGTGCCGACGGAGTTCATCGAACAACACACTTTGCAATAAAAGCCTCCGAAAGCGGTTGTGCCGCAGTAGCAGGCATTCTGTAGCATTGGTCGGCGCGCCGTGGGTGCGTCTTTGCTTTATCAGATGGAGAGCGCTATGGCTTGGAATGAGCCGGGTGGCAACTCGAATAATCAGGATCCTTGGGGTGGTAAGCGCCGCAATAATGGCGACCGCAAGGGGCCACCGGATCTCGACGAGGCCTTCCGAAAGCTGCAGGAAAGCCTGAATGGGTTGTTCGGTGGTGGGAAAAAACGTGGTGGTGACGACGGCGGTCGCACAAGCAAGGGCGGTGGCTATGGCCTGCTGGGCCTGGGTCTTGTCGTGCTCGCAGCCGTGTGGCTGTACAGCGCGGTTTATGTCGTGGACGAGCAGGAGCAGGCCGTGGTGCTGCGCTTCGGCAAGTACTACGAGACTGTCGGCCCGGGCCTGAATATCTACTTCCCCCCGATCGACAAGAAGTACATGGAAAACGTCACGCGTGAGCGTGCCTATACCAAGCAGGGCCAGATGCTGACTGAAGACGAGAACATCGTCGAAGTGCCGCTGACCGTGCAGTACAAGATCAGCAACCTGCAGGACTTCGTGCTGAACGTTGATCAGCCGGAAATCAGCCTGCAACACGCAACCGAAAGTGCACTGCGTCACGTGGTCGGTTCCACCGCCATGGACCAGGTGCTGACCGAAGGTCGTGAATTGATGGCCAGCGAGATCAAGGAGCGCCTGCAACGGTTCCTCGACACTTATCGCACCGGTATCACCGTTACCCAGGTGAACGTACAGAGCGCAGCTGCACCGCGCGAAGTGCAGGAAGCCTTTGACGACGTGATCCGCGCCCGTGAAGACGAGCAGCGTTCGCGCAACCAGGCAGAGACCTATGCCAACGGCGTCGTGCCGGAAGCGCGCGGTCAGGCCCAGCGTATCCTCGAGGATGCCAATGGTTACCGCGACGAAGTGGTTTCCCGCGCCAAGGGTGAGGCGGATCGCTTCACCAAGCTGGTCGCCGAGTACCGCAAGGCTCCGGAAGTCACGCGTGAGCGTCTGTACCTGGACACCATGCAGGAAGTCTTCAGCAATACCAGCAAGGTTCTCGTGACCGGCAGCAAAGGTGGGCAGAACAACCTGCTGTACCTGCCGCTGGACAAGATGATCGAAGGTGGTCGTAGCAGCACCAGCGCACCGGCTACCGGTTCGACCGCTGCTGCCAATGAAGCGAGCGCCCGTGCGGCCGCTGACTTGCTGCAACAGCAAACACGTACCAGGGAGAGTCGTTGATGAGCAATAAATCGCTGACCGCCCTGATTGTGGGCGTCGTCGTGGTCATCGCTGCCTGGAACTGCTTCTACATCGTGTCTCAGACCGAGCGCGCGGTGTTGCTGCAATTCGGTCGTGTGGTCCAGGCGGATGTCCAGCCGGGCCTGCATGTGAAAGTCCCCTACGTGAACCAGGTGCGCAAGTTCGACGGCCGCCTGATGACCCTGGATGCACCGACACAGCGCTTCCTGACCCTGGAAAAGAAAGCCGTGATGGTTGACGCCTACGCCAAGTGGCGCGTCAAGGATGCCGAGCGTTTCTACACCGCGACATCCGGCCTCAAGCAGATTGCCGACGAGCGTTTGTCGCGCCGTCTGGAATCGGGCCTGCGTGACCAGTTCGGTAAACGCACCCTGCACGAGGTGGTGTCCGGTGAGCGTGATGCGCTGATGGCTGACATCACGCGTTCGCTGAACACCATGGCTGAAAAAGAGCTGGGCATCGAGGTTGTTGATGTCCGGGTCAAGGCGATCGACCTGCCCAAGGAAGTGAACCGCAGCGTGTTCGAGCGTATGAGCACCGAGCGTGAGCGTGAAGCCCGTGAGCACCGCGCCAAAGGTAACGAGTTGGCCGAAGGTATCCGTGCGGATGCCGACCGTCAGCGCCGTGTACTGCTGGCAGAAGCCTATCGCGAGTCTGAAGAGGCCCGTGGTGATGGCGATGCTCAAGCTGCGGCGATCTACGCCAAGGCTTACGGTCAGGATCAGGAGTTCTACGCGTTCTACCGTAGCCTGCGCGCTTACCGTGAAAGCTTCGCGAACAAAACCGACGTCATGGTGCTGGACCCAAGCAGCGACTTCTTCCGCTACCTGGAAAAGTCCAAGTAACCAGCCGGTGATTCTGTAGGACACACTCCGTCGGGCGGCTAAAATGCCTGGCGGGGTGATCCTTTCAGAAAACGGGTGTATGATGCGGCAGCCGGGAAATTCCCGGCTTTTTTGCGTCTGCATGTTTGATTGTTGTGGTGCGTTGCAGACGCCACAGGTTTTTCGAGGAAAGTGCCCGACGAGGCCGCTAGCAGGCCATTCGTCATGTCGTTCTTGCGCGTTGTTTATGCAGGGGCCGGGCATTTTCTGCTTCACTCAGGGCTCGGCCGAGGGCTGGCCGCCCGGATCATAGGGGAATGGCGTAATGGCAACGGTAGACCGCTGGCTGCTGCCAGATGGCATCGAAGAAGTACTGCCACCAGAAGCTGCGCGCATTGAAGTAGCGCGTCGCCAGGTGTTGGATCTGTTCCAGAGCTGGGGTTACGAGTTTGTCGTGACCCCCCATATCGAGTACCTGGAATCCCTGCTGACCGGCGCGGGCCAGGACCTGGATCTGCGCACCTTCAAGGTCATCGACCCGCAATCGGGTCGGCAAATGGGCTTTCGCGCCGACATAACGCCGCAAGTGGCGCGGATCGATGCGCACACCCTGCGCCGCGAAGGTCCCAGCCGTCTTTGCTACGCCGGCAGCGTGTTGCATGCGCAACCGCGTGCCTTGTCGTCTTCGCGTAGCCCGATTCAATTGGGCGCCGAGTTGTACGGTGATGCCAGCCCGAGCAGCGACGTTGAAGTGATCAGCTTGATGCTGGCCATGCTGCAACTGGCTGACGTGCCGGATGTGCACATGGACTTGGGCCACGTCGGTATCTACCGTGGCCTGGCTCGCGCGGCCGGTTTGTCCGGTGAAGTGGAGCAGCAGTTGTTCGATGCCCTGCAACGCAAGGCTATCGATGAAGTGATCGCCCTTACCGAGGGTGTACCTGCTGACCTCGCCGGCATGCTGCGCGCGCTGGTTGATCTGTGCGGTGGCCGTGAAGTGCTGGTGGCTGCGCGCGAGCGCCTGGCCAATGCGCCGGCGCCCGTATTGGCGGCGCTCGATGACGTGCTGGCGATTGCCGAGCGTTTGTCGGCGCGCTTCCCGCAACTGCCGCTGTATTTTGACCTGGGCGAATTGCGCGGCTACCACTACCACACCGGTGTGGTGTTCGCTGTGTTTGTACCGGGTGTTGGCCAGGCCATCGCCCAAGGCGGTCGTTATGACGATATCGGCGCCGACTTCGGTCGCGCCCGTCCGGCAACCGGCTTTTCCACCGATTTGAAAACCCTGGTGACCCTGGGGCGTGCTGAGGTCGAGCTGCCGTCTGGTGGTGTCTGGATGCCCGACAGCACGGACGCAGCACTCTGGCAGCAGGTTTGCCAGTTGCGCAGTGAGGGTCAGCGTGTCGTCCAGGCTTTGCCTGGGCAGCCATTGGCCGCCGCCCGTGAAGCGGACTGCGACCGGCAATTGATTCTGCAGAACGGGCTTTGGCAAGTATCGCCACTGGCTTCTTGAGTTTTCCTGCCGGCCATCGCCGGCACCAAGTTTGCGCGAATGAGGACAAGTGTTATGGGTAAGAATGTCGTAGTCCTGGGCACCCAATGGGGTGATGAGGGCAAAGGCAAGATCGTTGATCTGCTGACCGAACATGCTGCCGCCGTAGTGCGCTACCAAGGTGGCCACAACGCTGGCCACACCCTGGTCATCGATGGCGAAAAAACCGTCTTGCACCTGATCCCGTCGGGCGTATTGCGCGAAGGCGTACAGTGCCTGATCGGCAACGGCGTGGTGGTTGCACCTGACGCCCTGCTGCGCGAGATCACCAAGCTGGAAGAAAAGGGCGTGCCGGTGCGCGAGCGCCTGCGTATCAGCCCGTCCTGCCCGCTGATCCTGTCCTTCCACGTTGCGCTGGACCAGGCCCGTGAAAAGGCCCGTGGCGAGCTGAAGATCGGTACTACCGGTCGCGGCATCGGCCCGGCCTACGAAGACAAGGTTGCACGTCGTGGCCTGCGTGTGGGCGACCTGCTCAATATGCCGCGCTTTGAAGACAAGCTGCGTGAACTGGTGGATTACCACAACTTCATGCTCGTTGGTTATTACAAAGAGCCGGCCATTGAATTCGAAAAGACCCTGGCCGAGTGCAAAGAGTACGCCGAGCTGCTTAAGCCGCTGATGCTCGACGTGACGGCTGAGCTGCACGACCTGCGCCGCGCCGGCAAAGACATCATGTTCGAAGGCGCCCAGGGTTCGTTGCTCGATATCGACCACGGTACCTACCCGTACGTGACCAGCTCCAACACCACCGCTGGCGGCGTTGCTACCGGTTCGGGTGTCGGCCCGATGTTCCTGGACTACATCCTGGGCATCACCAAGGCTTACACCACGCGCGTAGGTTCGGGCCCGTTCCCGACTGAGCTGTTCGACGAAGTCGGCGCGCACCTGGCCAAGCAAGGTCATGAGTTCGGCGCCACCACCGGCCGTGCTCGTCGTTGCGGCTGGTTCGACGCGGTTATCCTGCGTCGCGCTATCGATGTGAACAGCATCTCGGGCATCTGCCTGACCAAGCTGGACGTACTCGACGGTCTGGAAACCATCAACATCTGCGTCGGCTACAAAGATGCAGACGGTAAGGACGTTGCGCCGACCGACGCTGACAGCTACGTGGGCCTGCAGCCTGTGTACGAAGAAGTGCCGGGCTGGACCGAGTCCACCGTGGGGGCCAAAACCCTGGAAGAGCTGCCAGCCAACGCCCGTGCATACATCAAGCGCGTTGAAGAGCTGATCGGTGCACCAATCGACATTATTTCGACGGGCCCGGACCGCAACGAGACCATCGTTCTGCGTCACCCGTTCGCTTAATAAGCTGTTGATGTAAAAAGCAAAGGGCTCCTTCGGGAGCCCTTTTTCGTATCCGGCTGGCAAACGGCACGACCCTTGCTATGGTTCTTTCTTTCGCGGTGCTATCAAATTAATGGCACCCGTGGTGGAGGGATTTCCAGTGTCTGCCGTTCTCTCATTGTTACAAAGCCGGCTGTTGCGGCCGGTGTTCGTTACCCTTGGTATCGCTCTTTTGGTGCAAGTGCTGGTCGCCGTCGCTCTGACGCGGAGCACGGTCACCGCATTGGAGGCTGATTTGGGCAACCGCCTGGGTATCGACAGCCAGAAACTGTCCGGCGAGCTGGCGCAAGCCGGCAAGGAAGTCACCTCCAGTCTGGACAGTCTGTCTTCGAGCACGCGCCAGCGTCTGACGGCAGGGCTTTCCACGCGCTTGCAGGATGAGCAGAAGCAACTGCGTGCGACCCTGGAAAAAGACCTGCAAGACTCGGCCAGTGACATGGCACAACTGCTGGCCTCGGTGGCGCCACGCGCCATGTGGGACAGCGACGTGCCAACGCTGTCGGAGTTCGCCCGGCGCGCTCAGCGCAATCCCAACGTGCTGTTTGTGGTTTACGACGATGCGGCCGGCGAGCATCTGACCCGTTATCTGAACCGCGACAACCCGATCAACCAGGCGTTGCTGGCCAAAGGTCAGGGCGACCGTGCGCTGGATAAAGTCTTGGATGCGGCGAAAAATGATCCTGCCGTGTTCTACGTCGAAGCGTCGATCAGCCCCAATGGCGTAGAGATTGGCAAGGTGCGCATGGGCGTTTCGACCGCGGCGGTAGAAACCGACCTGGCGGCACTGGACAAGCGTTTTGCCGCGCTGATCGCCAGCAGCGATCAGCTGGTGGGCGACAGTCTTAAGGGTGCTGCCGCAGACAGCGCGGCCTCCATGGGCGCGCGGCTGCAGTCTGCGCAAGCCACCGCCACGCAGATGGCCGCCAACACCACCAGCGCCGTGCAGGAGACCGCAGGCACCTTGCGCTGGCGCATCGGCATGGGGCTGGCGATGGTTGGGTTCGGCGTATTGCTGCTGATCGCTGTCGTGCTGGGGCGCCGTGTGGTCAATCGTCTGAAGCTGCTGATTGCGGCCATGGATGATCTGGCCGCGGGCGAGGGCGACCTCACCAAGCGCGTGCAAATCAGCAGCAAGGACGAGATCGGCGACATGGCCTCGGCGGTCAATCGCTTTGTGGATAAGTTGCAGCCCATCGTGCGCGAGGCCGGCGATGTGGCCCAGCGCACCGGCGTGGAAATCGGCGCGATGACGTTACGCAATGCCGGCGCTGATGCGGCGGCGGGCCTGCAGCGTGATGAGGTGGCCGAGAGCTTGCGCGCGCTGTCGCAAATGGCCGATGAGGCCCAGGCCGAAAGCCACGCGATGCAGGCGGCGTTGCAGCAGGTGGTGGATATTCGCCAGGCCACGGATGAAAACTCGCGGACGTCGGCGGAAGTTGGCAGCTTGATCGAGGCGTTGGCCGGGCAGGTGCAAGCCGGCTCCCAGGTCATTGAGCGGCTGGCTCAGCAAAGCGAGCAAATTGAAGTGGTGCTCACAGTGATTCATGGCATTGCCGAGCAGACCAACCTGCTGGCGCTCAACGCGGCCATCGAAGCGGCGCGTGCCGGTGAGACCGGGCGTGGTTTTGCGGTCGTGGCCGATGAAGTGCGGGCGCTGGCGAGTAAAACCCAAAGCTCGACCGGTGATATCCAGGCGCACATCGTGGCGTTGCAGCAAGGCGCGCGCGAGGCGGTGGAAACCATCGGCAAGGCCGGGCGTCAGGCCAATGAAGGTTTGCTGGTGCTGCGCGACAGCGTGCGCTTGCAGCAAACGGTGCAGGCTTCAGTGGAGCAGGTGCACGCAGCAATTGGGTTGGCGACGCGCGCGGCTGAGCATCAGGCGCAGGGTGCGCATGCGGTGCGTGGGCGGGTTGAGGTGATTCATGCCCAGGCCGAGCGTGCCGCTCAAGCGGTGGTGGAAACCACCGCCAGTGGCAAGGTTTTAGATGGATTGGCGGCGCAGTTGAAGGCGAGCCTGGGGCAGTTTCGGGCTTAGCGCCGCCTGTACCGGCGCTATCGCAGGCAAGCCAGCTCCCACATTGGAATGCACTCGAATGTGGGAGCTGGCTTGCCTGCGATAGCGGTCTCAGCGGCTCAAATACATCCGAGTCGTAAGCAGATACACCGGCAACCCTGACACCAAGATCAACAACGCCGCATAAGGCGCCGCCGCCGCGAACTCCACATTCGAGGTATGCGCCCACACGGCCGTCGCCAGCGTGTTCAACCCCGTCGGACTGAGCAGCAACGTCGCCGTCAATTCCTTCATTGCGTCCAGAAACACCAGCGCAAACGCCGCGCCCAATGCCGGGAAAATAATTGGCAAGGTCACCCGGCAAAACGCGCTGAACGACGAGGCGCCCAGCGTGCGCGCTGCCTCTTCCAGTTGCGGCGCCGCCTTGTTCAAGGCCGTACGGATCGGCGCCTGTGCCAGTGGCAAAAACAGCAGCGCATAGGCAATCAAAAGCAGCGCGGAAGTCTGGTACAGCACCGGCACGTAATGCAGGGCGAAATACACCAGCGTCAATGCGATCACCAAGCCGGGCAGGGCATGCAGCAGGTACGGCAGGCGCTCGGCCCAGATCGCCAGTTGGCCTTTGTAGCGCACCACCAGCAGCCCGACCGGTACGGCCAACACCAGGCAAAGCGCCGCGCCGCCCAGTGACAGTGCCAGCGACGACAGCAGTGCCTCACTGATCTCGGCCACGGGAAAGGCTGCCGATGAGCCCACCGCCAGCCAATACCCGAGCATCCCCAGCGGAATACCGCTGCCAATGATCGCCAGCGCCAGGCAATACACCTGACCCAAGGCGGCCCACTTGCCCAGCTTGACCTGTTCGGCATGCCGCGCGGCGCCCTGGCCGATGCGCACGTGCCGGCCCTTTCCGCGCACGCGCAGCTCCAGCCACAGCAGCGTCAGGCACATCACCAGCAACACCGCCGACAGCATCGCGGCGTTGGCATTGCTGAATTCCAGTTCAAATTGTTGGTAGATCGCGGTGGTAAAGGTTTGCAGGCCGATGATCGACAGCGCGCCGAACTCCACCAGCATATGCAAAGCAATCAACAGCGCCCCGGCCAGTAGCGAAGGCCACAGCAAGGGCAGTGTGATACGAAAAAAGACGCCCCAGCGATTCAGCCCCAAGGTGCGGGCCGACTCTTCCAGGGAAGGATCAAGATTGCGCAGCGTCGCCGCCACCGGCAGAAACACCAGCGGGTATTTGGACAGGGTCATCACCAGGATCGCCCCGCCCAAGCCTTCGAAGTTGGCGCTCAGTGACACCCAGGTAAAGCTGCTGACAAACGCCGGCACTGCAAACGGCAGGCACAGGATTACGCCCCATATGCGCCGCCCGGGCAAGTTGCTGCGCTCGAGCAGCCACGCCAGGGACAGGCCGATCACGCCGCAGGCGACCGTCACGCCAATCATCAGCGCCAGGGTGTTGCGCAGCAGGCCGAATACATAGGGGCGCCACAAAAGGTGTATCGCCTCCGCCCAGCCCGCCTGCCATGCTTTGGTCCCGACATAGACCAGCGGCAGCAGGCTCAAGCCAACCAGAAACAGGACGGGGAGCAGCAACCAGATCGACGGGCGCTTGCGTCGCGGGCTCAACCCCCCGCGCAAGGCAGGGGCGGATAGCGATGGGTTCATCAGTTCAAGCCAACGTCACGTTCCAGGTCCAGGGCTTCTTCGGCATTGCCAAGGTCCGCAGGGGTGACTTTCGGCGGTTGCAGCTCGCTGAACGGCTTGAGGCCACGGTTGGATTCCATGCCCTTGCGCAGCGGGTATTCGGCCGAGGTGTTGGTGATCACACGCTGGCCTTCTTCGCTGGCCATGAAGGCGAGCAACTGTTGAGCTTCCTTGGGGTGCTTGCTGGATTTCAGCGCGGCAGCCGAAGACACGGTGATCAGGCCGCCCGCGTCGCCATCGGTGAAGTAATGCAGCTGGGAATCCAGGTTGGTTTTTTCCTTCTTCAGGGCAAACCAGTAGTAGTTATTCACCAGCACGGTGGCGACTTCGCCGTTCTCCACAGCCTTGAGGGCGACCATGTTGTTGCTGTAGACCTTGCCGAACGCGCGCAAGCCGGTCAGCCATTCTTCAGCGGCTTCGCGGCCGTGCAGTTTGATGATCGCCACGGCTTGTTCCTGGAACGCGCCGCTGGTAGGGACGAAGCCGACTTTGCCTTGCCACTCGGGGCCGGCGAAATCCAGAACCGACTTGGGCAGGTCTTTTTCGGCGATCAGTTTGGGGTTGAACGCGACAACGCGGGTGCGTGCGGTGACGCCCATCCAGTCGCCGTTGCTGCCGACATAATCCTTGGGCAACACGTCGAGGGTGCTGGCATCGATCTTGGCCAGCAGGCCTTGTTCGCCAAGTTTGTTCAGTGGCGGCGACTCTTCGGTGTAGATCACGTCGGCAGGGGAGCGGTCGCCTTCTTCCACGACCTGGCTGGCCAGCTGGTTGCTGCTGCCCTTGCGCACATTGACGTGGATGCCGGTCTTGGCTTCGAAGGCTTTGGCGAGTTCATCGCCGACCTCCTTGTGTTGGCCGTTGTACAAGGTCAGTGCAACCTTGTCGGCAGAATAGGCAGCGGGCGAGAGCAGGGTCAGGCCGAGCAGAGTGATGGTCAGGCCACGCAGAAGGGATGTCTTGAGACGGGTATCGCGGATCATCATCCGGGGTTTTCCTCACTTGAGTGCAACAAATCCTTACAAGGATAAACGATAAAACTTCTCAAGTGCGGACAAGCGGGGAAATCGCCAGGCAGGTTTTCAAACCCCGGAAACGAAAAAACCCGCTTTCGCGGGTTTGATCTGAATTTGGTGCCCAGGAGAAGACTCGAACTTCCACGACCTTGCGATCACCAGCACCTGAAGCTGGCGTGTCTACCAATTTCACCACCTGGGCTTATCAACAACGCTTGCGCCGTTGATGGAGCGAACTATACGGAGGGCTTTTTGATCTGTAAACCCCTGATTCAAAAATATAAATCAAGATTCTCGTTAAAAATCAAAGGCCTGAAACGCAAAAACCCGCTTTCGCGGGTTTTTGGAGACTCGAGGCAGAACCTTGAGTTTGAAATTGGTGCCCAGGAGAAGACTCGAACTTCCACGACCTTGCGATCACCAGCACCTGAAGCTGGCGTGTCTACCAATTTCACCACCTGGGCAGCATCAACAACGTTGCTGTCGTCGATGGCGCGCACTATACGGAGGCGATTTTGCGCTGTAAAGCCCTGCTATGAAAAAATCCTGGAAAACTTCGTCAATGGTCGTGCAAGGTGCGTTCCGAGGGCGACAAAGGCCTATAAAACGCTTGTTGATGCCTGAAATTTCCCGTTTCAATACGCGTATGCCAAACTAACCCGCATATAGACAAGGTGAAAACTCTCTAATGGCCGATTGGCAGTCCCTCGATCCCGAGGCCGCTCGTGAAGCGGAAAAATATGAAAACCCTATTCCTAGCCGCGAACTGATCCTGGCGCATCTCGCCGATCGTGGTTCGCCTGCTAGCCGCGAGCAGTTGGTTGAAGAATTCGGTCTGACCACCGAAGACCAGCTCGAAGCCCTGCGCCGCCGTTTGCGTGCCATGGAGCGCGATGCCCAACTGATCTACACCCGCCGAGGCACTTACGCGCCTGTGGACAAGCTCGACCTGATCCTTGGCCGCATCGCCGGCCACCGTGACGGCTTCGGCTTCCTGATCCCGGACGACGGCAGTGACGACCTGTTCATGAGCCCGGCGCAAATGCGTCTGGTGTTCGACGGCGACCGTGCCCTGGCGCGCGTTTCCGGCCTCGACCGTCGTGGTCGCCGTGAAGGCGTGATCGTCGAAGTGGTGTCGCGTGCCCACGAGTCCATCGTCGGCCGTTACTTCGAAGAAGGCGGCATCGGCTTTGTCGTGCCGGATAACCCGAAGGTCCAGCAGGAAGTGCTGATCACCCCGGGCCGCAATGGCGCCGCCAAGGTCGGCCAGTTCGTCGAGGTGAAAATCACCCACTGGCCAACTGCGCGCTTCCAGCCGCAGGGCGACATCGTTGAAGTGGTCGGCAATTACATGGCGCCGGGCATGGAAATCGACGTTGCGTTGCGCACCTACGATATCCCTCACGTCTGGCCAGAGGCTGTGCTCAAAGAAGCCGCCAAGCTCAAGCCGGAAGTGGAAGAGAAAGACAAAGAAAAACGCATCGACCTGCGCCATCTGCCGTTCGTCACCATTGACGGCGAAGATGCCCGCGACTTCGACGATGCGGTCTACTGCGAAGCCAAACCTGGCAAGCTGCGCCTGTTCTCCGGTGGCTGGAAGTTGTTCGTCGCGATTGCCGACGTGTCCAGCTATGTGAAGATCGGTTCGGCCCTGGATAACGAAGCCCAGGTGCGCGGCAACTCCGTGTACTTCCCGGAGCGCGTGATCCCGATGTTGCCTGAGCAGCTGTCCAACGGCCTGTGCTCGCTGAACCCGAAAGTCGACCGTTTGGCCATGGTGTGCGAGATGACCATCTCGAAAACCGGCGAAATGACTGACTACCAGTTCTACGAGGCGGTGATTCACTCCCAGGCGCGCCTGACCTACAACAAGGTCAGCACCATTCTGGAACAGCCGAAAACCAGCGAAGCCAAAGCCTTGCGCGGTGAGTACGGCCATGTTGTGCCGCACCTGAAGCAGCTGTATTCGTTGTACAAGGTATTGCTCGGCGCTCGTCATGTACGTGGCGCGATCGACTTTGAAACCCAGGAAACCCGGATTGTCTTTGGCTCCGAGCGCAAGATCGCCGCAATCACGCCGACCACGCGTAACGATGCTCACAAGCTGATCGAGGAATGCATGCTGGCCGCCAACGTGGCCACTGCCGAGTTCCTGAAAAAGCACGAGATTCCTGCGCTGTACCGCGTGCACGACGGCCCGCCGCCGGAGCGTCTGGAGAAGCTGCGCGCGTTCCTCGGTGAGCTCGGCCTGTCCCTGCACAAAGGCAAGGACGGCCCGACGCCGAAGGACTACCAGGCACTGCTGGCAAGCATTAAGGACCGTCCGGATTACCATGTGATCCAGACCGTGATGCTGCGCTCCCTGAGCCAGGCGGTGTACAGCGCGGATAACCAGGGCCACTTCGGCTTGAATTACGAGGCGTACACCCACTTCACCTCGCCGATTCGCCGTTACCCGGACCTGCTCACGCACCGCGCGATCCGCAGCGTGATCCATTCCAAGCAGAACACCCCGCACGTCAAGCGCGCCGGTGCCATGACCATTCCGAAGGCGCGGATATATCCGTACGACGAAGCGGCCCTGGAACAGTTGGGCGAGCAGTGCTCCATGAGCGAGCGCCGTGCCGACGAAGCCACCCGCGACGTAGTGAACTGGCTCAAGTGCGAGTTCATGAAGGATCGCGTTGGCGAATCGTTCCCGGGTGTGATCACCGCCGTGACCGGCTTTGGCCTGTTCGTCGAGCTGACCGACATCTACGTCGAAGGTCTGGTGCACGTTACCGCGTTGCCGGGCGACTACTACCACTTCGACCCTGTGCATCACCGCCTGGCGGGCGAGCGCACCGGTCGCAGCTTCCGTCTGGGCGACACGGTGGAAGTGCAGGTCATGCGCGTCGACCTCGACGAACGCAAGATCGACTTTGGCATGCCAGATAAACCAGCCGAGCCGACTGGCCGTAAAAAACGTGGCGCTGAGACGACTGCGCCGGCAAGCAAAGGCAAAGGCGCTCCTGCTAAAGCAGCGGTCGCCGAGCCTGCGTCAGCCAAACCTGCTCGTCGTTCGTCTGCCAAGGACAAGGCCCCCGAAGCCTACCGCCCAAGCGATGCTGCGGCGAAAAACGCCGAGCTGCGCAAGAGCCGTGAGTTGAAGCAGCAGTTGCTCAACGAAGCCAAAAGCGGTGGTAAAGCGGCGTCTGGGGGAAAGTCCCGCGAGGCGGAAAAACCGTCGAGCAAGCCGAGCAAACATCGTAAAGGCCCGCCAAAAGCGGGTTCGGCCCCCGCGAAAAACGGCGGGTCGCGCAAACCTAAGGCCAAGTCATGAGTCTGGAAAAAATCTACGGCGTGCACGCCGTAGAAGCACTGCTGCGTCATCACCCTAAGCGCGTCAAACAGGTATGGTTGGCCGAAGGTCGCAGCGAGCCGCGCGTGCAAGCGCTGGTCGAGCTGGCGACCCAGAATAAAGTTGCCATCGGCCAGGCCGAGCGTCGTGAAATGGACGTGTGGGTAGAAGGCGTTCACCAGGGCGTGGTGGCGGACGTCAGTCCGAGCCAGGTTTGGGGCGAGGCGATGCTCGACGAGCTGCTCGACCGTACCGAAGGTGCGCCGCTGCTGCTGGTACTGGACGGCGTGACCGACCCGCACAACCTCGGCGCCTGCCTGCGTTCGGCGGATGCTGCCGGCGCGCTGGCAGTGATCGTGCCCAAAGACAAGTCGGCCACCCTGACGCCAGTTGTGCGTAAAGTGGCCTGCGGCGCGGCGGAAGTGATTCCGCTGGTGGCCGTGACCAACCTGGCGCGCACCCTGGAGAAACTCCAGCAGCGTGGCCTGTGGGTCGTGGGCACGGCAGGCGAGGCTGAGGTCAGCATTTACGACCAGGACCTTACCGGCCCGACCATCCTGATCATGGGTGCCGAAGGCAAAGGCATGCGTCGCCTGACCCGTGAGCATTGCGACTACCTGGTGCACCTGCCGATGGCCGGTAGCGTCAGCAGCCTCAACGTTTCAGTCGCAACGGGCGTCTGCCTGTTCGAAGCCCAGCGCCAGCGCGGCGCGAAGGCCAAAGCCAAGAAATAAGGCTTAAGAGCGACGCAAGACCCTGTGGGAGCCGGGCTTGCCCGCGATGGCGGTGTGTCAGTCAACAGAGAGGTTGACTGTGCCATTGTCATCGCAGGCAAGCCAGCGCCCACTTTTGTTTTGGTGTGTTGGAGATTGTTCAAATAATCACCAATCACCTTGCGCCGTTTCTCCCCCTTCTCTACAATTGCGCCCCTTGCCTTCCTGGCAGGCATTTATGTGCCTCCCTGCGGCAAGATCCATAAGTGTCATTCACTCCTTGTCTGACCGTTTTTGAGCGGCAGGCTACAACCCGTAAGGAGCATTCATGCGTCATTACGAAATCATCTTTTTGGTCCACCCGGATCAAAGCGAGCAAGTCGGCGGCATGGTTGAGCGTTACACCAAGCTGATCGAAGAAGACGGCGGCAAAATCCACCGTCTGGAAGATTGGGGCCGTCGTCAACTGGCCTACGCAATCAACAATGTTCACAAGGCTCACTACGTGATGCTGAACGTTGAGTGCACTGGCAAGGCCCTGGCCGAGCTGGAAGACAACTTCCGCTACAACGATGCAGTGATCCGTAACCTGGTCATCCGTCGCGAAGAAGCCGTTACCGGCCAATCCGAGATGCTCAAGGCTGAAGAAAACCGCAGTGAGCGCCGTGAGCGTCGCGACCGTCCTGAGCACGAAGGCGCCGAAAGCGCTGATAGTGATGACAGCGACAACAGCGATAACGCTGACGAGTAATCCACGGACCTTTTAAGGAGCCTATCAAATGGCACGTTTCTTCCGTCGTCGTAAATTCTGCCGCTTCACCGCTGAAGACGTGAAAGAGATCGATTACAAAGATCTCAACACTCTGAAAGCTTACGTATCCGAGACCGGCAAAATCGTTCCAAGCCGCATCACCGGTACCAAAGCACGTTATCAGCGTCAGCTGGCCACCGCTATCAAGCGCGCCCGCTTCCTGGCCCTGCTGGCCTACACCGACAGCCACGGCCGCTGAGACCGGGCAGTCGACAAGTAGTAAGGGATTGAATGCATGCGCGCCTTAGCTGAGTTCATCATGCGCGGTCGCGTGCAGGCCACTCTGGTAGTGGCTGGATGTGCGGCATTGCCGTTGCTTTATTGGTTGGGTGCTGCCGCAGGTTGCCTTGTGCTCCTGCGGCGCGGTTTGAAGGACGCCCTTGGCGTTCTTGCCCTGGGTTTGTTGCCGGCCTTGATCTGGTGGCTGCAAATGGGTGATCCACGGGTACTTCTGGTACTGCTGGGGTCATCGAGCCTTGCGTTGGTTTTACGCGCAAGTGAGTCCTGGGTCCGCACGCTGCTGGTCAGCGTGGCATTGGGGTTGGTGTACTCAGTGATGCTTGGCGCGGCTTTCCGCCCGCAAATCGAGGCGCTGTCGCAGGAAATCGTCAAGATCCTGCCGTTGGCCCTCGGGGATCTCTACCAGCATTTGTCGGTAGATGAGCGAGCGCGGTTTGTGTCACTGATTGCTCCGGTCCTGACCGGCCTGATTGCGGCATTGTTGCAGGTCGTCAGCGTGCTGAGCCTGATTCTTGGGCGTTATTGGCAGGCGTTGTTGTACAACCCGGGTGGTTTTGGTCGCGAGTTTCGCAGTATCAGAATTCCCGCGGGGCCGGCGATGTTGCTGCTGGCGTGCATGGTTGTCGGACCGAACTTCGGTCCACAGATGGCCTTGCTGGCGCCGATTTGCAGCGTACCGCTGGTGTTTGCCGGACTGGCCCTGATTCATGGGCTGGTTGCGCGAAAGCGCCTGGCCAAGTTTTGGCTGGTGGGGTTGTACGTGACGCTGTTGCTGTTCATGCAGCTGATCTATCCGTTACTCGTGGTTTTGGCCATTGTCGACGGCCTGATTGATTTTCGCGGTCGTCTGGCGTCGAAAGACGCTGATAACGCGAACGGTGAAGGTTAAAAGTTAGAGGATTTTCACATGCAACTGATCCTTCTGGAAAAAGTCGCCAACCTGGGCAACCTGGGCGACAAAGTGAACGTTAAGGCCGGCTACGGTCGTAACTACCTGCTGCCATACGGCAAAGCCACCGCTGCAACCGCTGCCAACCTGGCTGCGTTTGAAGAGCGTCGTGCTGAGCTGGAAAAAGCAGCAGCAGACAAAAAAGCTTCGGCCGAAACTCGCGCTGCCCAACTGGCTGAGCTGGAAGTGACTATCACTGCCACCGCCGGTGACGAAGGCAAGCTGTTCGGCTCGATCGGCACCCACGACATCGCTGATGCACTGACCGCCTCCGGCGTTGAAGTGCAGAAGAGCGAAGTTCGTCTGCCGAACGGCACCATCCGCAACGTAGGCGAATTCGACGTAGCCGTGCACCTGCACGCCGAAGTTGAAGCCACCGTACGCGTTGTCGTGGTAGCAGCTTAAAGCAAGCTAACTGACTGGCACCCCGTGTGCCAGGCGGTTAACATCGGGCACGATCCTGTTTACAGGTCGTGCCTTTTGTTTTTCTACAATCCCCTAATTCCAAGTGGCCATGAACGATATTTCAGCTCCTGAGCAATACGATCTGCAAACCGCTGCCCTGAAGGTGCCGCCGCATTCCATCGAGGCCGAACAGGCCGTGCTCGGTGGCTTGATGCTGGACAACAACGCCTGGGAACGCGTGCTGGATCAAGTCTCGGACGGTGATTTCTATCGCCATGACCACCGGCTGATCTTCCGCGCCATCGCCAAGCTGGCCGACCAGAACTCACCGATCGACGTGGTGACCCTGGCCGAGCAGCTGGACAAGGAAGGCCAGACCTCCCAAGTCGGCGGCCTGGGTTACCTGGGCGAACTGGCGAAAAACACGCCGTCCGTCGCCAACATCAAGGCGTATGCCCAGATCGTTCGCGAGCGGGCCACCCTGCGCCAGTTGATCGGCATCAGCACCGAAATCGCCGACAGCGCCTTCAACCCCGAAGGCCGCACCGCCGCCGAGATCCTCGACGAAGCCGAACGCCAGATCTTCCAGATCGCCGAGGCGCGGCCTAAAACCGGCGGCCCGGTCAGCGTCAACGACCTGTTGACCAAGGCCATCGACCGGATCGACACGCTGTTCAACACCGACAACGCCATCACCGGTATTTCCACCGGTTACACCGACCTCGACGAGAAGACCAGCGGCCTGCAGCCGTCAGACTTGATCATCGTCGCCGGCCGTCCATCCATGGGTAAAACCACCTTTGCGATGAACCTCGTGGAAAACGCCGTGTTGCGCAGCGACAAGACCGTGCTGGTGTACTCCCTCGAGATGCCAGGCGAATCGCTGATCATGCGTATGCTTTCCTCGCTCGGCCGGATCGACCAGACCAAAGTCCGTGCCGGTCGCCTGGAAGACGATGATTGGCCGCGCCTGACCTCGGCGGTCAACCTGCTCAATGACCGCAAGCTGTTCATCGATGACACTGCGGGCATCAGCCCCTCGGAGATGCGTGCGCGTACTCGCCGCCTGGTGCGTGAACACGGTGACATCGCCCTGATCATGATCGACTACCTGCAGCTGATGCAGATTCCGGGTTCCAGTGGCGACAACCGGACCAACGAGATTTCCGAAATCTCCCGGTCCCTCAAAGCCCTGGCCAAGGAATTCAACTGCCCGGTGGTGGCGCTGTCGCAGCTCAACCGTTCCCTGGAACAACGTCCCAACAAGCGCCCGGTGAACTCCGACTTGCGCGAATCCGGAGCGATCGAGCAGGATGCTGACGTGATCATGTTCGTGTATCGGGACGAGGTGTACCACCCCGAGACCGAGCACAAAGGCATTGCCGAGATCATCATCGGCAAGCAGCGGAACGGGCCGATCGGCTTTATCCGCCTGGCATTCATCGGTAAGTACACGCGCTTCGAGAACCTCGCGCCGGGCAGTTACAACTTCGACGACGACGAATAATTCTCCAGCGCCTGTAGAGGCCTCATCGCGGGCAAGCTCGCTCCCACACTTGAACGGTGAACACCTTCAAAAGGGGGAGCGGGCTTGCCCGCGATAGCGTCACCACAATTCCGACCATTACCGTCGGAATTGGTCAAATTTTGTGCTATATTCCGCGCCCGCGATTTTTCATCTCAACACCGGTCACCGTCATGCAAACAGCCAAGCCGTTATTTGACTATCCCAAGTACTGGGCCGAATGTTTCGGTCCTGCGCCATTCCTGCCGATGAGCAGGGAGGAGATGGATCAGCTTGGCTGGGATTCCTGCGACATCATCATCGTCACCGGTGATGCGTACGTGGATCACCCGTCGTTCGGCATGGCCATCATCGGCCGGCTGCTGGAGTCCCAGGGCTTTCGCGTCGGGATCATTGCCCAGCCGAACTGGCAGTCCAAAGACGACTTCATGAAGCTCGGCGAGCCGAACCTGTTCTTCGGCGTCGCGGCCGGCAACATGGACTCGATGATCAACCGCTACACCGCCGACAAGAAAATCCGCTCCGACGACGCCTACACCCCAGGCGGCATGGCCGGCAAACGCCCGGACCGCGCAAGCCTGGTGTATAGCCAGCGTTGCAAGGAAGCCTACAAGAACGTTCCGATTGTGCTCGGCGGCATCGAGGCTTCCCTGCGCCGCATCGCCCACTACGACTACTGGCAGGACCGTGTGCGCAACTCGATCCTGATCGACGCCACTGCCGATATCCTGCTGTACGGCAATGCCGAGCGGGCCATCGTTGAAGTCGCCCAGCGCCTGTCGTGGGGCCACAAGATCGAAGACATCACCGACGTGCGCGGCACTGCGTTCATTCGCCGTGACACGCCGGCGGGCTGGTACGAAGTGGACTCCACGCGTATCGACCGTCCGGGCAAGATCGACAAGATCATCAACCCGTACGTGAACACCCAGGACACCCAGGCCTGCGCCATCGAGCAAGAGAAAGGCCCGGTGGATGACCCGGAAGAAGCCAAGGTCGTGCAGATCCTGGCCAGCCCGAAGATGACCCGCGACAAGACCGTCATCCGCCTGCCATCGGTGGAAAAAGTCCGCGGCGACGCGGTGCTCTATGCCCACGCCAACCGCGTGTTGCACCTGGAAACCAACCCAGGCAACGCCCGCGCCCTGGTGCAGAAGCACGGTGAAGTGGACGTGTGGTTCAACCCGCCGCCCATTCCGATGACCACCGAAGAAATGGACTACGTGTTTGGCATGCCTTACGCACGTGTTCCGCACCCTGTGTACGGCAAGGAAAAGATCCCGGCCTACGACATGATCCGCTTCTCGGTGAACATCATGCGTGGCTGCTTCGGCGGCTGCACCTTCTGCTCGATCACCGAGCACGAAGGCCGCATTATCCAGAACCGTTCCGAAGAGTCGATCATTCGCGAGATCGAAGAGATCCGCGACAAAGTGCCAGGCTTCACCGGGGTGATTTCCGACCTCGGCGGCCCGACCGCGAACATGTACCGCATCGCCTGCAAGAGCCCGGAAATCGAATCCGCGTGCCGCAAGCCGTCGTGCGTGTTCCCAGGCATCTGCCCGAACCTGAACACCGATCACTCGTCGTTGATCCAGCTGTACCGCAGCGCCCGTGCGTTGCCGGGTGTGAAGAAGATTCTGATTGCTTCCGGCCTGCGCTACGACCTCGCGGTCGAGTCGCCGGAATACGTCAAAGAGCTGGTGACCCACCACGTCGGTGGCTACCTCAAGATCGCCCCGGAACACACCGAGGAAGGTCCGCTCAACCAGATGATGAAGCCGGGCATTGGCAGCTATGACAAGTTCAAGCGCATGTTCGAGAAGTACACCAAGGAAGCGGGCAAGGAGCAGTACCTGATTCCTTACTTCATCGCCGCCCACCCGGGCACCACCGATGAAGACATGATGAACCTGGCCCTGTGGCTCAAGGGCAACGGCTTCCGCGCCGACCAGGTGCAGGCGTTCTACCCGTCGCCAATGGCCACCGCCACCGCGATGTACCACTCGGGCAAGAACCCGCTGCGCAAGGTCACCTACAAGAGCGACGCGGTGACCATCGTCAAGAGCGAGGAGCAGCGCCGTCTGCACAAGGCCTTCTTGCGCTACCACGACCCGAAAGGCTGGCCGATGCTGCGTGAAGCATTGACCCGCATGGGCCGTGCCGACCTGATTGGGCCGGGCAAGGACCAGTTGATTCCGCTGCACCAGCCGGCCACCGACAGCTACCAGAGCGCGCGTCGCAAGAACTCGACGCCGGCCGGCAGCCACAAGGTCGCCAAGGAAACCACTACCAGGATCCTCACCCAGCACACCGGTTTGCCACCGCGTGGCAGCGACGGCAGCAACCCGTGGGACAAGCGCGAACAAGCCAAGGCTGCGGCCATGGCGCGCAACAAGCAGGCGGCCAAGGAACGCGCCGACGCGGCCAAGGGCAAGGGCGGCAAGCCTGCGCGCAAGCCGGTCGTGCCGCGTTGATCGCAGCCTGAATATGCAAAACGCCAGCCTCGTGCTGGCGTTTTGCTTTCTAGTCGGTGGGTAGTCTGTTTGTTAAGGTGGCGCGCATTGAATCGCCTTCGCGAGCAAGCCTGCTCCCACATTTGAACGCGTTCTCCATTTGGAATGCGGTCAAATGTGGGAGCCGGGCTTGCCCGCGAAAGCGCCAGTTCAGTCACCGCCTATATCAAGGAAGATCACCCCATGAGCAACCCCTTGCTCAACATCGGCATGGACTCCAGCCGCTCCCAGTTCATGGCGCGCCAGCGCATCGAAAGCCAGATCAACCTGCCACGGCTGTTTGCGGCCATCGATGCAGACCCCGGCATTGTCGGCGCGGGCGTCGTGTACATCGACGCCGACTTCAATGTCGTCACACTGCGCGAATTCAAGCCCATCTGCAGCATCAAGCCCAAGCGCATCATTTTGCGTGAGGCGCAGAAGTACATAGCCCCCGCGCAGTTTGCCGATCAGGTGACCAACAATCCGCGTGAGTCTCGGCTCGTGGGGGAGGCCGTCAATACGACGTTGTCTTGTGCCGGCGCAATTCTGGGTTGGATTGTGGTGTTCAGCGGCACTGTCGCCGTACCGTTCACAGGTGGCGCGAGCCTGGTGGTGGCGGGCCTGGGCGCCACTGCGGCGGCGGCCAGTACCGCGCAGTGCGTGGTGGGAGGCATGAGAACGTTCAACGAACTCAACGACCCGACCGCCAACGACGATATGGACAACGAGGAATGGTATCGCTATGCAATGCCGGTCTTGGACGCGGCCTCGCTGTTGGGCGCCGGCGCCTCTACCCTGACGACTGTTCGACTGCTGCAGGCTCGAAAAGCAACGACCGGTAGAAGCTGGTACGAGTTGTCCAAGGGTTTGACCCGCCAACAACGTAAGGCACTCACCAAAGAGTTGCTAAGCCTGAAAGACCCAAGCCTGAGCAATAAGCTGCTGAAGTTGCGCCAGCGCTCCGGTGAGTTGGTGAAGCGCTATTCGGCGACCGAGATCAATCACGCTACCGTTACGCAGATCAGGGATTCCCTCGGTGCCGCCATTGGTTTCACCGGGAGTGCCTTGTCCGGCAACATTCGAACCATTGCAGTGGGGTTGTACGAGGAGCTTGAGTGATGGTGCGCCAAGTCTCGTTAAAAGCTTTTTTGGCTGAGTATTTCCCTGCGTTTATTTGTGCATTTTTCCTTGCCAGTTTTTCCCTGTCCGCTGCCATTTCATTGGCATCCAGTACCTTTTTTCGCGGTGAACCAGAGCGGGCGCGTTATTCCTTTGTAGCAGCGGTTGTCCTGGGGCTGCTCTTGGCAGTCAGCCACTTTGTCATGATCAGGGGCAGAAGCTGGGGCGTTTGGGCCATCGTCGCCTTCTACGTGGTGTGTTTTTTGATCGTATTACCGACCTATGGCTATCGGCCGCATATGGCTGCCTATGCCATTGGGTTGCTGTTTCCAATGCTGGGACTGTTGTTGCTCAACAGTAAGCGTCATCGGGAAATGCGCCGTCAGCTACGAGAAATCCGCCACCTGCGCGAAGCCATGAGCGCAAAGCACAAGGCCCGCTGACTGGGTAGGTGCGCCACCCAGCCTCGCACGCTCGCCATCAATATGTGCAGCGCGTGCACCATTGGACTGACGACGGCGCCGTTTGGGACTCGACGCCGGCCCGCCGCCACGTGGCCGCGACGGCAGCAACCCGGTCTTGCCGCGTTGATCGCAGTCTGAATATGCAAAACGCCAGCCTCGTGCTGGCGTTTTGCTTTCTAGTCGGTGGGTAGTCTGTTTGTTAAGGTGGCGCGCATTGAATCGCCTTCGCGAGCAAGCCCGCTCCCACATTCGACCGCATTCTCATGCTGGAACTCGGAAAAATGTGGGAGCGGGCTTGCTCGCGAAGGCGTCAGTTCAGTCATCACCCATTTCAAGGAAGATCACCCCCATGGGCAACCCCCTGGCCGGTATCGGCATGGACTCCAACCGCTCCCAATTTATGGCGCGCCAGCGCATCGAAAGCGAACTCAACCTGCCGCGGATATTTGCCGCCATCGACGCCGACCCCAACATCGTTGGCGCAGGCGTGGTGTATATCGACGCCGACTTCAATGTCGTCACCCTGCGTGAGTTCAAGCCCATCTGCAGCATTCAGCCCAAGCGCATCATTGTGCGTGAGGCGCAGAAATACGTCGCGCCAGCGCAGTTTGCTGACCAAGTGATGAATAACGCGCGCGAGTCGCGGTTGATCAGCGAAGCCTTCAACACCACCTTGTCCTGCGGCGGCGCGGTGCTGGGTTGGCTGGTGATGTTAAGCGGCACCATCGCGGTGCCGTTCAGCGGTGGCGCCAGCTCGGTCATCACCGTCATTGGCTACACCAGCGCAACCGCCAGTACGGCGTCCTGTTTGATGGGGGCTTTTCGCACCCGCAATGAGATCGTCAACCCTGGCATGAATGATTATCTGGATAACGAGGAGTGGTACCAGACCGCTACCAAGATCATGGATGGCGCCGCCTTGGTGGGCGTGGGCGCGTCTGCGCTGACCACGGTCAAATTGGTCAATGTGGCCCGTGCATCCACTGGCAAAACCCTGCGCCAAGTGCTCAAGGGCCTGAACGGTCAGGAGCGGGAAAAGCTGACAAAAGAGCTGCTGAAAATCGCCGACCCACAGATGTCGACCAAGATGCGCAAGCTGCTGCAATTGCGCGGCGATTTGCCCAAGCGCTTTACCCACACTCAGCTCAAGCACGCCACCATCGTCCAGCTCGGCGACGCTTTCAGTGCAGGGCTGAGCGTCTGGGGGCTGGTGCGCTCGGACAACCCCAAACAGCTCAAAACCTTGGCGATAGGGTTGTACGAGGAGCTTGAATAATGAATGGCGTCCCGTCATTGAAACCCTTTTTGCTAGAACATTTTCCCTCGTTCATCGGCGTGATTCTCGCCGGTTGCCTTGGCGGTTCCGGCGCAATTTCCCTGGCGGCCGCCACCTATTTTGCCGACGTGCCCATGGCCACCAATGCCACCGTGTCGTGGTTCGTGGTGATCTTCGCGGCCTTGTTTGTGGTCAACAGCAACTTCCTGGTCGTGCGCGGGCACGCTTGGGCGGTGCGGGGCATGGTCGGCTTTTTTGTGGTGTGCTTGCTGGTGGTGCTTCCGACGCTGCAGTTTCACCCTCACTGGTTTATCTACAGCGAAAGCCTGTTCTGGCCATTGCTCGGTTTGTTGCTGATCAACAGCAAGGGCTATCGGTCGATGGTCAGGAAATTGGTTGAGGTACGGCGCCTGCGCAACGCGTCCAAGGCTGCTTGACTGGGTAGATTCACCACCCCAACCGCGCACACACGCCACAAATATGTGCAGCACATGCACCAATGCACTGACGACGGCGCCGTTTTGGTGCTGTACTGCAGCGGGTCTTACGATAAAGCGCAATGACTGCCGCTCTGGCATAAGTCTTGCGCGCGTTGTGTCCATGCCCTGGCTCGCAGGAGGCCGCCGTGTCGATTCATGTCGCGTTGCACCACGTTACGCATTACCGCTACGACCGCGCTGTCGAACTCGGCCCACAGATCGTGCGTTTACGCCCGGCTGCCCATAGCCGCACGCGGATTTTGTCCTACGCACTCAAAGTGCTGCCGGAGCAGCACTTCATCAACTGGCAGCAGGACCCGCAGGGCAACTACCTGGCGCGCCTGGTGTTCCCGGAAAAGACTGACCAGCTGCGCATTGAGGTCGACCTGGTCGCCGAGATGGCGGTATTCAATCCGTTCGACTTTTTCCTTGAGCCCTACGCCGAAAAGATCCCTTTCAGCTACGCCGCCGATGAGCAGCGCGAGCTGGCGCCGTACCTGGAAACCCTGCCGCTGACGCCAAAGTTTGCCGCCTACCTGGCCGGCATCGACCGCACGCCCTTGCCGGCCGTGGACTTTCTGGTCGGCCTCAACCAACGCCTGGCGGCTGATATCGGCTACCTGATCCGCATGGAACCCGGTGTGCAAACCCCGGAGTTCACCCTGGAAAACGCTTCTGGCTCCTGCCGCGATTCGGCCTGGCTGTTGGTGCAGTTGCTGCGCAATCTGGGGTTGGCGGCGCGTTTTGTGTCGGGCTACCTGATCCAACTGACCGCCGACGTCAAAGCCCTCGACGGCCCGTCCGGCACCGACGTCGACTTCACCGACCTGCACGCCTGGTGCGAAGTGTATTTGCCCGGCGCCGGCTGGATCGGCCTGGATGCGACCTCCGGGCTGTTCGCCGGTGAAGGTCATATCCCGTTGGCCTGTAGTCCCGATCCATCGTCCGCTGCGCCGATCAGTGGGCTGGTGGAGCCTTGCGAGTGCGAATTTACCCACGAGATGTCGGTTGAACGCATCTGGGAAGCGCCTCGGGTTACCAAGCCCTACACCGAAGAGCAGTGGCTGGCGATCCAGGCACTGGGCCGGCAGATCGACGGCGACCTGCTCAAGGACGATGTACGCCTGACCATGGGTGGCGAGCCGACCTTCGTCTCGATCGACGACCCCGATGGCGCCGAGTGGAACACCGCTGCGCTGGGGCCGGACAAACGTCGCCTGTCTGCCGAGTTGTTCCAGCGCATGCGCAAACACTACGCGCCCACGGGGCTGGTGCACTTCGGCCAGGGCAAGTGGTACCCCGGCGAGCAACTGCCGCGCTGGTCGCTCAATTGTTATTGGCGCCGCGACGGCGTGCCGATCTGGCACAACAGCGCGCTGATCGCCGATGAACAGGAAGATTACGGCGCCGACGGCGTGATGGCCGGGCGCTTCCTGGCCTGCGTCGCCGAGCGCCTGAAGTTGCCGGCGCGCTTCGTGTTTCCGGCCTTCGAAGACAATTTCTACTACCTGTGGCGCGAAGGTGCGTTGCCACAAAACGTCACCGCCCAAGACCCGCGTCTGAGCGACGACCTGGAGCGTGAACGCCTGCGCAAAGTCTTCAGCCAGGGCCTGGATAAGGTCATCGGCCAAGTGCTGCCGCTGGCGCGCACGGCCGCCAATGACCGCTGGCAGAGTGGGCGCTGGTACCTGCGCGACAACCACTGCCGCCTGGTGCCGGGCGATTCGCCGCTGGGTTATCGCCTGCCGTTGGCCTCGCAGCCTTGGGTGACCGCCGCGGAATACCCGTTCGTGCATCCGACCGACCCGAACCAGGATCAGCCGGAGCTGCCGACCACCGCGCAGTTGCAAAGCCACGGTGAACCCGCGACGAGCGATGAGCGCGTGCCGAAAGTCGACGAATCCGCCGACTGGCTGACCCGCACCGCCTTGTGCGCCGAAGCGCGGGAAGGGCGCCTCTACCTGTTCATGCCGCCGCTGGAGCGCGTCGAGGACTACCTCGAACTGGTGGCCGCCATTGAAGCCACCGCCGAAGAACTGCACTGCCCGGTGTTGCTGGAAGGCTACGAGCCGCCGTTCGACACGCGCCTGAGCAACTTCCGGGTCACGCCGGACCCGGGTGTGATCGAGGTTAACGTGCAGCCGTCCGCCACGTGGGACGAGTTGGTCGAGCGCACCGAATTTCTCTACGAGGAGGCGCGGCAAACGCGCCTCACCACCGAAAAATTCATGATCGACGGCCGCCACACCGGCACCGGCGGTGGGAACCACTTTGTGCTCGGCGGCGCGACGCCCAAGGATTCGCCGTTCCTGCGCCGCCCGGACTTGCTGCGCAGTTTGATCAGCTACTGGCACAACCACCCGTCGCTGTCGTACCTGTTTTCCGGGCTGTTTATCGGCCCGACCTCCCAGGCACCACGGGTGGATGAGGCGCGTAACGACGCGCTGTACGAGCTGGAAATCGCCTTCGCACAAATGCCCGAGCCCGGCGAAGAATGCCCGCCGTGGCTGGTCGACCGCCTGCTGCGTAACTTGCTGATCGACGTGACGGGCAACACCCACCGCGCCGAATTCTGCATCGACAAGCTCTACTCGCCGGACGGTGCCACCGGCCGCCTGGGGTTGCTGGAGCTGCGCGCGTTTGAAATGCCACCGCATGCGCGCATGAGCTTGACCCAGCAATTGCTGCTGCGCGCCTTGGTCGCGCGCTTCTGGCGTGAGCCGTACGCGCCGCCGAAACTGGCGCGCTGGGGCACCGAGCTGCATGACCGCTTCCTGTTGCCGCACTTCATCGAGCAGGATTTCGCCGACGTGATCGTCGAACTGAACGCCGCCGGTTACCCGCTGCGCGCTGAATGGTTTGCTGCGCACCTGGAATTTCGTTTCCCAAAAGTTGGCGACTACGCCGTCAGCGGCATCGAACTGGAGCTGCGCCAGGCTCTGGAGCCTTGGCACGTACTGGGCGAGGAGGGCGCGGTGGGCGGCACGGTGCGTTATGTGGATTCGTCGCTTGAGCGCTTGCAGGTGAAGCTGAGCGGGCTGCCACCACAACGCTATTTGCTGACGTGCAATGGCATTCCGGTGCCCCTGCAGCCCACCGGGCGTGTGGGTGAGTTTGTCGCCGGCGTGCGCTACCGCGCCTGGCAACCGGCCAACTGCCTGCAGCCGACCATCGCGGTGCACGCGCCGCTGGTGTTCGACCTGCTCGACACCTGGATGCAACGCTCGCTGGGCGGCTGCCAGTACCACGTCGCCCACCCGGGAGGGCGCAATTACGACAGCTTGCCGGTGAACGCCAATGAGGCAGAGAGCCGGCGCATGGCGCGGTTTTTCCGCTTGGGGCATAGCCCAGGCAAGTTGCCCGTGCCTCCTTTGGTTATCAATGATGAACTACCGATGACCTTGGATTTGCGGCGTTTCCCCAATAAAAATGACTGAATGCTGTTCAAATGTGAGAGCGGGCTTGCTCGCGAAAGCGGTGAATCAGTCGATATATGAGTTGATTGACCCGCCGTATTCGCGAGCAAGCCCGCTCCCACATTAGACTGTGGTGACTTTGACTTCCCTTGCCTCTGCCGAGCGTTCCATGTCCGACTTGCTCGACCGTTACCCGCTGACTGCGGGCACTTACCACGAACTGCTGGACGACAGCGGCGCGGTGCGTGCCCATTGGCAGCGCTTGCTTGATCACCTGCAACGCAGCGCGCCCGCGCAATTGGCCCAGCGCCAGGCGCTGCTGACCCGGCAGATCCAGGAAAACGGCGTGACCTACAACGTCTACGCCGACCCCAAGGGCGCCGATCGCCCGTGGGAGCTGGATTTACTCCCGCATGTGCTGGCCGCCGATGAGTGGCGGCACTTGTCGGCCGGTATCGCCCAGCGTGCGCGCCTGCTCAATGCCGTGTTGGCCGACCTGTATGGCCCGCAGCTTCTGATCAAAGAAGGCCTGCTGCCGGCTGAGCTGGTGTTCGGGCATAACAACTTCCTCTGGCCGTGCCAGGGCATCCAGCCGCCGGACGGTACGTTTCTGCACCTGTACGCCGTGGACCTGGCGCGCACCCCGGATGGCCGCTGGTGGGTCACCGCCGACCGTACCCAGGCGCCTTCGGGCGCCGGTTATGCGCTGGAAAACCGCACCATCGTGTCCCGCGCCTTTCCGGATTTGTACCGCGACCTGCAGGTTCAGCACCTCACCGGTTTCTTCCGCACGCTGCAGGAAACCCTGGCCCGCCAGGCTTCCTGCGACGACCAGTCGCCGCTGATCGTGTTGCTGACGCCGGGGCGTTTCAACGAGAGCTATTTCGAACACCTGTACCTGGCGCGACAGCTCGGCTACCCGTTGGTGGAAGGCGGCGACCTCACCGTGCGCGACAGCACCGTGTTCCTGAAAACCCTCAGCGGCCTGCGCCGGGTGCACGCGATCATGCGTCGCCTGGACGACGACTTCTGCGACCCGCTGGAACTGCGCACCGACTCTGCCCTGGGCGTGCCCGGCCTGCTGGATGCCGTGCGCCAAGGCAATGTGTTGGTTGCCAATGCCCTGGGCAGTGGCGTGCTGGAGTCGCCGGGCTTGCTCGGCTTTTTGCCGAAGATCAACCAGTTCCTGTTTGGTGAAGAATTGATCCTGCCGTCCATCGCCACCTGGT
This sequence comes from Pseudomonas sp. NFX183, assembly GCF_047943075.1. Lineage (NCBI taxonomy): Bacteria > Pseudomonadati > Pseudomonadota > Gammaproteobacteria > Pseudomonadales > Pseudomonadaceae > Pseudomonas > Pseudomonas sp. NFX183. The sequence goes on along the minus strand of NZ_CP181333.1, from coordinate 1,505,081 downwards.
GGTGCGGTGAGGCGCCGGTGCTCGCCGAGGCCCTGGAGAAACTGCCCGAGCTGCTGATCAAACCGGCGTTTCCATCGCAAAGTTTCGCCCCGGTATTTGGCCGCGACTTGAGCGACGAACAACGCCAGGCGCTGGCCGAACGCATGCGTGCGCGGCCTTATGCGTATGTCGCCCAGGAGTTGGCGCAACTGTCCCAGGCGCCGGTGTGGCATACCGTGGATGACCATTTGCAACACCGCGCCATCGGCATGCGCGTGTACGCGGTGGCCAGCGACGAGGGCTACCGCGTGCTGCCCGGTGGCCTGACCCGTGTGGCGGCCGAGGCCGACGCCGATGTGGTATCGATGCAACGCGGCGGCGCGAGCAAAGACACGTGGGTGCTGGGCGAGCGTACGGCGGGTGGCGAACAGTGGCGCGCGCAGCGGCCAATTGGCGCCCACGATCTGGTGCGCCGCGACCCCTACCTGCCGTCACGCGTGGTGGAAAACCTGTTTTGGTTTGGCCGTTACTGCGAACGCTGTGATGACAGTGCGCGCTGGCTGCGGATTGTGCTGGCGCGGTATGTAGACGGTGACGACCCGCTGGCCTTGCAGGCGGCGGTCGAGCTGGGCGAGACCTTGCGCCTGCTGCCCGAAGAAGGGGAATTGCCCGAGCGGCTGCTTGCCGCCTTGCTTGGCGATGACTGGCCATCAAGCCTGCGCGCCAACCTGCAGCGTCTGCAGTGGGCGGCGTCCCAGGTGCGCGGCAAGCTGTCGCGGGAAAACTGGCAGGCCTTGGTCGAGCTGCAGCGCGAAGCCCTGGAACTGGAAAGCGAGACCCCGGACTTCGGCGAACTGCTGGATTTCCTCAACCGCCTGGTGATGTCCCTGGCGGCGCTGTCCGGCTTTGCCCTGGATGACATGACCCGCGATGAAGGCTGGCGCTTCTTGATGATGGGCCGGCGCATCGAGCGTCTGCAGTTCCTGAGCAGCAGCCTGGCGGCGTTCCTGCGTGGCGTGGCGGTGTTTGATCAGGCCGGGCTTGAGTGGCTGCTGGAGTTGGGTAACAGCAGCATCACCTATCGCTCGCGTTACCTGGCGGTGCCGCAGTTGATCCCGGTACTTGACCTGTTGTTGCTGGATGAGCAGAACCCGCATGCGGTGCTGTTCCAGCTGAAGCTGGTCAGCCGCACGTTACGTCGTCTCAACGATGACTTCGGTGTGCCTCGAGAAACCGGGCTGGCGCCGCTGGTGGAGCGCCTGGCACGTTTCGACCTCGGTTGCCTGGAGAACCCGCTGTTCGGCGAGTCCAGCGTGCGTGCCGCGTTGGGCGGCCTGGCTGACCTGCTGCAAGCGGTGGCCGATGAGAGTGGGCAAGTGTCGGATCGCCTGGCGTTGCGCCATTTTGCCCATGTGGATGATGTCAGCCAGCAGACGGTGTCGGTGTGATGAGTGCGCGCTACCAGATTTTTCACGATACCCACTACCACTACGACAGCCCGGTGTCGCTGGCGCAGCAGCTGGCGCACTTGTGGCCACGGCCGTGTGCGTGGCAGCGTTGCAGTTCGCAGCAACTGGAAATCAGCCCGGAGCCGACGGCGCGTCGCGATGAGCTGGACGTGTTCGGCAACCCGATCACTCGGCTGGCGTTCGAACGGCCCCATGATGAGTTGCTGGTGAATGCAGGGCTGACCGTCGAAGTGCTGGCGCGGCCTGCGCTGGATTTTCAGCAGTCGCCGGCCTGGGATCAAACCCGCGACAGCCTGACTTACAGCAGCCAGCCGCTGTCAGCCGAATTGATCGAAGCCTGCCGCTATCGCTTCGAATCGCCCTACGTGCACCTGAAAAAAACCTTCGTCGAGTTTTCCGAAAGCTGCTTTCCGCCCGGCGAGCCGTTGCTGCTCGGCGTGCAGGCGTTGATGGAGAAGATTTTCAGCGAGTTCACCTTCGATGCCGAAGCCACCCAGGTCGCCACGCCGCTGGTGGAAGTGCTGGAACGCCGACGCGGCGTGTGCCAGGACTTCGCCCACTTGATGCTCGCCTGCCTGCGCTCGCGTGGCCTTGCAGCGCGGTACATCAGTGGCTATCTGCTGACGCAGCCACCGCCCGGCCAGCCACGGCTGATCGGCGCCGATGCATCGCACGCGTGGGTTTCGGTGTATTGCCCGGTGTCGGGCTGGGTGGATTTTGATCCGACCAACAATGTGCAGCCGGCACTGGAGCACATCACCTTGGCCTGGGGCCGGGATTTCTCGGATGTGTCGCCGTTGCGGGGGGTGATTCTGGGAGGAGGGAACCATGACCCGGAGGTGCGGGTGACGGTGATGCCGCTGCAATAGCAGTGGATTGAGGCGAGCAGGGAAAGCCTGCTCACCTCAACAGAATTTATTCAGCCGGGTCTTTCGGTGTCTCGGTTTCGTCGGTTGCCACTTCACCTTCGGCATCCGGGTTCAGTGCACTTGCTTCTTCATCTGCAGCGGCTTTCTTGCGTTGCAGCTTTTCCTCTTTCTTCTGCTCCTTGGCCAAGTCTCTCTGACGTTTGGCGAAGGAGTAATTAGGTTTGGCCATGGGCGATCCTCTAGGGTCGAAGGTGAGGGTGGCGGCGCGCAGCTGCCTTGGGTCGCTATGGTAGCAGCTTAGCGGCGCGGTTGGCCTTCACTTACCGCAGGCATACGCGGCCAGCAAGCCGTTGAACAGTTGATTCAGATGCATGGCGCGGGCTCCAGGGGGGATGAGCCGATCATAAGCAGGTGGTCGAACTTTGGCTGGTAGATTGTGTTGATCAGTCTGATAGCCTAAAGTTGTATACAATCTGTTGATTCAGATCATAAGAATTCAGGCCTGCTTGAGGCACCCTTGTCGCAATACGCGTTTTTTAAACCCTGCCATGGAGATTCACATGTTTGCCAAAATCGTTGCTGTTTCCCTGCTGACACTGGCGAGCGGCCAGTTGCTTGCTGCAGAGTGCGCGGTCACTGTTGATTCCACCGACCAGATGTCCTTCAACACCAAAGAAATCACCATCGACAAGAGCTGCAAGACGTTCACCGTAAACCTGGAACACTCCGGCAGCTTGCCGAAGAACGTCATGGGCCATAACTGGGTGTTGAGCTCCGCCGCCGACATGCCTGGCATCGCCAGCGACGGCATGGCCGCCGGTATCGAAAAGAATTACCTCAAAGACGGCGACACGCGCATCATCGCCCACACCAAGATCATTGGTGCTGGCGAGAAAGATGCCGTGACCTTCGATGTGTCGAAACTGGCCGCGGGTACGGATTACGCGTTCTTCTGCTCGTTCCCAGGCCACATCTCGATGATGAAAGGCACTGTGACCGTCAAGTAAGCCGACCCTGGTCGAAAAAAAGCGCCTTGCGGGGCGCTTTTTTGTGGGCGTTGAATACCTTGTGGCAAGCGGGCTTGCCCCGCGTTGGGCTGCGCAGCGGCCCCAAAACCTGCAACTCAGTGTTACTGAATCACCGCGGTTGGCTTACTGGGGCTGCTGCGCAGCCCAACGCGGGGCAAGCCCGCTCGCCACAACAAGCCCGCTCGCCACAACAGGCCTGCTCGCCAAAAAAAGCACTTATCACGGCGCGAAGGGCATGACCCGCTTGTGCTCGGTCTTGCGATACGTGTCGCAAATGATCTTGAACGCTTCTTCACGCACTGGCTCGCCGTGCAGGAAGGCATCAATCTCGGCGTACGTTACGCCATGGGATGCTTCGTCCGGCTTGCCGGGCGACAAGTCTTCGAGGTCGGCCGTCGGGATCTTCTCCACCAGCGATTCCGGCGCGCCAAAGTGCCGAGCAATCGCACGTACCTGGTTTTTCACCAGCCCGCTCAGCGGCGCCAAATCGCAGGCACCATCACCAAACTTGGTGAAAAAGCCCATGACCGCTTCCGCCGCATGGTCGGTGCCGATCACCAGGCCACCGGCTGCGCCAGCGATGGTGTACTGCGCCACCATGCGCATGCGCGCCTTGGTGTTGCCCAGTACAAAATCACGCGACACCGCCGCCTTGCCTTCAAAGGCCGCCACTTCATTGGCCAGGGATTTGACCGCCGGGCCGATGTTCACAGTGTGGCGCTCGTCCGGTTCGATGAAGTCCACCGAAGCCTGAGCGTCGATTTCGTCGAACTGGGTTTCGTAAGGCAGGCGCACGGCGATGAAACGGTAGGCCGCGTCGCCGCTGCTGGCACGCAGTTCGTGCATCGCACGTTGGGCCAGCAGGCCTGCGGTCAGGGAGTCGACGCCACCGCTGATGCCCAGCACCAAGGTTTTTAGCCCGGAATTGCGCAGGCAATCCTGGATAAAGGTCACGCGGCGGGCAACTTCGGCCTCCAGGGCGGCCTGGTCCTTGAACGGGGCTTGGACCTTGAGCTGCTGCGCAATCTCACGCTGTACGGCTTGCATGATTCACTCCTTGCTGGAAAGGGCAGGTACTTTGAAAACGTGACGCAAATAGGCGACGAAATTCGGATCGGTGCAGTGGGTCTTGCCCGCTTCATCGGAGATTTTCGCGACGGGCTGGCCATTGCAGGCCGTCATTTTAAGCACGATGCTCATCGGCTCAACCCCTGGAATGTCACAGGTCAGGTTGGTGCCGATGCCGAAGCTGACATTAATGCGACCGCGCAACGCGCGGAAAATCTCCAGGGCCTTGGGCAGCGACAGGCTGTCAGAGAACACCAGCGTCTTGCTCATCGGCTCGATGCCGAGCTTGTGGTAATGGGCGATGGCCTTTTCTGCCCACTGCACCGGGTCACCGGAGTCGTGGCGCAAGCCGTCGAACAGCTTGGCGAAGTACAAGTCGAAGTCGCCGAGGAAGGCATCGGTGGTGATGCAATCGGTCAGCGCGATGCCCAGCAGGCCCCGGTATTCGCGGACCCAGCAGTCGAGCGCGGCGATCTGGCTGTCGATCAGGCGCGGGCCGAGTTGCTGGTGGGCCATGATCCATTCGTGGGCCATGGTGCCGAGCGGCTTCATGTCGAATTCGCGAGCCAGGTGCACGTTGCTGGTGCCGACGAAGCGGCCTGGGAAGTCGTGCTTGAGCACGCTGACCACTTCTTCCTGTACCCGGTACGAGAAGCGCCGGCGCGTGCCGAAGTCGGCCACCTGCAGCTCCGACAGCTCGTCGCTGCTGGCGTTGGCGGTCAACCAGTCGAATTTGCGATACAGCTGCTCGCGGGCCTGTTCGAGGATCACGGTCTGGTAGCGGTAGCGGTTACGCACTTCGCTGACGATGGCCAGCATCGGCACTTCAAACAGGATCACATGCAGCCACGGCCCGCGCAGGCGAATGAATAGCTCGCCGTTTTCGATGCCGGTTTGTACATAGCGCAGGTTGAAGCGGAACAGCCCCAGGAAGCGCAAAAAGTCCGGCTTCATGAAGCTGATGCGCTCCAGAAAGCCCAATTGATCCGGGCTCAGGCTCAGCTCGGCGAGGCGCTCGATCTGGTAGCGGATTTCCGCCAGGTACGGGCGCAGGTCTTCGCTGTTGCGGCAACGGAACTCCCATTCAACTTCCACATTCGGGTAGTTGTGCAGCACCGCCTGCATCATGGTCAGCTTGTAGAAGTCGGTGTCGAGCAAGTTCTGCACGATGCGATCGGCAAACACACTCTCGCTCATAACGGGAATCTCCAGACGGGTCGACGATGGGCGCCGACCTTTACGCACTATTAAGGAATGGCGCTAGTGGCGCATAGACCCGTGGGGTTTTGCCAGTGATTTTTTCGGAATGGTCACTGGCCCTATCGCAGGCAAGCCAGCTCCCACACTTGAAATGCATTCCAAATGTGGGAGCTGGCTTGCCTGCGATGGCGGTGGTGCAGCCAAAAAAGCGCTAACCCTGTTCCATCATCCACTTCACAAAATCGCGCACCTTGGGCACCTCCGCCGAATGCTCCGGATACGCCAGGTAATACGCATCCTGGCTGGGCAACGCATGCTGCCAGGGAATCACCAGCTTGCCTTCCGCCAATTCTTCTTCCACCAGAAAACGTGGCAGCAGCGCCACGCCACAGCCCACCTGCGCCGCACGAATACACATATAGAAGGTGTCGAAACGCGGGCCGTGGTAGCTGTGTTCGGTGTGGAAACCCTGGCTGGCGAACCAGTCATGCCAGCCTTGGGGCCGCGAGGCGTTCTGCAGCAGCACCAGGTCGCTGAGTTGCGTGGGGTCAGTGAACGGCTGCGCAGGGAGGCTTTCCGGCGCGCACACCGGCACCAGTTCTTCGCTGAACAATTTCAGGCTCTCGGTGCCGGGCCGTGAGCCCTGGCCGAAGTAGAAGGCCATGTCGGCCTTGCCTTGCAGCAATTCGTCCGGCTCCTGCTCGTTGCACAGGTCCAAATGGATGTGCGGATGGCGCAAACGCCAGCCCTTGAGGCGCGGCACCAGCCAGCGCGCGCCGAAGGTGTAGGGCGTGGACACCCGCAGCACTTCGGTCTCGCCGCCGTAGGAGCGCAGGTAATGGGTGGACATCTCCACCTGTGTGAGGATTTTTCGCACTTCCACCAAGTACAAATCGCCCGCCGGGGTCATCTGCAAGCGGCGGCGCACCCGGCGAAACAGCAGGTGTTGCAGCAACTCTTCCAACTGCGCGACCTGTTTGCTCACCGCGCTTTGCGTGAGGTTCAGTTCCTCGGCGGCGCGGGTGAAGCTCAGGTGGCGGGTGGCGGCTTCGAAACACTGCAGGGCGGTGATCGAGGGCAAATGTCTTTTGTTCAGCACGGCACGCCTCTTTTTATTCTTTGCATGAATAAACGGAATGATATCTCGCCTAATCGTCGTTTGTTGGCAAGTCTTGGGCCAGCTACAAATAAGGCCTGGATCGCCGTGTCTGTGGCGGCGCGAATTTTCTGTTTGAAATTGAAGGAGTGACCCATGGTTGCCGCATTGCTTGATCGTCTCGGGGTGAGCCCGGCGCTATACCAGTCGGGTAAACAACCCGTGCATTCGCCGATCGACGGCAGCCGTATCGGCAGCGTGCACTGGGAAGGCGCCGCCGAGGTGGAGCAACAGGTCAGTCGCGCCGAGCATGCATTCGAGGCTTGGCGCAAGGTGCCGGCACCGCGTCGTGGCGAGCTGGTGCGCCAGTTCGGCGACGTATTGCGCGAATACAAGGCAGACCTCGGCGAGCTGGTGTCCTGGGAAGCCGGCAAGATCACCCAGGAAGGCCTGGGTGAAGTGCAGGAAATGATCGACATCTGCGACTTCGCCGTCGGCCTGTCCCGCCAGTTGTACGGCTTGACCATCGCCTCTGAGCGCCCGGGCCACCATATGCGTGAAACCTGGCACCCGCTGGGCGTGGTCGGCGTGATCAGCGCCTTCAACTTCCCGGTGGCCGTGTGGGCGTGGAACACCACGCTGGCGCTGGTGTGCGGCAACGCCGTGATCTGGAAACCGTCGGAAAAGACCCCGCTCACCGCGCTGGCGTGCCAGGCGCTGTTCGAGCGTGTGCTGAAGACATTCACCGATGCGCCCGAGTACCTGAGCCAGGTGATCATCGGTGGCCGCGACGCCGGCGCCGCGCTGGTCGATGACCCGCGCGTGGCATTGATCAGCGCCACCGGCAGCACCCGCATGGGCCGCGAAGTGGCGCCCAAAGTCGCCGCGCGTTTTGCCCGCAGCATTCTCGAACTGGGCGGCAACAACGCAATGATCCTCGGCCCAAGCGCCGACCTGGACATGGCCGTACGCGCCATCCTGTTCAGCGCCGTCGGCACCGCCGGCCAGCGTTGCACCAGCCTGCGCCGCCTGATCGCGCATGAATCGGTCAAAGAAGAAATCGTCACCCGCCTCAAAGCGGCCTACTCCAAGGTGCGCATCGGCCACCCGCTGGAAGGCAACCTGATCGGTCCGCTGATCGACAAACACGGCTTCGAAAACATGCAGGACGCCCTGGAGCAGGCCTTGAGCGAAGGCGGCAAGGTGTTCGGCGGCAAGCGTCAGCTGGAAGATAAATTCCCGAATGCCTACTACGTGTCGCCCGCGATTGTGGAAATGCCTGAGCAAAGCGACGTGGTGTGCACCGAAACCTTCGCGCCGATTCTGTATGTGATCGGCTACAGCGACTTTGCCGAAGCCCTGCGTTTGAACAACGCCGTGCCGCAAGGCCTGTCGTCGTGCATCTTCACTACCGATGTGCGTGAAGCCGAGCAGTTCATGTCGGCGGTGGGCAGCGACTGCGGCATCGCCAACGTCAACATCGGCCCCAGCGGTGCGGAGATTGGTGGCGCGTTTGGCGGTGAGAAAGAGACTGGCGGCGGGCGCGAGTCGGGTTCGGATGCGTGGCGCGGCTACATGCGTCGCCAGACCAATACCGTGAATTACTCGCTGGAGTTGCCGCTGGCGCAGGGCATTACCTTCGACTAAATCCCTGTCGAAACGCGGTTAAAAATGTGGGAGCGGGCTTGCTCGCGAATGCGGTGGATCAGCTGTATATCTGTTGACTGACACACCGCTTTCGCGAGCAAGCCCGCTCCCACATTTGACCTCATTTGCAGTTCGGAAAAGTGGTTTGTTAGGTCTCATCGGAGTCTGGCAATGGCATTACGCGAAGCATGTTTGTGGGAACACCTTACCCCTGGCCGCCCGGACCGGGCCGCGCTCAAGGGCGAGGTCAAGGTCGATGTGTGCGTGATCGGCGCCGGGATCACCGGGTTGTCGGCAGCCGTGCATTTGCTGGAGCAAGGTAAAAGCGTCGCCGTGCTGGAGGCCCATCGCACCGGCCATGGCGGTTCGGGGCGTAACGTCGGGTTGGTGAATGCCGGTATGTGGATTCCCCCGGACGAGATCGAAGCCGGTTTCGGCGAGGCGGTGGGCAGCCAGCTCAACCGCATGTTGGGCGCAGCGCCGTCACTGGTGTTCAGCCTGATCGACAAGTACGGCATCGATTGCCAACTGCGCCGCGAGGGCACCTTGCACATGGCGCACAACGCCCGTGGCGAGGCGGATTTACGCAGTCGTGAAGCACAATGGAAGCGCCGTGGCGCGCCGGTTGAATTGCTGACCGGGCAAGCCTGCGAACACGCCACCGGCACCAAAAAGATCGCCGCCGCATTGCTGGATCGGCGTGCGGGCACCTTGAACCCGATGGCCTACACCAGTGGTTTGGCGAATGCGGCGGTTGGCCTGGGCGGGCAGCTTTTCGACCATTCCCCGGTCACCCGGCTGGAGCGCCAGGGCGCAACCTGGTCGGTGCAAACCGCGCAGGGCTCGGTGCAGGCTGCACAAGTGGTGATCGCCTCCAATGCCTACACCGAAGGCGAATGGACTGAGCTGCGGCGCAATTTCTTCCCAGGCTATTACTACCAGGTCGCCTCGGCGCCGCTGACGGACGACGCTGCCCAACAGATCCTGCCTGGCGGGCAGGGCTCGTGGGACACACGCCAGGTGTTGAGCAGCATCCGCCGCGATGCGCACGGCCGCCTGTTGCTCGGCAGCCTGGGCAACGGTAATCAGAAACCCGCCTGGTTCCTCAAGGCGTGGGCCGATCGGGTGCAGCAGCATTACTTCCCGTACCTCAAATCGGTGCAGTGGGAATACACCTGGACCGGCTGCATCGCCTTCACCCCGGACCACCTGATGCGTCTTTTCGAGCCCGCGCCGGGCCTGGTGGCGGTGACCGGCTATAACGGGCGCGGCGTGACCACCGGCAGCGTGGTGGGCAAGGCCTTTGCCGACTATTTGTGTCACCAGAATGCCCAAGCCTTGCCGATTCCCTTCGCACCGATGCAACCGCTGGCCGGGGTGGGCTTGCGCAGTTGCCTGTATGAAGCCGGATTTTCGCTGTATCACGCGGGCCAATGCCTGCGGATCGTGATCTGATCAGCGAAATACCTGTCAGAAGCCTGCATTTTCTTAGCAGGCTACTAATCTGTATTGGTGCAAGTCGTAGCAATCACGCACTGTAAATGTGCAGTTCCGTTACGCACATTGTTACAGGCGTAGGAACTGTCGTTTATCCGTCTGGTTGCAGGTGCGACCTGCCAGGGTTGTACTTTTTTGCTCCGTCGGTTGCACCTCTCGGTGCTAGACGGTTGCACGTGCTGGCAAAAGGAGTCGAAACGCCTGTAATAACAATGACACCGTGTCTTTTTGAAGAATAAAAAAGTAATGGCACGCGGCTTGCTCTGGGCTTTCCCTGAAAGTTTCAGTTGACGGTTCGCAGTGAAATCGTAGTGCCAATAAACAAAAACCTCGGAGCACCACTCATGTCCCAGACGTTTTACAAGAAAGGTTTTCTGGCCCTCGCCGTTGCAGCGGCGCTGGGTGTTTCTGCGTTTGTTCAAGCTGATGTGAAGATTGGCGTAGCGGGGCCGATGACGGGCGCCAACGCAGCTTTCGGTGAGCAGTACATGAAGGGTGCCCAAGCGGCAGCCGATGTGATCAACAAGGCCGGCGGGATCAACGGCGAGCAACTCAAGCTGGTGGCCGGCGATGACGCCTGCGAGCCGAAGCAGGCGGTGGCCGTCGCCAACCGTCTGGCAGACCAGGACAAAGTGATCGGCGTGGTCGGGCACTTCTGCTCCTCCAACACCATTCCGGCCTCCGAGGTGTACGACGAAGCCGGCATCATCATGATCACCCCGGGTTCCACCAACCCACAGGTGACCGAACGTGGCCTGGGCGCGGTGTTCCGTATGTGCGGGCGTGACGACCAGCAAGGCATCGTCGCCGGCGACTACATTGTCGATGTGCTCAAAGGCAAGAAAGTCGCGGTGATCAACGATAAAGACACCTACGGCAAAGGTCTGGCTGACGCCACCGCTCAGCAGTTGACCAAACGTGGCGTCAAGCCGGTGCTGGAAGAAGGCCTGACCCGTGGCGAGAAAGACTTCAGCGCCCTGGTCACCAAAATCCGCTCCACCGGTGCTGATGTGGTGTACTTCGGCGGCCTGCACCCTGAAGCCGGTCCACTGGTGCGCCAGATCCGTGAAGCGGGCCTCAAGGACGTCAAGTTCATGTCCGATGACGGCATCGTGACCGACGAACTGGTCGCCACCGCGGGCGGCGCGCAATACGTAGACGGCGTTTACATGACCTTCGGCGCCGACCCGCGCCTGCTGCCAGACAGCAAGACCGTCGTGGAAGAGTTCCGCAAAAACGGCACCGAGCCTGAAGGCTACACCCTGTACGCCTATGCCTCGATCCAGGCCCTGGCCGCCGGTTTCAACGGCGCCAAGTCCAATAAAGGCGAAGACGCCGCCAAGTGGCTGAAATCGCACCCGGTCAAAACCGTGATGGGCGAGAAAAACTGGGACGCCAAGGGCGACCTGAAGATCTCCGACTACGTGGTTTACCAGTGGGATAAAGACGGCAAATACCACCAGCTGGAAAAGCAGAAGTAAGAACAAACACGATCGTTTAAGCGCCTCGATCCCCTGTGGGAGCTGGCTTGCCTGCGATAGCGGTTTCACCTTCAACAAAGGTGTTGGTTGTCAGTCCGTCATCGCGGGCAAGCCCGGCTCCCACAGGGGGTGTGGTTGCTCGCACCATCGTGTCAGGCGACAAGTCTGTCTTTTCCTCCAGAAGCGCCGCACGCCCATCGGTGTGCAGGTGCTCACCGCGTGAGATTGCGTTATGGATGGTATTTTCCTGCAGCAACTGGTCAATGGCCTGACCCTCGGGTCGGTCTATGGCCTGATCGCCATCGGCTACACAATGGTCTACGGCATCATTGGCATGATCAACTTCGCCCACGGCGAGGTTTATATGATTTCCGCTTACCTCGCGGCGATCAGTCTGGCACTGCTGGCTTACTTCGGCATCGAATCCTTCCCGCTGCTCATTCTCGGCACCCTGATATTCACCGTGGTCGTCACCGGCGTTTACGGTTGGGTCATCGAGCGTGTCGCCTACAAACCGCTGCGCAACTCCACCCGACTGGCACCGCTGATCAGCGCCATCGGCATCTCCCTGATCCTGCAAAACTATGCGCAGATCGCTCAGGGCGCGAAACAACAAGGCATTCCAACCCTGCTGGCCGGCGCCTGGCGCGTCGATATCGGCAGCGGTTTCGTGCAGCTGACCTACACCAAGGTGTTCATCCTGGTGGCCGCGTTTCTGGGTATGGGGCTGCTGACCTACATCATCAAGTACACCAAGCTCGGTCGCATGTGCCGCGCGACCCAGCAAGACCGCAAGATGGCCTCGATCCTGGGCATCAACACCGACCGAGTGATCTCTTATGTGTTCGTGATTGGTGCAGCGATGGCGGCCCTGGCCGGCGTGCTGATTACCCTCAACTACGGCACGTTCGACTTCTACGCCGGCTTCATCATCGGCATCAAGGCGTTTACCGCAGCGGTACTCGGCGGCATCGGCTCCCTGCCTGGGGCAATGCTCGGCGGGATCATCCTGGGTATCTCCGAGTCGCTGTTCTCGGGGTTGATCAACTCTGACTACAAAGACGTGTTCAGTTTCTCCCTGCTGGTGGTGATTCTGATTTTCCGTCCTCAGGGCCTGCTTGGTCGTCCGCTCGTGGCGAAGGTGTAAACATGTCTGCTGCCAAATCGATTGATATCAAAAAAAGTGTGGTCGATACGGTCCTCGCCGGGCTGATTTCGTTGATCGTGTTCGGTCCGATCGTCGGCGTGGTCCTCGACGGCTACAGCTTCAACCTGCAACCGGCGCGCGTGGCCGTATTGGTCGCCATTGTGATGGCCGGGCGTTTTGCCTTGAGCCTGTTCCTGCAAACCCCCAAGGGCCTGAAGATTCTGCAGGGTTTTGAGAGCAGTGGTTCTGGCGTGCACGTGCTGCCGCCGGACTACAAGTCGCGGCTGCGCTGGATCATCCCGGCGCTGATCGTGATCGCCATCGTGTTCCCGATCTTCGCCAACAAGTACCTGCTCACGGTGGTCATCCTCGGGTTGATCTATGTGTTGCTCGGCCTGGGCCTGAACATCGTGGTGGGCCTGGCCGGTCTGCTCGACCTGGGTTACGTGGCGTTCTACGCCATCGGTGCCTACGGCCTGGCGCTGGGTTATCAATACCTGGGCCTCGGCTTCTGGACGGTGCTGCCCTTGGCGGCCATCTGTGCGGCGCTGGCGGGGTGCATACTCGGGTTCCCGGTGCTGCGAATGCACGGTGACTACTTGGCCATCGTGACCTTGGGCTTCGGTGAAATCATTCGCCTGGTACTTAATAACTGGCTGTCGTTCACTGGCGGCCCGAACGGCATGCCGGTGCCTTCGCCGACCTTCCTCGGCCTTGAGTTCGGGCGCAAGGCGAAGGACGGTGGAATACCTTTCCATGAGTTCTTCGGCATCGATTACAACCCCAACATCAAGTTCATGTTCATCTACATCGTGCTGTTCCTGGTGGTGCTGGCCGTGCTGTACATCAAGCATCGCCTGACTCGCATGCCGGTCGGCCGCGCCTGGGAAGCCTTGCGCGAAGATGAAATCGCCTGCCGTTCCATGGGCCTGAACCACGTGCTGGTCAAGCTCTCGGCGTTCACCATCGGCGCGTCCACGGCCGGTCTGGCCGGGGTGTTTTTCGCCAGCTACCAGGGCTTCGTCAACCCATCGTCGTTCACCTTCTTCGAGTCGGCACTGATCCTGGCCATCGTGGTGTTGGGCGGCATGGGCTCGACGGTCGGCGTGGTGATTGCGGCGTTCGTATTGACCGTCGCGCCCGAGTTGCTGCGCAGCTTCTCGGAGTACCGCGTGCTGCTGTTTGGCGTGTTGATGGTGGTGATGATGATCTGGCGGCCGCGCGGCCTGATTCGCATCAGCCGTACCGGTGTGACCCCACGTAAAGGAGTGGCGCCATGAGCAAGGAAGTCGTCCTGTCCGTGGAACATTTGATGATGCACTTCGGTGGCATCAAGGCCTTGAGCGATGTGAGCCTCAAGGTCGAACGCAACTCGATCTTCGCCCTGATCGGCCCCAACGGCGCCGGCAAGACCACGGTGTTCAACTGCCTGACCGGTTTCTACAAGGCCAGCGGCGGCAAGATCCAACTCAACATCCGCGGCAAGCAGACCAACGTGATCCAGTTGTTGGGCGAGCGCTTCAAGGTCACCGACTTTGTGTCGCCGAAAAGCTTTTTCAGCCGTGTTTACTACAAGATGTTTGGCGGCACTCACCTGGTCAACCGTGCCGGGCTGGCGCGCACCTTCCAGAACATTCGCCTGTTCAAGGAAATGTCGGTGCTGGAGAACCTGCTGGTGGCCCAGCACATGTGGGTCAACCGCAACATGCTCGCCGGCATCCTCAACACCAAGGGCTACCGTAAGGCCGAAAGCGATGCGCTCGACCACGCCTTCTACTGGCTGGAAGTGGTCGACCTGGTGGACTGCGCCAACCGCCTGGCCGGCGAGCTTTCCTACGGCCAGCAGCGCCGCCTGGAAATCGCCCGTGCCATGTGCACCCGGCCGCAGATCATCTGCCTGGACGAACCGGCAGCCGGCCTTAACCCGCAGGAAACCGAAGCGCTCAGCGCGATGATTCGCCTGCTGCGCGACGAACACGACATCACGGTGGTGCTGATTGAACACGACATGGGCATGGTGATGAGTATTTCCGACCACATCGTGGTGCTCGACCACGGCAACGTGATCGCCGAAGGCGGCCCGGACGCGATCCGCAACGACCCGAAAGTGATTGCCGCCTACCTGGGCGCCGACGAAGAGGAGCTGGTATGAGTGCACCTATCCTCGAAATGAAGGAGCTGGACGTGTTTTACGGCCCGATCCAGGCCCTGAAAAAAGTCTCGCTGCACATCAACGAAGGCGAAACCGTCAGCCTGATCGGCTCCAACGGCGCGGGTAAATCCACGCTGCTGATGTCGATTTTCGGCCAGCCGCGCGCCGAGTCCGGGCAGATCCTCTACAACGGCGTCGACATTACCCACAAGTCGTCCCACTACATTGCCTCCAACGGCATTGCGCAGTCGCCGGAAGGGCGGCGGGTGTTCCCCGACATGACCGTCGAGGAAAACCTGCTGATGGGCACCATCCCGATTGGCGACAAATACGCGCAGGAAGACATGCAGCGCATGTTCGAGTTGTTCCCGCGGCTCAAGGAGCGGCGCACCCAGCGCGCCCTGACCATGTCCGGCGGCGAGCAGCAAATGCTCGCCATCGCCCGCGCGCTGATGAGCCGGCCCAAGCTGTTGCTGCTCGACGAACCAAGCCTGGGCCTGGCGCCGATTGTGGTGAAGCAGATCTTCGCGACCTTGCGTGAGCTGGCGGCGACCGGGATGACCATCTTCCTGGTGGAGCAGAACGCCAACCATGCGCTGCGCTTGTCGGACCGGGCGTATGTGATGGTCAACGGCGAGATTCGCCTGACCGGCACCGGCAAGGAGTTGCTGGTGAACGAGGAAGTGCGCAATGCCTACCTCGGCGGGCACTGATCTGAAGGCTTGATGCAATCACCCATGTGGGAAGCGGCTTTAATGTGGGAGCTGGCTTGCCTGCGATACGAACACCTCGGTCTGTCAGGCAAACCGAGGTGATGCTATCGCGGGCAAGCCCGGCTTCTACATAAAGGCGGTTCCCACATTTGTTTTTGGGTGTCCACAGGCTTCCCGCCAAATTGTGGAAAACAAATCCAGCCACCCTCCAAAGCGCGACATATAGCCGCCGCAAATCCCTGTTTTGTCACAGTTTTGACTTGTCCCCATCCGCTGTGGAACCGGCTGTGGGTAACGTGGGAGTAGCTGGCTGAAAGCCTTTAAAACCGTGGCTTGCAGCGCGGTGGTTGTTTATTGATCAGCGGTTTTTTCGGACCCTGTCGAGCGCTTTGTCAACCTGTTTAAAGACACAGGTATATGACCGATTTATGTCGCCTGGGCCTGTGGATAAGTCTGTGACTAAACTCTGGAAAGACGTCCGCAGAGGCCGGAATGACTGGCCTGGAGCCATCGTTCGAGTTTGCATCTGTCAACCGGGCCTACATACGGCCCGTCCAAGGTCAAGCAAAAAACTTTCTAAAACTGCCTGCAGGCCTTGTACACAGCGGCTTTTGGCTTTTTGCACTTGCCCCCAAAGACTGTGGGCGCAGTTGTGGGTAACCTGCGCGCATAAGGCTGCAGACCACGGTTTATAAGGCCTCGCTCGCTATGGTTAAAAATTGACCAGCTGTACATGAAGGTGTGTGTACAGCGGTTGCCGCAATCGCGGCGTAAGGGCATTCTGCTGGCAACTTTTTTCCCAGATGCCCGCAAGGAGAACACCATGTCCGACACGCTGTTTATTACTGGCGCAACCTCAGGTTTTGGCGAAGCCTGCGCCCGCCGTTTTGCCGACGCCGGTTGGAAACTGGTGCTCACCGGCCGTCGTGCCGACCGTTTGAATGCACTGGTCGAAGAGCTTTCCAAGCAGACCGAAGTGCACGGGCTGGTCGTGGACGTACGTGACCGCAAGGGCATGGAAGACGCCATCGCCAACCTGCCGCCTTCGTTCGCCAAGCTGCGCGGGCTGATCAACAACGCCGGCCTGGCCGTGGGCACTGACCCTGCGCCCAAGTGCAGCCTCGACGATTGGGAAACCATGGTCGACACCAACATCAAAGGCCTGCTGACCACCACCAGCCTGCTGCTGCCGCGCCTGATCGCTCACGGCCGTGGCGCCGGGATCATCAACCTGGGCTCCATCGCCGGCAGCTACCCGTACCCGGGCAGCCACGTGTATGGCGGCTCCAAGGCGTTCGTGAAGCAGTTCTCGCTGAACCTGCGTTGCGACCTGCAAGGCACCGGCGTGCGCGTGACCAACATCGAACCAGGCCTGTGCGAGAGTGAATTCTCGCTGGTGCGCTTTGGCGGCGACCAGGCGCGTTACGACGCGACCTACGCCGGTGCTGAGCCGATCCAGCCGCAGGACATCGCCGACACCATCTTCTGGGTGCTGAACACCCCGGCGCACGTGAATATCAACCGCTTGGAGCTGATGCCGGTGAGCCAGACCTGGGCTGGGTTTGCGATTGAGCGTGGGGCTAAGTAAGGCTTAAGACCGAGTCGCTGCCATCGGGGGCAAGCCCCCTCCCACACTCAACCGAGTTTCAACTTTGAAATGCGGTCAAATGTGGGAGGGGGCTTGCCCCCGATGGCGTCAAATCGGCCAAAACACGACATAAGGTACACTCCACCCCTGAAAACCCCTCCGCACTGTGCGGTTTAAAGGTTTTGACGGGAGGAAATGTGAGTAACCGAGGTGAGCAGGCACTGCTCAAACAATCGACCATCCTGATGTTCGCGGTAGCGATCGCCGGGATTGTCACGGGTGTGATATCTGGCGCCCAATCCATTCTGTTCGACGGCTTTTTCTCGCTGATCGCCACCGCCATCAAGGTGTTGATGCTGATCACGGCCAAGCTGATCGCCAAAAAAAGCAACGAGCGTTTCCAGTTTGGCTATTGGCACCTGGAGCCAATGGTATTGCTGATCGAAGGCAGCTTTTTGCTGCTGATCGCCATCTACGCGTTTCTCAACGGCGTGTTCGGCATTATCAATGGCGGGCGCGAGATCGAGTTGGGGCTGGTGATCGTTTATGCGGCGGTGTTTACCGTCGTCGAATTCGCCTACTTCTTCTACGTGCGCTACCGCAATCGCAAACTGAAATCTTCGCTGATCCAGTTCGACAACATCAGTTGGCTGGTGGACGCGATGCTCTCGGTGGGTTTGCTGATCAGCTTTCTCGCCGCGCTGTTGCTCAAGTCTCAGGGGTATGACGAGTGGGCGGTGTATGTCGACCCGCTGATCTTGATCCTGTTGGCCCTGAGCATGCTGGCGCCGGCGTTCAAGATTCTGCGTCCGGCCTTGCGCGAAGTGCTGGGGATTGCCCCGGATCACTTGGACGACAAGGTGCGCGAAGTGATGGAGGCGGCGCAAGCCAAGCATGGTTTCGACGACTACGAGTCCTACGTGCAAAAGCACGGGCGGGCGCGGTTTATCGAGATTCATGTGGTGCTGCCGGCGGATTACCCGGTGGGCAACGTCACGACCCTCGACGCGCTGCGCGAAGAGATATCCACAGCGCTGGGCACGCCGGATGCGGCGCGCTGGCTGACAATCAGTTTTACCGGGGATCGCAAGTGGATTGCGTGACGGTCAGCTAGACCGCGGTGGGGCCATCGCAGGCAAGCCAGCTCCCACACTTGAATGGGTTCACACATTCAAAATGTGGGAGCGGGCTTGCCCGCGATGCGGCCCTGAAAGTCAGCCTAGATACTGGATCAAACCCTGATAGCAGGTCGCCAAGTGATACGGCGTGGTCGACGGCATGTCCCGTCGGCTCACTACGCCCTGGGCATCCAGACATTCATGCCAGCCCTTGTCATGCAAAAAGTGCTGTTGCAGCGCCAGCAATTGGCGTTGCAGCACTGCCTCGCTGGCGGGCCGCAAGGTCAGCGCGCGCAGGTATTCAGCCTGGGCCCAGATCCGTTGAGTGCCATCGCGCACCGTGCCGTCCAGGGCGAGCATGCCGCTGACCGCGCCGCTCGATTTATCCACACCCTTGAGCTCGGCGTAGGCAAACGCCCGCGTCAACGAGGCATGCAGCGCGGTGCCGCGAAGCACGTCTGAAGACGCCAGCAAAAAGAACCATTCGAACTGATGGCCGGGCTCAAACCAGTTATCCACAGCACCCAGCGGTTTCTCCATCATTACGCCGTGCTCGCGGTCGATGAAGCGCTTCTGCATGGCCGTGGCAAGGTCCAGCAGTGCATCTTGCGTGACGGCGTCTTCACGCACGGCCAGGGTGGCGAGAAAGCCTTCGGCCAAGTGCATCAGCGGGTTTTGCAGGGGGCCGGACTTGAGGGATGACCAGTTGCGCTCCAATACCGCTTCGTACAGGCCGTCGCCTGTGGCGAAACGTTCGGCGACCACGGCCAGCGCCGCATTGAGCACCGATTCCACCAATGGCTCACGCACTTTGGCCCAGTAGTGGGCACAGGCAAAGATGATGAAGGCGTGGGTGTAAAGGTCTTTGCGCTTATCCAGCGGCTTGCCGTGCGCGTCGATGCTGTAGAACCAGCCGCCGTGCTCGGCGTCGTGAAAGTGCCGTTGCAGGGAGCGAAACAGCGCCGCCGCGCGCTCTTCGGCAAAGGCCGCCTGCGGCTCGCCGATCAGGCTGGCGAACAGGTACAGCTGCCGCGCGCAGGCCATGGCCCGATAGCGTTGCGGGGGCAAAGGCTGGTGATTGGCGTCCAGCGCCTCATAGGGCAACGCCAGCTCGGCATTCCAGCCCGGGCCCTGCCACAGCGGCACGATCAGGTCATGGAAGTGCGTGAGCACGGCATTCAACGAAGGCTGGGAGGCGGAACTTGGAGCGGTGGGCATCGGCTGGCGTCGTCACGGCAGGGGTGTAGGCGCGCATGGTAGCAGGCTTGGGATGGATGGTGGTTTTGAGACCGCTTTCGCGAGCAAGCCCGCTCCCACATTCGACCGCTTTCCAACGCTAGGACGCGGTTAAATGTGGGAGCGGGCTTGCTCGCGAAGAGGCCTTCAGCAGCGCCGCAAATCAGCCCGCCAGCAACCAAACCCCCGTGGCCGCCGAAGCCGCCCCGGCCACCCGCACCAATGGCGCAGCCGCCGTCGGCAGAAAACGCACCACCGCGTACCCGGCCGCGTGCAACACCGCCGTCGCGCCGACAAAACCGGCGGCATACGCCCAAGGGCTGGACATGTCCGGCAGCTCCAAGCCGTGCGCCACGCCATGGAACAGTGCAAACAACGCCGTTGCAGCCACCGCGACGAACAGTGGCGGCCGCACCGCCAGCGCCACGGCCAGGCCCAGCGCCAGCACCGAAGCCGCGATCCCGCTTTCCAGCGCCGGCAGCTCCAGGCCTTCAAAGCCCAGCAGGCCGCCAATCAGCATGGTGCCGACAAAGGCGCAAGGCAGCGCCCAGCGTGCGTTGCCTTTTTGCTGCGCCGCCCAGAGGCCGACTGCGACCATGGCCAGTAAGTGATCGATGCCGCCCAGTGGGTGGCTGATGCCGGCGACCAGCCCATTATCGCCATGCCCGGGGTGAGCGAAGGCGAGGGCTGGGGTGAGCAGCAAGGCTGCGGTGGCGAGAAGTTTGTTGAGACCCATGAACAGGCTCCTTTTCAGGGTGGTATCAGGCTGCGGTCAGCAAGCCCTGACGTTCGATAAAGGCGACGATTTCATCCAGGCCGACGCCGGTTTTCTGG
The DNA here is from genome assembly GCF_047943075.1 of Pseudomonas sp. NFX183. Classification (NCBI taxonomy): domain Bacteria; kingdom Pseudomonadati; phylum Pseudomonadota; class Gammaproteobacteria; order Pseudomonadales; family Pseudomonadaceae; genus Pseudomonas; species Pseudomonas sp. NFX183. The sequence goes on along the minus strand of NZ_CP181333.1, from coordinate 1,484,959 downwards.
TTGCTGAACACAAAGGGCTTACCGTTGCGCATACGCTGGGTGTCACTGTTCATCAATTCCAGCGAGGCGCCGACCAGCGGGGCCAGGTCGATCTTGTTGATCACCAGCAAGTCGGATTTGCAAATACCGGGCCCGCCTTTGCGTGGCAGCTTGTCGCCGGCCGACACATCGATCACGTAGATAGTCAGGTCTGACAGTTCAGGGCTGAAGGTCGCCGACAGGTTGTCGCCGCCGGACTCCACCAGAATCAGGTCCAGGCCGGGAAAGCGGCGGTTGAGCTGGTCCACCGCTTCAAGATTGATCGAGGCGTCTTCACGAATCGCCGTGTGCGGGCAGCCGCCGGTTTCCACGCCGATGATGCGCTCCGGCGCCAGGGCCTGGTTGCGCACCAGGAAGTCGGCGTCTTCGCGGGTGTAGATGTCGTTGGTCACCACGGCCAGGTTGTAGCGATCGCGCAGCGCCAGGCACAGCGCAAGGGTCAGGGCCGTCTTGCCGGAGCCCACCGGGCCGCCGATGCCGACACGCAAGGGTTGTGTGTTCATGTGCTTCTCCACAGAAGTAAAAGGGCTTAGGAACGGAACAGGCGGCTGTACTGGCGCTCGTGGGCCATGCACGCCAGGGACAGGCCGAACGCGGCGCTGCCAAAAGAGTTGAAGTCCAGGCGACTGGCGTCCTGTTGGGCTTGCTGCAGCAACGGCAGCAGCTCACTGGTCAGGCGCTGGGCGGCCTGCTGTCCCAACGGCAACGTTTTCATCAGCACGGCAAGCTGGTTTTCCAGCCAGCTCCACAGCCAGGCGGCGAGGGCGTCATCCGGGCTGATCTGCCACGCGCGGGCCGCCAGCGCCCAGCCCAGGGCCAGGTGCGGTTCGGCGCAGTTTTCTACAAATGCGCGTGCGGCGGCGTCCAGTTCCGGCAAACCATTGAGCAGTTGCTGCAGGGAGTAGCCCATTTGCCGGCTCTCCTGGTACAGCTCGCGGGTTTCGCGGCTGGCGCGGTGTTCTTCACATAACTGTGTCAGGCGCGGCCAGTCCTGGTCCGCCGCCGCGCGGCAATGGGCGAGCAGCAAGGGCGCTTCGAAGCGCGCCAGGTTGAGCAGCAACTGGTCGCTGATCCACCGCCGGGCACTGGCGGCATCATTGACGCGGCCATTTTCCACGGCCATTTCCAGGCCTTGGGAATAGCTGTAGCCACCAATCGGCAATTGCGGACTGGCCAGACGCAACAGCGCCCAGGCTGGGTTCATGGACGTACGCCGAACTGGTGCAGCTTGGGTGGGTAGTTGAAGTCTTCGTCGCCATGGCGCGAATGGTGATGGCCGCCGCCGTAGGCACCGTGTTCCGGCTGGAACGGCGCTTCGAGGGTTTCGGTCTGCGCGCCGAGCTGTTCGAGCATGGCCTTGAGCACGTAGTCATCCAGCAGGCGTAGCCAGCCGTCGCCGACTTGCAGGGCGACGTGGCGGTTGCCGAGGTGGTAAGCGGCGCGGGTCAATTCAAACGCACTGCTGCAGGTGACGTGCAGCAGTTGTTCAGGGCGCGCGACCACGCGTACGACGCGTCCGTCTTCAGCCTGTAGGCACTCACCATCATGCAACGGCGGCTGACCGCGCTCCAGAAACAGGCCGACGTCTTCGCCGTCGGCACTGAAACAGCGCAGCCGGCTTTTGCTGCGTGCTTCGAAATTCAGCAGCAGCTCAGCGGCCCAGAGGGTTTGGGGCGTGATTCGGCGGTGGATCACCAGCATCAGGAGGCTTCCAGCTATGAGCGATAAGAGTGCTAGAGCAAGGGGCTTGCCAATCACGCACGCGCGTGGGAAATCCTTGTAGGCAAGCAGCGGCGTGCCACCGAATAGGGCGTCAGTCGATTCTGACAGTGCCTCCAATTGGTGCGTAGCTGGATTTATAGCACCGGATGTGGGCGTTTTGCGTTGAGATCCGCAGCGCGCCGCATGAAATTTCTTTCATCTGATTCGTGCTGGAATTTTCCAGGAATTGACCTACACGAACGCCGGATAGGGCGTTCAAGAAGCTCGTCGCTGTTTCATTAGGATATTCGCCGTCCTTAATCCACCGCGGCGTCGATCATGTTCAAAGGCTTTACGTGTCTGGTCATTCTCGGTCTGTGGTGCGCCGCAGACACGGTTGCGGCCAATGCCCTGCCTGACGCGTCGATCACGCGTGTTATTGACCGCGCCCATGCGTTGCTCGGTACACCCTATAACGGCAGCGGCACCAGCGTCGGCCAGGGGTTCGATTGCAGCGGCTTGCTGGTCTATTTGTTCAAGACCCAGGCCAATATCCGCCTGCCGCGCACGACAACGCAGATGCGCCGATCAAGCGCCGCGACGGTTCAGAGAGCCGCGCTCAAGCCGGGCGATGCGGTGTTTTTCAAGGGCAATGGCAGCGGGCAGGTCAGCCATGTCGGCCTGTATGTGGGCAAAGGCAAATTCATCCATTCGCCCAGCACCGGCAAACGCGTGCGCATCGATTCATTGAACAGCCGCTATTGGAAAAAGCACTACACCACCGCCAAGCGTTTTCACGCGGCGGGCTGATCGGCTTACTCGGTGCTGCCCAGGCCTTGCCAATGCTTGAGGCCGATGAAGATAAAGCGCAATTGCTGGGTGATTTTCGCCTGGGGCGTGAGGTGGGCGGGCAGGGCATGGGCCGGCGGGTCGATGATGTCGGGCAGGGTGGCGAATACACTTTTGACGATCAGGTCGGCCATCACGTGCAGGCCTTCGGCGTCCAGGTGCTGGAGCTTGGGCATCAGCGTTAGGTCAGCCGCCAGATCACTGGTGATGTCTTCGCGCAAGGCGCCGATGGCTTGGCGCACGGCCAGGCAGCCCCCGTATTGCTCGCGGGCCAGGAACAGGAATTGCGATCGGTTGGCCGACACCACATCCAGAAAAATCCGCACGGACGCGTCGATGATGCCGCCCATCACGAACTCGTTGTGGCGTACCAGGCGAATCGTGGCGCGGAAGGTTTGGCCGACTTCACTTACCAGCACCAGGCCCAGCTGATCCATGTCGTCAAAATGGCGATAGAAGCCGGTTGGCACAATGCCGGCGGTCTTGGCCACTTCGCGCAGGCTCAGGCTGCCGAACCCGCGGCCACACTCCATCAGATGGCGGGCTGCGTCCATCAAGGCGAGGCGGGTCTGTTGCTTCTGTTCAGCGCGGGGCAGCATCGGCGGGCGGACTTTGTCGGCAAGTACAGCGACGCACTCTAGCAAAACAGCTTCGTCGGCGTCGAACTTGGCGGGAGTGAAGCGTGAGGCAGTCTATAAAAAAGCAAAAGCCCGATCGGCTGATCGGGCTTTTTTCTCGGCCACCACGGGCTTAGCTCTGTGCTTGATGCAGTTCTTGCAGACGATCAGCACCGCCTTCGGCAACGCCATCGGTGTAGGCGCGTTTGTTGGCTTGTTCAGCACCGCCTTCTACCAGACCTTTCTGTTCAAGGCGATCACGGCCACCTTCAGCAACGCCTTCGGTGTAAGCACGTTTGTTGGCGTGTTCCGAACCATTTTCTGCGACGGCGCCTTTGGCGTAGTCACGGTTTTCGTCTTCTTGCGAGCCGCTGCGAGCCAGGGTTTGGCTGGATTGAACGGCTTGAGCTTTGTTCTGTGGGGTTGCTTGTTCAGTGGCGGGCAGGGCAAAGGCGCTGGAAGCCAGGACAGACAGCAGAACGGTAGCGAGTATTTGACGTTTCATGAGGGTTGCTCCTTGGGAGGGCGATAAAGTGGGTACAGGGCTAATGCTACTCTCGATAAGTCGATATAAAAGTTCATAAACACAATGGTAATAATCAACAGAATTGATTGTTCCCATCAGAGGCTCTAGAACGCGCCTCTCAAGCCCGCGGTTTTGCACCATGGTGGGTATTTTCGACCCGTTCATGGGTAACACCGGTGCATTGTTGATGGTTTGGTCGATTCGAGCTGTAGGAGGAGTCGCTTTTTTTGCTAGGAATTCGTACTTGGGCTAAACCCCCACGCCATTTGTCAGTCGTAGCCTTATAAGCTGTAGTCAAAAGGTGCGTGGCAACGCGCACCCTCAGTCGTAACCAGGAGTCCTGTGCAATGACGCGCACTCGTAAAATCGTCGCTTGGAGCTGCGCCAGCTTCGTTCTGTTAATCGCCGTGGTGGTCTTGGTGCTGGTGTTCTTTGACTGGAACCGCCTAAAACCGCCGATCAATGCCAAGGTCTCCGAAGAGCTGCATCGCCCCTTTGCCATCAATGGCAACCTGGCGGTGGTATGGGCGCGTGAGCCCGATGAAGGCGGCTGGCGTGCCTGGGTGCCATGGCCGCACGTGATCGCTGAAGACCTGACGCTGGGCAACCCGGATTGGTCGAAAAAGCCGCAGATGGTCACGCTCAAACGCGTAGAACTGCGCATTTCACCGCTGGCGCTGCTGGCGCAGCGTGTGGTGATTCCACGTATCGACCTCACCGAGCCGAGTGCAGACCTGCAGCGCCTGGCCGACGGTCGCGCCAACTGGACCTTCAAGTTCGATCCCAAAGACCCCAACGCCGAGCCGTCCAGCTGGGTGGTGGACATTGGTGCCATCGGCTTCGACAAGGGCCACGTGACCCTGGACGACCAGACACTCAAGAGTCAGTTGGACGTCATCATTGACCCGCTGGGCAAACCGATTCCCTTCGGCGAAATCGTCGGCGACGCCGATGCCAAGAAGGCCCTGGAAAAAGGCTCGGCGCCACAGGACTACGCGTTCGGCCTCAAGGTCAAAGGCCAGTACCACGGCCAGAAACTCGAGGGTACTGGCAAGATCGGCGGCCTGCTCGCCTTGCAGGACGCGGCCAAGCCGTTCCCGCTGCAAGCCCAGGTGAAAATCGCCGACACCAGCATCGCGCTGGCCGGCACCCTGACCGACCCGCTAAACCTTGGCGCCCTGGACCTGCGCCTGAAACTCGCCGGCAGCAGCCTGGGCAACCTGTACCCACTGACCGGCGTGACGCTGCCAGACTCGCCGGCTTATTCCACTGACGGCCACCTGATCGCCAAACTGCATGAAGCCAGCGGCGCGTCATTTCGCTACGAGAACTTCAACGGCAAGATCGGCGACAGCGACATCCATGGCAACCTGGCCTACGTCGCCAGCCAGCCACGGCCCAAGCTCAGTGGCGCGTTGGTTTCCAACCAATTGCTGATGGCGGACCTTGCGCCCTTGATCGGCGCCGACTCCAACGCCAAGCAAAAAGCCCGCGGTGGTGAAAGCAAGCAACCGGCCACCAAAGTGCTGCCGGTGGAAGAGTTCCGCACCGAGCGCTGGCGCGAGATGGACGCTGACGTGGAGTTCACCGGCAAGCGCATCGTGCACAGCGCCGAATTGCCGTTCACCGATCTCTACACCCACTTGGTGCTCAATGACGGTGAACTCAGCCTGGAACCCCTGCGTTTCGGCGTCGCCGGCGGCAAGCTGGATGCGCAGATTCGCTTGAACGGCCGCACCGTACCGATGGAAGGTCGCGCCAAACTCACCGCGCGTAACTTCAAGCTCAAGCAGTTGTTCCCAACCTTCGAACCGATGAAAACCAGCTTCGGTGAACTCAACGGCGACGCGGACATTTCCGGGCGCGGCAATTCCGTGGCGGCGCTGCTGGGCACGTCCAACGGCGACTTGAAAATGCTCATTAACGATGGCGCGATCAGCCGTGGGCTGATGGAAATTGCCGGGCTTAACGTGGGCAACTACGTGGTGGGCCGCCTGTTTGGCGACAAGGAAGTGAAGATCAACTGTGCGGCGGCAGACTTCGGCATCAAGACCGGCCTGGCCACGACTCGCTTGTTTGTGTTCGATACCGAAAACGCGATCATCTACATCGACGGCACTGCGAACATGGCGACCGAACAGCTGGATCTCACCATTACGCCGGAGTCGAAGGGCTTTCGCCTGTTCTCCCTGCGTTCACCGCTGTACGTCAACGGGCCGTTCATCAAGCCCAATGCGGGCGTGAAAGCCATTCCTCTGGCCCTGCGCGGCGCCGGCATGGTCGCACTGGGCGTCATCGCCGGCCCAGCGGCCGGGTTACTGGCATTGGTAGCACCGAGCGGCGATGAGCCGAACCAGTGCGCACCGTTGCTGCAGCAGATGAAAGAAGGTAAAGCACCGAAAACTGTGAAGTAGCTGACAAAACCCAAATGTGGGAGCGGGGTTGCAGGCGATGGCGATGGTTGAGTCGATATCTTTGTTGACTGGTCCACCGCTTTCGCGGGCAAGCCCGCTCCCACAGGTGGGCGGCGGTGTGGCGGGTTACAGGGCTGGCAAAAAACCGCCCCATCAGGCGCTGAAGACAGTGAAAAAGTAACTGCCAAAACCCAAAGCCAAATGTGGGAGCTGGCTTGCCTGCGATAGCGGTAAGTCAGTCGATATCTTCATCAACTGACACAGCGCTTTCGCGAGCAAGCCCGCTCCCACAGGGGTTCGGCGATGTGGCGGGTTACAGGGCTGACAAATATCCGCCCTGCCAGGCCTTGAAAACAGTGAAAAAGTAACTGCCAAAACCCAACCAAATGTGGGAGCTGGCTTGCCTGCGATAGCGGTGGCTCAGTCGATATCTTCATCAACTGACACAGCGCTTTCGCGGGCAAGTCCGCTCCCACAGGGGTTCGGCGGTGTGGCGGGTCACAGGGCTGACAAATATCCTCCCCGTCAGGCCCTGAAGACAGTGAAAAAGTAACTGCCAAAACCCAAAACCAAATGTGGGAGCTGGCTTGCCTGCGATAGCGGTAAGTCAGTCGACATCTTCATCAACTGACACAGCACTATCGCAAGCAAGCCCGCTCCCACAAGGGTTCAGCGGTATGGCGGGTTACAGGTCCTGCAGAATATCCGCCATGTCGTCGGCGTGTTCTTCTTCCTGGGCCAGGATTTCTTCAAAGATGCGACGCGTGGTCGGGTCTTTGTCGCCGATGTACTGGATGATTTCGCGGTAGCTATCCACCGCAATGCGCTCGGCTACCAGGTCTTCGTAGACCATTTCCTTCAGGTTGTTGCCGGCCACGTATTGAGCGTGGGAGTTTTTCGACAGCAGGTCGGGGTTGAATTCCGGCTCGCCGCCCAGTTGCACGATGCGCTCGGCCAGTTTGTCGGCGTGCTCGGCTTCCTGGGTGGCGTGCTCCAGGAACTCGTCGGCCGCGACGCTGGCTTTCAGGCCGGTGGCCATGAAGTAGTGGCGTTTGTAGCGCAGCACGCACACCAGCTCGGTGGCCAGCGACGCGTTGAGCAGGCGAATGATTTCTTCGCGGTCAGCGTCGTAGCCTTCGGTGACGGCGCCGTTTTCGACGTTCTGGCGGGCGCGTGAGCGCAGGGTCGCAACGTCAGTCAAATGTGCTTCAGTCATCTCAATCTCCTGGTGCTAATCCGGTTTTACGCCACGCTCTGCCGGCGTGATCGCTCCAAGTTGTGAGTGCTGCGCGACGCAAAAAGTTTTATCGGATTTTAAAGTGCCTGGCTGGACAGCTTCGCCTGCGCCTGCACCCACTGGAAAAACGCGCGCACCGGCGGATGCCGCTCACGGCCCGGCACGCAGAGCGCACTGTAACCGGCCCCTTGCACGCTGATCAGCGTCGGCACGTCGGCGCTGGCCCACGCGACCACGTCAGGCGCGCCATACACCGCAAAGCACTCATCGAGCAGATACTGGCCGTAAAGGTTCGGGTAGTCGCCGAGGCTGTAGCGAATCACCAGATCGATACCCGCCGCGGCGGCAACGGGTTTGGCCCCGGTGGCGAAAACGAGGCGATGAACCATGCCGACCCGCACTTGCGCACGGCCTTGGGTTACATCGGCATCGATGACATTCGGGTGATCGCCGCCGAAGGTGAAAAGTCGGACAAAAGCGTGTTCCTGCGTGCCTGTGAGGAAGCCGAGCGCCAGCTGCGCGACCTGGCGGGGCATTTCTAAAGCGCCAGCGGTCATGGGGCGGTCATCTCGTGTGGTCTAGGATGACCGTATCGCCTCTCCGATCAGGATATCCGCTGCATGGACGAATCCCTCGCCACGCGTTACCCGCTTGTGTTGGTGCCCGGCATGCTGGGCTTTGTGCGCCTGGGGCTGTTCCCTTACTGGTATGGCATTGTTCCGGCGCTGCGGGCGGGCGGCGCGCAGGTGTTCCCGGTGCAGGTGGCGCCGCTGAACGCCAGTGAGGTGCGCGGTGAGCAATTGCTGGCCCAGATCGAGCGCATTCGCCGGGAAACAGGTGCCGAAAAGGTCAACCTGATCGGGCACAGCCAGGGCTCGCTGACGGCCCGTTATGCGGCGGCCAGGCGCCCGGAGTGGGTGGCGTCGGTGACATCGGTGGCCGGGCCTAACCATGGCTCGGAATTGGCAGACCACTTCCAGGTTCATTACCGCGCAGACCATTGGAAGGGCCGGTTCGTGAGCGCGGTGCTGCATGTGGCGGCCTGGGTGATGGGCGTGCTTGAGACCGGCTACCGCGGGCCGCGTTTCAAGGTGGATGTGCAGGCCTCGCACCAGTCCCTGACCTGCGAAGGCGTGGCGCTGTTCAACCGTCAGTTCCCCCAGGGTTTGCCGTCAACGTGGGGCGGGCAGGGCGCCGAGGTGGTCAACGGCGTGTGTTATTACTCGTGGTCCGGCACCTTGCAGCCTGGCAAGACCGATCGCGGGCGTAACCTGCTGGACGGCACGAACCGCGGTTGTCGGTTGTTTGCGCGCAGTTTTGTGCGCGAAAAGGGCCAGTGCGACGGCATGGTCGGGCGCTACAGCTCACACCTGGGGCTGGTGATTGGCGATGACTACCCGCTGGACCACTTTGACATCGTCAACCAGTCGATGGGGCTGGTGGGCAAGGGGGCGGAGCCGATTCGGTTGTTTGTGGAGCATGCGCAGCGGCTGAAGGCGGCGGGGGTTTAGCAGGCGGACCGCGTTATCGTTCATCGCCGGCAAGCCAGCTCCCACATTCGCCCCCATTCCAAATGTGGAACACGGTCAACTGTGGGAGCTGGCTTGCCTGCGATAGCGGTTAATCAGGCCACACTGACCTCTTGGCGCACCGGCGTAGTCCAGCGCTCCGACAAAATCACCCCGCCCAACGTCAGCAATCCACCCACCAAGTGGTACATCGCCAACTTTTCCTTGAGCACCACCGCCGCAATCATCGCGGTAATCAACGGCAACAGGTTGAAAAACAGCGTGGTGCGGCTTGGCCCCAAGGTCTTCACCGAATGCATCCACGCCAACGGCGCGAGCATCGAGGCGAGCAGGCAGGCATACAGCACCAGCGGAATATTCGCCCAGCCCAGGCCAGCCTTGTTCGAGAACAGGAACAATGGAAACAGCACCACCACCGCCACCAGCACCTGCAAATACAGCAACACCAGGGGCGGCAGGCGCAACTGCCATTTTTTCAGCAGCGTGCTGTAGACCGCATAGGCAAGGGTGGCGATCAGCATCATCGCGTCGCCCAGGTTGAGCCCGTGTTGCAGCAACGCGCCCAGACTGCCGGCCGACACCACCACTACTACGCCGGCAAACGACAGAACAGCACCGGTCAGCGCGCCAAAGGTCAGGCGCTGGCCGAGGCTGATAATGGCGGCGGTCAATGCCATCAACGGCATCAGCGAGAGGATGATACCCATGTTGGTCGCCGAGGTCAGTGCTGCGGCGTAGTAGGCCAGGCTTTGATACACCGCCATGCCCAACACGCCGAGGATGAAGATTTTGCCCAGGTTCGGGCGGATCAGCGCCCAGTTGGCGATCACCGGCTTGAGCATGAACGGGGTAAACAGCAGCGCCGCCAGCAACCAGCGGTAAAAGCCGATTTCTGCCGGAAAGAGGGTGCCGACGGCCAGTTTGTTGACCACGGTATTACCGGCCCAGATAAAGATGGCCAGCAGGGGATACGCGTATTGCATTGAAGGAAACCAGGTGTGTTGATGAGGTGGGATTATCCCCTGTCTGGATCGAAGCCTATACTGCGATCCAGACAACCGACCTTTGTATCCAGACAATATGCCCAGACACACCGTACGCCTGGCCGATTTCCCCAGCCTGCCAAGCCCCGTCTACTTCCGTTACTCCGATTTCGCCCCCGACACCGAGTGCACGCCGCACCGGCATGGCTGGGGTTCGCTGGACTATTCGGCGAGTGGTGTCATGCGTATGGAGGTGGCGGGCAGCCGTTTTATGTCGCCGCCGCAATACGCAGTATGGATCCCGCCAAATACCGAGCACAGTTCCTACAACGCCCAGGCAATTGTCTATCGCTCGGTGGGCCTGGCCCCGCAGCTGTGCGAGCAACTGCCGCAGGCGCCGTGCACCCTGGCGATCAGCGAGATTCTCAAGGCGATTCTCAGCGACTTTGCCCGGCGCGACGTCAATATTGCGCAGACCGAAGCGGATGTGCGCCTGGCGCAGGTGCTGGTGGACCAGCTCAAGCAAGCGCCGATTCACGATTGTTTCTTGCCCTATGCGCGCCACCCTGGCTTGCTTGGTGTGCTTGAGGGCATGCAGGCCGAACCCGGGGACAATCGCCCGTTGGCGCACTGGGCCGAGCACGTGCATGTGAGCGAACGCACCCTGGCGCGGCAATTTGTGCGGGAGTTGGGCATGAGCTTTGGCGAATGGCGCCAGCGCCTGCGCTACCTCGCCGCCATCGAAGCCCTCGACAGCCAGCGCAGCGTGCAACACGTGGCGTTTGACCTCGGTTACAGCACCGCCTCGGCGTTCATCGCGATGTTCCAGCGCCACGCCGGCTGTACGCCGGAGCAGTATCGTCGAACTAATATCCGTGGCCGATGAAGATGTAACGGGCTTTGACTACACTGCTGCGTAGGCCGTGCCCCCCGGCACGGCAACAGGGAGAAAACTCCATGAAGATGCTGCGTATTCCGCTGTTGATGATGGGCCTGCTGTTGTGTTCCCAAGGGTTTGCCGCCACCGCCGCACAGACCGCCCAGCAACAAAAAATGACCACCTGCAACGCCGAAGCCAAAGGCAAGACCGGCGACGAGCGCAAAACATTCATGAGCACTTGCCTGAAGGCCGCTCCCGCAGCCAACGACGCCAAGACCCTGACGCCGCAGCAGCAGAAGATGAAAGACTGCAATGCCACGGCGAAAACCAAGGCGTTGACCGGCGATGCACGCAAGACCTTTATGAGCACTTGCCTCAAAGGCTGATCACGATTTCGCCAACGCTGGAGCTCAATGTGGGAGCTGGCTTGCCTGCGATAGCATCACCTCGGTAAGTTTGCTGCACCGAGGCGCCTGCATCGCGGGCAAGCCCGGCTCCCACAGTTGATCGCATTCACACCCTGGCCTCTCGCTTGATTCCCTCAAGGCTGGCAGACTGCCCATCCTTTAACGCCGTTCGTTTTGAGGCTGTATGCCAACGTTTTCTCAGCGTCACGTGTTGTTGCTGGTCAGTTGCATCATCATTTTCGGTGGATTATTGCTGGTCCTGCCGCTCAAGCTGCTGCCCAGCCTGCTGGCCGGCCTGTTGGTTTATGAACTGGTCAACATGCTCACCCCACAGTTGCAGCGGCTCATCGAAGGTCGGCGCGCGCGCTGGCTCGCTGTGGCGTTGCTCGGCACCTTGATCGTCAGCGTGCTGGCCCTGATCTTCGCCGGCGCCATCAGTTTCCTGCTCCACGAAGCGGAAAATCCCGGGGCCTCCCTCGACAAATTCATGGGCGTGGTCGATCGCGCGCGCGGCCAGCTGCCGCCGTTCCTCGACGCCTACCTGCCCGCCAGCGCCGCCGAGTTTCGCGTGGCCATCGGCGACTGGCTGAGCAAGCACCTGAGCGAACTGCAACTGGTCGGCAAAGACGCTGCCCACATGTTCGTCACCCTGCTCATCGGCATGGTGCTGGGCGCGATCATCGCCCTGCAGCGCGTGCCCGACCTGACCAAACGCAAACCCTTGGCCGCCGCCCTGTTCGACCGCCTGCACCTGCTGGTCCAGGCGTTTCGCAATATCGTCTTCGCCCAGATCAAGATCGCCGCGCTCAACACCGTGTTCACTGCGATCTTCCTCGGGATCGTGCTGCCGCTGTGCGGGATTCACCTGCCGCTGACCAAGACCCTGATCGTGCTGACCTTCCTGGTCGGCCTGCTGCCGGTGATCGGCAACCTGATCTCCAATACGCTGATCACCATCGTCGCGCTGTCGCTGTCGATTTGGGTCGCGGTGGCGGCGCTGGGGTACTTGATCGTGATCCATAAGGTCGAGTACTTCCTCAACGCGCGCATCGTTGGCGGGCAGATCAGTGCCAAGTCGTGGGAATTGTTGCTGGCGATGCTGGTGTTCGAAGCCGCATTCGGCCTGCCGGGTGTGGTGGCGGGGCCGATCTACTATGCGTATTTGAAGAGTGAGCTGAAGCTGGCGGGCATGGTCTAGCGCTTGAGGGGGCCTGGGCTGGCCCCTTCGCGAGCCCGCCCGCTGCCACATTCAAAGGTATCCCAAAGGTAAAACACGCATGAATGTGGGAGCCGGGCTTGCCCGCGATGGGCGCGACGCGGGGCGGGCAGAAACTCAGCTGCCGTAACGCTTGCTGGCCTCGATCGCCAAACCGCTGCCGATACTGCCGAAGATGTTGCCTTCCACGTGCCGCGCATTCGGCAACATCGCCGAAATGCTGTGGCGCAGTGCCGGAATGCCGCTGGAACCCCCGGTAAAGAACACCGTGTCCACCTGCGCGACACTGACCGACGCATCGGTCAGCAGCTGCGTGACGCTGTTGCGCACGCGCTCCAGCAAGCCATCAATCGCCGACTCGAACAGCGCGCGGCTCAACTCCACGCTCAGCCCTGGCTCAACCCGGTCGAGCAGCACGTGGCGGCTGTCCTCGTGGGTCAGCTGGATCTTGGTTTCTTCCACTTCCATGGCCAGCCAGTGCCCGGCGCGCTGTTCGATCAGCTTGAACAGGCGGTCGATGCCGCCGGTGTCTTCGATGTCGTAGCGCATGCTGCCCAGGGCCAGCTGGGATTTTTGCGAGTACACCGAGTTGATGGTGTGCCAGGTGGCCAGGTTCATGTGGTGGCTGGTGGGCATGTAGGCGCCGCTTTTCATGCGGCTGCCGTAGCCGAACAGCGGCATCATGCCTTGCAGGCTGAGCTGTTTGTCGAAGTCGGTACCGCCGATGTGCACGCCGCCGGTGGCAAGGATGTCGTCGTGACGGTTGTCATTGTGACGGCGATCCGGTGACAGGCGCACCAGCGAGAAGTCGGACGTACCACCGCCGATGTCGACGATCAGTACCAACTCTTCCTTCTCAATGGTGGACTCATAGTCGAACGCCGCTGCAATCGGTTCGTACTGGAAGGAGATATCCTTGAAACCGATTTTGCGGGCCACATCGACCAGGGTGTTTTCCGCTTCCTGGTCGGCCATCGGGTCGTCATCGACGAAGAACACCGGGCGGCCCAGGACCACTTCTTCGAATTCACGGCCGGCGTTGGCTTCGGCGCGGCTCTTGAGCTGGCCGATAAACAGCGCCAGCAGGTCGGTGAACGGCATCGCCGTGCCGAGTACGCTGGTGTCGTGCTTGATCAGCTTGGAACCCAGCAGGCTCTTGAGCGAGCGCATCAGCCGGCCTTCGTAGTTTTCCAGGTACTCGTGCAGGGCCAGGCGACCGTACACCGGGCGACGCTCCTCGAAGTTGAAGAACACCACCGACGGCAACGTGATCTTGTCGTCCTCCAGCGCAATAAGCGTTTCCATGCCGGGGCGGATCCAGCCGACGGTGGAGTTGGACGTGCCGAAGTCGATACCGCAGGCACGGGCTGGGGATGGGTTTTTCATGTCTATCGGGTTCCGGTTGAAAAACGGCCGCGCAGTGTATGCCAGTCGGGCACGGATGCGTAGGCCGACCATCCGTTAAATCGTGCTTGAAAGTGCGGGATTTGCCCCCACATCTGTTGCATACGGCTAGCGCCGATAACACTTTGACGCACCCCCAGGCCACATCACTCAACAGGTGCAATGCAGCGCACGTTGTGCCCCGGGCTGTGCGATCTCGATTAAGGATGGTGAACCGCCGATGGATTTCAAAGACTACTACAAGATTCTGGGTGTCGAGCCGAGCGCCGATGACAAGGAAATCAAGGCCGCCTATCGCAAGCTCGCACGCAAATATCACCCGGACGTGAGCAAGGAAAAAGACGCCGAAGAGAAATTCAAGGACGCGTCCGAAGCCTATGAAGCGCTTAAAAGCGCCGATAAGCGCGCGGAATACGACGAACTGCGCAAATACGGCCAACATGGCCAGCCGTTCCAGGGGCCACCGGGCTGGCAGAGCCGTGGCGGCTTTGGTGGCGGCCAGGACGCGGGCGACTTTTCGGACTTCTTCAGTTCGATCTTCGGCTCGCGCGGCGACGCGTTTGGCGGCGGTCAGCGCCGTCCAACCGGGCGCAAGGGCCAGGACGTGGAAATGCAGCTGTCGGTATTCCTTGAAGAGACGCTGTCCACCGAGTCCAAGCAGATCAGCTTCCAGGTGCCGCAATACGACGCCTCGGGTCGTCACGTCAGCAACACCACCAAGAGCCTGAACGTGAAGATCCCCGCCGGCGTGGCCGACGGCGAGCGCATCCGCCTCAAGGGCCAGGGGGCGCCGGGCATTGGCGGCGGTGCCAATGGCGATCTGTACCTGATCATCAAGTTTGCGCCGCACCCACGCTTTGAAGTGGACGGCGAAAACCTGATCATCAACCTGCCCCTGGCGCCGTGGGAATTGGCCTTGGGCACGGAAGTGGCCGTACCGACCCTCACCGGCAAGATCAACCTCAAGGTGCCGGCCGGCAGCCAGAACGGCCAACGCATGCGCGCCAAGGGCCATGGCCTGCTGAACAAGGCCGGGCAGCGCGGATACCTGTTCGTGCAGCTCAAGGCCGTAATGCCGAAAACCAGCGACGATGAGGTCAAGGCGTTGTGGCAGGAGCTGGCGAAAAAGGCCGCGTTCGATCCGCGAGAAAACTGGAACAGCTGACGCCGGGCCGCTCGCGTTCAGGCGCCGAGCACTGCATGGCAGCACTGCATAGATAGGCCCGGCCAATGGCGGGTGGTGAAAAGCTCCAGCGCTTTATCACCGCCCAAGGGAACCCACCATGGGCCTTCACATCACCCTTCCCCCGGCGCTAGCGCTGCCGGGGAATCAGGGGCAGCATCCGCGTTTCTGTCCTCTGTCATTCCCCCGTCTCTGGCAGACGTCCACGCAGAACCCCATGACTAGGTCGCCAAGGCGTCAGAACAGGAAGTAACGCTGCGCCATCGGCAGCACGTCGGCGGGCTCGCACCACAGCAGTACGCCGTCGGCCTTGACCTGATAGGTCTGTGGGTCCACTTCGATATCCGGCAGGTAGTCGTTGTGGATCAGGTCGGTCTTCTGCACGTCGCGACACCCCTTGACCACCGCAATCTGCTTTTTCAGGCCCAGGGCTTCGGGCAATCCGGCTGCCTGCGCGGCCTGGCTGATAAAGGTCAGGCTGGTGGCATGCAATGAACTGCCGAAGCTGGCGAACATGGGGCGGTAGTGCACCGGCTGCGGCGTGGGAATTGACGCATTGGCGTCGCCCATCAGGCTTGAGGCAATCGCGCCGCCTTTGAGAATCAGGGTCGGTTTGATGCCAAAAAATGCGGGGCGCCACAGCACCAGGTCGGCCCACTTGCCGACTTCGATAGAGCCGACAATATGGCTGATGCCGTGGGTGATCGCCGGGTTGATGGTGTACTTGGCGATGTAGCGCTTGGCGCGGAAGTTGTCGTTGCCTTCGCCGTCACCCGGTAACGGGCCGCGCTGTTTTTTCATTTTGTCGGCGGTCTGCCAGGTGCGCGTGATGACTTCACCGACGCGGCCCATGGCCTGGCTGTCCGAGCTGATCATCGAGAACGCGCCGAGGTCGTGCAGGATGTCTTCGGCGGCAATGGTCTCGCGGCGGATGCGGCTTTCGGCGAAGGCCACGTCTTCGGCAATGCTGGGGTCCAGGTGATGGCAGACCATCAGCATGTCCAGGTGCTCGTCGATGGTATTGCGGGTGAACGGCCGGGTCGGGTTGGTGGAACTGGGCAGCACGTTCGGGAAACCGCAGGCCTTGATGATGTCTGGCGCGTGGCCGCCTCCGGCGCCTTCGGTGTGGTAGGTGTGAATGGTGCGACCCTTGAGCGCGGCGAGCGTGGTTTCGACGAAGCCGGATTCATTGAGCGTGTCGCTGTGGATGGCGACCTGCACGTCATACTCGTCGGCCACGCTCAGGCAGTTATCGATGCTCGCAGGCGTGGTGCCCCAGTCTTCGTGCAGTTTCAAACCGATGGCGCCGGCCTTGACCTGTTCGATCAAGGGCTGCGGCAAACTGGCGTTGCCCTTGCCGGTGAAACCAATGTTCATCGGGAACGAGTCGCTGGCCTGAAGCATGCGCGCCAGGTGCCACGGCCCTGACGTACAGGTGGTGGCGTTGGTGCCGGTGGCCGGGCCGGTGCCGCCGCCAATCATGGTGGTGACGCCGCTGGTCAGTGCTTCTTCGATCTGCTGCGGGCAGATGAAATGCACGTGGGAGTCGATGCCGCCGGCGGTGAGGATCATGCCTTCACCGGCGATCACTTCGGTGCTGGCGCCGATGGCCATGGTCACGCCCGGCTGGATGTCCGGGTTGCCGGCTTTGCCGATCGCGTGGATGCGGCCATTCTTCAGGCCGACGTCGGCCTTGACGATGCCCCAATGGTCGATGATCAGCGCGTTGGTGATCAGCGTGTCCACGACCTCATGGGCGAGCAACTGGCTCTGGCCCTGGCCGTCGCGGATGACTTTTCCGCCGCCGAACTTCACTTCCTCGCCATAAACAGTGAAGTCTTTTTCGACTTCGACGAACAGCTCGGTGTCCGCCAGGCGGACCTTGTCACCGACGGTGGGGCCGTACATGTCGGCGTAGGCTTGGCGGCTGATTTTCATGTGTGTGCCCTGAAATATTTGTGTTGAATGTGAAATTGCTATCGGGGGCAAGCCCCCTCCCACCTTTGATGTGTGAACGCATTCAAATGTGGGAGGGGGCTTGCCCCCGATGAGGCCCTAAAGGTCGCCCATGACTCGCCCGGCAAACCCAAACACCCGCCGCCCGCCGCTCAAATCAACCAGCTCGACCTCACGGCTCTGCCCCGGCTCAAACCGCACCGCCGTCCCGGCCGGAATATTCAGGCGCATGCCACGGCTCGCCGCGCGGTCAAACGTCAGCGCGTCATTGGTCTCGAAAAAATGGTAATGCGAGCCCACCTGGATCGGCCGGTCGCCGCTGTTGGCCACGCTGAGGGTGACGGTACGCCGGCCGACATTCAGTTCGATATCGCCAGGCTGGATCTGATATTCACCAGGAATCATGCAGGTTGCCCCAGGGTCTTGAAGTAGATGGCGGTCGGGCTGTAGCGCCCGTCCGGGCTTTGGCAGTAGTCGGGCAATTCACCGATTTTGGTGTAGCGCAGCGACTGGTAGAAGGCTTCGGCACCGGAGCCGGCTTCGGTGTCCAGGTACAGCAGGCCGCGCTTGTGCTGGCGCGCGGCGAGTTCCAGAGTGTTCATCAATTGCTGGCCCAGGCCATGGCGGCGGGCGCTGCTGTGTACCAACAGTTTTTGCACTTCGGCGCGGTTGAGGCCATTGGCTTTCTGGCACAGCGCCAATTGCACGCTGGCGATTACCTGTTCATCGCGCACCACCACCCACAGCAGCAGGCTGGCGTCTTCGATACTGGCTTGTACGCCCTTCAGATAGTCGCGGGCCTGGGCTTCATCGAAGTCCGCCATGAAGCCGACCGACGCACCATGCTTCACCGCGTCCAGCAACAGCTCGATCAAGCCCAGGCGGTAATGGGCAAAACTTTCAGCATTCACTCGACGCAGTTGAGCCGTGTTCATCGATCTCACTCCTTGGGCGGTTCGGCGCCCGGATTCAATGTCAGTTGCATAAAGGTCAGGTCCAGCCAGCGGCCGAACTTGATGCCCACTTGCGGCATTTGCCCAGTGATGATGAAACCCTGGCGCTCATGCAGGCGAACAGACGCCTGGTTGCCGCTTTCGATGGCCGCGACCATCACGTGTTTGCCGGCGCTGCGGGCACGCTCGATCAGCGCTTGCATCAGGCGCTGGCCGAGGCCTTTGCCGCGCTGGTCATTGCGCACATACACCGAGTGCTCGACGCTGTAGCGAAAGCCTTCGAAGGGTCGCCAGTCGCCGAACGAGGCGTAGCCGGTGACTTCATCGTTTTCCACCGCCACCAGAATCGGGTACGCCTGGGCCTGGCGCGCCGTGAACCAGGCCTGACGGTTGGCCAGGTCGACGGGTTGTTCGTTCCAGATCGCGGTGGTGTTGAGCACCGCGTCGTTGTAGATGGCGCGAATGGCCGGCAGGTCTTGCTCGGTTGCATCACGAATCATGATCGGCCTCACGCGATAGGCTGGTGGACGGTGACCAGCTTGGTGCCGTCGGGAAAGGTGGCTTCCACCTGGATATCCGGGATCATTTCCGGGATGCCTTCCATCACTTGCTCACGGCTGAGCAGGGTGGTGCCGTAGTGCATCAAATCGGCGACGGTGCGGCCATCGCGGGCACCTTCCATCAAGGCGGCGGAAATGTAGGCGATGGTTTCCGGGTAGTTAAGCTTCACGCCACGTGCCAGGCGGCGTTCGGCGACCAGGCCTGCGGTGAAGATCAGCAGTTTGTCTTTTTCCCGTGGGGTCAAATCCATGGTTCAAGGTCCTTCATAAACAACATTCTTAAAAACACTGAAGATCAATGTGGGAAAGGGCTTGTGTGGGAGCTGGTTCCACTTCAGATCTTCATGTGCTCCAGATTCTCGGTGAAACAGCTTCTCGCCCCAGTACCGCCGGGCGCAACAGACGCCATAAATCAATCAACCAGCCCCGTGCCAGCAGCGCTTCACTGGCCAGGCAGCGGGCCACCAGCAACCCGGGCAGTTGGGTCAGGTCGCCGCGCACCGCATGGGGCAGGGCGCGGCAGCTTTCCAGTAACTCAGGCTCGATATCGCCAGTGAGCAACAGCGTGGCGAACACCGGTTGCCCGTCCAGCCCGATGGGCGAGTCGAGCAACCCATCGGCGCCTACAATGCGCTGGCGCTCATGCCAGAGCAACTGACCGTCGCGGCGGATATCCAGGTGCGATTGAAAGTGCCCCAGGTCAAAACGCTCGCCACTGGCGGGGCGGCCGAGGGCGACTACATCCCAGTAGAACAGCCGGGCATCGCCTTGCAGGTCAATGCGGGTGGTGAGTTCGGCCTGGGCGGCGCTGAACACGATGGTTTCCTGGGGCAGCCATTCCAGCGTGGCGCCCGCTTCCACGGTCAATTCAAGCTGTTGAAAGGCCGGGCCGCTGGCGCGGTACCACTTGGCTGCGCCGGGGCTGGTCAATTGCGCCCAGGCACCGGCGCCAACATGGGCGCGGATGTCCAGGCGATCACCGCCGGCAATCCCGCCGGGCGGGTGCACGATGATGTGCTGGCACACCTGGGGGCCTTCGGCGTACAGGTGCTTTTGCACGCGCAGCGGGCCGAGGTGGCGGCGCATCACCGGGCGCGTGGTGTCGCCGAAACGCGCGTAGCCGAGGTCCAGCTCGGCATGCCAGCTGGGGGTGAACAGGGCAGGGGAAACGGGCAGGTTCATGGTTGAGTGCTTATCGTCAGGACGCTACAGATTAGATGGTAACCAGCCCGCGTACACCTTCACTTTCCATATTTTCACCGCGGCCTTGCTGGACGATTTCGCCGCGTGACATCACCAGGTACTGATCCGCCAGCTCGGCGGCGAAGTCATAGAACTGCTCCACCAGCAGGATCGCCATATCGCCGCGGGCGGCGAGCTTCTTGATCACCATGCCGATTTCCTTGATCACCGACGGCTGGATGCCTTCGGTGGGTTCATCCAGAATCAACAAGCGTGGGCGGCTGGCCAGGGCGCGGCCGATTGCCAGCTGTTGCTGCTGGCCACCGGACAAATCGCCGCCGCGCCGATGTTTCATTTGCAGCAAGACCGGGAACAATTCGTAGATAAATGCCGGCACTTCCTTGGACTCGGAGCCCGGAAACCGCGACAGGCCCATCAGGAGGTTTTCTTCCACGGTGAGCCGCCCGAAAATCTCGCGGCCCTGAGGCACATAGGCGATACCTGCGTGCACGCGTTGATGTGGCTTGAACCCGGTGATGGCCTTGCCTTCCCAGTTCACCGCGCCCTCTTTGGCCGGCAGCAAGCCCATCAGGCACTTGAGCAGCGTGGTCTTGCCCACACCGTTACGGCCGAGCAGGCAGGTGACTTCGCCGATCTTCACGTCAAAGGACAGCCCGCGCAGGATGTGGCTACCGCCGTAGTACTGATGCAGCGTGTCGACTTGCAGCATGTTCAAATTCTCCTCAATTCCCTTGTAGGCACCGGATCAACTGTGGGAGCTGGCTTGCCTGCGATGCAGGCAACTCGGTATGCCTGATGGACCCAGGTGATGCCATCGCAGGCAAGCCAGCTCCCACATTGATGCGGTTCCCACAGTAAGCGCTCTGTCTGGCTCAGCGACCGAGGTAAACCTCGATCACCCGCTCGTTTTCCTGCACCTGTGCCAGCGAGCCTTCAGCCAGCACGCTGCCCTGGTGCAGCACAGTGACGTGGTCGGCAATCGAGCCGACAAAGCCCATGTCGTGCTCCACCACCATCAGCGAATGTTTGCCTGCCAGGCGCTTGAACAGTTCGGCGGTGAACTCGGTTTCGGCGTCGGTCATGCCCGCCACGGGTTCATCCAGCAGCAACAGCTGCGGGTCTTGCATGAGCAGCATGCCGATTTCCAGGAACTGCTTTTGCCCGTGTGACAGCAAGCCCGCCGGGCGCTGCGCCGAGGCGCTCAGGCGGAGGGTGTCGAGCACTTCATCGATGCGGTCTTTTTGCTCGCCGCTCAAGCGGGCGCGCAGGCTGGCCCACACGGATTTGTCGGTTTTCTGCGCCAGCTCCAGGTTTTCGAACACGCTGAGGGCTTCGAACACCGTGGGTTTCTGGAACTTGCGGCCGATGCCGGCCTGGGCGATCTGCACTTCGCTCATGCCTGTCAGGTCGAGGGTTTCGCCGAACCAGGCCTTGCCGTGGCTGGGGCGGGTCTTGCCGGTGATCACGTCCATCAGCGTGGTCTTGCCCGCGCCGTTGGGGCCGATGATGCAGCGCAACTCGCCGACGCCGATGTAGAGGTTCAAGTCGTTGAGCGCCTTGAAACCGTCGAAGCTGACGCTGATGTCTTCCAGGGTCAGGATGGTGCCGTGGCGGGTGTTCAGGCCCTTGCCGGCGGCCTGGCCGAGGCCGATTGCATCGCGGCTGCTGCCCGCGTCTTTGTTTGGCTCAAGAATGGGTTCGAGCATAAATTCCGCCGTCGCTGTGACTCTCATTGTTCACCCCGTTTCTTCAACAGGCCGATCACGCCCTTGGGCAAATACAAGGTGACGAGGATGAACAGCGCCCCCAGAAAGAACAGCCAGTATTCCGGAAAGGCCACCGTGAACCAGCTCTTCATGCCGTTCACCACACCGGCGCCGAGCAATGGCCCGATCAGCGTGCCGCGCCCACCCAAGGCCACCCACACGGCGGCTTCGATGGAGTTGGTCGGCGACATTTCACTGGGATTGATGATGCCCACTTGCGGCACATACAACGCGCCTGCCAGGCCGCACAACACCGCACTCAACACCCATACGAACAGCTTGAAGCCACGTGGGTCATAGCCGCAGAACATCAGGCGATTTTCGGCATCGCGTAACGCTGTCAGCACGCGGCCGAACTTGCTCTGCGCCAGGCGCCAGCCGGTGTACAGGCTCGCGACCAGCAACACGACCGTGGCCAAAAATAGCACTGCCCGTGTGCCGGGCTCGGTAATCCCGAAGCCCAGAATGCTGCGGAAATTGGTGAAGCCGTTATTGCCACCAAATCCGGTCTCGTTGCGGAAAAACAGCAGCATCCCGGCGAAGGTCAGGGCCTGGGTCATGATCGAGAAATACACGCCCTTGATCCGCGAGCGGAAGGCGAAAAAGCCGAACACCAGCGCCAGCAACCCCGGCGCCAGCACCACCAGGCACATGGCCCAAAGGAAATGCTCGGTGCCGACCCAATACCAGGGCAGTTCGGTCCACGACAAAAAGGTCATGAACGCCGGCAGCTCATCGCCGGACGCCTGGCGCATCAGGTACATGCCCATCGCATAACCGCCGAGGGCAAAGAACAAACCGTGGCCGAGGGACAGCATCCCCGCATAGCCCCACACCAGGTCCAGGGCCAGGGCGACGATGGCGTAGCAGAGGATTTTGCCCACCAGCGTGAGGGTGTAGGCCGACACGTGCAGCGGGTTTTCCGGCGCCAGCAGCGAACACAAAGGCAACGCCAGCAGCAGGATCAGGATCACCGCGCCGACGGCTATCGTCAGCGTGGGGCCGGCCTTTTGCGTGGCCGTAAGCATCAATGGCTGGTTCATCAGTCGATCACCCGTCCTTTCAGTGCGAAGAGTCCTTGCGGGCGTTTCTGGATAAACAGAATGATCAGCGCGAGGATCAGGATCTTGCCGAGCACGGCGCCGATCTGCGGTTCGAGAATCTTGTTGGCGATGCCCAGCCCGAAGGCGGCCATCACGCTACCGGCCAACTGGCCGACACCGCCGAGCACCACCACCAGGAACGAGTCGATGATGTAGCTCTGGCCCAGGTCCGGGCCGACGTTGCCGATCTGGCTCAGGGCCACGCCACCCAGGCCGGCGATGCCGGAACCCAGGCCAAAGGCGAGCATGTCCACACGCCCGGTGGGCACGCCGCAGCAGGCGGCCATGTTGCGGTTCTGGGTGACGGCGCGCACGTTGAGGCCCAGGCGCGTCTTGTTCAGCAGCAGCCAGGTCAGCACCACCACGCACAGCGCGAAGGCGATGATCACGATGCGGTTGTACGGCAGCACCAGGTTGGGCAGCACTTGAATGCCACCGGACAGCCACTGCGGGTTGGAGACTTCGACGTTCTGCGCACCGAACACCAGGCGCACCAACTGGATCAGCATCAGGCTGATGCCCCAGGTGGCGAGCAGGGTTTCCAGCGGGCGGCCGTAGAGGTGACGAATCACTGTGCGTTCCAGGGCCATGCCGATGGCGGCGGTGACAAAAAACGCCACCGGCAGCGCGATCAACGGGTAGAACTCGATGGCCGCAGGCACGTAGCGCTGCATCATCAGTTGCACCACGTAAGTCGAATAGGCGCCGAGCATCAGCATTTCGCCGTGGGCCATGTTGATCACGCCGAGCAGGCCGAAGGTGATCGCCAGGCCCAGGGCCGCGAGCAGCAGGATCGAGCCCAGGGACATGCCGCTGAAGGCCTGACCGAGGATCTCGCCAACCATCAGTTTGCGTTTGACCTGCGCCAGGCTGGTTTCGGCGGCGGTGTGCACGCCGGCGTCGGTTTCGACCCCAGGCGCCAGCAAGGCTTCGAGGCGCGTGCGCGCCAACGGGTCGCCGGTGCTGCCGAGCAAACGCACGGCGGCAAGGCGCACGACGGGGTCGGTATCAACCAATTGCAGATTGGCCAGGGCCAGGCTGAGGGCGGTGTGCACGTCCTCATTGGTTTCGGCGGCCACTTGCTGGTCGAGGAATTTGAGCTGCGCAGGCTGCGCGGTTTTTTGCAGGGTTTGCGCGGCACCCAGGCGTACCTTGGGGTCGGCGGCGAGCAACTGCTGACTGGCCTGCACGTTGTCGAGCAGGCCGCGCAGGCGGTTGTTCAGGCGCACGGTTTTGGTTTCGCCGTTGAGCGTGAGTTGACCGTGTTGCAGGGCGTCCACCAGCTCGATGCGCGCCGGGTCAGGCTGGGCGGCCCAGTCCTGCAGCAGCTTGGCTTGTTGCATCGGGTTGGCGTTGAGGAAGTCTTCGGCGTCGCTGGCGTGTGCGGCAAAAGGCAGCAACAGCAGCAAGGCCAGGAAATAGCGGTAGAGGGCAGTGGGCATAAACAAATGTCCTGATCATGCATGGACAGTGTGGGCGCGGGCTTTGTGTAGGAGCTGGCTTGCCTGCGATGGCATCGCTGCGGTGTAACGGGTACACCGAGTTATTGGCATCGCAGGCAGGCCAGCTCCCACACTGACCGCGCCCGACAGCTAATCTGTGGTGCGGCTTAGTTGCTCTTCACCGCGTAGTCCGGCTTCTTGTCATTGCCGGGGATGTACGGGCTCCACGGCTGCGCCCGAATCGGCTCTTCGGTCTGCCACACCACCGAGAACTGCCCGTCAGACTGAATCTCGCCGATCATCACCGGCTTGTGCAGGTGATGGTTGGTTTTATCCATGGTCAGGGTGAAGCCCGACGGCGCGGCGAAGGTCTGGCCGGCCATGGCTTCGCGCACCTTGTCGACGTCGGTGGACTTGGCTTTCTCAACCGCCTGCGCCCACATATGGATACCGACGTAAGTGGCCTCCATCGGGTCGTTGGTCACCGCTTTATCCGCGCCCGGCAGGTTGTGGGCCTTGGCGTAGGCCTTCCAGTCCGCGACGAATTTCTTGTTCACCGGGTTCTCCACCGACTGGAAGTAGTTCCAGGCGGCGAGGTTGCCCACCAGTGGCTTGGTGTCGATGCCGCGCAGTTCTTCTTCACCCACGGAGAAGGCCACCACCGGTACGTCGGTGGCTTTCAAACCCTGGTTGGCCAGCTCTTTGTAGAACGGCACGTTGGAATCGCCATTCACGGTTGAGACCACCGCGGTCTTGCCGCCGGCGGAGAACTTCTTGATGTTGGCCACGATGGTCTGGTAATCGGCGTGGCCGAACGGGGTGTAGACCTCTTCGATATCTTTGTCGGCGACGCCTTTGGAATGCAGGAACGAGCGCAGGATTTTGTTGGTGGTGCGCGGGTACACGTAGTCGGTGCCGAGCAGGAAGAAGCGCTTGGCGCCGCCGCCTTCTTCGCTCATCAGGTATTCCACCGCCGGGATCGCCTGTTGGTTGGGCGCCGCACCGGTATAGAACACGTTCGGCGACATCTCTTCGCCTTCGTACTGCACGGGGTAGAACAGCAAACCGTTGAGTTCTTCGAACACCGGCAGCACGGATTTGCGCGACACCGAGGTCCAGCAGCCGAACACCACGGCGACTTTGTCCTGAGTCAGCAGCTGACGGCCTTTTTCAGCGAACAGCGGCCAGTTCGATGCAGGGTCGACCACCACCGGCTCGAGCATCTTGCCGTTCACACCGCCCTTGGCGTTGATCTCGTCAATGGTCATCAACGCCATGTCTTTTAGCGAGGTCTCGGAGATTGCCATGGTCCCGGACAGCGAGTGCAGGATGCCGACCTTGATGGTCTCGGCGGCCTGCACGGTCCAGGTCAGCCCCATGGCGGCAATGGAGGCGGACAGGGTGAAAGCCTTGATCAAGCTGCGACGCTTCATGGTGCGATCTCCAGGAACTCAAGTTGTTATGAGGGCATTGCACAGGCTTTTGCAAAGGCTGTGCCGAGGTGCATGCGGGCGCTTGTTTGTGCGGCAGACGGACGCTGCCGGGCCGGTCGTGCGCACCAGATCGGCGCGCTGGTGGGGTGTGGGTGCACGGGGTGCGCTGAAGTGGTGCTGTGGTCGACAACTATCTAGCGCCGCCTGGAATCTCGTTGGTGCAACAGTGAGCGCTCCTCACTTTCCAAGGACTGAATGTATGCCACGTATCCCCCGAGTCGCTGCGCCGCAGCCGACCCTGCCGGTCTTGAGCCCGCCGTTTATCAGCGCGGACGATGCCGCGCGTTGGGCCTACGAACAGACCGATTACGCATCGGCCGACAAGGAATTCGGTGGCGCGATCCTCAAGCAGGGCCACCACTGGTTTGCCACAACGCCCATGGCCGACCAGCACGTCACCTTCGATCATCGGATCGTGCTGGCCTCCGACGCCGACGATAATTTCATCGCCCCCGAGGGCTATACCTGCGAGGCGCTCTATCACTCCCACCCGCCGGACATGGCACAGGTGAAGCTGCACAACCCCGGCATGAGCGATGAGCAGGCCTCGGTGTTCGTCAGTTTTTTCTCGCCTGCCGATCTGCGTTTTATCATCGAACACCGCCGTTCAGTGGCGGCGCACTATCTGTGCGGCCCCGAAGGCTCATTGCTCAAATACCTGAGCAGTGGCTCGGCGGCCGAAGTGCTATTGAGAAAGCGCATTGTCGGTGAGGAGCCGTTCGCGCCCTCTGCGGACTTCGAGTCGTTGATCTGGCAAGCCGCGCAAGCCGGCGATCTGCGCGTGGTGGTGGCCAATGCTCACTGGGGAGGCGTGCGCGGACGGGTCAAGCACGGCTGGCGGATCAACACGGCCGTCACCCAGGTGACAGAGGAACAGCCGTTCTGCACGCCGGTCTTCGAGCGCGCAGAACTGGCGCTGATGGCCGCGCGCGCGTTGTTCCCTGAAGGCTCAGCCCAGGGCTTTGTGCTGAAGCACACGCGCGGCGAAGCGTATGTGGCCACTTACCCCGAGGCCCTTGGCACGCCGTTGTTCTCTCCTGCTGCACGGTTCCCGTTGCGCGCCGATGGCCAGTTACGCCTGCCCTCCAACTTTCGACTGGAGGCTATCTACTACCGCGCCACGCCCTTGGCCGCTGACATTCCCGCACGTGAACCCTGGCTGTATTCCACCTTCTTTACCCCGGCCGAAGTGGCTGCCGCTATCACCCAGTCACGCGCGACCCTGGCGCTGCAGGACAAGACGCGTGGGCTGCATCTGTATCAGCAGGCGTCGGATGGCGCGCTGCTCAAGCTGCAAGTGCCCGGTTCTGCGACCGACTTGGCTGGCGCCGATGGTGACGACAACGGCGCCCAGGCCGCGCTGCTGGCCGGCACGCTGAGCCCGCGTGGCTATGTGCGCCGGGTGATTGCCTCAACGACGGTGTCGGTAGTGGCGGCGGGTTTGCTTTGGCGAACCCTCGGCCCGGTGGACAGCCGGTCGGCGGTGCTGGACGGTTCATATCGGGCCGTGTTGAGCCGCGCCTTTATTTCGGCTCACGATGCAGCGGTGTATGCGCACGAGCAGATAGGGCAGCGACGCGAGCGTGCCTATGGCGGCTATGTGCTCAAAGACGATAAAGGCCGTTTCTTTATCACCGAGCCTGAGGCAAGTGATGCCAACCCGTTTGCCCAGCTGCTGTTTTTTCCTGCGGATGGGCAAGGCCCGTTGATTGCGCCTGAGCCCTATCAGGTATTTGGGCGTTACGGCTCGCACCCTGCGCTGTCGATGGTCGACCCCGGTTGGGTGGCGCAACGACGCTGGAGCCGTGAAGACGCGCTGATCAACCTGCAGGTTTTTTCCGCCGATGAGATCCACGATGTGATCAGTCACGGGCAGCCGGCCTATCTGTCGGCCGCCGAGGATTGTTTACTGGCGTACACGCCCAGTTCTTCCAGCGCCGAGCAACGGCTGCTGACCCATACTGCGCCGCAACCGGGTGGCAGTTCCGCTCAGCAACGGCTGGACAGCGGGCAGGTCAAGCCTGCGCAATGGGTCATCGTGCTGGCCGAAGCCGGTGATTTGCGGGTGATCCTGGGCAACGCGTTGTGGGGCCCGCGCTCACCGGTCTATGACGACTGGACGGCGTATTTTGACTATGCGCCAAGAGTCGGCGCGCCTGACTACGCGACCTACGGCGCGCTGTTTGACAGCGCTGATGCGGCCGCTCGCAACCTTCACGCACGGGTTCATGGGCGCAACCTCGCCGAGCAGGCCTACTTCGGTTTTATTCTCAAGCACAAGGACACCGAGCAGTACCTGGCGAGCGAGGTTGCAGGCGTCGGCGACCAGAGTGCCCTGTTCAAGCTCAACCGTGTGTTTACCCCGATTGCGGGCGGCGATTTCCAGTTTCCGGACGGGTTCGTTCTGTGCGCATTGTTTCGTTCGCAGCAGTGGCAACCGGCGGGCGTGCCGGCCTCGACAGCCTGGCTGACCCGCTACTTCGTGATGCCCAAGGTGCTGTACGTCGCCCTCTATGACACCAAGCGTGCAGGCGAGAAATACAACAATGGCACCACCCTGCCGGCGTACTTCTCGACCCAGGAGGGCGCCTTGCTGCGGTACGTGTCGCTGCCGTTCAACGTGGGAAGTGGCGGCCCGGTGGACAGGCTCCTTGAGGATGACGAACGCTTATTGGCCTCGGGCCAGAAAACGGCGCAAGCCTTTGTCCGGGACTGGGCCGACCGAGGTGAACTCAAGGTGATTCACACCAGCCAGTGCTGGGACACTCCGGGAGTGGTATCGCGTACCTGGGCCGGCTACGAGCACCTGGCTCGACGCCGATTGAGCCCGGCCTTCGCCGACGCGGATGATGCGGCACGTTATGCCGCCGACATTATCGGCGAGGGACGCCGCCGCACCTATGGCGGGGTGCTACTGCGGCAGGCGGATGGCATGTACTTGGCGACCGACCCATTGGCCGTGCCGCCCCAGGGTTTTGCGCTGAACTGGGTGTACCCCGATGTCGCCGTCACTGGCGGGCTTTATCCCCATGGCAGCACCATCGTTGCGCGCTACCGCTCGGTGCTTGGCGAGGAGACGCAAATGCTGGTGGCCGCCGACCAAAAGGCTATCTACCAGAGCATGCTGCCCACCGCAGTGCTGTCGAACCTGTTGCACCGTGATCCTCGAATACAGCGCGAATACCTGTTCGGGCCCCAAGGCACGATCCTGCGTTACCAGTTGACCGGCTCGGTGGAGGAAGCGGCGCTCAAAGCGCGTCTGGTGCCACTGAACCCACTGAACGGCAACCAAGTAGACACCGAGGTCGAACGCCAACTGCGCGCCGGTACCCTGCTGCCGGGTGACTTCGTCGGCCAGGTCGCCAAGGCCGGCGACCTGCGCGTCGTCAAGGGCAATGCGTTGTGGGGGTTTGCCCGGCGCTTGAGCGCGCCCTTCGTGGCGAATCTGGCGACACTGCCGGCCCTGGAGATCAAGCAGGTATTCGCCGATGCGCCGTGCAGCCCGATCTTTGCCCGCGCCGACGACGCCGTACGTTATGCACAACGATTGGCATCGCCCCGGCCAGAGGTACAGTTCGGTTACGTGCTCAAGTCCGTCAATAAAAATGCCTACATGACTACTTTGCCGCTGGTACGCGGGAATTACACGCGGCTCGAACAGGTTTTTGCCGACGGCTTGCTGCCCCAGGGCTATGGCTTGGATGGCCTGTATTTGTGCGCCTCTACCGTTGCGATTGCGCCGTCCAGCGATGCCATGGCCACCAGTTTCTTCACTCCCCAGGCGTTGGCCGGTGGCGTCGGCTTCCTCGGCAGTCTGTCCAGAAGCCGAGGCTTGCCGCTTTACCTGCTGTGTGCCGACGGTGCGCTGCTCAGCTATGTGGTCGATAAAAACGGTCGGCAGTTGGCGTACGCAATGCTCAGCCAAGCGGGCGCCATCGGCCGGCGTCTGCTTGAGGGCGGCTCGACCGTCGCAAGTTTTGTCAAAGAACTGGCTGCCAAGGGCGCGCTGGAGGTGCGGGTGCGCAGCACCGTGTGGGGCAAGGAGCAGACCGTAACGGCGCAGTGGGAGCCGAATGCCGAACCCTGGCCGTTCGAACACAACCCTCACTTGCTGTCGTTTTGCGGGCCGCTGTTCAGCCATGCCGATGACGCGGCGCGCTGGGCTCGCAAACAGGTGGGCCCATTCAAGGGCGTCGAATACCTGGGCGCGGTGCTGACCTGTCCCGGGATTACCGGGTTTGTGCCACTTGAACCCGTAGAGGACCGCCACGCCTGGCTGCAGGACACGATTGTGAAACTGTTCCGGTTCGAGCGCGCCGGGCTTGAGGTCACGGTCGCGCACCCTCTGTTCGGCTACGCCGTTAACGCCGTGCAGGCCTTCTACAAAGGCATGGCTGCTGTGCCGGACCTGCAAGCGCAGGAAGTGAAGCTGCTGAACAATTTTGTCTCCGGCAACGAGCTGAGGTCGTACCTGGATATCGTCAAGATCAACCGCCCGGTCGCCGAGAGTGTGTACTTGACGTGCCGGGGCGGCGCACTGCTCAAGTATGTGCCCGGTTTCACGGCGGCCGAGACGCAACTGCTGAGTGCCAGTGCGTCGGTCTTGCCCAGCGCGCTGGTCAGCGGTTTGTGGGCGGCCGGCCAGCTGGCGGTGCTGGAAACCGACGCCTTCTGGACCCGCGCAGGGGTGTTGGGCAAGGCGTGGCAAGCCAACCTGCAGGCTGAACCTGATCCGCTGGACGTCGAGTACGGCCGGGACAAGGACGAACTCTGAGGTGTTATCAGCGCTTGCGCATCAGCCCGATAAAAAACAGCCCGCCAATCGCCGCCGTGGCCACGTCGACCCACACCAGGAGCACACTGCCCAGCAGCACGCACACCGGCAATAGACGCCGATGCTCGGCGCCGACCAAACGCCGGGCAATGTGCGGCACCATCAGCCCGACGAAGCCGATGGAGCCGCTGATCGACACCAGCACTGCGGTCATCAACGAGGCGACCAGGAACACCTTCAATCGCACAGTGCGTGCGTTGAGGCCGAGGGTCACGGCGGTCTGTTCGCCGGCCATCAAGGCATTGAGCGGGCGCGCCATGCTCAGCAGCAACAACAGCCCTTTGCACCTGGGCAACTTGCGCTTGCATTTGCGCGATCAACGCGTTGGTGCGTCCTGCACGTCGAAGATCCTGCCCAGGTTGCGCAGGTCGTTGTAGGTGTCGTCCAGGGTGGCGCATCTCGCCTGCCTCATGCAGAACCTGAGGTGGATTCACGTTGGTTGAAAAAGCGCGCCAACACCAGCCGATCCAATGCCCACACCGCGATCAATGAAGCGCCGACCAAGGGGAAAATGATCGCCAGCGCGAGCATGATCACCATCGCGGTTTTCCACTTCGGCACGTCATGGCGCAGCGGCGGCACACCCAGGCCACCGGCAGGCCGGCGTTTCCACCAGATCACCACGCCACTCAGCGCGCTGAGCAAAATCATCAGGCAGATCAGCAGCACGATGAGTTGGTTGACCCAACCGAACATCTTGCCTTCGTGCAGCATCACACCCGTCTCGGTGGCGCGCGCCAGCGCGTTGTAGTGTTCCCAGCGCACATCGGCGAGCACCTTGCCGGTGTATTGGTCCACGTGCAGGGTGGCGTCGTTGCGTGGGTCGTTGGCGAACACCGCGACGGTGAACACGCCGTCGGCGGTGCTTGGAAAGGTGATGCTGTAACCGGGCTCAACCTTGCGTGAATTGGCCAGATCGACCACCTGCTGCAAGCGCACGGTCGGCGCGGCCGGGCCCGACTGCATGGCACCGTGGTTCATGTGTTCGGCGTGGTCGCCGGACATCGGCATCGGCGTGTTTTCCATCGCCCACGGCACGGTTTGCTGGCTGGCGGTATTGAGGCTGCGCGCCTGCTGATCCGACTGCGGCACGTTGTTCCACATTGCCGCCGGAAAGCGATTCCACAACGCGGCGTATTGCTTGCCCCAGAAGCCGGTCCAGGTCATGCCGCTGAGCAGCATCACCAGTAAAAACGCCGCCCCCCAGAAACCGGCGACGGCGTGCATGTCGCGCCAGAACACGCGCCCACGCGCGTTGAACCGTGGCCACAACACCCCGGCCGACGACTTGCCGCGCGGCCACCACAGGTACAGGCCGGACACCACCAGCATCACGCCCCAACCGGCGGCGAGTTCCACCAGGCGGTCGCCGACGGTGCCGATCATCAGCTCACCGTGGAGTGCGCGGGCGATGGCTTGCAGGTTGTAGTTGGCATCCTGTTCGCCAAGCACAGTGCCGCGGTACGGGTCCACGAATACGGTCACTTCGCGGCCGTTGTCACGCATCACGAACTGCGCGCTGCTGGTGGCGTCGGCCGGTGGCAGGTATTTACTGATTTTGCCTTGGGGAAAGGCTGCCTGCGCTCGCTGTAATTGCTCGTCGGCACTCAGGGCGTGTTCGGCGCTTTGCACGGTGAGCAGCTCGCCGTACATCAGCGGGTCGAGCTGGGGTTTGAACAGGTAGATGATGCCGGTGAGGGCCAGCAGCACCATGAACGGCGCGACGAAAAGCCCGGCGTAGAAGTGCCAGCGCCAGGCCAGGTTGTAGAAGGAAATCTTTTGAGTGGTCATCGGGTGCTCCGCAAAGGCTTTAAAAATTTTTGTCGGTTATGCCGCCTTCGCGAGCAAGCCCGCTCCCACATTTGAAATGCATTCCAAGTGTGGGAGCGGGCTTGCTCGCGAAGCTTTTAGAAGCTCATGTCCACCTTGGTCCAGAGCGTGCGCCCCGGTTCCTTGATGGCTTGCGGGTCGCTGGCCGGGTAGCCGAAACCGGCGTTGCCGGCCAGGTTCAAGTGCTCGGCGTAGGCCTTGCCGAACAGGTTGTCGACGCCGGTGCTGACCTTGAAGTGCTTATTGATGCGGTACGCCGCGTTCAGCGAGAACACGCCAAAGCCGCCGCTTTTATCGAAGTCCTTGCCGACCACGTTGCCCTTGTTTTGGTCGATGCGGTTTTGCGCTGCAACCACGCGCCACAAGGCACCGGCGCTCCAGTCGTCTTCGCTGTAGGTCAGGCCGAAACGCGCGTCCAGCGGCGGCATTTGCGGCAGGGCCTTGCCGTCGCTGGTGTTCTTGCCCCAGGCATAGGCGAGGCTGGCATCGGCTTTCCAGTGACGGGTCAACTTGTAGGCCGCGCCGAGTTCGCCGCCCATGATCCGTGCATCGACGTTACGCGCCTGGGAGGTGGTGCCCATCATGCCGGGCTTGTAGTCGAACAGGATGAAGTCGCGCACCTGGCCGACATAAGCCGAGGCCCAGGCTTCTACGTCAGCGGTTTTGTACTGCGCGCCGAAGTCGAGTTGGGTGGTCTTTTCCGGCTTCACACCCTCGAAGGCATTCACTGAACCGACCGCGCCGGTCTTAGGGGAAAACAGCTCCCAGTAATCCGGGAAACGTTCCGAATGGCCCAGCCCGGCGTAGACGGTGGTGGGGCTGTCGGCCAAGTCGTGCTCATAGCGCACAAAGCCCGACGGCAGCGTATCGGCGCGGGTGTCGTCGGCGGTCGGGTTGGGGCGGGACATCATTCCTGAACCGGTCCTCTGGCGAAAATCCTTGGCCGAGGCGCGGTCCAGGCGCGCGCCGGTGATCAGGCGATCACGGTCGGCGGCGTACCAGGTCAGTTCGCCGAACACGCCATAGTTGTGGAAGTTGGCGTCCTTGTTGCGTGGCAGATCCTTGTAGGTGTCGATGCCCATGCTGCTGCGCTGGCGGTGTTCGTTGGTCTGCGCGTCCAGGCCGCTGATCAGTTGCACGTCGGCCCAACGCCAGGTGGCCTTGATCCGCGCGCCGAGGGTGCGGCGGTCGACGTTGGAGGCCATGGGACCTGCCATCATGCCGGTGCCGGACGGCGTGCGCAGGCTGTAGTTGTCCATCACATGATCGGCGTAGTTGTAGTAGACCTGGGCTTCGACCTTATCCAGCACCTCGCCGATGTTGGATTTTTCGAAGCGCAGGCCCAGGCTTTCGCGCAGGAACTGCGAGCCGTCCATGCCGCGCCCGGCGTAACGCGCTTCGCCATCGCCACGGCCGGCGGTAAGTTCCAGCAGGGTGTCGGCGTCGGGGGTAAAACCGACGGCGACGTCGCCGTTCCACTTGTCGTAGCGCGAGGCAACCGTGTCGTTGTTGCCGTCCTTGTAGTCATCGGCGTGTGCCTGGTTGCCGATCACGCGCACGTAGCCCAGCGGCCCGCCGGCGGCGGCATCGATGACTTTGTCGAAGCGCCCGTTGGAGCCGGCCAGCACGCTGGCGTTGACCCGCGTGCCCAGCTCGCCGAACTGCTCCGGCTCACGCTCGAACAGGATGGTGCCGGCCGACGCGCCCGGGCCCCAGAGCACGGTTTGCGGGCCTTTGATCACGGTGAGCTTGTCGTAGGTTTCCGGCGAAATGTAGGAGGTCGGTGCGTCCATCCGGCCTGGGCAGGCGCCGAGCATCATGCCGCCGTTGGTGAGGATATTCAGGCGCGAACCGAACATGCCGCGCAGCACCGGGTCGCCGTTGGTGCCGCCGTTGCGCACCAGCGCGAAGCCTGGGATGGTCTTGAGGTAGTCGCCGCCATCGCTGGCCGGCACCGGTTGGCGTGGGTCTTTGGGGTTGGTGATCACGGTCAGCGGCGAGCTGGGAGCAATCGCGGTGATCACCGTGGGGCTTAACTCATGATCATCGGCGTGTACCTGTGGCACCAACAGCGCGCCACACAGAACAGCGAAAACGGGGGTACATCCCATACGGGTGTCAGCAGAAAACCTGGACATGAAAAATTCCATCAATCATTCGTAAACAACACGGCCAGCAGCCTGCGGCTGTCTGTCTAAAGTCGGCCGGTGTGAAGTAACGCAGTGAAATGCTTACGCGGTGATGGGGGGCGCGCGGCTGCGCGCGCCGGGGAAAATGCTCTGCCGGGCATGGCCCAGGCGTGGGGCGGGGGTGAGGGCGTTGGCCGGCGGCGCGGTGCCGAGGGTGACGTAAGACACGCTGCCGGGCAGGGCCGGGCAACTGAAGAGCAGGCTGCAATAGCCGCACTTTTCCCAAAGCACGTGGTGTTCGTCAGGCGCTTTGCTGTGTTGCGGTGCATCGCCATGGCAGTTGGGCATGTCCATGGACATGTCCATCGACATACCGGCGTGATGATCCATCGGCATCGCTTGGGAAATCAGCGGACCGATAAAGATCATCAGCATGGCGAACAGGCTGATCCAGCTGGCGCGCATCAAACCCAGGGGCTTGCGGCGTTGCACGGATAACCTGGCGCGAGGGGCGCCCATCGAGGTTGGCCTATTGCGCGTGCATAGACTCGTGGCCAGCCGCTGGCGGCGTTTTCTGAACCGAAACTTCCACTTCAACCTTGCCGGCTTTTTCGAACGTCAGGGTCAGTGGGAATTGCTTGCCGTCGGCCAGCCGGCTGCGGTCTTTGAGGCCCAGCAGCATCACGTGATAGGCCATTGGCGCGAAGGTCAGATCCCCCTTGGCCGGCACGGCAACGCTGGGCACTTGTTGCATCTTCATCAGGTCGCCCTGCATCACATGCTCGTGCAGCTCGGCCTTATCCGCTACCGGCGTCTCGACGCCAAGTAAGCGGTCCGGCGTTTCGCCGGCGTTATGAACCACGAAATACGCAGCGACAGTCGGCGCATTCGGTGGCAGCTCCTGTGACCAGGGATCGCTGACCAGCAGATCGCCGGCCTTGTAGTCATCGGCATTCGCAGCAACACACACCGGCAGCAACAACGCAGCCAGAAGCAGGGAAGATTTGAGCATGGCAGTTCTCCAGAACGGTTCTAAACGCAGTTCACTTGCGAAGAAATCAGACCGTTGGAGACGCGCGCGGGTTGAGGCTCGGCCATTGCTGGCGCGGGGTAGGGGCTTGCAATGAAGGCGGCGGCAGACTCTGCGCCGCCGCAAAACGCGTGAGATACAACTGCGGCACATGCCCCGGCAAGGCCACCAAAGGCGGTGAGCCCGAGCAACACCAGCAGTGCTGCATGGTGGAGTGGTCGTCCTGCTGCGGCGCCGGAATGTCCAGCTTGCCCAGGGCAATGGTCTTCAGGCTGGCGCCATTGGAGGAGCAAAAACTGCCCCACAGCAATTGCTGAACAGGGTCGCTGGACTGTTGCATCGCACTGGCCATCGGCATGGCAAAGGCGTTGAACAGCACTGCAAAGCAGGCGATCCATACAATTGCAAAGCGTTGACGGGCCATGGCGGACAATCCGTAGGGTTAAGCGATCAGGTGCGTATTTAGCCTGATCGGTGGGGATAAGTAAAAAAGGCTGGTGTGGTTTGGTGTCGCAGTGGTTGCCTTTATGATAGTCGGGAACCACAGATTGCCAATCTTAACCCTGTGGGAGCGGGCTTGCTCGCGAAGGCGGTGTATCAGTAACGGCCAGGCTGACTGACCCACCGCCATCGCAGGCAAGCCAGCTCCCACACTTATTTGTGCCTGACCAAAATTTTGCGCCCGCCACAAACCAAATGTGGGAGCGGGCTTGCTCGCGAAGGCGGTGAATCAGTAACGGCCAGGCTGACTGACCCACCGCCATCGCAGGCAAGCCAGCTCCCACACCTATTTGTGCCTGACCAACATTTTGCGCCCGCCACAAACCAAAAGTGGGAGCGGGCTTGCTCGCGAAGGCGGTGAATCAGTAACGGCCAGGCTGACTGACCCACCGCCATCGCAGGCAAGCCAGCTCCCACACCTATTTGTGCCTGACCAACATTTTGTGCCCGCCACACTCCAACTGTGGGAGCCGGGCTTGCCCGCGATAACGGTGGGTCAGCCAATGAATTATTAACTGACCCATCGCCTTCGCGAGCAAGCCGCTCCCACATTGGAAAGGGGGGGTTTAGAGCGTGTTGACTGCCTGTAGCACCGCGGCCACGGTGGTGAATTCTCGATATACCTCAGCCAACACGGGACGCTTCAAGACAAGCACCGGTAGTCCCAGCTCCCGCGCCACTTCCAGCTTCGGCTCAGTGGCCGCACTGCCGCTGTTCTTACTGATCAACACATCAATCCCACGCCGCTCAAACAACGCACGCTCGTCCTCAATCAGAAACGGCCCACGTGCACCGATGACTTCACAGCGTGCATTGCCGGGATACACATCCAGGGCGCGCAGCGTCCAGAACTGATCGGCGGGGATTTCATCGAGGTGCTGCAACGGCTCGCGCCCCAGCGTGAACAACGGGCGCTGGAAGGGTTTCAACGCTTCAATCAGCTCGGCCCAATCACTGACCTCACGCCAGTCATCCCCGGCTTGCGGCTGCCACGCGGGCCGCCGCAACGCCCAGCAAGGAATGTCGCACAACTGCGCAGCCAGGGCGGCGTTGCCACTGATCTGAGCCGCATAGGGATGCGTGGCGTCGAGGATCAAGCTGATATTTTCATCGCGAACAAACTGCGCCAGGCCTTCAGCCCCGCCATACCCACCGACGCGCACGTGGCAGGGGAGATCGGTAGGCACACGGCCCACACCGGCCAAACTGTAGATATGCTGCGGCCCCAGCGTGCGGGCGATGGCCAACGCTTCCGTTACGCCACCCAACAGCAGGATGCGTTTCATAGCGGCTTGACCACTTCCAACAGGGTTATCGGCAACGCCTGGCGCCAGGTGTCGAACTCGCCCAGCGGCTGGGCCTGGGCCACGTGAATGCGGGTCAGCTCGCCGCCGTGCTCTGCGCGCCAGGCCATCAGGGTCATTTCGCTTTGCAGGGTCACGGCATTGGCGACCAAACGGCCGCCGGGGCGCAGGTGCTGCCAGCACATGTCGAGCACGCCATCACGGGTGACGCCGCCACCGATGAAGATTGCGTCCGGTGCTTCCAGTCCGGGCAGCACGTCCGGCGCCTTTCCACGAATCAATTGCAGACCGGGCACGCCAAGGGCGTCGCGGTTATGTTCGATCAGGCCTTGGCGGCCTGCGTCGGCTTCAATCGCCAGCGCGCGGCAGCTGGGATGGGCACGCATCCATTCGATGCCGATGGAGCCACTGCCCGCGCCTACGTCCCAGAGCAACTCGCCGGGCATCGGTGCGAGGCGGGCAAGCGTCATGGCGCGCACGTCACGCTTGGTCAGTTGGCCGTCGTGTTTGAAGGCTGAGTCCGGCAGGCCGGCGAGGCGCGACAGGCGCGGCGTGTTGGCGTCGGCCACGCAGTCAATGGCGACGAGATTCAAATCCGCAACCGAGGCGTGTGGCCAATCAACCGCCAGCCCGTCAATGCGCTGTTCATCCGCGCCGCCCAAGTGTTCAAACACACTGACACGGCTGGCCCCAAACCCGGACTCAACCAACAGCGAAGCAATCGCCGCAGGGCTGCGGCCATCGTTGCTCAACACCAGCAACCGCACGCCGCTGGCCAGCTGCGCATGCAGCGCCGCCAGCGGCCGCGCAACCACTGACAACGTCACCACGTCCTGCAATGGCCAGCCCAACCGCGCCGCCGCCAGCGACACCGACGACGGCGCCGGTAAAACCAGCAACTCTTCAGCCGCCACCTGGCGCGCCAGACTGGCGCCCACGCCATAGAACATCGGGTCGCCGCTGGCCAGCACGCACACAGGCTCGCCGCGTCGCGCCAACACGGGCGCCAGGGAAAACGGGCTTGGCCACAACTGCCGCTCACCACGAATACACACCGGCAACAGGTCCAACTGACGCTGGCCGCCTATAATCCGGGAGGCGCGCAACAGGGCGTGCCGGGCGTTTCTGCCCAGCCCCTTGAAGCCGTCTTCACCGATGCCTACTACCGTCAGCCAGGGCGACATATCAATTCCTTGAACGACATCCGACGGGCAGGCTTTTCATGCCGCCGGACAAAGCAGGCATAATACCGCGCCTTTACCCGTCAACCGGAAGCCCCGTGAACCCAACACCTGCTCTGAACACCTTGCGCCCCTCGGCTTGTCCGGGGTTGCTGCGTATTGTCCAGGCGTTGGATGGCGGCATTTGCCGGATCAAGCTGGCCGGTGGCGCCATCACTGCCGCCCAAGCGATGGCCGTGGCGGACGCGGCCCAGGCCTACGCCGGTGGAGTGATCGAGGCCACCAACCGTGCCAATCTGCAGATTCGCGGGATCGGTGCCGAGCAGCAGGCCTTGATCGCCGCGCTGCTGGCCGCAGGCCTTGGCCCGAACAACGCTGCTGGCGATGATGTGCGCAACCTGATGCTCAGCCCCAGCGCGGGTATCGACACGCAGATGTTGTTCGACACCCGACCGTTGGCCGGGCAGATCCTCGCCACCTTGCAAAACCATCCACGGTTCCATGAGTTGTCGGCCAAGTTCGCCGTGCAGCTCGATGGCGGTGAAGCCCTGGCGATGCTGGAGCATCACCACGACCTGTGGTTGTCGGCGTTTGAGCGCGATGGCGAAACATTATTGGCCTTCGGCCTGGCCGGTTGCCCTGGGTTGGATGCGCCATTGGCGGCCGTGCCCCTGGAGCAAGGTCATGCTCTGGTCGTTGCAGTGCTGGAGCTGTTTCTCGACGTGGCGACACCCACGCAAACGCGCATGCGTCATCTGGCTGTGGATAACTTACTGGCCCGTCTGAGCCTGCCGCTGCTGCCGGTGGAGGGCTTCAAGCGCCCGGCCAGTGGGGCTTTACTGCACTTGGGCAGTTATCCACAGCGGCAAAAAGATCAGTTCTACGTCGCCGCCGTTGCACCGCTGGGTCGCCTGGATTCAAGCATGCTCAAAGGCGCCGCGCAGTTGGCCTTGGAGTTCGGCGACGGCACTTTACGTTTCACGCCATGGCAGGGCGTGCTACTGCCCAACATTAAAAGCCACGGCACAGTGACTGAACGTCTGGCGCACCTGGGCTTTCTCTGCTCAGTCGACCAACCCCTGGCGCGCCTGATTGCCTGCACCGGCTCAAGCGGCTGTGGCAAAGGCCTGGCCGACACCAAGGCCGACGCCCTGCAATTGGCCGCGTTGCAACCTGGCGTTGAGGTGCACCTGTCCGGCTGCCCACGCTCCTGCGCGGCCGCACACACCGCGCCGGTCACGTTGCTGGCAGTGAGCCCCGGCCACTACGACGTCTATTTTCGCGATGCAGCCCAGCCAGGTTTCGGCCGGCTGCACGCGCGCACTCTTTCCATTGAAGCGGCGGGCGCCCTGTTACGCGCACGCTCACGGAGCAACACCGATGATTGATTACATCCGCGACGGTCAGGAGATCTATCGCAACTCCTTCGCCATTATTCGCGCGGAAGCCAAGTTGGACCGCATCCCGGCTGATTTGGAAAAACTCGCGGTGCGGGTGATCCATGCCTGCGGCATGGTCGAGGCCATCGATGGCCTGCAGTTTTCCGAAGGCGCAGGCAAGGCCGGGCGCGATGCGCTGGCCGCCGGTGCGCCGATTCTGTGCGATGCGCGGATGGTCTCCGAAGGCGTAACCCGTGCGCGCCTGCCGGCCAACAATGAGGTGATCTGCACCCTGCGCGACGACAGCGTGCCGGAACTGGCGCGCGCGCTGGGTAACACCCGTTCCGCTGCCGCGCTGGAGCTGTGGCGCCCGCACCTGGAAGGCAGCGTGGTGGTGATCGGCAACGCGCCGACCGCGCTGTTCTACCTGCTGGAGATGCTCGATGCCGGCGCGCCAAAACCTGCATTGATCCTGGGCTTCCCGGTCGGGTTTGTCGGCGCTGCCGAGTCCAAGGCCATGCTGGCGGCCGACAGCCGTGGCGTGCCGTTCGTGATCATGCAAGGGCGTCTGGGCGGCAGTGCGATGGCGGCCGCTGCGGTCAACGCCTTGGCCACGGAGGTCGAGTAATGCAGGCACGTGGACGTTTGATCGGCCTGGGCGTGGGCCCCGGCGACCCGGAACTGATCACCCTCAAGGCCCTGCGCCTGCTGCGCGAATCGCCGGTGGTGGCGTACTTCGTGGCCAAGGGCAAGAAGGGCAATGCGTTCGGCATCATCGAAGACCACCTGGTCGCGCAGCAGACCCTGATGCCGCTGGTGTACCCGGTGACCACCGAAGTGTTGCCGGCGCCGCTGTCCTACGAGCAAGTCATCAGCGACTTCTACGACACGGCCAGCCTGGACGTGGCCGCGCACCTGGACGCCGGCCGCGACGTGGCGGTGATCTGCGAAGGTGATCCGTTCTTCTACGGGTCCTACATGTACCTGCATGATCGCCTGGCCGAGCGCTATGACGCCCAGGTGATTCCCGGCGTGTGTTCGATGCTCGGCGGCGCCTCGGTACTCGGCGCGCCGCTGGTGTATCGCAATCAGAGCCTGTCGGTGCTCTCGGGCGTGCTGCCCCATGACGACCTCAAGCGTCGCCTGGCGGATGCCGATGCGGCGGTGATCATGAAGCTGGGGCGTAACTTCCCCAAGGTGCGTCAGGTGCTGGAAGAACTCGGCCTGGCCGAGCGCGCGCTGTACGTAGAGCGCGCGACCATGGCCAACCAGAAAATCGTGCCGCTGGATCAGGTCGACCCGGCGTCTTCGCCGTACTTCTCGCTGATCATCGTGCCCGGCGAAAGGTGGCAAGGTTGATGCGCCCGGCGATTGTCATTCTGGGCCAGGGCAGCCTGGCCACGGCGCGCAGGATTGCGCAGGTTTACCCCGGCGCGCTGATCCACGGCTTGGCCGGGCGCGTTGAAGGCGCCGACCAGACCTACAGCGAGTTCGGCGCGACCCTGCGCCAGCTGTATCAACAGGGCACGCCGCTGATTGCGCTGTGCGCTGCCGGCATCGTGATCCGCACCCTGGCGCCGCTGCTGCTGGAAAAGGGCGAGGAACCCGCCGTGCTGGCCGTGGCGGAGGACGGCAGCGCCGTGGTGCCGTTGCTCGGCGGTCTCGGTGGCGTGAACGTGATGGCGCGCGACATTGCCGCCGCGTTGGACGTGCCTGCCGCGATCACCACCAGTGGCGAGTTGCGGTTCGGCACCTGCCTGCTCAACCCGCCGGCCGGTTATCAGCTGGCGGATCTGGAGCTGGGCAAGCGTTTTGTCTCGGACCTGCTGGCCGGCGAAAGCGTGCGCATCGAAGGCACGGCGCCCTGGCTGGCTCAGGCCAATCTGCCGCAGGATCAGCAAGCGCGTCTGGCGATTCATGTGGGCAGCGCCGAGCGCGTGCCTGCCGCCAACGAGTTGCTGATTTATTCGCAGAACGTGTGCGTCACCTGCAAGCCCGGCGCGCACTTGGCTGAGCGTGTGCGGGCGGCATTGCACGACGCGGGTATTGCCGTTCAATCCCTGGCCTGCGTGTTGGCCAGCGATACACAGATGGCCGAACCTTCGCTGCACGAGGCTGCGCTGGCGTTGAATGTGCCGCTGTTGTTTTCCGGCGTCACGCAAGAGGCGGACATTGTCATCAGCGTCGCCGAGCAGCCCCTGGACCTGGCGCATGTCGGGCGCCCGCGCGGCCGTCTGGCGGTGATTGGCCTGGGCCCTGGCGCCGCCGAGTTGATGGTGCCGGCGGTCAAGGCTGAACTGGCGCGCTGCACCGATGTGCTCGGTTACGAAACCTATGTGCGCATGGCCGGGCCATTTCGTGACGACCAAGTGCAGCACTGCACCGATAACCGCGAAGAAATGCAGCGTGCGCGCCATGCCTTCGAGTTGGCCGCGCAAGGGCGTTCAGTTGTGGTGGTATCGTCCGGTGACCCCGGCGTATTCGCCATGGCGGCTGCGGTGATCGAGGCCTTGCATGAGTCGAGTGACCCGGCCTGGCATCAGGTTGACCTGCAGATTCTGCCAGGCGTCTCGGCGTCGCTTGCCACCGCTGCGCAGGCGGGTGCGCCGCTGGGGCATGACTTTTGTGTGATGTCGCTGTCGGACAACCTCAAGCCCTGGTCGATCATCGAAAAGCGCCTGGACCTTGCGTCCCAGGCCGACTTGGCGCTGGCGTTCTACAACCCGATCTCGCGTTCGCGGCCGTGGCAATTGGGGCGCGCGCTGGAAATCGTTGCGCTGCACCGCACGCCTGAAACGCCGGTGGTGCTGGGGCGCGATATCGGTCGTCCAGGCCAGACACTGCGTGTCACCACGCTTGGGCAACTGACGCCTGAACAGGTCGATATGCGCACCATGGTGCTGATCGGCTCGTCGACCACGTGCGTATTCCCGCGCGCCGGTGGCGGTGCGTGGGTGTACACGCCGCGCTGGTATGGCGAAAAACCCGCCTCCTGAAAACGGCCTGTCGCACGCCGGAAAGCTCCGAGTAACGCTGGGTCAACGCCCGCCGTTATTCGGGGCTTTTTCTTTTTTTATCGACGAAATCCGGAAGGGCTCAAGGGCCGCCCAGCAATCGTTGGGTGGCGTAGCTCGCCGCATCCCGGCAAGTGATGTTTGTGGTCTGGAAAGCGCGCTCGCGGCTGGACTAGTGTGAACACACGCCCCATGTGGGGTGCCTGTGGAGAACTGAAAATGGAGCGACAGCACCGAAGGATCAACAGCGTAAAGAGGCGCAAGTTGATTGCCGCCTACAAGTTGCCGGGAGCGCCGGGTGTACAGACCTCTGCGCCGATGGGCACGGACGATGACAGCAACGCGGCGGTGGTGAACAACGGCGTGATCTCGTTTATCGAGGGGATGTCCGCCCCGAACCGCGAATACGTTCGCAAGAGCTATTTGCTTGCGAGCAGCTACGTCAGCGATGTGTTGAAGGTTCAACGCGGCACCGAAGCCTGGTACGACGAATTTATCAAGGTGATGGTCAGTCTGGGCTGGCTGCCGGTGCGCAGCCGCTTCGAGCGGGTCACGCGCTCGGGCAAAGGCCTGACCGTGCAACTGGCGGCACTGAACATCATTGCGGCGATGCTGGCCTCGACGTCGCTGGCAGGACCTTTGCTCACCGCACTGCCCAAGCTGGCGGCGGATGCGTTGGAGGCGTTGAAGCAGCAACCCGCGACGTTCGACCTGTTCAAACGCAATAGCACGGTGCATCAGGGCGGTGATTTCGGCCTGGCCTCCTGCGCCGAAACCGAGGGAGAAGTGATGATGGTGCTGGTGACCTACAGCAGTCACGGCGTGAGCAAGCAGGTCGGCTTGCCCTTTCTGGAATGGGACAGCGCCTCGTTCGAGGCCTTCAGCGGGCAAACCTGCCTGGTGCTCAATACCGCGGTGGTCAACGAAACGACGCTCCAGCTGATGCGTGAGAGCGCCGGTGACAAGGTCCAGCTGGCCATCGCCAAGTACCGTATCTAGGGCACCAGATAACCGCGTACGCCGGTAAAGATGATCTGCGCGGCGAGGGCGCACACGAACAACCCCATCAACCGGCTGACAATCTGCAAGCCCTGGTCGCCCAGAATGCGTTCGATGCGGTTGGACAGGTACAGCACCACGCCCACCGTGAGGCTGGCCAGGGCAATGCTGAGGATGGCCATGATCTTGTCATCCCAGTGCGGCTGGCTCACGCCCATCACCAGCAGCGCACCGATGGTGCCCGGGCCGACGGTGAGCGGGATGGTCAGCGGCACAATGGTCACGTCCTGCTGCACGTTGTCGGTCTGTACCGCCGACTTGCCCTGGGCCATGCCCAGCGCCGAGATGAACAGCACGCTGCCGGCGCCGATGCGAAAAGCGTCCACGGTGATGCCGAACACGCTGAAAATCACCCGCCCGAACAGGTACAGCAACACGCTCGACACCAGCGTTGCCAGCGCTACTTTCCAGGCCAGTCGCCGCCGCTCCTTGCTGGAGTAACCACGGGTCAGGCTGATAAAACAGGACAGCACGAAGAACGGGCTGTAGAGCACCAGCATCTTCAGGTAAACGCTGAATAACACGTGGAGCATGAGGGCGGCTCGCGGGCGGGGAAAGTGGGCAGAGTCTATCAGGCGACACAGGTCAAATGTGGGAGCTGGCTTGCCGGCGATAGCGGTGGATCAGACAAAAAGTGTGTGATTGACACACCGCCATCGCCGGCAAGCCAGCTCCCACAGGAGACTGCATTTCACGGTCAGGACGGCGCGTGTTCCGGTCGTTGCTGACGCTGCGCCACCCAGAACTCCACCAGCTCGCGCAACTGCGACAACTCCACCGGTTTGGC
This sequence comes from Pseudomonas sp. NFX183, assembly GCF_047943075.1. Classification (NCBI taxonomy): domain Bacteria; kingdom Pseudomonadati; phylum Pseudomonadota; class Gammaproteobacteria; order Pseudomonadales; family Pseudomonadaceae; genus Pseudomonas; species Pseudomonas sp. NFX183. Next base: position 1,440,450 of record NZ_CP181333.1, on the reverse strand, counting down.
CATATGCCCATCCATCCCGGCCTGGCGCGCGCGCTCTTTATGTTCCGAAAGGATATGCGCGGTCAGTGCGACCACCGGCGTTCGAATGCGTTGGTGGCTGACTTCCCACGCGCGCAATTGCTGGGTGGCGGAAAAACCATCGAGGATCGGCATTTCACAGTCCATCAGCACCAGGTCGTAACGCTGAGCCTTCATCGCCTCGAGGGCTTCCTCGCCGTTGCTGGCGGTGTCCGGGTTGAGGTTGAGCTTGCCGAGCATGCCGCGAATCACTTTGGTGGAGATGCTGTTGTCTTCGGCCACCAGAATGCGGAAGTCGGCCGGCACGGTCACCGCTGCCGGCGCGCTGATGGCCGCGCGCGGCTGCACCACGCCTTTGCTGCGCTGAGTCAGTTCATCGGCCAGCGTGGTCTTGAGCGTGTAGCCGGCCACCGGCTTGGCGAGGATGCGCTTGATCCCGCAGTTGCGCGCGATGATCTTGCTCGGCGCGTTGCTGATACCGGTGAGCATGATCAGCAGGATGTCGTGGTTCAGGCTCGGGTCTTCCTTGATCTTGGCGGCCAGTTGCATACCGGTCATGCCGGGCATGTTCTGGTCCAGCAGGACCACGTCGAAGTAGTCGCGCAGGTGCGCCTTGGTGCGCAGCAACGCCAGGGCTTCTTTGCCGGACGGTACGGCGCTGACGTTCAAGCCCCAGGCCGTGCATTGCTGCACCAGCACTTTGCGGCAGGTGTCGTTGTCGTCGACCACCAGCACCCGTGCGCCTTTGAGCGGGCCGTCGAGGTCGGAGGTCGGATGTTCCAGGCGTTCCGGGTCCAGCGGCAGGGTCAACCACAAGGTGCTGCCCTGATGGCTGCCGCTCTTGATGCCGAACTCGCCATTCATCAACAGGATCAGTTGTCGCGCGATCACCAGGCCCAGGTGACCGCTCAAGCGCGTGGCCGAGAGGAAGTTCTTGCTGTGCAGTTCGCTGTGCAGCAACGCGTCACGCTCGGCGGCTTCCATCGGCAGGCCGCTGTCTTGCACGGCAATGCGCAGGCGCGGCTTGGTACTGCGTTCGTCGAGGGCAACGACGATCAGCACTTCACCTTCGTCGGTCTTTTGCAGGGCATTTTCCAGCAGGCTCAACAACGCCTGGCGCAGACGCGTCGGGTCACCGCTGATCACGCGTGGCACCTGAGGCTGGATAAAGCTGATCAGTTCGACGTTCTGTTGCTCGGCCTTGGCGCGGAAGATACTCAGGCAGTCTTCGATCAATGCGTTGAGGTCGAACTGCACGTCGTCCAGCTCGATCTGCCCGGACTCCAGCTTGGAGATGTCGAGGATCTCGTTGATCAACGTCAGCAGTTCGTTCCCGGCGCTGTGGATGGTCTGCACGTAGTCACGCTGCTTGACCGACAGCGGCGTGCCCAGCAGCAGCTCGGTCATGCCCAGCACGCCGTTCATGGGGGTGCGGATTTCGTGGCTGATCTTCGCCAGGAACTCGGCTTTGGCGGCGATCTCGGCATTGCTGGCCGCCAAATCGCGGCTGAGGCTGAAGCGCGCTTCGACAATTGCGCGCTGGCGTTCGCCCAGGGCCAGGCTCATCAGCAGGCCGCTGAGGCAGATAAAACCGAGCAGCGTGACGATCAAGCCTTGCGGTGCCACCAGCGTCAGGCCGAGCAGGGCAGGCAGGATGATCAGTGTGCCGATGTTGAACACCACCATGCCCGCCACGAACAAACGTGCTGGCCGGTAGCCTTTCTGCCAGTGGTAGGCCGAGACAAACAGCATGCTCAGACCGGCCAGGGCCACCAGGGCGTAAGTGATGATGTTCAGCGGCAAGGTGTTGACGAACAACAGCAGCAGGCCGCACAGCACGATCAGCAGGATGTCGGCCATCAACAGTTTGTTCAGCAGGTGCGGGCCCAGCGGCATGAAGAACCGATAGGCGAACATCAGCCCGCACGGCGCGGTCAGCAGCAGGGCGAGGTAGGCGCCCGGGGTCTGGACAGCATGCCAGTTCGGCAGCCACGGCCCCACCAGGTTGAGCAACAGTGCCAGGCTCAACATCAAGAGCAACTCGCAGGCCGCCAGCCACAGGCTGCTGCGCGAGCGGTGGTAGGCGAAGCGCGTGAGGTTGTGCAGGATCAGCATCAGCAGGCAGCCGAACAACAGGCCGTAGATCAGCGTCTGGTTCTGGTCGGCGGCAGCCAGTACGGCCGGTTCCAGGGTGATGTAGGGGCGCAGTTCGTGTTCCGACACCAGACGCAGGTACACCTCGAGGGGTTTCTGGCTCTGGGGCATCGGCAGCATGAAATCACTGCTGGGCAGCGGGCGTTCCGCCTGCGGCTGGCGGGTGCCGGTACTTTGTTGCTCCACCAGGGTGTCGCCGTCCAGTACATAGAGGCTCAGGTGGGACAGGTCGGGGGCAAATACCCGCAGCACTTGCTCGTGCTTGCCAGGTTGCAGCTTGAAACGTACCCACAACGCACCGTCCGGCTCGGCGGCGGTAATCCGGTCCAGTTCGATGGGGCTAAATTGATTGGTGTAACGGGCGGAGCGGATATCGCTCAGTTGCAGGTCGGCCTGTTCATCAAGCAATACTGCCCATCCACTGCCTTGCGCGGCGGCCTGGGCCGGGAACAAGCAGAGCAGGGTCAGCAGACTGACTGTGAAACCTATGGCGATCCTGAGCCAGCGCACGGCGAAATCCCTTCGTAGGTTGATTGCACGGGTTAACTATGCGCGGGGCGACGTGGGTACGGCAAGGGCCAAAGGCCCTTGCCTAACCGAACGGATAGCGACTGGAGGGCAGCTGCTTATTGGTTCTCGCCACGTTCACGGGCAATGGCGCGGTAGCCGATGTCCGTGCGGTAGAAGCAACCTTTCCAGTCGATTTTCGCGGCCAGCTTGTACGCTTGTTGCTGCGCGGCGTCGACACTGGCACCCATTGCGGTGGCGCACAATACACGGCCACCTGCGGTTACAACCTTGCCGTCCTTGAGCGCGGTGCCCGCATGGAACACCTTGCCTTCCAGCGTAGCAGCTGCGTCGAGGCCTTCAATCACATCGCCCTTGGCGTAGTCGCCAGGGTAACCACCGGCCGCCAGCACAATGCCAACGCTCGGACGCGGGTCCCATTGCGCTTCAACCTTGTCCAGCGCCTCGGCCAGGGCCGCTTCCACCAGCAGCACCAGGCTCGATTGCAGACGCAGCATCACCGGTTGGGTTTCCGGATCACCAAAACGGCAGTTGAACTCGATGACTTTCGGGTTACCGGCTTTGTCGATCATCAGGCCGGCGTACAGGAAGCCGGTGTACACATTGCCTTCGTCGGCCATGCCGCGCACGGTCGGCCAGATCACCAGGTCCATCACGCGCTTGTGTACCTCGGCGGTGACCACTGGGGCAGGGGAGTAAGCACCCATGCCGCCGGTGTTCGGGCCGCTATCGCCGTCGCCGACGCGTTTGTGGTCCTGGCTGGTGGCCATCGGCAGGACGTTCTTGCCGTCGACCATCACGATAAAGCTGGCTTCTTCGCCGTCGAGGAACTCCTCGATGACCACGCGCGAACCGGCATCACCAAATGCGTTGCCGGCGAGCATGTCGCGCACCGCCTCTTCGGCTTCTTGCAGGGTCATCGCCACGATCACGCCTTTACCGGCGGCCAGGCCGTCGGCCTTGATGACGATCGGTGCACCTTTTTCACGCAGGTAAGCCAGGGCCGGCTCGATCTCGGTGAAGTTCTGGTAGTCGGCAGTCGGAATCTTGTGGCGTGCCAAAAAGTCCTTGGTGAAGGCTTTCGAGCCTTCCAGTTGGGCTGCGCCGGCGGTCGGGCCGAAGCAGTCCAGGCCGCGGCTGCGGAACAGGTCGACGACGCCGGCCACCAATGGTACTTCCGGACCGACGATGGTCAGGGACACGTTCTTCTCGGCGAAATCAGCCAGCTGCTCAAGGGCCAACACGTCGATGGCGACGTTTTCGCACTTGGCTTCAATGGCGGTGCCGGCGTTGCCGGGTGCGACGAATACTTTCTGGACGCGCGGGTCCTGGGCAACTTTCCAGGCCAGGGCGTGTTCACGGCCACCGCTGCCAATGATCAAAACATTCATTTCAAAAACCTCAAATTCTGTAGGCGCTGCACGAGCGCTTAAATGTGGAGCCGATCTGATGTGGCGAGCGGGCTTGTCCCGCGTTGGGCTGCAAAGCGGCCCCAAAACCAAACACCGCAGATTGCCTGATGCACCGTGTTCTTCTTGATGGGGCTGCTGCGCAGCCCAACGCGGGACAAGCCCGCTCACCACAAAAGGCCCGCTCCCACATTTCGATCGAGTTGGATCAGTGGCGGAAGTGGCGCATGCCGGTGAAGACCATGGCGATGCCAGCCTCATCAGCGGCGGCGATCACTTCGGCGTCACGCATCGAACCCCCCGGTTGAATCACCGCCGTCACGCCAGCCTTGGCCGCATTGTCCAGGCCGTCACGGAACGGGAAGAACGCGTCGGAAGCCATCACCGAACCGGCTACCTGCAAACCAGCGTGCTCAGCCTTGATCGCAGCGATACGCGCCGAGTTCACGCGGCTCATCTGGCCGGCGCCGACACCGATGGTCTGGCGGTTCTTGGCGTAGACAATGGCGTTGGATTTAACGTACTTGGCGACTTTCCAGGCAAAGATCAGGTCGTTGATTTCCTGCTCGGTCGGGGCGCGCTTGGTCACCACTTTGAGGTCGGCGCTGCCGATCATGCCGATGTCGCGGCTCTGTACCAGCAAGCCGCCGTTGACGCGTTTGTAGTCCCAGGCAGCGGCGCGGTCCGCCGACCACTCGCCACAGGCCAGCAGGCGCACGTTGGCCTTGGCGGCAACGATGGCGCGGGCTTCTTCGCTCACGGACGGGGCGATGATCACTTCAACGAACTGACGTTCGACGATGGCTTTTGCGGTTTCAGCATCCAGCTCGCGGTTGAAGGCGATGATGCCGCCGAAGGCGGATTCGGTGTCGGTGGCGTAGGCCAGTTCGTACGCCTGGCGGATACCGCCTTCAGCGTCCGGGCTTACGGCCACGCCGCACGGGTTGGCGTGCTTGACGATCACGCAGGCCGGCTTGACGAAGCTCTTCACGCATTCCAGCGCAGCGTCGGTGTCGGCCACGTTGTTGTAGGACAGCTCTTTGCCTTGCAGTTGGGTCGCGGTGGCGATGCCGACTTCAGCAGGTTTGGCCTCAACGTAGAACGCCGCGCTCTGGTGCGGGTTCTCGCCGTAGCGCATTTCCTGGGCCTTGATGAACTGGCTGTTGAAGGTGCGCGGGAACTGGCTGCGGCCCTCTGTGCTCAGGGTCTCGGCGGCCTGGTTCACGGTGCCCATGTAGTTGGCGATCATGCCGTCGTAGGCGGCGGTGTGTTCGAACGCCTTGAGCATCAGGTCGAAACGCTGGGCGTAAGTCAGGCCGCCGGCTTTCAGGCTTTCCAACACGTTGGCGTAGTCGCTGGCGTTAACCACGATGGCCACGTCTTTGTGGTTCTTGGCTGCCGAGCGAACCATGGTCGGGCCGCCGATATCGATGTTTTCGATGGCGGTCGGCAGGTCGCAACCTGGCTTGTTGATGGTGGCTTCGAACGGATAAAGGTTAACGGCCACCAGGTCGATCGGCTTGATGCCGTGCTCGGTCATGATGGCGTCGTCGATACCGCGACGACCGAGGATCCCGCCGTGGATTTTCGGGTGCAGGGTCTTGACCCGACCGTCCATCATTTCTGCGAAACCGGTGTAGTCCGCGACTTCTACTGCGGCCACGCCGTTGTCCTGCAGCAGTTTGAAGGTCCCGCCCGTGGAGAGGATTTCCACACCCAGGGCTTCCAGCTCCCGGGCAAATTCGAGGATCCCGGTCTTGTCGGAAACACTGATCAAGGCGCGGCGGATCGGCAGGCGGGTAGTCTGGTCGGTCATTTCAATTTCCATCAAAAGCAAAGGAGTCAGCAAAAAAGGCGACCGGTTTTACGCGGGCGCCTTTCTGGTTTGATTGAATGCTTACAGCAAATCGTACTGCTTGAGCTTTTTGCGCAAGGTGCCACGGTTGAGGCCCAGCAGCTCACTGGCTTTGGTCTGGTTGCCCTTGACGTAGTTCATCACGCTTTCGAGCAAGGGCGCCTCGACTTCGGAGAGCACCAGGTTGTACACGTCCGTGACGGAAGCGCCCTCTAGGTGGGCGAAATAATTGTGCAGCGCCTTCTCGACACTCCCGCGAAGGGTCTGGCCTTCTTCGCTCGGCGTGTTGAGGTGCTGTTTCAAATTGACGTTGTCGCTCACGGGTGTTGTTCCACTCACTAAAGTCTCGGTCATCATCGTCATGCGGCCACCCCCTCTCCGTCCCCTGTCCCCAGGCTCTTGTAACGCTCGCTGAAGAACTCACGAACGTTGGCGCACTGTGCTTCCGTATCATCCAAACGATTGAAGTGGGCGCGAAACTCCCTGGCGCCCGGCAAGGTTGCGAGATACCAGCCGACATGCTTGCGAGCAATGCGTACTCCCATCACGTCTCCATAGAAGGCGTGCAGGGCGGCCAGATGCTCTAGCAGAATACGTTCCACCTCGATCAGCTCCGGTGCCGGCATGACTTCGCCAGTACGCAGAAAGTGCTCGATCTCACGAAAAATCCATGGCCGCCCCTGGGCGGCCCGGCCAATCAACAAGCCATCGGCGCCGGTTGCGTGCAGCACGCGCCGGGCTTTCTCGGCTGAGTCGATGTCGCCATTGGCAAAGACCGGGATCGACACCGCCTGCTTGATCGCGGCAATGGTGTCGTACTCGGCTTCACCGGTGTAAAGGTCGGCGCGGGTGCGGCCATGCACCGCCAGCGCTGTAATGCCTGCCTGTTCGGCGATCTTCGCCACCGTCAGGCCGTTCTTGTTGTCCCGGTCCCAGCCGGTACGAATCTTCAGGGTGACCGGCACATCCACTGCGGCGACAACGGCCTGCAGGATCTCGGCTACCAATTGCTCATCTTTCAACAGCGCGGAACCGGCGGCCTTGTTGCAGACCTTCTTGGCCGGGCAGCCCATGTTGATGTCGATGATCTGTGCGCCCAACTCCACGTTGGCCCGGGCCGCGTCCGCGAGCATCTGTGCATCGCCACCGGCGATCTGTACCGAGCGCGGCTCGGGATCACCTTCGTGGATCATGCGCATCCGCGATTTGCGGGTGTTCCACAAGCTCATGTCGCTGGTGACCATTTCAGAGACTACTAGACCCGCGCCCAAACGCTTGCACAGCTGACGAAAGGGCTGGTCGGTGACGCCCGCCATCGGGGCGAGGATCAAGCCGTTTTGCAATGTGTATGGGCCGATGCGTACCGCCGACATAGGACTTCCCTGTTGTGGGGCCGGATCATTAGAGTTCGAAAAAGGGTTGGCATGATACCCGCTCTCGATGACTGGATAAAGGCTGAATTGGATAAAATCTGAACAGTTATTTCTTTATCGCGGTCGGTTTGGTTGCGCAGCGCCCAGTCAATTATCTGCCGTCAAACCTCGGCGTGCGCGGCGCCTCACTCGGGCGAGTGGAAACTCAGGCTGTAATTCACGGCTTTATTGCCTGGGTCGAGGATATCCAGGGAAATATGGATGGGTGTCTGCGAAGGCATTTCGCTCACCCCGGCCAGCTCACCACTGAGGTATTCGGCCGGTTTGAAGCGACGACTGGCAATCAGGCCGCCGTTCAAATCGGCAAAGCGCAGCTCCAGCAGCGGGAAGGGCTGTGAGAACGTCGCGCGGTTATAGATGATTGCATCCACCACCAGCGCCCCGGCGAACTCGGGATTGCTGCGCACCACCAGGTTGCTGCTCTTGATGTGGGCAATATCGACCCGTGATGGCACGGTGCAACCGAGGGTTGGGCACAGTTGCTGGAACCACGGGCGATAAGCGTCCTGACGAGCCAGGTCGTCGAATTGATAGGCGATGTACTGGCCCGCCAGGCCCGCGGCGGCCAGCAGCACCAGGAGTATCCAGATGAGGCGACGGCCCCAGCTCGTCGGACGTTTCTGCGCATACAGGTGCAGCGGGTCGTCTTCCAGGTCCTGAAGTACATCGTCGTGAACGCTGGTTTCCGTGCGCGCACGCTTGCGCCGCGGTTGCAGGCGGTCTTCGGGTTCCGGCGCGTCCGCTGCTGCCGTCAGCGGCGTGAACGGCGGGTCGAGGTCGTCATCGTCGTCGTCAGGCGGAGAACGCAGCGGGGGCTCATCGTCGATATCGTCGATGTTGAACGACATCGATGGCTCGGTGCGCTGCTTGGTCGCAGGCGTCCTGGCCGGTTCAGGCGCGTCTTCGCTTGGTTGGGTGCGCTCTTCGGGCGGCTCGCTGAACAGGCTGGCGGCCCATTTTTCTTCTTCGGCCTTGACGGTGTCGCGGCTGGCGCTGAGGGCATCTTCCTTTTGCCGGCGCTCGCTGCTCGCCTGGCGACGCTCCGCGCCGGGCGGTTGCGTGTGTTGAATCTCGCGGCGTTCAAGCTTGGCCAGTTCTTCGTCCAGGTCCAGGTTGTCCAGGTCCAGCTCTTCGGCGGTCCACTGTTTCTGGCTGATGGCCCGCGGTGCCTGGGGCACTGGCTCAACGGCGTGTTCGGCGACGCCTGGCTGCTCGGGTTCCGGCGCCGAGGTGCTGGCGCGCTGCTCCAGCAATTGGCGCGCGGCATTGAACACTTGCAGGCACGAGCCGCAGCGAACCACGCCACGGGCCACACTCAATTGAGCGTGGCTGACGCGAAAGCGCGCTTGGCAATGCGGGCACTGGGTGACGAAACTGTCGGTCATGCGGCCATCCGATTCAGGCAAGCGCTCATTCTAGCGCCGACGACCGCTGATGCGTACCCAGCCATCACGGTTGGCGATCGGATCCAGATCGAAATCCGCGGCATAGGCCGCAGCCACGTCTTCACCTTGTTCGGCAAGAATGCCCGACAGCGCCAGGCGACCTCCTGGCTTGACCAGGCTCGACAGTTGCGGAGCCAGGGAAACCAAAGGGCCGGCGAGGATATTCGCCACCAGCACATCGGCCTGCACCTGGGGCAATTGTTCCGGCAGGTAGAGGGGGAATTTGCCCTCAGGAATGTTGTTGCGCCCGGCGTTATCGCGGGAGGCTTCCAGGGCTTGTACGTCGATGTCGGTGCCGACGGCTTCCTTGGCGCCCAGCAGCAGGGCGGCAATTGCCAGGATCCCCGAGCCGCAGCCGAAGTCCAGCACGTTGCAGTCGGTCAGGTCCTGGCCGTCCAGCCATTCCAGGCACAGGGCGGTGGTCGGGTGGGTGCCGGTGCCGAACGCCAGGCCCGGGTCGAGCAACAGGTTGACGGCATCCGGCTCAGGTGCGGCGTGCCAGCTCGGTACGATCCACAGACGCTGGCCAAAGCGCATCGGCTGGAAGTTGTCCATCCAGCTGCGTTCCCAGTCCTGGTCTTCGATCACTTCGCTGTGGTGCTCGGGCAGCGGGCCGCCGGTGAGCAACTCCATATGGGCCAGCACGGCGGCGGCATCGGTGCCGTCTTCGAACAGGGCCAGCAAGTGGGTGTGCGACCACAGCGGCGTGGTGTTGAGTTCGGGTTCGAAGATCGGTTGGTCTTCGGCGTCCATGAACGTCACCGAGACGGCGCCGACTTCAAGAAAAGCGTCTTCGTAGGTTTCGGCTTGTTCTGGGCTGATGGCGAGACGGACTTGCAGCCAAGGCATGGCGGGCACCTTTGAAAAAAATGAGTGTGCGACGGCGGGGTCGCGAAAGCGCGCAAGTTTACGCGAGCGAACAGCAGAAGACGACTGTGCTGAATGAACACGGACCGAATGTGGGAGGGGGCCTGCCCCCGATTGCGGTGTGTCAGTCTCAGTATCTGTAACTGATCCACCGCTATCGGGGGCAAGCCCCCTCCCACATTTGGACTATGGACATCTTCAGAATAGAGGGCTCAGAAACAACAAAGCCGCCCTAAGGCGGCTTTGTTGGGTGGAGCACTTACTGGTTGGCCAGTTTGTGTTCCAGGTAGTGAATGTTCACACCACCTTCGCAGAAGCCTTCATCACGCACCAGGTCCCGATGCAGCGGGATGTTGGTCTTGATGCCGTCTACCACGATTTCGTCCAGGGCGTTACGCATGCGGGCCATGGCCTCGTCGCGAGTGGCGCCCCAGGTGATCAGCTTGCCGATCAGCGAGTCGTAGTTGGACGGAACCTTGTAGCCGCTGTACAGGTGCGAATCGACGCGAACGCCGTTGCCGCCCGGAGCATGGAAATGCTTGACCAGGCCTGGACTTGGGATAAAGGTTTTCGGGTCTTCGGCGTTGATCCGGCACTCCAGGGAGTGGCCGTGGATCTTCACGTCGTCCTGGGTAAACGACAGCGTGTTGCCAGCGGCGATGCTCAGCATCTCCTTGACGATGTCGATACCGGTGACCATCTCCGACACCGGGTGCTCTACCTGCACACGAGTGTTCATCTCGATGAAGTAGAAGCGGCCGTTCTCGTAGAGGAACTCGAACGTACCGGCGCCACGGTAGTTGATGTCGATGCACGCCTTGACGCAACGAGCCAGTACTTCCTGGCGCGCGGTTTCGTCCAGGCCGGGTGCCGGCGCTTCTTCCAGTACCTTCTGGTGACGGCGCTGCAGCGAGCAATCGCGGTCGCCCAGGTGGATGGCGTGGCCCTGGCCGTCGGACAGTACCTGCACTTCCACGTGACGTGGGTTGGTCAGGTACTTCTCCAGGTAGACCATCGGGTTGCCGAACCAGGCAGCCGCCTCGGAGCGGGTCTGCTTAGCGGCTTCGATCAGGTCTTCTTCCTTGTGCACCACGCGCATGCCGCGACCACCACCGCCACCGGCGGCCTTGATGATCACCGGGTAACCGACTTCGCGACCAATGCGCAGCGCGGTTGCCTCGTCTTCAGGCAGTGGGCCATCGGAGCCTGGAACGGTTGGCACGCCGGCAGCGATCATGGCGTCCTTGGCCGATACCTTGTCGCCCATCAGGCGAATGGTTTCGGCTTTCGGGCCAATGAAGGCAAACCCGGATTTTTCCACTTGTTCGGCGAAGTCGGCGTTTTCCGCAAGGAAGCCGTAGCCTGGGTGGATGCCATCAGCGCCGGTCACTTCAGCGGCCGCGATGATGTTGGAGACCTTCAGGTACGAGTTGGTCGCCAGTGGCGGGCCGATGCAGATGCTCTCGTCCGCCAGTTTCACGTGCATCAATTCGGTATCGGCCGTCGAGTAAACAGCGACGGTCTTGATGCCCTCTTCCTTACAGGCGCGCAGGATACGCAGCGCGATCTCGCCGCGGTTGGCGATCAGGACTTTTTGCAGTTTCTTCGCAGGTTTCAACATCGAAGGCGCTCCGCGGTTCAAACGATGGTGAACAGCGGCTGGTCGTACTCAACCGGCTGACCGTTTTCTACCAGGATGGATTCGATGACGCCGGCTTTTTCAGCAGTGATGTGGTTCATCATCTTCATCGCTTCAACGATGCAGATGGTGTCGCCCACTTTCACGGTTGCGCCGACTTCAACGAAGGCTGGCGAGGTCGGTGCCGGGGTGCGGTAGAACGTACCGACCATTGGCGACTTGACCACGAAGCCGTTCAGTACAGGCGCGGCAGGTGCGGCTGGAGCAGCGGCAGCAGGTGCGGCGGCTGGCGCAGCAGCGGCCGGAGCCGGTGCTTGCATCTGAGGTGCGTAGAACTGTTGAGCCGGGGTCTTGCTGTGCCGGCTGATCCGTACGGACTCTTCGCCTTCCTTGATTTCCAGCTCGTCGATACCGGATTCTTCCAGCAGTTCGATCAGTTTCTTAACTTTACGGATATCCATGAATCATCAACTCCCAAGGGTCGGTCAGGGGCGCTTGGCCGGTTGTTCAATGTGTTCCAGGGCGGCCTCCAGGGCCAGTCGGTAACCGCTGGCGCCAAGGCCGCAGATCACGCCTACCGCTACGTCGGAGAAGTAGGAGTGATGGCGGAAAGCTTCGCGTTTGTGCACGTTGGACAAATGCACTTCGATGAATGGGATGCTCACCGCCAGCAGCGCGTCACGTAATGCAACACTCGTGTGCGTAAAAGCGGCGGGATTGATCAGGATAAAGTCCACGCCTTCGCCGCGCGCGGCATGGATGCGATCAATCAATTCGTACTCGGCATTGCTTTGCAGGTAGAGCAAATGGTGGCCGGCCTCACGCGCCCGTCGTTCAAGATCAAGGTTGATCTGATCGAGGGTGACTGCCCCGTAGACGCCCGGTTCGCGGGTGCCGAGCAGGTTCAGGTTGGGTCCGTGAAGAACCAGTAAGGTCGCCATCGGCTGTTCCTTGTTATTGAAGTGGGTACGTCAGAACCCGGCGACTATGCCGCAAAGCCTTTGTGACTGTCCAGTTCTATGCAGTAGGCAGCACGATTAGCGATGATTGCGCAAAATTTGTGACTGGGGTGCAGTATCCAGTCATTGGCAACACTGTCTTGAAGACTGTGGATGTCAAATGTGGGAGGGGGCTTGCCCCCGATGCGCTGCATCAGGCAACACATGCAGTGAGTGACACACTGTCATCGGGGGCAAGCCCCCTCCCACTTTTTGCTCTCCATATGGCAGGAGATGGCTCAAACCCGGAACGCCTGAACCGCCGTATTGAGCTGCCCACCCAGCACCAGCAGGTGTTCGCCCTGGCGGCGGCCCTGGCCGATGCGCAGCAGATTATCCTCCCCCAACTGGTGAATCCGCTCGCTGTTGTCGCGAATCTCACTGACGGCGCCACTCTGCTGCGCGGTCACATCGGCGATGCGCACCGACGTGTCGGAAATGGTCTGGATTGCCCCGACGATTTCATCCAGCGCGCCATCCGCTGCCTGGGCTTGCTGGGCGGTGGCCTCGGCGTGCTCGACCTGAGTGCGCATGCCTTGCACCGATTGGTGGGCGGCGGTTTGCAGGCCGGCGATCAGGCTCTGGATTTCGGCCGTGGCGCCGGCGGTGCGTTGCGCCAGCGAGCGCACCTCATCGGCAACCACGGCAAACCCGCGTCCAGCCTCACCGGCCCGTGCAGCCTCGATGGCGGCATTGAGCGCGAGCAGGTTGGTCTGGTCGGCAATCGCGCGAATCACCGTCAGCACGCCGCCGATGGTGGCGGATTCTTCGGCGAGTTTTTCGATCATCTGCGCGTTTTGCTGCACCTCGCCCACCAGGGCGTGCAGCCCGGTCAGGCTCAGGCCGATCACCCGCTGGCCCTGTTCCACCGCCTGGCCCGCACTGCGGCTGGCGCCGGCCGCCTGACTGGCATCGCCGGCGACTTGCTGGATGGTCGCCTCCAGTTCACCCAGCGAATCACGGATCTGCGCCGTATCGCCGGCCTGGCGCTCGGCGCCGTCGTGCAGCCCGCTGCTCAGTTCGGCGAGGGCGCGGCTGCTGCCGGCGACTTCTTCGGCATTGCCGCGAATGGTGCCCACCAAGTCCACCAGGTAAGCGCGCAAGCGGTTAAGCGAGGCCTCGATGTCGTGCAGTTCGCGGTTGGTCTTGCCCAAGGCGATCGACTGGCTGAAGTCGCCTTCGGCCCAGGTGGACAAGGCCGGTGCCAGGTTGGTCAGTACCCTTGCCAGCCGTCGTTGCAGCGTGTCGATCAGCAGTGCGATGAGCAAAATCAGCCCGATCATCACGCCTTGCATCAGGCGCACTTCGCCCTGGATTCTGGCGTGTTGCGCGCGAACAACGGGTTCCAGGCCGGCGATGGCTTGCTGCACGGCAGCAATCTTCACATGCGTGCTGTCGGCCAGTGCAGTGCGCAGCTGGATCTGATCGCGAGTGCGTTTGAGCTCGGCAGGGTAGCGGGTCAGCAGGCTGTTGAGTTCACGTTTGAGGTCCACGCCGGTGTCTTGCGCTTCGGCTTTTTCGCTGCTTTCCAGGCCCAGCATGGCGGAGAAATCATCCGCGCTGGACGCGGCGCTGGCCTTTACGCCCAGCAGCGGTAACTGCGCCAACAGGTCGGCCTGCGTGCGGATGCTGGCAACTTCGCGCTCCACCTCATCGGCCAGCTCTGCGCGCCCGCTGCTCACCAGCTTGTCGCGGGCCAGAGACAGTTTGCCCAGGTGCTGGGACGCGGCCATCAGCGGCGGCAAGTAGCGTGCAGCGTCGGGTGAAGTGACGCCCGTGGCGTACTGGCTCAATTGCTCCAGGTTCGCGCCCAGCTCACGTTCGGCTTGCAGCAGCAGGGCTTGCGGGTCGCCGGCCAGTTTGCCGGCAGCCAGCAGGTCGGTTTTGCTGAACGTGTCCAACTCGACCAGGCTGGGGCGCAGGTTCTGCGCGAGGTCTGCCGGCAGTTCGTCGAGGTGCTGCAGGAGGTTTTCCAGGCTCTGGCCGGCACTGCTCAAACGCAACGCGTCGCCGCTGGCCAGGTAGTCGTCGATATTGCGCGCGGCCTGATTCTGAAATGTCTGCGACAGGCCAAGGTAGCGCTCCATCAGCAAATAAGGCCGTTCCAGTGCCCGTTGCGACCACCATAGCGTCGCGCCAAGGGCCAGGCACACGGCCACCAGCAGAAGGGTATTCAAATTGGTCAGCAGCTTCAGGCGCATGCGTGGTTTCAACCGACAGCAAAAGATAAGTGCCTGAAGTTATTGCGTTTCCATTACAGAGTTATGACGGAATCGGTGGATTCCGGTGAAAAGATGGCACTTTGCTTTGATGTGCGCGCAGCGTGTACGCGGTTGCGTCCGGTGTCCTTGGCGCGGTACAGCGCCTCGTCTGCCTGAGCGGCCATCATCAAGCTGTCGGAACCGTCGCACAGCTCCACCAGCCCGGCGCTGAAGGTGCACCACAAATCCTGCGGCTGGGCCGGGTAGTGAATTTCGGCAAACCGCCCACGGATTTCATCCAGCACTTTGCGGGCCGATTCCAGGTCGGTGTCGGGCATCACGATGGCAAATTCTTCACCGCCGTAGCGGCCGATGTAGTCGGTCTTGCGCAAGCGCTGCTTGAGAAACAGCGCCAGGCTCTTGATCACGCGGTCGCCCATCGGGTGGCCGTGGCTGTCGTTGACCCGCTTGAAGTGGTCAATGTCGAGCATGGCAAAGCTCAGCGGCTTGTTCTCGCGGCGCGCGCGGAAGCTGCAGTCTTCGAGCAGTTGCAGAATATGGGTGTGGTTGTACAGCCCGGTCAGGCTGTCACGCACCATCCGCGCCTTGAGGTTGCGCGCGCGGGCGGCGCGGTTGCGCACGGTGGTGATCAGGTGGCGCGGCTTGATCGGCTTGGTGAGGAAGTCGTCACCGCCTTCGCTCATGGCGTCCAGTTGCTTGTCCAGGTCGTCTTCGGCCGACAGGTAGATGATCGGCACGCTGACGTAACGGTCATTGTGGCGGATCACCTTGGCCAGTTCGGTACCGGTACAGGCGGGCATGTACATGTCGAGGATGATCAAATCCGGCTGGAAGTCTGCCAGTTCGGCCATCGCCTGGATCGGCTCGATCAAGGTGCGGGTGACGATGCCGGCGCTGTTGAGCAGGCGCTCGGTGTGCAGCGCCTGAGCGCGTGAGTCGTCGATGATCAGCACCTTATAGGGCTCGTACTGCGCGACGCAGGTCAGCACCTCGATCTTTTCCAAAAGGCTTGAGGCCTCAAGCGTGCCAGTGAGAAATTCCTGGCCGCCGGCGCGCACGGCGGCCAGGCGCGTCGGGGTGTCGGTTTCGTGCAGGCTGAAAAACAGCAGCGGCAGCTTTTGCTCCAGGCCTTCCTGGGCTTCGGCGGCGAGCTTGAGGCCCAGGCCGGCACCGCAGAAATCCACATCCATCACGATGGCCGACGGCAGGCGCTCGGCCAGCGACGCGCGAAAGGCTGCCACGCTGTCCAGCGACTGGGCGCTCATGCCAAAAAATTCAAGCTGCTTGGCCAGGCGCTCGGCGCGGTCGTGATCGGCCAGCATCACGTAGATCGGCTTGCGCATGGGGGGCAGGAAGGTTTGTTCCAGCTGGTCGCCCTGGCGCAGGCCGGTGCGGGACAGGCGCTGCATCAGGCGGTTGAGTTCGGTGATCACCTGGCTGCTCAGGCGGCCGCGATTTTCATCCACCGCCTTGAGGGACTCGCCAATTTGCCGCGCCAGCTGGCCGTGTTCCGGCTGCTCGAAACGCTCGGCAAAGCGCAGCAGGCGCAGGTTGGCTTCGCTGAGTTCGGATAAATCGGTGTTCGACCATTCGCTGCGTTGCAGGCGTTGCCAGATCTCAAGAATTTGACGTGCCTGATGAATTACCCGCTGGGCAAAATGGTGCTTGAGACGCTCACGGCTGGGGTCTTCTGGCTCGGTCATATCCTGACTACTAGTTAGGGTGCATGCAGAGGTCGACTGATGGCTCTATGCTAGCACCTCTTTTCTCTAACATGAGTGTCTTGCGTCAATTAAGTAGCGGTCTGGGCCATTCAGTTTTTGACCTGATGGTCGCGCTGCGTAAAAAGCGTGCTTCATTTATAGTCGAACATCCCCTGCGCGCCACTTTCGGTTAAAAGCCCCGCGCCGATGGGCACGATGGGGTAGGGTTGTGGTCGGAGTGTTTGAACGCACCCGGACAAATGACGTGCATGAACTCAAGTGATTGAAAGGATATCGCCATGCTGGACTGGAAAAACCGCGCAGGCAGTGCCAAAGGCCCCGCCCCTGAGCCCAAGTCGGCCAACCGTAGTTACTTTCGCAACCTGCTGATGAGCAAAGCCTTGCTCAGCGTGCTGGGTTTGTACCTGTTGGTGACCGGCGCCCTGGGTTGGTACTGGAGCGAAGAGCCGGCGCTGTTCCCGGTCCAGCAAAATGCCCAGCTTGCCGCCGAGAAGGAAGGCAAGCAGATGGTGGTGGGCTACACCACCGTCGAAACCCTCAAGACCGTGGTTGGCACCTTGCTGAACAAGCCCGGTGGCTACATTTCCAACGACCGTTTCCCGCCGGGCCTGTGGATGGACAACATGCCGAGCTGGGAATATGGCGTGCTGGTGCAAGTGCGTGACCTGACCCGTGCCCTGCGTAAAGACTTCGCCCGCTCCCAGTCGCAGTCGGCCGAAGACGCTGACTTGGCCAAGGCCGAGCCGCGTTTCAACTTCGATAACAAGAGCTGGGTGCTGCCCTCCAGCGAGTCGGAGTACCAGGAAGGCATCAACTCCCTGAGCCGCTATGAAGCGCGCCTGTCGGACCCGAACCAGCGCGGCGCACTGTTCTATGCGCGTGCCGACAACCTGAACAACTGGCTGGGTGACGTCGCGACCCGCTTGGGTTCGCTGTCGCAACGCCTGTCGGCCAGTGTTGGCCGGGTGAAACTGAACACCGCACTGAAAACCGAAGCCCTGGCGCCGGGTGAAGTGCCGCAGGTCGACGAAGAAGTGGTGGAAACCCCATGGATGCAGATCGACAACGTGTTCTACGAGGCCCGCGGCCAGGCCTGGGCCTTGTCCCACTTGCTGCGCGCCATTGAAGTCGACTTTGCCGACGTGCTGGCCAAGAAAAACGCCACCGTCAGCGTGCGCCAGATCATTCGTGAGCTGGAGGCCTCGCAGGAGCCGGTGTGGAGCCCTATGATTCTGAACGGCAGTGGCTTTGGCGTCCTCGCCAACCACTCGCTGGTCATGGCCAACTATATTTCCCGGGCAAACGCTGCAGTTATAGATTTGCGTCAGCTCCTCAACCAGGGGTGATGATGGACGCTTCTCAAAAGGAGGCCGCGCATCGCGCGGCCTCCGACGCTGAACTGATCGACTGGGTCGACGAGCAGGACAACCTGCTCGGTACCCTGGTGCGATCCGACCTGCGCCAACGTGGCCTGATCGGCCGTTGCACCTTTATCTTCCTGTTCAATGCTGCCGGTGAGTTGTGTGTGCATCGGCGCACCCTGAGCAAAGCCATGTACCCGGGTTTCTGGGACACCGCGGCGGGCGGCATGGTGGCGGCCGGCGAGAGCTACGCCGATTCGGCGGCCCGTGAGCTGGAAGAAGAGCTTGGCGTTGCGGGCGTGGAACTGGTCGAGCATGACCATTTCTACTTTGAGGATGGCGACAGCCGGCTGTGGTGCAAATCCTACTCCGCTGTCTGGGATGGCCCGTTGCGCCTGCAGCCGGAAGAGGTGATGGAAGCACGGTTTTTGCCCATTGAAATTGTCCTGCAGGAAGCCGAACAAAAGCCTTACTGCCCGGACGCTCAAGAGGGCTTGCGGCGCTATCTGGCCTTGCGTCGCTAAAGTTGCATAAATTAGCGCTATTTGGCTCTTAGCAAGTCGGCTTTTTGCCGTTACACTGCGCGACTTTTCACCCGAACCACCTTTACGGTTCGGTAGCGCTGCCCCTGCCTGAGTGGGGCTTCGCGGTCGGTAATGCTCCTGGGGAGCGCCGATCAGTCTTTGTCCTCCCAAGAGGATTGCCGGTGGCCAAAAAAGCCGCATCCTTCGCCGCCCTTGGTGGCCTGGTATTTTCCACCGACGCAGGTCGACACTGTCCGGACTGTCGTCAGCCCGTGGATTCGTGCACCTGCAAACAGACCCTGATCCCTGAAGGCGACGGTATTGCGCGCGTGCGACGCGAGAGCAAAGGCCGTGGCGGCAAGACGGTGACCACCATCACCGGCGTGCCGCTGGCCGAAGATGCCCTGAAGGAACTGGCTACCACGCTGAAAAAGCGCTGTGGCACCGGTGGCGCGTTGAAAGACGGCGTTATCGAGATCCAGGGCGATCACGTCGAGTTGCTGTTGGCCGAGCTGATCAAGCTGGGTTACAAGGCGAAGAAGTCCGGCGGCTAGCAGCCTCTGTGAAACCCACCCCGATCGCCGGTTTGCTGAACGCGAACTGTCGTCTCCATGGTTTTCACAGAGCCTGTTCCTGACCGGTGTCTAAACTCTGTCCTGCGAGTGGGGTCTACCTTCCTTACAGGCAAATCGTCATTTTCATTCTTTAGACTTCGCCAGCCTTACAAGAAGGGTGTGGTGATCTTCGACTTTATATAGGGGACTTCGATGTCCGTACGACGCACACGCAAAGACGATGGCAGCCAATGGACAGTTGCGGACAGCCGCAGTGTTTACGGGATTCGCCATTGGGGGGCCGGGTATTTCGCGATCAATGAAGCCGGTCGCGTTGAAGTCCGTCCGAACGGCCCGAACAGCACGCCTGTCGATCTGTACGAACAAGTTGACGAGCTGCGCAAAAGCGGCCTGTCCTTGCCGCTGCTGGTGCGCTTCCCCGACATCCTGCAAGACCGCGTGCGCCAGCTGACCGGTGCGTTCGACGCGAACATCGAGCGCCTGGAATACCAGAGCAAGTACACCGCGCTGTACCCGATCAAGGTGAACCAGCAGGAAGCGGTGATCGAGAACATCATCGCCACCCAGAACGTTTCCATCGGCCTGGAAGCCGGCTCCAAGCCTGAGCTGCTGGCCGTGCTGGCCCTGGCACCGAAAGGCGGCACCATCGTCTGCAACGGTTACAAAGACCGTGAGTTCATCCGCCTCGCGCTGATGGGCCAGAAGCTGGGCCACAACGTGTTCATCGTGATCGAGAAAGAATCCGAAGTGGCGCTGGTGATCGAAGAGGCGGCCAACCTCAAGGTCAAGCCACAGGTTGGCCTGCGCGTGCGGTTGTCGTCCCTGGCGTCGAGCAAATGGGCAGACACCGGTGGTGAGAAGTCCAAGTTCGGTTTGTCGGCCGCGCAATTGCTGTCGGTGGTCGAGCGCTTCCGCGCTGCCGGCCTGGATCAGGGCATCCGCCTGCTGCACTTTCACATGGGTTCGCAGATCGCCAACCTGGCCGACTACCAGCACGGGTTCAAGGAAGCCATTCGTTACTACGGCGAACTGCGCAACCTCGGTTTGCCGGTGGACCACATCGACGTCGGCGGCGGCCTGGGCGTGGACTACGACGGTACGCACTCGCGTAACGCCAGCTCGATCAACTACGACATGGACGACTACGCCGGCGTGGTCGTGGGCATGCTCAAGGAATTCTGTGACGCGCAGAGCCTGCCGCACCCGCATATCTTCTCCGAAAGCGGCCGTTCCCTGACCGCGCACCACGCCATGCTGGTGGTGCAAGTCACCGACGTCGAGAAACACAACGACGAAATCCCCCTGATCGAGAACAAGGAAAACCTGCCGGAAACCGTGCAGTGGCTGGTGGACCTGCTGGGCCCGACCGACATTGAGATGGTCACCGAAACTTACTGGCGCGCTACGCACTACATGAGCGACGTGGCCACCCAGTACGCCGACGGCAAACTGACCCTGGCCGAAAAAGCCCTGGCCGAACAGTGCTACTTCGCCGTGTGCCGTCGCCTGCACAACTCCTTGAAAGCCCGCCAGCGTTCGCACCGCCAAGTGCTCGACGAACTCAACGACAAGCTGGCCGACAAGTACATCTGCAACTTCTCGGTGTTCCAGAGCCTGCCGGACACCTGGGCGATCGGCCAGGTCCTGCCGATTCTGCCCCTGCACCGTCTCGACGAAGAGCCGCTGCGCCGCGCCGTGCTGCAAGACCTGACCTGCGACTCCGACGGCAAGATCAAGCAATACGTCGACGAGCAGAGCATCGAAACCAGCCTGCCGGTGCACGCCTTGAACGAAGGTGAAGACTACTTGCTGGGCATTTTCCTGGTGGGCGCTTACCAGGAAATCCTGGGCGACATGCACAACCTGTTCGGCGACACCGACTCGGTGAACATCTACCAGCGTGAGGACGGTTCGGTGTACAGCGCCGGGATCGAGACCCACGACACCATCGAAGACATGCTGCGCTATGTGCACTTGTCGCCGGAGGAGTTGATGACGCACTACCGTGACAAGTGCGCGAGCGCGAAGATTAGTGCGTCGGAGCGTACGCAATTCCTCGACGCGTTGCGTCTTGGTTTGACGCGTTCTTCGTACCTGTCGTCGTGATCTAAGCTGATAGCAATCTAATGTGGGAGCGGGCTTGCTCGCGAAGGCGGTACATCAGTCACATATGTGTTAACTGACCCACCGCTTTCGCGAGCAAGCTCGCTCCCACATTTGGATCTTCATTTGGCAGCACCTTCCGTGTGGGGTCTGAACGATGTCGAGCAAATGGCTGCAAGCCTTCACCCTGGCATTCGCCGCATTCCTGTCGGCCTGCTCCCCCATCAAAGTGCTCAACGCACTCACGCCCTCCAGCACCTTCACCAAAACCTCCTCCATTGCCTACGGCGATGACCCGCGCCAAACACTCGATGTCTACCGTCCGATCAAGGCATCGCCCAATACCCCGGTCGTGGTGTTTTTCTACGGCGGCAGCTGGAACAGCGGCGCCAAGGATGACTACGGTTTTGTGGGCGAAGCCCTGGCTTCCCGCGGCATCGTGGTGGTGATCGCCGACTACCGGCTCTACCCGCAAGTGCGCTACCCCTCGTTTTTGCAGGACAACGCCCAGGCCGTCGCCTGGACCTATCAACACATCGCCGACTACGGCGCCGACCCCAGGCAGCTGTACCTGATGGGGCACAGCTCCGGCGCCTACAACGCGTCGATGCTGGCGCTGGATCCACGCTGGCTTAAAGAAGTGAACCTGTCGCCCACAATGCTCAAAGGCTGGATAGGCCTGGCCGGGCCGTACGACTTCCTGCCGATTGAAAACCCTGACGTGAAGCCGGTGTTTTTCTTTCCTGACTCGCCGCCGGATTCCCAGCCGATCAACCATGTCAGCCACGCTGCGCCGCCGAGTCTGTTGATCGCGTCGGTGAGCGACACGCTGGTCAACCCCACGCGCAATACCGGTGGGTTGGCGAAAAAACTGCGCGCAGCGGATGTACCGGTTGAAGCGTTTTACTTCACCAAGACCAGCCACGCGACACTGGTAGCGTCTATAGCTCGGCCCTTACGCTGGCTGGCGCCGGTACTGGACCGCGTCACGGCCTTTATCCAAGCCACTGATTCTGCCGATTCAAGCGCCAGGCAATCGCCCACAAAGTAAGGCTGCGCAGGGCCATGAACAGCAGGAAAGTAAGCCACAGGCCGTGGTTGCCGTACGGCTGCAGTGCCCAGGCGAAGGGCAGCAGCATCGCCACGGTGAGCAGCATGCCGTTGCGCATTTCCCGCGCGCGGGTGGCGCCGATAAACAGGCCGTCGAGCAAGTAGCTCCACACCGCAATCAACGGCAGCACCGCCAGATACGGCAGGTAAATGTCGGCGGTTTCGCGCACGCTGGGGATGTCGGTTTGCATGGCGATAAACAGATGGCCGGCAAAGGTGAACAGCAGCGCGAATCCGGCACTGGCGATCAGTGACCAGCCGCAGGCAACCACCAGCGAACGGCGCAGCGCCTGCCGATCATGGGCGCCGATGGCATGCCCGCACAGGGCTTCGACCGCGTGGGCCAGACCGTCCAGGGCATGCGCGGTCAGCAGCAGGCCATTGAGCAGCAGCGCGTTGGCTGCCACGGTGGCGTCGCCCAGGCGTGCGCCTTGCACCGTGATCATGAAAAACACCGATTGCAGGGCGAGGCTGCGGATGAAAATGTCGCGGTTCACCGCCAGCAACGGGCGCCAGCTTTGCCAGACCTTGAGCGCGGCCCAGGCGATATGCCCGGGGTAGGCGCGCAAGGCGTTTTGCGTCAGGGCCAGGCCGAGCAGGGCGCCGGTCCATTCGGCGATGACCGACGCACGTGCGGAGCCAACCACGCCCCACTCCAGGCCAAGGACGAACCACAGGTTCAAGGCGATGTTGACCAGGTTGGTGGTCAACAGAATCGCCAGCGGCGCGCGGGCGTTTTGCGTGCCCAGGAACCAGCCGACCAAGGCGTAGCTGGCCAGGGCCGCGGGCAGGCCGAACAGGCGCGTGTGGAAAAACTCGCGGGTCAGCTGATTGAGTTCGGGAGAGGGTTGCATCCACTCCAACGCCAGGTGGCTCAGCGGAATGCCGACGGTGCCCAGCAACGTCGCCAACCCCAATGCCAGCAGCAGGCCTTGCAGCAGGATTTGCCGCAGCGCCGCGCCGTCATTGCGCCCGGCGGCTTGGGCGGCGAACCCGGTGGAGCCCATGCGCAAAAAACCCATGGCCCAGGCGAGGAAGGTGTACAGGCTTGCACCGACGGCCACGGCGCCCAACTGGTGGGCGTGGGGCAGGTGGCCGATGACCATGCTGTCGACCAGGGCCACCAGCGGCACCGAAATATTTGACAGGATCATCGGCGCGGCCAGCGCCCAGACGCGACGGTGGGTGGGGCGGTGGCGCCAGTCGGTGAGCAGGGAAGTCATGGAGGCTCCTTTGGGGGAACGGCATTGTAACTGGCCCCCAGCCGCACCATAGAACCAATGTGGGAGCTGTGGGATTTGGCTGGGATAAGCGAGGATCAAGAACCAAAGCACCCTCCGTCGGTCAATGTGACCAGCACCTCATCGGCCCCTCGCAGGCTGATATATAGTTCACCCCTCGGACCCCTCTCACGACGAGTGCCCCATGCTTAACAAAGGACTGTTCCTGGCCTGCGCGCTGGCCCTGCTGAGCGCCTGCGATTCCTCCGATAAACCGGCTGCCCCGGCCTCTCCTGCGGCGGCGACGGTTGCACCCAAACCGGCGAAAGCGGCGGTGGATGTGGCAGCGCTGAAACAGCGTTATGCCGGCCGTGAGTTGAGCGTGGTGGATGTGTCCGAAGTCCAGTTGGACGGGGCCAGCACGCTGTCGGTGAGCTTTTCCATCCCGTTGGACCCCGAGCAGAAATTCGCCGACAAAGTCCACTTGGTGGACAGCAAGTCCGGCAAGGTCGATGGCGCCTGGGAGCTGTCCGATAACCTGATGGAGTTGCGCCTGCGTCACTTGGAGCCGCAGCGCAAACTGGTGCTGACGGTTGACGCTGGCGTGAAGGCGGTCAACGACAACAAGCTCGCTGCCGAGTACAGCGCACGCCTGGAAACCCGTGACCTGCAAGCCACGGTCGGCTTCGCCAGCCGCGGCACCTTGCTGCCGACCCGTCTGGCTGAAGGCCTGCCGGTGATAGCGCTGAATGTCGACAAGATCGACGTCGAATTCTTCCGCATCAAACCCGAATCCCTGCCGTCGTTCCTGGCGCAGTGGGGGCGCAATACCAGCCTGCAAAGTTACGAGTCCCGCGAACTGCTACCGATGGCCGACCTGGTCTACGGCGGCCGCTTCGACCTGAACCCGGCGCGCAATACGCGCGAAACCCTGTTGCTGCCGATCGCCGGCCTCAAGCAGTTGCAACAGCCGGGCGTGTACCTGGCGGTGATGCGCGCCTCGGGCACCTACAACTATTCGCAACCGGCCACGCTGTTCACGTTGAGTGATATCGGCCTGTCGGTGCACCGCTATGCCAATCGCCTGGATGTGTTTACCCAAGCGCTCGAAGGCGGCAAGGCGCTGGAGGGCGTGGACCTCGAAGTGCTGGATGCCGAAGGCCGCGTGCTGGGCCAGGGCAAGACCGAAAAGGGTGGCCATGCCGAGTTGCCGTTGCCGAAAAAAGCCCAGGTGTTGCTGGCCAAGCTTGGCGAACAAACCAGCCTGCTGCGCCTGGACAGCGCCGCGCTGGACCTGGCCGAGTTCGATATCGGCGGCCAGCCGGCGCACCCGCTGCAGTTTTTTGTGTTCGGCCCACGTGACCTGTATCGCCCCGGTGAAACCGTGCTGCTCAACGCCTTGTTGCGCGACAAGGATGGCAATGCCGTCAAGCCGCAACCGGTGAGCGTGGAGGTGCGCCGGCCGGATGAGCAGGTCAGCCGCAAGTTCGTGTGGGATGCCGATGCGTCGGGCCTCTATCAGTACCAGCTGCAATTGGCCGGTGAAGCGCCGACCGGGCGCTGGCAACTGGTGTTCGACCTCGGCGACGGCAAGCCGCAGCTGTATGAGTTTCTCGTCGAGGACTTCTTGCCCGAGCGCCTGGCGCTGGAACTCAAGGGCAGTGACACAGCCTTGAGCCCGGCGGATAACCCGGTGATTCACGTCAATGGTCGCTACCTCTACGGCGCACCGGCATCGGGCAACCGCGTCAGCGGGCAAGTGTATGTGCGCCCGTTGCGCGAGGCGGTCAAATCGCTGCCGGGCTACCAGTTCGGCTCGGTCACCGAAGAAGAACTGAGTCAGGATTTCGAGCTGGACGAAAGCGTGCTCGACGCCAAGGGTCAGGAAGACCTGACGCTGGAAAGCAAATGGGCCGAGGCCAAATCACCCCTGCAATTAATCGTGCAGGCCAGCCTTCAAGAGTCAGGTGGGCGCCCGATCACTCGGCGTCTGGTGCAGCCGATCTGGCCGGCCGAGCAACTGCCGGGGCTGCGTGGCTTGTTCGACGGCAAGGAAACCAACGGCGATGGCCCAGCAGAATTCGAAGTGCTGCTGGCCAACCAGGACGGGCAGAAACTCGCCGCGCAAAACCTCAAGGTGCGCCTGGTGCGTGAGCGCCGCGACTACTACTGGAACTACTCGGAGAGCGACGGCTGGAGTTACCACTTCAACGAGAAATTCCTCAACCTCGACGAACAGACCCTGAACATCAAGGCGGGCGACACCGCCAAGGTCAGCTTCCAGGTCGAGTGGGGCCCGTACCGTGTCGAGGTCGAAGACCCGCAAACCGGGCTGGTCAGCAGCCTGCGGTTTTGGGCCGGCTACCAGGCCCAGGACAACACCGAAGGCGGCGCCGTGCGCCCGGACCAAGTCAAATTGGCGCTGGATAAACCGGCGTATGGCGATGGCGATACCGCCAATGTCACCGTTACGCCACCGGCGGCCGGTAAAGGCTACCTGCTGGTGGAATCCAGTGAAGGGCCGCTGTGGTGGCAGGAAATCGATGTGCCGGCCGAAGGCAAAAGCTTCGCCGTGAAGCTTGACCCGAAATGGTCGCGCCATGACCTGTACGTCAGCGCGCTGGTGATTCGTCCGGGTGAGCGCAAAGCCAATATCACGCCTAAACGAGCCGTGGGTTTGCTGCACCTGCCATTGGATCGCACCCAGCGCAAACTCGGCCTGACCCTTACCGCGCCGGAAAAAATGCGCCCCAAACAACCGCTGACGGTGAAGATCGCCGCCAAGAACGCCGACGGCAGCGTGCCCAAACAGGTGCATGTGCTGCTGGCGGCCGTGGACGTGGGCATCCTCAATATCACCGAATACCCGACGCCGGACCCGTACTCCAGCCTGTTTGGTCGCAAGGCCTATGGCGTGGACCAGTTCGACATCTACGGCCAGTTGATCGAGGCCGGCCAGGGGCGTTTGGCCAGCCTGGCGTTCGGTGGTGATGCGGCGCTGGCCAAGGGCGGCAAACGCCCGGACACCAGCGTGACCATTGTGGCGTTGCAGAGCGCGCCCGTGACTTTGAATGAACAGGGCGAGGGCGAAGTCAGCGTCAATATCCCCGACTTCAATGGCGAATTGCGCCTGATGGCGCAAGCCTGGAGCGATGATCGGTATGGCATGGCCGAAGGCAAGACGGTGATTGCCGCGCCGCTGATTGCCGAGCTGTCGGCGCCGCGCTTTCTCGCCGGTGGTGACCAGACCACGTTAGCGCTGGACCTGTCCAACCTGTCGGGCAACGCGCAGAAACTCGATGTGCAATTGAGCACCGAAGGCCAGCTGGAGTTGGTCAACAGCGGCGCGCAGTCTGTTGAACTCAAGCAAGGCCAGCGCACCACCTTGCGCATCCCGGTCAAAGCCTGGGGCGGGTTAGGGCAGGGCAAAGTCAAGGTCACGGTAAATGGCCTGGACCTGCCGGGGGAAAACCTGCCGCCGTTCAGCCGCGAGTGGACCCTGGGTGTGCGCCCGGCCTACCCGGCGCTGCTCAAGCATTACCGCGCGGTGCTCAAGGATCAGCCGTGGAGCTTGCCGGTCGGCAGTCTGGATCAGTTCGATACCTCGGGGCGCGAAGCGCTGCTGAGCCTGTCGAGCCGGCCGCCGCTGAACCTCGGCGCGCAGATCAGTGCGCTCAAGGCGTACCCCTATGGCTGCCTGGAGCAGACGGCCAGCGGCCTGTATCCGTCGCTGTATGCCGACGCTGCCCTGCTCAAGCGCCTGGGCATCAAGGGCGAGTCGGACAGCGAACGCAAACGCAAGATCGAGCTCGGCATCGAGCGCCTGCTGGGCATGCAGCGCTACAACGGCAGCTTTGGTTTGTGGGGCGCCGACGGCGAAGAGGAATATTGGCTGACTGCTTACGTCACCGACTTCCTGCTGCGCGCCCGCGACCAGGGCTTTGCCGTGCCGCCTGAAGCGCTGAAGAAAGCCAGCGAGCGCCTGCTGCGTTATGTGCAGGAACGCAACCTGATCGAAGTGGATTACAGCGACAACGCCGACCACACCCGCTTTGCCGTGCAGGCCTACGCCGGCATGGTGCTGGCGCGCAGTCAGCAAGCGCCGTTGGGCGCGTTGCGCAGTATCTTCGAGCGCCGCAGCGAGGCGCGCTCGGGGTTGCCGTTGGTGCAGTTGTCCATTGCCTTGCAAAAAATGGGCGACCAGCCACGTGCCGATCAAGCCTTGCTTGCCGGCCTGGCGGCGCAACGCAATGCCAACGAGTGGCTGGCCGACTACGGCAGCCCGCTGCGTGACCAGGCGATGATCCTGGCTTTGCTTGAAGAAAACGACTTGGCCAAGGGCAAACGCGAGGAGCGTTTGTTTACGCTCTCGGACCAGTTGGCCGCCAGCCCTTATCTCTCGACCCAGGAACGTAATGCACTGTTCCTGGCCGGGCGCCTCGGGTTCTCACAGCCGGAGTCGAACTGGCAGGTGTCGCTGACCGGCAGTGGCGGTGTGCAAACGTTGAACAACCAACAATCGACGCTGGCGCTGGATGGCAAGCAGCTGTCCAGCGACCTGACCCTGAGCAATCAGGGCGAGGCGCCGGTTTACCAGCAACTGACGATCTCGGGTTACCCCCAAGTGCCACCGGCACCGGGCGGCGACAACCTGAGTATCCGCCGCGAATACCTGGGCATGAATGGCCAGCCGTTGAACCTGCATAACGTCAACAGTGGCGACCTGGTGCTGGTGCATGTGGCGGTCAGCGCCAAGCAGCGGGTGCCGGACGCGTTGGTGGTTGACCTGTTGCCGGCTGGGCTGGAGCTGGAAAACCAGAACCTGGCACAAAGTGCAGCCAGCCTGGAAAACGCCAGCAGCCAGGTGAAGGAGTGGCGCGAGTCGATGCAGAACGCGTCGCTCAAGCACCAGGAGTTCCGCGATGACCGCTATGTGGCGGCGATGAACCTTGAGGGTTATGGCGCCACCACGCACTTGTTGTACCTGGCGCGGGCGGTGACGCCGGGGACTTATCGCGTGCCGCCGCCGCAGGTGGAGTCGATGTATCGGCCGAACTGGCAGGCGGTGGGGGAGACGCCGGCGGATTTGGTGATCAAGGGGCGCTGATACCTGGCGGTAGGAATGGGGTTCAAATGTGGGGGCTGGCTTGCCTGCGATGGCGGTGGGTCAGCCGGCACGTTTGGTGGCTGATAGATCGCTATCGCAGGCAAGCCAGCTCCCACAGGGGATTGGGGGGGCTTGGGGTTTAGTGCACAACCCAGCTGAGTAGCCAGAGGCCGAGCATTAGCCAGATGACGCCCAGGATGATCGAGGCGCGCATGAAGGCGCGAACGGCCGAATACAGGAAGAGCAGGCCGATGATCAGGGTGATGATGCTGATGATCGAGGTGTCCATGCCCAGTGCGCGGGACATGCCATTGACGAAGTCGCCACCGGCATGGGTGAGCATATTGAACAGCCCACTGAAGAATTCGACGATGTAGTGGATGATCAGGCCAATCGTGTTACCCAACCATCCGAAAAAGTCTGCTTGCATAGGTGTGTCTCGATGAATAAGTGGACGAAATTGCCAGCACTGGGCCTTTGGTCGCGAAGGGTCGCGGCTAGTTCCGTGAAGCATAGAGGTTTGCGCGGTTGAATTTGCGATTTGTTGTGGGTGGGGTGGGGCGGTTGTGAGTGAGCTGACTGACAAATCGCTTTCGCGAGCAAGCCCGCTCCCACATTTACTGGGCTGGGCATTTGGATGTGTGTTGGCAGTCATTGCCCTCTTGTGGCTGGCGGATCGTATTTGGCCGTTGCCGCTGCCCAAGGATGATTTGGCCCGGGTGGTGCTGGCCGAGGATGGCACGCCGTTGTGGCGCTTTGCCGATGCCAATGGCGTGTGGCGGTATCCGGTGCAGACCCGTGAGGTGTCGCCATATTACCTGGACGCGCTGCTCACCTACGAAGATCGCTGGTTTTACGAGCACCCCGGCGTGAACCCGCTGGCGCTGGTGCGGGCTACGTGGCAGAACCTGACCGGCGCGCGGGTGGTGTCGGGCGGCAGCACCTTGTCGATGCAGGTGGCGAGGCTGCTCGACCCGCACTCGCGCACTTTGCACGGCAAGCTGCGTCAGCTGTGGCGCACTGCGCAGTTGGAATGGCATTTGTCCAAGGACGAGATCCTCAATCTGTACCTGAACCGCGCGCCCTTCGGCGGTACGTTGCAGGGCGTGGCGGCGGCCAGTTGGGCGTATTTGGGCAAGTCCCCGGCGCAGCTGACCCATGCTGAAGCCGCGTTGCTCGCCGTATTGCCTCAGGCGCCGAGCCGTCTGCGCCCGGATCGCCACCCGCAACGCGCCCAGCAGGCCCGCGACAAAGTGCTGCGCCGCCTTGCCGAATTCCAGGTATGGCCGCAATCGGCCGTTGATGAAGCCCTGGAAGAGCCGCTGTTGCTCGCCCCTCGGCTCGAACCCAGCCTCGCGCCGTTGCTGGCCCGCCGTCTCAACCGTCCGGACAGCCCGCCGCTGATCCGCACCACCCTGGACGCTACGCTGCAACGCCGCCTCGAAGACCTGCTGCTGGGTTGGCGCGCGCGGCTGCCGGAACACACCTCCGCCGCCATTCTGGTGGTGGAAGAAGAAACCATGGCCGTGCGCGCTTACCTCGGTTCGGTGGATATCAATGACGCCAAGCGCTTTGGCCATGTGGACATGATCAGCGCGCTGCGCTCGCCCGGCTCCACCTTGAAACCCTTTCTGTATGGCATGGCACTGGACGAGGGGTTGATCCACTCCGAATCGCTGCTGCAGGACGTGCCCCGGCGCTATGGCGATTACCGGCCAGGCAACTTCTCCATGGGTTTCAGCGGCGCAGTGCCGGCGAGTACGGCGCTGTCCAGTTCATTGAATTTGCCGGCGGTGCAGCTGCTGGAGGCCTATGGGCCGAAACGGTTTGCTGCGCAGATGCGCATCGGCGGCGTGCCGCTGGCATTGCCGGCGTTGGCCGAACCGAACCTGGCGCTGATTCTGGGCGGGGCGGGCAGCCGTCTGGAAGACTTGGTCAGCGGTTACAGCGCCTTTGCCCGCGACGGCAGGAGTGCTGCTATCCGATTACAGCCGGACGATACGCTTAAAGAACGGCCTTTATTGTCGCCAGGGGCCGCCTGGATTGTGCGGCGCATCCTCAGCGGCCAGGCGCGGCCCGACCGAGACCCGCGTGCCGAGCTGGTGCAGCGCCCGGTGCTGGCCTGGAAAACCGGCACCAGCTATGGCTTTCGCGATGCCTGGGCGATGGGGGTGGGGCCGCGCTACTTGATCGGCGTGTGGATCGGCCGACCTGACGGCACGCCCGTGCCGGGGCAGTTCGGGCTGGCCTCGGCGGCGCCGTTGATGTTGCAGGTACATGACGTGCTGACCAACCGCGACAGCCAGCGCGGGATCAGCGCGCCCGCCAAGCCGGTGCCTGCCAATGTTGGCGTGGCCGCGATCTGTTGGCCGCTGGGCCAGCCCATGAGCCGCAGCGACCCCAATTGCCGCCGCCAGCGCTTTGCCTGGACGCTGGACAACACCACGCCGCCGACCTTGCAGGCGTTGGACCAGCCGTTGAGCATGGGATTGATGGAAAGCGTGTGGGTCAATGCCAAAGGCTTGCGGGTGGACGCGCATTGCCCTGGGGCAGTGTCAAAAAATATCGCCTTGTGGCCTGCACCGCTGGAGCCCTGGCTGCCTAGGGTGGAGCGCCGCGAGGCGCGCATCCCGGCCACCGACCCCGACTGCCCACCGCCAGCGCTGGCCGCCTCGTCGCCGCTGTCCATCGTCGGCGTACGCGAAGGCGACCAACTGCGCCTGCCCGCCGCCAGCCAGCAGGCCCTGCACTTGAAAATCTCTGCCCTGGGCGGCAGTGGCCGGCGCTGGTGGTTCCTCAACGGCGCGCCACTGGGCGATAGCGCCAACCAGGACAGCATCAACGCCAGCTTCGAACAACTGGGCCGCTACCAGCTCAGCGTCCTCGACGAAGCCGGCCAAACCGCCCGCCTCGAATTCAGCGTCGTCGATTAGCCATCCCCGCCCAACCCCCCCACCCCAACCCAACCCATTGTGGCGAGCGGGCTTGCCCCGCGTTGGGCTGCGCAGCAGCCCCAGAAATGTATCGCGTTGTCAGATTTCAGGGCCGCTTCGCGCCCCAACGCGGGGCAAGCCCGCTCACCACAACAAGCCCGCTCGCCACCACAAGCCGCTCGCCACAACATGCCCGCGAACACCTATCAAATGCAGGCGCTGGCTTGCCTGCGATGCCGCCCTCAAGCACACCACCGGGATTCACTTGCCTTCATCCCTGATCCCCCCGAAGCTATACACCTTCAGGAGCCCCCGCATGAACCTCGAACACCTCACCGAACGCCTGCACCGCATCCGCGATAACAACGACTGGAAGCAGTTCCACAGCCCGAAAAACCTGGCCATGGCCGCCAGTGTGGAAATGGCCGAGCTGGTGGAAATCTTCCAATGGCTGAGCGAAGACCAATCGCGCCAGCTACCCGCCGACACACTCGCCCACGCCGGGCAGGAAGTCGGCGATATCGTGCTGTACCTGCTGTTGCTGTGCAGCGAGTTGGGCCTGGACATGAACGAGGTGGTGCGCGCCAAACTGGCCGACAGCGAACGGCGGTTTGCCCATGAGTGATCGTCATTTCGACCAACTGGCCACGCGCTTTGCCGAGAAAATCTACGGCGGCGCCAAAGGCGCGATTCGCCTGGCGGTGCTCCAGGCCGACCTGATCGAAGCCCTGCCGGACCGTCCATTGCGTGTGCTGGATATCGGCGCGGGCCTGGGGCACATGTCGCTGTGGCTGGCCGAGCGCGGCCACCAAGTGACCTTGGCCGAGCCCGCCGAGCCGATGCTCGAAGGCGCACGCCAACGCTTTGCCGACGCCGGCCAGAGCGCAACCTTTATCCACGCGCCCTGGCAGGAACTGCTCGGCCAACTCACCCAACCTTACGACCTGGTGCTGTGCCACGCCGTGCTGGAATGGCTGGCCGAACCCCATGCGATCCTGCCGGTGCTGCACCAGCTCACCGTGCCGGGCGGCTGGCTGTCGCTGGCGTTCTATAACCGCGATGCGCTGATTTACCGCAACCTGCTCAAAGGTCACTTTCGCAAAATGCGCAAGAACGACATGGCCGGCGAGAAACAGAGCCTCACCCCGCAACAGCCGCTCGACCCACGTGAGTTGGCGGCGCAACTCGAGGGGCTCTGGCAGGTCGAAAGCCAAAGTGGCGTGCGGGTGTTCCACGACTATATGCCGGTGGAATTCCAGGCCCGCGCCGATTTACAGGATTTGTTGGAGATGGAACTCGCTCACCGTCGTCACCCAAGCTTTGCCGGACTTGGGCGTTATTTGCACTGGATGTGCCGTCCGGTTTAAGCGGCCCAGTCTGCGGAGGTCGAAATGCGTCGTCTGTGTTTGATCCTGTTGTCGGTGGGCTTGAGCGCCTGCTCCAGCCCTAATCCCTACGTGGCCGCTTCGGCGCCGATGCCGCCGGCACCGGCCCAGGCGGCCAACACCTTTGATGCCAGCGCCTACCCGGCCCCGGTGCGCGACTATGGCGCCTACCGCAGCTGGGGCTGGCTCAACGGCCAACTGCCGGCGGGCACGGCCTGGGCCGACTCGGCGCAGATTGCCGAGGCGGTCAGCGGCGCCCTCGACCAGCGTGGCCTGCGCCCCTTGCATGACAACCGTGCGCCCGACCTGCTGGTGAGCGCCGATGTGCGTCTGGAAAAACGCCTGCGCCAGGTCCAGGACGACTATGGCTACGGTTACGGCGGCTATAACCGCTATGGCAATGGCTACGGCATGTACAACACCGTACCGGTGGTGCGCACTTATGAAGTGACGGTCGCCGTGGCGCGCATCAGCCTGTTCGATGCCCGCACTCGCCAGCCGGTGTGGAGCACCAGCGCCGAAACCGCCAGCCAGGGCAGCCTGAGCCAACGGGCCGATGCCTTGCGTGAAGCGATGCAGAAGGCAATGAGCGCCTATCCACCCAGTTAGCAGCTATTCTCATTTCAGGCTGAAGCGTCTTTTGGAGATAAACCATGTTTCGTCGCATTGCTGCACTTGCTGTTGTCGTGTTGCTGGGCGGTTGCCAGTCCAACCAGGTCAACCACGACTTTGACGCCAGCCGCGACTTCGGCGCCTACCGCAACTGGGCCTGGAAAGACCCGGCGCTGCAATATCGCCCGGATGATCCGCGGATCAAGAGCGACCTCACCGAGCAGCGCATCCGCCAGGCCGTCGGCGAACAACTTGACCAACGCGGCCTGCGTCCCGCCGCAGCCGGCACCAAGGCCGATCTGAACGTGCAGGCTTACCTGATCGTCGAAGACCGCCAGCAGCAAGTCACCACCAACTACGGCGGCGCCTGGGGTGGCCCATGGAATGGCTATTGGGGCGCGCCGATGTACAACGAAACGCGCAGCATCACCTACAAAGTCGCGACCATCCAGATCGACTTGCTGGACGGCAAGGACGGCAAGCTGGTGTGGCGCGGCAGTGACGAGCAGATGATGGCCAGCAGTCCAAATCCACAGGATCGCAACAACGCCATCCGCACCACCGTCAGCAAAATCCTCTCCAACTACCCACCCCACTAAACCTTTCCCCATTTCCCTGTGGGAGGGGGCTTGCCCCCGATAGCGGAGTGTCAGCCAATAAAGCTGTGACTGACCCACCACTAACTCGGGCAAGCCCGCTCCCACATTGGATCTCCTGCAGCCTTGAGTCAGCGCACCCCTCAGCCCTTGTCTACACTCAAAGACACCCCAGGAGAGTAAGCGCTCGGCGACTCGCCGGCACAGGAGTGCTCGATGTCTCCCCGATTTCATGGCAAGCAGCGCGGCGCCATTGGCTTGATGGCCGCCGGCGTATTGGCGGTGGTGTTGGCGTTTACCCTGCTGGTGATAGACAGCGGCCGTTTGTACCTGGAAAAGCGCAAGTTGCAAGGCGTGGCGGACACCGCAGCGCTGGAAGCCGTCAGCCGCAACGGCACCTGCCTGGCGGGGTTGAGTGCGGCGGCCTACGCCGGGCAAAGCGTGGCGCGCAATTATTTCGTGGTGGGCAACGGCAACACCCTGGTGACCAGCTGTGGCTCCGTCACCACTGGCGCCTCGGGCCAGCGCACGTTCAGCGCAAACCCCGCGTTGTCGTCAGCGATCCAGGTAGTGGCCAGCAAAACCGTCACGACCAGCGTGGCCGGCGGGGTGTGGGCACTGTTTTCCGGCAACCCGGTCAGCCTCAACACGGTCTTGTCAGCCACGGCGGTGGCGGCCAAGCCCACGCCATCCTTGGCCCAACTGACCATCAACAGCACGTTGGCCAGCGTCAACAGCGCCAGCGCAAGCCTGTTGAACCCCTTGTTCAGCGGCTTGCTCGGCGGCAACCTCAACCTGACGCTCGCCGGCTGGAATGGCTTGCTCAACACCAATATCAGCCTGCTCAGTTACCTCGACCAACTGGCGATCAACCTGGGCGTGACCGCAGGTAACTACACCCAACTGCTCAACACCAATGTCACCGCCTCGCAATTGATCCAGGCCGCGATCACGGTGCTCACCGCCAACGGCGCGACGGCGGATGTATTGACGGCCCTGGGCAGCTTGAAAATCGCCGCCATCAACCAGGCCCCGCTGACCCTCGGGCAGATCCTGCAGTTGCAGACGGGCATCACCGCCGCCGCGCTGAATGCCAACCTGCAGGTGTTCCAGCTGATTCAGGGCGTGGTGCAGTTGTCCAACAGCCAGAGTGCGGCTGCCGCGATCTTGCCCGTCAGCCTGCTGGGGCTGGCCAACATCACCACCCAGGTCAAAGTGATCGAGCCGCCGCAACTCTCGGCGATGGGTGACCCGGCGCTGGCCGCGGCCAACCCCCTGGGGCCGAATGCGATTTATGTGCGTACCGCCCAGGTGCGCACCGAGGTGACGGTCAGCCTGCCGGTGCTGAGCAGTTTGTCGGGGCTCACCACGGCCGTGAATAACCTGGTGGGGCCGCTGACGCCGGTGGTCAACAGCCTGTTGAGCCTGAACCTGGTGAGCACGATCAACTCGGCGCTGTGTTTGCTGGGGGCCGGCTGCCAACAACTGGATCTGCTGGCGTTGCCGGGTAACCTGCCGCTCAATATCGTGCTGGATGCCGGCGGCGCCAGCAGCTATGTCACCGCCTACAGTTGCCCGACGGGCAGCGCTGGCACCAAGAGCCTGACGGCCTACACCACCACCTCGCTGGCGTCGCTGAATGTGGGCGCTATCACCAATGCGTTTTCCAGCACGTTACCGATGACCGTGGCGCCTTTGGCGCTGATCGACATCGGCACCAAGACCTGCCATGAAATCCTCGGAGTCGGCACCTGCGGTACGCGTGTACCGTTCGCCGCCGGTGGCGTTGCGATCAAGGTGCTAAGCCCGATTGCGGCGAGCAATCAAACCCTGGTGTTCTCCAGTACTGCGCCATTCGCCACGCCGCCTAACGTGGGCCTCACCCCGACCTATCAGGCGGCCGCGCCGGCGACCAATGTGGTCAGCAGCCTGTCGACCACGCTTAATGGCGTAGGCATTACGGCGTACCAGCCGGTTGGCAGTAACCCGCTGGGCGCACTGGCGGCAAGCGTCGTGTCGCTGCTCGGTGGCGTCAGCGCCATCGTCACCCCGGTGGTGGATAGCCTGCTGGGCCCGCTGCTCAACCCGATCCTCAACAACCTGTTGAACATGTTGGGCATCAGCCTGACGAATGTGAACGTGGGCGCCAACCTCACCTGCGGCCAGACTGGTGAGGCCTACCTGGTGATCTAAGCGTCGGTGGCCCTGGGCAGTTCCACACAAAACCGTGCGCCCTGTTCTCCATTGCTGACGCTGAGGCGTCCGCCCATGTTCTCGACGATGCCGTAGCTCACCGACAGGCCCAGCCCGGTGCCCACGCCAATGGGCTTGGTGGTGAAGAACGGTTCGAAGATCCGCTCCAGCAAGCGTGGGTCAATGCCCCCGCCATTGTCCTCGACCCAGATGCGCACGTGACGGCTATCGTGTTCGGTGTGCACGGCGATCCACGGGCGCAACTCAGGGTTTTTTTCGCGCTGGCCCAGCAGGGCATCGCGGGCGTTGACCATCAGGTTGATCAGCACCTGTTCAAGCTGGTCGACGTAACCTTTGACCTGCACGGGAACGTCCGCCTGGGTCAGGCGGACTTCCACGCCTTTGCCGCGCAGGCCTTCGCTGAGCAGCGAGAGCGTGCCCTCAACTGCCTGCGCCGGGTCGAATGGTTGTTGCTCGACTTCCGAGCGGCGGCCGAACACGCGCATATGGTCCACCACCCGGGCTGCGCGTTGAACCTGGGCGTCGATGCGCTGGAGTTTTTCGGTGAGGTAGTCGACCTGCACGTTGCCACTGCCCAGGCGCTTGAGCACATTGACGACGGCCATGCGCATCACGTTCAGCGGCTGGTTGATCTCATGGGCAAGGCCCGTGGCCATTTCGCCGAGGGTGGCCATTTTTGCGCTTTGCGTCAGTTGCTGCTGCGAGCGACGCACTTCGGTGTTGTCGCGGCCCACGGCCTGCACCTCGACCAGGGCGCCGTGCTCATCGAACACGCCGCGGTCCGACCAGACCCACCAGGCGTGTTCGCGCCCAGGCAGTTGCAGGCTGATTTCGGCGGTGCTGACCGGGAACTCCGGAGTCAACTGCCGGATGCGCTGCACAAACGCCTCGCGCTGTTCGGCTGAGAGCCAGTCGCCCAGGTTCAGCCCGCGCAACTGTGCGGGACGGCATTCGAGGTAGTTGGCCAATGGCGTGTTGCCGAAGGTCAGGGTCAGGTCCGGGCGGTAGCGGCAGATCATCGCCGGGGAGTCTTCCACCAGAATTCGGTAACGCTCCTCGCTGGCTTTGACCTGTTGCGCAGCCACGGTCGCGTCGGTGACGTCCAGCCACAGGCCAATCGCTTCCACCGGCAGGCCCAGGTCGTCGCGCAGCAATTTGGCTTCATCAAGCAGCCAGTGGTAATTGCCCTGTTTGTCCTGCACACGGTAACGACTGCGCACGCTGCCTTCGCGCAGCAGTTGGCGCGTGCGCTGGAAGTACAGGTCGCGGTCGTCGGGATGCACCCACTGCACCAGGCTGTCGTGGCTGCACTCGGCGAGGGTGCGGCCCAGCAACGGCAGCAGGCTGTCACTGAAAAACACCGGCAGCAGCGCGCCGTTCACGTAGCGTTGCACGTAGATCACCGCCGGTGAGCTGGCAATCAGGTTATCCAGGCGAGCATGGGCGGCGTCGGCGTGCACCTGCTGGTTCTTGATGTCGCTGATGTCGAGCATGAACCCGACCCAGCGGCGTTGCTCACCCACGCCCAGCACTTGGCCCTGCACCCGATACCAGGTCGGCGGTTGGGCGCTGTCGCCACGGTTGAGGCGTACGCTGGCGAGCAAAGGCTTGCCCAGGGCTTGCAGGTCGCGCAGGCGGCTGTGCAGTTCCTCTCGGTCGGCGGGGTGGATGAGCGCCAGCCAGGTGTCGAGGGCTTGCCGGGTCGCGGCTTGCTCTGAGTCGATGTTGCGCATCAATTGCGGCGCAAGTTGGATCTCGGCGCTGGCGGGCAGCAACTCGAACCACCCGGTGCCCAACAGGCCTTGCAGGGCTTCGAGGCGCTCCAATTGTTGGTGGTGGCGTTGCTCGCGCAGGCGGCTGAGCAGCGGCGCGGCGATGGCGGCGGCGAGGTTCAGCCAGTCGCGGTCGCGCATGTGCGGCTGGCCGTTGTAGGCCCCGCACAGCAACCACGCGGCCACGCCCTGGCCATCGCGATACGGCACCAGAAACCCGTCGGCATTGCCGAATACGCTGTGCAAACGCGGGTGTTCTCCGCGTCCATAAGGCGCCTGCAAACTCAGTGGGGCAGTGCCGTTGAGGCTGTCCAGGCAGGTGCCGAGGCGCTGCCCGTTGTGCCAGAACAGCGGCGCATCATGGTTGGCGTACTGGCTGTAGATCACCCAGTCCTGGTCCTCTTGATCGAGCAGCGCGAGGGCCACACACGGGATGCGCCAGCGCTGCGCGACGCTGGCCAACTGTTCGTTGAACACGTCGGGCAGCCGGCTGAGGCTGCACACACGCAGGTGTTCACTCACAAGGCTGGCCAATTGCTGATCCTGTTCGCGCTGCTCGGCCAGGTGCCGGCCGTTGAGCAAATCGCCGATGTCCACGGCATGCAGCAGCCAGCCGTTATCCTGGGCTTCAATCGTGCCTCGCGTGTGCAGCACAAGCCCGGCGGCGCCACGGAAATCCAGGTCGAGGTTATGGCGCTGCCAATCGGCAGGAACGCCTTCAACCGCCATCGCGCTGTGGGCACACAGCAGGTCCTGGAGGGGCGGTGAGTCAGTGTATTGCGCCAGGTGTGAGCGCAGTGCACCGCTGATTTCGAGCACGCGGCCGTGCGCGTCCAACCACAGGTGCAGCCCGGCGACAGGCGACGCAGGCGTGTCCAGGGCCAGCGCGCTGCTTCGGCCGAGCAGGCGCCCGAAGAGTTTTTCCCCCGAGGTCAAAACTGCAGGCTCGAGGTTGCCTGCAGCGTCGTCGGCAGCTGCGGTACGGTGCCGATGCCGGGCAGGACAATAAAGGGCATTACCGCCTGCAGATTGGCCGTGGGGTAGTTGATCTTCACTAACAACAAGCCGCTGTTGAAGGTGGTGGTGACTTGCGTCGCAGCGTCGAATTTGTAGGCGGGCGGGATCCACAGCAAACGGTTGGCGACTGCGGTTTTGGCGGTGCTTTGCACGGCGGCGGCGTAGCCCTGCATGTTGGGGTCCAGCGCCACGCTCAGACGCACAGCTTCTGCCGTTGCCTGGTTGAACGACTGCAACAGCAGCAGCGGCAGGCTATAGCTGACCATGCCGTAGAACACGGCGAAAAAAATCACGAACACAGCAATGAATTCGATTGCTGCCGCGCCTTTTTGCTTATCCGGGAGGCTTGTTTTCATCACCGCGTCTACCCTGACGGCTACTACTTGATATCAGCATAGAATCAATCGGCAAAAAGGGATGTTTTTTACGTGATCCATGGCGCAGTGGTGATGGTGTGGTTGGTGCTGTGTGCAGTGCAGGATGCTCGGCAGCGGTTGCTCGCCAATCGTCTGACGCTGGGCGTTGCCTTGTTGGCGTTGGTCTACCTGCTCTGGACGGGCACCACCTGGCTGGGGGCGTCGACCGGGCAGGGGCTGTTGGCGTTTTTTCTGGCGCTGCTGCTGACCTTGCCTGGCTACGCCATCGGTCGTCTGGGAGCGGGCGACGTGAAGCTGCTCGCAGCGTTGGCGCTGGTGTCGGATGCGGAGTACTTGCTGTGGTCGTTTGTAGGGGCGGCAGTCGCCAATTTGCTCTGGCTGATCATTGCGCCAGCGCTTTGGCCGCATATGAATCAATATCTTAAAAAGCATATGGGTTATCTCGCGCCCGGTGCGTCAAAAAAGCAGCCATTCGCCCCGTTTTTACTGGTGGGTTTTGCCGTTGCGTGGTTTTGGATCCATTAGTCGTCAGCGGGTATTAACGCTATGTACATAGTCAGAAAGTGCGTCTACGTTTAATGAGGAGATGTACCGGATATGTGTCGTAAAGGGATGGTCAATCTTTTGGCTTGAAATGCATGGAGTAGCGCGTGAACAAGCTTACCTCTGCGGTAAAAGTGCTCGTTGTCGACGATCAGCCGCTGATCGTGGAAGAACTCTGTGAATTTCTTGAAAGCAGCGGTTACCGCTGCGTCCCCTGTGAATCCAGCCAACAGGCCGTGAAGCGTTTCAGCGAAGATGCCGAGATCGGCCTGGTGCTGTGCGACCTGCATATGCCGGAAATGGATGGGATCGAGTTGGTGCAGGCCCTGCAAAAAATCGCCGGTAAGCAGCGCGCGT
Source organism: Pseudomonas sp. NFX183 (assembly GCF_047943075.1). Classification (NCBI taxonomy): domain Bacteria; kingdom Pseudomonadati; phylum Pseudomonadota; class Gammaproteobacteria; order Pseudomonadales; family Pseudomonadaceae; genus Pseudomonas; species Pseudomonas sp. NFX183. Next base: position 1,400,352 of record NZ_CP181333.1, on the reverse strand, counting down.
TCGAAGCCATTATGTTGACCGGTCGCGCCGACAAGCAGGACGTGATCAAGGCCCTGCGTGCCGGCATCGCGGACTACTACCAGAAGCCCATCAACCTGCACGAGTTGCTCGAAGGCTTGCAGCGCCAGGACGCCGCGCTGCAAGAGCGCAAAAAGGACCTGCAACTGGGTAACTTGAATCAGAAACTGCAGTTTCTTTCCGAGTCCATCAACGACCTGTATCAGGACCTCGATAAAGTGCGCAGCAGTGGGCCTGGACGGGAAAGCGACGAGGCTTCGGCCGAGGATGCCGGGCCGGTGGAAATCCCGGCGATCTTCAACCAGTTGTCGCCACGCCAATTGGATGTCGCACGGCTGGTGGGCAAGGGGCAGACCAACTATCAGATCGCCTGTGAGTTGGGCATCACTGAAAACACGGTGAAGCTGTACGTGTCCCAAGTGCTGCGCCTGACGCACATGCACAACCGCACGCAATTGGCATTGGCGTTATCGCCAAATAATTCATCGCTGCGCCAGCGAGTGACGGCGCACTGATCGGCCTGGTTGGATGCAGTCAAAAATGTGGGAGCGGGCTTGCTCGCGAATGCAGTGTGCCAGTCACCCATAGGTTGGCTGATACACCGCATTCGCGAGCAAGCCCGCTCCCACATTAGAACTGCTGTGTGTCAGTGATAGATCAATTGCTGCCTCCGGTTTTCCCCCCCACCTTCTGCTCGAAATACTCCGGAATCGGATACTTGTAGCTGTCCAGCAAGCGCTGGTGCGCCTTGTCACGTTCGGCCGCGGACGCCTTCTGAGGTGTTTGCGACGCGGCGCTGCCCGTGACCTGCAGCGTCAGCCATTGCTCGGTCAGGGCCTGCTGGGGCGACGACGGGCCGGGCTCGATGGCCATGGCGCTGAAGGGCAACACGAGCATGGCCAGGCTGGCGAGATAAGGTGTTTTCATCATCAATTCCTCGGGGTGCTTGCGGCATCACTGACAGCGGCGACTTGATCCTTGGCTTTGGCGACGGGTGTGCTTGAGCCTTTGAGTTTCTCGGCGCGGGCCTGGGCTTCAGTGACTTGCTCGGGGCTCAGGCCCATCTGGCTGACCAGTTGCGCGGCCTGCTTCCAGTTGTCCTGATAAATCAACAGCGTCACCAGGTTGACCGCCGCCAGCGGGTCGCTCTGCTTGAGTTCCATGGCGGTCATGAATTCAAAGCGCGCGTCTTCCAGGCGCAGTTGGTTGAGGTACACCACGCCCAGGTCGTTGCGGATTTTCTCGTCGGTGGGCGCCAGTCGAGCGGCGCGTTGCAAGTGGGCCATCGCTTGCCCGTTATCACCCTTGGCCGAGGCGACCTGCCCCAGGCCGTGTTCGCCTTCGGCGGCCATGCAGGTGCCGATCAGGCTGCGGTACAACGGCTCGGCTTCGCTGCGCCCGAGCAGGCGATAGGCCTTGGCCTGGCGCAGGCGCACCTGGGGCAGATTGGCCGGCAAGCCTTGCAGGTTGGCGAGGCTGGCGTGCAGCTTGCCGTCGCCGGCCATTTCATCGGCCAGGTTCAGCGACAGCTCCTGATCGGAACTGGGCTTGGGGCAACTGCCGGTGCCGGTAAACGCGCCCCACGGGGTTTGGCCATTGGTGGCGCAGCCACTTAGCAGCAACAGGCTCAAACCGGCTATCAAGGCTTTCATCGGGCGCTCCTCATAAGTTACTCAAGGCCCGGGTGATGCCGATAAAGGCGGGTCCCCCGAGCACGATCAGCAAGGCGGGAAACAAAAACACCATCATCACCACGGACATTTTTGCCGACATCTTCGAGACGAATTCCTGGATCCGCGTGAGGCGTCGGTCGTCGAGCAATTGCTTGAGCGACAGCAGCGATTTCATCGCGCCGCCGCCTTGCTGAACCAGCTGCTGGAGGATGGTGCAGGTGTCGGTGAATTCATCCACGGCCAGCAGCCGCGCGGTCTTGCCCAGCTCCTCGCTCAGCTCAAGGCCCGAGTCGACCCGTGTCAGGATCAAACGCAACTCATGGGTCAGCGCCGGCAACAAGCGTTGCGCTTCAATGCTCAGCACACGCAGCGCTTGCTCAACCGCCATGCCGGATTCGAACAGGATGCGCAGCAGCGGAATGAAGGTCGATACCTCGCGGGAGATGCGCTGCTGGCGCGCCTTGGCGGCCCAGGCCAGAATGCGCTTGGGCAACAGATAACCGATGCCCAGGGCCAGCAACGGCGCCAGCCACGGCGAGCCGGTCGCGGGGTACATCACTTGCTGAACCACCAGGGTCATGATCAACAGCAGCAACGGCGTACCGACCTGGAAGGCGGCGAACATCGAGCGCTGGTTGGCTTTGCGCCAACCGACACGGTTGAGCAGGATCTGGGTTTCGTTGTCCAGGCTCACCGAGCGTTGCGCGAGCGGGCTGCTGCCCAGCTGGCGCATCAGCGTGCCGAACCTGTGTTCGCGCGCCATCTGGCCCTGCAACCGTTGGGCAACCAGGCGCTGGCCGCGCCGGTGTTTTATCAGGTTGGCCAGCACTAACCCGAGGGCGGCGATAAACAGTACAGCGCTGATCAGCAGTGCAATCGCCATCTCATACGCTCCGCAACATGCGCCACAAGGTGAAGCAGCCCAACAACTGCATCACCAGCGCCACGAACAACAGAATGCGCCCGGTGCCGTCGTTCCACATGGTCATCAGGTACGCGGGGTTCACCGCCAGGAAGTAGCCGATCATCGAGATCGGCAGGGCGGTGAGCACATAGGCCGTGACGCGCGTTTCGCCGGTCAAGGCGCGCAGCTGGCGGGCGGCTTGCTCACGTTCGCGGATCATCTTGATCAGGTTTTCCAACAGCTCGCTGGCGTTGCCGCCATAGCGGTGGTTGACCTTCAAACCCAGCGCGAACAGGCGAAACTCATCGCGCTCGTAAAATTCGGCAAAGTCGTGGGCCGACTCCGGCAGGCTCACGCCCAGCTGCACGTTGCGCCGGATACGGCCCATGGCGTGTTGCAGCGGGTCTTCGGTAATCTCGATGCCGCCCAGCACCGCGTCGGCCAGGGTACGCCCGGCCTTGAGGCTGCGCACGGTGTGGTCGAGCAATTGCGGCAGTTGTTCGATCATGCGCTTGATCCGCCGTTGATAGCGCCAGGCGATGTACAGGCGCAGTACCAGCAGCGGCAACACCACCATCACCAACAGACCGATCCAGCCGGCAACCAGCAGGCCCAGGACTGCGCCCAGCGCCCAGATCGCCAGCCACACGCCGAGGTTGTCACTGGGTTTGCCCAGGCCTGCGCGCAGGAACATGCGCTCCACGCCGCTCCACTGGCCGTTCTCTTCAACGAGCTGCGGCTGGCCTTCGGCAAGGCGGCCGAGCACGCGTTCGGTCTGGGCGCGGCGCAAACCGATCTGGAAGGAGCGAATCGACAGGCCGATCAGAATCAGGCAGATGAGCAACAGGATGGCCCCGGTCATGCTTGCGTCCCCTTCAAGGCAGTAACGGTTCGCGGCGCAGCTTTTCACCGGCCGGGTTGACCGCCTCGCGCAGAAAGCCGAAGCCGGTGCGCCGGTCATGGCGGAACAGGGTGTTGGTCACGTACACGTCTTCACGGATGCCGACCACCTCGACCACTTCGCTGACGCAACGACGGCCGTCCGGCAGGCGGGTCAGTTGAATCACCACATCCAGCGCCGCACAGATCATTTGTCGCAGGGTTTTCTCCGCCACCACACGGCCGGTCAAGCCCACCAGGGTTTCCAGGCGCAGCAAGGCATCGGCCGCGTTGTTGGCGTGCACGGTACTCATGGAACCGTCGTGGCCGGTGTTCATGGCGGTCAGTACATCTAGCACTTCCACGCCGCGAATCTCACCCAGAATGATGCGGTCGGGGCGCATCCGCAGGGCGTTGCGGATCAGGTCGCTGGCTTTCACCTCACCATGGCCCTCGGCGTTCGGCGGGCGGGTTTCCAGGCGCACGACGTGAGGGTGACCCAGTTGCAGTTCGGCCACGTCTTCGATGGTGACGAGCCGCTCATGCGGGTTGATCAGCTGGCTGAGAATATTCAGCAGCGTGGTTTTACCGGTGCCGGTGCCGCCGCTGATCAGGATGTTGCAGCGCTTGCCCACCGCCTCCTGGAAGAAGTCGAAGATGTTCTGGTCGATGGTCTGCATGGCCACCAAATCGCTGCTCTTGAGCATGTCCTTGCGAAACTTTCGAATCGACAGACACGGCCCGTCCAGGGCAATCGGCGGGATGATCGCATTGACCCGGCTGCCATCGGGCAGGCGCGCATCCACCATGGGCGACGACTCGTCCAGACGCCGACCCAGAGGCGCGAGGATGCGCTGCATAACGCGCTCCACGTGGTGCGCGTCGATAAAGCGCAGGTCACTTTGATGCAGCACACCGTCCCGCTCGATAAACACTCGGTGCGGGCCGTTGACCAGGATTTCCGTCACCGACGGGTCGCGCAGCAGCACTTCCAGTGGGCCGAAACCGGTCAGTTCATCGACGATTTCTTCGGCCAGGCGCTCCATTTCATAGCGCGAGATCGCCAGGTGCATGCGGTTGATGTATTCGGCCACCTTGTCGATGACAAATTGCGCCAGCAGCGGGCGTGAGCCTTCCAGCAGATTCTTGCCCGACTCTTCGATGGCATCGATGATGTACCGATGCAGCACCAGCTTGAGCCCATCGTGGTCGGTGTTGCCACCGATGCCGCGAGCGGGGGCGCCGAAGAGTTTTTCGCCGTTCATTTGCCGGTGCCCAGCAGGCGGTCAAGCCAGTTGTGAGAAGGTTTTTTCATGCCTTCCGAGCGTTTTGCCAGGCGTTCGCCCAGGGTTTTCAGGCCAAGGGTCAGCGGTTCTCGCGGGGCCAGGGCGAACAAGGTTTGCCCTTGGTTTTTCGCATTCAGGCGTACCTCCGGGCTCAGTGGCAACACGGCAATTACCTCCAGCCCAAAGCTCTTTTCCAGCGCCTCGGAATCGGGGGCGCAGCTTTTGATGTAGCGATCGACCAGCAGCTTGGCGTGCTCCAGTTTCATGCCTTTTTCGCGCCACTGGTTGAGTATCGCGAGGTTGCGACGGCAGTCGAGCACGCTTTGATCGGTGCACCACAACAGCTTGTCGCAGTGGCTGACAAAGGTGCGCAGCGCTTCGCTGTCCTGCTGGCCGGCAAGGTTGACCACGATGTGCTGGAAGTGCTGGCGCAGGGCGCTGAGCAGCATGTACAGCTCGGCGGCGCTGGTCTGCTCCAGCGGCTCATCGTTGGGGGCGTAGGCGAGGATGCGCAGGCCGTCCTCGGCAGAGGTGAAGGCGCTGTTGATCAAGGTCGCGTCCAGCCGCCGCAGGTGGCGCAGGGCATCGCCAAAATTGAACGAGCTTTCCAGCCCCAGCAGCGCCAGGCTGTCACCGCGTGGCAGGCCCAGGTCCAGCAGCAGGGTTTGCTGGCCGCTCTTTTGTACAACCAGCGCCAAGTGACCTGCGAGCAAGGCGCCGTCGGCATTGCTTTGAGTGCCGTACAGCACCGTGAGGCCGCCCAGTTGGGTGTTGGTGGTCACGGGCGGCAGGCGTTTACTCAGGCGGCGCACCAGCCCGGCCACTTCGCTTGAGCGTGAACCATAGGCGACAAAATCCCGCGCCCCGGCGCGCATCGCATTGAGCACCAACTGGTTGTCCATGCCGTCACCGAGGGCGACGATGGCCAGCATCGGTTTGGCTTCCAGCGCGCCTTCGATCAGCGCGCTCTGGGCCACCACATGCTCGCGGTCGAGGCCGATAAACACCAGGTTGGCGAAGGTCACATCGACCAGCGCCAGTAACTCGTCCAGTGTGCCGCTGCCGGCACTGACCACTTGGCCAAGCGGTGCCAGCGCGCCCTGCAGCCACTCAAGGTCAGTGGTGTTGCGGGTGATTGCCAGGAAGGTCTGGCTCAGGCTATCGCTCATTGTGATAACCCATTGTTGCGGTCGAAATTGCCGTTTTCCAGGAAGTACAGGCGGTACCAGTTCGGGTCGTAGTTGCGCAGGTTCTCGCCAGGCAACGACGGCAGTTGGGCGTTGGCGGCCAGCGGCTGAACCAGGTGCGGCGTGACGATCATCAACAGCTCTTTGTCCTGGCGGTTGACCGAGGAATCGCGAAAGAACGCGCCCAGGATCGGGATGTCACCCAGGCCCGGAAACTTGCTGATGTTGGTGGTGTTGTTGCTGCTGATCAGGCCGCTGATCACGAAACTCTCGCCATCGGCCAGGGACACGCTGGTGTCGGTGCGGCGGATGGTCAGCGCCGGTACCTGGATGTTTTGAATGACCACGGCGTTGGTGTAGTCCAGCTCGCTGACTTCCGGTGCCACCTTGAGGGAAATCCGGTTGCGGTCGATGACGGTGGGGGTCAGGGTCAGGCGAATGCCGAACTCTTTGTACTCGATGGAGATGGTGTCACTGCCGCTGCTGGGCACCGGGATCGGGATCTCGCCACCGGCGAGGAAGGTCGCGCTTTGCCCGCTCATGGCCACCAGGCTTGGGCGTGCCAGGGTGTAGGCAAAGCCGCTGCTTTCCAGGGCGTTGATCATCGCCGAGACACGCCCGCCGCCAAAGCCGATGTTGAACTGGTCAGCGCTCACCGGCAGCTTGAAGGTGCTGGACGTGGGAAATAACAGGTTGGGGCTGCCGAGGAAGAAGTTTTTGCCCATGCCCAGGATCTTGGTGCTGGCTTCCTTGAGTTTGGTGCGGCTGACCTCGACAAAGCGGATGTCGGTCTGCACTTGGCTGGGCAGCGAGGGGTCGTCCGCTGGCGCCAGTGACAGGCTGGTCAGCGCCGCTGTGGCTTTGCCTTTGACAAACACCATGCTCTGGCGCGGCGTGTTGGAGCAGGCGGTCCAAACCATCAGGCTGGTGGTGCCGGAGGCGATGCCGGTCAGCAGGAAGCCGCGATCGCCGTTGAGGTGCACGTCGGCGATTTTCGGGTCGCCGATGGCCAGGCGCGTGATCGCCACCGGTGATTGCAGCTCCTGTTGCAGTCCTTCGCCCACCGAAAGGGCTGCGGGTAATTGGCCCAAGCTACTGCAGTTGCCGGTGGCGGCCACGGCCCCGCCCACCGACAGGTTCGACAGCAGCAGGGCACAGGCAATTTTCAGCGTGAACACCGGTGCGAAACGTCGGCTCATGCACAGCATCCTTGTTCAATCAGGCGTTTGTTGGGTGGCTTGGTTGCCGCGGATCACCTCCACACCGGTGCGGTGCGGAGCGCTCTGGGCGACTTTTTTCGGGGCTTGGGCAAAGGCCAGTTGCGTGAACTGGTAAAGGTCGCGATTAGCGCTTTGCAGCTTGTCCGGTGCGTTGCTTTCGCCGGCCCAGTACTGGCTCAGCAAGCGTTCGTCGGCACTGCGCACGGCCAGGCGCAAAGTGCCGGCCTGGGAGGCAAGCATCAGTCGGCTCAGCAGTTGCTCGGGCACCGCCAGCACAACCGTGCGCGAGGGTGCACGGCGTTGGGCTTTTTCTTCGGCGGTCATCGCCGGCGGGGAGGCGGGAGTGCCGTCGTTGGTCAGGCCCATTTGGTCGCCGACGCTGAGCAAGCGCATGGCGGGGACGACCACTTGGGCCGATTGTTCGAGGTTGGCGGTGTCCTGGCGCAGGTAGAGCAACACGTCCACGTAGTCGCCGGGACTCAATTGGCCGGCGGCGCCGATCACTTCATCCACGGCCACCGCCAGGGCGCGTTCGTCAGGGCGGATCATGCGCGCCAGCGGCCCGCCGGGCGTGAAGCTTTCTTCGTTGAGCCAAGTGCCGGCCTGCAATGCGCGCCAGGGCGTGCGGCCAATGGCCTGGTCGACACTGGTCATGCTGCCAGCCGGCACGGTGCGCAGTTTTTCTACACTGAGGTCGGCGGCATTCAGGGCGACAAAGGGCGGTACATCGTGGGCCAGTACGACCACTGGCTGGCGGGTCTGGTCTTCCACCACGGCGACGGCTTTTTCGACCGGCGCGGTCTGTGGAGGCGGTGGCGGCGCCGGGGCAGGTTCACGACTGAGCACCAATCCCCAATAACCGGCAAACAGTGCACCGACCAAAAGCACGCCGGCCAGTATCATACTCAGACGTGTGTTCACGACGGCTCTCCCTTTCCTGTTGCACCACAGCCTGTCTATCCGAACAGGCTAATCACGCAACCGGCTGCTATGAACAGCGGACTAACTATTTCGCTATTTGAAGGTAGTTCAGCTAGGACGAAATGCCATTACTGACAGAAAGATTTCTTCGCCCCGCCATAACTAGCCTTTTAAATCACGGATTTAAGGCGTCAGTAAGGCGACCTCTACTTTGTAATTAATCAGTTCTTACAGTTGTGAGCGCGTGGTTTGTTGACAATGCTCAGGTGGCACATCGCAATTACTGTGCAGGACACTGTGATAGGGCGCCTGGTCGCCAAAGGAGCAGTACAAATGATCCTTGATCTGTTGATTAAACTTCACGTTCAACTCCAGCTGCTTTTTCATCGCAAGGAAGGCGCCACGGCGATTGAATACCTCATTCTCGTGGCAATTGTGGCGTTGGTGATACTGGCAGCCGGTACTACGCTAGGACCGAAGATCACGACGTTCTTTGGCAAAATCCAGACCGCCATTACCACAACGTAAATAATGATTGTGCAAACCCTTGATTGGGCGTTAAGTCGCCAGAGGAGAAGTACGATGGTCCTTGATCTGTTGATGAAACTGCATGTTCAGCTTCAGCTGCTCTTGCGCAATAAAGAGGGGGCGACGGCGATTGAATACCTCATCCTCGTGGCTATTGTGGCGTTGGTGGTACTCGCCGCAGGCACGACACTGGGGCCTCAGATCACGACCTTCTTCGGTAAAATTCAGAGCGCCATTACCACGACGTAAGTCGCAGGCAGCATCTTGTGAGTACGCTCGTTATTGATCGGCTATGCCAGGTAGTGCCCATGAATGCTGCATCTGCACCTTTACGCCAACAGATCCTGTTGGTGGATGACGAAGAAGATGCCCTCGTAGAACTGGCGGAGTCGCTGGAGAACGAGGGCTTCGTTTGTTTTACCGCCACCTCCGTGACCTTCGCGCTGCAGGAGCTGACCCTCAACCCTGACATCGCGCTGGTCATCACCGACCTGCGCATGCCTGAAGAAAGCGGGATCTCGCTGATCAGGCGCCTGCGCGAACATACCGATCGCCAACACCTGCCGGTCATCGTGATGTCGGGCCATGCCGAGATGGATGACGTCAGCGACATGCTGCGCCTGCAGGTGCTGGACCTGTTTCGCAAACCCATCTATCTGGTGCGGTTGATCGATACCCTCAACAGCCTGTTTCCGCTGATCAAACACAAACTGTAGGCGCGGGCTTTCTGCGGCCAGAGGCCTGCCTGTGGCTAGCGTGCTTGTCTGTGGCGAGCGGGCTTGCCCCGCGTTGCGCTGCGAAGCAGCGCCAAAAAACCTGCCAACGCGGTTTTGACTGGGAAAATGCGGCGTCTGGGTCAGGGCCGCTTCGCGACCCAACGCGGGGCAAGCCCGCTCGCCACGGATAAGACCCTGGCGACAGATCAGCCCATTGGCTAAGGACAAGCCACTGACTACAGATAAGTCCACTGGCCAAAGACAAGTCTATTGGCCAGGAACACGCCTGCTCCCGCAAACACTCAAAGTTGATAGCTGAAACTCAGTGTATACCGCGGCCGCCGGTTGAAGCTGTCCAGGGCGATGTCCGACATCGGCTTGGCGGCTTCAAGGGCGATGTTGTAGTACTTGTTGTCGCCAAAGCGCAGTCCCACAGCCGCCGACGACATGTCGTTACCTTTGACCGGCAGCTCGTTGAACCAGGTTTTGGCGCGGTCGAGCACCACGTAGGGTTGCAGGACCTTTACCCAATCGCCGGCACGGTTGAAGCTGTAGTTGACCTCATAGGCCACGCCCCAACCCTTGTCGCCCGAGGCTTGGTCGTCGGGATAGCCGCGGCCGAAATTCTGCCCGCCGAAGGTGGCGCGTTCACTGTCGGGCAAAGTGTCGTCGCTCCAGTAGAACGCCCCCGACAGCACACCTTGCCAGTTATCGAAAAACTTGTCGCTTTGCACGCCGGACAGGCGCAGGCGGAAGAAGTCCAGGTCAGGCTTGGTGACTTCCAGGTCGCTGCGGGTAGTGGCCCCCAGACCATTGATGCCTTGGTACAGGCCGGCGCTGAGGATGCGTAATTGGCGAGTGTCGGCTTTGCGCCAGTCGGCCTCGAACGCCAGCGCGCGCAGATTGGTTTCGATGTCGAATCGGTTGGGGTAGCCCACCAGTTGATAGCGCGTGGTCTGGTCAACGGCATACAGGCGTGTACCCAGGGTCAAGGATTCGGTGGGTGAGGCAATCAGCGGGTGGCTGAGGCCAATGGTGTAGCGATCGATCGCCTGATGTGGCTTGAGTTCGAAGCCGCCGTCCAGCTGTATGTTGCTTTTGGGGTCGGCGCGGTAGCGCTCGGCGCCCAAGACCAGCTGGCTGCCCTCGGCATTGATGAACTGGCTGTAGCCCACACGGTAGTAGTGTTCTTTATCGTCGCCCGGCGGGAACAGGCCGCTGACGTTGAGCTGTTCGCCCATGGAGGTCTGGGAGTTGCTGGTGGCGGTGAGCAGGGCTTGAGTGCCGCCACGGTTTTCGTCGACCAGGCTCATGCTGGTAGTAAACGGCTTGCGTGTGGCTTCGATTTTCATGTGCGTGGCGCCATCCGTGGTGCCCGGCGGTGGCACTTGCGCTTGCAGGGTTACGCCGGGGATACGGCCCATCAGGGTGGTATAGCGCTCGAACGTCTTGCGCGTGAGCGGCCGTTCGGCCAACAGTTTTTCTGCCAGTTTATCGACGTAGGCCGACACCGAGCCGATGTCGCCGCTTTGCTGATAATCCTTGATGTAACCCTCCACCAATACCACGCGCACCAGGCCGTTTTCGAAGGACTGTTGCGGCAGGAACGCGTAGGACAACAGGTAGCCGTCGTCCTGATAGCGACGGGTGATGCTGCGGGTGGCTTCGATCAGTTGCGCAAGGTTGGTCTCATGGCCAATCAGCGATGCGTAGGCCTTGGCCGTGTCCGTCAGTGGGTAGATCGTACCGCCCTCGATCTGCAGCTTGCGGATGGTGACTTTGGTGTCCATCTGCAACGGCTGGTTCTGGGTCGCAGGCGCTTGCGGCACCTGGGTTTGGGGTGTGACCGGTCGATAGGCATCGGCGGGAAGGTTGGGCACCGGCAGGGTGCGAATGGTGTCGTTGCTGTTAAGAAAGCTGGGAAGGGTCTCGGCCTGGACGTAGGCACTGAGGGTTAGCAATAACAACGGCGTCAACACGCGCATAGGACACTCCATGGTCAAACTGCAGCAGCGTTTCGGGCCCGCCGGTTTCTTGGACGCGGTGCGGGAGGGCGCGGCAGTCGTTAACGCCAGCCCATAAAAAAGACGAGAGACTGATAAGGGTCTCTCGTCTCAACCAAGCGTAGGCGCTGTAGGGGAGGCCGTCTAATCGGCCAGGTGCAATTCTATTTTTTGCCGGTCAGGCCGTTGAGCAAACCTCCCAGACCGCCGCTTGTGCCAGTGCTTGCACTGCCATTGGCCGAAGTGCTGGCGCCAGCGCCTACGGTCAGCCCACCGAGCAGACCACCACTGCCACCTGCGCCACTGGTGCCGCCGGTGACCAGGCCGCCCACTGCGCCTACGGTGTTGCCGACGGCCGTGACGGTGGTGCCTACAGCGTTAGTGATCGGGTTGGCATTGGCGGCGGTCAGGTTGGTGCCTATACCGCTGACTGCGCCGCCGACTTGAGTCACCAGGCCGTTGACGGGAGCGCCGACACCTGTGGTGGTGCCGATGTTTTGCGTCAAGGTGCTAACCCCGGTCGTCACAGGATTGAGCGCCGCGCCGACGTTAGTGGCCAAGCCAGCCACCGGTGCGGTGGCGGCGGTGTTGGCGACGCCGGTGCCGCCCAGCACGGTGCCGAGCGAGGCGACCGTGTTGCCCACTGCGCCACCGGTTACACCCGCTGCACTCACTGTGCCGTTGGTGTTGCCGGCATTCAGACCATTACCCACGTTAGCCACCAGGCCACCGACAAACTCCGGCAAGCCAGGCGCCGCAGCGCCACTGGCTGGGGCGACATAACCACCCGACTTGTCGAGCACGCCACCGACGCCGGTCAGCGCACCGCCGACGATCGTGGTGACCGGGTTGCCGGCGCCGCCGGCGCTGGCAACCTGGCCGCCCAGGCCGGTGACCGTGGCGCCAACTTTATCCAGCACACCATTGACCGGGTTGCCCAGGCCCGTTGCCTTGCCGAGGTTGCCGGTGGTGTTTTCCACCAGGGACACCACCGGCACCAGTACTTTGCCGCCAACGGTGTTAGTCAGCGAACCCAATGGGCCCGTGGTACTGGACGTGCTGAGGGTGTCGCCGAGCATCGTGACTGCTTGACCGACGTTATTCACCAGCCCCCCCGCCGCAGTGCCCACACCACCGGTCAGGCCGCCGACAACAGGGATGCCACCCAGTGTGGTGCCCAGGGATTTGCCAGCGCCTGAAACACCGGTGCCCAGGTCGGCAACGCCGTTGGCCACACCGGCAACCGTTTTGCCCAGGGAGTTGCTGTCAGTGCCCAATGAGCCCAGACCGGTCGTTACACCGCTGCCGATGCTGGTCACCGCAGTACCGGCGGAGGTCACCAGGCCGCCAGCGGTGACGCCGACGATAGGAACGCCGTTCAGGGTCGAGCCAATTTCACCGACCGCTGTACCGACATTGCCCACCGTGGTGCCCAAGGTGCCAGCAATCTGGCCTGTTACCAGTGGAGTTGTAATCGAGCCGGTGCCGCCACCAGTGCCACCGCCGGTGCCGCCTCCAGTGCCGCCGCCAGTACCACCACCCGTGCCACCGCCGGTGCCGCCACCAGTGCCACCGCCAGTTCCGCCACCAGTGCCACCGCCGGTTCCGCCATCAGTGCCACCGCCAGTTCCGCCGCCAGTTCCGCCGCCGGTGCCTCCACCAGTGCCACCATCAGTACCGCCGCCGGTTCCACCGCCAGTGCCGCCGCCGGTGCCTCCACCAGTGCCACCATCAGTACCGCCGCCGGTTCCACCGCCAGTGCCGCCACCGGAGCCACCGCCTGTACCGCCTCCGGTACCTGTGCCGGCGCCTGCGTCAGGCGACGACGCGGCCACGCTGCTGTGATGTCCACCGCCACCGCTGCTGCAGCCACCGAGGCTCATCGCCATGATCAGGGCCAGCGCAGTACTTGCTTTCCATAGCACTACTTGAGTTTGAGTTTTCATGATTGAGTTCCCTTGCACCTGTACAACCGTGGTTGTTTCAAACGCTCGTTACTTCTAGGGATAGCGATACGTTTGTCCGTGGGGTTATCACAGACCCGGGCACTCTTTCTCGCAACGCTCAACTTGGTATTAACGATTTATATACGGGTCGCCCGACAGTGCTTAGCGACTAATGCCAAAGGTATAGAGAAGGGAGGTATATCGTTTATAAAACAAAGACTTGAATAAAAAAGCGGACCTTTAAAGGTCCGCTATAACTTAAGGTGTATATATACAATTAATCAGCGTTATTCAGGCAATCGGTTGCCACTTTCCTACCATGTGTTCAATGTTACCCGCGCCGGTTAACAGCAACTCACCGCTGGAACCTGGCGCACTGGCCAGCAACGTTACTTCACTGGGCAGGCGGACCGGTTTCTTGAACTCGACCACGATTTCAATATTGGCCGCAGGCAAGTGTTCACCCAGCGCCGCGAGGGTGCGTGCCGTGTTCCATAGCCCATGCGCGATAGCCTGGGGAAAGCCGAATAACTTGGCGGTCAGGGCGCTCAAGTGGATCGGGTTGTAATCGCCTGACACCCGGGCATAGCGGCGGCCGATATCGGCGGGAGCTTTCCAGCGAGCCAGTTCGGTGACCTGAGTGGGGCTGGGCAACACGTCATTCACCGACTCGCCTTCGAGCTTCACGCCCCGGCAGAGCATCTGGCTTTCGGCTTCCCACAGCAGGCCAAGGGCGTCTTCGACGGTGGTGACCACTTCAAAGGTGGCACCCTTGGCGTGCGGCTTGAGGTTTTGCGCGTGCACGGCCACCGTCAGCTCGCTGACCGCGCCCAATGGGCGATGGACGCGAATACGGTTGCTCAGGTGAATCAACCCCAGCAAAGGGAACGGAAAGTTGTTTGCGGTGAGCAATTGCATCTGCAAACCGAACGCCAGGATGTGCGGGTAAGTGGCCGGCAGAATGGGGCTGTCGGCAAAGCCGCAGACCTTGCGATAGGCCGCCACGGCCTTGGGATTGACGCTTACCCGGCAGCGCAGTCCCTGTTCGGGCAAGGTGCTGCCGGTGATCTTGCGCTTGAGCGCTGCACGCCAGTACAGCGGCGGCAGAAACGGGGTGGTGCCTAAGGTCTGCCAATCCATGCTTATGCTCCCAGCAGGCTTTGCCCACACACCCGCAGCGCTTGGCCGCTGACCGCTCCGGAACCCGGTTGGCCGAGCCAGGCCACTGCCTCGGCCACGTCCTGCGGCAAGCCGCCCTGGCCCAGTGAACTCATGCGCCGCCCGGCTTCGCGCAGGGCGAAGGGAATGTGCGCGGTCATCTGGGTTTCGATGAAGCCAGGCGCCACGGCATTGATGCTGATCCCGCGTTCGCTCAACAAGGGTGCCCAGGCCTGGGCCAGGCCGATCAGCCCGGCCTTGCTCGCGGCGTAGTTGGTTTGCCCGCGGTTGCCGGCGATGCCGCTGATGGACGCCAGCAGCACCACGCGCCCGTTGTCGTGCAGGGCGCCGCTGTCGAGCAGGGCCTTGGTCAGCACCTGCGGCGCGTTGAGGTTGACCGCCAGCACCGCGTCCCAGTATTCCGGGGTCATATTGGCCAGGGTTTTGTCGCGGGTGATGCCGGCGTTGTGCACCACGATGTCGATGCCGTCCGGCAGGTGTTCGATCAATTGCGTTGCCGCGTCTTCGGCGCAAATATCCAGCACCACGGTGCGGGCGCCCAGGCGTGCAGCGAGGGCGTCGAGATCGGCCTTGGCCTGCGGCACATCAAGCACGATCACCTCGGCGCCGTCGCGCGCCAGGGTTTCGGCGATCGAGGCGCCAATCCCACGCGCGGCACCGGTGACCAGCGCCTTGCGCCCGGCCAACGGGCGAGTCCAATCCTCGACCGGCGTGGCGCAGGCTTGCAGGCGGATCACCTGGCCAGAGATGTAGGCGCTTTTAGGCGACAGGAAAAACCGCAACGCGCCTTCCAACTGGTCCTCGGCACCTTCGCCCACATACAACAATTGCAACACGCCGCCGCTGCGCAGCTCCTTGGCCAGCGAACGGCTGAAACCCTCCAGGGCACGCTGTGCACTGGCGGCAAACGGATCGCTGAGGCTTTCCGGCGCTCGGCCAAGAATCACCAGGTGCGCGCTGTGGTCGAGATTTTTCAGCAGCGGCTGAAAGAATTCCCGCAGCTGCTTGAGCTGATCGGTGTGCTGCAGGTCGCTGGCGTCGAACACCACGGCCTTGAGCTTGGGGCCGTGTCCGGGAATCCAGGCTGGCGCGGACAGCGGTGCGGCACCGTAACTGTAAATAGCGTCCGTGAGTTTATTGGCAAACGGCAGCACCTTGGCCGCCAGTGCGCCGCCGCCCAACAGCAGTGCGCCTTCCACCGGACGCAGGCGCCCGGCCTGCCAGCGTTCCAGGCGTACCGGTGACGGCAGGCCAATGGCGGCGACCAGGCGATGGCCGAGGCTTGAGTTGGCGAAGTCGATATAACGGTCAGACATGGAACGCTCTCCGAAGACTGGGGTTCAAAGGGTTGACCACCCCGGTGCGGCAGTCGTTCGATCAGCCTAGGCTAGGCTGGATGATTCCACCCACAACCTTCAGGGAGCTTTCCATGACTCAATTGCGCCGTGTAGCGATCATTGGCGGTAATCGCATCCCCTTCGCCCGGTCCAACGGCCCGTATGCCACGGCGAGTAACCAGGCGATGTTGACCGCAGCCCTGGAAGGCCTGATCGAACGCTACAACCTGCACGGCCTGCGCATTGGCGAAGTGGCCGCGGGTGCGGTGCTCAAGCATTCCCGCGACTTCAACCTCACGCGCGAATGCGTGCTGGGTTCGCGCCTCTCGCCGCAAACCCCGGCCTACGATATTCAACAGGCCTGCGGCACCGGGCTTGAGGCGGCGTTGCTGGTGGCCAACAAGATCGCCCTGGGGCAGATAGAGTGCGGGATCGCCGGTGGCGTCGACACCACGTCCGACGCGCCGATCGGTGTCAATGAAGGCCTGCGCAAGATCCTGCTGCAGGCCAACCGCAGCAAGTCCATGGCGGACAAATTAAAAGTCTTGTTACAACTCCGTCCCCATCACCTCAAGCCGGAACTGCCGCGCAACGGCGAACCGCGCACGGGACTGTCCATGGGCCAACACTGCGAGTTGATGGCGCAGACCTGGCAGATTCCCCGCGCCGAACAAGACCAGTTGGCCCTTGAAAGCCATCAGAAAATGGCCGCGTCCTACGCCGAAGGCTGGCACAACGATTTGCTCACGCCCTTTCTCGGCCTGACCCGCGACAACAACCTGCGCCCGGACCTGACCCTGGAAAAACTCGCCAGCCTCAAACCGGTGTTCGAGCGCAGCGAGAAGGGCACGCTGACGGCCGGCAATTCCACGCCGCTGACCGATGGCGCCTCGTTGGTGCTGCTGGGCAGTGAAGCCTGGGCCAGGGAGCGCGGCTTGCCGATCCTGGCGTACCTGCGCGATGGCGAAGCGGCGGCCGTGGATTTCGTCAACGGCGCCGAAGGCCTGCTGATGGCGCCGGTGTACGCCGTGCCCCGTTTGCTGGCGAGAAATGGCCTGACGCTGCAGGACTTTGATTACTACGAGATTCACGAAGCGTTCGCTGCCCAAGTGTTGTGCACGCTCAAAGCCTGGGAAGACCCGGAATATTGCAAAACCCGCCTGGGGCTGGACGCGCCGCTGGGTGCCATCGACCGCAGCCGGCTCAACGTCAAGGGCAGTTCATTGGCTGCCGGGCACCCGTTTGCGGCCACTGGCGGGCGCATTGTCGCCAACTTGGCCAAGCTGCTGGACGCGGCGGGCAAGGGCCGTGGGCTGATTTCGATCTGCGCCGCGGGCGGGCAGGGCGTGACCGCGATTATCGAGCGCTGAATTGCGCAGAAAAATTGGCATATTGGATGCATTCTTAAGTGTCAAAGGTCGCTAGCCTCTCCCCGAGGCGAGCCGATTGCCGTATAACGAGTGCCATACGCGTGTTTGGTAATAAAGGACCCACAATAAAAGCTGATGAAGACTCCTAAACGCATTGAACCCCTGATCGAAGACGGTCTGGTCGACGAAGTGCTGCGCCCACTCATGAGTGGTAAAGAAGCAGCTGTTTATGTGGTGCGCTGCGGCAACGAATTGCGTTGCGCCAAGGTTTACAAGGAGGCGAACAAACGAAGTTTTCGTCAGGCGTCCGAATACCAGGAAGGCCGTAAGGTCCGTAACAGCCGCCAGGCCCGAGCCATGGCCAAAGGCTCCAAGTTCGGCAAGAAAGAAACCGAAGATGCCTGGCAGAACGCCGAAGTCGCAGCGCTGTTCCGCCTCGCCGGTGCGGGCGTTCGGGTGCCCAAGCCGTACGACTTCCTTGAAGGCGTGCTGTTGATGGAGCTGGTGGCCGACGAGTACGGCGATGCGGCGCCACGTCTGAATGACGTGACGCTGGAGCCGGACCAGGCGCGTGAATACCACGCCTTCCTGATTTCCCAGATCGTGCTGATGCTGTGTACCGGTCTGGTGCACGGCGACTTGTCCGAGTTCAACGTGCTGCTCACGCCGACCGGCCCGGTGATCATCGACCTGCCTCAGGCGGTGGATGCGGCGGGCAACAACCACGCGTTCAACATGCTGGAGCGGGATGTGGGCAACATGGCTTCCTACTTCGGGCGCTTTGCTCCGGAGTTGAAGAAGACCAAGTACGCCAAGGAAATGTGGGCGTTGTACGAAGCCGGCACCTTGCACCCGGCCAGCGCATTGACCGGCGAGTTCGACGAACCGGAAGAACTGGCGGACGTGGGCGGTGTGATTCGCGAGATTGAAGCGGCGCGGTTGGATGAAGAGCGCAAGCAAGCGATTCGCGCGGCGGATGATGCGCCACCGACCAAGACGGCAGAAGAACCGCCGCCGCCTTGGATGCAGTGATCCAGCGACGGTCCACCGGCTTGGTGAAGATCTAATGTGGGAGCGGGCTTGCTCGCGAATGCGTAGTGTCAGTCATACATCATTTGACTGATCCACCGCATTCGCGAGCAAGCCCGCTCCCACATTTTGCTCTGCGTGTGTCTGATAAAAATTGCTCAGGCGCAACAGCTGCCAGACGCCAACTCCTTGAGAATCGGGCAATCGGGCCGGTGATCGCCCTGGCAGTGTTCCACCAGGTCCTGCAACGTATCGCGCAGTTGCCCCAGCTCCAGAATCTTCTGGTTCAGCGCCTCGATATGCTCGCGCGCCAAGGCTTTCACATCGGCGCTGGCGCGCTGTCGGTCTTGCCACAAGGTCAGCAGCTTGCCGACTTCCTCCAGCGAAAACCCCAGATCCCGCGAGCGTTTAATAAACGCCAGTGTGTGCAAGTCATCGCTGCCGTACACGCGGTAACCGCTGTCGGTGCGGTGGGCGGCTTTGAGCAGGCCGATGGATTCGTAGTAACGAATCATCTTTGCGCTCAGCCCGCTCTGACGGGCGGCTTGGCCGATGTTCATGGGCGTTGATCCTCCAAATCCTTGGGCTTCCAGGTTTTCAACAGTAACGCATTGCTCACCACACTGACGCTGGACAGGGCCATGGCCGCGCCCGCCAGCACCGGGTTGAGCAAGCCGAATGCCGCCAGTGGGATGCCGATCAAGTTATACACAAAGGCCCAGAACAGGTTCTGGCGGATTTTTGCGTAGGTTTTGCGGCTGATCTCCAGCGCGGCGGGCACCAGGCGCGGGTCGCCGCGCATCAAGGTGATGCCCGCCGCGTGCATCGCCACGTCGGTGCCGCCGCCCATGGCGATGCCGATATCGGCGGCCGCCAGGGCCGGGGCGTCGTTGATGCCGTCGCCGACCATCGCCACTGCGCCGGTTTTTTTCAGCTGCGCGACGATGGCGGCTTTGTCGGCCGGGAGTACTTCGGCGTGTACATCGTCGATGCCCAATGCCTCGGCCACCACACGGGCGCTGCCGCGGTTGTCGCCGGTGAGCAAGTGGCTGCTGATGTGCTGGGCCCTGAGGTGTTCCACGGCCTCCAGTGCGCCGGGCTTGAGCGTATCGCCAAAGGCGAACAGGCCCAGCACGCGCGGTTGCGCGCCTTGTTCGATCAACCAGGACAACGTGCGCCCTTGGGCTTCCCACGCGCTGGCGGACGCCGCGAGGTCACCCGCGCTCAAGCCGTTTTCTTCCAGCATCCGGCGATTGCCCAACGCCAGTTGTCGGCCACCCAAGGTGCCCGCAATACCGCGCCCGCTCAGCGCCTGGCTGGCCGTCACATCTGGCACGTTCAAGCCTTGTGCGTTGCAGGCATCCAGCACGGCTTTGGCCAGCGGGTGCTCGCTGCCGCGCTGCAGTGCGCCGGCGTGTTGCAGCAGCAGCGACTCATTGCCATCCACCGCCGCCAAATGCGCAATTTTCGGCGCGCCGGAGGTGAGGGTGCCGGTCTTGTCAAACACCACGGCGCTGACTGCATGGGCGCGTTCCAGAGCTTCGGCGTCTTTGATCAGGATGCCATAGCGCGCGGCGACGCCGGTGCCGGCCATGATCGCGGTCGGCGTGGCCAGGCCCAGCGCACACGGACACGCAATCACCAGCACCGCCACGGCATTGATGATCGCGGTTTCCAGCGGCGCGCCGTAGAGCCACCAGCCCGCCAGGGTGATCAGCGCCAGTACCAGCACGGCGGGCACAAACACCTGGCTGACCTTATCCACCAGTTTCTGGATCGGCGCCTTCGCCGCCTGGGCGTCTTCCACCAGACGAATGATGCGTGCCAGCACGCTTTCGGCGCCCAGCGCCTGGGTACGCACCAGCAACCGGCCTTCACCGTTGATGGCGCCGCCGGTGACCTTATCGCCGGGCTGTTTCGGCACCGGCAGGCTCTCGCCGCTGATCAAGGCCTCGTCGGCATGGCTCTGGCCCTCCATCACTTCACCGTCCACCGGGAAGCGCTCGCCGGGTTTGACCAGCACCCGGTCGCCGAGCTTCAACGCGCTGATGGCGACGTCTTCTTCGCGGCCGTCCAGCACGCGAATCGCCCGCCCCGGGCGCAAGGCTTCGAGGGCGCGGATGGCGCTGGCGGTCTGGCGCTTGGCGCGGCTTTCCAGGTATTTACCGAGCAGCACCAGCGCGATCACCACGGCCGAGGCTTCGAAATACAGGTGCGGCATGTTGCCAGCGGGCGTGGTGAGCCATTCATAGATGCTCAAGCCATAGCCGGCGCTGGTGCCGATGGCCACCAGCAGGTCCATGTTGCCGGCGCCAGCACGCACGGCTTTCCATGCAGCGCTATAGAAGCGCGCACCCAAGATGAATTGCACCGGCGTAGCCAGGGCGAACTGCACCCAGGCGGGCAGCATCCAGTGCAGGCCGAAGGGCTGCACCAGCATCGGCAGCACCAGCGGCAGGGCCAGCACGATCGCCAACAGCAGCGACCAACGCTCGCGATGCAGGCGTTGGGCTTGATTGGCGTCGGTGGCGGTTTCGCTTTGCGCCAGGGTGGCGGTGTAGCCGGCCCTGTCGACGGCGGCGATCAGTACGCCGGGGTCCATTTGGCCCAGCACTTCGACGTGGGCGCGCTCGTTGGCCAGGTTGACGCTGACACGTTGCACGCCCGGCACCTTGCCCAGCGCGCGCTCGACACGGCCGGCACAGCTGGCACAGGTCATGCCGCTGATGGGCAGGTCAAACGTGGTGGATCCATTCATGGGGCAGTCCTCTAGAAGACGATGCCCCTAGAATCAACCTTGACCTGTGGGGAAGGTCAAGGGGCTATTTGCCTCAGGCGGTTGGCTGGCTGGCGATGACGGCCGCCATTCAGGCGCGTACGCAAGGACCTGAGGCCGGCAAGGCAGGTGTTCAGTATTCGAGGGCGGCGGGTTTCAGGTACATGCCGTCCGGACCTTGGGCAATACGCAACTTGCGCACATCACCGGCCTTCAGCGTGATGTTCTGCGCGGGCGGTGCGAGCATGCCCGGCAAGCAGCCAGGGGCTTGGCCCGGCAGCAGTTTCAAGCGCAGCGACACGTTACCCGCCGGCAAGTTGAACGACGTGGCCTGTTCCTGAAACAGGCGCCCGGCCAACTGGTCCTGGATATACAGGCCGATCTCGCAGCTGGTCGGCACTTCCAGGCGCTCCCGGGAGATGATCAGCACCGCATAGTCTTCGTCGGCGAAGGCCATGGGCGCAGCGGCAGACAAGCTCAACAGGCCGGTAAGGGCCAAAAACGACCAGCGCATGGCGAATGCTCCGTGGTTCAAATCCAAGATGGATGAAGCTTGGCCGAGGCGGCGGCTGAATACCAGCCCGGCGAATGTTTTTGAAACTTGACCTTGCCATCGTGGCAAGGTCGAGACTGGCGTCAACCTCATCAAAGGAGTCATGTCATGCAAGTATTCAACGTGGAAGGAATGACCTGCGGCCATTGCGTTCGGGCGGTGACCCAGGCGGTGCAGAGCAAGGACCCTGCGGCGAGCGTCAACGTCAACCTGGCGGCGAAGGAAGTCGGTGTGGAAAGTCGCTTGTCCGCCGAGCAGGTTATCGAGCTGATCACCGAAGAAGGCTACAGCGCCAAGCTCGCGTAATTTTTCTGATAGTTAGCGAGCTAACGTAATGTTCATGGCACCCAAGCGCGGCTAGACTGTCGGGCTGCCGACTCACTTGGGTGTCCGATGAACCTCCGCATAATCCTGATTCTGGGCGCCTTGAGCGCCTTCGCGCCGTTGGCGATCGACTTTTACTTGCCGGGCTTTCCGGCGATGGCCACGGCGTTCGCCACCGACGAAAAACATATCCAGCTGACGTTGGCGGTGTATTTCGCCGGTCTGGCCATCGGCCAATTGATCTACGGCCCGCTGGCCGACCGCTTTGGCCGGCGCGTGCCGCTGCTCAGTGGCGTAACGCTGTTTACCATCGCCTCCTTTGCCTGCGCGTATGCGCCGTCCCTGGACTGGCTGATCGGCGCACGCTTCGTGCAAGCCCTCGGCGGGTGTGCGGGCATGGTGATTTCCCGTGCGGTGGTCAGCGACAAATGTGATGCCGTGGGCTCAGCCAAGGTTTATTCGCAACTGATGCTGGTCACCGGCCTGGCACCGATCCTCGCGCCGTTGGCGGGTGGCTTGATGGTCGGGTTGTGGGGCTGGCAGTCGATTTTCCTGGCGCTGTCGATATTCAGCGTGATGGCAGCCATCGCCGTGGCAGTCGGTTTGCCGGAAACCTTCCCGGCCCACCAGCCGCGCCAGCCGCTGTCCGGTTCGCTGCGCCGCTATGGCGCGCTGCTGTCGGACCGCGTGTACCTGGGCTACGCCCTGACCGGCGGCATCTCGATTGCCGGGATGTTTGCCTACATTGCCGGCTCACCTTTCGTATTCATCAAACTCTACGGCGTGCCTGCCGAGCATTACGGTTGGCTGTTCGGCTCCAACGCGGCCGGCTTTATCCTGGTGGCGCAGCTCAATGCGCGGTTGCTGGCCAAGCGTGGCCCGGCGTTTTTGTTGTCGCGCACGGTGTGGGTGTATGTGGCAGCGGCGTTGTCGCTGTTGGGCATTGCCGCCTTGCGTACCGAAGCGTTGTGGCCGTTGCTGGTGCCGCTGTTTATCTGCATTGCCAGCCTTGGCTGCATTTTGCCCAACACCTCGGCCTGCGCCATGAGCGGGCAGGGCGCACGGGCCGGCAGCGCGTCGGCGTTGCTGGGCTGCATTCAGTTTGGTGTGGCGGCGGGCGCGGCGTCGCTGGTCGGCGTGCTGCACGACGGCACGGCGATGCCGATGGCGATGGTCATCAGCTTGTGCGGTGTACTGGCCGTAACGATTGCAATGTCGACCCAGCGCCTGCAACGGGCGAGGGCCGTGCAAGCGCAGGTCTGAGGTGCGGATCAGCCAGCGGCGGAGCGTTGCTGGCTGAGGGGAATGCGGTGCGGCGCCTGGATGCGCGCTTGCAGGGTGTCGGCGAAGGCCCGGGCTTCGGCCTCACTGCGGAAGGTGAACGCGTCGCCGTCGAGGCTGACCTGCCATTTGTTGCCGGGGGATTTTGCTAACGCTCTTATCAGGATCTTCATTGCTGACTTCCTCACGTAAAAGAATCGTGGCAAAGGCGGCCAATATAAACCCGAATGCGCTCACAAATATGACAAAGGTCAACTCTCTGACTAGCGGCGTCGTCCATTACTCACAGGAATAAAGGACGACGCTGACAGACCGTTTTAAAAGCCTTCCAACACGATCTTGCCCTTGGCCTTACCGCTTTCCAGCAGCGTGTGCGCACGGCGCAGGTTCTGGGCATTGATCACACCGAAGTGCTCGCCCACCGTGGTTTTCAAGGTGCCGGCGTCGATCAGTTCAGCCACGCGGTTGAGCAGGTTGTGCTGTTCGATCATGTCTGGCGTCTCGAACATCGAGCGCGTGTACATGAACTCCCAATGCAGCGACAGGCTCTTGCGCTTGAGCTTGCTCACATCCAGCGACTTCGGATCGTCGATCAACGCCAACTTGCCTTGTGGCTCCAGCGCTTCTACCAACTGGTCGAGGTGATGATCGGTCTGGGTCAGGCTGGCGACGTGGGTCACCTGCGGGTGGCCGGCGTTTTTCAGCGCTTCGCTCAGCGGTTGGCTGTGATCGATCACCAGGTCAGCGCCGAGCGCCTTGGCCCATTCCTGGGTTTGCGGACGCGAGGCGGTGCCGATGACTTTCAGTGCGGTGAGCTGGCTGGCCAACTGGGTCAGAATCGAACCCACACCCCCGGCGGCGCCGACGATCAGCAGGCTCTGGCCTTCATCTTCCTTGCCTTCACGCACTTGCAGGCGTTCGAACAGCAACTCCCAGGCCGTGATGGCGGTCAGCGGCAGCGCGGCGGCGTCGGCAAACCCCAGGCTCTTGGGCATATGACCGACGATGCGCTCATCCACGGTGTGCAGTTCGCTGTTGCCACCCGGGCGTACCAGCGAGCCGGCGTAGAACACTTTGTCTCCGGCTTTGAACAGGGTTACTTCGCTGCCAACGGCCTTGACCACACCCGCCACGTCCCAGCCCAGCACCTTGGCGGCACCGTTTTCCGGGGCGACGTTCTGGCGCACCTTGGTGTCCACCGGGTTGACCGAGATGGCTTTGACTTCCACCAGCAGGTCGCGCGGGCCGGCGACCGGCTCCGGCAGCTCGATGTCTTGCAGGGAGTTTGGATCGGTGATTGGCAGTGCAGCGTAGTAGGCAATGGCTTTCATGGGGACTCCGGAAAAAGGGCAGTGATCAGGCAATAAATTTCAGGCGCTTGAGTTCGAAGTGTTCGATCACATCAGCGGCCTTGGCGCGGAAGTTCTGGATGTGCGCGCTCTGGTCGTGGTCGGCCAGTGCTGCGTCGTCGCTCCAGCGTTCGAGCATGTAGAAGGTCTCGGGATGTTGCAGGTCCTGGTGCTGGTCGTATTGCTCGCAACCGGCTTCCAGGCGGGTCGGTTCCAGCAGGCCGCGCAGCAGGGTTTCCAGGGTTGCCTGTTGGCCGGGTTTGGCGATCAGCGTGGCGATGACGTTAAAGGCAGTGGACATATTCAACTCCTGGCACGTGGTGAAGGGGATGGGCAGATGATTGGCTATTTCCCGTGAAGATAAAACCCGCTAAAACAGCAGTCTGTTTCAATAGAATTTTGATAATTGGCGGTAATGCATGCTGCGTTTTGATGATTTGCAGTTGTTTGTACGCGCGGCAGACCTGGGCAGTCTGTCGGCTGCCGCGCGGGTCATGGATCTGTCGCCGGCCGTGGCCAGCGCGGCGCTCAAACGCATCGAACAGCAACTGGGCGCGCGGTTGCTGGCGCGCTCCACCCGCAGCCTGCGGTTGACCGCCGAAGGTGAAGGCTTTCTGGAATATGCCCGCGCAGCCTTGAGTTCGCTGGACGAAGGGCGGCGCTTGTTGGCCAGCGGCCAGGACCATGTCAGCGGCGTGCTGCAGCTGTCGGCGCCGTCGGATTTCGGGCGCAACCAGCTGTTGCCATGGCTCGATGAGTTCCAGCGCGACTACCCGCAACTCACCGTGCGCCTGCTGTTGGGCGACCGGATCGCCGACCTGTTCCGCCAGCCGGTGGATATCGCCCTGCGTTACGGCGAGCCCGAAGACTCCAGCCTGATCGCGCTGCCCATCGCCCCGGACAACAGGCGTGTGCTGTGTGCCGCGCCCAGCTACCTCGCCCGCCATGGCGAGCCGCGGCATCTGGAGCAATTGGCGCAACACAATTGCCTGCTGTACATGCTCGGCAGCCGCGTACACGACCACTGGGGTTTTCACGACGGCAAGCGTGAAGTCAGCCTGACGGTGAGCGGTGACCGCTTCAGTGATGACGCCGATGTGGTGCGGCGCTGGGCGGTGGCGGGTGTCGGTATCGCCTACAAGTCGTGGCTGGATGTGAGCAGCGACGTGTTGGCCGGGCGTTTGCGCGTGATCCTGCCGGAGCTGCGCGGTGAGCGCACGCCGCTCAACCTGCTGTGCGCGCATCGTGCGCAATTGAGCAAGCCCATCAACCTGTTGCGGGAAATGCTCGTGGCCCGCTGTGCGACATTGACTGCGCAATGGCCGGAGCGATTGAGCACCGAGCAATAGCCTCCATCAAAGCAAGAAATTTCACTCAGATCCTGTCCCTATCCGCGCTGTCAGACGCCGCGGAACGGGCGGTTTGCGCCCCTATACTTTGGTTCCAACCGCAGCAGACAAATGGTTTAACAAGGAGTGAATACATGGAAGAAGCACCCTGCATCAGCCACATCGCCAGCTTGCTCTGCGAGCCCAAGCGCACCGCCATGCTCTGGGCCTTGATGGACGGGTCGGCGAAATCGTCAGAGGAACTGGCGAGGCTTGCCGGGCTGTCGTCGGCTTCGGCGATCGCGCATTTGTCGCGCCTGACTGGAAGCGGTTTGCTGCGGGTTGAAGCCCAGCGTGGCAAGCGCGTGTTTCGTGTCGCCGCCGTCGACGTCAGCGTTGCCATCGACGCGTTGGCCAGTACCACCATGGCCAGCGCCGTGCGCAGTGCGCCGCAGGGTCTGCCGCCGACGCTGGTGGCGCCGGCGGCGTTGCGGCGAGCCCGGTTATGCCATGGCCACCTGGGCGGAGAACTGGGCGCAGGGCTTTACCAGCGCATGTTTCAGGCCGGTTGGATCGACCGTCATGAACAGCGTACCGAGGTCACCGTCAAGGGCGCTCAGTGCCTGGCAGGCCTGGGCATTTTTACCCACGCGTTGGCCTCGCCCCTGGCGTGCGATTGTTTTGACTGGAGTCAGCAGCAACCGCACTTGGGGGGCGCATTGGGGGCGGGGCTGTTGCAGCTGTTTTTGCAATCGGGCTGGGTCAGCGTGGTCAACGAGTCCCACGCCCTGCAGTTCTCCGACATCGGGCTTGGGGAAATCAACCGCCTGGCCGCGCCCCAGGAGGGCAATGGTCGCTCAGAGTTTCAGTCAGGTCGCATCCAGCAATAACCAGGCAAAACGATACCGCACACTCGCGTTGGGGATTTTTCATACAGGGGGTGCGGCATGGGCATGCAAGGCTATAGCGCAGCGGAACGGCTGGAACGGTTGCCCATCAGCGGCTACCACCGAATCATCTTTATCATCATCGCGCTGGCGTTTTTCTTCGACTCCATGGACCTGGCGATGATGACTTTCCTGTTGGGTTCGATCAAAACCGAGTTCGGCCTCAGTACGGCCCAGGCCGGGTTGCTGGCCAGTTCGAGTTTTTTCGGCATGGTGGTCGGCGCATCTTTATCGGGAATGTTGGCGGACCGGTTTGGACGCAAACCGGTGTTCCAGTGGAGCATCGTGTTGTGGGGCGTCGCCAGCTACCTGTGCTCCACTGCGCAGACGGTGGAGACGCTGACGCTGTTTCGCATTTTGCTGGGGATCGGCATGGGCATGGAGTTCCCGATTGCGCAGTCGATGCTTTCTGAGCTGATTCCTGCCAAGGGGCGCGGGCGCTACATCGCCCTGATGGATGGCTTCTGGCCGTTGGGTTTTGTGGCGGCGGGCGTGCTGTCTTATTTCTTGCTGCCGGTGATTGGTTGGCGTGACATCTTTTTGGTGTTGGCGGTGCCGGCGGTATTTGTGTTGGCGATCCGGTTTTTTATCCCGGAGTCGCCGCGCTGGCTCGAGCAGGCCGGACGGCACGCGGCGGCGGATAAGGTGTTGCAGGGTATCGAGCAAAAAGTGCGCGATTCGCTGGGGCGCGCCGACTTGCCGGCGCCCATTGCCCTGCCACGGGTTGAGAGCGTGCCGGGGACGTTTTTCTCGGCGTTTCAGCAGCTGTGGTCGCCGCAGTATCGGCAACGCACGATGATGATCTGGAGCGTGTGGTTCTTTGCGTTGCTCGGCTTCTACGGGCTCACCTCCTGGTTGAGCGCGTTGTTGCAGCAGTCGGGGTTTGCGGTCACTCAGTCGGTGTACTACACGGTGATTATTTCCCTGGGCGGGATTCCCGGGTTTCTGATGGCCGCCTGGCTGGTGGAGCGCTGGGGGCGCAAGCCGGTCTGCGTCGTGACCTTGCTGGGCGGTGGCGTGATGGCGTTTGTGTATGGGCAAAGCGCAGTGTTTGGCGGCAACGTGGGGCTGCTGATTACGTCGGGTCTGTTGATGCAGTTCTTCCTGTTTGGCATGTGGGCGGTGCTGTACACCTACACGCCAGAGCTGTATCCCACTTCGGCGCGGGCAACCGGTTCCGGGTTTGCCTCGGCGATTGGTCGGGTCGGCTCGTTGCTCGGGCCTTTGGTAACGGGGCTGGTGTTTCCGATCACGGGGCAGGGCGGGGTGTTTGCCTTGGGCGCGCTGTGTTTTGCCGTGGCGGCGCTGGTGGTGTGGGTATTTGGGATGGAGACGAAGGGCAAGACGCTGGAAGAATTGACCGAAGTCTGAGGAACAGTACAAAAACCACTGTGGGAGCGGGCTTGCTCGCGAAAGCGGTGTTTCAGTCGACACATGTATTGACTGATACATCGCCTTCGCGGGCAAGCCCGGCTCCCACATTGATTTTGTCGTGTCAGCCGTTGTTGCTTAAGGCTTCACGAGCCGTGCATCCAGGCTGTTCTGCGCCAGGCGTTTGGCCTGGTCCTGGGTCATGCCCAGCGAGGTATACAGCGCGTGGAAGTTCTCGGTGACATAACCGCCGAAGTACGCCGGGTCATCCGAGTTCACTGTGACTTTCACGCCACGCTCGAGCATGTCGAGGATGTTGTGCTGGGCCATGTCGTCGAACACGCACAGCTTGGTGTTGGACAGCGGGCACACGGTCAGCGGGATTTGCTCGTCGATGATCCGCTGCATCAAACGTTCGTCTTCGATGGCGCGCACGCCATGGTCGATACGCTGGATTTTCAGCAGGTCGATGGCTTCCCAGATGTACTCGGGCGGGCCTTCTTCGCCGGCGTGGGCCACGGTGAGGAAGCCTTCGTGCCGGGCGCGGTCGAACACGCGCTGGAACTTGCTCGGCGGGTGGCCCATTTCCGAGCTGTCCAGGCCCACGGCCACAAATGCGTCGCGAAATGGCAGCGCCTGGTCGAGGGTTTTTTCAGCTTCGGCTTCACTCAGGTGGCGCAGGAAGCTGAGGATCAAACCGCTGGTGATGCCCAGTTGCTGCTCGCCATCTTTGAGCGCAGCGGCAATGCCGTTGAGCACGACTTCGAACGGTACGCCACGGTCGGTGTGGGTTTGCGGGTCGAAGAAGGGTTCGGTGTGGATCACGTTCTGTTCTTTGCAGCGCAGCAGGTAGGCCCAGGTCAGGTCGTAGAAATCCTGGGAGGTGCGCAGCACATCGGCGCCCTGGTAATACAGGTCGAGAAACTCTTGCAGATTGTTGAAGGCGTAAGCCTTGCGCAGGGTTTCGACGTCGTTCCAAGGCAGTGCAATCTTATTGCGTTCGGCCAGTGCGAACAGCAACTCAGGCTCCAGCGAGCCTTCCAGGTGCAGGTGCAATTCAGCCTTGGGCAGGGCGTTGAGCCAATCGTACATTTTCTAAATTCTCATCAGGTGCAATGGCGGCATTCTACAGGCCATGGCCGAAATAATCGGCAAAACCTGACCAGCAGGAGAGTATTGGTTTTATTCACGCAAGGGCCACGTGAACTAAGGTGTAACGAAACGTTAGCGGCGTGGTGCAGTCTGTACCCCATCAATGACTGATTTGCTGCATGAAAAGGCCCGGAATGCTCACATCCCTCAAGCAAGAAAAATACATGTTACTGGCGCTGATTGCCGCCATCGTCGCCTACCCGTTGGAGCACTGGATGCTGCACAGCGGGCAGATGGTGGCGTTACTCAGTGGCGTGGCGCTGATCGTCTTCATTGTCGTGGCTTCGATGCGCGTTGCCCACCACGCTGAACAACTGGCGGAAAAGGTCGGTGACCCTTACGGCACCATGATCCTGACCCTCGCCGCGGTGTTGGTGGAGGTGGTGATCCTGGCGATCATGATGAGCAACGAACCCTCACCGACGCTGGTGCGCGACACGATTTATTCGGCTGTGATGCTCGATATCAACGGCATCCTCGGCCTGGCTGCGCTGATGGGCGGCATCAAACATGGCGAACAGTCCTACAACGATGACTCGGCACGCAGCTACAGCGTGATGATCCTCACGGCCATGGGCGTGTCGATGGTGGTGCCGGAATTTATCCCCCAGGCTGACTGGAAAATTTACTCGGCGTTCACCATCGGTGCGATGGTGCTGCTTTACACCCTGTTTTTGCGCATGCAGGTGGGGCCGCACAGTTATTTCTTCAGTTACAGCTACCCGGAAAAACGCCGCAAGAAACAGCCGGAAGAACAGCAGGAGCCGCCGATCAGTTTGGCTTTCTCCATTGGCACCTTGGTGTTTGGCGTGATTGTGATCGGCGCACTGGCCGAGGTGATGTCCAAGACCCTCGACCTGGGCCTGGAAGGCACGGGCGCACCGCCGGTGATCACGGCGATTGTGGTTGCGGCTATTTCGGCGGCGCCGGAAATTCTGACGGCCTTGCGCGCAGCTTTGGCCAACCGCATGCAGTCAGTGGTCAACATCGCACTCGGTGCGTCGTTGTCGACGGTGATTTTGACAGTGCCGGTGATGGAGGCCATGGCGCTCTACACCGGCCAGCCGTTCCAGATGGCGATGACGCCGGTGCAAACCGTGATGGTGTTGATCACGCTGGTTGTCAGTGCGATCAACCTCAACGATGGCGAGACGAATGCCATCGAAGGGATGACCCATTTTGTGTTGTTTGCGACGTTTATCATGCTGTCGTTGCTGGGGTTGTAACCAAGCCAATGCGGGAGGGGGCAAGCCCCCTCCCGCATTTTGGTCTGCGCCTGACTTAGGTTCCGGCGATCAACTGTCGCGCCGCCTGGCTGTGATCGGCAATCAAGCCTTTCAGATCCAGCCCTTCAACCTGCCCGTCAATCACTCGCCATTTGCCCCCGATCATCACCCGATCCGCCCGGTCGGCGCCGCACAGCAGCAGCGCCGAAATCGGATCGTGGCTGCCGGAAAAACGCAGCTCATCGAGCTTGAACAGCGCCAGGTCAGCCTGTTTGCCCACGGCCAGTTCACCGATATCCGTACGCCCCAGTAATTGCGCCGATCCTTTGGTCGCCCAGCCCAGCACGCCTTCTGGGGTGATCTTTTCTGCGCCGTAACGCAGGCGCTGGATGTACAGGGCCTGGCGCGCTTCAAGGATCATGTTCGAGGCGTCGTTGGACGCCGAGCCGTCCACGCCCAGGCCAATCGGCGCACCGGCGGCGAGCAGGTCCAGGGTCGGACAGATGCCGGAGGCCAGGCGCATGTTCGAGCTTGGGCAATGGCAAATACCGGTGCCGGCGGCGCCCAGGCGTGCGATTTCATCCGGGTTGAAGTGAATGCCATGGGCCAGCCAGGTGCGTGGGCCGAGCCAGCCGACGCTGTCGAGATAATCCACAGTACGCAGGCCGAAGCGCTGCAGGCAGAAGTCTTCTTCGTCGAGGGTTTCCGCCAGGTGCGTGTGCAGGCGCACGTCGAGGCTGTTGGCCAGTTCGGCGCTGGCTTGCATGATTTGCGGGGTGACCGAAAACGGCGAGCAGGGCGCCAGGGCAATCTGGATCTGTGCGCCGTCGCCGCGCTCATGGTATTCGCGGATCAGGCGTTGGCTGTCGTCGAGGATCACTTGGCCTTGTTGCACGGTCTGCTGCGGCGGCAGACCGCCGTCGGCTTCGCCCAGGCTCATGGAACCGCGGGTGAGCATGGCGCGCATGCCCAGTTCGCGCACGCTTTGCACTTGCACGTCGATGGCGTTTTCCAGGCCGTCAGGGAACAGGTAGTGGTGATCGGCCGCGGTGGTGCAGCCCGAGAGCAGCAATTCCGCCAAGGCGACTTTGGACGCCAGGGCGAGTTTTTCCGGGGTCAGCCGGGCCCACACTGGGTAGAGGGTTTTGAGCCACGGGAACAACGGCTGGTTGACCACCGGTGCCCAGGCGCGGGTCAGGGTCTGATAGAAGTGATGGTGGGTGTTGATCAGCCCCGGCAGGATCACATGTTCGCGCGCGTCGAACACCTGTGCGCAGGGCACCGCAGGCTCTTGTCCCCAGCCCAGCAGTTCGGTGATCACACCGTCTTGCAGCACCAGGCCGCCACGGGCATCGAGGCCATTGGCAGTGAAAATCGCGAGGGGGTTTTTTAACCAGATACGGGTCGCAGGCATTGGCCGGCTCCTCTGAATGATGGGTTCAGGTTTGCCAGCTCAGTGTTGCCCTGTCTGCTGATCCAGGGTCGCCGGTTGAGGCGAGGTCGGTAGATTACGTGGAGTTCTGGATCCGGTCCAGCTGCAGGCGCGAGGTGCTCTTGAGTCACCAGTGCCGTTCAGCGAAGCGGGCCCCTGTGGGAGCGGGCTTGCCCGCGATAGCGGTGTGCCAGTCAACATTAAGGTTGGCTGGGCCGACGTCTTCGCGGGCAAGCCCGCTCCCACATTTTGATCCGTGGTATTACCAGGCGATGGTGTCGCCTTTGTAGTCCACGAAGTGATGGCCGCCCTTGCCCGTGTAGGCATTTACCTGATCGATCAGGCCGCGCACGCTGGTGTCGACATCAATGAGCGCGTTTTCACCGCCCATATCCGTCTTCACCCAGCCCGGGTGCAGCGACAGCACGGTGAGCTTGTGGTCGCCGAGTTGGGTGATAAAGCTGTTGGTCATGGAGTTGAGTGCAGCCTTGCTGGCCTTGTACAGCGCCAGGTCCGCACCGTCGGGAATGGTCACGCTGCCAAGCACCGAGCTCATGAAGGCCAGCACGCCGCTGTCTTTGCGAATCTGCCCGACAAAACGCTGGGCCAGGTTGATCGGCGCCACGGCGTTGGTGAAGAACAGCTGGCCGACTTCCGCCAGGGTGGCGTGGCCAGGCTCTTGATTGGCGGGGCCTTTGACGCCGGCGTTGACGAACAGCAGGTCGAAGGTGCGGTCCTTGAGGCGCTGGCTCAGGGCGATCACGGCTTGCTGATCATCCATGTCCAGCTTTTCGACGTGTACCGGGCCTGCGGCTTTGAGCGCATCGGCCTTGTTCGGATCGCGCACGGTGGCGGTCACATCCCAACCGTCCTGAAGCAATTGCTTGACCAGGCCAAGGCCCAGCCCGCGCGAGGCGCCGATGATCAGTGCGGTTTTTGGCGTAGACATGAAAGGCTTCCTTTGGAATGGAGGTTCACGGATTCAGTGGACAACGTTGCCCCAGCCTTTGCTGCAACTCCTGGCGCAGGTGGCCTAGTTCGCTGATACGGGTTTCGATCAGGTTGAGCTTGTCTTGCAGCAATTGCGTGACAGCGCTGTCGGGGTCGGGCGCCTGCCACAGGGCGGCGACGCTGCTGCCGATCTCGCCCAGGCTGAAGCCCAGGCGTTGCGCGGTCTTGATGTAGAGCACCAGTTGCACCATGTCCGGCGGGTAGTCGCGGTAACCGTTGGCGCTGCGTTGTGCTGCGATCAACCCGCGCTGCTCGTAGAAACGCAGGGTGTCGCGGCTGACCTGGCTGGCCTGGGCTAGTTCGCCGATACGCATGGGGCGGGCTCGAAAGGGCTTGACCCTGGAGCATACTCCAGGCTTTAGCCTGCTGGCTTCTTAATTCAAGGAGCTTGCCGATATGTGGACCGCTGCCCAATACCGAACACTGGTGCGCGCCAGCGCCTGGTATGACTTGATCGTGACCGCGGCGTTTGTCACCCCGTGGAGCTTTGTGTTTGTGCACAGCGTGCTGCAGGGTTTGAACCTGCCGGGGACGCTGCCGGCTTTTGCACCGGCGCATGTGCTGATGGCCAATTTGCTCGGCTCGATTGTGTGCGTATGGGCGGTGCTGCGAATTCGCGACCCGCAGCGCCAGTTTGGCCTCTATGACGCGGCCGGCCGCGCGCTGTTCGCGACCTGGCAGCTCTATGCGCTGATGCAGGGCGCGACGGCGGTGCTGTGGGTCACTTTGCTGTTTGAGGGGGCGTGGGGCATCGCGCAGATGGTCCCCGTGGAGACTGATCAAAAAATGACCGGCGCCCGTAAGCCCTTATGACAGAAGGGTTACAGGCGGATGTGCGCAGGTTATCCACAGGCAGGTGCACAGTAGATGTGGGCAGTTTCAGCGCGCCAGCAGGATGCGCCCACGGCTCAGGTCGGCAAGTTGGGTTTGCAGCGTGTCGATAGCCGCCTCGCCCAGTGCCAGCTGCAGCTCCACGCCATTGGCGGTGAAGGTTTCCTCCAGCACCAGCCCGCCCAGTTCGGCGACCCGCAGTTTCACCAGGTTCAGCTCGGAAAAGCCGCAGGCGCAGCTCAGTGGCACGCGGCTGATCAGCTCGATGCGCTCGGCATTTTGCAGGCATTTGTTCGCGCCGCCGCCGTAGGCACGGGCGAGGCCACCGGTGCCCAGTTGGATGCCGCCGTACCAGCGAATCACCAGCACGGCGACTTGATCAAAGCCTTGGGCCTCGATGGCGGCCAGAATCGGCCGCCCCGCGGTACCGCCGGGTTCGCCGTCGTCGTTGCTGCGGTACTGGTCGGCGAGTTTCCAGGCCCAGCAGTTGTGCGTGGCGTTGAGGTCGCTGTATTGCTCGAAAAACGCTTGGGCGTCTTGCGCGCTGCTGATCGGCGCCGCGAGGGTAATAAAGCGGCTTTTGCGTATTTCTTCACGAAATTCGCAAAGGCCGGTAAGCGTGAAAGGCATAAGTCGCTTCGTTTAGAGGGCTGGCTGGATGCCACAGCCTTTGAGAATGATGTGGATCAGGTTGCTGCCGGCGTCTTCCATGTCTTGTTTGGTCAGCTTGGTGCGGCCGGTGACGCGGCAGATCTGGGTGGCAAAGTCGGCGTAGTGCTGGGTGCTGCCCCACAGCAGGAAGATCAGGTGCACCGGGTCGATGGGGTCCATCTTGCCGGCGTCGATCCAGGCCTGGAACACGGCGGCGCGACCACTGAACCAGGCGCGGTAATCCTGGCTGAAGTATTCGGTGAGGCATTCGCCGCCACTGATGATTTCCATGGCGAAGATCCGCGAGGCCTGTGGGTGACGCCGGGAAAACTCCATCTTGGTGCGGATGTAGCTGGTGAGCGCCACGGCCGGGTCGTCCTCGGCGGTCAGCGCGTTGAAGGTGCTGTCCCACAGTTCGAGGATATTGCTGAGCACCGCGATGTACAGGCCGAGCTTGTTGGTGAAGTAGTAATGCAGGTTGGCCTTGGGCAGCCCGGCACTCGAGGCAATGGTATTCATGCTGGTGCCTTTGTAGCCATGGCGCGCGAACTCGTCTTCAGCAGCCTGCAGAATCGCTTGTTCGTTCTTTTGCCGAATGCGGCTGGCGGGTTTACCGGCGTGGTTGCTGTGGGCAGGAACTTCGAGGCTCATGGAGGTTTCCGTGCTGATCGATAGAGACGACGTGTGCACAGATAACCCACCCTCAAGCCTCAGACAAGTCCCGATGCAATAAAACCGTCAAAGCGGTTCCAGCGTGTCGCTTTCCGGCGCGTGGTTTGCGCCAACGCAGGTCGCTTTGGTTTCCGGTAACAACAGGCACAACACGATGGCGGTCAGGCCGCCGCTGGTGATGGCTGAATCGAACAAGTTTCGCACCAGGGACGGCATCAAGTGCAACAGGTCCGGTTGGGCGGCAATGCCCAGGCCGACGCCGAACGAGGTGGCGATGATCAGCATGCTGCGCCGGTCCAGTGGCGCCTGGGCAAGGATGCGCACACCGGCAGCGGCCACGCTGCCGAACATCACCAGGGTGGCGCCGCCCAATACCGGCTTGGGAATTTGCTGCAGCACGGCACCAATCGACGGAAACAAGCCGAGACAGAACAGCAGCACGCCGATGTACAAACCGACGTAGCGGCTGGCGACGCCGGTGAGTTGGATCACGCCGTTGTTCTGCGCGAAGGTGGTGTTGGGAAAGGCGCTGAAAGTAGCGGCGATCATGCAACTCACACCATCGCCCAATACACCGCCTTTGAGTCGGCTTATATAAGAAGGGCCGCTGATGGGTTGGCGCGCAATCATGCAATTGGCGGTGAGGTCACCGACGGTTTCGATGCTGCTGATCAGATAAATCAGCGCGATGGGCAAAAAAGCGCTCCAGTCGAAGTTGAAACCAAAGCGAAAGGGCATTGGCACGCTGATCAAGGGCAAGTCGGGCAGGGCTTGGGGCACCAGTTTGCCGCTGAACCAGGCGGCCAGGCTGCCGAGGGCCAAGCCGATGATGATCGCCGAAAGGCGTACCCACGGAGTGTTGGAGCGGTTGAGCAGAATGATGGTCAGCACCACGAACACGCCCAGCGCCAGGTTCACCGGAGCGCCGAAGTCGGGCGCGTTAAAGCCGCCGCCGAGGTCGGTGATGCCCACCTTGATCAGGCTGATGCCGATCAGCGTAATCACAATCCCGGTGACCAGGGGCGTGATCACTCGGCGCAGTTGGCCGATAAAGCGGCTCAGCACGATCTGTACCGCCGCGCCGAAAAAGCACACGCCGAAGACCATCGCCATGATGTCTTCCGGGCTGCCACCGCGTTGCTTGACCAGAAAGCCTGCCGACAATACTGCGCCGAGAAACGCAAAGCTGGTGCCTTGCAGGCAGATCATCCCGGCACCGATGCCAAATGGCCTGCGCGCCTGAATGAAGGTGCCGACGCCGGAGACCATCAGCGCCATGCTGATCAGGTAGGGCAAATGGGCGGTGAGGCCCAGCGTGGATCCAATAATCAAAGGCGGCGTGATAATGCCGACGAACGCCGCCAGCACGTGTTGCGCGGCGGCCAGTATTGCCGGGATGGGTTTTGGGCGGTCGTTGAGGCCGTAGATCAGGTCGCTGGGGCTGGAGGTTTCTGGTGGCATGGCGGGCAAACTCAGGGCGGACGGTTCAAGGTCCTTGTGCCTTGCAAAAAGCTGTCCAGTTGCTCAGCTTTTGCCGAAAGGCCCGAGCTAGCGCGTTGCCGCCAGACTCTCGAGAAAGCTTTCCAGCACCAAATGAGGGCGACGGCCCTTGCGCGTGACCGATGCGAGGCTCAAATCGTAAAAACGTGTAGTCGGTTTCAGCGCACGCAGTCGGCCTTGTTGCACCCACAGGCTGGCGTAGTGGTCAGGCAGGTAACCAATGTAGCGACCCGTGAGGATCAGGAACGCCATGCCTTCGCGGTCCGAGGCACTGGCGGTGCAGTTGAGTGCCTGGTAATGGGCCTGGATCTCGGCGGGCAAGCGGAAGGTGGGGGCGATGGCGTCCTGGCTGTCGAGGCGGGTGTCGTCCAGTTGTTTGTCGTCGGCATAAAACAGCGGGTGGCCAACCGCGCAATAGAGCAGCGAACGTTCGCTGTACAGCGGCTGGTATTCCAGTCCCGACAGCGCGCTGGCCTGGGGGACAACGCCGACATGCAGGCGGCCGTCGAGTACGCCTTGCTCGACTTCATTGGGGGCGATCATGCGGATTTGTATCTGCACGTCCGGGCCGCGTTCCTTCAACTGTGCCAACGCGTGAGTGATGCGCATGTGGGGCAGGGTGACGAGGTTGTCGGTGAGGCCGATGATCAGCTCACCACGCAAATGCTGATGCAGGCCGTTGACCTCAGTGCGAAAGCTTTCCAGGGCACTTAATAGCTGCAGGGCCGATTGGTAGACCTCGCGGCCTTCTTCGGTGAGCGAGAAACCGGCACGCCCGCGTTGGCACAGGCGCAATCCCAGGCGCTGTTCGAGGTCGCTCATCTGCTGGCTGATGGCCGAGCGGCCAATGCCGAGCACGGTTTCTGCTGCCGAGAAGCCGCCGCACTCCACCACGCTGCGAAAGATGCGCAACAGGCGGATATCGAAGTCACTGACTTGGGCCAGGGGGTCGGGTCGACGGCTGCTCATAGTTTAGTGAAGGCCTGACTGAAGGTTAGAAAAGTTGAATTTCACCGACTTTATCCCCGTGGCAATTTAGCTGCAAGAACGCTTTTCAATCCCGACGCTGCCTTTTGCCCTGCGAGGTTTTGCTGATGAACATGCCCGAAAACGCCCCTACGTCCCTGGCCAGCCAATTGAAGTTGGATGCGCACTGGATGCCCTACACCGCCAACCGTAACTTCCAGCGTGACCCGCGCCTGATCGTGGCCGCCGAAGGCAGCTGGTTGACCGATGACAAGGGCCGCAAGGTGTACGACTCGTTGTCGGGCCTGTGGACCTGCGGCGCCGGGCACACCCGCAAGGAAATCCAGGAAGCGGTCGCCAAGCAACTGGGCACCCTGGACTACTCCCCGGGCTTCCAATACGGCCATCCGCTTTCGTTCCAGCTGGCAGAAAAGATTACCGACCTGACGCCGGGCAATCTGAACCACGTGTTTTTCACGGACTCGGGCTCTGAGTGCGCCGATACCGCGGTGAAGATGGTGCGCGCCTACTGGCGCCTTAAGGGCCAGGCGACCAAGACCAAAATGATCGGCCGCGCCCGTGGCTATCACGGTGTCAACATCGCCGGCACCAGCCTGGGCGGCGTCAACGGTAACCGGAAGCTGTTTGGTCAGGGCTTGATGGATGTGGATCACCTGCCTCACACCTTGCTGGCGAGCAATGCGTTTTCTCGTGGCATGCCGGAGCAGGGCGGTATCGCCTTGGCCGATGAGCTGCTCAAGTTGATCGAACTGCACGACGCGTCGAACATCGCCGCCGTGTTTGTTGAGCCGATGGCCGGCTCCGCTGGCGTGCTGGTGCCGCCACAGGGCTACCTCAAGCGTCTGCGTGAGATCTGCGATCAGCACAACATCCTGCTGGTGTTCGACGAAGTGATCACCGGGTTCGGCCGTACCGGCTCAATGTTCGGCGCCGACAGCTTCGGCGTGACCCCGGACCTGATGTGCATCGCCAAGCAAGTCACCAACGGCGCGATCCCGATGGGCGCGGTGATTGCCAGCAGCGAGATCTATCAGACCTTCATGAACCAGGCGACGCCGGAGTACGCCGTGGAATTCCCCCACGGCTATACCTACTCGGCACACCCGGTGGCGTGCGCGGCTGGCCTGGCGGCATTGGACCTGCTGCAGAAGGAAAACCTGGTGCAGAGCGTGGCCGAAGTCGCGCCACACTTTGAGAATGCGCTGCACGGTTTGAAGGGCAGCAAGAACGTGATCGACATTCGTAACTACGGCCTGGCCGGTGCGATCCAGATTGCTCCGCGTGACGGTGATGCCATCGTGCGTCCATTCGAGGCCGGCATGGCCTTGTGGAAAGCCGGCTTCTACGTGCGCTTTGGCGGCGACACCCTGCAGTTCGGGCCAACCTTCAACAGCAAGCCGCAGGACCTGGATCGTCTGTTTGACGCGGTCGGCGAAGTGCTGAACAAGATCGACTGATTTCTCCTTCTATATAGAACACCTTTTCAGGAGCCCTGCATGAGCCTTATCCAGCATTTGATCAACGGTGAGTTGGTCAATGACAGCGGCCGGAGTGCCGACGTGTACAACCCGTCTACCGGCCAAGTGATTCACCAAGTGCCGCTGGCCAGTCGTGAAACCATTCAACAGGCGATCGACTCGGCCAAGGCCGCGTTCCCGGCGTGGCGCAATACCCCGCCGGCCAAACGTGCCCAGGTGATGTTTCGTTTCAAGCAATTGCTGGAGCAAAACGAAGCACGCATCTCGCAGTTGATCAGCGAAGAGCACGGCAAGACGCTGGAAGACGCGGCGGGTGAATTGAAGCGCGGGATCGAGAACGTCGAGTACGCGTGCTCGGCGCCGGAGATTCTCAAGGGCGAGTACAGCCGTAACGTGGGGCCGAACATTGATGCCTGGTCGGATTTCCAGCCGTTGGGCGTG
Organism: Pseudomonas sp. NFX183; assembly: GCF_047943075.1. NCBI lineage: Bacteria > Pseudomonadati > Pseudomonadota > Gammaproteobacteria > Pseudomonadales > Pseudomonadaceae > Pseudomonas > Pseudomonas sp. NFX183. Next base: position 1,360,846 of record NZ_CP181333.1, on the reverse strand, counting down.
GTGGCTGGTATTACGCCGTTCAACTTCCCGGCGATGGTGCCGTTGTGGATGTACCCGCTGGCCATTGTCTGCGGCAACTGTTTCATCCTGAAACCGTCGGAGCGTGATCCAAGTTCTACCCTGCTGATCGCGCAGTTGCTGCAGGAAGCCGGCCTGCCTAAAGGCGTGTTGAGCGTGGTGCACGGTGACAAGGGCGCGGTGGATGCGCTGATCGAGGCGCCGGAAGTCAAGGCGCTGAGCTTTGTGGGCTCGACGCCCATTGCCGAATACATTTATTCCGAAGCGACCAAGCGCGGCAAACGTGTGCAAGCGCTGGGCGGGGCGAAGAACCACGCGGTGCTGATGCCGGACGCAGACCTGGATAACGCCGTGAGTGCCTTGATGGGCGCGGCGTATGGTTCGTGCGGTGAGCGTTGCATGGCGATCTCGGTGGCGGTGTGTGTGGGTGATCAGGTGACGGATGCGTTGATCGCCAAGCTGGTGCCGCAGGTCAAGGCGCTGAAGATTGGTGCGGGCACGTCCTGCGGCCTGGATATGGGGCCGTTGGTGACTGGCCAGGCGCGGGATAAGGTCAGTGGCTATATAGAAGACGGTGTGGCTTCGGGCGCTGAGCTGGTGGTGGATGGTCGCGGGTTAAGTATTGCGGGCCATGAAGAAGGCTTCTTCCTGGGTGGCAGCCTGTTTGATCGCGTGACGCCTGAGATGCGTATCTATAAAGAAGAGATTTTTGGGCCGGTGCTGTGTGTGGTTCGGGTGGATAGCCTGGAAGCGGCGATGCAACTGATCAATGATCACGAGTACGGTAATGGCACTTGCATCTTTACTCGTGACGGTGAGGCGGCGCGCCTGTTCTGTGACGAGATTGAAGTGGGCATGGTCGGGGTGAACGTCCCGCTGCCGGTGCCGGTGGCTTATCACAGCTTCGGCGGCTGGAAGCGCTCGCTGTTTGGCGACTTGCATGCCTATGGGCCGGATGGGGTGCGTTTCTATACCCGTCGCAAGGCGATCACCCAGCGTTGGCCGCAACGAGCCAGCCATGAAGCGTCGCAGTTTGCCTTTCCTAGCCTGTAAGGCGGGATAAAAGCCGGCCCCCTGGGGCCGGCTTTGTCGTTTTTGGGGCTTTATTGACCGATATGACAGAAATGTGAAAAAAGGTGTTGACGGCAGATTCTGGAAGTCTATAATTCGCCCCACTTCCGGCGCAGTCGAAACGGAAAACTCCTTGGTAAACAAAGAGTTACGCGAGATTCGACAGCGAGTTGCTTCAGTTCATCGAAGCCCAGAAGGAGTTGGTAGGGCGGTGTTGTTTGGCTCTATTAGCGTTTCGATCTTCTCGGTCGAAAGCGGAGAAAAAGAGGTGTTGACAGCAGCGTGTAACGCTGTAGAATTCGCCTCCCGCTAACGAGAGATCGGAAGCGCAAGTGGTTGAAGTTGTTGAAGAAATCTTCGAAAACTTCTGAAAATAATCACTTGACAGCAAATGAGGCTGCTGTAGAATGCGCGCCTCGGTTGAGACGAAAGATCTTAACCAACCGCTCTTTAACAACTGAATCAAGCAATTCGTGTGGGTGCTTGTGGAGTCAGACTGATAGTCAACAAGATTATCAGCATCACAAGTTACTCCGCGAGAAATCAAAGATGTAACCAACGATTGCTGAGCCAAGTTTAGGGTTTCTTAAAAACCCAAAGATGTTTGAACTGAAGAGTTTGATCATGGCTCAGATTGAACGCTGGCGGCAGGCCTAACACATGCAAGTCGAGCGGTAGAGAGAAGCTTGCTTCTCTTGAGAGCGGCGGACGGGTGAGTAATGCCTAGGAATCTGCCTGGTAGTGGGGGATAACGTTCGGAAACGGACGCTAATACCGCATACGTCCTACGGGAGAAAGCAGGGGACCTTCGGGCCTTGCGCTATCAGATGAGCCTAGGTCGGATTAGCTAGTTGGTGAGGTAATGGCTCACCAAGGCGACGATCCGTAACTGGTCTGAGAGGATGATCAGTCACACTGGAACTGAGACACGGTCCAGACTCCTACGGGAGGCAGCAGTGGGGAATATTGGACAATGGGCGAAAGCCTGATCCAGCCATGCCGCGTGTGTGAAGAAGGTCTTCGGATTGTAAAGCACTTTAAGTTGGGAGGAAGGGCATTAACCTAATACGTTAGTGTTTTGACGTTACCGACAGAATAAGCACCGGCTAACTCTGTGCCAGCAGCCGCGGTAATACAGAGGGTGCAAGCGTTAATCGGAATTACTGGGCGTAAAGCGCGCGTAGGTGGTTTGTTAAGTTGGATGTGAAATCCCCGGGCTCAACCTGGGAACTGCATTCAAAACTGACTGACTAGAGTATGGTAGAGGGTGGTGGAATTTCCTGTGTAGCGGTGAAATGCGTAGATATAGGAAGGAACACCAGTGGCGAAGGCGACCACCTGGACTAATACTGACACTGAGGTGCGAAAGCGTGGGGAGCAAACAGGATTAGATACCCTGGTAGTCCACGCCGTAAACGATGTCAACTAGCCGTTGGAAGCCTTGAGCTTTTAGTGGCGCAGCTAACGCATTAAGTTGACCGCCTGGGGAGTACGGCCGCAAGGTTAAAACTCAAATGAATTGACGGGGGCCCGCACAAGCGGTGGAGCATGTGGTTTAATTCGAAGCAACGCGAAGAACCTTACCAGGCCTTGACATCCAATGAACTTTCTAGAGATAGATTGGTGCCTTCGGGAGCATTGAGACAGGTGCTGCATGGCTGTCGTCAGCTCGTGTCGTGAGATGTTGGGTTAAGTCCCGTAACGAGCGCAACCCTTGTCCTTAGTTACCAGCACGTAATGGTGGGCACTCTAAGGAGACTGCCGGTGACAAACCGGAGGAAGGTGGGGATGACGTCAAGTCATCATGGCCCTTACGGCCTGGGCTACACACGTGCTACAATGGTCGGTACAGAGGGTTGCCAAGCCGCGAGGTGGAGCTAATCCCATAAAACCGATCGTAGTCCGGATCGCAGTCTGCAACTCGACTGCGTGAAGTCGGAATCGCTAGTAATCGCGAATCAGAATGTCGCGGTGAATACGTTCCCGGGCCTTGTACACACCGCCCGTCACACCATGGGAGTGGGTTGCACCAGAAGTAGCTAGTCTAACCTTCGGGAGGACGGTTACCACGGTGTGATTCATGACTGGGGTGAAGTCGTAACAAGGTAGCCGTAGGGGAACCTGCGGCTGGATCACCTCCTTAATCGACGACATCAGCTGCTCCATAAGTTCCCACACGAATTGCTTGATTCATTGAAGAAGACGATAAAGAAGCAGCCCGAAATTGGGTCTGTAGCTCAGTTGGTTAGAGCGCACCCCTGATAAGGGTGAGGTCGGCAGTTCGAATCTGCCCAGACCCACCAATTTTGTGTGGGAAACGCCTGTAGAAATACGGGGCCATAGCTCAGCTGGGAGAGCGCCTGCCTTGCACGCAGGAGGTCAACGGTTCGATCCCGTTTGGCTCCACCACTACTGCTTCTGAAAGTTTTGAAAGCTTAGAAATGAGCATTCCATCCAGGTGATGGTGAATGTTGATTTCTAGTCTTTGATTAGATCGTTCTTTAAAAATTTGGGTATGTGATAGAAAGATAGACTGAACGTTACTTTCACTGGTAACGGATCAGGCTAAGGTAAAATTTGTGAGTTACTCGTAATTGAGTATTATCGAATTTTCGGCGAATGTTGTCTTCACAGTATAACCAGATTGCTTGGGGTTATATGGTCAAGTGAAGAAGCGCATACGGTGGATGCCTTGGCAGTCAGAGGCGATGAAAGACGTGGTAGCCTGCGAAAAGCTTCGGGGAGTCGGCAAACAGACTTTGATCCGGAGATGTCTGAATGGGGGAACCCAGCCATCATAAGATGGTTACCTTACACTGAATACATAGGTGTAAGGGGCGAACCAGGGGAACTGAAACATCTAAGTACCCTGAGGAAAAGAAATCAACCGAGATTCCCTTAGTAGTGGCGAGCGAACGGGGACTAGCCCTTAAGTGGCTTTGAGATTAGCGGAACGCTCTGGAAAGTGCGGCCATAGTGGGTGATAGCCCTGTACGCGAAAATCTCTTAGTCATGAAATCGAGTAGGACGGAGCACGAGAAACTTTGTCTGAATATGGGGGGACCATCCTCCAAGGCTAAATACTACTGACTGACCGATAGTGAACTAGTACCGTGAGGGAAAGGCGAAAAGAACCCCGGAGAGGGGAGTGAAATAGATCCTGAAACCGTATGCGTACAAGCAGTGGGAGCAGACTTTGTTCTGTGACTGCGTACCTTTTGTATAATGGGTCAGCGACTTATTTTCAGTGGCGAGCTTAACCGAATAGGGGAGGCGTAGCGAAAGCGAGTCTTAATAGGGCGTCTAGTCGCTGGGAATAGACCCGAAACCGGGCGATCTATCCATGGGCAGGTTGAAGGTTGGGTAACACTAACTGGAGGACCGAACCGACTACCGTTGAAAAGTTAGCGGATGACCTGTGGATCGGAGTGAAAGGCTAATCAAGCTCGGAGATAGCTGGTTCTCCTCGAAAGCTATTTAGGTAGCGCCTCATGTATCACTGTAGGGGGTAGAGCACTGTTTCGGCTAGGGGGTCATCCCGACTTACCAAACCGATGCAAACTCCGAATACCTACAAGTGCCGAGCATGGGAGACACACGGCGGGTGCTAACGTCCGTCGTGAAAAGGGAAACAACCCAGACCGTCAGCTAAGGTCCCAAAGTTATGGTTAAGTGGGAAACGATGTGGGAAGGCTTAGACAGCTAGGAGGTTGGCTTAGAAGCAGCCACCCTTTAAAGAAAGCGTAATAGCTCACTAGTCGAGTCGGCCTGCGCGGAAGATGTAACGGGGCTCAAACCATACACCGAAGCTACGGGTATCACGTAAGTGATGCGGTAGAGGAGCGTTCTGTAAGCCTGTGAAGGTGAGTTGAGAAGCTTGCTGGAGGTATCAGAAGTGCGAATGCTGACATGAGTAACGACAATGGGTGTGAAAAACACCCACGCCGAAAGACCAAGGTTTCCTGCGCAACGTTAATCGACGCAGGGTTAGTCGGTCCCTAAGGCGAGGCTGAAAAGCGTAGTCGATGGAAAACAGGTTAATATTCCTGTACTTCTGGTTATTGCGATGGAGGGACGGAGAAGGCTAGGCCAGCTTGGCGTTGGTTGTCCAAGTTTAAGGTGGTAGGCTGAGATCTTAGGTAAATCCGGGATCTTAAGGCCGAGAGCTGATGACGAGTTAACTTTTAGTTAACGAAGTGGTTGATGCCATGCTTCCAAGAAAAGCTTCTAAGCTTCAGGTAACCAGGAACCGTACCCCAAACCGACACAGGTGGTTGGGTAGAGAATACCAAGGCGCTTGAGAGAACTCGGGTGAAGGAACTAGGCAAAATGGCACCGTAACTTCGGGAGAAGGTGCGCCGGTGAGGGTGAAGGACTTGCTCCGTAAGCTCATGCCGGTCGAAGATACCAGGCCGCTGCGACTGTTTATTAAAAACACAGCACTCTGCAAACACGAAAGTGGACGTATAGGGTGTGACGCCTGCCCGGTGCCGGAAGGTTAATTGATGGGGTTAGCTAACGCGAAGCTCTTGATCGAAGCCCCGGTAAACGGCGGCCGTAACTATAACGGTCCTAAGGTAGCGAAATTCCTTGTCGGGTAAGTTCCGACCTGCACGAATGGCGTAACGATGGCGGCGCTGTCTCCACCCGAGACTCAGTGAAATTGAAATCGCTGTGAAGATGCAGTGTATCCGCGGCTAGACGGAAAGACCCCGTGAACCTTTACTATAGCTTTGCACTGGACTTTGAATTTGCTTGTGTAGGATAGGTGGGAGGCTTTGAAGCGTGGACGCCAGTCTGCGTGGAGCCAACCTTGAAATACCACCCTGGCAACTTTGAGGTTCTAACTCAGGTCCGTTATCCGGATCGAGGACAGTGTATGGTGGGTAGTTTGACTGGGGCGGTCTCCTCCTAAAGAGTAACGGAGGAGTACGAAGGTGCGCTCAGACCGGTCGGAAATCGGTCGTAGAGTATAAAGGCAAAAGCGCGCTTGACTGCGAGACAGACACGTCGAGCAGGTACGAAAGTAGGTCTTAGTGATCCGGTGGTTCTGTATGGAAGGGCCATCGCTCAACGGATAAAAGGTACTCCGGGGATAACAGGCTGATACCGCCCAAGAGTTCATATCGACGGCGGTGTTTGGCACCTCGATGTCGGCTCATCACATCCTGGGGCTGAAGCCGGTCCCAAGGGTATGGCTGTTCGCCATTTAAAGTGGTACGCGAGCTGGGTTTAGAACGTCGTGAGACAGTTCGGTCCCTATCTGCCGTGGACGTTTGAGATTTGAGAGGGGCTGCTCCTAGTACGAGAGGACCGGAGTGGACGAACCTCTGGTGTTCCGGTTGTCACGCCAGTGGCATTGCCGGGTAGCTATGTTCGGAATAGATAACCGCTGAAAGCATCTAAGCGGGAAACTAGCCTCAAGATGAGATCTCACTGGAACCTTGAGTTCCCTGAAGGGCCGTCGAAGACTACGACGTTGATAGGTTGGGTGTGTAAGCGCTGTGAGGCGTTGAGCTAACCAATACTAATTGCCCGTGAGGCTTGACCATATAACACCCAAGCAATTTGCTTGCTTCGAGCTGAAAAGCGAAAGAGCACCAGATTGCGGTGTGTGAAGACGAAATGAACCGAAAGTTCGAATCTCACAAAACACCGAAAGCTGTCACATACCCAATTTGCTGAAGCGAGACCACATGGTCACGACTCAGTACCCGAATTTCTTGACGACCATAGAGCATTGGAACCACCTGATCCCATCCCGAACTCAGCAGTGAAACGATGCATCGCCGATGGTAGTGTGGGGTTTCCCCATGTGAGAGTAGGTCATCGTCAAGATTAAATTCCAGAGCCCCTGTTTGCTAACGCAAACAGGGGTTTTGTTTTGGGCGGTCGAAAAGCGCAGGTGCAAGCGTGCTGGCAACGAACGCCAGCAAAACGCGCATTCTCCGAATAACGCGAACGTTCTGATATCGAGCGAAAGCCCAACCTTCTCCCCGAGATCGCCAATATCAGCGGACGCTCCGTCATCCCATTATTCGCGCCGCATGCCGCGACCGCCCCCTCGACCAGCGGCTCAATCCCGGCCGACAAATTTGCACAGTTATTTCTGAACCAGACCATTAGAATAGGCACCTAACCTTTTTTAGAGTTCGAGCCCTAACTATGCCCGATCCGGTTGATACCCCAGCGGTGTCGGATTTACCCCTGGACGATCTGGTGGCATGCCATGAGTGCGACTTGCTGATGCGCAAGCCCACGCTCGCTCGAGGCGAAAAGGCTCAATGCCCACGCTGCGGTTACGAGCTCTATGCTCACCGCTACAATGTCGTTGAGCGAAGCCTCGCCTTGGTAATTGCCGCGTTATTGCTGTACATCCCCGCGAACTTTTTACCCATCATGCAGCTCAATCTACTCGGGCAGTCCTCAGAGGACACCGTTTGGAGCGGGGTTGTAGGTCTGTTCGATACCGGCATGCAAGGCGTCGCCGCAGTGGTGTTTCTGTGCAGCATGGGCATCCCATTGCTCAAATTGCTCTGCCAATTGGCTGTGCTGCTGAGCATTCGCTGGAAGATCGGCCGCAGCTATGGGTTGTTGCTTTACCGCATTTACCATCACTTGAAAGACTGGGGAATGTTGGAGGTCTACCTGATGGGCGTGCTCGTGGCGATCGTCAAACTCGCCGACATGGCCTCCATCACGGTCGGCCTGGGGCTTATCTGTTTCGTCAGTCTATTAATGGTTCAGGTGCTGCTTGAGGTGGTGATGTCGCCCCACCAGATCTGGCAAGCGTTGTCAGGAGAGGATGATCATGCGGGCGATTGATGCAGGCATTCTGATTTGTACCGAATGCCACGAGCTGAACAAGCAAGAGGCCGACACCGATGAGCAGCTCTGCACCCGTTGCGGTGCGCTGATCCACGCCCGTCGTCCCAACAGCCTTACGCGTACCTGGGCGTTACTGGTCACGGCGGCGATCCTGTATATCCCCGCCAACCTGTTACCAATCATGACCGTTAACTCCCTTGGCCAGGGCGATCCAAGTACCATCATGGCCGGCGTGATCCAGCTGGTGCAGCACGGCATGTTCCCCATTGCTGCTGTGGTGTTTATTGCCAGTATTCTTGTACCGACATTCAAGCTGGTGGGCATTGGCCTGCTGTTGTTCTCGGTGCAGCGTCGCCAGCCGCTGTCCGCACAACAACGGATTATCATGTACCGCTTTATCGAATTCATTGGCCGCTGGTCCATGCTGGATATCTTCGTGATCGCCATCCTGGTAGCGGTTGTTAACTTTGGGCGACTTGCCAGTGTCGAGGCTAATCTCGGTGCTGCAGCGTTCGCCAGTGTGGTGATCTTGACGATGCTTGCCGCAGTAACTTTTGATCCCCGACTGATTTGGGACAACACGGAGTCGGACGACGACCATGAGTGATTTGCCAAAAGCTAAAACCCGCCCGGCCTCCAACTGGTCGGCCATTTGGGTGTTGCCCCTGATAGCCCTGATCATCGGTGGTTGGCTGGGATGGCGTGCCTATTCCCAACAAGGCATCGAGATCCAGGTGCGCTTTGAAAGCGGCGAGGGCATCCAGGCCAACAAGACCGAAGTGGTCTACAAAGGCATGCCCGTGGGCAAGGTCAAGACCCTGGCCCTGGACGACGAGGGCAACAATCGTGGGGTGATCGCCACCATCGAGATGAACAAGGATGTGGAGCAATACCTCAAGACCAACACCCGTTTCTGGCTGGTCAAACCCAGCGTCAGCCTCGCCGGTATCACAGGCCTGGAAACCCTGGTCTCGGGTAACTACATTGCGGCCAGCCCTGGCGACGGCGAGCCGTCCCGCAAGTTCAAGGCCCTGTCCGAAGAGCCGCCTTTATCCGACGCCAAGCCCGGCTTGCACCTGACCATCAAGGCCGATCGCCTGGGCTCGCTCAACCGTGGCAGCCCGGTGTTCTACAAGCAGATTCAGGTTGGCCAGGTCAAAAGCTACCTGTTGTCCGAAGACCAGAGTACGGTCGAGATCAAGGTCTACATCGAGCCCACTTACGCCAGCCTGGTGCGCAAACATACGCGCTTTTGGAACGCCAGCGGCATCAGCATCGACGCCAACCTCTCCGGCGTGAAAGTGCGCAGCGAGTCTCTCGCGAGCATTGTTGCCGGCGGCATCGCTTTCGCCACACCCGAGAACCGCAAGGACAGCCCTCCCACCGATCCAAGCCTGCCGTTTCGCTTATACGAAGACTTCGACGCAGCGGCGGCCGGTCTCAAGGTCAAGGTCAAACTCACCGACTTCGAAGGTCTGCAGGCCGGGCGCACACCGGTCATGTACAAAGGTATTCAGGTCGGTAGCCTGAAAACCCTGAAGATTGACCCCGACCTGTCCAGCGCCAATGCCGAGCTGACCCTCGACCCGCTTGCCGAAGACTACCTGGTGCAAGACACCCAGTTCTGGGTGGTCAAACCGTCCATCTCGCTTGCCGGTATCACTGGCCTGGAAGCGCTGGTCAAAGGTAACTACATCGCCATTCGCCCTGGCGACAAAGGCAGTGCGCCGCAGCGCGAATTCGTCGCTCGGGCCAAGGCACCACCGTTGGACCTGCGTTCCCCCGGCCTGCACATGGTGTTGTTCACCGACAGCCTCGGCTCGCTGGATGTCGGCAGCCCGATCCTCTACAAACAGGTCAAGGTGGGTTCGGTACAGAGCTACCAGTTCTCGCGCAAGAACAAGCAATTGGTGATCGGTGTTCACATCGAGAAGGAATACGAAAACCTGGTTAACGGTTCGACGCGCTTCTGGAATGCCAGCGGCGTCACGCTGACGGGCGGGCTCACCGGGGGCATCCAGGTCAAGAGTGAATCCCTGGCCAGCTTGATGGCCGGCGGTATTGCCTTCGAGACCCCGGAACCGAACGTGCCGCTGAAAAAACGTATCCCGCGCTTCCGTCTGTTTGCCGATCGCGAAGCCGCCAATCAACACGGCACGCTGGTGACCATCAAGGTCGATCGCGCCGACGGCCTGCGCCCCGGCACCGCGGTACGCTTCAAAGGCCTGGACGTGGGCAAGATCGAGAGCGTCGACCTCAGTGCCGATATGCAGTCGGTGTTGCTCAGCGCGCGCATCACCCAAGTAGCCGATCGGATCGCCCGCGCTGGCAGTCAGTTCTGGGTGGTCAAGCCCGAATTGGGCCTGATGAAAACCTCGAACCTGGAAACCCTGGTCACGGGCCAGTACATCGAGGTGCAGCCATCCGCGAAAAACGCCGGCCCACAAAAGAGTTTCGTCGCGTTGGACAAGCCACCGGAGGCGGCCCGTCAGGAGGAAGGCCTGAGCCTGGTACTCAGCGCCGCACGCCGTGGCTCGTTGAAGGAAGGCGTGCCGGTCACCTACCGTGAGGTCACCGTCGGCAAAGTCACCGGCTACGAGCTGGGTCAGACCGCCGACCGCGTGCTGATCCATATCTTGATCGAACCCAAGTACGCGCCACTGGTGCGCAGCGGCAGCCGCTTCTGGAACACCAGCGGTTTCGGTCTCGACTTCGGCCTGTTCAAGGGCGCGACGGTGCGCACTGAATCCCTGGAGACGCTGGTCGCCGGCGGTATCGCTTTCGCCACGCCAGACGGCGAGCGTATGGGCAATGCCGCCCGGCCGCAGCAGACCTTCCCGCTGTTCGACAAGTTTGAAGATGAATGGCTGACCTGGGCGCCTAAGATTTCGCTCGGCAAATAAACCGAGGCGCGGCCATCGCGGGCAAGCCCGGCTCCCACATTCAAGCGCATTTATCCTGTAGAAATGCGCTCACCTGTGGGAGCGGGCTTGCCCGCGAAGAGGCCATAACAGGCGAAAAAAAAGGCCCCTGGGTGCTCACCCAGGGGCCTTTTTTAATTTCAGCTCAGTGGATCAAACCTCATCCAGCTCCGGCTCATCCGCCTGCACATTCACGGTCGCCTTCACCGCATCGTGACGACGGATGTACTTCCAGTCCGCCTCATCAATGTAGATGCCGTTCGGTCCACTGCCACCTTCCAGGTCAATCGCCACCTGGGCGGACACCTGCGGCTTCACACTGGCCAGAATCGGCACAAAACCCAGCTGCAAACTGGTTTCCAGCAGCGCCGCCTGGTTTTTCTCATCGATGTCCGCTGCCTCATCGAGGTAATACGGCAAACGCACACGCCCGGCCTGATCACGGTCCATCAAGTGCAGCAACAAGTACATGTTGGTCAGCGCCTTGATGGTCATGGTGGTGCCGTTGGATGCCGCGCCGTCGATGTCGGTGTGAATCACCGGCTGGCCATGCACCTTGGTGATCTCGAACGCCAGCTCGAACAGGTCCTTGAGGCCCAACTGGTTATGGTTGGCGGCTACCAGGCGCGCCAGGTACTCCTTGGCTTCCTCGTTCTTGTTGTCTTGCTCGGCGCTCTGGCTGAGGTCAAACACCGACAACGTCTCGCCTTCTTCATACTGACCGGCACTGTGGATGATCTGGTCGATATGCTTGAGGGCTTCCTTGTTCGGCGCCAGCACAATGCGGAAGCTTTGCAGGTTGGACACCTGACGCTTGTTGATCTCGCGGTTGAACAAGGCCAACTGGTGTTCCAGGCTGTCGTAGTCGCTGCGGATATTGCGCAGGGTGCGCGCAATATCGGTGACGGCTGCACGGCGCGCCTTGCCCAAGGTCAAGGCTTCGTCAGTGCGGTGCGCATACGCGTTGATCAGCAGTTGCAGGCGACGTTCGACGTCATCCTCGCTGTCAAACTTGGCCACGCCTTTAAGGCGAACCTGCGCATACAAGGCTTCGATCTGGCCATCGGCGCGCAGTAAACCCTGCCAGCTGTCCTGATAGTCATTGAGCAGCGGCAGCAGGTTATCCATGGAGTCGTCGACCGGGTCCATGAACGGCGTGCCGAACGGCAAGTCCGCCGGCAACAGCTGACGACGGCGCAGTGCGTCATCCAGCGTGCGTTGCTTGGCCTCCATGTCGCCAATCTGGCGCCCAACCAGTTGCAGCTTGGCCGACAGTTGCTGCACACGTTCGGTGAAGGCGTCGCTGGAGCGCTTCAACTCATCCTGGGCAGCTTCCATTTGCGCCAGGTTTTCCAGCTTCTCGCCTTCTTCAGCGCTCAGGGTCTGGGCGCGACGGAAGTCTTCCAGTGCCTTCTGCGCATCCAGCACTTGCTGGTACAGCGCTTCAGTTTGGGTCTTGCTCGCTGCGCGGTCGGAGGCCACGGCCTGCTGGGTCTTGAGTTGCTTGAGTTCTTTTTCCAGGCGCTCTTTCTGGTCGCGCAACGCCGCGCGGTCCGCCAGGGCCTGCAACGCCGGTGGCTCGATGTGCGAGATGTCGATGGACAGCCCCGGCACTTCGAAGCGCTCGCCTTTGAAGCCGTCGAGGATCTGCTCCAGGGATTTGACCCACTGGCCGTCCTCATCCAGCGTGATGCCGTGCTCGCCCAATGGCAGGCTGAACAACGAGCTGTTGAACAGGCGCATCAGACGCTCGACATCCTGCTGCGAAAACTCTTCGCGCAGTTTGGCGTAGCTGTTGTTGTCCGCGTGGTCGAGCTGCTGCTTGACCGACTTCAAGCGTTTTTCCAGATCGCGCAAGCGCTCGTCCAAATCCTCGGCGCTGAACTGCCGCGACTGCGCCAGGGCGCCCGCCAATTCATCGTGGGCATCCTTGGCCGCCAGCAGTTGCTGCTCCAGCACCTTGACGTCATCCACCAGGGCGAAGCGATGCTTGAGCACCGACAGCTCGCCCAGCCAACGCTGGATGCCGCTTATTTCGCGCTCCAGGCGCATCAGCTCCTGAGTGCCACCGCGCTGATCGTTTTGCAGCGCGTCCTGCTCATTGCGGTAATGCTCGGCCTGGATCGTCAGCTCTTCCTTGCGCGCACTGGCGTAGTCCGACCAGGTGCCCAGCAACGAATCCAGCAAGGGCGACAGGCGATGCAGTTTGCCGCGCAATACATCGCGCTGCCGAACGCCATTGGCCAACGCCTCAACCAACGGGCCGGCCGCCACCAGCGAGTTGTAATCCTGCTCCATGCGCCTTACATCGCGGAACGCTTCTTCGCACGCCGCGATGTAGTCCACGCTGCCGGAGCGCAGGCTGTGTTCGAAGGCATCCAGGAACAATTGCTTGAGCTTGGCGGCGGTGATTTCGCGCATGTGCAGCAGGTTGATAAACAGTGCGCGGAAGGTCTTCAGGCTCTGCTCGCTGGTGGAGCGCAGCGGAATCAGGGTCAGGTCCAGCGGGATCGACGTGTGGCCGCCCACCAGCAAGCGGCGCAGTTCGTCCGGCTTGAGCTCGTAGGCTTTCAGGCCTTCGCGCTCAAGGTTGGTGAACAGCTCTTTCTGACGCAGGCAGGTGTCGTTTTTCTGGTAATGCGCCAGGTCCAGCTTGCCGGCATAGGCAAAGAACTGGTGCCCGAAACCACCGCCGGGGCCACGCCCGACCACGCCGATCACGTGCGGGCCGTGGGGCAGCGAGACTTCCACGAGGATGTAGCTGGTGTCGGTGGCAAAGTAGAAGCGCCGCGATTGCTCCAGGGTGTACTTGCCGAAACTCATGTCCGACATGCGCGCCAGAATCGGGAACTGCAGGGCGTTGATCGAGGCGGATTTACCCAGGTTGTTCGCGCCGTACACCGACAGCGGTTCTTCCAGCGGGAACAGGCCCAAACTGTAACCGGCGGTGTTCAATAGGGCGAAGCGGCGGATGCCGTAGCGTTCCTTGCTCATGCGTCGGTCTCCTGTTCTTCGGCAATGGCGCGGGCCAGGGCGTCTTCTTCGCTTTCTTCGTCAAAGTCGCTCAAGTCCAGCGGGTCGTCGGTCTTGAGCAGTTTTTCATCGCTGTCTTCGTCGATGATCACCGGCACCGGCAAAGGCAGCACGCTGTGCACACTGGCGGCGAGGTCGCGGTCCTGCTGCACTGACAGGCACACGTCGAGGAAACGGTGCATCGGCGGCAGGAAGCGATACACGCCGTTGTCTTCGCTGGCAAAACCCAATTGGGTCATACGGCGCATGATTTTTTCTTCAAGTTCTTCCTGGGTCTGCACTTCGGCCTGGATAAACAGGTCGCGGTACTTCTCCAGCAACGACGGCAACTCGTCACGGCCCAGGCTGCCGCCGTCGAGCACGGCGATCGGGTCGCGGCCCTGGTCGGCCAGGTGCTCGACAAGGATGAAGGTGAACAGCGCCAGGCGCTGGGCGGTCTTGTTCACTTGCGCGCTGGCAATCGCCGAGTCCGGCACAAAGTAATAGAAGCCGCGTGTATCGCACACCAGTTCAAAACCCAGCGCCTTGAACAGCGTGCGGTACTGGTCCTGGAAGTTCGACAGTTGCGCGTACAGCTCCGGGTCGCGGCGGCTGACGTGGTAACCCTTGAACAGCTCGCGAAAGATCGGCGCCAGCTGGGACAGTTCGGATAGATCAAGATGCATGAGGTGTACTCGCAGAATTCTCGGCCATATCAGCGCCGGCCGGGAGCAGGGCGAATGAGCGCAGGCTGACCTGGTGCTCGTGTGTGTGGTAATCGCGGCGTTCCAGGCGTTCGCGCTTGAAGCGTTTTTCGCGGGACAGGCGTGAGAACCAGTACAACAATTCGTCGGTGGCGCCGTCCGGTTCCTGCTCCAGCAGCCAGGTCATCAGGTCTGGCATCGGCAGCGCGTCTTCGCAGCGCTCGAGCATTTCCTTGACCGTGCGCGGTGCACGCTGGGCGTCGCCCTTGTGGGATTTGTGCGCCTTGGGGAAACGCGCCGGTTTCGGCTCGAAATTCGCCAGCGCGTACACATAGGCCTCGACCTGGCTGGCACTGCCGAGGAAGGTGCTTTGCGGTCGCGTGAACATCGGCATCGCCGCTTGCGGCACGGCGTCCAGACCTTTACGGCGGATGGCCGACAAGGCCAGCGCGGCGCCACGGGTCACGGCGTTGTGCCGGCGCGCTTCTTCACGCAGCGGCAGCAGCAATTCGCGCGCATGACGCAAGGTCAGTTGGGCGCTGGTCTGCATTTCGAGGATGCGCGCGTGGGTGCGCAGCAGCATGTCGTCATCGACCAGGTGGCCGAGGCGTTGTTGCTCGGTGAGCATGCGCAACAGCACGTTTTCGACCTTGCGCACGCCTTGCTCGAAGGCGCCGTCGGCGTTCACCAGCTGGATCATCGGCTCGACGTATTCGTCCCAGGTCGCCAGCACTTCGGCGTAACGCTGGCGCAACGGGATCTGCCGGTCGCTGGTCTTGGCGCGGTCGGCCACGGCCGCGAGGGCTTGCTCATCGTTGGCGAGTTTTTTCAATACATCGCGTACGCGCATGTCCAGCAGGCGCAGCTGGCGGGCCAGGTCGTGGCCATCGCGGATGTCGAAAGCGTCCTGAATGTAGCCGGCCAGGCGCTCGAGGTGGCGCAGGTAGGCTTCGATTTCCAGGCACAGGCCAAGCCGGTGCTCCTTGCGAAGATAGGCCAGGAAGTCGTGGATCTGTGCGTTGAGCTCGAAACGGTTCGGGCTTTTGGCGACAGGCACCAGGATATCCAGGCGAATCCACACGTCCAGCAGGCTGGTGATGTCCTGGGGCGTGCTGTCCAGTTGTTGGGCGGCCAGTTGCGCGCGCAGTTCGCCAAGGCTCAAGGTGCCTTGGTCGAAGTGTTCGCACAGTGGCTCAAGTAAGGCCCAGTGTTCGGCGAGGGCGCGCAGGACGCGCTTGGGTTCGATCATGGGAATGGCCGGCTGGTTGGCGATTAAAAGTCGCGATTGTACTGCATCAGGCGCGGGATTTATCCACAGCCGGTCAGTGCGCAGTGGGCGATTGTTACCGAACAGCGGTAGAATCCCCGCTCTTTAGTTATCCACAAGTGGCCGAGCTGTGCTTATCGAGTCCCGACGTCGCGCTTACTTGACCGCCATGCAGGTGGTCAACTGGCTGCCCCGCACCGAACTGCCGTTTGCCGCCCCGTCGCGGCCCGAGCTGCTGCAGGCGCTTGAGCCTTATGAGGCGTTCGACGTGTCGGGGGAAGAGGCGGCTGCGCCGGTGGCCGTGGTCAAGCCCACACCCGAATCGCGCCCTGTCGTCGAGCGGGCGAAGGTCGAAGTGCCGCGCCCGGCACCAATGGCCAAGCCAGTGGTGGCCGAAACGGTTGCGCCGGTAGCCAAGGCGCCCGTGGTGCCGCCGCCGCGCTTTGCCCTGCAATTGCTGCGGGCCGGGCGTTGCCTGCTATTGGTGGAGTTACCCACAGGCGAGCGTTTCCAGACCCGCGACCCGGCTTACATGTTGCTCAAGGACATGCTGCGCGCTGCCGGCTTGCCCGACAGCCCGCAAATCGTCGGCGACCCGGTGCGCTGGCCGCTGCTGGTGCGTGGCAACATGGACCAGGGCCCGGAAGCCGCGCGGGATTTTGTGCAAGGTTTTGTTTCGGCGCGCCTCGAAGACGAGCCATGCGTGTGCCTGTGGCTGATCGGCCTGCCCGCCGTGCGGTTTGCCGGCGAGGCGAATGCCGAGGCCTGGTACCGTGAACTGCAGGTCGAGGGTCTTGGGTCGGTGTGGGCCCTGCCGGGCCTGGAATTATTAATGGAAGAGCCACAGCGTAAGGCTGATGTATGGCAAGCCATGCGCCGGCTGATGGCGCGCTGGAAAAGTACCGATGAGTGAAGCTTTATCTTTCCGCCCAATGACCGAGGCGGACCTCGACGCTGTACTGAAGATTGAATACGCGGCGTTCAGCCATCCGTGGACCCGCGGGATTTTTCTCGACGGCTTGGGCAAGTACCAGATCTGGTTGATGTTTGAAGGTGAGCAGCAGGTAGGCCACGGCGTGGTGCAGATCATCCTCGATGAAGCGCATCTGCTGAACATTACCGTCAAGCCGGAAAACCAGGGCCGGGGTTTGGGCCTGGCGTTGCTGGAACACTTGATGTCCCGCGCCTATGCCGCCAATGCCCGGGAATGCTTCCTGGAAGTGCGCGACAGCAATACGGGGGCGTTCCGCCTGTATGAGCGTTACGGCTTCAATGAGATCGGCCGTCGGCGCGATTACTACCCCGCCGTGGGTGGCCGCGAAGATGCCGTCGTGATGGCCTGCACGTTAGTGGACTGAATACAGAAGCCAATGTGGGAGCGGGCTTGCTCGCGAATACGGTGTATCAGTCAAAGATTTACTGACTGAACGATCGCATTCGCGAGCAAGCCCGCTCCCACATTTTGAACCGCGCTGTATCAGCGGTTACCGTCAACCGGGTCGATGTCGGCCAGCTCAGCCTCATCCAGCCCATTGCCGCCACCAATCTCATCTTCATCGACGATGCTCAAGTCGTAATCCGCCGGGTTATCCTCGCCTTCCTCCCGCGCATCCCGCGCACCGTCCTCATGGATCAGCGTTTCCGGGCTCATATCATCATCAGTCGGCTCATGGTCCGCCGTCGATGCGCCAGTCATGCCCGCTTCGCGCACCCGTTCGTCGGGCATCAATTGCTCGCGCTCTCCCGGCGGGATCTCATCACCGATTTCCGCGGTCGGTTCTTCCTCGTCAAAATCCAGCTCGCGTATCGAGCCCATGCGGTCTTCGTTGTCGTCAATCGGTTCCGGCTGCGTAGCGCCGTAGGGACGTCGTGATTCAGTCATGGCCAATCCTCATACTGTGGGGCTTATAGTGTGTGGACAGGCACGGCGCCCTAAAGATTCAAGCTAATTACGGCTTGGCGTGACCCGGACGAGCGGTTGTCTGTCACACAGCTGCGCATCATTCCTGAGGCTTTCCCTGATGAACGAACTACAAGACCTGCTTGATAACAACGAACGCTGGGCGGACGCGATCAAACAGGAAGATCCCGAATTCTTCGCCAAGCTTGCCCGCCAGCAAACCCCGGAATACCTGTGGATCGGTTGCTCCGACGCCCGCGTACCGGCCAACGAGATCGTCGGCATGTTGCCGGGTGATCTGTTCGTGCACCGCAACGTCGCCAACGTGGTGCTGCACACCGACCTCAATTGCCTGTCGGTGATCCAGTACGCAGTCGACGTGCTCAAGGTCAAACACATCCTCGTCACCGGCCACTATGGCTGTGGCGGTGTGCGCGCGTCGATGCAGGACCGCCAGTTCGGCCTGATCGACGGCTGGCTGCGCACTATTCGTGATCTCTATTACGAAAACCGTGACCTGCTGGCGCAGCTGCCCACCGAAGAAGAGCGCGTCGATCGCCTTTGTGAGCTGAACGTGATTCAGCAGGTGGCCAATGTCGGCCACACCAGCATTGTGCAAAACGCCTGGCACCGTGGGCAGAGCCTGTCGATTCATGGCTGTATCTATGGCATCAAGGATGGCCGCTGGAAAAGCTTGAACACCACCATCAGTGGGTTTGAGCAGTTGCCGCCGCAATACCGCCTGCGCCCGTTGGGCGAAGCCTAAGGTCTTTTGCGTTCACGCCATCGGGCCATGAACGCCTGACCTTCGCTGTTTAACGGCTCCTGGCTGCCGGTGATCCAGCCCCGGCAGTTCAGCTCGCCGCACAGGCAAGCGAACTGCTGGGGCAGCGCGTCCTCGGTACTGGCGTAATCCAGCGTCAGCAAGGTGCCGGCAGCGATGGGCTGTACGGTCCAGAGCTCCAGGTCTGTGGTGTCGAAAAACACATTCGGGTCGCAGGAGTGCAACAGCAGGCCGCAGAACCAGCAGTCATACAAGTGGATACGGGGCGACAGCTGCAGCGTATGCGGGCGCCGCTCACCCACGGCATAGCCGGAAACCTTGGCGATGCGCACACGGCTGTCAAAGGCGATGCGCGCCTTGACCCCGGCGGGTAATCCGTTAGCGTCCTGAATGGGCAGAAATTGCTCGGTCGAAGGATAGCCCGGCTCAAAAAGCAGGGTTTTGAAAGGGTAAAGGCAGTCCTTTGTGCTGGTTTTAGCCTTATCCATGGCTTGAGTTTTCATAACTCTCCTGGCCTAGGCTGCATCGACCTACTGAGTTGTCTGACTGCCAGTCTTGCAGCGAATGTGTGCGACCCCAGACTCGCCCAAGTTGAATTCGATTTCTACTGTCAAATCTGACAGTAGAAACCGTTCTGTTTGTGCGCTTTATAGCGCTGGCGCGGTAAGAGATGCTGCCGGCACGACGCCCTTCAACTGTTTCAACTGGGCCCTGATCGCAGGCGTGGCGCATTTGGCGTTGGCCTGTTCCGGGGTCAGGTTGCGGACCGAGGTGTAAAACAACTCACAGGTTTGCTCCTTGCGCGTGACCTGCCAGGTGTTCATGCACGCCTTTAGCAACACATTCGGATCGCTGGCGGGCTTCTGTCCCATGCCGGCTTGCCAGCAGGCAGCGCTCAAATCCTGGCCCATCACCTTCAAACCGGCTTCGTCGGCTTTTTGTTCATTGCCGTCGTAGGTGGCAGGGTCTGCCGCATACCAGATGTAGCTGGGGTGGTTGGCGCCCAGCACCGACACGGGTTTGCCCTCGGTCGGGCTGATCTGCGCCAGGCCCAACACCGCCACCGTCTGACCGTATTGCTGTTTGATCCAGCTGCGCACCGGCGCACCGAACGCCACCATCGGCAATGAGCCGTTGGCGTGCAGGCTCAGTTCCTTGACCATGCGGGTCTGATAGTCGGTGAAATAGCTGTAAACCGTTTCCAGGTCCTTGCCCGCGTTGGATGGCGCGGCGATGGGGGCGATATCGATGATGGTCTGGTAGGCCGGGGTTTCGGTGGCCGGGATGCCGTTGTCGGTGAGCAACGTGGCCCAGCGATCCGTGGTGGCCGATTCCAGGTAATCTTGGGCCTGGGTCAGCGAGTAATCCGGCGGGAAGTGCAGCAGCTCGATGCTTTTGCGGTTTTCCAGCGCCATGCCCAGCGGCAGGAACAGGTACCAGTTGTAGGCCCATTTGCCGTCGGTGTTGAGTTTGCTGGCGCCTTGGTAGGCCAGGTCAGCGGTGTTGAGCAGCGTGGTGAGGGGCTGGCCGTAGTGGTCAGGTACGCCGCTGAAGGTCGCCACGACCTCGCCGTCATGGGTTTTCACGCTGACCTTGGCGCGGCTGTACCCGTCGCGCTGCAAGCTCTGGTTCAGGTAGTGCTCGGCGGTCTGCTCCAGCGTCCATGGCCGAAAGCAGATCACGTTGCAGTTATTGGGAAACGCGAACACTTGGGTGACGCGTTGCGTGCTGCCCAGTGGTACTTCGATATCGGCGTGTACGAGCGCACTGGCCAGCAGTGCGACCAAGGTGAAGGACAGCCTGGTCGGTTTGAACATAGTTGGTTCCTTGTCAGCGAAAGCCCGTCTGCGCGGGGTGAAAGCCCACCTGCACACAGTAGCGGCTGACCAGGAAAACCGCGTGCTAAATCGCCAGGCGTGTCGTTATTGGATAAGAAAACCTACAGCTTGAATTGCAATGCGTTGCTCAAATCGCCCATGGGCGTCTGGCCGCGGGAAATCATCGCGTCATCGCGCTGCTTGAGGCCGTCCAGTTTCTCCAGCTGGAACACCCTGGTGATCAAACGCAGGATCGATGCCGTGTCGTAAACCGTGTGGTCCACGGTGCCTTTGCGCGCAAACGGCGACACTACCAGCGCCGGAACCCGCGTGCCCGGGCCCCAGCGGTCGCCTTTGGGCGGTGCCACGTGGTCCCACCAGCCGCCGTTCTCATCGACGGTCACCACCACCACCATGTTTTTCCACTGCGGGCTTTCCTGCAGCACTTTCAGGGCGCGAACGATATGGCGATCGCCCGAGGCTACGTCGGCGTAACCGGCGTGCATGTTCAGGTTGCCCTGAGGCTTGTAGAAGCTCACGGCAGGCAGCTTGCCGGCCTGGGCGTCGGCGAAGAATTTGTTGGTGCTGGCCTCATCACCCAAGCCGCCATCGCGCAGGCGTTTATCACGCTCGGCACGGTTTTCTGGCCCTTGTTGCTTGAAGTAGTTGAACGGCTGGTGGTGATACTGAAAGTTGGGGATTTTCGGAATGCCGCCCGAGTCCTTGAATTGGTCGAGGGTCGCTTGCCACGCCCCGGCGTACCAGGCCCAGTCGACGTTCTTTTTCGACAGCTTGTCGCCGATGTGTTCGTGGGTCTGCGGCACCAGTACGTTGGGCAGGTCGGGTTTGGAGTAATCCGGGTTGTCCAGGTCGCGAATCCAGGTCGGCCAGTACGGCGGGGCGAGGGTGTTCACGCCGTAGCCATCCGGCGTCAGTGCGCTGGGGCCAAACTGCGGTGGGCCGGTCATGGCGCTGGCGGGTGACTTGTCCAGCGGCTTGAGACGCGGGTCGGCTGGGTCATCGCTTTGCAGCGTGGCAATCTGCGCCTTGGCCACCGACTGCGCGGCGTTCGGATAAAACGGCGCGGTGGCGCTGATCAGGTATTGGTGGTTAAGAAACGAGCCACCAAATGCACCCTGAAAGAAGTTGTCGCACAGCACAAACTCCTTGGCCACATCCCACAGGCGCAAGGAATAACGGCTCTGGGCGTAATGGCCCATCACCAGGCCACCGGAATCGCCCCAGGCCACAAAGTTGTCGTTCTTGCCGCCGTTGATCTGCATCTGGTTCTGGTAGAACACGTGCCACAAATCGCGCGTGACCAGGCTCAAAGGCAGGTCTTCGGCGTTCGGGCCTTTGAGGGCGAACGGTGCGTTGGGCAGGTTTTCCTGGAATTGCACTTCGCTGGGGTAGGTCACCCCGTCGACACTTTGCGGGCCGACTTGCAACACACCGCCCCAGGTTGGCGGCAGGCTGGTCAGCAGGCTGCCGTCGCGGTCGCGTTGCTGGGCATCGGCGCCGGAGAGCGCCGACAGTGGTTTTTCCACGCCAGGGAAATCAGCAAACAAATTGTTGAAGCTGCGGTTTTCGGCATAGATCACCACCACGGTTTTCACCTGGTCGTGCAAGGCCTTGTCCAGCTCTTGAGGTGTGAGCGGTCGCGTCACCGGTGTGGTCGGTGTTTCACCGGTGTTGCCGCAGGCACTCAAGGTCGCGCCGACCCCCAGCACTGCCGCGCCCCCCAGGAAACGCCGGCGGCTGGTGTCCACCGGCGGTTGGGCGATGGAATCGGGAGAAGGGCGGTCTTCGTGCTCGTCACTCATTGCTGGGAGTCCCTGCGCGGTGGTTGTTTCAAGATATTTCGCAGGACGGTAGCAATGCAATGTGACGAAAAGAAGACAGTCGGGTTAAAGCCTCAGGTCGAAATGTGGCAGCGGGCTTGCTCGCGAAAGCGCTGTATCAGTCAACCGTTTCCGTCACTGACCCGCGGGCATTTTCGCGAGCAAGCCCGCTTCCACCCTGACCGTGTTAGGGCATGACGGGCGGCAAATACTTCAACGTCGTCCCCAACGCCCACAGCAGGAACAACACCAGCGGCGTATGCACCAGCAACTGCACAAACGAAAAGCCGATCAAATCCCGCGCCTTGAGCCCCAACACGCCCAGCAGCGGCAGCATATAAAACGGGTTGATCAGGTTCGGCAGCGCCTCGGCCGCGTTGTAGATCTGCACTGCCCAGCCCAGGTGGTATTGCAGGTCGTTGGCCACTTGCATCACGTAAGGCGCTTCGATGATCCACTTGCCGCCGCCCGACGGAATAAAGAAGCCCAGCACCGCCGAGTACACGCCCATCAACAGCGCATAGGTGTCGTGTGAAGCAATAGAGGTGAAAAAGGTTGAGATATGGTGCGCCAGGGTTTGGCCGTCGCCGCCCTTGACCACCGTCATCAGCGCCGCGATGGAGCCATACAGCGGAAACTGGATCAGCACGCCGGTGGTGGTCGGTACGGCGCGCGCCACCGCATCAAGGAAGCTGCGCGGGCGCCAGTGCAGCAGTGCGCCGACCATGATGAACAGGAAGTTGTAGGTGTTGAGCCCCGATATCGCACTGATCGCCGGCTTGGTCGAAAACTCATGGAACAGCCAACCGGCCGCCAGCAACGCCAGCAGAATAGTCAGCAGCGGGCTATGTTCCAGCCATTCGCCCGGGCGGGTGGGCGCTTGAAGCTTGGGCAGGTTGAACGCCGGGTCGACGCCGCAGGCCTTTGCATCACGGGCGCTGTTCGGGCCGGGCGCGGTGGCGTAGGCGATGATCAGCGAGACCACGATCAGCGCCAGTAACATCACCCCGGATTGCCACAGGAAAATCGTGTCGGTGAACGGGATCACCCCCGTAATCGACAGGATCGATGGCGGCAAGCTGGCCGGGTTGGCCTGCAACTGCGCGGCCGACGACGACAGCCCCAGCGCCCACACCGCGCCCAGGCCCAGGTAGGCCGCAGCGCCGGCTGCGCGGTAATCCATGCGTAAATCCGTGCGGCGGGCCAGTGCGCGCACCAGCAACCCGCCGAACACCAGCGACAAGCCCCAGTTGAGCAGGGACGCGACCATGGAAATCAATGCGACCCAGGCCACTGCCGAACGGCCGTTTTTGGGGATACGTGCCAGGCGGTCAATCAATCTCACCGCCGGTGGCGAACTGGCCACCACGTAACCGCCGATCACCACGAAGGCCATCTGCATGGTGAACGGGATCAGGCTCCAGAACCCGTCACCAAAGGCTTTGGCGGCTTCGGTGGGTGCGGCGCCCATGCCCAGGGTCGCCACGGCGACGATGATCACCGCGAGGGCGGCAAACACCCAGGAATCCGGAAACCAGCGTTCGGCGAAGTTGGAGCAGCGCAGGGCAAATCTGGCATAGCGGCTTTCTTCGATAGCATCGGCCACGAGTCATTCCTCTTGTATTTATTATGGTGTTGGCAGTTTTACGGCATGTTCCGCTACGGCCATTGATATGGGAATGCAGTTATCTTCATCGATCCATGAGTAAAACAAATATATCTGCCGTGATTGCCATCACCGGACTCAACTCATAACCTGCACGCCATTTTGTTTGTCTGCCGAGCTTGCACATGACTGCCACCTTTTCCCCACGGGCGCAGCGTTTTTCCCGCTCCGACTACAAAACCCTGGGCCTGGCCGCCCTCGGCGGCGCCCTGGAAATCTACGATTTCATCATCTTCGTATTCTTTGCGCTGACCCTCAGCCAACTGTTTTTCCCGCCCGAAATGCCCGAGTGGCTGCGCCTGCTGCAAAGCTTCGGCATCTTCGTGACCGGCTACCTGGCGCGCCCGCTCGGCGGCATCCTGATGGCGCACTTCGCCGATCACCTGGGTCGCAAACGCGTGTTCAGCCTGAGCATCCTGATGATGGCGCTGCCGTGCCTGCTGATCGGGATCATGCCGACCTACGCGCAAATCGGCTATTTCGCGCCGCTGATCCTGCTGGTGCTGCGCGTGCTGCAAGGTGCCGCGGTGGGCGGCGAAGTGCCCAGTGCCTGGACCTTCGTCGCCGAGCACGCACCGCGTCATCACCGCGGCTACGCCCTGGGTTTCCTGCAAGCCGGCCTGACCTTCGGCTACCTGCTGGGCGCACTCACTGCCACGCTGCTGGCGCAAGTCTTCACCCCAGCCGAAATCCTCGATTACGCCTGGCGCTTCCCGTTCCTGCTCGGTGGCGTATTCGGCGTGATCGGCGTGTGGCTGCGCCGCTGGCTCAGTGAAACCCCGGTGTTCCTCGACATGCAGGCCCGCCGCCAGGCGGCCGCCGAACTGCCGCTGCGCACCGTGCTGCGCGACCATCGCGCCGTGCTGCTGCCGGCGATGATCCTCGCCTGCGTACTCACCTCGGCCGTGGTGGTGCTGGTCGTCATCACCCCGACCCTGATGCAAAAAACCTTCGGCATGAGCCCCAGCCGCACCTTCGCCTTGAGCGCGCTGGGCATCGTCTTTCTGAATATCGGCTGCGTCCTCGCCGGCCTGCTGGTGGACCGTATCGGCGCCTGGCGCGCGGTGCTGGTCTACAGCCTGTTGCTGCCAGTGGGGATTGCGCTGCTGTACGCGAGCCTTATCAACGGCGGCCTCTGGCTGGGCGCGGCGTACGCCGTGGCGGGCTTGAGTTGCGGCGTGGTGGGCGCGGTGCCATCGGTGATGGTCGGCCTGTTTCCAGCGCACGTGCGGGTGTCGGGGATTTCCTTCACCTACAACATTGCCTACGCGTTGTGGGCGAGTACTACGCCGTTGCTGCTGATCGCGCTGATGCCCACGCGCCCGTGGATTTGTGTGGGCTATTGCGTGGTGATGGGCGCGGTGGGGGTGGCGAGTGTGGCGCTGTTTGGCAAGCGCCACCCAGTAAACGCTGTTACAAATGGCACTTAGGGCCATTAATTGACGGTTAGGAAGGTCGCTCCTATAGTCACGCCCAATCTTGACGAGCACACTTACCTCTATGTCTCAGGTCGCCTATGTCAACCCTGCAATCCTGTCCTGGTCTCGCCAGCGAGCAGGGCTATCTGAAGCGCAGGTTGCCAAAGGTCTCATGGTCAAATTGGACCGGCTGAAGGAGTGGGAAGGCGGCCAGAGTCTTCCCACCTTCAACCAGGCGCAAAAGTGGGCTGCCATTGTGCACGTGCCTTTCGGCTATCTCTTTCTCAGGGCTCCTCCACTAGAGCATTTGCCTCTTCCAGACCTGCGTACTGTGGGTGGCGTTTTTCCAGACGAGCCCAGCTTGAACCTGATGGACACAGTGAGAGACGTGCTCCGTAAGCAAGACTGGTACTTGGAGTACTTGCAGGATCACGAGCGAGCCCCGTTGCCCTTTGTTGGGCATTTCAATAGCCACTCGCCGATCAAAGACGTTGTTGCAGATATTCGTCGCGTACTCGGCGTGACGGATGCATTTGCTCGAATGGGTTACGAAGACTATGTGAGGGCTTTGGTGAGTGGTGCGGAAGAGGCCGGAATTCTCGTCATGCGAAGTGGTGTTGCCTTGGGCAACACCCACAGGAAACTCGATGTCAGTGAGTTTCGAGGTTTTGCGATCAGCAATCCGATGGCCCCGGTGGTTTTCATCAACAGTGCGGACGCGCCCACGGCGCGGCTTTTTACATTGATGCATGAACTGGCGCATATATGGATTGGTAGCACGGGCGTGTCTGATGGCAGCAGTCAAAGTGCCCGTCAGGAAGAGGCCTTCTGCAATGCGGTGGCGGGAGAGTTTCTAGCGCCGGAACTCATTTTTCGAGCGCATTGGGTTGCCGATGTTCACTGGGAAGAAAACCTGGGGCCTTTGGCCGGACGCTTTCGTGTCAGCGCATTGGTGATTGCACGGCGCGCCCGTGATCTTGGCTACATCAGTAATGATCAATACGGCGCTTACTACCGCCGGATCTTGCAGGAGTATCGAGATAAAGACGGCAGTGGAGGCGACTACTACCGCACAGCAGCTATCAGGAATAGCGCTCGGTTTAGCAAGGCCGTTCTCGCAGAAGCACAGAGCGGGCGAATTTTGTTGCGGGACGCAGGAAAATTGCTGGGTGTGCAGCCAGCTAAGCTGAAGACTTATGGAATGAAACTATCGGCATGAAGCATCTATTGGATTCGAATACATTAATCGAGGCCAAGAACCGTTATTACGGAATGACGATATGCCCAGGCTATTGGGCATGGATACTTCAGCAGCATCAGGCCTTGGAAATTGCCAGTATTGTTCCAGTCAGAGACGAACTAGCCAAAGGCAACGATGAGTTGACGCTGTGGGTAAAGGGTAATGCTGGACTGTTTGAAGACTCGAGTGATCAACAGACCCAAGTGGCCTTTGGGAATATTGTCTCAAGAATTGCCGAGCAAGTACCGGTGATGAAGGCCGGAGCACTGGAAGAGTTTCTTGAAGGGGCAGATGCTTGGCTAATCGCCAAGGCGATGACGACGGGGGCTGTGGTTGTCACACATGAAGTCTACAACCCTGACATCAAGCGCAAATACACCATTCCCAACGTGTGTGCTCTGTTTGGCGTTCCGTACATGAACACCTTCGAGTTGCTCAGTAAGCTCGACGCTCGTTTCGTTTTACATCACTGACAACGTGAAGGGGAGCGCGCGCCCCCCCGTTACAAGATCTTCAGGTCAGAAAGTGCCAGAGCAACAGCGTACCGACCAGGCCGACCACGGAAACGATGGTTTGCAGCACCGACCACACCCAGATCGTCTGCTTCAACTGCAAGCCAAAGTACTCGCGCACCATCCAGAACCCGGCGTCGTTGACGTGGCAGAAGAACACCGAGCCGGCGCCAATCGCCAGCGCCACCAGTGAACTCTGCGTCGCCGCCAAACCCGCCATCATTGGCGCGAGAATGCCCGCCGTGGTTGTCGTGGCGACGGTCGCCGAACCGGTGGCCTGGCGCAGGGCCACGGCAATCAACCAGGCCAGCAGCAGATACGGCATGTGCGCGCCTTCGGCGACTTTACTGATGGTCTGGCTGACGCCGGCGTCCAGCAATGTTTGCTTGAGGCCGCCGCCGGCGCCGATGGTCAACAGCAACACGGCGATGGGCGCGAGGGCTTTGCGCAGCGTGTTGCCGACCTCGGCGCGTGGCATGCCGGCGGCCCAGCCCAGGCAGATCACGGCGGCGATGACAGCCAGGCCGAGGGCGATCAGCGGTTCACCGAGGAACTTCAAGGTCAGTGCCAGCGGGTTTTCCGGCGCCATCGCGACTTTGGCCAGGGTACTGCCGAGCATCAAAATCACCGGCAACAAAATGATCAGCAACGACACCCCGAAACTCGGCTGGCGCGGTGCCTTGGGCGGTGCGCTGAACAGCGCGCCGATGTCGGCAGGTTCATCCACCTGCATGCGCTTGGACAGCCAGTTGCCATACAGCGGCCCCGCGAGAATCACCGCCGGCACCGCCAGGCAGAAGCCCAGCAACATGGTCAGGCCCAAGTCGGCGTGCAATGCGCTCACCGCAATCAGCGGCCCCGGGTGCGGTGGCATCAGCGCGTGCAGGGTGGTCATGCCCGCCAGCGCCGGAATGGCGATTTTCAGCAGCGGCTGATTCGAACGTTTGGCCATTACGAAGATGATCGGCACCATCATCACCAGCCCGACTTCAAAGAACAGCGGCAGGCCGATCACCATCGCCACCAGTGCCATCACCCAAGGCAACGACTTGCCTTTGCCCAGCCCGAGCAAGGTGGTGGCGATACGGTCGGCGGCGCCGGATTCGGCCATTAACGCACCGAGCATCGAGCCCAGAGCAATGATGATCCCGGCCTCACCGAGGATCGCCCCGGCGCCTTTGCTGAAGGCCTTGGCGACTTCTTCCGGCGGCAGCCCCGCGCCGACGCCGGCGATAAACGTACCGATCAGAATCGATAAAAATGGCGGCAGCTTGGTCGCGCTGATCAACACAATGATGCTAGCGATGGCCAGCAGAACGCAGAACATGAGACGGGTGTCGTGAACCATCCACGCGGCAGTCGATAACTCCAAAACGGAACTCCTTATCGAACAGGTTGGCTAATTTGTTTCTTTTTGTTTCCTGCTCGAAAAGCATACCTGATAGAACTGTTGCAGCGCGTCCATGGGCGATTTTGGTGCGCGCGATATAACGGCGAGCTGTCGCGCGGATGACAAATTTGCAACCCCTGCGCGGGGATCTGGCCTATAGCTCTATGATCAACGAACCCCACCTATTGAGGAATTTTCATGAGCGCAGGACATAATCACGGTCAGGTACGCGCCGGTCACGAGCGTCTTCTATGGATCGCCCTGGGGCTGACCAGCAGCTTCATGATTGCTGAGGTGATCGGCGCGTTTATCACCGGCAGCCTGGCGCTGTTGTCCGATGCCGCGCACATGATGACCGACGCCCTGGCGCTGGCGATTTCTCTGGTGGCCATCCAGGTCGCCAAGCGCGCGGCCGACCGCAAGCGCACTTTTGGCTACGCGCGTTTCGAGATCCTCGCGGCGGCGTTCAATGCGCTGCTGTTGTTTGGCGTGGCGTTTTACATTCTGTATGAGGCCTATCAACGGCTGCAGGCACCGGCTGAGATCCAGTCCACCGGCATGCTGGTGATTGCGTTTTTGGGGCTGATCGTCAACCTGATCTCGATGAAACTGCTCAGTGCCGCCAGCGGTGAAAGCCTGAATGTGAAGGGCGCTTATTTGGAGGTGTGGAGCGACATGCTCGGCTCCATCGGCGTGATGATCGCGGCGGTGGTGATCATGTTCACCGGGTGGGGCTGGGTTGACTCGGTGGTGGCGGCGGCGATTGGTTTCTGGGTGTTGCCGCGCACCTGGACGCTGCTCAAGGAAAGCATGAACGTGCTGCTGCAAGGCGTGCCGGACGGCATCGATATCGATCAGGTCGAGCAGGCCATTCGGGGTGTGCCGGGGGTCAAGGACGTGCACGACCTGCATATCTGGGCCCTGACCAGTGGCAAAAATGTGCTGAGCACGCACTTGGTGGCGGATGCTGCGCTGAACACGGAACAAAAAATCCTTAGCCAGGTGACGGAATTGCTGCACGAACAATTCGATATTTCCCACGCCACGATTCAGGTGGAAGGCGAGGGGTTTGTGCACGACGAACATGACGAGGTGCATGCCTGAGCCCGGCTAACGGATTTGTAATGTTGCGCCCACGGCCCTGATAAGTACCGAAAGCTACATTGCCCCCCGCTGGGAAATCTCAGCGACTTCATGGGCGTGGAACTTTCGTTATGGCACTTTCCGTTAAAACATTTTTGGGGGCAGCAGCGTTGTGGGTGGCCGCAGGCGCTGCCCAGGCGCAGACCCTCACTCTGGATGCAGCCCTGCAAGCCGCCTTCGCCAACAACCCTGACCTGGCCGCTGCGCAATGGGACATCGACATTGCCCAGGGCGGCCGCCAGCAGGCCGGCTTGATCCCCAACCCGGTGGCGTCCTGGGATGCCGAAGACACTCGCCGCAACACGCGCACTACCACCCTCAAACTCAGCCAGACCCTGGAACTGGGCGGCAAACGTGGCGCACGCATTGACGTCGCGACGCGCGCCCAGGACGCCGCCGCGCTGACGCTGGAGCAGCGTCGCAATGGCCTGCGCGCCGACGTAATCGACAGTTACTACAGTGCTTTGCGTGCCCAGCAGCGCCTCGACTTGGCGCAACGCTCGATGGCCCTGGCCGAGCGTGGCCTGGTGGTCGCCAAAGGTCGCGTCACCGCCGGCAAGTCATCGCCGGTGGAAACCACGCGCGCGCAGGTGCAGGTGTCGCAGATCCGCCTGGAATTGAACCGCGCGCAAATCGGCCTCAGCGATGCCTATCGGCGCCTTGCCGCCAGCACCGGCAGCGCCACGCCTGACTTTGAGGACGTGGCCGCGCAAAGCCAATCCGCGCCGCCCTTGCCGGCCGCCGCGCAATTGCTCGCGCGGCTTGAGCAAACCACCGAACTGCGCCTGGCCGACCTGCACATTATTCAAAGCGAAGCCAGCGTGGGCCTGGAAAAGGCCCAGCGGATTCCCGACCTCGATGTGTCCATCGGCAGCCAGTACGACGCCAGCGTGCGTGAACGCGTGAACCTGGTGGGCGTGTCGATGCCGATCCCGCTGTTCAACCGCAACCAGGGCAATGTGCTCGCCGCCAGCCGCCGTGCCGATCAGGCCCGCGATTTGCGCAACGCGGTCGAACTGCGCCTGCGCACCGAAACTCGCCAGGCCCTGGACCTGTGGCAAACCGCCGACACCGAAGTGCGCGCGTTCAACCAACACATCCTGCCCGCCGCCCAGAGCGCGGTGGACAGCGCCACCCGTGGCTTCGAGATGGGCAAGTTCAACTTCCTCGACGTGCTCGACGCTCAGCGCACCTTGATCGCAGCCCGCACCCAATACCTGGTGGCGACCGCTCAGGCGACCGACGCCTGGGTGCGCATCGAACGGATTTACGGCGACCTCGCCCGGTTTTGATTTTTTCTGGAGTGTTTTATGAAGCATAAACACGGTGTGGCGCTCGCCGTCGCCCTGGGCCTGATGCTGTCTGGTTTTGCACGGGCCGAAGAGAAGGAAGAAGGCAAACTCGAACTCACCGAGCAGCAGATCCAGGCGGCCGGTATTCAGCTCGCCCAAGCCCAACCGCGCGCGATCAGCACGCTGCTGACGCTGCCGGGAGAAGTGCGTTTCGACGAGGACCGGACCTCACACATCGTGCCGCGTGCGGCCGGTGTGGTGGAGGCGGTGAAGGTCAACCTTGGCCAGTCGGTGAAAAAGGGCGAGTTGTTGGCCGTGATCGCCAGCCAGCAGATTTCCGACCAGCGCAGCGAGTTGGCCGCCAGCGAGCGACGCGTCGAGCTGGCGCGCACCACCTTTGAGCGCGAGCGCCAGCTGTGGAAGGACGAAATCTCCGCCGAGCAGGACTACCTGCTGGCGCGCCAGACCTTGCAGGAAGCGGAAATCGCGCTGACCAACGCGCGTCAGAAGATGACGGCACTCAGCGGCAGCGCCGTACTGACCGGCGGTAATCGCTACGAGCTGCGCGCGCCATTCGCCGGTGTAGTGGTGGAAAAACACTTGGGCGTGGGCGAAGTGGTCGGCGAAACCAGCAACGCCTTCACGCTCTCGGATTTGTCCCAGGTGTGGGTCACCTTCGGCGTGTTTCCCAAGGACCTGAACAAGGTGCGCGTCGGTAAACCGGTGAAGGTCAGCTCCTCGGAAATGGGCACTGAAGTTCAAGGCACGGTGGCCTATGTCGGCAACCTGCTCGGCGAGCAGACGCGCACCGCTACCGTGCGCGTGACCGTGCCCAACCCTGACGATGCCTGGCGCCCAGGGTTGTTTGTGACTGTGCAACTGGCCACCGACACCTACCAGGCCAAGGTCACCGTGCCGCAAACCGCCATCCAGACGGTCGAGGACAAACCCTCGGTATTCGTGCGCACGGCGGACGGTTTCATCACCCGCCACCTCGAACTGGGCGTGAGTGAAAACGGCTACGTCGAAGTGCGCCAGGGCCTTGAAGCCGGCGCGCAAGTAGCGACCGAAGGCAGCTTCATCCTCAAGTCCGAACTGGGTAAAGGCTCGGCCGAGCACGCCCATTGATCCTGCGAGTGATTCCCCATGTTTGAGCGCCTTATCCAATTCGCCATCGAGCAGCGCATCATCGTGTTGCTGGCGGTGCTGTTGATGGCCGGTGTCGGCATCGCCAGTTATCAGAAGTTGCCCATCGACGCGGTGCCCGACATCACCAATGTGCAGGTGCAGATCAACTCGGCGGCGGCCGGCTTTTCGCCGTTGGAAACCGAGCAGCGCATTACCTTTCCCATCGAAACCGCCATGGCCGGCCTGCCGGGTTTGCAGCAGACTCGTTCGTTGTCGCGCTCCGGTCTGTCCCAGGTCACGGTGATCTTCAAAGACGGCACTGACCTGTTCTTCGCCCGCCAATTGGTCAACGAGCGCCTGCAGGTGGCCCGCGAGCAATTGCCCACTGGCATCGAAACCGCGATGGGGCCGATTTCCACTGGTCTCGGGGAAATTTTCCTGTGGACCGTCGAAGCCGAAGACGGCGCGCTCAAGGAAGACGGCACGCCTTACTCGCCGACCGACCTGCGCGTGATCCAGGACTGGATCATCAAGCCACAGCTGCGCAACGTGCCGGGCGTGGCCGAGATCAACACCATCGGCGGCTTTGCCAAGGAATACCAGATCGCCCCGGACCCAAAACGCTTGGCGGCCTACAACCTGACGCTGACCGATTTGGTCACCGCGCTTGAGCGCAACAACGCCAACGTCGGCGCCGGTTACATCGAGCGCAGCGGCGAGCAGCTGTTGATTCGCGCACCGGGGCAAGTGGCGTCGATCGATGACATTGCCAACATCGTGATCACCACGTCGGACGGCACGCCGATCCGCGTGCGCAATGTGGCGAAAGTCGACATCGGCCGTGAGCTGCGCACTGGCGCCGCCACGGAAAATGGCCGTGAAGTGGTGCTGGGCACGGTGTTCATGCTGATCGGTGAAAACAGCCGCACCGTGTCCCAGGCGGTGGCGAAAAAACTCGAAGAGATCAACCGTTCGCTGCCTCAGGGCGTGGTCGCCGTTACCGTTTATGACCGCACCAACCTGGTCGGAAAAGCCATCGCCACCGTGAAGAAAAACCTCTTCGAAGGCGCGCTGCTGGTGGTCGCGGTTTTGTTTCTGTTTCTGGGTAATATCCGCGCGGCGTTGATCACCGCGATGGTGATTCCGCTGGCGATGCTGTTCACCTTTACCGGCATGTTTACCAACAAAGTCAGTGCCAACCTGATGAGCCTTGGCGCGCTGGACTTCGGAATTATTGTCGACGGCGCGGTGGTGATCGTCGAAAACGCCATTCGCCGTCTGGCCCATGCGCAGCAGCGCCATGGCCGCTTGCTCACCCGCAGCGAGCGCCTGCACGAAGTGTTCGCTGCGGCCAAGCAAGCGCGGCGCGCACTGATCTTTGGGCAACTGATCATCATGGTGGTGTACCTGCCGATCTTCGCCCTCACCGGAGTGGCCGGGAAGATGTTCCACCCCATGGCGTTCACCGTGGTCATCGCTTTGCTCGGCGCGATGATTCTGTCGGTGACCTTTGTGCCGGCCGCGATTGCGCTGTTTGTCACCGGCAAGGTCAAGGAAGAGGAAAACCTGGTGATGCGCACGGCGCGTCGGGCCTATGCGCCGGTGCTGGATTGGGTCATGACGCGCCGCCCGCTGGTGTTCGGCCTGGCGGTGCTGACCATCGTCGCTTCGGGCGTGGTGGCCAGCCGCATGGGCAGCGAATTTATCCCCAGCCTCAGTGAGGGCGACTTCGCTCAACAGGCTCTGCGTGTGCCTGGTACCAGCCTGACGCAATCGGTGCAGATGCAGCAGCAGCTGGAGAAAACCTTGATGGCCCAGGTGCCGGAAATCGAGCGAGTCTTTGCGCGCACCGGTACCGCGGAAATCGCTTCCGACCCGATGCCACCGAATATTTCCGACAGCTATGTGATGCTCAAGCCCAAGGACCAGTGGCCTGATCCAGCGAAATCCCGCGAGGCGCTGATCGAAGATATCCAGCGCGCCAGTGCGATTGTGCCGGGCAGTGCGTATGAACTGTCGCAGCCGATCCAGCTGCGCTTCAACGAGTTGATTTCCGGGGTGCGCAGTGACGTGGCGGTGAAGGTATTTGGCGACGACATGGCAGTGCTCAACAAGACCGCCGCAGAGATCGCCGAGACCTTGCAAACGCTTGATGGCGCCTCGGAAGTGAAGGTGGAGCAGACCTCTGGCCTGCCGGTGCTGACCATCAATATTGATCGCGACAAGGCCGCGCGGTTTGGCCTGAACGTGGGCGACGTGCAGGACACCATCGCCGTCGCCGTGGGTGGACGCCAGGCCGGCACGCTGTATGAAGGTGACCGCCGCTTCGACATGGTCGTGCGTTTATCCGATGCGCTGCGCACCGATATCGAGGGCTTGTCGCGGCTGTTGATCCCGGTGCCGGCGCTGGCCAGCAACGCCTCGGACCAGTTGGGTTTTATTGCCTTGTCCCAGGTCGCCAGCCTGGACCTGGTGCTGGGCCCCAACCAGATCAGCCGCGAGAACGGCAAGCGCCTGGTGATTGTCAGCGCCAACGTGCGCGGGCGTGATATCGGTTCGTTCGTCGAAGAGGCCGAGTCTGCCATCAGCACTCAGGTGAAGGTCCCGGCGGGTTACTGGACCACCTGGGGCGGCCAGTTCGAACAGCTGAAGGAAGCCTCCGAGCGCTTGCGTATTGTTGTGCCGGTGGCGTTGCTGCTGGTGTTCGGGCTGTTGTTCATGATGTTCAACAACCTCAAGGATGGCTTGCTGGTGTTTACCGGGATTCCGTTCGCGTTGACCGGTGGGATCATGGCGCTGTGGCTGCGCGATATTCCGTTGTCGATCTCTGCGGGGGTGGGGTTTATTGCGTTGTCCGGTGTGGCAGTGCTTAACGGACTGGTGATGATTGCTTTCATCCGCAACCTGCGCGAGGAGGGGCGTTCACTGTCGGTGGCGATCCATGAAGGGGCGCTCACACGTTTACGCCCGGTGTTGATGACCGCGCTGGTGGCGTCCCTGGGGTTTATCCCCATGGCCTTGGCCACCGGCACCGGCGCCGAAGTACAGCGCCCGTTGGCGACGGTGGTGATCGGCGGGATTATTTCCTCTACGTTGCTGACCTTGCTGGTGCTGCCGGCGTTGTATCAGTGGGCGCACCGCAAGGAGGAATGACGCTTACTGTGGCGAGCGGGCCTGTTGTGGCGAGCGGGCTTGCCCCGCGTTGGGTGGCGAAGCCGCCCCAAATCTTTCGCCACGGTATATCGGGGATACCGAGGTGGCCTTGATGGGGCTGCTGCGCAGCCCAACGCGGGGCAAGCCCGCTCGCCACAACAGGCCCGCTGCCACAACAACGCCGCTGCCGCAACAAGTGCGCTTGGCACAACAAGCAGGCTCACCCTCAAGGGGCTTACACCCGAGGAAACACCAGGCGAAACACGGTGAAAGCGCCGGGCGAACTGCGCACGTCGGTTTGCCCCTGGTGCAGGGTCATGATTGACCGCACGATGGCCAGTCCCAGGCCGGTTCCGCCCTCGGTGCGCGCGCGGCTGCTGTCGACACGGTAGAACCGTTCGAACAGGTGCGGCAGGTGGTGCACTTCAATCCCCGGGCCTGGGTTGCTGACAGACAACGACACGCTGTTGCCGTAAGCCTCCACCCGCAATGCGATATGCGCGCCCGCCGGGCTATGGCGGATCGCATTGGACAGCAGGTTGGAGAGGGCGCGTTGAATCATCAGGCGATCGCCCTGCACCTGGGCCTCGCCACTGAGGGTCAGGGTCAGTTGTTTGTCTTCGGCGCTCAGGGCGAATAAATCCATGACCCGATGAGCTTCGTCCGCCAGCGATACTGCGGTAAACGAAGCTCGCGCTGCCGGGTGGCTGACCTGGGCCAGAAACAACATGTCGGAAACGATGCGTGCCAGGCGCTCCAGCTCTTCGGTGTTGGATTCCAGCACTGCTTTGTATTCGCCCGGTGGGCGTTGGCGCGACAACGTGAGCTGGGCTTTGCCCATCAGGTTGGTCAGCGGTGCACGCAATTCGTGAGCAAGGTCGTCAGAGAATTGCGAGAGTTGCTGCACCCCGGCGTCCAGGCGGTTGAGCATCACATTGAAGCCTTGCGCCAACTCGCCCAGCTCCTTGGGCAGGTTGTCGACGGACAAGCGATGGGTGAGGTCCTGGGTGGTGACTTTGGCCGCCACATGGCTGAACTGCTTCAACGGAGCAAGCCCCCGTTGCACCAGCCACCAGGCCCCCATGCCGATCAGTATCAACAACATGGGCAAGGCGATCACGGTGGCGCGCAGGTAGGCACTGAGCAGCGCCTGATCGTCCCTGCGGTCCAGCGACAACAGCACGCGTACGCGTTCGCCACTGGCCAGGCGCATCAGGCTGGAGGCGCTGAGCACCTGGTTGCCATTGCTGTCGGCCCAATTGAGGTAGCCGAGTGTTTCTCGCGGTGTGAAGTTTGTCAGCAGTGGCTCCTGAGGCTTGGCACCGATGCTCAGCAGCACCGTTTCATCGGGCGCGGTGCCGACGATAGTGAGGTAAAAATTGTCATGGCCGATCACCAGGTCCATCAGCGAATGCGGGCGCGCCCGGATGGCGTGGGCGTCGAGGCCTTGAGACAGGCTGTGCTGGATCTGTTCCATCTTGCTTTCCAGGCCTTTGCGCGCCAGTTTTTCCAGTTCGTGGGTCAGGGCCAGGTACGCCAACGTCGCCAGCAACAGCACCAGGCCGGCGCCCATGAGGCTGACCGTCAACCCCAGACGCATCGACAGGCTGCCGGTTTTCATGACCGTGCTTCCAGCACGTAACCCACGCCGCGAATGGTGTGGATCAGCTTGACCTCGCTCTGATCGTCCACTTTGGCCCGCAGGCGGCTGATGGAAACTTCCACGACGTTGGTGTCACAGTCGAAATTCATGTCCCACACCAGCGAAATGATCTGCGTGCGGGTCAGCACTTCACCGGTCTGGCGCATCAGCACCTGCAGCAGTGCGAACTCCTTGGTGGTCAAGTCAATGCGCCGTGTGCCGCGGTACGCGCGATGGCGGCGCGGGTCCAGTTCCAGGTCCGACACGCTGAACACTTCCGGCTGTGGGATGTGCTCGCTGCGCCGCAGCAGGGTGCGTACCCGCGCCAGCAATTCGGGAAACTCGAAAGGTTTGACCAGGTAATCATCGGCGCCCATGTCCAGGCCCTTGATCTTGTCGGCCAGCCGGCCGCGGGCGGTCAGCATCATCACGCGCTGGGTGCCGTTGCGGCGCAATTGCTCCAGCACTTCCCAGCCATCCTTGCCCGGCAGGTTGACGTCAAGAATCACCAACTCATAGGCGTGCTGCTCAGCCAGGTGCAGGCCATCAATGCCATTGGACGCGCAGTCCACGACGTAGCCACTTTCATTCAGGCCTTGCTGCAGGTAGTCAGCGGTTTTTTGCTCGTCCTCAACCACAAGGATACGCATGGGGATTTACCTTTTACTGAAAGAGAAGGGTTCCATTTCCCTATGGAATCAGGTGTGTTGTGAGTAGGAAAATTCTGAAGTGTGAAGCAGCTTCAGGGTCAACTGCGGCAATGGGTCGCGACTAAGCCTGCGCCCAAAAAAAACGCCCCAGAGGGGCGTTAAAAAATCATCTCTTTCCAAAGGAGCTAAAAAAGCTTCAGAGACGAATGTTGCTCGTTGCTGACAAGTTGAAGCGAGTATAGGAAGTTCAACTTAACGGGAAGCTGGGGCCAATGTTACAGTTTTGATAGATAGCAATTTGTGAACAGATGTTAGTCAAGCGCGAACGAATGTAAGCACTCGACTGGGCAATTGTTCAAAGTGCGACCAATGGGTATTCCGCAATCAGGCGAACTTCTTCCAGGTCCGACTCAAACGCACTGGAGCGCACGGTGGCCTGGCGCAAGCGCAATGACAAATCCTTCAGGCTGCCACTTTGCACCACGTACTTGGCCTCGACATCCCGCTCCCAGCGGCGTTG
The DNA here is from genome assembly GCF_047943075.1 of Pseudomonas sp. NFX183. Taxonomy (NCBI): domain Bacteria; kingdom Pseudomonadati; phylum Pseudomonadota; class Gammaproteobacteria; order Pseudomonadales; family Pseudomonadaceae; genus Pseudomonas; species Pseudomonas sp. NFX183. Next base: position 1,322,929 of record NZ_CP181333.1, on the reverse strand, counting down.
ATCGGTCAGCGGATTGCCGGTTGCATCGCGGCGCATGTACACCGCGTTGGCATGGCTGTAATCGGCGCCGGTGCCTTTGGCATAACGGGTCATGAACGACAGGCCAGGTATACCGAACGCCTGCATGTCGAGGTCGTAACGGGCCATCCACGAACGCTCCTTGGGCGAATTGAAGTCGCTGTACTGAATCGAGTTATTGAGGAAAATCGAGTCCGATTGGCGCAGGTAATCGAAGTCGTCATCGCCGTTGTTGCGCTGGTGCGAGAGGGCCACGCTGTGGGCCCCGACCTTTACCCCGAGCCTGGCACTCCAGATGTTGTTGTCGAATTTGCCCAGCAGCTTTTTGCCTTCGTCCACAGCCTTGTAATAGTTGAAATCGCCGAATAACGACACGTCGTCGGTCAGTGGGTAACTGGCGGCACTGCCGACGTAGTACTGGTCCCAGGCGTCCTTCAGGCGGCTGCTGTAGAGGCTCACGTTCAGGTGTTTGTTGACGGCGTACTCCCCCCCGAAGTAGCCGATCCAGGGCGAGTCGACCTTGCCCGCGTAGAAGGTCGCAAAGCCCTTGTTCATCCCGCTTTCGCTTGGCTGGCTCATGCCGCTCAGGCGTCCGCCTTGCAGGCTCAAGCCCTCAAGGCTGGTGTTCTGCGCGGTGACGCCGCGAAAGCTTTCCGGCAATAACCGCGAATCGCCGTAGGCCACCACCGACGTGAGCGGGAACACATCGCCGGCCTTGATAACCGTGTCCAGCACGCGCAATTTCGCCGCGCCGCCGACTTTGCTGTAGCTGCCTTCGGGGTGATTGTCGCTGTCCACCGGCAGTACGCCGAACGAACCCTTGCCGCCGCTGCGACCGGTGCCCGAGTCGAGTTTCAGGCCGTACATGGCAAACGCATCCAGGCCAAAGCCTACGGTGCCTTGGGTAAAACCGGATTCGAATTTGCCGATCAAACCCTGCGCCCAGGCTTCGGAATACCCATTGCCGGTCGGGCTGGACTGGCCCTTGCGGTCATCGCGATTGAAGTAAAAGTTGCGGGCCAGCACGGTTACGCTGCTGCCTTGGATAAAACCTTCGGGCGTGTCTTCCACCGCCACGGCTGCCAGAGGCAGTGCGGCAATCAATGAAAAGGGAAGGGTGTAGTAAGCAATGTTCATGTTTCGCTCCTGGGTGTTGGCAGTTTTCAGCTTCTTATAGGTAGGGGCGTTTTTATTGATCTGGCCCGGGCTGATAGTTGCAAACAGGGGATAACGGTCAGGTGGCGCGAACATTACAATTCTGGAAGCTCACGGCGATCTAACAGATAAGTAATCTTTTGGTGAACATGGCGACAGGGTTGGTTGATTAGTCTCGTGACTGAACTTATCAACCGAGGAACCTGTAATGACATTTTATAAAATTGGCTTGGGTGTATTAGCTGCAGTCCTGTCACTGGGGGCGATGGCCGAAGGCGGAGGCGACCGCACGTTTGCGCTGATGATGGAACGTAATCAAAAAGCCATGGCGGCTTACGCGGAAAAAAACGGCCAGCCAGCACCCCAGGTACAGGCGTATCGCTATGGCATGGCGCTGGATATTGCCAAGGTCGTCAACGTTACGCCGCCGATCAGTTCGTGCAATGCCGTGCCTTCACGCATGACCTATGAAGACTCCAGCGGCAAGCTCAATACGGTGGAATACAAGGTGATGGGTGTTTGCCGAAACAACGGCAGTTAATGGATCCAAAAAACAGTTGGGCACGCCACAAAAAAGCGCTTCAGAAAACCTCGCCAGCGCCGATGCAGGTCAGATCCATCTCCCCCAAATGACCATCGGTGCCCCATGTTCAACACCCGTTTGAAGCAGGAGCTGTCGGCTCTTCGCGAAGAGTTGTGCAGCTTGCAACAGGTCAAGGAGAGCCTGGAAAGCGAAATGCTGTGCCTGACGCTGGACGCCAAAGGCCGGGTGGAGTGGGCGAATGCCAACTTCCTGCAAGAGCTGTCGTACCAGGCCTCCAACGTCGTGGGGCGGCACATGGAAGAGCTGGTGCCTGCGCACCTGCGCCAGGACGAATTCCAGCAGCGTTTTCACAATGCCCTGGTGCGCGGCGAACACTTCGCCGGCACCGTGCGCCTGATGCGTGGCAACGGCAAAGAGGCCTGGTTGCGCTCGATCCTGCAGCCCGTGCGCAGTTCTGACGGGCGCGTCTAGCATTTTTCGATTTACTCCAGCGACCTCACCCGCACCATCGAGGGGTCACGCGAGCATGAGAACCTGATCACCGCGCTGGTGCGTTCCACTGCGGTGATCGAGTTCGACCTCGGCGGTCATGTGCTGACCGCGAACGACCGGTTCCTCGGTGGCATGGGCTACAGCCTGGCGCAGATCCAGGGCAAACATCACCGTATGTTCTGCGAGCCGGAGGAATACAACAGCGCCGAGTACCAGGATTTCTGGAAGCGTCTGAACGCCGGTGAGTTTGTTGCGGCGCGCTTCAAACGTGTCGACAGCCATGGCCGTGTGGTATGGCTGGAGGCGACCTACAACCCGGTGCTGGACGCCAACGACCGCCTGTACAAAGTGGTCAAGTTCGCCACGGTGATCACCGACCAGGTCAACCAGGAGCAGGCCGTGGCGGAGGCCGCAAACATTGCCTACAGCACCTCGCTGCAAACCGACCACAGTGCCCAGCGCGGCACCACTGTCGTGACGCAGGCGGTGGATGTCATGCGTGATCTGGCCAGGCACATGCAGCAGGCCGGTGATGGCATCGAGGCGCTGAACGCCCAGTCCCAAGTGATCGGCACCATCGTCAAGACCATCAGCGGCATCGCTGAGCAAACCAACTTGCTGGCGCTCAACGCGGCGATCGAAGCGGCGCGGGCCGGCGAGCAGGGCCGTGGCTTTGCGGTGGTGGCTGATGAAGTGCGTCAGTTGGCCTCGCGCACCAGCAAGGCCACCAAGGAAATCGTCGGCGTGGTCCGACAGAACCAGGACATGGCCCGCGATGCGGTGTCCGTGATGAACGAGGGCCGTTTGCAGGCCGAGCAAGGCTTGGCCCTGGCGGCCGAGGCGGGCACGGTGATTATGGAAATCCAGGACGGTGCACAAAAGGTGGTGAGCGCGGTCGGGCAGTTTGCCAATCAGCTGTCGAGCTGACCCGTAGGGCTTGTGCTTGAGGTATCGTAGGTTTTTTCTTGCTTGAAGAGCCGTTCCTCCATGAGCCCAACTCACCGTCGCCCCGTACCGTTGTCCAAGGCCTACCGTTTGCTCAATCACGGGCCGACCGTATTGGTGAGCGCGGCCCACGCTGGCAAGCGCAATATCATGGCCGCTGCCTGGGCCATGCCGCTTGATTTCGAACCGCCGAAGGTCGCCGTGGTGCTCGACAAGGCCACCTGGACCCGCCAACTGCTGGAAGCCGCCGGCACCTTTGTGCTGCAGGTGCCTTGTGTGGCCCAGGCCGATCTGGTGCAGACGGTCGGCAACACCACGGGCGCAGACACCGACAAATTCGCCACCTATGGCTTGCAGACATTCAACGGTGAACACACCGAAGCGCCGCTGCTGGACGGTTGCGTAGCGTGGCTGGAATGCCGCCTGCTGCCCGAGCCTCACAACCAACAGACCTACGATTTATTCCTCGGCGAAGTCGTCGCGGCCTATGCCGACGCGCGCGTGTTCAGCGACGGGCACTGGCACTTCGAAGGCCATGACGAATTGCGCACCTTGCACCATATCGCGGGCGGGAATTTCCTGAGCATCGGCGAGCCGGTGGTCGGGTGCCAGCTGTAGGCCTTACCAGCGGGCGTTTGCCAGTGCATCGGCAAACGCCATCAGCTTGGGCGAATACTGCCGGGACGGCGGATAGACCAGTGAGATCGCGCGACTGCGCCCGGCAACGTCTTCCAGCAACGGCACCAGGCGCCCGGCGGCCACGTCGTCGCGCACCGCAAAATCCATCACTTGGGCGATGCCGAAACCACCCACCGCGCCGTCTACCAGCGCATCGCCAATGTCGAAAATAAGCCGCCCTTCGACGCTCACGTCCTGCACTTTGCCCTCCTTCATGAACTGCCAATCCACCATGCGCCCGCTGCGCAAGTTACGCACAGTGAGGCAGCTGTGGTCCTTGAGTTCGTCCACCGTTTGCGGCGTGCCCCAACGCGCCAGGTAAGCGGGCGAGGCCACCGTGACCCAGCGCAACGGCGGCAGGGCACGGGCGATCAGGCGTTGATCCTGGATTTCGCCCGTGCGCAGCAATGCGTCGAAACCTTCGTCGACGATATCCACCAGGCGGTCAGTCATCACCGCTTCGATGCGCAATTGGGGATAGCGCAATGTCAGTTCGCCGATCACCGGCATCACCACCTTGCGACCGAACAACGACGGTGTGCTGATTTTCAACAGGCCGGACGGGCTGCTGCGCCGGTCGAGCATCAGCTTTTCGGTTTCAGCCAGTTCTGCCAGTAACGGCGCGCTGCGCTCGTACAGCATCTGACCGTCGGGCGTGAGGCTCACGCTGCGCGTGTTGCGTTGCAGCAGGCGCACGCCCAGCTGGCTTTCCAGGCGCGAGATTGCGCGGGATAGCCCGGACTGCGTCAGCCCCAATTCACCGGCCGCGCGGGTAAAACTGCGCGTTTCGGCCACGCGGACCAAGAGTCGAACGGCGTTCAGATCCATGATTAAAGTCATTACTGAAAGAGTGATAGCGCTATTTATCATCTGTCAGGCATGAAAGAAACTGGCACATCTTATTTTCGGACTGGACGCTGTGATGTCTTCCTCTCGACCCTCTGGCTGGATGCTTTTATTGCTGGCCACCGCACAACTGATCATCGCCCTGGATGCCACCATTGTGTTTGTCGCCCTGCCGCAGATTGGCGCGCACCTGGATTTTTCCGCGCAGCAACTGCAATGGGTGGTGAGCGCCTACAGCGTGGCGTTTGGTGGTTTTCTGTTGCTGGGTGGCAGGGCGACGGACTTGCTTGGCAAGCGCCGTTTTTACCGGCTGGGCCAGTCGCTGTATGCGCTGGCTTCCCTGGCGGCGGTGCTCGGCGGCAGCGCGGTGTTGCTGGTGCTGGCGCGGGCGATACAAGGCGTGGGCGGGGCGTTGTTGTTCCCGGCCACGTTAGCGTTGATCAACACGCACTATGCCGAAGGGCCTGCACGCAATCGAGCATTTGCGGTGTGGAGCGCAGCCTCGGCAGCGGGGTTGGCACTTGGCGCATTATTGGGCGGCGTGCTGACTCAGGTGTGGGGGTGGGAGGCGGTGTTTTTGGTGAATGTGCCGTTGGCGGGCGGCTGCGCGTGGGCGGCGCGTTACTGGATTCCAGCCGATGGCGAGCGTGTGCGTGGGCGCAAATTCGACATCGGCGGCGCCTTGACTGTGACTGTCGGTGGCACGCTGCTGGTGTTCGCGCTGGTGCAAGGCCCCGAGTGGGGCTGGTCGGCGCCGCAGACGCTGGCCTGCATCGCCTTGGCGCTGGCATTGCTTGGGGTGTTCGCCTGGATCGAGCATCGCGGCAGCGATCCGCTGATGCCGCTGCGCTTGTTCGCCTACCGCGAACTGCGCATGGCGATGGTGCTCACGGCGGTGTTCATGAGCAGCTTTGGCGTGCAGTACTACTTCCTGGCGCTGTATTACCAGCAGGTTTATGGCTACAGCGTATTACAAGCCGGCTTGGCGTTTTTACCGGCGACCCTGGTGTGCACGTTTGGCATCTGGTTGGCAGAACGTTCGCTGGCCAGGCTGGGGTTGCGCAACACCTTGGTCAGCGGGCAACTGGCGGGCGCGGTGGGCATTGCGCTGGTGTGTTGGGCATTGCCGACGGGCGTGGGATTTTGGTCGCTGTTGCCGGGAATCTTCATTTTGAGCATCGGACAGGGCATGACCTGGACAGCAATGTGGGTGGCGGCGGGGCTGGGTATTCGGCCTGGGGAGCAGGGCGTGGCGGCGGGGATGGCGTCTACCAGCCAGCAGATCGGTGGCGCGTTGGGCCTGGCGGTGCTGGTGTCGGTGGCGAATGCGGGCGGTATTGAGCTGGCGCTGTGGTGGAGCGCGGCAATTGCCTTGGTGGGCGCGGTGGTGGCGCTGCGGCTCAAAACGCAAGCGCCCGAGCCGAATGCGATAGTGGAAACAACATAGAACCAATGTGGGAGCGGGCTTGCTCGCGAAGGCGGTGGATCAGTCACTCATGCATCGACTGACACTGCGCTTTCGCGAGCAAGCCCGCTCCCACATTTTGATTGCGTTTCACATCAGCGCCCGAGCATCTTCACCCAGCGCGACGGCGGCATGCCGTAGGTGCTGCGAAATTGCCGGGTCATATGGCTCTGGTCGGTGAAACCGGCGGTCAGCGCCGCGTTCACCAGCGATTGGCCCTGGGCCAGCAAGCCGCGCACCAGGTCCAACCGTCGCATGGTCAGGTACCGATAGGGACTGGTGCCGAACAACAAGCGAAAATCCCGCGACAGCGCCCAGCGATCACGACCGCAATGGTCGGCCATTTCATCCAGGGTGATGCTGCGGCCCAAGGCGCTGTGGATAAATTCCCGCGCGCGCTCGGCGGCGACGTAATCGAAGGATTTACGGCTGATGATCACCCCCGAGGCAGCGCTCAGTGCTTGCGCCAGGTCGTACAGCGCGTCCTGTTCCTGCATCGGGTCAATCGGGCAGTCCAGGCTTTGCAGCAACACTTCGCTGGCGCGGAACAGCCGCGGGTCAGTCGACAGGCCGTTGTGGATAAACGGCAACGGCCGGCCGCCGAGAATCTGCTGGATCAGCGCCGGCTCCACATAAATCATGCGGTACTTGAAGCCTTCCACACTGCTGGCGCGGCCGTCATGGGATTCGTCAGGGTGAATCACCATGGTCGTACCCGGCAGGCTGTGCGTCATGCAGCCGCGGTAGTGGTAGCTCTGCACGCCAAACAAGGTGCGCCCGATGGCGTAGGTGTCATGGCGATGCGGGTCGAATGCAAAGCCGGCGAAATACGCTTCGATGCGGTCCAGCCCGCTGGCGTGCGGGGCGCGGTGCAACCAATCGAGGGTGGAAGTGGGTTGGCCCATGGTGACTTGTCACAAATAGAGGTGGGAAACACGTTAACCCAGTCTGGCGTGTCGTGTCTGTCGAGGTCTTGAACGATTGTGCGTGCTTGAGAGGAGGCATTCGGCAGCGTAAATGTTGAGTTGGGTTAATAAATGATTGTTTTACGATAATTAACCTATTATTTTTGCGACCTCACTTACTGATCGAGGTTACTTATGAATACCCAACGTCTGGCTCAGCTCAGCCAGCGCATGTCGCTGCTTACGCTCCTGCTGATGGTCGTCATGCTGGTGCTCAACACCGGCGTCTGGCTGTTTCCGGTGCTGGGTTCTTCCGCCGATGGCCTGGGCCTGAGCTTTTCCTTGAGTAACCGGATCCAGGACAGCGGCGTGCAAATTGCGCTGCTCCCCTGGTGGCAAAAACTTGGCGGAATCATTTTTTCCAGCATCCCGCTGGTGGCCTTGGTGTCGGGGTTGAACCATCTGCGTCAGCTGTTTCGCAACTACGCGCGGGGCGAGTATTTCTCCAGCGCGGCGGCGCAGCATCTGGGCAAAGTCGGTCGAGCTGTTGCATTGTGGGTACTGCTGGACTTTTTATGCGAGCCGTTGCTCGGCCTCTGGGTCTCGATGAACCAGCCGCTGGGCCAGCGATTTTTCACCTTGAGTCTGACCCCGCCGAGCTTCGTCGCGTTGTTTCTCGCTGCCTGCATTGCGGTAATCGCGCGTATCCTGTGGCAGGCCAGCGAAGTGGACTCTGAAAACCGCACTTTTGTTTGAGATCGAAATGCCCATTGTGATTGAACTGGACGTTATGCTTGCCCGGCGCAAGGTCAAATCCAAAGACCTGGCAGCCGCCATCGGGATTACCGAACAGAACCTGTCGTTGCTCAAGCAAGGCAAGGTCAAGGGCATACGGCTGGGTACGCTGGATGCGATCTGTACCTACCTGGACTGCCAGCCTGGCGACCTGTTGGTGCACACCCCTGAACCTGCGGGCGAATAGGTTTAACCACTTAAGAACAAGAGGGATCGTCCAATGCTGTTCTCCGACTTGCCGTACGTTGCGCCGCTGCTGTCGCTAGGGCTGCTTTGGACCGTCGCGGTGGTGACGCCGGGCCCGAACTTCTTCAATACCGCCCAACTGGCGGCGAGCTGTTCGCGTCGGCATGGGGTGGTGGCGTCTGCCGGAGTAGCCACGGGCACGGTGATCTGGGGGCTGGCGGGCGGTTTGGGCATCAAGTCGCTGTTCACTGCGGCGCCCATGCTCTATCTGGCATTCAAGATCATCGGTGGCTGCTACCTGATCTACCTGGGGCTGAAACTGTTCAAGCGTTCGGCGCCAACCGCGAGCCAGACCGTGTTGCCCGACGAACCCAAGCGCTCGCTGTTCTCCGCCTGGCGCTTCGGTCTGCTGGGCAACTTGTCCAACCCCAAGGCCGCGCTGTTCGTCGCCACGGCCTTCGCGTCGACCATGCCGCCTTCACCGTCGCCGACATTGTTGGCCCTGGCGGTGATTACCATGGCCACCTTGTCGTTCAGTTGGTACACGAGTGTGGCCCTGGTGTTTTCCAGTGAGCGCATGGCCAACCTCTACAGCCGTTCACGCAAGTGGCTCGACCGGTTTGCCGGTGGGTGCTACCTGTTGTTCGGCGCACATCTGGTAGCGAATCGCTGACCGCTCATGGTAAGAAGCCTTACTTTCAACAGTGAGGCCGAGTCATGAGCAAGGTGCGGGTAGGTATTATTTTTGGTGGCCGTTCGGCCGAGCACGAGGTCTCGCTGCAGTCGGCGCGCAACATCGTCGATGCACTGGACCGCTCGCGCTTCGAGCCGGTTCTGATCGGCATCGACAAGGCCGGCCACTGGCACCTGAACGAAACCTCGAACTTCCTGATCAACCAGGAAAACCCGGCCCTGATCGCCCTCAACCAGTCCAACCGCGAACTGGCGGTGGTGCCGGGCAAGGCCAGCCAGCAAGTGGTGGAAACCTCCGGGCAGAGCCTGCTGGAACACATCGATGTGATCTTCCCTATCGTTCACGGCACCCTTGGCGAAGACGGCTGCCTGCAAGGCCTGCTGCGCATGGCGGACCTGCCTTTCGTGGGCTCCGACGTGCTCGGCTCGGCGGTGTGCATGGACAAGGACATCAGCAAACGCCTGCTGCGCGATGCCGGTATTGCCGTTACCCCGTTCATCACCCTGACGCGTCGCAACGCGGCGCGCAGCGGTTTTGATACAGCAGTGAACAAGCTTGGCTTGCCGATGTTCGTCAAACCCGCCAACCAGGGCTCCTCGGTGGGCGTGAGTAAAGTCAGCAACGAGGCCGAGTACCATGCCGCGGTCGAACTGGCCTTGGGCTTTGATGAAAAAGTGCTGGTGGAGTCGGCTGTCCAGGGGCGTGAAATTGAATGCGCCGTGCTGGGCAACGACAACCCTGTCGCCAGCGGCTGCGGCGAGATCGTGGTGGGCAGCGGTTTCTATTCCTACGACAGTAAATACATCGACGCCCAGGCCGCCCAAGTGGTGGTGCCGGCTGATATCAGCCTTGAGGCCAGTGAGCGTATTCGCCAACTTGCCATTGAAGCGTTTGAGGTTTTGGGCTGCGCCGGGTTGGCGCGAGTCGACGTGTTCCTCACCGACGATGGCGAAGTGCTGATCAACGAAATCAACTCACTGCCCGGCTTCACCCGCATCAGCATGTACCCCAAGCTGTGGCAGGCGGCGGGCATGAGTTACAGCGAATTGGTAAGCCGCTTGATTGAGCTGGCGCTGGAGCGACATGCGGGGCGCAAGGGGCTGAAGATCAGCCGCTGATAATCGTTGGGGCCGGACGAACTCTGTGGCGAGCGGGCTTGCCCCGCGCTGGGCTGCGAAGCAGCCCCAAAACCTGCCTACTCATTCCTGTCTGACACAATGCGGTGAGCCTGACGGGGCTGCTGCGCAGCCCAACGCGGGGCAAGCCCGCTCGCCACAACAAGCCCGCTCGCCACGACAAGCTTGCTCTTCAGGTTTTGCGGGCGATCCACGAATAGATCAGCGTCTTCGGCTCTTCTGGGTGGTGGGTTCTTCTGCGGTAGCTGGCGAAGGTCGGTGATGTGCAATACGTGCACACCTCGCTGACGTCGATCTGCTCACGCTTAAGGCCCGCCGCTTGCAACAGCATCACCCCGTAAGCACTCAAGTCGAACCACGCACTTCCCGCTTGCCGCGCGTGGGGCGGTGCAATCTGCGGTGACAGCCGTGGCGTCGGTTGCTCGAAGTGCCATGGCGCCTGAGCGTCACGCCACACGTGCCCCTGATCCGCCTGAAATTGCGCGATAAACTCGGCGCTCACTTCATAACAACACGGCTTGATCGACGGCCCGATCGCCACCCGCAACTGGTCAGCGGCAATGCCCTCGGCAGCCAATTGTTTCACCGCGTTGGCGATGATTCCCCCTTGCAGGCCCTTCCAGCCGCCATGCACGGCGGCGACCCGTTCACCACTGTGTGCGGCGATCAGAATGGGCAGGCAGTCAGCGGTGATCACGGCGATTGGCTGAGGCGCGCGCGTGAACACGCCGTCTGCCTCAATGGTGTTGCTCACCTGCTGCGCCTGCCATTCAATCACCGAAGCACTGTGCACCTGCTTGCAGATAAACACCTCGTGCGGCCGCAATGGATCATTGATCGAACAAAAACCGTGGTCGACGCCGGGGATGGCGCCGAGATTGTTTGCTTGTTGCAAGGGGCTCTCTCCGCTCAATAAAGTCAGTCGCCGACCGCTTCGCCTTCACGCCGAGGGTCGGCGCCGCCGCTCAGCGATGCTTTACCCTGGGCGTCCCGCGTGCGCACGATGGCCTGGATGCCGCTGGTCATATCAATCTCGCTCAGTGCATGGCCTTTGTCCCTCAGCGCCTGCTTCAACTCGGGGCTGAACATCCCAGCCTCAAGCTCGGTGGCGCCGTTACGGCTACCAAAGTTGGGCAAGCTGATGGCCGCTTGCGGGTCGAGGTTCCAGTCGAGCATCGCCACCAGGGATTTGCTCACGTACTCGATGATCTGCGAACCGCCTGGCGATCCGACGGTGGCCAGCAACTCGCCGCTCTTGCGGTCGAACACCAGTGTCGGTGCCATGGCCGAACGCGGGCGTTTGCCCGGCTCGACGCGGTTGGCCACCGGCTGGCCGTTTTCTGCGGGGATGAACGAGAAGTCAGTCATCTGGTTGTTCAGCAAAAAGCCCTGAACCATCACGTGCGAACCAAACGCCGCTTCCACCGTGGTGGTCATCGACACGGCGCCGCCCAGGTCATCTACCGCCACCACCTGCGAGGTCGAAATGCGCAACGGCGAGCGGTCCGGCGCGTACGCCACCTGGATGCCCGCAGGCGTGCCCGGCTTGGCGATGCCCATGCTGCGGTCGCCGATCAGTGTGGCGCGTTTGGCCAGGTAGTCCGGGGCGACCAGGCCTGCGGTCGGCACCGGCACGAAATCGGCGTCGGCCACGTACAAACCACGGTCGGCGAAGGCCAGGCGACCGGCTTCAGCGAGCAGGTGCACGGCTTCAGGTGTGGGCTCAAGGCCGGCAGGCGATGTGCTTTTCACCGGCTTCATCGGTGCGATGGCCAAGCGCGGGTCGCGGGTTTCCAACGCCTGCAACGTACCGAGGATCTGCGCGACCGCAATCCCGCCCGATGACGGCGGTGGCATGCCGCACACCTGATAGCGCTTGTAGTCGGTGCACAGTGGCGCGCGCTCCTTGGCGGTGTAGCCCTTGAGGTCCGCCTGCGACAGGCTGCCCGCATTGCGGTTGCCCTGGACCTTGCGCGCGATCTCATCGGCAATCGGCCCCTGGTACAACGCGTCCGGCCCTTCCTTGGCGATGCGCTTGAACACGCTGGCCAACGCCGGGTTTTTCAACAGCGTGCCGGCAGCTTTAGGTGTTCCGTCGGCATTCAGAAAATACGCCGCCATCTCGGGCGATTGCGCGATGTAACGGTCGGCAGCGATCAGCGCGTGCAGGCGCGGGGAAATCGCGAAGCCTTGCTCGGACAGGCGAATCGCCGGTTCAAACAGCTTGGCCCATTGCAGGTGACCGGTCTTTTTGTGTGCCATCTCCAGCGCGCGCAACACGCCTGGCGTGCCAACCGAACGCCCACCAATCTGCGCCTCGGCAAAGGCCATCGGCGTGCCGTCCGCTTTAAGGAACAAGCGTTCGGTGGCGCCCGCGGGCGCCGTTTCGCGGCCGTCATACGCGTGCACGTTTTTGCCATCCCACAGCATGATGAACGCGCCGCCGCCGATGCCGGATGATTGCGGCTCCACCAGGGTCAACACCGCCTGCATCGCAATCGCGGCGTCAATGGCCGAGCCGCCCTGGCGCAGCATCTCGCGCCCGGCTTCGGCAGCCAGCGGGTTGGCGGCGGCGGCCATATGGCGCTCGGCGTGGCGGGTGGTGAGGTCGGTGCGATAACCCGAACCCAGCTCCGGCGCGGGCGGTTGTTCATTGACGGCGGTATGGCAGCCAGCCAGGGCGAGGGCGGCGGCAATCATTGACAGTTGACGGCGGGAAATCGAAAACACGCGCTGAACTCCGTTCATTTTGAGAATGATCTGTTGTCCTTGGGTTACGGCTTTTTACAGGTATATCGTGCCTTGCAGGTAGAGCACCGCGTGGCCGGAGATAATCACGCGGTCATCCTTGAGTTCGCAACGCAGTTGCCCACGGCGCTTGCCGCCCTGTTCAGCAGTCAACTGTGACTTGCCCAAACGCTCGGCCCAGAAGGGCGCCAGCGAGGTGTGCGCGGAACCGGTGACCGGGTCTTCATTGACGCCCACGTTGGGGCCGAACCAACGGGATACAAAATCAAACCGCGTGCTTTTGGCCGTCACTGCAATCCCGCGTTTGGGCAGGCCCTTGAGCCGCGCGAAGTCCGGCGTCAGGGCGGCGACTTGAGCTTCGTCGTCGACCAGCACGAGGTAGTCGTCGGTGGCAAACACCTGGGCATGCTCAATCCCCAATGCGCTCAACATGCCGCTTGGCGGCTCGCAGCGCTGGGGTTGTTTGGCCGGGAAATCCATCGCCAGTTCGTCGCCATTGCGCGTCACGCGAAGCTCGCCGCTGCGGGTGGCAAAACGCAATACGTCGGGTGCATCCGCCAATTGGTGAATCAACACCCAGGCTGCGGCCAGCGTGGCATGGCCACACAGGTCCACTTCGACCTCCGGGGTGAACCAGCGCAACTCGTAGAAATCGCCACGAGGGACGAAGTAGGCGGTTTCGGAGAGGTTGTTTTCAGCCGCGATGTTCTGCAGTTGTTCGTCGGGCAGCCACTCGGTGAGCGGACAGACTGCCGCCGGGTTGCCGCCAAAGGGGTGTTGGCTGAAAGCATCGACTTGATAGATATCCAGTTTCATCGAGGGCACTCCGAGTAGGGAGGCTGGACACTAACAGTGGGTCTTTAAGGCGTCAAAATACAGATGCGGAGTTTTTTTGAGCGCATGCGCCTCGCTCATCCCAGGCGCAACACCATCGCCCCGGCGGCAATCACACACGCGGCCACGATGCGCACGCGCGTCAGACGCTCTTTGAGCACCCAGGCCGAGATCACCACGCCAAACAGGATCGACGTTTCGCGCAGGGCCGAAACGGTCGCGATGGGGGCTGCGGTCATGGCCCACAGCGCCAGGCCATACGAGGCGATCGTGCCCACGCCGCCGACGAGGCCCAAGCGCCAGTTACGCGCGAGGTAATCACAGAACAGCGCGCGCCGGGAAGCTAACGCCCACGTCGCCAGCGGGACGCCGGTCAGCAGGAAAATCCACAGCGTGTAGGCCACTGGCGCGCCGGATTTACGCACGCCCAGGCCATCGATAAGGGTGTAGCCGGCGATCACGCCGGCGTTGATCAGCGCCAGCACCAGGCCTTTTCTTTGCCCTGAAGAAGGCGCCAGGGCCATGCTCAAAATGCCCAGTGAGATCACCGCAATGCCAAGCCAGGCGGATGTCGACAGTGGCTCGGCCAACACAAACACGCTTACCGTCGCGACCAGCAGCGGCGCTGTGCCGCGCATGATCGGGTAGGTCTGGCTCATGTCGGCAATGCGGTAGGTCGAGGCCACCAGTACGAAATACAGCACCTGGAGAATCACCGACGCGCCGATGAACGGCCAGCTCTCTCTTGCCGGCAGCACCAGAAACGGGGTGGCGGCCAACGCGATCAACGAGGCGACGGAGGCGATCATGCAGGTGGTCAACAGCTTGTCGGCGCCGCCTTTGACCACGGCGTTCCAGGTGGCGTGGAGCGTGGCGCCCAAGAGGATGATGGCGAATACGCTGAGGCTCATCAGTTGCTCTGCGCATGGTTGATCAGCGACATCAGCACGTGGTCCGCCCACACGCCGTTAATCTTGAGATAAGCCCGCGCTTGACCCTCGCGCTCAAACCCCAGCCGTTCCAGCAGGCGTGCACTGCGTGCATTTTCGGGGCGGTAGTTGGCCATGATTCGATGCAGTTTCATGGCATCGAACACATAGGCAATCGCAGCCTTCAGCGCTTCGTGCATCAGGCCCTGGCCCTGAGCCGATTCGTCCAGCGCGTAGCCCAGGTGGCAGGCTTGAAATGCACCGCGCACGATATTGGTGAAATTGCACGCGCCGATGATCTGACCGTCGCGCCGTATCAGCAGGTGCAGCGCTTCGCCGCTGGCGGTTTTCTCGGCCATGGTTTCGAGGCGTTGGGTGATGGCGTCGAGTGCAAAGAAGTCATCGTCGCGCGTGGGCTCCCAGGGTCGCAGGTAAGCGCGGTTTTGCAGCAGATAGGTTTGCAGGGCCTGAGCGTGAGACGGCTGGGCGGCTTGCAGTATCAGCCGCTCGGTGGCAATGCCGTGGGTGGGGAAGTGCGGGTTCACGAATCGCCTCCTTGTGGTTGGGGGCGAGTATGCCTGAGGGCTTTTGTTCAGGCATAAAAAAACGGCCTACCTTTCGGTAAGCCGTTTTTAGTACTTGGTGGTACACAGTCATTTGAACAGGAGTCCTAAGATTTTGTATTTATAATATTTTCTGAATACTAAATCATTAAGGCATACACATAGGCATACACACTGACGGACTTTCAACGGCTACTGAATCGCCCCTAGTTTCGTAGACACCTCCAAGCCTTAAAATGAGGCCCATTAGGAGGTGCCATGAGCAACCAGCGTTATCCCGAAGAATTCAAAATCCAGGCGGTCAAGCAAGTGACCGAAAAGCAGCTTCCTGTCTCGGAGGTGGCTGCACGATTGGGTGTGTCTGTGCACAGCCTCTATGCCTGGGTTAAGCGCTACACCAAGCCTCAGGAACAGCGCGTTGAGGAGGATGATCAGAGCGCTGAGGTTCGTCGTCTACGTGCCGAGCTGAAACGGGTGACGGAGGAGCGAGACATCTTAAAAAAGGCCGCCGCGTACTTTGCCAAGGAGTGCGGCTGAAGTACGCCTTTATTAAGCAGCAAGCGGGTCATTACGCGATTCGACGGCTTTGCCTGACGCTCAAGGTTCATCCCAGCGGCTACTACGCGTGGCTATCAGAACCAAAATCTGCGCGAGCCAAGGACGATCAGCGACTGCTTGGATTGATCAAACACTCCTGGCTGGAAAGCGGTGGCGTTTATGGCTATCGAAAGATCCATGATGACCTGCGAGAGGTTGGTGAGAGCTGTGGCCGTCACCGGGTGGCTAGGTTGATGCGCCTTGAAGGTTTACGTTCTCAGACTGGGTATCGACGGAGGCCTGGAAAATACGGCGGTAAGCCAGCCGTTGCCTCACCGAACTTACTGAAGCGCCAATTCGATGTCAGAGAACCCAACAAAGTTTGGGTCACAGACATTACCTACATCCGAACATATGAAGGCTGGCTGTATTTGGCCGTGGTGCTCGATCTGTTTTCACGCCAGATCATTGGTTGGTCAATGAAGTCGCAGATGACCAGCGACGTAGCCATTGATGCACTGCTGATGGCGGTTTGGAGACGTAAGCCGAAGCAAGAGGTGATGATCCACTCGGATCAAGGCAGTCAGTACAGCAGCTCAGACTGGCGAAGCTTCTTGAAAGCTAACAACCTGGTAGCCAGCATGAGTCGTCGAGGTAATTGCCACGACAACGCTGTGGCGGAGAGCTTTTTCCAGTTGCTGAAGCGGGAACGGATCAAGCGTAAAATCTACACTACACGCCAGGATGCTCGAGATGATGTGTTCGATTACATCGAGATGTTTTACAACCCAAAACGACGCCACAGTTTCAACAATCAGCTGTCACCGGTAGAGTTTGAAAAGCGTTACGCAGCGAGCCTTGAGAGTGTCTAGAAAACCCGGGGCGATTCAGAATTCAAAATCCAATTGGTCAATCGAGTAACCGAAAAGAAGCTGCCTGTCGCTGATGTGATGGCCCGCCTTGGCGTGTCGACGCATAGCCTCTATGCCTGGATAAAACGCTACAGCAAACCTTTAGAAGAACGATAGCAAGACGATCATTACCCCTCTGAACTGCGTCGTCTGCGAGCGGAATTCAAGCGCGTTATTGAATAGCGATACATATTAAAAAGGTCGCCGCGTACTTCGCCAAGGAGCACGGCTGAAGTACGCCTTTATGAAGCAGTGCGCAGGCGACTGTTCGATTTGACGGCTTTGCCTGGCGCTGAAAGTCCATCCCAGCGGTTATTACGCCTGGCTTTCTGAGCCGCAATCTGTACGCCCCCAAGACGACCGACGACTGCTGGGTTTGATCAAGCATTCCTGGCTGGAGAGCGGCGGCGTTTATGGCTATCGCAAAATCCATGACGATATGCGCGAGGTCGGTGAGGATTGTGATCGTCATCGTATGGCAAAGCTTATGCGTCTTGAAGGTCTGTATTCTCAGACAGGTTATCGACGCCGCCCAGGAAAGTACGGCGGTAATCGAGCGGTCGCCTCATCCAATCAGCTGACGCGCCAGTTAGTTGTCGTGGAACCCAACAAGGTTTGGATCACCGACACCACGTACTTACGTACGAATGAAGGCTGGTTGTATTTGGCGGTGGTGCTAGACCTGTTTTCTCGTCAGGTCGTTGGCTGGTCAACTAATTCGCAGATGACCAGTGATTTGCAACCCCCAGAATACGAATTTTACTGGTCGACCACGAGTTCGAGGCGCGCGAAACGCTTGCTGCCTGGCTAATGCAGCTTGGGCATGAGGTTGTCGCCGTCTACGATGCGACCGCCGCTCTAGAGGACTGAAGGACGATAAAACGCCATTCGCATTGATGACCAGTGACGTTGGCTTGAGCGGTTACATAGATGGATGCGAACTGCCCACAAGTGCCGAATGCTGTATTACCAACTACCAGCGTTGCTCATTACTGGATATGCCGGCCTTGACCTGGAACACCGGATACCAAACGATACCGCGGTGCTCGTTAAGCCATTCGACATGCACATCTTGATACCATCAATTTCCAACTGCCTGAACGGGAATCCATAGTTAAATCTGTATCGCGAGCAAGCACCCAATCGGTGCATGTTAATGGGCTTGCCAGAGGCTTCATGGCCAACGTGAAAGTGCCATAGATCAGCTATTGCCGCGTTATTGGGCTTCAGCCTGACCTACCCAGTCTATGTTTCTCCGCGCAGTTGCAAAACTATGTGGGGCTTGTTATCGCTCTCAATCATAGCGCGAATGCGTAACTTGATTGTCTCAATGGAAAAGCCCGCTGTTGGCGGGCACATGTCAAACAAGTCTGAAGTGTCGCACTACAATTGATCAGTCGCCCGGCTTGTGCTTGTGTGGTGGCAAGGTCGGGTGTTTTTTCTCGCTAGGCGGATCTACATGCCGTCTGCGATCATCCTGACCGTCCTCGCGCTTAGGTTTGGGTCCCGGTTTGATGTCAGTAAACATGACGTACTCCTGTGATGAATGGATAAGCGGGTTAAAGGTAGCTATCGTTATACAATCAGCGAATTGGATGTTGCCGTCTCGAAAAAAGTTGCTCCACCTGGGAATATGCGTGGAAGTGCTTTTATGACGTGGTGACTGGCGTATCACCCACTGGGGCTGTCATAACGCTGCCGTTGGCTTTACGCCAACGGAAATGCTGGAAACAGGCAAGAAGTGAGGGCGTTGGTAATGGCAGCAGCTGGGCGCTAATTACACATCGGGCTGATCCAGGCCTCGCTGTATTGTTAAAGCGTTAATTGCCCACACACTTTGTTGATAGGGGGGCGTCGATAGACGCTTTACCAACGTAGCCACTCCAAACACGATGTAGCGATGGTTACTGAAAAAAAGGATTGATCCATAAAAAATACTGGCGGCAAGCGGCACCGTATGACGTTGCCACAAACTTGCCCAGGTACAGTTTTGAGTTCACCGCGGCTGATGAGGATACACGTCCCCGCGTGATCGATAACTCTCAAGCCATGGGTGTGCCGCGCCGGCATTTTTTTGTGTGGGACACCACCAACGATTCCCACAAGCCGGTGTACATAACCCTGACCAGGGACGGCGAAACGTTTGGACCAGCGGGTTGAATACACGCCGCGTGCCGTGAACGGCATGAAAAGGCAGGCCCTTATGTCAAATGCCAACCTTGGGACATGGGCGAGTCAAACCGCGGGATACCTGCTGGTAGTTACCACAGGCTTATTAATTCTTGGCGTCGCTCAGGAGCTAGTGATCGATACCTCCTTCTCGATGAATAAATGGGGCCTCAGGACGGTGTATACGCTTGCCAGCGAGCCAGCTAGGTATTGGGGCATGCGTGCTATCGCATAGCACGATTGCGCTGGTCCTAAGCGCCTCGGTGGCCGGTGTGTTCTGGCTGGTCAGGTTGAAATCCACGCTCACAGCGCCTGAGATAACCGCCATGCCTGAAACAGCACACATCAGACAGCAGCAAGAGATGAGCGAACTCATTCAAGAGACGGCCAACCTGCTGGATGAAGGCGCCGCAGACATGCCGTTAGCTTTTTTCGAAGCCTGCGAACATCTGCACCTGCGGGTCGCGCAGCTGATGCGTACGACTTTTCTGGCGGTGCAAAAAAAGCCAGCGGCCGGAGGATACACCAACCTACAAGGTGAAGTACTGACAGCCGTGTGAGGTTAAGCTTGGGGGGCACTCCGTGAGTATTGAATGCGGGCCAATCCCACCGCACTGGTACCTACCGTCACTGCCCAGGGAAGTGACCGTTGCCCGTATCACCCGTCATGCCCACAAGTGGCCCTAATCAAAAGGCTGGTTCAAATCAATGGATCCTACTCGGCCGCCTCGCATTTGAGGGTTGGAAAAATATCTACCCTTGATTTGGATCTTGAGGGCCACGCCGTTCCTCAATACCGTCGCGTCATACCCTGCCTGCCTATCCAACTCCAATTTGAGATTGAGAATGCGAGCGGCTTCATACTCTGCAACCTCACCTGTGACACCTAGCGGCTTGCCTGTGAGCTGATAATGACGCCGAGCAAAGGACTTTCGCGTCGCTCAGGATCGTGTAAACCTCATCGTTTACTTCTATGCTTTTTACCGGGATGGAGCCGGGCTTTCACCCTGCCCTGAAAGATGATTTGCGCGATCTAACCAAAATCGTGCCTTCTGAAAGTATCGATCAGCTTTCGTGACTCGGCCTGCTGCAAAGGCCTTGTTGCCATCTGCAAGCCAGTGGCTTGCCTTTATCTGCGCATCGAGTATACGGTCATCCAGCCGCACTTTAGGGGCTTTGGTAGGCATGGCTTTTTCAATCCACGATTCGACCCCAGCAGAACTGTGGTCTATAAATTAAAAATAGGTAACGTGCCACCATCGGCACACCTACTGAGAGGTTCCGCATGGCTAACAATGAAAAAACAAGTAAAGGTGTTGCGTCCAAGGCCAGCGAGCAACTGAAGGACAAGAAATCTACCGCTGATGAAAAATCAGTTGCAGGTTCGGCACTGACTCAAGCGCCGGATAAAAAGAAAAAGTAGATTGTACTTTAGGGCATATAGCCCTAACGCTTTCCTGCATTGCGTAACTCAGGCGAATGTTGTCAGGAGTCGGCTTATCACGAAGAAAATAAAGCTCGCGCGGTGTCTTGCAACGCTTGGGCTTGATAGTGCCGGCGAGCAGCACCTTTTGAAAACTGATCAGCCCTATGCACTCGGTTTTGAGGATCGAAAAACATTACTCTCCTACGTACCTGGCCCCATGTTTTACGGCGGGGCTTAGGTGTACCTGGCGCGGTTTCAGATATCTGCTGCCCGGTACATCCGAGGCCAATAAGGCGACTCCACGCCCGCGCAGCGCACCATGCCAGATAGCGACAGAGGCTGGAACCGCTCACCGTCGAAGCGCCAGAACTGCTCGCTGCCACAGTCACCAAAGCCCCTAGCCCGGTTAAAACTCGACAGTTCTCCTGTGTCCGGATCGTAACCAACAGCGCCGTTTGGCTCATCGCCCAAGCCATGAGGAAAAACCTGCATTTCAAGAGGCTTGACCTGCTCAGGATGCTCACGCGGTGCTTGGTATAGCACATATGCGCAGTTGTAGGCTGCACACCAAGTCTGGATGATAACCAGCGCCTGTTCCTCGTTCAGAGCGTAAACGCTGGTCTCGACCTTGCTCATATCATCGACGTCTTGTTTCCAGGTATCAAGAGTCGCAGCGATCACCGCATCGCCGATACGCTTTTGTTCTGCTTCATCCGGCTGCCCAACAGGCTTGAACTCCGGCAGTACAGGTGCGGCCGGCGCCGACGGCACTTCACTGTCAGGCTTGGCACCTCGACGCATCAAAGCGCTCTGTGTGCCGACTCGCTCCTGCACTGCATCCATCAACAACAGTGCAGCACTGATTCCATCAAGCGAGGCTACCTGTTCGCCCTGTGTCGCAGCTACAGTCAGGCGATTGCCATTGCGTAACTCGTCGATCAGCGTCAATGCTACGGCGCCGGTGGCGTACCAATCCTCGCCTGATTCTGCATCGCCCTTCTGCAGTGCACTCCTTAACGGTTTGCCGTCCAGTTGGGGCTGGCCATTAACGTCCTGTTGGGTATAAAGAGCAACCCTTAGTTTGCCCTCAGGGCCGGCCTTGCGGGTAATGCGTACCGTCCACTGCGCAAGCTCCATGTCCTCAGACGCAGACACTGCTGTGCACTGACGTGTATTGTCACATCCCACCACCCAGTCCTTGATTTCACGATACAGCGGCACGTGCTCAGCTGCGTATGGCGAAGAGCTCACCCATGCGGCCGCCAGCCCTGCGGCAATTAATGCGGACTTCATACGAAGCCCATCTGACGCTGACGCAGCGCTGCCAGTTCCTGCTCAGCCCGGGCCACGTTCAAGTAGCTCTCCATCACGCCCAGGAGCTCGTCATCGCGCAGCGGTTTTCCGTTGACCCGATAGCCCACGGACATGATGCGTACCTTTGGCGTACCACGGCTGCGCGTGAACAGGGCCTTGGAGAACTCGAAGCTGACCTTGCGCTGGTGTGAGTTTTCGCCTGAGTCCGAGCCGAGTTCAAGTATCAGCGATTCCATCCAACGGCCGTTCTTGTAGCTCACACGCCCCACCTGCAGCAGGTCGATAGGCTGTTGGAGGTTGTGCACACGCAGAAAACGGTGATCCAGCGTCATGAACACAAACGTTCCTGAGTGGCGGTTGGCCCAGGTAGCGGCAACCAGTATGGCAACCCCGACCAGGCAGAAGATCAAGGCGCCCACGCCGCCCTTGTCACCCGGACGATGCACCCCACCCATGTCACGCAGCACCGCCCAGGCCAGCAGTGCCATCACCAACGCGGCGATGGGCAACACGTATTTGACACGAGGTGAGGAGGTAAACTCGGTCTTATCCGGCACCGAGTCGATGAAGGCTTGCAAGTTACCGGTGGCGTCTTCGGCTTCGGTGCGTGTGGCCTGGTTGTATTCGTCGGTCAGCGACGCAGCAAGGTCGGCAGCGCTGCCAGGTTGGTAGGGTGGTTTATTCATGGGTCAAGTCTCCGTGCTGCTCATGCGGTGTGCGCCGTGTCGGCGAGTAATTGGTTGAACCACTGGCTGTCAGCCTCGCTGGCCGGACGGGACGCCTGACGTAGCAAGTCGTCGTCCAGTGCCACCTTAAGGTTGTGTACGCGCTGCAAGGTGGGCGGATGGGTGTCGAAGGGGTGCTCGACACGGTGTTCGAGGGTGTGGGGGCTGACCGGCAACGCGTGCTGCCCCATGTGGCTGTTGAGCGCCTGCACAATGTTGCGGGTCTGCGGGCTGGCGAGCAGCAGGTCGATCAGCTCGGACAAGGCACACACCCGCAGCAAGGCGCAGGCGAATGTTCGGGCACCGGCCACCCTGGCGCCCACTTCGTCGGCGGCCAGTTCCTGCCGGCGGCTCCAGTGATGGAAGGCGTGATCGAATCGCTCAAGAAAGTACAGCGACACCCAGATGCCAGGGCCGGCCAGCAGGGTGTCACTGTCGTTGTCTTCGAGCATGGTGTGGATACGTGAATGCACGCTATGGAACAGCGACGACAGTTGCGAGCCCTTCTCCGTGTCGCCGGATGCGAAGTGCCCCAGCTCATGTCCCACCACAGCGCCTGCTTCGTCCTGGCTCATGGCCGAGGCGTAGGTGAGCGGGATATACAGCGTGCGCCCAAGCAGCGGCGCCTGCGCTGACTGCAGGAACACCTGGCTGCTGGTCACGAACCAGGAGCGATCAACGCCCACCACGATATGATCCGGCGAGGGTGCATTGGCCGTACGTGCAATGTCATCCACCCAACGCCACAGGCCCGGCGCATGCTCGCGTGACAATTCACGCCCCAGCAGCCCCAGCGCAGGTGCCTCCAGCGGTGCCAGCCGCTTGCGGATGCTGCGCAGCAACAGCACGCCACCTGCCAGCACCACCCACAGCGGCAGGGTGAACAGCAACGGCATGGCGCCGCCCCTGTCCCAGTTGCTGTAGGCCCAGACCATTTCGTAGAGCAGGCACAGGCTGATACCTGCCACTAGCAGCGCCACATCAAGGAAGATCAGTTGGGTGACCCGCTGCCAGGCCAGTGTCAGGTGCTGCAGCATGTAGTCTTGCGAACGAATAGAGCGCAGGGCGTCATACTTGAGCTTACCCAGCAGCGCCAGACCGGTCAGGGCGGCCGCCAGCGCACACAGCTCAGCCAGGTGCGCGAGTAACCCGCGTAACGTCAGCCAGCCGTGGTCCTGCACGATGCGGGCGATCTCCTGCTGCATGTGCGGCACGATGTACTCGGCCCCCACATACCCGCCGGTCAGGCTCTTGTGCACCGGCAAAAGATGCTCGGGGTCTTTTTCGGCGGCCACGATCCAGTCGCGCATTTGCTGCTCGTCGCTCAATGCCCAGTGCACGCGACCGTCTTGCAGCAGTGCGTAAAGCATCAGCCCCAACGGGACCAGAAACAGAAAGGCCAGCAGCCGCAACCTGCGTGATGAGGTAGACATGATCACTTCTGGTTCAGGTAGTCGGTGAGGAACGCTTGGGCATTGCCCTGTGACGATAGCCCTTCGCTGTAGCCCACGTTCAACTCCTGGCTTTCGTCAGGCAAGTACAGCTCGCCATAGCCATCTTGAAGGATCAGCGCCACGAACTTCTGGCCGTTGACCTCGGTGCTGTAGCGCGTGTCCTTGGCGGTCTTTTCCACTTTCATTTTCTGGATGCGCAGGTTCCAGTCATGGTCCACCCCTTCCACTTGCACCAGGGCCTCGTTGACAGGGCGGGCACCGATGCGCAGCGTCCATACCTTCATGCCTTGCTCACCTTGGTAAGCCATGACCTTGTCGGCCACTTCCGGGCGGGCGTCGTCGGCCAGGGTGAAAGCGGAAGTCAGCAGCAACGCGCCAACGGTGAGTGCGCGCGCGCAGGTGCTCAGGAACATGCCAGTGTCCTCGGTAATGAAATGAGTGCACCTGATAAGCCAGAGTCACCGAATCGTCAAGGTTGCTGACCGCCTCACACAAGTGAATGGCCGCCGGTCACAGGCACTGGTTAAAAAAGCACCACCAGCACTATACTGCGACCCCATTGTCGGATTGACGTCAAATAGCCGTTAGCCAGTATTGAAAGCCATGCAGAGTTGGACCCCTTACCGGGACACCGAAGTGTTCTTCGATGGCCCGCAGCCCTTGAGCCGGTCAAATATCCTCGACGCGTCCGCGCGGGAGATCATCGGCAGTGCCAGCGGGTACTACCAGGCGCGAACCGTGCGCCCATTGATGCAGTATTTCGACTGCGACCTTCGCTTTACCGAGCCGCTGCGCATCCACAAGGTGCTGCCCGAAAGTCTGTGCATTGTGCAGGTCCTCGAAGGAGGATGGAGCCATAGCATCGACCGCCGCACGCCTAATCGCTACACGCCGGAAGCCCCGGTCAGCTTGGGCCTGAGCGAGCCAATGGAAGCGGTGGATATCCTGCCGTCCGGTAGCCACGCACGGCTGGCGGGGCTGCGCATCGCCGGCTCGTTCATTCACGAACAGGCCGAGGAAGGCGACACCACGCTGTTGCCGCTGCTGCGCCTGCAACAGGACGGTGTACGTTTCACGCCACTGCCCCGCTGCATGGCGCTGCGCTCGCTGTTCGAGCGCCTGTACCAGACGCCCTACCACGGCGCACTGGGCAGGCTGCATCAGGAAAGCCTGACCCTGGCAGTACTGGTGGAGCTGGCAGCGCACCTGGGCGGCCAGCAAACCCGCCCCCAGGGCCAGACCCGTGCCCAGCGCGATCTGGCGCACGAAGCCCGGCAACTGCTCGAAGATAATCTCGCCCGGCCACCGGCCAGCCCTGAGCTGGCATGCATGCTGGGTGTGGGGGAGACCACGCTGCGCCGCGCCTTCAAGCAGGCGTTCGGCAGGTCGATGCTGCACTACCTGCGCGACTGTCGCATGGAAGTGGCTCGCCAACTGTTGTGCGAACGCAAATGGCAGGTGGCGCAGGTTGCGTACCGTGTCGGCTACGCAGACCCGGCCAACTTCACCCATGCCTACAAGGCGCGGTTCGGGTATCCGCCGGGTAAGGAGTGAGCGGCGTATTGAATCAACCTGGGCTAAGCCGACTTGTTTGAGCGCCTCTGCGGCCACCTGGGGCCCATCGTACAGCCAAACGACCTGTGCTGAAGCAGCCCGCCGTGCTCAAATTTCGTGAGTGCCATGGTCGTTTTTCGTGACTACTGGCTGCCTTTGAGAATGATGTGTGTGCTTGGTAAGCGTCCGGTGAAGTCAGGTTGATACAACCGGATTCGTGGCGCTTTTTCCCTGCTATCCGGGCTTGATCGGAGCGGCATGGGGTTCGGCGGCGCTCAACGTATCAAAGTGATTCGTGGTCGAAACCTGGCTTAATGGAATCAAGCCCCTCTAAATTGAATCCACGCTCCAGGTTTAACCGCACTAGCTGGCATCGGTCGTAGTCACCTACACCGGTAATGTGCGCTTTAGGAGGGCAAAGTTTCTCCACCAGCTCAGCACCCAGATCCATACGCCCAGTCCGGATGAAATGTGCAGCGGCAATTAAAACTCCGACTTGGTTTTCGCTGTTCTTCAATCCCATTCTATTCATCATCCGTATGCGTCCGGGCAAGTCACCCACAAGACTCCGCAAAACTAAGACATGGTATTCACTTAGTGGCCACCAGCCAATCAGATGAGGAATTGTTGAGTGCCGTTTGAGTTATTGGATCAATCCGAAGCCGGTGAGGGCTATTGCTTCGGCTTGCTCTTACTGAGAACGAACCACACTGCTAAACAGATAAGCCCGCCGCCGTATAAATGCGCGACCGAAAAACGCTCACCAAGGAACATCACAGAGTGATTCTGACTTGGCCGTGAAGGCGATGAATACAAGCAGAGACCTGGCCACCGAATCTCTTGGTGTTGCCCAAGAGGCCAGTACCTCACTGGATCAAATATCAACGGGCATTATTCAAATTAACGAACGCAACCTAATGATCGCGACAGCCTCTGAAGAGCAATCTCACGTCGCTAGGGAAGTTGATCGAAACCTGGTCAGCATTCGTGAACTTGCAACACAGAGTGCTGCTGGAGCCGCCCAAACAGCGAGTGCGTGTGGTGAGATGTCAAAGCTAGCGGTTAACCTGAATCAGTTAGTTAACCGATTTGTTGTGTGACAAAGGCTTTTTGGGGGCGCTGATGGCTAGCTTCAGACTAGCACTCAATGACAGGTTGAGTAGCCTAATTGATGCAATCGTAGCAACACCAGGCAATTTCTATAAACCGAACTTCCGCTTTTAGCCGACTACTGCACTTTGTAACGGGCAGCCATCGGCCAGAAGCAGTCATCCCGTGATCACTCTACAACCTCGACGCGCAGTATCAGCCAAAAGAGCATCAACGCAGTGAGGAACAATACGGTGTGAGCGGTTTATAAAATGCTCTATCGCACGAGCGCGCGGATGGGAATGGATAAGCTGGCATATTTTGAGAATGTGCCGCTGAAAGCCGACGCAATTTTTGCAGGGGAACTCCCTGAAGAGCGGTTTAGAACCCTATTGAGCTGACCGTCGGGTCGTTGTTCGCCGCAATCCGACTTCTGGGCACTTTGCTTGAGACCAGCGTGATGGTTCAGCCTCCAGATGATTCTGCATCACACAAAAGCTCCAGCAAGTCATTCGCCAGGGCCGCCGCTTCTTGTTGAAAGTCGGTATTCCAGCGGCTCGACCAGTTAACAGGCTTTCCCTCATCCTCCCAATGCGCCAGCGCAAGCCCGTTGATTATTTCCAGCTCGAACCAAATACGCCGCCAGGCGACGGCGTTCTGGACTGACCTTGTGTCTTTCCACAGGAATTCTGTTTGCGCGACAAATGCCGCCCATGCGAACACATCTTCTGAGGCTCGCTCGCCGAGCGTTCGGAAGTATTTTGCGCTAGCCAATTAACGATTCCTTGTAGTCGTGCACCTATCTAGTAAATGTCCATCCCCGGATACAGAGCTTCAGGTGGATGATAATCGGGGTCCTCAAACCTGCTGTTCTGGTAATAGGTTTGGGCCGTCGGTCCATCACCGTTATAGGTCACCTGCGGATTCGGCGTGAGATGCCAACCGTGTCCTTCTGTGTCGCCCTCAATCAGCGATGCGTACACCCTACAGCTGCCTGATGAGCCGGATGTCAGCCTGAACTGGTAATAGAGTCCGGCTTGGGGAGTAAACTTCGTCGAGATGTGGCAGGAGCGAGTGAGTGACCCCTCCCAGAAAAGATCCACCTGCGTTTCGATACCGGGTCGGATCTGCGTTTCGTAATAGTCCCATGTGAGGTCTTGCCCTGCCTTGGGCATACCCAAGTCCTGTGTATGGGTGAACGGCAGGAGGCCAGTGCGAACAGCGCCGCCGGAACGTTTACCGTTTTCGTATTGGTAAACTTCGGCATGTTGCGTGTAGTCGACGATACGTACCCAGGCAGGATTGGGCTCGTTTTCGGGCGCGGTGAAGTAGTTGGTGTGGGGCAAATACTGGCAACCTGCGAACAACGGCAATGCAATCAGGCCAAGCAGAGGGCGTATCGACATGAAGCCTTTCCTTTTGCGGAGTCAGGGTTACAGACCACAAAAGAGGAGTCGCATTGCGTAACAACAGAAAATTTTGTGCTTGAAGCGTCGCGACGATATCAGATGCGGAGCCTATGCAGTGCACATAGAGAGCGGCGTAGCTTGATCATTGGGAGGTATTTGCTTAAGAAAATCGAAATGAGCACCTCGCATGATCCCTGGTACACCCCCTTTCGTGCTCTTCGGGTCGTGAACAGCCTTAAGCCAGATTTGCAACGACAAATTGCTTTCCAACTCCGGCAACCACAGTAAAGGAACTCAAGCGCACAAATGGTCTGTCAATTCTTCAAGCCCGGCCCTTTAACACGAGCAGACGCTTTTCGGCCAGAAGCACACCCGGGACTTACTATCTCATCCTGAGCATTGCCGCTGTACCAAAAGTACTCCTGGATTCTCAGTTTAGACTTTGTAACGCGCCAGGGTAGGACCGATTTGAGGATACGTTTCCAGCTCCGATACTGAGTTTCATGATGCGCATCGATGCGTTTAGATCGGATTTTATCCGCTTCTTGAATCGCTTTCTCTTAGCTATAGATGGCTGTACAAGTCCCGCAGAAACGAAGCAGCCCGCCATTACGTCAGCTAGGCCGCCCAGACAACCAGGCACCCTCGTCAAGCCAGGCGAGAAGGGCGACCGGTGATAATGGCTTGGCGAAGTAATAACCTTGGCCCTGCTGACACCCCCAACCTCGCAGCAGGTGGTAGTGCAGCTCAGTTTCAACTCCTTCCGCCACGACGGTCAGGCTAAGATTTCTCACCAAGCTGATCAGGCCTCGGATTATGTGCCATTCTTTGTTACCCGGCTGAAGATCAACGAGCAGTGAACGATCGAGCTTGACGCTGCTTGCCGGAATCTCGCGCAGGTAGGCCCAGTTACTGTAACCACTGCCAAAGTCATCAATCCCAATGGCAACGCCGAGATCGCGAAAACGTTGCAACTGGACCCGCACGGCCTGGAAGTCAGTCACTAGGACGCTTTCGGTAAATTCGAGCTCAATGAATCGTGGTGCTACCTTGAAGGCTTGCAGGCTCTCGACCAACTGATCGAACAGACGTCCGTCAGTCAGATCCAGTGCCGAGACGTTCAGGGAGACAGTCATTTCCAAGCCCTTAGCGCGCCACTCTGATAGCTGCTCACAGACGCGCCGCACTACCCAACTGGTGATGTGGCGAATAGAAGCTGTGGTTTCGGCCAGCGGGATGAATTCAGCAGGGCTAATCTCACCTAGCTTGGGATGCGACCACCGCAGCAGTGCCTCAACAGCAACGCACCGGTTGCTGGCAAGATCGACACGAGGTTGGTAGACCAGCCTGAATTGATCAACGGTGCCAAGTGCCGCTTCGATGTCATTCAGAAGTACGGTGCTGCGACGCAGGCTCGAATCGATCGCGGGGTCGTAATCGAGCCAACGCCTCTCGCTTCGGCGCGCAGCATCAGTGATGCTGGACATCTGGCGCAGGATATCCGTCGGCAGGCCAGATTCGGGCTTGTGCGGCAGTACGCAGATCCCTACATCGGAGAAAACGGGGATATCCCCACAGTACAGCGGTCTTTCGAACGCATGCACTATGCTGTCGGCCAGGCTGGACAGCGACAGTGTCCGGTGGTTGAGCAATGCGACAAAGCCCAGAGTGCCGGAGCGGTACAAACGCGTCTCTGCGGGCAGCAACTTCAAGACCAGCTCTTTGACCGCCAGCATGAAGTTGGTGAAAAACTCGCTGCCAAGCGACTTCGCCAAACTGTCCATCCCCGATGCGGAGAGCGGCTCTATAAGGACAGCGACCCGCTCATGCTGATCAGGTGCCTGCAGAATGTCTGCTTCAAAGCGCTGCCGGTTGGGTAAGCCAGTCATCGGGTCGATGTAATGCGAGCGGTGCATGGATTCCAACCTCGCCACCACGACCTGGGCCGCGTTGCGCAGAAGGGTTCGCCCTTGCTCGTCCATCGGAGCGTGCGCTTTATAGTCAAGCACGCAGAGCCTGCCCAGGTTGCGCCCTGAATTGATTGTCAACGGAGCACCTGCGTAATACCGGATGAACGGAGCGCCTATTACCAAGGGGTTGCTCAAGAACCGCGGGTCAGCGACAGGGTCACATATTTCTAACATCCCCCCTTCGTCGAGACTGTGGGCGCAGAAGGATATTTCGCGCGAGGTCCGTTCAGGCTCCATGCCCACACGGGCTTTGAAAACTTGATAGTCGCGCTCGATGATGCTGACCAGCGAAGTAGGCACCTTAAAATAGCTGGAGACCATCGCCACAATGCTGTTTAGCACAGGGTCCGAGCCGCTTTCCAAGTCGGAGGTCAAACGGTCTACGTCGACCAGCCGAGCGCATTCTTCTTCGGGCCATAAGTTGCATGTGGTCATTTCGGCTACTATTGAGTGATAAGTCGGCTGGAAATACCAAGATTAGGTGTTGATTCTATGCCTTGAGCTTATCACGGCGCCAAATTCCCACAATTATTGTTAGCCATTGCGCTGATAATCAGAAACTATAGGCCCTAGTTGTAAACCGCTTAAAGCTGAAGGAGTGGTTGCCTATAATTATCTAAGGTTGCGAACCATCGCCATATCGACTGCCGACAATTCGCACCTCAGCTCTCCGACCTGGCCCCGACGGAGCAACATTTGATCAGTATTCTCTCTCGTAGTCTTGAGTTGGTGCGCCGATTTGCACGCAATCAGCCAAGCCCTCCGGTTAGCTACGCCGGCACCGTCGTGGTGATTGCGCTTTGGGCCGCCGTGCGCGTGCAGCTTCCCTTTACAGCACTACCGTACCTGTTTTTCATACCGGGGCTTATGTTCATCGGTTTCTGTTTCGGCGTTGGTCCATCGGTCATAGGCTGCGTGCTAGCAGTGCTCACCGCACACTATTTCTTCATTGGCGAGATTGGCTTTAATGATGGCTTGACAGCCTGGGTTAGTAGCGCAAGTTTCGCCCTCGTGACCTTCGGCATGGCGGTTGTTTGCGCCTTATTCCGAAGAACCTTGAGCGCCCTCTCCGATGTTAACGATCGTCTGGAGTATGAGGTCGAGCGTCGTACACTGGAGCGAGATGGTATCTGGAATGTATCCCCTGACCTAATCTGCACGTTGGCCGAGGACGGTGACGTCGTGGCGATGAATCCAGCCTGGCAAACCGAAACCGGGCTTTCAGATCTAGAACTCAAGGGCGGTGCATTTTTCTGCTTCATCTCCCCCTCCCAACTGTCGGACGCCCTACTCACCCTGGGCAGAGGGGATATCGCAGAGCTCGATACCCAAGGCTCTCGCGCCAATGGCAAACCGCTGCACTTGAACTGGCGAATAGCACGTCGAGAGGGGCTGTACTTTGCGGTCGCGCGGGACGTTACTCAATACAAGGAATGTCAAGAAGCGCTGGAGCAAGTGAGCTCGCAGTTGCAGCAGAGCCAGAAAATGGAAGCAGTGGGCCAGCTAACAGGTGGATTAGCCCATGACTTCAATAACCTGCTGACCGTAATCACGGGCAGCTTGGACATGCTCGACCGACGTATCGCCCAGGGCAAGCAAGAGGACCTACCACTATATGTAGGGCTCGCACGAAATGCTTCTGCCCGGGCAGCCTCTCTGACACATTGGCTGCTGGCCTACGCCCGACGTCAGCCTCTGGCGAGCTCAGTAGTCAACCTGGCGTTGCTAGCTCAAGAAATGAGGGAGCTCATCAGCAGGAGCCTCACGCCGCGGATCGAACTGGAGCTATTGGCACCAGAAGAAACTTTGCTGTGCTTATGTGACGCCCACCAATTGGAAAACGCGATATTGAACCTGTGCATCAATGCGCGCGACGCTATGCCTCATGGAGGTCGGCTCCAGATCCAAATCAGCAAGGCCCGCGTTGATACCTCGGATGGCGCTACAGCGCTGAACGCAGGGCAATACGCACTTTTCCGGATATCTGACACCGGGACGGGGATGCCACAAAGCGTGCTTGAGCGCGCTTTCGACCCATTCTTCACAACCAAACCCTTGGGCTCTGGAACCGGCCTGGGCCTCTCGATGGTCTATGGTTTTGCCCAGCAATCATCGGGCGAAGCCCGGATCGAATCAGTTATGGGTAAAGGCACTACGGTGAGCCTTTTCCTGCCATTGCACCACAGTCAAGCCACAACTGTTGATGTCAGCGTACCCATCAGTATGGAACACGATTTCCAGGCACATAACGCAAGGGTAATCGTGGTCGACGACGAGGATGCTATTCGGGACCTTATTGGCGAGACGCTGGAAGAAGTCGGCTATCAAGTCACCAAGGCTGGAACCGCTGCACAAGCACTGCGGGAGTTGGAAGAACAAGCAGAGGCAGCGTTACTGATCGCGGACATCGGCCTGCCCGGCAGTATGAGTGGCGATGAATTGGCGGTGATCGCTCTCGAAAAATGCCCTACGCTCAAAGTTCTTTTCATTTCCGGCTTCTTGGAAAATGCTGTCCCGGCGATCGCACTTAAAAGCGGCCAGACCGAACTCCTGCTAAAGCCCTTTGCCCTAAAAGAGCTTAAAGCAATTGTGCAGCGTTTAATCTCTCAACGATGAGCAGGCTCGACACCTCAGGTATACGCCGAGCAATTCGCAACCTTCGTGCCTTGCCCGCGAAGCCAATGACTGCATCTTTCAAAGTTGGCGAACTACCGCTAGCCAATCACGTTGCTCACATTGCGTTCTGCCGAGCGCTACTCCTTGATCGAATAGCACACAGCCGCATCGACGTAGGATTACGACAACCGTGCAGATGCATCCTGTTGGCGCCAGAAAGCGATGGGGTGATGTGTTTCAGGTAGCCCTGTAAGCGAAGGATGGGCTTCTTGCTTGCAGAGTTTGAGCTTCAGTTCGGAAAGCGTCCGCCTTTGGCCGAACACTGCCGATCACTAAAGGTAGAAACCGACCACAAGCGACCTTTAAACGAGGTCTGTTGACACATTTGCTCATTCAGGGGCAATTCATACAAAAAGAACGTGTACAAACTTAAATTTGTGTACAGCTTTTTTCTTCAGTGACGATATAGGTGGCGAGGTGCCATGGATAGGGCCCGCAACAATTATGAGTCCAATTACCATGACTACCTTCTTTGGAATGCGCCGTGATCGTCGCGCGATAAAACAATTGGTGACTGCGATTACTCGCGGTGTACCGCCAAAAGTAGACGGATGCGCTGAAGCAGTTGCAGTCCTTGATGCCTGGAGGGCGTTTGATTCACTCGATCGCAGTTCCAGATCCCGTATACAGGAGCTTGAGCAGGAATTGGAAGCAGCTCGTGAGCTACTTCGCGACGCAGCATCGTCCGCTTCTGCACACGAGATCAGATTCGACCTTGTGAACCGCGCTTCCAGCGAAGGGCTGTGGGATATGGAGGTAGTCGCCGGCGACCCCGTGAATCTTAAAAATCGTTTTTGGTGGTCTCAGCAACTACGCAACCTTCTGGGGTTCAGCGATGAGCGCGACTTCCCAAATGTTCTAGCGAGTTGGGCTGATCGCCTGCATCCGCAGGATAAGCAAGCCACTCTTGACGCTTTCACCCGCCATCTGAACGATAAATCCGGGCACACCCCTTACAAGGTGAAAAATCGGCTTGCGATGAAGGACGGCTCATACCGCTGGTTCTATGCACAAGGAGAAACGCTGCGGGATGATCGAGGTATGCCTATACGCGTAGCGGGTTCTCTGCGTGACATCCATGATCAGCTTGAGCGAGACGAAGAGCACGATGTGATCATCACCAGGTTCGAACTGGCCAGGGAAATGCTCTCGGACGGTTTGTGGGATATGGAAGTTATCGCGGGTGACCCGGTAAATCCAAAGAACCCATTCTGGTGGTCTCCTCAATTCAGACGATTGCTTGGATTTGAAACCGTGGAGGAGTTCCCTGATGTCTTGGATAGCTGGGCATCCAGGCTGCACCCGGATGATAAGGAGCAAAGCCTAAAAGCCTTTGGAGCTCACCTGAACGACCGGTCTGGGAGGACGCCCTTTGATATCGAGTATCGGCTAAAGATGAAGAGCGGTGAATATCGATGGTTCAGAGCTCGAGGTCAGACTCGGCGCGACGCCTCCGGCTCGCCGCTTCGGGTGGTAGGGGCCCTTGTGGATGTCCATCTGCAGCACGAGCAGGAAGCGCTAAGACAGGCAGAGGTCGCGCATCAGCAGACGCTTGAGGAAAACATCGCTCAATTGTCTCAGATAGTTGGGACTATACAGAGCATTGCGAACCAGACAAATCTCCTGGCACTGAACGCGGCGATCGAGGCCGCGCGCGCTGGCGAAGCGGGTCGTGGCTTCGCGGTCGTTGCCGACGAGGTTCGCAAGCTCGCGACTCGCACTACAGAAGCAACCGAACAAGCTGCCGGAATGATCGCCCGCTAACTACTGCTCTGTTTAATCCAAGCTGGGGCGATATTCGCCCATCTGCTCGCTGCCTCGGTACGTACTAAGTAAATTACAGTAGACAACCAACGGCAGTGAGCTCGAGCATCCATTACCCATCCAGATATGAACCATCTGTTGGGAATTTATTCAGGGCGCTCTGTATCGTTGCTTATTATTGTAGAGCCCTGAATGACCTCCGGGAGGTGACATGTCATCAGCGTCCGCTTCTGGCCGTTTTCTGCCCGTCGTAGACCGAGGTCAGCGGGGGAGGCTGGTAGTTCCGTTATGCCTTGAAACGTTAGATTGACCGTTAGCTTTGAAGCCTGCGAACGGCTACGGTAATCGAGGTTAAGACCCTCACTTCACATGAACTTGTCGGCCGGGCGGGCCGCAGGGATGAAATGCCCTTTAATCGGACGTTAGCGTGCCCGCTTACATCGACTTGACCGAGATAACTTCCACAAATCTGAATTTTTTCTTGGCTAACTTTGTAGCTTCTTGCTCTGCAACTAGAGAACTGAGCGTATCGGCTTCATGTACGATCTCGTGCATCTTGCCTTCGAATTCATTCCCCACCCTCAGTGTGACTTTCAATCTGGGAGTAAAGGATTTTGAGAGTTTCTTTTTCTTCACTACCTTTGTCTGCTCCGCGATCACGATTTCTGGTGCAGTGTCTTGCTCATGGGTGTCGATCACTGATGCAGGGGCCTCTGGCGCACCGAATAGCGCCCGACGCATTTCTTCTTCCGTCAGCTCTGTAGTCATACCATTTCTCAAGAGGGGGTCGTGTATAGCGTTTTCGATTCTATCACTGCGGACAGCGTCGGAAATAAGAAGGCTTGACGTGGTATCTGACTTGCCATAGCCACTAAATCCGAACGTGCGTGAGTTTCTGCTCAGAGCGCTTGTTCGAATGCAGCCTTATTGACACTCATGCTTGTGTTGTCGCCGCTTCACATTTACGCTTTGCTCCGTCGCGGTCAATCCCGCGACCGGGTGTCGCAACCTGAATCGAAACCAAGGCGCGGTATGTGCCATATCGCACAGTCAGCACTTCAAGTGCTAGCTGCTGCTTTTCTATGGCGCACCGTGCAGGGCAGGCTTCGGCCTGGCCGGGTTCCTTGGTTTCCGGTTTGCGACCCCTGTACGGTGTGCCACCCATTCGTGTCGCAACGGTGGATGGCATTCCTTAATCAAACCAAGGAGATAAGGAAAATGGCATGTCCCCCTTTTAAGCTCGTGCGCCACCCCGGCCAAATGGTTCAGGCTGCAAACTATCTCGGAGGACTCCGTGATGTTTGATCTTTCGCTTCTCATCGGACTCCCCAAACCCAACAGCATCGATACTTCAGTGCTTACCCCTGAAGATGCTGCGATTAAACTGCGGCAGGCTGCCACTCTCCGGCTTAACGGAGCCCAGAGTATTCTGCTTCATTTTCCGCAAGACGTTGAGCTGGCAGTAGAGCTGTTGGATGACGCCGCGGTGTTGTACGACAGGGCGTTCCGGAATCTGACTGGCATCCCAGCTCAAAGCGTCCATCAACAGATTCATGAATATGTCTCTGTCCCGTCAGTTGAAGGGGCTCCCGCGATCCAAACTCCGTGGGGCGATGAGTTCGCTCCGGTAATCAAGGAGGGCGTTCGTTGCGCAGAGACTTGGCTTGAGGGCTCATCATTACCGTTATGGTGGGCGCTGTCTCAGAACCGAAAACGTCATCGTCCAGGTGATCCACAAGAGGCATTTGAAGCAGGTTTTTTGCTGCGGTTGCAGCAGACGCTGATCATGCGACGTGAGGCCGTCACCTCCCAATCAACCCGCTTCGATGCCTGAGTTTGTAATTGACGTTTGAGATTTGCTTTTCCCGCCAAACCCTCCGATCAAGCGATCTTTGATCGTGCCGATCGGAGGGTTCACTCGCTTTTTCTGGAAGCCGCCGCGTTCCACCCTTCATGCTCAAATTTAATTCACACCACGCCTACTTTCACCATCAGTATTTCCCCCCGATTTCCATCGAGCGCAACGTTATTCAGTGTATGTGTCCGAATCTTTTCGTTGGGCATGGATGTAGGTGTGGCGACAGCGGCGACGGCGGCGACAACCCACGTATAACGTGGTCTGGGGCATGGCGACAGAAGTGGCGACAGTCGCCACTTTCTCAGCGCGTTGGCTGTGACGCTTGACCACCTTTTCGAGTGGGTATAAAAAGTGGTGCACGGATCGCTGTCGTTGACAGCACCTGCCCAGGTAGCCAGAACCTTTAAGGCTACGCCCCTCGCGTGGTGGTTCTTCCCCAAGTGCGATTAGTGTCCGGCAGCTCGCACGGTCACTCCCCAAGAGTGATGGATGCCTACTCGACCAATCTGCCCCCTTCGGCCGACGATGGACCTACCTCGCTGCATTGCAGCAACCTCACCTCTTGGCACACTTCGCTGCGCCAGACCTTGCCCGTCTCTTTCTGCTGGAAAGAGACGGGCGCTCGTACCACTGCTGCAAGCCACGTCGTACAGGGCATTGCCGCAACTCTCCTCGTGACAATCGACCTGACAAATCCGATTCGTCGCCATCCGCAACGACACAGGCACCGGTGCCGCAGCCAATGGAAAGGCAGCATCTGACTGACAGTCAGGCATGCCCCAGGTGTCCATGTCGTTGCCTTCTCTTACTCCGGATCTCCAGGTGCCGAACTCGTCAGTCGGCACAGCCTCTACCCGCCCGCATCTTCGGATGCGACTAAGGAGGCCAGATTCATGGGGTCATGCCCTTGCTCCCGGTCGTAAGGAGCCGTTCGTTCCACGTCAGTGAACACCTCACAGGCCGCAGGGGCCTTGATCCCTGATAACACTCAACAGCCGTGGCGGGACTACGTGAGGACAACCAGCAATGAACGAGGAGAGGGCCCATGCAGCAGTTAGATCCGAAGCTTGAACTACCACAACCACCTCGACTGCTGATTGAGTCGAATCCCGTGGCCCCGCCTTATCCGGTGCAGGCACTGGGTGGGATTCTTGGGCCTGCAGTCGAACGCATGGCCGAGGTCATCGGGGTGCCCCAGGCATTGGCTGCACAATCGGTGTTGGCTGCTTCGGCGCTGGCCACTCAAGGTCATGCGGGCTTACAGCTCGATGGGAGACATTATCCCCTGTCGTTGTACCTGATCACGGTGGCCGCGTCAGGGGATCGTAAAACGGCGGTGGATCGATGTGCATTGCTCCCAGCACGGCAATGGGAGCGTGAACAGTGGCAGCGCTATCGCGAACAACTTGTCCGGTACCGTGCCGCACAGCGACAGGCGCAGCGTATCAAGCCTGGCGATTCTGAGCCCGCAAACGGAATGTCGCTCGAAGCGGAGCCCTCAGCACCTAGGCTGATCACCACGGATCCGACTATCGAGGCCCTGATCAAGGGACTCTGCCATGACTTGCCGAGCATGGGTCTGTTCTGTGATGAGGGTGGACAATTCCTTGGCAGCAGCACCATGAGTCGGGATAACCGTTTGAAAGCGGTCACGACCTTGTCGTCACTCTGGGATGGCAGCCCGATAGATCGCGCGCGTTCCATGGTTGGTGAAAGCTTGCGAGCCTATGACCGACGCTTGAGCCTGCACCTTATGCTGCAACCGTATTTGGCCGTGCAGTTACTCAGTGACCCGTTGCTGCAGGGGCAAGGCATTCTCGGGCGCTGCTTGATGACGTGGCCCACCAGTCTAGCCGGGCAACGTGGCTACCAGGCTGTCGACTTGTCCAAAGACGCCGCCCTCAGGCGTTATCATCACCGCCTTTCGGCTCTGTTTTATCAGCCTTGGTCACTTTCCGCTGACGGAGCCTTGCAACTGTTAAATCTGAGCCTCAGTCCGCTGGCGCGTCGTCGCTGGATTGATTTGCATGATGCTATCGAAGCTCAACTGGGTGAGTTTGGCGAGCTGGCCAGCGTGCGGCCCAGCGGTTCGAAGGCCGCCGACAACCTTTTGCGCGTCGCCGGCATTTTGGCCGTTGTGGAGGAGAGCAGTGTCGTGGAGGTCGACCATATCCAGCGGGCCTCGGCCTTAGTTGGCTACTACCTCACCGAGATCCAGCGCCTGACCGAGCAGGAGCCGGTGTGCAGGGTAAAAGAAGAGGCGGACCGGCTGTTGCGCTGGCTGCAGGTCAAGGATTGGAAACGCTTCAGTATTCGAGAGCTGAATCGCAACGGTCCTCGCTTTGCCCGCAAGAGCAGCCGTCATGCGGCCAAGCTGCTGGTCGAGTTGATTGATCATCAGTGGTTGATCACCGATGGCCAAACCTTCGAGGTGCGTCATGTTCAATCTTGATGAAGCGCTGCGTAACCATCTGGCTCAGCGCCAAAATGAACCGAAAGTGCGGTTTGTCGCCGCGAGTGTCGCCACTTTGTCGCCACGCTCAAAGCCAGACAAGGCAAGGGTTGTCGCCGGTGTCGCCGGTGTCGCCATCACCCGTAAAGCTAGCACCTCGACGACAGCCATAATCCAATGGTTGAAAAAGGAGGGCGCGCAACTATACGTCGCCGGCAACACGCTGTGTTTCCGCCCGACTGATTGGGCCCAGTTCGCTATTGTGAATGCACACTGGCGAGCCCTTTTTTATGAGCTCGCGGCAGTCGATCAGGAGCAGGAAAATGGCTCGGGTCGCTAAGCGAGCGGGTCGTAATTTTGGCTTTGGTCGCCAACTCAGCTACGCCGGACCGCAAGCACTGAAAGACCTGTTTGGCGACGGCCATTTTGCTACCGTCAAAGCCCATAGTGATCGCTGGCAGGCGTTCGTGCATTGGTGTCGATCCGATGAAGGACCGAGGGTCAACGACGCGCGCCAGATAGACCGCGAGATCCTCATGCGGTACGCCGTCCACGTGCGGGAGCAGGTTGATCAGGGCAACGTGGGCATTGCCACCGCGCAGAACCGACTGTCCAGCGTGAACCGAACGATGGCCGCGCTGCGCGGTGATCAGTACGTCAAAATCCCGAGTCCGAGCAAGGCGCTGGGCCTGCAGCGCTCAGGCGTGCGCAGTGAGGCACCGCAAGGACAAGACCGTGTGCAGGTCGAGCAGATCGCACTGGCGTTGTCAGAGCGCGGTCAGCAACGAGTAAGCGCAATTGTGCACCTGGCCCGGGAGACCGGCATGCGTCTGCGTGAAGCTATCCTGGCGGACCTGCCCCGACTGCAACGAGAGGCCAGGCAACTGGGCAAGTTCAACATCCAGGACGGCACCAAAGGCGGTCGATCAGGCACGTCAGCACCGCGCTGGATCGCGGTTACTGATCAAATTCGTGGCGCCTTGGATAGGGCCTGGGAGGCTTCACCCAGTCGCAGTCGGAACCTGTTGGCCCCCAACGAGAGCTACAAAGAGTTTATGCAGTCAGTTGTGCGATCGGCACGTGACATCTTGCATGAGCATGGATTGAAAGGCTTTCATGAGCTGCGTACGGTTTATGCCTGTGAGCGTTATGAACAACTGACGGGCTTCTCGGCACCCGTCAATGGCGGTCGTGGCCATCGAGAAGATCGAGAGCTTGATCGGCAAGCCCGCCAGCAAATCAGCCATGAGTTGGGACATAACCGCATCGATGTGGTGAGTGCCTACATCGGAGGTCGGCGATGACATCCGCGTTCGACATGGCGTTGTTTCTGAGTCCAGTGCTCAAAGGTGCGCATGCCACGCGGCAGCGGCACATCAGGCAAGCGGAAAGGATGCAAGAGGCAATTGGTCGGCGCTGGGGTTGCGCGACTCCATACTCCTGGAAAGAAAAACATGTGAGGTGGTTTCTGCAGCACCACCTGCGTTGCTCAGCTCCAGCTACCGTCTACTATTATGAGTTAACAACAGCTCTAATTCGTAGGCGGCGTGAAAGTATCAAAGCTGACATTCAGCTCAATTTGGATAAGTGCTCACCAAGCTGTGGCATCCCGCAACCTAAATGGTCGACTTCAAGCTAAGCCTATCACTACGCTCTGCGGACGCACTTCACTGGGCAAGAAGCTAAGAGGCCGTAGTTTTACACGGCTCTGGTATTTCCTGTCTCAAGCCCGTCAAGATGATCGGCGTACCACTGCATCATTGTCGTACGTTGCTCCAGATACTGAGCCTTGTTATAGATCCCTCGGACACCTGACGGCTTGTGACTGAGCTGTGTTTCAATGTGGTCCGCTGGAAAGCCGTGCTCGTTGAGGACAGTGCTTGCAATATGACGGAAGCCATGTCCGGTCTGTCGTCCTTCGTAACCAAGGCGCCTTAGCGCCATCAGAAAAACGGTATCGCAGCGAGGCTTGGTTCGATCACTTCGACCAGGGAACAGCAATGGGTACGCTCCCGTGATTTTCCGTAGTTCAGTAAGAGCGCTTAATGCCTGCTTACAGAGTGGCACAAGGTGTTCACGCCCCTTTTTACGGCCTTTGCGTTCAACGGGGATGGTCCAAAGCCGTTTGTCAAAGTCGAACTCAGCCCAGTATGCCTCTCGAAGCTCGCTGGGACGGACAGCCATGAGAGTAAGCAGTTGGAGGCCAAGCTGAACATCTTTGGCGTGAGGGTATGATCGTATTGCTCTGAGCAGTGTGGGAAGTTCTTCCAAGGAGACATGGGCGTAGTTCTCAGCCTTTCCTGATGACAGAAATTTATGAACCCCCTCTAAAGGATTGTTCATAGCCCTGCCGGTTACGCGAGCCAGGTCGTAGATGTCTTTGCAGTAAGCCCTCACGCGACTCATCTGCTCGAGGATGCCCTGACGTTCGAGCCCTCTCAAAAGCTCCATCCATTCCATCGACATGATGGAAACATAGGGACGTTTTCCGACAAGAGGGAATACGTGACGGTCCAAGGCTCCAAGGACTCTTTTTGCTGTGCCGACATCCCAGCCACCCAAGCGAGATGTATGCCATTCACGAGCGAGGGCTTCAAAGGTTTCGTTTGTTGCTGCTACTTCCGCAGCTTTTCTAGCTTTCTTGGCGGTTATCGGATTTTTGCCTTCTGCTGCATCTGATCTCAATTCGGCAGCCTTTTGCCGGGCAAGGGCGCCGCTGACTTCTGGATAACCGCCTAGCCCGAGCCACGACCATTTGCCGTCGGGCTTCTTATAGCGCAACTCCCACGATTTCTGCCCGTTAGGCTTTACTCTAAAATACAGCCCCGAGCTGTCTAGCTCACGGTAGGCCACCACTTCAGGGGCGAGGTTGACTAGTGCAGTATCGGAGAGAGGACGGCGTTTAATATCGCTGCGTTTCATGCGTGTATGCCTCCAGTTCAATTTTTATTGAAGCATACACAGGGGCATACAGGATGTGAAGGTTGTGGATGGATCAGCTTGGACGTCCAGATACAAGAAAGCCCGCACTAGGCGGGCTTCTTGAGGTGATTCATAGACATCCTTGGATCTCTATAAATCGGTACTTGGTGGCTACACAGGGACTTGAACCCCGGACCCCAGCATTATGAATGCTATGCTCTAACCAACTGAGCTATGTAGCCAAGTGGCGCGCATTATTCGCGTAGAACGGGAATGCGTCAAGCACTTTTATCGAAATTTTTTCTACGCTTTCAATTGTTTAACCGGAATCATCAGTTCTGGCGACGAGTGGCTTGTCATTCGTCCGCCTGTCGGGCCGTGTGTGGCCGCAGGCTTTCAATTAAGCGATCAATCACGGTCGTGGTGATTTTCTGCAGATGCCCTAGGGCGTTGATCGTGACGCTGCAGGAGGGCGCCGCAGTCGAGAACGGTAGCGCAAGCGCTGAGCATCAGGTGGGAGAGGCAGGGCTGGGCGTCTTCGCCGCTGAGGTGGTTATTGGCGCTGAGTCAGTCGGTAGGGTATGGGATGTTCGGGCGGTTGGTGAACGCGTCGCGGTGAATGAAAGGAGCAAAATTCGGTTGGGCAGATATCCCTGCCGCCCAACGATTACCCGCTAGAGGACCTTACGGTTGCGACGGGTTATGCGTGACGCGCTTGAGGTGTTCGCGCGCGCGTGACAAGCGTGAGCGAACGGTGCCGATGGGTATGTCCAACACGTCGGCGGTGTCCTGGTAGCTGCCGTCGGTCTCCAGTGAGGCGTACAACGTCTTGCGCATTTCTGTGGGCAGGTGGTCGATGGCGGTCAGGGTTTTCTCCAGTCGGCGGTTGATCTCGAACTGCCAATCCAGGTTCTTGGTTTCCTCCTGCCCATGCCACAGCGATTCATCGAATTCGCAGTGCACAGGCTTGGCGTACAGGCGGCGGAAGTGGTTGCGTACCAGGTTCTGAGCAATCCCGCACATCCAGGTACTGAGGCTCGCCTGACCACTGAAGCGCTCCCTGTTGCGCCAGGCTTCCAGGTAAGTCAGTTGCAGTATGTCGTCTGCATCTTCGGGGTTGAGTACGCGTTTATGAATAAAACGCCGGAGTTTTTTCTGTTGGTCGTCCGTCAGTTGGAGCATGAATTGAGGCGAGCTGCCAACCAGGTGCGCTAAAGCTTCAATTGGGATATTCACGTTTTTTTCCTCAGGGTAGACGCTATCGAAATAAGTTCGATGGAAACCCCTTTAGCACTGGGTGTGCCAAATGTAAAAATCGCGTAACTAGCTGATTATTAAGGGTAAATATCTTGAAATGGAGAGGTATTGCGCA
Source organism: Pseudomonas sp. NFX183 (assembly GCF_047943075.1). Taxonomy (NCBI): domain Bacteria; kingdom Pseudomonadati; phylum Pseudomonadota; class Gammaproteobacteria; order Pseudomonadales; family Pseudomonadaceae; genus Pseudomonas; species Pseudomonas sp. NFX183. The sequence goes on along the minus strand of NZ_CP181333.1, from coordinate 1,280,394 downwards.
GTGGTTTGCAAAAAGCGCCGAGGCTTTGTGCCGGTCTTGTCAAACGTCTCGATAGCCGCGTTCTGATGGAACCGTATCGGCAGGCATTGCCACATAGGGACACACTCTTCCCGTCTTGGCATGCTTATGAAAGTCGAATCCCCTAAAGATGCGCCCTCTGCCCAGCGCCTGGATCAATCCGCCGTTGCGCCTGTTTCCACGCCCGCACCCGCGAAGGTTGATGAGCTTGCTTCGCTCTTCGACCAGGAAGTGATTGCCAACAACCGCGCTCAGCGCTCGGTGTCGATTCGCGTGCCCCCCACCGAACAGCTTGCGCAACTTTATGAGCAGTTGGGCCATCCTGCTCAGGAGTCCCTGGCGACTATTTCGCGGCGGTTCAGGCAGCAATTGCAGCAGCATCCCAGTGTCGACAAGCTGGTAGAGCTCGCCGAGGGCGACCCCGCACGTGCCTACGTGGTGCTCAAACATCTGGAAGCCCAGGCGGACAATGATGTGCGCCCCACCGAAGCTGCCTTGGCGCGGGATGCTATTGGCATGCTGGCGGTGGGCTTTAAAGGGGAGATCCAGGCGGGCCTCAAATTCGCCACGGCGTTGATGGAGGCCGGTGGTGATCCGCAGGAGCGCCAGGCGCTGCGCGCGCTTTATTACGCCAGTGTGGCCACGCGCCAATCCCTGGCGACGATGATGCAGGCGCTGTTGGGCGTATACGGCGGCGATACGTTTTCCGTCAGGCTCATCAGCATGCGCAAAGCCTTGGCTGACGACATCGCGGTCCTGGTTTCGTCAATGACCACGCCGCGATTGCGCACGTTGTTGCTGGCCCTGCAAAGCTGTGGGCAACTGAGCACCGTGTTGGCCGGTTGCCACGCGTTGATCCAGCGCCTGGGCATCGGCTACGACGCCGTCAGTCTTTTGCAGCGCCTGCTGGGGTATGCCGGCAGCGGCATCGATGCGGGCGAAATCCTGCGACTTGGGCATGATCTGGGCAGTGGCCCGAGCCCCCGGCAAGTGATTGTTCTCAACGCGCTTTACCCTCTGGTCCGGCAGTTGCCTTTGGCCTTGTGGCCTGACAGTCGAACCCGCCAGGGCGCGCTGGACAGCTTTTTGGCCGTGATGGGGGAACTGGAGCGGATCGAGCGCGGCCCGATCAAGTTTGCCGGCGACCTGGGGGCGTCGGCGTGACTGCACTGTCAGCCATCAACGCTGTACTGCTCAAAATGGCACAACGTGCCGAAGTCCTGGGCGCAGTGGTGATCCTGGGCATCGTGTTTATTTTTATCGTGCCGTTGCCCACCTGGCTGGTGGACATTCTGATCGCGCTGAACATTTGCATATCCTGTCTGTTGATCGTGCTCGCGCTGTATTTGCCAGGCCCCTTGGCGTTCTCGTCGTTCCCATCGATTTTGCTGCTGACCACCATGTTCCGTCTGGCGCTGTCGATCGCCACGACGCGCTTGATTCTGCTGGAACAGGACGCCGGTGACATCGTCGAGGCCTTCGGCAACTTCGTCGTGGGCGGCAATCTGGCGGTGGGGATGGTGATCTTTCTGATCCTGACCCTGGTCAACTTCCTGGTCATCACCAAGGGTTCGGAACGGGTCGCCGAGGTGGCGGCACGGTTCAGCCTGGATGCGATGCCGGGTAAACAGATGTCCATCGACAGTGACCTGCGTGCCGGGCTGATCGACGGCACGCAAGCGCGGGACAAACGTGAGCAGTTGTCCCGCGAGAGCCAGCTGTTCGGTGCCATGGACGGTGCGATGAAATTCGTCAAGGGCGATGCCGTCGCCGGTTTGATCATCGTTGTGGTCAACCTGTTGGGTGGTTTCACCACGGGCATGTTTCAACACGACTTGAGCGCCGCCGAGTCGATACGGCTGTATTCGGTGCTGACCATCGGCGACGGCCTGATTGCACAGATTCCGGCGCTGCTGATCTCCCTGACCGCCGGCATGATCATCACCCGCGTGGCTCCGGATGGGCGCAAGGGGATCAGTAACATGGGCGCCGAAATTGCCCGGCAAATGACCAGCGAACCCAAGAGCTGGATGATTGCGTCGGTGGGGATGCTCGCGTTTGCAGCGGTGCCTGGCATGCCGACCCTGGTGTTTATCCTGATTTCGATGGTCACCGGCGGCCTGGGTTATTACTTGATGCGCCAGCGTCAACGACAAGAACAGCCGGTCGCCGAAGCCGCGGACGCCGTGCGCCCGGAGCAAAACGGTGATGAAGACTTGCGCGGGTTTGATCCGTCGCGACCTTACTTGCTGCAGTTTTCCCCGGTTCTGCGCGGAACCCCCGAGGTCACCGAGCTTATCCACGGGATACGCCAGGCCCGAAACACACTGGTGGCCAATATCGGTTTGACCTTGCCGCCGTTTGAAGTCGAACTGGATGACGCCCTGGCCGCCGATGAAATGCGCTTTTGTGTGCATGAAGTGCCGATGGTCAAGGCCTCGGTCGTTAACCATTTGGCCGTGGACCGCAAGGCGCTGGCGGTTGAGCCCGAGCACGCAATACCCGGCAAGGCCGACCGCGATGAACAGGATTGGGTGTGGTTGGCGCCTGATGATCCGCTGCTCGATGACCCGCAGCTGGAACGCTTCACCGCAACGAGCCTGATCATCGAGCGCATGAGGCAGGCGATGATGCTCAGCGGGCCGCAGTTCCTGGGGATCCAGGAGAGTAAATCGATCCTCAGTTGGCTTGAGCACAACCAGCCGGAACTGGTGCAGGAACTGCAACGTATCATGCCGCTCTCGCGGTTTTCGGCGGTCCTGCAACGCCTGGCCAGCGAAGGCGTGCCGCTGCGTGCCGTGCGGCTGATTGTCGAGTCGCTGATCGAGTACGGTCAGCATGAGCGCGAGCCCGAAGCGCTGGCTGACTACGCGCGCATTGCCCTCAAGGCGCAGATTTTCCACCAGTACAGCGAGGAAGACGGCCTGCACGCCTGGCTGTTGTCGCCCCATACCGAAAACATCCTGCGCGAGGCGTTGCGTCAGACGCAGACCGGGGTTTTCTTTGCGCTTGATAACGAAAGCAGCGCCGCGTTGATCAACCTTCTCAACCAGGCCTTCACCTTACGCGCCAAAAGCAAAAGTGTGATGTTGGTGGCACAAGACCTGCGCAGTCCCTTGCGCACCCTGCTTCTGGAAGAGTTCAACCATGTGCCGGTGCTGTCCTTCGCCGAGTTGGGAAGCACCTCCAAGGTGAAAGTGCTGGGGCGTTTTGACCTGACCCAGGATGAGCTGGCGCGCGGTGCGCTGGCATGAATCGCCAGTCAGCTTCAACGCGTCGGAGCGCTCGATAATGTTTGAGTTACGGGTGCTCAATGGTCTGCGCCAGGGCGCCGCGTTGCCGCTTTTTGGCGAGCAGTGGAGCATCGGCGCTCACCCTGACGCTGACCTGATGCTGAATGATCCAGGCATCGCCGAGCAGCACGCGCGGTTGCGGCTGATCAACGCAAACTGGTCAGTGCAGGCCGAAGCCGGGCTGCTGCACGGTGATGAAGGGCAGGTGCTGGCCCAGATTGCGAGCCTGGCGCTGAACGTACCGTTTTCAGTCGGGGCTGTGCGGCTGTGTGTCACTTGGGCCGATCAGCCATGGCCCGAGGCACCCGCCCCAGCGGCCCCGGCCCCTGAGGCGCCGCGGGCGCTGCAACTTTCGTCCATCTCGCACGCGCAGCAAAAGCGCCTGATCAGCGTGGCGCTGGTGGTTGCGATCATCGTCGTGGTGGTGGGCATCGCGTCCACGGGTGAGCGTGAGGCCCAGGCCTCATTGATGCCTCCTGTGGTGGTCAAACACGAGTTGGCCACGCCGTTTGAGGTGCGCCAGCAGTTGCTGAAGATGCTCAATGAACGCGAATTGAGCCAACGGGTCAGCCTGCAAGTGATCAATGGCCAGGTCGCGCTCAACGGCGACGTGTCGCAGGACGATGTGGAGTTGGTGTCGCGCATGCTCAGCCGTTTTGTCGAGCTGTTCGACAGCGCGGTGCCGGTGATCAGCCGTGTGCGTGTCAGCGACGGCGCGCTGCCGTTCAAGATCGTGCAGATCGTCGGCGGCCCCAATGGCCATGTCGTCCTGGAAGAGGGCAGCCGGGTGTTTGTCGGTGATGAAGTGGACGGCCTGCGCCTGGTGCTGATCGACAACAGCAAAGTGGTGTTCGATGGTGCGCGGCGTTATGAGGTGCGCTGGTGAACGAAGAACTGAACGCACGTCTGGATGCCTGGCAGCAGCGTCAGGCCCAGGCGCTGGCCAACCTGATGCCGGTGACCCTGCGCGGTCGGGTCCAGCGCGTCAACGGCATGTTGTTGCAATGCCGGTTGCCGAGCGCGCGTATTGGCGACTTGTGCCAGGTCGAGAAATCTGCCGACGACTACATGCTGGCGGAAATCATCGGCTTCGATCAGCAGGATGCCGTGCTCAGTGCCTTGGGCAACCTTGAAGGGGTGCGCGTGGGCGCCAGTGTGCAGCGTCTGGGTGTCTCGCATCGAGTGCGCGTCAGTGATGCGTTGCTGGGCCAGGTGCTGGATGGGTTCGGGCGGCCGATTACGGGCGTTGGCCCCAATGCCTTCGCCGAGACCGACAGCCCGGATGCGAGCATGGTGCTGTGTGAGGCGCCGTTGCCGACCGAACGGCCGAGGATCCATCGGGCCCTGGCGACCGGGGTGCGCTCGATCGATGGTCTGTTGACGCTTGGCGAAGGCCAGCGCGTGGGCCTGTTTGCCGGTGCCGGCTGTGGCAAGACCACGTTGTTGGCTGAGATTGCCCGTAACGTCGAGTGCGATGTGATTGTGTTCGGCCTGATCGGTGAGCGCGGCCGGGAACTGCGCGAATTTCTCGACCATGAACTGGATGATCAATTGCGCGCCAAGGCCGTGCTGGTGTGCGCGACATCCGACCGCTCAAGCATGGAACGCGCCCGCGCAGCGTTCACCGCAACGGCGCTGGCTGAGGGCTATCGACGCCAAGGCAAGCGGGTGTTGCTGCTGATCGACTCCTTGACGCGTTTCGCCCGCGCGCAGCGAGAAATCGGCCTGGCCGCCGGTGAGCCCTTGGGGCGCGGGGGCTTGCCGCCTTCGGTGTACAGCTTGCTGCCGCGTTTGGTGGAACGCGCCGGGTTGACCCGCGACGGCGTCATCACCGCAATCTACACCGTGCTGATCGAACAGGACTCCATGAGTGACCCCGTGGCCGACGAGGTTCGCTCGCTGCTGGACGGCCATATTGTGCTGTCGCGCAAGCTGGCCGAGCGCGGTCACTACCCGGCGGTGGATGTGCTGGCCAGCCTGTCGCGAATTCTGAGCAATGTCGCCACGCCTGAGCACATCCAGGCGGGGACCGGGCTGCGCCGTTTGTTGTCGGCGTATCAGCAGATCGAGCTGATGCTCAAGCTGGGTGAATACCAGGCCGGCAATGATGCCCTGACCGACCTGGCGGTGGACAGCCGTGCGGCGGTGGATGGCTTTTTGCGCCAGGACTTGCGTGAGCCTTCACCGATGGCGGCGACCCTGGATCAGCTGACGGAGCTGACCGCCTATGTTCCTTTCTGAATTGGAAACCCTGAGGCGTCTGCGCAAACACCGCGCGGACCCGGCCGAGCGCGCATTGGGTGAGGCTAAAAGGCATCAGCGTGCACTGCAGTTGCACGTTGAGCAGGCGCAGCAGCGCCTTGAGGACACTCGCCTGCAGGAGGCCGAGGAAGCGGCGCAGCTATTGAGCAAGCATCAAGGGCACGTGCTCTCGTTTCAGGAGCTCAAGTCGTGGAATACCCAGGAGCGCTCATTGTCCGCCAGCACGCAGCGTGAAGAGGCGCAGTTACAGACGCTACAGGGGCAGCAGGCGCAGCAAGTGGTGCATATCGACAGCATGCAAAAGCAGGCCAGCCAGTATTTGCGCGAGGTCGAGAAACTCTCGGAATTATCCCAGTTACTGGTGCAGGAGCGTCATGAAACGATTGCCTGTGAGCAGGTCTGAGCGGCCGCGTATCCGCGAGCCCCGGGAAGACCGTGAGAGAGGCGTTGAGGCCGTGGTGCCGTGGGTTCATGTGCAGGTATTCGCGCAACTGTTTGCCAAGGACGACGGCCAGGGCGGTTACGTTTCCAGCCTGCCTGCGCAAAGTGTGGCGACGGATAAATTGATGATTGAGGCATTGGCGGGGCAGTTGGCGCTGCGCGTTCAAGGCGCCACGCAATGGCCGTTGCTGGCGGTGCTTTACCTGCCACGGCTGGGGCGAATCAACGCCAGTGTGCAGCGGCAGTCGGGCGCGTGGAACATTGAGTTGGACGCCGAAGAACCGCGTACGGCGCATTGGCTCGCCACGGTGCAAAAACGCTATCAGAACAGGCTGACCGAGGCGTTGGGCCAGCCTGTCGATATCCACATCAACAGCACGGGGTCCGCATGATCATGTTGGCGGTGGCACCGCCCCTGGTTGAGGCGGCAAGGGTTGCGGCGTTGCAGCGGCTGGGGCGCGGATTAAGCATGCCGTTTCAGGTTGGTGATCAGCAGGGCGCGTTTGTGCTCGAGCCCGGCCGCGCGCCTGAAGGGCGCAGCCCGGTGTGTTTCGAGAGTGCCGTCGGTGTACTGGGGTTCTCGGAACCCGAGGCGATGTTCAGCCTGATGGGCGAATGCCCGGTCACCCTGGCAGAAGCCGGCAATGACTCGACGTCGTGGTTCTGGGAATTGTTCCAGCATCACCTCAGCCCCCAAGTGGTGGCGTTGTTCGGTTATCTGCGCTTGCTGCCGTCACCCAAAACGCCTGGCTTTGGTTGCCGCTTCACCGTGCTGTTGGGGGCCTCCAAGGTCGATGGTTACCTGTGGCTGGCCCCGCAGAGCTTGCTGGCGATGTGTGCGGCGGGCGCTTGGCGGTCGACGGCCAGCTCATTACCCGCATCGTTTCCCTTGGCAATCGCCGTGACCGTGGGCCGTTTGAGCTTGCCTGTCGGGCAGTTGCGCAGCGTGCGTGCGGGTGACGTGCTGATGGTTGAACACGCCTTTTTTGATGTGCAGGGCCGTGGCCACTTGCCTATCGGGCGTCGCCGTCTGCAAGGGCGTATTGACGATGAATCCGGGCCCTTGTGCCTGAACCTTATTGCGATTGAGGAAGCGTCCATGGACGAGAACTTTGTAATAGAAGAATACCCGGGGCCTGAACAGGATCAGCCGGTGGAGGATATCTTTGGCCGTGAGCCCTTTGATGAATTGAGTATGGCGCTGACGGTGCGCTGTGGTGTCCTGAGCCTGACCCTGGGCGAACTGCGCAATCTTGCTCCCGGAGCGGTGCTGGGCATTACCGGGTACGCCCCGGGCATGGCCGGCCTGTATTACGGTGAGCGGCCCATTGGCCAGGGGCAATTGGTGGAAGTGGATGGGCGACTTGGCTTGCAAGTGTCTCGCGTGGTGTTTTCGCGATGATATTCCAGGGCGTCGACCCGGTTGTCCTGGCGCTGTTTTTCGGGGCGTTGTCGTTGCTGCCGATGCTGCTGATCATCTGCACCGCGTTCTTGAAGATCGTCATTGTGCTGATGATTACCCGCAACGCTATCGGCGTGCAGCAGGTGCCCCCGAGCATGGCGATCAATGGCATCGCGTTGGCCGCTACGCTGTTTATCATGGCCCCCGTGGGTTACCAGGTCGCCGAAAACCTCAAGGGCGCGCCCCTGGACATGAGCACCGTGCAGACCCTTCAACAGACGGGGCTTGTGGCCATACAGCCGCTGCGCGCGTTTATGAAACGCAACACCGATCCGGATGTGTTGACCCACATGCACGAAAACACCGCGCGCATGTGGCCGCCTGAAATGGCGCAAAGCACCCAGCGCGATGACCTGATCCTGTTGGTCCCCTCCTTTGTGCTGTCGCAGTTGCAGGCCGGGTTTGAGATCGGCTTCCTCATCTACATTCCGTTCATCGTCATCGATCTGATTGTGTCCAACCTGCTGTTGGCGCTGGGGATGCAGATGGTCTCGCCCATGACCATTTCCCTGCCGCTCAAACTGCTGTTGTTCGTCATGGTCTCCGGATGGTCGCGATTGCTCGACAGCCTTTTCCTTTCCTACCTTTGAGTGCCCTATGGAACCGATCGTACTGTTCAAGCAGGGCATGCTGCTGGTGGTGGTGTTGTCGGCACCGCCGCTGATTGTGGCGGTGATCGTCGGCGTGCTGACGTCGTTGGTGCAGGCGCTGATGCAGATACAGGATCAGACCCTGCCCTTTGGCATCAAGCTGGTTGCGGTGGGCATCACGCTGATATTGACGGGGCGCTGGATTGGCGTGGAGCTGATTCAACTGATCAACCTGATGTTCGACATGATCGCTCGCTCGGCACTGAACTGAGGGCATGCACGTGCTGCTTTATCTTGAGTATCTACCCAGCCTGCTGGTGGCCATGGCGCGTATCTATCCCTGCGCAATCCTGGTGCCGGCGTTCTGTTTTCAGCATCTGCGCGGCATGCCCCGGCATGTGATCGTGATGGTCATGGCGTTCATTCCGGCTCCCGGCATCCATGCGGTACTGGCGGGCCAGGACTATTCGGCGCTGATGATCATCGGGCTGATGCTCAAGGAGGTCACCCTGGGCATTTTGCTCGGGGTTTTGCTGGCCATGCCTTTCTGGATGTTCGAGTCGGTTGGCGCGCTGCTGGATAACCAGCGTGGCGCCCTGGCGGGTGGCCAGCTCAACCCGTCATTGGGGCCGGATGCAACGCCCGTGGGGCATCTGTTCAAACAGCTGGTGATTTACTTGCTGATCGCCGTCCTGGGCTTGAGCGTGCTTACCCAAGTGATCTGGGACAGTTATCTGCTATGGCCGGCCACCGCTTGGGTGCCGCTGCCGGCAGTCAATGGTTTCAGTATTTTCCTGGGCCTGGTCGGCGATACCTTTACCCACATGATGCTCTACGCTGCGCCGTTCATTGCGGTGCTGATGTTTCTGGAGTTCGGCATCGCGCTGTTGGGGGTCTACAGCCAGCAGTTGCAGGTGAGCACGCTGGCGCCGCCGGTCAAATGCCTGGCGGGTATCGGGATTCTGTTGCTGTACTTTGCGTTGCTGCAGGACCTGATCGTCGGGCGCTTGAATGTGCTCGGCGATCTTAAACACTCGCTCGGGCTGATGTTCCAGGTCTCGACGCCATGAGTGACTCCGGTGAAAAGAAGCACCCGGCCTCAGCCAAGAAACTGCGCGATCAGCGCAAGAAGGGCCAGGTTTCCCAAAGCCAGGATGTCAGCAAGCTGCTGGCGCTGACGGCCATCAGCGAGGTGGCGTTGTTCACCGCCGAAACCAGTTTGCAGCGCTTTCAGCAACTGATGGTGTTGCCAATGTCGAGTATGGCTCAGCCGTTCACGCGGGCGCTGGAGACGGTGCTGTTTGAAGGCGCGATGATGTTTTTCACGTTCGCCCTGTTGATGGCCGGATTGGCCATTGCCGCGAAGCTGATCAGCAGTTGGATGCAGTTCGGGTTCCTGTTTGCTCCCGAGACCTTGAAGCTCGATTTCAATCGGCTCAACCCCCTCAAGCAGCTCAAACAGATGTTTTCTGCGCAATCGGTCATGAATCTGTTGATGAGCATCACCAAGGCAGTGCTACTGGGCGTGATTTTGTACGTGGTGATCAAGCCGTCTTTGGGCACGCTGATTAACCTGGCCAGCAGTGACCTGCAAACGTACATCTTGGCGTTGATCGTTCTGTTCCGTCACTTGTTGCATGCCTGCCTGGGGCTTTTGCTGGTGCTGGCGCTGATCGACCTGGCGTTGCAAAAACACTTCTTCGCCAAGCGCATGCGCATGACCCAGGTCGAGGTCGTCAAAGAGTACAAAGACATGGAGGGTGACCCGCATGTGAAGGGGCAGCGCCGTTCGCTGGCCCAGCAGCTGGCCCAGGAGGAACCGAAGATCAAACTGCCCAAGCTGGAAGAGGCCGATATGCTGGTGGTCAACCCGACGCATTTTGCCGTGGCGCTGTATTACCGCCCGGGTGAGACGCCGCTGCCCATGCTGGTGTGCAAAGGCACGGACGACGCGGCGCGCGACTTGATCCAGCAGGCCAAGGCCGCTGAGGTGCCGGTGATTCAGTGCGTGTGGCTGGCGCGCACGCTCTACACGAACAAACTGGGCGCGAGCATCCCCCGCGACACCCTGCAGGCCGTGGCGCTGATCTATCGCACGTTGCGTGAGCTGGATGATGAGGCCAAGCGCGAAACCCTGGAGTTGCCGGCGCTGGAGGTGCGCTGATCAGCGCACCGAACCTCCGCGAAGCCAGGGCCAGGTGAGCCGCCGCGCTGCTCACCTGACGGCCCGACAACTGCCGGCGTTGATCGCTGAACACTCAGCGTTCCAGCGAAATTGTCTGGTAATCCGCGCGCTCTCCGGAAGGGCCGGGCTCGACGCGCATCTGCGGTGGCCACCAGATTACCAAGGTGTCTTTGGTCGATTGCGGGCGTGAGCAGGAGTCGCCTTTGCACGTGGGAGCGCAGCCGGCGATGAGCAGCACGGTGCCGATCAGGGTGATGCACAACAGGTGGCGTTTCATGGGGCAACCTTCTTCTGAGTGGGCGTGATCAAGGAAGGGCGGGGCACGCCGATGTGTTCATCCTTCACCACCGGGCGCATGGCGATAAAGACCTCGGCTTCTTCACCCGGTTTGAGCCAGGCGCGTGGCCATACCGTGACGGCCAGGGTCTGCGAATTGCTGCACTCCTTTTCGTCGATGCGCACATTGCGCTTGATCTGATTGCGCACCACCACCACCGCCACATTGAACTGCGGGCCGGCGTACCACTGGCTGCGCTCGGTGTTCATGGCCAGTAGATCGCGGGTGTTGCACAGGGTGTCCAGGCCCAATGGCATCGGTGCCGCCTTGAAGGCCAGGGGCACTTGCCCGGTCACCAGATTGGCCAGAGTGCTGGTGATGTCACTGCGCTTGATGACCGGCGGGTGTTCGGCGTAACGCCTGGCCAGGGGCTTGAGCGCGGCCTGCAACTCCACTTGATCTTCCTGCGGCAAATACCGTGAAGGGTCCGCCTGATCGCCGATGACGCGTGGCGTCAGGATGAACAAGCGTTCGCGGCGATTGTTCTGGCGTTCGCTGGAGGAAAACAGCGCCTTGCCCAGCAGCGGTATGTCGCCCAGCAGGGGAACCTTATTGCGCTTGTCGGTGCTTTCGGTGACATGAAAACCACCGACCACCAGCGAGCGTTTTTCCGCCATCACCGCCTGGGTGCTGACATTGCCCCGGCGCACGTCGGGGCCGATGCGATCCGGGTTGGATTCGTCGAAGTTGCCGTCCTCGATGTCCACCATAAGGTGCACCTGATGAGTGCCACGGGTGGTAATCACCCTGGGGATCACTTGCAGGCTGGTACCGACGGTAATCGGCAGGATCGTCGCCACCTCCGTGCCTGCGGTCAGGTACTGGGTGCGGTTGAAGTCAATCACCGAGGGCTGGTTTTCCAGGGTAAGCACCGAGGGGTTGGACACCATGGTTGCCAGGCCGCGCTGCTCCAGGGCGCGTATCTTGGCAAAGAAGCGGTCACGGTTTTCGATCGACAGCTCCGATGAACTCCCAGGCGCCATTCTCATGTCGCTGCTGAAATGGCTGTTGCCCCAGTTGACCCCGAATTCGCGCAGTTGGGAGCGCTCTATGTCGAGGATGATTGCGTCGATTTCCACCATTTTGCGTGCCACATCGAGCTGGTTAATCAGCTCTCGGTACATGGCCTGCCGTTCCGGGAGGTCGTAGATCAGCACGGCGTTGTTGCGCACGTCGGCCTCTACGCGGATTTTGCCTGCCGACACCGGAGCGCGCGGGGTGAGCGTGGCGCCAGAGGCCAACTGGCCTGGGTCCGCTGTCTGGCCGAACATTTGCCCGAGCATGGGATTGCTCAACCGCGGAACGTTCGGCGTGATGGGCGAGGGCTGCGAGGAGGGGCGCGGGGAAAGCGTCGACAGGGATGACGTCGCCCGAGGCTCCAATAAGCCCCGCAGCATGCTGGCAACGCCAGGGACGACTATTTTTTCGCCGCGGTAATCGATCTGGCGATCTCCCGCGTTGGCGAATTTCAGCGGGTAGCTGAGCACGCTTTGTTTTTCGTCGGGTGACTTACGCTGGCTGCTGAATTGCTTGATCTGTTCGATGTAGCGCTTGGGGCCAGAGACCAGCACCACGCCGTCATCGGGCAGTTCACCCCAGCCGAAACGACTGTCGAGCAAGCCGATATCGGTCAAGGCCCGTTTGAGATCGGCGACGGTCTCGGAAGAAACCTCCAGGCGCGCGGACTCTTGCAGGTCCAGGGTGCTGATATAGAGGGTGTTGTTGTACAAGTACCATTGAAAGCGGTGTTCAACGCCCAGCCTGTCGAGTAACGACTGCGGGGTATTGGCGCGTATCTTGCCATTTACGATGCCCTCCAGCAGACCGTCGACTTGCAGTTGCGTGCCAAACGTTTGAGCAAAGTCCTCCAGCACATCCCGCAGGGGCTTATGCTCGGCTTCATAGGCGTAGGCGGTGTTTTTCCATTCGGAGGGAATGGCGGCGAGGGGGTTGTGCAACGGCGCCAACAACAAGGGCAGCGCAAGCAAACAACGCCAGTGGGCGCGTTTTGCCAGAGCCGCGGGCGAGTTCAAACGCAAGCCGGTGTGCTTGTTGATCTTGCTATACATGACAGGTTCTCTGTTTCAGTGCGAAAGCGTCGTAATGAAGTGGGCCGGATTTGCGCCCAGCCGTTGTCAGGCGCGCGGTTGCGCCGCGCCAGGTGTCACGTTGGTTGAGAGGGACTTCAAGGGTTTGCAATCAAGTGGCAGGCATTGCACCCACCGGAGATGGCGCGTGGCGCGAACCTGGGCAAGTGCTGACTTGCGGTTCAAGCCGCCGCCTATTCTGTTCACGACCGCCCAAGCCAACAGTCAGCGTTTGCCGCCAGCCACTAAACGACATTGATGGCCGATTTAACCGTCTCGTGTTTGTAGCTGAGGTAGGTCGAACTCACGGCAAAGTTGTTAACCAGGGCGGACTTTTCCTCAATGAGTTGTTCGAAGAGCCGCGCGCTGTCTTCGCTTGCTTCGCTGTACGGAATGTCGGCGCTGATCTGGTCGAGGTTTTTTTCGGCTTGGGATTGCTGCCTGTAGAGACTGCTGAGTACGCGTGAGTCAGTATTCATGGCGTTATCTCCAGTGGGTTTGTATCCCTGTGTGGCGGCAGATTGCTCACCAGTTCCAACAACAGGTCTGTGTGGTTAAAAAGAACAGCGTTTACCCAGCAACGTTGTCACTTGATTTGGCCAAGGGTGGAATCGCCACCAGGTTGTCGAGGGCATGCGCCCAGTTGATATGAAACCCGCCATCTTCTGTCTCCAGCAGCAGCGACTGGGCGGCGATCCCGTCTTCGACTCGAAGCGTCCAGGGCACGCTGCTGTGAAGGTTGAGCCATAGCTCGACGTGTTCACGGTCCTGCGGGTTGCACACCAGGTGCGCCTCAACGGTGGGCAGTTGCGCCTCCAGCAGTTTGTTGAGCAGTGTCGTGAGGCGTTGAACGGGCACAGTCTCCTCCAGCAGGGTTTGAATGGCCGCGTTGATGACTGAGCTTGCGACCTGCTCCAGACTCGCCAGCATTGCCTGGCGCTCTGACTCCCAGCGATGCAGCTGGGCATTGGCGCGTTGCCAGAACTCATCGCTGGCACGTTCGAGTATCTTTTCGCATTGGGCCTGGGCCTGGCTGATGCGCGTCTGCGCTTGAGTTTCTGCGTGTTCCAACAGCTGACGGGCCTGGGTGTAGTCAGACAGCATTTCCCTGGGGATCAGGGCCGTGGGCAGTGCGTGGGCGGGGGTGTTCAGCTCAATCGTGTGGGCGCAAAACATGGTTGGGTTTCTCGCGAGGGGCGGGCGGCGCGTCATCGACAGCGGTGGAGGTTGCGCGCCAGATCGTGGCTTTCCACAGGGTATCCAGCCGGCCGTGCGTGTCCGCCAGGCGAGAATGCTGTTCCAAGGCCAGCACCCTTGGGCGGGCAAAATTCAGGCGTAGCCGCTGCCAGACATTGGGAGCGACCCACGCGCGCAGGTAGTGCAATGGGTCATCGACGTTCACCGGTGCTGAGCCCGTGGGCAGTGCCTTGGCCAGGCGCTGGCACCACAGCAGTTGCTCTTGATTCAACCGGCTGTCGTGGGGCGCGTTGTACACCTCATTCACCAGTGTCAGTGCGAGGTCGCGTTGTTGTGCGCGGCTCAACACCCATTGGAGGAGGGCTGGAGACGTGGGAGGGGCAAGCTCGGGCGCGATGCCGAACAGGCTGCTCACGCGGCGATGATAGGCGCGTGAAAGCGCTGCGGTTTCCACAAACCCCGTTTGCGTGAGCCAGTCGATGTGGGCGTTTCTCCATGGGAAAGCCCACCATTTTACCCAGCTGAGGTCGTCACTCATGGGCGTGTGCCGGTGTGCTTTCGGGTGTGAGTGTGGAGACTTTCCTGCGGCGCCAGAACAGCCAGGCGATGCCTGCTGACAGAGCGATGATCAGCGGCGCAATCATGCTGGCGCGCCAGAAACCAAGGTCTTGCTCGGGCACCAGAAAAGGGCCGAGGTAGGTCAGCTGTTGCTGTTCGGTGTAGGCGGTGGCCGGTACAAAAATGACGGTCAGTTTTGTCGTGTTGTCTATGGCCGAGGCCATGCCCGGGATGCTGCTGGCCACCAGTCTGCGCACGCGCGGATTGATATTGTCCGGATCCAGTCGCGGGTCGTGCTTGATGAAGACCGAGGCGGAGGCCGGCTGTACCGGCTCGCCTGGCGCGACGCGCTCAGGCAGTACCACATGCACACGCGCGACGATCACCCCGTCTATGTTGGACAAGGTCGATTCCAGCTCCTGGGACAGCGCGTAGATATAGCGTGCGCGCTCTTCCAGCGGGGTGGAGATGACGCCTTCCTTGCGAAAGATATCCCCCAGCGTCGACCGGGCCGTTTTGGGCAGCCCCGCCGCATCCAGGGTACGCACAGCCCGGCTGATGTCACTGGCCTTGACCCGAACAGCGACCCCGTCTTTGCCTGGCACCTTCTGGGCCCGGATTTGCTTGTCTGCCAGCTCCGCGATGACTTCGTTGGCTTCCTGCTCAGAAATATTGCGATGCAGCTCTACGCTGTCACCACAACCGGACAGCATCAACGCTAATGAAAACAAGAATGGGGCGGTTAGGCGGCGGTACATGCAGCTATCCCATGCTTGAAATTTTGTCGACGCCTTTCGCGACGGCGCCGATGACCTTGACGCGTGACATCACGTCGATATGCGCTTCGGCGAGCGACTGGGGGAACTCGTTCGCGTCCTTGGTCTTTTTGTTCAGGCTCGCGTCACGAAAGCCTTTGGATACGCGTCTGGATAAAGTGTCCGACGCTGTCGCGCTCCACGCCTGAGCGGGGGACGCCACCGCAGGCACGATGCCTTTCACAGGCGACTCGGTCTGGCTGAGTTGGGCGTTGAAAAAGTTGATGTCAGACGCCCGGTTGATCGCGCCAGGCGCCTCGGCTTGAGAGAGGATGCTGCCGTTTTCCGGTTGCCCTGGGGTGGTGATGTACATGTGAACCTCCATCGAACGTATCGAGTGTTACGTGCCTCGTGACGATGAAAAACCTCCTCGACCGGGGCAGAGGAGGTCAGTCTGACTTACGCGAATCGCAAAGACTTAATGCGGCCCGCTTTCGCGGTAGTCAGTTCTTGTTCAGCAGTCTTCTTGGCCTCTTCGACGACTTTCCTTTCTTTATCTGCGTTGATTGCGTCCAGTTGCGCCTGGTTACCCGCGCTGGAACCACCAATACCTGAGATTGAGGACATAGATCACCTTCTTGATTTCAAATGAAGTCTGATAGCGAGTGTTAGCTACCGTCACGTGTTGAGTGGCTGTGAAGTCACCCACTTATAAGTGGCGGAAGGAAATAAAGCGTTCCAGTATTTATATGTTTAAAATTATTTCTAGTGCGGTTTTTTGTGAAGTCATTGTTGTAATGCTTGATGCTACGTATGCGCTAAAGTGTCCAAGGACGTCCGAGTGGTAAGTTTTGCCGCAATACATTAATTGCACTGTTTCGGTTATAGGTCGAGTTGTTTAATTCGGTGATAGAGCGTGCGTTTGGCGACGCCTAATTCAATTGCGGTGATATCCACGCAATGATCATTGCGCCGCAACGACTCTTCAATCAGTGCTTTTTCGATTTGTTGCAGGCGTTCCTTCAGGCTCAGTTCGCCATCGTGCGGGTTGCTCATGGGCGTGGAGAATGGTGGCAGGCCCAGCACGAACCGCTTGGCGGACGAACGTAATTCGCGAATATTGCCCAGCCAGGCGTGGCACAGCAGTTGTTGCAACAGCGGGCCGGGAACCGTCGGAGCGGGGCATCTGAAGTGCTCGGCTTCTTCCCGGACCATCTTCATGAACAGCGGAATGATGCGTTCCCGCTGGTGCCGCAAGGCCGGAAGTTCGAGGCTGACGACATTCAGGCGAAAGTACAGGTCACGCCTGAAGGTGCCTGATTCGACCATGTGGTGCAGTGACTGCTGGGCCGAGGCAATGACGCGCATGTCCACCGGGATGAAGCGGGTTGAACCCAGCCGCTCCACGCCCCGCGACTCCAGCACCCGCAGCAGTTTGGCCTGCAGGCTCAATGGCATGCTGTCGACCTCATCGAGGTACAAGGTGCCCAGGTGAGCCGCCTCGACAAAGCCGGCCCGCGATTGCATGGCCCCGGTAAAGGCGCCACTGTTGACCCCGAACAATTGGCTCTCCGCGAGGCTTTCCGGAATAGCGGCACAGTTCACGGCAATGAAGTTACCGCGCCGCCCCGACAAGCGATGGACCCGTTGGGCCAAGGTGTCTTTCCCTGTGCCGGTTTCCCCTAATAGCAGAATGTCGATATTGAGTGACGCTGTGCTGTTAAGGGTGTTTTCAATACCTGAGGTGTCACTGATTGAGATGTCTGTTTCAACTTCCCTATGGTAGGCATCCGACATCAAGTAAGTGCTCCATTATCACTGTGCATCATTCAGGCAACGGTCGACAGGCAAAGGCCAGCAGGTCGCAAATTATAGTTTTTTTATTGTTGTTCTGAAGTAGGAACTTACGCGCAAGGCGTAGGAGAAATGAGATAGGTTTGGGAGTTGTTTTGCTTGGAGGTGTAGTCAGTAAAATATTGAGGGTTAATAGGAGGAATCTTAAGTTTCGGAGTGTTCGGATGAGCGTCCATAAGTAGTCGCCCACAAAAAAGCCGATGCAGTGCATCGGCTTTTTGTTTGCGGCAATGACCGCAAGGTTTACTTATACGTTGAAACGGAAGTGCATGACGTCGCCATCTTTGACGATGTATTCCTTGCCTTCAAGGCGCCACTTACCGGCTTCCTTGGTGCCGGCTTCACCCTTGTACTGGATGAAGTCGTTGTAGGCGATGACTTCGGCGCGGATAAAGCCTTTTTCGAAGTCGGTGTGGATCACGCCGGCAGCCTGTGGCGCGGTGGCGCCGACTTTGACGGTCCAGGCGCGGACTTCTTCGACACCGGCGGTGAAGTAAGTCTGCAGGTGCAGCATTTCGTAGCCGGCGCGGATCACACGGTTCAAGCCAGGCTCTTCCAGGCCCAGCGCCTCGAGGAACATGTCTTTTTCTTCGCCGTCATCCAGCTCGGCGATTTCGGCTTCGATCTTGTTGCACACCGGCACCACGATCGCGCCTTCTTCCTCGGCGATGGCCTTGACCACGTCGAGCAATGGGTTGTTCTCAAAGCCGTCTTCAGCGACGTTGGCGATGTACATCACCGGCTTGGTGGTCAGCAGGTGGAAGCCTTTGATCACTGCTTTTTCATCGGCATTCATGCTCTTCATCAGGCTGCGCGCTGGCTTGCCCAGGGTGAAGTGAGCGATCAATTGCTCCAGCAGGCCTTTCTGGACCACGGCATCCTTGTCGCCACCCTTGGCGTTACGCGCGACTTTCTGCAGTTGTTTCTCGCAGCTGTCGAGGTCGGCGAAGATCAGTTCCAGGTCGATGATCTCGATGTCGCGTTTCGGGTCGACGCTGTTGGAGACGTGAATCACGTTCTCGTCTTCAAAGCAGCGGACCACGTGGGCGATGGCATCGGTTTCACGGATGTTGGCCAGGAACTTGTTGCCCAGGCCTTCACCTTTCGACGCGCCGGCCACCAGGCCTGCGATGTCGACGAATTCCATGGTGGTCGGCAGGATGCGCTTTGGATTGACGATAGCCGCCAGCTCCTGCAAGCGCGGGTCCGGCATGGCCACGATACCGCTGTTGGGTTCGATGGTGCAGAAGGGGAAGTTCTCCGCCGCAATACCGGACTTGGTCAAGGCGTTGAACAGGGTGGATTTGCCGACGTTGGGCAGGCCGACGATGCCGCAATTGAATCCCATGGTGTTTCCCCTCGGTAAGAGTCAGGCCTTCTGGCTGTGCAGGTTTTTCATCGCACGGTTCCATTCACCGGCGAAGATATCCGGCAGCACGCCGAGGGCAAAGTCGATGCTGGCATCGAGTTTTTCCTGTTCGGCGCGTGGCGCACGACCCAGGACGAAATTTGAAACCATACTGGCAACGCCTGGGTGGCCAATGCCGAGCCGCAGACGGTAAAAATTATTCTGATTGCCCAGCTGCGCGATGATGTCGCGCAGGCCATTGTGCCCGCCATGCCCGCCGCCTAACTTGAGTTTGGCAACGCCGGGTGGCAGGTCCAGTTCGTCATGGGCCACCAGGATTTCTTCGGGTTTGATCCGGAAGAAGCCCGCAAGCGCCGCGACGGCTTGGCCGCTGCGGTTCATGTAGGTGGTGGGAATCAGCAGACGAACATCCTGACCTTGATGCGAAAAGCGTCCGGTCAGGCCAAAATATTTGCGATCGGCCACAAGGTTTACGCCTTGGGCGTGGGCGATACGCTCAACAAAAAGGGCCCCCGCGTTATGCCGGGTCTGTTCGTATTCGGCGCCTGGATTTCCCAGGCCAACGATCAGTTTAATGGCAGTCACGACAGGGGCCCTTCCTTTGGAGTTGTGGATAACATCGCCGCAACCTGCGTGCGGCGAAAGTGGACGACAAGAGATCATTTACTCAAGAGTAAACGCCGCGTTATCGCCCGCTTTCTCGCTACGTTTCGGTCCGCGATGTTTCCTCAAGCTCCGGCAATACAGAGTGAATTACTCTGCAGCGCCTTCTTCTTCAGCTTCTGGAGCAACGCGTGGAGCGTGAACGTTGGCAACAGCTTTGTCATCACCGTGAGCCAGTGCGACAAATTCAACGCCTTTAGGGGCCTTGAGGTCGGACAGGTGAACGATGGCGCCGATTTCCAGAGCCGACAGGTCGACTTCGATGAACTCAGGCAGGTCTTTCGGCAGGCAGGTCACTTCGATTTCGTTCAGGACGTGCGAGATCTCGCCGCCTTTCTTGACCGGAGCTTCTTCGCCAACGAAGTGCACTGGAACGATAGCGGTCAGTTTCTGACCGGCTACAACGCGTACAAAGTCAGCGTGCAGCACGTGGCCTTTGGCCGGGTGACGTTGCAGAGCTTTGATGATCACGTTTTGCTTGGTGCCGCCAACGTTCAGTTCGATAACGTGGCTGTAAGCAGCATCGTTTTCGAGCAGTTTGGCGATTTCTTTAGCCAGCATGCTGATGGATTCAGGGGCTTTTTCGCCACCGTAAACTACAGCTGGAACCAGGCTTGCGAGACGACGCAGGCGGCGGCTCGCACCTTTCCCCAGGTCGGAACGCAGTTCAGCATTCAAAGTAAAATCGTTCATGTTGTATCTCCAAAATAACCACATTCGCCCCAGCGTTTGCGACCAGCGCTAAAGGCGATATGGGCAAAAAAGCCCCGCCCCAACAGTATGCTGGGGCGGGGCGCTTTTCGTCAGGTTGATGTCGCTAAGGTGTGAACCTTAACGGAACATCGCGCTGATCGATTCTTCGTTGCTGATGCGGCGAACCGCCTCGGCAACTACCGGTGCGATATCCAGTTGACGGATACGCGAACAGGCTTGAGCTGCTGCGGACAACGGGATGGTGTTAGTCACCACCAGTTCGTCCAGCATGGAGTTCTCGATGTTCTCGATCGCTCGGCCCGAAAGCACAGGGTGTGTGCAGTAGGCGAAGACTTTTGCGGCACCGTGCTCTTTCAGGGCTTTCGCCGCGTGGCACAGTGTGCCGGCGGTGTCGACCATGTCATCAACCAGAATACAGGTACGCCCTTCGACATCACCGATGATATGCATCACTTCAGAGTGATTGGCTTTTTCACGGCGTTTGTCGATGATCCCGAGGTCAACGCCCAGGGATTTGGCAACGGCACGTGCACGCACGACGCCACCAATGTCCGGGGACACGATCATCAGGTTTTCAAAGCGCTGGTCTTCGATGTCATCCACCAATACTGGGGAGCCGTAGATGTTATCTACCGGGATATCGAAGAACCCCTGAATTTGGTCAGCGTGCAGGTCAACCGTGAGAACACGGTCGATGCCTACCACGGTCAGCATGTCAGCAACGACTTTCGCGCTGATAGCCACACGTGCGGAACGCGGACGGCGATCCTGACGGGCATAACCAAAGTAAGGGATTACAGCTGTGATTCGAGTCGCTGAGGAGCGGCGGAAGGCATCAGCCATCACGACGAGTTCCATCAGGTTATCGTTGGTCGGAGCGCAGGTCGGCTGAATAATGAAGACATCTTTACCGCGGACGTTTTCATTGATCTCGGCTGTAATTTCGCCGTCGGAGAACTTACCGACAGAGATGTCACCGAGAGGGATATGCAGCTGACGTACGACACGTCGAGCCAGATCGGGGTTGGCATTCCCCGTAAAGACCATCATCTTGGACACGCGCAGTACCTAGAGGCTGAGGGTAACCTGGATGAGTATTAGAAAATGGCAGGGGCGGCTGGATTCGAACCAACGCATGGCAGGATCAAAACCTGCTGCCTTACCGCTTGGCGACGCCCCTGTATCTGTTGCAACGAGTACCCAGTACTCGGTTCCTTTAGAGCAGACTTTGCAGCTTGCGATGCAACATCGAAACGTTGCTTCCCTTTGCTACAAACCCTGTAAGGGTCTCTGTAAGAAGGGCCGAGACTTTATCAGCTTCAGCTTTGCTTGGGAAGCCCCCAAACACACAACTTCCAGTTCCGGTTAATTTTGCTTCGGTAAATTTACCTAACAAATTCAAAGCGTTACGTACCTCTGGATAACGCCTTGCTACAACCGGTAAGCAGTCATTTCGACTGTTTCCCTTGGGAACGGGGCGCACTTTAATGGGAGGAGAGTTACGTGTCAACAGTGGATCTGAAAAAATTTCTGCTGTACTTACAGATACTTGCGGAACAAGCACGACATACCACGGCTCTTCGGGGTATTCCGGGGTGAGTTTCTCCCCCACGCCCTCGGCAAAAGCGGCATGCCCACGCACGAAAACCGGGACGTCAGCGCCCAGCGTCAGGCCCAGCGTAGCCAGGCGATCATGGTCCCAGCCCAGTTGCCACAAGTGATTGAGGCCGAGCAACGTCGTCGCAGCATTTGAGCTGCCACCGCCAATGCCACCGCCCATGGGCAAAATTTTATCGATCCAGATGTCGATGCCCAGGGTGCAACCGGATTGTTCCTGAAGTTTTTTCGCGGCCTTCACAATCAGGTTGCTGTCGTGGGGCACGCCTTCGAATTCGGTGTGCAACTGAATCACGCCATCATCGCGCACGGCGAAGGTCAGTTCGTCGCCGTAGTCCAGAAATTGAAACAGCGTCTGCAGCTCGTGGTAGCCGTCTTCACGGCGACCCAGAATGTGCAGCATCAAATTGAGTTTGGCGGGGGAGGGCAGCGTCAGCGTTGTAACAGTCACGTTTATTGCCCCAGCTTGCGCGGTTGCCAGTCCTTGATCACCAGCGTGACGTCAAGGTCGGTGCCATGCAGCTTGATGCGCTCGGGCAGCCAGTAACCGCTTTGTTGCACGTAGCTGAGGTACTCCACCTGCCAGCCATCCTGTTCCAGCGTGGCCAGCCGACTGTCGCCATTGAGGCTCAGGCGACTTTTGCTGTCCGGCGCGGGCAAACCGCGAACCCACCACACCAGGTGCGAAACGGGCAGCTTCCAGCCCATTTGCTGCTCCAGCAATTCTTCCGGCGACGCCGCTTCGTAGCGTCCCTGGTTGGCCACTTCCAGGCTGACTTGCCCCGGGCGTCCCGTCAGGCGAGCTGCGCCGCGGCCCAGTGGGCCGGACAGGCGAATGTCGTAATAGTCCTGGCGCTGCAGCCAGAACAACGTGCCGCTGCCGGAATCTTTTGGCGCGCGAACCCCGACCTTGCCTTCGATCTGCCAGCCATCAATGCTGCTGAGCTGATCCTTGTGTTGTTTCCATTGCGCCGGGTTGCCCTGGCCTTCAACGGATTCGCGGGCGCCGGAACCCGCGCAACCGGCGAGCAGGGCGATGAAGCTGAAAACAATGACGTGGCGCAAGAACATAAGCTTAAAGGGTCTCGGATCCGGTCAGGCGCTTGATGGTGCCGCGCAGGATAGGGCTTTCGGGTTGTTCCTTGAGGAATTTTTCCCAGATTTGTCGCGCTTCGCGCTGCTTGCCATTGGCCCACAGCACTTCGCCAAGGTGGGCGGCCACTTCCTGGTCGGGGAAGCGTTCCAGTGCCTGGCGCAGCAAGCGTTCGGCTTCGTCCAGGTTGCCCAGGCGGTAATTGACCCAGCCCAGGCTGTCGAGCACGGCCGGGTCTTCCGGGTTGAGCTTGTGGGCTTGCTCGATCAGCACCTTGGCTTCGGCGTAGCGCGTCGTACGGTCGGACAAGGTGTAACCCAGGGCGTTCAGCGCCATGGCATTGTCCGGGTCACGCTTGATGATCAGGCGCAGGTCTTTTTCCATCTGCGCCAAGTCGTTGCGTTTTTCCGCCTGCATGGCGCGGGTGTACAGCAGATTCAAATCGTCGGGGTATTGCAGCAAGGCTTGTTGCAGCAATTTCCAGGCGCGTTCGCCCTGCTTGTTGGCCGACAAGGTTTCGGCCTGGATCAGGTACAGCTGGATCGCGTAGTCCGGTTCGGCATCGCGCGCTGCGGCCAGGCGTTTTTCCGCCTCGTCGGTGCGGCCGTTGCTCATCAGGATGTCAGCTTGGCGCAATTGGGCCGGCAGGTAGTCGTTGCCAGGGCCGACCTGAGCGTACTCGAGCAGGGCCGCCTGCGGGTCGTTGCGCTCTTCAGCGATACGGCCGAGGTTCAGGTGCGCCGAGTCCACATGGCTTTCGCGTTGGATCAGCTCTTCCAGATAGCCCTTGGCCTCGTCCCAGGCCTTGGCTTCCAGGCACACCAGGGCCAGGGAGTAGCGCAATTCATCGTCGTCCGGGTATTGCTGGACCAGATTGGCGAACTGCACCTTGGCGTCTTCCATACGGTCCTGCTCAACCAGCGTGCGCGCATAGGTCAGGCGCAGGCGCTTGTCGTCCGGATACTTCTTGATGCTCTTTTCCAGCAGAGGAATCGCTTCCTTGCCGCGATTGAGGTTCTGCAGCAAGCGCGCACGCAGCAAAATCGGTGCGATCTCGCCGTCTTCCGGCGGATTCTGCTCCAGCAGCTTGAGTGCGGCGTCGGCTTCATCATCCTGTTGCAGCAGTAACGCCTTGCCGAAAATCAGCTGGCTGTTCTTTGGGTGTTTTTGCAGCAGGCGGTCGAAACTCTTCATCAGGCCATTGCGCGTGTCCTGGTCGGTGTCGGCAGCCGACAGCGCGAGGAAGTCGAAATGCGTGTCGCCCTTGCCCAGCAGGACTTTCTCCATATAGACCATGGAATCGTCATAGCGCCCCGCGCGCGCCAGTTGAATGGCCGCGGCCCGCTGCGCTTCCAGGTCGTCCGGTGCGTTTCTCGCCCAGATCAGCGAGGTGTCCAGCGCAGCCTGGTCAGCGCCCAGGTATTCGGCGATGCGAAACGCGCGCTCCGAAATCCCCGGATCCTGGGTATTGATGGCCTGGATCACGTAGTTATCCAGGGCAATATCGAAACGATTGCGCTGGCCGGCGAGTTCCGCGGTCAGCAGGCTGTAGATCGTTTCTTCATTGAACGAGGAATAAACCTTGGGCTTTTCAGGGGCGGGGGTGCTGTCTTCAACCGGCGGCGTACCGTCCGGCGACACGGGTGCCAAGGCCTGGCAGCCGCTGAGGAAGACAAAAGCAAGGAGCAACGCGGAAGATCTATTCATATAGGAAGAGGACGACTAACCTGCGGTCGGATCATCATGACACAAGCCTTCGGCCAAACATAACCGAGTCTCAGTTGGCGCCTTTATAGGCATAAGCTACTAGGACAATAGACGACGGTGGTTGTTCTGGATCTTTCGAAGTAGGACAATTGTCGGCTTCCCGACATCATCAGCGATATTGAATGGCCTTCCTCGCACTCGGTATTAACCACAAGACTGCTTCTGTAGACGTGCGCGAGCGCGTGGCGTTTACGCCAGAGCAGTTGGTTGAGGCCTTGCAGCAGCTCTGCCGGCTCACCGACAGCCGCGAAGCTGCGATCCTTTCGACCTGCAATCGCAGTGAGCTTTATATAGAGCAGGAACATCTTTCAGCGGATGGGGTGCTGCGCTGGCTGGCCGATTATCACCATTTGAGCCTCGATGACCTGCGCGCCAGTGCGTATGTGCACGAAGAGGATGCGGCAGTTCGTCACATGATGCGCGTCGCCTCAGGGCTCGACTCGCTGGTGTTGGGCGAACCGCAGATCCTTGGCCAGATGAAATCCGCCTATGCCGTGGCCCGCGAGGCCGGCACCGTGGGGCCACTGCTGGGGCGGCTGTTCCAGGCCACTTTCAACTCGGCCAAGCAGGTGCGCACCGACACTGCCATCGGTGAAAACCCGGTGTCGGTAGCGTTTGCCGCCGTCAGCCTGGCCAAACAGATTTTCAGCGACTTGCAGCGCAGCCAGGCCTTGCTGATCGGCGCCGGTGAAACCATCACGCTGGTGGCGCGCCATCTGCACGACCTGGGTGTGAAGCGCATTGTGGTCGCCAACCGAACCTTGGAACGCGCGAGCATTCTTGCCGAGCAGTTTGGCGCCCATGCCGTGCTGCTGTCGGATATCCCGGCTGAACTGGTGCGCAGCGATATCGTCATCAGCTCCACCGCCAGCCAGTTGCCGATTCTTGGCAAAGGCGCGGTCGAGAGCGCGCTGAAGCTGCGCAAGCACAAACCGATCTTCATGGTGGATATCGCCGTTCCCCGCGATATCGAGCCGGAAGTCGGCGAGTTGGACGACGTTTACCTCTACAGCGTCGACGATCTGCACGAAGTGGTTGCCGAAAACCTCAAGAGTCGCCAGGGCGCCGCCCAGGCGGCCGAGGAAATGGTCAGCACCGGCGCCGAAGACTTCATGGTGCGCCTGCGCGAACTGGCGGCGGTCGACGTGCTCAAGGCGTATCGTCAGCAGGGCGAACGCCTGCGTGACGAGGAATTGATCAAGGCCCAGCGTCTGCTGGCCAACGGCAGCAGCGCCGAAGAGGTGCTGATGCAACTGGCGCGTGGCTTGACCAACAAGTTGCTTCACGCCCCCAGCGTTCAGTTGAAAAAGCTTACCGCCGAAGGCCGCCTTGATGCGCTGGCCATGGCCCAGGAACTCTTTGCCCTCGGTGAGGGCGCGTCAGATAGCTCTTCGGATAAAAAACCGCAATGAAAGCGTCACTGCTCAATAAACTGGACGTGCTCCAGGACCGTTTCGAAGAACTGACCGCCTTGCTCGGCGATGGCGAGGTCATCTCCGATCAGACCAAGTTCCGCGCCTATTCCAAGGAATACGCCGAAGTTGAGCCGATTGTGGCCACCTACAAACACCTGATGAAAGTGCAGGCCGACCTCGAAGGCGCCCAGGCGCTGCTCAAAGACAGCGACCCGGACATGCGCGAAATGGCCGTGGAAGAAGTTCGCGAGGCCAAGGAAAAACTGGCTGAGCTGGAAGGCGACCTGCAGCGCATGCTGCTGCCCAAAGACCCCAACGACGGGCGCAACGTGTTCCTCGAAATCCGTGCCGGCACCGGTGGCGACGAGGCGGCGATCTTCTCTGGCGACCTGTTCCGCATGTACTCGCGCTACGCCGAGCGTCGTGGCTGGCGCGTCGAGATTCTGTCCGAGAACGAAGGCGAACACGGCGGCTATAAAGAAGTCATCGCCCGGGTTGAAGGCGATAACGTCTACGGCAAACTGAAATTCGAATCCGGCGCACACCGCGTGCAGCGGGTGCCGGCGACAGAATCCCAAGGCCGTATCCACACCTCGGCGTGCACCGTGGCCGTGTTGCCAGAGCCCGACGAGCAGGAAGCCATCGAGATCAATCCGGCGGACTTGCGTGTCGACACCTACCGCTCATCGGGCGCCGGTGGTCAGCACGTCAACAAGACCGACTCGGCGATCCGCATCACGCACTTGCCGTCGGGCATCGTGGTGGAGTGTCAGGAAGAACGTTCCCAGCACAAGAACCGTGCGCGGGCCATGTCCTGGCTGTCGGCCAAGCTCAACGACCAGCAGACCAGCGCCGCCGCTAACGCGATTGCCAGCGAGCGCAAGTTGCTGGTGGGTTCGGGTGACCGCTCCGAGCGCATCCGTACCTACAACTTTGCCCAGGGCCGGGTCACCGACCACCGGGTCAACCTCACGCTTTACTCCCTCGACGAGATTCTCGCCGGCGGTGTGGATGCAGTGATCGAACCGTTGCTCGCCGAATACCAGGCCGACCAATTGGCGGCGATAGGTGAATAAATGACCATCATTGCCAGCCTGCTGCGCGCCGCAGACCTGCCCGACTCGCCCACTGCGCGTCTGGATGTGGAGTTGTTGCTGGCCGCGGCCTTGGGTAAATCGCGCAGCTACCTGCACACCTGGCCGGAAAAAATCGTCAGCAGCGAACATGCGCTGACCTTTGCCGACTATTTGCAACGTCGTCGTGGCGGTGAGCCGGTGGCGTATATCCTCGGCCAGCAAGGCTTCTGGAAGCTGGACCTGGAGGTCGCGCCTCACACGCTGATCCCACGTCCGGAAACCGAGCTGCTGGTGGAGGCCGCGCTGGAACTGTTGCCCGCCACGCCTGCCAAGGTTCTGGACCTGGGCACCGGCAGCGGCGCCATCGCCCTGGCCCTGGCCAGCGAACGTCCGGCCTGGCAGGTCACGGCGGTTGACCGCGTGCTCGAAGCCGTGGCCCTGGCTGAACGCAATCGCCAGCGCCTGCACCTGAAAAACGCCACAGTGTTGAACAGTCATTGGTTCAGCGCCCTGCAAGATCAAACCTTCGACCTGATCATCAGCAACCCGCCGTACATTGCCGATAACGATCCCCATCTGGTGGCCGGCGACGTGCGTTTTGAACCGGCCAGCGCGCTGGTGGCGGGGCATGATGGCCTGGATGACTTGCGGTTGATCATTGCCGAATCTCCAGCCCACTTGAATGCGGCTGGCTGGCTGTTACTCGAACATGGCTACGATCAGGCGGCGGCCGTGCGTGACCTGCTGCTTGGCGCAGGCTTCGAAGAGGTGCACAGCCGCCTTGACCTCGGTGGCCACGAACGCATTACCCTGGGGCGCCGGCCGTGCTGACCGACCAGGAGCTGTTGCGCTATAGCCGACAGATTCTGTTGCAACATGTCGACATCGACGGCCAATTGCGCCTGAAAAACGCCCGCGCGTTGATCGTCGGCCTGGGCGGGCTGGGCGCGCCGGTGGCGCTGTACCTGGCGGCAGCCGGTGTAGGCGAGCTGCACCTGGCGGACTTTGACACCGTCGACCTGACCAACCTGCAACGCCAGATCATCCACGACACCGAGAGTATCGGGCAGACCAAGGTCGATTCGGCCCTGCGTCGTCTCGCGGCGATCAACCCTGAAGTCAAACTGCTTGCTCACCGCACAGCGCTGGATGCCGATTCACTGGCCGCGGCGGTAGCGGCGGTGGACGTGGTGCTCGATTGCAGCGACAACTTCTCCACCCGTGAAGCGGTGAACGCGGCCTGTGTTGCCGCCGCCAAGCCATTGATCAGCGGCGCAGCGATTCGCCTGGAAGGGCAATTGTCGGTGTTCGACCCGCGTCGCGCCGACAGCCCGTGTTACCACTGTTTATATGGGCACGGCAGCGACACCGAACTGACCTGCAGCGAAGCCGGCGTCGTCGGTCCGTTGGTTGGCGTGGTCGGCAGCCTGCAAGCACTGGAAGCCCTGAAATTGCTGGCCGGTTTCGGTGAGCCGTTGGTGGGCCGCTTGTTGCTGATTGATGCGTTGACCACACGTTTTCGCGAACTGCGCGTCAAGCGCGACCCCGGTTGCAGCGTGTGCGGGACGCAGCATGGTTAAGAGCGCGCCCATCGGTGTGTTCGATTCCGGCATCGGCGGCTTGACCGTGCTGGACGAAATTCAGCAGTTATTGCCCCATGAGTCGCTGCTGTACGTGGCTGATTGCGGGCATATCCCCTACGGCGAGAAAACCCCGGCATTCATTCTTGAGCGCTCCCGGCGTGTCGCCGAATTTTTCCGCGAGCAAGGCGCCAAGGCGTTTGTGATCGCCTGCAACACGGCGACCGTCGCCGCCGTTGCCGATTTGCGCCAGGACTATCCCGATTGGCCCCTGGTAGGCATGGAGCCCGCCGTCAAACCCGCCGCCGCCGCCACTCGCAGCGGCGTGGTCGGTGTACTCGCCACCACCGGCACCCTGCAAAGCGCCAAGTTCGCCGCTTTGCTTGATCGCTTCGCCACCGACGTGCGTGTGATCACCCAGCCATGCCCGGGCCTGGTGGAGTTGATTGAAAGCGGCGACCTCGACAGCCCCGAACTGCGCCAGATGTTGCGCGGCTATGTCGAACCGTTGCTCAGCGCCGGCTGCGACACGATTATTCTCGGCTGCACCCACTATCCCTTCCTCAAGCCGCTTCTGGCGCAGATGCTTGCTCCGAGCATCATCCTGATCGATACCGGCGCTGCCGTGGCACGCCAGCTCAAGCGTTTGCTGGGCGAGCGTGACCTGCTGGCCAGCGGCAACCCTGAGCCGGCCCGGTTCTGGACGAGCGGTAACGTCGATCATTTAAGAAATATCCTACCTACACTATGGAAACATTCCGGAGTTGTGCGAAGCTTCGACGCGTGAAAAATTCGTGAAATACCGGGGTTAGACACTGAACTTCTGGCTATGCGCGCGCTTCTATAGCGAGTTAGCTTGTACCAAACCATACAACTTCGTTCTCAAGGACTGTTTCTTATGAAGCGCTTGTTCTGTTTGGCTGCGATTGCGGCCGCCGTGGTAGGACACTCTGTTTCGGCCCAGGCCGCTGGCCTGGAATTTGGTGTGGGGAGCACCAGCGATTCGACCATGACCTATCGGTTGGGGCTGACATCGGATTGGGATAAAAGCTGGTGGCAGAGCGATACCGGCCGGTTGACCGGCTACTGGAGCGGCGCGTACACCTACTGGGAAGGCGACAAACGTGCGGGCGCCAGCAGCCTGTCGTTCTCGCCGGTATTTGTGTATGAGTTTGCCGGGGCATCGGTAAAACCTTACATCGAGGCCGGCATCGGCGTGGCCGCGTTCTCGCGCACACGCCTGGAAGACAACAACATCGGCCAGTCCTTCCAGTTCGAAGACCGCCTGGGCTTTGGTTTGCGTTTTACCGGTGGGCATGAGGTGGGCATTCGTGCCACGCACTATTCCAACGCGGGCATCAGCAGCAATAACGACGGCGTAGAAAGCTACTCGTTGCACTACACCTTGCCGTTGTAAATCATCAGGCACCCGCTGACTAATGTGGGAGCTGGCTTGCCTGCGATGCAGACACCTCGGTCTATCAGTTACACCGAAGTGATGCTATCGCAGGCAAGCCAGCTCCCACATTTTGATTTTCATCTACATCAGGATCAGCGATACGCCGTTGCAATCCCTTCACGCTCGGTGAGGCATTCCGGCGCACCCATCTCGAACTCCCGGCAGATCAGCGGCCGTCGCTCGTAAATCGTGCACATCATCGTGTCCCGGTCCAGCGCCGCACACCAGCCATCATCCAGACGCAGCATCACTTCGCCGCCCCAATCGTCCGTGTCGATATAGCGCTCCGGCACGCCGGTGTCGGTGATCAGCATCACTTCCAATTGGCAACAGCAGGCCGCGCATGTCGAGCAAGTGACGGCGGGTTCGGTGATTTGAGTGTGGGGAATGTTGGTCATAGGCGCGCAGTGTAAGGCAAGCGTGTCAGGTAGGTGTGAAAGCTCTGACGGACGTCAGTGCCCCAGTTGTCGGGCGATCCAGTGCAGCACCGGGAACACCAGCGCCCAAAGCAGCGCCAGGCCAATCAGGGTTGGCGCCGTGCCGTAACCGAAACTCACGCCGGCCAATTGGCTGCCCGCGTAATAAGACAACGGTCCGCCGACCGCGCCCAACACGCTGGCGCGCCACCAGGGCTGGGCACTCCAGGCCAGGCAATGGCGTAGCGTGGTGGCGAGCAACGCCCACAGCAACACCAGCCAAAACGGGATCAGTGGCCCCGGAAAACTGAAATGAAAGACGCCAAAGGTGCGCAATGCGGTATCCACCACAGTGCCAAACAACGTGACGGCGAGGATCACCTGGCCTTCCCGCGACCATGAACTTATCCACAGCAGGTGGATGGCCAGCACTGCACCGACCACCAGCAACCATTCGCTGTCGCCCCCCAGCACACAGGCAAACCAGCCGCACTGGAACAGTACGGCGTTCGCCAGCGATTTAAGCACTGAAGCGCCCAAGCAAGGGTGGGTTGATTGCCGCCGGTTTGGCCAGCAGCAACTGCGCGGTGCCTATCGTTCGTTCCATGAACCCACCTTCGCAATAGCACAAATAGAATTCCCACAAGCGCAGAAAGTATTCGTCGTAGCCCAACTCGGCAAGGCGGCCATGGGCGCGGCGGAAGTTCTCATGCCACAGGCGCAGGGTTTTTGCGTAGTGCAGGCCGAAGTCTTCCATGTGCAGCAGGTTCATGTCGGTGTCGCGGCTGACGATGTGCAGCATGTTCTGCACGCAGGGCAGGGCGCCGCCGGGGAAAATATAGCGCTGGATGAAATCGACGCTGTTCTTGGCCTGCTCAAAACGCTGCTCGCGAATCGTGATGGCTTGCAGCAGCATCAGGCCGTCGCTCTTGAGCAAATGCGCGCACTGCTTGAAGTAGGTCGGCAGGAAGCGATGGCCCACCGCCTCGATCATCTCGATGGACACCAGCTTGTCGTATTGACCGGTCAGGTCGCGGTAGTCCTGCAACAGCAGGGTCACCTGGCCCTGCAGTCCCAGGGCATCGATGCGCTTTTGGGTGTAGGCAAACTGCTCTTTGGACAAGGTCGTGGTGGTGACTTTGCAGCCGTAATGCTGCGCTGCGTACAGCGCCATGCTGCCCCAGCCGGTGCCGATTTCGAGCAGATGGTCGGTGGGCTTGAGTGCGAGCTTTTGGCAGATGCGCTCCAGCTTGTTCAATTGCGCCTGTTCCAGGGTGTCATCGGGCGTCAGAAATTGCGCCGCCGAGTACATCATGGTCGGGTCGAGGAATTCTTCGAACAGGTCGTTGCCCAGGTCATAGTGGGCGGCGATGTTTTTCTGCGAGCCCTTGCGCGTATTGCGGTTGAGCCAGTGCAGGCCTTGAGTGAAGGGGCGTGCCAGGCGCGCCAGGCCACCTTCCATGGCGTCGAGCACCTCCAGGTTGCTGACCATCACGCGCACCACGGCGGTCAAGTCCGGGCTGGTCCAATAACCGTGGATAAACGCCTCGCCGGCGCCGATCGATCCGTTGGCCGCCACCAGGCCCCACACCGCCGAGTCGAGGATCTGGATTTCCCCCAGCAGGTGCGCTTCGCGGGCGCCGAACACTTGGCGTTCGCCGTCCTCGATCACCACCAGCTGGCCGTGGCGCAGTTGGCTGAGTTGGCGCAGCACGGCCTTGCGCAGCAATGCGCTGGTCATGCCGTTGACGTTCAGGCGATTGGTCTTGACCGATAAGCTAGGGGATTTCATGGCGGCGATCCTTGGTATACCCGACTGCGGTGCGAGAGGCGCCATCGGCGGCCTGATGGGAAAAAATCGGTGTGCGTTTGAGCAACAGGCGCATGGCCTGCCAGTAAATGGCCAGGCACGTCTTGGCGGTCATCCACGGGAAGCGCCACAGATAGCGATGCAGGCTGGCGCGGTTCAACGCCTCCTTGTGCAGGCTCAGCGTGGCGTCGAAAACCTTCAGCTCACCTTGCCAGTCGGCCATGTGCACGCCGAGCTTGGCGGCGGGCGGGCTGAAACTCATGCGGTACTCCAGGTCGCGCGGCAAAAACGGCGACACATGGAAGGCCTTGGCCACGGCGAAGTGCTGATGCTCATCGGCGCCGAGCGCCTGGGCCGGCAGCACGTAGTGATAGCGCTCGCGCCATGGGGTGTTGGTCACTTCACACAGGATCGCGGCCAGTTGCCCATCGGCCTCGAAGCAGTAGAAGAAACTCACCGGGTTAAAAGCCAGGCCCCAACTGCGAGCCTGGGTCAGTAGGCAGATAACGCCCTGGGGCTCGCGCCCCAGCGCCTTGCCAACTTCCTGGCGCACGGCATCGCTCAAGCTCATGCCGTGGCGCGTGAATTCACGCAGGTAATCCTGCTGGCGAAAGCCAAAGGGCGCCAGGCGGCCAGCGCCGGCCAGGGGCGACAGCCCGAGCACTTCGTCTTGTTCGCTTAAATCCAGGTACAGCAGGCCGATGCGGTAGCGAAAGGCGTGAGCCTTGGGCGCAAACCGGCGATGGGCGATCCAGCCGCTGTACAGGGCGCTGTTCACAGGGTTTCTCCAAAGGCTTGAGCCACGCGCAATGCGCTGACCACGCCGTCTTCGTGGAAACCATTGGCCCAGTAGGCGCCGCAAAAAAAGGTGTTGCGCGTGCCTGCCAATTCTTCCCAGCGCGCTTGGGCAGCGACCGCCGCGAGGCTGTACTGCGGGTGCGCGTAGGTGTAGCGCGCGAGGATCTTCAGCGGGTTGATCATCGGCGTCTGGTTGAGGCTGACGCAAAAGGTGGTGGCGCTGTCGATGCCTTGCAGAATGTTCATGTCGTAAGTGACGGCGGCCTGGGTTTGGGTATCGCCGGTCAGCCGATAATTCCAGCTGGCCCAGGCGAGCTTGCGGTCCGGCAGCAGGCGCGTGTCGGTGTGCAGCACCACATCGTTGTCGGCGTAAGGCAGCGCGCCGAGGATTTCCTGTTCCGCCGTGCTGGGGTCGGCCAGCAAGGCCAGGGCCTGGTCGCTGTGGCAGGCCAACACGACCCGGTCAAACGTCTCGCTGCCGGCGGCGCTGTGGATCACAACGCCCTCGTCGGTGCGCTCGACGTTATGCACCGGGCAATTGAGGCGCACCTGTTCGCGAAAGCTGCGCGTCAGCGGCTCGATGTAGCTGCTCGACCCGCCCTCGATCACGCACCACTGCGGCCGGTTGTTCACCGAGAGCAAACCGTGGTTCTTGAAAAAGCGCACAAAGAACTGCAAGGGAAAGCCGAGCATGTCGGCCAGGGACATCGACCAGATCGCCGCGCCCATCGG
Organism: Pseudomonas sp. NFX183; assembly: GCF_047943075.1. Lineage (NCBI taxonomy): Bacteria > Pseudomonadati > Pseudomonadota > Gammaproteobacteria > Pseudomonadales > Pseudomonadaceae > Pseudomonas > Pseudomonas sp. NFX183. The sequence goes on along the minus strand of NZ_CP181333.1, from coordinate 1,246,846 downwards.
CACGATGTAATGCCGGATAAAGCGTGGGCCGTAGCCGCCGGCTTCGAGGTAATCGCCCAGGGTCATCCCGGCGCTGATGCGTTGTTCCTGCAGGTCCAGCGGCGCCTGGCGATTGAAGCGCAGAATGTCGCGCAACATGCCCCAGAACCCTGGCGACAGGATATTGCGGCGTTGGGCAAACAGGCTGTTGAGGTTGTTGCCGTTGTACTCGAATCCGGCGCTTTGATCGCACACCGAAAAACTCATTTCGGTGGGTTTGAAGCTGACGCCAATCTGCCCCAGCAAGCGAATGAAGTTGGGGTAGGTCCAGTCGTTGAACACGATAAACCCGGTGTCCACCGCGTAGCTTTTGCCCTCAACCGTGACGTCGACCGTGTGGGTATGCCCGCCAATGCGCTCGCCCGCTTCGAACACAGTGATGTCGTGGCGACGGCTGAGCAGGTAAGCGCTGGTCAGCCCGGCGATGCCGCTGCCGATAATGGCGATCTTCACAGGTCGTCCTTCTTCGGTGGCGGGCTGCGCAACATGCGTTTGCCGATGATCAGTTGCGCACGGTTGGGCAGCTTCGACAGCGGCCACAAGGTGGCGATAAACATGGCGGGAAAGGCGATTTCCAGCGGACGTTTTGCCAGCTTGGCGAAGATATGCCGCGCGGCCTTGTCCGCGGACCAGCTCAGGGGCATCGGGAAGTCGTTGCGTTCGGTCAGCGGGGTGTCGACAAAGCCCGGGCTGATCACGGTGACGTCGATGTTCTCGGGCGACAGGCTGATGCGCAGGGATTCGAACAGGTAGCGCAGCCCGGCCTTGGACGCACCATAGGCTTCGGCGCGGGGCATGGGCAGGTAGGTGACGGCGCTGGCTACGCCGACCAGGTGCGGCGAATGCCCGGCGCGCAACAGCGGCAGCGCGGCTTCGATGCAATAGCTGCTGGCCAGCAAGTTGGTGCGCACCACGTACTCGACAATCGATGCATCAAATTGCTTGGCATCGACATATTCACAGGTGCCGGCGTTGAGAATGACCGTATCGACGGAGCCCCAGACCACGCCGATGTGCTCGCCGATCTCACGCACGGTCTGGCTGTTGGTCAGGTCGCCGGCCACCACCAGCACTTGGCCTGGATAACGTTGGGCGAGGGCTTCGAGCGGGCCTTTCGTGCGTGAGCTGAGTGCCACGTGGGCGCCGCTGTTGAGCAGCTCCACGGCCAGCGACGCGCCAATGCCACTGCTGGCGCCGGTCAGCCAATATCGGCGGGGCGGTGTAAGGCTCATCCCATTCTCCTTTTCAGCCAACTGATGACGCGGCCGAGTACTGGCAGGTGTTCGTAGAGCAGAGCGCCTGCATCGAAATAATCCCGGTGCCGGTACACCTTGTCGCGCCACATCAGGTGTGAGCAGCCTTCAACCCTGATCACCTTGCCGCTGTTCAGGCGCGGGTGGCAAAAACTCATCTTCCAGCGCAGGTAGCCTTCACCTTCGGCCACTTGGTCGAAGCCGTGAAAGTCAAAACGCAGCTGGCTCACATTGCCATACAGTTCGGTGAAATAGCGGTGCAGCGCCGTCAGCCCGTGCACTTCATGCAGCGGGTCGGTGAAGGCGATGTCCTTGCTGTACAGGCTGTCGAGCAGGTGCAGGTTGTGCTTGTCCAGCGTCGCAAAGGTCTGGGCGAACCGGTGCAGGAAGTCACTCATGTTCGGCAACCCCCTGGCGCGAGGGCAGGCTGCGGAAGGCGGCCAGGGCGCGCGCGCGGGACTTTTTCAGGTCGACGATAGCGCGTGGGTAATCGGCCACGCCAAACAGGCCGCCGACCGCCTCGGGGTTGTGCACTTCCTTCTTGTTCAGCGCCGCCAGTTCCGGCAGCCAGTGCTTGATGAACACGCCTTCGCTGTCGAATTTTTCCGACTGGCTCAGCGGGCTGAAAATCCGGAAATACGGCGCCGAGTCGGTGCCGGTGGAGGAGCTCCACTGCCAGCCGCCGTTGTTGGCGGCCAGGTCGCCGTCGATCAGGTGGCGCATGAAGAAGCGCTCGCCTTCGCGCCAGTCGATCAGCAGGTTCTTGGTCAGGAACATCGCGACCACCATGCGCAGGCGATTGTGCATCCAGCCGGTTTCGAGCAACTGGCGCATGGCGGCGTCGATGATCGGCAAGCCGGTGCGCGCTTGCTGCCAGGCGGCGAGGTCCTTGGGCGCATCGCGCCAGGCCACCGCTTCGGTCTCGGGACGGAACGCACGGTGGCGCGACACCCGTGGATAGCCGACCAGAATGTGCTTGTAGAACTCGCGCCAGAGCAGCTCGTTGATCCACGTGATCGCGCCGATGTCGCCGCTTTCAAACTCACCCTGGTTGGTTTGCAAGGCGGCATGCAGGCACTGGCGTGGCGAAACCACGCCGGCGGCAAGGTAGGCGGACAGTTGGCTGGTGCCGGGTTTGGCCGGGAAGTCGCGCTCATCTTTGTAGTAGCTGATTTGTTGATCGGCGAAGGCGTCGAGACGGCGGCGTGCTTCGTCTTCACCGGCCGGCCAGAGCGCGCGCAAGGCTTCGCTGGGCGGCTCGAACCCGTCGACCTGTGCAGGTATCGGATCGCTTTTGAGCTTGATCGGCACCTGGACTTTAGGTGTTGCCACCAAACGGGGAAGGGCGCTGTGCAGGCGGCTGTAGCAGACCTTGCGGAACTGGCTGAAGACCTGGAAGTACGTGCCGGTTTTGGTCAGCACGCTGCCGGGCTGGAAGAACAATTGGTCCAGGTAGCTGTGGAACGTCACGCCCTGGGCTTCCAGAGCCTGAGCCACGGCGGCATCGCGGCGGGTTTCGTGGATGCCGTATTCCTCGTTGACGTGGACCGACTCGACCGACAGCTCCCGACACAGCGTGCCGAGCACGGCGGGCGCCTGGTCCCAGGTCGCGGTGGTGCGGATCAGCAGGGGAATATTCAGCTCGCCGAGCGCCTGGCTCAAGTGCTGCAGGTTGCGCAGCCAGAAGTCGACTTTGCACGGTGCATCATCGTGGGCCAGCCACTGTTGGGGAGTGATCAGGTACACGGCCGCAACCGGGCCTCGCTGGCAGGCGGCGGCCAGGGCGGTGTTGTCGTGTAGGCGCAGGTCGGTGCGCAGCCAGATCAAATGCATTTAAAGAAGTCCACGCTGGATCAGAATCAAATGGGCCGACAACGGATCTTCGGCCACGAACAATTCAGGGGTTTCACGGGTTAATACGGCCAACTCGGCCTGGTGGATGCATACCGTTGGTCCGGCAATCAGCGTCGGGCAGCCGACGCCGCCCAGCAGCTTGGTGAGTGTCGACACCTGCAGGGCCTTGCTCGAATACAGCAGCACGGCCCGCGGTTGCAGGTGCTCCACCGCTAACGCCAGCTCACCGACCGGCAACGGCCAATCGAAGACTTCCACTGGGCAATCGGCGCTGCTGGCCAGCCAGGCGCTGAGCCACAGATGCGGCTCCAGCGGCAGGTCCGAGTGGTTGACCAGCAGCAGCGGGGCGCCTTGCAGCTGGCGATTGTTGTGATAGATGCGTGCGCCGAACTTGCTGCGCAGCCAGGACAGGAAAAATACCCGCTCCATCTGCGCGCCGAACTGGCCTTGCCAGCGCTGCTCGAGTTCCTGGAGCAGCGGCAGCAGCAACTGTTCGCACAGGGTACGTGGCGGGTACAACGCCATGGCTTGGTTGAACGCATCGTCGACCCGGCGCTCGGCCAACGCGCTGATGGCGCCCACCAGGTTCTGGCGCAGGGCGTGCCATTCGTTTTCGACGGTGTCGGGGCTGACCTGGGCGGAGTCGATCAAGCCTTTGACCTGACTGACCGGCACACCGCGGTTGAGCCAGGTCAGGATGGTGTGGATGCGTTGCACGTGTTCGGCGCTGAACAGCCGGTGGCCCTTGGGCGTGCGCTGGGGCACGATCAGGCCGTAGCGGCGTTCCCAGGCGCGCAGGGTCACGGCGTTGACGCCGGTCTGGCGCGCCACTTCGCGAATCGGCAGCCAGCCGTCTTGGAGGGCTTGGGCGATGTCTTCGCCGGGTTCGTCTTGCAGGGCAGCTTTCATAATGTAGTTTTCATGGGTCAGATCGCATTACGCAGGCTGAGGTTTTCCGGGTGCGGTTGCAGGTAAGCCTGCTGCGCGATGTAACGATCAGGGTGTTGGCGGAAGTGGTGTTTGAGCAGGGTCAGCGGCACCACCAGCGGCACGATGCCGGTGCGGTACTGGCCGATGACGGTTTGCATTTCCTGCTTGTCGTCGGCGCTGATGGCCTGCTTGAGGTAGCCGCTGATGTGTTGCAGCACATTGGTGTGAGTGCCGCGGGTGGCGCATTTTTTCAGGCCGGTCATCAGCTCGCTGAAATAGCCGGCGGCCAGTGCGTCGAGAGAGGTGTCCTTGCTCATGCTGCCCAGCAGGTGGCCGAGGCTTTTGTAATGCACCGGGCTGTGGGCCATCAGCAGGTATTTGTAGCGCGAGTGAAACGCCAGCAGGCGGTGGCGGGTCAGGCCCTCGGCCAGCAGGTGCTGCCAGCTGGCGTACACAAAGACGCGGGTCAGGAAGTTTTCCCGCAACACCGGGTCATTCAGCCGGCCATCTTCTTCCACCGGCAGGTTGGGGTGGCGCGCGCAGAACGCCTGCGCGTAGATGCCGCGCCCGCCGCCGTCCACAGGTGTGCCGTTCTCACGGTAGACCTTGACCCGTTCCAGGCCACACGACGGCGATTTCTGCATGAAGATGTAGCCGCACAGGTCAGTGTGTTCCAGGGCCATCTGCTGGCCGTATTCGTCCAGTGGCTGCGTAACGTTGAGTTCACGGCGCACCGTGCCGACGGCCTGCGGCTGGGCAGGGTCGCCCACCAGGCGGATCGGTTCGCGGGGGATGCCCAGGCCGATGGCGACTTCGGGGCACAGCGGCACGAAGTCGAAGTAGTCAGCGAGCGTCTGGCTGCACAGCAGGGATTGTTTGTGTCCGCCATTGAAGCGCACGTTCTCGCCTAACAGGCAGGCGCTGATAGCGATCTTCGGTTTTCCAGTGCTGGACATGTTCAAACCTCTCCGAGATTCCTGTACAAACTCTTAAGTCTGTACAACTAAATCTCATCATAGGTTTGATGCTGTACAAGTCAAATATTTTGTACAAGTATTTTCGGGCAACCTACTTCCAGCCGATTCGCCAGTCTTCGGCGTTCTGCAGGGTTTGCCAGGCCAGGCGTTCAGCACGGCGAGTCATGACGGCTTGCAGCTCGATTTCCAGCACAGTGCCTTCCTCGTCACGAAACAATTCGGTGACCAAGAAGTGTTTCTCCTTGTTGCGAGGACGCGCTGCTGTCCACTTCGACAGCAGCAGTTTGGCGGGATTGATGCGGTTCATTGCAGGTGCTCGATCAGGCGTCGCGCCGCTTCCTGGCCGCTGAGCCATGCGCCTTCGACCCGACCGGACAGGCACCAGTCGCCGCACACATACAAGCCCAGGTCAGCATCGGCCAGTACCCCGAATTCATGCGCGCTGGAGGGGCGCGCGTACAGCCAGCGATGCGCCAGGCTGAAAGAAGGCGCGGGCATGGCGCTGTGCAGCAGCTCAGCGAAGGCGCCGTGCAGGTGTTCGATCACAGCTTCTTTGGGCAAGTCCAGGTGTGCCTTGCTCCACGCGCTGGTGGCGTGCAGCACCCACGTGTCGAGGGTGGTATCGCGCCCGGGTTTGCTGCGGTTGCGCGCGAGCCAGTCGAGAGGGCTGTCCTGAACGAAACAGCCTTCCATCGGCGTGTCCAGAGGTTTGTCGAAAGCCAGGGCGATGGCCCAGGTCGGGTCCATTTTCACCCCAGCAGCGGCACCCGCCAGCTTCGGCGCGGCGGCGAGCAGCGCGGTGGCCTGGGGCGCCGGCGTGGCAATCACGACGTGGCTGAACGGGCCGTGATTGCCGCCGTCGGCGTCCAGCAGGTTCCAATGCTGTTTGCCCTGGAACACTTCGGTGATGCGGCAACCGAATTCCACTGGCAAATCATCCAGCAGCGCACGGGTGATAGCACTCATGCGCGGCGTACCGACCCAGCGAATTTGCTCGTCGGGAGAGGGCGTGAGCTGACCGGACTTGAAGTTGTACAGCTGGGGTTTCCACTGCTCGGCCCAGCCGTTGCTTTGCCAGCGTTGCACCTCGTTGACGAAGCGCCGGTCGCGGGCGGTGAAGTATTGCGCACCCATGTCCAACGCGCCGGCGTCGCTGCGCTTGCTGGACATGCGGCCGCCGCTGCCGCGGCTTTTATCGAAGAGTTGTACAGCGTGCCCCGCGTCTCGTAACGCTCGGGCGGCGGAGAGACCGGCGATGCCGGTGCCGATGATCGCGATGGGAACAGTCATGGGAGGCCTCGTTTTACCGTTGGGTACAGACTACGCCGACACCAATAGCTGTACAATATTGTTTTTTGGTATAAGTTTTGGCGTACCTGTTCTTACGGCGTGGCCTATGGTTAAAGCTGAGGCTTAACCAACAGCCGCGCCCGATTGCAATTGATCCCTGCTTATAAAATAGACCAGTGATCGGCGGCGAACGTTACATGAGGAGTGTCCCATGCATATTTTGCTGACCGGCGGTACCGGCTTGATCGGTCGCCAGCTCTGCCAACACTGGCTTGCCCAAGGGCATCGCTTGACCGTCTGGAGCCGTGAACCGGACACCGTTGCCAAGTGGTGCGGTGCGCAAGTGTTGGGCGTTGGCCGCTTGCAAGACGTGATCGGCAGCGTGGATGCGGTGGTCAATCTGGCCGGCGCGCCCATTGCTGATCGGCCCTGGACCAAAAGGCGCAAGGCCTTGTTGTGGAGCAGCCGCATCAGCCTCACCGAAACGCTGTTGGCGTGGATGGAAGGCCAGGCGCAAAAACCGCAGGTGCTGATTTCCGGTTCGGCGGTCGGTTGGTACGGCGACGGCGGCGAGCGCGAATTGACCGAGGCCAGCGGCCCGGTGCAGGACGACTTCCCGAGCCAGCTGTGTATCGCCTGGGAAGAAACGGCCCTGCGCGCCGAAGCCATGGGCATCCGCGTGGTGCTGGTGCGCACCGGCCTTGTGCTGGCGGCGAAAGGCGGCTTTTTGTCGCGGCTGTTATTGCCGTTCAAGCTGGCGCTGGGCGGGCCGATCGGCGATGGTCGGCAGTGGATGCCGTGGGTTCATATCAAAGATCAAATCGCCCTGATTGATTTTCTTCTGCACAAGGCGGACGCCAGCGGTCCTTATAATGCATGCGCGCCACACCCGGTGCGCAACCGAGAATTCGCCAGGACCCTGGGCCAGGTGCTGCACCGTCCCGCGTTCATGCCGATGCCGGCGTTTGCATTGAAGGTCGGGCTGGGTGAGTTGTCCGGGTTGTTGCTCGGCGGGCAAAAAGCCGTGCCCGAACGGCTGTTGGCGGCCGGTTTCACTTTTCAGTTCACTGAGTTGCACGCGGCCCTGGAAGACTTGTCCAGCCGCCTCTAGAGATAGGATGTTGCATGACGGATCACGCGTTGTTACTGGTCAACCTGGGTTCACCGGCCTCCACTTCGGTGGCCGATGTGCGCAGCTACCTCAATCAGTTCCTGATGGACCCTTACGTGATAGACCTGCCGTGGCCGGTGCGGCGGTTGCTGGTGTCGCTGATCCTGATCAAGCGCCCCGAGCAGTCGGCGCATGCCTACGCGTCGATCTGGTGGGACGAGGGTTCACCGCTTGTAGTCTTGAGTCGTCGTTTGCAGCAGCAAATGACGGCGCAGTGGACGCAGGGCCCGGTGGAGCTGGCGATGCGTTATGGCGAACCGTCGCTTGAAACGACGCTGACGCGCCTGGCCGCCCAGGGGCTTAAGAAAGTTACCCTGGCGCCGTTGTACCCGCAGTTTGCCGACAGCACCGTGACCACCGTGATTGAAGAAGCCAAGCGTGTGGTGCGCGACAAAAAGCTCAACGTGCAGTTTTCGATCCTGCAGCCCTTTTACGATCAGCCGGAATACCTCGAGGCACTGGTTGCGAGCGCCCGGCCGTATGTCGAGCAGGACTACGATCATTTGCTCCTGAGTTTTCACGGCCTGCCCGAGCGTCATCTGAAAAAGCTCGACCCCACCGGCGGGCATTGTTTCAAGGATGCGAACTGCTGCCAGAACGCGTCGCCCGAGGTGCTTGCCACCTGCTATCGCGCGCAATGCTTCAGCGTTGCACGGGAATTTGCCGCGCGCATGGGCCTGCCGGATGGCAAGTGGTCGGTGGCATTCCAGTCGCGCCTGGGCCGGGCGAAATGGATCGAACCCTACACCGAAGCCCGCCTGGAAGCCCTGGCCCAGCAAGGCGTGAAAAAGCTGTTGGTGATGTGCCCGGCGTTTGTTGCCGATTGCATTGAGACACTGGAAGAGATTGGTGATCGTGGGTTGGAGCAGTTCCGCGAAGCAGGGGGCGAGGAGTTGGTGTTGGTGCCGTGCCTCAATGATGACCCGCAGTGGGCTGCAGCGCTGAACACGTTGTGTGAAAGAGCGCCGCTGGCACTCTAGGCAGATTGTCGAAACGATAGAGATCAACTGTGGGAGCGGGCTCGCCCGCGAATGCGAGGTGTCAGTCACCGAATGTATTGGCTGATGCAGCGCCTTCGCGAGTAAGCCCGCTCCCACAGTGTTTTTAGGGTTTATTCGTGATGCGGTTCACCCAGGAACGTCAGCGAACTGAACAGCCCGCGCGTCGCCACATCGGCATTGTCCTTGAGCGGGATCTCCACCTGCGCCGTGATCACATTCAACCCTTCATTACGCACCAGCACCTGGGCGCGACCGTCTTTGTCGGTCTCGGTGCTCAAGGTGTTTGGTGCATTGCGATAGTCGCCCACCAGCTTGATCCCCGCCGCAGGCTTGCCATCCAATAGCACACGCACCGGCAGCGACCGGCCAGGTCCTACAGTCAGTGGATCCACTTCAGGCAGGATCAGCAGCTTGATCTGATCCAGCTTCGGCAACTTCGCCCCCGGCTGATAAATCGCCAGGCTGTACTTGAAGGTCTGGGTCGATGCAATCGCCCCTGGCACATGGCTGCGGCCCTGGTTGATCCACTTCTTGTCCGGCGTTTGCGACCACATGCCGTTATCCAGGGCAACCGCTAAAACGGCGGGTGATTTGAGCGGCTTGAGGCGTGCGTGGTCGGCAAGGCGTTCTACGCTGACCGGGATCATCCTGGCGCTGGCGTCATACGCCCAGGCGCCGCTGATTTTCTCGGCCTTGAAGGCGTTGTCCTCGGCGCCGTGGCCGTAGATCACTTCGATATTGCCGCGTCGCTGTTCGGTCCACAGGCCGTGGGCAGAAACTTGGCTGGCAAACAGCAGGCCGAGCACGGCCAGGGATTTCAAGGCTTGCATGGGAGCGTCCTTTTACAGGTTGAGGGTCAGGCTGACGGTGACGTTGCGCGGCTCACCGGGCGTGACCCAGTAGTTGCTGTAGGAGCGCTCGTAGTACTTTTCGTCGAATACGTTGTTGAGGTTCAGGCCCACGGTGACGTTGTCGCTGGCTTTGTAATGCGCCAGCAGGTCGACGGTGTGGTAGGCGGGCAGTTCGAAACGACTGCCGGCCTCGCCGGAGCGGTCACCGATGTAGGTGAACGCTGCGCCCAGGTCCGAGCCGCGCAACGCGCCATTCTGGAATTCATACACGCCCAACAGGCTGGCGCTGCGCTTGGCCACGCCGAGAATTCGGCTGCCGGTGGGAATGGCTTTGTCGCCCTTGGTCACTTCGGCGTCGATGTAGGCGAAGGCGCCGATGACGCGTACGGCGTCGGTCACTTGCCCGCTCAGTTGCAGATCGACACCCTGGCTGCGCGCCTTGCCCATGGCGCGCTGGGTGTCGGTGGCGGGATCGAGGGCGAGGACATTTTTCTTTTCGATGTGGAAGGCGGCGAGGGTGGTGCTCAGGCGATCGTCGAACAGCTCGCTCTTGAGCCCTATTTCATAACCGACGCCTTCTTCTGGCTCGAAGGATTTACCGCCGGCGTCCAGGCCGTTGTTCGGTTTGAACGACGTTGACGCGTTGGCGAACACGCCGACCTGCGGCGTGAGCTGGTAGAGCAAGCCGGCGCGTTGGGTCAGGGCATCGTGGGTTTGCCGGCCCTTGGCGTGGTTGCGGGTGAAGTCATCGGTGCTTTGTTCGACGTGCTCGAAGCGCGCACCGAGCATGCCGCGCAGGCGGTCGGTGAAAACGATCTGGTCCTGCAGGTTCAGTGCCTGGCTCTTCACCTGTTCGAAAACGTCGGTGCCGGAGCGCGCGCCGTTGGGTTTGGTCTGGCCATAGATCGGTTTATAGATGTCGATGGGGTAGAGGCTGCCGGCAATCGCCGTCACGCGTTCTTTTTTGCGGTAATCCTCGTACTCGCTGCCGATCAGCAGTTCATGCTGCCAACTGCCGATGTCGAACAGGCCGCGCAGTTCGAGCTGGGTAATGCTGTCATGCCAACCGGTAGAGCGTTGGCGGTAGCGGCGGTTGACGGTATGGCCGTCGGCATTCAGCGCGCGGCTTTCCGAGGCGTCGCCCCACAGGCTGCCCTGTTTATAGTGGCTGGCGAGGCGCACTTGCCAGGTGTCGTTGAGGTGGTGTTCCACGGCGGCCTGGAGGCGGTTGTTGTGGTTGCGGATGTTGCCGTCGTTGGGCTCGCCGAGGAAGGTGGAGCGGGACATGCCATGCGGCGCGACGATGCCACGGTCGAAGGTTGAGCTGTGGCGCACGAACTCGCTTTCTACAAGCAGGCGAGTGTCCGGGTCCAATTGCCAGCTGAAAGATGGCGCGACGAATACGCGCTTGGCGTCAACGTGATCGCGAAAGCTGTGATTGTCTTCCACCGCCAGGTTCACGCGCGACAGCATGCGGCCGTCGCTGTCCAGTGGCGTGTTCACATCAAGGGCTGTGCGGTAGCGGTCCCAGCTGCCGGCACTGGTTTGCACGGTGGTGAAGGCTTGCGGCTGGGGTTTTTTGCTGACGATATTGACGGTGCCGCCGGGATCGCCACGCCCGTAGAGGCTGGCGGCGGGGCCTTTGAGCACTTCAATGCGCTCTATATTGGCCGCGTCTGGCGTGCTCGGGTAGCCACGGTTGGCGCTGAATCCATCCTGGTAGAACTGCGAAGTGGTGAAGCCGCGCACGCTGTACTCGTAAAGCGTCAGGCCGCCGAAGTTGTTTTGCTTGGACACGCCACCGGCGAATTCCAGGGCGCGCTCGACATTGGTGCTGCCCAAGTCGTTGAGCACCGTGGCGGGAATCACGCTGATTGATTGTGGGATGTCACGCAGGGCCGTGTCAGTTTTGGTCGCGCTGGCAGAGCGGGTGGCGCGATAGCCTTTGACTGGGCCCATGGCAGATTCATAGGCGTCGCCGGTGACGCTGATGGTGTCCAGTTCGACAGTGTTGTCTTTGGCGTAGCTGTCTTCGGCGTAGGCGGGGTCGAGCAACAATCCCAAGGCCAAACCAGCCAGTGGGGTAAATCTACGAGGCGGCATGATAGAGCGTTCCAATGTCTATATTGAAACAATATAACGTGCCTAATGAGAATGGATTTCTTTTGAAATATTAGGTTACAGGAGCCCGCTAACGGGCTCCCAACCCCGTTATTCCTCTTCTTTCACCGGCGCCGGCGGTGGGCGCAGGCCGATTTCTGCCAGCAGCTTGATCTCTTTGCCGTTGCGCATTACCTGGATCGCCACCTTGTCGGTCGGCTTGATCCGCGCGACCTGGTTCATCGACTTACGGCCATCACCTGCCGGTTCGCCATCGATGCTGAGGATCACATCGCCCAGTTGCAGGCCGGCTTTCTGCGCCGGGCCGTCGCGGAAGATCCCGGCGACCACGATGCCCGGGCGTCCGGTCAAACCGAACGACTCAGCCAAATCCTTGGTCAGCGGCTGTACTTCGATGCCCAGCCAGCCACGGATTACCTGGCCGTGCTCGATGATCGACTTCATCACTTCCATGGCCAGCTTCACCGGGATCGCAAAACCGATGCCCTGAGAACCGCCGGATTTGGAGAAAATCGCGGTATTGATGCCGGTCAGGTTGCCATTGGCATCCACCAATGCGCCGCCGGAGTTGCCCGGGTTGATCGCCGCGTCGGTCTGGATAAAGTCTTCGTAGCTGTTGAGCCCCAACTGATTACGTCCGGTGGCGCTGATGATGCCCATGGTCACCGTCTGGCCGACGCCAAACGGGTTGCCGATCGCCAGTGCCACGTCACCGACGCGCAGCCCTTCGGAGCGGCCGATGGTGATTGAGGGCAGGCTTTTCAAATCGATCTTCAATACCGCGAGGTCGGTTTCCGGGTCGCTGCCAACCACGCGGGCCAGGGTTTCGCGGCCGTCGCGCAGGGCCACCACGATCTGGTCGGCCCCCGTAGTCACGTGGTTGTTGGTGAGGATGTAGCCTTCGGGGCTCATGATCACGCCGGAACCCAGGCTGGATTCCATGCGGCGCTGCTTGGGGCCGTTGTCGCCGAAATAGCGGCGAAATTGCGGGTCTTCAAACAGCGGATGCGCCGGTTTGTTGATGACCTTGGTGGTGTACAGGTTGACCACGGCGGGTGCGGCGATCACCACGGCGTCTGCATAAGTCACCGGACCTTGCACCACCGAACTGGTTTGCGGTGCCTGTTGCAGGTTCACATCAAGGCTGGGTAAGCCCACCCACTGGGGATAACGCTGAATAATCAGCATCGCGATCAGCACGCCAGCCAACAATGGCCATCCAAAAAAACGCAGTGCCTTAAGCATCAAGTAAGTCCTGACAGGTTGCAGGGGGCGGGAGAGCGCCCATAATGTCGCGCATTATACGAGGCTGCGAGCGCCTCGGAACGGGATATTTAGGAGTCTTTTATGGCCGTCCCCCTTACCACCCTCGTCGAGGAAGCGGACCGCTACCTTGGCAGCGCAAAAATTGCCGATTATTGCCCCAATGGCCTGCAGGTCGAGGGCCGTCCGCAGGTGATGCGCATCGTCAGCGGCGTGACCGCAAGCCAGGCTCTGCTGGATGCCGCGGTCGAAGCCCAGGCCGACCTGGTGCTGGTGCACCACGGTTATTTCTGGAAGGGCGAAAACCCGTGCATCACCGGCATGAAACAGCGCCGCCTGAAAACCCTGCTCAAGCACGACATCAGTCTGCTTGCCTACCACCTGCCGCTGGACCTGCACGCGGACGTGGGCAATAACGTGCAACTCGCCCGGCAGCTGGACATTACCGTCGAAGGCCCGCTGGACCCGGGCAACCCCAAAATCGTCGGCCTGGTCGGTTCCCTTGCCGAGCCCCTGTCGCCCCGCGACTTTGCCCGCCGTGTGCAGGACGTGATGGGCCGTGAGCCGCTGCTGATCGAAGGCAGCGAAATGATCCGCCGCGTTGGTTGGTGCACCGGCGGAGGTCAGGGTTACATCGACGACGCGATTGCGGCAGGCGTCGACTTGTACCTGAGCGGCGAAGCTTCCGAGCAAACCTTTCACAGCGCGCGGGAAAACGACATCAGCTTTATCGCCGCCGGCCACCACGCCACTGAGCGCTACGGTGTCCAAGCGTTGGGCGATTACCTGGCCCGGCGGTTTGCGCTGGAGCATCTATTCATCGATTGCCCGAACCCGATCTAAGCCTCGCCGCAGGCCCAATGTGGGAGCTGGCTTGCCTGCGATAGCATCACCTCAATTTACCTGACTGACCGAGGTGCCTGTATCGCAGGCAAGCCAGCTCCCACAAAAGCCAGCTCCCGCAGTTGACCGGGTTTCACGCCAAACCAGGCGGCATATTCATATACCGTTTCGATCTAGCCAGCTCCCTGAATAGAAGAAGGTGCTGTGCTAGCATGCCCCGCTCGAACACGGCCCGCTGGCCGTCCATAAGATCGTTTTTCCGTGAGTAGCCATGGTCGACAAACTGACGCATCTGAAACAGCTGGAGGCGGAAAGCATCCACATCATCCGCGAGGTCGCCGCCGAGTTCGACAACCCGGTGATGCTCTACTCGATCGGTAAAGACTCCGCCGTGATGCTTCACCTGGCGCGCAAGGCCTTCTTCCCGGGCAAGCTGCCGTTCCCGGTGATGCACGTCGACACCCGCTGGAAATTCCAGGAGATGTACAAGTTTCGCGACAAAATGGTCGAAGAGCTTGGCCTGGACCTGATCACCCACGTCAACCCGGACGGCGTGGCGCAGGGCATCAACCCGTTCACCCACGGCAGCGCCAAGCACACCGACATCATGAAAACCGAAGGCCTCAAGCAGGCCCTGGACAAGCATGGTTTCGACGCAGCCTTCGGCGGTGCCCGTCGCGATGAAGAGAAATCCCGCGCCAAAGAGCGCGTGTACTCGTTCCGCGACAGCAAGCACCGTTGGGACCCGAAAAACCAGCGCCCGGAGCTGTGGAACGTCTACAACGGCAACGTCAACAAGGGCGAGTCGATCCGTGTGTTCCCGCTGTCCAACTGGACTGAGCTGGACATCTGGCAGTACATCTACCTGGAAGGCATTCCGATTGTGCCGCTGTACTTCGCCGCCGAACGCGACGTGATCGAGAAGAACGGCACGTTGATCATGATCGACGACGACCGCATCCTCGAGCACTTGTCCGACGAAGACAAAGCCCGAATCGTCAAAAAGAAAGTACGTTTCCGTACCCTGGGCTGCTACCCGTTGACGGGCGCGGTGGAGTCCGAAGCCGAGACGCTGACGGACATCATTCAGGAAATGCTCCTGACGCGAACTTCCGAGCGCCAGGGCCGGGTCATCGACCACGATGGCGCAGGCTCGATGGAAGATAAAAAACGTCAGGGTTATTTCTAAGGGGCTGTCACCAATGTCGCATCAATCTGATTTGATCAGCGAGGACATCCTCGCCTACCTGGGCCAGCACGAGCGCAAGGAAATGTTGCGCTTCCTGACCTGCGGCAACGTCGACGACGGCAAGAGCACCCTGATCGGGCGCCTGCTGCACGACTCCAAGATGATCTACGAAGATCACCTGGAAGCCATCACCCGTGATTCGAAGAAGTCCGGCACCACCGGCGATGACATCGACCTGGCCTTGCTCGTCGACGGCCTGCAGGCCGAGCGCGAGCAGGGCATCACCATCGATGTGGCCTACCGCTACTTCTCCACCGCCAAGCGCAAATTCATCATTGCCGACACCCCCGGCCATGAGCAGTACACCCGCAACATGGCCACCGGTGCCTCCACCTGTGACCTGGCGATCATTCTGATCGACGCGCGTTATGGCGTGCAGACCCAGACCCGTCGCCACAGCTTTATCGCCTCGTTGCTGGGCATCAAACATATCGTGGTGGCCATCAACAAGATGGACATCAACGGCTTTGACCAAAGCGTATTCGAGCAGATCAAGGCCGATTACCTGAAGTTTGCCGACGGTATCGCGTTCAAGCCAAGCACCCTGGCCTTCGTGCCGATGTCGGCGCTCAAGGGCGACAACGTGGTGAACAAGAGCGAGCGTTCGCCTTGGTACACCGGCCAGTCGCTGATGGAAATTCTCGAAACCGTCGAGATCGCCAACGACCGCAACTACACCGACCTGCGTTTCCCGGTCCAGTACGTCAACCGTCCGAACCTGAACTTCCGTGGTTTCGCCGGCACCCTGGCCAGCGGCATTGTGCACAAGGGCGACGAAGTCGTGGTGCTGCCGTCGGGCAAGAGCAGCCGCGTCAAATCCATCGTCACCTTCGAAGGTGAGCTGGAGCACGCAGGCCCTGGCCAGGCCGTGACCCTGACCATGGAAGACGAGATCGACATCTCCCGTGGCGACCTGTTGGTGCATGCCGACAACGTGCCGCAAGTGACCGACGCCTTCGACGCCATGCTGGTGTGGATGGCCGAAGAGCCGATGCTGCCGGGCAAGAAATACGACATCAAACGCGCGACCAGCTACGTGCCGGGTTCCATCACCAGCATCGTGCACCGCGTGGACGTGAACACCCTGGCCGAAGGCCCGGCGAGTTCGCTGCAGTTGAACGAGATCGGGCGGGTCAAGGTCAGCCTCGACGCCGCCATCGCGCTGGACGGTTACGACAGTAACCGCACCACCGGTGCGTTTATCGTCATCGACCGTTTGACCAACGGCACGGTGGCCGCGGGCATGATCATCGCGCCGCCGGTCCACCATGGTGGTTCAGCGCAACACGGCAGCCTTGCTCATGTCGCCACTGAAGAGCGCGCTCTGCGCTTCGGCCAGCAGCCGGCCACCGTGTTGTTCAGCGGCCTGTCGGGCGCGGGCAAGAGCACCTTGGCCTACGCGGTTGAGCGCAAGCTGTTCGACATGGGCCGTGCGGTGTTCGTACTGGATGGCCAGAACCTGCGTCACGACCTGAACAAAGGGTTGCCGCAGGATCGAAGCGGCCGCACTGAAAACTGGCGTCGCGCTGCTCACGTGGCGCGCCAGTTCAACGAAGCCGGCCTGCTGACCCTGGCCGCGTTCGTTGCGCCGGATGCCGAGGGCCGCGAACAGGCCAAGGCGCTGATTGGCGCCGACCGCCTGCTCACCGTCTATGTGCAAGCGTCGCCGCTGGTGTGCGCCGAGCGTGATCCGCAAGGCCTGTACGCGGCGGGTGGGGATAACATCCCTGGCGAGTCTTTCCCGTACGACGTGCCGTTGAATGCCGACTTGGTGATCGACACCCAGGCCACGTCGCTGGAAGACAGCGTCAAGCAAGTGCTGGAGCTGTTGCGTCAGCGCGGCGCGATCTAAACCTCGCCGCCACAAAAAAGCCCGCCACCGATGACTCGGTGGCGGGCTTTTTCATGGAGTCTTGAAGACAACTCGGCCAACTGTGGGAGGGGGGCAAACCCCCTCCCACAGTTGATTATTGTTTGCCTGGGAAATCGGTGTGCAGCTTGTCCAGCAACGCATCCTTGTCTTCCCACAGCTGGTTGATCCAGCCCTGAAACGCCAACCGGTACTCCCCATCCTGCTCATAATTCTTGCCGATAAACCCGGCCGGAATCTGCACTTCTTCAAAGTGCACCACTACATCCTTCACATTCCCACACAGCAAGTCCCAGTACCCAGGGCGCCCGGCAGGGTAGTGAATAGTCACGTTGACCAGTGACTTCAATTGCTCGCCCATGGCGTCCAGCACAAACGCAATGCCGCCGGCTTTAGGTTTGAGCAAATAGCGAAATGGGGATTTTTGCTGCGCATGCTTGCCCGGCGTAAAGCGTGTGCCTTCAGCAAAGTTGAAAATGCCCACCGGGTTGTCACGAAACTTCGCACAGGTCTTGCGGGTGGTTTCCAGGTCTTTGCCTTTCTTTTCCGGGTGTTTTTCGAGGTAAGCCTTGGTGTAGCGCTTCATGAACGGAAAGCCCAGCGCCCACCACGCCAGGCCAATCACCGGCACCCAGATCAGCTCCTGCTTGAGGAAGAACTTCAGCGGGCGAATCCGTCGATTGAGCACGTACTGCAGCACCATGATGTCCACCCAGCTCTGGTGGTTACTGGTCACCAGGTACGAGTGCTCGTAGTCCAGCCCTTCAAGGCCGGTCAGGTGCCAGCGCGTGCGCCGTACCAGGTTCATCCAGCCCTTGTTATTGGTGACCCAGGCTTCGTGGGTGTGGTTCATCAGCCATTCGCTGAAGCGCTTGGCAAATGGCAGCGCCTTGAACAGCGCGACGATAAACAGAAACGAGCACAACACAATCGTGTTCAGCGCCAACAACAAGGACGCGATCACCCCGCGCACGGCGGCAGGTAGAAAATCCAGCATTTAAATATCCATAGGTCGGTTGGCGGCTTGAATCGCAGTCAGGGCGATGGTGTACACGATGTCGTCGACCTGAGCGCCGCGCGGCAGGTCGTTCACCGGTTTGCGCAGGCCTTGCAGCATCGGCCCCAGGCTTACGCAATCGGCGCTGCGTTGCACGGCCTTGTGCGTGGTGTTGCCGGTATTGAGGTCTGGGAACACAAACACCGTGGCTTTGCCGGCGACCAGGCTGTTGGGCGCCAGTTGCCGGGCCACGGTTTCGTTGGCGGCGGCGTCGTATTGCAACGGCCCGTCGATCAGCAGTGAACTTTGCTGTTCATGGGCGAGCAGGGTTGCTTCGCGGACTTTTTCCACTTCCTCGCCACTGGCCGAATCGCCGCTGGAATAGCTGATCATCGCCACGCGCGGGGTGATGCCGAACGCGGCGGCCGAGTCGGCGCTTTGCAGGGCGATTTCTGCCAGTTCCGCCGCGCTCGGGTGCGGGTTCATCACACAGTCGCCGTAGACCAGCACCTGCTCCGGGAACAGCATGAAGAACACTGACGACACCAGGGTGCAGCCCGGCGCCGTTTTAATCAGCTGCAGGGCAGGGCGGATGGTGTTGGCGGTGGAGTGGATGACGCCGGAGACCAGGCCATCCACTTCATCCAGCGCGAGCATCATGGTGGCGATCACCACGGTGTCTTCCAGTTGCTGCTCGGCCATCGGTGCGTTGAGGCTCTTGCTCTTGCGCAGCGCGACCATCGGTTCGACATAACGCTGGCGAATCAGGTCCGGGTCGAGAATCTCCAGGCCTTCGGGCAGCTCGATGCCGTGGGCGCGGGCCACCGCTTCCACATCCGCCGGTTTGGCCAGCAACACGCAACGGGCAATGCCGCGCGCCTGGCAGATGGCGGCAGCTTGCACGGTCAACGGCTCGCTGCCTTCGGGCAACACGATGCGTTTGTTGGCGGCCTGGGCGCGCTGGATCAACTGGTAGCGGAACACGGCCGGCGACAGGCGCATCTCCCGTGGCGTGCCGCAACGCTGGTGCAGCCAGCGCGCGTCGAGGTGGCTGGCGACGAAATCGGTGATGATTTCTGCGCGCTCGCGGTCATCAATCGGAATTTCTTTGTTGAGACTGTTGAGTTGGTTGGCGGTGTCGTAGGAACCGGTGCTCACCGACAACACCGGCAGCCCGGCCTGGAACGCGCCCCGGCACAGATCCATGATGCGCGGGTCGGGCAGGGTGTCGCTGGTCAGCAGCAGGCCGGCCAGCGGCACGCCGTTGATCGCGGCCAGGCTGACGGCGAGGATGATGTCGTCGCGATCGCCAGGGGTAACCACCAGCACGCCGGGCTTGAGCAGCTCCACAGTGTTACGCATGGTGCGCGCGCAGATGATGATTTTGGTCATGCGCCGGGTTTCGTAGTCGCCGGCGTTAAGGATCTGTGCACCCATCAGGTCGGCCACGTCGCGGGTGCGCGGCGCGTTGAGTTCGGGCTGGTACGGGATGCAGCCAAGCAGGCGGAAGTCACCGCTGCGCAACAGTGGCGAATGTTCTTTGAGGCGCGCCGAGAACGCTTCCATGCTTTCGTCGGTGCGCACTTTGTTGAGAATCACGCCCAGCACTTTCGGGTCTTTGGGGCCGCCGAACAGTTGCGCCTGCAGTTCCACGCGGCCAGAGAGCTCGGTGAGCACTTCGTTTTCCGGCGCCGAGACCAGGATCACTTCCGCATCCAGGCTCTTGGCCAGGTGCAGATTGACCCGCGCCGCATAGCTGGCGCTGCGGGTTGGCACCATGCCTTCGACGATCAGCACGTCCTTGCCCACGGCGGCTTGCTGGTAAAGGGTGATGATTTCTTCCAGCAGCTCGTCCAGCTGGCCGTCGCCGAGCATGCGCTCTACATGGGCCAGGCCCAAAGGCTGGGGCGGTTTCAGGCCGTGGGTGCGGGCCACCAGCTCGGTGGAGCGCTCGGGGCCGGTGTCGCCCGGGTGCGGCTGGGCAATGGGTTTGAAGAAACCGACTTTCAGCCCGGCCCGTTCAAGGGTACGCACCAGCCCAAGGCTGATGGAGGTCAGACCCACACCAAAATCGGTGGGCGCGATAAAAAAAGTCTGCATGCGAATTCTCTGGAGGTGCATGGCTTCGGTGGCGCTCTATGGTTGAGCGCCTACCGGGAATCAGACGCCAAGGTTATCGTTATTCGAGCGCTTGCGCACACCAGCCACACGCAAAGGGTTGGCCTATTTTTTCAAGGCGTTGCGCGGGGTCCAGTACCCAGGCGCGCGACTGCCATGGCGGTTGGTGGCGCAGGTGCTGGGTGTGGCCGCAGGACAGCTCGGCGACCCAGTGCCGGTCGTCATCCTGGTGGAATCCGAGGATGAAGGATGCCGTTGATCGGTCCCGTCTGTCCGGGTTGTGTTCGCTTTCGGGCAAATCCTTGTTTAGACTTGTCCGTTCTTCATTCTTATGCAAAAGGTCTCGCCCCATGACGATCGCCGCTAACAAGGCTGTCTCCATCGACTATACCCTGACCAACGACGCTGGTGAGGTCATCGACAGCTCCGCCGGCGGCGCGCCGCTGGTCTACCTGCAAGGCGCAGGTAACATCATCCCGGGCCTAGAAAAGGCTCTGGAAGGCAAGAACGTCGGTGACGAACTGACCGTCGCCGTAGAACCTGAAGACGCTTACGGCGAATACTCCGCCGAACTGGTCAGCACCTTGAGCCGCAGCATGTTCGAAGGCGTTGACGAGCTGGAAGTGGGCATGCAGTTCCACGCTTCCGCGCCGGACGGCCAAATGCAGATCGTCACCATCCGCGATCTGGACGGCGATGACGTGACCGTTGACGGTAACCACCCTCTGGCTGGCCAGCGCCTGAACTTCCAAGTGAAGATCGTTGCCATCCGCGACGCTTCCCAGGAAGAAGTGGCCCACGGCCACGTTCACGGTGAAGGCGGTCATCACCATTGATTGTGGTTTGATCAATAGGTAGCAAAAACGCCCCGACTGGTTCGGGGCGTTTTTTTGTGCCTTGAAAATGTACCCCAGTCCAAATGTGGGAGCGGGCTTGCCCGCGATAGCGGTGTATCAGCCAAGTATTCGGTGACTGACACGCTGTAATCGCGGGCAAGCCCGCTCCCACATTGAACTGCGCACGCCCTATATGCGGCACAAACAAAAATGCCCCGCACCTTTCGGTGCGGGGCATTTCTTAACTGTTACGCGGCCTGGGCTACGTTGCAGTTTTTACCACTTAGGCTGCTGCAGCGACGTTCAGAGCCTTGATGTGGCCATTCAGGCGGCTCTTATGACGAGCGGCCTTGTTCTTGTGGATGATGCCTTTATCGGCCATACGGTCGATAACTGGCACGGCCAGAACGTAAGCAGCTTGGGCTTTTTCAGCGTCTTTGGTGTCGATGGCTTTAACTACATTCTTGATGTAGGTACGAACCATGGAACGCAGGCTGGCGTTGTGGCTGCGACGCTTCTCAGCCTGTTTTGCACGTTTTTTGGCGGAAGGTGTGTTGGCCACCGTCGAGCTCCTCGAAAGACTTTTTAGGAAATAGCAAACAAAATAGGCCGCGAATCATGCCGATGACTTGATGGGTTGTCAAGGGCGGCTGATGCGAACTGCTGAGTGGTCGATCTGAAGAGGCGGGTGATTTATTTCCGGCGCTTGACCTGTAAACTCGCGAGCTTTGGCTCTGTGCTGTTGCAGGCGCGCAGTATCGCATAAGTGGGCGCTTTGTTCGCCTGCTCTTTATCTATAGGCGCAAACTCTTTCAATGAATCTGCTCAAATCGTTGGCTGCCGTCAGCTCTATCACGATGATCTCCCGGGTTTTGGGGTTCGTGCGCGACACCCTGCTGGCGCGCATTTTTGGCGCCAGCATGGCCACGGATGCGTTCTTTATTGCCTTTAAACTGCCCAACCTGCTGCGACGGATCTTTGCCGAGGGGGCATTTTCCCAGGCGTTCGTGCCAATTCTGGCCGAGTACAAAAACCAGCAGGGCGAAGAAGCCACCCGCACCTTTATCGCGTACGTTTCGGGCCTGCTGACGCTGGTGCTGATGCTAGTCACCATCGCCGGCATGCTCGCCGCGCCTTGGGTGATCTGGGCCACGGCGCCGGGTTTTGCCAATACCCCGGAAAAATTCGCGCTGACCACTGATCTGCTGCGCGTGACCTTTCCTTATATATTGCTGATTTCCCTGTCGTCCCTGGCTGGGGCGATCCTCAACACCTGGAACCGCTTCTCGGTGCCGGCTTTCGTGCCGACGCTGCTGAACGTCAGCATGATTATTTTTGCGCTGTTCCTCACGCCGTACTTCGATCCGCCGGTGATGGCCCTGGGTTGGGCGGTGCTGGCGGGTGGCCTGGCGCAACTGCTGTACCAGCTGCCGCACCTGAAAAAGATCGGCATGCTCGTGCTGCCGCGCCTGAACCTCAAAGACACCGGCGTCTGGCGCGTGATGCGCAATATGTTGCCGGCGATCCTCGGGGTCTCTGTCAGCCAGATTTCGCTGATCATCAACACCGCGTTTGCCTCGCTGCTGGTTTCAGGCTCAGTGTCCTGGATGTACTACGCCGACCGTCTGATGGAGCTGCCGTCCGGCGTGCTCGGCGTGGCCCTGGGCACCATTTTGCTGCCAACCTTGTCGCGCACCTATGCGAGCAAGGACCGCCAGGAGTATTCGCGGATCCTCGATTGGGGCCTGCGCCTGTGCTTTATGTTGGTACTGCCGTGTTCTCTGGCCTTGGGCATCCTGGCCGAACCGCTGACCGTGTCGCTGTTTCAATACGGCCAATTCAGCGCGTTTGACGCCTCGATGACCCAGCGTGCGCTGGTCGCCTACTCCGTCGGGCTGCTCGGCATTATTGTGATCAAGGTGCTGGCGCCGGGGTTCTACGCCCAGCAAAACATCCGCACACCGGTCAAGATCGCAATCTTCACCCTGATCGTCACTCAACTGCTTAACCTGGTGTTCATCGGTCCGCTGGCTCACGCCGGCCTGGCCCTGGCCATCAGCGCTGGTGCCTGCATCAATGCCGGCCTGTTGTTTTACCAACTGCGTAAACAACAGATGTATCAGCCGCAGCCGGGCTGGGGCATGTTCGCCCTCAAGCTGCTCGTGGCGGTGGCGACCATGTCGGCCGTATTGCTGGGCCTGATGCACTTTATGCCCGCCTGGGACCAAGGCCATATGCTGGAGCGCTTCATGCGCCTGGGCATTTTGGTGGTTGCCGGCGTGGTGGTGTACTTCGGGATGTTGCTGCTGCAAGGCTTTCGTCTGCGTGATTTCAATCGCAAGTCCCTGGGATAGAGAGTTTGCCGCGATAAAACGATGGTTTTATCGATTCGATCCATTTGGCCTGCGCTGTTGCCTGTCGTCCGGGGCCGGGTGTGGTTATAATCGACCACTTTATGAGCAAGAAGCGCGTTATGCAGCTGGTTCGAGGTCTCCACAACCTGCGCCCCGAGCATCGGGGCTGCGTCGCCACTATTGGCAACTTTGACGGTGTTCACCGTGGCCACCAGGCTATCCTGGGCCGGCTGCGTGAACGTGCGGTCGAGTTGGGCGTGCCCAGCTGCGTGGTGATTTTTGAGCCGCAGCCACGGGAATTCTTTACCCCTGAAACGGCGCCGGCACGGTTGGCTCGTTTGCGCGACAAGCTGCAGCTGCTGGCCGAAGAGGGCGTGGACCGTGTTCTTTGCCTGGCCTTCAACCAGCGTCTGCAAAGCCTCAGCGCCGCGGAGTTCGTCGACCGTATTCTGGTAGATGGCCTGGGCGTACAGCACCTGGAGGTCGGCGACGACTTCCGTTTCGGTTGCGACCGCGTCGGGGATTTCGACTTCCTGCAACACGCCGGTGTGAATCAAGGTTTTACCGTCGAAGCCGCGCAAACCGTCGAACTGGACGGCCTGCGTGTGAGCAGTACCCAGGTGCGTAACGCCCTGGCCGCTGCCGACTTCGCCTTGGCCGAGCGTTTGCTCGGTCGCCCGTTCCGCATTGCCGGGCGGGTACTGCACGGCCAGAAGCTGGCGCGCCAACTGGGCACGCCAACCGCCAACGTGCAACTCAAGCGCCGTCGTGTGCCACTCACCGGGGTTTACCTGGTGAGCGTCGACATCGACGGCCAATCGTGGCCGGGAGTCGCCAACATAGGCGTCAGGCCCACGGTTGCAGGTGATGGCAAGGCCCACCTGGAAGTTCACCTTTTGGATTTTGCCGGTGATTTGTATGACCGGCGTTTGACGGTGGTTTTCCACCAGAAGCTGCGTGAAGAGCAGCGTTTCGCCTCGCTTGAGGCGTTGAAAACGGCGATCAATGCGGATGTCGCCGCCGCCCGTGCACTAGCCGCACCTAGCGCCCATCGCTAACCGAAGAGCCTTAAATGACCGACTATAAAGCCACGCTAAACCTTCCGGACACCGCCTTCCCAATGAAGGCCGGCCTGCCACAGCGCGAACCGCAGATCCTGCAGCGCTGGGACAGTATTGGCCTGTACGGAAAGTTGCGCGAAATTGGCAAGGATCGTCCGAAATTCGTCCTGCACGACGGCCCTCCTTATGCCAACGGCACGATTCACATCGGTCATGCGCTGAACAAAATTCTCAAGGACATGATCCTGCGCTCTAAAACCCTGTCGGGTTTCGACGCACCTTATGTTCCGGGCTGGGACTGCCACGGCCTGCCGATCGAGCACAAAGTCGAAGTGACTTACGGCAAGAACCTGGGCGCGGATAAAACCCGCGAACTGTGCCGTGCCTACGCCACCGAGCAGATCGAAGGGCAGAAGTCCGAATTCATCCGCCTGGGCGTGTTGGGCGAGTGGGACAACCCGTACAAAACCATGAACTTCAAGAACGAGGCCGGGGAAATCCGTGCCTTGGCTGAAATCGTCAAAGGCGGTTTCGTGTTCAAGGGCCTCAAGCCTGTGAACTGGTGCTTCGACTGCGGTTCGGCCCTGGCCGAGGCGGAAGTCGAGTACGAAGACAAGAAGTCCTCGACCATCGACGTGGCCTTCCCGATCGCCGACGACGCCAAGCTGGCCGAGGCCTTTGGCCTGGCAAGCCTGAGCAAACCGGCTGCCATCGTGATCTGGACCACCACCCCGTGGACCATTCCGGCCAACCAGGCGCTCAACGTGCACCCGGAATTCACCTACGCCCTGGTGGACGTCGATGATCGCCTGCTGGTGCTCGCTGAAGAAATGGTCGAAGCCTGCCTGGCGCGTTACGAGCTGCAAGGTTCGGTGATCGCCACGACGACCGGTACCGCGCTGGAACTGATCAACTTCCGCCACCCGTTCTATGACCGTCTGTCGCCGGTGTACCTGGCTGACTACGTTGAGCTGGGTTCGGGCACGGGTGTGGTTCACTCCGCACCGGCCTACGGCGTTGACGACTTTGTGACCTGCAAAGCCTACGGCATGGTCAACGACGACATCCTCAACCCGGTGCAAAGCAATGGCGTGTACGCGCCGTCGCTGGAGTTCTTCGGCGGCCAGTTCATCTTCAAGGCTAACGAGCCAATCATCGATAAGCTGCGTGAAGTCGGTTCGCTGCTGCACACCGAAACCATCAAGCACAGCTACATGCACTGCTGGCGCCACAAGACCCCGTTGATCTACCGCGCCACCGCGCAGTGGTTTATCGGCATGGACAAAGAGCCGACCAGCGGCGACACCCTGCGTGTGCGCTCGCTCAAAGCCATCGAAGACACCAAGTTCGTCCCGGCCTGGGGCCAGGCGCGCCTGCACTCGATGATCGCCAACCGCCCGGACTGGTGCATCTCCCGTCAGCGTAACTGGGGCGTGCCGATCCCGTTCTTCCTGAACAAGGAAAGCGGCGAGCTGCACCCGCGCACCGTCGAACTGATGGAAGAAGTCGCCCTGCGTGTTGAGCAGGAAGGCATCGAAGCCTGGTTCAAACTGGACGCCGCCGAGCTGCTGGGCGACGAAGCGCCGCTGTACGACAAGATCAGCGACACCCTCGACGTGTGGTTCGACTCCGGCACCACTCACTGGCACGTGCTGCGCGGTTCGCACCCGATGGGCCACGAAACCGGCCCGCGTGCCGACCTGTACCTGGAAGGTTCGGACCAACACCGTGGCTGGTTCCATTCCTCCTTGCTGACCGGCTGCGCCATCGACAACCACGCGCCATACCGCGAACTGCTGACCCACGGTTTTACCGTCGACGAGACGGGCCGCAAGATGTCCAAGTCGCTGAAAAACGTGATCGAGCCGAAAAAGATCAATGAAACCTTGGGCGCCGACATCATGCGTCTGTGGGTAGCGTCGACCGATTATTCGGGCGAAATCGCCGTGTCGGACCAGATCCTGGCCCGTAGCGCTGATGCCTACCGCCGTATCCGTAATACCGCACGCTTCCTGCTGTCGAACCTGACCGGTTTCAACCCGGCCACCGACCTGCTGCCGGCCGAGGACATGCTCGCCCTCGACCGTTGGGCCGTGGACCGTACCCTGTTGCTGCAGCGCGAGTTGCAGGAACACTACGGCGAATACCGCTTCTGGAACGTGTACTCCAAGATCCACAACTTCTGCGTGCAGGAGCTGGGTGGTTTCTACCTCGACATCATCAAGGACCGCCAGTACACCACCGGCGCCAACAGCAAGGCACGCCGTTCGGCGCAGACCGCGCTGTACCACATCTCTGAAGCGCTGGTGCGCTGGATCGCGCCGATCCTGGCCTTCACCGCCGACGAGCTGTGGGAATACCTGCCGGGCGAGCGTAACGAATCGGTGATGCTCAACACTTGGTACGAAGGCCTGACCGAACTGCCGGCCGACTTCGAACTGGGCCGCGAATACTGGGAAGGCGTAATGGCCGTCAAAGTGGCGGTGAACAAGGAGCTGGAAGTGCAGCGTGCGGCCAAGGCCGTCGGTGGCAACCTGCAAGCCGAAGTCACTCTGTTTGCCGAGGAAGGCCTGAGCGCCGACCTGGCCAAGCTGAGCAACGAACTGCGCTTCGTGCTGATCACCTCGACTGCCAGCCTGGCACCGTTTGCTCAGGCACCCGCGGACGCGGTGGCTACCGAAGTGCCGGGCCTCAAGCTTCAAGTGGTCAAGTCGGCCTTCCCTAAGTGCGCCCGTTGCTGGCACTGCCGTGAAGACGTTGGCGTGAACCCTGAGCATCCGGAAATCTGCGGTCGTTGCGTCGACAACATCAGCGGTGCTGGCGAGGTTCGCCACTATGCCTAATACCAGCCGTTTCGGACGTCTGGGCTGGCTCGTACTGAGCGTGCTGGTGCTGGTCATTGACCAGCTCAGCAAGGCTCACTTCGAAGGCGCCTTGCAGATGTACCAGCAGATCGTGGTCATCCCTGACTACTTCAGCTGGACCCTGGCCTACAACACCGGCGCTGCCTTCAGCTTCCTCGCTGACAGCTCCGGCTGGCAGCGCTGGCTGTTCGCGTTGATCGCGGTCGTGGTCAGTGCAGTCCTGGTGGTCTGGCTTAAGCGCCTGGGTCGCGATGATACCTGGCTGGCTATCGCCCTGGCCCTGGTGCTGGGCGGCGCGCTGGGCAACCTGTACGACCGCATTGCCCTGGGCCATGTGATCGACTTTATCCTGGTGCATTGGCAGAACCGCTGGTACTTCCCGGCGTTCAACTTTGCCGACAGCGCCATCACCGTCGGTGCAATCATGCTGGCGTTGGACATGTTTAAAAGCAAGAAAACCGGAGAGACCGTCAATGACTGATCAGGTATTGGCTGAGCAACGCATCGGCCAGAACACGGAAGTCACTTTGCATTTCGCACTGCGCCTGGAGAACGGCGACACGGTCGACAGCACGTTCGACAAAGCCCCGGCGACCTTCAAGGTCGGCGACGGCAACCTGCTGCCGGGTTTTGAAGCGGCGCTGTTCGGTTTCAAGGCCGGCGACAAGCGTACCCTGCAGATCCTGCCGGAAAACGCCTTTGGCCAGCCCAACCCGCAAAACGTGCAGATCATCCCGCGTTCGCAGTTCCAGGACATGGACCTGTCGGAAGGCCTGTTGGTGATCTTTAATGATGCGGCGAATACCGAGCTGCCTGGTGTGGTGAAAACCTTCGATGACGCGCAAGTGACCATCGACTTCAACCACCCGTTGGCCGGTAAAACCTTGACGTTTGACGTTGAAATCATCGACGTTAAAGCGCTCTGATCAACGACGCTGGCTCCTGTGGGGGCTGGTTTATGTGGGAGCTGGCTTGCCTGCGATAGCATCACCTCGGTGTACCTGATACACCCAGTCGTCTGCATCGCGGGCAACCCCGGCGCCCACAGGGGCTCACTCCTGTAGAGTTGAGTTGATCCAATTTCTTGCCCTGCAAGACACGAGGCACAGCATGCAAATCAAACTCGCCAACCCCCGTGGCTTCTGCGCCGGTGTGGACCGGGCGATCGAAATCGTCAATCGCGCCCTGGAAGTCTTCGGACCGCCGATTTACGTGCGTCATGAAGTCGTCCACAACAAATTTGTGGTTGAAGACCTGCGCGCCCGCGGTGCCATCTTCGTCGAAGAGCTCGATCAGGTGCCGGACGACGTTATCGTCATCTTCAGCGCGCACGGTGTTTCCCAGGCCGTGCGTACCGAGGCTGCCGGTCGCGGCCTCAAGGTATTCGATGCCACCTGCCCTCTGGTGACCAAGGTGCACATCGAAGTCGCGCGCTACAGCCGTGATGGCCGTGAATGCATCCTGATCGGCCATGCCGGCCACCCGGAAGTCGAAGGCACCATGGGCCAGTACGACGCCAGCAATGGCGGTGCCATTTACCTGGTGGAAGACGAAAAAGACGTTGCCAACTTGCAGGTGCAAAACCCCGAGCGGCTGGCCTTTGTCACGCAGACCACCTTGTCGATGGACGATACCAGCCGTGTAATCGATGCCTTGCGCACGCGATTCCCGGCCATTGGTGGCCCGCGCAAAGACGACATCTGCTATGCCACACAAAACCGTCAAGACGCGGTCAAGCAACTGGCCGATGAGTGCGATGTCGTGTTGGTGGTCGGCAGCCCCAACAGCTCCAACTCCAACCGCTTGCGCGAACTGGCCGAGCGCATGGCCACGCCGGCCTACCTGATTGACGGCGCTGAAGACATGCAGCGCAGCTGGTTCGACGGTGTCGAGCGTATCGGCATTACGGCGGGCGCGTCGGCGCCGGAAGTGCTGGTGCGCGGTGTGATCCAGCAACTGCAGGCATGGGGTGCCACCGGTGCCGATGAATTGGCTGGCCGTGAAGAGAACATCACGTTCTCCATGCCCAAGGAGCTGCGGGTTCGCTCGCTGCTCTGAGTGCCAAGGTGCCGGAGTCATTCCGGCATAACGCCTGCTCGGTGGTTTCACTGCGCAGGCTGATGCGCCCGCTGGGGGCAAGTACCACCTGAAACAGGCTTTGCGCCTGATCCGCGTCGCATACGTGCACAGTGCCCGCGCGGAACCCTCCCGCTGAAAAGATCGGCTCGCCCAATCCGCTGAAGCGTACCTCGCTCTTCACGGGCCCATTGCCTACGATCGGTACCTGCCCGCTGTCCTGTCGTTCCAGCAGCACCGGATTGTTCTCGTCCAGGTGGCCGCGTCCGCTTTCGTCCAGTATCACTCGCCATCCCTGGCTCCAGTTTTCATCCCGCGCGTGAATGACCACCGCACGATTGCGCGCAATGGCCTCGGTGCGCGCATAGCGCATGCCGCTGGCCAAAGCCTGCGCAGCTGTTTGTCGTTGCTGTGACTCGAGCAAGCCTTTGAAACCGGGTACTGCGAGATTTGCCAGGATGCCGCTTAGCAACAGGGTCAGCAGAAGCTCGACCAGGGTGAATCCGCGTTGCTTCATGTGTCGTCCCTCCATGGACGGGTTCACTGTTTCAGGTGACAGGCATAGGTATAGCCGCCAGTTCCTGGCGTGGAGTGATGGCCTTTATGTCCAAAGTATTTCCCTTTGTTCCGGCAGCAGCGCCAGCCGAAAACCGACGCTAGTCTTGGGCCGCACAGCAGGTTTTTCCTGCTTTTCTCCGGCCTTCGACAGGGATGACGACGGTGATGCTTGTTTGTCCGAACCTAAAATTTGCCTGCGTCTTACCCCGCCACCAATCCGGCATGACGCTGATCGAGGTGCTGGTGGCCGTGCTGATTCTTGCGGTCGGGTTGCTGGGCGCGGCGGTGATCCAGCTCAACGCACTCAAATACACCGACAGCTCAAGGATGATCAGCCAGGCCAGTTTCATTGCCTACGACATGCTCGACCGGGTTCGCGCCAACTCGAGCGTCGACTATTCATGGAGCCGAACCGAAGGCGCGCCGCTCGGTACGGCCAGCGCCAGCGTGCGTGACCTGGACCTGCACGACTTCGAAGCAAATATCGTCGGGTTTGCCGGAGCGAGTGCAAAAGGCTCCGTCGTGGTCAGTGGCGGCGAGGTGACCGTCAGTATCAGTTGGGACGACGCCAGGGGCGCGAACCGCAGCGGCGCACGGGAAACCTTCACCCTCGCCAGTCGCATTGCCAGCGAGCCTGGGGTGGCGAAATGAATCGCTTTGCACGGGGATTCAGCCTGGTGGAGCTGTTGCTGGCGCTGTCTGTCGGGTTGTTGCTGATCCTCGGGGTCAGCCAAGTCGTCATCAGCGTTCGAGCCACCCACGCCAGCCAGCAGGCAGCCATGTTGCTGCAGGATGATGCGCGGTTTGTGCTGAGCAAGATGATTCAGGACATTCGCCAGGCGGGTGTGTTTGGCTGCCTGGCGACGGCCTCTATCGATAATGCGCCGGCGGCCTTTGATCGACCGGTCGGCTGGAGCACCTCGGGCAGCTCGAGGTCACTCACGTTAGTCACTGCGGATGCAAGTAGAGAGGGTGGCAGGCCAGACTGGACGGTACTTTCCGACTGCATGACCACGGCCCAGGCCTATGCGGGCAACTCGCCGACGCCCGCGCCTGGCCAGAGCCGGTTTGCGATACGCCAGCTCACCTACACCTTTGAAGCGGGCCAGCTGAAGGTCAGTACACCGGCTGCGCCGGCCAAGGCGGTTCTGGTGGATAACGTACAGGCGTTCGACCTCAGTTTCGGTGTGGCAGCCAAGCCCGGCTCGGCTCGCGTTGCGCGCTATGACCCCACCCCGGCCGACGAATCACTGATACGCAGCGTGCGTATCCGAATGACGCTGCGAGACCC
Source organism: Pseudomonas sp. NFX183 (assembly GCF_047943075.1). Classification (NCBI taxonomy): domain Bacteria; kingdom Pseudomonadati; phylum Pseudomonadota; class Gammaproteobacteria; order Pseudomonadales; family Pseudomonadaceae; genus Pseudomonas; species Pseudomonas sp. NFX183. The sequence continues at coordinate 1,215,979 of NZ_CP181333.1, read as the reverse complement.
GACGGGGCGCGTTCAGGATCAGGCCTACAGCGTCGTGGCAGCGCTGCGCAACCGGTTGGAGTAGAGCGATCATGCGCAACTTTGACGGCTTCCATCCACGGCAGACGGGCATGGTCCTCTTAATCAGCCTGGTGTTTTTGCTGGTGTTGTCACTGATTGGCCTGGCCTCGATGCAAGGGGCCGTGTCCCAGCAAAGGATTGCCAGCGGCGTCTGGCATCGCAATCAATCATTTCAAAGTGCCGAAAGCGGCCTGAGGTTTGGGGAATCAATGGTCCGTCGCGCGGGGGCGGTGTTGCCGTTATGCCAGTCGATAAGCGCCTGCGCACCGCCACCGGAGTCGTTTTCTGTGGTTGGCGCCGGGCAGCGTTCTGTTTCAGCGGTCAGTTGGGTTGCCTTCAAGGGCGGTCTGTACGGCATTCAAGCGCTGGGGCAGGGCACAGGGCTGACGGGTTTACCTCTGCACACATCTGCCAGGTTATACCGCGTGACGGCGGTGGGCTTCAGTGGCCAATCGCGCACCGTTCTGGAGACGGTCTATGCGCAGGTCAACGAAGCAGCAGGGGCGAGATTTCGTCGGATTTTATGGCGGCAACTTCAATAAGGAGCGTATCAATGGGCAAGGATTGCCAGGGTTTTACCTTGATCGAGTTATTGATCGCTGTCGCGATCATCGCGTTTCTGGCCGGGATCGCTTACCCGGCGTATACCGGGCATGTAAAAAAGGCCTATCGCGCAGAAATCGTTGCGTTGTTGTCCGAGCAAGTCCATTACCTGGAGCGCTTTTACACGCGCAACGGCACTTTTATTGATGCAAGCGGCGTCAGTGCGGGCAATGAACGCTATAGAATCGGCGCTGCACTGAACCCTCAGGACTTCACCCTGGTGGCCACGCCTGCCGTCGGCTCAGTCATGGCAGGCGACCCTTGCGCTGAATTCAGCCTGAGCAGCTCCGGCGTGCGCAGCAACCCGGGCGCGGCACCTGGAATGTCGCGCAAGGCGTGCTGGGGGCAATGATGAGAGTGCTGGATGAGTGGGCGCCCGGTGCGCTTTTCCCTTTTTATCGGCTGGATCAAATGATGGCTAAGCAACAGCAAGTGGTGATTGTCGGTGGCGGAGTAATCGGGTTGTTGACGGCGTACAACCTGGCCACCCAAGGGCAGGCCGTCATACTGCTGGAGCGCTCCGGGCTTGGCCAGGAGTCCTCCTGGGCCGGCGGCGGGATCGTGTCGCCGCTGTATCCGTGGCGCTATAGCCCGGCGGTCACCGCGCTGGCGCATTGGTCCCAGGATTTTTATCCGCAATTGGCCGAACGTCTGTTCGCGGCCACGGGGGTTGATCCAGAGGTTCATACCACGGGCCTTTACTGGCTGGACCTGGAAGACGAGGCCCAGGCGTTGGCCTGGGCTGCCCGCGAGGGACGGCCGCTGAGCAAAGTGGATGTGTCGGCTGCGCACGATGCCGTGCCGGTACTGGGCGGCGGGTATTCCCAGGCGATCTACATGGCGGACGTGGCCAATGTGCGCAACCCGCGCCTGGTCAAATCCCTCAAGGCGGCGCTGTTGGCGCTGCCTGGTGTGACCCTTCATGAGCAGTGCGAAGTACAGGGTTTTGTACTTGAAGGCGAAGACGTAGTGGGCGTGAATACCGCTGCGGGACCGATTCTTGGCGACCAGATAGTGTTGGCTGCGGGTGCCTGGAGCGGTGAGTTACTTGGCAAGTTGGGCTTGGCGCTGCCGGTGGAACCGGTCAAAGGCCAAATGATTTTGTACAAATGCGCCTCGGATTTCCTCTCGAGCATGGTCCTGGCCAAGGGGCGTTATGCGATCCCACGGCGTGATGGGCACATTCTGATCGGCAGCACGCTTGAACACGAAGGGTTCGACAAGACCCCGACCGACTCGGCGCTGGAAAGCCTCAAGGCTTCGGCTGTGGAGTTGATTCCTGCCTTGGCGGACGCCGAGGTCGTGGGGCATTGGGCCGGTTTGCGGCCCGGCTCACCGGAAGGTATCCCTTATATCGGTGAAGTCCCGGGCTTCAAAGGGTTGTGGCTCAATTGCGGGCATTACCGCAATGGCTTGGTGCTTGCGCCGGCATCCTGCCAGTTGTTTGCCGACTTGTTGCTGGGGCGTACGCCGATCATTGAACCGGCGCCTTATGCGCCCGCAGGTCGAATCAACGCTGGATAGACTTCGGCCCCTGTTCCAGGTGTGCCTGAGTGCAATACCACTCCTGGCGTGAACTCAGCGCGCGATCCTGCGGCAAGTGCACGCCGCAGTGGGCGCAGCGCACCATCAGGGCTGCGTCAGGCTCGCTGGCGCGTTGCTGCCGGGCGGCTGGGCTTTTGAATTTGCGCCAGAACCATACCGCGGCAGCAATGACGGCAATCCAGAACAGTAGACGAAGCATGATGGGCAGTTTCTCGACAAGGAATGCGCCAGTTTAGCCAAGGTCGTGGCAGGCGCACAGTGCAATAACGCCGGGCAATAAAAAAGGAGCCTCGAAAGGCTCCTTCTTGATGACGCTGAGTGCAATCAGTCGAATACGCCGAACGTCATGTAGCTGAACCACGAACGATCTTCGTTGTTGCCAAGGGCCTGCGGCTCTTGCTCTTCGATCACATCGCCATTCTCGTCATGCGGCTTGAGCTCCGACGGAATTGCTTCCTTGGCGTCCTGGAACTGTTTGATCACGTCCTGGTTGGCGCGGGTTTCGCCCGGCGGCAAGGGTGGACGGGAACTGATCAGGCCCAGGGTGTACTTGCTCAGCCACGAACGGTTGTCTGTTTCGGCAACCCGAGGCACAAACTGGCCGTCTTTCAAGCTTGGCGAGTCTGGGTAGTTGAGCTTCAGGGTTTCCAGGCTGGTGGCTGCCAATGCATCCAGGTGCAACGCCTGGTAAGCCTCGGTCATCACCGCCAGGCCGTCACCCACGGAAGGGGTTTCCTGGAAGTTCTCCACTACATAGCGCCCACGGTTGGCGGCAGCCACGTATGCCTGACGGGTCAGGTAGTAGTCAGCCACGTGAATCTCGTAGGAAGCCAGCAGGTTGCGCAGGTAGATCATGCGCTGCTTGGCGTCCGGCGCGTAGCGGCTGTTGGGGTAGCGGCTGGTCAGCTGGGCGAACTCGTTGTAGGAGTCGCGGGCAGCGCCGGGGTCACGCTTGGTCATGTCCAGCGGCAGGAAGCGCGCCAGCAGGCCCACGTCCTGGTCGAACGAGGTCAGGCCCTTCATGTAGTAGGCGTAGTCCACGTTCGGATGCTGCGGGTGCAGGCGGATAAAACGCTCGGCGGCGGACTTGGCAGCTTCCGGCTCGGCGTTCTTGTAGTTGGCGTAGATCAGCTCGAGCTGTGCCTGGTCGGCGTAGCGCCCGAACGGATAGCGTGACTCCAGGGCCTTCAGCTTGGCTGTGGCACTGGTGTAGCTATTATTGTCCAAGTCTTTTTGAGCTAATTGATACAGCTCGACTTCGCTCAGGTTTTCGTCGACGACTTCCTTTGTTGACGAGCAAGCAGCAGTCATGGCGAGGATGGCGATCAGCAGCAGGTGTTTCACTTGCATGGCGGCTTGCGTCCCTATGACGGCCGCTGTCTTGGGCGGGGCCGTCCTGTTATGATGAGCGCCCCGTTGAAAGCCTCGGGGCAAAAGACGCCGTATTTAACCACAAGCGCGCAGCCGAAACCAAAGGCTGTGCCACGCCTAGTCTGAGCATGTCCGATAAAATTGAACTTCGCGCAGAGGTGCCGTCCGAATTGGGCGGCCAACGCCTCGATCAAGTCGCCGCACAATTATTCGCTGAGCACTCGCGCTCGCGCCTTTCCGCCTGGATCAAAGACGGCCGCCTGACTGTGGATGGAGCGGTTATCCGCCCGCGAGACATAGTCCATGGCGGTGCGATTCTTGAGCTGACTGCCGAGCAGGAAGCCCAGGGAGAATGGGTCGCCCAGGACATCGAGCTGGACATCGTCTATGAAGACGACGACATCCTGGTCATCAATAAACCCGCAGGCCTGGTGGTTCACCCGGCCGCCGGGCACGCTGATGGCACCTTGCTCAATGCCTTGCTGCACCACGTGCCGGACATCATCAATGTCCCGCGCTGCGGCATCGTGCACCGCCTGGACAAGGACACCACCGGCTTGATGGTGGTGGCCAAGACCATCCAGGCCCAGACGCAACTGGTCACACAGTTGCAGAGCCGTAGCGTCAGCCGCATCTACGAGTGCATCGTGATCGGCGTGGTGGTGGCGGGTGGCAAGATCAACGCCCCTATCGGTCGCCACGGCCAGCAGCGTCAGCGTATGGCGGTGATGGAAGGCGGCAAGCAGGCCGTCAGCCACTACCGTGTGCTGGAGCGTTTCCGGTCCCACACTCACGTGCGGGTCAAGCTGGAAACCGGCCGTACGCACCAGATCCGCGTGCACATGGCGCACATTAACTTCCCGTTGGTCGGAGATCCGGCCTACGGCGGTCGCTTCCGTATTCCGCCGGCGGCGAGTCAGACCATGGTTGAATCGCTGAAATCCTTCCCGCGTCAGGCGCTGCATGCACGTTTCCTGGAGCTGGATCATCCGACGAGCGGTAAGCGAATGAGCTGGGAATCGCCTCTTCCAGACGATCTGGTCTGGTTGTTGTCGCTGCTCAAGCAGGATCGCGAGGCGTTTATCGGATGAATGACTGGCTGATTCCTGACTGGCCTGCGCCGGCTCAGGTTAAAGCCTGCGTCACCACCCGTGCGGGCGGCGTCAGTCTGGCGCCGTTCGACAGCCTCAACCTGGGCGATCATGTTGAGGACAGCCTTGAAGCCGTCCTTGAAAATCGCCGTCGCCTGACCGATACCTTTGATATTCAGCCTGCGTGGCTGCGCCAAGTTCACGGGGTGACCGTGGTCGAGGCTGACCCCTCGCGTATCGCCGAAGCCGATGGCAGCTGGACCAGCACGCCTGGTATCGCCTGCACATCCATGACTGCCGATTGCCTGCCCGCGTTGTTCTGCAACCGCGCCGGTACTCGCGTGGCGGCCGCCCATGCCGGTTGGCGTGGGCTGGCAGCGGGTGTGCTCGAAGCGGCTTTCGAAAGCCTGGGCTGCGAACCTGCCGATGTATTGGTCTGGCTGGGCCCTGCCATTGGCCCGCAAGCCTTTGAAGTCGGCCCGGAGGTGCGTGAAGCCTTCATGCAGCAGCTGCCCACGACCGCTGAAGCCTTCGTGCCAAGCCACAATCCCGGCAAGTACATGGCCGACATCTACCAGTTGGCGCGCCTGCGGCTCGCCGCACGTGGAATCACCGCTGTCTATGGTGGCGGTTATTGCACCGTGACTGACCCGCGCTTCTTTTCTTACCGTCGCAGCCCTCGCACGGGTCGATTTGCCTCCCTTATCTGGCTTGAGCGCTAGACTCACTTGACTTGGGTCAACGCTGATCCACATCCACGATAGCCCGCTTGAATCTTGCAGAATCCACCCCATCTATAGGGGTATCTGGCAGGTTTCTTCATTCAGGATGCGTTTTTCGCGAGCAAGCTCGCTCGCACATAGCTCCGGCCTGCTCAAAAGGAAGGTGACTAATGCGTATTGATCGTTTAACCAGCAAATTGCAGTTAGCTCTATCGGACTCCCAATCCCTGGCGGTCGGCCTCGACCATCCGGCTATTGAGCCTGCGCACTTGATGCAGGCGCTTCTGGAACAGCAAGGTGGTTCTATCAAGCCCTTGCTGATGCAGGTGGGCTTTGACGTCAACAGCCTGCGCAAAGAGTTGAGCAAAGAGCTCGACCAACTGCCAAAAATCCAAAACCCTACCGGCGACGTGAACATGTCGCAGGACCTGGCGCGCCTGCTTAACCAGGCAGATCGCCTGGCTCAGCAAAAAGGTGATCAGTTCATCTCCAGCGAACTGGTGCTGCTCGCCGCGATGGACGACAACAGCAAGCTTGGCAAATTGCTGCTGGGTCAGGGCGTGAGCAAAAAGGCCCTGGAAAACGCCATCAACAACCTGCGTGGCGGCGAGGCGGTGAATGACCCCAACCACGAGGAGTCGCGCCAGGCCCTGGACAAATACACGGTCGACCTGACCAAGCGCGCCGAAGAGGGCAAGCTTGACCCGGTGATCGGCCGTGATGACGAAATTCGTCGCACCATCCAAGTGCTGCAACGCCGCACCAAGAACAACCCGGTGCTGATCGGTGAACCTGGCGTGGGTAAAACCGCGATTGCCGAAGGCCTGGCCCAGCGCATCATTAATGGTGAAGTGCCGGACGGTCTTAAAGGCAAGCGTCTGCTGTCTTTGGACATGGGCTCGCTGATCGCCGGCGCCAAGTTCCGTGGCGAGTTCGAAGAGCGCCTGAAATCCCTGCTTAATGAACTGTCGAAGCAGGAAGGGCAGATCATTCTGTTCATCGACGAACTGCACACCATGGTCGGCGCCGGTAAAGGCGAGGGCTCGATGGATGCCGGCAACATGCTCAAGCCCGCATTGGCGCGCGGTGAGCTGCATTGCGTTGGCGCCACCACGCTGAACGAGTATCGCCAGTACATCGAGAAAGACGCAGCCCTTGAGCGTCGTTTCCAGAAAGTGCTGGTGGAAGAACCCAGCGAAGAAGACACCATCGCGATCCTGCGTGGCCTGAAAGAACGCTATGAGGTCCACCACAAGGTGGCGATCACTGACGGCGCGATTATTGCGGCGGCCAAATTGAGCCATCGCTACATCACTGACCGCCAGTTGCCGGACAAGGCCATCGACTTGATCGACGAAGCGGCCAGCCGTATTCGCATGGAGATCGACTCCAAGCCGGAAGTGCTCGACCGTCTGGATCGGCGCCTGATTCAACTGAAGGTTGAATCCCAGGCCTTGAAGAAAGAAGAAGACGAGGCCGCGAAGAAACGCCTGGAAAAACTCCAGGAAGAAATCGTGCGTCTGGAGCGTGAATATTCAGACCTCGAGGAAATCTGGACCTCGGAAAAAGCCGAGGTGCAGGGTTCTGCGCAGATCCAGCAAAAGATCGAGCAGTCCCGTCAGGAGCTGGAAGCCGCGCGCCGTAAAGGTGACCTGAACCGCATGGCCGAGTTGCAGTATGGGGTGATCCCGGACCTGGAGCGCAGCCTGCAAATGGTCGACCAGCATGGTAAGCCCGAGAACCAATTGTTGCGCAGCAAGGTGACCGAGGAAGAAATCGCCGAAGTCGTTTCGAAGTGGACCGGTATTCCCGTGTCGAAAATGCTCGAAGGCGAGCGCGACAAGTTGCTGAAGATGGAAAGCCTGTTGCACCAGCGCGTCATTGGCCAGGAAGAGGCCGTGGTGGCTGTGTCCAACGCGGTACGGCGTTCCCGGGCCGGCTTGTCCGACCCGAACCGTCCGAGCGGTTCGTTCATGTTCCTCGGCCCGACCGGCGTGGGTAAGACCGAGCTGTGCAAGGCCTTGGCCGAGTTCCTGTTTGATACCGAAGAGGCCATGGTGCGGATCGATATGTCCGAATTCATGGAGAAACACTCGGTGGCTCGCTTGATCGGCGCCCCACCAGGCTACGTGGGCTACGAAGAGGGGGGTTACCTGACCGAAGCCGTGCGTCGCAAGCCTTACTCGGTGATCCTGCTGGACGAGGTCGAGAAGGCCCACCCGGATGTGTTCAACATCTTGCTGCAGGTGCTGGAAGATGGCCGTTTGACGGACAGCCACGGGCGTACCGTGGATTTCCGTAATACGGTGATCGTGATGACCTCCAACCTGGGCTCGGCGCAGATTCAGGAGTTGGTGGGTGATCGCGAGGGCCAGCGCGCTGCGGTGATGGATGCACTGACCACTCATTTCCGTCCGGAATTTATCAACCGGGTCGATGAAGTGGTGATCTTCGAGCCTCTGGCGCGGGATCAGATCGCGGGCATCACCGAGATCCAGTTGGGACGTCTGCGTGGCCGCCTGGCCGAGCGCGAGCTCGACCTGGAGCTGAGCAGCGAGGCGTTGGACAAGCTGATCGCGGTGGGTTACGACCCGGTGTATGGCGCACGGCCACTGAAACGTGCGATCCAGCGCTGGATCGAGAACCCATTGGCGCAGTTGATCCTGTCGGGCAGCTTCATGCCGGGCACCAGCGTCACGGCGACTGTGGAAAACGACGAAATCGTCTTCCACTGAGTCCAGCTTGTATGGCTATAAGAGGAGGCCCCGCATTGCGGGGCCTTTTTTTTCGATAGGGCGTTGAACTGTAAGGCAAAGGCTTGTAAAGTGCGCCCCGCAGCAACGTCAGCCCACGGGTTTCTTCTCCCCAAGAAGAAATCAGAAAGAAGCGCAAATCATTGTCTTAAAAGCAATTTAAAGGGTTGACAGGGGTTTTTAAGATTGTAGAATAGCGCGCCTCAGAGACATGAACGTAGCGATACGGACAAGCCGAAGAGAACGTTTCAACGCAGTAAAGTTACACATTTGAAATATGCAGTTCCGTGATAGCTCAGTCGGTAGAGCAAATGACTGTTAATCATTGGGTCCCAGGTTCGAGTCCTGGTCACGGAGCCAATTTCAAAACCGGGGTATAGCGCAGTCCGGTAGCGCGCCTGCTTTGGGAGCAGGATGTCAGGAGTTCGAATCCCCTTACCCCGACCATTTTTGGGTCGTTAGCTCAGTTGGTAGAGCAGTTGGCTTTTAACCAATTGGTCGTAGGTTCGAATCCCACACGACCCACCATTTTTGAGACCAGTTAACGCTGGAATCAGATCTTAAGATCAGAGGTCAAAAGCCCTGGTCGCAGAAGGCGACTGAAAGGTCGCCTTTTTTTTACCGGGGTATAGCGCAGTCCGGTAGCGCGCCTGCTTTGGGAGCAGGATGTCAGGAGTTCGAATCCCCTTACCCCGACCATATTAAAAATCCTCGTATCGAAAGATACGGGGATTTTTTTTGCCTGTTGTTTGGCCTCACTTGTGCGAATTCCAAACAGATATTGTGCTGATGGGTGCGTTGGTGCACTGGTCGCGGCCTCCTAGACTGGGCCTCGTCCATTCACTCGCCTCAAGGAATCTGCATGATGACCCTCACCCCAGCCGCTCACCCTGTCCGTTCGCTATCTGCCGTACTCAAGTCCACGCTTGTTGGCTTCGGTATGATGGTGGGCCTCGGCCATTACGCTGTCGCCGCCGAAACAGCCACACACCCGCAGCCGACCATTCGCGCGATGTTGGGGGCGAAGCCGACTGACCGTCTTGACCCGAAAACCACCGCGTTGGTGGTCATCGACTTCCAGAATGAATACTTCACCGGCCGCATGCCGATCCCTGACGGCATGAAAGCCCTGGAAAACACTCAGCGTCTGATCAAGTTTGCCGACAAGGAAAACATCCGGGTCATTCACGTGCAGCACATCGCCCCGGACGACGCGGCGGTCTTCGCCAAGAATGGCAAGACCGTCGATTTTCACCCGCTGATGAAGCCACGTGCACAAGACACGCTTGTGCAGAAGACCACGGTCAGCGTGTTTGCCAGCACCGACCTGGATGCGCAATTGAAGAAAGCCGGCGTCAAAACCCTGATTATCAGTGGCCTGATGACTCACGCCTGTGTTGCTGGCGCCGCCCGTGACGCCGCGCCGTTGGGCTACGACGTTGTGGTAGCATCCGATGCCAGTGCCACACGGGCTATTACCCGCGCCGATGGCCGTTCGGTAACCAAGGATGAGTTGCACAACTCGGCACTGGCTGAAATCGAAGACACCTTCGGTTCGGTGCTGACCACCTCGCAAATTATCGCTTTGCCGGTTAACTGATTCCCCTGACCAGCTTGGGATCGCCTGCTTCATGAACCAGTTATCTGCCATGCGCGCCTTTCGGTGCATCGTCGAAGCCAAGGGTTTTTCTGCAGCCGCAGAGCGCCTGGAGACCACGCATTCGACGATATCCCGGCAATTGCAGCAATTGGAGATTGAGCTGGGCGCCCAACTGATCAACCGCAACACGCGACGCTTCAGTCTGACGGGTGCCGGGGAGCAGTACTACGCAGCGTGCGTGGATATCCTTGATCGTCTCGACGCCGCATCCCAGGCCATCGCCCACGGGCATCAACGCCCCGAAGGCCTGCTGAAAGTCAGTGTGCCGCTGGTGGTGGGCACACTGGATCTGCCGCACTGGCTACCGGGTTTTCAACGACGCTATCCGGATATTGAGCTGCAGCTGTGCTGTGATGATCAGTTCGTCGACCTGGTGGCCGACGGGTTTGATGTCGCGATACGCATTGCCAGCGCCCTGGCGGATACGTCATTGATTGCCCGCACGTTGACGATTTCCAGCCAGGTTCTGGTCGCGTCGCCGAGCTACATCGGCCGCCATGGGTTGCCCCGTTCGGCGCAGGAGCTCGACAACCATCACTTGCTGACTTTCATTGGTGCGTCGTCGGATTGGCAACTGAGCGCGGCGCGTGGCGCGGTGGTTACGGTCACCCCATCGGGGCGGTTCAGCACCAACACCATCAGCGCGTTGCACGCGGCCACGTTGGCGGGGGCGGGCATTGCGTGTTTCACCCAGGCCACAGTGCACAGCGACTTGGCGCACGGTCAGCTTGTGCGAATTCTGCCCAATTATTCATTGGGCGAGCGGCACTATTACGCCCTTTATCCACAGTCCCGGCACCTGGCGCCGAAGGTGCGGGCGTTTGTCGACTATATGGCTGAGTTCTACCAGCAGCTCTAGCCCAATAAAAAATCCCCCTATCGTGTGATAGGGGGATTTTTTTGCTGCCGTTCAGTCAATCAGTGCAGCTTGAGCCTCGGCTCGGTGCCGCGCCCGATCTTGCTGCCGAGCATCAGCATGGCCGTGCGGAAGAAACCGTACAACGCCATCTGGTGCATGCGGTACAGCGATACATAGAACATCCGCGCCAGCCAGCCTTCCAGCATCACGCTGCCGGTCAGGTTACCCATCAAGTTACCCACCGCCGAGAAACGTGACAGCGAGATCAGCGAGCCGTAGTCGGTGTACTTGTAGGACGGCAGGTCCTTGCCTTCAATCCGCAGTTTCAGAGACTTGGCCAGCAACGAAGCCTGCTGGTGAGCGGCCTGTGCGCGGGGCGGTACATTGCGGTCGGTGCCTGGTTGCGGGCAGGCGGCGCAGTCGCCGAAGGCGAAGATATTTTCGTCGCGGGTAGTCTGCAGCGTCGGCAACACCTGCAATTGGTTGATGCGGTTGGTTTCCAGGCCGTCGATGTCCTTGAGGAAGCCTGGCGCGCGAATCCCGGCGGCCCACACCTTCAAGCTGGCCGGAATGACCTGGCCGCTGCTGGTGATCAGTGCGTCGGCCGTCACTTCGCTGACCGCCGAATTGGTCAGCACCGTGACCCCGAGTTTCTCCAGGGTTTTATGCACCGGCCCGCCAATTCGTTCCGGCAACGCAGGCAATACCCGCGGGCCGGCTTCGATGAGGGTGATGTGCATGTTTTCCGGTTTGATCTTGTCCAGGCCGTACGCTGCCAGCTCGTGGGCGGCGTTATGCAGCTCGGCGGCCAGCTCAACGCCGGTGGCGCCGGCGCCGACGATGGCGACGCTGATCTGTTCAATGGTATCGGTCTGCCCGGCATGGGCGCGCAGGTAGTGGTTGAGCAACTGCTGGTGGAAACGCTCGGCCTGTTTGCGTGTGTCGAGGAACAGGCAGTGTTGCGCTGCGCCCTCGGTGCCGAAGTCATTGGTGGTGCTGCCGACTGCGATCACCAGGCTGTCATAGCCCAGCACGCGCGCAGGCACCAGTTCGCGGCCTTCTTCGTCAAGGGTGGCGGCCAGCTGAATTTTTTTCTGTTCACGGTCAAGCCCGCTCATGCGCCCCAGCTGAAACTCGAAGTGGTTCCATTTGGCTTGGGCGACGTAGTTGAGTTCGTCTTCCGAAGAGTTCAGCGAGCCGGCAGCCACTTCGTGCAGCAGTGGCTTCCAGATATGGGTCAGGTTGGTGTCCACCAGCGTGATGTTGGCGGTGCCGCGCTTGCCCAGAGTCTTACCCAGGCGGGTAGCCAACTCCAGGCCGCCGGCGCCGCCGCCGACGATAATAATACGATGGGTCATGGGGATATCTCGCAAGGCTAAAAGAAATCGGAGCAGTTACCCTCGCGAGCGCCAGGCAGCTCATAGCGTCAGGTAACTCAAAAGGCGGCTCAGCAGACCGAGCCCGATCACCGCCACCAGCACCACACCAAGGAGCAGCCACGGCCGGAAAGGCTTGCGCTCGACTCGGTTCTGGGAGAGTTGCAGGTACTCTTCGACATGCTGTTGGTCATCGGGGTTCAGGCGGCTGGTCATAAAGGCCTCGTCAGGTAGACGTTGCAAAAGGGCGCCACGTTACAGTCGGGAGATTGGCGGTATCGCCACAAGCGTAGCCTGTGCCCGCGTCACAGGCTGATGCCCACGTCGAATACTATGCTGCGGCCCAAGTTGTTGCGCAAGAAATCCGGGGCATCAGGATGGGCGAACAGCACGCGGGCAAAGGTCGGCCCGACCAGCGACAGCGAGCGCCAACCCTGGCGCAGGTATTCGGTGGGAGGCGGGAAATGGCTGTTGAGGTCCAGCACTTCGCGCTTGAGACTGGCGAAGGCGATGAGGTCCAGCTCGCCCAGGTCAATGCCACGTTCTTTGTAGTTATGCGCTTTTTTGCGCAGCGTCGGCGCCAGGCGCAACAGGAACTCATGGGCGGGGATACGCCGCGGCTTGGCTTCGCGCCGGACCAACTGGCTCAGGGAAAATGCGCTGCGTCGGCGCAGCAACTCATCGCGCCATTCGTCGTTCAGGCGCCGGCCTTCATCCAGTACAAAAAACACCTCGAAACTGGCGTCGCGAAACAACACATCCGGCGGTTCTTGACCGGCGGCATGAAACTCCTCGGCCCGGTAGGGCACATTCAAGCCTTGCAGCAGGCGCTGGCAGACCCAACGCTCACGCTCCCATTTGCGGGCATTGGACAGGAACGCATTGGCTTGTTCGGCCGCTACGGTAAGCAGGCGCAAGTAATCTGAGTCATCCATATTTGCAGCTTAGCGTCCAAATGATGACCGCAGGAAGTCTTGCTTTAAACGGCCGGTGTAGACTGGCTACTCGACCCTCATCCGAATCAAGGAGTCTGCGGTGAAGTTTTTCGTGGTGCTGTTGCTGAGCCTTTTACCGTTGTGGGCCCAAGCTGTTGAGGTGGGTGAGCGCGTGGCGCCATGGACCCTGCTCGACCAGTTCGACCAGGCCTACACCCTGGATGACCAGGCGCAGATTCTGCTGGTAGCCCGCAGCATGGACGCCGCCAAGCGGGTAGATGCCGCGCTGCAAGGCCAGCCCAAGGGCTACCTCGAAGCGCGCCACGCGGTGTTCATCGCCGATATCCAGCGCATGCCCCGGCTCATCGCCAAGCTGTTCGCCGTGCCGGCGATGCAGGCCTACAACTACCGGGTCATGCTGGACCGTGATGCGCGTATTGCCCCGCGTTACCCAGGGGCTGTGGATAAAGTGCTGTGGCTGCAACTCGATAGCGGCAAGGTGATTGCGCAGCACGAATACAGCTCCGCTGACGAGCTGCGCCAAGCACTGGAGCAGGTGAAGCCGTGATCAGTGCCGCCGTGCTGGCGCCGCAAACCCTCAGCATCGGCTGGCTGTTGTATGCGCCCGTGGTGATGTGGGCAATCCTGCGCTCGCCATGGGTCGAGCTGTTTGCCGACCGGCGGCGTCAGCATCTGCTGTTTGGTACGGTGTTCGCGCTGTTCATGTTGTGGCTGGTGCGGCGCGATTTCGATACTGGCGTTTCCTACCACTTTATCGGCATGACCGCCGTGACCCTGCTGCTCGACTGGCCTCTGGCAATCGTCGGCGGGTGGGCGGCGCAGTTCGGGCTGTTGCTGCTGGGGCGTCAGGACCTGGCCGCCGTCGGGGTCAATGGCCTGCTGTTTATCGTGTTGCCAGTACTGGTCACGGAAGGCTGTGCAGTGCTGGTAGAGCGCGCCCAACCCCGCAATCCCTTTGTGTATATCTTCTGCTCGGGCTTCTTTGCCGCCGCGCTGTCGGCGCTGCTCTGCTTGATGGCTGCGCTGGGGTTGCTGTGGTTAGACGGCCGTTTCGCGATGCCGGAGTGGCTGGAAGACTTCATCGGCTACCTGTGGCTGATCATCTTCCCAGAAGCCTTTATCAACGGCATGGTCATCAGCGCTCTGGTGGTGTTTTGCCCGGAGTGGCTTGAGACCTTCAACCGTACGCGCTACCTCTCTGCGCCATGGAAAGACGACGATTCGCGGCGTTGACCCAGATCAAATCCCGGCCGGCCACACAGGCCCATGCTCTGCGAAATTTATGAAGGAGCGTGGGGCATGAGTGTGTACGAATGGGCACGGCAGGAGTTGCGCAGAAGTCAGGACGCCGCGCAGGAAATCGGTTTCGACCCAGGCTTGACCTTGCGCGCCATGCTCAGCGCCGTGGTGCAGCAGAGTAAAGGCGTACGCAGTTTCGAAGACCTGGCCGACGAGCTGCAATACCTTGCAGAGAACCTCGACGACCAGCAGGAGTACGCCTTTATGCGGCCTTAGTGCTTAGGCTGAAAGTCTTCGGAGAACAGGTCGTCTTCGGCATCCGGGCTGACCGGAATCTTGTGCTCTTCCGATGCCCAGGCGCCCAGGTCGATGAGTTTGCAACGGTCCGAGCAAAACGGCCGATTGAGGTTGTCTGTTTTCCATTCCACGGGTGCACCGCAGGTTGGGCAGTCGACGGTCATAGGTTGGCTCATGATCGGCCTCCACGCAAAGTAAGGTAAAAGTGGTGCAGTCGCTCGACCTCGCTGTGCAGCCAGGCGAGGTCCTGGTCATTGACCAGTACGTCATCGGCATGGTTCAGGCGGTCTTCACGGCTGGACTGGGCCTTCAGAATCGCCTGCACTTGCTGTTCGCTGATGCCGTCGCGCTGCAGGGTACGCTGAATCTGCAGTGATTGCGGCACGTCAATCACCAGGATGCGCTGGGTCATGCTGTACTGGCCGGACTCGATCAGCAGCGGTGACACCAGGATTGCGTAAGGCGACCGCGCGCGCGCCAGATGGCTGCGAATCTCCTCGCCGATCAGCGGGTGCAGCAAGGCTTCCAGCCAGCGGCGTTCTTGCGGGACCTCAAAGATCAGTTTGCGCAACGCGGCGCGGTCCAGTTGGCCGTCGGGTAACAGCACGCCTGCACCGAAGTGCTCGGCGATTTGCGCCAGTGCCGGGCGGCCGGGCTCAACCACCCAGCGAGCCGCATGGTCGGCGTCGACCAGGTCGATGCCCAAATCCATGAAGTGCTGGGCGGCCGCGCTTTTGCCGCTGCCGATGCCGCCGGTGAGGCCAAGAATCCAGGGTGTTGCAACAGAAGTGGTCATTTGAAACCGACAGACTGCAAATAGAAGTCGGTTATTTGACCACCCCAGAGCAATGCAATCCAGCCGGCAATCGCCAGACACGGACCAAACGGCATTGGGGCCGACGCCTGGGGCTTGCGCAAGCGCAGCAGGATGAGCCCGGCAAGCACCCCGAGCAACGAAGACATCAGCAGTGTCATCGGCAGAATCTGCCAGCCACCCCAGGCGCCGAGCAAGGCCAACAACTTGAAGTCGCCATAGCCCATGCCGTCCTTGCCGGTGATCACCTTGAACAGCCAGAACACCGTCCACAGGCTCATATACCCAATGACCGCACCCCAGAGCGCATCCGGCAGCGTCACCAGCAAGCCAACACTGTTGAGGATCAGCCCCAGCCATAACAGCGGCAGCACCAGAACGTCGGGCAGCAGCTGATGATCCACATCGATCAGGCTCATCGCCAGCAACCCCCAGCTCAGCAGCATCACCGCGCCGGCTTGCCAGCCGAAGCCGAAATGCCAGGCCACCGCCGCCGAGACCAGCGCGCCGGCAAGTTCGGTGAACGGGTAGCGGGCACTGATAGGTTCTCGGCAATGGGCACAACGGCCCTTGAGCAGCAGGTAGCTGAGCAGCGGAATATTTTCCCCCGCGCGAATCGGATGATTGCACCGGGGGCAGCAGGAATGGGGGCGCATCAGGTTGTAAGCCGGGCCCGCAGGGTCAGCAGGCAAACCGAGCACCTCCTGGGCCTGGGCGCGCCATTCGCGCTCGAGCATTTTCGGCAGGCGCCACACCAGCACATTGAGGAAACTGCCGACAATCAGGCCCAGCACCAGCGCCATCCCGACAAAGAGCCACGGTTGTTCATTCAGCAACGGGTTCAAAATGCCGACCCCAGCTGGAACACTGGCAGGTACATGGCAATCACCAGTGCGCCGACGATGCCGCCCAATACCACCATGATCAGGGGCTCCATCAGGCTGGTGAGGTTATCGACCAGGTTTTGCACATCGGCCTCGTAGTGATTGGCGACTTTTTCCAGCATGCGATCCAGGGTTCCCGATTCTTCCCCGATGGCCGTCATCTGGATTGCCATACTGGGAAACAGGCGGCTGTTGGCCATGGATTGGTGCAACTGCATGCCAGTGGATACATCGTGACGCATATGTTCGATCGCCTGTTTGAACAACCCATTTCCGACCGCCCCCGCCACGCAATCCAGCGCCTGCACCAACGGCACGCCCGCGGCGAAGGTCGTTGAGAGTGTGCGGGCGTAGCGGGCAACCGCGGTTTTTTTCAGCAGTGTGCCTGCCAGGGGCGCGTTCAACAAACCGAGGTCCAGCCAACGGCGAAAACCGGGAGATGCCCGATAGGCGTGGCGCAGCCCGATAATTGTCGCGGCCAAACCCAGTGCCACCATCCACCAGGCACGCTGCAGGAACTCGGACAAGGCAATGACACTCAGCGTGAAGCCCGGCAGTTTGCCATCGACGCCGGCGAACAGGTTCTGGAACTGCGGCACCACGTGGATCAGCAAGACCGTGCTGACCAGGCCTGCAACCACGATGACGGCGATGGGGTAGGTCATGGCCTTCTTGATGCGCGCCTTGAGCTGCTGGCTTTTCTCCAGATGGATGGCAACGCGCTCCAGCAGCGTTTCCAGGGCGCCGGCGTGCTCGCCGGCGGCAATCAGGTGGCAATACAGGTCATCGAAATAGCGCGGTTGTTTTTTCAGCGCTGTCGCCAGGTTGTTGCCGGAAGCGATTTCCTGTTTCAAGCCCTTTATCAGCTCGCGCATCAGGCGGTTGTCGAAGCCTTCGCCAATAATGTCGAACGCTTGCAACAGCGGTATGCCAGCCTTCAGTAATGTCGCCAGCTGGCGGGTGAACAGGGCAATATCGGCGGGTTTTATCGGCGGGGCGAAGCTTGGCAGGCGTGGGGTTTTCTTGCGGATTCGGCCGGGGCAAATCCCTTGCTCACGCAGTTGTGCCTTGATCAGCGCC
The DNA here is from genome assembly GCF_047943075.1 of Pseudomonas sp. NFX183. Classification (NCBI taxonomy): domain Bacteria; kingdom Pseudomonadati; phylum Pseudomonadota; class Gammaproteobacteria; order Pseudomonadales; family Pseudomonadaceae; genus Pseudomonas; species Pseudomonas sp. NFX183. The sequence goes on along the minus strand of NZ_CP181333.1, from coordinate 1,198,669 downwards.
AGGTTCTGGCCTGTGGTTTGCCCGCATACTCTGCGTCCTTTACGGTTGATGCCTTCCCAGGCGTAGATCGTTGCAGCGTCATTCATGTCACGTTTCCGCACGCAGGTCGTTGAAGATTTATAGCTTAGTCAGGTGAGGGATTCGGACAGGCTGGCGAGGAAGGATAAAATGTCAGATTGTGCGTCTTGCAGGCGATTGGTCGTGCGTGGATGAGTACACTGGCGCCGTTGCACAATGCGGGGCGCAGGACGCGCCTTGTGAGGGTTTCTATTCTGGAGAGTGAATGTGATGCGTCAGAAAGGCTTTACCTTGATCGAGCTGTTGATCGTCGTGGCAATCATCGGCATTTTGGCCACTATCGGTTTGCCCATGTATACCAAGCACCAGGCCAAGGCCAAGTTCACCGCGGGGTTGGCTGAAGTCTCCGCGCTGAAGGCAGGTTTCGAGGACACCCTCAACCAGGGCACCGTACCGACCCTGGCCTTGATCGGTGGCACCAGTCCCACCGCCAATTGCAAGATCGACGTGGCAGGCGATGTGGCCACCGGCGCAGGCTCCATCAGCTGTGAAATTCTTGATGCGCCTGCGCCCGTGCTGGGCAAGACCATCACGTTGACGCGCAGCGCCACCACGGGCTGGAAGTGCGCGACCACGGCTGAAGCGCAATACGTTGCCAAAGGCTGCGGCGCCGACGGGGCCTGACGGCCGTCGGGCGGTAGGCGAGTTAGTTGCCGCCTGCCCAATGCGGTGCTAGCTTTAGCCCACCGCCCGTGTAGCTCAGCCGGTAGAGCAGCGCACTCGTAACGCGAAGGTCGCAGGTTCGATTCCTGTCTCGGGCACAAGGCAACACTGTTGAAAAAACGCAACACTGTTTCAAAAGGCAGCACTGTTTTCAGATGATCCCAGAATGGTTCTGAAGGCCAGACGAGCCGGCATTCATGCTTGCTCTTTCGTATCTGCGCAACCTTGATGACCCAGATGCATCCCCATTCCTCGATCTAAGAGAACAACATGACCACACCAGAAATGACCCAGGAAGCGCGGCACGAAGCAGCCCTCAAAAAGTACGTTGCGGAGTCGCCGGAACTGCTGGATGAGATCAAGGACCTGAGCGCCGATGATCAAAGGGACCAGATCCAATGGTCATTTGAGGATGAGGCCGAGGCCCAGGGCCTGCAGCCATGGGAATTGACCCTCAAATACACGTCGACGCCGGAAGAGTTCGAGGCCGCACGCCTGGCCTTGCACAAGGAGGCCGCCGAGGTGCTGGGTGTCGACTGGAACGAGTATTGCGGGATGAACAACCTCGCGATCTGAAACACTGTGCAGGCGCCGGCTTGCCGGCGCTTACATTAAAACCTCAGATGCTCAGCCGCATCGACAAGTCCACCGCCTTCACATCCTTGGTCATCGCGCCGATGGAGATGTAGTCCACTCCGGTTTGGGCGATGGGCAGCAGCGTGGTTTCATTGATCCCGCCGCTGGCCTCCAGCTTGGCCTTGCCCGCATTCAGGCGTACGGCCTCACGCATGTCATCCAGGCTCAATTCGTCGAGCATGATGATATCGGCGCCCGCCGCCAGCGCTTCGCGCAGTTCCTCCAGGCTTTCCACTTCGATTTCCACGGGCTTGCCCGGCGCGATCTTGTGCGCGGCGGTAATCGCCTGCGCAATCCCGCCGCACGCCGCGATATGGTTTTCCTTGATCAGGAAGGCGTCGTACAACCCGATGCGGTGGTTATGACAACCGCCGCAGGTCACGGCGTATTTCTGCGCCAGGCGCAGGCCCGGCAGGGTTTTGCGGGTGTCCAGCAGCTTGACCTGGGTCGTGGCGACGAAATCCGCCAGGTACTGAGCGCGCGTGGCGACGCCTGACAGCATCTGCAGAAAATTCAGCGCGCAACGTTCGCCGCTGAGCAGTGAGCGGGCAGGGCCCTCAAGGTGGAACAGCGCCTGGTTGGGGCTGACACGCTCACCGTCGGCAACCTGCCAATGCACCGCGACCCGAGGATCGAGCTGGCGGAACACCGCATCGACCCAGGCCGTACCGGCGATGACGGCCGCATCGCGGGTGATGATCGTCGCCTTGGCCAGCCGTTCGGCCGGAATCAATTGCGCAGTGATGTCGCCGCTGCCGATGTCTTCCAGCAGTGCACGGCGCACGTTGGCTTCGATTTCGGCGGTGAGGTCGGCAAGACGGAGATTCGGCATAACAGGCTCCACAAACAAAGTGCCACGGATTATAGGGGCAGCGCGCCTGTGAACCCAGACTCAACACTCATTTACAGAGCAATGGCAGAGTTCACTGGCGCAACTACCCTTATTTGCAAGATAATCCTGCGCCTTGCAATTGGCGTCATAGCTTTGACGTCCTGGTGACAACCGGTTTTCGCAGCCCCCATCGGACCTGTAGCTGATCGCTCCCCACCCCAACACCGCCGTTTCAGGAGGCCAGGATGCACAATGACGGAAAGGTGGTGCCAATCAACAAGGCGCACCCCACGCCATCGCCGCTTGCGCGCCTGCCGGTGGTGTTGCTGCAGGTTCGCGACAAGGCTGCCCAACAGTTGCAGCAAGGTCTGCAGGAACTGTTCGATAACGCCGATGACACGCTGTTCGAAATGGCCGACAAGGCCCGCAGCAATGTTGACCATCACATCTTCTTTGAAGCGATGCGTGACTTGCGCCTCAAGCGCAAAAATTTTGAGCGCGTGTTCATGGCGCAGTTGTTCGCCGCTTTCGCCAGTCTGGGCCATGCAGAGCCAGGCGAGGCGCATTTGGTGCCGGTGGTGTCGTATGAGGCGGCGCCCGGCACGTCCAGCGACGAACTGGAAAAGGCCGTTGCGCTGGAGGCCATGCTCGGACGGGTGCGACATCGCGATGGTCTGGCGCTGGGCCAACTGACCGCGCGCTTGAGTGCATTGCTTGGCAAGCCTCTGAGCGAGTGCGACAACCCGTTGGGTCCGGCGCTGCTTTGCGAGTTCTTTTTGCGCGCGGGGCGCAGCCTGGGCGTAGAGATTCGCGTCAAGCTGATCATGCTCAAACTGTTTGAAAAGTACGTGCTCAGTGACGCCGACCAATTGTTCTGCGAAGCCAATCAGTTGCTGGTCGCCACCGGGGTTTTGCCCGAACTCAAGGCCGTGCCCTCGCGTCGCCCTGGCGGGCGTGCCGCCCGTGACCAGCAGCGAGAAGGCAACCCGCCAGCCATCGACCCGCCCCTGGATGAGAACGGCCAGCAAGCCTTCGCCGCCTTGCAGGTGTTGTTGGCGGCGGTGTGAGGCAGCGTGGCGCCGACCCTGGAAGCCTGCGCCGAACCGCAACCCATTGCCTCGCGCGACCTGCTGCGCCTGCTCTCGCACCTGCAACAATATGTGCCTGAACCTGAGGCCGAAGACGATTTCGACCTGCGTAACCAGCTTGAACAACTGTTGACCCGCGTGAGCGTCAAGAGCGGCAAGTCGCGTGTGGTGGAAGGCGCCGATGAAGACGTGATCAATCTGATCGCCTTGCTGTTCGAGTTCATCCTCAATGATCGCACCGTGCCTGATGCGTTCAAGGGTTTGATCGCGCGCTTGCAGATTCCGATGTTGAAAGTGGCGGTGCTGGACAAGAGCCTCTTCAGCCGCGCCTGCCACCCGGCGCGTCGACTGCTCAATGAAATCGCCTCGGCTGCCATGGGCTGGAGCCCGCACGAGGGCTATCAGCGCGACAGCCTGTACTTGCATATTGAGCAAGTGGTGCAGTGTTTGTTGAATGATTTCGTCGAAGACCTGACGATTTTTTCCCAACTGCTGGCGCAGTTCACTGCGTTCACCTCGGATGAACAACGCCGTAGCGCGTTGCTTGAACAACACACCCGTGAGGCCGAAGAAGGGCGCATACGCACGCAAGCCGCACGTGACCGTGTGGCCGATCTGCTCAATCGGCGCTTGCTCGGCAAGGTCTTGCCGCAATCGGTGGTGCGGTTTCTTCAGCAGGCCTGGAGCCAGGTGCTGTTGTTGGCCTGCCTCAAGCACGGCGAACAGTCGGTGCAGTGGCAGGCGGGTGTGCGCACCATGGACGAGTTGATCTGGAGTGTGGGCCTGCAGACAGACACCGAGGCCGGCCGGCACCTGCTGGAGCAACTGCCCGGGTTGCTCACGGCTTTGCGCAACGGCTTGACCAGCGCGGCGTTCGACCCTTTCAGCACCCGTGAGTTTTTTGTTCAGTTGCAGGCCATGCATGTTCAGTCGGCCGAAGGCGAGTGCATCGACGCGCTGATCAAGGTGCGTGAGCCGTTTTCGTTCAGTGTCGGGTTGCCTGATTCAATACAGCGCTTGCCGAGCGATGACCCGGACCTGCTCAAGGCTCACCAGCTGCGTGTCGGTGGCTGGTTTGAGTTCCAGCAAGACGAAAACACAGCGTTGCGCTGCAAGTTGACGGCGATCATGGCCCCGGCCAATAGCTACATTTTTGTCAGCCGTACCGGCCTCAAAGTCCTTGAAAAAAGTGCCGACCAGCTGGCCATGGCATTCAAGCGCGGGGCCTTGCGTACCTTGGACGACGGGCTGCTGTTCGACCGCGCGCTGGCATGCGTGGTGGGCAACCTGCGTCAACTCAATCGCGGCAAGTGATCGCAACCGCAGGCCTGAACGCGGCATACTGGTAACACCTCGTCTCATTCAAGGAACCCGTATGCAGTTGGACCCCACCAGCGGTTGGTGCCAGGGCATTCGCCATTGCCCTTCGCCCAACTTCAACGAGCGCCCCGCCGGCGAGATCTCCCTGTTGGTGGTGCATAACATCAGCCTGCCACCGGCACAGTTTGCCACCGGCAAGGTGCATGAGTTTTTCCAGAATCGCCTGGATGTCACGCAACATCCTTACTTTGAAGGCATTGCCGACTTACGGGTGTCTGCGCATTTTCTGATTGAGCGCGACGGCAGCGTGACGCAATTTGTGTCGTGCCTGGACCGGGCCTGGCATGCCGGGGTATCGAGTTTCGAGGGGCGCGAGGTGTGTAATGACTTTTCTCTGGGAATCGAGCTGGAAGGAACGGACGAGCTACCGTTTACCGAGGCTCAATATGTTTCGCTGATTGACCTCACGCGGCAGCTGCTGGCGGCTTATCCAGACATCACCCGGCAGCGTATTTGTGGTCACAGTGATATCGCACCGGGTCGCAAGACCGACCCGGGCCCGGCTTTTGATTGGACGCGCTTTCGCAGCGCCCTGCAGGATGGAGGACACGCACGATGAGTTTCCTGGTGTTGGTGTTGGCGGTCTGGATCGAGAAATTCTCGGCCTTGCGTCAGCGGTTACAACGCGACGGTGGATGGTTGCGTGAACTGGCCAAGCTGGAATCCAGCCCGCGCATGGGGAAGCGGCCCTGGCTGATTCTTGTCCTGTTGGTGTTACTGCCGGTGGCCTTGCTGGCGCTGTTGCTGTTGGTGCTGGAACCGGTGGCTTATGGCCTGCTGGCGCTGCCGGTGCATCTGCTGGTGGTGATTTACAGCCTCGGGCGCGGCGATCTGCTGGCTGGGCTTGGGCCGTTTCGCGATGCATGGCGGCGCGGTGACCTGCAGGCCGCCGAGCATGTGGCCGAACGAGACCTGAAGGTGGTGGCTGACAATGGCGAGCAACTGCTGGAGCGCGTTCAAGGCCATTTGCTGTGGCAGGCCTATCAGAGCTTTTTTGCAGTGATTTTCTGGTACTTCCTGTTGGGGCCGGTGGCGGCGTTGGCGTATCGCCTACTGGCATTGGCCAGCGAATACAGCCAGAACCCGCAGGTTGCCGAGCGTGCCGGGCAATTGCGTCACGCGTTTGACTGGGTGCCGGTGCGCCTTCTGGCGGCAAGTTTTGCCTTGGTGGGTAACTTTGTCGCGGTTGGGCGGGTGATGTTGCATGAGTTGTTGAGCTGGGACATCAGCGCTGCACAACTGGTAGAAAAAGTCGGCCTGGCGGCGGCTGAAATCCCATCGCCCGTGGTGGGGCCCGAGGGTATCAACAGCCTGGATCGGCTGTGGGAACTGCTGCTGCGCGCGGCGGTGCTGTGGTATGCCGGGTTTGCGATCTGGACCGTACTGCCCTAGCTAGCCAGACGACCGGGTTTTTGTGGCGAGGGACTTTGCGCCCCCGCCACAAAAAACCGCTCAGCGCAGGTCGTTAACCTTACGTCACAAAACTCCCTTTCAAATTGAGCTATACAGACAGAGCGCCAAATAGTGGCTATCTGCCGCTTCCCCCTGCGCCTCAATAAAAATAATAGAAAGGGAGTACACCTTTGAAGAGCTTGCTCTATCCCGCCATCGCGCTGATGAACCGTCTGAGTTTCGGCATGAAATTCAGCCTGATCAGCGTGCTGTTCCTGCTGCCGATGCTGGCCACCAATTATTTCCTGGTGCGTGATTCCTGGGCGCAATTGCAGGGCACTCGCATCGAACTGCAAAGCCTCGATCTGCTCGGCAGCAGCCTGGCGCTGCGCCGTGACCTGGAAACCCTCAATAACCAGGTGCAGATCAACGCGGTGCTGGGGCAGTCCGGCAAGGCCGGTGATCTGGAGAGCAAGATCAGTGCGTTGGAACAGAGCGTGTTGAGCCGCCTGCAAGGCCTCAACGCGATGACCGGCGACGCTGAACACACCCGTGTTTTTGATGGCAAGCGTGACGAAATGATCGCCGCATTCAAGGCTCAGCAACAGGAAACCTCGCTGCTGAGCAAAAGCGCGCTGATTGGCAAATTGCTCAACAAGGCCCAGATGCTCAGCCAGATCATTGCCAGCCAGTCCGGCTTGAGCCGTGACCCTCAGGGCGATTTGCGCCAACTCAGCGAGCTGGTCACCAGCGTCACCCCGCAAGTCACCCAAACCCTGGGTGAAGGGCGGGCCATGGGCGCCTACTCCTTGGGCCAGGGTTTTCTCAATTCATCCTCCAGTACGCGCTTTGATGAACTGCTGCAGCAACTGGAAAAACTCCAGGCCGAGTACGCCCTGAAGTTGCAGGACGCACTGGGCGCCAGCACCGCCGCGCATGCGGCGCTCGACCCTCTGGCCACGGCCAGCAGCGCAAGTCTCAAGCACGGCAGCGAGTTGTTTGAAGAGCAGGTGGTGATGGCCGAAACCCTCGATGCGCCGTGGCAGGGTTTTTATGAAAGCGTCAGCCAGTTGATGGCCCAAACCTACCAACTCAATGAAGCGACCCTGACGTTTCTTGAACAGCAACTTGAGCAGCGCCTGGCCCAAAAACGCACGCACATGATGGTGCTGGTCTCGGCGCTGGTGGCGGTGTTTGTGCTGATCTTTTATTTGTATGCCGGTTTCTACGCGTCGACCCGCACCACGTTGCGTCGCCTGGGGGCGATGATGAACCAGGTCGCGGGCGGCGACATGACCGTCAGCTTTGTTGCCCACAGCCGCGACGAACTCGGGGAGTTGGGCCAGGTATTCAACGGCACGGTGGCCAGGATTCATGACTTGATCGAGCGCGTCGGTCGCACCGTCAGCCAGGTCGAGTTGCAAGCCGGGCAAGTGCGAGCCGTGTCGGCCCACAGCAACCAGACGGTTTCCGGGCAGCGCAGCCAGATCGAGCAGGTGGCGACGGCCATGAACCAGATGTCTTCCACCGCCCAGGAAGTGGCGCGCAGTGCGGCGGCGGCGGTCAGCAGTGCCCACAGCGTCAACGACGAAACCGTCAGCGGCCGAGGCCTGGTGCAATCCCAGCAGGGCAGCATCGCGAGCCTGGCGTCGGAGATAGAGGCGTCAGTGCAGGTCATCAACCAATTGGCCACCGACAGCCAGTCGATCAGTGGCGTGCTCGAGGTGATCAAGAGCATCGCCGAACAAACCAACCTGTTGGCGCTGAATGCCGCGATTGAGGCGGCGCGCGCCGGCGAGCAGGGCCGCGGTTTTGCCGTGGTGGCCGACGAGGTGCGCACCCTGGCCCGACGCACCCAGCAGTCCACTGAAGAAATCGAACAGATGATCAGCCGCCTGCACAGCGGTGTCGGCGCGGCCGTGAAGGTCATGGGCACCAGCCATGCCATGGCCAATGGCACCGTGGGGCAGTCGGAAAAGGTCCAGCAAGCCCTGGAAAATATCCTGGGCGCCGTCGGAATGATCGTCGATCAGAACCAGCAGATTGCCGCGGCCGTGGAGCAGCAAACCGCCGTGGCCCACGATATCGACCAGAACATCGTTGCCATCAATCGTGCGGGCGAGCATGCCGCCGAGGGCGCGCATCAGACCGAAACGGCCAGTCGGCTGCTGTCGGTGCAAGTCGTCGAGTTGAAGCAATTGATCGGCGCGTTTCGTGTGTAGGGCAGGCGCGTAGGACTTGGTCTTCGTGGGCCGTGGTGCCCGTCCTGATTTCGCTGTGTGGCTTTTTTGAATGCCTGAATGGGTGAGAATTTGTTTCAACCCGTCACGGTTCAAGGGAGGCACAGCGATGGCCACTGCCATGGGGATCAAAGGGCATTGCGCCCATTGCGACATCACGTTTGAACTCAAGCCCTGGCAAGTGAATGCGATTGCCATCCACGAGCCCTTTGAATGCCCCTATTGCCAGCGCACCCTGCAGTTGATATGCCCCAGGCAGCTGCGCCAGTTCAAGGCGCTGGACCACTGGGCCATGGTGGCCCCGAGCATGGTGGTATTGACCTGCTCGGTGCTGATTGTGGCGCTGGTGGCGGAGTGGGTCGGGTTGCTCAGCGTGGTCGGGCAACTCAACGTTTCGCTGGTGGCGGTGCTGATGCACTTTCTAGTGCTGCGTTACGCCCGTCATCGGCAACGGCTGACGTTGAACTTGCAGGCGGTCAAACCGCTACCAGTTGAACAGCTCGCGCGCATTGCGTGTGCTCGTCTCGGCCAGCAGTAAAGGGCTGATCGCCATGCGTTCGGCCAAGTCGGTGCAGATGTCCGGCAGGTGTTGCGGGCTGTTGCGCTGGCCCGGGTACATGGCGGGCGCCATGTCCGGTGAATCGGTTTCCAGCACCACCGCGTCAAGGGGCAGTCGCGCAAGTACTTTGTGCATGCGCAGCGCCTGCGGCCATGTGGCGGCGCCGCCCAGGCCGAGTTTGAAACCCAGCTTGATGTACTCGCGGGCTTCCTCAAAACTGCCGGCAAACGCATGGATGATGCCGCCGCGTGGCAGGCGAATGCGCTTGAGGGTGGCGATCACTGCTGCGTGGCTGCGGCGCACGTGCAGTAGGGCCGGGAGCTGGAAGTCCGCTGCCAGTTTCAGTTGCGCTTCAAACAGGCGCTGCTGGCGCTCGCGGTCCAGCTGTTCGAGAAAGTAATCCAGGCCGATTTCACCGACGGCGCACAGTTGCCGGTGGCCCTTCAAGCGCGTCAGCCAGTCGCCCAGCTCCGTCAGGTCGGCGGGGCGATGCTCATCGAGGTACACCGGGTGCAGGCCGAAGGCGGCGAACAAGCCTTCGTCTTCCTGCACCAGATCCCACAGCCGTTGCCAGTTTTGCTGATACACACCCAACACCACCATGCGCTGCACGCCGAGTTGGCGGCTGTGGGCGAGGACTTGCCGGCGATCAGGGTCGAAGTCCGGGAAGTCCAGGTGGGTATGGGTGTCGATCAGCTCCACGCTCAAGCCTCGTGAATACGCTGCTTGAAGGTCCGGCCGATGGCGTGCACGCCCGGTTGGTACTGTTCTTCCTCGATGGCGGCCAGCGCCAGGCGCAGGGCGGTGTCGGCAATCAGCTGATGTTGCTGGGCCATGGCGTTGACCGGCAGCGGCAGGAAGTCCAGCAACTGGGTGTCACCAAAAGTGCCGAGGCGCAGCGGCCGGGATTTGAGCGGGAAGTCGTGCAGCGCGTCGAACACCCCTTGCAGCAGCACGTACGAAGTGGTCACCAGCGCGTCAGGCAAATGCCCCAGTTGTTGCAGAAGTTGCTCCATCAGTTGTCGGCCGCAATCTCGGCTGAAGGCCTCGCCCTGTTCGACGATGACCTCACCCGTGAAGCCTTTCAGCGCTTCATGAAAGCCGGCAGCGCGCTCCTGGCTGATGCCCAGCTCGGGACGCGCACCGATCAGCGCGATCTGCTTGGGCAACGGTTGCAGCAGGCTGCTGGTCAACTGCTGGCAGGCCTGGCGGTCATCGCTGACCACCGAGCAAAACTGCTCAGTTTCCATCACCCGGTCGATCGCAATCACTGGCAGGCCTTTGGCTTGCAGTTCGCGGTAGCTGTCATCGCTGGCCGGCAGGCAACTGGCCACAAACAGCGCATCGCAACGCCGCGCGCGAAACAGCTGCAGTAATTGGCGCTCGCTGTCGGCCTCATCGTCGGAGCTGGCAATCAGCAACTGATAGCCGCGCGCCCGTGCGCCTTGTTCCAACAACTTGGCGATCCGTGCGTAACTGGGGTTTTCCAGGTCCGGCAGGATAAAGCCCAAGGTGCGCGTGTGCCGACTGCGCAGCCCGGCCGCCTGAGGGTTTGGGGTAAAGCCATGGGCTTCAACCACCGCGCGCACCCGCTCGACGGTTGCGCTGCTGATGCGTTGTTGCGCGGCCTTGCCATTGATGACGTAGCTTGCGGTGGTCACGGACACACCGGCCAGACGTGCGATATCACTGAGTTTCAAACCGGGATTTCCTTGTTTTTTAGAGCTTGCCCCGACATTTTGTCCAATCGTAACCGATTACTGCACACGACTATTGGCTGAGCTCAAGCGCCGAGTGGCGCTTCAAGCTTGCATAATTAGCGCGTAATCTGCCATAAATTCTAGATTAAACGTTTCAGCCAGCGTATTTTTACGACGTTCGCGACTGACTGGCTACTGCCAATTGACCACTCAGTCAGCTATTTTTGAACGCAGCCACGCTGATTTATTCAAAACAATACCTAGTGCGCCCACCGCACTAACTAGGAGAACGGCATGCTTGAGCTCACTGTAGAGCAGATATCCATGGGCCAGGTGGCTGTGGATAAATCTGCTGCCTTGCACCTGCTCGCTGACAAACTGGTGGCCGACGGCCTGGTCGCCGAGGGTTACCTCAGTGGCTTGCAAGCGCGTGAAGCCCAAGGTTCGACCTTTCTCGGCCAAGGCATTGCCATCCCTCACGGCACCCCGGAAACCCGCGACCAGGTTTTTTCCACCGGCGTACGCCTGCTGCAGTTCCCCGAAGGGGTGGACTGGGGCGATGGCCAGATCGTCTACCTGGCCATTGGCATTGCCGCCAAATCCGATGAACACCTGCGCCTGCTGCAATTGCTGACCCGCGCCCTCGGTGAAACCGATCTGGGCGAGGCGCTGCGCCGTGCCGGTTCGGCCGACGCCTTGTTGAAGCTGCTGCAAGGCGCGCCGCAGGAACTGGCGCTGGACGCGCAAATGATCAGCCTTGGCGTGTCCGCCGATGACTTCGAAGAGCTTGTCTGGCGAGGCGCACGCCTGTTGCGTCAGGCTGATTGCGTGAGCAATGGTTTTGCTGCCGTGTTGCAGCAAGTCGACGCGTTGCCGCTGGGCGATGGCCTGTGGTGGCTGCACAGCGAGCAGACGGTCAAACGGCCGGGCCTTGCGTTTGTCACGCCGGACAAACCCATGCGTTACCTCGGCCAGCCGCTCAACGGTTTGTTTTGCCTGGCCAGCCTTGGCGAAGCGCACCAGAGCTTGCTCGAACGCCTGTGCGCGTTGTTGATTGAAGGACGCGGCCAGGAACTCGGCCGCGCCACCAGCAGCCGCGCGGTGCTCGAAGTACTCGGCGGCGAACTGCCGCCTGACTGGCCCAGCGTGCGCGTCACCCTGGCCAACGCCCATGGCTTGCATGCGCGGCCGGCGAAAATCCTCGCGCAATTGGCGAAAAGTTTTGATGGCGATATCCGCGTGCGCCTGGTTGACGGCCCAGTGGGCGCCGTGTCGGTGAAAAGTTTGAGCAAGTTGCTGAGCCTTGGCGCCCGTCGCGGCCAAGTGCTGGAGTTTGTCGCTGAACCGACAATTGCCGGCGATGCATTGCCCGCGTTGCTCGCGGCCGTAGAAGAAGGTCTGGGCGAAGAAGTCGAGCCGCTGCCGACCGTAAGTGCCCAGCCTGCCAGCGTCGAGATCGAACCGGCCATCAGCGCGCCCGCGGCCGGCAGCCAGATCCAGGCCATCGCTGCCGCGCCAGGCATTGCCATCGGGCCTGCACACATCCAGGTTCAGCAAGTCTTCGATTACCCCCTTCGCGGCGAGTCCTCGGCCATTGAGCGCCAGCGCCTGCAGAGCGCACTGGCCGATGTGCGCCGCGATATCCAGGGCCTGATCGAACGCAGCCAGGCCAAAGCCATCCGCGAGATCTTCATCACCCATCAGGAGATGCTCGACGACCCGGAACTGACCGACGAAGTCGACACCCGCCTCAAGCAGGGCGAGAGCGCCGAAGCGGCGTGGATGAGCGTGATCGAGGCCGCCGCCAAACAGCAGGAGGCGCTGCAGGATGCCTTGCTCGCCGAGCGCGCCGCCGACCTGCGCGACATCGGCCGTCGGGTGCTGGCGCAATTGTGCGGCGTCGAAACCGCCCAGGAGCCGAGCGAACCCTACATTTTAGTGATGGACGAAGTCGGCCCCTCCGACGTCGCGCGTCTGGACCCGGCCCGCGTCGCCGGCATTCTCACCGCGCGTGGCGGCGCCACGGCGCACAGCGCCATCGTCGCGCGCGCCCTGGGCATTCCCGCCTTGGTAGGCGCAGGCGCGGCGGTGTTGCTGCTCGCGTCCGGCACGCCATTGTTGCTCGATGGCCAGCGCGGTCGCCTGCATGTCGACCCCGACGCCACCACCTTGCAACGCGCCAGCGTCGAGCGCGACACCCGCGAACAGCGCCTGCAAGCGGCTTCGGCGCAGCGCCACGAACCGGCGTTGACCCGTGACGGTCACGCCGTGGAAGTGTTCGCCAATATCGGCGAGAGCGCGGGTGTTGCCGGCGCGGTGGAGCAGGGCGCCGAAGGCATCGGCCTGCTGCGCACCGAGCTGATTTTCATGGCTCACCCACAAGCGCCGGATGAAGCCACTCAGGAAGCCGAATACCGCCTCGTACTCGACGGCCTTGGCGGTCGCCCGCTGGTGGTGCGCACCCTCGATGTGGGCGGTGATAAACCGCTGCCGTATTGGCCGATCGCCCAGGAAGAAAACCCCTTCCTCGGTGTGCGCGGTATTCGCCTGACCTTGCAACGCCCGCAGATCATGGAAGCGCAATTGCGTGCGCTGCTGCGCTCGGCGGACAACCGACCGCTGCGCATCATGTTTCCGATGGTCGGCAGCGTCGATGAATGGCGCGCGGCCCGAGACATGACCGAGCGCCTGCGCCTGGAAATCCCGGTCGCCGACTTGCAGCTGGGCATCATGATCGAGGTGCCGTCCGCCGCCTTGCTCGCGCCGGTACTCGCCAAAGAGGTCGATTTTTTCAGCGTCGGCACCAACGACCTGACCCAGTACACGCTGGCTATCGACCGTGGCCACCCTACCTTGTCGGCCCAGGCCGACGGCCTGCACCCGGCGGTGCTGCAACTGATCGACATCACCGTGCGTGCCGCCCATGCCCATGGCAAGTGGGTGGGCGTGTGCGGCGAATTGGCGGCGGACCCGCTGGCGGTGCCGGTGCTGATCGGGCTGGGGGTGGATGAGTTGAGCGTGTCGGCCCGCAGCATTCCCGAAGTGAAGGCGCGGGTACGCGAATTCAGTCTGAGCGAGGCCCAGAGCCTGGCGCAAAAAGCCCTTGCGGTGGGTTCGCCCGCGCAAGTGCGAGCCCTAGTGGAGGCCGTGTAAATGGCGAAGATTCTGACCCTGACGCTGAACCCGGCGTTGGACCTTACGGTCCGCCTGGCACGCCTGGAGCCGGGTGCCGTCAACCGCAGCGAAACCCTGCTGACCCACGCCGCCGGCAAAGGTGTGAATGTCGCCCAGGTGTTGGCGGACCTTGGCCATCACGTCACCGTCGGTGGCTTTCTCGGTGAAGACAATCCGCAAGCCTTCGAGGCGTTGATTGCCCGGCGTGGTTTTGCCGACGCGTTTATTCGCGTACCGGGCGAAACCCGCAGCAACATCAAGATCGCCGAGCAGGACGGCCGGGTCACCGACGTCAATGCGCCGGGACCGCAGGTCAGTGAGCAGGCCCAGCAGGCGTTGCTCAATCAACTGACGCTGATTGCGCCAGGGCACGACGCGGTGGTGGTCGCCGGCAGTTTGCCGCGCGGCATCAGTGCGCAGTGGTTTAAAGGCTTGCTGGAACACCTCAAAAGCCTCGGTTTGAAAGTCGCCCTCGACACCAGCGGTGAAGCCTTGCGCGCCGGTTTGCAGGCGGGCCCGTGGCTGATTAAACCCAACACTGAAGAGCTGGCCGAGGCCTTGGATTGCCCCACGGACTCCATCGCGCAACAGGCCCAGGCCGCCGAGCGTCTGCACGCCCAAGGCGTGGAGCATGTGGTGGTGTCCCACGGTGCCGACGGCGTGAACTGGTTCAGCCCGGGCACCGCGCTGCACGCCACGCCGCCCAAGGTTAGTGTCGCCAGTACGGTGGGTGCCGGCGATTCGCTGCTGGCCGGGATGCTTCACGGTTTGCTCAAGGTTGATCTGCCACAAACCACCTTGCGGCGCGCCACGGCAATTGCCGCGATGGCCGTCACACAGATCGGGTTTGGCATCAGCGATGACGCGCAGTTGGCGCGTCTCGAAAGCGGCGTCCATGTGCGCGCGCTGACAGAACAATAAGAGGGTTTGTGATGAAGTTAGCCATTGTTACCGCCTGCCCGAACGGCATGGTCACCAGTGTGCTGTGCGCCCGCTTGTTGGACGCCGCCGCGCAGCGCCAGGGCTTGCACACCAGCGTCGAAGTGGTGGACGTGCAGCACCCGGAACGCCAGTTGTCCCAGGCCACGCTCGATGACGCCGATTGGGTGTTGCTGGTCAGCAGCACGCCGGTGGAGATGCAGCGCTTTGTCGGCAAGCGCGTGTTCCAGAGCACGCCGGCCCAGGCGTTGGCGGATGTGGACGCAGTATTGCGTCGCGGCGCCGAAGAGGCTGAGGTCTATGTGGCGACGCAGCAGGCAGCCAAAACCGCGCCGCGTATCGTCGCGGTCACGGCCTGCCCAACCGGCGTAGCGCACACCTTTATGGCGGCTGAAGCCTTGCAGCAAACCGCCAAGCGCCTGGGCTACGACTTGGAGGTCGAGACCCAGGGCTCGGTGGGCGCGCGCACGCCTTTGAGCCCGGAGGCCATCGCCAATGCCGACGTGGTGTTGCTGGCGGCCGACATTGAAGTGGCCACCGAGCGCTTCGCCGGCAAGAAGATTTACCGCTGTGGCACCGGCATTGCCCTCAAGCAATCCGAAGCCACGCTCAACAAAGCCTTGGCCGAAGGCGCGGTGGAAAGCGCGGCCGGCAGCGCGCTGGCGAAAAAATCGGAAAAGACCGGCGTGTACAAACACCTGCTCACCGGTGTGTCGTTCATGTTGCCGATGGTGGTGGCCGGCGGGTTGCTAATTGCCTTGTCGTTTGTGTTCGGCATTCATGCCTTTGAAGAAAAGGGTACCTTGGCGGCGGCACTCAAAACCGTCGGCGACCAGGCCTTCATGCTGATGGTGCCGTTGCTGGCGGGCTATATCGCCTACTCGATTGCCGACCGCCCCGGCCTCGCGCCGGGCATGATTGGCGGCCTGCTCGCGGGCACGTTGGGCGCGGGTTTTATCGGCGGGATTTTCGCCGGTTTCCTCGCCGGTTATTGCGTCAAACTGATCACCCGCGCGGTGAAGTTGCCGCAGAGCCTGGAGGCGCTCAAGCCGATCCTGATCATTCCATTGCTGGCGAGTTTGTTCACCGGCCTTGCGATGATTTATCTGGTCGGCCCGCCGGTCGCGCGGCTGCTCAGCAGCCTGACCGACTTTCTCAGCACCATGGGCACCACCAACGCGGTGCTGCTGGGTATCCTCCTGGGCGGCATGATGTGCGTCGATTTGGGTGGGCCGATCAACAAGGCGGCGTATGCGTTTTCCGTCGGCTTGCTGGCCGCTTCCAGCGGCGCGCCGATGGCCGCGACCATGGCCGCTGGCATGGTGCCGCCGATTGGCATGGGCATCGCCACGTTCCTGGCGCGGCGCAAGTTCGCCCAGACCGAGCGCGAAGCCGGCAAGGCCGCGATGATTCTGGGCCTGTGCTTTATCTCCGAAGGCGCGATTCCGTTTGCGGCCAAAGACCCACTGCGCGTGATCCCGGCCAGCATCGCCGGTGGCGCCTTGACCGGCGCGCTGTCGATGTATTTCGGCTGCAAACTGGCGGCGCCTCATGGTGGCCTGTTTGTGCTGATCATTCCCAATGCGATGAACCATGCCCTGCTGTACTTGCTGGCGATTGTTGCCGGCAGCCTGTTGACGGGGTTGGTGTATGCGCTGATCAAGCGCCCTGAGGCGCTGGAACTCACAGAAGCTGCGGGAAAGGCCTGACACCGGCCAAAAATTTGGGAGCGGGCTTGCTCGCGAACGCAGTGTGCCAGTCAATGTATTGGTTGATTGACACTGCGCTTTCGCGGGCAAGCCCACTCCCACATTTGGATCTTCGGGGCTGCCGAGTCGGGTGTCACATCCGCTTCATCCCCGCGTGCTTTAGTTGACCTTTTGATACTCAAGAGGGCACCTGCATGAGCCACTTCGATCTCGGCCGTCGCCGCGTGATGCAAGCCGTCGGCGCGGGCCTGCTGCTGCCGGGCCTGGCGCCGGCGGTGATCGCGTCGGTCAAGGACCGGCCGCAACTCACCGATGGCGTGCAGTCCGGCGACCTGCTGGGCGACCGCGCGATGATCTGGAGCCGCAGCGACCGCCCGGCCAAGATGGTGGTGGAATGGGACACCCGCAGCGTGTTCAGCAACCCGCGAAAATTCATCTCGCCACTGGCCGACAGCCGCACCGACTTTACTGCCCGCGTCGAACTCACGGGGTTACCGGTCGACCAGGCGATCTTTTACCGCGTGCATTTTGAAGACGCCCAGACCGGCGTCGCCAGCGAGCCGTGGTTCGGCCACCTGCGCAGCGTGCCGCAACAACGCCGTGACATCCGTTTTGTGTGGAGCGGCGACACCGTCGGCCAGGGCTTTGGTATCAACCCGGACATTGGCGGCATGCGCATCTACGAAGCGATGCGCCTGCGCCTGCCGGACTTTTTTATCCACAGCGGCGACACCATCTACGCCGACGGCCCGGTGCCGGCGCAACTGAGCGTTGAAGACGGACGCATCTGGCGCAACATCACCACCGAAGCCAAGAGCAAAGTCGCCGAAACCCTGGATGAATACCGCGGCAATTACCGCTACAACCTGCTCGACGAAAACGTGCGCCGCTTCAACGCCGAGGTGCCGCAGATCTGGCAATGGGACGATCACGAGGTGGTGAATAACTGGTCGCCGAGCAAGCAACTCGATGAGCGCTATCAGACCAAGGACATCAACACCCTGGTCGGCCGCGCACGTCAGGCCTGGCTGGAGTATTCACCGATGCGTCGGCAAAGCGCCGATGGCGGCGGGCGGATTTATCGCAAGCTCAGCTACGGCCCGCTGCTGGATGTGTTCGTACTGGACATGCGCAGTTACCGCGGCCCCAACGACGACAACCTGGGTGGCGAAAAACCGTTCATGGGCCGTGAGCAACTGGACTGGCTCAAGCGCGAACTCAAGGCCTCAAAGGCGCAATGGAAGGTCATCGCCGCTGACATGCCCATCGGCCTTGGCGTGCCCGACGGCGAGGTCAGCCCCGGCGTACCACGTTGGGAAGCGATCGCCAATGGCGACCCTGGCCCGGCCCAGGGCCGTGAGCTGGAGATTGCCGAACTGTTGGGGTTTCTGCGTGCCCAGCAGGTGCGTAACCACGTTTGGCTGACGGCGGATGTGCACTACTGCGCAGCGCACCATTACCACCCCGACCGGGCGGCGTTTCAGGATTTCGAGCCGTTCTGGGAGTTTGTGGCCGGGCCCTTGAATGCAGGGAGTTTTGGGCCCAACCCGCTGGATAAAACCTTTGGCCCGCAGGTGGTGTTCGAGAAGGCGCCGCCTGCGCAGAACACCTCGCCGCTGGCCGGGTTTCAGTTTTTTGGTGAGGTGCAGATTGACGGGCAAACGGCGGAGTTGACGGTGATCTTGCGCGACTTGGATGGGGTCTCGGTGTTCGAGCAAAAGCTGCAGCCTGCCTGACCTGCAATGCACTTAAACACTGTGGGAGCTGGCTTGCCTGCGATTGCATCACCCTGGTGTCACTGATACACCGAGGTGCCTGCATCGCAGGCAAGCCAGCTCCCACATTTGATCCTCGGTGTTTATGAGGGCTTAGTACACATCCCGGCGATAGCGGCCCTGCTCGATCAGGCGCTCGACTGCTTCGCTGCCCAGCACCTCATGCAGCACCTGGTCCACGCCCGTCGCCATGCCCTGCAAACTGCCGCAGACATAAATGGCGGCGCCGTCCGCCAGCCATCGACGCAGCACGTCCGCCGACTCGCGCAGGCGATCCTGTACGTAGATTTTTTCCTCCTGATCGCGCGAAAACGCCAGGTCCAGCAGGGCCAGATCGCCGCTGGCCAGCCAGCCTTGCAGCTCGTCCTGGCACAGGTAGTCGTGGGCGATATTGCGCTCGCCAAACAGCAGCCAGTTGCGCTGCTGACCAGCGGCAATGCGTGCCTTGAGCAAGCTGCGCAGGCCGGCAAGGCCAGTGCCGTTGCCCAAAAGGATCAGCGGCACTGGCGCCTCAGGCAGATGGAAACCACTGTTGCGACGCACGCGCAGGCTGATGCTTGAGCCGAGGGCGGCGTGTTCGGTGAGCCAGCCGGAACCCAGGCCCAGGCTGCCGTCGGGGTGACGTTCCTGGCGCACGATCAGCTCCAGCACGCCGTCGCTGGCAATCGAGGCGATGGAGTATTCGCGCATGCCCAGGGGCACCAGGGCGTTCACCAGTGCCTGGGCATGCAGGCCGACCAAGTGCGCGCGGTTGTCCGGCAGTTGGCGGGTTGCCAGGGCTTGGTTGAGGGTTTGCGCAAGGCCCTCGATCAACACGCCGTCGCTGCCGGCCAGGCCCAGGCCGGCGAGGAAGTGTTCAATGGCCCACGGGCAATTGCGCGGCAGTATTTCCACCAGGTCGCCGGCCAGCCAGGTGTGTGGCGCAGGCGGTGTGAGGCCGAGCAAGTAGATGTCCGAGCCGACGCTGTCGCGGTTGAGCAGGGTGCGTCGGGTCAGGGTCCAGTTTTCGTACTGGGCGGTCTGCCAGGCGGATGCCGGCGCATGTCCGGTGAGCTGGCCCAGTTGCTGTTGCCAGGTCAGCAGCGCGTCGGTGTCGCCGCTGTCGACTTCCACAGGCGCGAACAACGGGTTGCCGCCTTGATGGGTTAGCCAGAAATGCAGGCGCCGGGCAAAGCCGCAGAAGTGTTCGTACTGGCGGTCACCCAGGGCCAGCACCGAGTAGTTGAGGCCTTTGAGCGACAGGTCCTGGCCGAGCACGCTGCGTTCGAAACCACGGGCGCTGTCGGGCGCTTCGCCGTCGCCGAAGGTGCTGACCACAAACAGTGCATGTTCTGACTCACACAGGTCTTGCTGGCTGACACTGCCCAACGGCTGCACCTTCACCGGCAGGCCGGCGGCCTGTAATTGGCCGGCCGTCTGCCACGCAAGCTGTTCGGCAAAGCCGCTCTGGCTGGCAAAGCCGATCAGCCACGCCGGGGTGTCGCTGTGGTTGGCGCCGAGGCCTTTGCGGGCATCGCGGACCTGGCGCTTTTTGCGGCGGCGGTCGAGGTACAGCAGCCAGCCGGTAATAAAGAACAGCGGCATGCACAGCGCACTGACGGTCAGGATGATGCGGCCTACCAGGCCGAAGTAGCTGCCGGTGTGCAGCGCGTAGACACTGGTGAGCAATTGCGACTTGAAGGTCTTGCTCGCGTAGCGGTCATGGGACTTGATCTCGCCGGTGGCCGGGTCGAGGTTGATCTGGTTCAGCGCGCGGTCATGCGGCGATGTGTTGAGCAGGTAATACACAATGGCCGGCTGCCCGGCGACGGCCGGCATACGGATGTTGTAGGCGCTCAAGCCGGGGCCGGCGTTGGCGTAGATGCTGCTCCAGATTGCGTCGTAGTCGGCCACCGGCGCCGGGCCTTCGGGCGGCGGGCCGCGCTTGCGCATGCGTTCATTTTGCGGGGCGTCGGAGAGCAGTTTGGTCACGCCCTGGTTGTACCAGTCATACGACCAATACAGGCCAGTGAGCGCGGCCAATAGATAAAACAGCAGGCACCAGGTGCCGAACACCGAGTGCAGGTCCCAGTTGAAACTGCGGCCCTTTTTGCGCCAGTCCAGCGTCAGCCAGGCGCGCCAGCTTGCCACCTGGCGCGGCCAGCGCAGGTACAGGCCCGACAGGCAGAAGAACACCAGGATCAGCGTGCAGGCGCCAGTGATTTGCCGGCCGGTATCGCCAGCCGCCAGGAAGCGGTGCAGCTGCAAGATGAAACCGAACACGTCCTGGCCGACGGCGTCGCCCAGGTAGTTGCCGGTGTACGGGTCGAAGTAGCGCATCTGGCCACGCCGTTCGCCCGGCGGTGCGGTGAAGAACACGCGCGCAGCGTTGCCGCTGTCGCTTTCCACCCACAGCATCGACACGGTTTTGCCTTCGGTGGCCTCCAGCTTGCGCACCAGTTCGGCAGGCGGCAGCACGCCGGCTTCGCGTTTTTCGACGCTCAATACGGTCGGATTGAGCGCGCGCAGAATTTCATCCTGAAACGAGACCGTAGCCCCGGTAATCCCCATCAATGCCAGCACCAGCCCGGCGGTAATGCCGAAGAACCAGTGCAACTGGAACAGGGTTTTCTTCAACACGTCGGACCGCCTCGCTCATCTGGATATATAAGTCACGGCGCGCATTATGCCGTGGGCTAACGAGAAATCTTCTGTTTTACACGCAAAAGCCCCACGCATCCGATGCGTGGGGCTTTGGGCCAGAAGTTTGCCGCGTTTAGAAGTGGAAACTGGTGGTCAACAACGCCGTACGACCGGCCGCCTGGTTGGCGAAGTGCGCCGCGTAAGCTTTGTCGTAGTAGGTCTTGTCGGTCAGGTTTTGCACGTTCAATTGCAGGTCGACGTTCTTGGTCAGCTTGTAGCTGGCCATGGCGTCGTAGCGCGTGTAGGACGGCACGTAAACGGTGTTGGCCGCATCGCCGTAAACCTGGTCGACGTAGAACGCGCCGCCGCCGATGGTCAGCTTTGGCGTGATGTCATAGGTGGTCCACAGGCTGAAGGTGTTTTTCGGCGTGTTGGGCATTTGGTTGCCCTGGTTGGAACCGGCAGTGACGACACCCTGGCGGTTGCCGTTTTTGCCGGGGTCAACCAGCTCGCTTTTCAGGTAGCTGTAGCCGGCGAACACTTGCCATTGTTCGGTGAGCTTGCCGCTGGCGGACAGTTCGATGCCGTCCACTCGCGATTCGCCCGCGGTCTCGTAGGTGTTGGAGTCCACCAGAATGCGCGTGTTTTTCTTCTCGGTACGGAAGATCGCGCCGGTCAGGGACAGGCGGTTGTGGAACAGGTCCCACTTGGTGCCCAGTTCGTAGTTGACGGTTTCTTCGGGTTTCAGGTCGCTGGTGTTGATGCCGGTGACGAAGCCGTTGGTTTCCTGGCCTTCGCCGACCATGCCGCCGGCAGGCGATGCCGAGGTGGCGTAGGAGGTGTAGATGCTGCCGTTCTCCAGCGGCTTCCAGACCAGGCCCGCCTGCCAGTTGAAGAACTGGCTGTCGTCCTTGATTTTGCTGCGCCCCGCGGCGGCGTTGGTGTTGGCTTCGGTGTCGAAGGTGTCGTAGCGCAGGCCCAGGTTCAACAGCCATTTCGGGTCCAGCTCAATGGTATCGAACGCGTAGGCGGCGCGGCTGGTGGCCTTGGTGTTGGTGCCGTAGTAGTTGCGCGCGACGCTGCCGGTCCAGGCGTCGTCCGGCGTCGGGTTGCTCAGCGAGGTGCACTGCCCGCCCAGGCTGCCTTTGGCCACGGTGCAGGTCGGGTTGGCGTTCGGGCTGACCGTGTAGCCGCTGACGCGGGTTTCTTCGCCGGTGAATTCCAGGCCGGTGGAGTACGAGTGCTTCATGCCCGCCAGCTGGAAATTGCCGAACAGGTCGGTCTGGTTGGTGGTGGTGTCGGTGGTCGACACTCGCGTGTTGGCACGGCGCCACACGGTGCCGAAACGGCTGACGTTGCGCTGGCTGTCGTCCGGTTGAGTGAGCACGTAGTCCTGGCCGGTGCTGCCATGGCGAAGGGTGTTTTTCAGCGTCATGTTGTCGTTCAGGTCGTGCTCGATGGAGAACGTGCTGATATCGGCGCGGGTCTTGCGGAAGTCGCGGTCCTTCAAGCCGTAGAAGTTGTTGCTGTCGCCGCCATCGGTGGGTTTGTCGTGCCCGTGGGCTGTGGCGGTCGGCGAGCTGTAGCCGTAGGGAATGCCCGAGTCCGGCAGGTCGTTGCTTTCCATGTGGTAGTAGCTGAAGTTGACGCGCGTCGGCGTGCCCAGGCCGAAGGTCAGCGACGGCGCAACACCCCAGCGGTCATAGTCGATGACATCGCGGCCAGCCACGTTCTGCTCGTGGCTCATCAGGTTCAAGCGGAACGCGGCGTTGTCGAGGAACTGGCGGTTCACGTCGAGCACGTAGCGGCGGGTCTGGTCGGAGCCGTAGGTGAAACCGCCGTTGGTGAAGTCGCGCGCCTGTGGCGTTTTGCTCACCAGGTTGATGCTGCCGCCCGCCGAGCCACGACCGCCGAACGAGGAGTTCGGGCCTTTGCTGACTTCAATCGATTCGATGTCGAAGATCTCGCGGCTCTGGCCGCCGGTGTCGCGCACGCCGTCCAGATAAGTGTCGCCCTGGGCATCAAAGCCGCGAATGAACGGACGGTCGCCCTGAGGGTTACCGCCTTCACCGGCACCGAAAGTAATGCCCGGTACAGTGCGCAAGGCGTCCTGCAACGAGGTGGCGGCGGTGTCCTTGAGCACTTGTTGCGGCACCACGGTCACCGAGCGTGGGGTGTCTACCAATGGCGCGGTGTACTTTTGCGAAGCGGCTTTTTCCACCTGGTAGGACGTGTTGTCCTGCTCCTGGCCGGTAATGCTGGTGGCGCCCAGGGAGATGCTGTTGCGCTCGCCTTTCTGTTCGGTGCTCTCGGCCGCTTGCGCCAATTGGGCGGCAGAGCTGGCGCTGAGTGCGACGCCGATGGCCGAAGCCAGCATGCGTGGTGAACTGGCTGGTGTTTTTAGCAGTGTGCGCGACATTGACGTGTCCCTTCCCCAAGGTTGTAAGGCCGCGGAATATAGGGTCAACAAGAGTTTCTATCAATTGCGATACATTACTATTCGCACTGAATTTACATTCTTTACACTTTTTGCTTACGGTTTTTACCAACTCGTTCGTCTCCCGCGTTTTACAGGGCGGATAAGAATCAATACCATTGGCGCCTCTCTGCCTTCAGGTACTGCCCCATGCTGCTGCACATTCCCGGCCTGTTCTCTCGCGAGGAGGTGCTGCGCATTCGCCAAGCCTTGGAAAGCACCGAGTGGGCCGACGGTAAAATCACCGCCGGGCATCAGTCCGCCAAAGCCAAACACAACCTGCAATTGCCCGAAGGCCACCCGCTGGCCAAGGAAATTGGCGCGGCGATGCTTGAGCGTTTGTGGAAAAACCCGCTGTTTATGTCAGCGGCGTTACCGCACAAGGTCTTCCCGCCTTTGCTCAATTGCTACACGGCCGGTGGCAGTTTCGACTTCCATATCGACAACGCCGTGCGCCAGGCGCGGGGCAGCCATGAACGGGTGCGGACCGATCTGTCGTCCACGCTGTTCTTCAGTGATCCAGAGGAATACGACGGCGGCGAGCTTGAGATCCAGGACACCTTCGGCCTGCAGCGGGTCAAACTGCCGGCCGGCGACATGGTGCTGTACCCGGGTTCGAGCCTGCACAAGGTCAACGCCGTAACCCGTGGCGCGCGTTACGCCTCGTTCTTCTGGACCCAAAGCCTGGTGCGTGAAGACAGCCAGCGCACCTTGCTGTTCGAGATGGACGGCGCCATCCAGCAACTGACCCGCGATGTTCCTGACCATCCAGCGCTGATCCAACTCACCGGCACGTACCACAACCTGTTGCGCCGCTGGGTCGAGGTCTGACATGGGCTTTTTATTGCGCCGTGAAGAAGTGCTCAACGTCGAGCAACTGCAAAGCATGCTCGACGATTCCCCGGTGCGCGCCGCCCAGGCGATTTTGATGGCCGCCAAGGAGGGCGTGGTAGACGCCCAGGCCTTGCTGGGACAAATCCTGCTGGAAGGGCGCGGCATTGCGCGCGATGAAGCGCTGGCGCTGCGCTGGTTCCAGATCGCCGCCAACGGCGGGCAGTTGATGGCACGCAATATGGCCGGGCGTTGCCTGGAACATGGCTGGGGCTGCGCCGTCGATGAGGTGGCAGCTGCGCGGGAGTATCGCCTGGCGGCAGAGGCCGGGTTGGATTGGGGCCAGTACAACTATGCCAATTTGCTGGCAACCGGTCGTGGTGTCGACGAAGACCGACCGCGAGCGCTGGGGTTTTATCGGCTGGCTGCAGAGCAGGGCCACGCCAAGTCGATGAACCTGCTGGGGCGTTATTTGGAAGACGGCCACTCTTGCCCGAGGGATTTTGAGGCGGCTGTCGAGTGGTATCGGCGTTCAGCCGAGGGCGGGGATTTTCGCGGGCAGTTCAGCTATGCCGCGATATTGGCTGACCGAGGCCGAATCGACGAGGCATTGGCGTGGCTGCGCAAGGCGCTGGCGGGCGGCAATCTGAAGTTTTTGCGAACGGCTCACACCGCGTTGGCCGCAGCCAGTGATCCGCAGGTCCGGGCGATGGCCGAGGCCTACCAACAGCGCGCCGCGAGCCTGTCCTGACCAAAAAAACCCATGACATGTCATGGGTTTTTTGTGTGCGAATTGCTTACACGTAGTAAGACTTCAACGGCGGGAAGCCATTGAATTCCACAGCGCTATAGCTGGTGGTGTACGCACCGGTCGACAGCCAGTACAGACGGTCACCAATCGCCAGGTTCAGCGGCAGGCCGTACTTGTAGTTTTCGTACATGATGTCGGCGCTGTCGCAGGTAGGGCCGGCGATGACCACTTCTTCCATCTCGCCTTTTTTCTCGGTCCAGATCGGGAACTTGATGGCTTCGTCCATGGTTTCGATCAGGCCGGAGAACTTGCCCACATCGGTGTACACCCAACGCTCGACGGCGGTGCGGGATTTACGCGCCACCAACACCACTTCGCTGACCAGGATGCCGGCGTTGGCGATCAACGAACGGCCTGGTTCCAGGATGATTTCCGGCAGGTCGTCGCCGAAATCTTCCTTGAGGAAGCGGATGATTTCTTCGGCGTAGGTTTCCAGGCTGTTGGTGCGGGTGATGTAGTTGGCCGGGAAGCCACCGCCCATGTTGATCAGCTTCAGATGAATGCCGTCTTCTTCTTTCAGGCGTTCGAAGATCACTTTGACCTTGGCGATCGCCGCGTCCCACACGCTGATGTCGCGCTGCTGCGAGCCGACGTGGAAGGAGATGCCGTATGGCACCAGGCCCAGGTCACGGGCGAGGATCAGCAGGTCCATGGCCATGTCGGTCTGGCAGCCGAATTTGCGCGACAGCGGCCAGTCAGCCGTGGTCGAGCCTTCGGTGAGGATACGCACATAGACTTTCGAGCCCGGCGCGGCCTTGGCGATGTTGCGCAGGTCGGCTTCGGAGTCGGTGGAGAACAGGCGCACGCCCTTCTCGTAGAAGTAGCGGATGTCCTTGGATTTCTTGATGGTGTTGCCGTAGCTGATACGGTCGGGGCTGACGCCACGGTCCATGACCTTGTCCAGCTCGTAGATCGAGGCGATGTCGAAGCTCGAACCCTTGTCTTTCAACAGGTCGATGATCTCGACGGCAGGGTTGGCCTTGACTGCGTAATAAACTTTGGCGAATTCGAAACCGGCGCGCAGGTCATCGTAGGCCTGGCTGATCATCGCGGTGTCGATCACCACGAATGGGGTTTCTTGCTTGTCGGCGAACGCTTTCATTTTGTCAAACGTGGCGCGCGCGAAATAATCTTCGACGTTGATCGACATGCTGGGAACTCCTAAGGGCAAACTAATTTGATCAATGGGTGCAAATGAACGTCCTCCGTATCCCCACTTTGGTTCGCCTACTTCCCAAGGCATGTCGCCGAAAGCAAAAAGGCCACGGGAATCACTGCTTCCCTTGGCCTTGCTGTCTCGTCGTCAGTACTTGAGCCGGATGGATCGTTTCCAGCATGGACGTTCGGCGCGAACTTTAGGACGTGAGGGGCCATAGATCAACTAAAAATGTCGCGTTTTTGCACGCGTTCGTCGCAGGACCTCGTGCAGCTACTTATGTAACCGACCGGTGTGACGGATTGATGTTCCCCGGGAGGGCTAAATCGGCGGGATTTCAGCGAGCAAATGTGGGAGGGGGCTTGCCCCCGATAGGGGTGGATCAGTGACTGATGAAGTGACTGACACACCGTCATCGGGGGCAAGCCCCCTCCCACAGGTTGACCTGGGTTGTTTCAGATCAGGCCAGGGCGGTCTCGGCAGGGGAGACAATACTGGTCTTGCCGCCACGCGACTTACCGGAACTCAGGTACTCGGCAATCGATTCCTGAGTCACTTCACCCAGGAACACACGCTCCGCGTCCATCACCGGCAACCACGAGCGGTTGAACTCGTACATGCGCGACAACAGGATGCGCAAGTGCTCGTCATACGCCGCCGTGGCGTTGAACTCGCGCAAGTACTGGCCGCAGGTACCGGTCTGACGGTGCAGGTCGCGACGTCGTACATAACCCAGCGCCTTGTTCTCGGCACAGGTGACCACCACGTAGCGACGGTCCGTTTCGTCCATCAGCTCCAGGGCCTCGGCCACCGGGGTTTCGGGGCTCACCGACGGGGCGTTGTCCGCCGCGTCCTCGGCTTTCACCAGCAGCAGGCGCTTCAGCGTGCTGTCTTGGCCGACGAAATTGCTCACGAACTCGTCAGCCGGGTGCGCCAGGAGCGTGTCCGGGTGGTCGATCTGCAGCAGCTTGCCGGCGCGGAAGATCGCGATCTTGTCGCCCAGCTTGATCGCTTCGTCGATGTCGTGGCTGACCATGATCACGGTCTTGTTCAGCGCGCGCTGCATCTCGAAGAATTCGTTCTGGATCATCTCGCGGTTGATCGGGTCAACCGCGCCGAACGGCTCGTCCATCAGCAGCAGCGGCGCATCGGCCGCCAACGCACGGATCACGCCGATGCGCTGTTGCTGGCCGCCCGACAGTTCACGCGGGTAGCGATGCAGATACTGCTTGGGCTCCAGCTTGATCATGCTCATCAACTCGCGGGCGCGGTCGTGGCATTTCTGCTTGTCCCAGCCGAGCAGCTTGGGTACGACCACGATGTTTTCCTCGATGGTCATGTTCGGGAACAGGCCGATCTGCTGGATCACATAACCGATGTTGCGACGCAGGGTCACCTCATCCAGGTCGGTGGTGTCTTCGCCGTTGATCAGGATCTTGCCCGAGGTGGGCTTGATCAGGCGGTTGATCATTTTCAGCGTGGTGCTTTTGCCGCAACCCGATGGGCCGAGGAACACGCAAATCTCGCCTTCATTGACGGTCAGGCTTACGTCGTTCACGGCAGATACGGTTTTGCCGTTGCTTTGAAAAGTCTTGGTCAGGTTTTGAAGTTCGATCATTTGAGCAGTCCTTTTGGAGTCAGCGAGCGTTGCAGCCATTGCAGAAGCAGGTCGGCGAAGATGGCCAGAAGACTGACCAGCACGGCGCCAACGATCAGCATCGACATGTCGCTGCGGCTGATGGAAGCCAGAATAAGTACACCCAGGCCACCGGCGCCGATGGTGGCGGCGATGGTCATCACACCAATGTTCATCACCACGGCGGTGCGCACACCGGCGAGGATCACCGGCACGGCGATGGGCAGTTCAACCATGCGCAGGCGCTGGCCGAAGGTCATACCGATGCCTTTGGCGGCTTCGCGGATGCCCGGTTCCACGCCCGTCAGGGCCAGGTAGGTGTTACGCATGATCGGCAGCAGCGAGTAGAGGAACACCGCGGTGATCGCCGGCATCGGCCCCAGGCCCTGGCCGAACTTGGAATAGAACGGCAGCAGCAGGCCGAACAGCGCGATCGACGGCACGGTCAGCAGCACCGTGGCGCTGGCTTGCAGCGGGCCGGCCAGGGTCGGGAAGCGCGTCATCAGCACGCCCAGCGGCACGCCCACGACGATTGCCAGAATGACGGCAATGCCGACCAGGGTGATGTGCTGCCAGGTCAGGTGCAGGACCTGGGCCCAATCAAGATGGGAAAAGGCGTTCAGAAATTCCATGTCTTCTCCTCTTATTGGCTTATGGGATGTTGGCGCAGGAAGTCTGCGGCCACGGCGGACGGGCTTTCATGGTCAACGTCGACCCGCGCGTTCAGCTGGCGCATGGTTGCGTCGTCGAACAGCGCGGCCAGCGGTTTCAGGTCAGCGGCCAGTTCAGGGTGAGCGTTGAGATAATCCTGACGCACCACCGGCGCAGCGGTGTAGTCCGGGAAGTAGTGTTTGTCGTCTTCCAGCAGCTTCAATTTGAAGGCATTCAGGCGACCGTCGGTGGTGTAGACCAACCCGGCAAACACCTGGCCATTACGCAGCGCGGTGTAGACCAGGCCGGCATCCATCTGCCGGGTGTTTTTGCGGGTCAGGTTCATGTCATACAGCTTGACCATGCCGGCCATGCCGTCGGAACGGTTGGCGAACTCGGTGTCCAAGGCCACCAGGCGCGTGCCTTTGGTTTTCTCGGCCAGGGCTTGGGTCAGGTCGCTGATGCTGTTGATCTGCGGGAATTCCTTGGCCACGTTTTCCGGCAACGCCAATGCGTAGGTGTTGCTGAATTTCGACGGGGAGAGCCAGACCAGGCCTTTTTTCGCATCGAGTTCTTTAACTCGGGCGTAGGACTGTTCGCTGTCGAGCTTCTCGTCCACATGGTTGTAGGCCACCAGCGACACGCCGGTGTATTCCCAGATCAGGTCCAGTTGCCCGCTTTCCTGGGCACTGCGCGCCAGGTTGCTGCCCAGGCCGCCGGTCACGCGGGTGTCGTAACCCTTGGTGCGCAGGTACTGGGAGGTGATTTCGGCGAGCAGGGTCTGTTCGGTGAACACTCGGGCGCCGATGCGGATCACCGGTTTTTCAGCGGCTTGCGCAAAACCTGCGAACAGCAGGACGCAGCTCAATATCAATGTCAGTTTTTTCATGTGAATTCCTTTGCCAAGCCTTAAGACGGACGCAACCCGCGTTCCAGCCAGAGGCGGCTGGCCATGGTCACCAGACCGTCAAGCAGCAATGCCAGCAGCGCGGTGCACGCGGCGCCGAGCAGCAGTTGCGGCTGATTGTTCAGGGCGATGCCGGGGAAGATCAGGCTGCCCAGGCTGTTGGCACCAATCAGGAACGCCAGCGGTGCGGTGCCGACGTTGATCGCCAGGGCCACGCGCACACCGCCGATGATGATCGGCACGGCGTTGGGCAATTCCACGCGAAACAGCACCTGGCGCGGCGTCATGCCGATGCCGGTGGCGGCTTCTTTCAGTGAGCCTTGAACGTTTTTGAGGCCTTCGTAGGTGTTGCGCACAATGGGCAGCAACGAGGCGAGGAACAACGCGAAGATGGCCGGGCCACTGCCGATGCCGAGGACGCCGAGGGCGATGGCCAGTACGGCCAGGGGAGGGACGGTGTTGCCGATGTTGAAGATCTGCATGAAACGTTCTGCGCGCCCGACCATGTTCGGTCGGCTGAGCAGGATACCGGCGGGGATGCCTACAACGAGGGCAGCCAGCATGGAGACAAGAACGAGGATCAAGTGTGCTTGCAGGTAAAACAACAAATCGTCGCGGTACAGTTCGATCGTGTTGATGCCGATCCAGTGGACCAGCAGGGCCAGGAGAGCGACGACAACCGCTCCTCCTATCAGCCCTTTGCCATAGCGAATAGCCACAGGCGGACTCCTTTTTTTCTTTTGTCGGCGAACACATTTCCGAGCGGCAATGCCATTCCTGGCTGTCGGCGAATGAGTTCGCGAAAAGCAGCTCGCCGATACCGGCAACGCGGTATGCGATCAAGCCATGAGCGCAGCCTCGTCAGGCTAACTTGCTGATTTTTCAGCCCCTGGTACGAGTGCGGTAGCAGGGGAGTGGACGTCTCTACCTTTTAAAAGGTTCCACACTTGGCAGCATTTAGCCACCCCCAATCGGGTGAACGGTGGTCTGGCTCCCTGGGTTTGCGCTATACTCGCCGCCCTTTTTTGACTCACCTGCCAGGCGATTTCCCATGACCCACCAGGCCGCCGAAGTCGCGAAACGCCGCACTTTCGCCATTATTTCCCACCCCGATGCCGGTAAAACCACCATCACCGAGAAGCTCCTGCTGATGGGCAAGGCAATCGCAGTGGCCGGCACGGTGAAATCCCGCAAATCCGACCGCCATGCCACCTCCGACTGGATGGAAATGGAAAAACAACGGGGTATTTCCATTACCACGTCGGTCATGCAGTTCCCGTATCGCGACCACATGGTCAACCTGCTCGACACCCCGGGCCACGAAGACTTCTCCGAAGACACCTACCGCACCCTGACCGCGGTGGACTCGGCCTTGATGGTCCTCGACGGCGGTAAGGGCGTTGAGCCACGTACCATTGCGCTGATGGACGTGTGCCGCCTGCGTGACACGCCAATCGTCAGCTTCATCAACAAACTCGACCGCGATATTCGCGACCCGATCGAGTTGCTCGATGAAATCGAAGCGGTCCTGAAGATCAAGGCTGCGCCGATCACCTGGCCGATTGGTTGCTACCGCGACTTCAAGGGCGTGTACCACCTGGCCGACGACTACATCATCGTTTACACCGCTGGCCACGGCCACGAGCGCACCGATGTGAAAATCATCGAGAAGCTCGACTCCGACGAAGCCCGCGCCCACCTGGGTGACGAGTACGACCGCTTTGTTGATCAACTGGAGCTGGTGCAGGGCGCCTGCCATGAGTTCAATCAGCAGGAATTCCTCGACGGCCAGCTGACCCCGGTGTTCTTCGGTACTGCGTTGGGCAACTTCGGTGTCGACCACGTACTCGACGCCGTCGTGAACTGGGCGCCGAAGCCTCTGGCCCGGGTTGCCAATGAGCGCACCGTGGAACCGGTCGAAGAGAAATTCACCGGCTTTGTGTTCAAGATCCAGGCGAACATGGACCCCAAGCACCGCGACCGTATCGCCTTCATGCGTATCTGCTCCGGCAAATACGAAAAAGGCATGAAGATGCGCCACGTGCGCACCGGCAAGGACCTGCGCATCGGCGATGCCCTGACGTTCTTCTCCTCCGAGCGTGAACAGCTCGAAGAAGCCTACGCCGGCGACATCATCGGCTTGCACAACCACGGCACCATCCAGATCGGTGACACCTTCACCGAGGGCGAAGTGCTGGGCTTCACCGGTATCCCGCACTTCGCCCCGGAACTGTTCCGCCGCGTACGCCTGCGCGACCCGCTCAAATCCAAGCAACTGCGCCAGGGCCTGCAGCAATTGGCGGAAGAGGGTGCCACCCAGGTGTTTTTCCCCGAGCGCAGCAACGACATCATCCTTGGCGCCGTCGGCGTGTTGCAGTTCGATGTGGTCGCCAGCCGCCTGAAAGAGGAATACAAGGTTGAATGCTCCTACGAGCCAATCACCGTGTACTCCGCGCGCTGGATCGATTGCAGCGATAAGAAGAAGCTGGAAGAGTTCTCCAACAAGGCTGTGGAAAACCTGGCAGTGGACGGCGGCGGTCACCTGACCTACCTGGCCCCGACCCGCGTGAACCTGGCATTGATGGAAGAGCGCTGGCCGGATGTGAAATTCCGCGCGACGCGTGAGCACCATTAAGGTCTGAGCGGTAAAAAAAGGGCGAAGCTGTCATGGCTTCGCCCTTTTTTGTGGGCGCGCCGCTGACTCAATGTGGCAAGCCAGCTCCCACATTTGATCCTCATCTGTCAGCGGCATTGGCGAGAAGTCCGCATCCGGTCTAGCGTTTCAACTACTTCACCCAATCAGCGACGGATCAGGAGGCGACCTTGCGTATAACTCAACGCGCCATTCATGTGGTGCTGCTGGGGGCCTTGGGGCTGTCCACTGCTTTGGCTCACACCGCGGCGCTGGCGGATGCCGGAACCCCCCAGTGGAAGGACACCGGCCCCGTCAGCAAAAAAAAGCAAAAGGAAGTCAACTCCGGCAGTTGGCAACCCCAAGCCCAACCCGCGCCGAAGGAAGACGCAGAAAACCCTTATAACGAAGGCGAGGACAGCGACACCTACGACGATGGCGACACCTGAAGCCTGGCGCAAACCCGGCATTGGGACTAGCTTCTAACCTGGCGACGGTAAAACGCTGTCGTGCAGGATTCATCTACTGACTGGACGGAAATCGACCATGAGTATTTTTCAACGTGTAGTGCTGTTGATAAAAGTGCTGGTGCTGTTGTCGTTGGGGATGTCGACGGCCTGGGCGCATAACCCGGTGCAGGGCAGTCAGACGGGCTTTTCGGCGGTGCAGACAGTGCAGGGCAAGGGCCTGCAACTGGCCAAGTCGGAAGCCGAACCAGGCGATGAGGACCAAGGCGGTTCCAAGGATGATGACGACCAGCAAGCCCCGGATGACGATGATAGCGATCAAGGTGACAGTGATACCTGATTCGGCCTGAAGCACGGCCCCTCCCGTCAGGTATGCACCGCCTGACGGGAGGGCTGTAAACGCTTAACCTGTTCCCTTATAAGAATTACGCGATGTCTTTGAAATAGTCGCTGTCCACTATCTTGTCTATTGAAAGTCCCTGTCCTGGCAGGTAATCGGTGCCGCTCGCGGCGGTGAATTTAATATCGCTGCTGCCCTTGGTAATGCTGCGTTCACCTGCAGTGGACGTGCGGGTGGTGTAAACCGTACTACGCATCGCCACGTACCCGCTCAAATCATTATTCATCTTTGTAAGACGGTCATTTATCTGGCCGGGCGTGAGGTTGAGTTTCTTTTCCAGGCGCACACCCCATCGCGTCAGGCAAGTTTCTGCAAAGTGACGAACAATCTCTCCGGGTTCGGCATACACCTTGGCACCCTGGTTTCCGTCGGGGGCAGCATTACCCATCAAGGTCGCGTGGCGCCCGGGCATTGGATAGATATGAACATGGGTACTTTTATCAAAGGTGGGCACGACACATGCGAAGCCGGAAGATCGCTCGTCCCTTGCGTAAAAACCGACGTACTCTTTGACGTTGCTGCCGAGCGTTACTCGACTGCTCTGGAAGTTCAAAAGTCCCGGAACCGGGTCGACAGCGAAGATATTGACCGGCACATTCTTCAAGACGCTGTCGTTGAGCATGGCGTTGGCCAGCATGTGGCAGCTGATCCCGCCGCGGCTCCAGCCGACCAGGTTGACGCGCGTGGGAATGATGCCGTCTTTTCGGAAGGTCTTGATGATCTGCTCTTGCAACTGCTGCTGCGTTACTTTGCGCGTACCGTAATCGTAAGTGCGCCAATACCAACTGCCGGTGACTTTGACGTCTTCAATCGGAATGCCGGCTTTTTGCAGTTGGGTGTAGTTTTCCTCCGTCAGTTTTTCGCGCTGCCAGGTAAACGTGCCCTTCATGATGTTAACCGCGTGAGCCACATTTTCTTCCCAGCCGGAGCCCAGGGCGGTGCCCTTTAACTGAGGATAATTGCCAGACTCGGAGAACATCTCATCGGCCTGCAAGTTGCCGCTGCCGGGGCCGTCGATAACAATCCATTCGGCAAACTCCTTACTGACGCTTTGAGTGTTTTGCGCCAGCGTGGAAATCAACTCACCGTTCCAATAACTTGCGTGAGTATCGTCAAACTTGGTTGAGCCAGTGCCGCAGAAAAAAACAGTGAAAGTTGTCATGAGCGATTACCCGTCCATTGGATAAAGGGGTGAACTCATAACAATGCAAAAGGCCGTGGCTGGCTACTGTGAGAACTGACAGGCAGTTAGATTGGTTTCGAATACTGAAAGGGATTTGGTCATCAAAAGCGGGTGGTGCGAGCCAAAAAAAAGCCCCTCCCAACAGGCTGATGCGCAACCTGATGGGAAGGGCTTGTAGAACACCTGTCATGCCCTGGCGCTATCGCCAGGGCATTTTTGTTGCCAGCAGGCTCAGGCCACGAACTGCTCCGCGTAGTGGCAAGCCACCTGGCGGTTGTCCAGCGGCCGCAACAACGGCTCCTCGCTGCTGCAACGCGCTGTCGCATACGGGCAGCGCTTGTGGAACGCGCAGCCAGATGGCGGGTTCAGCGGGTTGGGCAGTTCGCCGACGATCTTGATCTTCGGCTTGTTCGGGTCTGGGTGGATGGTCGGGGTGGCCGACAGCAGCGCCTGGGTGTACGGGTGCAGCGGGCGGGCGTAGATGTCTTCCTTGGGGCCCACTTCCACCGGGCGGCCGAGGTACATCACCATCACGTCGTCGGCAACGTGTTGCACCACTGCCAAGTTGTGGGAAATGAACACGTAGGCGGTGTTGAATTCCTGCTGCAGGTCCATGAACAGGTTAAGCACCTGGGCCTGGATCGACACGTCGAGTGCCGAGGTCGGTTCATCGGCCACCAGCACTTTGGGTTGCAGCATCATGGCGCGGGCCAGGGCAATACGCTGGCGCTGACCACCGGAAAACATGTGCGGGTAGCGCTGATAATGCTCAGGGCGCAGGCCCACTTGCTTCATCATCGCCTGCACTTTCTCGCGGCGCTCGGCGGCGGACAGATTGGTGTTGATCAACAGCGGCTCGCCGAGTTGATCACCGACTTTCTGCCGTGGGTTCAGCGAGGCATACGGGCTCTGGAACACCATCTGCACGTCTTTGCGCAGTTGCTTGCGCTGGGCCTTGTCGGCACCGGCGACTTCCTGGCCGGCGATTTTCAACGAGCCCGACGACGGCTCTTCAATCAGCGTCAGCGCGCGGGCCAGGGTGGATTTGCCGCAACCCGACTCACCCACCACGGCGAGGGTCTTGCCGGCTTCCAGTTCAAACGACACACCATTAAGCGCGCGTACCAGCGCGTGGCCCTTGAACAGGCCACGGGAGACTTCGTAGTGACGGGTCAGGTCGCGGGCGGTAAGAACGACGGCCATTACGCCACCTCCTGGTTCAAGGGGTAGAAGCAGCGCGCGAGGCTGTTGGTTTTCGGGTCAAGGCCAGGCCGCTGGGCACGGCAGGATTCCTGCACATACGGGCAACGTGGCGACAGCAGGCAACCCTGCGGGCGGTCATAACGACCGGGCACGATGCCCGGCAGCGTGGCTAGGCGCGTGGCGCCCAGGCTGTGCTCGGGGATCGCCTTGAGCAGCGCTTCGCTGTACGGGTGCGCCGGGATGTCGAACAGTTGCGGCACCTGGCCGACTTCCACGGCTTGGCCGGCGTACATCACGCACACGCGCTGGGCGGTTTCGGCCACCACGGCCAGGTCGTGGGTGATCAGCACCAGGCCCATGTTCTGCTCTTTCTGCAGGGCCAGCAGCAGCTCCATGATCTGCGCCTGAATGGTTACGTCCAAGGCCGTGGTCGGCTCATCCGCGATCAGCAGTTTCGGCTCGCCGGCAATCGCCATGGCGATTGCGACACGCTGGCTCATACCGCCGGACAGTTGGTGCGGGTAGGCATCCATACGGCTGGCGGCGCCCGGGATTTCCACTTTTTCGAGCAGTTCGATCGCACGTTTGCGCGCTTGCTTGCCGGACATTTTCAGGTGCAGGCGCAGCACTTCTTCGATCTGGAAACCCACGGTGTAGCTGGGGTTCAGCGCGGTCATCGGGTCCTGGAACACCATCGCCAGGTCTTTGCCGACGATTTGGCGGCGCTGACGGTTGCTCAGCTTGAGCATGTCCTTGCCATCGAAGTTCAGGGCGTCGGCGGTGACGATGCCGGGGTGCTCGATCAGGCCCATCAGCGCCATCATGGTCACGGATTTACCCGAGCCCGACTCGCCAACGATCGCCAGTACTTCGCCTTTGTCGACGGAAATGTCGAGGCCATCGACCACCGGCACGGCGGTCGTGTCGCCGAAGCGTACGTTGAGATTCTTGATTTCTAACAGTGACATGGGAATCTCCTCAGGCGGCGTTCTTGAGTTTCGGGTCCAGCGCATCGCGCAGGCCGTCACCCATCAAGTTGATTGCCAGCACGCTGAGCAAAATGGTCAAACCCGGCAAGCTCACGACCCACCAGGCGCGTTCGATGTAGTC
The DNA here is from genome assembly GCF_047943075.1 of Pseudomonas sp. NFX183. Lineage (NCBI taxonomy): Bacteria > Pseudomonadati > Pseudomonadota > Gammaproteobacteria > Pseudomonadales > Pseudomonadaceae > Pseudomonas > Pseudomonas sp. NFX183. The sequence goes on along the minus strand of NZ_CP181333.1, from coordinate 1,162,419 downwards.
ACGGGCCGAAGCCAGCATGGTGCCCCACTCTGGGGTTGGCGGTTGTACGCCAAGGCCAAGGAAGCCCAGGGCCGCGGCATCGAGAATCGCCGAAGAGAAGCTCAAGGTGGCCTGTACGATCAGCGGCGCCATGCAGTTGGGCAGCACGGTGATGAACATCAGGCGTGGCAGGCCGGCGCCGGCGAGGCGGGCGGCCGTCACGTAGTCGCGGTTCAGTTCGCCCATCACCGCAGCACGGGTCAGACGCACATAAGAGGGCAGCGACACGATCGCAATGGCGATCACGGTGTTGATCAGGCCAGGGCCGAGGATCGCGACAATGGCAACGGCCAGCAGCAGCGACGGCAGGGCCAGCATGATGTCCATCAAACGCATGATGGTTGGGCCAAGCAGGCGCGGGAAGAACCCGGCGAACAGGCCCAGCAGGATGCCCGGGATCAGCGACATCACGACCGACGACAAGCCGATCAGCAAGGACAGGCGCGAACCCTGGATCAGGCGCGAGAGCAGGTCACGGCCCAGTTCGTCGGTGCCGAGCAGGAACTGCATCTGCCCGCCTTCCAGCCAGGCTGGAGGGGTGAGCAGGAAGTCACGGTATTGCTCGCTCGGGTTATGCGGCGCAACCCAAGGGGCGAAGATCGCGCAAAACACCACCAGCAACATGAACAGCAGGCCGGCGACGGCGCCTTTGTTCTTGGAAAAGGCTTGCCAGAATTCTTTGTACGGGGACGGGTACAGCAGGCTTTGATCGACTGCTACCGCGGAAGTAGGTGTGGTCATGGTCATGATCTCAGCGCTGGTGACGGATGCGTGGGTTGGCGAAGCCGTAGAGGATATCCACCACGAAGTTCACCAGAATCACCAGGCAGGCGATTAACAGGATGCCGTTTTGCACCACGGGATAGTCCCGTGCGCCAATGGCTTCGATCAGCCATTTGCCGATGCCGGGCCACGAGAAGATGGTTTCGGTCAGAACCGCACCGGCCAGCAGAGTACCCACTTGCAGGCCGACCACGGTGAGTACCGGGATCAGTGCGTTACGCAGGCCGTGGACGAACACCACGCGCGCCGGCGACAGGCCTTTGGCCTTGGCGGTACGGATATAGTCTTCGCGCAGGACTTCGAGCATCGACGAACGGGTCATCCGCGCGATAACCGCCAGCGGGATGGTGCCGAGCACGATGGCCGGCAGGATCAAGTGGTGCAGGGCGTCGAAGAACGCGTCCGGCTCGTCAGCCAGCAGCGTGTCGATCAGCATGAAGCCGGTGCGCGGCTCGATGTCGTAGAGCAGGTCGATACGCCCGGAAACCGGGGTCCAGCCCAGGCTTACCGAGAAGAACATGATCAGGATCAGGCCCCACCAGAAGATCGGCATCGAATATCCCGCCAGGGAGATGCCCATCACCCCATGGTCGAACAGGGATCCTCGTTTCAAGGCCGCGATCACCCCGGCCAACAGGCCCAGGATACCGGCGAACAACAGGGCGGCCATGGACAGTTCCAGGGTCGCAGGGAAGAGGGCGGTGAATTCGGTCCACACGCTGGTGCGCGTGCGCAGGGACTCACCGAGGTCGCCGTGGGCGAGTTTGCCTACGTAGTCCAGGTATTGCGCGTACAGCGGCTTGTTAAGGCCGAGGCGTTCCATTGCCTGTGCGTGCATCTCGGGGTCGACTCGTCGTTCGCCCATCATGACTTCGACAGGGTCGCCGGGGATCATGCGAATCAACGCAAACGTCAGCAACGTGATGCCGAAAAACGTGGGGATCAATAACCCCAATCGGCGGGCAATAAAACTAAACATCTTGTTGTGTACCTCAATCAGCCGGTTAGGCAGGTTCGGCACCGTCAATGGCGACGGTGCCGAGCGTCTTCTCTTATTACTTCACCTGGGTGGTGGCGAAGTTATTGGTCGTCAGAGGGCTTTGGGTATAACCCTCGACGTTTTTGCGCATGGCGGTGAACATTTTCGGGTAAGCCATGGGAATCCATGGTTGGTCCTTCTCGAAAACGTCCAGTGCTTGTTCATAGAGTGCAGCGCGCTGGGCCGGTTCAGCGATAGCGCGTGCCTTGTCGATCAAGTCTTGAAACTCTTTGTTACACCAGCGGGCGTAGTTTTCGCCGTTTTTGGCTGCATCGCAACTCAGGTTTGGTGTGAGGAAGTTATCCGGGTCCCCGTTATCCCCCGCCCAACCGGCGGACACCATGTCGTGCTCACCGTTTTTGGCACGCTTGAGCATTTCGCCCCATTCCATGACCTTGATGTTCACTTTCAGGCCGATCTGCGCCAGATCCGCCTGCATGCGCTGGGCGCCGAGCATCGGGTTGGGGTTGGTCGGGCCGCCGCCGTTACGGGTGAACAGGGTGAACTCGGTGCCTTCCGGTACGCCGGCTTCCTTGAGCAGGGCGCGGGCCTTGTCCAGGTCACGCGGTGGGTTTTTCAGCTTTTCGCTAAAGCCCAGCAGGGTTGGCGGGTACGGGCCGGTGGCGTCGATTGCGTTGCCTTTGCCGTACAGGGACTCGTTGTAGCCTTTTTTGTCGAACGCGATGTTGATCGCGTGGCGCACGCGCGCGTCGCTCATGTACTTGTGGGTGGTGTTCAAGGCGGTGTAGCTGGTGGTCATCGCCGCCAGTTCCGCGACTTTCAGATTGGGATCAGCCTTGGCGCTCGGCACATCATCGGGCTTGGGATACAGCGCGATCTGGCATTCGTTGGCCTTGAGCTTTTGCAGGCGCACGTTGCTGTCGGTAGTGATGGCCAGGATCAACGGGTCAGCCGGCGGCTTGCCACGGAAGTAGTCCGGGTTGGCCTTGAAGCGCACCTGGGCGTCTTTGGCGTAACGGTTGAAGATGAACGGGCCGGTGCCGATGGGCTTGGCGTTCAGGTCATCGGTCTTGCCGGACTTGAGCAACTGGTCGGCGTATTCGGCGGAGTGAATCGAGGAAAACGCCATGGCCAGGTCGGACAGGAACGGTGCTTCAGGACGGGTCAGGGTGAAGACCACGGTGTGGTCGTCGGTCTTCTCTACGCTCTTGAGCAGTTCCTTGAAACCCATGCTTTCAAAGTACGGGTAGCCCACGTTGGACTTGTTGTGCCACGGGTGATTCGGGTCCAGCTGGCGCTGGAAGCTCCAAAGCACATCGTCGGCATTCATGTTGCGCGTGGGTTTGAAGTAATCGGTGGTGTGGAACTTGATGTCGTCACGCAGGTGGAACGTGTAGGTCAGGCCATCGGCGCTGATTTCCGGCAGGTCTTTGGCCAGGGCAGGCACGACTTCGGTGGTGCCGGGCTTGAAGTCCACCAGGCGGTTGAACATGGTTTCTGCCGCGGCGTCAGCGGTGACGGCGGTGGTGTACAGGACCGGGTCAAAACCTTCCGGGCTGGCTTCGGTGCAGACCACCAACGGTTTGGCCGAAACGCCGATCGCAACGCTCAATAGCGCAGCGGCAATGGCAGCTTGTAACGGGAGCATTTTCATTCAGAGCCCTCTGCAATCGAGTGAACCAGACAAGCGTAGACGGCGGGCTCGTCCTGAGCCCGCCGTCTACCTGGCGCTAATTAAAGAATGTTGAACGGGATGGTGGTGACCAGGCGGAACTCACGCAGGTTGCCGTCAGCCTGGTTAGCGCTGGCACGGTGAGTCACGTAGGTACCACGAATGGTGGTGGCCTTGAGTGCGCCGCTTTGAATCGCGTAGGAAGTACCCACGCCGTATTCCTGGTGTTTCTCGCCGTCCTGGGTCTGGATACCGTTGTAAGCAAAGCCGGCACGGCCGCCGTCGCCGGTGTAGTGAGTGCCGTCGATGCCCCAGCCGCGAGCCGAGTAGATGTTGAACTTCAGGCCTGGCACGCCGTATTCGGCCATGTTGATGCCGTAAGCGATCTGGAACGATTTCTCGTTCGGACCGTTGAAGTCGGACGTCAGGGAGTTGGCCAGGTAGATGCCGTTGGTTTCGTGCAGGTAGTCGAAGTACTCGTTACCGTTCACTTCCTGGTACGAGAAGGTCAGGCTGTGAGCCTGGTGAGTCAGGCCGAGCGACAGCGAGTAAGTGTCGTTGTCGATCTTGCCCATCAACTTTTTGCCTTCGTCGACGGTTTTGTAGTAGTTCAGGCCGGTGGTCAGGCTCAGTTGCTGGCTGTCACCCAGTTCATGGGTTGCGCCGAAGTAGTACTGGTTCCAGAAGTCTTTGACTTGAGCGCCGAAGAAGCTGGTTTTCAGGCTCTTGAACGGCTGGTAGTTCACGCCCGCGGTGTAGACGTGATCCGCTTCCTGGCCATTGCCGTATTCGCTGCGGAATTTCGACAGGCTCTGTTCGGTACGTGGCGACACGCGGTCGAAGTAAGCGCCCTGGAACGACAGGTTGCTGAACTCTTCGCTGTTGAGGGCAAAACCTTCAAAGCTCGACGGCAGTGCACGGTTGCCGATGGTGTCGACGATGCCGCTGCTGAAGTTCTGGCGACCGGCGGTCAAGGTGGTGTTGGACACACGGAACTTGACGTTGGCCAGGCCCAGTTTGCTCCACTGGCCTACTGCATCGCCGTCGGAGTCGGCCAGGGTACGGTTGGAACCGCCCTTGATGTCACGCTTGCTCTGGTCGAGCGCGATGACGTTGTAACCCGCTACTTCGGTTGCTACCCCAACAGTGCCTTGGGTGAAGCCCGAGGAGTAGTTAAGGATGGTGCCTTGCAGCCAGTTGGTACGGTAGGCGTCGGTGCGAGCCTCGCCGTGCTTCTGGTAAGTGAACTTGCTACCACGGAAACGCTGCTCGTTGGAAAACCAGTTACGGGTGGTACCGCCCAGGCTTTGACCGTCGATAAAGCCTTTGGCCTCGCTTTGGGCGCTGGTGCCGGCCAACGTGGTAGGGACGAAGTCCTGGCTTTGGGTTTCAGCGAAGGCGGTTGCCGTGATGCTGCTGATGGCCAGGGCCAGAAGCGCTTTGCTGCTCAGTTTCATGGGTGAAGCTCCTTTGGTTCTCTTTTTAATGCCGGTCTTTTTAGGTGAACCGGCTATTGGGTGTGTAACTCGTTCAAGCCTTTGCAAACGTTTGCTGTAGGAAATTTCGCAACAAAAGGCTGCACGTTTGCCAGGGAGCCAACGTCGCTCCCTGCAATCCGGTTATTTTTTTATGGGTTGATACTGACGCCCGAGAACACGTTGCGGCCGAAGGGGCTGACTTTGAAACCTTCGACTTTGGCGCTTAACGGCTGGTTGACCGTCGAGTGGGCGACGGGCGTGATCGGCACCTGTGCTTTAAGCAGTTGCTGCGCCTGTTTGTACAGAACAGTCCTTTGTTCGCGGTCGGTGACGACCTTGGCTTGCTTGATCAGCTTGTCGTACGCCGGGTCACACCACATGGAATAGTTGTTCCCGCCGATGGCGTCGCAGCTGTAAAGAGTGCCCAGCCAGTTGTCCGGGTCACCGTTGTCGCCGGTCCAGCCGATCAGGCTGACGTCGTGCTCACCGTTCTTGGTGCGCTTGATGTACTCGCCCCATTCGTAGCTGACGATCTTGACCTTGAGGCCGATCTTGGCCCAATCGCTTTGCAGCATCTCGGCCATCAGCTTGGCATTGGGGTTGTACGGACGTTGCACCGGCATCGCCCACAGGGTGATCTCGGTACCTTCCTTGACGCCGGCGGCCTTGAGCAATTCCTTGGCTTTTTCCGGGTTGTAGGCAGCGTCCTTGATGGTGTCGTCGTAGGACCACTGGGTCGGCGGCATGGCGTTGACCGCCAGTTGGCCGGCGCCCTGGTACACGGCGTTGAGGATGCTCTGCTTGTTCACCGCCATGTCCAGTGCCTGACGCACTTCGAGCTGGTCGAAGGGTTTGTGGCGCACGTTGTAGGCGATGTAACCCAGGTTGAAGCCGGGTTTGGTCAGCAGTTGCAGGTTCGGGTCGGCCTTGAGGGCGTCGACGTCGGCCGGGCGCGGGTGCAGCGTGATCTGGCATTCGCCGGCCTTGAGCTTCTGTACCCGCACCGACGCATCGGTGTTGATGGCGAAGATCAGTTGGTCCAGCTTGACCCGGCTTGGGTCCCAGTACTGTTTGTTAGCCACGTAACGGATCTGCGAGTCTTTCTGATAACGCTGGAACACAAACGGGCCAGTGCCGATCGGCTTCTGGTTGATGTCGCTGGGCTTGCCTTCCTTGAGCAACTGCTCGGCGTACTCGGCCGACAGAATCGAGGCAAAGCTCATGGCGATGTTTTGAACGAACGCGGCGTCAACCGTATTCAAGGTCATCACCACGGTGTGCGGGTCGGTTTTCTCGACCTTGGCAATGTTCTTGTTCAGGCTCATCCCGTTGAAGTATGGAAACTCGGTGGGGTAGGCCTTGCGAAACGGGTGGTCGGGGTCAAGCATGCGGTTGAAGGTGAACAGCACGTCGTCGGCGTTGAAGTCGCGCGTCGGCTTGAATTCCTTGTTGCTGTGGAATTTCACCCCTTCACGCAAATGAAAGGTGTAGGTCAGGCCGTCTTCGGAAATATCCCACTTGGTTGCCAACCCAGGTACCACATTGGTCGCGCCTTTTTCGAACTCAACCAAGCGGTTGTACAGCGGCTCGGCCGCATCGTTGTCGGTGGCGGTGGTGTACTGCGCGGTGTCAAACCCGGCCGGGCTGCCTTCAGAGCAGAACACCAGGCTCTTCTTGTCGGCGGCTTGGCCCATCGTGGCCACAGCCAGCAGGCTGGTGCCAAAAATTGCGGATAGAACAGTGGTATGGCGCATGACGATCCCGATCCTTGTTTGTAGTTGTCATCAGCGAGCAATCACCCAGGCTCGAAGCCTGGGAGATATCACTGATCCCACACACGGCAGGTGCCTTTCCGATATTGGTGCCTCTGCTGTCGTACGACGGTATGGGCCGTGGACTTCGCAGTAAATGCGCCAAAACGGATTGACCTTGTAGGCAACAGACGCACCTATCGCAGTTCGTTGCCGTAGGACGGTAACGGTCGCAAAGGTGGTCTGATTCCTACGGTCCAGGCGGATGCAATAACGGCGACGTTATGAAACGTCGCCGTTATTAATCCTTACTTGCCGCTTACGCTTACGCCGTAGAAAGAGTTCAAGCCAAACGGGCTGATCTTGAAGTCCTGCACGGTGTTGCGCATGGGTTGATACACCGTCGAGTGCGCGATAGGTGTGTAAGGCAATTCATGTTTCAGGAGTTGTTGCGCCTGCTTGTACAGTTCGGTGCGCTTGGCCACATCAGTGGTCGACTTGGCCTGACTGATCAGGTCGTCGTACTGCTTGTTGGTGAACTTGGAGAAGTTGTTACCGTTCAAGGCCGAGGAGGCAAAGAGGGTACCCAACCAGTTGTCCGGGTCACCATTGTCACCGCTCCAGCCGATGATCATCGCCTGGTTCTCGCCGCCTTTGGAGCGCTTGATGTACTCACCCCATTCGTAGCTGACGATGTTGACCTTCAGGCCGATCTGTTTCCAGTCGCTCTGCAGCATCTCAGCCATCAGCTTGGCGTTCGGGTTGTACGGACGCTGAACCGGCATGGCCCACAAGGTGATCTCGGTGCCTTCCTTGATACCGGCTTCCTTGAGCAGTTCCTTGGCTTTGGCCGGGTCGTACTTGGCGTCTTTGATGGTGGTGTCATACGACCATTGGGTCGGCGGCATGGCGTTGACGGCCAGTTGGCCTGCGCCCTGATACACGGAGTCGATGATCTGCTGCTTGTTGACCGACATGTCCAGCGCCTGGCGAACCCGCAGGTCTGCCAATGGGTTTGGCGTGGTCTGGCCCTTAAGCACAGGCATGACGTTGTAAGCGATATAACCCAGGTTGAAGCCCGCCTGGTGCGGCATCTTCATGTCCTTGTCCGCTTCCAGTGGCTTGATGTCCGCTGGGCGAGGATAGGCCGTGATCTGGCACTCGTTCTTCTTGAGTTTTTGAATGCGTACCGAGGCGTCAGTGGAGATCGAGAAGATCAGGTTATCAACCTTGACGTCTTCAGGCTTCCAGTAGTCCTTGTTGCCGGTAAAGCGGATGTTGGAGTCTTTCTGGTAGCTCTTGAAGACGAACGGCCCGGTGCCGATTGGCTTCTGGTTGATGTCGCTGGCTTTGCCTTCCTTCAACAGCTGGGCAGCGTATTCGGCCGACTGGATCGACGCGAAACTCATTGCCAGGTTCTGGATGAAAGCCGCGTCCACGGTGCCAAGGGTGAACTTGACGGTATGGTCATCAACTTTTTCGATGTTCTTGATGTTCTTGTCCATCTCCATGTCCGAGAAGTACGGGAACTCGGTTGGATAGGCTTTGCGGAACGGATCGTCCTTGTTGATCATGCGATTGAACGTGAACAGCACGTCATCGGCATTGAATTCACGAGTCGGCTTGAAATACGGGGTGGTGTGGAACTTGACGCCTTCACGAAGGTGGAAGGTATACGTCAGGCCATCCGGGGAAACGTCCCAACTGGTGGCCAGGCCTGGAACAACGGCGGTGCCGCCACGTTCAAATTGGCTCAGGCGGTTGAACACGGTTTCGGCCGAGGCATCGAAGTCTGTTCCGGTGGTGTACTGGCCTGGGTCAAAACCGGCCGGGCTCCCTTCGGAGCAGAACACCAGGTTAGTCGCCGCTTGGGCGAAAGGGGCTGCGGCCATAAGGCCAGCGCTAACTAAAAGCGGAAGGACTGCGTGTTTAAGCATGTTGGCCTCATGATTTGTTGTCATTTTTGGTGTTGAGGGCGACCTCGTGAGTCGGCCTGCGGATACTTATGCAGGGGCCATACCCATTGCAAGATGCTGAACCGTCGTGGAGGCCAAACAGTGGTACGAACGTACAGGAATGTCGCATTTATGAAAGTTTGTACATAAATGCATATATATAGAGGGTTTTTTCGGTGCATTTGACGCACCAAAAAAGCCCAACCGAGGCGTCTGGCGCACTCGGTTGGGGCGCAGCTGTTACTTATCTAGACTGACACCATAAAACGGCGTCAGGCCAAAAGGACTGATCTTGAAGTCCTGCACTTCTTTTCGAATAGGCTGGAAAACCGTCGAGTTTGCGATAGGCGTTATAGGTACTTGTTCCTTAAGGATTTTTTGTGCCTGTTGATACCACTTGATGCGCTGGTTGCGGTCACTGCTGACTTTGGCTTGCTGCACCAGTTTGTCGTAGGCCGGGTTACACCATTTGGCGTAGTTGCTGCCTTTGACCGCGGCACAACTGTAGAGCACGCCGAGCCAGTTATCCGGGTCGCCGTTGTCGCCGGTCCAGCCGTAAATCATCGCGTCATGTTCGCCATTTTTGGCGCGTTTGATGTATTCGCCCCATTCGTAGCTGACTATGTTGGCTTTGATACCCACCTTTTCCCAATCCTGCTGAATCATCTGCGCCGACATTCGCGCGTTGGGATTGGAGGCGCGCTGCACGGTCATCGCCCAAAGATTGATGGTGGTACCTGGTGCAACCCCTGCTTCTTTTAGTAGCGCCCGCGCCTTGGTCGGGTCGTAGGGCGCGTCCTTGATGGTGGGGTCATAAGACCACTGGGCAGGTGGCAATGCGTTCTGCGCCAATTGCCCGGCGCTCTGGTACACGGCCTTGATGATTGCCGGCTTGTCGATGGCCATATCCAGGGCCTGACGCACTTTGAGTTGGTCGAGCGGCGGGTGAGTCACGTTGTAAGCAAGAAAGCCCAGGTTAAAGCCGGCTTGTTGCAGCACGCGCAGGTTTGGGTCCTGTTTCATCACCTCGATATCGGCCGGGCGTGGGTAACCGCTGACCTGGCATTCGCCGGCCTTGAGCTTCTGCAAGCGCGAAGCGGCGTCCGGAGTAATCGCAAACACCAGGTTGTCGAGCTTCACATCCTCGGGTTTCCAATACTGTTTATTGGCGACGTAACGGATCTGCGAGTCTTTCTGGTAGCGCTTGAACACAAACGGCCCGGTGCCGACGGGTTTCTGGTTGATGTCTTCAGCCTTGCCCTGTTTCAACAGCTGGGCGGCGTATTGGGCCGATTGCACCGAGGCAAAACTCATGGCCAGGTTTTGCACGAACGAGGCATCGACATTATTCAGGTTAAAACGCACGGTGTGATCGTCGAGTTTTTCGACGTTTTTGATCGTGGTGTTCAACCCCATGTCGGTGAAGTATGGCGACTCGGACGGGTAAGCCTTGCGAAATGGGCTGTCGGCATCCAGCAGGCGGTTGAAGGTAAACAGCACGTCATCCGCGTTGAAGTCGCGGGTAGGGGTGAAGTAGTCGGTGGTGTGGAACTTGACGCCATCGCGCAGATGGAAGGTGTAGCTCAGGCCGTCATTGGATACCTCCCAGCTTGTTGCCAGGCCGGGTTCGACTTCGGTGCCGCCACGCTTGAACTGGGTCAAGCGGTTGAACACGGTTTCGGCGGAGGCATCAAAATCGGTGCCGCTGGTGTACTGACTGGGGTCGAAGCCGGCAGGGCTGGCTTCGGAGCAGTAGACCAGGGTGCTGGCCGCCTGGGCCATCGGCATGAACGCCAGCAGGCTTGCAGCCAGGAGTAGCGGTTTGAAAGCGGTTCTTTCCATGGAAACTCCTGAAGTGGCAGGCCTATACAGCCGCCCAAACGAAAACGGCGGCAACCGAGGTTACCGCCGTTCAGGTTTGTCAGGTAGAGGTCACTGCATCTGTACTTCGATCACGCCGTCGGCGCTCATGTTGACCTGGCTGGTACCCGCTTCTACTTCAGGCGTCGGTGCCGAATCCGCCATCGCCGCTTTCATCATCATGCCGGCGCCGCGCGCGTAAGGCATCGGGTAGCCGTTGGTGTTGAAGTTCAGGTTGACGATCTTGTAGCCCTTGCCGCCCAGCGCATCGGTGGCCAACTGCGCGCGCGCCTTGAAGGCGGCGACCGCGTCTTTAAGCAGGGCATCTTCGCTGGACTTGCGCGTGGCGTCGGCGATGGCGAAGTCCATGTTTTCCATTTTCAGGGTGTTCAGCAGATCGCCGGTGAGCTTGGACAGCGCCGGGAAATCCGCGCTTTCCAGGCGCAGTTCGGCACGCTCGCGCCAGCCGGTGATCTTCTGGTTCTTGTTGTCGTAGATCGGGTAGCTGTTACGGCTGCCCTGGCGCAGGGTCACGCCTTTGACTTCGCGCGCTTCGCCCAGGGCCTTGTTCAGGGTGGTGGTGATTTCGGCGGCGAGCTTGGCCGGGTCGGTGTTTTGTGACTCGGTATAAAGGGTGACGATCATCTTGTCGCGAGCCACTTCCTGGCTGACTTCGGCACGCAGGGAGATCTGGTTGTAATGCAGTTCATCGGCGGCCATGGCCGGCAGGCTGGCCAGGGCGCTGGCGCTGAGAGTGAGGACAGCTGCACTGCGAGTGAAACGAGACATGGAAGCTCCTTGGGATGGTCGTGTTGGTATAACCGTGTTCGGTAAGACTGTAGACGGTGCTATCGGGTTCTTCGGGTTTACACATTCGCTACAAGTGGCGCGGTGCCGACGAACGGTCATCTGCCCGGCCTGCGTCAAAGAGCCACACGCGCCGTGCCAGCGGGTCTGCTTCGTTTATACTCCTGCCGATCCGCCTGCAGCGCTCACCGGGAGAGCTCATGCTCGCCGCCGTAAAACTGACTTCCGCCACCCGCCAGAACCTCTGGCGCCTGACGTTCATTCGTACCTTGGTACTGGCCGCACAGGCCGGCTCCGTCGGGCTCGCGTATTGGTTCGACCTGCTGCCGCTGCCGTGGCTGCAGCTGGCCGTGACACTGGGCTTTTCCATCGTGCTGTGCGTGTTCACTGCCATTCGGCTGCGCACCACGTGGCCGGTGACCGAGCTGGAATACGCGCTGCAATTGGCCTGCGACCTGTTTATCCACAGTGTGTTGCTTTATTTCTCCGGTGGTTCCACCAACCCGTTCGTGTCTTATTACCTGGTGCCGCTGACCATTGCCGCCGTGACGTTGCCATGGCGCTATTCGGTGGTGCTGTCGGGCATCGCGCTGACGCTGTACACCTTGCTGCTGGCGCAGTTTTACCCCCTGAAGACCTTCCCTATCGCCCGGGAAAACCTGCAGATCTACGGGATGTGGCTGAGCTTTGCGCTGTCCGCTGCGGTTATCACGTTTTTCGCCGCGCGCATGGCCGAAGAGCTGCGCCGCCAGGAAGAATTGCGCGCCATTCGCCGTGAGGAAGGCCTGCGTGACCAGCAGTTGCTGGCCGTCGCCACCCAGGCCGCCGGCGCCGCCCATGAGCTGGGCACACCGCTGGCAACCATGAGCGTACTGCTCAAGGAAATGACCCAGGACCATCACGACCCGGCGCTGCAAGATGACCTGAGCGTGTTGCAGGAACAGGTCAAGCAGTGCAAGCAGACCTTGCAGCAACTGGTACGCGCCGCCGAGGCCAATCGCCGCCTGGCGGTGGAGATGCAGGACGTGACCCAGTGGCTCGACGAAGCCCTGAACCGCTGGCACCTGATGCGCCCCGAAGCCAGTTACCGTTTCAACCTGCTGGGCCAGGGCAGCGTGCCGCGCATGGCGCCGCCGCCAGACCTGACGCAGGCGTTGCTCAACCTGCTGAACAACGCCGCCGATGCCTGCCCTGAAGGGTTGGGCGTGCAGCTGGACTGGGACGCGGAAAACGTGACCATCAGCATTCGTGACCACGGCGCGGGCGTGCCGCTGGCCATTGCCGAGCAGATCGGCAAACCCTTCTTTACCACCAAGGGCAAAGGCTTCGGCCTCGGCCTGTTTTTGAGCAAGGCCAGCGTGACCCGCGCGGGCGGCTCAGTGAAGCTCTATAGTCATGAGGAAGGTGGCACGCTCACCGAGCTGCGCCTGCCCCGTGTCGCACGAGGAGATATCGATGAGTGACGAGATCCAAGTCGAAGGCGAAGAACTGCCGCACCTGCTGCTGGTAGATGACGACGCCACCTTTACCCGCGTGATGGCGCGCGCCATGAGCCGCCGTGGTTTTCGCGTGAGCACCGCAGGCTCGGCCGAAGAAGGCCTGACCATCGCCCAGGCCGATTTACCGGACTACGCCGCGCTCGACCTGAAAATGGACGGCGACTCCGGCCTGGTGCTGCTGCCCAAGTTGCTGGAACTCGACCCCGAAATGCGCGTGGTGATCCTCACCGGTTACTCGAGCATCGCCACCGCCGTCGAGGCCATCAAGCGCGGCGCCTGCAATTATTTGTGCAAGCCGGCGGACGCCGACGACGTGCTGGCCGCGCTGCTCTCCGAGCATGCCGACCTCGACACTCTGGTGCCGGAAAACCCGATGTCGGTGGACCGTCTGCAGTGGGAGCATATTCAGCGCGTGTTGACTGAACACGAAGGCAATATCTCCGCTACCGCCCGCGCCCTGGGCATGCACCGGCGTACCCTGCAACGCAAGCTGCAGAAGCGTCCGGTACGGCGCTGAACAAAGTCTGAACAATCTGCTTCAGGCTGCACGGAGCCCTGAACCGATCGTCTATGATCGGTTCAAACGCCTGTCACTTTTTCCTACCGAGCCTGAACGATGAATCAGAACGCTGAGTACTCCGCGGTCAACGATGCGGTGCGTGGGCACTTCTTTCGCCGAACCTGGGCGATGATCACGCCCTATTGGCGCAGCGAAGAGAAGGGCAAGGCCTGGTTGTTGCTGGCTGCAGTGATTGGCCTGTCGCTGTTCAGCGTGGCGATCTCCGTGTGGATCAACCACTGGTATAAAGACTTTTACAACGCGCTGGAGAAGAAGGACACCGCCGCCTTCTGGCAGCTGATCGGCTATTTCGGCGGGATCGCCGCCGTAGCGATTCTCGGCGCGGTCTACCGCCTCTACCTGACCCAGATGCTGACGATCCGCTGGCGTGCCTGGCTCACCGAAAAGCATTTTGCACGTTGGCTTGCCCACAAGAATTACTACCAGCTGGAGCAGGGCGGTTACACCGATAACCCGGACCAGCGGATTTCCGAAGACCTCAACAACTTCACCTCCAGTACCTTGAGCCTGGGGTTAGGCCTGCTGCGCAACGTGGTGAGCCTGGTGTCGTTCTCGATCATCCTGTGGGGCGTGTCGGGCAGTATCGAAGTGTTTGGTTTCACCATCCCCGGCTATATGTTCTGGTGCGCGTTGGTGTACGCGGGCGTCGGTAGCTGGCTGACCCACCTGATCGGCCGTCGTTTGATCGGCCTGAGCAACCAACAACAACGCTTTGAAGCAGACCTGCGTTTCTCCATGGTGCGTGTGCGTGAGAACGCCGAGAGCATCGCCTTGTACAACGGCGAGCCGAATGAGAACCAGCGCCTGAGCGCACGCTTTGGCAAGGTCTGGCACAACTTCTGGGACATCATGAAAGTGTCCAAGCGCCTGACCTTTTTCACCGCTGGCTACAGCCAGATTGCGATCATCTTCCCCTTCATTGTCGCCGCGCCGCGCTACTTCACCGGCAAGATCGAGCTGGGCGAGCTGATGCAAATCAACTCGGCGTTCGGCAACGTGCAAGAGAACTTCAGCTGGTTTATCAACGCGTATTCGGAGCTGGCTTCATGGCGCGCGACCAGTGATCGTCTGCTCAGCTTCCATCAGGCCATGAGTGACAACGAGCAGCGTGTGCCCGCCATCGATGTGCACGCCGAGGGCGAGCGCCTGGTGGTGAAAAACCTGGGCATGGATTTGGCTGACGGTCGTCACTTGCTGACCGACGCCGACATGACCGTAGAGCCGGGCCAGCGCGTGATGCTCAGCGGGCGCTCAGGCAGCGGCAAGAGTACGCTGCTGCGCGCAATGGGCCACCTCTGGCCAGCGGGCCACGGCAGCATTCGTCTGCCGGCTGCGCGTTACCTGTTTCTGCCGCAAAAGCCTTACTTGCCCATTGGCACGCTGAAGGCTGTGTTGAGTTATCCACAAGACGACAGCGCGTACTCGGCCGAACGTCATGCACAGGTCCTGGAAACGTGCCGCCTGCCGCATCTGGTTGCGCGCCTGGACGAAGCCAATCACTGGCAACGCATGCTCTCGCCGGGTGAGCAGCAGCGCCTGGCTTTTGCTCGCGCGTTGTTGTTCGCGCCGCAGTGGCTGTACATGGATGAAGCCACCTCGGCGATGGATGAGGAAGACGAGGCCACGTTGTATCAAGCATTGATTGACGAGTTGCCGGGACTGAGCATCGTCAGCGTCGGCCATCGCAGCAGCCTCAAGCGCTTCCATGGGCGGCATGTACGGATTGACGGTGGGTTGTTGCAGGAGCAGCAACCGGCTTAAGGTCGTACGCGGTCAACGTGGGAGCGGGCTTGCTCGCGAATACGGTCTGTCAGTTAGCGATGTGCTGATGACCCACCGCATTCGCGGGCAAGCCCGCTCCCACAGTGGATCTCCAGTGTTCTGGAAAGTGAAGCCCAATAAAAAGCCCGGCTGATCATCGATCAGCCGGGCTTTTTATTGCTTGCAGAAGACTTACTTCTTCAAGCCGTAATGCTCATCCAGCATGCCTGGGGCGTCCGGCGTTTTTGGCGCGTAGTCCCGTGGTGGCTCCTGGTTTTCCCGCGGAGGCGTCAGGCGCTCCCGTGGCGCGTGCGGTGCATCGGAATGCAGCGCGGCCAGCAGACGCTGGCGGGTGATGTCGTCGAGGGCCAGGCGGTTAGCGCCATCGGCGAGGTGATCCTGTACATCCTGGTAGCTCTGGGTGAGCTTCTTGACCAGGGTCGCGGTGCTGTTGAAGTGGGTAACAACCTCGTTCTGATAACTGTCAAAACGTTCCTGAATGTCATCCAACTGACGCTGCGTGCGGTTAGGCGCGGCATTTGGCAGCAGGCGGGCAACCAGGAATCCAATGGCGACACCGGCAACCAAGGCGAGAGTCGGCAACAACCAAACTAAGAGCGAGTGTTCCACGAGTCCTTCCTCTATAAACGGCTTTGCTTTACGTTAACGGCTCGGACCTGCGCTGTATACCGCGATTAAGCTCGCAATGATGCCATGCACAGACTTTTAGCTAGACGAGTCGACCCTTTGTGAGGTCACGGAGTTCATTCCTTGCTCATGCGTGAAACCCCCGTTTTGATCGATGGCCCGGTTGGCCAATTGGAAGCCCTGTACCTGGATCACCCCGAGCCACGTGGCCTGGCGCTGATCTGCCACCCTAACCCGGTGCAGGGCGGGACCATGCTCAATAAAGTTGTCTCGACCCTGCAACGCACCGCTCGCGATGCCGGTTTGATTACTTTACGTTTCAATTACCGCGGTGTCGGTGCCAGCGCCGGTACCCACGACATGGCCACCGGTGAAGTGGATGATGCCGAAGCGGCCGCCACCTGGCTGCGGGAAAAACACCCCGACCTGCCGCTCACCCTGCTCGGGTTTTCCTTTGGTGGTTACGTGGCCGCCAGCCTCGGCGGCCGTCTGGAAGCCAAGGGTGAAAAGCTCGCGCACCTGTTCATGGTCGCCGCCGCCGTGATGCGCCTGCGTGATACCGACGTGCTGCCCCAAGGCTGCCCATTGACTTTGATCCAGCCGGAAACCGACGAAGTGGTCGACCCGCAGGTCGTCTACGATTGGTCCGCTGCCCTGAAACGCCCCCATGAGCTGCTGAAAGTGGCAGAATGCGGGCACTTTTTTCATGGCAAGCTCACCGATCTCAAGGATCTGGTGCTGCCGCGCCTCTCGAATTGATAGCAGTCTGATAAGCGATTACCCATGACGACTCGTACCCGTATTCTCACCGGCATCACCACCACCGGCACGCCGCACCTGGGCAACTACGCCGGCGCGATCCGCCCGGCGATCCTCGCCAGCCAGGACGCGAATGCCGACTCCTTCTACTTCCTGGCCGACTACCACGCCCTGATCAAATGCGATGACCCGCAGCGCATCCAGCGCTCGCGTATGGAAATTGCCGCGACCTGGCTGGCCGGTGGCCTGGATGTGAACCGGGTGACGTTCTATCGCCAGTCCGACATCCCGGAAATTCCTGAACTGACCTGGCTGCTGACCTGTGTTGCCGCCAAGGGCCTGCTCAACCGCGCCCACGCCTACAAGGCCTCGGTGGATAAAAACCTGGAAACCGGCGAAGACCCGGACGCGGGCATCACCATGGGCTTGTACAGCTACCCGGTGCTGATGGCGGCGGACATCCTGATGTTCAATGCGCACAAGGTGCCGGTCGGCCGCGACCAGATCCAGCACGTGGAAATGGCCCGCGACATTGGCCAGCGTTTCAACCACCTGTTTGGCAACGGTAAAGAATTCTTCACCATGCCTGAGGCGTTGATCGAAGAAAGCGTCGCCACCTTGCCGGGCCTGGATGGCCGCAAGATGTCCAAGAGCTACGACAACACCATCCCGTTGTTCACCAGCGCCAAGGACATGAAGGAGGCGATCTCGCGGATCGTCACCGACTCGCGCGCGCCTGACGAAGCCAAGGACCCGGACAACTCGCACCTGTTCACCCTGTTCCAGGCGTTTGCAACCAAGGCCCAGGAAGAAGAGTTCCGTGCCGAGCTGCTGCAAGGCCTGGGCTGGGGCGAGGCAAAGAGCCGTCTGTTCCAACTGCTCGACGGCCAACTGGGTGAAGCGCGCGAGCGTTATCACCAACTGATGTCGCGCCCCTCGGACATGGAAGACCTGCTACTGATCGGTGCCCAGAAAGCCCGCGCCGTGGCGGCGCCGTTCCTGGCCGAGCTGCGTGAGGCGGTTGGCTTGCGCTCGTTCGTCAATCAGGCCGCCGCGCCGGTGGCTGCCAAGAAGAAAGCCGCCAAAGCCGCGCGCTTTGTGAGCTTTCGCGAAGACGACGGCAGCTTCCGCTTCCGCCTGCTGTCGGCCGACGGCGAGCAACTGCTGCTGTCGCGCAATTTCGCCGACGGCAAAGCGGCCGGCGCGGTGACCAAGCAACTGCAAAACGGCGACGCGCTGGATGTACGCACTGAAGCCCTGAGTTTCAGCGTATGGCTCGATGGCGCGGTGGTTGCCGACAGTGCCGCGTTCGCCGACGAAACGTCGCGCGATGCAGCCATCGCCGCGCTGCGCGTTGCGTTGACCCCAACCGAGGATTAACCCGACCAAGGGTTGATTGCCATTATCCAGGGCCGTCGTTACAGTGACGGCCCGTTTTTGTTGCCTTGCTAACGAAATTATGACGCCCCTAGAACGATATCAAGCTGATCTGAAACGCCCTGAATTCTTCCATGACGCTGCGCAGGAAAATGCGGTGCGTCATTTGCAGCGCCTGTACGACGACCTGGTCGCGGCCTCGCAAAACAAGCCAGGGATGTTCAGCAAGCTGTTTGGCAAGAAAGACCATACGCCGGTCAAAGGCCTGTACTTCTGGGGTGGCGTGGGCCGCGGCAAGACTTACCTGGTCGACACCTTCTTCGAAGCGCTGCCGTTCAAGGAAAAGGTGCGTACGCACTTTCACCGCTTCATGAAGCGCGTGCACGAAGAAATGAAGACGCTGCCGGGCGAGAAAAACCCGCTGACCATCATCGCCAAGCGCTTCTCCGACGAGGCGCGGGTGATTTGTTTCGACGAATTCTTCGTCTCCGACATTACCGATGCGATGATCCTCGGCACCCTGATGGAAGAGCTGTTCAAGAACGGCGTGACCCTGGTTGCGACCTCGAACATCGTGCCCGATGGCTTGTACAAGGACGGCCTGCAACGCGCGCGCTTCCTGCCGGCCATCGCGTTGATCAAGCAGAACACCGAGATCGTCAACGTCGACAGCGGCGTCGACTATCGCCTGCGTCACCTTGAGCAAGCGGAGCTTTACCACTATCCGCTGAACGATGCCGCGCTGGACAGCCTGAAAAAAAGCTTCCGCGCGCTCACGCCGGAATGCACCAAGGCGGTCGAAAACGACAAGCTGATGATCGAGAACCGCGAAATCATCGCGCTGCGCACCTGCGATGACGTGGCCTGGTTCGAGTTCCGCCAGCTGTGCGATGGCCCGCGCAGCCAGAACGACTACATCGAACTGGGCAAGATCTTCCACGCGGTGATCCTGAGCGGCGTGGAACAGATGAGCGTCACCACTGACGACATTGCGCGCCGGTTTATCAACATGGTCGACGAGTTCTACGACCGCAACGTCAAGCTGATCATCTCGGCGGAAGTCGAACTCAAGGACCTCTACACCGGCGGTCGCTTGAACTTCGAATTCCAGCGCACGCTGAGCCGCTTGCTGGAAATGCAGTCCCACGAGTTCCTGTCGCGCGGGCACAAACCCTAACAGCGACACGCATAAATGGTGGGAGGGGGCTTGCCCCCGATAGCGGTGTGTCAGGGCCAGGTGTACTGACTGACCGACTGCTATCGGGGGCAAGCCCCCTCCCACATTTTTTACGGTGTTTGACCCTGCTTAAGCGGCTTGCTGGAACTGCTGCCGGTATTGGTTCGGCGACAGCTCGGTGTGCTGGCGGAACAGCCGCGCAAAGAAGCTCGCATCGTCGTAACCCACCTCATAGCTGATGGTCTTGATGCTTTTGCGGCTGCCCGAGAGCAAGCCTTTGGCGGTCTCGATGCGCAGGCGTTGCAGGTAGTGCAGCGGCTTGTCGCCGGTGGCGGTCTGGAAACGGCGCATGAAGTTGCGGATGCTCATGCCGTGTTCGCGGGCGACGTCTTCGAAGCGGAACTTGTCGGCAAAGTGCTCTTCGAGCCAGTGCTGGATCTGCAGGATGATCACGTCCTGGTGCAGCTTCTGCCCACCAAAACCAATGCGCCCCGGTGCGTAGCTGCGTTGCACTTCGTAGAGGATGTCGCGGGCCACGGCCTGGGCGATGTTGGCGCCGCAGAAGCGTTCGATCAGGTAGATATAAAGGTCGCACGCCGAGGTGGTGCCGCCGGCGCAATACAGGTTGTCGGCGTCGGTCAGGTGCTTGTCCTGGTTGAGCTGCACCTTGGGGAAGCGTTCGCTGAAGGCATTGAAGAAACGCCAGTAGGTGGTCGCCTCCTTGCCATCGAGCAATCCGGCCTCGGCCAGCCAGAACACTCCGGTGGCCTCGCCGCAGAGTACAGCGCCGCGTGCGTGTTGCTGGCGCAGCCAGGGCAGCACTTGCGGGTAGCGTGTGCATAACGCGTCGAAGTCGTCCCAGAAGGCCGGTAGCACGATGATGTCGGCGTCTTCCAGGCCGCCGTCCACCGGCATGATCACATCACTGAAGCTGCGCACCGATTGCCCGTCGGGGCTGACCAGACGCGTTTCAAACGCCGGGGTCAGGCCCAGGCCTTGTTGTTTGCCATAACGCAGACTGGCCAGATGGAAGAAATCCTTGGCTTGCATGAGGGTGGAAGCGAATACCCGATCAATGGCCAAAATGCTGACGCGCCGCAAGGGCGTGGAGATTTGGTTAGACATAATTTCATTTATTCTTATAGGGGAAAGTGGTCACCAGACGGCTGGATCGTCTTATTTTTTGTCGCATGTGTCCAGTGTCCCGTGACGGCTTCGCGGCATAGGCTCTGTGGTCTGGCCTTTGTCCGACAATCCACGCAGGTGACCCATGATCCCCAGAACCTTGTTCAGCTCGGAGCACGAACTTTTCCGCGAGAGCGTGCGCACCTTCCTTGAAAAACACGCCGCGCCGTTCCATGGGCAATGGGAGAAACAGGGCTATATCGACCGTGCGTTGTGGAGCAAGGCGGGGGAGGCGGGGATGCTTTGCTCCCACTTGCCGGAAGAGTATGGCGGCCTGGGCGCCGACTTTCTCTACAGCGCGGTGGTGATCGAAGAGGTCAGTCGCCTGGGTTTGACAGGCATCGGTTTCTCGCTGCATTCGGACATCGTCGCGCCATACATCCTGCATTACGGCAGCGAGGCGCTGAAGCAGAAGTACCTGCCCAAATTGATTTCCGGTGAAATGGTGACGGCCATCGCCATGACCGAGCCAGGGGCGGGTTCCGACTTGCAGGGCGTGAAGACCACCGCGGTGCTGGACGGCGATGAGTACGTGATCAACGGCTCAAAAACCTTCATCACCAATGGCTTTCTCGCCGAGCTGGTGATCGTCGTGGCCAAGACCGATCCCAAGGCCGGCGCCAAGGGCACCAGCCTGTTTCTGGTGGAAGCCGACACGCCGGGCTTCGACAAGGGCAAGCGCCTGGAGAAGGTGGGCATGAAGGCCCAGGACACCTCGGAGCTGTTTTTCCAGGACGTGCGTGTGCCCAAGGGCAACCTGCTGGGGCAGGCGGGCATGGGCTTCGCCTATTTGATGCAGGAGTTGCCGCAGGAGCGTTTGACCGTGGCGATTGGTGCGCTCTCATCGGCGGAGGCGGCGCTGCAGTGGACCTTGGAATACACCCGCGAGCGCAGGGCGTTCGGCAAGGCGATTGCCGATTTCCAGAACACCCGGTTCAAGCTGGCGGAGATGGCCACGGAGATTCAGATCGGTCGCGTATTTGTCGACCAGTGCATGGCGTTGCACCTGGAAGGCAAGCTCGACGTGCCTACTGCCGCGATGGCCAAGTACTGGGCCACGGACCTGCAATGCAAGGTGCTCGACGAGTGTGTGCAGCTGCACGGCGGTTACGGCTTTATGTGGGAATATCCGATCGCGCGGGCCTGGGCGGATGCGCGGGTGCAGCGGATTTATGCGGGGACCAACGAAATCATGAAGGAGATTATTGCGCGAGCGCTTTGACTTTCGGTGGTGCTCAGGGCCTCATCGGGGGCAAGCCCCCTCCCACATTTTGATGTGTGAATACAGTCAAATGTGGGAGCTGGCTTGCCTGCGATAACGCTTTGGGGATCAATCAAGGCGCTGGATTCGGATGATCCTTCTGAATCGCTTCAATCCCTTCCAGTACCTCTTTCGACAGCTTCAAGTCAGCGCTGGCGATGTTGCTATCCAGTTGCTCCAAAGACGTCGCACCAATGATGTTGCTGGTCACAAACGGCTGTTGCGTCACAAACGCCAAGGCCATCTGCGCCGGGTCCAGGCCGTGTTCACGTGCCAGCGCCACATAGCGGCTGCACGCCGCTTCGGACTGCGGGTTGAAGTAGCGGCTGAAACGGCTGTATTCGGTCAGGCGTGCCTTGGCCGGGCGTGCGCCGTTCTCGTACTTGCCGCTGAGCATGCCGAACGCCAGGGGCGAATACGCCAGCAGGCCGCACTGTTCACGAATCGCCACTTCCGCCAGGCCAACCTCAAAGCTGCGGTTGAGCAGGTTGTAGGGGTTCTGGATCGACACCGCGCGGGGCCAGCCACGGGCTTCGGCCAGGGCGAGGAATTTCATGGTGCCCCACGGGGTTTCGTTGGACAGGCCGATGTGGCGGATCTTGCCGGCTTTTACCTGCTCGTCCAGCGCTTCGAGGGTTTCTTCCAGCGGGGTGAGGTCGTCTTCGTCCTTGTGCTTGTAGCTCAGTTGGCCGAAGAAGTTGGTGCTGCGTTCCGGCCAGTGCAGCTGGTAGAGGTCGATCCAGTCGGTTTGCAGGCGCTTGAGGCTGGCATCCAGTGCTTCGACGATGTGCTTGCGGTTGTGGCGCAGGTGGCCGTCGCGGATGTAGTCGATGGTGTTGCCGGGGCCGGCGATCTTGCTGGCGAGGATCCAGTCGGCACGGTCACCGCGGCTTTTGAAGTAATTACCGATGTAACGCTCGGTAGTGGCATAGGTATCGGCCTTGGGCGGCACCGGGTACATTTCCGCCGTGTCGAGGAAGTTGATCCCCGCGGCCTTGGCCCGTTCGATCTGCGCGAAGGCCTCTGCCTCGCTGTTCTGCTCACCCCAGGTCATGGTGCCCAAGGCTATCGCGCTTACGTTCAGATCGGTTCGGCCCAGCTGTCGATAATCCATCGGGTACTCCTTCAGGGAAAACAATCATAAAAGCAGGTTGAATTTTTTTTCGCAATCTGCATAATTGCCCACCTCTTTCTGCAGTGGAAGTGATGCGCCGCCTGCCGAAGAATCTTGCCGTTGAACGGACGCGCCGACCCGAGCCCCCGATAGCGTCTGTATCCGGCTGCCTTTGACTTGTCAAAGTACGCACTATTCAGTAAGATCCGCCGTCTAATTTACAGGGCGGCCCCTGAGGCTATTAAAGAATGACAACTTTTACTGCAAAACCGGAAACAGTTCAGCGCGACTGGTTTGTCGTCGACGCCGCTGGTCAGACCCTGGGTCGTCTGGCCACTGAAGTCGCCAGCCGTCTGCGTGGCAAGCACAAGCCTGAGTACACCCCTCACGTTGACACCGGTGACTACATCGTGATCATCAACGCTGAGCAGGTACGTGTTACCGGCAACAAAGCGCAAGACAAAATGTACTACCGTCACTCCGGTTTCCCAGGCGGTATCAAGTCTTCGAACTTTGAAGGCCTGATTTCCAAGAAGCCTGAAGCCCCGATCGAAATCGCGGTCAAAGGCATGCTGCCGAAGGGCCCACTGGGTCGCGATATGTTTCGCAAGCTGAAAGTCTATGCGGGCGCTGTACACCCTCATGCTGCTCAGCAGCCCCAAGAACTGAAGTTTTAACGGAATAGTTCATTATGTCGGCGACTCAAAATTACGGCACTGGCCGTCGCAAAACCGCAACCGCACGCGTTTTCCTGCGTCCGGGCACTGGTAACATCTCGATCAACAACCGCACTCTGGACAACTTCTTCGGTCGCGAAACTGCCCGCATGGTAGTTCGTCAGCCGCTGGAACTGACCGAGACTGTTGAAAAGTTCGACATCTACGTCACCGTTATCGGTGGCGGTGTAAGTGGTCAAGCTGGCGCAATCCGCCACGGTATCACTCGCGCTCTGATGCAGTACGACGAAACCCTGCGTGGCGCACTGCGCAAAGCTGGCTTCGTAACTCGCGATGCTCGTGAAGTTGAACGTAAGAAAGTCGGTCTGCGTAAAGCGCGTAAGCGTCCGCAGTACTCGAAGCGTTAATTCGCTTTACGTTCCACAAAAACGCCCAACTCCTCACGGAGCTGGGCGTTTTTTATTGCCTGCGATTTATGCACAAATTTCGCCGTGACAACTTGCCACATCCGTAGACCCCCTATACTACAAGGCCTGGAGAGGGAGCCCCGGGCAATTCCCTTGTCATACGTGGGGCTTTTCATTACCATTCGGCAAAATTTTTATAAGTAAAGATTCAACACTTAGTAGACGCCTGATTTAACAGGCCAAAAAGCTGATGGGAGAGGACTGAATGAGCAATGACGGCGTGAATGCAGGCCGGCGTCGCTTCTTGGTAGCAGCCACATCCGTGGTGGGTGCTGCAGGAGCGGTGGGGGCTGCGGTCCCGTTCGTGGGGTCATGGTTTCCCAGTGCCAAGGCGAAAGCCGCAGGTGCACCGGTGAAGGTGAATGTCAGCAAGATCGACCCAGGCCAGCAGATGATTGCTGAGTGGCGCGGTCAGCCGGTCTTCATCGTTCGTCGTACTGAGGAAATCCTGGGGAATCTGAAAAAAATCGAAGGTCAGCTGTCTGATCCCGACTCGAAGAATTCCGACCAACCCGCCTACGTCGATAAGGAAATCCGTTCGATCAAGCCGGAGATTCTGCTGCTGATCGGTATCTGCACCCACCTCGGCTGCTCGCCTACCTTCCGCCCTGAAGTTGCCCCTGCCGACCTGGGCAAAGATTGGGTGGGTGGTTACTTCTGCCCTTGCCATGGCTCTCATTACGACCTGGCCGGCCGCGTCTACAAGTCACAACCCGCACCACTGAACCTGCCAGTTCCGCCACATCACTACGAGACTGACAGTGTCATTGTCATTGGCGTCGACGAGGGGGAGAAAGCCTGATGAGCAAGTTCATGGATTGGGTGGATGCGCGCTTCCCCGCTACCAAAATGTGGGAAGACCATCTCAGCAAATATTACGCACCAAAAAACTTCAACTTCTTCTACTTCTTCGGCTCCCTGGCGCTGTTGGTGCTGGTCAACCAACTCGTCACCGGCGTCTGGCTGACGATGAGCTACACACCTTCGGCTGAAGAGGCCTTTGCGTCCGTTGAAGGGATCATGCGCGACGTCGAGTACGGCTCGATTCTGCGTTTGCTTCACTCCACCGGCGCCTCGGCGTTCTTCATCGTGGTCTACATGCACATGTTCCGTGGCTTGCTCTATGGCTCATACCAGAAACCCCGCGAGCTGGTGTGGGTGTTTGGCATGCTGATCTATCTGGCGCTGATGGCAGAGGCCTTCATGGGTTACCTGCTGCCGTGGGGGCAGATGTCGTACTGGGGCGCTCAGGTGATCATCTCGCTGTTCGGCGCGATCCCGGTCATCGGCAACGACCTGACCCAGTGGATCCGTGGTGACTACCTGATCTCCGGCATCACCTTGAACCGCTTCTTCGCCTTGCACGTTGTGGCCCTGCCGATCGTGATTCTCGGCCTGGTGGTGCTGCACATCCTGGCGCTGCACGAAGTGGGTTCGAACAACCCCGATGGCGTCGACATCAAGAAGCACAAAGACGAAAACGGCATCCCGCTGGACGGCATTCCGTTCCACCCGTACTACACCGTGAAAGACATTGTCGGCGTGGTGGTGTTCTTGTTCATCTTCTGCTCGATCGTGTTCTTTTTCCCGGAGATGGGCGGGTATTTCCTCGAGAAGCCTAACTTCGAACAGGCCAACGCCTTCAAAACGCCTGAGCACATTGCACCGGTCTGGTACTTCACGCCGTTCTACGCGATCTTGCGGGCGATTCCAGACAAGCTCATGGGCGTTGTTGCCATGGGCGCCTCGATTGCGCTGTTGTTTGTCCTGCCGTGGCTTGACCGCAGCCCGGTCAAATCGATGCGCTACAAGGGATGGTTGAGCCGAATCTGGCTGGTCGTGTTCTGCATCGCGTTCATGCTGCTGGGCTGGACCGGCGTCCAGGCACCGAAGCCTGCGCTGACGTTGCTGTCGCAGGTCTGCACCTTCCTGTACTTCGCCTACTTCATTCTGATGCCGTTCTACACCCGGCTCGAGAAGACCAAACCGGTTCCGGAAAGGGTGACTGGCTGATGAAAAAGTTATTCGTTGCTTTGATGCTTGCGGCACTGCCGCTACTGTCCTTCGCGGCCGAGCAGGGCCCGGAACTGGAAAAAGTCGATATCGACGTCTCTGACAAAGCTGCAATGCAAGATGGCGCGCGTACCTTCGCCAACTACTGCATGGGCTGCCACAGCGCCAAGTTCCAGCGCTATGAGCGGGTTGCCGATGACCTCGGTATCCCTCATGAGCTGATGCTGGAGAAACTGGTGTTCACCGGCGCCAAGATTGGCGACCACATGAACATCGGCATGCAGCCTGCCGACGCCAAAGCCTGGTTCGGTGCTGCACCGCCTGACCTGACCCTGGTGGCGCGCGTGCGGGGTACCGACTGGCTGTATGGCTACCTTAAATCCTTCTACGAAGACCCGGCGCGCCCTTGGGGTGTGAACAACAAAGTCTTCCCGAACGTCGGTATGCCTAACGTTCTGGTCGGCCTGCAGGGTCGCCAAGTGGTAGGATGCAAGCAGGTTCAGGTCGTTGAAGACGGCAAGAAGCAATATGATCCGTTGACCGGCACGCCTCTGACGCATGAAGCGTGTGATCAACTGACCATAGTGCCCAAGACCGGTACGCTGAACGAAGAGCAGTTCGACGAGAAGGTCAAGAATCTGGTGACCTTCCTGGCCTACTCGGCCAACCCGGTCAAACTGCAACATCAGCGCATCGGCACCTATGTATTGCTGTACCTGGCCTTCTTCTTCGTATTCGCCTATCTGCTCAAACGCGAATACTGGAAGGATGTGCATTGATCCAACCGTAAGCAATTGCTGTTAATCTTGCGCGCCCAGCGGCATCTCTGAACACGTAGCGGTCTGGTTGAACCAGGCACTGCAGAGATGCTCTCTGGGCGCGCTCGTTTTTGAGCTTTCGATAATTTCAACAAGCGAGGAGGACCGCCATGGGCGTGACCAATCGGTTGGCCTGTTACTCCGACCCCGCCGACCACTATTCCCACCGAGTACGCATCGTGCTCGCAGAGAAGGGTGTCAGCGCCGAGATCATCAGTGTGGAGGTGGGACGTCATCCGCCGAAACTGATCGAAGTGAACCCTTACGGCAGCTTGCCCACCCTGGTCGATCGTGACCTGGCGTTGTGGGAGTCAACCGTGGTGATGGAATACCTGGATGAGCGTTACCCGCATCCGCCTTTGTTGCCGGTGTACCCGGTGGCGCGTGCCAACAGCCGCCTGCTGATCCATCGGATCCAGCGTGACTGGTGCGGGCTGGTGGATGTGATTCTGGATTCACGCAGTAAAGAAGCCGTTCGGGTGCAGGCGCGCAAGGAATTGCGTGAGAGCCTGACCGGTGTTTCGCCGCTGTTCGCCGACAAACCTTTTTTCCTCAGCGAGGAACAAAGCTTGGTGGATTGCTGCCTATTACCCATACTCTGGCGCTTGCCGATCCTGGGCATTGAACTGCCACGGCCGGCCAAGCCGTTGCTTGATTACATGGAGCGCCAGTTTGCGCGTGAGGCTTTCCAGGCGAGTCTGTCTGGTGTCGAACGCGATATGCGCTAAGGCTTAAGGAGCCGCTGATGAACTCCAGTCGACCCTATTTGGTCCGCGCGCTCTATGAGTGGATTGTGGACAACGATTGCACCCCGCACATGCTGGTCAACTCCGAATTTCCCAAGGTTGACGTGCCTCAAGGTTTTGCCAGTGACGGGCAGATTGTGCTGAACGTATCACCCAGTGCCGTGCGCCACCTGCACATGGACAACGAGGCTGTCAGCTTCGAAGGGCGTTTCGGCGGCGTGCCCCATACGCTGTTCGTGCCGATTGGCGCGATTCTCGGGATCTATGCCCGCGAGAATGGCCAAGGCATGGTGTTCGATCTGGAGTCGCCTTTCGAGGACGACGAATCGATCGAAGGCGAAGACGGTGATGATGTGCCACCACCGGACTCCGAGCCACCGCGTCCAAGCGGCCGGCCGAGCCTGAAAGTGGTGAAGTAAGCGGCTTTCACCCTCGGGTGAGCCTGAAAAATGCCTCGACATGCGTCGGGGCATTTTTTTGCGCGAAGGATGTAGATGAAAGTCGCGACACAACGGTGATCGTACAACCGCCATGGGCTATGATGCGGGCTCAAGTTCGCCGAGAAAGATGGTTCATCATGGAAAACGCCAACACCACCCCTCGTCTTCCCCGCAAGCGCCGCAGCCTTGCCCAGGAATTGGTCACGGTGTTGTCTGAGCAGATCCGTGACGGTCAACTCAAACGTGGCGATAAGTTGCCCACCGAGTCGGCCATCATGGAAGCCCATGGCGTCAGCCGCACGGTCGTGCGTGAGGCCATCTCGCGCTTGCAGGCGGCGGGGCAGGTGGAAACTCGCCACGGTATCGGCACCTTTGTGTTGGACACGCCAAGCCCGAGCGGTTTCCGGATTGACCCGGCCACGGTGGTTACGCTGCGCGATGTGCTGGCGATTCTGGAGCTGCGGATCAGCCTGGAAGTGGAGTCCGCCGGCCTTGCCGCGTTACGTCGCAGCGACGAGCAACTGGCCGCCATGCGTGCGGCGCTCGATGCCCTGAATGAAAGCGCGGCCCACGCCGGCGATGCGGTGGCGTCAGACTTCGCGTTCCATCTGGAAATTGCGCTGTCCACCGGCAACCGCTACTTCACCGACATCATGACCCACCTGGGCACCAGCATCATTCCGCGTACGCGCCTGAATTCAGCACGCCTGGCTCACGACGATCAGCAGCACTACATGGGCCGCCTGAGCCGCGAGCACGAAGAGATTTATGAGGCAATTGCCCGCCAGGATTCGGACGCTGCACGCGCCGCCATGCGCTTGCATTTGACCAACAGCCGAGAGCGACTGCGCCATGCCCACGAAGAGGCAGAAGCGCAGCGCGGTTAACCGGGCAACCGAGTGGTGTCGGGAGTAAATCGATCCAAGTGTGGGAGCGGGCTTGCCCGCGAATGCGGTGTGTCAGTCTGCACATGCATCAACTGAAAAACGCCTTCGCGAGCAAGCCCGCTCCCACATTTTGATCTCCTTGGCCTGGAGTTTTGCGCCCACTTAATTAGCCGGCTGATTGGGCTTGTAGTCCTTGAGCAGCAGATACGTACTCCAACCCCACCAATCATTGGTCCAGTGTTTGTCGTTCAGGTCATTCACGTCCTTGCGGCGCAGCACCTTGTCGCCCTCCATCTTGAACAGCGGCGAAAAGTTATTCGCCGGGTTCTGCGCTGCGTTCAAATCCGGCACATACAGCGGCGCCTTGAAGTTGGCCGGGGAGGGCGCCACGCCGCTGATAAAGGTCTCGAAGACCTCATCGGCCGAGGCCTGTACCGCCCGTTTGACCATCGCCCGATTGTCCGTGTCGATGGCATCGAAGTAGCGTTTATCCCCATAGGCATGCCATTGATCGCCCTTGGCGTTGCGCACCTTGAGCCCGAACTTGCTGTCCTCATCGTGCATGAAGCGGCTGATCAGCGAGCCCAGTTCGCCAGGCGTCACCACCGCCGCCAATTGCTTGCGCGGCACGCGCAGGTGGCCGGCGGAAAACAGGTCGGTCAAGAAGTGATCAGCAAAGCTGTTCATGGCGTAGGCCAATTCCAGTGCCTGATCGGTGCCGGTTTGATGGGCAACGACCGCCTGTTGCAGTGCCGCCGTATGGCCAGCCAGATACGCTGACAGCGCCCATTCGCCGAAGTGGTCAGCGTTGTCTGCGGCCAATTTCAGGTAGCGCCCCAGCGGAATCAATGCCGAAACGGCACTGCCGCCGCCGGTGATGCGGTTCCATTCCTCCGACAACGTATCACCCAGCGCGTCATAGGCTTCGTGTGGTTGTTTGCCGTCCTTGATCGCCTGGTTCACTGCGCTGATCTCCTTTTGCATCACCGCAAGGATTTTCCCGGCCTCTTCCCGCGAGGCTGGCAGCACCGCCAGCGAATTGAACGCTGCGGTAAAGCGTTGCACGCGCTCGTCGGCCGACGCGCCGTCGCTGATCGGCTGGCCAGGAATGCCATAGAAGTCGCCCCCCAGCGCGATCACTTGGCCATAGGTGAGTGCCAGCCCGTTGGGCAGGTGCAACTCGACCTGGTGGGCGGGAATCGCCGGGGCGTCCTTGACGAAACGCAACAGCGTGTCATCGCCGATGGCGGTGTGCTCACCGCCTTCGAAGCGCAGGGTAGGTGGGTTTTTCTCGGGTGCTGCGAGTTCAAGACCTGACATGTTAGCTCCTTGCTATGTCGTAGGAATCTTCCGTGATAACTGTATGTATATACAGCTTGTCGGAGCATAGAAGATTAATTTCCTTCGTCAAGAAAGCGCGTTTAAACGCAGCGCCGTATGAAGCCCGATGAATTGCAGTTGACGAATCTTTTTATAGTTGTACGATGACGTACGACATCAACAAACCAACAATAACCTTTCGACAGAAAGTCTTCGCCCAGGGTGTTCGAATAATGAATCCACAAGAACTGAAGTCCATCCTCTCCCACGGTCTGCTGTCTTTCCCCGTGACCGATTTCAATGCGCAGGGTGACTTCCACCAGGCCGGCTACATCAAGCGTCTGGAATGGCTCGCCCCGTACGGCGCCACCGCCTTGTTCGCCGCCGGCGGCACCGGTGAGTTTTTCTCCCTGGCTGCCAGCGAATATTCCCAAGTGGTGAAGACCGCTGTTGATACCTGCGCCACCAGCGTGCCGATTCTCGCCGGTGTGGGTGGTTCTACCCGCCAGGCCATCGAGTACGCCCAAGAGGCCGAACGCCTGGGCGCCAAAGGCTTGCTGTTGCTGCCGCACTACCTGACCGAAGCCAGCCAGGACGGCGTCGCCGCCCACGTGGAAGCGGTGTGCAAGTCGGTCAAAATCGGCGTGGTGGTCTACAACCGCAACGTTTGCCGCCTGACTGCGCCTCTGCTGGAACGCTTGGCCGAGCGCTGCCCGAACCTGATCGGCTACAAGGACGGCCTGGGTGACATCGAGTTGATGGTGTCGATCCGCCGTCGCCTGGGTGACCGTTTCAGCTACCTCGGCGGCCTGCCGACTGCAGAGGTTTACGCCGCTGCCTACAAGGCCCTGGGCGTGCCGGTGTACTCCTCGGCGGTATTCAACTTCATCCCGAAAACTGCGATGGACTTCTACCACGCGATTGCCAAGGACGATCACGCCACCGTCGGCAAGATCATCGACAACTTCTTCCTGCCTTACCTCGACATCCGCAACCGTAAGGCGGGTTATGCCGTGAGCATCGTCAAGGCCGGGGCAAAAATCGCCGGCTATGACGCAGGCCCGGTGCGCACGCCGCTGACCGACCTGCTGCCGGAAGAATACGAAGCCCTGGCCGCGCTGATCGACAAGCAAGGTCCGCAGTAACTTATCAACAAGGCCGCTGAGAGATCAGCGGCCTTTTGCGTCAGGAGAAGATTTGTGTCCCAAGCCAAACGTTTTGAGAACTACATCAACGGCGAGTGGGTGGCCGGTGCCGATTACTGCAACAACATCAATCCGTCGGAGTTGTCCGATGTCATCGGCGAATATGCCAAGGCTGACGTAGCTCAAGTTAACGCCGCCATCGATGCCGCCCGCGCCGCCTTCCCGGCCTGGTCGACCTCCGGCATCCAGGCTCGCCACGATGCGCTGGACAAAGTCGGCAGTGAAATCCTCGCCCGTCGTGAAGAACTCGGCACCCTGCTGGCCCGTGAAGAGGGCAAGACCCTGCCCGAAGCCATCGGCGAAGTGACCCGCGCCGGTAACATTTTCAAGTTCTTCGCCGGTGAATGCCTGCGCTTGTCCGGTGACTACGTGCCGTCCGTGCGCCCGGGCGTCAATGTGGAAGTCACCCGCGAAGCCCTGGGTGTGGTCGGCTTGATCACCCCGTGGAACTTCCCGATTGCGATCCCCGCCTGGAAAATCGCCCCGGCCCTGGCCTACGGCAACTGCGTGGTGATCAAACCGGCCGAACTGGTGCCGGGCTGCGCCTGGGCCCTGGCCGAGATCATCTCCCGCGCCGGCTTCCCCGCCGGTGTGTTCAACCTGGTGATGGGCAGCGGCCGCGTGGTTGGCGACGTATTGGTCAACAGCCCGAAAGTCGACGGCGTCAGCTTTACCGGTTCGGTCGGCGTGGGCCGTCAGATCGCCGTCAGCTGTGTGTCGCGCCAGGCCAAAGTGCAGTTGGAAATGGGCGGCAAGAACCCGCAGATCATCCTCGACGACGCCGACCTCAAGCAGGCCGTCGAGCTGTCGGTACAGAGCGCGTTCTACTCCACCGGCCAGCGTTGCACCGCCTCCAGCCGCTTGATCGTCACCGCCGGTATCCACGACCAGTTCGTTGCGGCCATGGCTGAGCGCATGAAGTCGATCAAAGTCGGCCACGCGCTGAAAAGCGGCACCGACATCGGCCCGGTCGTTTCCCAGGCCCAGCTGGACCAGGACATGAAGTACATCGACATCGGCCAAAGCGAAGGTGCGCGGCTGGTCAGCGGTGGCGGCCTGGTGACCTGCGACACCGAAGGCTACTACCTGGCGCCGACGCTGTTTGCCGACAGCGAAGCCGCCATGCGCATCAGCCGTGAAGAGATCTTCGGCCCCGTGGCCAACGTGGTGCGCGTAGCGGATTACGAGGCGGCACTGGTCATGGCCAACGACACCGAATTCGGCCTGTCGGCGGGCATTGCCACCACCTCGCTCAAGTACGCCAACCACTTCAAGCGCCACTCCCAGGCCGGGATGGTGATGGTCAACCTGCCGACTGCCGGTGTGGATTACCACGTGCCGTTCGGTGGCCGTAAGGGCTCCTCGTATGGTTCGCGCGAGCAAGGTCGCTACGCGCAAGAGTTCTACACCGTGGTGAAAACCAGCTACATCGGTTCGTAACACGTAACACCCGTGGGAACCGGCTTGTGTGGGAGCTGGCTTGCCTGCGATAGCGGTACATCAGTCACAGAGATGTTGACCGATACACCGCCATCGCAGGCAAGCCAGCTCCCACAGAAAGCGGTTCCTGCACTTAAAACAG
Source organism: Pseudomonas sp. NFX183 (assembly GCF_047943075.1). Lineage (NCBI taxonomy): Bacteria > Pseudomonadati > Pseudomonadota > Gammaproteobacteria > Pseudomonadales > Pseudomonadaceae > Pseudomonas > Pseudomonas sp. NFX183. The sequence goes on along the minus strand of NZ_CP181333.1, from coordinate 1,129,558 downwards.
AAATGCTTACCCGCAAAAAAAATAATTAGTGGGAGTACATCTTCATGCAAGCGACCAAGCCGACCCACGTCCGCTATTTGATCCTGCTCATGCTGTTTCTGGTGACCACGATCAACTACGCCGACCGGGCCACTATCGCCATCGCCGGCTCCAGCCTGCAAAAAGACCTCGGTATCAGCGCGGTCACCCTCGGTTATATCTTCTCCGCATTCGGTTGGGCCTACGTGGCCGGGCAAATCCCCGGTGGCTGGTTGCTGGACCGGTTCGGCTCGAAAAAAGTCTATGCCCTGAGCATCTTCACCTGGTCGCTGTTCACCATTCTGCAAGGCTATGTCGGCGAGTTTGGCGTTTCCACCGCGATCGTCGCGCTGTTTATGCTGCGCTTTCTGGTGGGCTTGGCGGAAGCGCCGTCGTTCCCTGGTAATGCGCGCATTGTGGCCGGCTGGTTCCCCACCGCCGAACGCGGTACGGCCTCGGCGATCTTCAACTCGGCGCAATACTTTGCCACGGTACTGTTCGCGCCGCTGATGGGCTGGATCGTCTACACCTTCGGCTGGCAGCACGTGTTTATCGTGATGGGCGGGATTGGCGTGCTGTTCTCGCTGATCTGGCTGAAAATTATCCACAGCCCGCGTCAGCACCCGATGATCAACGAGGCCGAACTCAAGTACATCTGCGAGAACGGTGCAATGGTCGACATGGACCAGGAGAAGACCAAGGGCCAGAAAACCGACGGTCCGAAGTGGGACTACATCCGCCAGCTGCTGACCAACCGCATGATGCTCGGTGTGTACCTGGGCCAGTACTGCATCAATGGCATCACCTATTTCTTCCTGACCTGGTTCCCGGTGTACCTGGTGCAGGAGCGTGGCATGACCATCCTCAAGGCGGGGTTCATTGCTTCTCTGCCGGCCATCTGTGGGTTTGTCGGCGGGGTATTGGGTGGTTTGATTTCCGATTACCTGCTGCGCAAAGGCCATTCCCTGACGTTTGCGCGCAAGGCACCGATCATTGGCGGGTTGCTGGTGTCGTGCAGCATCGTGGCGTGCAACTACGTGGATATCGAATGGATGGTGGTGGGCTTCATGGCGCTGGCCTTCTTCGGTAAAGGCGTTGGCGCACTGGGTTGGGCGGTGGTGTCTGACACCTCGCCGAAACAAATCGCCGGCCTCAGTGGCGGTCTGTTCAATATGTTTGGCAACCTGGCCTCCATCAGCACACCGATTGTGATCGGCTACATCATCGCCACCACCGGCTCGTTCAAGTGGGCCCTGGTGTTCGTCGGCGCCAACGCCTTGCTGGCGGTGTTCAGCTACTTGGTGATCGTCGGCCCGATCAAGCGTGTGGTGCTCAAAGAGCCGCCCAGCAGCAAAGGGCCTGAGCTGACCCAATTTATCCAAGCGCATTCCTGAGGGGCGATGTAATGCAGTTGATTGAACATGCCGACTCGCCGCGCTCGATCCGTTTGCACGAGCGCGACAACGTAGTGATCGTGGTCAACGATCAAGGCGTACCGGCCGGGACCGAGTTCCCGGACGGCCTGGTGACTGTGGACTTCATCCCGCAGAGCCACAAGGTGACCCTGGAAGATATCCCTGAAGGCGGTCAGATTATTCGCTACGGGCAGACCATTGGTTACGCCCTGGCGCCGATTCCACGTGGCAGTTGGGTGCAGGAAGACCAACTGCGCATGCCCACCGCGCCGCCGCTGGACAGCCTGCCGCTGCCTACCGAAGTGCCTGAAACCCAGGCGCCGCTGGAAGGTTTTACGTTTGAGGGTTACCGCAACGCCGACGGCACCGTGGGCACGCGCAATATTCTGGGCATCACCACCACGGTGCAGTGCGTCACCGGTGTGCTGGACCATGCGGTCAAGCGCATCAAGGATGAATTGCTGCCCAAATACGCGAACGTCGATGACGTGGTGGCGCTGACCCACAGCTACGGCTGTGGCGTGGCGATCACGGCAACAGACGCGTACATCCCGATCCGCACCGTGCGCAACCTGGCGCGCAACCCGAACCTGGGTGGCGAAGCGCTGGTGATCAGCCTGGGCTGCGAGAAGCTGCAGGCCGGGCAGGTGATGCACGACAACGACAGTTCTGTCGACCTCAGCGAGCCGTGGCTGTATCGGCTGCAGGATTCCAGCCATGGGTTTACCGAGATGATCGAACAGATCATGGGCCTGGCCGAAATCCGCTTGAAAAAACTCGACCAGCGCCGTCGCGAAACCGTGCCGGCATCGGAGCTGATTCTGGGCATGCAGTGCGGCGGCAGTGATGCGTTTTCCGGCATTACCGCCAACCCGGCGCTGGGGTTTGCCTCGGATCTGCTGTTGCGGGCCGGGGCGACGGTGATGTTTTCCGAAGTGACTGAAGTGCGTGACGCCATTTACCTGCTGACCGCTCGTGCCCAGAGCAAAGACGTGGCCCAAGCGCTGGTCAGGGAAATGGACTGGTACGACCGCTACCTGGCCAAAGGCGAGGCGGACCGCAGCGCCAATACCACGCCGGGCAACAAGAAGGGTGGGTTGTCGAATATCGTCGAGAAGTCCCTGGGCTCCATCGTCAAGTCGGGCAGCAGCGCGATCACTGGCGTGCTTGGCCCGGGCGAGCGTTTCACGGGCAAAGGCCTGATCTTTTGCGCCACGCCAGCCAGTGATTTTGTCTGCGGCACCTTGCAACTGGCGGCCGGGATGAACCTGCATGTGTTCACCACCGGGCGTGGCACGCCGTATGGGCTGGCGATGGCGCCGGTGGTGAAGGTCTCGACGCGTACGGAATTGGCGCAGCGCTGGCCGGACCTGATAGATATCGACGCCGGACGCATCGCCACCGGGCGTGCGAGCATTGAGGAACTGGGCTGGGAGTTGTTCCACTTCTACTTGGATGTGGCCAGCGGCAAGAAGCAGACGTGGGCGGAGCAGCATAAGCTGCACAACGACATTACGTTGTTCAACCCGGCGCCCATCACCTGAGACCGACGCGGCCCCTGTGGGAGCAGGCAAGCCAGCTCCCACATTTGATTTGTGAATACCTTCAAATGTGGGAGGGGGCTTGCCCCCGAAGGCGGCCTACCAGACGCCGCACAGCCGCATGGCTTATCATTAGCCACCTGACGACACCCACCAAGGTTCTCCCCGGCATGCTGGCTATCTTCCTCACCACCCTCACCATCACCGCGCCGGTGTTTGCCATGCTGTTTCTGGGTGTGCTGCTCAAGCGCATCAACTGGATCAACGACAACTTTATCCACACCGCCTCGTCCCTGGTGTTCAACGTCACCATGCCGGCGCTGCTGTTCCTGGGCATCCTGCACGCCGACCTGCACTCGGCGCTCAAGCCAGGTCTGCTGATCTACTTTGCGGTGGCCACGTTGCTGAGCTTTGCGTTGGCCTGGGGCTGGGCGATCTATCGCTGCCCGCGCGTAGACCGCGGTATCTACACCCAGGGTGCGTTTCGCGGTAACAACGGCGTGATCGGCCTGGCGCTGGCGGCCAGCATGTATGGCGACTACGGCATTTCCCTGGGCGCGATCCTCGCGGCGCTGGTGATTCTGTTCTACAACACCCTGTCGACCATCGTGCTGGCGGTGTACAGCCCGGTGATCAAGTCCGACCCGTGGAGCATCTTCAAAAGCGTGGTGGCCAACCCGCTGATCATCAGCGTGATTGCGGCCGCACCGTTCGCGATTTTCAAGATCGGCCTGCCGGGGTGGCTGGAGTCGTCCGGGCAATACCTGGCGGACATGACCTTGCCGCTGGCATTGATCTGCATCGGCGGCACCTTGTCGCTGGCGGCCTTGCGCAAAAGCGGAAGCATGGCCCTGAGTGCCAGCCTGGTGAAGATGATCGGTTTGCCGCTAGTTGCGACGCTGGGCGCATGGCTGCTGGGCTTCAGGGGCCCGGAGCTGGGGATTCTGTTTTTGTACTTTGGCGCACCGACCGCGGCGGCGAGTTTTGTCATGGCCAGGGCGGCCGAGGGCAATCATGAGCTGGCGGCGGCGATTATTGTGATCACGACCTTGATGGCGGCGGTGACCACCAATATCGGGATTTTTGTGTTGCAGGCGGGTGGCTGGATCTGAAGGTTGTGGTGGGGTTGAGGGCCAATCGCAGGCAAGCCAACTCCCACTGTTTGATCTGTGAATACAGTCATAAGTGGGAGCTGGCTTGCCTGCGATGACTATCCAGCCGTCACGGCTTATCCGCCTGATACGCCTCAATCACTTCCTGCGCCGCCCGAAACGCATCAATCGCCGCCGGCACACCGGCATACACCGCGCAATGCAGCAGTGCTTCGCGAATCTCTTCCACTGTGCAGCCATTGTTCAGCGCGCCGCGAACGTGGCCCTTGAGTTCCTGCGGGCACTTGAGGGCGGTGAGGGCGGCCAGTGTGATCAGGCTGCGCGTCTTCAACGGCAGGCCTTCGCGGTTCCACACGCTGCCCCATGCATGCTCATTGACGAAATCCTGCAGCGGCTGGGTGAACTCGGTGGCATTGCCCAGGGCGCGGTCAACGAACACATCGCCCATGACCTGGCGACGCATTTCAACCCCGGACTTTTTCTGTTCGGTCATTGCGATTCCCTCTTGTGTTGGCGGCGCCAGGCTTGCAGCGAGGTGAACAACACAAGCGCGACCAGTGCTGGCAGGACGTAATACAGCATCAATTGTTCAAGCCGGGTGGCCAGCGGCATGCCGAAGGTGAACGACACCACATGCAGCCCATACGCCAGATACAACCCCAGAAACACCAGGCCTTCAGCGCGGGTGACGCGGTAGCCGCTGTAGAACACTGGCAGGCATAACATCACCACGCCGAGCATCACCGGCAAGTCGAAATCCAGTGCGTTGGGCGACACCGACAACGGCGAGGGCGCCACCAGCGCGGTGAACCCCAGCACGCCGAGCAGGTTGAACAGGTTGCTGCCGATCACGTTGCCCACGGCAATTTCGCGCTCGCCGCGCAACGCGGCAATCAGCGAGGTGGCCAGGCACGGCAGCGAGGTGCCGACACCGATCAGCGTCAGGCCGATGATGCGTTCGGACAGGCCCAGGTCGCTTGCCACATCCACCGCTGCGCCCAGCAGCAAATGCCCGGCCAGCACCAGAATCAACAACCCGCCCAGCATCAACAACGCGCTGCTCAGCCAGGGCGCGCGGGCCACCGTGTCCAGCGTGCGCGGACGGCGAGAATGGCGGGTCTGGTAGTGCAACACACCGAGGTAGGCTATCAGCGCAACCACTAAAAAGAGGCCGTCGAGCGGTGTCAGTTCTTCATTGGCGGCCAGGGTAAACACCAAGAGGCCGGCGAAAATCATCACCGGGATGTCCAGCCGCACCAGCTGCCGCGAGACGCGCAACGGAATGATCAACGCCGCCAGGCCCAGGGTGACGAGGGTGTTGAAGATACTGCTGCCGATGACGCTGCCCACGGCGATATCGGAATTGCCGGCCAGGGTGGCCTGCAGGCTCACGGTCATCTGCGGCGCACTGCTGCCGAAAGCGACGATGCTCAAGCCGATAATCAGTGGCCGCACCTTGAGGCTGGCTGCCAGGCGCACGGCGGCACGCACCAGGATTTCGGCGCCGACGATCAGCAACACCAGGCCGCTGATCAGTTCGATCAGGCTCCAGGGCGAGAGGGCGGTTAATCCGAAAATGGCCAGGGCTCCTTTATCAGTTGCTCAGCGCCTGCACGCGAACCCGTGCAGTGCCGCTGCCCAGCATACCGAGTTGTTCGGCAGCCTTGCGTGAAACGTCGATCAGGCGCCCACGGGTATGCGGGCCGCGATCATTGATGCGCACGACCACGGATCTGTTGTTGTTGAGATTGGTCACCTTGACCTGAGTGCCGAAGGGCAGACGCCGATGGGCGGCGGTCAGGGTGTTCTGGTTGAAGGGTTCACCGCTGGCAGTTTTGTTGCCATGGTGCTTGGCGCCGTAATAGGAGGCGGTGCCGGTTTCGTCGTAGCCGTTGGGGTCGATGAGGCCGCTGGCACAACCGGCCAACGCAGAGAACAGGGCCAAGAGGCCGAGTAGACGCTTCACTTTAGTTAAGTCCCCATTATAAATGTGGGAGCTGGCTTGCCTGCGATGCAGGCACCTCGGTGTTTCAGTTGCACCGAGGCGATACTATCGCAGGCAAGCCAGCGCCCACATGGGTCCGAGTTGGGTAGGAAATCCCGCCCGGACCCTTTCACCGCGAATCAGCCTTCGAGCTTGCTTTTCAGCAATTCGTTCACCTGTTGCGGGTTGGCCTTGCCTTTGGAGGCTTTCATCGCCTGGCCGACAAAGAAGCCGAACATTTTGCCGCGCTTGGCTTCGTCTGCGGCGCGGTATTGCTCGACCTGTTCGGCGTTGGCCGCCAGCATTTCATCGAGCACGGCCGAGATCGCGCCGCTGTCGGTGACTTGCTTGAGGCCGCGCTTCTCGATGATCTCATCGGCGCTGCCTTCGCCTGCGGCCATCGCTTCAAACACGGTCTTGGCGATTTTGCCGGAGATGGTGTTGTCCTTGATGCGCAGCAGCATGCCGCCCAGTTGCTCGGCGGTCACCGGGGCTTCGTCGATTTCCAGGCCCTGTTTGTTCAACAGGCTGCCCAGCTCAACCATCACCCAGTTGGCCGCCAGCTTGGCGTCGCCGGCAATGCTCACGACTTTTTCGAAGTAGTTGGCTTGTTCACGGCTGGAAGCCAACACGCTGGCATCGTAGACCGACAGGCCGAACTGCGCCTGGAAGCGTTCGCGTTTGTGCTGCGGCAATTCCGGCAGGGTGGCGCGGATGTCATTGAGGAACGAATCCTCAAGCACCACCGGCAACAGGTCCGGGTCGGGGAAGTAACGGTAGTCGTTGGCTTCCTCTTTGCTGCGCATGGCGCGGGTTACGTCTTTGTTTGGGTCGTACAGGCGGGTTTGCTGGATGACCTTGCCGCCGTCTTCGATCAGGTCGATCTGGCGACGCACTTCGCTGTTGATCGCCTTTTCGATGAAGCGGAACGAGTTGACGTTCTTGATCTCGCAGCGGGTGCCGAACTCGACCTGGCCTTTAGGACGGATCGAGACGTTGCAGTCGCAACGCAGCGAGCCTTCGGCCATGTTGCCGTCGCAGATGCCCAGGTAACGCACCAGCGCGTGGATCGTCTTGACGTAGGCCACGGCTTCCTTGGCGCTGCGCATGTCCGGCTCGGAGACGATTTCCAGCAACGGCGTGCCGGCACGGTTCAAGTCGATGCCGGTAGCGCCCGGGAATTCTTCATGCAGGCTCTTGCCGGCGTCTTCTTCCAGGTGCGCGCGGGTCACGCCGACACGTTTGATGGTGCCGTCTTCCAGTGGGATGTCCAGATAGCCCTTGCCGACGATCGGCAGTTCCATCTGGCTGATCTGATAGCCCTTGGGCAGGTCCGGGTAGAAGTAGTTCTTGCGCGCGAACACGTTGTGCTGGCCGATCTCGGCATCAATCGCCAGGCCGAACATCACCGCCATGCGCACCGCTTCCTGGTTCAGCACCGGCAGCACGCCGGGCATGCCCAGGTCTACCAGGCTGGCCTGGGTGTTGGGCTCTGCGCCGAACGTGGTGGCGCTACCGGAGAAAATCTTCGATTGGGTGGCGAGCTGGGTATGAATCTCCAGCCCGATCACAACTTCCCATTGCATAGTGTTCTCCTCAGAAGCCGGTAGGGGTGCGAGTGTGCCAGTCGGTGTTCAACTGGTACTGGTGCGCCACATTGAGCAGGCGGCCTTCCTGGAAATACGGGGCGAGCAATTGCACACCGACCGGCAGGCCATCGACGAAACCGGCGGGCATGGACAAGCCCGGCAAGCCCGCGAGGTTGGCGGTGATGGTGTACAGGTCTTCCAGGTACTCGGCGATCGGGTCGCCGGTTTTGGCGCCGATCTTCCAGGCCGGGTTCGGCGTGGTTGGGCCGAGGATCACGTCGACTTCTTCGAAGGCAGCCATGAAGTCGTTCTTGACCAGGCGACGGATTTTCTGCGCCTTGAGGTAGTACGCGTCGTAGTAGCCGGCGGACAGGGCGTAGGCACCGACCATGATCCGACGTTGGACTTCGGCGCCAAAGCCTTCGCCGCGCGAGCGTTTGTACAGGTCTTCGAGGCCTTTCGGGTTTTCACAGCGATAGCCGAAGCGCACGCCGTCGAAACGTGACAGGTTGGAAGAGGCTTCTGCCGGCGCGATCACGTAGTAGGCAGGAATCGCGTGCTGGTTGTTCGGCAGGCTGATTTCCTTGATCACGGCGCCGAGCTGTTCCAGCGTCTTGACGCTGTTGTGCACCAGTTCGGCGATACGCGGGTCGAGGCCGGCGCTGAAATACTCTTTCGGCACGCCAATACGCAGGCCTTTGAGCGAGGTATTGAGGCTGGCGCTGTAGTCCGGCACCGGCTCATCAATGCTGGTGGAGTCCTGCTTATCAAACCCGGCCATACCTTGTAACAAAATCGCGCAATCTTCAGCGGTACGTGCCAGCGGGCCGCCCTGATCCAGGCTGGAGGCGTAGGCGATCATGCCCCAACGCGAAACACGACCGTAGGTCGGCTTCAAACCGGTGAGGTTGGTGAACGCGGCGGGCTGACGGATCGAACCGCCGGTGTCGGTAGCGGTAGCTGCCGGCAGGAAGCGCGCGGCAACGGCGGCAGCCGAACCACCGGACGAACCGCCTGGCACGTGATCCAGATTCCACGGGTTTTTCACGGCGCCGTAGTAGCTCGACTCGTTGGCAGAACCCATGGCGAATTCGTCCATGTTGGTCTTGCCCAAAGTCACGGCCCCGGCGGCAGCCAGCTTGGACACCACGGTGGCATCGTAGGGCGCTTTGAAGTTGTCGAGCATCTTCGAGCCGCAACTGGTGCGAATGCCCTGGGTGCAGAACAGGTCTTTGTGGGCGATTGGTGCGCCCAGCAGTGCGCCATTCTCACCGTTGGCGCGACGTACGTCGGCGGCCTTGGCCTGGCTCAGGGCCAGTTCCTGGGTGAGGCTGATGAAGCTGTTGACCTTCGGATCAAGCTCGGCGATGCGCGCAAGCAGGGTTTTGGTCAGCTCTTCGGAAGAAAACTTTTTGTCGGCGAGACCGCGGGCGATCTCGGCCAGAGTCATGTGATGCATGAAAGGCTCTTTCCCTTTAGTCGATGACTTTCGGAACCAGATACAGGCCGTTTTCGACCGCTGGCGCGATGGACTGGTAGGCCTCGCGATTATTTCGCTCGGTCACAACGTCTGCGCGCAGGCGCTGGCTGGCTTCCAGCGGGTGAGCCAGGGGCTCGATGCCGTCGGTATTGACGGCCTGCATTTGGTCAACCAGCCCGAGAATGCTGTTCAGGGCTGCGGTGGTCTGTGGAAGATCGGCTTCATTCAGGCCAAGCGAGGCCAGATGAGCGATTTTTTCCACGTCGGAGCGTTCAAGCGCCATGGGATTCTCCAGTGGAAAACAGAACGGAGGGCGTCCGTGTGTTAGATTGTCGGAACACTACCGCATTTCTACGGTCATATGGCCGCGATTGTGGGGGTTGGTGCACAGAAAGTCGGCCAATTTAGCACATTGGCGCCTTGCCCAAAATCCCTGTCGTTGTTAGAGTTTGCCGCACTTTTTTACCCACGCGTTGCCTAGGGTCCTTTCCCCATGTTCAAGAAACTGCGTGGCATGTTTTCCAGCGATCTTTCCATTGACCTGGGCACTGCCAACACCCTTATTTACGTGCGCGAGCGCGGTATCGTTCTGAATGAGCCATCGGTTGTGGCCATTCGGACCCATGGTAATCAGAAAAGTGTCGTTGCCGTTGGCACCGAGGCCAAGCGCATGCTCGGCCGAACACCAGGCAACATCGCTGCCATTCGTCCGATGAAGGACGGCGTGATCGCCGACTTCAGCGTCTGCGAGAAGATGCTGCAGTACTTCATCAACAAGGTTCACGAAAACAGTTTCCTGCAGCCCAGCCCTCGTGTGCTGATCTGCGTTCCGTGCAAGTCCACCCAGGTTGAGCGTCGCGCCATCCGTGAATCGGCCCTTGGCGCCGGTGCCCGCGAAGTATTCCTGATCGAAGAGCCTATGGCTGCCGCTATCGGCGCCGGCTTGCCGGTCGAAGAAGCGCGCGGTTCGATGGTGGTGGATATCGGTGGTGGTACCACTGAAATCGCCCTGATTTCCCTGAACGGTGTGGTGTACGCCGAATCCGTGCGCGTAGGCGGCGACCGTTTCGATGAAGCGATCATTACTTATGTGCGTCGTAACTACGGCAGCTTGATCGGCGAATCCACCGCCGAGCGCATCAAGCAGGAAATCGGCACCGCTTACCCGGGCGGCGAAGTTCGCGAAGTTGATGTTCGCGGTCGTAACCTGGCCGAAGGCGTTCCACGTGCTTTCACCCTGAACTCCAATGAAGTGCTGGAAGCTCTGCAAGAGTCCCTGGCCACCATTGTTCAGGCAGTGAAGAGCGCCCTGGAGCAATCGCCTCCGGAGCTGGCTTCCGACATCGCCGAGCGTGGCCTGGTGCTGACCGGTGGTGGCGCCTTGCTGCGCGACCTCGACAAGCTGCTGGCCCAGGAAACAGGCCTGCCGGTGATCGTCGCCGAAGACCCGCTGACCTGCGTCGCCCGTGGTGGTGGCCGTGCACTGGAAATGATGGATAAACACACCATGGACCTGCTTTCCAGCGAATAAGATTGCCGGAATGGTTCATGCTTCGCCCGCAGGCAGCACTTTGCAGTGCTGCCTGTTGGCGTTTATCTTCTTCAATCTGCATCCAGGCCGGTTTGATGCCGTATGAATAAAGAGAACATTTGCCCGGGAGGAGCGGCTTATTAAACCGCTTTTCGCCAAAGGCCCCTCATTGGGCGTGCGCTTATTGGTGCTGGTCGTGCTTTCGGTCGCGCTGATGGTGGTCGATGCCCGCTTTGCACTGCTCAAGCCCGTGCGTAGCCAGATGTCGCTGGTGTTGATGCAGACTTACTGGATCACCGACCTGCCGCAACGGCTCTATCAGGGCGTGGCCAGCCAGTTCGGCAGCCGCACCGAGCTTGTCGCCGAGAACGAAAAACTCAAGACCGAAAACCTGCTGTTGCAGGGGCGCATGCAAAAGCTGGCGGCCCTCACCGAGCAGAACGTTCGACTGCGCGAGTTGCTTAACTCTTCGGCATTGGTCAACGAGAAGGTCGAAGTGGCCGAGTTGATCGGCATGGACCCCAACCCCTTTACCCATCGCATCATCATCAACAAGGGTGAGCGCGACGGTGTGGTCCTGGGTCAACCGGTGCTCGACGCCCGTGGCCTGATGGGCCAGGTGGTCGAGTTGATGCCCTACACTTCGCGCGTATTACTGCTGACGGACACCACCCACAGCATTCCGGTGCAGGTCAACCGCAACGGCTTGCGCGCGATTGCCAGCGGTACCGGTAACCCGGAGCGTCTTGAGTTGCGCCATGTGGCCGACACTGCCGACATCAAGGAAGGCGACCTGTTGGTCAGTTCCGGCCTGGGTCAGCGGTTCCCCGCCGGTTACCCGGTAGCGACGGTCAAGGAAGTCATCCACGATTCCGGCCAGCCGTTCGCCATTGTGCGTGCGGTGCCGACGGCGGCCTTGAACCGCAGCCGTTACCTGTTGCTGGTGTTCAGCGACAACCGTACGCCGGAAGAGCGTGTCAACGACGCTGCCCAGGCGCAGGAAGCAGAAGACAAGCAGAACGGCACCGCGCCGGTCATTCCTGCCACGGTGCCAAAGCCAGCCTTCGTGGGGCCGCCTGCACCTGCGGCGACCTCGGTCGCGCCAGTGGCGACGCCCGTCAAACCTGCGGCCCACAGCGCCCGCTCAGCCAAACAGGCCGCGGCCAAGCCAACGGTCACCACGCCGGCCGCCACCGCGCCAGCGGCTAAACCGCCTGCCACGTCGGCAACCCGACCAGCGGCCGCAGCGCCGGCAACCACGCGGCAGAGGGAGGAATAATGGCCGGTACGCATTCGCGCAATGGCTGGATCGTCTGGCTGACCTTCGCCATCGGCTTGCTGCTCAGCGTTTCGCCGTTGCCGCAATTCATGGAAATCCTGCGACCGCTCTGGCTCGCCTTGCTCCTGGCGTTCTGGTCGCTGACCTTGCCGCACAAGGTAGGCATGGTCACGGCGATGTGCCTGGGCTTGGCGGAAGACGTGCTCTATGGCACCTTGCTGGGCCAGAACGCGCTGATCCTGACCCTGATTACTTTCCTGGTGCTGTCATTGCAGCAGCGGTTGCGCATGTTCCCGATGTGGCAGCAGTGCCTGGTGATCCTGGTGATCTTCGGCCTGGCGCAGTTGGTGCAACTGTGGCTCAGCGCCTTGACTGGTAACCGCCAGCCGACCCTGGCCCTGGTGTTGCCGGCCCTGGTCAGTGCGTTGCTGTGGCCTTGGGTCAGCTTCGGCCTGCGTGGTTTACGTCGCCGCTATAAAATCAATTGAATGGATTGCGAGGCTCTGCCTGGTTATCGAACCCTACAGGGAGAGTCTGCAATGAATTCGCTTTATCTAGCCTCGGGCTCCCCAAGGCGGCGTGAACTGCTGACGCAGATCGGTGTGCCTTTCACCGTGGTCAGCGCCGCCATTGATGAAACTCCTCTTACAAACGAATCCGCCGTTGCCTACGTCGAGCGCCTTGCGCACGGCAAGGCCACGGCGGGTTTTGCTGCGCTTGAAAAGACTGCCGGCGCCTGCGTGCTCGGCGCCGACACGGCCGTGATCGTTGATGGTCAGATCCTTGGCAAACCGGTTGACCAGGCCGACGCCCTGGCGATGTTGATGGCCCTGTCGGGACGCGAGCATGAAGTCCTCACCGCCATTGCCGTCACCGATGGCGAGCGCAGCGAAACTCGATGTGTGAGCAGCCGGGTACGTTTTCGCGCTATTTCTGTCGAGGAGGCTACAACCTACTGGCACAGCGGCGAACCTCAGGACAAGGCAGGCGGCTATGCTATCCAGGGGCTTGGATCGGTGTTTGTCGCCGGGCTCAATGGCAGCTATTCCGCCGTGGTAGGCCTGCCTGTGTGCGAAACCGCGCAACTGCTTGGTCAATTCGGCATACCCTGTTGGCAAAACCTTACCGCGCGCTGAACGCCGTATTCCAGCGCCAAGCCTTAAGCGATCGGTCACTATTGTGAAAACGCCTGAACGAGACCCAGCCATGAGTGAAGAGATTCTGATCAATATCACGCCGATGGAATCGCGCGTGGCGGTGGTAGAGAACGGTGTTCTGCAAGAAGTGCACGTCGAGCGCACCCAGAAGCGCGGCATTGTCGGCAATATCTATAAAGGCAAAGTGGTGCGCGTGTTGCCGGGCATGCAGGCGGCATTCGTCGACATCGGCCTGGACCGCGCCGCGTTTATCCATGCATCGGAAATCTCCCTGCGCGAAGGCCCTGCGGTTGAAAGCATCAGCGCGCTGGTACACGAAGGGCAGAGCCTGGTGGTGCAAGTCACCAAGGATCCGATCGGTTCCAAGGGCGCGCGGCTGACCACTCAACTGTCGATTCCATCGCGTTACCTCGTGTACATGCCGCGCACTGCGCATGTCGGTATTTCTTTGAAAATCGAAGACGAAGCCGAGCGTGAGCGCCTGAAAAAGGTCGTCAGCGACTGCGTGGCTGCCGAGGGCATCAAGGAAGCGGGTGGTTTTATCCTGCGCACGGCCGCAGAAGGCGCCGGCGCCGATGAAATCCTCATGGATATCAGGTATCTGCGGCGCTTGTGGGACCAGATCGGCGCACAGATCAAAACCATTGGCGCGCCGAGCGTGATCTATGAAGACCTTGGCCTCGCGCTGCGTACGTTGCGCGATTTGGTCAGCCCGAAAATCGAGAAAATTCGCATCGACTCGCGGGAAACCTTCCAGCGCACCACACAATTTGTCGCCGAATTGATGCCGGAAATAGCCGACCGCCTCGAGCATTACCCCGGCGAGCGGCCGATCTTCGATCTTTATGGCGTAGAAGACGAAATCCAGAAAGCCCTGGAGCGCAAAGTGCCGCTCAAATCCGGCGGCTATCTGGTCGTGGACCCGGCAGAGGCCATGACCACCATTGACGTCAACACCGGCGCGTTTGTCGGCCACCGCAATCTCGAAGAGACCATCTTCAAGACCAACCTCGAAGCCGCCACCGCGATTGCCCGCCAACTGCGCCTGCGCAACCTGGGCGGCATCATCATCATTGACTTCATCGACATGGAAGACGAAGAGCACCAGCGCCAAGTGCTGCGTACCCTCGAGAAGCAACTGGAGCGCGATCACGCCAAAACCAACATCATCGGCATCACCGAGCTGGGCCTGGTGCAGATGACCCGCAAGCGTACCCGCGAAAGCCTTGAGCAAGTGCTCTGCGAACCCTGCAGCAGCTGCCAGGGGCGCGGCAAGCTGAAGACCCCGGAAACGGTTTGCTACGAGATTTTCCGCGAAATCTTACGGGAGGCACGCGCCTATCAAGCCGAAGGTTATAGAGTGCTCGCCAACCAGAAAGTCGTCGATCGGTTACTGGATGAAGAGTCTGGTAACGTCGCTGAACTGGAGGGTTTTATCGGGCGCACGATTCGCTTCCAGGTCGAAACCATGTATTCCCAGGAACAATATGACGTGGTGCTGCTCTGATCCCCAATTGCTTAATTTCTTCGAGAACGGCAGACCTTGATCTGCCGTCCGTTCACTGCTTTGAGGGTCGCCTGACATGGAGCGTCTGATACGCTTTTTTGCCGCTTTGACCCGTTGGGGCCTGGGCTTGTGTGCCTTGCTGCTGGTGTTGGCTGCGGTGTACGTGAGCCTGGGTCGTGAATTGACCCCGCTGGTGGCTGAATACCGCGCCGAAATCGAAGCCAAGGCTCAGGCTGCGGTGGACATGCCCGTGCAAATCGGCAGCCTTGAAGGCCGCTGGAGCGGTTTCGCTCCCGTGTTGCTGGCCCACGACGTGATGGTCGGCGAGGGCAGCAGTGCCTTGCGCCTGGACCAGGTTGAGGTGGTGCCGGATATCTGGGCCAGCCTGATGGCCCGCGAAGTGCGTATAGCCCACCTGGAAGTCAGCGGGCTGCAGTTGAGCGTCAAGGAAGACAAGGACGGCCACTGGGCGCTCCAAGGCCTGCCGGTGCAAGATGACCAACCGTTGGACCCTGAGCAGGTGCTGACGCGCATGCAGATGGTCAAGCGCGTGTCCTTGCTCGATAGCCAGGTCACGCTGCAACCGTTCGGCCAGGCGCCGCTGACCCTGACTTACGTGGGCCTGAGCCTGCACACCGGCGCCAATCGCCAGCGCCTCGATGCGCGCCTGACCCTGCCGGATGGCCAGCCACTGGCTGTAAACCTGCGTACCCGTATTCGCGCCAGCGCTTGGAAAGACGGTGAAGTCCAGGCTTACCTGAGCGTGCCGCAAAGCGACTGGGCCAAATGGATACCCGGCAGGCTGACCCAGCAATGGAACGTCACGCAGTTCAAGGCCGGCGGCGAATTCTGGCTGACCTGGGCCAAAGGCACCGTGCAAAGCGCGGTGGCGCGTCTGAACTCACCCCAGCTCAAAGGCAGCTACGCCGACCGCAAGCCGGTCCATATCGAAAACCTTGCCCTTACGGCTTACCTGCAACGCAGTGAAAGCGGCCTCAACGTGCTGTTTGACTCGCTGGCGATGAACATTGGTGAAACGCGCTGGGAGTCGCGCCTGCAATTGCAGCAGAGCCTGGCTACCGACAAGGATCTGGAAGTCTGGAAACTGCAGGCCGACCGCCTTGACCTGACGCCGATCACGCCGCTGCTGAATGCCTTGGCGCCCCTGCCGGAAGGCTTTGCCAAAACCGTCGAACACCTCAA
This sequence comes from Pseudomonas sp. NFX183, assembly GCF_047943075.1. NCBI lineage: Bacteria > Pseudomonadati > Pseudomonadota > Gammaproteobacteria > Pseudomonadales > Pseudomonadaceae > Pseudomonas > Pseudomonas sp. NFX183. The sequence continues at coordinate 1,113,742 of NZ_CP181333.1, read as the reverse complement.
GGCCACTGGCACGCTGCGCAACGTGCTGGTGGATTTTCGCCCCCAGGATACGAGCGATCAGAAGGTCAGTTTTGCCGCCAACCTTGAGCGCATCGGGTTTGATGCCTACTTCGGCGCACCGGCTGCGCGCAACGTGTCCGGCAGTATCAGCGGCGACCTGGGGCACGGTGAGTTGCGCATGGACAGCAAGGACTTCTCCTTGCACCTGTACCCGATCTTTGCCAAACCGTGGCAGTACATCCAGGCCAATGCACGCCTGACCTGGAAGCTGGATAAAGAAGGTTTCACCCTGATCGCCCCCTACATCAAGGTGCTCGGCGAAGAAGGCAAGGTTGCGGCAGACTTCCTGATTCGTCTGCATTTCGACCATAGCCAGGAAGACTATATGGACCTGCGGGTCGGCATGGTCGATGGCGATGGCCGTTTTACACCCAAGTATTTGCCGGCGGTATTGAGCCCGTCGCTGGATGAGTGGTTGCGCACAGCGATTCTCAAAGGCGCGGTTGACCAAGGTTTCTTCCAGTACCAAGGTTCGCTGAACCATGACGCGCTGCCGGCTGCACGCAATATTAGCCTGTTCTTCAAGGTGCACGATGCCGAACTGGCGTTCCAGCCAGGCTGGCCGCATGTGAGCAAGGTCAATGGTGAAGTGTTTGTCGAGGAGAGCGGCGTGCGCATCCTGGCGAGCAAGGGCCAATTGCTCGACACCAAGGTCAAGGACGTTTACGTCAATATTCCTCACGCGCCAGCCGGTAAAGACAGTCATCTGCTGATCACCGGTGGATTCGCAGGTGGCCTGGGGGATGGCTTGAAGATCCTTCAGGACGCGCCGATCGGCACTGGCTCGACGTTTGCCGGCTGGAAAGGCGAGGGCGACCTGCAAGGCAAGCTGGACCTGGATATTCCGCTGGTCAAAGGCACCGAACCCAAGATCGTGGTGGATTTCCAGACCGACAAGTCCCGCCTGCAATTGGCCGAGCCGACTCTGGATTTGAGCCAGCTCAAGGGCGATTTCCGCTTCGACAGCACCAAGGGGCTGAGCGGCCAGAACATCTCCGCCCAGGCGTTTGATCGTCCGATCACCGCGCAGATCGTTGCCGATGGCAAACCGGGCACTATCAGCACGCGTATCACCGCCAAGGGGCAGGTCACGGTCAAGCGCCTGACGGACTGGTTGAAAATTAGCCAGCCGCTGCCGGTGTCCGGCGATATCCCCTACCAATTGCAAGTGACGCTGGACGGCGCCGACAGCCAACTGATGGTCAGTTCCAACATGAAAGGCGTAGCGGTCGATCTGCCCGCACCGTTTGGCATGCCCGCCAGCCAGGGGCGCGACAGCGTGTTCCGCATGACCTTGCAGGGGGCCGAGCGCCGCTACTGGTTCGATTATGGCGAGCTGGCGAGCTTCACCTTTGCGTCGCCTCCGGACAAATTCAATGAGGGTCGTGGGGAGTTGTTCCTGGGGGACGGTGATGCCGTGCTGCCGGCTGCCAAAGGCTTGCGCATTCGTGGCGTGCTGTCGGAGCTGGATATAGACCCATGGAAAAAACTGGTCGACCGTTACGCCGGCAATGACCCAGGCGGCAATGCCAAGCAACTGCTCAGCGGTGCTGATTTCAAGGTGGGCAAGTTGAGCGGTTTTGGTACCCAATTTGACCAGGTCAACCTGCAACTTGACCGCAAACCGGCCGCATGGGGGTTGCAGTTCGACAGTCAGCAAGCCAAAGGTGCTGTGAACCTTCCGGATGCCAAGGGCGCGCCTATTGCAATCAACCTGCAGTACGTGAAATTGCCAGCGGTGGATCCGAAGGCACAGGCCGACGAAAACGCGCCAGACCCGTTGGCGGACGTCGACCCCAAGGACATTCCAGCACTGGATATCTCTATCAATCAACTGTTCCAGGGGCCGGACTTGGTGGGCGCCTGGTCACTGAAAGTACGGCCGACGGCCAAAGGCCTGGCCTTCAACAATCTGGACCTTGGCCTCAAAGGCATGCAGCTCAACGGCGCTGGTGGTTGGGAAGGCGCGCCGGGTAACAGCAGCAGTTGGTACAAAGGACGCCTGGATGGCAAGAACATCGCCGATGTGCTCAAAGGCTGGGGGTTCGCGCCGACGGTAACCAGTGAAGACTTCCATCTGGATGTGGACGGGCGCTGGCCGGGCTCGCCGGCTTGGGTCGGTCCCAAGCGTTTCTCCGGTAGCCTGGATGCAGCGTTCCGCAAAGGCCAGTTCGTTGAGGTCGAAGGTGGCGCGCAGGCTCTGCGGGTATTTGGCTTGCTGAACTTCAACTCCATCGGGCGCCGTTTGCGTCTGGACTTCTCGGACTTGCTTGGTAAAGGCTTGAGCTATGACCGGGTCAAAGGCTTGCTCGCGGCCAGCAATGGCGTGTTCGTGACGCGTGAACCCATCACCATGACCGGGCCTTCCACCAACCTGGAGCTCAACGGCACGCTGGACCTGGTAGCCGACCGCGTCGACGCCAAGCTGCTGGTCACGTTGCCGGTGACCAATAACCTGCCAATTGCCGCTTTGATTGTCGGTGCACCGGCCATTGGTGGCGCGCTGTTTTTGATCGACAAGTTGATTGGCGATCGTGTTTCGCGCTTCGCCAGCGTGCAGTACAAGGTGCAAGGGCCTTGGAAGGATCCAAAAATCACCTTCGACAAGCCATTTGAAAAACCAAACTGAGAGGCTGTGGAGTAGCATGGCCGCATGCCCTTTTCGGAGTGTCGGCCTATGTCCTTTGCGGTAATTCAGATGGTCAGCCAGAGCGATGTTCTGGCCAACCTGGCCCAGGCCAAGCGCTTGCTGGAGCAAGCGGCGGCGGGCGGCGCGAAGCTGGCGGTACTGCCGGAGAACTTCGCCGCCATGGGCCGTCGTGACGTAGCCGATCTGGGCCGCACCGAAGCTTTGGGCGAAGGCCCGATCCTGCCGTGGTTGAAACAGACCGCTCGCGACCTCACCTTATGGATAGTGGCCGGTACTTTGCCGTTGCCGCCCAAGGACCAACCCAACGCCAAGTCCAACGCTTGCTCGCTGTTGATCGATGATCAGGGCGAAATCGTCGCCCGTTACGACAAGCTGCACTTGTTCGATGTGGATGTAGCTGATGCGCGGGGTCGTTATCGCGAATCTGACGACTATGCTTTCGGGAGCAATGTGGTGGTAGCGGACACGCCGGTGGGGCGATTGGGCCTGACGGTGTGCTACGACCTGCGGTTCCCGGAGCTGTACAGCGAATTGCGCGCGGCGGGGGCTGAATTGATTACCGCCCCCTCGGCCTTTACCGCGGTGACGGGTGCTGCGCATTGGGACGTACTGATACGGGCGCGAGCCATTGAAACCCAGTGCTACTTGCTGGCAGCTGCCCAAGGCGGCGTACACCCAGGCCCACGGGAAACCTTTGGCCACGCAGCGATTGTCGACCCTTGGGGGCGCGTGCTGACACAACAGGATCAGGGCGAAGCGGTGTTGTTGGCCGAACGCGATAGCAATGAACAAGCGTCGATACGGGCGCGCATGCCGGTGGTCAACCATCGGCGCTTTTTCTCGCAGGGCGCGCTGCGGCCTGCTTCGGAACGATGAATTTAAGGCCAAACCTATGAGCGAGTTGTTGTCCTCAGTCAGTGAACACCTCCTGGCACCCGGTGGCGTGACCATCGAAAGCTTGCAAACCGTGCTCGGCGACCTGGCCGGGCCAGGCATCGACGCGGCGGACCTGTATTTCCAGGGGCAGATTTCCGAGTCATGGGCCCTCGAAGACGGCATCGTCAAGGAAGGCAGTTTCAACCTTGACCAGGGCGTGGGCGTGCGTGCGCAATCCGGTGAAAAGACCGGGTTTGCCTACAGTAATGCCATCACCCTTGAAGCGCTGGGTCTGGCGGCCCGCGCAGCGCGCTCGATTTCCCGCGCTGGCCAGAACGGCACGGTGCAGGCGTTCAGTACCCAGGACGTGGCGCAGTTGTACGCGCCGGATAACCCTCTGGAAGTGATCAGCCGTGCGGAAAAGGTCGATTTGCTCAAGCGTATCGACGCCGCTACCCGTGCCCTCGACCCACGCATACAGCAAGTGACCGTGAGCATGGCCGGTGTGTGGGAACGCATTCTGGTGGCGTCCACCGACGGCGGGCTGGCGGCAGATGTACGGCCGTTGGTACGGTTTAATGTCAGCGTGATCGTTGAGCAGAATGGTCGCCGCGAGCGCGGTGGCCATGGCGGCGGCGGGCGTACCGACTACCGTTATTTCCTTTCTGATGACCGCGCCATGGGCTATGCCCGCGAGGCGTTGCGCCAGGCGCTGGTTAACCTGGAAGCCATCCCTGCACCCGCCGGTACCTTGCCGGTGGTGTTGGGTTCGGGCTGGTCCGGGGTTTTGCTGCACGAAGCGGTGGGCCACGGCCTGGAAGGCGACTTCAATCGCAAGGGCAGTTCGGCCTACAGCGGGCGCATGGGCGAGATGGTCGCGTCCAAGCTGTGCACCATTGTCGACGACGGCACCTTGGCGGGTCGCCGTGGTTCGTTGAGCGTTGATGACGAAGGCACGCCGACCGAGTGCACCACGCTGATTGAAAACGGTGTGCTCAAGGGCTACATGCAAGACAAACTCAATGCGCGCCTGATGGGCGTGGCGCGCACCGGTAACGGCCGTCGTGAATCCTACGCGCACTTGCCGATGCCACGTATGACCAATACCTACATGCTCGGTGGCCAAAGCGATCCGGCGGAAATCATCGCCTCGGTCAAACGCGGGATCTACTGCGCCAACCTCGGCGGCGGCCAGGTGGATATCACCAGCGGCAAGTTTGTGTTCTCCACCAGCGAGGCGTACCTGATCGAAGACGGCAAGATTACCGCGCCGGTCAAAGGGGCGACGTTGATTGGTAACGGACCGGAAGCCATGAGCAAGGTGTCGATGGTCGGTAATGACCTGTCGCTGGACAGCGGCGTGGGCACATGCGGCAAGGATGGGCAGTCGGTGCCGGTCGGCGTTGGCCAGCCAACCTTGAAGATTGATGCGATCACCGTGGGTGGCACGGGGTCGTAAGCGGTGGAGCTTCGGGTGGCGCAGAACGCCACCCGGGGAAGAGGATCAGCGCAGGCCGCGTTGAGTCTCGTCCAGCTCACGGATGTACTTGAAAATTTTTCGGCTGGTGGCCGGAGCCTTGTTTTGCGCCAGTTCGTGCTGGGCCTGACGGATCAGGGAGCGCAGTTGCTGGCGGTCCGCGTCCGGGTAGTCCACCACGAATTTCTCCAGTACAGCGTCATCGCCCGAAATCAGGCGGTCACGCCAACGTTCCAGGTTATGGAAACGTTCGTTGTACTGGCGAGTGGAGGCATCGAGTTGATCGAGCAACGTCAGAATGGCGTCAGTGTCCTGATCGCGCATCAATTTGCCGATAAACATGATGTGCCGTTTACGCGCGATATTCGCGGTGTGCTTGGGCGCATCCGCCAGGGCCCGGCGCATTTCGTCGGTCAGTGGCAGTTTTGCAACCAAATCCGGCTTGAGCGTTGTAAGGCGCTCGCCAAGGTCAACCAGAGCATGCAGCTCGCGTTTGACCTGGGTTTTGCTTTTCTCCCCATCGAGGGAGTCGTCGTAAGAATCAACCATGGTGGCAGTCCGCAAAGAAACGCCGCCATGATAACCAGTCGGGGGCCGCTTGTCCGGCCCGGTCGCTCGATGGCCTTAACCGAAAGCAGAATTTGAGTGGAGAAAACCATGAGTGCAGCCCAAAGCGTCGGTCCGCAAGCGTTACCGGCACTGCAGGAACAAGTCGAGCAGATCCTTGCCGAGGCCAAGCGTCAGGGTGCCAGTGCCTGTGAAGTGGCCGTATCGCTGGAGCAGGGGCTGTCGACGTCGGTGCGCCAGCGGGAAGTGGAAACTGTCGAATTCAATCGCGATCAGGGTTTTGGTATCACCTTGTATTCGGGGCAGCGCAAAGGCTCGGCGAGTACGTCGGCCAGCGGTCCGGAAGCGATTCGCGAAACTGTCGCTGCTGCGTTGGCGATTGCCAAGCACACGTCCGAAGACGAAAGCTCGGGCTTGGCCGACAAAGCGCTTATGGCCAAGGACTTGAAGGATTTCGACCTCTTTCACGCCTGGGACATCACGCCTGAGCAGGCTATCGAGCAGGCGCTGATCTGCGAAGCTGCGGCGTTTGATGCCGATCCCCGCATCAAGAATGCTGATGGCACCACCTTGAGCACCCATCAGGGTTGCCGTGTTTACGGCAACAGCCACGGTTTTATCGGCGGTTACGCTTCTACTCGCCATAGCTTGAGCTGCGTGATGATCGCCGAAGCCGATGGCCAGATGCAGCGTGATTATTGGTATGACGTAAGCCGTCAGGGTGAATTGCTGGCGAACCCGGTCAGTATTGGTCAGCGCGCTGCGCAGCGCGCGGCGAGCCGTTTGGGCGCGCGTCCGGTGCCGACGTGTGAAGTGCCGGTGCTGTTCTCGGCCGAACTTGCCGGCGGCCTGTTTGGCAGCTTCCTGGGGGCGATTTCCGGTGGGAATCTGTACCGCAAGTCCTCGTTCCTTGAGGGCGCAATCGGCCAGAAGTTGTTCCCTGAGTGGCTGACCATCGATGAGCGCCCTCATTTGATGCGTGCCATGGGCAGTTCCGCCTTCGACGGTGATGGCCTGGCGACCTATGCCAAGCCGTTCGTCGAGAAGGGCGAGCTGGTCTCGTACGTGTTGGGCACTTACGCCGGTCGCAAGCTCGGGCTGCCGAGCACGGCCAACTCCGGTGGCGTGCACAACCTGTTCGTGACCCATGGCGACGAAGACCAGGCTGCGCTGCTGCGTCGCATGGGCCGCGGCCTGCTGGTGACCGAGTTGATGGGCAGTGGCCTGAATATGGTCACGGGTGACTATTCCCGCGGCGCCGCCGGTTTCTGGGTGGAAAACGGCGAGATTCAGTTCGCCGTCCAGGAAGTGACTATTGCTGGCAACATGCGCGACATGTTCAAGCAGATCGTTGCCGTCGGTAACGATCTGGAGCTGCGCAGCAATATTCGCACGGGGTCGGTGTTGATCGAGCGGATGACCGTCGCCGGCAGCTAAACACTCAACGTCTCAAAAAAAAGGCGCGCCATCCTACAGATGGCGCGCCTTTTTTTGTGCTCGCGCCATGGGTGGATTCACGTGCCACCCTTGTTTTGATTCTCAATATCATTTAATAATAAATATCATTACCGAATGAGTGTGGATCATGAGTTCTGTCCTGCATGAGGATCCGTACCTGGAAAGCTGGCGCTGGATGAGTCGTCAGATTCGCTGCGGCCTCGATCCCAATGAACCTCGCCTGATCGAACATTACCTCAATGAGGGTCGATACCTGGCGTGCTGCACCGCGACCCATCCGTGGACGATCGCTGAAACATCATTCCGTCTGTTGATCGACACCGCCAGCGATGTCGCCTTGCCCTGGCATTGGCGATCCATATGCCTGGACCAGGCGTGGCGCCCGCTGCGTGACCTGGAAAAACTCTCTCACTGTGCCTGCCGCCTCAAGCGCTGGCAGACCTTTGCCTGGCAATTGGCGACCTGCGAATTGCTGCCCTCCATTTCCGTTTCTGACCTGGTGCAAGGATCTTCCGATGAGTAACACCCGTATCGAACGCGACAGCATGGGCGAACTGCAAGTGCCTGCCGGGGCCTTGTATGGCGCGCAAACTCAGCGCGCGGTGAACAATTTCCCAATCAGCAACCAGCGTATGCCGGCGCAATTCATTCGCGCCCTGATTTTGGCCAAGGCCGCCGCCGCCAAGGTCAACGTCGACCTCAAGCAGATCAGCGAAGCGCAAGGCAAAGCCATTGTCGACGCCGCCCAGGGTTTGCTGGAAGGTGATTACATGCCGCACTTTCCGGTGGATATCTTCCAGACCGGTTCCGGCACCAGCTCCAACATGAACGCCAACGAAGTGATTGCGACCCTCGCCAGCCGTTTGCTGGGCGAAGCGGTCAACCCCAACGACCACGTGAACTGCGGCCAAAGCAGCAACGACATTATCCCGACCACCATTCACGTCAGCGCCGCATTGGTGCTGCACGAGCAAACGCTGCCGGCCTTGCTGCACCTGGTGCAGGTGATCGAACACAAGGCCGAGGAGGTCCATCCGTTCATCAAAACCGGCCGCACCCACTTGATGGACGCCATGCCGGTGCGTATGAGCCAAGTGCTTAACGGCTGGGCGCAACAACTCAAAGCCAATATCGGTCACTTGCAGGACTTGCTGCCGAGCTTGCAAGCCCTGGCCCAGGGCGGCACGGCGGTCGGCACCGGGATCAACGCACACCCGGAATTCGCCGCGCGTTTCAGCCAGCAACTGAGCACCCTGACCGGCGTGAAATTCACACCGGGCAAGAACCTGTTCGCGTTGATTGGCTCCCAGGACACCGCTGTGGCCGTCTCCGGCCAGCTGAAAGCCACCGCCGTCTCGCTGATGAAAATTGCCAACGATTTGCGCTGGATGAACTCCGGACCGCTCGCGGGCCTGGGCGAAATCGAACTGGAGGGCTTGCAGCCGGGCTCTTCGATCATGCCTGGCAAGGTCAATCCGGTGATCCCCGAAGCGACTGCGATGGTTGCTGCGCAAGTCATTGGCAATGACACCGTGATCACTGTTGCGGGTCAGTCCGGCAACTTTGAACTCAACGTGATGCTGCCGATCATTGCCCAAAACCTGCTCAGCAGCCTCGAACTGCTGGCTAATTCCAGCCGATTGCTGGCGGACAAGGCCATCGCCAGCTTCAAAGTCAACGAGGCCAAGCTCAAGGAAGCGCTGTCGCGCAACCCGATTCTGGTCACGGCCCTCAACCCGATCATTGGTTACCAAAAAGCCGCTGAAATTGCCAAGAAGGCCTACCAGCAAGGCCGTCCGGTAATTGATGTCGCCCTCGAGCACACCGCCTTGTCACGTAGCCAACTCGAGATCCTGCTGGATCCGGAAAAGCTCACGGCCGGCGGCGTGTAATCACCGACTCTGCTTTGGAGGCTCACCATGGAGCACTGGAAACGCACGATCGAACGAGCCAATCGCTGCTTTATGCAGGGCGAATTGGTTGACGCTCGCGAGGCCTATTTGCAAGCCCTGGCCCTGGCTCAAGTGTTATTCGAGCGTTGGGCGGATGCCGACGAAGCAGTGGCGGCTTGCGTCATCTCCCATCACAACCTGGCGGACTTGCACCTGCGGCTGAACCAGCCCGAGGAAAGCGCGGAATACCTGTGCGCTATCCACCAACGCCTGTTGCAGACCATGCAGGACCCGCGCCTGAGCCCGCAATTGCGCGAGGCGGCGCTGCGCCAGAGCAGCAAGACCTACGTCGAACTGTTGAACTTCATCAGTGATCACGGCGAGTACCCGCGGACCCATCGCTTGCTGGGTGGCACTGCGGCGCAACCGCAAGCGTCGACCCGCAACAGTCCCTATTACGGAGCACATTGATATGTCCTACACCTTGCCTGCCTTGCCCTACGCCTATGATGCCCTGGAGCCGCATATCGATGCGCAGACCATGGAAATCCACTACACCAAGCATCACCAGACCTACATCAACAATCTGAATGCGGCGGTCGAGGGCACCGAGTTTGCGGGCTGGCCGGTTGAAAAGCTGGTCTCCAGCGTCCAGCAACTGCCGGAAAAACTACGCGCAGCGGTGATTAACCAAGGTGGCGGTCACGCTAACCATTCGTTGTTCTGGGCGGTGATGTCTCCCAAAGGCGGTGGCAAACCCGAGGGCGCGCTAGGCACAGCGATCGAGACGCAACTGGGCGGTTTCGACAGTTTCAAGGACGCCTTCACCAAGGCGGCCTTGACCCGATTCGGCAGCGGCTGGGCCTGGTTGAGCGTCACGCCGCAAAAAACTCTGGTGGTCGAAAGCAGCGGCAACCAGGACAGCCCACTGATGAACGGCAACACGCCGATCCTCGGTCTGGACGTCTGGGAGCACGCTTACTACCTGCTCTACCAGAACCGCCGCCCGGAATACATCAACGCCTTCTACAGCGTCATCAACTGGCCGGAAGTCGCCGCACGCTACCAGGCCGCCGTGGCCTGATATTCATCCAATAACAAGATCTAAGGCCGACTATGGGCACTGAAACACTGGCGATCAGCAGCGGACGAATGTTTCGTTATGCGTTTGGTTCGCTGCTGCTATTGGCAGGCACTGCATTGCTGGTGGCCCACGGGCTGGCCTGGCTGGATCTTGAGCCGCGCATCCTGCGCGCCTTGCAGGGCGGGGCGATCTGCGCGCTTGGGACGGCACTGGGCGCAGTCCCGGTGCTGGTGATTCGCCGGATGCCGGTAGCGCTCAGCGATACCCTGCTGGGATTTGGCGCCGGTGTGATGTTGGCGGCGACGGCCTTTTCGCTGATCGTGCCAGGTATTGCGGCCGCTGAAGGCCTTGGGCTATCGCCTTGGGGAGCCAGTGGTTTGATCAGCTTCGGCATCATGCTCGGTGCGTTCGGGTTGTACCTGGTTGACCGCAAGGTCTCCGGCGCCAGCCCGGAAATGCTGGTGGGCACGCCGGACAAGCCGGTGATTCCACCGCGCATTTGGTTGTTCGTGTTTGCCATCATTGCCCACAACATTCCGGAGGGCATGGCCGTAGGTGTCTCGGCGGGTGGCGGCATGCCGGATGCCGACAGCCTGGCCATGGGCATCGCCCTGCAGGATGTTCCGGAAGGTTTAGTGATTGCGCTGGTCTTGGCCGGGGCAGGGATGTCGCGGATCAAAGCGTTCCTGATCGGCGCTGCGTCAGGGTTGGTCGAACCGGTATTTGCGGTGCTCTGTGCCTGGCTGGTGAGCCTGGCGGAAATTTTGTTGCCGCTGGGGCTCGCACTCGCGGCTGGGGCGATGTTGCTGGTCGTGACGCACGAAGTGATTCCCGAATCGCGCCGCAATGGTCACGAAAAGCTTGCCAGCCTGGGGCTGTGCATCGGGTTCTGCTTGATGATGGTGATGGATACTGCTCTGGGATAAACCTCGGCCCATTATTACAAGCCCGGCTTGGCAACGGTGGCGTCCGCCCGGTGACGGCAAGGCTTGAGGGCGTCCCGCCAGCAAGCCGATGCCTGGACGTGGTTATTCGCCTTCGTCAAAGAAGTTATTGATCAGCTTTACCAGCGCGTCCATCGCTTCCTGTTCTTGCTCGCCTTCAGTCTTCAAGTGAATCTTGGTGCCCTTGCCGGCAGCCAGCATCATCATGGCCATGATGCTCTTGCCGTCGACCATGGATTCAGGAGTGCGCCCGGCCCGGATCTGGCAAGGGAACTGCCCGGCCACACCGACGAATTTGGCGGAAGCGCGAGCGTGCAGGCCCAGCTTGTTGATGATTTCAATTTCCAGAGCGGGCATCGAACAGGTGTTCCTTTCAGCTAAGGTCGCGGTGGCGAACCTGGACGTTCTTGAGGGTTTGTTGCAGCACCTGGCCCAGGCGTTCAGTCAGGTAGACAGAACGGTGATGGCCGCCGGTGCAGCCGATGGCGATGGTGACATAGGCACGATTACTCGCGGCAAAACGTGGTAACCATTTGAGCAGGTAGCTGGAAATGTCCTGGAACATCTCTTCGACATCCGGTTGCGCAGCCAGGTACTCGGCCACCGGCTGATCCAGCCCCGACTGATCACGCAGCTCCGGCTTCCAGTAAGGGTTGGGCAGGCAGCGAACATCGAACACCAGGTCGGCATCGACCGGCATGCCTCGTTTAAAGCCAAACGACTCGACGAGAAATGCCGTGCCAGGCTCTGGTTGATTCAGCAGGCGTAGTTTGATGGCGTCGCGCAGCTGATACAAGTTCAGGCCGGTGGTGTTGATCTTGAGATCGGCGAGGTCGATGATCGGCCCCAGCAGCGTGGTCTCGTCCTCAATGGCCTCGGCCAGCGAGCGGTGAGGGCTGCTCAGAGGGTGACGTCGACGGGTTTCAGAGAAGCGCTTGAGCAGCGTCTCTTCGTCGGCATCCAGGTACAGCACGTCGCAATGGATGTGCTTGGCCCGCACTTCTTCGAGCAATTCAGGAAATCGCGAGAGGTGGCTGGGGAGATTACGTGCATCAATTGAAACGGCAACCAGCGGCTGCGCCAACTCAGTGTGAATCAGCGCACGCTCGGCCAGCTCCGGCAGCAGGCCGGCGGGCAGGTTGTCGATGCAATAGAAGCCATTGTCTTCAAGGACATTGAGTGCGGTGCTTTTACCCGAGCCGGAACGGCCGCTGACGATGATCAAACGCATGATTACTGCCTGTTTTGTTCATCCAGGACAACCTGATAGAGCGCCGCGTTGCTGCTGGCACTGCGCAGTTTGTCGCGTACTTCCTTGCGGTCGAGCATGCTGGCGATCTGCCGGAGCAGTTCCAGGTGTGCATCGGTAGCAGCTTGCGGGACCAACAGAACGAACAGCAGGTCAACCGGGGCGCCGTCGATGGCATCAAAATCGATTTTTTCTTGCAGATGTAAAAGTGCACTTACGGGAGAAGTACAGCCTTCAAGGCGGCAGTGAGGAATGGCGATGCCGTTACCAAAACCGGTCGAACCCAGCTTTTCACGGTCAATCAGGGCCTTGAACACAACTTGCTCATCCAGCTCAGGCACTTCACGGCTGATCAGGTTGGCGATGTGTTCGAGGGCTTTCTTCTTGCTGCCGCCCGGCGCGTTCACGAGTGAACGGCCGGGGGTCAGGATGGTTTCAAGTTGGATCATGGGGGAGAGTTAACGACCTGTACCTTGCATCAGGTGCAGATACTTTTCCTTATGCTTTATGAGTTGGCGGTCCAGCTTGTCGTAGAGCGAGTCAATCGCTGCGTACATGTCTTCATGCTCCGCATTGGCGACGAGCTTCGCATTAGGTACGTGCAGGGTGGCCTCGATTTTTTGCTTGAGCTTGTCGACCTCCATGATGACCTGCACGTTGGTGATCTTGTCAAAATGCCCCGCAAGCTTGTTCAGCTTGCTCTCGGTGTACTCACGCAGGGGCTTGGTAACTTCCAGTTGGTGTCCACTGATGTTGACTTGCATACAGCTTCTCCTTCGTTGCCAGTGCATAAAGCGGCAGGCAAAACGCCTGCCACTGGAACGCTATGGCCCGCCCGTCACATCAAACGCTTACGCTCGCTGGAAGGCGCGATCCCGAGGGACTCGCGGTACTTGGCGACGGTTCGACGGGCGACCTGAATGCCTTGTGCCTCCAGTAAACCAGCGATCTTGCTGTCACTCAACGGCTTTTTCTGATTTTCCGCAGCAACCAGTTTTTTGATGATCGCGCGGATCGCCGTGGACGAGCATTCGCCGCCTTCAGAGGTGCTGACATGGCTGGAGAAAAAGTATTTCAACTCATAAATACCCCGTGGGGTATGCATGAACTTCTGCGTGGTCACCCGAGAGATCGTTGATTCGTGCATGCCCACCGCCTCGGCGATGTCATGCAGCACCAACGGTTTCATTGCCTCGTCGCCATATTCCAGGAAGCCGCGCTGGTGCTCGACGATCTGGGTGGCCACTTTCATCAGGGTTTCATTGCGGCTTTGCAGGCTCTTGATGAACCAGCGCGCTTCCTGCAACTGGTTGCGCATGAAGGTGTTATCGGCACTGGTGTCGGCGCGGCGCACAAAGCCTGCGTATTGCGGGTTGACGCGCAAACGTGGCACCGATTCCTGGTTAAGCTCCACCAGCCAGCGCTCGTTGTCCTTGCGCACGATCACGTCGGGAACGACGTATTCGGCTTCGCTGGACTCGATTTGCGAGCCGGGGCGCGGATTGAGGCTCTGTACCAGCTCGATGACTTGGCGCAGGTCGTCTTCCTTGAGCTTCATGCGGCGCATCAGTTGGCTGTAGTCGCGGCTGCCCAGCAGGTCGATGTAATCGGTGACCAGGCGCTGGGCCTCGGCGAGCCAAAGCGTCTTGGCGGGCAGTTGACGCAATTGCAGCAACAGGCACTCGCTGAGGGTGCGAGCGCCGATGCCGGCGGGCTCAAACTGCTGGATGCGGTGAAGGACGGCTTCGATTTCGTCCAGCTCGATGTCCAGCTCCGGGTCGAAAGCCTCGAGGATTTCATCAAGGGTTTCGTCCAGGTAGCCCTGGTTATTGATGCAGTCGATCAGAGTGACAGCGATCAGGCGATCGGTGTCGGACATCGGCGCGAGGTTAAGTTGCCACAACAAATGGCTTTGCAGGCTTTCGCCAGCGGACGTGCGGGTGGTGAAATCCCATTCGTCATCGTCATTGCTGGGCAGGCTGCTGGCGCTGGTCTGGTAAACGTCTTCCCACGCGGTATCCACGGGAAGGTCGTTGGGGATGCGTTCGTTCCATTCGCCTTCCTCAAGGTTATCCACCGTTGGGGCGGTTTCCTGGTAGGAGGGTTCCTGCACGTCGGAGTTGGGTTTTTGCTCGATGTTGTCGGCCAGCGGGTCTGCATTATCGAAGTCGTCGCCTTCTTCCTGGCGTTCGAGCATCGGATTGGACTCCAGGGCCTCCTGGATTTCCTGTTGCAGGTCCAGGGTCGACAATTGGAGCAGGCGGATGGCCTGTTGCAGCTGAGGTGTCATCGTCAGCTGCTGGCCCATTCTCAGGACTAGCGATGGTTTCATGGCAGGGGCTTAACACCTTATTCGCCGGCGCAATGCGCCATCCACGACAGGGCGCGTGAGCGCCAAACATAAGCAAATTATATGCCTGATGTCGGGGGCTTTGCCTAGAGCGCGGTAACAATAAAAAAAAGAGGTTTTTATTGACTCCCGCGCGCCTTGGCGAACAGCCGTGACACCACGGTGCTTACAGGCGGAACTCGTGGCCCAGATACACTTCCTTGACCAGTTCGTTAGCCAGGATTGTGGCCGAATCGCCCTCGGCGATCAGCTGGCCATCGTTGACGATATAAGCCGTCTCACAGATATCGAGGGTTTCACGGACGTTGTGGTCAGTGATCAACACGCCGATGCCCTTGGCTTTGAGGTGGTGGATGATCTGTTTGATGTCGCCGACCGAGATCGGGTCAACGCCGGCAAACGGTTCGTCCAGCAGGATGAACTTCGGTGCGGTTGCCAGTGCACGTGCGATTTCCACGCGACGGCGCTCACCACCGGACAGGCTCATGCCGAGGTTGTCGCGAATGTGGTTGATGTGGAATTCCTGAAGCAGGCTTTCCAGCTCCTTGCGGCGGCCGTCACGGTCGAGTTCCTTGCGAGTCTCGAGGATCGCCATGATGTTGTCCGACACCGACAGTTTGCGAAAGATCGACGCTTCCTGTGGGAGATAGCCGATACCTGCGCGTGCGCGGCCGTGCATCGGCTGGTGGCTCACGTCGAGGTCGTCGATCAATACACGGCCCTGATCCGCCTGGACCAGACCGACGATCATATAGAAGCATGTGGTTTTGCCGGCACCGTTAGGGCCGAGCAGGCCGACGATCTGGCCGCTGTCGATCGACAGGCTGACGTCGCGCACGACCTGACGGCTTTTGTAAGCCTTGGCCAGATGCTGGGCTTTGAGGGTTGCCATTAGTTCGCCTTCTTCGCAGCGGGTTTAGGCGCAGGCTGAGCGGCAGCGTCTTTCTGCTTGGGCTGGATAACCATGTCGATACGCGGCTTCGGCGTGCCGATCTTCGCGCCGGTGGCGCGACCCGCCTGAGCGATCTGCTTCACGGTGTCATAGGTGATTTTCTCACCGTCCGTGGTGTTGCCATCGCTGCTCACAACCCTGGCCTGATCGATCAGGATGATACGGTTTTGCTGGGCGTGATACTGGATGGTCTTGCCGTAGCCCTTCATCGGAGCAGGGTCTGCAGCAGCCTGCTTCTGTTCGAAATAGGCCAGGTTACCCACCGAAGTCACCACGTCGATGTCACCCGCAGGCGTACGCGTGAGCGTCACCGTGTTGCCGGTAATTTTCATCGAACCTTGGGTGATAATCACGGCACCGGTATAGGTTGCAACGCCTTGCTTGTCATCCAGCTGCGCATCGTCAGCCTGAATGTGGATCGGTTGCTGGCTATCGTTCGGCAGAGCCCAGGCGCTCACGCTTCCCAGTGCTGCGCCCAGACCGAGCAAAATAGGGAGGGTTTTAACGAGCCTCATACTGTCCTCTTACGTTCGATAGCAGGTGTATCCTGCTTTCTTTCAAATACGCTTTCATTCCCTTGCCAGTCGATACACCGCCAGCGCCGTCGATTCTAACGTCTTGCTCGGTCTGCGCATATTGCTGTTGTGGGAAAACGGTCATGCGACTGCTGGTAATAATAGTGTCGCGGTTCTTATCGTCAGTACGTGCAACACGTACCGAGTCGATCAGTTCTACCTGAGTGCCGTCCGGGTTGACCTCGCCATGCTTGCTGGTGACATGCCAGGGGAACTCAGTGCCGCGGTACAGGTTCATGTCCGGGTTGGTCAGCAACGTGACTTCGGACGACTTCAAGTGCTCGACTTTGTCCGAGTTCATCTCGTACTGAAGCTTGCCATCCGGCAGGAACTGCACGCTGTAGGCATTGATGGCGTAATAGTCGATAGCACCTTCGTCAACCTGCGCGCCAGATCTGTCGAGAAAGCGTTCGGGGCTGATATTCCAGTAGCCTACCGCCAGAAACAGTGCGGCGATGACCCCGAACAGCAGGAAATTGCGAATCTTTTTGCTCAGCATAAAACGCTCTATAAGTAGGCGGCGTGTGCCGCTTCAAGGCTGCCCTGGGCACGCAGGATCAATTCGCAGAACTCGCGGGCGGCACCTTCGCCGCCACGGGCTGTGGTGATGCCATGGGCGTGCTCGCGAACAAAAGTCGCCGCATTGGCGACGGCCATACCCAGGCCTACGCGGCGGATAACCGGGAGGTCAGGCAGGTCATCGCCCAAATAGGCGACCTGCTCATAGCTTAGGTTGAGTTGGCCAAGAAGCTCGTCCAGAACCACCAGTTTATCCTCACGGCCCTGATACAGGTGAGGAATACCCAGGTTTTGTGCACGGCGTTCCACAACCGGTGTTTTTCGACCGCTGATAATCGCAGTTTGCACGCCCGCGGCCATCAACATTTTGATGCCTTGGCCATCGAGGGTGTTGAACGTCTTGAATTCACTGCCATCTTCGAGGAAGTACAGGCGGCCGTCGGTCAGCACACCATCGACGTCGAAAATTGCCAGTTTGATGTTTTTACCGCGTTGCAGCAGGTCGCTGGTCATTTACATCACTCCCGCACGCAGCAAGTCGTGCATGTTCAGTGCGCCAACCGGGTGATCGTCGCCGTCGACAACTACCAGCGCAAGAATCTTGTGGTCTTCCATGATCTTCAACGCTTCGGCCGCGAGCATTTCCGGGCGTGCGGTCTTGCCGTGAGGGGTCATGACTTCATCGATCGTAGCCGTTTGAATGTCGAGATTGCGGTCCAGCGTGCGGCGCAGGTCACCGTCAGTGAAAACGCCGGCCAGACGCCCGTCGGACTCCAGAATGACAGTCATGCCCAGGCGCTTGAGGGTCATTTCCATCAGCGCGTCCTTTAATAGGGTGCCGCGCTGGACGTGGGGCAGTTCATCCCCCGAATGCATGACGTTTTCCACTTTCAGCAGCAGGCGACGGCCGAGAGCGCCGCCTGGATGCGAAAACGCAAAATCTTCAGCTGTAAAACCGCGAGCTTCCAAGAGCGCCACGGCCAAGGCATCGCCCATGACCAGTGCGGCGGTGGTCGAGGAAGTCGGCGCCAGGTTCAGCGGGCAGGCTTCGTGGGCTACGTGAACATTCAAGTTCACTTCCGCGGCCTTGGCCAGCGTCGAATCCGGGTTGCCGGTAATGCTGACCATCTTGATGCCCAGGCGCTTGATCAGCGGCAGCAGGGTCACGATTTCGTTGGTGGTGCCGGAGTTCGACAAGGCCAGGATGATGTCATCCTTGGTGATCATGCCCATGTCGCCGTGGCTGGCTTCGGCCGGGTGTACGAAAAAAGCCGTGGTTCCGGTGCTGGCCAGCGTGGCGGCAATCTTGTTGCCAACGTGGCCTGACTTGCCCATGCCAACCACGACAACGCGGCCTTTGCTGGCCAGAATCATCTCGCAGGCACGTACGAAATCCGCGTCGATATGGGCCAGCAAGCCCTCTACGGCTTCTAGCTCGAGGCGGATGGTGCGTTGTGCGGATTGAATAAGGTCGCTGGATTGGCTCATGTCTGAAATCGTATAGCCTGACGAAAAGTCGGCGATTATAGCGGTAATGATCAATTCCCTCACGCAAGTTCGTCAGGGTTTATTCTGCTAGTGCACGAGAATCATGCCCAGCAAGGTTTTTTGCCTGTCCCGAATCTGAACGAGCGCTGTTCCGGCCTTGGGGGCTCTGTACCACCAGTGATATAGTTCGCCGCCAGTTCGGTCCGCCCAACCCATGTGACTAATGAATGCGCACCTGTTGCAAACTATTGCGCACCCATTGCAAACGAATGTCGCAAACATGGTGTCTGAGTGAAAGGCTGCATCCCAAGGAGATTAGATGAGTGCCGATAACGCCTACGCGGTCGAGCTGAAGGGGCTTACCTTCAAGCGCGGGACGCGCAGCATCTTCAATAACATCGATATTCGCATTCCCCGCGGTAAAGTCACGGGCATCATGGGGCCTTCCGGTTGCGGCAAGACCACCCTGTTGCGCCTGATGGGCATGCAATTGCGCCCTAGTGCCGGCGAAGTGTGGGTCAACGGCCAGAACCTGCCGAAACTGTCGCGCAGCGATCTGTTCGATGCCCGCAAGCATATGGGCGTGCTGTTCCAGAGCGGTGCCTTGTTCACCGACCTCGATGTTTTCGAAAACGTGGCGTTTCCGCTGCGGGTGCATACCCAGCTGTCCGATGAAATGATTCGTGACATCGTGTTGCTGAAACTGCAGGCCGTGGGCCTTCGCGGTGCCATCGACCTGATGCCTGACGAATTGTCCGGCGGCATGAAGCGCCGTGTCGCGTTGGCGCGTGCCATTGCTCTCGATCCGCAGATCCTCATGTATGACGAGCCCTTCGTCGGTCAGGACCCCATTGCCATGGGTGTGCTGGTGCGGCTGATCCGCCTGCTCAACGATGCGCTCGGCATCACCAGTATCGTGGTGTCCCACGACCTGGCTGAAACCGCGAGCATCGCCGACTACCTCTATGTGGTAGGCGATGGCCAGGTGCTGGGGCAGGGCACGCCTGAAGAGCTGATGAACGCTGACAACCCGCGCATTCGCCAATTCATGACCGGCGATCCCGATGGTCCGGTGCCTTTTCATTTTCCGGCAGCGGACTACCGCTCAGATCTTCTGGGGAAGCGCTGATGCGCAAGACATCTCTCATCGAAAAGGTTCGCCTTTTCGGTCGCTCGGGCATCGACATGGTCGAAGTGCTTGGGCGTTCGACGATTTTCCTGTTTCACGCATTGCTCGGTCGCGGCGGCATCGGTGGCGGCTTTGGCCTGCTGCTAAAGCAACTGCACTCAGTAGGCGTGATGTCCCTGGTCATCATCGTGGTTTCCGGGATTTTCATCGGCATGGTGCTGGCGTTGCAGGGGTTCAATATCCTCTCCAGCTACGGCTCGGAGCAGGCAGTGGGGCAGATGGTCGCCCTGACGCTGTTGCGTGAGCTGGGCCCGGTGGTCACCGCCTTGCTGTTTGCCGGGCGCGCAGGTTCTGCGCTGACTGCCGAGATCGGCAACATGAAGTCCACCGAGCAGTTGTCCAGCCTGGAAATGATCGGCGTGGACCCACTCAAGTACATTGTTGCCCCGCGCCTGTGGGCCGGCTTCATTTCCCTGCCACTGCTGGCGATGATTTTCAGCGTGGTGGGCATCTGGGGCGGTTCGTGGGTGGCGGTTGACTGGTTGGGCGTCTATGACGGCTCGTACTGGGGCAACATGCAAAACAGCGTGACCTTCAGCGGCGACGTGCTCAATGGCATCATCAAAAGCATCGTTTTCGCCTTTGTAGTGACGTGGATCGCCGTATTCCAAGGCTATGACTGTGAGCCCACTTCAGAAGGGATCAGTCGCGCCACCACCAAGACCGTTGTGTACGCCTCGCTGGCGGTACTGGGCCTTGACTTCATTTTGACCGCCTTGATGTTTGGAGATTTCTGATGCAAAACCGCACTGTGGAAATCGGTGTCGGCCTTTTCTTGCTGGCTGGCATCCTGGCTTTACTGTTGCTGGCCCTGCGAGTCAGTGGCCTTTCGGCCAGCCCGACCGCCGATACTTATAAACTTTACGCTTACTTCGACAATATCGCCGGTTTGACTGTCAGAGCTAAAGTGACCATGGCCGGTGTAACCATCGGCAAGGTCACGGCAATCGATCTGGATCGCGACAGCTTCACCGGGCGAGTGACCATGCAGGTAGACAAGAAGGTAGATAATCTGCCGACTGACTCCACTGCATCTATTCTCACTGCGGGTCTGCTGGGCGAGAAGTACATCGGCGTCAGCGTGGGCGGGGAAACAGCCCTGCTCAAGGATGGTTCGACAATCCACGACACACAGTCGTCGCTGGTGCTTGAAGACTTGATCGGTAAATTCCTGCTCAATACGGTCAATAAAGACGCCAAATGAGGAATCTGTTCATGATCTCTACCTTGCGACGTGGCCTGCTGGTGCTGCTTGCAGCGCTGCCCCTGATGGCCAACGCGGCGGGTTCTGCGCACGATCTGGTGCAGGACACGACCAACAAAATGTTGGCTGACCTGACCGCCAACAAAGAGCAGTACAAGCAAGACCCAAGCAAGTTCTACGATGCGCTCAACACCATTGTTGGGCCAGTGGTTGATGCCGAAGGCATTTCCCGCAGCATCATGACGGTCAAGTATTCGCGCAAGGCAACGCCTGCGCAGATGCAGACCTTCCAGGAAAACTTCAAAAAGGGCCTGTTCCAGTTCTACGGTAATGCCCTGCTGGAATACAACAACCAGGGGATTACCGTTGCTCCGGCCGGGGATGAGTCAGGTGATCGCACCAGCGTCAACATGACCGTCAAGGGCACCAACGGCGCCGTCTACCCTGTGCAGTACACGCTGGAGAAGGTCAAAGGCGAGTGGAAGCTGCGCAACGTGATCATTAACGGCATCAACATTGGCAAGCTGTTCCGCGATCAGTTCGCTGACGCCATGCAGCGCAATGGCAACGACCTGGACAAAACCATCAATGGTTGGGCCGGTGAAGTCGCCAAGGCCAAGGAAGAAACCGACAAACAAGCTGCCGGGAAGCCTGCGCAATGACCGAGTCGGCTGTTCGGCTTGGTGACGCCGGCGAATTATTCCTGAGCGGCGTGCTTGATTACCGCTCCGGGCCTGACCTGCGCAAGCAGGGCCAGGCGCTGATCAACAGCAGCAACGCGCCTGCGCTGGTGCTGGATTGCTCGGCAGTGACCAAGTCCAGCAGCGTCGGTTTGTCATTGTTGCTGTGCTTCATGCGGGATGCCGAGGCGGTCAAAAAACCGGTCAGCATCCGTGCGTTGCCTGAGGATATGCGCGAAATTGCCGAGGTTTCCGGTCTGACCGAGCTTCTGGCGCATCCTTAATAGCCAATATCAAGGAAGCCCCCCGTCAGAGTCCTGCTATGCGGGGTTCGCAGGCGCGGGGCTTTTTTGTATGATGTGCGACCCGTGCGCACTGGGCGCCGATAGAGGTTGAGCATGCAGGCCCTAGAAGTTAAAAGCTTCCTTGAAGGAAAGCTGCCCGAAACGAACGTAGAAGTTGAAGGCGAAGGCTGCAATTTCCAGCTGAACGTGATTAGCGATGAACTGGCGGCACTGAGCCCGGTCAAGCGTCAACAGCAGATCTATGCCCATTTAAACCCGTGGATCACCGATGGCAGCATCCACGCGGTCACTATGAAATTTTTCAGCCGCGCGGCCTGGGCCGAGCGCACCTGAGCCCCCAAGGCGTCGAGATTCTTATGGATAAATTGATTATTACCGGCGGTGCCCGCCTTGATGGCGAGATCCGCATTTCCGGTGCGAAAAACTCCGCCTTGCCGATTCTGGCAGCGACCCTGCTGTGCGATGGCCCGGTAACTGTGGCTAACCTGCCGCACTTGCACGACATCACCACCATGATCGAACTGTTCGGTCGCATGGGCATTGAGCCTGTGATCGACGAAAAACTGTCCGTCGAAATCGACCCGCGCACCATCAAGACCCTGATCGCTCCGTACGAGCTGGTGAAAACCATGCGCGCGTCGATCCTGGTGCTGGGCCCGATGGTTGCCCGTTTCGGTGAGGCCGAAGTGGCACTGCCTGGCGGTTGCGCCATTGGCTCGCGTCCGGTCGACCTGCACATCCGTGGCCTTGAAGCCATGGGCGCAACCATCGACGTCGAAGGCGGCTACATCAAGGCCAAGGCGCCGGAAGGCGGCCTGCGTGGTGCCAACTTCTTCTTTGATACCGTCAGCGTGACCGGTACCGAGAACATCATGATGGCCGCAGCCCTGGCCAACGGCCGCAGCGTCCTGCAAAACGCCGCGCGCGAGCCGGAAGTCGTCGACCTGGCCAACTTCCTGATCGCCATGGGTGCCAACATCACCGGTGCCGGCACTGACACCATCACCATCGACGGTGTTAAGCGTCTGCACTCGGCCACTTACAAAGTGATGCCGGACCGTATCGAGACCGGCACCTACCTGGTGGCGGCTGCCGTCACGGGTGGCCGCGTCAAGGTCAAGGACACCGATCCGACCATCCTTGAAGCCGTCCTGGAAAAACTCAAGGAAGCCGGTGCTGAAATCACCACCGGTGCCGACTGGATCGAGCTGAACATGCACGGCAAGCGGCCTAAAGCCGTCAACGTGCGGACCGCTCCTTACCCGGCGTTCCCGACCGACATGCAAGCGCAGTTCATTTCCTTGAACGCGATTGCCGAAGGCACCGGTGCCGTGATCGAAACCATCTTCGAAAACCGCTTCATGCACGTGTATGAACTGCACCGCATGGGCGCCAAGATCCAGGTCGAAGGCAACACGGCCATCGTCACCGGTATCGATAAGCTCAAGGGCGCGCCAGTGATGGCCACCGACCTGCGTGCTTCGGCCAGCCTGGTCATCTCGGCGCTGTGCGCTGACGGCGACACTTTGATCGACCGCATCTACCACATAGACCGTGGTTACGAGTGCATCGAAGAAAAACTGCAGATGCTCGGCGCCAAGATCCGCCGCGTACCGGGCTAGGTCCAGTAGCTGTAAACACCGTCACTGTGGCGAGCGGGCTTGTCGAGTCGTCGCATCGCCCGCGTAGCGACCCCCAAAACGGGACGCTATGCAGTCCAGCGCTGGGCAAGCCCGCTCGCCACGGGATGGTGTTTTGCTGTTAACTGAGCGTGTCCCTGCTGAACTTGTTTCAAATCGAGGCTGTAATGGCCTCGATCTGTGTCTGGCGCCGTTTGCGACCGGACAGCAATAGCCTGATGAAGGACTGACGTTTCCCATGTTGACCATCGCACTGTCCAAGGGCCGCATCCTTGACGACACTTTGCCGCTTCTGGCTGAAGCGGGCATCGTGCCGACCGAGAATCCGGACAAGAGCCGCAAGCTGATCATCCCCACGACCCAGGACGACGTTCGCCTGCTGATCGTGCGTGCCACTGACGTGCCGACTTACGTTGAACATGGCGCGGCCGACCTCGGTGTCGCGGGTAAAGACGTGTTGATGGAATACGGCGGCCAGGGCCTGTACGAGCCGCTGGATCTGCGTATCGCCCTGTGCAAGCTGATGACCGCCGGCCGTGTCGGTGACGTCGAACCTAAAGGCCGCCTGCGCGTGGCGACCAAGTTCGTCAACGTCGCCAAGCGTTACTATGCCGAGCAAGGTCGCCAGGTCGACATCATCAAGCTTTACGGCTCGATGGAGCTGGCACCGCTGATCGGCCTGGCCGACAAGATCATCGACGTGGTCGACACCGGTAACACGCTGCGTGCCAACGGTCTTGAGCCTCAGGATTTTATTGCCGACATCAGCTCGCGACTGATCGTCAACAAAGCTTCGATGAAAATGCAACACGCCCGAATCCAGGCGTTGATCGACACCCTGCGCAAGGCAGTGGAGTCTCGACACCGCGGTTGACTCACCTGCGCGACCCTAGGTCGCGCCCGTCTATCCGCCTCATAGCCAGAATTCTCAGGTGCCCAAGCGGAAACGACTGCTAGTTTAGGGCGCCTGAGTTTTTGCCAATTCTATTGAGGCCCTCGCTATGACCACGTCCACTGCAATTGCCCGACTCAACGCTGCCGACCCGGATTTCGCCCATCATCTGGATCATCTGCTGAGCTGGGAAAGCGTGTCCGACGACTCGGTCAACCAGCGGGTGCTCGACATCATCAAGGCGGTGCGCGAGCGCGGTGATGCGGCGCTGGTGGACTTCACCCGCCAGTTCGACGGCCTCGACGTCGCGTCGATGTCCGATCTGATCCTGCCGCGCGAACGCCTTGAGCTGGCGCTGACGCGCATCACCGCGCCGCAGCGTGAAGCCCTGGAAGTCGCAGCGGCACGCGTACGCAGCTACCACGAAAAACAGAAACAGGATTCCTGGAGCTACACCGAGGCCGACGGCACTGTGCTGGGCCAGAAGGTCACGCCGCTGGACCGCGCTGGGTTGTACGTGCCAGGCGGTAAAGCCTCGTATCCGTCGTCGGTGTTGATGAACGCTATCCCGGCCAAAGTGGCGGGCGTGACCGAAGTGGTCATGGTCGTGCCGACGCCGCGCGGCGAAATCAACGAGCTGGTGTTGGCTGCCGCGTGCATCGCCGGGGTTGACCGCGTGTTCACCATCGGCGGCGCTCAAGCTGTCGCGGCGCTGGCCTATGGCACCGAAAGCGTGCCGAAGGTCGACAAAGTGGTCGGCCCAGGCAACATCTATGTCGCCACCGCCAAGCGGCACGTGTTCGGCCAGGTCGGTATCGACATGATTGCCGGCCCTTCGGAAATCCTGGTGGTGTGTGACGGCCAGACCGACCCGGACTGGATCGCCATGGACCTGTTCTCCCAGGCCGAGCATGACGAGGACGCCCAGGCGATTCTGGTCAGCCCCGATGCCGAGTTCCTCGACAAGGTCGCCGCCAGCATCGACAAGCTGCTGCCGACCATGGAACGCGCCGAGATCATCGAGAAGTCGATCAATGGCCGTGGCGCGCTGATCCTGGTACGCGACATGGCGCAGGCCATTGAGGTGGCCAACCGCATCGCGCCGGAGCACCTGGAGTTGTCCGTGGCCGACCCACAAGCCTGGCTGCCGTCGATTCGCCACGCTGGCGCGATCTTCATGGGCCGCCACACCAGTGAAGCCCTGGGCGACTACTGCGCCGGCCCGAACCACGTGCTGCCGACCTCCGGCACCGCGCGTTTCTCGTCGCCGCTCGGCGTGTATGACTTCCAGAAGCGCTCCTCGATCATCTTCTGCTCGCCACAAGGCGCTTCCGAGCTGGGCAAGACCGCCTCGGTACTGGCCCGCGGTGAATCGCTGAGCGCGCACGCTCGCAGCGCCGAATATCGCATCCTTGAAGACAAGAAGGGGAACTGAGACATGAGCAAATTCTGGAGCCCCTTCGTCAAGAACCTGGTGCCGTACGTGCCCGGCGAGCAACCCAAGCTGACCAAGCTGGTCAAGCTCAACACCAACGAGAACCCCTACGGCCCATCGCCCAAGGCGCTCGCCGCGATGCAGGCCGAGTTGAACGACAACTTGCGCCTGTACCCGGACCCCAACAGCGACCTGCTCAAGCAGGCGGTGGCCAGGTATTACGGAATCGACGCCGGCAAGGTCTTTCTCGGCAACGGTTCTGATGAAGTCCTGGCGCATATCTTCCACGGCCTGTTCCAGCACGATTTGCCGCTGCTGTTTCCGGACATCAGCTACAGCTTCTATCCGGTTTACTGCGGCCTGTATGGCATCAAGTCCGACCCGGTGCCGCTGGACGAGCAGTTCCAGATTTGTGTGGCCGACTACGCCAAGCCCAACGGCGGGATCATCTTCCCCAACCCGAACGCGCCTACCGGCTGCGTGCTGGCGCTGGACGCGGTGGAGCAAATCGTCAAGGCCAGCCCGGATTCGGTAGTGGTCGTCGATGAAGCCTATATCGACTTTGGCGGCGAAACCGCTATCAGCCTGGTGGACCGTTACCCGAACCTGCTGGTGACTCAGACCCTGTCCAAATCACGCTCACTGGCCGGTTTGCGTGTAGGCCTGGCCGTGGGCCACCCGGACCTGATCGAGGCGCTGGAGCGGGTCAAGAACAGCTTCAACTCCTACCCGCTGGATCGCCTGGCGATTGTCGGCGCGGCGGCGGCGTTCGACGACCGTGAATATTTCGAGAAAACCTGCAAGCAGGTGATCGACAGCCGCGACAAGGTGGTCGCGCAGTTGCAAGCCAAGGGCTTTGAAGTGTTGCCATCGGCGGCCAACTTCATCTTTGCTCGTCACCCACGGCACGACGCTGCCGGCCTGGCAGCCAAGTTGCGTGAGCAAGGGGTGATTGTGCGGCACTTCAAACAGGAGCGGATTGCCCAGTTCCTGCGGATCAGCATCGGTACGCCAGAGCAGAACCAGGCGCTGATTGATGGCCTCGGCGAGCTCTAAGCCACACTGAAGATAAAAAAATGTGGGAGCTGGCTTGCCTGCGATAGCGGTGTAGCAGTCGACATATCCGTCGTTTGATACACCGCCATCGTAGGCAAGCCCGCTCCCACACTGCTTTGCGTTGGGTCAGTTAGAGCAACGGCTCATCCGGCTTCTTGTTCTTCCAGCCATCATTGCCCGGCAGCAGCAGGTTCAAACCAATCGCTACCACCGCGCACAGGGCAATGCCCTTGAGGCCGAAATCATCCGGACCGGTGCCGGTGCCGACCAGCACACCGCCAATCCCGAACACCAGGGTCACCGACACAATCACCAGATTGCGCGCCTCGCCGAGGTCGATCTTGTGTCGGATCAGCGTGTTCATGCCCACCGCCGCAATCGAGCCGAACAGCAGGCACAGAATGCCGCCCATCACCGGCACCGGGATGCTCTGCAGCAGTGCGCCGAACTTACCGATAAACGCCAGGCTGATGGCAAATACCGCCGCCCAGGTCATGATTTTCGGGTTGTAGTTCTTGGTCAGCATCACCGCGCCGGTCACTTCGGCGTAGGTGGTGTTCGGCGGGCCGCCAAACAGGCCGGCGGCCGTGGTGGCAATGCCGTCACCCAACAGCGTGCGATGCAGGCCAGGTTTCTTCAGGTAGTCGCGACCGGTCACGCTGCCCACCGCAATCACACCGCCGATATGCTCGATCGCCGGGGCCAGGGCCACCGGGACGATGAACAGAATCGCCTGCCAGTTGAACTCCGGCGCGGTGAAGTGGGGCAGGGCGAACCAGGGTGCAGCGGCGATCTTCGCCGTGTCGACCACACCAAAGTAGAACGACATGGCAAAGCCCACCAGCACTCCGGAAATGATCGGCACCAGGCGGAATATGCCTTTGCCGAACACCGCCACGATCAACGTGGTCAGCAGCGCTGGCATCGAGATCAGCATCGCCGTCTGGTAATGGATCAGCTCGCTGCCATCCCCGGCTTTGCCCATCGCCATGTTGGCGGCAATCGGGGCCATGGCCAGGCCGATGGAAATGATCACCGGGCCGATGACCACGGGCGGCAGCAGCCGGTCGATAAAACCGGTGCCTTTGACCTTCACAGCCAGGCCGAGGAAGGTATAAACGAAACCGGCCGCCATCACCCCACCCATGGTCGCCGCGAGGCCGAACTGGCCCTTGGCGAGAATGATCGGGGTGATAAACGCAAAACTCGATGCCAGGAATACCGGCACCTGCCGCCCTGTCACCACCTGGAACAGCAACGTGCCCAGGCCAGCGGTAAACAGTGCGACGTTTGGATCAAGACCTGTGATCAGCGGCATCAACACCAACGCGCCAAATGCTACGAAGAGCATCTGTGCGCCAGACAGGATCTGGCGCCAAAGCGGGTCGTTGAAATCATCCTGCATGCTCACGCGTCCTTCTGCTTGGTGCCGAAGATCTTGTCACCGGCATCGCCCAGGCCTGGGATGATGTAGCCGTGTTCGTTCAGGCGCTCATCGATGGACGCGGTGTAGATCTGCACGTCCGGGTGGGCCTTCTCGACGGCGGCGATACCTTCGGGCGCAGCCACCAGCACCATGGCGCGGATGTCTTTGCAGCCGGCTTTTTTCAGCAGGTCGATGGTGGCGACCATGGAACTGCCGGTGGCGAGCATCGGGTCGATGATCATCGCCAAGCGCTCGTTGATTTCCGGAACGAGTTTTTCCAGGTAGGTGTGGGCCTGCAAGGTTTCCTCATTACGGGCCACGCCGACGGCGCTGACTTTGGCGCCCGGGATCAGGCTGAGGACGCCTTCGAGCATGCCGATACCGGCGCGCAGGATTGGCACCACGGTGATTTTCTTACCGGCGATTTTCTCGACCTGGACGGGGCCGGCCCAACCAGGAATCTCGTAGGTTTCCAGGGGCAAATCTTTGGTTGCTTCGTAAGTGAGCAGCGCTCCGACTTCCTGAGCAAGCTCACGGAAGTTCTTCGTGCTAATGTCGGCACGGCGCATAAGGCCGAGTTTGTGTCTGATCAGCGGGTGGCGGATCTCGCGAGTGGGCATGGGAAAAGCTCCGGCGGCGGGCAAAAAAACCGGCCTAGATTAATCTATCCGAGGGTGTTGTCCTATAGACATCTAGTACGTTAGTCCATTAAGGCTTGAACGTTGCGCCTCACATGCGTACCTTTGCCCGCTTTTCTTGCCACAGCACCCCCTTGGAGAGCGCCATGTCCGCTGATCTCGAGCATATCCGTCAAATCATGCGCGAGGCTGACTGCCTGTACACCGAAGCGCAAGTCGAAGAGGCGATCGCCAAGGTCGGCGCGCACATCACCCGCGAAATGGCTGACACCAACCCGGTGGTCTTCTGCGTGATGAACGGTGGCCTGATCTTCGCCGGCAAATTGCTGACTCACCTGCAATTCCCGCTGGAAGCCTCCTACCTGCACGCCACCCGTTATCGCAACGAAACCAGCGGCGGCGACCTGTTCTGGAAAGCCAAGCCGGAAGTCTCGTTCATCGACCGCGACGTGCTGATCATCGACGACATCCTTGATGAAGGGCATACCCTGGGCGCGATCATCGACTTCTGCAAACACGCCGGCGCGCGCAAAGTGCACACCGCCGTGCTGATCGACAAAGACCATGACCGCAAGGCACGCCCGGACCTGAAAGCCGATTACGTCGGTCTGCCATGCATCGACCGCTACATTTTCGGTTACGGCATGGATTACAAAGGCTACTGGCGTAATGCCAATGGGATCTTCGCCGTCAAAGGGATGTAAGCCATGGTCCGCTTTCTTGATCAAACACTGTTCACCGAACTGGCCGAGAAAGCGGCTGCCAGCCCCCGTGGCCGGCACCATCATAACTTTCATCAGATGGAAGAGCCTTGCCATCGCCTGGCCGTTGGCATGCAACCCGACACCTATGTGCCGCCGCATCGGCACCTGAGTGCGGACAAGGCAGAGACCCTGATGGTGCTCAAGGGCACCCTGGGCCTGCTGGTTTTCAGCGAAACCGGTGAGGTGATCGCCAAGCGCGTCCTGCAGGCGGGCGGCGAGTGTGCCGGTGTCGACCTGCCGCCCGGTGTATTTCACGGCTTGGTGGTGCTGGAGCCCGACAGCGTGTTGTTTGAATGCAAGGCCGGGCCGTATCGACCCGTAGGCGAGGGCGAGTTGGCTGACTGGGCGCCACACGAAGGCGATGCCGGCGTTGCCGAGTATCAACGCTGGATGCTCGCCCAGTTCGATTGAGCTACAGTGCTCGGCCACCTTCCACGGAGCGGCCCATGAGCCTGTTGAAACGCACCTGCGCCGCCTTGGCGTTGACTCTCAGCTTGCCGCTGGCTGCGGCGCCTGCGCCGATGCACAGCCAGTTCCTGCCGCCCGACGACCTCACCTTGCGCGCCGCCACGCTCGACCAGCAGCAGCTGCTGCAAATTACCGAGTATGCGGTGGTGGTCGGCAATCAGCGTCAATCGACCCAGCAGCCGATCCCGGTGACGTCGCCGCTGATGATTCGCCTCAAGGGCAAACCCTTGAACAAAGGCGCGACCATCGCCCAGGTGGTGCTCAATTTTGATGCCGAAAGCAAAAGCCTGAAAAAGCCGGTGTTCGATGAGAGCAGTAAGACCCTGACCTTGTCTTACCCGGTGGCCCAGTACCGCGTGATCGTCGACCTGCTGCGCAACGACACGGTGTATGTGCAGTTCCTCAGCTATGCCAACGGGCACATTTGGGCGGACCTGCACACCGACGCCGTTCGCGCTAAATAGTGAGACCGCAGGTATCTACACAACTGCTGGCGAACACAAAATCTGTAGCAGGCGAGCTTTTGTGGTGAGCGGGGCAAGCCCGCTCACCACAGGGGATGTGGCGGCCTTTTATGCTGCGATGGTGGCGGGTCAGTGGGCCCAACTGTCACTGATGCACCGCCATCGCAGGCAAGCCAGCTCCCACATAGGTTCTTGGTCGCTTCCGAAGCGTGTGTGCCGCAGGTAAACTGCGTTTCCCGTGTAATGTCTGCAGGCTGGAGTCGGTAATGCGTAAAGATAAGAAACAGGTGATTGGTGACGAGATTGGCGACGACCAGATCAAGTTGTTCTTGGACTTCGAGCCGGTTGACGCGACTTCACCGTCCCTGCACAAATTGATCAAAGCCTACCGTGGCTTGCGTATCGACGACTTCGCGCGGTTCCTGGGCTTTTTCAAGGAAGCCGGCCTGGATCTGGATGGCAAGGACGAGCATGGCCAGACCTTCGTTGACCTGATCAAGGATCAGCGCAACGCCGATGAGTACATCGAGCTGATCAACGCTGCCCGCAGCTGAGTGCCCGAGACCTAAAAAAACGCCCCGTTCTCATGCCGAGAGCGGGGCGTTTTTTATTGCGTCAAAGCCTTATGCGTAGCTTTCGGCTTCGTTGCTTTGCTCAACCAGTTCCAGGCTGATGTTGTTCTGCGTATTGATCTTGCGATACAGCTCGGCATCGGTCTCCAGGACTTTTTCGCGCGCCGGGAAGATCTCGTGCAGTTTGGCCGCCCACTCGCCCGCAGCCTTTTGCGGGAAGCAGCGCTCGATCAGTTCCAGCATGATCGACACGGTCACCGAAGCACCTGGAGACGCGCCCAGCAGGGCGGCCAACGAGCCGTCTTTGGCCGCAACCAGCTCGGTGCCAAATTGCAGCACGCCGCCTTTTTTCGGGTCTTTCTTGATGATCTGCACCCGCTGGCCGGCGACTTCCAGGCGCCAGTCTTCGGCTTTCGCCTCAGGGTAGAAGCGGCGCAGGGATTCCAGGCGTTGCTCCATGGATTGGCGCACTTCGCTGACCAGGTACTTGGTCAGGTCCATGTTGTCGCGAGCCACGGCCAGCATCGGGCCGATGTTGCCGGCGCGAATCGACATTGGCAGGTCCAGGAACGAGCCGTGCTTGAGGAACTTGGTGGTAAAGCCGGCGTAGGGCCCGAACAGCAGGGATTTCTTGCCATCGACCACACGGGTGTCCAGGTGCGGCACGGACATCGGCGGCGAACCTACCGCGGCCTGGCTGTAGACCTTGGCCTGGTGGTGCTTGACCACCTCCGGGTTGTCGCAACGCAGCCACTGGCCGCTGACCGGGAAGCCGCCGAAGCCTTTGCTTTCTTCGATGCCCGAGGCTTGCAGCAGCGGCAGGGCCGCGCCACCGGCGCCGAGGAACACAAACTTGGCGTCGACTTCACGGCTGTTGCCGCTGTTGACGTCCTTGATGCTCACGGTCCAGCCCGCGCCGTTGCGCTTGAGGCCAGTGACGCGCTTGCAGTACTTGACCTGCGCATCCGGTGCGCTGGTCAGGTGCGACAGCAATTGATTGGTCAGGGCGCCGAAGTTGACATCGGTGCCATTCATCACGCGGGTGGCAGCGATTTTTTCGTCGAGCGGGCGGCCCGGCATCATCAGCGGCATCCACTCGGCCATCTCGCTGCGGTCTTCGGTGTAGTGCATGTCCGAAAACGCGTGGTGCTGGCTGAGGGTTTCAAAGCGCTTCTTGAGGAAGGACACGCCCTTGTCGCCCTGCACGAAGCTCAGGTGCGGCACCGGGCTGATAAAGGATTTGGACGAGCCAAAGGTGCCTTTTTTGGTCAGGTACGCCCAGAACTGCTTCGACACCTCGAACTGGGTGTTGATGTGCACGGCTTTCTTGATGTCGATGGAGCCATCGGCGGCCTGCGGCGTGTAGTTCAGCTCACATAGCCCGGCGTGACCGGTACCGGCGTTGTTCCACGGGTTGGAACTTTCCGCGGCACCCGAATCCATCAGCTCAACGACTTCCAGCTTGAGGCCGGGGTCGAGCTCTTTGAGCAGTACGGCCAGGGTGGCACTCATGATGCCGGCCCCTACCAGTACTACGTCGACTGCTTCGTTATGCGCCATTTAACGCGTCTCCAAAATCTGCAGCACCAAATTGACGGCATGGCTGCCAGGAGTGACGGGGCGGTTCACGTGTTGCCCCAGGTTACCCATGGCCAGGATCGCCATGTCCGATTCGCAATTCTTTGCAACTTCAGCACACGCTTCCTGCCGGGCTAATCTGCCTATGAACGCATTCATAGGCGCCTGTGGCAATTCGACTTATGGTCAAAGCGTGCGATTTGTGCAACCAATCCGTAGCGGACAGGCTCAAGCTCCGGTATTTGAGGAGTGCTCGGTCCTGTGTGGTTGGGCTGTTCCAGACGCTGATGGTGCTTGTACAAACGCCAAACTATTCATTTGCTCGCCACACTCTTGTGAAGTTGTGAAAACCCGTTTTTTCACGCTCTTTTGAAGACGTGAACCTCAAAAAAGGGCTGCCCCAGCCTGGCACCTGGCCCGCAAACCTCTGCCGACACGCGGCAAAACGGGCAAACAACTCAAGTGGCCGAGCGCAATGGCAGCTCTGGCAGATTCGGTAAGGCGGGTGGGTTGCAAAGAAAACAGCAAGCGCGCCAGCTTCACTCGATCTGTGTGGGCGGCTCTCTGTGGGCGATTGTTGGGTTAATACCGAGGCATTAACGATGCTGCGAGGCCCGATCAGGAGACGTCCTTATAATCGGGGGGAGATTGTAGCGAAGAACGCCGGGGAAATGGGCGTGTTTTATGACTTTTATTCGTGTCTCGGTCAGGAGGCCAACGCATGCCGCGGTTGTGCGTGCGTAACCTTCGGGCTGACCCGCGCGCTTGCCGGCAGCGGGCGGTGCATCCAGCCCAGGTGAGTCTCCGACACTTCCACCCAACCTTCGCCGACAGGCGGCAGGCTGCACTGCTTGAACGCCAGGCAATGGCCGTGCGCATCAAGCAGCGCATAGTGGCGATGACGGGCGTGTTGCATGAACAATGACTTGAGAAGGCGCATGGCTTTGTACCTGTTGCGTTACATGCTTGAAGGTTGCCAGTGTGGCATGACATTGGAATGACGGATTTATGCGAAATTGTAATTTGAGCATGCCTTCAGCTGCCGTTCAGGATGGCTGGTGAGTGGCGCGCATGCACCGTTATACTGGCGCCCTGTTTGCATCTAGTCCTGGAGAAATGAGTATGTTGCAACGCCTGTTGTTCGGTTTGATCACTGTGACCAGTTTGACCCTGGTTGGCTGCGCCAACAGCCCGCAACAACTCAGCCCGCAACCTAAAGTCACCGCGCAGCTGGCGCCTGTCGGTCACGGTCAGCCGGTATCGGTGCGTGTGGTGGACGGTCGTCCGTCGCCGACGCTGGGTTCGCGTGGCGGGCTGTACCCTGAGACCGCGCTTATTTCGGTCACCGGTCAAGACGTGCTGCCCAAGCTGCAGGCCCAGGCCGAAGCCGCCGTGCGCCTGCTGGGCTTCACACCCGCCAACTCGCCGGGCGCGCCTCAGCTGACCATCACCCTGGCCGAACTGAAATACCAGTCGCCCAAAGAAGGCTTGTACGTGACTGAAGCTTCCATTGGCGCGACGTTCAAGTCCGACGTCAGTGCTGGCACCCGTCGCTACAGTGGCCGCTACGGCGCATCGCTGAATCAGCGTTTCGGCATGTCGCCCAACCAGGAGACCAACACGAAGCTGGTCAGCGACGTCCTCAGCGACGCCCTGACTCGCCTGTTCAAAGACCCAAGCATCGGCCAGCTGCTCAGCGCGCAGTAACCCTGCATAAAAAAACCGGGCTCAGCGATGAGCCCGGTTTTTTTACGCCTGTCGCTTTCATGCCGCGGTTTCGACATAAAAGTCCAGCACACTCACACCGGTGAGCAGGTCCAGCTCCGGCAGGTCGGCGTGCTGGTGCCCGCCCAACGCGCAATACACCAGCCAGTGTCGATCCTGGACATTGAAGGCCAGTGCGCCAACCAGCGCCTCTTGCTCATCGTTTGGGGCGATCAAATACAGCCGATCCTGGTTTTGCGCATGCAGCATGACAAGCTCCCGGGTGTTCGAAGGGCAACAGAGTGGCTTGTTAAGGTGACGTTCAGGTGACGCTGTAAATTAATGGATACATTAATCGTACTTGGGGGACGGAACGTTTCAGCGGCAGGAGGCCGATATCACTCAGGTTTGTATCTGAACTGATACCAGCACACTGTACGACTGAGGTTTGCGATGGCGCTGCCTGCACTGCTGATCAATGTTGTGGCTCTACTGGTGGCCTGCCCAGGCGCAGCGCTGCTGTTCATTACCCGTTTGCGCGAGCAGCGCGCACTGGCCGATCTGACCGCGCAAAGCGAAGATCGCGCGATTGACCAGCCGATGTTGTTTCTGGATGTGCGCACCGAACGGGCGCATCGTCTGGCTTACCGCGTCGGGTTTGCCTGCCTTGGGCTGGCGCTGGCCACGTCCTGGCTCAGTACTCACCTCTAAAAAACACCACAAAACAAATGTGGGAGCGGGCTTGCCCGCGAATGCAGGGGCTCAGTCGATACATCCTTGACTGAACCACCGCTTTCGCGAGCAAGCCCGCTCCCACATTTTGCTTCGGTGTTTACAGTGGAATCCCGGCTTTAACCCGGTATTGATTCCTCACCGGCGTCGCGTACTGCACCACCAGGTACGGGCGATGCTCGGCCGGGCACTCACTCAAGCGCCGCTCCCACTCCGCTTGCGCCTTGGCCAGCTCATCGGCCGGGAACACCTCGGCCGCCGTCGGCACCTGCAATTGCGGGTCGGCGTCGCTCCACTGCGCGTACGCCAGGTAATGCACCGGGAACAGGCGATAGCCGCCGAGAATCTGCCGGTCCATTTCCACCGCCAGCAGCTTGGTGTCCTCGAAACGCTCGGTGATCGGCGGCGCAAAGTTCACATGCACACGGCCCTTGTAGCCGGTGATGCCCAGAGCGATGCTCACATCATCCTCGCCCGGCGCCTTGCTGTAGGTGCCGGTGGTGGCGCGGATATACAGTTCACGGGCCTTGGCCGTGTCGCAGGGGTCGTATTCGTAGCTGATCGACACCGGCGTCAGGTTCAGCGACTGGATCACCTCGGCAAACGGCTCATCCTTGCGGCTGACGTGAAACATCTTGAGGATCGCCGATTCGGTGCGATCATCGCCATCCTTGGCCCGGCCTTCGGCCTGGGCGATCCAGATCGACTGACAGTCGTTGCGGATCGAATGGTTGATGTAGGCCGACAGCAGGTTATACGCCGCCATCTTTTCCTTTCGCCCGGTGATCGAGCGGTGCACGATGAAGCTCTTGTTCAGGCGCATCAGGTCGCTGACAAACGGCTTTTGCAGCAGGTTGTCGCCAATGGCAATGCGCGGCGTCGGCAGGCCGGCGTGGTACACGGCGTAGTTGACGAAGGCGGGGTCCATCACGATGTCGCGGTGGTTGGCCAGAAACAGGTAGGCAGTGCCCGACTTAAGCTGCTCGACGCCGGTATAGGTAACGCCGTCGGTTGCGCGGTCAATGGTGTGGTCGACGTAATATTCGACTTTGTCCTGCAGCGTGGCCACGGTGGTGACACCGGCGAACTCGCGGCGCAGCTTGCGGGCGATCATCGGCTTGAGCAGCCAGCCCAGGGCGCCGGCAAAGCGCGGGAAGCGGAAGTGGGTCAGGATGTCCAGAAAGGCCTTGTCACTGAACAGACGCGCCAGCACTGCCGGGACTTCGCTGTCGTTGTAAGGTCGGATGGTATCGAATTCGCCCATCATGCTCTCTTGTTAGAAACGGCTAGTGTAAGTAAAGGAAGTATCAGGGTGCGGCCGCAATATTGGCTCTGCCGTGAATAGCCCTGTAAATAGACCGGCGATTATACGCACAAGTCACCTGGGAGACCGCGATGCTGGAAACCGAGTCGTACGATTGTCCTTATTGTGGTGAGCCGGCTGAGGCCGTGCTGGACCTTTCCGGCGGCGATCAGTCATACATTGAAGACTGCCCGGTGTGTTGCCGGCCGATAATCTTTGATCTGCAGGTACACGGTGACGAATGGATGCTCACGGTCCGCAGCGAAAACGAGTAACAGGTACGCCCATGCAGCGAATCTATGAACCGGAAAACCTGATGGAAGGCGAGTTGCTGCAACAAATGCTCGCCAGCGAGGGCATCGAGGCGCACCTGGTGGGGCGCCATTTACTCGGTGGTACCGGCGAATTGCCGATTTTCGGCCTGCTGGGCCTGGAGGTAGACAACGACCAGGCCGTTTACGCCCGTGAGCTGATTACGGCCTACATCGGCGCGCAACCGCTGCCTGGCGACGAACCCGACAGCTTTCCCGACGTATTGGTCTGTTAGGCTGTCGGTCGGTTTACCCAAGAGTCGTGTTGCCCCATGTGTGGACGTTATGCCCTGTTTCGCTGGAACCCTACGTTTGCTGCCTTGCCGGGATTCCCGGCCGACCAGCAGGCGCAGTGGAACATCTCCCCGAATGATTCGGTGCTGATTCAGCGCTTGAGCGAAGGCCAGCGCACCCTGGCGCGTGCACGCTGGGGCCTGACGCCGCCCTGGCTGACTGACCTTTCCCGCACCCCGGCCCACGCCCGCGCCGAAACCCTGGCCGAACAGCCGATGTTCCGCGAAGCCTTTCGCCAGCGCCGCTGCCTGCTGCCCGCCAACGGGTTTTACGAGTGGCGCGGTACCCAGCGCAAGCGCCCGTACTGGCTGACGCCGGGCGAGGGCTCGACCCTGTTTTTTGCGGCGATCTGGGAAGCGTATCCGGTGCAGGAGCAGGTGTGGCTGAGCACCGCGGTGGTGACCCAGGCGGCGCAGAGTCAGCGGCGGCCGTTGATTCTGGATGCGGCGGGGCAGGAGGCGTGGCTGGATCCACAAACGCCGTTGCCTGTGTTGCAGGGTTTGCTGGCCAGTGAGCCGGCTGCGTTGCGCGAGCGGGTGTTGGCCAATATGGTCAATGATCCGAAGCTGAATGGGCCGGAGTGCCTGACCCCGGGTTGAGGTTGGAGCCACTGGCCCCTTCGCAGGCAAGCCAGCTCCCACATTTGACGGTATTCACCCATCCAAATGTGGGAGCTGGCTTGCCTGCGATGGCGGCCTCAAACCCGCCACAAATCCCTAAACCTTGAACTGATTGATCAACCGCCGCTGCTGCTCCGCCAGCTTGGTCAACTCCGCACTGGCTGCGCTCGATTCATCCGCGCCGCCCGCCACTTCATTGGCCACCTGGCCGATATTGATCACATTGCGATTGATGTCCTCGGCCACCGCGCTCTGCTCCTCGGCGGCGCTGGCGATCTGGGTGTTCATGTCGTTGATCACCGACACCGCCTGAGTAATTGTCTCCAGCGCCTCGGCCGCCTTCGCCGCATGCTGCACGCTTTCATCGGTGCGGTTCTGGCTGTCTTCCATCACCTTCACCACATCGCGCGTGCCTTGTTGCAACTGCTGGATCATGGTCTGGATTTCTTCGGTGGCCTTCTGCGTCTTCTGCGCCAGGTTGCGCACTTCATCGGCCACCACCGCGAAACCACGGCCTTGCTCGCCGGCCCGCGCTGCCTCGATGGCGGCGTTGAGGGCCAGCAGGTTGGTCTGCTCGGCAATCCCGCGAATGGCTGTGAGGATCGCGTTGATGTTCTCACTGTCCTTGGCCAGGGTTTGCACCACGCCCACCGCTTTACCGATTTCCTGCGCCAATGCGCCGATAGACGTAGAGGTGTCGCGCACGATGCGCATGCCCTGGCTTGCGGCCTGGTCAGCGTGGCTGGCGGCTTGCGCGGCCTGGGTGGCGTTGCGCGCCACGTCCTGGGCGGTGGCCGTCATCTCATGCACAGCGGTGGCCACCTGGTCGATCTCGACCATCTGTTTGTGCACGCCCTGGTTGGTGCGAATGGCGATGTCGGCGGTGTGCTCCGACGAATCGCTGACCTTCTGCACCGAACTCACCACCTGGGTGATCATGCCTTGCAACTTGATCAGGAAGGTATTGAAGCCAGTGGCAATCGCGCCCAGTTCATCGGCGCGGTCACTGGTCAGGCGGCGCGTCAGGTCGCCTTCGCCCTGAGCGATGTCATTGAGCATGGCCACCATTTGCTTGAGTGGGCGGGCGATGCCGTGGCCCACCAGCCAGATCACCAGCAAGCCGAGGCCAGCAATCAACAGGCCCACCATGGCCATGCCGAAGGTGTCGGTCTTGCGCTGGGCTTGCAGGTCGCTTTGCAGTTTTTGCGAATCGGCCATCACCGCGCTCAGTGGCAGCTGCATCATCAAGGTCCAGCGTGCTTCGGCCTGGCCGATGTTGAAGGGCAGGAACAGCTCGATGTGCCCGTGTTCCTTGTCGATGTCGTAGCGCACTTCGCCGACTTTCAACTGGACAAGATTGGCCAGCTCGTTGCTGTCGAGCAAGTCAGTGGCTTTTTCGCCCAGCTTGCTCGCGTCCTTGGTGTAGGCCACCAGGCGACCATTGTTGGAAATCAGCGCCATTTCGCCAGCGCCGTTGTAGAGGTTCTGGTCGGCGCGGGTGAGCATGTCCTGGATGAAGTTCACCGACAGATCGGCGCCGACGATGCCCTGGAAGGTGCCGTCGATCATGATCGGTTCGATAAACGAGGCCAGCATCACCATCACGTTGCCGACCTTGTAAGGCGCAGGGTCGATGGCGCAGGGCTTTTTGCTTTCTTTGGAGCACAGGTAGTACTCACTGGCGCGCACGCCGGTGGCGAGGATGTTCTGGTCGTTGACGTCGGCGAGTTTATCCAGGCCCAGGCTGCCATCGGCGTTGCGGTACCACCACGGCAGGAAGCGCCCGTCGGCGGCCATGCCGACGATCGGCGTGTTCACGTAGGCGGCGTCATTGTGGTCGATCGCATTGGGCTCCCAGCCGATATAGGCGCCGAGGATTTTCGGGTTGCGCACCACGGTTTCGTGCAGCAGGTTGATCAGTTGTTCGCGGCCCACCTGCAAGGCCGGTTCGCCCTTGGCGTCTTTCATGCCGAGCAGGGCGTTGGCTGTGGCCAGGCCTTTGGCGGTCACCAATGGCGCTTCCAGTTCACGCTGGATCAACGTGGCCTGGGTTTGCGCCAGGGCGGTGAGCCGTTGCTCGATGATCTGCTCGAACTGCGCCTGGGTGCGTTGCTGCACCAGTTCCTGGGTGCGCGCGCCGGCGAACACCGCGTAAAGCACCAGGACAGCGACCACACTCAGCACAATGGCGCCGGTCAGTGCTGCGACAGAAAACTGAATCGACTTGAATTTCATGAACGCTCCGGGCGCAAGGGCAGGTGGGCTGCCTTTGTGTATCGGCCACGGGCTCGGGAGGCTTAAGGCTTGGCGGGCGAAATAGTGCCGAATGTCGCAAATGGACTGGTGGCCGCCGCTGTGGGCATGTGGGATGTATCTGAAAGTTAGCGGTTACACGTCTGTTGTATCTGGCGCCGATACACATGAGCGCCTAGGATACGCGCCATGTTTTCAGGGAGCGTGTTCATGAAGAAGTCATTGGCGGTAAGTGGTTTGGTTGCGGCAATGCTGCTGGCGGGTTGCCAGTCGGTAAACACCACCAGCGGCGGCGCCGTCGGGGTAGAGCGCAAGCAGTACATGTTCAGCATGTTGTCGAGTCAGGAAGTCGACCAGATGTATGCCCAGTCCTACCAGCAGACGCTGGGTGAGGCGAGCGGCAAAGGCATGCTCGACAAGACCAGTGCCAACGCCAAGCGCGTGCAGGCCATTGCCAACCGACTGATCGCCCAGGCGCCGACCTTTCGCCCGGATGCGGCGCAGTGGAAGTGGGAAGTGAACCTGATCAAAAGCGATGAGATGAACGCCAATTGCGGGCCTGGCGGCAAGATCTTCGTGTACAGCGCGTTGATCGACAACCTCAAGCTCACCGATGACGAACTGGCCGCGGTGATGGGCCATGAAATCGCTCACGCCTTGCGCGAACACGGCCGTGAAGCCATGTCCAAGGCCTACGGCATCGAGATGGCTAAGCAGGGCGCCGGTGCCTTGTTCGGTCTGGGCCAGGACAGCCTGGCGCTGGCCGATACGGTGGCCAACTACGGCATGACGCTGCCCAACAGCCGCGCCAATGAAAACGAAGCCGACCTGATCGGCCTGGAGCTCTCGGCCCGGGCCGGCTACAACCCGAACGCGGCCATCACGTTGTGGAACAAGATGGCCAAGGCTTCGGAAGGTGCGCCGCCGGAGTTCATGAGCACACACCCGGCCTCCGACAGCCGAATCGCTTCGTTGCAGGCGGCGATTCCGAAAGTAATGCCGCTTTACCAGCAGGCCAAAAAATCCTGAGTTAACGCGGACCCATGTGGGAGCTGGCTTGCCTGCGATGCAGGCGGCTCGGTCATTCAGAAATACCGAGTTGATGCTATCGCAGGCAAGCCAGCTCCCACATTGGATTGGGGTTTACAGGCCTAGATCCAGCCGCTGCTTTGCATGGCCTTGTACACCGCCACCACCGCCAGAACGAAGAACGCCGTGGCCGCCAGTCGACGAATCAAGGTCAACGGCAGTTTCTCCGCCGCAAAATTCCCCGCCAGAACCACCGGCACGTTGGCAATCAGCATGCCCAGGGTGGTGCCGATAATCACTAGCCACAGCTCAGGGTATTGCGCGGCCAGCATCACCGTGGCGATCTGCGTCTTGTCACCGATCTCGGCGAGGAAGAACGCAATCAGCGTGGTCAGGAACGGCCCGAATTTGCGCGTGGTACTGGCTTCGTCGTCGTCAAGTTTGTCCGGCACCAGGGTCCACAGCGCCGTGGCGCAGAAGCTCGCCGCGAGGATCCAGTGCAGCACCGCATCCGAGAAGAAGCTGCCGAACCAGGCCCCCACGGCACCGGCGGCCGCATGGTTGGCCAGGGTCGCGGCGACGATGCCGGCGATGATGGGCCAGGGCTTGCGGAAGCGAGCAGCAAGGATGAGCGCGAGCAGTTGCGTCTTGTCGCCGATTTCGGCCAGGGCAACGATTGCGGTAGGAACGAGTAATGAATCCAGCATCAGGTAAGTTTCCAGGGGCGGGTCGACACGGCTATGACACGTACAGCCTTCCCGCCCCGGGTAAGGTGTGCGTGTCATAGGTCTTGTCAAACCCCGGTCCGTCTGTGCGGACTCCTGGGTCGCATACGCCATGGTCTGCTGACCAAGTATGTTGACGTATGCCGGACGAGCATGGCGCTCGTGGGAGACTACTCCCCTAGGACGGAGCGGATTCTGCCTAGGCAAAACCCATTCGGCAAGCCTTCTTTTTCAAAAAGCCATCAGCCGCGTTTGGCACGATAAATGCGAAAACCATTGCCTTCGGCCTTGATTGCACACACGCCCAAGTGCTCTTCGATCAGCGGTTGGTACTTGAGGAAACTGTTGGCCACCAAGCGCAGTTCGCCGCCTTTTGCCAGGTGTTTCGCCGCTTTTCGCAGCAAGTTTTCCGTGGCGAAATAGTCGGTGTGCACGCCGACATGGAACGGCGGGTTGCTCAAAATCGCGTTTAAGCCCATCGGCGCGGCGTCGATGCCGTCACCGGTCAACACCTCGGCTTCCAGGCCATTGGCCGCCAAGGTCAGGCGGCTGCTGGCGGCGGCGAACGCATCCACGTCAAGCATCGTCACCGTGTTGTGCGGGTAGCGACGCTTGACCGCAGCACCCAGCACGCCCGCGCCGCAGCCAAAGTCGAGCAAGTGCCCGCTGGGCAACTTGTCCAGGTGTGCAAGCAACAGCTCGGTGCCGCGATCCAGGCGACCGTGGCTGAACACGCCCGGCAGGCTCACAACCTTGAGCGGTCCTTCGGCCAGCGGCACGTCAAACACCTGCTCCAGGCTTTCCAGTTCGACCGCTTGCGGGGCATTGGTCACGGTGACCTGCCACAGCTGGCAGTGTCGCGCGTTGTCGAGCTTGCGGGGCTTGCCGAACGGAATCATCTGCTTGGCGGCGCTTTCGATACCGCCTTTTTTCTCGCCGACCAGAAACAGCTCGGCGCTGGGCAGGCGGGCGGCCACGGCGTTGAGCAGGTAGTCGGTGAGGTCCTTGGACTTGGGCAGGAAAATCACCGCCGCATCAAAATTGCGCTCGGGCGCGTTCACGCCGAAATGGCTGCGCTCGGGGAAGCGCGCATCGAGCGCCGCCTGGTCGCCGGCATGCCAGCTCCAGCCGTGGGCATTGGGCAGGCGGCCGAGCAAATCGTCGGCGGGCAAACCTACCAGCAGCAGGTTGCCTTGAAAAAGTTCGGCCTGACGAAGCAGTACTTCACTGCGCGGATCCATGGTCTGCTCCTTGAAAAGGGGCGCAGTTTATCAACTGACGACGCGCAGCGGGGTGCCGTTGAAAAAGCCGCGGGCGTTTTCCGCCAGTTGGCCAACGATGCGCTGCCGCGCTTCGCGACTGCCCCAGGCGTTGTGGGGTGTCACGATCAAGCGAGGAATATCGCCGGCCAGCAGCGGGTTGCCATTGACCGGTGGCTCCACGCTCAGCACATCGGTGGCCGCACCGCCCAGATGGCCGCTGCGCAACGCGTCTGCCAGGGCTTGTTCGTTGATCAAGCCACCGCGCGCGGTGTTGACGATAAACGCGCCGGGCTTGAGCAGTGCCAGTTCGCGGGCGCCGATAAAGTCGCGGGTGTGTTCATTGAGCGGGCAGTGCAGGGTCAGCGCGTCGACTTGCGCGAGCAGTTCATCCAGGGGCACGCGGTCAGCGCGGGCAGGGCGGCCCGGAATCGCGCCGAGCACCACGC
This sequence comes from Pseudomonas sp. NFX183, assembly GCF_047943075.1. Taxonomy (NCBI): domain Bacteria; kingdom Pseudomonadati; phylum Pseudomonadota; class Gammaproteobacteria; order Pseudomonadales; family Pseudomonadaceae; genus Pseudomonas; species Pseudomonas sp. NFX183. Next base: position 1,070,611 of record NZ_CP181333.1, on the reverse strand, counting down.
GCATGCCGAAGGCTTCGGCCAGGCGCGCGACGGCGCTGCCCAGTTCGCCATGGCCGAGTAGGCCGAGGGTTTTGCCCTCCAGCTCGACAATCGGGTAGTCCAGCAGGCAGAACTGCTTGGCTTGTTGCCATTTGCCTGCGTCGACATCGCGTTGGTAGTCGTTCAGGCGCGTCGCCAGATTCAGCAACAGCATGATCGTGTGCTGCGCCACCGACGGCGTGCCGTAACCCTGGCAGTTGCTCACCGTAATGCCATGGGCGCGGGCGGCGGCGAGGTCGACGTTGTTGGTGCCGGTGGCCGAGACCAGGATCAGCTTGAGTTCGGGGCAGGCTTGCAGCGTTTCGGTATTCAGCGCGATCTTGTTGCTGATGACCACTTGGGCGCCTTGCAGGCGCTCGACCACATTCTGCGGCGTGGTGTGCGCGTAAAGTTGCAGGTCGCTGAAGCTGTTGCGCAATTCGCTGAGGTCCAGGTCCCCAAGGTCCAGGGACGGGTGATCAAGGAAGACGGCGCGGCGATTGTTCGTCATCAACTGTACCTTTTGCGACAGGGTTCGAAGGCGTAATCTGCCGAGCCTATCAGATGAAATAATCAGTTACTTAATGGAGTGAGTATGTACGCCGCCGAGTTTTTGACCGTAGCCTTGATTCACTTATTGGCGGTGGCCAGCCCCGGCCCGGATTTCGCTGTTGTGGTGCGCGAGAGTGTGACCCATGGCCGTCGCGCCGGCACCTGGACCGCGCTGGGGGTGGGCTCGGCGATTTTCCTGCACGTGGGCTACTCGCTGCTGGGGATTGGTTTGATCGTGTCGCAGTCCATCGTGCTGTTTAACGCGCTGAAGTGGGCGGCGGCGGCGTACTTGCTGTACATCGGTTTCAAAGCGTTGCGCGCGCAGCCGGCCAAGCCGGTTGCCGAGGGTGAGTTGCAGCTCGAAGTGGGCGAGCGCACCCCGCGTGCGGCGTTTACTGCGGGGTTTGTGACCAATGGTTTGAACCCCAAGGCCACGCTGTTTTTTCTGTCGCTGTTTACGGTGGTGATCAATCCGCACACGCCGCTGGCGATCCAGGCTGGATACGGTGTGTACCTGGCGGTGGCGACGGCGTTGTGGTTTTGCCTGGTGGCTATGTTGTTCAGTCAGCAGCGGGTGCGTGCAGGGTTTGCGCGGATGGGGCATTGGTTTGATCGGACCATGGGGGCGGTTTTGATTGCGATTGGTGTGAAGCTTGCGTTTACGAGTATGAAGTGAGGGGTGGGGTTTGGTTTGTGCTGTGGGAGGGGGGCATATATCCGTTGCTGCGGTAACGGCTTCGTATGGTTCCGCTCTTACAGCGGGTCACTTTTGGCAAACGCCCCAAAAGTAACCAAAAGGTCTCTGCCCCACCACTCGGCACCTCGCCCAGGCTCGGTGTGCCCTCACTCCGGCTTGAATCCGTGGGCCGCCGCGACGGGCCATCCATGGCCCAACGCGGCTAACCCGGCGTCCTGCCGGGTTACCCACGGATTCAAACCTGCGTTCGGCCAGCGTGGTTGACGGGGCCTGTCAGATCAAAAGCAAGATCAAGAGCAGAGCACGGCGGCCTGAAAGCCGACCTGAGTGGTAGAAGCAAAAGCAGGGCAACAGCACAGCAACACACCTCTATCTGATGCACTGAGCTCCAAATGTGGGAGCGGGCTTGCCCGCGAATGCGGTGGATCAGTCAGCTCATGTGTCACTGGCACACCGCCTTCGCGAGCAAGCCCGCTCCACAATTTGACCGAGTTCAGCCTCCACCACCGCACCGCACTGCTTTGCTTTTCTGTGGGAGCTGGCTTGCCTGCGATGCAGACACCTCGGTGTGTCAGGCATAACCAGTTGATGCCATCGCAGGCAAGCCAGCTCCCACATTTGATTGAGTTCAGGTTCCAGAATCAGGTCGGCTGTCAGGCCGCCTCGCTTTTGCTTTTGATCTAACCACTCAGGTCGGCTACTAGGCCGCCGTGCTCTGCTTTTGATCTTGATCTGCTTTTGATTTTGATCTTAGGCGCCCCGTTAAACCACGCTGGCCTCATGCAGGTTTTGGAGCGTGGGTAAACCGGCAGGACGCCGGTTTAGCCGTGTTGGGCCATGGATGGCCCATCGCGGCGGCCCACGCTCCAAAGCCTGCGTGAGGGCACACCGAGCCTAAGCGAGGTGCCGAGTGGTGGGGCAAGAGCCTTTTGGTTACTTTTGGGCTCTTTTCAAAAGTGACCCGCCGTAAGGGCGGAACCCCAAGCGGCCATCACCCAAATAACGGATATGCCCCCAGCCCGGTAGCACCTGGATGATGGCTCAAAGCTAGCATTCATCGGCCTCTGCAAATCATTCCTTTGGCTGATTTAGCTGACACATAAGCTCTCTAAAGTGCAGGTCTTCAAGCCAAGACCGTGCAGTCAGATAAGGGATTCGTATGTTGCAGACCCGTGTTATCCCACCCGCCGAAGGCGCTTACCAATACCCACTGTTGATCAAACGCCTGCTGATGTCCGGGACCCGCTACGAAAAAACCCGGGAAATCATCTACCGCGACAAACTGCGTTACACCTACCCCACCCTCATCGAGCGCGTCGCGCGCCTGGCCAACGTGCTGACCGAGGCCGGCGTCAAGGCCGGTGACACCGTCGCCGTGATGGACTGGGACAGCCACCGTTACCTGGAATGCATGTTCGCCATCCCGATGATCGGCGCGGTAATCCACACCATCAACGTGCGCCTGTCGCCCGAACAGATTCTCTACACCATGAACCACGCCGAGGACCGCTTCGTGCTGGTCAACAGCGAGTTCGTGGGGCTTTACCAGGCCATCGCCGGCCACCTGACCACGGTCGACAAAACGCTGCTGCTCACCGACGGCGACGAAAAGACCGCCGAGCTGCCCAACCTGGTCGGCGAGTACGAAACCCTGCTGGCGGCCGCCAGCTCCACGTACGACTTCCAGGACTTCGACGAAAACTCCGTCGCCACCACCTTCTACACCACCGGTACCACCGGCAACCCCAAAGGCGTGTACTTCACCCACCGCCAACTGGTGCTGCACACCATGGGCGTTGCGACGATCATGGGCAGCGTCGACAGCGTGCGCCTGCTGGGCACCAACGACGTGTACATGCCGATCACGCCGATGTTCCACGTGCACGCCTGGGGCCTGCCGTACGTGGCAACCATGCTCGGTTTGAAGCAGGTCTATCCGGGCCGCTACGACCCGGAATACCTGGTGGAGTTGTGGCGCAAGGAAAAGGTCACCTTCTCCCACTGCGTGCCGACCATCCTGCAAATGGTGCTCAACGCCAAGGCGGCGCAAGGCGTGGATTTTGGCGGCTGGAAAATCGTCATCGGCGGCAGCGCGCTTAATCGCACGCTGTATGAAGCCGCCAAGGCGCGCGGTATTCAACTGACTGCCGCGTACGGCATGTCCGAGACCGGGCCGCTGGTGTCGTGTGCCCACCTCAACGAAGAACTGATGGCCGGCACCGAGGACGAGCGCACCACCTACCGCATCAAGGCCGGCGTGCCCGGGCCGTTGGTGGAAGCGGCGATTGTCGACAGCGAAGGCAACTTCCTGCCCGCTGACGGCGAGTCCCAGGGTGAGCTGGTGCTGCGCGCACCGTGGCTGACCGAGGGCTATTACAACGAGCCGCAAAAGGGCGCCGAGCTGTGGGAGGGCGGTTGGATGCACACCGGCGATGTGGCCACGCTGGACGCATTTGGCGTGATCGACATTCGCGACCGCATCAAGGATGTGATCAAGACCGGCGGCGAGTGGATCTCCTCCCTGGCCCTCGAAGACCTGGTCAGCCGTCACCCGGCGGTACGCGAAGTAGCGGTGGTGGGCATCGCCGACCCGCAGTGGGGCGAGCGCCCGTTTGCGTTGCTGGTGGTCCGTGATGGCCATGTGATAGGTGCTCGCGAGCTCAAGGAACACCTCAAGCCTTTTGTCGAACTGGGCCATTTGAGCAAGTGGGCGATTCCAAGCCAGATTGCCGTTGTTACGGAAATTCCCAAGACCAGTGTCGGCAAGCTCGACAAAAAACGTATCCGTATCGACATCATTGAATGGCAGGCCAATAACAGCACGTTCCTGTCCACCCTCTGATGCCCCTCGCCGCGCCCGATCGGGCGCGGCAATGCTCTATCTCAAGCCTTCACTTGTGATTTGCCAATTTTCAGCCATCCTTGCCGCGCCGGCCTTCGTCGGCGTGGCGAAAGGACTGTGGCAGACGGGTTGGTGATGCAAATCACACTTTAGAGGGATCAAGCGGTACCCCCTGCTGGCTATAGTCCATCTCAGAGTTTTTCAAGGATGTTGCGCTTCGGGCCATGGGGGCTCGGTTGCCGTTCGGCATTGGAATCGTTGTATTCCGGCCGTTACACGCATCCAGAAGAAAGAACTCACTGCCATAACAATAATGCACATGGAGTAGCGTCGATGACCTCAGTAAACCAGTTCTGGCGCCGGGCAAGACTGCCCCTGGCCGTCAGTCTCGCTTCTACGCTCGCCGGGCCCGCATTCGGCGTCAGTTTCAACATCGGTGAAATCGAAGGCAGCTTTGACTCATCCCTGTCGGTGGGGGCGAGCTGGTCGACTGCGGGTCGCAATAAAGACCTGATTGGTGTCAACAACGGCGGCAAGGGGCTTTCACAGACCTCCGATGACGGCCACCTGAACTTCAACAAGGGTGATTCCTTCTCGAAGATCTTCAAGGGTATCCATGACCTTGAATTGAAATACGGCGACACCGGCATCTTTGTACGTGGCAAGTACTGGTACGACTTCGCGCTGCAAAACGAAGACCTGGACTTCAAGAACGTCAGCAACAACAACCGCAAAGAGGGCGCCAAGTCCTCGGGCGGGCAGATTCTCGATGCGTTCATTTATCACAACTACACCGTTGCCGATGAGCCAGGCAGCGTGCGCTTCGGCAAGCAGGTAGTGAGCTGGGGCGAAAGTACGTTCATTGGTGGCGGTATCAACTCGATCAACCCGATCGACGTGTCTGCATTCCGTCGTCCGGGCGCCGAGATCAAGGAAGGCTTGATTCCGGTCAATATGTTTTACGTGTCCCAGACCCTCACCGACAACCTCTCCGCAGAGGCGTTCTACCAGTTGGAGTGGGACCAGACCGTGGTGGATAACTGCGGCACGTTTTTCTCCCAGCCAGACGTGATTGCCGACGGTTGCAGCAATAACCTGCGGGTCTTGAACAAGCGCTCCACCATCCCTGGCGCGGCCTTGCCGACATTGAATGCTCTGGGTGTGGACGTTAACAATGAGGGCGTGCTGGTAAAACGTGGCGGTGACCGTGATGCACGGGACAGCGGCCAGTTCGGCGTGGCCATGCACTACAACTTCGAACCGCTGGACACCGAATTCGGCGCGTACTTCATGAACTACCACAGCCGTGCGCCGATCTTCAGCGCGACAGGTGCGCCTAACTCGGCCTACACCCGTCCGCTGGGGCAACTGGCGGCTTTGCGTCCGTTGATCGTGGCCGGCAGTTCCCAGTACTTTGTCGAGTACCCGGAAGATATCCGCCTCTACGGCCTGAGCTTCTCCACCACGCTGCCTACCGGCACCGCCTGGAGTGGTGAATTGAGCTACCGGCCAAACGCGCCGGTACAACTGAGCACCACCGATATTCTGTATGCGGGCGTTACGCCGATTCGGGGCTATGAAAATGCATCGGTGCTCAAGGGCACACCGGGCCAGGACCTGCACGGCTACAACCGCAAGGAAGTGACCCAGTTCCAGACCACCTTCACGCACTTCTTCGACCAGGTGATGGGCGCGACCCGCCTGACCACCGTGGGCGAAATCGGCGTAACCCATGTGGGCGGCTTGGAAAGCAAAAACACTGCGCGTTATGGCCGTGATCCAGTGTTCGGCCCTGGCACGCTGCCGGGTGGTTTCTGCAACGCGCTGAACAATTCGACCGCCCAAGGTGCGGGCCTGCCGAATGCATCCGGCTTGAACACCAACTGCAACAACGACGGCTACACCACCGCGACGTCCTGGGGTTATCGCGCCCGGGCGATCTGGGAATACCCGGATGTGTTTGCCGGTGTGAACCTCAAGCCCAACGTGGCCTGGTCTCATGACGTCAAAGGGTATTCGCCAGGCCCTGGCGGCAACTTTGAAGAGGGTCGCAAGGCCGTCAGCCTGGGCGTCGATGCCGAGTACCAGAACACCTACACCGTCGGCCTGAACTACACCAACTTCTTTGGTGGGCGGTTCACCACGGTGGACGATCGCGACTTTATCGCCTTGAGCGCCGGCGTGAACTTCTAAGACTTTCTTTTTCAGATGCATGCATTTCAGGAAGAGCCAGAACATGAAAATAACTAAAAGTCTGTTGCACGTGGGTGTGCTTGGGCTGTCGATCATGGCGGGTAGCGTCATGGCGGCAGTCTCGGCCGATGAAGCCGCCAAGCTGGGCACGACCCTGACCCCGATGGGCGCCGAAATGGCGGGCAACGCGGCCGGCACCATCCCCAAATGGTCGCCGCTGCCCACCAATGCCGGCGCCGTGGATGCCCGTGGCTTCCTCGCCAACCCGTATGCCAGCGAGCAGCCGCAATTCACGATCACTGCGCAGAACGTCGAGCAGTACAAAGACAAGCTGGCGCCGGGGCAGTACGCGATGTTCAAGCGTTACCCGGACACCTTCAAGATGCCGGTTTACCCGACCCATCGCGGCGCCACCGTGCCGGCTGATGTGTTCGCGGCCATCAAGAAGAACGCCACCAACACCAACCTCGTGTCTGGCGGCAACGGCCTGGAAAATTTCGAAACCGCGGTGCCGTTTCCGATCCCGAAAAGCGGCGTGGAAGTGATCTGGAACCACATCACCCGCTATCGCGGCGGCAGCGTGACGCGTCTGGTCACTCAGGCCACGCCGCAAACCAACGGCTCGTTCAGCCTGGTGTACTTTCGCGATCAGTTTGTGTTCCGCGACAAGATGAAGGACTACGACCCGAAAAACCCGGGCAACGTGCTGTTCTACTTCAAGCAGCAAGTGACCGCGCCGGCACGTCTGGCCGGTGGTGTGCTGCTGGTGCACGAAACTCTCGACCAGGTGAAGGAGCCGCGTTCGGCGTGGGTCTACAACGCCGGCCAACGCCGTGTTCGCCGGGCGCCGCAAGTGTCCTATGACGGGCCGGGCACCGCTGCCGATGGTCTGCGTACCTCCGACAACCTCGACATGTACAACGGCGCACCGGACCGCTACGACTGGAAGCTGGAAGGCAAAAAAGAAATGTACATTGCCTCCAACAGCTACAAGATCGACGATCCGAAGCTCAAGTACGTCGACATCATCAAGGCCGGCCACATCAACCAGGACCTGGCACGTTATGAGCTGCGCCGCGTCTGGCACGTGGTCGCAACCTTGAAGGAAGGCCAGCGCCACATCTACGCCAAGCGTGACTTCTTCATCGACGAAGACACCTGGCAAGCCGCGGTGATCGACCACTACGACGGCCGTGGCCAACTGTGGCGCGTGGCTGAAGCTCACGCCGAGAACTACTACGACAAACAAGTGCCGTGGTATGCCCTCGAAACCCTCTACGACCTGCAGTCCGGCCGCTACCTGGCCCTGGGCATGAAGAACGAAGAGAAGCAGGCGTATGACTTCGGCTTCACCGCCACCACCAGCGACTTCACCCCGGCGGCCCTGCGCCAGGATGGCGTGCGCTAAGCAACACTCACTCGACGATGTGGGAGCTGGCTTGTGTAAAGCTGGCTTGTGTGGGAGTCGGGCTCGCCCGCGATGCAGGCGCCTCGGTGTATCAGTTACACCAAGTTGATGCTATCGCAGGCAAGCCACTCCCACACAAGCCAGCCTTGCACTAGGCAGCTCCCACATTTTTTGTCGTAGTTCTTTTTCAGGTAAATGTTGCAAAGATCTACAAACCCGCCGCTTTTACCGCTAGTCTGCGGACATCTGCAATGCCGACAACAGCCTTCTACAAGAGCCCGGCGATGACTGATCTGTCCCGAATCCAAGGGCCTCCAAGCGCAGTAATTCCGACGCTGGAAGCGCGCTTCTACAGGCCACCTTTGCCTGACGGCTATGTGCTGCGCCCGCGCCTGTGCGAGCGGCTGAGTGCTGGTCTGGAGGGGCGACTGCTACTGGTCAGCGCTCCGGCGGGGTTCGGCAAGAGTTCGCTGGCGGTGGAGTTCTGCCAGGGGTTGCCGGCGCATTGGCAAAGCCTGTGGCTGGGCCTGAGCCCACGCGATAACGACCCGGGCCGTTTCCTCGAGCGCCTGCTCGACGGTTTGCAACAGTACTTCCCGCAACTCGGCGCCCAATCCCTGGGCCTGCTGAAAATGCGCCAGCGTCACCAACCCTTTGCCTTTGAAGAATGGCTCGACGGCCTGCTCGATGAGCTGACGTTACACTTGTCCACGCGCGCGCCCTTGTTGCTGGTATTGGATGACTACCATCTGGCCCAGGGCCCGGTGCTGGATCGTTGCCTGCAGTTTTTCCTGAATCATTTACCTGATGGGCTGGTGGTCATGGTCACCAGCCGCCAACGTCCCGACTGGCACCTGGCGCGCCTGCGGCTGTCCCGGCACCTGCTGGAGCTGCATGAACAAGACCTGCGCCTGACCCACGACGAGTCGCTGGCCGTGCTGGATCGGCACAGCAGCTCGTTGCGCGGCGAGGCGCTGGACAACTTGATCCGGCGCAGTGAAGGGTGGGTCGCCGGCCTGCGTTTCTGGCTGTTGGCCATCGCCGAAGCGGGCAATGAAAGCGCGTTGCCGCACAGCTTGCACGGTGGCGAAGGGCTGATTCGCGATTACCTGCTCGAAGAGGTCATCGACTGCCTGCCGGTTGAAGTGCAGGCGTTCCTGTACGACACCGCGCCTCAGGATCGTTTCTGCAGCGAGCTGTGCGACGCCGTGCGCGAGGCCCATGACAGCGCGGAAATCCTGCGCTATCTGCAGGCCCATCAGGTGTTTCTGGTGCCGCTGGACGAACAGGGCCACTGGTACCGTTACCACCATTTGTTTTCCGATTTGCTGCGCACGCGCCGCGCGAGCAATGCCACCTTGCCGATTGCCAGCCTGCACTTGCGGGCCTGTCGTTGGTTCAACGCCCAGGGTTTTATCGACGAAGCCGTGGAGCAGGCGTTGCGCGCCGGGCACCTCGATGTGGCGGCAAACCTGGTGCAGAACCTGTCAGAGGAGCAACTGCTGGCCGAGCAGAATGTGGGCATGCTGCTGCGCTGGAAGATGGACTTGCCCGACAGCCTGCTGATCAGCACGCCGCGCTTGATCGTGCTCTACAGTTGGGCGCTGGGGTTGGCGTGCCAGTTGGATGCGGCGGAAGAATTGTCAGGCTACCTCAGTCGCTTCCTGCCGGCGCCGTCGGCCACTGCGCAAAAGTCGATGCTGGCCCAATGGTTGGCGCTGAGCGGGATCATCGCCCGTGGGCGAGGTGATCGTGAGTTGACCCAGCGTTACTGCAGCGAGGCGTTGGAAAGCCTGCCGCACAAACGCTATGGCCAGCGCCTGATGTGCCTGTCGACCCTGTCCAACTTGGCTATTGTGGATGCCGACCTGTGGCGCGCGCGTGGCCTGAATCGCGAATCCCTGGAGCTGGCGCAGCGCGTTGGCAACCCGCTGTTCGAGGCCCTGGCCCATTACGACCGCGCGCGCGTGTTGCAGGCGCGCGGCGAAATTCTGCGTTCTCTGGACGAAGTGCGCCAGGGGTTGCAACGCCTGCAGGGCCTTGCGCCCCAACGGCTGTACGCCGTACGTGCGCGGTTATCGCTCTACGAAGGTTATTTGCTGCTGGTGCGTTATCAGTCTGACGCTGGCCTTGCCCGTTTGCGTGCCGGCCTGAGCGAAGCCCGTGCCTGCCGCGATATCAGCGTACTCATCGGGCATTGTGTGATTGCCAATTTCGAAGGGCGGCGCGGTGATTTCGCCAAGGCCTTCGCCGAACTCGCCGAAGCCGAGCGCCTGATGCATATCTGGGACGTGCCGCCGATCTATTACCTGGCGATGATCACCCTGATCAAATGCGAATTATGGCTGGCCCAAGGCCGCACCGACCTTGCCGACGCCTGGCTGACCCGCCTGGGGCAGACCTATAACGGTGAGCACGCCGCCGCCGCACCGGAGTTTCATCCACACCTGGCGCAACACATCGGGCTGCAGCAGGCCGCACTCGATGCGATCCGCCATCAACCGGCTGCGGCCTTGCAGCGCCTCGAAGAGCTGGCACAGCAGGCGCAAAGCAGCGGGCGCCAGATGATTGCCCTGATGGCCCTGACCCAGCAGGCGCATGTATTGCTGGAGTGCGGCCAGGAAGCCAAGGCGCGGCCAATCGTGGCCCAGGCGCTTGAGACGGGCGCTGGTGGCGCACTGCAACCGTTCCAGCGGCTGCTGGAGCGTTACCCTGACTGGATGCGCGAACAACTCGGCAAGACCCCGCATGCGTTATTGAACCAAAACCTGTTGGCGCTGCTGCCGGTGGTTGCCGCCGCCGAGGCCTTGCCCACCCACGAAACCCTCAGCACCCGCGAACTGGCAGTGCTGCAACTGATCGCCCAAGGCTGCTCAAACCAGGAGATCAGCAACCAGTTGTTTATCTCCCTGCACACGGTGAAAACCCACGCCAGCCATATCAACAGCAAGCTGGGCGTGGAGCGCCGAACCCAGGCGGTAGCGCGGGCGCAGGAGATGGGGTTGTTGGGGTAGGGAGCAACGCATTTGTGCCAAAATCGCTGACTTACAAATGATCGAGTTCGCTCTGATGTCTCAGCTACCAGCCCTGATTCGCGAAACCTTCCCCGTCGGCCCGTTGCAGTGCAACTGCACCATCATCGGTGACCCGATCACCAAAAAAGCCATTGTGGTCGACCCCGGCGGCAATCATGAGCTGATCCTGGCTCGCCTGGAGGCGTTGGGCCTCAAAGTGGTGAGCATCATCCATACCCATGCGCACCTCGATCACTTCCTGGCCTCCGGCCAATTGAAAGAGAAAACGGGCGCCACCTTGCATCTGCACAAGGACGATAAATTCCTGTGGGATAACCTGGAAATGCAATGCCAGATGTTTCGCGTGCCTTATACGCCGGTGCCGTCGCCGGATCGCTGGCTGGAAGATGATGAGGCGTTGGCCTGCGGTTGCGGCGTGGCCTTGCACACGCCAGGGCATACACCGGGTTCGATGAGCTTCTGGTTTGCCGATGCCAAGTTGTTGATTGCCGGCGACACGTTGTTCAAGCGCGGCGTGGGGCGGACCGACCTGTGGGGCGGGGACCAGGCGACCATCGTGCGTTCGATCAAGCAGCGTTTGTACACCCTGGATGAGGGCGCGACGGTGGTTACCGGGCACGGGCCGGACACCCGGTTGGGCGATGAGATGCGTGAGAATCCCTTTGTGCGGGCGTAGGGAATAACCACGGGGCTGGGGCTGTTCTATACAAGGAATCGTCGTCGCAGCTTGCGTTCAGCCTGGGTCTGCTACGGTTTGCTTAGCGGTGAAACTGGCCCGCCTTTGTCACAGCAGGGACGAAGGCCACGGAATTTTTACCGTTTGTCGCGTTCAAAACCCGGCACAGGTCCATTGCCAATGTCCTTTGCACCACAGAATGCAAAAGTAGGAGCTCCCTTCATGTTTACTCCGCGTCGTCTTCTTGTTGTTGCCACCGCCGTAGCCCTGTTGTCCGGTTGCGCCTCGCCTAATCCTTACGACGGCAGCCAGGGGCAGGCAAATGATGGTTCGCAAGGCGGTATCAGCAAAACCGCCAAGTACGGCGGCCTGGGCGCGCTGGCTGGCGCATTGGCCGGTGCTGCCATCGACCATAACAACCGTGGCAAGGGTGCACTGATCGGTGGTGCTATCGCCGGTATCGGCGCCGCCGGTTACGGTTATTACGCCGACCAGCAGGAAAAGAAACTGCGTGAAAGCATGGCCAACACCGGTGTTGAAGTGCAGCGCCAGGGCGACCAGATCAAGCTGATCATGCCGGGTAACATTACCTTTGCCACCAACTCGGACGCGATCGCCAGCAGCTTCTATACGCCGCTGAACAACCTGGCGAACTCGCTGAAGCAGTTCAACCAGAACACCATCCAGATTGTTGGCTACACCGACAGTACCGGCAGCCGCCAGTTGAACATGGACCTGTCTCAGCGTCGTGCGCAGAGCGTAGCCAACTACCTGACCTCCCAAGGCGTGAGCCCGACCAACCTGAGTGCACGCGGTGCCGGCCCGGATAATCCGATTGCCAGCAACGCCGACGTGAATGGCCGTGCGCAGAACCGTCGCGTAGAGGTCAACCTCGGCCCGATCCCTGGCCAGCAATACGGCCAACCAGGTCAGCAGCAACAACAGCAACAGGCGCCGCAGCAGAACAACCAGTTCCAGGGCAACCCGTACCAGCAGTACCAATAAACGCAGGCCACTAAAAAGGGCGCCGTGCAGTCAATGCACGGCGCCCTTTTTTGTGGCTGCGAATCACATCAGTCGATGTATTCGAACACCTTTACGATCTTCTGTACGCCGGACACACCCTGAACCAGGTTGGACGCGCGGGTGGCTTCCGCCTGGGTCAGCAGGCCCATCAGGTAAACGATGCCGTTATCGGTGACGACTTTGATGCGCGAGCCCGGGACGGCGCTGTCGGTTAGCATCTGCGCCTTGATTTTGGTGGTCAGCAACGCATCGTTACTGATGGCCAGCAGGGTAATAGGGTCCATGACCTGCAGTTCATTGTGGACCTTCTTGACCCGCTGAACCGACGAGGCGGCTTGTTCTGCCTGGGCCTTGAGCTCCGCACGCGGCGTCTGGCCGGCCAGCAGTACCACGCCGTTGAAGCTGGTTACCACAATGCGCGAGGCGCCATTGCCCAAGTCTGTAGCGGCCTTGGCGACGTTCACCTTGACCTTGGTTTCGATGAGCGAGTCGTCGATTGTGCTGCCGAAAGTACGCGTGCCCCGGTCATCCTGAATCGGTGTGTCACGTGTCGCGGTGATTGCCGTGCTGCAGCCGCTGATGGCAAGGCACAGCGTGATGGCCAAAAGGCTGAGGCGGTTAACGGTCATTCTTCACTCCCGAACAGTTGGCTGTCGATCAGATCGCACAGGCAGTGGATCGCCAGCAGGTGGACTTCTTGAATGCGTGCAGTGACATTGGCCGGGACGCGAATTTCAACGTCCTCCGGCAACAGCAGCGAGGCCATGCCGCCGCCGTCACGGCCGGTCAATGCTACGACAATCATTTCGCGATCATGTGCGGCCTGGATCGCTTGAATAATGTTCGCCGAGTTGCCGCTGGTGGAGATCGCCAGCAGCACGTCGCCGGGTTGGCCCAGGGCGCGAATCTGTTTGGAGAAGATTTCGTTGTAGCTGTAGTCGTTGGCGATCGAGGTGATCGTCGACGTGTCGGTGGTCAAGGCAATGGCCGGCAGGCTCGGGCGCTCGCGCTCGAAGCGGTTGAGCAGCTCGGAGGAAAAGTGCTGGGCATCACCGGCCGAACCGCCGTTGCCGCACGAAAGCATTTTGCCCTCGTTGAGCAAGGCATTGACCATGACCTGACTGGCTTGCTCGATGTGCGGTGCAAGTACGTCCATCGCCTGTTGCTTGGTGTCGATGCTGGCCTGGAAAAGCTGGCGAATTCGGGATTGCATGTCCATCTGTGTGACCTTAAGTAGCGCGGCTGTTTGGCACAGGAATGTGCAGCCCGCAAAGCAAAGAGCAAAAGTGTGTGGTGAAGATGTCCGGTGAATCAGCTGTCGAAGGCATTTTTAAGCCAATTCAGATCAGCGGGGCCAGACGGTGTGCTTTCTATGGCAACCACATCGAAACGGCAGGGGGAGTCAGCCCAGCGATGCTCTTTTTGCAGGAAAAACTGCGCGGCGAGTATCAGCTTCTGACGCTTGCGCCCGTCGATACTGGCGAGCGCGCCACCCCATTGTGCGTGTTTTCTGTAGCGGACTTCGACGAATACTACTGTATCGCCGTCAAGCATGACCAGATCAAGCTCACCGCGTTTACACAACCAGTTCTGCGCCAGAAGGCGCAGACCCTGTTGTTGCAGATACTGGAGGGCTTGAAGTTCGGCATCCTTGCCGCTTTGTGCGCTGGACCGCTCGGGCATCAGCGCGAGGTGTCCGGCAGGCGCTGGATGTCGCCGCCAACGAATTTCGCCCACGGCATCTGGCGGTCAACACGTTGGTTGGCGCTGATGCCCAAGCTGCCGGAGAGACCGTCGACACGCGTATCCGGCAGCGCCTTGAGCTGGCCCAGGCGCGGAGCCAGACGGTAGGCGTCGGCGCCCATCGCGTACAGGCGGCCCAGGCTGCCATTGGCTTGTGGCCATTGCGCGGCAACCTGGTTGCGCAGCGGGTCGGTGGTGTTGAGCAGCCAAGGGGTTTCACAGAACATGACGTTGGTCATGTCCAGGTACTGGTTCTTGTCGCCGCTGGCGCTGAACACGTGGGACGTCGCATACACAGGCACGTCGCCGGCGTACTGGAAGTTCAGGGTTGGCTTGATCTGCTGGGCCAATTGCGGCGTCACAGCCAGGAAGATGAACTCGATGTCCTGGCGGCGCGACGGTTGTGCCGCTACATCAGTGCCAACGGCGCTTTGCAGGCTCTTGGCGCGACCTTCGCTTTTGCGCAGCTGGAACAGGTCGGCAATCTGCTGGGCGAGGGCGACCGGCTGGTCAACGTACTCGACGCCGACGACGGTGCCGCCATTGGCTTCCCAATCCTGGCGGAAGGCTTTGTAGACACGCTCACCCCATTCGCCACGCGGCACCATGGCGGCGGCGCGGTGCAGGCCGTCGGCGCGGGCACGGCGCGAGACTTCGCGGGCTTCGTCTTCAGCGGCCAGGCCGAACTGGAACAGTTGCGGCGGGTTTTCATTCAGTTCGCTGTAGTTCAGCGCCAGCGTCGTGATCGGCAGTTGCGGGCGAGCAGCGAGTTGTTTGACCAGCGGTTTTTCCAGCGGGCCGACAACCAGTTGTACGCCGGCGGCCTGGGCCTTGGCATAGAAGTCGTCGAGGGAGGTCAGGCGCGAGCTGTCATAAAACTCGATGACCGGCGGTTTCTGCCCGGCTTGTTCGGCCTGGTAGTGAGCCGCCATGAAGCCCTCGCGCAGCGCCTTGCCGACCGCAGCCAGCGGACCGTCCTGCGGCAGTAGCAGGGCGATCTTGTTCAGCGGCTGGCTGGCCAGTTCCTTGAGCTTGGTCAGCGGCGCCGGCAGTTGCACTGCGGCCGGGTGCCCAGGGTTCTGTGCGCGCCAGGTGTCGATCGCGGCTTGTTGTTGCTCCAGAGTGCCGGCGCCTTTGACGGCTTTGGCCAGGCTGATCCAGCCATCAAGCGTCGGGTTGCCGCTGGCTTGCAACTGGTCAGCCGGCAGCGCGGCAATCAGCGCCCAGATGGCTTCGTGGTTGCTGTTGGCAGCGTCGCCCGTCAGCAGCGGAGCCATGGCGACACGCTCACGCGCGGCGGCCAGGGTCTGGCCATCGGCTTCATAGGCGCGGGCATGCACAGTGCCGGTGCGGATCTGCTGGTCTGTCGGCAGCTCCTTCAGGCTTTGCAGGCTGGGATGGTTCAGGGCTGCCAATGCAGCTTTGGGCTGATTGCGCGCCATGGCCAGTTCGGCGGCCAGGGTGCTGGCAAAAACTTGCGCGGCTGGCTTCAGGACATCCAGGGGCACCTGCGCGAGAATCTGCGACGAACGCCCAGGGTTGTTCTGGTGGTAGGCCAGGTCAGCCGCACTCAGGCGCAGCATCGCGGCCTTTTCTGGCGTGTTGGCGGAGGTAGCCTGTTCGAGCAGTTGCTCGATACTGGCATCCGGGGTCCGGGGGAGGTCGCCAAGGCTGGACGAGGGCGAGCTGGCACAGGCAGCCAATAAGGCAGCGAGGCAGAGGGCGGAGAGCAGCCGCAGGCAAGCGATCATGTAAGTGTTCCTGATACCGATCAAATTAGCGTGGAAGTGTACCCAAGCACTGGCCCAGGCGCGATGTTACTGGCGTGAAACCGTCGATTTAGGTCGTGCAAATGCTGCCAACAGCCATCGACGGCCGACCTTGAGGGCATATTATCGAGGCGCCTACGCGCTACAATGCGACTTTTCCCAACCATCGAGGTGTGCGTTTTGACTGCTCCAGGTCCTTTGAATTCCACTGCAGGCTCGCTTTTTATCGTGGCGACGCCCATTGGCAACCTGGACGACATCAGTGCCCGGGCGCTGAAAGTGTTGCGCGACGTAAAATTGATCGCGGCGGAAGACACGCGGCATTCCCAGCGGTTGATGCAGCATTTTGGTATCAGCACGCCCCTGGCTGCCTGCCACGAACATAACGAACGCGAAGAAGGCAGCCGTTTTATCACGCGCCTGCTGGCCGGTGACGATGTGGCGCTGATCTCCGATGCCGGTACGCCGTTGATTTCCGATCCCGGCTACCACTTGGTCCGCCAGGCGCGAGCCGCTGGTATCAATGTAGTGCCTGTTCCGGGAGCGTGCGCGCTGATTGCTGCATTATCGGCTGCCGGGTTGCCGTCGGATCGTTTTATCTTTGAGGGCTTCCTGCCAGCCAAGACCGTTGGGCGCCGCGCGCGTCTTCAGGCGCTCAAGGAAGAACCGCGTACGTTGATCTTCTATGAAGCCCCGCACCGCATCCTTGAATGCCTGCAAGACATGGAGCTGGTGTTTGGCGGCGAGCGCCTCGCGCTGCTGGCGCGCGAGCTGACCAAGACGTTCGAAACCCTCAAGGGCCTGCCGTTGGAAGCGTTGCGTGCCTTCGTCGAAGGCGACAGCAATCAACAGCGTGGCGAGTGTGTGGTGCTGGTGGCCGGTTGGGCAGCGCCGGAGGATGAGGATGCTGTGGGCAGTGAGGCCATGCGCGTACTCGATCTGCTGCTCAAGGAAATGCCCCTCAAGCGGGCTGCGGCGCTGGCCGCTGAAATTACCGGCGTGCGCAAGAATGTGCTGTATCAGGTTGCGCTGGATAAACAGAAAGCCGAATAGTTCCGGGGGCGAACCGGCATTCCGTCCGAACGTGATGGCATTGCTGCACTTTTAATACTTGTCCTCAGCCCGCCGTGCCGTTAACCTGCGCGGCGGAGAGTCGATTGGACAGTCGCTGCCTTCTATGAAAATTAGGGGGGGGAGGAAAGTCCGGGCTCCATAGGGCGAAGTGCCAGGTAATGCCTGGGAGGCGTGAGCCTACGGAAAGTGCCACAGAAAATAACCGCCTAAGCACTTCGGTGCCGGTAAGGGTGAAAAGGTGCGGTAAGAGCGCACCGCACGACTGGCAACAGTTCGTGGCTAGGTAAACCCCACTTGGAGCAAGACCAAATAGGGTCCCAAGGCGTGGCCCGCGCTGGGACCGGGTAGGTTGCTAAAGATGTCCAGTGATGGCCATCGTAGACGAATGACTGTTCAAGACAGAACCCGGCTTACAGATCGACTCTCCACCTTTTTTCCTTCTGTCCGAATCTCGTGCAGAAACCCGGTAGTAACGCAAGAATCCCTCCCTGCCAAATCATTGGCAGATGCATCTTCGTAATACCAAAAAAATCTTACTCTTAATAAATCACTTTAACTTTAAGCCATAGCTCCATGAGCTATTTGCGGTTGTTGAGTCAAAAACATCGCCGAACTCGCGTTTCTCCTCCTTTTACACTCCTAAATCTCCGTTCTGTAAGGCTTTTCCTTGAATCCGCGCCTTGACGGTGTGGTGGGCGCATTCCTATAGTGTGCGCAAGTGGCGGAAAGTGGCACAAAGTGGGTTTTTTGAACGTAAAACGCTAAAATTTGGAGAAACGCATCTGTGTTTCGCGGAGCTAACGCTATCAGTCTCGATGCAAAAGGCCGTCTCGCCATGCCGAGCCGGTATCGTGACGAGCTCATTTCGCGAAGTTCAGGCCAGTTAATCATCACGATTGATGCCGTTGACCCTTGTTTGTGTGTTTACCCGCTCGATGAGTGGGAGTTGATCGAAACCAAGTTGCGCGCTCTGCCTTCATTGCGTGAAGAAAACCGCCGCCTGCAGCGTTTGCTGATTGGTAATGCCGTCGACCTCGAACTCGATGGCAGTGGGCGTTTTCTGGTGCCGCCGCGTTTGCGCGAGTACGCCAAGCTGGATAAGCGCGCAATGCTGGTGGGCCAACTGAACAAGTTCCAATTGTGGGACGAAGATGCCTGGGATGCTGTTTCTGCAGCGGACCTGGCTGCTATTCAACAACCGGGCGCGATGCCTGATGAACTGCGTGATTTGATCCTGTGACTATTGATAGCGGCTTTAACCACATCACCGTACTGCTTGACGAAGCCGTTGAGGCTCTCGCCGTACGCGCGGATGGCTGCTATTTGGATGGCACCTTCGGCCGGGGCGGGCACAGTCGGTTGATACTCAGCCAGCTCGGGTCCGACGGTAAGCTCCTCGGGTTCGACAAAGACCCTCAAGCGATTGCCACCGGGCAAGCGCTAGCGGCCGAAGACGGCCGCTTTGTCGTTGTACAGCGCAGCTTTGCCGAGCTGGGTGCCGAAGTCGCCGAGCGTGGCATGGCAGGCAAGGTGGCCGGGGTTTTGCTCGATCTGGGCGTGTCTTCGCCGCAGCTCGATGACCCGGAACGTGGCTTCAGTTTCATGAACGACGGCCCGCTCGACATGCGCATGGACCCTACCCGTGGTGTCAGTGCCGCACAGTTCATCGCCACCGCGCCGGTGGAAGAAATTGCCCGCGTGTTCAAGGAATACGGTGAAGAACGCTTCGCCGGCCGCATGGCCCGTGCCGTGGTCGAACGCCGTGAAATCCAGCCGTTCGAACGCACCGCTGACCTGGCCGAAGTGCTGAAAGTCGCCAACCCTGCCTGGGAAAAGGGCAAGAACCCTGCGACCCGTGCGTTCCAGGGCCTGCGCATTCACGTCAACAACGAATTGGGCGATCTGGAAGCCGGCCTCGAAGCCGCACTGGAAGCCCTGGAAGTGGGCGGTCGCCTGGTGGTGATCAGCTTCCACTCCCTGGAAGACCGCATCGTCAAACTGTTCATGCGTCGTCTGGTCATGGGCGAGTCCGATAACCTGCCGCGCAACCTGCCGGTGCGTTTCGAAGCCTTTGTGCCGAAAATCAAAATCCATGGCAAAGCGCAGTTCGCTTCCGAAGCCGAACTCAAGGCCAACCCACGTTCCCGTAGCGCCGTCATGCGCGTTGCGGAGAAGTTGCGGTGAGCAAGCTTTTCGCCAAGCCCCTTCCGGGCGGCAGCTTCTTTATGTTGCTGCTCTTTATCGGCGTGCTGGTGTCCGCGATTGCGGTGTCCTACAGCGCCCACTACAACCGCCAATTGCTCAATACCCTGTACGGGGAATTGAGCGTGCGTGATAAAGCGCAGGCGGAGTGGGGCCGGTTGATCCTCGAGCAAAGCACCTGGACCGCCCATAGCCGCATCGAAGTGCTGGCGACCGAGCAGTTGAAGATGCACATTCCGGGCGCGGCCGAAGTTCGGATGGTGGCGCCATGATGAAACTTGAAGGCGCACTCTACCCTTGGCGTTTCCGCCTGATGCTGGGTTTGCTGGCATTGATGGTGGGCGCGATTGCCTGGCGGATCATCGACCTGCAAGTGGTTGACCGTGACTTCCTGATCGGCCAGGGCGACGCCCGGAGCCTGCGGCATATCCCGATTCCTGCGCACCGCGGTCTGATCACCGACCGTAATGGCGAGCCTCTGGCCGTCAGTACCCCGGTAACCACCCTGTGGGCCAACGCCAAGGAATTGCAGGTCGCCAAGGACAAGTGGCCGGAACTGGCCGCCGCCCTGGGCCAGGACCCAAAAGCCTTGTCCGAGCGCCTGGAAGCCCAGGCCAATAAAGAATTCATCTACCTGGTTCGCGGCCTGACTCCTGAACAGGGCCAACAGGTGCTCGACCTTAAAGTCCCCGGTGTCTATGGCATCGAGGAGTTTCGTCGTTTCTACCCGGCCGGTGAAACCACCGCGCACATGGTTGGCTTTACCGACATCGATGACCACGGCCGTGAAGGTGTGGAACTGGCCTACGACGAATGGCTGGCCGGGGTTCCCGGCAAACGGCAGGTCATCAAGGATCGACGCGGCAGACTGATCAAGGATGTCCAGGTCACCAAAAACGCCAAGGCCGGTAAGCCCTTGGCGTTGTCGATTGACCTGCGCCTGCAATACCTGGCCAACCGCGAGCTGCGTAACGCGATCATCGAGAACGGCGCCAAGGCCGGCAGCCTGGTGATCATGGACGTGAAGACCGGCGAGATCCTCGCCATGGTCAACCAGCCGACCTACAACCCGAACAACCGTCGCAACCTGCAACCGGCGATGATGCGTAACCGCGCAATGATCGACGTGTTCGAGCCGGGTTCGACCATGAAAGCCATCTCCATGAGTGCTGCCCTGGAAACCGGGCGCTGGAAACCGAGCGACAAAGTCGAGGTTTACCCAGGCACCTTGCAGCTGGGCAAATACACCATTCGTGACGTGTCCCGCACTGAAGGTCCGGTGCTGGATTTGACAGGTATTCTGATCAACTCCAGTAACGTCGGCATGAGTAAAGTTGCCTTCGATATCGGCGGCGAAACCATCTATCACCTGGCGCAGAAAATCGGCTTGGGCCAACCCACCGGTCTGGACTTCCCAGGCGAGCGCGTGGGCAACCTGCCGAACTACCGCGACTGGAAAAAGGCCGAGACAGCCACGCTTTCCTACGGCTATGGCCTGTCGGTGACCGCGATCCAGCTGGCTCACGCATTCTCTGTATTAGCCAACAATGGCCGCATGGTTCCACTGAGCCTGATCCACGTCGACGAAGCGCCGAAAGCCACCCAGGTGATCCCGGAAAACGTCGCCAAGACCATGCAAGGCATGCTGCAACAAGTGATCGAAGCGCCGCGTGGTGTGTTCCGTGCCCAGGTGCCGGCGTATCACGTGGCAGGCAAGTCCGGTACCGCACGTAAAACGTCGGTCGGCACCAAAGGCTACGCCGAGAACTCGTACCGCTCGCTGTTCGCCGGCTTCGGCCCGATGAGCGATCCGCGCTACGCCATCGTTGTTGTGATCGATGAGCCAAGCAAGGCCGGCTACTTCGGTGGCCTGGTATCGGCACCGGTGTTCAGCAAAGTGATGTCCGGCACCCTGCGCCTGATGAACATTACGCCGGACAACCTGCCGCCGACTCAACAAGCGAACGCCGGTCCACCGGCCGCTGCTGCCAAAGCCAATGGAGGGCGCGGCTGATGTCTCTTAGCTTGAACAAGATTTTTGCTCACGCCGGACGCGATCTGCTGATCCGCGAATTGAGCCTGGACAGCCGTAACGTACGCGCCGGTGACCTGTTCCTGGCCGTGCCTGGTGGCAAGTTCGATGGTCGTGCGCACATCGCCGATGCCCTGCAACGTGGTGCGGCAGCC
The DNA here is from genome assembly GCF_047943075.1 of Pseudomonas sp. NFX183. Classification (NCBI taxonomy): domain Bacteria; kingdom Pseudomonadati; phylum Pseudomonadota; class Gammaproteobacteria; order Pseudomonadales; family Pseudomonadaceae; genus Pseudomonas; species Pseudomonas sp. NFX183. Next base: position 1,049,189 of record NZ_CP181333.1, on the reverse strand, counting down.
GTGGCGTACGAAGTGGACGGTGCCACCGTGCTGCCGATCACCGACGTGCCATTGATTCCGGTCAAAGGCCTGGCTGCGCAGCTCTCGGACATCGCCGGGCGCTTTTATGGCGACCCAAGCCGTCAACTGAACCTGATCGGCGTGACCGGCACCAACGGCAAGACCAGCGTGACCCAGTTGGTCGCCCAGGCGCTTGACCTGCTGGGTCAGCACTGCGGCATTGTCGGCACGTTGGGCACCGGTTTTTATGGCGCGCTGCAAAGCGGCCTGCACACCACGCCAAACCCGATTGCTGTGCAAGCGACCCTGGCCGACCTGAAAAAGGCGGGTGCCAAGGCGGTTGCCATGGAAGTCTCCTCACACGGTCTGGACCAGGGCCGTGTTACCGCGCTGGCCTTCGACGTGGCGGTGATGACCAACCTGTCCCGCGATCACCTTGATTACCACGGCACCATGGAGGCGTACGCCGCCGCCAAGGCCAAGCTGTTCGCCTGGAATGATCTGAAATGCCGCGTGGTGAATCTCGATGACGCTTTTGGCCGCCAGCTGGCTGCCGAGGACAGCGAATCGCGCCTGATCACCTACAGCCTGGAAGATTCCAGCGCCTACCTGTATTGCCGCGAAGCCCAATTCAATGATGAAGGCATGCTCGCCACGTTGGTCACGCCGCAGGGCGAGCACCACTTGCGCAGCACCTTGCTCGGCCGTTTCAACCTGAGCAACGTGCTGGCTGCCATCGGCGCGCTGCTTGGCCTGGATTACGCACTCGATGAAATCCTGCGCGTGCTGCCCAAGCTCGAAGGCCCGGCCGGCCGCATGCAGCGTTTGGGCGGCGGTTCGCAGCCGCTGGTAGTGGTCGATTACGCCCACACCCCGGACGCGTTGGAAAAAGTCCTCGAAGCCCTGCGCCCACATGCCAAGGGCAAGTTGCTGTGCCTGTTCGGCTGCGGCGGTGACCGTGACCGCGGCAAACGTCCGTTGATGGCCGAGATCGTCGAGCGTCTCGCCGATGGCGTGCTCGTCACCGACGACAACCCGCGCAGCGAAGACCCAAGCCAGATTTTCGACGACATCCGTGTCGGCTTTAAAGACGCGTCCAAGGCTACTTTCGTGGCCGGTCGCGGTGCCGCCATTGCCCAATTGATCGCCAGCGCCAGCGCTGACGACGTGGTAGTGCTGGCTGGCAAAGGTCACGAGGACTACCAGGAAATCAACGGCGAACGCCATGCCTTCTCCGATCTGGTCGAGGCCGACCATGCCTTGACCGCCTGGGAGGTTGCCCATGCTTAAAGCGATGACGTTCAGCGAACTGACCCAGGCCCTGTCGGCCCGCGTAGTGTCGAGCGATTGCAGCTTCGACGGCGTCAGTATCGACAGCCGTAACATCAAGCCTGGGCAATTGTTTGTGGCCTTGGCCGGCCCGCGTTTTGATGGTCACGACTACCTGAACGACGTCGCTGCCAAAGGTGCCGTGGGTGCATTGGTGCAGCGTGAAGTGACCGATTCCACCTTGGCGCAACTGCTGGTTGCAGATACCCGTTTGGCCTTGGGCCAGTTGGGTGCATTGAACCGCGCCGCCTTCGATAAGCCGGTTGCAGCCATCACCGGCTCCAGCGGCAAAACCACGGTCAAGGAATTGCTCGCCGGTGTCCTGCGCACGCGCGGGCCGGTGCTCGCCACCCGTGGCAACCTGAACAATGATTTCGGCGCGCCGCTGACTCTGCTCGAGCTGGCCCCGGAACACACGGCGGCAGTGATCGAGCTGGGTGCTTCGCGCATCGGCGAAATCGCCTACACCGTGGCGCTGACCAAGCCTCACGTGGCGATTATCAACAACGCCGGCACCGCCCACGTTGGCGAGTTCGGTGGCCCGGAAAAAATCGTCGAAGCCAAGGGCGAAATCCTTGAAGGCCTCGATGCATCCGGCACCGCTGTATTGAACCTCGACGACAAGGCCTTCGAGACCTGGCGTGTACGTGCCGCCGGTCGCAAGGTGCTGACGTTTGCCGTGGCCAATGCCGCCGCTGATTTTCACGCCTCCAACATTACCGTTGACGCCCGAGGCTGCCCGTCCTTCACCTTGCACACGCCGCAAGGCGACGAGCACGTGCAATTGAATCTGCTCGGCAACCACAACGTTGCCAACGCTTTGGCCGCCGCCGCCGCCGCGCATGCCCTGGGTGTGTCGCTGTTCGGTATCGCTACCGGCCTGGGCGCAGTGCAGCCGGTCAAGGGCCGCACCGTCGCGCAGCTGGCGACCAACGGCATGCGCGTGATCGACGACACCTACAACGCCAACCCGTCCTCCATTAATGCCGCTGTTGACCTGTTGAAGGGCTTTGCCGGGCGCAAGGTTCTGGTGCTGGGTGATATCGGCGAATTGGGCGACTGGGCAGAGCAAGGCCACCGCGAAGTCGGTGCCTACGCCAGCGGAAAAGTCGACGCGCTCTACGCCGTCGGCCCGAACATGGCGCACGCCGTCGATGCCTTTGGCCTCGGCGCGCGGCATTTCGCAACCCAGGCCGAGCTGATCCAGGCGCTGGGCGTGGCTGAACAAGACAAACACACAACCATTTTGATCAAGGGATCGCGCAGCGCGGTGATGGAAAACGTCGTCGCGGCCTTGTGTGGCTCAAGTACGGAGAAACATTAATGCTGCTGCTGCTGGCTGAGTATCTGCAACAGTTCCACAAAGGCTTCGCGGTCTTTCAGTACCTGACCCTGCGCGGGATTCTGGGTGTGCTGACCGCGCTGTCTCTGTCGCTGTTCCTGGGGCCGTGGATGATCCGCACCCTGCAGAACCTGCAAATTGGTCAATCGGTTCGCAATGACGGCCCGCAGTCGCACCTGTCCAAATCCGGCACCCCGACCATGGGCGGTGCGCTGATCCTCTCGTCCATCGGCATCAGCACCTTGCTCTGGGCCGACCTGCATAACCGCTACGTGTGGGTGGTGCTGCTGGTGACCCTGTTGTTCGGCGCCATCGGCTGGGTCGATGACTACCGCAAAGTGATCGAGAAAAACTCCAAGGGGCTGCCAAGCCGCTGGAAGTATTTCTGGCAGTCGGTATTCGGTCTTGCCGCCGCGATCTTCCTGTACACCACTGCGCCAAGCGCGGTGGAAACCACCTTGATCATTCCGATGCTCAAGGACGCCAGCATTCCACTGGGCATCGGCTTCGTGGTGCTGACCTACTTTGTGATCGTCGGCTCCAGCAACGCGGTGAACCTGACCGACGGCCTCGACGGCCTGGCGATCATGCCGACGGTGATGGTCGGCGGTGCGCTCGGCATTTTCTGCTACCTGTCGGGTAACGTGAAATTCGCTGAATACCTGCTGATCCCGTACGTACCGGGCGCGGGCGAGCTGATCGTATTCTGCGGCGCGCTGATCGGCGCCGGCCTGGGCTTCTTGTGGTTCAACACCTATCCCGCACAAGTCTTCATGGGCGACGTCGGCGCACTGGCGCTGGGCGCAGCCCTGGGCACCATCGCGGTGATCGTTCGCCAGGAAATCGTGCTGTTCATCATGGGCGGTGTGTTCGTGATGGAAACCCTGTCGGTGGTCATCCAGGTGGCTTCCTTCAAATTGACCGGGCGCCGCGTGTTCCGCATGGCGCCGATTCACCACCACTTTGAACTCAAGGGCTGGCCCGAGCCACGCGTGATTGTCCGTTTCTGGATCATCACCGTGATTCTGGTACTGGTCGGCCTTGCCACCCTGAAACTGAGGTAGAAACGAGTGTCCCTGATCGCTTCAGACCACTTCCGCATCGTTGTCGGCCTCGGCAAGAGCGGCATGTCCCTGGTTCGCTTCCTGGCGAACCGGGGCACGTCGTTTGCCGTCGCCGATACGCGGGAAAATCCACCGGAGCTGGTCACGCTGCGCCGTGACTACCCGCACGTGGAAGTGCGTTGTGGCGAGTTGGATGTCGAGTTTCTGTGCCGCGCCGATGAGCTGTACGTGAGCCCCGGCCTGGCCCTGGCGACACCGGCTTTGCAAGCCGCCGCCGCACGTGGCGTGAAGCTCTCCGGCGATATCGACCTGTTCGCGCGTAACGCGAAAGCGCCGATTGTGGCCATCAGCGGTTCCAACGCGAAAAGCACCGTGACCACCCTGGTCGGCGAGATGGCGGTTGCGGCCGGCAAGCGCGTGGCCGTGGGCGGTAACCTCGGCACGCCGGCGTTGGACCTGCTCAGCGACGACGTCGAGCTGTACGTGATGGAACTGTCGAGCTTCCAGCTCGAAACCACCCACGACCTTGGCGCAGAAGTCGCCACCGTGTTGAATGTGAGTGAAGACCACATGGACCGCTACAGCGGCCTGCCGGCCTATCACCTGGCCAAGCACCGGATCTTCCGCGATGCCCGGCAAGTGGTGGTCAACCGCCAGGACGCCCTGAGCCGTCCGCTGATGGGCGAAGGCCTGCCGTGCTGGACCTTCGGCCTCGGCAAGCCCGACTTCAAAGCCTTCGGCATCCGCGAAGAGAACGGCGAGAAATACCTGGCCTTCGAATTCCAGAACCTGATGCCGGTGCGCGAGCTGAAAATCCGTGGCGCGCATAACCAGTCCAATGCCCTGGCGGCGCTGGCACTCGGTCACGCTGTTGGCCTGCCGTTCGATGCCATGCTCGCAAGCCTGCGCACATTCGCCGGGCTTGAGCACCGCTGCCAGTGGGTCCGCGACCTCAACGGCGTCAGCTATTACAACGATTCCAAGGCCACCAACGTCGGTGCCGCCTTGGCTGCCATCGAAGGCCTTGGCGCCGATATCGAAGGCAAGCTGGTGCTGATCGCCGGTGGCGATGGCAAAGGTGCCGACTTCAAAGACCTTAAAGGCCCGGTGGCTGCCCATTGCCGCGCCGTGGTGCTGATGGGCCGTGATGCTGACTTGATCGCCGCTGCCCTCGGTGACGCGGTGCCGCAAGTGCGCGCGACGTCCCTGGACGACGCCATCGCTCAGTGCAAAGCCCTGGCCCAGCCGGGTGATGCCGTGCTGCTGTCGCCAGCGTGCGCCAGTTTCGACATGTTCAAGAACTACGAAGAGCGCGGCCAGCTGTTCGCTCGCGCCGTGGAGGCCTTGGCATGAATTTCAGAAATATCATCAAACCGTACCCGTCGCCGATCATTACCGGGCGTGGCGTCGACCTTGATTTCCCGATGCTCGCCGGGTGTCTGGCGCTGCTGGGCCTGGGCCTGGTGATGATCACCTCGGCGTCCTCCGAAGTGGCCGCCGTGCAGTCGGGCAACACTCTTTACATGATGATTCGGCACTTGGTGTACCTGGTGATCGGCCTTGGCGCGTGCATCGTCACCATGATGATCCCGATCGCCACCTGGCAGCGCCTGGGCTGGATGATGCTGATCGGTGCGTTCGGCTTGCTGATCATGGTGATCCTGCCCGGCATCGGCCGCGAGGTGAACGGTTCGATGCGCTGGATCGGCTTCGGTGCGTTCAACGTGCAGCCGTCGGAAATCGCCAAGGTGTTCGTGGTGATCTACCTGGCCGGTTACCTGGTACGCCGTCAGAAGGAAGTGCGCGAAAGCTGGATGGGCTTCTTCAAGCCATTCATCGTGCTGCTGCCAATGGCCGGCCTGTTGCTGATGGAGCCCGACTTCGGTGCCACCGTCGTGATGATGGGCGCGGCCGCCGCGATGCTGTTCCTCGGTGGCGTCGGCCTGTTCCGCTTCACCTTGATGGTGGTGCTGGCCGTGGCCGCCGTGACGGTGCTGGTGCAGGCGCAACCCTACCGGATGGCCCGTCTGATTACCTTTACCGACCCGTGGTCCGACCAGTTCGGTTCCGGCTACCAGCTGACTCAGGCGTTGATCGCCTTTGGTCGCGGCGAGTGGCTGGGCGTGGGCCTGGGCAACAGCGTGCAGAAGCAGTTCTACCTGCCCGAAGCGCACACCGACTTCGTGTTCTCGGTACTTGCCGAAGAGCTTGGCGTGGTGGGTTCGCTGTGCACCGTCGCGCTGTTCGTGTTCGTGTGTGTACGCGGCATGTACATCGGCTTGTGGGCCGAGAAGGCCAAACAGTATTTCGCCGCGTATGTGGCGTACGGCTTGTCGTTCCTGTGGATCGGCCAGTTCCTGATCAATATCGGTGTGAACGTCGGCCTGCTGCCGACCAAGGGCCTGACCTTGCCGTTCCTCAGTTACGGCGGCAGTTCGTTGGTGATTTGCTGCGCGTGCCTGGGGTTGCTGCTGCGCATCGAGTGGGAGAGTCGAACCCACTTGGGCAGCGAAGAGATGGAATTCAGCGAAAGCGATTTTGCCGAGGAGCCGAACCATGGGCGCTAACGTGCTGATCATGGCGGGCGGCACCGGGGGCCACGTGTTCCCGGCCCTGGCGTGCGCGCGTGAGTTCCAGAACCGCGGCTACACCGTGCATTGGCTCGGCACGCCGCGCGGCATCGAAAATGAATTGGTGCCGAACGCCGGCTTGCCACTGCATTTGATCAACGTCGCCGGCTTGCGCGGCAAGAGCAAGTTGTCCCTGCTCAAGGCGCCGTTCGTGTTGCTCAAGGCGGTGTGGCAGGCACGCAAAGTCATGCGTGCAGTGAAGCCGGTATGCGTGCTGGGTTTTGGCGGTTATGTGACCGGCCCTGGCGGCGTTGCCGCCAAGCTGGCTGGCGTGCCGGTGATCGTGCACGAGCAGAACGCCGTCGCCGGTACCGCGAACCGCCTGCTGGTGCCGTTGGCCTCGCGTGTGTGTGAAGCGTTCCCGAAAACCTTTGCAGCCTCGGACAAGTTGCGCACCACCGGCAACCCGGTGCGCACCGAACTGTTCATGGCCATTGCCCGTGAGGCGCTGGCCGGGCGCAAGGCGCATCTGCTGATCCTCGGCGGAAGCCTGGGTGCCGAGCCACTGAACAAATTGCTGCCCGAAGCGTTGGCTCAACTCCCCGTGGAGTTGCGCCCGGAGATCTTCCATCAGGCCGGCAAGAATCACGATGAAATCACCGCTGCCCGCTACCGCGAGGCCGGTGTCGAGGCGAATGTGCAGCCCTTCATCAAAGACATGGCCCACGCCTATGGCTGGGCCGACCTGGTGGTTTGTCGCGCTGGTGCGCTGACCGTCAGTGAACTGGCCGCCGCCGGTCTGCCGTCCTTGCTGGTGCCTTTGCCCCACGCGATTGACGATCACCAGACCCGCAACGCCGAATATTTGGCCGGGGAGGGCGCTGCCTTCCTGCTGCCGCAAAGAACGACTGGCGCCGCCGATTTGGCCGCACGCCTGACCGAGGTTTTGATGCAACCGGAACGACTCAACAGCATGGCGAGCACCGCAAGCCGCCTGGCCAAACCTGACGCAACCCGCACCGTGGTCGACATCTGCCTGGAGGTGGCCCATGGTTGAGAATCAGAAAGCCATGCCACAACCCGAGATGCGCCGCATCCGTCGCATCCACTTCGTCGGCATCGGCGGCGTGGGCATGTGCGGGATTGCCGAAGTGCTGCTGAACCTGGGCTACCAAGTGTCCGGCTCTGACTTGAAAGAGTCGCCGGTCACCGAGCGCCTGAAGTCGTTCGGTGCGCAGATCTTTATCGGCCACCGCGCCGAAAACGCTGCCGAGGCTGACGTACTGGTGGTTTCCAGTGCCGTGAACACCTCCAACCCGGAAGTGGCCACCGCCCTTGAGCGCCGTATTCCGGTGGTGCCGCGCGCCGAGATGCTCGCCGAACTGATGCGCTACCGCCACGGCATTGCCGTTGCCGGTACGCACGGCAAAACCACCACCACCAGCCTGATCGCTTCGGTGTTCGCGGCCGGTGGCCTGGACCCGACGTTCGTGATCGGTGGCCGTCTGAATGCAGCTGGCACCAATGCCCAGCTCGGCACCAGCCGCTACCTGATCGCCGAAGCCGATGAAAGTGACGCGAGCTTCCTGCACCTGCAGCCGCTGGTCGCGGTGGTTACCAACATCGACGAAGACCACATGGCAACCTACGACGGTGACTTCAACAAGTTGAAGAAAACCTTCGTCGAGTTCCTGCACAACCTGCCGTTCTACGGTCTGGCGGTGGTGTGCCTGGACGATCCGGTGGTGCGTGAAATCCTGCCGCAGGTCAAGCGTCCGACCGTGACCTACGGCTTCAGCGAAGACGCTGACGTGCGCGCGATCAATGTGCGCCAGGAAGGCATGCAAACTTTCTTCACCGTGCTGCGCCCTGACCGCGAACCGCTGGATGTCTCGGTGAACATGCCGGGCAACCACAACGTGCTCAACTCCCTGGCGACCATCTGCATCGCCTCCGACGAGGGCGTCAGCGATGAAGCCATCGTTGAAGGCCTGTCGCGTTTTGCCGGTGTTGGTCGTCGCTTCCAGGTCTACGGCCAACTGCCGGTAGACGGCGGCGACGTGATGCTGGTCGACGACTACGGTCATCACCCGACCGAAGTGGCCGCCGTGATCAAAGCCGTGCGCGGTGGCTGGCCGGAGCGCCGCCTGGTGATGGTGTACCAGCCGCACCGCTACAGCCGTACCCGCGATCTGTACGACGATTTCGTCAATGTATTGGCCGATGCCAACGTGCTGCTGCTGATGGAAGTCTACCCGGCCGGTGAAGAGCCGATCCCGGGCGCCGACAGCCGCAAGCTGTGCAACAGCATCCGCCAGCGTGGCCAGTTGGACCCGATCTACATCGAGCGCGGTGTGGACCTGGCGCCCATCGTCAAGCCGCTGCTGCGTGCCGGCGACATCCTGCTGTGCCAGGGCGCCGGTGATATCGGTGGCCTCGCGCCTAAATTGCTCGCGAGCCCCTTGTTCGCAGCCGTGCAGGGGAAGTCGAAATGACCACGAACTACGACGCCCTGTTTTCCACGATCACGCCTGCCGACTTCGGCCGCGTAGCGGTGCTGTTCGGCGGCAAGAGTGCAGAGCGTGAAGTCTCGCTCAAGTCCGGCAATGCCGTGCTTGAGGCACTGCAAAGCGCCGGCGTGAATGCGTTCGGTATCGACGTGGGCGATGATTTCCTCGCCCGCCTGCAGGCCGAGAAGATCGACCGTGCCTTTATCATCCTGCACGGCCGCGGCGGTGAAGACGGCAGCATGCAAGGCTTGCTCGAGTGCGCTGGCATCCCTTACACCGGCAGCGGCATTCTTGCCTCGGCACTGGCGATGGACAAGTTGCGCACCAAGCAGGTGTGGCACAGCCTGGGTATTCCAACCCCACGTCACAGCGTGCTGTGCAGCGAAGACGATTGTATTTCTGCAGCCAAGGAACTGGGCCTGCCTTTGATCGTCAAACCAGCCCATGAAGGCTCCAGTATCGGCATGGCCAAAGTGAACTCGGCCGCCGAATTGATCGACGCATGGAAAGCGGCAAGTACCTACGATTCGCAAGTGTTGGTGGAACAGTGGATTTCCGGTCCCGAGTACACCATCGCCACCCTGCGTGGCCAGGTATTGCCGCCTATCGCATTGGGCACGCCCCACACCTTTTACGATTACGACGCCAAGTACGTGGCTTCCGATACTCAGTACCGGATCCCGTGTGGCCTTGACGCAACCAAGGAACAGGAATTGATGGACCTCACGGCGAAAGCCTGTGAGGCGCTGGGTATCGCCGGTTGGGCGCGGGCAGACGTGATGCAGGATGACCAGGGGAATTTCTGGTTCCTTGAAGTCAACACTGCGCCGGGTATGACCGATCACAGCCTGGTACCTATGGCAGCCCGTGCAGCCGGTCTGGATTTCCAGCAGTTGGTGCTGGCGATCCTCGCTGACAGCATTGAGCCAAGAGGCTAAACACATGAACGGCGCATCGCTTCGTCATCAGCCCCCACCAGCACCCGGCCGCAAGCCGGTGCCACGGGGTGCCAGCCGAATGGTGGCTAAAGAGCCGATGTCGGCGCGCCTGCCGAAAGCCAACTTTGGTTTCCTCAAGGCGCTGTTCTGGCCGGTGCTGCTGGTGGCGTTGGGCTTTGGCACATACGAGGGTGCGCAGCGCCTGTTGCCGTATGCCGACCGGCCGATCACCAAGATCAGTGTGCAGGGCGACTTGAGCTACATCAGCCAGCAAGCGGTACAGCAGCGCATCGGTCCGTACCTGGCGGCGAGCTTCTTTACCATCGACCTGGCCGGTATGCGCTCGGAGCTGGAGCAGATGCCGTGGATCGCCCATGCCGAAGTGCGCCGCGTGTGGCCGGACCAGGTGACGATCCGCCTGGAAGAACAACTGCCCGTGGCCCGTTGGGGCGATGAAGCGCTGTTGAACAACCAGGGCCAGGCGTTCACCCCGCGTGAGCTGGCCAACTATGAGCACCTGCCGCAGCTGTTCGGGCCGCAGCGGGCGCAACAGCAAGTGATGCAGCAGTACCAGGCCTTGAGCCAGATGCTGCGGCCACTGGGCTTCTCCATCGCACGCCTGGAATTGCGTGAGCGGGGCAGCTGGTTTTTGACCACCGGGGCAGGCAGTTCCGGCCCGGGCATCGAGTTGTTGCTGGGACGCGACCGCTTGGTGGAAAAGATGCGCCGCTTTATTGCCATCTATGACAAGACCTTGAAAGAACAGATTACGAACATTGCGAGCGTCGACCTGCGTTACGCCAACGGCCTGGCCGTCGGCTGGCGTGAACCAGCTGCGCCGACGACAGCCAAACCCGCTGTCGCGAAGAATTAAGAAGAGGCAGGACCCATGGCAAACGTGCAAAGCGGAAAAATGATCGTCGGTCTCGATATCGGCACCTCCAAGGTGGTGGCGCTGGTCGGCGAGGTCGGGGAAGACGGTGTTATCGAAATCGTCGGTATCGGCACGCATCCGTCCCGGGGCCTGAAGAAGGGCGTGGTGGTGAACATCGAGTCCACCGTGCAATCGATCCAGCGCGCCATTGAAGAAGCGCAACTGATGGCCGGCTGCCGGATTCACTCGGCGTTTGTCGGCGTGGCCGGCAACCATATCCGCAGCCTGAATTCCCACGGCATCGTGGCCATCCGCGACCGTGAAGTCAGCTCGGCGGACCTTGAGCGTGTACTCGACGCGGCCCAGGCCGTGGCGATCCCGGCTGACCAGCGCGTGCTGCACACCCTGCCGCAGGACTACGTGATCGACAACCAGGAAGGCGTTCGCGAGCCGCTGGGCATGTCGGGCGTACGTCTGGAAGCCAAGGTTCACGTGGTGACCTGCGCCGTCAACGCTGCACAGAACATTGAAAAATGCGTGCGCCGCTGCGGTCTGGAAATCGACGACATCATTCTCGAGCAGCTGGCTTCGGCCTATTCGGTACTGACCGACGACGAAAAAGAGCTGGGCGTGTGCCTGGTCGACATCGGCGGCGGCACCACCGACATCGCGATCTTCACCGAGGGTGCGATCCGTCACACCGCCGTGATTCCGATTGCCGGCGACCAGGTCACCAACGACATCGCCATGGCGCTGCGTACACCGACCCAGTACGCCGAAGAAATCAAGATTCGCTATGCCTGCGCCCTGGCCAAACTGGCCGGTGCCGGTGAAACCATCAAGGTGCCAAGTGTCGGCGACCGCCCACCGCGTGAGCTGTCGCGCCAGGCCCTGGCCGAGGTGGTCGAGCCACGCTACGACGAGCTGTTCACCCTGATCCAGGCCGAGCTGCGCCGCAGCGGTTACGAAGATTTGATCCCGGCCGGCATCGTGCTGACCGGTGGCACCTCGAAGATGGAAGGCGCGGTGGAACTGGCCGAGGAAATCTTCCACATGCCCGTCCGCCTGGGCGTGCCCCATGGCGTCAAAGGCCTGGGCGACGTAGTGCGCAACCCGATTTATTCCACCGGTGTGGGCTTGCTGTTGTACGGGCTGCAAAAGCAGACCGACGGCATTTCCCTGTCGGGCCCGAGCATCCGTGACAGCTACCGCGGTGGCGACGACGAAGCCAAAGCGCCGTTGTTCGAGCGCTTGCAGGCTTGGGTGAAAGGCAATTTCTAAAGATTTACCGCAACACCGTAATAAGCAGTAGGCGAAAAAACTAGAGAAAACGAAAGGAGAGGGAACATGTTCGAACTCGTAGACAACATCCCCGCAAGCCCGGTTATCAAAGTAATCGGTGTCGGCGGTGGCGGCGGCAACGCTGTCAACCACATGGTCAAGAGCAACATTGAAGGCGTTGAATTCATCTGCGCCAACACTGATGCCCAGGCGCTGAAAAGCATCGGCGCGCGGACCATCCTGCAATTGGGCACAGCTGTGACCAAGGGCCTCGGCGCTGGCGCCAACCCGGAAGTCGGCCGTCAAGCCGCGCTGGAAGACCGCGAGCGTATTGCTGAAGTGCTGCAAGGCACCAACATGGTGTTCATCACCACAGGCATGGGCGGCGGTACCGGTACCGGTGCGGCCCCGATCATTGCCGAAGTGGCCAAGGAAATGGGGATTCTGACCGTTGCTGTCGTAACGCGTCCGTTCCCGTTCGAAGGTCGCAAGCGCATGCAGATCGCCGACGAAGGTATCCGTCTGCTGTCTGAAAGCGTTGACTCGTTGATCACCATTCCCAACGAAAAACTGCTGACCATCCTGGGCAAGGACGCAAGCCTGCTGTCCGCATTTGCCAAGGCTGACGATGTTCTGGCCGGTGCCGTTCGCGGTATCTCCGACATCATCAAGCGCCCAGGCATGATCAACGTCGACTTTGCCGACGTACGTACCGTGATGAGCGAAATGGGCATGGCGATGATGGGCACTGGCTGCGCCAGCGGTCCGAACCGTGCACGTGAAGCCACTGAAGCGGCGATCCGCAACCCATTGCTCGAAGACGTGAACCTGCAAGGCGCACGCGGCATCCTGGTGAACATCACCGCCGGTCCTGACCTGTCCCTGGGTGAGTACTCCGACGTGGGTAGCATCATCGAAGCCTTCGCTTCCGAGCACGCGATGGTCAAAGTCGGTACCGTTATCGATCCGGACATGCGTGATGAACTGCACGTGACCGTGGTTGCTACCGGCCTGGGCGCAAAAATCGAGAAGCCTGTAAAGGTCATCGACAATACCGTTCACACCGGCCACAACAGTCACGCCAGCCAGCAAGCTGCCGCTCCAGCGCCTGCGCGCCAGGAACTGCCGTCGGTGAACTACCGTGATCTGGACCGTCCGACCGTGATGCGCAACCAGGCTCAGGCCGGTGCTGCGGCGTCCCGTAGCCCGAATCCGCAAGACGATCTGGACTACCTGGACATCCCGGCATTCCTGCGTCGTCAGGCCGATTAATGGAATGTATCAGGGCTATGAAGGTGATTGGTGTTCAGCAAAGGTCTGGTCTGTTATTATCGCCAGCCTTTGTTGATACCAGTTCGCAATTTGCGCTGAAGCGGTCCAAGCCATGATTAAACAACGCACCCTGAAGAATATTATCCGTGCCACAGGTGTAGGTCTGCACTCCGGGGAGAAGGTATACCTGACCCTCAAGCCCGCACCTGTCGACACCGGCATCGTGTTTGTTCGTGCCGACCTGGACCCTGTGGTGCAGATTCCTGCTCGCGCGGAAAACGTTGGCGAAACCACTATGTCGACCACACTGGTCAACGGTGACGTCAAAGTGGACACGGTGGAGCACTTGCTCTCGGCCATGGCTGGCCTGGGCATCGATAACGCCTACGTCGAGCTCTCCGCGTCCGAAGTCCCTATCATGGATGGCAGCGCTGGACCCTTCGTATTCTTGATTCAATCTGCCGGCCTGGAAGAACAGGACGCAGCCAAGAAGTTCATACGCATTCTGCGGGAAGTGACAGTAGAAGACGGCGACAAGCGCGCCACCTTCGTCCCGTTCGAAGGCTTTAAAGTGAGCTTTGAGATCGATTTCGATCACCCGGTATTCCGTGACCGCACACAAAGTGCAAGCGTGGATTTTTCCAGCACTTCGTTCGTAAAAGAAGTCAGCCGCGCCCGTACCTTTGGTTTCATGAGTGACATCGAGTACCTGCGCAAGCACAACCTCGCACTCGGCGGCAGCGTTGAAAACGCCATCGTGGTCGACGCGGATGGTGTACTGAACGAAGACGGCCTTCGCTATGAAGACGAATTCGTGAAGCACAAGATCCTCGATGCAATCGGTGACCTCTACCTGCTGGGCAATAGCCTGATAGGCGAGTTCAAAGGCTTCAAGTCGGGCCACGCCCTTAACAACCAGCTGCTGCGCAAGTTGATTGCACAGACAGATGCTTGGGAAGTCGTGACCTTCGAAGATGCCAGCACCGCACCGATCTCTTACATGCGTCCCGTTGCGGCGGTGTAAGTAACAACTCTCTTCTTTAGTTTTGAAAGGCCACCTTCGGGTGGCCTTTTTTTATGCTTAAAAAATAGCAAGTTGCGCGGTAATGACATTGTCGTGAAACGTGTTGCAACTTTCGACGGTGTTTTTGTAGGAACTGATACTTTTTCGTGTACCACACAGTCTTCGTGAGGCCGTTGAATAAAGTACCAACAGCTAAACGAGTTTTGAATTAACGCGAGATCAGTGAATACATACCTATTACTGTTGAAGGAATACCGATCATGAACGCTATCGCTCCAGCCGCTGTATATCGCAGCCCTGACCCTCAGCAACAAAACGTCAACAATAACCCACCCGAGCGCTCTTTTGCCGCGCCCTATACCGCGAATGTGTTCGGCGGTGAAGCGAAGTTTCAGCCGATCCCCACGGTGTCTTTTTTTCCGCGAACCTATGCCACCATCGCCGCCAGGGTCACCCCGATTGCTGGCGGCCCGAGCGCGGGTGTGAGCGCAACGGCTCGGTTTGATCCCGTCATCAGCTTACGGCCCAATGACAGCGGCGGCCTCACCGTCAGCTTCGCACCCAAGATGCAGCTGGAAGTCGGCGGCAGTTTGAGGGCCGGCATTCCCAATATTTTAGGCACGGGTGTGGGTTTTAATGTCGGGGGCAGCGTTTCACAGCGATTTACGTTTGGCGCACCGGAATTCAGCGCCACTGTCCATCCAAGTGGTGAATTAAACTTTAACGCTAATTTGAAGCCTTCAATTGTCAGCCAGCAATCACTGAGTGTGAATGGCGGTCTTGAGGGCAGCCTTGCCAGTTCTGGCGTTAGTGTGGGCGGTGGCGTGAACCAAAGTGTTACGCATATGACTGGGCAACATATAAACGTCGGCGGGGCGGGTCTTCAATTCACACTGTCTCCCACTGGTAAACCGACTATTACGCAAAACGCTGACAACACATTATCCATCGCCAATAGTTATACCTTTTTCCCCCGGACAAGTATTAACGCGAATATTCGAGCAGGGCAGGTGGGCGCCAATGGCGGAGCAGGCGTGTCACCGTCATTTACCCTTCAACACAAAGTTACTTTCAGTACCGACCTGACCAGCAAGTCCCCGCCAAAACACGAGTTTTCCGCAACATCGGGCGTTTCGGTCGATGGCTCCTTCGGTTTAAGCGTGTCTCTGTTGCCACCGCAGTTTCCATTGAGTGTTACAGCGCAAGTGGGCGCTGACCCGAGAGTCTCGGTGTCAGGAGGTGGCAGCTACACGCTGTAAAGGCCGCCCCTGTGAAAAATGTACTGACTCACTGTCATCAGCAGGAGGCACCTTCAGCGTCGGGATCCAAACCCACGCTGACGGTGCGGCGAGCGGCCTTGCTCCAACCGCACTGATTGACCGATTGGCCCAGGTAGCAAGCTTTTCAGGGAAGGGCTGCGGCATCCACGATGCGGTTGCGCCCGCTGTGTTTGGCCTCATACAGCGCCTGATCCGCGCTCAGCAACAATGCCTCCAGCGATACGCGGCTGCGTTTGTCCCAGGTACTCATGCCGATACTCACCGTAATCGGCCGTTCGGCGCCGGCACACCGTGGCAAGTGCTCGACGCTGCTGCGGATATGCTCGGCGATCACCCAGGCGCCTTTGGCGTCGGTGTGCGGCAGCACCACGGCAAACTCCTCCCCGCCATAACGCGCCGCCAGATCAGCCGGGCGGCGGATGTTGTCTTCGATGACCCTGGCCACCGTGCGCAGAGCCTCGTCACCGCCGTGGTGACCATGGCGGTCGTTGAAGGCCTTGAAGTGATCCACGTCGATCATCAGCAGCGTCAGCGGTTCGGTTGAGCGTTGCGCGCGGTCCCATTCCAGGCGCAGGCGCTGATCGAGGATGCGACGGTTTGCCAGGCCGGTCAGCGCATCGGTGGCTGCCAGTTCTGACAGCACTTGCTCGGCGCGGTGGCGGCGGCGCAGCTCGTTGCTGAGCATCCAACTCAGCCACAGCAGACCGATGCACAGCACGCCCGTCGCCAGGCTGATCAGCAAGGCTGCGCGTTTCCATTGGGCAAATACCTCATCGGTGGACAGTGCCACCGCGACGATCAGCGGCAAATTGCCCACCGTGGAAAAGCTGTAGAGCCGCTCTCGGTGGTCAACACTGGAAACGCCGCGAAAGCTGCCATCGCGCTCCTTGAGCATGCGCCCGACATTTGGCTGCTGGCTCAGGTCCTTGTCGATCATGTCCAGTTCGAGCATGGGATGCTGCGCCAGCAGAATGCCCTGCTGGTTGATCAGGTTGATGGTGCTGTTGCTGCCGATATTCAGGCTGCTGAACAGCTGGTGAAAATAAGACAAGCGCATGGAGGCCACCGCCACCCCCTGAAAGCGCCCGTCCGGCCCGGAAACGCGGCGGCTGAACGCAATGCGCCATTGGTCGTCGCACACGCAGCGCGACATGAACGGGCGGCTGATGTACAGCCCGATTTCCGGGGCTTTGCGCTGCACCTGGAAATAATCGCGATCAGCGAAGTTGCCGGACTTGGGCGTGAGCAAGGACGAGTCGGCGATCACCTCGCCATTGGCGTCCAGCAGCAGGATGTCGCCCTTGTAGGGCGCGGCCGCGGAGCGGTCGAACTGCACCAGATGGCGGATATCGGCGGAGACGCTTTGCAGGTCGTTGCGCTCGGTGGCGGCGATCAGGCCCTTGAGGGCCATGTCATAGAGCTCGACGTTGCGCAGTACATCGGCGTCAATCAGTTGGGTGATGTTGTTCGCGGTGCGCGTGGCGGTCTGCAGGGTATTGGCGTGTTCACGAATCAGCAGCACCGCCACGATCGCCACGATCAGCAGGGCCGTGAGGACACTGCCAAGGATCAGCAGGCGTTCCGGGCGACGTGTAGAGCGAGAAAGGCTCGGGCTCATCGGGCGTACTTTTGCGTCGAGGATGCCATTAGCGTAGTCCGTGTACGGCGTTGCAGCAGGTCAGGGCCCGGTGGCCTCCACAATCCGGTTTCGCCCACTGTGCTTGGCCTCATACAGTGCCTGATCCGCGTGCAACAGCAGCGTCTCGAGTGACAGGTGACTGCGTTTATCCCAGGTACTCATGCCGATACTCACGGTGATCGGCTGTTCAGCGCCGGCGACGCGCGGCAGGTGCTCGACGCCGCTGCGGATATGCTCGGCGATCACCCAGGCGCCCTTGGCGTCGGTGTCCGGCAGCACCACCGCAAACTCTTCCCCGCCATACCGCGCAGCCAGGTCCGCGGGACGACGGATGTTGTTGGCGATCACCTGGGCGACCGTGCGCAGTGCCTCATCACCGCCGTGGTGGCCGTGGCGGTCGTTGAAAGCCTTGAAGTGGTCCACGTCGATCATCAACAGCGTCAGCGGCTCGGTGGAGCGCTGCGCGCGGTCCCATTCCAGGCGCAGGCGCTGGTCCAGGGTGCGACGGTTGGCCAGACCGGTCAGGTCATCGGTGGCGGCCAGCTCCGACAGCACTTGCTCGGCGCGATAGCGACGGCGCAGTTCGCGGCGCAGCATCCAGGTCAGCCATAACAGGCCAATGCAGAGCACGCCGGTGGCGCCGCTGGTGAGCAGCGCGGCGCGTTTCCACGGGGCGAACACGTCTTCGCTGGCCAGCGCCACCACCACAATCAGCGGTAATTCACCGACATTGGTGAAGGTGTACAAACGCTCGGTGCCAGTGATGGCCGAGATCGCCCGAAAGCTGCCTTCGCCTTCGCGCAGTATGCGTTTGAAGTTGGGCCGATCGCTGAGGTCCTTGTCGATCATGTCGCGCTCCAGCAGCGGCTGCTGGGCGAGAAGAATCCCCTGGTTGTTCAGCAGGTTCACCGAACTGCCATTGCCGATGGTGAGGCGGTTGAATAGTTGATCGAAATACGCCAGGCGCATCGTTGCCACCGCGACACCGGCAAACTCGCCGTCCGGCCCCGTGACGCGACGACTGAATGCGATGCGCCAGACTTGATCGCAGTTGCAGCGAATCCTGAATGGGCGGCTGATAAACAGGCCGGCCTGGGCATTCTGTCGATGCGCCTGGAAGTAATCGCGGTTAGCGAAATTGCGTGGCGTTGGCCACAGCGTCGAGGAGTCAGCAATCACTGCACCGTTGGCATCCAGCAACAGCACTTCGCCTTTGAAGGGCGCTGCGGTGGACTGGTCAAACTGCACCATGTGCCGGATGTCCGGTGACGCCTGCGCCAGGTCCTTGCGGGTGGTGGCCTTGATCAGACCCTCCAGCGCCAGGTCATAGAGCTCGACGTTACGCAGCACATCGGCATTGATCAGTTGGGTGATGTTGGTGGTCGCGCGCTGGGCGGCCTGGACGGTGCTGGCGTGTTCGCGGTTCAGCAGCGCCGCGACGATAATCACAATCAGGGTGACGGTCAGGCTACTGCCCAGAATCAGCAAAAGCTCCGAGCGTGCAGGTAAAGAAGGAGGGCGGAGTTGACTCATCGCGCAGACTTCAACAGATAAGATACTGGCAGTTTAGTTCTACGCGATGAAAATTAGGGCATGGGCTAAAAAAGAAAGATTGGCGGGTTAGAACACGTTGATCGGGTAGTCCACGATCACCCGGTATTCGTCCACATCCCGATCCACTGCCGCGTAGCCATTTCCGCCGCGGTTGGTCGCCCATTGCAGGCGCACGGCCAGGTCCTTGGCTTTGCCGCCTTGCACCACGTACTTCAAATCGATGTCGCGCTCCCAGTGTTTGGCGTCCTTGCCATCGGCGCTGTACCAGGCGCTGTAGCCACGGCTGTTGGGGTCGACCTTGGTCAGGTCGGTCTTGCCGCTGATGTAGGAAACGGCAGACGTCAGCCCTGGCATGCCCAGGCCTGCGAAGTCATAGGCGTACTTGAGTTTCCACGAGCGCTCGTTGGGGCCGTTGAAGTCCGAGTATTGCTGGGAGTTGTCCAGGTAGACGCTGTCGCCCTGGCTGATGTAGTCGAACGGCGTATTGCCGTTGACCCGCTGGTAGGCGGCGGTGAGGCTGTGGTTGCCCACGCCCACGGTGAAATGCAGGCTGTAGGTGTTGTTGTCGATGCTGCCCAGCAGCGACCGGCCGGTGTCCTGGGTGTGGTAGTAGTGCAGGCCGGGGTTGAGGCTGACCAGGTCGTTCAGCGCGTAGGTGTAATCCAGGTCGTAGTAGTACTGGTGCCACACGTCCTTGAGTTCGGAAGCGTACAGGTTGCTGGTGACGCCCGGGATGGCGCTGAACGACACACCGGCCCAGTTCAGGTGCTGGCTGTCGGCGTGGTCTGGCAGCGCGCCGTAGCTGGTGCCGATGCGCCGGTGGCCGCTCTGGTTGTAGAGCTTGGTGAAGCTGGCCTGGCCGCCTTCAAGCATCCAGCCGTCGAAGCTGTGGTTGGTCAGGCTTACGCCGCGGAAATCCTGCGGCAGCATGCGGGTCATGCCGCCGGCGATTACCGGGTTGTTGAGGAACAGGTCGCCGGCTTTCAGCTCGGTGTCGAAGGCGCGCATTTTCAAGGTGCCGCCTGCGGTGGAGAACGAGCCGGGCGCTTTGCCGTTGCCGCTGCCATACGGCAGGATGCTGGAGCCGTCGGTGCCGCCACCGCCGTCGAGCTTGAGGCCGAGCATGGCGTTGAGGTCCAGGCCGAAGCCGACGGTGCCCTGGGTGTAGCCGGATTCGAAGGTGCCGATGAAGCCTTGGCCCCATTCCTTGCTGTCATCGGTGTGGATGTCGCGACGGTCGCGGTTCATGTAGTAATTGCGGGTGTTGATCTTGAGGCTTGCGCCGTCGACGAAACCGTCGGCGGGGGTGGTGTCTGCCGCTTGGGCCAGGGGGGCGATCGTTGTTGCAATCGCTAGGAATAGCGGGGTGAACGTCAGCGAGTTCTTCACCGGTGGAGCTCCTTTGGTCAATCGTAAGCGGCCAATGTCGTGGGGGGGTGCCTGGCCTTTTTTTACCGCAAAAAAAAGCCGCTGAAGTCAGCGGCTTTGAACAGATTCCCAGTGTAGAGCCCTGGAAATAAGTCGAGGGAAATTTGGGTGAGCGGGAAGCTGTGGTTGCCGTCGCGCTCATCGGTGCGTCAAATTAGCGCAGGTGAGCGGTGCGGTACAGAGTGTAACAAGATAATGACTGTTGCCCAAATTGCAACAGTCGCGGGGGCTTTTGTAGGGGGAGTGAGTACATATCCGTTGCTGCGGTCACGGCGGCTGGCGGTTCCGCTCTTACAGCGGGTCACTTTTGGCAAACGCCCCAAAAGTAACCAAAAGGTCTTTGCCCCACCACTCGGCACCTCGCTTAGGCTCGGTGTTCCCTCACTCCGGCTTGAATCCGTGGGCCGCCGCGACGGGCCATCCATGGCCCAACGCGGCTAACCCGGCGTCCTGCCGGGTTACCCACGGATTCAAGCCTGCGTTCGGCCAGCGTGGTTGACGGGGCCTGTCAGATCACAAGCAAGATCAAAAGCAAAAGCACGGCGGCCTGGTAGCCGACCTGAGTGGTAGAAGCAAAAGCGGATCAAAAGCACAGCAACACATTTCTATCTGATGCACAGAGCTCCAAATGTGGGAGCGAGTGCAGTCGCCAGCACCGCACTGCTGTGCTTTTCTGTGGGAGCTGGCTTGCCTGCGATGCAGGCACCGCGGTCCATCAGGTACACCGGGTTGATGCCATCGCAGGCAAGCCAGCTCCCACATTTGATTGAGTTCAGCTTCCAAAATCAGGTCGGCTGTCAGGCCGCCTCGGTTTTGCTTCTACCACTCAGGTCGGCTACTAGGCCGCCGTGCTGTAGATCTTGATCTTGATCTTAGGCGCCCCGTTAAACCACGCTGGCCTCACGCAGGCTTGAATCCGTGGGTAACCCGGCAGGACGCCGGGTTAGCCGTGTTGGGCCATGGATGGCCCGTCGCGGCGGCCCACGGATTCAAGCCGGAGTGAGGGCACACCGAGCCGAAGCGAGGTGCCGAGTGGTGGGGCAAGAGCCTTTTGGTTACTTTTGGGCTCTTTTCAAAAGTGACCCGCCGTAAGGGCGGAACCCCAAAGCGGCCATCACCCAAATAACGGATATACCCCCAGCAAACCACCCCTACACCGGCAGGGTTATGCCAAACGTATTTCCCCCACCCTCACTGCGCACAAACACATCCCCGCCGTGCATCAAAGCGATCGCCTTCACAATCGCCAACCCCAGCCCATGATTCGCCCCGCTGTTGCTGCGCGACGCATCCACCCGATAAAACCGCTCGAACAGCCGTGGCAAATGCTCACTGGCAATCGCATCCCCAGGGTTGGTCACCCCAATCGCCACCTGATGTTCCTGCACCTGAATATCCACCTCAATAACCTGCCCCGCCGCGGTGTGCTGCACGGCATTACTGAGCAGATTAATCAACGCGCGGCGCAAGTGAGCTTTCTCGATCTGCACCAACGCATCGCCACGCACCCGCACTTGAACCTGGGCGTCTTCGAGGATGAAATCCAGGTAGTCGAGCGTGGTCGCCACCTCATCCGCCAGGGAGCTTTCGATCAGCTTGGTGGCCTTGCTGCCCTGGTCAGCACTGGCGAGAAACAGCATGTCATTGATGATCGAACGCAGCCGCTCCAACTCTTCAAGATTGGATTGCAGCACCTCGAAATAATGCTCGGCCGAACGCCCGCGCGTCAGCGCCACCTGCGTCTGGCCGATCAGGTTGGTCAGCGGCGAGCGCAGCTCATGGGCCACATCGGCATTAAACGATTCCAGGCGCGAATAAGCCTGTTCCACCCGATCCAGCGTGGAGTTGAATGAATTGACGAACTGGCTCAGCTCCGGCGGCAACGGCGACAGTTGCAAGCGCCCCGAGAGCTTGGGCGGCGCAAGCTTCTGCGCTTCATCCGAGAGTTTGCCCAACGGCTTGAGGCCGATGCGCGACACCCAGAACCCCAACAGCGCCGCCAGCACCACGCCGACAAACGCCAGGCCGATCAACGCCACCAGCAACTGGTGCTGAGTCGCGCGGAAGTTTTCAGTGTCGATGGCGATCATAAAGCGCAGCGGCGGGCGCTGTTCTTTCGCCGCGAACTGGCTCACCAACACCTTGAACGGGTACTCGCGCCCCGGCAGGCGCAAGTCGCGCTTACCGGTCGGCCCTGCGGCGAACGCGCGGATCTGCGCATCCGGGTTGCCGTACTCGTAGTTCGGATCGCTGCTCACCACCCAGAAGCGGATGCGCTTGTCTTCCTCACCGAGCAATTTCAGTTTGGCGGTGATTTTCGCCCAATGGTCCGGCGTGCCAAAGCGGTTCACCGAGGATTCGAGCACGCTGTAGCGCGCATCCAGCTCGGCGCCCGGCAACAACCCAAGGCCGCGGTCCACTTGCTGGTACAGCGCGCCGCCGATCAACACGAAGATCAGCAGCGCCACCAGCGTGAACATGCCGCTCAGGCGCAGGGCGATGGAGTTAGCCGACACTGCGGTTCTCCAGCACATACCCCATGCCGCGAATGGTGTGCAGCAGTTTGTGCTCGAACGGCCCGTCGAGCTTGGCGCGCAGGCGCTTGATCGCCACTTCGACGACGTTGGCATCGCTGTCGAAATTGATGTCCCAGACCATCTCGGCAATTGCCGTTTTCGAGAGGATTTCACCCTGGCGCCGCGCCAATACGCTGAGCAGCGAAAACTCCTTGGCGGTCAAGTCCAGGCGCAGGCCGTTGCGGCTGGCCTTGCGGCTGATCAAATCGATCCACAAGTCAGCGACGGTGACCTGCACCGGCTCATGCCCGCCGCTGCGGCGGGTCAGGGCTTGCAGGCGCGCCACCAGTTCGAGGAACGAAAACGGTTTGCCCAAGTAATCGTCGGCGCCTTCGCGCAAGCCGCGAATGCGGTCTTCCACGCGCTCGCGTGCGGTGAGCATGATCACCGGTGTTTGCTTGCGCGCCCGCAGCGCGCGCAACACGCCGAAGCCGTCGAGGCCGGGCAGCATCACGTCGAGCACGATCACCGCGTAATCGTTTTCCAGCGCCAGGTGCAAGCCTTCGACACCTTCACGCGCCACATCGACGGTGTAGCCTTGTTCCGTCAGGCCGCGGTGCAAGTAGTCCGCGGTTTTTTCTTCATCTTCAATAATCAGGACGCGCATGACCCCGCCTTTAGTGTGTGGTCGCCAGCGCCAGCGCTGGTTTGGGCCTGTGGAAAAACTTCTCAAGGTACAAGTATATGACCGGCGTGGTGAACAGCGTCAGCGCCTGGCTCACCAGCAAGCCGCCGACCACCGCAATCCCCAGCGGCTGGCGCAACTCCGCGCCCGGGCCGGAGCCGAGCATCAGCGGCACCGCGCCGAGCAAGGCGGCGAGGGTAGTCATGATGATCGGCCGGAACCGCGTGACGCAGGCTTCATAAATCGCCTCCTCGGGCGGCAGCCCGCGCACGCGCTGGGCGTCCAGGGCAAAGTCGATCATCAGGATGCCATTCTTCTTCACGATACCGATCAGCAGCACCAGGCCGATCAGGGCCATGATCGAAAAGTCCTGGCCCAGCAGCCACAGCATGATCAGCGCGCCCAAGCCCGCTGAAGGCAAGGTCGAGATGATCGTCAGCGGGTGCACGAAACTCTCGTACAACACACCCAGAATAATGTAGACCGCCACCAGCGCCGCGAGGATCAGCCAGGGCTGGCTGGCCAGCGAACTCTGGAACGCCTGGGCCGCGCCCTGGAATGTGCCGATCATGGTGGACGGCATGCCGATTTCGTTCTTGGCCTGGTTAAGCATGATCACCGCATCGCCCAACGCCACGCCAGGCGCCAGGTTGAACGACAGGTTGGCGGCCGGGAACATGCCGTCATGGCTGATCGACAAGGGCCCCACGGTGGGCGGGTCGACCTTGGCCAGCGCCGACAGTGGCACCATCTCGTTGGTAAGCGGCGAACGCAGGTAGAAGTAGTTCAGGCTCTCGGCCTTGCCGCGTTGCTGGGTGTCGAGTTCCAGCACCACCTGGTACTGGTTGATTTCGGTCTGGAACTCGTTGATCTGGCGCTGACCGAAGGCGTCATACAGCGCCTGGTCGACATCGGTGGCGGTCAGGCCGAAGCGCGCGGCGGCCTGGCGGTCGATGCTGATGTGGGTGATGCTGCCGCCCAGTTGCAGGTCGTTGGACAGGTCGCGAAAGGCCGGGTTGGCGCGCAGTTTTTCAGTCAGGCGCTGGGTCCAGGTGTTCAGCGTCGGGCCGTCGTTGCTCTTGAGCACGTATTGGTACTGGGCCCGGCTCGGGCCGGAGCTTAAGTTGATGTCCTGGCCGGCGCGCAGGTACAGCACGATGCCCGGCACCTTGGCCAGTTTGGGGCGGATGCGGTCGATGAACTGGCTGGCGGACACATCGCGATCACCGCGATCTTTCAAGGCGATCCAGAAGCGGCCATTGGCGATGGTCTGGTTGCTGCCGGTCACGCCCACCGAGTGGGAAAACGCTTCCACCGCCGGGTCGGCCTTGACGATCTCGGCCAGGGCTTTGTGCTTGGCGACCATGTCCGGGTACGACACGTCGGCCGCGGCCTCGCTGGTGCCGAGCACGAAGCCGGTGTCCTGCACCGGGAAGAAACCCTTGGGGATAAAGATGTAGCCGACCACGGCCAGGGCCAGGGTCACCATGAAGATCGCCGCCATCGTGCGTTGATGGGCCAGCGCGCGACGCAGGTTGCGCGCGTAGCCGGCCAGCAGGCGTTCGCTGAAACCGGGCTTGTCGTGGGCGTGATGGGTGGGCGCGCGCATGAACAGCGCGGCCAGCGTCGGCGCCAGCGTCAGTGACACCACCACCGAAATCAGGATGGTCGAGGTGGCCGTCAGCGCAAACTCCTTGAACAGCCGTCCGACCACGCCGCCCATGAACAGCAGCGGAATAAACGCCGCCACCAGCGAGAAGCTGATGGACACCACCGTAAAGCCAATCTCGCCGGAACCCTTGATCGCCGCTTCGCGTTTATCGAGGCCCGCCTCCAGGTGGCGGTGAATGTTCTCCACCACCACGATGGCGTCGTCCACCACAAAGCCCACGGCGATTACGATCGCCACCAGCGTGAGGTTGTTCAGGCTGAAACCCAGTACATACATCAGCGCAAAACTGGCGATCAGCGACACGCCGAGCACGCTGGACACAATCATCGTCGCCGACAATTGACGCAGGAACAGCGCCATCACCGCCACCACCAGCAAGATGGCAATCAGCAACGTCACTTCCACTTCATGCAACGAGGCGCGAATCGTCTTGGTGCGGTCGGTCAACACGCTGACCTGCACCGAGGCCGGCAACATGTCTTCCAGGCGCGGCAGCTCGGCTTGAATGCGGTCCACGGTTTCGACAATGTTGGCGCCGGGCTGGCGCGAAATCACCAGGTTCACGCCGGGCGTGTCGCCCGACCAGGCCTGTACGTAGGCGTTTTCCGAACCGTTGATGACTTTGGCGATATCACGCAGTTGAACCGGTGCGCCGTTCTTGTAGGAAACAATCAACTGGCCGTATTCATCCGGGTGAAACAGCTGGTCGTTGGTCGATAGGGTCGACACGCTGTTCTCACCGTAAATCGCGCCCTTGGCCAGGTTCAAGCTCGATTGCTGAACAGCCAGACGCACATCGGCGAGGGTCAGGCCAATCGCCGCGAGTTTGTCGGGCGAAGCCTGTACGCGAATCGCCGGGCGCTGCTGGCCGGTGATGTTGATCTGGCCGACGCCGTCGATCTGGCTGATCTGACGGGCCAGCAAGGTCTCTACGTAGTCGCTGAGTTCGGTGCTGGGCATGCTGTCGGAACTGACGCTGAGAATCAGCACCGGGCTGTCCGCCGGGTTGACCTTCTTCCAGGTCGGCAGGCTTGGCATATCGCTGGGCAGCTTGCCGGAGGCGGTGTTGATCGCCGCTTGCACTTCCTGCGCAGCGGTATCGATGCTTTTGTTCAGGGTGAATTGCAGCGTCAGCAGGCTGGAGCCCAAGGCGCTGCTGGAGGTCATTTGCGTCATGCCGGGGATGGCACTGAATTGCACCTCCAGCGGGGTGGCCACCGACGATGCCATGGTGTCCGGGCTGGCGCCGGGCAGCTGCGCGGTGACCTGGATCGTCGGAAATTCCGCTTCTGGCAGTGGGGCGACGGCCAAGCGCGGGAAGGCAATCAACCCCAGCAGCACCAAGGCGAAGGTCAGCAGCAGGGTGGCGACCGGGTGGTCGACGCACCAGGCCGACGGCGAACGGCTGCCGCTCATGGCTGCACCTTGGCGTCTACCGTCTGGATGGCTTGTGGTGGCTCCTTGAGCACCTCGACCTGGGCGCCGGCCTTGAGCCGCGACTGGCCGTCGCTGACCAATACATCCCCGGCCTGCACGCCCTTGATGATGTTCACGTCGCTGTCCTGATAGGCGATTTGCACCGGCACAATCTCGACCTTGTCACCGTTGACCCGGTACACGAAATGCGCATCCAGGCCGCGCTGCACCACGGTCGGCGGCACCACCAGGGCGTTCTTGTCGAGGGCGGTCTGGATCTTGATGGTCACCAGTTGCCCCGGCCACAGGCGCTGCGAAGCATTCTTGAACTCGGCCTTGGCGCGCAGCGTGCCGGTGGTGGAGCTGATCTGGTTGTCGATCAGGCTCAGGTGGCCTTCACCGAGCAAGTCGCCGGTCTGCCCGTCGGTGTCGGCGCCCATGTAGGCATCGACGCTGGCTTGAGTCGGCGATGCGATCAGGCCTTGCAGGGTCGGCAGCATTTGTTGCGGCAGTGAGAATTCCACCGCAATCGGGTCGATTTGCGTCACGGAGAACAAGCCCTGGGTATCGCTCATGCGCAGGAAGTTGCCTTCATCCACCGTGCGAATGCCGACGCGACCTGTCACCGGAGAGCGAATCTGGGTGTAGGAAAGCTGTACCTGAGCGGAGTCGATGGCAGCCTGGTTGCCTTGCGCCGTGGCTTTGAGCTGGTTGACCAAGGCTTGTTGCTGGTCGTAGGTCTGTTTTGACACGCCGTCGTCGATGCTCAATTCCTTGTAGCGCTTGAGGTTGACCAGCGCGACTTGCAGTTGCGCCTGGCTTTCCCCCAGTTGCGCCTTGGCCTGGTCGAGGCTCGCGCGGATCGAGCGGTCATCGATGGTGGCGAGCAGGTCGCCGGTTTTGACCAGTTGGCCTTCCTTGACCAGCAACTTGGTGAGGATGCCGTCGATTTGCGGGCGGATCACCACGCTGTGCAACGACAGCACCGAGCCGATGCCGCTGACAAAGCGGGGAATGTCCTGTTGCACCACGCTCACCACCCGCACCGGGATTGCGCTCGGCGCCGCCAGTTTGGTCTTGGCGGGCCGGGTCACGGCCCAGGCTGCAATCGCCACTACCACGAGGACACCCACGGTCAGGGCGGTTTTTCGTTGAATGTGCATGGGGTGAGGCGCCGGGGCAAAGGGGTGGGAAAATTAAGATGCTTTCTTTATAGCCCGCCGACCCGGTCAGCACGGTGACTGCTAACTGACAGCGCTGTCAGTAAAGGCAGACCATTCGTACAGGCGGTGGTTAAAGATCCGGGGCGCGCAGGTATACTGCGCGCCAGCGCGGCCCGCAAACCGGCCGCCGCCTCATTTTCTGCATGCCCCGGAGCTTCCATGACTTCCCCGATACAATCCCCTGTTGAAGCGGCCGACCTCGTCGATCCGGCCAGCGCTGAAGGCGTTGAAAAAGCCGAGATCCCGGCGTTCAAGTTTCCGTTCAAGCCGGGTGAACTGGCCGGGGCCAAGAATGCGGCCCAGCCTTGGTACAAAAATGGCGCCAAAAACGGCCATACCAAGTCGCCAGGTATGGCACCGCCGGGCACTCGTCGTTCGATGGGTAAACGCTGAGAGTAATCGGTCACGTATTTGTCGGCATTGCCTTACATCGCTCGCTGACGTTTCTGATTGCAGGTGCACGACCGTTTCTTGAAAGCTTGCACAGCATTTGCTTCGCCCAGGTGGATGGCGCCGGGGCGTGGTGAGGCTGGACTTTCCGGAAAAGGACGTACCTTGTGGTTTCGATACGTGTCTGTGTTGCGCCTGCCTTATCCCTGCTGGTCGCTGTTTTCTGCACACCTGCAACAGCTGACGAACCACGGCGCGAGATCCGTTTCGCGGTCGCCGCGCAATTCCCGCCGTTCCAAAGCCGCAACCAGCACGATCAACTGGTGGGGCTCAATATCGACCTGGGAAACGCGTTGTGCCAGCAACTCGGTGTGCGTTGTACCTGGGTTGATCAGGTGCTGATGGAGAGTTTTCCTGCGCTTGAGGGTCGACGGTTCGACGCGATCATGGGCATGGCGCCCACCTCCAGGCGGCGCCAATGGGTGAACTTCACGGATACGCTGTACCCGTTCACCACCCGGCTGGTAGGGCGCAAGACCTCCGGCCTGATGCCGACGCTGCAGTCGCTCAGGGGCAAGCGGGTCGGCGTGCTGCTGGGGAGCAACCGCGAAGCCTTTGCTCGAATCAAGTGGGCGCCGGCGGGCGTCATCATCAAGAGTTTCTGGCTCAATGACGAATTGACGCGCAGCCTGGTGGCCGGCCATATCGATGCGACGCTGCAAGGCACGGTGGAAATCCGCACGGCACTGCTCGACACCGCGCAGGGTCAGGATTTCGACTTCCTGGGTCCTGTTGTGTCGGCTGAACTGCTGGGTGACGGCGCGGCCATCGCGGTGCGCAAACCGGACACCGCCTTGCGCCAGGACCTCAACCGTGCGCTTGAACAACTGCGCCAGAGCGGTGAATACCAGCGCATCGTGCAGCCCTACAATCTGAACGAGCCGCCTTCCGACCAGTGATGGCTGATTAATTGCGCGGAACATGAGCGGGATCAGTGTTCGCCCCATGGGCGCGCTTAGCGTCGACGACCTGCCGACTCCTCCAATAATTACGAGCGCGCTTATGCCACGCAGGTGACCCGGGAAGGGGCGACGGTGGAGTATCAGTCAGTGCGCACCAAGCCGGACCCGCGCGCGATTGATCGCTGATACAGCGCACCCAGCAATCGACCAATGAAGTCCAGCGCGTGATCAACACCCTGCAAGGCGCAGCCCGCGATGCGGTGCAAGCCGTGGCACACAGCAGAGCCAGTGCAGCTCAGGCGACGTGGCGGCGCTGGCGCAAGATTTACGTCTGCTTGCGCAGGCGTTCTGGGGCCAACGGCGCTGACGCCAAAAAGCGTCTAGGCTGAATTTGGGAATTCTCCTATGAAACAAACAGGCGTGTCGTAGTTAAAGACCAGTCAGTGCTTGTTAGAACGTCGGGTGCGTTCGGGCCGTGAGTGATAGAGCACGGACGTCTCACACCACTTTTGAACAGGACAGGTCTATGACTACGGCAAAAAGAATATTGGCGCTGGCGCTGATAATGTTGGCCGGGAGCGGATGCGCGGTGGCTCCCCCTCCCGTAAACCCGTGGAGCGAAATCCGCTTCGGGGTCGAGGCGGATGTACCGCCGTTTGAATATCGCAATGAGCAGGGCGAACTCCTCGGATTGGATATCGAGCTGGGCAACGCCTTGTGTGCTGAACTCAACGCGCGCTGCGTGTGGGTCGATCAGCCTTATGCAACCAACCTTGCCGCGCTTCAGGCCGGGCGTTTTGACGCCATCATGCCGATGACCGCGACGCCGCCACGGCGCGAAACAGTCGACTTCACCCATCCGCTCTATGCCCTCGAAAGCAGATTGGTCGCGCCCACAGGTTCCAGCCTTTTGCCAACGCCCGGTTCGCTCAGAGGCAAACGCGTGGGCGTACTGACGGGCACCAGTCGAGCCGCTTTTGCGCTGGCACGGTGGGCGCCTCAAGGCGTGCAGGTACGTCAATTCAACCTCAATGCCGAGCTGATCAAGGCCTTGAAGGCCGGTGAGTTGGACGCGACCTTGCAAGACACGGTTGAAATCACCCAGGCGTTGCTGAACACCCCTCAAGGCAAAGCGTTTGCCTTCGCGGGGCCGGTGATCAATGACGAGTTGTTGGGCAGCGGCCCGGCCATAGCGGTGCGCAAAACCGACCCGCAATTGACCGCGGCGTTGAACACGGCGCTGCAGCGCTTGAAGGACAGTGGCAAATACGCGGCCATTACCCAGCCTTATCTGGCACCGGCTCCGGCTGAATCCGCAGCGGCCCGGATGATTTACACACCGGCGCAAGGTGGTTTTCCTTACTCGGAGGTGGTGCAGGTTGGGCACACCCTGTATCTCGCCGGCGTGTTGGGCCTGGATGAAAAGGGCAAGCTGGTGCGCGGAGGCATTCGCGCAGAAACCGCCCAGGCCCTGGAAAACTTGCGTGGCACGCTCAAGACAAAAGGCTTGGCGATGGACAGGGTAGCCAAATGCACGGTGATTCTTGCCGATGTCAAAGATTTCGCGGCAATGAACGAGGTGTACGCCAGTTATTTCCCCGCAGGCCGGCTTCCTGCCCGAACCACCTTTGCGGCAGGCAAGCTGTTGTTGAATGCGCGGATCGAAATCGAGTGTATCGCCAGCCTGTAAGCCCTCGCAGGCTGCGGGCCTGAGACGCCCGCAAGGAAATAAACGCGTAGTTGGCCGGCACCTGGGTGGCGATCCTGGTGCCGGCATCCAGTAGATGTTGCAGCGGTTGTCTTCGGCAAGATTCCGGCAGCGCCCGGCGTTGTAGGCGGCAAAGGTGATCGCCACAAACGCCTCGGTATTGCCTCTATGCACTGTTCTGGCTCTTGCGAAGCAAGTCATGCGCCAGTGCCTGTCAGTCCTCGGGCACCCGGTCGCGCAGCACAAAAACCATGCCCGCGCTTTCATACAGTTGACGGGCGCGCAGGTTGCTTTCGCGCACCTTGAGGTCGACGTAGGGTTCGCCGCGTTGCTTGAACACCTGAAAGCTGTGCAGCAATAACGCGCGGCCCAGCCCCTGGCCTTGGGCGCAGGGATGCACGGAAAGGTTCTTGATAAACGCGCTGGTCCAGCACTGGGCTACACCGAGGATGCCCTCGGCGTTGCTGGCCACCAGGCACAGCGTCGGGTCGAACTCGGCATCGGTGACGAACTGCTGGCGCCATTGCTCCAGGCCGGCGACACGGCCGCCGCCCTGGTCCTGGGTCATGCGCAGCACCGCATGAATCGCCGGGGCCAGTTCATCACGGTAATGGCCCAGCCGAGTATCGGCCGGCCACTGCGGGGCGGGCAGGCTGCCGGTCAGGTCGCGGCGCAACATGTGGAAGTATTGCGTCACCGGTTACAAGCCCTTTTGCGCCACGGTCTGGGCGGCAACCACCAGGCACTTGGTCAGTTCGGGCGAAGAGAACTTGGTCAGCACCGCGTCGGCACCGGCCAGGCGGGCCTTTTCGCTGTTCATCGCGCTGTCCAAAGACGTGTGCAGCAGCACGTAAAGCTCCTGGAAATCCGGGGTTTCGCGCAGCGTACGGGTGAGGGCGTAACCGTCCATTTCGGACATTTCGATGTCCGAGACCACCACGTTGATCTGCTCGGCCGTGCCTTGCAGCTCCAGCAGCACGTCGATGGCCTCCTTGGCGCTGCGTGCGGTGTGGCAGGTCAACCCGAGATTGCGCAGGGTGTGCACCGATTGCTGCAGGGCGACCTGGCTGTCGTCCACCACCAGAATCCGCGCATTGCCGAGTACTTCGGCCTCTTCCATGGTCAGGTCGGTGGGCGCCGCTTCAACCGGTGCCGGGGCGATGCCGTGGATGACCTTTTCGATATCCAGCACCTGCACCAGCCCGCCTTCGACCTGGGTGACCCCGGTGATAAACGAGCGGTTGCCACCGGAGCCATACGGCGGCGGACGAATGTCGGTGGTCAGGCAATGCACGATCTTGCTCACCGCCTGCACATGCAAGCCCTGCTTGGAACGGCTGACGTCAGTGACGATCAGGCAGCCGCCGTTCGGGTCTTGCAGGGGCATTTCGCCCAGCGCGCGGCTCAGGTCGATCACCGACAGCGACGCACCGCGCAGCGTGGCGATGCCTTTGACGTGAGGGTGAGACTCCGGCAGCTTGGTCAGCGGCGGGCAGGGGATGATTTCGCTGACTTTCAGCAGGTTGATCGCCATCAGCTTGCCGCTGCGCAAGGTAAAGAGCAGAAGCGAGAGTGAATCTGCGCGGGCTTTGGTGGTGGACATAAAAACCTTCTGTGGATCAGGAATGACGATCTATAGAGGGTTATCGACTCGGGCGCGCCAGGCTTTAACCGGATTTATGCAGGGCTGGCGTGTGTGGGAGCGAGCAAGCCCGCTCACACAGGGGGGATGTGTCAGCCCTTCCAGACCTGTGGGTTCACCAGGTCCTGCGGGCGCTGGCCCAGCAGGGCGCTGCGCAGGTTGTCCAGGGCGCGGTTGGCCATGGCTTCGCGGGTTTCGTGGGTGGCCGAGCCGATGTGCGGCAGGGTTACGGCGTTGCTCAGTTGGAACAGCGGCGACTCGGCCAGCGGCTCCTGCTCATACACATCCAGGCCGGCACCCCGAATCTTCTGGGTTTGCAGGGCGTCGATCAGCGCCGGCTCGTCCACCACCGGGCCACGGGAAATATTGATCAGGATCGCGCTGGATTTCATCAGGCCCAACTCGCGGGTGCTGATCAGGTGGCGGGTCTTGTCGCTCAATGGCACCACCAGGCAGACGAAGTCCGACTCGGCCAGCAATTGGTCGAGGCTGCGGAACTGGGCGCCCAATTCCTGTTCCAGCGCGGTCTTGCGGCTGTTGCCGCTGTACAGGATCGGCATATTGAAGCCCAGGCGTCCACGCCGGGCCACGGCGGCGCCGATGTTGCCCATGCCGATGATGCCGAGGGTTTTGCCGTGTACATCGCAACCGAACAGTGGCGCGCCGACGCTGGCTTTCCACTGGCCGGCCTTGGTCCAGGCGTCCAGTTCGGCCACGCGGCGTGCGCTGCTCATCAGCAGGGCGAAGGCCAGGTCGGCGGTGCTTTCGGTGAGTACGTCGGGGGTGTTGGTGAGCATGATTCCGCGCTCGTTGAAATAGGGCACGTCGTAGTTGTCGTAGCCTACTGACACGCTGGAGACCACCTCCAGTTTGCTTGCGCCTTCGAGCTGTGCGCGGCCGAGCTTGCGGCCTACGCCGATCAAACCGTGGGCGTGGGGCAGGGCCTCGTTGAATTGAGCGTTGATGTCGCCCAGCTTGGGATTGGGGACGATGACCTCGAAATCCTGTTGCAGGCGTTCGATCATTTCCGGGGTAACACGGCTGAAGGCGAGGACGGTCTTTTTCATTGCAGGCGGGCTCATCGACTACGGAAGAATGCCAAGCACGCTAACATTCTTGGGGGGGATTGGGGGGAGCTTTTTGGTGTTGTTTGGTGGGTGAGTGTACATATCCGTTGCTGCGGTAACGGCGGCTGGCGGTTCCGCTCTTACAGCGGGTCACTTTTGGCAAACGCCCGGAATGCCGGCCCAGCCAAAAGTAACCAAAAGGTCTTTGCCCCACCACTCGGTGCCTCGCCTAGGCTCGGCATGCCCTCACTTCTGCCAGCGTGGTTGACGGGGCCTGTCAGATCAAGATCAAAAGCAGAGCACGGCGGCCTAGTAGCCGACCTGAGTGGTAGAAGCAAAAGCGGATCAAAAGCACAGCAACACCACATCTGTCTGATGCACAGAGATCCAAATGTGGGAGCGGGCTTGCCCGCGAATACGGTGGTTCAGTCAGCTCATGTGTCACTGGCACACCGCCTTCGCGAGCAAGCCCGCTCCCACAAGTTGACCGAGTTCAACCTCCACCACCGCAGTGCTTTGCTTTTCTGTGGGAGCTGGCTTGCCTGCGATGCAGGCACCTCGGTCTGTCAGTGAAACCCAGTAGATTCCATCGCAGGCAAGCCAGCTCCCACATTTGATTGAGTTCAGGTTCCAGAATCAGGTCGGCTGTCAGGCCGCCTCGGTTTTGCTTCTACCACTCAGGTCGGCTACTAGGCCGCCGTGCTGTAGATTTTGATCTTGATCTTAGGCGCCCCGTTAAACCACGCTGGCCGAACGCAGGCTTGAATCCGTGGGTAACCCGGCAGGACGCCGGGTTAGCCGTGTTGGGCCATGGATGGCCCGTCACGGCGGCCCACGGATTCAAGCCGGAGTGAGGGCACACCGAGCCTAAGCGAGGTGCCGAGTGGTGGGGCAAGAGCCTTTTGGTTACTTTTGGGCTCTTTTCAAAAGTGACCCGCTGTAAGAGCGGAACCCATACCCGCCATCACCCAAATAACGGATATGCCCCCAAAGCCCAAAGCCCAAAGCCCAACCCCAAAGCCCAGTCAGTTAGCCAACCGCGCCCCGCTAAGGCTCCCACTCAACTCATACGCCACCAATTCCGCCTGATGCGCCGCCAGAATCTCGGGCAACGACCCGCGCAGATATTCAACCCACGTCTTGATCTTCGCATCCAGGTACTGGCGCGACGGGTAGATGGCATACAAGTTCAGCTCTTGCGAACGGTAGTTAGGCATCACCCGCACCAGCGTGCCGTTACGCAACCCCTCGATAGCCGCATACACCGGCAACAGACCCACGCCCATGCCACTGGTGATCGCCGTTTTCATCGCATCCGCCGAATTGACCAGAAACGGCGACGTATTGATCGCCACACTTTCCTGGCCTTCAGGCCCGTTGAAGGTCCACTTATCCAGCTGGATCACCGGGCTCACCAACCGCAGGCACGCATGGTTGAGCAAATCCTGCGGCCGTTGCGCGCAGCCCTTGGTCTTGACGTAATCCGGCGACGCACACGCGATGCTGTAGGTAATGCCCAGCCGCTGGGACACAAACCCCGAGTCCGGCAATTCACTGGCCAGCACGATCGACACGTCGTAGCCCTCATCGAGCAAATCCGGCACGCGGTTGGCCAGGGTCAGGTCGAAGGTCACGTCGGGATGCGTACGGCGGTAGCGGGCAATGGCGTCAATCACGAAATGCTGGCCGATCCCGGTCATGGTGTGCACTTTCAACTGCCCGGCAGGCCGCGCGTGCGCGTCGCTGGCTTCGGCTTCGGCTTCTTCCACGTAGGCGAGGATCTGCTCGCAACGCAGCAAATAGCGTTTACCGGCTTCGGTCAGTGCGATGCGGCGGGTGGTGCGGTTGAGCAAGCGGGTTTGCAGATGGGCTTCCAGGTTGGAGACCGCGCGCGAGACGTTGGCCGTGGTGGTGTCCAGTTGCACGGCGGCGGCGGTGAAGCTGCCAGCTTCGGCCACGCAACTGAAAGCGCGCATGTTTTGCAAAGTGTCCATGGAGTGTTCTCAGGGGAGATAGCAAATTGTGACAGAAAGTTACGCCGTCCAGTGATCCCTACCAACGGATTATCGCTTGAACGGTAACAAAGATTCACAGGAATGCCAGCTTATCGTTCCCCATGGCGCCCCCTAGAATTGCGCCACCTCTTGCGCAACACCACCTCAGGAATACGCTTGCCGTGCCGCGTCGCATCATCAGAGAGCTGAAGACTCTCAGTGTTTGGGCCTTATCGTTAGCAATCAGCAGCTGCATCGGAACCGGAGGAATCGCCCCCCAAGGCCAGGCCCTCAACGCCAATAACCTGGCCACCGACGAAGCCATCCAGAGCGCCGCCCACGACGCCCACTGGCCCACCACGCAATGGTGGCAAGCCTATGGCGATCCGCAACTCAATCATTGGGTGCAACTTGCCACGCAAAACAGCCCGAGCCTGGCCATGGCCGCCGCGCGGGTGCGTGAGGCGCGGGCCATGGCCGGCATCGTCGAGTCGGCCGAGTCGTTGCAGATCAACAGTGACACCACCCTCAAACGCCACAACTGGCCGAAGGATCAGTTCTACGGCCCCGGCGAGTTGAGCGGAACAACCACCTGGGACAGCAATTCGTCCCTGGGCCTGAGCTATGCCCTCGACCTGTGGGGCCGCGAAAGCAACGCCAGCGAACGCGCTGTCGACCTGGCGCATATGAGCGCCGCCGAAGCGCGCCAGGCCCAGCTCGAATTGCAGAACAACGTGGTGCGCGCCTACATCCAGTTGTCCTTGCAGTACGCCAACCGCGACATCGTCGCCGCCACCCTGGCCCAGCAGCAGCAGATTCTCGACCTGGCCAATAAACGCCTGAACGCCGGGATCGGCACGCACTTCGACGTCAGCCAGGCCGAAACGCCGTTGCCGGAGACCCATCGCCAGCTCGACGCGCTCGACGAGGACATCGCCCTGAGCCGCAACCAACTGGCTGCTTTGGCGGGCAAAGGTCCGGGCGAGGGTGCACAACTGCAACGCCCGAGTTTATCCCTCGCCGCGCCGCTGAAATTGCCGTCGAGCCTGCCGGCGCAATTGCTTGGCCAGCGCCCGGACGTGGTCGCCGTTCGGTGGCAGGTCGCCGCGCAAGCCCGTGGCATCGACGTCGCGCACGCCGGCTTCTACCCCAACGTCGACCTGGTCGGCAGCTTCGGCTACATGGCCACCGGCGGCGGCCTGCTGGAGTTTCTGGCGGGCAAGAAATTCAACTACAACGTCGGCCCGGCGATCACCTTGCCGATCTTCGACGGCGGTCGTTTGCGTGGGCAACTGGGCGAAGCCAGCGCCGGTTATGACCTGGCCGTGGCCAAGTACAACCAGACGCTGGTCAACGCGCTCAAGGGCATCAGCGACCAGTTGATCCGCCGCGAATCGATGGACAAGCAGGCGTCCTTCGCCGCGCAGTCCGTGGCCTCTGCGCAGAAAACCTACGACATCGCGATGATCGCCTACCAGCGCGGCCTCACCGATTACCTCAACGTGCTGAACGCCCAGACCTTGCTGTTCCACCAGCAGCAAATCGAACAACAGGTGCAAGCCGCACGCCTGAGTGCCCACGCCGAACTGGTCACCGCCCTGGGCGGCGGGCTCGGCGCCGGCAACGATGTGCCGCCAGACACCAAGACCCTTCCGAGCAAGACCCCGGCGGCGCTTGCCGTGTTTGATCACTGAGTAGGATTTGATGACACCCTTGCCTGCACCGCTGCGCTGGTTGCACTCCCTGGAGTGGCGCCGTGGTTTTTTCGACTGGGCACGCAGCGATGGCGTGACCTGGGTCTATATCTTCAAGGTGCTGATCGCCGCGTTCCTCACGTTGTGGCTGGCGATGCGCCTGGAACTGCCGCAACCGCGCACCGCGATGATCACCGTGTTTATCGTGATGCAACCGCAGAGCGGCCAGGTCTTCGCCAAGAGTTTTTACCGCTTCCTGGGCACCCTGACGGGGTCGGCGGTGATGGTCTTGTTGATCGCCTTGTTTGCGCAGAACACCGAATTGTTCCTCGGCGCGTTGGCTATCTGGGTGGGTATTTGCACGGCCGGTGCGACGCGTAATCGCAACTTTCGCGCCTATGGGTTTGTGCTGGCGGGCTACACCGCGGCGATGGTGGGTTTGCCCGCGCTGGCCCACCCGGACGGGGCCTTTATGGCGGCGGTGTGGCGGGTGCTGGAAATCTCTTTGGGGATACTGTGCTCGACGTTGGTCAGCGCCGCGATCCTGCCACAAACCAGCAGCGCCGCGATGCGCAACGCCTTGTACCAGCGCTTTGGCGTGTTCGCGCTGTTTGTCACCGACGGCCTGCGTGGGCGCAGCCAGCGTGAAGGGTTCGAGGCCAGCAATGTGCGCTTTATCGCCGAGGCCGTGGGCCTGGAAGGGCTGCGCAGCGTCACCGTATTTGAAGACCCGCACATGCGGCGGCGCAATGGCCGGTTGAGTCGCCTCAACAGCGAATTCATGAGCATCACCACGCGCTTCAACGCCTTGCACCAGTTGCTTGAGCGGCTGCGCACGGATGCAGCCGATCACGTCGCTGCGGCAATCAAGCCGGGCCTGCAAGACCTGGCCGAAGTCCTTGACGGTTTCTCCGGCCGTGCGCTCACCAGCCCCGATGCGGCGCGTCTGGTCAATCAATTGAGCGCCTACAAGGATGGACTGCCCGCCAAGGTGCGCAGCCTGCGTGCGAACTTTCAGCAAGGCAATCCGAGTGAAGCCGAGCAGCTGGATTTTCATACTGCCTACGAGCTGCTTTACCGCTTTGTCGATGACCTGCACAACTACGCGCAGACCCACGCATCACTGGCCGATCACAGCCATGAGCGCGAGCAGTGGAGCGAAGCCTACACGCCGAAAACCAACTGGCTGGCCTGCGCCGCTTCGGGGATTCGCGCGTCCTTTATCCTGATCGTGCTGGGCAGTTACTGGGTAGCCACCGCCTGGCCCAGCGGCGCGACCATGACCCTGATCGCCGCCGCCACCGTCGGCCTGTCCGCCGCCACGCCCAACCCGAAACGCATGGCCTTCCAGATGGCTTGCGGCACCCTGATCGGCGCGTTGGTGGGCTTTGTCGAAATGTTCTTTGTGTTCCCGTGGATCGACGGCTTCCCGCTGCTGTGCGTGATGCTTGCGCCGGTGATTATCTTCGGCTCGTTCCTCGCCTCCCGCCCGCGATACGCCGGCGTCGGCGTGGGCTTGCTGATCTTTTTCAGCACCGGCTCGGTGCCGGACAACCTGACGGTCTACAACCCTTACAGCTTTATCAATGACTACATCGCCATGGTCATTGGCATGCTGGTGTGCGCGGCGGCTGGCGCGATTATCCTGCCGCCGAACAGCCGCTGGTTGTGGCGCCGTCTGGAGCAGGACCTGCGCGAGCAGGTGGTGTACGCGATCAGCGGCAAGCTCAAGGGCCTGGCGTCGAGTTTTGAAAGCCGCACCCGCGACCTGCTGCACCAGGCCTACGGCCTCGCCGTCGGCCAGCCGCACGTGCAACGCGACTTGCTGCGCTGGATGTTTGTGGTGCTGGAAGTCGGCCACGCGATCATCGAGTTGCGCAAGGAGCAGGCGATATTGCCGGTGCACCCGGCGTATGCCGAGTCGCAACCCTGGCGCCAGGCGATCCGCGTGATGGGCCGCTCGCTGGTGCGGCTGTTCCTGCAACCGAGTGCCAGCAACCTGGAGCGCGGGTTGATTGCCGTCGACCATGCGATCAGCCGCGTGCAGGCCACCGATGAACCCTTCGCCCCGCACTTCGACACCTCGGCGTTGCGCCGGGTGAAAAGCTACCTGCACTTTATCCGCACGTCGTTGCTGGACCCGCAATCGCCCCTGGCTGCCCTCAAAGGATCCCCGAATGCCTCGTGAAATCGCATTCCACGGCGTCTACATGCCGACCATGACCCTGATGTTTTTTATCGCCGCAGGGCTGGCCTGGGCCTTGGACCGCTTCCTGGCCGGGTTCGACCTGTACCGTTTTTTCTGGCACCCGGCGTTGCTGCGCCTGAGCCTGTTCGTTTGCTTGTTCGGCGCCCTGGCGCTGACCGTCTACCGTTGAGATGCCCCGATGAAAAAGTTTTTCAGCCTGCTCGCGACCTTGCTGGTACTGGCTTTGGCGATCTGGATTGGCCGCACGCTGTGGGTGCACTACATGGAAACGCCGTGGACCCGCGACGGTCGCGTGCGCGCCGACATCATCAACGTGGCGGCCGACGTCACCGGCGAAGTGGTAGACGTACCGGTGCGTGACAACCAGTTGGTGAAAAAGGGCGACCTGCTGATGCAGATCGACCCCGAGCACTACCGCATCGCGGTCAAGCAGGCGCAATCGCTGGTGGCCTCGCGCAAGGCCACCTGGGAGATGCGCAAGGTCAACGCCCACCGCCGCGCCGACCTCGACGCCCTGGTGATCTCCAAGGAAAACCGCGACGACGCGAGCAACATCGCCGACTCGGCCCTGGCCGATTACCAACACGCGCTGGCGCAGTTGGAAGCGGCTGAGCTGAATTTGAAACGCACTCAAGTGGTGGCGGCGGTGGACGGCTACGTCACCAACCTTAATGTGCACCGGGGCGACTACGCGCGCATCGGCGAGGCGAAGATGGCGGTGGTCGATATGAATTCGTTCTGGGTGTATGGCTTCTTTGAAGAAACCAAGCTGCCCCACGTCAAAGTCGGTGACGAGGCCGATATGCAATTGATGAGTGGCGAGACGCTCAAGGGCCATGTGGAAAGCATCTCGCGCGGCATCTACGACCGTGACAACCCCGAGAGCCGCGAACTGATCGCCGATGTGAACCCGACCTTCAATTGGGTGCGCCTGGCCCAGCGCGTGCCGGTGCGCATTCACATTGATGAAGTGCCCGAAGGCGTGCTGTTGGCGGCGGGCATCACTTGCACCGTCATCGTCAACCCAACACAACACTAACTGTGGCAACTGGCTTGTGTGGGAGCTGGCTTGCCTGCGATGGCGGACAGTCAGTTGAAGTATGTATGGCTGACCCACCGCTATCGCAGGCAAGCCAGCGCCCACAGTTTGGACGGTGTTAAGCCTTGATAAAGGTTTCGTGCAAATGGCGCCACAGCAACGCCCCGCTGGCCTGCTTCTCGAACACCACGGTGGCGCGTCGATCAGTCTGTGTGCCGCTGTCATCAACCTGATGTTCGCGGTAAGTCACCGTGGCGCCGCGTGCATGGCGGTCGATCCCGGTCATCTCGCTCAAGGTGATTTTCAAGCCCGGGCGCATACCGCCAAGGCGCGTGAACAGTGCTTTCACCCCGGCCGCATTTACCCGCGTACCGGTGGCGGGTGCGACCATGCTGAACTCGGGTGAGAAGCGCGCCAGCAAGGTTTCCAGCGTGCCTTCAGGCGCAACGCCGGCAAACCATTGCTCGATCTCGACGTGGGTCTGGATCACTTCCTCAAAAAAATCGCTGTAATCAATCATGGCTGGGCTCGTTGGCTGGGTGAAGCAGTGTCCGTACTCTGGAAGCGTCCAGGCGCAGCACTGCAAAAAGGGGGAGCAGTGTCAGGGCTGCCGCTATCGTGAAGGTTATGGCGAAGGAATCCAAGGCCGACAACAGCGCACTGAGTGCCGCCGCGCCGAGGCAAAAGCTCACTTGCCGATTGATATTCCACAGCGCGCTGGCATGGCCCATGCGTTGAGCGGGTATATCGAGAAACGCCAGCGTCTGCGCGGTGCTGCTGCACAAGCTGCCCCCCAGGCCCATTAAGGCATAGGCCGCAATCACCCAAGCGGGTTGGTTGAGCAACAGGATGCCGCTGCATTGCAACGCCATGCCCGCCAGCAGCAAGGGTTTGGGGCCGCAGCGGTTAAACAGTTTTTTGCTCAGGAAAATCGCCAGCGCGGAGGCCAGTGCCCACGGCAGCATCAGCGCGCCGGTCTGCGTGGCGTCATAGCCGAGGCCGCGCAGGTAGAGGATGGCGATCAGGCTGGTGCCGATAAAGACGCCAGGGATGAACAGATAGACCAACATCGCCACGCGCAGCATCGGGCTACGGATCTGCGTGAAGATGCTGCCCACGTCCAGGGCCGGGCGCACCGTGGCGGGCGCGTCAGGTTTTATCCACAGCAGTGCCAGCAGCAACGTGATCAACGCCAGCGGCAGGTTGACATAGAAGATCCAGCGCCACGACAGGCTGTCGACGATCAACCCACCCAGGGCCGGCGACAGCGCCGGCACCAGCAGCGCCACCGACATCACCCGCGCCGTCAACTGACTGCGTTCTGCCGCTGGAAAATACCGGTAGGCCAGGGCCTGGCCCACGGGAATCAGCAGTCCGCCGCCCAAGCCTTGCAGCGCCCGCCAGCCAATCAGGGTTTCGATAGAACTCGCCTGGCCGACCATCAGCGAGGCCCCCGCGAATAACAGCAGGCTCGCCGCGATCAGCGTTCGCTCGCCCATCAGTGCCGCCAGCCACACGCTCAGGGGAATGATCACGGTCAGCCCAAGCATGTAGGCATTGCTGATCCAGGCCAATTGTGTGACCGAGGCGTGCAGCTCGCGAGCGATGTCCGGGTAGGCGACCGTGGCGACAAACATGTTCACCAGGTCCAGGGCAAAGCCGAATAAAAAGATCCAGGCGACTTTCGAGCGGTAGGTCATGGACGCGATCCTGCGAATGAAGCGCGCAGGGTAGGCCGCCAGCAGGGTTTGGGCTACGCCGGTTTGCCTGTTAGTTTGTCAAAAATATTTTGACAAAGGAGGGCGTGGCCGATGGTCAGCCTGGACCGATTCGACACCTTCAAGGCTGTGGTAGAAGCCGGTTCGCTTACCGCTGCGGCCGATTTGCTGGGCCAGACCCGCGCCGTGGTCAGCTTCAACCTCAAGCGCCTGGAAGCAGAGCTGGGCGTGACCCTGCTGACCCGCAATACCCGCCAACTGGCGCTGACCGATGCCGGCGAGCGTTTTTATCTGCGCTGCACACGCATGCTTGAAGAAGCGCGCCTGGCGGTGGAAGAGGCGCGCTCCGAACATGCCCAGCTCAAAGGCACGTTGCGCATCACCACCACAGTCGAATACGCGCTGGCGGTGGTTGCCCCTGCAATCGAGGCCTTTCGGCGCTTGCACCCGGACCTGAACATTCACTTATCCACCTCCTCGACCCACGCCGATTTGATCTCCGAACGCTTTGATGTGGCGATTCGACTGGGACGTCTGCTCGACTCCAATCACCGTGCGGTGCAGTTGTCGACCTTTGAGGTGTTTGCAGTGGCAGCGCCCGAGTTTGCCGAGGTTCAAACCCTGGATGCGTTGGAGCAGGTGCCCAAGCTGGGCCATGGCCGTTTGACGGAACTGAGCCTGACCGACCCGGCCGGTGGTGAGCATCAATACCGTGCCGGCCCGACTGCGCTGGTGGCCGACAGTGCGGCCGTGCTTCAGGCGTTTGCCGTGCGCGGCCTCGGCGTGGCGGTGCTGCCGCAATGGTTGGTGCAGGATGACCTGGCGGCGGGGCGCTTGGTGCGCTTGTTGGCGGACCATCGTTTTGCGCCACAGGGGATCTATGCGATGTACCCGGGCACGCGGCATTTGCCGCTCAAGGTGCGGGCGTTTATTGATTTCATGAAAGGCTAGAGCGAGCCCGACAGGCCGAAGCGCTTCTTCAAGACTTTTTCCAACAGGGCCTTGGGTACCAAGGCCGCCATCAGTGGCAGCGCCCGGCAGCCATTGCCCGCGCGCAGCAGCCGTGGCGGCGTTGGCTGTTGCACGGCCTTTAATACCTGCGCCGCGAATTGCTCGGCTGAGGTCGGGTTGTTCTGCGAGGCCTGGGAGCGCGCACGAATGCCTTCGCGCAACGGCCACCATGGTGACTTTTCGTTGATCAACAGCTCGGCCTGGGCGCCGGCGTTTTTCGCAAAATGCGTGTCGATAGCGCCCGGCTGCACTTCCATCACGCGCACACCAAATGGCGCCAGCTCCATGCGCAGTGCGTCGCTCAACGCGTGCACCGCCGCCTTCGAGGCGCAGTAGGCGCCGGCAAACGGTGTCACCAATACGCCGGAGACGCTGCCGATGTTCACCACCAGGCCTTTGGCTCGACGCAGGGCAGGAAACAGCGCCTGGGTCACGCCGACGATGGAAAACACATTGGTTTCGAACTGGCGTTGCATGGCCTCGGTGCCGCCGTCGAGCAGCGGGCCCATGGCGCCGTAGCCGGCATTGTTGATCAGCACGTCCAGCCCGCCGATCTGTTCGGCGAGCGCCTTGAGCGCCATGGCGTCGTTGACGTCCAGTTGCACGGCCTTGAAACCGGCGGCAGCCAGGGCGCTCACATCATCAGGCTGGCGGGCGCTGGCCCACACTTCATGGCCTGCGGTTTTGAAGGCATCGGCCAGGGCGCGGCCGATGCCGCTGGAGCAGCCGGTGATCAGTACAGTGGGCATGAATCAATCCTTTGTCAGTCCGAGAAACTGCCTTGCAGGTGCTCGGCGCGAAATTCCAGGGTTTGCGGGCGGTAGCCGGGGCGCAGCGGTGGTGTGGGGAGGCAGTCGTCCCAGGTGGCGCCGGCCTGCAACTCGCCGGGGCCGCGATAGCGTGGAGCGGCGTAGACATTGTCGGCCAGGTTGACGGAGTCGCCCGGTGCATAGGCTGCAACGCGCCAGCGCAGTTCGGTCAGCGGTACGTCGTTGCCGTTGCTCAGGACCAGTTTCAGCGGTCGGTCTGGCGGGCATTCCTGCGGCGCATAGCTGATGCGCAGTTCCAGGCGCGACAGTTGCGAGGCTTCGCGGCTGTCCAGCCACACCACCCAAATCGCCACACAGCCCAGGCCGACAGCGGCCGCGAGCGACACCGGCAACGCCTTGGCCGGGTAGCGCAGCAGCAGGATCAGCCAGGTGATGATCAGGAGAACGCCGAAGAACATGGAGACCACCTCGAATAGGGAACGAGCATCCTAACTTAAGCGTAGGTGGGATTGGCGAGCTTGAGATAAGTGTTGATTGGGCCGCCGCCATCGCAGGCAAGCCAGCTCCCACCTTCGACGGCATTCACAAGTCAAAAGGTGGGAGGGGGCTTGCCCCCGATGACTGACTTACTGAGCAGAAGAATCCGCCTGCAACCCTTCGGTGCAAGCCTCTCGACCAGGACCAAACTGGTCTCGGCCCATCGCAGGCAAGCCAGCTCCCACCTTTGACTGCATTCACAAATCAAAAGGTGGGAGGGGCTTGCCCCCGATGACTGACTTACTGAGCAGAAGAATCCGCCTGCAACCCTTCGATGCAAGCCTCTCGACCAAGACCAAACCGGTCTCGGCCCATCGCAGGCAAGCCAGCTCCCACAGTTGACCGGGTACATCCGTTGGAATGCGGTCAACTGTGGGAGCTGGCTTGCCTGCGAAGAGGCCTTCAGCAACACCCAAAACCCCACAAAAAAGCCCCCACCCAACCCACTGCGGATAGGGGACGCAATGGGCTGGGTGAGGGCTTCTT
This sequence comes from Pseudomonas sp. NFX183, assembly GCF_047943075.1. NCBI lineage: Bacteria > Pseudomonadati > Pseudomonadota > Gammaproteobacteria > Pseudomonadales > Pseudomonadaceae > Pseudomonas > Pseudomonas sp. NFX183. The sequence continues at coordinate 1,004,345 of NZ_CP181333.1, read as the reverse complement.
TCTACGACTGTATTACTGCGCGATAGTTTTCACCGACACGCCACGTTCAACCGGCGTGGAGCGTCCGTAGATATCTTCGAAGCGCTCGATATCGTCTTCGCCCAGGTAGCTGCCCGATTGCACTTCGATGATTTCCAACGGGATCTTGCCCGGGTTGCGCAGGCGGTGCACCGAGGCGATCGGGATGTAGGTGGACTGGTTCTCGCAGAGCAGGAACACGTTCTCGTCACAGGTGACTTCGGCCGTGCCGCTGACCACGATCCAGTGTTCGGCGCGGTGGTGGTGCATTTGCAGGGACAGGCACGCGCCCGGCTTGACCGAGATGTGCTTGACCTGGAAGCGACCGCCCATGTCCACCGAGTCGTAAGAGCCCCACGGACGATAGACTTCGCAGTGGTTCTGGGTTTCGCTGCGGCCCTGGTCGTTGAGGGTGCTGACCATCTGCTTGACGCCCTGGACCTTGTCCTTGTGGGCAATCATCATCGCGTCCTTGGTTTCTACCACCACGATGTTGTCCAGGCCAATCACCGACACCAGCTTGCCGTTGCCGTGAATCATGCAATTACGGCTGTCCTGGATCACCACGTCGCCTTTGCTGACGTTACCGTGGATGTCTTTGTCGTTGACCGCCCACAGCGAGGCCCAGCAACCCACGTCGCTCCAGCCGGCACTCAGCGGTACCACGCAGGCACGCTGGGTTTTTTCCATCACGGCGTAGTCGATGGAATTGTCCGGGCAGCAGGCGAAGGTGGCTTCGTCGAAGGTCACGGTGTCGGCGGTCTGCTCGCTGCGTTCCAGGGTCAACAGGCAGGTGTCGTAGATGTCCGGATCGTGTTTTTTCAGCTCTTCGAGGAAGCGGCTGGCGCGGAACAGGAACATGCCGCTGTTCCAGAAGTAACCGCCGCTTTTGACGAACTCGACCGCGCGTTTTTCATTGGGTTTTTCGACGAACTGTTCAACGCGGCTTACGCCTTCGGGCAGCAGTGAATCGTTGGTGGACTTGATGTAGCCATAACCGGTTTCCGGACGGGTGGCCGGTACGCCGAACAGCACCATCTCGCCACGCTCGGCCGCCACGGTGGCCAGGGCCAGGGCGCGTTGCAGGGCTTTCTGGTCGTCGATCACGTGGTCGGCCGGCAGCACCAGCATCAGCTCGTCGCGGCCTTCATTGACCAGCATCATCGCCGTCAGGGCCACGGCCGGCGCAGTGTTGCGACCGAACGGCTCCATCAGGATGCGCTGGCATTCGAGCTTACGCGTGCTCAGTTGCTCGTTGACGATAAAACGGTGGTCCTTGTTGCAGACCACGATCGGTGAGTCCATGCCTTCGAACACCAGACGCTCCAGGGTTTGCTGGAACAGCGTGTGCTCGCCGGTCAGGGCCAGGAATTGTTTCGGGAACTGTTTACGGGAAAGCGGCCAAAGACGTGAGCCGCTACCACCGGAAAGGATTACTGGGATCATGTGTTTCTCCTTGAATCAATTTGGGTCAGAGCTACGAAGGTTTGTCGTTTCACTCTTGTTTTTATCTCGGTCTGAACTGACACCTTGGCCTTGTGGGAGCTGGCTTGACTGCGATGCAGACGACTCGGTGTTTCAGTTACACCGCAGTGATGCCATCGCGGGCAAGCCCGGCTCCCACAGGGGGCATGGGTCAGTTCAAGAATCTAATCAGCGGGTCGATACCGGGCGTTTTACCCAGACTGGCGAAATGCTCGAACCGGAACCGGTCACATACAGCACCGCCGCTTCACCGCGCTCCAGGGCCACTGGTTTCACGTCGCCGACCTTTTTGTCGCCGTCATACAGGGCCAGGCTCACCTTCACCGGGTTGATTTCACGCTCGCCACGGCCTTTGGCGGCCACCGACTTGACCACGTCGGTCTTGCCGTCGGCGGTTTTCAGGGTCAGGGCCTTGTCGCTGAGGTTCTGCACGCGCACCAGGGATTTCTGCTTGTTCTTGAACGGCGGTTCTTCGATCAGCTGGGGCTGGCCGCTGCCGCTGTTGACCAGGGTGTAGTAGTGGTCGGCGGCGAGTTTGACCGGCACGGTCTGGCTGCCGACCTTGGCGCTGTAGTCGCCGCCCGGCATGAAGCTGAAGTCACTGCTGGCCAGTGGCGCAACGTCGCTCAGGTTGGTGGCGCCGACGGTGGCGCTGACTTCCTGGTTGCTGGCGTTGTACACACGTACAAAGCTTGAGCCTTTCGGCGCAGTTGGGCCGTAAAGGGCGGCGTCGCCCCCGGCGAAGGCGGACATCGATACGAAGCTCAAGCCGGCAGCAATGGCCAGGGTCTTGGCGAGACGACGCGGAGTAGTAGTGAAAGTCATGTGAGTTACCTCTCTTTCAGTTTTGCGCCCGGTCGGGCGTCTCGGATTTTTGGGTTTTAGCTGGGGTGTTCAGTGCCATGTTCTGTTGGCGCGAACCGGCTTGTTTAAGCTGCGCAACCCACTGCGGGTCGGCATCACCGATTTCGTTGTTGACGGGCAGATAACGTTCAGGGAACTCCCAGATCAGCACCTGTGGCGGGCTGTTCTTGAAGTCGTCGCTTTTGAGGTAGCTGAGCATCGGCAGAATCGGGCCGTGGCCGTCTTCGGAGTAGTTGATGACGTCGCTGTGCAAGGCTTGCTTGAGGGCGCCGACGAAGTTCCAGTTGGGGTTGGCGCTGTAGCTGGTGCCGACCAGTGCCACTGGGGTTTCGCTGTCGCTGAACAGGCCATCGTCGCCTTTGTTTTCAGCCAGGTGCGTGACGCGTTTTTGCAGCGGCTCTTTGGGCGGCATCAGGTTTTCGAACAGCGGGTCCAGCGGCAGGAACAGACGCAGGTCGCCTTTGTGCGGCTCGGTTTTTTCCGCTTCGGTGACAAAGCGCTGCGGTTCACCACTGAGCGGGGCCTTTTCGCTGATCACCTTGGCCAGTTGCTTGGCGGCAATTTCGGCGCCGTCCGGGGTCCAGTGGGTGTCGGTGCGCAGGAACACTTGCGTGCCGCCCAGCTTGGCCTGTTGCAGCGGGCCTAGCAGGTCGGGCGCGATGATCTTGTCGGCGGCGACACGGGCGTGGAAGTCCTGATACAGGTTGGCGTGGATGCTCGCCGGTTTCACTTCGCCCAGGTGTTCCGGGTACAGGCGCACCTTGGCCGGCACAATCGCCATGACCAATTGAATGCCCTGAGCCTTGAGCTTCTGGCGCACGCCTTCGACCAGCGCGTAGTTGCCCTCAAGGTTCTGGTCTTCGTTGACGATGGGGTTGAACTCCTCGTCGCTGTACAACCAGTGATCACGGCCCAGCACTACGCCAGGGCGGCCTTCGTTGAACAGCTTGTAGTCCAGCGCGGCCCACAGGTTGGTGCCGATGCGCTTGATCGGAAACTGGTCGTCGTAGTGCGTCTCGACGGCCTTGGTCCAGCGACCGTTGAGCACGGTCGCGTCGGCGTTGGTGCTGAAGCCGAAGAAGCTGCGCATCGACCAGGCGCCCAGGGCCAGCAGCACCAGCAGGAACAGCGCGATATAGAGGACGCGGAATGAACGGGTCATGGTCGGCTCCCCTCAGAATTGGAAGTAAAGGAACGGCGAGAAACTCTGCGCCGACAGTTTCAGAATCGACGCCACGAACAGCAGCAGTACAGCGCCGCGCATGGCGTAGCGTGGCCAGTCAGCGGTCCAGTAGGCCGGCTGCACGGCGGCGTCCTGGCCGACGGTGAAACCTGGCTGGTGGATGCTGCCTGGGTTGTCGCCCGGCACGGCCTTGATCAGGCTCGGGTCGGCCGGCTTGGCTTTCTCGGCAGGGCGGTTGGTGTAGAAATCGCGCAGGCCGAAGAACGCCAACGTTGCGTACGCCACCACCAGGGTTGCCACTTGCAGGCCGGTGAGGCTGGCGCGGTTGAGTTCCGACAGCGACCATTCGCCAAAGCTGAACATTGCGCCGTACATACGGCCGGCGACGTGCAGGTTCTCTGAGCGGAAGATCACCCAGCCCATCACCACCAGCAGGAAGGTGAAGGCCCAGCGCACCACGTTGAAGCTGCGCGGCGCGGTGTTGAGGCCGATGGCTTTTTCAATCGCCAGCCACATGCCGTGCCAGGCACCCCACACGATGTAGGTGATGTTCGCGCCGTGCCACAGGCCACCGAGCAGCATGGTCAGGAACAGGTTGCGGTAGGTGATCAGCGTGCCTTTACGGTTGCCGCCCAGGGTGATGTACAGGTAGTCACGCAGCCAGGTGGACAGGCTGATGTGCCAGCGACGCCAGAACTCGGTGATCGACTGGCTGATGTACGGCTGCTTGAAGTTTTCCATGAAGCGAAAACCCATCATCAAGCCCAGGCCGATGGCCATGTCGCTGTAGCCGGAGAAGTCGAAGTACAGCTGCGCGGTGTACGCCAGCGCACCCAGCCAGGCGTCGCCCGTGGTGGGGTTTTGCAGGGCGAAGCAATGGTCGGCGACCACCGCGAGGGTGTCGGCGATAAAGACCTTCTTGATAAAGCCCTGCATGAACCGCGTGCAGCCCTCGGAGAACTTGTCGAGGGTGTGCGTGCGGTTGTTGAACTGGTCGGCCAGGTCGCGAAAGCGCAACACCGGGCCGGCAATCAGGTGCGGGAAGATCGCCACGAACGCCGCAAAGTCGATGAGGTTGCGGGTGGCCGGGGTGTCGCCGCGGTACACGTCGATGATGTAGCTGATGGACTCGAAGATGTAGAACGAGATGCCGATCGGCAACAACACGTGGGTAAGGATGAACGGCTCCAGACCCACCGACTTCATCATCACGTTGATGCTGTCGACACCGAAGTTGGCGTACTTGAAGTAGCCGAGGATGCACAGGTCGACCGCCACGCCCAACAGCAGCCAGCGCTGGGCCGGCTTGGTGCGCACGCCTGCTGCACCGACCTTGAGGCCGATCCAGTAATTCCACAGCGTTACAGCGGCAAACAGCGCCAGGAAGTCCACTCGCCACCAGGCGTAGAACACGTAGCTGGCAATCAGCAGCAGCAGGTTGCGATAGCGTTGCCCGCTCAAGTAGTACAAGCCGAGAAAGATCGGCAAGAACAGAAACAGGAACACATTGGACGAGAAAACCATCCCGATCTCTCCATGTTTAACAGACAGTCAAGGGCCAGAGCCCCCCCAAACCCCCCCACGATTTCGGGGGGAGGCCGTACAACATTCCTACTGATGAAACCGGCTCAAACTGTGGGAGGGGGCTTGCCCCTCCCACCTTTCCAACCGCGTTGCGTCAGATTCCTTTGTTGCCCTTTTCATGCGTCGGGTCGTAGACCTTGGTCAGGTCACCGCCGAGCCGGAAGGTCTTGAACGGCTGCAAGCCATGCTTGCGTTCGAGCACATCCGGGGCGCAGGTGTAGAGGGTGCAGAAGGGTTCAAGCCAGGCAAATTTCATGTCTTCCTTGAGGTCCTTCATGTCCTGCTCTTTGCCGTTCTTCTTCTCGAAGATCTCCGGGTCTTTGACCCCGGCCAGCACTTTGTCGCCCAGGCGTTTGAGCGCGCCGTTGTTTTCCTGGCGCAGATCCACGCCGTTGACCAGGGCAAAGCTGGCGATCATCGACAGCGGCGGCAACGCGTAGTTGTGGTACGACAGAGCCCGCTGCTGACGCTTCAATTCGTTGGGCAAAAAGCCCTGGTCATCGACCTGGTTGGCGCCGACTTTGTATTCCTTCACGGCCCAATCAAACAGGTCGCGGCGGTTGGTGGCGACGGAGGTTGCCATCACCGACCAGGCGGCCCAGTAGGAGTGGTTGTTAGTTTTTTCCAGCGGCAGGTTGTCCCAATCGCTCACCACCTGATCGGCCAGCTTGTTGAACCAGGCTTCGATCACCTGCGACTCCTGCTGGTGGTTGGCCAACGGGTGGGAGTCGGAGAACTTCAGGCGCACATAGGCCGAGGCCATGCTGCCCAGCGCCCATTTGCGCATGGACTTGCCGGTGTGGTTGAAGTCCTTGGACATCAACGCATCTGCCTTGGCCCAGCTGGTCAGCCAGTTGAGCGTGCATTCGAGCTGCTGCGGACGACCGTCGCGCATGAACTGCATCACGCGCTTGCTGGTGTCTTTTTCCAGCTTGGTGATGTCGGCCGTGCTGTCGCGAAAGGCTTTTTCGGATTGCACATTCAGGGTGGAACGGGCTTTGTCCGAACCTTCGTACTTGCTGCGAAATTGCAGCGAGCCGGTGTACGGCGCCGGCATGGCGTCGCAGTCATTCTTGAAGTCGCCGGTCTTGAACGCTTCCACCGGGGCGAAATAGCCCTGGGGCGGGCGCAGTGGCGCGGCGGCGTTGACTGAACCGGCGAACATCGCCAGGCCCAGCAGCGTTGGAATCAATAACTTCTGCATAGGTAACCTCATTGCGCACTTACTTCACGGCAGCGAAGCAGTCTTCTGACCGCCGCTAGGGAATACGTTGCGTGTGCAAATTTTCGCTTCGACTTTCTGCGCAGCAGCGCCCGCTTCGGGACCCTGCACTTCCACGGCCAGCAAGTTCTGCGAGGCCCAGTCTTCATCGGTGCGCAGTTCAAAGGCGAAACGCCCGTCTGTATCGGATGTTTCGGGTTTCTCGATCTTGATGTCCTCGTGGCGCCCGTTCATGTACCAGAGGGTGGCTTGCAGGGTTTTCACCGACGGGTCGGCGAAGCGGATGTCGACCTGGTGACTGCTGTTACGCAGGTCTTTGTTCGAACTGTTGACCAGCAATTCGTTCTTGCCGGGTTTGAGCGTGGTGCTGGCGCTCATCTGCGCGGTCTTGCCTTCACAGCCGTTGTCGAGCAGCGACATCATCTGGCGGTAGATGGTCTCCTGGTCGAGGCGGTACAGCGGCGAGAATTCCCAGATCAGAATTTTCGGCGGGGTTTTCTGGAATTCATCGCTGCCCAGGTACTGGATCATCGAGCCTTCGAGGCCACCGCCGGGGAAAGCGACGTTGAGGATGTCGGCGCCGATTTCCTGCTCGAGGAAGCCGGCGAAGTTGTAGTTCTTGCCGCTGTGGCTGGTGCCGACCAGGGTGATCTGCGGGTTGCCCGAATCGCCGAACAGGTCGCCGTCACCGGCTTCGCCTTTGGGCTCGGTGGTGAACTGGTCCATGTACTGGATCGCGTAGCTGGTGCCGCACAGTTGCCCGGCCATGTTGTGCAGGGTGCCGGTCTTGCCCATGCGCCCGGAGCGCTTGGTTTCGAATTCGCGCTTGGGAATATCCGCAAACTCAGGCATCGCACGCACTTTGGCACCGACGATTTTCGCGGTGCGCTGGGCACCGTAGGGCGTCCAGTGTTGGTCGCCGCGGAAATAGAAATCGTGGGCCGGCAGTTCATCCGGCAGTTGCTCGTTGGTCAGCGGCGACAAGTCCGGCACCACGTAGCCCATCTTGGCAAAACGGCCGAGCATGGTTTTGTAGTTGCCCAGTGCCTTGTCGAAATCGAACTTGGCTTTCTCTTCGGGGTTGAGCTTGTTGCGATTCACCAGGCCACGGGTCGGCTGGTAGACCACCACCAATTCCACACCCTTGGCCTTGAACGCATCGTGCAGCTGTTGCATGCGTTTGTAGCCGGCGGGGCTGGTGTCGAATTCGGTGCGCAGGTCTTCCTGGGTACGGAACAGCCAGTCGCCCTGGGCTTGCACCAGGGTGGTGAAGTTCTGCTGATAACGCGTGGTGTAGTTCTTCGCGTCATGGGCCGCGGGGCACAGGCTGCAGCACGGTTCGGCGGTAAAGGTCGGCGCCTTGACGTCATCGGCGCGTACGCCTTGGCTGGCCGCCAGCAGGCCGAGGGTCAGACCCGAGAGGCTCAGCAGTTTGATCATGTGTGGGTGCATAAGGGTCATCCTCAGTCCTGCATTTCGGTCTGGCGTTCGACAGGGTCGATCAGCACGGCTTTCTGTTGGCGCACCAACAGGTCGAGAATTTCTTCCTGCCGATCACCCAGCACGCCGTTGAAGCTGATGCCGCTGGATTTGGTCGGCGCCAGCATCGACACGCGGTACAGCTCGACACTCAAGGGCGAGTCGATCGACAGCGGCCCGCTGCCGTTACCCGCCAATTCACCGCCGACCACGATCAGCGAGACCTTGGCGTCGAACGGGTCGAGGGCGATGTCGCGGTCGGTGTCGGTCAAATCCTTGATGTGGCCGTACACGCCGGTCAGCCCGTTGGCCATCGAGGTGTTCTCGTACAGGCGGATGTTCACGCTGTTACGGATGCGAATGCCGTGGCGACGGTTGCTGATCACCTTGTTGCCCCACAGCAAGTTGTCAGCGCTCTCATAGAGCGTGATGCCGTCGGTGTGGTTGCGGTAGATCTCGTTGTCGGCGATCAGGTTGTTGACGCTGTTACGGTCGATCACCAGGCCCGACAGCTTGTTGTCGTAGCTGCGGTTGTTGAAGATGAAGCTGTCGTTCACTTCCCGGGAAATGATGATGCCGTGCTTCTTCTTGGTGCCGTAGACGGTGTTGTCCGCAATGATCAGGCCGTGGGAACGGTCGTGCGGGTCAATGCCGTAGACGATGTTGTCTTTGTAGGTATTGCCCTTGAGCACAAAGCCGGTGGTTTCGTAGCAGTAGAAGCCGTACCACATGTCCGAGAACTCGGAATCGACGATCCAGCCGGTCGGCTCAGGGCGCTTGAGCACCTTGGCCATGTTCGGCGTGTACTGGGAAATACTCACCCCGTACGACTTACTGTTGGCGTAGCCGAAGCTGGCCATCTTGCTGTTGGCGACGTAAGTCTCGGTGCCGCCCCAGGCCAGCAGGAACGGGCGAAACTCCTTGGGCGACTGAAACAGCGCCGGGCCATTGGTCTTTTCATTCCAGCCGGTGATCTTGGTGTCACGCACAAACAGCTGACCGTCGTTGATCAGGAACGAACCGGCTTGCTGGGACAGGCGCAGTTCCTGGGTCTTCTTGTCGATTTCCAGAATGCCCTTGCGCCCGACCACGATTGGCAGCTTGGCCAAAAACACGCCCGGCGAGGTTTCGCTGAAGTACTGCTTGGGCACTTTGCCGAGCAGGTCCTTGAGGTTCAGGTAGCCGTCGTCGACAAAGATCGCCTGGGGAATGCCGTGCTGGCGCACCACCCATTCGGCCATCTTGTTATCGCCGCCGATAAAGTCCTTGAGCGCGTCTTCCTGCATCATGCGGCGGATGCTGATTTTGCCGGGCTTGCTTCTGACGATCTTCTTTTCCATCGCCGCGGCGGTGTAGCCCGACAGGTCCGGCAGGGCAGGCTTGGCCATTTCCAGCGGCGCGGTCGGCGGGCTGGAGATGGTGTAGGTCTTGGCCTGTTGCAGTTCTTTGGCGATGGTCGGCGCCTTGCCCTGCTGCGGGGTGTCGGCGAAGGCTGTGGCACTGGCCATCAGCATCGCGGCAACCAGCAATTTTTGAGGAATCATTGCGCAGGCTCCCATCAGAACTTCCAGATCACGTCGACAAAGGCGCGATGCATGTACGAGTCGACCTGGCTGCCATAGGCATCACCCGGCTTGAACACGCCGGCACGCAAGCGCACCAGCGCCGACGGTTCGTCGATCGACTGGCTGAGCGCGGCCGGCAGCAGGCCTTTCTTGAAGTACTTGGTGACCACCAGGTCCATCTCCTGGCCCAGGTCTTTCTTGCCGTCTTCAAGCGGCAGGGAAGTGCTGGACAGGATCGCGCCGGTCACGTCATCGGTGTTGTTCTGCACGGCATCGATGCCGTTGCTGCCCACCGGCTTGTTACCGTCCACGCGCCAGAATTTGTGATAGACCAGGCTGGCGTCATAGTCCTCGCGCAGCTGCCAGGAACCGAACAGGCTCATGGACTGCATGTTGTTCATCTCGCCACGAAACGCCTCGCCGAAGCGGTGCACGCGGGACTGGGTGCCGGTCCAGTTCGAACGGTTGCTTTGCAGGCCGTTCTGCTCGTAGTTGGCACTCGCGCGGGAGTAGGCCGCGCCGACTTGCCATTGCGGGTCCAGACGCAGGCGCACACCCAGGTCGGTGGCCCAGCCACTCACGTCATCGCTGCGCTTGGCTTCGGTTGGGCGGGTGCCGTCTTTGTTCAGGGCGTTGACCGTGTCGCGGTCGCCTTTCATGCCGGTGACGCTGGCCCAGTAGTTGACGGTGTTGGTGTTGCGCCAGTTATAGGCGTCGCTGTTGGCTTCGATGCCGAGCCAGGTCAGGTCGCCATTCTCGCGTTTGTCCAACGGGTCGGTGGCCACGCCCGGTTCGGCGTAGTCGAGCTTGCCGTCGTCATGGGTGTGGTGACCGCGCAGGCCGATCCACTGCCCCGGCGTCCACTGGTAGGCGGCGTCAGCGTAGAAGTGCTGGCGGTCCTTGTCCTTGGGCGACAGTTCCTTGAGGTCGGTGCGGTATTCGCTGAAGCGTTCGGCAGCGCCGACGTTGGCCTTGAGCAACGTGGTGTCGAAGGTCCAGTTCAGCGCTTCGATGTTGGTGTCGCGCCATTGGCCGTCGTCATTGCGCAGGCGCTGGCGGCCGAACTTGAGGATCTCGCCGGGGTAGGGCGTAAAGCCGCTGTATCCGACCCAGAACTCGCGCAGGGCCAGGTAGTTTTTCTTGGCTTTGCGGTCGTCGTTGCTTGATTGTTCGGTCGTGTCATCGGAGGACTGTTGCAGCGTGTCGGTCTCGATGATGTCGCTCGACACGACCGCCTGGCCCATGGCGTAGGCGCTCCACGCGCCGCTTTCGCCGTAGATCCACGGGCGCAGGTCAAGGCCGATGCCGTTGACGTCGCCGCCTTTCTGCGTGCCGAGGTCGCGGTCATCTTCCGATTGCGCGGTGGCTTTGACTTCCAGGCCGAAGTTCTTGGCTTCGGTCAGCGCGGCCAGGGTCGGGCACGACCACAGCAGGGCGAAGGTCAGGCCGATGCCGGCCTTGACGAATGGGTTGAGCTTCATAGGGATTCCTCGCCGTCTTCTTCTTGCAGGGCGTGCAGTTGCAGCGTGCTCTGGGCCAGGGTGCCGCGCGCGGCCAGTTCCTGTTGCACCAGGCGTTGGCCTTCGGCGCGTTGCTCTGGCGTGAGCGGGGCTTCGAGCTGCGTGGCCAAGTCATTGGCCTCTGGCGTGTCCTGGGCTTTAGCCAACTGGCTGAAGACGTAGGCGTTCAATGGGTCGGGCTTGGTGCCCTTGCCTTGGGAAAACAATTGCGCGATGGCGAAGTCGGCGCTGTTCTGGCCGTTGCGCGCAGCGGTCAGCAAATGGTCGAGGGCTTTTTGCGAATAGACCTTGCCCAGGTAGCCGCGACGGTAGATCTGGCCGAGGTAGTAATCGGCGGCCACTTCCTTGCCCACGGCTTTTTCGAAATGCGCTTCGGCGGCCTTGGCATCTGCCGGGACCCACTTGCCTTCGTAATAGAGCTTGCCCAGCAACAGCTCGGCGCGCGGCTGGTCGGCGGCGCGGCCGTTGTCCAGGTACTTCATCATCTGGTCGACGTCGCCCAGTTCGGGGAAGTCGTAGAGCAGTTGCGCCAGGCTGACCCAGGACGCCGGGTAGCCGGGGGCGATTTTTTCCAGCAGGGCCTGCGCGGTTTTCTCGTCGGTCTTGCCCAAAGTCGCATCGCCCAACACGCGGGCCACGCTGTCGACACGCTGCGCGGTGACGGTGCCACGGCTGTAGCCGGCTTCCATCTGCTTGAGCAGTTCGGCCTGTTTTTCCGGCTCGGCTTTTTTCTGGTAGACCGTGGCCAGCTCGACATAGCAGATGTCGGTGGTGTTCAGCGCGGCTTTGCAGATGCGCTCCACGTCATCCAGATGCTGGTCGTAAGTGTCCTGGGTGCGATACAGCAGCACTTGGGCCAGACCTGCTTCCGGGTAACCCGCGGCTTGCCATTTGCTGATCTGCTGTTGGGCATTCACGTTGGGGAAACTGTGCGGGTACTGCAGGTACAGCATCGCCAGCGGAATCAGGGTATTGCCTTCGCCATTGGCAAAGGCTTTTTTCAGCAGGCCTTCGGCCTCGTGTTGCTCGGCCTCTGTGGCACCGGGCTTGGCCACCAGCAGGCGACCCAGGCGGGCCTGGGCGCGTGGCGAGGTATCGGCCGCCGCGCGGTAGGTGGCTTCGGCCTGGCGGATTTGCTCGGGGTCACGGGTGGTCACCTGGATATCGGCCAGGCCCACTTGGGCCTCGCTGTAACCCAGGTCTGCCAGCTGCTGATAGTTCTGCTGGGCGGTCACCGTGTCGCCACGTTTCAAGGCTTCGTTGGCCAGGCGCTGGTCGGGCAGGCCGGCGCAACCGGCCAGGCTCACCGCCAATGCCAGCGCGCAGAACGCAGAGGCTGAGTGAAATCGGCTCTGTGTGGGAGCTGGCTTGCCTGCGATGGCGTCACCTCGGTGCATCTGAAAAACCGAGTCGCCTGCATCGCGGGCAAGCCCGGCTCCCACATGGGTCAATGCTGTTTTTGAAATAGGGTTCACAGGCATGTCCTCGCTTACAGACCGTGAGCCATGGCTTTATCGATCAGCCAGTTCAGCGATGGGCCGCGGTCGCTGGTCACTTCGACCGGGCGACCGGCGTAGGTGCTGTCCAGCGGCGCATCCGGCTTGATCTGCACGCGGATGTCGGAGGACAAGTCGGCGCTGTTCAGGCTGGTGCTGCTGACGATGGTGCCGGTGCGGATCTGTTCTTCGTCGGCAACCTGGAAGCTCACCGGTGTGCCTGGGCGAACGTCGGCGAACTGGCGGTAGGTGAAGCGCGCTTCCACATTGGCCAGGCTGCCGCGTGGCACCAGTTGGAAGATCACATCGCCTTTGCTGGCGTACTGACCGTCGGCGACCAGTTGCTGGGCCACCACGCAATCGCAAGGCGAGGTCAGGGTGCCGGTCATTTGCTTGCCGAATAGCTCTTCGACCTTGGCCGGTTGCAGTTGGTCTTCGTCCAGATGGCCCTTGAGCACATCGAGCATGCTGGTGCTGAAGGTCGCCAGTGGCGCGCCTTTGGCGGCGACCGCGTCACCTTTGAGCAGGCTTTGCACGGTGCCGTCGCGCGGCATGGTCACGTTCATGCCTGGCACGCTGACGAGGCCAGCCTGAGCGTGGCTGACGAAGTACATGCCGTAAATGGATTTGAGGACGAAACCGAACGCTGCCAGGCCGACGATGAAGATACCTGCGCTGAACACCACGGCGCGCAGGCGGCCCGCGGCGCTCATGTTGCTGCCGCCGTCCTTGACCTTGCGCGCCTTGGTGAAGTTGTCGCGCTGCAGGGTCGCCAGCACGTCGCCCATGGTCACGATGTCGCCGGACAAGTGCGAGGTGATCAGGTGGCGCAGGGTGGAAATATCCTGGGCGTCCAGGTTCTGGAACTGGCAACCGGTGCGGCCGGTCTGGCGGTCGTAGGAGCGAATCTGCAGCTCTACGTCCATCGCCAGGCCGAGGTTATCGATGACAAATTGCAGGCGGCCCTTGTGCACTTCACCGACGGTCAACGGCTGGGTGGCGGTGAACGCCAGGCCGCCGGCGGACAGGTCGATCACCCGTGCTTCGGTCTGGGTGCGGTCGGTGTTGAAAAAGCGCAGCTTGGCCGGGATTTTCACCCGGGCATGTTGGCGCTGGGCTTCGGATTCGTGGACAACGTTGGCGTTTACTTGGCTATTCATGGTGTGTAGTTCCTAGTTAATTCAGGCTTGGCAGGGTCAGACCATCATCAGCAACACGGCGACGAAAATGCTGCCGGCGGAGAAGGTCATGGTCCGAGACGACCAGGTGTTGAACCAACGTTGAAAGCTGGCCAAATCGCGGGTCAGTTTGGTGTCCTGGCGGGTCCAGGACTGTTGATCAAGGCGGAAGAACACGTAGATCTTCACCAGCGCGCCCATGATCTGGTTGTAATAGAGAATCACCGGGTAGGCCGGGCCGATCTTGTGACCGGAGCACGACAGCAGCAGGGTCAGAATCAGGCGGGTGATGCCGATCCACAGCAGGTACGCGAGGATGAATGCGCCGCCGTATTTGAAGGTGGCGATGATTGCCACGGTCAGGCCGAGCAGGGAGGTCCACATCGACACACGCTGGTCGAACAGCACCACGCTGGTGAACAGGCCGAGCCGGCGTACGCCCAGGCCCAGGGCACGGGAGTTCTGGCGCAGGTTGTTGCCGTACCAGCGGAACATCAGTTTGCGGCTGGCTTTGATGAAGCTCTTTTCCGGCGGGTGTTCCACGGTGTTGATCGCAGCGTCCGGCACGTAGAACGTGTCGTAGCCCAGGCGCATCAGGCTGAACCAGCTGGACTTGTCATCGCCGGTCAAAAACTTGAAGCGGCCCAGGCGCCAGTGTTGCAGCGAGTCGCTTTCCACGTCGGCGATAAAGCCCGGGTCGGTGACCACGCTGGCACGGAACACCGACATGCGCCCGGTCATGGTCAGCACGCGCTTGGACAGGGCCATGGAGCACATGTTGATGTGGCGTTGGGCGAAGCGCAGCTTGTGCCATTCGCTCATGATGTAGCCGCCGCGCACTTCGCAGAACTCGTTGGTGGTCAGGCCGCCGACATTGCCGAACAGCTGGAACCACGGCACGGTCTTGCGAACCACGCCTTCGGCGAGCACGGTGTCGCCATCGATCACCGCAACCACGGCACGGTCATCCGGCAGGTGGCGGGAGATGGCGCGAAAGCCGAAGGCCAGACCGTCGCGCTTGCCGGTGCCGGCGATGCGCACAAAATCAAGCTTCACATGGTCCGGCGGGTTCATGCGTTCCCACAGGCTTTTCACCAGCAGCTCATCGCTCATTTCCACCAGCGAGCAGACCACGGTGGTCGGGAAGCCGCATTCGATGGCCTCGCGAATCACCGAGCTGTACACCTGGGCGGTGGTCAGCGCGTCGATACGAAAGCTTGTGACCATCAGGAATACATGGGATGGGTCGGCGGCTTTGCCCAGCTTGCGCACTTTGCGGCGCAGGTGTGGGTAGACCACGTACAGGAACAGCATGCCGCGAAAGAAATGCGTAGCACCCATCGAGTAGCGCCAGATACCGACGGCGCCAATCAGGAAAATAAAATTCTTCGACTCGGAGTCGAACGTACTCGCCGGTAACAGCAGGGCGAGTCCCATCAGCAGGCTCAAAAACAACAGCCAGCCGGCGGATTGGAGCAGTACGTGTTTTAACTTGGACATAAGCGTCATCCGAAGGTGAAGAAGGCTCCAGGCTGCAAGCGCTGGGGATTGGTACGCTTGCAGCCCGGAACTTGCTGTTGCTGTTACCAGCAAATGCCTTCGGTGCGGCCGCTCACGCTGGTGGCCTTGGACATGAAGCCCACCAGGTCGACCACTTGCTTGCCGTGTGGTGCGTTATGCGCCAGCGCACGGAATTTCTCGTCACGGTTGCCGAGGATGATCACGTCGGAGTTGTTAATCACCGCGTCAAAGTCCGAGTTGAGCAGGGACGACACGTGCGGGATCTTGCCTTCGATGTAGTCTTTGTTCGCACCGTGAACACGGGCGTATTCGACGTTGCTGTCGTAGATGCTCAGGTCGTAGCCCTTGCCGATCAGCATTTCCGCCAGTTCCACCAGCGGGCTTTCACGCAGGTCATCGGTGCCGGCCTTGAAGCTCAGACCCAGCAGGGCGACTTTGCGCTTGTCGTGGCTTTCGACGATGTCGAAGGCGTTCTGCACCTGGGATTCGTTGCTGCGCATCAGCGAGTTGAGCAGCGGCGCTTCCACGTCCAGGGAGCCTGCGCGGTAGGTCAGGGCGCGCACGTCTTTGGGCAGGCACGAACCGCCGAAGGCGAAGCCTGGGCGCATGTAGTACTGGGACAGGTTGAGGGTTTTGTCCTGGCAGACCACTTCCATCACTTCGCGACCATCGACGCCGACCGCTTTGGCGATGTTGCCGATTTCGTTGGCGAAGGTGACTTTGGTGGCGTGCCACACGTTGCAGGTGTACTTGATCATTTCGGCAACGGCGATGTCCTTGCGGATGATCGGCGCGTCGAGTTCTTCGTACAGCGACTGCAGGACATCGCCGGAGGCTTTGTCGAACTCGCCGATGACGGTCATCGGTGGCAGGTCGTAGTCGGCGATGGCGGTGGATTCACGCAGGAATTCCGGGTTGACCGCGACACCGAAGTCGACGCCGGCCTTCTTGCCGGAGCAGTCTTCGAGGATCGGGATCACCACATTGGCCACGGTGCCCGGCAATACGGTGCTGCGTACCACGATGGTGTGGCGGGTGGTTTTGTCACGCAGGACAAAACCGATCTCGCGGCATACCGATTCGATGTAGTTGAGTTCCAGGTCGCCGTTTTTCTTGCTGGGCGTGCCCACGCAGATCATCGACAAGTCGGTATCGCGGATGGCCTCGGCGAAATTGGTCGTGCCGCGCAGCCGCCCGGTCTCGATACCCTGGCTCAGCAGTTCGCCCAGACCCGGTTCAACGATTGGCGATTTGCCCGCATTGATCAGGTCAATCTTTTCCTTGGAGATGTCCACGCCGACCACTTCGTGGCCACGGGCAGACAGGCAACCGGCACACACGGCGCCAACGTAACCCAAACCAAATATGCTGATGCGCATCGCATTTACCTCTTTGTCATTGAAGACGATATTAATCATGCCAATTAGATGGCCGGAGTTCATGTTTGCAAGCGTCACTGATGCCGCGAAAGTTGGGCGAATAGACGCCGACTTGCCGCGTGCAGGCATGTTGAATAACGAGTGACTAACTATTGCACTCAAGTTGTGCGAAACGTGGCCTTGTTATTGGTGCTTGCCCTGTAATGCAGCCGGCCTTCCTGGGAGAAGGGCCTGGCGCCAGTGCCGCAGAGCCTTGATAGAGGCTTTAAGCCTTTAAATATCAATGCCTTGGGTTATCTCACTGACCCATTAAGGGAAGCTGAGCCTTGGCCTTATAGTGGGTGGCAATGCATCCTTATCGCCGCTCTCAACTAATCGGTTTGTAATATGACCCCTGAGTCAAAGTTAAATGTGACAACTTTGCTACTTCCGTTGGTCGCCATGTAAGTCATCTCTTACAGCAACAGAGAATTTCGTTACCGGTGGTATGAGCGGTGCTTTAGGGTGAAGTTCCTGGCCACTCATCCTGTTTTCGGAAATTTCTTGAAATATTAGAAAAGATGGCACTGGTACTATATTGATAGCACTTGCTATTTGGGCCAGTAGTTACAGGTAGTTGGCGCGAAGGGATAGTTTTGTGCCACTAGTGTTTTAAAAAAGTGGTGCCACTACGAAAAAAATTCAGAAATGTCGAGTGAAAGATTCGTTAGGAATGCGACAGGATGTTTTTTGGCGCCAAATAAATGGCGATCTTTGGCTTGGAATGCAGATAAAAAGGTGGGAGCTGGCTTGCCTGCGATGGCGGAGTATCAGTCGACTTTTCTCTGACTGAAATACCGCTATCGCAGGCAAGCCAGCTCCCACATTGGTTTTTTAGCGATTGTGAGGGCAGTGCAGGGCCTTATTCCGGTGCGTGATCGCGCAGGAACACCAGGTTGTCCGGCTTGGACTGCTCGGCATTGAAGCGATAGCCCTGCAGATCGAACTGCTTGAGCTTGGCCGGATCGTTGATGCGCTCTTGGATCACAAAACGGCTCATCAGGCCCCGGGCTTTTTTGGCATAGAAGCTGATGATCTTGTACTGGCCGTTTTTCAGGTCCTTGAACTCAGTGTTGATGATCCGCGCGTTCAGGGCCGTGCGCTTGACCGCCGAGAAGTACTCGTTGGAGGCCAGGTTGAGCAGCACGTCATCGCCTTGTTCGGCAAGGGCTTCGTTGAGCCACTCGCTGATGCGGGTGCCCCAGAAGGCGTAGAGGTCCTTGCCGCGGGCGTTGGCCAGTTTGGTGCCCATCTCGAGGCGGTACGGCATCATCAGGTCCAGCGGGCGCAGCAGACCGTACAGGCCCGAGAGCATGCGCAGGTGGTCCTGGGCGTAGCTGAAGTCGGCGTCGCTGAAGGTTTCGGCGTTGAGGCCGGTGTAGACGTCGCCCTTGAAGGCCAGCAGGGCCTGCTTGGCGTTTTCCGGCGTGAAGGCTGGGGTCCAGCTGCCGAAGCGCGCGGCGTTGAGGCCGCCGATCTTGTCGGAGACGTGCATCAGGTCGCTGATTTGGGCTGGGCTCAGTTCACGCAGTTGTTCGATCAGCGCCTGGGAGTGGTCCAGGTATTGCGGCTGGGTGAAGCGCGGGGTGACCGGCTTGGACTCGAAGTCGAGGGTTTTGGCGGGGGAAATCACCATCAGCATGAAGTTGGCTCCTGTAATCGTGGGGGGATTCTAGGGGGTCGCGGGGTTTGACTCCACCTATGATGGTGATAGAGGGGGCTGCGGGTGGGTGTGTATCCGTTGCTGCGGTAACGGCGGCTGGCGGTTGCGCTCTTACAGCGGGACACTGTTGGCAATCGCCCGGAATGCCGGCCCAGCCAAAAGTAACCAAAAGGTCTGTGCCCCACCACTCGGTGCCTCGGCCGGCAGATCTACACACCTCTGACTGATGCACAGAGATCCAAATGTGGGAGCGGGCTTGCCCGCGAAGGCGGTGGTTCAGTCAGCTCATGTGTCACTGACCCACCGCCTTCGCGAGCAAGCCAGCCCCCACATTTGATTGAGTTCGGCTTCCATCTCAGCCATCACCCAAATAACGGATATCCCCACCAACCCAATAACCCAGCCCGGACGATCGGCTATAGTGCCCGACAACTATGGAAAGGGAGACCCCGTGTGCGAATTGCGTTTTTACTGTCAGCTTGTTTGCTGTGCCTGGGCGCCCAGGCGGCGCCGGTTGACGTAGCCAGTCTGGATCGCACCACCTGGCCCGAAAAACTCAGCAGCCCCGCGCTGTTCGATGTCGCCTCACGCGCCGAAATCCTGATGTTCGCCCACAGCTTAATCGCCAGCGAAGCTCAGGACGAAGCCGCGCTCAAACAACGCCTGGGCCTGAAGATCATCAACCTGGCCGCCATCGACGACCTGCGCCGCCAGCTCTGGCAGCGCCTGCTGGAAAACTACACCTTCGCCCAACAAAGCTGCGAAGAAGACGCCTCATTCTGCTACCTGGTCGAAAGCATGGACGACCTGCGCGAGCAAGCCGGCAAATTCCAGGTCAGCGACAACTCCTTCTATATAGGCTGGGCCAACCCCAGCCACAATTTCCACGAACGCTACCTCGACGAACTGCTGCGCAAATCCGCACTGTTCCCACAAATCAGCAGTGAAGTCCTGCGTTTCGGCGACCACGAACGCAATGGCGATGAACTCAACGACCGCCTGTTCCTGCTGACTTTCGACGGCGGGCCTGCGCCGGTCAGCGGCAATACCGACTGGCTCACCGACTACCTGCGCAAGCAAAAGATGAACGCCACCTTCTTCGCCCTCGGCAGCAGCCTGCAAACCCGCGTGGAGCGCAGTTCCGCCGCCGATGTGCAGGCGCTGTACCAAGGCCAGTGCGTAGGCACCCAGGGTTGGCAGTACCGGTCCCACAGCCATTGGGTCGACTGGCAAAGCTCGATCACCCGCAGTGCCGCGTTGGCGCAGAACCTGATGCCGGAAAACTACGTGCCGCTGTTTCGCCCGCCCTATGGCCAGCGTCGCGCCGACAGCCAGGGCTTCTTCCAGGCGCAAGGTTTACAGGTGGCGTTGTGGGACATCGATTCCCAGGACGAGCCGGGCAAACTCAAGGCTGACGAGTCCGCGCAGCGGGTGCTGACATTGATGTTGCTGTGGCGCAAAGGCGTGATTGTGTTTCATGACACCCAGGACAAGGCACGGGTCGCTTTGCCGATGTTGCTGCAGGCAACGGCGCAAAGTGGGCTGGGTTGGCAGGACTGCCGGGAGGCGTTTCGCTGAAAAAGCGCAAGTGCCCGGCCCTGTTGGGGATGAGGCATTTTCGGGGTGATTTTGTGCGACATTTCGATGCAGGCGGACTTCCGACTTTAACGGGGTGGCTGGCACTCGGCTAGTGCTATTCGTCATCCTGAAAAATAAACTTCAAAAAAGCGTCAAAGTGCTTTTTCCTGTCATCGTTTTTGCGGTATTACGAAGTCAGATCGCCGAAACCTGCAACACAGGTGGCGTCTTCCAAGACTCCTCATGTGGGCACTGCACTTGACGTCACTGCGGTGCAGTCGGTGGTCGAATCGAGGCGCAGCACTGTTGTGGTATTGCGTCGACTGGCTCCCACAAAGGTGACCGAGTATGGATGATCATGGACGTAACCCTTCTTCCGACCAGCCAATCCTTTATGTGCTTGATACCAACGTATTGATTCACGATCCAAACGCACTGCTCAACTTCGAAGAACACCACGTCGCCATTCCCATGATCGTGCTTGAGGAGCTCGACAAACTCAAAAGTGGCCACCACAGCGTTGCCGCTGAATGCCGCCAGGCCATTCGCCTGATCGACAAGACCCTGGGCGAAGCCTCGCCTGAGGACGTTGAAGTCGGCGTGCCGATCCAGCGTGGCAAAAGCGGGCCCAAGGGCTTGTTGTCGATTCTGATGAACAAGCGCAGCGAGCCCAACAGCCTGCTGCCGGAAAACTTGAACGACAATAAAATCATCAACCAATTGATCGACCTGCACGCGCGTGACAAGGACTTGCGCCTGGTGCTGGTGACCAAAGACATCAATATGCGCCTCAAGGCACGAGCGTGTGGGATCGCTGCCGAGGACTACAGTACCGACCAGCTCGTCGACGACGTGTCGATGCTGTCGCGCGGTTATCACACCATGACCGGCTCGTTCTGGGACCGCGTCAGCAAAGTTGAAACCCGTCAGGACCACGGCCGCACCTGGCACCAGGTACAGCTGACCGATAACCTGCCGGCCGTGCACATCAATGAATTCATCATCGACGAACAGGGGTTTGTGGGCTGGATCAAAGAAATCCAGGTCGACAAACTGCTGATCCTCGACCTGCATCAGGAACCCCTGTTGCACCAGGAAGCCTGGGGCCTGAAACCGCGTGACATCTACCAGAGCCTGGCGCTGTATGCGCTGCTCGACCCGGACATCCACCTGGTCAACCTGACCGGCGCCGCAGGTTCGGGGAAAACCATCCTCGCCCTGGCCGCCGCCATCGAGCAGACCATGGTGACCAAGCGCTATCGCCGTATCATCGCCACCCGCAGTGTGCAGGGCCTGGACCAGGAAATTGGTTTCTTGCCCGGCACCGAAGCCGAAAAAATGGAGCCGTGGCTGGGCGCGATCACCGACAACCTCGAAGCCTTGCACATGGATGACGAAAACACCCATGGCAGCGTCGATTACATCCTCAGCAAAGTGCCGTTGCAGTTCAAATCCCTCAACTACATCCGAGGTCGCAGCTTCCAGCAAAGCCTGATTTTGATCGATGAATGCCAGAACCTCACGCCGCACCAGATGAAAACCATCATCACCCGTGCCGGCGCCGGTTCCAAAGTGGTGTGCCTGGGCAACCTGGCACAGATCGACACCCCTTACCTGTCCGCGACCAGCTCCGGGCTGACTTACCTGACGGAACGCTTCAAGGACTTCCCGAACGGCGTGCATATCGCGCTGCAAGGGGTGCCTCGTTCGATCCTGGCCGAGTACGCCGAGTCCCACCTGTAAAAACATAATCCTGTCGCAGTTGGTGGCTAAATGCCACGAACCGCCCCGGATTTCTCACGAAGTCCGGGGTTTTTGTTATGTGCGACATTTGCCTGCGATTTAGCGCCGTGGGTGCTTGTGGACTTTGTAATTATTTTGTTACATTTTTTCTCGCCGCAAAAACCATAAGAACACTGCGTGACCCCCGTCGGAAATCCACCTCATTGATTCGACGACGTTTTGAAGACCCGTGTGGGTTTTCTGCGTGACCCTGCCTATTACAAAAAGCCCGATACATCGCTCATTGACGACGCACATATCCAAAGGGAAAGGAACATGGAAGTAGCAGGTAATGGCTCCACTTTGTTTCAACGTAAACGCGCCTCAGGTTTCAGGTCGATACCTCTCACGCCCATCGCACTCGGCCTGGCCTTGTGGCTGGGGCAGGGCCCAATGGCCTGGGCAGATGACAGCAACCCTTACACCGCCCAGGTGTTGGAGTCGGCCTTCAGGAAAGCCGTGGCATCGTTTGGCCCCAACACCGATGTCTACAAGAACCTGCGCTTTGCTTACGCAGACATCGTCGATCTGGCCGCCAAGGACTTTGCCGCACAGTCCGGTAAGTTCGATTCAGCCCTCAAGCAAAACTACGAACTGCAACCCGAAAACCTGACCATCAGCGCCATGCTCGGCGACACCAAGCGCCCGCTGGATTACGCCTCGCGGTTGGATTACTACCGCAGCCGGCTCTTCAGCAACAGCGGACGTTACACCACCAATATTCTCGATTTTTCCAAGGCCATCCTCGCCAACCTGCCGGCTGCCAAGCCCTACACCTACGTAGAGCCGGGCGTCAGCAGCAACCTCAACGCGCAACTGAACGCCGGCCAGTCCTGGGCCGCCGCTACCCGTGACTGGAGCGCCAACGCGCAAACCTGGAAAACTCCCGAAGCCCAGGTCAACTCCGGCCTGGACCGCACCAACGCGTACTACGCCTATGCCTTGGGCATGACCGGCAAAGGCGTGAATGTGGGCGTGTTGGACTCGGGCATTCTCACCGAGCACTTCGAGTTCCAGGGCAAAAATGCCCAAGGCCAGGATCGCGTGCAGGCGGTGACGTCCACCGGCGAGTACTACGCCACGCACCCGCGCTACCTCCACGACACCCCGGACGGCGAGTTTCAAAAAGGCGAGCACTTCAGTATTTCCGGTGAGTACGACCCGACCATCAACGACGGCCACGGTACGGAAATGTCCGGTGTACTCGGCGCCAGCCGCAACGGCACCGGCATGCATGGCATCGCGTTTGACGCGAACATTTTTGTCGCCAATACCGGCGGCACCGACGACAACCGCTTCCAGGGCTCCAACGATCTGGACTACAACGCGTTCATGGCCAGCTACAACGCGCTGGCCGCGAAGAATGTGTCGATCGTCAACCAGAGCTGGGGGCAAAACTCGCGCAACGACGTTGAAAACCACTTCGGCAATGTCGGCGACAGTGCGGCGGACAACTTGCGCGACATGAAGGCGGCCTATCGCCCGTTCTGGGACAAGGCCCACGCCGGGCAGAAAACCTGGATGGACGCCATGGCCGACGCGGCGCGGCAAAACACCTTTATCCAGATCATCTCGGCAGGTAACGACAGCCACGGCGCCAACCCGGACACCAACGCCAACCTGCCGTTTTTCAAGCCGGACATCGAAGGCAAATTCCTCTCGATCACCGGTTACGACGAGACCAGCGCACAGGTCTACAACCGTTGCGGCACCTCCAAGTGGTGGTGCGTGATGGGCGTCTCGGGGATTCCGTCCACCGGGCCAGAAGGGGAAATCATCCCGAATGCCAACGGCACCTCGGCCGCTGCGCCGAGCGTGTCCGGGGCCTTGGCGTTGGTGATTCAGCGCTTTCCCTACATGACCGCCAGCCAGGCCCGCGATGTGCTGCTGACCACCTCCAGCCTGCAAGCGCCGGACGGCCCGGACACCCCGGTGGGTGACCTGACGGGTGGCCGCACCTACGACAATCTGCAGCCGGTGCACGATGCCGCGCCAGGCACCCCGCAAGTACCGGGCGTCGTCAGCGGTTGGGGCCTGCCCAACCTGCAAAAGGCCATGCAAGGGCCTGGGCAGTTCCTGGGTTCGGTGGCGGTGGCATTGCCCACCGGTACTCGCGATATCTGGGCCAACCCGATTTCCGATGAAGCCATTCGTGCCCGCCGTGTGGAAGACGCCACCGAGCAGGCGACCTGGAAGGCCACCCAGCAACAAAAGGGTTGGCTCAACGGTTTGCCGGCGAATGCCTCTGACGATGATCAGTTTGAATACGAAATCGGCCATGCGCGCGAACAGGCAACGCTGGCACGCGGCAAAGACTTGCTCACTGGCAATACCTATGTCGGCAGTCTGGCCAAGTCCGGCGACGGCGAACTGGTGCTGGAAGGCCAGAACACCTACTCCGGCAGCACTTGGGTGCGCGGCGGCAAGCTGTCGGTGGACGGCGCGTTGACCTCGGCCGTGACGGTGGACGGCAGCGCCGTGGGCACAGTCAACGCCGATAACGGCGTGATGACCACGCTGGGCGGCACACTGGCCGGTAACGGTACGGTGGGTGCCTTGACCGTCAACAGCGGTGGCCGTGTGGCACCGGGCCACTCGATTGGCACGCTGCACACGGGCGACGTGACCTTCAACCCAGGCTCGGTGTATGCGGTCGAAGTCGGCCCCAACGGGCGAAGCGACCAGATCCAGAGCAGCGGCGTCGCCACCCTCAATGGCGGTGTGGTGACCGTGTCTTTGGAGAACAGCCCTAACCTGTTGTCCGCCACCGAGGCGCGCAGCCTGTTGGGCCAGCCGTTCAACATCCTCACCGCCACCCAGGGTATCAACGGACAGTTTGCGGCGATCTCGCCTAATTATCTGTTCATCGGGACTCAGCTGAATTACCAGCCTAACGCGCTGACCCTGGCCGTAGAACGCAACCAGACGACCTTTGCCAGCGTTGCGCAAACCCGTAACGAGCGCGCCGTGGCGACGGCGGCCGATGCATTGGGCGCGGATAGCCCAGTATATGAAAGCCTGCTCGCTTCAGACTCGGCCGCCCAGGCGCAGGCCGCGTTCAAGCAGCTGTCGGGGCAACTGCACTCGGATGTGGCGGCAGCGCACATGGCTGACAGCCGCTACCTTCGTGAGGCGGTCAACGGCCGTCTGCAACAGGCTCAGTCACTCGACTCCAGCGCGCAGATCGACGCCCGCGACAACGGCGGCTGGGTGCAACTGCTGGGCGGTCGCAATAACGTCAGCGGCGACAACAATGCCAGTGGCTACTCTTCGTCCACCAGCGGCGTGCTGCTGGGGCTGGACACCGAGGTCGGCGACGGCTGGCGTGTGGGCGCAGCGACCGGCTACACCCAGAGCCACCTCAATGGCGAGTCGGCTTCGGCGGACAGCGACAACTATCACCTGTCGGTGTACGGCGGCAAACGCTTCGACGCGATAGCGTTGCGCTTGGGCGGCGCCACCACCTGGCATCGTCTGGACACTTCGCGCCGCGTGGCTTACGCCAACCAGTCGGACTACGGCAAGGCCGACTACAACGCGCGGACCGACCAGGTGTTTGCCGAGATCGGCTACACCCAATGGAACCTGTTCGAACCCTTCGCCAACCTGACGTACCTGAACTACCAGAGTGATTCGTTCAAGGAGAAGGGCGGCGCCGCCGCTTTGCATGCCAGCAAGCAAAGCCAGGACGCCACGCTGTCGACCCTGGGCCTGCGCGCGCATACCCAATTGCCGATCAGCTCGACCTCGGCCGTCACCTTGCGCGGCGAGCTGGGTTGGGAGCATCAGTTTGGCGATACCGATCGTGACGCCTCGCTGAAGTTTGCCGGCAGCGACGCCGCCTTCGCCGTCAACAGCGTGCCCGTGGCGCGTGATGGCGCGGTGATCAAGGCCAGCGCGGAAATGGCCTTGACCAAGGACACGCTGGTGTCCTTGAACTACAGCGGTTTGCTGTCCAACCGCGGTAACAACAACGGGATCAATGCCGGATTCACCTTCCGCTTCTAACCTGGTGTTGTCATGCATAGAGGGGCGCACTGCGCCCCTCTATTCATGGGATAAACAGCCCTGCGCAAATTTGACTCACGGGTTTACAATTGCCGCTCCTGATCAGGAGTATCCCTGTGCTGACTCATCTCGATTCCCAAGGTCGCGCCCACATGGTCGACGTCACCGACAAAGCCGTGACGTTCCGCGAGGCCGTGGCCGAAGCGCGGGTGCGCATGCTGCCCGACACCCTGAAAATGATTGTCGACGGCGCCCACCCCAAGGGCGACGTGTTTGCCGTGGCCCGTATTGCCGGGATCCAGGCGGCGAAAAAAACCAGTGATCTGATTCCGCTGTGCCACCCGCTGATGCTGACCGGTGTAAAGGTTGAGCTGCGCGCCGACGGCGTGGACGCCGTGCATATCCTTGCGCGCTGCAAGCTCAGCGGCCAGACCGGCGTAGAGATGGAGGCGCTGACCGCCGCCAGCGTCGCGGCGCTGACGATCTACGACATGTGCAAGGCAGTGGACCGCGGCATGACCATCGAAAGTATTCGCCTGCTGGAAAAGCTTGGCGGCAAAAGCGGGCATTTCAAGGCGGACCAGGCATGAGCATCAACGTATTGTTTTTTGCCCGCTACGCCGAGGCGGTGGGCTTTGATTCGCTGGAGATGGAGGGCGATTTCGCCACCGTCGATGACGTGCGCCTCGCGTTGGTCAATGACCCGGCGTTTGCCGTGCTCAATGAGTCCAGCCTGATGTGTGCGCGTAACGAAGAGCTGTGTTCGCTGGATGAGCCGCTCGTCGAGGGTGACGAAGTGGCGTTTTTCCCGCCCGTGACCGGAGGCTGAGCATGGCCATTCGCGTACAGGCCGAGCCGTTTGATCCGGGCTTGGAAGTCAATGCGATGCACGCGGCCAATGTCGGCGTCGGCGCGGTGGTGAGTTTTGTCGGCTATGTGCGCGACTTCAATGAGGGGCGCGAGGTGTCGGGGATGTTCCTTGAGCACTATCCGGGCATGACCGAAAAAGCCTTGGCCAAGATCGCGGTCGAAGCCGAACAGCGCTGGCCGTTGCTCAAACTTGAGATATTACACCGGATTGGCGTACTTGAACCGGGCGAGCCGATTGTGTTCGTGGCAGCCGCCAGCGCGCATCGCCAGGCCGCGTTTGATGCCTGTGCGTTTGTGATGGACTACCTGAAGACCCGAGCGCCGTTCTGGAAGAAGGAAAACACCCCTGAAGGGCCGCGCTGGGTGGAAGGGCGGGGCAGCGATCACGCGGCGGCGGATCGCTGGAAGTAAACACCTGACATAAAGGTGTAGGGAGATCTGAATGTGGCAGCGGGCTTGTGTGGGAGCTGGCTTGCCTGCGAAAGCATCACCGCGGTGTGACTGACTCACCGAGGTGTCTGCATCGCAGGCAAGCCAGCTCCCACATGTTTAATCGCATTCGGCTTATGGGCGTTTGCGTTCTACAGCGCGCAGCAAATGCGTCGGCGGCGTCTCGCAGCTGATCTTGCGGCCCAGCAACGTCTCGATCGAAGGCAGCTGATACGAGTCATCCTCGCCCGCAAAACTGATCGATACACCCGCAGCGCCGGCACGCCCGGTACGGCCGATACGGTGCACGTAGTCGTCCGGCACTTCCGGCAGGGTGAAGTTGATCACATGGCTGATGCCGTCGATGTGAATCCCGCGCCCGGCCACGTCGGTGGCCACCAGCACGCGAATCTTGCCTTCGCGAAAGCCTTCCAGGGTCTTGATGCGCTTGTGCTGCGGCACGTCGCCCGACAGTTGCGCGGCGTTGACGCCATCGCGTACCAGGCGTTCTTCGATGCGGCGCACTTCGTCCTTGCGGTTGGCAAACACCATCACGCGCTCCCAACCGTTGTCATTGATCAGGTTGTAAAGCAGTTTGTACTTGTCGGCGCCGGCCACGGCGTAGATGTGCTGTTCGACGTTTTCGCTGGCAACGTTCAGCGCCTCGATCTCGACGATGGACGGATCGGTGGTCCACTGCTTGGCGAGGTTCATCACGTCTTCGGTGAAGGTCGCGGAGAACAGCAGCGTCTGGCGCTCGTTTTTCGGCGGGGTCTGACGAATGATCTGACGCACTTGCGGGATGAAGCCCATGTCGAGCATGCGGTCGGCTTCGTCCAGCACCATCACTTCGACCATGTCCAGGTGCACATCGCCACGCTGGTTGAAGTCGAGCAGGCGGCCCGGGGTGGCAACCAGGATGTCGCAATGGCGGGCTTCGAGGTGCTTGAGCTGCTTGTCGAAGTCCATGCCGCCCACGAACGTCATGACGTTGAGGCCGGTGTACTTGGTCAGGTCGGCGGCGTCCTTGGCGATCTGTACCACCAGCTCGCGGGTCGGCGCGATGATGAGTGCGCGCGGTTCACCCATGTAGCGCTCTTTGGGCGGCGGCGTTTGCAGCAACTGGGTGATGATCGAGATCAGGAACGCGGCGGTCTTGCCGGTGCCGGTCTGTGCACGGCCGATGGCGTCTTTGCCGGCGAGGGTGAAACCCAGCACTTGGGCCTGGATCGGCGTGCAGTACGGGAAACCCAGGTCCTGGATGGCGTGCATCAGTTCCGGAGCCAGTTTGAAATCGTGGAAGCGGGTTTTGCCTTCCTGCGGCTCGACGACGAAGTCTTCAAGTTTCCACGGGATCACGGGCGCTTTGGGCGCGCGTTCGCGGCGGGGTGCCTTGGGCGCAGGTGCAAGCTCGGCCTCGGCGGATTTTGCCGGTTCAGGCGCGATCACCGGTGGCTTCTTCGGTGAGGCAACAGGTGCGGTCCGGTCTGGCTGTTTACCGTCATTGCGGCTGCCGGATGAGGGGACAGGAGCACTGGGAACAGGCGCGAGCGGCTCAGCCTCGCTTTTGCCGAACATCTTCTTAAGTGCTTTGAGCACGGTCATCTCATTAATTGGTTAAGGAATGTACGCCGGCCAGTGTAATGCAAGAATCGGGCGCGGCGTAGTGCGTTGGTCACACGGCTACATAATGTGCGGTTTTCAGCCCAGGCGAGCGGTCAGCCAGGTTCCGATGTCGTGTATCTCCTGGGGTAACACTTCGTGCCCCATTGGGTATTCCTGCCATGTCACGGTGACACCACGGCTCTTCAAATGCTCGTAGGCGCTACGGCCCATAGCGTTCTGCACCACATCATCGTACTGGCCGTGCAGGCACAGCACGGGAATGCGTTGTTGGCTGGCGGACAATTGCAGTTCATCGCCAAAGGTGGGGGCGTAAGTGGAGAGGGCAATGACGCCGCCCAGCGGGCCCTGCCATCTAAGGAAGGCGGTGTGGAATACCACGGCGCCACCCTGGGAAAAACCGGCGAGGAAAATACGTGAGGCGTCTATTCCGGTTCTCTTCTGCTCCTCGATCAGGTCCGTGACCATGGTGGTGGATGCTTCCAGCTCTTGCAGACTGATCGAACGGGCCGGGCTCATGGCCTTGATGTCGTACCAACTGGGCATCTCGTAGCCGCCATTGATGGTCACCGCACGCGTCGGTGCCTGAGGCAACACAAAGCGCGTGGTCAACAATGTTTCCTGCAGCGCCTCGGCCACCGGTAGGAAGTCGTAGCGATCGGCACCCAGGCCATGCAACCAGATTACGCAGGCGTCTGCGGGATTGGCGGGCTGAAGAATCAAGGGTTCGGTCATGTCTGCTCCATTAATGTGCGTGCGCTCCGATTGGGTGCGTCGGAACGGTGCGTGATGGGTTGATCTGTTAAGAGAATGTCGCAAGGTTGAATCTTTTCCTATTGACCACGGGCTGAAACGACTCAGCCATCACTCTGGTACGGGCCTTGCTATGTGTAGGTCGATGTCAGGACTAACTCGCGACGGTAAGACTATCAGTGACTGCCGCTTGTGGGATAGCAACTGGAATTACTGCGACAACTTCATGCCGCTTGACCCTAAAAAAAGCCAACACGGGTCGATATCGCCTCATAAGGGTGCGCTGAGGTTCGAGCTCCGACACAACAAGAGCAAAACTGGAGGTTTGAATGAAGGTATTGAAATCCACCCTGGCCATCGTGTGCGCGGCCGCCGTATTGGGTGTCAGTGGTTTCGCCCAAGCCGGCGCAACCCTGGACGCTGTGCAGAAGAAAGGCTTCGTGCAATGTGGCGTGAGTGACGGCCTGCCGGGTTTCTCGGTGCCGGATGCCAGCGGCAAGATCCTGGGGATCGACGCTGACGTGTGCCGCGCTGTGGCAGCTGCCGTTTTCGGTGATGCGACCAAGGTCAAATTCAGCCAGTTGAACGCCAAGGAGCGTTTCACCGCGCTTCAATCCGGCGAAGTCGACATCCTGTCGCGCAACACCACCATGACCAGCTCTCGCGATGCCGGCATGGGCCTGAAATTCCCGGGCTTCATCACCTACTACGACGGTGTTGGCTTCCTGGTTAACAACAAGCTCGGCGTGAAAAGTGCCAAGGAACTGGACGGTGCAACCATCTGCATCCAGGCCGGTACCACCACTGAGCTGAACGTGTCCGACTACTTCCGCGCCAACAACCTCAAATACACCCCGATCACCTTCGACACTTCCGATGAAAGCGCCAAGTCGCTGGAATCCGGTCGTTGCGACGTGCTGACCTCCGACAAGTCCCAGCTCTACGCACAGCGCAGCAAGCTGGCCTCGCCGAAAGACTACGTGGTGCTGCCGGAAACCATTTCCAAAGAACCACTGGGTCCGGTCGTGCGTAACGGCGACGACGAGTGGCTGGCCATCGTGCGCTGGGTTGGCTACGCCATGCTCAACGCTGAAGAAGCCGGTATCACGTCGAAAAACGTCGAAGCTGAAGCCAAGTCCACCAAGAATCCGGACGTTGCCCGTCTGCTGGGTGCTGACGGCGAATACGGCAAAGACCTGAAAGTGAAGAAAGATTGGGTTGTACAGATCGTCAAGCAGGTCGGTAACTACGGTGAAGTGTTCGAGAAAAACCTCGGCAAAAGCACACCACTGGAAATCGACCGTGGCTTGAACGCACTGTGGACCAACGGTGGCATTCAATACGCACCCCCTGTGCGCTGATCGTTGATGGTTCTATCACCCGGTGGGCCAACCACCGGGTGATGTTCTGTTCCATTATTTGCGGGGCACTTCATGCAAAATCAAATCGGCGCACCCAAGCAGAAGCTCAGCTTCAGCGACCCTAAAGTGCGTGCGTGGCTCTTCCAGATCATCACGATTGTGGCGGTCGTCGCGCTGGGCTGGTACCTCTTCAACAATACGCAGACCAACCTTCAACACCGGGGCATTACCTCGGGGTTCGACTTTCTTGAGCGCAGTGCCGGCTTCGGCATCGCTCAGCACTTGATCGACTACACCGAATCGGACAGCTATGCCCGCGTCTTTGTGATCGGCCTGCTCAACACCTTGCTGGTGACCGTGATCGGTGTGGTCCTGGCGACCCTGCTCGGCTTTATCATCGGCGTGGCGCGTTTGTCGCCCAACTGGATGATCAACAAACTGGCGACGGTGTATGTGGAAGTATTCCGCAACATCCCACCGCTGCTGCAGATCCTGTTCTGGTACTTCGCGGTGTTCCTGACCATGCCGGGGCCGCGCAACAGCCATAACTTTGGTGACACGTTCTTTGTCAGCAGCCGTGGCCTGAACATGCCGGCAGCGATCGCCGCCGACGGTTTCTGGCCGTTTGTGGTCAGTGTCGTCGTCGCCATTGTGGCTATCGTGCTGATGGCTCGCTGGGCCAACAAGCGCTTTG
Organism: Pseudomonas sp. NFX183; assembly: GCF_047943075.1. Lineage (NCBI taxonomy): Bacteria > Pseudomonadati > Pseudomonadota > Gammaproteobacteria > Pseudomonadales > Pseudomonadaceae > Pseudomonas > Pseudomonas sp. NFX183. The sequence continues at coordinate 973,051 of NZ_CP181333.1, read as the reverse complement.
AAGCCACCGGCGTTCCCTTCCATAAGTTCTGGGCGGGTCTGGCGTTGTTCATTCTGATCCCGACGCTGTGCGCCCTGATCTTCGGCGCGCCACTGCACTGGGAAATGCCCAAGCTGCAAGGCTTCAACTTCGTGGGCGGCTGGGTACTGATCCCCGAACTGCTGGCATTGACCCTGGCGCTTACCGTCTACACGGCCGCGTTTATTGCCGAGATCGTGCGTTCGGGCATCAAGTCCGTCAGCCACGGCCAGACCGAAGCCGCGCGCTCCCTGGGCCTGCGCCCTGGGCCGACGCTGCGCAAGGTCATCATCCCGCAAGCCCTGCGGGTGATCATTCCGCCGCTGACCAGCCAATACCTGAACCTGGCGAAGAACTCGTCGTTGGCCGCCGGTATCGGCTACCCGGAAATGGTGTCGCTGTTTGCCGGTACGGTGCTCAACCAGACCGGCCAGGCCATCGAGGTTATTGCCATCACCATGAGCGTGTACCTGGCGATCAGCATCAGCATTTCGTTGCTGATGAACTGGTACAACAAGCGCATTGCGCTGATCGAGCGGTGAGGAAACGCACATGACTTCGCATACTTTCAAACCTGATATGCCGCCGCCGAACAAAGTCTTCGGGCCGATGGCATGGATGCGCGCCAACCTGTTTTCCAGCTGGCTGAACACCTTGCTGACCTTGTTGGCGTTTTACCTGATCTACCTGATCGTGCCGCCGATCCTGCACTGGGCCATTCTTGACGCGAACTGGGTCGGGACCACGCGCGCCGACTGCACCAAAGAGGGCGCCTGCTGGGTGTTTATCCAACAGCGCTTCGGGCAGTTCATGTACGGCTACTACCCCGGCGACCTGCGCTGGCGCGTGGACCTGACCGTGTGGCTGGCTATCGTAGGCGTGGCGCCGTTGTTCATCTCGCGTTTTCAACGCAAGGCGGTCTACGGCCTGAGCTTTCTGGTGCTGTACCCGATCATTGCGTACTTCCTGCTGCACGGCGGCGTCTTCGGCCTGACCAACGTGGCCACCAGCCAGTGGGGCGGCCTGATGCTGACCCTGGTCATCGCCACGGTCGGTATTGCCGGCGCCTTGCCGCTGGGCATTGTGCTGGCGTTGGGGCGGCGTTCGAACATGCCGGCGATTCGAGTGGTCTGCGTGACCTTCATCGAGTTCTGGCGCGGCGTGCCGTTGATCACCGTGCTGTTCATGTCCTCGGTGATGCTGCCGCTGTTCCTGCCTGAAGGCATGGGCATCGACAAACTGCTGCGAGCGCTGATCGGCGTGATCCTGTTCCAGTCGGCCTACGTGGCGGAAGTGGTGCGGGGTGGTTTGCAGGCGATTCCCAAGGGGCAGTACGAAGCCGCTGCGGCGATGGGCCTGGGCTACTGGCGCAGCATGGGCCTGGTGATTTTGCCGCAGGCCTTGAAGCTGGTGATTCCCGGCATCGTCAACACGTTTATCGCGCTGTTCAAGGACACTAGCCTTGTGATCATCATCGGCCTGTTCGACCTGCTCAACAGCGTCAAGCAAGCTGCCGCCGACCCGAAATGGTTGGGCATGGCCACTGAAGGCTACGTGTTCGCCGCCCTGGTGTTCTGGATTTTCTGTTTTGGTATGTCGCGCTATTCCATTCATTTGGAACACAAGCTCGACACAGGCCACAAGCGTTAGGAGTTGTTGTTATGAGCGAAGCGATCAAACAGCCTGTGAGCCCTGAAGGCATTATCCAGATGCAGGGCGTCAACAAGTGGTACGGCCAGTTCCATGTGTTGAAAGACATCAACCTCAACGTCAAGCAGGGCGAGCGTATCGTGTTGTGCGGCCCGTCGGGTTCGGGCAAGTCCACCACCATCCGCTGCCTCAACCGTCTGGAAGAGCATCAGCAAGGCCGCATCGTGGTCGATGGCGTGGAGCTGACCAACGACCTCAAGCAGATCGAAGCGATCCGCCGTGAAGTCGGCATGGTGTTCCAGCACTTCAACCTGTTCCCGCACCTGACCATCCTGCAGAACTGCACGCTGGCGCCGATGTGGGTGCGCAAGATGCCCAAGCGCAAGGCTGAAGAAATTGCCATGCACTACCTGGAGCGCGTGCGCATTCCGGAGCAGGCCCACAAGTTTCCGGGGCAACTGTCCGGCGGCCAGCAACAGCGCGTGGCGATTGCCCGTGCGCTGTGCATGAAGCCGAAAATCATGCTGTTCGATGAGCCAACGTCGGCACTCGATCCGGAAATGGTGAAAGAGGTACTGGATACCATGATCGGCCTGGCCGAAGACGGCATGACCATGTTGTGCGTGACCCACGAAATGGGCTTCGCCCGTACCGTGGCCAACCGCGTGATCTTCATGGACAAGGGCGAGATCGTCGAACAGGCGGCGCCGAATGACTTCTTCGACAACCCGCAGAATGATCGGACCAAGTTGTTCTTGAGCCAGATTTTGCATTGATCGATGTTTGAAACGATAAACCCGGCCTGGTGCCGGGTTTATTTTTGCCTGTCTAGGAGGCCTTGAGGGCTTCCCGCGTTTCGTTGTTGAGGCTGTAAGTGAAGGCGTTGCGCAGGTCTGCGCCTTCGGCCAGTTCGGTGGCGTCGGTGAGCAAGTGGGGGTAACGATCCAGCAGGCGCATCAGCACCATCAACGGTTTTGGCGGCGTAATTTCGCCGCGTTCGTAGCGTGAGAGTGCGTTGTGCCCGCCACCGGAAAACACTGCTACGGTTTGTTTTTGCGTGAGGTGCAGCTTGCGGCGGATACGCTTCAATTCGGCGCCCATCATGCGCCGTGCTGCGTGGAGCAGATCATCACCGGCCTTGGCATGGCGTTCGCAACTATCGGGGTCATACATGCCGTCTTCGCACACCTGGCATTCCCAGCCCGAGAGATCATCAATGCGCCGCTCCATACCTTTTATGCACAGGGTTTCGCTGCGGCCTTCAAAGCGTGTCATGGCGTCGGGGGCGCCACAGATATAGCAATGTTGGGTGTTCATGGGTTCATCCCTTTGAAGGAGATCACCGGTGGGTTACTGCCGGAGCAGTAAGTGACCTTGATGTAAATCTCCAGACCATGTGAATGGATGTGGTAGACGTCATGCCAGACGCGGTGATCGGCATAGGTGGTCATCGATTTGTACAACATCCTGTTGTGCAGTTTGAAAACGATCGCTTGCATCTCAGTGAGATCAAGGTCGAGAGCCTCTGCGGTTCTCTTTGCCGCCCGTGTGAAAGCCTTGGCACCAAGCCGCCTCACATCCGCCTTTATCACCGCCAGATCGTAATGAGGTGTGTACTTTTCCATAAGACACCTGAGTCCAATAATTACCCTATATGGGTAATTTTACTAATCGAAAATTCAGTTCTTTTTGCCGCCTACGAACCCTAGTGCGTTGCCTTTGTAGGCAAGTCTGAATAGGCTGTAGGAAAATTCATCCTATGATTGGACGAAAGCGCAAAATCCATGACAGACATCGCCCCTCTGATCAAACGTTCCCTGGTTGACCAAGCCCTGGAGCAACTGCGTCGACGCATCACTGAAGGCAAATGGGCCATCGGCGAGCGCCTGCCCACCGAGCCTGAGCTGTCCGCCGAGCTGGGCATCAGCCGCAATACCGTGCGCGAGGCCATGCGTGTATTGGCGTTTTGCGGCTTGATCGAAATTCGCCAGGGCGACGGCAGTTATTTGCGCTCGATGACCGACCCGCTGGGCGCAATGCGGGCGTTGTCCCATTGCACCCTGGAGCAGGCGCAGGAGACCCGGCAGATTCTCGAAGTGGAGGCCATCGGGCTTGCGGCGTTGCGCCGTACCGAGGCCGATCTGAGTGCGTTGCGCGACGCACTCAAGGCCAGCGCCGAGCTGTACCACGGCGACCTGGAGGCTTATATCAGCGCCGATCTGGTGTTCCATAAACACTTGGTGGACGCGGCGCACAACCCGGCACTGAGCGAGCTGTACCAGTACTTCTCTGCCATCGTCGCCGCCCAGTTGCGCCAGACCCTGAACATCTCACCGCGTCGCCAGGCCGTGTTTGACCTGCATATCGCCTTGCTCGACGCCGTGGAGCAGCAAGATCCGGAACGCGCCAAATCCCTCTGCCGGCAGTTGATCAATGAACCTTGAAACCAAACGCCCGACTGAACTCGAAGAATTATTAATCGACGCCGAAGCCGATGACGACGTGGTGCAGCACACCCCGCCGGTCGTCGCGCGGCCGTGGCTGTTACTGCTGGGCCTGATTCTGGTGGCACTGAACCTGCGCCCGGCATTGTCGAGCATGTCGCCGCTGCTGGCTGAAGTCTCCCAGAGCCTGGGGTTGTCGGCAGCCAAGGCGGGTTTGCTGACCACCTTGCCGGTGCTGTGCCTGGGCCTGTTCGCACCGATGGCGCCGATCCTGGCGCGGCGCTTCGGCGCTGAGCGCGTGGTGCTGGGGATTCTGTTGACGTTGGCTGCCGGGATCATTTTGCGCAGTGCCTTCGGCGAGGTCGGGCTGTTCGCCGGTAGCCTGATTGCCGGAGCAAGTATCGGCATCATCGGCGTGTTGCTGCCGGGCATCGTCAAGCGTGACTTTGCCAAACAGGCCGGCACCATGACCGGCGTGTACACCATGGCGCTGTGCCTGGGCGCCGCATTGGCTGCCGGCTCGACGGTGCCGCTGAGCAAGCATTTCGGTGACAGCTGGAGCATCGGCCTGGGCTTCTGGATTCTGCCAGCGCTGGTGGCGGCGGCGTTCTGGTTGCCACAGGTCGGGCAAAAACACGGTGCCCATCAAGTTGCGTATCGCGTGAAGGGGCTGCTGCGGGATCCGCTGGCCTGGCAGGTAACGGTGTACATGGGCCTGCAATCGTCGCTGGCCTATATCGTGTTCGGTTGGTTGCCATCGATTCTGATCGGTCGCGGCCTAAGCGCGACCCAGGCGGGCCTGGTGCTGTCCGGCTCGGTCATCGTGCAGTTGGCCAGTTCCCTCGCCGCACCTTGGCTGGCCACGCGCGGCAAGGACCAGCGGCTGGCGATTGTGGTGGTGATGCTGTTGACCCTCGGCGGCTTGTTCGGCTGCCTGTACGCGCCCCTTGATGGCCTGTGGGGCTGGGCGATCCTGCTGGGCCTCGGCCAGGGAGGCACTTTCAGCCTGGCGCTGACCTTGATCGTGCTGCGCTCGCGCGACTCACATGTCGCGGCCAACCTGTCGAGCATGGCCCAGGGTTTTGGCTACACCCTGGCATCCCTCGGGCCGTTCGCGGTCGGGCTGGTGCATGACTGGACGGGCGGCTGGACGGCCGTAGGCTGGATCTTTGCCGTGATCGGCGTGGGCGCCATCGTCGCCGGGTTGGGCGCGGGCCGTGCGGTGTACGTGGGCGTGCGCAGCGAGAAGGTATAGCGAGATAGCCTGTGAGGAGCAGTAAACCTGCTCCCGTGCCAGGCAAGCTTGGGCGCCACCCCAAGCCCTGCGCTTTTCAGGCGTTACAGGTACCGCATTTCCAGGGTGGCCGAACCGTCGATGAGCACTTCGTTACTCAGGTCCATCCCGTCGGTGCGGTTGATGAGGGTTTGCACCTCCAGGTCGGCGACCAGGTCTTTGGTCGGCAGCGGTTGGCTGGCGTCGTTCATGGCGGCGATGGACATGTACAGGCCCGGATCGAGGAACCTTTCCTTGTTCCACGAACTTCCCTGGTCAGTGGAGCCAATGGTCTGCACCGGCACATTGTCGGCGAGCGGGTTACTCAGCATCAAAACGTAATGCCCAAGCTTCTGATCGCCATTGATCAAGCCCAGGCCGTAGTCGCTGGGGTTGTCGGTTGAGCCGACGCGGTTATCCACGCCATACAGGGCGAATGCCGTTGCGGCCTCACAGGTGACGGTCAAGCTCAGCGTATGGTTGCCGATGATGGTGTATTTGGCCGGGTTCAGGTCCTTGGCGGAAATCTTGCCGTGGTCGATCACCCCACCATTGGACAGGCTCGGCGTGCACGCGCTGGGCGTGATCAGGCCCTTGACGGTCAGTTCGGCAGTGGATGCCGCCGAAGCACCTGTGGAGGTGACCAGTAATAGCGCAGTGGTCAAGACAGGGAAAAGCTTGTTCATTTAGCGGGTACTCCTAGGGTTGAAAAAGGTGGTGTCACAGATAAGTCACTTCCAGGGTGGCGGAGCCATCCATGGGAATGTCGGTGCTCAAGTCCAGGTTCTGCTTGGCGTTGATCACTGCTTCCAGGGTCAGTGTGCTGTTCAGGGTCTGGATGCCGGAGGGGCCCGCGGTGCTGCCTTCCAGATCGGTAAAACCCAGCAGGCTTTTGGCGCCGATGTCGATTGGATTGCGGTTTGAGGTGCGCCAGGCCACGCCGCCGGTGGTGGACTCGGTGCCGTAGATGTGCGGCACGGCATCGGCCACGGTCTGCTTGGGGTCGAACTTGACCGAATACACACCGACCTTGTTGCCGCTGCCGTCCAGGCCCAACCCGTAGTAAATCTCACTGTTGACGTGCGCCGTGCCGTCGCGGTTGTCGCGCATGCGCAAGGCGTAGCGGGCGGCGCCGTTGCACGTGACGGTCAGGTTCAGGGACTTGAGCGGCAGCCGTGTGCCGGTTGTGAGGTTAAGGTCTTGCTGGGAGATTTTGCCGAAGTCGACCAGTCCTGCGGCTGACAGGGTTGGCGTGCAGGCCATCGGCGTAATCAGCCCATCGACCCTCAGCTCTACGCTGGAAGCGGCGAGGCTCAGCGGGTTGAAGAAGATAAAGGGCGCGAGAATCAGATATCGAAGGGTCATGAGGGCTCCGGGAGCGCTTACAGGTAGGTGATTTCGAGCGTGGCCGAACCGTCGAGCCGAACCTCAGTGCTCAGGTCCAGGCTGTCGAGTGGTGCAATAAATGCCTGCAGGCTCAGTAAAGCGCTGAGGTTTTGCAGGGCCTCGGGGCCCTGGGTGCTGCCGGCCGCCGAGGTAAACCCCAGAAGGCTGCGCGCGCCAACGTCGATGGGACTGCTGTTGGCAATGCTCCACGCCGAGCCGCCCGTGGTGGAGTCGGTGCGATACACCTGGGAGAAGTTGTCGGCGCTGACCTGGGCAGGGTCGACCGTCAGGTAGTAGCGCCCGATTTTCTGCCCGCGTGTATCCACGCCCAAGCCATAGGCGGTTTCATCCAGGCCGCCGGTGGCGGAGCCGTCGCGGTTGTCCTTCATGACCAGGGCAAACGGGGTCGGCCCGTCACAGGCCACCGTGAGCGTCAGCGGCCGGGTCGGCAGGCGTGTGTCCTGATCGTGGCTCAAGTCATTGATCGACAGCTTGCCAAAGCTCACCGTCCCCCCGTTGGACAGCCCGGGTGTGCAGGCCGCCGGCGCAAAGTGCGCTTGCAGGCGCAGCGCCCGCGAGCGCCCGGAGCCGGTAGCCTCGATCCGCCCGGTGGTGTCCCAGGTGACGGCATCGCGCACAGGCGTCGCGCGCTCCTCGGCATAGGCACTGACTGCCAGTTGCAGGGAGAAACTGCGGCCATGCGCGGGCAGGCCGTTGAGCATCGGTACCATGCCATGCTCGGGGCGCCAGTCCAGGGACTGGGCGCTGGCAATCGGCGGCTGGCCGCTGGCCGCCAGCAAACCCAGCGCTACAGCGCGGCCGTCCAGCAGGCCACCGTGTACGTGCACGCGGTAGCTGCCGCCCTGGGTGAAGCGCAAACGCTCGGCGCTGGCGGCCAGGCCGCGGTAGAACACGCTTAGGTCGCTGGTCTGCGGGCAGTCCAGGGTCATGCTCAGGCGCCGTTCACCCAGCAGTCGTTCAGGGCCGTGTACCGGGTCGATGGTGCGACGAATCGAGCCAAAATCCAGCAGCGACTCACTCACGTCCAGTCGGCAATCGTCCTGGGCCTGGGCGGTGCCCGTCAGTAGCAGGGCGGCGAGGCAGTAATGACGTTTCACGAGAGTCCTCACAGGGTCAGGCAACGGGCGGGTGCGGTTTCGAAATACACGTCGGGGTCGGCCTTTTGCGGCAGCTCAAAACGCAGGGCGCAACGCGGCTGCCCAGGGCCCTTGATCCATAACGGCCGAGGGTCGAGCACATTGGGCAGGAATACCTGGTTGCCCTCCTGCACCAGCGTGACGAACTCGCCGCCGTCGGTGGTGACCGTCGCGCCACGCGGCACCGGCCGGTCAAGGGTCAGCAAGGCCCGACGTGTCAGGGCGACGCCGAACTCAAGCCGGTCGACGGCACCGCGCCCTGCCGACACCACGGCCAGGCCATTGCTGATGTCGGCATTGCGCGGCAACGAGCGCGTCTGCACTTCCACCGGGCTACGGCCATAGGCGCTGATCTGCGGCACCACGGCCTGGCCTTGCCAGTCGGTCCACACCGGGCCGCTTGGCGTACTGACTTTGACGCCGGACATCTGGCCCACCGACAGCAGCGCAAACGTGTCGCGCACCGGGTAGGGCGACAAGGTCACGCCGTCGCCATGCACCACCACGCCGCCGCGAGCGCCGCCCTGGTAGCTGGAACGCGCGTCGCTGGAGCGGCTGTAGTTGAAGTCCAGCTGGCTGTAGAACGGCAGGGCGGAAACCCCGAGGGATGACTCGACCTCACGGTCGCGGCTGTCATGTTCAACGCCCACCCGATAGGCCAGTTGGTCGTTGAGCGGTTCGTTGACGCCGATGCCGATGCGGTGCTCGCCCCCGGAGTTACGCACCCAGGTGCGGCCTCGACGGTTCTCGCCCAAGGGCAGGCTGAGGTTCAGGTACAGGCTGTCATCGTTGTAACGGCGGCCGCCCATCTGCCATTCGGCGGTGGCGGACAGCGATACGCCGCCCACTTGCGTGCCCCACGACGCCAGTGCCCGGCTGCTGCTGTCGCCGGCAAACGAGGCGGCGCGCGACACGCCGAGGCTGAATGCTCCCAGCCATGGATGCGCCCAGGAGACCGTGGCGCTTTGCTGGTCGCGGTAGCGTGAGCGCTGCTGCTCGCGGGTATGGGCGGCGTAGGTCGATTCGGTGAGGTCGCGATAGCCCTCGCTGCGCCAGGCATTAGCGGCGCTGATGGCCCAGCGTTCACCCACTTGCTGAGACCACGAGAGGTCCACCTGCACGCCGCGCGCTTGCGCCTGGCGAGTTGCCTCGGCGACCACCACAGCCCCTTGCAACTGGCTGTTCTGCCAAGGCAGCACACCCAGGTTGGCCCCGGCCGAGCGATAGTCTTCGGCCGCCAGCAGGCCGCTGCCAAGAGTGATCAGTGGGTGGACTGCAGCCGTCCACCCGGCGCTGACCACCCAGGGTTCGGCGCCATTGCTGTCGCCGATGTTGCGCACCGTGCCTGCGGCCACGGCGTAACCCGGTGCCGGCAGACCCAGGCCCAGCATCGCCGCCGGCACGCTGAAGCGCCGTTCTTCGCCGGAGGCTTCCTTGACCGTCACTTCCACATCGGAGCGCCCGTTCAGGCGCGGCACATGGCTCAGGGAAAACGGCCCCGCGGGAACCACTGTGGAGTGAACCAACGCACCGTTTTGCCGCACCTCCACCTGGGCCGGGCCGTTGGCGATGCCATCGATCGTCGCGCCCTGATCCTGGTCTTGCAGCGCCTGCTCGGTGAGCACTTGCACGCCAGTGATCGGGGCTCCCGCCAGCACCGGGTTGTAGAGGTTGATCTGCCCGGCCTGCAACACCGCCTGCTGGCGGGCAAAGGTCCGTTGGGCGTAGGCGTCCAGGTGGTTGCTGCGCGAGACGCCGTCCTGCCAGGTCTGTACCTGGCGGCTGCGCACGATCCAGTCGCCGGCGTTAAAGCCGACTTCGGTGTTGGCCGAGCCGAACCGGCTGCTGCTGTCGCCGTACTCGTTGTGCAGGCCGGTCACATCGTAATTGAGCAAGGCTGCGAAACCGCCGGTGCTGTAGCCGGAAACGTCCTGTGGCGCAACGCGCAACGCTTGCGTGGGCACTACCAGTGACAGAGCCAGGCTGGCCGGGTCGGATTCGATCACCGTCTGGGGGTAGTGCTCGACAAAGGCGTGGCAGGCGTCAACGCGGCGTGGCGGCGCGACCAACTGACCGGCTTGCAACAAGGCGGCGTCAAAGCACAATGCGCCGTGGTCATCGAAGCTGACGTCGACCCGACCGCGCCGTTGGCCGTTGACCTCCAGGTTGACGGCGTGGCGGCCGCGGGTAAAGCGCGGCGTGTCCAGCAGCAGGCTGGCCAGTTGCGGGTCGATGCCACGCTGGTGCAGGGTCTGGTGGTCGAACGAACCGGTTGACGGCGCGTCGTCTGCCCAGGCCTGTTCGGCCAGCAGCAGATGGCTGAGCGCCCATGCGATGCCGCCCAGTTGTACGAGTGACGGGCGCGGCATAACGCCGGACAGGGCTTCGCCGTCACGGTAATTCATGACTGTGTTCACACAATTACACTCGTTTGATGGAAGCCCGAGGCGAGGGTTTCGGACGCGCCAGGCGGTCTTCCCGGTGACCTTCGCAGGAGGTCACTTCGTTTTATAGAGGCGTCGCCGCGGGTCGACGCGGTGGGATCAAGGCGTGATGGGGGCCTCGTAGGGCGCGACAGCAAAGCCATACACCGTGGCCGGCTGCAGGCGCACTGACGTCGCCCCCGTACCCTGGGCCGCGACCGTCAGGGTTTCTCCCGGCAGCACATACGTGCGCGGCAGCAAGGTCGAGCCGCTGCCGGGCAACAGCCGCACCGCCTGCGCAAGGCGCACCACGTACGGTGTGGGGTTGCGCACGCTGAGCCGGTCGCCGTCCAGGTGCCAGGTCAGGCCCAGCCACGGCTCACGGTTGGGTGCCAGCCCCTTGGGATGCAGGATCACCGGCAGGTTCTGGCGCACCGTGACGCCCACTTGGGCGCGCGCGGCCTCGGTGCCGATACGTTGCTGGGGCATGCCTTCGAAGACCACCCGTTTGAGCCGTTGGGTTTTAAGCGGCTCGTCCGCTTGCAGGATGAACCGCACCAGCTGACGCTTGCCGGGCTCCACCCGCGACAGCGGCGGAGTGACGAACAGCAAGGTGGCCTGGTCTTCGGGGATGTCTTCGAGGGTCACGTGCAACAGGGCCAGTTTGCTGTCGGTATTGGTCACGGACACGGCCGCTTCGCCGTCCGCCTCGTGCACGATGACCACCGAGGTGTCCGGCACCATACCGTCGGCCAGCGCCGCGGCAGAGCACCATAAAGCGAGGCCGGCACAACCGGCGCGTATCCAGGAAACATGCATCGTCATCTGAGGACTCATTCACTAAGGGTTACAGGTACTTGAGGTCCAGGGTGATCGAACCTTGCAAAGGCACTTCTTGCTTCAGCGTCAGGCTATTGGCCGGGCTGATGGCGGTGTCCACCCGCAGGCTGGCGACCAGTTGCCTGATGGGGATGGGCACCAGCGTGTCGAGGTGGGCAAAACCCATGGCGTGCCTGGGATGTGCATTGGGCTCGGGGTGCCAGGTGCTCCCGCCGTCCGCGGAGCTGATCACCTGCAGGGCGCCGCCGTCGCCCACCGGCCCGCGCAATGACAAACCCACCGACCCCAGGCGTTCGCTCGGTGCATGAATGTTCATGCCCAAGCCGTACAGAACGTCGGGCTTCACAGAGGAGTCCGGCTGATTGTCGATACCCACCATTGCAAACAGCGTCGGCCCTTCACAGTTGATGCTCAGGCCCATTTGCCGGCTGGGCAGTGAGGTGAATTCACTCGGTCTCAAGGTGCGCGCCGGGATCTTGCCGTAATCGATCAGGCCGCTGTCGGACAGCGACACGGTGCAGGCCTGGGGTGTGATCCGGCCGGTAACGCTCAGGTCCACGGTTGAGGCGGCGGAGGCCGGCGTCAGGTGCAAGGCGAACAGCGTGAGCGCCCGGGTGATGGTCGATGGGTTCATTGCGTCGTTATCACAGTGGGGGGTGGGTGCCGCCAGTTACAGGTACAGCACTTCAACGGTGGCATCGCCATCGATGGCCACTTCGTGGGTAACGTCATCCTGCTGGTGGGGGCAATCACGCCGCCCACGCAAGGTCGGGCTTACCAGTACTTCACTTGCAGCGTGGCATGACCATCGATGGGCATTTCATCCACCAGGTTCAGGTCGGTGCCTTTTACCAGGGTGGTGAAGGCGCTGAGTCGGGCGGTCAACACCTTCACGGCGATCGGGGCGTTGAGGTTGTCGGCGGCGGCGAAAGCGGTCAGCCCGGCATGGCCCAGGTACGTCGAAGGGCGCCAGTCGGCACCGCCGTTGCTGGATAAGAGGGTGCGTACCGGCACGTTGTCGGCGACCGCATCCAGTACGCTGAACGCCACACTGCCCAGCATCTGGTCGTCATTGACGCTGCCCAGGCCATGGCTCGCCGGGTGGATGGCCGATGTGCCGGAGCGGTTGTCGACGGTGGTCAGGGTGAACAGGGTTTCTGCCTCGCAGGTGACCTCCAATTGCAGGTTGACGGTCTCCAGGCGGGTAGGCAGTTGGGGATCGAGGTCCTTCACCGTCAACCTGCCATGATCGACGACGCCACCACTGGACAGGTTGGGCAAGCAGGCGCTGGGCGTGATCAGGCCGGTGATCCTAAGGTCAGTGGCGCTGGAGGCAAATGCCTGGGGAATGACGGCCATCAGCGCCGTGAACACTGGGGCGAGGGTGCGATGGTTCATGTAAAACCTCCAAGTAGGGCGATGCGCGCGAGGCTGATCCGATGCGTTATGGCATCGGGTCAGCGAGCCTTGTTTACAGGTACTTCACTTCGATCGTGGCGGAGCCGTCGAGGGGCACTTCATTGCTGAGGTTCAGGTCTTGTGCGGGCACGATCTGGGTCATGACGGCCAAGTCAGTGATCAGGTCCTGAATAGGCACGGGGACATACAGGCCACCGGAAACACCGCCGAAACCGGCCAGGTTGCCGCTGTACCAATATTCACCATCAATCGCGCTCCAGGTTTGCCCGCCGTTGTTGGACTCCAGGGGTATGACGCCGACGTTGTCCGCAACCGGGTTCACCAGCTCAAGGTGGTAGGTGCCGATTTTCTGCGTGTTATCGATCAAGCCCAGCCCATAGCCCGTCGCAACGACGGCTGAGGACGCTCGGTTGTCGTTGCCGTTCAAGCCAAACAAGGTCTGTGCATCGCAGTTCACACGCATCTGCAAGGTCACGGCTGGCAGATCAGTGGGGGTGCCTTGATTGAGGTCCTTGGCGGAAATCTTGCCGTGATCGACGATGCCGTTGGCGGACAAGGTTGGCGTGCAGGCACTCGGGGTGATCAGGCCTTTGACGATCAACTCCACCGAGCTTGCGGCAACAGCCGGGCCTTGATGAGCGGCCACTAAAAAGAGGGCGAGTGCTGCTAGGGACTTATTCATGTCGTGAGGTTCCGGTGCAAGGATTGCTGACTGTGCCTCAGGGCAAACAGCCATGTGTGTTGCGACCGTGGGGAGGACAGGCCGCGCCCCTTGTTGGGGTGCGGCGAATTTATAGAGGGGGGCGAGGCGGGGAAATACAACAAATACGAGAGTAGGCGGATAGCGCAAAGGCGCATTCGCTTATGTCAGAACCGGCTGTTGTTTACGTAGGAATTGTGAGGTTTCGTAGTTTTTGTATCGTCCAGGCGCAGTCATTCGAATACGTTTTGCGCCGCTGAAGCGTCATAAAAAAATCAAAAAGATGGTTCAGAATGCCGCGCCCGATCGGCCAGAGCGCGGCCGTTTCCTGCACGCATGGCGTGCCATCATCGTCCGTCGATACGGTAAGTTGAGGTAGTCATGTCATCAGGCATTCCCCCAGGCAGCAGGGGTGGGGATGACTCGCGGGCGTTGATCACCGTGCCTGCCTGTTGGCAACGGCTCAAGGTGTTGGTTGTTGACGACCATCCAGCCTACTGCCTGCTGATGAGCGGAACCCTTGACCGCCTCGGCCTGGGTCACCAAGCGTGCAGGGACGGGCGAGCTGCGCTGGCCGCCCTGGACGTGCAGCACTTTGATCTGATTCTGACCGACTGCCAGATGCCGCTCATGGACGGCTATGCCATGACGCGCGAAATCCGCCGCCGCGAACGTGAGGCGCTGTCGACGCGACTGCCCATCATCGGCCTGACCTCAAACCTGGGCCCTGACGAAGTCCGCCTGTGCCTGGAAGCCGGCATGGACGCGTGGCTGATCAAACCGCTGACTTTTTTGCAGCTGCACCACGTCTTGGTCTATTGGCTGGACCAAGCCCACGTGGGCGCATTCGAGCAGGGCACAAAGGCACAGGCATTGGTCGGGCAAAAAGGCTGGCCAACCCGTACGACGCTGGTGCAAATGTTTGGCCGCAGCGAAGTGGTGGACAGCATGCTTGGCAGCCTGATCCATGAAGCTCGCCAAGACCTGCGCGCGCTGTCGGGCGCGGTGATGCGCCTTGATGGCGCCGAAACCGTTCAACACCTGCACCGCTTGATTGGCAGCGTGGCCTTTCTGGGCGTCACCTCGCTGGAAAAACGCGGCCTGCAACTGATGACGCGGGTAAGTGGCGACGGTGTGGCCACGCATGCCCGCGACTTGATCCGGTTGCGCCAGGACCTGGTGCGTTACCTGGCGTACTTGTCGGCGCTTTGAAGACGCAGGCTTTCATCGGGGGTGAAGGAAGATTTCGCCCTGAGCTGTAGCTTCTTTCTGACGGCCTGCTCTGTTTGTTTTGTAGGTATAACTCTCGACAGCCACGAATGCTGCACGGGCTGCCCTGGCTGGTTTTCTTGGCGGTTGTTGCCGGCCACATCCGGCGCTATTTTGCGTAGGTCAAGTTGCCATCATGGTGGGTCTCATGCTTCGCGTAATAATTGCTGACGATCATCCGATTGTGCGTATCGGCCAAAAAGTCGTGATCGAGGCCAGTGGAAAGTGCAAGGTGGTCGGCGAGGCCGACGGCCCCGATCAACTGCTGGCGGTGCTCGACAGCACGCCTTGTGACCTGCTGGTGACCGACTTTGCCATGCCGGGCAATCAGCAGGCTGATGGGTACGGCCTGTTGAGCCTGATGCAACGCCAATACCCGCGATTGCCAGTGATTCTGGTGACCATGTTCGCCAACATCGCCACGCTGCGCGCTTCCTTCGCACAAGGCGCGCGGGCCATCGTGGCCAAGAGTGCCTCAGCCAGGGAGTTGCCGCAGGCCATCAAGGCCGTGAGCGAAGGCCATACCTTTGTCAGCGAAAGCCTGCGGGTGCAGTTGGTGGAAGCTGGCACCGGCGACCAGCAAGCCGTGCCGCAGTTGTCCGGCAAAGAGCGTGAAGTGGTGCGCATGCTCGCCAGCGGTATGACCGTCAGCCAGATTGCCGCCCGGGTCAATCGCAGCATCTCGACCATCAGCAAGCAAAAAAGCACGGCCATGAGCCGGTTGTGCATCTCCACCGACGTGGATTTGTTCGCCTACGCTCGCAGCAGTGGCATGGTGCCGTAAGCGTGGTCATTTGCGCGGCGAATGTCGGTAGCCTTACCGGCGCTGGCGGCTTATCGTGCGCCTACCTTTTCGATGCCTGCGGAGCCTGCCCATGAGTGATGCCCACAACGCCCTGATCACCGAGTTCTACAGTGCCTTCCAGCGCCTGGATGCCGAAGCCATGGCCGCCTGCTACACCGACGATGTGGTGTTCAGCGACCCCGCGTTCGGCGAGCTGCGTGGCCGTGACGCAGGTGACATGTGGCGCATGCTCACCACCCGCGCCAAGGATTTTTCCCTGACCTTCGACCACGTGCGCAGCGATGAAACCACCGGCAGCGCGCATTGGGTAGCGACGTACCTGTTCAGCGCCACCGGCAACACGGTGGTCAACGATATCGGCGCGCGGTTTGTGTTTCGCGATGGCAAAATCTGCGAGCACCACGATCACTTCGACCTGTGGCGCTGGTCGCGCCAGGCCCTGGGCCTCAAGGGGTTGTTGTTGGGTTGGTCGCCTGCGTTGAAAAACGCCGTGCGCGCCCAGGCGCTTAAAGGCCTGAGGGCATTTCAGGCCGGTCGTTGATAAGATTGGCGCTCCTCTGGTTTGCCGAAACGACCTGTGACTGATCTTCCTGAACCCAAACCCTGGTTTGTCTACCTGGTGCGCGCGGCCAATGGCTCGCTGTATTGCGGCATCAGCAATGACCCGGTGCGCCGCTTTGCTTCTCACCAAAGCGGCAAGGGCGCGCGGTTCTTTTTGTCCAGCCCCGCGGTGGCATTGGTGTACACCGAGCAATGTGCGAGCAAGGGCGAGGCGCTGCGCCAGGAGCGGCTGATCAAAAAGCTCAAGAAGAGCGCCAAGGAGTGCCTGGCGGCGAGCGGTTCATTGATTTGACTGATGGGTTCCCATCGCCCGCACGTGGGGCGTTGCAGGCTAAGCTAGCGGCTCACTTACTTGAGCGGAGCCTGGCATGTCTGAGTTGATCCTGCACCACTACCCGCAATCCCCCTTTGCTGAAAAAGCCCGCCTGATGCTGGGCTTCAAGGGCTTGTCCTGGCGCTCGGTGTTTATCTCGCCGGTGATGCCCAAGCCTGACCTCACGGCCCTCACCGGCGGTTACCGCAAGACGCCGGTGCTGCAAGTCGGCGCCGATATCTACTGCGACACCGCCTTGATCGCCCACCGCCTCGAGCAGGAAAAGTCCGCGCCGGCGCTGTTTCCCCAAGGCCTGGAGCTGGTCACGCAAAGCTTCGCCGCGTGGGCCGATTCGTTGGTGTTCTCGCATGCCGTTGCGCTGGTGTTCCAGCCCGAATCCCTGGCCGTCAAGTTCGCCAAGGTGCCGCCGCAGATGCTTGACGTGCTGGTGGCGGACCGCGCCAAACTGTTCAGCGGCGGCACCGCCACCCGCGTGCAATTGGACCGGGCCAAGCACCAATGGCCGACGATCATCAGCCGCATCGATCAGCAATTGCAGCACCAGGCAGGTGACTTCCTGTTTGGCGAGCCGTCGATTGCCGACTTTGCCCTGGCGCATCCGTTGTGGTTCCTCAAAGGCTCGTCGGTGACGGCGCCGCTGGTGGATGCCTATCCCGCTGTCGCTGCCTGGCTGGACCGTGTGTTGAGCTTCGGCCATGGCACTGCCAGTGAGATGAGCGCCGAACAGGCCTTGGAAGTGGCGCGTAACGCGA
Organism: Pseudomonas sp. NFX183; assembly: GCF_047943075.1. Classification (NCBI taxonomy): domain Bacteria; kingdom Pseudomonadati; phylum Pseudomonadota; class Gammaproteobacteria; order Pseudomonadales; family Pseudomonadaceae; genus Pseudomonas; species Pseudomonas sp. NFX183. The sequence continues at coordinate 956,020 of NZ_CP181333.1, read as the reverse complement.
CGCCTGCGGCCTTGCCGGATGAACTGTTCGAGGACTTGAACGGCTTCAAGCCGGGCCAGCAGGTGAGTATTTGCGCTACCGACTACGGCACCGATCTGGTGGCCGGCGAGTTGCTGTTCGCCGGGCGTGAGGAGTTGATCCTGCGGCGTACCGATGAACGCGGCGGCACCGTGCATGTGCATTTCCCACGGTTGGGGTTCCGCATTCAGGCGCAGTAAATAAAATTATTTTCAAAACAATGTGAGGTAAATCCACCGCCCATCCGTGTAGTGCTTGAAACTGCGATCTATTCGCATTAACAGCGTTTTCTACACGGGTTCTCACAGCATGAAATCGACGGCGGGCGGTTGGGTAAAACAGTGGCTGGGAGCCTCGGTACTGGCGGTGTCGGGGCTGGCGTTGCTGCCCCTGGCCGTGGCGCAGGCGCAGGAGCAGCAAAGCGCCCAGTTCAATTTTGCGCTGGCAGCCAAGCCGCTGCCCCAGGCCCTGAGTGATTTCAGCCGCGTCACCGGGATCAGCGTGATCTATACCGATGAAGCGCCCTACGGTCTCAGTGCTCCTGCCGTCAGCGGGCAAATGAGCGCGACCCAGGCCCTGCAACGCCTGCTCGGCCACTCAGGCTTTACCTTCCGCCAGATCGACGCCCACACCTTGGCCCTTGAACCTGTGCCCACCGACGGCGCGGTCAACCTCGGCGCCACCACCATCAGCGGCGCCGGCCAGGCCCAGGACAGCACCAGTTACCAGCCGCCGCCCACCAGCTCGGTGATGCGCTCCCATGGCCTGTTGCTGGAAACCCCGCAAACCGTCAACGTGGTGCCCGCCCAAGTGCTGCGCGACCAGACCCCGCGTAACCTGGATGACGCCCTCGCCAATATCAGCGGCATCACCCAGGCCAACACCTTGGCCAGTACCCAGGATGCGGTGATGCTGCGCGGGTTTGGTGATAACCGTAATGGCTCGATCATGCAAGACGGCATGCCCGTGGTGCAGGGGCGTGCGTTGAACTCCACCGCCGAGCGCGTTGAAGTGCTCAAGGGCCCGTCGTCATTGTTGTACGGTATTCAAGACCCGGGCGGCGTGGTCAATATCGTCAGCAAAAAGCCGGAACTGACTCAATCCACCTCCCTGACCGCACGTGGCTCGACCTTCGGCGACGGCAAGAACGGCAGTGGCGGTAACCTCGATACCACCGGCCCGATTGGCGACAGCGGCCTGGCGTACCGACTGATCGTCGACCATGAAGACGAAGATTACTGGCGCAATTTCGGCACCCACCGCGAGACGCTGGTAGCGCCGTCCCTGGCCTGGTACGGCGACACCACCAAAGTGGTCTTTGCCTACGAGCACCGCGAATTCCTCTCGCCGTTTGACCGGGGCACCGCCATCGATCCCAAGACCAATCACCCGCTGAACATCCCCGCGACCCGGCGCCTGGATGAGCCGTTCAACAACATGGAAGGCCGCTCCGACCTGTATCGCCTGGAAGTCGACCACGACTTGAACGACGACTGGAAGGCGCACTTGGGCTACAGCTGGAACCGCGAGACCTATGATGCCAGCCAGGTGCGCACGGTTTCGGTCAATTCCAACGGCACCCTGACCCGCAGCATGGACGGCACACGGGGGGCGCTGACCACCGATCGTTTTGCCACAATGAGCCTGGAAGGCAGCGTCAACGTCGGTGGCATGCAGCATGACCTGGTGTTTGGCCTGGACGATGAGTACCGCAAGATCTACCGCGCCGACTTGATCCGCCAGGCGCAACGCAGCGCCTTCAGCTACCTCGATCCGGTCTATGGCAGGGACGTGCAAGGCACCACCGTCAGTGCCAAGGACAGCGCCCAGACGGACCTGCTGCGCAGCGACTCACTGTTTTTCCAGGACGCCATTCACCTGACCGATCAGTGGATCCTGGTGGGAGGTGTGCGCTATCAGATGTATGACCAGTACGCCGGCAAGGGTGTGCCGTTCACGGCCAACACCAACGGCAATGGCCAGGCGTGGGTGCCGCGCGCCGGCCTGGTGTACCGCTACACGGATGAGTTGTCGTTCTACGGCAGCTATACCGAGTCGTTCAAACCCAACTCCACCATCGCCGCCTTGGCCGATGGCAGCACCTTGACCGGCGACCTCACGCCTGAGGAGTCCAAGTCGTGGGAGCTGGGCGCCAAGCTCGACATCCCGGGGCGTATTACCGCCAGCGCGGCGTTGTTCAATATCGATAAGCGCAACGTGCTGGTCTCGGTGGGATCAGGGGCCAACACCGTTTACAGCATTGCCGGCCAGGTGCGCTCCCGTGGCCTGGAGCTGGACGCCACCGGCCAGTTGACCGACCAATGGAGCGTGATCGGCAGCTACGCGTACACCGATGCTCTCGACACCAAGGACAAAGACCCGACGCTTGAGGGCAACCGCCTGCAAAACGTGGCCAAGCACACGGGCTCGCTGTCGGCGGTCTACGATTTCGGCACTATTTTTGGTGGTGATCAATTGCGGTTGGGCGCAGGCGCCCGTTATGTCGGCGAGCGCGCAGGCGATGCCGCCAACGATTTCAACCTGCCGGGCTACACCGTCGCCGACGCGTTTGCCACCTATGACACCAAGATCGAAGGCCAGAAGGTCAAGTTCCAGCTCAACGTGAAGAACCTGTTCGACCGCACGTACTACACCTCGGCCGCGAGCCGGGTGTTTGTGTCGCTAGGCGATGCGCGGCAGGTGTCGGTGTCCAGTACGCTTCAGTTTTAATGCGTCAGACGGGCTGCTGTTGTGGCAAGCCCGCTCGCCACAACGGCATTGAGCTGGTAGCGTTGCCGCCACTGAAGACTTCGCGGGAAAACGCTACTGATGCACTTGGGCAGATGGATACACACCAGCGCGATGCTGGTCGGCTTGAGCTTTTTACTGGGCGGCTGCGCGAGTGTTTCGCAGACTTCCAACTCCCTTGATCAACTGCTGGCCGACCCGACGCTGCACGGCGCCACGGTTTCGCTGACGGTGCGTGACGCGCGCAGTGGCGCCACGCTTTATCAGCACAACCCGCGCACGCGCCTGGTCCCCGCGTCCAATCTCAAGCTGCTGACCACGGCGGCGGCGATGGACGTGCTGGGCCCGCAATACCGGTTCTCCACGCAACTGCTGAGCAATGGCATACGCCAGGGCGATCGCCTGACGGGCAACTTGTACCTGCGTGGCCTCGGCGACCCGACGATTCAGTTCGCCGACTACCAGGCCCTGGCAGCGCAACTGGCCAGCCAGGGTGTTCGCCAAGTGCAGGGCGACATCGTGTTCGACGACACCTGGTTTGACGCCGAGCGGCTCGGTGTCGACTGGTCCCACGATGATGAAACCACCTACTATGGCGCGCAGATTTCGGCGCTGACCGTGTCACCCAATGCGGATTTTGATGCGGGCAGCGTGCTGGTCACAGCCAAGGCGCCAGCGCGTGTCGGCCAGCCAGTGAGCGTCGAGATCTTCCCGCCCACCGATTACCTGCAATTGAGCAACCGCGCGGTCAGTGGGCCGGGCAACACCTACGGGATCAACCGCCGCCATGGCACCAACCTGTTGCAGCTCAGCGGTGCGGTGGCGCCGGGCAGGCAGAGCCCGCAGCTGGTGAGCGTGTGGGAACCGACGCAGCTGGTGGCCAATCTGTTTGAACAGGCCCTCAAACAGCAGGGCATCACGGTACTCGGGCGTCGAATGGTGGGGGCTGCAACCCCTGCCGGCGTGACCGTGCTGGCCGAGCATCAATCGGCGCCGTTGCAGGAATTGATCACGCCGCTGCTCAAACTCTCGAACAACAACATGTCTGAAGCCTTGCTCAAGGCCATGGGCCGTCAGACCGCCAACAGCGGCACGGCGGCGGCGGGTGTGGTGGCAGTCGCCGGTTTCCTCAAGCGTCAGGGCCTGGATACCGCGGCGCTGCACCAAGTCGACGGCTCCGGGCTGTCGCGGCAGAACCTGGTGTCGTCGCAAACCCTCACCGACCTGCTGCTGGCCGCGCGCAAACAGCCGTGGTTCAACGCCTGGTACAACGCGCTGCCGATTGCCGGCAACACTGACCGCATGACCGGCGGCAGCCTGAGCTATCGCTTGCGCGGCACGCCGGCTGAAAACAACCTGCATGCCAAAACCGGCTCCATGGGCGGCGTCTCGTCATTAAGCGGCTACATCACCGACGCCCATGGGCGCACGTTGGTGTTCTCGATGCTGAGCAATAACTACGTGGTGGCCGGCGCGCAGGTCAAGGCGCTGGAGAACCGCGTGGCCGTGGCCCTGTCACGCTGGGACGATTGATTCAGGGCTGATAGCCCATCCGCCAACTCACGGCCTGGGTCGCCGCCAGCAAGCGTTGCGCCGCCGGGCCATCTTCATCGGCGTGGAACAGTGAGGTCGGGCCGACCACGGTCATCACGGCCGCCACCTGGCCGACCGCGTTGAATACCGGCGCCGACAACGCGTCGACGCCGGGCATCAGCAAGCCGTGCACAAAGTGCAGGCCACGGCTGCGGATCTGCTCGCAGGCGGTGGCGTAAGCCTGATCGTCCGCCAAGGCATGGGCGACACCGGCCTGAATCTCGCGCTCGCGCAATTCCACGGTTTCCCGCGACGGCAGATAAGCGCTGAACACCAGCCCGGTGGACGAGCTGAGCAGCGGCAACACCGAACCCAGCTGCGTCACCACCGTGATCGCGCGCACTGCCGGCTCGATGTGCACGACGGTCGCGCCCTGGTTGCCCCACACCGCCAGAAAGCAGGTTTCATTCAATTCATCGCGCAGTTCCGCCAGGGGCAGGGCGCCGACTTTCAGCACATCCATGCTGCCCAGCGCGGCCAGCCCCACGCGCAACGCCTCGCGACCCAGGCCGTAATGGTTGGTGGCGGTGTTCTGTTCAGCAAAGCCCGAGGCGATCAACGCCTGTAAATAGCGGTGGACCTTGCTCGCCGGCATCTGCACATGCTCGGCCAGGCGCGACAGCGACGTGGCCGGCGACAGTTCGGCGAGGGCCTTGAGGATATCGGTGCCCACTTCGGCCGAGCGGACTTTCTGTTTACCGGTGTCGCGGGGCTTTTCCATGGAGGAGCGAGAATCCGAGAGGGGGAATGGGCGTCTTTATAGCTTGACGGTCGACAGTGATCAAATTACGTTATGCGTAACTGGATTACGATAAAAACAACTTCCGCTCAGAGGATGATCCATGAACCTCGAATACCAATCGGGCTTTGGCAATCAATTCGCCAGCGAAGCCCTGCCTGGCGCGCTGCCCGTCGGCCAGAACTCCCCGCAAAAAGCCCCGTACGGCCTGTACACCGAACTGTTCTCCGGCACGGCCTTTACCATGGCGCGCAGCGAAGCCCGTCGCACCTGGCTGTACCGCATTCAGCCGTCGGCCAATCACCCGGCGTTCGTCAAGCTTGAGCGGCAACTGGCCGGTGGGCCGTTGGGCGCAGTGACGCCCAACCGCTTGCGCTGGAACCCTCTGGATATTCCGAGTGAGCCCACCGATTTCATCGACGGCCTGGTGGGCATGGTTGCCAACGCCGGGTCGCAACAACCGTCTGGCATCAGCATCTACACGTACCGCGCCAATCGCTCGATGGAGCGCGTGTTCTTCAACGCCGACGGTGAACTGTTGATCGTCCCCGAGCAGGGCCGCCTGCGCATCGCCACCGAATTGGGCGTGCTGGACGTGGAGCCGCTGGAAATTGTCGTACTGCCGCGTGGCCTGAAATTTCGCGTCGAACTGCTGGATGCCCAAGCACGCGGCTACATCGCAGAAAACCACGGCGCGCCGCTGCGCCTGCCGGACCTTGGCCCGATCGGCAGCAACGGCCTGGCCAACCCGCGTGACTTCCTCGCGCCGGTTGCCCACTACGAAGACCTCAAAAAGCCGACAACGCTGGTGCAGAAATTTCTCGGCGAACTGTGGGCCTGCGAACTCGATCACTCACCGCTCAACGTGGTCGCCTGGCACGGTAATAACGTGCCGTACAAATACGACCTGCGCCGGTTCAACACTATCGGCACGGTGAGTTTCGATCACCCTGACCCGTCGATTTTCACCGTATTGACCTCGCCCACCAGCGTGCACGGCCTGGCCAACCTCGACTTCGTCATCTTCCCGCCGCGCTGGATGGTGGCCGAGAATACCTTCCGGCCGCCGTGGTTCCACCGCAACCTGATGAACGAATACATGGGCCTGATCCAGGGCGCCTACGACGCCAAGGCCGAAGGCTTCCTGCCCGGCGGCGCCTCGCTGCACAGCTGCATGAGTGCCCACGGCCCGGACGGTGAAACCTGCACCAGGGCGATCAATGTCGAGCTGGCGCCGCACAAGATCGATAACACCATGGCCTTCATGTTCGAGACCAGCCAAGTGCTGCGCCCCACACAGTTCGCCCTCGAATGCCCGCAACTGCAACCCGCTTACGACGCGTGCTGGGCCTCCCTGCCTGCCACCTTCAACCCGAACCGGAGATAACCCATGACTCAACCAACGCTAGCCCGCAGCTGGGTGGCCTCCGCCAACGGTCACCAGGACTTTCCCCTGCAGAACCTGCCGCTGGGCGTGTTCAATATCAACGGCTCGGCACCGCGCAGCGGCGTGGCGATTGGCGACTGCATTCTCGACCTGCACGCGGCCCTGGATGAGTTTGACGGCGAAGCCCGCCGCGCGGTGGAGGCGACTGTCGGCGGCCAGTTGAATGCGTTGTTCGAGCTTGGCCGTGGCCCGCGTTTGGCCTTGCGCGAACGCCTGCTGGAACTGCTTGCCGAAGGCAGCAAATTGCAAACCCGTGAGGCGCAAGTGCTGCACTTGGCCGCTGATTGTCAGATGCACTTGCCGGCAAAAATCAGTGACTACACCGACTTCTATGTCGGCATCGAACACGCGCAGAACGTCGGCAAGCTGTTCCGTCCCGACAATCCTCTGCTGCCCAACTACAAATACGTGCCGATCGGTTATCACGGCCGTGCCTCGACCATTCGCCCGTCCGGCACCGAGGTGCGCCGCCCTAAAGGCCAAACGCTGCCGGCCGGCCAGACCGAGCCAACGTTTGGCCCTTGCGCGCGCCTGGATTACGAACTGGAACTGGGCATCTGGATCGGCCAGGGCAATGCCATGGGCGACGCGATCGCGATTGGCGATGCGGCCGAGCATATCGCCGGTTTCTGCCTGCTCAATGACTGGTCGGCGCGCGACATCCAGGCCTGGGAATACCAGCCACTGGGCCCGTTCCTGTCGAAAAGTTTCATCACCAGCATTTCGCCCTGGGTGGTGACGGCCGAAGCATTGGAGCCGTTCCGCAAAGCCCAGCCGGCACGCCCCGAGGGCGATCCGCAACCGCTGCCGTACCTGCTGGATAAGCGTGACCAGGCCGCAGGCGGTTTTGATATCGAACTGGAAGTGCTGCTGACCACCGCCGCGATGCGCGAGCAAAACCTGCCGGCCCATCGCCTGACCCTGAGCAACACCCAGCACATGTACTGGACCGTGGCGCAGATGGTTGCGCACCACAGCGTTAATGGTTGCCAATTGCAGGCCGGTGATCTGTTTGGTTCGGGCACGTTGTCTGGCCCGCAGCCGGGGCAGTTCGGCAGCCTGCTGGAGATTACCGAAGGCGGTAAAAAGCCGATTGAACTGGCCTCGGGCGAGGTCCGTAAGTTTCTCGAAGACGGCGACGAAATCATCCTGCGCGCGCGTTGCAGCCGCGAAGGGTTTGCCTCCATCGGGTTCGGCGAATGCCGTGGCACCGTCGTCGCGGCGCGTTAAGAGGGCAGGGCGATGGAACTCTACACTTACTACCGCTCCACTTCGTCATACCGCGTGCGTATCGCCCTGGCGCTCAAGGGGCTGGACGTCACCGCAGTGCCGGTCAACTTGCTGGTGCCGCCGGGCGGTGCCAATCGCCAGCCGGACTACCTGGCGATCAACCCGCAGGGCCGCGTGCCGGCGTTGCGTACGGACGAAGGTGATCTGTTGATTCAGTCACCGGCAATCATCGAGTACCTGGAGGAACGTTATCCACAGGCACCGCTGCTTTCCAAAGACCTGGCCACGCGGGCCCATGAGCGCGCAGTGGCGTCCATCATCGGCTGCGATATTCACCCGCTGCACAACTCCAGTACCCAGAACCTGTTGCGCAAGTGGGGGCACGATGAGGCGCAATTGCTGGAGTGGATCGGGCATTGGATCAGCCAGGGCCTGGGCGCGGTGGAGCAGCTGATTGGCGATAAAGGCTTTTGCTTTGGCGAACAGCCGGGGATGGCGGATGCGTTTTTGATTCCGCAGTTGTATGCGGCGGAGCGTTTCAAAGTGCCATTGGGCGCTTATCCGCGCATAGGACGCGTGGCGGCTCTAGCGGCGCAGCATCCGGCATTTGTGCAGGCACACCCGGCTAACCAACCCGACACCCCGGACACACCCTAAATCAATGTGGGAGCGGACTTGCCTGCGATAGCGCAGTGTCAGCCAGTGATGGCGCACATGACAGGCCGTCATCGCCGGCAAGCCAGGTCCCACAGTTGATCAGCGTCACCCTTATAAAAATAATAGGTACCTTGCGATGCACAATCAGATTGCCAGCTTCCGTGCGGCACTCGACGCCCGTCCGGTGTCGCGCTATCAGTGGTTGATCCTCGTGTTGCTGGCGTTGCTGCTGGTCACCGATGGCTACGATGCCCAGGTGCTGGGCTATGTGGTGCCGGCATTGGCCAAGGATTGGGGCCTGGAAAAAGCCGCGTTCGGCCCGGTGTTCAGCGCCAACCTGCTGGGCCTGACGCTCGGCTCGCTGTTGGTGACGCCATTGGCGGACCGCTTCGGCGTGCGCCGCATCCTGCTCGGCTGTGTGCTGATCTACGCCAGTCTCACGGTGCTGATGGTGTTTGCCAATTCCCTGACCACGTTGATGGCCGCGCGGTTTATCTGCGGCATCGGCATGGGCGGCGCGATGCCGAGTGCCATGGCGCTGATGTCAGACTACTCACCCCCGCGGATGCGCACCTTGATGGTGACGCTGGCCGCGTGTGGCTTTTCGTTTGGCGGCGCAGCCGGTGGTTTTGTCGCCGCCGGGTTTATCGAAGGCTACGGCTGGCAGGCGGTGTTCCTGGCGGGCGGCGTGACGCCGTTGCTGCTGTTTCCTTTCCTGATGTGGCTGTTGCCGGAATCCCTGCCGCGCCTGTTACGCGATGCACCGCCGTATGCGCGCTTGCGTAAAGTCACCGCGCGCATGCTGCCGGGGTGGCAACCGCCGCTGGCGAGTGAAGCGCAGAACCTTCAGGAGCAGGGCAGCAAACTGACGGTGGTGGAGCTGTTTCGCAACGGTTACGCGCGCCCGACCGTGCTGATCTGGGCAACCTTTTTCGTCAGCCTGATCCTGCTGTATTTCATGATCAGTTGGCTGCCGTCGTTGTTGCTGGAAAGCGGCCTGCAATTGAAGCAAGCCAATCTGGTGACCTCGATGTTCCTGTTTGCCGGCACCTTGGGCGCCATCGGCATGGCCTGGTTTGCCGATCGCTTGAAGAGCAAAGTGCGGCTATTGTCCGGCGTGTTGGCCGCCGCTGCGGTGTGCACCATCCTGCTCGGCCTGAATCACGATAACCCGCGTTATCTGGTGGCCTGTGTGTTTGCGGCCGGGTTCTGCATCATCGGTGGGCAACTGACCCTCAATGCCTTCGCCAGCAATTTCTACCCGGCACACGTGCGCGCCACGGGCACCGGCTGGGCATTGGGCGTGGGGCGATTCGGGTCAATCCTGGGGCCGCTGTTTGGCAGCATGCTGTTGGCCATGCATATTCCGGTGCAGCAGATTTTCTTCTTCTGCGCGATTCCGGCGGTGATTGCGGCGTTGTTGATCATTCAGGTGCGTTCGCCTGGATCAGCTGCGGCGAAGGGGCCACTCCACAGCGATATTCTCAAAGCACCGGCCAAGCACTGATCTTGTTGGCTTGGCAGACTTTGTAGCGAGCTGGCGTGTTGTTGCGAGCGGGCTTGGCGTGGCGAGCGGGCTTGCCCCGCGTTGGGCTGCGAAGCGGCCCCAAAAACCTGCCACCGCGGTTTGTCTGGAGAGATGCGGTGACTGTATTGGGGCTGCTGCGCAGCCCAACGCGGGGCAAGCCCGCTCGCCACGACAAGCCATACGAACCGGAATAACCCGTTCAATGCACCACTGAATTGGGCGGCAAGTGCCCCAGCCGCTCGGTCAGGCGCAGGCGCTGGATCGGGTCTTCACTGAGCAACAACGCGTGCTCCAGGTCGAAGCGTTCGGCGCTGGGGCAATCCAGGCGCTGGTACAGGCTGGCCCGGGCCAGGTAATCGGCGGCACTGGCATTGCCCAATTCCAGCACGCGCTCGGCGTCGATCAACGCGGCCAGCGGGTTGTCGTTGGAGAGATGCAGTTGGCGCAGGTTGCGTGACAACCGTTGCAGGATCGAGCGCGGCTCGGCGGTGAGCAAGTGGTCGGCCTGTAACTTGAGGTTCGGGCCGTACTGGCGGTGCAGCAACTCACGGCAATCATTGGGGTACAGACGCCGCCCGCCGCATGGGTCCAGCAGGTGATCGGCGCCGGGCACGCGCAGCAGGAAATGCCCCGGAAAATTCACACCGACCATCGGAATGTCCAGGCGCCGGGCCATCTCCAGTGCGATCAAGCCCATCGCCAACGGCTGCCCGCGTTTACGCTGCAGCACCTTGTCGAGAAGGGCCGCGGCGGGGCGCAGTGGGGTGAAGTCATCCTGAGCGAACCCCAAGTCATTCATGCGCCGCAGCAGCGGCTGGCCGAGTTCATCCGCCGGCAACAAGGGCATGCCCACGCTGACCTGTTGTTGCAGCAGGGTCAGCGCTTGCAGGATCAGCAACGGCTGTACGGCCGGGTCGTGTTCGGCAGCAATCCACAGCGCGGCTTCAAACAGCGCTGGGGGTGAACGGTCCAGGCAGGCGAAAAAGGCTGTGCGGGGATTCATTGCGTTCTCCGGCGGATGCCCCCGTTTTAGCCTTGCTGCGAATTTTCGTCCAGTGACTTAAGAAATATCCGGCCTGCTTATGTCGCGGGATCTGTGAATTGGGTCGGCTTATTCCAGCGCACTTCGGCAGTTTCCTACCGTCAGCCTATACTTGGGCCTCTACCAGAAGTGATCCGGGAGCTTGACGATGTTTGCTCTCATGCACAGCACCCGCCTTGAATCGCTGCACCTGAGCGTCGATCCGGTGACCGGGCTGAAGGCGATCATAGCCATTCACAACAGCCGCCTGGGCCCTGCCTTGGGCGGTTGTCGCTACCTGTCTTACCCCGACGATGAAAGTGCCGTGGCCGATGCCGCGCGCCTGGCCCAAGGCATGAGCTACAAGGCCGCCCTGGCCGGTTTGCCGGTGGGCGGCGGCACGGCAGTCATCATCCGGCCCGTACACGTGGAAAGCCGCGCAGCGTTGTTCGAAGCGTTTGGCCGTTGCATCGAAAAGCTCGACGGCCGCTTTATCACCTCCATCGACAGCGGCACTTCGGTGGCGGACATGGATTGCATCGCCCAGCACACCCGCTTCGTCACCAGCACCACTGCCGCGGGCGACCCGGCGCCGCATGCGGCCATGGGCGTGTTCACCGGCATCCGCGCCGCCGCCATGGCCCGGCTGGGCAGTGACAACCTGGAAGGTTTGCGCGTGGCCGTCCAGGGCCTGGGCAATGTCGGTTACGCCCTGGCCGAGCAACTGCACGCGGCCGGCGCCGAACTGCTGGTCAGCGATATCGATAACGGCAAGGTGCAACTGGCGATGGAGCAGCTCGGTGCGCACCCCATCGCCAATGACGCCTTGCTCAGCACGCCGTGCGACATTCTCGCGCCTTGCGGCGTCGGCGCCGTGTTCAATCGACACAGTGTTGGCCAGCTTCGCTGCGCCGCCGTGGCGGGTTCGGCCAGCGCGCAGCTGACCACCCTGGACATCGCCGACCAGTTGGAAGGGCGCGGCATCCTTTACGCGCCGGACTACGTGATCAATTCCGGCGGCCTGATCTATGTTGCCCTCAAACATAGCGGCGCCGAGTTGCCGGGCATCACTGCGCACCTGGCGAACATCGGCACGCGCCTGACGGAAATCTTCGCCCACGCCCAAGCCGAGAAACGCTCGCCTGCCCGGGTGGCAGATGAGCTGGCCGAACGCTTGCTGTACCCATAATCGGGCATTAAAAAGGCCCTGAATCAATGATTCAGGGCCTGTTCAATTCGGGCTTTATTCTGCCGTTGGGTTCAGCAACTCGGACAATGCGTCCGGTTGGCTCTTGAACGCCTTGGCAAATACATCGCGGTTCTTCGCCATGTAGATCCCAGCTTCTTCCACCTGCTGCTCGCTCAGGGACGGCACGGCTTTTTGCAACACTTCTGCCAGCAACTCAGCGAGTTCAAGCATTTTGTCATGACGGTCAGCTTCGGCTTTATCCATGAACAAACGCTCCAGATCTCGGCTGCTGCGGTATACCACTTCGACGGCCATTCACCACCTCACATGCCTTCACGATAGTTGTCTTTTGCGACTACTGTATTTATATACAGCGAAAAGAGTAAGCCAAACCACAGGGTTTGGGTAGCAGTTTTTTAATGTAGCCGGGAAATAGGCATAGAGCACTGCCGCGAGGCGCTCGTGTTTGAGGTTATCACCTTACCTGTGACGACCTTGTGCCTCATATCACGCGGCCACCATCTCAACTTCTAGTGTCTGGCCTTTTTTCTGCATGCAGAACAACCGTCACGTCCAACCCGCATTATCCGGTCGAGCCGACCTAAGGAAGCATCATCGTGAAAATCAACTGGGCCGAAAAACTGCGCCAGAACGTCCATGGGCTGGCTGAGTCGCTGGGTAATTTGTTTGTCGAGACATTCCACTACCTGGCGCTGTTCGCCATTGGTGCGGTGACCGCCTGGGCGGCGGTGATGGAATTTCTGGGGATGCTGGAAACCGGGCACATCAAGATCGATGACATTTTGCTGCTGTTCATCTACCTGGAATTGGGTGCGATGGTCGGGATTTATTTTAAGACGAAGGTATACGTTACTAACATTTCTCGTAGTGGTCGCCAGATTCTTACAAGCCCTGATAACGTTGGGGCTTGGTGTGCATGACCTGCCGCTGATTCGCCGTGTGGTTGGCTTGATTCGCTCAATTTCTGAACAGTGGTGGTTACGATGACGCAAGAAGTGAAATGGGCTGAAAGCCTGCGCAAAAAGCTGCATGGCGGTGCTGATTCGATTGGCAATTTATTCGTAGAAACCTTCCACTACCTAGCGCTTTTCGCAATTGGATTAATTACAGTTTGGGCTGGAGTGTCTACATTTATAGGTATGCTTCAACAGCCGAAAATAACAATTGATGATATTTTACTGTTGTTTATCTATCTTGAGCTTTTGGCTATGGCGGGTATATATTTTAAAACAAATCATATGCCCTTACGTTTTCTTTTATATATTGGTGTTACGGCACTGATTCGATTATTGATAAGTGATGTTTCTCATCATAATGCACCCGATACCGGGATTCTTTATGTGTGCGGTGGTGTGTTGCTGCTGGCAATTTCGATTTTGGTGGTTAGGTATTCATCTTCGAAGTATCCCTCTGTAAAAGAAAAACAGATTGAATGAGTTGTTTTGAATGGTATGCGAGATTCGCCGTTTTGAATATTGGAGCCGGTTGATATTTGGCAAATAAAAGCCACTTGCACGATTTGCTTCGTCAAACTCTCATCTGTCAAAGATAAATTTGACTCCTAAAGCTAGAGTTGTCCGGGGGTAGTTAATGCGCAACCAGTTAAGTAGTTGCGCATCATTTTTATAGCGCGCCGAAAATGGAATGTTCTAGCTCTAAGAACGAGGTTGAGTTTGTTGGGAAAACTTTTGCTACTTCAAGTTTGAATTTTTCAGGGTTGATGCTGGTGTTGATACCGCAAATGGCTTTAATTCGATTCCAGAGGTCCTTAACGCTTTGGTCTTGTATGTTGGATACAAGCTTGTCATACGAGTCTTCATCAAATAGGAGGCTGTTTTTTTCGCAATAGTGTGTTAGCACGTCTTTGCTGAAAATATAATTCTCGATCTCCCAGCGATTTAGCATTCGGTGGTGGTCACCGTTGGTGCTTAAATATATTTCCCTTTGCTCGGCTGATACGCCTCTTCCAGAGCCGGAATCTCTATCTTTAAGTAATAATATTTCCAGGTCTGGAAGTGCTTTCGACAGAATTGCAATAGCTATATCACTTCGTTGATCTAATTCAGTGTTGCCGCCGCTCGAAATGAACAATGTATCCGGATATTTTTCGTTAAAAATACTGTTGTAAGCTTGGGCATCCATTCCGCGTTCTATGCCGCCGGATCCTGGGCTGTCTCGACCCTCGCAATAAATGATACGTTTGGGGCTTAAAAGGTGGGTAAGATCATCTAGCGCTACTCCAAAAATTTTCCGCCACATCGCCGAAGTTTTAGGTGCCGGGGTGAGAGTTTTTGGTTGAGATGCGAGATTGTCGTTTTCATCAAAATAGATTATTTGACACTCACTTTTGATCTCTTCCTGAAGGGCTCGCATAAAACCTATGCTATGAGTCGTGATCCAGATTTGACAGTTTTTTCCCACCAGACGGTTTATCTCAATGAGAAGATTTCTCTGTATTGCTGTATTTATGTGAAGCTCTGGTTCATCAAGTAGAAAGATAGTATCGTTGTAGTCGTCTTGCCTCAAATTGAATCGCCCCGGGTTTTCTAGACACTCTCAAGGCTCGCTGCGTAACGCTTTTCAAACTCTACCGGTGACAGCTGATTGTTGAAACTGTGGCGTCGTTTTGGGTTGTAAAACATCTCGATGTAATCGAACACATCATCTCGAGCATCCTGGCGTGTAGTGTAGATTTTACGCTTGATCCGTTCCCGCTTCAGCAACTGGAAAAAGCTCTCCGCCACAGCGTTGTCGTGGCAATTACCTCGACGACTCATGCTGGCTACCAGGTTGTTAGCTTTCAAGAAGCTTCGCCAGTCTGAGCTGCTGTACTGACTGCCTTGATCCGAGTGGATCATCACCTCTTGCTTCGGCTTACGTCTCCAAACCGCCATCAGCAGTGCATCAATGGCTACGTCGCTGGTCATCTGCGACTTCATTGACCAACCAATGATCTGGCGTGAAAACAGATCGAGCACCACGGCCAAATACAGCCAGCCTTCATATGTTCGGATGTAGGTAATGTCTGTGACCCAAACTTTGTTGGGTTCTCTGACATCGAATTGGCGCTTCAGTAAGTTCGGTGAGGCAACGGCTGGCTTACCGCCGTATTTTCCAGGCCTCCGTCGATACCCAGTCTGAGAACGTAAACCTTCAAGGCGCATCAACCTAGCCACCCGGTGACGGCCACAGCTCTCACCAACCTCTCGCAGGTCATCATGGATCTTTCGATAGCCATAAACGCCACCGCTTTCCAGCCAGGAGTGTTTGATCAATCCAAGCAGTCGCTGATCGTCCTTGGCTCGCGCAGATTTTGGTTCTGATAGCCACGCGTAGTAGCCGCTGGGATGAACCTTGAGCGTCAGGCAAAGCCGTCGAATCGCGTAATGACCCGCTTGCTGCTTAATAAAGGCGTACTTCAGCCGCACTCCTTGGCAAAGTACGCGGCGGCCTTTTTTAAGATGTCTCGCTCCTCCGTCACCCGTTTCAGCTCGGCACGTAGACGACGAACCTCAGCGCTCTGATCATCCTCCTCAACGCGCTGTTCCTGAGGCTTGGTGTAGCGCTTAACCCAGGCATAGAGGCTGTGCACAGACACACCCAATCGTGCAGCCACCTCCGAGACAGGAAGCTGCTTTTCGGTCACTTGCTTGACCGCCTGGATTTTGAATTCTTCGGGATAACGCTGGTTGCTCATGGCACCTCCTAATGGGCCTCATTTTAAGGCTTGGAGGTGTCTACGAAACTAGGGGCGATTCAGGTCGGCAGTTTTTTTCGTTCAGATATTTATTGTATCTGATATTCAATCTGCGATAGTTTTCTTCCATCTTATCATCGAGATCTGATGCAGAAGTGGCGCCGTAGTTGTTAAGGCGTATCTCAGAAACTGCTCTTGTCTCAGTTATATTTAGACTGCTGTTGTACCTGTACGGACTTCTAAATGAAAAAATAGTATTTTCTGCGCCGGGTCGCTTTCCGCGGATGGTAGGGTAGTCACCGTCAGTGAAGTCAATTGCAATGCTTTGATAGTTGAAGGAGGGATCGGAATTCATAGAGTGATATAAATGGTTTTTGGCGGATTTGTTACCAAGTTGGCCGTATGCATTGTTTAGGAAAAGCATGCCATCGAGAACGCTACTTTTACCACTACCGTTAGCCCCTACTAGAGCAATAATTCGGGAGGGCGACTCTCCAAGGTCTATAGTTAAGTCATAGAAGCGTTTGTAACCGTTAAACAGACGTAGTTTTTTTATTCGCATTTTTTATCTGAATCCATTCCATTATTTACGAGTTCGTAAGATGGAAAATAACACGAATGAAGATGGTGGCGATATGCCTATAGACGCTCGCTAAAGCACTTGCTGTGCGGTGGTAGCGGTCAAGACAAACCACATGCCGGTGCGCTTTCTGATCTACGTGGCAATCACCGCGCTGACGCGCCTGCTGATCTCCAACGTCTCCCACCACAACCCGCCGGACATCGGCATCATCTACCTGTGCGGAGGCATTCTGCTGTTGGCGTTCTCGATCCTGGTGGTGCGCTACGCCTCGTCGGCATTTCCTTCGGTGAAGGTTGAAGGCCCGCGTCGCAAAGGCGAGGCGAGCCTGGAAACCGAGAAGGGCGAGCTTTAAAGCCCGACGCTGAAGGGCAGGGCGCGAGCGGGCGGTTGCTGCAGCACTTTATGGTCGCCGTCCGTCATCACCGTCAGAATCTCCATGGCACTGTGGCCCTGCTCGATGGCGATGCCGAACTGAATGCTTTGCACCAGCCGTTTGAGCCGTTGCGGGTCGTTGCGCTGTTCGGCGCTGATCATGCGTTTGGCGACCACGCCATCCTCGTTCGAGAGGGTGAGCATGATGCTGCCATCCAGCCGTTGGATGCTCAGGTTGACGCGGTATTTGGGCGTAAAGGTGTCGGTGATGATCCGAAAAGGATTGTCCATGGTGCGTTACCGCCTGATAAGAACATGCAGTCATTGACGACCGGCGTCTGGATTAGTTCGCGTTGCCTGACTACCGGCCACTCCGTCGCTGAGGTTTTCACAAGGTCCGTTTTCCTCAAGAGCTGTACAGCAAGGGGCGTGCCGTACAGCGATCTTCGCGCCAGTGAAGTCTGAATGTGCGAGCGGGCTTGCTCGCGAAAGCGGTGTATCAGCCAATAGATACTCGGCTGAAAGACTGCATTCGCGGGCAAGCCCGCTCCCACATTTGTTTTGTGCTGTGCTTGAGGTCAGTGGGCTATTTCAGGGCAATACCGAGAAAACGATCGCAGACAGCGCAATCAGACCGATCACCGCCACAAACACATTCGACAGCTGGCCCGAATACTGACGCAGAGACGGCACGCGTCGGATCGCGTACATCGGCATCAGGAACAGCAGGCACGCGATGATTGGCCCGCCCAGGGTTTCGATCATGCCCAAAATGCTTGGGTTGAACGTGGCCACGGCCCAGCAGGTGAGCACCATGAACAGCGCGGTGCAGCGTTCCAGCCCTTTGGACGACATCGCGCGGTTACGCCCACGCAGGGATTTGACGATCAAGCCCTGGAAACCTTCGCTGGCACCGATGTAATGGCCCAGGAAAGATTTGGTAATAGCCACCAACGCGATCAACGGCGCGGCGTAGGCGATTACCGGGGTCTGGAAGTGGTTGGCCAGGTACGACAGGATCGAAATGTTCTGCGCCTTGGCAGCCGCCAAGTCAGCCGGCGACAGGGCCAGCACGCAGCTGAAGCAGAAGAACATTACGGTCAGCACCATCATGCCGTGCGCAGTGGCGAGGATGCCGCTGCTCTTGCGCTCGGCCTGGGCGCCGTACACGCGCTTTTGGTCGACGGCGAACGCGGAGATGATCGGCGAGTGGTTGAAGGAAAACACCATCACCGGGATTGCCAGCCACAGCGTTTTGAAGAAAACCGGCAGCGGCATGCCTTCGCTGGCGGAGGCGAAAAACGCGTCGTTCCAGTTGGGGATCAGGCTCACGGCCAGCAACAGCAGGGCAGCGACGAAGGGGTACACCAGCACGCTCATGGCCTTGACGATCACGCCTTGGCCGCAGCGCACAATGGCCATCAGGCCGAGGATCAGCACCAGCGAGAGGATCGCCCGAGGCGGCGGGGCCATGTGCAGTTGGTGTTCCATGAAGCTGCTCAGCGTGTTGGTCAGCGCCACGCTGTACACCAGCAAAATCGGGAAGATGGCGAAGAAGTACAGCAAGGTGATCAGCTTGCCGGCACCGACGCCGAAGTGTTCTTCGACTACGTCAGTGATGTCGCCGGATTTGCCTGACAGCACAAAGCGCGTCAGCCCACGGTGAGCGAAGAAGGTCATCGGAAAAGCCAGCAGCGCCAGCACGATCAGCGGCCAGAAGCCGCCGACGCCTGCATTGATCGGCAGAAACAAGGTGCCCGCGCCGATGGCCGTGCCGTAGAGGCCGAGCATCCAGGTGGTGTCGTGTTTGGTCCAGCCGGTGGTCACGGTTTTTTCTGAAACAGGGTTTTCAGCAGCAGGTGTACGTACATCGGTCATCGATATTGCCTCGTTATTATTTTTGCGCGGGCTCACGTTCAGGACGGGTTGCAGTGCTCCGGTCAGCACTCCACCCAGCTGACCGCCAGGCCGCCCCGTGAAGTTTCTTTGTATTTGTCATGCATGTCGGCGCCGGTGTCGCGCATGGTGCGGATCACCCGGTCGAGGGAAATGAAGTGTTTGCCGTCACCGCGCAGGGCCATTTGCGTGGCGTTGATCGCCTTGACCGCGGCGATGGCATTGCGCTCGATGCACGGCACTTGCACCAGGCCGCCGACCGGGTCGCAGGTCAGGCCGAGATTGTGTTCCAGGCCGATTTCGGCGGCGTTTTCCAACTGCTCCGGGGTGGCACCGAGGATATCGGCCAGGCCTGCAGCGGCCATTGCGCAGGCGGAACCCACTTCACCCTGGCAGCCGACTTCGGCGCCGGAGATCGAGGCGTTTTTCTTGCAGAGGATGCCGACGGCGGCGGCAGCCAGGAAGAAATTGACTACATCGTCATCAGAAGCGTCAGCGTTGAACTTCATGTAGTAATGCAGCACCGCCGGGATGATCCCCGCCGAGCCATTGGTTGGCGCAGTGACCATGCGCCCGCCGGCAGCGTTTTCTTCGTTGACGGCGAGGGCAAACAGGTTGACCCATTCCATCGCCGACAATGTTGAGGTGATGACATTCGGCTTGCCGATTTCCAGCAGGCTGCGGTGCAATTTCGCCGCGCGGCGTGGCACGTCCAGGCCACCTGGCAAGATGCCTTCATCGCGCAGGCCTTGCTCCACGCATTCGCGCATGACCGACCAGATGTGCAGCAGGCCGCTGCGGATGTCTTCATCGCTGCGCCACGCGCGTTCGTTGGCCATCATCAGCTCGGAAACCCGCAGACCGTGCTTGTTGCACAAGGCCAGCAGTTCAACGGCGCTGGAAAAGTCGTAGGGCAGTTCAACATTGCTGGTCGGCGCAATGCCGGAAGCGGCTTCGGCCGCTTCGATGATGAAACCACCGCCGACCGAGTAATAGGTCTGTTCGCTCAGTAGGCCGTTGTCGCCATAGGCGTGCAGGGACATGGCATTGGGGTGGTAGGGCAGGCTTTCGTCCAGCAGCAGGAGGTCGGTGTGCCAGTTGAAGGCAATTTCCTGCGTGCCTGCGAGCAGCAGTTGGCCGCTTTCGCGCAACTGTTGGATACGCGCGTTGATCGACGTCGGGTCGACCTTGTCCGGCCATTCGCCCATCAGGCCCATTACGCAGGCGCGGTCCGTGGCGTGGCCGACGCCGGTGGCGGACAGCGAACCATACAGGCGCACCTCGACACGGCGCGTTTCGCTCAGCAATTGTTGGTCGGTGAGGGTCTGGGCAAAGGTCGCCGCCGCCCGCATCGGGCCCACCGTATGGGAGCTGGAAGGGCCGATGCCCACCTTGAATAGATCGAAAACGCTGATAGCCATGCTAAAGCCTTACAAGTAATGGAGTAGGAATCGCTGCCATGTTTTGTAGGACGAGCGGAATTGGCGCGATACTGAGCCCCTGGAACGGCACTGACCAACGAATTATCCTAAGACACCCTTTAGCAGGACTAAACCCTATGACCCGGCCCCTTCATGGCCAGACTTACGTCTGGCTGCACGTTTTTTCCTGTGCCGCGCGGCATTTGTCGTTCACCCGCTGCGCCGAAGAACTGCACATCACGCCGGGGGCGGTGAGTCAGCAAATCCGCCAGCTGGAGGAGCGTTTGGGTTTTCGCCTGTTTCATCGACGCGCGCGCGGCGTAGAACTGAGCGCCGAGGGGCAGCGGCTGGCGGCGACGGTGGGCGAGGCCTACGGCAGCATCGATGCCGAGTTGCAGCGGCTGGACGCGGGAATGATCAGCGGCACCTTGCGCTTGCGCTCCATTCCGTCGTTTCTCGGTAAGTGGCTGACCCCGCGTTTGCCGCGTCTGCAGCAACGGTTTCCGGATATTCAGCTGCGCTTGGTCGCGGAAGACAGCAGCGTCGCCCTGCATGAGGGCGATTTCGACTTGGCCATCGACTTGAACGACGGCAGCTATCCCGGGCTGTTATCCACAGCCTTGCTCGATGAGCAGATTTTCCCGGTGTGCGCACCCAGCTTGTTGCGCGGGCGTCCGCCGTTGCATGGCCCGGCCGACCTGGTGCATTTTCCGCTGTTGCACGACATCACCGCCTGGCGTGGGAGTTATGAATACGCTGAGTGGGAGTTTTACCTGAATGCCATCGGCTACCACCACGCCGACGTACGGCGCGGGCACACCTTCAACCGCAATCACTTGACCATCGAGGCCGCCATTGCCGGCATGGGCGTGGCGATTGCGCGGCGCACCTTGCTCAACGACGAGCTGGAGCGTGGCACCTTGATCGTGCCGTTCGGCCTCGCGGTGCCGAACCACAAACGCTACGTGCTGCTGTATGCGCCGGGCGCGCTGAGCCATCCGGGCGTACGCGCGGTGCATGACTGGCTGGTGGAGGAAGCGGGGATTTTTCGCGGATTGCACCCGTTGGGAGAGGGGCAATTGTAGGGTTGGCTAAGCGTAAGAAGATGTAACTAACTCCCCACCCTAACAGCGTTTTTGCTTGTCGTCAGGCTTAATTTGTAATGTGGAATTTATCTTTGCAAAGGGGTTGAATTGTTCTTCTGAGTGCTCAATTGTGTAAACAAGAGGTCATGGTTTCACCACCCCGGTGTTGCAGTTTGTGACCTCCTGCGAGCTAGCTGAAATAAGGGAAGAACTATGCAAATCCAAGTCAATAGCGATAACCATATTGAAAGCAGCATCCGACTGGAGGAGTGGGTACGTACTACCATTGAGAGCACGCTCGAACGTTACGAAGAAGACCTGACCCGCGTCGAGGTCTACCTCAAAGACGAAAATGGCGACAAGCCCGGTCCCCACGATTTGAGTTGCCGCCTGGAAGCACGGCCAAAGGGCCATCAACCACTGTCGGTATTGCACAAGGCCGACACCCTGGAACAGGCAATCGATGGCGCAGCCACCAAGCTTGAGCACGCGCTGGAGCATCTGTACGGAAAATTACGCGGCAAACCACGCGCCGCTGGGCAAGCTCTGCCTGATACCAAGGCCGATGAGGCCGAACTCGAAGAGGAATTTCTGGAAAACGAACAGGCTGCGCTTAACGGCTGATAGCTGAGTGTTTTTTCAATCCAATCAAACGGGCCTGCATCTGCAGGCCCGTTTTCGTTTAGCTGCCGCGTCGAAAGAAATACCTGCTCAACAGCGCCAACCCACAAGCACCAAAGCCGGCAAAAAGCATCGCCCAACCGGCGCCATGGCGCAGGGCCGCCTGGGCATCTGCGGGTGCGAGCATCGGCGTGTCCAACCTGCCTGCGGCGATGTTCTGGCTGATCGCGGGCCAATCCATGGCCGTGGTATCGGGCAATAGCCCAGAGAGGTGATGACCGATGCCGAGCAACAGCACCAGGCCCATCAGCGCGATGTTAAGTGCCAGCGTGATCAGCCGCGCACTCAGGTCAATGCCCGAGGCCATGCCCGCGCGGTCGGCCGAGACGGAGCCGGTGGTGGTGTTGGTGGTTGGTGAGTTGGTCAGTGCCAGCCCCACGCCTGCCGTCACGCAGCTGAAAAGCACGAGTACGACGCTCGGATGTTCGGCGCCATTGGCCGCCGCCATACCCATAAAGCCTGTACCCATCAGGCCCAGGCCCAACGGAATGATGCGGTCGGCGCCATAGCGCAGGGCCAGGCGTTCAGCCAGCGGCGGCACCAGCAAGGTGGGCAAGGTGTAGGCGAGCAGGGCGCCGCCGGTGGTCATGGTGTCGTAGCCCAGGCCCGCCTGGAAGTAGAGCGGCAGGTAGATCATGAACGGCCAGAAGCTGAAGTTCATGCCAATCGAACCCATCAAGGCGCCGTTGAAGCGCTGAATACGAAACACCGAGAAATCGAACATCGGGTGAGCGCTGCGGCGCTCGACAGCGATGAACAGCAGCAGCGCCATCAGCGACAAGCCCGCCCAGCCCAGCATGGCCGCTGAGCCGAAGCCGTGCTCGCTGCCCTGAGTGATGAAGTAGACCAGGGCGAACACCGACAGGGTCAGGGTCAGCATGCCCGCGATATCCAGACGATGGCCGGCCGGGTCGCGCGACTCCTGCACGCTGATGCGCAGCAGTACCAAGGTCAACAAGGTCAGCGGCGCATGGACCAGGAACACCCAGCGCCAGTCCGCGACTGCCAGAATCAACGCCCCCACCATCGGCCCGAAGCCAAGGCCCACGCCCGCGATCACGCCCCAAATCGCGAAGGCACGCGCCCGCGTCGTTGGTTCACGGAACTGGTGCGAAAGAATCGCGAACTGGCAGATCATCATCGCGCCCGCGCCCACGCCCTGAACAAAACGCGCTGCGATCAGCGTAGGCGCATCGTTCGCCAGGCCACATGCCAGCGAGGCCAAGCCAAACAGCCATAAGCACAGCACCAGCATGCGCCGCCGGCCAAAGCGATCAGCCAGTGTGCCGGCTGCCATCAACACGCTGGTGCAGGCCAGGGTGTAAGCATTCATGATCCATTGGGCATCCTGAAAACCTGTGCCCAGTTGCTGTTCCAGGGTCGGGAGGATCACCGGCACGCTGGAGATTTCCAGGCCGAACATCAGGGCGACGAGGCAGACGGCGGTGAGGGCAAGGCTATCTCTGGCGGTGCGCGGAGCGCTGACGGCCGATACGGCGGCGGCGGGCGGCATGGGGTTTTCCTTACAGTTGAGTGGAAACGCTATTCTCGCGGGAACAGGTTTCCTTATTCGTGATAAGTTTTCATTTGATAAGGGAATCAGGAGCGACAATAGAATCATGGCCACTCCGCGTTTTGATGGCGTTGAACTTTTTTTGCAAATCGTCGAGAGCGGCAACCTGACCGAGGCCGCCGAGCGGCTGAATCTCACTCGCTCGGCGGTGGGTAAAGGTTTGGCGCGACTGGAAGCGCGCCTGGGCACTTGCCTGTTGCAGCGTTCCACCCGCCGCCAGCGTCTGACCGAGGATGGGCAGGCGTATTACGAGCATTGCTTGCGCGCACTGGCCGAGTTGGAGGCCGCTGAGTCGGTGTTGGAGAGTGGCCGGCAGCAGCCGCGCGGGCGGTTAAGGGCGAGCCTGCCGCTGGCGTTCGGTCACCACTACGCGGCGCCTGCTTTGTGGGGCTTGATGGACCGTTATCCGCAATTGGAGATCGAGATCTCCTTCTCTGACCGGCTGATAGACCTGGCACAGGAAGGCTTCGACGTGGCCGTGCGCATTGGCCCGCTGCCGGACACCGACCGCCTGAGCGCACGCCGTTTGGGCGAGCAGTCCGTGGGGTTGGCCGCGTCACCTGCGTACGTGCAACGTGTCGGGCCAATTGAGTGTATTGATGACCTCGCCAGCCACCGAGGCATTGCCTACCGTTGCAACAATTCGTATCGCTCGGGGATGACCTCGCCTTTGGTGCTGGACGACCTCCAGGCCGTGGCCGATGCCGCCATTGCGGGCGTGGGCCTGGCGTGGTTGCCGAGCTGGTTGATTGCGCACTATGTGCTGCGCGGCCAACTGGAAGCGGTACTGCCGACATACCGCGACCAGCCTGCGCCGATCCACGTGATTTGGCCCACGGCCGCACACATGCCGGCCAAGACACGCTGCGCAATCGATGCCTTGGTCGCCGGCACCCCAAGTTGCCTGGCGGGTAGCTGACCCTGACCAACAAAGCCGATCCCCTGTGGGAGCTGTCGAGCTTCAGCGAGGCTGCGAAAGCGGTGAGTCAGGCACCTTGGATAGCGCCTGTGCCGCCGCCTTCGCAGCCTCGCTGGGGCTCGACAGCTCCCACAGTTGATCTTCATAGCGGGTGAGATTTGTGCTCGTCCCGATGCTTTTGCGAACCGTGATCTGACTGACAAACCCGATCCCTTGTAGGAGCTGTCGAGCTTTAGCGAGGCTGCGAAAGCGGTGGGCCAGGCAACTTGGACAGCGCCTGTGCCGCCGCCTCCGCCTTCGCAGCCTCGCCGGGGCTCGACAGCTCCCACAGGGTTTTGCATCGTTTGTAAGACCCCAGTTCTTGGCTGGAGCTTTTATGACTCAGGCAATCAGAACGCGATGGACGTCTGCACATACACCGTGCGTGGCTCACCGACGTATTTGCCTTTGTTGTTATCGTCGAACGAGCGGGTGTAGTACTGCTTGTTGAGGATATTTTTCACACCGACTGCCACGTTCAAATCCGACAGTTGTGGGCCGAAGTCATACGCCGCGCGGCTGCTGAACAGCATGTAGCCTGGGATGCGTCCGGTACTGCCGTCGACACTTTCCGCCTGGGTGTTGGCGTTGTCGGCGAACTGGCTGCTCTGGTAGCTGCTGTCCAGGTTGAGCTTCCAGCGGCCTTCGGTGTAACCGACGCCCACGGTGCCTTTGTGCTTGGAGGAGAAGGGCACGCGATTACCCTTGTTCGGGCCGTCTTCGCGGATGGTCGCGTCGACGTAGGCGTAGGTGGCGTACACATCAAAACCGGCCAGCGCCGGGCTCAGCCCGTCGAGGGCGTAGTTGAGGCTCGACTCGATGCCTTGGTGGCGTGTTTCGCCGCGGGCGATCACCGAATCGTTGGTCTGGTTGCTGTCGTACTGGTTGTCGAAGTTGATCAGGAACGCGCCGATTTCCGCACGCAGGGTGCCGTTGTCATACCGCGTGCCGAGTTCCCAGGTGCGGGCTTTTTCCGGCTTCACTTCGCCGCTGGTCACGCGGTTGGGCATCTGGCTGTACTGCACGCTGCCGAACGAGCCTTCGGTGTTGGCGTAAAGATTCCAGTCTTCGGTCAGGTGGTAAAGCACGTTCAACGCCGGCAGCGCGGTGTTGTAGTCGCCCTTGTATTTGACGTTGGTCAGGTTGTTGCTCTGCTGGGACTCGATCATCTCGTAGCGGATGCCTGGGGTGATGGTCCACTTGCCGATATCGATGCGGTCATCGACAAAAAACGCGTTGGCCTCGGTGGCGCCACGCGTGTCGCGGTCGTTGCGGCTGTTGGTGTCGGGCAGTTGCTGGTTGGCGCTGATCGGCGTGCGGTAGCGCAACTCGTGCCCGGCTTCGTTGATGTAGCGGTAGCCGACGCCCACTTCGTGGCTGGTGGGGCCAAGGTCGAAGCCTTGGGCGAAGCGGGTTTCGAGGCCGCGTACCCAATACTCGCGCGGCGACAGCGAGAGGAAGTTGCCCTGATCCAGGTAGCCATTACGCAACGTGGTGGTGAAGAAGGTGTTGGCGGTGAATTCGCGGCGGTCTTCCTGGTAGCGGTAACCGGCGTTGAACATCGTACGGCGACCCCAGAATTTGTCGTAGGGGCGGGTGGACTGATACGGATCAGCCTTGTAGTCCTTGACGTTCAAGCCACCGGGCATATCGGCCTGACCTTCGTAGTACTGCGCCATGGCGTTGAAGCTGTTGGCGTCGTCCAACTGGTATTTGCCTTTGAGGATCAAGTCGTCAATGCGCGTGTTGCTGTTTTCGCGCCAGTCGCCGCCACGGGTGCCGGAATACAAAATGGCGCCGCCCAGGCCGTTATCGGCCGTGCCGCCCGCCAGCAGGTTGCCGGTGGTCTTGAAGCCATCATGGCTGGAGGACGGGCTGGTCTCGGTCTGCAAGCCGCCTTTGACGGTGGGGGCGTCCGGGATTGCGCGGGTCACGAAGTTGACGATGCCACCGACGTTTTGCGGGCCGTAACGCACCGCGCCGCCGCCGCGTACCACGTCCACGGCGTCCATGTTGCCCATGCTGATCGGGGCGAAGGACAGCTGCGGTTGGCCATACGGCGCGAAGGGCACCGGGATGCCATCCATCAAGACGGTGGAACGCGAGGCGAGGCGTGGGTTGAGCCCACGAATGCCGAAGTTCAGCGCCATGTCGTGGCTGCCGGTGCCGTTGTTTTCCGGGGCGTTGACGCCGGGAATGCGGTTGAGCACGTCACGCGCCTGGGTCGCGCCCTGGCGCTCGAACTCTTCGCGGCGGATCACATCACGCGCGCCGGGGTGTTCGAACACGTTGGTTTGCGCCGCATCGCCGAGCCAGTCGCCGACCACGTTTGAGGTTTGCAATTGGAGAGTGGCCGGGGCGCTGGCCGGTTGCAGGCTGTAGGCGTTATCGCCCTCGGCGCGGGCTTGCAGGCCGGTGCCTTCCAGGAGTTTTTGCAAGCCTTCGTCAGCGCTGTAGTTGCCCGACAAACCCCGACTCTGCATACCCGCTGTGACCTCGGAGCCGAACGAAATCAGCACGCCAGCCTCGCGACCAAATTGGTTCAGCGCGGCTTCCAGGGTCGCTGGGGCGATGTGGTACGGCTTGGCATCGGCGGCCATTACAGAGGGCAGCGCGGTAAGACTCAGGCTCGCGCCGAGTAGGAATTGGCGCAAGGTGCGGGCAAGAAGCGTCGGTTGCTGGGGCATGAAGGGCGGTCCTGAGAAGGTAGGATCAAGGTGGCTTTCCTTCTCTGTCACGCGAGGTGTGGAAAACGGCTCATGTTTTTTAAAAATAATTTACGCGCGTGCCTCAACGGTCACCCAGTAGCGGGTAAAACGCCGTACTTTCACCGGCAGGCTGACTTCCAACAGGTCGAGAATGCGTTCGCTGTCGTCCAGCGGGTAGCTGCCGGACAGCAGCAGGTTGGCCACTTGCGGGTCGCAATTGACCTGGCCTCGGCGATAGCGGCCCAACTCGGCAAGGAAATCGCCCAGGCGCATGTGGGCGGCCACCAGCATGCCGTCGGCCCAGGCGCCGCTGTTGGCGTCGGTCGGGCGCGGGGTGTCCCAGCCTTTGCGGGTGAAATTGACTTGGCGCGAGGCCTCGACGGTCAGCGGCAGGCCGCTGTAGTGGTTGGGCATTACCTCGACATGGCCATCGAAAACTGCCAGTTGCGTGTGGTCGTTGAACTGACGCACGTTCAGCCGCGCCGCCTGGCTGCTGAGCAGGCCTTGGCCGGTCAGCACGTGCAGCGGCGTATCGCCGGGGCGGGCGGTCAGCAAAATCTCGCCTTCGAGCAAGCGGACCAAGCGTTGGCTGCCGTCAAAGTGCACATCCACTGCGCTGCCGGTGTTGAGCTGCAACTGGCTGCCATCGGCCAGCTGCACCTTGCGTCGTTGGCCCACGGGGCTGCGGTAGTCGGCGCTCAGCGGCGGCAGAATATGTTGCTGGCGCAGGCTCCAGGCCGCGGCCGAACCGGCGCCGAGAATCAGCAGCAGCTTGAGGGCCTGGCGCCGGCTGCTGGATTTGGGCGCGTTCAAGGCGGCGTGCGCCAAGGGCGAGGGCATGCCGCGCAGGCGTTGGTTGACGCGCTGGATATGGTCCCACGCGCGCTGATGTTCGCTGTGGGCGTCCAGCCATTGCTGCCAGGCCGCTTGCTGGCGCGGGTTGAGTGCGCCTTGCTGCATTTCCATCAGCCAGTGCACGGCTTGTTCGGCGACTTGCGTGGAAAAGTTCATAGGGCGAAGTAGCAGCGCATGGCGGCTTTATTCAGATGGCGTTTGACGGTGGCGATGGAGATACCTAGCTCGGCGCCGATTTGCGCGTAGGTCAGGCCGTCGAGCTGGGCCAGCAGGAAGGCGCGTTTGACCTGAACGGGCAGGCCGTCGAGCAGTTGGTCGAGCTCCAGCAAGGTCTGCAGGATGATTGCGCGTTCTTCTTCCGACGGCGCCACGTGTTCGGGCATTTGCGCCAGTGCGTCGAGGTAGGCGCGTTCCAGGTCCTGACGACGGTAGAAGTTGAACAGCACGCGCTTGGCCACGGTGGTGAGGAACGCGCGGGGTTCGATCAGCGTTGGGGCTTCCCGCGCGGTGAGCACACGGATGAAGGTGTCCTGGGCCAGGTCGGCCGCGCTTTCCGGGCAGCCGAGCTTGCGTCGCAACCAGCCGGTGAGCCAGTGGTGATGGTCGTTGTACAGAACTTCAACGGGGGTGGACGGCTGCAACGCAATCACTCCATAAGCATCGGCATGCTTTAGAGAACAAGAATTGTTCGCATTGTAGGGCGCGTGACGGGGTTCGGCAATCCGCCAGGACCGGTGATTCATCCGTTCTCTTTTGCTTATGAGAATATTTATCATTAATATTGCGCGCTGATGACCCTGGCGCCTCCCGTATGAAAAGCAAACCCTCACTTCCCGTTGCCTATCGCCTCGCCGTAACCTCGCGCGTGCTGGCTGCCGTGGTCGGCGGTTACCTGATGGCGTCCCTGGCGGCCGTCTGCCTGGCGTTGTGGATGCCCGTGTCCCGGGCCGACGCGGTGATCACCGGGATGATGAGTTCG
The DNA here is from genome assembly GCF_047943075.1 of Pseudomonas sp. NFX183. Classification (NCBI taxonomy): domain Bacteria; kingdom Pseudomonadati; phylum Pseudomonadota; class Gammaproteobacteria; order Pseudomonadales; family Pseudomonadaceae; genus Pseudomonas; species Pseudomonas sp. NFX183. The sequence goes on along the minus strand of NZ_CP181333.1, from coordinate 927,021 downwards.
TTTGTGTTCTACCTGTTGGCGGTAATCTGGTGTTTTGCCTGCCGCACGGCAGGGCGAGCCTGGTTTGGCGTGATGCTGCCGAGTGCGATGTTTGCCACGCTGGCGGGCATCGGTTTGTGGATGACGCGCACATGAAAGAGGGCTTTCGCCAGGCGATGGCCTGGTTGCACACCTGGGCTGGACTGATCTTTGGCTGGCTGCTGTTTGCGATTTTCCTGACAGGGACCTTGTCCTATTTCAAGGACGAAATTACCCACTGGATGCAGCCCGAAGTGCAGGCTTATCCGTTGGATGACGCGCGTAGCCTCGCCGCCGCCCAAACCTATCTGCAGCAACAGGCGCCCAACGCCGCGCGCTGGTTTATCACCCTGCCGGACAGCCGTGATCCCGGCCTGTCGGTGATGTGGCAAGACAAAGTCGACCCCGGCAAACGCGGCAACTTCATCCAGAAAGTCCTCGATCCCGTCACCCGCCAGCCCGTGCAGGCGCGTGAAAGCATGGGCGGCGAGTTCTTCTATCGCTTCCACTTTCAGCTGCAGATGCCTTACCCGTGGGGGCGCTGGCTGTCGACCATCGCCGCGATGGTGATGTTTGTGGCACTGATCACCGGCATCATCACCCACAAGAAAATCTTCAAGGACTTCTTTACCTTCCGCCCACGCAAAGGCCAGCGCTCCTGGCTCGACGGGCATAACGCGGTGGGCGTGCTGGTGTTGCCGTTTCACTTGATGATCACCTACAGCAGTCTGGTGATCTTCATGAGCATGGTGATGCCCGCGCCGATCGTGGCTTCCTACGGCGACGACAGCCGTGCGTTTTTCAATGAAGTGTTCCCCAATACCAATAACGCGCCGGCGCTCGGCCAGCCGGGTGCATTGCTGCCGTTAGGGCCGATGTACGAGCAAGCGCGCCAGCAATGGGCGGGTGGGCATGTTGGCCGTCTGGTGGTCAACAACCCTGGCGATGTGAACGCCTCGGTCAATGTGGTCCGCGCAGGTGCCGACCGCGTGGTGCACGATTTCGGCAGCAGTGTGTCGTTCAACGGCACCACCGGCGAGTTGTTGCGGGTCAGCGGTGAACAGTCGTTGCCGGCGGCGATTGGCGGCAGTTTCTACGGCTTGCACATGGGCCATTTCGCCGGCCCGGTGCTGCGGTGGTTGTACTTTATCTGCGGCCTGGCGGGCACGGCGATGATCGGCACGGGCCTTGTGATTTGGCTCGGCAAGCGTCAGCTCAAGCACGCCAAAACCGCTGTGATGCCGTTTGAATTGCGGCTGGTTGAAGTGCTGAACATGGCCAGTATGGCCGGGCTGATGATCGCCATCGCGGCGTTTTTCTGGGCCAACCGGTTGTTGCCGGTGAGCTTCGCCGAGCGGTCCGACTGGGAAGTGCAAACCTTCTTCATTGCCTGGGGCCTGAGCCTGTTGCATGCCGTGCTGCGTCGAGGCCGCCAGGGCTGGGTTGAGCAACTGAGCCTCGGCGCCTTGCTGTTTGTGGCCATTCCACTGCTCAACGCATTGACCACCTCGCAGCACTTGGGCGTGTCACTGGCCAGCGGTGATTGGGCCATGGCTGGTTTTGACCTGACGTGCCTGGCCAGCGGCCTGTTCCTGACCTGGGCGGCCTGGAAGATGCAGCGCCGCGCGGCGCCGCAGCCCAAGGCCGAACGCGCACGTGGACTGACGCTCAAGCAGGAGGCGAACTGAATGCTGCTCGCCCTGTTGATGTGCTACGCCGGGTTTACCGCGCTGTGCCTGTCCACCGACCGCCATCACGGTGAACTGCTGCACAGCAAACCCTCACCACCGCGACGCCTCACATTGCGTGTGGCCGGTTGGCTGCTGCTGGTGCTGTCGATGTGGCCGGCCGTGACGGCCTCGAATTGGGCGCAGGGGTTGGTGGAGTGGTGCGCCGTATTGATGCTCAGCGCACTGCTGCTGGTGTTGCTGTTGCCGTATCGGCCAAGGCTGGCCTTGATTCTGGCGGGCGTCGGCCTGCTGGCCAGTCCTGTTGCGGCGTTCGCCTTACTCTGAGCTTCCCATGATGATCAGCACCCCACCCGAATCCCAGGACAGCCAGCACACCGATGCGGCCGGTGGGCGTGCGCATTTCCTGCAGGTGTTTTTGTCGCAGCGCTCGCAGATGGAAGCGCTGGTCAGCCGGCGCGTAGGCTGCCGGGCGACGGCGGCCGACCTGGTGCAGGACCTGTTCCTGCGCTTCTGGCGCCGGCCGCTGGTGCAGGTCGAAGAACTCAGCACCTACTTGTTGCGCTGCGCCGGCAACATCGCCATTGATCACTTGCGCAGCGAAGGCGCCCGGGTGCGCAGCAGTGAGGGCTGGTTGCCGGAGCAGCAAGACAACCAGGGTTCCGAGCCCCAGGCGGCGTTTGAAGCAGGCAATGACCTGCGCCATGTCGAAGCCGCCCTGCGCAGCCTGCCGGAGCGCACCCGGCAGATTTTCCTGCTCAACCGCATCCACGGCCGCAAATATGCGCAAATTGCCCAGGCCATGGGGCTGTCCCAAAGTGCCGTGGAAAAACATATGATGCGTGCCCTCGAAGCTTGCAAAGCCAGCCTTCGCGAACCCTCGTCCCCACGCACGCCAGGGAAAGCACCGTGAACGTCACCCCCACGCCCGCCCAGGAGCAGGCCGCACTCGAATGGTTGAGCTTGTTGCATGACCAGCCCAGCAGCGGTGACCAGGCCACGTTCAGCCGTTGGTTGCGTGCCGACCCCGCGCACGTCGAGGCCTATGCTCAGGCCCAGGTGTTGTGGGAATTGAGCGAGGTGCCGGCACGCAAACTGGCGGACGAAGACGCCTTGGCCTTGCAGGGCTACCTCAACGCGATGAACACCTCGAAGCGCTCGCGTGCGGTGCGCTGGTCCGGCGCCCTGGCCGTGGCCGCGTGCCTGCTGGTGATGGTGTCGATGGGCGCCGGCTGGCAGCCGTCGCGCTGGGTCGATGACTTCGGTGCTGATTACGTGACGGCGCCGGGGCAAGTGCAGACCGTGACCCTGGCCGATCAATCCCAAGTCACGCTGGATGCCGACAGCGCCATTGCCGTGGACTTCAGCCACGGCGAGCGCCACATTCAGTTGCGCCGCGGGGCGGGTTTTTTCAGCGTGACCCACACCGGCCAGCCCTTTGTGGTGGCGGCTGGCAGTGGCGAAGCGCGAGTGCTCGGTACGCAGTTTGAAGTGCGCCTGCAACCGGCCGGCGCTCAGGTGACGGTGCTGTCCGGCCGCGTGGGTGTCACGCCGTCAGGCCAGGGCCAACAGCAAATTCTTACGGCAGGCCAGCAAGTGGCCTACGCCGACGGTGTGGCCGATACTCTGCACGCGGTCGACAGCGAATCACGTCTGGCATGGCGCGATGGCTGGCTCAACTACTACAAGGTGCCGTTGGCGGATGTAGTCAGGGACCTTGGCCGTTACTACCCGGGCCGGATCCTGCTGATCAACGACGAGATGGGCGCCAAGCGCGTCAGTGGCAGTTTTCCAAGCAAGGATCCCTTGGCAGTTTTGAGTGCCTTGCAGGCCGTTCTGGGTTTTGAACAACACGCTGTGCTGGGTCGCATGATTGTATTGCGCTAGACACGAATGCTTCGATCGTCACTTTCAGCGTGGCGATTCTTTCAAAAATTTCCCCTTGCCGGTTTTTTACATGGCGCTGTAGGCCAGGTATCCCGGTGCCTGTAGAGCGTTCATTTAACCTTCATCCCAATTGCCAAAACCTGTCACCAAACCGTTACACGGGCCAAGGATGATCCCCGGATTCCTGAGCAGGTGGTCAGGAAGATTGGCGTCGCCGTTCACCCGGTTTTGACAGCCAGTACCTCCCTCCATAACAACAGATAGATGCACGTAAGGGATCTACTCGTGAAGATCAACACACTCTCTGCCCTGCTTTTAGCATCGGGCCTAGGTAGCTTTGCGCCGCTGGTTTTGGCAGACACCACCCAGGATGTCGGTTCGGTAAATGTTGCCGGCAAACAAACCCTGGGCAACGGGCACATGATTCGCGAAGAAAGTGCCAAGGCGCGTTCGACGGTGACCAAGGAAGCCATGGACGAAATGTCCGCGACCGCCAACGCCATCGACAAGCTTAAATACACGCCGGGCATCAACGTATCCAGCGACGACGCCAGCGGCACCAGCGGCACCAACTTCACCATGCGGGGCATGAGTTCGGACCAGGTCGGGGTGTCTGTCGACGGCGTGCCGATCAACGACTCGGGCAACTACAGCGTGTATTCAAACCAGCTCGGCGACCCGGAAAACCTCGCCGAAGTGTTTGCCACCCAGGGCTCCTCCGAGGCGGACGGCCCGCACATCGGCTCCAGCGGCGGCAACATCGGCATGATCACGATTCGCCCGACCAAAGAGTCCGGGCTGTTCGCCAAACAGATCGTCGGTGCCAATGACCTGCGCAAGACGTTCGTGCGGGTGAACACGGGCGATTTTGGCGGCCTCAAGAGCTGGGTGTCGGCCTCTCACCTTGAGGGTGACAAGTGGCGCGGCAAAGGCACGCTGCGCAGTGACAAAGTCGAGTGGAGCAGCCTGTTTGAAGACGGCAACGGCAACTCCACCCTGGCCACGGTGAAATACAACAACCAGGAAAATTACAACTACAACACCCTGAGCAAGTCGCAGTTCGGGACCGATGGGCGCCGCAAGGACTACTCGGAAACGCCGGTGTACAAGTCGGGTTTGCTGTCGTCGTCCTATAAGCTCAATCGCAACCCGTTCGAAAGCGTCAACGCCACGCTCACCCAGCGCTGGCAGTTGCAGGACAACCTGGCGCTGACGGTCACGCCCTATTACTACTGGGCCAACGGTGGCAGCTTCAGCGGCCAGACCGCATCCAACCTGGGGCCAAAGTCTGATAAAGCCGGCAACTACAACCTGAGCAACCTGCAATCGGCCAACTATTACCGGCCATCGTGGACCGAAACCTGGCGCCCTGGCGTCACCGCGAAAATGAAATGGGACATCAACGAAGAACACAGCCTGGACTACGGCTACTGGTATGAACGCGCGCGCCAGCGCCAGACCCAGCCGTTTATCGGCATCAACGGCGAAGGCGCGCCCGATGATGTGTGGGGCGATTACAACAGCGGCGGGCAGGTCGTCGACAAGAACGGCGCGACTGTCCAGGGCCGCCACTACTACACCGTCACCCCGTCGCAGAAACTCTGGGTGCAGGACAGCTGGCAGGCCACGCCGGACCTGAGTTTTGTCGGCGGCGTGGCGTACCAATACGTCGAGCGTGACGGCAACAACCTCGGCAGCCTGTACGACAAACCAGAAAAACGTAACACCCGTTATCACCAGTTCCTGCCGAGTTTCAGCGCCAAGTACCAGGTCGACGAAAGCAACCAGACCTTCTACAACGTCACCCGCAACATGCGCACGCCGCCCAACTATGTGCTGTACAACAAGGGCGACTCGGTCAGCCTGAAGTCTGAGTTGAGCTGGAACCAGGAGCTGGGCTGGCGCTACACCGAAGACGACATGGCGTTGAGCGCGACCCTGTTCTACATCAGCTTCAAGGATCGCCAGGTGTCGACCACCGATTCTGCCGGCGACTACATGGTGCTCAACGTCGGCAGCGTTGATAACAAAGGCCTGGAACTGGAGTGGAGCGGTTTGTTGCCGCATCACTTCAACTACTACGCCTCGTACACCTACACAAAGTCCGAGCAGCAAGACGATTTGCTCAGCAAGAATGTGCTGTTGCCGACGGCGGGCAAGCAACTGGCCAACGTGCCGGAAAACATGTTCAACCTGGTGTTCGGGTATGACGACGCGCGCTTCTACGGCAACATCGCGGGCAAGTACGTCGGCAGCTTCTATGGCGATTTGACCAACAAGGAAAAAATCGAAGGCCGCACGGTATTCGACCTGAACGCTGGTATTTACTTGCCGGTGGACAAGAAAGTCATCAAGTCGGCAGCGTTGCGCTTCTCGATGCTTAACGTGTTCGACAAGCAATACCTGAGCTCGACCCGCACCGTGGCGTTCAACTCGGTACCGGTGAATGGCCTGGCGCCGAGTACGGCGTATTACAACGTGGGGGAAGAGCGCACGGCGATGGTGTCGCTGGAAGCCAACTTCTAACTAAGGCTGGCGCAGAGCAAAATGTGGGAGCGGGCTTGCTCGCGAAGGCGGTGGATCAGTCAATACCTGTAGCAACTGACACTGCGCTTTCGCGAGCAAGCCCGCTCCCACATCAGTTCTGCAGTGTTTTGCAGATTAGCTATTTCAACGCGGCCATGATCGCATCCGGGTTGTAATCGCGAATCAGCGTGCCGTTCACGTCCACAAACGGAATCCCGCCGCCGCCCAATGCCTCATAGGCTTTGCGCGCCTTGGCATCCTTCTCAATGTCCAGCGCCTGGTACGGAATGCCTTTCTGGTCCAGAAAACGTCGGATCTGCTTGCAGTAGCCACACCACTCGGTGGCATAGAGCACCACGCGCGCCGATGTGCGTACTTGCTCCGAAACCACCTGCGAGGGGTTGAACAGCCGCTCGATCTTGCCCCAGTTCTGGATCACCACCACGACCAGCAACACCAACAGGACTTTCTTGAAGACCCCGCCGAGCATCAGTTGCGGCGCTTGAGCTGGTCAGTCAGTTGGGTCGGCAGGCCTTTGATGATCAAAGTGCCAGCGGCTTCGTCGTACTCGATCTTGTCGCCCAACAGGTGCGCTTCAAAACTGATGGACAAGCCTTCGGCGCGACCGGTGAAGCGGCGGAACTGGTTGAGGGTGCGTTTGTCGGCCGGGATTTCCGGCGACAGGCCGTAATCCTTGTTGCGGATATGGTCGTAGAACGCTTTTGGCCGGTCTTCATCGATCAACCCCGACAACTCTTCCAGGCCCATGGGCTCGCCGAGTTTGGCCTGGCTGCTGGCGTAGTCCACCAGGGTTTTGGTCTTTTCGCGGGCAGATTCGTCGGGCAGGTCTTCGCTCTCGACAAAGTCGCTGAACGCCTTGAGCAGGGTACGGGTTTCGCCCGGGCCGTCGACGCCTTCCTGGCAGCCGATAAAGTCGCGGAAGTATTCCGAGACCTTCTTGCCGTTCTTGCCTTTGATAAACGAGATGTACTGCTTGGATTGCTTGTTGTTCTGCCACTCGGACACGTTGATCCGCGCCGCCAGGTGCAGTTGGCCCAGGTCCAGGTGACGCGAGGGCGTCACGTCCAGCTCATCGGTCACTGCCACGCCTTCGCTGTGGTGCAGCAGGGCGATCGCCAGGTAGTCGGTCATGCCTTGCTGGTAGTGGGCAAACAACACGTGGCCGCCGGTGGACAGGTTGGACTCCTCCATCAGCTTTTGCAGGTGCTCGACCGCCGTGCGGCTGAAACGGGTGAAATCCTGACTGCCGTCGAAATATTCCTTCAACCAGCCGCTGAACGGGTGCGCGCCGGACTCGGCGTGGAAGAAACCCCAGGCCTTGCCTTGTTTGGCGTTGTAGCTCTCGTTGAGGTCGGCAAGCATGTTCTCGATGGCGGCCGACTCGGCAAGCTCCGAATCGCGGGCATGTAGAACTGCGGGTGTGCCGTCGGGTTTTTTGTCGATCAGGTGGACGATGCAGTGACGGATCGGCATAGGCTTCTCGGCTGGTTGAAGGGGAGCGGTAAGCCTCCCCAAAAAGTCGCCAGTGTACCGCACCCATTGGCCATGACGCGCTTGGAAGGCTGTTTTGGGCGACCTCCCACGGGCTATATGCCTTTTTTTCACGGTTTAGAGCGATAAAGCTGACCAAATGGGTATGTTGAGGCGGATATTTCCCCGTCTCTGTGCTAGTTTTGCCCCGTCTTACGCCAAGACTCGGCGTTAAGCGTGCATTCAGCATCTGTCAGGTCGAACCAATCCCCGTTTCAAGCATCTATAACCCCGATCCCGTGGTTATGGCCGGGGGTGCCAGGCCTTGACGGTCAGGCTCGACGGCTGACACTGCACTCTGCAATCCATATGAATTTGATAGGGAAGGAACACCACAATGGCTATTACTAAAGACCAACTGATCGCTGACCTGGCTGAAGCAGTAGACGCACCGAAAACTACCGTGCGCGCTCTGCTGGACCAACTGAGCCAAGTTGTTGCTGATCAGCTGGAAAACGGCGGCGAAATCACTCTGCCAGGCGTTGGCAAACTGAAAGTGACTGAGCGTCCAGCCCGTACTGGCCGTAACCCTTCGACTGGCGCTGCCATCGAAATCGCTGCCAAGAAAGTTATCAAGCTGGTTGTGGCCAAAGGCCTGACCGACGCTGTTAACAAGTAAGACGCAGCAAAAAAAACCGTGCTCCGGAGCAATCCGGGCACGGTTTTTTGTTGCCTGCGATTTGACTGCAGTGGCGGCTCAACCGTGGCGAGGGAGCAAACGCCCTCGCCACCGTTTCAGTCGCGCACCCAGCGCTGACGCCAGATCTGCTGCTCGTTCTTGGTCTGGAAGGTCCAGGCCACGAAGCGGCTTTGCTTCTGACCCTGGGACATTTCCACCACTTGGCTTTCGAGTACGCCGGCTTTTTTGAGGGCTGTCTGGATCGCGGGCAAGTTCGACGCTTTTGACACCAGGGTGCTGAACCACAGCACCTTGTGGGCAAAGTGCGCACTCTCGGCGATAAGCTGCGTGACGAAGCGCGCTTCACCGCCCTCACACCACAGCTCCGCCGACTGGCCACCGAAGTTCAGGACCGGCAACTTGCGCTTGGGATCGGCCTTGCCCAGGGCGCGCCACTTACGCTCGCTGCCCTTGGTGGCTTCTTCCATGGACGCGTGGAACGGCGGGTTGCACATGGTCAGGTCAAAGCGTTCGCCCGGCTCCAGCAGGCCCAGCAGGATCTGCTTGGGGTTGGGTTGCTGACGCAGTTGGATAACTTTGCTCAGGTCGTTGGACTGTACGATGGCCTTGGCGGCGGACACCGCGATAGGGTCGACCTCCGAGCCGAGGAAGTTCCAGCGGTACTCCATGTAGCCAATCAGCGGGTAGACGCAGTTGGCGCCCATGCCGATGTCCAGCACCTTGACGATTGAACCGCGCGGGATCTTGCCGTCGTTGACGCTGGCCAGCAGGTCGGCAAGAAAATGCACGTAATCGGCACGCCCCGGCACCGGCGGGCACAGGTAGTCCGCCGGAATGTCCCAATGCTGGATGCCATAGAACGCCTTCAACAGCGCCCGGTTGAACACCCGCACTGCGTCCGGGCTGGCAAAGTCGATGCTCTCTTTACCGTACGGGTTGATGATCACAAATTGCGCCAGTTCCGGCGTGGTCTTGATCAGCGCCGGGAAGTCGTAACGGCCTGTGTGGCGGTTGCGCGGGTGCAGGGTTGCCTCTTTGCGCGGTGCCACGGGCTTGGCCGGGGCGGCGGGTTTAGGCTTCTTGCGCGGAGGTTTAGGTGTGCTGGGGGCGGTCATGTTGATTCTGGTGTTGGCTCAAAGTGGTGGGCATTGTCACACATCCTGAGACCCTCTCGGGCAAATGTGGGAGGTGGCTTGCCCCCGATTGCGGTGTGAGGGGCAAAATATGCAGACTGATACACCGCCATCGGGGGCAAGCCCCCTCCCACATTGACTGGATTGCCAGCAAGGATTGGAAAATTCCAGGGCAAAAAAAAGAGGCCCGAAGGCCTCTTTCTTACACGGGGTTCACCTTACAGGCTGGAAATCCGTGCATGTTGCTCTGCCAGCTTGCCCAAGGCCTGTTCAGCCTCGGCCAGCTTGGCGCGTTCTTTGTCGATCACTTCAGCCGGCGCCTTGTCGACGAACGCCGCGTTGGACAGCTTGCCGCCCACTCGCTGCACTTCGCCTTGCAGGCGGGCAATTTCCTTGTCGAGACGGGCCAGTTCCGCGCCCTTGTCGATCAGGCCAGCCATCGGCACCAGCACTTCCATGTCGCCGACCAACGCAGTCGCGGACAGCGGTGCTTCGGCGCCGTCAGCCAACACGGTGATCGACTCCAGTTTTGCCAGCTTCTTGAGCAGCGCGTCGTTCTCGGTGAGGCGACGTTGATCTTCGGCGCTGGCATTCTTCACGAATACCGCCAATGGCTTGCCCGGCCCGATGTTCATTTCGGCGCGGATGTTGCGCGTGCCGAGCATCAAGGTCTTGAGCCATTCGATATCGCTTTCGGCCGCCTCATCAATGCGCGCTTCGTTGGCCACCGGCCAAGGCTGCAACATGATGGTCTTGCCTTCGATACCGGCCAGCGGCGCGAGGCGCTGCCAGATTTCTTCGGTGATGAACGGCATGAACGGGTGCGCCAGGCGCAGGGCCACTTCCAGCACGCGCACCAGGGTGCGGCGGGTGCCACGCTGACGTTCGACCGGCGCGTTTTCGTCCCACAGCACAGGCTTGGACAGTTCCAGGTACCAGTCGCAATACTGGTTCCAGATGAACTCGTACAAGGCTTGTGCGGCCAGGTCGAAACGGAACTGGTCGAGTTGGCGGGTCACTTCGGCTTCAGTGCGCTGCAACTGCGAGATGATCCAGCGATCAGCCAGGCTCAGCTCATAGGCTTCGCCGTTCTGGCCGCAGTCTTCGCCTTTATCCAGCACGTAGCGCGCGGCGTTCCAGATCTTGTTGCAGAAGTTGCGATAGCCTTCGACGCGGCCCATGTCGAACTTGATGTCGCGACCGGTGGATGCCAGCGAGCAGAAGGTGAAGCGCAGGGCGTCAGTGCCATAGCTGGCAATGCCGTCGGCGAACTCGTCGCGGGTCTGCTTCTCGATCTTCTTCGCCAGTTTCGGCTGCATCAGGCCCGAGGTGCGTTTGTGCACCAGGGTTTCCAGGTCGATGCCGTCGATGATGTCCAGCGGGTCCAGGACGTTGCCCTTGGACTTGGACATCTTCTGGCCCTGGCCATCACGCACCAGACCGTGCACGTACACGGTCTTGAACGGCACTTGCGGCGTACCGTCTTCGTTCTTCACCAAATGCATGGTGAGCATGATCATCCGGGCAACCCAGAAGAAAATGATGTCGAAGCCGGTGACCAGCACGTCGGTGGAGTGGAATTTTTTCAGGAACTCAGTCTGTTGCGGCCAGCCGAGCGTGGAGAATGTCCACAGGCCCGAGCTGAACCAGGTGTCCAGTACGTCGTTGTCCTGTTGCAGCGCCACGTCCGGGCCGAGGTTGTGCTTGGCGCGTACTTCGGCTTCATCGCGGCCAACGTAGACCTTGCCCGACTCGTCGTACCAGGCCGGAATCCGGTGGCCCCACCACAGCTGACGGCTGATGCACCAATCCTGAATGTCACGCATCCACGAGAAGTACATGTTTTCGTACTGTTTAGGCACGAACTGGATACGGCCGTCTTCCACGGCGGCAATCGCAGGTTCAGCCAACGGCTTGGTGGACACGTACCACTGGTCGGTCAGCCACGGCTCGATGACGGTGCCGGAGCGGTCGCCTTTCGGCACTTTCAGTGCGTGGTCGTCAACGCTCACCAGCAAACCGGCAGCGTCGAACGCCGCCACGATCTGCTTGCGCGCTTCAAAACGGTCGAGGCCGGCGTATTCGGCCGGGATCTTGCCGTCGATGCTCTCGTTCAGCGTACCGTCGAGGTTGAACACCTGGCACGCCGGCAGCACGGCGGCATTCTTGTCGAAGATGTTCAGCAGCGGCAGATTGTGGCGCTTGCCGACTTCGTAGTCGTTGAAATCGTGAGCCGGGGTGATTTTCACGCAGCCGGTGCCGAATTCAGGGTCGCAGTAGTCGTCAGCGATGATCGGAATACGACGGCCAACCAACGGCAGCTCAACGAACTTGCCGATCAGCGCCTGGTAGCGTTCATCGTTCGGGTTAACGGCCACGGCGGCATCGCCGAGCATGGTTTCCGGACGTGTCGTGGCGACGATCAGGTAGTCGTTGCCCTCAGCGGTCTTGGCGCCGTCGGCCAGCGGGTACTTGAGGTTCCACAGGAAGCCTTTCTCGTCGTGGTTTTCCACTTCGAGGTCGGAAATCGCCGTGTGCAGCTTGGTATCCCAGTTGACCAGACGCTTGCCGCGGTAGATCAGGCCGTCTTCGTGCAGGCGCACGAAGGCTTCTTTCACGGCTTCCGACAGGCCGTCGTCCATGGTGAAGCGCTCACGGCTCCAGTCTACGGACGAGCCCAGGCGACGGATCTGACGGCTGATGTTGCCGCCGGACTGGTCTTTCCATTCCCAGATCTTCTCCAGGAATTTCTCGCGACCCAGGTCATGACGGTTCTGGCCGGTGGCTTCGAGTTGGCGTTCCACCAGCATCTGGGTGGCGATACCGGCGTGGTCGGTGCCCGGTTGCCACAGGGTGTTGCGGCCCTGCATGCGGCGGAAACGGATCAACGCATCCATGATCGCATTGTTGAAGCCATGGCCCATGTGCAGGCTGCCAGTGACGTTCGGTGGCGGAATCATGATGGTGTAGGCATCACCCGCGCCTTGCGGAGCGAAATAATTCTCGGACTCCCAGGTCTCGTACCAGGAAGTTTCAATAGCGTGCGGCTGGTAGGTCTTATCCATGCGCGGCGGGACCCTAGTTGGCATTAATTCAGGAAAGCCGGCAAGTATAACGGGGGATAGGGCGCAGGGCGAGGCGAAGACAGGCTAGAGACGTACGCAGTGCAAATGTGGCAGGGGGCTTGCCCCCGATGGCAGTAGGTCAGTGACTGATAAGCTGACTGACCCAGCGCTATCGGGGGCAAGCCCCCTCCCACAGTAGATCCAGGTGTGGCTCAGGACTGATATTGGCTGAGCAACCGCTCCATGCGCGCATCCATTCGCCGTTTGATTTCGGCTTCGATATGCGGAGCAAAGTCGTCGATCACGTCTTGCATGATCAACTGCGCAGCGGCGCGCAACTCGTTGTCCAGATGCAGCAGCAGGGCGTCGGGCGCTTTTTCTGCGGCGGGTTTGGCTTCTGCCACGGGAGCGGCAGCGACAGGCTCGGGTGCAACAGGCTTGCCACTGACCATGTCGAACAGCAGCGGAATCTGTACCTCGGCGTCGACCGTTTCGGTCAGCAGCGGCGGTTGCAAGCCATCATCACCGAGCAACTGACGGATCGACTCGAGGTCGTCCAGCAGGTGGTCGTCTTTTTTTATAGGGTTTGGCGTGTCCATCATGTACTCAAAGTCGTTGTAGCCGGTGATCCTGCAGAGAATAGCCCTGTTCGCGGTAGAAACGGAAACTCTCCCGCGCGGCCTGACGAATAGCCGGATCTTCCACCACCACTTCTGCCACACGGGCAAATGCCTTGGCGAAGGCGGGTACTTTCAGGTCCAGGTTGACCAACAGGTCGTTGTGATCGCCGCAGCTGTCACCCAGGCCCAGCACAACCAGGCCTTCGGGTTCGGACTCGGCAGGGCCGTGCGGCACGAAGCTTTCGCCCTTGAAGCGCCATAAGCGCGCGTCGAGGTCGTCACGTTGGGCAGCATCGCTGCAATGCAGGTAGATGCGGTGGCCCATGCGCCAGGCTTTTTCGGTGAGCTTGCAGGCAAAGTCCAGGCGCGCGGAAGGATCGGCGCTGGGCAATATATAGAAGTCGACTTGGGTCATTGCGGTTCCTGAGACCAGGGCGGCAAGAGGGCCGCCCCGGAATCTTCAGTTTCAGGCTTTGGCGCGATCCAGCAGGTACTGGGTCAGCAGTGGCACCGGACGGCCAGTGGCGCCCTTGTCCTTGCCGCCGCTGGTCCAGGCCGTGCCGGCGATGTCCAAGTGAGCCCAGTTGAAGTTCTTGGCAAAGCGCGACAGGAAGCAGGCCGCGGTGATGGTGCCGGCTTTCGGGCCGCCGATATTGGCGATGTCGGCGAACGGGCTGTCCAGCTGCTCTTGATATTCATCGAACAGCGGCAGTTGCCAGGCGCGGTCGTCGGCAGCCTTGCCGGCGCTGAGCAGTTGCTCGATCAACTCGTCGTTGTTGCCCAGCAGGCCCGACGTGTGGGCGCCCAGGGCAACCACACAGGCACCGGTCAGGGTGGCGATGTCGATCACGGCCTGTGGCTTGAAGCGTTCGGCGTAGGTCAGCGCATCGCACAGCACCAGACGGCCTTCGGCGTCGGTGTTGAGGATTTCGACGGTCTGGCCGCTCAGGGTAGTGACGATATCGCCCGGACGGGTCGCGCCGCCGCTCGGCATGTTCTCGGCACACGCCAGGATGCACACCAGGTTGATCGGCAGCTTGAGTTCCAGCACGGCACGCAGGGTGCCGAACACGCTGGCGGCGCCGCCCATGTCGTACTTCATCTCATCCATGCCTGCGCCCGGCTTGAGGCTGATGCCGCCGGTGTCGAAGGTGATGCCTTTGCCGACCAGCGCGTAAGGCTTCTCGGACTTCTTGCCGCCGTTGTATTGCATCACGATCAGGCGTGGCGGCTGGTCGCTGCCCTGGCCCACGGCATAGAAGGAGCCCATGCCCAGGTCCTTGATTTTTTTCTCGTCCAGCACCTCAACCTTCAGGCCCTTGAATTCTTTGCCCAGCGCCTTGGCCTGTTCGCCCAGGTAAGTCGGGTGGCAGATGTTCGGCGGCAGGTTGCCCAGGTCGCGGGTGAACGACATGCCGGCGGCGATGGCCTGGGCGTGGGTTACGGCGCGCTCGACTTCAGCCTGGGCGGCCTTGATGGTCAGCAGGGTGATTTTTTTCAGAGCGCGCGGTTCGGCTTTCTGGCTCTTGAACTGGTCGAAGACGTAGGTGCCATCCACCAGGCTTTCGGCCAGCAGGCGGGTCTTGCCGTAGCTGTCACGGCCTTTTACGACGATTTCATCCAAGGCCAGTGCTGCATCGCTGCCGCCCAGGCCCTTGAGGGTGTTGAGAATGCCGCTGATGATCTTGCGGAAGGGACGGTCGCCCAGTTCGGCGTCCTTGCCCACGCCCACCAGCAATACGCGGTCGGCTTTAAGGTTGGGCAGGCTCTGCAGCAACAGGCTTTGGCCGACTTTGCCGGCCAGGTCGCCGCGCTTGAGCACGGCGCTGATGGCGCCACCGCTGAGTTCATCCAATTGCTTGGCGGCGACGCCGAGCTTGCGGCCTTCGCCGACAGCGACCACGAGGGTGGCGGTTTTCAACGTTTCGGGGCTAACGCTTTTTACAACCAATTCCATTTTCGGGTCCCTTATAAAGGTCTGTGAGCCTGAGTCTGTACCCAGGCTTTAAAGCGTGGCAGCTCTGTAAACCGCCAGCGACAAAGGCCGCAGTTTGAACCTCGCCAGCGGAGCCTGACAACCCTTGCCGCATGCTTTGTGCACGCGTATGAGCAAGCACCGTGACAGGCGCGGTCAATCACAGGATAATGCGCCATCTTTTTAGCCGGCCCGTGCAAACGGGTCGACTCGGTATGCTTGCTTGTTTGGCCGCCTTAGCCTGACAACCCTGGAGTGTCTGGTTTGATCGTCTTCCGTTATCTGTCCCGCGAAGTCCTGTTGACCCTGAGTGCCGTGAGTGCGGTATTGCTGGTCATCACCATGAGTGGTCGTTTCGTCAAATTCCTGGCTCAGGCCGCTTCGGGCGCTCTGGATCCGGGCTCGCTGTTCCTGATCATGGGCTTTCGCCTGCCAGGCTTTTTGCAACTGATCCTGCCACTTGGCCTGTTTCTCGGGATTTTGCTGGCCTATGGCCGGCTGTACCTCGAAAGTGAAATGACCGTGCTGTCGGCCACCGGCATGAGCCAGCAGCGTCTGCTGGCCATGAC
Source organism: Pseudomonas sp. NFX183 (assembly GCF_047943075.1). Lineage (NCBI taxonomy): Bacteria > Pseudomonadati > Pseudomonadota > Gammaproteobacteria > Pseudomonadales > Pseudomonadaceae > Pseudomonas > Pseudomonas sp. NFX183. Next base: position 911,349 of record NZ_CP181333.1, on the reverse strand, counting down.
CATGGTGCCGGCCACCGGCGTTGCCCTGGTGGTGGCATGGTTGAGCATGAGCCTGGCGCCTCAGGGCGCCATGCAGTTCCAGCTGCTGCTGAACAAGCAGGATGCGATGACTGAGTTCGACACCCTCGAGCCTGGGCGCTTTCAAGCGCTGAACGATGGCACGCGGGTGACTTACACCGAGACCATGACGGATGACCGTGCCAACCTGGGCGGCGTGTTTATTTCGCAGAAAAATCTCGGGCAGAACCAGAAAGACCGTGGCATCTCGATTCTGGTGGCCAACAGTGGTCGCCAGGAAGTGCGTCCGGATGGCAGCCGTTACCTGATCCTGGAAAATGGCTACCGTTACGACGGCAGCCCTGGCCTCGCCGATTATCGGGCGATCAAGTACGACACTTATGGCGTAATGCTGGCCAAGCCGGACATCAGCGAAGAGGTCACTGACCGCGATGCGCTGCCGACATCGTCGCTGTTCAACAATAAGGAACTGCGCTCCGTCGCCGAGCTGCAATGGCGGCTGTCGCTGCCGCTGCTGGTATTTATCGTGACGTTGATGGCCGTGCCGCTGTCGCGCGTCAACCCGCGTCAGGGTCGCTTCCTCAAGCTGTTGCCGGCAATTCTGTTGTACATGGCCTACCTGACCCTGCTGATTTCCGCCCGTGGTTCCATGGAGAAAGGCAAGTTGTCGCCGGTCCTCGGCCTGTGGGGCGTGCACGGGATCTTCCTGTTGATCGGCCTGGGGCTGCTCTACTGGGAACCTATCCGTTTGAAAATGAAGAGCCGTCGTGGCCTGAAGGAGTTGGCTCGTGGCTAAGCTCGATCGCTACATTGGTAGCAGCGTACTGATCGCCATTCTGGCGGTATTGGGCATTATTCTTGGCCTGGCCTCGTTGTTCGCCTTTATTGACGAAGTGGGCAACGTCACCGACACCTACACCGTCATGGATGTGTTGAGTTACGTGGCGCTGACCGCACCGCGCCGGCTCTACGACATGATGCCGATGGCCGCGCTGATCGGTTGCCTGATCGGGCTGGGCAGCCTGGCCAGCAGCAGCGAACTGACCATCATGCGCGCCGCCGGTGTATCCATCGGGCGCATTGTCTGGGCGGTAATGAAGCCCATGCTCCTGCTGATGGCGTGCAGCGTGCTGATCGGCGAATACGTGGCGCCACCGGCCGAGGCCACTGCTCAGGCCAATCGCGCCCTGGCCCAGGGCTCGGGGGATGCACAAAGCGCCAAGCACGGCCTGTGGCACCGTCAGGGTGATGAGTTCATCCACATCAACGCCGTCCAGCCGGGCGGTTTGTTGGTGGGTGTGACGCGTTATACGTTCGACAAGGAACGGCACATGCTGACCTCCAGTTTCGCCAGGCGCGCGCAATACGATGCCGAGAAATGGACGCTCAGTGACGTCACCACTACGTACTTCCGCAATGTTGGCCAGGGCACCAAGGCCAGCACCGAAGTGATCAATGTGCCGAGCGAACAGTGGGATATCGCCCTGAAGCCGGAACTGCTCAACACGGTGGTGATGATCCCGGAGAGCCTGCCGATTACCGGTTTGTGGAGCTATATCCACTACCTCAAGGATCAGGGCCTGAATAATGGCCGCTACTGGCTGGCGTTCTGGGTCAAGGTGCTGCAGCCGGTGGTCACCGCCGCGCTGGTATTGATGGCGATCTCGTTCATCTTCGGCCCGTTGCGTTCCGTGACCCTCGGTCAGCGGGTGTTCACCGGCGTACTGGTGGGCTTTACCTTCCGTATCGCCCAGGACTTGCTCGGTCCGTCGAGCCTGGTGTTCGGTTTCTCGCCGCTGTTTGCGGTGCTGGTGCCGACAGCGATTTGCGCCCTGGCCGGGTTCTGGCTGTTGCGCCGCGCGGGTTGATACTGCGCTTATGAACAAAAAATGCCCCGTTCGAGAGATCGGGGCATTTTTGTTCTGGTCAGCAAAGATGACGTCTGGCCTGAGCATCAGGTACAATTCCCGGCTATTTTTCAGCGGGCAATCTGCCTGCAGCCTTTTTGAGTGTTGATCCGTGAGTGATTTGAGTCATATCCGCAATTTCTCCATCATCGCCCACATTGACCATGGTAAGTCGACGCTGGCCGATCGATTCATCCAGATGTGCGGCGGCCTTGCCGAGCGTGAAATGGAGGCCCAGGTACTGGACTCCATGGACCTCGAGCGCGAGCGCGGGATCACCATCAAGGCCCACAGCGTTACCCTGTACTACACCGCCAAAGACGGTATCAAGTACCAGCTCAACTTCATTGACACCCCGGGCCACGTTGACTTCACCTATGAAGTCAGCCGTTCCCTGGCGGCCTGTGAAGGTGCGTTGCTGGTCGTGGACGCGGGCCAGGGCGTCGAAGCCCAGTCCGTGGCCAACTGCTACACCGCCATCGAGCAAGGCCTTGAGGTCATGCCGGTGTTGAACAAGATCGACCTGCCTCAGGCCGATCCGGACCGTGTCAAAGAAGAGATCGAGAAGATCATCGGCATTGACGCCACCGACGCCGTCGAGTGCAGCGCCAAGACCGGCCTGGGCGTCGACGAAGTGCTCGAGCGCCTGGTCAAGACCATCCCCGCACCTACCGGCAACTACGAAGATCCGCTGCAAGCGTTGATCATCGACTCCTGGTTCGACAACTACCTGGGCGTTGTTTCCCTGGTACGTGTACGCCACGGCCGTGTGAAGAAGGGCGACAAGATCCTGGTCAAGTCCACCGGCAAGATCCACCTGGTAGACAGCGTCGGCGTGTTCAACCCGAAACACACCGCCACCACCGACCTGAAAGCCGGTGAAGTGGGCTTCATCATCGCCGGCATCAAAGACATTCACGGTGCACCGGTCGGTGACACCCTGACCTTGAGCTCCACCCCTGATGTAGACGTGCTGCCGGGTTTCAAACGCATCCAGCCGCAGGTTTACGCCGGCCTGTTCCCGGTCAGCTCCGACGACTTCGAAGACTTCCGCGAAGCCTTGCAGAAGCTGACCCTCAACGACTCGTCGTTGCAGTACACCCCGGAAAGCTCCGACGCGCTGGGCTTCGGCTTCCGCTGCGGGTTCCTGGGCATGCTGCACATGGAGATCATCCAGGAGCGCCTTGAGCGCGAATACGACCTGGACCTGATCACCACCGCGCCAACGGTTATTTTTGAGCTGGCGCTGAAAACCGGTGAAACGATTTACGTCGACAACCCGTCCAAGCTTCCGGATCTGTCCTCCATCGAGGACATGCGCGAGCCGATCGTGCGGGCCAATATTCTTGTGCCGCAGGAACACCTGGGCAACGTCATTACCCTGTGTATCGAAAAACGTGGCGTACAACACGACATGTTGTTCCTCGGTACCCAGGTGCAAGTGACCTACGATTTGCCGATGAACGAAGTGGTCCTGGACTTCTTCGACCGTCTCAAATCCACCAGCCGCGGCTATGCTTCGCTGGATTACCATTTCGATCGTTACCAATCGGCTAATCTGGTGAAACTGGATGTGCTGATCAACGGCGACAAGGTAGATGCACTGGCGCTGATCGTGCACAAGGACAACGCGCACTACAAAGGTCGGCAGTTGACCGAAAAGATGAAAGAACTGATTCCGCGTCAGATGTTCGACGTCGCGATCCAGGCCGCCATTGGCGGGCAGATCATTGCACGGACCTCCGTCAAGGCTCTCAGAAAGAACGTACTGGCCAAATGCTACGGCGGTGACGTAAGCCGTAAGCGCAAGCTGCTTGAGAAGCAAAAGGCCGGTAAAAAACGCATGAAGCAAGTGGGCAACGTGGAAATTCCACAAGAAGCCTTCCTTGCGGTGCTCAGGTTGGATAGTTAGGTCCTATGTCACTAAATTTCCCGCTGTTGCTGGTCATCGCCGTTGCCGTTTGCGGTCTCCTGGCGTTGCTCGATCTGGTGTTCTTCGCCCCGCGTCGGCGGGCGGCTATCGCTTCCTATCAGGGCAGCGTCAGCCAGCCCGATGCGGTGGTGGTCGAGAAGCTGAACAAAGAGCCTCTGCTGGTTGAATACGGCAAGTCGTTCTTCCCGGTGTTGTTCATCGTGCTGGTGCTGCGTTCGTTCCTGGTGGAGCCGTTTCAGATCCCTTCGGGGTCGATGAAACCGACCCTGGACGTGGGCGACTTCATCCTGGTGAACAAGTTTTCCTACGGGATCCGCCTGCCGGTGCTCGACAAGAAAGTCATCCCGGTCGGTGACCCGCAGCGCGGCGATGTGATGGTGTTTCGCTACCCAAGCGACCCGAACGTCAACTACATCAAGCGCGTAGTCGGGCTGCCGGGCGATGTGATTCGCTACACCAGCGACAAGCGTCTGTTCATCAATGGTGAGTCGGTGGCCGAGAAACTGATCGGCGCCGAACCGAACACCTTGGGCAGCGCCGAGCTGTATCAGGAAAAACTCGGCGCGGTAGAGCACGAAATCCGTAAGGAAATGAGCCGCTACCGTGCGATGCCTGATGGCGAGTGGAAAGTGCCTGCCGGGCACTACTTCATGATGGGCGACAACCGCGACAACTCCAACGACAGCCGTTACTGGGATGACCCCAATATTCCCAAGGACCTGCTGGGCATGGTTCCCGACGAGAACATTGTCGGCAAGGCCTTTGCGGTCTGGATGAGTTGGCCGGAACCCAAACTCAGCCACCTGCCGAACTTCTCGCGGGTCGGGCTGATCAAGTAATACAGGCGGCGCTGTGAACACAGCGCCGAATGCTTTTCTGGGGTTCGGACAATGCGTCGTCCGGCCTCATGCGGCACCAACCAGGATTTGAATTTGAACACTGCGTCAATCGTCGATGGCCGCCGGTGCCACCAACTAGATATGGATAAACCGTGACCGTTTCTCTAAGTCGTCTCGAGCGTCAGCTCGGCTACACCTTCAAGGACCAGGAATTGATGGTCCTTGCCCTCACACACCGCAGTTTTGCAGGGCGTAATAACGAGCGCCTGGAATTTCTCGGTGACGCCATCCTCAACTTTGCCGCCGGTGAGGCGCTGTTCGAGCGTTTCCCGCAAGCGCGCGAAGGCCAGCTGTCACGCCTGCGTGCACGGCTGGTGAAAGGCGAGACCCTGGCCGTGCTGGCCCGCGGTTTCGGCCTGGGCGAATACTTGCGCCTGGGGTCCGGTGAACTGAAAAGCGGTGGCTTTCGTCGCGAGTCGATCCTGGCTGATGCCCTCGAAGCGTTGATCGGTGCGATCTACCTGGATGCAGGCATGGAGACGGCCAAGGAGCGCGTGGTGGCCTGGCTGGCTTCGGAGATCGAGAGCCTGACGCTGGTCGACACCAACAAAGATCCCAAGACCCGCCTGCAGGAATTCCTGCAGTCGCGCGGTTGTGAACTGCCACGCTACGAAGTGGTGGATATCCAGGGTGAGCCGCATTGCCGCGTGTTCTTCGTGGAATGTGAAATCACCTTATTGAATGAAAAAAGCCGAGGTCAGGGTGTGAGCCGTCGTATTGCCGAACAGGTAGCGGCCGCTGCAGCACTGATTGCCCTGGGCGTGGAGAATGGCCATGACTGATTCAACCGCAACACGCTGTGGCTATGTTGCCATCGTCGGCCGCCCGAACGTGGGCAAGTCCACGCTGCTCAACCACATCCTGGGCCAGAAGCTCGCGATCACCTCGCGCAAGCCGCAGACCACCCGCCACAACATGCTGGGCATCAAGACCGAAGGCAGCGTCCAAGCCGTTTACGTCGACACCCCGGGCATGCACAAAGGTGGCGAGAAGGCACTTAACCGCTACATGAACAAAACCGCTTCGGCGGCGTTGAAAGACGTCGACGTGGTGATCTTCGTGGTTGACCGCACCAAGTGGACCGACGAAGACCAGATGGTTCTCGAGCGCGTGCAGTACGTCACCGGCCCGTTGATCGTCGCGCTGAACAAGACCGATCGCATCGAAGACAAAGCCGAGCTGATGCCGCACCTGACCTGGCTGCAGGAGCAACTGCCGAACGCCCAGATCATGCCGATCTCGGCCCAGCACGGTCACAACCTTGAGGCCCTGGAGCGCGTGATCGCGGGTTACTTGCCCGAGAACGAGCACTTCTTCCCGGAAGATCAGATCACCGACCGCAGCAGCCGCTTCCTCGCCGCTGAACTGGTGCGCGAGAAAATCATGCGCCAGATGGGCGCCGAGCTGCCTTACCAGATCACCGTCGAAATCGAAGAGTTCAAGCAGCAGGGCAAAACCCTGCATATTCATGCGCTGATTCTCGTCGAGCGTGACGGCCAGAAGAAAATCATCATTGGCGACAAGGGCGAGCGCATCAAGCGCATCGGCACCGAAGCGCGCAAGGACATGGAATTGCTGTTTGATTCCAAGATCATGCTCAACCTGTGGGTGAAGGTTAAGGGTGGTTGGTCCGATGACGAGCGCGCACTGCGCTCCCTGGGCTACGGCGACCTGTAGGGTCTTGAATACACCACAGGGCTGAAAATGTGGAAGGGGGCTCGCCCCCGATAGCGGTGGGTCAGTTAACAGATAAGTGACTGACACACTGCCATCGGGGGCCAGCCCCCTCCCACGTTAGGTTTGTGCAGTTTTCAAAAATGCATTCCAGCAGTGAGCATCCATGTCCCAACCCGCCAGCCAACTCGCCTACGTCCTGCACAGCCGCGCTTACCGCGAGACCAGCGCCCTGGTGGACTTCCTCACGCCCCAAGGCCGCCTGCGTGCGGTCTTGCGCAGCGCCCGAGGCAAGGCCGGCACGTTGGCCCGGCCGTTCGTGGCCCTGGACGTGGAGTTTCGTGGCAAGGGCGAGCTGAAAAACGTCGGCCGCCTGGAAAGCGTCGGCAACTCCGCCTGGCTCAACGGTGAAGCCCTGTTCAGCGGCCTGTACCTCAACGAGCTGCTGATCCGCCTGCTGCCCGCCGAAGACCCGCACCCTGCGGTCTTCGATCACTACGCCGCGACGCTCATTGCACTGGCTGAAGGCCGCCCGCTGGAACCGCTGCTGCGCGCCTTTGAATGGCGACTGCTCGACGACCTGGGCTACGGCTTTGAACTGAGCAACGACCTGCACGGCGACCCTATCGCCGCAGACGGCATGTACCGCCTGCAAGTCGACGCCGGCCTGGAACGCGTTTACCTGCTGCAACCCGGCCTGTTCCAGGGCACCGAGTTGCTGGCCATGAGCGAAGCCGACTGGACTGCCCCAGGCGCCTTGTCTGCGGCCAAGCGCTTGATGCGCCAGGCGCTCGCCGTGCACTTGGGCGGGCGGCCGCTGGTCAGTCGCGAGTTGTTTCGAAAGCCCTGACAACCCCGTGTATGCTGTGCGGCGTTTCTTTCCCTTTTCAGGAGCGCTTCCGTGAGCACCAGCAATCGCATTCTTCTTGGCGTCAACATCGACCACGTCGCTACCCTGCGCCAGGCCCGGGGCACCCGTTACCCTGATCCGGTCAAGGCCGCGCTGGACGCCGAAGAAGCGGGCGCCGACGGCATCACCGTGCACCTGCGCGAAGACCGCCGCCACATCCAGGAGCGCGACGTGTTGCTGCTCAAGGACGTGCTGCAAACCCGCATGAACTTCGAAATGGGCGTCACCGAAGAAATGATGGCGTTCGCCGAACGCATTCGCCCGGCGCACATCTGCCTGGTGCCTGAAACGCGCCAGGAGCTCACCACAGAAGGCGGCCTCGACGTTGCCGGCCAGGAAGCGCGGATCAAGGCTGCGGTCGAGCGTCTGTCGAAGATCGGCAGCGAAGTCTCCCTGTTCATCGACGCCGACGAGCGTCAGATCGAAGCCTCGCGCCGTGTCGGCGCGCCGGCCATCGAACTGCACACTGGCCGCTATGCCGATGCCACCACGCCCACCGAAGTCGCTGACGAACTGCAGCGCATTATCGACGGCGTACAGTGCGGCCTCAGTGAAGGCCTGATCGTCAACGCCGGCCATGGTTTGCACTACCACAACGTCGAAGCCGTGGCTGCGATCAAGGGCATCAACGAACTCAACATCGGCCACGCGCTGGTGGCGCACGCGCTGTTCGTCGGTTTCAAAGGCGCAGTGGCCGAGATGAAAGCCCTGATCCTGGCGGCTGCCAGCTCCAAGTGAGCACAGTCTAAAAATCACTGAAGATCAAAATGTGGGAGGGGGTTTGCCCCCGATAGCGGTGTGTCAGTCAGCCTATCTGTAGCTGACCCACTGCAATCGGGGGCACGCCCCCTCCCACAGTGATTTTCGGTGTATCCAGAGTTGTAGTTACCCAGCCAAGCCCATTGAATTCAGCCATGCGGCAATGCGAAGCCTTACTGTTTAGCCGGGTCAGGTGTATCGTATCCGCCCTTTGCGGGCCTCTGGCCTGTGGCAGATACGTGAGGTTGTTGTGTCCCGATCCTTTTCCCGTCGACAAATCCTGGGTGGTCTCGCAGGCCTGGCCGTAGTGGGCGTCGGTGCCGGTGGCGGCTATCGCTACTGGCTGGGGAAAGTTGCCGAGGCCGAAGCCGGGCACGATTACCAACTGATCGCCGCACCGCTGGACGTGGAACTGGTGCCGGGCCACAAAACCGAAGCCTGGGCATTTGGCCCCTCGGCGCCGGGCACCGAGTTGCGTGTGCGCCAGGGTGAGTGGCTGCGGGTGCGCTTTATCAACCACTTGCCGGTCGCCACCACCATTCATTGGCACGGCATCCGCCTGCCGCTGGAAATGGACGGCGTCCCTTACGTCTCGCAGTTGCCGGTATTGCCCGGCGAATACTTCGATTACAAATTCCGCGTGCCGGACGCCGGCAGCTACTGGTATCACCCGCACGTGAACAGCAGCGAAGAACTCGGCCGTGGCCTGGTGGGCCCGCTGATCATCGAAGAGCGCGAGCCCACCGGTTTCAAACACGAGCGCACCCTGAGCCTGAAAAGCTGGCACGTGGACGAAGAGGGCGCCTTCGTGGCCTTCAGCGTACCCCGTGAAGCCGCGCGTGGTGGCACGGCCGGGCGATTGTCGACGATCAATGGCGTGTCCCAGGCGGTCATCGATTTGCCCGCCGGGCAAATCACCCGCGTGCGCTTGCTGAACCTCGACAACACGCTGACCTATCGCATCAACATCCCCGACGTCGACGCGCAAATCTACGCGCTGGACGGCAACCCCGTGGAGCCGCGCCCCTTGGGCAAGGAATACTGGCTGGGCCCGGGCATGCGTATTTGTCTGGCGATCAAGGCGCCGCCTGCCGGTGAAGAACTCTCCATCCGCAACGGCCCGGTGCGCCTGGGTACCTTTCGCTCCGTCGCCAATACCGATGCGCCCACCGAATGGCCTCCGGCGCTGCCCGCCAACCCGATCGCCGAGCCGGACCTGGCGAATGCCGAGAAACTCAACTTCAATTTCGAATGGGTCGGTACGGTGTCGGTCGATGACGGCAAACCGCCGAGCCTGTGGCAAATCAACGGCAAGGCCTGGGACATCACCGACAAGACCTGTGCCGATCGCCCGATTGCCAAGCTTGAGAAAGGCAAAAGCTACATTTTCGAATTGAAGAACATGACCCAGTACCAGCACCCTATCCACCTGCATGGCATGAGTTTCAAGGTGATCGCCTCGAACCGCCACAAGGTGATCCCGTACTTCACCGACACTTACTTGCTGGGCAAGAACGAGCGCGCGCGCGTGGCGTTGGTGGCGGATAACCCGGGGGTGTGGATGTTCCATTGCCACGTGATAGATCACATGGAAACCGGCCTGATGGCCGCCATCGAGGTGGCGTGATGCGCCAGATTCGCCCCACGGCGATTATCGACCGCAGCCGCGACCAGGACTTCATGCGCGAAGCCTTGGCCCTCGCCGCCCAAGGCGCCGCCCTTGGCGAAGTGCCCGTTGGCGCGGTGCTGGTGCAGGACGGCGAAATCATCGGTCGGGGTTTCAATTGCCCGATCAGCGGCAACGACCCCAGCGCCCATGCCGAAATGGTCGCCATCCGCGCCGCCGCGCAGGCGATCAGCAACTACCGTCTGCTCGGCAGCACGCTGTATGTAACGCTGGAGCCCTGCAGCATGTGCGCGGGCCTGATTGTGCATTCGCGCATCGCGCGGGTGGTGTACGGCGCGCTGGAGCCCAAGGCGGGGATCGTGCACAGCCAGGGGCAGTTTTTTACCCAAGGGTTTCTCAACCATCGGGTGCTGTTTGAAGGCGGGGTGTTGGCTGAGGAATGCGGGACAGTGTTGAGTGAGTTCTTTAAGGCCAGAAGAGCCAAGCCCACACTCTAAAGAACACTGAAAACCAATGTGGGAGCTGGCTTGCCTGCGATAGCGGTACATCAGTCACTGATCAATTGACTGACAGATCGCTATCGCAGGCAAGCCAGCTCCCACAGTTTGATCTCCATTTATTCAGGGAGATTGCAGGTTATTTCTTGGCGATGATCACCGCGCGCATCGGCGCCGGCAGCCCTTCAAGGGTCTTGCTGTGATCATCCGGGTCCAGGAAGTCGCTCAGCGACTGGTACTTCATCCACTCCGTGCCGCGCTGTTCCTCGACCGTGGTCACGCTCACATCCACGCAGCGCACGTCGCTGAACCCGGCGCGCCGTAGCCACAGCATCAAGGCCGACACCGAGGGCAGGAACCACACATTACGCATCTGCGCATAGCGGTCTTCCGGCACTAGCACTTGCTGCTGATCGCCTTCGACCACCAGCGTTTCCAGCACCAACTCGCCGCCTTTGACCAGGCAGTCTTTCAGTGCCAGCAAGTGCTCGATCGGCGAACGGCGGTGATAGAACACGCCCATGGAAAACACCGTGTCGAAGCCTTCCAGGTTCGGCGGCAGGTCTTCAAACGGGAACGGCAAGTGCCAGGCCTTCGGCTCGTTCAGGTAGCGCTGCACCGCCTGGAACTGGCAGAAAAACAGCCAGTTCGGGTCCACGCCAATCACGCTGTCGGCACCCGCGCCGAGCATGCGCCACATGTAGTAGCCGTTGCCGCAACCCACATCGAGGATGCGCTTGCCGTTCAAATTCAGGTGCGGGGCAACGCGTGACCACTTCCAGTCCGAACGCCATTCGGTGTCCACATGCACGCCAAACAGGTTGAACGGGCCTTTGCGCCACGGGCTCAGGCCCATCAGCGCGGTGCGCATCTGTGCGCGGGTGGCGTCGTCGCAATCGGTATCAAGGGTCAGGCCATTGAGCAAATCGACTTCGCTGGGCTGGATCTGCGGCAGCGCATCCAGCGCACTCTGCCAACGCTCCAGGTCGCCATGACCCTTTTCCATCTTGCTATCGAGTTGCGCCTGCAGGCCTTGGGCCCATACGGCCAACGGAGTACCGACCAGGTGGCGGGCGAGGGGAGAGAGATCAATCATGGCAAGGCAATCAACGAGGCAAAGTTAAGACACTGGAACCACGGCACGACTTTCGAGAACCCGGCCGCCAACAGGCGTTCGCGGTGTTCTTCGAGGCTGTCGGGCTTCATGACGTTTTCGATGGCGCTGCGCTTCTGGGCGATTTCCAGTTCGCTGTAGCCGTTGGCGCGTTTGAACGCGATGTGCAGGTCGGTGAGCAAAGCGTGTTCTTCGGGGTCGTTGAACCGCAGCTTTTCCGAGAGGATCAACGCGCCGCCCGGCAGCAGCGACTGGCGGATGCGCGCGAGCAACGCCAGGCGTTGATCGGGGGCGATAAATTGCAAGGTGAAATTCAGCGCCACCACCGAGGCCGGTTGGAATTGCAGCGCGAGGATATCGCCCTCGATCACCTCAACCGGCAGCAACTCCTGGAACATCGAGTCCTGGCCATTGAGGTATTCGCGGCAGCGCTCGACCATCGCCGCCGAGTTATCCACGGCGATTACCCGGCAACCGTCGGTGCGCACATGGCGGCGCAGCGCCTGGGTGACCGCGCCGAGGGACGAGCCCAGGTCGTAGAGCACGCTGTTGGGTTGCGCAAACTGCGCGGCCAGCACGCCGAGGTTCTCGACGATGGTCGGGTAACCGGGCACCGAGCGCTTGATCATGTCCGGGAACACCCGCACCACGTCCTCGTTAAAGGCGAAGTCCGGCACCTGGGGCAGGGGCTGGGCGAATAGGCGATCGGGTTCTTTGCTCACGGTTGTTCCGGCGACGAGGGGGGAAAGGCCGGCATTTTAGCCAAATTGGCCCTCGTGTGCGCGGGTAGTCTGATGGAAAGCCGAGGCGGTGATGCCCCACTGACCCAGCCAATACGTGCTGATCAATAAATACGGCGCCGCCTCAAAGGCGACCACGAACCGATTGATACCAATCAGCGTGTCGGAAAACACAAACGACACCGCGCCCGCCGCCGCCAGCAGGGCCGAGCGCTTGGGCACCTCACTGCCCAGTCGCGCCAATGCACGCCAGAGCATCGCGCTGATCACCAGCGCATACACCACCACCGGAATCAGCAACTCGCCCAGGCCATGGGCAATCAGAATGCTCAGCAGAATCGCGCCCACGCCCAGTGCCAATATCAGCGGCAACAACGCCAGGCGCCGGCAATCGCTGAAATAGGCTTTCAGATACGCCAAATGCGCAAACAGGAAGGCGCCCAGGCCGAAGATAAACAGGTCGCCTGGCCACGCGAGCAAGACGTCGCCCACCAGGGAAAAAATCAGCCCCAGGCTGATCCAGCGTCGATAGTCGGTGGGCGGCGCGTCATGCAGCCAACCCAGCAACGCCAGCACCGGCAACGGCTTGACCAGCAGGCACAACAACGCCGCGTGGGTGCTCAAACCGTAGAAAAAGGTGCCGGCGCCCATCAACGCAAGAATCAGCCAAGGCATATCAGTTCACCGTGATGGCGCAGTCGAAAGTTTCGGCAGGCTCGGCTTCCGGTTCCCAAGGTTGCTGGGAGGTCAGGCGCAAACGGCCCTGGCCGGCCGCGAAGGCCTGGAAGCGCCAAGTGGATTGGCCGCCACCGCCGATCACACCGGACTCGGTGCTGCTGTAAACCTCAGGGCTGAGTGCACGCAGCACGCCACCGGCAGAATCCTGGATGGCCCAGCGATAGCCGGTGGTGGGGTTGCTCGGCAAGGTGAGGATCAGGTTTTGCCCTGTTTTAAGCTGGAGCGGGCAGGCGCTCTGGTTTTCCACGGTGACGTTTTGCTTGGGGGCACTGGCGCAGGCGGCCAGCAGGGCAAGGCTCAAGGGGAGAAGCAGGCGGGCAGCGGTCATGGGGGCTCCGTTGTTTGACGACGAAGGGCGAGCATAACCGAAGATGAGACAAGGTGTGACAAGGCGGGCTTTTGTGTTGGCAGGTCTGGCCTGATCGGGGGCAAGCCCCCCTCCTACAGTTGACCGAGTACATCCTTTGGAATGCAGTCAAATGGTGGGAGGGGGCTTGCCCCCGATGAGGCCAGTTCAGGCACTACACAATGGTCAGAACAACACCTTCGCCACATCGGCAAAGCGCTTGGCAAAGTGCACCGTCATGCCTTCTTTCAGGTACTCCGGCAGCTCTTCAAAGCTGCCACGGTTGGGCTCCGGCAGGATCAACTCGTGAATCTTCTGGCGTCGCGCCGCAATCACTTTCTCACGCACCCCGCCAATCGGCAGTACATGCCCGGTCAGCGTCAGCTCGCCGGTCATCGCCACGCCTTTTTTCGGTGGCTGGTTGCGCGCCAGCGACAGCAACGCACTGGCCATGGTCACGCCGGCGCTTGGGCCATCTTTGGGCGTAGCACCTTCTGGCACGTGCAAGTGCACGAAGGCTTCGTCGAAGAACTTCGGATCGCCGCCAAACGACTTCAGGTTCGAGCTGATGTAGCTGTAGGCAATCTCGGCGGACTCTTTCATCACCTCACCCAACTGCCCGGTGAGCTTGAAGCCGCGATTGAGCGTGTGGATGCGCGTCGCCTCGATTGGCAGGGTCGCGCCGCCCATGCTGGTCCAGGCCAGGCCTGTGATCACGCCGGTACCGGACAGCACTTGCTCATTGCGAAACACCGGCATGCCCAAGGAGCTTTCCAAATCCTTGTTGCCGATCTTGATCACCGAGTCCGGCTCGTCCAGCAGCTTGACCACGGCCTTGCGCACCAGTTTGCCCAGCTGTTTTTCCAACTGGCGCACCCCGGCTTCGCGTGCGTAGCCGTCGATCAGCGCGCGCAGGGCGCCGTCGCTGATGGTCAGGGTGTTTTTCGACACCCCGGCCTTTTCCAACTGTTTTGGCCACAGGTGGCGCTTGGCGATGGCAACCTTTTCTTCGGTGATATAGCCCGACAGGCGAATCACTTCCATCCGGTCCAGCAATGGGCCTGGGATCGAATCAAGCGTGTTCGCCGTGCAGACGAACAACACCTTGGACAGGTCCAGGCGCAGGTCCAGGTAGTGATCGAGGAATTCGACGTTCTGTTCCGGGTCGAGGGTTTCCAGCAAGGCCGACGCCGGGTCGCCCTGGAAGCTCTGGCCCATCTTGTCGATCTCATCGAGCATGATCACCGGGTTCATCACCTCCACATCTTTGAGCGCCTGCACCAGCTTGCCCGGCAGGGCGCCGATGTAGGTACGGCGATGGCCTTTGATCTCGGCCTCGTCGCGCATGCCGCCGACACTGAAGCGATAGAACGGCCGGCCCAGGGACTCGGCGATGGATTTACCCACGCTGGTCTTGCCCACGCCCGGCGGGCCGACCAGCAGCACGATGGAACCGGCGACTTCACCTTTATAGGCGCCCACCGCGAGAAACTCGAGGATGCGGCTCTTGATGTCATCCAGGCCCGCATGGTGCTTGTCCAGCACCTTGCGGGCGTGTTTCAGGTCGAGCTTGTCTTCGCCGTACACGCCCCACGGCACCGAGGTGGCCCAGTCCAGGTAATTGCGCGTAACGGCGTATTCCGGCGAACCCGTTTCCAGGATCGACAGTTTGTTCATTTCTTCGCTGATGCGTTTTTGCGCCTGGGTCGGCAGTACTTTGCCCACCAGGCGTTGTTCGAACTGCTCGACGTCCGCGCTGCGGTCGTCCTTGGTCAGGCCCAGCTCCTGCTGGATGACCTTGAGCTGTTCCTTGAGGAAGAACTCGCGCTGGTGCTCGCCGATCTTGCGGTTCACCTCGGCGGAGATTTCCTTTTGCAGGCGCGCAACTTCAACTTCCTTGCGCAGCATCGGCAGGACTTTTTCCATGCGCTTGAGCATGGGCACACAGTCCAGCACTTCCTGCAGCTCGTTGCCGGTGGCCGAGGTCAACGCAGCGGCGAAGTCGGTGAGCGGCGACGGGTCGTTGGGGCTGAAGCGGTTGAGGTAGTTCTTCAACTCTTCGCTGTACAGCGGGTTGAGCGGCAGCAGTTCCTTGATCGCATTGATCAGCGCCATGCCGTAGGCCTTGACCTCGTCGGTCGGCTCGGTCGGCTGGTGCGGGTATTCGACTTCCACCAAGTACGGCGGGCGGTGGTGCTTGAGCCAGGTTTTGATGCGCACGCGGGTCAGGCCCTGGGCGACAAATTGCAGCTTGCCGTTTTCGCGGCTGGCGTGGTGCACCTTCACCAGCGTGCCGTACAGCGGCAGGCTGGAGGTATCGAAATGGCGCGGATCTTCTGGCGGGGTGTCCATGAAAAACAGCGCAAGGGAGTGGTGGTCGGATTTGCTCACCAGCTCCAGGGTCTCGGCCCACGGTTCTTCGTTGACGATGACCGGCAGCACTTGTGCCGGGAAGAACGGCCGATTGTGGATCGGGATGATGTAGACCTTGTCCGGCAGGTTTTGCCCAGGCAGGGCCAGGCCGGTGTTGGACGAAGCTTGGTGTTCAGCGTTTTCGGGGTCGGCGTAATCGTTCAGGTCGATGTCCGGGAATTCTTGCTGGTCGCTCATGGGGCACCTGCATAAGGAAGTATGCAGCTTAGATGGGGCGGGGCAGCGGTGGTTTCAATGGCGGGGCGCAGTTAGCAACAAATTGCATAATATTTTCGAAACACCGCTTTCCCCCTGTGGGAGCTGGCTTGCCTGCGATAGCGGTGGCCCAGCTGCCTGATGTATCAACTGACACAACGCTATCGCAGGCAAGCCAGCATTGTGTACCGAGCGCCGTCAGCTGATTTTGTGAAGATAAGCCGGCAATGGCTGTTCCGGCAGCACCGACAACACCTTCAAGCGTTGCAGCATCCGCTGGCGTGCCCGCTGCAAATGCTCACGCAAATTCAGCGCCGCCGCGTCATATGCACCGTGCAGCAACAGCTCCAGAATCAAGCGGTGTTCGGCGAGCATGGCGGGATCGGCGCCGATCCCCAGTAAACGGTAGAAAATTCGGCTGATGATCATCGGGCTCTGGCCCTGGCGAATCAGCGCGGCGATCTTGCGGTTTTGCAGGCCGGCGAGGCAGCGCTGGTGCAAGTCTTCTTCGATCTGCTCAATGGCTTGCAGGCTGCACTGTGGGCTTTCTTGAGCCGCCAGCACGCGCTGCAACATGGCTTCGAGCATGTCGCGGTCGAGGTTCGGCGCGCTCTGGCGCAGGGCTTCGGGTTCCAGGCAGGCCCGCAGTTCGTAGTCTTCGGTCACCTCGCGCGCGGTCAGCGGCCCGGCCAGCCATTGGGAGTAGGGCTCTTTTTCCACCAGGCCACGGTCGCGCAAGCGCATCAGTGCTTCACGCACCACGGCGCGGCTGACGCCGTAATGGTCGGCGGCGGCTTGCTCATCCAGGCGGTAATGGCCGAAGGCAATGCAGGTGGACAACGCCGCGCCGATTTCCTCGACGATCCGTTCGCCGAGCGGGCGGGTGTCTACCAACTCGTCATCGCCGTTGAGGCCCAGGTGCGCAGGGCTCAAGGGCAGGCGCAGCGGCTCCATGGCCAGGCCTTCGGGGTTGATCAGGTACCCGCGGCCATTGAAGCGGCAGATCAGGCCTTCGTCGTGCAGCAGGTCCAGCGCCTTGCGCACCGGCACGCGGCTGGTGCCGAACAACTCGGCAAGCGGCGCTTCCAGCAAGACCAGCCCATGGCGGGCGGTGCCGTTGACGATCGCATCACGCAACAGCGTGTGAATCATCGCGTAACGGGAGGCCGAGGCGGACACTGCTTTCATCTGCTTCTCTAGGTAAAGAGTTGAAGGGCTTGTAGGAAAGTGGTCGGGGATTCTCTCATAGTTACCCTGTCACTCTGCGCCACGCTGCTGGCACTTTTTTGGGGCCTTGGCCGTCACCCTGTTACTTTTCTGCACCAAAATGTACTTATTAATAAAAGATACATTATTTCATTCAAGGCCCGTGCCCACACCTTTGCCAATCTTTTTGTTTCCTACAAAACCATCTAGCCCGTAGCTCAAGGGCAGAAACGCGCTCGTGCAAAAATGGCGATACCAGAGACTGGCACGAAAGCTGCCTTTATAAAATGTACATTTTATTAATATGTACGTTTTATGAGGTGGATCTTGATGTCAGACGCCACATCAATGGCCGAAGCGTTCGCCAGCGGTCGCAGCGACCCGGTGCAAGTCCTCGAACAGGCGCTGCTGCATGCGAGCATGGCGCCCACCGTGTTTATTTCCCTGACGGCCGAGCGCGCCCGTCGCGAAGCCGAAGCCGCCGCAGCCCGTTGGCGTGCCGGGCAACCGTTGAGCGTGTTCGATGGTGTGCCGCTGGGCTGGAAGGACCTGTTTGATGTCGCCGGCAGCATCACGACCGCCGGCGCCGCTTACCGTCGCGAGGCGCCAGCGGCGTTGCTCGATGCGCCGAGCGTGGGCCTGTTGTGCCGCGCCGGGATGGTCAGTCTCGGCAAGACCAACCTCAGCGAACTGGCTTATTCCGGCTTGGGCCTGAACCCGCATTTCGGCACGCCGTATAACCCGAACGGCAGCGATCAACCGCGTATTCCCGGCGGCTCGTCATCCGGCTCGGCCGTCGCCGTGGCCGGCGGCATTGTGCCAATCGCCATGGGCACCGACACCGCCGGCTCGATCCGTATTCCGGCCGCGCTCAACGGCGTGGTGGGCTACCGCAGCAGCAGCCGACGCTACAGCCGCGACGGGGTATTCCCGCTGGCGCGCACCCTCGACAGCCTCGGCCCGCTGACCCGCAGCGTGCGCGATGCCCTGGTGATCGACGACCTGCTCAATGGCCGCACGCAAACCCATGTCGCCCGCAACCTCAAAGGGCAACGCTTTGTGCTCGAGCAAGGCGCGCTGGAAGACATCGAACCGGCCGTACGCAATAACCTGCTGCGCGCCACGGACCTCATCAAGGCCGCAGGCGCGCTGATCGAGGTGCGCCCGTCAGCCACCTTCCAGGCCACGCTCAACCTGATCAAGCAGGACGGCTGGCTCGGCTCATTCGAAGCCTTCGCGCTGCACGAGGCCTTGCTCGACAGCCGCGACGCCGACCTGCTCGACCCGCGCGTACGCCGCCGCCTGGAAGCTGCACGTTCGTTGCCCGCCAGTCAGTTGCTGCACCTGATCGACGCACGCCGTCGCCTGCAGTGCCAACTGGTCGACGAGCTCGACGGCGCCGTGCTGATTACCCCGACCGTTGCCCATGTTGCACCCCCGTTGGCCCCGTTGGAGGCCGACGACGAGCTGTTCGTGAAAACCAACCTCGCCACCTTGCGCCTGACCATGCCCGGCAGTCTGCTCGACATGCCAGGCGTCAGCCTGCCCAGCGGCCGCGACGCCCTGGGCCTGCCCACCGGGCTGCTGCTCAGCGCCCCGTCGGGAGAAGACGCACGCCTGTTGCGCGTGGCGTTGTCCGTCGAATCCGTAATGACTATTTAAGGAGACACATCATGGCTAAAGACATTCTCTGTGCATTTGGCGTCGACGTTGACGCCGTCGCCGGCTGGCTCGGTTCCTACGGCGGTGAAGACTCGCCGGACGACATCTCGCGCGGCCTGTTCGCCGGTGAAATCGGCGCGCCGCGCTTGCTCAAATTGTTCGAACGCTATGGCCTGCGCACCACCTGGTTTATTCCCGGCCACTCGATGGAAACCTTCCCCGAGCAGATGAAGGCGGTGGCCGACGCCGGTCACGAAATCGGCGTGCACGGCTACAGCCATGAAAACCCGATTGCGATGACGGCCGAACAGGAAGAAATCGTCCTGGATAAATCCATCGAGCTGATCACCCAGGTCACCGGCAAACGTCCGACCGGCTACGTCGCGCCGTGGTGGGAATTCAGCAAGGTCACCAACGAGCTGCTGCTGAAAAAAGGCATCAAGTATGACCACAGCCTGATGCACAACGACTTCCACCCCTACTACGTGCGCAAGGGCGACAGCTGGACCAAGATCGACTACAGCCAGCACCCCGACACCTGGATGAAACCGCTGGTGCGCGGCGAAGAAACCGACCTGGTGGAGATCCCGGCTAACTGGTACCTCGACGACCTGCCGCCAATGATGTTCATCAAGAAAGCCCCCAACAGCCACGGCTTCGTCAACCCGCGCCACCTGGAAGAAATGTGGCGCGACCAGTTCGACTGGGTTTACCGCGAACACGAACACGCGGTGTTCACCATGACCATTCACCCCGACGTGTCCGGTCGCCCGCAAGTGCTGCTGATGCTTGAGCGCCTGATCGAACACATCCAGAGCCATGCGGGCGTGCGCTTCGTCACCTTCGACGAAATCGCCGACGACTTTATCCGCCGCCAACCGCGTTCCTGACCCTTAGCCCACACCCCCGAGGCGCGATTTATGTCCATCTACAACAAGCTTGACCTGACTGGCTGGAAACCCCGGCAACTGACGTCCCAGGAAGTGCGGTTCGCCACCTGGATCGCGTTTTTCGCCTGGGTGTTTGCGGTGTATGACTTCATCCTCTTCGGCACCTTGCTGCCGGAGATCGGCCGGCACTTTGGCTGGGGAGAAGTGGAGCAAGCTGAAATCGCGACCTGGGTGGCGGTGGGCACGGCAGTGGTTGCCTTTGCCATTGGCCCGGTCGTGGATAAATTGGGACGGCGCAAAGGCATTATTTTTACCGTGGCCGGCTCCGCGCTGTGCTCGGCACTCACCGCGATTGGCGGGGCGTGGGGCAAGTCGCCGCTGATTCTGATCCGCTCGTTGGGTGGCCTGGGTTATGCCGAGGAAACCGTCAACGCCACGTATCTGAGCGAGCTGTATGGCGCCTCTGAAGACCCGCGCCTGACCAAGCGGCGCGGGTTTATCTACAGCCTGGTGCAGGGCGGCTGGCCGGTCGGTGCGTTGATCGCCGCCGGGTTGACCGCGCTGCTGTTGCCGGTCATCGGCTGGCAGGGTTGCTTCATCTTTGCCGCGATTCCGGCCATCGTGATTGCGATCATGGCGCGCAAGCTCAAGGAGAGCCCGCAGTTCCAGATTCACCAGCGCATCAGCGAACTGCGTAAAAGTGGCGCGGTGAAAGAGGCGCAGAACGTCGCCGTGACCTACGGCGTGGACTATGACGAACACAGCAAGGCCGGCCTCAAAGCCGCCTTCCGTGGCCCGGCCCGCCGCGCCACGCTGGTGATCGGCGCCGCGCTGTTGCTCAACTGGGCGGCCATCCAGGTGTTCAGCGTGCTGGGGACTTCGGTGATCGTCAGCGTGCACCATATCTCGTTCGAGAATTCGCTGATCATCCTCGTGCTGTCGAACCTGGTGGGGTACTGCGGTTACCTGACTCATGGCTGGATGGGCGACAAAATCGGCCGTCGCAATGTCATCGGTCTGGGCTGGATGCTCGGCGGCCTGGCGTTTGCCGGGATGCTGTTTGGGCCAAGCAATATGGCGATGGTGGTGGGGCTCTACAGCCTGGGCCTGTTCTTCCTGATCGGGCCGTACTCGGCGGCGCTGTTTTTTATCAGCGAGAGTTTCCCCACCAGCATCCGCGCCACCGGTGGCGCGATCATTCATGCCATGGGCCCGATTGGGGCGGTGGTGGCCGGTTTTGGCGCCACCCAAGTGTTGTCCGCCGGCAGCGACTGGCAGACCGCCGCGCTGTGGTTCGGCGCGCTGCCATGCTTTTTGTCCGGTGCGCTGATGTTTGCCGCTCGCCATGTGCGCCCGGAAACCGTTCAGTGAGGAGTGTGAGATGAGCCGTAAAGTTGCCCTGATTACCGGTGCCGCCAGCGGCATCGGCCAAGCCCTGGCCGTGGCCTATGCGCGCAATGGCGTGGCGGTGGTGGGCGGGTATTACCCGGCCGATCCGCACGACCCGCACACCACCGTGGCGCTGGTGGAAGAAGCCGGTGGTGAGTGCCTGATGCTACCGCTGGACGTGGGCGACACCGCCTCGGTGGACGCGCTGGCCACGCAGGCCGTGCAGTATTTCGGCCGCCTGGATTACGCAGTGGCCAATGCCGGTTTGCTGCGTCGCGCACCGTTGTTGGACATGACCGATACGTTGTGGAACGAGATGCTCAATGTCGACCTGACGGGGGTGATGCGCACCTTCCGCGCGGCCACCCGGCATATGGGCGAGGGCGGCGCGCTGGTAGCGATTTCGTCGATTGCCGGCGGCGTGTATGGCTGGCAGGAGCACAGCCATTACGCGGCGGCCAAGGCCGGCGTGCCGGGGTTGTGCCGGTCGCTGGCGGTGGAGTTGGCGCCCTTGGGCATCCGTTGCAACGCAGTGATTCCGGGCTTGATCGAGACGCCGCAGTCGCTGGATGCGAAGAACTCGTTGGGGCCTGAAGGGTTGGCGAAGGCGGCGCGGGCGATTCCATTGGGCCGGGTAGGGCGGGCGGATGAGGTGGCCTCGTTGGTGCAGTTTTTGACCAGTGAGGCGTCGAGTTATCTGACTGGGCAGAGCATCGTCATCGACGGCGGCTTGACCGTGCGCTGGCCTGACTGACTGTACGCGGTGCAAAAAATGGGGACCGTGTTTGTTTTAGGAGATTTTGTATGCCTCAACTGAATAACCGCCGCGCCGTCATCACCGGCGCCGGAAGCGGCATCGGTGCCGCCATTGCCCGCGCCTACGCCGCCGAGGGCGCTCGGCTGCTGCTGGCTGACCGCAATGCTGCCAGCCTTGCCGAAACCGCCATCACCTGCCGCAACCTCGGCGCCGAAGTGTTCGAATGCCTGGCTGACGTCGGCACTGTCGAAGGCGCCCAGGCCAGTGTCGACCGCTGCGTCGAGCACTTCGGCGGCATCGACATTCTGGTCAACAATGCCGGCATGCTCACCCAGGCGCGCTGCGTCGACCTCTCCATCGACATGTGGAACGACATGTTACGCGTCGACCTCACCAGCGTGTTTGTCGCCAGCCAGCGCGCTTTGCCGCACATGCTGGCGCAACGTTGGGGGCGCATCATCAATGTGGCCTCGCAATTGGGCATCAAGGGCGGCGCCGAGCTGACCCATTACGCCGCCGCCAAGGCTGGCGTGATCGGTTTCACCAAATCCCTGGCGCTGGAAGTGGCCAAGGACAATGTGCTGGTCAACGCTATCGCGCCGGGCCCTATCGAAACGCCGCTGGTGGGCGGCATCAGCGACGACTGGAAGCGCGCCAAGGCCGCCGAATTGCCCCTGGGCCGTTTCGGCCTGGCCGATGAAGTCGCGCCCACCGCCGTGCTGCTGGCCAGTGAGCCGGGTGGCAACCTGTTTGTCGGCCAGACCCTGGGCCCGAACTCCGGCGATGTCATGCCATGAGTGAGGTGTAGCCATGTGCGGACTCTGTGGTTTGCTCGGCGAAGACCTGCACTGGAGCGACCCCTTGGGCGATGAGCTGCCCCGGCGCCGCGAACGCCTGCGCCGGATCGCCGCGATCAACCAGGTGCTGGCGGTGTTCCGGCTCAAGGTCGAAGACTTCCAGGGCGCGTCCTACCTGTTGTTGGGCGCCACCGGCAAGCAGGCATTGGCCAGTGGCCTGGATCAACTCTGGCAAGCGGCTGAAAACATGCTCGGTCGCCCGCTGGATCCGCTGGACCCCCGCTTGCTTGATCACCTGGAGTCATCATGAGCATTGCCCTCAACGTCATCACCGGTTTCCTCGGCAGCGGCAAGACCACCTTGCTCAAGCGCCTGCTGCAAGGTGAAAGCCTGGGTGACACGGCGTTGCTGATCAATGAGTTCGGCGATGTCGGCATCGATCATCTGCTGGTCGAAGAAGTTGCGCCGGACACCGTGCTGCTGCCCAGCGGTTGCGTGTGCTGTTCGATTCGCGGCGAGCTCAAGGAGGCGTTGCTCGCCCTGTTGCAACGGCGCGAGCGCGGTGAAATTCCGGCGTTCAAGCGGGTGATCCTGGAGACCACCGGGTTGGCCGATCCGGCGCCGATCCTGGCCACGCTGAACAACGATGTGCAACTGCGCGGACGTTTTCATATCGGCCTGGTGATCACGCTGGTCGATGCCAGTCACGCCACGTTGCAAGAGCGCCTGCACCCGGAATGGCTGGCCCAGGTTGCGGCGGCCGACCGCTTGCTGCTGAGCAAGACCGACTTGGCCGGCGACTGTGAAGCGCTGCGCGCGCACTTGCGGGCACTCAATGCGGGGACGCCGATTCTCGACACCCATGAGGTTCACAGCGGCGATCAGTTGCTGCTTGGCGAAGGCGTGCGCAGCGCCGAACCGGCTGTTGAAGTCAGCCGCTGGCAACTGCATCAGACCACCACCGCCACCCACGGCGCCGCGCAAGTGTGCTGCCTGAGCTTCGACCAACCGCTGGACTGGGTCGGCTTCGGGGTCTGGTTGTCGATGCTGTTAAGATGCCACGGCGAACGAATCCTTCGCGTCAAAGGACTGCTCAACGTGAACGCAAGCTCGGCCCCCATCGTCATTCATGGCGTGCAGCACTGCCTGCACGCCCCGGTGCATTTGCCCGCGTGGCCCGGCACCGACCGCCAGTCGCGCCTGGTGTTTATCCTGCGCGGCCTCGATCCGGCGCTGTTGCGGCGCTCCTTCGAGGTGTTCTCACGGCGCTTCGCAGCATGATCACATTACGTGTGCTCGGTACGTCCGTGACCCTGCTGGAATGCTTGCGCGTTCGCGCCGAAAAAGAGCTGGGTATTCGCCTGGTCTATCAGGTGCACGACGTGGCGCACGCCCAACGCATCGCCGTGATGCAGCCCGACAGCTACGACCTCTACGACCAATGGTTTCACAACGTTGATTTCGTCTGGCCGGCGCGGGCGATCCAGCCCATCGACACACGGCGCATCGCCTTGTGGCACGAGATCAATGATTTGCCCAAGCGTGGTCGCTTGTCGGCCAACGACCGGTTGGGCGGCGGCAGCGTACCCAGTGAGCGCCTGTTCGTGCAGCACGACGGCAGCCTTGGCAGCAGCGTCACCGAGCGCATCAGCATGCTGCCGTTGACCCATAACGCCGACAGTTTTGCCTACCGCCCGGAGCGTTTGCCCGAAGGCTTCAGCCACGGCAATGAAAGCTGGGGCTGGCTGCTCGACCCGGCCTGGAGCGCGCGCACTGCGCTGCAAAGCGATGCCGCGATTGGCGCGCTGGATGCCGCGTTGGCGGTGCAGGGCGCGGGGCTGGCGCAGTTCAAAGACATTGGCAATATGAGCATCGAAGAGATCGATGTACTGGCTGACATCCTGGTGCGCAAGCAGAAGGAGGGGCACTTTGCGGCGTTCTGGTCGGATGATGAAGAGGCCGCGCAGTTGATGCTGAGCCCCAGCATCGATATCCAGAGTCTGTGGTCGCCGACGCTGATGCGCTTGCACCGGGCAGGCGTGAAGTATCGGCTGGCGGTGCCCCGTGAAGGGTACCGCGGATGGTTTGGTGGGTTGTCGCTGTCGCGCCATGCCCATGGGCCGGTGCTGGATGCGGCTTATGCTTATCTGAATTGGTGGTTATCCGGCTGGCCGGGGGCGGTGATGGCGCGTCAGGGCTATTACATCGGTAACCCGGCGCGCACCCGCGATCATTTGAGCAGCGCCGAGTGGGATTACTGGTATGCCGGCAAGCCCGCGCGTGAAGAGCTGCTCGGCAGTGATGGCTTGCCGTTGATCGACGTCGGCGAGGTGCGTGATGGTGGCTCCTATGAGCAGCGCATGGGCCACATTGCGGTGTGGAACTCGGTGATGGATGAGCACAATTACCTGGTGCGGCGGTGGGGGGATTTCATGCGCGCGCGCGTGTGATTGCGTACGTCCCCGTTACCCAGCTTGGGGCTATGCCCCACCAGCCCTCCGAGCCAAGCGTTTGCCGCCAATAAACTGACAGACACATCCCCGTCCCTATTGGGTGTACATATCCCAGCCCCCAGCTAATCTGGTTGAACCAACCATTCGTTAAAAACGAATGTTTTTTTGACGCCAGGTCAGCAGCCGCCAGGAATGCGTATGACAAAGGGACGGATCGGCACAGAGAGGCGCGTGCTGCCAGAGGCCACGGCAATGAAGTGGCGCCACACATTTCAGACCCGCATTGCCGGGGTGTTGGCGCTATTGCTGCTGGTGGTTGTGGCCGCGACCTACTTCGCCGTCAAGGCCGCCACCACCCGCGCCGTGGAGAAACAGGCCCAGGTTCAGCTCAGCACCGGCAGCCAAGTGTTCGAACGTTTGCTCGACCTGCGCGGGCGTCGGCTGCAATACGGGTTGGATTGGCTCACCGCCGACGGCCCCTTCAAACAGGCGGTGGCCGAGGGCAACCCCGAAACGGTAATGGCCGCGCTGCGACGGCATGGCACCGGCCTGCATTCCAGTGAAGTGTTCGTGCTGGGCCTGGATGGCAAGGTGATGGTCAGTACCTTGCCGGTGCTGACACACGGCCAGCCCTTCCCGTACGACGAGGCCTTGCGGCATGCGCGACGCAGCGGCTTACAGATGCTTATCGTCGCGATGGACAGCCAGCCCTATCTGCTTGTGCAGGATGTCGTCCTCGACCCGCAGCCCATTGCCCGCGTGGTGATGGGCTTTCCCATGGACAAGCAGTTCGCCAACGAACTGCGTTCCATGAGCAACCTTGAAGTGTCGTTCCTCAGCGTGCAGAACGGCCAGGTCGGCGAGTTGTTCAGCACCCAGCCTGAAGCCTATCGGGCCACCATCATCGATACGCTGCACCAGGCGCAACTCAACCCTGATGCGCAGATCAACCTGTTCTACGGGCAACGCGTGCTCAGCCAGGTGCTGCCGCTGGCCAACACCGGCGAAGGTGATGAGGTGCGCGTGTTGCTGCAAAGCCCGCTGGACCATGCGCTTGAGTCTTTTGCGCCGCTGGACCGGCAGTTTCTCGGGATCGCCCTGGCGGTGTTGTTGGTGTCGCTGGCCGCCGCGTTGTTGCTGGCGCGCCGCGTGTCACGCCCGCTCAACGCCCTGGTGGAGGCGGCCGAGCGGATCGGTGCCGGTGATTATCTAACCCCGGTGCGGGTGCGCAGCCACGATGAATTCGGCTTGCTGGCCCGGGCCTTTAATGCAATGCAAAGCGGCATCGCCGTGCGCGAGCGGCAACTGGCCCATAACGCGTTGCATGATCCGCTCACCGGCTTGCCCAATCGCGCGTTGGCCATGGAACGCCTGGGCAGTGCGATCAGTGCGCAGCGCCCGGTGGTGTTGCTGTACCTGGGGATCGAAAACTACCGGGTGATCAACGAAGGCTTCGGGCCACAGGGCGTCGAAGAAATGTTGCGTGAAGCCAGCCGGTGCCTGTCCATGTGCCTGTTGGCCAGTGACACCGCTGCGCGTATCGCCGGCAGCGAGTTTTTGCTGTTGCTGGAAAACACCGAGATCGACCGCGCGGTAGCCCGCGCCGACCGCCTGTATGGGCTGCTCACCGAGCCCCAGCGCATCGGCAACGACGAAGTGCGGCATGAAGTCAGCATCGGCATTGCCGCCTACCCGGCCGACGGCCAGCAGGTCGAAGAACTGATCAGCCGCGCCGCCATCGCCCGGCATGATGCGGCGAGCCTGCCCGGGCACCTGCAGATCTATCAGCAAGACCGTGACCTCGCGCACCAGCGCCAGATCACGCTGATTCGCGACCTGCGCCGCGCGGTCGTCGAAGGCGAATTGTTCCTGTGCTACCAGCCCAAACTCGACCTCATGCATGGCCACGTACGCCAGGCGGAAGCCTTGCTGCGCTGGCAGCATCCGACGCTGGGCCAGGTGTCGCCCGCCGAATTCATTCCCTTGGCCGAGCGCACCGGCAGCATGCGCAGCATGACGCTGTGGGTGATCGAGGAGGCGATCCGGCAGATCGCCGAGTGGGCAGGGCGCGGTTTGCACATTCAACTGTCGGTCAACATTTCGGTGGACGACCTGGCCGATGACGACCTGGCCATTCGCGTCACCGCCTTGCTGATGCAATACGCTGTCGCGGCGCAGCAACTGACCTTCGAGATCACCGAGAGCGCGATCATGCACAACCCGCAACAGGCGCTCAGCGTGCTGGAGCAATTGCGCGGCTGTGGCATCAGCCTGTCGGTGGACGACTTCGGCACCGGCTATTCATCCCTGGCGCAGTTGCAGCGTTTGCCGGTGCAGGAATTGAAGATCGACCAGTCGTTCATTCGCAACCTCGACAGCGCCAGTGGAGACGGCGTGATTGTGCGTTCGACCATCGAAATGAGCCACAACCTGGGGCTCAAGGTGGTGGCTGAGGGTGTGGAGTTCGAGCCCAGCCTGAAGTTGCTCAGGCAATGGAAGTGCGACACGGCGCAGGGTCACCTGATCAGCCGGCCGTTGAACGCCATGGCGTTTGAGATGTGGATGCGCCGCGCGCGGGTTGCCCTGTAAATCCACTCGCCTGAACACCGCTAAACCCTGTGGGAGCGGGCTTGCTCGCGATGGCGGTGTGGCCGTCAAAGAATCTGTTTCTGTTGCACCGCCCTCTCAGGCAAGCCAGCTCCCACATTGAGTAAATGTTGGGCACAAAAAAGGCGGCTACCCATCAGGTAGCCGCCTTTGTTTTACCGCCGGTTAACACTTAGTCCGGCAGTTTGAACGCCATCACATAGTCACCCTGCTTGGTGCCCAGCGAGCCGTGACCGCCAGCCATGACCAGCACGTACTGCTTGCCGTCCTTGCCGGTGTAGGTCATCGGTGTGGTTTGCGCGCCTGCTGGCAGGCGGCCTTCCCACAGCTGCTTGCCGTTTTTCACGTCATAGGCACGCAGGTACTGGTCGAGGGTGCCGCTGAGGAAGGACACGCCACCGGCGGTGGTGAATGTCCCGCCCAGGCTAGGCACGCCCATGGTCAGCGGGACCGGAACCGGCGAGCTGTCGCGCACGGTGCCGTTTTTGTGCATCCAGATGGTCTGGTGGTTGGTCAGGTCGACCGCCGCCACATAACCCCACGCCGGCGCCTGGCACGGCAGGCCCAGAGGCGACAGCAGCGCTTCAAGGATCACGCCGTACGGCGCGCCTTTGTTTGGCTGTACGCCTTCGGTTTCGCTGACGCGCGGACCTTGCTTGGCAATGTCGGCAGCCGGGATCAGTTTCGATTTGAACGCCATGTAGCTCGGGTTCACGAAGGCAATCTGGCGAACCGGGTCGACGGAAATGCCGCCCCAGTCGAACACGCCGAAGTTACCTGGGTAAACGATCGAACCTTGCAGCGATGGCGGGGTGAACGGGCCGTCGTAGCGCATGGATTTGAAATCGATCCGGCACAGCATCTGGTCAAACGGTGTCACGCCCCACATGTCGCGTTCTTTCAACGGCGGCGGCATGAAGTTCAGGTCGGATTTGGGTTGGGTCGGGGAGGTGTGATCACCGGCCACTGCGCCTTGCGGTACAGGGATTTCGTTGATCGGCACCACAGGCTGACCGTTGGTGCGGTCCAGCACGTAGATGCTGCCTTGCTTGGTCGAAGCCATCACCGCTTGCTTGACGCCCTGTGCGGTCTTGATGTCGATCAGGCTAGGCTGGCCGCCCACGTCCATGTCCCACAGGTCGTGGTGAGTGAACTGGAAGGTCCACTTCACGTGGCCGCTGTCGATGTCCAGAGCAGTCAGGCCGGCGCTGTATTTTTCCGAATCTTCGGTACGGTCGCCGCCGTATTGGTCAGGCATCTGGTTGCCCATCGGCAGGTAGAGCATGCCGAGTTTTTCATCGACGCTGAACATGGACCACATGTTCGGCGAGTTGCGGGTGTAGGTCTTGCCCTCGGCCAACGGGGTGGTGTCGTCCGGGTTGCCGCTGTCCCAGTTCCATACCAGCTTGCCGGTGTGCACGTCGAACGCGCGGATCACGCCGCTAGGCTCGTCGGTGGAAACGTTGTCGGTCACGTGACCGCCGATCACGACCAGGTTCTTGGTCACGGCCGGTGGCGAGGTGGAGTAGTAGCCGCCTGGGGCGAAGCTGCCGATATTGGCACGCAGGTCGACCTGGCCTTTGTCACCGAAGTCTTCACACATTTTGCCGGTGTCGGCATCCAGGGCGATCAGACGGGTGTCGGCAGTCGGTACGAAAATGCGTTTCGGGCAGACGGTGCTGACCGGAGCAGCGCTGGCACTGCCGGTAGGGCTTTGCTCGGAAGCGTACACCGCGTCATCGTGATACGAGACGCCGCGGCAGGTCATGTGCGCCCAACCTTTGAAGTTCGCCGCACCTTCGGTGCTGATCTTCGGGTCGAAACGCCAGATTTCCTTGCCGGTGTCCGGGTCCAGGGCAATTACTTGGCTGTGCGGGGTGCACACGTAGAGCATGCCGTTGACTTTCAGCGGGGTGTTTTCCGCGGTGGTTTCACCGGGATCGCCTGGGCCAGGAATGTCGCCGGTGCGGAAGGTCCACGCCGGTACCAGCTTGTGGGCGTTTTCCGGGGTGATCTGCGCCAGTGGCGAGTAACGATCACCGAAGGCCGAACGACCGTAGGCGTTCCAGTCGCCATCGGCCTGGGCCGGTGCAGCGCTGGCCATGCCAGGCACGGCGTCGCGGTCGAGCTGACCGGTCTTGACCATTTCACCCGGGTTGGTGAATTGGCTGGCCAGGGCGGCAGCGCCCGCCAGCACCACGGCCACGCTCAGCGCGCCAGTGCCCAGCGGCGCAGGCTGGCCGCGCAACAACGGACGGCGAAACCACGGCAGCAGCAAGACGATGCCCAAGGCGAACAGCAGGGCCAGGCGCGGCACCAGCTGCCACCAATCCAGGCCGACTTCCCACAGTGCCCACACGGTGCTGGCGAACAGCACCAGTGCGTACAAGCCCAGCGCGGCGCGGCGGGTGGCCAGCAGCAAAACGCCGGTGAGGGCGATGCCAATACCGGCCAGCAGGTAGTACAGCGACCCGCCGAGCATGCTCAGCTTGACGCCGCCGGCCAGCAAGGCCAGCCCCATGATCAGCAGCAAGATCCCCAGCAACCTGGGCAGCAGGCGGCTTGGGCTTGAAGCACCATCAGTGCTCATAGTGTGTTTCTCCGTGACGTTGGAATTATGTAACCCCGTGCTTCACTGTAGATGACGATTCGGCGCGGGCTTGGTTCAGCGTTAATTCGGTTTTTCTGGGGATAAGAGGGTTATCCACAGGCGGGCGATTTATTCCCGTGCGCAGGTCGGTAGAAGACAGCGCTGTCTCTGAAGAGGGGTAAGTTTGGCAAGGTGGGATCGACCGCAGGCATGAAACGTTTCAGTTTGTTGCGGCAAGGATAAAGCGCCTGCTCGTATTGAGAAAGACTAAATCGAGAGATGCATCATTTCAGTTCTGGTAACAGTGACAGAACGTCGCTGCAAAAATGTCTGTGGAAACCCGATTACAGGTTGGATTGAGGGTGTGGTGGCGAGCGGGTTTGTTGGGGGAGCGGGCTTGCCCCGCGTTGGGGCGCGAAGCGGCCCTGATCAATGAGAAACGCGGTGTATCAGGTACAGCTCATTGACTGGTTTCAGGGCCGCTTCGCGGCCCAACGCGGGGCAAGCCCGCTCGCCACAGGAAGTACTTTTGCTACAAAAAACTGATTCCAAAGGCGGGCGTTAGAAGGTGGTACGTACACCCAATTGCACACTGCGCTCCGGTGCCGGCGCGATATCGCGCAGGATCGAGCTGGCATACCGCACGGTCTGGTTGGTCAGGTTTTCGCCATTGACGAACGCCAGCCACTGGCTGGTGCCGACGTTGAAGTGATAACCCGCACTCGCGCCCAGGGTGGTGTAGCCATCGGTGCCGCGCTCGTTACTCGGCACACGCCCCTGGCCCGCCGCATGCTCGACGTCGATCCGCGCCTGCCAGCGGTCCAGTTCCCACAGCAAACCGCTGTTCACGCGCAGCGGCGCGATGCGCGGCAAGGCTTCGCCGGTGTCCAGGTTGGTTGCGCGGGTGTAATCGCCCGACAGCTCCAGCGTAAACTTGCCGTAGGCACCTTCGCCGAGTTTCCAGTGATCCTGGGCTTCGAAGCCGGCGAAACGTGCACGCACACCCGAGTACCTGTACTCAGGGATGCCGCCCGCGTCCTCGTCGCCGTCATCGTTCAGCGTACGACCGGTGCCCAGCAGCCCGATGTAATTGGAGAAGCGGCTGTAGAACACCCCGAAGCTGCCCTTGTGGGCGCCATTGTCGAAACGCAGCGCCAAGTCGCTGGACACGGCTTTTTCTTTTTTCAGGTTGGCATCGCCCAACTCATAAGTGCCGGTGGCGACGTGGGCACCGTTGGCGTACAGCTCGTAGAAGGTCGGCGCGCGCTCGGTGTAGCCCAGGGTCGCGGCCAGGGACCAGACCGGCGTGAGGCTGTACACCGCGCCGGACGACAGGCTGCCGGCGGTGAAGTCATTGGTTTGGTCGGCATTGGCGAAGCGCGCATTGCCCTTGGCGTCCGGGTCGACGCTGGTGTGTTCCAGGCGAGCGCCGAGGCTGAGTTTGAGGCGCTCGGTGGCCTGCATTTCTTCGAGGATAAACAGGGCGCCGGCGTTGGTATCGGTCTGCGGCACGAAGGCTTCTTCACCCAGGGCCGAGAATTCGTTGCGGGTCACCTGCGCGCCGACCACGCCATCGAATGGGCCAATCGGCTGATGGCGAGCTTCTACGCGCGCCTCGTAACCCTTGTTCTTGAACACCGTGCCGGTTTCGCCGCCTTCGATTTCGCGGTGTTGGTAGTCGGTGTAGCCCGCGTCGAGTTTCACCGAGGTGAACGGGCCCTGCAGGTTACGGATCTCGGAGGCAAAGGCGTAGTGATCCTGCTTCATGCGGATGCGCACGTCCTGCTCGGCAGGTGAGCCGTAGTTTGCATCGTAGTTGCTGTAGGACAGGCCGGCGTAACCATCGTCCCAGGTGTAGGAACCGCCCACCGCGCCGCCGTCCTGGCGCCCGTCGCTGTTGCCCAGGCGGCCGTTTTTGCCGGGGCCATCTTCGGTGTCCGGGGCGTGGCGGCTGCGCGCAAAACCGGGGATTTTCAGGTCGTTGAACTCCCGCGCGTTCGCGTCTATGTGCAAGGCGAAGGTGCCGTTGCCGGCCTCCAGTTTGCCGGCGCTGCTGCGGGTGGTGTCGGCGCCGCCGTAGCGCAATTCACCGGCACCGTGGATGCCTTCGATGGCTTCGGTGGGGATGCGGTTGTCGAAGGTGTTGACCACGCCGCCAATGGCGCTGCCGCCGTACAGCAAGGCGGCCGGGCCGCGTACGATTTCAATGCGCTCGACGTTGACCGGGTCCAGCGGCACGGCGTGGTCGTAAGACAGCGACGATGCATCCAACGCGCCCACGCCGTTGCGCAGGAGGCGAATGCGGTCGCCATCCTGGCCACGAATGATCGGCCGGCTGGCACCCGGACCGAAGTAGGACGAGGACACGCCCGGCTGCTTGTTCAGGGTTTCGCCGAGGCTGCCTTTTTGTTGCAGGGTCAGGTCATCACCTTCCAGCACGGTGGTCGGTGAGGCGAGCTGTTCGCTGCCCAATGGATTGCCGGTGATGACTTGGGGTTGCAGTTCCAGAGCGTGGGCTTCGGAGCAGATCAGCAGAGCGGCGGCAAGCGGGGTCAAGCGCCAGAGAGAAGAGAGGGACATCGAACATTCCTTGGCAAAACGGCACAAAAAAGAGAAGGCTGAAACGGTATCGGGCCAGTTACTTTTGATATTTATCGTTACAATATAACATCTCTTTTTTCGCTGAAAAGGGGAACTTTTCTCCGACGTCTATATTCAATGCAGTGCTTCCACCTGTACGCCCCGTCGGCTAAGGTGCGCGGCTGTGTTTCCTCTTATTGCAAAAGGCCCGGCATGACCGCGACAAGCAACGACCCGCTCCACGGTGTGACCCTGCAACACGTCCTCACCACCCTGGTGGAACACTACGAATGGGCAGGCCTGGCCGAACGCATTGATGTGCGCTGCTTCAAGAGCGATCCGAGCATCAAGTCGAGCCTGACGTTCCTGCGCAAAACCCCATGGGCGCGGGAAAAAGTCGAAGGGTTGTACGTGAAGCTGATGCGTACCAAACGCCCACTGGACTGAGCCCATGAAGCGTTTCATCGCGGCTGCGGCACTGGCCGGCTGGGCAGGGTTGGCGATTCAGCAATACCTGATTTTCGATTCGCGCTGGACGGCGGGCGCCAGCCTGCTGGGCGGGTTGATCAACTTTTTCAGTTTCTTCACGGTGCTGACCAACACCCTGGTGGTGGTGGTGCTCAGCTACGCGCTGATCAGTCGGGATTCAGCCGCCAAGCGGTTTTTCCTGGCGCCCAGGGTCAGTAGCGCGATAGCTGCGAGCATCGTCGTGGTGAGCCTGGCGTACAACCTGCTGTTGCGGCATTTGTGGAGCCCCACGGGCTTTCAGTTCGTCGCCGATGAATTGCTGCACGACGTCATGCCGGTGCTGTTTGTGATTTATTGGTGGCGGTGTGTGCCCAAGGGCACGTTGCGTTTCAACCACATCGGCGCCTGGGTGATCTACCCGTTGGTGTACTTCGGCTATGTACTGCTGCGCGGGCATTTGCTCGGGCAGTATCAGTACCCGTTCATTGATGTGGACACGCTTGGTTATCCACAAGTGTTTGTGAATGCCGGGGGAATTCTGGCGGGGTTTATCGGGATCGCGTTGGCAGTGGTGGGCCTGGATAAGTGCTTAAAGCCACCGCGAAACTAAATGTGGCAGCGGCGAGCCCGCTGCCACATTGTCGACCTCGATCGGCTTACTCTTCTTCGCTGCCTTCTGCACGCCAGTAACCCACAGCCTTTAGGAACGCTTCATTGACCTCATGGGTGTCCAGCAGCACGCGGCGCACTTGGCGCGACAGCTTGGTTTCTGTCGCCACGAAGCAGTACAGCGAGCCGCTCGGCAGCGTCAGTGTGCGAACGGTCTCAAGCAGGTCGTCCTGACCGCGTATCACCCAGATCACCTGCACATCCGCGGCACTGTTCAGCGCCTGCTGTTCTGCGGCATTGGCGATTTCAAGCACCGCCAGCACCTTGCGACCCGCCGGTAATTCTTCCAGGCGCCGGCCAATGGCGGGCAGGGCGGTTTCATCGCCGATCAGCAGGTAACTGTCGAACATATCCGGCACGATCATCGAACCGCGTGGCCCACCGATATACAGGTGTTGGCCGACCTGCACCTGCTCGGCCCAGGTGGAGGCAGGGCCATCGCCGTGCAGCACGAAGTCGATGTCCAGTTCACCGATGTTCAGGTCGAAACGCCGTGGCGTGTAGTCGCGCATGGCCGGCTGTGGGCCCTCGCCCTTGATGCTGAAGTTCGGGCTTTCCAGCGCGGCCTGTTCGGCGGCGTTCTGCGGGAACAGCAGCTTGATGTGGTCGTCGCTGCCCAGGCTGATAAAACCTGCCAGCTCGGGCCCACCCAGGGTGATGCGGCGCATGCGCGGGGTGATGTCGGTCACGCGCAGCACTTCCAGGCGGCGGCGCTTGATCTCGTGGGTGACGCGGTGGATGGCTTGCGTATTCATTGAGCTTTCCCATGGACTGGTTGAACGGCGGGGCCGTCGACAATGGCTTGGGCGGTGCTGTTGAGCAGGGCCGCGACACGCGCGATTTCTTCCGGGCTCCAGCGCCCGTGGTGCAGCTGCAAGGCATGGCGCAGGTTGTGCACCGCCTCATGGATTTCGGGCGGGCGATCATGGCCGCGCAGCGAGCGTTTGCTGACGTCGATGCGCATGCGCACGCCTTCCAGGGCAATCGCCTGCTCGCTTAAGGAAAGACGACCGGCGTCGGTGATTGTGTAGCGTTTTTTTCCGCCTTCGGTATCGCCGGTCACCAGTTCGCTTTCTTCCAGAAAGGTCAGGGTCGGGTAGATCACCCCGGGGCTGGGGCTGTAGGCGCCGTCGAACAGGCCTTCGATCTGGCGGATAAGGTCGTAGCCGTGGCAGGGCTGTTCGCCGATCAACGCCAGCAGCAGTAATTTCAGGTCGCCGGGGGCAAACACGCGTGGACCACGGCCACCGCGTTCACGGCCGGGGCGTTTTTCAAAACCATCACGGCCATCACCGTGGTTGCGTTGGTGGGGATGCTCTCTCATTTTGGCTTTCTCCGTTTGGGTTAAGATAGAACTTAAGATATATCTTTATGCGGCGAAAGGCCGAGGCGACCAACGGTCGGTGAACAGCCGTTTGGTCTTTTCAAGAGAGCGTTCAGATGTGTGAATTATATTTAGAGTTGATGCTCAACTTTTTTTGCACCGATGTTTATCCGGAAAGTTACTGTTGTGGTACTGTTCCGACGGACTTTATTCCACAGCAAAGTTTCGAATGTAGATGTGTAGTCCTGTTCTTACAGATCAATTAAAAGTTTTGGCAATGTGCCATCTTTTTCCCTCAAGCCTTACTAATTAAAGCCACAGCTCTATAAGAAATAGCGGGCATCCTGGTTATTTGAATTGCTTGATCATTACCGTGCTTTTCAAACATTGATGAGCGCGTAATGCCCTTCGCACGTTGTGCAGTGTCTTGTGTTCAACGTTCAGCGATATAACTCAATGCAAATAACAGGTGTCGACTATGTTCAAGAAGTTCGCAATTGCTGCCCCTTTGGCTGCCATGGCGCTGTCCTCCATGGCGTTCGCGGCCGGTGAGGCCAATCACACTGTCAATATCAAGGCGAGCATCCCGACCACCGTGTTCCACGTGCAGCCGCGCGACCCTAACTGGGGCCGTGACGAGGCCATGTCGTATAACCTGGCCAATGGCGAGTTGGCGTCGTTGTCCGCGGTCTACGACATGCGCAACACCAACGGGTCTATTCACGCCTATATCGACGGCGGCCCGGCAGTGCTGTTCAACGGTGATGCCACGCAAAACATTCCGCTGACCGCCACCTTGAATGGTGTAGTGCTCAGCGGCACGCCTCAGGAAGTTGTCAACGAAGCTGATTCCACACCGGGCCTGGGCGCCGTACTGCGTATCGACGCCGCCAAACCTTCGGCGAATCAGCGTGGCAATTACACCAGCGTTATGCCGCTGGTATTTGACGCGGTGCTGCCAGCTCTTTGACGTCAATGAGTGCCCCTTGAGCCTCGCGCTCGTGGGCATCGCGTCAGCAGGCCGGCCGGTTGTTCAGGGGCCGCCGGCCTGATTTTCATTCTTGTCATTTGGCATTCAGAGTATGTGTTCATGTTCCCGATGACTCCCATCGCGGCGGCGCTTGCGCTTTTTTTTTGTATGGGTGCCCTGGCGGCGCCGAATTCCGGTGTTGAAAATCCTGGCAGTCTGATCGCTCAGGCCCAAGGCTTGCCCACCGGGTTCAGTGATCACTTCTTCGATGTACCGCTGGCCGTGCGGGTCGACCTTGACCAGCAGTTACTCGGCGAGGCGTTAATCGTGTTGTCCCGGGATGACCGCGTAACCCTGCTCGAATTTACCGACGTGGGCGACAGCAAAGTCCCACTGGCGACCCGCGACACCTGGCAGGCCATCCTTGAAAAGGGTGTGGCGCTGGGCGCGTGCAGCCAGGCGTGCCCCGCGCAGATGCTGTCTACCCACTACAGCCTCGA
Organism: Pseudomonas sp. NFX183; assembly: GCF_047943075.1. Classification (NCBI taxonomy): domain Bacteria; kingdom Pseudomonadati; phylum Pseudomonadota; class Gammaproteobacteria; order Pseudomonadales; family Pseudomonadaceae; genus Pseudomonas; species Pseudomonas sp. NFX183. The sequence continues at coordinate 874,697 of NZ_CP181333.1, read as the reverse complement.
GAGCTCGCAGCTTTCGATCATCACGCAAAACGTCGAACACGCCGATGACGCCCCGCGCTACTACGCGCAGCCGGAAGGCGGCAGCCGTGGCTTGATCGTCAACAATCAACTGAACCTCAACGGCGGCCAGGACGAAGACCTGGGCGGGCGTTACGGTTTGCAGGCGAGCGCCAGCCTGGGCAATTGGAGCCAGGTGTTCAACCTGCAGCTGGCCCGCCAGAGCGGCGACGAAGAGCACCTGCGCCACGCGATCCACGAGCTGTATACCCAGCGCGAGCTCGAAGGGCGTTTTCTGCGCCTGGGCCATTTCACGCCCAATTCCGATGGCCTGACCCGACAGCTGCGCAGTTTTGGCGCCAGCCCCGACACGGCCCTGGGCGTGATGTACGGCAGCTCCGACACGTTGGCGATCAACAACGCCAAGGCCAGCGTCTATCCGATCTACGTCACGGCCAACCGTCAGGCGTCCGTGGAGATCTACCGCAATGGCCTGCTGCTCAACAGCCAGTCAGTGGCGGCCGGCCTGCAGACGCTCGACACCCGCCCACTGCCCGGCGGTATCTATGAGGTGGAAGTGCGCCTGGTGGAAGACGGCATGACGGTCAGTACCTCTCAGGAGCTGGTGTACAAACCGAGCAACTGGCGCAACGCCGACGACCGCTGGCGCTACAACGTGTTTGCCGGCAGGGAAACCAAATTATTCAGCAACTGGGACGACCAGGCCTCAGGCGCCATCACCACCGGCGCTTCCGTCAACTACCTGTTGCACCCGCGGGTGATTCTCGGGTTGTCGGCACGCGAAGTACGTGAGCAATTGCAATACGGCGGTTCGGTGGACTGGACCGTGGCCAACAACGCCAGCGTCTACGCCAACGTGTATGAGACACAGGAACACGGCACCGGGATGGACCTGCAGGCGCTTTACACGCTGGGCACCACCAACCTGGTGTTCAGTCACAACCGCAGTTGGCTCGACACCCGCGACACCTATGACACGCTGCCCGACGGCACGCGGTTGCGGCGCAATACCTTCGTCGGCGAAACCAGCAACACCGCGTTGTCGGTCAACCACCGTGTCGATGCGCTCAACTCCTGGAACGTGCGCCTGTCCCACAGCCAGGGCAATGTCGTGGGCGCCGGCCTGGACCTGGGCTGGAACCGGCGCAGCACCTTGATGGGCAGCGACGCCAACTGGCGCTTCTCGGCGTTCGACCGGCCGGGCACCAACGGCACTGACGATCAGCGCAACCGTGGCATCGACGTCACCTTGAGCCTGGCGCTGGGCACCGACGGCCGCCAAGTGTCCGGCAGTGTCGGCACTCGCACGGCGCGTGATGGCGGCCGTGACAACAATGCCTCGGTCACCTTTCGCCAGGACCTCACCGACCACCTGCTGCAAAGCGTTTCGGCCACTGCCATCACCGACACTTATGGCGTTGGCCTGTCGGGCACGGCCAGCTTCAGTACCGACACGGTCAGCGGCGATGGCTTCCTGCAGCGCAGCTCGTTCAACAATAAATTCACCGGCGGCCTGAACCTCAACAGCACGTTCGTGGCCGGCGCCGACAAGGCGTTGCTCACCAGCCAGTACCACGGCACGGGCGCGGGCATGATCATCGATGTCGAGACTGACCTCGACGCCATCACCCTGCGCGCCGATGACTTCAGTGGCGGTGGCGCGGTCTTGCGCCCCGGTCGCAATTTTGTGCCGCTGGCCGCCTACAAAAGCAGCAGCGTCAACTTCGATTTCGACGGCAATCACCCGCCCGCCGCCAACATCCAGCCGGCGCGCACTACGTATCACTTGAACAAGGGCGGGGTGGACTACCGCAAGGTCACCGTGCTGAAAACCGTGTCGGTGCTGGGGCGTCTGCTCGATGCCCAGGGTCGGCCGCTCAAGGGGCATCACGTGATCAACCACGCCAGCCGTGGGGTCAGCGAGGTAGACGGGTTCTTCTCGATGGAAATGAGCGCCAGCTCACCCACCCTGCAAGTGCGCTACCAGAACCAGTTGCTCTGCCAGTTCCGCCTCGACCCGGCCAACGCCCCGAATGAAAACGATGTGCTGATGATCGGCGACCTGCGTTGCACCCCCGACACGCTGGCCGAAGCCAACTTCAACGTGGAAACCGCCGGCTGATGGCTGCCCGCACTTTTGAACCGGAGAATGTATGAAGTCAGTCGCTGCAACCAGAAGCGCCTTGGGGCCGTGCCGTGTGCTGGCCCTGATCATGGGTTTGTTTAGCACACCGGCGCAGGCGTTTGTCGAGGAGATTACCGCCGTGTTCCGTCCCGACCCGGGCAACCCGATGGTCAACAAATTCGAGAACACCACGCCGGAAAGCGGGATTTGCCCCGGGCATATTCCCGCGCGGTGCAAGGAGATGAATATTTTCACCATTCGCAGGCCCTTCTCGGCGGCGTCAAGCGGGCCCGTCCTGGCTTATGCCGAGCCGCGCAAAGGCGCTTATTTCAAAGTGCCCTCGGCCTGGCGAGACCTGCAGGTCACCCACCAGGCGACCGGTGAAACCGAGACGGTCCAGATGCGTATTGCCGGTGTGGGCGCGCGCTGGGATGTCACCTACCCACCGGGAGTCAGTGGCTGGGCGACGACAGGCATGCCTCAGTGGTCTTACTACTGGCAGCATGCGCCAGCGCCTTGCCAGGGCGTGAATTACCTGGCGGCCTCGCCGTCCTTTGCGTTGTTTTTCTGGATCGTTCCCGAGAATGCCGGTGCCTGCAGTGTGACGGCCGGCACTGACATACCCTGGATGTACTACAGCAATTTTGAATACGCCTACGAGCTCAGGACCCCGAACCCGCTCAACATGAGGTCCGGTGATTACGCCGGCAGCCTCACCTACACCTTCGGGCCAGGCGGGGATTTCGACATCGGCGATGTGATGCAAACCAGCGAAACCGTCGCCACCTTCAATTTTCGGCTGAGCGTGGAACACGCGCTCAAGGTCGATATCCCGCCCGGTGGCAACCGTGTCGAATTGATCCCCCAGGGCGGCTGGCAAGCCTGGCTCAACCAGGGGCGGGCACCGGCGCGTTTGTACCGCGACCAGACGTTCCGCATCGCCAGCAGCTCGCGTTTCAAGATGCAGCTCGAATGCTCGATCGTCATGGGCAACACCTGCGGGCTGCGCAATGCCGAGGGTGATGAAGTGCCGCTGCAGGTCGCGGTGACCTTGCCCAGCGGCCTGGTCGATCAGTACGCCCAAACCGTGAACAAACTCGCGCTGCGCCTGGATGGCGTGGGCAGCGAGCTGTTTCAGCCGTTGCATTACATCAATGACCGGCCCGGCACCCTGCACTTCGAAGTGCAGCGAGACGACATGAGCGAAATGCTCAAACGGCCCGGGAGTACCTATTCGGGCGTGGTGACCGTGGTCTGGGATTCGCAGGTCTAGACGGCCATCCGCATTCCCGGCTCGTGGGTATCGCGCGGGCCGTGTTCAATTAACGAGGCGTAATCAAACATGAAACAGGCAGTGTTATCGATCGGGTTGTTGCTTTGTGCTCTCGGCGCCCAGGCGGCCCCGGCGATCAACGTCGGGGTGGTGTATGACTACCTCGAGCAGGATCGCAGTTCCTATCTCAAGCGCGTGTCCAACACCGGCACGAGCACGGCGTTCATCCGCGTCGATGTGCTGGAGATCGTCTACAACGCCGATGGCACCCATCGCGAGGTGCCGGTTGCATCGCTCACCGACAGCGATGGCAATACCACCCGGCGCGACGGCCTGATGGCGAGCCCGGCGCGGCTGATCGTGCCGGCCAACGGGCGCCAGGGCACGCGCCTGTTGTACATGGGGCCGAGGGACAAGGAGCGTTATTTCCGCGTGCGCTTTATTCCCGTAGTGCCGGAGAAGGACGATAACTTCGCGATCACCGACGAAGAACGGGCCGAATACAAGGACAGCCTCGCGGCCGGAATCAACGTCATGGCGGGTTACGGCACGGTGTTTTTCGTGCGGCCCAAGGCCACGCGTTTCGATACGCAGATCAACCAGACAGGCAACCAATACCAGTTGCGTAACAACGGCAACAGCGTGGTGGTGCTGGATGAGTTTCGTGACTGTTCGCTCACCGCAAAAAGCGACTGCCTGCCGACCACCAAGCATCACATCCTGCCCGGGCGCCAGTTGGTGTTCGAGAAAAAAACCGACCGCACCTACGGCTTTCAGCTGATTGAAGGGCAGAACAAAAAACCGGTCACGGTCAACAGCAACGGGTGATGACGATGTTCAAGCAACTCACAAGGCTGACGCTGTTTGCAGTGCTGCTATTGGTGGCCGCCCAGGCTTGGGCGATTGAGTCCCGTCACGCGTTCGATGTCTCGGTGACAATTCCGGTGCACGAGGCCTACGTGCTGCCTTCCGAGCCCGATTGGATGGGGCATGATCAAGTGCTTGCCTGGAACCTGGTGACCTCTGAGCTGAACCGCCTGCGCAAGAATTTTGATGTTAAAAACCTCACCGGCGCGGTTGCCGCGCGGCTGGGGGCCGAGCCCTATCTGCAAAGCGGCCACCAGCGGATTGATCTGCAGGTGCTGTTCAACCAGGTGCCGCTGACCCTTGAGAGTACCGAAGTCGTCAACGCCGCCGAGGCGCGCGTGGGCCGGCGCGCGGAGTTGGAAATCGCCGCGATCAAGCCCGTCGGCGGGTACGTGGCCGGGGAGTATTACGGCACGGTGCACATCGTGTTCGACTTCCTTGCGCCTTGAGTTGACCGTGCACCGGTAACGGTTGAGCGCCACTTGCCCAGAGGCACGCATTCGCTGGCTGGTTTTATCGAGTCACCGACCCGTTTCAAGCGTCGAGACGGTGGCGAGAACAACCTCCCCGCGCCACCGCCACCTTCTTCAACGGGAACGGTTGCTGCGCCCCGTCGCGTCGTTGAGCGCCCGGCGGGTCAGGCGGCGCATCCATTCCTGTTCGTTGTAGCCCAGGTCGTTGAGCAACCGGTTGTACTGCGCGTCGTCCATCGGCTCGGCGGTGAACACCACACTTTCGGGCACTTGCACCGCCTCGGCCAAGTGCTTGAGGGCTGCGCGAAGGCGCTCGCGTTCGGGCTCCGGCAACGCCTGGGCATTGGCCCATTGCGCCTGCGCCGTTTGCAGATCATCCAGCGCCAGGAAGCGCTCGCCGAACTCACGCTCGTTGTCACGGTACTGGCTGTCGTAAGCGTCACGCAGGTGCTGTTCCCACCAGGGTTCGAGCAGCATCTGGTTGACCAGGCCGTCGCCCTCATCCAGCTCCAGCACCACGCTGTAGGCTTGCTCGATCTGGGCAGCGCTGACAGCCGCGTTGACCCGGTAAAGCATGTGATCACTCAGCCAGGGCAGGTCGAGACGGCGGGCGAGGGCGGTTTGATAGGCCAGGTGAATATCCACCTCATCAACCTCGCCGGGCACCCCGTCGCGCACTTGCGATCTGAAGCGCTGCCCAAGGCCCCCTTCGGCCACCGGGCGCAGGCGTCGGGCGATTTCCTGGCCCACGGCCTTCGCCAGTTGTTTGAGGTGGGCGCTGCCTTTGGCCAGCGTGACGAGACGGCTTTCCAGCTCAGCAGCGGTTGCGGTATCACGGCGGATCTCGCTGACCATGACCTCGATACCCATTTCATTGAAAATCTGTGCCCCGGCATCTGGGCACAGGCCGGGAAAGCTCGCCATCTTGAACAGGCGCTCACGCAGTTCGGTGTCTTCATGGGCTGCCCACAGCAGGCGCCATACCTGCTGGGTCAGCAGTGGGCGGTTGACGGCGTAGCGTTGGCGGTCGGCGTCAGTCTCAAAAACGCCCTCAATCTCCAGCGCTTCAATGACTTCGAAAAAGCCCTGGGAACCCTGTTCCTGCTCCACTGCCTGCCACAGGGCTTGAGCGTCCTGAAGATCGGCGCCTTGCAGGCCCTGCGTCCAGAATGCGTTGTGACCGAGCGGCTCATACGTACGGTTGGGATCAAGGCCTGCGGCCACGCGCAAAGTTTCATAGCGCAGGCGTTGCTCGTCCGGCAGGGTGCGCCGATCCAGGCGTGCGCGGGCCACCACTCTGCCTTGCGCGGAACCGGCTGCGACCTCGGGCAGGCGGTTGATCCGGGTGCCGCGCAGGTCGAGTACAAAGGCGTCATTGCGCGGGTGTGCGAACAACCCTTGGGGCCAGGTAGCCAGGCGCGTGCCGCGGAGGTAAAGCAGGTGCAACCCGGGCATATGGCTGATGTCGGGCGCCAGGGTCAAAGGGTTGTTGCTCAGGTCGAGGCTCTTCAGGCGCCGCAGTTTTTTTAACCGCGTCACGTCCTCCGCCGTCAGTGCAAGTCTGTTGCCTGCCAGTTTCAACGCCTTGAGAAAACGCATCTGTTCCAGCGCCTTGGGCACCTGCGTGAGGCGATTGTCAGCCAGGTTGAGGCCGCGCAAGGAGGGGAAGTGCTTGAGGAAATCACTGTGGCGTTCGCCGAAGCCGCACTGGCTGGCGTCCAGAAATGTCACGTGCTCGAAACTGGCGCTCAGCGTCGGGAGCCTGGGCGGCAGGCGCAAGCCTTTGAAGTTGAGTGTGGCACCTTGCTGGACAGCACCGCGGCCGTCCGTGAATTCAGCAAACCGGTCAACCCAGCAACGCATGATCCGATGGGCCAGGTGCTTTCTGGACACCCTCGCTTCGTGGTCATCGGCGGCGTCCGCGACGCCGAGGATGAGCGAGTTCTGCCAGTTCATCAGGTCCACATGCAGTTGCTGTTTTTCCACCACCAGCGTGTTCAGGGTATGGCGCAGTTGTGCCTGGGGAATGTCCTCCAGAAATCGGTTCAAGCGTGCTTCGCTCAAGTGTGGAAACAACAGTTGCAGGGTTTGCCGGGCGTGCTCGGTATGGGTTTGGGCGGGTAACGCCGAGCAGCGGCTGGCTGCCGGGCCACCCAGCAGGCGGCTAGTTTCGCGGCCCTGGACCATCGGCACGGGCGGTTGCGCGAGGACTTTGCGACGCTCGGCCAGGGACGTCATGCGCTGTTTGAGCCAATGCTTGAGCGCTTGACCTTCGCCCGTTTGCATACCCAATGCGTCGCGCCGGTCAGCGGGCAGGGCTTGCAGGATCGCCTCGTAAAGGTCGATGAGCGATGACGGCCGTGAAGTCAAAGGGTCGAGCACTTCATAGCCGCGCGCCTTGCGAATCAGCACGCGTGTGATGTCGGCAGTCGCCGGCCCGGCTTCACACAGCACGCGACCTGTCACCGCCTGTTCGCGGATTTCAATGCGCAACCGAGCAAAGGTGTCGCTGTGAAACTTCAAGGTGTTGAGCACCAGTCTTTCGGTCGGGGTCGGCAACGGCGAAGGCCAGTCAAACCCCTGGAAGGCCAGCACCGACTGGTTGGCAAAGCCTAATTCACGCGCCTGGTTATGCAGGCGCAGCGGCAGTTGTCGTTGGGCAAGCGCCTGGTGCTCCTCGCCGGTGGCGCTGCCGAGCAGGGCAAGGGCTGCGTTGGAGTCCAAGTACTCGAAGGGCTTGCGCAGGGTCGCAAGGCTGGGCTTGTCGGTGATTTCGCGGGTTTTGTAGACCTTGTCGGCAATCTCGGGGGCGTAGCTGAGCACCCGGTCGGCCAATTGATCGCGCAGGGCGGTGAGCCGAAGGTCCTTGGGGACATCGCCGTTGAGCAAGTTGCGTATCGCGGCGTCGTCGAGAAAAGCCAGCACTCGTTCAGGCAGGGTCCCGGACAGCGTCTGAGACAGGCTGAGGGTCAGGGTGCCGGCCTGGGTTGCGTTGACGTTGCCGAAGGTGAGGGCCGGTCCCGACAGATCATCATTGAGGCAGACCTTCAGGGCGTTGTCCTGCGGCCAGCCGGGCAACTCGGTGATGAGCTGCGGGAACCAATCCGATGATGGTCCGTTTGGCAGTGGCGTGCCTGCACGAACCTTGCGGCTGATGGCTTCGGGATAGCGCTGGGCTTCAAGGCGGCCAAGGCTGGCGGCGAGCAAGGGGGGCAGGGGCTCGTTGTAGAGGTGCATCGCGCGCAGCACGCCTTCATCGGTGCCACTGGCAATGCGCAAGTCGGCCAGTTGCTGGTCGCTGAAGTCTTTTACACGCGGGCCAATACGGCGCATCAGGGTCTGGCTGTCCCAGCGTTGCGGCTGTTCGCCTTCGTGCAAAAACGCGCCGTCGGCATTGAACCTTACCCAGGGCTGATACGCCTGTTCACGTGTCGGGTGCACCACGCGATGCTCGTCGGCCTGGGCATCGTGGCGCACGTGATAGTGCCGGTCCTCCAGCGGCAACAGGGTTTTGTCCGTGGGCCCCTGCGGGCTGGATTGAGCGTAGGGCGCAAGGTCCGGGTTCCACAATTTGAGCGTGCCGTCGGCCTGTTGCACCGGATGCAGGTCTTCGACAAACGCCGACAGTTTAAGGCGCGCGACCTCGCCGATTTTTCCCGCACCGGCAAACAAGGCGAGCTGAATCAGGTTTTCAGCTACGCCCAATACATGCTCGCCAGCTTCCTGCACATTGCCCTGGGCCCAATCGAGGAGGCCTTCGAAAACGTCGTCGCACAGTTGATAGGCGCTGTAGGCCAGCATCAATTGGCCCACCACCGGCACGAACGGTGTGACCACCAGCAAGGCCGCATTGAGGACGTCCGAGAGTATCTGCTCGAGGTTGTCCCACCAGGCCCAGCGTGCCAGCCGGTCGACGTAGGCAGTGGATACCGCCAGCTCCCGGGCGTCGTTGACGATCTTGTTGAGCTTGACCCGGTGCAGGTAGTTCCACGGGTCGTCTCGCGCCGGGTCAGCGGCGCGGTTGGGGTGATCCCGGTCAATGTCCACCAGGCGCAATGGCAGATGTGCACGCGACTGCAACCGCGAGAAAAACACGCCGCGCTCGGCGTGCGCCACAAATTGACTGAAAAACGCCTGATACGCCGGGCCGCTGTGCAACTGACGCGTCAGCTCTTCGACGAAGGCAATCGGCGACGGGTACTGCTTGAGCGGATGCTCGGGGTCCTGGGGCACCCAGGCAATCAGCCGCCCACGGGCGGAGCCGTGCTCTTCTGGCGTGGCGAACAGCATAATCCCGCTCAGTTCGCACTCAGCCAGGCTCAGCGTATGACACCTCAGGGTGTGGCCATCGAGTGACAGGCCCAGCGGTGTGTCGATGAACCTCAGCAACGCGTGATGGGCGTCGTTTGCCAGATGACCGCTGTGCAGGCCCAGGTGCGCACTGCTGCGCAAATCCGCCTTGAGCTGGCTGACCACTTCGTCGCGCACGGTGCGGGCCAGCGCCGGCTGATCGAACCCCAGCGCGCGTTGGAGCCGGGCCTGGTAAAGGCCGCCGATGTCCAGGGATCGACACACGGCCTTGAAGCGCTGCGCCGTCAGTATCGGCCCACCGGGCCGGCCACGTATCGTCAGGCTGTCGCGCTGACCACGGGCGTCTTCCGGGCCCAAAAAGGCGTGGTCGACGAAGGTGTCGCCGGCGGCGAAGTTATGCAGGGCCATGTCCAGCAACGACAGGGTTTTGCTTTGTACGCCTCGTTTGACGTTGATCACCCACCAGGCATTGGAGGCGTCTACGTACACCCGCAGCCAGGTGTTGCGTACATCGACCTCGCCGTAGTGCGTGAACAGCGCTCGTTTGAGCAGCGGCTCGGCAAAGGCGCGCAAGTCGTTGAGCGGGCCGAGGCGTTTGTCCAGCGGTGCCTGGGCGTGCCAATGGTCAGCGACGGCGCGCTTGAGTGACACGTGCTGCGCCGGCGAGGTCTCGAAGTAAGGCGCCGCAGATGCAAGACCCTGGCGTTTGAGCGCGCCAATTCGCGCCGCTGTGGTGCCCTTTACCCAGTCGGGCAACGCGTTCTGGATCAACTCGAAATGACGGCCCTGGAACGGCAGGGCGGAGGAATCGGTAGGCATGGTGTGAACCTGAACAGAGAGTGGGGACTCCCTGAGTCTATTCACGCGCCGAGGCTAAAATAAGCTTTAAAAATAGCGGCTTACGCGGGTTTTAACGCGCGTAACAGTCAACAATTCGAGGGTGAAAAATACATAACTGACACCCTGGATTCAGCGCGCCACACACAGCGTCTGCGTGCCCGGCTGCAGGTACGGCGTCAGGATCGGCGCCATGCCTTTGAGCACTTGCACCGGCAATGCCGACGTGAAGGTGAAATGCTCGGCCGAGGCCCCGGGGACGAAGGCGGTCAGCGTGCCGAAGTGATGCTCGCCGATGTAGAACACGAACGTTGCAGTACGGTTGATCGATTTGGAACTGAGGATGCGCCCACCCGCGCCCATGGCTTCGATGCGGTTGTCGCCGGTGCCGGTCTTGCCGCCCATGGCCAGCGGCGCGCCGTCGGCCAGTTTGAAACTGCCGGCCACGCGTTTCGCCGTGCCTGCGTCCACCACCTGCGACAGCGCACCGCGCAGCGCCGTGGCGACTTCGCTGGGCATCACGCGCTTGCCACGGTTGGGGTCGTTGATCACGAGCGTTTCATACGGCGTGCCGGCGGCAAAATGCAGGCTGTCGATGCGCAGCACTGGAATGCGCACGCCATCGTTGAGGATGATCCCCATCAGTTCGGCGAGGGCGGCGGGGCGGTCGCCGGAGCTGCCGATGGCGGTCGCCAGCGACGGTACCAGGTGGTCGAACGGGTAGCCGACAGCCTGCCAGCGTTGATGGATTTCCAGGAACGCTTCGATCTCCAGCATGGTGCGGATGCGGCTGTCGCGCGCGCTCTGGTGCCGGCTCTTGAACAGCCAGCTGTAGACTTCCTGGCGTTCGAATTCGCTGGCCTTGACGATCTCGCCGAAGGTCGCGTCGGGGTGGTTGAGCAGATAGCCCAGCAGCCACAGGTCGAGCGGGTGCACCTTGGCGATGTAGCCTTGGTCCGGCAGGTCGTAGGCGCCGGGGCCGTAGCTTTGGTAGAGCTTTTCGAGGCGCTCGTCCGTGAGCTTTTCGGGGGGCTTGGGGTTCTTCAGATGCGAGCGCACAAAACGGTTGAAGCTCTCCTGGCTGGCCTGGGGCAGCAGGTAGCGGTGCACGGCAGCCAGGCGAATCGCGGTGGGGTGCAGGCCGTCCATGAAGGTGTCGAGGCGTGTCTGAGTGTCTTTGTTGCGGTACTTTTTCCAGAACTTGAGCAGGAACGCAGTGCCTCGTGGTCGGCGAACTTGGCCAGGTATTCCTGACGGCGCGGATCGTTGTCATCTTTGAGCAAGCGCGCGCTGTTGTCTTCGCCGGAGTAGGTGGTGTAGCGCACCAGGTCGCGCATCAGGCGAATGAACGGCAGGTTGATCGACTCGCGCAGCGCATCGCGCAGGGTCGGGCTGCGGCCATTGTCTTCATTGCGAAAATTGTGAAAGTGATGCAAGCCGCCGCCGGTGAAAAACGCTTCGCCGGGGCTGGCCGAATAGGTGCGGTTGAGGGCCGCGTCGAGCATCTTCGACAGGTCGCGGTCGGGGTTCTGGATCAGGTAGTCCAGTGCCCAGCGTGACAGTGGGTCTTGTTCGGGGACCTCGACTTTTTTCAACTCGGCGGGTGTTTGCGCGCGATAGCGATCATGCAGCTCGGTGATGATTTGCAGGTAGGTGGTCAGCACCCGCAACTTGGCGGTGGAGCCCAGTTCCAGCTTGCTGCCTTCGTTGATATCAAAAGGTTGGTCGGTGTTGTCGGTTTGCACCCGTACCCGTGCGCCATCCGGCGTCAGTTCGAACAGGGTAAAGCTGTAACGCACTTGAGGTGTGCTTTGCGGGGTGAGCAAGCGCGGGCCGAGCAGGCCCATTTGCCCTGCGAAGGCGGGGTCGGCCAGGTGCTTGAGATACTCGGTGGCCTGGGTTTGCAGGTCGTATTGCAGCGTGCTCGTGGCTGACAGGTCGAGGCGATCGAGGTCATACAGCGGACGGTTGAGCAGGCTGGCAAGGCGACTGCGCGCAACGTTAATCGCCTTGTTGGTTTCCACCGGCTGGAGCGTCGGTTGTTGCTGCCAGTCGCGGTAAGTGACATGGCTGGCGAGGGCGGCCTTGGCCAGCGCCGGATCGATCACGTTGTTCTGTGCCAGCAGGCGGATATGGCTGTCGGTCAATTGCGCCAGCTCATCGCGGCCCTTGGTCAGGTAATGCGAAGGGCGGCGCTGGGCGATCATCAGCGACAGCACTTCGCGCAGCGCCAGGCCTTTTGCTGGAAGGTCCTTGGGCGCGTTGCCGCTCAACAGCGCATTGCTCTGGTTGAAGTCGGCGCCGTACCACACGCGTAAACCTTCGGCCATGCCGTGCACTTCACCATGGCCCGGTACCGCCGATAGCGGCACGCTGTTGAGGTAGTCGCGCACGATGTTCTGGCGGCTGTCCAGGGTCTGCGGCCCCGGTTGGTAGGCGCGGACGCTGGCAGACATCATCTGGCGGATTTTTTCGCCACCGGACAGCGTCAGGCCGTCGGGCGAATGGCGATACTTTTCAAGCTGGGTGGCCAGGGTGCTGCCGCCGGCGGTTTGCCCTGGCAGATGCAGCAGTTTGGCCACCTGCGACCAGGCGGCCTTGGCAAAGCGCGGCCAATCCACCGCCGGGTTGGCCATTGGACGCTTGGGGTCCAGCAGGTCGCGGTCTTCAATAAACAACAGGCTGTGCACCACCAACGGTGGAATGGCAGCAAAGCTTGTATAGAGTTGCTGTGGGTAACTGAAAGCGTACAGCGGCGCCGCGCGACAGTCGGTGATGGTCAGGCCGGCCTGGACCTTTTCGGCGTAGGGCACGAACAGGCCGTGCTCGGCGTAGCTCATCAGCGCCGGGGAAAACCGCGACTGTGCCTGAATCACGTAATTGCGTTTGAGCAGGCGTGGCAAAAATTCATTCAGCGCGCTGTAGCCCAGGCGCCGGTCAAAAGGACCCTCGCCGGGATACACCATCGCATCACTCGCGCCAGGTTCCACCCGGTAGCTCAGTGACGCGGCAAAAGGGCTCAGGTGTTCAGCCTGCAGGCGCGAGGTGCGTATTTCCCGGCTGGCGGCCCACCCCAGGGCCACCAACGCGAGCACCAGCACCAGCCCGATCAGCCGCCACCACAAGCGTCGAGAGCGGGGGCTTTGTGGCAATGGCGGTGGATCCGCACTGTCGGTCTGGACCACAGCGGGTTTCGAATCGGTCTGCCATAAAGCGCCCATAGTCGATTGATCCATTCACGCAGATTGATCGGACTTGGTTCAAGCTTAGTCGCTGGTGATGCGCTGTGAAGATTTTGTGTGCGGGCTTGCTAGCTCCATGAAAGTTTCAGGCCGCGGTTCCAGTCCGCCAGCCAGCTGGAGTTTTCGATTCGCTCCCACTGGCCCTTGTAGTAAACCGACATGTGCTGGCCGGACCAGTCACGCACCCGCTCGTTAAACGCGTTCGGGTACTGATTGGCCGGGCAGGCAATCCGGGCCCAGGGGTCGCAGATCCACAGGCCTTGCCAGTCGTCCTCCTTGAAGTCCTGGGTCTCGACCAGGCTTGACGGCGTTTTGCCGACCACCACAAAGGCATGGGTAGGCGGACGCGAGCCCCATATCTGCGAGACACCACCGTTGGTGCGGATCAGTTCATGGGCGACATGGGCCATCTGGTCGCAATTGCCGGCGCCGGTCTTGAGGATGATCTCGGTGTAGTCGGGCTGCCCGACCAGGGAGTATTGCCACAACACCACGGGGGCCGCGATCCGCAACCGCGCCAGGTCGTCAACGGCATCGGTAACGAGGTTGGCGGCGCCGACTCCGGTTCTTTCGACCAGTGCCAGCGTGCTGGCGTGGGCTTTCTGCGCGAGGTACTCGTTGATCTGCGCGGCGCTGGGGCCGCCGGCTACTAGCGGGCGTGGCGGCCATATATCCAGCTGCAAGGGTTTGGCGGCGACATGCACATCCAGACGCTGTCCCTGGCTGGACGCGTTCAACAATAATTCCCGTTGTTTGAGGGGGGTCAGGGTACTGGCGGTATGGCGCAGCCTTGCCAAGGTGCCGTCAGAAAAACCGCGGGCCGCCAGTTGCCGGTACAACACCTCCAGCGTCGGCAGCGCCACCAGTGGTTGCGTGGGCATGAGTTCGGCGATGTCCAGGTAATCGCGCTTGTAATCGCAGAAGGCGTGGATCAGCCGCGCGTGCTCGCCGCCCTGGCTGAAGTCCAGGTAATCGAAGACCAGTTCTGGCGGGTTGGCGGTCTGGATAACTTCATAGAACACACCGGTGTCGGCCTCGACAACCCAGCGTGGGCCGGGGATCGGTCCAGGCCGGGAGAGTTCGAACACCATGGCCCGCAGCACGCGCGTGTCATCAATACCTTCGGCGATGCCTTGCAGTTCCACCACCCGGGTTTCATGGCCCAGCAGGTTGTCCAGTTGGTCGTCGGGCAGCCCGAATTGCGGTTCATCGACAAGCGTGCCCAGCGTGCGGCGGCGATAGATCAACGGCGGTGCCGCGACCTGGGTCAGCTCAAAGGCGACGTCGTCACGGCTGACTTCGTAAACGGTGTGGTGATACGCCAGTCGCTGTTTTGCACCGCCCTGGCCGGGCGCGGGAATGATCCGGATATGTTCCAGCGCTTGCACGCGGCGTTGATGAATGGAGTTGGCAAACGCAGACAGCCGTTTGGTGAAGCAGATGAAGGGGGGCGCGTTGCGTTTTCTTCGGGTGGGCGTGCAGCGGGTGTCGAAATGGTGCTCTACGCGAAAATGGGCGGGCGATGCCAGGTCGTCCAAGTGGGTCGGGGCACTGTGTTCAAGGCGCATGACCTTGCCGTCAACCAGTAAATCCGTGGCGGTGGCGCGGGGAATCAGCAATGGCGGAGTGTCAAACAGGCGCTCGGTGACGCGCGCCTGGTAACCGTTGACGCAGTGCACCGGTGTCACGCTCAGGGCGCTGTCCAGACGAAAGCTCGCCAGCGGTGGCCCATAGGGCCTCGCGCTGAAAGGGTCGAAGGCGAACCACTGCTTTTCGCGCATCACCGCGACAATGCGCGAAAAGTCGCTCCCGCCCAGCACGGCACCGATGCCGATGTCGGCCCTGGACAGCCAGCGCACGTACTCGCGCAACGACGTGTTGGCGGTCCAGCGTTGGGTTTGCTCGATGGCTTGCCTCAGGGTGTGCCACGCGTCGTTGCCCAGCCTGACCAGGCCGTTGCGGGCCACTCTGGCAAGTCGGGGAATGTGGTCGAGGGGGTTGAGGGTTACGTGCAGCAGGTGCGTACTCGCTTTGCCCAGTTGCAGCAGTTTTATTGGCAGCGGGGCAGTGCTTTTCAATACCGCCAGGCCGGCCGACGAGTAGGCGCGGGCGGGCATCAGCAGGCTGAACAGGTCGAGCAGGCACTGGTAGCTGCCATAGGTCATGCGGTGTGGATCGCCCGAAGCGATGTCCTGGCCGCACGACCACAACGGCACGAGGATTTTGAGGCGCTGCGTCAATGCTTCGTGGTGGCGTTCAAACTCATCTTCGGCGGACGCGCCATGCGCCTGTTGTCGTGCGGCTTCGACGTCGAGAAAAAAATGCCGCTCGACAATGGCCTGGGTGATGCTGCGCAGGATCGCCGAACCGAACCGCGGGGCGCCGCTTTCATCGGGTGTGGGGCCCTGCTGCCACAGCTGCTCGACGACCACGGTGGAGAACACGTTCGGCCGCGGTGCGCTGCCGGTTTCGTAGGCTTGCCAGTCGACGGCCAGTTGATTGCCGGTGTGCAAGCGGCTGACGGGTTGAACCGAGCCTGGTCGGCCGGTGGTGACCGACAGGGGCTTGCCGCCCAGGTCAAACACCAGGGCGGGCCCGCTGCGTTTATGCAGGCGGTTGAGCAGTGGGAACAACTCGTAATCGTGGGTCGCGTGGGGCAGGGTGCAGCGCAGCAGGATGCCGAAGCGCCCGACGCGGGCACTTTTTTCCTCGCGGGTTTCCAGGGCTTCTGGCTTGGTGGCCGCCTTGCTCAGCACCAGCAGTTGCAGCTCGCCGATGGGCAGCCGGGCACGCTCGGCCAGCGGTAATTGTGCCAACAGGTCCTGGATGGTGGTGGCGTACGCCTGTTTAAGGCGATCAATGTGGGCGTCGAAGGCGGCCTCGAACAGCGTATTCACATGCCCCAGACGGCTGAACGCGCTGCGCATCAGGTTCAGGTTCAGGTGTGGGTGAACCGATGCCCAGTGGCGCGAAAAAGGCTGCAGCCAGCCCTGGCTGTGCAAGTCCACCAGGGAGTGCTCGCTGAGGTAAGGCACGTTATGCCAACGGGGTGGGCCGTTGGACGCCAGGCCGAGGTTCAGTTGCAGGCGCGACCCCAACGCCCAGCGCAGGTCGGGCGTATTGATGCGAGGGTGGCCCGGGAAGACTTTTCGCAGGTCGTCGAGCGCCACCGACCGGCGCGTCGGAAGGTCGCTGGCGAACGTCATGAACGCGCTTTTCAGTGCCTCCAGGCGCGCTTGCAGTCGGGCTTTCGCCGCGTCGATCTCGCTGATCGGGTAGCGGCCGTCGGCCTGTTGCGTCAGCTCACCCTGGGCGACAGCCCAATCGAGCAGGCCTTGGGTTGCGGTGTATTCGCGCCATTGTTGCTGCTCGGGCGAGGTGTCCTCCCGTGACGCCAGGGCGATGACAACGTTGTAGCTCAGGTGCTGCGGTGAGCCCGGCGCGACCCTGTGCGCCATCGCCACGCCTTGGCTGAACACCAGCCAGTGGGTGGAGGTCATGAAGCGCAACGTGGCCGGCAGTTCTCGCACCAAAAACTCCGGCGCTGCCCCCGCGAGCAGCAGGTGGGCGGCCAGCGGCGTGGCCTCAGCCGAGACGGCGCCGCTGCGTATCAAGTGCAGTTCCAGGTCTTCACGCAGGGCCGCATGGGAGCGGCCCCATTGGCTGCTTTCGGCGAGGTCGAACCCCGCGACAACGTAACGCTGTTCATCCTGCAGCGGGTCGAGTTCGATCATCAGCGCGGCCAGCACCAGGTTTTCAAGGCTGGCACTGTTGGTGTGTTCGTGCGGGTGTTGACCGTATCCGCCCAGTGCCTCCAGCAACCGTCGGCCCAGTTGCCGGGCAGGAGGGCGCCTGAGCATGAGCTTGAGCAACCGGTCGGCCTGGGTGCGAATCGCGCTTCGCGACAGCTCGGCCAACAAGGGCCCCGCCAGATATTCCAACAGCCTGCTGCTCGTGCGCGGCAGCCAGGCGTTGACCGCATTTCGCACGGTCTCACGCTGGTCAGGCGTTAAGGGCAAGCCCTGTCGATAGTCAGCGTGTTCAGTGCTGCGCGGCAGGGTCATTTCGAGGATTTGCAGCGTACCGAGGGCGTCGCCGGCGGTACGCGGAACGGCAAGACCGTGCCCTTGCAGAAGCTGGGCGAGGCTGCGCGCTTCGGTGCGCGGCGCAGGTGCGAGCGCCGGATGCAAATGGGCGTCGCCGGCCGAGGCCTGCAGCAATGGCGCGTGCGTGGCAATCACGGCGTCAGCGGCTTTGCCCTCGAGCAGCGTGCGCAAAGCCGCCGCGGCATGGTCGCGGTCATGGTCCAGACGCTGCCAGTGCCGTTGCTGCATCAGCGCAATATCGGCACCGGCGAAGTCGCAGACCGGCAGCACGTGCAGGGGCTGCGACGCGCGCAGGCGCAGGCTCAGCGCCCTGGCCGCGTCTGGCGTGGTGGGCACTGCCAGGTTATGGCACTGCAGCAACTGCGCCACGCTGAACTGGCCGCTTTGGTGAATAGAGGTGCCGAGCTGTTGCGCCACACTGACCAGTTGTTCGAGACGGCCTGCCAATGGCAGCGGCAACAGCCATTCGATGCCGAGTGCTACCTGTGCGCCATTGGCGCGCTGGCCGGTGAGCTGGCGGGTATCGGGATCGAATGTGTAATGGCCGGGCTGCAGGCCGTGAACCGGCTCCAGCGCCAGGAAGTCCTGATGACGGGTGATGTAATCCAACAGCGCTGCGCCGGTTTGTTGGGCGTTGGCTGCAAAAGAGCCGGAGTCGAGGGTCAGCCTGTGGCGGTGAGCGGTTTGCGGGTTGAAACCCGCCTCGCTCGCAGCAGCCTCCAGGCTGTCGGCCAGCCGCAGCAGGTCTTGGTTCAGCCGCTCGAAATCATCCGCCAGCGTTGGGCTGGCGCTGGCGAAAGGATTGAGTTGATCGAGGGCCTGGATGACGATCATTCGCTGCCCCCGGGTCTGCGGCTGAGGGTAACCGTAAAACCGCAGCACCTGGCTGGCGGGCAATTGCAGCGTGTTCTCGCCCACAGTCATCGGCCCGTACGGCAGGCCGGTGGCCGCGGGGTCGAGTATGTCGGCGATGGTCAGCAGGGGAAGGGCCAGAGCGCGCCCTGGCGCGTCGTCCCACAGGGTCCAGGTGTGTCGCGTCCGGTCTGTCAGGGTGCCATTGGCCAGGGTCAGGCTGGCGAGGTCGATGTTCCGTTGCCGGGCCCAGGCGATGAAGCGCGGGCGGTTAATGGCCTGGCGCCAGAGTTGCAGCCAGCAACCTGGCGACGAATGGGGCGGTATCAGCAGCGGCTCGGCGCTGGTGGAATTCAAATGATTGATCAGGATAGTGACCATGTGCTGGTCACCCTCCTGGCGTCGGGTGCGGCCCTGCTCGAGGCGCTCGGTAGGCGTGTCCATTGATTTTCCCTGTGCATGGATGCAATTGCATCATCCTGAGGGAGTGCCGTTGGCGGGGGGATCATGACGTTTCCGATTTGCCTGTGGCCGAGCTCGAAGCCTTGGGCCAGAGCCTTCGTTGCCAGCCAGAGGGCGTCGGCCCAGGCATGACGCTGCACCATCACTGTGCAATACTCGCGGCCCTCGCGATGACCTGATAAATGCGTAAAGGCAGGTAATGCTTGCTTGTAAAAGGCGTATTTACCCAGATTTATCGCTGAATTTAGTCATTTTTAGAGTGAAAGACCCTAGTGTCGGCTTTTTATACTGCACCCCCGCCGATCCCGCAGGCTGTGCGCTGCCGGACGCGCCTGTCCACGAAACAGGCCTGGTTGAAGTTCGCCCCCGGCTTACCGGCCTGGCGTGCGCAACGCTCGGTGGTTCATATCCAATAACAAGACGAGGTTGTACCCCTATGCCAGTTGGCAATCAGCTGCCCCATGGCGAGACCGCTCAGGGCGGCCCGCTGAAACGTGAACTGGGCGAACGGCATATTCGCCTGATGGCCCTCGGCGCCTGTATCGGTGTCGGCCTGTTCCTGGGTTCCGCCAAGGCCATCGAAATGGCCGGCCCGGCGATCATGCTCTCCTACATCATTGGCGGCCTGGCGATCCTGGTGATCATGCGCGCGCTCGGCGAAATGGCGGTGCATAACCCCGTCGCCGGTTCGTTCAGCCGTTATGCCCAGGACTACCTCGGCCCGTTGGCGGGCTTTCTGACCGGCTGGAACTACTGGTTCCTGTGGCTGGTGACCTGCGTGGCAGAAATCACCGCCGTTGCCGTCTACATGGGCGTCTGGTTTCCCGATGTGCCGCGCTGGATCTGGGCGCTGGCGGCCCTGGTCAGCATGGGCACGATCAACCTGATTGCGGTCAAGGCATTCGGTGAGTTCGAGTTCTGGTTCGCGCTGATCAAGATCGTCACGATCATTGCCATGGTGATCGGCGGCGTCGGCATCATCGCGTTCGGCTTCGGCAACGACGGTGTGGCGCTGGGGATTTCCAACCTGTGGGCCCACGGCGGCTTCATGCCCAATGGTGTGACCGGTGTGTTGATGTCCCTGCAAATGGTGATGTTCGCGTACCTGGGCGTCGAGATGATCGGCCTTACTGCCGGTGAAGCGAAGAACCCGCAGAAGACTATCCCGAGCGCCATCGGCTCGGTGTTCTGGCGCATCCTGCTGTTCTACGTGGGGGCGTTGTTCGTGATTCTGTCGATTTACCCATGGAATGAAATCGGCACCCAGGGCAGCCCGTTCGTGATGACCTTCGAGCGACTGGGCATCAAGACCGCCGCCGGCATCATCAACTTTGTGGTGATCACGGCTGCGTTGTCCTCCTGCAACGGCGGCATCTTCAGCACCGGCCGTATGCTCTACAGCCTGGCGCAGAACGGTCAGGCCCCGGCCGCATTCGGCACCACCTCAAGCAACGGCGTACCGCGCAAGGCGTTGCTGCTGTCGATTTTCGTGCTGCTGCTGGGCGTGTTGCTCAACTACATGGTCCCCGAGAAAGTCTTTGTCTGGGTGACGTCCATCGCCACCTTCGGCGCGATCTGGACCTGGCTGATGATCCTGCTGGCTCAGCTTAAATTCCGCAAAAGCCTGAGCCCGGCCGAGGCAGCCGGCCTCAAGTACCGTATGTGGCTGTACCCGGTCAGTTCGTACCTGGCGCTGGCGTTCCTGGTGCTGGTGGTTGGGCTGATGGCGTACTTCCCGGACACGCGCGTGGCGCTGTATGTCGGCCCGGTGTTCCTGGTGCTGCTGACCGTGCTGTTCTACGTGTTCAAGTTGCAGCCCATCAATGCTGCGGCGCGTGCTCAAGCCTGACGTTCAGGCGCACAACAAAAAGCCCCGGGATCGGGGCTTTTTGTTGTTCAGGCGGTGGCCACGCGCGGCGATTGGCTCAGGCGTTGGTTGAATTCCAGCCAGGCCCCCAGCGCGGCCATCAGGGCGGCGCCAACCAGTGCGGTGACGATTTGCATAGTGAAGGCATCGCCAGCCAGGGCGTTGAGCATATCCGCCAGCGGCGCCAGTAAGACGCCCAGGCAGAATACTTCCAACGAATAACGCCCCATCCGGCAGGTCTGTTGGGCCAGCCAATTTTGTGTCCAGGCACGCCCGGGCAACAGTTTGGCGGTGACGTAGGCCAGCGCCAGGAAGTGCAGCAGTCGCACCGGTGACAAGTCGGTCTTGCTGATCGGGTAGAGCAGTTCGCTCAAGGCCGCTGGCATCAACGCGTCGTGCACCTCAGGCCAACGCCAGGCGAGGGTGAGCACACCCGCCGCCAGTGCGTAGACCGCCGCCGTGACGAACAACGGCTGGCGCAGCAGTGGCCGATTATCCTGCGCGCGGGGTTGTTGCCCGTGAATGGCCGCTGCGCCACCCAGGATAAACAGAAACTGCCAGGTGACCGGGTTGAAGTACCACACGCCGTCAGCAATGGCGGCCAGGTTCCAGCCCAGGTGCGGCGCCAGCAGGTACACCGCCATCGACACCGCGACCACTAGCCAGGTCTTGCGCAGCAGCAGCGGCAGAACCAGCGGCAAGCCCGCCAGCAGCACGATATACAGGGGCAACGGGTCCATCAGGTTCGGCTTGAAGCGCAACAGCAATTCATCCACCAGCGCTTGCTGCGGGTGGGTGACGAAATGCGTCAGGCCCATCTCTTCGACCAGGTCGCGGGTTTCCACATGGCTGTTGGCGAAAAACACGATGCCCATCAGCATTGCCAGCAGGAAGATGTGCACCACGTACAACACCCAGGTGCGCCGCAGGATCTTCAAGCAGGCCATCCAGTAGCCTTCGCGCTGCAGGACCTTGCCGTAGGCCAGCACCGAGGCGTAGCCGGCAAGGAACACGAAGACTTCAGCCGCGTCGCTGAACCCGATATTGCGCAGGGTGATCTGGCCGAGGGGGTTGTGGGGGACGTGATCCCAGAAAATGAAGATCAACGCCAGGCCCCGAAAAAAATCGATGCGCGGGTCGCGTCCGTTCAGCATGGCAGCGGGCTCTTGAACAAATAGTTTAGTAATGACAGGTGCACGGCGGCGTTGTCGCACGCCGCACGTCGGGCGGGCGCAGGTTGGCGGTATTTGTAAGCAATTGCAAAGGCTGGGTATTACTGAATGTCTCTAGACATCAATGATCACCAATGTGCCTTGGCTACCGGCAAGGACGGCGTGGGCGATACCGGCTTCGACGAGGTACATCTGGCCGGCTTGCACGCGGATTTCCTCGTCGCCGATGCTCAGGCGCAACTGGCCGCTGATCACCAGCAGGCCTTCGTTGTAAGCGTGGGTTTCTTCCTCGTAGGCCTGCTCATCCATGCGCAACACCTTGATCCGCGCCGGGCCTACCTGGCCCAGGCGCGTGGATTTCCAGCTGTCGGGCAGTTGCCCGGCGAGGGCGGCGAAGTCGAGTAACGGCATGTGAATCTCCTGGTTTCAACGATGCCGTCGGTGGTCCGGTTCAGCAGCAATAAGGAATTTAGAACGCATCCATCAACACGAACCGGCAGGGCTTGGCCTGATGTGCATTGATCTGCGGCACCAGTCGGGTGAAGTGTTCGGTCTGGCAGTGAGCATCCAGCGCGGCCTGATCGGGCCATAGCTCGATGAACACGAAGTGCCCGGGGTCTTTCTGATCGACAAACAGCTCGTAGGCAATACACAGCGGTTCCAGGCGGGTTTTTTCCACCAGTTCGGCATACCACGGGCGCACGGTTTCCACGTGTTCGGGCTTGATGAAATCTTCAGCGATAACTTTGAGCATGGCCGGTCTCCTCACGCAGCTTCGACGTCATTCGGCTCAAAACTGTCCGCGCGTGCCATCTGCCACATGCGCGAATAGAACTGGCCATTTACTTCACCGGTGAGCAATTCACCGGGCTTGAGGAACACATGCAGTTGCGAGAACAGTTTGATTTCAGTCGCCGACATGCGTCGCACCAGGTGCTTGGCCGACAGCTGCGAGGGATGATCCAGACCGGCTGCGGCGAGCATTTCTGCCAGGGCCTTGAGGGTGTTGCGGTGGAAGTTGAACACGCGCTGGGCTTTGTCCGGGACCACCAGCGCACGTTGGCGCAGCGGGTCCTGGGTGGCGACGCCGGTCGGGCACTTGTTGGTGTGGCAGCTCTGCGACTGGATGCAGCCGATGGCAAACATGAAGCCGCGCGCGGCGTTGGCCCAGTCGGCGCCAATGGCCAGAACGCTGGCGATATCGAATGCGCTGACGATCTTGCCGCTGGCGCCGAGCTTGATCTTGTCACGCAGGTTCAGGCCCACCAGCGTGTTGTGCACAAACAGCAGACCTTCACGCAGCGGCACGCCGATGTGGTCGGTAAACTCCACCGGCGCGGCGCCGGTGCCGCCTTCCTTGCCGTCGACCACGATAAAGTCCGGGAGGATGCCGGTTTCGAGCATGGCCTTAGCGATGCCCATGAACTCCCACGGGTGGCCCAGGCAAAACTTGAAGCCCACCGGTTTGCCGCCGGACAGTTCGCGCAGTTGGGCGATGAACTGCATCATTTCAATCGGCGTGGAAAACGCGCTGTGGCGCGACGGCGAGATGCAGTCTTCGCCCATCATGATGCCGCGCGTCTCGGCAATTTCCTGGGTGACCTTGTGCTTGGGCAGGATCCCGCCATGGCCGGGTTTTGCGCCCTGGCTCATCTTGATTTCGATCATGCGCACTTGCGGGTTCTGCGCCTGCGCGGCGAAGCGTTCCGGGTCGAAGCGGCCGTCGCTGGTGCGGCAGCCGAAGTAGCCGCTGCCCAGTTCCCAGGTCAGGTCGCCGCCGTTTTCGCGGTGGTACGGGCTGATGCTGCCTTCGCCGGTGTCGTGGGCAAAGTTGCCGAGCTTGGCGCCCTGGTTCAACGCGCGAATGGCGTTGGCGCTCAACGAGCCGAAGCTCATGGCCGAGATATTGAACACCGACGCCGAGTACGGCTGCTTGCACTGCGGGCCGCCGACCATCACGCGAAACGCGCTCGGGTCACTCAACGGCGCTGGGCGCATGGAGTGGCTGATGAATTCGAAGCCGGATTGATACACGTCGATCAGGGTGCCGAAGGGTTTGTCGGCGGTTTCGTTCTTGGCGCGCGAATAAACCAGTGAGCGTTGCGCGCGTGAGAAGGGCAGCGCATCGCTGTCGGATTCAAGCAGGTACTGGCGGATTTCCGGGCGGATGGCCTCCACCAGGTAACGGATATTGCCCAGGATCGGGTAGTTGCGGCGCACCGCGTGGGGGCTTTGCAGCAGGTCGAGCAGACCGATCAGGCTGAGCACGCCGGTGACCACGGTGATCGGCCACAGCCATTCATGTTCGATAAAGGGGAGGCTGGCGAGGGTGAAAATGACGCACACGGCAAAGAAGGCGTAACGGCTTAGTAACGACAGGCTCATACGGTTTTCCTTGGGTTCACTCATCGGCTAGGCGTTTTGCGCCTGTAGAAAGATCGAGAACAGCTCCGACTGGGATTTGATCCCTAGCTTGCTGTACATGTGTTTCTTATGGACTTTCACGGTTTCAACAGAGATTTCCAGCTTACGAGCGATTTCCTTGCTGGAGCAACCGCTGAGCATCAAGCGGCCCACATCCAGCTCGCGGGCGGTGAGTTGCGCGCCCCAGTCATCCGTTTGCACCGGCGGCTGCGGGGCGCTGACCTGATTGAGTTCATAGGGCAGGCGCTGGCGCAGCAAACTCAAGACCCAGGGTTGGATCAGCGACAGCAGGGCGATCTGCTGCGGGTCAAACCGCTGTTTGGAGCCCAGGGACAGGCACAGGGTACGCCCATCCGGCAGCTGGCAATTGAATTGGATTTCATCGGCCACCACGTTCAGGCGGAAGTAGCGCTGGTAGTACTCGGTGAGTTCAAAGTGCTCCGGCGCGACTTCGGCCAGGCGAAACAGCCCGGTGCGTGAGTGTTCGCGGCTGGCGATGTAGAAGGGGTCGAGCAGGTACAGGCCGTTGAGGTAGTCCTGGAACAACTGGTCCGGCGTGCCGTCGGCGCCCGGGCATTCGGCGAATACCAGCGGGCGGTGCGCGTTGCTGAACAGCAATACCACCCAGCTGTCGAACGGCACGTAGTTGTCCAGCAAGCGCACGAGCTGGGTCCAGAAGTTGGCCTGGTCGAGGGCGTCTATCATTTGCCCCACCGAACGGTGCCAGGCGATGTCTTGCAGCGAGACTGTCATTCGTCTACCCCCATAGGGTTACCCCGGCGGCGTGATTTCCCCGACGGGTGCGGCTGCGCATACTGCGCCACAGATAAAACAACAGGACTTCCCATGAAGGTCGAATTTGCCCAGTTGGCAGGTCGTGATAACGGCACAGCTTACAACCTTGAGCGCGCCTTGGCGGCAATTGCTGCCTGCGCCGCCGACACGCAACTGATCGTATTTCCGGAAACCCACCTGATGGGCTTCCCGTCAGCCGAGACCGTCGCCGACATCGCCGAGCCGGTGGATGGCCCGACCGTGCAGGCCGTTATCGAGGCGGCCCGCGCAGGCAATATCGCCGTGGTGATCGGCATGGCCGAGAGCGACGCCGGCCAATTCTATAACACCACGTTGCTGATCACCCCCGAGGGCATTGCCCTGCGGTATCGCAAGACCCACCTGTGGGCCTCGGATCGCGGCGTGTTCACGCCCGGTGATCGCTATGCCACTTGCCTGTGGAACGGTGTGCGCGTCGGCCTGTTGATTTGCTACGACATCGAGTTCCCGGAAACCGCCCGCGCCAACGCGCAACTGGGCGCCGAACTGCTGATCGTCACCAACGGCAACATGGATCCTTACGGCCCCACGCACCGCACCGCGATCATGGCGCGCGCCCAGGAAAACCAGGCGTTTGCGCTGATGGTCAATCGCGTGGAAGAGGGCGATGGCGGCCTGTTGTTCGCCGGCGGCAGTGCCCTGGTCGACCCGATTGGCACGCTGCTGTTCGAAGCCGGGCGCGAGGAAGGGCAATTTACCGTCGAGCTGGATCTTGACCAACTGGTGGCGGCTCGCAAGGACTACCGCTACCTCGACGATCAGCGCTTGAAATTGCCGGGTGAGGTGATTGAGCGCACGGACGGGACGCGTGAACTGCTGATTCCACACAATTAAGGCTGACCCTTTTTGTGGCGAGCGGGCTTGCCCCGCGTTGGGGCGCGAAGCGGCCCTAAAACCTGCAACCGCGGTTTGCCTGGAGAAATGCAGTGAATGTAATGGGGCCGCTGCGCAACCCAACGCGGGGCAAGCCCGCTCGCCACATCAAGCCGCGCTCGCCACAGTAAACACGCTTGATCATAAGAAAAATGACATCTGCTTCACCGACTTCAGTTCTGCCATAAATCTAATAAATCAGCGGAGAATCGCTCATGGCTCGTTTGCAACGCACCCTGTCGTTAGGGTCGGTGGTGCTGTTTGGCATCGCCTATATGACGCCGATCATTGTGCTCGGCACCTTCGGCATCCTCGCGCAATCCACCGGCGGCATGGTGCCGGCCGCTTACCTGGCCGCCCTGATGGCGATGTTCTTTACCGCCATGAGTTACGGGCGCATGGCATCAGCCTTTCCGGTGGCCGGTTCCGCCTACAGCTATGTGCGCAAGGCCATCAGCCCGAAACTGGGCTTTATCGCCGGTTGGGCGGTGTTGCTCGACTACCTGTTCTTGCCCATGGCCATCTGGTTGATCGGGGCGGCGTACCTGCATTCGGCATTCCCTGCGGTGCCGCAATGGATCTGGGTGCTGGCGTTTATCGGCGTCACCACGGCGATCAATATCATCGGTCTGAAACTGGCCAATGGCATTAATGCGCTGCTGATGTTGGTGCAGTTCCTGGTGCTGATCGCGTTTGTCGCGCTGTGCATCCATTACATCGGGGGCGATGCGAGCAAGCCGCTGTGGACTGTCGCGCCGTTCTTCAACGGCCAGATGCACATGCCGCTGATCATGAGCGGGGCGGCGATTGCCTGCTATTCGTTCCTGGGCTTTGACGCGGTCAGCACGCTGACCGAGGAAACCCGCGACCCACGCCGTACCATTCCGCGTGCGATCATGCTGATCACCTTGATCGGCGGATTGATCTTTGTTGGCGTGTCGTATTTCGTGCAGATCGCGCATCCGTCGTTCGAGTTTGCCGATGTGGATTCGGCGGCTTACGAAATCGCGCGCAATGTCGGCGGTGACCTGTTTGTGTCGATCTTCCTGATTGGCTTGATCGTCGGCCAGTTCGCCTCGGGGCTGTCTGCCCAGGCCAGCGGTTCGCGCTTGTTGTTCGCGATGGGGCGCGACGGCGTGTTGCCTAAGTCGTTCTTTGGCACCTTGCATGCGCGCTTCGGCACGCCGGTCAACAGCATCCTGTTGTGTGGGGTTGTGGCGTTACTGGCATTGAAGCTGGATGTGACCACCTCCACCTCGTTCATCAACTTTGGGGCGTTCCTGGCGTTCAGCCTGGTGAACCTGTCGGTGATCTTTCACTACTGGATCGGCGCGAAAGCGCGTGGCGTGCGTGAGTTGATGCTGTTCCTGCTGTTCCCGGCCATCGGCCTCGCGGCGGACTTGTGGCTGATGGTCAGCCTCGATCATCTGGCGATTTACCTGGGCGTGGTGTGGTTGGCGATCGGCCTGGTTTACCTAGGTTTCCTGACGCGCGGCTTCTCGCAACAGCCGCCGGAAATGGACTTCCAGGAAGCTGCATAGAAGCGACAGGTCTATTCTTATTGCAATCGGTTCTCGTTTGGGTGCATGATTTTGTGTTACTGTGTAACACATTAATTGCACTCAAACGCCCCGGAGGCACTATGAAAACTGGTATCCATCCCGACTACCGCACCGTGCTGTTCCACGACACCGCCGCCGACGTGTTCTTCCTGATCGGCTCCACGGCCGACAGTGAGCGCACCCACACACACAGCGACGGTAACACGTACCCTTACATCCCGCTGGACGTCTCCAGCGCCTCGCACCCGATCTACACCGGCCAGCAGCGCAAGACTCAGGCCGAAGGCCGGATTGCCGGGTTCAACAAGCGCTTTGCTTCGTTTGGCACCAGCCCGAAAAACGCCGAGGCGTGAGGGCTTCACGTTTCACCTCAAAGGCCGCTCCAGCATTTGGAGCGGCTTTTTTTATGCGTTGATATCGCAAGGCCATCACCTTGTAAAAACCAACTAAACTACCTGGTAATCGCCAGGAGGCATTGTCCCAGACCGTAAGGAACGCAGATCGACGATCCGAGGTGTCCCATGGGAGAGTCAGTGACCTTTATCGATGCCAACCGTCCAGTGCTGCTGTTGATCGACGCCCACCCGGATGTTTTGCACAGCCTCAAGCGATTGCTCAGCCTGGAGCCCTTCGAACTGCACAGCGCCACCTGCGCTGCTGATGCCCTGGGCATTCTCGCCACTCAACCCATTGACCTGGTGATGAGCGCCGCGCGTCTGCCGGACATGGATGGTGCGTCGTTGCTGGCACACATCCACCAACACCACCCGCACACGGTGCGCATCCTGCTGACCGGCGAGACCGACCTGACGCTGATTGTCAAAGCCATTAACGAAGGCCAGATCTATCGTTACCTGAGCAAACCCTGGAACGATGAAGAGCTGCTGCTGGCCCTGCGTCAGTCCTTGGCCCATCAGCATTCGGAGCGCGAACGTGGGCGCCTGGAGCTGCTGATCCAGGCGCAGAACGATGAACTCAAGCAGCTCAACGCCACCCTCGAAAAACGTGTTGCCTCTCGCACCAGTGAATTGCAGCAAACCGCCGATATGCTCGACCTGGCCTACGAAGAGCTCAAACACAGCTACGCCACGGGCACCGAGGTGTTCTCGTTGCTGGCCAACCTGCGCTTACCGCGGGCCAAGCAAACCAACCGGCAAATCATCGAATTGGTGCGCACCTGGTGTGTGGCCCATGGCGTAGATGAGGCCAGTAACCGCGACCTGACCATGGCTGCCGCGCTCTACAACATTGGCAAGTTGAGCTGGAGCGACAGCATGATGGCCTCGCCTTCAGACCTGTTGCACAGCAGCGACCGTGAGCGTTATCGCGCTTACGCCACCCAGAGCGAATCGTTGCTGATGACCCTGGAACCGATGAAAGACGCAGCGCGGCTTATCCGCCATCATCAGGAACGCTGGGACGGCAGCGGTTTTCCCGATCACCTCAAGGGTGACGCGATTCCCGCAGGTTCGCGCCTGTTGAAACTGGCGGTGGACTTTATCGAGCTGCAAAAAGGCCTGATCCTTGAACGCCAGATGAACAGCGACGAAGCGCTGCTCTACATCCGCAAATACGCCGGTCGCCTTTACGACCCTGACATGGTCGAAGATTTTGTTTCAGTCTGCGCCACGTACCTCAATGACGTGACCCTGGGCGACCCCAGCGTCAGGGTGCTGGGCACCCGCGAGCTGGAGGAGGGCATGGTGCTCGCGCGCAACCTCAACGCCGATAACGGCATGCTGCTGCTCAACGCCGGCAAGGTGCTGAACCTGCCGCTGGTGGACAAGCTGATTGCCTTTGAGACGATGGAAGGCGCCAGGTACAGCGTGTTTATCAAAGCAGGGCATGAAGGATTGCTTTGCGAATAACGCACTTTCTGTGATCCTTGCGCCTTTGCATTCAAGGCGGTTTTTACATGACATCGACTATCCGCATCGCCGCCGCGCTGTTGATTGGCAGCGACGGCCAAACCCTGCTGGTGCGCAAGCGCGGCACCCAGGCGTTCATGCAACCGGGCGGCAAGATTGACGCCGGCGAACAACCGGCCCAAGCCCTGGCCCGTGAGCTGTTTGAGGAACTCAACCTGCGCATCGAGCCAAGCCAAGCCGTCTACCTTGGTCACTTCTCGGCCCCTGCCGCCAATGAGCCTGGGTTCACCGTGAACGCCGAGCTGTTCCAGGTGCACATCGACGTGGCGGTGACGCCCGCGGCCGAAATCGAAGAAGTGCGCTGGATCGACCCAGCCGGTGACGGCGGTTTGCAACTGGCGCCGTTGACGCGCGACGTGATTCTGCCGTTTTACCGCGCATCGCTGACCTGCGACGCATGATGGTACGCACGCTTGGCGCCAACGACGCCGAGGCTTATCGGGCGTTGATGCTTGAGGCGTATGGCGCTTATCCGCAGGCGTTCACCTCCAGCGTGGCGGAGCGCGCGCTGATGCCCTTGAGCTGGTGGGAAAAGCGCGTCGACAGTCCGCTGGATCGGCTGCTCGGGGCTTTTGAGGGGGACGCATTGGTCGGCATTGTCGGCCTGGCGTTCGAGCCCCGTGAGAAAGCGCGGCACAAGGTGACCTTGTTCGGCATGTATGTGAACCAGGATTATCAGCAGAAGGGCGTGGGCCGCCAGTTGGTAGAAGCGGCGCTCAGCGAGGCGCGCCGCCACTCACGCCTCAAGTTGATTCAGCTGACGGTCACCGCCGGCAACGACGCCGCCTTCGCGTTGTACCAGCGCTGCGGCTTCATCCAGTACGGCCTGGAGCCACTGGCGGTGCGGGTGGGCGAGGATTATTTCGACAAGATCCACATGTGGCGTGAGCTGAACGACGGATGATGGCCAATGTGGGAGCGGGCTTGCCCGCGAAGGCGGCGGACCCGTTAAAGATAAGTTGACTGACACACCGCTTTCGCGGGCAAGCCAGCTCCCACATTTTTAATCTGTGTCGGCTAGCGCACTGCGCTGACGCCATCCAACGTGGAAAACGACGTGTCCTTGGCCGTCAGCAAAAAGTCGCGCATGTACGGCGCGTCCAGCATGTCTGCACGAATCCCCGCATACAACGTCGCGAACAGCCCTTTCTCGCCCAACCGCTTGGCCTTCACGTAACCGCGCGAGCTGTACTCATGCAGCGCCCAATGCGGCATGCCGCACACACCACGGCCGCTGGCCACCAGCTGCATCATCATGACGGTGAGTTCCGAGGTGCGCACCTGGGCCGGTTCCACGTCGGCCGGCTCTAAAAAGCGCGTGAAAATGTCCAGCCGATCGCGCTCCACCGGGTAGGTGATCAGGGTCTCGGTGAGCAAATCTTCGGGCACGATGTACGATTTATTCGCCAGTGCGTGCTGGTTGGCCACGGCCAGCATGGCTTCGTAAGTGAACAGCGGCACGTAGGTGATGCCCGGCAATTCCAGCGGGTCGGAAGTCACCACCAGGTCCAGGTCGCCCCGCGCCAGCGCCGGCAGTGGCGCGAAGGCGAAGCCGGACGCCAGGTCCAGCTCGACTTCTGGCCAGGCATCGCGGAACTGGTCGATGGTCGGCATCAGCCACTGGAAGCAGCTGTGGCACTCGATGGCCATGTGCAAACGCCCGGCGGTGCCGCCGGCGAGCCGCGCAATATCGCGCTCGGCGCCGCGCAACAAGGGCAGGGTGGCGTCGGCCAGTTGCAGCAGGCGCAGGCCGGCGCTGGTAAAGCGCAGTGGCTTGGTCTTGCGCACGAACAGCTGCATGCCCAGGCGCTCTTCCAGCTCCTTGAACTGATGGGACAGCGCCGACTGCGTCAGGTGCAGGCGCTCGGCGGCTTCGACCAGGCTGTCGGCTTCGCGCAAGGCGTGCAGGGTCTTGAGGTGACGGATTTCGAGCACGGGCTCTCCATGAAGACGATTTGTGAAAAACAGCAATGGCGTGAGTTTGTCTCATGTTGCAAGGCGTGTCGATCATGACCGCTGGGCGCCGTTCATCAAACTGTCACGCAACTGTGGCAGCGCGCTTGAACAAACTTCATCAGACTCGCGCTCTACTGGGGTTCTGTGTTTCGGTGTTTTTCATGCGCGTGTTGTGTTTACTGGCCGCTTTATTGTTCGGCCTGCCGTCTTTTGCGGCTTCTCGATGTGACGTCAATGTCCCGACGCAAACGGTCGACCTGGCTCAGGTGAGCATCGCCTACCAGAGCATCGGCCGTGCGTCCGACCCTGCATTGCTGCTGGTGATGGGCCTGGGCGGGCAGTTGATCCACTGGCCGGACGAAGTCGTCGTGGCGCTGTGCGAACAAGGGTTTCGGGTGATTCGCTACGACAACCGTGACGTCGGTTTGTCCACGTGGCGCCAGGCGCCGGCCAGTGCCAACCTGACCTTCGAAGTGCTGCGCTACAAACTCGGCCTGCCGGTGGCGGCGCCCTACACGCTGACCGACATGGCCGACGACGCCCTGGGCTTGATGGACGCGTTGCAGATCCGCCAATTCCACGTGCTGGGTGCGAGCATGGGCGGCATGATCGCCCAGCACCTGGCGGCCATGGCGCCGCAACGGGTCGAGAGCCTGACGCTGATCATGACCAGCTCCGGCGCCGAAGGCCTGCCGGCGCCGAGTGCGGCGTTGGTGCAGTTGCTGTCGCGGCGCAGCGCGCCCAACCGGGAAGTGGCGCTGGAGCAACAGGCCGACTTGCTGGCGGCGTTGGGCAGCCCGTTGGTGAAGGACGATCGCCAGGTGTTGCTGCATCAGGCCGCGCTGTCCTACGACCGCGCCTTCAACCCGGACGGGGTCAAGCGCCAGATCATGGCGATCCTCGCCGAGCCCAGTCGTGTGCCGCTGCTCAATCAATTGCGTGTGCCAACGCTGGTGGTGCATGGCACTGCCGACCCGTTGCTGCCGGTGATGCACGGTGTGCATTTGGCCGCGCATATCCAGGGCAGCCAATTGAAATTGATTCCCGGCCTGGCGCATCGTTTTCAGGAGGCGTTCAAGGCGCCGTTGCTGGCGGCGGTGTTGCCGTACCTGCAAGCCCATCGCGAAGATGCCGCGCACTGGGCGCAGATTGATGTGGGGCAGCCTTCGAAGGTGTTGTGAAGTTGGTGTATCGTGCAACGTTTACGGCGCATCAATGCCAGCGAGGTTGCCCACCATGAGTACTCCCCTGAAAATCGATTTCGTCAGCGACGTGTCTTGCCCCTGGTGCATTATCGGCCTGCGCGGGCTGACTGAGGCGTTGGACCAGCTGGGCGCCGAGGTGCAGGCCGAGATTCATTTTCAGCCGTTTGAGCTGAACCCGAATATGCCGGCTATCGGGCAGAACATCGTTGAGCACATCACTGAAAAATACGGCTCCACCGCAGAGGAATCGCAGGCTAACCGTGCGCGTATTCGTGACTTGGGTGCGGCGTTGGGCTTTGCGTTTCGCACTGACGGGCAAAGTCGTATCTACAACACGTTTGATGCGCATCGCTTGCTGCATTGGGCCGGGTTGGAAGGGTTGCAGTACAACCTGAAGGAAGCGCTGTTCAAGGCTTATTTCAGCGATGGGCAAGACCCGTCCGACCCTGCGACCTTGGCGATTATTGCTGAAAGTGTTGGGTTGGATGTCACGCGTGCTGCGCAGATTCTGGCCTCCGATGAGTACGCCGCAGAGGTGCGCGAGCAAGAGCAGCTGTGGATTTCCCGAGGGGTGACTTCGGTGCCAACGATCGTGTTCAACGATCAGTATGCGGTCAGTGGGGGGCAGCCGGCTGAGGCCTTTGTTGGGGCGATTCGTCAGATCATCAGTGAGGCCAAGGGCTGATGGGTCTTCGCGGCCTTGTGTACCTGTCCTGAGTGATTGAAGCAAAAGCAGATCTGCTTTTCTGTAGGAGCTGGCTTGCCTGCGATAGCATCAACTCGGTGTGCCTGATGTACCGAGGTGCCTGCATCGCAGGCAAGCCAGCTCCCACATTTGACCGAGTACACCTGATGCACTGAGCTTCAAGTGTGGGAGCGGGCTTGCTCGCGAAGGCGGTGGGCCGGCCGCCAGCCACCCACATCCAGCCCATCACTCAAACTTGTAACTGATCGCCGTCTGCACCTGCCCCTGGTTCACATCACCCGTCTGCTTGACGATGGTGCTGTTGGCCGCCGACCCCACCAGGTGCGTCCAACTGGCGCTGGTCAACAATGACCAGTGCGTATCCAGCGGGAATTCAAAACTCTGGGTCAACGTCAGGTTCTGGAAACCCGCACTGGCGTTATAGGCCCGAATGCCCGAAGCCGCAGACTCCTTGTCGTCAACGCCAAAAAAGGTCTGCGTCTGGCGCGCATCGGCAAAGTGCGCCATCAGGCCGGTGCTGCCGATGATGCCGCCACCCAACGGGTAACCCAGCTCGCCGCCGAGTTTGCCCAGCACGCCACTCTGATCACGCCCGCCGCCCACGGCCTGGCCGACCTGCGCGTACACGCGCCAGAACTCGGCCGGGGCGTATTGGATGAAGCCGCCGACTTCCGCCATGTCCGACACATCGCGCAAGCCGCGCAGCGAACCATTGGCCGTGCGGCCCGGCAGGTAATTGATGTAAGGGCCGGCAGTAATGCCGTTGGTGTTCAGCGCGCTCCAGGTCAGGCCGTCGTCGGTGCCCAGGCTGACACTGCCCCAGTCCAGATCGAAGTAGGGAATCGGCCGGGTTTCGTAGCGGCTGCCGGTAGGGTCGTGGGGTTGATAGCTGACACCCGCGCCCACTTCGCCGGTAATGCCGTCGGCCAATACCGTGCTGGAAAAACCCCACAGCCCGAGCAAACCGGCGAATACAGCAGAAGTAACCTTGAACATGGAGCCATTTCCTTATCTGAACATGCGCGCATTCACGCGCGAAGGGCGTCCCTGACGCAAGCACTCATCTTGTTTGTAGCAAGCTACAAAAATTGTAGCTCCTGCGACACAAAACACTCGGGCCATCGGCCAAAACCCCAGCCCTGCGGGCTTTTAGCCAGTTGGCACAATCCCTGCTCTACCCCTCCTGCAAGCGCAAAGAGCGCGATTTTCTTCAAGCCCTCCAACTCAAGGAAAGGCAATGATCCACTGGCATATCGTGTGTGACTTCGACGGGACCATCACCCCAACCGACGTCATCGACAACGTCCTCCAACGCTTCGCCGGCCCCGAGTGGGAAACCATCGAACAGGAATGGCTGGATGGGCATATCGGTTCCCGCGAATGCCTGAGCCGCCAACTGGCGCTGATCAAAGCAACCCCGGCGGAACTGCTGTCGTACTTCGACAGCGTCGAGATCGACCCGGACTTCCCGGACTTCGTCGATCACGTCATGGGCCTGGGCGCGACCATCGAAGTGGTCAGCGACGGCATCGAACAAGGCATCGCGCGCATCCTGTCGCGCAACTACGTGACCTTGCTGCCGATCCTCGCCAACCGCCTGCGCCAGGTCGACCAGAACAGCTGGCGCATCGACTTCCCGTACTCCAGCGATGCCTGCCGTGCCGCCTCCGGCAACTGCAAGTGCAAATCCACCCCGCGCAACAAGCGCGTGCTGGTGATCGGCGACGGCAAGTCCGACATGTGCGTGGCTTCCACCGCCGACTTCGTCTTTGCCAAAGGCAGCCTGGCCGACTATTGCCAGGCCAACGACATTCCTCACGCGCGCTTCGACACCTTCGCCGAAGTGACCGCATTGCTGGCCAAGCTGCCTCAGGGCATCGCGGCCAACGCCACCACCTTTACTGCTGACAACCAGGAACTCTTCCACCATGTCTGATATCCGTATCGCCACTGCCGAAGACCAGATCCTTCTGGATAAAGAAGCCAAGTACTGCTCCTACGGCGACACTGTTCACTACATCGAGCCGCCGCGTATTTTCAGTCGTTGTGAAGGCTCCTACGTGTGGGACACCGAAGACCAGGCCTACCTCGACCTGCAAATGTGGTACTCGGCCGTCAACTTCGGCTACGCCAACCCGCGCCTGAACAATGCGCTGAAACAGCAGATCGACACCCTGCCGCAAATCGCCAGCCAGTACCTGCACAAAGGCAAGATCGAGCTGTCGGAAATGATCGCGGTCGACGCCAAGAAGAAGTTCGGCCTCGACGGTCGCGTGCACTTCAACGTCGGCGGTTCGCAGTCCATCGAAGACTCCCTGAAGGTGGTGCGTAACGCCACCAACGGCAAGAGCCTGATGTTCGCCTTCGAGGGCGGCTACCACGGCCGTACCCTCGGCGCGTCGTCGATCACCTCCAGCTACCGCTACCGTCGCCGTTACGGCCACTTCGGCGAGCGCGCGCAGTTCATCCCGTTCCCGTACCACTTCCGCGGCCCCAAAGGCATGACCAAGGAAGAATACGGCAGCCACTGCGTGCAGCAATTCGCCCGTCTGTTCGAGACCGAATACAACGGCGTGTGGGACCCGAAAGTCGGCCAGAGCGAATACGCAGCGTTTTACGTCGAGCCGATCCAGGGCACCGGCGGCTACGTGATCCCGCCGATGAACTTCTACCGCGAACTCAAGCATGTACTGGACCAGCACGGCATCCTGATGGTGTCCGACGAAATCCAGATGGGCTTCTACCGTACCGGCAAACTGTGGTCGATCGAGCACTTCGACGTGCAGCCGGACGTGATCGTCTTCGGCAAGGCGCTGACCAACGGCCTGAACCCGCTGGGCGGCATCTGGGCCCGTGAAGAGTTGATCAACCCGAAGATCTTCCCACCAGGTTCGACCCACTCCACCTTTGCCTCCAACCCATTGGGCACGGCGGTAGGTTTGGAAATGTTCAAGATGACCAGCGAAGTCGACTACGGCGCGATGGTCATGGCCAAGGGCAAATACTTCCTGGAAGGCCTGCAAGACCTGCAAAAACGTTTCCCGATCATCGGCGACGTCGATGGCCTGGGGCTGGCCCTGCGCTGCGAAATCTGTGGCCCGGATGGCTTCACGCCAGACAAGGCGACCCTGGATTACATGGTTGAAGAAGGCATGAAGGGCGACATGGTCGTCGATGGCCAGAAACTCGGCTTGATCCTCGACGTGGGCGGCTACTACAAAAACGTGATCACCCTGGCGCCGTCGCTGGAAATCAGCTACCCGGAAATCGACCTGGGCTTGAAGCTGCTCGAGCAACTGCTGGTACGGGCGACCAAACGGTGAATGCCTCCGGGATCGACCTCGGTGAAGGTGATGCCGGCTTCGTTCTCGGTGAAGGTCCGGTCGGGATCCTGTTGATCCACGGCCTGACCGGCACCCCGACGGAATTGCGTCAGGTCGCCAAAGGCTTGGCCAAGGCGGGTAACTGCACGGTGTACGTGCCCACCCTGGCCGGGCATTGCGGCGACAACAGCGACCTGCAAGCTACCGGCTGGCTGGACTGGTACGAAGGCGTGCGCAACACCTTCGTGCAGGTCAAGCAACGTCACGAGCAAGTGTTTGTCGGTGGTTTGTCCATGGGCGCGGTGATGTCGATGTACGTGGCCGCCGAACACCCTGGGCAAGTCGCCGGGCTGTTGATGTATTCCACCACCTTGAAGTACGACGGCTGGAGCATTAACAAACTGGCATTCCTGACGCCGTTGTTAATGAAGATTCCTTTCGGCGTACACATCTGCCGCTTCGAAGAGAAGCCGCCTTACGGCATCAAGAACGAGCGCCTGCGGGCCATCGTCGAGCGTCAGATGAAGGAAGGGGAGAGCAGTGAAGCCGGTTTGCTGACCATGGAAGGCATTACGGTGCGCGAGTTGCACCGCATGAACGCCGTGGTCAAGAAACGCATGCCCGAGGTCAAGGTGCCGGCGCTGGTTTTGCACTCCATCGAGGACGACATCACCAGCCGCTGGAACGCCGACTACGTGGAGCGCCATTTGGGCGGCCCCGTGACCAAGATTCTGTTGGACAACTGCTACCACATGATCACCGTCGACCTGCAATACCGACGCGTGATCGAGTTGAGCGCCGAGTTTGTCGAGCAACATGCCGAGGCTATCCAGGCGCCCGTAGACTATCGACAGCGGGCTTAAGCCTAAGGACGCGACGTGATCACCGCTCAAGCCTTCTCGACTATCCGGGCCATCCAGCGCAGTGCCTGGAACGACTGTTTTCCCGGTGCTCTGGAGGATTGGGATTTTTACGTCGCCGTGGAAAACGCGGCCATTGATGACTTCAAATGGCGCTACCTGGCGGTTTACGAAGATGAAACGCTGGTGGCAGTGGCCGCCGCGTTCATCACCCATTATCGCCTCGACACCACGGTGTCGGGCGCCGGCAAGCGTTTTACCGAACGCCTGGAGCGACTGTGGCCGGGTGTTTTACGCTTGCCGCTGTATGCCATCGGCTCGCCGATAGCCGAGCGTTGCGATGCAGGTATTGCAAGCGGCATACCCCAGACGCGACGCCCTGTGTTGCTCAAGCAGTTGCTGCAAGCCGCGCGACAGGATGCCAGTGCCTTCGGGATTGGCCTGGTGGCGGTCAAAGATGTACCGACCGACGACTCGCACTGGGCGACCAGTTGCCGCAGCGCAGGTTTCCAGAGCATGCCGAGCTTGCCCAGCGGTGTGCTCTCGGTGCCATACGGTTCGGTAGACGCCTACCTTAGCTCGTTGTGCAAATCGACGCGCAAGGACCTGCGCCGTAAACTGCGTGCGCCGGGCCCGCGCGTGGAGTGGCGGCGCAATATTGATGATGTGTTGCCGGATGTCATGCGCTTGTACGAGGCCACGCTCGAACGCTCGCAGCTGCAGTTCGAACGTTTGCCGGCGCGTTACTTCACCGGCATCCTCGAACGGCTTGAAGGGCGTGCGGTCTGTGTTCTTTATTGGGTGGACGAGCACCTGGTGGCGTTCAATTTGATCCTGCTGGACCAGCACCGCCTGATCGAGAAGTTTTTTGGGCATGACATGGCATTCAGCCGCGAATACAACCTGTACTTTCGCAGTTGGCTGACCAACGTCGACTACTGTATTCAGCACAATATCCCTGTGTACGAGTGCGGTCAGGAAGGGTATGCCAGTAAGCTGCGCCTGGGGTGCGAGTTCCAAGGCAACAGCATGTTCTTCCGTCACCGTAACCGGCTGGTCAACAGCCTGCTCAAGCTCGTGAAAATGTACCTGAGACCGGACCGTTCCGACCCTGCCATGGCTGCTGCGATAAGCGAAACCTGATGATCACCAAAACCCGCCAGAAAGCCCGCCCCTTTGCCATTTCGCGCTGGAGCGTCCAGCGCAAGCTGGTGCTGGCGTTCTGGCTGGTCAGCGTTATTCCCACCATGATCGCCGCCGAGCTGGCGGCGACCACGCTGTCGCAGATTTTCGACAGTAACGTGCGTATCTGGCTGCAAGAGTCGACCAAGATCGTCAAGGACGAAATCGGCGACATCCTTCATGACAACGCGCGCATGGCCAAGCTGTTCCTGCGCTACACCAGCCCGCCTTCGAACAAGCAGGCCGCCAAGCACGACCGGCTGACCGCCGACATTGCCGACGCCACGGACATCGACGTGGTCGCGCTGATTCGCGTGAGTGATCACAAGGTCGTGTTCAGCACGGCCTCCGACGATGTGGTCAAGCAGATCGACCTGACCAGCAACGCCGTGCTGCAAACCGTGCAGGTGGCGGGCGTGAGTACGGGCCTGGTGGTCTCGACCTTCGAAACCACCCAGGAAGGCGTCGACTACCTGCTCTTGGTGGCCACTTACCTGGACAGCAGTTTCCTCACCAGCGTGGCCGATGTGCATTCCCTCGACCTGCGCCTGTACCTGGCCAACCCGTCGGGCTTTAACGAAATCTTCTCGACCCAGCGTTTCGAAAACCACCCCTCGCGCATTCCCAAGGACGTCGAAACGGCCATGCGCGCCACCAAGCAGCCGAGCGAGCAGTTCACCAACAACTACAGCGGTCTGTATTGGCCCATCTTCAATGATGCCGGCGACCTGCAAGGGGTGATCTTCAGCGGCCTGCTACGCCATACCAGCCTGGTCGGGCTGGTGAATCAGAGCAACCTGTTCGTGCTGATTTTCCTGCTCAGCTCGGCGTTGTCCCTGGGCGCCGGCGTGCTGGTGTCGCGGCGCCTGACCAAACCGCTGCGTGATTTGTCCCAAGGCGTGGACGCGGTGATCTCGGGGCATTACGAACACCGCGTATTGGTGAGTGGCGGCGATGAGCTGGCGCAGTTGAGCAGCACCTTCAACCACATGACCGAGCGCCTGGGCGAGCTGCATCACCTTGAAGCCCAGTTGCGCCGTCGCGAT
This sequence comes from Pseudomonas sp. NFX183, assembly GCF_047943075.1. Taxonomy (NCBI): domain Bacteria; kingdom Pseudomonadati; phylum Pseudomonadota; class Gammaproteobacteria; order Pseudomonadales; family Pseudomonadaceae; genus Pseudomonas; species Pseudomonas sp. NFX183. The sequence goes on along the minus strand of NZ_CP181333.1, from coordinate 835,193 downwards.
CGGCTGCACGCCCTGGGCGAAGTCGCCATGGGCCTGGCTCACGAGATCCGTAACCCGCTGGGCATCATCAAGACCGCGACCCAACTGTTGCACCGTCGCGCCGACCTGGCGGAAACCGACAAGCGCCACCTGGAATACGTGATCAGCGAGGTCAGCCGCATCAACGACCTGATCACCGAATTCCTCGATTTTGCCAAACCCAACCCGCCGTTGCGTGTGCTGCAGCCGGCGCGAGCGTTGGTGGAAGAGATTCTCGGTTTCTGCAGCCCGGAACTGTCCACGCATAACATTGACGCGCAGATTGACGACCAGGCACCCGGTGCGACGATCTATGCCGATGCCAAACAGCTCAAGCAGGCGTGCCTCAACCTGATTCTCAACGCCATCGACGCGATGCCCGAAGGCGGACGCCTGACCCTGGGCATTCGCAGTGTCGACGGCAACACGGTGATCAGCATCGCCGACACCGGCCAGGGCATCCCGGCGGATATGATCGAGCGGATCTTCACACCGTTCGTCACTACCAAGGCCTCGGGCACGGGCCTGGGCCTGGCAAAAGTCTATTCGATCATGGAAAGTCACGACGGCAGCATTGAATGTGCCAGTGAGAAAGATGCCGGCGCCACCTTCAGCCTGTACATTCCGGCCCAGGGTGATGACGACGGCGATGATGAGGATGGTCATGACGCATAACGTATTGGTAGTCGACGACGAGCCCAAGCTCTGCGACTTGCTGTCGTCGGCCTTGAGCCAGAACGGCATTCAGGTATTCACCGCAAGCAACGGCCTGCACGCGCTCAAGGTGCTGGAGCAGGAAGACATCGACCTGGTGATCAGTGACTGGCGCATGCCAGGCATGGACGGCCCGGCGCTGCTGGCCGAGATCAAGGTGCGTTTCCCGGATTTGCCGGTGATCGTGATGACCGCCTACAGCACGGTGAAAAACGCCGTGCAATCGATGCGCAACGGCGCCTATGACTACATTGCCAAGCCGTTCGACATCGACGAACTGGACATCACCGTCGCCAAGGCCTTGCAGTTTCGCGACATCATGCGCGACAACGCGCGGCTGCGCGCCGAACTCGATCACCATGCGCAGTTCGACAGCCTGGTGGGTGACAGCCCGGCGTTTCGCCAAGTGCTGCATGCAATCGATTCGGTGCGTGACAGCAACGCCACCATCCTGCTGACTGGCGAAAGCGGCACCGGCAAGGAAATGGTCGCGCGCGCGATCCACAAACACGGCAGCCGTGCCGACAAGCCATTTGTAGCGGTCAACTGCGCGGCGATTCCGGAAGGCTTGCTGGAAAGTGAAATGTTTGGCCATCGCAAGGGCGCCTTCACCGGCGCCGTGGCGGATCGGGTCGGGCGCTTTATGCAGGCCGACAAGGGCACGTTGTTTCTGGATGAAGTGGGCGACATGCCCCTGGCGTTGCAGGCCAAGATCCTGCGCGCGTTGCAGGAGCGCGTGATCGAGCCGGTGGGCGACCCGCGCGAGCGCAAGGTGGACGTGCGGGTGATCGCCGCCACCAACAAGAACCTGCTGGACGCGGTGGCCAATAAAGAGTTTCGCGAAGACCTGTATTACCGTCTGAATGTGTTCCCGATCCCGCTGCCGGCCCTGCGCGAACGCGCCGAGGACATCGTGCCCCTGGCCCGGCACTTCGCCCAGACCCTGAGCGCCACCGCCGGCAAACGCATCACCGGGTTCAGCCCGGAGGCCTTGCAGGCCATGGCGGCTTACAACTGGCCGGGGAATATCCGCGAGCTGCAAAACTGCGTGGAGCGCGCAACCATCGTTGCGGCCAAACCGGTGATCGAAGACATCGACCTGCCGGCCTACCTGTTTGCTTCAAAACCGGCAGAGGACGGCGTCACGGCGCTGCTCGGTGACAACCCTGGCGTGCCTGCGGACCTGGACGCGGCGCTGGCGGACGTCGAGAAAACCTACATCCTGGCGGCGTTGCACGAAAGCAACGGCGTGCAGGCTGCGGCGGCGGCGAAGATCGGGATTTCAGAGAGGAGTTTTTGGTATCGGTTGAAGAAGCTGGGGATTCAGGTCGACAAGATCGTGCGTTGATCTATCAGGCTCACCACTGATCCAAATGTGGGAGCTGGCTTGCCTGCGATAGCGGTGTATCAGCCAACTCAGCTGGCACAGACAGACCGCTATCGCAGGCAAGCCAGCTCCCACATTTTTTACCCCGGTGTGTCAGGTATGGAGGCGCACCCACACACTCACCAGCACCGTCGCCGCCATCAGCCACGCCACCGCCGCCACGGCGAGTGACGCCTCCAGGCGCAGGCAGTCGACCATCACATACAGCGTCGCCAAATACACAAAATACGGAATGATCGACCACATCCCAAACACGATGGTGGTCTTCAGGTCCTCCACCGAGCGGCCCTTGCCGACGATGTAGTGCGCAATCAACGCAAAGGTCGGAAACAGCGGCACCAGCCCCGCGATGTAATAGTTTTTGGTCTTGGCCAGCGCCGCCAGGATCAACACCACCGCCGCGCCAATGGCGGCCTTCAGCAATAGATCCATCAGTGGCTCAACCCGTATTTCTTGACCTTGTCGAACAGGGTGGTCTTGGCCATTCCCAGCTCCAGGCTGGCCTGGGTCAGGTTGCCGCCGCTGCGCTGCAGGGCATCGTTGAGCAGGTTGCGCTCGAAGGCTTCCACCGCTTCGGTGAAGGCCAGGCCGTGGTTGCTGTTGCCGCTGCCGCTTTTCTTGAAGGCGGGCAAGCCCAGGGCAAAGCGCTCGGCGACGTTGCGCAGTTCGCGCACGTTGCCTGGCCAGTCGTGGCTCATCAGCGTCGACACGGTCTGGTTGTCCAGCTCCGGCGCGGTGCGATCAAAGCGCAAGGAGGATTGCTGCAGGAAGTGCTCGAACAACTGCAGGATGTCTTCGCGACGTTCGCGCAACGGCGGCAGTTCCAGGGTCACCACGTTGAGGCGGTAGTAAAGGTCGCTGCGAAATTGGCTGGCGCGGCTCAGCTCATCGAGGTCGGATTTGGTGGCGGCGATCACCCGGCAATCCACGGCCACGCTCTGGTTCGAGCCCAGCCGTTCAAGGGTGCGCTCCTGCAACACCCGCAGCAGTTTGATCTGCAGGTTGATCGGCATGCTTTCCACTTCATCGAGAAACAGCGTGCCTTCGTGGGCGTGCTCGATCTTGCCGATGCGCCGTTTGCCGGCGCCAGTAAAGGCGTTGGCTTCGTGGCCGAAAATCTCGCTTTCGAACAGGTTTTCCGGCAGGCCGCCGCAGTTCAAGGCAACGAACTGGTGGGCATGGCGCCGGCTGAAATCATGCAGGCAGCGCGCGACCAGTTCCTTGCCAGTGCCGGTCTCGCCTTCGATCAGCACGTTGGCCGAGGTGTCAGCGACGTTGGCGATCAGTTCGCGCAGGTTCTGCATCGCCGGCGAGCGGCCGATGATGCGGCCCTCCAGCGAGTCACGCTCGGCCAGTTGGCGGCGCAGCGACCACACTTCTCGCGCCAGCCCGCGTTGCTCCAGGGCGCGGCGCGCCACGTCGACCAGGCGTTCGGGGGAGAAGGGTTTTTCCATGAAGTCGTAGGCGCCATTGCGCATGGCCCCGACGGCCATCGAAATATCACCGTGCCCGGTAATCAGCACCACCGGCAGGCTTTTATCCAGCGCTTTGAGGCGGGTCAGCAGCTCGAGGCCGTCGATGCCTGGCAGGCGAATGTCGCTGATGACGATGCCGGCAAAGTTCTCGCCAATGCGCTTGAGGGCTTCTTCAGCACTGCCCACGCCCACGCTGGGAATGTCTTCCAGCGCCAGGGCCTGTTGGCAGCCGAGCAGCACATGGGGATCGTCCTCGACGATCAGAACGGTGAGGTCGTCTTTTGCGGCTGGGGTGTCTGTATTCATGTCGACTCAGCTTTTTGAGTGCCCACCAGCGGCAGGCACAAGACAAAGGCAGTACCACCGCTGGCCGGGTGTTCCACGGCAAGGTTGCCGCCAGTGGCCGCCGCGAGGCTGGCGGAAAGGGTCAGGCCCAAGCCCAGGCCTTGTTCGCCGGGTTTGGTGGTGAAGAACGGTTCGAATAAATGCTTGCGCGTTTCGGGGTCGATGCCATGCCCGTTGTCGCGTACGTGCAGGCGGTACCTGCCCTCAAGCACCTGGCCATCCAACCACAGTTCGGGCGCAGGTTGCGCCTGCATCGCGTCCAGGGCGTTGCCAATCAGGTTGACCAGGATCTGCTCCAGGCGTGTCTGGTCGATCTGCAATTGAGCGTTGGCGAAGTCGCGGTGCACGGTCAGCGGCAGGCCGTCGAGACGAGCGCCGAGCACCTGGAACGCGGCGTCCACAGCTTTACCGAGGTTGGCTTCGCCCTGGTCATCACCGCGCCGTGCAAACGAGCGCAGGCTGGCCGTGATGCGGCCCATGCGGTCGATCAGTTCATTGATGGTCTTGAGGTTGGCACTGGCGGTGTCGAGCGCGCCACGTTCGAGGAAGCGCACGGTATTGCCCGACAGTGTGCGCAGCGCCGCCAGCGGCTGATTCAACTCATGGGCGATGCTGGTGGACATCTGGCCGATGGCGGCGAGTTTGCCGGCCTGCACCAGTTCGTCCTGGGCGCGGCGCAAGGTTTCTTCGGCCTGGCGCCGTTCGCGAATCTGGCCCTTGAGCCGTTCGTTGCTGGCACGCAGGTCGGCGGTGCGTTCGGCAATCCGCCGCTCCAGCTGGCTGTTGGCTTCCTGCAAGGCTTCCCGCGCGGCGAGGCGGGTGGCGATCACCTTGCGGCGCTCGTTCCAGGCGATCAGCAAAAACGCCACCAGGCCGAATGCGACAGCGACCAGAATGCCCTGGTTGATCGCCGCGCGGCGCAGCTCATTGAGCGGCGTCAGCAGGGTGAAATTCCACGGCGTGTCGTTGAGCGGGCGGGTTTGCGCGAGGTAGCTGACTTCGTGCTCGTCGTTGACCACTTCGCTGTTGGCCGGGAAGGTCAGCTTTTCGGTGCCCTCATTGAGTCGCTCACGGGCCAGCGGCTCCAGCTCGTTAAGCGTCGCCCAGTAATATTGCAGGCTGTGGGCCAGGCGTTCTTTGGTGTCGTCGCTCAGCGGGCGCACGGCCTTGAGCCGGCGGGCCGGGTCGCTGGAGAGGATGATGATGCCGTTCTCGTCGCTCACGAACGCTTCGAGGCGCGCACGCTGCCAGCGCTCTTCGAGGGCTTCGAGGCGCACTTTGACCACGGCGACGCCGATGATCTTGCCGTGTTCTTCCAGGCCGTGGGCCAGGTAGTAGCCGGGCTCGCCGTTGGTGCTGCCGATGCCATAGAAGCGGCCCGGCTGGCCGCGCACGGCATTCTGGAAATAGGCGCGAAAGGACAGGTCTTCACCCTGGTAACTGTCGGCATCGCGCCAGTTACTGGTGGCCAGCACGCGGCCGGTGGTGTCCATCACGTAGATGGCCCGACTGCGACTGCGTCGGTTCAGGCCTTCGAGGTAATCATTGACCGTCTGCCGGGTTTCCTGGTTCGGGTCGGCCAGCAGCGTGGACACGCTGGATTCGAGCTCCAGCAGGCTGGGCAGGTAGGTGTATTTGCTCAGTTCGCTTTCGACGGTGCGCGCGTGCAGCTCCAACTGGCGTTCGCCGTTGTCGCTGAGTGTGCTGATGCCGTAATACTCACTGACCCAGAAGCCGATATAACCCAAGCCGATCATCAGGGCGATGATCAACGGCGGCAGGAACAGTTGGCGAATCAGACGAGGTTTCACGGCAAGTGATGGCGGTGCGGCGCGAAATTGGTTGGGGTCGCATTTCATCACAGTTGCCTTGGGTCAACCAGAGCTGTCAGCCCTGCCGTGAACCGGTTTATGTGGGAGCTGGCTTGCCTGCGACAGGATCTCCTCGGTGTCACTGATAGACCGAGGTGTCTGCATCGCAGGCAAGCCAGCTCCCACACAAAACGGTTCCCACAGGGAGAACGAAAAGCCGGTTTTAGTGCTGCAGGATTTTCTCAAGGAAGTGCTGCGCGCGTTCGGAGCGGGCGCTGATGTCGCCGAAAAACTCCTCCTTCGGGCAGTCTTCGATGATCTTGCCGGCGTCCATGAAGATCACGCGGTCGGCCACTTTGCGCGCAAACCCCATTTCGTGGGTGACGCACATCATGGTCATGCCTTCGTGGGCCAGTTGCACCATCACGTCGAGCACTTCGTTGACCATTTCAGGGTCCAGTGCCGAGGTCGGTTCGTCGAACAGCATGACGATCGGGTCCATGGCCAGGGCGCGGGCAATCGCCACACGTTGTTGCTGGCCGCCGGAAAGCTGGCCCGGGTGCTTGTGGGCGTGTGCCGAAAGGCCGACGCGCTCAAGCAGTTGCAGGCCCTTTTTGGTGGCTTCTTCCTTGCTGCGGCCGAGCACCTTGATCTGCGCGATGGTCAGGTTTTCAGTGATGGTCAGGTGCGGGAACAGTTCGAAGTGCTGGAACACCATGCCCACGCGCGAGCGCAGTTGCGGCAGGTTGGTCTTCGGGTCGGCGATGGAGGTGCCATCCACCACCACGTCGCCTTTCTGGAACGGTTCCAGTGCGTTGACGCACTTGATCAGGGTGGATTTACCCGAGCCGGACGGCCCGCACACCACGATCACTTCGCCTTTTTTAACCTCGGTGCTGCAATCGGTCAGCACCTGGAAGTCGCCATACCACTTGTTGATGTTCTTGATAGAGATCATACGGCAAACCTTTTTTGCAGACGCTTGACCAGCAGCGAGGCGGAAAAGCTGATGATGAAGTAGACGACACCGGCGAAGATCAGGAACTCATTGGAACGGCCAATGATGTCGCCGTTGGAGCGGGCGGAGTTGAGGAAGTCCACCAGGCCCACGGTGTAAACCAGCGAGGTGTCCTGGAACAGGATGATCGACTGTTGCAGCAGCAACGGGGTCATCTTGCGGAACGCCTGGGGCAGGATGATCAGACGCATGGTCTGGCCATAGGTCATGCCCATCGCCTGTGCGGCGGCCATCTGGCCCTTGGGGATCGACTGCACGCCGGCCCGCACGATTTCACAGAAGTACGCGGCTTCGAACATCATGAAGGCCACGACGCAGGAGGTGAACGCACCGATCGGGGTGTCTTCGCCGGTTATCCAGCGCAACACGAACGGCACCGCCAGGTAGAACCAGGTGATCACCAACAGCAGCGGGATCGAGCGGAAGTAGTTCACGTAGGCGCCGGCCAGACGCGACAGCAGTTTGCTGGACGACAGGCGCATCAGCGCCAGCATCGTCCCCAGCGCGATACCGCCGATCACACCCATGACCATCAACTGCAAGGTCATGACCATGCCGTTCCACAGGCCGGGAATGGCGGGGATGATGCCGCTGAAATCGAAGTCCATTATTTACCCCCCACGGAGATCAGGCCGGGCACCGCGACTTTCTTCTCGACCACGCGCATCAGCAACATCAGGCTCATGTTCAGGGTGAAGTAGATCAGCGTGGCCAGGGTGAAGGCTTCAAACAGGTTGGCCGAGAACTCGGCAGTCTGTTTGGTTTGTGCCAACAGCTCCATCAACCCGATCAAGGACGCCACGGAGGAGTTCTTGAACACGTTGAGGAATTCCGAGGTAAGCGGCGGAATGATGATGCGGTACGCCTGAGGCAGCAGCACGTTCCAGTAGATCTGCGGCAGCTTGAAGCCCATGGCGCGTGCGGCAGATTCCTGGCCGCGTGGCAGCGCCTGGATGCCGGTGCGCACTTGTTCACACACACGGGCGGCGGTGAACAGGCCCAGGCACACGACGACGCTCAGGTAGGCCGAGGTAGTCGGGTTGAGGTCTTGTTTGTACCAGTCCTGCAGGTTTTGCGGCAGCAGATCGGGTATCAGGAAGTACCAGATAAACAGCTGAACCAGCAGCGGCACGTTACGAAACAGCTCCACGTAGCAGGTTGCGATGCCCGATACGATGCGGTTTGGCACGGTGCGCATGACGCCCAGAATGGACCCCAGCAACAAGGCGATAATCCATGCCACGACAGCGATGGCGATGGTCCAGCCCAAGCCGGCGATGTACCAGTCGAGATAAGTCTCGCTGCCCACGCCAGTGGACTTGAAGAACACGCCCCAGTCCCAGTTGTAATTCATTAGGGTCTCCCCTCGAAATCGATCGATGTACAAGCACCCGCTTGGGGAAGATCCTTTCCCGCCCGACGTTGAACGCCAGGCACACGCGATCGGCTCGAAAACCGCCAGGTCGAGTGTTCCAAATTAAAGCCAGCAGGTAGTAACAGACGCCTGAGGGAGGGTTGGCTCCCTCAGGAGATAAGCTTAGTCAGGTATCAGATTTTTACGTCAGGGGCTGGTTTGTCGCTTGGGTTAGCGATCAGCTCCTTAACCTTGTCGCTCATCGGGAAGTTCAGGTTCAGGCCTTTTGGAGGAATCGGGCTCTCGAACCACTTGCTGTAGATCTTGTTGATTTCGCCGGATTTGTACAGGCCGACGATGGCGTCATCGACAGCCTTTTTGAAGGCCGGGTCGTCTTTACGCACCATGCACGCATAGGCTTCGAAGGACTGTGGCGTACCGGTGATGACCCAATCGTCCGGCTTCTTGGCCTTGGCTTCTTCGCCTGCGAGCAGGGCGTCGTCCATCATGAAGGCGACGGCGCGGCCGCTTTCCAGCATCTGGAAGGATTCGCCGTGGTCTTTGGCGGAGATGACGTTCATGCCCATTTGCTTGTCGGCGTTCATCGCTTTGATGATGCGCTCGGACGTGGTGCCAGCGGTGGTCACGACGTTTTTGCCTTTCAGGTCGGCAAAGTCAGCGTAGGACGGCTTGCCATCCTTGTCTTTCTTGACCAGCAGGCGGGTGCCGATTTCGAACATGTTGACGGTGAAATCAACTTGTTGAGCGCGTTCGGCGTTGTTGGTGGTGGAGCCGCACTCGATATCCGCGGTGCCGTTCTGGATCAGCGGGATACGGGTTTGCGAGGTGACCAGGTTGTACTTGACCTTCAGATCGGGTTTGTTCAGGTCTTTTTTCAGGGCTTCAACGATGGCCAGTTGAATGTCGTGGGAGTAGCCCACGGGTTTGCCCGAGCCATCCGCGATGTAGGAGAACGGAATGGAGCTGTCGCGGTGAGCGAGAGTGATAGTGCCGGAGTCGTTGATTTTCTTCAGTGTGCCGGTGAGTTCGGCGGCGAAAACTGGAGTGCTGATCAGAGCAGCAGCGATAGCTGCGCCCAGGATATGGGGAACGATGCGCATCAATACTTCCTCGACATTTGTTTTTTTTATGAAGCCGGCTAAACGGCTCTCTTTTGTACAGCGAATGCCCGTGACGGCTCCTGAAGCGTCGCAGGCAATCGTCAAGGAGTGTAGAGCATGAGTCGTGCCATACCAGGGATAAAAGGTTATCTGGTTGATTTATATGGGGATTAAGTTTGCGTGACGGGAGGGGTTTGGTGGTTTGGTCCGGCAAACCGAATGGTTCGGGGTGTGGTGTTCGGAAAACCGAATGGCTTTGGGGGAGGCGGTGTATATGCGTTGCTGCGGTAACGGCGGCTGGCGGTTCCGCTCTTACAGCGGGTCACTTTTGGCAAACGCAGAGCACGGCGGCCTGGTAGCCGACCTGAGTGGTAGAAGCAGCACAGCAACACACTTCTGTCTGAAGCACAGAGATCCAAATGTGGGAGCGGGCTTGCCCGCGAATGCGGTTTGTCAGTCAGCTCATGTGTCGCTGACCCACCGCCTTCGCGAGCAAGCCCGCTCCCACAATTTGACCGAGTTCAGCCTCCACCACCGCACTGCTTTGCTTTTCTGTGGGAGCTGGCTTGCCTGCGATGCAGGCACCTCGGTCCATCAGGTACACCGGGTTGATGCCATCGCAGGCAAGCCTGCTCCCACATTTGATTGAGTTCAGGTTCCAGAATCAGGTCGGCTGTCAGGCCGCCGTGCTTTGCTTTTGATTTTGATCTTAGGCACACCGAGCCTAAGCGAGGTGCCGAGTGGTGGGGCAAGAGCCTTTGGGTTACTTTTGGGCTCTTTTCAAAAGTGACCCGCTGTAAGGGCGGAACCCGTATCAGCCATCACCCAAACAACGGATATACCCCCCAAAACAACCCCCCAATCAGAACGTATAGTCAGCCGAAACAACCGCCGCACGCCCATCGCCCGGCACCGCCCAGCCGTTGTTACGGATGCGCGTCAGGTATTCCTTGTCGAACAGGTTGTTGACGTTCAACTGCAGGTTCAACTGTTTGTTGACCTTGTAGCCGAGCATCGCGCGCTGCACGGCGTAGCCCGGCGCAGTCGGTGCCCCGGCGGCGCTGACCAGGTACTGCTTGGATTGCGCCGTGATGCCGTAGCCCACCTGAAAGTCGTAGGGCAGGTCGTACACCGTCCAAAGACTGGCCGCATGTTTGGGCGTGAACGGCAGCGGTTCGCCTTTCTGCGCGTCGAAACCGGTGGTGGCCAGGGTGAAGTCGCTGGCGCTGCGCAATACGCGGGTATCCAGGTAGGTGTAGTTGGCGAAGACCTTCCACTTGTCCGTGATCGCACCGCTCAAGCCGAGTGCCACGCCGTCTGCACGTGCTTTCCCGTCGAGCGATTGCGTGCCGCTCAGGTTGGTTGGGTCGGGATCGGCGACTTTGTAGTTGGTGCGGTCATTGCGAAAGATCGCGCCGGTGACCGACAAGGCATTGTCGAGGAAGTCCCATTTGGTGCCGATCTCATAGCTGACGGCGGTTTCCGGGGCGACGTTGCAGTTGTTGGTGGGCGCGCTGGACGTTTTGGCCGGCGTGAAGCAGCCACCATTGACGCTGGCTTGCGACGGCGTCTTGCTGTTGCCATAGGCGATATAGAAACTGCCGTTTTCCACCGGTTTGTACACCAGTGCCAGGCGATAGGACGTCAGGTCGTCCGCTTGGCCGTAGCGAACGCCGGGCGTTTCCACGCCGGTGCTGGAGTAGGCATTGGTGACCGAGCTGCCGGCGTTGTGCTCGTAACGCAAACCGCCGTTGATTTCCCATTGCGGGTTGAGTTTGAGCGTGTCGAAGGCGTAGGCGGCGCGGTTGTTCAGCGCACCGTCGACGTGGGCCGCACGGGTGAAGTTGACGGGGCCGGTCCAGTCCGAGTTGGGGTCGCTGAAGCTGACCGGCGGCGGAACGATCGTGCTGCCGTTGCTGTTGGTCAGCCATTTGCCGGTATCCGCCTCGTATTCCTCGCGGCTGATGGCGATGCCGGTCACCAGTGTGTGGTCGATGAAGCCCGTGCTGAAGTGACTGGTTACGTCAGTCTGGTTGGTGAACATTTTGTTCTGGGTGTTGCGCTCGTTGCCCAGCGAACCGCCGCTTGGCTGGAAATAGCCAGGCTTGAGGCCGGCGGCGCAGGGCGCGCCCGTTATCTGGGTGCCGCTGGCCAGGCAGCCGGCCTGGGCACCTTCGGGGCCGGAAGCGCGCAAGTCCTGGCGCACGCGCTCGACGCGGGTGAAGTTGCGCACTGACACGGCGTCGTTGAAGTCGTGTTCAAGTTTCAGGCTGAACGCGTCCGAGGTGATCTGCTGGTCATTGATGTTGTGATAACCGTAATAGTCGCTCCAGCCCACACCCGGCATCGGTTTGCCGTTGTAGATGGGGATGCCGTACTGCGGCGTGTTGTCATCTTTCTGGTGTTCATAACTGACGGTAACGCGCGTCGGCGTGCCCAGGCCAAAGGCGATGGAGGGTGCAATGCCCCAGCGCGAGTAATCTTCATAATCGCGGCCCGGCACATCGTTACCATGCGCCATCAAGTTGAGCCGGAACGCGGTGGTGTCGTTGAGTTGCTGATTGGTGTCCAGCGTGGTGCGCTTGTAGTTATCGGTGCCGATGCCGGCGCTGATCGTGGTTTTGTCGCGTAATTCCGGCTGCTTGGACACCAGGTTGATGGTGCCGCCGACTGCGCCGGAACCTGAATACACCGAACTTGCGCCGCTGACGACTTCGACCTGTTCCAGGTTGAACGGGTCGGTGCGGCTGTATTGCGCGCTGTCGCGCACGCCGTCGACGTAGATGTCGCCGCTGGCCGAGAAACCGCGCAGGTTGATGCTGTCGCCGTAACCGCTGCCGCCTTCGCCGGCACCGAAGGTAATGCCCGGCACGGTGCTGAGCACGTCGCGCAGGGTCAGCAGGTTTTGATCATGAATGACTTCCTTGGGCACCACGGTAATCGTCTGCGGTGTATCACGCAGCGCCTCGGTGTACTTGGGGGAGGAAGGCGCTACGGGGTTGTAAGCGCTCTGGCTTGGGGCCTGACCTTCGATACTGGTCGCGCCGAGCTCAATTACACCTGTGCCGTCATCTGCAGTCTGCGCTGCATAGCTGAATCCTCCTTGCGCAGCCACTGCCAAGCCCACCGCCGACGCGAGCAAATGCCGCGATGAATGGGGGGCAGAACTGATCCCGGTAGCCATTGAATAGTCTCGTGTTGTTGGAATTGAGAGGTGATCGTAATTGATAAACGATCTCAAATGTAATACTTTGTAACAGGATGATTCATGAAGTTTTTGTCAGTTTGAGAGAGTGCAGACGAGCATGCAGAGCACGCGGCCAGGCAATGAATCGGGTGAAATCGGTGATAACCCGCGCGCGTATGCGCGTTGGGTGATGCAGGCTGCGCGACTGGGTGATGCCGATGCGCAGGCGACCTTGGGTCAGTTGTTGCTGGATGGTCGGGGCATACAAAAGGACGAAGCTTTGGCGCTGAGCTGGTTTCGCATCGGCGCACGTCAGGGCCACCCGATGGCGATCAACATGATCGGGCGCTGCCTGGAAAATGGCTGGGGTTGCGAAATCGACCTGCCGGACGCCGCCGTGCATTACCGCAAAGCTGGCGACCTTGGGCTGGATTGGGGGCTGTATAACTACGGCCAGTTGCTGACGCGCGGTCGCGGTGTCGAGCGCGACCTTGTCGCCGCGTATGAGTTGTTCGTGCAGGCGGCGGCCAAAGGGCACGCCAAATCGATGAACCTGCTGGGGCGGTTCCACCATGAGGGCGTCGTGGTGCCCAAGGATGTGCAACTGGCGCGGCAGTGGTATCAGCGCTCAGCCGAGGCGGGAGATTTTCGCGGGCAATACAACCATGCTGCCGAGCTGGCCGAAACCGGCGATGAGCGCCAGGCCTGCCTTTGGCTGGAGCGCGCGCTGGCAACGGCAACACCGGGTTTTTTGCAGGCGGCTTATCCGGTGTTGCTGGGCTCCGCTCTCAGCAGGATTCGTGACATGGGCCTGCGGTATCAGCGCCAGGCGCTGCAGGCATAAAAAAAGCCCCTGGACCTTTCGGCGCAGGGGCTTTTCACAACGGCCTGATCAGGCTGCTTCGATCTTCGCGCGGTTCTGCTCGACCTTGGACAGGTAACGCTGCACGTTGGCCTGTTCCTCTGGGGTGGTGAACAGCCCGAGCTTGGTACGGCGCCACAGCACGTCCTGCGCTTGCGTGGCCCATTCCTCGGCGCACAGGTAATCGATTTCGCGGGTGTACAGGCCGCCACCCAAGTGGTCGCCCAGGTCAGCCAGCGACTGCACACCTTCGAGCAAGCGCCAGGTGCGGCTGCCATAAGTGGTGGACCAACGACGCGCGATCTCGGCCGGCACCCAGTTGAACTTGGCGCGAATGGCCTCGGCCAGCGCTTCTGGCGTGGTCATGTTCTCGCCACCCGGCAGGCTGGCCGTGGCCGTCCAGCTTGGACGCATCTGTGTGAAGAACGGCGCCAGCTGCGCCATCGCCGACTCGGCGAGTTTGCGGTAGGTGGTGAGCTTGCCGCCGAACACCGACAGGATTGGCGCCTCGCCAGTGCCGCCAGACAGCGACAAGGTGTAATCACGGGTGATGGCCGACGGGTTATCCGACTCGTCGTTGCACAGCGGGCGCACGCCAGAGTAGGTGTGGACGATGTCGTCGCGGCTCAACTGCTTCTTGAAGTGGGCATTCACCACCTTAAGCATGTAGTCGGTTTCACCTTCGGTAATAGCTACTTTCGCCGGGTCGCCGGTGTATTCACGGTCGGTGGTGCCGATGATGGTCAGGTGGTTGAGGTACGGAATCGTGAAGACAATGCGCTGGTCCTCGTTCTGCAGAATGTGCGCGTGGGCGCCTTCGTACAGTTTCGGCACGATCAGGTGGCTGCCCTGGATCAAGCGGATGCCGTAAGGCGAATCCAGCTTCAGGTCTTCCTTGATGAACTTGGCGACCCATGGGCCGGCGGCGTTCACGAGGGCGCGGGCACGGATCGAGAACAGGCTGCCATCGGCGCGTTCCATGTTCATTTCCCACATGCCGTTGTTGCGGTGCGCGCTGATGCAACGGGTCTGGGTGTGGATATGCGCGCCTTTTTCGCGGGCGGCCATGGCGTTCAATACCACCAGGCGGGCGTCATCGACCCAGCAGTCGGAGTATTCGAAGCCTTTGGTGATTTCGCTTTTCAGCGGGCTGTCAGGGCCGAACTTGAGGCTCTTGGAACCGGCGAGTTTTTCACGCTTGCCCAAGTGGTCATACAGGAACAGGCCAGCACGGATCATCCACGCCGGGCGCAGGTGAGGGCGGTGCGGCAACACGAAACGCATTTGCTTGACGATATGCGGGGCCTTGGCCAGCAGCACTTCGCGTTCGGCCAGGGCTTCGCGCACCAGGCGGAATTCGTAATGTTCGAGATAACGCAGGCCACCGTGGATCAGCTTGCTGCTGGCCGATGACGTGTGGCTGGCCAAGTCGTCTTTTTCGCAAAGGAATACCGACAAACCGCGACCGGCTGCGTCTGCTGCGATGCCGACGCCATTGATCCCGCCACCAATTACGGCAACATCATAGACTTCGGCAAGCGGTGGAGCAGGCAAGGTGGAAGGGTTCATCGGCTAGCCTCGCGATCTTTTCGTCTTGGAATTCGAACATTAATGTTCATTTGCGAAAATGGTAGCTGATAAACGCGCGCACAGCCAGCCGACTTCGATTGAAAAAACTCATCGAAGGGCTGGAAAAGGAAAATTTGTGAACATGAGGGTGTCAGATAGATCGCCATCGGGGGCGAGCCCCCTCCCACAGGTTGATCGCATTCCAATGTGGGAGGGGGCTTGCCCCGATGGCGCCGGCAACGGCGCTAAACGACTTCCAGCCGAACCTTGTGCTGGTTCAACAACTGCACCAACGCTGGCACCGGCTGTTGATCGGTTACCAAACAGTCCACCAGGCTGATCGGCCCCAAACGAATCATGGCATTGCGCCCGAACTTGCTGGAGTCGGCGGCCAAAATCACCTGGCGTGCATTGGCAATGATCGCCTGGGAAACCCGCACTTCCTGATAATCAAAGTCGAGCAAGCTGCCGTCTTCATCGATGCCGCTGATGCCTACCAGTGCAAAGTCGACCTTGAACTGGTTGATGAAATCGACGCTCGCCTGACCGACCACACCGCCGTCACGGCGCACATTGCCGCCGGTCAACAGCACGTCGAAGTCGTCCTTGGCACTGAGCATGGTGGCGACGTTGAGGTTGTTGGTGATGATTTTCAGGTGATTGTGATTGAGCAGCGCGCGCGCGATCGATTCGGTGGTGGTGCCGATATTGATGAACAGCGAGGCATGATCAGGAATTTGTGCGGCAATGGCTTCACCGATGCGTTGTTTCTCATCGCGCATCTGGTCGGCACGCATGGCGTACGCGGTGTTCTCGACACTGGAGTCATAGGCCGCGCCGCCGTGGTAGCGGCGCAGCAGATTGGCGTCCGCCAGCTGGTTGATATCGCGGCGGATGGTTTGCGGGGTGACAACAAATAGCTGCGCCATCTCCTCGATACTGACATAGCCGCGTTCGCGGACCAGTTCGAGGATTTGTTGCTGGCGGGGAGGCAGATTCATGGGGCGTCCTTTGGGCTGCCATACAAAAGTGGCCCATGATGACGCAGCACGCCGCTCCCCGCCAGTTACAACCCTATGTGGGTCCGGCGCTTGGCTTATTCAGCGCCTTCGTGCGGTTCCCAATCGCGGGTACGGCTCACCGCTTTCTGCCAGCCGGCGTAGAGTTTCTCTTTGGCGGTTTCGTCCAGCGTGGGTTCGAACTCGCGCTCGATCACGGCCTTGCCGCGCAACTCGTCCAGGCTGCCCCAGAAACCACAGGCCAGGCCGGCCAGGTAAGCGGCGCCGAGGGCGGTGGTCTCACGCATTTGCGGGCGCTCGACCCGCGTGCCGAGAATGTCGGCCTGGAACTGCATCAGGAAGTTGTTGGCGACTGCGCCGCCGTCCACACGCAGGGCTTTGAGGCGTTCGCCGGAGTCCTGTTGCATGGCGTCCAATACGTCGCGGGTCTGGTAGGCAATCGACTCCAGGGCTGCACGAATAATGTGATCAACCCGTACGCCACGGGTCAGGCCGAACAGCGCGCCACGCGCATACGGGTCCCAGTACGGAGCGCCCAGGCCGGTGAAGGCCGGGACCAGGTACACGCCGTTGCTGTCTTTGACCTTGCCGGCGAAGTATTCGGTGTCGGTAGCATCGGCGATGATTTTCAGCTCGTCACGCAGCCACTGTACGGTGGAACCGCCGTTGAATACCGCGCCTTCCAGGGCGTAGGCCACTTCGCCGCGGGGGCCGCAGGCGATGGTGGTGAGCATGCCGTGTTGGGATTTGACGGCTTTGTCGCCGGTGTTCATCAGCAGGAAGCAGCCGGTGCCGTAGGTGTTCTTGGCCTGACCCGCTTCTACGCACATCTGGCCGAACAGGGCCGCTTGCTGGTCACCGGCGATGCCGCCGATGGCGATGCCGCTTTTGGTGCGGCCGTAGATTTCCGACGAGGATTTCACTTCCGGCAGCATTTCGCGCGGCACGTCGAGAATCTCCAGCATCTTCGCATCCCACTCCAGGGTGTGGATGTTGAAGAGCATGGTGCGCGAGGCGTTGGTGTAATCGGTAACGTGGGTTTTGCCGCCGGTAAATTTCCAGATCAGCCAGCTGTCGATGGTGCCGAACAGCAGCTCGCCATTGCGCGCACGCTCACGGCTGCCTTCGACGTTGTCGAGGATCCACTTGAGCTTGGTGCCGGAGAAGTACGGGTCGGTGACCAGGCCGGTGGTGTCGTTGATGTATTGCTCGTGGCCGTCGCGCTTGAGCTGCTGGCAGATCTCGGTGCTGCGCCGGCATTGCCAGACGATCGCGTTGTAGATCGGGCGGCCGGTGATCTTGTCCCAGACCACGGTGGTTTCGCGCTGGTTGGTGATACCGATGGCAGCGACCTGGTCATGGTGCAGGCCGGCTTGTGCCAGGGCCTCGACCATCACCGCGCTTTGGGTGGCGAAAATTTCCATCGGGTCATGTTCGACCCAGCCGGCTTGCGGGTAATGCTGAGTGAATTCGCGCTGGGCGGTGCAGACCACGTTGGCGTCACGGTCAAAGATGATCGCCCGTGAACTGGTGGTGCCCTGATCAAGGGCAATGATGTAGTTCTTATTCTGAATGTCGGTCATGTCGATTGCCTTGGACGGAAAATAAGAGAGTAAGGAATCAGCCTGGGCCGCAAAAGGGCAGTGGGACCAGGCTGGCGCTATCAGGAAATACGCGTCTTGCCGTTGACAGCCGTGTCAGGTGTTTCATCTATAGCAGGTGCGGCGCTCGGCAGATGGCGGGCAATCAGCCCGCGATAGGCCGCAGCGCCGAGGCAGGCGCCGGCAATTGGCGCGAAAATCGGAACCAGGAAGTAAGGGATATCGCGGCCGCCGGTAAAGGCGATTTCACCCCAGCCGGCGAAAAAGGTCATCAGCTTGGGCCCGAAATCCCGCGCCGGGTTCATCGCAAAGCCGGTCAGTGGGCCCATGGCACTGCCAATCACGGCGATCAACAGGCCGATCAGCAGCGGGGCCAACGGGCCGCGTGGCAAGCCGTTGTTGTCGTCGGTAAGGGCCATGATCACGCCCATCAGGATGGCGGTGATGACCATTTCCACCAGAAATGCCTGGGCTGTGCTCAGCAGGGCATGCGGGTAGGTGGAGAACACCGACGCCAGCTCCAGGCTGGCCTGGGAGCCGCGAACCATGTGGTGGGTTTGTTCGTAATCGAAAAAGAGATTGCTGTACAGCGTGTACACCAGCGCGGCGGAGCAAAAGGCGCCGGCGACCTGGGCGAGGATATAGAAGGGCAGTTTGCGCTTTTCGAAATCGGCAAAAATGCACAGGGCGATACTCACCGCCGGATTGAGGTGAGCCCCGGAAATACCGGCGCTCAGGTAGATCGCCATGCTGACGCCGACCCCCCAGATGATACTGATTTCCCACAACCCAAAGCTGGCACCCGCGACCTTGAGCGCAGCGACACATCCTGTACCGAAGAAGATCAGAAGCGCAGTCCCCAGGAATTCGGCCATGCATTGGCTCGAAAGTGAAGGCTGTTGAAGAGCAGTTGTCATGGCAAACCTCGATTGTTGTTCTTGTTTGGCGCGCGGCCTCAACGGGCTGTTGCGCGATTTTCACCGTGGCGAGGATCCCCATCCAGGCCATGGCTTATTGCTGGAGTACCGCAGGTGCTATTCCTACAGTATTCGGAAACGAAAAAATATAGACAAGAATGACGGCTGTCAAAGGTCGAAAGTGAACCATTGGTCATTTTCGAACTATTGGTCTGATGAATGATCACGCTTGCGTCTACCAGTACGACTCGCGGGAGTGGCGCACTAGAGCGTTTTGCTCAGGCTTGGCCTAGAATTGGCCCTCTGTTTTCCACGCCCGGAGTAGCCATGACCCCCGCACTGGACCTGTTGAAAAAAGTTCGTGCCGAACATCATATCCACAGTTACGAACATGATCCCAAGGCAGCCTCCTATGGGCTGGAGGCTGCGGAAAAGTTGGGGCTCGACCCCGCGCAGGTGTTCAAGACCTTGCTGGCCAGCAGTGAGAAAGGGGAATTGTTGGTGGCGGTGGTGCCGGTCGTCGGAAGTCTGGATTTAAAGGCGCTCGCCCATGCGGCCGGGGTGAAAAAGGTCGAAATGGCCGACCCTGCAGCGGCGCAACGCTCCACCGGTTACCTGTTGGGCGGCATCAGCCCGTTGGGACAGAAAAAGCGTTTGCGCACATTTATCGACGTGACGGCGCAGCCGTTCGCAACGATTTTTGTCAGTGCCGGGAGGCGGGGATTGGAAGTTGAACTGCCGGCGACGGTGTTGGCTGAGCATACCCAGGCCACATTTGCGCCGATTGGCCGGGTCTGAATTTCACTGTTGAAGAGCAGACGCCACTGTGGGCGTCGGGCTTGCCCGCGATGCAAGCGCCTCGGTCTTTCAGTCAGACCGAGGTGATGCTATCGCAGGCAAGCCAGCTCCCACAGAAGCCAGCTTCTACCTGTTGAGTCAGTTTCGTCAGTTAACGGGGCTGTAACGCCTTACTCCGGATTCGGACTGCGCAACCTGCGCCGCAACGCTGCCTGACGCCTGGAACAACACCAGATGTTCAGCCGCCACACGAATCCCTACATCCGCACCCACTTGATGATCCGCATGGCTTGGGAAAATCGACTCCAACTGTGCACCGGTCGGCAATTGCAGGCGGTACAAGGTCGAGGCACCAAGGAACGTCTTGCCGACAATCCGCGCTTTCAACGCGCTGTCCGGTGCATAAACGATGTCATCCGGGCGCAGCAATACATCCACCGCGCCGCCCGTGGGCCACGTGTAGGCACGGTTACCGCGCAGGTCGCCGAGTTCGGTGCTGACCGATTCCGGCGAACTCAACTGGCCACGGATGAAATAACCCTGGCCGATAAAGCTCGCGACATAGGGCGTCTGCGGTTCGTGATAGAGGTTGTAGGGCGTGTCCCACTGCTCAAGGCGGCCTTCTTTGAACACGCCGACCTGATCGCTCACGGCGAAGGCTTCTTCCTGATCATGGGTGACCAGAATCGCACTGGTGCCGCGCGCCTTGAGAATGTCGCGCACCTCGTGGCTGAGCTTGCGCCGCAGTTCGCCGTCGAGGTTGGAGAACGGCTCATCGAGCAGCAACAGTTGCGGCTCCGGCGCCAGGGCGCGGGCGAGGGCGACGCGTTGTTGCTGACCGCCGGAAAGCTCGTGGGGAAAACGCTTGCCCAGGTTCTTCAGGTTGACCAGTTCGAGCAACTCGGCAACCACGCGGTCTTTTTGTGGGTGTTTGCGAATACCGAAGGCGATGTTGTCGGCCACGCTCAAGTGCGGGAACAGTGCGTAGTCCTGGAACACCATGCCGATCCGGCGTTTCTCCGGCGCGAGGGTGAAGCCGGCATTGGAGATCACGTCGCCGGCCAGGCTGATTTCACCTTCGTGCACCGGTTCAAACCCGGCAATCGCGCGCAAGGTCGTGGTTTTGCCGCAACCGGATGAGCCGAGCAGGCAGCCGATGTCGCCGGCATTGAGGTGCAGGTTGAGGTTCTGCACCACGCGTTGGTCTTGATAGCCGCATGCCAGATTGCGCAGGTTCAGCAGTAATGGCTGGCTCATGCGTGGTGGTACGACGGCGGGACAAGAAATTCAAGCAACGCTTTCTGGGCGTGCAAGCGGTTTTCGGCCTGGTCCCACGCGACCGAACGCTCATCGTCGAGCAGGTCAAGGCTGATTTCTTCGCCACGGTGGGCGGGCAGGCAGTGCATGAACAGCACGTCCGGTGCGGCCAGGTCGAGCAGGGCGCGGGTCACTTGGTACGGTGCGAACAGGGCCAGGCGCTTGGCGGTTTCCTCTTCCTGGCCCATGGAGGTCCACACGTCGGTGCTCACCAGGTGCGCGCCGATCACCGCGTCACGCGGGTCGCGCACGACGGTGACACGGTCGCCGGCTTGAGCCAGGAAACGTGCATCAGGCTCGTAGCCTTCCGGGCAGGCAACACGCAGCTGGAAGTCGAACTGGATCGCCGCTTCTATATAGCTGTTGCACATGTTGTTGCCGTCGCCGATCCAGGCCACGGTCTTGCCCTGGATCGAACCGCGGTGCTCAAGGAAGGTTTGCATGTCGGCCAGCAACTGGCAGGGGTGCAGGTCATCGGACAGGCCGTTGATCACCGGCACCCGGGAGTTGGCGGAAAATTCGGTCACGGTGCTGTGCGCGAAGGTACGGATCATCACCGCATCAAGCATGCGCGACATTACGCGGGCAGCGTCGGCAATCGGCTCGCCGCGGCCCAGTTGGGTATCGCGCGAAGACAGAAAGATGGCTTGGCCACCCAGCTGGATCATGCCGGCTTCGAACGACACGCGGGTGCGGGTCGACGACTTCTCGAAAATCATCCCGAGCACACGGTTTTTCAAAGGCTCAAACAATACGCCGCGGTTACGCAGGTCTTTAAGCTCAATGCCTCGACGGATCACGCTGACCAGCTCATCGGGCGTGCAATCCATCAGGGAGAGAAAGTGCCTTGCGCTCATCATTAACTACCTTTTTGCAACAGACCGCAGATACTCAAAGCCTTGTTTATTGTGACAACGGGCGAGACCTGCGGCGAAAGCCGCACGGGGCGACGAAATGGGGGAAGGCGCGATCTTATAATTAAATGTCGCGTCTTACCAATAGGGCTACGGTTTTTAAGGGTGTTCAAGAAGGGCGCTGAAGCGCTTTTGAAGACTGATTCCTGACAGCAGCGGGCCATTTGTACACTGGCGCTGAGACCTTTTGCAATGCGTGGGAGCGGGCGCAGGCCAGGCTGAGTCGGTTTCGGTGGCTCTTCGCAAGGTTTTGAAACATTTGCTCATGGTCTGGCCTGATGCCTCTCGATTCACGGGGCGAACCTTACTGGTGCGCGCTCAGGTGAGGGGCCATAGTTGGGCCAAAGCCCAATAAAGAGACTGGCCATGACCAAGACTCTCCACCACCGTGCCTGCCATCTGTGTGAAGCCATCTGCGGCCTGACCCTGGAAACCACCCAGGCCGACGACGGCAGCCTGGCGATCACCTCGATCAAGGGTGACCCGCTGGACACCTTCAGCCGTGGGCACATCTGCCCCAAGGCCGTGGCGTTGCAGGACATCCAGAACGACCCGGACCGCCTGCACCAGCCCATGTTACGTGTGGGCAGCGAATGGCGGCCGATCCCATGGGACGAGGCGTTCACGCTGGTCGCTGAGCGCCTGGCGGGCATCCAGGCCCGGCACGGGCAGAATGCAGTGGCGGTGTATCAGGGCAACCCCAGCGTGCACAACTATGGGTTGATGACCCACAGCAACTACTTCCTTGGGCAGCTCAAGACGCGCAATCGGTTTTCCGCGACCTCGGTGGACCAGCTGCCACATCACCTCACCAGTCATCTCATGTACGGCCACGGCCTGCTGCTGCCGATTCCGGATATCGATCACACCGATTTCATGCTGATCCTGGGCGGCAACCCGCTGGCGTCCAACGGCAGCATCATGACCGTGCCTGACGTAGAGAAGCGCCTCAAGGCCATCCAGGCGCGGGGCGGCAGTGTGGTGGTGGTTGATCCACGCCGCAGCGAGACGGCGGCGATCGCCGATCAGCATCTGTTCGTGCGCCCTGGAGGCGATGCGGCGCTGTTGTTCGGCTTACTCAACACCTTGTTTACCGAGAACCTGACGCGTGAAAGCCACTTGCCGGTCGAAGGCCTTGAAGACGTGCGCCGCGCGATTGCCGGGTTCACCGCTGAAGCCATGAGCCGCCAATGCGCAGTGCCTGCCGAACAGATCCGCCAGCTGGCGCGGGACTTTGCCGCAGCGGACAAGGCGGTGTGTTACGGGCGCATGGGCGTGTCCACCCAGGCCTTCGGTACGCTGTGCCATTGGCTGGTGCAATTGATCAATCTGGTGACCGGCAATCTGGACCGTGTCGGCGGCGCCTTGTGCACCTCGCCGGCCGTGGACCTGGTGGCGTCAACCGGTGGCGGGCATTTCAATCGATGGCAGAGTCGCGTGTCCGGACGCCCGGAATATGGCGGTGAGTTGCCGGTGTCCGCCTTGGCGGAAGAAATGCTCACCGAAGGCGAAGGTCAGATCCGCGCCTTGGTGACCGTGGCCGGCAACCCGGTGTTGTCGACGCCAAACGGTCGCCAGTTGGAGCAGGCGCTGGACGGACTTGAGTTTATGGTCAGCATCGACCTCTATATCAACGAGACCACGCGATACGCCGACCTGATCCTGCCGTCCACGTCGGCGCTGGAAAACGATCACTACGACACCACCTTCAATATGTTCGCCGTGCGCAACGTCACTCGGTTCAATCGCGCGATCCTGCCCAAGCCTGCAGGCGCGCTGCACGACTGGGAAATCTTTGTCGGCCTGGCCAAGGCCTTTGCGGCGCAGACAGGCGTGGCGCTCAAACCGACCATGGCGCCGGCGCAGATGATTGACTTTGGTTTGCGTGCCGGGGCTTACGGTGACGCCTCTGATCACAAACTATCGGTGTCGATGCTGGCGGACCATCCGCACGGCGTGGATCTGGGGCCGCTCAAGCCCAATCTCGCCACGCGCTTGAAGACTGCCAACGGCCAGGTGCAGGCGGCGCCGGCGGTGATCCTTGCTGATTTGGTGCGGTTCGCGGCGCACCCTGTGCCGGTGGTGGACGAACTCCTGCTGATTGGCCGTCGTCATGTGCGCAGCAATAACTCGTGGATGCATAACTATCACCGTCTGGTGAAGGGCAAGCCTCGGCACCAGTTGCATATGCACCCTGATGACTTGGCCAGTCGGCAATTGCGCGATGGTCAGCGGGTGCGCGTCAGTTCGCGCATCGGCATGATCGAAGTGGAAGTGGTGGCCAGCCTGGACATGATGCCCGGCGTGGTCAGCTTGCCCCATGGCTGGGGGCATGGACGCCCAGGCGTGCAGATGAGCATCGCCAGCGGGCAGCCGGGGGCGAGTGCGAATGACCTCACCGACGAGCGGCAGTTGGACGAGTTATCCGGCAACGCCGCGCTCAACGGTGTGCCGGTGCAGGTAGCGGCTGCCTGAGGCGCCCGACCACCGGGCTGGAATTTTGCGTTACAATGCGCCACCGTGCCGACCTGTGAGTCGCAAAGTTCCAGCCGAGGTGTTCCATGGATATCATCGAAACGATCAAAGAGCAGATTGCCAACAACACCATTCTGCTTTACATGAAGGGCGCGCCAAACGCTCCTCAGTGCGGTTTCTCCGCGAAGGCTTCCCAGGCCATCATGCAATGCGGCGAGAAATTCGCCTACGTGGATATCCTGCAAAACCCTGAAATCCGCGCCAACCTGCCGAAGTACGCCAACTGGCCAACGTTCCCACAACTGTGGGTAGCCGGTGAGCTGGTCGGCGGCAGCGACATCATCACTGAGATGGCTGCGGATGGTTCGCTGCAAGCGCTGATCAAAGAAGCCGCGGCAAACGCCGCCGCCAAGACTGACGCGTAATCCTGCAGGCGCCGGCGAGCCGGCGTCTGCAATGCGTTAGTCAATAAAAAGCCCCGCTTCTCGAAAGAGAGCGGGGCTTTTTTATGGCCTGTTGGCTACGGGTTATTCACCCATCTGCGATTGCAGGTAGTTTTCCAGGCTGACTTTGTCGATCAGGCCCAGCTGGGTTTCCAGCCAGTCGATATGTTCTTCCTGGTCTTCCAGAATGTCTTCGAGCAGTTCACGGCTGCCGAAGTCGCCCTTGGTTTCGCAGTGTGCAATGGCGGCCTTGAGGTCGCTGTGGCTTTTCTGTTCGAACTTCAAGTCGCTGATGATCATTTCCTGGGTGTGCTCGCCGATGTTCAGCTTGCCCAGGTCCTGCACGTTCGGCAGGCCTTCCAGGAACAGGATGCGCTTGATCAGCGCGTCCGCGTCTTTCATGGCCTTGATGGATTCTTTGTATTCACGCTTGCCGAGCTTTTCCAGGCCCCAATCGTCATACATGCGTGCATGCAGAAAGTACTGATTAATCGCGACCAGTTCATTGGCAAGGATTTTATTGAGTTGCTGGATGACTGAGATGTCGCCTTTCATGACTGGGGTCCTGCCCTGTAATAGCTGTATATAAGGCGGAGTTTGAGCGGCGAAATCCCTAGTGTCAAACCTAAGTTATTGAATAATAAATGAAAATTAATCGGAATAAGAATGTTTGTGTTCCGCGTCTTGACGCTAACTAATTGAATTACGGGCATAAAAAAACCGGACACTAAGTCCGGTTCTTCAAAACACGCTATTTAAGCGTGTGTAAATTCTGCTGAGTAGGGCAGCGCCGACTGAGCGGTTTGCAGCTGCGTCAGGGTTTCCCGTACCACTTGCTTGGCGAGGCAAGCACATTTACCGCACTGGCTGGCAACGCCGGTGGTTTCACGTACTTCCTTGTAGCTGCAGCAACCTTCGTAGATTGCTTCGCGGATTTGTCCGTCGGTGACGCCAGTGCAGAGGCAGACATACATAAGGGAGAACCATCGCGGGTTTAAGGCTTAAGTACGATGGATCTTAATGTTAACGAGAATGATTGTCAAAGTAGTTTCATAGGGTATTGCCCTGGCCTGGCTACCCACTGACGAACGGTTTTTTCAGTGTATGATGGTCGGTCTTCACGAAGCGTGACCGCGTCACAGGGCTGTCGCTTATGCGCGTCAGACTGGGCCGGTCCTTTTACTTCAATCGTCACCCCTGCATCAGGAGATAACCAATGAGCGTACTCGTCGGCAAACAAGCCCCGGATTTCGACGTACCTGCCGTCCTCGGCAATGGCGAAATCGTAGACAGCTTCAAACTGTCTGAAGCCATCAAAGGCAAATACGGCCTGGTGTTCTTCTACCCGCTGGACTTCACCTTCGTCTGCCCGTCGGAGCTGATCGCTCTGGACCACCGCATGGACGATTTCAAGGCGCGCAACGTTGAAGTGGTAGCCGTTTCCATCGACTCCCATTTCACTCACAACGCCTGGCGCAACACCGCCATCAATGATGGCGGCATCGGCAAAGTCAAATACACCATGGCTGCCGACATGAAGCACGACATCGCCAAGGCCTACGACGTTGAATCCGAAGGCGGCGTGGCTTTCCGTGGCGCGTTCCTGATCGACGACAAGGGTGTTGTGCGCTCGCAGATCATCAACGACCTGCCGCTGGGCCGTAACATGGAAGAACTGATCCGTCTGGTCGACGCGCTGCAATTCCACGAAGAGCACGGCGAAGTTTGCCCTGCCAACTGGAAAAAAGGCGACAAAGGCATGACCGCTTCCACCGAAGGTGTTGCGGCTTACCTGACCGAGAACGCCGGCAAGCTGTAAGCCACGTTCGAAGCAAAAAAAACCGGCCTGAGAAGGCCGGTTTTTTTATGCGCGGGAAATGACCCTGTGGCCACTGGTGTTCAGTGGCTGGAGGGCTGTTGTGGCGAGTGGGTATGTTGTGGTGAGTGAGTATGTTGTAGCGAGCAGGCTTGTCGTGGCGAGCGGGCTTGCCCCGCGTTGGGCTGCGAAGCAGCCCCAATTAGACCGCCGCGATTCATCTGGCGAACCGCGTTGCCTGGTTCTGGGGCCGCTGCGCAGCCCAACGCGGGGCGAGCCCGCTCGCCACAGTAAGCCGGCTCGCCACGACGAGCCAGCTCGCCACAACAGCGCTCGGGCAAACCTCAGTCGTTGAAGTCTTCCCAGCCGCCCATCTGCTTCCAGCGGTTGACGATGCCGCAGAACAGCTCGGCCGTCTTCTCGGTGTCGTAGCGAGCCGAGTGGGCTTCACGCCCGTCAAAGTCGATACCGGCTGCCTGACAGGCTTTCGCCAGTACAGTCTGGCCATACGCCAGGCCCGCGAGGGTAGCAGTGTCGAAGCTGGAGAACGGGTGAAACGGGTTGCGCTTCATGTCCAACCGCGTCACGGCAGCATTCAGGAAGCCCAAGTCGAAGCTGCTGTTGTGGCCGACCAGGATCGCGCGTTTGCAGCCATTGGCCTTCAACGCCTTGCGCACACCACGGAAGATATCGGTCAGCGCCGCTTCTTCACTCACCGCCATGCGCAACGGGTGGTCGAGCTTGATGCCGGTGAACTCCAAAGCGGCTGCTTCAATGTTCGCGCCTTCGAACGGCTCGACACGAAAGAAGTGGGTGTGCTCCGGAAACACGAAACCCTGCTCATCCATGCCGATGGTGGTCGCGGCAATTTCCAGCAAGGCGTCGGTAGCGCAGTTGAAGCCGCCGGTTTCTACGTCGATGACCACCGGCAGATAGCCGCGAAACCGCTCGGCCATCGGGTGACGGGAACCGCCACCACTGTGCTCGTGTTCGTCATCGTAATGGTCTTCACTCACTTGCTTTCCTCCAGCAGGCGCCAGCGCAGTGTTTCACCGGCGCGCAGCGGGATAACAGTCAGCTCGCCAAACGGCAGGCTGACAGGGGCGGTCCAGTCTTCACGAACCAGGGTAATGCGGTCGGTATTCGCCGGCAGGCCGTAGAAACGCGGGCCATTGAGGCTGGCGAAGCCTTCAAGTTTGTCCAGGGCATTGCGCTGTTCGAACGCTTCGGCGTACAGCTCGATCGCCGCATACGCGGTGTAGCAACCGGCGCAGCCACACGCGGCTTCTTTGGCGTGTTGGGCATGCGGCGCGGAGTCGGTGCCGAGGAAGAACTTCGGGCTGCCGCTGGTGGCGGCGTCCAGCAAGGCCACTTGGTGAGTGTTGCGCTTGAGGATCGGCAGGCAATAGAAGTGCGGCCGAATCCCGCCCACCAGCATGTGGTTGCGGTTGTAGAGCAGGTGATGCGCGGTGATGGTCGCACCGACATTGGCCGAAGCCTCGGTCACAAACTGCACGGCGTCGGCGGTGGTGATGTGTTCAAACACCACTTTCAGCGTCGGGAACAGCTCGACCACACGGCGCATATGCTCGTCGATGAAGATCTTTTCGCGATCAAACACGTCGACATCGCCACGGGTGACTTCACCGTGAATCAGCAGCGGCATACCGACCTCAGCCATGGCTTCGATGGCCGGCAGGATCTTGTCGATACTGGTCACGCCGGAGTCGGAGTTGGTGGTCGCGCCGGCCGGGTACAGCTTGGCGGCGTGCACGAAACCAGTCGCTTTGGCGGCGCGAATTTCGTCAGGCTGGGTACGGTCAGTGAGGTAAAGCACCATCAGCGGTTCGAAGCGGCTGCCGGCCGGCCGTGCAGCGAGGATGCGCTGGCGATAGGCGTCGGCTTCAGCGGCATTACGCACCGGAGGTACCAGGTTAGGCATGATGATGGCGCGGCCAAACGTGCGCGCTACATCGGCCACAGTTTGGGGTAACGCAGCACCATCGCGAAGATGAATATGCCAGTCGTCGGGACGCAGCAGGGTCAGGCGGTCGGACATTGGGGATTCCAGGCGGGTCAATCTGGTGGGAATGCTACCGGAAAAGACTCTTGCAGGCACTCGCTATCAAGTTTTGCAGGACGCTACCGATATCCCTGGGTATGCCTTAACGACGTATGACGCTTTGAAGTGTTGTAGAAACCAGTGGAGCCTCCCGTGCGCCAGCATTATCTAGCCCTGCTCAGTGTGTTCGCCAGCCTGCCTGCGATGGCCCTCACGTTCCAGACACGTCTGGAGAATATTGAGTGGAAGGTGGAAGGCGATCAGTTCGAGTGCCGACTCACCCAACCGATCACCGATTTCGGCTCGGGTGAGTTCGTGCGCCGGGCCGGCGAGCAAGCGACGTTTCGCCTGAAAGCCTACAACGGCGCGCTGGGTGCGGGCTCGGCGACCTTGTTGGCCGCCGCTGCGCCCTGGCAGCCGGGCCGTGGTGACATCAACCTTGGTGCCGTGCGTGTCGGCAGTGGCGACGTATTGTTCAACAGCTCCCAGGCCCAGGCCGGGCGGCTGTTCACCGGTTTGCTGGAAGGGCGTAGCCCGACCGTGCGGCATTACGGGCGCGAGGGCGGCTACTCGGAAATTCGTCTGTTGCCGGTCAAGTTCAACAAGGCCTACAACGACTACCAACTGTGCACCACCAAGCTGTTGCCGATGAATTACGACCAAGTCAAACAGACCGAAGTCGGCTTCCCCGGTGGCGGTATTGAACTGGACGCGGCCGCGAAGAAGAAGCTGGACGTGATTCTGGCGTTCATGAAAGCCGACCCTACCGTCAACCATATCGAGTTGAATGGCCATTCGGACAACAGCGGCAATCGCCTGACCAACCGTGACGTCTCGCGCCGTCGAGCCCTGGCAGTCACAGACTACTTCAAGGCCAATGGCATCCCCGAATCACAGATCACCATGCGTTTTCACGGTGAAAGCTACCCACTGGCGCCCAACACCAATGCCGCCAACCGGGCGCGCAATCGCCGCGTGAATATCCAGCTGGAACGCGTGGCAGCCCCCGAGAAACCGGCGCCGCAGGCCACTGCACCGAGCAACCCGGCACACACGTCTTAAGGTGCGACCCTTGGTCGCCCGTTCGACATAATCTGTCGCTTTATCTTCATTTGCTGTCGCGCCTCTGTAAATTCACGGTTTTGGTCGGTAGAATCGACGCCTTTCCGTACAACCCCGTGGAGTGATGGCATGGCCGACGTAAACAAGGTCGTTCTCGCGTATTCCGGCGGCCTGGACACTTCGGTGATCCTCAAGTGGCTGCAGGATACTTATAACTGTGAAGTGGTGACCTTCACCGCTGACCTGGGTCAGGGCGAAGAGGTCGAACCTGCACGTGCCAAGGCGCAAGCCATGGGCGTGAAAGAGATCTACATTGACGACCTGCGCGAAGAATTCGTCCGCGATTTCGTCTTCCCGATGTTTCGCGCCAACACTGTCTACGAAGGCGAGTACCTGCTGGGTACTTCCATCGCACGTCCGCTGATCGCCAAACGCCTGATCGAAATTGCCAACGAAACCGGCGCCGACGCCATTTCCCATGGCGCGACCGGCAAGGGCAACGATCAGGTGCGCTTCGAACTGGGCGCCTACGCGCTCAAACCAGGCGTGAAAGTGATTGCTCCGTGGCGTGAGTGGGACCTTTTGTCCCGTGAAAAGCTGATGGATTACGCTGAAAAGCACGCGATCCCGATCGAGCGTCATGGCAAGAAGAAGTCCCCGTACTCGATGGACGCCAACCTGCTGCACATCTCCTATGAAGGCGGCGTGCTGGAAGACACCTGGACCGAGCACGAAGAAGACATGTGGAAATGGACCGTCTCCCCGGAGAACGCTCCTGACAAGCCGCAATACCTGGAACTGACCTACCGCAACGGCGACATCGTCGCGCTGGACGGCGTCGAAATGACCCCGGCCACCGTGCTGGCGACCCTGAACCGTATCGGTGGCGAACACGGTATCGGCCGTCTCGACATCGTCGAGAACCGTTACGTGGGCATGAAGTCCCGTGGCTGCTACGAAACCCCAGGCGGCACCATCATGCTGCGCGCTCACCGCGCCATCGAGTCCATCACCCTGGACCGTGAAGTGGCTCACCTCAAAGACGAGCTGATGCCCAAGTACGCCAGCCTGATCTACACCGGCTACTGGTGGAGCCCTGAGCGTCTGATGCTGCAACAGATGATCGACGCCTCCCAGGCCCACGTGAATGGCGTTGTGCGCCTGAAGCTGTACAAGGGCAATGTGATCGTCACCGGCCGCAAGTCCGATGAATCGCTGTTCGACGCCAACATTGCTACCTTCGAAGAAGACGGCGGCGCCTACAACCAGGCGGATGCTGCGGGCTTCATCAAGTTGAACGCACTGCGCATGCGCATTGCTGCCAACAAGGGTCGCAAGCTGTTCTGAGTGATCTGCGCTGTTAAAAATGGCCCCTGTTAAGGGGCCATTTTTTTTGCCTGCCCATTAAGTCGCGAGCCTTGAACCGAACACAATGTTTAAAAACACAGGGGAATGTTTAAGTTTTGTCGGATATGAAAGTTGATGGGTTTATTTTTTCAGGTTGAATTTAACTTTTGCGTTGTTGAATGAATTTTTAACACCTGCCTAGGAACTATGTCTTACAGAAAATTCACTACACAAGTAAGAAAAGTATGTAAGACGCGGAAAGTTCTGTAGGAAACAGGGGGTGTAAATGAATATGTTCAAAGGAACTAATGCAGGCGGTTTTTTTGCGTCTGCTCATTCGCTTGTGGGTGATGAGCAATGGGTATTTCCTGAAAGTCCTGTGCGGCACGTTTACCTTGAAGCCCTTGTGCGGCGGTTATTTCACTCAAAACATGTCAGCCCCCGGAAAGGTCTGAAAGGCTCCATAAAGCCCAAACTGTCCGAGTTAATGTTTTTTTGTAGGTTAATTCCTATATCGCTGTGGGGTGGGTCTCTGCTTGCTGTTGCTTGGGGGGTAATGCTATGCCAACTAGGAAACGACTACGCTATTGTGCTTGCTCTAAATAATTCGAACAGCGAAATTGGACTTTCTCATGAATAAAGTGCTGATCGTGGATGATCATCCCGTCATTCGTCTTGCTGTGCGCATGCTAATGGAGCGTCATGGTTATGAAGTCGTTGCCGAGACTGATAACGGTGTCGATGCGTTGCAACTTGCACGGGAACATGTACCGGACATTGTCATACTGGATATCGGGATTCCCAAACTCGATGGGCTGGAAGTTATTTGCCGTCTGGCGTCTGCCAAGCAGCCCGCGCCTTTCAAGGTGTTGGTGCTGACGTCCCAGGCGCCCGGGCATTTTTCCATGCGCTGCATGCAGGCGGGAGCGGCGGGCTACGTGTGCAAGCAGCAGGACCTGACCGAGTTGCTGAGCGCGATAAAGGCCGTGCTCTCCGGCTACAGCTATTTCCCCAACCAGGCGCTCAACTCCGTGCGTTCAACCATGGGCAACGCCAGCGAAGCGGACATGGTCGAGCGCTTGTCGGGGCGCGAAATGATGGTGCTGCAGCAGTTGGCCCGTGGCAAAACCAACAAGGAAATCGCCGACGGCATGTTCCTGAGCAACAAGACCGTCAGTACCTACAAGACTCGCCTGTTGCTCAAGCTCAATGCCCGGTCCCTGGTGGACCTGATCGAGTTGGCTCAACGCAACGGCCTAGTCTAGCGCGGGGCGCAGAAATAGTCGGCAAAAAAAAGCCTCCATCAGGGAGGCTTCCGGTCGTGAACGGGCTGATCAGAGGTCGAAATCGTAATCGGCCAGTTGTTTTTGCAAGCGTCGCTCTTCCAGAAGGTTATCGATAGTGCGGCGTTTGCTCAAATTGGTCTTGGCCACCTCTACAACAGGTGCGTCCCCATCGTCATCCGACTCTGCAACAAGGTCGTCTTCTACATCCAGTTGTTCTTTGCCAGTGCTCATAAGGTTCACTCCAGGCTAAGACTGCCATTGGCGCTCCTTATAACGATAATCCATGAACGGGTAAAAAAGATTTTTTCAATCGACTGATCGAGAAAACCAATGATCGCTCAATCGTCGGACGTCTTGTCCTTGTATTCGCACAGGTCTTCGATACGGCAGCTCCCGCAGCGAGGCTTGCGGGCCTGGCAGACGTAACGTCCATGAAGGATCAACCAGTGGTGGGAATCGAGAAGGTAGGGCTTGGGCACGAACTTCATCAGCTGTTTTTCCACCTCAACGACGTTTTTGCCGCGAGCGATACCGGTTCGGTTGCTGACGCGAAAAATATGCGTGTCCACCGCCATGGTCAGTTGTCGGAACGCCGTGTTGAGCACCACGTTGGCCGTCTTGCGACCCACGCCCGGCAGCGCTTCCAGG
Source organism: Pseudomonas sp. NFX183 (assembly GCF_047943075.1). Classification (NCBI taxonomy): domain Bacteria; kingdom Pseudomonadati; phylum Pseudomonadota; class Gammaproteobacteria; order Pseudomonadales; family Pseudomonadaceae; genus Pseudomonas; species Pseudomonas sp. NFX183. The sequence goes on along the minus strand of NZ_CP181333.1, from coordinate 802,627 downwards.
GCTTCGCGAGTCTGCGGCACTTCGCTGCCATGCAGCTCGACGAGCAGGCGGCAGGTCTCGATGACATTCTTGGCCTTGCTGTTGTACAAGCCGATGGTCTTGATGTACTCCGACAACCCGTCCACACCCAGTGCGTAAATAGCCTCCGGCGTATTGGCCACCGGGTACAGCTTGGCTGTGGCCTTGTTCACGCCAACGTCCGTGGATTGGGCCGACAGAATCACCGCAATCAGCAACTCGAATGGCGACGAGTAGGCCAGTTCGGTTTTGGGCTCAGGATTGTCTTCGTGAAACCTGCGGAAAATTTCCAGGCGTTTTGCGGCGTTCATGGGGCGGGTGTTTCCTTGCAGGCTGTCGTCGTAGTTTCAAAAGTGCAGGCGTTGCAGGATAAACCATCGCCACCTTGCCCGGCAGCGCCTGTCGCGGATCAATCGCCGGTATGCGCGTCCACTTGGCGCTGCGCTTGCTCCAGCGTGTGTTGTGCGGCTTTCAGCTCATCCGCGGTGGTATGCGGTTGGCGTTGTAACCTGCTGACGTCTGCGCGCGCGTAAGCCAAGGCAGTTTTAAGCTGGCGCAGTTGAGTGTCGATGGGGCGTTTTTCCACACGCTGCAACTCAGGTCTTGGCTGTTCACTGACGGCCTCTGCGTCATGCAGGGTTTGCTCTGCGGTGGCCAGCGCGGCACTCAAGGTTGCCAATTGCTGCTCGTCAGCATTACGGTCCTGGGCCTTCTTCAATTCGGCGCGGTGCATCGCCAGCTGGATTTTCGCGCGCTTGAGTTCAGGGTCTTTGGCGGTCGGCGGTGGAGGCGGACTGTTCGCCTCCAGTGCGCTGAGCGCCTGCTCTGCTGCTTCGAACTGCTGCTGCAGGACTATCAGTTGCGACTGTTGCTCAAACGTCGGCGGATGACCAAATGCCTTCAAGGATTTATGCAACTGGGCGCGACTCATCGCCACGGTGATTTTGGCTTTCTTGACCGCTGCATCCTGGGCTGCCTGAGCACTGTCGGTGTGCACAGGCACACTCGGCGTCGGACGTTTGGCTCGCGCCAGGCGTTCGGCGAGTTTATGTGCATCCTTACGTTGCAGCCGCGCGTTGCGTTGCTCATAGCGCCGCCGCGCCCGGTCGCGCTTGAGGGCACGCGCATGGCGCTGCTGATCATTGGCAGCCAGGCCGCCAACAATCGGCAGCACGCTCGTGGCTGGACGCATCTCAATGCAATCGACAGGGCAGGGCGCCACACACAGGTCGCACCCTGTGCACTCATCAATGATCACGGTGTGCATCAACTTGGCGGCGCCGACAATCGCATCCACCGGGCAAGCCTGGATGCATTTGGTGCAGCCGATGCACTCGGCCTCGCGAATATAAGCGACCTGGGCGGGAGCCTCGCCTCGGCTGGTGTCCAGTTCCAGCACCTGCACGCGCAGCAACTGCGCAAGGCCGGCGATGGTTTCCTGCCCACCGGGCGGGCACTTGTTGATTGCCTCGCCCTGAGCGATGCCCTCGGCGTAAGGCTTGCAGCCCGGGTGCCCGCATTTGCCGCATTGGGTCTGCGGCAGCAGCGCGTCGATACGTTGGATCAAAGTCATGGGGTGATCATTGGCATGCCGGTTAGACAAACAGGGCGTGTAGGGGTGAGCCCGCTGGTTGTGGGTGTCGGCTTTTTTGTGGCGAGCGGGCTTGCCCCGCGTTGGGCTGCGAAGCGGCCCCACCAAGGCCACCGGGTTTCCACAGGTAGAACCGGGTGTTTGGTTTAGGGGCCGCTACGCGCCCCAACGCGGGGCAAGCCCGCTTGCCACAACAAGGCTGCGCGCCACATCGTTTTACTTGATCCGTTGCCCCGGTTTGGCACCGCTATCAGGGCTCAACAGGTAGATCTCTTCACCGCCAGGGCCCGCCGCCATCACCATGCCTTCGGAAATACCGAACTTCATTTTCCGTGGCTTGAGGTTGGCAATCATCATGGTCAGGCGACCATCGAGCTTGGACGGGTCCGGGTAAGCGCTTTTGATCCCGGAGAACACGTTGCGTTGCTCATCACCGATGTCCAGGGTCAGGCGCAGCAGCTTGTCGGCACCTTCCACGGCTTCGGCCTTGATGATCAGCGCAACGCGCAGGTCGACGGCGGCAAAAGCGTCGAAGTCGATTTCCGGGGAGAGCGGGTCTTTGGCCAACTCGCCATTGCCGGCCGGTGCCGATTCGCCGGTGTCGGTCTGGCTGGCGACCAGGTCTTCTTTCGAAGCATCGGTCATCGCCTGCACCTTGACGGGGTCGATACGGGTCATCAGCGGCTTGAACTCGTTCAACTGATGGTTGCTGAGCAAGGTGGCGTGGTCATTCCAGGTCAGTGGCGCGACATTCAGGAACGCCTCGGCGTCAGCGGCCAGCAATGGCAACACCGGCTTGAGGAAGATCACCAGCTGGCGGAACAGGTTGACGCCCGTGGCGCAGATCGCCTGAACTTCAGCTTGCTTGCCTTCCTGCTTGTTCAGCGACCACGGCGCCTTATCGGCGATCCAGGCATTGGCACGGTCGGCCAGGCCCATGATTTCACGCATGGCGCGGGCAAAGTCACGCGCTTCATAGGCGTCGGCAATGCTTGGCGCGGCGGCCAGGAAGGCCTCAGTCAGTTCCGGTGCGGCGTTCTCGGCCACCAACAAACCGCCATTACCCTTATGGATAAACCCGGCGCAACGGCTGGCGATGTTGACGACTTTGCCCACCAGGTCAGAGTTGACCTTCTGTACGAAGTCTTCCAGGTTCAGGTCGAGGTCGTCGACGCCACGGCCCAGCTTGGAGGCGTAGTAGTAGCGCAGGTATTCCGGCGACAAGTGGTCCAGGTAAGTGCGCGCCTTGATAAAGGTGCCACGGGACTTGGACATCTTCTGGCCGTTGACCGTCAGGTAACCGTGCACGGCGATGCCGGTTGGTTTGCGGTAGCCCGACCCTTCAAGCATCGCCGGCCAGAACAGGGCGTGGAAGTTGACGATGTCCTTGCCGATGAAGTGATACAGCTCGGCGGTGGAATCCTTGGCCCAGAACGCATCGAAGTCCAGCTCCGGCGTGCGGTCGCACAGGTTCTTGAAGCTGGCCATGTAACCGATCGGCGCGTCCAGCCACACGTAGAAATACTTGCCCGGCTCGTCCGGAATCTCGAAGCCGAAGTACGGCGCATCGCGGGAGATGTCCCACTGCTGCAGGCCGGCATCCAGCCATTCGGCGATCTTGTTGGCCACGGCGTCTTGCAGGGTGCCGCTGCGCGTCCAGGTTTGCAGCATCTGCTGGAAGTCCGGGAGCTTGAAGAAGAAGTGCTGGGAATCCTTGAGCACCGGAATGGCGCCAGAGATGGCCGAGCGCGGGTTCTTCAGGTCAGTCGGTGCATAAGTGGCACCGCACTTCTCGCAGTTGTCGCCGTACTGGTCTTCAGTGCCGCATTTCGGGCAGGTGCCCTTGATGAAGCGGTCGGCCAGGAACATTTTCTTTTCCGGGTCGAAATATTGCGTGATCGAACGCGTGGCAATGTGCCCGGCGTCGCGCAAGCGCGTGTAGATCAGGCTCGACAGCTCGCGGTTTTCGTCGGAGTGGGTCGAGTGGAAATTGTCGAAGTCAACCAGGAACTCGGCAAAGTCGGCGCTGTGTTCAGCCTGCACATTGGCGATCAGTTGTTCCGGGGTGATCCCTTCCTTTTCGGCGCGCAACATGATGGCCGATCCGTGGGCGTCGTCTGCGCAGACATAAATGCATTGATTGCCGCGATGCTTCTGGAAGCGCACCCACATATCGGTCTGGATGTACTCAAGCATATGGCCAAGATGGATAGAACCATTGGCATAGGGCAGGGCGCTGGTGACGAGGATCTTGCGTGGCTCGGACATGGGGCTCGGCTACTTGATGAAACGGAGGTCGGCCACTATAAAGCGCCGGGAAATATATTTCACCCCGTGGCGCTGTTTCTGAATCTTCCCGGGGCGCGAAAGCATGCCGCTTGGCGGCTGGAACGGTTAGGATAGCCGCCTGTTTCAGTCAGTCTTTTTTCGGGAGTAGCCCATGAGCGCCGTCAATCGCGCAGCGGTGGAAGCCGTTCTTCGCCAATACACCGACCCCTATTTGAACCAGGACCCGGTCAGCGCCGGCTGTGTACGCGCCATCGACGTGCAGGGCGACCAGGTTTCGGTCCAGATGGAGTTGGGTTATGCCGCCGGCCTGTTCAAGAGCGGTTGGGCGCAGATGCTGCAAATGGCCATCGAGGGTCTCGACGGTGTGCGTTCGGCCAAGGTCGACATCCAGTGCGTGATCGCCGCGCACAAGGCCCAGGCGCAGATTCCGGGTTTGGCCAACGTCAAGAACGTGGTCGCCGTGGCATCCGGCAAGGGCGGCGTGGGCAAATCCACCACGGCCGCCAACCTCGCCCTGGCGCTGGCCCGCGAGGGAGCCCGCGTTGGCATTCTTGACGCCGACATTTATGGCCCAAGCCAAGGCGTGATGTTCGGTATCGCCGAAGGCATCCGGCCCAAGGTCAAGGATCAGAAGTGGTTCGTGCCGATTGAATCGATGGGCGTCGAGGTCATGTCCATGGCCTTCCTCACCGATGACAACACGCCGATGGTGTGGCGCGGGCCGATGGTGTCCGGCGCCTTGCTGCAGTTGGTCACCCAGACCGCCTGGGGCGACCTGGATTACCTGGTGATCGACATGCCGCCAGGCACCGGCGACATTCAGCTGACCCTGGCGCAGAAAGTCCCGGTGGCCGGCTCGGTGATCGTGACCACGCCCCAGGATCTGGCGCTGCTGGATGCGAGAAAAGGCGTCGAGATGTTCCGCAAGGTCAACATCCCGGTGCTGGGCGTCGTGGAAAACATGGCGGTGCACATCTGCTCCAATTGCGGGCATGCCGAGCACCTGTTTGGCGAAGGCGGCGGCGAGAAGCTGGCCACGCAATACGGCGTTGAAGTGCTGGCTTCATTGCCGCTGGCGATGGAGATTCGTGAGCAGGCTGATGGCGGCAAGCCTACCGTGGCGGCTGAGCCCGATGGGCAGATCGCTATGATCTACCAGGAGTTGGCCCGTCATGTAGGCGCGCGCATCGTCCTGCAGGAAGCGGCTGCGCCGGCAATACCGACGATTACGGTCAGCGACGACTGATCAGCCTGAAGGAAAAGAAGCCTCGACAGTGTCGGGGCTTTTTCTTGTCCGCAGGAAGGTCAACCGGGCGCTGTTGCGCTTTTACGCATTGGCGCGTGTAAGCATTCACTTACTTTTTCGTAAGTTTTTGGGTTTTTTACCGGACGTGGACATCTGGAAATGGCGAGAGACTTTTCTATCTTGTTGAAATATAACAATTATTTATTGTCGTTTTAGCGATGAAGCTCTTCAGCCCAACCGTTGGATCCCGTTGAACTTCCCTTGGAACTCTCTAACATCAGCCCTGTGTCCACGGATTGACACAGCCATCAAGGAACGATGGTTGAAGGAACGTCGCAGGATGCGATTCATCAGGATGATGAAAAAGGAATACAGGGACTAGGGAAAAAATGTGGGCGGGTCATACCGCCCCTTTTTTTTGCCTGTAGAAAAGTAAAACCCGCCCCGCAGAAACGCAAAAAGGCCCGCAAGGGGCCTTTTTTATTGGGCGACGGCGCTTCAGCGCTCGAGGTCTGCAATCTTGCCCTTTTTGCCATCCCACTCCGCGGCATCCGGCATCGGATCCTTGCGTTCGGTGATATTCGGCCAGATTTCCGCCAATTCGACGTTCAACTGAATGAATTCCTGCATCTCTGCCGGGACTTCGTCCTCGGAGAAAATAGCGACGGCCGGGCATTCTGGTTCACACAGGGCGCAGTCGATGCACTCATCCGGATGGATAACCAGGAAGTTCGGGCCTTCGTAGAAGCAGTCCACCGGACACACTTCGACGCAGTCGGTGTACTTGCACTTGATGCAGTTGTCGGTAACGACGAAGGTCATTTCTAATTCTCTCCTCAGGCGGCGGCAGCGAAACCCCTTGTGGTGGGGCTCGCGAGGTTCGGGAGCGATAGTCTGCAGGCCAGGCTAAAAGCCCGCAGCATCCCAAACCGCGCGAGATTCTATCAGCTTGCAAGCGTCTGCGTTATATCCGAACTTGCAGTGCATATAACATTTCTAGCGCTTTACGCGGGGTCAGGCCGTCCAGGTCAAGCTTGGCCAGTTCATCCAGCACCGGGTGAGGCAGGCTGGCGAACATGTCGCTCTGGTGCGGCGCGGCCGGTTTGCTGCTGGCTTTTTTAGGGCTTGCCACCACGGTTTCATGGGGCAAGGCCGTGGTTTCCAGGCGGCTGAGGTGCTCGCGAGCGCGGGTGATCACGTCGCCCGGCACACCGGCCAATTGCGCCACGGCCAGGCCGTAACTCTGGCTCGCCGGCCCTGGCAGCACGTGGTGCAGAAACACGATACGTTCGTTGTGCTCAGTGGCATTGAGATGCACGTTGGCCACCAGCGGCTCGCTTTCCGGCAGCACGGTCAGCTCGAAATAGTGCGTGGCGAACAATGTATAGGCGCGCAAATGCGCCAATCGCTCGGCCGCCGCCCAGGCCAGCGACAGCCCGTCGAAGGTGCTGGTGCCGCGGCCGACTTCGTCCATCAGCACCAGGCTGCGTTCGGTCGCGTTGTGGAGGATGTTGGCGGTTTCGCTCATTTCCACCATAAAGGTCGAACGGCCACCGGCCAGGTCATCGCTGGAACCGATCCGCGTGAAAATACGGTCGACCAGCGACAACTCGCAACTGGCCGCTGGCACAAAGCTGCCGATATGCGCCAGCAGCACGATCAACGCGGTCTGGCGCATGTAGGTGGATTTACCGCCCATGTTCGGACCGGTGATCACCAGCATGCGGGTGTCGTCATCCAGCGACAGGTCGTTGGCGACGAACGGCGTGGTCAACACCTGCTCCACCACCGGGTGACGCCCCTGCACGATGCGCATGCACGGCTCGCTGACAAACCGCGGGCAGTTCAGGTCAAGGTTCAGCGCGCGCTCGGCGAGGTTGCTCAACACATCCAGTTCCGCCAGGGCCGCGGCGGTGTCCTGCAGCGGCGCCAGACGGCTGATCAAGTCTTCGAGCAGGGCTTCATAGAGCATTTTCTCGCGCGCCAGGGCGCGGCTCTTGGCCGACAGCGCCTTGTCTTCAAATTCTTTGAGCTCCGGCGTGATGAAACGCTCGGCACCTTTGAGCGTTTGGCGACGCTGATAGTCGATTGGTGCCGACTCGGCCTGCTTGCTCGGCAACTCAATAAAGTAGCCATGCACGCGGTTGTAACCGACCTTCAAATTGGCCAGGCCAGTGCGGGCCTTTTCGCGAGCTTCCAGGTCGATCAGGAATTGCCCGGCGTTTTCGCTCAGCGATTGCAGTTCATCCAGCTCGGTGTCGTAACCGGTTTTCAGCACACCGCCGTCACGGATGATGGCCGGCGGGTTGTCGATGATGGCTTTTTCCAGCAGCGCTGCGAGGTCCGGGTAAGTGCCGGCGGTCACGGCCAACTGTTGCAGGTGCGGCGTGTCGAGATGGGCCATCGCCGCTTGCAACTGCGGCAGCGCGCTCAAGGCATCGCGCAGACGCGCCAAGTCACGCGGCCGCGCGTTACGCAGGCCGATCCGCGCCAGGATGCGCTCGATATCGCCGATTTCCTTCAACTGCGGCTGCAGCGTTTCAAAGCGATAGCCATCCAGCAGGCAGGTAATAGAGGTTTGGCGCGCTTGCAGCACGCTCAGGTCGCGCAGCGGCCGGTTCAGCCAGCGGGTCAGCAAGCGGCTGCCCATGGCGGTCTGGCAACGGTCCACCACCGATTGCAGCGTGTTGTCGCGGCCACCGGCCAGGTTGGTGTCCAACTCGAGGTTGCGACGGCTGGCGCCATCAAGCACCACGGTGTCGTCCAGGCGCTCATGGCGCAGGCTGCGCAAATGCGGCAGGGCGGTGCGCTGGGTTTCCTTGGCATAACCGAGCAGGCAACCGGCGGCGCCGATGGCCAGGGTCAGGGTTTCGCAGCCGAAGCCTTTGAGGTCTTGCACCGAGAACTGCTGGCACAAACTTTTCAGCGCCGAATCACGCTCAAAATCCCACGGCGCACGACGCTTGGTCCCACGACGCTTTTCTGCCGGCAAGTCCTTCGGCCAATCATCCGGAATCAACAACTCCACCGGGTTGATACGCTCCAGCTCCGCCAGCAGGTTCTCCCAGCCCTTGATCTCCAACACGCTGAAATTGCCGCTGGTGATATCCAGCACCGACAGGCCGAACAAACGCTCATCGCCCAACACCGCTGCGATCAAGTTATCGCGACGCTCATCCAGCAACGCCTCATCACTCACCGTACCCGGCGTAATAATGCGCACCACCTGACGTTCAACCGGCCCCTTGCTGGTCGCCGGGTCGCCGATCTGCTCACAGATCACCACCGACTCGCCCAGCTTCACCAGCTTAACCAGGTAGCCTTCCAACGAATGGTAAGGAATCCCACACATCGGAATCGACTGCCCCGCCGACTGCCCGCGCGCGGTCAAGGTGATGTCCAGCAACTTGGCAGCCTTCTTCGCGTCTTCGTAGAAGATCTCGTAGAAGTCGCCCATGCGATAGAACATCAACTGATCAGGGTGCTGGTTTTTCAGACGCCAGTACTGCTGCATCATCGGCGTGTGGGAGGACAGATCGGAGGTGTTTTTACTCATTGGATAGTAGGCAAATTCGTTGAAAGTGATGGGGCAAAGGGGGCGCGTGGTCCAGTGTCGATCAGTTAAAAGTGCGGACGTCCAAACACAGCAGGTCAAAGGTGGGAGCTGTAGCTCGACAGCTCCCACATTTATCTTCGGTGTCTGCCCAATCGTGGTCGCACAACTGATCGGCATCGGGCGCTTGGCCCAGCATTTGTTGCGATGGGCGCAAGGTTAACACGTGAAGTCGGCCCTTCGCAGGTCGCAAACGGCCAGGTAAAACACAAAAAAGGGCGGCGCCTTTATATAAGCGCCGCCCTTTTTTACGGTTGCCCGATTTACTGAATGTTACCGGGCGAATCCAACACCTTCACCACATCATCCACCACCGCTTTCGCCATCTCCTGCAAGTAATGCGACGCCCAGGCGTAACGATCCGTCTCCTTGGTCATCGCCGCATCTTCTGCGAGCTGCTTGGCAACGTGGAGGAGGTCGGAGGCGTGGTGCAAGGCTTCGTGCAGGGCAACACCGCTGTTGACGCGCAATAGAGGTTGGTCGGAGTGGAAGGAGAAGGGGGTGACGCCCAGGGTGGTTAATGCAGACGGATTTGTAGCGGTCATCGGTAAAACTCCCATATCAATTGAGAGCTACCACGTTCGTTATCAGGCGAATTGGGTGGCAGCTGTGCGCAGGCTGATAAACCGGAGATACAGGAACCCGGCAGACCCGAAGGTCTCCCACGCACAGCCGCCATTGCACGAATTGTGAGGCGAAAAAAAACGCCTGCAAATCGAGTTTTGGGGGCGCTTGGTGCGCCTGCATCTTGCCGGGTTATCAGGCCCGATCGCTGAATTGGCAGCGACGGAGGGGAGGGTAGCGTGGTGGTGGGGTGGGCGCAACTGGGAAAAAGGGGAGCCTCTTTGCTTTGCCAGTTGCCAGCGGACCCATGCGGGAGGATACGCCCCGCAAATGATCACCTAACGATAAGAGCCCTGACCTGCGGCCACTTGAAAAGGTTTGGCTGCGCTACTCAATCACCGCGCTCGAAAAAGCGGAGACCCAATTATTGGATCTAACGCAGTTGCTGCCAAAAGTGCCTGGCCAAAAAGCTGTCCAGCATGGCAGCAAAAAAGCATACGTTTCGTCGATTAAGTATCACCGCCGCAAGGTTACACATGCTGAGAGTCTTTGGTCTGAGCATTTGCCCCGTGTAAGGCTATGACCAAATACGGGGCTCGGTCTTCCAACATGGCTGCTCAGCCTGAAGCCGATCTAAACGCTAACGGTCCGACTAAGCACTCAGGCGTGCCGTCACTTCGTTCAACTGCCCTGACAACCCGTGAAGGTTGCGGCTTGCCGCTTCGGTGCGCTGCATGTTGTCCAGGTTGGTACTGGCAATCGTGGTGATTTCGGTGAGGTTGCGCGAGATGTCTTCCGCCACCGAGGTTTGCTCTTCGGCGGCGGTGGCAATCTGGCGGTTCATGTCGCGAATGGCTTCTACGGCATGGGTGATGCGCTCCAGCATGGCGCCGGCCTCATTCACTTGCGCGACACTTTCTTCACTGCGCGACTGGCCACTTTCAATCGCCTGAGCCGCGTCCACCGCGCCGGTTTGCACCGTTTGGATGATCTGGTTGATTTCGATGATCGACGCCGCCGTACGCTGGGCCAGGCTTCGTACTTCGTCGGCCACGACCGCAAAACCGCGTCCGGCTTCACCGGCACGGGCCGCTTCGATCGCCGCGTTCAGCGCCAGCAAATTAGTCTGTTCGGCGATGCCGCGAATCACTTCCAGCACCTTGCCGATGCGGCCGCTGTCGGTTTCCAGGCGACGGATGACCGTCGCTGTGTTGGCGATCTCGCCACGCATTTGAGTGATGGTGTGAATGGTGCCCCGCATGACTTTTTCGCCCTGCTGTGCGGATTGGTCGGCATCATCGGCTGCGCGTGCGGCATCGGCTGCGTGACGGGCCACTTCCTGGGCGGTGGCGGACATTTCGTTCATCGCCGTGGCCACCTGATCGGTACGGTCGAACTGCTCGTTGGTGCCGCTGGCCATGAGACCCGCGATGGTACTTAACTCGCTACTTGCGCTGTCCAGATCCTTGGCGCTGCGCTGCAAGCGGTTGAAAGTTTCGGCGAGAAAGTCGCGCAAAGTGTTGGCGGCCATGGCCAGTTTGCCCAACTCGTCTTCACGGCTACTGGCCACGCGTTCGGCAAATTTGCCTTGGCTCAGTTGCGCCACGTAGTCGATCAGCTTGCGGATGGGGTCAACCAAGTTGCGGTTGATGAGCCACAGGCTCAACAGGCCGATCAACAGACCCGAGGCGAGCATTACGATAATCCCCAACATCACCGTGCGCTTTGCACCCGCGCTGATCTGCGTCGATTGCTCGGTGCCCTGCTTGCGCAGTTCGCCGACAAGTTCGCTCATCTGGTCGCTGGTAGCACGGTCGACGCCTTTAACGGCGGCGTCGCCTGCGCTGGGGTCTGCACCCGCGGCGATATAGGCATCGCGACCTTTCTGGTAAGCGCTGCCCAGCTGACGGTGTTCGTCACGCAGGCGTTCGATGCGGGCCTTGAGTGGGCCGTCCAGGCCTTTCTGGTTAGCCAGTTCGCCGAGAATCCCTTGTACATCGCGCTGACGTTCTTCGAATTGCTTCCAATATTTATCCAGGTCTGCCGGCTGCTTGCCCCTTAGTAATACGTTTTTCCATTCCTGCACCTGCACCTTGAATTGCAGGTTGGCCTCGTCGATCAATTGCGACGTGTGCAGCGGACCTTCGATTAGGTTGGCGTAGTTTTGCACGCCGTTGGACAGGAAATGAAAGCATGCCAAAGCAATCAGCAACATCGCCAACAGGCTGCCGCTCAGCAGCGCGAGGATTTGAGTTCTTAGGGATCTTTGCAGCATCGGATGATACTCATGACAGGAATTAGGTACGCCTGGTTGGGCGTAAAAGACGTCCAAACATCCCTGTCTGCGGTTCCGGTTTGTAGCCGGAGCCGCGCAAACTAACACCTGTGGTATCGGCCTTCCAGGGCGGTGCTTGAGACGAGTCCGACCGTCGGTGCCTCATGAATTCTCGGTTATCGTCCTCCCATAAATAACCTCTTGTTTGAAGATGAGATGAATGACTGCTCTTGGCTGATAGCAGTCTCTCAGACTTTGAAATTGACGAGTGCTTAGGCCCCATTACTTACCGACGTGTTGGATTACGTTTTCTGACTTTGCATAAATTATGCAAATTAGCATTTGCCAACCCCCAAAACACCCGGCACTATCCGCGTTATGCAAAAACGCAACGTTTCTACCGTCTTAAGAGAACTGCTGGACCGCGACCGGATCTCCCCCACGGAGCTTCACCGGCGTACCGGCGTGCCTCAATCCACACTCTCGCGGATCCTCAGCGGCAAGATCGTTGATCCGTCGGACAAGCACATCTCGCGCATCGCCGAGTACTTTCGCGTCAGCACCGACCACCTGCGCGGGCGCGCGGCGGCGGGGGCTTTGCGCGATGACGGGCGCGACCCGATGCATTCGGAACTCAAGGACATAAGCCTGTGGGATGACGACACGCCCGTTAATGATGACGAGGTGTCGATCCCCTTTCTGCGCGAGGTTGAATTGGCTGCTGGATCAGGAAGATTCGTCATCGAGGAAAGCGAGAAGGCCAGCCTGCGGTTCGGCAAGCGCAGCCTGCGGCATAACGGTGTGCAGTTCGACCAGGCCAAGTGCGTGACGGTGCGCGGCAACAGTATGTTGCCGGTGCTGCGCGACGGCGCCACGGTCGGGGTGAACGCAGGCAAGAGTGGCATTGGCGACATCGTCGATGGCGACTTGTATGCCATCAACCATAATGGCCAGTTGCGGGTGAAACAGCTCTACCGCCTGCCTTCCGGGATTCGTCTGCGCAGTTTCAATCGCGATGAGCACCCGGATGAGGACTACAGTTTCCAGGATATCCAGGATGAGCAGATCAGCATCCTCGGCCATGTATTCTGGTGGGGCATGTACGCCCGTTAACCTCCTTACGTAAGACAAAGCCCGCCAGTGCGCGGGCTTTTTTTCGTCTGCAAAAAACCGGCAAACCCTTCACCCGCAAGGCTGAAAATGCATCCGTGCATTTATCGCAGAAAAATAAATGCATTTGTGCATTGACTGTATATGCATACATGCATATTCTTCATCTCAAGCCAGCCAACAAGGTGGTGGAGGCGGCAAGGATGCTGCCAAGGAAGACAAGGACGACACGCAACATCGGCAAGGACGCCATCGAAGCGATGGCAGGGATGCCAGGCAACACCGGCAAGGATGCCGACGCTCTTTAGTTTCAACGCTTCAAAAACAGGCAGCGATGAACCGGCCTAATAACGGTTCAGAGGGTTGGCAACTGACCCGGGTGTGCAGCGTAAAGCACCAGAAGCAGTTATCCGGCAGACAGGGATCGTGGTCGGAAAAACATCTTAGGAAAGGTCCGTACCGCGCCAGTAGCGCCGAAAGACCGAATCTGGACCGCATTACTGAAAAGCCCGGGCGACCGGGCTTTTTGGAATGCCTACCTATAAATGGATTTACCCAACAAGCCGGCCCTTTGCCGGTAATGCTCAGCCAGGAGGCGTGACATGACAAACGAGCAGCAAGCGTTAGCGGAAATGCCTATCTGGCTGGTGATCGCACTGGCCCTGATCGGTGGTGTATCCGGCGAAATGTGGCGCGCCGACAAGGAGGGCGCACGCGGTTGGTCGCTGATCCGGCGCCTGGCCCTGAGGTCCGGAGCGTGCATGGTCTGTGGGGTGTCAGCCTTGATGCTGTGTTACGCCGCGGGCATGTCGATCTGGACCGCTGGCGCCATTGGTTGCCTGACCGCGATGGCGGGTGCCGATGTGGCCATCGGCCTGTATGAACGCTGGGCCGCCAGGCGTATCGGCGTCAATGACCCTCCCGTTCCACGCCAGGATCAACCGTGATGGGGTGCGATGACCGCGTATCCGCCGCGGTGAATGAGTCAAGCCCGTAGCTTCACGGTACGACCGGGCCATAAATTCGCGAAAGGAGTCCCTCAATGCTCAAGGACCTCAGATGCGGCAGCTGCAAAAAATTACTTGCCCGAACGGGTGAGTGCAATGAGCTCCAGATCAAGTGCCCCCGGTGTGGGACGTTGAATCATGTGAAGGCCGCGAGCCTCGAGCAATCGCCTTTGAGCGACGTAAAAGCGGAATCCTCCGCGATAAATCGACCAAAAAGGTGATCAACATGTCCAGTAGTGGATTTCATATTATTCCGTTTACCGAAAACGGAAGCTCGGTACTTCCTCCCCGCAACTTCATGCTGGTCGGGCAGTACCTCGAGTCTCCCAGCAAGCAGTACAAGCTGATCCTGGAGGCTGACGCAAACCTGGTGCTTTACGATAACGGCGTCAAAATCTGGGTAGCCGATAGCGCTGTACCTTACACCTATGTAGACGACCGTCCTAACTCGGATCTGGTCAACTGCTTCTACATGCAAGGTGGAGCCTTTCTCGTTGACCACGTGCATAGCCGCACATGGGTCGCCCTGACCAGCTGGATTCCAGTGAGTGACCAGGCTGGCCGACCAGACCGTACCTACCTGCAGTTGCAGGACGACGGCAATATCGTCTTGATTGATGGCGTGCCGATGTGGGCGCGTTTTGGCTTTACCCCCACTGCGGCGCCTACGCCTCACGTGTTCTATCCAGATCACGGTACCGGTCCTCTGCCTTCCTTTCCGGCATGGAGCTGGACCTTCTAACGCCGTTTCCCACTAGCAGGAAGTCCCCGCCGCCGTGCGGGGCACCCCCACTTGCCTGGATTACTCATCCATGACGGGTAGCCAGGCGGGTTGCCGTGAACAACGCCCCGCCTTCCCGCCCGGATCAGCAATCAACCCTGCAAGGACGCGACAGATGACACTTATCGAAAAACCTTCCCAGCTTCCCACTGCCATCGGCGAGGCCCTCAAAAGTGCTTTCCCACAGCTGCATGTAGGCAATCATCGGGATTTTCAGAACGCAGCGGATGAAACCGGCGTGTTGATCACCGTTGAGCGCAACGGCCCCGGCATCCGCTCACTGGAAGGGCGTAAAGCCCATGCGCTGTCTGTTTCACTCAAGGCGATGATCGGCAAAGGCTCCGCGCCGTTCGATGCCTGCGACCTGGCGAGCCAATTGATGGACCTGGCCCTGGATAACCGCTGGGGCTTGCCGCCGGGCCAATGCGACCTGCCGACCGGCATCGTCGCCGCGCCTGTCGTAAAAGACGGTGCGCAAATGGACTACGACACTTGGACGGTGTCCTTTACCCAGAACCTCTACCTTGGCCCGTCTTTGCTCGACGATCCCACAGGCCAACCGCTGTTCGCCCGCACCTGGGAAGTCTCGAACATCAACGACCCCGATCAATACAAACCACTGGCGGAGTAGCCCATGTTCGACGCGCTGTTACGCATGCAACTGGGGCCGATCGTCGAGCGCCTGGTGGAAATGGAAACCCAGCTTGAAGACCTTTACCGACGTGCCGAAAGCTTCTGCCGCATTGGCGTGTGTCAGGAGGTCGACGCCGCCAGCAGTACCTGCAAGGTCAGCCACGGTGAGTTGCTCACGCCGGCCATCCGCTTTTTCAACCCCAGCGCCGGTGCACAGACTGAAACACGCATTCCGTCCGTGGGCGAACAATGCCTATTGCTCAACTACGGCGGCGGCGAAGGCGGCGGCCAGTCTGTGGCCTTGTTCGGCCTGAACAGTAGTCAGTTTCCGCCGGTCTCCAGCGTTGCCAGCTTGACCCGGCGCCGCCATCGGGACGGCACTCAAAGCGACTACGACGACGCCAGCCACACGTTCAACTGGGTCAACGGCCCCACCACATTTACCGGCTCCCGCGAACAGGTCGACATCAAGGTCGGCGCCGCCAGCCTGACCATGAGCGCCCAGGGCATCACCCTGCAAATCGGCGGCACCAGCCTGTTGCTCGATGCTGGCGGCGCACACTTCAGCGGCCCCGTAGTGGACCACCAAGGACGCGTCATCAGCCCCCGATAAGGACACCGCATGATCGGAATTGACAGGAACACCGGGGCAGCCGTCGATGACTGGCTGCAATTCGTGCAGCGCGCCACCCGAGCGCTGACCACCCCCGTGGGCACTCGCCAAAAACGCCCGCTGTACGGCTCGCAGATGCCGCAACTGCTCGGCCAGAACCTCGGCGACGACCTGCTGATCCTCGCCCAAAGCCACGCCGCCCAAGCGTTCTATAACGCGCAGAACGGCATCGGCGACTTCCAACCCCAGGTCATCGTCGCAACCCGCCAAGGCGCGGGCCTGCTGCTGCGCTTTGCCGGCACCTGGAAAAATCGCCAACAATCCTTTGAGGTCGTGACATGAGCATGCTGATCCCCGGCCAGAACCAACTGGCGGAACCGGCCATCATCGCGGTGGATGAGTTCGAACCGTTGCTGGCCGAATTCAAGGCGTTTGTTGTCGATTACGTCGCCACCCGAGCGCCGCAAAGTGCGGCCAAACTCAGGGCCAGCCTCGACAATGAAAGCGAGCTGCTGACCTTGGCGCTGGAAGCGTTTTGTGTGCGGCTGCAAACCCACGAGCGCAAATACAACGCGCGCATCAAACAGATGCTGGCGTGGTGGGCCACCGGCAGCAATTTGGATGCGCGCCTGGCCGATATGGGCCTGGAACGCCAGGTACTCGATCCCGGCGACCCGGCGGCGTTCCCGCCGGAGCCGCCGATCTTGGAGAGCGACGACGACGCTCGCCTGCGCTATTACCTGGCGCCACATGCCCCGGCGGCGGGCTCGCGCATGCAATATCGTCGCGAGGTGTTCACCCTTGGCGAGCGGCCGTCGGTCAAGGTGCAAAGCGCCACGCCGGGCGTGGTGACTGTCAGCTATACCTTTGATCCGGACGGCTATGCGGCTCAGGTCAAGGACGGTAACGGCCGACGTACCGCCCCCGGCGAAGTGATGGTCACTGTGCTTTCAAGGGAGCGCGATGGCACCGCGTCTGCCGATTTGCTGGACGGCGTACGGCGACATTTCGCACGACCAGATGTAAGGCCGGAAACGGACCTAGTCACTGTTCAAGGGGCGCAGGTTCAGCACTACAAGATTCGCGTAGTGGCCTGGATCAACGCCGGCCCGGATTCGGGGTTGACCCAGGTTGCCGCGCAGCAGCTGCTGCAGACCTACGCCGACTCCTGTCATCGTCTGGAAGGGCGAGTCGACCCAAGTTGGATCGACTACGCCATCCACAGCGCCGGCGCCGCCCAACTGCAGATCCTCGAACCGCTGGAGCCGATTGTCAGCACTGCGTTCCAGGCCCCGTACTGTACGGGCGTCGAGGTGGAGGTGCGCACGCTATGAGTGAACCCAAAGCGAGCCTCTTGCCGGCTAACAGCTCACCGTTGGAGAAAGCGCTGGACCTGGGCTTCGGGCAGTTGCTGGAGCGGGTTGTACCGCCGTTTCCGGCCTTGATGAACCCGCTGCAGACACCAGCCGAATTTCTTCCTTACCTAGCCGCCGACCGTGGTGTCAGTGAGTGGGATGCGCACGCCAGCGAGACCGAAAAGCGCCTCACCACAGCCTTGTCCTGGCAGATCCAGCGCCAGGCGGGTACGCCCAAGGCGTTGAGCTACGCAGTGGAGTCGCTGGGGTTCACCCCCAACATCAGCGCCTGGTATCAGCAGCGGCCATTGGGTGTCCCCTACACCTTTGATGTGCAGGCGATCATCGGGCGCAGTTGGTCCAGCGGCGATCATAACCGGCTTATTCGCCGGATCAATGCGGCGCAGAGTGAGCGGGACCTGGCGACGATCACCATCGTGCATGAAACCTCCCAGGGTCTGCGGCTCACCGGTGCCGTTGACCCCGGTTTGAGCATCGGCGAGGACAACCCTCCTGGCGCACTGCCCGAAGCGAAGCTTCACGGTGCCGTCTCCTTCAACAGCGCAGCCCACACCCCATTGAGCGATGGCGAGTTGCAGCTTGAAGGTGCGCTACCGGAATTCGGGCTTGCCGCCCGGCTAACCAGTGCCGGGCTGGCCCGGCACTACACCATTAACGACTACGACCTCAGGGCGCAGCCATGACAGATGACATTACGCGCCTGGTGCGCTTCACCTCCAAGGGTTTGGATGAAGTGCTGCAGGCAAAGAACCAGGGCCTGAAAGGCGAAATCACGCACATCGGCGCCGGCACCGGTCGCTACAACCCGGACGGCACGGAGGTGGCGCTGCGCGATGAGCGCCAACGGGTCGCGATTGTGGATTACGAGGACCTGGGCGACCGGCAACTCAGGATGGCCGCGCTGTTTGATGGCGAGGCCGAATATGAAATTGGCGAGTTCGGGTTTTATCTCGCCAGCGGGACTTTGCTAGCGGTGTATTCCGTGGCAGGGAAGTTGTTGACGTACAAAGCGGCAGCGGCGCGAGTACTGCAAAAATTCACGCTGGATATTTCGCCGTTGCCGGCGGATAGCGTGACGATTGTGGTGGGGAGTGAAAACCTTAATGTGTTGCTGGTCGATGAGTTGGCGAGTCTCTCGGCTGCCACTGTTGACAATATGGCCAGAGGTGTCGGGCTCTTGTTTCGAGTAATGCAACTTGAAAGTAAGGGGGGTGTTTGACGGTGAGTTTTTTTAGTGTCGGCCATTGAGTTTCACTCAGTCATCAAAACAGATAAGGAGTTTATATTTTGAGTACAGAACAGCAATTGGCTTCGGTCGTTAGCGCGGCGAATAGTCTTACCAGTGTCGTCACTGACAAAGTCGGTGAGATAGATAAGGCGATTGCGGACGCTCGTCGTGCCTACGATGCACAACTTTTAGATCTGAAAAGCCGTTTGCCAAGGCTTGCAGTGACTAAAAACTTTAACTTGTATCCTAGTGCCGACGGGAAGCTGATCGACAACTGGGGGGTTCACAGCGAGGTTACCAGCAATAAGCTTCGTTCAATCACCACTGCCTCTCAAGCCACAGGGCGCCCGCAAGCAGACGTGGACTTTTTGCTTCAAGTCCAGGCAGATGTGCGCGAGCAATTTCCTCGCTTTGATATCAGGGCCAGTGAGTATTGGCGCACTACTGTCAATGTGTGGCAATTGAAGTGGGCAATCGCAGATGTCAGTCCTTGGCTCGCGTTTCCTTATACGGTTGATACTGCGCTTGCTGATAGAACGGGCGCGGTTCCGCTCAATTCCTATATCACGGTGGGTGCTTTTGTCCGGGTAGTGGAGGGTTCCATTACTGGTGCCTGGAGCACTGGGGCAGAAAAAGGTAAATGGCGCTGGTGCTCTACGGTTGTTGCCCCGAGTGACCTGTTTGGCGCCTATTACCACCTTCATCCAGTGCGGACGTCTGCTTCCGGTATTGTTGAAGTCATGTTGGCAGGCGCGTGCACGGGTGTTGTTACCAGTCCAGGCGACTGGGGAACTATGTTGGCTTTGAGCTAAGGAGAAACCATGAAACCAATTTTTGTGCCTGCAGAACTTCACCCACTTATTAAGTGGCAGGTCATTCGTAGTGCTCGTGATCAGGATTTATCTACCAGTGATTATGCGGCGATGCCCGACTATCCAATGTTGGATGAAAATAAAGCTGCGTTTGCGGTTTATCGTCAGGGGCTTCGTGATATCCCTGATCAAGGCGCTGACCCTGATGCGGTGATTTGGCCGGAAAAGCCCGACTTCCTGAAATAACCCACCGCGAAAGCGGTTTTTTTTCGCCCCCCCAAAGTCCCTGCCCGCAGGGGCTCTGGCGTTTTCCACCCGGAGAATCCCACTTATGGCCAACCGCCAAACCTACACCGTCCTCATCCCATTCCCCATCGGAGGTGGCCACTGGTCCACCGCCGGCGAAGAACTGGAACTGCTCGACGTCGAAGCATCCGCCCTGCGCACCGCCGGCCGCCTGGAACTGACCAGCGTCCTTAACTCCACCCCCAAGAAGGCTGACTAACCATGGCTGAGGTTCTGAACTTCGAGCACAACGGCATCACCGTGAATGCCACTGAATCCCCCGAGGCCATGGGTGGCCTTGGCGATAACGTCATCGGCCTGGTCGGCACTGCGCCGAATGCCCACGCGTCGATCCCGAAAAACGCGCCGTTTCGCATCAACAGCTTCACCACCCAGGCGCTGCTGGATCCGACCGGCGCCGAGTCGGGCACGCTGTTCCAGGCCGTCTACCAGATCCTCAAAGTGGTGAAGGTGCCGGTCTACGTGGTGATCGTGGAGGAGGGCGCAACCCCGGCCGACACCCTCAACAATGTGATCGGCGGCAACGAGCCGACCACTGGCCGCAAACTGGGCCTGGCTGCCCTGAGCAGCGTCCCTGAAGACCTGACCATCATCGGCGCCCCGGGCTTCACCGGCACCAAAGCCGTGGCCGGTGAGTTCGCGTCTTTCGGCAAGCGCATCAAGGCCCGTGTGGTACTGGATGGCAAGGATGCTTCGGTTGCTGACCAAGTGACCTACAGCGGCGAGCTGGGCGGGGCCGACCTCGGTTTCGACCGTTGCCTGCTGGTGCACAACATGCCGTCGGTGTACTCCAAGGCGGCGAAAAAGAACGTGTTCCTGTCGCCATCGTCGCTGGCCATCGCTGCACTGGCCAAGGTCAAGCAGTGGGAAAGCCCAGGCAACCAGGTGACGTTCGCTGAGGACGTTTCCCGCGTGGTCGAGTACAACATCCTCGACACCTCCACCGAAGGCGACCTGCTCAACCGTTACGGCGTGAGCTACTACGCGCGCACCATCCTTGGCGGTTTTTCGCTGCTGGGTAACCGCTCCATCACCGGCAAGTTCATCAGCTACGTCGGCCTGGAAGATGCGATCAGCCGCAAGCTGGTCAAGGCCGGCCAGAAAGCCATGGCCAAGAACCTCACCAAGTCCTTCATGGACCAGGAGGTCAAGCGCATCAACGACTGGCTGCAAACCCTGGTCGCCGACGAAACCATCCCAGGCGGCAGCGTGTACCTGCACCCGGAACTCAACAGTGTCGAGAAGTACAAGAACGGCACCTGGTTCATCGTCATCGACTACGGCCGCTATGCGCCGAATGAACACATGATTTATCAACTCAATGCCCGCGATGAAATCATCGAGCAGTTCCTGGAGGACGTTCTCTAATGTTTACCAACCGTGTAAGACAGGCCATTGCGGCCACCCTTCAAGGCCTGCCGTTGTCCGCGACGGTAGACGAGTTCACCCCGCCGAAGATCGAATTCGACATGGAATCCATGTCCGGCGGGCGCTTCATCGCCGAAGAAATGGCCAAGAGCGGCAAGGTGCTCAATGCCAAGTTGGTTCTGCAAGGTGCCGGGCCGGAAATCATGCTGGCCCTGGGCGTGCGTCAGGGCGACGATATTCTGCTGAACGTGCGTGAAGCCGGTCAGGACCAGGATGGCAAGACCTATTTCACCTACCACACCGTCGGCGGCAAACTTAAATCCCTGGAGGAGGCGAAGCTGAAGATGGGCGACAAGGCCACTACCACCCTGGAGTTGTCGTGCCGTACCTACAACCGTCTGGAAAACGGCATTCCGGTGATCGACATCGACGTGCGTACCCAGAAGTTCATGCTCAACGGTGTCGACATTCTCGGCGATGCCCGCCGCGCTGTGCTGATGCCTTAAGGGCTACCGTGACCTGAAGTGAGCACAGTCAATGTGGGAGCCGGGCTTGCCCGCGATGCAGGCGACTGGGTGTGCCTGGTTTACCGAGCTGATGCCATCGCAGGCAAGCCAGCTCCCACATCGACCGCGCTCAGCTTTAGATTTGCGCTGCTTTCAACAACGCTTAAACAAGGAATTGCCCCATGGCCTGGATGCCACCGCTGCACATTCTGCTGTCTCCGATCACCGCCGACACTGGCGCGACGATCCAGCAGATTCAACTCAAGCCGCTGTTCTACGCCGCGCAAAAAGCTGCGCTGGCCCGGGCCGGTGATGACGAGGACGACCAGTTTTTTGAACTGGCGAAACTCGCCACCGGCCTGTCGGAAAAAGAACTCGATCAGCTCAAGCGCCCGGACTACGTGAGCATTGCTCAGTACGTGCACGAGATGTCGACGCGCCCAGCGTCGTTCTTCCTCGGCGAACGCGATGAACCGTCGCAGCATGAACAGGTGCACCTGCTGCTGCCCCTCGACGCCGCCGGCCGCAGCCTGACCGCACTGAGCCTGGAAATGCCTGCCCTGCGCGCTACCAAGGCCATGAAGAAACTCGCCACCAACAAAGAACGCGCCGAATTCATCACCGCTCACTGCACCGGCCTGATGATCCCTGACCTGGCCGGGCTGACCGTTCCCGACTGGACGGAACTGCAGGAGCGCATCGACGATTTTTTAAACAAACCGGCGGACTTCTTTCGGAGCGCGACATCGAAGTGATCCTCGATGTGGTGCCACTGATTTACTCGGTCAATGAGGCGGAGATCCTCGACTGGGACGCCGGAAAAGCATTGCGCCGCTACGACATCGCGATCACTCGCCTTGGCGTCAAACAGGAGTAGAGCGGTATGGCAGGCAATAACCATGCAAGCCCGTCAGCCATCGCCACGGAAGGCGAGCTGACGCTGGGCTCACGTGACACCGCAGTGGCGCAGGCCAGTATCAAACCCATTGCGTCAACACTCGCCGGGCCCTCGGGCGTGATGCCGGTAGAGGCCGCGAGTCTGGGGCTGGCGCTGGCGACTGCCAGCCTTGAGATCAATCTCCTGGCGGCGGGGCAGGATCGGCTGGTGAATACCCTCGAGCTGTTCAACGCCTCACTGCTCAAGATGATGGACGCCCGGCAAGTTGAAGCTGGCGAAGGCGCGGGAGCAGCAAAAGCTGCAGCCCCCGCTGAGGCGCGCAAACCCTCGCAGGCACTGGATGCCGCGATGACTGACCTGGATCAGTTGTTGATGTTTGTCGGCCGCCAGCGCAAACAACTGCGCGAAACCAACTTGGCCATGGCGTCGGAACCGATGGTAGCGGCGAGCGGTGCAAGCGCTGTGGAGCTGGCACAGGTCGAGTATGTGGCCGCCCGGTCCGGCATCGGCAGCGACCGCAAGGATGCCTCGGGCAATATCGACCGCGCGGCTCGTCAGGACGACCTGACCCAGTTCGCCCGCGACGCAGCCATCATGGCGACGGCCTTCAAGGTCGACGTCAAAAATGCCGGCGACATGATGGGCGGCTGGCGCGAGTCGATGAAAATCGACCGCGAGCAAACCCGGGACCTGGCTGACGCGACCAATGTGTTGGGCACCCACGTTTCGCTCAAGGCAGAAGCGGCGGATATCGGCGCGATTGTGCAGCGCGCAGGGGGGACGGCCACCGCTGCGGGCATGAGCCCCGAGCAGGCAGCGGCGCTTTCGGCGGCATTGCTCAGTGCCGGCAACAGCAAGAGTGCAGCCGGTGTCGCGCTGGAGAAAATCAGCAGCACCCTGGCCAAAGGCGACGGCGCTTCTGAAAGCCAGCGCAACGCGTGGGCGGCGCTCAAGCTTGATCCCACGTTGCTCGCTGGCGGGATGCAGCAGGATGCGCCACAGACTCTGCTCACGGTGCTTGAAGCGCTCAAGGCGCAACCGGCTGAGAAACAAGCGGCGTTGGCCACTCAATTGTTCGATGGCAACCAGTCGATTCTGAGCCTGGTGCCCGCCATCGATACGGTAAAGCAGGCGTTTACGCTGGTGGCCGACAAGTCGGTGTACGCGACGTCGGCACTTGGCGAACAAGGCTCGGTCCTGCGTTCGGCAGCGGTTCGCGCAGACTCCACACAGGCACGTCGTCAAGCCTTCGAGGCCAGCACCACGCGTCTGGATACGGCCAAGGATGCCGCACTGGCGCCGATCGTGGACACCTCGCTAACCGCGATGACCGGGCTGGTGACGGGCGTGGGCTGGTTGGCCGAGGCGCTGCCCAAGACCACGGCCGCTGTAACGCTGGCTGGCGCGGCGCTGGGGCCGGTGTTTTCTGGTGTGTTCGATGCGGTGAAGGACAAGGTGTTCGAGAAGGTCGCCGGCAAGATTCTCGGAGGCGGCGATACCACACCAGGCAAGGTGAGCGCGCCAGCCAGCCAGAACACACCCAAAGGCAACGAAACACCGCGCGGTGATCGCTCCGCAGACAAGCCTTCACGAACCGCGAGAGCCAGTAAGGTCGCGCGAAGAGGCTCCCTTGGCGTGGTGCTGGCGGGTGCTGGCGTTGACCTTGTCCAGGGCGCGATGTCGGGGAACCTGGGTAAAGCCGTCGGCACCACGGTAGGGTCAGTCGGCGGCGGCGTTGCCGGTGGCTTTGCTGGCGAATTTGCGGGCATGGCCGTTGGCCGCGCGCTCGGCACGCTCGCCGGGGCGGCGATCGGTTCGGTGGTGCCGGGGGCTGGCACAGTGCTGGGCGGGGTCATGGGCGGTGTCGCTGGCGGTGCCATCGGCAAAGTGGTCGGCGGCGCGCTGGGTACGTTTGCCGGCAGTGATATCGGCGCATGGCTGAGTGAAAAACTGATGGGCTCCGATGACCGTCTGCCATCACCTGGCGAGACCAGCAAAAACCTCAGTAGCGCTCAAGCCGACAACCGCCAAGTCAACTTCGCGCCGCAAATCACCATCAACGCACCCGAGCAGGCCAACCCACAACAACTGGCCGCGATCGTGGTGCAACAGATCGAAGCGCAATTCTCGCCGCTGTCGATGGACAGCCTGCTGGCGACGCGACGTGACTCGGCCCTGACCGATACAGGAGTGGTGTGATGCGACAACAAATGGCGTTGGGCCCGTTTATTTTCGGGCTGTCCCGTGGGTTCGCCTACGACACCCTGGACCGTTTGAGCAGTGGGGGTTGGGGCAGCCTGGATATCGTTTCCGGCAAGCCCAAATCCACCCAAGTTGGCCAGGCGCTCGAAACGCTGTCATTCGGCGGCAAGGCTGCACGCGCGCTGGGCATGGCGCGGATGGACGAATTGCGTGCGCTGCAAGCCCAGCGTGTGCCGTTGCCGCTGGTCGATGGCGTAGGCCTGAATTGGGGGCTGTGGACCATCAAATCGGTGGACGAAAAACAGTCCTGTGTGATCGATGACGGCACGGCCATGGTGGTCAATTGGGTGTTGGTACTGGAGGAGTTCGTCAATGCGTAAGGTTCGAAGTATTGCCGGTGACTCGGTCAACCTGTTGCTCTATCGCGAGCTCGGTCGCTGTGATGATGCCGCCGAAGAGGTGCTGTGGCGCTTGAACCCGCAGTTGGCCGAACAGGGCGCGGTATTGCCGGCAGGCGTCAATGTGATTGTGCCTGAGCTGGATACCCAGCCCGTGGCCAGGCAGCCGGTTACGGCCTGGGATTAAGGAGCAACCATGACACTTGGATTTACACCCGTGGTGGAGATTTACGGTGCCAATGCCGCGCTCCTCAATGAGCGGCTATTGGAGTGGGAGCATACCGACATGGCCGGGTTTACGTCCGACCAGCTCAAGCTGACACTCGACATCGAGGGCCTTGAAGGGCTGCCCAGCCTGGGCGGGCGTATCGGCTTGCGCATCGGGTATCGGGAGTCGGGCCTGGTGGACAAGGGCCGCTTCAAGATCACCCAGCGTACACCGTCACTGTTCCCTCTGCGTCTGGTGCTGGTGGCGACGGCGGCGCCCTTTGATGAGCCCGAATTCAAGAAGCGGCGCACCGCCAGTCACGGGCCGATCAGCCTGGGTGCGCTGTTTCGCCAATTGACCACGCGCTACGGTTTTTCACCGCGCGTGGCGCCTGATCTGGAAGGCGAGCATATCCCGCACATCGACCAGACCAATGAAAGTGACATGGCGTTTCTCACGCGTCTGGCCAATCGCTTCGATGCCGTGGCCAAGCCTGTCGACGAGCTGTATGTGCTGGGCCGCAAAGGGCAGACAAAATCGCTGTCGGGCAAGGTCTTGCCGGTCGTGCCGTTGTCGATCACCCACGACAATCGTCCGGGTGATCGCGCGTTTATCGCCGCCAGCTTTACCCAAACCAGCCGCGCTACTTACCTGGGCGCACAAACGTCCTGGTGGGACGCGGCAGCCGGTAAACAACGGGTGGTGCAGGTGGGCATCGCGCCGTTCAAGGTGGTGACGCAGCGTTACCAGAACGAGGCTGAAGCCAGAACCGCTGCCGAGGGCGAGATGCGCCGAGTGGGGCGCGAAGGGATGCAGGTCAATGTGATCTGCCCCGGAAACCCCTTGTTCGGCGCTGAAGGCCTGTTGCTGCTGGACGAGTCGTGGCCCGACTTTATGCGCGGCCGTTGGTCGATCAAGACGGTGACCTCCAGTGGCAAGCGCAGCGAGAGTTATCGATGCACGATCATGGCCAACGGTTTATCCGCGGCCGAGTGAGGACCCATGGCTATAACGCTTTCTCAACTGGTTCAAATCCTGCCCGGAGCCCGCCCTGTTGCGGGCCTTTTTTTGTCCGCATTGAATACTGCAATGTCCAGGTTCCAGATCGGCCAACCCAAGCGCATCGCTGCGTTCCTGGCTCAAATCGGTCACGAATCCGGCGAGCTGCGCTACGTGCGCGAACTGGGCAGCGACCAATACCTCAGCAAATACGACACCGGCATCTTGGCCGCACGCCTGGGCAACACTCCCGAAGCGGACGGCGATGGCCAGAAGTACCGGGGCAGGGGGCTGATCCAGATTACGGGTCGGCGCAATTACCTGGCGTGCAGCCAGGCGCTGTTTGGCGACGATCGCCTGCTGCGCCAGCCCGAGTTGCTGGAGCAGCCGCAGTGGGCGTGTGAATCTGCGGCGTGGTTCTGGCAAAGCAACGGTTTGAATGAGCTGGCCGACAAGGACCAGTTCACCACCATCACCCGACGCATCAACGGTGGGTTGAGCGGGCTGGAGCACCGGCTGCAATTGTGGGCCCGGGCGAAGGCGGTGTTGTGCGCTTCTTAGGCGGGTTACGGCTGATCGGCGTGTGTTTGCTGGTGGTTGCGGTTTGGCAGGTGCAGGCGTGGCGATATGGTACGCAGCTTGAGCAGCAGGCGGATCTAAACGCTCAGGCGGCCTCGCTTCGACAGCAGGCAGAGCAGAAAAAACGGCTGGCGCTGGAGCAGCAACTCAGTGCCAGCGACCGACAACATGCCCAGGAATTGATTGATGCCCAGCGTAATCAAGCTGCTCTGCGCGACCGCCTGGCCACTGCTGATGTGCGGTTGTCAGTCCTTCTCGACGCCACCGACCGTACCCTCGGCTGCCCAATGCCAGCCGCCACCACCTCCGGCGGCGTGGTTCATGCAGCCCCGCGAGCCCGACTTGACCCGGCGCATGCTCAACGAATTATCGCCATCACCGACGACGGCGATAACGCCCTGATCGCCTTACGTGCCTGCCAAGCGTACGTGCGCGCCGTCGGGCGTTAGCATCTTGATCCAGTCTGTCGCTTGCGCGTGCGATTTGCTCCTGTAGGGTAGGCAAATCCCCCGCCTACTTCTGGAGTCGACCGTGAAGGAAATCACTCAACTGGCCGCTGAACTGGGTCGCCGTTTGCAGGTGCTCAATGCCCACGTCACTACCGCCGAGTCGTGCACCGGCGGCGGTATCGCCGAAGCCATCACGCGGATTCCAGGTAGTTCGGCCTGGTTTGAGGCGGGATATGTCACTTACTCCAATCGACAGAAGACCCGGCAGTTGGGCGTACCGGAGAAACTGTTCGGCAAAGTCGGCGCTGTCAGCCAGGAGGTGGTGGAGGCGATGGTCCGTGGTGCACAGGAAAAAAGCCTGTCGCGCTTTGCCGTGGCGGTCAGTGGTGTGGCAGGGCCGGATGGTGGTTCGCCGGACAAACCGGTCGGCACCGTCTGGTTGGCGTTTGGGGTTGGCGAAGAGGTGACGGCCGAGCTTGCGCACTTCCCCGGCAACCGCGACGAGGTCCGCCGACAAACGGTAAAAGCCGCGCTTGAGGGCTTGTTGCGACGAGCTGCACTAGAAATAGAAAAACAGGGGTAGGCGATCTTCGATCTTTGTGGAACAATACTGTCTACTTATACAGGTGTTGGCCGTCAGGCCTTATTGATTACGTGAGGACTTTAATGGACGACAACAAGAAGAAAGCCTTGGCTGCGGCCCTGGGTCAGATCGAACGTCAATTCGGCAAGGGTGCCGTAATGCGTATGGGCGATCACGATCGTCAGGCGATCCCGGCTATTTCCACTGGCTCTCTGGGTCTGGACATCGCGCTCGGCATTGGCGGCCTGCCAAAAGGCCGTATCGTCGAAATCTACGGTCCTGAATCTTCCGGTAAAACCACTCTGACTCTGTCGGTGATTGCCCAGGCGCAAAAAATGGGCGCCACCTGCGCGTTCGTCGACGCCGAGCACGCCCTGGATCCTGAATACGCCGGCAAACTGGGCGTCAACGTAGACGACCTGCTCGTTTCCCAGCCGGACACCGGTGAGCAAGCCCTGGAAATCACCGACATGCTGGTGCGCTCCAACGCCATCGACGTGATCGTGGTCGATTCCGTGGCAGCCCTGGTACCGAAAGCTGAAATCGAAGGCGAAATGGGCGACATGCACGTGGGCCTGCAAGCCCGCCTGATGTCCCAGGCGCTGCGTAAAATCACCGGTAACATCAAGAACGCCAACTGCCTGGTGATCTTCATCAACCAGATCCGTATGAAGATCGGCGTGATGTTCGGCAGCCCGGAAACCACCACCGGTGGTAACGCGTTGAAGTTCTACGCTTCGGTTCGTCTGGACATCCGTCGTACCGGCGCGGTGAAGGAAGGTGACGAGGTTGTCGGCAGCGAAACCCGCGTTAAAGTCGTGAAGAACAAAGTGGCTCCGCCTTTCCGTCAGGCTGAGTTCCAGATTCTCTACGGCAAGGGTATCTACCTGAACGGCGAGATGATCGACCTGGGCGTGTTGCACGGTTTCGTCGAGAAATCCGGCGCCTGGTATGCCTACAACGGCAGCAAGATCGGTCAGGGCAAGGCCAACTCGGCCAAGTTCCTGGCAGACAACCCGGATATCGCCGCCACGCTCGAGAAGCAGATTCGCGACAAGCTGCTGACCGCAGCGCCAGACGTGAAAGCTGCTGCCAATCGTGAGCCGGTTGAAGAAGTCGAAGAAGCTGACACTGACATCTGAAGCAAACGATGACTGTTGTACTGGATACACTCGTCGCCGTTCGGCGCACTGCGATGGACCTGCTCGCTCGACGCGAGCATGGTCGAGTCGAGCTGACGCGTAAACTGCGTCAGCGCGGTGCAGAGCCCGAGATGATCGAAACTGCCCTCGACCGCTTAACGGAAGAAGGGCTTCTGTCGGAAGCGCGTTACCTGGAAAGCTTTGTCTCCTACCGCGCGCGCTCCGGCTATGGCCCGGCGCGAATTCGTGAAGAGCTGAGCCAGCGCGGTCTGCAACGCGCTGATATCGACCTCGCCCTGCGTGAGTGCGGTATCAGTTGGCAGTCGCAGTTGGAAGATACCTGGCGCCGCAAGTTTGCCGGCCATCTTCCGATTGATGCCAGGGAGCGTGCTAAGCAAGGTCGCTTCCTGAGTTATCGCGGGTTTTCGATGGATATGATCAGCCGCCTGTTAAGCGGCCGAGACATGGAAGACTGAGCTTTCGAGCTGCTGAAATTTAAAATTCAGGCGCTGGCTTGCCTGCGATGTGGACGCTTCGGTTTCCCAGTAGGATCGCGATGATGCCATCGCAGGCAAGCCAGCTCCCACATCGAATCTGCTGCATCTGATCGAACTCGGTAAATTAAAAAGGCCCACTATGAAAATAGTGGGCCTTTTTTTTTGCCTTCAAAAAATCATGCTGGCTCGGGCGTTACTCGCTGCTGCGCTTTCCCCTGAGCCTGTGCCCAGTTTTCCGGCAGGTTGATGTAATCCACCAACTCTCGCAGTCGACCTTGATCGCGGCCATTGAAGTTGAACACCAAGCGCGTCAAATGGCTGAACCTCGGCTCATCGTGTTCCTCGCCGGTATAGGCAAGCTGCTGGAACTCACCACTCAGCCGCAGGCTGGCAAACTCGCTTTGCAAATGAGCCAGCGCCCGTTCACTGAGCGGATGGTTCATGCGCACCACAAACTCACGCTTCAACCAGCGCGTGGAGTGAAAGTTGGCATAGAACTGGTTGATTTCGTCCACGGCTTCTTCAGCACTGTGTACCAGTCGGACCAGCTTGAGGTCGGTGGGCAGGATATAGCGATTGGCTTCGAGCTGGCTGCGGATAAAGTCCAGAGCGCCTTGCCAAAAACTGCCGCCCGGAGCATCCAGCAGTACTACTGGCACTAGTGGGCTTTTGCCGGTCTGGATCAGGGTGAGCACTTCAAGCGCTTCATCCAGGGTGCCGAACCCGCCCGGGCACAACACCAGCGCATCGGCTTCCTTGACGAAAAACAGCTTGCGGGTAAAGAAGAAGTGGAAGGACAGCAGGTTCTCAGTGCCGTCGATGGTCGGGTTGGCGTGCTGCTCAAAGGGCAGGGTAATGTTGAACCCCAGGCTGTGTTCCAGGCCGGCGCCTTCGTGGGCTGCCGCCATGATGCCGCCGCCACCGCCGGTGATCACCATCAGGTCCGATTGCGCCAGCTGGGCGCCGACTTCCCGGGCCAGGGCATACAACGGGCTTTCAACCGGTGTGCGTGCCGAGCCGAACACGGTCACCTTGCGGCGGTTCTTGAACTGTTCGAGCACGCGGAAGGCATTGTCCAGTTCGCGGATCGCCTGCAAGGTGATTTTGGCGTTCCAACGGTTGCGATCGTCCTGGGCCATGCGCAGAACGGTGAGGATCATGTCGCGATAAAGGGGAATGTTCGGGCTGCTGGGCGCGACCAGCTGGAGTTGCGCGTCGACCTGCTGAGTGAGGTCGGTCCCGTGTTCTTCAAAATGACGGAGCAGACGGTCATTCGATTCGTAAGTCATTCAACTTCTCCTTCTTCACAGAACCTGGGCCCTCGGCGAGGTATTCGTCCGCGGCCACGACACTGCATGTGTCGCTGCACGCCAGGGGCATTGCACGGTATGCACCGAGCGGCGAAGCGGGCTCTGTATGTTCCTTGTGATTTGGAAACCTTTGCACTGCAAGTCGCAGGAGGGCAACCCTCTTTTGCCCTGAAAATGTTACAGAACGGCGTGGAAAATGCGCGGGGCAGGCGGTCGGGATGACTTGATCATGAGCCGAAAAACCCTTGGCTGGCAACCGGTTATTGGTCGCACATCAAGCAGTTTAGTCGTCGGCAAGCATAGGCAGCGAGGGAAGTGCGCGCCACAGGACAGCAGCGCGCGATGGTCGAGCAATCGTTACTTTTTCTTCTTCGCTGCGGCAGGTGCCGGGCAATCGGCTTCGACAAACTTGACCGACGCCACCGGGCGGTTGGTCTTGTTCTCGGAGATGTCATAGCGCATCACGGCACCCTTGGCCATCAACTCGCGGTAACCCTTGTTCAGGCACACGCTTTGACCCAGCTGGAAATATACAGCCTTGGGGTTGGCGCGCATCTGTTCGGCACGGTCAGGCTGCACGCTGAGGTGATCGATCAGTTGCATGCCTTCAACGGTGTAGGCCACTTCCAGGGTTTTTTCATCGATTTCCCGGGGCAGGTCCTTGTTGCTTTCGGCCGCGACGCTTTGCAGCTTCCTGTTCATTTGGGCCTCCAGCAGCGAGGCCGCGTGGGCGCCCATGGGCAATACCAGCGCGAGGGCGACGGATGGGGCAACAAGGCGCAGCATGGAACGCAGCATGAAAATCTCCTGATTCGGTTACTGGTGCATAGACCAGCCACTGCGTTGTGCGTTCAGTGGCGCGCAATTATAGGTGAGCGCCTGCCACTACAGCCAGGCGTATCGCTCAGAAGTGCCGGCGGCTCTGGTAAACTGCCGCCACTTAAGCCTGTCTCGAGTTCCCCCAGTGTCGATTTTGCCTTCTACGGGTTGCACCCGATGAGCCATGCCGTTTCCCGCTTGCGTACCCAGCGGCTGGCGCGGGCCGTGCGCCCGTTCCTCAACCGAGGTTCGCGCGCCGAACGTTGCCCCGGCTGCCGGGTGATTCCCGAATATTGCCTGTGTGCCTGGCGGCCGCAGGTAGAAGCGCGTTCGGCGATGTGCCTGCTGATGCACGATGTGGAGCCGATGAAGCCGAGCAACACAGGCTGGCTGATTGCCGATGTGATTGACGACACCACCGCGTTCGCCTGGTCGCGCACCGAGGTCGATCCCGCGTTGCTGACCCTGTTGGCCGACCCGCAGTGGCAA
This sequence comes from Pseudomonas sp. NFX183, assembly GCF_047943075.1. Taxonomy (NCBI): domain Bacteria; kingdom Pseudomonadati; phylum Pseudomonadota; class Gammaproteobacteria; order Pseudomonadales; family Pseudomonadaceae; genus Pseudomonas; species Pseudomonas sp. NFX183. The sequence continues at coordinate 770,718 of NZ_CP181333.1, read as the reverse complement.
CCCTACATCGTGTTTCCCGGCGAATTCGTCGCGCCAGAGCGGGTTGTCAGTGAGGTGAAAGTGGAGGAGGGCAAGCGCCCGTTGTTCATCCTGCTGGATGGCACCTGGAGTGAAGCGCGCAAGATGTTCCGCAAGAGCCCTTACCTTGAGCACTTGCCCGTGTTGAGCCTGGCGCCTGAACAGCTGTCGCGCTACAAGCTGCGCCGCTCCAAGCGGGATGATCATTTTTGCACCGCCGAAGTCGCGGCGCTGTGCCTGGAGCTAGCCAGCGATCAGGCGGCCAGTGAAGTGCTGGATGCTTACCTCGACGTATTCAGCACCCATTACCTGGCGGCCAAGTTCCTGTTGCCGCTGGACCCGGCGGACAGCGTTCATGCGCGCCTCTCGCCCCACATCCCGGCGGTATGACCAGACGACGTTTGCATGATGGCACTGTAAACCTGCAACTCGCTAAAATGCCCGCGGGCGTAGTGCTTGACCCCCCAGGCTACGCTGGGCATGCTGGGCGCCGATTGGGGCGTAACCGTGAATTTTCAGCGTCGTTGCAGGTGTTTTTGACGCTGAGCCTGCCCCGTGGCGATGGCTGCCTGGCCGTTGCCTTGTGTACTGGCGAACCCTGAACCCGTCAGGGCTGCCATAAAAACAGGATCATTTAATCAATGGCCACATACGAAATCCTGATAGCCGATGACCACCCGCTGTTTCGCAGTGCCCTGCATCAGGCGGTAACCCTGGGCCTTGGCCCGGACGTGCGACTGGTTGAAGTGGCCAGCATTGCCGAGCTGGAAGCACGACTCACCGAAAAATCCGACTGGGACCTGGTGCTGCTCGACCTGAACATGCCCGGCGCCTACGGTTTTTCCGGGCTGGTGCTGTTACGCGGGCAATACCCGCAGATCCCGGTGGTGATGGTTTCGGCCCAGGAAGAAGCTGACGTGGTGGTGCGCTCCAAGGAGTTTGGCGCCAGCGGTTTCATTCCCAAGTCCAGTTCAATGGAAGCGATCCAGAAAGCCGTGCGTACCGTGCTTGACGGCGATGTGTCCTGGCCGCCGCAAGCGTTTGAAGAAATCAACGTGTCCGACGAAGCCAAGGCTGCCCGTGATGGCCTCGCCAGCCTGACGCCTCAGCAATTTCGGGTGTTGACCATGGTCTGCGAAGGCTTGCTGAACAAGCAGATTGCTTACGAATTGAGCGTGTCGGAAGCGACCATCAAGGCCCATGTGACGGCGATTTTTCGCAAGCTGGGCGTGCGCACGCGCACTCAGGCAGCGCTGCTCTTGCAACAACTTGAGTCAATTTCGCAGCACTAAGACATTGCCGATTCACGCTTTTTTGACTTTGCGTGATCTAGTTTCCCCACTTCTTTGGTTCAGTTGCCTACATCTATGTCGCCTTTCAAGGGTCAAACCGGTATCAAACGTATCTTCAACGCAGGGGGCTATTCCCTGGATGGCCTGCGTGCGGCTTTCACTGGCGAGGCGGCATTCCGTCAGTTGGTGTTGCTCAACGTGATCCTGATTCCGCTGAGCTTTTTCCTGCACGTCAGCCGGGTCGAGCGAGCCTTGCTCATCGCGGTGTGCCTGCTGGCCCTGATCGTCGAACTGCTCAACTCCGCGGTGGAAGCGGCCATCGACCGGATTTCCCTCGACCTGCACCCGCTGTCGAAAAACGCCAAGGACATGGGCAGCGCCGCACAATTCGTGGCGCTGACCATAATCACCCTGGTGTGGGCCGTGATTCTGATCTAAGGCATCAGGCGATGCTCGGCAGCACGATCTCGTCGCTGCGCTGAACCCCGGCGGTGAAGGCGCGGCACAGTTCCAGAAACTCGCGCATTGCCGAGGTCTGGTACTTCTGTTTATGCCAGATAAAGTAAAACTGCCGGGCCAGGTCCAGGTCCGGGGTTTCCACCGGCACCAGGCTGCCGCGGCGGAACGCATCGCGCAGCGCCAGCCGGGAAATGCAGCCAATCCCCAAGCCCGACTCCACCGCACGTTTGATCGCCTCGGTGTGTTCCAGCTCCAGGCGGATATTCAGCGCGCTGCGATGATGTCGCATGGCCTGGTCAAAGGTCAGGCGCGTGCCGGAGCCTTGCTCGCGCAGGATCCATGCTTCATGGGTTAACTCTTCCATGGTTGCCACGCCGCGTTTGGCCAAGTGATGCTGCGGCGCGCAAAACACCACCAGCTCATCTTCCACCCAGGTCTGCACTTCGATGTCGGGGTGGCTGCAGTCGCCTTCGATTAGACCCAGGTCAATTTCGTAGTGCGCTACCTGATGCACGATATGCGCAGTGTTCTGCACATGCAGCTTCACCTGGCTCTCGGGGTGCTGCTGCATGAAGCTGCCGATCAACAGCGTGGCCAGGTAATTGCCGATGGTCAGGGTGGCGCCGACCGCCAGGGAGCCAAAGCCTGACTTGCCGTTGAGCAGGTCTTCGATCTCCTTGGCCTGGTCCAGCAGTGCCACCGCCTGCGGCAACAACTGATGGCCGAGGGCGTTGAGGCTCAGGCGTTTGCCCGCGCGGTCGAATAATTGGCAGCTGGATTGACGCTCCAGCTCGGTGATCGAGGTGCTGGCGGCAGATTGAGATAAGGCCAGAAGGCCAGCGGCGCGTGAGACGCTTTCCTGCTGGGCGACGGCGACGAAGACTTGCAGTTGACGGAGAGTAAATCGCATATCGATATAACCGATAACCCTTATCTTAATAATCCAGTTAACAGATATTGTCGCCGCCATTAGAATGCTGTGCAATTGCGCACCTCAATCTTGGCGCAGACCCATTTCCAGGAGTCCCCCGTACATGAGCAACATGAACCACGAGCGTGTCCTCAGTGTTCATCACTGGAACGACACTCTGTTCAGCTTCAAGTGCACCCGCGATCCGGGCCTGCGCTTCGAGAACGGTCAGTTCGTGATGATCGGCCTGCAACAGCCAAATGGCCGCCCGCTCATGCGCGCATACTCCATTGCCAGCCCGAACTGGGAAGAGCATCTGGAGTTCTTCAGCATCAAGGTGCCCGATGGCCCGCTGACTTCCCAATTGCAGCACTTGAAGGAAGGCGACGAGATCATCATCAGCAAAAAACCGACAGGCACCCTGGTGCTTGACGATTTGAAGCCGGGCAAACACCTGTACCTGCTCAGCACCGGTACTGGCCTCGCGCCGTTCATGAGCGTGATCCAGGACCCGGAAACCTACGAGCGTTTCGAAAAGGTGATCCTGTGCCACGGCGTGCGTTACGTCAACGAAGTCGCCTACCGCGAATTCATCACCGAGCACCTGCCGCAGAACGAATTCTTCGGCGAGGCCCTGCGTGACAAGTTGATCTACTACCCGACCGTGACCCGCGAGCCATTCGAAAACGAAGGCCGCCTGACTGACCTGATGCGCAGCGGCAAGCTGTTCAGCGACATCGGCCTGCCACCGATCAACCCTGAAGACGACCGCGCCATGCTGTGCGGCAGCCCAAGCATGCTCGATGAAACCAGCGAAGTGCTGAACAGCTTCGGCCTGAAGGTTTCGCCGCGTATGCGTGAGCCGGGTGATTACTTGATCGAGCGTGCGTTCGTCGAGAAGTAAAACGGTCAGGGCAACAAAGAAGATCTAAATGTGGGAGGGGGCTTGCCCCCGATGGCGCCAAGTCAGTCAACAGAGATGTTGAATGTACCACCGCTATCGGGGGCAAGCCCCCTCCCACATTTTTTCCGGTTTATCCAGCCGCAAGCACTTCCAGTACACAGATGAGGCCCGCCTCTGGATAGTGCCAGCGCACATCCACATCCCAGAACTGCGCGCCATATTCGCGCTCCGGCCCCGGCGTTTGATACGCCGGCCTTGGGTCCTGCGCCAAGCACTGATCAATCAACTCCACCAGAGGCTCGCCAAGACGCTGAGCATGGCCTTGTGCCTGTTGCAGCGCGGTCTTCAGCCACTGCACCGGAATCAGCTGCGGCGCGCCACTGGCGATGCGGTTGGTGGCCGTGTCGATAATATCGGCGTAGGGCACATACGGCTTGATATCCAGCACCGGCGTGCCATCGAGCAAATCAATCCCGGAAATCCACAACCGCCCCGGCTCCACCTTGTCCAGCTTGACCACTGACTGACCAATGCCGTTAGGGCGATGGGTGGCGCGGGTGGCGAACACACCCATGGACGTGTTGCCGCCCAGGCGTGGCGGGCGCACTTTGAGGCGCGGCTTGTCTTCCAGGGCCTGGTGGAACAGAAACAGCAACCAGACATGGCTGACCTGCTCCAGGCCCTGCACGGCCTCACCCCCGTCGAACGGCGTCACCAGTTCCAGCACGCCGCGGGCGGCAGGCGCCAGTTGCGGTTGGCGCGGGATGGCGAACTTCTCCTTGAAGCAGGAGCGCACGAAGCCGACGGGGGAGACGTTGTAGCTCATGGTTTACGCACGAACCCGCAGCGTCAGGCCCTTGAGGAAGTTACGCAGCAACTGGTCGCCACACGTGCGGTAGTTGGTGTGGCCGAACTTGCGGAACAGCGCGCTCAGCTCTGGCTTGGACACCGGGAACTCGGCAGCCTTGAGGATCGCGTGCATGTCGTCCTCCTTCAATTCGAAGGCCACGCGCAGCTTCTTCAGGATGATGTTGTTGGTCACCGGAGTTTCGATCGGCTGCGGCGGACGGCTTTCGTCCTTGCCGCGCTTGAAAATCACCAGGCCGTCAAGGAAGTGCGCCATGACGTCGTCCGGGCAGAACACAAAACCTTCTTCCTCATCTTTTTTGAGGTAGGTCAGCAGGTCTTCCTTGGTCACGTCCATGCCGCCGAGCTTGATGATCTCGACCATCTTGTTGTCGCTGATGTCGAGCATGTAGCGCACGCTGCGCAGTACGTCGTTGTGAATCATGGTGGGCAATCCTGGTATTCAACTGAGGACACCGCCCGGTCAGGCGGCGTCGAGAAAGGGGGCAGCGGCTTAGAACTTCTCTTTGCCGGACAGGTAACGCCATTGGCCGACCGGCACTTTGCCGATGGACACGCCGCCAATGCGGATGCGGCGGATGGCGATGACTTTCAAGCCAACGGCTTCGCAGAACAGGGCGATCACACCCGGTTGCGGGTTTTTCATCGCAAAGCGCAGGCGGTTTTCGTTTTGCCAGCTGGCTTTCACGGCGGGCAGCTCTTTGCCCTTGTAAGTCAGGCCGTGGTTCAGGCGATTGAGGCCGTGGGCGACCATGTCGCCTTCAACCTCTACCACGTATTCCTGCTCGATCTTGGCGGCATCGGCGGTCAACTTGCGCAGAATCTTCCAGTCCTGGGTGAACACCAGCAGGCCGCTGGCCTTGGCTTGCAGGTCGGCACTGGCGGTCAGGCGCAGGAAGTGGCCCTTTAGCGGGCGTTTGCTGAAGCGATGCTCTTCGGACAGGGTTTCGGCGCTGATCGAGGCCATCGCCGTTTCCGCGTCCACGCCGACCGGCGCGTGCAGCAGAATGGTCACCGGCTCCGGTGCAGTGGCTTTGGCCTCTGGGTCCAGCTCGACCTTCTGGGTGGTGACCTTGAACTGCGGTTCGTCGATCACTTCGCCGTCCACCGAGACCCAGCCGCCTTCGATAAACAGCTCAGCCTCCCGACGGGAGCAACCGACCAGTTCGATAAGGCGTTTGGAGAGGCGTATGGGGTCAGTCATGACAAGGGCCGTAGCAAAATGGGGCAGCTATTGTACCTGCCTGGCGCGGGTTAATCCCGGCTCCATTTCAGCGCTGGGCTTTATTGGTCAATACACGGTTCAAAATGTGGGAGCGGGCTTGCTCGCGAAGGCGGTGTATCAGCCAAGGTGTGCTGATGGGGCCACCGCTTTCGCAGGCAAGCCGGCTCCCACATTTTATCCGGTGTTGCGTCAGCCTCTGCGCAGTTGCTGCTGGCGCAAACGCATGTGCAGCAACGGATACGGCTGGCCCAGCCCGTCATGCTCTGCGCGGCCGATCACCTCAAAGCCCTGCTTGAAGTAAAAGCCCAGGGCCTGCGGGTTCTGTTCGTTGACGTCCAGCGTGTCGGCGTTCATGTGCTCGATCGCATAACGCAGCAGTTGCCGGCCGAGGCCCTGGCCACGGTGCTGCGGGTCGATAAACAGCATTTCGACCTTGCCTGACGCCACGCCGGCGAACCCGGTGATGCGTTGGCGCGCGTCCTTGGTGCAGATCAGCATCACCGAGTCGAGGTAGCGCGTCAGCACCAGCTCCTTGAGCAACACAATGTAGCTGTCCGGCAAAAAGTCGTGGGTCGCCCGCACCGAGTCTTCCCACAGTTGCGCCAGGTGCGCGAAGTCGCTGAGTTTGGGTGTATGAATTGCCGAAAGCTGACGCATGCCCGCTGCCCCTTGCCTGTTTCTACGCCAATGGGCAAACGATAGACCTAAAAAAGCCCCGCATCTTGTCCAGAGGCGGGGCTTTTAAGGTTTTTTTGATCAGTCGCGCTTGACGGCCCACAGGTCGTATTCGTCGGCGTCGGTCACGGTGCACCAGACCTTGTCGCCCGGCTTCAGGCCGCTGGCATCGTCGATAAACACGTTACCGTCGATTTCCGGCGCATCGAAGAAGCAACGGCCTACGGCGCCTTGCTCGTCGACTTCGTCGATCAGCACTTCGATTTCCCGGCCGATGCGCAGTTGCAGACGTGCCGAGCTGATGGCCTGCTGGTGCGCCATGAAGCGCTCCCAACGGTCTTGCTTGACCTCATCCGGTACGATGGCAGCGTCCAGCAAATTGGCGGGGGCGCCTTCGACCGGCGAGTACTGGAAGCAGCCGACGCGGTCCAGCTGCGCTTCGGTCAGCCAGTCCAGCAGGTACTGGAAGTCTTCTTCGGTTTCGCCGGGGAAGCCGACGATGAAGGTCGAGCGGATGATCAGCTCCGGGCAGATCTCGCGCCAGTTCTTGATGCGCGCCAGGGTCTTGTCTTCAAAGGCCGGGCGTTTCATGGCCTTGAGGATTTTCGGGCTGGCGTGCTGGAACGGGATGTCCAGGTACGGCAGGATCTTGCCGGCGGCCATCAACGGGATCAGTTCGTCCACGTGCGGGTACGGGTAAACGTAGTGCAGGCGCACCCATACGCCCAAGCTGCTCAAGGCTTCGCAGAGTTCGGTCATGCGGGTTTTCACCGGCGCGCCGTTCCAGAAACCGGTGCGGTATTTCACGTCAACGCCGTAGGCGCTGGTGTCTTGGGAAATCACCAACAGCTCTTTGACGCCGGATTTGACCAGGCGCTGAGCCTCGTCCAGCACATCACCGACCGGGCGGCTGACCAGCTTGCCGCGCATCGACGGGATGATGCAGAAGCTGCAGCTGTGGTTGCAGCCTTCGGAAATTTTCAGGTAGGCGTAGTGGCGCGGGGTCAGCTTGATGCCTTGCGGCGGCACCAGGTCGATCAGCGGGTTGTGGTCCTGACGCGGCGGCACCACGTCGTGCACGGCGTTGACCACCTGCTCGTACTGCTGCGGGCCGGTCACGGCCAGCACGCTTGGGTGCACGTTGCGGATAGCGCCTTCTTCCACGCCCATGCAGCCGGTGACGATGACCTTGCCGTTTTCCTTGATGGCTTCGCCGATCACTTCCAGCGACTCAGCCTTGGCCGAGTCGATGAAGCCGCAGGTGTTGACCACCACCACGTCGGCGTCCTGATACGTGGACACGACGTCATAGCCTTCCATGCGCAGTTGCGTAAGGATGCGCTCGGAGTCGACCAGAGCCTTCGGGCAACCCAGGGATACAAAGCCGACCTTGGGGTTGGCTTTTGCGATGGTGGTGGACATGTCTAACCTCGGTATTGAATGGCGCCGCCAGTCGGGCACGACACGGCGGTAGACGGGCGCTTGGTGCGCCTCTGATCAAAAAGTGCGCAATTCTAGCGACGGGCAACGCACTTGACCAGCTTTATGCGGGGAAATGCGACGAGTGCTGCGCTATGCTTCGCGCCGTTGCGCATGGGTAAAACCCTTGGGTCAATAAAACGTCTGTTACGAGAAGTAAAACAGCGCATGCTACGGTCAGCTTAGGCGCGTTGTTTATAAAAGGCCTTGGGTCAAAGGGCAGGAGTGGTTGATGGGTCAGGCAAATAGTCAGGCGGCAGGTGCCGAGCATTCCAATGCAAAGCCGATTGGCATGCTGGTGGCGGCAGTCGGGGTGGTTTACGGCGATATCGGTACCAGCCCGCTCTATACCCTTAAAGAAGTGTTTACCGGTGGTTACGGGGTTCAGGTCAACCATGATGGTGTGCTGGGGATCCTGGCGCTGATCTTCTGGTCGCTGATCTGGGTGGTGTCGATCAAATACATGCTGTTCGTGTTGCGCGCCGACAACCAAGGCGAAGGCGGCATCATGGCGCTGACGGCGTTGGCGCGACGAGCGGCAGGGGAGCGCAAGAAGTTGCGCAGTTTCCTGGTGGTGTGTGGCTTGTGCGGCGCAGCACTGTTCTACGGCGACAGCATGATCACCCCGGCGATTTCGGTGTTGTCGGCTATTGAAGGCCTGGAGTTGGCGTTCGATGGCCTCGACAAATGGGTCGTACCGATCGCACTGGTGGTGCTGGTGGCGCTGTTCCTGATCCAGAAACACGGCACCGACCGCATCGGCAAGCTGTTCGGGCCAGTGATGGTGACGTGGTTCCTGGTGCTCGGCGGCCTCGGTGTGTATGGCATCACCCTGCACCCTGAAGTGCTCAACGCATTGAATCCGATGTGGGGCGTGCGTTTCTTCGAAGCTCACCCTGGTATTGGTGTGGCAATCCTCGGTGCGGTGGTGCTGGCATTGACGGGCGCCGAGGCGTTGTACGCCGACATGGGCCACTTCGGCCGCAAACCCATCGCTCGCGCCTGGTTCATTCTGGTGCTGCCGGCGCTGGTGCTTAACTATTTCGGCCAGGGCGCCATGCTGTTGGGCGATCCGGAAGCCGCGCGTAACCCGTTCTACCTGCTGGCGCCGAGCTGGGCGCTGATCCCGCTGGTGGTGTTGTCCACCCTGGCCACGGTGATTGCCTCCCAGGCGGTGATTTCGGGTGCGTTCTCGTTGACGCGCCAGGCGATCCAGCTGGGTTATATCCCGCGCATGCACATTCAACACACCTCCAGCGCCGAACAGGGCCAGATCTACATCGGCGCGGTGAATTGGTCGCTGATGGTCGGCGTGATTCTGCTGGTGATCGGCTTCGAGTCCTCCAATGCGCTGGCGTCCGCGTACGGCGTAGCGGTGACCGGCACCATGCTGATGACCACCATCCTGGTGTCGGCGGTGATGCTGCTGTTGTGGAAATGGCCGCCGATACTCGCCGTGCCGGTCTTGGTTTGCTGCCTGTTGGTGGACGGCCTGTACTTTGCGGCCAACGTGCCGAAGATCATCCAGGGCGGCGCCTTTCCGGTGTTGGCGGGGATCGTGCTGTTTGTGCTGATGACCACCTGGAAGCGCGGCAAGCAATTGCTGGTGGACCGTCTAGACGAGGGCGGCCTGCCGTTGCCGATCTTCATCAGCAGTATTCGCGTGCAGCCGCCTCATCGCGTGCAGGGCACGGCGGTGTTCCTCACCGCGCGCCCAGACGCCGTGCCCCACGCGCTGTTGCACAACCTGCTGCACAACCAGGTGTTGCATGAGCAGGTGGTGATGCTGACGGTGGTCTACGAGGACATCCCGCGTGTGCCGGCTTCGCGGCGCTTTGAGGTGGACGCCTATGGGGAAGGGTTCTTCCGGGTGATCCTGCACTTCGGGTTTACAGATGAGCCGGACGTGCCGGAGGCACTCAAGCTGTGCCATCTGGACGACCTGGATTTCAGCCCGATGCGCACCACCTACTTCCTCAGCCGCGAAACGGTGATTGCCTCGCGCATCAAGGGCATGGCCCGTTGGCGTGAAAGCCTGTTTGCCTTCATGTTGAAAAATGCCAACGGCAACCTGCGCTTCTTCAAACTCCCGGTCAACCGGGTGATCGAGCTGGGCACCCAGGTCGAAATGTAAGCCGCTGCTGCACGGGAGCCGGCAATCGGCTCCCGTTTTCCATCTGAACCCTATGCAAGCCACCGTTGTCGACTAGGCTCTAAGCACTGTTTGAATAGTGCCCACAGAACCCAGAAGAGGTGCGCCATGAGTCAGCTGCTCGAACCCTACACCCTCCGTCAATTGACCCTGCTCAACCGGATTGCCGTCTCGCCGATGTGCCAGTACTCATCCGACGATGGCCTGGCCAATGACTGGCACCTGGTGCACCTTGGCAGCCGCGCCGTGGGCGGCGCCGGGCTGATTTTCACCGAAGCCACCGCCGTGACCGCCGATGGCCGCATCACTGCCCAGGACCTGGGCCTCTGGAACGACGCACAAATCGAACCGTTGCAACGCATCACGCGTTTCATTGCTGCCCAAGGCGCAGTGGCGGGCATTCAACTGGCGCACGCTGGGCGCAAGGCCAGCACACACCGGCCGTGGATCGGCAAGCACGGCAGCGTCAAGCCGGAAGAGGGCGGTTGGGTGCCGGTTGGGCCTTCGCCGATTGCCTTTGATCCCAACCACACCCAGCCCAAGCCATTGGATGATGCGCAAATCCAGCAAGTGATCGCCGACTTTGTCGCCGCTGCCAAACGCGCGCTTACGGCTGGCTTTGAAGTGGTGGAAATCCATGCGGCCCACGGTTACCTGCTGCATCAATTCCTGTCGCCCATCAGCAATCAGCGCCAGGACCACTACGGTGGCTCGTTTGAAAACCGCATACGCCTGGTGCTGGAAGTGACCCAGGCTGTGCGTGAGGTCTGGCCTCAGGAGCTGCCGCTGTTTGTGCGCGTGTCGGCCACCGACTGGGTCGAAGACGGCTGGAACCCGGATGAAACCGTGGAGCTGGCGCGCCGCCTCAAAGACCTTGGCGTAGACCTGATCGACGTGTCGTCCGGTGGCACCGCCGCCAACGCCGAGATCCCCACCGGCCCCGGCTACCAGACGCGCTTTGCCGAGCGTGTGCGCAAAGAGTCGGGCATCGCCACCGGCACGGTCGGCATGATCACCGAGCCGGCCCAGGCCGAGCACATTTTGCGCACGTGCCAGGCCGATATCATCTTCCTGGCCCGTGAGCTGTTGCGTGACCCTTACTGGCCGTTGCATGCCGACGATGACTTGGGCGGCCGCCAGGCCACCTGGCCGGCGCAGTACCAACGGGCGACCCATCGTGATCAGCCGATTCATGAGTCTGATCTGCGGGACTGACCAGCGCCTGATTCACCGAAACCCACCCTGACCCGGTGGGTTTTTTCTTGCGCGCGTTTCCGACGACTTCCAGCGCTGGCGGTTGCCGCGTGCGAAAGGGCTGTAGGTCTTTGTTACCTAAGCGAATTATTTAAGTTAATACTCTAAAAAAATCCCACACGTGCCGAGATTGTTTCTACGCTTAAGGTATGTCTGATTTCTGGCCCAGGGAGTCAGTCGGTGTGTCCGCGAAGGCATTGCGCCTCAGGGAAGGTGGGTGATGGGCGACAGGAGTCTTAGATCGATATCAGGAGAAACAGTCCATGGCCAAGTCCTATGGTGTAGCGGGTGTGGTGGCGTCTTTTCTAACCCGCAGGATGTTCTTGCGTGGCCGCAGATTGAGTTCGGATGAAGCCGAATTGCTGGCGCAATATCGCGCCCTGACCGAAAACGATCAGGTCGCGATGCGGTATCTGATAGGGGCGATGAAGAGTGTGTCGCGGTTTTAGACAACGCGTTGACCGTGTGGGCGCTGGCTAGCCAGCCCCCACTTTGTGGGTCAGGTGTACTTGCGCTTGTCCGGTGCAGGCGGGAAGTACTGGTACAGCCAGGTTTCACTCAAGGTGCGGTCCTGGGTGCGGATAAACAGCCGCAATTCCACCGGCTCCACGCTGTCGCTGGTCGGGTACCAATCGAACAGAATGCGGTAGCCCTTGATGTTGTCGAGCACCAGCACGCTGAAGTCTTTCACTTCACCGTGAGAGCAAGTCACCACGGGCTCGATGCCGGTGCCGGCCGGCAGACGGTCCAGGCCGCCGCCCTTGAAGTCCACGGCAAAGCGGCGCGCCCACACATCGGGGTAGTGCTCGCCCGGTGCCCAACCTTCGGTAAAGCCGCCCATGCCTGAACGGGTGGCATCGACTTGGGCCAGCGGTGTGCTCACGGGTGGCAATGCGCTCCAGTACAGCTTGTAGCCATAGTTGAGTGAGTCGCCGGCGGCCACGGGCTTTTTCGGGGTCCAGAAGGCCACGATGTTGTCCAGGGTTTCGCCGGTGGTGGGGATTTCCAACAGGTCGATCGAGCCTTCGCCCCATGCGGTCGTCGGTTCAACCCACAGGCTTGGGCGCTTGCTGTACCAGTCGACGGTGTCCTGGTAGCTGGCGAACTCATGGTCGGTCTGCACCAGGCCGAAGCCTTTCGGGTCGGTGTCGGCGAACGCGTTGAATTGCAGTGTGGCCGGGTTGTTCAGCGGGCGGCAGATCCACTCGCCATTGCCGCGCCACATCGCCAGGCGGTCAGAATCGTGGATCTGCGGGTGAATGGTGTCGCACATGCGGCGCTCAACGGTGCCGCAACTGAACATGCTGGTCATCGCCGCGATACCCAATTGTTCGATGGCGGTGCGCGCATTGATGTTCGCGTCGATGGCCATCACCACCTGAGTGGCCTGGCAATCAATGTCGAAGCGGTAGGCACCGGTGGCGCTCGGCGAGTCGAGCAGGGCATAGACCACAAAACGCGTGGCGTCCTTGGCCGGGGTTTCGAACCAGAACTGCGTAAAGTCGGGGAATTCTTCGCGTTTTTTCGCGTAGGTATCAATCGCAAGGCCGCGTGCGGAAAGGCCGTACTGGCCGGTGGAATCCACCGCACGGAAGTAGCTGGCGCCAAGGAACGACAGCACGTCATGGCGATCCAGCTCCGGCGCCTTGAACAGCTTGAAGCCGGAGAAACCCAAGTCGCCGGTCAGTTGCTTGGTGTCCACCGTGGTCTTTTCATAGTTGAACAACGACGGGCGGAAATGCACCTCGCGGGCTTCACGGGTCTTGGGGTCGACGCTGTGCATGCGCACCGGCGTCTTGAACCCCATGCCGACGTGGAAGAATTGCACGTCGAGTTGGCCGTTCAATTCCTTCCACAGCGAATGGTTGCCGTCGTAGCCGATGGCATTGAAATTCTGCGGCGTCATGTTTGCCAGGGTCGGCGGCAGCACCTGCCTGGTGTCTTTATACGCGGTGCCGGCGAGCTGTTTGGCCTGGGCTTTGAGTGTTTCAAAGTCAAACGCCACGGCCTTGCCATCGGCGGCACGGTTACCGGCCCAGGCCTGCGCGGCCAGCAGGCCACTGGCCGATAAACCGGTGTAAGCCGCAATGGCCATGGACGCTTTAAGCAAATTCCTGCGGTGCATAGAGACAACCTGTCGTGAGCAAATCCCGCGCCGTTCCTGGCACGTGCTGGATCAGAAATAACGGTTCGGACATGCCTTCGGCCAAACGCAACGGACTATAAACAGACGCCGGATAGCTTAAGCGGTTCGGTGACGCAGGAAAATTGATTGATGGCGGCGTGATGGCCTTGCATGTGAAACAAGTTATGTATCAGTCAGCTTATCGCTAGCTGGCTCACCGCTATCGGAGGCAAGCCCCCTCCCACATTTATTTGCGTTCTGTGCACGCTACATCAAATCCCATTGATAAATGAGGCCATCCGCTCAGCTATACTCCCCTCCATTTGAATGGCCCTTCGAGGAATTACTGTGAAGAACTGGACCTTGCGCCAACGGATTTTGGCGAGCTTTGCGGTCATTATCGCGATCATGCTGTCAATGGTTGTGGTCTCTTATTCACGGTTGCTGAAGATTGAGGTCAGCGAGACGGCTGTCCGCGATGACGCGGTGCCGGGGGTTTATCTGAGCTCGATGATCCGCAGTGCCTGGGTCGACAGCTACCTGCAAACCCTGGCATTGCTCGGTCTGCGTGACGACAAGGGCCTGACCGATGCCGACAGGGCTGACTTCAAGTCATTTGAAGGGCGTGTCCGGGAGCAGATGGCCAACTACCAGCACACCATCAACGGTCGCGATGACCAGTCCGAGTTCGACAAGTTCGAAGCCCTGCACCAGGCCTATAACAAGAGCCTGGCCATCGTGCTCGACGCCCTGCAGCGCAATGACCTGGTTGCTGCACGCAAGGAATTCAACGCCAACCTGACGCCCGCCTGGACGGCAGGACGCATGAAGCTCAACGACATCATTACCGAGAACAAAGACGTCGCCGACCGTGCAACCACGGCGATTGATGACGCGGTGTCGGCTGCCAAAGTCAGCATGTTCGTGTCGCTGGCCCTGGCCATTCTCGCCGCCGGCCTGTGTGGCCTGCTGCTGATGCGCGCCATCATGGCGCCGATGCAGCGCATCGTGGCGATCCTCGGCACCATGCGTGACGGCGATTTGAGCAAGCGCCTGAACCTGGAGCGCAAGGACGAATTCGGCGCCGTCGAAACCGGCTTCAACGACATGATGACCGAGCTGACGGCCCTGGTGTCCCAGGCCCAGCGCTCGTCGGTGCAGGTCACCACCTCGGTCACCGAAATTGCCGCCACCTCCAAGCAACAACAGGCCACCGCCACCGAAACCGCGGCAACGACCACCGAGATCGGCGCAACGTCGCGGGAGATCGCTGCCACGTCCAAGGACCTGGTGCGTACCATGACCGAAGTGTCCACTGCTGCCGACCAGGCCTCGGTCGCTGCCGGTTCTGGCCAGCAGGGCCTGGCGCGCATGGAAGAAACCATGCACTCGGTGATGGGCGCCGCCGACCTGGTCAATGCCAAATTGGCGATCCTCAATGAGAAGGCCGGCAACATCAACCAAGTGGTGGTGACCATCGTCAAGGTCGCCGACCAGACCAACCTGTTGTCGCTCAACGCTGCCATTGAGGCCGAAAAGGCCGGTGAATACGGCCGCGGTTTCGCCGTGGTTGCCACTGAAGTGCGCCGCTTGGCCGACCAGACCGCCGTGGCCACCTACGACATCGAGCAAATGGTGCGCGAGATTCAGTCGGCGGTGTCGGCCGGCGTAATGGGCATGGACAAATTCTCCGAGGAAGTGCGCCGCGGCATGTTCGAAGTGCAGCAAGTGGGCGAGCAACTGTCGCAGATCATTCATCAAGTGCAGGCGTTGGCGCCACGCGTGTTGATGGTCAACGAAGGCATGCAGGCCCAGGCCACCGGTGCCGAGCAGATCAACCACGCACTGGTGCAACTGGGCGATGCCAGCAGCCAGACCGTCGAATCCCTGCGCCAGGCCAGCTTTGCCATTGATGAATTGAGCCAGGTTGCGGTCGGTCTGCGCAGCGGCGTGTCGCGTTTCAAAGTCTGATGAGCGACCTCGCGGCTAAACGCGGCGCCGTCCCGGCAGCGAAAAAGGCGTTGTTTCTGGTGTTTCACATCGGCGGCGAACGTTATGCCCTCAAAGCCACGGAAGTGGCCGAGGTGCTGCCGCGCCTGCCGCTCAAACCCATCGCACATGCGCCGGTCTGGGTGGCGGGGATTTTTGCCCACCGTGGCGCGCTGGTGCCGGTGATCGACCTGTGTGCGCTGACCTTCGGCACGCCGGCCCAAGCCCGCACCAGTACGCGGTTGGTGCTGGTCAACTACCAGCCGCAACCGTGGGTTGAAGCGCGCTGGCTGGGGCTGATCCTGGAACAGGCCACCGACACCCTGCGCTGCGGCCTTGGAGAGTTCAAGCCGTATGGCCTGGACAATCGCGAGGCACCCTACCTGGGGCTGGTGCGTGAGGACGCCTTGGGCTTGATGCAATGGATTGGTGTCAACGAATTGCTCACCGAGCCCGTGCGCACCTTGCTGTTTTCTGCCGAGCTGAGTCTATGAGCAACGACCCGCGCTTCTTTGCCTTCTTGAAGGAACGCATCGGCCTGGACGTCGCGTCTGTGGGCGAGGCGATCATCGAGCGCGCGGTGCGCCAGCGCAGCCAGATTGTGCAGGCGCAGACGCCAGAGGCTTACTGGAGGCATCTGCAGAGCTCGCACGATGAGCAGCAGGCGCTGATCGAAGCCGTGATCGTGCCCGAGACCTGGTTTTTCCGTTATCCCGAATCCTTTGCCACCCTGGCGCGGCTGGCCAAGGCGCGGCTGGCCGAGATCAAGCAGATGCGCGCGCTGCGCATTCTGAGCTTGCCGTGTTCCACCGGCGAAGAGCCGTATTCGATTGCCATGGCCCTGCTCGATGCGGGCCTGGCGCCGCATCAATTCAAGGTGCTGGGCCTGGATGTCAGCCCGTTGTCGGTGGAGCGCGCCAAGCGTGGCGTGTATGGCAAGAATTCGTTTCGCGGCAGCGACATCGACTTTCGCGAGCGCCATTTCACCGAGGAGGCCGACGGTTTTCGCATCGCCGACCGGGTGCGCGAACAGGTGCGCCTGCAAGTCGGCAACCTGCTCGATCCGGGCCTGCTGGCCAATGAGCCGAGCTACGACTTCGTGTTTTGCCGCAACTTGCTGATCTACTTTGACCAGCCGACCCAAAAGCAAGTCTTTGATGTGCTCAAGGGCCTGACTCATCAGGACGGCGTGCTGTTTATCGGCCCGGCCGAAGGAAGCCTGTTGGGGCGCCATGGCATGCGCTCGATTGGCATACCGCAATCTTTTGCCTTCAGTCGGCACGTCGAGCCGATCAAGCCTGAGCCGGTGTTTGTGCCCGTGCCTGCGCCGGTTCCGCAGCGCAGTGCCGCACCGATTCCGGTCAAGCTACGGCCGTTCAGCACGGTCAGCGCGCAGGTGGTGCCGATCAAGGCGCCGCAGACGGATGCCGGCGACTTGCTCGGCCGTATCGCCACGCTGGCCAATGAAGGCAAGAGCGCCGAAGCCCGCGCCGCCTGTGAGCAGTATTTGAGTAACCATCCGCCGGCCGCCCAGGTGTTTTATTGGCTGGGGCTGCTCAGCGATGTAGCCGGCAGCGCCCTGGAAGCCCAGGGCTATTATCGAAAAGCCTTGTACCTGGAGCCGCAGCACCCGCAGGCCTTGATGCACCTGGCGGCGTTGCTTGAGTCCCAGGGCGACAGTGCGGGGGCGCGCCGTTTGCAGGCGCGGGCCGCGCGTAGCGAGCGAGCTGACAGTGAGTCCAAACGATGAGTAGCACCGACGCGCTCAACACCGCAAGCCTGGACCTGACCCTGGCCGACACCCATGCCATTGACGACTGCTGGAACCGCATTGGCATCCATGGCGACAAGTCCTGCCCGCTGCTGGCGGAGCATATTCACTGCCGCAACTGCTCGGTGTATTCCGCTGCCGCCACCCGTTTGCTCGACCGTTACGCCCTGCAGCAGGGCGATGAGCGCGCTTATGCCGTGGCCGAACTCGACGAAGACATCGTTACCCGTTCCTTGTTGATGTTCCGTCTTGGCGAGGAATGGCTGGGCATCGCCACCCGGTGCCTGGTCGAAGTGGCGCCGCTGCAGCCGATTCATTCGCTGCCGCACCAGCGTTCCCGGGCGCTGCTCGGCGTGGCCAATGTGCGAGGCGCCTTGGTTGCATGCCTGTCGTTGGTGGAGCTGCTGGGGTTGGACGCGACCAGCAACGGTGCCAGTGGCGGGCGCATCATGCCGCGCATGTTGATCATCGCCGCGCAGGACGGCCCGGTCGTGGTGCCGGTCGATGAAGTCGACGGCATCCACGCCATCGACGAGCGCACCTTGAAGGCCGCATCGGCGTCCGGCACCCAGGCCAGTGCGCGCTTCACCCAAGGTGTGTTGCAGTGGAAAGGCCGCAGCCTGCGTTGGCTGGACGAGGCGCAATTGTTGTCCGCCGTGACCCGGAGCCTCTCATGACCCCCGAGCAGATGCGCGATGCCTCGCTGCTGGAGCTGTTTAGCCTGGAAGCCGATGCGCAAACCCAGGTGCTGAGCGCCGGCCTGCTGGCGCTTGAGCGCAACCCGACCCAGGCCGACCAGTTGGAGGCGTGCATGCGCGCCGCGCATTCGCTCAAGGGCGCGGCGCGGATTGTCGGGGTGGACGCTGGGGTCAGCGTGGCCCACGTCATGGAGGATTGCCTGGTCAGCGCCCAGGAAAGCCGCCTGTACTTGCAACCCGAACATATCGACGCGCTGCTGCAAGGCACCGACCTGCTGATGCGCATCGCCACGCCCGGCAACGACGTTGGCCCGGCGGATATCCAGGCTTATGTGGCGTTGATGGAGCGCTTGCTCGATCCGTCGCAGCCGACCGCCAACATCGCGCCACCGCCGCCTGCGCAATCTGCACCGGCGCCGATTATCGAAGAGCCGCCGCCGGAACCCGAGCCTGCGCCGCCCGTGACCAGCGAGCCGCCACGCCAGAACAAACGCATGACCGAAGGCGGCGAGCGTGTGCTGCGGGTCACCGCCGAGCGCTTGAACAGCCTGCTCGACCTGTCGAGTAAATCCCTGGTCGAAACCCAGCGGCTCAAGCCTTACCTGGCGAGCATGCAGCGCCTCAAACGCATTCAAAGCAACAGCGCCCGCGCCCTGGACACATTGGACGGCCAGCTCAAAGCCCTGGATTTGAACCTCGAAGCCCAGGAAGCGCTGGCCGACACCCGGCGCCTGTTAAGCGAAGCCCAGGCCTTGCTGGCGGAAAAAACCGCCGAGCTGGACGAGTTCGGCTGGCAGGCCGGGCAGCGTGCCCAAGTGCTTTACGACACCGCGCTGGCCTGCCGCATGCGCCCGTTTGCCGATGTACTGGCTGGGCAAGTGCGTATGGTCCGCGACCTGGGCCGCAGCCTTGGCAAGCAAGTGCGCCTGGAAATCGAAGGCGAAAAAACCCAGGTTGACCGCGACGTACTGGAAAAGCTCGAAGCCCCGCTCACGCACCTCTTACGCAATGCCGTCGATCACGGTATCGAAATGCCCGAGCAGCGCATGCTGGCCGGTAAGCCGGCCGAGGGCCTGATCCGCCTGCGCGCCTCGCACCAGGCAGGTTTGCTGGTGCTGGAATTGAGCGACGACGGCAACGGCGTCGATCTTGAGCGCCTGCGCGGCACCATCGTCGACCGGCACCTGTCGCCACTGGAAACCGCTCAGCGCCTGAGTGAGGAAGAATTGCTGACGTTCCTGTTCCTGCCGGGGTTCAGCCTGCGCGACAAGGTCACCGAAGTGTCCGGGCGCGGCGTCGGCCTGGATGCGGTGCAGCATATGGTGCGCCAACTGCGCGGCGCGGTGGTGCTGGAGCAGACGGCGGGGCGCGGCAGCCGCTTCCACCTTGAGGTGCCGCTGACCCTGTCGGTGGTGCGCAGCCTGGTGGTGGAAGTCGGCGAGGAAGCCTATGCGTTCCCGCTGGCGCACATCGAACGCATGTGCGACCTGGCCCCCGATGACATCGTGCAACTGGAAGGCCGCCAGCATTTCTGGCACGAGGGCCGCCACGTCGGCCTGGTCGCCGCCAGCCAGTTGCTGCAGCGCCCCCCGGGGCAGAGCAATGAGGAGACGCTTAAAGTCGTGGTGATTCGCGAGCGCGATGCGGTGTATGGCATCGCGGTGGAGCGCTTTATCGGCGAGCGCACGCTGGTGGTGTTGCCGCTGGATGATCGCCTCGGCAAGGTTCAGGATATTTCTGCCGGCGCCTTGCTGGACGACGGTTCGGTGGTGTTGATCGTCGACGTTGAAGACATGCTGCGTTCGGTGGACAAGCTGCTCAATACCGGCCGCCTGGAACGCATCGCCCGGCGTAGCCAGCAGGCCACCGAGGCGCCGCGTAAACGCGTGCTGGTGGTGGACGACTCGCTCACCGTGCGTGAGCTGCAACGCAAATTGTTACTTAATCGCGGTTATGAAGTGGCTGTCGCGGTCGATGGCATGGATGGCTGGAACGCGTTGCGTTCCGAAGACTTCGACCTGCTCATCACTGACATTGATATGCCTCGCATGGACGGTATTGAATTGGTCACACTCTTGCGCCGTGACAGTCGCCTGCAATCGTTGCCGGTGATGGTGGTGTCGTACAAGGATCGCGAAGAAGACCGGCGTCGTGGACTGGATGCCGGCGCCGACTATTATTTAGCTAAAGCCAGTTTCCATGACGATGCCTTGCTGGACGCCGTGATGGAACTGATCGGAGGCGCACGGGCATGAGGATTGCGATCGTCAATGACATGCCCATGGCGGTGGAGGCCTTGCGCCGCGCCTTGAGTTTCGAACCCGCGCACCAGGTGGTGTGGGTGGCCAGCAACGGTCTGGAAGCCGTGCAGCACTGCGCCGAGGTGGTCCCGGACCTGATCCTGATGGACCTGATCATGCCGGTGATGGATGGCGTGGAGGCCACGCGGCGGATCATGGCCGAGACCCCGTGCCCGATCGTGATCGTCACCGTGGACCGCCAGGCCAATGTCAGCCGCGTGTTCGAAGCCATGGGCCATGGCGCCCTGGATGTGGTGGATACGCCGGCGCTGGGCGTTGGCAACGCCAAGGATGCGGCGGCGCCGCTGCTGCGCA
This sequence comes from Pseudomonas sp. NFX183, assembly GCF_047943075.1. NCBI lineage: Bacteria > Pseudomonadati > Pseudomonadota > Gammaproteobacteria > Pseudomonadales > Pseudomonadaceae > Pseudomonas > Pseudomonas sp. NFX183. The sequence continues at coordinate 750,285 of NZ_CP181333.1, read as the reverse complement.
AAATCCTCAATATTGGCTGGCTGGTCGGCCAGCGCGGCAGCCGGGTGCGCACCGAAACGGCGCCCCAGCGCGGTACCGGCAAACGTCAAAGCCTGGTGGCGATTGGTTCGTCGGCCGGCGGGCCGGCTGCCCTGGAAATCCTGCTCAAGGGTTTGCCACGGGACTTTTCGGCGGCCATCGTGCTGGTGCAGCATGTGGATCAGGTGTTCGCCGCGGGCATGGCCGAGTGGCTGAGCAGCGCGTCCGGCCTGCCGGTGCGCCTGGCGCGTGAGGGCGAGCCGCCACAAAGCGGTGTGGTCCTGCTGGCCGGCACCAACCACCACATCCGCCTGTTGAAAAACGGCACGCTGGCCTATACCGCAGAGCCCGTTAACGAGATTTACCGGCCTTCCATCGACGTGTTTTTTGAAAGCGTCGCCAGCCATTGGAACGGCGACGCCGTCGGCGTATTGCTGACCGGCATGGGTCGCGACGGCGCCCAGGGGCTCAAATTGCTGCGTGAACAAGGATATTTGACCATCGCCCAGGATCAACAGAGCTCGGCGGTGTATGGCATGCCCAAAGCAGCGGCGGCCATTGATGCCGCTGTTGAAATTCGCCCACTGGACAGAATTGCGCCCCGATTGCTGGAGGTCTTTGCAAAATGATCAAACCCTCCGCGGTGCCGGCATGCAGGAAAGTAATTCAGGTGACTGCACATGAATGATTTACAGATCGACGACATCAAGACCGACGAAAATGCCGCCATGGTGTTGCTGGTCGACGACCAGGCCATGATCGGCGAAGCGGTGCGGCGCGGCCTGGCCCATGAGGAAAGCATCGACTTCCACTTTTGCGCCGACCCGCATCAGGCGATTGCCCAGGCGATTCGCATCAAGCCCACGGTGATCCTGCAGGATCTGGTCATGCCGGGCCTTGATGGCCTGACGCTGGTGCGTGAATACCGCAACCATCCGGCCACCGCGAATATCCCGATCATCGTGCTGTCGACCAAGGAAGACCCGCTGATCAAGAGCGCGGCGTTCGCGGCCGGCGCCAACGACTATTTGGTCAAGCTGCCGGACAACATCGAGCTGGTGGCGCGCATCCGCTATCACTCGCGCTCGTACATGACGCTGTTGCAGCGGGATGCGGCGTATCGGGCGCTGCGGGTCAGCCAGCAGCAGTTGCTGGACACCAATCTGGTGCTGCAACGGTTGATGAACTCCGACGGTCTTACCGGGCTGTCCAATCGCCGGCATTTCGATGAGTACCTTGAGCTGGAATGGCGTCGTGCCATGCGTGACCAGACTCAGTTGTCGTTGTTGATGATCGATGTGGATTTCTTCAAGACCTACAACGACAGCTTTGGCCATGTCGAAGGTGACGAAGCGTTGCGCAAAGTCGCTGCGACGATCCGCGAAGCCAGCAGTCGTCCCTCCGATCTGCCGGCACGTTATGGAGGTGAAGAGTTTGCGCTGGTGCTGCCAAACACCTCGCCGGGCGGCGCACGCCTGGTGGCCGAAAAGCTGCGCATGGCCGTGGCGGCGCTGAAAATCCCGCACATTGCCCCGGCCGAAGGCGCGAGCCTGACCATCAGCATCGGCCTGTCGACCCTGACGCCGGTGCAGGGCACGGATTGCCGGCAGCTGATCATGGCGGCGGATAAAGGCTTGTACACGGCCAAGCACAATGGGCGCAATCAGGTCGGTATCGAGTGACCTGAGGCCGTGCCCCATTCAATGTGGGAGGGGGCTAGCCCCCGATAGCGGTGGGTCAGTCACAACATCATTGACTGACAGGCTGCCAGCGGGGGCAAGCCCCTCCCATATTTGGATCTTCATGGGGCTTGGATTGTGTACAAATCCGGCCTTTTCGCCAAGCGGGCTGCCGTTCCCGCTGGTTTGTCGTTATACTCGTCGGCTTTCAAAAGTTCGCCAACGAGTGCTGCCCGCCATGGAAATCAACCCGATCCTTAACACCATCAAGGACCTGTCCGAGCGCTCCGAAACTATTCGGGGGTATCTTTGACTACGATCAAAAGCATGAGCGTCTGACCGAAGTCAATCGCGAGCTTGAAGATCCGGCTGTCTGGAACAAACCTGAATACGCCCAGGAACTGGGCCGCGAGCGCGCTGCGCTGGCACAGATCGTCGACACGCTCGACGAACTGAACACCGGTCTGGGCGATTGCCGCGACCTGCTGGACATGGCCGTCGAAGAAAACGACGAAGGCGCAGTGGGCGATGTCGTCGCCGAGCTGGCCCGCCTCGAGGAAAACCTCGCCAAGCTTGAATTCCGCCGCATGTTCAGCCACGAAATGGACCCGAACAACGCCTACCTGGACATCCAGGCCGGTTCCGGCGGCACCGAGGCCCAGGACTGGGCCAACATCCTGTTGCGCATGTACCTGCGCTGGGCTGACAAACGCGGTTTCGACGCGACCATCATGGAGCTGTCGGCCGGTGAAGTCGCTGGCATCAAAGGCGCGACCGTGCACATCAAGGGTGAATACGCCTTTGGCTGGCTGCGCACCGAGATCGGCGTGCACCGCCTGGTGCGCAAGAGCCCATTCGACTCCGGCAACCGTCGCCATACCTCGTTCTCGGCGGTGTTCGTCTCGCCAGAGATCGACGACAAGGTCGAAATCGAGATCAACCCGGCCGACCTGCGGATCGACACCTATCGCTCCTCCGGTGCCGGTGGTCAGCACGTAAACACCACCGACTCGGCCGTACGTATTACCCACGTACCGACCAACACCGTGGTCAGCTGCCAGAACGAACGTTCCCAGCACGCGAACAAGGACACCGCCATGAAAATGCTGCGGGCCAAGTTGTACGAGCAGGAAATGCAGAAGCGCAACGCCGCGTCCCAGGCGCTGGAAGACACCAAGTCGGATATCGGCTGGGGTCACCAGATCCGTTCGTATGTGCTTGATGCGTCGCGGATCAAGGATCTGCGCACTAACATCGAGCGCAGTGACTGCGACAAGGTGCTCGACGGCGACATTGACGAATACCTGGAAGCCAGCCTGAAATCGGGCTTGTAACACATGCAATGCGGGATTGGCTGACACCCCTCGATCCCTGTGGGAGCGGGCTTGCCCGCGATCCCCAGCCACAGGCTGGGGCAACGAACCTGATGGAAAATTTAAAGACATGAGCGACCAACAACTCGACCCGCAAGCCCTGCAACAGGAAGAAAACTCCCTGATCGCCCTGCGCAAGGAAAAGCTTGCTGCCGAGCGCGCCAAGGGCAATGCCTTCCCCAACGACTTCCGCCGCGAAAACTACTGCGATGCCTTGCAGAAGCAATACGCGGACAAGACCAAGGAAGAGCTGGCAGAAGCTGCAATCCCGGTCAAGGTTGCCGGTCGCATCATGCTCAACCGTGGCTCGTTCATGGTGATTCAGGACATGACCGGTCGCATCCAGGTCTACGTCAACCGTAAAACCCTGCCGGAAGAAACCCTGGCCTCGGTGAAAACCTGGGACATGGGCGACATCATCGCCGCTGAAGGCACCCTGGCCCGTTCCGGCAAGGGCGACCTGTACGTCGAAATGACCAGCGTGCGCCTGCTGACCAAATCCCTGCGCCCGCTGCCGGACAAGCACCACGGCCTGACCGACACCGAACAGCGCTACCGCCAGCGCTACGTTGACCTGATCGTCAACGAAGACGTGCGCCAGACGTTCCGTGTGCGTTCGCAGGTGATTGCGCACATCCGCAGCTTCCTGATGAAGCGCGACTTCCTGGAAGTGGAAACGCCGATGTTGCAAACCATCCCCGGTGGTGCCGCAGCCAAGCCGTTCGAAACCCACCACAACGCGCTGGACATGGAAATGTTCCTGCGCATTGCACCTGAGCTGTACCTCAAGCGGCTCGTGGTTGGCGGCTTCGAAAAAGTCTTCGAGATCAACCGCAACTTCCGTAACGAAGGCGTCTCGACCCGTCACAACCCAGAATTCACCATGTTGGAGTTCTACCAGGCTTACGCCGACTACGAAGACAACATGGACCTGACTGAAGAGTTGTTCCGCGAGCTGGCGCAGCTGGTTCTGGGCAGCACCGACGTGCCGTACGGCGACAAGGTGTTCCACTTCGGCGAGCCGTTCGTGCGCCTGTCGGTGTTCGATTCGATCCTCAAGTACAACCCTGAGCTGACCGCCGATGACCTGAACGACATCGACAAGGCCCGCGCCATCGCCAAGAAAGCCGGCGCCAAGGTGCTGGGCTTCGAAGGCCTGGGCAAACTGCAGGTGATGATTTTCGAAGAGCTGGTTGAGCACAAGCTGGAGCAGCCGCACTTCATTACCCAGTACCCGTTCGAAGTGTCGCCGTTGGCCCGTCGCAACGATGACAACCCGAACGTCACCGACCGTTTCGAGCTGTTCATCGGCGGGCGCGAAATCGCCAACGCTTATTCCGAGCTTAACGACGCCGAAGACCAGGCCGAGCGCTTCATGGCCCAGGTGGCCGACAAGGACGCTGGCGACGACGAGGCGATGCACTACGACGCCGACTTCGTCCGTGCCCTGGAATACGGCATGCCGCCAACCGCCGGTGAAGGTATCGGCATCGACCGGTTGGTGATGTTGTTGACCAACTCGCCGTCGATCCGCGATGTGATCTTGTTCCCGCACATGCGGCCACAAGCGTAACCGTAGTGAAATCCGAAGCCGCCTTTTATAAGGCGGCTTTTTTATGTGGCGTATTCAGCCGTCAAGAGAACGGCGCCAGGTGATCGTTCCCACACTGTGCGTAGGAACGCAGCCCGTGACGCTCCGCGTCACCCTTTAAAGGAAGATCTGTCGTGAACCGCGTAATGGCTCAAGAAGGTGCCGCCGGCATTGCTGCTGCCGTGGCTGAAAGTGTTCAGTACCAGGGCCGCAAGGCCAGTCGGCGGGGCAGCGAGCAGCGCAGGCAGGATATTCTCGATGCGGCCATGCGCATCGTCGTGCGCGATGGTGTACGTGGCGTTCGCCACCGCGCCGTGGCGGCAGAGGCGGGCGTGCCGTTGTCGGCCACCACCTATTATTTCAAGGACATCGATGACCTGCTCACCGATACCTTCGCCCAATACGTGGAACGCAGCGCCGCCTTCATGGGCAAGCTGTGGGTGCGCAACGAAGGCCTGCTGCGCGAGATGGTCGCCTATGGCGATGGCAGCCCGCAGTCGCGCTCGCAATTGGCCGATGACATTGCGCGGCTCACCGCCGACTACGTGATGCGCCAACTGACCAATCGCCGTGAACACCTGATGGCCGAGCAGGCCTTTCGCCAGGAAGCCTTGCTCAACCCGCGTCTGGCGCAACTGGTGCGCTCCCATCAGCAGATTCTGTTGCAGGGCACCGGGCAGTTTTTCCAGGTCTTGGGTTCCCGCGAGCCGCAACAGGATGCCAAAGTGTTGACGGCGATAATCGGTCGGATGGAATATCAGGGCCTGCTTGGCGGCCCAGAGCCTCTGACCGGTGAAGAGATGCTTGAGATCCTCAAGCGTTATATGCATTTGGTGCTGGCTTCGGTCTAGCACACCCTGTGCGCTATCCGCTTTATGTGGGGGCTGGCTTGCCTGCGATAGCATCGCCTTGGATTACCTGGTGCACCGAGGCGCCTGTATCGCAGGCAAGCCAGCTCCGACACTTGATGGAGTACGCAATGAAAGCCTGGCATGTCGCGTTGATCGCCCTGTCGTTCCTGTTGCTCAGCGGTTGCCTGGTGACTTTCAAGGACCCGCTGCCGGCGCGCGACGCTGCGCCGGCCGCCTTGCTTGGCCATTGGTCGAGCAAGAATGCCTGGGGCGAGCCGCTTAACCTGCAGATCACGCGCGTCGGCGAGCACCGCTATAAAGCCGTGAGCTACCCTAAAGCCAAGCCAGCCCAGCGCGATGAGTACCTGTTTACCGTGGTGCGCCATGGCAACCGCTGGTATTTGTCGGCGCCGTTGCCGGACAAGCTGGGTGGGCATTTCATCCTCGCCGGCTTTGACTTTGAAAGCGAGGGCGACAAAAAGCCTGAATTGGTGGTCTACAACCTCGACCTTGAGCAGATCCACCAAGCCATCGGCCAACACGTGCTGCACGGCAGCACCGTCGACACGGTCGAAGGCGCCGGCGTGCTGGTGGACAGCTCCATGGACCAGGTGTTTGCCTACCTGGATGACCCGGCCAATGCCGATGTGTTCGTTGAAGCCGTGCGCTACCAGCGCGCGGGCAAATAACGTTTAAAGAGGAAGCACCGGGTGGACGATTACCAGCAGACGATACGCACCTTGTCTGATCGCATTGTGCTGGCGCAAACACCGATTCGCGTCCTCGACGCCGTGAAGTGGGACGAGAACATTCGTCAGGGTTTCCTCAAGGCCAAGGGCAAGGCGATGCCGGCCGTGGACCGCGACTACTACCTGAACCGGCCACTGTCGTTCGATTCCAGCGCAGTCAAGCTGGAGTTCCAGAACATCGAGCGCGACATCACCCGCCGCCTCGGCCAGTTCAGCCCGGTGGGGCAGATCATGCGGCGCATGTGCCGTGAATACCGCATGGTGGTGCGCATGCTCGAAGCGCGCGGCACCGAGGATTTCGGTCTGATCTCCCAGGAGCTGTATGGCGCCGCCTCCGATGCGTTCCACGCCGGCGACCCGACCCTGGCCGACTTGGGCCTGATGCTGTCTGACTACCTGAACAACATCGACGGCCGTGGTGACCTCAAGGACGAAGCCAAGACCCTCACCGCCAAGGATGCAGTGGCGTTGCTGCAAACCCGCCTGAACAAGGTGTTTGGCGAAGCCGAAGAAACCATCCGCGTGTTTGAGTCCGACGGGATTGTCGCGGACGCGGCGGCTGGCGCCGACTACATCAAGATCCGCGCCGATGCGATGTTCAACGACCGCGATGTGCGCGCCCTGGAAGTGCATGAAGGCCTGGTGCACGTCGGCACCACGCTTAACGGCCAGAACCAGCCGATCTGCACCTTCCTGTCCAAGGGCCCACCGTCGTCCACGGTGACCCAGGAAGGCCTGGCGATACTGATGGAGATCATCACCTTCGCCTCCTACCCGAGCCGCTTGCGCAAGTTGACCAACCGCACCCGCGCGATCCATATGGTCGAGGAGGGCGCCGATTTCCTGCAGGTGTTCGAATTCTTCCGTGAGCAAGGCTTTGAGATGGCCGAAAGCTACGGCAATGCCAGCCGGGTTTTCCGCGGCTCGACGCCGACCGGTCTGCCGTTTACCAAGGATTTGTCCTACCTCAAGGGCTTTATCATGGTCTACAACTACATCCAGCTGGCCGTGCGCAAAGGCAAGCTGGAACAAGTGCCGCTACTGTTCTGCGGCAAGACCACGCTGGAAGACATGCGCACCCTGCGCCAATTGGTCGATGAAGGCCTGGTGGTGCCGCCCAAGTACCTGCCCGAGCAGTTTCGCGACATGAACGCGCTGGCGGCGTGGATGTGCTTCTCCAACTTCCTCAACCACTTGAGCCTGGACCGGATCGAGGCGGATTACTCGAATATCCTGTAGGCGATAGTCCTGAAAAAACCGGATCAAAAGGTGGGAGCAGGCAAGGCAGCTCCCACCTTTGATCTCTATTGATCTTAAGACTGACTTCCAACCCACTTACGAGGCTTCAACGGATGAGAATCCTCGGCATTCTTTGCCTGCTACTCACATTGAACGGCTGCAGCTCGCTGCTGTTCTACCCTGAACCCGGCTTGCCGTTCACGCCGGAAAAAGCCCATCTGCAGTACCGCGATGTCACCCTGACCACCGCCGACGGGGTGAAACTTCACGCCTGGTGGCTGCCGGCCAAATCCGGCGTGCCAGTCAAAGGCACGGTGCTGCACTTGCATGGCAACGGCGGCAACCTGGCGTGGCACCTGGGGGGCAGTTGGTGGTTGCCGGAACAGGGCTATCAAGTGCTGCTGCTGGACTACCGCGGGTACGGTTTGTCGGAAGGCAAGCCGTCGTTGCCGGCGATCTACCAGGACATTGATGCGGCGTTCAACTGGATCGACAAGGCGCCCGAAACCCAGGGTCAACCGTTGATTGTGTTGGGTCAAAGCCTGGGTGGCGCGCTCGCCGTGCATTACCTGGCGGCGCACCCGCAGCGCCAGCCGCAGCTCAAGGCGCTGGTATTGGACGGGGTGCCCGCCAGTTATCGTGACGTAGGACAATTCGCCCTGAGTACGTCCTGGATAACATGGCCGTTTCAAGTGCCCCTGTCCTGGCTGGTGCCCGACGCTGACAGTGCGATCAACGCCATGCCGCAGCTGACCGGCGTACCCAAGCTGCTGTTTCATAGCCTGGATGATCCGATCGTGCCGCTGGCCAATGGCATTCGCCTGTATCAGGCCGCGCCGCCGCCCAGGGTGTTGCAGTTGACGCGTGGCGGCCATGTGCAGACGTTTGCCGACAAGACCTGGCAAACCGTGATGCTGCGTTATCTGGACGACCCGCAGCACTTCAACGGCCTGCGCCGCCTGGGGGAAATCCCCAACTACCCGAACCCTAACGTTGACACGTCAGAGAGCCCGCAATGAGCGAAGAACGCAACATGATCCCGCTGATCCTCACCGGCGTCGGCACCATCATCGGCACCGTCGGGTGCCTGTGGTACTACGGCTACCTGCACTTCGCCAAGCCGGAAGATGCGTTGCTGCTCAGCGACTTCACCCTACTCAAGACGGTGCCGGGCGAGGATTACAAAATCTCCCTCACGCCAGCGGCGCAAGTGGCGCAGTGCGTCGACGGTGTGTTGGTGATGTTTGATACCGAACAAAAAGGCTTGAGCGGCGTGCTGGTGAACAACAAGAAGCAGGCCGTGCGTTGCATGGGCCAGGAGACGCCGCAACTGCAGGAGTGACCTTCGCTTCATCGCAGCCACATGATCACGGAAATATCTGGAACCGTATCGCGTAAGAAGCCACTGAATGACGTGTCAGTGTTGCTGATAGTTAACTTGCGTATATCGAATCCGGGAGAGTGATCATGGTTGGTGGAATTGGCGCGATCAGTAAGATGTTGGAAATGGCCCAGGGCGCAGCAAAGCTGGGGCAGGGCGGCGAGGACGGCGCTCAAGACGCCCAGAAGCAAGAGAAGCAAGACCCTATGAAGATGCTCATGGACATGTTGTCGAAGGCGGCGGGCGGGTCTCAGGGCGGCAGCGCCGAGGACCAGAAGGGCCCGCAGGAACTGGAGAAACTGATGGCGGGCCGACAAGGCATGGAGGCCATGATGCCCGCCGATGACAGCAGCCGTAAAATCGAAGTCTGAGGCATAAAAAAACCCACCAAAAGGTGGGTTTTTTTTACTGCTTCAATCGATCAATTAGCAACGGAAGAACGTGGCTTGACCGGCTGGTTGTCGTTGGAGATGGTCACTTCAACGCGACGGTTCATGGCACGGCCCGAGGCGCTGCCGTTGTCGGCAACCGGGTATTCCTTGCCGTAACCCTGGGTCACAATGCGCGAGATATCCACGCCTTGTTGAGCCAGTGCGCGCTGCACGGAAGACGCGCGACGCTCGGACAGGCTCTGGTTGTACGAGTCGGAGCCGGTGCTGTCGGTGTAGCCTTCGACGATCACTTTACGGTCCGGGTTGTCACGCAGGAACTGCGCCAGCTTGGTGATGTTGACCAGGCCGCTGGATTTCAGATCGGACTTGTTGGTGGCGAACAGCACATCACCGAAAGTCACCAGGGTGCCGCGATCAGTTTGCTTGGCGTTCAAGCTGTCTTGCAGTTGCTTGATCTGGGCGTCACGGGCTTGCAGCAGGGCGCGAGCACGTTCGTCGCCAGCGTTTTTCAGCTTGGCTTCGGATTCACGCAGCACGATGGTGTCTTTGGCCACTTCAACGCGCTGGTTGGTCAGGTAGGCCAGTTGGTCGACCTTCTTCTCGTCTTCCTTGTCGCGGTAGGCTTTGTCAGCCTTGTCCAGCCAGTCGCTGGCGTCCTTGGTTTCCAGCGCCGCAAGCTTGGTGGCTTGTGGGTTGGTCTGCAGGGCCGAGAAGTTGGTCCGTGCGTTTTCCAGGTTCGCGTTCGGCGGGGTGGAGCAGGCCGCCAGGGCAACGCTCATCGCCAGCAGAGCAGGGATCATCAATTGTTTACGCATAGTCGTGTCGTCCTTTCAATTCGATTTCGGGTGCAATGCAATCAAGGGCGTTGGCTTATTGCTGTTGGATAACAGCTGGGCGCATGCCTTCCTGACGCAGCTCCTGAACAGCCTTCTGGGAGTCCTTCACAGCCTGTTGGGCTTTGGCGGCCTGAGCTTTGCGCTCTGCAACGCGAGCGTCCCACTCGGCTTGTTCGGCCAGCTGACGAGCCTTGTCATAGTTCTTGTCATGCATGGCGATTTCGGCTTCTTTGAGCTTGTCCTGAGCCGACTTCATTTCCACAGCTGCGTACTCGGTGCCGCCGGCGCTGACAGCGCTGTTGACCGCAGATTGGGTCACGGCGTATTGCTCGGTCGGTGGGTTGCCGGCGCAGCCCGCCAGAACGAAGCTGGTGCCGATTGCCAGCGCGGCCAATTTAAGCCCGCGCAGGTGGTTAAACGAGGTTTTGGCAGTGCTGGTCTTCATCGTCTTCAACTCCATTGGGTAACTCCTGAAAAACATCAAAATCCATGGCACTGGTCGGCGGTTCGGGTCTCGGCGGCAAGGCTCGAAACACTTATTCAAACGGCCGTTCCAAGTGATGGCTTACTGGTTGTGACCGGAGGCTTTTTTCAAAAGTTCAGAGAAGATGGCGAATTGCCTAAAAAAATATCTGACTGAATGGTCAGCGTTTAAAAGTTGGAACTTTCGACGCGCGCAGAGGTACTCCGGACCCGTGAAAGGCCCGGAATACTTGGGTCAAAAGAGGTTTTGCAGGTGTGTATCAGTGCTGCTGTTCGTCAGCACTGTCTGACAAATCATGCAGATAGCGCCGGGACAAGGTGAGAAAGCGTGGCGTCGGGCCCACGTCTTCGTACAGGGGATCACCCTCTTCATCGGTGGCAATCACGTGCTGGCCCTTGACGTAAGGAAAGCTCGCTTCCAGCTCTTCAAGGGCGGCGCCGATCAGCTCGCCGAGCAGTTCTTCGGTGTGGCGCTTGGGGTACATCTCGGCAATGGCGGCCAGCCGTGCAGCGGACTCCACATCCAGATGAATCGCGTACTCGGTCTTGGTCAGGCGACCCGTGGCGTTCTCTTCCCAATGCTGGGCCAGTTCTCGAATCTTCATGGCAACCTCAATGAGCTCGCAGTAGCAGGCAGTGATGAGTGTCCGGCCGCCAGCGCGGTTAACGCGGCGACTCACTGTTGAGACTAGCTGCAACTCACAAGGTTTAAAGTGTCTTGTCAGAAACCGACGCGGGCGGCACTCTGGAACCCCTGCGCGTCCCGGATTTCTGGCTGGAGATTGGCTGATGAGTGATATCGATGCACGCTTGCGTGAGGATGTTCACCTGCTGGGTGAGCTGTTGGGCAACACCATTCGAGAGCAGTACGGCGACGAGTTTCTCGACAAGATCGAGCAGATCCGCAAAGGCGCCAAGGCCGACCGCCGTGGAGCCGTAGCCGAGCAAGCCGCCGGCGAGGAACTCAGCGCCAGCTTGAACCAATTGCAGGAAGACGAACTGCTGCCCGTGGCGCGAGCCTTCAACCAGTTCCTCAACCTGGCCAACATTGCCGAGCAATACCAATTGATCCACCGGCGCGATGAGTCGCAACCGGCACCGTTCGAATCCCGTGTGTTGCCCGAGTTGCTGGCCCGCCTGCAAAGCGAAGGTCACAGCAACGAGTCGCTGGCCCGCCAGTTGGCGCGACTGGAGATTGAACTGGTCCTCACTGCCCACCCCACCGAAGTGGCGCGGCGCACCCTCATTCAGAAATACGATGCGATTGCCGCGCAACTGGCGCTGCAGGACCACCGCGACCTCACCACTGCCGAGCGCGAACAGATCCGTGAACGCCTGCAACGGCTGATCGCCGAGGCCTGGCACACCGAAGAAATCCGCCGCGTGCGCCCGACGCCTGTCGACGAGGCAAAATGGGGCTTTGCGGTGATCGAGCATTCGCTGTGGCACGCCATCCCCAACTACTTGCGCAAAGCCGACCATGCCCTGCACGCCGCCACCGGCCTGCACTTGCCGCTGGAGGCAGCGCCGATCCGCTTTGCTTCGTGGATGGGCGGCGACCGTGACGGCAACCCGAATGTCACCGCACCGGTGACCCGTGAAGTGCTGTTGCTGGCGCGCTGGATGGCGGCGGACCTGTACCTGCGCGACATCGATCACCTGGCCTCCGAGCTGTCGATGCAACAGGCCAGCCCGGCGTTGCAGGCCAAGGTGGGCGACAGCGTCGAGCCTTATCGCGCCTTGCTCAAGCAACTGCGCGAACGTCTGCGCGCCACGCGCCAATGGGCGCACACCTCGCTGACCGCCAACACCCCGGCGCCGGCCGAAGTGTTGCAGAACAACCGTGACCTGCTGGACCCGCTGGAGTTGTGTTATCAGTCGCTGCACGCGTGCGGCATGGGCGTGATCGCCGATGGCCCGCTGCTCGACTGCCTGCGGCGTGCGGTGACCTTTGGCCTGTTTCTGGTACGCCTGGACGTGCGCCAGGATTCCAGCCGGCATTCGTCGGCCATGACCGAAATTACCGATTACCTGGGCTTGGGTCGTTATGAAGACTGGGACGAAGAGGCGCGCATCAGTTTCCTGACCCAGGAGCTGACCAATCGCCGGCCGCTGCTGCCGGGCTACTTCAAACCGTCGGCGGACACTGCCGAGGTGTTGAACACCTGCAAGGAAATCGCCGCCGCGCCCGCTGCGTCGCTCGGCTCGTATGTCATCTCGATGGCAGGCGCCGCCTCCGATGTGCTGGCGGTGCAACTGCTGCTTAAAGAGTCGGGCGTGCAACGGCCAATGCGGGTGGTGCCGTTGTTCGAAACCCTGGCCGACCTGGATAACGCCGGGCCGGTCATGGAAACCCTGCTGCAATTGCCGGGCTATCGCGCGCGGTTGCAAGGCCCGCAGGAAGTCATGATTGGCTACTCGGACTCAGCCAAGGATGCCGGCACCACTGCCGCCGCCTGGGCACAGTACCGGGCACAGGAACGCTTGGTGGATATCTGCCGCGAACAACAGGTGGAATTGCTGTTGTTCCACGGTCGCGGCGGTACCGTCGGCCGCGGCGGCGGCCCGGCGCACGCGGCGATCCTGTCGCAGCCGCCGGGCTCGGTGGCGGGGCGTTTCCGTACCACCGAGCAAGGCGAAATGATCCGCTTCAAGTTCGGCTTGCCGGACATCGCTGAGCAGAACCTCAACCTGTACCTGGCCGCCGTCTTGGAAGCCACGCTGTTGCCACCGCCACCACCGGAGCCTGCCTGGCGCCATTTAATGGATGAATTGGCAGCGGACGGTGTCGGCGCCTACCGCGCCGTGGTGCGGGAAAATCCGCAGTTCGTCGAGTACTTTCGCCAGTCCACGCCAGAGCAGGAGCTCGGCCGCTTGCCGCTCGGCAGTCGCCCGGCCAAGCGCCGCGCGGGCGGGATCGAAAGCCTGCGGGCCATTCCATGGATCTTCGGCTGGACCCAAACCCGCCTGATGCTGCCTGCGTGGCTCGGCTGGGAAGCAGCACTCAGCAAGGCCCTGGAGCGTGGTGAAGGCGAGTTGCTGGGGCAGATGCGCGAGCAGTGGCCGTTCTTCCGCACGCGCATCGACATGCTGGAAATGGTGCTGGCCAAGGCCGATGCCGATATTGCCCGCCTGTATGACGAGCGTCTGGTGCAACCGGACCTGCTGCCATTGGGTGCGCACTTACGCGACCTATTGTCGCAGGCGTGCAGCGTGGTGCTTGGCCTGACTGGCCAGTCGCAACTGCTGGCCCATAGCCCGGACACCCTTGAGTTCATCCGTCTGCGCAACACCTACCTCGACCCGTTGCACTTGCTGCAGGCCGAGTTGCTGGCGCGCTCGCGTGAGCAGGAAGCCGCACAGGACAGCCCTCTGGAACAGGCGCTGCTGGTGTCTGTGGCCGGTATTGCCGCCGGTTTGCGCAACACCGGTTAAAGTTTTCTGCGTGTTCTCAACGGCTTGCAGATAAACCATGACGACCGCCCCGAAAAGGGCGGTCGGCGTTTGCGGGGCAAGGTTGCACTCAGGCACACCCGAGCTGTGACGCATGCCGGGCGTGGGTTGCTGCGACTTTCGGCGGCTTGTATGGATAGAGCCCGCTGTGTATCTTGATCAGCCTTTGGCCGTTTGATCGGCCTGGACCCATATTTTTACGAGATTGGCCCCACGCGGCGAATCCGAGCGTCATCTCTATAAAAAATTGAGGAGCACATCGATGCGCGTCATTCTGCTGGGAGCTCCCGGGGCCGGTAAAGGTACTCAGGCAAAGTTCATCACTGAAAAATTCGGCATTCCACAAATCTCCACCGGCGACATGCTGCGCGCGGCCGTCAAGGCCGGCACCGAGCTGGGCCTGATCGCAAAAAGCGTGATGGACAGCGGCGGCCTGGTTTCCGATGACCTGATCATCAACCTGGTCAAGGAACGCATCAGCCAGGAAGACTGCAAGAACGGCTTCCTGTTCGACGGTTTCCCACGCACCATTCCTCAGGCCGAGGCCTTGGTGAAAGCCGGCGTCGAGCTGGATGCCGTGGTTGAAATCGCAGTTGAAGACGAAGAAATCGTCCAGCGCATCGCCGGTCGTCGTGTTCACGAAGCCTCGGGCCGCGTTTACCACATCGTCTACAACCCGCCTAAAGTGGCTGGCAAGGACGATGTCACCGGCGACGACCTGGTGCAGCGTAAAGACGACACTGAAGAAACCGTGCGTCATCGCCTGTCGGTCTACCATTCGCAGACCAAGCCGCTGGTGGATTTCTACCAGAAGTTGTCTGCTGCCAACGGCAAGCCGAAGTACAGCCACATCCCTGGCGTCGGCTCCGTAGAAGCCATCACCGCCAAGGTGCTGCAAGCGTTGAGCTGAATCATCGATCGGCTTCACTGACAACGGCCCGCTTGCGGGCCGTTGTTGTTTATACTGGCGCACTTTTTTTCGACTTGGACACCTGCACCCATGAGCACCCTGCTGGCCCTGGACACCGCGACTGAAGCTTGCTCCGTTGCCTTGCTGCACGATGGCAAGGTAACGAGCCACTACGAGGTGATCCCGCGCCTGCATGCGCAGAAGCTGTTGCCGATGATCAAGCAACTGCTTGAGGACGCGGGCACCACGCTCGCTGCCGTCGACGCCATTGCCTTTGGCCGTGGCCCGGGTGCGTTCACCGGTGTGCGGATTGCCATCGGTGTGGTCCAGGGCCTGGCCTTTGCGTTGGAGCGTCCGGTATTGCCGGTCTCCAACCTGGCAGTGCTGGCCCAGCGTGCCTTGCGTGAACACGGCGCTTCGCAAGTCGCCGCCGCCATCGACGCGCGCATGGACGAAGTCTATTGGGGTTGCTACCGCGAGCACGCTGGCGAAATGCGCCTGGTGGGCGTCGAAGCGGTGCAATCGCCGCAGTCCTCTGTGTTGCCGGCGGATGCCAGCGGTGACTGGTTCGGTGCCGGCACTGGCTGGGGTTATGGCGAGCGCATCGGCGTAAAGCTGGTGGGCCAGGACGCTGCGATGTTGCCTCATGCCCAGGACTTGCTGACGCTGGCACGCTTCGCTTTCGAGCGTGGCGAAGCGATTCCGGCCGATCAGGCGGCGCCGGTTTATCTGCGTGATAAAGTCGCGCAGACCAAGGCTGAACGCGGGATTATTTGACGTCAAAAATGATGGCAATTTGGGGCAAAGTTCGCCAATCGTCAGAATTTGGCCCCGTTTTTAAACCTTTTACAAATTATGTGTTCTAGTTATCACCAGAGCATTTGCGCACCACGGAAAGTGCCGCTAAATTGCCATCATTGATACCGAGTCTGCATGTATGCGTATAGACGGCTTCTCCTCACAGTCCTACCCTCTCAAACGTAAGCCGCGCAAGGCGAACGTGACGGTAGACGATTCCGTCGAGGATTCGCCGGACTTCATCGAGGTCCAATCCGAGTCGCATGCCAGTTCTCATTCCAGCGCCCAAGGTTCAGCCGGCGCGCGTATCAGCGGTCTTCCCGCGCGTCAGCAAGACATGGTCTTCCCCCGCTCCATGAGCAAAAGCGTCGCTACCGCCCTGGCCAGCTACCTGACCACTGCCGGCTTTGTCGAATGGGATATGGAAGTGCTGGGTCTCGACATCCATATTTGATGCGTCTGCCTTACTTTATCGGTTGCCCGTCCTGGAGTGAAAACGCCTGGCGCGAGTACCTGTACCCAGCCGATGCACGCGCCAGCGACTACCTTTCGCTGTATGCCCAAGTCTTCAACGCCGTTGAAGGCAACACCACGTTTTATGCCCGACCCTCGGCCGCCACCGTGCAGCGCTGGGCTGAAATCATGCCCGCCGATTTTCGTTTCACCGCCAAATTCCCCGGCGACATCAGCCACAGTGGCGACCTGCGTGAGCAGTTGCCGGCAGCGGAAAGTTTTGTCGGCTTGATGAGCCCGTTGGGTGAGCGTGTCGCGCCGTTGTGGCTGCAGCTGCCGGCGAGCTTTTCGCCACAACGCCTCGGTGAACTGGCCGGTTTTATTGATGGACTGGAACGCCCGCTGGCAGTGGAAGTGCGCCATCAGGCGTTCTTCGCCAAGGGCGATGACGAGCGCAGCCTCAACCGTCTGCTGCGTGACCGTGGCGTTGAGCGAATCTGCCTCGACCCGCGCGCGCTGTTCAGTTGCACCTCTACCTCAGCCGCCGTGCTGCACGCCCAGTCGAAGAAACCCAAGGTGCCGCCGCGCCCGGCCGCGCTGACGCTGTTTCCCCAAGTGCGTTTCATTGGTCATCCGGAGCTGGAAGCCAACGACCCGTTCCTGGTGCCGTGGGTGGAAAAAGTCGCCGGTTGGATCGAGGAAGGGCGTACGCCGTATGTGTTCCTGCACACCTCGGATAACCGCCTTGCCGCGCAACTGGCGCTGCGTTTTCATCAACAACTGATGGCGCGTTTGCCGGGCCTGCCACCGCTGCCGACCTTGCATCGAGAACCCGCAGCGGAGCAACTGGGGTTACTCTAAGGCTCCTTTTTCCGCCAGGAGTCAGACATGGATGCCCAAACCCTTCGCGCCGAAACCTTCAAAGCCTTGCACGAGCGTGATCGCGCGTTCGTGATGCCCAACCCGTGGGACGCCGGCTCGGCCATCATGCTCGCCAGCCTGGGTTTTGAAGCCCTGGCCACCACCAGCGCAGGTTATGCATTCAGCCTGGGGCGGCCGGATGCGGAAGGTGCGTTGTCGCTGGAGGACACGCTGGGCAATGCGTCAGCCATCGTTCGGGCGACCGCGCTGCCGGTGGCGGCCGATCTGGAAAACGGTTTCAGCGATACCCCCGAAGGCTGCGCCCAGACCATCCTGCGCGCGGCCGCCACGGGCATCGTCGGTGGCTCCATCGAAGACGCCACAGGCATTGCCGTCGACCCGATCTATCCGTTTGATTTGTCTGTTGAGCGCGTCGAAGCGGCGGTTGCGGCGGCCCGCAGTCTGCCATTTGCGTTCACCCTGACGGCCCGCGCAGAAAACCTCCTGCATGGTCGCCTGGATTTGCCTGACACCATTCGCCGCCTGCAGGCCTACGCCGAGGCGGGTGCCGACGTGCTCTATGCGCCGGCGTTGCGCAGTGCCGAAGACGTGTTGGCGGTGGTCAGGGCGGTCGCGCCCAAACCGGTGAATGTGTTGATGTCCGGTGGCTTGAACCTCAGCGTTGCGCAGTTGAGCGAGATGGGCGTGCGCCGCATCAGTGTCGGCTCGGCCATGGCGCTGGCGGCGTATGGCGAGTTCTACCGCGCCGCGCAGGAGGTCTACCATCTGGGCACCTTTACCTTCACCGAGCGCAAGATGCCATTCAGCCAGGCCAACCAATTCTTCAAGGGCTGAGCCGTGCGTTTTCTTAACGTGAGCGGTGCGCTGCTGTTGCTGGCGGGTGTGTTCGCAGTGGGCGTGTGGCGTGGCTGGGTGCCGTTGCCTGCCGAGTGGAACCCCTGGGCGCCGCTGGATGTGCGTGCCAAGCCGAACCTGCTCACGCGCTTCAAGCTCGGCCGCCTGCAGGATGATCCAGCGCTGTGCGATGAGGTGCTGAAAACCTCGGGCTTGCGCGTCAGCCATCAGGCTGACAGCCCGGCTGATGCCGCGTGCCCATTGCGCAATGTCTTGCGCGTACAAGGCGCTGACGTAGCCTTGAGCAGCAGCTTTCTCGCCAGTTGCCCACTGGCCGTCGCCTTTGCCCTGTTCGAACGCCACAGCCTGCAACCTGCGGCGCAGGCGGTGTTTGGTCAGGCGGTGACGCGGGTCGATCACCTGGGCAGCTTCGCCTGTCGCAATATGTATAACCGTGCAGACGGGCGGCTCAGTCAGCACGCCTCGGCCAATGCGCTGGATATCGCCGGCTTCCGCCTGGCGGATGGGCGCAGCATCAGTGTGCTCAAGGATTGGCCGGGGACGGGCGACAGCGCGCGGTTTCTGCACCAGGTGCGCGATGGCGCCTGCGATGATTTCAACGTGGTGTTGAGCCCGGACTACAACGCTGCTCATCGCAACCACTTTCATCTGGACATGGGGCGTTGGGGAGTGTGTCGTTGAGCCTCAGGCGGCCAGGCGCAGGTTGTTGAGGATCAGTGGGCGCGCCCAGTGGTAGTCGAAGTCGAGCGCTTTCTGTTGCGCCACCAGCTCTTCCTTTGGATAAGGCACGGCGGGCGGCGGCAGCAAGTCCAGTTCGAACTCGGCGATGGGCAGGTGCAGCGGCTGCGGTTCCGGCGCCGGCCCAGGCTCAGGCAGCGGCTGGCCGGCATTCAGCACCAGCGGGCGTACCCAGTCACTTTCAAAGTTCTGCTGGCGCTGTTGGGCAACGATTTCTTGCGCCGGGAACGGCGTAGCGGGTGGCGGCAGCAACTCGGTTTCGAATTCGGCGATCGGCAGGAACAGCGGTTCTGGCGGGGCGACCTCGGTGTCTTTCACGTCGCATTCACGCTGGGTGAGGATCTGCGACAGCAGGTCGGCGCCTTCGCTGGGTTCTACCGCCGGGTCTCTGGGGGTCGGTGCTTTGGCAGCGCGCGCGTCCGGCGTGTCGCCGAGCTGCTCGGCCAGCGCCCGGGCGAAGAAGTCCTGCCACACATGACTCACCCCGGCCAGCGCTTGAGTATTGCGCAGGCCGTAGTGGTTGTGGGTCGGCAGTACACCGATGGTTAGGGGAAGAATGTCTGACATTTTTCTCGGTCGACGCTCAGCTCTGGCAAAATACCTGACTGTTGTTTTTATCGGCCGCTGTTTGCCGATCCTTAATATTTTTGAGCGTAGCGATTGATGAGCGAACAACCAGCGGCCAGCCGCATTCGGGTCGAGGCTTTGGCCGAAGGTTTTCAGGCGCGTGCCGAGCAGTGGGCGTCGCAGCTCGGCCTGCCTGTGCAACTGGAGGAGGCGGACTTTTCCCTGCAAGTGGGCGAGCACGGCCTGCAACTGCAGCAGCTCGGGCCCGATGCACCGGGGCCGGTGCGTGTGGATTTTGTCGAAGGTGGCGCGGCGCACCGGCGTCTATACGGCGGTGGCAGCGGGCAGATGATCGCCAAGGCGGTGGGCATTGCCCAAGGCGTGCGCCCCCGCGTGCTGGACGCCACGGCGGGGCTGGGCAAGGACGCGTTCGTGCTGGCTAGCCTTGGCTGCGAGATGAGCCTGATCGAGCGCCAACCACTGATCGGCGCCTTGCTCGAAGACGGCCTGGCGCGTGGCGCGGACGACTTCGAAGTGGCGCCGATTGTGGCGCGCATGAAGTTGCTCAAGGGCAACTCCATCGACGTGATGCGCAATTGGGAAGGTGAGCCGCCGCAGGTGATCTACCTCGACCCGATGTTCCCTCATCGTGAGAAAACTGCGTTAGTGAAGAAGGAAATGCGCCTGTTCCGGCCGTTGGTGGGCGATGACCCGGACGCACCGGCGTTGCTCGCCGCGGCCTTGGCCTTGGCCAGTCACCGCGTGGTGGTCAAGCGTCCACGCAAGGCGCCGTGCATTGAAGGGCCAAAGCCGAGCCATGCGCTGGATGGCAAGTCGAGCCGGTATGACATTTATCCGAAGAAAGCGCTCAAGCCTTGAGGGCCTCATCGCAGGCAAGCCAGCTCCCACAGTTGACCGTGTTCTCATGCTGGAATGCATTCTCCTGTGGGAGCTGGCTTGCCTGCGATAGCGCCGGTCCAGACACCACCCAGCGTCAGGGCTTGTAAGCCCGCATAAACAACCCCACCACCTCCTGCACATGCGCCTCGGCGGCTTCTTCGCTCAGTTGCCCGCCGCAGCCATACAGCAAGCAGAAATTCGCCGTGCCCTTGAGCAGGCAAAAGAAGTGCTCGGCTGCCGTAAACGGTTTGTCGATGCTCAGCGCGCCGCTCTGGTGGATGCGGCTGAGCAGGCGCTCCATACCCTGCAGCATGCGCATCGGCCCGGCTTCAAAGAAGATCTGTGAGAGTTTCACGTCCTGATTGCCGGTGGTCATCATCAGGCGATGCAGGTTCACCGACTCCTCGCTGTTGATCAGCCGATGAAAGCCCCGTGCGATGTTCAGAAGCACGGTTTCCACCGGCATGCCGGCGGGCAGTTCGAAATACATCACCGGCAACTGTTCTTCGCATGTGGCCACGACGGCGGCAGTGAACAGCGTCTCTTTATCGGTGAAATGGCTGTAGACGGTCAGTTTCGACACGCCCGCCTCCATTGCCACGGCATCCATGCTGGTGCTGGCGTAGCCATTACTCAAAAACAGATTTTTCGCGGCTTCGAGGATTGCCTGGCGTTTTGCCATGTCCTTGGGACGCCCGGGGCTATTGGTGTTTACAGGATTGTCGGACATTTTCACCTTTAATACTGGACTGGTGAGTTTGGTATTAATAACATACCGGCCAGTATAATTATTCCTAGCTCCATTTGCGAAAGGTCCTACAGCATGCGCAGCACTTTCCTGCCCCTTGCGTTGCCTGTCAGCCTGATCTTCCTGTTGGCCGCCTGCGGCCATGAAGAAGCGGCCCAAACCACCCTCCGTCCAGCCATGGTGGTGCAACCGCAGCCCTCGGCGCAGGCGATGGACAGCTTTCCAGGCGAGGTGCGTGCCCGTTATGAGCCGGACCTGGCCTTTCGCATTGGCGGCAAAGTCAGTAAACGCCTGGTGGAGGAGGGCGAGCGGGTCAAGGCCAACCAACCGCTGGCCGAACTCGATCCGCAGGACGTACGCCTGCAACTGGAAGCCACGCGCGCCCAAGTGGCCGCCGCCGAAGCCAACCTGAGCCTGGTGCGCGCCGAGCGTGATCGCTACAAGACCCTGATGGACCGTCAGATGGTCAGCCGTTCTCAGTACGACAATTCCGAAAACCTCTACCGATCCGGTGAAGCACGCCTCAAGCAGATCAAGGCCGAGTTCGACGTGTCCAGCAACCAGGCCGGTTACGCCGTGCTGCGCGCGCCCCAGGACGGTGTGGTCGCCAAGCGCGCGGTGGAAGTTGGCCAAGTGGTGTCGGCCGGCCAAACCGTCTTCACCCTGGCCACCGATGGCGAGCGCGAAGTGCTGATCAGCCTGCCGGAGCAAGGTTTCGGCCGGTTCAAGATCGGCCAGCCTGTGTCGGTTGAGTTGTGGAGTCAGCCCGACCAACGTTTTGCCGGGCGTATCCGTGAACTGTCGCCCGCTGCTGATCCAAAATCGCGCACGTTTGCCGCCCGGGTTGCCTTCACCGGCGGCAAAGTCCCGGCCGAACTGGGCCAGAGCGCCCACGTATTCATACAGGCTGACGGCGTGATTGCGCTGGCGGTGCCGCTGTCAGCGCTGAGTGCAGAGAATGGCGCGTCCTACGTCTGGGTGGTGCAACCAGACAACACGCTCAAGCGCACGCCGGTGCGGATCGGCGCCTTTGGTGAAAAAACCGTCCCGGTACTGGAAGGCCTGGCCCCCACCGATTGGGTGATTGCGGCCGGTGTGCATGTGCTCCATGAGGGCCAGCAGGTGCGCCCGGTGGATCGCTCCAACCGCGTGGTGAATCTGGCGGCCAACAAGGAGTAGTCCCCGATGGGTTTCAATCTTTCCGAATGGGCGTTGCGTAATCGCCAGATCGTACTGTTCCTGATGATCCTGCTGGCGGTCGTCGGTACGCTGTCCTACACCAAGCTGGGGCAAAGCGAGGACCCGCCGTTTACCTTCAAGGCCATGGTGATCAAGACCAACTGGCCCGGGGCCACGGCCCAGGAAGTCTCGCGCCAAGTCACCGAGCGTATCGAGAAAAAGCTCATGGAGACCGGCGACTACGAGCGCATTGTTTCCTTCTCGCGCCCCGGTGAATCCCAAGTCACTTTCATAGCGCGCGACGCGATGCACTCGGCGCAGATTCCGGACTTGTGGTACCAGGTGCGCAAAAAGATCAGCGACATTCGCCAGACCTTGCCGCCGGACATTCAGGGGCCGTTTTTCAACGATGAATTCGGCACCACCTTCGGCAATATCTACGCGTTGACCGGTGACGGTTTCGACTACGCGGTGCTCAAGGACTACGCCGACCGCATCCAGATTCAACTGCAACGTGTGCCGGATGTGGGCAAGGTCGAGCTGCTCGGCCTGCAGGACGAAAAAATCTGGATCGAATTATCCAACCTCAAGCTCGCCACCCTCGGCCTGCCATTGGCCGCCGTGCAGCAGGCGTTGCAGGAGCAGAACGCCGTCTCTACCGCCGGTTTCTTCGAAACTCCGACCGAGCGTGTGCAGTTGCGCGTGTCCGGCAACTTCAAGACGGTGGAGGAGATCCGCAATTTCCCGATTCGCGTCGGTGACCGCACCTTTCGCATTGGCGACGTGGCCGATATCCACCGGGGTTTCAACGACCCACCGGCACCGCGCATGCGCTACATGGGCGCGGACGCCATCGGGCTGGCCGTGGCGATGCGTGACGGCGGCGACATTCTGGTATTGGGCAAGGCCCTCGAAGGTGAATTCGCACGCCTGCAGAAGAACCTTCCGGCAGGCATGGAGCTGCGCAAGGTGTCGGATCAACCGGCCGCGGTGAAAACCAGCGTCGGCGAATTCGTCCAGGTACTCGCCGAGGCACTGGCGATCGTGTTGTTGGTGAGCTTCTTCTCCCTCGGTGTGCGCACCGGCATGGTGGTGGCCCTGGCGATTCCGCTGGTGTTGGCGATGACCTTCGCCACCATGTATTACCTGGGCATCGGCTTGCACAAGATCTCCCTCGGCGCATTGGTCCTGGCCCTGGGCCTGCTGGTCGACGACGCGATCATCGCCGTGGAAATGATGGCGATCAAAATGGAGCAGGGCTACGACCGGCTCAAGGCCGCCAGCTTTGCCTGGACCAGCACTGCGTTCCCGATGCTCACCGGTACGTTGATCACCGCTGCAGGGTTTCTGCCGATTGCCACCGCGCAATCGAGCACCGGTGAATACACCCGCTCGATTTTCCAGGTCGTGACCATCGCACTGCTGGCCTCATGGGTGGCCGCCGTGGTGTTTGTGCCGTACCTGGGGGAAAAACTCCTGCCGGACCTGGCGAAAATTCATGCCGCCAAGCATGGCACCGATGGGCCAGATCCCTACGGCACGCCGTTCTATCAGCGTGTGCGACGTTTGGTTGAATGGTGTGTGCGTCGGCGCAAAACCGTGATCGTGCTGACGTTGCTGTTGTTTATCGGCTCGGTCGCGCTGTTCCGCTTTGTGCCGCAACAGTTCTTCCCGGCCTCCGGCCGCCTGGAGTTGATGGTCGATCTCAAGCTGGCTGAAGGGGCGTCCCTGAGCAACACCGCCGAGCAGGTCAAACGCCTGGAAGCGCTGCTCAAGGAACACGCCGGCATCGACAACTATGTGGCGTATGTCGGCACCGGTTCGCCGCGCTTCTACCTGCCGCTGGACCAGCAATTGCCGGCCGCGAGCTTCGCGCAATTTGTGGTGCTGGCCAAGACCATCGAAGAGCGTGAAAGCCTGCGCACCTGGCTGATCGAAACCCTTGACGAGCAATTCCCCGAACTGCGTTCGCGGGTCACACGCCTGGAGAACGGTCCACCGGTGGGTTACCCGGTGCAGTTTCGCGTGACCGGCGAACACATCGAAGAGGTCCGTGCCCTGGCCCGCAAAGTGGCGGCCAAGGTTCGTGAAAATACCCATGTGGTCAACGTGCACCTGGACTGGGAAGAGCCGAGCAAAATCGTCTACCTCAATATTGATCAGGACCGCGCCCGCGCCCTGGGTGTAAGCACCGCCAACGTGTCGAAGTTCCTGCAGAGTTCGCTGACTGGTGCAAGCGTCAGCCAGTACCGCGAGGACAACGAGTTGATCGAAATCCTCCTGCGCGGCACCGTGCACGAGCGCACCGAGTTGTCGTTGTTGCCAAGCCTGGCCGTGCCGACCGACAACGGCAAAAGCGTTGCGCTGTCGCAGATTGCCACCCTTGAGTACGGCTTCGAAGAGGGCATTATCTGGCACCGCAACCGCCTGCCGACGGTGACTGTGCGCGCCGACATCTATGGCAAGGAACAACCGGCGACCCTGGTCCAGCAGATCTTGCCGACCCTTGAAGGCGTGCGCGCCGAACTGCCGGAAGGTTACTTGCTGGAGGTCGGCGGCACCGTTGAAGACTCTGCGCGTGGCCAGAATTCGGTCAAGGCCGGTGTGCCGCTGTTTATCGTGGTGGTCCTGACCTTGCTGATGCTGCAACTGCGCAGCTTCTCACGCACTGCGATGGTGTTTCTGACGGCTCCGCTGGGCCTTATCGGCGTGACTTTGTTCCTGTTGGTGTTCCGCCAGCCCTTCGGGTTTGTCGCCATGCTCGGGACGATCGCCTTGTCGGGCATGATCATGCGCAACTCGGTGATCCTGGTCGATCAGATCGAGCAAGACATCAAGGCCGGCCTGACACCCTGGCAAGCGATCATTGAAGCGACCGTGCGACGCTTCCGCCCGATTGTGCTGACGGCGCTCGCGGCGGTGTTGGCCATGATTCCACTGTCACGCAGCGTGTTCTTCGGGCCGATGGCCGTGGCGATCATGGGCGGGTTGATTGTGGCGACGGCGTTGACCCTGTTGTTCCTGCCGGCCCTGTATGCTGCGTGGTTCCGAGTGAGGAAGGACGTCGCGTAATCATGCTGGCCACTGTTTCAGCCTTACTGTTGTTGCTGCTTGCCCCTGGCCCGACCAACACCTTGTTGTTTCGTGCCGGGGTGTTGTTCGGCTATCGGGCGTCGTGGACGCTGGCGCTGGTCGAGTGCCTGGCGTACCTGTTGCAGGTCTCGGTGTGGGGCGTGGCGTGGCTGTATCTGGCGGCGCATTCGCCGTGGGCGTTGAAAACCACGCAACTGGCGGCGGGCTGCTACCTGCTGTATGTCTCGTTCAAGCTGTGGCAACGCAAACACAGCGCTATCGATTCGACCCGTGACCGCTTCTCTGGCGTGTATTTTTTCTGGCTCACTGTGATGAATCCCAAGGGCCTGTTGATCGTTTCGTTCATCGCCCCGCTCAGCGCATTTGCATCCTTGCAGGGCTATGCCGGGTTCATGGCCACGCTGGCGTTGGTGGTGGTGCCGGTGGGGTCTGCCTGGATCGTGCTGGGCAGCCGCTTTGAAGGGATTCAGAAGACGTGGCTCACGCCCCTGAAGATCAACCGCGCGGCATCCGTGGCGATTTGTTGTTTTGCCACGCTCATGCTTGGGCGGTTGGCGCAGGCGGTTATCCAGGGCTGAAACAACAGCGCCAAGGCCCGTGAACAGCGGCCTTGGCGCAGTGATTGAAGGTTTACTGCCAACGTTTACAGCGCGCCGAACACCTTCTTCGCCAGGCTGGTGGCAGCCGCGGCCGGGTTCTTGCGGATGGTTTCTTCCTGCTGCGCGATCATCTTGAACAGGCCGTCCAGCGCCTGTTCGGTCACGTAGCTTTCGACGTTGGCACTTTTGGCATCAACCGCGCCAAACGCTGCGGCCTTGCCGGCCAGGGCGTTGTATTGCTGGGCGACGCCGACCTTGTCGGTGGCAGCCTTGACGATCGGCAGGAACTTGGCACGAATCTCTTCGCGACTGCTTTTGTTCAGGTATTGAGTGGCCGAGTCCTGGCCACCGGTGAGGATGCCCTTGGCGTCGGTCACGCTCATGTTCTTCACCGCATTGACCAGAATCGGCTGAGCCTGGGTCACGGCGGTTTCTGCCGCTTTGTTCATGCTGGTTTCGAGCTGCGTGACCTGATCACCCATGCCGAACATTTTCAGCTTGTCGGCGACTTTGCCGAGTTTGCCGGGCAGGCCGATTTTCACTTGCGGGTTGTTGCTGAAGCCACCGGGCGCGCCCAGTTGTTTCACGGCGATTTGTGCGCCTTGGGTCAGTGCATCCTTGAGGCCGCCGCTGGCGTCGCCCTGGGACAGGCTGCCAAGTGACACCGCCATGGCGTTGGCGCCAAGCAGCAGGCCGGCGCACAGGGCAGTGAGGCGAAGAGAATTACGGAGCATGGGCTCTTCCTTTTTCAAGCTGGGAATAATCAGTGTGAGACCGCATCAACCCGCAGACGCATTGGTTGTGGGTCTTGGCCGTTGAGTTGCACGGCGTGCTGCTCGGTGGTGATAAACAGTAGCTTGCCATCGAGCTCGATGCGAGCGCTGACCGAGTACGTGTGGCCTGGTTTGATCTGGGCCGGGTCGTAGCTCAGGTGAAATGGCAGCGGCACCTGGCCTTTGACCGGTCCTTTCTGTTCGGCAAGGGTCACGGCCGGAGCGTCCATCAAGGACACGTCCTGCAGGCTGACGCTCAAGGTGGCGGCGGGCGGCAGCGCGATGCGTTGCAGGTAGAACACTTCGCCGTCGAGGCTGGCCTTGGGGGTCATGGATTGGCAGGCTCCGAGCAGGGCGGTCAGGCCCAGGAGGATGATCTTTTTCATGGTACAGCTCCTTTTCAACGGCGCCGGAAACCGACCGGCGCCTCGTTCAATCTAGCGGCGTTCTTCAGCGTTTACCGGCTCGGGTTCGGCCGGCGTTTCGGCTGCGCCATCGACGCGGTGCAACGCCACTTGGCGAATCGACAAACGAATGTCGGCGGGCAGCACGCGCTTGGCTGCACCTTCGGCCAACTCACCGAGCAGGTCGTGATAACTCAACTTGCCGGCTTCATCGCGACGCAGCACATCTTGCTCCAGCAACGTCTGGATAAAATGTCGGAAAAGGCTCTTGTCGAAGAACTCCGGGGCATTGAGGCCATGCAGGATCGACAGGCGCTGAGCCATGATCGTGCACAGGTCTTCCAGCTCTTCGGCGCTGATGGTGTTCTGGCCGCTGTTGAGCAGCAGCGAGATCGCCATGTAAAAGCGTTGCAGAGTCTGGGCGATGCTCTTGGACAGCAGCGTCAGCAGCACAAAATGCCGCGAACTCGGTGCCGGGCGCAGGTACACCTCATTCTCGAAGCGCAGCAGGCCTTGTTCGACAAACGCCTCCAGCCAGTGGTCGACCACCGCGTCCAGCTCATCCAGCGACCAGCGGATAAACAGCTCCGATTGCAGGTACGGGTACAGCGCACGGGTGTAGCGCAGGATTTGTTCGCGGCTCATGCGCGAGCTGCTCTGGAAGAAACTCGCCAGCAACGCCGGCAGGGCGAAGATGTGCAGCACGTTGTTGCGGTAGTAGGTCATCAGGACGGCATGTTGCTCGTCCAGGTACAAAATCTTACCCAGGGCGTCGCTCTGCTCCGACAGCAGGTGCATGTCCTTGACGTGCTTGATCAGCGCCAGGCCATCGCCTTCCGGCAAGGTGGTGTGCGGTGAGTAGGGCACGCGGCGCAGCAGCGCCAGATACAGGTCCAATTGGCGCGCCATGGCCTGTTCATCCAGGGCCAGGCGCGTGGTGGACAGCAACGCCAGGGCCACCAGGTTTACCGGGTTGACCGCGGCGGCTTCGTTCAAGTGGCGCGCCACCAGCTCGCCAAGGCGGTTGGTGGTTTCATTGAGCCACGCCGGTTTGTAGTTCGGGCCCAGCTCCTGGGCGCGCCAGTCGGGTTGCTCGGCGTCGAGGAACTCGGCCAGTTTGATCGGCTCGCCAAAGTTGACCGCGACCTGGCCAAAGCGCTGCTTGAGCGCGCCAACCACTTTGAAAATATCGAAGATCGACTCTTTTTTCTTGCTCGCGCCGCGCAGCTCGCCGAGGTAGGTGCGGCCTTCCAGCACGCGTTCATAGCCGATGTACACCGGCACGAAGACGATCGGCATGCGTGAGGAGCGCAAAAAGCTGCGCAGGGTAATCGCCAGCATCCCGGTCTTGGGTTGCAGCATGCGCCCGGTGCGCGAGCGTCCGCCTTCGACGAAGTACTCCACCGGAAAGCCCTTGGTGAACAAGGTGTGCAGGTATTCGTTGAACACCGAGGTGTACAGCGGGTTGCCCTTGAAGGTGCGGCGCATGAAAAACGCACCGCCCCGGCGCAGCAGGCTGCCGATCACCGGCATGTTCAGGTTGATACCGGCGGCGATGTGCGGCGGGGTCAGGCCGTTTTTGAACAGCAGGTAGGACAGCAGCAAGTAGTCGATATGGCTGCGGTGACACGGTACGTAGATCACCTCGTAACCCTGGGCAACCTTTTGCACGCCTTCGATGTTATTGACCTTGATGCCGTCGTAGATCTTGTTCCAGAACCAACTGAGCACCACTTCCAGGAAGCGAATCGCGGTGTAGGTGTAGTCCGAAGCGATCTCGTTGCCGTAGCGCAAGGCCTGGGCCTTGGCTTTTTCCGGGGAGATTTTCTCGCGTTCGGCCTCTTCGCTGATGGCTTGGCGCACCAACGGCATGTTCACCAGGCCTTTGACCAGGTTGCGCCGGTGCGACAGGTCGGGGCCGATCACGGCGGTCTTCAGGTTGCGAAAGTGCACCCGCAGGATGCGCTGAGCCATACGTACGGTGCGTTCGTGACCTTTATTGTGCTCGATCAATTCACGCAGGTTGATAGGCGCGGAGAATTGCACGCGGGTCTTGCGACCCAGGATCAGGATGCTCAGCAAACGGCGCAGACGCCCGGTGACGGCCCAGCTGTCGGCAAACAGCAGTTTCCACGGGCTGGACTCGCTCTCGGGCGACTGGCCCCAGAACACGCTGACCGGAATGATTTGTGCATTCTCTTCGGCGTGTTCGGTCAGGGTATTGACCAGCCGGGTCAGGGTCGGCGGTGCGCCGCGCTTGTCCTGACGGCCGAGCCAATCCGGCTCGGGCGTGAGGTAGAAGAACGCGGCGGGTTCGATCTGCGGGCCTACCGAGACCGGCAGCACCGGGCGCGGCAAGCCGGCCTTGGTGCACTCGGTATCGACCACGGCCAGTTCGGTAAGGGAGGGCGATTGCAGGACGTAAAACACCGGCCGGCTGCGGTCGAGGTTAAGGGTTAGGGACGACTGGTTGATCGTCTCCGAGCGAACCCAGAGGTACAACAGTCGGCGCAAGGTGCCAAACACCAGACGGCGGAACGGAGAGCGGGTCATAGGCGTGCTGCTTCAAGTGGAAAAAACCGAGCAGGCGCTCGGGCGGGTAGTGTGCCGTATTCGCCGAAAATCGGCAAAAAAGCAGCGATGTAAACTTGAGTTGATCGTTTTTGAGCCTGTCTTATACTCGGCAGTTCAATGCGACGACTCAACAATAAAAAGCATGTGGGAGCAAAACAGATGGCAACGCGCGAAACCGGCAATGTGAAGTGGTTCAACGATGCAAAGGGCTATGGCTTTATTCAACGCGAGGACGGCAAGGATGTGTTTGTGCACTACCGCGCCATTCGCGGTGATGGTCACCGCTCACTGGCCGAGGGCCAGCAGGTGGAATACGCCGTGGTGACCGGCGAGAAGGGGTTGCAGGCGGAGGATGTGGTGGGGTTGTAACCTGATTTTGCTACACAGCTGAACCCCTGTGGGAGCGGGCTTGCTCGCGAAGGCGGTGTGTCAGTCACAATAAAGGCGACTGACCCACTGCTTTCGCGAGCAAGCCCGCTCCCACATTTTGATTGGGTTCACACTTCAGGTTCAGGCCGTTTTCCAGGTGATCTGTTCTTCACCGTCCACGCTGATGCGAATCCAGGTGTCGGCGCTTTCCTCACCTTCTTCCTCAACCCAGGTACCCGGCGCACAGCGCACTTCAACGTTGAGTGCGGCGAAGGCTGCGCGGGCGCAGGCGATGTCGTCGTCCCACGGGGTCTGGTCGCTTTCCAGGTACAGGCTGTTCCATTTGCCCACGGCCTTGGGCAGCCAGGTGACGGGCACATTGCCGGCCTTGCACTTGTAGGTCTGGCCCTTCTGGACCCAGTCGGTGCACGGGCCCAGCGCGGCGCCCAGCCAGGCGGCGATGGCTTTATGGTCGACGTCGGCGTCCTTCAGGTAAATCTCGATATCAGGTTGGCGCATGGATGTTCCTCGTTGCGGGATTCGAAAATCCATTCGCGGATGCTTAAAAGTCGGTTATTGAAGCACGAAATAATCGTAGCGCATCGACACCGTGACCTGCAGCGGCTCGGCGGCCTCGATCACCTCGGCGCGGCGCTCGGCACTCGCGCGCCAGCCGTGCGGCGTCATCGCCAGCAGGTTGGCGCGGTCGTTGGGCTCGGCCAGGCTCAAGGTGAATGCCAGGGTTTCGCTGTGTGCCAGGCTCATGCCATCGGGCACCAGGGCCAAATGCTTGTCGTCGGTGTACTCGCGCACCTCGTCGTACAGGCGTTCGCGCAGTTCCATCAGGTGGCCGGCCGTCGGGCCGACTTTCATCAGACCGCCGCCGGGGCTGAGCAGGCGCTTGGCCTCTTGCCAATCCAAGGGACTGAAAACGCTGGCGAGAAATTGGCAACTGCCCGAGGCCAGCGGCACACGCGCCATGCTGGCAATCAACCAGGTCAGCGCCGGGTTGCGCTTGCACGCACGTTTGACCGCTTCCTTGGAGATGTCCAGCGCGTAGCCGTCAGCATCGGGCAGCGCCTCGGCGATTTGCGCGGTGTAGTAACCCTCGCCACAACCGATGTCCACCCAGCGCTGCGGTGCGCGTTCAGCGGCCAGTTCAGCCAGGCGCTTGGCCACCGGCGCGTAATGCCCGGCGTTAAGGAAGTCGCGGCGTGCCTCGACCATCGCGAGGTTATCGCCCGGGTCGCGGCTGTTTTTGTGCTGCACCGGCAACAGGTTCAGGTAACCCTGGCGCGCGCGGTCGAAACGGTGCCCGACCGGGCACGCCACGCCATTGTCCACCGCGTGGAGCGGTGCGCTGCAAATGGGGCAAGCGAGCATCAGGCGAGCAACTTGATCAGGGTCTGGTAATAGATTTCGGTCAGCACATCGAGGTCGCTGGCCAGAATGCGCTCGTTGACCTGATGGATCGTCGCGTTGACCGGGCCCAGTTCCACGACCTGAGTGCCGAGGGTGGCAATGAAGCGCCCATCGGAGGTGCCGCCGCTGGTGGAGGCTTTGGTTTCGCGCCCGGTGATCGCCTTGATGCTGGCCGACACCGCATCCAGCAACGCGCCGGGCTCGGTGAGGAACGGCAGGCCCGACAGCGCCCATTCCACGTGCCAGTCCAGGCCATGTTTGTCGAGAATTGCCGCAACGCGCTGTTGCAGGCCTTCGACGGTGGACTCGGTGGAGAAACGGAAGTTGAACACCGCCGTCAGGTCACCGGGGATCACGTTGGTGGCGCCGGTGCCGGAATTGAGGTTGGAAATCTGGAAGCTGGTCGGCGGGAAGAAGGTGTTGCCGTCGTCCCAGTGCTCGGCGGCCAATTCGGCCAAGGCCGGGGCGGCGAGGTGGATCGGGTTCTTCGCCAGGTGCGGGTACGCCACGTGGCCTTGCACGCCGCGCACGGTCAGGGTGGCGCCGAGGGAGCCACGGCGGCCGTTCTTGACCACATCGCCCACCAGCGTGGTGCTCGACGGTTCGCCGACGATGCACCAGTCCAGGCGTTCCTTGCGGGCTGCCAGGCGTTCGATCACGGCTTTGGTGCCGTGGTGCGCCGGGCCTTCTTCATCGCTGGTGATCAGGAAGGCGACCGAGCCTTTGTGGTCCGGGTAGTCGCTGACGAAACGCTCGGAGGCCACCAGCATGGCGGCCAGGCTGCCTTTCATGTCTGCCGCGCCACGGCCGCAGAGCATGCCGTTTTCGTCGATCAGCGCGTCGAACGGGTCGTTCTGCCAGGCGCCCACCGGCCCGGTCGGTACCACGTCGGTGTGGCCGGCAAAGCACAGCACCGGGCCGTCGTGCTTGCCGTGGGTGGCCCAGAAGTTGTCCACATCTTCAATACGCATCGGCTCCAGCGCAAAGCCGGCGTCGCCCAGGCGCTGCATCATCAGCTTCTGGCAATCGGCGTCGATCGGCGTCACCGAGGGGCGACGGATCAGGTCGATAGCGAGTTGAAGGGTCGGCGAAAGGTCGGCATGGGCCGTCATGGGGGAACTCCGGAAGCGTGTTATGGGCGCAGGACGAATGTGGAATACACAACCTGAATGGGCGCAGATTCAATGTGGGAGCTGGCTTGCCGGCGATGCAGACGCCGCGGTCTGGCAGGTACGCCGCGGCGATGCCATCGCAGGCAAGCCAGCTCCCACAGAAAGCAGGGCTAGGCCAAGTCTCACAAAACGGCCGTTATCTTATAGCAAAACGGCGGCCAAGGGCCGCCGTTTAGTGCATTGCGCAAGTTTTTACTCAGCCGTTGCCGGCTCAACCTTCGGCGCAGGTTTTGGCAGCGACGAGAGGAACGCCATGATCAACGCCGCCACGTACGGCAGCGATTGCACCAGCAGCATCACCACCCAGAAGCGCATGTCATTGCTCGGCAGGCCCTGCACCAGGTAGATCCCCAGCGCCGCGCCCCACAACAGCAGCATGATGAACATTTCTTCGCGGGCTTCGGAGATCGCTACCCAGAAGCCGTGGTTATCCGCGTTTTTCGGGGTCCGAAAGAACGGAATACTGGTGGTGAAGAAGCCGTACAGCACCGCCTTGGCGATGGTGTGCGACAACGCCAGGCCGGCCAGCGCCGCGCAGAACGCATCTTTCAAGTTCACACCCACCGCACGGCGGTAGAGGAAAATGATCTTGCCCACTTTGAACACGAACAGCGCCAACGGCGGAATCGCGAAAATCAGCAGCGGCGGGTCAACCCGCGTTGGCACGATGATCATCGCCGCCGACCACAACAGGGCGCCGACGGTGAAGAAGATGTTCATGCCGTCCGCCACCCACGGCAACCAGCCTGCGAGGAAGTGGTAGCGCTGGCCACGGGTCAGCTCAGTGCCCTTGCCGCGCAGCAGGCTGGCGGTGTGGCGCTTGATGATCTGAATCGCGCCGTAGGCCCAGCGGAAACGCTGCTTCTTGAAGTCGATAAAGGTATCGGGCATCAAGCCTTTGCCGTAGCTGTCGTGGTAATACGCCGCCGACAGGCCTTTCTCGAATACGCGCAGGCCCAGTTCGGCGTCTTCGCAGATGCACCAGTCAGCCCAGCCGAGTTCTTCGAGCACCGAGCGACGAGTCATGGTCATGGTGCCGTGCTGGATGATCGCGTCGCGATCGTTACGGGTGACCATGCCGATATGGAAGAAGCCTTTGTATTCCGCATAGCAGAGCTTCTTGAAGGTGCTTTCGTTCTGGTCGCGGTAATCCTGCGGCGACTGCACCACGGCGATTTTCGGGTCGGCGAAGTGCGGCACCATGTGCTTGAGCCAGTTGGGCGACACGCAGTAGTCCGAGTCGATCACCGCGATCACTTCGGCGTCCTTGGCGGTGTGCGGGATCAGGTAGTTCAGCGCGCCGCCCTTGAAACCGGCCAGGGGCGAGACGTGGAAGAACTTGAAGCGCGGGCCGAGGGTTTCGCAGTAGTCGCGCACCGGTTCCCATACCGCCGGGTCCTTGGTGTTGTTGTCGATGATCAGGACTTCATAGTCCGGGTAATCGAGGGCGGCGAGGGCGTCGAGGGTCTGTTTGACCATCTCTGGCGGCTCGTTGTAGCACGGCACATGGATCGACACTTTCGGGCGGTAGTCCGAATCGCCTTCCACCGGCAGGAATTCACGCCGGCGCTTGTGGGTCCACACCGCTTCCGCCAGTTCGTGGGCTTCGGTCAGCAACACGATAAACACACCGAGGGCGCCGAGTGCCAACAAGATCCCCACGGTCACGCTGAACCAGGTGCTGTATTGCTGGCTGTAGTCGTAGCCGATCCACACCAGCACCGAACCGCACAGGAATGCGATAAAGGTCAGGAACGTACGGCCACGCTGGCGCAGGGCCGAGCCGTCGATCATCAGCAAGGTCAGCGACAGCAGCGCAAGCACCACCGAGCCGATGGCCAGCACGCGCCATTGCGGGATCGCGACCACTGGGCCTTCAAAGTTGAATTTCTGCTGACGCGCGGCGTTGTACACGCCCCAATAGGCGCCGGCCGAGCCTTCGTCGCTGACTTTCCACGGCTGATCGAACGCCTCGATCACGAAGTAGTTGTAGCCCTGGCGGTTGAGCTTATTGACCAGCGTACGCAGGTAAATCGCCTGGTCGGCTGGCGAGGTTTCATTGCCCCCGCGCATACGGCCGTTACTCGGCCAGCCAACCTCCGACAGCAGCAGCGGCTTTTTCGGGAACAGTTTCTTCAGATCCCGGGCGCGGTCGAGTACGTATTGGCCGGCCTTGTCCATCGGAATAAATTCCCAGAACGGCAGGATGTGCGCCGCGATCAGGTCGACGTGCTTGGCCAGTTGCGGGTTCTTTTCCCAAATGTGCCATTGCTCGGACGTCGTCACCGGCACTTTCACGGCGGCGCGCACGCGGTCGAGCAGCGCAATCAGCGCCTCTGGGGTGATTTCTTCACGGAACAACGCTTCGTTACCGACCACCACGCGCACGACGCTGCGTGAGCTGTTGGCCAGTTCGATGGCCCGCTGGATCTCGCGTTCGTTACGCGCAAGGTCCGGGCTGATCCAGATGCCCAGCGTCACGCGCAGGCCGAACTCTTCCGCCAGCTTGGGGATGTCGCCCAGGGTGCCGTCGACCGAGTAGGTACGGATGTTGTCCGTCAGCTTGCTCATGATCTCGAGGTCACGACGCATTTCTTCGTCGCTTGGGTACTGGTCTTTCTGCGGGAACTGGCCTTGCTGGAACGGCGAGTAGGAGAACCCGGAGATCTGTTCAGGCCAGTTGGGTGTGGTGACCGGGCGGTTGATCAGCGCCCAGAAACCGGTGAACAGCGCGGCAATTGCCAGCACCACCACCAGGTTGAGTCCAAATTTACGCGATGACATGGCTATTTCGGGTTCCAAAGGGTGTGGAACGAAAAGAGGTGTCGGCTTACGCCGAACGGCGCGCATCCTACACTGGCCTTTCCCCGAGCGTACAGCAGACAGAGAAAAGCCGGACGTTAGTCCGCGAATGTTCACCTAAGTTCTTTACTTGTAGCTGGAAGCTTCGAACTTGTCGCTGCGTAGTCCATAATGCGCGCCGGTTTTTGGGGTAATGGTCATGAGCACAGAAGATCCGCGGTTTGCAGGCGTCGCCCGCTTGTATGGCATTGAAGGCCTGGAACGCTTGAAAGCGGCCCATGTGGCGATCGTCGGCGTCGGCGGCGTAGGCTCGTGGGCGGCTGAAGCCATGGCCCGTTGCGGGGTAGGCGAGATTTCGCTGTTTGACCTGGACGACGTCTGCGTCAGCAACAGCAACCGCCAGTTGCACGCGCTGGACAGCACGGTGGGCAAGCCCAAGGTCGACGTCATGGCCGAGCGCCTGCGCGCTATCAACCCCGATTGCACCGTGCATGCGGTGGCGGACTTCGTGACCCGCGACACCATGGCCGAGTACATCACGCCGAATATCGATTGCGTGATCGACTGCATCGACGCCGTCAACGCCAAGGCTGCGCTGATTGCCTGGTGCAAGCGCCGCAAGATCCAGATCATCACCACCGGCGGCGCCGGCGGGCAGATCGACCCGACGCTGATCCAGGTGTGCGACCTGAACCGCACCTTTAATGACCCACTGGCCTCGAAGGTGCGCTCCACGTTGCGCCGCGATTACGGTTTCTCCCGCACCGTGACCCGCCATTACAGCGTGCCATGCGTGTTTTCCACCGAGCAGCTGCGCTATCCCAAGCCGGACGGCAGCATTTGTCTGCAAAAAAGTTTCGTTGGGGATGGGGTGAAGCTGGACTGCGCCGGCGGGTTTGGCGCGGTGATGATGGTGACGGCCACGTTTGGCATGGTGGCGGCGACCAAGGCGGTGGACAAGATCGTGGCTGGGGTGCGCAGGCCGTCGGAGCGGGTCAAAGCCAGCTAAATCTTACAGCCGAACAGAGATCGAAATGTGGGAGCGGGCTTGCTCGCGAATGCGGTGGTTCAGTCAATGATGTATTGACTGACACTCTGCTTTCGCGAGCAAGCCCGCTCCCACATTTAGTTTTGCGTATGGCTTAGTTCGCGCATGCGCTGCAGGACGGCATTCAAGCCATTGCTGCGCGAAGGTGACAGCTGTCGGGACAGCCCCAGTTGACTGAACCAGTCGGGCAGGTCAACGGCCTGCAACTGCGCCGCTGACAGCCCATTGACCCGCGCCAGCAGCAGCGCCACCAACCCGCGAATCATCCGCGCATCGCTGCTCGCGGCGAACTGCCAATGGCCGTTCTCAAGACGCCCCACCAACCACACCAGGCTTTCGCAGCCCTGCACCAGGTTGGCGTCGACTTTGTCCTCATCGGCCAAGGCTGGCAGGCGTTCGCCCCATTGCATCAGCATCCGCGCGCGCTGCTCCCAACTGCCGACCGCCTGAAAGGCGTGCAGGGCAGCGGCGGCTTCGGCCGGCAAGCTCATCGCAACATATCCAGCGCCTGGTCGAGGGCTTCAAAGAAGCGCTCCAGGTCATCGGAGTCGTTGTACAGCGCCAGGGACACGCGGATCGCCCCGGACAAGTGCATCGCCTTGAGCAACGGCATCGCGCAATGGTGGCCGGCGCGCACGGCGATGCCCTGTTCGGTCAGCAGGTGGGCGAGGTCGGCGTTGTGTATGCCTTCCACCACAAAGCTGGCCAAGGCTACTTGGGGCGATCCCAACACGCGGATGCCATTGCGTGCTTTGAGGCCGCGCAGCAGATAGTCGTGCAGCGCCGCTTCATGGGCGACCACGGCGGGCGGGTCCAGTGAGCTCAGGTAATCCAGGCTGGCCCCCAGGCCGATCACGCTGGCGATTG
The DNA here is from genome assembly GCF_047943075.1 of Pseudomonas sp. NFX183. NCBI lineage: Bacteria > Pseudomonadati > Pseudomonadota > Gammaproteobacteria > Pseudomonadales > Pseudomonadaceae > Pseudomonas > Pseudomonas sp. NFX183. Next base: position 713,087 of record NZ_CP181333.1, on the reverse strand, counting down.
GTGGCGTACCCGCTTCAAAACCCAGCGGGGCAGGGCGGAAACTGGCGCTGTGGTAGTCCGCCTGTTGCACCATCTCGCCGCCAAACTGCCAGTGGCGCAGGTGATGCAGGGCTTCGTGGCGGCCAAACAGCACGCCGACGCCGTCCGGGCCGTACAGTTTGTGGCTGGAAAACACGTAGAAGTCGCACCCCAGCGCCTGCACGTCATGGCGGCCATGCACGATGCCCTGGGCACCGTCGACCACGGTCAGTGCGCCGTGTGCCCGCGCCATCGCCAGCAAGGCGTCCAAGGGCTGCCAGGTGCCAAGCACATTGGAAAGCTGGCTCACCGCCAGCACCCGCGTGCGCGGGCCGATCAATTCGCCAGCGGCGTGCAGGTCAATCACGCCGTCGTCACCCAGTGGCAACACCACCAGCGTGAGCGCGCGACGTTTGGCCAGTTGCTGCCAGGGCAGCAGGTTGGCGTGGTGTTCCAGGGCGCTGATAACAATTTCATCGCCCGCATTGAATAAGTGCTCAAGGCCATAGGCCAGGAGGTTCAGCGCAGAGGTTGCGCCGTGGGTAAAGATGATTTGCCCGCTGTCACCTGCGTTAAGCCACTGCGCGACCTTGCTGCGACTGTCTTCAAACGCCTGTGTCGCATGGGCGCCCGGCAAATGTTGGGCACGGTGCACATTGGCTGCGCCATTGGCGTAGTAATGGCTGATGGCATCCAACAGGGCCTGGGGTTTTTGCGTGGTGGCGGCGTTGTCCAGGTAAGTCTGGTCTTGCCGTTGCAGGGTGGCGATGGCCGGAAAGTCGGCGCGCCAGGGAGAGGGCACAAGCATGGTGTTCAAGACTCGTATAAGCGGGCCGACCCGAAGGCGCGACCCGCTAGTGGCATCGAGTGGCTGCTTAGTTGTGAGCGTGCAGCGCTTCGTTCAGTTCGATGGCCGATTTGTGGGTTTTGCACTCCACGGCACCGGTCTCGGAGTTACGGCGGAACAGCAGGTCCGGTTGGCCGGCCAACTCGCGCGCCTTGACCACTTTGACCAGTTGGTTCTGCTCATCCAGCAGCGCGACCTTGGTGCCGGCGGTGACGTACAGGCCCGACTCCACGGTGTTACGGTCGCCCAACGGGATACCGATACCGGCGTTGGCACCGATCAGGCAGCCTTCGCCAACCTTGATCACGATGTTGCCGCCGCCCGACAGGGTGCCCATGGTGGAGCAACCGCCGCCCAGGTCCGAACCCTTGCCGACGAACACGCCAGCGGAGACGCGGCCTTCGATCATGCCCGGGCCTTCGGTGCCAGCGTTGAAGTTGACGAAGCCTTCGTGCATCACGGTGGTGCCTTCGCCCACATAGGCGCCCAGGCGGATACGCGCGGCATCAGCGATACGCACGCCGGCCGGGACCACGTAGTCGGTCATTTTCGGGAACTTGTCCACCGAGAACACTTCCAGCAGCTCGCCACGCAGGCGTGCTTCCAGTTGGCGTTCGGCCAGCTCATTGATGTCGATCGCGCCCTGGCTGGTCCACGCCACGTTCGGCAGTTGCGGGAACACACCGGCCAGGCTCAGGCCGTGTGGCTTGACCAGGCGATGGGAGAGCAGGTGCAGCTTGAGGTAAGCCTCAGGCGTGGAGGTCAGTGCGGCGTCTTCGGCCAGCAGGGTGGCGACCAGCGGGGTATGGCTTTCAGCCAGGCGGCTCAGCAGGGCAGCTTGGGCAGCGTCGACGCCTTTGAGCGCGTCAGCCATTTGCAGCGCCTGGGAGACGGTGAAGGTGATGGCCTGGTTGCCTTCGGTGTAGCCCAGGATCGGCGCAATGGCTGCGACGATGTCGGCCGACGGGTTGAGCAACGGTTGTGCGTAAAACACTTCCAGCCAAGCACCTTGGCGGTTCTGAGTGCCGACGCCGAAGCCCAGGCTGAACAGGGAATTGGACATGCTGTTACCTCTACAAAAATGGAAGGCTGGCCTACTTGAGGGCCGCCGAATAACTATCTGGCTTGAAGCCAATCAGGGTTCTGTCTCCGAGATCGAGCACCGGGCGCTTGATCATCGAGGGTTGTGCGAGCATCAATTCAATGGCTTTCGACTGATCGAGATCGGCTTTGCGTTCGTCTTCGAGTTTGCGAAAGGTGGTGCCCGCACGGTTCAAAACCACCTGCCAACCGTGCTCGTTGCACCATTGGGTCAAGTGTTCGCGGTCGATACCGGCCGTTTTGTAGTCGTGAAACTCATAGCTCACAGCGTGCTCATCGAGCCAGGTGCGCGCTTTTTTCATGGTGTCGCAGGCTTTGATACCGAAAAGGTGCAACGTTTTGCTTGAAGCGGTCAAGGAATTGCCCCCCTTTGGACCAAGTAGAAACGAAAGGTCACGGATTATGCCATGACCAGCAGGTTTGGGTGCCGCTCGTCATGCTTGCTGATGGCGCAGTGCGACTTTTGTGCAAACGCCATGGCGCGGCATGGCCGGGTAACATGGCTGGTTAACATAGCCGAGTAATATGGCACTTCAACGGCCAGCTGTTGCCTGATGGGTGTCGTTGCAAGTCGATTGTCCGGGAAACCCGCTTTATGCAAACCGCCTACACCGTTCTTATCCTGCTGATGCTGGTCAGCGTTTCGCGCCTGGTCGGGCGCATCATTCCTCTGCCGTTACCCCTGGTGCAGATCGCCGCCGGCGCCTTGCTGGCCTGGCCCACTCTGGGGCTGCATGTGGCGTTGGACCCTGAGTTGTTTCTGTTTCTGTTCCTGCCGCCGCTGTTGTTCTCCGATGGCTGGCGCATGCCCAAGCGCGAGCTCTGGCGATTGCGCGGCCCGATTCTGACGTTGGCGGTGGGGCTGGTGCTGTTCACCGTGGTGGGTGCTGGCTATTTCATTCATTGGATATTGCCGACGATCCCGTTGCCGGTGGCCTTCGCCCTGGCGGCGGTTTTATCGCCGACGGATGCCGTGGCGGTGTCGGCCATTGCCCAGAATCGTCTGCCCAAGCCGTTGATGCACATGCTTCAGGGCGAAGCGTTGATGAATGATGCCTCGGGCCTGGTGACCTTCAAGTTCGCCCTGGCGGCGGCGCTGACCGGCGTGTTCTCCCTGGCGGATGCCAGCCTGACCTTTGTGCTGGTCGCCGTGGGTGGTCTGGCGGTTGGCGTGGCGCTGAGCTGGCTGGTCGGCCGTTTGCGCGCCTGGATGATCGCGCGCGGTTGGGATGACCCGGCCACGCATGTGGTGTTCATGTTGCTGTTGCCGTTTGCGGCCTATGTATTGGCGGAGCGCCTGGGCGCATCGGGCATTCTCTCGGCGGTGGCGGCGGGCATGATGCAAAGCTGGCTCGACCTGTTGCCGCGCCAGACCAGCACGCGCTTGCTTAACCGCAGTGTCTGGTCGCTGCTGGAGTTTGCCTTCAATGGCCTGATCTTCCTGCTGTTGGGCCTGCAACTGCCGGACATCATCAAGGCTGTGGTCAGCCACGAGACAACGTTGTGGCCCACCCTGCTGTATCGCTGCCTGGATGTGATTGCGATCTTTGTGGTGCTGGTGGTGTTGCGCTTTATCTGGGTGCAGAGCATCTGGCGCCTGTCGGGTTTACTGCGACGCCTGCGTGGCAAAAGCGAACTGACCCTGGTGCCGACCGCGCGCTCCTGCTGGCTATTGACGGTCGGCGGCGTGCGCGGTGCGGTGACCCTGGCCGGTGTGATGTCGGTGCCCCTGCTGCTGGCGCCGGGCGAGGCCTTCCCTGAGCGGGACCTGCTGATTTTCATCGCTGCCGGGGTGATTCTGCTATCGCTGATCGCCGCTTGCATCGCGCTGCCGTTGCTGTTGCGCGGCATCGAGCAAAGTCCCGATGAAAAGCGTCATAACGAAGTGCGCGAGGCGTGGAAAAAGACCGCCGTGGCGGCGATCCATGCCCTTGAAGCGGAAGAACCCGCCGAAACCGAAACCTCGGACGCCGCTCAGGCCGCACTGGCCACTGAGCTCAAGGCGCGGCTGATGTCGGAATATCGCCATCAGTTGGAAGTGTTCAATGACTCGGCCGACGCCCAGGCGCTGGCGCTGCAGATGGACCAGCTGGAGCGCAAATTACGCCTCAAGGCTCTGCGAGCGCAGCGGTTGGAGTTGTACAGCTTGAGCCGTCATCACCAGATTGGTGATGACGTTTTGCGTGAAGTGCTGGCGGATCTGGACATGAGCGAGGCGAATCTGGGTCATGTGAAATGACCCATAAGTGTCAGCGGCGGCGCTGAATGAAGTCGCGAATGCGCTGGGCCGCTTCAACGCATTCCGCCAACGGTGCAACCAGCGCCATGCGCACGCGCCCGGCGCCTGGGTTGACGCCGTCCACGTCCCGGGACAGGTACGAACCTGGCACCACGGTCACGTGTTCTTCCACGAACAGGTCACGGCAGAACGCGGCGTCGTCGCCATTCACGTTCGGCCACAGGTAAAACCCGCCGTCCGGGCTTTGTACGTCCAGCACCGGCTTGAGAATGGCCAGCACGGCGTCAAACTTCTCGCGGTACAGGTCACGGTTGGCCAGCACGTGGGCTTCATCCTGCCAGGCCGCGATGCTCGCCCGTTGGGTTTGCACCGGCATCGCGCAGCCATGGTAGGTGCGGTAGAGCAAAAAAGCCTTGAGGATGTCGGCATCGCCGGCCACAAAGCCCGAGCGCAGGCCCGGCAGGTTGGAGCGCTTGGACAGGCTGTGGAAGACCACGCAGCGTTTGAAGTCCTGACGGCCAAGCTCGACGCAGGCACTGAGCAGGCCGGGCGGCGGGGTTTGTTCGTCGAAATACAACTCGCTGTAGCACTCGTCGGCGGCGATGACGAAGTCGTACTCGTCGGCCAGGGCGATGAGCTTTTTCAGGGTATCGACCGGAATCAGGGCGCCGGTGGGGTTGCCCGGCGAGCACAGGAACAGGATCTGGCAGCGTTTCCAGATGTCCGGCGACACGGCGTCAAAATCCGGGTTGAAGCCGTTGGCGTCCAGGCACGGCAGGTAATGCGGCTTAGCGCCGGCCAGGAACGCGGCGCCTTCGTAGATCTGGTAGAACGGGTTCGGGCTCACTACCAATGCGTCGTCAGCGCGGTTGACCACGGTCTGGGTGAAGGCAAACAGCGCTTCACGGGTGCCGTTGACCGGCAGGATATTGCGCGCCGGGTCCAGCCAACCCTTGGGCACGTTGAAGCGGCGTTCGCACCAGGCGCCGATGGCCTCGCGCAATGCCGGGATGCCCAGCGTCGTCGGGTACACGGCCATCTGGTCGAGGTTGTCAGCCAGCGCCTTGGCAACGAATTCCGGCGATGTGTGCTTGGGCTCACCGATGGACAGCGCAATCGGGCGTTTGTCCGGGTTCGGCGTGACGCTGCCGAGCAGGGCGCGCAGTTTCTCGAACGGGTAGGGCTGCAGCTGGTTCAGGGCGTTGTTCATGTAAGCCTCTATTGCAATGGGCACGAACCCTGTGGGAGCTGGCTTGCCTGCGCTGGCATCGCTGCGTTGCGCCAGACACACCGCGGTGCCCGCATCGCAGGCAAGCCAGCTCCCACATGAATCGCGTTCACACAGTTAAGAAATCAAATCGTCAGCCGCGTCAGCTCGACGCCGGGTTCCTGGGTCACGCTCAGTTGCTGGACGATTGCGTCCTGCAAACGTCGGCACAGTTCAGGGTCGGACAGCGGCTGGTTGTCGGCGTCGGTAATGAAGAACACGTCCTCCACGCGCTCGCCGAGGGTCGCAATCTTGGCGTTCTGCAACGACAGGTCGAACTCCAGGAAAATCCCGCCGATGCGCGCCAGCAAGCCGGGGCGGTCCGGCGCGCTGAGTTCCAGCACGGTCACCGGGCGCTGGGCGTCGTTGGAAATGGTCACCTGAGGCGCAAAGGCAAAGTGCTTGAGCTGACGCGGTACCCGACGCTGGATGATCGTCGGGTAATCGTCCGGGTTGCGCAGCGCTTCGGTCAGGCCTTCGCGGATCTTTTTTACGCGCACCGGGTTATCGCCGATGGAGTCGCCGTCGGTGTCGAGCACGATGTAGGTGTCGAGGGTGAACTGGCTGCTCGAGGTGATGACCCGCGCGTCATGGATGTTCAAGTTGAGCTGGTCCATGGCCGCCACGGTCACGGCGAAGAAGTCGTGCTGGTCGGGCGCATAGATGAAGATCTGCGTGCCACCCTCGAATTCGCGCTGGGTGGTTTCCTTGATCAGTACCAGCGGGCCACCATCGGCGGGCTGCTGCAGGATCGCGTCACTGTGCCAGGCCACGTCGCCGGCAGTGTGGCGCAGGAAGTAATCGTCGCCCAGTTGCGACCACAGCTGTTCGACGTCGTCCGGATCATTGCCGCCGCGCACCAGGATATCCAGGGCCGCGCTTTGGGTGCGGCGGATCTGCTCCTCGCGGTCTACCGGGTTTTCCAGGCCGCGGCGCAGCGCGCGCTTGGTCTCGGTGTAGAGCTGGCGCAGCAGGCTGGCGCGCCAGGAGTTCCACAATGTCGGGTTGGTGGCATTGATGTCGGAGACGGTCAGCACATAGAGATAGTCGAGGTGGGTTTCATCACCGACGATGCCGGCGAAGTCGTGGATCACCTGCGGGTCGGACAAGTCCTTGCGCTGGGCGGTGGTCGACATCACCAGGTGGTTCTGTACCAGCCAGACGATCAGGCGGCTGTCCCACAGCGGCAGTTGATGGCGCTGGCAGAACGCCTCGGCATCGACTGCGCCGATTTCCGAGTGGTCGCCGTGCCGGCCCTTGCCGATGTCGTGGTACAGGCCGGCCAGGTAGATCAGTTCCGGTTTGGGCAGCTTGGCCATGAGCTTGCTGGCCAGCGGGAATTTCTCTGACACCTGGGTGTACTGCAACTTACGCAGGTGCTTGATCAGGTTCAGGGTGTGGGCGTCTACGGTGTAGATGTGGAACAGGTCGTGCTGCATCTGCCCGACGATAAAGCCGAACTCCGGCAGGTACCGCCCGAGGATGCCGTATCGGTTCATGCGCCGCAGGTTGCGGTGGATGCCGATTTTGCACTTGAACAGCTCGATAAACAGGCTGGTGTTGCGGATGTCATTGCGAAAATCATCATCGATCAGATGACGGTTTTCTCGCAGCAGGCGGATGGTGTCGGCGCGCACGCCTTTGATTTCCGGCTGCTGGGCCATCAGCACGAAGATTTCCAGCATGGCGAACGGGGTGCGGCGGAACACGTTATCGTTGCGCGCCTCGATGTAGCCGTCGTGCAGTTGGAAGCGCGAGTTGATCGGCTGCGGCGGTGCTTCGTCTTCGGGGGCCAGGATCACTTCTTCGAAGTGCTGGATGATCAGGTCGCTGAGCTGAGCGATGCTCATGACCACCCGGTAGTACTGCTGCATGAAGCTTTCGATGCTGGTTTTCGCGTCCTCGCCCTCAAACCCCAGGAGGGTGGCGATGGAGCGCTGGTGGTCGAACAGCAGGCGGTCTTCGGAACGCCCGGCGAGCATGTGCAGCGCATAGCGCACTTTCCACAGGAACTCCTGGGACGAGGCCAGCAGGGCGTTTTCGCTCTCGACCAGAAAGCCTTCGCCGGCCAGGGCGCGCAGGTTCAGGGTGCCGTATTGGCGACGCGCGACCCACAAAATGGTCTGGATATCGCGCAGTCCGCCCGGTGAGCCTTTGACGTTGGGTTCCAGGTTGTATTCGGTGTCGTTGTACTTGTGGTGCCGGGCCTTCTGCTCGGCACGCTTGGCCAGGAAGAACTCCTTGCTCGGCCACATATGCGCGGTGCTGGTGACTTCCAGCATGCGCTTGCGCAGGCGCTCGGGGCCGGCAATGGTGCGGCTTTCCATCAAGTTGGTGATGACGGTGAGGTCGGCGCGCGCCTCTTCGGCGCATTCGTCTACCGAGCGAACGCTCTGGCCGACTTCCAGGCCGATGTCCCACAACAGCGTCAGAAAGCGCTCGATGGAATCGCGAAAGATCTCATGATCGGCGCTGTCCAGCAGGATCAGCAGGTCGATGTCGGAGTAGGGGTGCAGCTCACCGCGACCGTAGCCGCCGACGGCCACCAGGGCGATATCGGCGTCTTCACTCCAGTTGAACTGTTCCCAGGCCTTTTGCAGGATGTTGTCGACGAACCAGGCACGGTCCTCGATCAGCCGACGAATGTCCCGGCCACTGCGAAAGCGCGCATCGAGCACCTCGCGGGCCTGGCGAATAGCCTTCTTGAAGGCGAAGATCGGGCTTGCCTTCAAGGCCAGTTCAGCCTGGAACTGGCCACGGTCGAAGAGTTCGGGATCCACCTGGGGCATCGATCGGCTTTCCTTTCTATCTATCAGTCAGTCACAACACCGTTGGGGGGGAACCCAAGCGACCTTTACGCTGAAACGCGTGGAATCGTGTCATCTGCGCGCAAGGTGAAGATCTCGTAGCCGGTTTCGGTGACCAGCAGGGTGTGTTCCCACTGTGCCGAGAGCTTGCGGTCCTTGGTGATGGCGGTCCAGCCGTCGCCCAGCACTTTGGTGTCGGCCTTGCCCTGGTTGATCATCGGCTCGATGGTGAAGGTCATGCCCGCCTTGAGTTCCATGCCGGTGCCGGCGCGACCGTAATGCAGGATCTGCGGTTCTTCGTGGAATACTTTGCCGATGCCATGGCCACAGAATTCGCGGACCACCGAGAAGCCGTTCTTTTCTGCGTGCTTCTGGATCACTTCACCGATATCGCCCAGGCGGCAGCCGGGCTTGACGATTTCGATGGCCTTGTACATGCATTCCTGGGTGACCTGCGACAGGCGCTCGGCCCAGACCGGCACGGTGCCGACGTGGAACATGCGGCTGGTGTCGCCGTGGTAGCCGTCTTTGATCACGGTCACGTCGATGTTCAGGGTGTCGCCGTCTTTCAGCGGCTTGTCGCCTGGAATCCCGTGGCAGACCACGTGGTTGATCGAGGTGCAGATGGACTTGGGGAAGCCCTTGTAGTTCAGCGGCGCAGGAATGGCTTTTTGCACGTCGACAATATAGTCGTGGCAGATGCGGTCCAGGGCTTCGGTGGTCACGCCTGGCTTGACGTGTTCGGCAATCATTTCCAGCACGTCGGCAGCCAGTTTGCCGGCAACGCGCATGCCTGCGATGTCTTCGGCGGTTTTCAAGGTAACGGTCATACAGGCTCTCTCTAGCGCGACGCGCTGAAATCAATACGGTTTACGGGCGTGCGACAAAAGGTTGCAGAATTCGCACAAGCCCCAAAAAAACGCGATTCTACCAGACGCGGGCGGCAAACCATGAGCGTCTGACGATCGCTTCTCTCTATAAGGTAGGGGCATGTTGGCTCTATTCAAAGGCTTACGCAAAAGCCGATCACGGCAAATGTGATTGCGGGTTTCGTTTTAGTCCTTCGTGTGGTATAAAATGCGCCGCTTTCCGGGGATACCCCGCAAAGCTTAAATCCACACACGTGTCGACACGATGACCTGGGTGCCGGAGGCGAATGCCGCTGGTTGGTCATTGGGATACGTGGAGGCCAAACCCGACTTATTAAGGAACTATCATGTCCCAAGTCAACATGCGCGATATGCTGAAGGCCGGTGTGCACTTCGGTCACCAGACCCGTTACTGGAACCCGAAAATGGGTAAATACATTTTCGGCGCGCGTAACAAGATCCACATTATCAACCTTGAAAAAACCCTGCCAATGTTCAACGAAGCGCTGACTTTCGTAGAGCGTCTGGCCCAGGGCAAAAACAAGATTCTGTTCGTCGGCACCAAGCGTTCCGCTGGCAAGATCGTTGCTGAAGAAGCAGCACGTTGCGGTTCGCCGTACGTCGATCACCGCTGGTTGGGCGGCATGCTGACCAACTTCAAAACCATCCGTGCTTCCATCAAGCGTCTGCGTGACCTTGAAGTGCAAGCCGAAGACGGTACTTTCGCCAAGCTGACCAAGAAAGAGGCGCTGATGCGCACTCGCGACCTGGAAAAGCTCGATCGTTCCCTGGGTGGTATCAAGGACATGGGCGGTCTGCCTGACGCACTGTTCGTTATCGACGTTGATCACGAGCGCATCGCGATCACCGAAGCCAACAAGCTGGGCATCCCTGTTATCGGCGTAGTCGATACCAACAGCAGCCCGGAAGGCGTTGACTACATCATCCCAGGCAACGATGACGCAATCCGCGCTATCCAGCTGTACATGGGTTCGATGGCTGACGCTGTAATCCGTGGTCGCAACCACGTTGCTGGCGGTACCGAGCAGTTCGTTGAAGAAGCTCCGGTAGCTGCCGCTGAGTAACTGACGCCCTGGCGTTGACTCAGTAAGCAAAAAGGGGGCTTGGCCCCCTTTTTGCCACCTCGAAAACCATTTGTCGGCAGCGCAGCTACATCTTCTGTAACGTGCAGCGGCCTACAAGGGTGATTCGGGAAGAATTGATCGCCCGTTTGATCGGGTGGAATGGTTGAAAACCTATCCAAGAGGATTTTGAAATGGCAGAGATTACTGCAGCGTTGGTTAAAGAACTGCGTGAGCGTACCGGCGAAGGCATGATGGATTGCAAAAAGGCCTTGACCAAGGCCGGCGGCGACATCGAAAAAGCCATTGATGACATGCGTGCTTCCGGCGCCATCAAGGCTGCCAAAAAAGCAGGCAACGTAGCTGCTGAAGGCGCTATCGCTCTGAAAGAAGACGGTAAGTCCGCTGTTCTGCTGGAAGTGAACTCGCAGACCGACTTCCTGGCTCTGCAAGACGACTTCAAGGCATTTGTTGCTGCTAGCGTTGAAAAAGCGTTCGCCGACAAACTGACCACTGTTGAGCCGTTGATCGAAGCTCAAGAAGCTGCTCGCCTGGTACTGGTCGGCAAGGTTGGCGAAAACGTCAACATCCGTCGTCTGGCGCGCATCGAAGGTGATGTGGTTGGCGGTTACCTGCACGGTAACAAAATCGGCGTTGTGGTTGCCCTCAAAGGCGGCGACGTTGAGCTGGCCAAAGACATCGCTATGCACGTAGCGGCCAGCAACCCAGAGTTCCTGCTGCCGTCGGAAGTGTCTGCTGACGCAATCGAGCGCGAAAAAGCTGTGTTCCTGAGCCTGAACGCTGACAAGATCGCCGGCAAGCCAGAAAACATCGTTGAAAACATGATCAAAGGCCGTATCAGCAAGTTCCTGGCTGAAGCGAGCCTGGTTGAGCAGGCGTTCGTGAAGAATCCTGAAATCAAGGTTGGCGAACTGGCCAAGAAAGCCGGTGCTGAAATCGTTTCCTTCACTTACTACAAAGTAGGCGAAGGCATCGAGAAGCCGGTCGACAACTTCGCTGAAGAAGTTGCTGCCCAGCTGGCTGCCGCCAAGCAATAAGACAGTTTTCAACTGTCGCCCGAAAGAGGCTGCCCGCTCACGCGCGCAGCCTCTTTTCAAATGGGAAGACCAATTTTTATTTGGTTTCCTCTCGGAACTGGCTTACAAAGCCGTGTTCCGATGGCGCTGAGACAGCGTCCAGCTAGAGTGAACGCAAGCCGTAAACGGCTCGCCAAGAATTTTTAAAAAATACGCCGCAGGAGAGATTCGCAATGGCTCAGCAGGGCAGTGGTTATCAGGCTCGCTATAAACGCATTCTACTCAAGCTTAGCGGCGAGGCCCTGATGGGCTCGGAAGAGTTCGGGATCGATCCTAAGGTGCTCGACCGCATGGCGCTGGAAGTCGGCCAGTTGGTCGGCATCGGTGTTCAGGTCGGCCTGGTGATTGGCGGTGGTAACCTGTTCCGTGGTGCGGCGCTGAGTGCGGCCGGCATGGATCGGGTGACTGGCGATCACATGGGCATGCTGGCCACTGTGATGAACGCCCTGGCAATGCGTGACGCCCTGGAGCGTGCCAATATCTCGGCGATCGTGATGTCGGCTATTTCCATGGTTGGCGTGACCGATCACTATGATCGTCGCAAAGCCATGCGTCACCTGAACGCCAAAGAAGTAGTGATCTTTGCTGCCGGTACCGGCAACCCGTTCTTCACCACGGACTCGGCTGCCTGCCTGCGCGCCATCGAAATCGATGCCGACGTTGTGCTCAAGGCCACCAAGGTGGACGGTGTCTACACCGCAGACCCATTCAAAGACCCGCATGCCGAGAAGTTCGATCATCTGACCTACGATGAAGTACTGGATCGCAAGCTGGGCGTGATGGACCTGACGGCTATTTGCCTGTGCCGTGACCACAAGATGCCACTGCGCGTATTTAACATGAACAAGCCCGGCGCCCTGCTGAACATCGTACACGGCGGCGCGGAAGGGACTCTGATCGAGGAAGGCCAACAATGATCAACGAAATCAAGAAAGACGCTCAAGAGCGTATGCACAAATCCCTGGAGTCTCTGGCCCATGCTTTTGGCCAGATTCGTACCGGTAAGGCTCACCCAAGCATCCTGGGCAGCGTAATGGTGCCGTACTACGGCACTGACACCTCCATTACCCAGGTCGCCAACATCACCGTAAAAGACTCGCGCACCCTGCAAGTCGTGGCCTTCGAGCGCAACATGCTCGCAGCCGTCGACAAAGCCATTCAGAGCGCCGGCCTGAACCTCAACCCGACCAACCTGGGCGAGTTGTTGCTGATCTCCATGCCTGCTCTGACCGAAGAAACCCGCAAGGGCTTCACCAAGCAGGCGCGCAGCGCTGCTGAAGATGCGCGTGTTGCCGTGCGCAACATTCGTCGTGATGCGTTGGGTGACCTCAAGAAACTGGTCAAGGACAAAGAAATCAGCGAAGACGAAGAGCGTCGCGCCGTAGCTGATATCGACAAACTGACCAAAGACGCCGAGGCCCAGATCACCAAGGCCACGGAAGAGAAAGAAAAGGACCTGATGGCCGTATAAGGGGTCAGGACGCCTTCATGGAAAAGACCAAGCAGACTGTGCCCTCCGTGGTGCCGCGCCATGTCGCGATCATCATGGATGGGAATAATCGCTGGGCGAAAAAACGCTTTATGCCGGGTGTCGCCGGGCATAAGGCGGGTGTCGATGCGGTGCGCGCTGTTATTGAGGTGTGTGCCGAGGCCAAGGTCGAGGTGTTGACTCTGTTTGCCTTCTCCAGCGAGAACTGGCAACGGCCCGCCGAAGAAGTCAGCGCCTTGATGGACCTGTTCTTCAAGGCGTTGCGTCGTGAGGCCAAGCGCCTCAACGACAACAACATCAGCCTGCGCATCATTGGTGATCGCTCGCGGTTTCATCCGGAACTGCAAGCGGCCATGCGCGAAGCCGAGGCTATCACCGCCGGCTCCAACCGTTTTGTGCTGCAGATTGCAGCCAACTACGGTGGTCAGTGGGATATCGCCCAGGCTGCACAGCGGCTTGCCCGCGAAGTGCAGGCCGGGCATCTGCGGCCTGACGACATTACGCCCGAATTGTTGCAAACCTGCCTGGTAACCGGTGATCTGCCTTTGCCGGACTTGTGCATCCGTACCGGTGGTGAGCACCGCATCAGCAATTTCCTGCTGTGGCAGCTGGCCTACACCGAGCTGTACTTCTCCGACCTGTTCTGGCCGGACTTCAAACACGATGCCATGCGCAATGCGCTGGCCGATTTCGCTTCCCGTCAGCGTCGCTTCGGTAAAACGAGCGAGCAGATCGAAGCTGGAGCCCGGGTTTAAATGCTTAAACAACGAATCATCACAGCACTGATCCTGCTGCCGATTGCCTTGTGTGGTTTTTTTCTGCTCGACGGTTCCGGCTTTGCGCTGTTTATCGGCCTGGTCGTTACCCTGGGTGCTTGGGAATGGGCGCGCCTGGCCGGTTTCAACGAGCAGTTGCCGCGCGTGGTTTACGCCGCTGTGGTGGCCCTGTTGCTGTTTCTCATGCATATGCTTTCGAGCATTGTCGTGCCTTGGGTGTTGGGAGCGGCGGTACTGTGGTGGGCGCTTGCGACCTTCCTGGTGCTGACCTACCCGCGCACCAGCGCCCAATGGTCCAGCGTGGCCAGCAAGTTGGTGATTGGTCTTCTGATTCTGCTGCCGGCCTGGCAAGGGCTGGTGGAAATCAAGAATTCGCCGATGGGCAACTGGCTGATCATGGCGGTGATGGTGCTGGTGTGGGGCGCTGACATCGGTGCCTACTTCTCCGGCCGGGCGTTCGGCAAGCGCAAGTTGGCGCCAGCCGTCAGCCCGGGCAAGAGCTGGGAAGGCGTTTACGGTGGCTTGGCATTGACGTTGTTGATCACGCTGGTGGTCGGTGTAGTGCGCGACTGGTCGGTGAAGGAAATCCTCCTGGCCTTGTTGGGCACCGCCGTTGTGGTGTTTATCTCCGTGGTGGGTGACCTCACCGAAAGCATGTTCAAGCGCCAGGCCGGGATCAAGGACAGCAGCAACCTGCTGCCGGGTCATGGCGGTGTGCTGGATCGAATCGACAGCCTTACCGCTGCCATTCCCATCTTCGCCGTGCTGTTGTGGATGGCGGCTTCGTGAGCCGCCTGCAACAGGTGACCGTGCTGGGCGCAACCGGCTCGGTCGGGCTCAGCACGCTGGATGTGATTGCTCGCCATCCAGATCGCTACCAGGTGTTTGCGCTGACCGGCTTCTCTCGCTTGAACGAGTTGCTGGCCTTGTGCGTGCGTCATACGCCTAGATTCGCCGTTGTGCCAGAGATGTCGGTAGCGCGCGGCTTGCAGGACCAGTTGAGGTCTGCAGGCCTTGCGACCCACGTGTTGGTGGGCGAGGAGGGCTTGTGCCAGGTCTCGGCAGATCCTGACGTCGACACTGTGGTGGCTGCCATTGTCGGGGCGGCAGGGTTGCGCCCGACACTGGCCGCCGTCGATGCTGGTAAAAAGATCCTGCTGGCCAATAAAGAGGCGCTGGTGATGTCCGGCACGCTCTTTATGCAGGCTGTGCGCAAGAGTGGCGCCGTGCTGCTGCCTCTGGACAGCGAACACAATGCGATCTTCCAGTGCATGCCCGGTGATTTTGCCCGAGGCTTGAGCCAGGTTGGCGTGCGGCGGATTCTCCTGACGGCTTCCGGTGGCCCTTTCCGGCAAACTCCGCTGGCTGATCTCGAGCATGTCTCGCCTGATCAGGCGTGTGCACACCCAAACTGGTCGATGGGGCGAAAAATCTCCGTGGATTCGGCGAGCATGATGAACAAAGGCCTGGAGTTGATCGAGGCGTGCTGGTTGTTCGATGCGCGGCCTGATCAGGTCGAGGTGGTGATTCACCCGCAAAGTGTGATTCATTCTCTGGTCGACTATGTCGATGGTTCGGTCCTGGCGCAGCTGGGCAACCCCGATATGCGCACGCCGATTGCCAATGCACTGGCCTGGCCGGAGCGGATTGATTCCGGCGTTGCACCGTTGGACCTGTTTGCCATTGCGCGCCTGGATTTCGAAGCGCCGGACGAGCAGCGCTTCCCGTGCCTGCGTCTGGCCCGGCAAGCGGCAGAGGCGGGCAACAGTGCGCCGGCCGTGCTCAATGCGGCCAACGAGGTGGCGGTGGCGGCGTTTCTTGATGGGCGTATTCGCTTTCCGCAGATCGCGAGTATCATCGAGGACGTTTTGAGCCTTGAGCCCGTTGTGGCAGTGGATGATTTGGGTGCAGTGTTCGAGGCCGATACAAAGGCCCGAGCCCTGGCCCAACAGTGGTTGAACCGCAACGCGCGTTAGTCTGTGGGCAGGTTTGAGCCCTCAGGCACTGGATTGGAATGCGGAGAAATTAGATGAGTGCGCTCTACATGATTGTCGGCACCCTGGTTGCTCTGGGTGTGCTGGTAACCTTTCACGAATTCGGCCACTTTTGGGTCGCGCGTCGTTGCGGCGTCAAGGTGCTGCGCTTTTCCGTCGGTTTCGGCATGCCGCTGCTGCGTTGGCACGACCGTCGGGGCACTGAATTCGTGATTGCGGCCATTCCGCTGGGCGGCTACGTCAAGATGCTCGACGAGCGTGAAGGCGAGGTGCCTGTCGATCAGTTGGACCAATCCTTCAACCGTAAGACCGTTCGTCAGCGTATCGCTATTGTCGCAGCCGGCCCGATCGCCAATTTCCTCTTGGCAATCGTGTTCTTCTGGGTCTTGGCCATGATGGGCAGCCAACAGGTGCGCCCGGTTATCGGCGCAGTTGAAGCGGACAGCATGGCGGCCAAGGCCGGACTGATCGCCGGTCAGGAAATTGTTTCCATTGATGGCGAGCCCACCACCGGCTGGGGCGCTGTCAATTTGCAGTTGGTTCGCCGCATGGGCGAGAGCGGCACTATTAATGTGGTGGTGCGCGAGCAGGATTCCACCGCTGAGACGCCGCGTGAATTGTCCCTGGACCATTGGCTCAAAGGCGCAGAAGAGCCTGATCCGATCAAGTCCCTGGGCATTCGTCCGTGGCGTCCGGCCCTGCCGCCGGTGCTCGCCGAGCTGGACCCGAAAGGCCCGGCGCAGGCCGCAGGTCTGAAAACGGGTGATCGCCTGTTGGCGCTGGATGGTCAGGCGCTGGGCGACTGGCAGCAAGTGGTGGATCTGGTGCGTGTACGGCCTGATACCAAAATTGTGCTGAAAGTTGAGCGCGATGGTGCTCAAATCGACGTCCCTGTGACCCTGGCTGTTCGCGGGGAAGCCAAGGCGGCCGGGGGTTACCTCGGTGCTGGTGTAAAAGGTGTCGAGTGGCCGCCATCGATGGTGCGTGAGGTCAGCTTCGGGCCTTTGGCGGCAATTGGCGAGGGTGCAAAACGCACTTGGACCATGAGTGTGCTGACGCTCGAATCGCTCAAGAAAATGTTGTTCGGCGAGCTCTCGGTAAAAAACTTGAGTGGACCGATAACCATTGCTAAAGTGGCGGGCGCTTCTGCCCAGTCGGGTGTCGCGGATTTCCTGAATTTCCTGGCTTATCTGAGTATTAGCCTTGGAGTTCTGAATTTGCTGCCCATTCCAATATTGGACGGGGGGCATCTGTTGTTTTATCTGGTCGAGTGGGTGCGTGGTCGCCCCTTGTCGGATCGGGTGCAGGGTTGGGGGATACAGATCGGTATCAGTTTGGTGGTCGGAGTGATGTTGTTAGCTCTGGTCAACGATCTGGGACGACTGTAACGCTTCGCTGAATTGCGAATCTGCCGCATTTTGCGGCAGTTTGTTTATTGCCAGTTGGAATAAGAAAGGACTTCATGAAACGTCTGCTGCTAACTGCGGTTCTCACCGTATTGATGATCGCCGAAGTTCACGCCGAGTCCTTCACTATCTCCGATATTCGCGTCAACGGCCTCCAGCGGGTTTCCGCGGGTAGCGTCTTTGGTGCCTTGCCGTTGAACGTCGGGGAACAGGCGGATGATCGTCGCCTGGTGGAATCCACTCGTGCGCTGTTCAAAACCGGGTTCTTTCAAGATATCCAGCTGGGTCGCGAAGGCAACGTCCTGGTCATCACTGTCGTCGAGCGACCTTCTGTCGCCAGTATCGAGATCGAAGGTAACAAGGCGATCTCCACTGAAGACTTGATGAAGGGTCTCAAGCAATCCGGCCTTGCCGAGGGCGAGATCTTCCAGCGCGCCACCCTTGAAGGTGTGCGTAACGAATTGCAACGTCAGTACGTTGCCCAGGGCCGCTACTCCGCGACCGTGGAAACGGAAGTGATCCCGCAGCCTCGTAACCGTGTTGGCCTCAAGGTCAAGATCAACGAAGG
This sequence comes from Pseudomonas sp. NFX183, assembly GCF_047943075.1. Taxonomy (NCBI): domain Bacteria; kingdom Pseudomonadati; phylum Pseudomonadota; class Gammaproteobacteria; order Pseudomonadales; family Pseudomonadaceae; genus Pseudomonas; species Pseudomonas sp. NFX183. The sequence continues at coordinate 695,527 of NZ_CP181333.1, read as the reverse complement.
CACCGTGGCGGCCATTCAGCACATCAACGTGGTGGGTAACACCAAGTTTGCTGATGATGACCTGATCGACCTGTTCGAACTCAAGACCACCAACTGGTTGTCGTTCTTCAAGAACGATGACAAGTACGCCCGTGAAAAACTCTCGGGTGACCTGGAGCGTCTGCGCTCCTACTACCTGGACCGTGGCTATATCAACATGGATATCGCTTCGACCCAGGTGTCCATCACCCCGGACAAGAAGCACGTCTACATTACTGTCAACGTCAACGAAGGCGAGAAGTACACCGTTCGTGACGTGAAACTCAGCGGCGACCTGAAAGTGCCTGAAGATCAGGTCAAGGCGCTGTTGCTGGTACAGAAAAACCAGGTGTTCTCGCGCAAGCTGATGACCACCACGTCCGAGCTGATCACCCGTCGTCTGGGTAACGAAGGCTATACCTTCGCCAACGTCAACGGCGTTCCGACTCCGCACGATGATGACCACACTGTGGACATCACCTTTGTCGTTGATCCGGGCAAGCGCGCCTACGTGAACCGCATCAACTTCCGTGGCAACACCAAGTCTGCGGACGAAGTGCTGCGTCGTGAGATGCGTCAAATGGAAGGTGGCTGGGCGTCGACTTACCTGATCGACCAGTCCAAGACCCGCCTTGAGCGCCTGGGCTTCTTCAAAGAAGTCAACGTCGAAACCCCGGCTGTACCGGGCGTGGATGACCAGGTTGATGTGAACTACGCCGTTGAAGAACAAGCGTCGGGTTCGATCACCGCCAGCGTTGGTTTCGCACAGAGCGCCGGTCTGATCCTCGGTGGTTCGATCACCCAGAACAACTTCCTGGGTACCGGTAACAAGGTTTCCATCGGCCTGACCCGAAGCGAATACCAGAGCCGCTATAACTTCGGTTATGTCGACCCCTACTGGACTGCTGACGGTGTGAGCCTGGGCTACAACGCCTTCTACCGCACCACCGACTACAAAGACCTCGACGTTGACGTTGCAAGCTATGCGATCGACAGCCTCGGCGCCGGTGTGAACATCGGTTACCCGATTAGCGAGACTTCGCGCCTGACCTTCGGCCTGACCGCGCAACAAGACAAGATCAAGACCGGTGTGTACACCGTGGACGAAATCTTCGACTTCGTGCGCAAAGAGGGTGACCAGTTCCTGAACTTCAAGGCTTCGGCCGGTTGGTCGGAATCGACCCTGAACAAAGGCGTACTGGCGACCCGTGGTCACTCCCAGAGCCTCACGGCAGAAGTGACTACGCCGGGCAGCGACCTGTCGTTCTTCAAGCTCGACTACCGTGGTCAGTTGTTCCAGCCGTTGAGCGATAACTACACCATGCGCCTGCACACTGAGCTGGGTTATGGCGACGGTTATGGTTCGACCAGTGGCCTGCCGTTCTACGAGAACTACTATGCCGGTGGTTTCAACTCGGTACGTGGCTTCAAGGACAGCACCTTGGGTCCGCGTGGTACGCCGAGCCGTGGCGCCAGCGTGACGGGTAACCAGGGCACTCTGGCTGACTCGGACAACGATCCGCTGCCATTCGGTGGTAACGTTCTGATTCAAGGTGGTGCGGAGATTCTGTTCCCGCTGCCGTTCGTCAAGGATCAGCGTTCCCTGCGTACTTCGGTCTTCTGGGATGTGGGTAACGTGTTCGACTCCAAGTGCGAACAGGTTAAAAACCCGGCACCTGGTTCCGTGTCCAACACCCAGTGCAACGACGTGAGCCTCAGCAACCTGGCGAGCTCCGTGGGCGTTGGTGTGACTTGGGTGACCGCGCTTGGCCCATTGAGCTTTGCTCTGGCCATGCCGATCAAGAAACCGGATAACGCTGAAACCCAGATTTTCCAATTCTCCCTCGGCCAGACGTTCTAAGCGTCTGACCCAAGATAACGACAACGGATTCTGTAGGAGTACATCGTGCGCAAGTTGACTCAATTGGTTCTGCTGGCCACCGTGCTGGTGACCACCCCGGCCTTCGCCGAAATGAAAATCGCCGTCCTGAACTATCAGATGGCTCTGCTGGAATCCGACGCGGCCAAGCGTTACGCAGTGGATGCCGAGAAAAAATTCGGTCCGCAACTGACCAAGCTGAAAACGCTGGAAAGCAGTGCCAAAGGCATCCAGGATCGTCTGGTAGCCGGTGGCGACAAAATGCAGCAAGGCGAGCGTGAGCGTCTGGAGCTTGAGTTCAAGCAAAAGGCCCGTGACTACCAGTTCCAGTCCAAGGAACTGAACGAAGCCAAAGCTGTTGCCGACCGTGAAATGCTCAAGCAGCTCAAGCCGAAACTCGACAGCGCTGTGGAAGAAGTCATCAAGAAAGGTGCCTTTGACCTGGTGTTCGAGCGCGGCGCCGTGATCGACGTCAAGCCTCAATACGACATCACCCGCCAGGTGATCGAGCGCATGAACCAGCTGAAGTAAGCCATGACCGCGACTATCAAACTCGGCGAGTTGGCCGAGTTCCTTGGAGCCACCTTGCGTGGCTCCAAGGAGAAAGAAATCACTGGGCTAGCCACCTTGCAGGAGGCTGGCCCAGCTCAGTTGAGCTTCCTCGCAAATCCCCAATACCGTAAATACCTGGTCGACAGCCAAGCCGCAGCCGTGTTGCTGAAGGCTGCTGACGCCGAAGGGTTTGCCGGGGATGCGCTGGTGGTGGCCGATCCTTACCTGGCTTATGCCCGGGCGTCGCACCTGTTCGATCCAAAGCCAAAGGCTGCTGGCGGTATTCATCCGTCTGCGGTCATTGCTGATGATGCCTGGGTTGACCCTGCGGCAAGCATTGGCGCGTTTGCCGTGATCGAGAGCGGCGCGCGCATTGCCGCCGGCGTCACAGTAGGTGCGCATTGCTTTATCGGCGCACGCTGCGAGATCGGTGCCCATGGCTGGCTGGCTCCGCGTGTCACCCTGTACCACGACGTGCGTATCGGTGAACGTGTGGTCATTCAGTCAGGTGCTGTGATTGGTGGCGAAGGTTTTGGCTTTGCCAATGCCAAAGGCATCTGGCACAAGATTGCCCAGGTCGGCGGCGTGCTGATCGGCGATGACGTGGAAATCGGCGTCAATACCGCAGTGGACCGTGGCGCCTTGGCCGATACCGTCATCGGTAACGGTGTGAAGCTCGACAACCAGATCCAGATTGCCCACAACGTACAGATTGGCGATCACACCGCCATGGCCGCGTGCGTGGGGATTTCCGGCAGCACCAAAATCGGCAAGCATTGCATGCTCGCCGGTGGCGTTGGGTTGGTGGGGCACATCGAGATTTGCGACAACGTCTTCATTACCGGCATGACCATGGTGACGCATTCGATTACCGAGCCCGGTGCCTATTCTTCCGGTACCGCCATGCAGCCCGCGGCTGAATGGCGCAAGAGTGCAGCACGTTTGAGGCAGCTCGACGACATGGCTCGACGCCTCAAACAGCTGGAAAAGCGTGTTGGGGACGTGACCCCTGGCGGTAATGCTTCATCAGAAGGCTGATACCATTTCCATATCAAGTGTGCACAGCCGCTAGACTGCCTCCTTGATTTGCTAGCGGGGCGTGCGTTTTGTCCGCCCGCCCCCAATCTTTATTACAGGCTTCCCCCCGAAATGATGGACATCAACGAGATTCGCGAATACCTGCCTCACCGTTACCCGTTCCTGTTGGTGGACCGTGTAGTGGACCTCAACATTGAGGAAAAGCGCATTCGTGCCTACAAGAATGTCAGCATCAACGAACCGTTCTTCAATGGTCACTTTCCGGCGCATCCAATCATGCCGGGCGTATTGATCATCGAAGCGATGGCCCAGGCTGCCGGTATCCTTGGTTTCAAAATGCTCGACCTCAAGCCTGCCGATGGCACGCTTTACTATTTCGTGGGCTCCGACAAGCTGCGTTTTCGCAACCCGGTCACACCGGGTGACCAGTTGATCCTGGAAGCCAAGTTCATCAGCTGCAAGCGCCAGATCTGGAAGTTCGAATGCCAGGCCTCGGTGGACGGCAAGCCGGTGTGCTCTGCTGAGATCATCTGCGCGGAACGCAAACTATGAGTTTGATTGACCCTCGCGCAATCATCGATCCGTCGGCCGTTCTGGCCGCCGACGTTGAGGTCGGCCCCTGGTCGATCGTCGGCGCAGGTGTTGAAATCGGCGAGGGGACTGTCATCGGGCCACACGTGATCCTTAAAGGTCCGACCCGCATTGGCAAACACAATCGTATCTACCAGTTTTCCTCGGTAGGCGAAGACACCCCGGACATGAAGTACAAGGGTGAGGAAACGCGCCTGGTAATCGGTGATCACAACATCATCCGTGAAGGCGTGACGATTCACCGCGGCACCGTGCAGGATCGTGCCGAGACCACGCTGGGGGATCACAACCTGATCATGGCCTATGCCCACATCGGCCACGACAGCGTCATCGGCAACCATTGCATCCTGGTCAACAACACTGCGTTGGCGGGCCATGTGCATGTTGATGACTGGGCGATCCTGTCTGGCTTTACCCTGGTGCATCAGTATTGCCATATCGGCGCCCACAGCTTTTCCGGCATGGGCACTGCGATCGGCAAGGACGTTCCGGCGTACGTCACGGTATTCGGCAACCCGGCTGAAGCGCGCAGCATGAACTTCGAAGGCATGCGCCGTCGCGGGTTCAGTGAAGACGCAATTCACGCCCTGCGCCGTGCCTATAAGGTGGTTTACCGCCAGGGGCTGACGGTTGACCAGGCTTTGGCCGAACTGACCGAGCCGGCAGCGTTGTACCCGGAAGTCGCGGTGTTCCGTGACTCTATCCAGGCATCGACTCGCGGCATCACCCGCTGATCATGGCTAATCTGCGTATCGCGTTGGTGGCCGGAGAAGCTTCCGGCGATATTCTCGGCGCAGGCTTGATGCGGGCCCTCAAAGCCCAGCATCCCGCGGTGGAATTTATCGGTGTGGGCGGCCCGCTCATGCAGGCCGAAGGGCTGACGTCCTACTTCCCCATGGAGCGTCTTTCCGTCATGGGGCTGGTGGAAGTGCTGGGGCGTCTGCGCGAGCTGCTGGCTCGCCGCAAGCTGCTGATTCAAACCTTGATCGAAGAAAAGCCTGACGTCTTTATCGGAATCGACGCGCCGGACTTCACCCTCAATATCGAACTCAAGTTGCGTCAGGCCGGGATCAAGACCGTGCACTACGTCAGCCCTTCGGTATGGGCGTGGCGGCAGAAGCGCGTGCTCAAGATCCGTGAAGGCTGCGACTTGATGCTGACACTGCTGCCGTTCGAAGCCCGGTTCTACGAAGAGAAGGGCGTGCCGGTGCGGTTTGTCGGGCACACCCTGGCCGATACCATTCCATTGCAAGCTGATCGCGCGGCTGCGCGTGCCGAACTGGGCCTGCCCGCCGGCCCGCTGGTAGCCTTGATGCCGGGCAGTCGTGGCGGGGAAGTCGGTCGCCTGGGGGCGCTGTTTTTTGACGCCGCCGAACGTCTGCAGGCGTTGAAGCCCGGCATTCGTTTTGTGTTGCCATGTGCCAGTCCGCAACGTCGTGCACAAATCGAAATGCTGCTGGAAGGGCGTACGCTGCCGGTCACCTTGCTGGACGGTCAGTCGCACCTGGCCCTGGCGGCATGTGATGCGGTACTGATCGCCTCAGGCACCGCCACCCTGGAAGCGTTGTTGTACAAGCGTCCGATGGTCGTGGCCTATCGCCTCGCGCCGCTGACGTTCTGGATTCTCAAGCGCATGGTCAAAAGTCCTTACATCTCCTTGCCCAACCTGTTGGCCCAGCGTCTGCTGGTCCCGGAATTGTTGCAGGACGATGCAACGCCCCAGGCACTGGCGCAAACGCTACTACCCTTGATCGACGGCGGCGAAGAACAGACCCGTGGTTTCGACGACATCCACCGGACCTTGCGCCGTGATGCGTCGAACCAGGCGGCAGACGCCGTGCTGACCTTGATTGGCCACAAACAGGAAGCCCTATGAGGACGCAAATGGGCCTGGACTTCAGCCTCGTCGCGCAAGTGCACGAGCTGGTCGCCGGGGTTGACGAGGTAGGGCGCGGCCCGCTGTGTGGCGCCGTCGTCACGGCGGCGGTGATTCTCGATCCGAACCGCCCGATCCTGGGCCTCAATGATTCGAAAAAACTCACCGAAGCGCGTCGCGAAAAGCTTTATGACGAGATCTGCGAAAAAGCCCTGAGCTGGCATATTGCCCGGGCTGAAGTCGAAGAAATCGACGAGCTGAACATCCTTCACGCAACCATGCTGGCCATGCAGCGTGCGGTGGAAGGCCTGCATATCACGCCCAAAATGGCGATGATCGACGGTAACCGTTGCCCAAAACTGGCGATGCCTGCAGAAGCGGTGGTCAAGGGTGACAGCAAAGTTCCGGCTATTGCTGCCGCCTCGATCCTGGCCAAAGTCAGCCGTGACCGTGAAATGGCCGCGTTTGAGTTGATCTACCCCGGCTACGGCATGGGTGGCCATAAAGGCTATCCGACGCCCGTTCATCTGGAAGCCCTCGCTCGCCTCGGCCCCACGCCGATCCATCGCCGCTCGTTCGCCCCGGTCCGCCAGGCTTACGAGCTGCGCGAGCGCCTCATCGAGGTTTAGTCGCGAGGCTGATGTTTTGCTCAAGGCCCGGTACAATCCGGGCCTTGTTGTCTCCACGTATTAGAACAGGATCACTATGCCGGCTTCATTCGTTCACCTGCGCCTGCACACTGAATACTCCCTGGTCGACGGCCTGGTACGGATCAAACCGCTGGTCAAAACCCTGGTGGGCATGAACATGCCTGCGGTAGCGGTGACCGATCAGAACAACATGTGTTCCCTGGTCAAGTTCTACAAAAACGCCATGGGCGCCGGTATCAAGCCGATTTGCGGTGCCGACCTGTGGCTGTCCAACAAAGACCCGGATAACCCCCTGAGCCGCATCAGCCTGTTGGCGATGAACGGCGTCGGTTATCGCAACCTCACCGAATTGATTTCCCGTGGCTTTATCGACGGTCAGCGCAACGGTTCGATCATCATCGAGCGCGAGTGGGTGGCCGAGGCGAGCGAGGGCGTGATCATGCTCTCGGCCGCCAAAGAAGGTGAGATCGGTATCGCGCTGCTCGGCGGCAACCCGCAGGAAGCCGAAGTGCTGGCCCGCGAGTGGATGCAGGTCTTCCCTGACCGTTTCTACCTGGAAGTCCAGCGCACCAATCGTCCCAATGATGAAGAGCATCTGCACGCCGCCGTGGCCCTGGCCGACAAGCTGGGCGCGCCGCTGGTTGCAACCAACGATGTGCGCTTTATCAAGAAGGAAGATTTCGAAGCCCACGAAACCCGCGTGTGCATCGGCGAAGGCCGGGCTCTGGACGACCCGCGTCGTTCCAAGAACTACAGCGAAGAGCAGTACCTCAAAAGCGCCGACGAGATGGCCGAGCTGTTCAGCGACCTGCCCGAGGCCCTGGAAAACTCCGTCGAGATCGCCAAGCGCTGCAATATCGAAGTGAAGCTGGGCAAGCACTTCCTGCCCAACTTCCCGATTCCCGATGGCATGACCATCGATGAGTATTTCCGCAAAGTGTCCTTCGATGGCCTCGAAGAGCGCCTCAGCGTGCTGCTGCCCAAGGACACCACCGAGGACTACGAGGCCAAGCGCCAGGTCTACGTTGACCGACTGAATTTCGAGCTGGATATCATCATCCAGATGGGGTTCCCCGGTTACTTCCTGATCGTGATGGACTTTATCCAGTGGGCCAAGAACAACGGCGTACCGGTAGGTCCTGGCCGGGGGTCAGGTGCCGGTTCGCTGGTGGCTTACGTTCAGAAGATCACCGACCTTGACCCGCTGGAATATGACCTGCTGTTCGAGCGGTTTCTGAACCCGGAACGGGTCTCCATGCCCGACTTCGACGTCGACTTTTGCATGGACGGCCGCGACCGCGTGATCGAGTACGTGGCCGAGAAATACGGTCGCAATGCGGTAAGCCAGATCATCACGTTCGGTTCCATGGCGGCCAAGGCTGTAATCCGTGACGTGGCGCGGGTGCAGGGCAAGTCCTACGGCCTGGCGGACCGCCTGTCGAAGATGATCCCGTTCGAAGTCGGCATGACCCTGGAAAAAGCCTACGAGCAGGAAGAAATCCTGCGCGACTTCATCAAGGTCGATGAAGAGGCCGCCGAAATCTGGGACATGGCGCGCAAGCTCGAAGGTGTGGTGCGTAACGTCGGTAAACACGCCGGTGGCGTGGTGATCGCACCGACCAAGCTCACCGACTTTTCGCCGATCTATTGCGATGAAGAAGGCGACGGCCTGGTAACCCAGTTCGACAAGGACGACGTTGAAGCCGCCGGCCTGGTGAAGTTCGACTTCCTGGGTCTGCGGACCCTGACGATCATCGACTGGGCACTGAAGACGATCAACCGCGACCGCGCCAAGGTCAACGAAGCGCCGCTGGATATCGCCTTTATCCCGCTGGACGACAAACCGACTTACACCTTGCTGCAAAAAGCCGAAACCACGGCGGTGTTCCAGCTTGAGTCGCGCGGCATGAAAGAGCTGATCAAAAAGCTCAAGCCCGACTGCCTGGAAGACTTGATCGCACTGGTGGCACTGTTCCGTCCAGGCCCGCTGCAGTCGGGCATGGTGGATGACTTCATCAACCGTAAGCACGGCCGCGCCGAGCTGGCGTACCCGCACTCGGATTATCAGTACGAAGGCCTCAAGCCGGTACTGGCGCCAACCTACGGCATCATCCTGTATCAAGAACAGGTGATGCAGATCGCCCAGGTGATGGCCGGTTACACCCTCGGCGGCGCAGACATGCTGCGTCGCGCCATGGGTAAGAAAAAGCCCGAAGAAATGGCCAAGCAGCGCGGCGGTTTCATTGAGGGTTGTGCCACCAACAACATCGACGCCGACCTCGCCGGTAACATCTTCGACCTGGTAGAAAAGTTCGCCGGTTACGGCTTCAACAAATCCCACTCCGCCGCCTACGGCCTGGTGTCGTACCAGACTGCCTGGCTGAAAGCCCATTACCCGGCGCCGTTCATGGCCGCGGTACTCTCGGCGGATATGCACAACACCGACAAGGTCGTGACCTTGATCGAGGAAGTGCGCACCATGAAGCTGCGCCTCGACGCGCCGGACGTGAACGCCTCCGAGTTCAAGTTCACGGTGAACGACGAAGGCCGCATCATCTATGGCCTGGGCGCGATCAAAGGCGTGGGCGAAGGCCCGGTCGAGGCCATCACCGAAGCGCGCCAGGACGGGCCGTTCAAGGACTTGTTCGACTTCTGCGCGCGGGTTGACCTCAAACGCATCAACAAACGCACTCTCGATGGCTTGATCCGCAGCGGCGCACTCGATCGCCTTGGCCCGTATTTCCATGATGAGCCCAAGGCTTATCAGGCCAATATCGACCGCAACCGCGCGGTGCTGCTGACCGCCATGGAAGAAGCGATCAAGGCGGCCGAACAGACCGCCCGCACCCACGACAGCGGCCACGCCGACCTGTTTGGCGGGTTGTTCGTCGAAGAAGACGCGGACGTCTATGCCAACCACCGCAAGGCCAAGGAGTTGACCCTCAAGGAACGACTCAAGGGCGAAAAAGACACCCTGGGCCTGTACCTCACCGGTCACCCGATTGACGAATACGAAGGCGAAATCCGCCGTTTCGCTCGTCAGCGCATCATCGACCTGAAACCGGCGCGCGACACCCAGACAGTCGCCGGCATGATCATCGCGCTGCGCGTGATGAAAAATAAGAAGGGCGACAAGATGGGCTTTATCACCCTCGACGACCGCTCGGGCCGGATCGAAGCGTCATTGTTTGCCGACGCTTTCCACTCTGCCCAGTCGTTGCTGCAGACCGATGCCATGGTGGTCGTCGAAGGGGAGGTCAGCAACGACGACTTCTCCGGCGGCCTGCGCCTGCGGATCAAGCGGGTGATGAGCATGGAAGACGCGCGCACCAACCTCGCCGAAAGCCTGCGCTTGAAGGTCAAGACCGAAGCCCTCAAAGGCGATCAGCTACGCTGGTTGGGTGACCTGCTCAAGCGCCACCGTGGCGCGTGCCCGGTGACCATGGAGTACACCGGCAATGACGCCAAGGCGATGTTGCAGTTTGGTGAGACGTGGCGAATTGATCCCGCCGATGGCTTGATTCAAGCTTTGCGTGACCAGTTCGGGCGAGACAACGTCTTCCTCCAATACCGTTGACGGTCAGATAGGTCTGATCTCGACTGAATATTTAATCTCGACCTAAACGCGCCTCTCCCTTAAGGTAGGGCGCGAATAGACAACCGGCTGGCCAGGCACTCCTTGGCCGTCGACCCAAGACGGACGCTTATGAACCCGAATTTTCTTGATTTCGAACAGCCGATCGCTGACCTGCAAGCCAAGATTGAAGAATTGCGCCTGGTCGGCAATGACAATTCGCTGAATATCGGCGATGAGATCGCTCGCCTGCAAGACAAGAGCAGCACGCTCACCGAGGACATCTTCGGCAAGCTGACCAGCTGGCAGATCGCGCGCCTGGCACGCCACCCGCGCCGTCCGTACACCCTGGATTACATTCAGCACATCTTCACCGAGTTCGACGAGCTGCACGGCGACCGCCACTTCTCCGACGACGCGGCCATCGTGGGCGGTATCGCTCGCCTGGACGACCAGCCGGTCATGGTGATCGGTCACCAGAAAGGCCGTGAAGTGCGTGAAAAAGTCCGCCGCAACTTCGGCATGCCGCGCCCCGAAGGCTACCGCAAGGCTTGCCGCCTGATGGAAATGGCCGAGCGCTTCAAGATGCCGATCCTGACCTTCATCGACACGCCGGGTGCTTACCCGGGCATCGACGCCGAAGAGCGCAACCAGAGCGAAGCAATCGCCTGGAACCTGCGTGTGATGGCGCGCCTGAAAACCCCGATCATCGCCACCGTGATTGGTGAAGGTGGTTCCGGCGGGGCACTGGCCATTGGCGTGTGCGACCAGCTGAACATGCTGCAGTATTCGACCTACGCGGTGATCTCGCCGGAAGGTTGCGCTTCGATTCTGTGGAAAACCGCCGAAAAGGCACCGGACGCTGCTGAAGCCATGGGCATCACCGCTGATCGCCTCAAAGGCCTGGGCATCGTGGACAAAGTGATCGCCGAGCCATTGGGCGGCGCCCACCGTGACCCGGCTGCGGCTGCTGCCACCCTGCGCGCTGAGCTGGGTTCGCAATTGGCGATGCTCAAGAAGTTCGATAACGAGGCGCTGCTGGCCCGTCGTTACGAGCGCCTGATGAGCTACGGTCTCTGATCAAACACTGATCGTGAAGACAATGCAGTACTAATGTGGGAGCAGGCTTGTGTGGGCGCTGGCTTGCCTGCGATAGCATCAACTCGGTGTAACAGATAACCCGAGTTGCCTGCATCGCGGGCGAGCACGGCGCCCACGCAAGTCCGCTCCCACATTTGCTTTGTGTATGCTGGGTTATCGCGTTCCAGATCGATGGCGGTACTGTGTTATGAAGCCGGCTCTACCCGCCAACCTCTTGCAAACCCTGGCACCCTGGCGCAATGCCCCGGCCTGGCACATCGCATTCTCGGGTGGTCTGGACTCCACCGTCCTGCTGCACCTGTTGGCCACCCTTGCTACCACCGAAAGCCTTCCACCGCTCAGTGCTGTCCACGTCCACCATGGCCTGCAAGCTGCCGCCGACGCCTGGCCCAGCCATTGCCAGGCGGTGTGTGACGGCTTGGGCGTGCCCTTGCGGGTAATGCGCGTGCAAGTGCAGCCGGGCGCCAGCCTTGAGCGTGCAGCGCGTGACGCGCGTTATCAGGCGTTTACCGAAGCCACCGGGGCAGGGGAGGTGTTGCTCACCGGGCAGCATCGCGACGATCAGGCTGAAACCCTGTTGTTTCGGCTGATGCGCGGTGCAGGGGTGCGCGGGCTGGCGGCAATGCCTGTGCATCGCCAACTGGCGAATGGTCACGTGGTGCGGCCGTTACTGGAGGCCTCGCGCGCTGAATTGGAAGCCTACGCCCACGAGCACCAGTTGACGTGGATCGAAGACCCTTCCAACGCCGACCCACGTTTCTCGCGCAATTACTTGCGCCATCGTGTGCTTCCCGTGTTGACGCAGCGATGGCCTCAAGCCGTTTCCAGCCTGGCGCGCACCGCCGATCACCTGAGTGAAGCCCAGGGCCTGCTCGACGAGTTGGCGAGGATGGACTTGCAAGCCGCCAGTCAGCCTTCGCCATTTCCCTGGTTGCCCTTGCCCTCGTTGGTTCTGGCTCCACTAAGCGAACTTTCCGACGCTCGCCAACGTAATGCCTTGCGCCACTGGCTGGCGCCTCTGACCCGTTTACCCGACAGCGACCACTGGGCCAGCTGGCATTCCCTGCGCGACGCCAAAGCTGACGCACAACCGCTGTGGCGCCTTGCCGACGGCCAGTTGCATCGTTGCGGCGAGCGCATCTGGTGGCTGCCCGCAGCATGGCTGGAGTTTTCCGACGCCGCGGTGAGCTGGCCGCATCCGCAAAACCCACTCGCGTTACCCGGCAATGGCCAACTGAAATTTATCGGTGAGGCTCCCCAAGGTCCGCTTGAGGTGCGTTACCGTCAGGGCGGCGAAATTATCGAAGTGCCCGCTCGAGGCCGGCGCGACTTGAAGCGCTTGCTTAATGAGTGTGGGCTGCCGGGCTTTGTCCGTGGCAGATTGCCGCTGGTGTATCAGGGTGAGCAATTGCTGGCTGTGCCAAGCCTTGCAGGGCTGTGGGCCAGGCTGCCGGGTGACGGACAATTGGATTGGATGCCACAGACTTGCGATCAAGGTTTGAGCTGATAGAGCCTTTCCGGTAGACTACGCTCCCTTCTTGATACAACTTCTGTGGATTCGACTGAATCGCAGCAGTTGCCGATTACCAAGCAGTCTTTGCTGGGCGATTCCAAAAAATGTGTAGCGATCAACGTACCGGTGTTTCATTGCTGGTCTGTCACAACGCGGCGGTTTTTTTGAAAGGTGCACTGTGATTAATGCAGGTGATCGGGGGCTTCGGCCTTCCTTCGCTTTCCCCGGCGGCTCGGACCGCTTTAACGCAGACTTCTAGGGTTTTTCATGACGCGCTACATATTCGTCACGGGCGGTGTTGTTTCTTCATTGGGGAAAGGCATTGCCTCCGCTTCATTGGCGGCCATCCTGGAGGCGCGGGGACTTAAGGTCACCATGCTCAAGCTGGACCCGTACATCAACGTTGACCCGGGCACCATGAGCCCGTTCCAGCACGGTGAAGTGTTCGTCACACACGACGGCGCCGAGACCGACCTGGACCTGGGCCACTACGAGCGGTTCATCCGCACGACCATGACCCAGAACAACAACTTCACCACCGGCCGTGTCTACGAGCACGTGCTGCGCAAAGAGCGCCGTGGTGACTACCTGGGTGCAACCATCCAGGTGATCCCGCACATCACCGACGAAATCAAGCGCCGCATCATCAAGGGTGCAGGCGATGCCGACGTGGCGATGGTCGAGATCGGTGGCACCGTGGGTGACATCGAATCCCAGCCGTTCCTCGAAGCCATCCGCCAGCTGCGTTTCGAAGTCGGCGCCAAGCGCGCGATGCTGATGCACCTGACGCTGGTGCCGTACATCGCCACCGCCGGCGAAACCAAAACCAAGCCTACCCAGCACTCGGTCAAGGAACTGCGTTCCATCGGCCTGCAGCCGGACGTGCTGGTATGCCGCTCCGATCACCCGATCGACATTTCCTCGCGTCGCAAGATTGCGCAGTTCACCAACGTTGAAGAGCGTGCGGTGATTGCCCTGGAAGACGCCGACACCATCTACAAGATCCCGGGCATCCTGCACTCCCAGGGCCTGGATGATTTTGTGGTCGAGCGTTTCGGCCTGCAGTGCAACGGCGCGGACCTGTCCGAGTGGGAAGCTGTGGTGGATGCCAAGCTCAACCCTGAGCATGAAGTCACCATCGCCATGGTCGGCAAGTACATGGAGCTGCTGGACGCGTACAAGTCGCTGATCGAAGCGATGAGCCACGCCGGTATCAGCAACCGTACCAAGGTCAACCTGCGCTACATCGATTCCGAAGACATCGAGAACCAGGGCACCGCGCTGCTCGAAGGTGTTGACGCGATCCTCGTACCCGGCGGTTTCGGCCTGCGTGGCGTGGAAGGCAAGATCACTGCCGTGCAGTACGCACGTGAAAACAAAGTGCCGTACCTGGGCATCTGCCTGGGCATGCAAGTGGCGGTCATCGAGTTCGCGCGTAACGTGCTGGGCTGGAAAGACGCCAACTCCACCGAGTTCGATCACACCAGCGGCCACCCGGTCGTAGGCCTGATCACCGAGTGGGAAGATGCCACCGGCGCCGTTGAAACCCGTACCGAAAGCTCCGACCTGGGCGGCACCATGCGCCTTGGCGCGCAAGACTGCCTGCTGGAGCCGGGCTCGCTGGTTCACGATTGCTATGGCAAGGACGTGATCGTCGAGCGTCACCGTCATCGCTACGAAGTGAACAACAACCTGCTGCCGCAGATCAAAGAAGCCGGCCTGAAAATCTCCGGTCGCTCCGGCGATGGCAAGTTGGTTGAAGTGGTTGAAGCACCGGATCATCCGTGGTTCGTGGCCTGCCAGTTCCACCCGGAGTTCACCTCGACCCCGCGCGACGGCCACCCGTTGTTCAGCGGTTTCGTTAAAGCAGCACTGACGCAACATCAGAAGAAGGCGTAACCCTGATGGCCCAGAAGATCATTCGCGTAGGCGACATCGAGATTGCCAACGACAAGCCCATGGTGCTGTTCGGCGGCATGAACGTGCTGGAAAGCCGCGACATGGCGATGCAGGTCTGTGAAGAGTACGTGAAGGTCACCGAGAAACTCGGTATCCCTTACGTGTTCAAGGCCAGCTTCGACAAGGCCAACCGTTCGTCCGTGACTTCCTATCGCGGCCCGGGCCTTGAAGAAGGCATGCGGATCTTCCAGGACATCAAGCAAGCCTTCGGCGTGCCGATCATCACCGACGTCCACGAGCCGGAACAAGCGGCCGTGGTCGCCGAGGTGTGCGACATCATCCAGTTGCCGGCCTTCCTATCGCGCCAGACCGACCTCGTGGTCGCCATGGCCAAGACCGGCGCTGTGATCAATATCAAGAAAGCCCAGTTCCTCGCGCCCCAGGAAATGAAACACATCCTGAACAAGTGCGTGGAGGCGGGTAACGACCAGTTGATTCTCTGCGAGCGTGGTTCGAGCTTCGGCTACAACAACCTCGTGGTGGACATGCTCGGTTTCGGCATCATGAAACAGTTCGAATACCCGGTGTTCTTCGACGTAACCCACTCGCTGCAAATGCCCGGTGGTCGCGCCGATTCCGCCGGTGGGCGCCGTGCCCAGGTGCTGGACCTGGCCAAGGCGGGCATCAGCCAGTCGCTGGCGGGCCTGTTCCTGGAAGCCCACCCGGACCCGGACAACGCCAAATGCGACGGCCCATGCGCCTTGCGCCTGGACAAGCTGGAGCCATTCCTGGCCCAGCTCAAGCAGTTGGACGAACTGGTCAAGAGTTTTCCGACGGTAGAGACCGCGTAAGCGCCATTTCTCCGGTAGACTTTCCCTCGCTTTACGCTCAGGCCTGCGGGCCTGAGCCTTGTCGCCTGCAAGCCTGCCCCGTTGTTCCACCCTTGCGGTCGGTCAAAAGATTTCCTTCAGCTGCGTCGTTTTCGTCAACTTTGGAGTGTTTACAACAATGGCAAAAATCGTCGACATCAAAGGTCGTGAAGTTCTCGACTCCCGTGGCAACCCTACCGTCGAAGCCGACGTGCTCCTCGATAATGGCATCATCGGCAGCGCCTGCGCGCCGTCCGGTGCTTCCACAGGTTCCCGCGAAGCACTGGAACTGCGTGATGGCGACAAGAGCCGTTACCTGGGCAAGGGTGTACTCAAGGCTGTAGCCAACATCAACGGCCCGATCCGTGACCTGTTGCTGGGCAAGGACCCGCTGGACCAGAAAGCCCTGGACCACGCGATGATCAAGCTCGACGGCACCGAAAACAAAGGCAGCCTGGGCGCCAACGCGATCCTCGCCGTGTCCCTGGCCGCTGCCAAGGCTGCTGCACAGGACCAGGACCTGCCGCTGTACGCACACATCGCCAACCTGAACGGCACCCCGGGTGTTTACTCGATGCCGGTGCCGATGATGAACATCATCAACGGTGGCGAGCACGCTGATAACAACGTCGACATCCAGGAATTCATGGTGCAGCCGGTTGGCGCCAAGACCTTCTCCGAAGGCCTGCGCATGGGCACCGAGATTTTCCACCACCTCAAAGCTGTCCTGAAGGCCCGTGGCCTGAGCACTGCCGTGGGTGACGAAGGTGGTTTCGCACCGAACCTGGCGTCCAACGAAGATGCACTCAAAGTGATCTCCGAAGCCGTGGCCAATGCGGGCTACAAGCTGGGCACCGACGTGACCCTGGCCCTGGACTGCGCAGCCAGCGAGTTCTACGAGGACGGCAAGTACAACCTGTCCGGTGAAGGCCACGTGTTCACCTCCGAAGGTTTTGCCGACTACCTCAAAGGCCTGACCGAACGCTACCCGATCATCTCCATCGAAGACGGCCTGGACGAGTCCGACTGGGCTGGCTGGAAAGTCCTCACCGACAAGATCGGCGAAAAAATCCAACTGGTCGGCGACGACCTGTTCGTGACCAACACCAAGATCCTGAAAGAAGGCATCGACAAAAAGATCGCCAACTCGATCCTGATCAAGTTCAACCAGATCGGCACCCTGACCGAAACCCTGGAAGCCATCCAGATGGCCAAGGCTGCGGGCTACACCGCCGTGATCTCCCACCGCTCCGGCGAAACCGAAGACTCGACCATTGCCGACCTGGCCGTGGGCACCTCGGCTGGGCAGATCAAGACCGGTTCCCTGTGCCGTTCGGACCGCGTTTCCAAGTACAACCAATTGCTGCGTATCGAAGAGCAATTGGCAGGTAAAGCCAAGTACAACGGTCGCAGCGAGTTTCGCGGCTGATTGTTAAATGGTAAAAGGTCAGCGGATTACGTCGGAAAAATCACGGCAGCGTGAATTTCGACGCTAATCTCATGGCTAACAAGCACAAGCCTGGTTCATCCAGGCTTCGTGCTATCAGTTGCTTCAAAAGTTTTGCATGGCTGTCTTTTTTTACTGGATACCCGGATTTCGATGCGCAGTCCCAATTGGTTGTTCCTCGTCTTGCTCTTGTTGCTGGCTGGCCTGCAGTACCGCCTATGGGTGGGTAATGGCAGCTTTGCGCAGGTGAAAGAGTTGACCCAGCAAATTGCCGACCAGCACGCCGAGAACGAACGCCTGCTGGAGCGCAACCGCGTCCTCGATGCCGAAGTGCTTGAGTTGAAAAAAGGCACAGAGACCGTTGAAGAACGGGCGCGTCATGAGCTGGGCATGGTGAAAGAGGGCGAAACCCTCTACCAGTTGGCCCAATGAGTAGTGTGTTACCGGCCTTCTGGGCCGTGATTCCTGCCGCGGGCGTTGGTGCCCGTATGGCTGCGGACCGTCCCAAGCAATACTTGCAATTGGGCGGGCGCACTATCCTCGAACACAGCCTCGGCTGTTTTCTCGACCATCCAGGCCTCAAAGGGCTGGTAGTCAGTTTGGCTGTCGATGACCCTTATTGGCCGAACCTGCCTTGCGCCAACGACCCACGCATCGTGCGTGCGGACGGCGGTGATGAGCGCTCGGGCTCGGTACTCAACGCGCTGCTGCAACTCAATGCGCTGGGTGCCAGCGATGATGATTGGGTGCTGGTGCATGACGCCGCGCGGCCTAACCTCAGCCGTGATGACCTCGATAACCTGTTATCAGAACTGTCGGATGATCCCGTCGGCGGGCTGCTGGCCGTGCCCGCTCGCGACACGCTCAAGCGCGTCGACAAGCACGCACGTGTGGTCGAAACCGTTGACCGCAGCCTGATCTGGCAAGCCTATACGCCGCAGATGTTTCGCCTCGGCGCTTTGCATCGAGCGTTGGCTGATAGCTTGGTGGCGGACGCCGTCATCACCGACGAAGCCTCGGCAATGGAATGGTCCGGCCAGGCGCCGCGCCTGATTGAAGGGCGTTCGGACAATATCAAGGTGACCCGGCCCGAAGACCTGGAGTGGTTACGGTTGCGGTGGGCGAACCGCAGGTAGTCAGTTAAACCGCGTCGACTTCATCGCAGGCACGCCAACTTCCACAGTTGAAACGCGATTAGCTGTGGGAGCCGGGCTTGCCTGCGATGAGGCCCAGGCAGGCGCTCCAAATTATGCGCTGTACTCCGGCCGCTCGGCCAACCCCTCCTTCAAGAAATCCACCAGCTTTCTGACCTTCGGCGATAAATGCCGCTGCTGTGGATACAGCGCCCACACCGCCGTGTTCGGCGGCTGATGCGCTTCCAGCAACGACACCAGCGCGCCAGTGTGCAAGTGCTCAAGCACGTAATAGTCCGGCAACTGGCACAGCCCAACCCCTTGCAACGCCGCATCCAGAACTGCCTGCCCACTGTTGCAGCGCCAGTTTCCCTGCACCCGCTGGGAAAATTCGCGCCCGTCCTGGGCCAGTTGCCAGATATCCGAGCTGCCGATCAGGCAGTTATGCCGAGTTAATTCCGACAGACTGTGTGGCCGACCATACCGCGCCAGGTAGGAAGGTGACGCGCACAGGTACATGCGCCGCGGGGCCAGGCGACTGGCGACCATGCGCGAGTCTTGCAGGCGGCCCAGGCGGATCGCCAGGTCGAGGCCTTCATGCACCAGGTCCAGCTGGCGATTGCTCAACTCGATATCCACGCGCAATTGCGGGTAGAGGCCCATGAATCGTGTGACCAGCGGCACGATAAAGCGCTCGCCGTAAGCCACCGCGCAGGTCATGCGCAACATGCCCTTGGGTTCACTGGCGAGGTCGCCGACGGCGCGCAATGCTTCTTCGCGACCGTCCTGCAAGCGTTGGCAGTGTTGCAGGAAGGTCTGGCCGGCTTCGGTCAGCGTCACCTTGCGCGTGCTGCGATAGAGCAGCCGGGTTTGCAGCCGTTCTTCCAGGCGCGCCACCTGCCGGCTGATGTGCGACGAAGACACGCCAAGTCGCTCGGCCGCCGCGGTGAATTGGCTGCACTCGGCCACCGCAACAAACTCGTCGATGCCTTCCCAGCGGTTCTCCAGCATGGTGATTATCCCTGTACAGCAATAAAGTTTTGCTTTCGCTCGGATTATTAATCAATGGGCCATGTTTTACACTCAGCGCTTCAGTTTTTAATTTCCTGGAGAAACCCGGATGATCAAGTCCCGCGCCGCTGTAGCCTTCGAAGCGAAAAAGCCCCTTGAGATCGTCGAAGTCGATGTCGCCATGCCCAAGGCCGGCGAGGTGCTGCTGCGGGTGGTCGCGTCCGGCGTGTGCCATACCGACGCGTACACGTTGTCGGGCGCCGACCCGGAAGGCATCTTTCCGTCGATCCTCGGCCATGAAGGTGGCGCGGTGGTTGAAGCAATCGGCGAGGGCGTGACTTCGGTAGCCGTCGGCGACCACGTGATCCCGCTGTACACGCCGGAATGCGGCAAGTGCAAATTCTGCCTGTCGGGCAAGACCAACCTGTGCCAGGCCATTCGGTCCACTCAGGGCAAAGGCCTGATGCCGGATGGCACCACACGTTTTTCCTACAAGGGCCAGCCGATTTTCCACTACATGGGTACCTCGACCTTCTCCGAGTACACCGTGCTGCCGGAAATCTCCGTGGCAAAAATCCCTAAAGAAGCGCCGTTGGAAAAGGTCTGCCTGCTCGGTTGCGGCGTCACCACCGGCATCGGTGCGGTGATCAACACGGCCAAGGTCAAGCCGGGCGATACCGTGGCGATCTTCGGCCTCGGCGGTATCGGCCTGTCGGCCGTGATCGGCGCGGTGAAGGCCAAGGCGGGGCGCATCATCGCCATCGACATCAACCCGGCCAAGTTCGAAATCGCCAAGCAACTGGGCGCCACCGACTGCATCAACCCGAAAGACTACGACCGCCCCATCCAGGACGTGATCGTCGACTTGACCGACGGCGGCGTGGACTTTTCCTTCGAGTGCATCGGCAATGTGCAACTGATGCGCGCGGCACTCGAGTGCTGCCACAAGGGTTGGGGCGAGTCGGTGATCATTGGTGTGGCCGGCGCTGGCCAGGAAATCGCCACCCGCCCATTCCAGCTGGTGACTGGGCGCGTCTGGCGCGGTTCGGCGTTCGGCGGCGTGCGTGGCCGTACCGAATTGCCAAGCTACGTGGAAATGGCCCAGACCGGCGAGATCCCGCTCGACACGTTTATCACCCACACCATGGGCCTGGAAGACATCAACAAAGCGTTTGACCTGATGCATGAAGGCAAGAGCATTCGTACCGTCATTCACTTTTGAAGCAGCTGCAAGTTGCACGCTATAGGCTGCAAAAAGGTGAACGCCCGCCTGCAGCCTGAAGTTTGCCGCTTGCCGCTGGGAGCATTCCCATGACCCTGGAAAATATCTCCTGCCAAAAGAGTTTTGGCGGCTGGCATAAACGCTACAAACACAGCTCCCACGTGCTCGGTTGCGACATGACCTTTGCTGTCTACCTGCCGCCGCAAGCGGAGCAGGGCGGCAAGCTGCCGGTGGTGTACTGGCTGTCCGGCTTGACCTGCACCGACGAAAACTTCATGCAAAAAGCCGGTGCCCAGCGTGTGGCCGCCGAGCTGGGGTTGATCATCGTTGCTCCGGACACCAGCCCGCGTGGGCCCGGCGTGCCGGGCGACCCTGACAATGCCTGGGATTTTGGCCTGGGGGCCGGCTTCTACCTGAATGCCACGCAGGAACCTTGGGCCAAGCACTATCGGATGCATGACTACGTGGTGCAGGAATTGCCTGCGTTGGTTGAAGCGCATTTCCCTGCATCGGCAAAGCGCGGCATCAGCGGCCACTCCATGGGCGGCCACGGTGCGTTGGTGTGTGCCTTGCGCAACCCCGGGCGCTATCAGTCGGTGTCGGCGTTTTCGCCGATCAACAACCCGATGGATTGCCCGTGGGGCCAGAAGGCCTTCTCGCGTTATTTGGGCGAAGAACGCTCGAAATGGCGTGAATGGGACGCCTGCGCGCTGATCAGCGAGGCCTCGCAAAAGTTGCCATTGCTGGTGGATCAGGGCGACCGCGACGATTTCCTCGCCGTGCAGCTCAAGCCTGAGGCCCTGCAGCAAGCGGCCAAGGCGGCCAACCATCCGCTCGAACTGCGCCTGCAACCCGGCTATGACCACAGCTACTTCTTTATCGCCAGCTTCATCGAAGATCATTTGCGACATCATGGGCGTGCTTTGCTCGGTTAATGTGAGGCAAAAGTAGGTAGAATCACGCCCTGAATTAAATCGGGGCGTTTTTTTATGCGTATTGGCCACGGCTACGATGTGCACCGTTTCGCTGAAGGCGATTTCATCACCTTGGGCGGCGTGCGCATTGCACACCACCATGGGTTGCTCGCTCATTCCGACGGCGACGTTGTATTGCACGCCTTGAGCGATGCCTTGCTCGGCGCAGCGGCGTTAGGCGATATCGGCAAGCACTTTCCAGACACCGACCCTACCTTCCAGGGGGCGGACAGCCGCGTCCTGCTGCGCCATGTGGTCGGCCTGATCCACGCCAAGGGCTGGAAGGTCGGGAATGTCGACAACACCATCGTGGCCCAGGCACCGAAAATGGCCCCGCATATCGAATCGATGCGCGCACTGATTGCCGCGGATCTGCAAATTGAATTGGATCAAGTCAACGTGAAAGCCACCACCACCGAAAAACTCGGGTTTACCGGACGGGAAGAGGGCATCGCGGTGCACTCCGTTGCCTTGTTGCTGCGCGCATGAATGACTTGCAACTGTTGGGCCCGCGGGCCTACGGCGAGGCTTTGGGCAGCGCGGTATTAAAAGCGACGGCTGAAGATTTCCAGGTAGACGAAGTGCTGGATATTCCGCTGACCGGCGACGGCGAGCACCTGTGGCTGTGGGTTGAAAAGCGCGGTTTGAATACCGAAGAAGCCGCGCGGCGCATCGCCAAGGCCGCCGGCGTGCCGCTGCGTACCGTCAGCTATGCTGGGCTCAAAGATCGCCAGGCGTTGACGCGCCAGTGGTTCAGCGTGCAACTGCCGGGCAAGGCCGATCCGGACATGAGCGGTGCGCAGAACGACACCCTCAAAATCCTCAAGATGGCCCGTCACAAACGCAAGCTGCAGCGTGGCGCGCATTCGGCCAACGGCTTTACCCTGCGCCTGACCCAGTTGGCTGGCGACACCTCCGCCATCGACGCGCGTTTGCAGCAGATTGCCCAGCACGGCATCCCCAACTACTTCGGCGCCCAGCGCTTCGGCCACAACGGCGGCAACGTGGCGGACGCGCGTGAATGGGCGGCCCGCAAGGCCTTGCCGGAGCAGCGCAATGTGCGCTCGCGGCTGCTGTCTACCGCGCGTAGTTTTCTCTTCAATAAAGTCCTGGCGGCACGTGTTGCAGACGGTTCCTGGCAGCGCGCCCAGGTCGGCGACTTGCTGGCGTTTACTGACAGCCGCAGTTTTTTCCCGGCGGGGGAGGCTGAATGCAGCGACCCGCGCCTGGCGATTCTGGACCTGCACCCGACAGGGCCGCAGTGGGGCGAAGGCGATTCGCCGGCGTCGGGGGCAACCTTCGCGCTGGAACAGGCAATCGCCGACGGTGAAGCCGACCTGCGCGATTGGCTGGTGAATGCCGGCATGAGCCAGGAACGTCGCATTCTGCGACTGCCCATTGGCGGGTTGACGTGGCATTATCCCTCGCTGGACATTCTGCAACTGGAATTCGTCCTGCCGGCCGGATGCTTCGCCACTGTCTTGGTGCGCGAGCTTGTTGATCTGGTGCCGGTGGGGCAGACGGACAGCCCATGCGTATTCTGATATCAAACGATGACGGTGCCACCGCACCCGGCCTTGCCGCGCTTTATGCTGCGCTGGAAGATTACGCCGAGTGTGTGGTGGTTGCCCCGGACCAGGACAAGAGCGGCGCCAGCAGTTCGCTGACGCTCGACCGTCCGTTGCACCCGCAGGTTCTGGCCAATGGCTTTATCAGCGTGAACGGTACGCCCACCGATTGCGTGCACCTGGCGATCAACAGCTTGTTGGCGCAGGAGCCGGACCTGGTGGTGTCGGGCATCAACCTCGGCGCCAACCTGGGCGATGACGTGCTGTATTCCGGTACGGTGGCGGCGGCGCTTGAAGGGCGTTTCCTGGGCCGCACCTCGTTCGCCTTTTCCTTTGCCTCGCGGCAGCTGGATAACCTGGCGACGGCGGCGTATTTCGCCCGCAAACTGGTGGAGGCCCACGGGTCCCTGGACCTGCCGCCGCGCACAGTGCTCAACGTCAACATCCCTAACTTGCCCCTCGACCATATTCGCGGCATCCAACTGACGCGCCTGGGCCATCGCGCCCGTGCGGCCGCGCCCCTGAAAGTGGTCGATCCGCGCGGCAAGGAAGGTTATTGGATTGCGGCAGCCGGCGACGCCGAGGACGGTGGCCCGGGCACAGACTTTCATGCGGTGATGCAAGGTTATGTATCGATTACCCCGTTGCAGCTTGATCGCACTTTCAGTGATGCCTTCAGTAGTCTCGATGGCTGGCTCGAGGGGCTGCGTTGATGGCGCGTGAACAAGACGACCTGCTGCGCCGTGGCATCGGGATGACCTCGCAGCGTACCCGCGAGCGTTTGATCCAGCGCCTGTACGAAGAAGGGCTGTCGAACGCCCAGGTGCTGGAAGTCATCCGGCGCACACCACGCCACCTGTTTGTCGACGAAGCCCTGGCGCATCGGGCCTATGAAGACACCGCATTGCCCATCGGCCACAACCAGACCATTTCGCAGCCTTATATGGTCGCGCGCATGAGTGAGCTGTTGCTGGCGGCGGGGCCTTTGGACAAAGTGCTGGAGATCGGCACCGGTTCGGGCTACCAGACTGCCGTGCTGTCGCAACTGGTGGAGCGGGTGTTCTCGGTGGAGCGCATCAAGGTCCTGCAGGACCGCGCCAAGGAGCGCCTGGTGGAGCTCAACCTGCGTAACGTGGTGTTTCGCTGGGGCGATGGCTGGGAAGGCTGGCCGGCGCTGGCGCCGTATAACGGCATCATCGTTACCGCCGTTGCTACCGATGTACCGCAGGCGTTGCTGGATCAACTGGCACCTGGCGGGCGGTTGGTTATCCCGGTGGGCTCCGGCGAAGTGCAACAATTGATGCTCATTATCCGGGAAGACGAAGGCTTTTCCCGGCACGTACTGGGCGCCGTGCGCTTTGTACCGTTGCTCAATGGCCCGCTGGCCTGATCATTTATT
The DNA here is from genome assembly GCF_047943075.1 of Pseudomonas sp. NFX183. Classification (NCBI taxonomy): domain Bacteria; kingdom Pseudomonadati; phylum Pseudomonadota; class Gammaproteobacteria; order Pseudomonadales; family Pseudomonadaceae; genus Pseudomonas; species Pseudomonas sp. NFX183. The sequence continues at coordinate 671,213 of NZ_CP181333.1, read as the reverse complement.
CGCAAACAGTGAATTCTGTGGGTGGGGATGTGTCTTACAGCGGGGCTTATAGAGTCAACATGATGGGAAACCGGGTTTAAACATGATGAATTTTTCGTTTCAGTCGTGTGCCGGTAAAAATCCAATGCCCAGTTATACTTGCGTCATATTTCAAGCCTGATACAGGCGTTCATGTTCAGCCACCACAAAGGGAGCGGCGGGTGAGTCTCACAGGTCCTGCGCAGCGTATGAGTAAAACAAGCTTTCAGCGACTGGTGCTTGGCCTTGTCTTGAGTTCCTTATTGGCGGCCTGTTCGAGCACGCCATCGAGCGGTGCGCGGGTGGTTGACCGCAATAAAGCAGCGCCGCAAAAACCGACGGTCACCACCGGGCAGTATGTAGTGCGAAAGGGGGACACGATGTTCTCGATCGCCTTCCGTTACGGCTGGGATTACAAGGCGCTCGCAGCTCGTAACAATATTCCTGTGCCCTATACGATACATCCAGGTCAGACCATTCGTTTCGATGGGCGCACCGGTTCAACGCCTACGACAGTTGTGACAAATTCCGGATCTTCGCCGTCGTCTTCGAGCAAAACCACGATCATTACCCGGCCTGCAGGCACCGCCGCGCCTAGCGTTGCGAGCAAACCGGCGCCTGCGCCGTTGCCGCCTGCAGGGCCTGCCCCGACCGGTTGGGGATGGCCTTCAAACGGGGTGTTAATTGGAAAATTCTCTTCAAACGGTAGTTTGAATAAAGGCATTGATATCGCCGGGGATTTGGGACAGCCTGTTTTAGCTGCGTCTGATGGGACAGTGGTGTACGCCGGGAGTGGTTTGCGGGGCTACGGCGAACTGGTCATCATCAAACACAGCGATACCTACGTCAGTGCTTACGGTCATAACCGCAGGCTGTTGGTTCGGGAGGGGCAGCAAGTCAAAGTCGGACAGACAATTGCCGAAATGGGGTCAACTGGTACAGACCGGGTGAAACTGCACTTTGAGATTCGCCGCCAAGGGAAACCTGTAGATCCGCTGCAATTCCTTCCCCGTCGTTGATGTGTTGCACAGCCTGTTCCCTCACGTAGAAGGAACAGGCTCCAGCGTTGCCAAGGATAGAGGCGTCGCTTGAGCTTGAGGTCGAACTCACCAAAGGACTATAACAATGGCTCTCAGTAAAGAAGCGCCGGAGTTTGACATCGACGATGAGGTTCTCCTTGAAATGGAGATACTCACCGAAAAGGAATCGATGTCGAATGATGAAGGGTCTGCTACACCTTCAGTTCGCACCAAATCCAAGAACTCCACCGCGTTAAAGCAACACAAGTACATTGACTACACGCGGGCGCTCGACGCGACGCAGCTGTACCTCAATGAAATCGGCTTTTCCCCTCTGCTCACTCCCGAAGAAGAAGTCCATTTTGCGCGCTTGTCGCAAAAAGGCGATCCGGCTGGGCGCAAACGCATGATTGAAAGTAACTTGCGCCTGGTGGTGAAAATCGCCCGACGCTACGTCAATCGTGGGCTGTCGCTGTTGGACCTGATCGAGGAAGGCAACCTGGGCTTGATTCGGGCGGTGGAGAAGTTCGACCCTGAGCGGGGCTTCCGCTTTTCGACCTATGCCACTTGGTGGATTCGTCAGACCATCGAACGGGCGATCATGAATCAGACCCGCACGATCCGGTTGCCGATCCATGTGGTCAAGGAGCTCAACGTCTACCTGCGGGCGGCGCGTGAGCTGACACAAAAACTCGATCATGAACCTTCGCCTGAAGAGATCGCCAACCTGCTGGAAAAGCCGGTAGGCGAGGTTAAGCGCATGCTCGGCCTGAACGAGCGCGTGTCTTCGGTCGATGTCTCGCTGGGTCCGGATTCGGATAAAACCCTGCTGGACACCCTGACGGATGATCGTCCGACGGATCCTTGCGAACTGTTGCAGGACGATGATCTTTCCCAAAGCATTGACCAGTGGCTGTCTGAGCTCACGGACAAGCAGCGTGAAGTGGTGATTCGCCGCTTCGGCCTGCGCGGCCATGAGAGCAGTACCCTGGAGGACGTAGGCCTGGAGATCGGTCTGACCCGTGAGCGGGTGCGGCAGATCCAGGTAGAGGGCCTCAAGCGCTTGCGTGAGATCCTGGAGAAGAATGGCTTGTCGAGTGAGTCGTTGTTCCAATAAGCGACGCGGGACTAAGTGTGGGAGCGGGCTTGCTCGCGAATGCGGAGTGTCAGTCGACAGATGTGCCGACTTATCCATCGCATTCGCGAGCAAGCCCGCTCCCACATTTTTTTGTGCCCGGCATTACGTCTGCGTGAGGGTCAAATCCCGGGCATAAAAAAACCCCGCTTTTGAGGGCGGGGTTTTTTCGACTAAGTCAGTACAAGTTAGATAACTTGAACTTCTTCAGCTTGCATGCCTTTCTGACCGCGGGTAGCGATGAAAGAAACCTGTTGGCCTTCTTTCAGGCTTTTGAAGCCGTCGGATTGGATAGCTTTGAAGTGAACGAACAGATCGTCACCGGATTGTGGAGTGATGAAGCCGAAGCCTTTTTCATCGTTGAACCACTTAACGGTACCAGTTTGGCGATTAGACATGGTGTATCTCCTTGGACAAAGTTAACTGCGACTCAGGAAAAGCCCTGGCCGAGACTGAGTGCAAAGAGCAGGAAAAATTCTTGGAGATGGTTGGATCGAAATTCAACATATCGTGTAGAGATTCTCAGTGACACAAGCAGCACAGTGGCGCCACCTTAACCCTTTTTCCGGAACGTGCCAATGGTATTTCCGAAGGTTTCTCTATTTTCGTGACTGGCGGTGGTATTTACAGTCACAGGGGACCGCACTATAAGCCCCGGCCCTGTTGGCTGCGGCTTGCAGCAGCCGGTGCATTCATCAAGAAAAGCCCCGCGCCCTTTGAACCCCGCAGCCGGCCCCGGTAAGATGCCCAACAGAATTTTTCCACCTCGCTATTCAGGACACCCGCCATGAGCATCAAATCGGACAAGTGGATTCGCCGCATGGCGCAAGAGCACGGCATGATCGAACCGTTCGTTGAACGCCAGATCCGTGGCGCCGGCGACGCTCCGGTGATTTCGTACGGTGTTTCCAGCTATGGCTACGACGTGCGTTGCGCCGATGAATTCAAGGTGTTCACCAATATCAACTCGGCGATCGTCGACCCTAAGAACTTCGACGAGAAGAGCTTCGTCGACGTCAAGAGCGACGTGTGCATCATCCCGCCAAACTCCTTCGCCCTGGCGCGCACCGTGGAGTTTTTCCGCATCCCGCGTGACGTGCTGACTATCTGCTTGGGTAAAAGCACCTACGCGCGCTGCGGCATTATCGTCAACGTGACGCCGCTTGAGCCCGAGTGGGAAGGTCACGTGACCCTGGAGTTCTCCAACACCACCACGTTGCCGGCCAAGATCTACGCCAATGAAGGCGTGGCACAGATGCTGTTCCTGCAGTCCGACGAGGCTTGTGAAGTCTCCTACAAGGACCGCGCCGGCAAGTATCAGGGCCAGCGTGGCGTCACACTCCCACGCGCTTAATCGAAAGGTCTTACACGTTAAGGGAATTAGTCTGCGGGAAGTGACTCTATTGGGTGTACTGCCTCGGTGCGTGCAAAACGCGCCGAGCCACGCTTGAGGAGTACTTTATGAAGATCGACCCGCGAATCAGCGCCGAACTCGCCCGGCTTGAACCCAACCAGATTGGTGTTCTGGCCTGGTCCCTGATGGCCGACCCTGCGTATGCGGGCGGCATCCCTGGTCAACCTGATCAAGATTGGCCGCAACCGCCCACCGAGCCTGGTGAACCGACGCTCCCCGATGAGCCGCCACCCGCGCCTGTCGCCTGATCGTTCAGGGCAGGAGACATGGCCGGTTCTTCAGCACACCGGCCATACGTCCTCATCGCCGATCACAAATATCTGCCGATCGTCGCGCTGTTCCACTGAATAACCCCCGGTAAAGGCGCCAAACGCCGGCAGCAGGCTGATCTGCGACCCGAGCTGAAAGCACGGCAGGCGCAAGCTCTGCCGGCCCCGGCCGCGCAATCGATAGACCGGGTGCACATGCCCCGCCAGTACATGGTGGCTGGCATGCGCGTCCGGTTCGTGTTGCAGGGCAAACGGCCCCATCAGCAAAGGCTCCGGCACCACCTCGATGCCCAAGTCGGCCGGTGGGTCACCTGCGCGTTTATCGTGATTGCCGCGAATCAGCGTCAGGCTCAGGTCGCGATTGCGCTCACGCCAGGCTCTCAAGGCGCTCAGCGTGCCGCTGGCGTGAGAGCCGGGGCCGTGCAGGAAGTCACCGAGAAAGATCACCTGCTCGCACGGCAAGGCCGATAACAGCCGGTCCAGGCGTTGCAGGTTTTCAGTCGTGGTGCCTTGGGGCACCGGTTGCCCAAGGCTGCGGTAGGCGGAGGCCTTGCCAAAATGCACGTCGGCAATCAGCAGGCACCGACGTGAGGGCCAGTACACGGCCTTTTCCGGCAGCAGCCACAGCTCTTCTCCCTCAAGCATTACCGAACAGTGCATCAGCGTTTCCCGTTATCTGCGACTTTTTCCAGGTCCTTGACCATCCGTGCAATGCGCTCCGAAAGTTTCTCCGAACTCATGCTCTCGCGCATCCGCTCAACCAGCAGTGGGAAGGCCAGCGGTGTAGGCCGTTCGATCAGGTGCAGGTCCAGTTTCAGCGCGGCCAGATGGCGCAATGTCTGTTCCAGCCGACGAATATCCAACTCATCACGCAGGACTTCTTCCCCGGCCTGGGTCAGCAGCAGGTTCTGCGGGTCATATTGCTTGAACACTTCAAAAAACAATCCGCTGGAGGCCTGAACCTGCCGCGTGCTTTTTGGCGCCCCGGGGTAACCCGCGAACACCAGCCCGGCGATGCGCGCGATCTCGCGAAAGCGCCTGAGGGCCAGTTCCCCGGCATTCAGGCTGGCTATGACGTCGGTCAGCAAATTTTGCGGACTCAACAACGCTTCGTTCAGCAGCAATGGCCAATCCACCGGCGTGGCGCTCAACAGCTCCAGCCCGTAATCATTCACCGCAATCGAAAAGGTCACCGGCTGCTGTTGGCTGACCCGCCACGCCAGCAGGCTGGCCAGGCCCAGATGCACTTGGCGTCCGGCGAAGGGGTAAAGAAACACGTGCCATCCTTCCCGCGACTTCAGGGCTTCGGCCAGTAAATGCTTGCGCGTCGGCAGGCCCGACCAGCGCAACTGGGTTTGCAGCAAGGGTTGCACCGCCTGCATTTCCGGGCCGTCAAAATGCCCGTGCGCCGCCGCATCAAAACGCTCGACCACCGCCTGCGCCAGCTCGTTGGAAAGCGGCATGCGCCCGCCATTCCAACGCGGCACGGCGGCTCTTTTCGCAGTGCTGCGACGCACGTAAGCAGTCATGTTTTCCACGCGCACCAGCTCCAGCAAACGCCCGGCGAACAGAAAACCATCACCGGGTTTGAGCCGTGCGATAAAGCCTTCCTCGACACTGCCCAGGTTCTTGCCGCCGCCGCCTTTGCTCCAGAATTTCAGCTGGATACTCGCGTCACTGACGATGGTGCCTACGCTCATGCGATGGCGCCGCGCCAGGCGTGCATCCGGCACGCGCCACACGCCGTGCTCATCGGGCTCCACGCGGCGGTAATCCGGGTAAGCCGTCAGCGACAATCCGCCATGGCGCACAAAACCCAACGCCCAGGCCCAGTCGGCTTGCGTGAGGTCACGGTAAGCCCAGGCCCCGCGCACTTCCGCCAGCAGCGCGTCCGGCGTAAAGCCTCCGCCCAGCGCCATGCTCACCAAATGCTGTACGAGCACGTCCAGCGGCTTGTAAGGCGATTCACGGGCTTCGATGCGCCGTTGGGCGATCGCGTCCTGGGCGGCGGCCGCTTCCACCAGCTCCAGGCTGTGGGTCGGCACCAGCGTCACCCGGGACGGCCGCCCTGGTGCGTGGCCGGAGCGTCCGGCGCGCTGCATCAAGCGCGCCACGCCTTTGGCCGAGCCGATTTGCAGCACGCGCTCCACCGGCAGAAAATCCACGCCCAAATCCAGGCTGGAGGTGCACACCACCGCTTTGAGCTGGCCGTCTTTCAAGGCTCGCTCCACCCAGTCGCGCGTTTCGCGCGAGAGTGAGCCGTGGTGCAGCGCGATCACGCCCGCCCAATCCGGACGCGCCTCGAGCAACGCCTGGTACCAGATCTCCGACTGCGCCCGCGTGTTGGTAAACACCAGGCAACTGCTGCTGGAGTCAACTTCGGCGACGACTTGCGGCAACATCTTCAAACCAATATGCCCGGCCCAGGGAAAACGCTCGGTGGTAGGCGGTAACAAGGTATCGACCTGCAGCGTTTTGGCCGTTTGCCCCTGCACGTTGATCCCGCCACCTTGTGGGACCAAAACCTCCAGTGCGTGAGCCTGATTACCCAGCGTCGCCGAAATTCCCCACACCATCAGTTCCGGATGCCAACGCCGCAAGCGCGCCAGCGCCAGTTGCAGCTGCACGCCACGCTTGTTGCCGATCAGTTCGTGCCATTCATCCACGATGACCATGCGCAACTGCGCCAGGCTCGATTCACTGTCGGCACGCGCCAGCATCAACGTAAGACTTTCCGGCGTGGTAACCAGCGCGGTGGGCTGACGGCGGGTTTGGCGTGCGCGTTCGCTGCTGCTGGTATCGCCGGTGCGCAGGCCGACGCTCCAGGGAATCTGCAGGGCCGCCAGCGGCGCTTCAAGGGCGCGTGCAGTGTCGGCGGCCAGCGCGCGCATGGGTGTAATCCACAGCACCGTCAGCGGCTCAGCCGGCGGTTTGCGTTTGCCGGTGGCGGGCGGGCGAGTGATGGCGAAGCGATTGAGGGCGCCAAACCACAGTGCATAGGTTTTACCCGCGCCGGTGCTGGCATGCAGCAAGCCTGACTGACCCTGCTTGACGGCCGCCCATACCGCTTTCTGAAAGGCGAACGGTTTCCAGCCCTTGGCGGCAAACCAGTGTTTTGCGAAGTCGAGGGGTTTTGCCATGGATGGGCTGACGCTCTGGAGGCTCTCATTCAGAGACCCTCCAGGCGCCGCAAAGGTTTACTTCAAATTGCCGCTCAAAAACTGCTGCAGGCGCTCGCTCTTCGGATTGCCCAGCACATCCGCAGGCGCACCTTGCTCTTCCACCAGGCCCTTGTGCAGGAACAGCACCTGGCTCGACACCTTGCGCGCAAAGCTCATTTCGTGGGTGACCATGATCATGGTGCGGCCTTCCTCGGCCAGCCCCTGGATCACCTTCAATACTTCACCGACCAGCTCCGGGTCGAGGGCCGAGGTCGGCTCGTCGAACAGCATCACCTCCGGCTCCATGGCCAGGGCGCGGGCGATGGCCACCCGTTGCTGTTGGCCACCAGACAAAAACGCCGGGTATTGATCGGCCACGCGCGCCGGCAAGCCGACTTTGTCGAGGTAGCGACGGGCGCGGTCTTCGGCGTCCTTTTTGCTGCAACCCAGCACCCGGCGCGGCGCCATGGTGATGTTCTCCAGCACGCTCATGTGGCTCCACAGGTTGAAATGCTGGAACACCATCGCCAGCCGTGTGCGCAGGCGTTGCAGCTCGGCGTCGTCGGCCACGCGCATGCCGTGGCGGTCGCTGACCATGCGGATTTGCTGGCCGTCGAGGGTCATCGCGCCGTCGTTGGGGGTTTCCAGAAAGTTGATGCAGCGCAAAAAGGTGCTTTTGCCCGAACCGCTGGCGCCGATCAAACTGATCACATCACCGGTCTTGGCCTTGAGCGAGACACCTTTGAGCACTTCATTGTCGCCATAGCTTTTATGCAGGCCTTCAACGGTCAATTTGTACATGGGGCTTGCATCCTCAAGGCGAAAGTAGGTAGCCGCTGCGGTAGGCTTCATGGCCTGCGACATGGCTGATCACCATGCCGGCCGTGGCCATGCGCCGCAGCGAACGGGCGTAAAGCAGGCCGGCGCTTTTACAGTGCACGGGCGTTACGCGGTCAGTAAGGGGGTCGATGATTTCGGCGATCAATTGCCCGGCTTCCAGGTATTCACCGGGCAGGGCGCTGAAGACCAGCAAACCGCCAACGGGCGTGGTCACAGGCTCGACGCCCGCCAGTGGGGTGGCCGGGTAGGGCAATGGGGGCAGTGGCGCCGCGGTGCCTTCAATCGCGCCGAAGTGGATCAGGTAGTCGATGATCGCCTGGCAGTCGAGGCGGGCCAGGCCGTGGTTGACGTCGCCCTGGCCGCGCAGCTCGACGGTCACCGAAAAGCTGCCCATGGGAATCGGGAAGCGCTCGCCAAAGCGTTGCTGCAACTGCCACCACACCAGGGTGAAACATTCATCGAAGGACTGCCCGCCGGAATCGGTGGCAAGCAAGTTGGCTTCCGAGCCGATGTAGCGTGCCAGCGGCTCCACCTGCGGCCAGGCTTCGGGCGTGGTGTACAAGTGCGCCACGGCTTCGAAGTCGCAATGCAGGTCAAGCACCATGTCGGCATCGCAGGCCAGGCGTTGCAGCACCAGGCGTTGGGATTGCAACTGGGTGTCGGCCGATTGCCGGGCGAGGGCATTGGACAGCGCGGCACGGATCAAACGGGCGTTGTGCTGCGCGTCATCCCCCAGCAAATACTCGACCTGGTTACCCACCTCTTCACTGAGGTCGACAAACCGGCGGTTGAAATTCTGTCCGCTTTCCAGCTCGTAGCGGCCCAGCGGAATATCCATCAACACTTGCTCCAGGCCCACCGGGTTGGCAATTGGCACCAACACGATTTCGCTGCGCAGCCTGCCGGCCGCCGCCAACTCGGCGAGGCGGGCCTTGAGGTGCCAGGCCACCAGCATGCCCGGCAGTTCGTCGGCATGCAGCGATGACTGGATGTAGACCTTGCCTTCAGCCTGTTCCGGGCCGAAGTGGAAACTGTGAATTTGCCGCGCCGTGCCTGGCACCGGCGCGATCAGATCATGTACCTGATGACGCATGACGACTCCTTAATGGCTCGGCCCGAGAAAGGCCAGCCAACGGCGCTCCGCCAGACGAAACAGCCCGACCAGCGCAAAGGTCACGGTCAGGTAGATCAGCGCAGCGATGCCGAATGATTGAAAGGTCATGTACGTGGCCGAGTTGGCGTCCCGGGCCACCTTGAGAATGTCCGGCACCGTCGCGGTGAATGCCACGGTGGTCGAGTGAAGCATCAGGATCACTTCATTGCTGTAGTACGGCAACGAGCGGCGCAGCGCCGACGGCATGATCACATAGGCATAGAGCTTCCAGCCGCTCAGGCCGTAAGCCTTGGCTGCCTCGACTTCGCCATGCGCCATGCTGCGGATCGCCCCGGCGAAAATCTCGGTGGTGTAGGCGCAGGTGTTCAGGGCGAAGGCCAGGATGGTGCAGTTCATCGCATCCCGAAAGAACGCGTCCAGCACCGGTTGCGCCCGCACGGCCGCAATGCTGTAGATCCCGGTGTAGCAGATCAGCAGCTGGATATAGAGCGGCGTGCCACGAAACAGGTAGGTGTAAAACTGCACCGGCCAGCGGATGTAGCGTTTGCGCGACACGCGGGCGATGGACAGCGGGATCGACACCACAAAGCCAATCACCAGCGCCGCGCTGAGCAGCCACAGGGTCATTGCCAGCCCGGTGATGTGCTGGCCGTCGCTATAAAGGAAGGGGCGCCAGTATTGCTGCAGAAGTTCGATCATCGCACGGCCTCCCGGGACCCAGCGGAGTAACGGCGCTCAAGCCAGCGCAGGACGACATTGGACGCGCTGGTGATCAGCAGGTAGATCAACGCGGCGATGACCAGGAAGTAAAACAGTTGGTAGGTGCTCTTGCCGGCGTCTTGAGCGGCCTTGACCAGGTCCGCCAGGCCGATGATCGACACCAGCGCCGTGGCCTTGAGCATCACCATCCAGTTGTTGCCGATGCCCGGCAGGGCAAAGCGCATCATCTGCGGGAAGGTCACGAAGCGAAACCGCTGCCCGCGCGTGAGCCCGTAGGCGGTCGCCGCTTCCAGCTGGCCCCGCGGCACGGCGAGGATCGCACCACGAAAGGTCTCGGTGAAGTAGGCACCGTAGATGAAGCCCAGGGTGATAACCCCAGCGCTGAATGGGTCGATCTCGATGTAGTCCCATTCCATGAAGTCGGTAAAACCGGTCAGCCAGATTTGCAGGCTGTAGAAAATCAGCAGCATCAGCACCAGGTCGGGCACGCCGCGAATCAAGGTGGTATAGAGCTGGGCGGGGACGCGGATCAGTCTGACGCTGGACAGTTTCGCGCTGGCGCCGAGCAAGCCGAGCAGGACGCTGACGGCCAGGGAGGCGACCGACAGTTTCACCGTCATCCACGTACCTTGCAGCAACAGCGGGCCGAACCCCTTCAAACTGAAGGCACTCAGCCCCAGGGTTTGCAAAAGATCTTCAAACATGAATTCAGGACCTATGGCGATAAAAAAGCGCCCACCTCAAACAGGTGGGCGCCAGGGTGTTATTTACCGCTGTACAGGTTCAGATCGCCGAAGTGTTTCTTCTGGATGGTGGCGTAGGTGCCATCATCGTGTAACGCTTTGATACCTTTATCGAGCAAGGCCTTGAGGTCTTTGTTACCTTTTTTGATACCGACCGCCGTTTTGGATGGCAGCAATGGGTCGTCGATGGCCTTGCTGACTTCGTAGTCAGCGCCTGCCGGCGACTTCAAAAAGCCCAGTTCGGCTTGCAGCATGTCTTGCACCGAAGCGTCGAGACGACCGGACGTCAGGTCGGCATACACCTGGTCCTGGTTGGCATAGGCCTTGGTGGTCACACCGGCTTTGTCCAGCACCGCCTTGGCGTAGGCTTCCTGGATGGTGCCTTGCTCGTAGCCCACGGTTTTGCCCTTGAGGGACTCAGGCGTGGAGAAGTTCGCGCCTTTTTTGAACACCAGGGACGTCGGGCCGGAGAACAGCTCGTTGGAGAAGTCGATCGCCTTTTCACGGGCTTCGGTCACGGTCATCGAGGAAATCACGCCGTCGAACTTGTTGGCGTTCAGGCCTGGAATCATGCCGTCGAAGTCACTTTCAACCCACTTGCACTTGACCTTCAGCTCGGCGCAGATCGCATTGCCCAGGTCGATATCGAAGCCTACCAGGCTGCCGTCAGCGGCCTTGGATTCGAACGGCGCGTAGGAAGGATCGACACCAAAACGCAATTCCTTGTATTCCTTGGCGGTGGCAACACCAGCAGCCATGCACAGAGCCAGTGCAGAAAGGGTCAGCAATGCTTTTTTCATTATGTAATCCCTGGAAACCAAGATAAGCGCTTGTGGCGCGTTTAGGACTGTTACTGAACGGTGTCAGACGGATCACGAGTAGCAATTTCTGCACCATAGTTCCGAATGACTGTTTTAAAAGGTGGGATAAGGGAGATGAGAGTGTAGGAGATGCCCGAAAATGGGCATTGATTTTTCAGTGCACCATTTTGGATCTTGACGCGAATCAGACGTGGGAGCGGGCTTGCTCGCGAATGCGGCGGGTCAGTCAATTCATCTGTCACTGGCCCACCGTATTCGCGAGCAAGCCCGCTTCCACATGAGGATGTATTTCAGGTCAGGAGGTCCTGCAGCGTGGCCAGGTTGTCCGCCTCATCCACCGCCTTATCCTGGCGCCACCGCAGCATTCTGGGAAACCGCACCGCAATCCCGCTCTTGTGGCGCTTGGACAGGGCTATCCCTTCAAACCCCAGCTCAAACACCATGCTCGGCGTCACACTGCTCACCGGCCCGAATTTCTCCACGGTGGTTTTGCGCACAATCGCGTCGACCTTGCGCATTTCCTCGTCGGTCAGGCCTGAATAGGCCTTCGCGAACGGCACCAGCGTGCGTTCGGTGCCGGGCGGGCCATCCCACACCGCAAAGGTGTAGTCGCTATACAGGCTGGCGCGGCGCCCATGGCCACGTTGGGCGTAAATCAACACCGCGTCGACGCTGAACGGGTCGACTTTCCATTTCCACCACACGCCCATGTCCTTGGTGCGGCCCACGCCGTACAGGCCGTCCTTGGCCTTGAGCATCATGCCTTCCACGCCCAACTGGCGAGACGCCTCGCGTTGCTGCGCGAGGTCTGCCCAAGAGGTCCCCGTCAGCGAAGGAGATGGCAGCAGCACAGGCTGGTTGCACAGGGCAATCACCCGCTCGAGTTGGGTGCGGCGTTCGGCCTGGGTGTGATTGCGCCAATCGTCGCCCTCGAACTCCAGCAGGTCGTAGGCGAGGACGGCGACCGGTGCATCTTCAAGCACCTTTTTGCTCAAGGTCTTGCGGCCGATACGCTGTTGCAGCAGCGCGAAGGGTTGCACTGCGTCCTTCCACACCACGATTTCGCCGTCGATCACCGTGCCATCCGGCAGGCCGCTGACCAGGCTGTGCAGTTCGGGAAAACGCTCGGTGACCAGCTCTTCGCCCCGCGACCAGACCCACAGCCGGCCTTCACGCTTGACCAGCTGCGCGCGAATGCCGTCCCACTTCCATTCCACCTGCCAGTCGGCGGGAGAGCCGAGCAGGGCGTCGAATTGCTCCACCGGCTGCGACAACCCATGGGCCAGAAAAAACGGATACGGCTGCCCGCCGCGTTGCGCGTGTTCGTCGGACGATTCGGCAGCAATCAGCTTGAGGTAGCCTTCAGGCGTAGGGCGATTGGACAGGTCGGTGTAGCCCACCAGGCGTTGCGCCACGCGCTTGCTGTCGAGGTCGGCCATCGCGGCGAGGGCGCGGGTGACCAGCAGTTTGGACACGCCGACGCGAAAGCTGCCGGTGATCAATTTGATACAGACCATCAGGCTCGGCTGATCCAGCTGGGCCCACAGTGCGGGCAGGCGTTCGGCGAGTTCCAGAGGCGGCAAACCCCGCAGGGGCAGCAGCTTTTCTTCAAGCCACACCGCCAGGCCATCTTCCGAGGTGTAGGTGGATTCGGGTAACAGCAGGGAAATGGTCTCGGCCAAATCGCCGACCGACTGGTAGCTCTCTTCAAATAACCACGGTTCGATACCTGAGGCTTCGGTGGCCATGTCGCGCAGCAGGCGCGTGGGCACCAGTTGCCGAGGCCGCCCGCCGGACAGGAAATACACCGCCCACGCTGCATCGTCGGGCGGGGCTTGGCGAAAGTACGCCTGCAACGCGGCGAGCTTGGCATTGCTGGACGTGGTGGCGTCGAGGTTGGCGTACAACTCGGCGAAGGCTTTCATGCGCTGGCCTCCTCTTCGTCATCGCCGTATTCGGTGGTGAAGCCCTGGGCATCCAGGCCTTTTTCCCGCAGGTGACGCACCAGAACACCGACAGAACCGTGGGTAACCATCACCCGCTCGGCGCCGGTTTGCTCGATGGCCCACAACAGCCCCGGCCAATCGGCGTGGTCCGAGAGCACAAAGCCACGGTCCACACCGCGGCGCCGCCGCGTACCGCGCAGGCGCATCCAGCCGCTGGCGAACGCGTCGCTGTAGTCGCCGAAACGCTTGATCCAACTGCTTCCGCCTGCGGACGGCGGGGCGATGATCAGCGCCTGGCGCAGCAACGGGTCGGTCTTTTTGAAGTCGCCGGCGTAGAGGGTTTCAGGGATATAAATGCCGGCTTCGCGGTACACGCGGTTCAAGGGTTCGACCGCGCCATGGCTGAGGATCGGGCCAATGCTGGCGTCGATGCCATGCAGGATGCGCTGGGCCTTGCCGAACGAATAACAGAACAACACGCTGGCCTTGCCGGCGGCGATATTGGCCTGCCACCAGTCATTGATCCCGGCGAAAATCTGCGCCTGGGGCTGCCAGCGGTAGATCGGCAGGCCGAACGTGGATTCGGTAATAAAGGTGTGGCAACGCACCGGTTCGAAGGGCGCGCAGGTGCCGTCGGGCTCGACTTTGTAGTCGCCGGAGGCGACCCAGACTTCGCCCTGGTATTCCAGCCGCACCTGGGCTGAACCCAGCACGTGCCCGGCAGGGTGGAAACTCAGGGTCACGCCGTGGTGCACGAGTTTTTCGCCATAGGCCAGGGTTTGCAGATTGATGTCCTGGCCCAGGCGCGAGCGCAAAATGCCTTCACCGGGCGCAGCGGCCAGGTAGTGCTCGTTGCCGGTGCGGGCGTGGTCGCCGTGGGCGTGGGTGATGACCGAGCGTTCCACCGGCCGCCATGGGTCGATGTAAAAATCTCCGGCGGGGCAGTAGAGGCCTTCGGGCCGGGCGATGACAAGGTCCATGGGCGTGCCGGGGCAATGGGCTTATCAAATAGGAGGAGGGGCACAGCGCAGAAGTTCTATCGGAATGCATGCAGTCCAACTGTGGGAGCGGGCTTGCTCGCGAAGGCGTCGTGTCAGTCACCGAATAGTTGGCTGAACAACCGCCTTCGCGAGCAAGCCCACTCCCACATTTTTGATCCGGTTTCTTCAGTGAAAAACCGGGTTATTTGCCGGGTGTGAGTGTCAAGCGGGTTTTCCCGTACACCTTGTCAAAGTTCTGCGGCTGCATCGGGAAGCTCAGGTATTGCGCCTTGAGCGACGGGTCGATGCCGTTCGCATAATTCGGGCTGGCCGGGTTGCCGGACTGGCCAATGCCGCCCTGGCCCATCATCGGTTCAATCTGGCCGAAGTCGACAATCATGCGCAGCGCCGGCACCTGGGTGGTGGTGAAGTCCTGGCCCCAACGGTAGGGCGCCGGATTCAGGGTGTTGTGGTCGCCGCCGCTGGCGAACGGGCCGCGAATCACCTGGCCGTTGGTGTTTTTCCAGGTGGTGGTGTGCAGCTTGCCCCACTGCCAGGCCTTGTGGTCGGCGCCCAATTGGCTGTCGCCGGTCGTGATCGCGGCGGCCAGGCTGCGGGCCAGGATCGCCGGTTTGTCTTCTTTTTGCGCCGTGCGCACGTCGTCCCAGAACGGGCTGTCTTCGCGGCCCAGCAGGTGGTCGGCGTTGGCGGAGTAGGACAGGTTGGCGTTGCTGATAAAAGCCTTCCAGCTGGCGCTGTTTTCCGGGCCGAGTTCGTCGAGGAAGATCTGCTTGGTGCTTTCCTGCAGGAACAGCTCGTAGATCGCCGCGTCGGCAGACGTTGGCGCCAGTCGGCCATCAAACGCCATCAGGCGATTCAGCGCCTCGCGGGCCTTGGTCGCGTCAGCCGCCGGCAGCGCATCGATCGCCTGTTTCAACGGCTGGGCCATGCCCGGCGCCTGGAACATGGTCTTGAGCTTGGCGGCGAAGGGGGTGGTCTGGTCGTACTGCATGGCGATCATGCTGCGGCTGTCATGCTTGCCGGCGTTGGCCAGCTGCGCCAGGCGTTCGCTGCGCTCCGGTGCATCCCAGGAATTGGACAGTTGCATGCCATAACCGCGTGGCGCGGTGCGCTGGTTGGCGGTGCCGATCCAGCCTTGGGCCGGGTCCTGATCGTACGGGTGCAGCATCGCGTCGGCGTAGCCGTCCCAGTCAAAACGCGCGTCCCAGCCCGGCGACGGCAGCAGGCCTTCGCCTTCGCGGCGGTTGGGGAAGCGGCCGGTGACTTGCCAGCCGATGTTGCTGGCGTCGGCGAAGATCATGTTCAGGGCGATGGCGCGGATTTCCCGGGTCGCGTCCGACGCCTTGCCGGCGTTTTGCGCACGGGACAGGTCGAAAAACGCGTCCAGGCTCTTGTCGTCCTTGAAGTCGGCGGTTTGCAGGGCCAGGCCGAAACCGCTGGTCAGCGCCTGGCTGCTGTTGAGCAGGGCGCCGTGGCGAGTTTCGTAGACCACTTCACGCAGTGGCCGCTGGCCTTTGGCGAAGTAGGTTTCGTTGCGCACGGTGGCCGGCAGCCATTTGCCGTTGTTCTCGTAGTACAACGCGTTGCCTTGGCGTTTGACCTTTTCCAGGAACAGGTCCTGGGTGTCGCCCTTGACCGCGCTCATGCTCCACGCGACTTTGCCGTTGAAGCCGGACAACAGGGTCGGCAGACCGGCAATCGAGGCGCCGACTGCCTGGTATTTGGGCGCACGGATCTGCACGTAATTCCACGACGACGGCGCTTGCGGCTGGGCGGCAAGGTCGCTGGCCAGCAGGCTTTTGCCGCTGCGGCTGCGTTGCGGGCCGATGGCCCAGTTGTTGGAGGTGGTGACCGCCAGGGCGTTGAGGCTGTTCAACTGCTGGCCGACGCTTTCCAGGCCCGCAAGGCCCGTGATCTGGCCCAGGTTCACGCCCTTGAGCTTGTCGGCCTCGTCCGCCGGGATTGGCTCATCCGGCGCGCTTGGCGTGAGCCAGGCGAGCTTGTCGACGCCGACTTTCTGCGCCAGCACCAACGAGGAGAGTTCTTCTTGCAGGTTGCTCGATTCGCTGAAATTCAACAGGCAGAACAACAGCGCCGAATCTTCCGGTTTCCAGTACTCGGGCTTGTAGCCGGTCTGGGCCAGGTCCGGCGGCAGCTTGTCGCGGTAGCGGAACAGGTAGGCGTTGACGCCGCGGGCATACACTTCAAAGAAGCGCTTGAGGCGCGGCGACGACGCGTTGTACAGCTCGCCGGCGCTTTTTTTCAGGTTGACCGCGCGCATGAAGCGGTCGACATCCAGCACCTCCGGCCCGGACATTTCCGCCAGACGGCCCTGAGCCAGCAGGCGCAAAGTGACCATCTGCGTGATGCGGTCGCTGGCGTGCACGTAACCGAGGCTGAACAGCGCGTCATGGAAGGTGTTGCTTTCGATCAGCGGCATGCCTTGGGCATTGCGGCGTACCGACACATTCTGTGCCAGGCCTTTGATCGGCTGCACGCCGGCAACGGGCGGCAGGGTGTCCTGGGTGCTCTGGAGCTGGCAACCGGCCAGGCTTAAAGCACTGGCCACTGCCGCGGCAACGCCGAACCGGGGAAGAAAATGTGAGAGGGCTGGCGAGGCCATGGCAAAGCTCCTGCGGGGGGTAGCGTCATTAAAGGCGCTACGTTAGTGAGCGCGGCGAAACGACGCAAGCAGGAGTTTGGGTTAAGCGCGATAACTTGAGACGAATAGAGATCAATGTGGGAGTCGGGCTTGCCCGCGATGCAGGCACCGCGGTTTTTCATGTGTACCGAGGTGATGCTATCGCAGGCAAGCCAGCTCCCACAGAGATCAGGCTTTGGGCGGATTCACTTTCTGCACCAGCTCATACGCCCGAACGGTCGCCGGGCGTTCCTTGATGCTGTTGAACCAACGCTGCGCGTGGGGGAAATCTTCCAGGCGCTGGCTTTGCCACTTGTGGGAAACAATCCACGGGTAGATCGCCATGTCGGCAATGCTGTAGTCCTCGCCCGCCACGAAGGCGCGGTCCGCCAGGCGCCGGTCCAGCACGCCATACAGGCGCGCGGTTTCATCGACGTAACGCTTGATCGCGTAGGGGATTTTTTCCGGTGCGAACTGGCTGAAGTGATGGTTCTGCCCGGCCATTGGCCCCAGCCCGCCCATTTGCCAGAACAGCCACTGCAATGCCTCCTGACGACCGCGCAGGTCTTTGGGGAGGAACTGGCCGGTTTTTTCCGCGAGGTACAGCAAGATGGCGCCGGATTCAAACAGTGAAATCGGCGCGCCGCCGTCGCTCGGGCTTTGGTCGACGATGGCCGGGATACGGTTGTTGGGAGCAATCGTCAGGAAGTCTGGTTTGAACTGGTCGCCCTGGCCGATGTTGATCGGGTGCACCTTGTAGGGCAGACCGGCTTCTTCCAGGAACAGTGAAACTTTGTGACCGTTGGGGGTAGTCCAGTAATACAGGTCGATCATGAAGCTCTCCAAATGAGCGAATGCCTGCAGGTATAGGTGATGATCCAAGGGCAATAATTCAATCAAACATTTGCGTCTAATCTTAGAAGCGTTTCACATAGCCCCATCGACCAGCACCTGCAACGACTGCTGCGAGCACCGTTCAATGCGCACCCGCACGCCGTAAACGTCGGCAAACAGCGCCGGGTCAAGCACCTCATCCGCCACGCCACTGGCGTACAAGCGGCCCTGGCGCAGCACGGCAATGTGGTCGGCAAACCGCGCGGCGAGGTTGATGTCGTGCAGCACCACCACGGCGATCAGGTTGTGTTCGCGCACCAGCCCACGCACGCAGTCCATGACCTTCAACTGGTAATTGAGGTCGAGGGCGCTGGTGGGTTCGTCGAGCAACATCACCTGTGGGCGGCGCGCGATGAGTTGGGCGAGGCTGACCAGCTGGCGTTGGCCACCGGACAAGGTGCTTAACAGTTGATCGGCCAGGTGTGCGATGCCGATGCGTTGCAACGCCTCAAACGCTTCACGCAGACAGGCCTCGCTGGACAAGGGAATGCCTTCGACATGGGCCACGCGCAATGCGGCGATCACGCTTTCCATCACGCTGAGGCTCAGGCCCGGCGGCAGGTTTTGCGGCATGTACGTGACGCGGCGCGCCCGCTCGGCCACGGACATGGCCGACAGGTCAAGCTCACCCAGCCTTACCACGCCTTGCATCTTTTCCAGCCCGGCCACGGCGCGCAGCAAGGTCGACTTACCGGCGCCATTGGGGCCGATCAGCGCGGTCAGGCTGCCGTGGGGCAGGGTAGGCAAGCTCAGGTCATGCACGATTTGCCGCCGGCCATAACTGACGTTGGCGTTGTGCACCGATAAGCCCTGGTTCATAGCTGCCTCCCGCGCTTGAACACCAGCACCACGAAAATCGGCACGCCCACCAATGCGGTGACGATGCCGACCGGCACGATCACGCCCGGCATGATCAGCTTGCTGGCAATCGACGACAGCGCCAGCAGCAACGCGCCGGTCAAGGCGCTGGCGGGCAGCAGGAAGCGTTGGTCTTCACCCACCAGAATCCGCGCGATATGCGGACCGACCAGACCGATAAAACCGATCGTGCCTACAAACGCCACGGCGGTGGCCGACAACAAGCTGATGCGCAGCAACGAGAAAAACCGCAGGCGCTTCACGTCCACGCCAAAGCTTTGCGCGCGGTCTTCGCCCATGCGCAGCAGGGTCAGGCGCGGTGCGGCGGCGAAAGAAAACGGCATCACCACCGCCACGACCAGGGCGAGGATGCCGAGTTTGTCCCAGTTGGCCCGGGTCACGCTGCCCAAGGTCCAGAACACCAGTTGCTGCAAGACATCTTCAGTGGCGACCAGTTGCAGCAGGGCCACGACCGCATTGCAACTGAACACCAGCGCGATGCCGAACAACACCAGGCTTTCCACGCCCGCGCCGCGCAGGCGCGACATGGCTTGCAGCAAAAATACCGAGGCCGCCGCGAAGATAAAGGCCGAGATGGAAATCGCCGTGTTGGCCGACACCCACAACGTGGTCACCGGAAACACGATGACCAGCGACGCGCC
This sequence comes from Pseudomonas sp. NFX183, assembly GCF_047943075.1. NCBI lineage: Bacteria > Pseudomonadati > Pseudomonadota > Gammaproteobacteria > Pseudomonadales > Pseudomonadaceae > Pseudomonas > Pseudomonas sp. NFX183. The sequence continues at coordinate 651,957 of NZ_CP181333.1, read as the reverse complement.
CAATGCGGCGGCCGACGACACGCCGAGGGTAAACGGGCTGGCCAGTGGGTTATTCAGGATCGCCTGCATCTCAGCCCCGGCCAGCGACAACGCGCAGCCCACCAGCACGGCCATCAGCGCGTAGGGCAAGCGCACATTCCAGATGATGACGTGGTCGGTGGCGCTGAGGTGCGAGGGGTGCAGGATGCCGTCGAGCAAAGCCGGCAGGCCCATGCCCGGCAGGCCCATGCCCGACGGGCCACTGGCCAGGTCCACCAGCATCGCGCAGACCAGCGCCGTGCCCAGCAGTGCCAGCAGCCAGGCGCGGCGTGCCAGCAAGCGGCGGTAGCCGTGAGTGGCACTGGCGAGGTCGAGGGTTTGAGTGGTCATTTGGCTCACACACATTTAACAAACGATGAACATCCAGATATGGGAGCTGGCTTGCCGGCGATAGCGGTGTATCAGTCGACTGATTCAGTGGCTGACACTCTGCTATCGCCGGCAAGCCAGCTCCCACTGACTGCGTTCCAACAGGGCGATAAGTGTTACTGGGTTTTTGCGTCAATCCAGTAAGCACCCTGCAACGGCATGCCCAGGAACTGTTGGTTGATTTGCTCCATGGTCGCCTGCGGGTCAAGCGTGGCGAACAGCTGCGGGTGCACCCACTTGGCCAGCGCTTCGATCGCCAGCAGGTTGTACGGCGAGTTGTAGAAGTCATGCCACAGGCCGTGGGCATTGCCCTCGCGGATGGCCCGAAGATTGGCGAACTCCGGCCGCGCCAACACCCGATCAAATGCCTCACGTGCTTCATCAGGGCTTACGCCAGCGCCCAGGATCAGCCCAGGCTTGTGGTTGCCGGTGGCCACGTACACGTCCGGATCAGCCTTCAGCGCGTACTCGACGCTGATATCGCCCAGCGCACCCGGCACCACGTCGGCGGCGATATTGCGCCCGCCGACCAGCTTGATCACTTCACCCATGCCGCTTTTGCCGGTGGTGTGCCCAGGTGCCTGCCAGGCACCGGCCAGCAGTTCCAGAAACACGCTCGGGCGCGGACCCGCCGGCAGCGTGGCGACGGCGTCGGTGATGACTTTGATGTGCTGGTCATAGAAGGCCAGGAAGGCGTTGGCCTGGGCTTCACGCCCCAGCGCCTGGCCCAGCGCGATCATGCTGGTGTGGGTGCCTTGCACCGGGTTGATACGGAAATCGACGAACAACACCGGGATGCCCGCCTTGGCCAGCACGTCAGCCACCGCGCTGTGTTCGGTCGGCCCGTGGCCGGAGATGCTGAACACCGCCAGGTCAGGTTTGAGCGAGAGAATTTCCTCGGCGCTGACGCTTTGCTCGGAGGCTTGCCCGATCAACGGGATGTCTTTGACTGTCGCAAACTTCGCCACATAGGCGTTGTAGGTGTGCGGGTCCAGCAGCTTCAAGTCGTTCTGCCAGCCAACGATGCGCTGGAACGGCGCGTCCTTGTCGAGCAAGGCAAATGCCGAAATCAAGCGACCTTCGCCGAGCACCACGCGTTTGACGTCATCCTTTACCTCGACCTTGCGGCCCAGCACGTCGGTGACTTCATGGGCGGCGGCGGTTTCGGCATGGCCGAGCACCAGCGCGGCGAACAGCACGCCGAGCTTGAGCACGTTACGGGGTTTGAACATGGCGGAGGCTCCTGATGCGGGAAAGTTAGAACTCATAATCGACACTGGCGGTGAGGGTGCGGCCGGCGCCCGGGATGCCGTAGAGCTGGAAGCCGTCGAGGGATGCGCCGACCTGGCTGTACGGTCAGGCTTTGCTCGGACGAAAAGCCGCGAATCGAAAACAGGTCGCCCCAGCCCAGGTTGCCTTCACCGGACATGAAGGTGATGCCCGGCACGTTGCGCAACACTTCCTGCAGGGTTTGCGCGTTCTGCTCTTTAAGCACTTGCTGCGGCACGATGGTCACGCTTTGCGGCGCGTCGAGCAGCGGCTGACTGATTTTCGCCGAGGTCACCCGGTCGACTTTGAAGGCGGAGGTGGTTTCTTCGCCGTCGACCTTGATTTGCGGCAGGCTCACCACCGAATCGTCTGGCGTGGCGGTGCGCGCATCGGCCCAGGCAGTCGGTGCGACACTGCCGGCAGCGAGAAAGCCGAACATCGGTGCCAGGGTGGTGTGCAGCGTGTGACGGTGCGGGGTGGACAGTGACATGGCGGTGACCCGAGCCTAAATTACAATTACTCTCATTTAGGTTCGGTAGTCTAAAGAGCGATTCGGCCCGCCATACCCCGGGTTTGTATCGCTGATGCGTGATTATGGTTTCCCACAACATTCCATTACATTTGCGCTTACCACTGGCTGAGCTTTCGGCTATCTCCTGCGTTTTGAGTTTTCGGATTGACTGCCCATGGCAAAGCTTGACCACCTGTTGATCGTTGATGACGACCCGCAAATCCGCCAACTGCTCTGCGACTATTTGAGTGACGCGGGCTTTCAGGTGTCCACCGCCGCCGACGGCAAGGAAATGCGCCGCCGCCTGGCGCTGAACGTGATCGACCTGATCGTGCTCGACCTGATGCTGCCCGGCGAAGACGGCCTGAGCCTGTGCCGGGAGCTGCGGGTCAGCTCCAACACGCCGGTGGTAATGCTCACGGCCAAGGGCTCGTTGATCGATCGCATCGTCGGCCTGGAAATCGGTGCCGACGACTACCTGCCCAAACCCTTCGACCCGCGTGAATTGCTGGTGCGCATCAAGGTGGTGTTGCGCCGGGTACAGAGTTTTCCGGACCGTGCGCGCCTGGATGAGGCGCCGAGCATTCGGTTCGCGGGCTGGCAACTCGACACCCGGGCGCGGCAACTGCTCAGCCCCGAAGGCGTGGTGGTCAGCCTGGGCAATTCGGATTACCGCGTGTTGCGCCTGTTGTTGCAGCACCCGAACCGCCCATTGAGCCGCGACTTTCTGCTCAACCATGTGTTCGACAAGGACAGCACGCCGTTCGACCGCTCCATCGACGTGTGCGTCAGCCGCCTGCGCTCGCAGCTGCCGGGGGGGCTGATCAAGACCGTGCGCAACGAGGGTTATATGCTCACCGCCGATGACGTGGTGCTGGGCGCGTGAGGCTGCTGCCGCGTTCGCTGTTCGGGCGCCTGGTGCTGATTTTGGTCAGCGGCATGCTCGCGGCCCAGGCGCTGACCAGCAGCATCTGGTACGACCGGCGTCATGGCCAGGTGCTGGAAATCCCCGCACGGCTGATCGCCACGCGTTTGGCGGACGTGGTGCGCGTGATGCACAGCGACCCGCAGCAGGCCGACCATTTGATCCAGCTGCTTGATGCGCCGCACTTTCGGCTGACCTTGAGCGACCAGGCCAGCAACACGCCCAGCACGCTCAACGACAGCGACCGGCCCACCGAACGCCTGATCAAGCAGGTGTTGGCGCAGAAAACCGGCTACGCGCAAACCTTGAGCCTTTTACGCCTGTCGCTGGTCGATGGCCAAGGGCAGACCGCCGGGCTCTCAACCTTGCTCAGCTCCAAGCCGGTGGTCGGGCAGTTTCTGATCGACCTGCGCCTGCCCGATGGGCGCTGGTTGCACGTGGACGCCAGTGAAGAGCAGGGCTGGACCAGTACCTCACCGCTGGACCTGTGGTTCGATTACGTGATGCGCATCTATTTGCTGCGGGTGCTGGTGCTGGTGGTCATCGCCCTGGTGGCGGTGCGCCTGGCCATCCGCCCGCTGAATGCCCTGGCCAAGGCCGCCGAGGCGCTGGGTCGGGACATCCAGCGCCCACCGTTACCGGTGGATGGCCCGACTGAAGTGCGCCGCGCCGCCCAGGCGTTTAATGCGATGCAGCAACGGCTGATCGCCAATATCGCCGAGCGCACGCGCTTTCTTGCGGCCATTTCCCACGACCTGCGCTCGCCGATCACACGCCTGCGTTTGCGCACGGAAATGCTCGAAGACACGCGCACCCAGGAGCGTTTTCGCAGCGACCTGGAAGAAATGGAACACATGGTGGCCAGCACCCTGGACTTTGTCAGCAGCGGTGAGATCAACGAGACGCGACAGAACATCGACATCAATGCCTTGCTGCAAAGCCTGCAGGCGGACCTGGAAGACGTGGGCGAAAGCGTGACCATCATTGGCCGGGCGAAGCAGCCGCTGCCGGGGTATGCGCGCAGTCTCAAACGCTGTGTGCAGAACTTGCTGGAAAACGCGGTGCGTTACGGCTGCGAGGTGGTGGTGCAGGTTGAGGATCAGGCGGACAGTTTGAGGATCGTCATCAGTGACCGTGGCCCGGGGATTCCCCAGGAGCAGTTGGAGCAGGTGATGGAACCGTTTTACCGGGTGGAAGGTTCACGCAATGCCGAAACTGGCGGGTATGGGTTGGGGTTGAGCATTGCGCATACGATTGCGCGGGCGCATGAGGGGCGGTTGAGTTTGAGTAATCGGGAAGGCGGCGGCTTGGAGGTGGTGCTGCTGTTGTGGCGAGCGGGCTTGCCCCGCGTTGGGGTGCGAAGCAGCCCCAAAACCTGAGATTGCGTTCTGTTTGAGGAAACGCGTTGATCTTATTGGGGCTGCTGCGCAGCCCAACGCGGGGCGAGCCCGCTCGCCACAATAAGCCCGCTCGCCATAGCAAGCCGGCTTCTGCGGGGTCAGGGCATCAGGCCCCGTGGCACTTCTTGAATTTCTTCTCGCTGCCGCATGGGCAAGGATCGTTGCGGCCGACGTCTTTCAGGGCGTTGCGCACCGGCTCCTGGTGAGCGTGGCCGCAGTTCGGGCCGTGGACATGGCCGTGGTCATGATCATGGTGGTCGTGATCGTGGTTGCAGTCAGGACCATGGACATGGGGTTGCTGAGTCATCGATGTCGCTCCGGAATAAAATCGCCGGGGATTATCTCGCCATTGTGGTTCACCTGCACGTCATTACCGATGAATAATCCGGTTTTCAGCTCGCCTTCCAGGCGATAGGGCACGGGTTTGCTCGGGTTTTTAAGCATCTGTACCACATCGCGTATCTGCGGCCAGAGGTTGGTTCGCACCTTCACCCGGAAAAAAGCATGGCCGCGCGGTGGTACGGTCAGCCATTCGTTGGACTCGCCTTCGGTCAGCACGAAATCGCCCAGGCTGACTTTGTAGATCAGGCCGCGCACCGTGAGGTCGGCGTCGTCGCGGTTATCCACGCGAAAGTAGAGCTTGAAGCGCTGCTCGAGCAATTTGGCGCGCACCACTTCAACCTTCACCAGGGAGACATGAGGCGGGGGCGAGCTGTCCTCGAACCAGGACGCGCACCCGGTGAGGCCCAGGGTCAACGCCAGCATCAAGCTGTACATCCGGAGCATGGCGTTTTCCCTGTCAGTTGATTAGAGGTAGCTGGAGCAGCACTTCTTGAATTTCTGCCCACTGCCGCACAAACATACATCATTGCGCCCGGCCTTCACCTCCACTGTCGGGTCGATGAAGTACCAGCGCCCCTCATTCTGTACGAAAGAGGACTGCTCGCGGTGGCTGTGTTCCCCGGTGCTGTCATGCCAGCGAGCGGTGAACGTCACGAACGCATGCTCCGGCTGGCCGCCAAACACTTCGGAGCTTTCCACTTCAAGGCCGAGCCAGGTGCTCTGCGCACTCCAGGCGCCGATGGCGGCGCGGTCCAGTCCGGCTTGTTGCGCGGGCAAAGTAGTGGCTACCAGGTAGTCCACCAACCCCAGCACGTAGGCGCTATAGCGCGAACGCATCAACGCGGTGGCGCAGGGCGCCGGGTGGCCGGCGTGATAATGGCCGCAGCACGCATCCAGCAGATTGCCGCTGCCACACGGGCAAATGGGTGTACTCATGGTTACCACCAATACTTTCCGAAGTTTTCCGGGTTGGCCCAGAAGCGGGCGTTGAGCCAGTCCGGCACTTGTTTATAGTCAAGCAGATCATAGGTAAACAGCGTCAGAACCTGATCATCACGCTGGAAGCGCTCACCGGCTTGCAGCGCCAGAGAGAAAAAATCGGTCTCCTTCCAGCCGCAGGCGTTCAGGTCTGCCAGCACCGCAATGCGACTGGCATTGAGGTTGCGAATGCCGCCGAGCAGCGTCAGGCCTTGCGGTTTTGACAGGTGCTCCAGGCAATCGACCACCAGCGCCAGGTCAAAACGCTGCGCCGCAAGTTCTGCCGGTAACGGCCCGGGCGCGGCAATCGCTACCTGGGTGTCCGGGTGCTCGGCCTCAAAGGCCTCCAGCGCCGGGAACTGGCTGGCACCCAACAACAACAGGCGTTTGGGCTGGTGCAAATCCAGCAAGGCGGCCAGCGCTTGCTGTGGCGTACGGGAAGAAATACCAGCGGTCATCAGAGATCCTCACATCAGGACCCTAGAGACTAGCGCGGCTGAGCGTGCGGGCCTAGAGCGGGCGGCGTGCAAAAGTCCTGCACACAGGGCGATCTCCAATAAACACGGGGGTGCGGCGCAGTGGCGCAGATGAAAAGAGCGGTCTTTACTCCACCCGTCGGCCCCCGCCGATCCCCTCAGGAGAAATCAGATGAGCATCATGCGGACAGCTCTACCCTTGGTTCTGCTAACCGGAGTATTGACAGGTTGCGCAGGTTTGCAAAAAACCGATTGGCCCACCTGTGCAGCCGTCGGTGGTGTGACCGGCGCAGCGATTGGCGCCACTCAAAGTTCGGCATACGCGGGTTATGGCGCGCTGCTGGTCGGCGGCATGGCGGGCGCCTATTGCTGGGTGCACGGTGATGGCGACGAAGATGGCGATGGCGTGCCGGACAGCCGCGACAAGTGCCCGGGCACGCCTAAGGGCGTGCAGGTTGATGTCAATGGCTGCCCACCTGTGCCAGTGGCGGCCGTGGTGGAAGAGGTGGTCGTGGTCAAGGAAGAAACCATCGTGATCCGCGATGTGCACTTTGAGTTCGACTCGGCCAGGCTGACGGCGGCGGATAAAACCAAGCTCGACACCATCGCCACGCGCCTCAAACGTGAAGCCCCGAGCGCGCAGTTGCGGGTCAGCGGGCATACCGACAGCGTCGGCAAAGACGCCTACAACCAGAAACTCTCGGAAAAACGCGCGCACTCGGTCACCGATTACCTGGTGAGCGCGGGCGTGCCGCGCAGCAACTTTGTATCGGTGGTGGGCGCGGGTGAAAGTCAGCCGGTGGCCGATAACAAAACCGCTGACGGTCGAGCCTTGAACCGTCGTGTGGAAATCAAAATCAACCGCTGACGGCCTTTGCCCCTGTGGGAGCCACAGGGGCATTGCTGGCGATCCTCGCCGAAACCGCAAGCAAACCGTGCCTTTATCAAGTTTTTTCATCCTTCACTGGCAAATCGCCTGCAGAAGTCGGTACTGTGCGCCCAAAGAATAATAGGCAGGGGCATGCAGGATGAAGGTGTTTTGGGGGCTGGGAAAGTTTCTGACGTTGCTGTTCTGGGTTGTGGTGGTGGTCAATTTATTGCGGCCGCTCGCCAATCCGTTTCACCTGTTGGTCAGTCTGGCCGGCAGTCTGCTGTTGCTTACTCATCTGTTGGAATTGCTGTTGTTCAACAGCAGCCTGAAACACCGTGCCCACCCCTGGCGTGACCGCCTGCAGATTCTGCTGGTGGGGATGTTCCATGTGCGGGGCCTGTCGGCACCTGCCGTTATTGATGAAGCAAACAAGGAGGCCAATCATGCGTAAGGTTTTTCTGTTGGCCCTGTTGGTCAGCCCCATTGCCCTGGCGCAGAGCGTCAGTGTTGAAACCAACTCGCTGATGCGCCTGCCCAGCAGCACCAACGTTTTGCAGCTCGAACGCCTGGATGTGGCGGATTACGGCACGTTGCTGGTTCCGGCGACCATCAGCCAAGTGACGGTGGATGAGCTGCATTTGGGCCGTGAAGCGCGGATCGCCATCGCCCCCGGCAATACCGCGCTGCAGTTGCAAGTGCGTAATGCGCAACTGGAACATGGCAGCCAGATCACTTCGCGCGGTGCTCCCGGTACCCACGAAAGGCCCGCCAAGGCGGGGCGTGACTTGGTCCTGCGCATCAACGCGCTGACCGCCGATGAACTGTCGGTGGACGCCCGTGGCGGCGCCGGGGCCCAAGGCTATGCCGGCCTGGATGGCGCCAATGGCGTGGACCCGGGCTGCACCTGGGGTTCAGCCGGGCGCGGCGCCAATGGCGACAATGGCGGTGATGGCCTGCCAGGCGCAGCGGGCGCGACCGTACGCGTCGAGCTGCCGCAGAGCTTCCCGGCCGAGCAGATCAAGGTCTGGGTGGATGGCGGTGCGGGCGGTTTGGCCGGCACGGCCGGTAAACCGGGCAAAGGTGGGCAATCCAAGGGCTGCCTGGTGTACCGCGCCGATGGTGGCCAGAAGGGCCGGCCAGGGTTGGAAGGGCAACCGGGGCCGGCTGGGCCTGCGGGTGCTGTGACTATCCAAAGGCTCTAACGCCTCATTGTGGCGAGCGGGCTTGCCCCGCGTTGGGCTGCAAAGCAGCCCCAATAAGGCCACCGCGTTTTTACAGATGTTATGCGCCGTCTGGTTTCAGGGCTGCTTCGCAGCCCAACGCGGGGCAAGCCCGCTCGCCACTGTAGTCGGCAGCTTCAGAACATCGGCCGAGCTGAAGCAATCGCCACCACCACCAGGCCGATAATCAGGTTAATCCCCACCAGCTTGCGAATCTGCCCCAGCGCAGCCGCACCCGCCGGCCAGTCCTCGGCCGCTACCGCTGTGCGCAGTTCCGGGAATTTCAACGCCTGGATACGGATAAACAGCGCAGTCATCACCAGATACAAGCCCATCATCACCTGCACATAGCGCGGTGCGGTCTCAAAACCACTGAAGCGCAGTTGCAGCAGGCCGATGCCGCTGATCGGCAAAACCAGCACCGCCACCCAGACCCACACGAAAAAACGTTGAAACACATTCGCCCACAGCTTGAGCCGGGCAGGGCCCTCAAGTGCCGCCATGGCGGCGGGGCGCAGGATCATCCAGGCGAAAAACATACCGCCGACCCACACCAGGGCGGCCAATACATGCAGGGTGTAAGCGAGGCTAAACGCGGTCATTGTGGTACTCCGTTCTGCGCGGGATTAATTAGCGGGGTATGATAGCGGCCGATCCGAACCACTGAAAATTTATCCAGCGTTTTTTGCGCCCGACTATCCATGATCAGCACTGAACTCAAAACCACGATCCAGGGCGCCTATTCGCGTTTTCTCGAAGCCAAGAGCTTGAAACCGCGCTACGGCCAACGCCTGATGATCGCCGAAGTGGCCAAAGTCCTCGGGGATATCGACACCGACGACGAAGGTCGGCGCAGTGGCGACCCCGCGGTCGTGGCCGTCGAGGCCGGCACCGGTACCGGCAAAACCGTGGCCTACAGCCTGGCCGCGATTCCTACCGCCAAGGCCGCCGGCAAGCGCCTGGTGATTGCCACCGCCACCGTCGCCCTGCAGGAGCAGATCGTCTACAAAGACCTGCCCGACCTGATGCGCAACAGCGGCCTGAACTTCACCTTCGCCCTGGCCAAGGGCCGTGGGCGCTACATGTGCCTGTCCAAGCTCGACGTATTGCTGCAGGAAGGTCACGCCCAGACCGCCACGGCATCGCTGTTCGAAGAGGAAGGCTTCAAGATCGAGGTTGATGAAGTCAGCCAGAAGCTGTTTACCAGCATGATCGAGAAACTTGCCGGCAACAAATGGGATGGCGACCGCGACAGCTGGCCCACCGCCCTGGAAGACGCCGACTGGGCGCGCCTGACCACCGACCACAGCCAGTGCACCAACCGGCATTGCCCCAACTTCGGCCAGTGCGCCTTCTACAAGGCCCGCGAGGGCATGGGCAAGGTCGATGTGATTGTCACCAACCACGACATGGTCCTGGCTGACCTGGCCCTGGGCGGCGGCGCTGTATTGCCGGACCCGCGCGACACCCTTTACGTATTCGACGAAGGGCACCACTTGCCCGATAAGGCCATCGGCCATTTCGCCCACTACACCCGTTTGCGTTCCACCGCCGACTGGCTCGAAACCACCGCCAAGAACCTGACCAAATTGCTCGCCCAGCACCCGTTGCCCGGCGATCTGGGCAAGCTGATCGAGCAGGTGCCGGAGCTGGCGCGCGAGATCAAGACCCAGCAGCAATTCATGTTCAGCGCCTGCGAGCAGGTCGCCGACTTCAAGCCCGGCGAAGACGTTGAAGGCCGCGAACGGCCGCGTCATCGCTTCGTCGGCGGCTTGATCCCCGAGCACATGCGTGAAATGGGTATCGAGCTGAAGAAAGGCTTCTCACGGCTGACCGACCTGTTCACCCGCCTGACCGACCTGCTCAAGGAAGGCATGGACGGCGAGGTCAATATCGGTATCGCCAGCAACCAGGCCGAGGAATGGTACCCCCTGTTCGGCAGCCTGCTGTCGCGCGCCCAGGGCAATTGGGAGCTGTGGACCGCCTTTACCGTCGAAGACCCCGAAGACGACCCGCCCATGGCGCGCTGGCTGACCTTGTCCGAAAGCGGTGCGCTGTTTGATATCGAGGTCAACGCCAGCCCGATCCTCGCCGCCGAAATGCTGCGCCGTAACCTGTGGAACGTGGCCTACGGCTGCCTGGTAACCTCGGCCACGCTGACCGCGCTGGGCACTTTCGACCGTTTCCGCATGCGTGCCGGGCTGCCGAAAAAGGCCGTCACCGCCGTGGTGCCGAGCCCGTTTCACCATGCCGATGCCGGTGTGCTGCGAGTGCCGGACCTCAAGGCCGACCCGCGCGACGCGGCCGCGCACACCGCGGCGATCATCCGCGACTTGCCGGACCTGGTGGAAGGTTCACGCGGCACCCTGGTGCTGTTCTCCTCGCGTAAACAGATGCAGGACGTGTTCGACGGCCTTGACCGCGACTGGCGCAAGCAGGTGTTCATCCAGGGCAACCTGTCCAAACAGGAAACCTTGAACAAGCACAAAGCGCGTGTTGATGGCGGTGATTCCAGCGTGTTGTTCGGCCTGGCCAGTTTCGCCGAAGGCGTGGACTTGCCCGGTGCCTACTGTGAACACGTGGTGATCGCCAAGATCCCGTTCTCGGTACCGGATGACCCGGTCGAGGCGGCCTTGGCCGAATGGATCGAAGCCCGTGGCGGTAACCCGTTCATGGAAATCTCGGTGCCGGATGCTTCCTTGAAGCTGGTCCAGGCCTGCGGGCGCTTGCTGCGTACCGAGGAAGACCGGGGCACCATCACCTTGCTCGACCGCCGTTTGGTCACGCAACGCTATGGCAAGGCTATCCTCAATGCTTTGCCGCCTTTCAGGCGCGAAATTTCTTAAGCCACTGTGGGCGAATTCGCCCACTTCGTGGTCTATCTCACTGCCAACGCTTTACGTCATCAGGCCATTCACCGGCCGTTTGGGAGAACCTTGTTCGTATGATTCGCACGCTGCCCGCTCTGTTTGCCTTGTTGTTCGCCGCGCCCTTGATGGCCGCGCCTGCCGGGCAACAAACGCTGTTCAATTTCGTCCGGCCTGCCGATGTGGTCAAGGTCGCGACCCAGGACGCGAGCCTGCCGCAATACAACGCCGAACAAACCGCTGAGGGCGAGGTGCTGCGCCGCATTACCTTCAACCCGGCGGCCGAACCGAGCCTGGTGCTCAGCCCGCAGACCGGCGTGTGGGACTGGTCGCAGTCCGGCGCCATGAGCCTGCGTATCCAAAGCGCCATGGACTGGGCGCTGACCCTCTACGTCAAGGTGCAGAGCACCGACGGCCAGACGCTGGTCAGCCGCATCGACCTGCCGGCCGGCCCCGCCCAAACCCTGCTGATTCCGCTGCAGGCCAACTCGCCGCTGAGCCAGGGCATGAAGGCCGGGCCGCCGATGCCGATTACTGTGGAGGGCCAGCGTGTGCTGTTGGCCAGCAGCGCCGGGGCAATCGATCGTAGCCAGGTGGCGTCGGTCACCCTGTCGATGATCAAGCCCAATGCTGCCCAAAGCATCCTGCTGGAACGCTTTGGCGTGCAGGAAAGCGAGCCGGTGCTGAAGGCTGCCTACAGCGCACTGGTAGATGCGTATGGTCAGTCCACGCGCGCGCGTTGGCCGGAAAAAGTCAGCAGCGATGAACAACTCAAAGCCGCTGCGGCCAAGGAGCAGCAACAGCTCAAGGGCTGGCTGGCTGAGCGCGACAAGTCTGCCCTGGACCAATATGGCGGCTGGAACAAAGGCCCGGCGTTCGAAGCAAGCGGCTTTTTCCGCACCGAGAAGCGCGACGGGCGCTGGTACCTGGTGACGCCGGAAGGCCATCCGTTCTACTCCCTGGGCGTCAATACGGTTGCTCCGGACGATAACCAAACCTACGTGGCCGGCCGCGAATGGATGTTTGCCGCGCTGCCCAAGTCCGGTGAGCCGTTCGACAAGTATTACGGCAGTGCGGATAACCGTGGCGGCAACGGCGCTGACCAGGGCCGGGGCTTTAATGTGGGGCGTTGGTACGACTTCTATGGCGCCAACCTGCAGCGCACCTATGACACGCAGGGTTTTGACCACAAGCGCTGGGTCACGCACACGCTGGACCGCCTGCAAGCCTGGGGTTTCAACACCGTGGGCAACTGGAGCGACGAGGATTTGGCCAGCGCCGACCGCGTGCCGTACACCTTGCCGCTGTCGATTGTCGGTGACTACGCCAGCATCAGCACCGGCACTGACTGGTGGGGCGGCATGCCCGACCCGTTCGACCCGCGTTTCGCCATGGCCACCGAGCGCGCGGTGGCGATCGCGGCCCGCGATCACCGCGACGACCCGTGGCTGATCGGCTTTTTTGCCGACAACGAGCTGGCCTGGGCCGGCCCTGGCGACGATCCAAAATCGCGTTACGCCCTGGCCTACGGGACCTTGCGCATGACCACCGACGTGCCGGCCAAACGTGCGTTCCTCAAACAACTGCGTGACAAATACCGCAACGAAGAAGGCCTCTCCAAAGCCTGGGGCATTCACCTGTCGGGCTGGGAGCTGATGGAAGACCCGGGCTTCGAGCCACCGATGCCGAGCCCTGAGCACCCGGAAATCGAAGCGGACTTCAAGTACTTCCAGAAGACCTTCGCCGATGCCTATTTCAAGACCATCTCCGATTCGTTGAAGTGGCACGCGCCCAACCAGTTGCTGCTGGGTGGCCGCTACGCCGTCAGCACCCCGGAAGCCGTAGCGTCCTGCGCCCAGTATTGCGATGTGCTGAGCTTCAACATGTACACCCTCAAGCCTCAGGACGGTTACGACTTCGCCGCCCTGCGTGCGTTGGATAAGCCGGTACTGATCACCGAATTCAACTTCGGCTCGGCGGATCGCGGTCCGTTCTGGGGCGGCGTGACTCAGTTGGCCAAGGAAGAAGACCGTGGCGTGGCGTACAGCAACTTCCTCAAGCAAGCCATGGCTGAGCCGTCGATCGTCGGCGTGCATTGGTTCCAATACCTGGATCAACCGGTGACGGGGCGTCTGCTGGACGGTGAAAACGGCCACTTTGGCCTTGTAGGCATCACGGATGTGCCGTTCCAGGGCTTTGTCGACAGCGTGCGCAAGAGCAACCTGGCGGCCGTCGACCAACTGGGCAAGGAAGCCGAAAAAGCCAAGGCCGCCAGCGGGGTGCGTGAGAGCGAAGCCAGCAAGTCGGGGCACGACGGCAGAGGCGCGGGGCAGGGCGCCGGGCATGCTGGCGGTCACTCTGGAAATGGCCATTGATTCATATTTGACGGGTTCACAAAACCGCCAATGACTGGAACAATGTCGGCCACTTATTACGGTGTTTTCCGAGGCGGCTTAGGTGCAGATTCAGGGTCATTACGAGCTCCAGTTCGAAGCGGTACGTGAGGCATTCGCCGCGTTGTTCGATGACCCGCAGGAGCGTGGTGCCGGGCTGTGTATCCAGATCGGCGGCGAAACCGTTGTCGACCTGTGGGCCGGCACCGCCGACAAGGACGGTGCCGAGGCCTGGCACAGCGACACCATCGTCAATCTGTTTTCCTGCACCAAGACCTTCACCGCCGTGACGGCCCTGCAATTGGTGGCCGAGGGCAAGTTGCAACTCGACGCCCCTGTCGCCAACTACTGGCCCGAGTTTGCCGCAGCCGGTAAGGAAGCCATCACCCTGCGCCAGCTGCTCTGCCACCAGGCCGGGTTGCCGGCGATTCGCGAAATGCTCCCCGCCGAAGCCCTCTATGACTGGCAACTGATGGTCGACACCCTGGCGGCCGAAGCCCCATGGTGGACGCCCGGCCAAGGCCACGGCTACGAGGCCATCACGTATGGGTGGCTGGTCGGTGAATTGTTGCGTCGCGCCGACGGGCGTGGGCCCGGTGAATCAATTGTTGCGCGGGTTGCGCGGCCATTGGGGCTGGACTTTCATGTTGGCCTGGCGGACGAAGAGTTTTATCGCGTTGCGCATATAGCGCGCGGCAAAGGCAATATGGGCGATGAAGCCGCTCAACGATTATTGCAAGTTATGATGCGCGAACCTGCGGCCATGACAACGCGTGCATTTGCCAACCCACCGTCTATTCTGACAAGCACTAATAAGCCCGAATGGCGGCGCATGCAGCAGCCGGCGGCAAATGGTCACGGTAATGCGCGTAGCCTGGCGGGGTTTTATAGCGGATTGTTGGACGGTAGTTTGCTCGAAGCGGACATGCTCGAACAATTGACCCGCGAACACAGTATCGGACCGGATAAAACTTTATTGACACAAACCCGTTTCGGCTTGGGCTGCATGTTGGATCAACCGCACTTGCCCAATGCGACGTTCGGCCTTGGCCCACGTGCGTTTGGGCATCCGGGCGCGGGTGGTTCGGTCGGTTTTGCCGATCCGGAACATGATGTAGCATTTGGTTTCGTGACTAATACACTGGGGCCTTATGTACTTATGGACCCGCGTGCACAGAAGTTGGTCGGAATATTGGCCGGTTGTCTGTAAAGAGCTTGCTGTTTCACGTTTTTTTGTTACAAAGGCAACTATAAGAAGGCGCTGAACGAAATTTTGTAACTTTAATGTTCTGTAAGCGTCTGTTTAACGGGTCAACCAGACCCTCCGGTTTTTTCTCATTTTGTGGATATCTCATGTTATCGAACAAGTCCTTGGCACTGGCGCTGTGCCTCACAATTACGGGTTGCGCACAAACTCCACAAAATGATGCCGAAGGTGGGCATTGGTGGTCATTTGGATCAGACAAGGCTGCTACCAAGGACGCAGTAACCAAAACCGACGCCATGCCGGATGCAAAACCAGCCGCTGGCGCCAAGCCTGCAGCCCCGGTTGCCGCCGCCGCTGCTCCAGCGCCTGCCGCTGCTGCCGCACCTGCGCCCGTGGCCAAGGCCGAGACCGGCTCCAGCTGGTGGCCGTTCGCCTCTAAAAGCGCCGATGAAAAAGCGGCTGATGCCAAAGCCGATCTGAAAGCCGACCTCAAGGCTGCAGACCCGACGACTCCGGCCGTCGCCAAGACCGACACCGACACCAAGTGGTGGTGGCCTTTCGAAAGCAAGCCAAAACCATTGGCCAAGGTCGACGTGACCAACGTGCCGATGCCTGACCCGAAAATCACTCAAGCCTGGCTGGACGACTATGAGCCGCGCCTGCGTGCGGCCATCAAGGACAGCAACCTGCAATTGGAGCGTCGCGAGAACGTATTGGTCGTGATCGCCCCGGTTGATGGCTCTTACAACCCGAAGCGTCCTGCGATGCTGCTGCCGGTTACGTTGGGCCCGTTCACTCGCGTGGCCAAGGCGGTTGAAGGCGATCCGAAAACCGCTGTGTTGGTCTTAGGCCACGTCGACACCAATGGTGCCGAGCCCGCGAGCCAGGCGTTGACCCGCGAGCGCGCGCAGTCCATCGCTTCGATTTTCAGTCTCAGCGGCTTGAAGCAGGATCGCCTGATGATGCGTGGCATGGGCGACCTTATGCCGCGGGCTGCCAACGATAGCAATCAGGGGCGTGCGCTGAACCGTCGCATGGAAATCATGTTCACTCAGCGTACAACGATGTTGGCGTTGTTGAGCAAGTACAACTCGGGCAAGCCACCGGTTGCGGAAATGGTTGCCGTGCAGACTGCACCCGCTCCCGTACCGGCGCCTGCTGCGAAAAAAGCCGCTCCGGCGAAAAAGGCTCCGGTCAAGAAAGCCGCTGCCAAGCCCGTTGCGAAAAAAGCGGCCGCCAAGCCGGCCGCGAAAAAAGCCGCACCCAAGGCCGACGCTCCAGCGACAAACGACCAGGCGAAAAACTGATCTGCTGAACCAGAAGGATAAAGCCGCATGACCCAGGCACTGGCCGATATGCGCCGTGACTACACACGGGACGGTTTGAGCGAGGCCCAGGCCCCGGGCGAGCCGTTTGCATTGTTCCACCAGTGGTTTGCCGATGCGGTGAAAACCGAGCAACCACCGGTGGAAGCCAATGCCATGACTCTGGCCACGGTCGACCTGGACGGTCGTCCGCACTGTCGTATCCTGTTGCTCAAGGGCCTGGATACACAGGGTTTTACCTTCTTCACCAATTATCAGAGTGCCAAAGGCGAACAGCTTGCGGCACAGCCGTTTGCAGCCATGACCTTCTTCTGGCCCACCCTGGAGCGCCAGGTGCGCATCGAAGGGCGGGTGGTCAAGGTCACGCCCGAAGAGTCGGATGCTTATTTTCAGGTCCGCCCGTTGGGCAGCCGTCTTGGGGCTTGGGCGTCACCGCAGAGCCGGGTCATCCGTGATCGCGAAGAGCTGCAAGACTTGCTAAAGGCCACCGAGCAGCGTTTCAGCGACATCCAACCTGATTGCCCTGAGCATTGGGGCGGGTATCGCTTGCTGCCCGAGCGTATCGAGTTCTGGCAGGGTCGCGCCAGTCGCCTGCATGATCGCCTCAACTACCGCCTGCAAGCCGGCGAGTGGACTCGTGAGCGCCTCGCGCCCTGAGTTTCACCTTTCGTCACCTCGTTCGAATGTTGCCCTCCACGGCGAAGTCTTTATCCATAAGTCTTCGGCGTGTGCTGCTGCGCGACTACAATAATGATGAACGCGTCCATGACATTCTTCGGAACAGTTGAGTGCAACCGTTCGTCTATTTTTCTGGTGCTGGCAGTCTGTACTAAGGCTGAATGAAAGCAATTTTCTGCGGTACTCGCCGTGACAGGCGCCAAGCCGCAGCGTCTAATGAATACCTGTCCTTTGGAGTTGATGCTATGCGTAAGTCCGTTTTACTAGTTGCCTGCTTTACCACCCTGTCGTTGCTGTTGGGTGGCTGCGCCTCGAGTCTGACCGGCGACTCGTACTCCCGTGACGAGGCGCGTCGTGTACAGACCGTTCGCATGGGCACCATTGAATCCCTGCGTCCAGTGAAAATCGAAGGCACCAAGACCCCAATCGGCGGCGCTGCTGGCGCCGTGATCGGCGGCGTTGGCGGCAGCGCCATCGGCGGCGGCCGTGGCAGCATTGTTACCGCTGTGATCGGCGCCGTAGCCGGCGGCCTGCTGGGCTCGGCCACCGAAGAAGGCCTGACCCGCACCCAAGGCGTGGAAATCACCGTTCGCGAAGACGACGGCAGCATGCGTGCCTACGTCCAAGCCGTGCAGGAAAATGAAATCTTCCGCATCGGCGACCGTGTACGCATCATGACCGTTGACGGTACCAGCCGCGTTACTCGCTAAACGCCGGCCCTGAAATACAAAACCCCAACCGAGTGATCGGTTGGGGTTTTTTATTGCAAGCGCGGTGTGCCGCGCACGCTGCGTGACGTCAAACCTGGAAGTGCTTGACCATCGTGTTCAACTCATGCGCCAGGCTGGCGAGGGATTGCGAGGCTGCGGTCGTTTGAGTCGAGCCCTCTGCCGACTGAATCGACAGCTGCTGAATGTTCAGCAAGTTGCGATCGACTGCTCGAGCAACGTCGGCTTGTTCCGCCGCCGCCGTGGTAATCACCAGGTTGCGGTCATTGATCTCATCGTTGGCAGCCAGGATGTCTGCCAGCGCTTGTTGCGCCAGCTCGGCCAGCCCCAAGGTTTGCTGAGTCATGGCGCTGCTGTCGAGCATGGTGTTGACGGTGCTGGCCGTGTTGGCCTGAATGCTGCCGATCATCTGCTCGATTTCCTGGGTCGATTGGGCGGTGCGATGGGCCAGTGCACGAACCTCGTCGGCGACCACGGCGAAACCACGTCCGGCCTCACCGGCACGCGCAGCTTCGATGGCGGCGTTAAGCGCCAGCAGGTTGGTTTGCTCGGCAATGGTGCGGATCACATCGAGTACTTTGCCGATGCCTTTAGCCTGTTCGGCGAGGCCGCCAACTTGCCCTGAGCTGACCTCGACCCCACGGGTCAGCGCTTGAATCGAATTCAATGCCTCGCCCATGCGCTGTTGGCCCTTCAACGCAATGCTGCGCGATTCCTGGGACAGGTCGGAGGTCGATGCTGCGTTTCGCGCAACCTCCTCAATCGCAGTGGTCATCTGAGTGACGGCCGTGGCTGCCTGCTCGATTTCGCCATGTTGCTGTTGCAGGTCGCGGCTACCCTCGGCGGTGACGGCATTCAACTCTTCGGCAGCAGCGGCCAGTTGGCTGGATGAGCCGGTGATTTGCCGCAAGGTCTGCACCAGGTTGTTTCGCATGGTTTCTTGCGCCCGCAGCAAGCGGGTGGCTTCGTCATTGCCCGTAGGGTTTATGGGATGGGTGAGGTCGCCCTTGGCGATGGTTTCGGCCACCTGCACCGCTTCAATGATGGGGCCGGTAATGCTGCGGGTCAGTAACCAGGCCACCAGCACTGTGCCGGCACTGACCAGCAAAATGACGATGGTGATGCCGCTCACCGCATGTTGGTAAGCGCCTACGGAGGTTTGGCCGGCCTGTTCGGCGCCTTTGTTGGCGAGGTCGATCAACTGGTCGAAGTTCTTGGTCATCTGCTCGTAGCTTTCTCGAATGCTGTTGAGAAAGTCGCGGGCGCCGGCTTTGTCGCCCGAGCGCGAGCGCTTGAGCATTTCGGTATGGTTCTTCGCGTAGGCATCCAGGCTTTGGTTGAACACATCCAGACGCGATTTTTCCTCGGATGTGCGTAGCAGCGCGGCATATTGGGTCAGCTGTTCCTTGACGCTTTTCAGGCGGCCAGCGGATTTGTCTTCATAGGTCTGCATCTCCGCATCGCTTGCCGACAGGATGTGCGCCATTTCGCCCAAGCGAAAACGGTCGAGCGACGCGTTGGCCAGGGCCAGAATCCTGACACGCTGCATCCAGTTGTTCTGAATGTCGGCAGCCTGGGACTGGACTTCGCCAATCTGCTTGAGGGCGAACAGACCGAGAAACACACTCAGCGACGCAATAGCTGCGAAGCCAATGAAGGCTCTGGCAGCGATTCTTATATTTCTCAGGAACATGGGATTTTCGCTCGGCTGGATACGCGTTGGAGAGCTGTGTCGGGCGGGTGTCCCTGGCAGGAACAGTGCTAGCGACACAATCACTAATCGGCGGCGCGCGCAAAGTCTTTAGGCGTTTGAGGCAAGTGTCCTCTTCAGAAAGAGAAAAACCCCAATCGGGCTCACCGATTGGGGTTTTTGGGTGCCTTCAGAACCCTCAGGCTTTCTTGCGACTCGCCATCGCGGTCACGGCATAACCCATACACGCGGCCAGGATCGACCCGGTCAGAATGCCCATTCGATCCTCCCCGGCGAATTCGCTGGCACCCGGCACGAACGCCAGTGAGCCGACAAACAGGCTCATGGTAAAGCCGATACCGCACAGGATCGCCACCCCGAACACCTGGCCCCAGTTCGCGCCGCTGGGCAGCGCGGCAAGGCCGGTCTTGATGGCGAGCCAGGTGAGGCCGAACACGCCGATGGTCTTGCCGATCAACAGGCCGGCGGCGATGCCCATTGGCACATGGTGAGTGAAGCTTTCCAGGCTCACGCCGGCCAGGGAAACGCCCGCGTTGGCGAAGGCAAACAGCGGCAGGATGGCGTAGGCCACCCACGGGTGCAGGGCGTGTTCCAGTGTCTGCAGGGGCGAGGGCTCGGCATTTTTGGTGCGCAGCGGGATGCAGAAGGCCAGGGTCACGCCGGCCAGCGTGGCGTGCACGCCACTTTTGAGCACACACACCCACAGGATCAGACCAATGATCAGGTAGGGCCCGAGTTTGATCACGCCCAGGCGGTTCATCGCGATCAAGGCAATCAGGCATGCGCCTGCACCCGCCAGAGCAGCGCCGGACAGGTCCGCGGAGTAGAACACGGCGATGACGATGATTGCGCCGAGGTCATCAATGATGGCCAGGGTCATCAGGAACAGTTTCAGCGACACCGGCACGCGCTTGCCCAGCAGGGCGAGCACGCCCAGTGCAAAAGCGATGTCGGTGGCCATGGGGATCGCCCAGCCGGAGAGTGCGGCGGGGTAGTCCTTGTTGATCGCCCAGTAGATCAGCGCCGGCACCACCATGCCGCCAATGGCTGCGGCGCCCGGCAGTACCACTTGCGAGGGTTTGGACAGGTGGCCATCGAGCAGCTCGCGCTTTACCTCCAGGCCGATCAGCAGGAAGAACAAGGCCATCAGGCCGTCGTTGATCCACAGCAGGGCAGGCTTGGCGATTTTCAGCGCGCCAATCTGTGCCACCACTGGTACGTCGAGAAAGGCGTTGTAGAGGTGCGACAACGGTGAATTGTTGATGATCAGCGCCAAGGCCGCAGCGGCGATCAACAACAGACCGCTGGCGGCTTCCAGCTGGAAGAAACGGGTGAAAGTGCTACGCAGAGGCAAGGGATGCTCTCCAATCCAGGTTCAATAGGTGGGTACCCTAACCCGTACCGTTAGTTGTTAAAACAAAAGTTATATTCTTATTTGTTATAAGTAGCGGGCAGGGTCGGCGTTGCGCCAGAGCCTAGCAATTGTGTGTCTATTTGAGTCGCCACTGTATCTGTGTGCAGTGTAGGAAACTCCCTAAAATTGGCGCTGAAATCTTTAGAGACGCACCTTATGAGCGACCACCGTACCTGGGCCCGCGAAGCCATTCGCATCATTGAAGCGGACTTCCAGCGCAGCGCCGACACGCACCTGATCCCTTTGCCGTTGCCGGGGTTGCCGGGTATCGAGTTGTACTTCAAGGACGAGTCCAGCCACCCCACCGGCAGCTTGAAGCATCGGCTGGCCCGTTCACTGTTTCTGTACGCGCTGTGTAATGGCTGGCTCAAGCCTGGCGCGCCGGTGATTGAGGCCTCCAGTGGGTCGACGGCCATTTCGGAAGCGTATTTCGCGCGCCTGCTTGGCCTGCCGTTCATTGCGGTGATGCCGGCCACCACGTCTCAGGAGAAGATTGCCCAGATCGCCTTCTATGGCGGCAAGAGCCATCTGGTGAAGGATCCGACGCAGATCTACGCCGAGTCCGAGCGGTTGGCGCAGGAAAGTGGCGGTCACTTCATGGATCAATTCACCTATGCCGAGCGCGCGACGGACTGGCGGGCGAACAACAATATCGCCGAGTCGATCTTTCAACAGATGCGCTTTGAGCATTACCCCGAGCCGAGCTGGTTGATTTCCAGTCCTGGTACCGGCGGCACCACCGCGACCCTGGGGCGTTACGTGCGCTATCGCCAGCATTGCACCCGCGTGCTGTGTGCCGACGCCGAACGCTCGGTGTTCTTTGACTATTACCAGACGGGCGATGCCAGCTTGCGCCTGGATTGCGGTTCGCGGATCGAAGGGATCGGCCGGCCACGCGTCGAGGCGTCGTTTTTGCCCAAGGTGATTGATGCGATGGTCAAGGTGCCGGATGCGCTGTCACTGGCAGCCATGCATTACCTGGCCGAGCGTCTGGGGCGGCGGGTCGGTGGTTCCAGCGGGACTAACCTGATCGGTGCCTTGGTGGCGGCCCAGCAGATGCAAGCGGCAGGGGAGTCTGGGTCGATCGTGGCGATTTTGTGTGACGGGGGAGAGCGGTACGCCACTACTTACTACGATCAGGCGTGGCTCGCCGGGCAAGGTTATGCGTTGAGCGGGCTGATTGCGGCTGTTGCGGCCAGTGTTGAACGCGGTGAGCCGTTGCCGGAGACAATCCTGCGCGCAAACATCTGAACACCGGCAAAAACCAATGTGGGAGATGGCTTGCCTGCGATGGCAGAGTCTCAGTCGCCGAACTTATCGACTGAACCACCGCCATCGCAGGCAAGCCAGCTCCCACCTTTGATCGGGGTTGGCTGTAACAGAGTGCTTAGGCCTCGATGCCCAACATATCCCGCGCCAGCGCCTCGGCAATCCGAATTCCGTCAACGCCCGCTGACAGAATCCCACCGGCATAACCCGCACCTTCACCGGCCGGGAACAAACCTTTCACGTTCAAGCTCTGCATCGACTCGTTACGGGTAATCCGCAGCGGCGAGGACGTGCGCGTCTCGATCCCGGTCAGCACCGCATCGTGCAACGAGTAGCCTTTGATCTGCTTCTCGAACGCCGGCAACGCTTCACGAATTGCTTCGATGGCAAAGTCCGGCAAGGCCAGGGCCAAGTCACCCAGCGACACACCGGGCTTGTAGGACGGTTCCACGCTGCCGATGGCCGTGGACGGCTTGCCCGCGATGAAATCCCCCACCAGTTGCGCCGGGGCCTCGTAGTTGCTGCCGCCGAGGATGTAGGCGTGGGACTCCAGGCGCTCCTGCAACTCGATACCCGCCAGCGGGCCACCCGGGTAATCCACCTCCGGCGTGATGCCGACGACGATGCCGGAGTTGGCATTGCGTTCGTTACGCGAGTACTGGCTCATGCCGTTGGTTACCACGCGGTTCGGCTCGGACGTGGCCGCCACCACCGTGCCGCCCGGGCACATGCAGAAGCTGTAGACCGAGCGGCCGTTCTTGGCGTGGTGCACCAGCTTGTAGTCGGCCGCGCCGAGTTTCGGATGCCCGGCGTATTTGCCCAGGCGCGCCGCGTCGATCAGCGATTGCGGGTGTTCAATCCTGAAGCCCACCGAGAACGGCTTGGCCTCCATGTACACACCACGCCCGTGCAGCATTCGGAAGGTGTCGCGGGCGCTGTGGCCCAGGGCCAGGATCACGTGCTTGGAGAGCAGTTGCTCGCCACCGTCGATAACCACGCCGTTCAGCTGGCCGTCTTCGATCAGCACATCGGTAACGCGCTGTTCGAAACGCACTTCACCGCCCAGGGCGATGATCTGCTGGCGCATGTTTTCGACCACGCCGGTCAGGCGGAACGTGCCGATGTGCGGCTTGCTGACGTAGAGGATCTCTTCCGGCGCACCGGCCTTGACGAACTCGTGCAGGACCTTGCGACCGTGGAATTTCGGGTCCTTGATCTGGCTGTAGAGTTTGCCGTCGGAGAAGGTCCCGGCGCCGCCTTCACCAAACTGCACGTTGGACTCGGGGTTGAGCACGTTTTTGCGCCACAGGCCCCAGGTGTCTTTGGTGCGCTGACGCACTTCCTTGCCGCGCTCGAGGATGATCGGCTTGAAGCCCATCTGCGCGAGCAGCAGCCCGGCGAAGATCCCGCACGGACCAAACCCCACCACGATTGGCCGTTCGACCAGGCCTTCCGGCGCCTGACCCACCACCTTGTAGCTGACATCCGGCGCCGGGTTGACGTTGCGGTCATCGGCGAACTTGAGCAACAGGGCGGCTTCGCCTTTCACGTTCAGGTCGATGGTGTAGATGAAGCACAGCTCCGACGACTTTTTGCGGGCGTCATAGCTGCGTTTGAACAGGGTGAAATCGAGCAGGTCATCACTGGCGATGCCCAGGCGCTGCACGATGGCAGGCCGCAGGTCTTCTTCGGGATGGTCGATGGGCAGCTTGAGTTCGGTGATTCGTAACATGACGGGATCCGGTAGGCGGCAGACAAAAAGGCCGGCTGTTTTGCAAACCGGCGATTATAAGCCCCAAAGGCGGTTTTCCGACACGTTAAAACAGCGTTGGGCCGAATCAGTCGTCGCGAGAACCGCCGAATGCCGCGCAACCACGCTGCACTTGGCCGTTGACGCGCAATTCGGCGGTCATGTGTTGCAGGCTGCCGCTGACGCTGTCGATGCAACGCTGCGGCGCGACCCAGAGTTCGATGTGCTGGTTATTGGCTTCGGTCATCAGGTTGAAACGGCCGTCGCCCAGTTGCTCTTCCACAAAAGGCACCGCCAAGGGTGGCTGACCTTCGCGCTCCAGCACCATGCCCTTGGCGGTCACATTCATCGCCCAGGCGGGTTTATGACCATTGGCGCGCAGCACCATGCGCTTGAAGTCCGGGTCGTTGCAGGCCGAGGTCGAACGCTCCATGCGATAAAGCTGTTGCAGCTCTACCGACCCCTGGGTGCCAGTGGCAACCCCGGAGAACTTGCCGCGCAAGTCGGCAAACAATGCGCCCTGTTGGCCAGCCAGTGAGGCGGCTTCCTGCAGGATGCTGGTGCCGCCGGCGTCGTTGACCACGTAGTTGCGTTTGTCACCGCAAGGCTGGAACAACAGCTTGCCGTCAACGGCCGTCAATTCACCCTGCATGCGGGTCAACCCGGCGGTAGACGGCTTTGCCGGCTCGCTCTCGAACATCTGGCAAGCGGTGAACAGAGGCAGCAGGGCAAACAGAACTAGGGTACGGGCGGCGCGCATTTATCGGGTCTCCAAACAAGTGCCGCCACGTTACGCAGGCTGAGGCCGCACCACAACCCCAGCGCCCTGCTTCAGGCAAATCTGACAGACGCCGGATTCAGCCGACGATAAACGTCTGGCCGGTCTGCAAGCCTTCTACGCTTTTGGCGTAGGCCAGTGCCACGTCGGCACCCGGAGCCGGTTTGTAACCGCGGAAATACGGGGCATAGCTGCCCATGGCTTCCAGCAGGACCGTCGGGCTCACGGCGTTGACGCGCAGGCCGCGTGGCAATTCGATCGCCGCGGCTTTGACGAAGGCGTCAATTGCGCCATTGACCAATGCGGCCGAGGCGCCGGTACGGATCGGGTCACGGTTGAGGATGCCGCTGGTGAAAGTGAACGAGGCGCCGTCGTTGGCATATTCGCGGCCGATCAGCAGCAGGTTGACCTGGCCCATCAGCTTGTCGCGCAGGCCCAGTTCAAAATCGCTTTCGCTCATTTCACCCAGCGCCACGAAATTCACGCTACCGGCCGCGCAGATCAGGGCATCGAACTTGCCGGTCTGCTCAAACAGCTTGCGGATCGACGCGCTGTCACTGATATCCACTTGGAAATCGCCGCGTGTGCGACCGATGCTGATCACTTCGTGACGCTGAACCAGTTCTGCCTTGACTGCCGAGCCGACCGTGCCGCTGGCGCCAATCAATAGAATTTTCATCGTGCTGTTCCTCCACGGGTAAGTGAAGGTTCAGTCTAGTGTGGCTTTTCAGGTGGATAAACGTGCTAATAGGCAACCTTTGGTTTTCAAATGGAAACAATCCATGAGCGAGATGGATGACCTGGCGGCCTTTGCCGTTCTGATCGAAGCCGGCAGTTTCACCCTGGCGGCCGAGCAACTGGGGTGCAGCAAGGGCCAGTTGTCCAAGCGTATCAGCCAGTTGGAGGCGCAGTTTTGCGTGGTGTTGCTGCACCGCACCACCCGCAAGCTCAGCCTGACCGCAGCCGGTGCAGCGCTGTTGCCCCAGGCTCAGGCGCTGGTGGTCCAAGTGGAACGCGCCCGTCAGGCATTGGCGCGGCTCAAGGACGATTTGGCCGGGCCAGTGCGTATGACGGTTCCGGTGTCGTTGGGAGAAACCTTCTTCGATGGCTTGCTGCTGGAGTTCTCCAAGCAGTACCCCCAAGTGCAGATCGAACTGGAATTGAACAATAACTACCGAGACCTGGCGCGGGATGGGTTTGACTTGGGCGTGCGTTCCGGCGCCACCGAACATGAGCGCCTGGTGGCCAAACCGCTGCTGGCCTGGCATGAAATGACCTGCGCCAGCCCGGCCTACCTGGAGCAACACGGCGAGCCGCTGACCCCGGCAGACCTGGCGACGCACACCTGCCTGCTCAACAGCCACTACAGCGGGCGTGAAGAATGGCTGTATCACCAGCAGCACGAACTGCTGCGAGTACGGGTCAGTGGCACCTTTGCCTCCAACCATTACAACCTGTTGAAGAAGGCCGCACTGGTTGGCGCCGGGATCGCCCGCCTGCCGTCCTACGTGTTACCCGCGGAACTGGCTGACGGGAGATTGCGCTGGCTCCTGCGCGATTATCAGACGCGGAGCATGCCGATGTACCTGGTTCACCCTTATCAGGGTGGTTTGCCGCGTCGCACCCAGGTGCTGGCTGATTACCTGGTGGATTGGTTTAAGCGCGGCGGCGAGGCCCTGGACCGTCTTCAGCGGTAGCGGCGTGCAATCAAATGGTCGATGGACAGGCAGCCCGGGCCCTTGGCGACCAACAGCAGCAGCACGGTGATCCAGGTGCCGTGGGTCGGGTAGGCGTCCGGATAAACGAAGAGTTGAATGGTCAAG
This sequence comes from Pseudomonas sp. NFX183, assembly GCF_047943075.1. NCBI lineage: Bacteria > Pseudomonadati > Pseudomonadota > Gammaproteobacteria > Pseudomonadales > Pseudomonadaceae > Pseudomonas > Pseudomonas sp. NFX183. The sequence goes on along the minus strand of NZ_CP181333.1, from coordinate 625,614 downwards.
GTCATGCCGATCAGGGCCAGGGCCGAGAACCGCGTGGCAAAGCCCACCAGGATCAGCACCGGGAAGAAATGCTCGGCAAACGCCGCCATGTGCGCGGCGACTTCCGGTGACAGCAAGGGCACGTGGTATTCACTGCGAAACAGCGGCAGTGTGGACGCCGCAAGACGCGGCTCGCCGAATTGGAACGTGCCGCTGATCAAGTCGATGGCAAAGCCCTCGACCTTGGTCTGCCCTGATTTCCAGAACACCGCGGCAATGGAAAATCGTGCGAGAAAGGCGATCAGGCTGTAGGGGATTTTCTCGAACAGTGCGATGACCCGATTGACCAGACTCGAAGGGAATGTGTTCATGGCAAGACCTTTTGTTCCAGGTGCAAATGAGTGATGGCGTCGTGGCTGATCAACAGGGCCAGGCATTGGTTCAGGTCGAACTGCGCCGACGCTTCAAGCGCGTGCTGCACCGCCGTCTCCAGTGCCGCGCCGTGATTCAGGCTGTCGATGAACGCGACCGAGCCGCTGTCGATGGCGAATACCTTGACCGCCAAGCCTTGGCGTAACACCAGCGCGCTTTGGGCGTGCCAGGGATTCAGAGTGGCCAGGCCACCTTCGGTCTGGTGCGCAGCCCAAACGGCCACCACCGCATAAGCGCTATTCAGGGTGGCCAGGGATGGATGCAGGTGCAGGCGCAGGTTGCCCAGGACTGTCTGGCCTTGCAGCGTTTGGAGAATGGCTTGCTGGTCCAGCGGCTGGGTATCTGCCGCGTGGTAGGCGCAAACCCGCAAGCGCTCGAGCCTTGTGACGTCAGCCAGGTAGGGCACGCTGGCCGCCGGCTCAAAGGCCTGAATAAACCCTGCGAACGCGCTGCCGTACTCGCTCATCAGCGGGCTGGTGGGCGGGCATGCCTGTACAAACAGGCCGGCCATGGCGCGAAAAAACTCATCGCCGACCAACTGCAAGGTCACCGGGTAAGCGGTCGCCAACGCGTTGATCAACGCGCTGTGGACATTGTTGCGATACACCGCAAAACGGCTGGCCGGGTCGGCGCCATTGCGGCTGAACAAGCCGTCGGGGCACGCCAGGTCGGGATCGATCAAGGCGTCGGCAAACGCAGCGTGATGGCTCATACGTTCACCTGCGACAGATGCCAGTCGGCGTGTTGAGCTTCGGCATGCAGCACACTGAACGCAGGCACCTGGTTATCCCGCTCGATCAGCGTGGCCATTGGGCCCGTGCGCGTGAGTACCTGTTCGTATAACTGCCATACCGCGTTATCGATGGGCGCGCCATGGTCGTCGATCAACAGGCGATCGCCCAGGCTGTCAGTGTCTTCGGCAAAACCCGCCAGATGTATCTCCCCAACGGCGTGTAATGGCAGCGCGTCGATGTAGGAAAGCGGCTCGCGCTGGTGATTGATGCACGACACATAAACGTTGTTGACGTCCAGCAGCAGGCCGCAGCCCGTGCGGCGGATAACCTCGCTGATGAAGTCCGTTTCGTCCAGGGTGGAGCGCTCGAATTGCAGATAGGTCGATGGATTTTCCAGCAGCATCGGCCGCTTGAGCGTGCTTTGCACCTGATCGATGTGCTCGCACACCCGGTTCAGTGTGGCGGCGTCGTAGGCCAGGGGCAGCAAGTCATTGAGAAACACCGGGCCGTGGCTCGACCAGGCCAGGTGTTCGGAAAACGAGTGGGGTTGATAGCGTTCGATCAGCAAGGCCAACCGTGCCAGGTGCTCACGGTTGAGCGGGCCTTCGCCGCCGATGGACAGGCCCACGCCGTGCAGTGACAGCGGGTACTGCTCGCGGATCAACCCCAGGTAATGATGGAACGGCCCGCCGGCCACCATGTAGTTTTCGGCGTGCACTTCAAAAAAACCGATATCGGGCGAGGTATCGAGCACTTCAATAAAGTGCTCGTTCTTCAGCCCCAGCCCGGCCCGATAGGGGAGGCCGGGCACCTGAGCCGGTGAGACCGTGTGTTGGGGTAAAAGCGTCATCATCAGTACTCAGGCTGCGGGCTGTTTCAGGACTTGGCGGTGAAGGCGGCTGCCTGGCCGAAACCGGTCGGCGAGGTGGAGCTTGGGGTTTTAGCGCAAGTGCCGGCCGGGACCAGTTTCCAGGCATTGGCCTGGTCTTTGACTTTCGAGGTGCCGGCGCAGGAAGTGCCGGCGCCCGCAGCGCAATCGTTCTTGCCGGCTTCAGCGACGCCGAAGCATTTGTCCATCTTGGCGTCGTCGGCGTGGGCCATGTTGGACATTGCGGACAGGCTCAGAGCAGAGCCGAGGGCCAGGATCAGGGTAGCGGCGGACAGTTTAGTGGTCATGGTGTAACTCCTGCGGTGGGTTGAGGTAGCGAGCTTGATTGCCTGCTTACTCCACTAGAGGCGGCAGGGCGAATTTCGTTACAAGTCCGACGACAATAATTTCAAGAAACGCAAAATTTAAGCGTCACACAAAGCAAATGTGGGAGCGGGCTTGCTCGCGAATGCAGGGCGTCAGTCGATAGAAACTTAACTGAGACACCGCATTCGCGAGCAAGCCCGCTCCCACATTTAGATCCAGTTCATACAGCAACCGGATGGTATTAGCCCCCGAGGTAAGCCTCCCGTACCTTCGGATCCGTGAGCAACTGCTCACCTGTGCCCTGCATCACCACCCGGCCGTTTTCCAGCACGTAGGCGCGGTCGGCGATTTTCAGCGCCTGGTTGGCGTTTTGCTCGACCAGGAACACCGTTACACCGTCCTTGCGCAGCTGTTCGATGATGTCGAAGATCTGCTGGATGATGATCGGGGCCAGGCCCAGGGACGGTTCGTCCAACAGCAACAGCTTGGGCTTGCTCATCAGCGCACGGCCAATGGCGAGCATTTGCTGCTCGCCGCCGGACATGGTGCCGCCGCGCTGGCTGAAGCGTTCCTTGAGCCTGGGGAACAGGTGCAACACCTTGTCCATCTGCTCCTGGTAGTCGCCCTTGTCGGTGAAGAACCCGCCCATGGCCAGGTTCTCCTCGACGGTCAGGCGCGAGAACACGCGGCGGCCTTCGGGCACCACTGCAATGCTCTTGCGCATGATCTGCGAGGACTGTTGCCCCACCAGCTCTTCACCCATGTAGCGGATGCTGCCGCTGTGGGCCTGCGGCGAACCGCACAAAGTCATCAGCAAGGTGGATTTGCCGGCGCCGTTGGCACCGATCAGCGTGACGATTTCACCTTGGCGCACTTCCACGTTGACGCTGTGCAGGGCCTGGATCTTGCCGTAAAAAGTGGAAACGTTTTCGAATTGCAGCATTTTACGCTTCCCCCAAATAGGCTTTGATCACTTCAGGATTGTCGCGGATCTGTTCCGGTGTCCCGTCGGCCAGCGGCGTGCCCTGGTTGATCACCACGATGTGGTCGGAAATGCTCATGACCAGTTTCATGTCGTGTTCGATCAACAGCACCGTGGCGTTGTTTTCCTCACGCAACACGCTGATCAGCGCCTTGAGGTCCTCGGTTTCCTTGGGGTTCAGGCCGGCAGCCGGTTCGTCGAGCATGAGGATCCGCGGGCGGGTCATCATGCAGCGGGCGATTTCCAGGCGACGTTGCTGACCGTAGGCCAGGGTGCCGGCAGGGCGGTTGGCAAACTCGGTGAGGTTGACCTTGTCCAGCCAGTACTCGGCGTATTCCATGGCCTCGCGCTCGCTCTTGCGAAACGCCGGGGTCTTGAACAGGCCAGCAAAGAAGTTGGTGTTCAGGTGACGGTGCTGGGCAATCAACAGGTTCTCGACCGCCGTCATGTCCTTGAACAGCCGCACGTTCTGGAAGGTGCGTACCACGCCCTTGCGGGCGATCTCGTGGCCGGCCAGGCCCTGGATCGGCTGGCCGTCCAGCAGGATGCTGCCACCGCTCGGTTTGTAAAAGCCGGTGAGGCAGTTGAACACCGTGGTTTTGCCGGCGCCGTTGGGGCCGATCAGCGCCACCACCTGTTTTTCTTTCACGGTCAGGGCCACGCCGTTGACCGCCAGCAAACCGCCGAAGCGCATGCTCAAGTTTTCGACTTTCAGGATCTCGCGGCTCATTTGCGCAGCTCCATGTGTGGGCGTTGCATCGGCAGCAGACCTTGGGGACGCCAAATCATCATCAGCACCATCATGGCGCCGAACATCAACATGCGGTATTCGCTGAACTCTCGCATCATCTCCGGCAGCAGGATCATTACGATGGCCGCCAGGATCACGCCCAGCTGCGAGCCCATGCCACCCAGTACGACGATGGCGAGGATGATCGCCGACTCGATAAAGGTGAACGACTCCGGGGTCACCAAGCCTTGGCGCGCCGCGAAGAAGCTGCCGGCGAAACCGGCGAATGTTGCCCCGAGGGTGAAGGCCGAAAGTTTGATGACGGTTGGGTTCATGCCTAACGCTCGGCAGGCGATCTCATCTTCGCGCAACGCTTCCCACGCCCGCCCGATCGGCATGCGCAGCAGACGGTTGATTACGAACAGTGCCGCCAGTGCCAGCAACAGGGCCACCAGGTACAGGAAAACCACTTTGCTCACCGGGTTGTAGTCGATCCCGAAGTACTCGTGGAAAGTCTGCATGCCCTCGGCGGCGGTGCGGTCGAACGACAGCCCGAAGAACGTCGGCTTGGGGATGCTGCTGATGCCGTTGGGGCCGCCGGTGATATCGGTGAGGTTACGCAGGAACAGTCGGATGATTTCACCGAAGCCCAGGGTCACGATCGCCAAATAGTCACCGCGCAGGCGCAGCACCGGGAAGCCCAGCAGGAAGCCGAACGTGGCCGCCGCCATACCCGCCAGCGGCAGGCAGATCCAGAAGCCCCAGCCCAGGTAATGCGAGAGCAACGCGTAGGTGTAGGCACCCACGGCGTAGAAGCCCACATACCCCAGGTCGAGCAGGCCGGCCAGGCCCACCACGATGTTCAGGCCCAGGCCCAGCAACACGTAGATCAGGATCAGTGTCGCGATATCCACCGCGCCGCGTGAGCCGAAGAACGGCCAGATCAACGCGGCCACGATCAGGCCGATGATGATGTAGCGCTGGGTGCGCGGCAGGGTCAGGAACTGGCTGACCTTGGGTGATACCAATGGCCCACGGTTGCCCTTGAACAACGCACCGACCTGCTGGGTGAACAGCACGCGCAGGAACATCAGCACCGAGCACAGGGCGATGATGGTCAGGGTGACGGGACCGGTGCCATGCACTTCCAGGTTGATGCCGACAATGCTCAGCTTGAGGCCGAGTACCGGAAAGGCCACGGCCCATACCAGCAAGGCGCTGAAAAACGCCGATTTAAGATATCTGCTCATACTTTCTCAACCTCCGGACGGCCCAGAATGCCGGTCGGACGGAACAACAGCACCAGAACCAACAGGCCGAACGCCACCACATCCTTGTATTGGTCGCCGAAAATATCGGCGCCAAAGGCTTCAGCCACGCCCAGCACCAGCCCGCCGAGCATGGCGCCCGGAATACTGCCGATGCCGCCCAGAACCGCCGCGGTAAAGGCCTTGAGGCCTACCAGGAAACCGGCGTTGGGGTTGATCACGCCGTACTGCATGCTCAGCAGCACCGCCGCGACGGCCGCCAGCGCAGCACCGATGACGAAGGTCAGGGCAATGATGTTGTTGGTGTTGATGCCCAGCAGGTTGGCCATCTTGATGTCTTCGGCGCAGGCCCGGCAGGCGCGCCCCAGACGGGAGCGGGAAATGAACAGCGTCAGGCCCAGCATCGCCACCAGCGTGACGACGAACACCAGGATCTGCATGTAGGAAATCAGCACTTCTTGTGCGCCACCTGGGCCGAAGGAGATGCTCCCCGGAATCAGGTTGGGAATGGACTTGTCCTTGGAGTCCTGGGACAGCAATACAGTGTTCTGCAGGAATATCGACATGCCGATGGCGGAAATCAGCGGGATCAAACGGTTGCTGCCACGCAAGGGACGATAGGCAACCCGCTCGATGCTGTAGCCGTAGGCACTGGTTACAACAATCGACGCGATAAACGCGGCGGTCATCAACAGCGGCAGGGAGTGGATACCCATCATGGCCAGCCCGGCAAGGGCGATGAAGGCCACGTAGGAACCAATCATGTACACCTCGCCATGGGCGAAGTTGATCATTCCAATGATGCCGTAAACCATTGTGTAGCCAATGGCTATCAAGGCATAGGTGCTGCCAATGGTCAGGCCATTAACCAGCTGTTGGAAAAAATGATAGATCTCAGGCATTACAGCGCTCCTAAAAACCCGATACGCATTTCACTGGTGGAGTCATGTTCCGGCCCTGCGCTGTGTTCTATGAGCACATTTGCACAAAGCGTTTGCCAGCGAACCGCTGGTGACGGTTTTAAGATTTTCAGGTGAGCCAGCGCCCGGATCGCGGGTGACAGGCCCATAAACCTCGTAAAACAAAGCCCACTGCTCTCACAGTGGGCTTGTTGACCAGTAACGCCTGGCTTACTGAGGGGAAACTTCGGTTTTTGGTTTACCGAAGTGCCATTGGTAGACCACGAACTTGAAGTCCTTCAGGTCGCCCTTGGCGTCAAAGCTCAGATCGCCAGTAGGGGTCTTGAAAGTGCCTGCGTGGATGGCAGCTGCCACCTTGGCGGTGTCTTCGCTCTTCGCGGCAGCGATACCGCCGGCGATGACTTCAACCGCAGAGTAAGCCGGGAACACGAACGGACCGGTTGGGTCCTGTTTGTTCTTGGCGAACTCTTCAACAATGGCTTTGTTGGCAGGGTCGGTGTCGAAGGATTTAGGCAGGGTTACCAGCAGGCCTTCGGAAGCGTCCTGGGCAATTTGCGAGATGGAGTCGTTGCCGACGCCTTCCGGGCCCATGAACTTGGCGTTCAGGCCTTTTTCCTTGGCTTGGCGCAGGATCAGGCCCAGCTCTGGGTGGTAGCCGCCGTAGTAGACGAAGTCGACGTTGGCTTGCTTGAGCTTCTGGATGATCGAGGAGAAGTCTTTATCGCCGGCGTTCAGGCCTTCGAAGACAGCGACTTTCACGCCTTTCTTCTCAAGGGTCTGTTTAACGGCAGTCGCGATGCCTTCACCGTATTGCTGTTTGTCGTGCAGTACGGCAACCACCTTTGGCTTCACGAAGTCGGCGATGTAGTTGCCGGCTGCCGGGCCCTGGGCGCTGTCCAGGCCGATGGTACGGAATACCAGTTTATAACCACGGGCGGTGATTTCCGGGCTGGTAGCCGCCGGAGTGATCATGATCACGCCTTCGTCTTCGTAGATGTCGGTTGCTGGCTGAGTGGAGCTGGAGCAAAGGTGACCGACTACGAACTTGACGCCGTCGTTGACCACTTTGTTGGCTACGGCAACGGCTTGTTTTGGATCGCAAGCGTCGTCGTATTCTTTGGCTTCAAGCATTTTGCCGTCGACGCCGCCCTTGGCGTTGATGTCGGCGATTGCCTGCTTGGCACCCATGAATTGCATGTCGCCGTATTGCGTCACAGGGCCGGTTTTTGGACCTGCGATACCGATCTTGATGGTGTCGGCTGCGAACGAATGGCCGGCAACCCCAGCCAGGACCATAGCGGCAAACAGTTTGGAAATCTGCTTAGTAGCCTTATTCATAGTGCTCCACTCTTACTGTTGTATTTTTTATAGTTCTAGCGGCCTTGTGAGCTGCAGAACCGGATCAGATATCTCGGATATCCCCCCGGCATTGCCCTGGCAACTGTACCGGTACAGTGTAGAGCGCCGGTTGATCGCTTGAAAAGCTGGCTGCTGGGGGCAAACGCCGGGGGTGTCGCTTTAATGAAAGAAAAAGACAGAATTGCGGCGGGGTGATGCCAGAGTTTCAGGCAATCCTTGGCTTTCCTGACACTTTCGTTCGGTGCCTCATTTGCAACTGGGTTTTTCTGCCTGACGCCTGACGCTATGATTGCGCCGATTTTTTATTCAGGTGAATTCCCATGACGCAAGAACCTAGCACCCTCTATGCCAAGCTGCTCGGTGAAACCGCCGAAATTTCCTGGAAGGAGCTCGAGCCGTTCTTTGCCAAGGGTGCCCTATTGTGGGTCGACGCCGGCCTGGATTTGATCGAAGCCGCCGAGGGGATGGCCGAGGATAACCGTGACAAAGTCGCTGCATGGCTGGCTGCAGGGAGCCTTGGCGAGGTGTCTGCGACGCGGGCATTGGACCTGGTCGAGAGGGATCCAAGCCTGTGGGCGGTGGTGGTTTCGCCGTGGATTCTGATCCAGGAAAGGGCGGCGTAAGAAACGGATGCGCTAAAAAGGTGCACTGCTCGGTCCCCTGCAAGTGTGTAGCGGAGTAACCGCCGGCGCCGTGATGGCACCTTGCCGTAGAGAAAGGTCACAGGTGAGGGTGACGTGCGCGTCACGGGAACAGTTGTGCGCGGGGCCGAAGGCTCAAGGAATTGTTTCTGGGTGTGGCAGGGATCAGGATTTTGCTTGTCTGGCAGACCGCTATTGCGGGCAAGCCAGCTCCCATATTTGACATGCATTCCAAGTGGGGGAGCAGGCTTGCCTGCGATGGCCGCGACTCGGTCTATGCAGTCTTGCCAGTATGGTGATTCAACGAAATAACCTTGGTCTTCCCCATCCGATGAGCAACGCCACGTGGACGTTGATGAACCGCTCGTTCGTCGGCCTTCTTCAGGCAAATGATGGCTAAATGCCAAATATTCGGCGTTAACGAATTGGCCTGACGATCGAAGGTGGGCCGATACGGCCTGTGACAAGGTCTTTTGGCGGCGTGGTGTCTTTGCTGCCTTCCACGCTGAAAGGGTAGAGCGGGTTACGCATCTGGATGCCCTGGATCACGCCAACCACATCGCTCAAAGGCACCGCTGGGCTCAGCAGGTAGCCCTGAATGAAGTCACAGCCATGGTTGAGCAGCAGTTCGAATTGCGCCTGGGTTTCCACGCCTTCGGTGACAACGTGCAGGTGCAGCGTGTGAGCCATGCCGATAATCGCCTGGACGATCTCGATATCGGCAGTCGATTTGGGAATGTCCTGGATAAAGGAACGGTCGATCTTCAGCGTGTTGAGCGGCAGGCGCTTGAGATAAGCCAGTGACGAGTAGCCAGTGCCGAAGTCATCAATCGCCAGCGACACGCCCAGTGCCCGGATTTGCCGCAACAGCGCGAGCGTGCTGCTGATGTTGCCCATCAGGGCGTTTTCGGTGACTTCCAACTCCAGGCGTCCGGCGGCGATGCCGGCGAAGCGCAGGGCGTCTTCGATTTCATCCGCCAGTTCGTCACGCGCCAGGTTGAGGGCCGAGCAGTTCACGGCCATGGTCAGCTCGGTATAGCCGCGGTCAGACAGCAGGCTCAAATCGTGGCATGCCTGGCGTAATACCCAGTGGTCCAGTTCGGCAATCAGCCCGTTGCTTTCGGCAATGGCGATAAACCGGTCCGGCGCCAGCAGCCCGTGTTGCGGGTGTTGCCAGCGCACCAGGGCTTCCAGGCGCGTAACCTTGCCGAGTTTCATGTCGAAGATAGGCTGATAAAACAGGACCAGTTGGTTGCGCGTGCGCAGGGCGGCGCGCAGCTCTTCTTCCAGTTGCAGTTCCAGAAACGCGCGGGTTTTGAGGTTGGAGCTGAAAAAGTTCAGGCTGTTGCGCCCGGTGTCTTTGGACTGGTAAAGCGCCAGGTCGGCGGTTTTCAGCAGCTCCTCACAGGTCACGCCATCATCGGGGAACAGGCTGATGCCGATGCTGGTGGTCATCACCATGCGCCGGCCGGCCAGTTCGATCGGCTCTTTCATCTTCTGCATGATGCGCTGCGCCATATGCCGCGCTTCGTCGCGATGGTGAATGCTGATCAGGATGCAGAATTCATCGCCGCCAAAGCGCGCGACCACATCGTCATGGCTGCGCACCGACCCTTTGATATGCCCGGCCAACACAGTGAGTAACTGGTCGCCGGCATCATGCCCAAGGCTGTCGTTGATGCGCTTAAAGTGGTCGATATCGAGGAAGATCACCGCCATCATGCCGTGGCTTGCAGTTTTTTCGGCGACTTTCTCCGCGAAAATCTGATTGAAACCGCGACGGTTGAGCAGGGTGGTCAGCGCATCAAAATGCGCGACCTGTTGCAGCGAGGCGCGGGCCTGGTCCAGTTCGCTGAGCAGCGCGTTGACCCGGCGCAGGTCGCGTTCCTTGTGCTGCAGTTTTTTGTCGGCCAGTGCTGCACTGACGCTGCTGCCGATCACCAACAGGGTGATCACGGCCACGGACAGGCCAAGCTGGATGGGGTTGTTGTCCAGTGGCAACGCGAGGTCCGCACCGTTGGGCACCATCATTTGCATGGCAGCCATGCCGGTGAAGTGCATGCTCAGGATGCCGGCGCCCAGCACCAGGCTGGCGGCGTATTTGAGCAATTGATGGAACACACCGGTGCCGTTGCGCAGGTAGCACGACAGCAGCAACGCGGCCAGGCTGGCGCCAATGGCGATGCCCACCGACGCCAAAAACAGCCCCGAGTCGAAGTACACCTGGGCCTGGGAGCGCATGGCCGACATGCCGACGTAGTGCATCAAGGCAATGCCCAGTCCCATCCATACCGATGCCAGCAGGTATTGATGAAAGCGCAAATGAGCGTGACTGAGGGTTTGCATGGCAAACAACGAGGCAATCAGGGCGATCACCAGCGAGGCGAACGTCATGAGCAGTTCGTAATGAATGGCAATAGGTGCCTGAAAGGCCAGCATGCTGATGAAGTGAGTCGACCAGATGCCGCCTGCCAGGCATCCCGCCCCCAGCCAGCGCCAGTGGCGGCGGGCAGTAGGGTCTTCCACGTGGCCGACGCGCTCGGCCATGTCCAATGTTCCGAACCCTGCTGCACAAGCGACCAGATACGCCAGCAGCACCAGAAAGGGGTTATGACTGCAATTGAGTAATAAATGCCCGTTATCTGGAAGCTCGGTAAAAAAATACATACCTCGCCATTCCATAGCATGTCCCGTCAAAGTCAGTACGTCATTGCCTACAGCAATGGCTTATGACCTCGAGTATAGAAGCCTTGCGGGATTTGCCAGGAATAATGGCACTTTGCTCTGAATGATTTTGGCATGCTCGCCATAGCGTTTGCTGCTAAGCGCTGATCGGCAGGTCGAACTCGAAAGGCGCCTCGAGGGGCGGCAAGCCAAAGGCGGCGCGTGCCGTGTCGCAATCGACGTTCTGTTCGCCCTGGCTCCACGACGCGTCGAACTCCCGACACGGGCTCGATCGCTGCTCATAGATCATGCAACGGGTGCCTTTGCCGACTTCCCCCTCAAGGCTGCAGCAACGCGCGGGTTTCTGGTCGGTGCCGATCATCGCCACGCGCGTGGGATTGATCTGCACCACCAGGTCATCGGGCACGGTGCCCCCCGATGAGGCGCACTCACCCCAGAAGAAAGACACACGAAAGTGTGAACAGCAGGCACCGCAACTCAGACACGGACTGGCTTCGGACATGGGCGTCATCGATAAGAAAAGTAGGATGTGGGTGTTACGGAAGGCTCGCCATTCTATCCTTGGCGTTGCCGTTGGGAAGGGGGGCGTGAACTTATATTTTTGTAGGCGAAGTCCCGTGATACCGGGCGAAATCATGCCCTATCAGCTTTACGAATCATTACAGACAACCGGCACCTGCCTGACTATGTTGCAGGTACCGGGCAGGATGCATCGGGCATCGCAGCTCTCATAACAATAAAAGAGACGGACCCATGCAGAACTCGACCCAAGCGGCGAATGCCTGGCGCATTCTGTTCCTGCTGTTCCTGGCCAACCTGTTCAATTTCTTCGACCGCACCATCCCCGCGATCATCATCGAACCCATTCGTATGGAATGGCACCTGAGCGACTTTCAGCTCGGCATCATCGGCACCGCCTTTACTATCGTCTACGCCATTGCCGGTTTGCCGCTGGGGCGCATGGCCGACACCGGTTCGCGCAGCAAACTGATGGGCTGGGGCTTGTTTGCCTGGAGCGGGTTGACCGCACTCAACGGCCTGGTCGGCAGTTTCTGGACCTTCCTGCTGGTGCGCATGGGCATCGGCATTGGCGAAGCCAGCTATGCGCCGGCGGCCAACTCACTGATCGGCGACCTGTTTCCCGCCCACCGCCGCGCCCGCGCCATGGGTATTTTCATGCTCGGCCTGCCGTTGGGCCTGCTGCTGGCGTTCTTCACCATCGGCGCGATGGTCAAGGCGTTCGACAGCTGGCGCGCACCGTTCTTTATCGCCGCCGTACCGGGGCTGATCCTCGCGGTGTTCATGTTCTATATCAAGGAGCCCAAGCGCGGCGCGGCCGAAACCGTGCAGGTCTCGCAGGAGCGCGTCGATCGCCCGATCCGCCGCGTGCTGGCAGTGCCGACCTTCCTGTGGCTGGTGCTGGCCGGGCTGTGCTTCAACTTTGCCACCTATGCGTGCAACTCGTTTCTGGTGCCGATGTTGCAGCGCTATTTCCTGATGCCGTTGCAGGAGGCGGCGGTTGCCACTGGCGTAATCGTGGGCATCACCGGCCTGGTGGGCCTGACGTTGGGCGGCTGGATTGCCGACAAGATCCATCAGCGAATCGCCAATGGCCGACTGTTGTTCGCCGCCTGCAGCTTGATCATCTCCACCGTCACCACCGCGTGGGCATTGCACGCCGGACGCATCGAGATTGGTGTGTTTGTGGCGCTGTTCAGTGTGGGCTGGCTATTTGCCTACAACTTCTATACCTGCGTGTACACCGCCATTCAGGACGTGGTTGAGCCGCGTCTGCGGGCCACGGCGATGGCGCTGTTCTTCGCCGGGTTGTACCTGTTGGGCGGCGGCATGGGGCCGATTGTGGTGGGCGGACTGTCTGATCACTTTGCCCATTCGGCGATGTATGCCGATGGGGCGGCGCAGATGACTGAAGCCTATAAAGCGGTGGGGCTGCACGACGCCATGTACCTGATTCCGGTGGCGCTGTTTTTGACCCTGCTGTTTCTGTTCCAGGCGTCGCGCAGTTTTGTGCGTGATGCCAAGCGCATGAAGGATGGGTTGGGGGCGGTGGAGGTGCCGGCTGCGGCGGCTACCGCTTGAGACCGAGGTGACGCCATCGCGGGCTTGCCCGCGATGAGGCCCTCAAGCCAAACAAAAAAGGCCCGCATTGCGCGGGCCTTCTTCTTAACAGGGCAGGGCGGTAATCAACCCGCCACCAGCACCCGAATCGCTTCCAGTCGCAGCGCCGCTTTGTCGAGCATGGCCAAACCTTGCTCGCGTTGCTGACGCAGGGCAACCAGCTCGCTGTCACGCACGGTCGGGTTGACCGCTTGCAACGCGGTCAGGCGCGCCAGCTCTTCGTCGGTGTCCGCCGCCAGGCGGCGCTTGGCCTCGGCCACTCGCTCGGCGTGGCGCGGGGTGATCTTCTCTTCACCGGCATTGATGCGCGGCGTGAGTTGGTCACGCTGAGCCTGCACGAACTTGTTGGCGCTGGCGCGTGGCACGCTTTCGAGCTGGTCGTTCAGGGTTTCAAACGACACGCGGCCGGACAGGTCATTGCCATTGGCGTCCAGCAGGCAGCGCAAGGCCGCCGGTGGCAAGTAGCGGCCCAGTTGCAAGGAGCGCGGCGCAACCACTTCACTCACGTACAGCAATTCGAGCAACACGGTGCCCGGCTTGAGCGCCTTGTTCTTGATCAGCGCCACGGCGGTGTTGCCCATCGAGCCGGACAGCACCAGGTCCATGCCGCCCTGCACCATCGGGTGTTCCCAGGTGATGAACTGCATGTCTTCGCGCGACAGCGCCTGGTTACGGTCGTAGGTGATGGTCACACCTTCGTCGTCGCCCAGCGGGAAGCTGGCGTCGAGCATTTTTTCGCTGGGCTTGAGGATCAGTGCGTTTTCCGAATGGTCTTCGCTGTCGATGCCAAAGGCGTCGAACAGGGTTTCCATGTAGATCGGCAGGGCGAACTGGTCGTCTTGCTCGAGGATGTCCTCTACCAGCGCATCGCCTTCACCCGCGCCGCCGGAGTTGAGCTCCAGCAAGCGGTCGCGACCGGTGTGCAGCTCTTGCTCCAGACGCTCGCGCTCGGCGCGGGCCTCGTCGATCAGGGCTTGCCATTCGCCATCGTCGGCGTTTTCCAGCAACGGCAGCAGACGCGGGCCGAACTGATGTTGCAGGGCGTTGCCGGTCGGGCAGGTGTTGAGGAACGCGTTCAGCGCTTCGTGGTACCACTGGAACAGACGCTCTTGCGGGCTGGTTTCCAGGTACGGCACGTGCAATTCGATCACGTGCTTCTGACCGATCCGGTCCAGACGCCCGATCCGCTGTTCCAGCAGGTCAGGGTGGGACGGCAGGTCGAACAGCACCAAGTGGTGGGAGAACTGGAAGTTGCGGCCTTCACTGCCGATTTCCGAGCAGATCAGCACCTGGGCGCCGAACTCTTCGTCGGCGAAGTAAGCGGCCGCGCGGTCACGCTCGAGGATGTTCATGCCCTCGTGGAACACCGTGGCCGGAATGCCGGAACGCACGCGCAGGGCGTCTTCCAGGTCCATGGCGGTTTCGGCGTGGGCGCAGATCACCAGCACTTTGGTGCGCTTGAGCATTTTCAGCTGGTCGATCAGCCACTCCACGCGTGGGTCGAAGCGCCACCAGCGGTTTTCTTCATCCACGTCCGGCTGCGACTGGAAGCTGACTTCCGGGTACAGCTCGGCGTGTTCGCCCAGCGGCAACTCGAGGTATTCGTCCGGGTTCGGCAGCGGGTAGGCGTGCAGTTTGCGCTCCGGGAAACCTTGCACGGCAGCCCGGGTGTTACGGAACAGCACGCGGCCGGTGCCGTGGCGGTCAAGCAGCTCACGCACCAGGCGCGCACTGGCTTCGGTGTCGCCATCGTTGACGGCGGTGAGCAGCGCTTCACCTTCGTCGCCGAGGAAACCCTGGATGGTCTTGTGTGCGGTCGGCGACAGGCGGCCTTTGTCCAGCAGCTCCTGCACGGCTTCGGCCACCGGGCGATAGTTTTCGCTTTCGGCGCGGAAGGCATGCAGGTCGTGGAAGCGGTTCGGGTCCAGCAGGCGCAGGCGCGCAAAGTGGCTGTCCTGGCCCAGCTGTTCCGGGGTGGCGGTCAGCAGCAGCACGCCAGGAATCACCTCGGCAAGTTGCTCGACCAGCGAATACTCCGGGCTGGCCTTGTCTTCATGCCAGACCAGGTGGTGGGCTTCGTCGACCACCAGCAAGTCCCAGCCGGCCGCGAACAGTGCGTCCTGGGCCTTCTCGTCGTCCACCAGCCATTCCAGGGCCACGAGGGCCAACTGGGTGTCTTCGAACGGGTTAGTGGCATCGCTTTCGATGAAGCGTTCTTCGTCGAACAGCGCAACCTGCAGGTTGAAGCGGCGGCGCATTTCCACCAGCCACTGGTGCTGCAGGTTTTCCGGCACCAGGATCAGCACCCGGCTGGCGCGGCCGGAAAGCAGCTGGCGATGGATCACCAGGCCTGCTTCGATGGTCTTGCCCAGGCCCACTTCGTCAGCCAACAATACCCGCGGCGCGATACGGTCAGCGACTTCACGGGCGATGTGCAGTTGGTGAGCAATAGGTTGCGCACGCACGCCACCCAAGCCCCACAGCGAGGACTGCAGTTGGCGGCTGGTGTGTTCCAGGGTGTGGTAACGCAGCGAGAACCAGGCCAGCGGATCGATCTGGCCGGCGAACAGACGGTCGCTGGCCAGGCGGAACTGGATGAAGTTGGACAGTTGGGTTTCCGGCAGGGTGACCTGCTCGTTCTGCCCATTGAGGCCGTGGTAAACCAGCAGGCCATCGACGTCGTCGACTTCCTGTACGGTCATTTTCCAGCCTTCGAAATGGGTGATGGAATCACCCGGCGAAAACCTCACGCGAGTGAGGGGCGCATTCCGTAGCGCATACTGACGAGTGTCGCCAGTGGCCGGATAGAGCACGGTCAACAAGCGGCCGTCCTGTGCCAGAACGGTGCCTAACCCCAGCTCTGCTTCGCTGTCACTAATCCAGCGTTGCCCCGGTTGATACTGCTGCGCCATGCTGCCTGACTCCCGCCGTGAAAAAGCCGACTATCTTAACGGAACAAGGCCCTCAGCCAAAGGACTCTGACAAAAACTACTCCGTTAACGCGCGGGTTCGAAAGCTGGATCGACGGGTGGCGGGCACTTGCGAGTGTCGACTGGGTCACAGCTTGGCGAGCTTGGGCTCAAGTCGCCCTGCAACCCGCCGACAGCCTGTTGATCAGGAGAATAATTATTATGCTGCCACCCATGCTGCCCGTCAGCGTTGTGCCGGTCACGTCACAACTTGACCCGGTGCGTCAGAAGCCGGATATCCCGCCCGTGGTGCCAGTGCAAGCGGGCTCCAACGAAAGCACGATCGACCTGAAAAAGGGCGATGCCGAGCAGTCAACCTTGCTGCTGCGCGAGGAACAACGCCGCCAGCAGGAACAGCAGAAGCGCCGGCGTGAAGCCGACGAAGACCCCGAAGCGCACCTGGCGATTCCCGGCGATGTGCTCAACGCCGACAACACCGTGCCAGTGGTGCCGCTGATCGAAGATGCGCCGCGCCAGGGCCTGTGGGTGGACGTCGAGGTTTAGTCACGCAATTCGCGTAGCGCGGTGATCAGCCGTTCAATGTCATGTTCGGTGTTGAGCGGGCTGACCGACACCCGCGCAACGCTCGTCAGCCCTCGCGCCTGCATGTCCAGCGGCGTGTAGGCCACACCATTTGCGCCGATGTTGATTCGTTTCAACCCCAGGCGGCGTTTGAGCTCGAAGGCGTCCCAGCCTGCGAGGTTGAAGGCGATCAGTCCTGAGTGCGCCGCGCCCAGGTCGTGCAGGGAAACCCCCGGCAACTGACGCAATGCTTCACGGATTCGCTCACTAAGTTGTAAGACCCTTTCCCACGTGTGCTCCACGCCCAGTCGATTCACCTCCTGCAACGCATTGCCCAAGCCAGCCAACAAGGCAAAAGACACCTCGCTGGTTTCAAAGCGCCGGGCGTCATCGCGCAGGTCGAAGCCTTCGGCGGTCCAGGGTGCGGAAAACACATCACGCTGAGCGGGATTGAGCTGCGAGAGAAAATCCGGTCGCACATACAGTAACGCCGTACCGCGGGGCCCACGCAGGTGTTTGCGGCCGGCCGACTTGAGCACATCGCAGTGCAGCGCCTGCACATCCACCGGCAGTTGGCCGACCGCTTGGCCGGCGTCGATGAAATAGGGAATGGCGTGACGCCTGGCCACTGCGCCGATCGCCTGGGCAGGGTTGATCAGGCCGCCGTTGGCGGGCAACCAGGTCAAGTCGATCAGCTTGACCTTGGCATCAATCATCGACTCCAGCGCCACCGGGCAGACTGCGCCGGTTTCATCGCAGGGAATGACTTCTATCCGTGCGCCGGCTTGCACCGCCTGTTGCATGCTCGCCAGGTTGCCGCCCCATTCGTGGCGACCGACCAGAATGCGCTCGCCAGGTTGCCATGGGCCCAAGGCCTGGAAGGCCATGCTCCAGGCGCTTGAGCCGCTGCTGGCAAATGCGATCGACGAGGTCGGCGCATTGAGCAATTGCGCGGCTGCGCGCCGGGCTTTTTCTACCAGCACTTCACCCTGCTCGCCGGCCTCCATCGGGCCGTCGCGGGCTTCGCGTTGCAACTGGTCGATGATTGCGTCCAGCGTGGCCTGGCTGGGCAGCGAGGCACCCGCGTGGTTAAAGTGCACGATGCCCGACTGGCAGCCGGGTGTTGCGTCGCGCAGCTGCTGAACTTCGAGCGGGCTCACGGCTGCAACTCGAAAATCGCATCAACCTCCACCGCCACGCCGGCCGGCAGGCTGGACACCCCGACGGCAGTCCGCACATGCCGGCCTTTGTCACCCAGGGCGTTGACCACCAGGTTCGATGCGCCGTTGGCGACCACGCTTTGGCGCTGGAAGTCGCCGCTGCTGGCAATGAACACACCCAGGCGCAGAATGTGCACCACGCGCGACAGGTCATCACCGACGGCATCGCTCAATTGCCCCAGCAAACCCAGCGCCGCCAACTCTGCCGCCTGGGCGCCTTCTTCATCGCTGAGGGTTTCGCCTAACCGGCCGATGTAGGCGGGTTTGCCATCGATCATGGGAATTTGCCCAGAGATAAACAGCTGGTTCTGGCTGATCACATGGCTGATGTAGTTGGCCGCCGGCTGGCTGGGCGTTGGCAGCGTCAGGCCAAGGGCTTGCACGCGTTGGCGAAGGGAGTCGCGCATGTTGAATCCTCTAGGGGCAAGAAGGTTTCAGCATGTTGGCTGAGCCGTCGGGCGACAAACGGATAGATCTCACCTGACGTATCGAAAAAACTCACGCGTCGCGGCAGGCGTCCTTCAACCACTGGCTGAAGCATTCGGCCGCGTCGCTGGCGGGGCCTTGGGGCGCGATCAGCCAGTAGCCGATTTCGCTGTGATAGGGCGGCCAGTCGAAGGCTTCCACCAGGCTGCCGTCCTGCAGCTTGCGCTCGATCAAGCGGTGCCGGCCCATGGCGATGCCCTGGCCGGCCACAGCCGCTTCGACCACGATGTTGTAGTCGTGCAGCATCACGCGGGGGTGGTGCTCGAGGTCGACGTGATAATGCGCGGACCAATCCGTCCATTCGAAGGGCCGGTGCGAGGTGGCCATCAATAACGCGCCGTTGTGCAGTGGGCCGGCCTTGAAGGCCGGGCTGCACACTGGTGAGATCACTTCGGGCATCAGGCGGGTGGCTTGTACATCCGGCCAATCGCCTTTGCCATAGCGGATGGCCAGATCCACCTCGGCCGCGGCGACGTTGGCCAATTGAATCGCCGGCAGCAACTCGACCTGGATATGCGGGTAACGGTTGAGAAAGCCGGCCAGGCGTGGGGCCAGCCACAGGGTGGCGAAGGATGCCAGCAGGCCGACGCGTAGCACGGTGGTAGTGGGCGCTGTTTTTTGCGCGCGCGTGGCGGCGGCGATGGCGTCGAGGGCGGGGCGGATTTCGGCGTAGTAACGTTGGCCGTCGGCGGTCAGGTCAATCGCGCGGGTGCGTCGGATAAACAGCGGTTTGCCCAGATGCTGTTCGAGTTTGTGCACCTGGTGGCTCAAGGCACTTTGGGTGACCGACAGCTCGTTCGCCGCCTTGATGAAACTCAAGTACCGCGCGACGGCTTCGAAGGCGCGTAAAGCCAGCAGCGGCGGAAGGTCCTTGTGCAGTGCCACCTGAGTGCGCCTCCGGGGTCGAGTGGAAAGGGCCGATTTTGGGCGATGCCCTGCATTTTGTCGCCCGCTGATTTGCCGTTGGGCGGGGGAGGCCGCATTATTGAGCCATTCCCGCCACGACGTAAGCCAAGCCATGAGTGATGACGACAAGCTGATTGACCTGAATGCCGAACGCGCCAAACGCGTGCATGACCTTAATGACAAGCGCCTGAATGAAGTGCGCCAGGCGTTTGAGCAAGCGATGCCACTTGGCAAAGTTAAGAAAAAGTCGAAGAACAAGCCGAAAAAACGTTGAAACAACCTGCATCTGTTGATGCAGGTCAGTTATTGCCCTTCTTTACGCCCCTTTGCGGGCGACATTGATCCCCGTCAATTTTCCCATCCGCCTTCTCCATTAACTTAGCCCTATCGCAACAGGGCACGTGCAGGAGGCCGGTCATGTTTTTCGATAATGTGGTGTTTGCCGGAGTGTTGACTGTCAGCCTCATGGTGTTGTTTTTTGTAGGGTTTGGAATTTTTATCTGGAAGGACGCTAATAAGCGTAAAGAACCGTAAGTTCTTCTGGGTTATATGAGCACGCAAGGCATTTTGGGCGACTTCGGTCGCCCTTTTTTTTTGCTACGGTTTAGTGTGTATATCCGTTGCTGCGATCAACCCTGCGTTCTGCCAGCGTGGTTAACGGGGCCTGTCAGATCAAGATCAAAAGCAGAGCGCGGCGGCCTAGTAGCCGACCTGAGTGGTATAGGCAAAAGCGGATCAAAAGCATAGCAACACATTTCTGTCTGAAGCACAGAGAGCCAAATGTGTGAGCGGGCTTGCTCGCGAATGCGGTGTGTCAGTCAGCTCATATGTCACTGGCACACCGCCTTCGCGAGCAAGCCCGCTCCCACAATTTCACTGAGTTCAACCGCCAGCACCGCACTGCTTTTGCTTTTTCTGTGGGAGCTGGCTTGCCTGCGATGCAGGCACCTCGGTGTATCAGTGACACCCAGTAGATGCCATCGCAGGCAAGCCAGCTCCCACATTTGATTGAGTTCAGGTTCCAGAATCAGGTCGGCTGTCAGGCACACCGAAGCGTGAGCGAGGTGCCGAGTGGTGGGGCAAGAGCCTTTTGGTTACGTTTGGGCTCTTTTCAAAAGTGACCCGCCGTAAGGGCGGAACCCATTGCAGCCCTCACCGCAGCAACGGATATACACACTAAACCCCAGACCCAAAAAAAGGCGCGACCCCCATCAGAGATCGCGCCTTCTTTATATCAGCCGCAGCCTAGCAGCCTATCAACTACCCAACGCCTTGGACGCCAACCAGAACAACCCGGCCGACAAGCCCACCGTCGCCGGCAAGGTCAACACCCAAGCCATCAGAATGGTCTTCACCGTACCACCCTGCAGGCCGCTTTTATTGGCGACCATGGTCCCGGCAACACCGGACGACAACACGTGGGTAGTCGAAACCGGCAGGCTAAAGATGTTGGCCAGGCCAATCATGCTCGCCGTGGTGATCTGCGCCGACATGCCCTGGGCATACGTCATGCCCTGCTTGCCGATCTTCTCACCGATGGTCAGCACCACACGCTTCCAACCCACCATAGTGCCAAGGCCCAAGGCCAGTGCCACCGCCAGGATCACCCAGAACGGCGCGTACTCGGTCGTGGCCGTCAAGTCTTTACGCAGCTTGTCCAGGTCGGACTTCTCACGCGCATCCAGGCCCGGCAGCTTGCCGACTTTCTTCGCGGTGTCGTCCAGGCACAGCAGGTAGCGGCGCACTTCGATACGGTGCTCGGAGGTCAGCGAGTGGTAGTCCGAGACACCCTTCAAGGTGTCCATCAGCGCGCTGATGGTGGGCTCGGTCTGCTGCGGGTTGCACTGGAACTTGCCCGGCAGGTCATCCTTCACGCTTTTGCCCAGCGCCAGAAACTCGCCGAGGGTGGCGTTGTTACGCTGGTAGAACTGGCTCAAGTGCACGGTGGCGTCACGGGTGCGCTCGATCTGGTAAGTGGTGCTGCCCAAGTCGAGTACGAACTGCGCCGGCACGATACCGATCAGCACCAGCATGATCAGGCCGATACCTTTCTGACCATCGTTGGAGCCGTGCACAAAGCTTACGGCCATCGCGGAAATCACCAGCACCAGGCGGTTCCAGAACGGCGGGTGTTTCTTGTCGTCAAGCTTGCGGCGCTGGTCCGGGGTCTTGTGCATCTTCGACAGCGGGCGCCACCATTTCAGGCCGAGCAGCACCAGGGCTGCGACCAGGAAACCGGCCATCGGCGAGAACACCAGAGACGCGCCGATATCGATCGCTTTCTGCCAGTTCACACCGTCAGCCAGCGGGATATCGTTGATCAGGGCATTGGCCAGGCCGACACCCAGGATCGAGCCGATCAGGGTGTGGGAACTGGAGGCCGGGATACCGAAGTACCAAGTGCCCAGGTTCCAGGTAATCGCCGCTGCCAGCAAGGAGAAGACCATAGCCAGACCATGGCCGGTGTTCACATTGATCAGCAACTCCACCGGCAGCAAGTGCACGATGGCGTACGCGACACCGACACCACCGAGCAACACGCCGAGGAAGTTGAACACCCCGGAGAAGAACACGGCCAGGTGCGGCGGCATGGCTTTGGTATAGATGACTGTGGCCACCGCGTTAGCAGTGTCATGAAAGCCATTGATGAACTCGAAGGCGAGGACAAAGGCCAGGGCGAGCAACAGGCTCACTAGAACCCACGCATCCAGTCCGCTGAATAAATCGATCATGAAGGTTTTCTGACCCGGTCGTAAGGGGGCGCGATTATGCCAGAAAACCTCAGTAATCGATGCACTAGCTGCTCATCGGTAACAATCTTCATTGAAAAAAAACCGGGCAGAGGTGCGCATCCCAGGGTTTTCGGGGCTTTGGCAAGTCTTTGATTTATAAAGCTGGGGGGCGAAAACGCGGGTTTTTTTGACCGAATTGTCACATTTGAAACATTTGTACGAAATTTCGTTCAAGGCTGTAGGAGCCTGATTAAATCAGGCTGCCCGCCGCTGGCAATGCGCCAGCGGCGGTGGCAAAACCTTGAAGCTCAAATCCAAGTGCTTATGGCTCTTCGGTTTTGAGTTCCTGTTCAATCTTTTGGATTTCCTGGGCAAATGCCTGATCGAGCAAACTGGCTCGTTTGCGCCAGGGCTTGCGCTCGGGCTCAGGCTGGGCGGCGTAAGTGGTGATTTCCCCGCCGTAAACGTCCTTGTAACGTTGCTCCTGGCGCTCAAGTTCCGCGCGCAGTTCGTCTTTCGTCACAGTGTTACCTAAATGAGTTGAGTGTATTGAATGTGCAGCGCCGCGCTTGAAAGTCGTCCTCGGGCTGTTTCAAGTTGAACAGGCGAACTGTTCAAGTTTGAAAGAAGCACAAGGGGCAAACATTTAAGCGGATACGTGTGACCGGCGATGCTCGAACGCTGCAAAGCCTGGCGAGCTCCAATCCCGATTATTGTTACCGGGCCGACCTCTGCACAGGTTGCATTATAGCGACGTATTTGAATAACACTATCGTCGTGAAGTTAAAAAGCGTCAACGTTGCGTGAGGGTTTTGTTACATACAGGTGTCAGTCTTTTCGAAAAAAACGTGTCGACCTTCTGCACTTTTATAAATGGCGGATGGTTGCTCAAACTTAAGCGATCCCTTCGGCACATCCGTGAAGTGTGCTGGTTCGTTGAGCGCCATTGCGCGGCCGGAAAATTGCGATAATCGCATGATCGTCCGATAATCGCCCAAAGTTACTGACCCCGCCTTGTGCATTCTGGCCAGCGCGGCTTGTAATAGCGGCCAACCCTCCCAGCGGTTGAAAATAAGAGAAAGGACCCTGAAATGAACGATCAATTGCGCAACTCCTTCGCGTCAGTGGCGCCGCCGATCGTGGCGTCCCCGGCCAAGCGCATCCAGGCGTTTACCGGTGATCCGGACTTCATGACTTCCCTGGCCCGTGGCCTGGCCGTGGTGCAAGCCTTCCAGGAGCGCAAGCGCCACCTGACCATCGCCCAGATCAGCCACCGCACCGAAATCCCTCGCGCCGCCGTGCGCCGTTGCCTGCACACGTTGATCAAGCTCGGCTACGCCACCACCGACGGGCGTACCTATTCACTGTTGCCCAAAGTCCTGACCCTGGGGCACGCCTATTTATCCTCTACGCCGCTGGCAGTGTCGGCTCAGCCTTACCTCGATCGCATGAGCGAGCAGCTGCATGAAGCCTGCAACATGGCGACGCTGGAGGGCGACGACATCCTCTATATCGCCCGTTCCGCCACCACCCAGCGCCTGATCTCCGTGGACTTGTCGGTGGGCGGGCGCTTGCCGGCCTATTGCACGTCCATGGGCCGCATCCTGCTCGCGGCACTCGACGATGCCTCGCTGCAGGACTACCTCGACCACGCCGACCTGCAAACCAAGACCAGCCGCACCTTGACCACGCCCGACGCCTTGTTCGAATGCCTGCAGCAAGTACGCCAGCAGGGCTGGTGCATTGTCGACCAGGAGTTGGAGCAGGGCCTGCGTTCCATCGCCGTGCCGGTGTACGACGCGTCCGGCCAGGTGCTGGCCGCGCTCAACGTGAGTACCCACGCCGGTCGGGTCAGCCGCAGCGAGCTGGAGCAGCGTTTCCTGCCCAGCATGCTCAGCGCCAGCCGTGAGCTGAGTGCGCAACTGTTTGCCTAAGTGTTCGATGACCGCACAGATCCCGGCTTGATCAATTGACGGTGTTTCCCCTGGCTTATTAATGTGCGGCAGCGCTGTCAGCGCCGCCCAATAATAATGACGACCTCAGGTCGTTCGCCCGCCCATCGGTGTGGAAATAACAATAATGAATCAGCCCTCTGTCGGTACTAACCTGGACGTGCAGTCCTTTATCAATGCCCAGCCGTTGTCACGCTATCAATGGCGCGTGGTGATCCTGTGCTTCCTGATTGTCTTCCTCGACGGGCTCGACACCGCCGCCATGGGCTTTATCGCGCCCGCACTCTCGCAGGACTGGGGCATCGACCGCGCCAGCCTCGGCCCGGTGATGAGCGCCGCGTTGATCGGCATGGTGTTCGGCGCGCTGGGCTCCGGCCCGTTGGCCGACCGTTTCGGGCGCAAAGTGGTGTTGGTGAGTGCGGTGCTGGTGTTTGGCGCGTTCAGCCTGGCCTCGGCCTACAGCACTAACGTTGACCAGTTGCTGGTGTTGCGTTTCCTCACCGGGTTGGGCCTGGGTGCGGGGATGCCGAATGCCACCACGCTGCTCTCCGAATACACGCCCGAGCGTCACAAGTCGCTGCTGGTCACCAGCATGTTCTGTGGGTTCAACCTGGGCATGGCCGGTGGCGGATTTATCTCGGCCAAGCTGATTCCAGCGTTCGGCTGGCACAGCTTGCTGATGATTGGCGGCATCCTGCCGTTGATCCTGGCGATGGTGCTGTTGGTGTGGCTGCCGGAATCGGCGCGCTACCTCGTGGTGCGTAATCGCGGCACCGACAAGGTGCGCAAGACCTTGTCACCCATCGAGCCCAACCTCGTCGCCCACGCCACCAGCTTCAGCGTGCCCGAACAAAAAACCGTCAAGGCGCGCAACGTGTTCGCGGTGATCTTCTCCGGCACTTACAGCGCCGGCACCTTGTTGCTGTGGCTCACCTACTTCATGGGCCTGGTGATCGTGTACCTGCTGACCAGTTGGCTGCCGACCCTGATGCGCGACAGCGGCGCCAGCATGGAACAGGCGGCGTTTATCGGCGCGCTCTTCCAGTTTGGTGGCGTGTTGAGTGCGGTCGGCGTGGGCTGGGCGATGGACCGGTTCAATCCGCACAAGGTCATCGGCACTTTCTACCTGCTCGCCGGGGTGTTCGCCTACGCGGTGGGGCAGAGCCTGGGCAATATCACGTTGCTGGCCACCTTGGTGCTGGTTGCCGGGATGTGCGTCAACGGTGCGCAATCGGCGATGCCGTCACTGGCCGCACGCTTCTACCCGACCCAAGGCCGCGCTACCGGCGTGTCGTGGATGCTCGGCATCGGCCGCTTCGGCGCGATCCTCGGTGCGTGGATGGGCGCAACCTTGCTGGGGTTGGGCTGGAACTTCGAGCAGGTGCTGACGGCGCTGGTGATTCCGGCGGCATTGGCCACGGCGGCCGTGCTGATCAAGGGCATGGTCAGCCATGCGGACGCGACCTGAGGTCTGACACGATTTTGTAGCAGCCACGAGGCGATGTGGGAGCTGGCTTGCCTGCGATGCAGACGACTCGGTCCAGCAGGCAAATCGAGTTGATGCAATCGCAGGCAAGCCAGGTCCCACATTGACAGTTGGGCAGCTGAACTGGCTGCTTTACACGAAGATTAGCTAGATAACAATCCGTTCGATAATCGAACGCTGAGTCGATTATCAGATTGTTCGACCCCTTTGCCCGGCTTAATCTTCAGGCACTTGGGCGCCACCTCAGCGCCTTTTTCGATCAACACCGGGAGCCCGAACCCCATGGCTGAAATCCTTGCGCTGCGCGACGCGGTGAAGCAATTCGTGAATGACGGCGATACCGTCGCACTGGAAGGCTTCACCCACCTGATCCCTACGGCAGCAGGTCATGAAATCATTCGTCAGGGCAAGAAAGACCTGACGCTGGTGCGTATGACGCCTGACTTGATCTACGACCAGTTGATCGGTGCTGGCTGCGTCCGCAAGTTGATTTTCTCCTGGGGCGGCAACCCCGGCGTAGGCTCCCTGCATCGCCTGCGCGACGCGGTCGAGAAGCAATGGCCGCAACCGCTGGAGATCGAAGAACACAGCCACGCCGACCTGGCCAATGCCTACGTCGCCGGTGCATCCGGCCTGCCGTTTGCGGTGCTGCGCGCCTACGCCGGTTCTGACTTGCCCAAGGTCAACCCGCTGATCAAAACCGTGACCTGCCCGTTCACCGGCGAAGTGCTGGCGGCGGTGCCGTCGGTTCGCCCGGATGTCACCGTGATCCATGCACAGAAGGCTGACCGCAAGGGCAACGTGTTGCTCTGGGGCATTCTCGGTGTGCAGAAAGAAGCGGCCCTGGCGGCCAAGCGCTGCATCGTCACCGTCGAAGAGATCGTGGACGACCTGAACGCGCCGATGAACAGCTGCGTGCTGCCGACCTGGGCGCTGACAGCGGTGTGTCACGTACCGGGTGGCGCGCATCCGTCCTACGCCCACGGCTACAACGAGCGTGATAACCGCTTCTATCAGGCGTGGGACCCGATCGCTCGCGACCGTGGGACCTTTACCGCCTGGATCGACGAATACATCCACGGCACTCCCGACTTCCGTGAATTCCAGGCCAAGCTGGCCGCCGCGCAGGAGGCCAAGTGATGGCTTACTCGACCAACGAAATGATGACCGTCGCCGCCGCGCGTCGCCTCAAGAACGGCTCGGTGTGCTTCGTCGGCATCGGCTTGCCTTCCAAGGCTGCCAACCTGGCGCGCCTGACCTCGTCGCCCGACGTGGTGCTGATCTACGAATCGGGCCCGATTGGCGCCAAGCCCAGCGTCTTGCCGCTGTCCATCGGCGACGGCGAACTGGCAGAAACCGCTGACACCGTGGTGCCGACCGGCGAGATTTTCCGCTACTGGCTGCAAGGCGGGCGCATCGACGTCGGTTTTCTCGGCGCGGCCCAGGTTGATCGATTCGGCAATATCAACACCACCGTGGTCGGCGATTACCACCAGCCCAAAGTGCGCCTGCCGGGTGCTGGTGGCGCGCCGGAGATTGCCGGCTCGGCCAAGAGCGTGCTGATCATCCTCAAGCAGTCGGCGCGGTCGTTTGTCGACAAGTTGGACTTCATCACCTCCGTCGGCCACGGCGAAGGCGGCGACTCACGTAAACGCCTGGGTCTGCCAGGCGCCGGCCCTGTAGGGATTATTACCGACCTGTGCATCATGGAGCCGGAAGAGGGCAGCCATGAATTTGTGGTCACCGCGCTGCACCCCGGCGTCACCCGCGAACAAGTGGTCGCGGCCACTGGTTGGGCGATTCGGTTTGCCGATCAGGTGAGCACCACCGACGCACCGACGGACATCGAACTGAAGGCCCTGCGTGATCTCGAAGCCCGCACTGCCGCCGCCCATGGCCAAGCGCCAGGAGAAGCCTGATGCGTGACGTGTTTATCTGTGATGCCATTCGCACGCCCATTGGCCGCTTTGGCGGTGGTTTGTCCACGGTGCGTGCCGATGACTTGGCGGCCTTGCCGATCAAGGCCCTGATCGAGCGCAACCCTCAGGTTGAGTGGGCGGCGGTGGATGAAGTGTTCCTCGGTTGTGCCAACCAGGCCGGTGAGGACAACCGCAACGTCGCGCGCATGGCCCTGCTGTTGGCGGGCCTGCCGGAGAGCATTCCCGGCGTGACCCTCAACCGTTTGTGCGCCTCGGGCATGGACGCGATTGGCACGGCATTCCGTGCCATCGCCAGCGGCGAAATGGAGCTGGCGATTGCCGGCGGCGTTGAGTCGATGTCCCGTGCACCCTTCGTGATGGGCAAGGCTGATGCGGCGTTTTCACGCAACATGAAGCTTGAAGACACCACCATCGGCTGGCGTTTTATCAACCCGTTGATGAAGGCCCAGTACGGTGTGGACGCGATGCCGCAGACCGCCGATAACGTCGCCGACGACTACAATGTGTCCCGCGCCGATCAGGACGCTTTTGCCCTGCGCAGCCAGCAACGTACCGCCGCTGCGCAAGCCGCCGGGTTTTTCGCTGAAGAAATCGTGCCGGTGCGCGTCGCGCATAAAAAGGGCGAGACCGTGGTCGAGCAGGATGAGCATCCACGGGACACAACCCTGGAAGCCCTGGCCAAACTCAAGCCAGTCAATGGCCCAGACAAGACCGTCACCGCCGGCAACGCCTCGGGCGTGAATGACGGCGCAGCGGCGCTGATTCTGGCCTCGGCCGAGGCCGTGAAAAAACATGGCCTCACCGCCCGCGCCCGTGTGTTGGGCATGGCCAGTGCCGGTGTTGCACCGCGTGTGATGGGCATCGGCCCGGTGCCGGCGGTGCGTAAACTGGTGGAGCGCCTTGGTCTGGCGGTTACCGACTTTGACGTCATCGAACTCAACGAAGCCTTCGCCAGCCAAGGCCTGGCGGTGCTGCGTGAGTTGGGCATTGCCGACGATGCCCCGCAGGTGAACCCGAACGGCGGCGCCATCGCCCTCGGCCACCCGCTGGGCATGAGCGGCGCGCGGTTGGTGTTGACGGCGTTGCACCAGTTGGAAAAAACCGGCGGCCGCAAAGGCCTGGCCACTATGTGTGTGGGCGTCGGCCAGGGTTTGGCGCTGGCGATTGAACGCGTTTAATAAGAGAGGATGGCTCCATGAGTGACAAGCCCGGATACCGGCGCCCGCAAGCGGGCACTCAACCCGATTACCTGCACCCGGCCTACCAGTCGACGAACTTGCGTTCGCCGTCTCAGCCGTTGGTGTTTCTGCCGCATTCCTTGTCAGAGATCACCGGCCCGAGCATCGGCGCCGAACGCGTCAATGAGAAGGACAACGACCTGACTGCCCAGCACGAGGGCGAACCTCAGGGCGAGCGCATCATCATTCATGGCCGCGTGCTGGATGAAAATGGCCTGCCGGTGCCGGGCATTCTGGTGGAGATCTGGCAAGCCAACGCCGCCGGTCGCTACAACCACAAGCGCGACCTGCATGACGCGCCACTGGACCCGAACTTCACCGGCACCGGCCGCACCGTCACCGACGCGGATGGCTGGTACCAGTTCCAGACCATCAAGCCCGGCGCCTACCCGTGGGGCAACCACCACAACGCGTGGCGCCCGGCGCATATCCACTTTTCGCTGTTTGGCCCCAGCGTGCTGACGCGCCTGGTCACGCAGATGTACTTCCCCGGCGACCCATTGCTGGAGTACGACCCGATCTACAACTGCGTGCCGGACACCTCGGCCAAGCAGCGCCTGATCGCCAGCTTCGACCTGGAAAAAACCATTCCTTCCTATGCCCTCGGCTACCGCTGGGACATCGTCCTGCGCGGCCGCGACGCCACGCCGATGGAGAAATGAGATGAGCCTTTACGCAACCACGTCCCACACCGTCGGGCCGTATTACCACATTGGCCTGACCTGGCTGAACCGCGAAGACCTGACCGTGCCGGCCACCCTTGGCGAACGCGTGGCGATCAGCGGGCAAGTGGTGGACGGCAACGGTGATGTCGTCAACGACGCCATGCTTGAAGTCTGGCAGGCCAATGCTGCGGGCAAATACGATCATCCGGAAGATGACCAGGCCAAAGCCGTCGATCCCAACTTCGAAGGCTTTGGGCGAGTGCCGGTAGATGCCGAAGGGCGCTTTCGCTTTACCACGATCAAGCCGGGCAGCGTGCCAGGGCTTGCGGGTACGACCCAGGCGCCGCACCTGGTGGTGCTGGTGTTTGCGCGTGGGCTGGTGAAGCACTTGCTGACAAGGATTTATTTTGACGGTGAAGCGTTGAATGGCGATGACCCGTTGCTGGCGTGTGTGCCGGCTGAGCGTCGCGGCACCTTGATTGCCAAAGCGGATGCGGGCGGTGTGCACCAGTGGAATGTGATTTTGCAGGGCACAGATAAGGAAACGGTGTTCTTCGATTACTGAGATGGCTTAAAACCTGTCGCAGGCAAGCCTGCTCCCACATTTAAAGGCGTCCCCAATCAAAATGTGCGAGCGGGCTTGCCCGCGATGAGACCCTTCGAGGCGACAAGTATCCAAAAGTCTGCTTGCGGAACATGGTTGTTGCAAAGTATGTCTAGGCTATAACCGTTCCCACTGAGTGAAAAACACATGACAACAAAAACGATTCACTACACCGGAGAAGAACGCAGCAAGCGGATTTTTGCGATTGTCGGGGCCTCGTCCGGCAACCTTGTCGAATGGTTCGACTTCTACGTTTATGCCTTCTGCGCCATCTATTTTGCCCCGGCGTTTTTTCCGTCGGAGAGCCCCACCGTACAACTGCTCAGCACCGCCGGCGTGTTCGCTGCCGGCTTCTTGATGCGCCCTATTGGCAGCTGGGTGTTCGGCAGTCTGGCCGACAAGCACGGCCGCAAGAATTCGATGATGATCGCGGTGCTGATGATGTGCGCCGGCTCGCTGGTTATTGCGTTTTTGCCGACCTACAAGGACATCGGCATCTGGGCGCCAATCCTGTTGTTGGTCGCGCGCCTGTTTCAAGGCTTATCGGTGGGCGGCGAGTACGGCACCACCGCCACCTACATGAGTGAGGTCGCCCTCAAGGGCCAGCGCGGGTTCTTTGCCTCGTTCCAGTACGTGACCTTGATCGGCGGGCAATTGCTCGCGGTACTGGTGGTGGTGATCCTGCAGCAATTTCTCAGCGAAGATGAACTGCGCGCCTGGGGCTGGCGGATTCCATTTGTGGTCGGTGCCGTCGCGGCGGTCATCTCCTTACTGCTGCGCCGTACCTTGAAAGAGACGACCACCAAGGAAATGCGCGAACACAAGGACGCCGGCAGCATCACCGCGCTGCTGCGCAATCACACCGCGGCCTTTATCACGGTGCTGGGTTACACCGCCGGCGGCTCGCTGATTTTCTACACGTTCACCACGTACATGCAGAAGTACCTGGTGAACACGGCCGGGATGCATGCCAAGACCGCCAGTTACATCATGACCGGCGCGCTGTTCCTCTACATGTGCATGCAGCCGCTGTTCGGGATGCTGGCGGACAAGATCGGCCGCCGCAATTCCATGCTGTGGTTCGGCGCCCTGGGCACGCTGTGCACCGTGCCGATCCTGCTGACCCTGAAAACCGTCAGCAGTCCGTTCCTGGCCTTTGTGCTGATCACCCTGGCCCTGGCGATTGTCAGCTTCTATACCTCCATCAGCGGCCTGGTCAAAGCCGAAATGTTCCCGCCCCAGGTACGTGCATTGGGCGTGGGCCTGGCGTACGCGGTGGCCAACGCGACTTTCGGCGGCTCGGCTGAAGTGGTCGCGCTGGGCCTGAAATCCATGGGCATGGAGAACGGCTTCTATTGGTACGTCACCGTGATGATGGCGATTGCTTTCCTGTTCAGCCTGCGCCTGCCCAAGCAGGCGGCGTATCTGCACCACGATCTGTAAGGAAGAGTTATGACACTGCGCACGAGCAATCAACTGTTCGACGCCTACTTCAGCGCTGACAGCATGGCCGATGTGTTCTGCGACCAGGGGCGTTTGCAGGGCATGCTGGACTTTGAAGCCGCGCTGGCCCGCGCCAAGGCCCAGGTCGGCTTGATTCCCCAGGCCGCCGTCGCGCCGATTGCCCAGGCGTGCCTGGCGTCTTTGTACGACGTGGATGCGCTCGGCGTGGCGATTGCCACGGCGGGCAATTCGGCGATTCCGTTGGTGAAAGCGCTGGGCAAGTTGATCGCCAGTGAAGACGCCGGCGCCGAACGTTATGTGCATCTGGGCGCGACCAGCCAGGATGTGATGGACACCGGCCTGGTCCTGCAACTGCGGCGCGCGCTGGCGTTGATCGACGCTGACCTGGCGCAATTGGGTGAGACGCTTGCCGTGCAGGCCCAGCGTTATGCGCGCGTGCCATTGGCCGGGCGCACCTGGTTGCAGCATGCGACACCGGTGACCCTGGGCATGAAAATCGCCGGTTGGCTGGGGGCGCTGACGCGCAGTCGTCAGCGTCTTGCCGAGCTCAAACCGCGCCTGCTGGTGCTGCAGTTTGGCGGCGCGTCCGGAACGCTGGCGGCGCTGGGTGAGCAGGCAATGCCGGTGGCCGAAGCCCTGGCTGCGCAGTTGCAATTGAATTTACCCGAGCAACCCTGGCACACCCACCGTGACCGGCTGGTGGAGTTCGCCAGTGTGCTCGGCCTGATCGCCGGCAGCCTGGGCAAAATGGGGCGTGATATCAGCCTGTTGATGCAGACCGAAGCGGCGGAAGTGTTCGAGCCTTCGGCGCCCGGCAAAGGTGGTTCATCGACCATGCCGCACAAGCGCAACCCGGTGGGCGCCGCCGTATTGATCAGCACGGCGACCCGCGTGCCGGGCCTGGTGGCGACGATGTTGAGCGCCATGCCTCAGGAACATGAGCGCAGCCTTGGCCTGTGGCATGCCGAATGGGAAACCCTGCCGGACATTTGCCGGTTGGTGTCCGGCGCATTGCAGCAGGCGCTGCTGGTGGCCGACGGGCTGGAGGTCGACCCTGAGCGCATGGCGCGCAACCTTGAGTTGACCCAGGGCCTGGTGCTGGCCGAAGCCGTCAGCAGCGTGCTTGCCCAGCGCCTGGGCCGTGAAACCGCGCACCATCTGCTGGAGCAATGCTGCAAACGCGCCGTTGCCGACGGGCGCCATCTGCGTGCAGTGCTGGCCGACGAACCGCAGGTCACCGCCGAGTTGTCAGCCGCTGAACTGGACCGCCTGCTCGACCCGGCCCACTACCTCGGCCAGGCGCACACGTGGGTCACCCGCGCGGTGGCCGATCATTTTGCCTTGACCGCGTAAGGAGACCGCTGTGCCATTTGTACAACTCGCCGAGGGCGAACTGCATTACCAACTGGACGGCCCGCTCGACGCGCCGGTGCTGGTGCTGTCCAACTCCCTGGGCACCGACCTGCATATGTGGGACATCCAGATTCCGGCCTTCACCGAGCATTTTCGCGTGGTGCGTTTCGACACCCGTGGCCACGGCAAGTCCTTGGTCACCGAGGGGCCGTACAGCATTGAGCAACTGGGCCACGACGTGATCGCGCTGTTGGATGCGCTGCAGATCCAGCGTGCGCATTTTTGCGGGCTGTCCATGGGCGGCCTGATCGGTCAGTGGCTGGGCATCCATGCCGGTGACCGTCTGCAGCGGCTGGTGGTGTGTAACACCGCGGCCAGGATCGGCACGCCGGATATATGGAACCCGCGTATCGAGATGGTCTTGCGCGATGGCCCGGCCGCCATGGTGGCGCTGCGTGATGCGTCTATCGCCCGCTGGTTCACCGCCGATTTCGCCGCCGCCAACCCGCACCAGGCCAGGCAGATTACCGACATGCTCGCCGCCACGTCGCCCGAGGGTTACGCCGCCAATTGCGCCGCCGTGCGCGATGCGGATTTTCGCGAGCAGCTGGCATCGATCAAGGTGCCGACCCTGGTGATTGCCGGGACCGAGGACGCAGTGACACCGCCGGCCGGCAGCCACTTTATCCAGAACCACGTGAAGGGCGCCGAGTACGCCGAGTTCTATGCGGCCCACCTGTCCAACGTCCAGGCCGGGGCTGATTTCAGTCACCGGGTGCTGAGGTTCTTGCTGGCTGAATAAACCGTGTGACGAGCGCGCTTGCCACCACCACCGGTGATCGAGCCGAGACCCAATTGAACCAGGAGCTTTTTTGTGGACGAGAAACACCGTTACGCCGCCGGCCTGCAAGTGCGCCGCGAAGTACTGGGCGACGCACATGTCGACCGCAGCCTGAATGCCCTGACCGAATTCAACAGCGAGTTCCAGGAAATGATCACCCGCCACGCCTGGGGTGATATCTGGACCCGCCCCGGCCTGCCGCGGCACACCCGCAGCCTGATCACCATCGCCATGCTGATCGGCATGAACCGCAGTGAAGAACTGAAACTGCACCTGCGCGCCGCTGCCAGCAACGGCGTGACCCGCGCCGAGATCAAGGAAGTGCTGATGCAAAGCGCGATCTATTGTGGGATTCCGGCGGCGAATGCGACCTTCCACCTCGCCGAGTCGGTATGGGATGAGCTCGGCGTGGAGTCGCGCCAGGACTGAACTGAAACACGGTCAAAAAGGTGGGAGCGGGCTTGCCCGCGAATGCGGTGCATCAGTTAAAGATAAATTGACTGACCCACCGCATTCGCGAGCAAGCCCGCTCCCACATGGGTTTCAGTGGGAATCCGCATCCCATACCCAGTTCCACACTCCCGGCAGGTGCACCACTTCATTCACATCCTTGACCGTGCGCGCCAGCGCCGCGCGTTCCAGCACGGCACGGTCGGTGTAGAACGGCTCGGCCGCAGTCTTCATGCCGTTGATCCGAGCGCTGTCCATCAGGATCTGCAAGTATTCCTGCAGGTGCCGCGCGGTGTAGCGGTTGATGTCATGGAAGGTCACCACCACCGGTATCACGCCGTCCACTGTCGGTAACTCGCCCAGCGCGATGCGCTCGCGCACCACCGACAGCTGCCGATACAAATTCGCCCGGCGCCGCGGGCTGCCGTTGAAGCCCCAGATCTTGCCGTCATTGGCACTCAAGTCTGTCAGCAATACGTGCATGCCGTGGCGCTGGTAGGCGGCGAAGGTGCGCTTGTCGTAGTTCCAGAAGGGCGGACGTACCAGCGCGGGTGAGGCGCCGGTGATGGCGGCGATATCGGCCGCGCCCTGGCTGAGGGTGCTTTCAAGCTCGGCGTCGCTCAACCAGCGGTGGTTAGTGTGAAACCCGGTGGCGGTGTGGAAGGCCAGCACGTGACCCGCCGCGTATTCACGCACCATGGTCTTGCGGCCCCGCGGGCTGCCGCCTGAGCGGGAGGCTTCGGTCTGCAGGAAGAACACCGCCTTGATACCCGGCAATACCGGGTTATTCGCCAGGTCAGCCACCACCGAGCGGCTCGGGTTGTTGTAGCCCGAGGCGCTGGGGCCGTCATCAAAGGTCAGCAGAAAACGGATCGGCGCCTGGGCTTGCAGGCGTTGCTCGGTCTGCGGCGTCAGCGCGATAGGCGCGCCGATGCAGCCGGTGAGCAGAATCGACAGAATGACAATCAGGTATTTCATGGCGGCCTGGGTTCAGAGCTGGTCATCCGTGTCGTTGAGTCCCTGTGCCGGGTGATGGGCGCGTGCACGATACAGCATGAGCGCGGCTGTCATCAGCGGTAAATCGTGCCGCCTGTCTTGAAGGGGCGGGCTGGCTTCACGCGTAAGGGGTTCGAGTCGTCGTCGCCATTGCCAATACGGCTATGGTCATTGCCGCGCGCGCGTGAGTTTTGAGGTATTGGCGGGGAACGTTCCCGCTCCCATTGAGGCAACTTGCCAAAAAAACAGCCGCGACCAATCAAGGCGCGGCTGCCATTCGCACTGACGGACGCCTACAGCAGGCTGATCGGGTAACTGACGATCAAGCGGTTCTCGTCGAACTCATTGTTGCTGTAGTCGCGGCGCATGCTGGAGTTGCGCCAACGCACGTTCAAATCCTTGAGGGCGCCGCTTTGCACGGTGTAGCCCAGTTCGCTCTCACGGCCCCACTCCTTGCCGTCGGTGATGGCCCCGGTGTGCACGTTGCTGCCGCTGATATAGCGGTTCATCAGGGTCAGGCCCGGGAGGCCGAGGACGACAAAGTTGAAATCGTGGCGCACCTGCCAGGATTTTTCCTGGGCGTTGTCGTAGCTGGCGTTGTAGCTGTCGTTGGCCAGGGTGCCGCCGCTGGTACCGTTGACGCGCATCCACGCGCTGTTGCCGGTGAGTTTTTGCAGGCCGACGTAGAAGGTGTTGCCACCGTAACGCGCAGAAAACAGGCCGGACCAGGTCTTGTTGTCCAGCTCACCCGCACGGGCGCTGCCGTCATCCTTGCCGTAGAAGAACCCGAGGTTGGCGCCCAGGGTCCAGTCACCCACGGGCTGGCTGTGGATCAGGTTGACGTACTGCTGGCGGTAGATGTCCTTGAGCTGGGCATTCCATATGCCGATCTGGGTGCGTTTATCGTTGAACGCATATTCGCCGCCCTGGAAGTTGAAACGGTCGGAGGTGAAGGCGGTTTTACCGGACATCGACATGTCCGTCATGCTGCTGTCATCGCGCGGGCTGTTGGCGCGGAACTGACCGCCGTAGAGCGTGAGGCCGTCGATTTCCTTGGAGGTGATCTGCCCGCCGCGCAGGGTTTGCGGCAGGGAGCGGCCGTCGTCGGCGCGCAGGATCGGCAGCACCGGCATCCACTCGCCGACCTTCAGTTCGGTCTTGGAAAGCCGCGCCTTGAACGCCACTCCCAGGCGCCCGAAGTTATCGGCCGGGCGGCCGTCGTGGTCCAGCGGCAACAGCTGGGTGCCACCGGTGCCGCGCCCGCCATCAAGCTTTTGTGAGTACAACCCCAGCACATCCATACCCAAACCCAGCGTGCCCTGGGTGAAGCCGGACCGGGCGTCGAGAATGAAACTTTGCGTCCATTCCTGCGCACCGCCCTGGGCTTTGGTCGGGTTGGTGTAATTGCGGTTGAAGAAGAAATTGCGCAGGTTGAGGTTGGCGCTGGCGTCCTCGAGAAAGCCGTGTTCTTCGGCGACGACAGGGAGTGCAAGACTGGCGACAGCGGTCGCCAGCCACAGCTGGCGCGGTTGGAAAATGCTCATGGTGTTGGACCTGTTGTTATTGGGGTTATGCAGGTGCCGGCCATGGTGCTTGGCGGTGTGGACGTGATGAAAGTGGGGCAGGGCGGTTTGTGGGCGATGATCGAACGCAAGTTGGCGGGCATGCCTGCATCGGCTGCCCGCCCTTGGGAAAGTTACAGTCGAGATTCAACCAGGCGGGTCAACGGAAAGGCAGGCAGGTACAGCTGGAACGCGAGCGTCAGTACCACCATGACCACCAGAAACACCAGTTGCCAGGGGCTCCAGTAACTCCAATGCAGGCCGCTGATCCACGGCCATCTGGCATTGAAGGATTCGTCGACCGTGCCCATGCGCCGGTGGCTGAACAAGTGGATCAGGATCATGCCCAGGTACGTCACTATGCCCATCACGCCGAGCAAAAAGCCGAACATCACCAGCATCCCCACTTGCGGAATACCGTGGCGCAGGACCAACCAGTATTGGCGTGGGTTGAAGCGTTGGGGCAACAGCCTCTCGCTCAGCCATAGGTCGGCAACGAGGAATCGCGAGGTGATGGCGGCCCAGCCCTGAGTGAGGCGTATGGCGACGACGGTCGGCAGGAAGGTCATCAACATGAAGATGAAGAGTTCGAGCGGCACCGGGCCTTTTTTCAGGTGAATGGAGGCCACGCACGTGGCAATGGCCAGCCCGCCCCACACCCTGCCCCAGGTTTGTCCGGAGACCGGGCGCGGCAAAAATTTTCGCCAAAAAAATACATCGGGTTGCGGCAGGCGCTCCAGTAACGACGGATAGCGCCAGGCAAACTTTTGCGACAGTTGCTGGCACGCGTTCCACTGATCATCACCAAACTGGGACACCAAACGGAGCTGTTCGGCAGTCGGCATCCGCGTCAGCAGCAAGCGTGCGGGCAAGGTGTCGGGTGCGTTGCGCGGGCCGTTGTGGGCTTTTTCCAACAGGGTGTCGTAGAAACTCTCCTGTTCGCAGCGTTCAACCAAGCCCCGCCACATCCACTCGGGCTCGGGGTGCAGGCCTTTCTGGTCATCCCAGCCAAAGACCTGGCAGACGCGCTCAAACAACGGCACGCTCCACGTGGTGTCGTGGAGCAATTGCAGGACGATGCGCTGCCATTGTTGTTGCAGGTCGAACACGCGCAGCCAGGGTTGCTGGTTGTAGGCTTTAAGCAGGTTGACGAACTCGCGCTCGGCCTTTTGCTCCAGCTGTTCCTGCAGCGCCTGGCGATACGCCTGCAGCAGCTCGCCGCTTAGCGCCTCATGTTGCCAGGGGCTCATCGCCACACGTTGCCAAGGCGTCAGCCATTCCAAGTGCTGCACCGCCCAGGCGGCAATTGCCGCACGCTCACCGGGGGCATCGAAACAGTGGCGCAGCAGAGCTGCCTGGAACGCATCGGCGCAGAGTTGATGCTGGGCCTGTTCCCAGCGCTCGTCGAGGGTGTGAGCGCCCAGCCCGTTGATCAGCGCTTGCGCGCGCGTTTGCTCGGGCGGCAGGTCGAACAGGGCAGGGCTGACGAGGCGAGTATCGTCAAACTGCGCGTATTCATGCGGGTTGCCGTCGGCCAGTTCGGCCACTGGCGCGTCGATGACTTCGACCTCTTCGTCCTCATTGTCGGCGCGCCAGCGCGCGATATGCAGCGCTTGTTCGTAAGCCTCACGCAGGCGCTGGAAACCCTCGGCGTCGTCGTCCGGGCGGCAGCTTTTCAGCAGCCGCGCGTAAGTACGCTTGATGGTGCGCTCGTCGGCATCGTCCGCCAGTTGCAACACTGTCCAACAGTCCATGTCGTTCTCTCTCAGCGCCAGAACCCGTTGTCGAGTTGCTCAAGTTGGCGGGTAAGTTCGCTGCGGGCCTCACGGATGCGGCGTTCGTCCTGGGTGTCGAGCACTTGCTGGAACTGCGCGGCCCAGTGCCCGAGTTGTTCGCGCAACTCGCCGAGGTTTTCCTGGTAGAGCCGTTCGAGGCGGGCGGTCAGTACGGTGTTGACCTGCTGGTCGCGCGGGTGGATTTTCAACAGCGCCAAGGCTTGCAGGCGTTGCTGGATTTCCTGCGGACTGAGCACGCCGGGGTTGTTCTCGATCACCAGTGAATGCTGCTCGCCGGTCAGCGGAATGTTCACCTGGGCCTCGAGCAAGCCGTTGTTGTCGTAGGTGAAGCGCACGTCCAGCGAGACCTCGCCGGCCTTGCGCTTGGGCACGGGAATTTCCAACTGGCCCAGTTCGATGTTGTCTTTCACCAGACGGCTTTCGCCTTGGTAGATTTTCAACAGCACGCGGGTCTGGTCGTCGTGGAGGGTGACCACACTCTTGACCCGGCTGACCGGCACGCTGCTGTTGCGCTCGATCAGCGGCAGGTAATGCCCGCTTTCGATATGGCCGCCATATTGGTTCGAGGTTTCGATGCCCAGGGTGTACGGGCAGACGTCGGTCAGCACGATCTCTTCCAGCGCTGCCGAACGGGCCTTCAGCGCTGCCTGAATCGCCGCGCCGTGAGCGACCACCTGGTCCGGATCGAGGCTGATGGACGGGAAGCGTCCGAACAAGCCAGCGGCCAGTTTGCGCACCAGCGGCATGCGCGTGGTGCCGCCGACCAGCAGGATTTCATCCAGATCGCCGACCCGAATCCGCGCATCGCGCAGGGCGCGCTCAATCGGCGCGCGCAGGCGCTCAAGCAAGGGCGTGTAGAGCTTGGCGAGTTCAGCCTGGGTGAGGGTTGTGGCCCATTGCTGGCCGTCAACGCGCAGGGCGAACTCGGCGCTGTCGTCCTGGCCCAAGGCTTTGCGCACGCGCTCGGCTTCGCGGCGCAGGGCTTGCAGCACGGTGCTGGTGGGCGGGAAGCCCTGAGCATTGCGCTGGCTGTCGACGAAGTGTTCGAGCAATAAGGTGTCGAAATCTTCGCCGCCGAGGAAGTTGTCGCCGGCGCTGGCGCGCACTTCCATCACGCCGTCGAACAGCTCGATGATCGACACGTCGAAGGTGCCGCCGCCGAGGTCAAACACCAGGAACGAGGTTTCCTTGTCACGCTGGTGCAGGCCGTAAGCCAGCGCGGCGGCGGTGGGTTCGTTGATGAGTTTTTCAACGTTGAGCCCGGCCAGTTCACCGGCGATGCGCGTGGCCTTGCGTTGGCCGTCGCTGAAGTAGGCGGGCACGCTGATCACAGCCTCAGTGACGGTTTGGCCGTAGGTGCGCTCGATGTCTTCTTTCAGGCTTTTGAGCACCAGCGCCGAGAGTTCTTCGGGGCGGAACGAGCGGTCGCCCAGGCGCACTTCGGTGGCACTGCCCATGTAGCGCTTGAACAGCGAGGTGGTCAGGTGCGGGTGGGTGTGCAGGCGTTCCTTGGCGGCTTGGCCCACCAGGATGCGGCCTTGGTCATCCAGGCCGACCACACTCGGGGTCAGCAACTGGCCAAGGGCATTGGGCACCATTTCGGTAGCGTCACCGCGCCAGACGGCGGCTAAACTGTTGGTTGTGCCCAGGTCGATTCCTACGATCATTACGACAAGCTCCCTTTGT
Organism: Pseudomonas sp. NFX183; assembly: GCF_047943075.1. Classification (NCBI taxonomy): domain Bacteria; kingdom Pseudomonadati; phylum Pseudomonadota; class Gammaproteobacteria; order Pseudomonadales; family Pseudomonadaceae; genus Pseudomonas; species Pseudomonas sp. NFX183. The sequence goes on along the minus strand of NZ_CP181333.1, from coordinate 585,682 downwards.
GGTCTGTAAGAATCTGTAACCAATTTTACCCTGAAAGGTTCCGCAGAAAGCAAGGCAAGCCCGCTTCCTGTAGTGAGCGGGCAGGTTGTGGCGAGCGGGCTTGCCCCGCGTTGGGTGGCAAAGCCGCCCCAATTCAGGCGCCGCGTAGTGCCCGGTGGAAATTGGGCGCCTGGTTCGGGGCCGCTTCGCGCCCCAACGCGGGGCCAGCCCGCTCGCCACGAGGAGAGGAGGGTTATCACCAGGCATAAAAAAACCGCTTCCGGTGAGGGAAGCGGTTTTCTCTACAACAGCACGATTAGAACAACTTCAGTGCCGGTGCTTCTTCTTTCACAGGCTCATTCTTCGCGGTCTGCTCGTTCCAGCCACCACCGAGGGCCTTGTACAGGTTGACCTCGCTGTTGAGCTGCGCCAGACGGTCGGTGATCAGCGATTGCTGGGCACTGAACAGCTGGCGCTGGGCGTCGAGGAACGTCAGGTTGCTGTCGACACCAATGCGGTAGCGACGCTCGGCCAGGCGGTAGTAATCCTGGTTGGCCGCGACGAAGCCACGCTGGGCGTCCAGTTGCTGCTTGTAGGTCGCACGCGCGGCGAGGCCGTCGGAGACTTCCTGGAAACCGGTCTGGATGGCCTTCTCGTAGTTGGCCACGTTGATCTCTTTCTGGATCTTCGAGTAGTCCAGGCTTGCGCGCAGGCTACCGGCGTTGAAGATCGGGATGTTGATCTGCGGCGCAAACGACCAGGTGCCCGAACCGCCCTTGAACAGGCCGCCCAGGGTTGGGCTGGCAGTACCGGCACTGGCGGTGAGGCTGATGCTTGGGAAGAACGCTGCACGCGCCGCGCCGATGTTGGCGTTGGCGGCCTTGAGGTTGTACTCGGCTTGCACAATGTCGGGACGACGTTGCAGCAGGTCCGATGGCAACCCGGCTGGCACTTCGCTGAGCAGGTCATCCGACAGCGGCTTGCTGGCGATATTGGCCGGCAAACCGGTGCCGAGCAGCAGGGTCAGGCTGTTTTCGTCCTGGGCCACCTGGCGTGTATAGCGCGCCAATTGCACACGCGCGTTTTCCACCGAGGTGCGCGCCTGGCTGAGGTCGAGGGCCGAGGCCACGCCGACTTCGTTGCTGCGCGAGGTCAGCTTGTAGCTCTGCTCGAATGCACCGAGGGTGTCCTGGGTCAGCTTGAGCAGTTCCTTGTCGGCCTGCCAGGTCAGGTAGGCGTTGGCCACACTGGCCACCAGGCTGATCTGGGTGCTGCGCCGCGCTTCTTCAGTGGCGAAGTACTTTTGCAGTGCTTCTTCGCTGAGGCTGCGCACGCGGCCGAACAGGTCCAGCTCATAGGAACTGATCCCCAGGCCCGCCGAGTACTGGCTGGTGATGCCCGCTTCGCCGGTCTGCGACAGCTTGGCCGGCGTACGCGTACGGCTGCCGCTGCCAGTGGCCGAGATGGCCGGGAACAGGTCGGCACGCTGGATCTGGTACTGCGCCGCGTAGGCGTCGATGTTCAGGGCCGCGACACGCAGGTCACGGTTGTTGACCAGCGCGGTCTGGATCAGCTGTTGCAGGGCAGGGTCATGGAAAAACTGCTTCCAGCCTTGCTCGGCAGCGGCCTGGCCCGGCGCCTGGGCCGACGAATACGCCGGCCCCTGCGGGTACTGCGCTGCCACCGGCGCTTCGGGGCGCTGGTAGTCAGGTATCAGCGAGCAGCCACTGAGCACGAATGCCGTGACGGCTAGGGAAAGTAGCGACTTGCTCATTGGCCAGCCTCTTTAGGAGTTTCAGTAGTGTCCGTCTTTTTGTTGCGCTCGCCAGCAGACGACACGGTTGCAAAGAACAGTGGCACCCAGAAGATCGCCAGGACGGTGGCGGTGATCATACCGCCAATTACGCCGGTACCGATCGCGTGCTGGCTGCCTGAGCCTGCGCCCGAGGAGATGGCCAGCGGCAATACGCCGAGCATGAACGCCATGGACGTCATGATGATCGGGCGCAGACGCATACGAGAGGCTTCGATGGCCGACTCGACAATACCTTTGCCCTGCTCGTGAAGCTCTTTGGCGAACTCCACGATCAGGATGGCGTTTTTCGCCGCCAGGCCCACCGTCACCAACAGGCCCACCTGGAAGAACACGTCGTTGGACAGCCCGCGCATGCTGGTGGCGATCAACGCACCGATCACACCCAGTGGCACCACCAGGATCACCGCGATTGGAATCGACCAGCTTTCGTACAGCGCTGCCAGACAGAGGAACACCACCAGCAGCGACAGGGCGTACAGCGCAGGCGCCTGGGAGCCGGACAGACGTTCTTCATACGACAGGCCGGTCCACGCATAACCGACACCCGCCGGCAGGTCCTTGGCAATGCGCTCGACTTCTGTCATCGCATCGCCGGTACTGTAGCCAGGTGCCGGAGTACCGAGGATTTCCATCGCGGCTACACCGTTGTAGCGCGAGAGCTTCGGCGAGCCGTAGATCCACTTGCCCGACGAGATAGCCGACATTGGCACCATCTTCCCGGAGGTGCTGCGCACGAACCATTTATCCAGGTCTTCCGGGGACATCCGGCTGAAAGCATCGCCCTGCACATATACTTTCTTCACGCGACCACGGTCGATGAAGTCGTTGACGTAGCTGCCACCCAGGGCGATGGCCAAGGTCTGCTGAATGTCTGACAGGCTGATGCCCAGGGCGCTGGCCTTCTCGTCGTCGACGCTGAGCTCGTACTGCGGTTCATCGTTCACGCCGTTGGGACGCACACCTGCCAGGATCTTGCTTTGTGCCGCTGCACCCAGGAACTGGTTGCGCGCAGCCATCAGCTTGTCGTGACCGACGCCGCCCTGGTCTTGCAGGAATACGTCGAAACCGGTGGCGTTACCCAACTCCAGAACCGAAGGCGGCACGATGGCATACACCATGGCGTCCTTGAACGTCTGAGAGAAGTAAGTCTGGGCGCGCTTGGCAATTTCGAATACCGAGTTGGATGCGTCGCGCTCCTCCCATGACTTGAGCATCACGAAGGCCAGGCCAGAGCTTTGGCCACGGCCCGCAAAGTTGAAGCCGTTTACGGTAAACACCGATTTTACGCCTTTGCCTTCGCCTGGCTCGCCTTCCTTGTCGTTCAGCAGGTAGGCACGCATGTCGTCAATGACGGTTTGCGTGCGCTCCGCCGAAGAACCGACCGGCGTCTGTACCTGAGCGAAGATCACGCCCTGGTCTTCATCGGGCAGGAACGCGGCGGGGATGCGCATGAACAGCCAGATCATGCCGGCCAGGATCAGCGCATAGACCAGGAACGCCGGAATCTTGTGCTTGATCATGTTGCCGACGCCGCGTTCGTAGCTCAGTACGCCACGGTCGAACGTGCGGTTGAACCAGCCGAAGAAACCGCGCTTGGGTTGGCCGTGCTTTTCCGGGTCGATCGGCTTGAGCATGGTTGCGCACAAGGCCGGGGTGAAGATCAGGGCAACCAGTACCGACAACGCCATCGCCGAAACAATGGTGATGGAGAACTGTTTGTAGATCACACCGGTGGAACCGCCGAAGAACGCCATCGGCAGCAGTACTGCGGACAACACCAGGGCAATACCCACCAGGGCGCCCTGGATCTGGCCCATGGACTTGACCGTCGCCTCTTTAGGCGACAAGTGCTCCTCGGCCATCACTCGTTCGACGTTTTCCACCACCACGATGGCATCGTCCACCAGCAAGCCGATGGCCAGGATCATGCCGAACATGGTCAGGGTGTTGATGGTGAAACCGAACGCAGCGAGGATCCCGAAGGTACCCAGCAATACCACCGGTACGGTCATGGTGGTGATGATGGTGGCGCGGAAGTTCTGCAGGAACAGGAACATCACCAGGAACACCAGCACGATCGCTTCGACCAGGGTGTCAACCACACCGGAGATCGATTCGGTCACCACCGGGGTAGTGTCATACGGCACCACCGCCTTCATGCCTGGCGGGAAGAACGGTTCCAGGGACGCCACGGTGGCGCGGATGGCCTTGCCGGTGTCCAGAGCGTTAGCACCGGCCGCCAGCTTGATCGCCATGCCGGATGCCGGTTTGCCGTTGAACTGTGCCGCGATGCTGTAGTTCTGACCGCCCAGCTCGATACGGGCGACATCCTTCAGGCGTACCTGTGAGCCGTCGGTATTGACCTTCATCAGGATATTGCCGAACTGCTCTGCAGACTGCAGGCGGGTCTTGCCGATGATGGTTGCGTTCAACTGGGTGCCGGGCACGGCAGGCAAGCCGCCGAGTTGGCCGGTAGCCACCTGCACGTTCTGTGCGGAGATCGCGGTGCTGACATCCACTGGCGTGAGCTGATAGTTGTTCAGCTTGGCCGGGTCGAGCCAGATGCGCATGGCGTACTGCGAGCCGAACACCTGGAAGTCACCTACACCGGCGGTCCGCGAAATCGGGTCCTGGATGTTGGACACGATGTAGTTGGACAGGTCGTCCTTGGTCATGCTGCCGTCTTCCGACACCAGACCGATTACCATCAGGAAGTTCTTCACCGACTTGGTCACGCGGATACCCTGCTGCTGCACTTCTTGCGGCAGCAGTGGGGTCGCCAGGTTCAACTTGTTCTGCACCTGAACCTGGGCGATATCCGGGTTGGTACCCTGGTTGAACGTCACGGTGATGGTCATGCTGCCGTCGGAGTTACTGTCCGAGGAAACATAACGCAGGTTGTCGATACCGTTGAGCTGTTGCTCGATGACCTGCACCACGGTGTCCTGCACGGTTTGTGCAGACGCGCCTGGGTAGGTCACCTGGATGTCGATGGCGGTCGGCGCAATGGCCGGGTATTGGTTGATGGGCAACTTCAGGATCGACAGTGCCCCGACCAGCATGATCACCAGGGCAATTACCCAGGCGAAAATGGGACGGTCGATAAAAAATTTCGACATGGATTACTCCCCTTTACCAGCATCGGCAGCAGGCGCTGCGGCAGTGCCGGCGGGTTTGGCGTTGTCTGCGTCCTTGACCTTGACTTCGATGCCCGGCTTGATGAATTGCAGGCCTTCGGTGATCACGCGGTCACCGGCGTCCAGGCCTTTTTCCACCAGCCAGTAGGCGCCGGCAGTACGGTTGGCGACCAGCTGACGTTGCTCGACCTTGTTGTCCTTGTTCACGATCAGCGCAGTCGGGATGCCCTTGAGGTCACGGGTCACGCCTTGCTGCGGGGCCAGAATGGCCTTGCTGTTCACACCGGCTTGCAGCTGGGCGTGGACGAACATGCCCGGCAGCAGGGTGTGATCAGGGTTCGGGAACACGGCGCGCAGAGTCACGGAACCGGTGGTCTGGTCGACCGACACTTCAGAGAATTCCAGCTTGCCGTCCTGGCCATAGGCGCTGCCATCTTCCAGGGTCAGCTTGACCTTGGCGGCATTTTCGCCGGCTTTTTCCAGCTGGCCGCTTTCCAGGTCACGGCGCAGTTTCAGCATTTCAGCCGAAGACTGCGTGACGTCGACATAGATCGGGTCCAGTTGCTGGATGACAGCCATGGCATCGGCCTGGCCATTGCTGACCAGTGCGCCTTCGGTGACCGAAGAACGGCCAATACGCCCGGAGATCGGCGCGAACACTTTGGTGTAGCGCACATTGATCTGGGCGGTTTGAACGTTTGCTTCGGCAGTCATGCGGTTAGCGACGGCAGTGTCGTATTCCTGGCGGCTGACGGCTTGCTCATCGACCAACTGCTTGTAGCGGTCGGTGATGGACTTGGTCTGGGTCAGGCTGGCTTGTGCGCTTTTCAGGGTCGCGTCATACACCGATGGGTCGATCTGGTAGAGCTGTTGCCCTTCCTTCACGTCGGCGCCTTCCTTGAACAGGCGCTTGAGAATGATGCCGTTGACCTGAGGCCGAACTTCCGCAATGCGGAAGGCGGTGGTACGCCCCGGCAATTCGGAGGTCAGGGTAAAGGCTTGCGGTTGAATGGTGACCACGCCGACCTGAGGGGTTTGAGCGGGCGGAGCCGCTTCTTCCTTTTTACATCCGCTGAGCAGCGATGCCAGGGCGACGGCAGTGACCAGAGCGGTAACAGCTGGCTTAAGTTGCATGAAGATCCTCGGGTCAGGCGCGCAGAATGCGCACAAGAAGTGTGGAAGGGTAAAAAACAAGCTGTGAGTAGATAAGTAGCTTGCTACGCAATATACTTACGTTCATGGTTGTTTGTAAACTCTTGACAGGCTTCGCGGAATGCTGACAAAGCAGGTCCAAAAGCCTCGATTTTAGTACGTTCGGCGCCCATGACGGTGTCGTCCCACAATTATTTAGATGATCGTTACCGCCTATTAAAGCTGCGTTACCGATAGTCCCAAGTGTTCTGATTGAGGTTTTACTGCCATGGTTCGTCGCACCAAAGAGGAAGCTCAGGAAACGCGCAGCCAGATTCTCGAAGCCGCCGAACAGGCCTTTTATGAACGCGGCGTTGCGCGCACTACGCTGGCGGATATCGCGGCGCTGGCCGGTGTGACGCGCGGTGCCATCTACTGGCATTTCAGCAACAAGTCCGATTTGCTCCAGGCACTGCTGGACACGCTGCACGAGCCCCTGGACGAACTGGCCCGGGCGAGTGAAAGCGAGGATGAAGTCGATCCGCTTGGCTGTATGCGCAAGCTGTTGATTCATTTGTTTCATCAGGTGGCCCTGGACCCGAAAACCCGGCGCATTAATGAGATTTTGTTTCATAAGTGCGAGTTCACCGATGAAATGTGTGACATGCGCCGCCAGCGCCAGACCCATAGCCTGGAATGCAACCTGCGTATCGGCCTGACATTGCGTAACGCGGTCCATCGCGGGCAGCTTCCGGAAAATCTCGACACCACCCGTGGTGCGGTGTGCATTCATGCCTACATCAATGGGCTGATTGGCCAATGGCTTCTGGTGCCCGACAGCTTTCAGTTGCATCAAGAGGCCGAGCGCTGGGTTGATGCAGGGCTGGACATGCTGCGCCTGAGCCCCAGCCTGCGCAATTAAGACAAAATGCGTAATTGCGTCCAGTTGTGTCAACAGCAAAGACAAGCGACAGTCGATCGTCCTTGCGCCTGAAAGGTGGGGTGACTTTATATACGGGCTGGCGGCCGGTTGATAGGTAGCCGCCTAAGTATTTTGTAGCAATATTGTTGCTAGCCTGTGAAGGAATGTTTCTAAAGCTGGCGCAAATCAGCATGTTGGAGCGGCTTGTGTGTGAGCCGGGCTTGCCCGCGATGCAGACACCTCGGTACGCCAGAGGCACCGCAGCGCTGCTATCGCAGGCAAGCCAGCTCCCACATAGGCCCGCCGCCACATTCAATCTCCGGTATTCCAGCGCGCAGTAAAAAGCCCCGGTTCTTGCGAACCGGGGCTTTTGCGTTTCAGACGATCAAAGCGCCAGGGTTGGGTAGTCGATGTAGCCGACCGGGCCCTTGGCGTAGAAGGTTTCCGGGTGCGCTTCGTTCAGCGGCGCGTCGGCCTTCAGGCGGGCTGGCAAGTCGGGGTTGGCAATAAACGGTACGCCGAAGGCCACCGCGTCTGCCTTGCCCGAGGCCAGCCAGGCATTGGCGCTGTCCTTGGTGAAGCGTTCGTTGGCGATGTAGGGGCCACCGAAGGCTTTTTTCAGTTGTGGACCGAGGCTGTCGCCGGCTTCTTTTTCACGCGAGCAGATGAACGCGATGCCACGCTTGCCCAGTTCGCTGGCGACGTAGGTGAAGGTTTCGGCCAGGTTGTCGTCGCCCATGTCATGGGAGTCGGCACGCGGCGCCAGGTGCACACCCACGCGGCCGGCGCCCCAGACGTCGATGGCGGCGTCGGTCACTTCCAGCAGCAGGCGCGCACGGTTTTCCAGGGAGCCACCGTAGTTGTCGGTGCGCTTGTTGGTGCTGCTTTGCAGGAACTGGTCGAGCAGGTAACCGTTGGCGCCGTGGATTTCCACGCCGTCAAAGCCTGCGGCCTTGGCGTTTTCGGCGCCGACGCGGTAAGCGTCAACGATATCGGCGATTTCAGCGGTTTCCAGCGCACGAGGCGTCGGGTAGTCGGCCAGCGGACGCACCAGGCTCACGTGGCCCTTAGGCTGGATCGCGCTGGGTGCCACCGGGGTTTCGCCGTTCAGGTACGACTCGTGGGAGATACGTCCGACGTGCCACAGTTGCAGGAAAATCTTGCCGCCCGCGCCGTGCACGGCCTTGGTCACATTGGCCCAGCCGCGTACCTGGTCGTTGGACCAGATGCCCGGAGTGTCCGGATAGCCCACGCCCAGCGGTGTCACGGAGGTAGCTTCGCTGAGGATCAGCCCGGCAGACGAGCGTTGCACGTAGTACTCGGCCATCAGCGCGTTGGGTACGCGGCCTTCATCGGCACGGCAGCGGGTCAGCGGCGCCATGATGATGCGGTTGGACAATTGCAGGTCGCCCAGTTTGATCGGATCGAAAATAGTCGTCATGGGATAACACCCTTCTGTTTAAGTGGATTGATCAGTTGGTCGCAGGGGCCAGGTCGGCATCGCCGCTCTGACGGAAAGTAATCAGGGTCACCAGCAGGGCCAGAATCGCCAGGGCCGCAGCCGCCAATGGCACGCTGGTCAGGCCGAAACCATGGGCAATCACACTGCCGCCGACCCAGGCGCCGAGGGCATTGCCGATGTTGAAGGCGCCGATATTCAGGGTGGACACCAGGTTCGGTGCGGCCTTGCCGAAGGTCACCACGTTGATCTGCAGCGCCGGTACGGCGGCGAACGAGGCGGTGGCCCACAGGAACAGGGTGATTTCAGTCGGGATCACCGCGACGCTGGTCCAGGTCAGCACCGTGGACACCACCGCCATGCTGATGAACACACCGATCAAGGTGGCCGCCAGGCGTTTGTCCGCCAGCTTGCCGCCGATGATGTTGCCCACGGTGAGGCCCAGGCCGATCAGCAGCAGGGTCCAGGTCACGCCTTTGGGCGACACGCCGGTGACGTCGCCCAGCAGCGGCGCGACGTAGGTGAAAAGGGTGAACATGGAGGCGGCGAACAGCGCGGTCATGGTCAGCGACAACCAGATGCCGGCACCTTTGAGGGCGGCCAGTTCGGCGCGCATGTCGAGTTTTTCTTCGTCACGCTTGGCCGGCAGAAAGCGGATCAGGCCGATCAGCGCCACAACGCCGATTACCGTCACGGCCCAGAAGGTCGAGCGCCAGCCAGCTTCCTGGCCCAGCGCGGTACCCAGCGGCACGCCAAGCACATTGGCCAGGGTCAAGCCGGTAAACATCAAGGCGACCGCGGATGCTCGTTTGTTGGCCGGCACCAGGTTAGCGGCGACCACCGAGCCGATACCAAAGAACGCACCGTGGCACAGCGCGGTGACCACACGGGCAAACATCAGCACGTTGTAGTCACTGGCCAGGGCGCAGAGCAAGTTGCCGACAATAAAGATGCCCATCAACGCTACGAGGGCGGCCTTGCGTGGCAGCTTGGCGGTGGCCAGTGCCATGAAGGGTGCGCCGATGGCCACGCCCAAGGCGTAGCCGGTGACCAGCCAGCCGGCGCCGGGAATCGACACGCCCAGGTCCGCCGCCACATCGGGCAGCAAGCCCATGATGACGAACTCGGTGGTGCCGATGGCGAAGGCGCTCAGGGCCAGTATGAGTAGCGAGAGGGGCATTTGCGTTTCCTTGGTTACAGCGGTTCGATGATTTCAGCGCTAAGTTCAGTCGTAAGCGCCGTGAGAAAGGCTTGGATCACTTCCTCATTGCGTCTGAAAAAGTGCCACTGCCCGGCCTTCTGGCTGCTGATCAAACCCGCCCGTTGCAAGGTCGCCAAGTGGGCCGACACGGTCGACTGGGACAAGCCGCAGCGCTGGTCGATCTGCCCGGCGCAGATGCCGTATTCGTGGTTGTGCACTTGCTCGGGGAACTGCACTTTCGGGTCTTTCAGCCAGGTGAGGATGTCTCGTCGTACTGGGTGCGCCAGGGCTTTTATTATTTCGTCGAGGTCGATGGACATGGCAGATGCTCGTTTTCGTAAAACGTTATATCGCGATGAGGCGAACTTTAAATCGTTACATCCCGATACACCAATATGCTTTTGGTCTTAGGACCGGCTATTTCGGTATATCGGGTTATAACGATACATGCATGGCAGTGGTAGACTGCGCGCCATGAATTATCTCGCACATCTGCACCTGGGCGGCCAACTTCCTGCGCAATTGCTGGGCAGCCTCTATGGTGACTTCGTCAAAGGCCGCCTGCAGGGCCAGTTCAGCCCGCAAATCGAAGCGGCGATCCAGTTGCATCGCTCCATCGATCGCTTCACCGACAGCCACCCATTGGTAGGCGAGGCGTTGTCACGCTTCAGCCTGACGCGCAAGCGCTACGCCGGGATTGTCCTGGATGTGTTTTTCGATCACTGCCTGGCGCGGGACTGGGCGCTGTATGCCGACCAGCCGCTGGAGCGCTTCACGGCGCAGGTGTACCGCGTGCTGGCGGCCGAGCCGCAGCTGCCGGGACGGCTGGCGCAGATCGCACCCTATATGGCGGCGGATGATTGGTTGGGGTCGTACCGCGAGTTCGCGGTGATGGAACAGGTGTTGCGCGGGATCTCACGGCGTTTGACCCAGCCCGAGGAATTGAGGCATGCCATGCAGGAGTTGCGGGTGTTGTATGAGCCGTTGAGTGAAGACTTTCGGCTGTTCTATCCAGAGTTGCAGAAATTTGCACAGCTCCAACTGACAACTGAGATCTAACTGTGGGAGCTGGCTTGCCTGCGATAGCAGTCTGTCAGTTGAAAGAGATGTGGCTGACCCGCCGCTATCGCAGGCAAGCCAGCTCCCACATTTTGAACTGTGTTCCGTTCATCTCAAGCTGCAAACGCCGGCCGAGCATCCACTTGCTCCGCCTCCGGCAACGGCCCAAACAACGCCTTCTGCACCGCCTGCTGCGCCTGGAACGCCAGCGCCGCGCGTTCCTGCCCGGCACACGCAATCGGCTGCAGCACATGAATCTCCACATCGCCCTGGTCGTTGGCAAACAGGCGCATCAGGTGCGAGAGCAAATCGTCATCACCAATAAACGGTGCCAGCGGGTCCACTTGCCCATCACGCAAATAACGAATCGCCACCGGTTGCAGCGACACATCGGCATCAATCGCACTGGCCAGCAAACGCCCGTGGAAGGTGCGCAGGCTGCGCCCGTCCGTGGTGGTGCCTTCGGGGAACATCAGCAGCGGGTGCTGTTGCTCCAGATGGCGAGTCATCTGCTTGCGGATCAACTGGCTGTCGCCCGAACCCCGGCGGATAAACAAGCTGCCGGCTTTGGCCGCCAACCAGCCGGCCACCGGCCAGGTGCGCACTTCGGCCTTGGACAGAAAGGACATCGGCGCCACAGCGCCCAGCAGTGGGATATCGGTCCAGGACACGTGATTGCTCACCCACAGCATCGGCGTTTTTGGCAATTCACCGTGCACCGTCACACGAAAGGGCAGGGCGTGGGTCAGCCGCGCCATAAAGAATCGCGACCAGCGCTGGCGGCGCACCATCGAGTTGGCCACGCCCAAACGCTCGAACACGCCAAACACGCTGGCCATGCTCAGCCCCAGCGCCACCACCAACAGCACCCGGGCGATGCGCCCGTACACGCGCAGGCGGGCCATTACATGGCCGCCTTGAAGTGGCGGGCATAACGTGGGCACAGCTCGTCACGCTTGAGCAGAATGAACACGTCGGCCACCTGGAAGTCTTCATCCCAGCACGGCTCGCCGCAGATCTTCGCACCCAGGCGCATGTAAGCCTTGAGCAATGGCGGCATTTCGGCGATCACGTTGGACGGCAAGTCCAGTGCCGGCAGTGGCTTTTTCGGCTCGGCGCGCAGGTGTTCGTTGCACAGGTAGCGTTCGCGCAGGCGCTGCATGATCGCGTGGGCCTGGATGCCGCCGTCGTGCATCGGGATGCTCGCGCAGCCCATCAAGTAGCTGTAGCCGCCCTGGTTTAAGACTTCCGCCAACTCGCCCCACAACACGGCAATGGTGCCGCCGTTGCGGTAGGCCGGGTCGACGCAGGTGCGACCGATTTCCAGGATCGGGCCTTGCAGGTGCAGCAAGCCGTGCAGGCTGAATTCTTCTTCGCTGTAGAACCGGCCCAGGGTGCTGGCGGCCTGGTGGTCGAGCAAACGGGTGGTGGCGACCAATCGACCGCTGTTCAAATCCCGCACGCCGATGTGGCTGCAGTGAACATCATAGTCATCCATGTCCAGACCCAGTTCCGCGCCTTTCAGCTTGGCGTTGAACTCGCCGCTGAACACGTTGAACCGCAGGGCCTGGGCTTCCTGCAAAGCCTTGGCGCCAATCAGGCGTTCGGCTTGCAGGCGGCGTTCATTGCCGGTGTCGCTGATGCGGGCGATCTGAGTCATGGCGAATCTCCGAGTGCCAGCCACATTTCGGCCGGTCGACTTGTTTGTCCAAACTCAGGCTATGTAGGCTCGGTGTCAGCGCCATGAAGTTACGGTGACGCTTAGATGACAGCCGTTGATGTCGCCAATCTGTCATGCGCCTCGGCTAGGCTCGCGGGCTTGAATGCCCCCTTGAGTTCGCGTCCATGGTCCGAGGCTTGTTGTGCGTTGCCCTGCTGTTTGTCACCGTTGCCGCCCGCGCCGACACCTGGCCTGACAAGGACTGGGCCCATGGCACAGCACTCACCGGCCCCGCTGTCGATGCTCTGACTGCCTATGCGTTCCCAACCCGTGACGACGCCACCCGCCAAGGCATTCGCACCGACGCGCTGCTGGTGATCCGCGACGGCGAGATCATCTATGAGCGCTACGCCGCACCCACTACCGCGAGCACGCCGCACCTGACCTGGTCGATCAGCAAAAGCCTGATGGCCACGGTGCTGGGCGTGGCCTATGGCGAAAATCGCTTCAAACTCACCGACCCCGCCGCACGCTTCTACCCGCCGATGAAGCAGCACCCCAAGGTGACGATGGCCGACCTGCTGCACTGGGCCTCGGGCCTGGACTGGCAGGAAGATTACGAATACGCCCCGCTGAAATCCTCGGTGGTGGCGATGCTCTACACCCGTGGCCGCGCCGACATGGCCGAGTTCGCCGCCGACACCGAGGCCGCAGCGGCACCGGGCCAAGCCTTCCGTTACTCCAGCGGCGACAGCAACATCCTCTCCGCCACCCTCAAAGGCATGCTCGGCCACAAGGCCTATATGAGTTACCCGTGGGACGCGCTGTTCAAGCCGCTGGGCATTCACAACGCCACCTGGGAAACCGACGCCGACGAAACCTTCGTCGCCTCCTCTTACGCCTACCTCACCGCCCGCGACCTGGCGCGCGTCGGCCTGCTGATGGCACGCGATGGGCGCTGGGGCGAGCAGCAATTGCTGCCCAAAGAGTGGGTCGCCTTCAACCGCCAACCCTTCGACAACTACAAAGCCGGCCAGGACGAAGCCATACCCGGCGGCCAGTGGTGGTTGAACCAGGGCGCGCCAATACCATGGCCCGACGCCCCGGCCGACACCTTCGCCGCCCTCGGCCATTGGGGCCAGGCGCTGTTTGTGATGCCCGATGAACACCTGGTAATCGTGCGTTACGGCGATGACCGCGACGGCAGCTACCGCCACAACGAACTGCTCAAGCGCGTGCTCGCGGCGGTGCAACCATGATTCGTCGTCATCCGTTCATCAGCCTGTTTCTACTGCTGTTGCTCGCGTTGCTGGGCTGCGTCTGGCATCAGCGCGTCAACCTGCAAGCCTTCCCCGACATCATCGCGGCGTACACCGCCAAGGAGTATTGCTCGTGCCGGTATGTGCAGAACAATCCGGCCGAGTATTGCCTGGGGTATGTGAAGCAGTACGTGCCGACCAGCGCGTTCAGCGACAACCCGGAGCGCAGTGAAGTGACGGCGAGCGGGTTGGGGCGCACGCACACGGCGCGCTGGCTAGGCGACCGTCAAGGCTGCCGCCTCAACCCCTGACACACCCAGGATTCCCTGTGGGAGCTGGCTTGCCTGCGATGCAGACACCTCGGCACATCAGGCATAACCAGTTGATGCCTTCGCAGGCAAGCCAGCTCCCACATTTGACCGAGTACACGCGTCTACCTGATGTACTGAGCTCAAAATGTGGGAGCGGGCTTGCTCGCGAATACGGTGGGCCAGTTATATATAAGCCGACTGACACACCGCCATCGGGAGCTAGCCCCCTCCCACATTGGATTTGCATTAATCATTGGAAATGAGAGAGGTCCAGGCAGGCGCCCGATGCACTGCACCGGGCGCGAACGACTTACTGCGAGGTTGGGCTGCCAGGCTGCAATGCCAGCAGCAAGTCATCAATGATGGCCTTACCCATTTCTCCCAGGTAATGCGAGGCGAATGCAAACTTCTCCGCCTTGGGATCCATGGCAGCTTCAAGGGAGAGCATTTTTGCGTAATAGAGCACGTGGGATGCGTGTTCCAGGGCTTCCACAAGCGGAACCCCGGCGTTGACGCGGAACACTTTCAGATGGCTTTTGTTCTCTCCGCAGTCTGCGAAGGTGGCGGCGCCGATGGTTTCGGCTGATGTTGCGTTAGTCATAACTGATTCCTTTTGCATGAACAAAAAGAGCTGCCACTAACGTTTCCAGGCGAAGGGTGGCAACTGTACGCGGGCTGGAAACCGAGGCAAAAGGAACCCGGCAGACCCGAAGGTCTCCCACGTACAGCCGCCAAAAAGCACAAACTGCAGGCATAAAAAAAGCGCCTGCTGATTGTTTGACGACGCTGTAGCGTCCTTAAGCATCGGGTTTCCAGGCCCGGTCACTGATGAGCAGCGACGGAGGCGAGGTTAACTCTATGCACGCGCCGTCGCAACCGGTGGCCAATAGCTGTCCGCAATCTGCGTTGCGTGGCGAGGGAGATTGGCCCCGTTTGACTGCGCAGCAGTCACCCGCTTTTAGGGGCGCTTCGCACCCCAGCGCAAGCAAGCTTGCTCGCCACAGGGTTATTAGGTGTCCGCCTCAGGTTCCACCCAGTGGAACCACCTTTGATTGTCCTCCCGCCCACATCGCGGTTAGCTGGCGATGTGTCGCCAACAAGAACGGGAACACCCGCCTGTGAGGAGAATCACCATGCGCCCACACCAGCACATTCTGGATTGGCTCAGCGACGTCGCCAGCGACTTGCACGCCGTGCGTCAAGACATCCACGCCCATCCCGAACTCGGTTTTGAAGAAAACCGCACCTCAGCACTCGTCGCGCAATCCTTGAAAAATTGGGGGTATGACGTGCACACCGGCATCGGCAAAACCGGTGTGGTCGGCGTGCTGCGTAATGGCAGCAGCTCACGTACGTTGGGCATTCGCG
This sequence comes from Pseudomonas sp. NFX183, assembly GCF_047943075.1. Lineage (NCBI taxonomy): Bacteria > Pseudomonadati > Pseudomonadota > Gammaproteobacteria > Pseudomonadales > Pseudomonadaceae > Pseudomonas > Pseudomonas sp. NFX183. Next base: position 570,380 of record NZ_CP181333.1, on the reverse strand, counting down.
CCGACATGGACGCCTTGCCCATCTTCGAAAATACCGGCGCGGCCTACACCAGCCAGCACGCCGGTTGCATGCACGCCTGCGGGCATGACGGCCACACCACCATGCTGCTCGGCGCCGCACGTTATCTGGCGGCGACGCGGCAATTCGACGGTACGTTGAACCTGATTTTCCAACCCGCGGAAGAAGGCCAGGGCGGCGCGGAGGCGATGCTGGCCGATGGTTTGCTCGAGCGTTTCCCCTGTGACGGCTTGTTCGGGATGCACAATATGCCGGGCTTGCCGGCTGGGCATTTGGGCTTGCGGGTCGGCCCGATGATGGCTTCGCAGGACTTGCTCACCGTGACCCTCGAAGGCGTCGGCGGCCACGGGTCCATGCCGCATTTGACGGTGGACCCGTTGGTTGCGGCGGCGAGTATGGTCATGGCCTTGCAGACTGTGGTGTCGCGCAACATCGACACCCAGGAAGCCGCCGTGGTCACGGTCGGCGCGCTGCAAGCAGGGCAGGCCGCCAACGTGATTCCTCAACAAGCTCTGTTGCGCCTGAGCCTGCGCGCGTTGAACCCCAAGGTGCGCGAGCAGATGCTGGAACGCGTCAACGCAATCATCCAAACCCAAGCCGCCAGCTTCGGCTGCACGGTGCAGATCGAACACCGCCCGGCCTACCCGGTGCTGGTCAACCATGCCGAAGAAACCGAGTTCGCCCGCCAGGTCGGCGTCGCCTTGCTCGGCGCCGATGCGGTGGACAGCAATACGCGCACGCTGATGGGCAGCGAGGACTTCGCCTGGATGCTGCAGCGCTGCCCCGGCAGTTACCTGTTTATCGGCAACGGCGTGTCGCGGCCGATGGTGCATAACCCCGCCTATGACTTCAACGACGACATCCTGCTGACCGGCGCCGCCTACTGGGGCGCGCTGGCCGAGAGCTGGCTCAAGCCTGCCTGACGACCGCCTTTTTCTGCCGCTGGACCCTTGCCCCTTATCGGTTGAATGGAGTGTTCCTCATGCAGATTTCAAAACCCGGTGTTTCGCGCACCCGCCAGGTGGTGGCGGCCGTGATCGGCAATGCGCTGGAATGGTATGACTTCATCGTTTACGGCTTTCTGGCCAGCATCATCGCCCGGCAGTTTTTCCCCTCGGAGGACGAGTACGCCTCGCTGTTGATGGCCTTGGCCACCTTCGGCGTGGGCTTTTTCATGCGCCCGGTGGGCGGCATCCTGCTGGGCATCTACTCCGACCGCAAAGGTCGCAAGGCGGCGATGCAGTTGATTATCCGGCTGATGACGGTGTCCATCGCGCTGATCGCCTTTGCGCCCAATTACGCCGCCATCGGCATGGGCGCGCCGTTGCTGATCGTGGTGGCGCGCATGCTTCAAGGCTTTGCCACCGGCGGTGAATACGCGAGTGCCACGGCGTTTCTGGTGGAAAGCGCTCCGGCCCATCGCAAGGGTTTGTATGGCTCCTGGCAGTTGGTGGGGCAGTGCCTGGCGGTGTTTGGTGGCGCGGCGATGGTCGCGCTGGCCACGCATTTCTTTTCCCCCGAAACCCTCGACCTGTGGGGCTGGCGTGTGCCGTTCGTATTGGGTTTGCTGATCGGTCCGGTGGGGCTGTGGATTCGGCGGCACATGGAAGATCCGGAAGAATTTATCCAGGCACGCAAGCTGGCCACGGGTCCGGCGCCGAGTTTGATGGACGTGCTGCGTGAGCATCGACGCAGCATCCTGGTGTCGATGGGCTTGGCTTGCGGCGCGACGGTGTCGTTTTACGTGGTGCTGGTGAATATGCCGACCTTCGCCCACAAAAGCCTCGGCCTGCCACTGGACCAAGTGCTGATGGTGCAGATGTTTGCGGTGGCGCTGATGACCGTGGTGATTCCGCTGTCCGGCCTGCTCTCGGATCGCCTCGGGCGGCGGCCGGTGTTGATGGCTTTTACCCTGGCCTTCTTCGTGATGGTCTACCCGTTGTATGTGTGGGTGGCCGCCGCGCCATCGATTGAGCGTTTGCTGGTGATGCAAGTGCTGCTCTGCACGGCCATCGGCGGTTTCTTTGGCCCGGCGCCGACGGCCTTGGCCGAGCAGTTCCCTATCGAGGTGCGCTCGACCGGCGTGTCGGTGGCCTATAACGTGGCGGTGATGGTGTTCGGCGGCTTTGCGCCGTTGATCGTCACCTGGCTGACCAAAGTGTTGGGCACGCCAGTGGCGCCATCGTTTTACGTGCTGTTCGCTTGCGTGCTGACGCTGCTGGGCACTTACTGCATGCAGGAGGCACCGCGGGCGAAGAAAGCGCTGCCGTTTTCAAGTGAGGTGAAGCCTTGAGCATTGTTGAGTGGGACGCGACTGAGCTGTCGCGGGCGATTCATGCGCGGCAAGTGTCGTGTGAAGACGTGATGCACGCGTACCTGGCGCAGATCCAGCGCTTTAACCCGCGCGTGAATGCGCTGGTGTCGTTGCGCGACGCCGACGTCGTACTGGCCGAGGCCCTGGCCTGTGATCGCGAACTGGATCAGGGCCAATCGCGCGGCTGGATGCACGGCATGCCCCAGGCGATCAAGGACCTGGCCGCCACCAAGGGCTTGCGCACCACCTTGGGCTCGCCGTTGTTTGCCGAGCATGTGCCCAGCGAAGATGCCATCAGCGTGGCGCGGGTGCGGGCCAGCGGCGCGATCATTATCGGCAAGACCAACGTGCCCGAATTCGGCCTCGGCTCGCAGACCTACAACACCCTGTTCGGCACCACCGGCAATGCGTATGACCCACGCCTGGTGGCGGGCGGCAGCAGTGGCGGGGCGGCGGTGGCTCTGGCGCTGCGCATGCTGCCGGTGGCCGATGGCAGCGACATGATGGGCTCACTGCGCAACCCGGCCGCGTTCAACAATGTGTTCGGCCTGCGCCCGTCGCAAGGGCGCGTGCCGCACGGGCCGATGCCGGAAGTGTTCGTGCAGCAACTGGGTACCGAAGGCCCGATGGGCCGCAGTGTGACCGATGTGGCGCGGTTGCTGAGCATCCAGGCCGGTTACGACCCGCGGGTGCCGTTGTCATCCAAAGAAGACCCGACAGTGTTCGGCGAACCCTTGCCGCGCGACTTCAAAGGCGCGCGTCTGGGTTGGCTGGGGGATTACAACGGCTACCTGCCAATGGACGACGGCGTGTTGAGCCTGTGCGAATCGGCCCTTGGTGATTTCGTCACGCTGGGGTGTGAAGTAGAGCGCTGCCAGCCGGAGTTTTCCCTGGCGCGGCTATGGCGCAGTTGGTTGGTGCACCGCCATTGGCTGGTGCACGGCAATCTCGGCGCGGCCTACGCCAACCCGCAAAAACGTGCGTTGCTCAAACCTGAGGCGCAATGGGAAGTGGAGGGTGGCCTGGGCTTGAGTGCCCAGCAGGTGTACCAGGCGTCGGTGGATCGCAGCGAGTGGTATCGCGCCTTGGTCAAGTTGTTCGAACGTTACGATTTCCTGTTGCTGCCCACCGCTCAGGTGTTCCCTTTCGATGCACAACAGGCGTGGCCGCGCCTCGTTGGCGGGCGCGAAATGGACACGTACCACCGCTGGATGGAGGTGGTGATCGGACCGACACTCGCCGGTCTGCCGAGCATGAGCATCCCGGTGGGTTTCAACCCTGGCGGCTTGCCCATGGGCCTGCAGATCATCGGCCCGGCCCAGGCCGACCGCGCGGTGCTGCAACTGGCATACGCCCATGAGCAGTTGACGCAATGGGTGCAGCGCCGGCCACCGGCGTGCCTCGAATCAGGTGATTGACGCGCAACCGGGCCTGTATCTTGCTGTGAAAAATGATCATCCACCGGCAACAAGGAGATCGAACATGGGCAGCCACGCCGAGACAGGCACCGTACGGTCGGTTGAGCGCGCACTGGCAATTGTCGAATTGCTCGGTGAACACCAGGCGTTGGGGTTGGAGGAGCTGCATTATCTGACGCGTTTGCCCAAGGCCACTGTGTCGCGCATGTTGCTGACCCTGCAGGAGCAGGGTTGGGTCTATCGCGGCCTGAGCGATCGCCGTTATCGCCTGCGCGCCCAGCGCTTGTTCGGCGACACCCAGCAACGCTTCAAGCGCCAGGTGGTGGAAAGCGCCGCGCCGTGGCTGCTTGAATTGAGCGAACGCACCGGGCTGGTGGTGGATTTATCCTGTTTTGATGGCGAGCGCCTGGAGGTCATGGAAAGCGCGATCCCCAGGGTGCTGCGCAAGTTGTATCCGAACAATTGCCAGATCGTCGGCCAGCACGCCAGCCTGTTTCACTCGGCGATGGGCAAGGCCTGCCTGACGCAGCTGCCCGCCGAAGAGGTGCAACGCCTGGCGGGCCGCGATCACGTGGCGGCCGATGAGCAGTTGCACACCTGCGAGCAAACCCAGCACCAGGGGTTTGGCCAGCGCACCGAAGGTTATTGGGAATACCCGGTGCGCCTGCCGTTCCTGATACGCGCAGTGGCCTTGCCGGTGCAGGCCAATGGGCGGCTGGTCGGTAGCATGGCGTTGCACTGGCCAATGCATCAGGCGCCGGTGGAGCGCGTGTTGAACTTGCATATGGCCAGCCTTGAAGCGACGGTGCGCGATGTGCAGCGGGCGCTGGTCTGATAATCACCGCCGAACAAATGTGGGAGCTGGCTTGCCTGCGATTGCGGTGTGTAAGTGAATGAATCTGCTGACTGATACACCGCAATCGCAGGCAAGCCAGCTCCCACCTTGATCGGCTTTGTCAGTTACATTGCGCCCGGCACCCGGCACAGTTAAGGTTCGCCCAGGTTTTTTGCCTCATGAGTCTTTATGTTCAACGTCAAACCCCTGGCCTTCGCGCTGCTGGCCTGTGCCGCCATGCCCGCCCACGCCGACTGGTACCTGGATAACGAATCCTCACGCCTGTCGTTCGTCACCACCAAGAACACCGAAATTGCAGAAGTGCATCGCTTTCTGGTGCTGCACGGCAAGGTCGACAGCCAGGGCGCGGCCCAGTTGGAAGTGGAGGTGGAGTCGATCAACAGTGGCATCCCGCTGCGCGATGAGCGCATGCGCAATGACCTGTTCGACATCAAGACCTTCCCCGAAGCGCTGATCAGTGCGCAGATCAACCTGCAACCCATCAACGACCTGGCCCCCGGCGCGCAGTTGGAGTTGCGCCTGCCGTTGAGTGTGACGTTGCACGGCAAGACCCAAACCTACAGCGCCGAACTGCTGGCCACGCGCCTGGATGACCGACGCTTTCAAGTGGTGACCCTGGAGCCGGTGGTGTTGCATGCCGAAGACTTTGACCTGGCGCCGGGCGTGGCGACCTTGCGCAAAGCGGCGGGGCTCAAGTCGATCAGTTTGTCGGTGCCGGTGGGTGCGGTGCTGATTTTTACGGCGCGCTGACGTGAGCGGCGCAGTCTTCCCATGGCGCAGCGCCAACCGTTTCGAGTTGCTGATCGACGGCCCGCGTTTCTTTCCGCAGATGCTGGCGGGCATTGCCCGCGCTGAGCGGCAAGTCGAGTTGGAGTTGTACCTGGTGGAAGCCGGCGCCTGCGCCGACGCTTTGGTGCAGGCGCTGGTACTCGCCGCCGAGCGCGGCGTGCGGGTGCGCTGTCTGTTTGATGATTACGGCAGCCTGGCGTTTACCCTGGGGTTGCGTAAGCGCCTGACCGACGCGGGCGTGGAGCTGCGGTTCTACAATCGCCTGAGCTGGCGGCGCTGGATGCGCAATCTGTACCGCGACCACCGCAAGCTGTTGCTGATTGACCAGAGCGTTGCCGTGATCGGCGGCACCGGCGTGACCGATGAATTCTGGACGCCAGGGCAAGACACGGCCGAATGGCATGAAGTGATGGTGCAAATCAGCGGCCCGCTGGTGCTGGACTGGCAAGCGCTGTTTGAGCGGCAATGGCATGCCAATGCCGCTCGCCGTGAATGGAAGCCCGCTACCCATTTTGGTTTGCCGCGCCTGCCCAAGGTGCCGGCCACCGGGCCAGGCCTGGGGCGCGTTGCCTATGCCGACGCGCGTCAGCACCGCGATATCCTGCAGTCGCTGATCCGCGCCTTGAACAGCGGCCAGCAAAGAATCTGGCTGGCCACGCCGTATTTTCTGCCGACCTGGAGTGTGCGCCGTGCCTTGCGCCGCGCGGCTGGGCGTGGGGTGGATGTGCGTTTGCTGCTCACCGGCCCGCGCACCGATCATCCGTCCGTGCGCTATGCCGGGCACCGTTATTACCCGCGTTTGTTGCGCGCCGGCGTGCAGATTTTCGAATACCAGCCGTGCTTTCTGCACCTGAAAATGGTGCTGGTGGACGATTGGGTGAGCATCGGCTCGTGCAATTTCGACCACTGGAATTTGCGCTTCAACCTGGAAGCCAACCTGGAAGCGCTGGACCCGCAATTGACGCTGGCCGTGGCCGGCAGTTTCGAACGCGATTTTGCCAAGAGCCAGGCCGTGAGCCTCGAAGCGTGGAAGTCGCGGCCGTTGTGGCGGCGGGTCAAGCAGCGGGTGTGGGGCTGGATTGATCGGCTGGTGGTGAATCTGTTGGATCGGCGGGGGTAGGGCGCCCCCGCCCTGAGCTGACTAAAACTGCAACCTGTACTGCGCCGTAAGGCTTTGGTCGCGCGTGCGCTCACCGCGCTGTTGGCTGAAGCCCAAGTCCAACGTGCTGTCGCGGCTCAGGCGCGCGGTGGCGCCCAGTTCCAGGCGGGTGCTGAGGCGATCCAACGGCGCGCCGCTGACGCTCATCACGCGGCCGCCGTCCCAGGCGGCCTGAGTGGTCGGTTGCAGGTCGCCGCTTGCATGGGTATAAGCCAGGCCGCCACGCAGGCTCAGCCATGACGGGCCGATCTGCGCCTTGCCCAGGTCGAGGTTGACCCGCACACCGCCGGTGGTCAGGTTGACGTTTTCCTTCGAGCGTTTGCCCTTTAGTGCAGCCATGCCGCCGCGCTCTTTGAAGCCTTCGCTGCGCTGTTGCACATTGGCCAGTTGCAGGTACGGCTGCCAGTCCCAGAAGGCATGGCTGAACCTATAGTTGGCCTCGGCAAACGCCTGCACGGTGCGGCTGGCGTATGTGGCGGTCAGGCGGTTGTCGACGCCGGGGAAGCTGACGCGGCGTTTTGTCTCGATCTCATGTTGCGCATAGGCGATGCCGCCATACACGCCGAACGCGTCCCATGTGTGGCCGGCATGCAGGGCCAATTGGTAGGTGTCGACGCTGGCTTTGCCACGCGAACCGGCCCTCACCTCCGTGCGGCCGCTGCCGGCAACCACGCCCACGCGAGTGCCTTGCTCCAGCGTGTGGTCGAACCCCAACAGCAGGTCCGTGCCGTTGTGGTGAGTGCGCGTGGTGTTGCTGTCGCCTGCGAGTTGGCCGGATTGACGCGGCAGTTGCACCCAGATGCCTTGGTTCTTGGCGTCGAGTGCGGCGTCGCGACTGTCTTGCGCCAGGCGCTGACGGTCGAGTGCGGCCTGGCGCACGACACGGCTGTTTTCAATCAGCACCGCTTGGGTGCTGGCATGCAGTTCGCCGCTCAACGAGTCCAGGGCTGCAGGTGCCTGCTCGGGAAACAGCGCGGTCAGGCGTTGCAGCAGCGGCGAGGGTTGGGTTTCAGCATCCGCAGCATGGGCGACGGCGCGTTGGTTGGTAGTCTGCGCCGCTGATGCCAGTGACTGACCGCGGCCAAACTCCACCAGCAAGTGATTGCCTTGCTTGACCTGGGAAACGCTGAGGAAAGGCGAGAACTCGCGGCGGTCTACCGAGGTAAATTCGCCATTCAACTCACCTTGGGCTTGAAGGATGCTGTAACGCTGGCCCAGGTAATAGTGGTTGGGTTGCGCACTCAGGTACAACGAGCCGCCGTTGATGGACGCCTGATTTTGGACCTGCAATCTGGCCGGGGCTGTCTGGCTGGTCAGCCCGGTCATCAGGGTTGAACCGGCGGCCTGTTGGTAGTTGCCCTCGACGGCCAGCAAACCATTCAGGCGCAGCAGACCGCCTTCGAGGTTAACGTCACCCTTGAGGTTATTGGTGGCGTCCAGCTCCAGAACACCCGCTTTGAGCGTGACGCCGGCAAAGCTGTTGTTGCCGCTCAGGCGCAGCCAGCCGATGCCGGTTTTTTCCAGGTGCCCCGGGCCGCTGATGTCGTTACGCCAGTCGTCCCAGGCGCCGCCTTGCCAGACCCTGGCGCCGCCGGCGAGGCGGTCCATGTTCACCACGGTGTCGACCCGCAGTTGGCCGGGGCCATCGATGGCTTTTTTCAGGTTCATCAGGCCCCAGCCATAGACGTCGTCTACGCCAGGCTCGCCCAGATCGGTGGCGGTGGTCAGCAACACGTCGCGGATTTGCGGGTTGTCGAGGTAGGGGAAGCGTTCCATCAGCAGGGCCAGCCCGCCGGTCACATGCGGGGCGGCGATGGAGGTGCCGGAGGCGGTGAGGTAGTTGAACGCGGGATTGTCGCCGGTCACCTTGAAACCATCGACTTCGCCGTCGGCGTCATGGTGGTTTTCGGTGGTGATCGAGCCCGACACCCAGGCTGAGGTGATATTCGTTCCGGGTGCGGCCAGGCACCAGTCTTTGCTGAAGCCGCAACGGTAGGAGCGATCGCTCAATGTCAGGCTTTGATCGAGGTTGACCACGGTCAGCCAATAGGGCTCCAGCGCTTTGATTGCGCGGGGCAGGCTCGAATGGACGCCGGTAAACGGTGCTGTTTGGGGCGAGGCGTTGGCCGTGTCGGTATTGCCCGCTGCCCATACCTGCAACATGCCGTATTTGATCGCACCCTCGGCTGTGGCCTTGAGCTCTTGATATTGATTTATCTCGGCCAGGAAGGCGTCGAGTTCTGCCTCACCCGCCAGGGGCATAGGTGTGCCCCAACTGTGATTGACCACGCGTACCTGCTGTTCGTGCAGTTGCGCGTAGGCCATGCTCACGGCCGCAGGCGTTACGTTGGTGACGCTGAAAGGGCTTAAACCCGGCCCGCCAAGGTAGCTGTTACTGAATTTGCGCACCGCACTCATGTGGGCGCCGTAGGCCACGCCCTGGATGCCAGAGCCATCACGGTTGGCGACTATCCTGCCGGCAACGTGAGTGCCGTGAGCGTTGTACTGAGTGCTCACATTTTTCAGATAGTTATCAAGCTCTTCGCGGGTGATGTCGCCATTGGCAATGGCCTCCTCCAAGCCAAGCAAGGCTTCGGGAGGCAGTGAGTCGATGACGTTCACCGCGGAACGCTCACCCTCGCTGAAAAAGCAGCCATCCGCCAGCACCGTCTCACTCATGCAGCCAGGGTCGGCCAGGCGCACGCCGGAATGGGGCTTGCCGGCAAATTCAGGGTGGCGCACATCGGTTCCAGAATCGTAAACCCCCACCCGCACGCCTGTGCCGCTCAACCCCCTGGCGTAGGCGTGGTCGGCACCGATTGCACCCAGCCCCCAGTCTTTGTTGAACTCTGGACTGTGCCAGCTGGCTGCATCGTGCAAGCGGCCTTGTTCGACGTAGCTGGTTGCTTGAACCGACAGGCTCGACAGGCATCCGAGCACACAGAGGGCGACAGCCGCTGGCTTGAATGGTGATTGAGCGGGCGCCTGTGTTGCGGGCGCTCGAACGGTTTTCGGGGGCGACATGGTCCACACACCTGCACAGTTATTTCGGGTCAATAGCGTGCGTGAGTAGGCCGGGAGCGTGATGTAGGACTTGGCTTGAAGCGGGGAGGGAACGCTGACTTTTTACTGACTGAGGCGGGGAAGGGCGCAAGCCCCCTCTCACACGAAGAGGGGGCTGCACGTATTACAGCAACTCGAACGTCTGCTGCTGCACATCCTGGGAATCCAGCCCGATCTGCACATTGAACTGGCCCGGTTCCGCGGCGAATTTGAGCTGGGTGTTGTAGAACTTCAGGTCCTCTTCGGTGATGGTGAAGTGCAGCGTGCGCTCTTCACCGGCCTTGAGCATGACCTTCTGGAAGTTCTTCAGCTCTTTCACCGGGCGGATCATCGAGCCGGCCACGTCCTGGATATACAGCTGCACCACGGTTTCGCCGTCGACCTTGCCGGTGTTTTTCAGCGTGACGCTGGCGTCGAGCTTGCCGGTCTTGTTCAGGGTCGTGGACGACAGCGCCATGTCGGACAGGCTGAACGTGGTGTAGCTCAGGCCATAGCCAAATGGGAACAGCGGCCCGGTGACGTCATCGAAGTATTGCGAGGTGTAGTTGCCCGGTTTGCCCGGCGTGAAGGGCCGGCCAATGCTCAGGTGGTTGTAGTAGGTCGGAATCTGCCCCACCGAACGTGGGAAGGTGATCGGCAGCTTGCCCGACGGGTTGTAGTCACCGAACAGTACGTCGGCAATCGCGTTGCCGCCTTCGGTGCCGGCGAACCAGGTTTCGAGGATCGCGTCGGCTTGTTGGTTCTCGTCGAGAATCGACAGTGGGCGGCCATTCATCAGCACCAGCACCAACGGTTTGCCGGTGGCTTTGAGGGCTTTGATCAGGTCGCGCTGGCTTTGCGGGATGTTCAAATCGGTGCGGCTCGAGGATTCGTGGGACATGCCACGCGACTCACCTACGGCCGCCACCACCACGTCAGCGTCCTTCGCCGCTTTCACCGCTTCGTCGATCAGCACTTGGGCTGGGCGGGTGTCATCCACCACTTCCGGCGCATCGAAGTTGAGGAAGTTGAGGTAGTCGACCACGGCCTTGTCGTTGGTGATGTTGGCGCCACGCGCGTAGATCACTTTGCCTTTTTCGCCGATCACGGCATTGATGCCGTCGAGCATGGTCACCGATTGTTCAGGCTTACCGGCGGCAGCCCAACTGCCCATCATGTCGATAGGGGCCTTGGCCAGCGGGCCGACCAGCGCGATGGTCGCGGATTTTTTCAGCGGCAGGGTGTCGTTCTGGTTTTTCAGCAGCACCAGGCTGCGCCGTGCGATATCACGGGCGTCGGCGCGGTGCAGGCGGCTCTCGGCATAGGTGTCGGCCGGGTCATCCTCGGCCTTGCCGATGCGCAGGTAAGGGTCGTTGAACAGGCCCATGTCGTACTTGGCGCCGAGCACTTCGCGCACGGCGTTGTCGATGTCGCTCTGTTCGATTTCGCCGGACTTGAGCAGCCCGGGCAATTCCTTGCCATACAGCGAGTCGTTCATGCTCATGTCGATGCCGGCCTTGATCGCCAGCTTGGCGGCTTCACGCCCGTCCTTGGCCACGCCGTGCTTGATCAGCTCGAAGATCGCGCCGTGGTCACTGACGGCCAGGCCTTTGAAGCCCCAGTCCTTGCGCAGCAAGTCGTTCATCAGCCAGGTGTTGGCGGTGGCGGGCACGCCGTTGATCGAGTTCAACGCCACCATCACGCTGCCGGAGCCGGCCTTGATTGCCGCGTGGTACGGCGGCAGGTAGTCCTGGTACATCTTGACCGGGCTCATGTCGACCACGTTGTAGTCGCGACCGCCTTCTACCGCGCCGTACAGGGCGAAATGCTTGACGCTGGCCATGATGCTGTCGGCATTGGCGGGGCTGGCGCCCTGGAAGGCCTTGACCATGACCTCGGCAATGCGCGAGACCAGGTAGGTGTCTTCGCCAAAGCCTTCGGATGTACGGCCCCAGCGTGGGTCGCGGGAGATGTCGACCATCGGCGCAAAGGTGATGTCGAGGCTGTCGGCGGCGGCTTCCTGGGCGGCGATGCGCCCGGAGCGGCCGATGGCGTCCATGTCCCAGCTGGAGGCCAGGGCCAGGCTGATCGGGAAGATCGTGCGGTGGCCGTGGATCACGTCATAGGCGAAGAACATCGGGATCTTCAACCGGCTGCGCATGGCCGCGTCCTGCATCGGACGGTTTTCCGGGCGGGTGATCGAGTTGAAGGTGCCGCCGATGCGGCCGGCGGCGATTTCCTTGCGGATCAGCTCGCGGGGCATTTCGGGGCCGATGCTGATCAGGCGCAATTGGCCGATCTTTTCATCCAGGGTCATCTGCTTGAGCAGGTCGCTGACAAAGGCGTCCTTGTCTTTAAGCGCAGCAGGCTTTGTTTCTGCCCAGACGGGGTGAGTGGCCAGCGTGGCAACAAGGCCGAGCAAACACAGCTTCTTCATGAATATCCTTTTTCGGCTACTGCACAGCGAAAATGCGCCGCTCTGCCAAAATGTGGGGAACATATGTTGTTGTTCGAGTGTTATTGCACTAAATGCACGACACTTATGAACTCTTATTCGCGCTGGGCATCTTTTTAGCTGATTGGCTCAATGCAATCCAGTGGTGGCGGCGGATTATGCCCCAAGCGCGTGGTTTAAAGGGTTAGTCGTCATCTTCCATCAAGTTTGGGCAGGAGAAACACCATGCAAGCAGCACAAGGTTACCGCTGGGGCTTGAAAGCCGCCGCTTTGCTATTGATCAGCACTGTGCTGAGCGGTTGCGGCATCAACACCATTCCGACTCTGGATGAACAGGCCAAGGCGGCCTGGGGCCAGGTGCAGAACCAGTACCAGCGCCGCGCCGACCTGATCCCCAACCTGGTGGAAGTGGTCAAGGGCTACGCAGCCCATGAGCAAGATACCCTCACCGCCGTGATCGAAGCGCGGGCCAAGGCCACTTCGATTCAGGTGGATGCCAGCACCCTCGACAATCCGGAAAAACTCAAGCAGTTCCAGCAAGCCCAGGATGGTTTGAGCGGCGCCCTCAGCCGTTTGATGGTGGTGTCCGAGCGCTACCCGGACCTGAAAGCCAACCAGAACTTCCTGGCCCTGCAATCGCAACTTGAAGGTACGGAGAACCGCATTGCCGTGGCTCGCCGTGACTTTATCCAGGCCGTGCAGGCCTACAACACCGAAATCCGTACCTTCCCTGGCCGCCTGTGGCACAGCGTGATGTACAGCGACTTGCCGATCCGCGCCACGTTTGAAGCCACCAGCGCCGATGCCGATAAAGCGCCGCAAGTGAAGTTCAAATAAGGCTTCTCTGAGGTGTCGATGCGTTTATTACGGATAGGCTTGGCGCTGTGGTTGCTTGCCTGCGTGGGTGCTACCCAGGCGGCATTGACGTTCCCGGCCTTGACCGGGCGGGTGGTGGACAGCGCCCAGATGATCGACCCGGCAACCCGCGCGCAGATCACCCAGCAGTTGCAGACGCTGGAGCAAACCTCGGGCGACCAGATCGTGGTGGTCACCGTGCCCGACCTGCAAGGCGTGCCCATTGAAGACTACGGTTACCAATTGGGTCGCCAGTGGGGCATCGGGCAGAAGGGCAAGGACAATGGCGCGCTGTTGATCGTCGCCCGTGATGAGCACAAGTTGCGCATCGAAGTCGGCTATGGCCTTGAAGGTGTGCTGACCGATGCGCAGTCGTGGGTGATCATCAACCAGGTGATCGCGCCCAAGTTCAAGGCCGGCAATTACAGCCAGGGCATCAGCGACGGTGTTGCGGCGATGGTACAGGTGGTGGGCGGCGAGCCGCTGGCCGTGCCGGCGCATGTGGCGGATGCAAATTTCGCCAAGGATAATCCGGGGTTTTCCATCGGCTTGTTCATCCTGTTGATCGGTGTGTTGTGGCTGTGCAATCGGCTGGGCCTGCCCGTTGGCGCTATCCTGCTGGCGATTCTCAGCAGCAGTGGGCGCGGCGGCGGTGGCGGGGGCGGCGGCGGTGGTGGCTTCAGAGGCGGCGGCGGTGGTTTTGGCGGTGGCGGGGCCTCGGGTGGCTGGTAATGACAATAACTAGAAAGGGGCATCTACAACCATGGCACTACTGAGTGAACACGAGCAACGCCAGGTCGCTGAGGCGATCGCTCGGGTCGAAAAAACCACCGATGCCGAACTGGTCACCGTGCTGGCGGCCCGTGCCGATGATTACGCGTACATCCCGCTGCTCTGGGCCAGTCTGATCGCCTTGGTGGTGCCTGGCGTGGTGCATTACTTGTCGGGCTACCTGACCATGTACACCTTGCTGCTGGCACAGTGGGCGACGTTTATCGTGTTGTGCCTGGTGTTTCGCCTGCCGAAAGTCACCACGCGTCTGATCCCGCGTTCGGTGCGGCATTGGCGCGCGTCGAACCTGGCGCGCCGCCAGTTTCTGGAGCAGAACCTGCACCACACGCTGGGCGGCACTGGGGTGCTGATTTTTGTCAGCGAGGCGGAGCGCTATGTGGAAATCCTGGTGGACGAGGGCATTTCCAAGCGGATGGATGACGGCAGTTGGGACACCATCGTCAAGGCGTTCACCCAGCAGGTGAAGCAGGGGCAGACGTTGGCCGGGTTTATTGCGTGCATCGAGGCCTGCGGCGAGTTGCTCAAGGTGCATGTGCCGGTGACGCAAACCCGTAATGAACTGCCCAACAGGTTGGTCGTACTCGAATAACCCAAACATCACTGAAGCAAAAAATGTGGGAGGGGGCTTGCCCCCGATTGCGGTGTATCAGCTCCAAATGAGTTGCTTGACACTGCCATCGGGGGCAAGCCCCCTCCCACATTTGGAGCTGTGCAGGCTGGACGAGTCGACCGTTGATCAAATAACCCCGTGCCCTAAACCTTCATCCCCCCTAAAATGCCCGGCATTCCCAGCCCGAGGCGTTTTTGTTCATGTCCGTCACCGCTCAACCTGCCCGCCCTGCGCCGGATCATCACGCCCAGTTCATCGAACTGCTGAGCGCAAGCCTGGCGCAGAATGCGTTTATCAAGCTGGTGCTGGCCAAGTACGTGGGTGAAGAAGCCGAGTTGCAACGGCTGATCATCAAGCCGGTAGAGGTCAAGGAGCAGGCCTGCCTGTCCTTCGTCTACCGCTACAAGACCCGCGATATCACCAAGAACTTGCCGCTGGCCGAGGGCGTGGCAGCGATTGCCGCGCTGCTGCCTACCTCGTTCAAGAATGCGCATTTGCTGGCGCTGACCGACGAAGCCCAGCTGGAATACAGCAAGAAGAACAAAAGCTCGCTGTTCAAAAGCAAGCCCCAGCAACTGCGTGAGGCGCCGTCCGCCGAGCACAACCGCGAGAAAAATCGTTTTCTTGACCTGAGCCGGCCATTCCTCGCCGACCTGGGCGTGACCGACGCCAAGCAGGCGCTGATCCCGTCGATGTCGCGCAAGTGGAAACAGATCAACAAGTTCATCGAAGTGTTCAGCCATGCGCTGACCTCGTCGCCGCTGAAACTGGACCAGCCGGTGCGCGTCGCCGATTTCGGTTCGGGCAAGGGTTACCTGACCTTCGCCATCCACGATTACCTGCGCAACACCCTCAAGGCCGAGGGCGAAGTGACTGGCGTGGAACTGCGCGAAGACATGGTGACGTTGTGCAACAGCGCGGCCGCACGCCTGGAGCACCCGGGGCTGGTGTTCAAGTGCGGTGACGTGCGCAGCGTGGCGCCGAGCGACCTGGACGTAATGATTGCGCTGCATGCCTGTGACATTGCCACCGATTACGCTATCCACACCGGTATCCGTTCGGGCGCGTCGATCATCATGTGCTCGCCGTGCTGCCACAAACAGATTCGCCTGCAGATCCAGAGCCCGGTGCTGCTCAAGCCGATGCTGCAATACGGCCTGCACCTGGGCCAACAGGCGGAAATGGTCACCGACAGCCTGCGTGCGCTGTACCTTGAGGCCTGCGGTTATGAGACCAAGGTGTTCGAGTTCATCTCGTTGGAACACACCAACAAGAACAAGATGATCCTGGCGATCAAGCGCAGCGAGCCGGTGGACAACGCGCAGTTGCTGGAGAAAATCCAGGCGCTGAAGGCGTTCTACCAGATCAGCGAGCACTGCCTGGAAACCCTGCTGCGCGCGGATGGCTTTTTGAATTAAACACAGAGCCCCTGTGGGAGTGGGCTTGTGTGGGAGCCGGGCTTGCCCGCGATGGCGTCACCTCGGTTTTCTGATAGACCGAGTTGTCTGCATCGCAGGCAAGCCAGCTCCCACACAAGCCCTGCTCCCACACACGCCTGCTTTCACATTAGATTGCGTTCACCTTAGCGGCAGGCGCGGGCTGCACCGCGGTCTTGCGCCCCAGCATCACCGTTACGATCACCCCACAGGCAAACAGCCAGGTGATCGGCTCGATATGCTCCCCAAAGAACAACGCTGAAAACGCGATGGTGAAGAAGATCTGCAGCAACTGGATCTGGCTGACCCGCGCGATGCCGCCCATGGCCAACCCGGCGTACCAGGCGAAGAACCCCAGGAATTGCGAGAACAGCGACACGTAACCAAACGCCCACCAGGCACGCGTGGAAATCGCCCCTTGATGCTGGGCCGCCAGGTACCACACCGGGCCGATCAACACCGGCGTCGACAGCACCAGCGCCCAGCAGATCACCTGCCAGCCACCCATTTCCTTGGCCAGGCGGCCACCTTCGGCATACCCCAGGCCGCCCACGGCAATCGCGCCGAGCATCAGCAAATCACCGGCCTGGACACTGCCGGCACCGGTGATCAGCGCGTAACTCAACACCAACGCACTGCCCAGCGCCGCACAGGCCCAGAAGGCTTTTGACGGCCGCTCATGGGACAGCCACGCCGCATACAGCGCCACGCACAGCGGCTGCAGGCCGTTGACCAGCGCGCCATGGGAGGCTGGCAAGGTTTGCATGGCCCAGGCCGAGAGCACCGGGAAACCGAGGATCACGCCAGCTATCACCAGGCACAGCCCGCGCACCTGGCGCCAAGTGGGCCAGCGTTCGCGGCGCCACAGCAACAGCGCCGCCGCCGGAATCGCCGCGAACAAGGCGCGGCCCAGGCCGTTGAGCAACGGATGGACTTCCTGCACGACGATGCGGGTGAACGGCAAGGTGAGGCTGAAGATGATGACGCCCAGCAGGCCAAGGGCCATGCCGGTGTTTTCGCGCGAACTCATGATGGGGACCCGAATCGAGAGGGCTTCAAGGGAAGCCCATCTAGCCACAACCCTCGCCGATTGCTGGCCTACAGCTGGGTGCGGATTTATCCGTACAGTTGCAAACGCTCGGGTTGGCAGTGCCGCCGCCTTCGCAGCCTCGACAGCGCCCACCGAAGATCGCGAGCACATAGAGATCCATGTGGGAGCTGTCGAGCTTTAGCGAGGCTGCGAAGGGCT
Source organism: Pseudomonas sp. NFX183 (assembly GCF_047943075.1). Classification (NCBI taxonomy): domain Bacteria; kingdom Pseudomonadati; phylum Pseudomonadota; class Gammaproteobacteria; order Pseudomonadales; family Pseudomonadaceae; genus Pseudomonas; species Pseudomonas sp. NFX183. The sequence continues at coordinate 553,387 of NZ_CP181333.1, read as the reverse complement.
CGCCTCGGTCGTGCAGACTAACCCAGCCCCCCGCAGCGCCTAACCTTAGAAGAACCGCGTAATGCTGATCTTCGCATCGCGCCCTTTGGTGTAGGCACGGTCGCCACTCAGGGCCGGGCGGAAGTCGTTGTTGAGCAGGTTGTCCACGGTGACATTCACCTCGGTGCCTTTCAGGTAAGCCTGTTGCGGTTTCCATTTGGCGAACAGTCCCTGGGTGTTGTAGGCCTTGTTACCGTACTGGTCGTAGAACAGGTCGCCCACGCTGCTGCCCGGCCCGCCGGAATATGTGTCGCTGGGCAAGCGGTCGGTGGCGCCGATGAACTGGCCTATCCAGCCTACCTGGGCATCCCAGGCGGGAATATTGGTGCCCAGCACCAGCACCCATTTGGTCGGTGGAATGTCACGTGCCGCCACATCCGGCCCCCATGGGTTGGTGTAGGCGCCTTCGTGATCACCTTTGGCGTAGGCGAACGACACCGAGCCGAACAAGTAGGTGGAGTTATAGAACGATTCGAGTTCAAAGCCCTTGATGGTCAGGCCGCCGATGTTGCGGTAATTGGGCATCGCCCCGGCCGGGCAGGCGCTGGAAATCGTGCCGCCGTTGACGGCCTGGTTCTGGCAGCCGACGCCGGTGGCCTTGAAGATTTCGTCTTCGACTTTGTTGTGGAACAGCGTGGTGCGCACTTGCAGGTTGTCGTCGTGGGCGATCAGGTTATCGAAGCTGACGACGCTGCCCACGGTGATCGACGTGATGCGCTCCGGGTCGAGGTCGACGCTGGTGGCAGTGCGGCTGCCCAGGCCTTGCACTTCATACTGCTCGTCGATGACCGGCGCGCGCCAGGTTTTGCTCCAGTTGGCGAACAACCCCAGGTTCGGTGTGACGTTCCAGAACAACGCCAGGCGTGGCGACCAGCCGGTGTAGGTGCGGTCGCTGTAATCGTGGCCGAACGACAGGTCCGGGTTGTTGTAGTACGGCGCATCGTTGCCTTCGCCGCGGTTGCGCACGTGGTCGTAGCGCAGGGACGGGGTGATGGTCACATCGCCCACGGTCACCGCATCCTGGACAAACAAGCTCTGGGTATCGACCTTGCCGTGGGGCATGAAACCCGGCTGGAAATGCCCGTAGTTGTAGCGCGCCGTGTTGTAGGTGGTGCCCGGCATCCACATCTCGGTTTCGCGGATGTGCTTGCGGATCTGCCCACCCACGGTGACCGCATGCTGCAAGGGCCCGGTGTCAAACAGGCTGACGTTGCGGATGTCGAGGTTTTTGTCGGTGTAGGACGTGTCCATCTTGCGCCCGCCGGTGGCCAGCTGGAAAAACGCCGTGGCGTCGCGCTCGTCGGTCTGGTCGGTGTTGGACTGGGAATATTTGACGGTCAGGTCCACCAGCGGGTTGTCCACCGGCTGGTATTCATACTTGCCCGACCAGGTGGTGTCGACGGTGTCACGTTGGGCTAAAAAACGCTTCAACGCTCCTTCATAGCCGTAGCGATCGATGTTGGCCTGGGTCGGCGGCGTCGGGTAGCTGGCAGCAGAAAACGGTGTCCAGCGATTGCTGTGGGAACGCGAATAGGAAAGCCCGACGCTGTGTTCTTCGGTCAAGTGGGCGTTGACCTTGAACAACTTGCCGTCCACATCCTGGGCGCTGTTGGGCAGGCGCTGCGGGTTGACCGGGTATTCGTTGTTGTCGTTGGGCAGCTTGGCGGCCACTTTCATGTCGCCGCCGTCGCGCTGAGTCAGGTAGGCCAGCGCGTCGAAACGGCCGTCGTCGGTGCGGCCATACACGGCACCGCTGTAAACCTGTTCGTGGTCGTTGCTGGAGTAGCCGTACTTGAGCATCGCGCCGCTGTTGCGACCGTCCTGGAGCAGGTCCGGGGCATCTTTGGTGGTCATGTTGACCGTGCCGCCAAAGCCGCCGTTGCCGGTGAACGGTGAGTTGGGGCCTTTCTCCACCTCGATGCTCTTGATCAGCTCGGGCTCGATAAACACCGTGCCTTGCTGGTAGCGCTCAAAGCCGCTTTTGGTGGCGCCGTCGACGGTCATCGGCACATCTTCGGCATCGCCAAAACCACGGATGTTGATGGTCTGGCCACCGGGTTTGAGCGAACCGCCCTGGCTCACGCCGGGCAAGGTCTGCAACAGGCTGGGAATGTTATTGGACTGGTAGCGGTCGATGTCGGCCTGGCTGAGGGTGGAGCGGTTGACGGTGCTTGAGTCGACCTCGTTACCGGTGCCGATCACGCTGAGTGCGTCCAGCTGAATCGCGCTGCTCTGGGTGGTCTTGCCCTCGTCGGGGCGGACCACGTAGGTGGTGCCGACCTTGATCAGGGTGAACTCGCCGTTTTTGAGCAGGCTGCGAATCGCCACGTCGGGAGTGAAGTCGCCATTGAGCGCGGGCGCCTGCACGTTCTTGAGCAGTGTTTCATCGAACAGCAGCTGGATTTTCGCCTGCTGCGCCACTTGGCTCAGGGACGTGGCCAGCGACTGGGCGGGCAGTTGCAGCTTGAAAGACTCGGCCTGGGCATTGAGGCTGAACGCCAGGCAGGTGGCAATCAGCGTCGGTCGAACAAACAGGTGCGAAGCGTGGCAAGGCGCGCGAAACATGAAATCCCCCGGGGTGGCTAAATAGCCAAAAAGGTGTGCGTATCAAACACAGTCGGGAGGAAGACGGGGCAGGCCAAAAAAACCACACATGCGAATGCAAAATATTCTCAAGTGTGGCTATGCCAGTCTTACTTGATGGGTTCGATTCTCACCACGCCATCGGCCGAGGCCACGGTTTTTACCGGCAGCAGGGCAGGCAGTGCGTTGAGCAGGGCGTCCGGGTCATTCACATCCAGATTGCCCGAGACCTTCAGGTGTGCCACTGATTTGCTGACCTGCAGCGGTGCCTGCGGCCGATAGAGGCTCAGCTCGTCGATCAGGCTGGCGAGGTCGCGGTTGCGAAACGACAGGTGCCCGCTGCGCCAGTCCGCCACTTCTTCAGCACTCAGGGTTTGTTGTTGCACTGTGCCCTTGGCGTAGCTGTAGATAGCGCGTTGTTGAGCGCCGAGCACGCTCACCGGGCTTTTGCTGTCGGGCTCGAACGCCACCTGGCCATGGGCGACGCTCACCACCAGCTGCTGCTGGCTGCGCCGCACATCAAAACCGGTGCCGACCACCCGCACATTCGCCTCGCCGGCTTGCACGTACAGCGGCCGTTCCTTGTCGGCGGCGACGTCGATGTAGAGCTGGCCTTTGTCCAGGTGAAGGATGCGTTGGTGGGCGCTGAAATCCACGCGCAGGCGTGTGTTGGCATTCACGTACAGGGTGCTGCCATCGGGCAGGTTCAGGGTGCGCATGCCTTTGGCATGCGCGGCAATCTGGCTGTGATAAAGCTCGCGCGGTGCGCCGATAGGTGTGGCCAGCACGGCGCACACCAGCGCGGCCGCCACTGCCAGGGCAGGGCGCCAAAGCGACGGCTTGCGCTTGGGCAGCGCCACCGCTTTGTTCAATTGCTGCAACTGGGCGAGATCGGCCCACAGTTGCTCGAACTCAGCATAGGCACGCGCATGGGTGGGTTCGGCCTGCCAGGCAGCAAAGGCCCTGCGGTCGGCGCGCCCCATGTGACTGCGGTTGCGGGCAAACCAGCTGGCGGCTTGGGCATCGATGGAGTCGCTCGCTTCGATGTCCAGCGCGTCAAGGTCGCTCAGGCGGTTCATTCTGGCTGCTCCGTGCCGGGTTCGTGTTGAAGGCGTCGCTTGCAATGCAGCAGGGCCAAGGCGATGTGCTTTTCCACCATGCTGGTCGAAATGCCCATGCGCTCGGCGATCTGCGCCTGGCTCAGGCCTTCGAAGCGGTGCAGCATAAGGGCTTCTCGCCTGCGGGGCGAGAGCTCGGCGAGGACTTCTTTCAACTGTTCCAGGCGTTGCAAGCGTTGCGCGGCGGCCATGGGGTCGTTTTGCTCGTCGGTGACCGGCTCGGCGTCCCTTGCGGCCGGGTCTGAGTGGACGGTCTGCCGTACCTTCTGTTTACGCCAGTGATCGCGCAGCAAATTGCGCGCCATCTGGAACAGAAACGCCCGTGGCTGCTCGACCTTGGCGCGGTCGCGGTAGTCCAGCCATTGGGTGAAGACATCCTGGGTCATGTCCGCCGCGTCGCTGGCGTTGTCCGTGCGTTTGCGCAGGAAATACAGAATGTCTGCATAAAACCCGCGAAAGGCATCGGCCGACAACGGGTCGGGCTTGGGACGAGACATGGATATCCTTCTTGACGAAGCACGACGTAGAAAAGTCGCGAATGATATCGAGAACTATTGTCATTTGTCTCTAGGTAAGCGATGCACTCAGTCAAAATGTGGGAGCTGGCTTGCCTGCGATAGCGGTGGTGAAGTCACCCTCGCTATCGCAGGCAAGCCAGCTCCCACAGGGACTGCTGTTCTAGCGCAACAATGTCTTCAACTGCTCGATGCCCGCTTCACTCAGCGGGAACACCGGCAAGCGTGGATCACCCGCCTCCAGACCGGTCAACCGCAACCCGGCCTTGATCGTCGCCGGCAAACCGCCTTTGAGGATGAATTCCAGCAGCGGCAACTGGCGATAGAACAATTCCCGCGCCAGTGTCAGGTCATTGGCCAACACCGCGTTATACAACTCCAGGTTGAGCTTCGGGATCAGGTTTGGCGCCGCCGTGCACCAACCCTTGGCGCCTGCCGCAAACGCTTCCAGGACCAGCGGGTTGCAGCCGTTGTAGAACGGCACGTCACTGTGACGATGCAATTGGTGCATGCGCTGAATATCGCCGGTGCTTTCCTTGACCATGGTCACGTTCGCCACCTGCTTGACGATGCGCAGGATCAAGTCCACCGACATGTCCGTGCCGCTGGTGGCCGGGTTGTTGTAGAGCATGATCGGCACGCCGATGCTGTCGCCAATCGCGGCGTAGTGGGCAAGGATTTCCGCTTCGCTGAGCTTCCAGTACGAGGCCGGCAGCACCATCACCACATCGGCGCCATTGGCTTCGGCGTAACGCGCGCGACGCACGGCTTTGGCGGTGGTCAGGTCGGACACGCTGACGACCGTCGGTACGCGTCTGGCGATCTTTGCCAGGCTGTAGGCGCTGACCTCATCCCACTCCGCATCGCTCAAATACGCGCCTTCGCCGGTGCTGCCCAACGGCGCGATGGCGTGCACGCCGCTGTCGATCAACCGGTCAATGGAGCGGCCGAGGGCGTCGAGGTCAATGCGCTGGCCGTCGGCGCTGAACGGGGTGATGGTGTAACCGATGATGCCGTGAAGAGTGGGGTTGGACATAAAGAGTCTCCGCTTGAAAAAGGGCAATCAGTTCAGGCAATCGGCGTGTTGTCGCAGGTTCTGCCGGGCGTAGTAGTTGAACGCGGCGCCGTGGCGCTTGGGTTTGGAGATCCAGTCATGCGCTTCGCGGCCAAGTTCCGGCAGGATCGGCTTGATCGTGCCTGCCGCCATCGCCAGCAGCTGCAACTTGGCCGCACGTTCGATCAACTGCGCGATCACGCAGGCTTCCTCGATACTCGCCCCGGTGGACAGTTGGCCGTGGTGCGAGAGCAAAATCGCACGCTTGTCGCCCAACGCAGCGGTGATGATCTCGCCTTCCTCATTGCCCACCGGCACACCCGGCCAGGCCTCCAAAAATGCGCAGTCTTCGTACAGCGGGCAGAGGTCCATGTGCGACACCTGCAGGGGCACTTCGAGCATCGACAGCGCGGCGATATGCGTGGGGTGCGTATGGATGATGCAGTTCACATCCGGCCGCCCACGGTACACCCAGGTGTGAAAACGGTTGGCCGGGTTGGGAATGCCGTGGCCTTCCAAAACCTCCAGGTCCTCATTGACCAGCAGCAAATTGCTGGCGGTTATCTCATCAAAACCCAGGCCCAATTGCTGCGTGTAATAGGTGCCAGGCGTTGGCCCGCGGGCGGTGATCTGCCCAACCAGACCAGAGTCGTGACCGTGCTCGAACAGGATGCGGCACGTGAGCGCCAGCTTTTGCCGGTCGGTCCACGTATTATCCGCCAGGGTGTTTTGCATCTGCATCAGTGCTTGCTTGACCAGTTGGTCTTTGGGGAGTGCTAATGTCTTGGCCATATCGGTGTCCCTTAGGTGGTTCAATGGACGTCGGGTTTGCTGCTCTCCCGCTGCTCGCAAGGTCGTTGGGTGAACGCGAATGACACTAAAGATGCTATATGACACTTTGTGTCATTAGCAAGCGCAGCCTTGGCTTTTCTGCATGGATTAAACGCAGCACATGTCTATCCGTTTGAAATTATTGAGAAAAAAACTTGGCGTGACCCTTGAAGCCCTGGCCGAAAAATCCGGGATGACCAAGAGTTACCTGTCCAAGGTTGAGCGCGGACTCAACACGCCGTCGATCGCGGCCGCGTTGAAGCTGGCCAAGGCGCTGAACGTGAAGGTCGAAGAGCTGTTCAGCGAAGACAGCGTCAGCCTCGACAGCTACAGCCTGGTGCGCAGTCACGAGCGGCCCGACACCGCGCCAGGTTATGCGGTGCTGGCCCATCAGGTGAGTGAGCGCAGCTTGCTGCCGTTCATCATCTACCCGCCGGCGCAGTTCACTGACAAGACCTTCAAGGAGCATGTTGGGGAGGAGTTTTTGTTCGTGCATGAAGGCCAGGTCGAAGTGGATTTCATGAGCGAACGGGTGATTCTGGCGCGCGGCGATGCGCTGCATTTCAATGCGCAGAAACCCCACCGGATTCGCTCGGTGGGAGAGGTGCAGGCGCAGTTGTTGGTGGTGGTGCACAGCTCAGAAGAATGACCGTGTTTCCAGGTTGGAATACAGTCAGTGTGGGAGCGGGCTTGCTCGCGAATGCGGTGTGTCAGCTCCACATAAGTTGACTGACACACCGCATTCGCGAGCAAGCCCGCTCCCATATTTTGATCTTCTTTGTTCGGGGGATCAGCGCTCGACCGGCACCGAGAGCGCCGAATTACCCAACGGATGGGTGCGCGCCGCAAAAAACTTCAACGTCACGCCGCTGCCCTCGAACAGCTCCGAATACCGGCGCTTCTGCTGGCGAACAAACCCATCGCTGCGCCCCGACACCGAGATCGCAAGCGTCGTCAGACTGGCCTGGCGCAACGCATCCACCAGGTGCTTATCCTGCGGCCCAAGGTCATGGCCGAAGATGCACAGCGCCCCTTCATGGGCGAGCAACTGCTCATAACAGAACGACAAATAGTCCGAACTGCGGATGGTCTTGAGCTTCTCTTCCACCTTGCCTTCGCTGACAAACAGCGGCACGTCGTCCAGGGTCTTGATCGTGTTGTTGATCGCAAAACTGCTGAGCAACGTGCTGTCGGTGGACGGCAATTTGCGCGCCGTACCATCGAGGTTGCGCACCAGGTGCAGGCCGCCGTGCAGGTACAGAATGCGCGTGGCATCGGTGCGGGTGTTGCGCAGGTCGAAGCTTGAGTCGGCGCTGCGAAACAGGTCATCGATGCCCGGCGTGTGCAGGATGGCCCAGTAGTTGAGCAGGTCGTAGTTGCTGGTGAAGACGGTGGCGTAGTTGGCCAGTTCCGCGTTGATCGTCGCCAGCGTGGACGGCTGCACCAGGCGCCACGGAATATGCACGGCGTGGATGGTATTGATCAGCGCTTCCTTGATCGCGTAGTAGCGATTACGCGGCGCCGCCGAGCTGACCGCCAGCGCCTTGTTGACCCGGCTGGTGGTTTTCAGTGCGCCCAGCGCTTGCTCGAAGCTGCGGGTTTGCAGGGCGTCGAACACACTCAGTTCGGATTGGCTGAGGGGTTTTTCTTCGACGGTGCGGGCGTTTTCAAACAGCGAGTCGTAGGCAAAGTCTTCCCAAATCACGCGGCTCGCGCCGTTGCCGATCAGAATCCCACTGAAGTCGACAGCGCTGCGCAGCGCGCTCCAGTCTTCAAGGTGGGCGTCAATATCCTGGAAATCCTTCATTGCGGCGGGTCTACTCGAAATCGGCTGGGTGGTGACTTTATCACGAGCCGGCGTTGATCCTGATCAAGATGCCATGGCCAACTCAGGTTGATCCTGTAGGCATAACGCCTCTGAGGATTGACCATGAGCAGCACCTTTTTTATCCCCGCCGTGAACATCATGGGCACCGACTGCCTCGATGAAGCCATGGTTGCCATCCGCAACTACGGCTTTCGCAAAGCGCTGATCGTCACCGACGCCGGTATGGCCAAGGCGGGCGTGGCCAGCATGATTGCCGCGAAGCTGGCGATGCAGGACATCGATTCGGTGATCTACGACGGCGCCAAGCCCAACCCCAATGTGGAAAACGTCGAGAAAGGCCTGGCGCTGTTGCAGCACAGCCACTGCGATTTCGTGGTGTCCCTGGGCGGCGGTTCGCCCCATGACTGCGCCAAGGGCATCGCCTTGTGCGCCACTAATGGCGGGCATATCGGCGACTACGAAGGCGTTGATCAATCCAGCAAGCCGCAACTGCCGCTGGTGGCCATCAACACCACCGCCGGTACTGCCAGTGAGATGACGCGCTTTTGCATCATCACCGACGAAACCCGCCACGTGAAAATGGCCATCGTCGACCGCAACGTCACGCCGCTGCTGTCGGTCAACGACCCGACGCTGATGGTCGGCATGCCCAAGGGCCTGACCGCCGCCACCGGCATGGACGCGTTGACCCACGCCATTGAGGCCTACGTGTCGACCGCCGCCACACCGATCACCGACGCCTGTGCGATCAAGGCAATCGAACTGATCAGCGCCAACCTGCGCCTGGCGGTACGCGACGGCAGCGACAAGGTCGCGCGGGAAAACATGGCCTACGCGCAATTCCTCGCCGGGATGGCGTTCAACAATGCGTCCCTGGGGTTTGTGCACGCCATGGCCCACCAACTTGGCGGCCTTTACGACCTGCCCCATGGCGTGTGCAACGCAGTGTTGCTGCCCCATGTGCAAAGCTTCAACGCCAGCGTCTGCGCCAAGCGTTTGAGCGACGTGGCGCGCGCCTTGGGCGCCGACATCAAGGGCATCACGCCGGAAGAGGGCGCCCAGGCCGCCATCGCCGCCATCCGTGCGTTGGCCCAGGAGGTTGAGATCCCGGCCGGCTTGCGCGAGCTGGGGGCCAAGCTGCAAGACATTCCGCTGCTGGCCACCAATGCGTTGAAGGACGCCTGTGGGCTGACCAACCCGCGGCGCGCCGATCAGCGCCAGATCGAGGAGATTTTCCGCAGCGCGTTCTAAAGAGGGCGGTCGCACGCGGCAAGCGATAAGCTACAGGCTCAACTGCATTCAACTTGAGCACGAAGCTTGCGGCTTGCCGCTGAGGTCCCCCCATGAGAGTTCTGTTATTCGGCGCCACCGGCATGGTCGGCCAAGGCGTGCTGCGCGAGTGCCTGCTGGCCGCAGATGTGCAGGAAGTCGTCGCCGTTGGCCGCACGCCCTTGACCCAGGAACACGGCAAGCTGCATCAGGTGCTGCACAGCGACATGCTGGATTTCCAGCCACTGGAAAACTTGCTGCAGGGGTTTGATGCGTGCTTCTTCTGCCTCGGCGTTTCGTCGGCGGGCATGAATGAAACCAGGTACACCCACCTCACCTATGACCTGACGTTGGTCGCGGCCAGCACCCTGGCGCGGCTCAATCCGCAGATGACCTTTATCTACGTGTCCGGCGCCGGCACCGACAGCTCCGAAGCGGGCAAGTCGATGTGGGCGCGGGTCAAGGGCAAGACCGAAAACGCCTTGCTGCGCTTGCCGTTCAAGGCGGTGTACCTGTTTCGGCCGGGGGTGATCCAGCCGCTGCATGGCGTGCGCTCGAAAACGCCGTTGTACCAATCCTTTTATTCCGTGCTCGGGCCGCTGCTCACGTTTGTGCGTCGGCTCAAACCCGCCTGGGTAGTGAGCACCGAGACCGTCGGCCAGGCCATGTTGGCGGCCGTGCGCCATGGCGCGCCAAACGCGGTGGTGGAGCAGGCCGAGATCAATCGCCTGGCCGCCGAGCGCAGCTGATGTTGCACAAGAGCCTGGTGCGTCGCCTGGATCTGATCACCTTGCAGCTGTTCGTTGCGGTGTTTGAAGAGGGCACGTTGACTCGCGCGGCAGCCCGTGAAGCCATCGCGGTGTCGGCCGCGAGCAAGCGGCTGATGGAGCTGGAACAGGTGCTGGGCGTCAGCCTGTTTGTGCGCCGGGCCAAGGGCATGGACCTGACGGCGGCGGGCGAAACCCTGTTGCACCATGCGCGGCAGATGCTGTTCAACGTCGAAAAAATGGGCCTGGAACTGGGCGAGCACAGCCACGGCGTGCGCGGTTATGTGCGCATGCTGGCCAATCTGTCGGCGATCATTCAGTTTCTGCCGGAAGACTTGCGGGACTTTTGCGCGCTGCACCCCGAGGTGAAAACCGACCTGGAAGAACGCCCCAGCAATGGCGTGGTACAGGGCGTGCTGGACGGCGTGGCCGACCTTGGGATCTGTTCCAGTGACGCTGACACCAAAGGCCTGCCCAGCGTGACCTATCGCCACGACAAACTGGTGGTGCTGATGCCTGCGGCGCATCCGTTGGCCGCACGCGAAACCCTGGCGTTCGCCGAAACACTCGACAGTGATTATGTTGGCCTGCATGCCGCCAGCTCGATCAATATGCGCACCCACGCGGCCGCGCGCGAGGCCGGCAAGATGCTGCGCCTGCGCATCCACGTGCCAGGGTTTGATGCGATGTGCCGGATGGTTCAGGCGAACATGGGCATCGGCATCCTGCCGCAAAAAGCTTACGAGCTGTTCGGCCGCGCGTTGGGGTTGCACGCGGTGCCGCTCACGGATGCCTGGTCGGATCGCAGTTTGATTGTGGTGATACGTGACCAGGCGCAGCTGTCGCCAGTGAGTCGCCTGTTGTTTGAATACCTGCGCGGGACGCAAGCGTAATTCAGACACGCACGGCCTCACCGCGAGCAAGCCCGGCTCCCACAGGGAAACCCGCTCATCTGTGGGAGCCGGGCTTGCCCGCGAGAGCGATCTGATGGGCGCCGACAGGGCGTAGCCGTTCGCAATCCACGAACGCTGCTTGCCAACTGACGGTTGGATTTCTCCCACGGCTGTCCTCTAGCCTTGGCCACACATTCCAAGAATAAGAGGCACACCCCATGACGGCTCCATTGAGCGGTATCAAGGTGATTGAGATCGGCACCCTGATTGCCGCGCCGTTCGCCGCCCGGCTGATGGCCGAGTTTGGCGCCGAGGTGATCAAGATCGAAGCCCTGGGTCAGGGCGATCCGCTTCGTAAATGGCGAAAGCTGCACGAAGGCACTTCGCTGTGGTGGTACCTGCAATCGCGCAACAAGAAATCCCTGGCATTGGACCTCAAGTCCCCGGAAGGCCTGGGTTTGATCAAGCAATTGCTCGGCGACGCCGACGTGCTGATCGAAAACCTGCGCCCCGGTGGCCTGGAAAAACTCGGGCTGGGCTGGGACGTGTTGCACGCCCTCAACCCCAAGCTGACCCTGGTGCGCATCTCTGGCTATGGCCAGACCGGCCCCTACCGCGACCGCCCGGGCTTCGGTGCCATCGGCGAGGCCATGGGCGGCATCCGCTACACCACCGGCAACCCGGACTCGCCACCGGCGCGGGTGGGCGTGAGCCTGGGCGATTCCCTCGCGTCACTGCACGGTGTGATCGGCGCGCTGATGTCGCTGCTGCGGGTCAAGACCGGGCAGGGCGACGGGCAGATTGTCGATGTGTCGTTGGCCGAAAGCGTGTTCAACCTGATGGAAAGCCTGGTGCCTGAATACGACATGCTCGGCCACGTGCGCGAGCGCAGCGGCGGCGCCTTGCCCGGCATCGCGCCATCCAATACCTACCTGACCGCCGACGGTGCCTATGTGGTGATCGCCGGTAACAGTGACCCGATCTACAAGCGTTTGATGACCACCATCGGCCGCGCCGACCTGGCCGACGCGCCGGAGTTTGCCCATAACGATGGCCGCGCGGCGAAAAGTGGCTTGCTCGACGCGGCGATCACGCACTGGACCAGCAGCTTGCCCATCGACCAGGTGCTCAGCGCCCTGGAGGCTGCCGAGGTGCCGGCCGGGCGCATCTATTCGGTGGCCGATATCGTCAGCGACCCGCATTACCAGGCGCGCGACATGCTGCTCAATGCCGAACTGCCTGGCGGCGTGTCGGTAAAAATGCCCGGCATCGTGCCCAAGCTGTCCGAAACCCCCGGCGCGGTGAACTGGCAAGGCCCGACCCTGGGCCAGCACACCGACGACATCCTCGGCAGCCTCGGCCTGACCGATACCGATATCCAACGCCTGAAAACCTCGGGAGTGGTGCAATGATCACCGATTATTCCGACCCGCTGATCGTGCAGGAAGTGTCCCCGCGCGATGGCCTGCAGATCGAGCCGACCTGGGTCGAGACCGCCGACAAAATCGCGTTGATCGACCAGCTGTCGCTGGCCGGGTTTTCGCGGATCGAAGCCGGTTCATTTGTCTCGCCCAAGGCCATTCCGGCGTTGCGTGATGGCGAGCAAGTGTTCCAGGGCATCGCACGCAAGCCCGGGGTGATTTATGTGGCGTTGATCCCCAACCTCAAGGGCGCTCAGCGCGCCATCGAGTCCGGCGCCGATGAGTTGAACCTGGTGATGTCCGCCAGCCAGACCCACAACCTGGCAAATATGCGCATGCGTTGCGAGGCGTCGTTGGCGGCTTTTAAAGACATCGTCAGCGTTGCCGCCGACTACCCGGTACGCCTCAACGGCAGCATCGCCACCACCTTCGGTTGCCCGTTCGAAGGCAAGATTGATGAAGACCGCGTGCTGCAAATCGTCGATGCCTATCGCGCGTTGGGCATCCAGGGCATCACCCTGGCCGACACCACCGGCATGGCCAACCCGCGCCAAGTTGAGCGCCTGGTCAAACGTGTATTGCAGCATGTGCCAGCCAGCGATCTGACCCTGCATTTTCACAACACCCGTGGCCTGGGCTTGTGCAATGTGCTGGCGGCTTACGAGGCCGGCGCCCGGCGTTTTGATGCGGCCCTGGGCGGCCTCGGCGGTTGCCCGTTTGCGCCGGGGGCGTCGGGCAATATCTGCACCGAAGACCTGGTCAACCTGTGCGAGGAGGTTGGGATTACTACCGGGATCGACCTGCCGCACCTGCTGCACATGTCCCGCCGACTGCCGGCGCTGCTTGGCCATGAGCTGCCCGGCCAGGTGGCCAAGGCCGGGCGCAATTGCGACCTGCATCCGCCGCCCGCTTACATCGCCACGCTGTAACACCGCACCAGACAACAAAAACAATCGGGCGCCGTTGAGCAGCCCGCTGGAGAGAAAGCATGAGCACTAATACGTTAGGGGCCGGCGCGCGCCCGGCCGCTGAGATCGATGCCGAAAAAGCCCTGGTCAGCAAGGTCGCCTGGCGCCTGATGCCGCTGATCATGGTGTGCTACCTGTTCGCGTTTTTTGACCGCATCAACATCAGCTTCGCCAAGTTCCAACTGCAAACCGACCTGAGCCTGAGCGACACCGCTTATGGCCTGGGTGCCGGGCTGTTTGTGGTCGGCTATGTGATCTTCGAAGTGCCGAGCAACATGATGCTGTACAAGGTCGGCGCGCGGCGCTGGATCGCGCGGATCATGATGTCGTGGGGCCTGGCCACGGCGGCCATGGTGTTTGTCACCGCCGAGTGGCAGTTCTACGGCCTGCGTTTCATCATCGGCGCCATGGAAGCTGGCTTCGCGCCGGGCGTGCTGTATTACCTGACCTTGTGGTTTCCGCAGCACTTTCGTGGGCGCATCACCTCGCTGCTGTTCCTGGCTTCGGCCTTCGCGGGGTTGGTCGGCGCGCCGTTCTCGGGGCTGGTGTTGGAACATCTGGACGGCGTGTTGCAGATGCGCGGCTGGCACTGGTTGTTTCTGCTCGGCGGCTTGCCCTGCATCGGCCTGGGGTTTCTGGTGCTGACGTTGCTCAAAGACCGTATTGAAGACGCGCAGTGGCTGACGCCTGCAGAGAAGACCTTGCTGTCGAGCAAAATCGCCAGGCATGAGCCGAATCAGCACGGGGGTTCGCTGCTGTCGGCGATCCGCATTCCAGGCTTTTTGATGCTCGGCTTTATCTACTTCCTGATCCAGGTCGCGTCCTACGGGCTCAACTTCTGGGCACCGCAGTTGATCCGCAGCGCCGGCACCCAGAGCCCGGTGATGATCGGCCTGCTCACCGCGATTCCCTATGTGTGCGGCGCGATCAGCATGGTGGTGATCGGGCGGCTGTCGGACGCCACCGGCGAGCGGCGCAAGTTTGTCTGTGGTCTGGTGGTGTTGGGGGCGATTGGTTTTTTCAGCGCCGGGGTTTTTGCCGACCACACCACGTTCCTGATCATCGCCCTGGGCATGCTGGGCGCGGGCATCATCGCCTCGATCCCGACCTTCTGGACCTTGCCGCCCAAACTGCTGGCGGGCGCGGGAGCCGGTGCGGCCGGCGGCATCGCGGTGATCAACACCCTCGGTCAGTTCGGCGGCATCGTCAGCCCGGTGATGGTGGGGCGGATCAAGGACCTCACCGGCAGCACCACCCCGGCGCTGTATGTGATCGGCATGTGCGCCCTGTTGGCCGCTGCATTGTTGTTGTGGGGCTTGCCACACAAGCTGCGTACGCTCGACAAGGCCTGATCAGCCTGTCGCTGCCAACGCTCGGGCGGGCGTGCTGCTGAACTGAATCAACACCACGCCGCCAATCAACAACAGCGCCCCCAACACGCGGGGCGTTGTCAGTTGGCGCTCCACCAGGCCGAACAGCCCGAAGTGATCGAGCAACAGTGAGGCGAGAATCTGTCCGGCCATGGCCAAGGCAATGAACCCCGACGCGCCGAGCTTGGGCAACAGCATCAGCGCCAGGGAAATAAAGCACACGCCAAAGGCACCCCCGGCCCACATCCACAACGGCGCTTGAGTGATGAACGCCAGGCTCGGCAGCGGTAAACGCAGCGCCAGAATGACCGGCAGCAGCACGATAATACTCACCAACAGTGACGCCAGCGTGGCCCACAACGGGTGACCGAGCCCGCGCCCGAGGTTGGCGTTGATCGCACTTTGAAACGGCACCACCGCCCCGGCGATCACCGCCAGCGCCAGCAAACCCAGCCAATGCAACGTCGTCATTTCGAATCTCCCAGAGGTTTTGCTGGACTCTAGACTATTCGTCGCGCAAATTTAAATTCCAAATTCTTATGCTGAGCATGCAGCCGATGAATGATCTGCGTCGCGTCGATCTCAACTTGCTGGTGATTCTGGAAGCCTTGCTCAGCGAGCAACACGTCACCCGCGCCGCCGAGCGTCTGCACCTGAGCCAGCCGGCAGTCAGCCATGCATTGGCGCGTTTGCGGGATCTGCTGGGTGACCCCTTGCTGGTGCGCCAGGGCGGAACATTGGTGCCGACCGCGCGAGCCCTGGAGTTGGCGACGCCTTTGGCTGAAGCCCTGGCCCAGGTGCAAGCACTGCTGGCGCCGAACCGGTTTGACCCGGCGTCGGCCAAGCGCAGGTTTCGCGTGGCGATGTCGGACTACAGCGCGGCGATTTTCCTGCCGGCGCTGGTCCGCGTTCTGCGCCGTGAAGCCCCTGGCATCGACCTGCAAATCGTCCAGGCCAGCCGTGAAGGCATGGTAGACGCCGTGCTCAACGGCGACATCGACCTGGCCGCCGGGGTCTTCCCCGATATGCCCGCCGAACTGCGCACCACGCCTTTGTTTGAGGAGCATTACACCTGCCTGGTGGACCGCAACAGCCTGCCGCCCAGTGGCGTGCTTGACCTGCCCACCTATTTGTCGCGCCCGCACGTGCTGTTGGAAATGCGCGGCAGCGGCACGCCGGAAATCGAGCGGGCGTTGACGGCCATTCGTGAACGACGCCATGTGGCAATCAGCCTGCCGCATTGGGGCGTGGCGCCGCAGCTGATCCAGGGCACCGACCTGATTTTGACGGTGTCATCCAGGGGCTTGCTCAACATCGATCAACAGCATCTGCTGGCCGTGCCGCCACCGTTTCATATCTCCTCGTTTGCCGTTGAACTGGCGTGGCATGCACGGCGGGGCGGCGATTCGGGGTTGCAGTGGCTGATTGGGCAGGTGCAAGGTGTGCTGTCCTAAGGCTATCGATCACAGGAAAAAACTCTCATGTTCTCAGGCTTCAACCACCTGACCCTTGCCGTGACAGACTTGAACCGCAGCGTCAGCTTCTACCATGAGCTGCTGCAGCTTAAGCTCGACGCCACCTGGGACCAGGGCGCCTACCTCTCCTTGCCCGGTTTGTGGCTGTGCCTGTCGCTCGATCCTTCACGTTCAACCACACCTGCGGCGGATTACACCCATTACGCGTTCACCGCCGCCGCCCACGAGTTCGCCGCGCTGGTGGCGCGCTTGCGAGACGCCAAGGTGCAAGAGTGGCGCGACAACCGCAGTGAAGGTGCCTCGTTCTACTTTCTCGACCCCGATGGGCACAAGCTCGAGGCGCATGTCGGCGACTTGGCTTCGCGCCTTCACGCCTGCCGTGCCAAGCCTTATGCAGGCATGCAGTTTTACCCGTAGCGCCAGAACGTGCAGAATCCCTGCACCTCTTCAACCGTCTGTCAGAGTCGCGTCCATGACCCCATCCTTACTGTTAGCTGTCCTCGCGTCGGGTTTTATCTACGGGATTACGCCTGGGCCGGGCGTCCTGGCGGTATTTGGTATCGGCGCGTCTCGCGGCCGTCGCGCCGGGGCGGGTTTTCTGTGCGGGCACTTGCTGGGTGATGTGGTGTGGTGCAGTACGGCGCTGGTCGCCATTGTGGGCGCGCGGGAAGTCGGCAGCAGTGCCTTTGATGTGCTGGGCGTGCTCAGCGGTGTGTACTTGTTCTGGCTTGGCTGGCGAGCGATTCGCACCCAGCGCCGCAGCAGCGATGCGCCTCAGGGCGCGGCGCGCCATCCGTTCTGGCACGGCATTCTGTTCGGCTTGACCAACCCCAAGGCCTACCCGGTGGCGGTTGCAACCTTTACGGCGCTGCTGTCCAGCCGTGCCGAGTTGCTGACATGGGCAATGCTGCCGTCGTTGATCTTGCTGAGTTTCATCGGCGGCCTGCTGGCTTACGCGATTCTGATCGGCGTGGTGGGCGCCCAGCGTGTGCGCACGGTGTACCAGCGGCATGAAATCCTGATCACCAGGCTGTGTGGCGTGATGTTTATCGGCTTCGCCATTAACGCCTTGGCGCACGCATTGCCAGGGCTGTTCGCCAGCAAACCGGCTTGAGGCGACGACGACCGTTCGTCGCGCTGGCGAGTTTTTTCTAAACCTTTGCCGCCCTGAAAATTCGAATTCAGGGCGGGGCGTATTTCCCCGCCCCTATTTTTGCCCTGGAGGAACCCATCATGAGCCGCATGGCTATCCGGTTACGCACCGCCAGTTTCGCGATGCTGCTGGGCCTCGGCGCCAGCAATGCTTTCGCCCAGTCGCCTGCTGAATTCATCGAGCAGGCTTCGGCCAAAGGGATGGCCGATATCGAAACCAGTCGCATGGCCCACGCCAGGACGTCGTCCCAGGAAATCAAGGACTACACCATCGAGGTCATCAACGAACGCACCCTGGCCAACCAGCATTTGGCGGCCATCGCCAAGAAGCTCGACTTGCCCGTGGCCCCGCGCGAGAAGATCGTCGACAAGGCCGAAACCCTGATGCCTGAACTCAAGGACGGCGACTCCTTCGACGCCGCCTACACCGCGCAGCAGGTCAAGGAAAACGAAGACGCCATCGCCCTGTTCAAGAAAGAAGGCGCGGCGTCGGATGTGCCTGAGATAAAAGCGCTGGTGGACGAGACGCTGCCCAAGCTCGAAGAGCGTCTGCAAAAAGCCCGTGCCCTGGCCTCGACTTACGGTAAAGGTCATCAAGGCGACGGTTGATTGCGTCACCTGAAATGAAAAACGGCGGTTGGATGATTTCCAGCCGCCGTTTTTTTTCAGGCTTGATTCAAGTCGGTTTTGTTGGGGTGCGCATCGTCGACCCTTTCACCACAACTGGAGCTCAAGCTGACCGTGCCGGTGTCACCGATGCTGCGGTATTGCTTGCGCAGTTGTTCCAGTTCTTTGCGGTCCAGGCCATCCAGGCTCAACACGGCGTTCTGGGCATCCTTGGAGACGCGCAGCAGTTCGTCGATCTTGATATGCAGGATGTCGTTGTCGCGGTTTTGTGTGTTCTGGATCAGGAAGACCATCAGGAAGGTGATGATGGTGGTCGAGGTGTTGATGATCAACTGCCAGGTGTCGTTGTAGTGGAAATAGGGTCCGCTCAGGCTCCACAGGAAAATCAACGCGACGGCCGCATAGAACGTCCGGGCGCTGCCTGCCCAGCGGGACAAGGATTGAGAGACTGCGGAGAATTTCATGACCGTTTTTCCTTAAGGGGTGGGTGATGAAATTATGGACCGCAGCAGTTCTTTGAAATTTCTTTTTACAAAAGCGCCGGTGAACAAAGTTGTACGTTTTTGTCGCGGCTCGCCTCACAAGCCCAGTTCTGCCTGGCGTCCACCTTCCAGCGCGAGCAAGTATTGTTTGGCGCCAAGCCCTCCGGCGAACCCGGTCAGCCCACCGGAGGCGCCTATTACCCGATGGCAGGGCGCAACGATCGAGATGGGGTTACGCCCGTTGGCGGCGCCCACCGCGCGCACGGCCTTGGGGTTGCCGATTTGCTCGGCGATCTGGCTGTAGCTGCGGGTTTCGCCAAACGGGATGGTCAGCAGCGCCTGCCAGATCTGCTGTTGAAAAGGCGTGCCGTTGAAATCCAGTTCCAGCTCGAACTGGCTGCGTGCGCCGGCGAAATACTCGCGTAGCTGGCGCGCGGTTTCCAACAACACCGGGCTGTCGTTGGCCTCGCGCAACTCGCCCAGGCGTACGCGGTTAGCGCGTTCTTGTTCCCAGAGGATTGCGTTGAGCTTGCCGTCGCGGGCCACCAGGGTGAGCTGGCCGACGGGGGAGGGCATGAGCGTGTATTCGTAGGGCATGAGCGGGCTCCTCGAAGGGCGGGTGTTAAAAGCCAGGACGCTACTGTAATGCCATCTGCCTGTTTGGAAACCGCGTTTCTTGCGATCAAATTCCTCTAGGGGCTGGCCGTTCCATTGGCGCCCGTTGGGCCAATGGAAATACCCGTTACCGAGAGATGAACATGCCGTCTGACGACGGTCGATGGTCGGTGTTGAATGAGCGTCTCGGCGTGTCGTTTGAACGAGGTCTTACGGTTTTTTCCAAGGCATTACCGGCTGTGTAACACCTGCGCAAGGATGGCGAGAAATGCATCAGCCAATACATTTTTCCTTTGCGCGGGCGTCAACACCAACAATTGCGCGCACGCATCCGCCTCCACCAGCGGCCGATACGTCACGCCCTTGTTCATCAGGCTTTGGGTACAGGCGGGCACCAACGCCACGCCTTGCGCGGCGGCCACCAAGGCAATGATCGAGGTGATCTGCCGCCCGGTTGGCCCCGCGCGCAAAGGCTGGGCGTGGCGGCGGTAAAGGTGCTCGATGGATTGGTTCAGGCCCGACCCGTAGTCGGCCGGGAACAGAATCAGCGGATACGCACTGAGTTGCGTCAAGCTGACCTGCGCCAGCTTGGCCAGCGGACTGTCGCTGGACACCGCGGCCACCAGCCGCTCTTCGCCCAACGACAACGCGTGAACGTCTGCTGTCTGCGGCAACAGCCGACTCAATCCGATATCCAGCCGGCCGTCTGCCACCTGCGCGCCGAGGCTGCCAGAGGCGCACTCCACCAAGGTCAACTGCACATCGGGCAAGCGTTGGGCGAAGGCCTGGATCGCTTGGCTGAACAGGTCCGACAACGCGATCGAGCTGACATACCCGAGCGCCAATTGGCCTGCAGTGCCCGCTGCCAGTTTGCCGGCGATGACCTGTGCCAATTCAACCTGCTCCAACACGCCGCGCGCGTAGGGCAAGAACGAACGGCCCTGGGCGGTGAGAGAAACCGTGCGGCTGGTGCGATCAAACAGCTTGAACCCCAGCTCTGTCTCCAGCGCTGATATCTGCCGGGTCAGCGGCGGCTGGGCCAGGTGCAGGCGCAGTGCCGCGCGGCCGAAGTGCAATTCTTCGGCGACCGTCAGAAAGTAACGCAGCTTGCGTAGGTCGAGCATCCTGATCCTTGGGTATTGATCGGTTCGAAATCGGTATTGGTTTAAGACCCGACGGCCATTCTATAAAGGCGTTGCAAAATAAAACGAGAGGTTTCATGAAACCGCGCCTGCATTGTGCCCGTCTTGCCCTGTTCCTGTGTGGCTGCGCGGCGTTTCTCAACCTCTACGCCACCCAAAGCATCCTCGCGACCTTTGCGGCGCAGTTTCATATTAGCGCCAAGGACGCGGGCTGGAGCATCACGGTCACCACCCTGGCGGTGGCGATCACCGCGCCCTTTGTCAGCCGGCTGACCGGGCGCTTCGAACAGCGCACGGTCATCGCCGTGGCCGCGCTGCTGCTGGCCGTTCCTGCGCTGATGACCGCCTACGCCAGCAGTTTTGCCGACGTGCTGGTGTGGCGGTTTGTGCAGGGCATGTTGATTCCGGTGGTGTTTGCCACCAGCGTGGCTTACATCGGCGACCGTTGGCGTGGCGCGACGGTGACCGAGGTCACTAGCCTGTACGTGGCGGGCACGGTACTGGGCGGGTTCGCCGGGCGTTTCGTCACCGGTGTGATGACGCAATACGTCGGCTGGCGCGAAGCGTTCGAACTGCTGGCGGTGTTGAGCCTGATGGTCGGTGGGTTTATTCAGTTTCTGTTGCCCGCCAGTCGGCCGCGCGGCGAACGGCCTGGAGCGGTTTCTTCAGGTGTTTTTCGCCGACCTTTGCTGGCGGCGTACGGCGTAGGTTTTTGCGTGTTGTTTTCCCAGGTTGCGGCATTTACTTACGCAGGTTTGCACCTTGGCCTGCCACCGTTCAACCTCGGGCCTGCGGCGCTGGGCACGCTTTACATGGTGTTTTTGCTGGCGTTGATCGTGATTCCCATCGCCGGGCGCCTCAGCAAAGCCAGACCTCACGCCGAACTGCTGGCGGTCGCCGCCGCGCTCGGTATGGGTGGTTCGGCGCTGACCCTGGCGCCTTCGCTGTGGTGCATTGTGGTGGGCCTGGCGCTCAGTTCCACCGGCGTGTTTCTGGCCCAGGCCGCCGCCAATGCTTTCATCAGTGCCACCGCCGGTGAGAGCAAGTCTGGCGCCGTGGGGGTTTACCTGACGTGCTATTACCTGGGCGGCAGTTGCGGTGCCATCGTCCCGGCATTGATCTGGGAACGCTGGGGCTGGGCCGGCTGTGTGGCGCTGATCATCGGTTTTCAACTGCTGACCCTGCTGATCGCCCTGACGGGCTGGAAGCCCCTCAAACCTGAGCCGGTCCCGACACCATGAATGACACTGTTGCTGTGCCTGTGCGCGAAACCTCCAGCCGGCGCCGCGCGTTGATCGCCGGTTGCAGCGCTCACGCCGTACACGATGGCCTCACCGACGTTATCTACGTGTTGCTGCCGATCTGGCAGGCGCAGTTTGCCTTGTCCTACGCCCAGATCGGCCTGTTGCGTGGCGCCTACTCCGCAATGATGGCCGTGTTCCAACTGATGGCCAGCCGCGCCGCCCGACGCTGGGGCCGTTTGCCGTTGCTGGTGGGCGGCACTGCGCTTGCGGGTGTCGCTTATTTATTGGTGGGGCAAGCCACATCGCTGAGCCTGTTGCTGTTGGCGTTGCTGCTGGGCGGTTTGGGCGCCAGCACCCAACACCCCTTGGCCTCCTCGATGATCACCGACGCTTATGAAGACGGTGGTGGCGTCAAGCAGGCGCTGTCCCAGTACAACTTTAGCGGCGATATCGGCAAAACCCTGATTCCTGGAGTGGTGGGCCTGCTGCTTACCGTCGTCAGTTGGCGCGCCAGCGCCACCCTGCTGGGGCTGCTCGGTCTGGCGGCAGCGGGATTGCTGTGGTGGCTGGTGCCGGCTCAAGTTCGCGAGTCCGGTGCCACCGAAAAAGCCCGGCCGCCCGGTGGCACGGGCTCGGTCGCAGGCCTGCGTGCGCTGATCCTCACCGGTACGCTCGACAGCGCCGTGCGCATGGGCTTTCTCACGTTTCTGCCGTTTCTGCTGCAAGCCAAAGGCGCTGGCACGGCGGGCATTGGGCTGGCGCTGACGATGCTGTTCATTGGCGGTGCGTTCGGCAAATTGCTTTGCGGCTACCTGGGGGCGCGCATTGGCATGATGAAAACCGTCTGGCTGACCGAAACCAGCACCGCGCTGTTGATCGTCACAGCCGTGTACCTGCCGCTGAGTGGCTTGATGGTGATGTTGCCGCTGCTAGGCTTGGCGCTGAACGGCACGTCTTCTGTGCTCTACGGCGCCGTCCCGGACCTGGCGAACGCGGGCAAACGCGAACAGGCCTTTGCGGTGTTCTACACCGGCACCATTGGCGGCGGAGCGCTGGCGCCGGTGGTGTTCGGCGGGGTCGGCGATGCGCTCGGTGTGCCGGTGGCGGTGATGGTCCTGGCGGTGATGTTGCTGGTGACCTTGCCGTTGGCGTGGGTGGTGCAGCGTGGGATACGTGATGGGGTTTAAAGGGGCGAGGCCAGCGTAAACAGTATACGCAACGCGCCGATCGGCCCTTCGCGGACACCGCACATTTCATCGTGCACGCTGTGCTGCACCAGCACACACGGAAACGGCGGAACCCGCTGCAACAGGTCGCGCAAGTGCGTGGTGGAGCCGATGCGCATGGGCTTGGCGTCATTGTCCACCAGCGTCATTTCGACATGATCCAACCTGACCCGCGCGATGTAGAAACCACCCTCCAGCGACAGCAGCTCCAACTCGCGTATCTCGCCTTTCTCGGCCAATTCAGTGAGCATTTTCAGGTTCATGGTTAACCCTCACGGTGGGGTGTTTCATTGGCGACGAAAGAACAGCGTGACCTGGCCCCATTCGACGCCGAGCTTGGTCATGCTGGAGCGGTTGATCAGCGTGTCTTCGTCCATCAAGTACATCCAGTCATCAAAACTGACCTCGTAGACCGAACCGTCCACCGGCAGGTTGAGCCGGTAGCGCCAACGCAGTGCGTTACCCGCCACTTCGCCGATCGCTTCGCCGACCACGTCACCCGCTCGACCGCGCCAGCGCCCCGGGCCATCCGGGGTCAGCGTCCATACGCGCTGCTGACGCGTGCCATCGCTGTACAGAAAGCGCTCGTCCAGAATCAGCGCGTTGCCCTCGCGCCGGCTGGCGATATTGACCTCAAAGCGCTTGGCCACTTCGCCCGAACGCTTCTGGAAAATCCCCCAGGCCTTGACGGGCTTGCTGAAGAAACGCTCCAGGTCCAATGGCGGTTTCTGGTCGGCGTAGTGGGCGACCTCGACGTTGCCGCAACTGCTCAAACTCAACGCCAGCAACAATGAAATCAGCAGACGTGTCATTGCCGGGCTCCGTGATCGTAATCGTGCGCGGCGAAGCGCCAGCGCTTGGTATTTATACTTGTACAAAAATATTGATTTGTACAGGTTTGCGCGCGGCAGGTGACGAATGCACAGATCGCGCCCATAAAAAAACCGGCCACAAGGACCGGTTTTTTATGCACCTGCGTCGTAACTGACGTAGGCGCGAAATGTGAGTGGAGCGGGTAGAGGGAATCGAACAATTACTCCGCTCGATTTACTTAGTGTTGTGTAGTTGTGTAAGTATAAATGGCACTAAAATAATATATAAAACATATGGTTACGTCGATTTTAGGTTCGTTCATGGTTTTTTTTGAACGCGAACCAAGGTGCAGCTTAGCAGGTCTCTCTCAGCCCTGTGAGCCAGGGTAAGATACGTCCAACCACTCACCCCCGGAGCTCTCAGATCAGGAGGACATCACCTTTCCCCAAGCTGTCACCCCCCCCCATCGTTTTTTAGACTGCTCTCTAGGCCGTCTAGCCTGCATATGAGCTTGTAGGAAGTCAGTCGTACACCCCAGAGAGGGGGCGGAACTACTCGAAAGCGATTATTTGGTCGATAAGAATTAGATATAGTAAGTTCCTCGATTTTAGGTGAGGTCTCTCATAAAAAAGAGCCTTGCCTATGCTACAATTGGTGGGGCGTTATTAATGGCTAAGTGAATCGCCCCGGGTTTTCTAGACACTCTCAAGGCTCGCTGCGTAACGCTTTTCAAACTCTACCGGTGACAGCTGATTGTTGAAACTGTGGCGTCGTTTTGGGTTGTAAAACATCTCGATGTAATCGAACACATCATCTCGAGCATCCTGGCGTGTAGTGTAGATTTTACGCTTGATCCGTTCCCGCTTCAGCAACTGGAAAAAGCTCTCCGCCACAGCGTTGTCGTGGCAATTACCTCGACGACTCATGCTGGCTACCAGGTTGTTAGCTTTCAAGAAGCTTCGCCAGTCTGAGCTGCTGTACTGACTGCCTTGATCCGAGTGGATCATCACCTCTTGCTTCGGCTTACGTCTCCAAACCGCCATCAGCAGTGCATCAATGGCTACGTCGCTGGTCATCTGCGACTTCATTGACCAACCAATGATCTGGCGTGAAAACAGATCGAGCACCACGGCCAAATACAGCCAGCCTTCATATGTTCGGATGTAGGTAATGTCTGTGACCCAAACTTTGTTGGGTTCTCTGACATCGAATTGGCGCTTCAGTAAGTTCGGTGAGGCAACGGCTGGCTTACCGCCGTATTTTCCAGGCCTCCGTCGATACCCAGTCTGAGAACGTAAACCTTCAAGGCGCATCAACCTAGCCACCCGGTGACGGCCACAGCTCTCACCAACCTCTCGCAGGTCATCATGGATCTTTCGATAGCCATAAACGCCACCGCTTTCCAGCCAGGAGTGTTTGATCAATCCAAGCAGTCGCTGATCGTCCTTGGCTCGCGCAGATTTTGGTTCTGATAGCCACGCGTAGTAGCCGCTGGGATGAACCTTGAGCGTCAGGCAAAGCCGTCGAATCGCGTAATGACCCGCTTGCTGCTTAATAAAGGCGTACTTCAGCCGCACTCCTTGGCAAAGTACGCGGCGGCCTTTTTTAAGATGTCTCGCTCCTCCGTCACCCGTTTCAGCTCGGCACGTAGACGACGAACCTCAGCGCTCTGATCATCCTCCTCAACGCGCTGTTCCTGAGGCTTGGTGTAGCGCTTAACCCAGGCATAGAGGCTGTGCACAGACACACCCAATCGTGCAGCCACCTCCGAGACAGGAAGCTGCTTTTCGGTCACTTGCTTGACCGCCTGGATTTTGAATTCTTCGGGATAACGCTGGTTGCTCATGGCACCTCCTAATGGGCCTCATTTTAAGGCTTGGAGGTGTCTACGAAACTAGGGGCGATTCACTACCTCGTTGAGTTGGCCAGCCATGGAAAGGTCAGCGACCTCCATGACCATGTCGGTAATAATTTGATCGTCATGGCAGTAACGCATCGTGGTAGTTAGCTGTTTGTGGCCCATCAATCTCTGGATCTGATATATCTCCAGACCGAGTTTTTGACTCCCCTTGGCGCGAACACAATTCTTGAGCCACGTCGCGTAGAAGTGGCGCAGGCTATGGAGGCTGAAGAAGTGCTGTTTCTCTTCCCCTTCGATTTGTGCTTTCTTGAACGCTCGGTTGCACGTTCCATTTAGCGTTTTGAATGGGGTGGAGGTGCAGAGTGGCTCCCCGTACTTTTCAGGGGTCGTGTGCAGGAAGAGGTAGTCCTGTTCGATCACTTGAGGGCGTTCGTGCAGGTAGGCTTCCAAGGCATCGAAGAGCATGTCTTCCAGCGGTGCCAGGATGTAGATCCTAGTGGTTCTTCTGCCTTTGTTTGGTAGGCGCTTCTCTTCCTGCGTGATGGGGTTGCGGGCACCATCGGGGTCGTGCGCCTGCATGGATCTCTTTTTCAGGTCTATGTCGCTACGGCGCATCTGCAGGGCCTCGCTGAAGCGCAGGCCAGTGGCTGCAAGCATGAGCCACAGAAGGCGATCTCGACTGTTGTTGGCACGGTTGATTGCCGCGATCAGGCGGTTGCGGGGGAAATCTTTTCCCGCGAATGTTTGCTCCTTCACTTTGGTCGAGAGGCGGGGTTTGCGCCTTGTCGCTTTGAGCTTCGTGCCATTGATGCAGCTGGCGATGACGCTGTTCTGTACCAGTCGGAGGGTCTCGAAGTGTGATCGGGCCTGCTGTTGAGGTTGAAATGGAGGAAGTGGCGCTCGTGTCCGTTCACCTCCCAAGGCCCGCTCTAGCGCGTACTCCTGGTTCGCGAATCTCTCGCTGAACTCGCTGAATTTGTTGATGGCCGCGCAGTGCTTGCCGCACGAGGCCTTTGAAATCGGCGTTCTCCCAAGGCTCTGGGCTACTTGGGCCAGCTGGGGGTCGTCGATCAAGGCGGCGTCTTCCAGGAGGCGAGGATAGAGGCTCAGAGCTCGCTGGGCGTTCGTGGGCGAGGGGGGGTACCTAGATCCAGCAATCCCAGCTCGCACATGAAGTCGAGCATGTTAGCGACGTGCTCTGCGTAACCGTCTTGGGTGCTGTCAGAAATCCCTTGACCCTCCTTCATGTCCACGACGAATCGGTTAAAGAGGTCGACAGGTGCGCCTTCAGCGTCGAATAGCCGCCGGTACCTTCCCACCTGAACCATCGTGAAATTTTTCATCGATACGGCCTGACTTCAAAAGTCGACTTAGATAATAATTGACTATTAGTGTAAAGTGGTGTATATAATGATGACCGACGGCTGTGTGTTGTCAATTTTGCAGTTATATCGTTTAGCTATAGCGATAACTGTTGGTTATTGCGCATCCTATCCGTCCCTACCGCGCAGCCTCTTTTTTCAGGGTTTTGAGCAGGGGCCTTCTCAGGATTTCGCTCGAGCCTCGGGCGCATCACCGTGTAACCTTCTCATCTCCGCTTCATCCTTTGTGGCTATGAATAAGCGAGCCTGGATTTAGGTTTGGAGGTCGGGCGCGCGGGCGCTAGGCATCGATGCTGTCTCAGGGGGGGGGGCTCTGCGACCCCGCAGCGTTTCCCCTACTGCGGAGCCATGTCCCGCGTCTGGCTGATTTGCAGGACGCATACCCACGCCAGCGGCGTGTAAACCATTTTTTTGACTTGTAAACCTTGGCAGTTAACACATCAGAAAAATGGTTAACAGGCTTTGAGATTCTAGCCGCCTGATCGCTTGAGTACGGGGCCTATGTAGTCGAGTCCTGGCTTTCCTAAGCATCAAGCATTGGGCTGCGAAAACACCATCCGCAGAGTATTCCGTCGCGTCAGATCAAGGGCGCGCACCCGCTTAGAGAGTGTCCAGGACGGAGTCTGCGAACTCATCCAGGCTGGTGAAATCCTTCCCGCCGTTTCGGTTCAGGAGAAATCCCTGGATGCCCACGCACATTGGGCCGTCACGGTCGCACTTCTCTGAATCGCCGATCATCAGCACATTCTTTTCTCCACCATTATCGGTGATCTCCGCTCCCAAGAGCTCACAAGTGGCTCGGTAAAGGAATGGCTGGGGTTTCAGTGCTCCTACAGCGAAACTGAAACCAAAGGCGTCTACCGTTGGGTATAGACGCCGAACAGGCGCGCCATACGGGGCTGCCAAGTTAGAGGCGATAGCGATTTTCACGCCCTCAGCCTGCAATCTTTCAACCGCGTAAAGCCCGTCTTCGTAGGCTTCAATGCGGCTCAGCTCCGCTTCGAGAGCCCCCTGGATCTCGGTCATGAGCTCTGCAGGAACCTTGATCCCGAAGTGCTCTGCCGCATCGCTCAGACAGAGAGGGCGAGCCATGATGTGATGAAGGTCTTCTGGTCGTGGCCTGCGGCCCTGACGGATGCCTTCCTTAAGGATTTGGCGATATGGGTGGCTGGCTTTTGGAATGCGGACGAGGGTGCCGAACGCATCGAAGAGAACGAACTTGACGGACATCTGGGTGCCTTGATCGCAGTGGGACAACTGCTCGTGAGGTCAGAAATGATACCGTGAATCCAGGCCTAAGGGGCTTAGCTGGGCCAATGTGCCTGAGGCTGCTTTCGGAGGGGTGTCTAGCAATGGTGTGGCTATCTAGGCACATATAGCTTGCCGTCGATATGTGAATTCAAGGTGCACCTGAGTGCGCATTGCTTGTTGGTCAAGGCGGTAAATGCGTACTAGGAAACTCTGGCGTTGCAATTCGGATCTTTAGGCGTCGTTTCAGGGCGAGCGTCGTCGATCGGGTCAGCTGAGGGCTGAAGGAGGAGGGGTTAACTGGCTGAAATTTAACAAAAAAGTATGGAGCGGGTAGAGGGAATCGAACCCTCAACTAAAGCTTGGGAAGCTTTCGTTTTGCCACTAAACTATACCCGCTTTTGTGTTATCCAATGCGTACTCAGAGCAGTGCCGAGTAAGAACCCTCGTCGGAAGCTTGGGAAGCTACTGTTCTACCATTAAACTATACCCGCTCAGAGCGGCTGACTTTGTACCAGATGTTCATCGGGATTTGAAGTTTTTCTTCGAAAAATGTGTGGGTTGCGTCGCTCAAGCTCATGTGGAAGCTGGCTTGCCTGCGATACATCACCTGAGTGTGACTGACACACAGGTGCCTGCATCGCGGGCAAGCCCGGCTCCCGCCCAAGCGGGCGTTTATGCAGTGCTTTCATTTCAAATCGCAAAGGCATGCTGTGTCTGGCCCTGGTGGTAGCGCAAACGACTGACCTGTCGCTGTGGTTTCAAAAAGCCCACCACCGCGTCCCGGCTGTCCCGACACGCCGCCTTGTGCTCCATATCCAGAAAATGCCCGGTCGCCTGAATGGTGCTGAAGCTGCTCTTGGCCACATGCTGGCCAAACAGCTTGGCATCCTCGGCACTGGTGTACTCGTCCCATTCGCCATTCAAAAACAGCACTGGAATGTCGATTTGCCGCGCTGCCTTGAGGTAGCACAGGCGGTCGCTGTTGAGCACGTGGCTGATGTGAAAGTGCATCTGCCCGTATTCGTGCTCGGCCAGGCTGCTCACGTGTTTGTAGTTGAAGCGCTTGAACAGCGACGGCAGGTGTTTGCCGATAGTGCTGTTGACCAGGTGGCCGACGCGGTCGCGGTCGAGGTTGCCGAGGTAGTCTACACCGCGTTCAAGGTAATCGCGCATCGGCGCGTTGATCACCGGGGAAAACGAACTGATCACGGCCTTTTCCACACGGCGCGGGCGCGCAGCGAGGGCAACCAGGGTGGCAGCGCCGCCCCAGGAAAATGACAGCACGTGTTCGGCGGCGAAGTGGTCGATGAGTTCCAGCAGAATCTGGCCTTCGACTTCTTTCGTCAGCATCTGCTCGTGGCGGTTATGGATTTTGGAGCGGCCAGCGTAGGGCTGGTCGTACAAAACCACGTTGAACTGCGGGTACAGGCTTTTCACGGTTTGGGCGAAGGACGCCGTGGTGGCCATGGAGCCGTTGACCAGGATGATGGTCTTTTCAGCAGCATCCGCGCGATAGAACTCCGTGTAAACCCGATACTGACCCTGTATATCCAACACAGCGATTTCTGGCCTCATGTCGTAAGACTCCTGGCAAGCGGGTAGGGCGCGCAGATCACTCTGCACGAGCTTTATGACAGGTAGGCATACGCCTGGAAGAGGAGCACCCATGTCGGTCCGATGACGGCTGGCCGACGGCTGTTGTTAGGGCGGGCTGTTTGCCTGAGGGGCCCGTAGATCAAGCGCGGGCGGGGCAAGGTGTTTCTTGGAGGTTATAGGCGACTCGCCAGTCATAATTTGGCTGACGTCTTGATTCAAGCACCACAGACGCCAGGTCGCAAGCCAACAAGCTGGTTTATTGCCAGCACCGGCCGAACGGTCATCAGACCGCGAGGATTTCGTTTTCAGTCAGTGCCCGATATTCGCCCGGCGCCAGCGAGTCATCCAGCACCAATGGCCCCATCCGCTCACGGTGCAGGCCGATGACCTTGTTATCAAAGTGCCCGAACATGCGCTTGACCTGGTGATAGCGGCCTTCAATGATGCTCAGCCGCGCAGTCGTTGGCCCCAGCAGTGCCAGCTCGGCGGGCTGCGTGGTGAGGTCTTCAAACGCGAAATACACACCGGCTGCGAAGGTTGCCGCGTACGCCGGGGTGATGGCCTGTTCGGTTTCCACGCGATAAACCTTGGGCAGCTTGGTCTGCGGTTGGGTCAGGCGCCGTGACCATTGGCCGTCGTTGGTGATCAGCATCAGCCCGGTGGTGTTGAAATCCAGACGGCCGGCAATGTGCAATTCATCTTTGTCCGGCTCATCGAGTAAGTCCAGCACGGTCGGGTGCTGCGGGTCCGCTGTGGCGCTGACACACCCCTTGGGCTTGTGCAGCATGAAGTAGCGCGCCGGTTTACCTGCCTGCAGCACCTCACTGTCAACGCACACGCGGCTGAACTCACGCACCTCATGGTGCGGATCGCTGACCGCCACGCCATCGACAGTCACCCGTCGCTCAACCAGCAGCAAGCGCACTTGCTGGCGATTGAAGCGCGGCAGGTTACTGAGGAAACGATCAACCCGCATTACGTCGGCTCGACTCCGCGCAACTGCGCATCGACGTGGGCACATCGGGGGCACAGGCAGGCCTTGTTGCGCAACGCGTCGGGCAGGGCTTGCAGTACTGCCGGGTCGATGGTGACGCTGTAACACCAGCAGGCCTGGTCGACCGTACGTGGGTCAGCCAGGGCGCAGCCGTTGCGGGCGCCGCAGGCGGGGCAGAGTGATGGCGTGGTCATGGGCAGGTTCGGGCTGGATCGGACAAGTTTGCGTAGAGTCTCGGTGTGCGTTGTACGATACAGGGCCGACCCTGCCCAGGCTACTCAGAGCTGGAACTTGCTGACCAATACTTTAAACGAAGTGGCCAGGCGCGACAGGTCCTGGCTGGAGGCGTTGGTCTGATGGGCGCCGGCGGCCGTCTGGGTGGACAGGTCCTGGATGTTCAGCAGATTGCGGTCGACTTCGCGCGCCACCTGGGCCTGCTCCTCGGAGGCGGAGGCAATCACCAGGTTGCGTTCATTGATCTTCGCCACACTGGCGGTGATCCGTTGCAGCGCCTCGCCGGCATTCTGCGCCAGGGCCTGGGTGTCGGTGGCCCAGCTCAGGCTCTTGTTCATGGCTGCGACCGCATCGTCGGCACCGGTCTGCACTTCACCAATCATCTTCTCGATATCCACCGTGGACGTCTGCGTACGGTGGGCCAGCGCCCGCACTTCATCGGCGACTACTGCAAAACCACGCCCTTGCTCGCCCGCACGGGCGGCTTCAATGGCCGCGTTGAGGGCCAGCAGGTTGGTCTGGTCGGCGATGCCACGGATCACATCGATGACCTTGCCGATCTCTCGCACTTGGCTGGCGAGGTCTGCAACCGATTGGGTGGAGTCGTTGATCTCGACCACCATCGAACTCATGCCGGACACTGCCTGTTCCACTTGTTGGCGGCCATCTTCGGCCTCGGAGGTGGCCTGGCGCGAGGCTTCAGAGGTCGAGACCGCGTTGCTGGCCACCTCGTCCACGGCTGCGGTCATCTGGTTGACGGCGGTGGCCGCTTGTTGGATCTCATCATTCTGGCGGGTCAGGCCACGGCTGCTTTCATCGGTGACCGCGCTCAGTTCTTCGGCTGCCGACGCGAGCTGATCGGAGGCGTTGGCGATTTCCAAAAGAGTGCTTTTCAGGCCGCCCTGCATATCCGACAGCGCCATCAGCAATTGTCCGGCTTCGTCGGTGCGTTCGGTGACGATTGCCTGGGTCAGGTCACCCTTGGCAATGCGCTGTGCGCTTTCGACCGCCTGAGCGATGGGCCGGGTGATCAGGCGGGTGATCAACATGCCAACGATGATGGCAATGAGGAAGGCCAGCACTATGCCGCTGATCATCCACGTCAACGCGCTGTTGCGCAGCTCCTCGGCAGCGATCGCGCCTTCTTTGATCTGGCGGTTATTGGACTCGATCATCACGCGGATCAGCTCGCGCGCCTGGCGGAAGAGTTCATTGTTGGTGGTGTTGAGCAGGGTGCGGGCCTGATCGCCCTGGCCACTGTCGATCAGCGCCATGATGCGTTCGGAACTGCTGATGTAGGAGGGCCACATCTGGTCGAGTTTATCTCCGGCCGCCCGTTCGTCATCTTCCAGTGGGGTTGCGCGATAGGTGGCGTAGGACGCCTGGCTGCGCTTGAGTTCCTGGGCGATGTCCTGGCGCACACGGTCACGATCCTGGGGGGAAACGTCGCCTTTGCTGGCATCCATCAAGCGGTACAGGCCGCGGTTATGGGCGACCAGGCCGTTGAGGGTGGCGGCCGTGTTGCTCACCGACACCAGGTTATTGGAGAAGGTGAGCTCCAGTGCCGAAGAGAGGCGAACCACCCCTTTGATTCCCAGCAGGCCGACCCCTAGGGTGACCAGCGCACACAAGAGAAAGGAGAGCAGCAGTTTGGTTGAGATTTTCATGAGTCGAGTCCGGACGGGGTGGCGATGAGTGCATGCTAGGGCCTCCCTGGCGCCATGCGATGTCATAGTGACATTATGGTAATCAACAAAGTTGCGATCCAGATTAATTTACTGAATCGATACAGCCTGAGTAGATGTATCAAACCGTTACGAAAACGCACCAGATTCCGTTTTTGATGTCAGATGTTTCGTCATTCAGTGAAAGCTGAATGCCGCCCTCCCGCGTCGCTGGAGGTGCTCTTCCGCGGTCCAGGAGGCCGCCATGTATCGACGACTGCTGCTCAGCGCTTTACTCGGTCTGACCCTTTGCGCCTGTGTGCCTTATTACGATGGAGGTGCTACTTACTATCGCTCCGAGGTCTACACCGCGCCGGCACCGGCCTATTACTACGGTGGCCCTGCCTACTATCAATATGGGCGCAGCTACTATGCGCCGCCGCCACGTTACTATTCGGCGCCGCGCTATTACCAACCGGCCCCGCGTTATTACCCACGGCCCGCTTACCGGCCTTATCCAGGCCAGGGCTGGAACAATCGGTGGGGCAATGGCGGGCCGGGCCATGGTGGTGGACGCGGCGGCGGTGGCGGCCATCGTTGACAGGTAATGCCCCCAAGCGGCGCCCCAGGCGCCGCTTTTTTATGCCTGCCGTTCGTCGGCACTGTCATTTCTAACAGCTATCGCAAGCGTTTGATCTGCATTCCACTGCTGGGGACGCCGTTGTGCGTCTCTGAGGAGGCGGTGGGTTTATGGAATGCTCTTTGATCAAACGTGTGTGCTGGTTCTTATTGTTGGTGGGCGGCATCGCGCAAGCGAATGCGGAGCAGGGCTGTCCCTACCCTTCATCGGTCAAGTACGTGAGCGGCTATTTTCAAGCGTCGGATAAACACTCTCATTGGCGAAGCTCAAAGGTCGACGCCGATGACTTCGCGGATCGGTTTATCGGTGCGCTCTTCACCCCCGGCCAGGGCAAGGATCGCGAGAACGGCTACCTGGACCGCTGCGTTTATCGGATGGGCAGCGGGCGAAGCCTGGCGTTGCGGTATGACATGCCGGGGGCCCTCAGCACGATGTCGCTGACGAAGTCCCTGCATTGGGAACTCGCCACCGATCCACTCGAACAAGATGTCTACATTTGTCAGGACAGCCAGCCGGACAATTGTGCATTTACGGTCGGGCGCCAGAATTGATTGACTGTCAGTAGTCGGACAAGTCCGCCAGAGGGTGCCTGCCTTCCCACACCTTGGTGAAGTGCGCCTGCACCACAGCCTCCGGCACCGTGTTGATCTCGGGCCAATGCCAATGAGGTTGCTGGTCCTTGTCGATCAACCGTGCGCGTACGCCTTCGGCAAATTCCGGGTGACGGCAGCAATTGAGGCTCATGGTGTATTCCATCTGGAAGACCTCGGCCAATGACAAGTGCCGGGCGCGCTCGACCTGTTCCCACACCAGATGCGCCGTCAGCGGGCAGCCTTCGGCCAGCGTCTTGCCGGCACGGCTGAACAGCGGGTCGGCGTGGTCGCGCAACAGGTTCAAGGCGCGCCAGGCACAGCGCACATCGCCCACATCCAACCATTCATCGATCTGTGCGCGGCGGGGCAGCCACTGCGCCTCCGGTTGTTGGCTGACGGCTTCCTGGGCCAGTGCCTTGAGCAGGCTGTTGAGCTGCATCGCGGTCTGTTCCTGCCAGTTCAGTTGCAGCAAGCCTTCGATCAGTTCGTCTTGCTGGTCATCGCGCAGGAAGCGGTCGGCCAGGCCCAGGTCCACGGCATCGCGGCCGTTCATATGCGCGCCGGTGAGGCCCAGGAATAATCCCAGCTTGCCGGGCAAGCGTGACAGGAACCAGCTTGCGCCCACATCCGGGTACAGGCCGATGCTGATTTCGGGCATCGCCAAACGGCTGCTGGGGGTGACAATGCGTATTGCAGCGCTCTGCAGCAGGCCCATGCCTCCGCCCAGCACATAGCCGTGGCCCCAGCAGATCAGCGGTTTCGGGTACGTGTGCAGGCGATAGTCGAGGCGGTATTCCGCCGCAAAAAAATCGGCGGCCAGTGCCGGCACAACGCCGGGTCGTTCACGGCAGGCCTGGGCCAGGCTGCGTACTTCACCGCCGGCGCAAAAGGCCTTTGGCCCGTTGCCGCGCAGCAGTACGCAGACGATATTCGGGTCTTTGGCCCAGGCATCCAGACGTTCGGCCAGGGCCAGGATCATCGGCAAGGAAAGCGCGTTGAGCGACTTTTCGGCGTCCAGGCTGGCGATGCCAAGGCGGGCGCCGTCGCTGCCGGTCAGCTCTTCGAAGTGCAGGTTCATCGTGACCTCAATCGAGAAAGTGAAGGATCAGTATGATCGGTCCAACGGAAAGTGCCGGTGGTGTGTCAGATCAATTGACAAGCGGGGCCTGCTTTCCTAGGGTTCGCCCATTCTTTCTCTACGCGACGAACACACCATGACCGAAGGCGACCGTATCAAACTCGAACCCAGCTGGAAACACGCCCTGCGGGATGAGTTCGAGCAGCCCTACATGGCCCAACTGCGCGAGTTCCTGCGCCAGGAACACGCTGCTGGCAAAGAGATTTACCCGCCAGGCCCGCTGATTTTCAATGCGCTCAATTCAACGCCTTTGGACAAGGTCAAAGTGGTGATTCTGGGCCAGGACCCGTACCACGGGCCCGGTCAGGCCCACGGGTTGTGCTTCTCGGTGCAGCCGGGCGTGCCGACGCCGCCCTCGCTGGTCAATATTTACAAAGAACTCAAGCGCGACTTGAACATCGATATTCCCAACCACGGTTGCCTGCAAAGCTGGGCGGATCAGGGCGTGCTGATGCTCAACACCACCATGACCGTTGAGCGCGCCAATGCCAACGCCCATGCGGGCAAGGGCTGGCAGTTCTTCACGGATCGGATCATCGAAGTGGTCAGCGAACATCAGCCGCACCTGGTGTTCCTGCTGTGGGGCGCCCATGCGCAAAGCAAGCAGAAGCTGGTGGACGCGACCAAGCACCTGGTACTGACGTCGGTGCATCCGTCACCGTTGTCGGCGTATCGCGGGTTCTTGGGCTGCGGGCATTTCAGCCGTGCCAATAAATTTCTTGAGCAGAATGGCGAGACGCCGATTGAGTGGCGGTTGCCGCCTGTTTGAGGCCTGCCGCAATCCAATGTGGGAGCGAGCTTGCTCGCGAAGGCGGAGTGTCAGTCGCCAGATTTATTGACTGATCCACCGCATTCGCGAGCAAGCCCGCTCCCACATTTTGATTTGCGTCAGGGTTCAGGATTTTTCTGGCTGGCGGTTCCAGTACCGGAACAACGGCTCTGCCAGAAACAGCACGAACAACAAACGCATCACCTGCATCGCCGTTACCAATGGCACCGACAGCTGCAGGGTTTCGGCGGTGAGGCTCATTTCGGCGATGCCGCCGGGCATCATGCCCAGGGTCAGTGAGCGCAAATCCAGCTGCGTCAGCGCGCTCAAGCCCACGGCCGCCAGTGTTGCAAGCGCCATGGTCAAGGCCGTGCCGATCAAGGTGCGGCCCATGAACGACGGCGCCCGGCGAAAGAACTGACGGTTGAAATGGCAACCCAAGCCGCTGCCGATCAACCATTGGCCGATCTGGCTGCCGCCGTCGGGCAGGCCGTAGTGCAAGTCCCACACAACGCTGGCAGTTGCGCTGACCAACAAGGGCCCAAACAGCCACGGGTTCGGCTGACGTAAACGCTGCCAGCCCCAGGCGACCAGGGCTCCTATCGCAAACAGCAGCGCCAGCCAGCTCCAACTCACCGGCGCCGGATGAAACTGCGGCGCGCCGCCTTCCAGCCAATACTTGAAGATCGCCGGCACGCACAGCACCACCACCAGCACCCGCAGACTCTGGCCCGCCGCGACACGGCTGAGCACCGCGCCATTGCGTGCGCCGAGGTTGACCATCTCACCGGAACCGCCTGGCATGCTGGAGAAGAACGCGGTGGCGCGGTCTTCACCGCTGCGGCGCATCAACCACACGCCGATAATGCTCGACAGGCTGGTGATCAGTGCGCCGAAGAAGATCAGGCCGAAGTGGCTCATGACTTGCTCGATCACCACCGGGGTGAAGTGCAGCCCGATGCCGATGCCCACCACCCATTGGCCGCATTTGCGCCCGCCGGGAATTTCCGCCAGCTGCCACGGCGTGAGGCAGCGCACCAGGATAATCGCCAGCAACGAGCCGACCATATAAGGCAAAGGCCAGCCGACGAGGCTGGCCAGGTAACCGCCGGCCAGGCCGACCAGCGGTGTTGCCCACCATTGCTTAAAGGTGACCTCAGACATCGGCCAGGGCACGACGCTGCAGGGCACGTTTGCGGTAGATGCGCACCAGCGGGAAGGCCAGCATCAGCGCGGTCAGCACCCACACACCAAAGGTGATCGGGCTGGACCAGAGGATGTCCAGCGCACCGTTGGAAATCGACAGCGCGCGGCGCAGGTTCTGCTCCATCAGGCCGCCGAGGATGAAGCCCAGCAGCACGGGCGACAACGGGAAGTCCAGCTTGCGCAGGATGTAGCCGAAGATGCCGATGCCGACCATCAGAAACAGGTCGAAGGTGGTGGCGTGAACCGCATACACACCAATCGCGGTGATGATGGCGATCACCGGCACCAGCGCCCAGTTCGGCACGGCGAGGATGCGCGTGAAGATGCGGATCATCGGGATGTTGAGGATCACCAGCATGATGTTGGCGATAAACAACGACGCGATCAGGCCCCAGACGATGTCCGGTTGCTGTTGGAACAGCAGCGGACCCGGGGTGATGTTGTACAGCGACAACGCGCCGATCATCACAGCGGTGGTGCCCGAACCGGGTACGCCCAAGGTCAGCATCGGCACCAGCGCGCCACAGGCGGAGGCGCCGATTGCGGTTTCCGGAGCGGCGAGGCCGCGCATGTCGCCCTGGCCGAATTTACCGCTGGCACCGGCCAGGCGTTTTTCGGTCATGTAGGCAACGGCCGAGGCGAGTGTCGCGCCGGCACCCGGCAAGACGCCCATGATGAAACCCAGCAAGCCGCAACGGATGTTAACCACGAAGACTGCAGACGCTTCCTTCAGGTTGAACATCATGCGTCCGGTGGCTTTTACCGCTTCCTGGCCGCGGTGGGTTTTTTCCAGCAGCAACAGGATCTCGCTGATGGAGAACAAACCCAGGACCAATACGACAAACTGAATGCCGTCGGTGAGGTGGATGTTGTCGCCGGTAAAACGGTACACGCCGCTGTTGGCGTCGATGCCGACCGCTGAGAGGAACAGGCCGATCAGCGCCGCCACGAACGTCTTCAGCGGTTTGTCTCCGGCCATGCCGCCGAGGCAGACAATTGCGAACACCATCAGTACGAAATATTCCGCCGGGCCGAAGGCAATCGCCCATTTGGCCAGCAGCGGCGCAAACAGCACCATGCCGCAGGTGGCAATGAACGCACCGATGAACGAACTCCACGCCGACAACGACAGTGCCACACCGGCCAGGCCTTTGCGGGCCATCGGGTAGCCGTCGAGGGTGGTCATTACGGTGGACGCTTCGCCGGGAATGTTCAGCAGGATCGAGCTGATACGGCCGCCGTATTCGCAACCCAGGTAGACGGCAGCGAGCAGTATCAACGCCGACTCCGGCGGCAGCCCCAGGGCGAACGCGATGGGGATCAACAGCGCCACGCCGTTGATCGGGCCCAGGCCCGGCAGCAGGCCGACCACGGTGCCGATCAAGGTGCCGCACAGGGCAGTCACCAGGTTGTAAGGGGTCAGTGCAACGCCGAAGCCCTGGCCCAAGTAGCTGAACGTATCCATATCAGTTCTCCAGAACTTCAAGCAGGCCGAGGGGCAGCGGTACATCCATGGCTTTGTCGAACAGCAGGTAAAGACCGATTGCCATCAAGGTGACGATCACCACGCTGGGTAACCAGCGGCCGCCATACAGGCGCGCCATCGGGATGCCGATCAGCATGCTGCTGAGGATGAAGCCCAGAGGCTCGAACGTGCCGGCAAACACGATCAACAGCGCCACGCAGATGCCGATCTTGATCAGCGTGTCGCGGTCCAGGGCAGGTTCTTCTTCGGTGTGCTTGGTGGGCTGTGGGCGAAACAGCATGTAGATCAGGCCCAGGCTCATCAGCCCGAGCATCAGCAGCGGGTAGGCGCGAGGCCCGACCGGCTCGTAGGAAAACGCCGCCTGATACGGCCACGCCATCAGCGCGAGGCCGGCGCAGACCAGCAGCATGACTGAGGCGAAAATGCGTTGTAAGAGCATGTGAAACTCCTGGGCCGCGCCGCCCGTCGAGGAGGGCGCGGCCGTCCAAAAGAGGGGCGATTACTGGATCAGGCCGAACTCTTTGGCCAGCACTTTGTAGTCAGCCACCTGTTTCTTCACGTAGGTGTCCAGCTCCGGGCCGGTCATGGCGAACGGGAACAGCTCACGCTGGTCACGCAGCTTGGCGAACTCTTCGGAGGCCAGCAGTTTGTCGAACGCGTCTTTCCACCACGCGTAGTCGGCATCGCTGACTTTTGGCCCGAGGTAGAAGCCGCGTACCACCGGCCAGACGATGTCGTAGCCTTGCTCTTTGGCGGTTGGAATGTTCTTCATTTCCGGCTCGTCCAGGCGCTCTTCGGCAAACACGGCGAGCAGGCGCATGTCGCCGCTGAGGATGTGCGGCATGGAGTCGGAGATGTCGGTACTGCCCACCTGGATATGACCGCCGAGCAGTGCGGTGGCGATTTCACCGCCGCCTTCGAGTGCCACATAACGCAGGTCGCGCGGGTTGATACCGGCAGCCTTGGCGATCAGTGCGGTTTGCATCCAGTCCTGGCTGCCGACGGTGCCGCCAGAACCGATGACGACGCTGCCCGGATCTTTCTTCAGGGCTTTGACCAGATCGTCGAGGTTTTTGTAGGGCGAATCGGCTTTCACCGCGATGGCGCCGTAGCTGGTGCCGACGGCGGCGAGCCAGCGCACGGCGTTTTCATCAAAGCGACCGAACTTGCCTTGGGCCAGGTTCAGCAGCGAACCGCTGGACCACGCTACCAGCGTGCCAGCGTCCGCCGGGCGCTGAGCGACCACCGCGTTATAGGCCACCGCGCCCACGCCACCTGGCATGTAGGTGACGCGCATCGGCTTGCTCAGCAACTTTTCGTTGACCAGCGCGCTTTGCGCCAGTTTGCAGGTCAGGTCAAAGCCACCGCCGGGCGAGGCCGGGGCGATGCACTCCGGGCGCTTGGGTTCGTCGGCGGCCAACAGTTGGCCGGCGAACAGCATGCAGCCGGCGGCGAGGGCCAATTTACGCAGTGAATAGGTCATGTTTATCTCCGTCTTTGTTGTTATGAGTTGCGACTACCAAAGCGCAATGCTGTAGCTCACCAGCACACGCACTTCGTCGGCATCACGTGCCGAATAGTTGGAGCGGTAGGTGGCGTTACGCAGGCGCAGGGCGACATCCTTGAGCGTGCCGCTTTGCACCACGTAGCGGATCTCGCTGTTGCGCTCCCACTCCTTGCCGGTCTCGCCGTTGCGAAGCCTGATGTTGTCACCCGACAGGTAACGGCTCATGAAACTCAGGCCGGGAATGCCCAACTTGGCGAAGTCATAGTCGTAGCGCGCCTGCCAGGAGCGCTCTTGTGCGCCGGCAAAGTCGTTGATCTGCACGAAGTTGACCAGGTACGGGTCGCTGCCATCCACGTAGGGAAAGGCGCTGTCGCCGGACATGTGCTGGTAGCCGGCGCTGAGCTTATGGCCATTGAGGGCATAGCTGAACAGGCCGTTGAGGGATGTGTTGTCGATGTTGCCGCCGCGGGCGCTGCCGGTGTCATCACTGATGGCCAGGCGCAGGTCGGCGCCGAAAGTGCCGGGGCCCACTGGGCGTGAGGCCACAAGGCCCAGGAAGTGCTGGCGGTACACGTCATCGAGCTGGGCGAAGTGGTAGCTGCCGGTGATCTTGTCGGCAAACGTGTAGTCCACGCCGCCGAAGTTGAAGTGCTTGCCAGTGGCGCCGCTGACGAAGCGGCTGTTTTTGTTGTTGAGGGCGATGTCTTCGTAGCTGGTGTCGTCACGGTCCTTGGCCTTGTCCAGACGGCCGCCGGTGAACACCAGGTTCTTGAATTCTTTGGAGGTCAGCAGGCCGCCGTTGAAGGTCTGCGGCAGGATGCGCCCGTCGTTGGGCTTGAGGATCGGCAGTTCGGGGATCAGCGCGCCGATTTTCAGTTCGGTGGCGGAGATCTTCACTTTGCCGGTCAGGCCCAGCTTGGAGTATTCGTTGGCGGCGCGGCCGTCGTCGTGGGTCGGCAACAGGCCGGTGCCGGTGCGGTCGGGGCTGGAGTCGAGCTTGACCCCAAGCATGCCCAGCGCATCCACGCCAAACCCGACAGTGCCATCGGTGTAGCCCGATTGCAGGTTGAGCATGAACCCCTGGGCCCATTCGTCACGCTTGGATTGCTGGGCACTGGTACCGTCGCGAAAGTCGCGGTTGAAGTACATATTGCGGGTTTCGAGGGTGGCGCTGCTGTCTTCGAAGAAGGCAGCCTGGCTCAGTGGCGAAAAGCCGGCAAGGGCGGTGGCACTGGCAAGGGCGGTCTGGGCAAGGCGAGAAAAACGAACAGGCGGGCAAGCCTGTGGCTGTGTCGACAGCATCGTTGTGTACTCCGTTATTGTTCTTATTTTTGCGAAAACGCTTCGAGGCGTTTTTCTGGCACTACGGATTAGGTAGCTCGGCGGGCATGACCC
The DNA here is from genome assembly GCF_047943075.1 of Pseudomonas sp. NFX183. Classification (NCBI taxonomy): domain Bacteria; kingdom Pseudomonadati; phylum Pseudomonadota; class Gammaproteobacteria; order Pseudomonadales; family Pseudomonadaceae; genus Pseudomonas; species Pseudomonas sp. NFX183. The sequence continues at coordinate 512,239 of NZ_CP181333.1, read as the reverse complement.
ACCGTGGCTGGATGCTAAAGGGCGAAGCTTTCACTAACCTTTCAGTTGCCTTTCAATGTTTTCGGGCTTCACAGGGCAGGCGGCGCCTGTAAACTGCCCCGCAAAGCGTGGCGTCGACCATGCCCGAATGAGGTGAAAATCCATGCGTGTCCTTCTGGTTGAAGACCATTTGCAACTCGCCGAAAGTGTCTCCCAGGCGCTCAAGAGCACGGGTTTGACTGTCGACGTGTTGCACGATGGCGTGGCCGCAGACCTGGCCTTGAACAGTGAGGAATATGCGGTGGTGATCCTCGACGTGGGGCTGCCGCGCATGGACGGTTTTGAAGTGTTGGCGCGTCTGCGCGCGCGTGGGAAAAATCTGCCTGTGTTGATGCTGACGGCGCGCAGTGATGTGAAAGACCGCGTACACGGCCTGAACCTGGGCGCCGATGACTACCTTGCCAAGCCGTTTGAATTGACCGAGCTGGAGGCGCGGGTCAAAGCGCTGTTGCGCCGCAGCGTACTGGGGGGGGAGCGCCAGCAAGCGTGCGGCGTGCTGGTCTACGATCTGGATACCCGGCGTTTCACCGTGGGTGGTGAACTGCTGACGTTGACTTCCCGCGAGCAAGCGGTGCTGGAAGCGCTGATCGCACGCCCTGGTCGGGTAATGAGCAAGGAGCAATTGGCGTCGCAGGTGTTCGGCCTGGATGAAGAGGCCAGCCCCGACGCCATCGAAATCTACGTGCACCGCCTGCGCAAGAAGCTCGACGGCCAGCCTATCGCCATCGTGACTTTCCGTGGCCTTGGCTATCTGCTGGAAGCCCGCGATGCATAAGCCCAGCAGCCTGCGCTGGCGCCTGCTGTGGAACCTGGCGCTGTTGCTGGTGGTATTGATGCTCGCCAGCGGCATGAGCGCCTACTGGAATGGGCGCGAAGCCGCCGACACCGCTTACGACCGCACCTTGCTGGCGTCAGCGCGCACCATCGCCGCCGGCTTGACCCAGGTGGATGGCACCCTGAGCGCGAATGTGCCTTATGTGGCGCTGGACACCTTTGCCTACGACAGCGCCGGGCGTATTTACTATCAGGTCAATGACATTGATCGCAAGCTGATCTCCGGTTACGAAAACCTCCCCGGCCCGCCGCCGGGCACGCCGCGCACGGACGACTACCCGGCGCTGGCGCGGTTTTACAACGCCACCTACCAGGGCCAGCATGTACGCGTGGTGAGTTTGCTCAAGGCTGTCTCCGAACCGAACATGAATGGCATGGCCGAAATTCGCGTTGCAGAAACCGATGAAGCGCGCGAAAGCATGGCCCGTAGCCTGCTGGCCGACACCTTGCTGCGCCTTGGGATGTTGGCCGTCGGCGCATTGTTGCTGGTGTGGTTTGCCGTCAGCGCGGCGCTGCGTCCGCTGGAGCGCTTGCGCACTGCCGTTGAGGAGCGTCAGCCCGACGACTTGCGGCCATTGCCGTTGGTCGAAGTGCAGCATGAGTTCGGTCCTCTGGTGCGCTCCCTCAATCACTTCACCGAGCGCCTGCGCGGCCAGTTCGAGCGCCAGGCGCAGTTTATCGCCGACGCCGCCCACGAATTGCGCACCCCGCTGGCGGCACTGAAGGCGCGTTTGGAACTCGGCCTGCGCAGCGACGCCCCGGCGACGTGGCGCAGCACCCTGGAAACTGCCGCCCAAGGCACCGACCGTCTCACCCATTTGGCCAACCAACTGCTGTCGCTGGCACGCATTGAAAACGGCGCGCGAGCGATTGCCGAAGGCGGGGCGCAATTGCTCGACCTCAGCCAACTGGCGCGGGAATTGGGCATGGCCATGGCACCGCTGGCGCATGCGCGCGGCGTTGCGCTGGCGTTGGAGGCGGATGAGCCGGTGTGGCTGCGGGGCGAGCCGACCTTGTTGAACGAGTTGCTGAGCAACCTGGTCGATAACGCCCTGGCCCACACACCGCCCGGAGGCAACGTGATTTTGCGGGTCACGGCGCCCGCGATTCTGGAGGTGGAAGATGATGGCCCGGGCATCCCGCTGGATGAGCGGGACCGGGTATTCGAGCGTTTCTACCGCCGCAGCCAACAGGGCATGGGCTCAGGTTTGGGGCTGGCGATTGTCGGTGAGATCTGCCGCGCACACTTGGCGCAGATCAGTCTGCATGACGGCGAGTTGGCGGGGTTGAAGGTGCGCGTGAGTTTTATCGCGGGTTGATCAGTAAAACATCGAGCGCGCTTCTTCCAGCTCGGCACGCAGGGCATTGCTGTAGAGGTCGACGCGTAGCTTCTGGATCGCCGGCAGGCTGGCAACCGATACATTCGCCAGCGGATGATCGGTGCCCCGGTGGCAATACAGCACGGCGACTTGCACCAGGTCGATGTAGTCCAGGCTCGCGGAGTCGCGTTCCAGGTCCAGGTATTGCCCTGGCAGCTTCGCGAGCATCTCCGGAAAATCCCAGTCACCCAGCAGTTTGTCGCCCAACAGCGGGTGAATGCTCTCTATCACATGGTTGAGGCTGACCGGGTCGGAGAGCAGTTCGTAACGGTCTTCGGCATAGGCGAGGATCGGCAGCACGCCAATCTGATGCACCAGACCGCCGAGCGCTGCCTGGTCAGGTTTCAGCTGGCTGTGGCTGCGGCACAAGGCATAGCTCACGCCTGCTACTTCCAGGCTGCGGCGCCACACTTCGCGCATTTTCAAATCGACGACTTCGGAGCGGGCGTGGAAGATCTGCTCCATCACCAGGCCAATGGCCAGGTTGCTGCTGTAGTTGGTGCCCAGCCGGGTGATGGCGGTATGCAGGTCGGTGACTTCCTGGGTCGCGCGCATCAGCGGGCTGTTGACCACTTTGATCAGGCGTGCCGACAGGGCGGTGTCGCGAGCGATCACTTTGCTCAAGTGGCTGATGCTAATTTCCGGGTCTTCGGCGGCCTGACGTATGTTCAGGGCCACTTCCGGTAATGTCGGCAGAACCAGGTCATCGTCGTCGATGGCCGTCACTAAAGCCTGTTGGACTTTTTCCGCCAGCTTGTTCATTCATGTTCTCTAGGGTGCTGCAAAAAAGTGCGGCGATTAACGCTGGATCTCTTTATCGCGATCCAGTTGGTAAGGCAGATCGAGCAACTGCAAGCTCGGGCCTTCCAGGGTGCCTAAGTGCACATCGCCACTGTCGGCAGCTTCGGCCTGCAGCACGGCCAGAAGTTCCACGCATTGGTCAGCTTTTGCTGCAATCACCACCTCACCGATAGCACTGTTGTGGCTGGGCGCGAACAGCGGGGTGCCTGGCTCGGGCAATTCGGTTGCATCAAGGCTCAAGCGATACAGGCGACGCTTGAGTTTGCCCAGGTATTGCATGCGCGCGACGATTTCCTGGCCGGTGTAGCAGCCTTTCTTGAAGCTGACGCCGCCGACGGCCTGCAGGTTAAGCATCTGCGGGATAAACAGTTCGCGGGTCTGAGGCATGACCTGGCCGATGCCGGCGCGGATCTGGCCCAGCAGCCATTGATTCAAGTCAGCAGGTTGCAGCTGTGTGGCCAGCTGAGCGCGCACGGTTTCGGCGTGTTCGACGGGCACCCAGAGTTCGCTGCGGCCAGGGGAAACGCGAATGGCGATCAATGTGTCGCTGCGCGTTACGCTGTCGGTTTCGGCAGGCAGCTCAAGGCCAAGGGAGGCGAGGGCCTGATCCGCATTCGACAGGCCGAAACGCACCCAGGCGGCGCTTTCGTCGGTAAGTTTGGATTTGGAGAACACCGCGTATTTTTTCAAATCTGCCAGTTGCGGTTCGAGCAGTTCGCTGGCCATGGCCAGGAGCACGCCGTCGCCTTGCAGCAGGATGCGAAAGCTCGACTGCATACGGCCTTTTTGCGTGCAGCGAGCGCCGAGGCTCGCCTGGGTGTCACTCAGGTAATTGAGGTTGCAGGTCAGTTGCCCTTGCAGGAACTTGGCAGCGTCGGCGCCGCGGACGGCAAGCACGCCTTCGTGTGACAAGGGGCAAAAAAAAGCGGAGTCAGCCATGGGTCATCGCAGGTCAAAAAGTCATGGGTGCATCATAGAGGGGCGTCCGGCAAATGGATAGTTTCCGTATGGTGCGACCAAAGCCGACTGGTCCGGTGCTGTCGGGCCTGTATACTTGCGCTCTATTTGAGGAGCGCTCCATGGTCGAAGATGTAGAAATCAATCGCCTCTACTGGCACAGCCGTCGCGGCATGCTGGAGTTGGATGTGTTGCTGGTGCCTTTCACCAAAGAGGTGTACGCGACGCTCAATCAGGTGGACCGCGACCTCTACGTCAGGCTGCTGACTTGCGAAGATCAGGACATGTTCGGCTGGTTCATGGAGCGCGCCGAATCTGAAGATCCGGAGCTGCAGCGCATGGTTCGGATGATTCTGGATCGTGTCCAGCCCAAGTAATCACTTCGAATGCCGCTGGCAGGCCTCACGGCTATTGCTGGCGGCCTATCTGCTTGCCCAGCTGTTCGCGTTGGGCGCCTTGCTGCTTGGGGATCTACCGTTCTACGGCCTCGGCATTCTGTTGTGTCTGGCCCACGCCGTGTGGGTTTTGCCGCGTCATATCCTGTTAAACCACCGTTCGTCGATTCGTGGCCTACGCCGCGATGAAGACGGCTGGCAGCTATTCTGTGATGAGCGCGGCTGGCACCCTGTGCAACTGCGTCCCGACAGCCTGGCATTACCGTTGATCGTGGTGCTGCGCTATCGGGTGCAGGGAGAATGGCGGGTGCGTTCGATCTGCGTGCCCAGGGACGCGCAGGCTGCCGACGTGCATCGGCGCCTGCGGGTTCGCCTGAAGTTCAGCCGCCGTAGGTGGCTGGCACCAGAATAGTGTCACGGGCCTCGGGCAGCATCTGCGGGTAGTCGAGGGTGTAGTGCAGGCCGCGGCTCTCCTTGCGCGCCATGGCAGAGCGGATCATCAGTTCCGCCACCTGCGCCAGGTTGCGCAATTCGATCAGGTCACGGCTGACTTTATAGTTGCTGTAGAACTCGTCGATCTCGTCCAACAGCAACCGCACGCGGTGTTGAGCGCGTTGCAGGCGCTTGTTCGTGCGCACGATCCCCACGTAGTCCCACATGAAGCGGCGCAGCTCGTCCCAGTTGTGGGCGATGATCACGTCTTCGTCCGAATCGGTGACCTGGCTGGCGTCCCAGCGGGGCAGGGCGGCGGGTACCGGGATGCGGGGCAGTTGTTCGAGGATGTCGGCGGCGGCGGAGCGGGCGTAGACGAAGCATTCGAGCAGCGAGTTGCTGGCCATGCGGTTGGCGCCGTGCAGGCCGGTGAAGCTGGTTTCGCCGATTGCATACAGGCCAGGCACGTCGGTGCGGCCGTGTTGGTCCACCACCACACCGCCGCAGGTGTAGTGCGCGGCCGGCACTACCGGGATCGGGCCTTGGGTGATGTCGATGTTGAACGCCAGGCAGCGCTCGTAGACGGTGGGGAAATGGGTCTTGATGAAGGCTTCGGGCTTGTGGCTGATGTCCAGGTAGACGCAGTCGATGCCCAGGCGCTTCATCTCGTGGTCGATGGCGCGGGCGACAATATCCCGCGGCGCGAGCTCAGCGCGAGGGTCGAAGCGTTGCATGAAGCGCTCGCCATTTGGCAGTTTCAGGTGCGCACCTTCACCGCGCAGGGCTTCGGTGATCAGGAAGCTCTTGGCCTGCGGGTGATAAAGGCAGGTGGGGTGGAACTGGTTGAATTCCAGATTCGCGACGCGGCAGCCCGAACGCCACGCCATGGCAATGCCATCGCCGCAGGCACCGTCGGGGTTGCTGGTATAGAGATAAACCTTGGCCGCGCCGCCCGAGGCGAGAATGGTGAAGCGCGCGCCGTAGGTGTCGACTTCGCCGCTGGCGCGGTTGAGCACGTAGGCGCCGAGGCAGCGTTCGCCTGCCAGGCCCAGGCGCTTTTCGGTGATCAGGTCGACGGCTACCCGTTGTTCCAACAGCTCGATGTTGGGGCGTTGGCGGGCCTGCTCTAGAAGGGTTTTGAAAATGGCGGCACCGGTGGCGTCAGCCGCATGGATGATGCGGCGATGGCTGTGACCGCCTTCGCGGGTCAGGTGGAATTCAAATCCGCCGTCGTCGCTGCCGGCATGCTCGTCGCGGGTGAACGGCACGCCCTGGTCGATCAGCCATTGGATGGCTTCGCGGCTGTGCTCGACGGTGAAGCGTACGGCGTCTTCGTTGCACAGGCCGCCGCCGGCGTTAAGGGTGTCTTCGACGTGGGATTGCACGGTGTCAGTGTCGTCCAGAACTGCCGCGACGCCGCCCTGGGCCCAGAATGTCGAGCCGTTGGCCAGATCGCCTTTGCTCAGCACCGCAATGCGCAAGTGGCTGGGGAGCGTCAGCGCCAGGCTCAAGCCGGCCGCGCCACTACCGATCACCAGGACATCGTGTTGAAACTGTTGGCTCATTAGCAGGATTCCGCAAAAAGCGATCCAAAGGGGTGGCGCGAACAGGACGCCTGGATCGGCGAATCAAAGGGTCACACGGGCCACTAGTATATAGAGGGGGGGAGCGGCACAATAGCCGGGCATTCGTGGCAATGTGAGATTACGGTGCGCAGCTTGGGTAAAATCGGCTGGTTATTGAGACGGGAACTTTTTGCATAAGCCCTGACTCAATAGCAGGTTGCCCGAAAGCTGGGAAAACGTTGAGTTTATTGGCCCGTCGGGAGCATTGGACGCGTCAGAAAACCGGCGACAAGATTATTCGCGCAGCCGGCAATGCCCGTGCTGCGTTTTTCGTGTGTGCCAAATCAGTGCGCGCCGGAAACTTGCTTGGAGGGGGAGAACTTTTGCGAAAAGTCCGAGTCTATGTTTGCAAGCCTGATCGTTTAGTTATGCAAGCCTCCTCCAAGTACAACGAGGAGTGTTCATGCTAACCCAGGAAGAGGATCAGCAGCTGGTCGAGCGCGTTCAACGCGGCGACAAGCGAGCATTTGATCTGCTAGTGCTGAAATACCAGCACAAAATTCTCGGGTTGATCGTGCGTTTTGTGCACGACACCCATGAAGCGCAGGACGTTGCACAGGAAGCCTTTATCAAGGCATACCGTGCACTTGGCAACTTCCGCGGTGATAGTGCGTTTTATACGTGGCTATACCGCATCGCCATTAACACGGCGAAGAACTATCTGGTGTCTCGCGGCCGCCGCCCACCAGACAGTGATGTAAGTTCAGAAGATGCAGAATTTTATGATGGTGATCACGGCCTCAAAGATCTCGAGTCGCCGGAGCGTGCATTGCTGCGCGACGAGATCGAAGGCACCGTTCATCGCACAATTCAGCAACTTCCAGAAGATTTACGTACGGCGTTAACTTTACGTGAATTCGATGGTCTGAGTTACGAAGACATTGCGAGTGTCATGCAGTGTCCGGTGGGGACTGTGAGGTCACGGATTTTCCGGGCCCGGGAAGCCATCGATAAAGCCTTGCAACCGTTGTTGCAGGAAAACTAAAGACAGCGGCGACAGCCAAGAGAGGAACCGCCATGAGTCGTGATGCCCTGCAGGAATCGCTGTCCGCAGTGATGGATAACGAAGCGGATGAACTGGAACTTCGTCGAGTGCTCAATGCATTTGATGATGCCGAAACCCGTGATACCTGGTCTCGTTACCAAGTCGCTCGGGCGGTGATGCACAAGGATCTTCTAATCCCTCGTCTGGATATTGCTGCGGCCGTTTCTGCTGCGCTGGCTGATGAAGCCGTTCCGGCAAAAGCTGCTCGTGGTCCATGGCGTAGCCTGGGTCGTTTGGCAGTAGCTGCTTCGGTAACTGTTGCCGTGCTGGCCGGTGTTCGCCTGTACAACCAGGACGAAATAGCCGGTGCCGAACTGGCCCAACAGACTCAGCAACCGGTCATGGCCGGTCCGCAAGTCAAAGGTCCAGCAGTGCTGGCCGGCTATAAGGAAAGCTCCGATACCACCGGCCCTATGGCTAACGGTGTACTGCAAGGGCAATCCGGCTGGCAGGATCAGCGTCTTCCAGGCTACCTGCGCCAACACGCACAGGAATCGGCTTTGAAAGGCACTGAAAGCGCTCTGCCATACGCTCGTGCAGCAAGTCTGGAAAACCGCTAAACCGTTAAGGAGCCCTATGCGCGCCATACCGCTCCTTACGCTTTTGCTCAGTGGTTGTTTTGCACTATCCGCCCACGCCGACGAAGCCCAAGACTGGCTGACTCGACTTGGGCGTGCAGAACAGCAGCAAAGCTTCGAAGGTACGTTCGTCTATGAACGTGACGGCAGTTTCTCTACCCACGATATCTGGCACCGTATTCAAGACGGGCATGTCCGAGAGCGGCTCTTGCAACTCGACGGATCAGCTCAGGAATTGGTGCGGGTAGACGGTCGAACCCAATGCGTCAGTGGCGCTCTGGTTGCCGGCCTGGGTAATTCGCCCGAAGCGCCATCGCGCGCCCTTGATCCGCAAAAACTCACTCAACTCTACGAATTGGCCGTCATTGGCAAATCTCGCGTAGCCGGTCGAAATGCGGTGATTATCTCGATCACGCCGCGCGATCAGTATCGGTATGGTTTCGAGTTGCACCTTGATCGTCAAACTGCGTTGCCGCTCAAATCCTTGTTACTTAATGAACAGGGACAATTGTTGGAGCGTTTCCAGTTCACTCGACTAAACACGTCGGTCGCGCTCTCTGACCGAGACTTGCAGCCCAGCGGTGATTGCGCACCTATCGCGCTTGCCAATAGCAAGGCGCCTGAAATCCCCGCCACCCATGCGTGGCATTTGGATTGGCTGCCTCCGGGGTTTCAGCTCACCAGCAGTACTGCACGCAAAGATACCCAGACCAAGTCCACTGTCGATAGCCTGATGTACGACGATGGGCTGGCACGTTTTTCGGTGTTTCTTGAGTCGACCGATGGCGCAAGCGTGAGCGAAACCCGTACTCAGCTGGGCCCGACCGTTGCCGTATCGCGCCGCTTGAACACGGTAGAGGGTGAAGTGATGGTGACCGTTGTGGGCGAAATCCCCATCGGCACTGCCGAACGCATCGCGCTGTCGGTGCGCGGTGAAAAAACCGCTGCCGCAAAGCCGTGAGTCGTTAATCCTATGTTCATCCTGACCTTTCAATGTGAGCCTGTGCTTGGTTGGAGGCTGGAAGCATGAAACTTCAGGATCAGTATTTTCACTTGCAAAAAATCCCCATGTTTTTTATAGGTCAGGGCTTGTCGGCCCTGGCCTTGTTTTGTTCGCGGAACAAAGATGTCGGTCGCACTTTTCGGCGTTTCTTGAACCCTGTCGCTCAACCCTGCTCGTCGTAACGGGAGCTGTATGTCGATACCACGTTTGAAGTCTTACCTATCCATAGTCGCCACGGTGCTGGTGCTGGGTCAGGCCGTGTCCGCGCAAGCGGCCGAATTGCCTGACTTCACCCAACTGGTGGAGCAGGCCTCGCCTGCCGTGGTGAACATCAGTACCACGCAAAAACTGCCGGATCGCAAAGTCTCGAACCAGCAGATGCCCGATCTGGAAGGCCTGCCGCCAATGCTGCGCGAGTTCTTCGAGCGTGGCATGCCGCAACAGCGTTCCCCGCGTGGCGGCGGCGGTGGCCAGCGTGAGGCACAGTCCTTGGGCTCGGGCTTCATCATCTCGCCTGACGGCTACATCCTCACCAACAACCACGTGATTGCCGACGCCGACGAGATTCTTGTGCGCCTGGCTGATCGCAGTGAGTTGAAAGCCAAGCTGATCGGCACCGACCCACGTTCCGACGTGGCCTTGCTGAAAATCGACGGCAAAGATTTGCCGGTACTGAAACTGGGTAAATCCCAGGACCTGAAAGCCGGCCAGTGGGTAGTAGCGATCGGTTCACCGTTCGGCTTTGACCATACCGTCACCCAGGGCATCGTCAGTGCCATTGGCCGCAGCTTGCCAAATGAAAACTACGTGCCATTCATCCAGACCGACGTGCCGATCAACCCGGGTAACTCCGGCGGTCCGCTGTTCAACCTGGCGGGCGAAGTGGTCGGGATCAACTCGCAGATTTATACCCGCTCCGGTGGCTTCATGGGGGTGTCCTTTGCTATTCCGATTGACGTGGCCATGGACGTTTCCAACCAGCTCAAGAGCGGTGGCAAGGTCAGCCGTGGCTGGTTGGGCGTAGTGATCCAGGAAGTGAACAAGGACCTGGCTGAGTCGTTCGGTCTCGATAAGCCGGCCGGTGCCCTGGTCGCCCAGATCCAGGACGACGGCCCGGCTGCCAAAGGTGGCCTGCAAGTCGGTGACGTGATCCTGAGCATGAATGGCCAACCGATCATCATGTCGGCAGACCTGCCGCACTTGGTCGGTGCACTCAAGGCCGGCAGCAAAGCCAAGCTGGAAGTGATTCGTGATGGCAAGCGCCAGACCGTTGAGCTGACCGTTGGTGCGATCCCGGAAGAGGGCGCCACCCTGGACGCTCTGGGCAACGCCAAACCGGGTGCCGAGCGCAGCAGCAATCGCCTGGGCATTGCCGTGGCTGAGCTGACTGATGAGCAGAAGAAAAGCTTCGACCTTAAAAGCGGCGTAGTGATCAAGGAAGTGCAGGACGGCCCTGCCTCTCTGATTGGCCTGCAGCCAGGTGATGTGATCACTCACCTGAACAATCAGGCCATCGACTCCACCAAGCAGTTCACCGACATCGCCAAGGCGCTGCCGAAGAACCGTTCGGTGTCGATGCGTGTCTTGCGTCAAGGGCGTGCGAGCTTCATTACCTTCAAGCTGGCCGAGTAACTTCCAGGCCAATAAAAAGCCCCGCGAAAGCGGGGCTTTTTATTGGGCGATGTATTTAGCTCATCATCCCTTTTACCAAGCGTTCCTGCTCGATCAGCTCACGCTGGCGCGCGTCGATACGAGAGGACAGCGGGAAGTTGTTGCCGGCCCGGCGCTTGGCAAAATCCAGTTGCTGAATGGCCTGCTGGAAGTCGCCTACCAATGCAAAGTACTCGGCTCGGGCTTGATGCAAGCCAATGATGTTGCCGGACAGTCCGCGTGTCTCGGCGACCTGGTACCAGACGTCGGGGTCATCGGGGCGGGATTTGAGCAACGCATCCAACGCTTTCTCCGCATCGGCGGTTCGGTTCTGCTTAAGCAACAAGTCCACGCGCACCTGGTTGAGCGGGTAGTTGCCGGGGTACTGGGTGAGCATCCGGTCAGTGCGTTGCTGGGCATCCGGCAAGCGGTTGTTGGTGATGTCCAGCTCGATTTGCGCCAGGTTGTACGTGATGTCATTGGGCGCCTTGGCCAGCAGCGGTGCCAGGGTTTCCCGCGCTTCCTTGAGTTGAGTGCCCTTGATCTGGGCGATGGCCAGGCCATAGCGAGCCACATCGTTTTTAGGGTTCTCGTCCAACTGCGCCTGGAAGCGTTTGGCCGCAAGACCGGGCGTATCCTCGTATTGCAACTGCACGCGCGCGCGAATCAGTTGATAGCGCAGGCTGTCTTCCTTGCCGCCGGGTTTGGCTTGCTCGGCGCGGTTACGGGTGTCGGCGATCCGTGATTCGGTAACCGGGTGAGTCAGCAGGAACTCCGGTGGCTTGGCGTCGAAGCGATATTGACGCATCAGTCGTTCGAACATGGTCGGCATGGAGCGCGGGTCGTAACCGGCTTTTTCCAGGTTAAGAATGCCGATACGATCAGCCTCCTGTTCGTTCTGACGGGAGAACCGGCGTTGCTCCTGGATGGCTGCCGCCTGGCTGCCGGCAATCGCGGCAATGCCGGCATCACCCGCACCCGCTGCCGCAGCGATGATGCCGCCGAGCAAAGCGGCCATCATCGGGATCTGCATGCGCGACTGCGCTTCCACACCGCGGGCGAAGTGGCGCTGGGACAAGTGAGCCAATTCGTGGGCGAGTACCGAAGCATATTCGCCTTCGGTTTGCGCGTTGAGGAACAAACCGCCGTTGACCCCGACAATCCCACCGGGGGCGGCAAAGGCGTTGAGTTGTGGGCTGTTGATCAGGATGAACTCCAGGCGCCGGTCATTGACCTGACTGGTCTCCACCAGCTTGTACACGCTGGTTTCCACGTAATCCTTGAGTTGTGGGTCATTGAGTTGCGAGACCTGGCCGCGCAGGTAGGCAAGCCAAGCACGGCCCAACTGGTATTCCTGTTGTGGCGAGACAATGGCAGAACTGGCGTCGCCAAGTGACGGCAGGTCGTCAGCGAAGCCCGGAGAGGCCAGCAGGCAGGCCAGCGTCAGCAGGGTAGGGCGCAAAAAAGTCATGCACAGAGCCTTTCGACAAAGAGCTTACTGTAGCCGGACACTGAGCTTCGGACCAGATATTCTAAGCACCCCAAACGCGTGCCCGGAGTAAAACCATGACCGACGCTGTAGCCTTTGATGCCGAACTCGATGCCAGCGGCCTCAATTGCCCGTTGCCGTTGCTTAAGGCCAAGCTGGAACTCAATCGATTGGCCAGCGGCGCAGTGCTCAAGGTGATCGCCACGGACGCAGGCTCCCAGCGTGATTTCCGCACGTTTGCCAAGTTGGCTGGCCACACCCTGTTGCATGAAGAAGATGCCGCCGGTGTATACCGCTATTGGTTGCGCAAGGCCTGAACCGTTTGCCCCTACCGCCCGAGGTTGATTGATGTTCAAAGTGTTACGAGACTGGATTCAGCGCTACTTCTCCGATGAAGAAGCCGTGGTGCTGGCGGTCCTGCTGTTCCTGGCCTTCACCGCCGTACTCACCTTGGGCGGCATGTTGGCACCGGTGCTGGCCGGGATGGTGTTGGCTTACCTGATGCAAGGCCTGGTCACCACGCTGGAGCGTATGCGTTTGCCGGGCGGGGTCGCGGTAGGGTTGGTGTTTGCGTTGTTCATGGGGCTGTTGGTGGTGTTCATCGTGGTGGTGCTGCCGTTGCTGTGGCATCAACTGATCACGTTATTCAACGAGTTGCCGGGCATGCTCGCCAAGTGGCAATCGCTGTTGCTGCTGTTGCCGGAACGCTATCCGCACCTGGTGTCGGACGAGCAGGTGCTGCAGGCCATCGAAGTGGCGCGCGGCGAGATCGGAAAGTTCGGGCAATGGGCGCTGACCTTTTCCCTGTCGAGCCTGCCGTTGCTGGTCAACATCATGATCTATCTGGTGCTGGTGCCGATCCTGGTGTTCTTCTTTCTCAAGGACCGCGCGATGATCGGCCGCTGGGTAAGCGGTTACCTGCCGCGTGAGCGAGCGTTGATTACCCGGGTGGCGGAGGAAATGAACCGGCAGATTGCCAATTACATCCGCGGCAAGGTCATTGAGATCGTCATCTGTGGGGGCGTCACCTACATCGCTTTCGTCGCACTCGGCCTGAACTACGCGGCATTGCTGGCGTTGCTGGTGGGTGTGTCGGTGGTGGTGCCCTACGTCGGCGCGGTGGTGGTAACGGTGCCGGTGATGTTGATTGCGCTGTTCCAGTGGGGCTGGAGTGATCAGTTCATCTACCTGATGGCGGTGTACGGCATTATCCAGACCCTGGACGGAAACGTACTGGTGCCGTTGCTGTTCTCGGAGGCTGTCAACCTGCACCCGGTGGCGATCATCTGTGCGGTGTTGTTATTTGGCGGGCTGTGGGGGTTTTGGGGTGTGTTCTTTGCGATTCCCCTGGCGACACTGTTCAAGGCCGTACTGGATGCGTGGCCGCGGCAAGAACCGGCGGTGGCGCCTTTGTTGTAACGAGGGGGGCGAACACCCGGTGTTCGCCCCAACGATTCAAGCCTTGCTCAGCGCCTGCGCCGCCGCCAAAACAGCGTCCACATGCCCTGGCACTTTCACGCCACGCCATTCCTGACGCAGCACGCCGTCCTTGTCGATCAAAAAGGTGCTGCGATCAACGCCCAGGTATTCCTTGCCGTAAAGCTTCTTCAGTTTGATCACATCAAACAACTGGCAAACCGCCTCGTCCTTGTCGCTGATCAGCTCGAAGGGAAATTCCTGCTTGGCCTTGAAGTTTTCGTGGGACTTCACGCTGTCGCGCGACACGCCAAACACCTCGGTGTTGGCGGCCTTGAACGCTGCGTACTGGTCCCGAAAGCCCTGGCCTTCGGTGGTGCAGCCCGGCGTGCTGTCTTTCGGATAGAAGTAGATCACCACTTGCTTGCCCTTGAGGGCTGCGAGGCTGAAAGTCTGGCCGCTGGTGGCCTGGGCTTCGAAATCGGCCACGGGTTTATCGATGACTACCGGCATGGATAGATACTTCCTTACATTGGGTTCTGTGGGCGCCATGGCTCGATCAAGGCGTCGAGATTCAGGGCATCGGCGAAATCCAGGAACTGGTCACGCAACCAACTGATCTGCACGCCCGCCGGCAAGGTCACGGTAAACGTGGCGTTGAGCATGGTGCCGCCGGTCTGTGGCGCCTGGTAGGTGTCGCAGGTCAGGTTCTCGAGCTCGACGTTGTGGTCGATAAAGAACTGGCACAGTTCGTTGACGATGTCCGAACGGTAAGCCGAGCTGACGTATGCCACATAAGGCAGAGCCTGCGGGCGGTTTTCCAGTGCGGCGCTGCGCACTACGTTGACGGTGAAGTCATGCTTCTTGGCCAGGCCCGGCAGGCCGGTTTCCAGACGCGCCAGGGCGTCCCAGGTGCCGGAAATCTGCAGCACCAGCGCGCTGCACTCGCCATGGCGCGTGAGGCGGGAGGTTACGACGGCGCAGCGGTTTTCATGGCTGGCGCGGCACAGGACGTTGGTCAGCTCCATGGGGTTGGCGCCGAGGGCACTGATAACAAGGAATTGTTCGCGAACTGTGGGGGTGGACATGCAGCCTTCCTAAAACGATGAGCGGTCGATACGGTCAGGGCTGTATCGATCAAAGGATGAAGGGTAGCGAAAACCGCCGCCAAGGGATAGGAGGTGGCGTTTTCATTGCGTGATCGGTCTGATTTCAGCGTGCTTCAAGGCACGCTTTGAGCCAATGATGGCATTGCCCATCGTTTAGTTGCCCCAGAACGCATCCTCAGGCGGTACTTCGCTTGTACAAGCATCTTGGCGCCAGTACCATTACGGCTCTCTTTTTCCGGCAGGAGCGGTTGCATGATTGCGGGCAGTATGGTGGCACTGGTCACACCCATGGATGCACAAGGTCATCTCGACTGGGATAGCCTGGGCAAACTGGTGGACTTCCACCTGCAAGAGGGCACCAACGCCATTGTGGCGGTCGGCACCACAGGTGAGTCGGCCACACTGGATGTGGAAGAACACATTCAGGTGATCGAATTCGTGGTCAAGCGCGTCGCGGGCCGTATCGCCGTGATCGCCGGTACGGGCGCCAACTCGACGCGTGAAGCGATCGAGCTGACCAAAAACGCCAAAAAAGCCGGCGCCGATGCCTGCCTGCTGGTGACCCCGTACTACAACAAGCCGACCCAGGAAGGCCTGTACCAGCACTTTCGCACCATTGCCGAAGCCGTTGATATCCCGCAAATCCTGTACAACGTACCCGGCCGCACTGCCTGCGACATGAAGGCCGAGACCGTGATCCGCCTGTCCACCGTGCCGAACATCATTGGTATCAAAGAAGCCACCGGTGACCTGCAGCGCGCCAAGGACATCCTGGCCGGCGTGAGCAGCGACTTCCTGGTGTATTCCGGTGACGACGCCACGGCTGTCGAGCTGATCCTGCTGGGGGGCAAAGGCAACATCTCGGTGACCGCCAATGTCGCCCCGCGCGCCATGAGCGAGCTGTGCGCCGCCGCCATCGCCGGTGATGCCGTGACCGCCCGCGCGATCCACGAGAAGCTGATGCCGCTCAACAAGACACTGTTTATTGAATCCAACCCTATTCCCGTGAAATGGGCGCTGTTTGAGATGGGCTTGATGCCGGACGGTATCCGTCTGCCGCTCACCCGGCTCAGCGAAGCCTGTCACGAACCGCTGCGACAGGCCCTGCGCCAGTCCGGCGTCCTGGTTTAATTGAGGAAGCACTACGCATGAAGCGATTGGCCGGACTTTCCGCACTTGCCTTGATTATCTCCAGCACCAGTGGCTGCGGTTGGATTTGGGGCCCGGATGGTTACTTCCGTGACCGCGGCAGCGATTACCTGGAAGCACAAGCAACCAAACCGATGCAACTGCCGCCGGACGTCAATGTCGCCAAGCGCCTTGACCCGTTGCTGCCTATCCCGCGCAACGTTGCCGACGACACCACCAAGGGTGAATACGTGGTGCCACGTCCACAGCCGATCTCGGCCGTGGCTGATGCCAGCGACTACAGCCTGCAGAAGAGCGGCGACAACCGCTGGATTATCGCCCAGCGCCCACCTGCCGAAGTTTGGCC
Source organism: Pseudomonas sp. NFX183 (assembly GCF_047943075.1). Classification (NCBI taxonomy): domain Bacteria; kingdom Pseudomonadati; phylum Pseudomonadota; class Gammaproteobacteria; order Pseudomonadales; family Pseudomonadaceae; genus Pseudomonas; species Pseudomonas sp. NFX183. Next base: position 495,992 of record NZ_CP181333.1, on the reverse strand, counting down.
AGTGGCGGTGCAGTTCTTCCAGGACAACGGTTTTCGCATTGACCAGCAACGCCCGCAGACCGGTGAATTCACCACTGCCTGGCAGCGCAGCAGCGAACTGTCCGCCAACATGGCCCAGCGCCTGCAGGCCGGCGGTGTAGCCGCCGACAGCGAAGCCCGTGTGCGTGTGCGCATCGAGCCAGGCGTGCAGCGCAACACCAGTGAAGTCTACGTGGTCAGCGCCGAGCGTCCTGCCGGCAGCACCGCCGCTGTCGATTTCACCCCACGTTCGGTCAACATGGGCGTGGACGCCGCGCTGGTCGACGAGATGCTGGCCAGCATGAGCCGTATCTCCGAGAAGGGCGGTTCGGTGTCGCTTCTCGCTGCGCGTGATTACGACACGCCTAACCGCGTCAGCCTCACCGAGGACGGCAGCGGCAACGTGGTGCTGAACCTGGGTGAAGACCTCGACCGCGCCTGGGCCAGTGTCGGCCGCGCGTTGGAGAAAGGCCCATGGCGCGTTGAAGACATCAACCGTAGCTTGGGTCTGTACTACATCAACGTGGCTGAAAAAGCCGAGAAGAAAGACGACGAGCCAGGTTTCTTCGGCAAACTGTTCGGCAGCAAGCCGACCAAGGAAGAAGTCGAAACCCGCGCCGAGCGCTACCAGATTCGTTTGAGCAAAGTGGGCGAAAGCGTGCAAGTCACCGTCGAGAAAAACATCAACACCGTTGCGCCGGCTGAAACAGCGCGCAAAGTGTTGGGCGTGATTCAGGACAACCTGGGCTGATCCAATGCGTTTTGCCGTTCTCGGCAGCGGTAGCCAAGGGAACGGCACGCTGGTCGCCCACGACGACACGTACGTGCTGGTGGATTGTGGTTTCTCGTTAAAAGAAACCGAGCGGCGCCTGCTGCGGCTGGGGGTTCACCCCGCGCAGCTGAGCGCGATTCTAGTGACCCACGAACATGCCGACCACGTGCATGGCGTGGGTTTACTGTCTCGGCGCTACAATCTTCCGGTGTACCTGAGTCGCGGCACACAGCGCGGGATGCGCAAACCCATAGAACCTGCAGGTTTCCTGGCCGGTGGCGAACAGTTGCAGATTGGTGCGTTGAGCATCGATGTGATTGCCGTTGCGCATGACGCCCAGGAGCCCACGCAGTACGTATTCAGCGACGGGGAGCGACGTTTTGGCGTGCTCACCGACCTGGGTTCCTACTGTTCCAAGGTGCTGGACGGATACCGCAATCTCGATGCATTGATGATCGAGTCCAACCACTGCCGAGACTTGCTGGCGCGCGGTCATTATCCGTACTTCCTCAAGCAGCGGGTGGGCGGCGAGCTGGGACATTTGAATAACCATCAGGCGGCGTACCTGGTGTATGAGTTGGGCTGGCAAGACCTGCAGCACCTGGTCCTGGCCCACCTGAGCAGCAAGAACAACCTGCCGCAGCTGGCCCGGCAATGTTTTGTCGACACCCTCGGGTGCGACCCGGACTGGCTGCAACTGGCCGATCAAGATTCAGGGCTCGACTGGCGACACATCGCCTAGCCCACCATTTAGCAAGCGGAGCCCATCATGGAAAAACGTGAAGAACTCTACCGCGGCAAAGCCAAGTCGGTGTACAAGACCGACGACGCCAACCGCCTGATCCTGCTGTTTCGCAACGACACCTCGGCGTTCGACGGCAAGCGCATCGAACAGCTTGACCGCAAAGGCATGGTGAACAACAAGTTCAACGCCTTCATTATGCAGAAACTTGAAGCGGCCGGCATTCCGACCCAATTCGACAAGCTGCTGGGCGACAACGAATGCCTGGTCAAGAAGCTCGACATGATTCCGGTTGAATGCGTCGTGCGTAACTACGCCGCCGGCAGCCTGGTCAAGCGTCTGGGCGTGGAAGAGGGCCTCAAGCTCAACCCTTACACGTTTGAGCTGTTCCTGAAGGACGACGCCAAGGGCGACCCGTTCATCAACGAATCCCACGTCGTGGCATTCGGTTGGGGCACCGCTGAGCAACTGGCACGCATGAAAGAACTGTCGCTGAAGGTCAACGAGGTGTTGAGCAAACTGTTCGACGACGCTGGCCTGCTGCTGGTGGACTTCAAGCTGGAATTCGGCGTATTCCACGACGGCTCCATCGTCCTGGGCGACGAATTCAGCCCGGACGGCTGCCGTCTGTGGGACAAAGACACCAAGAAGAAGATGGACAAAGACCGCTTCCGCCAGGGCCTCGGTGACGTCATCGAAGCTTACGAAGAAGTCGCCAATCGTCTCGGCGTACCGCTTTAATCGACGCAAGCATCTGATAGCACGGAAAAAAATCGCTTTTGGGGTTTGCTTCCGCGAAACACACTGTTATGATGCGCGCCGTTGGAGAGATGCCAGAGTGGCCGAATGGGACGGATTCGAAATCCGTTGTACCTTCACCGGTACCTAGGGTTCGAATCCCTATCTCTCCGCCATCACATAGAAAAAGCCCCGTAGCTGAATAAGCTACGGGGCTTTTTTGCGTTGGCTTATAAATCGGCCGCAGGCTCAATCGCTCAGTTGCTTTCCGGTAAACCTGATCACGATCTGGTTTATCAACGGCCGCTCCAGCGACGGTGATTTTCTGATCAGCCACCTGAAAAATTAGCCTGGCTGCTGCGTCGCTTGAGCTGTAGCCATCAGGCATCCCATGTAGGCGATTAGCGTCAATCCGGAGATCTTCAGTACTTACGCGTGAGCGACTGACGAACGGTATCGCCAAGTTTTTGCCATTCCTTCAATGGCTTGATCTTCCTCGGTCATCAGAACACCCGAGGACAACTGCCAACCAATCCTGATTGAAAGCAGAGATAGGTAACTTCTTCATGGCGTGTAGTTACATCGTGAAAAGGCTAATCCCCGACCTACCGATGCGATCAACGCCATTTATGACGACGACAGTGCGCTGAAACCAGAAGTCTCAGATTTTTCTGAGAACCGGACGCGTCCTACACGTGCAGCCTTGATCGCTGTAATAGTCTACTCAGCCGAATGGTTGAGTACGAGAAGGTTACCCATGGCGAACACTGGTTATATGTCGATCACCGGTAAGGTTCAAGGATTGATTTCAGCGGGTTGTTCAAGTCAGGAATCGATAGGTAATAAGTGTCAGCCGGGCCATTTAGATGAAATCATGGTGCTCTCATACAGCCATAACATGGCGAATATTGGCAACGTGAACAAGCCGACGCATAGCCCAATTGTGCTAACAAAAAATGTTGATAAATCGTCACCCTTACTCGCTCAAGCGCTTTCAAGTAGAGAGGAGATTGAATGTACGATTAACTTTTATCGAATATCTTCCTTTGGACAGCAGCAAAAGTTTTACTCAACCTCCATTGAAGGCGGTGTTATCACAGACCTGACGCTGGATATGCCGCATGTCATTTTACAAAACGATGCCGAACCACAGGAACATTTAGCGATTCGTTATCGGAGCATCACGTGGGCTCACCACCTTGCTGGCACAACAGGCTATAGCGCTTGGGGAGGCGATGAGTGAAACCGTTAACTGACAGAACGGATGGCGATAGGTCCGGCACTTGTGATTTTTGGCAGGTCAGTCGTGCTGGGAGCATTCTGGCTAACCAGGCGTGTACCGTAAGCGCACGGCATATCAAAGATGGAGTTCTGCGACTGCAGTTCAACCGTGAGGTAGCGTTTTTCGCGAGAAGCATCGTCCGCGATGTGGAGCAGGGTAAAAAGTCCTCAGTGCAGGGTATGAGGGAGCTGGAAAGCGAACAAAAAAGCCTGCTTGAGCAAGCACGGGATGTCGCACAAAAAGGTGTCGGGGTGATTGCCGGTGCACTGCAGTTCGCGACAGGGGCAGGCATTTGCTACGTGTCCTTCGGCACGCTATGCCTGGTCGCTGGAGCGCCGCTGATCGCGCACGGAGCGAACAACGTCTATGAGGGGGGACGAAATTTGTGGGAGGGCCGCTCGGACACTCAAGGGCCGTTACGCAAGGGATACCATGAAGTTGCCAAAGCAATGGGCGGTGGTGAGTTTGAAGGAAATATGGCGTACGGAGGCGCAGATTTATTGATGTCAGCATATGGAGCAGGTCGATTGGTATTGAAGCCTGACTCCTGGCGTCTGTTTCGTTATGTTCGAGCCGATTACCAGCGTGGATACGTCGACACAAGTAAAGCCGCCTTGGTACTCGATGCTGCAGCTGATATAAGCACCATAAATGTCTTATATAAAGAGTATAAAGAAAATGGGCGCTGACCAGATTCTTGTCACTACCATTTATTTTTTTATTTCTTTTTTAGGATTTTTATTTTGGCGTTCAATCAGTAAGCATTATTCTGGTGATAACTTTACTGTTAAGTCGTTTTGGATATGCCTTGTTGGTGTTTTACTGTGGGGGGCGGCTCAGTCTAGTGTGGCGCGCCATGGCTCGTTATTATTTTTTTCTTCACCCTTGGAATTTCTGGAGCATAACGATTTGGTTCGATGGATTGCTTTCATTAGTTGGCTTCTTCAGGGGATATGTATTCCTAGCAAAACAATGCGCAACCCTTAGCTTGCATGCGTTCTGATCCGGCTTGTCTGAGCGACTGAGAAGGATTCGAGCCTATTGCCCGCAGCTATTCGCATCGAAACAACCCTTGCCAACAAGACCCGGACAACATCCACTCACCAGTGATCATGCACCTCGCTTAATTGAACGAGAACACCCAGGCGCTAGTGGAAGCTGTGTTGGAGCGCAATTCCCCGACAGGTACACCCACCCAATAATCCGCTACCTCAGAAACTAAAAAAGCCTGCTGAGCTCAACGCCCAGCAGGCTTTTCCGTCATTACTCCATGGTCAGCCGGGCTGGGCCACCAAGCTATTGCTCACATTGCGCCCCAGTACCAACACCGTCACAAACCCACAGCCGACCAACGCCGTCGCCAAACTCAACAACACCGAGCTGCCCATCTGATCGACGATCCGCCCGCCAAAGAATGAACCCAAGGCAATGATCACTTGGAACAAGGCAACAAACAGGGGCATGCCGCGTTCGACATCCTTGGGTGCCACCACAAACATCCAGATACTGGCGCAGGCCGGGAAGGCGCCGAAGGCGAAACCCCACAGCCCGATCAACATCGCGGCACCGGTCATGCCGGTGGCGAAGTAGGGGAACAGCGCGGTGCTGGTGCCGATCATCAGCGCGACCAGCAGCAAGGTGTAACGGACGCTGCGGTTGGCGGCGAAACCGGCAAAGACATTGCCCATCACCCCGGCCACACCATAAAGCAGCAGCAGTGAGCCAATCGTCGGGCCGTCAAAGCCGGAGCTGTTTTTGAAGAAGGGCGCCACATAGGTGTAAGCCGCAAAGTGCGCCAGCCCGATCAGCAAGACTGCGATCAACCCGACCCGTGCTTGTGGGTTGATGAACAAGGCCGGCAGGTCGCGGACCTCAATGGCTTTTTCCGGGGTAAGGCGTGGCAGCAGGAGGACCTGCGCCAGCAACACCGGCACGCCCACCAGCGCGGTCACCAGAAAGGTCATGCGCCAGCCCATCAGGCCACTGAGCCAGGTGCCAACGGGCACGCCAAGTACGGTGGCCAGCGTCACTCCCATCATGATGATCGACGTGGCCTTTGCTACGCCCACACCCTTGGGTGCCAGGCGTCCGCTGAGGGCGATTGCCGTCGCCCAGAAGCCGCCGATGCTGATGCCCAGCAGTACACGGCCGAACAACAGCACGCTGAAATCGCTGGCGTAGGCCACCACCGAGTTGGCGATGATCATGATCAGCGTCAGGCCGATCAGCAGGTAACGACGGTCCATGGCGCCAATGCTGACAGACAGCAACGGCGCGGCGAGGGCAGCCATGATGCCGGGCAGGGTCACCATCAGGCCGGCGTGGCCGGCGCTGATGCCGAGGTCGCTGGCAACGTCGTTGAGTACGCCCACCGGCAGAAACTCACTGGTCACCAGGGCGAAGGCGCCCACGGCGACTGAGAGAATCGCCAGCCACTGCTGTTTGACACTCTGTTGATTATGTTCGGGAAGGCCGCTGGGGGCCGGGCTGGCGCTTGGCATGGTGTTGGGTTCCATAGGGACATGTCGCCTGAAACAGGCGAAGGGAAGGGAGAGTGGAGGCGATTATAGGAAGCGGGTTGGGCAATCACACAGGCGAGCGTTTCGATAATAACCATCAGTGCAATCGATTAGACGCCTTACATCACGCTTGCGCCTTTCGTACCGGTTTCCCAAACGTTGCCTACAGGCAGCGCGTTGCGACCTGTTCTGCAACTCACTATCGTGGTCCAGCGATTTTCAGGTAGGAAATCCCACCCAGCAAAGGACCTGCATCATGAGCAAAAACACCAAGAAAACCTCCGGCAAGATGGCCACCTTGGCGGCGCAAACCCTCAATAATCCAATCGCCTCGGCCCTTGCCAAAAGCCTTGCCGCGTCGGCGTTGGCCCAGAGCGGTACAGACAAGCAGACGAGCGCCGAGATGGAGGAGAAAGCAGCGAAGGCGCTTCAGAGCGATAAATACAGCGACCAGACCAAATCCCTCGCTGCCTCGGTCCTCTCCCAGGCCAATAGAGAACGCGGAAGCTGAGTTAACAACGCCGCCAAGGCACAAGCCCTGTAGCTGAACACGCTACAGGGCTTTTTCGTTTCCGGCGTTTTGTCCCAGCAGCTTGAAGCGGGCTTAAACCACGAACTTCGCAATCATCGTGTTCAGGTCAACCGCCAGGCGCGAAAGCTCCTGACTGGCGGCGGTGGTCTGGTTGGCCCCGGCGGCCGTCTGGGCCGACAGATCGCGGATATTCGTCAGGTTGCGATCCACCTCCCGGGCCACTTGCGCCTGCTCTTCGGAAGCGCTGGCGATGATCAGGTTGCCTTCTGTGATGCGCGTGATTGCATGGGTGATGCGCTCCAGCGACTCGCCCGCACAGTGGGCCACGGTCAGTGTCGAGCGCGCGCGTTCATTGCTGCTGTGCATCACCGATACCGCCTGGGTCGAACCCTTCTGCACCCCGCTGACCATCTGCTCGATTTCCTGGGTCGACTGCTGGGTCCGATGTGCCAGGGCCCGGACTTCGTCGGCCACCACGGCAAAACCGCGTCCGGCTTCACCGGCGCGGGCGGCTTCGATGGCCGCGTTCAGCGCCAGCAAGTTGGTTTGTTCGGCAATGGCGCGGATCACGTCCAATACTTTGGTGATGTCTTGGACGCTGTCGGCCAGGCTCTGGATTTCTTCGGTCGCCGACGTCACTTCCTCGGCCAGCAAAGAAATCGATTCCACGGTGTCCATCACGTGGCTGCGACCGTTGCCTGCCATGGCATCACCGTCTCGGGAGGCGTCGGCAGTGCTGATGGCGTTGCGTGCGACCTCATCCACGGCTGCGGTCATCTGGTTGACCGCTGTGGCGGCCTGTTCGATTTCACCGTTCTGTTCGTGCAAGGCCCGTGTGGATTCCTCAGTGACCGCCGAGAGTTCTTCCGCCGCGGACGCCAGTTGATTGGACGAGTCGGTAATCTGGTGGATGGTTTCGCGAAGGTCCGACTGCATGGTTTCCAGCGCACGCAGCAACTGCCCAGGCTCGTCGTTGCCGTCCACCACAATCGACACAGTCAGGTCGCCCTTGGCCACTTGCTCGGCGATACGCACCGCCTGGTGCAAGGGCAGCACGATGCTGCGGGTAAACAGCGTGGCCAGCAGTGCGGTGAGGAATGTCGCCAGTGCCATGGCGATGAATACCCATTTCACTGCGCCGTGGTACGTGGCGTCGGAGCTCGTGGCCGCGTCGTCGGCTTCCTGAATATTGATCGACAGCAGGTTCGCCAGCTCGGTCCCAAGCTTGTCGCCCAAAGCGATCAGTTCGCCATTGAGCAGCGCGATAGCCTGTGGGTGTTCGCCGTTGGCGGCCAGAGCCAATACCTGTTGCTGGACCTGCAAGTATTGTTCCTGGGCCGACTTGAAACGTTCGAACGTGACTCGCTCGGCGTCCACTGTGAGCTTGCTCGCGTACTGCGCGTTGTCGGCCTGAATCTGTTCGCGCAGCTGCGAAAAAGCCCGTTGGCTGGCCTTTACCTGCTCGGCGCTGTCCACCAGCATCACCCGGTAGGTCGCGGCGCGGATCTCGGACACGGCGGTTTGCAGGTCGCCCAAGGCGAGGATGCTGGGCAGCCAGTTTTTGTCGACTTCATCCGACTGGCGAGCCATGTCACGCATCTGGCTCAAAGAGAACAGGCCCAGCAATACCGCGAGCAGCCCGACCAGGCCGAAGCCAAAGGCCGAACGCAACGCTATTTTCATCTTTCTTAAACTCATGAACTCCCCCGGTGATAGGAAAAAAGAGCGGTTTCAGCCTGCGGTTGTCCACGCGAAAGCGCAGGAGGCACCGGCTGCACCTCTCAGTTGGTTTGAATGTTTTCTAAGGCGCCAGTCAGCGGTGGTGACCGGCGTTGAGCGTCATCACAAGCGCTGCGTGATGGCGTTTCTGCCGATCAGCCATGGCAACAGGGTGTGTGCAGGCATTGGGCGAGCAAGCAGGTAGCCCTGGCCGGTTTCACAGCCGAGGGTTATCAGGATGTCGCGCTGTTCAACGGTTTCAATGCCTTCAATCACCACACCAATGTTCAGCTCGCGCGCCAGGGACAAGACGCTTGAGATCGCTGCACGGCTGCGCGGCTCCGAAGACAGGTCGCGAATAAATTCGGCCTGTATTTTTATTTCGTTGAACGGCAGGCTGCACAGGCGCTGCAATGACGAATAGCCGCCGCCGAAGTCGTCGATGGACAACCCGCAGCCCATCATGCGTAGGCGCACCATGTTTTCCAGGCTGATGGAGCCTGGGTCGAGCGTGCCGGTCTCGGTCATTTCAAACGACAGGCTGCAACCGGGCGCGTCGAAGCGCTTGAGCAGCAGGGCCACGTGCGCACTCATCTGCGGGTTGGCAAATTGGCTCGCGTTGACATTCACCGCGAAGGTGAGTGACACCTCAGAAGCCAGTGCTTCCTTGCGCAGCGTCAGGCATTGATCGATCTGGCGATACAGCAAACTGTCCATCAGGCCGTGGCGTTCCAGTACCGGAATAAATGACGCGGGCGCCAAGACGCCCTGCTCAGGATGATTCCAGCGTGCAAGCGCCTCCACGGAGGTGACCTGCAATGTCCTGATGTCGAATTTCGGTTGATAGAAGACCTCCAGCTCGCTGTTCTCCAGTGCGCTGAGCACCTGGTGTTCGTTGGTCTCACCGGCAACATGCAGCGGGCAGGCTGGGTGCGAGTCGTCGTCCAGGTACTTGCCTGCCAGTCTTTTCAACTCGTGCTCGTGCAGCGGTTTGCACAACTGGCCGAGTACCCGCAGACCGAGCAGTGTCGCCATATGACTGATGGCCTGGCGCAAGTCCAACGCGATACTGCTGGTGATAACCACCGACTTCAGCGCGTGCCGTTGGCTTGCGCGGCGCAGGAAGGTAATGCCGTCCATGCCCTCCATGCAGATATCGCAGAACGCGATGTCTACCGGCCCGTTGCTTTCCAGCAACTGCAGCGCCTCCCAGCCGCCAGAGGCTTCAAGAATGCGGGTACAGCCCAGATGAGCGAGGAGCATCACGGCGTAACGGCGCTGTACTGGCTGGTCCTCCAGGATCAGGACGCGAAGGGTGGACAGTGGCATCTGAATAGCTCATCGAAATTCTCAGACGCTAGATTGCCAAAAGGGAGTGGCCTTTTAATGGCGAAACCCCTTACGTCTTTGCAAGAAATTTCTTAAGCGGGTTGGCGCTTACGCCTGCGCAGAGTCCTCCTGCAGCAGCGCCAGCAGTTGCCGCATGCACGTTTGCACGGCGGCGGTCGAGGCAATCAGGTCGGCTCGCTCTGCGCCATTCGCACAGTGGGCCTCAAGGTTTTCGCAGGTGAGGATCAGCTGTTCGTAGCGGATAAGCCTTGCCCCACCTTTGACCCGATGAGCCACGTGAGCCAAATGCTGTCGGTCGTCGCACGCCAGCAGCTCGGTGAGCTGTTGCAGGTCGGCGCGGGTGCTCGACAGCAGTTCTTCACGCACGGTTTGCAGCGCCGATAACTTGCCCGGAACCAGCGTTTTCAAATGGGCATCGAGTGAGGCGATGGTCAGCTCCGTGCTCGCCTCGCTGTCGAAGTATTCGGTTTGCAGTGGCTGCAGCCGTGCACTCAGTTGCTCCAGGCTGATGGGCTTGAACAGGCAGTCGTCCATGCCGGCCTCCAGGCAGCGCTGTTTTTCTTCGGCGACGGCGTTGGCGGTGAACCCCAGCAACAAGCAACCGGGTTCGCCTCTGGAGTGCTCCGCCTGGCGAATCGCCTGGGCCAATTGATAGCCGTTCATGCCTGGCATGTCGCAGTCTGTCACCACCACATCGAACGGCTGCGCGTTCCACAAGGCCAAGGCCTGAACACCGTCGCTGGCTTGCTGAACGTCGTGGCCCAAATAGGACAGTTGTTGTGACAGCACCAGGCGATTGGCGGCGTAGTCATCCACGATCAATACGCTCAGCGCCAGGCCCGGCGTCATCTCCAGCGCCACGTCGGCCGGCGGCGAAGGAAGGTCTGCGGCAGGCAGAGCGAGCTTGACCGTAACCTGCGTGCCTTTGCCGGGGGCGCTGGTTAACACCAGGCTGCCGCCCATCATTTCGATCAACGACCGGCTGATGACCAGCCCCAGGCCGGAGCCTTGCTGCTGATTGCCGGCCTGGCTGAACGGCGCGAACAACTGCTGCTGATCGGCTGCGCAGATGCCCACGCCGGTGTCCACGATACTCACCGATAACTGCATCGGTTGGTTGGCGTCAGCCGGTTGCGCGTGGGCGCTGATGCGCACTTCACCCACGGCGGTGAACTTGATCGCATTGCTCAACAGGTTGGCAATAATTTGTTTGAAGCGCAGGGCATCCATCAGCACATTGCGGTTGACGGCCGGATCAATCTCCAACGTCAGCGTGATGGCCTTTTCACGTGCCAGGCCGTCGAACACACGCGTCACCGCGTTCAACAACAGGTGCGGGTTTGCGCCCTCGAGCGTCAGGCTTTGCCGGCCGGATTCGATGCGGGCAATGTCCAGTACGTCGCCGATCAGCGCCAGTAATTCCTTGGCAGCGCCCGACGCTACATCGATGGCGGCGCGGTCGAAAATGCCGTGTTCAGACTTGCGCGCAGCCATTTCCAGCATGCCGAGCACGGCGTTCATCGGGGTGCGGATCTCGTGGCTGATGGTCGCCAGAAACGTGGTTTTGGCCCGGTTGGCGTTATCGGCTTCCTGCTTGGCGGCGTGCAGTTGTTCGACCAGGCGCTGGCGGTCACTGACGTCGACCCAGCCACCGATCAGGCCGTCGACACGGCCTTCGCTGCCGCGAAAAGGCAGGATCCAGTGATAGATGGTGAGTACTTCGCCGCTGCGCAAGACGATCTGCCGGTCACGCAGCAAGGGTTCGTCGGCGTCCATGACAGCGAGGTAGTCGCGGTGATATTCCAGGGCCTGCTCCTGGCTGGAGAGCAGGCTTTGCATCACGGTGGTGCCGAGCAACTGTCGCTCGTCCTCAACGCCAAAAACCTCGCGATAAGCCTTGTTGCACATCAGCAACCGTGCCTGGCGATCCCTTACATAAGTAGGGTGGGGCATGCCGTTGATCAGCACTCGATCGAATTCAAGCCTGGCACTGAGTGCCCGCTCGGCAAGCTTGCGGCGCAGCACTTGGCGGCGCAGCAACACAATCCATACACACGCACTCAGCAGCAGCACGGCCGCCAGCGCGAAGCCCTGCAGGATTGCTGCCCGGTGTTTGCTCCAATAGCTGTCGTCGAGCACCACCGGGCTGCGCCAGCGATTGGTCAGTTCGTCCATTTCCTCAGGCGAGATGCTCAGCAGCGACTTGTTGAGGATCGAGAGCAATATCGGCGAGGAGTGATCCACCGCAAACGCCAACTGCGCAGCACGGGCGCCGACGGTTGCGCTGATCTTCAATTGGTCGGGGTAGTTTCGGGCAATCAGATAACGTGCGCTGACCAGGGTGCTGACACAGGCCTCGACACTGCCTTTGGCGAGCATTGAAAACGCATCGGCGAGGCTTTGCGCTTCGACAATCCGCACCTGCGGAAACTGCCGTTCAATCAGCTCCCGGCTGGCGTTGCCCTTGATGATCGCCAGGCGTTTGCCCGACAAATCCTGCAAGTTGTTCGAGCTGTCGGCGTGGTTGCGCGTGACCAGCACAAACGGGGTGGACAGGTACGGCCGGCTGAAACTGACGCGTTGTTCGCGATCAAGGCTTGGGGTCAATGCCGCCAGCATGTCAGCCTCCCCGTGGTTGACACGGGTGATCATCGCGTCCACCGAGCCGCCTTTTTGCGGGTCGAATTTCAACCCGGTCCTGAGGCTGATTTTGGCCATCACGTCGGCACTCAGGCCGCGGAAACGGTCGTGCTCATCAAAAAAGGTGAAGGGCAAAAAGTCTTCATTGACCACCACTTTCAGGCGCGGATGGTGCGCCAGCCAGCGTTGCTCCTCGACGCTGAATTGCACTTGATGAGTGCCCGAGATGCTCACGCCACCGGCGTTCCAACGGCGCGCAATGGCCATCTGTTCACTGGCGGGGATGGCTTGCAGCGCCGCATTGATCAGGTGCAGGAGTTCACTGTTCTGGCGAGTGGCGGCGAACGAGAAGTTATTGACTTCCATGCGCGAGAAATCCACCAACTGCACGTTATTCAAGTAACTCTTGTTGATCAGGTAACTGGCGCTGACCGAGTCCCCCAGGTAAACGTCAGCCTTGGAAAAAGCCACTGCGCCTACCGCGTTGAGGATCGAGGGATACAGCTTGAACGTCGCGTGCGGATAGAACGCCTGAACCGTACTCAGCGGCAAATAGTGTTCGACCATGGCCACTGTTTTACCCGCCAGGGTGGGATCGACCAACGGCGAATCATGGGTGCGCGCCACCAGTGTCGGCTGGTCCAGGGTGTAGGGTTCGGACAGGCGAAGGTCCGGGTCTGCGCGTTCAAAATCGTTGGCTGACGCCAGCAGGTCGATCTCACCGCGTTTGAGCGCCTGGATAACCGCGCCGCGGTTGGGGTAGCGCTGCACCTGGATTTGTACCGACAGCAGTTGGCCGATAAGCGCCAGGTAGTCCGCACTGATGCCCTCGAATTCGTTGCTGTGGTTGTTGATATCAAAGGGCGGATAGTCGGGCTCGGACGTGCCGACACGCAGCTGTTTTTGCGTACTCAGCCACGTCAGATCGGCGCGGCTCAAATGCGCTTGGCCCTCCTGCACGCTGGACCGGCCCAACACGGTTAACGTGACGGGCGAATCGGCCGCCCATGCCATGTGAGCACTCGCCCATAACACCAGCAGGGCTGCGAACAACTTCAAATCAAAGGTCCTTAATGCGTAAAAGAGAGGGCGCAACGGCGGCGCTTTATGCGCGCAGCGCCATTGTCCACCCACTGAGTAGCCTGTCCGGAATTGGGTAGTGGCACTAAAGCACTATGGTACATTGTCGGCATTATTGCCGACAAAGCCCGACTAATTCCCGAGGAAAGCTGCAGATGTATAAAGTCCTGGTGGTCGATGACCACCCTTTTATCAGGACCGCGCTGCGTACGCTCGTGAGTGAGGAAGGTTATGAAGTTGTGGGCGAGACCGACAATGGCGTCGACGCCATCAGCCAGGTCCGTCAACTGACCCCGGACCTGGTGTTGCTGGACATCACCATGCCGCGCCTGGACGGCATTGCGGTGATCGAAAGAATCCGCGCGCTTGAGTTGAACACCCGGATCATCGTCCTCACCTCGCTTTCCTCGGAGCACTACGCCACGCGTTGCATCAGCGCCGGGGCCTCGGGGTTCATCAGCAAGACCGATGAACTGAGCGTACTGGCCCAGGCCATGAAAACCGTGATGAAGGGCTATGTCTATTACCCGGAAACGGTGGTGGCGTTTTCGCGCAAACGCGCATTGGCCGTGGATGAGGCGCAACTGATCGCCTCGCTGTCCAACCGTGAACTCTCGGTATTTCAGCAGTTGTCCCGAGGCATGAGTAACAAGGACATTGCCCAGAATATTTTGCTCAGCAGCAAGACGGTGAGTTGCTATAAAGCGCGTTTGCTGGCCAAGCTCAATGTGAAATCGGTGGTGGACCTGGCGGACATTGCCAGGCGCAATAATCTGATTTAGCCGGCGATGCTCGTCAGCGGTGACGGCTATGCACCCTGCAAAACGCTGGCGCCGCGTCGTACCTGTTCATAGCCAAAACCCGCGCCACGTCCTCTTCGAATAAATTTTTCGCGCCTCATCGAATAACCTGCGCCGCTGCGGTGTTCACCTCACAGACCACCCAGGGAACGCCCATGAACCGCCATGCCGACCGCTACGACCGCCTGACCCGCACTTTGCACTGGCTCACCGCCGCCGTGGTGATCTTCATGTTTGCCAGTGCGCACATCTGGGAAAACCTCGAAAAGGGCACACCGCTGCGCAAGGGCCTGCAATCGGTACATATCTCGCTCGGCATCGCCATGGCCCTGTTGATCGTCGTGCGGATTGTATGGCGTGTGTTCGGCGGCAATCGCCCGAAGGCCGACAGTCACCCAACGCTTAACCTGTTCGCAAAAATGGCGCATGGTTGCCTGTACCTGTTGTTGCTCGCGCAGATTGCCCTGGGCTTTGTGTTTCGCTGGGCTCAAGGCGAACCCTTCAACTTTTTCGGACTGTTCGCGGTTCCTGCGCCTTTCGTGATCGATCACGAATGGCGCGGCACCCTTGGCGGCCTGCATAACAATGTGGCCTGGGCGATCATCCTGCTGGCGGGCCTGCATGCCGTGGCTGCGCTCTGGCATCACTATGTACTGGGCGACGGCACGCTGCGCCGCATGCTGCCGGGTTCACGCAATGTGTTTCAAAAGTGATGTTTCCTCCCTATCGCTACGGAGCATGACCGCCATGAAAAACCGTCACCTACACCCCGTCAGTTACCGCACCGCGCTGTTCTGCGGCGCGTGCCTGGCTGCCGCGTTACTCGCGGGCCAGGCCCATGCCTCCGGTGACGAGTCGGCACCGCCCAAGCCCAATTGCCCCAAAGGCCAGGTCTGGGACACCAAGACCGCAAAATGCGTGCTGCAAACCAGCAAAGCCACCTCGGATGCCGACCGCACCGATTACGCCTACCGCCTGGCCAAGGATGGGCGCTACGACGAGGCCCTGGCCTTGCTCGACACCCTGCAAAACCCGAACACCGCCAAGGCCCTCAACTACCGCGGTTACGCCACGCGCAAGCTTGGGCGTACCGATGAAGGCATCGGTTATTACCTTAAGTCGGTCGCGCTCGATCCCAACTACGCTCAGGTTCGCGAATACTTGGGTGAGGCTTACGTGATCAAGGGGCGCGTCGACCTGGCGCAGGAGCAGTTGGTGAAAATCAAAGCCCTGTGCAGCACCACCTGCGAAGAATACGAAGACCTGGCCGAAGCGATTGCCGCTGCGCCACAGGCTTGAATCCACTGAGTGCGCGAGCAGGGGGCAGCCATCACCCACGAGGCCGATTTTCGCCGCGAGTTAGGCCTGCTGTTGCCGCGTTTGTGGCGATACGGGTGGGTGCTGTCGCGCCAAAAGCACCTGGCCGAAGATCTCGTGCAGGCTACCTGTGTCCGCGCGCTGGAGCGTGCCGGCCAGTTCGCGGCCGGCACGCGGCTTGACCGTTGGCTGCTGGCGATCATGCATTCCATCTGGCTCAACGAGGTGCGCTCGCAGCGGGTGCGTCAGGGCCAGGGTTTTGTTGATGCGGAGCAGGCGTTGTCATTCGATGGCGAACGCCAGGCGCAGGAGCAGGTATTGGCCGCGCAGGTGATCAAACGCGTCAACGGCTTGCCCGAGGCGCAGCGCGAAACGGTGTTTCTGGCGTATGTCGAAGGGCTTTCCTACAAGGAAATTGCCGAGGTACTGCGTATTCCCGTGGGCACCGTAATGAGCCGGCTGGCGGCCGCGCGTTTGAAGCTGGCCGAGACCGCCCCTGCAAAAAACCGGCAGGATCAAGCCAGCGGAGAACGGCGATGACTCACACAACCCCAGTGTCCGATGAACTGTTGGTGGCTTACCTGGATGGCGAATTGGAGGCTGGGCAGCATCGGCTTATCGCCGATCAGGTCAGCACTGACCCGGCACTTGCCGCACGCCTTCAGGCCTTGCAGTGCGCCGATTTACCCTTCAAGGCCGCGTTCGACGCGGTGCTGGATCAAGCCCCCAGCGAACGCCTGCAGGCCATGCTCAACGCGCTGCCCCCGGTACAGGCGCCCACCTTGAGTCGCCGGCGTTTGCTGGCTGTGGCGGCGGGGTTTGCCGTGGCCGGTGTGGTCGCCGACCGCGTGTTCATGAGCTGGCCACGGGCGGAGTCCGGCCAAGGCTGGCGCGCCTCGGTTGCCGAGTACATGGCCTTGTACACGCCGCAGACCCTGGAAAACCTCAGCGCCGACCCCGCGTTGCAGGCCGCCCAACTGCGTTCCGTGGGCGCACAACTGGGCCTGCCGTTAACCGCTCGCGCGGTAGACCTGCCCGGCGCCGAGTTTCGGCGTGCGCAGATCCTCGATTATGACGGCGTTCTGATCGGTCAACTGACCTACCTGGACCCGCGCCACGGGCCATTGGCCTTGTGCATAACGATTAGCAAAAAAGGCGCGCAGCCCGTCGCGACCGAGCAGCGCCGAGGCCTGAATGTGGTGTATTGGGCCAACCTGTCCCATGGGTTCATGCTGATCGGTAGAAACCCTGTCGACGATTTGCAGGCCATGGCTGGCAGCGTCGAGCGGGCGTTGGCGGGTTGAAGTCAGTGACTGGCATCCTCAGCAGCACCCGCCAGCCGAGCCGAAAGACGCTCGATAAACACCGTCTCCGCCCGGCTCATCTTCTGCTCGCGATTCCACAGCAGGTGAATGTCCACATCGGCGATCCCGTCATCCGGCGGTAGCCGCCACAGCAGCCCGTGCTTTACATCGTCGGCCACCACATGAATCGGCAAACAGCCCAAGCCAAAACCGGCAATCACCAGGCGCCGCACCTCTTCCAGGCTTGACGACGACGCCACGATGCGCCCGCTGAACCCTTGCTGGTCACGAAAGATCGTCAGCGGCGACAACATGCCGCCAATCTGGTCGCTGGTAAAACTGACAAAATTCTCCGACTGCAAATCGCCTTCCGCCAAGCCGCTGCGCCCAAACAGCGGATGGTGACGCCCGCAAAAAAACGCATAGCGCTGGCGCAGGAACAGGTGCTGTTCCAGGCGTGGCTGTGGCCGGCGATTAAGGCTCAGGCCCAGGGTTGCGGTTTTTTCCAGCAGGGCGGCGACGATGTCCGAGCTGCGCATCACTTCAACCTCCAGGTCTACGCGCGGATGCTCACGGTGAAAGGCGGCGAGGAAGTCGTCAAAGGTCTCCGAGTTGATCCGGCTGATCATCAGCAAACGTACTTTGCCGAGCACTTCATCGCCGGGTTTTTGCAGCGCATTGCTCATCTGCGACACCTGGCCATACATCTCGCCGGCGATGGTGAAGATCTCTTCACCCGCTTCGGTGAGCGCGAAGCGCGGGCCACGGCGGGCGATGAGTTGGCAGCCCAGCTGTTCCTCCAGGCGCTTGAGCGCCTGACTGATGGCCGGCTGGGTCAGGTGCAGGCGCGCAGCGGCGCGGCTGATGCTCAGTTCCTGGCCGATGACACGGAAGGTGCGCAGCAGGTTCCAGTCCAGTCGATCGTTGAGCAGAGGGTGACTGTCGCGGCGAAATTCGGGCATGGCGCAGCTCGATAATAAGCAGGATTTATAATCGGAATAATAAATAGAAAATTGACTAATCATAGCCCCGCGACGATAAATCACCCTTACCAAGCGCCATCAGAGCGCGTGCGTTCGACATTCTCCTGCCAAAAAAATAACCAAAGGAGCCAGCCCCATGAAGCCTTCCGCTTCGCCGCAGCCGCGCCGTGCTGCGGCCGCCGCTTTTATCGGCACCATGATCGAGTGGTACGACTTTTACATCTACGCCACCGCCGCCGCGCTGGTGTTCGGCCAACTGTTTTTTCCTTCCGACGACAAACTGTTCAGCACCATGGCGGCGTTCGGCACGTTCGCCGTGGGCTTCTTCGCGCGGCCGTTGGGCGGCATTGTGTTCGGGCATATCGGTGACCGCATCGGCCGCAAGAAATCCCTGGTGATCACTTTGGTGATGATGGGCGTGGTCACCGTGTGCATCGGCCTGTTGCCGACCTACGCTCAAATTGGCGTTGCGGCGCCGGTATTGCTGGTGCTGCTGCGCGTGGTGCAAGGCATCGCCGTGGGCGGTGAGTGGGGCGGTGCGGTGTTGATGGCCGGCGAACATGCGCCGAAAGGTCGTCGAAACTTCTTTGCGTCTTTCGCTCAACTGGGCAGCCCGGCGGGTTTGATCCTGTCGCTGCTGGCGTTCAGCGCGGTCACCCGGTTGCCGGAAGAGGACCTGCTCAGTTGGGGTTGGCGCCTGCCGTTTCTGGCCAGCGCCTTGCTGTTGATCGTCGGCCTGGCGATTCGCCTGGGGGTCAACGAGTCACCGGAATTCCTTGAAGACAAGGCCATTGCCGAGAAAGCGCGGGCGATCCAGAAAGACCAGGCGCCCGTGATCGAAGTGCTGAAAACCGCCTGGCGCCCGTTGCTGTTGTGCATCGGCGCCAACACCCTGGGCATTGCCGGCGTGTATTTCACCAACACCTTCATGATTGCCTACAGCACTCAGCAACTGGGCCTGCCGCGTTCGCTGATTCTGGAATGCCTGTTTGTCGTCGCCATCATCCAGTTCTGCATCCAGCCACTGGCTGCCTGGGTGGCCGAGAAGGTCGGGGCCACGCGTTTTCTGTGCGCCATGACCGTGCTGGCGATGGCCTCGCCTTATCCGATGTTCGTGCTGGTCAGCAGCGGGCAGGCGCCGTTGATCATCTTCGGCATCGCCCTGGCCGTGGTGTGCATGGCCTCGTTCTACGCGGTGATCGCCGGGTTTGTCAGCGGCTTGTTTGAAACCCGCGTGCGCTACACCGCGATCTCCCTGGCCTACCAGGTGTGCGGCGCGCTGGCCGGTGGCCTGACGCCGTTGATCGGTACGTGGCTGGCCCACGAATACCAGGGCCAATGGTGGCCCATGGCAGTGTTTTACAGCCTGATCGCTGCGGTCTCGCTGGTGTGCGTACTGGCATTGTCGCGCCGCCACGCCACCGCCCACCGTCTTGAAATGGCCCACAGCGTCTAATGGAGCGTGCGTAATGTTGAAGATTAATGGCCAACGCCTGTGGGCGAGCCTAATGGCCATGGCCGAGATCGGCGCCACGGCGCGTGGCGGCAGTTGCCGTCTGGCCCTGAGTGCCGAGGACCAGGCGGGTCGTGAACTGTTCAGCCATTGGTGCAACGCCGCCGGGCTGACATTGAGCGTGGATGCGATCGGCAACCTGTTCGCCCGCCGCGCCGGTACCGACAAAGACGCCGCCCCGGTGATGATGGGCAGCCACCTCGACACGCAGCCGGAAGGCGGGCGGTTCGACGGGGTTTACGGCGTGCTGGCCGGCCTGGAAGTGCTCCGCAGCCTTGACGATCACGGCATTCGAACCCGTAAGCCGCTGGAAATCGCGGTGTGGACGAATGAGGAGGGCGCCCGTTTTACCCCGGCCATGCTCGGTTCGGCGGTGTTCACCGGCAGCCTGGCACTCGACCAGGCGTTGGCCACCACCGATGGGGCCGACATCAGCGTCGCCGAGGCGTTGCGCAGCACCGGCTACAACGGCGAACGGCCCTTGGGTGGCGCGGTGGACGCGTATTTTGAAGCCCATATCGAGCAGGGCCCGATCCTCGAGGACAACGCCAAGAGCATCGGCGTGGTGACCGGTGGCCAGGCGATCCGCTGGCTCGACGTGCGGGTCGAAGGCATGGCCGCGCATGCCGGCACCACGCCAATGCCCCTGCGCAAGGACGCGCTGTATGGCGCGGCCAACATGATCCAGGCGCTGGAAAACCTCGCCGCCGATTTCGCCCCCGAAGGCCTGACCACGGTCGGCGAGTTGAGCATCAGCAAGTCGTCGCGCAACACCATTCCCGGCTTGCTGACCTTCACTGTCGACCTGCGTCATCACTGCGACGTCGACATTGAAGCCATGGAGCAACGGGTGCGCGCGCGCCTGCAGGCTATCGCCGAGAAGCGCGGCCTGACGGTCAGCATCAGTGCGCACTGGATCAGCCCGGCAACGCCGTTCGATGCCGATTGTGTGGCGTGCGTGCAGGCGTCGGTGGATGCCTTGGGTTACAGCCAGCAGCGCATCGTCAGCGGCGCCGGCCACGATGCGATTCACCTGGCACGGTACTGCCCGACGGCGATGATCTTCATCCCGTGTGTCGGTGGGCTCAGCCATAACGAAGCTGAAGACGTACTGCCCGAGGATGTGCGCCAAGGCACCGATGTATTGCTCAACGCTGTGCTCATGCGCGCCGGCCAGACCCAATAACAACTCAACTCTAAAGCCTGCCCGGATTCAACTGTGGGAGCTGGCTTGCCTGCGATAGCGGTACTTCAGACAGACCGCCATCGCAGGCAAGCCAGCTCCCACAGGTTCGGTGTTTACCCAGGAGCCTCACATGCGTACGTTTTTCCACCCCGAACAACTCTTGCACCACCCGCGCAGCTACTACTCCCGCGGCCAGATGCGCACGCCGCAGGAAGTCCCCGAGCGTGCGCGCAACTTGCTGGTGGCCGCACAGACCTTGGGCTTCGATATCCAGCCGCCTGCTGACTACGGCCTTGACCCATTGCTTGGCGTGCACGGCGCGCCTTATCTGACGTTTTTGCAGGAAGCCCATTCACGCTGGAAGGAGATCCCCGAAGACTGGGGCGACGAAGTCATGTCGAATATCTTCGTGCGCGAACCCAACGCCCTGCGCGGCATCCTTGCCCAAGCTGCGCGTTACCTGGCAGATGGCAGTTGCCCGGTGGGCGAGTTGACCTGGCGTTCGGCGTATTGGTCGGCGCAAAGTGCTGTCGCCGCCGCCAAGCACATCCTTGACGGCGCGCCGGCGGCCTACGCGCTGTGTCGCCCGCCGGGGCACCATGCTCGTTACGATGCGGCGGGTGGTTTCTGCTACATCAACAATGCGGCGGTGGCCGCCCAGGTTCTGCGCGAAGGCTTTGCGCGCGTGGCCGTGCTGGATACCGACATGCACCACGGCCAAGGCATCCAGGAGATTTTCTACGACCGCGACGACGTGCTGTATGTGTCGATCCACGGCGACCCGACCAACTTCTACCCGGGCGTTGCAGGCTTTGCCGACGAGCGCGGCGTGGCTGGCGGTGCAGGCTTTAACCTCAACCTGCCCATGGCCCATGGCGCCAGCGAAGCGGTGTTCTTCGAAAAACTCGAGTTGGCCTTGGCGGCGGTGAAGCAGTTCTCGGCGGATGTGCTGGTGTTGTCCTTGGGGTTCGATATCTACGAACTCGACCCACAAAGCAAAGTGGCGGTGACCCGTGAAGGGTTTGCGCGCTTGGGCGAATGCATCCGGCAGTTGGGCTTACCCTGCGTGATTGTGCAGGAGGGTGGCTATCACCTGGAAACACTGGACAGCAATGCGCAGGCGTTTTTCAGCGGCCCCAAGGCGTGGGTGTAATGAGCAGGCGATAACTTCCGTGGATGCGTGATATCTTTGTGCCATCACGCGTCGTGATCGTTACGGAGGGTCGCATGAAAAAGCTTTCGTTGGTTGGGTTGCTGGTGGTTTTGATGGTCACCCCGATGTTCGCGGCGGCGTGCCCCAAGGGCACGCATCCGGTGGGCGGCACGGGCTCGCACCACAAAGGCGGCACTTGCCAGTAGGCGTTGTTCGGTCTGTCGCGGGGCGGCGTCAGGGCTACTTGCCGTCGCTGGTCGCCGCCAGCGCGTCGTTCACCAGTTTGAGTACCCGGTTGCGCCCACCTTCGGCCACCAGGTAAGTGCCGTCTGCGGTTCGCACAATCGATTGCGGCGCTTTCAGAAACGAAAGGATCGTGTGCTGGCGTCCCTGTTTGTCGATCAGCAACAAGCGTGCGCGGTGGGTGGAATCTTCATTGACCCACAGGCCCCGCTCATCGCACATCAAAAAGGTCGGCTGGTTAAGCTTGGCCAGTACCACCGGGTCAACGCCGTCGGCGCTCAGCTCACGCACCCTGCCTTCTTTCTTTTTGGTGTAGAGCATGCGGCCATCCGTGCAGCGGATGATCGACTCCGCCTGGTCCAGGCCCTCGCGTATTACGCTTATGCTCTGGTCACTCCAGCGATAGCGCAGCAGGCGTCCTGCATGGCTGCGGTCTTCAATGGCATAGAGGTAGTCGCCGTCATCCCACAGGCCTTGCACGTTTTCGCCTTTGAACAATTCGGTGACCGCGCCGTCCTTGAGAAAGCTGACGGGGGCGTTGCCGGTTTCCTGGCTGAACACCCAGCCGCCCCGCGTGGCCAACATTCCGTCGGGTTTGGACAGGTTGCCGAGCACGACGTCGCGGGTTCCATCCAGCCGGATGTGCACGATGCTGCCCAGCCCGTCCTTGAGTTCCTGGGTGACCATCAACGAGCCGTCAGCCATGGGCATCAACGACGCGGCCTTGGCCACATCGGTGTGCAAAACCTGATAACTCCACGAATCGGCGGCGCGCACCGGGTAAAAACTTTGCCAGGCAAAAAAGCCCAGGGTGGCGGTGCACAGCAGGCCGAGCGCCCACGATGCGAGGCGCAGGGGCCGATAGTTGTTATTGGGTTGAGTCATTGTTCGGTGCCGGTAGCCGATTGCAAGGCCGGTCACGGTACCAAGCCTGTCACCGCACAGCATCCTGCAATTTAGCCTCGGCGGCCTGCGTGTCCCCCTTACTGGGTGCCTGGCAGGCCGTCCAGCCCGCGGCGGATCTTCTCCAGCAACTCATCGATATGGAACGGTTTGGAGATCAGGTCCATGCCTTCCCCCAGGAAGCTTTGGCGATTCGCCGCGTTTTCCGCATACCCGGTCATGAACAGAATCGGCAGCGTAGGACGCAAGCCTCGGGCGACATCGGCCAATTCCCGCCCGGTCATGTAAGGCAGGCCCACGTCGGTAAGCAACAGGTCGATGCTGGTGTCCTGGTGAAGGGTGGCGATCGCCTCATCACCGTCGGCCGCCAGGCTGCAGCGGTAACCGGCGTCGACCAGCACCTCGGCGACGAAGCTGCGCACCGAGGGCATGTCATCGACGATCAACACGTGTTCGCCGCTGCTGAGCCCGGGCGCCGCAACGGGCTTGGTGGTTACGCTCGCCGGGCCCGAGGCAGCGGGCAGCATGATGGTGACCTCGGTGCCCTGGCGGGTGACGCTGCGGATCTGTGCGTCGCCGCCGGACTGGCGCGCAAAGCCGTAGATGGTCGACAGCCCAAGCCCCGTGCCCTGGCCCAGCGGCTTGGTGGTGAAGAAAGGGTCGAACACTTTGTCGATCACAGTGTGTTCGATGCCCACGCCGTTATCGCGCACGGAGAGCGCGATGTAGGCGCCGTTTTCCAGTTTCAGGTTGCCGTTGGAGTAGGCAGGGTAGGTGGTCACCCAGATATTGCCGCCCTTGGGCAGCGCATCGCGGGCATTGATGACCAGGTTCAGCACAGCGCTTTCCAGTTGGATCGGATCAACCAGCGCCACGGCCGGGTGGGTCGTCAGCTCGAGTTTGAGCGCGATATGTTCGCCGATCGTGCGCACCAGCAGCTCTTCCAGTGAGCGGATGTGCGCGTTGATATCCACCGGGCGCGTGTCCAGAGGCTGCTGGCGGGCAAACGCGAGCAGGCGGTTGGTCAGGCCGGCGGCGCTCAGGGCCGAGCTCAATGCGGCGTCGGCATAAGCCTTGACCTTCTCGGTATGCTGAGTGTCGAGGCGTTTTTTGATCAGCTCAAGGCTGGTAATAATCCCGGTCAGCAGGTTGTTGAAGTCGTGGGCGATGCCGCCGGTGAGTTTGCCCAGCGCGTCCATCTTCTGTGCCTGCAGCAACTGCGCCTCGGTGCGCGCCAGTTGCGTGGTGGCGTTGGTCAGCTCGGCCAGCTGATGGCGCTCGCGATGGCGATGCTCGGTGACGTCTTCGACAAACACCAGGCTCAGTTCGGCCCGGCGATAAGGCGAGATTTGCCACTCGGTTTCGCGCACCTGGCCGTCGACTTGCATTTGCAAGGTGCCTTTCCAGCGCTCTCCCGCGGCGAGACGCAGGCACAACTCCTGGATGACGGCGCGCTGATCGCTGGCGAAGCATTCGAGCAAGGCGTCAGGGTTCAGGTTGTCCTGGATCAGTTGGGCGAACGCGTGGTTGCATTCATGCACCTTCAACTGCGGGTCCATGACGGCTATCGGCGCGCTGATGTTGAAGAAGATTTCGCGAAAGCGCGCCTCGCTCTCGCGCAAGGCGTATTCGGTGTCACGCACGCGCAGCAAGGTGCGCAGGGTCGCCAGCAGCACGTCCGGGTCCACCGGGTGGATCAGGTAGGCATCGGCGCCGGCGTCCAGGCCGGTGATGATGTCGCCCGTCTCGATGGACGCAGCCGAGACATGCACCACCGGTAGCAGGGCGGTCGCCGGGTCGGCGCGCAGCGCGCGTACGATGTCGAAGCCACTCATGTCCGGCAGATTGACGTCGAGGATGAGCCCGTCGATCTTTTTGCTCGCGATCAGGTCCAGGCCCTCTTGGCCGGTGCCGGCTTCGAGCACGCGGTAATGATGGCTTTCCAGGCGCCGGCGCAGGGCATAGCGGGTGGCGGCGTTGTCGTCGACGATCAGCAGCTGGATGTCACGATTCATCGGCAGGCCCGCCCGCGATAGACAGAGGAATGATCACAAAAAACATCGACCCAACGCCTGGGGCGCTTTGCACCCCGACCCGGCCACCGAGCAACTCGGCAAAGCGCTTGCACAGCGAGAGCCCCAGGCCGGTGCCGCGCAGGCGCTTTTGCAGCGGTGAGTCGATCTGGGAAAAGTCTTCGAACAGGTTGTTGTGCAGCTCGGCAGGAATGCCCAGGCCAGTGTCCTGCACCGCAAAGCGGATCTCGTGCGCGCTTTCCATGCGTGCCGACACGCGCACCTCACCTTGCAAGGTGAACTTCAGGGCATTGGAGATAAAGTTGCGCAGGATCTGCGCCAGCTTCTTGTCATCGGTGTAGAGCTTGGGCAAGCCCGAGGGCTCTTCAAAGATGAGGTCCACCGACGAGGCGTCGACGATCGGGCGGAACATCCCGCGCAATGCCGAGAACAGGTCGAACATGTCAAACCAGGCAGGCGAGATGGTAATGCGCCCGGCCTCGATCTTCGCCAGGTCGAGCAGGTCGTCCACCATCTCCCGCAGCTCGCGCGCCGAGCTGCGGATAAAGCCTACCTGGGTCTGCTGCTCGGGGCTCAAAGGGCCGTCGAGTTCATCGGCAAGCAAGCTGGTGATGCTCAGGATCGAGCCCAGGGGCGTGCGAAATTCATGACTCATGTACGACAGGAAGCGGCTTTTCAGGTCTGATGCCTGACGCAACTGATCGGCCTGCATATCCAGTTCGGCATACAGTGCCAGCACACCCTGGTTGGTCTCATCCAACTCGGTACGCAAGGCGTCGGCTTCCTGGTGCAGGCGTTGCACTTGCTCAGTGAGCGAAGCAATGGTGTCAGCCATCAATGGCCTCCAGGGCAATCACGAAGACGGTAACGTCATCCCGGCCGCGACAGAAATCACGGTGAAGGATGGCGGCAATCAGGGCGGGGTGGCGGTGGCAAAGCCCGGGATAATCCGCAAGGTTCCAGCGTGACTGCAGCCCGTCGCTGTAAAGGATCAGCAGTTGGCCGCTGACCTGAGCGTAGTCGAAGGGTTGCGCCTTGCGAAACTGCACGCCGACGATGCCCGGGTGGGAAGCCAGCCCGCGCGACTTGCCGAAGCCAATCAGGCTGGCGCCGATATTGCCCACGCCGGTAAAACGCAGCCGGTCGGCCACGGCGTCGTATTGCGCCACGGCCACTGCGCCGCCCCGGGTGCCATTCATGCCGATATGCATGTCGTTGAACAGTGTGGTCGAGTCCTGGAAGGGGTCTTGGGCGAACATCTCTTCACCCGCGCGCGCCGCGCGCTCGGCTTCGCTGCCATGGCCCAGGCCGTCGGCAACCATCACGCTGAACTGGCCCGCTTCGATTGCCAGGTGCCAGGCGTCGCCACACGCCGGATCGTTGTGCAAGGAATGCTGGCTGACGCCATAGCGGATATCCCGCGCGTTCGAGGTGCGTGGGTAGAGCCGCGCCAACATCGCGGTGCCCCGATGATCGGCATGCACATCGAAGACCTGGGCCACGCGTGAGATGGCGCCCATGCCGATGCCTTGCGTGCCGCCCGTGGAGAACCCATCCACCAGGCAGCTTTCCAGGTCGAAGCCCTGGCCACGGTCGACGGCGATCATTTCGACACCCTGGTTGCCCGTGGCGCGCAGGTGCAGCTCGCCATGGGTGGCATGCTTGAGGATGTTGCTGGCAAGTTCGGTCGCTACCAGGGCCACGCGCCCGGCGTCGGTTTCATCAAAACCCAGCAGCTCGGCAAGCTGCTGGGCGCTGCGCCGGGCATAGCCGATTTGGCTGACATCTTCGATCAAAAGCACTTGGGTCAAAGCGCTGGGAATATTCAGGTCCATCGGGTGATCGTCACGCGTGTGCCCTTGCCAGGTGCGGTGTCCAGTTCAAACTCGTCCACCAGGCGCCTGGCGCCGGTCAGGCCCAGGCCCAGGCCGCTGCCGGAGGTCCAGCCGTCGGTCAGGGCCAGCTTGAGGTCGGGGATGCCGGGGCCTTCATCGCGAAAGGTCAGGCGCAGGCCGGGGCGATGGTCTCTTTCGACGACGCTCCAATCCATGTACCCGCCACCGCCGTAGACCACGGTGTTGCGCGCCAGCTCACTGACGGCCGTGACCAGCTTGGTCAGGTCGATCAGGCGCATGCCGCAGTCCTGGGCCAGCCTGCGTACTAATTGTCTGGCCAGCACAACGTCCTGTTCGATCAGCACGGGATGCGTGCCGCTGCTGGCTTGGCTCATAAGTGTTCTACCCGGTCACGCAGCAGTTTCATGCCGCGCTCGACGTTCAATGCGGTCGCCACGCCGGGCAGGGTCATGCCCAGTTCCACCAGGGTAATGGCCACCGCCGGTTGCATGCCCACCAGCACGGTCTGCGCGTCCATGATGCGTGACAGGCCGGAAATGGTGCCGATCATGCGCCCGATAAACGAGTCCACCATGTCCAGCGCCGAAATGTCGATCAGCACGCCGCGCGCCGAGGTGCGGCTGATGCGTTCGGACAGGTCGTCCTGCAGCGTCATGGCCAGCTGGTCGTGCATGTCGACCTGAATGGTCACGAGCAAAAACTCGCCCATCTGCAAAATAGGGATGCGTTCCATGCTTAGACAGCCTTGCTGATGGTGACGCCCAGGCGTTTGAGCGCCAGCGCCAGGGCATCCGCCAGGTTGGCTTTGGTCACCACGCCTTGCAGGTCCAGACCCAGGTGCACGATGGTCTGGGCAATTTGTGGGCGTACGCCGCTGATGATGCAGTCGGCACCCATCAGGCGGATGGCGGTGACGGTTTTCAGCAAGTGCTGGGCCACCAGGGTGTCGACGGTCGGCACGCCGGTGATGTCGATAATGGCGATTTCCGAGCCGGTGTCGACGATGCGTTGCAGCAGCGACTCCATGACCACCTGAGTGCGTTGCGAGTCCAGGGTGCCAATCATCGGCAGGGCCAGCACGCCGTCCCACAGCTTCACCACGGGGGTGGACAACTCCAGCAATTCTTCCTGCTGGCGTTTGATGACCGACTCACGGGACTTCTGGAAGGTGCGGATGGTGTGCATGCCCAGCGAATCGAGCAGTTCGGACACTTCCCAGAGTTGCTCGGCCAGTTGCGCCGGTTGTTCGGCGTACTCACGTTGCAGCAAGGTGAACACTGGGCCTTTAAGGGCGAAAATGAAGCTGGCGGTTTGTTGCGAGTCCTGGCCGATCAAGGCGCGGCTGTGCGACAGCTTTTCCAGGAAAACCCGGGTCTCAGCCCAGTTTTCATGGCTTATCTGCTGTGAGCCGCCTTGCAGGAGCGCGTCGATCAGCAGATTAAGAAAGTCGCCAGCTTGCTGTTTGACGTCATCACCCTTGACGTTTCGCGTGGCTCCCGAAGCCTCGAGGCTCGTAATCCATTCGGTCAGCAGGGCAGGGCGTTGGGTTTGCAGCGCCTGGATTGTATGAGCTTGAAGAGTTGCCACGAGAGTCTCCTTGAACGGCTTTGGTTGTTCGCGTGCAATTTATACTAAGTTGGGTTGTTTTAAATTGTTTCGTGGATTTTTCGTGTTGAAACCCCACTGTATTGCTAACGTTCGGCGTTGGTATCCAAGCCAATCAGTTGCCGTCCTGGCGTAAACGCGCGGCGTCATACGCGGTTACGGTAGCAGGTCGCCGCGGTGCGGGCGCACATGGCGCGCTTATATCACTGGCTTGATCGTTGTAGCCGGGTTATCAATTCAAACCCGTGCAGGCATACATGGCGCGTCACCACAGCCCATACGATAATGCCCCCCAAATCGACCACACTGGCCCATCCCGTGATCATCAACTTCGACCTCAACGACCTCCAGGCTTTCCGCGCCGTGGTAGACAAGGGCAGTTTTCGCGGCGCCGCCGAGGCCATCCGCATCTCGCAGCCGGCGCTGAGCCGGCGCATCGAAAAGCTTGAGTCCGCCCTCGAGGTGAAGTTGTTCGAACGCACCACGCGGCGGGTCAGCCTGACCATGGTCGGGCGGGCATTCTTGCCGCAAGTGGAGCGCATGCTCGACGACCTTGATGTCGCCTTGATGGGCATCAGTAACGTCGCGTCCACACGCATGGGCAACGTGACCATTGCCTGTGTGCCGTCCACCGCTTACTACTTCATGCCTCACGTGATCTCCGAATTCCATAAGCTGTACCCCAAGATTCGCCTGCGCGTGCTGGACGCCAGCGCCGGCGAGGTGTGCAACGCGGTGGAAAGTGGCGAGGCGGATTTTGGCGTGAGTTTCAGTGGCAGCCTGGCCGACGAAGTGGAATTTGAACTGTTATTGCAGGAGCGCTACGTACTGGCCTGTCGGCGTGATCATCCGTTGGCCGAGCGCGAGAGCGTGACCTGGGCCGAGGCCTACGAGCACGATTACATCACCGTGGACAAAACCTCCGGCAACCGCTTCCTGCTGGACCAGGCGCTGCGTGGCGTGCGGGTGAAAAAACCGAGTATTTGCGAGACCCACCACGTGACCACGATGATCGGGTTGGTGGAGGCGGGGTTGGGCGTGGCGATGGTGCCGTCGATTGCGATGCCGGCGGGCACGCACCCGATTCTGGTAAGCGTGCCGCTGGTAGAGCCGCAGGTGATGCGCAATGTGGGCTTGATCAAGCGCCGCGGGCGGACGTTGCCACCGGCGGCGCTGGAATTGGAACGGTTGGTGCGGGAGATGCCGTTTCGGTCAGTGTGATACCGAGTCCAACCCGGTGGATTGCACCAGCGGTTGCGCCTCGGGCGAGGCCAGGTACTGCAACAGTGCCTTGGCCTGCGCCGGATGTTGAGCGTTGACCGGAATGCCCGCCGCAAAGCGCGTCACTGACTGCACGTCTTCCGGGATCTTGCCGACGTAAGTCACGCCCGGCACCGGCAGCAATTCCGCCACCTGCTGCAAGCCCACCTCGTATTCACCTTTGGCGACCACCGAAGCCACCGGGATGCGCTCGATCATCTTGCCCTTGGCGGGCATGCCGAGCTTCTTGAACAGCTCCTTCTCGACATACACACCGCTGGCGCTGTCCGAATACGCCACGGACTTGGCCTGGCTGAGCACCGCTTTCAACTCGGCATCGGTGCCGATCGCCGGCTTGGCGGCGCCTTGCTTGACCACCAGGCCGATGCGTGAGTCGGCCAGCTCCACCCGCGAGGCCTTGTCGACCTTGCCCTGCTTGATCAAGTCATCCAGGGCATAGCCCACCATGATCACCACGTCGGCGTGCTCGCCACGGGCCAGGCGGTTGGGAATCGCTTCCGGCGCCTTGCCCATGGACGGGCCGAGGATGGTGTCGAGGGTGTCGCCGCTTTGCTGGGCGTACTGCGGGCCCAGCAGTTTATAGGCGGCGGTGAAGCCCCCGGAGGTCATTACCTTGAGCTCTTCGGCCTGGGCCGTCAGCGCCAAAGCGCCGAGGGCCAGGGCGGTCAGGGTTTTGCACAGCGCCTTCATCATGCGGCCCCCTGCATCATCTGCCCGCGGGTATTGGCGCGGCGGTACAACGCGAGGGTCGAGCACAGCGCGCACAAGGCGGCAAACATCATCCAGTAGGCCGGCGAGGCCTTGTCTTCGGTGATGTGAATGAACCAGGTGGAGATCGCCGGCGTGAAACCGCCAAAGATCGCTGTCGCCAGGCTATAGGCCAGCGAGAAGCCCGCCACGCGCACTTCCACCGGCATGATTTCGGTCAGCGCAGGGATCATCGCGCCGTTGTACATGCCGTACAGGAACGAGAACCACAGCAGGGTTTCCAGCATGTGGCCGAAGCTCGGTGCGTTGACCACAAACGACAGCGCCGGGTAGGCGGTGATCACGGTCAGCACGGTCATCGCCACCAGCACCGGCTTGCGGCCGAAACGGTCACTCAGGGTGCCGCCGATTGGCAGCCAGACAAAGTTCGACACGGCCACCAGCAAGGTCACCAACAGGGCGTCGGAGGTGCTCAGTTGCAGCACGGTCTTGCCGAAGGTCGGGGCGTACACGGTAATCAGGTAGAACGCGGTGGTGGTCATCGCCACCATCAGCATGCCGCCGATCACCACGGTCCAGTTCTTCACCAGGGTCGCCAGCACTTCGCGCATGGTCGGGCGATGCTTGCGGTTGGCGAACTCTTCGGTTTCCTGCAGGTTACGCCGCAGTACGAAGATGAACGGGATGATGATGCAACCGATGGCGAACGGAATGCGCCAGCCCCAATCGGCAACCACGGCCGGTTGCATCCACACGTTCAGGCCGTAACCCAACGCGGCGGCGACCACGATGGAGATCTGTTGGCTGCCCGACTGCCAGCTGGTGTAGAAACCTTTGCGGCCCGGGGTGGCCATTTCGGAAAGGTAAACCGACACACCGCCCAGTTCCGCACCGGCAGAGAAGCCTTGCAGCAAGCGGCCCAGCAGCACCAGCAATGGCGCCCACAGGCCGATGGTTTGATAACCCGGCACCAACACGATCAACAGCGTACCGCTGGCCATGATCGACAGGGTCACGATCAACCCTTTGCGGCGACCCACGTCATCGATATAGGCACCCAGGATGATCGCGCCCAACGGTCGCATCAGGAAGCCTGCACCGAACACGGCGAAGGTCATCATTAATGACGCAAACTCATTAGCGGCGGGGAAGAACGCGGCGGCGATATAGGTGGCGTAGAAGCCGAACAGAAAGAAGTCGAACTGTTCGAGGAAGTTGCCCGAAGTAACGCGGAATACCGCACCCACTTTCGAGCGGGCAGAGTCGGGCCGGGAAGGGCTAGTCATGGTTTTGTGTCTCCAGCGTTCTTTTTAAAGTGCTTGTTTCGCTTAAGACCGCGGATAGTGGCTGACACATTTAGAAATGATAAGTGAGTAATTTGGATACATTGATGCGTCATGGCTATCAATCGCTGTGCGCGTCCAAAATCTCGCCACTGTTCTATGCTTGAAGCGGTGACCAATTCTTACGGGTGGGAGGTGGCAATGGCTGACAAACACGAGCACCGGGATGAGCACGCGCATGAGCAACCTCGGCGGCAGCCCGAAGAGGAAAAGCCGCAGACCTGGAAGCATCCGGACGATGGTACGGAGCTTTCCGAGCGAGATCAGGAGCGGCCGCTCAAGCCCTGATTGAATGAGCGAACGCAGTCTAAAGGTGGGAGCGGGCTTGCTCGCGAGGGCAATGTGTCAGTAACCAATGGGCTCACTGATTCACCGCCTTCGCCAACAAGCCCGCTCCTACATTGGCGCCACGATCAGCCTACGATCGGCGTACACAATTCCACCAGCGTGCCATCCGGGCAACGCACATACGACACCACCTGGCCCCAAGGCTTGGTGGCGGGTGGCGCCAGCTCTATCGCGCCGTGGGCCAGTGCTTTGGCATGGGCGACGAACACGTCTTCGGTCACAAACCCGACCTCCATCCCCAGCGGCCTTTTAGAGGCATGCGCCTGGACATGGCCACCGTCGAAATTCAATTCGCCCAACTCATGCGCTGCAAACGAGAGCGTGGTGTCGCCGGTTTCAAGCTCGCCGTAGGTGCCCGATTCATGCAGGAAACGGCGACTGAAGCCGAAGGCTTTCTCGAAAAACATCAGAGAGGCGGCAACGTCGGGTACATAGATGATGGTGTAGGCAAATTTCACGATCAGGCGGTCCTTGCTGAGAGTGGATGAATGCAACGGCTCATGAAAGCAGCACGGAGACGGGAACCCCCCACGCCAACACCACAAACGCGATCACGGTTGCCAGGCACAGGCCGACAAACACCCGCGTCAGCGTCCTCACCGTGGGGTTGGCGATCCCCTTGACTACCCAGAGACAAAACCCGGCCACCACAATGGCCAGGGCAATAATGAACAGCACGATGGTGTTCCTGCGGCCTTCAAGCGCTGATTTATAATCCCAAAGCCGCCGGATGAACAGTGTTCACATAGACGCAGCCCCGCGGGCTTTCTAAACTGCGGCTTGTCTTGGGGAAAGGGGCAGGTGCCGATGAATCGCAATGAATTACGCAAGGCCGACATCAACCTGATGGTGGTCTTCGAAGCACTGATGCTCGAGCGCAATGTCACGCGGGTGGCGGAGAAGCTGTTTCTCGGTCAGCCGACCATCAGTTCGGCCCTCAACCGTTTGCGCACCTTGTTCAATGACCCGCTGTTTATTCGCGTCGGCCACCGTATGGAACCCACCGCGCGCGCCGAGGAGATCATTCAGCACCTGTCGCCGGCCCTGGATTCACTGTCGTCGGCCCTGAGCCTGACCCACGATTTCGACCCCACCCAGAGCACCATGACCTTTCGCATCGGTTTGTCCGATGACGTCGAGTTCGGCCTGCTGCCGCCCTTGCTGCGGGCGTTGCGCCAGGAAGCGCCGTTGGTGGTGTTCGTGGTGCAGCACGTTGATTACTGGCGCATTCCTGATCTGCTGGCGTCCGGCGATATCACCGTCGGCATCACCCAGACCCGCGGCCTGCCGGCGAACGCCAAACGTAAACTGCTGCGGCATATACGCCCCTGCCTGTTGCGCGCCGACGCCTCGGATAAACCGCTGACCCTCGACGAATATTGCGCACGCCCTCATGTGCTGGTGTCCCACACCGCCAACGTGTCCGGGTTTGCCGATGAATGGCTGGCCGAAATTGGCCGCAAGCGCCATGTGGTGCTGTCGGTGCCGCAATACAGTGCGCTGCCGGCGCTGCTCGCCGGCACTGACATGATCGCCAGCTTGCCGGACTACACCGCCCAGGCCATGGCCGCTGGCGGCAACCTGTTTTGCGAGCCCTTTCCGTTCGAAACGCCGACGCTGGACTTGTCCATGGTCTGGCTCAGCCACGTCGACACCGACCCGGCGGAACGCTGGATGCGCTCGCGGCTGGAGGCGTTCATGAGCGAGCGCGACATGCTGCCGGTGCTGGCGACAAAATCTTGAGATAACCCACTTCAGGAGTGCCACCGATGATTCCATCCCGTTCCTTGCTGCGTGGGCGCGGCAGTCATGACAGTGGCAAAGTCGGCATGGTCGAGCTGTTTTTCGACTTGGTGTTTGTGTTCGCCGTGACCCAATTGTCCCATTCGCTGCTGGCTCACCTGACCCTGGGCGGGGCGGTGCAGGTGGCGCTGATGATGGTCGCGGTGTGGTGGGTGTGGATCTTCACGTCGTGGATCACCAACTGGCTCGATCCGGAAAAAATCCCGATCCGCCTCGGCCTGTTCGGCTTGATGGTGGCCGGTCTGCTGCTGTCTTCCTCGATTCCCAAGGCTTTTACCGACCGAGGTGTACTGTTTGCCGGCGCCTACGTGTTCATGCAGGTAGGACGCACGCTGTTTGCGTTGTGGGCAGTGCGCGGCGAGTCGCTGAACATGATTCGCAATTTTCAGCGAATCCTGGCGTGGATGCTGTGTTCCGGCGTGTTCTGGATCACCGGCAGCCTGCTCGACGGTCAACAACGTCTGGCCTTCTGGGCGCTGGCGCTGTTGATCGAACTGATATCGCCGTCGGTGTATTTCTGGGTACCGGGCCTGGGGCGTTCGACCCTGGCGGACTGGAACGTCGAAGGCAACCACATGGCCGAACGCTGCGGCCTGTTTGTGATCATTGCCCTTGGCGAATCATTGCTGGTGACCGGCGCCACCTTTGCCCAATTGCCCTGGAGCGTGGAAGGCCTGGGCGCATTCCTGGTGGCGGTGGTGGGCAGCATTGCGCTGTGGTGGATCTATTTCGACAGCGGCGCCGAGCGCGCCCATCACCGCATTGCCAGCTCTGCCGACCCGGGCCGCCAGGCGCGAGTTGCCTATACCTACCTGCACGTGTTGATTGTCGCCGGCATCATTGTCAGCGCGGTGGCCGACGAACTGGTGCTGGTGCATCCGGGCCACGCCAGCCAGGCCGGCGTGGTGGCGATCATCGCCGGCCCATGGTTGTTTCTAGTGGGCAGCGCGTTGTTCAAGTGGGTCATGAGTGACCGGTCATTGCCACCGCTGTCGCACCTCGGCGGGTTGCTGATGTTGCTGGTGGTGTTGCCGCTTGGGTTGCAGCAGGTGTTTTCGGCCTTGGTGCTGGGCGCGCTGACCACGGCGGTGCTGGTGATCGTAGCCGTTTGGGAAAACCGTGCGCTGCGCAGCCTGATCGAAGTTTCACACTGAAAGCGTTCTGATTCGGTTCGGCTGCGTGCTATATGTATCGCTCTTTTTCCTACAACTATTCGGAGCTTTTCATGCCGCATCTGCACCTGGAATACACCGCCAATCTGACCGGCCTGGCCGTCGAGAAAACCCTGTTGCGGCTCAACAATGTGCTGATGGCGTCCGGGCAGTTCGGTTCCGAGTTCGATATCAAAAGCCGCGCCGTCAAGGTTGAGACGTTTCAGGTCGGCACCTCACTCAACCCGCGCGGGTTTATTGCGCTGAAGCTGTCACTGCTCAGCGGGCGCTCGCCGCAGGTCAAGAAGCAGTTGTCGGAAAGCCTGTTGGCGGCGTTGCAGGACCAGGGCGAATGGCCGGCGGATATTCAAGTTCAACTCAGCGTCTTGCTGGTGGATATGGATCGCGATTCCTACAGCAAGGTCGCGATTGGCTGAGGGCTACAACAACCCCTGATCGGCGCACACCCTCACCACTTGCTCACGAAACCAGGTATTGGCGCTGTCCTGGCCGCTGGTTTCGTTCCACTGCATGTCCAGGGTGAACCCCGGCAGCCCGTTGGGCGCCTCGCAATGGCCAAACACGCTGGCGGGCGCCAAGAGCTTTTGCACGCGGCGCGGCAGGGTGACGATGAAGTCGGTGCCGGTGATCATCTTCAACGCGGCGCTGTAACTGTTGGCCCTGGCGACCACTTGGCGCTTGTGGGCCTGGCGGGCCAGCCAGCCGTCGATCATGTTGGTGTGGGAGGTCCAGGGCGTGGGGAACACGTGGCGCCGCTCGACGAAGGATTGCAGGCTGAACGCCGGCTCGCGCGGGGTCGCGCGTTTATCGAACACACACACCAAATCATCTTCCAGCAGCATCTGGGCCTTGAAGTCTTTGTGGGCGCGGTGAAAGTTCGGGCCGAAACAAATCACCAGGTCGAGGCGACCTTCGCGCAAGTCCTCGGCGGGAATCTCGGTTTCCAGCTTTTGCACATTGACGATCACAGGCAGGTCGGCGCGGTCGAAGTTCTTCAACAGGCGCGGCAGGATCAGTTGCTCAAAGTACTCCGGCGCGCACACATTGAAGGTCACGGCCTTCTGCGTCGGGTCGAAGGCCTGGCCACCGGCGTGGCACAGGTTGATGCTCTCGAGGATCTTCTGCACATGCCCGTACATGGTCGTGGCTTTGTACGTAGGCCGCATGCCTGCCCGCGTGTTGATAAACAGCTCATCCTCGAAACTGGTGCGCAGTTTCTTCAGGCTGTAACTCACAGTGGACTGGCTGACGAACAGCGTTTCAGACACCTCGGTAACGCTGCTCTGGTCGTAGACGGCGATGAACACCATCAAGTCCTGCATATCGAGCTTTCTGAGCAAATTACTGTTTAGCATCCGTTCCATCCGGTAAGCCTTGGCACTGAGGCAGCGCGCGACAAGGGCAAAAGCTTAACGGAACGGTCGTGCCAATAGAAAGCTCTGTAGGGCGTTTCTATGTTTGGTGTGGGACAAAAAATGTTGGCAATACGACGTCAGCGGATATGTCGTGCGTAATGCTTTGGATTGAACCGCGTGACGATCAGCAGCATCACCCCTATCACGGCGGTCAGTGACCACCAGGCCCATTCGAAGCTGCCGAGTTGGTCGCGGATCATCCCGGCAATAAGTGGCGACAGGCCAGCAATCAGGTAGCCGATGCCTTGCACGAACGCGGTCAGCCCACCAGCGCGGCGCGGGTTGTCCAAGTGGTCGAGGGACAGGATCAGGCTCATCGGAAACAGACCGCCAATGCCCAGGCCCAGCAGGCAAGGCCACAGTAGGCTCAGGGATTGAGGGCTGAGAATAAGGCCGCAGAAACCGCAGATGATCAGCACCAGCAACACCGCGACTACCCCGCGCTTATCCTGGCGGCGGTTGGCGATGGCCGGGGTGACCAGGCCGGACACGACTTCCATGGCGGTCAAGAACCCCAGCAGCAAGCCGGCATGTTGTTCGCTCCAGCCTTGCTCCACGTAGTAGGGCGCCAGCCACGCCAGCACACAGGTGTAGGAGGCGGTGCCCAGGCCAAAGAAGATCGCCAGCAACCAAGCACGACGATTGCCGAAAAACGATTCTTGCGCGCCGGCAGCGGCCTGGGGCAGTGGCGGCATTGCCGAACGCTGGGCGTACCAGAACACCAGCGCCAATAGCGCGAGCGCCGCCCAGATGGCCAGGCCGATACGCCAGCTGCCGGTCTGCATCTGCACGAGCGGCGCGAACGAAGCGGCCAGTGCCGCGCCCCCCATGATGGCGGTGACGTACAGGCCCATGAACAGCGAGACGTTGGCGCTGAAGCGTGTCTTGATCAGCGCCGGCATCAACGCCTGGATCATCGCGATACCGACGCCGGCAGCGATGGCGCTGACGATCAACCCTGGCGCCGAATCCAGAAACAGTCGCGACAGCGTGGCCAAGCCAATCACCAGCAGCGACAGCACAATGCTGCGGTGCTCGCCAACGCGTTTACCCAGGCCCATGCCAAAGAACATCGCCAGGCCCATGGCCATGACCGGCAGCATGGTCAGCAGGGCGGCGCTGCTGAAACTCAACGGCACATCGCCGCGAATCGATGACAACAGCGGACCGACGGCAGCCATCGACGGGCGCAGGTTCAGGGCGACCAGTACGACGCTGATCATCAGCCAGACGGCGGTGGTGGGCGTTGCGCGAACGTTTTCCATGGGCGGGCCTTGAAGAGACAAGGGCGAATCAGGCCACGCAGGGGGGAGGGGAGCAAATCAGAAAATCGTTGGGGCTATCTAAAAATTGCAGGTGACTGGCACACAGCGATTCAAAATGTGGGAGCGGGCTTGCTCGCGAATGCGGTGTGTCATTCGCAGATTCATTGCCTGATGCGCCGCTTTCGCGAGCAAGCCCGCTCCCACAAAGGATCCCAGTCGCTAGAGGGCGCGGATCACATGCTTGATCTCCTGAAACGCCGCCAAGCCCCAAGGCCCCAACTCGCGGCCGATGCTGCTCTGCTTGTAACCACCCCATGCCGTTTGCGGGAAGATCACCTGCGGGGCGTTGATCCACACAAGCCCGGCCTGCAAGGCATTGGCCACGCGTTCGGCGGTGTCGACATCGGCGCTCACCACACTGGCGACCAGGCCGAAATCGCTGTCATTGGCCAGGGCAATGGCTTCCTCGGCAGTGGTAAAACGTCGTACACACAGCACCGGGCCGAAGATCTCTTCGTTCCACAACGCGCTGTTCAACGGCACATCGGTAAACACGGTCGGGCGAATGAAATAGCCCTTTGCCAGTTCGGCCGGTCGTTCACCGCCGCACAGCAAACGCGCGCCGTCTGCGATGCCACGCTGAATATGCCCCAGCACCCGCTGATACTGCGCACGGTTGATCAACGCGCCCATTTCCACCTCATCGGCAAATGGGTCTGCCACGCGAATCCCTTCGGCCCGCGTCTGCAAACGCTGCAGGAACGCGTCCGCCAAGCTGTCAGCCACCAGCACGCGGCTGGTGGCCGAACACATCTGCCCGGCGTTGAAAAAACCACCACCACAGGCCAGCTCCACCGCCAGGTCGAGGTCGGCATCCGCGAGCACCAGCAACGAGGATTTACCACCCAGCTCAAGGCTTACACCCTTGATGGTTTCTGCCGCGCGTTGCATCACTTGCACGCCGACGGCGTTACTGCCGGTGAAGGACATCTTCGCCACGCGGCGGTCTGCGGCCAGCGGTGCGCCAACCGCCAGGCCCGTGCCGCAGACCAGGTTGAACACACCCGCCGGCAGCCCTGCCTGGGCAATAATCTTCGCCAGTTGCAACTCGGCCAACGGCGTGACTTCCGATGGCTTGAGCACCACGCAACATCCGGCCGCCAGGGCCGGGGCGAGTTTCCAGGCGGTGGTCACCATCGGGAAATTCCACGGCACAATCAGCCCGACCACACCACAGGGCTCACGGCGCAGGCGTGCGCTGAAGTCCTCGCCGGGCAGTGCCACCGGGCGGTCTTGCGCGGCGTCCATGTCGTCGCACATGCCGGCGTAGTAGTCGAAGGTGGCGATCACATCGTCCACATCAATGCCGGCCTCAAACAGCGGCTTGCCATTGTTGCTCGACTGCAACTGCATCAGCTGCTCGCGCTGGGCGCTCACGCCCTGGGCGATCTTGCGCAGCACGGCGGCGCGGTCACGGCCGGTGCTTTTCGACCAGTCGATGAACGCCGCGCTGGCCGCCTCCACCGCTTGGGCCACGGTGCTCGCATCGCCCACGCTGACGTGGGCCAGGGTGGCTTCGGTGGCGGGGTTAATCACCTCGATGACGTCATGGCCTGCACGCCATTCGCCCGCAATAAACACACCGTTCAATACTGCGCTCATACCGCGACCTCCTGCATCCACAGCCTCTGGTCGATTTCTATCAGCGTCGGCCCCTGGCGATCAGCGGCGGCGCGCAATGCCGTGCGCAGCTGCGCGATACCCTGAATGCTCTCGGCGGCGCAGCCCAAGGCTTTGGCCACACCGATAAAGTCCGGGGTGTAGATGTCCACACCAACCGGCTCGATGGCGCGGTTGAGCATGTACTTCTTGATCTCCTCGTAACCCTGGTTATTCCACAGCAGCACGATGACCGGCACGCGCGCCTCGACCGCGCTGGCCAGTTCCGGCAGGCTGAATTGCAGGCCGCCGTCGCCGATCAGGCACACCACCGGTTGCCCGTCGCCGCGTCCCAGCCAGGCGCCAATCGCTGCGGGCAGGGCGTAGCCCAAGGTGCCGTAGCCGGTGGAGGAATTGAACCAGCGGCGTGGGTGGTCGAGGTTCAGCGTCAGGTTGCCGCTGTACACCGGTTGGGTGGAGTCGCCCACCAGCACGGCGCCGGGCAGTTCCGCCAGCACGGTGTTGAGAAACAGGGTTTGCGCGCGGGTGGCGGCGTCCCAGGTGGGCGTCAACTCAGCCCACAGGCGCGCGACGCGTGGGCTGCCCCAGTCGGGGTCGCGCTCGCCCAATACCTGGCTGTCCAGCGCGGCCAACAACGCTTCGGCTGCGATCTGCGCATCGGCCACCAGTGCGACCTGAGGCGGGTAATTGCGCACGGTCTGGTCTGGGTCGATGTCGATGCGCAGCAGCGCGCCGGGAATCTCGAACCCCCCGGCGAAGGTCACGTCGTAATCGGTTTCCGCCAGTTCGGTGCCGATGGCCAGCACCACATCGGCTTCGGCGACCAGGGCGCGGGTGGCGACCAGCGTCTGGGTCGAGCCGATCAGCAACGGGTGCGCGGCCGGCAGCATGCCTTTGGCGTTGATGGTCAGGGCCACCGGTGCGCCAAGCCGTTCGGCCAGGCGGGTCAATTCGGTGGCCGCCTCGATGGCGCCGCCGCCGGCGAGGATCAGCGGGCGTTTTGCTGCCGCCAGCCACTGGCTCATCTGCTTCACCGCCGCCGGCGCGGCACCGGCGCGCGCCACGCTGACCGGCTCGCTGCCGAGCAGGGCATCGGCGTTTTCGACCAGCACATCCAGCGGAATCTCGATGTGCACCGGGCGCGGTCGCCCGGCCTGGAACAGCGCAAACGCGCGGGCCAGCACGCCAGGCAACTCCGCCGACGACATCAAGGTGTGCGAGAACGCCGCCACGCCCGCGATCATCGCGCTCTGGTTCGGCAGCTCATGCAGCTTGCCGCGCCCGCCACCCAATTGGCTGCGCGATTGCACACTGGAAATCACCAGCATCGGGATCGAGTCGGCATAGGCCTGGCCCATGGCGGTGGTGATGTTGGTCATGCCGGGGCCGGTGATGATGAAACACACACCAGGTTTACCGCGGGTGCGCGCATAGCCGTCGGCCATGAAGCCTGCGCCCTGTTCGTGGCGCGGGGTGACGTGACGGATGCTCGAGCGCGCCAGGCCACGGTACAACTCGACGGTGTGCACGCCGGGAATGCCGAACACCTGGTCTACGCCGTAGCGTTCCAGGAGGTTGACCAATACTTCGCCGCAGGTCGCCATACATGTCGCTCTTGTTGTTGATTCGAGGCGCTATTGGAGCGGCAGGCCGGTAGCGCCAACAATCGATAAAAAGTCATACTAGCCATGTCCCCACGTCATGGCTGCGCCCAATGAAACGCTTGCCACCGCTACCCGCGCTGCACACCTTCTGGGTCACGGCCCAGTGCTGCAACTTCACCCGCGCCGCCGAGCAACTGCACATCACCCAAGGTGCGGTGAGCCGGCAGATTGCCGGGCTCGAAAGCCATTTGGGCTATGCCTTGTTCCAGCGCCAGGCGCGGGGCTTGAGCCTGACCGAAGAGGGCCGCGAGTGGTCGCTGCGGGCGCAGCAGGTGTTTGGCTTGATCGGCGACGCGGTGGAGCAGATCGGCAGCCGCCGCCAGACCCTGCAACTCAAGGCCTCCACGTGTGTGATGCGCTGGCTGCTGCCGCGCCTGATGCAGTGGCAAAAGGAACGCCCGGACGTGCCGGTGGAACTCACCACCACCGTGGCCTACACCGTGGACTTTCGCCGCGAGCAATTCGACGCGGCGGTGATCTATGCGCCCATCGCCGAGCAGTCGGCGCAGGCGCGGCATTTGTTCGATGAACAACTCACCCCGGTCTGCGCGCCGGCGTTGCTCGCCAGCCTGCACACACCGGCTGATTTGCAGCGCCAGGTGCTGCTGCACCCCACGCGGGACGAGCGCGATTGGGCGTTGTGGCTGAAGGCTGCGAACACGCGCTTGAGCAACCTGGCCCAGGGGCATCATTTTGAAACGCTGGACCTGGCAATGACGGTGGCGTCCCAGGGCTCGGGAGTGGCGATTGGCGACAGTGCGTTGATTGGCGAGGATGTGAAAGCGGGGCGGCTGGCGACGCCGTTTGAACTGCGCGTGCCGACCGGGATGGGGTATTACCTGGTGTACCCGCCGGGCACTGAGCCTTCGGCCGGGCTTGAAGCGCTGATGGCGTGGCTGGTGAGCCAAGCCCAACCGTCGTAATACCGCAGACCCAAAAGTGGCAGCGGGCTTGTGTGGGAGCTGGCTTGCCTGCGATGCAGGCACCTCGGTGTGTCAGCCATACCGCGGTGATGCTATCGCAGGCAAGCCAGCTCCTACAGGGTCAGTAGCCTACGGTGAATCGTTGGCGCGAGTGCTTCGGCGACTCAACCTCGTCGATCAACGCAATCGCGTAGTCCGCAAAGCTGATCCAGCTACGCCCTTCAGCGCTCACCAGCAAGTCATCCTGGCCGACACGGAATTTGCCGGTGCGCTCAGTCTCAACGAACTCCGCCGACGGCGACAGGAAGGTCCAGTCCAGCTCTTTTTCCTGGCGCAACGCATCAAGAAATTCAGCGCCGGCGCTGGCCTCGGCCTTGTACTCCGCCGGGAAGCCAGGGCTGTCGATGACTCGGCTGCCATCCGGCAACAACAACGAACCTGCACCGCCGACCACCAGCAGGCGTTTCACCCCGGCGTTCTTCACCGGGCCGATCACCGCACTGGCCGGCAGTGTGGCGAAGTGCGCCGCACTGATCACCACGTCGTTGCCGCTGACCGCCTGTTGCAAGGCGTTGGCATCCAGGGCGTCGACCTGTTTGACGGTGACGCCCGGGCGTGCGGTCAGCGTACCGGTATTACGCGCAAGGGCGGTGACGGTATGCCCACGACGCAGCGCTTCTTCCAACAGTTGGCTACCGGCGCGGCCGGTGGCACCAATGATTGCGATCTTGCTCATGACGCTCTCCAGTACGTTAAGGTTTAAAACCATTCACCACTTCATTTCGCCCTTGGCGACTTTGGCACCGAGTTCCAGGCTGCTCTCATCTTCAAGTTTCGGGTAACGCTTTTTCATGGCCGCGATCAGCGCAGTGGAGTCCTTGGCCTTGGCGGTTTCCTCATCGAACGCTTTGATATAGCCCGCGGTGAATGCCACGGACTGCACAGTGGGTGTACCCAGGTAGTGACCCGGAATCACGGTGCGCGGTTTCAGGTCTTCGATACGTTGCAAGGTTGCCAGCCAGTCAGCGTGGGACTGGGCGGTTTGTGTATCGGCCATCCACACGTGGGTGTTCTCGAACACCACAACGCCGCCCACCACGGCCTTGATCGATGGAATCCACACGAACGTGCGGTCCGGCTGCGGGCCGTCCAGGCCGACCACTTCCAGCGTCTTGCCTTCCAGGGTCAGGCTATGGCCTTGGAGCACCTGCGGGATGATGGCTTTGGCCGGTTTGTCGGCACCCAGCTTAGGGCCCCAGAACGCGAGTTTCTGCTCGGCGGTGGCCTTGATATGGTCGACCACCGGCTGGGTGGCTACCACCTTGGCGGCGGGGAACGCCTTCGTCAGCACTTCAAGGCCGAAGTAGTAATCCGGGTCGCCGTCGCTGACATAGATGGTGGTCAGGCGCTTGCCGCTGGCGCGAATCTTTGTCACCAGTTGCTCGGCTTGGGCATTGCCGAATTGCGCGTTCACGAGGATGACGTCGTGCTCGCCGCTGACCAGTACCGAACTGACGGGCATCATCGCCGAGGTACCAGGGTTATAAGCATCCAGCGTCAGATCGGCTGCCGCGGCATGGGCGGCGAATGCCAGGGCGGCCATGGCCGTGGCCAATCGTTTAAGCGTCGAGATCATGTGCAGCTCCAGCAGCAGGTTAGTGATGCACAGAGCTTAGTTGCACTAAACGTCACAAAAAATGCCATGCTTGAACATAGTTTGTTTCTGAAAGCGTGCAAATCATGGATCGTCTTCAAGCAATGCGGGTGTTTGTCACGGTCGTTGACCTGGGTAGCCAGTCGGCGGCGGCGGATCAGCTGGACCTGTCGCGGCCGGTCGTTTCACGTTATCTGGCAGAGCTTGAGGATTGGATGGGCGCGCGGCTGATGCATCGCACCACGCGCAAGCTCAGCCTCACCGCGGCGGGTAGCGAAATGCTGCCCCGAGCGCAGCAGTTGCTGGAGTTGTGCAGCGACATGCAGGCCGCCGTCAGCGAGCCGGACGAAGCGCCGCGCGGCCAGCTACGGCTGAGTGTCAGCAGCTCATTCGGCCAGGCGCAATTGGCGGACGCCGTGGCCGAGTTCGTCAAGCGCAACCCGTTGGTCAGTATCGATCTGCAGATGCTCGACCGTACGGTGAACCTGGTGGATGAGCGTATCGACCTGGCGATTCGCACCAGTTTTGAGCTGGACCCCAACCTGATCGCTCGCAAGCTGACCCTCTGCCGCTCGGTCATTTGCGCGTCCCCGGCCTACCTGCTGGAGCACCCGCGTCCGCAGCACGTGCACGACCTGGCGAAGCACAACTGCCTGACGCACACTTACTTCGGCAAAAGCCTGTGGCACTTCACCGAAAACGCTGAACCGGTGTCGGTGGCGGTGCAGGGCAATATCAGCGCTAACGAAGCGACCGCCCTGTTACGGGTGACATTGGCGGGGGCAGGGGTGGCGCGGCTCCCCAGTTATCAGGCGGGGGATTACATCCGCAGCGGCGAACTGATCCGTTTGCTGCCCGAGGCAGAGCCCCAGCAAATGAATGTCTACGCGGTGTACGCCTCGCGCAAGCACATGCCGTTGGCGCTGCGCAGCCTGCTGGATTTTCTGGTGCTGCGCTTTCCTGAGGAACCGGTGTGGGATGTCGGCCTTTGAATCCGACATAAAGATCTTGAATGGCGTCCAATAATGGCAACTCTTGCTGGCTGACCTATGCTTTAAACAGCACCGAGTCGATCAGTTCAGAGGTGTGCCATGACTCTAAAAATCAGAAAGTACCTGATGATTTTCATCCTGTGCGCCCTGGCTACCGCGCTGTACGGCACTGCCGCGTACCGGGTTGAACAGACCCGCATGCAGCCGACCTTTGCGGTCAGTTGCCATCAGGACATGTGCCTGCCGCGTACCGGCAGTTTCAGCG
This sequence comes from Pseudomonas sp. NFX183, assembly GCF_047943075.1. Taxonomy (NCBI): domain Bacteria; kingdom Pseudomonadati; phylum Pseudomonadota; class Gammaproteobacteria; order Pseudomonadales; family Pseudomonadaceae; genus Pseudomonas; species Pseudomonas sp. NFX183. The sequence goes on along the minus strand of NZ_CP181333.1, from coordinate 451,191 downwards.
CGCTCAGGTAGGCTGTTCGGCCTTCAACTGCTCGCGGAACGCTTTGGGCGAGAACCCGACCCGGCGACGAAACAGTCGCGAGAAGTTGGTCGGGTCGGAAAACCCCAGCACCTCCGACATCTCATTGATGGTCATGCTGGTGTAGGTCAGCAGGCGCTTGGCTTCCAGCAACTGGCGGTCATGCATGATCTGCAGCGCAGGTTGCCCACCCAATTCCCGACACGTGCCGTTCAGGTGTGAAACCGAGATGCCCAGCTTGTGCGCCAGGTCTTCGATCTTGGGGTGCTCGCGGTAATGCTGTTCGACCAGTTGGGTAAACCGCCGGAAATATTCACGCCCTCGCGGTGCGCGCGCGTGGCGGCGCTGGATCGCCTGGCGGCTGATCCACACCAGCAGCACGCTGACCAAGGCGTGCATCATCATGTCGCGCGCCGGTTGCTCATCGGCGTATTCGTCCTGCAGGCGCGCAAACAGGCTGTTGAGGTAGTCGCTGTCCTTGCCCGCCGGGTAGTTGCCCAGGGCTTGCAAGCCGTCCACCGTCGAGCCCAGCTGCGTCTGCAAATGGCTGACCAGCGGCGCTGACAGCGTGACGATGAACCCTTCGACATCTTCGGCAAACCGAAACCCATGCACACACAAGGGCGGCAGCACCTGCAAGGTCGCCTCGTCGAGCGTGGTGCGCTGGCCTTCGATTTCCAGTTGCGCCTGGCCTTTATGCACGTACAGCAACTGGCACAGGTCCGCGTGCCGGTGGGGCTGGATTTCCCACTGGTATTCCCGACTGCGCCGGGAAATGGTTTCACAGTGCAACAAATCGGGCGTCGGCCATTGCTGGCTTTCCCCGTAAAGCTTGAAGACCGGAATCGCGGTACTGGCAGTTTTGGTCATGGTTTCAATCCGATACTCAGGATAGTGGTTCGGTAATCGCCCCGATTGGCAAAAAGCGCAGGCTTTGTCTCAGTTTTCACCTTCTTATGGCGGTCACTCAAGTGAAAAATGTCAGCAACAAGATCAATGACAACTCTTTCACCTCATCCGTTCGGGTGAGCCTTGCGGACCCTAAAAATAATGAAAACGCTGAAAACCCAAGTCGCCATTATCGGCGCCGGTCCCTCCGGACTGTTGCTCGGTCAACTGCTGCACAACGCGGGTATCCAGACCCTGGTGCTAGAGCGCCAGCGGGCCGATTACGTGCAAGGCCGCATCCGTGCCGGGGTGCTGGAGCAAGGCATGGTCGACCTGCTGCGCGAAGCCGGTGTCAGCCAGCGCATGGACGCCGAAGGCCTGGTGCATGACGGTTTCGAGCTGGCGCTCAATGGCCAGCTCAGCCATATCGACCTCAAGGGCTTGACCGGTGGCCGGTCGGTGATGATCTACGGCCAGACCGAAGTGACCCGCGACCTGATGCAAGCGCGTGAAGCCGCCGGCGCCCTCACGCTGTACGAAGCGCACAACGTGCAGCCCCATGACCTTAAAAGTGATCGACCGTGGCTGACCTTCGAGCATCAGGGCGAAGCCTTTCGTGTGGAGTGCGACTACATTGCCGGCTGTGATGGTTTCCATGGCGTGGCGCGCCAATCCATTCCGGCTGATTCGTTAAAGGTTTTCGAGCGCGTCTACCCCTTTGGTTGGCTGGGCGTCCTTGCCGACACGCCACCGGTGCATGCCGAACTGGTCTACGCCAAGCACCCGCGCGGCTTTGCGCTGTGCAGCATGCGTTCGCCGACCCGCAGCCGTTATTACCTGCAAGTGCCGGCTGAAACGGCGCTGGATGAATGGTCGGATGAGCGTTTCTGGGAGGAGCTGAAAACCCGCCTGCCCAGCGCCCTGGCCACACAGTTGGTGACCGGGCCGTCGATCGAAAAAAGCATCGCGCCGCTGCGCAGCTTTGTGGTGGAACCGATGCAATACGGGCGCCTGTTCCTGCTCGGGGATGCGGCGCATATCGTGCCGCCGACCGGGGCCAAGGGGTTGAACCTGGCGGCCAGTGACGTGAATACGCTGTTTCGCATCCTGCTCAAGGTGTATCGCGAGGGGCGCGTGGACTTATTGCCGCAGTACTCGGCAATCTGCCTGCGCCGGGTGTGGAAGGCCGAGCGGTTTTCATGGTGGATGACCTCCATGCTGCACCAGTTTGCGGACGCGGATGGCTTCAGCCAGCGCATCGCCGAGAGTGAGCTGGCGTATTTCGTCGATTCGCAGGCCGGGCGCACAACCATTGCAGAAAATTACGTCGGGCTTGCTTACGAAGCTATCGAGTAGCCTGCTATCGTACCGAGCATTCCCGCGGGCCCTTTCTGCCCGTGGGCCTTGCTCGAAGGTTCTGCCGTGACCAACCTCAACCAGCCCACCCAACCCGTTCCCGCCGTGCGCAGTGTGCTTGCCGCCTTGATGATGGCGATCTTCCTCGGCGCACTGGACCAGACCATCGTCGCCGTGTCCATGCCGGCCATCTCCGCGCAGTTCCATGACGTCAACCTGCTGGCCTGGGTGATCTCCGGCTACATGGTGGCGATGACGGTGGCGGTGCCGATTTACGGCAAGCTCGGTGACTTGTACGGGCGTCGCCCGATGATGCTGATCGGCATGGGCGTGTTCACGCTGGCGTCGCTGTTTTGCGCCATGGCGCAAAACATGGAGCAACTGGTGCTGGCGCGCATTCTGCAGGGCATCGGCGCCGGCGGGATGATTTCGGTGAGCCAGGCGATCATTGGTGACATCATTCCACCGCGTGAGCGCGGGCGTTATCAGGGTTATTTCAGCAGCATGTACGCGGTGGCCAGCGTGGCCGGGCCGGTGCTGGGCGGGTACATGACCGAGTATCTGTCCTGGCGTTGGGTGTTTCTGATCAACCTGCCGCTGGGCGCCGGCGCCTGGTATGTGGCGCATCGCACCCTGGTCGGGTTGCCGGTGCCGCAGCGCAAGCCGATCATCGATTATGTCGGCACCTTGCTGATGATCATCGGCCTCACGGCCTTGCTGCTGGGCATCACCGAGATCGGCCAGGGCCATCATTGGCGCGACCAGCAAGTGCTCGGGCTGCTGGTGTGTGCGGGCGTGGCGCTCACGGTGTTTGTCTGGCATGAACGCCGCGCGCGCGAGCCTTTGCTGCCGATGCACCTGTTTGCCAATCGCAGCGCCGTGTTGTGCTGGTGCACGATTTTTTTCACCAGTTTTCAGGCGATTTCCCTGACGGTGTTGATGCCGCTGCGGTATCAGACGGTGACCGGTTCGGGGGCGGACAGCGCCGCGCTGCACCTGCTGCCGCTGGCCTTCGGCCTGCCGGTGGGGGCTTATTTTGCCGGGCGCATGACCTCGGTGACCGGGCGCTATAAGCCAATGATTCTGAGCGGCGCGTTGCTGAGCCCGTTCGCGATTCTGGGCATGGCCTACAGTGCGCCGCAGGCGGTCGGGATGACGGCGATGTTCATGTTGCTGTGTGGGATTGCGGCGGGGATGCAGTTCCCGACGTCGCTGGTGGGGACGCAGAATTCGGTCGAGCAGCGCGATATTGGCGTGGCGACCAGCACCACCAACCTTTTCCGTTCCCTGGGCGGGGCCGTAGGCGTGGCCTGCATGTCGGCCTTGTTGCTGGCGCTGTTGCAGGATTCGAGCTTTGCGCATTTGGCCAGCGGCGCGCTGGTGGCCGAAGGCAGTTCCGGCAACGTCTTGCTGGACGGCTTGAACGCCGCGCCCGGCCCGGCGCAGGATGCGCTGCGCGGGGAGTTGGCGGTGACGTTCCGGCATTTGCTGATGGTGAGTGCGGCGGTGTCGTTGCTGGGGTTGGCGGCCGCGATTGCGATGCCTAACCGAGTGCTGCGTGGGCGTGAAGACAAGGCAAAGTAATTGACCCGATGAAGATCAAAGCGTGGGAGCTGGCTTGCCTGCGAAGGCGGTGTATCAGTGCCGGCTATGCAAACTGACCCACCGCTTTCGCAGGCAAGCCAGCTCCCACAGTGGATTGCATTTCAATGCTGATCAGGGGCTGTAGTACCCAACCGCCACCATGAAGTGCCCGGCCTTGCGCACATACGCGTGTTTGTTCTCGACCCTGTCGGTCACCGGGTTTTTCCAGCGGTACTTGTACTCACCCTGATCCTGCTCGGCCATCAGCTTCAAAATCGGCTCGCCCACCGGCTTGCCGTCCGGGTCCCTGATCTTGGCGAAGTCGGTGTCCACCAGCCGCAGGTTGGTGCCGTGGGCCACATAGCGCCCGGTATTCAGGTCGACCACGAACACATACAGGTCATCCTGCAGGAAGTCGCCCTGCAACGAATTGATCGCCCTGAGCGTGCCGGCTTCATCCTTGACCAGTGCTTTCACCGCCTTGTCGCGCAAACCGCGAGCCTGCTCTGGCGTGGCGCGTGGCAGGTAATAGCCGACGGCCAGAATCCGCTCGCCGATGCGCTGATAAAACACATGTTTGTGCTCAACCTTGCCGTCGTTCCAGTTCTGCCAGCGATAATCGGCCTGCTGGATGCCTTGGCCTTCGGGCACCGCCAGCGCTTGTTTGAACGAGGCTTGCAAGTCAGGCCCGAGCAACTCGGACACATCGCGGCCGATCAAGGCCGAGGAGGGCCCGCCACTGGCCAGCAACACGCCCTGGGTGTCGACCACAAACACATAACGGTCATGGTCGACAAACTCCCCTTGGCGACTGAACGCGGCAAACGCCTTGTCGCCATTGCTCTGGTAATAGGCCAAGGCCTTGGTCAGCAGCGCCTTGGCGGCCTGTGCGTCCTCCTCCTGAGTGGCCGCGTGCACCTGGCTGCAACACAACAGCAGCAGCCAGGTGATTCGGAGCAGTCCCTTCATTACTCATCCCTCGTTATTGTTTGATGTGAGCACAGCGTAGACGGCTGCGGCTCAGGGCGCCGCCAGCCATTGATTGACGATGGCGTCGTACGCCCCGGTGGCGACGCTCAAGTGCAACCACTGGTCGACATAGCTTTTCCACGCCACGTCATCGCGGGGCAGCAGGAAGGCCTTTTCGCTGTACTGCATCTGCTGCTGCGGGTTGACTGCGCACAGCCCGGGTTTGAGCTTTTGCTGGAAGCGCGCCTCGCTGGCGTCGGTGATCATCACGTCCGCCTTGCCCGCCAGCAACTCGTCGAAGATGGTCACGTTGTCGTGCAGGCGGATCTGCGCCTGGCCCAGGTGAGCGCGGGCAAACACTTCGTTGGTGCCGCCGGCCGGCTCGATCACCCGCACCTGCGGCTGGTTGATCTGCTCGACGCTCTGGTAGCGCTGCACATCGGCGCATCGCACCAGCGGGATTTTGCCGTCCACACCCAGCGCCTGGCTGAAGAAGGCCTTTTTCTGGCGCTCCAGCGACACCGAAATACCGCCCACGGCGATGTCACAGCGTTGAGCCAGGAAGTCCGGCATCAGGGTTTTCCAGGTGGTCGGCACCCACGTGATCGTCGCATTCAGGCTTTTGGCCAGCGACTCGGCCATGGCAATGTCGATGCCTTCATAACGGCCATCGGCGCGCAGCGACGTGTAAGGCTTGTAGTCGCCGGTGGTGCAGACGGTGAGCGTGCCGCGCTGCACCACCTCATCGAGGCGCGAGGGCGCGGCATCGGCCAGGGCGGTGGTTGCCAAACCCGCCAATACACACAGGGCCAGGGGAGCTTTCATGCGGTCGAGTCCTTGGGGCAAGATCGGGGCGGCCATTATTTCCAGGAGCGCGCCGAGGTAGCAAGCGGCGTGAATGTTTAGCCAAGCTGCAACCAAACTCCGTCAACCCTGAATTTAAACCCCCTGTGCAGGCGTGTGACGCTGCCGGGCATCTACCTCACTGTGAATCCCGCATGGACGGTTCCCCCGACACTCATCCCGCGACATTGCCTGGCGCTTTAGTGCCCAGCTGTACCGCGGTTGTCGAGGCCCTTCCTTCCGAACTGGCCTTCTGGGCCTTGTTCCACTGCCGACACGCACGCCCACCGGATACCGCTCTCCTACGTTGATCTTTCCCATAGACCCAGCGCCCCTGCGCGCGGTGCCTATGTTCCTGCCTGACGCAAACGTATGAGACTTGCCATGAGTGATTTCGCCTGCCTGCACGAAGCCCGATCTTTCCTTGAACAGCACCCGGACATCGAGATGTTCGAGCTGTTTATCCTCGACAACAACGGCGTGCCGCGCGGCAAATGGCTGCACCGCGATGAGCTGCTGGCGGTGTACGAAAGTGGCCGGCCGTTGCCCAGCACCATCCTCGGCCTGACGATTAATGGCGATGACGTGGAAAACTCCGGGCTGGTGTGGGAGGTCGGGGATATCGACTGCCGCGCCTACCCGATCAGCGCGAGCTTGCAGCGCATGCCGTGGCGCCTGATTCCCACGGCCGCCGTGCAAGTGAGCATGCACCCCACCGAGGGCATGCCCGCCACCGTGGCCGACCCGCGGCATTTGCTCGCCAAGGTCATCGACGGGCTGAAAGCCGACGGTTACTACCCGGTGATGGCGGCCGAGCTGGAGTTTTACCTGCTCGACCAGACACCCGACAGCAATGGCCGCCCACAACCGGCGCGGGATGTGGACGGCAATCGCCCGCGCTCGACCCAGGTGTACGGCCTGCGCGAGCTGGAGCAGATCGAGCCGTTCCTCGCCGACCTTTATAGCGCGTGCAAACTGCAAGGCATCCCGGCGCGCACGGCAATCTCCGAATACGCTCCGGGTCAGGTTGAAATCACCCTGGAACATCGCGCCGATGCCTTGCAGGCCATGGACGAAGCCGTGCGCTACAAGCGCCTGGTCAAGGGTGTGGCGCATAAACACGGGATGACCGCCTGCTTCATGGCCAAGCCGTTCGACGACCTGGCGGGCACCGGCATGCACATGCACGTCAGCCTCGCGGATGCCCACGGCAATAACCTGTTCGCCAGTGAGGCTGCCGACGGCACGCCGCTGCTGCGTCAGGCCGTGGGTGGCATGCTCAGCACCTTGCTCGATTCGTTGCTGATGTTCTGCCCCAACGCCAACTCCTATCGCCGCTTCCAGACCAACAGCTACGCACCGCTGGCCGCCACCTGGGGCGTGGACAACCGCACCGTGAGCCTGCGTGTGCCCGGCGGGCCGGCCAATTCCCGACACATCGAGCACCGCATCTGCGGCGCTGACGCCAACCCTTACCTGGCGGCCGCCGCAATCCTGGCGGGTATCCATCGCGGCATCCGCGAGCAACGCGATCCCGGCGCCCCGGTGGAAGGCAATGGCTATGCGCAAGCCAAACAATTGCTGCCCACCGACTGGCTCACCACCCTGCGTGCGCTTGAAGCGTCAAGCTGGGCGCGGGATGCGTTCGGCAGTGAGTTCCTGGGTGTGTACCTGGCGGTGAAGCGTGCCGAATATCGCCAGTTTATGGGCGAGGTAGGCGAGCAAGACTGGCGCTGGTATCTGCACCAGGCGTAATCCACTGTGGGAGCCCGGCTTGGCCGCGATAGCGGTGTGTCAGCCAGTGATGGGTTGCCTGACCCACCGCCATCGTAGCCTCGCTGAAGCTCGACAACGCCCACAATGGATCTTGGGTGTTTGGTGGCCGTGACGGCTTCGACCTTTTTTTCACGTTGCAGTGGGTAAGCTGCGGTTCAAGGTCGTTCACTACCGTTCCACACACATGAGCCCGTGATGCCGTCACAACCACCTTCCGCCATCGAAATTGAATTCACCGAGCGCTGTGACCGTGAGCATGCCAGGGTCTGCGGCGACACACGCCCGCCGCGCCTGCGCCAGCGCGTGGCGGCGTGGCGCGATGAGCGGTTGGTGCGCCAGGCATTGAAAGTGGCCGGCGAGCCGGGGCTGATCCTCGACCTGGCCTGTGGTTCCGGCCGGTTCTGGCCGGTGTTGGCAGAACACATCAACCGCGTGATTCTGGCCTCTGACAATTCCCAGGCCATGCTCGACCATGCGCGCACTCATCACCCGGCAGCACTGCTCAAGCGCGTCAAAACATTCCAGGGGTCGGCGTTTTCCATCGGCTTGTCGGCCAATGCGGTGGACTGCATTTTCTGCATGGAACTGTTTCGCCATGTACCCAGCAGTGAAGGGCGTTTGGCGCTGCTGCGCGAGTTCCATCGGGTCAGCCGCGACACGGTGATCGTTTCCGTGAACGCACACACACCTGTCGAGGGCGAGTTTCGCCAAGCCGGTTTCAAAATACTCAACCATCAGGAATTCCTGCCGGGCTCCAAGCTGTGGCGGGTTTACGTACTGCGTAAGAGAAGCTAACTCCCGTCCGTCGGACTATTCTTCCTCTCTTGTAGGAGTTTTCATGAAGGCGTGTGCACTGCGGATGCTCGCAAGCGTCTTTCGCGATATATACTGCGCGCCATTCTTCAAGGGAGAGCCGTGTGGCCATCGATATTCACTGGATCTGCGACAACGATAGCCTCGGCCAGCATTGCGCCGAATGGCAGCAGTTGCCATTCGTCGCCCTCGACACCGAATTCATGCGGGTCGATACCTTTTATCCCATTGCCGGGCTGATCCAGATCGGCGATGGCGTACGCGCTTACCTGATCGACCCTCTGACCATCGACAATTGGCAACCCTTGGCCGCCTTGCTGGAAAACCCGGCGGTGATCAAGGTGGTGCACGCCTGCAGCGAAGACCTGGAAGTGTTGCTGCGCCTGACCGGCAGCCTGCCGGTGCCGTTGTTCGACACCCAATTGGCGGCGGCTTACCTGAACCTCGGTTTCTCCATGGGCTATTCGCGCCTGGTGCAGGCCGTGCTGGATATCGATTTGCCCAAGGGCGAAACGCGCTCGGACTGGCTGCAGCGGCCGTTGTCCGAGACCCAAGTGAGCTACGCCGCCGAAGACGCGGTGCACTTGGCCGAGGTCTACATCCGCCTGCGTCCGCAGCTCTCAGACGACAAATACGCCTGGGTGCTGGAAGACGGCGCCGAGTTGGTCGCCAACCTGCGCCGCGAAGTCGACCCGTACGAGGTGTACCGCGACGCCAAGCTGGCGTGGAAGCTGTCCCGCGCCCAGCTCGCCGTGCTGCGCGAGTTGTGCGCCTGGCGCGAGCAGCAGGCCCGTGCCCGCGACCTGCCGCGCAACCGCATTATCCGCGAGCACTCGTTGTGGCCCCTGGCCAAATCCCAGCCGGACAACCTTGCCGCGCTGGGCAAAATCGAAGACATGCACCCGCGCACCGTACGTCAGGACGGCCAGTTTCTGCTGGACCTGATCAAGCGCGCCGGCAGCGTGCCCATGGACCAATGGCCGCCGGCGGTTGCCGAGCCGCTGCCGGTGGACGCCGCCACGCTGATCAAGCATCTGCGGGCCTTGGGCCAGGCCGAAGCCGAACGCCTGGACATGGCGCCGGAACTGATGCTGCGCAAGAAAACCCTCGAAGCCCTGGTCAAAAGTGGCTACCCCGATGGGCCTTATAAATTGCCAGACTCGCTGCGTGGCTGGCGCCGCGAGTTGATGGGCCAGGCGCTGCTCGACAGCCTGGCCACTGCCGGAGAACAGCCTTGAAACGTATTTGCTCCATCTACCGCAGCTTGAAAAAAGACGGGATGTACCTCTACGTGCTCAAAAGCGACGCGTTGGAGCGTGTGCCCGAACCGTTGATGGCGGCCTTCGGCAAGGCCCATCTTGCCTTCGAGATGATTCTGACGCCGGAGCGCAAGCTGTCCCGCGAGGACATCACCGTGGTCCTGGAAAACCTCGACAAGCAGGGCTACCACCTGCAAATGCCACCGGCCGAGGATGAGTACATCGAACACTTGCCCGAAGAGCTGCTGCGCCGCAACGACCCGATGTGATCGGTCAGTGCCCGAACCCGGGCACCTTCTTCAATGCAAACGTATTCGTTGGCGGTGGCCGTAAGGATGCGGGCGGCCGTCTGCAGTGTTTTTGAAAGGTTTGAACCATGCGTGTTCTGATTGCTGAACAGGATTACCCGCTCTACGCCAAGCTGCTGAGCGAAGCGGCACCGGACCTTGAGGTGCTGACCAGCGGCGACTCGGCTGAACTGTCGCGCCTGGCCGCCGATTGCCCGGTATGGCTTGGCCAGCCGGATCTGCTTGCCACCCTGTTGCGCCAGGGCCACCAGCCGCAATGGCTGCAATCGACTTGGGCGGGCATCACGCCGCTGCTGGCCGATGGCTTGCCACGCGACTATCGCCTGACCCGTGCGGTGGGCATTTTTGGCCAGGTCATGGCCGAGTTTGTGCTCACCTACATGCTCGGCCACGAGCGCGAAGTGCTCGCGCGGCTGGTCAGCCAGGTTGAGCGCAAGTGGGACAACCGCATGGGCCAGAGCCTGGCCGGGCGCAAGGTGTTGATCGTCGGCACCGGCGATATCGGCCAGAGCGTTGCCGATTTTCTGCTGCCGTTTGGCGTCAAGCTCTACGGCATCGCCAGCACCGCGCGTGAGCAGGCGCCGTTTATCGAAGTGGCCGGGCTGGATCAACTGGGCCGCCTGGTGGGCGAGGTGGACTACGTGATCAACCTGCTGCCCAACACGCCAAACACGCATGATTTGTACGATGCGGCGTTGTTCAAGCAATTCAAACCGACCGGCTTGTTTATCAACGTTGGTCGCGGCGTGGCCGTGGTTGATGCCGACCTTGTCGAGGCGCTGAAAGAAGGGCACCTGGCCGGCGCGGTGATCGACGTGTGCCGCCAGGAACCGCTGCCGCAACGCCATCCGTTCTGGACCGCGTGGGGGCTGCTGCTGACCGGGCACAGCTCGGCGCCAACCTCGCCGGGCATGATGGTGGAGTTGTTTGTGCAGAACCTGCGGGCGTATCAAGCCAAGCAAGCGTTACGCGCAGAAGTGAGCTTCGAACGCGGTTACTGATGTGGCAGCGGGCAAGCCCGCTCCCACAGGGGATATCAGCAAGGCTTACAGGCTGAAGTCGCCTTCGGACACCAGCTCGCTCAACGGCTTGCGTGGGCTTGGCGCTTCACGGCCCTGCAGGTACTCCGGCAGGCTCGACTTGTCGCCCAGCTTGCCCACGGCCACCGCCGCGTGCAGCGCGTAGCCTTCAGGAATCTTCAGTTCTTTGCGGGTCAGTTCCTGATCGAAACCGGCCATGCCGTGGGTGTGCCAGCCGCTCAGGCTGGCTTGCAACGCCAGGTGGCCCCAGGCCGAACCGGTGTCGAAGGTGTGCCACAGCGCCGGGGTTTCTTCGCTGGCGCCGGGGGCGGTGAAGTCGGTTTTTGACGCGATGATCACCAAGGCTGACGCATGCTGCGCCCAGGTACGGTTGAATTCATTCAGCAGGCCCAGGAAGCGTTCCCAATCCGGCGTGTCACGGCGCGCGTAGAGAAAACGCCAAGGTTGCGAGTTGTAGGCCGATGGCGCCCAACGCGCGGCCTCGAAAAAGCTCAGCAGGGTGTCTTTCGGGATGCTCTCGCCGGTAAAGGCGCGAGGCGACCAGCGTTCGGTAAATTGGGTGTGGATCGGGTAGTCGGCAACGCGTGTCATGGGCAGTTCCTGAGGTGCGATTCGGCGTTCAAAGCTACTGCGCGCCCACTGCACTGACAAGTGTTGTTACACCGCCAGTCGCAAGCGCTTGGCCCCAGAGGCCTTGGGCACTAGACTGGCGGCCTTTTCACCGACCGATACTGATGTAGAGCCATGGCCGCTAAAGTCGAACCTTTCTGGATACGCAAAACCCTTGAACACCTCGACCAGGAGGAGTGGGAGTCGTTGTGCGACGGCTGTGGCCTGTGCTGCCTGCAAAAGCTTGAGGACGAGGAGGACAACAGCGTTTATTACACGCGCATTGCCTGCAAACTGCTCGACCTGAACACCTGCCAGTGCACCGATTACCCCAACCGCCGCGCTTCGGTGCCCGACTGCATCCAGCTCACGCCGGGCCAGGCCGACCAGTTCAAGTGGTTGCCGCCAACCTGCGGCTATCGCCTGGTCAGCGAGCGCAAGGACCTGCCGCTGTGGCACCACCTGGTCTGCGGCGACCGCGATGCAGTGCACCACGAACGCATTTCCCAGTCCGGTCGCATGCTCGCCGAAGGCAGCGTGCCCGAAGACGACTGGGAGGATTACCTGATCTTCCGCGCAGGCTGAAAAAGGAGTGTGTATGACGGTGGCAACCAAGCTGGCGGCCTCTTTTGTGTTGCTGGCGCTGAGCCTGCCCGCGTGGTGCGCGAAGAAAGTCGACCTCGACTATCACGTCAAACTGCTGCCCCAGAGTGATCAAGCCGAGGTGCGTGTGAGCCTGTCCCAAGGCTCGGCGGTGCGCAGCCTGAACTTCGACCTGGGCCGCGACGGTGATTACAGCGACTTCAAGGCCGATGGCCAGTGGACGGTCACCGGCAACCGCGGCCTGTGGCAACCCAGCGCCGACAAGGCCAGCCTGAGCTACCGGGTACGCCTGACCCACGCGCGCAAACCTGGCGTGTATGAAGCGCGGATGACGCCGAGTTGGGCGTTGTTCCGAGGCGAAGACCTGGTGCCGGCTGCACGGCTCGACCAGCAGGACGGCGTCGAGCTGGTCTCGCGCCTGGCGTTCGAGTTGCCGGCAGGCTGGAAAAGCGTCGAAACCGCCTGGCCGCGCATCGGCAAGTACAAATTCCGCATCGACAACGTTTCCCGCCTGTTCGATCGGCCTACTGGCTGGATGCTCGCCGGCACCCTCGGCAGCCGTCGTGTGCGCCTGGGCGAAACCGAGGTCACCGTAGCCTCGCCCAAGGGCCAGGCCATGCGCCGCATGGACGTGCTGACGCTGCTGACCTTCGTCTGGCCTCAAGTGGAGGCCGCGTTTCCGCGTCACCCGGCCAAGCTGCTGGTGGTGGGCGCCAGCGACCCGATGCGCCGTGGCGTGTTCGCGTCGCGCGACTCGGTCTACCTCAACAGCCGCACCCCGCTGGTCAGCGAGAACGGCAGCAGCGCGTTGATCCGTGAGGTGGTGCAGGCGATCGGGCGCTTCAATGATCACGACACCAGTGACTGGATCAGCGAAGGGCTTGGCGAGTATTACGCCATCGAGCTGCTACGCCGCGCGGGCGGGATCACCGATGAGCGGTATGCCGCGATTCAGGCGCGCTTGAGCAAAGAGAGCAAGGACGTGACCACGTTGCGTGGCGAGCACGTCAACGGCGCGACCGTCGCGCGGGCGGTGGTGGTGTTGCAGGAGCTGGACCGCGAGATTCGCGTGAAGACCCACAACAAGCGCTCGCTGGATGACCTTGCGCAGGCGGTGATGCGCGCGAACAGCATTACGACGGCGGAGTTTGTGCAGTTGGCCGACAGTGTGATCGGCGAGTCGTCGGTGGTGTTGGATAGCAAATTATTGCGCTGAGCTTAGGCCATACACAAAGCCAAAATGTGGGAGCGGGCTTGCTCGCGAATACGGTGTGTCAGCCAAATACTTGGCGACTGATTCACCGCTTTCGCGGGCAAGCCCGCTCCCACAATTAGCTCTCCAATAGGTTGGAGAGGGGCGTCAGCCGGTGGTTTTGGTGGCTTTTTCGGCCGCCACTTCGGCTTTAGTCTTCAGGTTTTTCAGCTCTTCGCCCGCGCGCTCGATTTTGGTACGCACGCTGTTCATTTCCTGGCGGCCCTGTTCCAGCTTGTCTTTGAGCGAGCTGCGCCCGGTCACGCCGCGCACCAGCGCCACGCCACCAATCGCCACCTGGATGAGCCCGAAGATCCCGCCACGGCGCAGGCCTTTGCCAACCATCATCACGCCACCGGCCACCGAGCCAATGCGCTCCCAGCCGTGCACGTTTTGAGGCGGTTGGGTTTCAAGCGGCGTGTGTTCGATGATAGGTCGCAGGATTTTGCTGTCGCTCATGATCTGTCTCCAACAAGGCAAGTGATATGTAGCTGACTGCTTGCAGGCGCCGGATGTTCCCAAAAAATCAGTACTTGGGGCCCGAGCGGGTGTTGTTGCCCTTGGCCAGGCGATCGTAGAGCACCACGTTGACAGTGGCGGCGAGGTTCATGCAGCCGGTGGTCGGGATGTACACCACGTCTTCACACCAGTCGCGAATCTCCTTGTCCAGCGACCCGTCTTCGGGGCCGAAGATGTACAACGCGCGATCAGGATGGGTGTATTCGGGCAGCGGGCGGGCGCCTTCGACCAGCTCCACGGCGACCGGGATGCAACCCAGCGGCAGGATTTTTTTCAGGTCGTCGATGCCGATCAGCGGAATGTCGTGATGGACCTTCTTGGTGTCGGTGATGAAATCCCGGGCGCGCTCGTAACGCACGCCGGTGTAGAACACCGAGGCCACGCCGTAGCAGCCGGCGGCGCGCATCACCGAACCGACGTTTTCGGGGGATTTGGGGTTATACAGACCGATGCAGCTGTAGCGTTTATTGCCCACGGGGAAGGGTGCCTTGGAGAAAAACGGCGATTATACGGCTTGGGCTGTTGGGTTGCTTGGGCGATCGCTATCGCGGGCAAGCCCGGCTCCCACAGGGGAATGCGTTCCACATGTGGGAGCGGGCTTGCCCGCGAAGAGGCCATAACAGGCAACGACGAACCTCAGTCGTCTTTTTTCATCAACCCGGCCAACGCCGCAAACGGGTTGTGCGTGGCCTTGGCAATCGTCGGGCTGCTGGTGGAGCCTTCGCCGAAGTACTGCTGGTCGGTGTAGCGCGAGTGCTCGTTGTCGTGGCAATACAGGCACAGCAACTCCCAGTTGGAACCGTCCTGGGGGTTGTCATCATGGTTGTGATTGCGATGGTGCACGGTCAGTTCGCTCAAGCGCTTGCCGGCAAATTCACGCGCGCAGCGGCCACACACGTGCGGGTACATCTTCAAGGCTTTGTCGCGATAGCCCATTTCCCGGTCACGCTGGGCATCGGCGAGGATGCGGTCCAGCTTGGCGGTGTGGGAGGGCGGGTTGGTCGAGCTCATCATGGCTCCTGGCTATTTGGGGGTTCACGGATAAGGTTGATTCTAGCCGCTTGCGGGGTAAATGACTGCTGGCTTTTTCAGCTGCGGTACAGCCTTGCAGTGGCAATCGTTTGTAGTATCGGCTCATTTCATTCTCAAGGATCTGACACCAATGCGTTTATACACATGGACCGCAGCACTGCTACTCAGCGTCCTGGCGGCCCAAGCCCAGGCATTCTCCACGCCCAAGCCTGGCCAGATCATCGAGGTGGCCCTTGAACAATTGCACCCGACACAGGCCGTCGTGGGCTTTGACCAGATTTACTACAGCCTGGGCCTGTTTGCCGACAAGCCGGCCAAGGTCTTCGACGAATACTGCGAAACCAACGGCCAGGGCGCGGCCGACAAGGTGCCCAAAAAGGCCGACCTGCACCAACCCGCCAGCTTCAGTTGCAAGGACCCGGTGGGCACGCATCCCGATGACATGAAAACCGTCGTGGTCGGCCCTGGTGGCCAGTTGTACCTGACCGACGGTCACCACAGCTTCACCACCTTGTGGGAAGTCCAAGGCGGCGGCCCGCAGCTGAACATGTGGGTCAAGGTGACCGATGATTTCAGCAACAGCCCCGACATGGCCACCTTCTGGCAGCGTATGCAAGCAGCGCGCAAGGTCTGGCTCAAGGGCGATCACGGCCAACCGCTGTCACCGCAGCAATTGCCGGCGCACCTGGGCTTCAAGAACCTGCAGGACGACACCTTCCGCAGCCTGGTGTATTTCACCCGCAAGGCCGCCTACGGCAAGCCGGACGATGGCGCCGTCGCGCCGGAATTCCTGGAGTTTTACTGGGGCAATTGGCTGCGCACGCAGATCGACCTGAGTACTTTCAACCTGAACAAGAAGGGCGGTTACAAGGACGCGATTGAAGCCGTCGCCCAGCGCATGGTCAGCCTGGCGCCGGGTTCACAGGTAGGCGATAGCGGCTTCACGGCCCATCAGTTGGGCGGCATGACCTCGTTGGATCAAGCCGAGTTGAAGAAGACTGTCGAGAAAAAAGTGCCGTATGTGATCGATTACCGCAAATCCCGAAGTTAACCCCGATCAAAAATGTGGGAGCTGGCTTGCTCGCGAAGGCGGTGGTTCAGTGACTGATGCAGTGACTGACACTCCGCTTTCGCGAGCAAGCCCGCTCCCACATTAGATTTGTGGTGTTTTGGGGGATGTTGCTCAGCCCTTGAGTTTTTCGGCGATCCAAATAGTGTGCCGGGTGCCTTTGTTGCCATGGGCAAACACCTGCACTTCCTCAGCCTTGAAACCCGCCTTGCGCAGTTTGTCGCTGAACAGCTTGTCGGCACTGGCCGACCACACGGCCAGTACGCCCTTGGGGCGCAGGGCTTTGGCGCAGGCAGCCAGGCCACCGGCCGAGTAGAGCCAGCTGTTGGCCTTTTGCGTAAGGCCTTCGGGGCCGTTGTCGACATCCAGCATGATCGCGTCAAAGCCTTGAGGCTCGGCCTGCAGCACCTTGGCCACGTCTTCCATGCGGATCACGGTGCGTGGGTCGAGCAGCGGGCGACCGGACTTTTCACCCAGGGGGCCACGGTTCCACTCCACGACGCCGGGCACCAGTTCGGCGACCACCACTTCGGCCGTCTTGCCCAGATGTTTGAGCGCCGACGCCAGGGTAAAGCCCATGCCCAGACCGCCGATCAACACCCGCGAACCCGGGCGCCCGGCGACTTTGCGGCAGGGAATTTCCGCCAGCGCGTCTTCGGAGCCGTGCATGCGCGTGTTCATCAGCTGGCCGCCGTCACCGCCCTGGATCTTGATGACAAAATCCTCGCCGTATTCGAACAGGCACAAGGCACCGCCGTTATCGGGGATGGGAGTGGTGTCGAGCAGAACGAAACGTTTCATTGAAATCTCATTGGGAAGGGCATTCTTGCGCGGTTGGGAGTAGCCTTACGACATTCCGGTCAGGCCATGGAGCCATCGATGAAGTGCAGCATTCTAACGGTCATTGTGCTTGGCGCGCTCACATTGGGTGCGGCCCAGGCTCAGGAGGTGCAAACCGTTCCGGTCGCACCCGCGCCAACGCCCGGTGCGCCGGGTACACCGACACCGACGTTGTACCCGCAAGTCACACCGCCTGTGGCGCCCAAAGCCACCGCCAACGGTTCACCCGCGCTGGTGCCGATTGTGTTGCCAACGCCGCCCAAGGACCAGAGCGTGCCTGGCCTGCTGCAAAATGACAGCAAGCCGAAGACGCCCGGCGGTTAAAACGGTTGCGAGAGCAATTGCCCGTCGGCCATGCGCAGGCGTTTGGACAAGGCGATCGCAATCGCGCGGATGATCTTGGCCGCGATCCTGGGCGCTTCGTTGAGCATTTTTTCCAGGGAATCCTTGCCCAGGTTCAGCAGCACGCAATCACTGGCCGCCAGGCAACTGGCAGAGCGCCGCTCGCCATCGAGCACCGCCATTTCGCCAAACGCCCGCCCACTGCGCAGGGTGGCGATGGTCAGGCGCTGGCCTTCATGGTTGGTTTTCTGCACGGCCACCTGGCCGCTGTGGATGATGCACATGAACGAGCCGGCATCGCCCTCAACGAAGATCACTTCACCCTGGGCAATGCTGCTGATGTTGAAGTAGCCGGCGGCGACGTGAAAATCTTCCGGCAGCAAAGGGTCGAACAGCCCGCAGTCCATGAGCATGTCGCGGATTTCATTGTTCAATAAAGTTGGTTGAGGCATAGCTGCAATCTTGGTCCATCAATCAAGTAGGCGGTCTGTGTGTTCAGACAGGACCGCCGTCCTAAGTTCCTTAAATCAAGCCCAGCGCCTTGAACACAAATGCGTATTCGAGCGCTACATCACGTAATCCCTGATAACGCCCGCTCATGCCACCATGGCCGGCGCCCAGTTCGGTCTTGAGCAGCAGCAGGTTGTCGTCCGTCTTGGTGTCGCGCAGCTTGGCCACCCACTTGGCCGCCTCCCAGTACTGCACGCGGCTGTCGTTGTAGCCGGCGATCACCAGCAGGGCCGGGTAGGCCTGGGCGCTGACGTTCTCGTACGGCGCGTAGGCCTTGATGCGCTCGTGCACCTCTGGTTCTTCAGGGTTGCCCCACTCGTCATATTCGGTGATGGTCAGCGGCAGCTCCGGGTCGAGCATGGTGTTGAGCACATCGACGAATGGCACTTCGGCAATCGCCGCCTGGAACAACTCCGGGCGTTGATTGAGCACCGCGCCGATCAACAGGCCGCCGGCACTGCCGCCGCTGATGGCCAGTTGTTTGGAGGTGGTCAGGCCCTCGGCGATCAGGTGCTCGGCGCAGGCGATAAAGTCGCTGAAGGTGTTCTGCTTGTGTGCCTGCTTGCCGTTGCGGTACCAGGCTTCACCCAGTTCGCCACCGCCGCGTACGTGCGCGATGGCAAACGCCACGCCACGGTCCAGCAGGCTCAGGCGCGCGTGCGAGAACCAGGGGTCGAGGCTGTGGCCGTAGGCGCCGTAGCCGTAGAGGTACAGCGGCACCGGTTTGCCCAGCTGGTCGCGTTTGACCACCAGGCTGATCGGCACCTGGGTGCCATCGGCAGACGTGGCCCACAGGCGTTGGCTGACGTAGTCATCGGCGTTGAACACGCCGAGTACCGGCGTTTCCTTGAGCACGACTTGCGCGCCGCTCGCCAATTCCAGCTGGCGCACCTGGGCCGGACGGTTCAGCGCTTCATAGCGCAGACGGATTTTGTCGCTCGGGAATTCCAGGCTGTTTTGCACATAAAGGCTGTAGGCGGCGTCGGGCAATTCGACGCGATAGGCCGGCACGTCCTGAGGGTGCACTTCGATCACCGGCAGGCCGCCGATACGCAGGCTCAAGGTCATCGCGCTGGCATTGAGGCTCACGCCGTCGAGCATCACCTCGTCGCTGTGCGGGATCAGGTTTTGCCATTGATCTTCGGTGGGCACGCTGCCGGTGTCGGCGGCGACGAACAGCGCGTAGTTGATACCGTCGCGGTTGCTGCGGATAAACCAGGTCCACTCGCCGTTGCGCTGGCCGTGGTCGACATCGTATTCGTGGTCTTCGACCCGTGGCGCCAGGCAAGTGAAGTCGAGGTGCGGCTGGTTGGCGTCCAGCGCCCAGATTTCACTGGTGGTCTTGCTGCCCAGGGCCAGCAGCAACTGACGTTCGGAACTGGAGCGGTAGCAATGCAGGAAGAAACGTCCGTCAGGCTCGTGGAATACTTCCTGCGCCGCCGTGCCATCCAGGCGGTAGCGATACAGTTTGTGTGGGCGATGGGTGTCGTCCAGTTCGCCGAAGAACAGGGTCAGGCTGTCATTGGCCCAGGTCATGCTGCCGTCGCAGTCCTGAAACTCCAGTTCGCTGACTTTGCCGTTAGCCAGTTCCTTCACGTACAGGGTGTAAATCTCTTCACCGCTGGTGTCCAGGCTGTAGGCCAGGCGCTGGTGGTCGGGGCTGATGCTGAACGCGCCCAGCGAGAAAAAGCCGCCGTTGGCGAGTACGTTGGGGTCGAGCAGCAATTCTTCGCTGCTGTCGTCCACTGTGTTGCTGTCATCTGCCGGGCGGCGGCAGCGGTAGTGGCGGGCGTATTCGTCACCAGCGGTGGTGCGCGTGTAATACAGGTAAGGGCCCCACGGCGAGGGCAGGGACAGGTCGGTTTCGAGAATGCGGCCCTTGATCTCGTCGAACAGGGTGTCGCGCAGCGCCTGCTGATCGGCGAGTTGCGCCTCCTGCCAGGCGTTTTCGGCTTTGAGGTAATCGAGGACTTCAGCCGTGTCACGCGCTTGCAGCCAGGCGTACGGGTCCTGGCCTTCGGCCTTGCGGGCAATCGGGGCGGCAGTGATGTGGGTCGATGAAGGCATGGATCGCTCTCTGTCTGGCGGATGGTGGCAGGCATTGCAGCCGAGACACGCAAAAGCCGTTATCATAGCCGCCTGTTTGCCTACCTTGCCATGGACACCATGACCGAGAACGACTATCTGACCGCTTGGGGCCTTTACGCCTTCGCCGCTTTGGGCTGCCTGTTGGTGTGGTGGCGCATGACCCGCTGGATCTGGCGCTGGCTGCGCGAGCCGCTGCAGTTGCTGATGGCGGTGCTGCTGTTCAGCCCGACCATCGTCGATCCGGTCAAGACCCAGTTCGCGCCGGCCGTGGCGATCACGGCCCTGGACCTGGTGCTGCATGTCGGCAATAACGCCTGGCGGGCTATTTCCGATCTGTTCATGTACACGATGATCGCGTTTGGCGTGTATATCGTGTTTGTGCTGATCCGCTGGCCCATCGAGCGCGCCGCCAACGCCCGGCGTGAGCGCAAGGCCGCTGTCGACGCCGCCCTGGCTGCCGAGACGGTTGACGAGGACGACGAGCCGTTCCATCGCCCGGCGCCTGCCAGCGGAATGCGCGTCGAACCGCGCCTTTAACGTTGTCCACCCTGCAGCGAGAGCCCTGGCATGTGTGAATTATTGGGCATGAGTGCCAACGTCCCCACCGACATCGTGTTCAGCTTTACCGGGCTGATGCAGCGGGGCGGGCGTACCGGCCCCCACCGCGACGGTTGGGGCATCGCGTTCTATGAAGGCCGTGGCCTGCGCCTGTTTCAGGACCCGGCCGCCAGCTGCGAGTCGGAAGTCGCGCTGCTGGTGCAGCGTTATCCGATCAAAAGTGAAGTGGTGATTGGCCATATCCGCCAGGCCAACGTGGGTAAGGTGAGCCTGGCCAATACCCACCCGTTTGTGCGCGAGCTGTGGGGCCGCAACTGGTGTTTTGCCCATAACGGCCAGCTGGCGGACTTCAACCCGCGTGCCACCTTCTACCGGCCGGTGGGCGATACCGACAGCGAAGCAGCGTTCTGCGACCTGCTCAACCGTGTGCGGGAAGCCTTCCCCGAGCCGGTAGAGATCGAACAAGTGCTGCCGGACCTGATTGCCGCCTGCGCCGAGTACCGCAGCAAAGGCGTGTTCAACTGCCTGCTCAGCGACGGTGACTGGCTGTTTTGCTACTGCTCGACCAAGCTGGCGCAGATTACCCGGCGCGCACCGTTTGGCCCGGCGCGCTTGAAAGATGTCGACGTGATCGTCGATTTTCAGGCCGAAACCACGCCAAATGATGTAGTCACCGTGATCGCCACCGAGCCGTTGACCGATAACGAAAACTGGACCCGCTACGAACCGGGCCAATGGAGCCTGTGGCGACGCGGTGAATGCGTCAGCCAGGGCATTACCGAGTAAGGATATCGACCATGCTGCTCAGTTATCTGCGGTTGGTGCTGTTTGCCATTGGCTTGTTGGTCGGTGTGCAGGTGCCGGGTTTCATCAACGACTACGCCAAGCGCGTCGAGGCCCACCTGATCGAGGCCCAGACCGGCCTCAGCGGGTTTGAAAGCACCGCACGGCAGTTCTTCAACGGTGATTTGCAGGCGTTGGTGGCGCATTACCGCGCCAGCGATGACCCGGTGTTCCAGAGCGACGCCAACAGCCTGGGCACCCTGCTTGATCGCCAGGTGGCGTTGGACAAGCAATTCCAGGCCATGCAAGGCCCGTGGTACATCCGCGCCCTGCAGGTGGCGGTGGCCGCGGACCCAGCGATTCGCCTGGAAACCTGGAATGGCTACAGCTATCAGATCCTGCTGACGCCGGAGGCGATGGGCTGGGGCCTGGGCGGGGCGATGCTGTTGTCGTTCGGCATTGAATGCCTGTTCCGCTTGATCGACTGGGTGGTGTTGGGCGGCAAGCGCCTGCGCCAGAGCCGGCCGATTGAAGAGCGAGACCTGAAGGGGCTCTAAAACTCAGCTTGGTCAACTGTGGGAGCTGGCTTGCCTGCGATAGCGGTGGGTCAGCTTGCCCATCTGCCACGGATACACCGCTATCGCAGGCAAGCCAGCTCCCACAGGTTTAATCCGGTTTCGTCAGTACCATATTCGCTTCGCCGACCTCTTCGGCATAGCGGGCCACCACCTTCTGGCACAGCCCGACAATCTCCTCAACCAGCTCAACACCCACCCGCCACGACACCACCACCTGCAAATTCGGCAGCTTCTGCACCATCGGCAGCATCACCAACTCCCCGCGCGCCAGTTCCTCGCTGACCAGCACCGGCGGCAGTGCGCCAATCCCGAAGCCATCGCGCAGCAGGCGGGTAATCGCCGACACCGAATTCACGCAGTTCATGCGCGGCGCGGCGACGCCGTTGGCCTGCATCAGGCTCAGCACGTCCTGGTGCGGGTGGGAGTTTTTCGAGTAGGTGATGATGCGCTCCTGGGCCAGTTCGGCGAGGGAGGCGTAGTCGCGGTTGTAGAGGGAATGGCTGGCGACGATCCAGGCCATCGGGTGGCTGGCCAGTTCCAGGCTGCGCACGGTTTCCAGGCGCAGCAGGTCGGTTTGCAGAATCAGGTCGAGAAAGCCTTTTTGCAGCTGATCGCTGAGGTTCAATGCGGTATCGGCGACCAATTCGATTTCCACCAACGGAAAGTGGTCCATCAATTCGGCCACCAAGGGGCTGAGCCAGGTGTGAATCACCGTGTCCATCGCGCCGATGCGAATCCGCCCGACCTTGCTGCTGGTGGTTTCCAGTGACTGCTTCAAGCCCTGCATGGTCACCATCATCTGCTCGGCGTAATCGAGCACCTTCAAGCCTTCCGGGGTCAGGCTCACGCCGCGTGAGTCGCGTAGAAACAGCTTCACACCCAACTCGCTCTCGAGCACGGCAATGCGGCTGGAAATCGAGGCCTGGGTAGTGAACAACTTCTCGGCGGTCAGGCGAAAGCTCTTGAGCTTGGCCACCCAGACGAAGGTTTCGAGGAACTTCAAATTCATGGGATCAACTTTTCTTATGCATGGATCGGTTTTTATTAGTTGGACGCCGCACCGGGCAAACGCCAAAAATCGAGCTATTCCACGATAAGCGTCGTTGGGGTGTGAGGACAAGTTGCCAGTTCTGTACGAAAAATCCCACACTACAAAAAATACAACGCCTGAAAAACAACGCCTGGAGGAGCACCCACCGTGAGCCGTCTGCTATTGAATTGCGACATCGGCGAAAGCTTTGGCAACTGGACCATGGGTCTGGACGCCGAGGTCATGCCGTTCATTGATTGTGCCAACGTGGCGTGTGGCTTTCATGCCGGTGACCCGAGCATCATGCGCAAGACCGTCAGCCTGGCCTTCAAGCACGGCGTGCAAGTGGGGGCGCACCCGGCGTATCAGGACCTGCAAGGTTTCGGTCGCCGCTCCATGGCCTACACACCGCAGGAAATCCAGGACCTGCTGCACTACCAGATCGGCGCCCTCGACGGCATCTGCCGTGCGCAAGGCGGGCGGGTCAGCTACGTCAAACCCCATGGCGCGATGTACAACGACATGATGGTCAACCCTGCGCAATTGCGCGCAGTGATCCAGGCCGTGGCCGCGTATGGCGACCTGCCGCTGATGCTGCTGGCCACCCGCGACAACAGCGCGGCCCAGGCCTTGGGCGATGAGTACGGGGTGACCTTGTGGTTCGAGGCTTTTGCCGACCGTGCCTACGACCACAAAGGGCATCTGGTCTCGCGCCAGTTGCCGGGCGCCGTGCACCATGACTCCGAAACCATCGTGCAGCAGGCCCTGACGATTTCCCGCGGCGACGCCCTGACCGCCAGCGATGGCAGCGCCTTGGTGTTGCAGGCCAACACCTTGTGTGTGCACGGCGACAACGCCAGTTCGGTGGCCGCCGTGAAGCGTATTCGCGAGGCGCTGAAGCCAGCATGAAGCCACGCATTGAAGTGGTGGCGATCGACTGCCTGATGGTGCGTCTGTTTGATGTGATTGCCGAAGCCAACATGCCGTGGATGCTTGCTGCCACTCAACGTCTGCGCGAAGGTTTTGGCCCAGCGTTGGTGGACCTGGTGCCGTCCTACACCACGCTGATGGTGCATTACGATCTCACCGCGTTGAGCCCGGCGCAGGCGAGGGAGTTGATCGGCCAGGCGCTGGCCGACCTGCAGCCTCAGGCCCAGGGCAGCGGCCAGTGTCACGTGTTGCCAGTGTGGTACGACCTGAGTGTCGGCCCGGAACTGAGCTTGCTCAGCCAGCGCAGCGGTCTGTCGGTTGAAGACGTGATCCGCCGCCACAGTGCCCATGAATACCAGGTGTTCGCCCTCGGCTTTGCCCCCGGTTTTGCGTTTATGGGGTTGGTGGACGAAATCCTCGCGACGCCGCGCCTGAATACCCCGCGAAAGCGCGTGGCGGCTGGCAGCGTCGGCATCGCCGAGCGGCAAACCGCCGCGTACCCGGTGGTCTCGCCCGGTGGCTGGAACCTGATCGGTCGCACCCCGGCCAAGCTGTTCGACCGCGAACGCGACGGTTACAGCCTGATGCAGCCCGGCGATACGGTGCGTTTCGAGGCGGTCGGTCACGCCGAATTTATCAACCTGGGTGGCGATGACACGCCGTTGGAGGCGCAGGCATGAGCCGCTTGTTGATCGAGGCCAGCACGCCGCTGTGCCTGTTGCAGGATGCCGGCCGCTTTGGCGTGCGGCATCTGGGCGTGACCCAGGGTGGCGCGCTGGACTGGGTGTCGATGTCCTGGGCCAATTGGCTGCTGGGCAACGCGCTGGATGCGCCAGTGGTGGAAATCACCTTGGGCGGGTTCACCGTGCAGGCCGAGGCGTATTGCTTGCTGGCATTGGCCGGCGCGGATCTGGGCGCGTACATCGATGAGCGTGCGATCAGCCCGGGACGCAGCTTTATCCTGCAAAAGGGTCAGCGTTTGCGCTTTACCCAGCCGTTCAATGGCGCGCGGGCCTACCTGGCGGCGCCAAGCGGCTTTGATGCGCCGCAGGTGCTGGGCAGTTGCGCCACGGTGGTGCGAGAGGAATTGGGCGGGCTTGACGGTTTCGGCAAGGCATTGGTCGAAGGCGGGCGGTTAATGTATTCCGGAACGGGCGGTGCGATGAAGGTGTTGAGTAGCGCGGATTTGCATCCCGCTGCGCCGCTGGACGTGATAGTCGGCGCACAAATCGGCCAATTCAGCGGCCAGAGTTTGTTCGATGCCTTCAACACCGAATGGGCGCTGGACAGCCGCGCCGACCGCATGGGCATGCGCCTGCTGGGCACGCCGTTGCAGTATCAGGGGCCGTCGTTGATCTCCGAAGGGATTCCGCTGGGAGCCATCCAGGTGCCGCCGGATGGGCAGCCGATTGTGTTGCTCAATGATCGGCAGACCATTGGCGGCTACCCGCGTTTAGGCGCGTTGACGCCCTTGGCGCTGGCGCGGCTGGCGCAGTGTTTGCCGGGAGAGAAGGTGCGCTTGGCGCCGGTGGTGCAGGAGACAGCGCATCGCCAGCATGTGGACTTTTTGCAGCGCTTCAGCGAAGGCTAACAATGTAGGAGGGGGCTTGCCCCCGATAGCGGTCTTTGAGTGCCACATGCATTGACTGAGGCGCTGCTATCGGGGGCAAGCCCCCTCCCACATTGGATTTATGGTGCATGTGAGTTACTTGGAGAGAAAACGCATCCCTTCTTCCAGGCCCCGTAGCGTCAGCGGGTACATCTGATCTTCCACCAACTCCCGCACAATCCCCGTCGACGCCGTATACCCCCACGTGTCTTTCGGGTACGGGTTAATCCAGATCAGCTTCTTGTACTTGGCCATGAAGCGCTGCATCCATACGTACCCAGGCTCCTCATTCCAGTGCTCGACGCTGCCGCCGGCCTGGGTGATTTCATACGGCGCCATCGACGCATCGCCGATAAAGATCACTTTGTAATCGGCGCCGTATTTATGCAGCAAGTCCTGGGTGGAGGTGCGTTCGGAGGTGCGCCGCTGGTTGTTCTTCCACACCGACTCGTACACGAAGTTATGGAAGTAGAAGTACTCCAGGTGCTTGAACTCAGTCTTGCACGCGGAGAACAGCTCTTCGCAGATCTTCACGTGGGCGTCCATTGAGCCGCCGATGTCGAACAGCAACAGCAGTTTGATGGTGTTGCGCCGCTCCGGGCGCATCTGGATATTCAGCAGCCCGGCATCGCGGGCGGTGTGGTCGATGGTGCCGTCGATGTCCAGCTCTTCGGCCGCACCCTGGCGCGCGAACTTGCGCAGGCGGCGCAGGGCGATCTTGATGTTGCGCGTGCCCAGCTCCACCTGATCGTCGAGGTTCTTGTACTCGCGCTGGTCCCAGACTTTTACCGCCTTGCCCTGGCGCTTGCCGGCGTCACCCACACGGATGCCTTCCGGGTTGTAGCCGCCGGAGCCGAACGGGCTGGTGCCGCCGGTGCCGATCCACTTGTTGCCGCCGGCATGGCGCTCTTTCTGTTCTTCCAGGCGTTTCTTGAATTCTTCGATGAGCTTGTCCAGGCCACCGAGGGACTGGATCTGCGCACGCTCTTCATCGCTCAACGAGCGCTCGAATTCCTTGCGCAGCCACTCTTCGGGAATCAGCGCCTGCAGGTGGTCGTCGAGCTTTTCCAGGCCGTTGAAATAGGCACCGAACGCGCGGTCGAACTTGTCGAAATGCCGTTCGTCCTTGACCAGAATCGCCCTGGCCAAGTAGTAAAACTCGTCCATGTCGGCGAAGACCACACGCTGTTTCAGCGCATTGATCAGGTCGAGCAGCTCGCGCACCGACACCGGCACCTTGGCGGCGCGCATCTCATTGAACAGGTTGAGCAACATTATCGATTACCGCGACGGCTCATGAAGGCCAGACGTTCCAGCAACTGCACGTCTTGCTCGTTTTTCACCAGGGCACCGGCCAACGGCGGGATGGCTTTGGTGGGGTCGCGTTCGCGCAACACGGCTTCGCCGATGTTGTCGGCCATCAGCAGCTTGAGCCAGTCGACCAGTTCGGAGGTGGACGGCTTTTTCTTCAGGCCTGGCACCTTGCGCACGTCGAAGAACACGTCCAGCGCTTCGCTGACCAGATCTTTCTTGATGTCGGGGTAGTGCACATCGACGATCTTTTGCAGGGTGGTGCGGTCAGGGAAGGCGATGTAATGGAAGAAGCAGCGGCGCAGGAACGCGTCCGGCAGCTCTTTCTCGTTGTTGGAGGTAATGATGATGATCGGGCGTTTCTTGGCCTTGATGGTCTCGTCGATTTCGTAGACGTAGAACTCCATCTTGTCGAGTTCTTGCAGCAGGTCGTTGGGGAACTCGATGTCGGCCTTGTCGATTTCATCGATCAGCAGAATCACCCGCTCTTCGGACTCGAAGGCTTCCCAGAGCTTGCCCTTCTTCAGGTAATTGCGCACATCGTGGACCTTGTCCACGCCCAGTTGCGAGTCGCGCAGGCGGCTGACCGCGTCGTACTCGTAGAGGCCCTGATGCGCCTTGGTGGTGGATTTGATGTGCCAGGTGATCAGCTTGGCGCCAAAGGATTCGGCCAGTTGCTCGGCAAGCATGGTCTTGCCGGTGCCGGGCTCGCCCTTGACCAGCAACGGCCGCTCCAGGGTGATGGCGGCGTTGACGGCCAGTTTCAGGTCATCGGTAGCCACATAGGCCTGGGTGCCTTCGAACTTCATCGGTCATTCCTCGAATTCATCAATGCCCGGACTATACCGCGCGGCCCCGGCGACTGTGAACGCAGACGGGTTATTCAGTCTCTGAATGGCCGGTCACACGCGACCCTTGGCGGCTTTCTCCAACGCGTACGCCCGCGCATCCGCTTTGTCCTTGAGCTTGCTGCCGCCCCACAGGGCCAGCGCAGCCAAAACCAGTGTGCCGATGCCGGCGAGGATCATCATGCCGGCGAGGGGGCCGCCGTGCATGGCAAACCCCACTATTTTCACGAAGCCTGAATAGGCCAAGAGGTAGCCAAGAATTGTCAGTATCCATCCTGTGATGCGCATGCTCAGTGTCCTTACTCGTTGTTGTCATTGATCCGTCGGCACGCTAACCGATACCCCGTCTCCCGGTAGGGCGTGCGGCTCAGTTTGCACTGGGCTTGGGTTGTTCATACCGGGCATTGAATGCCTGGATAAAACCATTACGCAAAATCGCCAAAAATGCCGAGAACGCGCTGATATTTTGCTGGTGCACGCTGCCGCTGAGTTCCACGCGAGTGGCAAACTGGTTTTTGTTCTGGTTCTTTAATACGGTCTCGCTGGCGCCGACCACGGCTTCCCAGATCGAGCGGAAGATATTCTTGTCCTTGTTTTCGACATCCTGTTTCCAGTCGAACACCTCTACGTCACGCAGCAGCGGCTTGATATAACCGCTCAGTTGGCCTTTTTCGGCCTGCGCTTCGACCACCACATCGCCCGTGCCGGCCTTGAAGTCGAACTTGCCGTACGCCGACGCGAAGTCATTCAGGCGTTTGAGTTGAATATCCTTGGCGCGAAAGCGGAATTCGAAGTCTTCGAAGTTGCTCAGCGGGTCGAAAGCAGCGGTGGCTTCCAGTGGCGCCTGGCCGAGCAATTGCGCCTTGCCTTCAAAGGTGGCGTCCCGCTTGCCTTTGATGTCCACCACATTGGTCAGGTTGTAGAAGCTGGCGTTGACCTGGGTGGCGTAGATATTCACCGCGGGCTTGGAATTGAAGTTGTGGAAGGCGATCTTGCCGTCCTGAATGCGGACTTCGTTGAGGGTGATCGGCAACAATTTGCCCAACTGTTCACGCCAGTCGGTGCCTTTACCCGTCTGCGATGCCTGTTGGTTGCCACCGTCGACGAAGTTCAGCTCGGGCTGGAAGAACTGCACCTCGGCCACCACCGCATGGTCGTACCACAACGAATGCCAGCTCACCGACACGTCGATCACCGGCGCTTTGACGAACGGAACCGGCACTTTGCCGTCGACTTTGACGATCTGCAGGCCGTTGATTTTATAGGCCCCGCGCCACAGCGCCACGTCCACATCCGTGACCTGGCCGCGGTAATCACCCATGTCGGCGAGCTTGTCGTTCAGGTAGTTGCGCACCAGGTAGGGCAGGGCGAGGTCCAGGGCAATCAGTACTACCACCAGTACGGCGACGATCCATAGCAGCCCACTGTAGCGACGTTTCATGTGCAGGTTCTCCAACGTTATAGGCGATGGACCGCGCGCACCGGCGCAACGTTCCTCTGACTGGACGCCCACCAGCACGAGGCATACCCTTGTGGCCTTGTTGAAATTGCCTTAAGGACCCGTCATGAGCCGTATCTTTGCAGACAACGCGCACTCCATCGGTAACACGCCCCTGGTGCAGATCAACCGCATCGCACCGCGTGGCGTGACCATCCTGGCCAAGATCGAGGGGCGTAACCCGGGTTATTCGGTGAAGTGCCGCATTGGCGCGAACATGATCTGGGACGCCGAAAGCACCGGCAAACTCAAGCCGGGCATGACCATTGTAGAACCGACTTCCGGTAACACCGGCATCGGCCTGGCGTTTGTCGCCGCCGCCCGTGGCTATAAGCTGCTGCTGACCATGCCGGCGTCGATGAGCATCGAGCGGCGCAAAGTGCTCAAGGCGCTTGGCGCCGAGCTGGTGTTGACCGAGCCGGCCAAGGGCATGAAAGGTGCGATCGACAAGGCTGGCGAGATCGTCGCCAGCGACCCGGCCGCCTACTTCATGCCGGCGCAGTTCGAAAACCCGGCCAACCCGGCGATCCACGAAAAAACCACCGGCCCGGAAATCTGGAATGACACCGATGGTGCCGTGGACGTGCTGGTGGCGGGCGTAGGCACCGGCGGCACCATCACCGGCGTGTCGCGTTATATCAAGAACACGGCGGGCAAGCCGATTCTGTCGGTGGCGGTCGAGCCGATCGTTTCGCCGGTGATCACCCAGGCGTTGGCCGGTGAAGAGATCAAGCCGAGCCCGCACAAGATCCAGGGCATCGGCGCCGGGTTTGTGCCGAAAAACCTCGATCTGTCGATGGTGGACCGCGTAGAGCGGGTGACCGACGAGGAATCCAAGGCCATGGCCCTGCGCCTGATGCAGGAAGAGGGGATTCTGTGCGGTATTTCCTGTGGCGCCGCAATGGCCGTGGCCGTGCGTCTGGCCGAGAAACCGGAAATGCAGGGCAAGACCATCGTGGTGATCCTGCCCGACTCCGGTGAGCGCTACCTGTCGAGCATGCTGTTCAGCGATTTGTTCACCGACCAGGAAACCCAGGCCTGATCGGTTCTTCGTGGCAAGAAGGCTTGTTGTGGCTTGCAGGCTTGTCGTGGCGAGCGGGCTGGTTGTGGCGAGCGGGCTTGCCCCGCGTTGGGCTGCGAAGCAGCCCCAAAACCTGACGCCGCGGTTTATCAGTTGCACCGCGGCGTCTGAAGTGGGAGCGCTGCGCGCTCCAACGCGGGGCAAGCCCGCTCGCCACAACCAGCCCGCAGGCCACAACAAGCCTTCTTGCCACAACCAGCCCGCAGGCCACGACAAACCCGCCAGCCACAAGGCCCCCAGGGTGTTGATTTATGTCAGCCGGTCGGCCTGGGCCTTCTGCATAATGGCCCAAGTGTTTATCATGGCCGGCTGCTACGTCTGGTTTCCCTTCGACGGGAGGCTGTTGGCCAGGCGCTTATTTCCAGGAGTTGCTGCATGACCTTTTCTTTGGCCGCCAAACTGTCGGTGTTGCTGTTGTTTATCGGCAGCACGCTGTATGTGCACCTGCGTGGCAAGGCGCGTTTGCCGATGTTGCGTCAGTTCGTCAACCATTCGGCGCTGTTCGCACCCTATAACGCCCTGATGTACCTGTTCTCGGCCGTGCCGTCCAAACCGTACCTGGACCGCAGCAAGTTCCCGGAGCTGGATGTGCTCAAGGACAATTGGGAAGTGATCCGCGAAGAGGCCATGCACCTGTTCGACGAGGGTTATATCCGCGCCGCCGAAAAGAACAACGACGCCGGTTTCGGTTCGTTCTTCAAGAAGGGCTGGAAGCGTTTCTACCTCAAGTGGTACGACAAACCGCTGCCATCGGCCGAGGCGCTGTGCCCGAAAACCGTGGCCCTGGTCAGCAGCATCCCCAACGTCAAGGGCGCGATGTTCGCGCTGTTGCCGGGCGGCAGTCACCTCAACCCGCACCGCGACCCGTTTGCCGGTTCCCTGCGCTATCACCTCGGGCTGTCCACGCCAAACTCCGATGATTGCCGCATCTTCGTCGATGGTCAGGTCTATGCCTGGCGTGACGGTGAAGACGTGATGTTCGACGAAACCTACGTGCACTGGGTGAAGAACGAAACCGACCAGACCCGCGTGATTCTGTTCTGCGACATCGAACGCCCGCTGAGCAATCGCCTCATGACCCGCGTCAACCGCTGGGTCAGCATGCAGTTGGGCCGCGCAACCGCGCCGCAGAATCTGGATGATGAACGTGTTGGCGGGATCAACCAGGCGTATGCCTGGAGCAAGACCTTCAGCGACAAGTTCAGCGGCGTGGTCAAGCAATGGAAACGCAAGCATCCCAAGGCCTACCGCATTGCGCGGCCGGTGCTGGCGGTGGTGGTGCTGGTGCTGCTGTGGAAGTGGTTGTTCAGCTGATTTGAAAGGTTAAACACAGGTTGAAATGTGGGAGGGGGCAAGCCCCCTCCCACATTGGTTTTGCAGTGTTGCTTAAGAGGCGATCAACTGGCGCAGCACATAGTGCAGAATCCCGCCCGCCTTGAAGTATTCCACTTCATTGAGGGTGTCGATCCGGCACAGCACCTCGACCTTCTCGCTGCTGCCATCCTCGCGCGTAATCACCAACGTCAGGTTCATGCGCGGCTCGATCTCGGCATGGGTCAGCCCAAGAATGTCGATCTTTTCCTTGCCGGTGAGTTTGAGCGCCTTGCGATTCTGATCCAGCTTGAACTGCAACGGCAGCACGCCCATGCCCACCAGGTTGGAACGGTGAATCCGCTCGAAGCTCTCGGCGATCACCGCCTTGACCCCCAGCAGGTTGGTGCCCTTGGCTGCCCAGTCGCGGCTCGAACCGGTGCCGTATTCCTGGCCGGCGATCACCACCAGCGGTGTGCCCGACGCCTGGTATTTCATGGCCGCATCGTAGATCGGCATTTTCTCGCCGGTGGGGATGTACAGCGTGTTGCCGCCTTCTTCGCCGCCGAGCATTTCGTTGCGGATACGGATATTGGCAAACGTGCCGCGCATCATCACTTCATGGTTGCCCCGGCGTGAGCCGTAGGAGTTGAAGTCACGCGGCTCCACGCCCTGCTCGCGCAGGTAGCGCCCGGCGGGGCTGTCTGCCTTGATGTTGCCAGCAGGGGAGATGTGGTCGGTGGTTACCGAATCGCCCAGCAAGGCCAGTACATTGGCGCCTTTGACGTCCTCGATGACCGGCAGTGGCCCGGCGATGTCGTCGAAGAACGGTGGGTGCTGGATGTACGTAGAGTCTTTCTGCCATACGTAAGTCGCCGCTTGCGGCACTTCAATCGCTTGCCACTGCTCATCGCCGGCAAACACCTCGGCATATTCCTTGTGGAACATGCCGGTGCTGACTTGGGCCACGGCGTCGGCGATTTCCTGGCTGCTTGGCCAGATGTCTTTCAGGTACACCGGCTGGCCGTCTTTGCCTTCGCCCAGCGGCTCGCGGCTGATGTCGATGCGCACCGTGCCGGCCAACGCATAGGCGACCACCAGGGGCGGCGAGGCCAGCCAGTTGGTTTTCACCAGGGGGTGTACGCGGCCCTCGAAGTTACGGTTGCCGGACAGCACCGAGGCGACGGCGAGGTCGGCTTTCTGGATGGCTTTTTCGATCGGTTCAGGCAATGGCCCCGAATTACCAATGCACGTGGTGCAGCCGTAACCCACAAGGTCGAAGCCCAGTTGGTCAAGGTATTGGGTGAGGCCCGCCGCCTTGTAATAGTCGGTGACCACTTTGGAGCC
Organism: Pseudomonas sp. NFX183; assembly: GCF_047943075.1. NCBI lineage: Bacteria > Pseudomonadati > Pseudomonadota > Gammaproteobacteria > Pseudomonadales > Pseudomonadaceae > Pseudomonas > Pseudomonas sp. NFX183. Next base: position 418,589 of record NZ_CP181333.1, on the reverse strand, counting down.
AGGCGCCAGCGAGGTTTTTACCCAGGGTTTGCTGGTCAGGCCTTTTTCCACGGCTTTTTTTGCCACCAGGCCTGCGGCCATCATCACGCTGGGGTTGGACGTGTTGGTGCACGAGGTAATCGCGGCAATCACCACGGCGCCGTTTTTCAGGCGATAGGTGTGGCCGTCGTACTCATAGTCGGTTTCGCCTACCAAGTCGGCGTTGCCCACGGCGACACCGCCGCCGCCTTCGCTTTCCAGGCGGCCTTCTTCTTTGCTGGTCGGTTTGAATTGCAGGTCGAGGAAATCGCTGAAGGCCTGGCCTACATTCGGCAGAGACACACGGTCCTGCGGGCGTTTCGGCCCGGCGAGGCTGGCTTCGACGCTGCCCATGTCCAGTGCCAGGGTGTCGGTGAACACCGGCTCCTGGCCGGCGTTGCGCCACAGGCCCTGGGCCTTGGTGTACGCCTCCACCAGCTTGACGGTTTCAGCAGGGCGGCCGGACAGGCGCAGGTAGTCGAGCGTCACCTCATCCACCGGGAAAAAGCCGCACGTGGCGCCGTATTCCGGCGCCATGTTGGCGATGGTGGCGCGGTCGGCCAGCGGCAGGTCGGCCAGGCCGTCGCCGTAGAACTCGACGAACTTACCCACCACGCCTTTTTTACGCAGCATCTGGGTGACGGTCAGCACCAGGTCGGTGGCGGTGATGCCTTCCTTGAGTTTGCCGGTGAGCTTGAAGCCGATTACTTCCGGAATCAGCATCGACACCGGCTGGCCGAGCATCGCCGCTTCTGCTTCGATGCCGCCCACGCCCCAGCCGAGTACGCCAAGGCCGTTGATCATGGTGGTGTGCGAGTCGGTGCCTACCAGCGTGTCCGGGAAGGCGTAGGTACGGCCGTCTTCGTCCTTGGTCCACACGGTGCGGCCCAGGTATTCAAGGTTGACCTGGTGGCAGATGCCGGTGCCCGGTGGCACCACGCTGAAGTTGTCAAAGGCGCTTTGGCCCCAACGCAGGAAGGCGTAGCGTTCGCCGTTGCGCTGCATTTCGATGTCGACGTTTTGCTCAAACGCGCTGGTGGTGCCGAATTTGTCGACCATCACCGAGTGGTCGATGACCAGGTCCACGGGAGAGAGCGGGTTGATGCGCTGCGGGTCGCCACCGGCCTTGGCCACGGCGGCGCGCATGGCGGCCAGGTCGACCACGGCGGGCACGCCGGTAAAGTCTTGCATCAGCACGCGGGCCGGGCGGTATTGGATTTCGCGGTCGGACTGGCGCTCTTTGAGCCAGGCGGCGATGGCCTTGAGGTCGGTGCCGGTGACGGTTTTGCCGTCTTCCCAGCGCAGCAGGTTTTCCAGCAGCACCTTGAGGGACATCGGCAGCTTATCCAGGTCACCCAGGCTCTTGGCGGCTTCGGGCAAGCTGAAGTAGTGGTAAGTCTTGTCGTCGATTTGCAGGGTTTTAAGGGTTCTCAGGCTATCAAGGGATGACATTACATGACTCCTTATGGTCCGCACGGCTACGGACCTGACGGGACGAACAGAGCTTTCAACTTAGCCCTGTTTTCATTAGCAGGCTAATAACTGGACTCTATCGTTAAGTCCAAGGTTCCGAACTCGGCTATCATGCGCGCGTTTTCATGACAGGTAGTGCGATAGCGCAATGCCGGTTGATTCACCAGGAGAGTTGATGAACACCCTTTTTATGCACTGCCGGCCGGGTTTTGAAGGCGAAGTCTGTTCCGAGATCGCGGAACACGCCGCGCGCCTGAACGTTTCCGGCTATGCCAAGACCAAGACCGGCAGCGCCTGCGCCGAATTTGTCTGCACCATCGAGGACGGCGCCCAGCGCCTGATGCACGGCCAGCGCTTTGCCGAGCTGATCTTCCCAAGGCAGTGGGCGCGCGGGGTGTTCATCGACCTGCCGGAAACCGACCGTATCAGCGTGATCCTCGCGCACCTGCAAGGCTTCCCGGTGTGCGGCAGCCTGTGGCTGGAGATGGTCGACACCAACGACGGCAAGGAACTGTCGAACTTCTGCAAGAAATTCGAAGTGCACCTGCGCAAAGCCTTGTTGAATGCCGGCAAGCTGGTCGATGAACCGAGCAAGCCGCGCCTGCTGCTGACCTTCAAGAGCGGCCGCGAAGTGTTCATGGGCCTGGCCGAGTCGAACAACTCGGCGATGTGGCCGATGGGCATCCCGCGCCTCAAGTTCCCGCGTGAGGCGCCCAGCCGCTCCACCCTGAAGCTGGAAGAGGCCTGGCACCACTTTATCCCCCGCGACCAGTGGGATGAGCGCCTGCACAGCGACATGACCGGCGTCGACCTCGGCGCAGCGCCTGGCGGCTGGACCTGGCAACTGGTCAACCGTGGCATGCTGGTAACGGCCATCGACAATGGCCCAATGGCCGAAAGCCTGATGGACACCGGCCTGGTTCAGCACCTGATGGCCGACGGCTTTACCTTTGTGCCCAAGCAGCCGGTGGACTGGATGGTCTGCGATATCGTAGAGAAGCCGGCGCGTAACGCGGCCCTGCTGGAAACCTGGATTGGCGAAGGCTATTGCCGTGAGGCGGTGGTGAACCTGAAATTGCCGATGAAGCAGCGTTACGCCGAGGTGAAGCGTTTGCTGGAACGCATTGAAGACGGCTTCAAGGCGCGTGGTATTCGTGTTGAGATCGGCTGCAAGCAGCTGTACCACGACCGTGAGGAAGTGACCTGCCACTTGCGTCGGCTGGTGGATGTGAAGAAGCAGAAGTCCCGCTGACACCTTGAGGTAACCACAAGACCAATGTGGGAGCGGGCTTGCTCGCGAAAGCGGTATAACAGTCGAAATTTATGTTGAATGTGCCCGCGTCTTCGCGAGCAAGCCCGCTCCCGTATGTTGAGCGGCGCCCGTTTCAGGAGTGATGTATGAATCAGCCCCTCGATTTGCCGGCAGACGCCGTGCTCGACGCCACCGGCCTCAACTGCCCTGAGCCGGTGATGATGCTGCACCAGCACATCCGCGACTTGCCGCCCGGCGGCTTGCTCAAGGTGATTGCGACCGACCCGTCGACCCGCCGCGATATTCCCAAATTTTGCGTGTTCCTTGACCACGAACTGGTGGATCAGCAGGAACAGGCCGGTACGTACCTGTACTGGATTCGCAAGAAGGCCGATTAAACCAGGCGAATCCGCCGGCGCGCGCTGCGTGTCAGGCGGATCACCAGCATCGCGGCGGCGCAGCTCAAGCCCACGATCAGTCCCTGCCACAGGCCGCTGGGTCCACTGGCGGCGCCCAGCCAATCGGTCAGCCCCAGCGCGTAACCCACCGGCAACCCCACGCCCCAATACGCGAACAAGGTCAGCACCATGGTCACCCGTGTGTCCTGATAACCCCGCAGCGCGCCGGCGGCCGTGACCTGGATCGCGTCCGAAAACTGGAACAGCGCCGCAAACACGATCAGCATCGACGCCACGTGGATCACCGACGGGTCAGGCGTATAGATCGTGGCAATTTGCTCGCGAAACAGCAGCATCAGGCTGCAGGACAGGCACGCGTAGGTCAGTGCCGTGCCCATGCCGACCCCTGCGGCAAAACGCGCTTCACGCGGCTCACCGCGGCCAAGGGCCTGGCCGACACGCACGGTAACGGCCATGCTCAGCGAGTAAGGGATCATGAACACCAGCGAACTGAAGTTCAGCGCGATCTGGTGCCCGGCCACTACGCTGGCGCCCAGGCTGCCGATCAGCAGGGCGATCACCGCAAAGATGCTCGATTCGGCAAACACCGCAATGCCAATTGGCAGGCCGATGCTCAGCACACGCTTGATCACCGACCATTTTGGCCAGTCGAAACGCTTGAACAACTCGCTGCTCTGATAGGCCGGTGCCCAGCGGGTCCAGGCGGCCAGGCCGAGCATCATCACCCACATCACGATTGCCGTGGCCCAGCCGCAACCCACGCCGCCCATGGCCGGCACGCCGAAGTGGCCATAAATGAACACGTAGTTCAGCGGAATATTCAGCGCCAGCCCGCACAGGCCCATGACCATGCTCGGCCGCGTGCGACCCAGGCCGTCGCTGAAGCAGCGCAGCACGTAATACAGGGCGATGGCCGGCATGCCGGAGGCGATGCCGTGCAAGTAGGCCATGCACGGTTTGATCAGCTCGGGGTCGACATTCATCGCATGCAGGATCGGCTCGGCGCTGACCAGCATCAGCAGCGCGGTGAGCCCGACCACCACGGCCAGCCACAACGATTGACGCACCAGCGGGCCGATCTCGGAGTAGTGGCCGGCACCGAAGCGCTGGGCGACCTTGGGCGTGGTGGCCAGCAAGGTGCCGGTCATCAGCAGGTACACCGGAATCCAGATCGAGTTGCCCAGGGCCACGGCTGCCAGGTCTCGCGGGCTCACACGCCCGGCCATCACCGCGTCGACGAAGCCCATGGCGGTGGTCGCGAGTTGGCCGATCATGATCGGCAGGGCCAGGGTCAGCAGGCTGCGCACCTCGCGGCTGACGCGGGCGGGGCGGGAGAGGGCGGTGGTGGCGGTGTTCACGTGCGAGTGTCCAGTAAAAGTGTTGCAAAGGACGGCGCAGTCTACGCGCTGACGCACCGGTCAGGAAAAAACCTGTGTTAGCGATTTGTAAGCAATCCCAGAGCCGGCACATAACCCCTGTGGGAGTCGGGCTTGCCCGCGATAGCATCAGCTCGGTGCAGCGGTTGTGCCGAGGTGTCTGCATCGCAGGCAAGCCAGCTCCCACACCAGTCTGGCTCCCACATAAGCACTGCCCACCTGGCATCTGCGGTGTTACACAGATCGCATCCCTGTACACTGCTGGTCCGCGAAAGGAGCCTGCCATGCTGATTGTTGCCGACGAAAATATCCCGCTGCTCGATGCATTCTTCGAAGGGTTTGGCGAGATTCGCCGGGTGCCCGGCCGGTCCATCGACCGCGCCACGGTCGGGCAGGCTGACGTGCTGCTGGTGCGCTCGGTGACCAACGTCAATCGCGCGTTGCTGGAAGGCACACCGGTACGGTTTGTCGGCACCTGCACCATCGGCACCGACCATCTGGACCTCGATTACTTCAAGCAGGCCGGCATCACCTGGTCCAGCGCGCCGGGCTGCAATGCGCGTGGCGTGGTGGACTATGTGCTGGGCAGCCTGCAGACCCTGGCCGAAATCGAAGGCGTCGACCTCAATCAGCGCACCTACGGCGTTGTCGGTGCCGGTGAAGTCGGCGGGCGGCTGGTCAAGGTGCTCAAGGGCCTGGGCTGGAACGTGCTGGTGTGCGACCCGCCGCGTCAGATCGCTGAAGACGGCGATTACGTCAGCCTCGAACAGATCATCCAGCAGTGCGACGTCATCAGTCTGCACACACCGCTGACCAAATCCGGCAACGGCTCCACCTGGCATTTGTTTGACCGCGAGCGCCTCAACCGCCTCAAGCCTGGCGCCTGGCTGATCAACGCCAGCCGTGGCCCGGTGGTGGACAATGCTGCCCTGCGTGAAGTGTTGCTGGAGCGTGAGGACCTGCAAGCGGTGTTGGACGTGTGGGAAGGCGAGCCCGAAGTGGATGTCGACCTGGCTGACCTGTGTGTGCTGGCAACCCCACATATCGCCGGTTACAGCCTCGACGGCAAGCAGCGCGGCACTGCACAGATTTATCAGGCGTTCTGCGCCCATCTGGGCCAGGCGCCGAGCATCCAGCTAAGTGATCTGCTGCCGCAGCCGTGGCTGGCCGAGGTGCACTTGAACGCTTCGACCGACCCGGCCTGGGCGTTGGCAACCTTGTGCCGCAGCGTGTACGACCCGCGCCGTGATGACGCGGATTTGCGCCGTAGCCTCGTAGGCTCTGTGGACCAGCAACGCAAGGCGTTCGACCTGCTGCGCAAGCATTACCCGCAGCGCCGAGAGATTGACGGCTTAAAGGTGCGAATCAATGGCGACTCTGCCGGGCTGTCGGCGATCGTCACCGCCCTGGGCGCCGAACTGCTTTAACGCAACGCGCCGGCAAAGGGCGTGCGCATACGCAAGGCATAAAAAACCCGGCCACAGGGGCCGGGTTTGAAAGAGCTCGGGCGTATCAGCCTTGCTGCGCAGGCTTGACCAGGCGCTGTTCCAGTTCGCGGCACGCTTGCTGGATCATCTCTTCGGTAATCTGCACTTCGCGGCCTTGAGCGTCGATCACGGAGCAAGGCAGATGCTGCGGTTGGCGGATCACTTCAATCTTGGCATCGCTGCTGTTTTGCAAGGTCATGGCCTGTCTCCTCATCAGGTTGTGTACCTACTGTGTTTCTTACATTAAGCCCCCCGCGTGACCAAGCTATTACAACTCCTTACAAAGTCACCGGTTCGAATAACCAGTCCACCAGAAAGCGATACAAATTTCCAGCGGGGGGTTAGACCGATAACCTCTAGGGATCAGCATCGGCGGGCATAATTAACCTGACTCATTGTTATTTACTCAAGTTCCCCCAATGTTGTGGTGTAGATACTTATCTCCCCTGCGCAGGTGATGCCCTCCATGTTCTCAGTCCGTCAACGCCGTGCGATCCGCTTGGCCAGCCGCTTCATCGCGCCCTACCGTTGGCAGGCGCTGGGTGCCTTGCTGGCGCTGATCGTCACGGCGGGCATCACCTTGTCCATGGGGCAGGGCATTCGCCTGCTGGTCGACCAGGGCTTCATGACGCAGTCGCCGCACCTGCTCAACCAGTCCATTGGCCTGTTCATGATGCTGGTGCTGGGCCTGGCCGTGGGTACGTTTGCGCGGTTTTACCTGGTGTCGTGGATCGGCGAGCGGGTGGTGGCGGATATTCGCCGGCAGGTGTTCAACCATTTGATCTACCTGCACCCCGGCTTTTACGAAAACAATCGCAGCTCGGAAATCCAGTCGCGGTTGACCACCGACACCACCTTGCTGCAATCGGTGATCGGCTCCTCGCTGTCGCTGTTCCTGCGCAATGCCCTGATGGTCATCGGCGGCATCGTGCTGCTGTTTGTCACCAACCCCAAGCTCACCAGTATCGTGGTGATCGCGCTGCCACTGGTGCTGGCGCCGATCCTGATTTTCGGCCGGCGTGTGCGCAGCCTCTCGCGCCTGAGCCAGGACCGCATCGCTGACGTCGGCAGTTATGTGTCTGAGACCCTCGGCCAGATCAAGACCGTGCAGGCCTACAACCATCAGGTCCAGGACGAGCAGCGTTTTGCCGTTACCGTGGAGGAGGCCTTTGCCACGGCGCGCAAGCGTATCGTGCAACGCGCCTGGCTGATTACGCTGGTGATCATGCTGGTGCTCGGCGCCGTTGGCGTGATGCTGTGGGTCGGCGGGATGGACGTGATTGGCGGCCGTATTTCCGGCGGTGAGCTGGCCGCGTTCGTGTTTTACAGCCTGATCGTGGGCAGTGCGGTCGGTACGTTGAGCGAAGTGCTTGGCGAACTGCAACGCGCCGCCGGTGCTGCCGAGCGGATTGGCGAGTTGTTGCAGTCGAGCAACGAAATCCAGGCCCCCGCCGATGGCACCGTACAGTTACCGGAGCGCGTCAGCGGCCGCATGGAACTGCAAGACTTGCGCTTTTCCTACCCGTCGCGCCCGGACAGCTACGCCATCGACGGTTTGAGCCTGACCATCCATCCCGGCGAAACCTTGGCACTGGTCGGCCCATCCGGCGCCGGTAAGTCCACGATCTTCGACCTGCTGCTGCGTTTCTATGACCCCCAGCACGGCCGCATCCTGCTCGAAGGCCACGCGCTGACCGCGCTCGACCCGATGGACCTGCGCCGCCACTTCGCATTGGTGTCGCAAAGCCCGGCGCTGTTTTTCGGCAGCGTCGAAGAAAACATCCGCTACGGCAACCCGTCCGCCACCACCGCGCAGGTCGAGGCCGCGGCGCGCATCGCCCATGCGCACGACTTCATCCTGCAAATGCCCCAGGGCTATCAGACCCACCTTGGCGACGGCGGCATGGGCCTCTCCGGCGGCCAGCGCCAACGCCTGGCCATCGCCCGTGCGTTGTTGGTGGACGCGCGGATCCTGCTGCTGGACGAAGCCACCAGCGCACTGGATGCCCAGAGCGAGCATTTGATTCAGCAGGCGTTGCCGCAACTGATGCAGGGCCGCACCACCTTGGTGATTGCGCATCGGTTGGCAACGGTGAAAAACGCCGACCGCATTGCAGTGATGGACCAGGGCAAGCTGGTGGCGGTGGGCACGCATCAGCAGCTGATCGCGAGCAATCCGCTGTATGCGCGGTTGGCGGCGTTGCAGTTCAATGAGGGTGATGAGGTCGCGAAAAGCGAGGGCTAGCCGGCCTGCATTGCGCTGTTCCTGTGGCGAGCGGGCTTGCCCCGCGTTGGGCTGCGTAGCAGCCCCAAAACCTGTGTACTCGGTTTGAGCGGTTATATTGAGGCGCCTGAATGGGAGCGCTTCGCACTCCAGCGCAGGGCAAGCCTGCTCGCCACATCAAGCTTGCTCACCACAACAGGCCTGCTGGCTACATTTACCCTGCTAGCCACAACAGGCCTGCTGGCCACATTAACCCTGCTGGCCACACCAAGCCCCGCACCAGAAAACCCGCCACAGGCTCTTCGTCAGTCAGCCTTACTGATCATCAAAATACCGCTCATGCCAATCCACCAGCGGCTGCGGTGAGTTGAGCTTTTGCCCGTAGATCACCGAGTAAGACAGCACGTTCTGCACGTACTGGCGGGTTTCGTCGAACGGGATGCTTTCCACCCACACATCAAAACTCAGGTGATCAGCACCGCGCAGCCATTGGCGTACACGCCCTGGGCCGGCGTTGTAGGCGGCGGAGGCAAGCACGCGGTTGCCGTTGAACTGGCTGTGCACCTGGCTCAGGTAGGCGGCGCCAAGCTGGATGTTTTTGTCCGGGTCCAGCACCTGGGCCGGGGAGGCCAGCGGGATGCTGAACTTGCGTGCGGTTTCCTTGGCGGTGCCGGGCATCAGTTGCATCAGGCCGCTGGCGCCGACGCCGGAGCGTGCGTCGTCCATGAAGGCACTTTCCTGGCGGGTGATGGCAAACACCCAGCTGGAATGCAGGCCACGCACCTTGGCTTCGCGCACCAGGGTGTCACGGTGGGCCATCGGGAAGCGGATATCCAGGTCATCCCAGTACTGGGCCTGGCTGATGGTGCGGATCGCCGGGAAGTACCACTTCATGTCATAGGCCAGCTTGGCCTGGGCGACCATTTCATCGCGGTTGAAGTGGCGGCTCACGTGGTACCACTCGCGGCGGCCATCGACAATCTGGCCACGTGCATAAAACTCCAGCGCGCGGCGTACGCCGGGCGTGTTACGGACCTTGTTGACCAGCGCCTGGCTCATCACCAGCGGCTTGTTTTTCAGCTGATACGGCGCTTTGGAGCGGTCGGCGGCGAGGAAACCGTAGAAATCCCGTTCCTGCGCGAGGTTTTTGTACAGCACCAGCGGCTGCGGGTTTTTCGGCTCGGCCAGCTCCAGGCTGCGCGCTTGCCAATAACGCCAGCGGTTGGTGGTCGCCAGGTCTTGTGGGAGTTTGCGGGTCAACTGGTAGGCATCTTCCCAGCGTGCCAGGCGCAGCAGCAGGCGCAGGCGCCATTCGGAGACGGTGTTATCACGCAGCTCCGGGTCGTATTTGGTCATTACGTCCAGCGCGCGCGGGTCGTAGCGGCGTGCCAGGGTCAAGCCGATTTCACGGGCGATCGACACTTTTTCGTCACGGGAGAAGTGCATGCTGCTGGCGTAGCCGTCGAGCAGCGCCATGGCCTTGTCCGGGTCCTGGCGTGCCAGGCGACGCAGGCCCAGGCCGACGGCGTCAGACATCGCCTCGTTGGCCGGCAGGAAGCGCGACGGGTCGCTGAGCATGTCCGGCTTTTGCGCCACGTCGACCATCAGGCGGCCTTGGGCGCCAAGGGTCGGCAGGGTTTTCACCAGGCTGTTGGCCAGGGCGTAGTTGCGTGCTTCGGCGGCGAGCTTGGCGCGATCCCAGATTTTCTGTTCAGTGAGTTGACCGTCGGCGGCCCACTGGCCGAACGTGGCATCACACGCGGCGGGTTGGGATTTGCCGGTCAGCCAGAGTTTTTCGGTGGTCTTGTAGCCTTCGGCTTTCAAGTTATGGGTGAGCTGGTACTGACCATGCAGGCAGTCCAGTTCGACGAAATTGAGTTTGGCGTCGTAGTACTTTTCAAACGTCTGCCAGTCGCCACGATCGGCCAGCCAGCGCAACCAGCGCAGCTTCATCCAGTTGGCCTGGGGCAGGTCGCCGTTTTTAGCGAGGAACTGTTCGATTTCCTCGTTGCTCGCGGTTTTCAGCCGCGCGGTCAGCTCGTCATAGGCCAGGTACGGCGTGAGCGGGTAGTCGGCCAGGGCCTGGCTGTATTGCATGTACGGCCCGCTGTCGCCTTTGGCGAGGGCGCGTTTGGCTTCATCGTAATATTGACGTTGGGTGGTGAGGTCCACGGCCTGGGCGGATTGAACGGCGGTGGCGGAAAGAAGCAGACAAGATAAAAAGTTGAAAAGGCGACTGCGCATGAGACGTCCGTGCAGAGAAATCACGACTAGCACCGGCACCGCCGACACTGATTGCCCCTAGCTTAGCCTTTTGCCAGCGACCGGCGAAAGCTTTGCCGGCCGGCTGGCTGAAGTTCATCGTAAATGTCCTGCAGAACGTGTCGCCAGCGAAAATGCCGGCCGCATCCCACCCTCAAGTCAGGTAGAATGCGCGCCCAGTTTTTGGAGAAGCGTATGACCCTGCTCAAATTCAGCGATGTGTCCCTTGCTTTCGGCGCTATGCCGTTGTTGGACAAGGTGTCCTGGCAGATCGCCCGTGGTGAGCGGGTGTGCATCATCGGCCGCAACGGCACCGGCAAGTCCAGCATGATGAAGCTGGTTAAAGGCGATCAGAAGCCCGATGACGGCTCTGTTTGGCGTGCCCCGGGCCTGAAGATCGGCGAATTGCCGCAAGAATTGCCGGTGGCCGACGGACGGACAGTGTTCGACGTGGTTGCCGAAGGCTTGGACGGCGTCGGCGAGTTGCTCGCGCAATACCACCACCTGGCGCAGAACTGCGTCACCGAAGAGGACCTGGACAAGCTGATGCACGTCCAGCAAGACCTCGAAGCCCGTGACGGCTGGCGCTTGCAGCAACTGGTCGACAGCACCCTGAGCCGCCTGCAACTGCCGGCCGACAAGACCCTCGCCGAGTTGTCCGGCGGCTGGCGTCGTCGCGTGCTGCTGGCTCAGGCGCTGGTGTCCGAGCCGGATTTGTTGCTGCTCGACGAACCAACCAACCACTTGGACATCGGCGCAATCGCCTGGCTGGAAGAAGCCCTCAAGGATTTCCAGGGCGCCGTGCTGTTCATCACGCACGACCGTTCCTTCCTGCAGAACCTGGCCACGCGCATCCTCGAACTGGACCGTGGCGGCCTGATCGACTGGAACGGCGACTACGCCAGCTTCCTGGTGCACAAAGAGGCCACGCTGGCCGCTGAAGAAACTGCCAACGCGCTGTTCGACAAAAAGCTGGCCCAGGAAGAAGTCTGGATTCGCCAGGGCATCAAGGCCCGGCGCACCCGTAACGAAGGCCGTGTACGCGCCTTGAAAGCTCTGCGCGTTGAGCGCAGCGAGCGCCGTGAGCGCACCGGCAAGGCCAATATCCAGCTGGATACCGCCGACAAGTCGGGCAAGCAGGTGATGGTCCTGGAAAACGTCAGCTTCCATCACCCGGACGGCCCGTTCCTGATCAAGGATTTCTCGATGGTCCTGCAGCGCGGCGACCGTATCGGCCTGCTGGGCGCCAACGGCACCGGCAAGACCACCTTGCTCAAGCTGATGCTCAATGGTCTGCAACCGACCAGCGGTACGGTGGAAGAGGGCACGCGCATCGACGTGGCCTACTTCGACCAGTTGCGCCATCAGTTGGACCTGGAAAAAACCGTGATCGACAACGTCGCCGAAGGTCGCGACTTTATCGACATCGACGGCCAGAGCCGCCACGTGCTGAGCTACCTGGGCGACTTCCTGTTCAGCCCGCAACGCGCACGTACGCCGGTGAAAGCCTTGTCCGGTGGTGAGCGTGCGCGCCTGCTGCTGGCCAAGCTGTTCAGCAAGCCGGCCAACCTGCTGGTGCTCGACGAGCCGACCAACGACCTCGACGTGGAAACCCTCGAACTGCTGGAAGAGGTCTTGCTGACCTTCAACGGCACCGTGCTGATGGTCAGCCACGACCGGGCATTCCTCGACAACGTGGTCACCAGCACGCTGGTCTTCGAAGGTGAAGGCAAGGTGCGTGAATACGTCGGTGGTTACCAGGACTGGCTGCGTCAGGGCGGCTCGCCGCGCCTGCTGGGCGTGACCGAGAGCAAGTCCGGCAAGGCCGACCTGACCTCCGCTGTCGTTGCGCCAGTGGCTGCCGCTGCTGCTCCGGCCCAGGACGCTGCACCGTCGACCAAGAAGAAGCTCAGCTACAAGCTGCAACGTGAGCTGGAAGCCTTGCCGGGCGATATCGACGCCAAGGAACAGCAGATTGCCGCAGTAGAGGCAGAAATGGCTGACGCAGGTTTCTACCTGCGCCCGGCGGCGGAAACCGCCAAGGTCATTGCGTCCCTGGAAACGTTGAACCAGGAGCTGGAAGTGTTGGTTGAGCGTTGGGCCGAGCTGGATGCCTGATTGATTCAAGCGCACTAAAAAAGCCCGGCGCCCATTTGTATGAACGCCGGGCTTTTTATATGGAATGCGATTAGATATGTGGGACGGCTTGTGTGGGAGTCGGGCTTGCCCGCGATGCAGGCACCGCGGTGCGTCAGTTGGCCTGCGGTGATGCTATCGCAGGCAAGCCAGCTCCCACATCAGCCCGCTCCCACAGTTGTTTGGCGCCGTTCTTAAGTATTTTTTACCAGTTTTACCGCCAGCACATCACACGGCGCGCCGTGCAGTACGTCATTGGCGGTCGAGCCCAGCAGCAGCGCCAGGCCATGACGGCCGTGGCTGCCGACCACGATCAGGTCGCAGCCCTGTTCCTTGGCCAGGTGGTGGATTTCCTGACGAGGCTGGCCGTAGGTGAGGTGGGAGTTTTCCTTGGTCACTTCCGGGTACTTGAGGATCAACCGGTCCAGGCGCTCTTTGGCCTGGTCAAACTGTTGTTGCTGCAACTGGGAAAGGTCCATGGGCACGTCGCCACCAAACGCCATGGCCATAGGCTCGACGATATGCACGAGTGACAGCTTGGCGCCGTTGGCGATTGCTGAAGCCTGCGCGCGCTTGATCACTGGGTCGCACTCTTCGGTCAGGTCGACAGCGACCAGGATATGTTTGTAGGAGTGTTCGTTGGACATGGCGCGTTCCTCCAGGGGACTGCAATAAGTTCAGTATGGCTGCTTTCAAGCGGATGGGGTTGCGTCAGGTCAAATCCGCTCATCTAGAAATTCGGGAGTACACATATGACGGTCTGGATAGTGGTGTCAATCCTTCTCGTGGTACTGAGCCCTCTGGCATGGTTGCGCCCCTCGCGCCATCAGAGCGGGCGCATGGCCCTGCGAATGGAGGCGCGCCGCATCGGCCTGGCCATGCAATTGGCGCCGCAGGACTGGCCGTACTGGCTCAAGCACGAGCCGCCAAGCCCTTGCGCGCAGTACTGCCGACCGCGCCGCGCAAGTGTGCCGGCCCTTTGGTGTTACTGGCAGCTGGAGCCCGGGGTTTGGGTCAATCAGTGGCGCGAAGTGTGCGTCGATGAGACGTTGTTGGCGCACTTTGCGACCCTGCCGGATAACGTCTACAAGGTCGAGGCGGACAAGCAGATGATCGCCCTGTACTGGGGCGAGAAGGGCGAGGCGAGTGTGTTGAAGGATATTGATGCGCTGCTCAAGGCCCTGGCTTGATGCCTGTCGGATAAAACCCAGGCAATAAAAAGCCCGACATCATCATCGGGCTGGAGTTGGCCAGGCAGGCCGGTAAATCTGTGATGCATGCGTCAGATGTTCATCCAGGCGCATTAAGGTTGTCGCTAGCCTAGCGGCATATCCTGTTCTGTACAGTCTTTTCCTACAAAATCTCCATTATTGATTTCGTGAATAGTTGAATATTGGCCAGGCGTAAGCCGTGGGCCTTGGTTCTGAACTGACTGGAAAGTCGCGTTTTTCCTAGCCTTTCGAGCGATTGACAATTGCCCGGAATTGGATGAAGGTGACGTACCCAAATCAAACGGGCGTATGAATTGAGCGTTTGTCTGTCAGACCGCTCATACAGAACCCCGACTAGCGCGTTGGCGGGTGTGCCTGGCGGATTGGCATGAGCATTGACCCAATAATCAATGTCCAACCAGAGGCCAGCGTCCAATGTGTACTGTTCAGCTTCCATATCGTGGAGATCAGTTGATGATTTACGAAGGTAAAGCCATCACGGTTAAGGCTCTTGAAAGTGGCATCGTCGAATTGAAATTCGACCTCAAGGGTGAGTCCGTCAACAAGTTCAACCGTCTAACCCTGAATGAATTGCGTCAGGCCGTAGACGCCATCAAAGCAGATGCTTCGGTCAAGGGCGTGATCGTCTCCAGCGGCAAGGACGTGTTTATCGTCGGCGCTGATATCACCGAATTCGTCGACAACTTCAAGCTGCCCGATGCCGAGCTGGTGGCTGGCAACCTCGAAGCCAACAAGATTTTCAGCGATTTCGAAGACCTCAACGTGCCAACCGTTGCCGCGATCAATGGCATCGCGTTGGGCGGCGGCCTGGAAATGTGCCTGGCCGCAGACTTCCGTGTCATGTCGGCGACCGCCAAAATCGGTCTGCCTGAAGTCAAACTGGGCATCTACCCAGGTTTTGGCGGCACCGTGCGCCTGCCGCGCATCATCGGTGCCGACAACGCCATCGAGTGGATTGCCGCCGGCAAGGAAAACAAAGCCGAAGACGCGCTGAAAGTCGGTGCCGTCGATGCTGTGGTTGCCCCGGACAAACTGGCCGAGGCCGCACTGAACCTGATCAAAGGCGCCATCAGCGGCGAATTTGACTACAAGGCCAAGCGTCAGCCAAAGCTCGAAAAACTCAAGCTCAACGCCATCGAACAAATGATGTCGTTCGAAACCGCCAAAGGTTTCGTGGCAGGCCAGGCCGGCCCGAACTACCCGGCGCCGGTTGAAGCGATCAAGACCATCCAGAAAGCCGCGAACTTCGGTCGCGACAAAGCCCTGGAAGTGGAAGCTGCAGGCTTCGTCAAACTGGCGAAAACCTCGGCTGCCCAGAGCCTGATCGGCCTGTTCCTGAATGATCAGGAGCTGAAGAAAAAGGCCAAGGCCTACGACGAAATCGCCAAAGACGTGAAACAGGCTGCCGTACTCGGCGCCGGTATCATGGGCGGCGGTATCGCCTATCAGTCGGCCTCCAAAGGCACGCCGATTCTGATGAAAGACATCAACGAGCACGGTATCGAGCAAGGCCTGGCGGAAGCCGCCAAGCTGCTGGTGGGCCGCGTTGATAAAGGTCGCATGACCGCAGCGAAGATGGCAGAAGTGCTTAACGGCATTCGTCCTACGCTGTCCTACGGCGATTTCGGCCACGTCGACCTGGTGGTCGAAGCGGTTGTCGAGAACCCGAAGGTCAAGCAAGCCGTACTGGCCGAAGTAGAAGCCCAGGTTAAAGAAGACACCATTCTGGCCTCGAACACTTCGACCATTTCCATCAGCTTGTTGGCCAAGGCCCTCAAGCGTCCGGAAAACTTCGTCGGCATGCACTTCTTCAACCCGGTGCACATGATGCCGCTGGTGGAAGTGATCCGTGGCGAGAAGTCCAGCGAGCTGGCGATTGCTACTACCGTTGCCTACGCCAAGAAAATGGGCAAGAACCCGATCGTCGTTAACGACTGCCCGGGCTTTTTGGTCAACCGCGTGCTGTTCCCGTACTTCGGCGGTTTCGCCAAGCTGGTCAGCGCCGGTGTGGACTTTGTGCGTATCGACAAAGTCATGGAAAAATTCGGCTGGCCCATGGGCCCGGCGTACCTGATGGACGTGGTCGGCATCGACACCGGCCACCACGGTCGCGATGTCATGGCCGAAGGCTTCCCGGACCGCATGAAAGACGACCGCCGTTCGGCGATCGACGCGCTCTACGAAGCCAAGCGCCTGGGCCAGAAGAACGGCAAGGGCTTCTACGCTTACGAGGCCGACAAGAAGGGCAAGCAGAAGAAAGTGGCCGACCCTTCGGTGCACGAAGTACTCGCGCCGGTCATCTACGAGCAGCGTGAGGTGTCCGATGAGGACATCATCAACTGGATGATGATCGCCCTGTGCCTGGAAACCGTGCGTTGCCTGGAGGACGGTATCGTTGAAACCGCCGCCGAAGCCGATATGGGCCTGGTGTACGGTATTGGTTTCCCTCCATTCCGTGGTGGTGCGCTGCGTTACATCGATTCGATCGGTGTGGCCGAGTTCGTTGCCCTGGCTGACAAATACGCTGATCTGGGCCCGCTGTACCACCCGACCGCGAAGCTGCGTGAAATGGCCAAAAATGGCCAGAGCTTCTTCGGTTAAGCGCCCAGACGACTAGAGCGAGAATATTTATGAGCTTGAATCCAAGAGACGTGGTGATTGTCGACTTCGGTCGCACACCGATGGGCCGCTCCAAGGGCGGCATGCACCGCAACACCCGCGCCGAAGACATGTCGGCGCACCTGATCAGCAAATTGCTGGAGCGCAACGTCAAGGTTGACCCGAACGAAGTCGAAGACGTGATCTGGGGCTGCGTCAACCAGACCCTGGAGCAGGGCTGGAACATCGCGCGCATGGCGTCGTTGATGACCCAGATCCCGCACACCGCCGCTGGCCAGACCGTCAGCCGCCTGTGTGGCTCCTCGATGAGCGCGCTGCACACCGCTGCCCAAGCGATCATGACCGGTAACGGCGATGTGTTCGTGGTCGGCGGCGTGGAGCACATGGGCCACGTCAGCATGATGCACGGCGTCGACCCTAACCCGCACATGTCGCTGTACGCGGCAAAAGCCTCGGGCATGATGGGCCTCACCGCAGAAATGCTCGGCAAAATGCACGGCATTACCCGCGAAGCCCAGGACGCGTTCGGCCTGCGCTCCCACCAGCTCGCCCACAAGGCGACGGTGGAAGGCAAGTTCAAGGATGAAATCATCCCGATGAACGGCTATGACGAAAACGGTTTCCTGAAACTGTTCGACTACGACGAAACCATTCGTCCGGACACCACCCTGGAAAGCCTGGCGGCCTTGAAACCTGCCTTCAATCCAAAGGGCGGCACCGTGACAGCTGGTACTTCGTCGCAAATCACCGACGGTGCTTCGTGCATGATCGTGATGTCGGCGCAGCGTGCCCAGGACTTGGGTATCCAGCCGATGGCCGTGATCCGTTCGATGGCGGTGGCGGGTGTGGACCCGGCAATCATGGGCTATGGTCCAGTACCGGCCACACAAAAAGCCTTGAAGCGCGCGGGCCTGACCATCTCCGATATCGACTTCTTCGAGCTCAACGAAGCTTTCGCCGCACAGGCCCTGCCAGTGCTGAAAGATTTGAAAGTACTCGACAAGATGAACGAGAAGGTTAACCTGCACGGCGGTGCGATTGCCCTGGGCCACCCATTCGGTTGCTCCGGTGCACGTATTTCCGGCACTTTGCTTAACGTGATGAAGCAAAATGGCGGCAACCTTGGGGTTGCAACCATGTGCATTGGTCTCGGCCAAGGCATTTCCACCGTCTTCGAACGCGTCTAAGCGTTGGGTTGACGGAAGCCGGGGCCCAGTGCCCCGGTTTTTGTTTTTTGGAATTTTTAATATTTTTTTTCAACAAATTTTACAAGAGGGCCAGAGCATGAAAGTCGAACCAGGGCTCTACCAACATTATAAGGGGCCGCAGTACCGCGTTTTTAACGTGGCGCGGCACTCCGAGACCGAAGAGGAAGTGGTGTTTTACCAAGCACTGTATGGCGATTACGGCTTTTGGGTGCGCCCATTGAGCATGTTCCTGGAGACCGTCGAAGTTGACGGCGAGCAGGTCCCGCGCTTTGCTTTGGTCCAGGCCGAACCCAGTCTTTTTTCAGGGCAATAACGGCAGGTCGCGCAGAATGCTGCGCTTGACCTCACCTTGTTGCCACTATATATAGCGTTGCCGCGACAGGCGCCAACTGCCTTTCACTTCTCGAATTCAGGAATTTTCCGATCCATGGGCAAATCGCTGGTCATTGTGGAATCCCCGGCTAAGGCCAAGACCATCAACAAGTACTTGGGCAACGAGTACGTGGTGAAGTCGAGTATCGGCCATATCCGAGACCTGCCCACCAGCGGTTCGGCTAGCGCCAGCAAGGAGCCTGCCGCCAAGCGCGGCAAGGCGGCTGCGGGCGAAGGTCCGGTGCTCACGCCTAAAGAGAAAGCGCGCAAGCAGCTGGTCTCGCGCATGGGTGTAGACCCGGAACATGGCTGGAAGGCCAAGTACGAGATCCTTCCCGGCAAGGAAAAGGTCATCGAAGAGCTGCGCCGGCTCGCCAAGGATGCTGACACCATCTATCTCGCAACCGACTTGGACCGCGAAGGGGAAGCCATTGCCTGGCACCTGCGCGAAGCCATCGGCGGTGATGACAGCCGCTACAAGCGTGTGGTGTTCAACGAAATCACCAAAAAAGCCATCCAGGAAGCCTTTTCCAAGCCGGGCGAACTGGACATCGACCGTGTAAACGCCCAGCAGGCCCGTCGTTTCCTCGACCGCGTCGTGGGTTACATGGTCTCGCCACTGCTGTGGGCCAAGATCGCCCGTGGCCTGTCGGCCGGCCGTGTGCAATCGGTGGCGGTAAAGCTGGTGGTAGAGCGTGAGCGCGAGATTCGTGCGTTCAACCCCGAAGAATACTGGGAAGTCCACGCTGACCTCGGCACCGCCAAGGGCGCCAACGTGCGCTTTGAAGTGGCCCGCGAGAAAGGCGAGGTCTTCAAGCCGCTGAACGAAGCCCAGGCCATGGCCGCGCTGGAGAAGCTCAAGGCTTCCAGCTACAGCATCGTCAAGCGTGAAGACAAACCCACCAGCAGCAAGCCGTCGGCGCCGTTCATCACGTCCACCCTGCAACAGGCCGCGAGTAACCGCCTGGGCTTTGGTGTGAAGAAAACCATGATGATGGCTCAGCGTTTGTATGAAGCTGGCTACATCACGTATATGCGTACCGACTCCACCAACCTGTCGCAAGACGCGGTGGCGATGGCGCGTACTTATATTGAAACCGAATTCGGCAAGAAGTACCTGCCGGAGAAGCCGAACGTCTACAGCAGCAAGGAAGGCGCACAGGAGGCTCACGAAGCGATTCGTCCTTCCGATGCCAATACCGAGCCAAGCAAGCTGACCGGCATGGAGCGCGACGCTGAGCGCCTTTACGAGCTGATCTGGCGCCAGTTCCTGGCCTGCCAGATGCTGCCGGCGCAATACCTGTCCACCACCGTCAGTGTCGGTGCGGGCGACTTCGAGCTGCGTGCCAAGGGCCGTATCCTCAAGTTCGACGGCTACACCCGCGTGATGCCGCAAATCGCCAAGCCAGGCGATGACGATGTGCTGCCGGACATGGCCCAGGGCGACACGTTGAAGCTGATCAAGCTCGACCCGTCCCAGCACTTCACCAAGCCGCCGGCGCGTTATTCGGAAGCCAGCCTGGTAAAAGAGATGGAGAAACGCGGTATCGGTCGTCCTTCGACTTACGCG
The DNA here is from genome assembly GCF_047943075.1 of Pseudomonas sp. NFX183. NCBI lineage: Bacteria > Pseudomonadati > Pseudomonadota > Gammaproteobacteria > Pseudomonadales > Pseudomonadaceae > Pseudomonas > Pseudomonas sp. NFX183. The sequence goes on along the minus strand of NZ_CP181333.1, from coordinate 398,941 downwards.
GCAATCATTTCGACCATCCAGGACCGTGGCTATGTCGCGCTGCACAACCGTCGCTTCTACTCCGAAAAGATGGGCGACATCGTTACCGAGCGCCTGTCCGAAAGCTTCTCCAACCTGATGGACTACGGCTTCACCGCCGGCATGGAAGAGAACCTCGATGACGTGGCCCAGGGCGAACGCGACTGGAAAAACGTACTGGATGAGTTCTACGGCGACTTCAAGAAGAAGCTCGAAGTAGCCGAAAGCCCTGAAAGTGGCATGCGTGCCAACCAGCCGGTGATGACCGACATCCCGTGCCTGACCTGCGGCCGTCCGATGCAGATTCGTACCGCGTCTACCGGCGTGTTCCTCGGTTGCTCGGGCTACAGCCTGCCGCCGAAAGAGCGCTGCAAGGCCACCGTCAACCTGGTGCCGGGCGATGAAATTGCCGCTGACGACGAGGGTGAATCCGAGTCGCTGGTATTGCGTGGCAAGCACCGCTGCCCGATCTGCAGCACGGCAATGGATGCCTACCTGCTCGATGAGAAGCACAAGTTGCACATCTGCGGTAACAACCCTGATTGCGACGGCTACGAGATCGAAGAGGGCAGCTACCGCATCAAGGGCTACGAAGGCCCGAGCCTGGAATGCGACAAGTGCGGCAGTGAGATGCAACTCAAGACCGGCCGTTTTGGCAAGTTCTTCGGTTGCACCAACCCGACGTGCAAGAACACTCGCAAACTGCTGAAAAGCGGTGACGCGGCGCCGCCGAAGATGGACCCGGTGAAGATGCCTGAACTCAAATGCGAGAAAGTCAACGACACCTACATCCTGCGTGACGGCGCTTCGGGCTTGTTCCTGGCCGCCAGCCAGTTCCCGAAAAACCGCGAGACCCGTGCGCCGCTGGTGCTGGAAATCGTGCCGCACAAGGACGAGATCGATCCCAAGTACCACTTCCTGTGTGAAGCGCCGAAGAAGGATCCCGACGGTCGCCCGGCCGTGATCCGCTACAGCCGCAAAACCAAGGAGCAGTACGTGCAGACCGAAGTGGACGGCAAGCCTACGGGCTGGAAAGCGTTCTACGACGGCGGCAAGTGGAAGGTCGAGGACAAGCGCCAGGGCGCTTGATCGACTACGTTGCGAAATACAAAGGCCGCCTGCATAGGCGGCCTTTTTTTGCGCTTGCAGGAGTCTCGGCTGATCCGTGACACTGTTGAGCCAGCATCCGGCTTATTTCGTTGTGGAGACTGCCGTTATGGCCAACGAACTCTATACCCGTACCAATCAGAAAATTTACTTCGCGGGTTTGTCCCTGGAAGCCCTTGGTCGTGCCGAGGAAGGGAAGGAGATGAATGCCATCGCGCTGGTGCAGGCGGGACGCGAGGCTGCATTGTTCCATCTCTACGGCGCTCTGTTGGGGCTGTGCCATGAAATCGCCGGGTTCTACCGTTTGCCCCAGGCCGGTTCGCCGCGTGCAGAACTGATCATGAACCGCGAAGTGCTGGAAAGCATGGCCATTCCTGAGCTGGCCGAGCTGGTGGAAATGGCCCAAAGCCCCGACAGCTGGGTGGCCCGCCTGCTCAAGGCGCATGCCGACATGTTCCAGCCGCCACGCGTGCCGCATGTGCCCAAGGGGGACGTGACGCAGCCGCTGATTGTCGCTGTTGCGGTGGAGGAGGATGAGCCCAAGCCGTTGAGCCGCGAAGAACTGGAGAGCTGGCGCCAAGAGCTGAAGAAGATGGCGTTGCGGTTTCGCGAAGGTTTGAACGAGTGCTAAGAAGCCGTCACTGACTGAATGCGATCACAAATGTGGGAGCGGGCTTGCTCGCGAAAGCGGTCTATCAGCCGGCCTATGCATCAACTGACAGATTGCTTTCGCGAGCAAGCCCGCTCCCACAGTTGAACCAAGTTGCACAGAAAGTCCAGCACGAGGCCCAATGAGCACCATTCATCAAGCCGTAGAGAAACCTGTTCAGATCCTCTGCGAGGCTGGGTGGATGACTGATATAATCCCGGCCTTTCGTGGAGAACAGACTTTTATGCCAACGTCCTTTCTGGAAATTGTTGAATTGCCTGACGGCCGAATCGAGCTGCGTCGGGCTGAGGACGAGGGTTCTCTGGTTATCTTGGATTTTTCCGAAGACGCAAAAGCATTCCTGCAAGGCCAGCACGTGGAAGTGGCCAAAGCCATGTTGAGCGTCGGTGTGCAGATGGCGGGTCGCCTGGCAGAAGGCGAACCGGAGAAGGACGACGGGCCGCGGGTTCTGCACTGAGTTTTGCAGTTAAGTGCACTTTTCGTTGTAGGCGGGTTTGTTGTAGTGAGCAGGCCTATGCAGTAAGCAAGCCTCTGAGGTGAGTAGGCTCGCTGTTGTGGGCGGGCTTGCTGTGGTAAACGGGCTTGTTGTGGCGAGCGGGCTTGCCCCGCGTTGGGGCGCGAAGCGGCCCTGATGGATTAACGCGGTATATCAGGTATTCCACGGTGCTTGGTTTTGGGGCTGCTTCGCAGCCCAACGCGGGGCAAGCCCGCTCGCCACAACAAGCCCGCTCGCCACATCAGTCCGTTTTGCCACAGAAGCCCGCTCGGTACAGATACCTGTCTGTCACCTACGCAATCAGCCAGTTCCCTGTTACCCCAATCGAATATTCAAGCTCTGCGCATCGCCCGTCCGTGCGGCGCTGATCAGTTGTTGCTTGGCCGCAGTGTTCAACGGGTTCAACCAACTCACCACCGTATGGCTACGGCCCAGACGCAAGGCTTCGCAGGTCAACTGTTGAGCGCTTTGCGCGCCGCGCGGTTGCAGCAGCAGGATACGCTCGCGGTTGAGGCCGGCGTCTCGCAGCCAGGCCTGGGTCAGGCTGGCAGGTGGAGCGATCAGCGTCAGCCAGCGTGCGTCCTGCTCCTCGCTCAGTTCACGAAGGATCGGCGCCAGCAGGCTCAGGCAGCTTCCAGCTGCACCGCGCAACGACAATTCACTGAACGCCTCAGGTTCGGAGCCCCACGGGGCCTCGACCGTTTCCTTGAGGATAGGCGCAAGAGGTTGAGCCATGAAGGCCTCGAACAGCGACAGTTGTGTGTGTTGTGGGGTGTGCACGAGCTGCATGGTGCCTCCTTTAGCGGCGAATGACGCCGACGCTCAAGCCTTCGATCACCAGGTCCTGATCTTTCAGGTTCACTTCAATCGGGGCGAACTCAGGGTTTTCGGCCATCAGCCAGACCTTGCTGCCTTCGCGCTTGAAGCGTTTGACGGTGACTTCATCGCCGATACGCGCAACGACGATCTGGCCATTACGGGCTTCACGGGTGGTGTGGACGGCCAGCAGATCGCCGTCGAAAATGCCCACGTCCTTCATACTCATGCCGTGTACACGCAACAGGTAGTCGGCGCGCGGATGGAAGAAGGTCGGGTTGATGTTGCAGGATTCCTCGACGTGCTGTTGCGCCAGAATCGGCGCACCGGCGGCGACGCGGCCAATGATCGGCAGGGTCGATTCGTCGGCCTTGGCTTCAAAGCCAGGGATGCGAATACCGCGAGAAGCTCCTGGGGTCATCTCGATCGCGCCTTTGCGAGCGAGGGCCTTGAGGTGTTCTTCAGCGGCGTTTGGGGACTTGAACCCCAGCTCCAGCGCAATTTCTGCTCGTGTCGGCGGATAGCCGTTGTCATCGAGGCAGCGCTTGATAAAAGCCAGAATCTCAGCTTGGCGTGGCGTCAGTTTTAGCATGTTGATCGCTCTGTCTTTTTATACAGTGACTGGGATTATATACAGTGAACTGCGCTTGGCAATCATCCTTTTTGAGCACACCGCTGGACGGTCATTCGTCATCCGTCCTACAAGGCAGAAACAGCGCTGCCTACAGACCAGGAAGGATGTGATTAAATAGCGGTTAAATAGATGACTGCCCGGCCGGAAAACGGACTCGCAGGCTTGACAAGACACACCCTGAAACGTATGTTTCAAACAAGTGTTTGTCAGGCGGAGTAGCCATGGCCCAGTCGGAAACCGTTGAACGCATTCTCGATGCTGCCGAGCAATTGTTCGCGGAAAAAGGATTTGCTGAAACTTCATTGCGGCTGATCACCAGCAAGGCTGGGGTTAACCTTGCCGCAGTGAATTACCATTTCGGCTCAAAGAAAGCCCTGATCCAGGCGGTGTTTTCGCGCTTTCTGGGGCCGTTCTGCGCCAGCCTCGACCGTGAGCTGGAGCGCCGCCAGACCAAGCCTGATAACAAGCCGAGCCTGGAAGACCTGCTGGAAATTCTGGTTGAGCAAGCGCTGGTGGTTCAACCACGCAGCGGCAATGACCTGTCGATCTTCATGCGTTTGCTCGGCCTGGCGTTCAGCCAGAGCCAGGGCCACTTGCGGCGTTATCTGGAAGACATGTACGGCAAGGTGTTCCGTCGCTACATGCTGCTGGTCAACGAAGCCGCGCCGCGTATTCCGCCGATCGAACTCTTCTGGCGCGTGCACTTCATGCTCGGTGCTGCGGCGTTCAGCATGTCCGGGATCAAAGCCTTGCGCGCAATTGCCGAGACCGATTTCGGTGTGAACACCTCCATCGAACAAGTGATGCGCCTGATGGTGCCGTTCCTTGCCGCCGGCATGCGCGCCGAAACCGGTGTGACCGACCAGGCCATGGCGGCCGCGCAGTTGCGCCCACGCAGCAAATCCACGCCAGCCGTCGCCAAGGCGTGATTGCCCCGGGTGTGCGCGGCCGCTTGCATCCGCTAAGCTAGCCGCCATGCCGATTTCAGCTATTTACTCGCAACCCGTTGTGCTCACTGCGCTTATCGCGCCAGGTGAGGGCAACGGGTTGTGTGCGTTATTTAAGGAAGGTTTATGACTGCTGCCCTGCAAGGTTCTTTGATGGTTGATGTGGCCGGTACCTGGCTGACGGCCGAGGATCGTCACCTGTTGCGTCAGCCTGAAGTGGGCGGCCTGATCATTTTCGCGCGCAACATCGAGCACCCACGTCAGGTGCGCGAGTTGAGCGCGTCGATCCGTGCCGTGCGTCCCGACCTGCTGCTGGCCGTTGACCAGGAAGGCGGGCGCGTGCAGCGCCTGCGCCAGGGCTTTGTGCGTCTGCCGGCCATGCGTTTGTTGGCGGATAAGCCGAATGCCGAATACCTGGCCGAGCAGTGCGGCTGGATCATGGCCACAGAAGTACTGGCGGTTGGCCTTGACCTGAGCTTCGCCCCGGTACTGGATTTGGATTACCAGCGCAGCGCCGTGGTCGGCACCCGCTCGTTTGAAGGCGACCCCGAGCGCGCCGCCGTGCTTGCCGGTGCCTTCATTCGCGGCATGAACAGCGCGGGCATGGCCGCCACCGGTAAACACTTCCCGGGCCACGGCTGGGCTGAGGCCGATTCCCACGTCGCCATTCCCAATGACGAGCGTAGCCTGGAACAGATTCGCGCAAATGACCTGGTGCCTTTCGCACGGCTGAGCAAGCAATTGGCCGCCGTCATGCCCGCACACGTCATCTATCCGCAGGTGGATGCCCAGCCGGCTGGTTTCTCGCGGCGCTGGCTGCAGGACATTCTGCGTGGCGAGTTGCAGTTTGATGGGGTGATTTTCAGTGATGACCTGTCCATGGCCGGGGCGCATGTGGTCGGTGATGCGGCCAGCCGGATCGAAGCGGCGCTGACCGCCGGTTGCGACATGGGCTTGGTGTGCAACGATCGTGCGGCCGCCGAGCTGGCGCTGACGGCGGCGCAGCGCATGAAGGTTACGCCTTCGGCGCGGATTGCGCGGATGCGTGGGCAGGCGATTGCTTCGACGGACTATAAGCAGGACCCGCGTTGGCTGGCGGCGCTTACCGCGTTGCGGGATGCTCAGTTGATCGGCTGAAAACCGTGGTGCGCCCATCGCAGGCAAGCCCGCTCCCACACTTGAATGTATTCACACATCAAAATGTGGGAGCGGGCTCGCCCGCGATAGCAATCTGAAGGTCAGCGCTTCTCTTGCTTATTGGGCAACGGCGCAAACAACGCCTCGATATCCTCGTTGCCCAACTGCCAATCTCCCGTCGTACGCCCATCCAGCACGCCCGCCGCCAGGTCGGACTTTTCCTTTTGCAGGTGTTGGATTTTCTCCTCCACCGTGCCCCGTGCAATCATTTTATAGACGAACACCGGCTTCTCCTGACCGATGCGATACGCGCGGTCAGTCGCCTGGTTCTCCGTGGCCGGGTTCCACCACGGGTCATAGTGGATCACCGTATCGGCTTCTGTCAGGTTCAAGCCCACACCGCCAGCCTTCAAGCTGATCAGAAAAATCTGCAACTTGCCGCTCTGGAAGTCCTTCACCGGTGTGCGGCGGTCGCGGGTCTGGCCGGTCAGCAGTGCGTAGGCCACGCCGCGCTTTTTCAGCTCGACTTCGATCAGGCTCAGCATCGAAGTGAACTGCGAGAACAGCAGAATCCGGCGCCCTTCGGCAAACAGCTCTTCGAGCATTTCCATCAAACTGTCGAGCTTGCCCGAGCTGCTGCCGCGCGCGGGCAGGGCGGCATCGTTGACCAGGCGCAGGTCGCAGCACACCTGGCGCAACTTGAGCAGCGCTTCAAGAATAATGATCTGGCTACGCGCCACGCCCTTGCGGGTGATTTCGTCGCGCACCTTCTTGTCCATGGCCAGGCGCATGGTTTCGTACACATCACGCTGGGCTTCGTTGAGATCGACCCAGTGGATGATCTCGGTCTTGGGCGGCAATTCCGTGGCCACCTGTTCCTTGGTACGGCGCAGCAGGAAGGGTTTGATCCGACCGTTGAGGTGCTGCAATCGCACATCACTGGCGCGCTTTTCGATGGGCACGCGGTAATCGCGGTTGAAGCTTTTCACGTCGCCCAGCCAGCCCGGCAGCAGGAAGTGGAACAGCGACCACAGCTCACCCAAGTGGTTTTCCAGCGGTGTACCACTCAGGCACAGGCGCTGGCGCGCATTGAGCTCGCGCGCGGCCTGAGCGGCCTTGCTGTTGGGGTTCTTGATGTACTGGGCTTCGTCGAGGATCAGCACGTGCAAGGGCAGGGCGGCGAGTTGCTCGATGTCTTTGGGCAGCAGCGCATAAGTCGTCAGCAGCAGGTCGTAGTCCTGCAGGTTGGCGAAGTGCTTTTTGCGTGTCGCGCCATACAGCGCCACTACCTTGAGTTGCGGCGTAAAGTGCGCGGCTTCGTCGAGCCAGTTCGGGATCAGGCTGGTAGGCATCACCACCATGCACGGCCGATCCAGGCGCCCGGCGATTTTTTCACTGAGAATATGCGCCAGCGTCTGTAGGGTTTTGCCCAGGCCCATGTCATCCGCAAGAATCCCGCCCACGTCGAGTTGGCGCAGCGACTGCATCCAGCTCAAGCCTTCCAGTTGATACGGGCGCAGTGTCGCGTTCAAGCCTTCGGGCGCCACGCAGGTGAAGTCCTTGATGTCACGCAGGCGCTGGGCAAAGTTGCGGATCTTCTCGCCGCCTTCCCATTGCAGCGGCAGGTCTTCCAGCGGGTTGAGACGAATCGCATCGGCCTTGGCCAGGCGCAAGGTGGTGGTGCCCGATTCCTGCAGGTAAAATTCGCCAAGGGTGGCCAGCACCGGTTTCAAGCGGCCGTAGGGCAGCGCCACTTGCAGCGGCCCGTGGCCGTTGGGCAGGCCGGGGATGTTCACCAGGATCAGCTCGTCATCGCGGCGCCGGGCGAGCTTTTCCGGGTTGAGGATCTCGGTGTGCGAGCGCATCAGGTTCAACAGAATCGGCAGCAGGCTCAGGCGCTCGCCGTTGACGATGATGCCCAGCTCCAGGTCAAACCAATCGCGTTCCGGGCCTTCATCGACGGTGGCGTACCAGTCATCGACGGCGCTCAAGTCGAAACCGAAATCCTCATCGATCTGCAACTCCCAGCCCTCGGCGCGCAAGGTCGGCGAGGCGTTGAGGGTGAAGTTCAGCCAGGCACTGTCGTTGACCATTTCGAACAATTCGCCGGCGCTCTCCGGCAACGCCTTGCTCTGGCGCGTGGCGATCTTGAAGCCGAGCAGGCGCAGTTGCTCGCGGTACGGTTGCTCCAGCTCCGGATGGCGCTTGATGCGCAGGCTCTGGGTTTCCTGGCGCACCACGATGTCGGCATTTTTTTGCCCGCTGACATAGTTGCCCAGGTAGTTGAACGACAACGCCGCACGGTGCTGGATGTAACGCTGCATTTTGCCATTGCGCGGTTCAAACGCGCTGAACTCGACACTCGCCAGCCACAGGCGCGGCACCGGTCGCACATCCTCCATCACCACCTGCGGCAGCACCACGCGGTTATCCAGCACGGCCTGGAGTTTTTCCAGCAGCTCGGCATCTTGCGCAGCCGCCGGGTAAGCCAGGGTTTCCTGGACCTTGAGCAGCACCGCCGCGATATGTTTGCAGTTGGTGTGCACCGGGCACGTGCAGCGGCTGTCCACCAGAATCAGCATGCCTTTGGCCGATTCGCGCAGCGAGATGGTCTGCCGGTAAACGTTGCCGCCCGAGCCTTCGCAGCTGGCAACAATGGTGCTGTCGCCGGACTCGACGATGCGCACGCGGTTTTCCAGGGCGTAGCGGCGCCCGCGCTCAAGGCTTTGCTCTTTAAAGCGATTGGCCCACGACGGGGCCAGGGGTTTGGTCAGTGACGATGTCAGGGGCATGGCGCTGGATCAGTCCTGAGCGTCGGGCGGTGGTGCGCTGGGTGGTTTGGCGGTCAGCGAGGTGATCTTGATCAGCAGGGCCAAGTGGCCGCCGTCCAGGTAGTTGAGCTGGTTGTTCTTGGTGCGCACGCCTTGCTGGCTCAAGTGTTCGCTGGCGATGACGCTGCCGTTGGCGTCGAACTGGTTGATCCAGAAGTCTGCGTCGATATCGGTAAAGCGCCCCAGTTGCAGGTTCAGCGTGCCTTCGATGGGAAACTGGCCAAACTGCTCCTGGCCATCGCTGATGGCCAGCTTCACCGGCTGCTCGCCCAGGTTCTGGTCCCAGGCCCGGTGCAGCAGCACCGTGTAACCGGTGTCGGCACTGAGCTTGTCGACGATGTTGCCCAGCCGCGGCGGGCTGATTTTGTCCGCCGGCAGCCGTGGTGCCCCGGCGTCCCAGTTTTCCGGCGCCGCGCGGCTATTGATCACCGGCTCGGCGTTCTGGCGCACCAGAATCATTTCCACCAGATAGGGGCTGTCGGCAAACGCCGAAGGAGCAACGACCACCAACAACAAGCTCAAAATGCGGAACAGGCGCATTGGGGCGTCCTTCAAGCAGATTTCGGGATGAGGCGCTCAAACAGCGCCTCTAATGTATTAAAGCGTTCTTCGGCACGTTCCATTGGCACCATGAACTTGAACAGCGTAGCCCCTTCGAACTTGTAGCGGTTGGGCTGGCCCTGAATCAGCTTGATCAGCACCAGTGGGTCCACCGGCGTTTGCGCTTCGAACTCGATACGCCCGCCTTGCGGCCCGGCATCGACCTTCTTGATGCCCAACTGCTCGGCCTGCAATTTGAGCAGGGTCAGGCGCACCAGGTTCTTGGTCGGTTCCGGCAACAGGCCGAAGCGGTCGATCATCTCCACCTGCAGGTCCTTGAGACCTTCTTCGTCGGTGGCCGAGGCGATGCGCTTGTACAGAATCAGCCGCGCGTGCACATCCGGCAGGTAGTCTTCGGGAATCAATGCCGGCAAGCGCAGGTTGATTTCCGGGCCGCCACCCAAGGGTTGATCGAGGTTCGGTTGTTCGCCTTTGCGGATGGCTTTCACCGCGCGCTCGAGCATCTCCATATACAGGGTGAAACCTACGGCCTGGATCTGCCCGCTCTGGCCGTCGCCGAGCAGTTCGCCGGCGCCACGGATTTCCAGGTCGTTGGTGGCCAGCACAAAACCGGCACCCAGGTCCTGGGTGTTGGCGATGGCTTCCAGGCGCTTCTCGGCGTCGGAGGTAATCTGCTGGCGCGGCGGCGTCAGCAAGTAGGCATAGGCCTGGTGGTGACTGCGCCCGACACGGCCGCGCAACTGGTGCAGCTGCGCCAGGCCGAACTTGTCGGCGCGCTCGATGATGATGGTGTTGGCGCTCGGCACGTCGATGCCGGTCTCGATGATGGTCGAGGCGATCAGCACGTTGAAGCGCTTGTGGTAGAAGTCGCTCATCACCTGTTCGAGTTCGCGCTCGCGCATCTGCCCGTGGCCGATGGCGATGCGGGCTTCCGGCACCAGTTCGGCGAGGTCGGCGGCGCATTTCTCGATGGTCTTGACGTCATTGTGCAGGTAGTACACCTGGCCGCCGCGCAGCAGTTCACGCAACAGCGCTTCCTTGACCGTGCTTTTGTTCTGTTCCATCACGAAGGTGCGCACCGACAGGCGACGTGCCGGCGGCGTGGCGATGATCGACAGGTCACGCATGCCCGACACAGCCATGTTCAGCGTGCGCGGAATCGGCGTGGCGGTGAGGGTGAGGATGTCGACTTCGCTGCGCAGATTCTTCAGCTGTTCTTTCTGCCGCACACCGAAGCGGTGCTCTTCGTCGATGATCACCAAACCGAGGTTTTTGATCTTTACATCGTCCGACAGCAGCTTATGGGTGCCGATCACGATATCGATCTTGCCTTCGGCCAAGTCGGCGACGGCGGCATTCACTTCCTTGGCGGACTTGAAGCGGCTCATCACTTCCACGCTCACCGGCCAGTCGGCAAAGCGGTCGCGGAAGCTGTTGTAGTGTTGTTGGGCGAGTAGGGTGGTCGGCACCAGAATCGCCACCTGCTTGCCGCCATGCACCGCGATAAAGGCGGCGCGCATGGCCACTTCGGTTTTGCCGAAGCCCACGTCGCCGCACACCAGGCGGTCCATCGGCTTGGGCGCGAGCATGTCGGCGCGCACGGCTTCGATGGTGGTTTGCTGGTCCGGGGTTTCTTCAAACGCAAAGCCGGCGCTGAAGGTGGCGTAGTCGGCTTTCGGGTCGGCGAAGGCATAACCTTCGCGGGCTGCGCGGCGTGCATAAATGTCGAGCAGTTCGGCGGCGACGTCGCGCACCTGTTCGGCGGCTTTGCGCTTGGCTTTCTGCCAGGTCTCGGAGCCCAGGCGGTGCAACGGCGCCAGGGCGTCGTCGCTGCCGGTGTAGCGCGCGATCAGGTGCAGGCTGGCCACCGGCACGTAAAGCTTGGCGCCCTCGGCGTATTCCATGGTGAGGAATTCGGCGGCCTGGTTATCGATCTCCAGGGTTTGCAGCCCGAGGTAGCGGCCTACGCCGTGGTCGATATGCACCACCGGCGCGCCTTCGCGCAGCTCGGTCAGGTTCTTGATCACTGCGTCGTTGTTGATGTCGGCGCGTTTTTCACGGCGGCGGCGCTGCATCACGCGTTGGCCGAACAGCGGGCTCTCGGCGATCAGCGCCAAGGCTGGGTCATCTAGCAACAAACCTTCATCCAGCGGCGCGATGGTGATCGCCAGGCGGTCTTTGCTCTTAACAAAGTCCGGCCAGCTGTCGACGGTCTTCGGGCGCAGCTTCAGGCGTTCCAACAGTTCCAGCAGCACTTCGCGACGGCCGGCGGATTCGGCGGTAAACAGCACGCGGCCGGGGAAGTCGCCGAGGAAGTTGGATAACGCTTCCAGCGGCTGCGTGGCTTTGGCCTGGATCGCCAGGTCCGGCAGCGTGCTCGCCGGGAAGCGCTCGCGGCCGCTGCCGGCGTCCACGTCCTGTTGGCTGGCGACGACGCGCGGCCAGTTTTTCAAGCGGGCGAAGCAGTCTTCCACCGGCAGGAACAGCTCGGCTGGCGGCAATAAAGGCCGCGATGGATCGACGCGGCGCTCTTCATAGCGATTGCGCACATCGTTCCAAAAGTTTTCCGCCGCCTGCTCAATGCCCGGCAGCGAGAACACTTGGGTGTCTTGCGGCAGGTAGTCGAACAGGGTGGAGGTTTCGTCAAAGAACAGCGGCAGGTAGTACTCGATACCGGCCGGTGTAATCCCGCTGCTCAGGTCCTGAAAGATCGGGCAGCGCCGGAAGTCCACGTCGAAGCGTTCGCGAAAGCGGGCCTTGAAGCGTGTGACGGCGTCTTTTTGCAGCGGGAATTCCCGCGCCGGCAGCAGCTTGATCGACTCGACTTTATCAATCGAGCGCTGGTTCTCCGGGTCGAAGGTGCGCAGTGTCTCGATTTCGTCGTCGAACAGGTCGATGCGGTACGGCAGTTTGCTGCCCATCGGGAACAGGTCGATCAGCGCGCCGCGCACGGCGAACTCGCCGTGTTCGTACACCGTGTCGACGCAGCGGTAGCCGCTGGCTTCAAGGCGCGTGCGCATCTGTTCCACGTCGAGCTTCTGGCCGATATCCAGCACCAGGCTGCTGCCCAGCAGAAACTTGGTCGGCGCCAGGCGATGCAGGGCCGTGGTGATCGGTACCACCAGCACGCCGTGGGCCAGTTCCGGCAAGCGGTACAGGCTGGCGATGCGCTGGGAAATGATGTCCTGGTGCGGCGAGAACAGGTCGTAGGGCAGGGTTTCCCAGTCGGGAAAGTGCAGCACCGGCAAATCGGGGGCGAAGAAGCTCAGCTCCTGCTCCAGTCGCTCGGCGCTTTGGCTGTCGGCGGTGAGCAGCAGGGTAAAGCGCTTGGCTGCGCTGGCAGCCTCGGCGATGGCCAGGCTCAGGGCGGCACCGGGCAGGTTGCCCCAGTGCTGTTTACCTGCCGCAGCAGGGAGAATCGGTAGACGCAGAACGGGCACGGAAGGTTGAGCTCCAAGCGTTGCGACAAAGTCGGTAATTGTAACGGCCCGAGGTGCCGCCTGTCAGTTGCTGACTGAGCCTATTACGGTTTGCAGGAAATGTAGTGGCTAAGACAAACAATGGTGGGTTTTGACTCAATATGTAGTGCCAAAAAGTGCGGATGTTTCGGAGGGTTACGGACAAGTTGGCGGCGTGGCGCCGTTGGTGGCCTTCTGGAACCCGCGTATTTACTGGGCTGTAGCGGGGTGGTGTTTTTTTGCAAGCGCTTTTTGTTGTGGTTGGCGCATTGCTCAACGGCCGGTCGGACGACATAATGTAGCCCCTTTTTTCTGCCCCTACATGTGGAAGGTTCCCGTGACTCAGAAGCCCGACCAGTGTCTTGGTGAATGGATCGACCGTGAAGCACTCGCTGAAGCGATGATTCCGCTTATCGGTCAGCTGTACCGCAATAACAATGTGGTGAGCTCGATCTATGGCCGCAGCCTGATCAACCAATCAGTCATCGCGATTCTCAAGGCGCATCGCTTTGCTCGCCATCGTTCCGCCGACGACAGCGAACTCTCCGTCCACGAAACATTCCCTCTGCTTAAAGCCATGAGCGAGCTCAAGCTCGGCGCGGCCTCGGTAGACCTGGGCAAGTTGGCTTACAAATTCCGCAAAGAAGGCGCTGGCCGCACCGCCGAGCAGTTCGTGCGTGAAGAAATGGCCGATGTGGTTGGCCAGCAAAACGCCGCTGCCCGCAAAGGCACCGACGTTGTGCTGTACGGCTTTGGCCGTATCGGCCGCCTGCTGGCGCGCATCCTGATCGAAAAAACCGGTGGCGGCGACGGCCTGCGCCTGCGCGCTATCGTTGTGCGCAAAGGCGCCGAGAACGACCTGACCAAACGCGCCAGCCTGCTGCGCCGCGACTCGGTACACGGTCCGTTCAACGGCACCATCGTCATCGACGAAGAAAACAACACCATCACCGCCAACGGTAACCTGATCCAGGTGATCTACGCGAAGAACCCGTCTGAGGTGGATTACACCCAGTACGGCATCAAGGACGCCCTGCTGGTAGACAACACCGGCGTATGGCGTGATGCCGAGGGCCTGGGCCAACACCTGGCCTGCCCGGGTATCGACCGCGTTGTGCTGACTGCGCCTGGCAAAGGCAAGCTGAAGAACATCGTTCACGGTATCAACCACGGCGAAATCACCGCTGACGACAAGATCGTGTCGGCCGCTTCCTGCACCACCAACGCCATCGTGCCGGTGCTGAAGGCTGTGAATGACAAGTTCGGCATCGTTAACGGTCACGTTGAAACGGTTCACTCGTACACCAACGACCAGAACCTGATCGACAACTTCCACAAAGGCGATCGCCGTGGCCGTAGCGCCGCGTTGAACATGGTCATCACCGAGACCGGTGCTGCCACCGCTGCTGCCAAGGCCCTGCCTGAGCTGGCCGGCAAGCTGACCGGTAACGCGATCCGCGTGCCGACGCCGAACGTGTCGATGGCCATTCTCAACCTGAACCTTGAGAAAGCCGCTACCCGTGAAGAAATGAACGAGTACCTGCGCTACATGGCGCTGCACTCGGACCTGCATAAGCAGATCGACTTCGTTAATTCGCAGGAAGTGGTGTCGACCGACTTCGTGGGCTCGCGCCACGCCGGTGTGGTGGATGCTGAGGCGACCATCACCCAGGACAACCGCGTTGTGCTGTACGTCTGGTACGACAACGAGTTCGGTTACAGCTGCCAAGTGGTTCGCGTGATGGAAGACATGGCTGGGGTTAACCCGCCTGCATTCCCGCGTTAAGCCTTTGCAATAGATGAAAAAGCCCCGACTGGTCGGGGCTTTTTTGTGGCGGCTGTTTTTGTGGTGAATGTTCGGGCCTCATCGCGGGCAAGCCCGGCTCCCACAGTGTTGACGTGTGAATACAGTCAAAGGTGGGAGCTGGCTTGCCTGCGATAGCGGTCTATCAGGCGCCGCCAACCACCGAAGCCTGCGCAGTGCGCAGTTCATGCCGATTGCCCTTGAACAGTATCAATGTAGCGATCAAGCCGAGTATCGCCGCACCACTGAGCCAGATCCCAGGCGCGGCCTTGTTATCCAGCACATGAATCAAATAAGTGCAGGCCGCCGGCGTAAACCCACCAAAGGTCGCCGTCGCCAGGCTGTAGGCCAGGGAAAACCCGGTAGTGCGCACTTCCACCGGCATGATCTCGGTAAGCGCCACCACCATCGCACCGTTGTACGAGCCATACAGGAACGACAGCCACAGCAGCACGATCAGCAGATGGCTGAAGCTCGGATTGGCCACCAGCCACGACAACGCCGGATACGCGGTAAGAATCGCCAGAATCGTCGCGCCCAGCAGCAGGGGTTTGCGGCCGATCTTGTCGGACACCGCGCCCATCACCGGCAGCCAGATGAAATTGGAGATGCCCACGCACACGGTCACCAGCAACGCGTCGAAGTCCGACAGGTGCAGCTCGGCCTTGCCGAAAGTCGGGGTGTAGGCGGTGATCAGGTAGAACGACACGGTGGTCATCACCACCAGCGCCATGCCGGCGATGACGATGCCGAAGTTCTGACCGATCGAGCGCACGATTTCCTGCAGGGTAGGGCGGTGCTTACGCGCCTGGAACTCAGGGGTTTCTTCCAGCGAGCGGCGAATCACGAAGATCACCGGCACGATCAGGCAGCCGATCAGGAATGGCACGCGCCAGCCCCAGTCGCCCATCTCCTGCGGGCTGAGCCAGTGGTTCAGGCCCACGCCGAGCAACCCGGCGAACACCACCGCGGCTTGCTGGCTGGCGGACTGCCAACTGACGAAGAAGCCCTTGCGCCCGGGTGTGGCGATTTCCGCCAGGTACACCGACACACCGCCCAGCTCGACGCCGGCGGAGAAACCTTGCAGCAAGCGACCAAACAGCACCAGCAACGGCGCCGCCACGCCCAGGGTGGCATAGCCTGGGACGCAAGCGATGAGGACGGTGCCGGCGGCCATCATGGCCAGGGTGATGACCAGGCCTTTCTTACGGCCGTGGCGGTCGATGTAGGCGCCGAGGAAGATTGCGCCCAAAGGCCGCATCAGGAAGCCGGCGCCGAAGGTCGCCAGGGACAGCATCAGCGAGGCGAAGGCGCTGTCGGTGGGAAAGAAGGTTTTGGCAATGGCCGTGGCGTAGAAGCCGTAGACCATGAAGTCGAACATCTCGAGGAAGTTGCCGCTGACAACGCGAAAAATCGCCCTGCCTTTGCCCGTTGTGGTGGACATGTCATGCACTCATTTTGGCTATCTTATTAGTGATCCCTGGTCATCACTCGTCCTTGCTGCGCTTTTGTAACCATATGTGTATTAGCCACTACCGGCAATAGAAAGCGATAGCCAGCTGACTAAATGCGCAGGTGTCTTGGCGGGTAAAAATCACTGTGGGAGCTGGCTTGCCTGCGATAGCGGTGTGTCAGTCAGCAAATGACGGGCTGATCCAACGCTATCGCAGGCAAGCCAGCTCCCACATGGGTTCTTTGGTGTTTTTGCGAGCGCTGATTAATTCAGCAGAGATTTACGCAGGCTATCCGACAAGCCCTTCGGCGCCAGCCAAATGCCGAGATAGGCTTTTGCCAATTCCTCATCGCGGCTGCTGAACACCACCTTGTCGTTGATCTCCAGATTCAACCCACGCCCAGGTCGAACGTCGAGGGCATACCGATCGCCACTGCGGATATCGCGGAAGCTCGCGTGCAGCCGATCCAGTTCGGGCTTCAAGCGGGCGAGGGTGGCGCTGCTGTGCTGGCGCTCCAGGGTCGTGGTGGCCGCCTTGATCACGTCGCTACGGTCGATGTTGCGAAAGTAATACAGCGCCAGGCGCAGATTCTTTTGCTGATCCCAGGCGGCTCTCGCACTGGTATCGGCGGGGGCATACACCGCTGCCGCATACACATCCGCCCAGAGATACACCAGCACCGCCTGGTTTTTCAGCACCAGGTCATGAGATTGCGCAGCAAAACCGGCCTGCTTTAGACGCTCCGCCTCACTGGCCTGCACTGCCACGCAGAAAATCAGCAATAAACAGAAAACGACATGCCGCATAATGGCTCTTCCTGCAAACGGTGCGTGTCAGCAGTCTAATTGCAATTTGCGGGTTCTGTAGTAAAGGCAAGACTGGCCTACGACGCGACCAAGGGTTAATGTTCGCGGCGTTGAGCCTTCTATAGACTGTGCCCCGGCTCACACACTTGAGCCAAATTGTCCTTCATGCCCGCTGGCCGCGGCATGATTTAGCCAGGCGTCCAACCGTACGCCTGGCCTGTTCTGAGGAGTACGCATGGCTGTCTACAACTACGACGTGGTGGTACTGGGTTCCGGCCCGGCTGGAGAAGGTGCGGCGATGAACGCCGCCAAAGCTGGGCGCAAGGTGGCGATGGTCGATAGCCGTCGCCAGGTCGGCGGTAACTGCACCCACCTGGGTACCATCCCGTCCAAGGCCTTGCGTCACTCGGTGCGCCAGATCATGCAGTTCAACACCAACCCGATGTTCCGGGCCATTGGTGAGCCGCGCTGGTTCTCGTTCCCGGACGTATTGAAAAGCGCCGAAAAAGTCATCTCCAAGCAAGTCGCGTCGCGCACCGGCTACTACGCCCGTAACCGCGTCGACCTGTTCTTCGGCACCGGCAGTTTTGCCGACGAGCAGACCGTCGAAGTGGTCTGCGCCAACGGCGTGGTCGAGAAGCTGGTGGCCAAGCACATCATCATCGCCACCGGTTCGCGCCCGTATCGCCCGGCCGATATCGATTTCCACCACCCGCGTATCTACGATAGCGACACCATCCTGAGCCTGGGCCACACCCCGCGCAAATTGATCATCTACGGCGCCGGCGTGATCGGCTGTGAATACGCCTCGATCTTCAGCGGCCTGGGTGTATTGGTGGAGCTGGTGGATAACCGCGACCAGTTGCTGAGCTTCCTCGACTCGGAAATTTCCCAGGCGTTGAGCTACCACTTCAGCAACAACAACATCACCGTGCGCCACAACGAAGAGTACGAGCGGGTCGAAGGCCTGGACAACGGTGTGATCCTGCACCTCAAGTCCGGCAAGAAGATCAAGGCCGACGCCTTGCTGTGGTGCAACGGCCGTACCGGCAACACCGACAAGCTGGGCATGGAAAACATCGGCGTGAAGGTCAACAGCCGTGGCCAGATCGAAGTCGACGAGAACTACCGCACCTGCGTGACCAATATCTATGGCGCCGGTGACGTGATCGGCTGGCCAAGCCTGGCCAGTGCCGCGCATGACCAGGGCCGTTCAGCGGCCGGCAGCATTGTTGACAACGGCAGCTGGCGCTATGTGAACGACGTGCCGACCGGTATCTACACGATTCCGGAGATCAGCTCGATCGGCAAGAACGAGCACGAACTGACCAAGGCCAAGGTGCCTTACGAAGTCGGCAAGGCGTTCTTCAAGAGCATGGCGCGTGCGCAGATCGCCGGTGAGCCGCAAGGCATGCTCAAGATCCTGTTCCACCGCGAGACCCTGGAAGTCCTCGGCGTGCATTGCTTCGGCTACCAGGCCTCGGAGATCGTGCACATCGGCCAGGCGATCATGAACCAGCCGGGTGAGCAAAATACCCTCAAGTATTTTGTGAACACCACGTTCAACTACCCGACCATGGCCGAAGCCTATCGGGTAGCAGCCTACGACGGCCTCAACCGGCTTTTTTGAGCGGCTCCGGCCGGTGGCCTGAGCCGGCCGGGGAGACCGATTTCAGTAATTCTCGAGGGTGGCAGTGGCCAAACCGGGAAAGTCTGTAATCAGGCTATCTACGCCGAAGTCAGCGAGCCTGCGCATCAGCGCCGGTTCGTTGACCGTCCACACGGACACGTGCAAACCCTGGCGCTGGGCTTTTTCCAGACGCTCGGGGGTGCACAGCGTCCAGTTCAATGCCAGGTATTCACAGCCGTAGTTTTGCGCGACCTTCAGCGGGTCGAGCCAGGCGTATTCGGCGACCAAGCCGCGTGACAGGTCCGGGGTGAGTTCAACCGCCGCTTTCAAGACTTCCCGCGAACTTGAGGTCACGGTGACCTTGTCCATCAGGCCATGACGCACAGCCATCTCACGAATTGCCAGTACGGTCGTCGCGGCGCGGGTGCGCGAAGCGCTTTTGACTTCGAGCTGCCAGTGATCGAAGTCGCATTTTTCGAACAACTCTTCAAGGCGTGGGATCGGGCAGGGGCTGACCCAACCCGGGCCGCCTTTGCGCGCGTCCATCTTCACCAGGTCGGCTGCCGAATACTCGACGACTTTGCCGCGCCGGTCGGTGGTGCGTTTGAGGGTCGGGTCGTGGATGACCATCAGCTCGCCATCCATGGACAGGTGCAAATCCAGTTCGCAGCGGCGTACGCCGTGCTTGAGGCACTCCTGAAAGCTGGTCAGGGTGTTTTCCGGTGATTCGCCTTTGGCACCGCGGTGGCCATAAATCAGGGTCACAGTTGCTCCTTTGCGCCAGATAGCCCGGCGGGGTCATACGAGATTCAGGTGTCTTGGGCGTCGCTTTGTTCCCGCGCCAGGCGTCGTTCCTGGGCTTGTTTCTGCAGGATGTAGCGCGCCAGCAATTGGCGTTGGGCATCGGTCATCGATTCGAATTCCGTGCCCACGTCAAAGCCTTCGCCCTTGGCGTCGCAATGCGTCACGCGGGCACGCAGCAGCAAGCCGAGCGCCTGGGGCATCAATACCAGCTTGACCGCCAGGTGCGTGTCGGGCGCCAGCGGCGTTGGGTGCTGGAAGTCGATACCGCCTTCGGAAAGGATCACCGGCTGCGGCGCGCCCACCTCATCGAGCAGGCCGCGCGCCATGATCTGACTGAGCAGGTCCACGCGTTTGTTCTGGACTTTGAGGAAGGCGGCCAGGCTGCGATCTTTCTCGCTGATCTGGCGCAGCAGGTGCTGGGCTTCGAATTCGCTGAGGTGCAATTCGCTGAGCAGGTTGAACAGCGGCGAATCATCCAGCAACACTTCCTTGCTCGCCGCTTCGGGGGCAGAAAGGGTGCTGATTTGAAGTGCGATCATGTCGTCGATACGGTAGTATTCGCGGCGCTCTTCTTCATCTAATGTCGACATGGCGAACCCAAAGTAGCGGTAATGGTCTGAGTGTAAAGCTGCTTACCTGACCCCGCCACCGGGACGTCTTCTTTTCCTCCGAACAAGCCCCGACATGTTCAGACCTCTCTTCGTATTTATCGGCACGCGTTATACCCGTGCAAAGCGTCGCAATCATTTTGTGTCGTTCATTTCCCTGACCTCGATGATCGGGCTCGCCTTGGGCGTGGTCGTGATGATCGTGGTGCTGTCGGTGATGAACGGCTTCGATCATGAGATGCGCACCCGCGTGCTGGGCATGGTGCCCCACGCGACCATCGAGGGCGATTCGCCCATCAGCGACTGGCCGAGCCTTGCCGACAAGGTCAAGCAGAACCCCAAGGTGGTGGCCGTTGCGCCGTTTACCCAGATGCAGGGATTGCTGACCAACGACGGCAAGGTGCAGAAAATCCTGCTCAATGGCATCGACCCGGCCCAGGAACGTAACGTGTCGATCATCGACAAGTTCATGTTGCAGGGCAAACTCGACGACCTGGCGCCTGGCAGCTTTGGCATCGTGATCGGCGACAAGGCGGCGGCCAAGCTCGGCGTGAACATCGGCGACAAGCTGACCTTCGTCGCCCCGGAAGTCACCGTGACCCCGGCCGGCATGTTCCCGCGCATGAAGCGCTTCACCGTGGTCGGCACCTTCCACGTCGGCGCCGGCGAGATCGATGGCTACCTCGGCCTGACCAACCTCACCGACCTGGCGCGCCTGCATCGCTGGAAGCCGGATCAGGTGCAGGGCCTGCGCCTCAAATTCAACGACCTGTTCGACGCCCCGCGCGGCGCCTGGGAAATCGCCCAGCACCTGGGTGAATCCCAGTATTACGCCCGCGACTGGACCCGCACCCACGGCAACCTCTACCAGGCCATCCGCATGGAAAAAGCCATGATCGGCCTGCTGTTGCTGCTGATCGTCGCCGTGGCCGCGTTCAACATCATTTCCACGCTGGTGATGGTGGTGAACGACAAGAAAGGCGACATCGCCATCCTGCGTACCCTGGGCGCCACGCCGGGGCAGATCATGGCGATCTTCATGGTGCAGGGCACCGTGATCGGCGTGGTTGGTACCTTGATCGGCACCGCGGTCGGCATCCTGGCCGCGCTGAACGTCAGCGCCGCCATCGCCGCGCTGGAAAAAGTCATCGGTCACAAGTTTCTCAACGCCGACGTCTACTTCATCGACTACTTGCCGTCCCAGGTTCAGGCCCAGGACGTGTTGATGGTAGGCGGCGCCGCGTTGGTATTGAGCTTCCTTGCCACCCTGTATCCAGCCTGGCGCGCGGCACGTACCCAGCCAGCACAGGCCTTACGTTATGAGTGAATCGGGCATGAGTGAAAAAGCAATCCTGAGCTGCCGCAACCTGGGCAAATCCTACGAGGAAGGCCCGGAATCGGTGGTGGTGTTGTCCAACCTGCAACTTGAACTGCACCCGGGCGAACGCGTGGCGATCGTCGGCAGTTCCGGCTCCGGCAAAAGTACCTTGCTCAACCTGTTGGGCGGCCTGGATACGCCGTCCCAGGGCAGCGTGTGGCTGGCTGGCGAAGAGCTGTCGGCCCTGGGTGAGAAGGCGCGTGGCCAACTGCGTAACCGCTCGTTGGGTTTCGTGTACCAGTTCCACCACCTGCTGCCGGAATTCACCGCGCTGGAAAACGTGTGCATGCCGCTGCTGATCGGCAAGACCGCGATCCCGGAAGCCCGCCAGCGCGCCAAGGCATTGCTGGAGCGCGTCGGCCTCGGTCATCGCCTGGAGCACAAGCCGGCCGAGTTGTCCGGTGGCGAGCGCCAGCGTGTAGCGATTGCCCGTGCCCTGGTCAACAACCCAGGCCTGGTGATGCTCGATGAGCCAACCGGCAACCTCGACTCCCACACCGCCCAGGGCATCAAGGATTTGATGCTCGAACTGAGCACCCAGATGCGCACCGCGTTCCTGGTGGTGACCCATGACATGAGCATGGCCCGCCAGATGGACCGCGTGCTGCACCTGCAGGAAGGTCACTTGGTCGCCATCTGACCCGTTTCAAGCCCGGCGCCTGGCGCTGGGCTTTTTCATTTTTTTAAACGGTGCCCGCGAATGTTCAGACCGTTATCGATTTTCATCGGCACGCGCTATACCCGCGCCAAGCGCCGCAACCGTTTTGTTTCGTTTATCTCGATGACCTCGATGATCGGCCTCGCCCTGGGCGTGTTGGCGATGATCGTGGTGTTGTCGGTGATGAACGGCTTCCAGCGCGAAATGAGCTCACGCATCCTCGGCATGGTGCCCCACGCGACCATCGTCGGCGTGAACCCGATTGATGACTGGCAGCCGGTGGCCGCCGCCGCCATGAAGAACCCGCAAGTGACTGCCGCCGTACCATTCACGCAGATGGACGGGATGTTCTCCTACAAGGGCGCGATGCAGCCGATCGAGATCAGCGGCGTAGACCCGGCCCAGGAAGGCAAAGTTTCGATCGTGGCCCAGCACATCGTGCGCGGCAAACTGGACGACCTGAAGGCCGGCGAGTTCGGTGTGGTCATCGGCGACATCACTGCACGGCGCTTCCGCCTGAACGTGGGTGACAAGCTGACCCTGATCGTGCCGGAAATCAGCACGGCGCCGGGTGGCATCACCCCACGCATGCAGCGGCTCAACGTGGTCGGTATCTTCAAGGTCGGCGCCGAGCTGGATGGCTCTATGGCACTGATCAACATGGCCGACGCCGCCGAAATCCAGCATTGGCAGCCTAACCAGGTGCAAAGCGTGCGCCTGGCGGTAAAAGACCTGTACGCGGCACCGAAGGTCTCGGCAGACATCGCCGCCAGCCTCGGCGCGGCCTACAAGCCGGATGACTGGACCCACACCCAGGGCAGCCTGTTCAGCGCGATGAAGATGGAAAAGACCATGATCGGCCTGTTGCTGCTGATGATCGTCGCCGTCGCCGCGTTCAACATCATCGCCACCTTGATCATGGTGGTGAACGACAAGGGCGCCGACATCGCGATCCTGCGCACCATTGGCGCCACGCCACGGCAGATCATGGCGATCTTCATGGTGCAGGGCACCGTGATCGGCATCGTCGGCACTTTGATCGGCGGTGTGCTGGGCGTGATTGCGGCGCTCAACGTGAGCGAACTGGTGGGTTGGCTGGAGCGTGTGACCGGGCAACATATCTTCAGTTCGGACGTGTATTTCGTTAGCAACCTGCCTTCGCAACTGCAGGGCGGCGACGTGCTGCTGATTTGCACGGCCGGGTTTGTGTTGAGCTTTTTGGCGACGATTTACCCGGCGTATCGGGCGGCTAAGATTGAGCCGGCGCATGCGCTCAGGTATTCGTAAGGGCTGAGACCCCTATCGCAGGCAAGCCAGCTCCCACATTCGAATGTATTCACACATCAAAAATGTGGGAGCGGGCTTGCCCGCGATAGGGCCGGAGCAGCTTGCATCAATCCTCCTTGGGCAACTCAATCACAAACCGCGTCCACCCAGCTTCAGACTCACAATAAATCCTCCCCCCATGCGCCCGCACAATCGACTGGGTAATCGCCAGCCCCAGCCCCGCATGCTCACTGCTGCCTTCACGGCGCGCCGGGTCAGCCCGATAAAACCGATCAAACAAGCGCGGTAACAACGCCGCCGGAATACCTTCGCCCGTATTCTCCACGGTCAGCGTCACACCCCGCGCGGTTTCAGCCATCCGCACCCGCACCTCGCCACCGGCCGGGGTAAACCTGAGCGCGTTATCGAGCAAATTCGACAACGCCCGGCGCAACATGCCGCGATCACCCGCCGTATGCGCCGTGCCCTCGCGCACCAGGCTGACGTGCGCGTCCTCGGCCAGCAACGCGAAGAACTCGATCAACGCTTCCACTTCATCGTCCAGCACCAAGGCCTCGCGCTTGGGCATGAGCAGGCCGTGGTCGGCCTTGGCCAGGTACAACATGTCATTCACCAGCTGGGCCATCCACTGCAACTCTTCCAGGTTGCTGTGCAGCGCCTCGCGGTAGTCCTCCAGCGGGCGCGGCTGGGTGAGGATCACTTGGGTGTGGGTGAGCAGGTTGGAGAGGGGCGTGCGCAGTTCGTGGGCGATATCGGCGGAGAAGGCCGAGAGGCGCTGGAACGAGTCGTCCAGACGCCCGAGCATAGCGTTGAAGGCCTGGGCCAGTTCGGCCAACTCCACCGGCATGTGCTGTTGCGGCAGGCGTTGGGTCAGGGAGTGCGCCGACACGCTGGCGGCCACTTCACCCATGCGCCGTAGCGGCCGCAACCCGCTGCGCGCGGCCCAGGCGCCGAGCAGCGCGGTGGCCAGGGCCGAGAGGCCGACGGTCAGCCAGATCAGGTGCTGCATGCGTTGCAGGAAGTGCTGGTGATGGGTGATGTCGAGCATCAGCGTCAATTGCGGCGAGCCGGGTTGGCCGGCGACCAATGGCGCGTTGTACACGCGATACTCAGTCCCGGCGTTTTGCAGGCTGTGCAAGCCCGGTGCTTCAGGCAGGCTGATGCCGGGCGGGCCGTCAAACCAGCGCTGGCCTTGGGCAGTAACGCGCAGCGCCAGTTCGGGTTGGCGATTGAGCTCGGCGCGCAGTTGCGCTTCGCGTTGCGCAAATAATTGTGGCGAGTCGACCCCCTGCAAAGTGCTGCGCAGCGCCACCAGCTGGCTGTCGAGTTGTTGCTGGTCCAGCTCGATAAAGTGCGCCTCACTGGCGTGGTTGAACAGCACGCCGGCGAGCAACGAAACCACGGCGGTGCACGCCGCAAACAGCAGCGCCAGACGGCTGGCCAGGGACAGGCGCTTGATCAATTGCACCGCTCCTCCAGCACATACCCCATGCCGCGCACGGTGTGGATCAGCTTGTTGGGGAAGCTGTCGTCGACTTTCAGGCGCAAACGGCGGATGGCCACTTCGATGATGTTGGTGTCGCTGTCGAAGTTCATGTCCCACACCTGCGAGGCGATCAGCGATTTGGGCAGTACTTCGCCCTGGCGGCGCAGCAGCAGTTCCAGCAGGGAAAACTCCTTGGCGGTGAGGTCGATGCGCTGGCCGTCGCGTTCGACGCGGCGGCGGATCAGGTCCAGGCGCAGGTCGGCCAGTTGCAGCGCGGTTTCCTGTGGCGCGCTGCTGCCACGGCGTAACAGGCTGCGCACGCGGGCCAGCAGTTCGGAAAAGGCGAAAGGCTTGACCAGGTAATCGTCGGCGCCCAGTTCCAGGCCGTGCACGCGGTCTTCCACGGCATCGCGGGCAGTGAGGAACAGCACCGGAATGTCCAGGCCGGCGCTGCGTACCGCTTGCAGAATTTGCCAGCCGTCGCGGCCCGGCAGCATCACGTCGAGGATCAGCAAGTCGTAATCACCGGTCAGTGCCAAGTGTTGCCCGGTGGTGCCGTCGGCCACCAGCTCGGTGGTAAAGCCCGCCTCGCTCAGGCCCTGGCGCAGGTAATGGCCGGTTTTCGGTTGGTCTTCGACGATCAGCAGTTTCATGGGCGACTCTTGGCAGCGGTGAGCAACGGGCTTTATACCGTGGGTGCCAGGGCAGGGGCGCAACCTGACAAAGTTGTAATCTAGCAGTCAGCTGGCTGGCAGCGGCGCCATCTTAGAGTGCTGACAGAGCTGTTCACACACTTTTGGAGAATCGAGATGGCGCTGCGTACACCTCTGATATTGGCGGGTTGCCTGTTGGCATTGAGTTTCGATGCGCTGGCGGACGCGGCCCACACCTTCGCGTTCGGCCAGCCGGCAGCCGCCGATAAAGCCACGCGCACGGTGGAAGTGGTGCTGCAGGACATTTCCTTTTCGCCCAAGGCGTTGGACGTAAAAGCCGGTGAGACCGTGCGCTTTGTGCTGGTGAACAAAGGCCAATTGCTTCACGAATTCAACCTGGGCGACGCGGCGATGCACGCCGAACACCAGAAAGAAATGCTCAAGATGCAAGCCAGCGGCATGCTCACCGCCACCGGCATGGGCAAGATGGACCACAGCGCGATGGGGCACGGCGATATGGCGGGCATGCGGCATGACGATCCCAACAGCGTGCTGGTCGAGCCGGGCAAGACCGCTGAGCTGACCTGGACCTTCACCAAGGCCACGGGGCTTGAGTTTGCCTGCAATATTCCGGGGCATTATCAGGCGGGCATGGTCGGCACGCTGACCGTTGAGTGAGGCGATTCTTAAGGGCGGGAGCAAAGGCTGGTAGACTGGCGCGGTTTATTTAGCCAGGTTTCCGCCATGCATCCCGCAGCCGAACATTCGCCGCTGGGCAAGTCCAGTGAATACATCTCCACTTACACCCCGTCGTTGCTGTTCCCGATCCCTCGCGCCGCCAAGTGGGCCGAGCTGGGCCTGAGCGCCGAAACCCTGCCGTATAAAGGTGTGGATTTCTGGAACTGCTTCGAACTGTCCTGGCTGCTGCCGTCGGGCAAGCCGGTGGTGGCTATCGCAGAGTTCAGCATCCCGGCCGACTCGCCGAACATCATCGAGTCCAAGTCCTTCAAGCTGTACCTCAATTCGCTGAACCAGACCGCGTTTGCCGATACCGCAAGCCTGGAAGCGACATTGCGCACCGACCTCAGCGCTGCCGCTGGCAAGCCGGTCAGCGTGCGCATCCGCAGCCTGGCCGAGGTTGAAGCCGAGGGCGTGCAAGCCCTGCCGGGCGTGTGCATTGACGACCTCGACATCAGCGTCAGCAACTACGAACACCCACGTCCGGAGCTGCTGCGTTGCGATGACTCGCGCATTGTCGAGGAGAGCGTGCACAGCCACTTGCTCAAATCCAACTGCCCGGTCACCAGCCAGCCGGATTGGGGCAGTGTGGTGGTCGAGTACCGTGGCCACGCGCTGGATCACGCCAGCCTGCTGGAATATATCGTCAGCTTTCGCCAGCACTCGGACTTCCATGAGCAATGTGTGGAGCGGATCTTTCTCGACCTGCAGCGCTTGCTCAAGCCGCAGAAGCTGACCGTGTATGCGCGCTATGTGCGCCGCGGCGGGTTGGATATCAACCCGTATCGCAGCACTGAGGCTGTGCAGTTCCAGAACCTGCGCCTGGCCCGCCAGTAGCCTTCACGCAAAACAACTGTGGGAGCTGGCTTGCCTGCGATAGCGGTCTTTCAGTCATACATCTGGCGACTGATACACCGTCATCGCAGGCAAGCCAGCTCCCACATTTTGGTTGTGTGTTCGGCTTGGGCTCGGGTTAGATCCCGATATTGCCCAGGGTCACCACAATATTGCGCAAGGTCCCGGCAATGCCCGGGTGGTCCAGCTCGAAGCGTTCCACCGCCAGGTTCACGCCATCGGCAATGCTGGGGTCCTGAATCGCGCCTTCCAAAGGCTCTTGAACTTCAAGTTCGGCAATCAATGCTTCGAGTTCGTCGCGTTTCTCCGCCGACATCAGCGGGTCGCTATTCAATTGCTCGCGCAATTCTCTGACTTGGTCTTTCAGCTGTTCGCGGGCAGGCATGGCGTTCTTCCTTTTATCGATAGGCACTGGCATAGACCGCGGCACGTCGGGAAAGGTCTACGGGCTGACCAGTAGATTAATCCACCGGCGCCGACCGTGCATGATCTCGATCAGGGCTTCTCGCCTTTGAGCTGGCGCAGGCTGATGTCCGCCAGGCAGGTGCCGAGCTCGCCGAGGTGATCGATCACCGAATGCACGCCCAGCCCATACAGCGCCACCGTGGCTTTGCCGCGCTTGTGTTCGCGTTGCTGCTCGGTCAGTGCCTGCCATTGTTCGGGCGCCAGGCCGCACAGTGAGCCGCAGGACGCCAGGCCAATGGTCCACAACCCGGCATTCAGGCCCGATTGCAGCAAACGTGGCTCGCCGCTGACCAGCACGCAGCCTTCAAGGCGTTGGATGTTCAATTCCATCAAGGCCTGCCAGCACGCATGCGGCGCCGGCCAGCGAATCGAGGAGGGCGATGCTGCTTTGAGCCAATCAGGCAGCACGGCGGCCAGAGGGGTGGTGACCGCGGCAGGCAGTTCATCCAGCCAGGCGCAGGGCACGCCCTGGTCTTTGAGGCTGCGCAGAATCTTCAGCGCGCCAGGTGTGGCGTGAGAATCGGGGCAAGGGCTGTCGGTGCGCGCCTGGGAACCAAAATCCACCAGGCAGCCACTAAGGCCAAACAGTACGGCAGTCAAGGCGGGTGCGCTGGCGACGGCAATCTCGGCGTGAGGCATTTTCAACATCCCTGAAATAGCTGTGACGCTATCGGGGCTGGATGACAAGCGCGTGACATCGGCCGTAATTGTAGGAAATTTGTGCATTTCCTATGAGAGCGATCCTACTGGATGCCTTATTCGACACTTCCGTCATATACTGACGGCCTTATTCAGGGCATAGCGCCCATGACAGACCATTCAAGGAGCAAAAGCTATGCGCTGGAGCCACTATTTCGCTCAGCTATCTGTGTGTGCCACTGTTCTTTTGGCCCCGTTCGCCGCTAACGCTGCGTCGGAAGACGATCCATGGGAAGCCGTTAACCGTCCGATCTTCACCTTCAACGACACCGTTGACACTTACGCGCTCAAGCCATTGGCCCAGGGCTATCAGTTTGTCACCCCGCAATTCGTCCAGACCGGCATCCATAACTTTTTCCGCAACATCGGTGATGTCGGCAACTTTGCCAACGACGTTTTCCAGCTCAAGCCACACGCGGCCGGTGTCGACACCGCCCGTTTGCTGATGAACACCACCTTTGGCGTGTTGGGCTTTATTGATGTCGGCACCAAAATGGGGCTGCAGCGCAACGATGAAGACTTCGGCCAGACCCTCGGTTACTGGGGCGTCGGCAGCGGTCCTTACGTGATGCTGCCGCTGCTCGGCCCAAGCACCTTGCGTGATGCGCCGTCCAAATACGTCGACAGCTACACCCAACCGTATCGCTACATGAACGACATCGGCTGGCGCAACAGCACCTTCGGCCTGAACATCGTCGATACCCGTGCCAGCCTGCTCGACAGCGAGAAGCTGATCACCGGTGACAAGTACACCTTCATCCGTAACGCTTACCTGCAAAACCGCGAGTTCAAGGTCAAAGACGGCAAGGTCGTCGACGATTTTTAAGCCGTGACGTTTTGAAATGAAAAAGGCGACCCGAGCGGTCGCCTTTTTGTGCGCAGCTTTTAGTGCATTTTCAGGATCTTGAGGCCCAGGTGCTGGCGCTCGCCCTCGTTTTTGGCCCACACCACTTCGGTATCTGCCTCCAGGCCCGCGAGGGCGGCGTGCTCTGAGTCAATGCGCACGGTCAGCCGGTCGCCTACCTGAAACTGGCGGGGCGCCTCAACCTGCATGCCGGAGCTGGAAAGGTCCACGCAGACCCCTGCAATCTCCTGCCCAGCGTGGATCAGCGATACATCGGCATCCACTCGCATGCGGATGAAATCGCGTTTTTCGGCGTAGTCGCGCTCGTGTTCGCTCACGGGTTCCATCCTTACTTTGTGTTGTGGTCGTGGGTGTTCTTATAACTCCCGGTGATTTGCGGTGTAAAGACGCCCGGCGACCATCGGCATGAGCTTGAAACCCCTGACGGATGGGAGTACCGTCTGCGCCTTAGAAGGGCACCTCTGCTTTACCGTTGTGCATGGGCAAAATCCCAGTGCTTTGTAGGACAGAGTGGCTAGAAAGCGAATCCAGTACGTGAGCCCGGCCATTGCCGAGCCGCCTACGCCAACCTAATTCTGGCGCCGTTTGCCCACATGCAAAAAACCAGTGCCACGCTGCTGATAATCGATGACGACGAAGTAGTGCGCGCGAGCCTCGCGGCCTATTTGGAAGACAGTGGCTTCAGCGTCCTGCAGGCCAGCAATGGCCAACAGGGTCTCCAGGTATTCGAGCGCGACAAGCCCGACCTTGTGATCTGCGACCTGCGCATGCCCCAGATGGGCGGCCTCGAGCTGATTCGCCAGGTGACTGAGCTCGCCCCGCAGACGCCGGTGATTGTCGTGTCCGGTGCCGGCGTGATGAACGATGCCGTCGAGGCCCTGCGCCTGGGCGCCGCCGATTACCTGATCAAGCCCCTGGAAGACCTGGCCGTGCTGGAGCACTCGGTGCGCCGCGCACTCGACCGTGCCCGCCTGCTGCTGGAAAACCAGCGCTACCGCGAAAAGCTCGAAACCGCCAACCGCGAACTCGAAGCCAGCCTCAACCTGCTTCAGGAAGACCAGAACGCCGGTCGCCAGGTGCAGATGAACATGCTGCCGGTGAGCCCCTGGACCATTGATGAGTTCAAGTTCGCGCACCAGATCATCCCGTCGTTGTACCTGTCGGGTGATTTTGTCGATTATTTCCGTGTGGATGAGCGGCGTGTGGCGTTCTACCTGGCCGACGTTTCCGGCCACGGTGCATCCTCAGCTTTTGTCACCGTGTTGTTGAAGTTCATGACCACACGGCTGTTGTTCGAATCCAAGCGCAATGGCACCTTGCCGGAGTTCACACCCTCCGAGGTGCTGGGCCACATCAACCGAGGCCTGATCAGCTGCAAGCTGGGCAAGCACGTGACGATGGTCGGCGGCGTTATAGATGAAGAAACCGGTCTTTTGACCTACAGCATCGGCGGTCACCTGCCGATGCCGGTTTTATACACTCCAGACAGTGTGCGTTACCTGGAAGGCCGTGGTCTGCCGGTGGGCTTGTTCAATGAAGCCACCTACGAAGACCACATCCTGGAACTGCCGCCGACCTTCAGCCTGACGCTGATGTCCGACGGCATCCTGGACCTTCTTCCAGAGCCTACACTCAAAGAGAAAGAAGCCGCCTTGCCCCAAAAGGTCAAGTCGGCGGGCGGCAGCCTGGATGGCCTGCGGCAGGTTTTTGGATTGGCCACGCTAGGGGAGATGCCGGATGATATCGCCCTATTGGTGTTGAGCAGGAATCTTTGATGAGTACCGGAAGAATCCAATTCGCCGAGCAAGACGGGACCTTCGTCCTGAAGTTTGTCGGTGAAGTGCGCCTGACCTTGTGTTCGGCGCTGGATGCAACGATTGAGCGGATTTTCACTGCCCTGAATTTCTCGGCGATCGTGATCGATCTGACCGAAACCCGCAGCATCGACAGCACCACCCTGGGCCTGCTGGCCAAGTTGTCCATTCTGTCTCGGCAGAAGGTCGGCCTGTTGCCGACTGTGGTCACCACCCACGAAGACATCACCCGGCTGCTGCAGTCCATGGGTTTTGACCAGGTGTTCAACATCGTTGACCGCCCGATCCCGTGCCCGGAATGCCTGACCGACCTGCCGTCGCAAGACCAGTCCGAAGAAGTGGTACGGGTCAAGGTGCTCGAAGCGCACAAGATCCTGATGGGCCTGAACGAGTCCAACCGCGAAGCCTTCCACGACCTCGTGAACGCCCTGGAACGCCACTAGGCTCCCTGTTGAAACCCAATCCAAATGTGGGAGCGGGCTTGCTCGCGAAAGCGGTGTGTCAGTCAGTAAATTTTTAGCTGACCGACCGCATTCGCGAGCAAGCCCGCTCCCACAGTTGAGCTGCGCTTGGCTTGGGACCAGCGAAAGGCACAAAAAAGGGCGGCACCCGCAAGGGTGCCGCCCTTTTTGCTACCGCCGCTTTTACAGCTTGGCAGTCAACAGCGCCTCAAGCTTCTCCTGATCCCGAGCAAACTGACGAATCCCCTCCGCCAGCTTCTCAGTCGCCATCGCGTCCTCGTTGGACTCCCAACGGAACTGCGCTTCAGTCAAATGCACGCGCGCTTCGCCGGCATGGCCTGGCGCCAACTTGCGCTCCAGCTTGCCGTCATCGGCCGCCAGCTTCTCCAGCAGGTCCGGGCTGATGGTCAGGCGATCACAGCCGGCCAGCTCTTCAATCTGGCTCAGGTTACGGAAGCTCGCACCCATCACGACCGTTTTGTAGCCATTGGCCTTGTAGTAGTTGTAGATGCGCGTCACCGACTGCACGCCCGGATCATCCGAGCCGGTGTAGTCGTTACCGTTGGCCTTCTTGTACCAGTCGTAGATACGGCCTACGAACGGCGAAATCAGGA
The DNA here is from genome assembly GCF_047943075.1 of Pseudomonas sp. NFX183. Lineage (NCBI taxonomy): Bacteria > Pseudomonadati > Pseudomonadota > Gammaproteobacteria > Pseudomonadales > Pseudomonadaceae > Pseudomonas > Pseudomonas sp. NFX183. The sequence continues at coordinate 367,187 of NZ_CP181333.1, read as the reverse complement.
ACACGCCAGCCTCGGCACAGGCCACGGCCTGGGCAAACGAGAACAGCAGCGTCAGGTTGGTTTGAATGCCTTCTTTTTCCAGCTTCTCTGCCGCGCGGATGCCTTCCCAGGTGGAGGCGATCTTGATCAGCACACGGTCACGGCTGACGCCGGCTTTGTCGTACAGGTCGATCAGACGGTGCGCACGCTTGAGAATGGCGGCTTCGTCGAACGACAGACGCGCATCCACCTCAGTGGAAATACGGCCCGGCACGACTTTCAGAATCTCTTGACCTACCGCCACCGCAAAACGGTCGCTGGCCAGGCCCACGTCGCCGTTGCAGTCCTTCACGCACTCATCCAGCAGCTTGGCATAGCCTGGGATCGACGCGGCCTTGAGCAGCAGGGAAGGGTTGGTAGTGGCGTCTTGCGGCTTGAGCTTGGCGAGGGTGGAAAAGTCGCCGGTATCGGCTACAACGGTGGTGAATTGCTTGAGTTGTTCCAGCTTGGAAGTCATGGGCGTGCTCTGTCCTGTGGGTCTGATGACATTACCCGAGCGCCGGCAGGCGCTCAAGGGCGCAAATGCGTTCGATCGTTTGCGAGGGCAACAACCTGAAAACAGCCGTTTGAATCACCGGCCGTACTGCTAACTAGGAGACCAAAACCGCCGACAGGTTCAACCCAACTGCCCTACGGACAACGCGGCCCTGTGGAAGCCGCCTCCCTGTGGAGAGCAAGCTTGGTGTGGAGAGCAGGCTCCCTGTGGCGAGCAGGCTTGCCCTGCGTTGGGGCGCGCAGCGGCCCCAGTAAGGCTGATGCGACTTTTCAGTTAAAACACATTCATAGGTTTAGGGCCGCTCCGCAGCCCAACGCAGGGCAAGCCTGCTCGCCACAACAGCCCAGCCACCCTGACACCCATCACCCAAAACTGTGGGAGCGGGCTTGCTCGCGAAAGCGGCCTGTCAGCCCCAAATAACCCAACTGACACTCAGAAACCATCACCGCCCCTCCAACAACTCCCCAGCCTGATCCAACAACGCCAGCGGATCACTCGCCTTATGAATATCCACCGACAACAACTGCCGAAACTTACGCGCCCCCGGAAACCCAGTCCCCAGCCCCAGCACATGCCGGGTAATGTGATGCATCACCCCACCACTGGCCAAATGCTCCGCAATATAAGGCCGCAACTGCGCCAACGCCTGCGCCCGACTAATCACCGGCGCCGCACTGCCAAACAACCGCTGATCCACCTCCGCCAGCAAATACGGATTGTGATAGGCCTCCCGCCCCAACATCACCCCATCAAACACCTGCAAATGCGCCTGGCACTGCTCCAGCGTCTTAATCCCGCCGTTGAGATTAATCTCCAACTCCGGAAAATCCTGCTTCAACTGCGCCGCCACGTCATAGCGCAACGGCGGAATGTCGCGATTCTCCTTCGGCGACAACCCCTCCAGAATCGCAATCCGCGCATGCACCGTAAAACTGGTGCACCCCGCATCCCTCACCGTCCCAACGAAATCACACAACTCGGCATAACTGTCGCGCCCATTGATCCCGATACGATGCTTCACCGTCACCGGAATCGACACCGCATCACGCATCGCCTTCACGCAATCCGCCACCAGCGCAGGGTGCGCCATCAGAATCGCGCCGATCATATTGTTCTGCACCCGATCACTCGGGCAGCCGACGTTCAAGTTCACTTCATCGTAACCGGCAGCCTCAGCCATACGCGCGCAGGCAGCCAGGTCAGCGGGGACGCTGCCGCCCAGCTGAAGTGCAAGCGGGTGCTCGGCTTCGTTGTGGCGCAGGAAGCGGTCGTGGTCGCCGTGCAGGATCGCGCCGGTGGTGACCATCTCGGTGTAGAGCAGGGCGTGCTTGGAGAGCAGGCGCAGGAAGTACCGGCAGTGGCGATCGGTCCAATCCATCATGGGGGCGACGGAGAAGCGGCGGGAGAGGGGAGCGGTTTGTAGGGGCATTGGGGATCTGAGTTAGCGGGGTGAATGGGGCGCAGTTTATCAGGGATGGGTCTTGGGTGTGGGGGAGGTGAGTGGTGCGCTTGTGATCTCGTAGAACGTAACGTTGCCTCATGTGAGATACGCCAAGGATCAAAAGCAGACCATTGCGTCAGGTATCGTGGCCTGACCCCCGATATCTCACTTACATTTCGTTGTGCTGGATTGAGGGAGACAGGGCAGAGCAGGGTTGGTAGCATTCAGCCACTAATCGGTTTGCGACGGCATAGGGAAATGAGTTCATGATTAAAGAACTGGTCATGGGGGGCTAGTGGGAATGGGAGTGCTAGCGAGCTCTTTAAGCGCGCCAGCAACAGACAACCTTTTCAAAAACTACGCATATGCTGCACCTCGTGTGAGCTACGTAGACTCTGACGGCTACTACGATTGCTCTGAAGACGTAGGCGGATTTGATACTTTTTTAAATATGGGGTGTTTCTTTGCGCGAAAATAATTGGTTTTGTAATCTTTTTGGAATTGGGTCGTCACTGGTTGCTGGATTTAAGTTAATGCTTTTGGATACTTTTTCAATTGTATTGGCAGCTATTGTTGGGGCGTGTCTAACGTGGTTGACTTACGAGAATGATCTATGGATGGCATTTTATGCATACATAAGCGCTGTTGCTCTTATGGTTGTAGGTTTATATGTTTCGAAAAGAAATCCTGATGGCTTTCTTTCATATATTATGGGGGTCCTGATTCCAGCGTTTCTTTGTATTATGGCAACTCTTAATGTTACTCAGCTCATAGCGGAATTACTAAGTATTTATGTCTACGGGGTTGTGGGCAAGGAACCAAAATTTGTCGAGGTTTTTTCACATGGAAATTCCCCAGGTTTTATTGTTCTTTGGACTATTCTTCCAGTCGTGGCGGTCATGACTGCCAAGCATTGGATGGATAGTTTTTTTAAGCAAAAGCTGATGCAAGAAAGCAAAGCCGCTAAGAATAATAATTTGATGGATAAAGTTTGTAGATGCATGCTCGCAACCCTTGACTCTCGAGTTTCTCTTGTTGTTTTGATTTTTTATGTCGGTTTATCGTTCTTTATTGGTCGGCACTTAAATGACATGTCTGTTTTTTCTGCGTCAGGAGGGGTTGTAACAATTTTTGGGCTTTTCTCCATCATAAAATTTACAACTGTTGATAAATATCTCAGGCGTGAAGAGATTGCATATAATAGTACTGGTGTCACAGGTCCACCAGTTTCGGAAGAAAAATTAGTTGAAATTGTGGCCGCCAATAGAGAGGCTGCGCGAGTACGCTTGGAAAAAGAGCTTCGCACTGAAATGACAGGAGTTTTTATGACCGTGGTAGGCACGTTGATCTGGGCATATGGTGGTTATATCCCGTATAGCTTAATGTAATAATATTGCTACCGAGTGACTTAATTCACTGATAACGGGGGCAGCCCGTGATATCGCTAGGAGTTTTCCCACACTCATCTAGGCTTGCCCATCGGCCCCTCTCTAGCTAACCTCCTCAAGCCGCTGCAACCCAGCGGCCGGAGGTGGAAGTCCGTATTGCTAAGGCGTTTTAATGCCCGAAAATATCTGGAGCTTCGCCCATGCCTCACAAATCACGCAACCCTCATGTCGATCAAAATACCGCGCCCGTCGATGCCAAGCTACGAGCGGCTGCCGAGCGAGTAATTCATTACTACCTGCCGCCATCTGACGACGACGCAATCACAGAGCACCCACCCAGCAACCTATTCTCCGTCAGCCCCAACATCGACACCGAAACCCTCCTAGCCAACGCATCCGAAAACCTCGACTCCGCCAACCAAATGACCGCCACCCTGACTTTCGACCTCGAAGACCCGCACCGCGCCATCCTCCTCGGCATCCAACAACTCATCGACCTAAGCGCTCTACTCGTCGCCCGAGCCCAAGAGCAAGTCGCGCCTGCCGGCACAGCCTGACCCTCAACCTCCGCCGCCTCACCCCAAGGCGGCAACCTGAACCCATGCTGTCACCCAGCAAAGTTTCATAATTCCCTGCACCGTTGAGGACTACGCTCCCACTTAAGAGACGCCCCCCGCACCTCCAGCCCATAGGGAACTGAAAACATGATCTCGAACTTGGTTAAAGTCGCGCTGATTGCTGGCACGTTGCTGTTGGGCGCTTGTTCGACGGGGTCGTCGGGCGGGAGTGGTGACCCTTGTTTTACTGGCGGGTGCCAGGCGTTTGGGGACCATAGCCCGAGCAAGGCTGCCAAGATGAATTTTGGCGGCAGTGGGCTGGGGAGTAGTTATGGGGAGTATGGGGCGGGGTTGTTGCATGATGATTGAGGGGGTGGTGGGGCAGTCAGAGGTGTGTTGACTGGCCCACCGCTATCGGGGGCAAGCCCCCTCCCACCTTTAGAATGCCCACCTTAGGGGTGTGTTGGTCTGGGACGTGTCAGTGGCCGCCTTTCATGCGGCGGGCGATGAGGTAGATGCCCAGGCCGACCAACGCTGTCGCGGCGCCGATGTAACCGGTGCTGGTCCAGCCATAACCCGCCGTAATCGCCATCCCGCCAAACCACGGGCCCAGCGCATTCGCCAGGTTAAACGCCGCGTGGTTCGACGCCGCCGCCAAGCTCGGCGCTTCGTGGGCGATGTCCATCAGGCGGATTTGCAGCGGCGCGGCCATGGCAATCATGGTGCCGACCAAACCGATGCCCAGCAGTACGCTCCACAGCGCACTGGCGGCGAAGGTGAAGAAGATCAGTACGGCCATCGACCACACCATAATCCAGCCCACGGCGCGAAATTGCATACGGTCGAACAGTTTGCCGCCGGCGATGTTGCCAATGATGCCGCCGACGCCAAACGCGGCGAGGCCGAAGGGGATCCACTGGGGTGACACTTTGGTGACTTCGAGCATGGTCGGGGCGAGGTAGCTGAAGACGCAGAACATCCCTGCAAAGCCAATCGCGCCGATGGACAGGGCCATCCACACTTGGGGTTTGGTGAAGGCGCGCAGTTCTTTGCGCGGGTCGCTGCGTGGTTCGTCGCGGCGGTCCGGCACGAATTGCCAGACGAGGGCGATGGTGCACAGGGCGATGGCGCTGACCAGGGCGAACGCCGAGCGCCAGCCCAGGTGTTGGCCCAGGAAGGTGGCGATGGGGTTGCCGAGCAGCATCGCCAGGGTGAGGCCCATCATCACACGGGCCACGGCGCCGGCGCGTTTGTCGTTGGGCACCATGCTGGAGGCGACGACAGCGGCGATGCCGAAGTAGGCGCCGTGGGGCAGGCCGCTGATAAAGCGGAAGGCCACCAGCGAGCCGAAGGTCGGGGTGAAGGCGGTGGCGAGGTTGCCCAGCGCGTACAGGCCCATCAGCAATAAGAGCATGTGTTTGCGCAGCAATTTGGCGCCGAGGATGGCCAGCAGTGGCGCGCCGACCATGACGCCGAGGGCGTAGGCGCTGATGGCGTGGCCGACTTGCGGTTCACTCAAATTCAAATTGTGGGCGATGTCGGGCATCAACCCCATGATGGCGAATTCGCCGGTGCCGATCGCGAAGGCGCCCACGGCCATGGCAGCTTCCATTTTGGCGGCGCTGCGCGCGGGCAGAACGTGCCCGGGTGTTTGCTGGATAGTCATGGGTAACTCTGTTTGGAAAGATTGCACGAAGGACAGCCGCCGATGCTACGCAAGCAGCGGCGAAGGTGTCTAGAACAGCCGTTTGCAGCAGAGTTCAGTTTCATCTAGCCACCTGTGACGCCACGTCGCGCCTGCCTGGCTTGACAGCGGCGCGTTAAAAGCCGCGATTTAGAGCTGTCAATTGGCCAAACGGCGCATAAACGCTCTTTGGCGTGATATTCTGCGCGCCGTCTTGGTCTAGTCTTTCCCGGCACGTACACCCGTATACGTCCCGGCGATTGGCTGTCGCCCAGGTAGCTGAAGCCAATAATGATAAAAAGTCAGCGCAGAAGGGACATAAACAGTGAGGTCGATACGTCGGCCTTGTGTGCCCACCCTGCGGCTCTCTCGTGAATGTGCAAACCCCGCGGCGCGCTGCCTGGCGCGGCGTGATAGAGGGTTGCCCATGCTCAGGGGCGGTAGGGCGGATGGCGTTTTATCATAGGTGCTACTGATGTTTAAAAAAGTAAACACTGCCCTGCTGGGGCTGGCTTTGTCGATGGGGATCACCTCCGTTCACGCGGAAGAGGCAAAGAAAGTCGATGTGCTGCTGATCGGCGGCGGCATCATGAGTGCGACCCTGGGTGTATGGCTCAACGAGCTGCAGCCGGACTGGTCGATGGAGATGGTCGAGCGCCTGGATGGCGTGGCCGAAGAAAGCTCCAACGGCTGGAACAACGCCGGTACCGGTCACTCGGCTTTGGCTGAGCTGAACTACACCCCGGAAAACAAGGACGGCACCGTTGAGATCCCGAAAGCGGTCGAGATCAACGAAGCGTTCCAGATCTCGCGTCAGTTCTGGTCCTGGCAGGTCCAGCAGGGCGTGTTGAAGAACCCACGTTCGTTCATCAACTCCACACCGCACATGAGCTTCGTGTGGGGCGATGACAACATCAAGTTCCTGAAAAAACGCTACGAAGCCCTGCAAGCGAGCCCGCTGTTCGCTGGCATGCAGTACTCCGAAGACCCGGCGCAAATCGCCAAGTGGGTTCCGCTGATGATGGAAGGGCGTGACCCGAACCAGAAAATCGCGGCCACCTGGACCCCGATCGGCACCGACGTGAACTTCGGCGAGATCACCCGCCAGTTCGTTGCCCACCTGCAAACCACCCCTAAGTTCGACCTGAAACTGTCGAGCGAAGTGCAGGACATCACCAAAAACGCCGACGGTTCGTGGCGTGTGAGCTACAAAAACCTGAAAGACGGCACCAAGACTGAAACCGACGCCAAGTTCGTGTTCATCGGCGCCGGCGGCGGTGCACTGCACCTGCTGCAGAAGTCGGGCATTCCTGAAGCCAAGGAATACGCAGGCTTCCCAGTGGGCGGTTCGTTCCTGGTGACCGATAACCCAACGATTGCCGAGCAGCACCTGGCCAAGGCCTACGGTAAGGCTTCGGTTGGCGCGCCACCGATGTCGGTTCCGCACCTGGACACCCGCGTGCTGGATGGCAAGCGTGTGATTCTGTTTGGCCCATTCGCAACCTTCTCGACCAAGTTCCTGAAAGAAGGCTCGTACCTGGACCTGCTGACCAGCACCACCACCCACAACATCTGGCCAATGACCAAAGTCGGTATTCGTGAATACCCACTGGTCGAGTACCTTGCCGGCCAACTGATGCTGTCGGATGACGACCGCTACAACGCCCTGAAAGAGTACTTCCCGAACGCCAAGAAAGAAGACTGGCGCCTGTGGCAAGCCGGTCAGCGCGTGCAGATCATCAAGCGTGACGAAGAGCAGGGCGGCGTCCTGAAACTCGGTACCGAAGTGGTCAGCTCCGCCGACAACACCATCGCAGGCCTGTTGGGTGCATCGCCAGGCGCGTCGACCGCGGCTCCGATCATGCTGACCGTGCTGCAGAAAGTGTTCAAGGACAAGGTCGCGACCCCTGAGTGGCAGGCCAAACTGCACCAGATCGTACCGAGCTACGGCACCAAGCTGAATGACAGCCCTGAGGCTGTTGCGAAGGAGTGGGCTTACACTGCCGGCATCCTGCAACTGACCCCACCGCCTGCGATTCCGCAGTTGAACGCGCCAAAGGCGACCGAAGCCACCGAGGCTGCCAAGCCTGCGGCTGAGCCGAGCAAGCCGGCGTCTGACCTAGCGCTGTAAGCCAAAGGTCAAACCGCTGTAAGAAGCCCGCTGAACCGGTCACGGTCAGCGGGCTTTTTTGTGCGCGCGTGTTCAGGCGCGCACGCGTTCGACCGGCGGCAGTTCCACCGTGCGTTCGGCAGCTGCCAGCGCCGCAGTTAAACCCGCTTGGTCCAGCGGCACGCAGTACGCAGGTTTTGCCCGCTCAAAACGCCAGCTTTCATCCAGCCCTCCTGCGTCTACGGCGTCGAAACCGAGCTCGTCGAGCAGCTTGATTACTTGCGCCTTCGCTGCGGCGTCATCGGCGGCCACCGGCAGTGCACGGCGGGCGGGCGCGCCGTGGGGGCGGGCGTCTTGCGTCAGGTCGGGGGCAAAAATCGCATTGAACACCTTGACCACGTGGGAATGCGGTAGATGCTCGGCCAGCAGCCGGCTGGTGGTGGTTTCAAAGCGGTCCAGCACGGCGATATGCCCGTCGCGGTTGGGGTAGTAGTTGTTGGCGTCCAGCACCGTTTTGCCTTCCAGCCATTGCGCGGGCACGCTGCGGTAATGTTCAAACGGAATGGCCACCAGCACGACGTCGCCAAACCGGGCGGCGTCCTCGGCACTGCCCACCTCAACGCCGAGCAGGCCGCTGAGCACGCTGCTCATGGTCTGCGGGCCACGGGAGTTGCTTAACATCACCTCATGCCCGGCGGCCAGCGCCAGCTGTGCCACGGCTCGCCCGATGAAACCTGCTCCAATCACGCCGATCTTCATGGTCTTGCTCCTCGTAAGTCATCGAGCAGTTATGATGATTGGCAACTAGCTGGCGATAAATGAGCGTTTTGGCGTGGGTGTTGTTACTGGGAGTAGGGAATGATGGACCGTCTTTCAAGCATGCATGCCTTTGTGATGGCCGCCGAGTTGGGCTCTTACGCCCGCGCCGCCGAGCGCTTGAACATGTCCGCGCAAATGGTTGCCAAGCATGTTGCCGCGCTGGAGCAACGCCTCGGCGCGCGCTTGCTTAACCGCACCACGCGTCGGCAAAGCCTGACGGAACTGGGGCACGCGTACTACGAACGCTGCAAACATATCCTGACGGAGGCTGAGGCTGCCGATTCGCTCGCCCAAATCATGAATGACACGCCGCGCGGCAAGCTGAGAGTCACCGCCCCGGTCACCTTCGGTTCCTACAGCCTGATGCCGCTGATTACCGCGTTTTTGCGTGACAACCCGGACGTAGAAATTGACCTGCACCTCACGGATCGTTTCGTCGACTTGGTGGAGGAAGGCTATGAGGCGGCGTTCCGTATCGGCCCTTTGGGCGCCACCGGTTTAACGGCCCGGCCCTTGGCACCTTATCGCTTGGTGGTGTGCGCGGCGCCGGCGTATCTGGCGGAGCGAGGGACGCCACAGTGCCCGGCAGACCTGGCGCAACATGAATGCCTGGGCTACGCCTTTTGGTCACGCCCGGCGGACCGTGAATGGGTCTTCCACCAAGGCGCGACGCCCTACACGGTGCAGGTCGCCAGCCGCCTTCAAATCAACGAAAGCCGGGCGTTGATGTCGGCGGCACTGGATGGCTTCGGCATCGTGCTGGGCGCCGAAGACTTCCTGCGTCCGGCCTTGGCCCGGGGCGAGTTGGTGCGGGTACTGCCGGCATTTGAGGCGCCCAGCCGCCCCATGCACTTGGTTTACACCGCCAACCGGCAGCGCACCGCCAAGTTGCGGCGGTTTGTCGAGGCGGTGCTGGCGCGCTTCGGCCAGGCGTGAGGGCTCAAATGTGGAAGCCCTGTTTTACCTGCGCATACAGATGCAGGGCCAGTGCATTGCTGCTGTCGCACAGCAGGTACAGATGATGCACCGGCAGTGGGGGTAACTCGAACCCTGCAATCTTTTGCGTCAGCCCACTGCCCATGCGGCTTTCTTCGATCAACCCCACCGCCACGCCGCTGCGGATACAGGCCTCGACTGCCGTGGAATTGGGGCTCTCCAGCAATACCCGGTGGTAAATCCCGTGATCCTTCAGCGCCTGTAACGCCGCCGCACGGTACGGGCAGCCGGCAACCGGCACGGTGATCGGCAGCGCCGCATTCGGCGCGCAACTGAAGCCCTCGGCCGCCACCCACAACGGCTGCACCGGCCCCAGGCGTTCGCCCTGGGCCAGCGGTTGTGCGCTGACGGTGATGGCCAGGTCGAGCTGGTTGGCCACAAACATATTCAGCAGCTCACCGCTGGTGCGCGCTTCGACTTCCAGTTCCAGCAAGGGGTTGTCGGCGATCAAGCGCGGTAAAAACGCCTGCATGAACGCCGGCGCATAGGTATCGGGAATGCCCAGACGAATCTTGCCCTGCATGCGCTGTGGCATCAGGGCGATCAGCAGGAGGTCATGGCTCTTGAGAAACTCGGTGGTTTCACCGAGCAGCTTCTGGCCATACAGGGTCAGCTCCACGCCCTGGTTGTTGCGGCTGAACAGGCGCTGGCCGATTTGCTCCTCAAGCTTTTGAATTTGTGTGGTCACGGTCGATGCGCTGCGGTGCACATGCTTGGCCGCCTCGTTGAAGCGCCGAAAGCGCGCCACGGCGTGAAAAGTGCGTAACAAGTCGATGTTCAGTTGTTTGGCCATGATTCCACTATTACGAATTTGTTATGCAAGTAATTCAAATATACAGAATAATGCGCGGCCCTTAGCCTTTCAGTCAACGCGCACTGACGGGAGGTCTCATGACGCGATCAACCTTGAAACGGCTGCTGTTGCAGGTGGCGTTTGTGCTGTCCTGGAGCTCCGGCTACATCGGCGCCAAGTTGGGTACGCAAGGCAGCGGGGCATTCAACCTGCTGTTCTGGCGCTTCCTGCTGGTGTCGGTGTGCCTGGGGCTGTTTTTGAACGTGAAGCTGTTGAAGGTGACCTGGGCTCAGATTCGCCACTACGCCGTGATCGGCTTTCTGTCGCAGTTCCTCTACCTGAGTTGCCTGTATGTGGCGATCCAAAATGGTTTGCCGCCCGGCATTGCGGCCATCATCGCGGCGCTGCAGCCATTGATGACGGCGGCATTGTCGACCGGCAGCGCTGCCGAGCGCAGCGGTGGCTGGCAGTGGATCGGGTTGATGATCAGCTTTATCGGCGTCTCCATCGTGATTGCCGGGCAGTACAGCAGTGGCGGGCGGAGCGTCGGCTTTGTCATGTACTTGTTGCCACTGGCCGCAGCGCTGGGGCTGACGCTGGCGACCTTGTATGAGCGCCGTACCGCGCAGCGCCAGCACGCGGGGTTGGTGTTGCCGCTGTTCATCCAGTCGCTGCTGACGCTGATCGGCTTTTCCGGCGCCGTGCTCTATACCGGCACCTTCAGTGTTCCTCATGACTCGGAGGTGTTGATCTCTATCGTCTGGCTGACGGTGTTTTCCACATTCGTCGCCTATTTGAGCTTGTGGATGTTGTTGCGGGTAATGACAGCGACCCACGTGGCAGCGCTGGTCTATCTGGAGCCACCGGTCACCCTGGTGTGGGCGGCGTTGATGTTTGGCGATGCGATCCAGGGCTCAACCTACGCCGGTATTGCGGTGGTGGTGGCGGGGCTGGGGCTGGTGCGTCTGAAACAACCGACCGTCGCCTGTGCTTCCTGAGGTCTGCAGGTTCAGCAAGCCGACAGACATCACCTGTTAAAAAGATCCCATAGCCAAGCAGGAGCGCGGCTGAAACATGGGGGCATTTTTTATTGGTGCAGGTGCTGGGCGTACGCGCCCGAGGGTTTTGTATGTTGCTACGTTATGCGGCATTGGCGGCGGTTGTCGTCGCAGCGTCCGGGTGTGTGCAAGAGCGTGTGGTGCATGAGCGCGGGCCGGTACAGCGTGAGTATGTCGAAGTGGTCGCGCCGCAACCGCCGCCGGTTCAAGTGATCGAGGTGGAACCTGCGCCGCGCTACGGTTATGTCTGGTCACGCGGCTACTGGCGTTGGGCTGGCGGGCGATACGTCGCGGTGCACGGCCATTGGGAGCAAGTGCGCGAAGGCTATCGTTATGTGCATCCGCACTGGGTACAGCGCAATGACGGTTACCACTGGCAGGGCGGTGGCTGGGTTCGCTGAATCTTGGCCGAACGCCTGGCCGCAGGCGTGAGCGGGTTCGCGCCTGCAAAAAAACGCTAGGTCGGCTTTTGGGTGCCCAGCAGCCGAACCTCCCGCAGCAACGCGGCACCGAGCTGATCGGTGCCCAATTCCTTGTAGCCCACGGCCTTGATCTCGCCGTTTTCTTCGGCCTGGATGATGATCACCGGCGTTTCCTTGCCGGTGGCTTCGTCCACATGCAGGGCGTACTGGGGAATATCCAGCTTGATCGGCGTGCCCGCCGCCTTGCCTTGCACATTGATCAGGAACGCCGCGCAGCCAGTGTCGACATCCACACTGGTGGCGGGCCGGCCGCTGACGAAGCAGGTTTGCGGCAGGTCGGGCCAGGCGATGGTGTCGGCCAGGGTAAAGGTCGGCGTCAGGGCCAAGGCTGCGAGCAAAAGCGTGCGCACGTTGGGTTTCTCTCGATCAAGGGTAGGGGCGGTTTTTACCAAAGCCCGCAATTCGCTGCAACGCTGCCGGTCAGGCCAAGCGCTTCATCCCGGTGGCCTTGGCCGCGTTGACGTCAAAGGTGGCGGTGTATTCACAGCCTGCCGCATGGGCACAGCGCTCTATCAGGTAGTCGGCAAACTCGGCTTTGCCCGCCGTGAATCGTCGCAGTGCCTGCCAGATGATCTCGGCATGTTCGACGGTCAATTCACGTGTACGCAGCAGCGTTTCCAGAACCGTCACCACATCACTCTTGGCCGATTGGTAGCAGCTTTGTAACACCCATACCAGTTCCACCACGCACACCAGGCTGACGAAACCCGGCGAAAGCGTGGTGAGCGATTCGATCAGCTCGGACGCCTTGGGGGACTGAACGGGATCATCCTGGGTGACATAACGCACCAGCACATTGGTATCCAGGCCGATCATTGCGCTTTTGCTCCCTGCGCAGTGATGGCGCGGTTCATGTCGTCAATCGACACGGCCTGGGCGGGCTTGCGGATCAACCCTTTGAGGTCCTGAACGGTTTTGCTCGCGGCAATGATGGAAAACTTGCCGTCTTCCGTTTCGACAAACTCAACCCGGTCGCCGGTTTCCAGACCCAGTGCGGTCCTGACTTGGACCGGGATGGTGATTTGCCCTTTTGAAGTCAGTGTGGCGGTCGCCATAGTGAAGATCTCCATCGTAATTTTCCTTACCCTAAGGTAAGGATTGATGAAGGACAAGATCCGTTGGTCCATAGGTCGCTCGCTGGTAGACGTGGGTGGGAACAGGTAAAACCCTAGCTCGACGTTTTCACGTTCACACGCTTTTCAGAGACCCTAAGAGATACAAGCTATGACCGACCGCCACCGCATCATCCCGCCCGCCATGCAACCCATCGTAGAGCGCGCGGGCTACGTGCCTGCCGTAAAAGTTGGCAACACTTTGTATTGCGCAGGCCAGGTCGGCCGCACGCCGGAATTGGCCGTGATAGCAGACCCCGAGGCGCAATTTATCGCCGCCTGGGAGAACCTGCGGCACGTATTGGAGGAGGGCGGCTGCGGTTTTGAAGACGTGGTCGACATGACCACCTATCACGTTGATATGAGCCAGCACATGGCGGTTTTTCGCGAGGTGAAAAACCGCCTGTTCCCACGCGGGCATTGCGCCTGGACGACCATTGGCGTGTCAGAACTGGCGCATCCCGGGTTACTGGTGGAAATCAAATGTGTTGCGGTACAGCGCTAATTCATTGCACCACGCGATAACACGGCACATACGCGGCACCGCCCGGCAGCTTCATGCGGTGCTGGGCGACAAACGCCTGTAGCAGCTCGTCCAGCGGTTTCATGATGGCCGGGTCGCCGTGGATTTCGTACGGGCCGTGCTGCTCAATCAGGCGAATGCCCTTGTCCTTGACGTTACCGGCCACGATCCCCGAGAACGCGCGGCGCAGGTTGGCGGCCAGTTCGTGGGGCGGCAGGGCGTGGCTCAGTTGCAGGCCTGCCATGTTTTCGTGGGTCGGGTCGAACGGGCGCTGGAAGCCTTCGTCGATCTTCAGCAGCCAGTTGAAGTGGAACGCGTCGTTGCGCTCGCGGCGGAACTGCTTCACGGCCTTGAGCCCGGCCGTCATCTGGCGCGCCACTTCGGCCGGGTCGTCGATGATGATCTGGTAGTGCGCCTGCGCCGCTTCGCCGAGGGTGGCACCGACGAAGGCATGCAGTTGTTGCAGGTACGGCGCCGCGTGTTTCGGCCCGGTGAGGATGACCGGGAACGGCACGTCGCGGTTGTCCGGGTGCATCAGGATGCCCAGCAGGTACAAGAACTCTTCAGCCGTGCCGGCGCCGCCCGGGAAGATGATGATGCCGTGGCCGACGCGCACGAAGGCTTCCAGGCGTTTTTCGATGTCCGGCAGAATCACCAGCTCGTTAACGATCGGGTTTGGCGCTTCGGCAGCGATGATGCCCGGCTCGGTCAGGCCCAGGTAGCGGCCGCCGGTGATGCGCTGTTTGGCGTGGGAAATGGTCGCGCCTTTCATCGGACCTTTCATTACGCCGGGGCCGCAACCGGTGCACACGTCGAGGCTGCGCAGGCCCAGTTCGTGGCCGACTTTCTTGGTGTATTTGTATTCTTCGGTATTGATCGAGTGGCCGCCCCAGCACACCACGATTTTCGGCTCGACACCCGGACGCAACGTACGGGCGTTGCGCAGCAGGTGGAACACGTAGTCGGTGATGCCCTGGGAATTGCTCAGGTCGATGCGCTGACTGTCCAGCTCGTTCTCGGTGTAGACGATGTCGCGCAGGGCGCTGAACAGCATTTCGCGGGTGCTGGCGATCATTTCGCCATCGACGAAGGCGTCGGCCGGCGCATTCAACAGTTCCAGGCGTACGCCGCGATCCTGTTGATGGATACGCACTTCAAAGTCTTTATAGGCGTCGAGGATGGTCTTGGCGTTGTCGATGTGCGCGCCAGTGTTAAGGATGGCCAAAGCGCACTGGCGGAACAACGTGTAGATGCTGCCGGTACCGGCTTCGCTCAGTTGCTGGACTTCACGCTGGGACAGGGTTTCGAGGCTGCCCTTGGGGCTGACGGAGGCATTGATGACTTGACGTTGGGGCATTCTGATTCCTTGAAAGCACAGCCACCGCACCCGCCAGGGGTGGCGATGGCTGGAGAATGGTGAGCGCCGAACTCGGTCGCACGAGACGCACAGTTTGGCAGGCATGAGGCCGTGCGCAAACTCCGTCCAGCACCATCATGCCGCAGAACTTACTGAATCAGCTTCCAGTTTTTGTAGAAAACCCGACGCAGGGTAAACACCAGCCCGGCAAAGCCCGAGATCACGGCGTTGAGCACGGAGGGCAGCAAGGTCGGCCGTACGATATCGATGAACAGGCAGTAACGCTTTGCGTCGTTCTTGTTGAAGGACGCGTGCATCAGCGTGTCATCGAAGATAAACAGCGGGTCGTCGTGCCAGTAATGCTTGTGTTTGCCCACCTGGATGTAAACACCCTCGTGGTGCGGCGCCGGTGCCATGTTGTAGAGCACTCGGAACATCATGCGCAGCGGGCCGAAGTGGAACGACGTCGAGCGGTTTTCGTTGAACACCGACACCCCGATGGTCTTCACGAACGGCAGTTTTTTGCGCAGCTGCGGGATGTCCAGCGTGGTTTCGATCGGGCGGCCATACCATTGGAAAAACAACATGCCGCGCTTTTTCTCGGCCATGCGTTCGTCCAGGTAACCGATGATTTCGTCCTTGTGGGCCATGGCGTCGTCGATTACCTGTTGCAGGTCTTCACGCCAGGCGGGCGGCAGGTCGCTCATGGTGTAGACGTGGCGGTTGCGCAGGCTGAACAGGTCGAACAGGGTATTGAACGGCGCCAATATCCAGGTGTTGCGGCCGTTGCCAACGAAGTATTTCTTGATCGTGTCGCGGTCGTACAGGCCGTTGCGCAGGAAGTCATAAATGCCGCAGAACAGCACCAGCAACAGAAATACCAGGCTGGTGCGCGGGAAGCAGTACATGAACAACAGAACGCCCAGCACCCAGGCGGCTGAGACCAGCTTTTTTTGAACAGCACTTTTACTCATGAAGCGTGGCTCCGAACCTGAAACAAAGCGAAACAATGTTGCCATGATAGTGGGTTCCGGCGGCGCTGGGCGTTTTAAATATTGCGAAATTGTGAAGGCCTGGCACAGTTTTTAACCCGCGCGGTGGCGTATCCGGCCTTTTGTGGATTGGATTTTGTAAACAGAAGATTTGCGACTATCGTGACGCTTCGGTTTTTTGGACGTCATAGACCGGTACGATTAAGTTGAATGGCCACCATTGGCCTTCGGCACCTTGGAAGAGGCAGAAATTTTATGATCATCAAACCGCGGGTTCGTGGCTTTATCTGTGTGACCGCTCACCCTGTTGGCTGTGAAGCGAACGTCAAAGAGCAGATCGACTACGTCACCCAGCATGGCGTCATCGAAGGCGGCCCGAAGAAGGTGCTGGTCCTCGGCGCCTCCACCGGTTACGGCCTGGCCGCGCGCATCAGTGCTGCGTTTGGCTGCGGCGCCGATACCTTGGGTGTGTTTTTTGAGAAAGAAGGCGAAGAAGGCAAGCTGAGCTCCGCCGGCTGGTACAACAGCGCAGCGTTCGAGAAGTTTGCCGTTGAAAAAGGCCTGTACGCCAAGAGCATCAACGGCGACGCGTTCTCCGACGAGATCAAGCGCCTGACCATCGAAACCATCAAGAAAGACCTCGGCAAAATCGACCTGGTGGTGTACAGCCTGGCCGCGCCACGCCGTACCGACCCGCAAGGCGTGGTGCACACCTCCACCCTCAAGCCGATCGGCAAGGCCGTGACCCTGCGCGGTATCAACACCGACAAAGGCGTTGTGGTCGATACCACGCTTGAGCCTGCGACCCAGGAAGAAATCGACGGCACCGTGAAAGTCATGGGCGGCGAAGACTGGCAGCTGTGGATCGACGCGCTGCGTGACGCCGACGTGCTGGCTGAAGGCGCCAAGACCACCGCCTTCACCTACCTCGGTGAAAAGCTGACCCAGGATATCTACTGGAACGGCTCCATCGGCGAAGCCAAGAAAGACCTCGACAAGAAAGTCCTGACCCTGCGCGACAACCTCGCCGCACTCAAGGGCGACGCCCGTGTGTCGGTGCTCAAGGCTGTGGTCACTCAGGCCAGCTCGGCGATCCCGATCATGCCGCTGTACCTGTCGCTGCTGTTCAAAGTGATGAAAGAGCAGGGCACCCACGAAGGCTGCATCGAGCAGGTCTACGGCCTGTTCAAGGACAGCCTGTACGGCAAAGAGCCGAAGCTGGATGCCGACGGCCGCCTGCGTGCCGACCTGGCTGAACTGGAGCCCAAAGTCCAGGACGCCGTGGCGGCGCTGTGGAACCAGGTGACTGACGACAACGTTAACGAAATCAGCGACTTTGCCGGTTACAAGGCTGAGTTCCTGCGTTTGTTCGGTTTTGAAATCGACGGCGTGGACTACGACGCTGACGTAAACCCGACCGTGAAGATCAAAGGCCTGATCCAGGCCTAAAACACGGTCAAAAAAGGTGGGAGCGGGCTTGCTCGCGAATGCGGTATGTCAGTATCAAATACAGTGGCTGACACACCGCTTTCGCGAGCAAGCCCGCTCCCACATTTGCTTTGTGTGAATTCAAAACCCTCCTGCAAGCCATCGCGCTCCCGCCACTGCCCTTAATCTGCCAGACTCCTACGGCTATCAAGCCACGCTAACGGAGGATCTGATGACGATTCGTGCAGTAGTTTTTGATTTCGGCGGTGTTCTGTTCGACTGGAACCCGCACCACCTGTACCGCCAGTTGATTGCCGACGATCACGAGCGGCAACACTTTCTCGACACCATTTGCACCCAAGCCTGGAACACCGAGCAGGACGCCGGTCGCAGCCTGGCCGAAGGCACTCGCCACCTGATCGAGCAGTACCCGGAACACGCACCCTTGATCCAGGCCTATTACGACCGTTGGCACGAAATGCTGCGCGGCGCGTTGCCCGAAGGTGTGGCGATTCTCGAGGCGTTGCATCAAGCCGATATGCCGCTGTTCGGGCTCACCAACTGGTCGGCTGAAACCTTTCCCTATGCGCGGGCCAACTACCCGTTCCTGCAGTATTTCCGCGACATTGTGGTGTCCGGCGAGTTGAAGCAAATCAAGCCGGACGCGGCGATTTATCACGCGAGCCTCGGCCAGGTGCGCGCCCATCTGCCGGATATTCAACCGGGCGAAGTGGTGTTTATCGACGACGTGGCGGGCAATGTCGAGGCGGCCGTGGCCCTCGGTTGGCAAGGCATCCATCACGTGTCGGCCGAGCGTACCGCGGCGCGCCTGCGGGCGTTGGGCGTGGGCTTCTAGCGCGCCCACTTTTCCATGGCGAAATCCACAAAGGCGCGCAGCTTGGGCAGGCGGTAGCGGTCCTGTCTGTAAAGCAGGTGCATGGGGCGGCAGGGCAGCCTGTAGGCGGTTAACAAGGCTACTAACTTGCCGCTCTCCAGGTCCGGTTGCACCAGGGCGTCGGCCAGCATGATGATGCCCATGCCGTTTACGGCCGCCTGGCGCAGGCCCTGCGAGCTGTTGATGGTCAATGACCCGGACACCGGCACCTCCACCTCGCCTTCCTCGCCGGTCAGGCGCCACAGTTTGTCGGAGTCGCGCCAGTTGTCGGTCGCCGGGTAGGCGAACGCCAGGCAGTCATGGTGCTGCAGGTCATTGGGTGTCTGCGGCGTGCCGCGGCGTGCCAGGTAATCCGGCGAAGCGCAGAGGGTGAGGGTGTAGGCCTGCATGGGCCGGGCGATCAGGCTGGAGGTTTCCAGCTCACCAAGACGGATTGCTACGTCGAAGCCGCTGTCGACCAGGTCCATCCGCTCGTTGCTGAGCACCACGTAGAGGTTGATCAGCGGATAGCGTTGGGAAAATTCGCTCAGGGCGGGGGTCAGGCGTTCGGTGCCGAATACCGGTGGCGCGGTAATGCGCAGGTTGCCTTTGGGCGTTTCGCTGTGGGCCTGCTCTGCCAACACCTCAGAGTCGGCTACCAGCCCCAGCACCTCCAGGCAGCGCTGGTAATACTGCCCGCCAAATTCGGTGAGGCTTTGCTTGCGCGTGGTGCGCTTGAGCAAACTGACGCCCAGGCGCTGCTCCAGGGCGCGCAAATGATTGCCGACCATGGTGGTCGACATCCCGCACTCCTGCGCGGCAGCCGTCATGCTGCCAGTCTCGACCACTTTGACGTACACCGACATTGCCTGGAACAGATCCATTATCAAGCCTTGGTTTAAAGTCATTACAGGAATGTGCAGTTTATCCAGCTCGGGTGGCTAACGATACTGGTGCCATCACCATGATGCACTGGAGCTTGCCACCATGACCGCCGCCTGCCTGATGACCACCTATCAACCCTTGGCCCTGAGCTTCACCCGTGGCCTGGGCACGCGCCTGTGGGACCAGCAGGGGCGTGAATACCTCGACGCGGTGGCCGGTGTGGCGGTGACCAATGTCGGGCATTCCCACCCTCGGCTGGTGACGGCGATCAGTGAACAGGCGGGCCTGTTGCTGCACACCTCCAACCTCTACAGCATTGATTGGCAGCAACGGCTGGCCCAGCGCCTGGCACAGTTGTCTGGCCTTGACCGTGCGTTCTTCAACAACTCCGGCGCCGAAGCCAACGAAACGGCGCTGAAACTCGCACGGCTGCACGGCTGGAAAAAAGGCATCGAAGAACCGCTGGTGGTCGTGATGGAGAATGCGTTTCACGGGCGCACCCTCGGCACCATGGCGGCCAGCGACGGGCCGTCGGTGCGCCTGGGGTTTCAGCGCTTGCCGGGGGATTTTCTCAAGGTTGGGTTTGGCGACCTGGCGGCGCTGGAAGCCATCACGCAACACTTCGGCCCGCGCATTGCCGCGGTGCTGCTGGAACCGATCCAGGGCGAAAGTGGCGTGCTGCCAGCGCCGCCCGGCTACTTGAAAGCCCTGCGCGAGCATTGCACGCGCCACGGTTGGCTGATGATGCTCGATGAGATCCAGACCGGCATCGGCCGCACCGGCGCCTGGTTTGCGTTCCAGCATGAAGGCATCGTGCCGGACGTGATGACGCTGGCCAAAGGCCTTGGCAATGGCGTGCCCATCGGCGCCTGCCTGGCCCGGGCCGCGGTGGCCCGGCTGTTCACACCCGGCAGCCACGGCAGCACATTCGGCGGCAACCCGCTGGCCTGCCGCGTGGGCTGCACCGTGCTGGACATTATTGAAGAGCAAGGCTTGCTGCAGAACGCCGCGCAACAGGGCGAGCGGCTGTTGGCGCGGCTGCGCGTGGAGTTAAGCGAGCACCCGCAGGTGCTGGCGATTCGCGGGCAAGGCCTGATGGTCGGGATCGAACTGGCACAGCCTTATCGCGATCTGGCCTACCGCGCAGCGCACGAGCATGGACTTTTGATCAATGTGACGCGCGGCAAGATCATCCGCCTGCTGCCGCCGCTGACGCTGGAGGCCAAGGAAGTGGAGATGATCGTAAGGGCCATCGCCCGCCTGCTGGATTGAACCCCCGATCAAAATGTGGGAGCTGGCTGGCCTGCGATAGCATCACCTCGGTCTGACATTAAGACCGAGGCGCTTGCATCGCAGGCCAGCCAGCTCCCACACAAGTCCATATCGAATCCGTGTGACTTTCACAGATCTGGGCCATTGAGCCACTCCTGATTCATGGTTTCGGTGTCGCCCAGGTACTCCAGCAACCAACTCATCGCCGGCGACAACTTGCTCTGCGCCCAGGCCACGCACGACGGGCTGGCCGGGAACGGCCGGCGCAATTGCAGCGCGACCAGCTCGCCGCGTTCGATCCACGGCAACACCTGATGCGCCGGCGCCATGCCGACGCACAGGCCATCGCGCAGGCAATCAAGCGCCGAGGACCAGTTGGGCACCACCAGCCGGCGTTGGTTATCCAGGGTCCAGGTGTCACGCTTGGGCAGGTTGCGCGAGGTGTCGGTCATGCACAGCGACGCGAACGGCCGCAGTTGATCGTCACTGAGCAAGCCGTCCAGCGCCGCCAGCGGATGCTTGGCGCTGACCACACACAGCCAGTTCAGCAGGCCCATATCGCGAAAGGTGAAGTGGCTGGCCACCGGCACCGCACTGGTGGCGCCGATCACAATGTCGGTGCGTTCATCGGCCAGGGCATCCCATACGCCGTTGTACACCTCGTACTCCAACAGCAATTCCACCTCGGGAAACTGCCGATAGAAGTCCAGCACCAGCTGCCGACAGCGCTGGGGTTTGACGATGGAGTCCACCGCAACCTTCAATTGGCCGCTCCAGCCATTCGCCACCTGCTGGCACAAACGCCGTGTACCGAGCATTTTTTTCATCACGCCGCGGGCTTCGTCTATAAATAGACGGCCGGCAGGGGTCAGCTCCACGTCACGATGGCGACGCACAAACAGCGGCACCGCCAGCCATTCCTCAAGCTGACGCACCGTGTAGCTGATGGCCGAAGGCACGCGGTGCAGTTCTTGGGCGGCCGCACTGAAGCTGCCGTGGCGTGCCACGGCATCGACGACGTCCAGTGAGTATTCGGACCACATTACGGCTGCCTTCAAATTATTTGATAAGAGTGTCCAATTATTATCGCTTCACACACTCACTGTCAGCTTCATAATAGGCGCCAGTCAGCAAATAGTTTGATGGCAGGTTCAGCAAGGCTTCAATGAAAAATTCTTTTGGTTTCACGTGGTACCTGGCGGGGCTGAGCATGCTCGGTTATCTCGCCATGGATATGTACTTGCCGGCGTTCGGCGCCATGGGCGAGCAGTTGCAGATCAGTGCGGGCGCCGTGGGCGCCAGCTTGAGTATTTTCCTCGCCGGTTTTGCGGTAGGGCAGTTGTTGTGGGGGTCGTTGTCCGACCGCCTCGGGCGCAAGCCGGTACTGCTGGCGGGCCTGAGCCTGTTTGTAGTGGGTTGCCTGGGCATGTTCTGGGTCCAGACCGCGCCGCAACTGCTGGCGTTGCGTTTTATGCAGGCGATTGGCGTGTGTTCTGCGGCGGTGAGCTGGCAGGCCCTGGTGATCGACCGATACCCGGCCGACAAGGCGCATCGCGTGTTCGCCAGCATCATGCCGCTGATGTCGCTGTCACCGGCCCTGGCGCCGTTGCTGGGCGCCATGGTGTTGAATCACTTCGGCTGGCAGGCGATCTTCGGTGTACTGCTGGGCGTGTCGCTGCTGTTGCTGCTGCCGACGTTGTTCCTGCGCAAAATGCCGAAACGTCGGACAGAGGAGGGCGAGCCTTCGCGCCTCGGTTATGGGCAGTTGCTGACCTCCCGCGTGTTCACCGGCAACGTGATGATCTTCGCTGCCTGCTCGGCCAGTTTCTTTGCCTGGCTGACAGCCTCGCCCTTCATCCTGGGCGACATGGGTTACAGCCCGAATGACATCGGCCTGAGCTACGTGCTGCCGACGTTGGCGTTTCTGATTGGTGGTTACAGCTGCCGCAGCGCCTTGCAGCGCTATCAGGGCAAAACCCTGCTGCCCTGGTTGCTGGTGGCTTATTGCATCAGCATGGTGGCGTTGTACCTGGTTGCCACGTTGACCGTGCCCACCCTGACCACTTTGCTGATTCCGTTCTGCCTGATGGCGCTGGTCAACGGCGCTAGTTACCCGATCGTGGTGGCGAATGCGCTGATGCCGTTTGCGGAAAATTCCGGCAAGGCAGCGGCACTGCAAAACACCTTGCAACTGGGGCTGTGCTTTCTCAGCAGCCTGCTGGTGTCGTCGATGATTGACCAGCCGCTGTTGATTACGGTGATTGTGATGCTGGCGACTGCGCCGTTGGCGGTGTTGGGTTATTGGCTGGCGCGGCCGAAGACGGACGATTCGGAGCTGGCAAACGCCTAAAGCTGAAATGCAATCAAAAATGTGGGAGCTGGCTTGCCTGCGATAGCATCGGCTCGGTGATTCTGAAGTACCGAGGTGTCTGCATCGCAGGCAAGCCAGCTCCCACAGTTGATTGGGTTTCTTCAGTGGCTAGAAGGTGATTTCCATATTCAGCGTTGGCGTAGAGGTCCGAGTCCCCCGGCCGCCGTCCACGCCGAACTTGTTGTGCCAGTACTCGTAACCCACGCCGAGATACAGGTTCGGCTTCACGCTTTTACCCGGCCGCACCGCCACCATCAGCGCGGTGCGCATCAGCGTTTCTGGCGCGGTGTCGCGGCCATGGTAGTCCTCGCCTTTCTCTCCGACGTAATTGATAAAACCCTGGAATTTCGCCGCATGGTTGGCGATGTCGAACGGGCGCATCCACGTCAGGTTGAACATGTAGGTGTCGTCAAACGTATGGTTTGACTCCTGCGCGCCGGGGATGCCGGTGTGGTTCTTTTCCTTGTAGTACATCAGGCTCAGGTCCAACACACCGACCGTGTTGAACTTCAACGTCGGGCCAATCACCAGTGCGCGCTTTTTGGCTGAGGCGACGTTGTTGTTGCGGTTGGCATCAAAGCCCAGCGTCAGCGCGTAATCCTTGATCAGCCCGGTGCCGAGCGGCACATCAAACACCCGCGAGGCATACAGTTGATGCCGGTAAACGGCATAGACCTCACTGCCGCCATGGTCGGTGCCCTTGCGCGGGTCGTGGCTGTCGGACAGGAACACATCCAGGTTCAGGTAGTTGCTGCCGTATTGGTAGCCACTGGCGTGGGTGAAGCTGTAGATGCGTTTGCTGAAGTCATCGGGGTTATTCGGATTGGTGAAGTGTTGGCCGTAGCGAAATCCTACGCTGTTGTTCATCCATTCCACCGCGACGGCCTCCCCACCGCCGAGAAGGGTCAATGCAACGGTTGCGCCCTGTAATGCCTTTTTCATTGTTTGAGGTCCTTTGGCGTTCTGGCTCATGACGGCCGGATTGTTTTTGTAACGCCGATGGAGGGTATCTTGTTCGATTGATTGTATACAACTCTATGGACATGCAGTCCAAACATTGCATACAGTGTTCGCACAACAAAAACAGAGAACCCCTCACCATGACTATCCCGAAGGCGTCACCGCAGCGGCCAGAAGATGAGAATCTTGGCGCCGCCGCCAACATGGCTTACGGCCTGCAGCATGTGCTCACCATGTACGGCGGCATCGTTGCCGTGCCGTTGATCGTCGGCCAGGCGGCCGGTTTGTCGCCGGCGGATATCGGCCTGTTGATCGCCGCGTCGCTGTTTGCCGGTGGCCTGGCCACGCTGTTGCAGACCCTCGGCCTGCCGTTTTTCGGCTGCCAACTGCCGCTGGTGCAGGGCGTGTCCTTTGCCGGTGTGGCAACCATGGTGGCGATAGTCGGCAGTGATGGCGCCGGCGGGATACCGGCGATTCTCGGCGCGGTGATGGCCGCGTCGTTTATCGGCTTGCTGATCACGCCGGTGTTCTCACGGATCACCAAGTTTTTTCCGCCATTGGTCACCGGCATTGTGATCACCACCATTGGCCTCACGCTGATGCCAGTGGCGGCACGCTGGGCCATGGGCGGCAACAGCCGCGCGGCGGACTTCGGCAGCATGGCCAATATCGGCCTCGCGGCGTTGACCCTGGTGCTGGTGTTGCTGCTGAGCAAGATCGGCAGCGCGACAATTTCGCGGCTGTCGATTCTGTTGGCGATGGTGATCGGCACGGTGATCGCGGTGTTTCTGGGCATGGCGGATTTTTCCGGTGTGGCCCAGGGGCCAATGTTCGGCTTCCCCACGCCGTTCCATTTCGGCATGCCGACCTTTCAGGTGGCGGCAATCATTTCCATGTGCATCGTGGTGATGGTCACCCTGGTGGAAACCTCGGCAGACATCCTCGCGGTGGGCGAGATCATCGACACCAAGGTCGATTCCAAGCGCCTGGGTAATGGCTTGCGCGCCGACATGCTGTCGAGCATGTTCGCGCCGATCTTCGGTTCATTCACCCAAAGCGCGTTCGCCCAGAACGTCGGCCTGGTGGCGGTGACCGGGGTGAAGAGCCGCTTTGTGGTGGCCACGGGCGGGGTGTTTCTGGTGGTGCTGGGGCTGTTGCCGTTTATGGGCCGGGTGATCGCGACCGTGCCGACATCGGTGCTCGGCGGCGCCGGGATCGTGCTGTTCGGCACCGTGGCGGCGAGTGGTATTCGCACGCTGTCCAAGGTGGATTACCGCAACAACATGAACCTGATCATCGTGGCCACGTCTATCGGCTTCGGCATGATCCCCATCGCCGCGCCGAACTTCTACGACCACTTCCCAACCTGGTTCGCGACCATTTTCCACTCGGGCATCAGTTCGTCGGCGATCATGGCGATCCTGTTGAACCTGGCGTTCAACCACTTCACTGCGGGTAACTCGGACCAGCAGTCGGTGTTCGTGGCGGGGACTGAGCGCAGTTTGTGCTTCCACGATGTGGCGGCGTTGCGCGACGGGGACTACTTCAGCGGCGGCAAGTTGTTTGATGCCGACGGGAGAGAGATTCCGCTGGTGCCGGATGCGCCCAGGAAGGCCGTAAAACCTGAAACCACCGCAGTCTGAAACTGTGGGAGCGGGCTTGCTCGCGAATGCGCTGGGTCAGTCGATATCTTCATTGACTGACACCCCGCATTCGCGAGCAAGCCCGCTCCCACAGCGGAAGTTAGCCCGCCTTGAGGACGTTGTGCGGCACTGAGCACACCTCATCCAGAAACTTCACCACGGTCCCCATGCACGCCTGGCGCTCTTCCACGTGGGGCATGTGGCTGGAATCTTCAAACAGCGCCCAGCGCACGTTCGCGATCTCATCCAGAAACGGCTTGACCACCAGCGGCGTCGCCTCGTCGTGTCGGCCGGAAATCACCAGGGTCGGCACATTGATCGCCGACAGGCGGCCAAGCACATTCCAGTCCTTGAGGCTGCCAATCACATGAAACTCGGTCGGGCCGCTCATGGCGTGGTACACCGTCGGGTCGGCGTCCACCGCTGCGAAGGTGCGGGCCACTTCTTCCGGCCACGGGATGACGCGGCACACGTGGTGGTCGTAAAAAATCCGTGAGGCGGCGAGGTATTCCGGGTCCTGGTAGGTGCCGGCCTGTTCGTGTTTGAGCAGGGTTTCATGTACGCCTTCAGGCAGCAGTTTGCGCAGGCGGTTGGCCTCGCTGACCCACGTGCGCATGCAGGTGGGCGAGTTGGCCGGGATAAACGCGCGCAAGCCCTTGGGCTGTAGAATCGCGTGCTCGCTGCCGAGCATGCCGCCCCAGGACTGCCCGAGGATCGCGTAGTTGTCGCTGATCTGCAGGTGGTCCAGCAGGTTGTTCAGCTCTTCAAGGAACAGGCCAATGGTCCAGAACGACGGGTCTTTGTCCGGCAAGTGGGTGGAGCGTCCATTGCCCAGTTGGTCGTAGTGAATCACCGCATGGCCGCTGGCAGCCACGTCTTTAAAGGCGTCGACATAGTCATGGGTGCAGCCGGGGCCGCCGTGGATGATCACCAACGGTGTACGGCCGGTGGTCAGGTCGCCAGTGACGCGGTACCAGGTCTGGTAGGCGCCGAATGCCGCATAACCTTCGCGCACTTTCTCGATGAAGTCCATTTCGTACCCTGCTCTGAAAAAAAGGATCAGGGATACGATAGTCCGCACGTGAAGTTTAAGTAACTAGCAAAACAGCTAGGTTTTGCCCACGGGTCAGTCTTCCAGCAAGCGGTAATGCGTGGCGCGAACCACCGCCTGCACGCGGTTCTTGGCCCCCAATTTATGCATCGCCGAGGCCAGGTGCAGGGTGACCACCGCCAGCGAGCGGCTCAACTGGGTGGCGATTTCGGCAGCGGTCAGGCCGTCGGCAGCCCATTTCAGGCATTCACGCTCGCGTTTGGTCAGGTGAATATGCGGGTAAGTGCGCAGCTCTTTACTGAACAGCGGGTAGGCCGCTTCCTGCAGGGCATGGGTAATCAGGCTGAAATCCGCCAGGGTCTGCTGCGCATCCTTCAACACCGTGCTGGCCTTGCCGGTGCGCAAGCCGGTGAGTGACGCGAAACCGCCGCGAGGCAGGTGAATCGGCACGCTGACGCCGCAGGTCAGTTGGCGTTCATGCAGGTAAGAGGACACGGGAGCGTGGCAGGGGTCGATGATTTTTTGCAGCGCGGTCTGGGCTTTTGCCTCGTAGGACCATACGAACGGGGACACCGTGCTCAGGGCCAGGTGTTGCACCGGGTCGATCTGGTAAAACCCTTCGCTGCACCATAACGCATGCCAGTCGGGCGGCGTGTTGCGCAGCTCCAGCACCGAGGGCGTGATCAGCGAGCCGTCCTGGTCGATGGGCACCGGCGTGTAGTCGTACACCAGCGCGTCGAAGCCCAGTTGCTGGGCAAGGATAAAGGTATTGTCCATCTGCTCATCCAGGCTCCTGCCCGGCATCAGACGATTATTGAAGGCAGTCAGCCTGGTCAGCATCCGTTCTGCTCCCGAATTCATTTGAATCTCGACTTGCGGCAAGTAGAATGCCACGCCCCGGCGAAGGACTGCCAGGCCAAACCTATAAGAAATACTAGGTTATGGACGCACGGCATCCTCGGTAGTGTTGGCCAGATTAACGGCCGCTACCTGCCAGGCCGATACAACACAAGGAATGTATGCATGTGGCGTGAAATTGCCCCCGACCAGCAGTACAACGTGCAAGTCGACGGCCATAACCTCGTGGTCTACAGCTTTGGCGCTGGCGATGAGGTGCTCTTGTGTCTCAATGGCGGCCCGGGCCTGCCGTGTGACTACTTGCGCGACGCCCATGGCTGGCTCAAAGAGCATAACCTGCGAGTGGTTGCATTCGACCAGCTTGGCACCGGCGCATCAGCCAGACCGACTGATGTTTCCTTGTGGGAAATCAGCCGTTATGTCGAAGAAGTCGAAACCGTGCGCCAGGCCCTCGACCTGGGCCGTGTGCACCTGCTGGGTCATTCCTGGGGCGGCTGGCTGGGCATCGAGTACGCCATCCATTACCCCAATGCGCTGAAAAGCCTGATCCTCGAAAACACCGTCGGCGACATTCCGCACCTGTCCCAGGAACTCGAACGCCTGCGCGGCGCCCTCGGCAGCGAAACCGTGGCCATGATGCAACGTCATGAAGCCATGGGCACTCTGGATCACCCTCAGTACCAGGCCGCCATCACCTTGCTCAATTACCGCCACGTCTGCCGCCTGGACGAATGGCCAGAGCCGGTCAAACGCTCGCTCGGCGACTGGAACATGGGCCCGTACGAAACCATGCAAGGCCCCAACGAATTCCTCTATATCGGTAACCTCAAGGACTGGAACCGCATCCCCGAGATGGCCGAGTTCAAGATGCCGATCCTGATCACCACCGGCCAGCACGATGAGCTCACGCCCGCCTGCGCCCATCGCATGAAGCTGGCCGCCAGGCATGCCGAATTGCACGTGTTCCCCAACAGCAGCCACATGCCTTTTTATGAGGAGCCCCACGCGTACTTCCCGGTGCTGCTGGACTTCCTCGCGCGTCACCGGGGCTGACGGATGAACCTGGCGCGCTACCGTTTTGTGCTGTCCCGGCCGCTGCAATTGCTGCCGGTGCTGTTTGGCATCAGCCTGATCACCTTTGTGCTGGTGCGCTCGATCCCGGGCGACCCGGCCCGGGCCTTGCTCGGCTCGCGCAGTACGCCGGATGCCTTGCTGAAAATCCGCGCCCAATACGGCCTGGATCAGCCGTTGTGGCTGCAATACTTCTACTTCCTGAAGAACCTGCTCAAGGGCGACCTCGGCCAATCGCTGCTCTACAAAGTCGATGCCTTGAAGCTGATCGTCACCCGCATCGAGCCGACCCTGGTGCTGGTGCTTGGTAGCGTGCTGCTGGCGCTGTTGATTGCGCTGCCGCTGGCGACATGGGCGGCGCGCAATAAAGGCGGCTGGGTGGACAACCTGATCCGCGTGTTCACCACCGTCGGCCTGGGCATGCCGGCGTTCTGGCTGGGTTTGATGTTGATTCTGTTGCTGAGTGTGAAGTGGGGCCTGTTCCCGGTGTCTGGCTACGGCCGCACCTGGCTGGACAAGGCCCATCATATGCTGCTGCCGTGCCTGACCATCGCCCTGGCGCTGTCGGCGGTGCTGGTGCGCAACCTGCGCGCGAGCATGCTGATGGAGTTGCAGGCCGATCACGTCACCGCCGCGCGGGCGCGTGGGCTGTCCGAGGCCGCCGTGTTCCGTCGGCATGTGTTGCCCAATTCGCTGGTGCCGGCGGTCAACCTGCTGGCGGTGAACATCGGCTGGCTGATCAGCGGCACGGTGGTGATCGAGAGCCTGTTCGCCATTCCCGGTATCGGCCAATTGCTGGTGCGCGGCATTTTCACCCGTGACTACATGGTGGTGCAGGGCGTGGCCATGGTGCTGGCCTGTGCGACAGTGGTGGTCAACTTCCTCGCCGACGTGGTGACGGTGGCCCTCGACCCACGGGTGAACATGCAATGAGCAGCCGCCCACTGATTGCCCCGTGGCGTTTGCGCCTGCGTTTCGGTTTTCGCAATGGCCGGCTGACGGCGGCGTGGGGCCTGCTGATCCTGCTGGTGTGGTTGGCCCTGGCGCTGTTTGCACCGTGGGTCGCACCGTTTGACCCGATCGCGCAGAACACTGACATCAGTTTGCTCGGGCCTAGCCTGGCGCACCCGTTCGGCACGGATAACTACGGGCGGGACATCCTTTCGCGGGTGATCTGGGGCGCGCGCATCGACCTGCAACTGGCCATTGTCGGGGTGATTTTTCCGTTCATGATCGGCACCTTCGTCGGCGCGGTTTCCGGCTACATCGGCGGGCGCTTCGACAGCGTCTGCATGCGCGTGATCGACGTGATCCTGGCATTCCCGTTTCTTGTGCTGATGCTGGCGATCATGGCGATTCTCGGCCCAGGCTTGAAAAGCTTTTATATCGCCATGGCGCTGGTGGGCTGGGTGTCGTATGCGCGGCTGATCCGCTCGCAGATCCTGGTGCTCAAGGAAAGCGAGTTTGCGCTGGCCGCCAAAAGCCTGGGCTTTGGCCATGGGCGCATTCTGTTCCGGCATTTGCTGCCCAATGCCATGTTCGGTTCGATTGTGTTTTCCATGTCTGACGCCGTGCTGGTGCTGCTCAATGGCGCCGCCGTGAGTTACCTGGGCCTGGGCGTGCAACCGCCGACCGCCGAGTGGGGCACGATGGTGGCCGAAGGGCAGGCGTTCATCACCACGGCCTGGTGGATTTGCACCTTTCCGGGCCTGGCCATCGTCACGCTGGCCATGGGCTTCAGCCTGCTCGCCGACGGCGTGGCGCAAGTGTTGGGGGATCGCGCATGAGCCTGCTGCAAGTGCGTGACCTCAGCGTGATCGCCAACAATGCCGGGCACGATGTCACCTTGGTCGACCGCGTGTCCTTTGACTTGGCCGAGGGTGAAATCCTCGGCCTGGTGGGCGAGAGTGGCTCGGGCAAGACCCTGACCTGTCGCGGGTTGATGCGCCTGCTGCCATCGCCCAACTTGCGCGTGCAAGGCGCTGCCGTGCACCTGGCCGGGCAGGATCTTTTGACGCTGGACGATGCCGGCATGCGCGCCGTGCGCGGCGGGCAACTGGGCATGATCTTCCAGAACCCCAGCAGCCACCTGGACCCGTTGATGCGCATCGGCGAGCAGATCGCCGAGGGCATTCGCCTGCACCAGGGCGCGTCGAAAAAAGACGCGCGCCAGCAAGCCATCGACGTGCTGCGCCAGGTCGGCATTCCCGATCCCAAGGCGCGGGTCGACAACTACCCCCACGAGTTTTCCGGTGGCATGCGCCAGCGCGCGATGATCGCTGTGGCGCTGGGCTGCAACCCGAAAGTGCTGATTGCCGACGAGCCGACCACCGCCCTTGATGTCACCGTGCAGGCGCAAATCCTGCGCCTGTTACTGGAGCTGCGCGACCAGCGCGGCCTGTCGATCATCATGATCACCCACGACCTCGGTGTGGTGGCGCAAACCTGTGATTCCATCGCGGTGATGTACGCCGGGCGCCTGTGCGAGCACGGCAGCAAATACGAGTTGCTGGCCAACCCGCAACACCCGTACACCGCCGGCCTGATTGATTGCCAGCCCGCCCACAGCAGTGGGCACGCGTTGCTGCGCACGATTCCCGGCCAGCCGCCGTTGCTGGACGCACTGCCGCAAGGGTGTCGCTTCAACCCGCGCTGTGCGCAGGCGGGCGCCTTGTGCACGCAGTTGTTGCCGGAAGGCGCGCGGGTGGCGTGTCACTATCCCTTGGGAGACCGATCATGAGCCTGTTGCAGATCAAGGATCTTGAGGTGCGTTTCGCAGCGTCCGGTACCGGTGTGTTCGGCCTGCATAGACAGTGGGTGAGGGCGGTCAATGGTGTCTCGCTGAACCTGGCCGCCGGTGAAACCCTGGGGCTGGTGGGCGAGTCCGGCAGCGGCAAGAGCACGCTCGGCCGGGCGATCCTGCACCTCAACCCGATCAGCGCTGGCCAGGTGCTGTTCGATGGCGTCGACATGGCCCACGGCAGCGCTATTGATATCGCCCGCCTGCGCCATGAAACCGCGATGATCTTCCAGGACCCGTACGCCGCGCTGAACCCGCGCCACACCATCGGCGAAACCCTTGCCGAAGTGTTGCGCGTGCAGCGCAAAGTCGCGCCGCAGCAGATACCGGCCCGCGTGAATGAACTGCTCGATCTGGTCGGCCTGCGCCCCGAATTGGCCAGCCGCAAACCCGGCTCTTTAAGCGGCGGCCAGTGCCAGCGTGTGGGTATCGCGCGGGCGCTGGCGGTGGAGCCGCGCTTGATCATCGCCGATGAATGCGTGGCGGCGCTGGATGTGTCGATCCAGGGCCAGATCATCAACCTGTTGCTGGAACTGCAGCAGCGCATGAACCTGGCGATCCTGTTTATCGCCCATGACCTGGCCATCGTGCGGCGCCTGTGCGACCGCGTGGCGGTGATGTACCTGGGCAAAATCGTCGAGGAAGGCCCGGTGGAAGCGGTGTTTACCGCACCGCGCCATCCGTACACAGCGGCGTTGATCGAGGCGATCCCCGAGATCGATCCGCACCGGCCGTTGCCTGCAGAACCTTTGCCCGGTGAGCCACCGAGCCCGCTGAATTTGCCCACAGGCTGTGCCTTTCACCCGCGTTGCCGATACGCCCGAACGATGTGTTCCGTGGTGTTGCCGCCGACGCATTTCCTGCACGAGCATCGATACAGTTGCGTGCTTGAAGCGCCATTAACCCTTTCTGCCGTCCTAAACAAGGAGTTATGACATGCAATCCCGCCATTTGAAGTTGCTCGCCGCCGCTACGTTGACCGCGTGGTCCCTTACTGCCGGCCTGGCCCAGGCCGCCGGTGTGCTGACCATCGGCTGCCGTGAAGACAGCACCACGTTCGACCCGATCAAAAGCGCGCAAAACCGCGACACCTGGGTGTTCGCCAACGTCTACGACACGCTGGTGCGCGTGGATAACCTGGGCACCAAGATGGAACCGGGCCTGGCAGAAAGCTGGGACATTTCCAAGGACGGCCTGACCTACACCTTCAAGCTGCGCGAGGCGAAGTTTTCCGACGGCTCGCCGATCACCGCCGACGACGCAGCGTTCAGCCTGTTGCGTATCCGCGATAACAAGGCCTCGCTGTGGAGCGACCCGTTCAGCCTGATCAACACCGCCAAGGCGTCGGACCCGCACACCCTGGTGGTCACCCTGAAAACTCCGGCTGTGGCCTTTCTCTCGCAATTGGCGTCGCCGACGGTGTCGATCCTGTCGGAAAAAGCCATGACCAAGATGGGCGAAGACGCTTACTCGGAAAACCCGGTGACGTCCGGCGCGTTTACCGTGGACGAGTGGCGCAAGGGCGACCGGGTGATTTTGAAGAAGAACCCGAATTTCTGGCAGGCCAACAACGTGAGCCTGGATGGTGTTGAGTGGGTGTCGGTTACTGACGACAACACGCGCATGCGCATGGTGCAGAACAACGAGCTCGACACGGCGATCTTCGTACCGTTCTCCCGCGTGGAAGAGCTGAAAAAAGACAAGAACGTGGTGATCCACTCCGACCCGTCGACCCGCGAAGACCACTTGCTGATCAACCACGCCCACGGCTTGCTGGCCAAACAGCAAGTGCGCGAGGCGCTGGACATGGCCATCGACAAACAATCGCTGGTCAAGACCGCCACTTACGGTCAGGGCACCGTGGCCTATTCCTACATTCCGAAAGGCTCGCTATACCACTACGCCAACAACCTGCAACGCCCGTATGACCCGACCGCCGCCAAGAAGCTGCTGGAAGAGGCCGGGGCCAAGGACTTGAAGCTCAACTACGTGGTCAACGCCGGCAACGAAGCCGACGAGCAGATTGCGGTGATCATCAAGGACCAGTTGGCCAAGGTCGGCGTGACCGCCAACCTGCAGAAAGTCGACCCGACCCAAAGCTGGCAGATGCTGGTGGACGGTGAGTACGATATTTCGGTGATGTACTGGACCAACGACATCCTCGATCCGGACCAGAAAACCACCTTCGTGCTCGGCCACGACACCAACCAGAACTACATGACCCGCTATAAGAACGACAAGGTCAAGGCACTGGTGGCGGCCGCGCGGATCGAGGCTGACCCGGTCAAGCGTGAGCAGATGTACGTCGAGTTGCAGAAGCTGGCGAAACAGGATGTGAACTGGATCGACCTGTACTACAGCCCGTACATCAACATCTCACGCAAGAATGTGAGCAACTTCCTGCAGAACCCGCTGGGGCGTTTCACCCTTGAGGAAGTGGTGAAAAACTAACCCCCAGATACACCGCAAACCAATGTGGGAGCTGGCTCGCCTGCGATGGCATCAACTCGGTATGTCAGATACACCGCGGTGATGCCATCGCAGGCAAGCCAGCTCCCACTTAAACCCGGTTCCACAGTTTGATTTGTGCTGTGTCAGGTTTTATTGCGCATCAAACGCCTGCCCATTAATACCGGTACTGTCCGGCCCCATCAGGTACAGGTACACCGGCATGATCTCTTCCGGCGCCGGCCTTTCCATCGGGTTTTCCCCTGGATATGCCTGAGCGCGCATGCTGGTGCGCGTGCCGCCTGGGTTGATGCTGTTGGAACGCACCGATGCGACATCCTCCAGCTCATCTGCCAGGGTTTGCATCAAGCCTTCAGTCGCGAACTTCGATACGCCGTACGCGCCCCAGTAGGCACGGCCCTTGCGCCCGACGCTGCTGGAGGTGAACACCACCGACGCATCCTGGGACAGCTTGAGCAGCGGCAGCAACGTGCTGGTCAGCATGAACATCGCGTTGACGTTGACGTGCATCACCCGCATGAAATTCTCACCGGACAGCTGCTCGATCGGCGTGCGCGGGCCGATGATCGAGGCGTTGTGCAGCAGGCCGTCGAGGCGGCCGAACGCCTTTTCGATCATCGCGGCCAGCTCATCGTATTGATGGGGCAGGGCGGTCTCGAGGTTGAACGGGATCACCACCGGTTGCGGTTGGCCTGCCGCTTCGATTTCGTCATACACCTGAGCCAGGTTGGCTTCGGTTTTGCCCAGCAACAGCACGGTAGCGCCATGGGCGGCGTAGGTTTTTGCCGCCGCCGCGCCAATCCCGCGACCGGCGCCGGTCACCAGGATCACCCGGCCTTTGAGCAGTTCTGGACGTGCGCAGTAATCAAACATAAATAGCCTCGACAGAATTCAAGATATTGCAGCTCTTGAAGTGGAATCCATTTCAGGTGGGAGCTGGCTTGCCTGCGATAGCAGAGTGCCTGTCTCCAGATGTGCTGGCTGGCAGACCGCTATCGCAGGCAAGCCAGCTCCCACATTGATCTCAGTGTTGGCGAGATCTTCCAACAATCAGCAACTGCACAGTGCGTTATCCAGCACCTTGCGCAGTTCCAGCGGGTGATCCACCACGACATCGGCGCCCCAGTTGCGGGGGTTGTCGTCCGGGTGGATGTAGCCGAACGTGACCGCTGCGGTACGGGTGCCAGCATCGCGGCCGGACTCGATATCGCGCAGGTCATCGCCCACGAACAGCACGCTGGCCGGGTCCAGGTCGAGCATCTTGCACGCCAGGA
Organism: Pseudomonas sp. NFX183; assembly: GCF_047943075.1. Classification (NCBI taxonomy): domain Bacteria; kingdom Pseudomonadati; phylum Pseudomonadota; class Gammaproteobacteria; order Pseudomonadales; family Pseudomonadaceae; genus Pseudomonas; species Pseudomonas sp. NFX183. The sequence continues at coordinate 332,384 of NZ_CP181333.1, read as the reverse complement.
TCAGCGGCTCCGGGTCTGGCTTGCTGTTTTTCACGTGGTCCGGGCAGATCAGCAGCGCCGACCGCTCGGCCAGGCCCAGCTGCTGCATGATCGGTTCGGCAAAGCGCAGCGGCTTGTTGGTGACCACGCCCCAGACCAGGTTGGATTTTTCGATGTCCTGCAGCAGTTCTTCCATGCCGTCGAAGAGCTTGCTGTGGATGGCGCAGCCCTTGAGGTAGCGCTCCAGAAACTCCAGGCGCAACGCTTCAAAGCCTGGGGATTCCGGGTCCATCGAGAAGGTCACGGCAACCATCGCCCGCGCGCCGCCGGAGATTTCATCGCGGATGTGCTGGTCGTTGATCGGCGCCAGGCCGCGGTCGGCGCGCATCGCCTGGCAGATCGCGATGAAGTCCGGCGCGGTGTCCAGCAATGTACCGTCCATATCGAAGAGAACCGCTCGCAACTTCACAGGCTTACTCCTCGCGCAGGGTCTGGATCATGTAGTTGACGTCAACGTCGTTGGCCAGCTTGTAGTGCTTGGTCAGCGGGTTGTAGGTCAGGCCGATGATGTCTTTGACGGTCAGCCCGGCCTGGCGGCTCCAGGCGCCCAGCTCGGAAGGGCGGATGAATTTCTTGAAGTCGTGGGTGCCGCGCGGCAGCAACTTCATGATGTATTCGGCGCCGATGATCGCGAACAGGTAGGCCTTGGGGTTGCGGTTGATGGTGGAGAAGAACACCTGGCCGCCTGGCTTGACCATGCGGAAACAGGCGCGAATCACCGAGGAGGGGTCTGGCACGTGCTCGAGCATCTCAAGGCAGGTGACCACGTCGAACTGCTCGGGCATTTCCTCGGCCAGGGCTTCGGCGGTGATCTGGCGGTATTCCACGCTGACGCCGGATTCCAGCTGGTGCAGTTGCGCGACGGCCAGCGGGGCTTCGCCCATATCGATGCCCATCACGGTGGCGCCACGCTGGGCCATCGCTTCGCTGAGGATGCCGCCGCCGCAGCCGACGTCGAGTACCTTTTTGCCGGCCAGGTTGACGCGTTCGTCAATCCAGTTGACCCGCAGCGGGTTGATGTCGTGCAGGGGTTTGAACTCGCTTTCGCGGTCCCACCAGCGGTGAGCCAGGGCTTCGAATTTGGCGATTTCGGCGTGGTCGACGTTGCTCATGGTGAATCCTCTAAATCTGATAAATCGGTTTGCAGGTGTTCAAGCGTAGGTGCAAACCCTGCGTTATTCGCTGTGCCCGCTGATGCGTTGGCCCCAGGCAATGGCCGTGGCGGTCAACTGTTGTTCATCCATGCGGGTCAATTGCCGGTCGTCGAGCAACTGCTTGCCGGCGACCCAAAGGTGTTTCACGCAATCGCGTCCGGTGGCATAGATAAGCTGTGAGACCGGATCGTAGATCGGTTGTTGCGCCAGCCCCGAAAGATCAAAGGCCACGATGTCGGCAGCCTTGCCGACCTCCAGTGAGCCAATCTCGCTTTCCAGGCCCATGGCGCGCGCGCCGTTGAGCGTGGCCATGCGCAGGGCGCGATGGGCGTCCAGGGCGGTGGCCGAACCGGCGACGGCCTTGGCCAGCATGGCGGCGGTACGGGTTTCGCCGAGCAGGTCGAGGTCATTGTTGCTGGCGGCGCCGTCGGTGCCGATCGCCACGTTGACACCAGCCTGCCACAGACGCTCCACCGGGCAAAAGCCGCTGGCCAGTTTCAGGTTCGATTCCGGGCAATGGATGACGCTGGTGTTGCTTTCTACCAGCAAAGCCAGGTCGTCCTCGCTGATTTGGGTCATATGAACGGCCTGGAAGCGCGGGCCAAGCAGGCCGAGACGGCCCAGGCGCGCGAGTGGGCGTTCGCCGGTCTGCTCGACGGCCTGCTGCACTTCGAAGGCGGTTTCGTGCACGTGCATATGGATCGAGGCGTCCAGCTCTTCGGCAATTATCCGGATCTTTTCCAGGTTTTCATCGCACACGGTGTACGGCGCGTGGGGCCCGAAGGTGATCCGGATGCGCGGATGGTGCTTGAGGTCGCCGAACAGCTCGATGCCCTGGCGAATCGCCTCGTCGGCCGTGCTGGCGCCGGGAATCGGGAAGTCGAGGATCGGAATCGCGATCTGCGCGCGCATGCCGCTGTTGTGCACGCAGTCGCTGGCGACCTTGGGGTAGAAGTACATGTCGCAGAAGCAGGTGATGCCGCCCTTGAGCTGCTCGGCGATGGCCAGGTCGGTGCCGTCGCGCACGAAGGCTTCATCGACCCACTTGGATTCGGCGGGCCAGATGTGTTTTTCCAGCCAGGTCATCAGCGGCAAGTCGTCGGCCAGCCCGCGAAACAGGCTCATCGCCGCATGGCCATGGGCGTTGATCAAGCCCGGGCTGAGCAGCATGCCCGGCAGCTCGCGCACCTCGGTGGCGGCCAGCTTCAATGCCGCGGCCCGTGGCCCGATAAAGGCGATGCGACCATCGCGGATGCCCAGGCCATGTTCCTTGAGCACCACGCCGGCAGGTTCGACAGGTACCAGCCAGGTCGGCAGCAGCAATAAGTCGAGCGGGGCGGCAGTGGAGGTCATCGCAGGCTTCTTCCCGGGCAGCTATAAAAGAAGGGCGAAGTATACCCGAGCGTCCTGGCTGGCGGATCGCTATAATCGGCGGCTTTTGTTCATGAGTGCGGGGTAAGGGATGCGCGAGCGACTGTTAGCAGCGGAGAAAGTGAAAGCCATCGAATGGCGTGATGGCGCGCTGCACCTGCTCGATCAGCGTGCCTTGCCGTCTCGGGAAACCTGGGTTGCCTGCACCTCTGTGGCTGAAGTGGCCGATGCCATACGTACGATGGTGGTGCGCGGCGCGCCGGCCATTGGTATCAGCGCCGCCTATGGCCTGGTGCTCGCCGCGCGTGAACCCATCGCTGAAGGCGGCGACTGGCAGGCCGCGTGGGAAGAAGACTACGCGCTGTTGGCTGATAGCCGTCCGACAGCCGCGAACCTGTTCTGGGCCTTGAAGCGCATGCGCGATCGCCTGGACCGCATCAAGAAGCACGCCGACCCGGTGGCGGCGCTGGAGGCGGAAGCGATTGCGATCCATGAAAGTGATCGGGAGGCCAATGTGGTCATGGCCCAGTTGGGCCTCGAGCGGATTCGCAAGCACCAGGGCAACGCCCAGGCGATCCTGACCCACGGCAATGCCGGCGCACTGGCCACAGGCGGCGTCGGCACGGCCCTCGGGGTGGTTCGCGCCGCGTTTCTGGAGGGGTTGGTCGAGCATGTCTATGTCAACGAGACGCGCCCCTGGCTGCAAGGTTCGCGGCTGACGGCGTGGGAGCTGGCAGGCGAGGGTATTGCGGCGACGGTGAATGCTGACTCGGCTGGCGCGCATATCCTCAAGACCAAGGGCGTGACCTGGGTGATCGTCGGCGCCGACTGCATTGCCGCCAACGGTGATGTGATCGGCACGATCGGCACGTATCAGTTGGCCGTGTGCGCGATGCACCATGGCGTGCGCTTTATGGTGGTGGCGCCAAGCTCGACACTCGATTTGATGATGGCCACGGGTGAAGACGTCGCTTTGGAGGAGCGTGATCCCGGTGAGTTGCTGGAGGTCATGGGGCAACGGTTGGATGTGGCCGCTTTGAATCCCGTGTTCGACGTAACCCCGGCTGATCTGATTGATGTGATCGTGACCGAAAAAGGCATCGTTGAGCGCCCGGACACCGCCAAGCTGGCCAAGTTGATGTGCCGTAAGCGCCTGCATTGAGGGCGTTGGTGACTGTCTGACGGCTATCGGGGGCAAGCCCCCTCCCACATTTTGACTGTGTTCACACTTCGAGTGTGGGAGGGGCTTGCCCCCGATTGGCCTTATAAGTCAATAAAACCCTTGGATCTGCCCTCAAAAAACAGCACCACCCTACCTCTGAGCCCCTCTCGTCGCCCTCAGGCCCGTCATCCGTCAACTAACTATGCTCCATGCGCATCTGGGGGATAGGTGCGTGGCGGCGATTGTGATAACATCCGGCGGTTTCCAGGGCTGCCTCAAGGGGCTGCCCATAACGTGCAGATCCGTGTCATAACTCGTTGATTTGTCGTAAGTCGTTGTCAGGCACTCTGCCGGCAGCGGCGAGCTTCGTTCGTCCCATAGGATGTGACGAGGTTTCACCCGAAAAAGGAATCAGGCTTCTCATGGGCGAACTGGCCAAAGAAATCCTCCCGGTCAATATCGAAGACGAGCTGAAACAGTCCTACCTCGACTACGCGATGAGCGTAATTGTCGGTCGAGCACTGCCTGATGCGCGCGATGGCTTGAAGCCCGTGCACCGGCGTGTGCTGTTCGCGATGAGCGAGCTGGGTAACGACTGGAACAAGCCGTACAAGAAATCTGCCCGTGTTGTCGGTGACGTGATCGGTAAGTATCACCCTCACGGCGACACTGCGGTGTACGACACCATCGTTCGGATGGCGCAGCCGTTTTCCCTGCGCTACCTGCTGGTAGACGGCCAGGGCAACTTCGGTTCGGTCGACGGCGACAACGCTGCGGCCATGCGATACACCGAAGTGCGCATGACCAAGCTGGCGCACGAGCTGCTGGCCGACCTGCACAAAGAAACCGTGGACTGGGTGCCGAACTACGACGGCACCGAAATGATCCCGGCCGTCATGCCGACCAAGATCCCCAACCTGCTGGTCAACGGCTCCAGCGGTATCGCCGTCGGCATGGCGACCAACATCCCGCCACACAACCTCGGTGAAGTCATCGACGGTTGCCTGGCCCTCATCGACAACCCTGAGCTGACCGTCGATGAGCTGATGCAATACATCCCCGGTCCGGACTTCCCGACCGCCGCGATCATCAACGGTCGCGCCGGCATCATCGAAGCCTACCGCACCGGTCGCGGCCGCATTTACATGCGCGCCCGCTCGATCATCGAAGACATCGACAAGGTCGGTGGCCGTCAGCAGATCGTCATCACCGAACTGCCTTACCAGTTGAACAAGGCGCGTCTGATCGAGAAGATCGCCGAGCTGGTTAAAGAGAAGAAGCTGGAAGGCATCACCGAGCTGCGCGACGAGTCCGACAAAGACGGTATGCGCGTAGTGATCGAACTGCGTCGTGGCGAAGTGCCTGAGGTGATCCTCAACAACCTCTATGCCCAGACCCAGCTGCAAAGCGTGTTTGGCATCAACGTGGTTGCACTGATCGACGGCCGTCCGCGCATCCTGAACCTCAAGGATCTGCTGGAAGCCTTCGTGCGTCACCGCCGCGAAGTGGTTACTCGCCGTACCGTGTTCGAACTGCGTAAAGCGCGCGAACGTGGTCACATCCTGGAAGGCCAGGCCGTTGCCCTGTCGAACATCGACCCGGTCATCGCCCTGATCAAGGCTTCGCCGACGCCGTCGGAAGCTAAAGAAGCGCTGATCAAGATGCCGTGGGAATCCAGCGCCGTTGTGGCGATGGTTGAGCGTGCCGGCGCCGATTCGTGCCGCCCCGAGACCCTCGACCCGCAATACGGCCTGCGTGACGGCAAGTACTTCCTGTCGCCGGAACAGGCCCAGGCCATTCTGGAACTGCGCCTGCACCGCCTGACCGGTCTGGAGCACGAGAAGCTGCTGGCCGAGTACCAGGAAATTCTCAACCAGATCGGCGAGTTGATCCGCATCCTCAGCAGCGCCGTGCGCCTGATGGAAGTGATCCGCGAAGAACTGGAAGTGATCCGCGCCGAATACGGCGATGTACGTCGCACCGAAATCCTTGATGCGCGCCTCGACCTGACCCTGGGTGACATGATCCCGGAAGAAGAGCGCGTGGTGACCATCTCCCACGGTGGCTATGCCAAGACCCAGCCGTTGGCTGCGTACCAGGCCCAGCGTCGTGGTGGTAAAGGCAAATCGGCTACCGGCGTGAAGGATGAGGACTACATTGCTCACCTGCTGGTCGCCAACAGCCACACCACGCTGCTGCTGTTCTCCAGCAAAGGCAAAGTGTACTGGCTGAAAACCTACGAAATCCCGGAAGCCTCGCGTGCCGCCCGTGGTCGCCCGTTGGTCAACCTGCTGCCGCTGGACAGTGATGAATACATCACCACCATGCTGCCGGTCGAGGAATACACCGAAGGTCACTTCATCTTCATGGCTACCGCCAAAGGCACCGTGAAGAAGACCCCGCTGGAATCCTTCAGCCGTCAGCGCAGCGTGGGCCTGATCGCCCTGGAGCTGGACGAAGGCGACGTGCTGATCTCCGCTGCCATCACCGACGGCGAGCGTGAAGTCATGCTGTTCTCCGACGGCGGCAAAGTAACGCGCTTCAAGGAATCCGACGTGCGTGCCATGGGCCGTACTGCCCGCGGTGTGCGCGGTATGCGTCTGCCAGAAGGGCAGAAGCTGATTTCGATGCTGATTCCGGAAGAAGGCAGCCAGATCCTCACCGCTTCGGCGCGTGGTTATGGCAAGCGCACGGCGATCACCGAGTTCCCGGAGTACAAGCGAGGCGGCCAGGGCGTTATCGCCATGGTCAGCAACGATCGCAACGGCCGTCTGGTCGGCGCGGTCCAGGTGCTCGATGGCGAGGAAATCATGCTGATTTCCGACCAGGGCACCCTGGTGCGTACCCGTGTGGCCGAAGTGTCGAGCCTGGGCCGTAACACCCAGGGTGTGACCCTGATCAAGCTGGCCAAGGATGAAAAACTGGTCGGCCTGGAGCGTGTGCAGGAACCGTCGGAAGTTGAAGGCGAAGAGCTGGAAGAAGGTGAAGAGTTCGACGGCGAGGTGATCGCAGCTGGCGATGACAACGTCGACGAGCCAACCCTCGATGCTGCCGCAGACGAAGAAGAACCGCAGGAATAAGCGGACACACAGGGGGCGGATGAAGATTCGCCCCCTTGTTGTTTGTCCCCTTTGAAATACAAGTCCTTTGTCCGGACTCGGTCCATGTGGGAGCTGGCTTGCCTGCGATACAGGCACCTCGGTAGTTCAAGTGATACCGCGGTGATGCCATCGCAGGCAAGCCAGCTCCCACAGAGGTTCGCTCCAGAAAAGGGACGTTGCCAAACATGATTGCAGCCCCAACCAGATCAGAGTGAGATTGGATGTGAGCAAGAGAGCCTATAACTTCTGTGCCGGTCCCGCGGCGCTTCCTGAAGCAGTCCTGCAGCGCGCGCAGGGTGAACTCCTCGACTGGCATGGAAAAGGCCTCTCCGTGATGGAAATGAGCCATCGCAGCGATGAGTTCGTGTCCATTGCCACCAAGGCCGAGCAGGATCTGCGCGACTTGCTGGACATCCCCTCCCACTACAAAGTGCTGTTCCTGCAAGGCGGCGCCAGCCAGCAGTTTGCTCAACTGCCGCTGAACCTGCTGCCCGAAGATGGCACGGCCGACTATATCGACACCGGTATCTGGGGGCAGAAGGCCATTGAAGAGGCCTCGCGTTACGGTCACGTCAACGTGGCGGGCACTGCCAAGCCTTACGACTACTTCGCCATCCCTGGTCAGAACGAGTGGAAGCTCTCGAAAGATGCGGCCTACGTTCACTACGTCGCCAACGAAACCATCGGCGGCCTGGAGTTCGACTGGGTGCCGGAAGTGGGCGATGTGCCGTTGGTGTGCGACATGTCCTCGGACATCCTCTCGCGCCCGATCGACGTGTCCAAGTACGGCATGATCTACGCCGGGGCGCAGAAGAACATCGGCCCTAGCGGCATCCTGGTCAACATCATCCGTGAAGACCTGCTGGGTCGCGCCCGTTCGGTGTGCCCGACCATGCTCAACTACAAGGTCGCGGCCGATAACGGCTCGATGTACAACACGCCGCCGGCGTTCGCCTGGTACCTGTCTGGCCTGGTGTTCGAGTGGCTCAAAGAGCAGGGCGGTGTCGCCGCCATGGGCAAGCTCAACGAAGAGAAGAAGCGCACCCTGTACGACTTCATCGACGCCAGCGGCCTGTACAGCAACCCGATCAACCTGACCGACCGCTCGTGGATGAACGTGCCGTTCCGTCTGGCTGATGATCGCCTGGACAAGCCTTTCCTGGCCGGCGCCGACGAGCGCGGCCTGCTGAACCTCAAGGGCCACCGTTCGGTCGGTGGCATGCGCGCCTCCATCTACAACGCTGTCGACATCAACGCGATCCACGCGCTGGTTGCCTACATGGCAGAGTTCGAAAAGGAACACGGCTAATGTCTGAGCAAGAACTCAAGGCCCTGCGTGTACGCATTGACAGCCTGGACGAGAAAGTCCTGGAGCTGATCAGTGAGCGCGCGCGGTGCGCCCAGGAAGTGGCACGGGTAAAAATGGCGTCCCTGGCTGAAGGCGAAGTACCGGTTTTCTACCGGCCTGAGCGTGAAGCGCAGGTGCTCAAGCGCGTGATGGAGCGCAACAAGGGGCCATTGGGCAACGAAGAAATGGCGCGGTTGTTCCGTGAAATCATGTCCTCGTGCCTGGCGCTGGAGCAGCCGCTGAAAGTGGCTTACCTCGGCCCTGAAGGCACCTTCACGCAAGCGGCGGCCATGAAACATTTCGGCCACGCAGTGATCAGCAAGCCAATGGCGGCGATTGACGAAGTGTTCCGTGAAGTGGCGGCCGGTGCGGTGAACTTTGGCGTGGTGCCGGTGGAAAACTCCACCGAAGGCGCGGTCAACCACACGCTGGACAGCTTCCTTGAGCACGACATGGTGATTTGCGGCGAAGTCGAGCTGCGTATCCACCACCACCTGCTGGTGGGCGAGAGCACCAAGACCGACAGCATTAGCCGCATCTACTCCCACGCCCAATCCCTGGCCCAGTGCCGCAAGTGGCTGGACGCACATTACCCGAATGTCGAGCGCGTGGCGGTGTCCAGCAACGCCGAAGCGGCCAAGCGGGTCAAGGGTGAGTGGAATTCGGCAGCAATCGCCGGCGATATGGCAGCGGGCCTGTATGGCCTGACGCGCCTGGCCGAGAAAATCGAGGACCGCCCGGACAACTCCACGCGCTTCTTGATGATTGGCAGCCAGGAAGTGCCGCCGACCGGCGACGACAAGACTTCGATTATTGTCTCCATGAGCAACAAGCCCGGCGCGCTGCATGAGCTGCTGGTGCCATTCCACGACAACGGGATTGACCTGACGCGAATCGAGACACGTCCTTCGCGCAGCGGTAAATGGACTTATGTGTTCTTTATCGACTTCATCGGCCATCACCGCGACCCACTGGTCAAGGGTGTGCTGGAGAAAATCAGTCAGGAAGCCGTGGCACTCAAGGTGCTGGGCTCTTACCCGAAAGCGGTTTTGTGAGGCTTTAACATGAGTGGCAACTTCCTCGCCCTGGCTCAGCCGGGCGTGCAACAACTGTCGCCTTACGTTCCAGGCAAGCCTGTGGACGAGCTGGCGCGTGAGTTGAACCTGGACCCGTCAAAGATCGTCAAGCTGGCCAGTAACGAAAACCCGCTGGGCCCGAGCCCCAAGGTATTGGCGGCGATTCGTGACGAGTTGGCTGAGCTGACCCGCTACCCGGACGGTAATGGTTTTGCCCTCAAGTCTCTGCTGGCGCAAAACTGCCGGGTCGAGCTGAACCAGGTGACCCTGGGTAACGGCTCCAACGACATTCTTGAATTGGTCGGCCGTGCTTACTTGGCGCCTGGACTGAATGCGGTATTCAGCGAGCACGCGTTTGCCGTTTACCCGATCGTCACTCAGGCAGTCGGCGCCGACGCGCGAGTTATTCCGGCCAGGGATTGGGGGCACGACCTGCCGGCCATGCTGGCGGCCATCGACGCCCAGACCCGCGTGGTGTTTATCGCCAACCCGAATAACCCGACCGGCACCTGGTTCGATGCGCAAGCGTTGAACGACTTCCTGCAAGACGTGCCGGAGCATGTGCTGGTGGTGCTGGACGAGGCCTACATCGAGTACGCAGAAGGCAGCGACCTGCCGGATGGTCTGGATTTTCTCGCGGCGTACCCGAACCTGCTGGTGTCGCGCACCTTCTCCAAGGCCTACGGCCTGGCGTCGTTGCGGGTTGGCTACGGCTTGTCGACGGCGGTGGTGGCTGATGTGCTGAACCGTGTGCGCCAGCCGTTCAACGTCAACAGCCTTGCCCTGGCGGCGGCGTGTGCGGCGGTGAAAGATGCCGAGTACCTGGAAGAAGGTCGTCGCATCAACGAAAGCGGCATGCTGCAACTGCAGGAAGGTTTTCGTGAGTTGGGCTTGGGCTGGATTCCGTCCAAGGGCAACTTTATTTGTGTCGATCTTGCTCAAGTCGCCGCCCCGGTGTTCCAGGGGCTGCTGCGCGAAGGCGTGATCGTGCGCCCAGTGGCTAACTACGGCATGCCGAACCACCTGCGTATCACCATCGGATTGCCGGCGGAAAACAGCCGCTTCCTGGAGGCATTGGCCAAGGTTCTGGCTCGTGGTTGATGTCACTGCATTGCAACCTGCTGTGCCTATGATCGGACGCCTGGTGGTGGTGGGTCTGGGATTGATCGGCGGCTCGTTTGCCAAAGGCCTGCGTGAAAGCGGGCTGTGCCGCGAAGTGGTCGGTGTGGACCTGGATCCGCAATCGCGCAAGTTGGCGGTTGAGTTGGGCGTGGTGGATCGCTGTGAAGCAGACCTGGCGCTGGCTTGCCAGGGTGCGGACGTGATCCAGCTCGCGGTGCCGATTCTGGCGATGGAGAAGCTGCTGGCCTTGCTGGCCGGCATGGACCTGGGGCAGGCGATTCTCACGGATGTCGGCAGTGCCAAGGGCAACGTGGTGCGCGCGGCGCAACGGGCGTTTGGCGGCATGCCGGCGCGTTTTGTGCCGGGCCACCCGATTGCCGGTTCCGAGCAGAGTGGTGTCGAGGCGTCCAATGCGCAGTTGTTCCGTCGTCATAAAGTGATCCTGACGCCGCTTGAGCAAACCGACCCGGCCGCCTTGGCTGTGGTCGATCGCCTGTGGCGTGAACTGGGTGCGGATGTCGAGCACATGCAGGTCGAGCGTCACGACGAAGTGCTGGCGGCGACCAGCCATTTGCCGCATTTGCTGGCTTTTGGCTTGGTGGATTCGCTGGCTAAACGTAACGAGAATCTCGATATTTTCCGCTACGCCGCCGGTGGTTTCCGCGATTTCACGCGTATTGCCGGCAGTGATCCGGTGATGTGGCATGACATCTTCCTTGCCAATCGCGAGGCGGTGTTGCGCACCCTGGACACCTTCCGCAGCGACCTCGACGCCTTGCGCGACGCGGTGGATGCCGGGGACGGCCATCAATTACTGGGCGTGTTCACCCGTGCGCGGGTGGCGCGTGAGCACTTCAGCAAAATTCTGGCGCGTCGGGCTTATATGGAAACTGCTGTGAACGCCGATGAGCAGACCTTCCTCGCCAACCCGGGTGGCCGCCTGAGCGGACAGATTCGGATGCCGGGCGACAAGTCGATCTCCCATCGCTCAATCATGCTCGGCTCGCTGGCCGATGGCGTGACAGAGGTTGAAGGTTTCCTTGAGGGCGAAGATGCCCTGGCGACCTTGCAGGCGTTTCGCGACATGGGCGTGGTGATTGAAGGGCCGCACCATGGGCGCGTGACCATCCATGGCGTTGGCCTGCATGGCTTGAAGCCGGCGCCGGGGCCGATCTACCTGGGCAACTCCGGAACGTCGATGCGCCTGTTGTCCGGCTTGCTGGCGGCGCAGCGCTTCGACAGTGTGTTGACCGGCGATGCTTCGCTGTCCAAGCGCCCGATGAGCCGCGTGGCCAAGCCACTGCGCGAAATGGGCGCGGTGATTGAAACCGGGCCGGAAGGGCGTCCGCCGTTGACTATTCGTGGAGGTCAGGCATTAAAAGGCCTGACCTATACGCTGCCAATGGCCAGTGCGCAGGTTAAATCCTGCCTGTTGCTGGCGGGCTTGTATGCCGAGGGTAAAACCTCGGTGACCGAGCCTGCACCGACCCGTGACCACACCGAACGAATGCTGCGCGGCTTCGGTTATCCGGTGCAGGTGCAGGGCGCTGCGGCGTCGGTTGAGTCGGGCCATGCGTTGACCTCCACGCATATTGAAGTGCCGGGGGACATTTCTTCTTCTGCATTCTTCCTGGTCGCGGCGTCGATTGCCGAGGGTTCCGAGCTGTTGCTGGAGCATGTGGGGATCAATCCGACACGGACCGGCGTGATCGATATCCTGCGGCTGATGGGCGCGGACATCACGCTGGAAAACCTGCGTGAGGTCGGCGGGGAGCCGGTCGCCGATCTGCGCGTGCGTGCTGCTGCGCTGAACGGCATCGAGATTCCCGAGGCGTTGGTGCCGCTGGCGATTGATGAGTTTCCGGTGTTGTTCATCGCGGCGGCCTGTGCTCAGGGCCGTACCGTGTTGCGCGGCGCTGCAGAGCTGCGCGTGAAGGAATCCGACCGTATCCAGGTAATGGCCGACGGTCTGCTGGCGTTGGGCGTGAAGTGTGAACCGACACCCGATGGGATTATCATTGACGGTGGCCTGATAGGCGGCGGCGAGGTGCATTCCCATGGCGATCATCGAATTGCCATGGCCTTCAGTGTGGCGTCCCTGCGGGCGACAGCGCCGATTCGTATCCGTGACTGTGCCAATGTGGCTACATCTTTTCCGAACTTTCTTACACTGTGTGCCCATGTCGGCATTCGTGTTGCCCAAGAGGCTCAATTGTGAATATCAAAGCACCGGTGATTACCATCGACGGGCCAAGCGGCTCGGGCAAAGGCACGATTGCCGGCATTTTGGCCAAGCGCCTGGGCTGGTGCCTGCTGGATTCCGGCGCGCTGTACCGTTTGCTGGCCTTTGCCGCGCGTAACCACGGCGTCGACCTGACCAACGAAGAATCCCTGAAGCTGCTGGCGGCGCATCTTGATGTGCAGTTCGTCGGCGCGACGGAAGGTCATCCGCAACGCATCATCCTCGAAGGCGACGATGTGACCGATGATCTGCGTAACGAACAAGTTGGCTCCTGGGCCTCCCAGGTTGCCGCGCTGCCGGCCGTGCGCGACGCGCTGCTGCAGCGCCAGCGGGCGTTTCAGGAGCCGCCGGGCCTGGTCGCGGATGGTCGCGACATGGGCACCGTGGTGTTTCCAGACGCGCCGTTGAAGATTTTCCTGACCGCCAGCGCCGAAGAGCGGGCGCGCCGCCGTTACTTGCAGTTGAAGGGCAAAGTCGATGGTGTTAGTCTGTCGAGTCTGCTAGATGAGATCCGTGCACGCGATGAGCGTGATACCCAGCGTGCGGTAGCCCCGCTCAAGCCGGCGGCTGACGCCATACAGCTGGATTCCACGGAGTTATCCATCGAGCAGGTGCTGGAACGCATCTTGAGTGAAATCGCCATTCGCGATATCACCGGGTGACCAAGAAGGCTGCAGGGGACCAGTCATAGTCCTGCGGTGCTTCTTTTAATTGAAACTGACCCACACCGTCTGGGGTGTGGAGATGGGCGTATTCTTCGCCCTTATCAACAGGAATTAAAATGAGCGAAAGCTTTGCGGAACTCTTTGAAGAAAGCCTAAAAACCCTGAACCTTCAGGCAGGCTCCATCATCACCGGTGTTATCGTTGATATCGATTACCAAGCTCGCTGGGTAACCGTTCACGCTGGTCTGAAGTCTGAAGCTCTGATCCCGCTGGAACAGTTCTACAACGATGCTGGTGACCTGACTATCAATGTCGGTGACGAAGTTCACGTTGCTCTGGACTCGGTTGAAGACGGTTTCGGTGAAACCAAGCTGTCCCGTGAAAAAGCCAAGCGCGCTGAATGCTGGATTGTTCTCGAAGCAGCCTTCGCAGCTGAAGAAGTGGTCAAGGGCGTTATCAACGGTAAGGTTAAAGGCGGCTTCACTGTCGACGTTAACGGCATCCGTGCGTTCCTGCCAGGTTCTTTGGTCGACGTTCGTCCAGTGCGCGACACCACGCACCTGGAAGGCAAAGAACTCGAATTCAAGGTCATCAAACTCGACCAGAAGCGCAACAACGTTGTCGTTTCCCGTCGCAGCGTCCTGGAAGCAGAGAACTCCGCCGAGCGTGAAGCTCTGCTGGAATCCCTGCAGGAAGGCCAACAAGTCAAAGGTATCGTCAAGAACCTCACCGATTACGGCGCATTCGTCGATCTGGGTGGCGTCGATGGCCTGCTGCACATTACCGACATGGCTTGGAAGCGTATCAAGCATCCTTCTGAAATCGTCAACGTTGGCGACGAGATCGATGTCAAGGTTCTGAAGTACGATCGTGAGCGTAACCGCGTTTCCCTGGGCTTGAAGCAGCTGGGCGAAGATCCATGGGTTGCTATCAAAGCTCGTTACCCAGAAAGCACTCGCGTAACCGCGCGTGTTACCAACCTGACCGACTACGGCTGCTTCGCAGAGCTGGAAGAAGGCGTGGAAGGCCTGGTACACGTTTCCGAAATGGACTGGACCAACAAAAACATCCACCCTTCGAAAGTCGTACAAGTCGGCGACGAAGTGGAAGTTATGGTTCTGGACATCGACGAAGAGCGTCGTCGTATCTCCCTGGGCATCAAGCAGTGCAAATCTAACCCATGGGAAGATTTCTCTGGCCAGTTCAACAAGGGCGATAAAATCTCCGGCACCATCAAGTCGATCACCGATTTCGGTATCTTCATTGGTCTGGACGGCGGCATCGACGGCCTGGTTCACCTGTCCGACATCTCCTGGAACGAAGTTGGCGAAGAAGCTGTTCGTCGTTTCAAGAAGGGCGACGAGCTGGACACCGTTATCCTGTCGGTTGACCCTGAGCGCGAGCGCATCTCCCTGGGTATCAAGCAACTGGAAAGCGATCCGTTCTCCGAGTACGTTCAAGAGAACGACAAAGGCGCAATCGTTAAAGGCACTGTGAAAGAAGTTGACGCTAAAGGCGCCATCATCACTCTGGCCGACGATATCGAAGCGACTCTGAAAGCCTCCGAAATCAGCCGTGACCGCGTTGAAGACGCACGTAACGTTCTGAAAGAAGGCCAGGAAGTAGAAGCCAAGATCATCAGCGTTGACCGCAAGAGCCGTGTAATCCAGCTCTCCATCAAGTCGAAAGACGAGATCGAAGAGAAAGAAGCCATTCAGAGCCTGCGCGACAAGCCAGCCTCTTCTGAGCCTTCTGCTGGTCCTACCACTCTGGGCGACCTGCTGCGTGCACAGATGGAAAAACAGAACTAAGTTCTGTCAGACCATAGAAAAAGGGCGACTTCGGTCGCCCTTTTTTGTGCCTGAAATTCGTTGAATCAATACCTAGAACCAAGGTGCGCAGCACAGTGTCAGAACTGGCTATAGTTTTATTAAAAGCACGGTTGTCAGTGATGTTGTTTCAATAAGGATTTCGATGAACAAGTTTATTTTAATCTTCGCCGCAGTCATGCTTGCCGGCTGCTCTACCACCAGCGCCAAAACTCACGTCAAGCGCGGTGTCAGTGGTATCGAGGTCGACTGCTCGGGCCTCGGTGGCAATTGGAGCAAGTGCGAGAAGCGCGCTGCTCGCGAATGCAAGATGCAAGGCTATAAGGTCATCACTCGATCCAGCGATGCCAAGGACGAAGAGGGCGACTATCCGTTCGGCTGGAATCCCGCCGGCGCTGTAACTCGCACTATGCTGGTGATCTGTAATTGAGGCTCAAAGGCGCATGTTGCGGGTGTCCGCCTGTGCAGCAGATAAGTTGTCGAGTGGGCTGTTCAAATTCATCAAGTCATGCTAAAACCTTTGAAGCGCTTTTCCTAGCTGCTTGAAAAAGAAGGGAAAAATATGACGAAGTCGGAGTTGATCGAACGAATTGTCACCCATCAAGGGCTGCTTTCATCCAAGGATGTAGAGCTGGCTATCAAGACTATGCTTGAGCAAATGTCCCAATGTTTGGCTACTGGGGATCGGATTGAGATCCGTGGTTTTGGCAGCTTCTCCTTGCATTACCGCGCACCGCGCGTCGGCCGTAACCCAAAAACCGGGCAGTCGGTCAGCCTTGATGGCAAGTTTGTACCTCACTTCAAGCCTGGAAAGGAATTGCGGGACCGGGTGAACGAAGACGAGGAAGAAGGCGTCTGAGTCTTTTTGGGGTGGGAGAAATTTATGCGTGGGGTAAAGCGCGTTGTTCTGGTGCTGGCGGCATTGATTGTTGCGCTAGTAATTTTAGGCTTTGTGCTGGAAAACCAGCAGAGCGTGGCCCTTTCATTCCTGGGCAGGACGACTGTACAGATGCCAGTGTCGGTGTTTGTAGTGGTCGCGTTGATCATCGGGATGTTGATCGGTCCACTGTTAGGCGTTGGGTTGGCGCGTAGCCGGCGCCATAGGTCGACCTCGGCAGTGCGCGGTTAACCTCCTATCCTGATGCCAAAGGTGTGCGGTGAGGTCGTTGTCTAACCGCTAGAGCTCTATCACGTGGGCTTACGGGTCTGTAGTGCTGTAGTTAGATATCTTGAGGTATTAGCCATTCTAATGCTTTTTCTTTGAGTATTCAGTGCGCCGCACTCTGATTACTCGGATATGTACTACACATATGTCTGACCTGTTAGGCGTTAGATTCAGGGTGAGCGGGAAATGCTGCTGAAAGATGGCGCATAGCGCACCCTCATTTGGTAGAAGCACCAGGTCATAGATAGTGTAACAACGCCTGTAAGTGAAAAATCTCTACACTCTTCTTGCAAAACTGCCCTCTGCGCAGCTTCAACTCGTTTTACCTCAAAGAAAATCTCGGTCGTTAGTGTCTCGGATGGCAGCATCTGCGGTCGCCAGTATTCCTTGTGATCGCCCTTGAATACAAAGCAAGTAGCGACTATTGCTCTGGAACGATTAACGAATCCACCGCCTTCGATCGAGCAACGAGCAAAGGAGCATGCGTCAGGAGCGAAGACTCGGTGAACGCGCCGTTTGGCGTGCGTATTTTCTGTAGGCTCATTATTGAAAGCCGTTGAAAGTCTTATACACCTAATAAGTTAGCGAGCTATTTAATTGGTTGCGCACTAATGGGGTGTGGCAGATCAGTACCATTGTGGGCAACTCTTTCAGCATTAGTCGCTTTTTCATCATTCAGTTTTGTTGAATTGGAGAATAGGCGCTGTATCATCAACACCCCAGCGTTTTGTTAACACATACGCGCCCAGTTAAAGACGGAAAGTTTTGCGGATCCGATCGATCAAGCGTGACGCTTTGGAGAGATCAGGTATCGCAGCCCGGATTTCCGATCCTAGTCGGATCAAAGAGGGCATGAATTTGTGGTGGTGCAGAGACCTTCTGTGCCTCCACGCACCTAATAACGAAGCACCTACGTCAGGTATTTTTGATGATTCAATTTCTCGATCTAAAGTCATTGAACAAGGCTCTCCGTGAAGAGCTCGTTGAGGCGGCCACACGTGTCATCGACTCGGGCTGGTACATTCAGGGTGAGTTCCTCAAGCGCTTCGAGGAAGAGTTTTCCATTTATACCGGCGCCAGCCACACCGTCGGCGTTGCCAACGGCCTTGATGCTCTGACACTGACTATTCGTGCCTGGAAAGAGCTGGGAAAGCTCAAGGATGGCGATGAAGTCATTGTTCCGGCCAACACCTACATCGCAACGCTACTGGCTGTAACGGAAAACAACCTGAAGCCGGTTTTGGTCGAGCCTGACGAAATTACCTACAATCTTTGTCCTGAGAATCTCGAGCGTGCGCTGACGACCAAAACTCGGTTGATCCTGCCGGTCCATCTCTATGGGCAACTGGCCGATATGCGCGCAATCAATACGATTGCCAAGCGTGAGAATCTACTGGTACTCGAGGACTGTGCCCAGGCTCATGGTGCGCAGATCGACGGCAGAAGTGCCGGCAACTGGGGTGATGCGTCCGGTTTCAGTTTCTACCCAGGTAAAAACCTCGGAGCGTTGGGTGACGCAGGCGCGATCACGTCCAACGATGCTGAGTTGGTGAACATGATTCAGGCTCTGCGAAACTACGGCTCACACGAAAAGTATAAGAATTTGGTGCAAGGCGTAAATAGCCGTCTGGATGAGATTCAAGCCGCAATGTTGAGCGTCAAGCTCAAGTATCTGCAGGCACAGACAGAGGCTCGTCGTCGTGTGGCAAGCCTTTATATGAATGGAATTAAAAATCCCTTGATTAAACTGCCCTTGGGCAGCGACGTCGATGTAATGAAACATTTTTCCCACGTCTGGCATCTGTTCGTGGTGCGCTCCGAGGTTCGGGAAAAGCTGGTACGTCATCTCAACGCGTCGGGTATTCAAACATTAATTCACTATCCGATTCCACCTCATCAGCAACAGGCCTATGCGAGCGCCGATTTTTATAACCAGTCGCTTCCTGTTACGGAGCGCATCCACAGCGAGGTATTGAGCCTGCCGATGAGCCCGATCATGACCGATTCAGAAGTTCACAGTGTCATTGAGGCCTGCAACGCTTTCTCTATAGACGCCTGAATATGACGCTGCTCAGAACAAGCTTCCTCAACGGTATCGCGGTCGTTATCAAGATGCTCACCTTGCTGGGCATCAATAAAATGTTGGCCATCTATGTAGGTCCATCGGGCTACGCTGCCTTAGGGCAGTTTCAGAACGCCGTGCAGATGGTAACGACGTTCTCGACAGGGGCCATCAGTACTGGCGTTACGAAGTACACTGCTGAATATCAAAATGATGAAGATGCGCAGCGCCGGGTATGGCGTACGGCGGGTACGATTGCCTGTATAGGATCTGTATTGACATCGGTGCTTATCGTTATATTCAGCAAGCCGTTGGCTGTGTGGTGTTTTAATGATGAGGCCTTATATAGCGTATTTATCTGGTGCGCAGCCACCGTCATATTCTTTTCATTTAATACATTGCTGCTTGCGATCCTCAATGGCAAAAAAGAAATTAATCGATACATACTGGCTAATATTGGTGGAAGTCTCCTTTCTCTATTAGTCATTATCGTTATGGTGAGGCAGTTTGGTCTATATGGTGCGCTGATTTCATTGGTGCTGTATCAGTCTATCGCTTTCTTCGTGACATGCCTGCTGTGTTACAAAACCGAATGGTTCCGATTTTCCAGTCTGCTCGGAAAGTTAGACAGGCAAATTGCGATCAACCTGACAAAGTTCACGGCGATGGCGCTCACGACTGCTGCATGCGTGCCCGTTAGCCATATCCTGGTGCGTAATTATCTAGGTGCGGAGTTCGGCTGGGAAACCGCCGGGTATTGGGAGGCCATGTGGCGTCTGAGTACCGCTTATCTTCTGTTAGTGACTACAACGCTGGGCTTGTATTTTTTACCCAAGTTGTCAGAGCTGGTCAATCCGCTGGATATCAAGAGAGAGATTCTTCAAGGTTATAAACTGATCCTTCCTGTCGCGATGGTCTGTGGGGTGGTGATCTATAGCTTGAGGGATTTTATTATCGGCTTGCTTTTCACCCAAGCGTTCAGTCCGATGCGGAATTTTTTCGCATGGCAGATGCTGGGAGACACGCTTAAAATTGCCAGCTGGATACTTGCTTACCTGATGCTGGGTAAGGCAATGGTTAAAATGTATATTCTCACAGAGATATTTTTTGCACTGAGTTTTTACGTGCTTACGGTGTTGCTGACGAAGGTGGGCGGTCCGGTGGGTGTTACGTGGGCTCACGCAGCTAATTACGGTATGTATTTGATAGTCATGTACTTTCTTATTTATAGAAAACTAAATAAAAATAACGCAGGATGAGGATGTTTCGCCCATGAGTCGCTTGCTATCTTCAATCCGCGATTTAATTCTAATGCAAAAAGACGTTAACAAGAGCGTCGATTTAGCGGAAGTGTATGGGGCAATATTGTGGGCGGTTGATAAAGGTATTTACGACGATCCCGAACTGGAGGAAATATTAACTGCTCGATGCATGAGTGTGTTGTCAGTTGGCGAAATTCACTCGCCGTTGAAGGATTGTATCCATCTGATCTCTGAGCCGTATCTCATTGGTGGGCACACGCGGCTTATGGAACAGCTTTCGACAATGCATACGGAAAAGCCTGCTCTGCTGATAACGCGTAAAAGTGCCGAGCGTGCGCTTGAGCGAACCCGAGGTTTTTTTTTCGAAAGCACCCTGATCAGTGCTTACACACCCATCGAGAAAATTGCTGAAATTATTCAATGCCTAAAACCTTATAAAAGAGTGGTGTTGCATATTCACCCAGATGATATGGTTTCTGTCATCGCATGCAAGATTCTAAAGACTGTCAGCACGACGAAGATCTATTTCGTAAACCATGCTGATCATGTGTTTACTTACGGCAGTTCGGTAGCAGATATATACTTTGAACTGAGCACGTTTGGCCGTCGTCGAGACCTGAAGAAAACGATCTCTGGAAGCAAGTCTTTTCTAGGGATTCCGTTGACTAGTAAGTTGTTATCAAAGCATCACAGCCTGCCCAATAAAAATAGCACATTAAATTTTTTCAGTGCGGCGTCGCCCTTCAAGTTTAAACCGGTCAAAGACTATGATCTCAGGCCAGCCATACGCAAAGTGCTAGCTGAGTTTAAACACTCAACCTTCTGGGTCGTCGGCGCCAACCCGCTTACCAATACGTGGTGGTGGCCAATAAAATTGCGGTATTGGAATAGGTTTAAAGTAGTTTCCTCGTTGCCTTACGAAAGCTACCTGGCACTCTTGGAGCGCGCAGATTTTTACGTCGACAGTTACCCTACTCCGGGCGGGACTGCCTTTGCGGAGCAACTCTTCAATGGCCGCCGTTGTGTCGGGTTACGCGCGCCTATACAAGGTTATTCACCGGCCGATAATTTGAAGCGTGACAGTGTAGAGGCGTTTATTAACAGCATTTTTCAGGGGAGCAATGATAGAGCTGTTATTGCGTCAGTGCTGGCTGTTAACGGGTATGAGGCAGTTAAGTCCCGCTATCTGGCTTGTCTCTACGAAGATATCATGTGTGCCAACGAGATGGAGAAGCACGTGGCGTGGACGGGAGATATTAGCGTCTACGAGCAGCCGGGAAAAATAACGTCGGCAATTCCGCCGGAGGTCGTTTCCAGATTAATTGAATTTGATAAAAAATTTATGCGTGCTCTATTTCTCGAACTCAGCGCCACGCAAAAAATCAAAGTAGCCCTTAAGCTGGCGCGTTTGAAAATCAACGAACTTCGCTTTAAAGAAAGCCGGACGGGTAAAGCATGAGGGCGTTAGGTCTACGCTTACTTCTGATGATGCTCATACTCTCGGACTACGTCATTTTAACGCTTCACGCCCCTAGTGTCGTTGGAGCCTGGCGCGAAGGTATTGTACTAGCGTATATTCTTCTCACTGTGCTAATCACTTTTTTCCAAGTGGGAACCCGGTATACGATTCCTCGGCGGTATAAAGAACAGCTTCTGACCATCCTGTTTTTTGTAATATTTTATTGCATCTGCGGCGAGTTTTCCGAAGCATCGTTCCGAATATTCCGATCATTCGCCATGCCGATTCTCTTTGCGCTGATGATCAATGCAGTGTGCCTGGGTCTGGCGCTTGAAACAAAGTTGCGTATTATATTTTCCACGCTCGTCGTAATGACTTTTGTCTCAGGCGCATATGCTATTTATCAATACCTGACAATCAGCGATGCGGGACAATTCTGGTATTGGCCTCTACTGTCCGAGAAAGGTTTCGAACTGGAGATCTATAATTCGATGAGAGATGGAAATCCGAGGATGTCAGGTTTTTTTACGGGCACCCTTGAGTTTTCGGCCTTTATTTTGAACACCACGCTCTTTGCGTGTTGCCTGCTTGTGCAAGTCTTCAGGAAGAGGACCTATGATCGAAGCTTTTTCCTGTATCTGCTGGTGGCCCTGTTTTCCACTGTGCTGATTATTTATGGTTCGGTGAGGACGGCGGCTATCGGTATGGTTTCAGCTGTTTTTTTCCTGGCAGTGTTACAGTCATTACGTCGAAGCATTTTTATCGGGCTTCTAGGATACAGTTATTTTATTTGCGTGACGGGCTCTATTTTTCTATACCTGGCACTCGGATATACAGAGGATCTCTCCGCTCTTGACAGGGTTCGGCAGTGGTCGGTGGTACTTGAATCGCTCAATACAATGCCATTGGGTCTTGGTTTCGGGGCTATTGGGCCAGGTCAGACATATTGGTTTGACTCGCTGTGGTTGAATCTGCTGGCGTCCTCTGGTTATCTGGGCGTTGCTTTAATGCTCGGGTTGATCTGTTTCTATAGCAAGATTGTCATCGCTACTCAACAGCTGCGTATCGGGGGGAATGTATTTATCAGGGGAGTGGCTGATTATATGGTAATCAGCTACCCTTTTTTCCTTAGCAGCTTTTTCTTTCAGTCATATACAAATAGTGTAGTGCTGTACCTGTTCGCGTCAATTACAGTGGTGGTGATGTATGAGTCGAAATATCGTGCAAACTAAGATTTCGATATTGATCGTTCTTTATAAAAGGCATTATAAAGAATCTGCTGCCATCACAACATTATTGAGTAATGTCGACATCTTCGATGCGCAAGGTATCAGCGTTGAATTTTTCGTGTGGAATAATACGCCTCAATGCTCACCGGCGTTGTCGAGCGAAAATTTGACGTGGTTTGAGGGTGATAATAACGGTTTGGCTTATATTTATAATCGCGTTGCGGACATAGCTTTTGCAGGGGGCGCAACGCATTTCATGATCTCGGATGATGATACGGATTATTCAAGCCAGAATTATGTTGAGGCGATTTCCCGAGCGCTTGAATATGAAGCCGCGTCGGCAGTTGATTTGTTTGGCGTCATGTTGCCAAAAATTTATTCAAGAGAGAAATTGGTAAGTCCGGGACTACGCTTCTGGTTCTTCGGCCGATTGTCCGACCACGTTGACAGTGGCATTAATTCATCACGTAATAAGTTGGCTATCAATAGTGGTGTGATTTTCAATAAGTCTTGTTACGAAAAAATGTCGCCCCTGTTTGATGAGCGTCTTAAGTTTTACGCGACGGATACCGCATTCTTTGTAAGGTACGAATCCTTTTATCCTCATTTTTATGTGTTGGACACTTGCCTGCAGCACGACCTTTCCGAACATACATCGGACAGCGCTGAACGAGCCATTTTTCGCTTTCAAGAAATGATCCGGGGGCTGCGCGTCATCTTTGAGCATAAGGGTTACCTCTTTCGTTGTGTCATGGAGGCCTATTTGCTTGTCTCATCGTTAAGAAAGAGCTTCTCGTATAAGAACGCAGGATTTTTCCATTCCTACTATTCGTCGTTTAAAGGAAAAAATAATGCTGATAGAATTAGTTGAATTTCTTTCTTTTAGAGTGAGAAAGCGTGGCATCAAAATTGACAAGCGTATTTCTGATACCTATCTTTTGAATTTCGTTGTTTCAAAAGCGCTAATGGCATTTAACGGGTTTTTAAAATTCAGGAGGTTGTCAGTTATTCTTGTAGGAAAAGGCGTCACTTTAAAGGCCCGATCAATGATCACTGCAGGTAAAGGCTTGGTCATTGACGATGGATGCTTTATCGATGCATTGGCGGTCAAGGGCATTGTCTTTGGGCGGGGGGTTTCCTTAAAGAAAAATGTTACCATCGAGTGCACGGGTAGTTTGACCCAATTAGGCGAAGGACTCTCGGTAGGCAATGATGTAGGCATCGGCAGCGGTAGTTTTTTGGGTTGCGCCGGTGGCATTACTATAGGGAGTGACACAATTATCGGGAATTATGTTTCGTTTCATTCGGAGAATCATAATTTTTCTGATCCCACACTACCTATTCGCCTTCAGGGCGTTAACAATGAAGGGATCCACATCGGCAATAATTGTTGGATAGGGGCTAAAGTGACTGTTCTGGATGGTGTTGTACTTGAGGACGGGTGCGTTGTAGCCGCAGGAGCAGTTTTGAAGGCTGGACGATACGCTGCCAACTCCATATACGCGGGCGTTCCGGCAAAGCGTATAAAAGAACGCAGCTAAAGGACTTGCAGTGAAAAAAATTATATTTTTCCACTTGTTGAATGACTATAGCGGGAGCCCGAAGGTTCTTTTGCAGGTTATTGAGGCAGTGGCAAAGAAAGGCTTCGAGGCCGAATTGTATGTGGGAGGAGGCGCGGAAGGTGGTTTTCTCTCCTTAGCGCCATGCGTACAAAAGCGCTATTTTTATAAAAGATTTGAAAATAAGTATTTGACGCTGTTGAGTTATAGTCTTTCGCAGTTGATTCTGTTTATAAAGTTATTACGCTATCGTCACGCCTCTGCGATTTTCTATGTCAATACGCTACTTCCCTTCGGCGCGGCGTTAGCAGGGAGAGTGCTCGGCATACAGGTTATTTATCATATTCATGAAACCTCCATCCGCCCTAAACCGCTGAAGCTGTTTTTGCGGTGGATGGTTGAAAGGTGCTCCAGCAGAAATATTTTCGTCTCGCGCTTTCTAGCCAAGGCTGAATGTTTTTCAAACATAGAAAGCCGTGTGATTTATAATTCGATTCCACAGGATATGGCGAGTAGTGGTGCGAGTCACGTATATCCCTACGCGTCGGGTAATAAATTCTGTGTGCTGATGATCTGTTCCTTAAAGTCTTACAAAGGTGTGAATGAGTTCGTACGTATAGCTGATCTGTTAAACGATCAAAAGGATATTGAATTCAGTCTGGTGCTCGGTGCCAGCGATTCTGAAGTGGACGATTTTTTTTCGACGGTCACATTGCCTGATAACTTGACTATTATTTCCCGGTGCAAGGATGTGATTCCTTATTATCAGAGGGCGAGTGTTTTACTGAGCCTTTCGAAGCCGCAGGAGTGGGTGGAAACGTTTGGCTTGACGATTCTCGAGGCGCTTTCCTTTGGCGTACCCTGTATTGTTCCTCCGGTAGGTGGACCTGTCGAACTGGTGTCGGAGGATAAGGAAGGTTATCTCATTGATTCAAATCGTGTGGAGGACATAGCCGCCAAACTGGCGTTTCTTCATAAAAATCCTGAGGTGTGCTTTCGCTTGTCTGAGGCTGCGAGAGTGAAGTCACTTAGTTTCTCAGTTGATAACTTTGAAAGTGACGTGATTGAGGTGTTTAATGGAGTTTAAGATAGCAGTGATCGGCACGGTCGGTCTCCCAGCCCAGTATGGTGGGTGGGAAACGTTATCGGAGCAATTGGTCACTTACTTGGATCGTGAATACGGGATCTCGGTCTATTGCAGCGCAACGTCATATCCAACGCGGCCTGCAAAGTATCGCAATGCCGATTTGATTTACCTTCCGTTAAAAGCTAACGGCGTGCAAAGTATTCCTTACGATATTGTCAGTATGTTACATGCCTACCGAAAGAATGATATTTTGGTGTTGCTGGGCGTTTCGGGTTGTATTGCGCTTCCTTTTTTAAAGCTGCTTACCAAGAAAAAGGTTGTAGTCAATATTGACGGATACGAGTGGAAGCGCGCCAAGTGGTCGACCCTGGCGAAAAAATTCCTGAAATTTTCAGAAGCCATGGCAGTTAAATACGCCGATGCGATTGTTACCGATAATAAAGTGCTTCAGGACTATGTCCGCGATGAGTATTCACGTGAAAGTACTCTCATTGCCTACGGCGGCGATCAGGCGGCTACCAGTGCACTGAGAGAGGCGGACTTTGAGCATTATCCATTCCTTCGTAAGCCTTACGCATTCTCAGTCTGTAGGATCGAGCCGGAGAATAATATTCATATTATTCTCGAGGCCTTCAGTATGGGTTGCTTGCCGTTGGTGATTGTGGGGAACTGGAAACAAAGCGAATACGGCGTAGCGCTGCAGGATAAATACGCGAGCGTTGGACATCTTCACTTATTGGATCCTATCTACAAAAGTGAGGAACTGAGCCCGCTGCGCAGTAACGCGACCGTCTACATTCACGGTCATAGTGCGGGTGGCACCAACCCGTCTTTGGTTGAGGCCATGTGGCTGAGCTTGCCTGTGATTGCATTCGACGTATCTTTCAATCGTGCGTCTACCGAGGACGGTGCAAAGTTTTTTTCGTCCAGCGAGGCACTGGTCGATTGCGCGTCACGTCTTTTTGCAAATGAAACCGAGCGCGCTGCGCTGGGCGTAAAAATGCATGAGATTGCGGTGCGTCGTTATCGTTGGGAAGGCGTCTCCTCTCAATACGACAAGTTATTTAAAACGCTTCTTTCATCTGAGAGGACTTAACAGTGTTGGATGAAATTAGCGTTGGTTCCGCTGCAGGCGCGCCCACAGTGCTTGTTACGGGCGGAACGGGTTTTGTAGGGCGCTCAGTGCTGGATGCGCTGGTTAAGGCTCAGTATCAAGTGGTGAATGTAACCCGCAAGACGGACACTTCGCCGCGCCCTGGCGTGCAGGATTTTGTTATTGAGTCGTTGACCGGGGACATTGACTGGACAGCGCCACTGTCGGATGTTGACGTAGTCATTCACTCTGCCGGTCGAGCGCACATCATGAACGAAACCCATAGCAATCCGTTGCAGGCGTTTCGGGAAGTTAATGTGAACGCTACGCTCAATCTGGCTCGGCAAGCAGCTGACGCCGGCGTGCAGAGATTCATTTATATAAGCTCGGTTAAAGTCAATGGTGAAGAAACCAGCGCTGGCCGTGCGTTTACGTCAAAGGATGCCCCTGCACCGCTCGACGATTATGGAGTGTCCAAGCTGGAGGCAGAGCAAGCGCTTTTAGAGCTGGCGCGTCACACCTCAATGGATGTCGTCATCATTCGGCCTGTCCTGGTCTATGGGCCAGGCGTGAAAGCCAATTTTGAACGAATGCTTTCTGTCGTTAACAAAAAGCTGCCACTTCCTTTTCGCACGATTGATAACCGAAGAAGCCTCGTCTTCATTGATAATCTGGTCGATCTGATTTGCGTGTGCATCAAACATCCTGCCGCGGCGAACCGTGTGTTCCTGGTAAGCGATGGTCACGATCTGTCTATTGGACAGATTCTGAAAAAGCTCGCCGTGGCGATGAACAAGCCGTCCTATGTTTTTGCTTTTCCTTATGCATTGTTGAATGTTGCAGCAGCGTTAGTGGGCAAGAAAGAGTTTTTGCAACGGTTGTGTGGTTCGCTTCAGGTCGATATCACGGACACGCGGGAATGTTTAGACTGGACACCTCCAGTCAGTATTGACGAGGCTTTTGCAATCACGGCTCGGCATTATCAAGAAAAACAGAGCGGACCGTCGCATGGGTAATTTGGCTGAGCTGCTTAAGTCCAGAGATAATAATTTCAATTTTATCCGGATGGTTGCGGCATTTTTCGTGTTGGTGTCACATTCGTTTCCGCTATCCCGAGGCGCTACCGAAGTTGAGCCGTTGATGGCTCAGCTCGGAATAACACTCGGCGGCTTGGGCGTATTCACTTTTTTTTGCATATCCGGATTTTTCATATCGCTGAGTTATGAGCGGTCCAAGACAAAGATTGATTTTGTCGTGGCCAGGTTTTTAAGGTTGTACCCTGCGCTGTTGGTGGTCCTGGTATTAAGTGCTTGGGTAATCGGTCCGTTGTTCACCGATTTTAGCGTGCATGATTATTTTTCTTCTAAAGAAGTACATAAATACATCACAGGAAATCTGAAGCTGAAGGATATTCACTTTCAGTTGCCAGGCTTGTTTCAGGACAATCCCTACCCCGGAATCAATGGTTCGTTATGGACGTTGTATTATGAGGTGCTGCTGTACGCGATGGTGTTCGCGCTCGGTGTTATCGGTTGTTTGACACATACTCGCCGGGTTTCGATATTTTTCGTGCTGTATTTTGTGTTTTATGCAGTATTTAACCTGTTGCAAAAAAATGAATACTTGATTGCAGGTTTTCAGTTTCGCACGTGGGTGCAGTGGAGCTTTGCGTTTGTTATTGGCATGGTATTTTATGCCTACCGAACCAAGGTTCAGCTGAGCGTCTGGATGTTAACCCTCAGCTGGTTGGCCGCGCTGTGTTCCTACAAGTCCCCTTTGTTCGTAGAAGTGTTCGTGATCGCATGGAGTTATTCCGTCTTTTTCGTTGCCTTCAACACCCAGTGGTTCGCACGCCAATACAATAAGCTCGGGGATTACTCTTACGGTCTGTACATATATGCTTTTCCTACCCAGGAGATCCTTGCGCACACGTGGAAAGGAATATCGCCTGTTGAAATGATTTTCGTGGCGCTTCCCGTTGCACTGGCTCCGGCTGTCCTGTCGTGGCATTTGATAGAACACCCTTGTATTCTGCGCAAAAAAGCGCTGGCGTCCTGGTTGTCCGTTTCAATCGCCAAATATTCAGGAAAGTTCGCTAAATATTCGTCTAAACGGTTGTGAATTGAAAGGTTGGTGGAAACATGAAGCGTTTTTTTGATCTAGTACTGAGCCTCTTTGCCTTGCTCATACTCTTGATCCCGATCTTGCTTGTTACGGTGGCGGTTAAATTGACGTCAAAAGGACCCGCACTGTATTGGTCTGACCGCGTAGGGGTGAACAACGTATTGTTCAGGATGCCAAAGTTTCGCTCGATGCGTATTGGTACGCCTGCTGTGGCCACGCATTTGCTGCTCGACCCGTCTAAATACTTGACGCCTATTGGCAACTTTTTAAGAAAGTCCAGCCTGGATGAATTGCCTCAGCTGTGGAGTATCATCGCAGGTGATATGAGTTTTGTAGGGCCCAGACCCGCGCTTTTTAATCAGGCCGATTTGATTGAGCTGCGTACCGAGCAAGGCGTACACCTTATCCGTCCAGGTCTTACGGGGTGGGCGCAGGTCAACGGCCGTGACGAGTTGCCCATACCGGTTAAGGTTGGCTATGATGCTTTTTACGCGAAAAACATGAGTGTTCTTTTCGACCTAAAAATCTTGTTTTTAACAGCCTTGAAGGTCATCAAACGTGATGGTGTTTCACATTAATACCGTAGCAAGTGTTTGATTGGCCGATTCAGGTTGATTATACAAAGTATGTTTTTTGTTCTGCGTTGTAATGCGATCAAGAAATTTTTTTGATCTGACGCATAGGCGATAGGTGAATCATGATAAACCGGTTGCGTACGTGGCTATTGAAATTGCCTCGTCATCAAAAACGACTGATTCAAGTATTGGCGGACGTCATACTCGTATTTTTGGCACTGTGGATGGCGTTTTTAGTCCGTCTCGGAATCGACGAGATGATCAACCCGGTCAAAATGCACTTGTGGTTGTTCCTGGCGGCTCCGGTGGTTGCGATACCTCTGTTCATTCGCTTCGGTATGTACCGCGCTGTCATGCGTTATTTTGGCAACGATGCGTTGGTCGCAATTATCAAGGCCGTCAGCCTTTCTTCTTTAATCCTGGGTGTGGTCGTTTATTGGTATAGCAACCATCAGAACGTGGTGCCCCGGTCGATCATTTTCAACTATTGGTGGTTGAGTTTGATCATGGTCGGTGGCTTGCGTTTGACCATGCGTCAGTACTTTTTAGGCGATTGGTTTGCTGCTGCCCAACACGTCCCGTTTACCAGCCGTGACGATGGTCTTTCACGTGTTGCCATCTATGGCGCCGGTGCGGCGGGGAATCAGCTGGTGGCAGCGCTTCGCATGGGCCGAGTGATGCGCCCGGTTGCGTTCATTGACGATGACGCGTCTATTTCGGACCGTGTCATCTCGGGCCTCCAGGTCTATAGGCCCAAGCATATCCAGAGGATGATCGACGCTACGGGAGCACAGGAAATTCTCTTGGCAATCCCGTCCTCCAATCGCGGGCGGCGCCGGGAGATTCTCGGTTTTCTCGAAGGTTTTCCGCTACACGTTCGTAGCGTCCCGGGTTTTATGGACCTGGCCAGTGGACGGGTCAAGGTTGACGATATTCAAGAGGTCGATATTGCGGACTTGCTGGGACGTGATTCGGTGCCTGCGCAAGGCGATCTGCTTGAGCATTGCATCAAGGGGCAGAGTGTCCTGGTCACGGGGGCGGGTGGCTCGATCGGTTCAGAACTCTGTCGGCAAATTCTGGAGCTTAAACCTAAAACCTTGCTCTTGTTTGAGCACAGCGAGTTCAATCTCTACAGTATTCTTTCAGAATTGGAACAGCGTATTACTCGTAAATCGTTACCGGTAAAACTGCTGCCTATCCTGGGTTCAGTGCGGGACCCGTCAAAGCTGCTGGATG
This sequence comes from Pseudomonas sp. NFX183, assembly GCF_047943075.1. Taxonomy (NCBI): domain Bacteria; kingdom Pseudomonadati; phylum Pseudomonadota; class Gammaproteobacteria; order Pseudomonadales; family Pseudomonadaceae; genus Pseudomonas; species Pseudomonas sp. NFX183. The sequence continues at coordinate 302,424 of NZ_CP181333.1, read as the reverse complement.
TCATGAAGGCCTGGCGGGTAGATACCGTTTACCACGCTGCCGCCTATAAGCATGTACCCATTGTCGAGCACAACATCGCAGAGGGTGTGCTGAACAATGTTATCGGCACGCTGAACGCGGCGCAGGCGGCGGTTCAAGCGGGCGCATCGAATTTTGTGTTGATTTCCACCGACAAGGCCGTGCGTCCAACAAACGTGATGGGCAGCACCAAGCGTCTTGCCGAGTTGACCCTGCAGGCATTGAGCCGTGAACCTGCCCCCGTGCTGTTTGGGGACAAAACCAACGTGTCGCGGGTGAATAAAACCCGTTTTACGATGGTTCGATTTGGCAATGTATTAGGCTCCTCCGGTTCGGTGATCCCGCTGTTTCACAAGCAGATAAAGTCTGGTGGACCGCTGACGGTCACGCACCCGAAGATCACCCGCTACTTCATGACCATTCCTGAAGCGGCTCAGTTGGTCATTCAAGCGGGTTCCATGGGGCTTGGCGGAGATGTGTTCGTGCTGGACATGGGTGAGCCCGTCAAGATTGTCGAACTGGCTGAAAAAATGATCCATCTCTCAGGGCTGAGTGTGCGGTCCGACAAAAATCCTCACGGCGATATTGCCATTGAGTTTTCCGGTTTGCGCCCGGGCGAGAAGTTATATGAAGAGTTGCTTATCGGGGACAATGTTGTTGCAACACAACATCCGATGATCATGAGCGCTAACGAGGACTACTTGCCGTGGGAAGTGTTGAAGGTCAAGCTTTCTGAGCTACTCGCCGCAATTGATCAGGACGATTTCAGTCGGGTTCGCCAGTTGTTGCGCGACACCGTCAGCGGTTATACGCCGGATGGGGAAATTGTTGACTGGATATATCAGCAGCGTCGACTTGAACCATGAGTTTAAAAGTTACAAATCTACGAGTGAGTCGTTCTGCCGGAATAGAAAAACACACGCTGTAACTGACTCACTTTTGACTCCCTCCAAACATCACCTAAGTTAGAAAGGCAGCTTCGGAAAAGCTGCTTTTCTTCTACCGATGTCATGGAGCGTCACCTATGCAAAACACCTATATCTCTTCCCTGATCTTTGCCTTCCTCGCGAGTGTCTCCGTCGCCACCACCGCAGCCCCATCCGCCAAACCCGAAGCCCCTACGCCCATCGTCGCCCAGATGGCGAAAGTTGAAGAAACGACCAAGGTCAATCTCAACACCGCCGACGCCGAAGTCCTGCGCCGCGATCTGTTCGGCATTGGGGCTGCCAAGGCCAAGGCGATTGTCGCCTATCGCGACAGCAATGGGCCTTTCACTGCAGTAGACGAGTTGCTGGAAGTCAAAGGCATCGGTAAGGCATTGCTGGAGAAAAACCGCGACAGGCTGGCTATTAATTGAGTCTGTAAACGTTGCCCAAGAGGCCGGTCATTGACCGGCCTTTTCTTTGTCTGAGATCTGATCTTTCAAGTTCTCGCGCACGACTTTCATGATCCGCGTTGCCAATGCCTGGCTCTCTACGCTCCTGGCCAGCACCAACGCCCCTACCAACGTCGACATCAGTACCAGGCTTCGTTCGTCGGCATTCGCGTGATCCAACGTTGATTCAACCTGCCTCAATCGCGCTTCAAGCACAGCATCCGTGGTTGGACTCTGCTGTCCCCTCTGGCCCAATTCCGAAGACATGGTCGGCAGCGGGCAGCCTTCAGCGGGGGAGGTCTGGTGCCAGTCAGACAGATAGTTGTCTATGAATGCATCCAGCGGCCGTTCCTGACTGAACAGTGTTTCGCAATGAGCATCCAGTTCTGCAGCGGCAGCCTGCAGGGCCTTTTCCACCAGATCATCCTTGGATTTGAAATGCGCGTAAAAGCCACCGTGCGTCAGATTGAGTGCTTTCATCAGGGGCTGCAGGCCGGTCGCGCTGATGCCGTCGCGGCGAAAGCGCACTGAGGCTTCCTTGATGATGCGTTGATGGGTCTGGGCTTTATGGTCTGCTGAATAACGCATGGGCGGCCTCGTGGACGAGCGGGCATGTTAACGGAGTTAAGCTTTTTTACCCATCCACACATCGTTCAGCGGTACTGGCATGAAAAGTGATTACATCTGGTTCAGGGATTGTTCAACAATCGTGAGGTGATCATGACGCTCAGCTTGTCTCTGGCGGATCAGATTGCACTTGAACTGCGTGCCGACATCATTGGCGGGCGGCTGTTGCCCGGCATGGCGCTGGTCGAGGTGGACCTGGTCAAAATTTATAACGCATCGCGCAATACCATTCGCGAGGACTTGCACCGTTTGGGGCAGGAAGGGCTTACCCGTTATGTGCGCAACAAAGGCGTGATGGTGCGGCGGCTGGAACGAGATGAAGTGCGTGACCTGTTCGTTGTACGCCGAACCCTCGAATTGCAGGCTATCGCCCAGAGCGGTGGGCTGACGGATGCTCAGTCCGAGCACATGCAAAACGCAATCGAAGCCACCTCCCTGGCCAGGGAGCGCGAGGACTGGCGCGCAGTGGCGACTCACAGCCTGACGTTCCACCAACGGATTGTCGGGTTGATGCGCAGCCCACTGTTTGATGAGTTTTTCGCCCAGGTCATAGCTCAGCTACGGCTGGTGTTTTGCGCGGCACCCGATGAGCAGCGTTTCCAGTCGCCCTGGCTGGAGCGCGACCAGGAAATCTATGCGTTGCTGACGTGCGGCAACAAAGCGGCTGCGCAGGAGGCGATGAGCCTGTACCTGGACGATTCCGAACGCCTTTCCCTGGCCTTGTTTGATCACCCCTGATGGAGGATTGCCCCATGTATAAAGACTATCCGGCCGCGTACCAGGTCAGTAAAGGTTCTGCGCTGCAGGTTGATACCGCGTTCTATGAGCGCATTCGTGATCGTGCGGACCAACGCACATTGATCGAGCAGTTCGACGTGCCGATTCGCACGGGCAAAGCGTGGAAGGTGCCGGCCGGGCATGTGTTCCGGGTTACCACGCCGGTTGGGCCACAAGTGGGTGACTTCAACGTGTGGAATGCCAACGATCCTCGCGAACGTCTTTGGGCCGCACGCACCCGCCAGTTACAAGGCGCACATGTCAGCACTCATGATCGACTGTGGTCGAACCTGCCGTTTCTGCGGCCGCTGGTGACCATTACCGATGACAGCCTGGCGAGTTATGGCATCGATGAGCATGGCGGGCGCCTGCACGACTTGCTTGGCACGCGCTGCGATCCGTATGTGAATCGCATGCTCACCGGCGAAGACTTTCATCACCATTGCCACTCAAACCTGACACGCGCGGTGCTGCCCCACGGTCTGACGGAATTCGACGTGCATGACGTGTTGAATATTTTCCAGTGCACCGGCCTCAATCACGATGACATGTACTTCATGAAAGCCTGCCCGGCGCAGAAGGGCGACTACCTGGAGTTTTTTGCCGAGATTGATTTGCTCTGCGCGCTGTCGACGTGCCCGGGCGGGGATTTGTCGCTGCCGATGTGGGGGCCTGACGCGCAGGATCCGTTGACGGTGTGTCGCCCTTTGGGTGTGGAGATTTATCGTCTGGAGGAGGAGTTGCTCAATGGCTGGAGCCAGCCCGAACGTGCGGCCTATAAAGGCCAGCACGGGTTGCATATCGCCAAGGCGGCGTGGGAGTAGCGCCAGGTTCAGCGGTCCTGGGCGTCCTTTGAGTCTGCCTGGGCGTTGCGCTCGGCCACGCGTTTGCGTTGTTCGTCGGTGAGTTCCACCTTGTTGGCGCTGTCACGCAGCATCAATAAACCACCGACGATCGAACCGATCGCGACCACTAAAATCAACCAGGCATACCACGGCATAGGGCTCTCCTTGAGGCAGCAAACCGTGGGGAAATTTCCCACGGTAATAGCTGCTTTGAGTCACGGGCTTTCTTAGTAGTTCATTGTAGGCCCGTTCTGCCCCAGTAGCCTCACAGCCCCGTCAACATCGCATCGGCCGGTGCGTCGGCGCGGTCCTGCGCGGTCAGTTGGAAGTACACAAACCCCACCACCATGAAGCCCAGGAAAATCAGCCCGATCAGCGCGTTGAACCAGGCCATGGCCACCAGGCAGACCACCGCCAGCACCAGCGCTATGCCGGGCACGATCGGATAGCCCGGTGCACGAAAGGTGCGTTCCAGCAGCGGCTCGGTTTTGCGCAGTTTGAACAGGCTGAGCATGCTCATGATGTACATCACGATGGCACCGAACACCGCCATGGTGATCATCGCGGCGGTCAGCGTCATGCCGCCCAGGTTGATCAGGCCGTCGCTGTAGATGGCGGCGATGCCGACCACACCGCCGGCAATGATTGCCCGGTGCGGCGTCTGAAAACGCGACAGTTTGGCGAGGAAAGAGGGCAGGTAGCCGGCGCGCGCGAGGGCGAAGAACTGGCGCGAGTAGCCGAGGATGATGCCGTGAAAACTCGCCACCAGGCCGAACAGACCGATCCACACCAACATGTGCAGCCAGCCGGAGCTGTCGCCCACCACGGTTTTCATCGCTTGCGGCAACGGGTCATTGATATTCGACAGCGTGCGCCAGTCGCCCACGCCGCCGGCAAAGAACATCACGCCCATGGCCAGCACCACCAGCGTCAGGATCCCGCTGATGTAGGCTTTTGGGATGGTGCGCTTGGGATCCTTCGCTTCCTCGGCAGCCATCGCTGCACCTTCGATGGCAAGGAAGAACCAGATGGCGAAAGGAATGGCCGCAAACATCCCGGCTATCGCCGGCGCGCCGAAGGTGTCGGACCCGGCCCAGCCATTGAGGGCGAAGTTGCTGAAGCTGAACGCCGGCGCTACCACGCCCATGAACACCAACAGTTCGGCGACGGCGAGCACGCACACCACCAGCTCGAAGGTGGCCGCGAGTTTCACCCCGAGAATATTCAGGCCCATGAAGACGATATAGGCACCGACGGCCGCGTGTTTGGGGTCGAGTGCCGGAAACTGCACATTCAGATAAGCGCCGATGGCCAAGGCTATCGCAGGCGGGGCAAAGACAAATTCGATCAACGTTGCCAGGCCGGCGATCAAGCCGCCTTTCTCACCAAAGGCGCGACGGCTGTAGGCAAATGGGCCACCCGCGTGAGGAATCGCCGTAGTCAGTTCGGTGAAGCTGAATATAAAGCAGGTGTACATGGCGGCGACCATCAGCGAGGTCACCAGAAAGCCCAGCGTACCTGCGACGCCCCAGCCGTAGCTCCAGCCGAAGTACTCGCCGGAAATCACCAAGCCGACGGCAATGCCCCACAGATGCAGGGTGCCCAAGGTGGGTTTGAGTTGTGTGTTCATCGTGTTGCGCTCCCTGAACGATTTGGAATATTTCAGGGTGTTGCAGCGGCCATGCCAGTGCGCCATTCATTGTCGTAAAGACGCCGAACTGTCGTCGAGGAGACGGTTTGGCGTTTGAAATCTTCTGTCATTGCACCAGTTGAGTGCAGGGGCGTTTGAGCTGCCGTCATCGCGGGCAAGCCCGGCTCCCACAGGGGGCTGCGGTTACCTGTGGGAGCCGGGCTTGCCCGCGATGAGGCCCCAACAGCCACCACCGACCTCTGTAAACCCCGCATAAACCCACTCTTTACGCCGTCTTTACGCCCGGCCCCCAGCGTCGCTCTCGTTCCTTTACGCCACTCCTGCGGACAATTGCCTCACACGCGGCAATCGCCGCAAAACGGAGAGACTTCCATGAGCGTTCTGGACGGGGTGTCACTGCTATTGGCCGTGGCGCTGTTCATTTATCTGCTGGTTGCGCTGTTACGCGCGGATCGGAACTAGGAGCAGGCTATGCACAGTTATGACTATTGGCTGATCATCGCCTTCTTTGCCGTGGTGCTGGTGCCGGCACCGTTCCTGGGAAGGTTCTATTACAAGGTGATGGAAGGCCAGCGCACCTGGCTCACGCCGGTGCTCGGCCCGGTTGAGCGCGCGTGTTATCGCCTGTCTGGCGTGGACGAACACCAGGAACAGTGCTGGCAGAAGTACACGATGGCGCTACTGGCGTTCAATCTGGCCGGTTTCGTGTTGCTGTTCGCTGTGCTGTTGTTCCAGGAGTATCTGCCACTCAACCCGCAGAAATTGCCAGGTCAGGAATGGACGCTGGCCTTCAACACCGCGGTCAGTTTCATGACCAACACCAATTGGCAGAACTACAGCGGTGAAGCCTCCCTGAGCTACCTCAGCCAGATGATCGGCCTCACCGTGCAGAACTTCGTCAGCGCCGCCACCGGCCTGGCTGTGCTGGTCGCGCTGTGCCGTGGTATCGGGCGTAAGTCCACCAAGACCCTGGGCAACTTCTGGGTCGACATGACCCGCGCTACCCTCTACGGCTTGTTGCCGTTGTGCCTGGTATTCGCGTTGTTCCTGGTGTGGCAGGGCGTGCCGCAAACCTTCGCGCACTACGTGAATGCCGTGACGATGCAGGGCGTGGACCAGGTGATCCCACTCGGCCCGGCAGCCAGCCAGATTGCGATCAAGCAACTGGGCACCAATGGTGGCGGCTTCTTTGGCGTCAACTCGGCGCACCCGTTTGAGGACCCGACGGCCTGGGCCAACCTGTTCGAGCTGTCGGCAATCATCCTGATCCCGGTGGCGTTGGTGTTCACCTTCGGTCACTACGTGAAGGACCTGCGTCAGAGCCGCGCGATTCTCGGCTGCATGCTGGCGCTGTTCCTGATCGGCGGCGCGACGTCGCTGTGGGCCGAGTACCAACCCAACCCGACCCTGAACAACCCGGCCGTTGAGCAAACCGCACCGCTGGAAGGCAAAGAAGCGCGCTTCGGCACCACCGGCACGGTGTTGTGGTCGGTCACCACCACGGCGGCGTCCAACGGTTCGGTCAACGGCATGCACGACAGCCTCAACCCGCTGAGCGGCATGGTGGCGCTGGTCAACATGATGGTCGGTGAAGTGATCTTCGGCGGCGTCGGTGCCGGTATGTACGGCATGTTGCTCAACGTGTTGATCGCGGTGTTCCTCGCCGGCTTGATGATCGGCCGCACCCCGGAATACCTGGGCAAGAAGCTTCAGGCCAAGGAAGTGCAATTGCTGGTGGTGACCTTGCTGGTGATGCCGGTGGGCACGCTGGTACTGGGCGCCATTGCCGCCAGCCTGCCGGGCCCGGCAGGTGCCATCAGCAACCCTGGGCCGCACGGTTTCAGCCAGTTGTTGTACGCCTACACCTCGGCCAGTGCCAACAATGGTTCGGCGTTCGGCGGCTTCAGTGGCAACACCGCGTTCCACAACCTGATGTTGGGCCTGGGCATGTTGATCGGCCGCTTCGGCTACATCCTTCCGGTACTGGCTCTGGCTGGCAGCCTGGCAATGAAAAAGACCGCTCCGATTGGCCAGAACAGCTTCCCCACGCATGGCCCGCTGTTCGTGACCCTGTTGACCGTGACCATTTTGCTGGTGGGCGGCCTGACTTTCCTGCCGACACTGGCACTGGGCCCAATCGCTGAACACCTGAGCATGGGCTTCTAAGAGGGGATATGAAAATGAATATGCCTGCAAAAAACGCGGCCCCTGTGACCACTCAGGAACCCGTCAAAACCGCCATCTCCGCCCTGTGGCGCCCGGCGCTGGGCCAGGCGTTCGTCAAGCTCGACCCGCGCCAGCTGCAACGTTCGCCGGTGATGCTGGTGGTCGAACTGACCGCCATCCTCACCACCGTGTTGTGCTTCGTGCCCGATACCGCCGTGCCGACGTTCGTCGCCGTGCAGATCGCCGTGTGGCTGTGGTTCACCGTGCTGTTCGCCAACTTCGCCGAAGCCTTGGCCGAAGGTCGCGGCAAGGCCCGCGCCGACAGCCTCAAGGCTGGCAGTGAAGGCCTCAGCGCACGCCGCAAGGAGGCCGACGGCAGCTTCAAAGTCGTGCCGGCCACCAGCCTGCGCAAAGGCGACGTCGTGCGCGTCGCCGCCGGAGAAATGATCCCCGGTGACGGCGAGGTCATCGAAGGCATCGCGGCGGTCAATGAAGCGGCGATCACCGGCGAATCCGCGCCAGTGATCCGCGAGTCCGGCGGCGACCGTTCGGCCGTCACCGGCAACACGCGGCTGGTGTCGGACTGGTTGCTGATCCGCATCACCGTCAACCCGGGCGAGTCCACGCTGGACCGCATGATCGCCCTGGTGGAAGGCGCCAAACGCCAGAAAACCCCCAACGAAGTCGCGCTGGATATCCTGCTGATCGGCCTGACCCTGATCTTCCTGCTGGTGGTGGTCACCCTGCAGCCGTTCGCGCACTTCGCCAATGGCAGCTTGCCGCTCGTGTTCCTGGTCGCACTGTTGGTGACGCTGATTCCTACGACCATCGGCGGCTTGTTGTCGGCCATCGGTATCGCCGGCATGGACCGTCTGGTGCGCCTCAATGTGATCGCCAAATCCGGGCGCGCGGTGGAAGCGGCGGGTGACGTGCATGTGTTGCTGCTGGATAAAACCGGCACCATCACCTTTGGCAACCGTCGCTGCGCGGCGGTGATCGCCGCGCCTGGCGTCAGTGGCCGGGATTTGGCCGAGGGTGCGCTGCTGGCCTCGCTGGCAGACGACACCGCAGAGGGCAAATCCATCGTCGAATACCTGCGCGCCTTGCACCCGCAGGCTGAGCCGACCCTGGACCAACTGACCTCGGTGCCCTTCAGTGCGGAAACGCGTTTGTCCGGTGTCGATTACGAAGGCCGTGTGTTCCGCAAGGGCGCGGTGGATTCGCTGCTGGCGTTTATCGGTCAGCAACGTCGCGACCTGCAACCGGCACTGTCGCGGGAAATCGACAAGATCGCCCAAAGTGGCGGCACCCCCTTGCTGGTGTGCGCCGACGGCAAATTGCTCGGTGCGATCCACCTCAAGGACGTGGTCAAGCCTGGCATCCGCGAACGTTTTGCCGAGCTGCGCAAACTGGGGATTCGCACCGTGATGGTGACGGGCGATAACCCGCTGACCGCTGCGGCGATTGCTGCCGAAGCCGGCGTGGACGATGTGCTGGCCGAAGCCACGCCGGAGAAAAAACTCGCGCGCATTCGCCACGAACAGAACGACGGTCGTCTGGTTGCCATGTGTGGCGACGGTGCCAACGACGCGCCGGCACTGGCCCAGGCCGACGTCGGCATGGCGATGAATGACGGCACCCAGGCGGCTCGCGAAGCGGCCAACATGGTCGACCTCGACAGCGACCCGACCAAGCTGCTGGACGTGGTGCAGATCGGCAAGGAATTGCTGGTGACCCGCGGCGCGCTGACCACGTTTTCCATCGCCAACGACGTGGCCAAGTACTTCGCAATCCTGCCGGCACTGTTCGCCTCGATCTACCCGCAATTGGGCGTGCTCAACGTGATGCACTTGCAGAGCCCGCAGAGCGCGATTCTCTCGGCCATTGTGTTTAACGCGTTGATCATTGTGGTGCTGATCCCGCTGGCGCTGCGCGGTGTGCGCGTGCAGGCGGCGAGCGCGGCGGCGTTGCTGCGTCGCAACCTGCTGATCTATGGGCTGGGCGGGATTGTGGTGCCGTTCGTGGGCATCAAGGCGATCGACATGCTGCTGACCGCGCTGCATCTGGTTTGACCCGATTCCTGTGGGCGCCACGTCGGCGCCCACAGGTTGCAATGACTCACGTGAGGAATCTGAAATGTCCACCATGATCCGCCCGGCCTTGAGCCTCCTGGTACTCATGACCCTGATCACTGGCGTCGCCTACCCATTGGTGGTGACCGGTGTCGCGCAAGTCGCTTTTCCTGACCAGGCCAACGGCAGCCTGGTGCGCGATGCCGACGGCAAAGTGCGCGGTTCCAGCCTCATCGCCCAGGATTTTACCGGCGATCAGTGGTTCCATCCGCGACCGTCGGCCGGCGCATTTGCGACGGTTTCCAGCTGCGCGAGTAACCTGGGCCCAAGCAACCCGGCGTTGGCCACGCGGGTTTTCGATGATGCCAATAAACAACTGGTGCCAGGCCAGGGGCCGGTGCCGTTGGCCTCGCTGACTACCTCTGGCAGCGGTCTTGATCCACACTTGCCTCCACCGGCGATTGCCTATCAACTGGCGCGGGTGGCAGCCGCACGAAATGTGCCGGTGGCAACCCTGCAGCGCTTGCTGGATGAGCACATCGAAAGCCCGCTGGTGGGGCCGCCGGTGGTGAACGTGTTGGCGCTGAACATGGCGCTGGAAAAGTTGTAAGTCGTGGTGCCGCCATCGCGGGCAAGCCCGGCTTCCACAGGGGAATGCACTCCAACTGTGGGAGCGAGCTTGCCCGCGATGGCGGCCTGAAGGACTCCAAATAAACACCTGAAGGAACCGCAACGCATGAGCGACTCCGGCCGCGCCGACGCCCTGTTAGCCGATCTGCCCCGGGACGGCCGTGGCCGGCTCAAAGTCTTTCTCGGCGCCGCGCCGGGCGTGGGCAAGACCTACGCCATGCTCCAGGCCGCCCACACCCAGCTGCGCCAGGGCGTGCGGCTGATCGCCGGGGTGGTCGAAACCCACGGCCGCGCCGAGACCGAGGCCTTGCTCAGCGGTCTGCCGCAGCAACCGTTGGTGCGCACCGAATACCGCGGCGTGATGCTCGAAGAAATGGACCTGGACGGCCTGCTCGCCGCCAAGCCCAAGCTGGTGCTGGTCGACGAACTGGCCCACAGCAACGCCCCCGGCAGCCGGCATGAAAAACGCTGGCAGGACATTCAGGAACTGCTCGCCGCCGGCATCAACGTGTTCACCACGGTCAACGTCCAGCACCTGGAAAGCCTCAACGATCAAGTGCGCGGGATCACCGGCGTGCAAGTGCGCGAAACCCTGCCGGACTGGGTGCTGCAAGAGGCAGACGAGTTGCTGCTGATCGACCTGCCATCACGCGAACTGCTGGAGCGTCTGCGCGAGGGCAAGGTGTACGTGCCGGAGCAGGCCCGTGCGGCCATCGACGCGTTTTTCACCCAGACCAACCTGATGGCCCTGCGCGAACTGGCGATGCAGACCGCCGCCGCCCACGTCGATGACGACCTGGCCCAGGGCTATCGGCAACTGGGCCAGGCTGCGCCGGCGGTGCGCGGCCGCTTGCTGGTGGGCGTGGATGGCGATGCGCAGGCCGAACGCCTGGTGCGTCATGCCAGCCGCGTCGCTCAACGCCGACATTTGCCCTGGAGCCTGGTGCATATCGACAACGGCCGTGCGCGCGATGAGCAAGCGCGCCTGCGCCTGCAAAACGCCCAGCAACTGGCCGAGCGCCTTGGCGGCGAAGTGGTGTTGCTGCGCGCGGGCGAGGTGGCGAAGACGCTGATCCAGCATGCTGCCGAACGCCGCGCGAGCCTGCTGCTGGTCGGGCAGTCGCGCATGCGTTGGCGGCGTCGGTTGTTCGGCGGTGGGCTGGCGGCGCGCTTGCTGCGCAATGCGCGCGGTCTGGAAATCAACGTCCTCGACAGCGACGACATGCCCGCACCGCCGCGACTGCCGGATGTGCGCGGGTTGGTGTGGTTCGATTATGGCCTGGCAGTCGTCGCGACGATCGTGGCGGCGGCGCTGGCCTGGGCGGTTGCCAGCGTGTTGCCGCTGCCGAATATCTCGCTGGTGTTTCTCGCGGCGGTATTGCTGGTGGGCGTGCGCAGCAGCCTGGGGCCGTCGCTGGTGTGTGCGGCGCTGTCGTTTCTGACCTACGATTTTCTGTTTATTCCGCCGAATTTCTCCTTCGCCATCCAGCGTGAAGAGGACGTGTTGACGCTGCTGTTCTTTCTGCTGATGGCGGCGTTGACCGGCAACCTGGCCGCGCGTCAGCGTCGGCAGCTGCAGGCCTTGCGCGATACTCAGGAAGAGACCAGCGAACTGCTCGATCTGTCGCGCAAACTCACCGCCGCCACCGATCGCCAGGCGGTGATCAGTGCGGCGGCCCATCATCTGGAAGGCTGGAGCGATCTGGAGCTTTGCCTGGTCAATCGGGACGCGCATGGCGATTGGCAGGTCGAGACCGGTTCCCCGCTGAACCTCACAGAAGCCGAACGCGCCGCCGCCGATTGGGCCTGGCAGCACGATCAACCGGCCGGCATGGGTACCGGCACGTTGCCGTTCGGGCGTTGGTGGTGGTGGCCGCTGTCGGGCGAGGAGGGGCCGCTGGGTTTGCTCGGCGTGAGCCCCAAACCTGGCCTGGAACTGAGCGGGCAGCGTCGTCGCCTGCTCACCGCATTGAGCCAGCCGCTGGCCCAAGCGTTGGCGCGGGCGCAATTGGCGCAGGAACTTGAATCCGCGCGTCTGCATGGCGAAACCGAGCAACTGCGCAGCGCCTTGCTGGCCTCTGTGTCCCACGACCTGCGTACGCCGTTGACGTCGATGCGCGGCAGCATCGACAGCCTGTTGGCGCTCGGCGAGGCGATTCCTCTGGAGGATCGCCGCGAATTGCTTGAGGGCACCCGCGATGAAGCCGAGCGCCTGGACCGCTATATCCAGAACTTGCTGGACATGACGCGCCTGGGCCACGGTGCGCTGAAACTGGCGCGTGATTGGGTTTCGCCCGGCGATATCGTCGGCAGCGCCCTTGGCCGTTTGCGCGCGGTGCTGGCGCCGCTGCAGGTCAAGACCGACGTGCCGGCCGAGTTGCCGTTGCTGTATGTGCACGCCGCCTTGATCGAACAGGCGCTGGTCAACGTGCTGGAAAACGCCGCGCGTTTCTCACCCGCCCAAGGCCGTTTGGAGGTGAGCGCGGGCGTGGCGGATGACCAATTGTTTTTTGCGGTGGCCGATGAAGGGCCGGGGATTCCCGAAGACGAGCGCGCGAAGATTTTCGATATGTTCTACACCGCCGCCCGCGGTGATCGCGGCGGGCAGGGCACGGGCCTGGGCCTGGCGATTTGCCAGGGCATGGTTGGCGCACACGGTGGGCGTATCAGCGTCGCCGAGGGCATTGAAGGGCGGGGCACGTGCATCACCTTGTTCCTGCCGTTGCCGACTCAGCCTGGCCTGGAACGCGAGGCTTGAGCTACCCTCTTTTTTCCACGGATTTTGATTGGACACCATGAGCCAGACCGCGACGATTTTAGTCATTGATGACGAACCGCAGATTCGCAAATTCCTGCGCATCAGCCTGGCCTCCCAGGGCTACAAGGTGATCGAGGCCGGCACCGGTAACGAGGGCCTGGCCCAAGCGGCATTGAGCAAACCGGATTTGCTGGTGCTCGACCTCGGCCTGCCCGACATGGACGGCCAACACGTGCTGCGCGAGTTTCGCGAGTGGTCGACGGTGCCGGTGCTGGTGCTGTCGGTGCGCGCCAGTGAAGTGCAGAAGGTCGAGGCCCTGGATGGCGGCGCGAATGATTACGTGACCAAGCCTTTTGGCATCCAGGAATTTCTCGCCCGCGTGCGCGCATTACTGCGCCAGGCCCCGGCGGGGGAGGCTCAGGAAGCGGCCTTGAGTTTTGGCCCGCTGACGGTGGACCTGGCCTATCGCCGCGTGCTGCTGGACGGTGCCGAAGTGGCGCTGACCCGCAAGGAGTACGCGGTACTGGCGCAACTGGCGCGGCATCCGGGGCGGGTAATCACCCAACAACAACTGCTCAAGGATATCTGGGGGCCGACCCACACTGAAGACAGTCACTACCTGCGCATTGTGGTGGGGCATTTGCGGCAGAAGTTGGCGGATGACCCGACTCAGCCGAGGTTTATCGTGACTGAGGCGGGAGTGGGGTATCGGTTGTTGAATGCCTGAGTTTGGCGGCGCCCGTGCAGGCCTCATCGCAGGCAAGCCAGCTCCCACCATTGAATGTGTTCACAGATCAGAATGTGGGAGCGGGCTTGCCCGCGATAGCGCCATCAGCCACAGCACACATTTCAGCCCTGCTCACTCTCATATTTGTCCAACGTATCCCTGGCAATTTCCCGTCCCAAAGCGATCAACTCCGGCGCTTTGTAAAACTCGAAAAACCGGCACACGCGCTTTGGCACGTTGATCAGCACATCCGGCGGGTAACCGGCGATCTTGTACTGCGCCAGCGATGTCTGCATCACCTCGAAACTCTGGTTGATCAGGTCCAGCAGGGACGCCGGGCCGACGTTGTCGATGATGAACGAACCGGTCGCCGACTTTGGCGCCCCGGCTTTCTCCGGCGCCGCCGCGGGTTGCTGGGATTCTGGTTCGGCCGATTCCAGCCATGGGTTGATCTCAGCTGTCTGAGCGTGCAAAGCCTCCTGCTCAAGCTTCATTAACTGTTCAGCTTGTTTGCGGCGAAACGGCAGGTGTGAACCCAACGACTTCGCCAAGCTGTTGAAGCGACTCTTGAACGCCGGCGGACGCTGGATCACGGGCAGTTGGTAATGTTTTTGGTTGGTGGCGTTGAGGTTGACCGCGATGATCAAGTCGCAGTGGCTCGACACCACCGGCACGATAGGCAGCGGGTTGAGCAGGCCGCCGTCCACCAGCATACGGTTGCCCTGCATCACGGGCGTGAACAGGCTTGGAATCGCCGCGGAGGCGCGCATGGCCTGGTGCAGGCAACCTTCCTGAAACCAGATTTCCTGCTGGTTGGTCAGGTCGGTCGCGACGGCGGTGTAGGGGATGCGCAGTTCTTCGATGTTGATCTCGCCGACGATCTTGCGGATCTGGCCGAAGACTTTTTCGCCACGAATCGCACCCAGGCGAAAGCTTACGTCGACCAGGCGCAGTACATCGAGGTAGTCGAGGCTTTCGATCCAGTTGCGGTACTCGTCAAGCTTGCCGGCTGCATAGATCCCACCCACCACGGCGCCCATGGAGCAACCGGCGATACAGGCAATGTCGTAGCCGCGCCGTTCGATCTCCTCGATCACGCCGATATGGGCATAACCGCGGGCTCCACCGGAGCCCAGCACCAAGGCAACACGTTTCTTCATGGTCCATGTCCTTCACAAAGCAGGTGCCCACAATGCACCCATTGAGGGGCAAGCTTCAATCTTCGCCGGGGGCTGTAATATTTTTCCAGGATCAGCGCAGTGCTCGGGTATGCTCTGACGATAGGCGCTCTGATTTCAGGCTGCGAACAAGGCACTTTTCCTTGTAGGCAACGTCTACACCCTACGACTGTTTTTCTTTATTTGAGGTGTCATCGATGAAAGCCTGGATGTGTGTGCCTGTGATTGTGTTGGCCCTGGCCGGCTGTGCCGGGAAAACCGCATACCGCGACAGCTGTGGCACGCAACTGGATGCCGCGTGGCACGAGCTGGACCTGGCCAAGGCTGAAGGTTTTGCCGGCACCGTGAGCTACTCCAAGGCATTGTCCTTGTTGACTGGCGCCAAGACCCAGCAGCAATTCGAAGCGTTTGAAGGCTGCTCCAACAAGGCCGAAAAGGCGCGGTTCTATATTCGTGAGTCGCGCGCCGGACGTTAATTTCTAGCGCCAAACAGGATTTTCATCGTCAAGGGAGGAAGGCATGTCAGCTTTGGTCGATCAGTTAGTCGCTCAGGTCATTGGCCTGGAAGTAGGGTTACTGAGCTGCCAGGCTCGCCTCGCCGCCGTCACCGACGATGAAGCCCTGCATGACCTGCGCACCACCGTGCGGCGCCTGCGCAGTTTGTTGCGCCCGTTGCGCGGATTGCCGGGAGTCGAACAACTCGAATTGGCCGCCAGCACAGTCGGCCAAATGACTACGCCGCTACGCGACCGTGAGGTCCTGGCGGCGTATCTGCATCAGCACGGCTATCACCAGGCCGCTGAACGGCGCCTGCGCCTGCAACCCGACGCCTATCGCCAGGTGGCGCAGAGCCCGGAAGTGGCGCACCTGTTGCAAATTCTCGATGCGTTCCCACGCTTTATCCGGGCTTCGCAGCATCAGAAACTGCTCAAGGGCCTACGCCCGCGCATCGAGAAGCGCTTGGGCAAGCAATGGCACAAACTCGGTGATGCCCTCAAAGACCCAACCCATGATCGCCATCGCCTGCGGTTGCTGATCAAGCGTGTGCGCTACGCCGCCGAGGCCTACCCCGAACTGGACAAACTGCCTGCCAAAGCCATGTCGCGCCTCAAACAAGCCCAAGGCGCTCTGGGCGATTGGCACGACTGCTGGCAGTGGCTGGCGCAGGCCGGGCACCAAGCGGATTTGCAACCGTGCGTGTCGGTGTGGCATCGCACCATGAGCAAGGCAGAAGGCCAGGCGGATCGGGTGCTGGACAAACTCAGCGCGGATTGTTTCTAGGCCGGTCCGGTTTTTGGCCGGAATGGGCGCTGTACCTCACCGGCTCGATGGTTAAGATCCCTCATCGGTTTTCTTGATGTGAGGTCGCCATGCGCTTTAGTGATTTGCTCGACGCAGCCCGTAACAACCCGTTGGACGTGACCATCCCCGCCGAATGGGCTCAGGGCCGCGCGACCTTTGGTGGCCTGGTTGCCGCGTTGCAGTACGAAGCCCTGCGCGCCCAAGTGCCGGCAGATCGACCCCTGCGATCTTTGGCCATCACCTTTGTCGGCCCCGTTGCGCCGGATGTGCCGGCCAGTTATCAAGTCGAAGTGTTGCGCGAAGGCAAGGCCGTCAGCCAGTTGCTTGGCCGCGTGGTGCAAAACGGTGAAGTGGCGACGCTGGTGCAGGCCAGCTTTGGCGCGCCGCGTGAGTCAGTGATTGAAGTCGCAAGCGAGGCGCCGCCTAGGTTCAAGCACTGGGATGAATGCCAGGAACTGCCCTACATCAAGGGCGTGACACCGGAGTTCATGCGCCACTTGGCGATGCGCTGGAGCGTCGGTGGGTTGCCGTTCACCGGCAATAAATCGCGCGACATGGGCGGTTGGGTGCGCCTGCGCGGGGACGTGAAGGAGGAGCCGTTGACCGAGGCGCATATCCTCGCATTGGTCGATGCCTGGCCCCCGGCCTTGCTTCCGCACCTGACCCAACCGGCGCCGGGCAGCACGCTGACCTGGACCATTGAATTTATCCAGCCGCTGCAAGACCTGACCACCCTCGACTGGTGCCAGTACTACGTCAACATCGAACACGCCCGCGACGGCTACGGCCATGCCGCGGCCGCGCTCTGGAGCCCGGCCGGCGAGTTGATCGCCATCAGCCGCCAGACCGTGGTGGTTTTCGCCTGAATCAGAACCGCTGGCTGCCTTGCGCTTCTAGTTTGCGACCGTGGCGCTGAAGCGCCACGCCTGCCAACACGCCGATAACGCCGACGGCAAAACTGGCCAGGCTCAGGCTGAACACGCCGGACGCCATCAACAGAAAACCGATGATCAGCAGCGGTACGGCAATTAACTGCAGCCCCAAGTTGGTCGGGTGCTGATGGGTTTCTGGGTGCGTGCGCCATTGCCAGGCGGGGAAGTTGGGGTGACGTTTGCCCATGATGATGAATCCTCTGTCCGTTGAAACAACTTGAACAAAGTTTAGATCGCGGGCGGGCGGGGCGGCGAATCAAAGCTGGCTATGGGGGCTATAGCCAACCTTGTTTGGTTTACAACTTCAACTGCCCAATCGCCTTGCTCAATTCCCCGGCCAACGTCGCCAGCTCATTGCTGGTGGTCGCTGAATCCACGGTCTGCTGCACCGTGTTTTCGGTCACATCACGAATGCTCACCACGGCGCGGTTCATCTCTTCGGCGACATGGCTTTGCTGTTCGGCCGCCACGGCGATCTGGGTGTTGCTTTCGCGCATCTGCGCCACGGCGCCGGTGATTTCGGCGAGGGCCGCGCCGGCTTCCTGGGCTTGCTGTACGCAGTCGTCGGCCTTGAACGAGCTTTCCTGCATGAAGTCCACCGCGTCGCGGGTGCCGGCCTGCAGCGCCGAGACCATGTGGGTGATTTCGTCGGTGGAGCTTTGCACGCGTTTGGCCAGGTTGCGCACTTCGTCGGCGACCACGGCGAAACCACGGCCCATTTCGCCGGCGCGGGCGGCTTCGATGGCGGCGTTGAGGGCGAGCAGGTTGGTCTGTTCGGCGATGCTGTGGATCACGCCGACCACGCCGTTGATTTTCTGGCTGTCCTCGGCGAGCTTCTGAATCATCTCGGCAGTCTGTTGCACGCCGGTGGAGAGCCCGGCAATCGAACGCTGCACCCGGCTGACCACTTCCTGGCCGCTGCCGGCGAGGGTGTCGGCGGTTTGGGACAGGTCGCGAGTGGCGCCGGCGTGCTGGGCGATGTGGTAGACGGTGGCGGTCATCTCATTGATCGCGGTAGCGGCCTGATCGGTTTCGCTTTGCTGGCCGAGCATGCCGTGTTGCACCTCGTTCATGCTGCTGGCCAGGCGCGCGGCGCCGTTGTCCAATTGCTGCGCGGTGTGTGCCACGGTGCTGACCACCCGCTGGTAGCCGGCTTGCATGGCGTTGAAGGCGCTGGCCATCTGGCCGACTTCGTCCTTGCAGGCCAGTGGTACGCGGGCCGACAGGTCGCCGGTTTTTTCGACGTGCAGCATCACATCCTTGAGGGTGTTGAGTTGGCTGAGCAAAAAGCGGATCAGCAGTTGCGAGGCACCGAGCATCGCCAGCATCAGGATCAACACCGCCACCGCGTAGTTGGCGAAGCGTTCGCCGAACACTTGGCTCAGGCTGCGTCCGTAGGCCAGCACGGCGACCTGCTGGCCGTCGGCACGCGCGATTACGTCGGCACCGATCAGCGGGTTTTCACCGAACAACGGCATGTGATTGAGCTCGATCCAACCGCTGGCGTTGCCCAGGGCTGACAGATCCTGATCGGCCAGCTGTGGGACTTGTCCACGGGTAAACGTCAGCCAATGCTCGCCCTTGGGCAATGGCTTGTCGGCGGGCCAGGCACTCAGCAACCGCGCCTGCGCCTGTGCCGAAGCCTGGGCGACATCGCTGCGCGCCTGTTGCTCGAGTTGCACGGCGTAGAGCACAAGCAACAAGGTGGTGATGAAGGCGACCGCGTTGACGGCCCAGAATTTGTATTTCAGCGAGATATTGCTAAGCCAGGCACCCATGGAAGGTTTTCTCTGATAGCGGAAACAGCATTGGCAAGGTGCCATTATTGTGCCGCTACTCAGGAAGCCGGTTTTGACATGGGTCAATGCGCCGCATTAATCCACTTGAGGCAAACCAAAAAACGCGCGCGAACAGGCGGTACTGTGTGCGGCCACGTCTTCCAGGGTTTCGTTGCGGTGCAGGGCGACTTCGCGCAGTACTTCCGGCAAGTAGGCCGGTTCATTGCGGCCGTTTTTCGGCTTGGGCCGCAGCGTGCGCGGCAGCAGGTAGGGCGCGTCGCTTTCCAGCATCAGGCGGCCACGTGGGATTTCCCTGACCAGCGGGTGCAGGTGCGTCCCACGGCGCTCGTCGCAGATCCAGCCGGTGATGCCGATATGCAAGTCGAGGTCGAGGTAGCTGAACAGCGCCGATTGTTCGCCGGTGAAGCAATGCACCACGGCGGCGCTCAGGTGGTCGCGGTAATCCTTGAGGATCTCCAGCAAGCGCTGGTTGGCGTCGCGCTCGTGAAGAAACACTGGCAGTTTCAGCTCGACGGCCAGTGCCAGGTGTTCTTCGAGGACTTTTTCCTGTTGTGGGCGCGGGGAAAAATCGCGGTTGAAATCCAACCCGCATTCGCCCACTGCACGCACGCGGCTTTCGCTGAGCAAACCACGCAATTGCCGCGCGCTGTCGCCGTTCCAATCGCTGGCGGAGTGGGGATGAATGCCGGCGGTGCTGAACAGGCGCTGGCCGCTGTCATCGAGTTTTATGCAAAGCTCCAAAGCCTGCTCGCTGCCGTCGACACTGGTGCCGGTGAGCACCAATTGCTGCACGCCGGCGGCATAGGCACGGTCGAGAACGGCCTGGTGCCTCTCGTCGAAACTGGGGTTGGTCAGGTTGACGCCGATATCAATGAGTTGCATGGTGCTATCTCCGCCTGCGGCCGGAAAGCATATCAGAGCTGTAGATTTATAAGAAAAACGAAGAACTACAACAAGTTATAGCTGTCTTTGAACGTCGCAAGTGACATTGTGGTCGGTTGTACGCCGTCCTCCATGCCACCGTTGCGCGCCTTGCCAGCGCTTAAAGCGCTCTGTTTCTGACCTCCAGCCCTTCGCCTTTCGCGAGGGTGCTGGCCAGTATTCTTTCCGGAGAGCGGATGATCCGACCCTCGGCGTTGCTTGTGTTGTGCCTGACGTTACTGCTGCCCATGGCGGCGGTCGCACGTCTGGATGGGCCGCTGGAAGTGACCAAGCCCGGCAAGGTACGCGACCTGGCGCAGATTCGCTCCAGTCGCACGCTGCGTGTGCTGGTCAACCAGAGCCGTAACAGTTCCGGTGAGGTTCAGGGCCAGGCCATCGGTGTTGAGTACCATCGCCTGCGCGCCTTCGAGCAATACCTGAACGGCCACGCCCGTGACGGCGAAGAAATCACTCTCAAAATTATCCCGAAAGCCAAGGACCAACTGCTCGGCGCGTTGGCCCGTGGTGAAGGCGACCTGGTGGCTCCCGGTGAATTGCTTGATGTGAAGGCTGCGCACAAGATCAGCACCAGCGACCCGATTGCCAGTGATGTACCGTTGTGGCTGGTTGGCGTGAAGGGCGAGCGACGCTTTACCAAGCTGGAGCAGTTGTCCGGGCGCACGCTGGCCCTGACTACCGGCAGTGCAGCGGCGGATGCCATCAATCAGGTCAACCAGCAACTGGCCCTGCACAAGCGACCGCCGGTGAAGGTGGAATGGGTCGATCCGACGTTGGCGGTAGAAGATGTATTGGAGATGGTCCAGGCCGGGATCTTCCACCTCACCATTGTCGAGAAACCCATTGCCGAACGCTGGTCGAAAATCCTGCCCAAGCTGCGCTTTGATCGGCAAGTGGCAATCAGCGAGCCGGGCGATGAGTACTGGTTTGTGCGCCAGGATGCCTCAATGCTGCGGGCCAGTATTGACCGTTTCCTCAAGACCTACCGAACCCCAGCCGACCAGGACGTGGCATTCCAGCGTATCTACCGACGCCTTTATCAAGTGCGCAACCCATTGGCTCGCGCCGACCGTCAGCGCCTGGAGAAACTGCGCCCGGTGCTGCAAAAGCATGCGCGAGAGCAGGGCATGGACTGGTTGAACCTGGCGGCGCTGGCGTTCAAGGAGTCGGCGCTGGACCCCGGCGCGCGCAACAGTGGCGGCCCGACCGGGCTGATGCAGATCACGCCTTCGGCGGCGCAGCGAGTGGGCGTCAACAATATCGAGAGTCTGGACAGTAATGTGCAAGCGGGCGCCCGGTATCTGGCGATGATCCGTCGCAAGTTCTTCGCCAGCCCCAAGCTTAACGAGCGCGAGCGTATGGCCTTCGTGCTGGCGGCTTACAACATGGGGCCGGAGCGGGTGCAAGGCATGCGGGCCGAGGCTCGGCGCCGCGGTCTGAACCCCAACCAATGGTTCTTCCAGGTCGAGCGTATTGCCATGGAGCAAGTGGGCATGGCTGGCGTCAGCTATGTTAATAGCGTGAACAAGTACTACTTGGCGTTTGATCGGGAGCGGGAGTCTCTGGAACCGTCAACGCCAAAACTTGCCTCGCGTAAATGATCGGATTTATAGATGATCATTAAGCGATTTTTGCGCTTTTATCATTGCTTTATCCGATTAATATAGCGGCCAACCCACCCTCTACCTGGAAAAGGATTAGCACCATGAGCCCACTGATCAACCGTATCCTGTCTACCCGCGCTGGTTATGGCCTGACCATCCTGCGAATTTTTGTCGGCATCATCTTCGCTGCCCATGGTTCGCAAAAACTCTTTGGCTGGTTTGGTGGCTACGGCCTGGCGGGCACTGCGCAGTATATGGAAAGCCTTGGGCTGACTCCGGGCACCTTGATGGCGGTGTTGTCGGGCGGCACGGAATTTTTCGCCGGCCTGGCGTTGATCATCGGTTTGCTGGCGCGCCCGGCGGCCTTGGGCCTGACCTTCCTGTCGCTGGTAGCAATCTTCTCGGTGCATATTCATAACGGGCTGTTTATGGCCAACAACGGTTATGAATTTGCCCTCGCCTTGCTCGGCGGCTCTTTGGTGGTGCTGCTGGAAGGGGCGGGCAAATTGTCTGCCGACCGCGCCATCGCCCGCTGATACTCAGATAAAACCCGGAAAAAGCCCGCCCTGTGCGGGCTTTTTCGTTGCTCGGGATTCTTGACACTGCCCCACCGGCTTCTCTAGGATGCTGCTCATGCGCCGATTTAAACAGCTAATTGCGGGGCGCCACTGGGCTCGATACAGCCCGACAGAAGTATGCACTCATCGAGAGGCAGGCTTCGAAATACCGCTAAAGCGCTGGTTCGGTGTTGCCTCTCACCTGCCCGCAGACTTTTGAGGCAGAGACACGACACGATGAATGCACTTCGCCCCCTCATACGCCTGGCCCCGATTACCGCGGACCTGACGCAACGCAATCCGAAAATCCTCCTGGGTGGCAAGCACCAGCCTACGCTGCTGCGTTACCTCGATGGCTGGCCGCGTCGCACCGGGCGACCTTCGGCGTTCCTGATCCAGTTTGTGGAAGATGGCGACTCCCTGGTCCGCTTTGCCGCCAACAGTTTCGACCTTGCAGTGATTCAGGCGCCCAGCGCCGCTGATGCCGATGAAGTCATCCGTCAGCTGACGCGCATTGCCCGCCAGGGACTGATCGCTCGTCGTTGAGTGCTTAAAGCAGGTTGGCGGTCACGGCTGATCGACGTCGCCGGTTGTAAAGCGACACTGTCCACGCGATAAAGCACAACAGCAGCGGTACGGCGCTGATCAGCAGCAGTTTCAGGATTAGCTCCAGTTGATGCACCGATGCGTAAGCCTCGACCTTGAGCGCCTGTAACTCCATGGGCAGTCGCAGGCGTTCCTTGTTCAGTGCTTGCAACTGGGTATTGGTATTCACCGCTTGGGTGCCGAAGCCGGTGTCCGGCGGTTTCAAGCGTTGCCATTCGTGCTCGGTTCGCTCAAGCCGTCGTTCAAGTTCCCCTGCCTTTTGGGCGTAGGCCTGTGCAGCGGCTTCGCGCCTGTCTGAAAGCGGGTTGGGTGATTGGCTGGCCATTGCACGGGGCCGAATGCTCGCGAGAACATCAGGAGCCGCCAGGTTATCCAGGGTATTCAAAACAAACGTAACGTTGCCGTTGGCGGCTGAGCTGATGACAGAGTCCATGAGTAAATCAGTGTCGGCGACCACCACCACCTGAATGTCTGCAGCCTTTTGCAAACCAGCGGGCTGCCCGTCGACACCGTCTGGAAATGCCGAATAAGCGGGGCCGCCAAGGCGAGCCGCTATCACCTGGCGTTGGCCGACAGCAGACGGTTGATCGATTTGTGAGTCGAGTGCGCTGGCTGATGCAAAGCGCGCAGCGTCCAATAGCGCAGACTGCGTGGAGCTTTGCAGCAGCGGGGTGAGCAGCGTGCGGCTTTTCCTGAGGCGAGAAAGTGCGCCACTGCTCGAGACAATCACCGTATTCAGTTTCCACGCGCTGACGTCGTCCGCCGTCATCGCCTGGCGTGGCAGGCTCAATCTGGCCGGATGGAAGACGGTCGGCTCGCCAGCGCCGGAAGACGCGGACGAGGCATAGAGATTATCCACCAGCAGCTTGTCCGCCGGCATCTGTACGCCCCACGCGGCAAGCAGGCCGTCCAGCGTGGAGTTTGCCGGCGCGGCGTCTGCCGCGCTCTCGCTCAAAGGGTCGAGAAAGATCATCAACTTTCCGCCCCTCAATACAAACTGTTCGATCGCGTACAGGGTTCGCTCGGGCAGTGCACGCGGGTGGACGACCATCAGTGTCCCGATCGATTCAGGCACCTGTGGAATGTTCGATGCCAGGCTTTCGAGGGTGAAGTGCTGACGCATTTTCGTCAGTAACTGCCCGGCGGACTCGTTCAACGCCAGCCCTGTCAGCACGCCAACAGTGGGTGGCGCTGGGTGCCCCAGTGTGTAGATCAAGTGGCTTATTTCATATTCGAGCACCGGCTCGTCATCCAGGCTGAATGCGTCGATACGTTGTGCAGCCTGGCCTGCACGCACGCCTATCAGACCGAGAAACCCGTGGGTGTCGTCCAGCCCGAACAGGCCCGCTTTATAGGCCTCTTCTGAATAAGGCGCCGGATCAATAACGTGCAAGTTAATCCTGCCCTTGGCGGCTTTTTCGAACTCTTCAAGCAAGTCTTCCACACGCTCGCCATAGCGTTTCAACGCCTGGCTTTTTCGCGGGTCATGGCGTGAGTTGAAGTAATACAAATCCACGGGGGCCTCAAGTGAGGCGAGCAGATGCCGTGCCTGCGGCGACAACGTATGGATTTTGTGTTGTGAAAAGTCCCAACGGATATCGGGAAGGTTGTTTACCCAGACCAGATTAAAGGCCAGAAAGAGTAATGATATGACCGTAAGTGTCATACCCGTGCGAATAGCGGATCGCATGCGGTGCTTTCCTTCTCAACGGGCTTTGTAATTGAGTGTGACTGCTGTTGCCGCAAGAAAGGCAAGGATCACGCTGACGAAGTACAGGCTGTCATGGAGTGTCAGTTTGCCGTTGTCGAGAGCGCCAAAGCGTAAGATCGGGTCAAGCGCGATCAAACTGTCTACTACCCAAATAGGCGCCTGGTGCTCAAGGGCGTCCAGTGCTGAAGAAAGCATGCTGACGGTAAGCAGCAAACCGAGCGTTAGTAGGAAAATGACGATGCGCCGGTGGGTCAGCGCGCAGATAAAGCATCCCACCGATAGATAACTTCCCGCGAGCAACCCGCTTGCCAGAAATTGTGACGTGATAACGGCGTTGTCCGCGGCGCCCAGGTAGTTGGCGACAACCACCAGAGGAAAGGTCAGGGCCAAGGCAATGCCACACACGACCCATGCGGCCAGAAATTTTCCCAGCACGCGCTCGATGGTCGTGATGGGCAGCGTTTTCATCATGTCGCGCATGCCAGGGTGATGTTCGTCCGACCACAGCTGCGTTGACAAGGTTGGAATCAGCAGCAGGTAGAGCCAAGGGTGTAACTGGAAAAACACTTGTAAGTCAGCACCGCCTTCTTCGAGCCACGGGCTCGTATTCAGCCCCAGTGCCGCGCACAGCAGCACAAACGCAGCAACACTCAAGTACGTGCCTGGCGTACGGGCATAGCTGACGAGTTGACGCTTGAAAATCACCGGCAGCAGTTTCACAGAGATACCTCATGACTCAAATGGCGAACGACTTCGTTCAGGCGCCCTGTTTCCAGTTTCAATGACGTTATGTTCCAGCCGCGGTTGGCGATCAGTGCGTTGATAGAGGGATAGATGCTGTGCCCGGGCAGGGCCAGAACGGTCACGGTGCCGGGTGTATGCCGGTCTTCTTCTATGCCTGCGACGCCGGGCAAGACGGCCAGTGCGAGTAAATCCAGAGGAGTTTCTGCGGCCAGGGTGACTGCCCGGTAGTGGCGGGATTTGCGCTGAAACTCGGACAGCGGCGTGTCAGCCACCAACTGGCCGCGCGCGATGACCAGCGCCCGCGTGCAAAGGCTGGCCAGTTCGTCGCAATGACGCGAGGCGATAATCACCGCCATTTCTTCGGTCAGGGACTGGACCAGTGTTCTGAATTTGAGCCGTTGATTCGGCGCCAGTCCTTCGCTCGGTTCATCCAGCAGAAGCAGGCTGGGTGAATGCAGGATGGCTTGGGCGATGGCTACCTTGCGCTTCAAACCTACGCAAAGCGCACCGATAGGAACGTTGAGCACACGCGACAACTCCAGGCGCATGGCCGCTCGATCCACCCTGCTGCGTTTTTCAGCCCCGCTGAACCCTCGCACGTCGGCAATGAAATTGAGAAAGCCTTTAACGGACATCGTCTGATGGCTGAGCCCGGCCTGGAGTTGATAGCCGAGAACTTTGCGTGCTTGAAGTGGATGGGTCTGGGTGTTGAACCCATGGACGGTGATGGACCCGGAGGAGGGGTTAGCGATGCCGGAGATCAAGTTCAGCAAGGTTGTTTTGCCGGCGCCGTCTTCCCCGAACAGACCGATACACTCCTGGCGCTGAGCAAACAATGAGAAATTGTTGATTACATTACTTTTGCCCAAGTGCTTAGTCAGGCTGCTTATCTCGAGCATGTTTTTACCGATTAAGTTTGGCTGAGCGTATGGAACGTGCGTGTTGTGTATGGATGAACTTTAAAAAGGTTACGTTTAATCAATACGCTTGGGAACGCGCGGGCGAAGTTATAAGAAAACTCCTACGTCAAGCCGGATAACTTACTGAAACAATTGCGCTGTTTCGAGAATGGTTAACGGTCGGATTTTTTATCTGGCGTTTATGTAAGGTTTGCTCTTTTGTAACGAGACCTGATTATCATGATGCTTCTACGTACCCTTGTTCTTGAACGCAGTGGCCAGGACGCCCCGGTTAACGGTGCGCTGCTCTGCGGGTTTGCTGTTGCCCAGATCGACTGCAACTTTCTCGTCTATAGCCTTGATGAAGAGACTGAGCCGGGCAACTCCAGGGTTTACATCGCTGCGTTGCGTAAAAAACTTGATCGGCATTTTCTGGGCAGTATCGAGTCCAAAGAAGACCTGCAAGTGGCCATGCAAGTCTTCAAGCAAATCCTGATGGCCGCGGCAGCCTCCGGCACTAAAGCCAGCGCAGTGAACGACAGTTCGATTGCATTCCATTTTATTGATTTGAAAGGCTGCAAATTACCGCCCGCCAGGCCCGAGGATCACCATTCGATGATCATCAAGAAGGCATTGGTAATGAAGGTGATTACCTTGGGCATGTCTGCGCCTGTCTTGCCTGCGATCGAAAGTGCTTCCTTGATCGTGCCGTCCATTCGCTTCTCATCACAAATGATCCCGCCCGCCAGAACTTCAAATCTACCCACGCCCGTCGAGCCGCCGGTGCTTGAGCCTGTGGTTGCTGAGGCGTTGGATATTCCCGTCGCAACTGCGCAGAAGGTAGCGCTGGCAGAGCCCGTTGCGCAGCCGGCTCAATTGGCACCGAGTGAACCCGCGCCATTGCAGCGCCCCGTTGAAATGGAACATGCATTGATGCCTGAGCTGGACAGTACGCTGACCAATCTTGCCAAGGTCGCCCAGGACCTGACGCAACAAAAAAACGCGGTCATTGAGCGAGAAAAAGTGCTTGAGCAGTGGCAGGCCCGACTGCAACAAAAACAGGGCGAACTGGATGAAAAGGATCGTCAGTTGGAGCAGCACGCGACGCAACTCCAGGAGCAGCAAGCATACGTCAGCCAAAAAGCCCAGAAGCTGGCGCTGGCGATGTCGCAGGTGTCGGGTATGCGACAACGTTTGCAGGGTGTGCTGCTTGAACTGGATCAAACCCTGGAAGGCTAGAGGTGACGCAATGTGCTTGCCGATCTGGCTACTTTTCATAGTTCATTTATCATCACCCCTGCCAGTCGACGCCAAGGCATGATGCTGTGGCGTTTCGGCACCATTGGACATTGTCTGGGGATGCAAGCGTTTGAGTACCAAGCTGATTACCAAAGAAGGTCATGAGGCGCTAAAAAAAGAGCTGGATTATCTGTGGCGTGAAAAACGTCCGGACACCACGCGTAAAGTGACCTGGGCAGCGTCTCTGGGGGATCGCAGCGAAAACGCGGACTACCAGTACAACAAGAAGCTGCTGCGCGAAATTGACCGGCGGGTGCGCTACTTGCGCAAGCGGCTGGAAGATATGCGCGTGGTGGAATACATGCCTGAGCAGGAAGGCAAGGTGTTCTTCGGCGCCTGGGTTGATATCGAAAACGAGCAGGGCGAGACCAAGCGTTTTCGTATCGTTGGCTATGACGAGATTTATGAGCGCATGGACTACATCTCCATCGACTCACCGATGGCCCGGGCGTTGCTCCGTAAGGAGGTCGACGATGAGGCCATCGTGCAAACCCCGACCGGCGAGGTGTGCTGGTGGATTACCGGTATCGAGTATGTGAAATAAACGCTGCTGGCCCGTACTCCGAATAGCGTACGGGCCATCAATGTTTCAACCTTCGCGCAATACCGTCAGTGGGCTGGCATTCAACGCACGGCGCGTGCCGAATACGCCGGCACCGCCGATCAGCACGGCACCGATCACCGGCAGCAGCAACAGCCACGGGTGTGGGTGCCAGGCCAGATCGAACGCATAGCGGTACAACACCCATGTCACCAGTTCTGTACCCAGCGCTGCCAGCAGGCCGCTGACTGCGCCGAGCAAGCCGAACTCGATGCGGCGTGCCTTGACCAGCAACTTGCGCTCTGCACCCAGTGCACGCAGCAGCGCCCCCTGGCGAATGCGCTCATCCAGGGTGGCCTGCAAGCCGGAAAACAGCACCGCCATGCCGGCCGCCAGTACAAACAACAGTACGTATTCCACCGCCAGGGTCACTTGGGCGAGGATGCTGCGCAACTGCTCCAGCAAGGCCTCGACCTGCAGGATAGTGACGGCCGGGAACGCCCGGGACAGGTCAACGATCTGCTGATCATGGCCTGGCGCCAGGTAGAAGCTGGTCAAGTAGGTCGCGGGCAGGTCCTTCAAGGTGCCCGGTTGGAAGATCATGAAGAAGTTGGGCTGGAAGTTATCCCAGTTGATGGTCCGCAGGCTGGTGACCCGCGCTTCACGATTTTCTCCGCCGACGGTAAAGATCAGATGATCGTTGAGTTTGAGCTTCAGGCTTGCAGCGACCTTGGCTTCCACCGAAACCCCGGGGACTTCATCGCCCGGCTGCTGCGACCACCAGGAGCCGGCTGTCAGCACATTGCCCGGTGGCAGGTCGGCGGCCCAGGTCAGGCTCAAGTCACGCTGCACCGCTCGGTCGCCGCTCGAGTCTTTGCTGACAATTTCCTGCACCGCTTCGCCATTGATGCTGATCAGTCGGCCCGGCACCACGGGGTACAACGGCGCCGATTGCGCCTGTACGTCCAGGAGTCGGGCGCTGAAGGCGTCCTTGTCGGCCGGCAGGATGTTCAGGGCGAAATAGTTGGGCGCATCCTTGGGCAGCTGGTTTTGCCAGGTGTCCAGTAACTCGCCACGCAGCAGGGCGATCAAGCCCATGGACAGCAGGATAAGGCCAAACGCCAGCGACTGCCCGGCCGCCGCCAACGGATGACGCAGCAACTGCCCAAGACCCAGACGCCACGGCAGCGTGGCGCGAGCCAACAAGCGCCGCAGGCTTTGCAGCAACAGCAGCAGCAAGCCGCCGAGGATCAGCGCAGCTACCACGCCGCCGCCCAGCAAGGCGAAGGTCAGCACCAGGTCGAGGCTAAGGCGCCACATAATCAGGCCGAGCGCGAACAGCGCCGCGCCATACACCATCCAGGTACTGGACGGGATCGGCAGCAGGTCACGGCGCAATACCCGCAGCGGTGGCACACGCCCCAGTGCCGCCAGGGGCGGCAAAGCGAAGCCAGCGAGGGCGACCAGCCCGGTGCCGATGCCTGCGACCGCCGGCAGCAGCCCGCCGGGCGGCACGTCCGCCGGCAGCAGGTCGTGCAGGAAATAGAACAGACCAAACTGCGCCAGCCAGCCCAGCAGGGCGCCGGCCAGGCTTGCCGCCACGCCCAGCACGCTCAGTTGCAGGGTGAACAGCAACATTGCTTCGCGGCGCGACAGCCCAAGGCAGCGCAACAGTGCACTGGCATCGAAACGTCGGCTGGCGAAGCGATTGGCCGACAATGCCACCGCCACGCCGGCCAGCAAGACCGCCACCAGGCTGGCCATGTTCAGGTAGCGCTCGGCCTTGCCCAGCGCGCCGCCGATCTGCTGGTTGCCGTCTCGCGAATCCTGCAGGCGCTGGTTGGCGGCGAGGCCCGGCTTGACCAGGTCGCGATAGGTTTGCAGTGCCGTGCTGCCTTGAGGCGCGCGCCACAGTTCACGGTAACTCACGCGGCTGCCGGGCTGCACCACGCCGGTGGCATCGAGGTCGGCAAGGTTGATCATGACGCGGGGTGTAAGGCTGTAGAAGTTACCGGCGCGGTCTGGCTCGTACGTCAGTATGCGCGTCAGTCGCAGGGTCTTCATGCCGACATCGATGCTGTCGCCGACTTTCAGGTCCAGCGCCGTCAGCAGCCTTGCTTCCACCCAGGCCTCACCGGGCTTGGGTCCACCGCCAGGAGTTTCAGTGCCGAACGGTTCTGCCGCACTTTTGAGCTCGCCACGCAGCGGGTACTGCTCGTTGACCGCCTTGATGCTGGAAAGCTGAATGCCATTATCCGTGGCGATGACGCTGGAAAACTCAACGATGCGGGCATGATCCAGGCCCAGTTCAGTCCCGGACTTGATTTGTTCGGGACGGGCTGGCGAGCTGCCTTCAAGCACCAGGTCGGCGCCGAGGAACTCGGTGGCACGCAACAGCATGGCGCCATTGAGACGCGCACCGAAGTAGCCGATGGCAGTGCTGGCCGCCACGGCCACCACCAGCGCGAAGAACAATACGCGCAACTCGCCGGCGCGGGCATCGCGCAGCAATTGACGCATGGCAAGGCTGAACAGGCGCAACAGCGGCAAACGGGCCATCAAGGCTCCAGGGGCGCGACCATCAGGCCGGCTTCAAGGCGGATCAGGCGTCGGCAACGGTGGGCCAGGCGCTCGTCGTGGGTGACGAGTACCAGGGTCGTGCCGCTTTCTTTATTAAGTTCGAACAGCAGGTCGCTGATGCGTTCGCCGGTGTGGCTGTCGAGGTTGCCGGTGGGTTCGTCGGCAAACAGCACATCCGGTTCGGCGGCGAAGGCTCGGGCGATGGCAACCCGTTGTTGCTCGCCACCGGAAAGCTGGCGTGGCGAGTGGGTCAGCCGCTGGCCCAGACCGACGCGCTCGAGCAGGTGTTTGGCGCGCTCGCGGGCGTCCTTGCGGCCGTCCAGTTCCAGCGGCAGCATGACGTTTTCCAGGGCATTGAGACTGTCGAGCAGTTGGAATGACTGGAACACGAAGCCGACGTGCTCGGCGCGGATGCGTGCGCGTTGGTCTTCATCCAGGGTGCTCAAGGCTTGGCCTGCCAGTGTGACTTCGCCACTGCTGGGCAGGTCGAGGCCGGCCAACAGGCCCAGGAGGGTGGATTTGCCGGAGCCGGAGCTGCCGACGATAGCCAGGCTATCGCCCTTGTTCAGTTCCAGGCTAAGTTCGTGCAGGATAGTCAGTTCACCTTCCGCGCTGGGAACCACTTTGCTAAGGTTTCGCGCGGTGAGAATGCTTGCGCCCATGGAGAATCCGATGCGAATGTGGTTTTTGAGTGCTGGCCTGGCCTTGATGTGCATGGCCCAGAACGCAGCGGCGGGTACTGTCCTGATCGTTGGCGATAGTATCAGTGCCGGTTTCGGCCTGGATACCAGCAAAGGGTGGGTGGCCTTGCTGCAGCAGCGGCTCAAGCAGGAAGGTTTTGACGACAAAGTGGTCAATGCGTCCATCAGCGGCGACACCAGCGCAGGTGGCCTCGCGCGGCTGCCGGCGGCGCTTGCAGAGCATAAGCCGGACCTGGTGATTCTCGAGCTGGGCGGTAACGACGGCCTACGCGGTCAGCCGCCAGCGCAATTGAAACAAAATCTTGCGTCGATGATTGACCAGTCCAAGGCCGGCGGCGCCAAGGTGCTGCTGCTGGGCATGCAGCTGCCGCCCAACTACGGTCCTAAATACACCACGGCGTTTGCCGACGTGTATGGCGCCTTGGCCAAGGAAAAAAGTATCCCGCTGGTGCCGTTTTTCCTTGAGGGTGTGGGCGGCCATCCGGAGTTGATGCAGGCCGATCAGCTGCACCCGGCGGTCGGTGCCCAGGGCAAGTTGCTGGAAAATGTCTGGCCAACGCTAAAACCGCTGCTATGACGCTTTTATACCGGCAGGCTTTCGGCTAAGGTGGCGCCCCCCCGATCTGGAGCCCCCGATGTCGCGCCCTGCCTGGTCCCTGTTCAATTACCAACTGATCGAGCCTGACGAGCAGCTGGACCTGTTCGCCTGCCAGGAAGTTCGGGTGCATCTGGTCGCGCGTCAATTGGAGTTGGGCGGCTCGATCGATCGCACGCTTTGCGGGACTTTATTGCCCGCACAACCGCGTTGGTCATCTGTCGACCGCTCGATCTTTCAAGACCAGCGACTGTGCCCCCTGTGCCGAGCCATCCTCGAATCGCAGAAGCGTGGCACACCGCCGATCTGGCCGGAGCTGCGTTTCGAGCTGTAAAGGCTTGCGCACGGTCGCAGGCCCTCTGCCTTCCCCTCTGACACCCGTGTACAATCAGTTTTTTCCTACCCGTCGTTCTGCGAAGGATTTTCCGGATGTTGTCGCGCCTTTCCGTCGTTTCCTGCTGCCTGTCCCTCGCTGCGCTCTGTGCAGCCGGTTCGGCATCAGCGCTGCAGTTGCCCTTGCCGCCGCCAGGTGAAGACATTGTCGGTCAGGTTCAGGTGATCAAGGCCAAGTACGAAGACACCTTCGCCGACCTTGGCACCACCTACGACCTGGGTTATTCGGAAATGGTCGCGGCCAACCCTGGCGTCGACGCCTGGTTGCCGGGGGCCGGTACCGAGATCGTGCTGCCGACGCGCTTCATCCTGCCGCCGGGTCCTCGCGAAGGCATTGTGATCAACCTGGCGGAATACCGGCTTTACTATTACCCCAAGGGCCAGAATGTGGTTTACACGTTCCCCTTGGGCATCGGCCGTGAAGGCTGGGGTTCGCCGGTCGCGCACACCACCATCACTGGCAAGATCCCCAACCCGACCTGGACGCCGCCCGCGTCGATCAAGGCCGAGCACGCTGCCAATGGTGACCCGCTGCCTAACGTGGTGCCTGCCGGTCCGGACAACCCACTGGGCCCGTTCAAGTTCACCCTGGGCACGCCGGGTTATTTGATTCACGGCTCCAACATGAAGTTTGGTATCGGCACGCGTACAAGCCACGGCTGCTTCCGCATGTTCAACAACAATGTGCTGGAGATGGCCGACATGGTGCCGGTCGGCACATCGGTGCGCATCATCAATGATGCCTACAAGTTCGGCAGCAGTGGCGGCAAGGTCTACCTTGAGGCGCATACACCTCTGAACGATGACGGCACGCCGTCCGTGGTCGACAAGCACACGGCGGTTATCAATGCCCTGCTCAAGCGCGAAGACCTGGCCAATAACCTGCGGGTGAACTGGGATCAGGTGCGCGATGTGGTGGCGGCCGAAGACGGTCTGCCAACGGAGATTGGTGTACCAGGCGCCACTGCGCCGGTGGCGTCCAGCACGCCGGTCGATCTGCAGCAGTAAGCCTGCTCGATCCCTGGCCCGCCTCAGCCTTGCGCCGCGGCGGGCTTTTTATTGCGCGGGCTTCAGGGCCGAATCCCGGGCAATAAAAAGCCGACCCAAGAATGGATCGGCTTGATAACAACCCCGAAGGATTATTACTTGCGGCTTGCTTTTTCAAGCATGCGCAGAGCGCGCTCGTTAGCTTCGTCAGCAGTCTGTTGTGCTTTTTGAGCAGCAGCCAGAGCTTCATCAGCTTTACGGTAGGCTTCGTCTGCACGAGCCTGGGAGCGAGCTGCTGCGTCTTCAGTTGCAGTCAGACGAGCTTCGGTTTCTTTGGAGACGCTGCTGCAACCGGTAGCCAGAACTGCGGCCAGAGCCAGAGCAGAGAATTTCAGAACGTTGTTCATCGTGTTCCCCTTCAAGGACTTTCTATTAAATGGCTACTTTC
Source organism: Pseudomonas sp. NFX183 (assembly GCF_047943075.1). Classification (NCBI taxonomy): domain Bacteria; kingdom Pseudomonadati; phylum Pseudomonadota; class Gammaproteobacteria; order Pseudomonadales; family Pseudomonadaceae; genus Pseudomonas; species Pseudomonas sp. NFX183. The sequence continues at coordinate 268,963 of NZ_CP181333.1, read as the reverse complement.
TCAGAGTGAGCGGATAGCCGGCGTACATACTACTCATTACTTGTAGTAAGTAAACTGACGTAGCGCAAGAAGCAAAAAAAATTCTTGCGCCGAATCTGTTTTGGCTAATCTTTAGGAGGTTTGTATAAAAACCCTCCAGATTTTTTCATTTCCCTGGGAACTCGATCCAGGCTGAGAGGTACGGCCCGCATGTGCCGGGTCCGGTAAACAGGTAAAGATTTATATATCGAGGTTGACACTTTTTTTCAGTGGGCCGTTACCGCCTCGCGCATCTTTTGCGTATGTAGAGGTGACTTTAAGAGCGGCAGTTCGTCTCAAGATTCAACTGCCGGCAATGTTCAGGCTATCGATCACTGATTGATCGAGGCCCTTTCTGTAACCGCCAGCGGCAAGGGATGACGAGTGCGCCTTGAGCTATTGCAGCATTGGTGACTACTATTCCCTACGTGCTGGTTGTGAGCGCTATAGGTTTTCTCGTTGTCGAAACCGGCACGGGGTGGCGTAGATGTTCCTTCGCCGGAAAAACATCGGTAAGGTAGGGGTCAAAATCCAAGACCCGCGAGGAGTAGTGATGAGCGAGGCGTTGTCCATCCACCATGACCAGGCAGGTCATCAGTTCGAGACCAATGTGGACGGTCATCGTGCCTATCTGACCTATATGGACCTCGGTAAACAGACCCTGGATATCTATCGCACCTTCGTGCCCAACGCGTTGCGCGGCCGTGGCATTGCTGCGGCGTTGACCGAAGAAGCGTTGAAGTTCGCCGAAGAGGCCGGCTACACGGTGATCCCCTCGTGCTCTTATGTAGAGCGCTACATGGAGCGCCACCAGCGCCATGCCGCGAAGCTGTAACTGAGCGACCGCACCACGAAAAACGCCGGGCTAAGCCCGGCGTTTTTGTGTGCGCGATTCAGCGGTTCAAGTGCGTTTGCGTTTCGGCAATACGTCCTTGAGCTTGGCGTGCATGCTGCGCAGGGTGGTTTCGGTGGCGGACCAGTCGATGCACGCATCGGTGATCGACACGCCGTACTGCAAGTCGGCCAGGTCTTTTGGAATGGCCTGGCAACCCCAGTTCAGATGGCTCTCGACCATCAGGCCGATAATCGACTGGTTGCCTTCGAGGATCTGGTTGGCGACGTTTTCCATTACCAGTGGCTGCAGGGCCGGGTCCTTGTTGGAGTTGGCGTGGCTGCAGTCGACCATGATGTTCGGCTTGATGTTGGCCTTGTTCAGCGCCTGCTCGCACAGCGCAACGCTGACCGAATCATAGTTGGGTTTGCCGTTGCCGCCGCGCAAGACCACGTGACCATAGGCGTTGCCCTTGGTGGTGACGATGGACACGCCACCTTCCTGGTTGATCCCCAGGAAGCGGTGCGGGCTGGACACCGATTGCAGCGCGTTGATCGCGACGGTCAGGCCGCCATCGGTGCCGTTTTTGAAACCCACGGCCGAAGACAGGCCGGACGCCATTTCGCGGTGAGTCTGGGATTCGGTGGTGCGCGCGCCGATGGCCGACCAGCTGATCAGGTCCTGCAGGTACTGCGGGGAGATCGGGTCGAGGGCTTCGGTGGCGGTGGGCAGGCCCATTTCGGCCAGGTCCAGCAGCAATTGACGACCGATGTGCAAGCCGTCCTGAATCTTGAACGAGTCGTCCAGGTACGGGTCGTTGATCAAACCTTTCCAGCCGACGGTAGTGCGCGGTTTCTCGAAGTAGACGCGCATCACCAGGTACAAGGTGTCGGACACTTCAGCCGCGAGCACTTTGAGGCGCTCGGCGTATTCGTGGGCAGCCTTGAGGTCGTGGATCGAGCAAGGGCCGATCACCACAAAGAGGCGGTGGTCGGTGCCGTCGAGAATGTCACGGATGACTTCGCGGCCCTTGGTGACGGTCTGCAGGGCAGCGTCGCTCAAAGGGATTTCGCGCTTGAGCTGATCGGGCGTGATCAGGGTCTCGTTGGATTCGACGTTAAGGTCATTGATCGGTAAATCAGCCATCGTGTTACTCGTCAGGGTCACGGGTGCCGGCCGCCAGCCATCCCCGTGCGGCGGAGCACAGCATGATTTGAATGCAGGGGGGAGGAACCTTAGCGCGTAACACGGGCCCGCGACAATGGGCAAAACCGGCTTTAATCCAGCGCCGGCGCCACAAAAGTCTCGCGGGAGAACTCACCGGCATGGCGCGAGACCCACTCGCGAGCCATGGCTTCGAGTTGCGCAGGCGTCGGCTCGGCGTCTTCATGCAAGCGGCAGTAGCGTTCGATCTGGCACACTTGCTCGCCCATTCGCGCACCGAACAAGGCGTGCTCATCGGTAAAAGAGATGCCGATGCGATAGCCTTTTTCAAGCTTGCGACACCAGGCTACATAGCCTGGATAACGGGCGCTGGCGCCCAGGGAAGGGATGCGCAGATCAACCGCCGTACCCTGGCGCCAGGCACGCGGGCAATTGCAGGCGACGCCGCCCAGGCCGATAGTGTGCAGGCGTTGGCGGGGAATGGCAGGAGCGGGGCGTTGGATTAACTCGACAGCGACATCATCAGGGTGAGGTAAAAAACGACCCATGTACACGGACTCCGAGCACCGTCCAGTTGACGGCGGTGGCAGCAGTATAGTGAAGGAACTGGAATTAACCGACCTGGATATTGACCAGCAACTACTGGGATTGCCAGGTATTTCGCTGGTGGTATTTACCAGTGTCGGTTGTTCCAGTTGCCGCTGGGCACGCCAGCAGCTGCCCGGCTGGCGTTTGCCGGTCGACCGCGTGTGCTGGGTGGATGCCGGGCACAACGGCGGTGCGGTCGAGCGCTACCAGATCTTTCATTTGCCCGCGTTATTCCTCGTGTGCGAGGGTCAATTTCTTGGGCAGTTGCACACCCGTCTTGCACTTGCCGACCTCACCGAGGCAGTGAATCAAGCACTTACCCGCACACCAGAGGATTTGCCATGACCGCAGTTGCATCCCCGTCGCCACGCATTGGCATTATCGGCACCGGTGCTATCGGTGGGTTCTACGGCGTGATGCTGGCGCGTGCCGGGTTCGACGTGCACTTCCTGTTGCGCAGCGAATACGCGGCGGTCAGCGAGCACGGCCTGCACCTCAACAGTACGCTGCATGGCAAGTTGCACCTGCACCCGGTGCAGGCCTACGCCCGCGCTGCGGACATGCCGGCGTGCGACTGGCTGCTGGTGGGCACCAAATCCACCGGCAATGTGGACCTCGCGCCGACCATCGCCCAGGTCGCCGCGCCCGACGCTAAGGTGGTGCTGTTGCAAAACGGCCTCGACGTCGAGGACAGCCTGCGCGAACACCTGCCGCCGTCGCTGCACTTGCTGGGTGGCCTGTGCTACATCGGCGTGCACCGCTCTGCGCCGGGCGTCGTCGAGCATCAGGCCTTGGGCCGGGTCAATCTTGGTTACCACAGCGGCACAGCGGCCAACGATGAATCGCGCCAGCAGGCGATTGTCGAAGAGGGCGCCGCGCTGTTTCACCAGGCCGGTATCGAGTCCCAGGCCATGGCCAATGTGCACCAGGCTCGCTGGCACAAGCTGGTGTGGAATGTGCCGTATAACGGCCTCTCCGTGTTGCTGGGCACTGGCACCACCGCGCTGATGGCTGATGAATCGAGCCGCGAGTTGATCCAGGCATTGATGGCTGAAGTGGTCAAAGGCGCGCACGCCTGCGGCCATGAAATCCCTGCCAGTTACGCCGAGCAGATGTTCGCCATGACCGAAACCATGGACGACTACCTGCCCAGCATGTATCACGACCATGTGCACAAACGTCCGTTGGAACTGGCGGCGATCTACGCCCGGCCATTGGCCGCGGCAAAAGCGGCGGGTTGCGAATTGCCACGCATGCAGGCGCTTTACCAGGCCTTGAGTTTTATTGATCGGCACAACCGCTGATTCGGGGGAAACACCATGGCGAAGGGATTGGGCGACAAACTGGTGCTGGCGATTTCGTCGCGTGCACTGTTCGACCTGAGTGACAGTCACAAGGTCTACCTGGCCGAAGGGGTAGAGGCTTACCGCAAGTACCAGATCGAGCACGAGGAAGAAACCCTCGAGCCTGGCGATGCCTTTCCTTTGGTCAAGAAGCTCTTGAGCCTTAACGCCAGCTTGGGCCGGGCCCGCGTCGAAGTGGTGCTGGTGTCGCGCAACAGTGCCGACACCGGCTTGCGCGTGTTCAATTCGATCCAGCATTACGGCCTGGATATTTCCCGCGCCGCGTTCGTCGGCGGGCGCAGTCCCTATCCTTACCTGGCCGCATTTGGCTGCCACCTGTTTCTGTCGACCCATGCCGAAGATGTGCGCAGTGCACTGGATGCCGGGTTTGCCGCGGCGACGATTCTGTCGGGCGGCCCGCATCGGGCCTCGAGTGAAGAATTGCGGATTGCGTTCGACGGCGATGCGGTGCTGTTTTCCGATGAGTCCGAGCGTGTCTATCAATCAGGCGGGCTGGAGGCGTTTCTGGCCAACGAGCGCGAGTCGGCGCGCCAGCCGTTGCACGGTGGTCCGTTCAAGGGGTTTCTGGCGGCGCTTAACGTGTTGCAGAGCGAGTTCGCAGACGAGGCATGCCCGATTCGCACAGCGTTGGTCACCGCGCGTTCGGCGCCGTCCCACGAGCGGGTGATTCGCACCCTGCGCGAATGGGATATCCGTCTGGACGAGTCGTTGTTCCTCGGTGGTCTGGAGAAATCCGCGTTCCTGGAGGCGTTCGCCGCCGATGTGTTTTTCGATGACCAGGCCGGTCATTGCGAGAAGGCCAGGGAGGTGGTGGCCACCGGACATGTGCCCCACGGCATCAGCAATGAGTTGAAAATCCACACCGAGAGCTGAGCCCCAGTCCCGCAGGCGCTGCTAAGCTCATTCAATCCCCGCCATCCTGGCCGTCCAGGAGGTTCTATGATTCGTTCGATGCTGTACGCCACGGACCTCGGTCTGTATGCGCCCTATGTCATGCAGCATGCGCTGGCACTGGCCCGAACGTTCAAGGCGGATTTGTATGTGATTCATGTGGTCGAGCCGCTCGGGCTGTTCGCCGAATCGGTGTTGCAAAGCTACCTTGATGAGAAAGCCCTGAACGAATGGCAGAGCCAGGGGCTGACCACGGTGATGGCAACCATCGAGCAGCGGGTGCTGGACAGTTTTCGCGAGGAGCTGGGGGAAGGGGAGCAGGACCTGAAATTGATTCGCTCGGTGCGCGTGATCCAGGGCGACCCGTGCGAGGTGATTCTCGACCAGCTGCGAAAACTTTCCGTCGACTTGTTGATCGTAGGAAGTCACAGCCACGCAACGGCCGCTGCCACGCCGCTGGGGCGCACGGCTGCCAGGGTGCTGCAATTGGCGACGGTGCCGGTTTATATGGTGCCCTCGCTGCAGCGCCGGCGCAGTGACGATGCCTGATCGGTAAAAACGATAAAAAGTTCTAGATTTATCCGTCTAACCTTTAATATAGTTATATACCGTCGCTGATACCCGTGGCGTCTATCTGCTTTGAGGGACACATATGAAGCTTCAACAACTGCGCTACATCTGGGAAGTGGCGCACCACGACCTCAACGTTTCCGCTACCGCTCAAAGCCTTTACACCTCGCAACCCGGTATCAGCAAGCAGATCCGCCTGCTCGAAGACGAGCTGGGCGTCGAAGTGTTCGCGCGCAGCGGCAAGCACTTGACCCGCGTCACCCCGGCCGGCGAGCGCATCATCACCACCGCCGGCGAGATCCTGCGCAAAGTCGAAAGCATCAAGCAGATTGCCCAGGAATTCTCCAACGAGAAAAAAGGCACCCTGTCGATCGCCACCACGCATACCCAGGCGCGTTATGCCTTGCCGCCGGTGATCCGCGATTTCATCAAACAATACCCGGACGTCGCCCTGCACATGCACCAGGGTTCGCCGATGCAGATCGCCGAGATGGCCGCTGACGGCACCGTCGATTTCGCCATCGCCACTGAAGCCCTCGAGCTGTTCGGCGACCTGGTGATGATGCCGTGCTACCGCTGGAACCGTTGCGTGGTCGTGCCCCAGGGGCACCCGTTGGCCAAGCTGCCGAAGTTGACCCTCGAAGCCCTGGCCGAATACCCGATCGTGACTTACGTGTTCGGTTTCACCGGCCGCTCCAAGCTCGACGAAGCCTTCAGCCATCGCGGCCTTACGCCGAAAGTGGTGTTTACCGCAGCCGACGCCGACGTGATCAAGACTTACGTGCGACTGGGCCTGGGCGTGGGTATCGTCGCCAAGATGGCGGTCGATACCAACCTCGACAAAGACCTGGTGGTGCTCGACGCCAGCGAGCTGTTCGAGTCCAGCGTGACCAAGATCGGTTTCCGTCGTGGCACGTTCCTGCGTGGCTTCATGTGCGACTTCATCGAGAAATTCGCGCCGCACCTGACCCGCGAAGTCATGGCCAAGGCGATCCAGTGCCACAACAAGCAAGAACTGGAAGAGCTGTTTGACGGCGTAGAACTGCCCGTCCACTGAGTGGCTTATCGGGCCTCGGTAACCGTGAAGTGTTGCCGGGCGCCCGCCACCAGAATCTCCACCTCATCACCCTCGAACTTGCCCAGCAGGCTTTTGCCCAGCGGCGAGCGCGGGGTGATGACAGTCACCGGTTGCCCCACCACGTCAACCTTCAAGCCCGCCGCATCCGGCGCCAGGAACAGCCACTGCTGGCGACCGTTCTCGTCTTCCAAACCCAGTAGCGCGCCGACTTCTACGCCGCGCTGATCGTCGTAAGCACGCAACTGCAGGTTCTGGCACAGCGCCAGCGATTGCTTGATTTCTTCGACGCGCTTGGCTTGCCCGGCCGCGAGGTAAGACGCTTCCAGCCCCAGCGTGTCGTATTTGTTCTCGGCGATATTCTCTTCGTGGGTCGCGGTCTCGTAGGCGGTCTGCGCGGCGCGTTGGGCAATGTCGAGGTCGACGGTGAGTTTTTCCAGGATCAACTGGAGGACGGCGTGCTTATTCATGGGCATCAATCGCAGAATTGCAGGACATTCGCCTTGCTCTTTTCATTGGGCGCGTTCTGGTCCTGTTGCAGCCAGAACTGGCATTTGGGATTGGACAGGTTGCGCGCGTTGTTGCGCACCTGGTCCAAGGTTTGCTGTTGTTCCTGCTTGCGAAGGTTTTCCTGGTACTGCTCGAACATACGGTTCGGCGGCTCTGGCGCAACAACGCTGGCGGGCTTGCCCAGTTGCTGGACGGCCTGCGCCACCGGCGCCAGGCTTTGCGGGAACACGTAGCGCGACGCCAGCCAGGTGGTCAGCACAATGGCGATAAACCCCAGCCACAGGCCGAACGCCACTGCGATACTGAGCTTGAACAGCGACAACGAACGATCAGACATAGTGGCCTCCTGGCGGGCATTTGCGGCGTGGCGGCGATTGTCGCACAGCCACTGTGCAGAATAATCGCGATCAAGCCTTCTGCATCGGCGCATTTATGCGGACAATCGAGCCTTTGAGTGTTGGAGCCCGGAATGAAAGCCCGCTGGGATATTTTTTGCAGCGTCGTCGACAACTACGGCGACATCGGCGTGACCTGGCGCCTGGCCCGGCAATTGGTGGTGGAGCACGCCTGCGACGTGCGCTTGTGGGTCGATGACTTGCGTGCTTTTGAACGCATGTGCCCAGAGATTGATGTGCAACTGAACCAGCAATGGCAGGAGGGCGTAGAGGTGTGCCATTGGCCGGCGCAATGGCGCGACATGCCTTGCGCCGATGTAGTGATAGCAGCCTTTGCCTGCCAGTTGCCACCTGAGTACATGGAAGCCATGGCCGCGCGCGACAGCACGCCGTTGTGGATGAACCTGGACTACCTCAGCGCTGAAGACTGGGTGGTGGGTTGCCATCGCCTGCCGTCGGTGAAGTTCAAGGGCGTACAGAAGTATTTCTTCTTTCCTGGCTTTCGGCCGGGCACTGGCGGGCTTTTACGCGAAGGCGGCTTGCTGGAGCAGCGTCAGGCTTTTCAAGAGGATCGCGCCGCACAGCGACAATTCCTGCAAGCGCTGGGCGTATTTCCGGCAGATGGCGCGCGTTTGATGTCGCTGTTCGCCTACGAAAACGCCGGGCTCGCCGGTTGGCTGGACGTGCTGGCGACGGACGGGCGTGCCACTCATCTGTTGGTGCCGGAAGGGCGCATCCTTGGTGATGTGCAGCGCTGGCTTGGCGTGGAAGGGCTTGCGGTGGGGGCGGTGCATCAGCGCGATGCCCTGACGGTGCAGGTATTGCCGTTCGTACGCCAGGAGCAATATGACCGCCTGCTGTGGTGCTGCGACTTCAACGCCGTGCGCGGCGAAGACTCGTTCGTACGCGCCCAATGGGCCGGGCGGCCGATGCTGTGGCACATCTATCGCCAGGACGAAGACATCCATCTGGACAAGCTCGATGCCTTCCTGCAGTTGTACACCGGCGCCTTATCGCCCGCCGCCAAGGCAGCGGTGGTTGCCCTTTGGCAAGCCTGGAACGCTGATGGCGATATGGCACAACCGTGGAAAATGCTGCTGGAGCACTGGCCAGAGGTGTGTCAGAACGCCCAGGCGTGGTGTCTGGAACAAGGCTTGCAGGCTGATCTTGCGACGGCGCTGGTACAGTTTTATGAAAGTTGGATATGATACGCGACCTTGATTTTTGTAAATCCCATCCAAATTTCGGATATACGCAATGAAAACTGGTAAAGAACTGAAACCCGGTACAGTGATCCGTCTCGAAAACGACCCTTGGCTGGTTCAGAAAGCTGAGTTCACCAAGTCTGGTCGTAACAGCGCAATCATGAAGACCAAGCTGAAGAACCTGCTGACCGGTTACAAGACCGAGATCGTTTACAGCGCCGACGACAAACTGGACGACGTGATCCTCGACCGCAAAGAAGCGACCCTGTCCTTCATCAGCGGCGACACCTACACGTTCATGGACACCACCGACTACACCATGTACGAGCTGAACGCTGAAGATATCGAAGCTGTTCTGCCGTTCGTTGAAGAAGGCATGGAAGACGTCTGCGAAGCGATCTTCTTCGAAGACCGCCTGGTTTCCGTAGAGCTGCCGACCACTATCGTGCGTAAAGTTGCCTACACCGAAGGTTCCGCTCGCGGCGACACGTCGGGCAAGGTCATGAAGCCTGCCAAACTGGCTAACGGTACCGAGCTGCAAGTGGCTGATTTCATCGAAATCGACGACCTGATCGAGATCGACACCCGTGAAGGTGGTTCGTACAAAGGTCGCGCCAAGAAGTAATTCTGGCCCCGCCGATACGAAAAAAAGCCCGACCTTGAGTCGGGCTTTTTCATGGGCGCCTGTTTAGTTCAGGTGTTGCTTGAGCGCTTGCGAGGCCTGCTGCAAGGCTGAACGGACTTCCGGCACCTCGGGTCGCGCCTTAGGCCTGGTTGATCGCCACCGGGTAATGCGCTTGCGGCGAACGCGGTGTTGATCGACAGCGCGAGCAGGGTGCCGAGGGCTTTACCCATTGTGTTCATGGTCTTCTCCAGTGGCGGCAAAGGGCATCAGACAGTCACGTGCAGGCGCACATCGACGTTGCCACGGGTGGCGTTGGAGTACGGGCAGACTTGGTGAGCCGCCTCTACCAGGCTTTGCGCATCATCCTGCGCCAGGCCCGGCAGGCTCACGTGCAGGTCGATGTCCAGGCCGAAACCGCCGGGGATTTGACCGATGCCGACGTGGGCAGTGATCGAAGCGTCATCCGGGATTTTGCGTTTGGTCTGGCTGGCGACGAACTTCAGTGCGCCGATGAAGCAGGCCGAGTAGCCGGCCGCGAACAGTTGCTCAGGGTTGGTGGCTTGGCCGCCGGCGCCGCCCAGCTCTTTGGGGGTGGAGAGTTTGACGTCGAGGATGTTGTCGCTGGAAACAGCACGACCATCACGGCCGCCGGTGGCGGTGGCTACTGCGGTATAGAGCGTTTGCATGGTGTCGTCCTCTTGGTTTTTTAGCGCTAAATATTTGCGCGCTAAGTAGTTGGTGAGGGCGAATGTATAGCGCTAATGTTTGGCGCGCAAGATAAATTTACAAAAATCTTTTCCGGACGTTATTTTCTGGCACACACCCAAACAAATGTGGGAGCTGGCTTGCCTGCGATTGCGCAGTGTCAGTCAATGTATTCATGACTGATGTACCGCGATCGCAGGCAAGCCAGCTCCCACCTTTTTACTGCGTGAATGCCTTTAAATGGCGTCTTGCAGATTGCCCCGCAAGGCAATCAAATCACTTTGCAACTTGCGCAACTGCTCCAGCTGTAACCCGCTGGCGCCGAGGATGCACTGCGGGATGCCCATGGCTTTTTCCTGCAACGCACGGCCTGCCTGGGTCAATTCCACCACCACCACACGTTCATCTTCGCGGCTGCGGGTCCGGCTGAGCAGGCCTTCGGCCTCCAACCGCTTAAGCAGCGGCGTCAGCGAACCCGGATCGGTCAGCAGGCGAGTGCTGATTTCGCCGACGGTCAAACCATCCTCTTCCCACAGCACCATCATCGCCAGGTACTGCGGATAGGTCAGGCCGAGGGCTTGCAGCAGTGGCTTGTAGACCTTGGTCATCAGCAACGAAGTGGAGTGCAGGGCGAAACACAGCTGGTTATCCAGCATGAGGGATTCGCAAGGGTCGGGATTTTTGCGCATGACAGTGCCTCGAAAAAGCGTATATGGGCTGGAATCTAGCGATCAAACCTTTAATGCGCCAGATAATTCTGGCTATTGGGTCAGACCAGGCTGCTTTGTAATGCCAGATCCCAGGGCGGTACTGGGCTGAAGCGGGACTTGAGGTATTCCAGCAGCAGGCGGCTGCGTGCATTGGCCTGCTGTTCCAGACGCAGCGCGTAAATGCCGGTGGTTTCCGGGCTGGGCAGGCCGTTTTCGCAAAACAGCGGTAATAACTCACCACGCACCAGGTATTCACTGGCCAGCCACGTCGGCAAATGCGCGATACCCAGCCCGGCGAGCGCGCCGCACAGCAGTGCTTCGGCATTATTGGCACTCAGGCGAATGCGTTGCGGGCGATAGGTGGCGCGGCGCCCGTCCAGCTCGAAGCGCCAGGCGAACATCGGCGCCAGGCCGTCCCAGTCGAGGCCATCATGCTCGCTCAGCTCCCGAGGATGGGTTGGCGTGCCACGGCTTTTGAGGTAAGCGGGGCTGGCGCAGGCGACGCGCACGATGCTGGCCAATGGCGTGGCGACCAAGCGGGTGTCGACGATGTGCCCGGCGCGCAGCACCAGGTCGACCTTGCCCAAGTGGGCGCCCTGCATGTCGACAAAGCTGTCGATCAAATGCAGGTGCACATCCAGCCCCGGATACACGTTCAGAAAGTCGGCGATCACCGGCGCCAAGTGCCGTCGGCCGAAGGCTGCCGGCGCGTCCACGCGGATCAGGCCCTCCGGCGCGTGGCTCAACGACACCGCCTCGGCCCGGGCCAGTTGCAACTCGCTGACAATCCGTCGCGCCCGTTCGGCAAACGCCAGGCCTGCCGGTGTTGGCACCACGGCATGGGTGCTGCGCTGGAACAAGCGGCTGCCGACCGAGCTTTCCAGGCTGTCAATGCGCCGAGCCACTGCCGAAGGGGTCAGCGGATGGCGGCGGGCGGCGGCGGAAAAACTGCCGGTTTCCAGCACATCAAGAAACAGGCTCAGTTGGTCGGTCAAGGTATTGGGGTTCATGAGGAGGCGCTTATGCGAGTTCGGCACAGCCATTGTGCGTTGCTGTGCGTTTCCACGCCACAGGCGACTGCGTAGCATGCTTCGCCTGGGCTTTTGGAGTGATGCGCGGTGTTGGATTTAGCGATGTACCTGGTATTGGGCGCAGCCCTGGGCACGGTCGGCGGCCTGTTCGGCATTGGCGGCGGGCTGATTGCCATCCCGGTGTTGGGCGTGTTGTTTGGGCTGGATCAACAGCTCGCCCAAGGCACCGCGCTGGTGATGGTGGTGCCCAATGTGATGCTGGCGCTTTGGCGTTATCACCAGCGTAACCGTATCGAATTGCGCCACGCGTTGCCGTTGGGTGTCATGGGTTTCTGCTTTGCCTGGCTGGGCTCGATCTGGGCGGTGGGCCTGGACGCCGGCGCGATGCGCATCGGTTTTATTGCATTCCTGCTGACGCTCTCCGCTTACAACCTGCTGCGCATGTTCACTCGCAATGCGCCGCCGACCGCGCAGATGCGTTATTCCTGGCCTTGGCTCGGCGTGCTCGGCGCCGCCTCGGGTTCCATGGGCGGCTTGTTTGGCGTGGGTGGCGCAGTGGTGGCGACGCCGGTGCTGACCAGTCTTTTCGGTACCACCCAAGTGGTCGCTCAAGGCCTGTCGCTGGCGTTGGCGCTGCCCAGTACCAGCGTGACCCTGGTCACCTACGCCTGGCACCAGGAGGTGGATTGGATGATCGGCGTGCCATTGGCGGTCGGTGGCCTGCTCAGTATCAGTTGGGGGGTAAAAGTCGCCCACGCGCTGCCCGAACGGGTATTGCGCGGCCTGTTCTGCGGCTTTCTGGCGGTGTGCGCGGTGATGCTGACGTTTAAAGTCTGAAGCCTTCGAGGATGTATTCGGCCAGGCATTCGGTGATGGGTGAGGCCATCGCCGGGTTGCGCAGCAGGCGCAGGCTCATCGACGGCAGAGGCGGAAAGCCTTCATCGCTGCCCAGGATCCGTAAGTCGTCGGTCACCAGGCCTTCCATGCTGACCATCACCGCCAGCCCCGAGCCGACCACGGCTTGAATCGCCGCGACGTTGGAGCTGTGGTACGCCAGGCGATAGTCGATGCCGGCAGCATCCAGCGCGGTGCGGGTCCATTGGGTGCAAAAGCTGTCGACGCCGGAAATGGCCAGGGGCAGGGTTTCGTGCTCATCCACGCAGAAGCACGGCGCCGCCACCCAGACCATGCGCTCACTGCGCAGCAGTTCGCCGATTTCATTGCCGGGCTCGCGGCTGATCACGGTCAGCGCCAGGTCGCGCCGCTGCATCAACACCGCCGACGACTCGCAGTGCATTTCGATCTGGATCAGCGGGTAGGCCTTGGAAAACCGTTTGAGAATCCCCGGCAGGAAACGCATCACGTAATCATCCGGCGTGCCGATGCGCACCAGCCCGACCATGTGAGGTTCGCGCAGGGTGTTGAACACCTCACTGTGCAGTTTCAGGATGCGCCGCGCATAACCCAGCAATACCTGGCCTTCGGCCGTCAGCCGCACTTGACGACCGTCGCGCTCGAACAGCTTGCGCTGCAGCACGTCTTCTTCGAGGCGCTTCATTTGCATGCTCACCGCCGACTGTGTGCGGTTGACCAGTTCACCGGCGCGGGTAAAGCCGCCCTGATCGGCGATGGCGACGAAGGTGCGCAGCACTTCAGTGTCGATGCTTGGGTAGCCGGACAATTGATCAATCTCCGAGATGTATTACATAAGAAACATTCGTTGGATTGATCATAGTGCCAGGCACACACTCTCGTCATCCCCATTGGAGGGCGAGAAGATGAAAGGTCAGAAAGGTTTTGTGTTGATGACGAAACGTCCGTTTTCCGGGCTGTTTCAGCGGGTTGCCCGGTGGCAGGCGCTGCACCATGAGCGCCAGGCGCTGGCGAGTTTGAGCGACGATGCGCTCAAGGACATCGGGCTTAATCGAGGCGATGTGGAGCAGGACAGTCACCTGCATTTCTGGCAAGACCCGCTGCGAAAGTAACCTGGAATGCAGTAGGGTTGTCGGCGAGCCCACACGGAGAGACTCATGCCCGCCGACCTGTCTTTTTCACTCAAGCACGCTCGACGCATGGCGCTGGCGGCCCAGGGTTTTTCCGGGCGCCAGGCGCCGGCACTGATCAAGGCTACGCATCTCAATCGTTTGATCGAGCGCTTGGGTGTGCTGCAGATCGATTCGGTCAACGCCGTGGTGCGCTCGCATTACCTGCCGCTGTTTTCCCGCCTTGGCCAGTACTCCCCGCTGATCCTCGAACAAGCTGCCTGGAGCCAGGGGCGGCGGCGCTCGCTCTTTGAGTATTGGGGCCATGAGGCCTCGTTGCTGCCCATGGCGCTGTACCCGTTGATGCGCTGGCGCATGGAGCGGGCCAAGCAGGGGCAGGGGATTTATGCGCAAATGGCGCGGTTCGGGCGCGAGCAGCAGGCCACCATCCAGCGCGTGCTGCAGACCGTCGAGCAACAGGGCGCGGTGGGTGCTGGCAGCTTGTCCACCCGTGAGGAGCGCGCCGGCCCGTGGTGGGATTGGAGTGATGAAAAGCACGCACTGGAATGGCTGTTTGCTGCGGGATTGGTCACGGTGGCGGGGCGTCGCGGGTTTGAGCGGCTCTATGATTTGCCCGAGCGCGTCATCCCCGCCGACCTCCTTCTGGCCACCGTGAACGAGGCCGAGGCCCAGCGCGGTTTGTTGCTGCACAGCGCGACTGCCTTGGGCGTTGGTACCGAAAAGGATCTGCGCGATTATTTCCGCCTGGACCCTGCCGACAGCCGTGGCCGCTTGGCCGAGCTGGTCGAGGATGGGCTATTGCGGATGTGTGAGGTGCAGGGCTGGAAGCAACCGGCCTACTGCCTGCCGGAACCGAAGGTGCCGCGCAAGGTACCGGCCAGCGCCTTGTTGTCGCCGTTCGACTCGCTGATCTGGGAACGCAGCCGCACCGAGCGATTGTTTGATTTTCGCTACCGGCTGGAGATCTACACCCCGCAAGACAAGCGGGTGTACGGCTATTACGTGCTGCCGTTTTTGCACAATGAGCGGATCGCCGCGCGTGTCGACCTGCGCGCCGAACGCGCCCATGGGCGGCTGGCGGTGCATGCGGTGCACGAAGAAGAGCCGGGGCTGGACGAGGAGGGCATGCAGGCGCTGGCCTTGAACCTGCGGCAGATGGCTGATTGGTTGGGGCTGGAACAGGTCCAGCTCAATTGCCAGCGGCCAAGTGCTGCTCGCTTAAGGGTCGCAATGCTGCAAACCTGAGTTGCAGCTGGTTTTTGTGGCGAGCGGGCTTGCCCCGCGTTGGGTGGCGAAGCCCCCCAAAAACCATCCACCTCATTCTTCCAGACACACCGCAGTGGTTGTAGTGGGGCGGCTGCGCCACCCAACGCGGGGCAAGCCCGCTCGCCACAGGAAGCCCGCTCACCCAAATCTCAGCGTTTGACTTGCTTCAAGGTCTCGGCAATCAAAAACGCCAATTCCAGCGACTGATCGGCATTCATCCGTGGGTCGCAGTGGGTGTGATAGCGGTCCGACAGGCCATCTTCGGTGATCGGTCGCGCGCCGCCGATGCATTCGGTGACGTTCTGCCCGGTCATTTCGATGTGAATCCCGCCGGCATACGAGCCTTCGGCTTGATGCACCTGGAAGAACTCTTTCACCTCGCCAAGAATCTGCGCAAAGTCGCGGGTCTTGTAGCCGCTGCTGGCCTTGATGGTGTTGCCATGCATCGGGTCCGAGCTCCACAGCACCTGCTTGCCCTCGCGCTGCACGGCGCGGATCAGGTTGGGCAGGTGGTCGCCCACCTTGCCGGCGCCCATGCGCGCGATCAGGTTGAGGCGGCCGGGGTCGTTGTCCGGGTTGAGAATGTCGATCAAGCGGATCAAATCGTCGGGGTTCATGCTCGGGCCGACCTTGACGCCGATCGGGTTGTTCACCCCGCGCAGGAATTCGACGTGGGCGCCGCCCAGCTGACGGGTGCGGTCGCCGATCCAGAGCATATGGGCCGAGCAGTCGTAGTAATCGTTGGTCAGGCTGTCGCGGCGCACGAAGGCTTGCTCGTAGTTGAGCAGCAGCGCTTCGTGGGCGGTGAAGAAGCTGGTTTCGCGCAGTTGCGGCGAGCTGTCCATGCCGCAGGCGCGCATGAAGGCCAGGGTTTCGTCGATACGGTCGGCCAGCTGGCTGTATTTTTCGGCCAGTGCGGAGTTGGCAATGAAGTCCAGGTTCCACTTGTGCACTTGATGCAGGTCGGCAAATCCGCCTTGGGCAAACGCGCGCAGCAAATTCAGCGTGGCGGTGGACTGGTGGTAAGACTGCAGCAGGCGATCCGGGTCCGGTACGCGGCTTTTCTCGTCGAAACCGATGCCGTTGACGATGTCGCCACGGTAGGCGGGCAGGGTGACGCCGTCGATGGTTTCATCGTTGGCCGAGCGCGGCTTGGCGAACTGGCCGGCCATGCGCCCGACTTTGACCACCGGGCAGCCGGCGGCGAAGGTCATCACGATTGCCATCTGCAGCAGCACCTTGAAGGTGTCGCGGATTTTTGCCGCGGAGAACTCGGCAAAGCTTTCGGCGCAGTCACCGCCCTGCAGCAGGAACGCGCGGCCCTGGGTCACTTCGGCGAACTGACGGCGCAACTCGCGGGCTTCCCCGGCAAACACCAGTGGCGGGTAGCTGGCCAGGTTCTGCTCCACTTGCAGCAAGTGTGCAGCGTCCGGGTACTGGGGTTGTTGCTGGATCGGCAGGGCGCGCCAGCTGTCGGGGCTCCAGGGTTGGCTCATCGTGAACTCGATTGGTTGATTGACGGTGGGGCGCCAATGTTATCAGCAATTAGTGCGTGACCTGTTGCCGCCGGTTGGCCGACAATCGCGCCTTTGCCGTGCGGTAAACCCTTTAGGAGTAGTGATGACCGAGGAGCGTGTCGAGCGCCTGCTGGCCGAAGTCCATGATGATTTCGGCATGATCCGCGTGCTTGAAGTGGCCGATTACCGCTTTCTCGAGTTTGGCGACGCCATCGAGCAAAGCTGCGTATTCACCGCCGACCCGAGTTGGCTGGAGTACGACTACACCCGCGCGATGCTGATTGGCGCGTTGTGCCACGAGCAACCGGAGAGTGCGCTGTTCCTCGGGCTGGGCGCCGGCACGCTGACCCAGGCGTGCCTCAAGTTTCTGCCGCTGGAAGACGTCGAAGCCATTGAGCTGCGCCCGGACGTGCCGCGCCTGGCCATTGAGTACCTGGGGCTGGATGACGATCCGCGCCTGTACATCCGTATTGGCGACGCGCTGCAGTTGCTCGACACCGCCGAATCGGCCGACCTGATTTTCGTCGACCTGTATACCGACGTCGGCCCGGGCGTGGGGCACCTGGCCTGGACCTTCCTGGAAAACTGCCAGAAGAAACTCAACCCTGGCGGCTGGCTGGTGATCAACCAGTGGGCAACCGATGATGGCAAGCCACTGGGTGCGGCGTTGCTGCGCGGGTTGTATCACCGGCATTACTGGGAGCTGCCGGTGAAGGAGGGCAATGTGATTTTGCTGGTGCCTTCGGAGCTGGATCAGGCACTGGACCTGGGTGCGCTAACGGCGCGTGCCGACGCTTTGGCGCCGCGGTTGGGGTACTCGTTGCAGGCGTTGATCAAGGCGATTCGGCCGGCGACTTAGTTGCCGGTACTGGCGCCATCGCGGGCAAGCCCGGCTCCCACAGGGGATAGGCGATCAAATGTGGGAGCGGGCTTGCCCGCGATGAGGCCGACACTGTTCTACTCAAATCCCCTTGAACACCCCCGGCCGCTTCTCAACCATCGCCCGCACACCCTCTTTGGCATCTTCACTGTTGAGCAGCTTCTCCACCACCACCTGCAACCCGGCGGCGGCAACGGTTTCGCCTTCCATCCGTGCCTGGCGCGCCGACATCAGCGTCGCTTGCACACCCAGCGGCGCCTGGCGGGCAATACGGCTGGCTAGCTCAATGGCGCGCGGCAGCAAATCTTCGCTGGCCATCACTTCTTGCACCAAGCCCAGCCTGAGCGCCTCGTGTGCATCAAATTCATCGCCGGTGAGCAACCAGCGCATGGCGTTGCCCCAGCCGGCCACCTGATGAAAACGTAAGGTCGCGCCGCCAAACGGAAAGATCCCACGCTTTACTTCCATTTGCGCAAAGCGCGTGTTGCTCGCGCAAATATTGATATCGGCTGCCAGCATCAACTCGATGCCGATGGTCAGGCAGTAGCCCTGGGCCGCGACGATCACCGGTTTATTGACCCTCGGCCCGGCGAACACCCCCCATGGATCGCAGCCGCCCAGTGGCGGTTGCCAGCCTCCGGACATCACGCCGCTGACATTGGCCAGGTCCAGCCCGGCGGTGAAGTGGTCGCCGTGGGCAAACACCACGGCCACCCGGGCCTCGTCGTTTCGATCAAATTCGCCATAGGCCAGGCTCAGCTCATTGAGCAGATCCAGGTCAAAGGCATTGCGCTTGGCCACTCGGTCCAGACCCAACAGCAGGACATGGCCCTGTAACTCACGGCTGACGCGACTGCTGCTGGCTTGATTCATCGGGTGTGCCCTCAGGGCTTGGGTGGGTTTCAGACCAAAGGTCTTGATGGGCAGGTGAACCGTTTAAGCGTTATGACCAACAGGGCCGGGCCTTTGAAAAATAGACCCTGGCGCGGCTATCCGCAAAGGCTTTGATGCAGCGCGGTTTATCGGCGCTTTGCGATAAAAAAAGCTCCCTTTTTCAGCTATTTCCGGTATAGTGCGCGCCGGCCTTTAACCGGGCCGCGTTTAGGTAGCGCAATTCCCCGAAGTCAGCTTCGGCTGCACGTCCGCACAGCGGACTCTTCCTTGACGAATCTTTTTCATTCATTCGTTTTCGCAAATCCCCGCCGACAAAGCAGCCAGGGCGACTCTTGAGTCTCAACACGGCATGCGCAGCTTTGGAGCATGGGTCTTTGCGGATGCACTTAGAGGCAGACCCATGACCCAGGAAACCGGCGGCTTCGCCGCTTTTAATCTTAACCCGAACATTCTTGCAGCCGTCATCGCGACCGGCTACGAAGAACCTTCGGCTATTCAGCAGCAATCGATCCCGATCATCATGGCCGGCCAAGACATGATTGGCCAAGCGCAAACCGGTACCGGTAAAACCGCCGCGTTCGCCCTGCCAATCCTGCACTGCATCGATCCTGCCAAGCGCGAGCCGCAAGCCCTGATCCTGGCGCCAACCCGTGAGTTGGCGCTGCAAGTAGCAACCGCTTTTGAAACCTACGCCAAGCAAATGCCAGGCGTAACCGTTGTGGCCGTTTACGGCGGCGCGCCTATGGGCCCACAACTTAAAGCAATCCGTAACGGTGCACAGATCGTTGTCGCCACTCCGGGCCGTCTGTGCGACCACCTGCGTCGTGACGAAAAAGTCCTGTCGACCGTGAACCACCTGGTTCTGGACGAAGCTGACGAAATGTTGAAGCTGGGCTTCATGGATGACCTGGAAGTCATCTTCAAGGCGCTGCCACCGACCCGTCAGACCGTATTGTTCTCGGCCACCCTGCCACAGTCGATCCGTGCCATTGCCGAACGCCACCTGCGCGATCCGCAACACGTGAAGATCCAGACCAAGACTCAGACCGTTACCGCGATCGAACAGGCTCACCTGTTGGTTCACGCTGACCAGAAGACCTCGGCTGTATTAAGCCTGCTGGAAGTCGAAGACTTCGACGCCCTGATCATGTTCGTGCGCACCAAGCAAGCGACCCTGGACCTGGCCAGTGCCCTGGAAGCCAAAGGCTACAAAGCCGCTGCGCTGAACGGTGACATTGCCCAGAACCAACGTGAGCGCGTGATCGACTCCCTCAAGGATGGCCGTCTGGACATCGTTGTGGCGACCGACGTTGCTGCCCGTGGTCTCGACGTTCCACGTATCACCCACGTGTTCAACGTTGACATGCCGTACGACCCAGAGTCTTACGTTCACCGTATCGGCCGTACCGGCCGTGCCGGTCGCGAAGGTCGTGCACTGCTGCTGGTGACTCCGCGTGAGCGCCGCATGCTGCAAGTGATCGAGCGTGTAACCGGTCAGAAAGTTGCCGAAGTCCGCCTGCCGGATGCCCAGGCCGTTCTCGATGCTCGCATCAAGAAACTGACCAACAGCCTGTCGCCGCTGGTGGCTGACGCTGAATCGACCCACGGCGAACTGCTGGACCGCCTGACTGCCGATATCGGTTGCACCCCGCGTGCCCTGGCTGCAGCCCTGCTGCGCAAGGCTACCAACGGTCAAGCGCTGACCCTGGCTGCGATCGAGAAAGAACGTCCACTGGTGCCGAACAACGCTCCGCGCGGTGATCGTCCAGAGCGTACTGGCGACCGTCCAGACCGTGGTGATCGTGAGCGTCGTGCTCCGGTTCCATTGGCTGAAGGCCGTGCTCGTTGCCGTACCGCGCTGGGCGCGCGTGATGGCATCGCGGCCAAGAACCTGCTGGGCGCTATCCTCAACGAGGGTGGCCTGGCACGTGAAGCGATCGGTCGTATCCAGGTTCGTGACAGCTTCTCCCTGGTGGAGCTGCCGGAAGACGGTCTGGAAAAACTGCTGACCAAGCTTAAAGACACTCGCGTTGCCGGTAAGCAGCTGAAGCTGCGTCGCTACCGCGAAGATTGATCCGCCCTTGGGCTGATTGATCGCACATAAAAAATCCCCGACTGGTTCGGGGATTTTTTTTGCCTGGATTTCAGGTTTGGATTAGCACTCAATCCCACATTTAGATCTGCGTTAGCCGAAGCGGTAGATGTCCATCCCGAGCGCACCCATGGTGAACCCCTGATGCGCCACGCTGAATGCGCCACCCGCGCCCCGCGCAAAATACAGCGGCAACAGGTGCTCGTCACTCGGATGGCTGCGCACGGCATGCGGCGCCTGGCGGCGATAATCGTGCAAGGCCGCCTCGTCGTTGGCGGCGAGTTTGTCCACTACCCAGTCGCGGAAATCGCGCGCCCAAGGCTCAATGCTCTCAGGTCCGGCATGCCAGTCCAGTTCGCCCAGGTTGTGGGTGATGCTGCCCGAACCGATCAACAGCACGCCGTGCTCACGCAGACTGGCCAGCGCATGCCCGACGCGGGTTTGCAGGGCAGGGCCCATACGGCTTGGAAGCGACACCTGCACCACCGGGATATCGGCGGCCGGGTACATCAGTGACAGGGGCACCCAGGTGCCATGGTCGAACGGGCGCTGGTCATCGACGCGCGCCTCAAGGCCATCAGCCTTGAGCAGTTCGACTATCTGGGCTGCCAACTGCGGGTCACCGGGTGCGGGGTACTGCACGGCGAACAAATCCCGTGGGAAGCCGCCGAAATCGTGCCAGGTCTCGGGTGCGGCGCTGCCGGTAACCAGCAGGCCCTGGCTTTCCCAGTGCGCCGAGACCACCACAATGGCCTTGGGCCGTGGCAACTCGGCCGCCAGGCGCTTGAGTGCCGGGCCGCTGGCACCGGGTTGCAGGGCGAGCATGGGCGAACCGTGGGAGATAAACAGGCTGGGGAACATAAGTAGGGTCCTGAGCGTTAACATGGGCCCATCTTCAATCAGATCATTGATCTAAATCTAATATAAGTTTTAGCGCCTTTTGATCGAATTTTCAGGGTGATTCCATGGAGCCTAAGTTTTGGCAAGAGCGTTGGGCACGCAACCAGATCGGTTTTCATCTGCCCGAGGTCAACCCCTACCTGCTACGCCACTGGCCAAAACTGGCCTTGGCTGAAGGGGCAAAGGTGTTGGTGCCGCTGTGCGGCAAAAGCCTGGATCTGATGTGGCTGGCAAGCTTGGGGTACCGCGTGCTGGGTGTGGAGTTGTCCGAGCAGGCGGTGGAGGCGTTCTTCAGTGAGCAAGGGCTGATGCCCAAGATCAGCCAGCATGGCGTGTTCAAGGTGTACCAGGCGGATCAGATCGAGGTGTGGTGCGGCGATTTCTTTGCCTTGGACGCCGAAGCGCTGGCCGATTGCTCCGCGCTTTACGATCGCGCGGCATTGATCGCGTTGCCGCCGTTGATGCGGGCGCAGTACGCCGAGCATCTGAATGCCTTGTTGCGCCCGGGCTGTCAGGGTTTGCTGATCACCCTCGACTACGATCAGACACAAAAGGCTGGCCCGCCGTTTGCGGTAACCGATGATGAGGTGAAGGTGTTGCTGGGCTCGCACTGGGCTGTGCAGGTGGTGGAGGAGCAAGACATCCTGGGTGAGAGTTGGAAGTTTGTGCAAGACGGTGTCACGCGGCTGGAAGAGCGCGTGTACCAACTGACAAGGTACTGACCCTGCTATCGCCATCGCGGGCAAGCCCGGCTCCCACATTGACCGCGTCGCTCACCGTGTATGTGAACCTGAGCAGATCCTTGTGGGAGTCGGGCTTGCCCGCGATGGCGATTCAGGCACTCACAAAAAAGGGGCGATCAGATCGCCCCTTTTTTGTGTTACCGCGCAGCTATCAGCCCCGGCGACGCAGTGCGTCGATCCGCTCTTCCAGCGGCGGGTGGCTCATGAACATGCGTGCAAAACCTTGCTTGATGCCACCGTTGATACCAAACGCGGTCAGGCTGTCCGGCATGTGCACGGGCAGGCCCTGTTCGGAGCGCAAGTGTTGCAGTGCCGCAATCATCGCCCCGGTACCGGCCAGGCGGGCACCGGCTTCGTCCGCGCGGAACTCGCGTTTGCGCGAGAACCACATGGTGATCGCGCTGGCCAGGAAGCCCAGCACCACCTCGGCAAAGATGGTCGCCACGAAGTAGGCAATGCCGCGGCCTTCTTCGTTCTTGAAGATCACCTTGTCGACGAAGTTGCCGATGATCCGTGCAAAGAACATCACGAAGGTGTTCACCACGCCTTGTACCAGCGCCAGGGTGACCATGTCGCCGTTGGCCACGTGGCCGATCTCGTGGGCCAGTACCGCTTTCACTTCGTCGTAGGAGAAGCGTTCGAGCATGCCCTGGCTCACCGCAACAAGGGCGTCGTTCTTGTTCCAGCCGGTGGCAAAGGCGTTGGCCTCATACGCCGGGAAAATCCCGACTTCAGGCATCTTGATGCCAGCCTCGCGGGACAACTGCTCAACGGTCTGCAGCAACCATTGCTCATGGCGGGTGCGTGGCTGGGTGATGACCTGGGTGCTGGTGCTCATCTTCGCCATCCACTTGGAGATGAACAGCGAGAAGATCGAGCCGGCAAAACCAAAGACTGCACAGAAGACCAGCAGCTGATTGAGGTTCAGATCAACCCCGTTGGCCGCCATGAACCCGTTGAAGCCGAACAGGCTCAGGGTGATGCTGGCAATCAGCACGACCGCCAGGTTAGTGGCCAAGAACAGCAGGATGCGCATCATGGTTGTAGAATTCTCCTCATGCTTAATATGTCGCGTACTGCGGGGTATATAAGGTGCGGCCTGGGGCGATTCAACCGAGCGACTATTTCAAACTGTGTCCTACAGCCTGAATGTAGAGCCTTGAAAGGATTTTCCGAGCCGAAAAGCCAGCCGCGATCACCCCATTCAAGCCTTCGCGCCCTGCAATTATAGGAGGCTGACCGCTCCGTGGCGTGCAGCGGCGGGGAGGAGGGGGCGGCGGGTAGAGAAGTGTTGCCAGATACTCGCCGTACGACCGAATGTCGGTCGTACGGCGGCATGTGCGTTATTGGCGATAGGACTTGAGGAAGTTGCCGATGCGACCAATGGCCATGTCCAGGTCGTCCACTCGCGGCAATGTCACCACGCGGAAGTGATCCGGCCACGGCCAGTTGAACGCCGTTCCCTGTACCACCAGCAGCTTTTCCGACAGCAGCAGGTCGAGCACGAATTTCTCGTCGTTGAGGATCGGGCAGACCTTCGGGTCGATCCGAGGGAACGCATACAGCGCGCCCATGGGTTTCACGCAGCTCACGCCGGGGATCGCGTTGAGCAACTCCCAGGTACGGTTGCGCTGCTCCAGCAGGCGGCCCTGTGGCAGCACCAGGTCGTTGATGCTCTGGTAGCCGCCGAGTGCGGTCTGGATTGCATGCTGGCTCGGCACGTTGGCACACAGGCGCATATTGGCCAGCATGTCGATGCCTTCGATGTAGCTCTGGGCGTTGTGCTTGGGCCCGGAGATGGCGATCCAGCCAGAGCGGAAACCCGCCACGCGGTAGGATTTGGACAGGCCATTAAAGGTCAAGCACAGCAGGTCCGGCGCCAGAGAGCCGGTGCAGATGTGCACGGCGTCGTCGTAAAGGATCTTGTCGTAGATCTCGTCGGAGAACACCACCAGGTTGTGCTGGCGTGCCAGCTCGAGCATGCCCAGCAACACTTCCCTGGAGTACACGGCGCCGGTCGGGTTGTTCGGGTTGATGATCACCAGGGCCTTGGTGTTCGGCGTGATCTTGGCCTTGATGTCGGCCAGGTCCGGGAACCAGTCGGCGCCTTCATCGCACAGGTAGTGCACCGGGTGGCCGCCAGCCAGGGTCACGGCAGCGGTCCACAGCGGGTAGTCGGGCGCCGGCACCAGCACTTCGTCGCCGTTGTTGAGCAAGGCCTGCATGGACATCACGATCAGCTCGGACACGCCGTTGCCCAGGTAGATGTCTTCGATGCCGACACCTTCCACCTGCTTCTGCTGGTAGTACTGCATCACCGCTTTACGCGCGCTGAACAGGCCCTTGGAGTCGCTGTAGCCCTGGGCGGTCGGCAGGTTGCGGATCACGTCCTGGAGGATTTCGTCCGGCGCTTCGAAACCAAATGGCGCCGGGTTGCCAATGTTCAGCTTGAGGATGCGATGGCCTTCCTCTTCCAGGCGTTTGGCGTGCTTGAGCACTGGGCCGCGAATGTCGTAGCAGACGTTGGCGAGCTTGTTCGATTTGCTGACCTGCATGGCGATGTGATCCTGAAAATGAACGATCCAGACGGCGTGGACACTACCGTACTGCGAATCCTGCGAGGCCTGCACCCATAAATACGTTTGAATGCCGGTAGCGCGGGTGCCAGACTGGCGTTTTTAAGAGGCGCAATCATACGTGCCGCCTGTTCCGTGGAAAAGATACAGATCAGGCTTTTTCAGTTGCCGAGGTGGATTGATGGATAAGTTGCAGAAAACCCTGGATGAGTGGCGGGACATGCTCGACCCCGCGCAGTATCAGGTGTGTCGTCTCAAGGGCACCGAGCGCCCGTTCAGCGGCAAATACAACGAAACCAAAACCGACGGTGTGTATCACTGCATCTGTTGCAATGAGCCGCTGTTCGATTCCAAAACCAAGTTCGACTCCGGCTGCGGCTGGCCGAGCTTCTACGCGCCGATCGCCGACAGCGCGATGATCGAGATCCGCGACGTCAGCCACGGCATGATCCGCACCGAAGTCACCTGCGCCAAGTGCGATGCGCACCTGGGGCATGTGTTCCCGGATGGTCCGCCGCTGACTGGTTTGCGCTACTGCATCAACTCGGTGTGCCTGGACCTCGTCCCGCGCTAGGGCAGGCAGCACCTTCCAAGTGTGGGAGCGGGCTTGCTCGCGAATGCGGTGTGTCAGTCAACCTATTGGTAGCTGACCCACTGCATTCGCGAGCAAGCCCGCTCCCACTTTTGTATCGGACGTGAATGAAGGGATTGATGTGAGCAAATAGGGCCTCATCAATGCGGTCAATTAAATTGCACACAATTGAATTGCCTACTATCGTTTCAGGTCTTTCCCCTGTTTGAGGCACTGCCATGAGCACCAACCTGCTGAGCATCCCGTGCACCACCATCAAAGGTGAGCAAAAGACCTTGGCCGACTTCGCCGGCAAGGCCATTTTGGTGGTCAACACCGCCAGCAAATGTGGCTTCACCCCGCAGTACAAGGGGCTTGAACAACTTTGGCAGCAGTACAAGAACCAGGGCCTGGTGGTGCTGGGGTTCCCCTGCAATCAATTCGGCAAGCAGGAGCCCGGCAACGAAGGCGCGATTTCCGAGTTCTGCGAGTTGAATTTCGGTGTCAGTTTCCCGCTGTTCAAGAAGGTCGACGTCAACGGCAGCGAGGCCCACCCGCTGTTCGTGCAGCTTAAAAAACAAGCGCCGGGCTTGCTGGGTTCCAAGGGCATCAAGTGGAACTTCACCAAGTTCCTGATCGGTCGTGACGGTCAGGTGGTCAAGCGTTTTGCCCCGACCACCAAGCCTCAGGACCTGACCCAAGAGATTGAAGCCCTGCTCAAATGATCGATGTATCCGGCGTGTCCCTGGCACTGGACGACCAGCTGTGTTTCAAGCTCTACGCTGCCTCACGGGCGGTGACGCGTGCTTATAAGCCAATGCTTGACCGGCTGGGCCTGACCTACCCGCAGTACGTGGTCATGCTGGTGCTGTGGGAGTGGCACGAGGCAACGGCCCCGCAGCCGACCGTCAAGGCCTTGGGCGAGCGGCTGATGCTCGATTCGGGCACATTGACGCCGCTGCTCAAGCGTCTTGAGCAACTCGATCTGGTGAGCCGCCAACGCAGCGCACGGGATGAGCGGGAAGTGCACCTGGGTCTGACTCAGGCCGGTGTGCAGTTACGCCACCAGACTCACCGCCTGAAAACCCGCTTGCTGTGTGACAGCGGCATCGACCTGAACCAGGCCGATGCCTTGCGCGAAGGCCTGGACCAGTTGCTGGCGCAGATCAAAGGGTTGTCGTCTGCGGCACCCACAGGTCCAGCAGAGCCTTGAGTTCTTCGCGGCGGAACGGTTTGGCCAGGTAGTCATCCATGCCCGCGGCCCGGCAACGCTCGCGCTCTTCCGAGAGGGCGTTGGCCGTCAAGGCGACAATGGGCAAATCGGGCCAGCGCCCGCTGCGGCGAATCTGCCGGCTGGCTTCGTAGCCATCCATTACCGGCATGTTGCAGTCCATCAGCACCATGTCAAAGCGCTGCTCTTCAAGGAACTTGAGCGCTTCGCCACCGTGCGCGGCCACCACCACTTCGCAGCCGAGCTTGCTGAGCATGCCTTTGGCCACCAGTTGATTGACCGGGTTGTCCTCCACCAGCAGGATGCGCGCCCGGTGCGTAAACGGCGCGGCTTCCATCTGGATCGGGTCGAGGATCAGTGGCGCGTCGCTGCGCAAATTGCGTTGCAGGATCTGATACAGCGCGTTGCGGCTCAAAGGGCGCGCCTGTTGCTGCAGCGGCGCCAGGGCTGCCACTTCCTCACTGGGCATAAAGTTGCCGTAGGCGGTGACCAGCAGAATGGGCGCCTTGATGGCTGGGCGCAGGCGGAACAGGCACTCCGGGCAATCGGTGATCAACAGGTCGGGATTTTGCCCGCTCAGGTCGTCGTCTTGAGAATAAACGCGCGGCGCCAGCCCCCAGTGAGGCAACAGGGTGGTGAGCAATTCCGTCAGGCCGCTGCCGGCGTTGGTGATGGCAATGACTTCGCCTGCCAGTGGCGCGTAACGCGTCGCGGGCAAATGCGTGGGCAGTGGCAGGTCGGCGCAGAACTGGCTGCCAAACCCGACTTCCGAGCTGATGCTCAGCCGGCCCTTCATCGCTTCACACAGATTGTGCGTCAACGCCAGCCCCAGCCCCGTGCCACCAAACTGGCGGGTGATGCCTGCGCCGGCCTGGGTGAACGGCTGGAATATTTTTACCTGCGCATCCTGAGCGATGCCGATACCGGTATCACACACTTCAATCTTCACCCGGCCCTCACTGGCGCTCAGGCGCACGTCGACTCGGCCAAAGCGCGTGAACTTCAAGGCGTTGGAGAGCAAGTTGCTGACGATTTGCCGCACGCGTGTCGGGTCGCCAATCACTTGGGCGGGAAACAGTGGGTCGATCAAGCACGTCAGTTCAACGCTCGGTGCTGCGTTCTGCGACAGCAGGTTGGCGGTGTCTTCCACCAGCGAGCTCAGATCGAACGGGATACGCTCCAGCTCCAGCTGGCCGGCATCAAACTTGGACAGGTCGAGAATATCGTTGAGCAATTCCACCAGCACTTTGCCGGAGTCATGGGCAATCGACAGTTGCTGGCGCTGCTCGGCATTCAACGGGCTGTCCAGCGAGAGGGCGATCATGCCCAGCAGGCCATTGAGCGGCGTGCGAATCTCGTGGCTCATGTTGGCCAGGAACGCCGCCCGTGCCTGGGCCATGCCCAGCGCCGTCATCTTCGCAGCCTCCAACTCATCATTGGACTGGCTCAGGCGTTGGTTGCTGGCCTTGAGCTCCAGCGTGCGTGCGGAGACGATATCTTCCAGTTGGCCCAGGTACTCGGTGAGTCGGTCCTCGGCGTGGCGGCGCTGCTGGATTTCGGTCTCCATGTTTTCGAACTGCTGGTTGGCGACACTGACCAGCACGCCGATTTCGTCGTTTTCGTGCCCTGGCGGGCAATCCAGGTGCGCCTGCTTGCTGGTGCTCAGCGCGCGAATAATACGCACCAGCGGCTGGGTCAGCATCACGTAAAACAGGCCCAACAGGATGCCGGTCAGCAGCAGGCTGCGGGCAAAGCCATTAAGCAGTGTGATCTCGGCGCGGTGCAGGAAACGGCTGCCGAAGGCGTAAGTGTCGACGTCCAGGCGCAACACGCCCAAAGAATCATTAGGCATGTGGCTGAGGAACAACCGATCCTCAAACTGGCGGTTGGCGCCAAACAGAAAATCGCTGATGGGCCGGTACGTGCTTTCCTTGCGCGGGCGATCAACGTCGGCCAGGACCACGCCATTGTTGTCGACCAATTGCGCACGGGTGATCGCCGGGGAGTGCAGCAGGCCCAGCGTCAGTTCCTGGGCGAGTTCGGCGTCGATGTTGTAGGCGATACGGGAGGCGGGGTTATGGCTGATTTCGATCAGCGAGCGGATTTCACGGTTGATGGATGCGTCTTCGCTGGCATAATCAATGCCGATTTGGATCAGACTGAGCAAGGTTCCCAAGACGAAACCGACCAGCACAGTCAATCGAGCTTGTTTATAAGACAAGCGGTGGGCGAACTTGATATCCATCGGGTGTTGAACCACTTCACGTTTCCCTTCGCCCGGCAAGCATAGCTGAACATCCACCGGCTTTGGCTTGCTCGGCATAATCGTTGATTTTTTTACAGGTGCAGCCCTGTCGCAGTCTGCCGCAGGGTTGCCAATACGCCATCTTTTGCAAGAACTTGCCAGAGGAATAGTCGTGGATAATCGATTGAATGCCTTTCTTGAGCGTGCCGACGCGGTACTTGCACGCCTGGAACCGTTGTTGCCGGCGCCCCGCCAAGCCATCGACTGGGACCAGTGCCTCGCCGCCCGCTGGCAGCGCGAAGGCCGCAGTGGCTTTTTGCTGCCCTTGGAAGTCAGCCTGGACATGCGCCTCAGCGACCTGATCGGTGTGGACAAGCAACGCGAACAACTGGCCCGCAACACCCAACAATTTCTCGATGGCTTGCCCGCCAACCACGCGCTGCTGTGGGGTTCGCGCGGCACGGGCAAATCGTCCATGGTGCGCGCCTTGCTCGCCCAGCACGCCAAGGCCGGCTTGCGCCTGATTGAAATCGAGCGCGATCACCTGGCCGACTTGCCGCGCGTGGTCGAGCAACTGCTCAAGCTGCCGCAGCGGTTCATCCTGTTCTGCGACGACTTGTCGTTCGAGGCCGGCGAGGGCGACTACCGCGTGCTCAAGAGTGTGCTGGACGGCTCGCTGGAGCAGGCGCCAGAAAACGTGCTGTTGTATGCCACGTCCAACCGCCGTCACCTGGTGCCGGAAAACCAGAGCGACAATGACAACTGGAAACGCGTGGACGGCGAGCTGCACCCCAGCGAGGCCGTCGAAGATAAAATCGCCCTGTCCGACCGGTTCGGCCTGTGGTTGTCGTTCTACCCGTTCTCTCAGGAACATTTCCTGAACGTGGTCGAGCACTGGATTGGCGAACTGGCCAGCAAGGCCGGTTTGCAATGGCAGTGCGATGAAGCGCTGGATATTTTGGCCGTACGTTGGGCCACCGGGCGCGGCAACCGCAATGGCCGGTGCGCGTATCAATTCGCCCGTTACTGGGTGGGTCTCAAGTTGTTGGAGCGTCAACCATGATCGATTTGCAACAGGCCGGCACGGGCCTGGATGGCTATGCAATGCTGTGTGCGCAACTGGAATCGCTGCTGGCCGATGAACGCGACTTCATCGCCAACAGCGCGCAGTTCTCCGCGTTTCTGTTCAACCAGCTGGATGACCTTAACTGGGCCGGCTTCTACCTCAACCGTGACGAAGAGCTGGTGCTTGGCCCGTTCCAGGGCCAGATTGCCTGCGTGCGCATTCCGTTCGGTCGTGGCGTGTGCGGCGCGGCGGCGGCATCGCGGCAAACCCAGCGGGTGGAGGACGTTCACGCGTTCCCTGGGCATATCGCCTGTGACAGTGCTTCGAACAGCGAACTGGTGGTGCCGCTGATCAAGGACGGCCAACTGATTGGCGTCCTTGATCTGGACAGCCCGTCGCTGGCGCGCTTTACCGCGCAGGACCAGGCGGGCATCGAACAGCTGGCAGCGATTTTCCTGCGTCTGACCGACTGCTGACCGGTGGCGGCAGGGGGAGTGCAAACACTCGCCCTGCCTATTGCAAGACGTCCAGTTCATTAAGGCGCATCTGCAGCATCCTCTCCAATTCAAGCATGCATTTTTCCAGGCTCTTGATGCCGGTTTCGATCTTCGGCCGATCCTCACCCTGGGCGCAGGCGTGCTCCAGCGCTTCACATTCGCCGGCCAGCGCAGCGGCCTGCACGATGCGCGCAGCTCCCTTGATCTTGTGGGCCTGGTCAATGATGGCCTGGGGCGATGCCTGTTGCGCCAACATGGCGGTCAGTTCCTGACGGTCATGACGGCTGCTGTTAAGCAATTCTTCAAGCAGGCGGCGACTCAGCTGTGGGTCGCCGCCCGTCAGCGCCTCCAGGCTGCTGAGGTCGAGCCTCACACCGCCGGGTGGCTGGCCGATCTGCGCCAGTTGCCGCTCCAGCACCGTCAGGCTGATTGGCTTGAACAAGCAGTCGTTCATACCCGCTTGCGCGCAGCGCAGTTTCTCTTCCGGCTGGGCATTGGCGGTGAAGCCCAGCACGACGCAGGCCGGCAGCTGTTCGCGCTGTTCATACTCACGGATCGAGCGGGTCAATTCGTAGCCGTTCATGATCGGCATGTTGCAGTCGGCGATGACCAGGTCGAAGCGTTCCTGACGCCATGCCTTGAAGCCGGCGGCACCGTGCTGGGCGGCGGTGAACTGATGGCCCAGATAACCCAGTTGCTGACACATCAGCAGGCGGTTCGCGGGATGGTCATCCACCACCAGTACGTTGAGTACCGGCGCGAGTGCGGGGGGCGCGGGTTTGAGTTCGCCCACGGGCTGGACCGGCTGCAGGCGGGGCATTTTCAAGTTGACATGCACTTGGGTGCCCACCATCGGCACACTGCTCAGGCTCAGTTGCCCGCCCATCATTGCGCACAGGCTTCGGCAGATCACCAGCCCCAGGCCGGCACCGCTCCTGGCCAGGTGCCCGGAGTTGTCGGCCTGGGCAAACGGCTCGAACAGGCGCAGCTGGTCGTCGCGACTGATACCAATGCCGGTGTCCTCGACCACCAGTTTCATCTCGACCTGCTGCGGTTGATCGGTGGGTTGCACGTCCACTTTGATGTGCACCCGCCCGCGCTCGGTGAACTTGATCGCATTGCTCACCAGGTTGGACAGCACCTGTTTGAAGCGTAACGGGTCGATCAGCACCTCGGTGTCATCCAGCTCGGGCTTGAACTCCAGCAGCAGGCTGAGGGTTTTCTGCCGTGCCAGGCCGTCGAACACGCGCACCACCGACTCGATGACTTCCCGCAGGTTCACGCGTTCCGGCGCCAGGCTCAAACGGCCGGACTCGATGCGCGCGATGTCCAGGATATCGCCGATCAATTCCAGCAGGTCTTTGGCCGAGTTGTAGGCCACTTCAATGGCCGGGCGGTCGAGATGGCCCTGGTCAGCCCGCTTGAGGGTCAACTCCAGCATGCCAATCACGGCGTTCATCGGCGTGCGGATTTCATGACTCATGGTGGCGAGGAAAGTACTTTTGGCCCGGTTCGCTTCATCGGCGCGTTCCTTGGCGGCGCGCAACTCGTCGAACAGCTGGCGCCGCTCACTGATGTCGATCCAGCCCCCGATGATGCCCTGGACTTCACCAACGGAGTCACGGTAGGGAAGAATCCAGTGATAGATCGTCAGTTTTTTTCCATGCAGGTGCAGGGTGCGGTCGAGAATCAGCGTGTTGCCCTGCGCCACGACTTGCTGGTAGTCCGCATGGTATTGCGCCGCTTCCGATTCCCGGGCCATGTCCATCTGGATCACACTCTTGCCGATCACGTCTTCACGCTTGACGCCGAAGACCTGCAAGTAACTGTCATTACAGGTTTGCAACAGGCCGTTTCGATCACGCACATAGATCGGGTGCGGGGTTTCGTTGACCAGTGCGCGCATGAACTCGAACTGATCGTTGAGGGCGCGCTCGGCCATTTTCCGATGCTTGATCTGGCGGCGCATGTGGGCGTTCCAGGTCAGTGAAATCAGCAGCAACAGCCCGGTGCCGACGATGATTTGCGCGATCAACTGGTGGTAATTGCGCCAGTAACTGTCGGAGGCGGCGGTGTAGCCGCGCCAGCGACTGTTGATCACGCCCATTTCGTCCGGAGCAATGCTCAGCAGGGCCTTGTCCAGGATTGAGCTCAGTTCGACGGCGCGGCGTGGCGTCGCCAGGGCGAACGTGGCGGGAAGGGTGCCGATACTGGTGCTGATCTGCAGTTTGTCCTGGAAAACCTGCGAGGACAGGAAGTAGTTGGCGATCACCAGCGAGTTGACGGCACCTTCCACATTGCCTTGGGCCAGCATTTCGGATGCTTTGAAAGTGTCGCCGACCTCCACCAGGCGAATCTGCGGGAAGTCCTGCGTGAGGATTTTTTCCAGTGGGTTGCCCACGGTGATAGCCAGGCGCTTGCCTGCCATCTGCTCCAGGTTCGAGGGCGCGCCGGGCTCTTTGCGGGTCAGCAGGACGTAGGAGTTTTCCAGGTAAGGGCGACTGAAACTCAGCGAAGCCTCCCGTTCAACGCTGGGGACAATGGCCCCGATGATATCGGCTTTCCCGGTGGTGACCTGTTCGATCATCGCGTTGACTTCGCGACTGCGCAGGATCTTGAAACGTAACCCGGTGCGCAGGCGTATCAGTTCCAGCAAGTCTGCGGTGATGCCGCGAAAATTGCCTTCGGCGTCGAAAAACGTCAGCGGTGCGAAGGTCTCATTGACGACGACTGTTACCACCGGATGGTCTTTGAGCCAACGCTCTTCGCGCTGAGTCAGTTGCAGCTTCTTGTCGGTCAGCAAGATATCGCTGCCGGCGCTCCAGCGCTTGGCGATGCTGTCGCGTTCATTGATGGGGATGGCGGCCAGCACCGAGTCGACGATGCTCAGCAAAGTGCGCTGTTCCTGGCGCAGCGCAAAGCTGAAGCCATAGGCTTCATGCTTGCCGAAGTTGGCCATGCGGATGTTTTTCAGGTAGCCCTTGTTGATCATGTAATGGGTGGAAATGGTATCGCCCAAAAACACGTCGGCCTGGTCGAACGCCACCGCATTCAAGGCGTTTTGGTACGAGGGATAGGCGCGGATGTTGGCCTTTGGGTACAGCTTCTGCACTTCATTCAACGGCAGGTAGTGGTAGACCAGGCTCAAGCGCAGTCCGGCCAGCCCATTGCCCAGATTGTAGTTTTCCCCCTCACGGGTCACGAGTACGGGTTGGTCCACCGCGTATGGCTGCGACAGGATGAGATTCGGGTTGGCGGCTTCAAAGCCGTTGGAGGAGCCCAACAGGTCGATTTCGCCTGTTTCAAGCGCGTGGATCGATGCTTCTCGGGTGGGGTAGCGCACCACCTTCACGGGCAATGCCAGGGCTTGGGCCAACAGCCCTGCGTAATCGGCGGTCAGGCCCTCGTAGTCGCGGCCGCTGGAGGTCAGGTCGAAGGGCGGGTAGTCCGGTGCCGAAGTGCCGAGCATCAGCTCGCGTTTGTTCTGTAACCACTGGCGCTGGGCCTTGTCCAGTTGAACATCCAGTTGTACCGCACTTGCACGGCTCAACAGCGTGAAGTGTTCCGGGCCGGGAGCGGGGTCCGCAGGCACCGTCGTGCTGAAACACACACCGGCGATTAATATAATCAAATAGTCCTTTATACGGCTGGGCATCCGCTTTCTCACACTAGCGCGTTTCGTTTTGCCATCTCGATAAGTTCTACCAAGGACTTGGCTTTAAGTTTTTGCATCAGCCTTTTTTTGTAAGTGCTTACTGTTTTGTTACTTAGAAACATCCCTTTGGCGATTTCCTTATTGGTGCGACCTTGTGCGAAAAGTTGTAATACCATCAGTTCCCGGTCGTTCACGGTTTTAAACAGTTCAAGTTCCAGCGTGTCTGTGCCGTCTGCATTACCATTGAGGGCCTGGCTGGGAAAATAGTTATAACCCGACAGCACGGCGCGGATGGCACTCAGCAGTTCGCTGAGGTCGCCTTCCTTGCACACATAGCCATCCGCGCCCGAGCGCATGCAGCGGGTGGCAAACAGCGTCGGGCTCTGAGCGGTCAGAATCAGGGTTTTCATCGATGTGTTCATGGCGTTGAACCGGCACAGCACTTCGAGGCCGTCAAGTTTGGGAATGCTGATATCCAGAATGATCAAGTCCGGCAGGCATTCGCGAACCATTTGTATCGCATCACAACCGTTGTCCGTTTCACCGACGACTTTATAACCCTCATGTTCCAGCAACATGCGGATCGCCAGCCTGATAACGGGGTGGTCATCAATGATAAAAACCGTGTTCATAATCACATTCCATGCAAGTGCAAATAAAGCGGGCACATTAGCTCAGAAGAAGAGGGAGGAGCATGAACCATGGTGGGAACAGGTATAAAACAGGAGAATTCCTACATGAAAAAAGGTAGTTATCTACCAGTTGTTAAGGCTTTGTGACGCTGGATGTAAGCAAGTTTTAATTCGGTGCAGTCATTGACAGTGCCAGCGATTCAGCGATTGGCCCAGGTATATTTTCGTAGGTAGGCAGAGTTTAAAGTCCTACATTTATAATCGGATCAGGGGCGCAATCAACTTTGCAAGTTCGTCTTTATTCAGCGGTTTGGATAAATAACCAAGCAGCGGCAAACCACGCTGCAGGGCTTGGGTGGTCAGGTTGAAGAGTTCCGAGGAAGGCAGCCCGCTCAGCAGAATGGCGCCGGTTATAAAATGTTGGCGACTGGCAATTTCCACCAGCTCCAGGCCGAGTAAATCAGGCAGGCATTGGTCGCACAGCATCAGGTCAAACGGCCTTTTGGATTCAGACATCGCGCGGATCGCCTGTTCGGCATTTTCTGCCAGCGTCAGGTGGTCGAAGCCGAAGGTGTTAAGCAGGCACTGAGTGGCCAGAAGCTGAAAGGGGTGATCCTCCACCAATAGGATTCGAAGAGGGTGTCTGGGCATAGGGGCACACGGGTCAGTCAAGCGTCGATGGGGTGGCGCGTAGGAATTGCTCGCCAGGTCCGCCAGAAGCGGGCGTGATTATTCCTTGAATGAGTGTACGAATTCGATCAGGCAGCTCTGTTCCCGTCGTAGGCAGATTCTGTTCGGGGAACAGGCGGCGTGATCGCAAGCGTCATTGTGGGCTTGAACGCCCGGTCATCTCCCGCGCCATCTCGGTGGCGTAGCTGTCGGTCATGCCGGCAATAAAGTCGATCATTCGCATGAACGAGGCGTGCAACGGCCACGCCGGGTCCGGTGCGCTGTTGCCGAGCAGATCGAGGATGCGCCGGTTCTTGAACGACGGCGTGCGCCCGCCATGCTGCTCCAGCGCGGCACCGCAAAACGCATTCAAGAGGATTTCCAGGGTGGTGTAGGCGCCGATTTCATGCAGGGTCTTGCGCTTGTCCTGGAAGATTTTCTTGCGGGCCATGTCCTTGGCATCCAGCACGCAACGCTTGGCGGGGCCATGCATGTGCTCCACCAGATCGCCCGGCAGTGTGCCGGCAAGCAACGCATCCTGCTGTTCCACGAAAGCCCGGGCGGCGGCATTGGTCAGGTGCTCGATGGCCTTGCCGCGCAAAATCGCCAGCTTGCGCCGGCGCGAGTCCTGTGCGCCCAGTTGCCGGTAAGTCTGGGGCAGGTCGTCACCCACCAGGTCGAGCAACAGCGACTCGACCTCGGCGTATTCGAGCAACTCCATTTCCAGGCCGTCTTCGAGGTCGATCAAGGCATAGCAGATATCGTCTGCCGCCTCCATCAGGTACACCAGCGGGTGACGGGCCCAGCGTTGTTCTTCCAGTTGCGGCAGGCCGAGCCTGTGGGCGATCTGCTCAAGGATCGGCAGCTCGCTCTGGTAACAGCCGAACTTATGCTTCTTGTACCCAAGCGAGTCGGCGTGGCGGGCGGTCCAGGGGTATTTCAGGTAGGTGCCCAGGGTGGCATAGGTCAGGCGAGTGCCGCCGTCGAACTGGTGGTACTCAAGCTGGGTCAGCACCCGAAAACCCTGGGCGTTGCCTTCGAAATTGAGGAAGTCATTGCGCTCGGCGCTGCTCATGTCGTCCAGCCAGCCGCGCCCGGCCGCCTGTTGAAACCAGTGGCGGATGGCATCTTCGCCGGAATGCCCGAACGGCGGATTGCCGATGTCATGGGCCAGGCAAGCCGATTGCACGACCATGCCCAGATCGCTGGGGTCGCACCAGTCGGGCAGGGCGCTGCGCAGGGTTTCGCCCACGCGCATGCCGAGCGAACGGCCGACGCAACTGACTTCCAGCGAGTGGGTCAGGCGCGTATGAATATGATCGTTGCTGGACACCGGGTGCACTTGGGTCTTGCGGCCCAGGCGGCGGAAGGCGCCGGAGAAAATAATACGGTCATGGTCTTTGTGAAACGGGCTGCGGCCGAGTTCTTCCGGGCTGTGCAGAGGCTTTCCAAGACGTTCGCGGGTAAGCAGGGTGGGCCAATCCAAGGCGGGTACTCTCCGTGCGGTGAATGACCCTCCCAGCTTCCCGGTTCAGCTGCACCGGGGCAAGCGAAAATCTACAAGCCGACCGCGTCTATATCGATTAACAGCAAACGCTGACCGTTATCGAAGAATTGTCCGGCGGTCAGGCAATACTGATTGGTGGTGGCGTCGCGGTAAGTCGAAGAAAGGGTCAGACGCCGCTCCTCCCAGCCTTCGGCCAGCAGGTGATAGAAGTAGGGGCGCCACGACCAGTTGTGCCCCAGGTAGCGGCTGTCGGCCTGCCAGGCGTCCTGGCGCCATTCGAAGTTGGGCGTCAGTTGGGTGCCATGCCGGTCGCACTGATAAAAGCGCAGCAGCCAGGGGAAATCCGGCAATTGAGGTAACTGGTCCAGCGGCGCCTGGCCCTGCGCCCAGTTCTGCAGGATCTTCATCAGTTCGGACAGTTGCAGGCGCAACTGCATGATGCGGCCGCGTTCAGCCAGTTTCTGCTGCACGTAAACCGTACGCAGGCGAGCAAACTGCGGCACGAAGGCATCGGTGGCAAACCAGTCGAGTTGCGCCTGGGCAAACAGGTAACCCTGCACATACCGCGCGCCGCATTCCAGGGCGAAGCTCAGCTGCGCCTCGGTTTCCACGCCCTCGGCGATGATCCAGCAGCCCGTCTTCTCAGCCATTTGCGCCAGCGCACGCACGATCTCACTGCTCGGTCCGCCCTTGGCGGCTTCCTGGAACAGGCGCATGTCCAGCTTGAGGATATCCGGCTGCAGCGCGAGTACGCGGTCAAGCTGGGAGTAGCCGGCACCGAAGTCATCGATGGCAATGCGTGCACCGGCCTCACGATAGCGCGCCACCACCTCGGCCAGACGCTGGATGTCACCACCCAGTTCGGTGATCTCGAACACAATGCGCTGCGGATCGACGCCATGCGCATGCACCTGCTTCAGGCTGGGCAAGGCTTGGCCGGGGCGCAGACGGTTGATCCAGCGGGGTGAGATGTTCAGGCTCAAAAACCAGTCTGCAGGCGCTTCATGCAGGCGGCTCAAGGCATTGTCGCGGATCTGCCGGTCGAGGCAGCGTAAGGCCACGCCCGGTGTGCGCGGGTCGGCAAACAGCGGGCCGACTGACAGCAAGCGCCCATCAGCCTGGCGCAGACGGCCGAGTGCCTCGACGCCGGCGATGCGCCCGGTGGCAGTGTCGATAAATGGCTGGAAGCAGGCGAGCGGTTGCCCGTCGATCACGGGGCCTCCTTAAGAGAGCTGGCGAAAAAAGGCCCGGCGCTCAATAACGAGGGCCGGGCCAATTCTGTTTGCAAGAATGCAGCCAGTCGCGCTTAACCCTTGCGCCCTGCCATGGCCAATTTGATCAACGGGATCAAACCGGCGCCCAGCCGCACCAGGCGCGTCACGCTGCTGATACTGCCGCCCTTGGCGCCCTTACCGGTAAAAAAGCCCATCAGCGTCACCGCGGCCACGCCCCACAGCGGCGCGTGCTTGATGCCCAGGCTGTCCTGCCAGTTATGGCGCAGGTCACGCACTTTGTTCAGCGGGACCATCAATTGATGGGATTCATGGCGGATTTCCTGACGGTGCATTTCCATGCGCAGGCGGATCAATGCCTTGCGCATTTCCCGACGGGAGGTGTTTTGCGGGATTTCAGTCATGCTCATGGCAGCAGGCGCTCCCGATCATTGGCCAGCTCTTCGAGGGTGGCATGGAAGGGCGTGGATTCATCGAATATCGCCGCTTTCAAGCGCACTCCGCAAAACGCTGCGGCCAGGCTGTAGAACACGCAGAGGCTGATAATCCCGGTAAGACGGTAGGTGTCCCAGACCAGAATCATCACCAGCGCCGATAACCCCACCAGTAACAGCAGGGCAAATACCAGCGCCAGGCCTGCAAACAGCAGCAAGCTGACCGTGCGGGATTTCTGCTCCTGCAACTCGATGCCAAACAATTCGACGTGGCTGTGCAGCAAGCCCAG
This sequence comes from Pseudomonas sp. NFX183, assembly GCF_047943075.1. Lineage (NCBI taxonomy): Bacteria > Pseudomonadati > Pseudomonadota > Gammaproteobacteria > Pseudomonadales > Pseudomonadaceae > Pseudomonas > Pseudomonas sp. NFX183. Next base: position 230,380 of record NZ_CP181333.1, on the reverse strand, counting down.
AACGGCCGCGCCCAGGCGTCGGGAAGTGGAGCTTGAACTCGTGGACGAGCCGGATTCGCCGATAGACATGGTATTAGCGCCTTGTAGCCAGCAGACCGATCAGAAAGCCAACGCCGGCGGCAATGCCGACTGACTGCCAAGGGTTGGCTTGCACGTAATCTTCGGTGGCGGTGACAGCCGCCTGGCCGCGTTCACGCAGGGAATCTTCGGTCAGTTGCAGGGTTTCGCGGGCCTTGAGCAGGCTGTCGTGGATCTTGGTGCGCAGCTCGTCGGCTTGGTCGCCGGCCAATACCGCGGTGTCGTCCAGCAACCTTTCAGTGTCACTGACCAAGGTTTGAAAATCCGCCATCAGTATTTCTTGAGCAGTCTTTGCAGTTCTTCGGGCCATGGTTATCTCCGTGATTGGCTGATCTGTGCGTCTGGTGCGTTACGTTTGTTTTCGAGTCACCGCTAACGGTGAAGGTTCACTGCAATTGTCTGGTACAGCTTTTGCTTTGCCTTGGTGCGCCTGCCCCAGGGTATGCGCTGAATCCGGGCGACCCGAGGCTAATGCCTTGAAAAACCTTACCCTAAATAAATAAAACCCGCGGAAAAACCCTGTCGGCAACGGCCTTTTGTGTTGATCGCTGCGCTAAAGCGGTTCACACCTTCTGCACAGAGGTGGGGCCGGTGGTACCAATTTAGTGCGCGACACCCTGGCTTGAACCGCTTTGGTGCTTTTTGCCTTTAATGCAGGCCTGCCAACCTCCATGGAAAATTTGCAAAGTGCAGTGGACACGCTTGTTCACAGCTCCAACACCCTGTTCATCCTGATCGGTGCGGTCATGGTTTTGGCCATGCACGCCGGCTTCGCGTTCCTGGAAGTCGGCACCGTGCGCCAGAAAAACCAGGTGAATGCCCTGTCGAAGATCCTCAGCGACTTCGCCATCTCGACCCTGGCCTATTTCTTTATAGGCTATTGGATCTCCTACGGCGTGAGCTTCATGCAACCGGCGGCGGTGATCAGCGCCGATCATGGCTACGGCCTGGTGAAGTTTTTCTTCCTGCTGACGTTTGCAGCGGCGATTCCGGCGATTATTTCCGGGGGCATTGCCGAGCGCGCCAAGTTCGCTCCGCAGCTGTGTGCCACCGCGCTGATCGTGGCGTTTATTTACCCGTTTTTCGAAGGCATGGTGTGGAACGGCAACTTCGGCCTGCAAGCCTGGCTGCTCGCAACCTTTGGTGCCAGCTTCCATGATTTCGCCGGTTCCGTGGTGGTGCATGCCATGGGCGGCTGGCTGGCGCTGGCGGCGGTGCTGCTGCTGGGACCGCGCAATGGTCGATACCGGGAAGGGCGCTTGGTGGCCTTTGCGCCGTCGAGCATTCCGTTCCTGGCGCTGGGCTCGTGGATCCTGATTGTCGGCTGGTTCGGCTTCAACGTGATGAGCGCGCAGACCCTCAATGGCGTCAGCGGCCTGGTCGCCGTGAACTCGTTGATGGCCATGGTCGGCGGCACCGTTGCCGCGTTGGTGATCGGCCGCAATGACCCAGGCTTCCTGCATAACGGCCCGTTGGCCGGGCTGGTGGCGATCTGCGCCGGTTCCGACCTGATGCACCCGGTGGGCGCGCTGGTCACCGGTGCGGTGGCCGGTGGTTTGTTTGTGTGGTTCTTCATCGCGGCGCAGGATCGCTGGAAGATCGACGACGTACTGGGTGTATGGCCGCTGCACGGCTTGTGCGGCGTATGGGGCGGCATTGCGTGCGGCATCTTTGGCCAGACGGCCCTTGGCGGCCTGGGCGGCGTGAGCCTGATCAGCCAGTTGATCGGCACGGCATTGGGCGTGGCGGTGGCGCTGGTCGGCGGGCTGGTGGTGTACGGCGTGATCAAGCGTGTACACGGGCTGCGCCTGAGCCAGGAGCAGGAGTACTACGGCGCGGACCTGTCGATCCACAAGATTGGGGCGGTCAGTCAGGACTGAGCGGTTTTTCGGTCTGCGCATCAAAGCCGTGCAATAGGCGATAACGGTTCTGGCGCACCTCATCCACCCGCGCCTGCACCTGGTGGTCCGGCAGGCCCAGCAGGATCAAGGCGTGGGAGGCGAGCATCAGGCTCGATTCCAGTAGCTCGGGCACCACTTCGCTGGCGCCCGCCGCTTTCAACTCGGCCAGTTGGCTGTCATCGCGTGTGCGCACCAGCACGGGGACGTGTGGGTTGATCCTTCTGGCCTCTTTCAGGACCGTGAGGGCCACATCGCTGTTGTCCACGGCAATCACCACCAGCCGCGCGCGCTCCAGGCCGACCGCACTGAGTAGCGCCCCACGGCGGCAGTCGCCGTAATGCACGCTGCTGTCTTCGGTTGCGGCCTGCGTCACGCGCTCGGGGTCGTCATCCAGGGCGATGAATGCCTGATGTTCCCGACGCAGAAAGCGCCCGATGGATTGCCCGACGCGGCCATACCCGCAAATCACCGCGTGGCCACGTAAATCGGCATTGAGCGCGGTGATTTCCTCCAGTTGCACTTGCTGGTTGGGCTTGCGGTGCAGGCGCAGGGCGATGCCCGGTGCGGCGCGCAGCAACAGCGGGGTCAGCAGCATCGAGCAGAAGGTGGCGGCCAGCAGCAAACCGTTGAACTCGTCCGGGATCAGCCGGCTCTGCTGCATCTGCGCCATTAACGCGAAGCAGAATTCGCCGCCTTGCGCCAGGGCAAGGCCGCTGCGCCACGCGGTTTCACTGTCGCTGCCGCGCAGCTTGACCAGCGCTGCCACCACGCAGCCCTTGATCAGCATCAGCGCGAGGGTCAGGCCGAGGATCAGCACGCTGTGGCTGACAAACAGTTGCAGGTCGATAAGCATGCCGATGCTGACGAAAAACAGCCCGAGCAGAATGTCGCGAAATGGCCGTATGTCCGCTTCAATCTGATGCCGGTAATGGCTTTCGCCCAACAGCATGCCCGCCAGAAAAGCCCCGAGGGCAGGGGACAGGCCGAGCAAATGCGTGAGCCAGGCGGTGAGCAAGACGATCACCAGCGCCAACAGCACAAACAGCTCAGCCGAATGGGACGCGGCAACTTCGTGGAACAGGCGGGGCAGCAACCAGCGACTGGCAAACAGCAGGCCGACGAACAACAGCACGGTTTTGCCCAGCGTCAGCGGCAGCGCCCAATACCAGGCGTGTTCGCTGCTGCCGGCAAACACCGGCACCAACGTGAGCAGCATTACCGCCACCACATCCTGGAACAGCAACACGCCAATCGCATTCTGGCCGTGGCTGCTGAAGATTTCCCCAAGGCTGCTCAGCTCCTTGCTGACAATCGCGGTGGAAGACAGTGCCAGCCCCGCGCCGAGCAACAGCGCGACGCTTGGCGACAGACCGAAGCCCATCAACAGGCCTCCCAGCAAGGCTGCGCACCCCAGCACCTGCAAACTGCCCAAGCCAAACACCACACTGCGCAGGGCGAGCATCTTGGTCAGAGAAAACTCCAATCCCAAAGAAAACAGCAGGAACACCACCCCCAGTTCGGCAAGGTCGGGCAGCTCCTCGCTGTCATTCACCCAGTCCAGAGCGGTGGGCCCCACCGCCAGGCCCACGCACAGGTAACCCAGCACGGGCGGCAATTGCAGGCGTCGAAACAGCGCTATCACCACCAGGGATGAGGCCAGAATGATCAGCAAATTGGCAAACACGGGCAGCTTCCTTGCAGGTTGAGCGGACAAAAAGGCGCGAGAATCGCTGAATCAGTTATAGGCCATGGTGATCTGGGTCAGGCTTTCAATGCCCAGCAGGCGAGTTGTAGCAAGCGGGCCTGCTGTGGCAAGCGTGCCTGTCGTGGCGAGCGGGCTTGCTGTGGCGAGCGGGCTTGCCCCGCGTTGGGGTGCGAAGCGCCCTGAAACCCGCCAGCCACGTCCATCCCGAACAAACACACCCGCTTCCTGAGCCCTTTCGCCAATCAACCCGGATCGCCCCGCTCGCCACCGGTATTTGGCAGGCTTAGAATGATTGCCTGTTTCCTGATCAGGCCCATTCGCCATGCTTCCTGAATGCCAGTTATTCGGCACCCTGGGTTGCCATCTTTGTGAGATTGCCGAAGTCGAAATCATGCCGCTCGTCGAACACGGGTTGCTGGTGGAACTGGTGGACATCACCGACCCCGATGACCTGACCGACGCCTACAGCCTGCGGATTCCGGTGCTTCGCCGGGTGGATACCGGGGCAGAGCTGGACTGGCCATTCGACACCGGACAGGTTGTTGCCTTCCTGTCCTAGGCTTTCTCCGATGGCGAGTTTCCAAATATTACGTTACTGTATGTTTGTACAGCGATTGAATAGAGGGAACGCCCGTGGTGAATGTTGAACAACTGAAAAGCAGCGTCAATCGCATGTCCGCCGACGTCGTGCGCGATGCGGTGAACGAGCTGCGCCTCGATGGCCTGGTCACGGAAGGCAAGACGCCGTTTAACAAAGTGCACTTCAATACCTGCTTTGCTGAAATCGAAGCGTTGTTCCAGCGCGCCGGTTATCACAAGCAGTTGGATGTGGTGGGTTACCAAGGGTTGTTGTACGCGCTTTATGATCCGGGTCGCTGGGAAGCGGTGGACGTACTGCGTTGGCTCAAGGAGTTCACCGAGGCGGCCAGCGCTTCGCCGATCCTGCGCGCGCAATTGGCCAAGGCCTGAGATCCGCCCTAGGCTCCATCGCGCTCCATGCGGGATAATGCCCGCCTGATTTTCCAGGCTTCGAGCATTGTCATGTCATCTTCCGGTTTTTCCGCGTCGCAACACCAAGCCAGCACGTTGTATTTGCCACCTGGCAATTGGGCGACGGTGCTGGAGTGTCTGTGCGAGCATTTCCCTGCAATCGGCCGCGAGCACTGGCTGGACCGCATCGCCCGTGGCCGTGTACTCGACATCAACGGCACGCCGATCAGAATGGATTTGGCCTACAAGGAAGGCCTGTGCATTTACTACTTCCGTGAAGTGCCGAATGAAAAGGTCATTCCGGTTGAGGAAACCATCCTGTATGCCGACGAGCACCTGGTGGTCGCCGACAAACCGCATTTTCTCCCGGTGACCCCGGCGGGCGAGTACGTTGAACAGACCTTGTTGCGCCGCTTGATCCGGCGCCTGGATAACCCTGCTCTGGTGCCCTTGCACCGCATCGACCGGCACACCGCAGGGCTGGTGCTGTTCTCGGCCAACCCACACAGCCGTTCAGCTTATCAACAGCTGTTTCCAACACGGCGCATCGACAAATTCTACGAAGCCATCGCTCCAGCGTTGCCTGATTTGACCTTCCCCATGGTTCACAAAAGCCGTCTGGTGGAGGGCGAACCGTTCTTTCGCATGCAGGAAGGTCCCGGCGTCAGCAACACCGAGACGGCGGTGGAAGTCTGTGAGAAAAACGCCGACCTGTGGCGCTACGGCCTGTTCCCCGTAACCGGCAAGAAGCACCAGCTGCGCGTACACATGACCGCGCTGGGGGCGAGTATCTGCAATGACCCGTTCTACCCCGACGTCATCAAGGACGCCGAGGACGACTACGCCAACCCGCTCAAGCTGCTGGCCCAGGGCGTGCGGTTTATCGACCCGGTCACCAGTGAGCAACGCGATTTCCGCAGCCGGATCACCCTCGACTGGTAAACCCTGCAAACGACAAGGCCCGCGCGAGGCGGGCCTTGTGGGTCCAGCGTTAAGACTTACAGGTCTTTAACGGTGCGAACCTGATCCTTGTTGATGCGGGTCTGCTTGCCGTCAAGTTGTTCGAACTCGTAGAAGCCCGAAGCCTTATCGAATTTAGGGGTGTCGACGGCCTGGATTTCGCGACCGTCATTCAGGGTGATCACTGTAGGCGAGGCGCAACCGGCGAGAGTAGCGAGGCCCAGTGCAAGCATGAGAGCGGCGATGGTCCGTTGAGTCATGAGTGTGTCTCCGAGAGAATGCTTTTAAATTGCTGACCTTGTGACGCGCGGCGCGTCGACAAAGTTCCTTGTGCGAGGTTCATTCTGACACGCCGAAGGCTGCGTGCAACAGTTCAGGTGTATTCAGGTTGGCCAGGCGCGGGTCATTCGCCGGGCACTCCAGGCCCACGCCGCCCAGTTGCAGCAGAATCTTGCGCGGGCTGCGTTCACCGGCTTCCCAGGCCCGTTCTACTTCGGTTTGCAGGTGGGTCGGGATGATGCAGATCAAGGGTTCCCAGAATTCGCCCTGACGCACCATCACCGGCATCAGCGGTGTGCGGCGTGCAGTTTCACGCAGATCGGCGAGCAGCGCCGTGTCAATGTTTGGCACGTCGCAGGGCAGGATCAGCAGCTGTGCGTGGCGCGCGGCGGCCAGCCCGGCGCGAATGCCTGCCAGCGGGCCGGGAAAGTCCGGGCTGTCGTCGCTCACCAACTGGTCGGCGTAGGGCGCATACAGGTCATGGTTGCGATTGCACGAGATAATCAGGTCATCCGTCAGCGGGCGGGTCAGGCGCTGCAGGTGGGCAATCAACGGCTGGCCATGCCAGGGCAGCAGGCCCTTGTCCTGACCACCCATGCGCTGGCCGCGGCCACCGGCCAGCAGCAGAATCGAACAGGGCAGGGGCGAAGAATCGAGAGACATGGCGGTTCCGCTGCGGCAGGTAAATAGGGCCCTGTGATATAACATCGGGCTGTTCCTTCGACAACCGGACCGAGCCATGAAAGCCAAGGCTGATGCGCCCTTCGTACCCCTGAATATTGCTGTGCTGACTGTCAGCGACACCCGCACCCTGGACACCGACACTTCAGGCCAGGTCTTCGTCGACCGCCTGACCGCCGCCGGCCACACCCTGGCCGAGCGCGCGCTGCTCAAGGACGACCTCTACAAAATCCGCGCGAAAGTCGCCCACTGGATCGCCGAAGACGTGGTGCAAGTGGTGCTGATCACCGGTGGCACCGGCTTCACCGGCCGCGACAGCACGCCCGAAGCGGTGAGCTGCCTGTTGGATAAACAGGTCGATGGCTTTGGCGAACTGTTCCGCCAGATCTCCGTGGCCGATATCGGCACCTCCACTGTGCAATCGCGCGCGCTGGCCGGCCTGGCCAATGGCACGCTGGTGTGCTGCCTGCCGGGTTCGACCAACGCGGTGCGTACCGGCTGGGACGGCATCCTCGCCGAGCAACTGGACAACCGTCATCGCCCGTGCAACTTCGTTCCTCACTTGAAGCAGGCCGAACCCTGCGAATCCCGTGGATAAGCCCGGCAAAACTGGCGCCCTGATGCCAGTGGAAGACGCGCTGCGCCAACTGCTGGGCATGGCCGAAGCCGCGCCGATCCGTGAGCCGCACGTGGTGCCGCTGGCCGACAGCGACGGCCGCGTGCTCGCGCAAGACCTGATCTCTACCCTCGACCTGCCGCCCTGGCCCAACAGCGCCATGGACGGTTACGCCCTGCGCCAGGCGGACTGGACCGGCGAGCCCTTGCCCGTCAGCCAACGCATCTTCGCCGGCCAGGCGCCGCAGCCCTTGGCCGCTGGCACCTGTGCGCGCATCTTTACCGGTGCGCCAGTGCCCGAAGGCGCCGATTGTGTAGAGATGCAGGAAAATGCCATGGTCCACGCTGATGAGCGCGTGAGTTTCAGCGAACCCTTGCAGGTGGGCCAGAACATCCGCCCGCAAGGCCAGGAAACCACCGTCGGCGAGTTGGTGTTGAGCGCCGGCACCCGCCTGGGCCCGATCGAGCTGGGCCTGGCCGCCTCCCTGGGGCACGACCGCTTGAGCGTGGTGCGCCGCGTGCGCGTGGCCGTGTTGTCCACCGGCGACGAGTTGATCGAGCCCGGTTTGCCGCTCGGCCCGGGGCAGATCTACAACAGCAACCGACGCGTGCTGTGCAGTTGGCTGGCGCGCATGGGCTGCGAGGTGATCGACGCCGGGATTCTGCCGGATGACCTGGAAAAAACCCGCAAACGCCTGGCGGACCTGGGCAGTGTCGACCTGATTCTGTCGACCGGCGGAGTGTCGGTGGGCGAGGCTGACTTTCTCGGCATCGCCCTGCGTGAAGAGGGCGAGTTGGCCCTGTGGAAGCTGGCGATCAAACCAGGCAAACCGCTGACCTTCGGGCATTTTCGCGGTGTGCCGGTGATTGGCCTGCCCGGCAACCCGGCGTCGACCCTGGTGACCTTTGCGTTGCTGGCGCGGCCTTATCTGCTGCGCCGCCAAGGCGTGCAAGAGGTGGAGCCGTTGCGTTTCGAAGTGCCGGTGGGTTTCACCTGGCCCAAGCCGGGCAACCGCCGCGAATACCTGCGCGGCCGGATCGAGCAGGGCAGGGCGATCATCTACCGCAACCAGAGCTCTGGCGTGCTGCGCAGCGCGGCGTGGGCAGAAGGGTTTGTGGAAGTGCTGGAAGGCACGACGCTGGCTATCGGCGACAACGTCAATTTCATTCCGCTGAGCGAAGTGCTGAACTGACAATAGCGATCTAAATGTGGGAGGGCTCCCTGTGGTGAGCGGGTTCGTTGTGGCGAGCGGGCTTGCCCCGCGTTGGGGCGCGAAGCGGCCCTAATACAGCCGGCACGGTTTTTCAGAAAGATGTAATCGTCGGGGTTTGGGGCTGCTGCGCAGCCCAACGCGGGGCAAGCCCGCTCGCCACGACAAGCCCGCTCGCCACAACATATCCGCTCACCGCAAGGGGCATGAGGTCTGCGTCTAGTAATCATCCCCGCGCTCAGTCACATCCCTTTCCACCGGCTCGGCGTTCGGGTCGTACCCCGCCGGAAACTTGCCCTTCAGTGTCCACGCAAAGGCAATGATCTCCGCCACCGTGCGGTACAACTCTTCCGGAATGCTGTCGCCCAGCTCCATGCGCGCCAGCAGCTTGACCAGCTCGGCGTTCTCATAGATCGGCACTTCATTTTCCCGCGCCAGCTTCAAAATGGCTTCGGCCAAGGCATCGTCGCCCTTGGCCGTCAGGGTCGGCGCTTGCTGGCCGTCGTACTTGAGGGCAATCGCCTGGCGTGGTGGGGCTGGATTTTTCATGCGGTTTCATCCACCCAGCGTTGTTCCAGGCCGGTTCTTGGGCCGCGCGGTGGCGTGCCGAGGTGGCAATCCAGGTCGCCGACGTTGAGGCCCGAGGTCACCAGGCGCTCGCGCAAATGGCCCAAATGGCTTTCGATCAAACTGGCGGTAAAGGGCCGGGTTGCCCACAGCTGGCTGGACAGTTTGCCCTGGGTCAGTTGCGCCTGAACCTGCAATGGCCCCAGCGGCTCCATGTCGAACGCCAACTCGACGCGCCAGAGCATCTGCTTGGGGTCTTTCTTGTCTTTGCGTTCGGGCTGATCCTTGTCCGGCGTCGGTTCCTCGCGCTGGAACTTGACCTGCAACGGCACGATGTCCTGCAAGGTGCGCATGGGAATTTCCAGTTGCCAGGTGGTTTGCAAGCGGCCATCGGCGGTGGTGCCGGTTTGTTCCAGGCTCGACAGCTGATGGCTCTGCAGGCGCGAAATCGCACCGGCGGCCAGGCGCAGCAGGTTTTCCAGGTCACTTTCGCCTTCCAGGCGCTGCATCAGCCGATCCGGCAGCGGAAAGCCGGCGGGTGCCTGGCGCGCGCCGATCTGGCCGAGCGTATTCAGCGGGTTACGCACAAAATTGGGCAATACCTGGGCCAGGGTATTGGCGGCGAGGATGGCGTTGAGATTGGTGGCACTGGGCAGCGCCGGCAGCAAGTCGGCGACCAGGCGCAGCAACGCGCCTTTCATGTCCAGCGGCGGGATTTGCGGGTTTTGCCCGGCGAGCAACTTGGCTTCAAGAAACGCGCCGCTGTTCTGTGCCAGCTGCGCCAACATTTTGGGGTTGCTCACTTGTGCCAGGTCGGGCAACGCCGCCAGCAACCGCGCCGCCGCGGCGCGCAGGTCGGTGGACGTGCTGTCGTCGGTGGGCAGGTTTTGCAGGGCGGTGAAAACCATGTCCAGCGAGCCTTGGCGACTTTGCTGAGTAGAAAGCTGTTGGGCCACGGCCAATTGATCCTTGAGCCCGCTCAACGGCACGAAGTTCAAGGTCTGCGCATTTTGCACCACGGCGCTGAGCAAGCTGCCCACCCGCAGTGGCTGCGGGCTTTCCAGCGTCAGCGTGGTGCCGGCGAGGGCGTTGTTGAGCACCGTCACCAGCGAGCGGTAGATCGCCGGTTGCGTGGTGCCTTGCGGCAACATCTGAGTGGTCAGCACCTTGGCTTGCAACAGCGTGCCCACCGGCATTTGCGTGGTGTCGATACGGGTGAGGGCAGCCACGTTGGCGCTCAAGGCCTGCTGCAACGAGAGCGTCAGGTTGCCGGCTGGCGTCTGGCTCACCGCTACATTGCTGCCCAACGGCAGAGGCTGGGCGCTGCTGGCTTGCACCAGGGTCTGGCGGCCGCCTTCAAGGGTCAATTTGAGCAGCAGCTGAAACGCATCGCCGCCTTGTTTAAGCGCGATCACCTCGGCGTTGGCGGTTTTCCCAGGGTCGATCAGTCCGGCCTGCGGCTCCAGCAGTTTGAGCAACTCGCCGGCCGGCGGCAGCGGGGCGGGCCCGGGCGCCGGGGCAGGAGGCAGCGTAGGAAGGTTGATCTCACCGGTCATCGTGCGCATCGTCTCTGGGGAAATTGCCCTCTTTAGAGTAGGGCATCACATGTATAATGCCGCCCGTCTGCAAAGAGAGCGGTAAAAACCTCACAACTATTTGATCCAGCTCTCTAAAATCGGTCGCCAAAGCCGTTATTGTGCATCTCTCTATAACGGCCGCTGCACCGCCGACTTGAACCGTAAAGGCCCGCGATCTCTTGACCAGCCCTCTTCTTGAAGCCGTAGCGCTCGCCTGTGAACGCGACCTGCGGATGCTGTTCGAACACCTCGAACTGCGTCTGACGGGCGGCGACATGGTGCAAATCAGCGGCCCCAACGGCAGCGGCAAGACCAGTTTGCTGCGCCTGCTGGCCGGCCTGATGCAGCCGACGGCAGGGGGTGTGCGGCTCAACGGCCAGCCGCTCAACGAACAACGCAGCGAACTGGCCCGTAACCTGATCTGGATCGGCCACGCCGCCGGCATCAAGGACGTGCTCACGCCGGAAGAGAACCTCAGCTGGCTCAGCGCCCTGCATCACCCGGCCTCCCGTGATGCCATTTGGCAAGCCCTGGCGGCCGTCGGCCTCAAAGGCTTTGAAGATGTTCCCTGCCATACCCTCTCCGCCGGCCAGCAGCGCCGCGTCGCCCTGGCGCGTTTGTACCTGCCGGGCCCGCCGCTGTGGATTCTCGACGAACCGTTCACTGCCCTCGACAAACAAGGCGTCGCCCAGCTCGAAGAACACCTGGCCCGACACTGCGAGCAGGGCGGTTCAGTGGTGCTTACCACTCACCACACGCTGACGCGCATGCCCGCCGGTTACCGTAATCTGGATTTGGGCCGGTGGTCGCTATGAGTGTGTTCGCGCTGCTGGTGGCCCGTGAAGCACGGCTGTTGTGCCGTCGCCCGACTGAATTGGCCAATCCGTTGGTGTTCTTTGCCATCGTCATCGCCTTGTTCCCGTTGGCGGTCGGTCCCGAGACTAAACTGTTGCAAACCTTGTCCCCAGGATTAGTGTGGGTCGCGGCGCTTTTATCGGTGCTGCTCTCGTTGGACGGGCTGTTTCGCAGCGATTTCGAAGACGGTTCCCTCGAACAGTGGGTCCTTTCGTCGCACCCGCTGCCACTTCTGGTTCTGGCCAAGGTACTGGCACACTGGGCTTTTTCCGGCTTGGCGCTAGTCTTGCTCTCACCGTTGCTGGCGATGATGCTGGGCTTGCCCGTCGAATGCCTGCCGGTATTGTTGCTGTCCTTGTTGCTCGGTACGCCGGTGCTCAGCCTGTTGGGGGCGGTGGGCGCAGCGTTGACCGTCGGTTTGAAGCGGGGCGGCCTGTTGCTGGCCCTGCTGATTCTGCCTTTGTATATCCCGGTGTTGATCCTGGGCAGCGGCGCCTTGCAGGCCGCGCTCATGGGCATGCCGGCGACCGGTTACCTCCTGTGGCTTGGCAGCCTGACCGCCCTGGCGGTAACCCTGACACCCTTTGCTATAGCGGCTGGCCTGAAGATCAGCGTCGGCGAATAATGAGGTCTGGTTAAGCGTTATTAACCAGTAAAGACCCTGAGTTTCTCGCCAAGACGAGAAACCACCGTGATGGAAACAGCAATGAACTGGACCTGGTTTCACAAGCTCGGCTCGCCCAAATGGTTTTACGGCATCAGCGCCAAGCTGCTGCCGTGGTTGAGCATTGCCGCCGTGTTGCTGATCGGCATCGGCCTGGTCTGGGGCCTGGCCTTCGCCCCGCCGGACTACCAGCAAGGCAACAGCTTTCGCATCATCTATATCCACGTGCCCGCCGCGATGCTGGCGCAGTCCTGCTACGTGATGCTGGCCGTGTGCGGCGTGGTCGGGCTGGTGTGGAAGATGAAACTGGCCGACGTCGCCCTGCAATGCGCCGCGCCCATCGGCGCGTGGATGACCGCCGTGGCGCTGGTCACCGGCGCCATTTGGGGCAAGCCGACCTGGGGTTCATGGTGGGTGTGGGACGCGCGCCTGACCTCGATGCTGATCCTGCTGTTTCTGTACTTCGGCCTGATCGCCCTGGGCAATGCCATCAGTAACCGCGACAGCGCCGCGAAGGCCTGCGCGGTGCTGGCGATTGTCGGCGTGATCAACATCCCCATCATCAAATACTCGGTGCAGTGGTGGAACACCCTGCACCAGGGCGCCACGTTCACCCTTACCGAAAAACCGGCGATGCCCGTGGAAATGTGGGCGCCGCTGCTGCTGATGGTGCTGGGGTTTTACTGCTTCTTCGGCGCAGTGCTGCTGATGCGCATGCGTCTGGAAGTGCTCAAGCGTGAAGCCCGCACCAGCTGGGTCAAGGCCGAAGTGCAAAACAGCCTGGGAGCGCGGGGATGAGTTTCAACTCTTTCAGTGATTTTCTCGCCATGGGCCACCACGGCCTGTACGTCTGGACGGCCTATGGCATCTGCCTGGCGGTGCTGGCCCTCAACGTCGCCGCGCCGATCCTGGCCCGCAAGCGTTACCTGCAACAAGAGGCGCGTCGTTTGCGCCGGGAGACCGATAAGTGAATCCGCTGCGTAGAAAGCGTCTGTTGATCATCCTGGCCATCCTGGTCGGTGTGAGTGTTGCCGTGGGCCTGGCGATGAGCGCCCTGCGGGAGAACATCAACCTGTTCTACACCCCGACCCAGATCGCCAACGGCGAAGCGCCGGTAGACACGCGCATTCGCGCGGGCGGCATGGTGGAGAAGGGCTCGCTCAAGCGTTCCGGCGATTCCCTCGACGTCACCTTCGTGGTCACCGACTTCAACAAGGCCGTGACCATCACCTATCGCGGCATCCTCCCGGACCTGTTCCGCGAAGGCCAGGGCATCGTCGCCCTCGGCAAGCTCAATGCCGACGGCGTGGTGGTTGCCGATGAAGTGCTGGCCAAGCACGATGAGAAATACATGCCGCCGGAAGTCACCAAGGCCCTGAAAGACAGCGGCCAACCCGCTCCAACCCCGGCAAAGGAGGGCTAAGTTGATGACGTCCGCACTGTTTATTCCCGAGCTGGGCCAGTTGGCGATGATCCTCGCCTTGTGCTTTGCCGTCGTCCAGGCCGTGGTGCCCTTGCTTGGCGCCTGGCGCGGCGACCGCCTGTGGATGAGCCTGGCCCAGCCGGCCGCCTGGGGCCAGTTTGCCTTTTTGCTGTTCGCGTTTGGTTGCCTGACCTACGCCTTCATGAATGATGACTTTTCTGTCGCCTACGTCGCCAACAACTCCAACAGCGCGCTGCCCTGGTACTACAAATTCAGCGCCGTGTGGGGCGCCCACGAAGGCTCGTTGCTGTTGTGGGCCTTGATTCTTGGCGGCTGGACCTTCGCCGTGTCGGTGTTCTCGCGCCAACTGCCGCAAGTCATGCTGGCGCGGGTGCTGGCGGTGATGGGCATGATCAGCATCGGCTTTCTGCTGTTCCTGATCATGACCTCCAACCCGTTCAGCCGCATCCTGCCGCAGATCCCGGTGGACGGGCATGACCTCAACCCCTTGCTGCAAGACATCGGCCTGATCGTGCACCCGCCGATGCTCTACATGGGTTACGTGGGTTTCTCGGTGGCCTTTGCTTTCGCCATCGCCGCCTTGCTCGGCGGGCGTCTCGATGCCGCCTGGGCGCGCTGGTCGCGGCCGTGGACCATCGTCGCCTGGGCCTTTCTCGGGATCGGCATCACCTTGGGCTCGTGGTGGGCCTATTACGAACTCGGCTGGGGCGGCTGGTGGTTCTGGGACCCGGTCGAAAACGCCTCGTTCATGCCGTGGCTGGTGGGCACCGCGTTGATTCACTCGTTGGCCGTCACCGAAAAACGCGGCGTGTTCAAGAGCTGGACCGTGTTGCTGGCCATCGCCGCGTTTTCCCTCAGTTTGCTTGGCACGTTCCTGGTGCGTTCGGGCGTGCTGACGTCGGTGCATGCGTTTGCGTCCGACCCGGCGCGCGGCGTGTTCATCCTGATCTTCCTGCTGTTTGTGGTCGGCGGCTCGCTCACCCTGTTTGCGTTGCGCGCGCCGGTGGTCAAGAGCCAGGTCGGCTTCAACCTGTGGTCGCGTGAAACCCTGTTGCTGGGCAATAACCTGGTGCTGGTGGTGGCCGCGTCGATGATCCTGCTCGGTACCTTGTACCCGTTGGTGCTGGACGCGCTGAGCGGCGCCAAGCTGTCGGTCGGCCCGCCATACTTCAACGCGTTGTTTATCCCGCTGATGGGCCTGCTGATGGTGGTGATGGCAGTCGGCGTATTGGTGCGCTGGAAAGACACCCCGGTGAAATGGCTGGCGGGCATGCTGATGCCGGTGCTGCTGGGCAGTGTGGCCTTGGCGGTGATCGCAGGCTTTGCCTACGGCGACTTCAACTGGGCGGTGCTCGCGACCTTCCTGCTCGCCGCCTGGGTGTTGCTGGCCGGCGTGCGCGACATTGTCGACAAAACCCGTCACAAAGGCCTGATCAAAGGCTTGCCGACATTGACCCGCAGCTATTGGGGCATGCAGGTCGCGCACCTCGGCATCGCGGTGTGCGCCCTCGGCGTGGTGCTCTCCAGCCAAAACAGCGCCGAGCGCGACCTGCGCCTGGCACCCGGTGAGTCCATGGACCTGGCCGGTTACCACTTCATCTTTGAAGGCGCCAAGCACTTTGAAGGCCCGAACTTCACGTCGGACAAAGGCACCATCCGCGTGGTGCGCAATGGCAAGGAAGTGGCCGTGCTGCACCCGGAAAAACGCCTGTACACCGTGCAAAGCTCAATGATGACCGAAGCGGGCATCGACGCCGGTTTCACCCGCGACCTGTATGTGGCGCTCGGTGAACCCCTGGGCGACGGCGCCTGGGCGGTGCGCGTGCACGTCAAACCGTTTGTGCGCTGGATCTGGTTCGGCGGGTTGCTCACCGGCGTTGGCGGTTTGCTGGCCGCGCTGGACCGGCGTTATCGGGTCAAAGTAAAAAGCCGCGTGCGTGAAGCCCTCGGCCTGCAAGGAGCGCCGGCATGAAGCGTTGGTTGATGGTGTTACCGCTGGCGGCCTTTCTGGTGGTGGCGGTGTTTTTGTATCGCGGCTTGTACCTGGACCCGGCCGAGCTGCCTTCGGCGATGATCGGCAAGCCATTCCCGGCGTTCAGCCTGAAAACCGTGCAGGGCGACAAGACCCTGACCCAGGCCGACCTGCTGGGCAAGCCGGCGCTGGTCAACGTGTGGGGCACCTGGTGCATCTCCTGCCGCGTCGAACACCCGGTGTTGAACAAACTGGCCGAGAAGGGCGTGGTGATCTACGGCATCAACTACAAGGACGACAATGCGGCGGCCTTGAAGTGGCTGGCGGAGTTCCACAACCCGTACCTGATGGATATCCGCGATGAAGACGGCAACCTTGGTTTGAACCTCGGCGTGTACGGCGCCCCGGAAACCTTCTTTATCGATGCCAAAGGCGTGATTCGTGACAAGTATGTCGGCGTGATCGATGAAGTGGTGTGGCGCGAGCAACTGGCCGCCAAGTACCAGGCGCTGGTCGATGAGGCCAAGCCATGAAGCGTCTGTTAGCCGCTGCTGTTCTCGCTCTCGGATTGGCCGGCGTAGCCCATGCTGCCATCGACACCTACGAATTCGCCAAGGACGGTGACCGTGAGCGTTTTCGCGAACTGACCAAGGAACTGCGTTGCCCCAAATGCCAGAACCAGGACATCGCCGATTCCAACGCGCCGATTGCCGCCGACCTGCGCAAAGAGATTTTCCGCATGCTGGGGGAGGGCAAGGACAACCAGCAGATCATCGACTTCATGGTCGACCGCTACGGTGATTTTGTGCGCTACAAACCGGCCCTCACCGGCAAGACCGCGCTGCTCTGGTTCGGCCCCGCCGGGCTGCTGCTGGCCGGTGTAGTGGTCATGGCCGTGATCGTCCGCCGCCGCCGCGCCGCGCCTACCGATGGTTCCGACGCGTTATCCCCTGAAGAGCGCAAACGCCTCGACCAATTGCTGGACACCAAGACTGATGATTGATTTTTGGCTCGCAGCAGGGTTGCTGCTCCTGATTGCCCTGAGTTTCCTGTTGATCCCTGTATTGCGCGGCCGCCGCGCCCAGCGTGAAGAGGACCGCACCGCGCTCAACGTGGCGCTTTACCAGGAACGCGTCGCCGAGCTGCAAGTGCAGCAGGACGAAGGCGTGCTGAATGCCGCGCAACTCGACACCGGCCGCGCTGAAGCGGCCCGTGAGCTGCTGGCCGATACCGAAGGCGTGGAAAAACCTCGCGAATCGCGCCTGGGCAAACCGTTGCCGTTTTTGGCGGCGTTTCTGGTGCCGGTCCTGGGCGTTGCGCTGTACCTGCATTACGGCGCCAGCGATAAGGTCGAGCTGACCCGCGAATTCTCCCAGCCGCCGGTGTCGATGCAAGACATGACCCAGCGCCTGGAACGCGCCGCCGCTGCCCAGCCGGATTCGCCGGAAGGCTTGTACTTCCTCGGTCGCGCCTACATGGCCCAGGACCGTTCCGCCGATGCGGCCAACGTCTTCGAGCGCACCGTGGCTTTGGCTGGCCGCCAGCCGGAACTGCTCGGCCAGTGGGCGCAGGCGCAGTACTTTGCCGACAACAAGCAGTGGTCGCCCAAGGTGCAGGCGCTGACCGATGAAGCCTTGAAGCTGGACCCCAAGGAAGTCACCAGCCTTGGCCTGTTGGGTATTGCCGCCTTTGAAGGCCAGCGTTATCAGGACGCCATCGACTACTGGAACCGTCTGTTGGCGCAGCTGCCACCGGAAGACAATTCCCGGGTCGCGCTGCAAGGTGGTATCGACCGAGCGGCGGAAAAGCTCAGGGAGAGCGGTGGTACTGTCGCTCAAGCGCCCAAGGCTGTTCTGAAAGTCCGTGTGGATTTGTCCGCCGAGGTGAAGGCCAAAGCCCTGCCCACCGACAGCGTGTTCATTTTTGCCCGCGCCGTCTCCGGCCCGCCTGCGCCGCTGGCGGCCAAGCGCGTGACCGTCGCCGAACTGCCAGTCACCGTCGAACTGGGTGATGCGGACGCGATGATGCCGCAGTTGAAACTGTCGAACTTCCCCGAAGTCCAACTGGTTGCGCGCATATCCCGGGCCGGTCTTCCGACCGCTGGCGAGTGGATCGGCCGCAGCCAACCCTTGGCCAGCACTACCACTGCGCTGCAGCAGCTGACCATCGACAGTCCGGACAAGTAAATCGAGGAAAACGCCTATGCCCGCATTTGCACGCATCACCTTGCTCAGCCTGGTACTCGGCCTGAGCGCTTGTGCGGTCCACCGGCCACCTCCGGCACCCACCGGCCCGACCATCCCACCGTCGGGCCCTTCGACCCAGCCGAGCACCCAACCGTCCGGCCCGGTGACCCCGCCGCCGAAACCGCTGCCAAGCAAATCGCCAACCTTCGCCCCACCCCCGGGCGCCGCCAGCCACTGGGACGGCAAGATGCAGGTGTATGTGCTGGAAGAACAGCCCGACACCTTCTACCGCCAGCGCATCTACTACCGCTGGAGCAACGGCTGGAGCCGCTCCATCAGCCCGAACGGGCCGTGGGAAGAAACCGATGTGCACGGCGTACCGCCTGGGTTGAGCAAGCAATACGCGCAATGAAAAAAGGCGACCTTCGGGTCGCCTTTTTCATACCCGCTAAATGCATTCTTGCATTCACTGAAGACCAACTGTGGGAGCGGGCTTGCTCGCGAAAGCGGAGTGTCAGCCAGCCTATCAATCACTGACCCACCGCCTTCGCGAGCAAGCCCGCTCCCACAGGAGACCTCTGTACAGCCCGCAAATGCATTCCTACCGACACCAAAGCCCAAGTGTGGGAGCCGGGCTTGCCCGCGATGGCGGTGTGTCAGGCGCCGACTCAATTGCAGCTATAGCGCCATCGCAGGCAAGCCAGCTCCCACAGGAATCACCGCGCTATCAAGCTACGGGACACTCCCGGTTCAGCGCTTGATCCACCAACAACTGCGCAATCTCAATCATCTGCACCACCGCCAGCACCTGCTTGCGGCCTGTGCCCTCCAAGTGCTCGGCACAGTCGTACGCACACACGGTCGCCGATTCGAGCATCTCACTGGCATTGCTCAAGGCAACTTCGGTGCTGAGGCCGGGGCGGATGGTGAAGATGAGGTTGGGCGGGGGTTGTGGGGTGTCATCCGAATGGGATGGCGGGGGGGTAGGCGTGACTTTTTTCATGGGGAAGCTCCTATGAATGAGCACCTCCATCTCGCTACCACACGATGTAAGGAGGCGACTGTACACGGGGTGGTAGACCGGTCATAGAAACCCGGCAGGCCGAAGCCTCCCGTGCACAGCCGCCACAAAGCAGCCCGCACAAAAAAACGCCCTGGAGCGTTTTTGGGAATCTATGAACGAACCGGGCTACCACACCCGTTCGCTGATTTTGCAGCGACCCGCGAAGGTTAGCGGCGAGGTTACTCGGACGCAACCCGAAAACTGTGTAGGGCAGGTCCTAAAGGTCGAATGATTATATAGAGGCGAACCCTTGTGGCGAGCAGGCTTGCCCTGCGTTGGGCTGCGAAGCGGCCCCAAAACCTAACGGCGCGTTCTGCCTGAGTTCGTGGGTTGTCGGTGGCCAACCATGACGACGCAACGTTGGCGCATGTTGAAGAGTCGGCGCGCTACGGCATGACCATCGCCGAATTCCCCACTACGCTTGAAGCAGCCCAGGGCTGCCAGGCGCTGAACATGAAAGTGTTGATGGGCGCGCCGAACGTGGTGCGCGGCGGGTCACACTCGGGTAATGTGGCCGCCGCCGACCTGGCCCGCGCGGTCAAGATGATCAGCCTGGCGCCCGCGCGCGCGGCGGGCCTGACCGATCGCGGTGAAATTGCGGTGGGCCTGCGCGCCGACCTGGTCCAGGCCAAACGCCGTGAAGGGCTGCCGTGGTGCAACAAGTGTGGCGACAAGCGAAGAGGGTGTTTTGATGGCAGGCAGGTTGATCTATCTCATCGGGCCATCGGGTTCGGGCAAGGACAGCCTGCTGGATGCCGCCCGCCCGCGCTTGGCCGAGCGCGGCTGCCGAATTGTGCGGCGGGTGATCACCCGTTCGGCCGAAGCCGTGGGCGAGGCGGCTCAAGGTGTGAGCCCGCAGCAGTTCGCCGCGATGCAGGCCGAGGGCGCGTTTGCCCTCAGCTGGCACGCCAATGGGTTGTCGTACGGCATCCCGCGTGTGATCGACGATTGGCTGGCGGCGGGGGAAGACGTGCTGGTCAATGGGTCCCGCGCGCACCTGGCGCAAACCCGCGAACGGTATCCCTCGTTGCTGGTGCTGTTGCTGACGGTCGACCAAACCGTGTTGCGTCAGCGCCTGATCGCGCGGGGGCGCGAGTCGCTGGCCGATATCGAGGAGCGCCTGGCACGCAATGCGCGGTTCACCGCAGACCTGATCGCCGGCAATGGTGCGGGGCTGCTGGTGCTGGATAACTCCGGCCCGCTGGTGCATACCGTTGAGCGCTTGCTGTGCTGCCTGGATCACGGGCACTCGGCATGCGCCTGACCTTGCTTGGCACCGGTGACGCGCGGCAAGTTCCGGTGTACGGCTGCGAATGCGCCGCCTGCGCCCTGGCGCGCAGTGATGAAGGGTTACGCCGCCGACCGTGCAGCGCGTTGATCGAATGCGGCGACCAGCGCTGGTTGATCGACAGCGGTTTGCCGGACCTGACCGAACGCTTCCCGCCGCGCAGTTTCAACGGGATTTTCCAGACGCACTACCACGCTGACCATGCGCAAGGTTTGCTGCATTTGCGCTGGGGCCAGGGGCTGGTGATTCCGGTGCATGGCCCGGCGGATCCGCAAGGGTTGTCCGACCTTTACAAGCACCCGGGGATCCTGGATTTCAGCCAGCCGTTTGGCGCATTCGAAACCCGCGAATTTGGCGAGTTGCGCGTGACGGCGCTGCCGTTGCAGCACTCCAAACCCACCTTCGGTTATCTGCTGGAAGGCGAAGGTCGGCGCATCGCCTACCTCACCGACACGGTCGGCCTGCCACCTGCCACCCTGGCCTGGCTGCAGCGCGCGCCGCTGGAAGTGTTGGTGCTCGATTGCTCCATGCCACCGCAGCCGCAGGCACTGCGCACTCACAACGACATGACGCTGGCGTTGCGCAGCATTGAGGAATCAGGTGCGCAATTGGGCGTGCTGACGCACGTCGGGCATACGCTGGATGCGTGGTTGCTGGAACATCGGCGCGAGTTGCCCAGGCATGTGACAGTGGCGTGGGATGGCCGAGTTCTTTGAGCACGGCATGACCCGTGTGGGAGCGGGCTTGCTCGCGAATGCGGTGTGTCAGTTGAGGGATTCTTCACTGACCCAGCGCATTCGCGAGCAAGCCCGCTCCCACAGTGTGATCTTTATTGTTTGCACGTCTCCATTCCAAATCGGCTTGCCAACGCCCGGTGTCCCTTGGCCGTTAATGCCAATGCGCGACTGTCCAGGTCTTGGGTCACCCATTCACGGCGGATAACACTTTGCAGTAATGCCGCGCCCAAAGCACCGGCCAGGTGCGGGCGGCGCATGCTCCAGTCCAGGCACGAACAGGCGAAGCGTCGCCGCTGCGTGCGCAGTGCGGGCACATCGATGCCCAGCTCGGTCATGGCTTGTTCACCCGCCGCGCTGAGTTGGTAAGCGCCGTCGCCAACCAACCAGCCGGATGCGATGAAATGGTCGTGCAGGTGCACCGCCAGGGTCCCGGCCATGTGGTCGTAGCAGGTGCGCGCAAACTGCAAACGCGTGGGCGTGGTCGGGACGAAACCCTTGCTGGTGTTGCGGCTGATCACCATCAGGCCTTCGATGGCCTGGGCCACGTGCGGCCCAGCCAGGCTGTAATAGCGATGCCGTCCCTGGGTGTGCAGCGTAAGCAGGCCATCGTTCTTGAGCCTGGCCAAATGGGCACTGGCGGTCGAGGCGCTGACCTGGGCAATCGCCGCCATCTCGGTGCTGGTACGCACGTGGCCATCCATCAGCGAACAGAGCATTTTCGTGCGCGCGGGCTCCGCAATCGCCCCCGCCACGTGTGAAAGCGCCGTGTCCTCGTCCTGAGCGTGCATATTTCGTTCCTGAGCGAATCGTTGCCGTGTGAGAGGGCAGATAGTAACGCTTCTTTTGCAAACAGGACGTGCCCGATGACACCGCTGCAAGCCGCTACCCATGCCGACCCTTACGCCTATTACGCGGCCCTTCGGCGTAACGATGGGCTGTCGTTCGATGCTGAACTGGGACTGTGGATCGCCAGCAGCGCCAGGACTGTCGAGGCCGTGCTGACGCACCCTGACTGCCGGGTACGCCCGTCACATGAGCCGGTGCCTGCGGCGATCGCGGACGGTGCGGCGGGGCAGGTGTTCGCCAAGTTGATGCGCATGAACGAGGGCGCGGCCCACCAGTGCCCCAGGGCGGTGGTCGAACCTGCTCTGGCCAGGTTGGACGCAGGGCATATCGCCAACGTGGTGAGGCAAGTCAGCACGCGCCTGCAGAGCCTCGATGAGTGGATGTTCACGTTGCCGGTCGCCGTGGTCGGCTCGCTGCTGGGTGTGCCTGGCGAGCGGTTGCACAGGGTCGCCGCGCTGACCCGGGATTTTGTCGCGTGTCTTTCGCCGCTGAGCAGCCAGGCTCACTTGCGCGCCGCCGATGCTGGCGCTGTGCAACTGGGGCAGATGTTCATTGCGGTGCTTGAGCAGACCGGGTTGCTCAAGCAGCTTCTCCACGGCGAGTGGGGTGACCAGGATGCACTGACGCCTAACCTGATCGGCTTGCTCTCCCAGACGTGTGAAGCGAGTGCCGGCCTGATTGGCAATACGCTGGTCACACTCGCCCGGCGGCCTGACTTGCTGGCGCACATCCAGCGCGTGCCGGCCTTGGTGCCAGCGCTGGTGGAGGAGGTGGCCCGCTATGACTCGCCGGTGCAGAACACGCGGCGATTTGCGGCCGGGCCCTGCTCGATTGGCAGTAGCCTTCTAGAGACGGGCGACACCGTTCTCGTGCTGCTGGCCGCTGCGAACCGGGACCCCGAAGCGAACCCTGACCCGGACAGCGTTCTGCTTGAGCGACCCCATCGGCGCTTGTTCAGCTTTGGCGTCGGCAAACACCAATGCCCGCGCCAACTGCTCGCGTTGAACATCGCATCGCAAGCGCTGCGCGAATTATTGCGCCAGCCGAGCGCCTGGGCCGATGCTCGCCAGTGCGGTTACTGGCCGTCGCTGAATGGGCGCATCCCGCGGTTTGAATCTGCAGGGATAGGTCAGTAACGCGAGCCACTTCCAGACGAGTACGTGTGTAGGGTTTTGTTTCCATGCTGAGTTTAAAGCGTAAGGTAATTCTAAACTTTATATGTTTTATAGTGTTTTAAGTTCCCTGTTTCCGGGCCGGGTTTTGATTGTGCTGTGCGCGTAGATGAATATTCTTGTGTGTGGATGTTAAGTTTATGTATCCAGTTGTTATATGTTTGGGCGTGAAACATAGTCAGGGCTGGTACTCGGTTTTTTGATGTGGGAGGTTAGTTTGGCGGTTAAGTAAGTTGCCGCGTCTTGGGCCCTGTTTCGGGTCGGCTTAACGTTTTCAAAGGATGTTATATGCGCGTTGCCACTTCATTTGTTGATCATCATCCACATCACCCTCAATTACCTGCATCCAGTGCACCTGCTTTCACACACCCTGCGCACGTTGCCACCGCACCCGCCCGCAAACCCGCTTTCGGCACGGACGAGGCTGCCAAACAGATCCTGCGACGAGGCTATCGCCATTACGATCGCGATGGCGACGGTAAAATCGAGTTGTCTTTTACCCTTGACGAAAAGTTCTCTGCACAACAAAAAGTGTCCATTCGCCAGGCACTTCAAATGTGGCAAGACGTGACTACTATCATATTCAAAGAGAATTCAACCTGCGCAGACGGCTCAATAACCATTGCAGCCGATCCTCATACCAGTGGTGGCGTGTCACAGTTACCCAATCAGTATTACGGTGACATGAACGCCACCATTGGAACGCAGGGTGCGTGCGAAGTCCCTGCGCACGGCGATTACTTTTTATTTACCGCAGTTCATGAGTTGGGTCACGCCCTGGGCCTTGGTCACCCTGGCGAATATGGCAAGCAAGTGCACAACTATGCCCAGACCCCCTACGAGCAAGACACCAAGGCCTGCAGCGTAATGAGTTATTGGGATGAGACCAATCAGCCGGGCCATGACTTCCACCGGCGTCATCCGTGCGTGCCGATGAAAGATGACATTGCCGCGATACAAAAACTCTACGGCGCCAATTTCAATACGCGATCGACCGATACGACCTACGGGTTCAACTCCAACACAGGCCGTGATCACTTGAGCCTTGAGTCCGCGAAGGATGCGCCGATCTTTTGCATTTGGGATGGGGGCGGTAATGACACGCTGGACGTTTCCGGGTTTTCCCAGAATCAGACCATCAACCTGCACGCTGAGTCGTTTTCCAGTGTGGGCGGCTTGAAGGGCAATGTATCCATCGCCAAGGGCGTTACGCTGGAAAACGCTGTCGGCGGTTCGGGCGACGACCAAATCAACGGAAACGAGGTGGGCAACAGGCTCCGCGGTGGAGCGGGTGCGGACAGGTTGCGCGGCGGTGGCGGCGCGGATGTCTTTGTGTACGACAGGGCGAGCGACTCTACCCTGGGTCAGCCAGACGAGATTCTGGATTTCACCAGCGGCACCGACAAAGTCGATCTTTCCGGCCTGTTGAAAAATACCTCCATCGGGCATTTTTACGTGGTTGAGCAGTTCACGGGACGGCCCGGCGAGATCGTCCTCAGCCATGACCAAAGCAGTGGCGCTGGCAGCTTGAGCCTTGACCTGACGGGCCAGGGCAAAGCCGATTTGTTTCTCAAAAGTGCAGGGAGGATTCGCGCCAGTGACATTGTCACGGGTGCCGGGGCCGTGCGTGGGCTGACGAACCTCAAACGCCAACGCAGCTCCACGTCGGGGTTTGTATCTGGCCTCAAGGCGCACGATACGGTTTATGGCTTCAACGCCAACAGCGGTGATCGCTCAAGCAGCCTGCATGCCGGCAGTGGCGCGCCGCGCTTTCTGGTACAGGACGCGGGCGGCAACGATACCCTGGATTTTTCCGGTTTCGAGCATCACCAAACCATCGATTTGCGCCATAACTCCGCCTCCAGTGTGGGCGGTCTGCGCAACAACGTCGCCATTGCCAGAGACGTTGTCGTGGAGAATGCGATTGGCGGCTCCGGCCAGGACACGCTCATCGGCAACGCGGTGGACAACGTCCTCACTGGCGGTGCTGGCGGCGATGTGCTCTGGGGCGTGGGCGGTAGAAACACGTTCAAATATGACCAGGCCAATGACTCGACCTGTCACGATGCCGATGTGCTCATGGATTTCGCCAGTGGCGAGGACACTATCGATCTGAGGGCACTGGCCAAGCAGTACGCGACCCCCTTGCGTCTGGTGCAAGACTACACGGGGCGCGTTGGCGACACCGTGGTCAAATACCACCCACAGAGCGGCCGCTACTTTGTCGGCATCGACCTATCGGGCGACCGCCAGTCTGACTTCCTGATTAAGAGCCCGCGTTTGATCAAGCCCCAGGATGTGCTTGGCCTGACTGCGCGTCGGCGCTGATCAGGGTTTGCACGTACTCCACAAACGCGCGTGTCTTGGCACTCGCCATCCTGCCGGTGGGGAACACCGCCCATAAATCAATCGGCGGCAGTTGCCAGTCGGTCAGCACGGGCTTGACCTCACCACTGGCCAGTTCCGGGGCAAACATCCAGGTCGATGCCATGGTCAGGCCCAAATGGTTCAGCACCGCGGCGCGCACGCCCTCTGCGGCGGTGACGCGGATGCGGCCGCGGGCGACGACCGGGTAGTGACTGTCGCCCTGGCTGAACGTCCAGTTTGAGCCGCCGCCCAGGCTGTAGATGATTGCCTGGTGTTGCAGCAAATCCGCTGGCGTGGCCGGCTCGCCACAGCGTTCGAAGTAGGCCGGGGTGGCGAGGATTTGCCGCGGGGATTGGCCGATCTTGCGTGCGGTAAGGCCCGAGTCGCTCAAGTTGCCCATACGCAGGGCGACGTCGATGCCTTCTTCCACCAGGTTGAGGCTGTGGTCGTTGAGCACCACTTCGACGTTCAAGGCGGGGTATTGCGCCAGGAACGAGCCCAGGTGAGGAATGATGTGCAACCGCGCGAAGGTGGTTGCAGCGCTGATGCGCAAGTTGCCCGACAGCCCGGCGCCTGCACCGCGTGCGGCGTCATCGGCCTCGTTGGCTTCGTCGATGGCGCGCTTGGCCTTTTCGAAAAACGCCAGGCCCGCCTCGGTCGGTGTCAGGCCGCGCGTGGAGCGCAACACCAACCGCACCGCCAGGCGCGCCTCCAATTGCGCGATGCTTTTGGAGACAGCGGGCTGGCCTATCCCCAAGCGTTTGGCGGCAGCTGAGAACGAGCCGGTTTCGACCACGTTCACGAAGGTTTCCATGGCGGTGAGGCGGTCCATCGGGTGTCCTTGGGTTATTGGGTGAGGGCGTCGAGCATCGCCGACGGTTCTGGGCGTTGAGTGTAATCCGGGTTGACCTCGGCGTAACGAATCACGCTGTCCTGGCCGATCACGTAGCGCGCTGGCATCGGCAGGGTCCAGGCTGGGTCGTCATTGATCAGCGGCAAGTTGTTGCCCAGGGCCTTGTAGAGTTCGATCAGGTAGTCCGGCAGCTGAAAGCGCAGACCGAATGCATCGGCAACGTCGTTGTGGGTATCGCTGAGGATCGGGAAACCCAACTCGGTGATGCGTTCGGATTTACGGCTGTTGGCGGCAGTCTGTGGCGACAGGGCCAGCAGGCTCGCGCCGTGGCCTTTCAACGTCGGCAAAAAGGTTTGCAGCGCTTGCAGCTCCATATTGCAATACGGGCACCACACGCCGCGGTAGAACGTCAGCACCAAGGGGCCGTTGGCCAACAGATCGGCTGAGGACACCAACGCACCGTTGGCATCCTTGAGACTGAACAACGGCGCCTTGTCACCCACCTTCAACGCACGCTGTGCGGCGCCGGACGCGATCAGCTCGGCTGTGGCGCGTTCCATGATCGGATGGATATGCGCTGGCGCGTTGTAGGGAGGCTTGCCGGCTTTGAAGTCAGCACGGAAGGCATCAAGTGTGGCTTGAAGTGTCATGGTGATATTCCCTCAGGAGATGAGCCGAGTTGGCTGGAGGGATAATGGGCGCGGCAGAGCGGGCGAAGAAGCAGGGTAAGGTGCATATGAATTATGCCCTGCTGGAATAAACACCGTTTATTTCCAATATTTAGACATACAGCCGTCACTCCTGTTGAAGCAATCTGTGCTTGAGTAAATATAACTCTAGGGTTACTTTTATCAAGCCAAGCCAAGGAGGCTGAGGTGCAAAGCAGGTTATTGATCAAGGAGCTGCAAGAGGCGGGTTGGGTGCTGGATCGGGTTACGGGCAGTCATCACATTTTCACTCACCGCTATAACCCGTACACGATCCCGGTGCCGCACCCCAAGAAAGACTTGCCCCTGGGCACCGTCAGAAGCATCAGGAAACGCGCCGGGCTGTTTCAGTTTTAAGGAGAGCACTCATGCAATATCCAATGTGTATCGAATGGGGCGATGACTTTACCGCCACCGGTATTCAGATCCCCGATATTCCAGGCGCGGTCACCGCCGGGGACAGCTTCGAAGAGGCGTACAACGCCGCCGTGGAAGTCGCGCACATCATGCTGCAAGAGATCGCCGCCGAAGGCGGGCCGATTCCGATGCCCACCTCGGTGGCTAACCACCACGCGAACGAAGACTACGCCGGGATGGGCTGGGGGATGTTGGAGTTGGACATCTCGCCCTATCTGGGCAAGACCGAGAAGGTCAATGTGACCTTGCCCGGTTATGTCATCCAGCGAATCGACCGCTATGTGCGCGAGCACAAGGTCAAAAGCCGCTCGTCATTTCTGGCGGATGCGGCCTTGGAGAAGTTGGTGCGCTCCTAGTCGCGATCAGGCCGTGGCAACGGCCACCGTGCGCGAAGCACTCAGGAACCGCAACAACGCCACCAGTGGGAACGCACTGCCCACCAGCATCACGCCCAGCCAGCCGCCGTGTTCATACACACTGCTGGCAATCGCCGAGCCGAAGGCGCCGCCGATGAAGATGCTGGTCATGTACAGCGCATTCAAGCGGCTGCGGCTGTTGGCGTCGAGGGCGTAGATGGCGCGTTGGCCGAGGACCATGTTCATTTGCACGCAGAAGTCCAGCACCACACCGGTGACGGCCAGGCCGATCACGCTGTACAGCGGATGCACGAAGGCGGGCAAAAAGCTCAAGGCGGCAAACAGCATCGCCAGCAGTGAAGCGCGGTGCGTGTGGCCGGCGTCGGCCAGGCGGCCGGCGATTGGGGCGGCGATCGCGCCCAGTGCACCGACCAGGGCGAACAGCGCGATCTCGCTTTGGCTCAGGCCATGATTGCGTGCCAGCTCAAGCGGCGCGGCGGTCCAGAACAGGCTGAAGGTGGCAAACATGCAGCCTTGGTAGAACGCCCGCTGGCGCAATACCGGTTGCTTGCGCAGCAGCGTACCGAGTGAGCGCAGCAGTTGGCCGTAGCTGGCGCTGTGGTCGGGCTGGCGCTTGGGAATGGTCATCAGCAAGACCACGCTGATAAAGGCCATCAAGGCCGCGGCGGCCATGAACATCGCGCGCCAGCCGAAGTGGTCGGCCACCACGCTGGACACCGGCCGTGCCAGCAGAATGCCAAGCAACAGGCCGCCCATGATGCTGCCAACCACGCGGCCACGGGATTCGGCGGGCGCCAGGTGCGCCGCCAGCGGGATCAGGATCTGCACCGAGACGGAACTGAATCCGATCAACAACGACACAAGCAGGAACAAATTCGGCTGCTCGGTGAAGGCGGCACCCAGTAGGCTGGCGATGGCCAACACGGTGGTGGCGATCATCAGCTTGCGGTTTTCCAGCAAGTCACCCAGCGGCACCAGGAAGAACAGGCCCAAGGCGTAGCCGATTTGTGTCAGCGACACGATCAGGCTGGCCATCGCCGGAGTCAGGCCAATGTCGGGTGCAATCAGTTCGATGATCGGTTGGGCGTAGTAGATGTTGGCAACAATGGCGCCGCAACAGAACGCAAACAGCATCACCATGCCTCGGGTCATGGTGCTTGAAGCGTGTGGGGTAGCGTTCATGGTGTTCTCGTTAAAGCGAAGGAAGATGGCGTGCGAGAGTAAAGACAACCGCACGGCCGGAGTAGGGCGCTATGGGTGATAACACTCATGCCGCAAATTAATGACTGAATCGTTAACTGTTGAGTCGAACGGCAATGATACATTCAGTCACAACTGCCGAAACAGGAAATCCACTTTCATGAAAATTTCGCTGAACAAGATGATCCTGGCTTCAACCTTGGCCGCCGCCATGGCCATCGGGTTGGCCAATGCCGCCGACGCGCCGCGGGTCGGTGTGCGCGGCGCTATTACGGCAATCGATGGCGACGCAATGCACGTCAAGGTCAACAGCGGTGAAGACGTCACCGTGCACCTGACCAAAGACACCCAGGTCCGCGCCGTTACCCTGGCCAAAATTGATGAAATCAAGCCCGGCAGCTACATCGGGTCGGCCGCCATGCCGAATGCCGATGGCACCCTGACTGCCCTGGAAGTTCACGTGTTTCCACCGGCCATGGCCGGCACGGGCGATGGGCACCGTGCGTTCGACTTGAAAGAAGGCAGCAGCATGACCAACGGTACCGTTGGCGACCTGGTGGTCAGCAACGGGCGCACCTTGACCGTGAAGTACAAAGGCGGCGAGCAGAAGATTGTAGTGCCGGATGATGTGCCGATCGTCAACCTGGAGCCAGGGGATCGCAGTTTGTTGAAGCCCGGTGTGAAGGTGGTGATGTTTGCATCGCAGGCGGCGGATGGGACGGTTACCGCTCAGGCGATTTCGGCCGGTAAGGACGGCGTGACACCGCCGATGTAACCGCCAAACACTCAACCAGATGTGGGAGCTGGCTTGCCTGCGATGCAAGCACCTCGGTGTTTCAGGCATTGCGAGGTGATGCTGTCGCAGGCAAGCCAGCTCCCACACTTGACTGCATTTCTTCAGTTAAAGCGGTTTACTGACCGCTGTAGATCTGATCAAAAATCCCACCATCATTGAAGTGGGTTTTCTGCACGGTTCGCCAGTCTCCAAAGGTCTTCTCCACCGACAGGAAGTCGACTTTCGGGAAGCGGTCGGTGTACTTGGCCAACACCTTCGGGTCGCGGGGACGCAGGTAGTTGTTGGCTGCGATTTCCTGACCTTCAGGCGACCACAGGTACTTCAAGTAATCTTCGGCCGCCACGCGGGTGCCTTTCTTTTCGACGACTTTGTCGACCACCGACACCGGTGGTTCCGCCTCGGCAGAGACGCTTGGGTAGATCACTTCGAACTGATCACGGCCAAATTCACGCGCGATCATTTCTGCCTCGTTTTCAAAGGTCACCAGCACGTCGCCAATCTGGTTGGTCATGAACGTGGTGGTGGCTGCACGGCCGCCGGTGTCCAGCACTGGCGCGTGTTTGAACAGTTCGCCAACGAACTTCTTCGCCTTGTCTTCATCGCCGCCGTTCTTGAGCACATAACCCCAGGCCGACAGGTAGGTGTAACGGCCGTTGCCCGAGGTTTTCGGGTTGGGCACGATCACTTGCACGCCATCTTTGAGCAGGTCTGGCCAGTCTTTGAGGGCCTTGGGGTTGCCCTTGCGCACGATAAACACGGTGGCGGAGGTGAACGGCGCGCTGTTGTTCGGCAGGCGGGTGACCCAGTTGTCCGGCACCAGCTTGCCGTTGTCCGCCAGGGCATTGATGTCGGTGGCCATGTTCATGGTGATCACGTCAGCCGGCAGGCCGTCGATCACCGAGCGCGCCTGTTTGCTGGAGCCGCCGAAGGACATCTGCAAGGTCAGCTTGTCGTTCGGGTGCTCGGCTTCCCAGTGCTTTTGGAAGGCGGCGTTATAGTCCTTGTAGAAGTCGCGCATCACGTCATAGGAGACGTTGAGCAGTGTGACGGGGGCAGCCTGGACGGCGCCCGCCAGGGCTAGGCCGGCGGCCAGTAAGGAGGCGCTAACGAGTTTTTTCACTGCTCATTCCTTGTTGTTCGAGAAGGTTGTCGATTGAGTGGGGGCATTTTGCCACCGACTATAGCCGCGCCCGTATAGACGTTTAAAGATTAAAACGAACTTTGCTTATTCCACTTTACGAAACAGGTTGCTGCCACAGCGCGAGCAAAACGCTGCGTTGGGCTCGTGGTTGTCTTTCTTGCACACCGGGCAATCGTGCTGCAGTTGTTCACCGCGCATGGCACTGGCCAACTCGGCGGTAAAAATCCCGGTGGGCACGGCGATGATCGAGTAACCGGTGATCATCACCAGCGACGAAATGACCTGGCCCAGCGGGGTCTTCGGCACGATGTCGCCAAAGCCCACGGTGGTCAGCGTCACGATCGCCCAGTAGATGCCTTTGGGAATACTGGTAAACCCGTGTTCCGGGCCTTCGATCACGTACATCAGCGTGCCGAATACGGTCACCAGGGTGCACACGCTGACCAGAAACACCACGATCTTCTGCTTGCTGCCACGCAGCGCGGCCATCAAGTAGTTGGCTTGCTTGAGGTACGGGCTGAGCTTGAGCACGCGGAAAATCCGCAGCATCCGGATGATGCGGATGATCAGCAGGTACTGCGCGTCGCTGTAATACAGCGCGAGGATGCCGGGCACGATGGCAAGTAAATCCACCAGCCCATAAAAGCTGAACGCATAACGCAACGGCTTGGGCGAGCAATACAGCCGCAGGCTGTATTCGATGGCGAAGATGACGGTAAAGCCCCACTCGATGTAGGCCAGCACGTCGGCGTAGTTGTCGTGGACGGTCTGGATACTGTCGAGGATCACGATCACAAGGCTGGCGAGGATGATCAGCAACAGGGTGCTGTCGAAGCGCCGGCCGGCCACGGTGTCGCTTTGGAACACCATTACATAGAGGCGCTGACGCCAGTCGTTGTTGCTGTGCATAAATCCCGCCCGAATCGAATATCGGGCAAGCCTAGGGGGATTCGAACGGGCTGTCCACGCGGGCTTTGAACATCCGCTGGCTGGCGTGTACCAGCCAGCAGGCGAGGATAAACGGCGCCGTCAATGCGGGCAGGTGCAGGGCGGCGAAACCGGGCGTGAGCATGACCGCCAGAAGGATGCCGAGCAGCGGCTGCCAGGGGCGGCGTGACTGGCTTAACGCCAGCGCGGCCAGCGCCGGGTTATAGCTGTGCAGGCCGAGGAGGGCGCTGGCGGGTTCGTCCAGCCACAGGGCGATCAACACGCCGGTAGCGGCGCCCGTGAGTGCCCACAGCGCGGCGCGGCGGTTGGCCAGCAACAGGCCAAGCGCAATCAGAGCGCCCGCCAATGGCTGGTCCAGCAACATGATTTGTGCGAGCCCGGTGAAGGGCGCGGTGAGCACGTCCAGGGTGTCGGGTTCGGTCAGCGTGAATGTGCTGTCAGGCACTGCGCCGATCAGCAACCAGCCGAGGCCGACAAAGGGCGCGGTGTAGGCGGGCAAGTCATCTGGTGCAGGGGCGTGTTTCAACCATTGCCGCGTGAGCATCGCACTCAGGCCGCCGCACGCCAGGATCAGCGGCGGCAACAAGGCCGACCAGGCGAAGTGCTGGCTGATCAGCAAGCCCAGCAGCACGCCGTTGTAGCTGTAAAGGCCCGCTTGGCGTTCGGCCTTGGGATAACCCCGGCGCTGGGCCGTGAGCAAACCGGCGACGCCACCCAATAATGCGCCGCCGAATAAGGCCGGGGCGCCGATCAGGATGGCCAGCAGGCACAGCAAGCCACACAGTGGCTGGCGTTGCAGGAAGATCTGGCTGAAGCCATTGAGCAGGGCTTCGGCCCAGTCGGGGCAGGTTGGGTTGTGCATGGTGGTTTAGTCAGTGAGACCGAGTCGTCCCCAATCGCAGGCAAGCCAGCTCCCACACTTGATCGGGTTCACAACAATCAAATGTGGGAGCGGGCTTGCCCGCGATGAGGCACTTACAGACGCTAAATCAACGTCTCGATGCGCAACGAGTTGGTCGACCCCGGCTGCCCGAACGGCACCCCCGCCGTAATCACCAAGGTATCCCCGCGCTGCGCCATGCCTTGCGCCTGAGCAATCTCCAGCGCGGTGGAACACACCTCATCCACCTGGCGCAGTCGATCGTTGACCACCGAATGCACGCCCCACGCCACGCTCAAACGCCGCGCCGTAGAGAGGTTCGGCGTAAGGTTGAGGATTGGCGCCACCGGCCGCTCCCGCGCCGCGCGCAGGCTGGAGCTGCCGGACTCGCTGTAGTTGACCAGCACCGCCACCGGCAGAATGCTGCTGATACGCCGGATCGCGCAGCTGATCGCATCCGACACCGTGGCGTCCGCCTTGGGCCGGCTGACGTCCAGCTGCGTCTGGTAGTCCGGGCCGTTTTCCACCTGGCGGATGATCTTGCTCATCATCTGCACGGCCTCCAGCGGGTATTCACCCGAAGCGGTTTCCGCCGACAGCATCACCGCGTCTGCGCCTTCGGCCACCGCGTTGGCCACATCCGTCACTTCGGCGCGGGTCGGCGCCGGCGAAAAGCGCATGGATTCGAGCATCTGCGTGGCCACCACCACCGGTTTGCCCAGCTGGCGGCAGGTGCTGATGATGTTTTTCTGGATCTGCGGCACGCTCTCGGCGGGCACTTCCACACCCAGGTCGCCTCTGGCCACCATGATTGCGTCACTCAGCTCAGCGATTTCCTGCAAGCGTTGGACGGCGGACGGCTTTTCGATCTTGGCCATCAAAAACGCCTTGTCGCCGATCAACTCGCGGGCCTCGCGGATGTCTTCCGGGCGCTGCACGAATGACAGCGCCACCCAGTCCACGCCCAGCTCCAGGCCGAAACTCAGGTCGCGGCGGTCCTTGGCGGTCAGTGGGCTGAGTTCCAGCAAGGCTTGTGGCACATTCACGCCTTTGCGGTCCGACAGTTCGCCGCCATTGAGTACGGTGGTGTCGATGGCATCGGCATGCTTGGTGATCACGCGCAGGCGCAATTTGCCGTCATCGAGCAGCAGGTCCATGCCCGGCTCCAGCGCCGCGATGATTTCCGGGTGGGGCAGGTTGACCCGGCACTGATCGCCCGGCGTTGGGTCCAGGTCCAGGCGCAACGCCTGGCCTCGCACCAACTGCACCTTGCCCTCGGCAAACGTGCCGACGCGCAGCTTCGGCCCTTGCAGGTCCATCAGGATGCCCAGTGGGTAATTGAGCTGGCGCTCCACCTGGCGGATCCACTGGTAGCGTCGGGCATGATCGGCGTGGTCGCCATGGCTGAAGTTGAGGCGAAAGATATTCACCCCGGCCTCCACCAGCTCGCGGATGTCATCGATGCCGTCGGTGGCCGGGCCGAGGGTGGCGAGGATTTTGACCTTCTTGTCAGGCGTCATGTTTGGCAGTCTCAAGAATCAGGATGGCGCGCAAGTCATTGACATTGGTGCGGGTCGGCTCAGTGATGATCAAACCGTCGAGGGCGGCGAAATAGCCGTAGCCATTGTTGTTGTCCAGCTCGTCGCTGGCCGACAGGCCCAGGGCTTCGGCGCGGGCGTAGCTGGTAGGGGTCATGATCGCGCCGGCGTTGTCTTCCGAACCGTCGATGCCGTCGGTGTCGCCGGCCAGGGCGTACACGCCGGGCAGGCCCTTGAGGCTGTCGGTGAGGCTGAGCAGGAACTCGGCATTGCGCCCACCACGGCCATCGCCGCGCACGGTGACGGTGGTTTCACCGCCGGAGAGGATCACGCACGGTGCCGCCAGCGGCTGGCCGTGCTGCACGATCTGCCGGGCAATGCCGGCGTGTACCTTGGCCACGTCCCGCGCTTCGCCCTCGAGGTCGCCGAGGATCAACGGGCTGAAACCGGCCTGGCGCACTTTCACCGCCACGGCTTCCAGTGATTGCTGCGGGCGGGCGATCAGTTGGAAGTGGCTGCGTGCGAGCACCGGGTCGCCGGGTTTGACGGTTTCCGACGCTGGGTTTTGCAACCAGCTGCGCACCGAGGCGGGCGCGTCGATGCTGTAACGCTTGAGGATTGCCAGGGCTTGCTGCGAGGTGCTTGGGTCGCCGACGGTGGGGCCGGACGCGATGACGGTGGCCTGATCGCCCGGCACGTCGGAGATCGCGTAGGTGTAGACCGTCGCCGGCCAAGCGGCCTTGGCCAGGCGCCCGCCCTTGATCGCCGAGAGGTGCTTGCGCACGCAATTCATCTCGCCAATGGTCGCGCCGGATTTGAGCAGGGCTTTGTTGATGGTCTGCTTGTCGGCCAGGGTGATGCCTTCGGCGGGCAAGGCCAGCAAGGCAGAACCGCCACCGGAGAGCAGGAAGATCACGCGGTCGTCTTCGGTGAGGTTGCCGATCAGTGCCAGTACGCGCTTGGCCACCGCCAGGCCGGCGGCATCGGGCACCGGGTGTGCGGCTTCGACCACTTCGATTTTTTTGCACGGCGCGCCGTGGCCGTAGCGGGTGACCACCAGGCCCGAGACGTCGCCTTGCCAGCACTCCTCGACCACGAGTGCCATGGCCGCCGCGGCTTTACCAGCGCCGATCACGATCACACGGCCGCTGCGGTCGGCGGGCAGATAAGGTTCAAGCACTTGCCTGGGGTGGGCGGCGTCGATGGCTGTGGCAAACAGCTCGCGAAGCAGGTGTTGCGGATCGACCGACATAAGCGGGCTCCCGGGGGGATTCTTGTTGTTAGGGATGCAGCGATGTTGGATTGCAAAGCGCTCAACTGTGGGAGCTGGCTTGCCTGCGATAGCGTTCCTTCAGTGACAGATCAGTTGCCTGACACACCGCTATCGCAGGCAAGCCAGCTCCCACACTGGTCTGCATTTCAAATTGACTTACTTATCGCGAATCGAAAAATTCGCCATATGCTCCAGGCCCTTGATCAGCGCCGAGTGGTCCCAATTGCCGCCGCCAATCGCTGTGCAGGTACTGAACACCTGCTGCGTACCGGCGGTGTTCGGCAGGTTGATGCCCAGCTCCTTGGCACCGGCCAGTGCCAGGTTCAAGTCCTTCTGGTGCAGGTTGATGCGAAAGCCCGGATCGAAGGTGCCCTTGATCATGCGCTCGCCATGCACTTCGAGAATCTTCGAGGAAGCAAAGCCGCCCATCAGCGCTTCCCGCACTTTGGCCGGGTCGGCGCCGTTTTTCGAGGCGAACAACAGCGCTTCGGCCACCGCCTGAATATTCAGCGCGACGATGATCTGGTTGGCGACCTTGGCGGTCTGGCCATCGCCGTTGCCGCCGACCAGGGTGATGTTCTTGCCCATGCTCTGGAACAGTGGCAAAGCGCGTTCGAAGGTCTGCGGCTCGCCACCGACCATGATGCTCAAGGTGCCGGCCTTGGCGCCGACTTCGCCACCGGACACCGGCGCGTCGAGGTACTGCGCGCCGGTTTCGTTGATCTTCGCCGCGAACGCCTTGGTGGCGGTGGGGGAGATCGAACTCATGTCGATCACTACCTTGTTCGGCGACAGGCCGGCCGCGACGCCATCCTTGCGGAACAGCACGTCATCGACCTGCGGGGTGTCGGGCACCATGACGATGATGAATTCGGCTTCCTGCGCCACTTGCTGGGGGTTGGCCAGGGCCACGGCGCCGGCGTCGATCAGGGCCTGCGGGGCCTTGCCGTGGTGTTCGGAGAGGAACAGTTGGTGACCTGCTTTCTGCAGGTTCGCAGCCATGGGTTCGCCCATGATGCCGGTACCGATAAATCCGATTTTAGCCATGATCAAAATCCTCTTTTTATTAGATGGGCAGGCCTGTCTCGGGCCTGCCAAACACCGAAGATCTACTGTGGGAGCTGGCTTGCCGGCGATAGCGGCCTGTCAGTTGATAAATAGTTGGCTGATACACCGCCATCGCAGGCAAGCCAGCTCCCACCTTGTTCTGTGGTGTGTCTGTTAGATGGCGTTGTGGGTTTTGAGCCAACCCAATCCCGCCTCGGTCGTGGTCAACGGCTTGTACTCACAGCCAACCCAACCCGCATAACCAATGCGATCCAGATGCTCGAACAGGAAGCGATAGTTGATCTCCCCGGTTCCCGGCTCGTTGCGCCCCGGGTTGTCCGCCAGCTGGATGTGGTTGATCTCACCCAGGTGCGCGGCCATGGTCCGGGCGAGGTCACCTTCCATGATTTGCATGTGATAGATGTCGTATTGCAGGAACAGGTTGGCGCTGCCCACCTGCTCGCGAATCGACAGGGCCTGCGCGGTGTTGTTGAGGTAGAAGCCCGGGATGTCACGGGTGTTGATCATCTCCATGACCAGCTTGATGCCCGCGGCTTGCAGCTTGTCGGCGGCGTACTTGAGGTTGGCGACAAAGGTTTTTTCCACGGTTTGGTCGTCAACGCCTTGTGGCCGGATGCCGGCCAGGCAGTTGATCTGGGTATTGCCCAGCACCTGGGCGTAGGCGATGGCCAGCTTGACCCCGGCGCGGAATTCCTCGACCCGGTCCGGGTGGCACGCCACGCCGCGCTCGCCCTTGGCCCAGTCCCCGGCCGGCAAGTTGAACAGCACTTGGGTCAGGCCGTTGGCGTCCAGTTGCGCCTTGATCTCGGCGGAGCTGAACTCGTACGGGAACAGGTACTCGACCCCCTGGAAGCCGGCATCGGCAGCTGCTTTGAAGCGGGCGAGAAAGTCCTGCTCGGTAAACAGCATGGACAGGTTGGCGGCAAAACGCGGCATAGGGTTCTCCTTAATCGAGCAGGGAAATGGCAGTCGGTGCATCGTTGCCGACCAGGGCCAGATCTTCGAATTCGTTGACGGCGTTGATCTCGGTGCCCATGGAAATATTGGTCACGCGCTCCAGAATAATCTCAACAATCACCGGAACCTTGAATTCTTCGATCATTTCCTTGGCCTTGCGCAGCGCCGGGGCGATCTGGCCCGGTTCGAACACACGCAGCGCCTTGCACCCCAGGCCTTCGGCGACGGCCACGTGATCGACGCCATAACCATTGAGTTCCGGGGCATTGAGGTTGTCGAAGGACAACTGCACGCAGTAGTCCATTTCAAACCCGCGCTGGGCCTGGCGAATCAACCCCAGGTAGGAGTTGTTCACCACCACGTGGATGTACGGCAGCTTGAACTGCGCGCCCACGGCCAGTTCTTCGATCATGAACTGGAAGTCATAGTCGCCCGACAGTGCTACCACTTTGCGGCTCGGGTCAGCCTTGACCACACCCAGCGCGGCCGGAATGGTCCAGCCCAAGGGACCGGCCTGGCCGCAGTTGATCCAGTGACGAGGCTTGTAGACGTGCAGGAACTGCGCGCCGGCAATCTGCGACAGGCCGATGGTGCTGACGTAGCAGGTGTCTTTGCCGAACACCTGGTTCATCTCTTCGTACACGCGTTGCGGCTTGACCGGCACGTTGTCGAAGTGGGTCTTGCGGTGCAGGGTGGCCTTGCGCTCCTGGCAGTCGTGCAGCCAGGCGCTGCGGTCCTTGAGTTTGCCGGCGGCTTTCCACTCGCGGGCCACTTCAATGAACATCGTCAAGGCGGAGCCGGCATCGGAAACGATGCCCAGGTCCGGGGTGAACACGCGGCCAATCTGCGTCGGCTCGATGTCGACGTGGATGAATTTGCGCCCCTCGGTGTACACCTCCACCGAACCGGTGTGGCGGTTGGCCCAGCGGTTGCCGATGCCCAGCACCACGTCCGATTTGAGCATTGTCGCGTTGCCATAACGGTGCGAGGTTTGCAGGCCGACCATGCCGACCATCTGCGGGTGATCGTCCGGGATCGTGCCCCAGCCCATCAAGGTTGGGATTACTGGAATACCGGTCAATTCGGCGAACTCCACCAGCAATTCGCTGGCGTCGGCGTTGATCACGCCGCCACCGCTGACCAGCAATGGGCGTTCGGCCTGGTCCAGCAGCGCCAAGGCTTTTTCGACCTGGATGCGCGTGGCCAAGGGCTTGGCCAGGGGCAGCGGCTGGTAGGCGTCGATGTCGAATTCGATCTCGGCCATCTGCACGTCGAATGGCAGGTCGATCAGCACCGGGCCTGGGCGGCCGGAGCGCATTTCATAGAAGGCTTTCTGGAACGCGTAAGGCACTTGGCCGGGTTCCAGGACGGTGGTTGCCCACTTGGTCACCGGCTTGACGATGCTGGTGATGTCGACGGCCTGGAAGTCCTCTTTGTGCATGCGTGCACGCGGGGCTTGGCCGGTGATGCACAGAATCGGGATCGAGTCGGCCGAGGCGCTGTACAGGCCGGTGACCATGTCGGTGCCCGCCGGGCCCGAGGTACCGATGCACACACCGATATTGCCGGCCTTGGTGCGGGTGTAACCCTCGGCCATGTGCGAGGCGCCTTCAACGTGGCGAGCAAGGACGTGATCGATGCCACCGACCTTCTGCAAGGCCGAATACAGCGGGTTGATGGCGGCGCCTGGAATGCCGAAGGCGGTGTCTACGCCTTCACGGCGCATCACTAGGACGGCGGCTTCGATTGCTCTCATTTTGCTCATGGTTTTGGTGCCTCTTGCGTTTTGTAATTGTATACAAGTGGTTTCTGGTCGAAGTGTATTCACGGCGAGCGGGGCAGGTCAATGCATTTTATAAACTGGCCTTTACGCGGGTCTGGATCGCTTTTTTCGACGTATGGAGCCTTTGTGCGCAAATATTGTATACAAAAAATAATTTCATTGTGTTCTATTTGTTTGATCGAGCTTCTCATGAAACAGATTTCAACCTTTTCCCAATAACAAAAGAAGGACGGCACCTATGAGCGCTTTAACCTTGAAACTCGCCACCCAACTGGCCAGCCAGGCCCTCACCGCAGGCCGCACCATTTGCGCCGCGCCGCTGACCATTGCGGTGCTCGACAGCGGCGGCCACTTGGTCACCCTGCAACGCGAAGACGGCGCCAGCCTGCTGCGCCCGCAAATCGCCATCGGCAAGGCCTGGGGCGCGATTGCACTGGGCAAGGGCTCGCGTTTGCTGGCGTTGGATGCGCAGCAGCGCCCGGCATTTATCGCGGCGTTGAACAGCCTCGGGCAGGGCAGCGTGGTGCCGGCGCCGGGCGGCGTGTTGATTCGGGATCAGGCGGGGGCGGTGCTGGGGGCGATCGGGATCAGTGGGGATACGTCGGATATTGATGAGCAGTGCGCGATTACGGCGATTGAGGGCGTGGGGTTGTTGGCGGATGCGGGGGTGTCTGCTTGATTTGAGGTGGCAGATAGATTGCCATCGCGGGCAAGCCCGCTCCCACATGAGTATGCATTCCAAATGTGGGAGCGGGCTTGCCCGCGATGGCGGCGACTCGGTCTTCAGTCAAATCCAGATCGCATCCCAAAGCGGATAATCGCCAAACTTCTTCACCAGGCCTGCTCGCAGGGGGGTGGCCACAATGTAGCGGGCTATACCTTCCAGGCTTTCTTCGCGCCGCACGGCATGATCGTGAAATCCAGGTTGCCAAAGACGTCCCTGACGCCCGGCAACTGCATTTACGACTCGAGTGCTTTTGGATTTCACCTGGCGCATCAAGTCGCAAAGGGAACCTTTCTCTAGTGAGATAAGCCAGTGGAAATGGTCAGGCATGACTACCCATGCCAACGACGTTGCCAAGCCTTGGTTCTGGGCGATTCTGAATTGTTGGACAACCAGTCGGCCAAGTTTGAAGTCCTTGAAAATGGGCGCGCGATCAAGGGTGTTGGTGGTGAGTAGGTAAATTCGGTTGGATTCGCTGTAACGACCGATGCGCAGTCGTTTTGATGCGGGGAGATCAGGCATTCCATGGCCTCTTTTCAGATGGTGTTCTGAGAGGCTAGGTGTGGAAAGCAGGGGTTGATTGACAGGCTTTTGGCAGGATGTGTAGGGGAGGGTGCTATCGCGGGCAAGCCCGCTCCCACATTGGCTTTGCGGTGTTCATACAGCGTGTGTCTGGCACAGTTCCAAAGGTGGGAGCTGGCTTGCCTGCGATGGCCATACCGCGGTCTCTCAGTCCGGCTCACACCCCTTAAGCACCAACCGAATAATTGTCTGCGCCGCCGCTTCATAATCGGCCTCATCCAGCTTGGCCTTGCCGGTCACGGCCGATATCTGCCAATCAAAGTCGGCATAGGTCTGCGTCGCCGCCCAGATGCTGAACATCAGGTGATGGGGGTCAATGGCGGCGATCAGGCCGCGATCCACCCAGCTCTGGATGCAGTCGATGTTGTGCTTGGCCTGGGCGTTCAGTTGCTCGACCTGCTGGCTGCTCAGGTGCGGTGCGCCGTGCATGATTTCGCTGGCGAATACCTTGGAGGCGAACGGCAGGTCGCGGGAGATGCGGATCTTGGAGCGGATGTAATTGCTCAGCACCACCGCGGGCTCGCCGTCTGGATTGAACGGCGTGGACGCGGCCAGGATCGGCTCGATAATGCTTTCGAGCACCTCGCGGTAGAGGTTGTCCTTGGACTTGAAGTAGTAATAGACGTTGGGCTTGGGCAGCCCGGCCTTGGCGGCGATGTCGCTGGTTTTGGTCGCGGCGAAGCCCTTGTCGGCAAACTCCTCGCTGGCCGCCCGCAGGATCATTTCTTTATTGCGCTCGCGAATGGTGCTCATAAACCAGGATTTTCCTTGCCAGGACAGGCGGTCGAGCATGGTAGCACCGGCTTGACGCAGCGCTCAAGAATGCCGGCGCAGCCCTTGTACGCCGGGCGTTGCAGCTGACTTTGTCTGTCTTGATGCTGAACGTATTCACGGTAGTACAGGCACAGGCTGGCCGCGCTGCTAGAGTTCAGAGCAAGGACGCGGCCATCTGGGCCGGCGTTCAGTCCTGTAGTCGGCGTTCGAGTGAGAAACCGTGGAGAAAAGCAGACGACGTACGTTCGCTTGGGTGGTTGGCGCGTTATTGGTGGTGGCGTTGTTGATTGGCCTGGGCATGCATTTGTTTGGCGGCGCTCATAAAGGCAAGCCCGTGTCCCCCGGCGAACCGGTAGCAGCAGTGCCGGTGGCCTTGCAGGATGTGCCGGTGTACATCGACGCCCTCGGCACCGTCACACCCACCCGCAGTGTCACGGTGGTGACCCAGGTCGATGGCATCCTCAGCAGCGTGGAATTCAAGGAAGGCCAGCACGTCAGCAAAGGCCAGGTCATCGCCCGCATCGACGACCGCGCGCTCAAGGCGCAGCTGGCCGTGGCCAAGG
This sequence comes from Pseudomonas sp. NFX183, assembly GCF_047943075.1. Classification (NCBI taxonomy): domain Bacteria; kingdom Pseudomonadati; phylum Pseudomonadota; class Gammaproteobacteria; order Pseudomonadales; family Pseudomonadaceae; genus Pseudomonas; species Pseudomonas sp. NFX183. The sequence goes on along the minus strand of NZ_CP181333.1, from coordinate 188,641 downwards.
GCACCCTGGCGCATGACCAGGCGGTGTTGAGCAATGCCCAGCGCGACCTGGCCCGTTACCGCGACCTGGTCAAAGCCGGCTCCACCAGCCAGCAAACCCTCGATACCCAGGCCTCGCTGGTGCAGCAACAACAAGGCACTGTGGCCGCCGACCAAGGCAACGTACAAAACCTCGACGTGCAATTGAGCTACTGCACCATCACCTCGCCGGTGGATGGCGTGGTCGGTCTGCGCCTGGTCGATCCCGGCAACTACGTGACCACCGCCAGCACCACCGGCATCGTGGTCATCACCCAGATGAACCCGGCCACCGTGGTGTTCGCCGTGCCCGAAGATGACCTGGGCGCCATCAACCAGGCTCTGGCGCGCGGCAGCGTCACGGTGCTGGCCTACGACCGCAACAAGCAATCGTTGCTCGCCACCGGCAGCCTGCTGGCGCTGGATAACCAGGTGGACACCAGCACCGGCACGATCAAGGTCAAGGCGCAGTTCGATGACTCGGGCAATGCGCTGTTTCCCAATCAGTTCGTCAACGCCCGGCTCAAGGCCGACACCTTGAGCCAGATCGCCGTGGTCCCGACCCGTGCGATCCAGCACGGCAGCAAGGGCGACTTCGTGTTTGTGGTCAACGGCAACAAGGCCAGCCTGCGCACGATCAAGACCGGCCCGTCCACCGGCGATGTCTCGGCGGTGCTCGACAATGGCGTCAAGGCCGGTGAGCAGGTGATCACCGAAGGCGCCGACAAGCTCGATGACGGCTCGGCGGTGAAGGTCGTCGCCCAGTGAGGAGCCGCCGAGCATGAATATTTCGCGGCCCTTTATCGAACGCCCGGTGGCCACCACGCTGATGATGGTCGCGGTGTTGCTGCTCGGCCTGTTGGGTTACCACTTGCTGTCGGTGTCGGCGCTGCCGGAGGTGGATTACCCGACCATCCAGGTGTTCACCCAATACCCCGGTGCCAGCCCGGACGTGGTCAGCTCGTCGATTACCGCGCCGCTGGAGCGCCAGCTCGGCGAAATGCCGGGGCTCAAGTCGATGAACTCGACCAGCTCGGACGGCGCTTCGGTGGTGACCCTGCAATTCGATTTGTCGCTGTCGCTGGACGTGGCCGAACAGGAAGTGCAGGCGGCGATCAACGCGGCGGGCACTTTCCTGCCGGCCAACCTGCCGTACCCGCCGGTGTACAGCAAGGTCAACCCGGCGGATGCGCCGGTGCTGACCCTGTCGTTGACCTCCGACGTGTTGCCGCTGACCAAGGTCGAAGACCTGGCCGACACGCGCCTGGCACAGAAAATCTCGCAGATCACCGGCGTCGGCCTGGTCACCATCAGTGGCGGCCAGCGCCCGGCGGTGCGGGTCGAGGCCAACACCTCGGCGCTGAACAGCCTCGGCCTGTCCCTGGATGACCTGCGCACCTCGCTCGGTACGGCCAACGTCAACCAGGCCAAGGGCAATATCGATGGCAAGTTCCAGGCCTATTCCATTGGCGCCAACGACCAACTGCAGTCGGCCGAGGAATACCGCGACCTGGTGATTGCCTACAAAAATGGCGCGCCGATTCGCCTGTCGCAGATCGCCAGTTCCACCCAGGGCGCGGAAAACCCTCGCCAGGCGGCGTGGACCAATGACACGCCATCCATCGTGCTGAATATCCAGCGCCAGCCCGGCGCCAACGTGATCGAAGTGGTCGACCGTGTGCAGCAGCTGCTGCCCAAGCTGCGCGCCAGCCTGCCGGGCACCTTGAAGGTCGCGGTGCTCACCGACCGCACCCAGACCATCCGCGCTTCGGTCACCGATGTGCAGTACGAGCTGGGGCTGGCGATTTTGCTGGTGGTGATCGTGATCTTCATCTTCCTGCGCAATATCCCGGCCACGATCATTCCGGCCGTGACCATCCCGCTGACGCTGATCGGCACCCTGGCGGTGGCCTACGCGCTGGGCTTTTCGCTGAACAACCTGACGTTGATGGCATTGACCATCGCCATCGGTTTTGTGGTCGATGACGCCATCGTCATGATCGAAAACATCACGCGCTACCTGGAGGCCGGCGACACGCCGTTGCAAGCGGCGCTCAAGGGCGCGGAGCAGATCGGTTTTACCATTATCTCGCTGTCCATCGCGCTGATTGCGGTGATGATCCCGCTGCTGTTCATGGGCGATGTGGTCGGGCGGTTGTTCCGCGAATTCGCCATGACCGTGGCGGTGACCATCGTGATTTCGGCGGTGATTTCACTGACGCTGACGCCCATGATGTGCGCGCGCATGCTCAAGTCCAAGCATGAAGAGCGCCGCCCGGACTTCTTCGACCGCATCAACAACCACTATGTACGCGGCCTGGATTGGGTGTTGGCGCACCGCACCTTGACGCTGATCTCGGTGGTGCTCACCGCCGCGCTGACCTTGTTCACCTTGGTGATCATGCCCAAGGGCTTTTTTCCCGATCAGGACACCGGCCTGATCCAGGGCATTTCCCAGGCCTCGCCGACCATCTCGTTCCAGCAGATGCAGGTTGAACAGCAACGCCTGGCCGCACGTATCCTCAAGGACCCGGCGGTGCAAAGCCTGTCGTCGTTCGTTGGTATCGACCAGACCAACCCGACCATCAACCAGGGCAATTTGCTGATCAACCTTAAGGCGCGTGGCGAGCGAGACAGCGCCACCGAAGTGATCCGCCGTTTGGCCGATGCCAACGCCGACGACGCCGGCATCCGCCTCTACCTGCACTCGGTGCAGGACCTGACCCTGGACGCCACGGTGTCCACCACCAGTTACCGCCTGGGCCTGCAAGCCACCGACCCGGATGAGCTGGAGCAGTGGACCACCAAGTTGCTCGCCGCGATCAAGCAAGACCCGATGTTCACCGACGTGCAAAGCCAGGCCATGCAGTTCGGCAACCAGATCAAGCTGACCTTCGACCGCGCCACCGCCTCGCGCCTGGGGATTACCCCGCAGGCCATCGACGATGTGCTGTACGACGCGTTCGGCCAGCGCCAGGTCTCGACCATTTACACCCAGCTCAACCAGTACCACGTGGTGATCGCCACCGACCACCCGCCGCGCAATTTGCCGGATTTGCTCACCGGTTTGTACGTGGACATTCCCGGCGGCGGCGTGGCGCCGCTGTCGAGCATGGCGACCCTGGAAGTGGTGCGCTCGCCGGTCACCATCAACCGCCTGGGGCAGTTTCCCTATGCGGACGTGTCGTTCAACCTGGCCCCCGGGCAGACGCTGGGCGCGGCGGTGACGCGCTTGCAGGACATTGAAGCCAAGGTCGGCCTGCCGCTGTCGGTGCAGGCCAACCTCGAAGGCGCGGCGGCGACGTTCCAGGCGTCGCTGTCCAACCAGGTGTTCCTGGTGCTGGCGGCGATTGTGGTGGTGTACCTGATGCTGGGGATTTTGTACGAGAGCTTCGTGCACCCGGTGACGATCCTGTCGACGCTGCTCTCGGCGGCCCTCGGCGCCTTGCTGGCGCTGCTGGTGACGGGCACGCAGTTCGACATCATCGGCTTGATCGGCATTGTGTTACTGATCGGCATCGTCATGAAAAACGGCATCATGATGGTCGACTTCGCCCTGGAGCTTTTACGTGAAGGCGGCTTGAGCCCGGTGCAAGCGATTCGCCAGGCGGCGGAGCTGCGCTTTCGGCCGATTCTGATGACCAGCATGGCCTCGCTGTTCGGTGCAGTGCCGTTGGCGCTGGGCACCGGCATTGGCTCGGAGCTGCGCCACCCGCTGGGCATTGCGATTATCGGCGGGTTGCTGCTCAGCCAGTTGCTCACGCTGTTTTCCACGCCGGTGATCTTCCTCGCCATGCACGGCCTGGGCGAACGCTTCAGCCGTCGCTCGGCGGCGGTGGAATGATGCGATGAACCTCAGCGCGCCGTTTATTCATCGCCCGATTGCCACCACGCTGCTGGCGGCCGGGCTGGCCTTGTTTGGCGTGTTGGCGTTCAACCTGTTGCCGGTGGCGCCGCTGCCGGAAGTGGACTTCCCGACCATCAGCGTCAGCGCCTCGTTGCCCGGCGCCGACCCGACCACTGTCGCAAGTTCTGTGGCGACGCCGCTGGAGCGCCAGTTCGGGCAGATCGCCGGGGTCACGCAAATGACCTCCGCCAGCAGCCTCGGCTCCACGCGCATCACTATGCAGTTCGACCTGAGCCGTGACATCGACGGCGCGGCGCGGGATGTGCAGGCGGCGATCAACGCCGCGCGCAGCAACTTGCCCAGCGACTTGTCCGGCAACCCGACCTACCGCAAGGTCAACCCGGCCGACTCGCCGATCCTGATCATCAGCCTGACCTCCGACAGCGCCACGCCGGGGCAGATGTACGACGCGGCCTCGACGGTGCTCGAACAGCGCCTGTTGCAGACCACTGGCGTCGGCGACGTGACGGTGGGCGGCGGTGCATTGCCGGCGGTGCGCATCGAGCTGAACCCGGACCGGCTGAACAGGTACGGCGTCAGCCTGGAGCAGGTGCGTCAGGTCATCGGAGCGTCCAACGCCAACTTGCCCAAGGGCAATGTGGCGGTGGGCGATCGCTCGTATGGCATCGGCGCCAACGACCAGTTGCTCGACAGCAATGATTACGGGCCGCTGGTGGTCAAGGCCAGTAACGGCGACCTGATCCACATTGCCGACCTCGGCTACGTGCGCGAAGACGTGCAGGACCTGCGCAACTTCGGCCTGTCCAACGGCAAGCCGGCAGTGTTGCTGGTGGTGTTCAAGCAGCCGGGCGCCAATGTGATCGACACGGTGGACGCGGTGAAAGCGTCGCTGCCGTTTTTGCAAAGCTCGATCCCGGCGTCGATCAAGCTCAACCTGTTGATGGACCGCACCACCACTATTCGCGCGTCGTTGCATGACGTGGAAGTGACTTTGCTGGCCTCGATCCTGCTGGTGACGCTGGTGACCTTCGGCTTCTTCCGCGACTGGCGCAGCACTCTGGTGCCGGCCGTGGTGGTGCCGTTGTCGTTGCTTGGCACCTTTGGCGCGATGTACTTCCTCGGCTACAGCCTGAATAACCTGTCGTTGATGGCGCTGACCATTTCCACCGGCTTTGTGGTCGACGATGCGATCGTGGTGGTGGAAAACATCATGCGTCACCTGGAGCGCGGCAAGACGCGGGTGGAGGCCGCGCTGGCCGGGGCGCAGGAAGTCGGTTTTACGGTGCTGACCATCAGCGTGTCGCTGGTGGCGGTGTTTATTCCGTTGCTGCTGATGGGCGGGATTGTCGGGCGGCTGTTTCGCGAGTTCTCCGTGTCGCTGTCGGTGGCCATCGTCATCTCGATGGTGATTTCGCTGACGGTGACGCCGATGCTCGCCAGCGTGCTGCTGCGCGCGCCCAAGGAAATCCGCGAAGGCAACGAGCACCCGGATTCACGCTTTCACCGCTTCTACGACCGCACGCTGGGCTGGGTGATCGAGCACTCGATCCTGATGGGCGTGGTGACGGTGCTGGTGATCGTGCTCGCGGGCGTGCTGTACGTGCTGGTGCCCAAGGGCTTCTTTCCCCAGGAAGACACCGGCCGCCTGCAGGGCAGCATCATCGCGGCGCAGAGTATTTCCTACGGGGCGATGCAAAAGGACTTCACCCAGATCAACCATAAGGTCATGCAAAACCCCAATGTGGAAACTGCTGCCGGGTTTGTCGGCGGCGGTGGCGGTGGCGGCGGGGCGGTCAACAGTGCGCAGCTGTTTGTGCTGCTCAAGCCGATTGATCAGCGCAAGGACAGTGCCGTCGATGTGATCGGCCAGATCCGCCGCAGCCTCGGCGATCTGCCTGGCACCAAGCTGTTTTTGCAGGCCGCCCAGGACATCACCGTGGGCGGCCGACAAAGCGGCGCGCAGTACCAATACACGCTGACTGCCGACGACCAGCAATCCCTGGATGAATGGGTGCCCAAGGTGGTGGAAGTGCTGCACACGTTGCCGCAACTCACCGACTTGAACACTGACCAGCAAGACAACAGTCTATTGGCCAATGTGAGCATCAACCGCGACACCGCCGCGCGGCTCGGCGTGGGCATGTCGGCGGTGGACCAGACGCTGTACGACGCGTTCGGCCAGCGTCAGGTCTCGACCCTTTACCGCGCCGCCAACCAGTACCACGTGGTGATGGAAATCGCCCCGCAGTACTGGACCGACCCTCAAGCGCTCAAGGGGATTTACGTGCCGGCCGGCAACACCGCAGTGGCGGCCAAAGGCACCACCGCCGCGCCGAACCTGACCGCGCCCACGACGTTGGTGCCGCTGTCTGCGCTGGCCGATAACAGCATCTCGCGCACGGCGATTTCGATCAGCCACCAAGGCACTTTTCCGGCCGTGACCGTCTCGTTCAACCTCGCCCCCGGCACCTCGATCGGCCAGGCCACCGCGCTGGTGGAGGACGCGGTGAAACAGTTGCGCATGCCGGCCAGCGTCACCGGCCAGTTTGCCGGCACGGCCCAGGTGTTCCAGTCGTCGGTGGCCAGCGAGCCGCTGCTGATCGTCGCCGCATTGCTCTCGGTGTACATCGTGTTGGGCATTCTGTATGAAAACCTGATGCACCCGCTGACTATCCTTTCCACCTTGCCCTCGGCGGGCGTCGGCGCGTTGATCGCCTTGCTGCTGACCGGCACCGAGCTGTCGATCATCGCGCTGGTGGGCGTGATCCTGTTGATCGGCATCGTGAAGAAGAACGCAATCATGATGATCGACTTCGCGATCACCGAACGGCGGGAGTTCGGCCTCACGGCCAAGGAAGCGATCCGGCGCGCCTGCCTGATCCGCTTCCGGCCGATCATGATGACAACGCTGGCGGCGATTCTCGGCGCGCTGCCGCTGGTGCTCGGCTCAGGTTATGGCTCGGAACTGCGCCGGCCGTTGGGGATTTCGATTATTGGTGGGCTGTTGTTCAGCCAGGTGCTGACGCTCTACACCACTCCGGTGATTTACCTCTGGCTCGACCGGGCGTCTCAGCGCCTGGGGCGGCACAAGGAAGCAAGGTCATGAAACTCAGATATAGCGTGCTGTTGGCCAGCCTGGTGCTGGGGGGCTGCATGGTCGGGCCGGACTACCAGAAGCCGGCGATGGAACTGCCGCAGTCGTTCAAGGAGGGCGCGCAGTGGCAGCGCGCGGTCTCCAACCCCCAAGGGGCGTTGGACAGCCAGTGGTGGCTGGCCTATCAGGACCCGGTGCTCAATGACTTGGTGGCGCGTTCGGCCAAGGCCAACCAGTCGATCATTGCGGCTGAGGCGGCGTATCGGTTGGCCCAGGCGCAGGTGGCATCGAGCCGCGCCGGGCTGTGGCCGACGGTGGGCGTGGGCTTGTCCGGGTCGCGCGGCGAGGGCGGTGACGGCAGCACGTCCAGCACCACCACCGCATCGACCGGGGTGAAGAACAGTGTCAGCGCCACATTGACCGCAAGCTGGGAGCCGGATTTGTGGGGGGAAGTGCGCCGGGGCATCGAATCGAGCCAGGCCACAGCCCAGCAATCGGATGCGCTGCTGGCCGGTGTGCGGTTGTCGATCAGTTCCAGCGTGGCGAGCAATTACCTGGCGTTGCGGCAGATGGATATCGATGTGCGCCTGTTGCAACAGCAGCAGACCATCAATCAGCAATTGCTCGACATGATCCAGGCGCAGTTCACGCAGGGCGTGGCCACTAATGACCAGTTGCTGGTGGCTCAGGATCAATTGACCACCTCGATAGCCGGCTTGCAGACCTCGCTGCGTGATCGCGAGCAGTACGAGCATGCCTTGGCGGTGCTGGTGGGCGTGGCGCCGAGTGAGTTCAGCATTGCGCCACGGACTGATTTTGCATTCGTGGTGCCACGGCCACCGTTGACCTTGGCCTCGACTTTGTTGCAACGCCGGCCTGATGTGGTTGCGGCCGAGCGCTCGGCGGCGGCGGCGAATGCCAAAATCGGCGTGGCTGAGGCGGCGTTCTTTCCCACGCTGGACCTGACTGCTCAGCTGGGGTATCGCGGCAGTGCCTTGGGTGGGTTGTTCTCCCTGCCCAATCGCATCTGGACGTTGGGCCCGGCGTTGGCGGAGACGATTTTTGATGGCGGCGCGCGGGAGGCGGCGGTCAAGCAGGCTGAGGCGAGTTATGACCAGATTGCAGCGAATTACCGGGGCACGGTGTTGAGTGCCTTGCAGAATGTCGAGGACAATTTGTCGGCGATCAATCATCTGCAAACTCAGGCGGATGCCTTCCAGCAGGTGTACCAGCGCAATCAGCAGTTGTTCGGCAGTCAGCAAGCGCAGTTGCGTGCGGGCACTGTCAGTCGGGAGACGGTGTTGACCCAACAACTGGTGTTGCTGCAAGCGGAGCAGAATTTGCGCGATACGCAGGGGCAGTTGAGCCAGGGCAGTGTGGCGCTGATCCAGAGCCTGGGCGGTGGTTGGCAGCACTGACACACTGGTGCCCCACTGTGGGAGCTGGCTTGCCTGCGATAGCGACCTCCGAGCTGCCCATTATCTTGCTGACCTAGCACATTCCAATTGTGGGAGCGGGCTTGCTCGCGAAGGCGGCGTGCCGGTTGGCTGGGATGTCTAGTCGGAGTACATATCCATTCCTTTGGTAACGGCCACTTGGGGTTCCGCTCTTACAGCGGCTCACTTTTTGAAGGACCGGAATGCCGGCCCAGCAAAAAGTAAGCAAAAAGTCCTCGCCCCACCACTCGGCACCTCGCTCACGCTTCGGTGTGCCCGAACGAAGGCTTGAATCCGTGGGCCGCCGCGATGGGCCATCCATGGCCCAGCGCGGCTAACCCGGCGTCCTGCCGGGTTGCCCACGGATTCAAGCCTGCGTTCGGCCAGCGTGGTTGACGGGGCGACTCAGATCAAAAGCAAAAGCAGAGCAAAAGCAAAAGCAGAGCAAAAGCAAAAGCAGAGCAAAAGCCAGATCAACAGCAATCCTTCACGCAGCGGAAACCTATATTCCCTCACGGTCGCCGCGTTATATTCGCGGCACTTTACTTACAGGATGACCGCGTCATGGCAGGAAGCAGCTTACTGGTACTGATCGACGACATCGCCGCCGTCCTCGACGATGTGGCGTTGATGACCAAAATGGCCGCCAAGAAGACTGCCGGGGTGCTCGGCGATGACTTGGCGTTGAATGCCCAGCAGGTTTCCGGGGTGCGGGCCGAGCGGGAGATCCCGGTGGTGTGGGCGGTGGCCAAGGGCTCGTTTCTCAATAAGTTGATTCTGGTGCCTGCGGCGCTGCTAATCAGCGCGTTTGCGCCGTGGGCGGTCACGCCGTTGTTGATGCTGGGCGGGGCTTATCTGTGTTTCGAGGGCTTTGAAAAGCTCGCGCATAGCTTCATACACAAGCGCACTGAGGAACAGGCGCATTTGGTCGAAGCAGTGGCGGACCCGGCGACTGACTTGGTTGCGTTTGAGAAGGACAAGATCAAGGCCGCGATCCGTACCGACTTCATTCTGTCGGCGGAAATCATCGCCATCACCCTCGGCACGGTCGCCGATGCGCCGTTGATGCAGCAAGTGATCGTGCTGTCGGGCATCGCCATTGTCATGACCATCGGCGTTTACGGCCTGGTCGCCGGTATCGTCAAGCTCGATGACCTCGGCCTGTGGCTGACCCAAAAGCCCGGCCAGGCCGCGCGCAGCATCGGCGGGGCGATTCTGCGCGCCGCGCCTTACATGATGAAAAGCCTGTCGGTGATCGGCACGGCAGCGATGTTCATGGTCGGCGGCGGGATTCTCACCCACGGCGTGCCGGTGGTGCATCACTGGATTGAGACGGCGAGCCAGAGCGTCGGCGCCATGGCGTGGCTGATGCCGACGCTGCTCAATGCGGTGGCCGGGATTATTGCGGGGGCGGTAGCGTTGGTGGTGGTTCAAATCTTCGAGAAAATTTGGCACGCAGTAAGACATTGACAGGTGTTTGCCAGGGCGTGTGAGTCAGTCTGGTCGCAGCGCTTTAGGCTTTTCCCTACAGAGGACCAATTCAATCCTTCCTAAGATCTGCGGCTCTGTTTGGCCTATCCAGGCGTTTTACAGAGTCTGTTAATCAGGGAGTTTTAAATGAATTGGTATCTGGACGCACTGAAGAAATCATTTGTATTCGAGGGGCGGTCGAGCAGGAGAGCTTTCTGGTATTTTCAGTTGGTTGATAAGGTAATTGAAGGGGCATACATAGCTATTTGCTGGTGGTTTTTTGAAGATTGGATAAAAACTACCTTGGGTATTGGCTTGGGTTATTTGCTGCTGACGCTGCCTGCCAGGGTCACTCTGTTATGCCGAAGGCTCACCGATAACGGCATCAGCCAGGTCAACTCGTTCTGGACGTTGTTGCCTTTTGTCGGGTCGCTCTTCTGGGTTGGTTTTGGGTTATGGCCGGGCGCTAAAGAACAATCTGCCAGTCGCTCTGTGGATACGTCACGTACTGCTGAGTGATGTTGGAGCACAAACAAAAAAGCCACTCATTCAGGTGAGTGGCTTTTTCGTATCTGCAGGGCGTTTACTCGGCAATCTGCAACTTGCGCGATTCGGTGTAGATGTAGCGCACCTTTTCATACTCGAACGGCGAGTTCATCTGACCGTAGCGGAAGCTGGTCTGATAGCGTTTGTCGACGGCGCGCAGGGCCCAGATTTCCGGGTGGTTTTCGCTGACCTTGGACACGTTGAGGAAGTTGATCTCGGTTTCCGCGCCGTAGTCGACGATCAAGCCGGTGGTGTCGCGCAGGTTCGACGGGCCGAAGATCGGCAGCACCAGGTAGGCGCCGCCGGGCACGCCGTAGAAGCCCAAGGTTTGACCGAAGTCTTCGCTCTGGCGCGGCAGGCCCATGGCGGTGGCCGGGTCCCACAGGCCGGCGACGCCAATGGTGGTGTTGAGCAGCAGGCGCCCGGTGGTTTCCAGGGAACGATGGCCCTTGAGCTGCAGCAGGCTGTTCAACAGGTTGGGCACATCGCCCAGGTTGTTGAAGAAGTTGCTCACGCCGGTGCGCAGGAAGCTCGGGGTGACATAGCGGTAGCCGTCAACCACCGGCAGGAACACCCACTGGTCGAAGCGATAGTTGAAGTGGTACACGCGGCGGTTCCACGACTCCAGCGGGTCATACACGTTGAGCGCGGTCAGCGATGAACGCTCGAACTCGCGCTGGTCCAGGCCCGGGTTGAACTTGAGCTTGGTCAGCGGCTCCTTGAAGCCATCGGCGTCGACCTTGACCGGTTCATGCGCCTTGCTGTTGTCGGCATTGGCGACGCCCGCGCACATCAGGGCGGCGAGCAGCAGAAGATATTTAGCCACGGAAGAACTCCAGCATGGCGTCGGCGTTGACGCGGTAATTGAGGTTGCCGCAGTGGCCGCCCAGAGGGTAGACGGTCAAGCGATCGCCGAAGGTTTTACGCAGGAAACCGAGGTCACCAGGGCCGAGGATCACGTCGTCGGCGTTGTGCATCACCGCGATTTTCGGGCTGCTGTGCAGGTAGTCCTTGAGCGCGTACAGGCTCACCTGGTCAACCAGTTGCAGCAGGCTGCCGCCGTCGGAACGCGCGCGCCACATGGGGATCACTTGTTCGGTGAGGTAGCAGTCGAAGTCGCATTGCAGCGCACGCTTGAGGAACGGCGTGAGGCTGGTGCCTTCGGTGATCGGGTACTTAGGCGGAATGATCAGACCGCGGCGGTTGATCAGGTCCGAGGTAAAGGCAATGTCGGCCGCCGAGAAGCGGAACGAGGTGCCGATCAGCATCGCCATTTGTTCGTTGGTCAGGTGCTGCTTGGAGTTCTGGAAGTCGTAGAGCAGGGCGTCATTGAGGTCGATGTAGCCCTTTTGTTGGAAGTAGCGCGTCAGCTTGCTCAGCACCAGCTCATAGAAGGTGGTGGTGTTATTGATGCCTTTGACCTCGGTCTGTACCAGCTTGTCGAGGTTGGTGATCGAGGTGTAGAGGTTGACCGGCGGGTTGAGCAGCAGCACCTTTTTGAAGTTGAAGCTGCGACGGGTCTCGTCGAGCTTGCTGACAAACGCCGCATCCAGGGCACCCAGGCTGTAGCCGGTGAGGTAGAAGTCGGTCACCGGCAGCGAGGCGTTCTGCGCGCGCACGGCTTGCATCACGCGGTACATGTCCTCGGCGTCTTCCTGGGTGATCCCCGGGGTGGCGAAGCGCGAGGCGGCGCTGATGAAATCGAAGCTGGTTGGCGACGACAGCTGCACCACGTGGTAGCCGGCCTGGTAATAGAGTTTTTTCAGGTATTCGTTGATGCTGCTGTCAAACCGCGCGCCGGTGCCTGCGATCAGGAAGATCAGCGGCGCGGCGTGGTCTTGTTTGGCGATGCGATAGGTGAGTTTCTTCACCGCCCAGAAGTTGTCCGGCAGGCTGAACTCGCGCTCGGGGCGCATGTTCAGCGTGTAGTCGGACTGGTTGATCTCGTCGTCGGTCGGCAATTTAGGCCGAAGGTCAGGCGGGGTGGTCGCAATGGTCGCTTCGAACGGGTTGGTCAAAGGGTAGCCATAGCTGGCTTGGTCGATGTCGACGGCCAGTGCTGACGCACTCAAAAATAGGCTGCCCAGCAAGGCAGCACAGCGCAAGGAACGGAGCATGACTTAATCCCTAAGAGGAAACGTGCTGAATGAAGTTCGCAGGCTATGACCACCGCGTCGCCACCGAAGTGCCAGCTCTCGGCACTAAAAGTCGGAAAAAAGCCACGGAATCGGGGTAATAGTAGCCAGAAGATACACTTTGCGAGGCATGGATGAATACTTATCTGTGCACACCGCTTGCTAACGGCCGCCGTGGGATTAAGCTGAGCGCCGTTTTTGTCTATCGGAGTGCCCCATGTCCCGTCGTTTGCCGCTGATCCTGCTGCTTATTGCCTTGCCTTTATGGCTGGCCGCCAGTTATGGCGCACGTTACGGTTTTATGGAGGATGGCCAGTGGGTTGGCATCTGCGCCGATGAGGCCAGCCGCTGGGAATGCCAGTTGCGTTCGAACCTGGGGTTGATGATTCACTTCAAGGTCTTGGGCTGGGCGGCGTTGGTTACATCGGTGCTGGGATTTTTTGTGCCGGGCCGTGCCGGATGGGGCCTGGCCGTGTTGGGGATGGTGTTCGGCTTGCCGGCGCTGGCGTTGTACAACACCACGTTTGCGGTGTTTGCGGTGGTGATTGCAGGGTTGCGGTTGGTCAGGAAGCCGCGGGCTGCCTGACAGGGTCTCGTCGCGAGCAAGCCCGCTCCCACATTTTGACCGCGTGAATCCGGCCTTAATGTGGGAGCGGGCTTGCCTGCGATGGCGGTCTTAGGCCTTGCGCACGCGCAAGCAACGCCACAAGGCTACAACCATCAGCACACTCACGATTGCCCAACCCCACGCCTGCTGGTTCTGCAACCCTTCGCGATACAGCTGTGGCGCAATGCCTGCGCCGATGATGAAGGCCAGCAGCGCAATCTCCCGACGCGGGCCGGTTACCGGGCGAACCAGGTAAACCAGCGCCGGCAACACCAGCGCCGCACTCGGGAAGCTGCGATAACGCGGGTCAAACACCAGCGCGAGCATCATTACCGCACCGGCAAACCCGGCGATTGCCACCAGCCAGCCCGCGCGTTGCTCCAGCCAGTGAAAGGCCCGCTCACGCCAACCGTCGCGCGCGCTCAGGGCCAGGGCGGCGTGGGCCAGCACCAGCAGGTTCAACACCACCAGCAAGCTTGCCCACACCCATTCATCGTTGAAGCGCGCGGTAACGCGGTTCAGCTCGGCCCAGGTGCCGATGGAACAGGCCGCCACGGCACCGAGAAATGGCAGCATGAGTGCTGCGCGCGTGCTGCGAACGCGCCCGCCAAGTACCAAAGTGCCCAGCAGGATAATTCCGCCCACGCTCAGCCACAGCGGCCAGTACGGCACATTGCTGACCGGCCCGGCGAGGATGCCCTTGTCCTGGCGATCAGCATCAAACAGCCCCCAGTAACCCCCAACCGCGCCTTCGCTGGCGCGTTTCCATGGCTGGTCAAAAGCTTCGATCAGGTTGTAATGCCAGCCATTGGCCTCGGCCATGGCCACAAAGCCGCGCATGAACTTGGCCTCATTGACCCGGCTCGGCACGGCGGTTTCGCGTTGGCGGCCTTCGCTGGGCCAGCCGGTCTCGCCGATCAGCACATCCTTGGGAGCGAACGTGTTGCCGAAAGTCTGACGTACATCACCCACGTGCTTGAGCGCCTGGTCGATGCCCGACGGGTCATCTTCCCAGTACGGCAGCAGGTGAATGGTCAGGAAGTCCACCGCCGGAGCGATTTCCGGGTGCTTGAGCCAGAACTCCCACACGTCGGCATAAGTCACCGGCTGCTTGATCTGGCTTTTGACCTTATGGATCAGCGTCACCAACTGCTTGGCGGTGACTTCCTTGCGCAGCAGCGCTTCGTTGCCGACGATCACCGAGGTGACCACGTCCGGGTTGGCGTTGGCCGCAGCGATCAACTCGGCGACTTCTTTTTCGGTGGCAACCGGGTCACTGCTGACCCAGGCGCCGGCCATCAACTTCAACCCATGCTTGCGCGCCAGGTCCGGCAAGGCTTCCAGGCCGGTCATGGAGTAGGTGCGAATGCATTCAAAGCGGGTGGCCAGCAGGGCCAGGTCGGCGTCCATGCGCTCGGGGCGCAGCTTGAAGGGCTGGTCGAACGGCGACTGGTCCTTGTCGAACGGCGTGTACGAGGCGCATTGCATTTTGTGGCTGGCGCTGGCCACGTCCGGCAACACCACGGGCCGGCCGAGGCCGTACCAATAGCCGACAAGGGCAAGTACGCCGAGGATCAGGGCGAAAATATAGGGCAGGGCAGGGAAGCGGGCAGTCGCGGGCATGGTCGGCTTATCTGGGGAGCAAAGGCGCGCATCTTACCCGGATTTAGCCCTTCCCAGTGGGGCCGCATAATTTAGACATGCAAAGTTCGGGCGGGATTTTGCTGCGATGTCCTACAAAACGTCCTGCTGGCGATGTGATGTCGTTTCTTGCTTACCTGAGGTCGCAGTCAGAGCAGGTCCAAGGTCCCGGCAGGTTGATGATCGAAGTGTCAGCACTCCACTGATGTCTGGGCCGCCGGATCGATGCGCGTGAAGGGGGCGCGGTGCACCACATAACAACAGGTTGACGTCGCTCGGCATCCGCCGGGCGCAGCACTTTCGGGGAAGTACTATGAAGATGCGACGACTCTTGGGCGCAGCTGCCACTCTGGTAGTTGCGATGAGCTCCACACTGGCCAGCGCCGACAGCAAAACCCTGAGCATCGGTTACGTAGATGGCTGGTCTGACAGCGTTGCCACCACCCACGTGGCGGCAGAGGTGATCAAGGAAAAGCTCGGTTATGACGTGAAACTGCAGGCCGTCGCTACCGGGATCATGTGGCAGGGCGTGGCCACCGGCAAGCTCGACGCCATGCTCTCCGCCTGGCTGCCCGTGACCCATGGTGAGTACTGGGCCAAGAACAAGGACAAGGTGGTCGACTACGGCCCCAACTTCAAGGATGCAAAAATTGGCCTGATCGTGCCGGAGTACGTCAAGGCCAAATCGATTGAAGACCTCAAGACCGACACCACCTTCAAGAACAAGATTGTCGGCATCGACGCCGGTTCAGGCGTGATGCTCAAGACCGACGAAGCGATCAAGGCCTATGGCCTGGACTACAAGCTGCAAGCCAGCTCGGGCGCCGCGATGATCGCCGAACTGACCCGTGCCGAAGACAAACAGGAGTCCATTGCGGTCACCGGTTGGGTGCCACACTGGATGTTCGCCAAGTGGAAACTGCGTTTCCTGGACGATCCAAAAGGAATTTATGGGGCTGCTGAAACCGTCAACAGCATCGGCAGCAAGGGCCTGGAGAAGAAAGCGCCGGAAGTCGCGGCCTTTTTGAAGAAATTCCAGTGGGCCTCCAAGGACGAAATCGGCGAAGTCATGCTCGCAATCCAGGAAGGCGCCAAACCTGATGCCGCGGCCAAGGATTGGGTCGCCAAACACCCTGAGCGTGTGGCCGAGTGGACTGCCAAATAAAGCACTAACTCTTTAGAAGCCCCACCACAAACCCAATGTGGGAGCGGGCTTGCCCGCGAAGGCGGTGTGTCAGTCAGCCCATGTATTGACTGATGCACCGCCTTCGCGAGCAAGCCCGCTCCCACATTTTTTTGCCTGCATTCAGGCTGTTGTTTATTTGTTGGCTTAAAAACTTGCGAAGTTGCTATCTCGTTCTACTACTAAGGTCGTCTGGAACCTGTTCCGCAGCCGCATACAGTGGATATGTTCCAAAATAATAAAAAGCTGTGCTGCGAGGATAAAAACAATGAACGACAGCATTTACCTCTCGATTCAAAACAGCCCGCGTTTCAAGGAGCTGGTGAGAAAAAGGGAAAGGTTCGCCTGGATTCTCTCGGCGATCATGCTAGGGCTTTACTCCGCTTTCATCCTGTTGATTGCCTACGGGCCACAAGTGCTGGGCGCCAAGCTCAGCCCCGGTTCCTCGATTACCTGGGGAATCCCGATCGGGGTCGGGCTGATTGTGTCGGCCTTCATTCTTACCGGCATCTACGTACGACGCGCCAACGGCGAATTCGACGACCTGAACAATGCGATTCTCAAGGAGGCTGCGCAATGATCCGGCGTCTATTGGCTGTATGTGGCGCTTCGATCTTCGCGCCCGCCGTTTGGGCGGCGGATGCCTTGACCGGTGAAGTGCACAAGCAACCGCTGAATATCGCCGCGATCCTGATGTTCGTGGCGTTTGTCGGTGCAACCCTGTGCATCACCTACTGGGCGTCCAAGCGCAACAAATCGGCGGCTGACTACTATGCGGCCGGCGGCAAGATTACCGGCTTCCAGAACGGCCTGGCGATTGCTGGCGACTATATGTCGGCGGCGTCTTTCCTGGGTATTTCCGCGCTGGTGTTCACCTCCGGTTACGACGGCCTGATCTATTCGATCGGCTTCCTGGTGGGTTGGCCGATCATCCTGTTCCTGATCGCCGAGCGCCTGCGTAACCTGGGCAAGTACACCTTTGCCGACGTGGCGTCCTATCGCCTCGGGCAAACCCAGATCCGCAGCCTGTCGGCCTGTGGCTCGCTGGTGGTGGTGGCGTTCTACCTGATCGCGCAGATGGTCGGCGCGGGCAAGCTGATCCAACTGCTGTTCGGCCTGGATTACCACGTTGCGGTGATTCTGGTGGGTATCCTGATGTGCCTGTATGTGTTGTTCGGCGGCATGCTGGCGACCACCTGGGTACAGATCATCAAGGCTGTGCTGTTGCTGTCCGGTGCCTCGTTCATGGCGCTGATGGTGATGAAGCACGTCAACTTTGACTTCAACACGCTGTTTGCCGAGGCGATCAAGGTTCACCCTAAAGGTGAAGCGATCATGAGCCCGGGCGGCCTGGTGAAAGACCCGATCTCGGCGTTCTCCCTGGGACTGGCGCTGATGTTCGGTACTGCTGGCCTGCCGCACATCCTGATGCGCTTCTTCACCGTAAGCGACGCCAAGGAAGCGCGTAAGAGCGTGCTGTATGCCACCGGTTTCATCGGTTACTTCTACATCCTGACCTTTATCATCGGTTTTGGCGCGATCCTGCTGGTCAGCACCAACCCGGCGTTCAAGGATGCGGCAGGCGCCTTGCTCGGCGGCAACAACATGGCGGCGGTGCACCTGGCCAACGCGGTGGGCGGCAGTATTTTCCTGGGCTTCATCTCGGCCGTGGCGTTTGCCACCATTCTGGCAGTGGTTGCCGGCCTGACCCTGGCGGGTGCTTCGGCGGTGTCCCATGACCTGTATGCCAGCGTGATCAAGAAAGGCAAGGCCAACGAGAAGGATGAGATTCGCGTGTCGAAGATCACCACCATCGCCCTGGCGGTGCTGGCAATCGGCTTGGGTATCCTGTTCGAAAGCCAGAACATTGCGTTCATGGTCGGCCTGGCGTTCTCCATTGCCGCCAGCTGTAACTTCCCGGTGCTGCTGCTTTCCATGTACTGGAAAAACCTCACCACCCGTGGCGCGATGATTGGCGGCTGGCTGGGCTTGATCAGTGCCGTTGGCCTGATGATCCTCGGCCCGACCATCTGGGTGTCGATCCTGCACCACGAGAAAGCCATCTTCCCGTACGAATACCCGGCGCTGTTCTCGATGATCATTGCGTTCATCGGTATCTGGTTCTTCTCCATCACCGACAAGTCGGCGGCGGCAGAGAAAGAGCGTGCGCTGTACTTCCCGCAGTTTGTGCGTTCACAAACGGGCCTGGGGGCGAGTGGGGCGGTTAACCACTAAGTGTCGTAACGGTTACAAAAAAAGCCCCGGTCGCGAGATCGGGGCTTTTTTTTGCATTTATTGGTCACGGATACGACAAAACTGTTTCTTAAATCCTGCATCAATAAAAGTGGTTTTCAGCGGGTGAGGGGGGTGGAAGTGATCGGTGTTGGCGCGCGTTCGGCAGAAACAAATAAGGCCTCCAGAGGAGGCCTTATTCGGTGCAACTAAGCGGTTGGCTTACTTGCGGTCTTCCAGCTTGGTGATGTCACGCGACTCGTAGCCGGTGTACAGCTGGCGCGGGCGGCCAATCTTGTACGGGCTGGAGAGCATTTCTTTCCAGTGGGAGATCCAGCCCACGGTCCGCGCCAGGGCGAAGATCACGGTGAACATGCTGGTTGGAATGCCGATCGCCTTGAGGATGATCCCCGAGTAGAAGTCGACGTTCGGGTACAGCGAGCGCTCGATGAAGTATGGATCGGTCAGCGCGATCTCTTCCAGGCGCATGGCCAGTTCGAGTTGCGGATCGTTCTTGATGCCCAGTTCCTTCAACACTTCGTCGCAGGTCTGCTTCATCACGGTGGCGCGCGGGTCACGGTTCTTGTAGACGCGGTGACCGAAGCCCATCAGCTTGAACGGATCGTTCTTGTCCTTGGCCTTGGCGATGAACTTGTCGATGTTCGAGACATCGCCGATTTCATCGAGCATGGTCAATACGGCTTCGTTCGCACCGCCGTGGGCAGGGCCCCAGAGTGCGGCGATACCGGCGGCGATACAGGCGAACGGGTTGGCACCCGAGGAGCCTGCCAGGCGTACGGTCGAGGTGGAGGCGTTCTGCTCGTGGTCGGCGTGGAGGATGAAGATCCGGTCCATGGCCTTGGCGAGCGTCGGGCTGATCGGTTTGATCTCGCACGGGGTGTTGAACATCATGTGCAGGAAGTTTTCCGCGTACGTCAGGTCGTTGCGCGGGTACATCATGGGTTGACCCATGGAGTACTTGTAAACCATTGCGGCCAGGGTTGGCATCTTGGCAACCAGGCGGATTGCGGAGATTTCGCGATGCTGCGGGTTATTGATGTCCAGGGAGTCGTGATAGAAGGCCGACAGGGCGCCAACCACGCCGCACATCACGGCCATCGGGTGGGCGTCGCGACGGAAGCCGTTAAAGAAGGTCTTCAACTGCTCGTGAACCATGGTGTGGTTCTTCACGGTGCTGACGAACTGGGCTTTTTGCTCGGCTGTTGGCAATTCGCCATTTAGCAGCAGGTAGCAGGTTTCGAGGTAGTCCGATTGCTCGGCCAGCTGCTCGATCGGGTAGCCCCGGTGCAGCAGAATGCCATTGTCGCCGTCGATATAGGTGATCTTCGACTCGCAAGAGGCGGTCGACATGAAGCCTGGGTCGAAAGTGAAACGGCCCGTGGCCGTCAGGCCCCGTACGTCGATAACATCGGGACCAACGGTGCCGGTTAAAATGGGCAGCTCGACGGGGGCTGCGCCCTCGATGATCAACTGCGCTTTTTTGTCAGCCATGTGGCCTCCTATTTATGCTTCAAATCATCAGACAGACCCCCCACGCAGGGCCCGCACCACTATAGTGAGATAAATTCAGATGTCAATTTGCCTAAAGTCTTGCTCCAGAAGGCTTTAACCGTACTTTTTCGTCGAAATTGACTGCCATTTACGCCTTTTATCCCGCCAGCGCAATCAGCTATTAGGGTGAGGAGCGCGCGTTGTCATTAGTAACCTAACTGTCTATACTCGGCCACCGACCGCCAAGGGCTTTTGGGCTTGCTTTCATTGGGGGTCGCACTCCCTGGGTGGTGCTTACCTGACCAGTCGCACTCCCCAACAACTTTGCCCTGATTGTTAGGGGCTCTTCAGTGTGAAAAAAAGCCGTGAATAGCCAACGACCTGTAAACCTAGACCTAAGGACCATCAAACTCCCCATCACCGGCGTTACGTCGTTCCTGCACCGTGTTTCCGGCATCATCCTGTTCCTGGGCTTGGGCATCATGCTTTATGCATTGAGCAAATCCCTGGGTTCCGAGGAAGGTTTTGCCGAGGTGAAGGCATGCTTGACCAGCCCGCTGGCCAAGTTCGTAGCATGGGGCCTCCTGTCCGCTCTGCTTTATCATCTGGTAGCCGGCGTGCGCCACTTGATCATGGATATGGGCATCGGTGAGACGCTGGAAGGCGGCCGCCTGGGCTCGAAAATCATCATCGCCATTTCCGTGGTGCTGATCGTTCTGGCAGGAGTTTGGATATGGTAACCAGCGTTACGAACCTTTCGCGTTCGGGCCTCTATGACTGGATGGCACAGCGTGTGTCTGCGGTCGTTCTCGCGGCTTATTTCATTTTCCTGATCGGATACCTCGTCGCAAACCCGGGCATCGGCTATGAGCAATGGCACGGCCTGTTTTCCCACAATGCGATGCGAATCTTCAGTCTGCTGGCACTTGTAGCTCTGGGCGCTCACGCCTGGGTCGGCATGTGGACCATCGCGACTGACTACCTGACGCCAATGGCGCTGGGCAAGTCCGCGACTGCAGTCCGTTTCCTCTTCCAGGCAGTATGCGGCGTCGCGATGTTCGCTTACTTCGTCTGGGGTGTGCAGATTCTTTGGGGTATCTGATTCATGGCTAACATTCCAACTATTTCCTTCGACGCCATCATTATTGGTGGCGGCGGTGCTGGCATGCGCGCAGCGCTGCAGCTGGCCCAGGGCGGTCACAAGACTGCCGTGATCACCAAAGTGTTCCCAACGCGTTCCCACACCGTGTCGGCACAGGGTGGCATCACCTGCGCCATCGCGTCCGCCGACCCGAACGATGACTGGCGCTGGCACATGTACGACACCGTCAAGGGTTCCGACTACATCGGTGACCAGGACGCTATCGAATACATGTGTCAGGAAGGCCCGGCCGCCGTGTTCGAGCTGGACCACATGGGTCTGCCGTTCTCGCGTACAGAACAGGGTCGTATCTACCAGCGTCCATTCGGCGGCCAGTCGAAGGATTACGGTAAAGGCGGCCAGGCTGCCCGTACGTGCGCCGCTTCCGACCGTACCGGTCACGCGCTGCTGCACACCCTGTATCAGGGCAACCTGAAAGCCGGCACCACGTTCCTGAACGAATACTACGCGGTTGACCTGGTGAAAAACGCTGACGGCGCATTCGTCGGCGTGATCGCCATTTGCATCGAAACCGGTGAAACCTCCTACATCCGCGCCAAGGCTACCGTTCTGGCGACTGGCGGTGCAGGCCGTATCTACGCATCGACCACCAATGCCCTGATCAACACCGGTGACGGCGTCGGCATGGCACTGCGTGCAGGCGTACCGGTGCAAGACATCGAAATGTGGCAGTTCCACCCAACCGGTATTGCCGGCGCCGGCGTACTGGTAACCGAAGGTTGCCGTGGTGAAGGTGGCTACCTGATCAACAAGAACGGCGAGCGCTTCATGGAGCGTTACGCTCCGAACGCGAAAGACCTTGCCGGTCGTGACGTTGTAGCCCGTTCGATGGTCAAGGAAATCATTGCCGGTAACGGCTGTGGCCCTAATGGCGACCACGTACTGCTCAAGCTCGATCACCTGGGCGAAGAAGTACTGCACAGCCGCCTGCCGGGTATCTGTGAGCTGTCCAAGACCTTTGCTCACGTTGACCCGGTGGTTGCTCCGGTTCCGGTTGTTCCGACTTGCCACTACATGATGGGCGGCGTGCCGACCAACATTCATGGTCAGGCGATCACTCAGAACGCCGACGGCGTGGACGAGATCATTCACGGCCTGTTCGCGGTAGGCGAAGTGGCGTGCGTATCGGTTCACGGCGCCAACCGCCTGGGCGGCAACTCGCTGCTCGACCTGGTGGTATTCGGTCGCGCTGCCGGCCTGCACCTCGAGAAGGCACTGTCCGACGGCATCGAATACGATGACGCGACCGACGCCAACATCGAAACTGCCCTGGCGCGCCTGAACGCTCTGAACGAGCGTACCGATGGCGAAGACGTGGCAACCCTGCGTCGCGAGCTGCAAAACTGCATGCAGAACTACTTCGGTGTATTCCGTACCGGCGAATACATGCAGAAGGGTATTGCCCAGCTGGCCGATCTGCGCAAGCGCATCGCCAACGTCAAGATCAACGATAAGAGCCAGGCGTTCAACACCGCTCGTATCGAAGCCCTTGAGCTGCAAAACCTGTTGGAAGTGGCTGAAGCGACTGCGATCGCCGCCGAGGTTCGTAAAGAATCCCGTGGTGCTCACGCTCGTGAAGACTTTGAAGACCGCGACGACGAGAACTGGTTGTGCCACACCCTGTACTTCCCGGGTGACAAGCGCGTGACCAAGCGTGCCGTGAACTTCTCGCCGAAGACGGTTCCGACGTTTGAACCGAAGATTCGGACTTACTAAGGGTGGCTGCCATGTTGAAAGTCAGTGTTTATCGCTACAACCCTGATCAGGACGCTGCGCCGTTCATGCAGGAATTCCAGGTTGATACCGGTGGTAAAGACCTGATGGTGCTGGACGTGCTGGCCCTGATCAAAGAGCAGGACGAGGGTTTCTCCTATCGTCGCTCTTGCCGTGAAGGTGTGTGCGGTTCCGACGGCATGAACATCAACGGCAAAAACGGCCTGGCGTGCATCACGCCGCTGTCTGCCGTGGTTAAAGGCAACAAGCTGATCGTTCGTCCTCTGCCAGGTCTGCCGGTTATCCGTGACCTGGTCGTCGATATGAGCATCTTCTACAAGCAATACGAGAAAGTTAAGCCGTTCCTGCAGAACGACACGCCGGCTCCGGCCATCGAGCGTCTGCAGTCCCCGGAAGAGCGTGAAAAGCTCGACGGTCTGTACGAGTGCATCCTGTGCGCTTGCTGCTCGACTTCGTGCCCGTCCTTCTGGTGGAACCCGGACAAGTTCCTGGGTCCAGCTGCACTGCTGCAAGCGTATCGCTTCCTGGCAGACAGCCGTGACACCAAGACGTCCGAGCGTCTGGCCTCACTGGATGACCCGTTCAGCGTATTCCGCTGCCGCGGGATTATGAACTGCGTCAACGTATGTCCCAAAGGCCTGAACCCGACTAAGGCCATTGGTCACATCCGTAACATGCTGCTGCAAAGCGGCGTGTAACCGACGTTGTAATAAAGCAGGACCGTTGTGCCCGTAAATGCTACGGCGCAGGCTTCAACCGGCGCCGTAGTTTTAACTTGAGCAGCGACTTACAAAGCCGCGGCTCTTATTTTGAAGAAATGAGACAAGCAGGGGCATTCGGGTTGGTACCCGAACTATCAGCGTGATCCTAAGTGGCTTGTTTTGGTCGCTGCACTTGGCCTTTTGCAAGCAAACTCGGTGTTTTCGCCGGTGGTGTCCCCAAATCGAGGGTGACCAAGCATGCAAGAAAGCGTGATGCAGCGCATGTGGAACAGCGGCTATCTTTCAGGTGGTAACGCTGCCTATGTGGAAGAGCTTTATGAGCTCTACCTGCACGACCCTAACGCTGTGCCAGAAGAATGGCGCACCAAATTTCAGACGTTGTCTTCAGACGGCAACGCTGCCACCGATGTATCGCACGCAACAATTCGCGATCAGTTTGTGCTGCTGGCAAAGAACCAGCGCCGCGCTCAGCCGGTTTCCGCCGGGAGCGTGAGCAGCGAGCACGAGAAGAAGCAAGTTGAAGTACTGCGACTGATCCAGGCTTACCGGATGCGTGGCCACCAGGCGGCCCAGCTTGACCCGCTGGGGCTCTGGAAGCGTCCTGCACCTGCTGACCTGTCGATCAATCATTACGGCTTGACCAATGCCGATCTTGATACGACCTTCCGTGCCGGCGACCTGTTCATCGGCAAAGAGGAAGCGAGCCTACGCGAAATTCACGAAGCGTTGCAGCAGACATATTGCCGCACCATCGGCGCTGAATTTACGCACATCACCGATTCCGAGCAGCGCCACTGGTTCCAGCATCGTCTGGAAGGTGTGCGTGGCCGTCCGGTTTTGTCTGCCGACGTACGCAGCCACTTGCTGGAGCGCGTGACCGCAGCCGAAGGTCTCGAGAAATACCTGGGTACCAAATACCCGGGCACCAAACGTTTCGGCCTGGAAGGCGGCGAGAGCCTGATTCCAATGCTCGACGAGCTGATCCAGCGTTCCGGTTCCTACGGCACCAAGGAAATCGTGATCGGCATGGCTCACCGTGGTCGCCTGAACGTGTTGGTCAACACCTTCGGCAAGAACCCGCGCGAGCTGTTCGACGAGTTCGAAGGCAAGAAGAAGGTCGAGCTAGGTTCCGGTGACGTTAAATACCACCAGGGCTTCTCGTCCAACGTGATGACCACCGGCGGTGAAGTTCACCTGGCCATGGCCTTCAACCCATCCCACCTGGAAATCGTTTCTCCAGTGGTCGAGGGTTCGGTACGTGCTCGCCAGGATCGTCGCAACGATTCCACCGGTGAAAAGGTTCTGCCGATTTCCATCCACGGTGATGCGGCTTTCGCCGGTCAAGGCGTGGTTCTGGAAACGTTCCAGATGTCGCAGACGCGCGGCTTCAAGACCGGCGGTACGGTTCATATCGTCATCAACAACCAGGTGGGTTTCACCATCAGCAACCCGCTGGACGCGCGCTCTACCGAGTACGCCACCGACGTTGCCAAGATGATCCAGGCGCCGATCCTCCATGTGAATGGTGATGATCCGGAAGCCGTGCTGTTCGTGACCCAACTGGCCATCGACTACCGCATGCAGTTCAAGCGTGACGTGGTGATCGACCTGGTCTGCTACCGTCGTCGCGGTCACAACGAAGCGGATGAGCCTAGCGGCACCCAGCCGTTGATGTACCAGCAAATCACCAAGCAGCGCACCACCCGTGAGCTGTACGCCGACAGCCTGATCAAGGCCGGCGTGGTTGACGATGCGCGTGTTCAGGCGAAGATCGATGAATACCGCAACGCGCTGGACAACGGTCTGCACGTAGTAAAAAGCCTGGTTAAAGAGCCGAACAAAGAGCTGTTCGTGGACTGGCGTCCGTACCTGGGCCACGCCTGGACTGCGCGTCACGACACCTCGTTCGATCTGAAAACCCTGCAGGAACTGTCCGCCAAGCTGCTGGAAATTCCAGATGGCTTCGTGGTGCAGCGCCAGGTTGCGAAGATCTACGAAGACCGTCAGAAGATGCAAGCCGGCGGCCTGCCGATCAACTGGGGTTACGCTGAAACCATGGCGTACGCGACCCTGGCGTTCGAAGGTCACCCGATCCGCATGACCGGCCAGGACATTGGCCGCGGTACGTTCTCGCACCGCCATGCGGTATTGCACAACCAGAAAGACGCGGGCACCTACATCCCGTTGCAGAACCTGTACGAAGGCCAGCCACGTTTCGACCTGTACGATTCGTTCCTGTCCGAAGAAGCCGTACTGGCGTTCGAATACGGTTACTCGACCACCACGCCAAACGCGCTGGTGATCTGGGAAGCCCAGTTCGGCGACTTCGCCAACGGTGCCCAGGTGGTTATCGACCAGTTCATCACCAGCGGCGAGCACAAGTGGGGCCGTCTGTGCGGTCTGACCATGCTGCTGCCACACGGTTATGAAGGTCAGGGGCCGGAGCACTCTTCGGCCCGTCTGGAGCGTTACCTGCAGCTGTGCGCCGAGCACAACATCCAGGTGTGCGTGCCGACTACTCCGGCCCAGATCTACCACTTGCTGCGTCGCCAGGTGATCCGCCCGCTGCGCAAGCCGCTGGTAGTGCTGACCCCGAAATCGCTGTTGCGTCACAAATTGGCCATCTCGACCCTGGAAGATCTGGCCGACGGTTCGTTCCAGACCGTGATTCCAGAAATCGACACCCTGGACGCCGCCAAGGTCACTCGCCTGATCCTGTGCAGCGGCAAGGTTTACTACGACTTGCTGGAAAAACGCCGTGCCGAAGGCCGCGAAGACATCGCCATCGTGCGGATCGAGCAGCTTTACCCGTTCCCGGAAGACGACCTGATGGAGGCCATCGCGCCTTACACCAACCTCACCAACGTGGTGTGGTGTCAGGAAGAACCGATGAACCAGGGCGCGTGGTACAGCAGTCAGCATCACTTGCGTCGCAGCATCGGTAACCACAAAACAGGCCTTGGCCTTGAGTATGCCGGTCGTGATGCTTCTGCTGCACCTGCGTGTGGTTATGCGTCGATGCACGCCGAGCAGCAGGAAAAACTGCTGCAAGATGCTTTCACTGTTTAACGCCTTCGCGCTGACTGAAACCGAATTTTAAGGACCCACAGATAATGGCTATCGAAATCAAAGCCCCGTCATTCCCGGAATCGGTTGCCGATGGCACCGTTGCCACCTGGCACAAGAAACCAGGCGACGCCGTAAAGCGTGACGACCTGATCGTCGACATCGAGACCGACAAAGTCGTTCTGGAAGTGTTGGCTGAGGCTGACGGCGTACTGGGCGCAATCGTTGCCGAAGAAGGCGCTACCGTTCTGTCGAACCAGATCCTGGGCTCGATCGAAGAGGGCAGCGCTGCTGCTCCTGCTCCAGCCGCTGCCCCGGCCGCCGCTGCTGCACCGGCTGCTTCGGCTCCAGCTGCACCGGCTGCTGCTGGCGAAGATCCAATCGCTGCACCGGCTGCGCGTCAGCTGGCCGAAGAAAACGGCATCAACCTGGCGTCCATCAAAGGCACCGGCAAAGACGGCCGTGTCACCAAGGAAGACGTGGTAGCTGCAGTTGAAGCCAAGAAAAACGCTCCAGCTGCCGCACCTGCCAAGGCCGCTGCTCCGGCTGCCGCTGCGCCTGTGTTCGCCGCTGGCGACCGCACCGAGAAGCGCGTACCGATGACTCGCGTACGTGCCACCGTGGCCAAGCGCCTGGTCGAAGCACAGTCGAACATGGCGATGCTGACTACCTTCAACGAAGTCGACATGACCGAAGTCATGGCCCTGCGTTCGAAGTACAAGGACCTGTTCGAGAAGTCCCACAATGGCGTGCGTCTGGGCTTCATGTCGTTCTTCGTGAAAGCGGCCACCGAAGCGCTGAAACGCTTCCCGGCAGTCAACGCTTCCATCGACGGCAGCGACATCGTTTACCACGGTTATGCAGACATCGGCGTTGCCGTGTCCAGCGACCGTGGCCTGGTGGTACCGGTTCTGCGTAACGCCGAACTGATGAGCCTGGCTGAAATCGAAGGCGGCATCGCCGGCTTCGGCAAGAAAGCCCGTGACGGCAAGCTGACCATCGACGAGATGACCGGTGGTACCTTCACCATCACCAACGGTGGTACCTTCGGTTCGATGATGTCGACCCCGATCGTCAACCCGCCACAAGCTGCGATCCTGGGCATGCACAACATCATCCAGCGTCCGATGGCCATCAACGGCCAAGTCGTGATCCGCCCAATGATGTACCTGGCACTGTCTTACGATCACCGCCTGATCGATGGTAAAGAAGCCGTGACTTTCCTGGTGACCATCAAGAACCTGCTGGAAGACCCGGCTCGTCTGCTGCTGGACATCTAAAGACGCAGCGGCAAGTTGCGAGCTACAAGCTGTAGGAAAAAGCAGCTTGGCTTGCGGCTTGTCGCTTGAAGCTTGTCGCTGAATAGAGGAACTATTTTCATGTCGCAGAAATTTGACGTTGTAGTGATTGGTGCAGGTCCTGGCGGCTACGTTGCCGCTATCAAGGCCGCACAACTGGGCCTCTCGACTGCTTGCATCGAAAAATACACCGACAAGGAAGGCAAACTGGCGCTGGGCGGTACTTGCCTGAACGTAGGTTGCATTCCTTCCAAGGCGCTGCTGGACAGCTCCTGGAAATTCCACGAAGCCCAAAGCGGTTTCGCGATCCACGGCATTAACCATGCTGGCGTGACCATGGACGTGCCAGCAATGGTCGGCCGTAAAGCCAACAT
This sequence comes from Pseudomonas sp. NFX183, assembly GCF_047943075.1. Taxonomy (NCBI): domain Bacteria; kingdom Pseudomonadati; phylum Pseudomonadota; class Gammaproteobacteria; order Pseudomonadales; family Pseudomonadaceae; genus Pseudomonas; species Pseudomonas sp. NFX183. The sequence continues at coordinate 160,544 of NZ_CP181333.1, read as the reverse complement.
CGTTAAAGGCCTGACTTCCGGCGTTGCCACCCTGTTCAAGGCCAACGGCGTTACTTCCCTGCAAGGTCACGGCAAACTGCTGGCCGGCAAGAAAGTTGAAATCACCAAGCCGGATGGTTCGGTAGAAGTCATCGAAGCCGAGAACGTGATCCTGGCTCCAGGCTCGCGTCCAATCGACATTCCACCGGCTCCCGTTGACCAGAACGTGATCGTTGATTCGACCGGCGCCCTGGAATTCCAAACCGTGCCTAAGCGTCTGGGCGTGATCGGCGCTGGCGTCATCGGTCTGGAGCTGGGTTCGGTATGGTCCCGCCTGGGTTCGGAAGTGACCGTTCTGGAAGCTCTGGACACGTTCCTGCTGGCTGCCGACACCGCGGTGTCCAAAGAAGCGCTGAAAACCCTGACCAAACAAGGTCTGGACATCAAGCTGGGCGCCCGTGTTACCGGTTCCAAGGTCAACGGCGAAGAAGTCGTGGTGACCTACACCGATAAAGAAGGCGAGCAGACCATCACCTTCGACAAGCTGATCGTAGCCGTGGGTCGCCGTCCAGTGACCACCGACCTGCTGGCTTCCGACAGCGGCGTGAACATCGACGAGCGTGGTTTCATCCACGTTGACGATCACTGCGCTACCACCGTGCCTGGCGTGTACGCCATCGGCGACGTGGTGCGCGGCATGATGCTGGCGCACAAGGCGTCCGAAGAAGGCATCATGGTTGTCGAGCGCATCAAGGGTCACAAAACCCAGATGAACTACGACCTGATCCCGTCCGTTATCTACACCCACCCGGAAATTGCATGGGTCGGCAAGAACGAACAGCAGTTGAAAGCTGAAGGCGTTGAAGTTAACGTCGGCACCTTCCCGTTTGCCGCTTCTGGCCGTGCCATGGCAGCCAACGACACCGGTGGTTTTGTCAAAGTCATCGCTGATGCCAAGACTGACCGCGTATTGGGCGTCCACGTGATTGGCCCAAGCGCTGCAGAACTGGTTCAGCAAGGCGCGATCGGTATGGAATTCGGCACCAGCGCCGAGGACCTGGGCATGATGGTCTTCTCCCATCCGACCCTGTCCGAAGCGTTGCATGAAGCCGCGTTGGCTGTGAATGGCGGCGCCATCCACATCGCCAACAAGAAGAAACGCTAAGCGAGATAATAAGAAACCACGGCGGTTGCCCGTCGTGAGCCTTGCGCGCAAGACTCACCGCGGAATATCCGCTGGACGCAGTCTTGCGCAGCTTTACGGGCGTTAAGCCCTGCAAGTTGTGCAAGCAGCAGTCACAGGTGGCGCGGCACTCATAATGAGCGCAGCGCCGAATGCGCAGTACCTAACGAAGACGGTAAAAAGCATGAATCTTCACGAGTATCAGGGTAAGCAGCTGTTCGCTGAATACGGCCTGCCAGTATCCAAGGGTTACGCAGTAGACACCCCGGAAGCAGCAGCAGAAGCTTGCGACAAAATCGGTGGTACCGAGTGGGTTGTCAAAGCCCAGGTCCACGCTGGTGGTCGCGGTAAAGCGGGCGGCGTTAAGCTGGTTCGCAGCAAAGAAGACGCCAAGGCCTTCGCACAGCAGTGGCTGGGCAAGCGTCTGGTGACTTACCAGACTGATGCCAATGGCCAACCAGTCACCAAGATCCTGGTTGAATCGTGCACTGATATCGCTAAAGAGCTGTACCTGGGCGCTGTCGTTGACCGTTCGAGCCGTCGCATCGTGTTCATGGCTTCCACCGAAGGTGGCGTGGACATCGAGAAGATCGCTCACGAAACCCCAGAAAAAATTCTGAAAGCCACTATCGATCCACTGGTTGGCGCTCAGCCATTCCAGGGTCGTGAGCTGGCTTTCCAGCTGGGCCTGGAAGGCAAGCAAGTTGCCCAGTTCGCCAAGATCTTCGTAGGTCTGGCCAAACTGTTCCAGGATCACGATCTGGCCCTGCTGGAAGTGAACCCGCTGGTGATCAAGGCTGACGGCGATCTGCACTGCCTCGACGCCAAGATCAACATCGACGCCAACGCCATGTACCGTCAGCCTAAGCTGAAGACTTTCCACGATCCGTCGCAAGACGATCCGCGCGAAGCGCACGCTGCCAAGTTCGAACTGAACTACGTAGCGCTGGAAGGTAACATCGGTTGCATGGTCAACGGTGCTGGCCTGGCCATGGGTACCATGGACATCGTCAACCTGCATGGCGGCAAACCAGCCAACTTCCTCGACGTGGGCGGCGGTGCTACCAAAGAGCGCGTAACCGAAGCGTTCAAGATCATCCTGTCCGACTCCAACGTCGCTGCAGTATTGGTCAACATCTTCGGCGGCATCGTTCGTTGCGACATGATTGCCGAAGGCATCATCGGTGCAGTGAAAGAAGTTGGCGTTAAAATCCCGGTTGTTGTACGCCTTGAAGGTAACAACGCTGAACTGGGCGCTAAAGTACTGGCAGAAAGCGGTTTGAACATCATCGCGGCTACCAGCCTGACCGACGCTGCTCAACAAGTTGTCAAAGCTGCGGAGGGCAAATAATGAGCGTCCTGATCAATAAAGACACCAAAGTTATCTGCCAGGGTATTACCGGTTCGCAAGGTAGTTTCCACACCCAGCAAGCCATCGAATACGGCACCAAGATGGTTGGCGGCGTAACTCCGGGCAAAGGCGGCACCGAGCACCTGGGTCTGCCAGTGTTCAACACCGTGAAAGACGCTGTAGCTGCCACTGGCGCCACCGCCAGCGTGATCTACGTTCCAGCACCTTTCTGCAAGGATTCGATCCTGGAAGCAGCATTCGGCGGCATCAAGCTGATCGTGTGCATCACCGAAGGCATTCCTACCCTGGACATGCTGGACGCTAAAGTTAAGTGCGACGAGCTGGGCGTAGTTCTGATCGGCCCTAACTGCCCAGGCGTGATCACCCCAGGCGAATGCAAGATCGGCATCATGCCAGGTCACATTCACTTGCCAGGCAAAGTCGGTATCGTTTCGCGTTCCGGCACCCTGACCTACGAAGCTGTGAAGCAAACCACTGACGCCGGTTTCGGTCAGTCGACTTGCGTCGGCATCGGCGGTGACCCGATCCCAGGCTCGAACTTCATCGACATCCTGAAACTGTTCCAGGAAGACCCGAAGACCGAAGCGATCGTGATGATCGGTGAGATCGGCGGTTCGGCTGAAGAAGAAGCGGCTGCCTACATCAAGGCACACGTGACCAAGCCGGTTGTTTCCTACATCGCTGGTGTGACTGCCCCTGCGGGCAAGCGCATGGGCCATGCTGGCGCAATCATCTCTGGCGGCAAAGGCACTGCAGACGAGAAATTCGCTGCACTGCAGGACGCAGGCGTTAAAACCGTGCGTTCGCTGGCAGACATCGGCAAAGCCCTGGCTGAGCTGACGGGTTGGGCTGTCAAGTAAGCCTCGCGCTTAGCTGACGCTTCACCCACACAAAGGCCACCTTCGGGTGGCCTTTGTGCGTTCTGGAGATTGTTGAAGATCAAAATGTGGGAGCGGGCTTGCTCGCGAATGCGCAGGATCAGTCGGTAAATTTGGTACTGACAGACCGCATTCGCGAGCAAGCCCGCTCCCACATTGTTCTGTATTAACAACGTTAAGTATGAAAACGCGACATTTGGATGTCGCTTATCGGACAGTTCGCCCCGCAACAGTGCGTTTGTCAGCCCAATTCTGTACTCTAGCCGCCTCTTTATGCGTCCGCATCCCAAAAGGAAGTCGCGCGCCAGACCGGTCGGTCCCCATAAGGACCGGCAGCAGTTCCCTCATCCACAGGGAATCCCTCTCTAAATTCCGATTCAGTAGTGTGGTATTTCCTGAAATGAAAGTGTTGAAAAGCCAGGATATCCTGGCGTTAGGCTTTATGACTTTTGCCCTGTTCGTGGGCGCTGGCAACATCATCTTTCCGCCTATCGTTGGTTTGCAGTCCGGGCCTCACGTCTGGATGGCAGCGCTGGGCTTCCTGATCACCGCGGTCGGTCTGCCGGTGGTCACCGTCATCGCCCTGGCCAAGGTCGGTGGCGGTATGGACGCGTTGAGCAGCCCGATCGGCAAGATCGCCGGCGGCCTGCTCGCGGCGGCGGCGTACCTGGCAGTAGGGCCGCTGTTCGCCACCCCGCGTACCGCGACCGTTTCGTTTGAAGTGGGCTTGGCGCCGCTGACCGGCGAAAGCCCGCTGGCGCTGTTCCTCTACAGCTCGGTGTATTTCCTGGTGGTGTTCTTCGTGTCCCTGTACCCGGGGCGCCTGCTGGACACTGTCGGTCGCTTCCTGGCGCCATTGAAAATCATCGCCCTGGCCATTCTGGGCATCGCTGCATTTGCCTTGCCGGCCGGTGATGTGGGCGTGGCGACACCGGAATACGTGGCCGCACCGTTCTCCCAAGGCTTCATCAATGGTTACCTGACCATGGATACCCTGGGCGCGCTGGTGTTCGGGATCGTCATCGTCAATGCCATCCGTTCCCGTGGCGTCGAATCGCCACAGCTGATCACTCGCTACGCAATCATTGCCGGGTTAATTGCCGGCGTGGGCCTGGCGCTGGTGTACGTCAGCCTGTTCCGCCTGGGTTCGGGCAGCCACGCCGTGGCCGCCGGCGCGAGCAACGGTGCGGCCGTGCTGCACGCTTACGTGCAACACACGTTCGGCTCCCTGGGCAGCGGCTTCCTCGCCGTGTTGATCTCCCTGGCATGCCTGGTCACCGCTGTGGGCCTGACCTGCGCGTGCGCCGAGTACTTCAGCAAAATCCTGCCACTGTCCTACAAGACGCTGGTCGTGATCCTGGCGCTGTTCTCGCTGTTTGTGTCCAACCTGGGCCTGACCAAGCTGATCGCCTTCTCGATTCCGGTGCTTACCGCGATCTACCCGCCGTGCATCGTGCTGGTGGCCCTGAGCTTCTGCAAAGACTTCTGGCTGGAGCAGGGCCGTATCGTTGGCCCGGTGATGCTGGTGTCGTTCATCTTTGGTTGCATCGATGCGCTCAAGGGCGCGGGCCTGGCCGATTGGTTGCCTGCCCAGCTGGCGCACCTGCCGCTGAGCGAGCAAGGCCTGGCATGGCTGGTGCCGTCGGTGATGACGCTGGTCGTTGCATTTGTGGTTGATCGCATGCTCGGCAAGCGTAGCGAAGCCATCGCGTAACGAGCGGTTTCACGCGGCATCGAAATGCCCCGTATCAATCGATACGGGGCATTTTTTATGCCTGTGAGACTACTACCCTCTAAAGTTGAAACGCGGTCGATGTGGGAGCTGGTTGCCTGCGGTTGCTGTATCGCCCGATCCAGCGCTATCGCAGGCAAGCCAGCTCCCACATTTTGAACCGCGTTCGTCTCCATCCATTGTGCATAAGGCCCCGCATGTCGTTCATCGAAACCAATCAGGTCCACCTGCTTGCCGCCCTCTGGTTCGTCCTGTGCTGGGGGGGTTACACCCGATACGCCACTTGGAAAGCCCGCGACACCGCCTGCCTGGCCAGCGTGCTGCATTTGTATCGCGAAGACTGGATGCGCCGCATGTTGCTGCGCGACAACCGCATCGCCGACGCCAGCGTGATCGGCAACCTGGAGCGCAACGCTTCGTTCTTCGCCTCCAGCACGTTGATCATCCTCGCCGGCATTCTTACCGTGCTCGGTGCGTCCGAGCGGGCGGTGTCGTTGCTGGCGGACATCCCCATGGTGCAGCAGGCGTCCCAGGGCATGTCGGAAATCAAGCTGCTGTGCCTGGCGCTGGTGTTCGTCTACGCGTTTTTCACCTTCAGTTGGTGCATGCGCCAATACAACTTTGCCGCGGTGCTGGTGGGGTCGGCGCCGATGATCGGTGAGCGGCATGTGTCGGAGCAGGAGCGCAAAGCGTTTGCGCTGCGAGCAGCCAGGGTGATCTCGATGGCCGCCAACCAATTCAACTTTGGCCTGCGCGCTTATTATTTCGGCATGACCATGCTCGCCTGGTTTGTCAGCCCCTGGTTGTTCATGTTGATGAGCGGCGGGGTCGTGGTGGTGTTGTACCGTCGGGAGTTTCATTCCGACGTACTGCAGGTGATGGTCTATACCCCGACTGATACGCCGGCGTCCGAAGTGGCTAAAGACGCAGTGTCTTAACTAGGGCGTCCGGTTAGTCCAACTTTTAACCCACGGCTAAACAGCAGACAAAGAAAAGCCCGCTATGTAAGCGGGCTTTCTTTCGCAGCAATTGCCAGGCTATTAAGGCTTGGCAGGTGCTACTGGAGTAGCGGTACCGTCTTCTTTCGCTTTTTCAGCGTTTGCATCAGCCTGAGCTTTGGCAGCATCGGCGTTTTCTTTTGCAGCGTCGTTCACTTTATCCTGTGCTTTCGCCATGTCCTTCTGAGCTTGCTCAGAATGCGACTGTGCATCTTGGGCTTTGTCTTCGGATTTTTTATCGCAGGCAGCGAGGCCGAGGGCAGCGGCGAGCATCATGGAAATAGCTAAAGTCTTGCGCATGGGGTGTTTCTCCTTATTGAAGATATCTACTGGCCTTTCGAGCCTGGGGGGTCAGCATTAGTTCCTTTTATTCCCCAGATATATAAACACCGGTGATCAAGGAACTTTCAACCGCACGACATACTCCGCGGATCAACACTAATAAGAGTCTAGACCACATGACCGAAAATCCCCTGTTAGCCCGTGCCACGCGCTTTGTTTCGGCGCTGCGCCATTGCCAGGTGCTGGGCATCACCGTCCATGCTGCCAGCGACGAAGGCATGACGCTGTGCCTGCCTTACGGCCCGCATATCGTCGGTGATCCCCAGACCGGCGTGATTCACGGCGGCGCATTGAGCTCCTTGATGGACACGGCCTGCGGCATGGCAACCCTGTGTGTATTGCCCGAGTTCGAGGTGTGCCCAACCCTGGACCTGCGCGTTGACTACATGCACCCCGCCGAACCGCACAAACCTGTTTATGGCTTTGCGCACTGTTACCGGGTGACCACCGACGTGATCTTCACCCGTGGTTTTGCTTATCAGGAGGACCCGCAACAGCCGATTGCCCATGTGGTGGGCACATTCATGCGCATGGGCAAGCGCCTCAAGGGCACCCAAGGGCTGGGCAGCGCCATAAAGGGAGAGCGGGCATGACACACCGATTCAAAACCCGCCTCGAACAGGCCCATGAGCGCGGTAACTATGAGGCGCTGCTCGACCTGATTCCCTACGCCAAGCTGATCGGCATTGAGTGCACGCGGCTGGGAGATGAATTGCTGTTTCGTATGCCGGCCAACAAGGACAACATTGGTAACCCGATATTGCCGGCGCTGCACGGTGGCGTGATTGCCGGGTTCATGGAGTTGTCGGCGGCGTTGCACCTGCTGGTGTTTACCGGCTCGCCCGGCATTCCGAAAATCATCGACTTTTCCCTCGATTACCTGCGTGCCGGCCAGTTTCGCGACACTTACGCCAAATGCCAGGTATGGCGCCAGGGCCGCCGAGTTGCCAATGTGGCGATCACCGCCTGGCAAAGTACCCCGGCCGAACCGATTGCCACCGCCCGCGCACATTTCAAGATTGAGGAATCGGCGCGCCCTTGAAATCCTGGTCTTAGCCCCCAACTTTGATGACAACCCGCCGCCAACCCTCAAGGGCGCGGCCACTGCCATCCAATTGGAGTTTGATGACCATGAGTGTGGAAACTCAAAAGGAAACCCTGGGCTTCCAGACCGAGGTGAAGCAACTGCTGCACCTCATGATCCATTCGCTGTATTCCAACAAGGAAATCTTCCTTCGCGAATTGATCTCGAACGCCTCAGACGCTGTCGACAAATTACGTTTCGAAGCCCTGTCCAAGCCTGAGTTGCTGGAAGGTGGCGCCGAACTGAAAATCCGTGTGAGCTTCGACAAAGACGCCAAGACCGTCACCCTCGAAGACAACGGCATCGGCATGAGCCGCGAAGACGCGATCACCCATTTGGGCACCATCGCCAAATCCGGTACCGCCGATTTCATGAAAAACCTGTCGGGCGACCAGAAAAAAGATTCGCACCTGATCGGTCAGTTCGGTGTGGGCTTCTACTCGGCCTTCATCGTCGCCGACAAGGTTGAAGTGTTCAGCCGTCGCGCCGGCCTCGACGCCAGCGAAGGTGTGCACTGGTCCTCCAAAGGTGAGGGCGAGTTCGAAATCGCCACCATCGACAAGGCTGACCGTGGCACCCGCATCGTGCTGCACCTCAAATCCGGTGAAGATGAATTCGCCGACGGTTACCGTCTGCGCAACATCATCAAGAAGTACTCCGACCATATTGCTTTGCCAATCGAACTGCCTAAAGAACAGGCGGCTGTCGAGGGCGAAGAGAAACCTGCCCAGGAATGGGAAGTGGTCAACCGTGCCAGCGCCCTGTGGACCCGTCCTCGCACCGAGGTGAAGGACGAGGAATACCAGGAGTTCTACAAGCACATCGCTCACGACTACGAAAACCCGCTGAGCTGGAGCCACAACAAAGTCGAAGGCAAGCTGGAATACAGCTCGCTGCTTTACGTACCGGCCCGTGCTCCGTTCGACCTGTACCAGCGTGAAGCGCCAAAAGGCCTGAAGCTGTACGTGCAGCGCGTGTTCGTGATGGACCAGGCGGAATCCTTCCTGCCGTTGTACCTGCGCTTCATCAAAGGTGTGGTCGACTCCAACGACCTGTCGTTGAACGTGTCACGCGAAATCCTGCAGAAAGACCCGATCATCGACTCCATGAAGTCGGCGCTGACCAAGCGCGTGCTCGACATGCTGGAGAAACTGGCGAAGAACGAGCCTGAGCAATACAAGAGCTTCTGGAAAAACTTCGGCCAGGTCATGAAAGAAGGCCCGGCGGAAGATTTTGCCAACAAGGAAAAAATCGCCGGCCTGCTGCGTTTTGCGTCCACCCTGGGTGATGACGGTGAGCAGGTTGTGTCGCTGGCCGAGTACCTGGCGCGCGCCAAGGAAGGTCAGGACAAGATCTACTACCTGACCGGTGAAACCTACGCGCAGGTCAAAAACAGCCCGCACCTGGAAGTCTTCCGCAAGAAAGGCATCGAAGTGCTGCTGCTGACCGACCGTATCGATGAGTGGCTGATGAGCTACCTCAGCGAGTTCGACGGCAAAACCTTCGTCGACGTGGCCCGTGGTGACCTGGACCTGGGTAACCTGGACTCCGAAGAAGAGAAAAAAGAAGCCGAAGAAGTCGCCAAGGCCAAAGAAGGCCTGGTTGAACGAATCAAGTCCGCCTTGGGCGATGCCGTCAGCGAAGTGCGGGTTTCCCACCGTCTGACCGACTCTCCGGCGATTCTGGCCATCGGCGAGCAGGACCTGGGCATGCAGATGCGTCAGATCCTCGAAGCCAGCGGTCAGAAGGTTCCGGATTCCAAGCCGATCTTCGAATTCAACCCGGCTCACCCGCTGATCGAGAAACTCGATGGCGAGCAAAGCGAAGAGCGTTTTGGCGACCTGTCGCACATCCTCTTCGACCAGGCGGCGCTCGCCGCTGGCGACAGCCTGAAAGACCCGGCCGCCTACGTGCGCCGACTGAACAAGCTGTTGGTTGAACTGTCGGTTTAACACCGTTGTAGAAAAACCCGCTTCGGCGGGTTTTTTCGTTCTACGCATCTCAACTGGAGTAAATGATGAGCCAAGTCACTGTGCGTTCCGTGGTCTATCAGATTGATGGCCAGTCTTATGAAAGCCGCCTGGCGTTCGATGCCAGCCATAAGGGCCCGCTGCCGGGTCTGCTGATGGCGCCGAACTGGATGGGTGTGAGTGCCGGTGCTGAAGAGATCGCCAAGAGCGTGGCTGCCAAGGGCTACGTGGTGCTGATCGCCGACCTTTACGGCCAAACCGTGCGCCCCTCCAATGGCGATGAAGCCGGCGCGGCCATGATGCCGTTGAAGAATGATCGCCCGCTGCTGAACAAGCGCATGCAGGCGGCCTTCGAGCAACTGCAAGGCCAGAGCGAGGCGGCGGTGGATACCTCCAGGCTTGCGACCTTTGGTTTCTGCTTCGGCGGTTGCTGCTCCCTGGAGCTGGCGCGTACCGGCGCCCCGTTGAAGGCCGCCGTGTCGTTCCACGGCACCCTCGACACGCCGAACCCGGCGGATGCGAAGAACATCAAAGGCGCGGTGTTGGTGCTGCACGGTGCGTCCGATCCCTTGGTGCCGAAAGAGCAACTGCCAGCGTTTGAAGATGAAATGAACGCGGCCGGTGTGGATTGGCAACTGCTGAGCTACGGCGGCGCCGTGCATTCCTTCACCGACCCGCACGCCAATGTGCCGGGCAAGATGATGTATGACGCGAAGACCGCTGCGCGGGCGTTCCAGTCGATGCATAACTTGCTGGATGAAGTGTTCAAGGGCTGAATCTTCGGCGCCTGTTAGGGCCTCATCGGGGGCAAGCCCCCTCCCACATTTTGAATGTATTCACAGTTCAAGTGTGGGAGGGGGCTTGCCCCCGATGGCTATCTCCCAGGCAACTCAATTCTTTCAGTTTCCCCCGGCACCGTCGGCCAATCCCCGGCCGCCCATCGTTGCCGCGCTTGTTCGATCATTGCTGGGTCGCTCGCGACAAAATTCCAGTTGATCCGCCGTGGCCCGTCCAGCGGCGCGCCGCCAAACACCACCAGGTGGCAATCACTTTCAGCGAACAGCGTCATTTCCTGCCCGGCAGGCAGCACAACCAGGCTACGCACCGCCAAGGCCTCGCCGTCCAACTGCGCTTCACCCTCCAGCACATACACCGCCCGTTCCTCGTATTCATCCGAAATCAGCAGCGTCGTGGCCGTCTGCATCTGCACTTCGGCATACACGGTGGGCGAGAGCACCGGCACTGGCGATTTGAGGCAGAAGCCGGCGCCTGCGATCAGGCGAACCTGCACGCCCAGGTTGTCACTGATCGGTAAGCTCGCCGCCGCGTGATGGCTGTAATGCCCGGGTCCGGTTTCGTGGTCCTTGGGGGAGGCCAGCCACACTTGCAGCCCGTGCAGGCTGAATCCGTCGGCCTTGAGTGCCTCGGGCGTGCGTTCGACGTGGGCAATCGCGCTGCCGGCGGTCATCCAGCTGACGTCGCCGGCCTGCACCACCTGGTCCGAGCCGAGGCTGTCCTTGTGCTGCAGCGCGCCCTCAAACAAATAGGTCAGCGTGGACAACCCGATATGCGGGTGCTGGCGGATGTTCATGCCGGTACCCGGCGCATAGCGCGTGAGCAGCATGTGATCGAAAAACACGAAAGGCCCGACGCTACGGCATTCGCGCGACGGCAGCGGGCGCAGGATTGGCTGGCCCTCGACCTCTTCGGCGCGCGGGCGGATCACGGTGAGGATGGGCATGGTGCGTCCCTGTCTGAGCGGGTTGGATGACCAAGAGCATAACCCGCTCGACGGGAGGTTGGCGCTATTGGCTGAAAGCGCCTTCGGACAATGTGGTCTCGATGGTGACGTCGGCGGTGGTCATCAGTTTGTGTACCGGGCAGCGATCGGCGACGTGGTGCAGCTCATCGCGCTGTGCGTCGGTGAGCACGCCTTTGAGTGTCAGCTTGACGTTGAGCTTGTATTTGCCTTTTTGCTCCTCGGTGCTGTCGTGGGTGACTTCCACAGTCACGCCGGTCAGCGGGATGTCTTTCTTCTGGGCGTACAGCTTGACGGTCAAGGCCTTGCACGAGGCCAGGGCAGCATCGAAATAGTCGTGGGGGGAGGGCGCCGAGTCGTCGCCGCCCAGGCTCTTGGGCAGGTCGGTGAACAGTTCGTGGTTATTGATATTCACACTGTGGCGAAAGTTGTCGTGGTTCAGGGTGTTGACGGTAACAGGCATGGTGAACCTCACAAGGTTGGCAGGATGAAGGTCATGCAGTTATAGAACATGCTGGCACTTAGGTGTTCCGCGTTTTTGGCCGATGAACCGTGGCGCTGTGCACACGGTCTACCCGTATTAGCCGATACCGAGGTTCTACCGTGCTCCTGACCCGCCTGAGTCTCGCCCTGCTGTTCGCCGCCGCCAGCGTTGCGGTGCAGGCGCGCGACTATGCCTACAGCGACGCGCACCTGCACTACGTGGATTTTTTCCAGGAAACGGCGGGCATGGATGCATTGCTCAAGGCGATGGCCGACGCCCACATCGAACACGTGATGATTTCCGGTATTCCCGTCGCTAAAAAATGGCACGAAGACGAACCCAAGCGCCCGCGTTACTACGCCGGTGACGATGCCGATGCCTATTGGTACAGCGCCACTGACGTGATCGTTGCGGCTGCGGTGAACAAACTCACACCTGAGCAGCGTCGGCACTTTCACCCGTTTTTATCCGGCTTCAACCCTAACGACAAAAATTCCGCGGCCCATATCCAGCGCATGCTGGATCTCAACCCCGGGCTTTGGCAGGGCATCGGTGAGGTGTTCACGCGCCACGATGACCTCACGGCCTTGACCGCCGGCGACACCCCGCGCGCCAACAACGAAGCCATGAGGCGCATCTATCACCTCGCCGCCGAAAACGATCTGCCGGTGATGCTGCACGCCAACATTACCTCCAAGCGCGAGCGCAACCCGCTGTACCTGCCGGAGGTGGAAGAATCGCTGCGCAACCACCCGCACACCCGCTTTATCTGGGCCCATGCCGGCACCAGTAAAGAGATTCACCGTCATCAGGTGCAGATGGACTTTCTTCTGCCGACCTTGAACCGCCTGCTTGAGGCGTATCCCAATCTCTACATTGACCTGTCCTGGAGCATGCTCACGCCGTACTTGCTCGATGAAGCGGGCAAGCCTCGGCCCGAGTGGGTAGAGCTGGTAGAGCGCTTCCCGGAGCGTTTTATGCTGGGTTCGGATGTTGTAGGGCGCTTCAGCAAGCTCGGTAAGGAAATGCATCGCTTTGCACCCTTTCTCGACGCTCTGCCCGAGGAGGTAGCCCGCAAGGTGGCGCGAGACAACTTCCTGGCAGTTCTGCCGAAATCAGCTCGCGATGAGCAAGCACATTGATATCGCCTTTTCGTCTTACGCAATATTGAACACGGGCCGATACCTTTCAGGAGACCCGCTGCAGGTGGATGCAGCGCATTTGGAAGGAATCCAGGCAATGAGTATCCGTAGTCTGAATATCGCCCCCCGCGCCGGTTTGGGCTTTGGCGTGCTGGCATTGATGGTGTTCGCCTTGGGCGGCTTTGCCCTGTTGCAGATGGCCAATATGCGCCAGCAGTCGGATCAGGTCGAAAACAACTGGTTGCCCAGCGTGATGGCGGTGGGGGAGATGAGCCAGGACCTGTTGCGGGTTCGTGCGCTGACCCTGCGCTTGCTGGTCAATCGAGACCCACAGGCGCTGGCGCAGAACGAGCAGAAACTCACCGAGCTCAAAAGTGGCCTGCACCATGCGCAAACCCTCTATGAAGCGCTGATTGTGCTGCCCGAAGAGCGCACGCTGTTTGATCGCTTCAAGGCCGGGGAGCAGCAATACCTGCAGCGCCAGGAACAGGTCATGACGTTCTCCAAGGCCAATCGGTTGGAAGACGCAATCAAGGTGGTCAACGGCGAGATGAATCAACTTGCCGATGAGATGGCCGGAACGCTGCACGACCTAGTGGCCTTGAACAAGGCCAGTGCCAATCAGGCTGCGAGCCTGGCGCAACGGGTGTTCGCTCAATCTCGCACTTGGGTGGTCGGCATGATCGTGGTCACCGCGTTGATCACCATCGGGCTTGCGGTGTGGCTGACTCGCAGTATCGTGCTGCCGCTGGCACAGTCGTTGAAAATCGCCCAGGGCGTGGCCAGTGGCGACTTGACGGGTGAGATCAGCGTGACGGGCAGCGACGAGCCGGCGCGTTTGCAGCAGGCGCTCAAAGGCATGCAGGAGAACCTGCGCGACACCATTCGGCGTATTGCCGAATCGTCCAACCAATTGGCCTCGGCGTCCGAAGAGCTCAGTTGCGTCACCGAAGACGCTACCCGCGGCTTGCACCAGCAGAATCAGGAAATCGAGCAGGCGGCGACAGCGGTTAATCAGATGACGGCGGCGGTGGAAGAGGTGGCGAGCAACGCCGTGGCGACGTCACAAGCCTCCCGTGAGTCCGACCGCATTGCCCAGCAGGGGCGTGAACAGGTACACCAGACAGTCGAATCGATCGAGGCCCTGGCCACGGATGTGACCGCCAATGCGACCCAGGTCGAGGAGCTGGCGCAAAAGGTGTATGGCATCAGCAAAGTGCTGGATGTGATTCGCTCAATTGCCGAGCAGACAAATTTGCTGGCCTTGAATGCGGCGATTGAAGCGGCCCGCGCCGGGGACGCCGGGCGTGGGTTTGCGGTGGTCGCCGATGAAGTGCGGGCCTTGGCCCACCGCACGCAACAGTCGACCCAGGAAATCGAGCAGATGATCAGCGCAATTCAACAGGGCACCGATCAGGCCGTGAGTTCGATGCAGCAGAGCAATACGCGGGCACGGTCCACGTTGGGCATCGCCAAGTCGGCGGGCACGGCGCTGGAAGAGATTGCGTCGGCGTTTACGCTGATCAACGAGCGTAACCTGGTGATTGCCAGCGCGTCGGAGCAGCAGGCCGCGGTGGCGCGCGAGGTGGATCGCAACTTGATGAATATTCGCGATTTGGCGCATCAGACGTCGACCGGGGCGAATCAGACCAGTGCGGCGAGCCAGGAGTTGTCGCGGTTGGCGGTGGATCTGAACACGATGGTGGCGCGGTTTTCGGTGTAGGGCCGTAAACCGAGTTGACGCTATCGCAGGCAAGCCAGCTCCCACACTTTGATGTGTGACCACAGTCAAATGTGGGAGCTGGCTTGCCTGCGATGCGGCGACTCGGTCTCAAATCCAGCCACCCATAAAAAAGCCCCGAACCAGTCGGGGCTTTTTCACATGCTCAGCTTACAGGTCTTACTTACCCTGCCAGCGTTTCAGCACCAGGGTGGCGTTAGTGCCACCGAAGCCGAAGCTGTTGCTCATCACGGTGTCGATTTTTGCGTTCTCGACGGTCTTGGTCAGGATCGGCATATCGGCGACGACCGGGTCGATCTCTTCGATGTTGGCCGAACCGGCCATGAAGTTGCCTTCCATCATCAGCAGGCAGTAGATCGCTTCGTGAACGCCAGCGGCGCCCAGGGAGTGACCAGACAGGCTCTTGGTGGAGCTGATGGCCGGAGCCTTGTCGCCGAATACCGCACGCACGCCTTCCATTTCCTTGGCGTCGCCGACCGGGGTCGAAGTGCCGTGGGTGTTCAGGTAGTCGATTGGGGTATCCACGGTGGACATGGCCATCTGCATGCAACGGATAGCGCCTTCGCCGCTTGGCGCAACCATGTCGTAGCCGTCGGACGTGGCGCCGTAACCGACGATTTCCGCGTAGATCTTCGCACCGCGGGCCAGAGCGTGTTCCAGCTCCTCGACCACGACCATGCCGCCACCGCCGGCGATGACGAAACCGTCACGCTTGGCGTCGTAGGCGCGGGAGGCCTTTTCCGGGGTTTCGTTGTACTGGGTGGACAGTGCGCCCATGGCGTCGAACAGGAACGACTGGCTCCAATGCTCTTCTTCACCACCGCCGGCGAAAACGATGTCTTGCTTGCCCAGCTGGATCTGCTCGACCGCAGTGCCGATGCAGTGAGCACTGGTGGCGCACGCGGAGGAGATCGAGTAGTTCACGCCCTTGATCTGGAACGGCGTGGCCAGGCAGGCCGAAACGGTGCTGCCCATGGTCCGCGTTACACGGTACGGGCCAACGCGTTTCACGCCTTTTTCGCGCAGGATGTCCAACGCTTCCATCTGGTTGAGGGTCGATGCGCCGCCGGAGCCGGCGATCAGGCCAGTGCGTACGTTCGATACCTGGTCTTCGCTCAGGCCGGAATCAGCGATGGCGTCTTTCATGGCCAGGTAGGCGTAAGCGGCAGCGTGGCCGACGAAGCGATAGATCTTGCGATCGATCAGTTCTTCGAGGGGCAGGTCGATGGAGCCGGAAACCTGGCTACGCAGACCCATTTCGGCATATTCCGGGTTGAAGCGGATGCCAGGGCGACTTGCACGCAGGTTAGCGGTGACGGTCTCTTTGTCATTGCCCAGGCAAGAAACAATGCCCAGACCAGTGATAACGACGCGGCGCATGCGGATAACCCTTAAAAGTTGTCAGTGGAAGTGAATACGCCGACCCGAAGGCCTTCGGCAGTATAGATCTCGCGACCGTCGACAGTGACCGAACCATCGGCGATTGCGAGGTTCAGCTTGCCCTTGAGGACGCGCTTGATTTGAATGTTGTAGGTGACTTTCTTGGCGGTCGGCAGGACCTGGCCGAAGAACTTCACTTCGCCCGAACCCAGTGCCCGGCCGCGGCCCGGCAGGCCTTGCCAGCCCAGGTAGAAGCCGACCAGTTGCCACATGGCGTCGAGGCCCAGGCAACCTGGCATGACAGGGTCGCCTTCGAAATGGCAGGCAAAGAACCACAGGTCAGGGGTGATATCCAGCTCGGCGACCAATTCACCTTTGCCGTACTTGCCACCCTCTTCGCTGATATGGGTGATGCGATCCACCATCAGCATGTTCGGGGCGGGCAGTTGCGCGTTACCTGGGCCGAACAGCTCACCGCGACTGCAGCGCAGCAGGTCTTCCCGAGTAAAGGCGTTTTGTTTGGTCATGCGAGCTCCTCAATAATCCCATGCGGCAGGGTAGGGCAAATCTTCCCGAACCGAATGAAGCGTTCATGCCTCATGTCGGCAGCCTACACATAGACTATTGCGTTGTAGTGAAAGTCACAGCGTCAAGGCACTGAATGTACACTTGTTCACTGAAATTTTAAACCGAGCCTGTTTATAGGCCCGTTCGGGTGCCTAAGACTGCCGCACTTTCGTGTTTCACGCCAGTCGCAGTTGGTTGATGGCGCAGCGCTATTGCACCCAACGTTGCAGTATTTGCTGCAAATCCGTGCGTTTGAACGGCTTGGCCAGGTAATCGTTCATTCCGGCTGCCAAACAGGCCTCGCGATCGCCCTGCAACGCGTTGGCGGTGAGCGCGATAATCGGCAGATTGGCGCAGCCGGGCAGTTGGCGGATCTGGCGGGTGGCTTCATAGCCGTCGATCAGCGGCAAGCGGCAATCCATCAGAATGGCGGTGAATATCAGGCTTTCGGCACTGCGGATCGCCTCGGCGCCGTCGGTGGCCAGGCTCACTTCAAAGCCCAGGCTGCGCAACATGGCTTCAACCACGGTGCGGTTGACCGGGTTGTCTTCCACCAGCAGCACGTGGCGGCCGTTACCGGCGCTGGTTTTGCCTTCGGCATGCAGGTCAATGGTCGGCAGGCTTTGCTGGTCGATGGCCAGCGGAATTTCCAGGGTAAACACCGAGCCACGGCCTTCTTCGCTCTGGGCGCGCAGCGTGCCGCCCATGCGTTCGGCGAGGGTGCGGGCGATCGGCAGGCCCAGCCCGGTGCCGCCGTAACGTCTTGAAATGGAACTGTCGGCCTGCTGGAACGCATCGAACATCAGTTCAAGACGCTCGGCGGAAATGCCGATGCCGCTGTCGCGCACGGTGCAGGTGAACCACACCAATTCATGGTCGAGGGTTTGCCAGTGAGGCTCGACGGTGACCGTGCCATGCTCGGTGAACTTCAGCGCGTTGCCGATCAGGTTCACCAGGATCTGCCGGATCCGCGTCGGATCGCCCTGCACCCGCAAGGACTCCATGCCCGCCGGAATCGGCAACGCCAGTGCCAGGCCGCGTTGCTGGGCGCTGTGCTGGAAGGCCTGGGCGCAGCTGCTGATCAGGTCCGCCAGATTGAACGGGATATGCTCCAGCTCCAGCGCGGCGCGCTCGATGCGCGAGAAGTCGAGGATGTCGTTGATCACCTTGAGCAAGTGTTCGGTGGACTCGGAGGCCAGCGCCGCGTACTCGGTCTGCTCCTCGGTCATCTCGGTGGTTTCCAGCAGTTGCAACATGCCCAGCACGCCGTTCATGGGCGTGCGCAGCTCGTGGCTCATCATCGCCAGGAAGTCCGACTTGGCATTGTTCGCGCGCTCGGCTTCTTCGCGGGTCTGGATCAACTGGGCCATGGCCTGGTGCTGCTCGCGGCTGGCCTGGTTGAGGCCCTCGGCGAGGTTGTTGATATGGCGCGACAGGTCGCCGAGCTCCGAGTCGTCGACGATCGGCAGCGGCGTCTTGTAGTCGCCTTGCTGGATCGCTTTGACCGCGTGGCCCATGGCGCTGATCGGCTGCGACAGGCTGGCGGCCAGACGCCGTGCGAGCAGGAAGGTAAACAGCAGGGCGAACAGGGCGAGAATCCCGGCCTTGAACAGAATCTCCTGTTGGCGCTGGCTGAACGCGTCGTTGGACATGCCGACGATCACCCGGCCCAGGTAATCCGCCCGCGGCGCCTTGGGTTCGTTGAGGTTGTCCTGGAAAAAGTCATTGCCCAGCTGGATATGTTGCAGACGGATCGGTGCCTGGAACACTTTCACCGACAGCGAATGGTCGTGCTTCTCCGACGGCTGTTCGACGTACAAGAGGATTTTCTCGGTGCTGTCCTGAATCTCCAGGAAGCGCACGTGCGGCGTGGCCAGTGTCGCGCGCAGCAAGCTGTCTAGCACATCGATGTTGCCGGAAATCACGCCGTATTCGGTGGCGGGGGCCAGTTGGTTGGCGATCAGCTGACCGGTGTGGTCCAGCTCCTGGCGCAAATCCTGAATACGCACGAAGGTAAAGAAGCTGATCAGCAGCAGGGTCAGCAACAGTGCCGGGCCCAAGGTGATGAGCTGGGTGCGGGTATTGATGTCCCAACGACGACGCAAGGTCATGGGCGTTTTTCTCCTTCGGCCAGTCCGGCGGCGACGGCGACTTCGTCAACCTGTTCGATGCCCAGTGAGCGCGCGACTTGCGGGTTGCCCACGACTTTGAAGTGTTCCGGGTACAGCGTGCGTGGCCAACTGGCGGGCGGATGGTTCAGCAGTCGGTCGAGCACGTCGAGCCAGTCAGCCTGGTCGCTGTAGGTGCTGGCCAGGCTGCCGGCCTTGACGAACCCGGCATTGGGGCCCACCAACGGCAGTTGCTGGGCATAGCTGCTGAGCAACAGGTTCTTCACGGTCTTGGGGTTGTACAACTGCGGGTCGTCAAGGCCGAGCAACACATCACTGTTCTTGAACAGGTTCAGCAAGGGGCGACTGTCATTAATGTTGTCCCAGCGCTGCGGCACAATTTCCAGCCCCATGGGCGCCGCATACTGACGCAGCTCCTGCAGCAGGAATTCACTGTCGATGCCGTAAAGCACGCCGATGCGTCGGTATTGGGGCAGGATGCTGGCGATCAGCCTCAACTGGCGTTCCAGCGGCGGGTCGCTCCACAACAGGCTGATTCTGGCCGGATGTGTGCTGCCCAGCCGCTGGCGAGCTTGCAGGCGGCTGATGCGCAGCACCAGGGTCGGCGGGCCCTGGGCATCCTGCAGGCGCCAGTCAAGACCGGGCAGGTCCAACAGGATCAGGCGGGTGCTGGCCGGCAACTGGCTCGGCGCCGGCAAGTCTTTGAGCGGGGTGAAGGTCACATGGTCGTCGGGGCGGCGCTGGGCAAGGGCCTGGGCGAAGGCCTGGACGCCGGCACCGTCTTCGGCGGCGGTCAGCAGGATGTCGGCGCTCCACACCGGCGCACTCAGCAGCAGGCACGCCAACAGCACGCCTCGCCGCCAGAGCCGGGGAAAAAACCGCAGGGTCATCCGTGACTGATCGCCCATGTCAGAACTCTAACTCCGCGCTGAAGTAGAGCACGTGGCGACTGTCGTAATTGTTGTCGGCCCAGGTGGTGGGCTGGTTATCGAGGCGTTGTTGCAACATGCCGGCCAGCTCCACATTGGCGTTGCCCAAGGCAATGCGCTTGGCCACCCGCAGGTCGACCCGTTCGAAGCGATACCTGTTGAGCGCGTCGTCGCCATAGTAGAACAACGCACTGGACCAGCCCTGGCCCCATTCACGCAGCCAGCCGGCCGAGCCGCTGTTGCGTGCGGTTTGTGCCTTGTCCAGCGGGTTGCTTGAAGCGGCGTCGACGTAAGCATAGGTCAGCCGCAGGCGGTCGGCGTTGCTCATGCGCCAGTCGAACTGCGACTCGGCGCCGGTAAACCGTGCGCTGTTGGCGTTGCTGGCAATGTATTGGTTGTTGCGCAGTGGCGAGCTGATCATGTCGGTGATTTCGTCGTAGAACAGTTTCACGTCGACATTCAGCCCAAGGTCGGCAAAGAAGCCGTTGTAGCCCAGCTCGCGCGAGCGCATCAACTCTTTATCGAGGTTGCCGGGGCCGCGAGTTACCACAAAATATTGCCCGGAGTTTTGCCCATAGGCCGGGGAGCTGAGATTGGTGACGCGATAGCTCCAGTTGACGTTGTTCTCGAACATGTCCGGCGAGCGAATCGCCTCGGAATACACCGCGCGCAGGCCGTGGCGCGGGTTGATCAAATAATTGACCGCCACCCGCGGCGTCAGCGAGTTGCCGCTCAAGTGGGTGTCTTCGTACATCGCGCCACCTTGCAGCAGCCAGTGTTCGCTGGCGCGCCATTCCAAGTGGCCGAACAGGCGCCAGGTGGTGTCGTCGAGGGTGCCGTTGAAGTAAGTGTCGGAATCGGCGCGGTCGTAGCGGTAATTCATGCCGCTGACCAGGCGCAGGCTGTCGGACAGGCTCAGGGTGTCCTGAAGCTCAATGTCATAGCGGCTTTCGCGGGTGCTTTGGTCGATATTGCCGCACACGCTCTGGCTGGCACCCTGGCGCCACTGGTCCAGCACCTGGTTGCCGAGTGCTTGTTCGGCGGCGGTGCCGGACGGGGCCGTGCCCTTGCTGTAGATGTCCATGTGGCGGGCCAACTGCTCGGCGTAGTTGGGGTTGAGCTGCCACAGTTGGGTCAGTTCCGGGCTGAACGACACCTTGGCGTCACAGGCTTTCCAGACCTGCTGGCGGTCCCATTGCTGGGCTGAGCCCTGGATATACAGGCTGTGTTCGGGGTTGAACTCGACGTTCCAGCGCACGGAGCCGGCATAGTCCTTGGCCGTCACGTCGGAATTGGTGCCACCTTCGGTAATCCCGGCGAATACCGGGGTGTAGGTGTAAGGGCGCTGGTTGCTGCCTTCCTTGGCGTCGAGTTGCAAATCGAGGCTCTGCTGCGCGTTCAGGGTCTGGCTCACCGCCAGGCTGAAACGGCTGAGGCGGCGGCTGTCACGGCGGTCGGCGCCGACGGCGTCGCTGTCAAAGCCATCGTCCTGTTGCCCGGACATCGACAGGCGCAAGTCACCGGTTTCCCAGCCCATGCCCTGGCTGGCATAGAAGTCGTTGATCCCACGTTCGCCACGGATCACTTTGACCCGCGAACCGTGGCTGTTGGACGGCGAGCGCGTGAGGATATTGACCACCGCCATCAGCGCATTGGCGCCATAGCTGACTGTGTTGGGGTCGCGAAACACCTCGATACGCTCGATGTCTTCCATCGCCACCGGAATATCGCTCCAGTCCACCGTGGCCAGGCCCGCGCGGTACACCGAGCGCCCATCGATCAACACCTGCATGCGCCGCGCATCGCTGGCGCTGGTGCCGTGGTAGTTCACCGCCGCCTGGTTGCCGGTGGTGTAGCCGACCATCATCCCCGGCACCAGGCGCAGCAACTCGGCGATGTCCCGCGCGCCGCTGGCCTTGATCAGCTCGCTGTCGATTACGGTCATGCTGCCGGGCACGGCGGCGGCCGATTGCTTGAGACGCGTGGCCGTCAGCACCTGTGGCAGCGGCTGACTGTCCAGAAACAGGTCATCCGCCACGGCAGGCACACTGCACAACAGCATCAACCATAGAGATGAGCGAGGAGGAGGGCCCAGATACACGGCACGGCCTTGATAATTACGGATAGCCGCCCATGTTAACTGAGGTGGGGCCATTTGCCAGTCGTGGGCCGCGCAATTACTTCACCCAACGGTGGCATTTTCCGACAAGCGCGGGAATTGATACGGGGGCTGGCCGCAAGCGGGTCGCCCCGTATAATGCCGCCATCGCCACTGGTATGGATTAACGGATTGCATATGACTGAACAGCGCCCTATTGCGGTCCTGGGAGGCGGAAGTTTTGGTACCGCCGTGGCAAACCTGCTGGCCGAGAACGGCCACGCGGTGCGCCAATGGATGCGCGATCCCGAGCAGGCCGAGGCTATCCGCGTTCATCGGGAAAACCCCCGTTACCTTAAAGGCATCAAGATTCATGCGGCGGTCGAACCGGTGACCGATCTGCTGGCCACGCTGGCTGAATGTGACCTGTGCTTTGTCGCACTGCCTTCGAGCGCCTTGCGCTCAGTGCTGGCGCCTCACGCTGAACGCCTGGCGGGCAAGCTGCTGGTCAGCCTGACCAAGGGCATCGAGGCGCACACTTTCAAGCTGATGAGCGAAATCCTCGAAGAGATCGCCCCTCAGGCGCGCATTGGCGTGCTGTCCGGGCCGAACCTGGCGCGGGAAGTCGCCGAGCACGCGCTGACGGCCACCGTGGTCGCCAGTGAAGATGAAGCGTTATGTGAACGCGTCCAGGCGGTTTTGCATGGCCGCACCTTCCGCGTCTATGCCAGCGGCGACCGCTTTGGTGTCGAACTGGGCGGGGCGCTGAAAAACGTCTACGCCATCATCGCCGGCATGGCCGTGGCCCTGGGCATGGGCGAGAACACCAAGAGCATGCTGATCACTCGCGCGCTGGCAGAGATGACCCGCTTTGCGGTGAACCAGGGCGCCAACCCGATGACTTTCCTGGGCCTGGCAGGCGTGGGTGATTTGATCGTGACCTGCTCGTCGCCGAAAAGCCGCAACTACCAGGTCGGTTTCGCCCTGGGCCAGGGCTTGAGCCTGGACGACGCGGTCACGCGCCTGGGCGAAGTTGCCGAAGGCGTCAACACGCTTAAAGTGCTGAAGGCCAAGGCCCAGGAAGTCGGCGTGTACATGCCGCTGGTCGCCGGGCTGCACGCGATCCTGTTTGAAGGGCGCACCTTGAACCAAGTCATCGAGTTGCTGATGCGCGCCGAGCCCAAGACCGATGTCGACTTTATTTCCACCAGTGGTTTCAACTGAGGAACGCGCCATGAACGACCCCAAAGCGGCCCCGAAATACGAGTCCATTCTCCTGCGCATCCTGTGGATGCTGGTGTTTGCCCTGGTGTGGCAAGTCGCGCAGTTCCTGCTGGGCGCGCTGGTGGTGGTGCAGTTGGTGTATCGCCTGGTCTACGGCGCGCCGAACCTGGGCCTGATGAACTTCGGCGACAGCCTCAGCCAGTTCCTCGCGCAGATCGGCCGTTTCGGCAGCTTCCACACCGAGCAGAAACCCTGGCCCTTCGCCGATTGGCCAACCCCGCGTGCACCCGAGGGTGAAGCCGCCCACAGCGTGCCGCCGGCGCCGCACTCGGTGCGTGATGAAGAACCAAAACTGTGAAGCTGTGGATTTTGCGTCACGGTGAAGCCCAAGGGCATGCGCGCACCGACGCCGAACGCAACCTCACCGAGCATGGCCGCGGCGAAGTGTTGCGTTCGGCCGCGCACCTGATCGGCCAGCCGATCAGCGCCATCCTCGCCAGTCCGTATGTGCGTGCGCAGCAAACTGCCCACTTGGTGCGTGACGCCTTGGGGTTTGAGCCGCAGATTCGTACCGTGCCGTGGTTGACGCCTGACAGCAGTCCGTTGCAGGTCTTGGAAAAGCTCGACACCGATGACAACGTGCTGCTGGTCAGCCATCAGCCGTTGGTGGGCAGCTTGATCAGCTTTTTGCAGCATGGTCATCTGCGTCAGCCGCAACCGATGCACACTGCCAGCCTTGCGGAGCTTGAGGGGGATTTTCCGTTGGCGGGGTTGATGAGTCTGGTTGGTGTGAAGAACCCGTAGGGTCGGGGGCATATCCGTTGCTGCGGTAACGGCTTCGTAGGGTTCCGCTCTTACTGCGGGTCACTTTTGGCAAACGCCCGGAATGCCGGCCCAGCCAAAAGTAACCAAAAGGTCTGTGCCCCACCCCTGGGCACCTCGCCTGGGCTCGGCCAGCGTGTATCTGATGCTGAGATCCAAATGTGGGAGCGGGCTTGCTCGCGAAGGCGGGGTGTCAGTGACACATAAGCTGACAGACCCACCGCCTTCGCGAGCAAGCCCGCTCCCACAAGTTGACCGAGTGCATCTGCCGGCACCGCACGGCTTTGCCTTTCTGTAGGAGCTGGCTTGCCTGCGATGCAGGCACCTCGGTATCAGTGACACACAATAGATGCCATCGCAGGCAAGCCAGCTCCCACATTTGATTGAGTTCAGCTTCCAAGATCAGGTCGGCTGTCAGACCGCCTCGCTTCCGCTTTTGATCTAACCACTCAGGTCGGCTACCAGGCCGCCGTGCTTTTGCTTTTGATTTTGATCTTAGGCGCGCCGTTAAACCACGCTCCAAAGCCTGCGTGAGGGGCACACCGAGCCTAAGCGAGGTGCCGAGTGGTGGGGCAAGAGCCTTTTGGTTACTTTTGGGCTCTTTTCAAAAGTGACCCGCCGTAAGGGCGGAACCCATATCCGCCATCACCTAAATAACGGATATACCCCCAGCAACCCCGTAACAACCCCAAAAAAAACATGCGTAACCCCCAAAGGCTCCAAGGATAAATCACCCCCCAGTGTGTGCTATACAGTCAACCAAGCAAGTGCTTGGTTGGCTATGGCCGGATCACAAAGGAGCGCGTCCCATGCCCGTCGCTTTTCGTTTGCCGTTGCAGGTCTTCTTCGAACGTGAAGCGCGACACCCGCGCAAAACCTTTCTGGTGCAACCCATCGGCGCTGGCGAGGTGCAGACCCTCACCTGGGGCGAGGTCGGTCACCAGGCCCGTTGCGCCGCGCATTGGCTGCGTGCCCGCGAGCTGCCGCAAGGCTCGCACATCGCGCTGATCTCAAAAAACTGCGCACACTGGATCATCGCCGACCTCGCGATCTGGATGGCCGGGCACGTCTCGGTGCCGCTGTACCCCAACCTCACCGCCGACTCCGTCGCCCATGTGCTGACCCATTCCGAGGCGGCGCTGGTATTGATCGGCAAGCTGGATGACTGGCCTGCGATGGCGCCGGGTATCCCCGCCGGGCTGCCGACCATCAGCCTGCCCCTGTGCCCGGCCGGCGACTTCGATTACCGCTGGGCCGACCTGCAAGCCTGCTCGCCGATCCAGGACAACCCTGAACCTGGCGCCTCAAGCCTGGCCACCATCGTCTACACCTCCGGCACCACCGGCTTGCCCAAGGGCGTGATGCAAACCTTTGGCGCCTTGGGTTTTGCCGCCACCCGTGGCACAGAGTTGTTTGGCCTGGGGGAGGGCGACCGGTTGCTGTCCTACCTGCCGCTGTGCCATGTGGCCGAGCGCATGTTCGTGGAATTGGCCTCGATCTACACCGGGCAAACCGTGTATTTCGCCGAGAGCCTCGATACCTTTCTGGCGGATCTGCGTCGGGCCCGGCCAACGGCGCTGTTCGGCGTGCCGAGGATCTGGACCAAGTTCCAGATGGGCGTCTACAGCAAGATCCCGCAAAAGCGCCTCGACAGCCTGCTGCGCCTGCCATTTATCGGCAAGCGCGTCGGCCATAAGGTCCTTGCGGGGTTGGGCCTGGATGCCCTGCGCATTGCGTTGTCCGGGGCGGCGCCCGTGCCCGAAGCGTTGCTGCGTTGGTATCAGCGCCTGGGGCTGGATGTGCTGGAGGTGTATGGCATGACCGAAAGCTGCGGCTATTCCCATGTGTGTCGCCCCGGCCAGCAGACGCTCGGCTGGATCGGCCTGCCGTGCCCTGGCGTTGAAGTGCGCATCGATGCGTCGGGCGAAGTGCAGGTGCGCAGCGGCGCGACCATGCTCGGCTACTTCAAGGACCCGCAGAAAACCGCCGAGACCCTGACCGATGATGGCTTCCTGCGTACCGGCGACAAGGGCGAACAGGACGCCGACGGCCGCCTGCGTCTGACCGGGCGGCTCAAGGAAATCTTCAAGACCAGCAAGGGCAAATACGTGGCCCCGGCACCGATTGAAAACCGCCTGGCCGAACATGCACGCATTGAGCAAGTGTGCGTGGTGGGCGATGGCCTGACTGCGCCGATCGGCCTGTGCGTGTTGTCCGCCGGGCCTCAGGACCGAAACGCCTTGGGCAGCAGCCTCGAACGCTGGCTGGAACAGGTCAACCAGGCACTGGATAAACACGAACGCTTGCGCCAGCTGGTGGTGGTGAAAGACAGTTGGGCGGTGGAAAACGGCTTTCTCACGCCGACCCTGAAGATCAAACGCACGGTGATCGAGTCGACCTACGGTGCCCAGCTTGCAGTTTGGAGCGCGCGCAACGAAGCCATTGTGTGGCAGGATTAGGGTCGTAATAAAAACCAATAAGGACACCTTCATGAGTTTGTGGCGCACCCAACCGAATATCGAGCAACTCAACGCGAGCCAGAAAAACACCATTGGTGAGCTGCTGGACATCCGCTTCGAAAGCTTCGACGACGAGTCCCTGACCGCCAGCATGGTGGTCGACCATCGCACCCATCAACCCTACGGTCTGCTGCACGGCGGTGCATCGGTGGTGCTGGCTGAAAGCGTCGGTTCCATGGCGGCTTACCTGTGCATCGATGCCAGCAAGTTTTATTGCGTGGGCCTTGAGGTCAATGCCAACCACCTGCGCGGTGTGCGCAGCGGGCGGGTCACGGCGGTGGCCCGGGCGATCCATATCGGCCGTACCACTCAAGTGTGGGACATTCGCTTGACCAGCGATGAGGGCAAATCCAGCTGCGTGTCGCGCCTGACCATGGCCGTGGTACCGCTGGGCGAGAACCCGCCGGCGCGATAGGCGTGGCGTGAGTGTCATCATTCCTGGCGGTTACAGTCATTGCTGTAACGGCCGGGCATGGTGACAATCAACTTCTGTTTTTGCAGATGGATCCGGTATGTCGCAGCACGTGTTTTTTGCCCACGCCAATGGCTTCCCTTCGGCCACTTACGGCAAGTTGTTTGCCGCCCTGGCCCCGGAATATGCCGTGGCTCACCTGCCGCAACACGGTCACGACCCCAGGTTTCCGGTGGACGACAACTGGCAGAACCTGGTGGACGAGTTGATCCACCATCTGCAGTTGCAGCCGGAACCGGTGTGGGGTGTGGGCCATTCCCTGGGCGGTGTGTTGCATTTGCACGCGGCCATGCGCTGTCCGCAGCTGTACCGCGGCGTGGTGATGCTCGATTCGCCGGTGCTGACCCGCGCTGACCGCTGGGTGATCCGTGCCGCCAAGCGTTTCGGCTTTATCGACCGCCTGACCCCGGCCGGGCGTACGCTGGGCCGCCGTGAAGAATTTGCCGATCTGGAGGCCGCGCGCAGCTACTTTGCCGGCAAGACGCTGTTTCGCGGGTTCGATCCGGAATGCTTTGACGCGTACCTGCAACATGGCTTGCAACAGGTGGGCGATCGCCTGCGTCTGCGCTTTGATCCGGCCACTGAAATCAGCATCTACCGCGGCGTGCCTCACACCAGCCCTGGCCAGGTTCGTCAGTTGAAGGTGCCGTTGGCGGTGGTGCGCGGCCGTCAAAGCCGCGTGGTGATGCGTCACCATGCCAGCGGCGTCGACCGCCTGCCGATGGGCGAAATGCTCACCATGCCCGGCGGCCATATGTTTCCCCTCGAACGCCCGCAGGACACCGCGACCTTGATCAAGAACCTGTTTTCCCGCTGGGCAGCCCGCGAGCGCAGTTGCGCATGAGCACGCCCGTCGAAGAAGTCCGCCTGAGCCTGCCGCACATCGAGTTGGCGGCGCATCTGTTTGGTCCCGAAGACGGTTTGCCGGTGATCGCCCTGCATGGCTGGCTCGACAACGCCAACAGCTTTGCGCGGCTGGCACCGAAGCTGCACGGTTTGCGTATCGTCGCGTTGGACATGGCCGGTCATGGGCACTCGGCGCACCGTCCTGCCGGCGCCGGTTATGCCCTGTGGGATTACGTCTTTGATGTGTTGCAAGTTGCCGAACAGCTGGGCTGGAAACGTTTTGCATTACTTGGCCACTCCCTCGGCGCCATCGTCTCGCTGGTGTTGGCCGGTGCCTTGCCGGAGCGAGTCACGCACCTGGGGTTGATCGACGGCGTGGTCCCGCCCACCGCCGCGGGCGAGAGCGCCGCCGAGCGGCTGGGCATGGCGCTGCAGGCGCAACTGAACCTGCAGGACAAGCGCAAACCGGTCTACACCTCGCTGGATCGCGCCGTGGAAGCACGCATGAAAGGCGTGGTGGCGGTCAGTCGCGAAGCCGCCGAGCTGTTGGCCCAGCGCGGTTTGATGCCGGTGCCGGGCGGTTACACCTGGCGTACGGACAGCCGCCTGACGCTCGCCTCGCCGATGCGCCTGACCGATGAGCAGGCGATGGCTTTCGTGCGGCGCGTGGGTTGCCCTACACAGCTGGTGGTCGCGGCTGATGGCATGCTGGCGAAACATCCAGAATTGCTTTCTCAGCTACCTTTTACGGTGAAGACGCTGCCCGGCGGCCATCATTTACACCTTAATGATGAGCCCGGCGCGCTGCTTGTTGCAGACTGTTTCAATCGGTTCTTCCACGCGCCTTGACTTGACGCGGGCAACTGCCGAGGCTGGGCGGATTGAAAGGGAGTCAACCATGAACGCTATGAACACTGCTGCGACCTCTAATGGCCAGGGCTCACCGATCCGATGAGCCTGCGCAAAGGATGTATCCGTGCCCTCGGGCTGTGCTGTTTCAGCCCCTTGGTGTTCGCCGCCGACCTGCCGGGAAGCCAGGATTTACCGGCCGTGGCCCGTCAGACCGATGCGCAAATCGTCGATTACCGCCCCGCTGAAGAAAAGGAACGCATCTACCCGATGGGCGCAATCCGCAAGATCAGCGGCCAACTGCGTTACGAAGGCCAAGCCACAGCGCGTGGCCAGACCACCGCCATCACCTATGAGCTGCCCGCCGAGCACACTTCCAGTGCCGCGTTTACCGCGACGCGCGAAGCGTTGCAGGCCAAGGGCGCGCAGCTGTTGTTCTGGTGCCAGGCTCGCGATTGCGGCGAAAGCAGCCTGTGGGCCAACGAAGTGTTCGGCAACGCCAAACTGGTCGGCGCCGATGGGCAGCAGGAATACCTGCTGCTGCGTCTGGCGGCGCCGCAGGACAATTCCCTGGTAGCGCTGTACGGCATCACGCGCGGCAACCGTCGCGCCTATCTGCATGTTGAACAGCTCGACGCCAGCGCGCCGCTGGGGGACTTGCTGCCCACCTCGGCCACCTTGCTGCGTGAGTTGAAAAGCACCGGCGAACTGGACTTCCCGGCGTTGGGCGCCGAACCCGACGCCACCTGGCTGACCCTGATTTCCCGTGGCTTGAACCTCGACGCCACCTTGCGCGTCAGCTTGACCGGGCCGACCGCCGAAGCCTGGCGCCAGGGCCTGATCGACAGCGGCGTGCGCGCCGCGCGCATGGAAACCGGCAGCGGTGACGCTAAGGGTTTGCACCTGCATCTGATACGCTGACCCGCAACAGGGCGAACGGACCCGCGCCGTTCGCCTAAGCTTTCTTCCTACAGCCTTATTCTCGAGATACCCGATGCTCAATAACGATCGCCTACTGGTGCAAATCCTGCTGCTGGTGTTGTTTGGTGCCAGCTTCTGGGTGATGGCGCCGTTCTGGTCGGCGCTGTTCTGGGGCGCGGTGCTGGCGTTTGCCAGCTGGCCGCTGATGCGTTTGCTGACCCGCTGGCTGGGCGGCCGGGAATCCCTGGCGGCGGGCATTCTGACCCTGGGCTGGATGCTGCTGGTGGCGGTGCCACTGGTGTGGCTGGGGTTCAACCTGGCCGACCATGTACGCGACGCGGTGGGCCTGATCAAGGATATCCAGGTTGACGGTCTGCCGGCCGCGCCAACGTGGCTGGGTTCGATTCCATTGGTCGGTGAGCGCCTGGTGGCCACCTGGGACAGCATCGACCAGCAGGGCGCGGCGTTGATGGTCAGCATCAAGCCGTACCTGGGCCAGGTCGGCAACTGGTTGCTGGCGCGCAGCGCGCAGATCGGCGGCGGTATCCTCGAATTGACCCTGAGCCTGGTGTTCGTGTTTTTCTTCTACCGCGACGGGCCGCGCCTGGCGACGTTCGTGCATCGCCTGCTGGAACGCTTGATCGGCGACCGTGCCGGTTACTACATCGAGTTGGTGGCCGGCACTGTGCAACGCGTGGTCAACGGCGTGATTGGTACCGCCGCCGCTCAGGCGTTGCTGGCGCTGATCGGCTTCCTGATCGCCGGCGTGCCGGGCGCATTGGTGCTGGGCATTGTCACCTTCCTGCTCAGCCTGATCCCCATGGGGCCGCCGCTGGTATGGATCCCGGCTACGGCCTGGCTGGCCTGGAAGGGCGATTACACCTATGCGGTGTTTCTCGGTGTGTGGGGCACGTTCATCATCAGCGGCGTCGACAACGTGCTCAAGCCGTACCTGATCAGCCGCGGCGGCAACCTGCCGCTGGTGATTGTGCTGCTGGGCGTGTTTGGCGGGTTGATCGCCTTTGGCTTTATCGGTCTGTTTATCGGCCCGACCTTGCTGGCGGTGGCCTACAGCCTGCTGACGGATTGGAGCGCGACCCAGGCGCAAGTGCGTCGCGAAGACAAACCCCTTTAAGCCCTCGGCAACCGCATCACGGCGGTCAGGCCGCCGCCTGGGGTTTCCTCCAGGCTCAGGCTGCCGCCGAGGCGTTCCACCGCTTCCTTGGAAATCGTCATGCCCAGGCCGACGCCGCCGGAGTTGCGGTTGCGTGAGCCTTCCAGGCGAAAGAACGGTTCGAATACGGCCTCACGTTTATCCGCCGCAATCCCCGGCCCGTGGTCGATCACACGGATGACCAAGGCTTCGCGGCTGTCGCTCAGTTCCACCCGCGCCGTACCGGCATAACGCAGTGCATTGTCGATCAGGTTGTTGAGGCACGAGCGCAGTGCCATCGGCTGCACCTGCAAGGGCGCGCAATTGCCCGCGAACTGCACATCAGAGCCCTGGTCCTGGGCGTTTTCGCTGAGGGATTCGACCAGCGCCTGCACGTCGAGCCAGTGCCGGGTTTCGCTGGTGCGCTGTTCGTGCAAGTAGCTCAGGGTGGAGTCGAGCATGTCGATCATGTCGTCCAGGTCCTGGCGCATCTGACCTTGCAGCTTGGTGTCTTCGATCTGCTCCAGACGCAGCTTGAGGCGTGACAGCGGGGTGCGCAGGTCGTGAGAAACGGCGCCGAGCATGCGTGCACGCTGGCTGACTTGCTCGCGAATGCGTTTTTGCATCAGGTTGAAGGTCGATGCAGCCTGGCGCGCCTCGCGAGGCCCGGACTCATTGAGGGGTGGGCTGTCGAGGTCGAGGCTCAAGCGTTCGGCGGCTGCGCTCAGGCGCTGGATCGGCCGGCTCAGCAATTTGGCGCCATACCAGGCGGCAATGATCAGCGAGATAAATTGAAACGTCAGTGGCACCATCGGGCCGCCGAACCAGGGGCGATGGTGCTTGGGCAGCGGCTTCATCGTTCCATCCGGCTGCTCGACAAAGGTTTCCTGAGGCGGCGGCGGTGGCGAGCCATAGTGGTGAAACCAAAAGAACGCCAGCACGTGGGCCAGCACAATGGCCACCAGCAATACGCCGAACAGCCTGCCGAACAGCGTATTGAAGGTGGCGCGCATCAGCCGATATCCCGCGCGTCAAACAGGTAGCCTTCGCCGCGGACAGTCTTGATCAACTGCGGTGCCTTGGGGTCATCGCCCAGCTTCTGGCGCAGGCGCGAGACCAGCAAGTCGATGCTGCGATCAAACGCCTCGATGGAACGGCCGCGCGCGGCATCGAGCAATTGTTCACGGCTCAGCACGCGGCGCGGGCGTTCGATAAACACCCACAGCAGACGAAACTCGGCGTTGGACAGCGGCACCACAAGGCCGTCGTCGGCCACCAGCTGGCGCAGTACGCTGTTGAGGCGCCAGTTGTCGAAACGGATGTTGGCGCGCTGCTCGGTACGGTCATCGCGTACTCGGCGCAGGATGGTCTGGATGCGTGCCACCAGCTCGCGCGGTTCGAAGGGCTTGGACATGTAGTCATCGGCGCCCAGTTCCAGGCCGATAATGCGGTCGGTGGGTTCGCAGCGCGCGGTGAGCATCAGGATCGGGATGTCCGATTCGGTGCGCAGCCAACGGCACAGTGACAGGCCGTCTTCGCCCGGCAGCATCAGATCGAGCACCACCACATCAAAGGTTTCAGCTTGCATGGCCGTGCGCATGGCGGTGCCGTCGGTGACGCCGACGGCGAGAATATTGAAGCGCGCCAGGTAGTCGATCAGCAGTTCACGAATCGGTAGATCGTCATCGACGATCAGCGCACGGGTATTCCAGCGCTTGTCTTCGGCGATCACCGCGCCTTTTTGCTCTTCGTTTACAGAGACGGTAGGGGTATGCATAGTGCGATCATCTGCCTGGGTTGTTGCTGTCAGCATAGGCGCCCAGCTCCATGGCTGGAAGTGCTGGACGGGCGGTCATGTGCGCGAGGCTAGACGTGGTGCGTGTTGAGGGCATGTCGTGAATGTATCAGTCTTGACACAATTGCGCTAAATGCCGAGTTATGGGCGCTCGATCAGTATTTTACCGATCATCGGATCCCGCAACGGCGCCGCTTGCGCTACAATCCGCGCCGATTTCGACTTGCCTGAGAGCCCATTCCAATGTCCGTCTGCCAGACTCCTATCATCGTCGCCCTGGATTACCCCACTCGTGACGCCGCACTGAAGCTGGCTGACCAGTTGGACCCCAAGCTTTGCCGGGTCAAGGTCGGCAAGGAACTGTTCACCAGTTGCGCCGCCGAAATTGTCGGCACCCTGCGTGACAAAGGCTTCGAAGTGTTCCTCGACCTGAAATTCCATGACATCCCCAACACCACCGCCATGGCAGTCAAGGCCGCGGCTGAAATGGGCGTGTGGATGGTCAATGTGCACTGCTCCGGCGGCCTGCGCATGATGACGGCCTGCCGTGAAGTACTGGAACAGCGTAGCGGCCCGAAACCGCTGCTCATTGGTGTGACCGTGCTGACCAGCATGGAGCGCGAGGACCTGGCCGGCATCGGCCTGGATATCGAGCCTCAGGAGCAGGTATTGCGCTTGGCGGCGCTGGCGCAGAAGGCAGGTCTTGATGGTCTGGTGTGCTCGGCGCTGGAAGCCCAGGCCCTGAAGACCGCTCACCCGTCGCTGCAACTGGTCACACCCGGCATTCGCCCGGCGGGCAGTGCCCATGACGACCAGCGGCGCATTCTGACGCCGCGTCAGGCGCTGGATGCGGGTTCGGACTACCTGGTGATCGGTCGCCCGATCAGCCAGGCGGCGGACCCGGCGAAAGCCTTGGCGGCAGTGGTCGCCGAAATCGCCTGAATATCGCTGAGCTAAAATGTGGGAGCGGGCTTGCTCGCGAAAGCGGAGTGTCAGTCACCGGATGTGTGTCTGATACACCGTATTCGCGAGCAAGCCCGCTCCCACATTTCGATCCACAGTGGTCAGCTGACTTTCAGCACCAACTTCCCGAAGTTCTCGCCGTTGAACAGCTTCATCAACGTTTCCGGGAACGTCTCCAGCCCCTCGATAATATCCTCCTTGCTCTTGAGCTTGCCCTGCGCCATCCAGCCGGCCATCTCCTGCCCGGCTGCGGCAAAGTTTGCCGCATGGTCCATCACCACAAAGCCTTCCATCCGCGCACGGTTGACCAGCAACGACAAGTAGTTGGCCGGCCCTTTCACGGCTTCTTTATTGTTGTACTGGCTGATGGCACCGCAAATTACCACCCGCGCCTTTAACGCGAGGCGGCTGAGTACGGCGTCGAGGATGTCGCCGCCGACGTTATCGAAATACACGTCCACGCCTTTAGGGCATTCGCGCTTGAGGGCGGCTGGCACGTCTTCGCTTTTGTAGTCGATGGCTGCGTCGAAGCCCAATTCATCCACGAGGAATTTGCACTTGTCGGCGCCGCCGGCGATGCCGACCACGCGGCAGCCTTTGATCTTGGCAATTTGCCCGGCAATGCTGCCCACCGCCCCGGCGGCGCCGGAGATCACCACGGTTTCGCCGGCCTTGGGCGCGCCCGTGTCGAGCAGGGCGAAGTAGGCGGTCATGCCCGTCATGCCGAGGGCGGACAGGTAGCGCGGCAGCGGCGCGAGTTTGGGGTCCACCTTGTAGAAGCCGCGCGGTTCGCCGAGGAAGTAATCCTGCACGCCCAGCGCGCCATTGACGTAGTCACCCACTGCAAATTTCGGGTTGTTCGACGCAATCACCTTGCCCACGCCCAGCGCGCGCATCACTTCACCAATGCCGACGGGCGGAATGTAGGACTTGCCCTCGTTCATCCAGCCACGCATGGCCGGGTCCAGGGACAGGTATTCGTTGTGCACCAGCACTTGCCCATCCCCTGGCGTGCCCACCGGTACTTCCTGATAGGTGAAGGTCTCCCGTGTCGCCGCGCCGACCGGGCGTTTGGCGAGCAGGAACTGGCGGTTGGTCTGGGCAGTCATGGCAAAGGACTCTTTAGAAATGAACCCCAAGTGATAGACCTCTAACGGCCTGAGAGCAAGGTTGCGCGAGAGGCGCGAATGCCCGCCGATAGGCCTGGTTGATAGTGAGGCTGGTTGCCTTATCACTGCGATTCATACACAGCCAACCGGCCTTCTGATAGTGCTGACGCGCCCATCCTACGGTTGGCTAGACTCGGCCCACGGCTATTTTCCCCACAGGACATCCCCATGAGCATGACGTTTTCCGGCCAGGTCGCCCTGGTCACCGGCGCCGCCGCCGGTATTGGCCGCGCCACCGCGCTGGCATTTGCCGCCGAAGGCTTGAAAGTGGTGGTTGCCGACCTGGACGTGGCGGGCGGCGAGAGCACCGTTGCGCTGATTCAACAGGCGGGCGGCGAGGCGTTGTTTGTGCGCTGCAACGTCACGCTGGAAGCCGATGTGCAGCAGTTGATGGCGCAGACTGTCGCCGCCTATGGTCGGCTGGACTACGCCTTCAACAATGCCGGGATCGAGATCGAGAAGGGCAAGCTGGCCGACGGCAGCCTGGATGAGTTCGACGCGATCATGGGCGTTAACGTCAAGGGCGTGTGGCTGTGCATGAAGCACCAGTTGCCGCTGTTGCTGGCCCAAGGCGGCGGGGCGATCGTCAACACCGCCTCGGTGGCGGGTTTGGGGGCAGCGCCGAAGATGAGCATTTATGCGGCGTCCAAACATGCCGTGATCGGCCTGACCAAATCGGCGGCCATCGAATACGCGAAAAAGAAAATCCGCGTGAATGCGGTGTGCCCTGCGGTGATCGACACCGACATGTTCCGGCGTGCCTATGAAGCCGACCCGCGCAAGGCTGAGTTTGCCGCCGCCATGCACCCGGTCGGGCGCATCGGCAAAGTCGAGGAAATCGCCAGTGCGGTGCTGTACCTGTGCAGTGACGGTGCCGCGTTCACCACGGGCCAGGCATTGGCGGTGGACGGTGGCGCGACAGCCATCTAGGACTCGGCGCCACTGCCTATTCGAAAAGGCCAGGGGCGCTGTGGGGCGTTTCCAGGGCTGGCACAAGGCCTCGTCAGAATGTGTATCAGTAGGTAAATAATCCAATAAAATCAATA
This sequence comes from Pseudomonas sp. NFX183, assembly GCF_047943075.1. NCBI lineage: Bacteria > Pseudomonadati > Pseudomonadota > Gammaproteobacteria > Pseudomonadales > Pseudomonadaceae > Pseudomonas > Pseudomonas sp. NFX183. The sequence continues at coordinate 124,998 of NZ_CP181333.1, read as the reverse complement.
CTTTAATAAATTTCGGCGACAGGTCGAACCCGGCTTCTGTGCTTAACTGTTTGGGGTTGAATAACAGACAGTTGAAGTGAGTGGCTCATGGATTTAGGCATCGATCGACAGGCCCTTGTACCGGTGGTGCAGCAAATCGTCAGCGCGGTGGCGCAATGGATTCGCACGAGCGGGGCAAGCCCCGGCACCCGCTTGCCATCCATCCGGCAATTGGCCCTCGACAACCTGCTCAGTCAATCCAGCGTCATCGAAGCCTTTGAGCGAATGGTGGCGCAGGGGGTGTTGGTGGCAAAACAGGGCGCGGGGTTTGTAGTGGCCCAGCCGCCGGTTTCCCTTGAAAGCCACTGGTATGAAGGCGCCGAGCTGGGCTGGGGCGCCTACGTCGATGGCCCGTTGGGCGAGTTGAAACTGGGCTGCGGCTGGCTGCCGGACGCCTGGCGCGAAAGCGATGACATTTGTTACGCCATACGCGAGGTCAGCCGCACCGACACCGCCGGGTTGTTCAACTACAGCACGCCGCTGGGGTTGCCGGCACTGCGTGAGCAACTGCTCAAGCGCCTGACACAGATGAAAGTGCCCAGCAGCCTCGACTGCATCCTCACCACCCATGGCGCCAGCCATGCACAGGACCTGCTCATACGGACGTTGCTCAAGGCCGGCGATACGGTGGTGGTCGAGACGCCCGGGTATGCCAACCTCTACCGTCAGTTGGAACGCCATGGCGTCAAGCTGCTGCACGTCCCGCGCACGCTGGGCGGCCCGGATATTCCGGTGCTGGAGACGCTGCTGAAAAGCCATCGCCCCAAGTGCCTGTTCATCAACTGCCTGTATCACAACCCGACCGGCACCAGCCTGTGCCGCGTCGTGGCCGAGCGCCTGCTGCAATTGGCGAGCAGCGAAGACTTCCTGATTGTCGAAGAGGACGTCTACGGCGACTTGCAGCACGCCAGTTGCACACGGCTGTCGGCGCTGCCCCATGACGGTCGGGTGATTTATATCTCGAGTTTCTCCAAGACCCTCAGCAGTGCCTTGCGCGTGGGGTACCTCAGCGCCAGCGCAGCGATTATTGCGCCCATGGTGACGCTCAAAACGCTGACAGGCATCGGCACGTCGCGGTTTGCCGAGGCGGTGCTGGCCACGCTGCTGGCCAATGGCACCTACCGTAAGTGGGTGCAGCGCCTGCGCAAGCGCTTGAACACACAAATGGCCGCGACCCTGCAGGTGCTGGAGGACGAGGAGTGGGAGGTGTTCGCCGTGCCCGCCGGGGGCCTGTTTGTGTGGGCCCGGCCCGGCAGGGGCGATCATTCACGGTTGCAGGCGTGCGCCCGACGGCTCGGTGTGTTGTTGTCGCCAGGGGCGCTGTTCAATCCCGAGGGCGAACACAGCGACTGGCTGCGCATCAATGTGGCCTATGCTGCTGATCAGCGAGCGCTGGCGTTGTTTCGTGCCATGGGGCCTGCCAGATCGACCTCGACCATTCTGAAAACGACGGGCATGTAGCTTTTTGCCATTATTGTGGCGCCAACGTCTTGTGCCGCTGGCTCGTCGTTGCGAATCTCGCTGCATGCAAACCAGGCTCGATGGCATCTGCCATTGCAAGAGGATTCAAGTGCAATGATTTCAGGCGTGCAACGACGTTTTGCCAACCTCGGTATGGCGAAGAAACTGGGCTTGGGTTTCGCTCTGGTGCTGCTGTTGACGGCGCTGGTGGCGGCCATTGGCGTGTGGTCCCTGCAAACCGTTGGCCAGCGTTTTGAAGGCCTCAAGGCCATGTCATCGCTCAACAGCGGCTTGCTCAAGGTGCGCCTGATCGAGCAGGACTACGCGCTGCACGCCGACCCCAAGTCCGTCGATGCCCTGCATGAAAGTGTCGATGCGCTGGCGGCGATGGCTGCGAGCCTCAAGGCCCGGTCAGCCACGAATGTGCCAGTGATGGGCGATGTCGAGCAGGCGTTGGCGGCGTATCGCAAGGCATTCGACGAGTTTGTCGAACTGACCCAGACCAAGGACCTGGCGCTGGAAATGGCCAGTTGGTCGGTGTCCAGTGTGGCCAATAACCTCGATGTGTTGCAGGCCGGCCTGGCCGACGATGGCGCCTATGGCCTCAAGGAAAGCCAGGGCAAGGACGGCGCCGAGTTTATCGAGCAGGCCGGGCAGGTCAGCCAGGTCTCGCGGCTGATGTTGCAAGCCATGAATGAGGCGCACGTGCGCCTGGATCAGAGCCGCAAGGCCGATGCCGACAACGCCGAGCAAGGCAAGATCGAACAGGCCGACCAGGCCCTGGCGCAAGTCGAGCAGTTGAAAACCTCGGTCAAGGATGCGGGTTACCAGACCGTACTCAATGAAGTCTCCGGGCATATCGCGGCATTCAGCGAAAAACTCGGCGAGTACACCGGGCTGCTGGCCCAGGAAAAAGTCGTCTACAAGCAGTTGCATGATCGCGCCGACCAAGTGGTCAGCCGGGTCAACCAGGCGTACGACGCCGAAGACCAGTCCATGCAGGCGCAATTGAAGAAAAGCGCGTTGTTGATCATCGGCTCCTCAGCCCTGGCGCTGCTGGTGGGCTTGATCGCGGCGTGGATGATTACCCGGTTGATCGTGGCGCCGCTGCGCACGGTGATCGCCGTGGCCCAGCAGATTGCGTCCGGCGACCTGAGCGGGCGGATGGAAGTCAGCCGCCGCGATGAAATCGGCCAGTTGATGCAGGCGATGCATCAGATGGGCAGCGGCCTGAGCCAGATGGTCAGTGGGCTGCAAGCGGGCATCGAGCAGTTGGCCAGTTCGGCACATTCACTGTCCAGCGTCACTGAGCAGACCAATGTTGAAGTCAGCAGCCAGAAGGAGGAGACCGAACAGGTTGCCACGGCAATGAACCAGATGACCGCCACGGTGCACGACGTGGCGCGTAACGCCGAAGAGGCCGCGCAAGCCGCGCAGACCGCCGATGACAAGGTCGACAGCGGTCAGCAGGTGGTACGCCAGAACCTGCAACGGATTGAATTGCTCGCGTCCTCCAGCACCAGTGCCAGCGCGAGTATCGAAAGCCTGAGCGCGGAAATCCAGAATATCGGCACGGTACTGGGCGTGATCAAAAGCGTGGCCGAGCAAACCAATCTGCTGGCCCTTAACGCCGCCATCGAAGCCGCCCGCGCCGGCGAGCAGGGCCGAGGGTTTGCAGTGGTGGCCGATGAAGTGCGGGCGTTGGCCAAGCGCACGCAGCAATCGACCGAGGAAATCGAGCGTCTGGTCAGTACGTTGCGCAGCGCAACGCAGTCGTCGGTGCAGCAAATCCAGCAGAGCGGCGAGCTGGTGAAGTTGGCGGTCAGCGATGCGCTGGAAACGGAGAGCGCGTTGGGCAGCATTGCCGCGGCGGTGTCATTGATCCAGCAAATGAACCAGCAGATTGCCGCGGCGGCCGAGGAGCAAAGCTCGGTGGCCGAAGAGATCAATCGCAGCGTGACCAGCATTCGTGCGAGCGCCGATCAGTCGGCGTTGAGCATGCAGGGCAATGCCGCGTCGAGTATCCAGCTGGCGCAGTTGGGCGCGGAGCTCAAGGGCATGGTGGGGCACTTCCGCCTTTGATCGCAGCGGGTGAGCTGCGAGCAAAGGGCAGGGCGCCGATCAGGCGTGGTTGGCGAGGAAGGTCAGCAGCGCTTCATTGACGAAGTCCGGGTTTTCCCGGGCCGAGATATGCCCCGCGTCGGGAATCAGCGTGAGGCTGCAGCCAATCAGTTCAGCCATTTCCTGTGATTCGGTGGGCGGCCGCGGTTTGTCCTGCTCGCCGCACATCACCAGCGTGGTGTCCGAGTCCAGACGGGGCAGTTGGTCCAAAATGGTCTCGCGGCTGAAGATCAGGCGACCCAGTGGCACGATGCTGTTCAGCAGGCGCTCTTTGGGTAAGGCCTGCAACGCATTGCGAAAATCCTGGTACAGGGCTGACTCGCGGTCGATGCCAGGGCGGAAGAAAATCGGTGCAACCACATCCAGCAACGGCTCGGGGATGGCGCCGGCGTCTTCGATCATCTTGAACAGCGAGAAGTAATACTGGCGCGTGGCGTCGGGCTCGGCGCCCAGGTAGGTGTCCATCAGCACCACGCTGTTGATGCGCGCCGGTGCCAGCAACGCCAGGCGCGCGCCCCACATGCCGCCGACCGACAGGCCGACCAGATTGATTTGCGCGATATCCAGCTGATCCAGCAGCGCCAGGGCCTGGCGCGCGAGGTCGTCGAGGGAGCGGGTATGCGTCGGCAGCGGGCCGGACTCACCGTGGCCCCACAGTTCCGGCACGATCACGCGGTACTGTTGCGACAGGGCTTCAATTTGCGGGGCCCACATGTCGCGGTCCCACAGGTAACTGGAACCCAGCAGGACGACCGGGCCGGTGCCCTGGTCGACATAGTGCAGCGGTTGTCCATCAATCACGGCAACAGGCATAGCAGGCCTCTAACTTCACGGAGTGAGGGGCACTTTTTTACGCTAGTCGGGGGCGGGCGGATAGATGCAAAGTGATGGCATGTGGCGACCCGAGGTCGCCACATGGGGCAGGCGATCAGTCGTAGATGACTTTCTTCTTCCATTCGGCGTCGGCGTCGACGACTTTCAGGCCTTCGGTCAGTTCGTTGACTTCGTCTTCGGCCGGCTTGCTGTTGGTCAGCACCGTGGAGTTGGCGCGGGCCAGTTGCGATTCCAGCAGTTGCAGCTGTGCACTGTAGAGCACCGGCTCCGGCTGTTTGCGCAAATACTGCACACCACGCTCGAACGCCAGGCGTGCCTGGCCAGGCTGGCCTTGTTGCAGGGCGTGCTGGCCCAGGTTGTTGAAGAACTCAATGTGCAGCAACACCAGGATGTGGCGAATTTCCTTGATCCAGTGCTTGGCTTCGTTGGTCGGCAGAAAACCGTCCTGGGCGGCACGGGTCACTTGACCGTGCAGCGCCTCGAGCAGGAAACGCACGTCCTTGGCCTTGGCTTCGGTCTGGATCGGCGCGGGCGGGTTAGCCACCGGGATCGATTCGCCCTGGGCGATCAGCGCGTTCAGCTCAGCGATCCGCGCCTTGAGCGGCGCGCTGGATTTTCTGAGGTTCAACAGGCGCTGGGTGACGTTGAGTTCCAGGCGAGTCAGCAACAGTTTGAGTTTCGGGGTCATCAACTGGCCGGGGAACGTTTCGGTGATCTCACCGCAACGACGCAGCCGATCGTTAAGCTCGATTTCGGTGCGCTGCTTTTCCAGTTTGTTGTTTTCCACCACGTGGTTCATGTAGCCAATGGCGATCAGTATTACGATCCCGGCTATTACCAGCAGGGTGATCATGAGTGGTGTCACCGGTGTGACCTCTTTATAGGGTTTGCTGTGGAGTGTAGTGACTGGGCCTTCCGACGGATAGGATTGTTCGACCAGTTGCCCAGGTAGTTTCTTCTATATAGGTAAGCGTTCCCTGCGTGGATGCACATTGCCATCATTTGCCTGGGCGAACTATAGCGCCTTGTCGGGCGCCAGAATATAGGCGTCAAAGCCCGGACGGGCACAATGCCCGCAAAGGCCTGGAAAGCAGGGCGAAGTCATTGATTTAAATAAATTTATCCTTGGGGGTTGACGACCTTTCAATCCATCCATAGAATGCGCGCCACTTACAGCGTAAAGCACACAGCGAAACGCGGTAGGGAGTGAATGTTGTACGTGTGTCCCCTTCGTCTAGTGGCCTAGGACACCGCCCTTTCACGGCGGTAACAGGGGTTCGAGTCCCCTAGGGGACGCCATATGCGGGAATAGCTCAGTTGGTAGAGCACGACCTTGCCAAGGTCGGGGTCGCGAGTTCGAGTCTCGTTTCCCGCTCCAAATTTAAGCAGTGTGGCCTTCGGGCGACACTGAGTGAAACCAGGGCATAATCTTCGGATTTAATCTCTGGGCACTGAAATACACACCATGTGTTTCAGTAGCGTGTCCCCTTCGTCTAGTGGCCTAGGACACCGCCCTTTCACGGCGGTAACAGGGGTTCGAGTCCCCTAGGGGACGCCATTTGCGGGAATAGCTCAGTTGGTAGAGCACGACCTTGCCAAGGTCGGGGTCGCGAGTTCGAGTCTCGTTTCCCGCTCCATATTTAACGAAAACGCCGATCAGTGATGATCGGCGTTTTTGTTCGTGTCGCTTTTTTGCCTGCAAAACACACCACGCGTGTAGGCCATGTGCTGATGTGCGTAGGAATAGTCTGTAATCAATGTCGGGTAGCTGTGTACCTGTTCCGCTGTCTCTACTCTGGCCAGCCCATTTTCCTTGTTTACTTCAAAGGACTGTCCAGATGCTTCAGCTCGATTTCTATTCAACCCTGGTCGCTGCCTCCCTGGTGCTTTTATTGGGCCGTTGGCTGGTGGCCCGGATCGGCTTTCTACGCGCCTACAGCATTCCGGAGCCGGTAGCCGGCGGCCTGTTGGTTGCCGCTCTGCTGCTGGCGTTGCGTGCGCTGGTGGATGTCGAGGTTCGCTTCGACACATCCTTACAAACTCCATTGATGCTGGCGTTTTTCGCCACGATTGGCCTGAACGCAGATTTCGCCAGCCTGAAGCGAGGCGGGCGCGTGCTGGGTATTTTCCTGCTGGTCGTGACGGCCCTGTTGGTGGTGCAAAACGCCATGGGCATCGCGTTGGCCAAGGCGCTGGGGCTTGATCCATTGATGGGCTTGCTGGCTGGCTCCATCACCCTGTCGGGCGGGCACGGCACGGGCGCCGCGTGGGGCGCGGTGTTCAGTGAGAAGTACGGCGTGGCCTCCGCGTCTGAACTGGCAATTGCTTCGGCGACCTTTGGTTTGGTGCTGGGGGGCTTGATTGGCGGCCCGGTCGCGCGCTTGTTGATCAAGCGCGTCCAGGTGCCTGGCGTTGAACACTCGCAGCCGCGGCGCCCCAAAGGCTTTGAGCGCCCCGACCAGGAACGCATGATCACCTCGTTTTCCTTTATCGAAACCCTGGCCTTGTTGGCGATCAGCTTGCAGGTTGGCACGTGCCTGAGTGGTGTTATCCAGGGCACCGCCTTCGAGTTGCCCACCTTTGTCTGCGTGCTGTTTGTCGGCGTAGTGCTGCGCAATGGCTTGTCGGCGCTGGGTTGGCATCAGGTGTTTGAGCGCGAAGTGTCGCTGCTGGGTAACGTCAGCCTGTCGTTGTTCCTCGCGATTGCCCTGATGTCGCTCAAGCTCTGGGACTTGGCGGCGCTGGCGTTGCCGATCGTCATCCTGCTGGCGGCACAGGCGCTGTTAATGGCCCTGTTCGCGATTTTCGTAACGTTTCGGGTGATGGGCAGCAACTACGATGCGGCGGTGCTGGCGGCCGGGCATTGCGGTTTCGGATTGGGCGCGACACCCACCGCCATTGCCAATATGCAGGCGGTGACACAACGCTTCGGCCCCTCGCAGATTGCCTTTCTGGTGGTGCCGATGGTGGGGGCGTTTTTCATCGACATCACCAATGCGGTGGTAATCAAGCTGTTCCTCGCGCTGCCGTTTCTCGGCACGGCGGGCTGAGGGCCGCGCCTTCAGCTCACCGCGTAGACGTCCTGTTTTGGCATGAAGAAACGCGCAAAGAGTTCGGACTGGGACTTGATGTTCAGCTTGGTGTAAATGTTGCGCCGGTGCACTTTCACCGTTTCTGTCGACAGGGACAGTTTGCCGGCGATTTCTTTGTTGGAGAACCCGCTCAACAGCAACTTGAGCACGTCCTTTTCACGCGTTGTGATCTGGCTGCCCAGTTGAACAATTGCCTGCGACCAGGGCGGTGTCTCATTGAGGTTTTTTTCAACGTCGATCTCAAAGCACATACGCTGGTGCATCAATGCCAGCACCCAAGGCTTGATGATATCCAGTGTGGTGATCTGTTCCGGGCTGTAGCGCACGTTACTGCCAAATGAAATACACAGCGTCCTGTCCTCATCGAGCTGAACGTTGTACTGCACCTCATCCACCGAGACGTACTGGGCGAAATACTGATGGTAATACTCGGTGGTCAGAAAGTGCTCCGGCGCTATGTCTGACAGGTGAAAGAAGCCACTCTGCGGGTTTTCCCGGTTGGCAATGTAGAACGGGTCTAACAGGTACAGCCCTTTGAGGTAGCGCTGAGTCAGGGCATCCACCTCCTCGGCATCGGCCACTTCAGTAAAGCTGATGACGTTGACTCGTTGATCGCTGAAAACCAGGACAACCCAGTTGTCGATCTGCACATATTCATTCAACACGCGAACCAGCGAGCTCCAGAAAGCCGGGCGATTGAGCTCCATGATCAGCTTGCCGGCCGATCGGTGCCAGGCCAGGTTATGAAGGTCGAGTGACATGTTCTACCCCTTTAGGGTTAGGCGTTCATAGGCGCGAGCTAAGTACTTGTAGGTATTTACTATTCGACGACGCCGGGTATATTCACCTCCCAGCGGATGCAGGCCATGAAGGCCTGTCGTTTTTGACAAGGATAGTTATATGAGTCAATCACATTTGCGAGCCATTTTTTTGGCCTCGCTTGTCTGTGTGGGTATCAGCGCGCCCGCAGCGGCGGCGCAACCTCAGGTGAATCTGTACAACTGGTTCGGGTTGATCGCGCCAGAGACGCCCAAGGAATTCGAGCAAAAAACCGGCGCGCGCATGCACGTGGATGCCTTCGACAGCGCCGAGATCATGCAGAGCAAAGTCATGGCCGGGCGCACAGGCTATGACGTGGTTGTCGCCACCTCCAATGTCCTGCCCGGCCTGATCAAGGCAGGCGTGCTTGCACCGCTGGACCGCAATCAACTGAGCAACTTCTCCCATATCGACCCAGAGATGTTGGCGCTGCTTTCGGTGAATGATCCGGGCAACCGCTACGCCGTGCCCTACTTGTGGGGCACCACCGGGATTGGCTATGACGTTGATAAAGTCAAAGCCGCGTTGGGTGATAACGCCCCGGTGGACAGCTGGGACTTGATCTTTAAAGAAGAAAACATCAGCAAGCTCAAGTCCTGCGGCGTGGCGATGCTCGACTCGCCCAGCGAGGTCATTTCGATCGCGTTGAATTACCTCGGCCTGCCGAGCAACAGCCAGAACCCTGAGGATTACCAGAAAGCCCAGGCGCTGCTGTTGAAAATCCGTCCCTATATCCTCTACTTCGACTCATCCAGAACCGACGCCGACTTTGCCGATGGCAATATTTGTGTGGTCGTGAGCTGGGCGAGCGGGGCGCTGACGGCACAGGCCATCAATGAGAAAAACAACACCGGGCGCAAAATTGCCTACAGCCTGCCGCGTGAGGGTGGGTTGGTGTGGTCGGAAAACTTTGTGCTGCTCAAAGATGCGCCCCATGCCAAGGAAGGTCTGGCGTTCATCAATTACATGCTTGAACCGCAAGTGATTGCCAAGAGCTCGAACCACACGCTTTACCCGAACGCTAACAAGGACGCCACTGAGTTCGTCGAGCAGAAGCTGCGCGACAACCCGTGGATTTATCCTGACAAGCATACGGTTGCCACCCTTGTTCCGCTTGAACCACTACCGTTGAAGTTGGAACGAATCCGCACGCGCGTGTGGACCAAGGTCAAGAGCGGTACGTAACCCCGCTGGGTATTCATCTTTATCGGCGGAGGGCTTACATGGCTATTTGCAAAAAAAACAAAGCCGACACTTATCAATTAGTGACGCTGATAAAGATGGTTGAGGCCTATGAGGCGCAAAGCACCCACGGCCTTACGTCACTGGGTAATCAAGAACAACTGCTGAACCGCATCGAGGCATTGCTCCATAAACATGATGGGGGAGTCGCTCGACGAAAGTCGATCAGCGCCGGCGTATGCATGGGGCCATAACGTCCCAGCGTTATCCGTCGGCAGACCAAGGGGCTGTCGCAGCGTTTTCAGGGAGGAGAAAAATCATGCGCCAAGCGGCTGACCCATACGTTTTGAAGCCGGACGAATACCAGGCCTACAAGGACATCGAAGAACAGATCGGCCATTGCACGCCCGAGCAAGCCTGGGCGATGTATTACGTCTCGAGCGGGATGGTGCGCGAGTTCATCACGCTGGCGGTGATGGAGCATATCGGTCGCGGCAATCGGGCGCTGTTGCTCGAGTTTCCCGACCTTGCGCGGCTTCAAAACAGCGGCCATGGCGCGCTCTAGCGGGTGTCGATGCGTGCGTGTGATCAGCGCCTGCTCATCACCTTTGCCAACCGCAGTGTGGCTTCCCGGATCTCATCCCGATCAAGCGAGGCGAACCCCAGGCGCAGGGCATTTTCCGGCACATTCAGCGGTGAAAACTGACGCGCACTGCGCACCACCACGCCCTGGCCCCGGGCCGCGGCGAGCAACTGATCGACGTCGGTTTCATCCTGGAAGCGAACCCAGAGGGCCAGGCCGCCTTCTGGCTCTCGCACTTGGATTCGATCGCCGAATGCGCTGTGCAAACAGCTGTGCAGCACCTCTCGACGCGCCATGTACTCTTTCGAAACACGGCGCAGGTGCTTCTTCAATTCCCCCTGATTGATCAGGTCCGCGAGCATTTTTTGTGCAACCGCGTCGGTGTCGCCTACCACCAATGCCGCGCTGTTCTGCAGCACCTCAATCACGCTGGCCGGAGCCACCACATAACTGCAACGAAACGTCGACCCCAACGCCTTGGATAACGAGCCGATGTAGATCACATGGCGTTGCGCGCCATCACTGGCCAGCGGCAAATAGGGCCGCCCGTTGAAGTGATATTCGTGGTCGTAGTCTTCTTCGATCACGCAGAAATTGTGCTGCGCCGCCAACGCCAGCAGGTGTTGCCGACGGGCCGCATGCAGGCTCACCGTGGTGGGAAACTGGTGGTGCGGCGTGAGGTAAATCATCCTTACATCATGTGCGTGACATAACTGCTCGATGTGGTCCGTGCGACAGCCTTCATCGTCCATATCGACGGTGATCAAATGCGCGCCGAGCTTGCGGAAAATTTCCCACGCCGGCGGGTAACTCAGGCGTTCCACCAACACCACATCACCGGGTTTGATCAGCAGGCTGGCCGTCAGGTACAGCGACACCTGAGTGCCGGGCGTGAGGCAGATATTCTCGGCGCTGACTGTTAGCCCGCGATTGTTGCGCAGCATCTCTGCCAGCGCGCAACGCAATTCATAGCCGGTGCCTTCGCTGCCGTAGCGCACCGAGTTGGACGCAAAACTGCTGCGCAGGGCACTGCGGTAATAGCGGTGTAAAACGGCCTGGGGCAGCAAGCGGTGGTCGCAGGCACCGTTATCGAAAAACAGCGCGTCATGCCGATGCTGCAGCGCGATGACTTGGGCATTCTGCTCGAAATACGGCACCACTGGCTGCGCCAGCAGTGGTGGCGCAAAGGAGTGCTGCGCGCGGCTGGACGCGGGCGTTGGCGCCAATTGCGCATTGACGAACGTGCCCCGGCGCGGCTCGCTGATCAGCCAGCCTTTGGTTGACGCTTCCTCGTAAGCCAGGATCACCGTCTTGCGGTTGACGTCGAGTATCTGCGCCATTTCCCGTGTGCCCGGCAGCAGCGTGCCGGGCGGCAGCCGTCCTTCGAGGATGGCCTGCACCAGGCCTTCGGCAATCTTGCGATAGGACGCCTGGGGCGTGCGCTCGTCGAGCTTGAGCAGCGGGCGCCATTTACGCATCTGGACCATGTAAAGTATCCAAAACTGGAGGTTTTAATGGGCCTAGTCTAGCGCAACAATCAAGCCTCACTGACCCCGAGGTGCTTATGAACACACGCCATGTCATCGAACTTTCCCCCTCAGGGAAAACTTTTGAAGCCGGCGATGAGCTGTTGCTGGACGCGATGCTCGCCAGCGGCCTGTCTGTGCCGTTCTCGTGCCGGCGCGGCGCCTGTGGTTCGTGCAAGGTGGTGGTCACGCAAGGCCATTACCGCGCCAAGCAGCTGGCGCCGGGCGCGCCCGCGCCGTGCTACCCGCTGGCAGCGAATGAAATGCTCTTGTGCCAAAGCCACGCCTGCGCCGACATGCGCCTGGAGATTCCCGGTTGGTCGCTGGACACACCTGCGCTGGTGGTCGAGGCGACGGTGCTGAGCAAGCGTGCCCTGAGCCCCGACATCATTGAGTTGGTGGTGATGCCGGACAGGCCGTTGGCCGTGCGGCCGGGCCAGTACCTCAAGTTCCGCCTGGTCGATGGCGACTCGCGCTGTTTCTCGATCGCCAACCTGCCGGCCGACGGCGATGGGCGCCTGGTGTTTCAGATTCGCCGGGTGCGCGGCGGGCTTTTTTCCGAGACCCTCCTGGACAGCCTTGAGGCTGGCGATCTGTTGACGCTGGAGGGGCCTTTTGGTGCCTGCACCTGGCAGGACGATGACGATGCGCCTGTGGTGCTGTTCGCCACAGGCACCGGCTACGCGGGTATCAAACCGATCCTGCTGAGCGCGTTGAAGCAGGATGTGGAGGTGACGTTTTACTGGGGCGGCGCGCACGCGGCAGACTTTTACGACCGCGTATTTCTGGATCAGGCGGTCATCGACCACCCGCGTTTTCACTGGCACCCGGTATTGGCGGCGCAGGGCAGGGTGCAGGAAGTGGCGCTCAGCCATGGGCACCGTTGGGAGGCGGTTCAGGTGTATGCCTGCGGTAACGGCGGCATGATCAGCCAGGCGCGTGCCGATTGCCTGGAAGCGGGTTTGCCGAGCCATCGTTTTGTCGCCGAAGCGTTTGTGCCCAGTGGCCAGTCGAGCGCCGACACGTTGCTCAATGGACTGGATGAAACCTGGGAAAAAGTCGGCCCTCGGTACTCGCTGGACGGCATGCTCGCCGCCCGTGAAAAAACCATCCGCGCCCTGGCAGCGATTGCCAGCCAGCTCAAAGTCGGCATGACCACCGGGGAGGCCCTCGACATGGCTGCCGCGCAATTGCAGGCCATGGGTGCCTCGCACACCTGGCATCCGACTTACATTCGTTTTGGCGACGACACGGTTCGCCCGCCCAGGGAAGGCATTGACCCACTGCGCACGCTGCGTGCCACCGATATCGTGGTGGTCGACCTCGGCCCGGTGTGGGACGGCTATGAGGGCGACTATGGCGACACCTTCGTCTTCGGCGAGTCAGCGCTGCACCGCGATTGCTTCAAGGTCTTGCATGAAGTGTTCGATGAAACCCGCGAGGCCTGGATGCGTGGCCTGACCGGCTGTGAACTCTATGACTTTGCCGAGGAACGGGCCGTTTCCAAGGGCTGGCGGTTGTCGCGCAACCTGGCCGGCCACCGTATTGCGGATTTCCCCCACGCCTTGTTCGGCAACCAGGAGTTGGCCGCGCTTGAGATCACGCCGAGTGAAATGGTGTGGGTGCTGGAGATCCAGCTCTGCCACCCCACCGAGCCGGTCGGCGGGTTCTTTGAAGATATCCTGATGCTTGAGGCTTGAAGGGCTACAGCGCAGCCCGCCATGGCCGCGGGTTGCGAAGCCTGGTAGGCCATTTCCCTGTTTTGCATGAACTTTGTGAGCGTTGTCCGCTCATACAGCCATTGGCCATCAAGGCGATTCTTGCTGCTCAAGTGCCGTTCTGGTGCTTGATGCGCGGCAGGAAAATTTCACAAAGACGCGAAATGGAAGTGTTTTTCCGGCCAAGGGAGTCTCTGGCTCGTTTTGGCACGTTGTACTCAATACGATAGGGACATCACCTGTGAAAAATGCCATCTGCGCCACCTTGGCGCTGTTACTAAGCGGCTGTCTGACCATGTCGGGTGAATACACCGTGACGGCTCAGGACGCCTCCGGCGCCCCGTTAACCAAGCTCGGCACGTTCACCGCCGAGGGCCATAACATTTACCCCATACGTAATGCGTTCTGCCTCAATGCGCCGGGGGCGACGGTGATCATTCGCGATGCCCGGACCGGCGAAGAACTGCGCAGCGAAAGCCCTTATCACTGCCGTTAGGCCTCAAAAAAAGGATTTCCATGAGAGCGTTTCTGATAGCCGGCCTGGCCGTGGCCGTGAGTGGCTGCGGCAATATTTCCAATATCCGTGCTTACAACACGCCCTATGTTGAACCCACAGCAGGGGATACCGCACGCTTGCGCGTGATCACCAATGGCATGGCGCGTGGTGTGCCGGGCCGTGATTGCATCGACTGGCGTGTGCCTGGCGCCGGGGTGATGGCCGTGTCCGAATCCGGCTTTGCGGGTCAGAATAATGGCCACAGCCTGGGCATGCCCGAGAGCAACCGCCGGGTGGAGGCGCAAGGCTCGGCACGTAGCGAACTGAAGGTGCCGGCAAACAAGCCTTTTGCCATGAACTTCCAGAGTGAAGGCTATGTGTCTGGCGGCAATGCCTATAACTGCAGGCAAAGCTTTCACTTCACCCCCAAGGGCGGGGAGGATTACGAGCTGATCCTGCTGGACGGTGGCCAGTGCCTGATTGCGTTGCAGCGCCTGAACCCGACGGGCAAATCAGAGAACGTGCCAGTGGAGAAGGCCAAGCTGTGCAATGCGATGGATATGTTTTAGGCCGCAAGCCCGACCTGTTTAACCACAACGCCGATCAATCTTGATCGGCGTTGTGGTGTTTACCTTCGCGTATCAGAGCTTCGGCAGTTGCCCCACACGGCCCATCATTTCCGTGACGATCTGCAGGTCCAGCAAGAACTGCTCGACGGTCTTGAACTCACCGTCGGTGTGCCCGGTGTACTTCACGTCCGGCTTCGCCAGGCCGAATTGCACGCCATTGGGCAGTTCGTGTACAGAGGTAGCGCCGGCCGACGTGCCGAACGTGTGCTCCATACCGAGGTTTTCGCTGGCCACCGCCAACAGGGCTTTCACCCACTCACCTTCAGGGTTGCGGTACATCGGCTCGGCCACCGAGTAGGTGACGTTCATCGCCACGTTGGTGTGCTTGTCCCAGGCGCTGATTTTCTCTTCGATTTCAGTTTTGAGCACCTCCGGCAATTTGCCTTTGGGGATGCGCAGGTTCACCGCCAGCTTGAAGGCTTTGTCATCCTGGCCGACAAACGTCAGCGAGGTGGTCAGCGGCCCCATGAACGCATCGGAGAAGCCCACACCCAACTTGCCGCCCAGGTAATCCAGGCCCCAGTTGTCAGCCGCATAGTGTGCAGCGTCGGTGATGTGGTTGTGCTTCAGCGCGATCTTGCCGTCAATGCTGTGGATCAACTCCAGCATGCGTGCGACCGGGTTGACGCCCGCTTCCGGCTCGGAGGAGTGCGCCGACACACCGGTGAGCGTCAACTTGACCTCTTTGCCGACCACCTTGGCCGTTACGTCGAAATTGCCGCCATTTTGCTTGACGTAGTCAGCACCGGCTTTCTGCAGGCTGGCGGCCAGTTCAGCAGGCTTGTCGCTGAGCAGGGTGGCGACCGAGGCCGACGGAATCTGGTTGGTGGCCATGCCGCCGGTCATCGAGATAATTTCCGCGCCTTTGCCAGTGCCTTTGCGCACCGGGAAGCTCGCCATGACGGTGCCGTAGCCTTTCTCGGCAATCACGACCGGGTAGCCGCCATCCAGCGCCAGGTTGTATTGCGGCACCGGGTTGTGTTCGAAGTAATAGGGGATCGCGTCGCCCATGGTTTCTTCAGTGGTGTCCACCAACAGCTTGAAGTTGCGCGCCAGCGGCAGCTTCTCTTCCTTGATCACCTTCATGGCGTACAGGGCGACCACTATGCCGTTTTTGTCATCCTCGGTGCCGCGGCCATACATGCGATCGCCAATCAGCGTGACCTTGAACGGGTCGAGCTTGGTACCGTCCTTGAGCACCCAGTTTTCCGGGGTTACTGGCACCACGTCGGCGTGGGCGTGAATGCCGACGACTTCATCGCCGCTGCCTTCCAGCGAAATTTCGTACACGCGGTTGTCGATGTTGCGGAAGTTCAGGTTGAAGGCTTTGGCCAGGCTCTGGATCTTGTCGGCGATCTTGAGGAATTCCGGGTTTTTGTACTGCGGCAGGCCGTCGACGTTGAAGGTTGGAATTTCGACCAGCTCGCGCAGGGTTTCGAGCGCGGCTTTGCCGTATTTAACGCGGGTGTAAATACCCAGCAGGCGGTTGATTTCGTTCTGCTGGTCGGCGGTCAGGGTTTTGTTGGCCAGGAAGGCGTCGATGGCCGGGCCGACATCATCGGTTTTCGCCAGGTCGCTCTTGGCCAGGGTGCCGAGGAAACCACGGAAATCGGTGGCTGGGGTTTCGCTGAAATGTTTGATAATGGTCGCGCTTTGTTCAGCGCTGATGTTGGCGAATGCGGGTGTGGCAATGGCCGAGAAGCTGGCCGCGAACAGGGTGGCAGCCACCAGTTTTTTCAGTGGGAAGTGCATGACTAGAGGCATTCCTTTGCAAAAGAGGAGTGGGAAAATTTCTGATCGAAATGTCAGAAACAATTTCACACACTACCATCACCAAGGAGTGGTAGGGGAGACCCGGATGAGGGAAATGTCCTACCTCGGTAGTTGAGCCATCAAGCATCAAATGTGGGAGCGGGCTTGCCCGCGAAGGCGGAGTGTCAGCCAGCGTCTATGTTGACTGACACGCCGCTATCGCGGGCAAGCCCGCTCCCACATTGTTTTTTTGCGTAGGAAGAACCGAGTTCAGCTCAAGGCTTGCCAGGATGCGGGTCCGGATACTGCTCCGCTACAGCCAGTGCCTTGGCATACGGCCCATCCCACAATTGCGCATGCATCACCACTTCCAATTTGAGCCACCAAAATTCAAATGTGGGAGCGGGCTTGCCCGCGAAGGCGGTGTGTCTGCCAGCGCCTGCGTTAACTGACACTCCGCTATCGCGGGCAAGCCCGCTCCCACATTGTTTTTTTGCGCAGGAAGAACCGAGTTCAGCTCAAGGCTTGCCAGGATGCGGATCCGGGTACTGCGCCACGACATCCAGTGCCTTGGCATACGGCCCATCCCACAATTGCGCATGCAGCTCGCCCACCCGCTTGGCCATCGACGCGTCATGCATCACCACTTCCAGGTTGCGCGAGTTATCCAGGTACCCGCCCAGCCAGTTGCTGGTGCCGATCCATGCTACTTGCCCGTCAACTTCCATGGTCTTGCTGTGGATCACTCGCGCGTAAGGGATAAACCCTTGCTTGGCCTGCGGCAGGGTGACGATTTTGACCTCAACGTTGGGCAGCACGGCCAGGCTTTTGAGGTAGGGCAGTTCCAGCGAGTCGGTGTTCCAGTTGGACACCATCAGCTTGATTGACACCCCACGCGCGGCGGCGGCGCGCACGGCGTTGTCGATCACCGCGTAGTAGGGGCGGGTTCGGTCCGGCCCGTAGGACAGCGGCGCGTAGTCGAGCAGTTGCACGCGCACTTCTTTCTTGGCCTCGCTCAACAGGCGCGGCAGTTCCAGCTGTGAATCGCCTACGCCGGGCGGGTTGTAGCGTTGCGGGCTGGCCACCAGATAGTTGCCGGTGCGTGCCGGCTCCTGGCCCGCAGCCGGCAGCGGCACGGCTTGCTTATCTGCAAGCGCGGCCTGGGCCTGCCAGTCCTGATTGAAGATCGCCTGCACCTGGTTGACCACGGTGGCATCACTGATGCGCAAACCGGTCTCGTGGATATGTTCCAGCGAGCGCCAATCGAAATTCTGGCTGCCGATAAACGCCTGCCTGCCGTCCACCACCATGTACTTGGCGTGGATAATCCCGCCGCTCAGTTGCCCGTACGAGAGCACGCGAAAGGTCAGGTTGGGAATTGCGCGCAAGCGCTCCAGGGTAGAAACCTCCGACAGCCGAAGGCCTTTTTCCTCAAGCAAAAAGCGAATCTTCACACCACGTTTGCCGGCGGCTTCCAGGTGTTCAATGACCTTGTCCATCACCGAACCGGGATGGTCGGCGGCGTAGAACTGGCCGATATCAATGCTGTTTTTTGCGCCATCAAACAACGCGATCCACACCGGCCCCGGCTGGCGCAAATCGGCCGTGCCCAGCGTGGTATCCACCGGCACGGTGTGCACCAGTTCAAAGCCTGGAATTGAAAAGTCCGCCTGGGCCAGCGGACTGAGGAGCAAGCCAGCGAGGCCTGCGATACGCAACTTTATCGATAGGGACATACACGTCTCACCGGACAAAAAGAATGGCGGGCGCATTGCGCGCCCGCCCAATGGTCACGCCGTGCGGCTGTGCAGTGGCGTGGGCACCAGGTGCGGCACTTCATTGTGTACGCGGGCACCGGTGGCGGCGCGGATCAGCAGGATTTTCAGCTGGTCGTTGATGCGCTCCAGGCTGTCCTGGAAGAAGTTGTGGAACACCACGCAGAACAGCGCGATGGCGATGCCCAAGCCGGTGGCGAACAACGCCGTCCCGATGCCACCGGAGATCTGGCCTGGGTCGGACACGCCGGCACTGGCCAGCGCCTTGAAGGTGTCGATGATGCCCAGGATGGTGCCCAACAGGCCGAGCAGCGGCGCGGCGGTGGTGATGGTCTCGATGATCCACAGGCTGCGCGACAGCGGCGCGCGGGTCTTCAGGTACTGGGTTTCGATTTCGTCGTCCAGGTCCTTGCGCGAACCCTGAGAAGCCTTTTGCGCCAGCACCGGCAGCACCATGTTCAGTGGCAGGCTGTCGCGACGGGGCAGGCTTTGCGGCAAGTCGCGCTCGCTGTGCACATTGGCGCCCAGCACCTCAGTCAAGGCCCGCGCCTGGCGGCGCACGTAGGCGAAGTAAATACCGCGTTCGATGGTGATGAAAATCGCAATCGCCATGGCGGCGTACATCACATAAAAGGTGATGTCGTGAAGCAGGTTCATGTCCATGATCTATAGCCTCGCAGTTAGAAATTCGCTTCCAGGGAAACAGTGACGGTACGGTCCAGGCCAACGATGTAGGCCGGGTCGCCATCGCGGAAACCGCTGTAGCTCGCCGCGTTGGTTTTGGTGGTGTACACGCCGTCCAGGTACTTCTTGTCGAACAGGTTGTCGACGTTCAGGCGCAGGGTCGCGTCCTTGACGACTTTCTTGTCCACGGGCAGGTAGATACCTGCGCCGAGGTTGAAAATGGTGCGCGCAGAGATGGCTTCGTCGTTGGTCAGGTCGCCATAAAGTTTGCTGGTGAACTTGCCGCCGAAGGTGCCGTAGAAGCGCCCGTCGTCATAGCCGACGTTGGCCGCCAGCATATTGGTCGGCACGTTGGCGAACTGCTTGCCGCTGGTGGGCAATACGATCGGTCTGCCGGCGCTGAAGACGGTCAGGTCGTCCTGCTGCTTGGAGCTGGTGTAGGTGTAGGAGGTGTAGTAATTGAAGTTGTGCGCCAGCTTGCCGCTCCACTCCAATTCCAGGCCTTTGTTGATCACGGTGCCGGCGTTGATGTCGGCCGAGTCCCCGTTGCTGTCCAGGGACGTGAGCTGGCGGTTCTTGAACTGCATGTAGAACAAGGTGGCGGCGAGGGTCATGTCTTCGCCGGTGTAGCGCCAGCCCAGTTCCTGGTTCCAGCTCAGTTCCGGCTTGGAGTCCAGCGAGCCGACGCCTTTGTCGTACAGCACGTAGTTCTGCGGAATGCGCATGTTGCGCGACAGGCTGTAGAACAGCTGATCACGCTCGTCGAGCTGGTATTTCAGGCCGGCATTGGGCAGCAACTTGTTGTAGGTCTGGTCAGCTTTGCCCGGTTGCTCGGTGAGGCTGCCGTGGTTGGTGCCTTCGCGCTCGACGTTCATGTAGGCAAGGCCGGCGATCAGGGTCCAGTCCGAATTGATGTACCAGGTGTCCTGGGCCCAGACTTTTTGCGCCGGCGTCACGGTGTAGCGATCGCGGCCCTGTACGGTATTGCCGTTGGCATCGACCACCGAGTCGCCATCCGGCCAGGTGTCGCTGGGCTTGCCGCTGTTTTTGAGGGCAATGAACGGCTGGGTCTGGCTTTGGCGCGCGCGTTCGTACCAGTAGCCGAATTGCAGGCTGTGATCACCCAGGTCCCAGTTGAGTTTGGTGGTGATGCCAGGGCGCCAGGTCTGTGTGCGCGAAGGGCGGTAGTAGACGCCCGTGGTGGACGAACCGTCGGCGTTGTACTGGGCCTGCGTTGGCAGGTTGCCGAGGTCGAAAACGCCGCCCTTGTTCGAGCCGCTGTTGAGCGCATAAGCGGAGGAGCCCACGCCACTGCCGTTGCCGTAGTAGTAATACGGGATCACCGACAGCGCCAGGTTGTCGCTCAGCTTGTACTGGGTGTTGAGCACGGCGGTAAAGGTCTGGAACGGGTTCTGCGCCAAGTCGTAGTAGCTGCTGATCTTGCCATTGGCGCCCAGCGCCGGCTTGGCCGGGTACGGGTCATATTTGCGGCCGAACTGCTGGAACTGCGCCTTGGTCAGCTGGCTGTAACTGTTGTTGTCCTGCTCGTGGTACTTGAGGATCAGGTTGGCGGTGTTGCCGTTGCCGGCGTCGAAAAAGCTGTTCCACTCCACCTTGTCCGCACGCACCGCGCCCGAGCCACGCCACATCTGGCCTTCGGTGTGCGAGGCCGACAGCCAGTTGCTCAGGCCGTTGACTTCGCCGGTATTGAGCCGCGCAAAGGTCTTGCGCGTGGCATTGCTGCCCACCACTTGTTTAACGAAGGCACCGGTTTCCTTGGTCGGGCGGATGGTCACAATGCCGATGTTGCCGCCGCTGGAACCGATATGCGGGCCGTCGGCTTCCGACGAGCCCTGGGTGACGAAGATCTGATCGATGTTTTCCGGATCGCCCAGCAGGTTGGAATACAGCGCGTAGTTGCCGGAGTCGTTGATCGGCATGCCGTCGACCGACATGCCGACCTGGTCGGAGTTCATGCCGCGCATGGTGAAGCGAAAGCCCGACAGACCGGTGTTGTCCTCACTGGAAATGTTCAGGCCCGGCGTGTACTTGAGCTTGTCGATGGCGTTGCCGGTGGCGGTTTGCTTGTCCAGCGCTTCCTTGGTGATGGTCGAGCGGCCCTTGGCGCTCTCTTCCTGGACCATGTAACCGCCCCCCGCGGTTGCCTTGCCCCCCTGTATTCCAATCGTGCCGACGTCACTGTCATTGGTATCGGCCATGACCACTGCGTGGCTCATGCTAGTCGCGGCAACGAGTGCCAGATGAATACGGGTGAACCTCATCACTGTCGTCCTGGTGTCGGGTGCTTATTGCACGCTGTAGTTGAAGGTGGCGGTGAAGCGTTGCTCGTTACGTCCACCGAAGGCTTGTTCGGGGAACGGCTTGACCTGCTTGATGCGACGCAGGCTATTGGTAGCGGCTCGGTTGAGCAGCATGCTCGGCGCCGGGGTCTGGATTCCGGCATCGAGCACGCGGCCTTGTCGGTCCACCATCAACCAGACCACCACCTCGCCACTTGGGCGTTCGAGAGACGCCTGGCGCCCGGTGGGGTATTGCTTGTACGTGTCCAACTCGTTGCGCAGGCCTTTGAGGTAGCCGCCTTCCAGTGCCTGGCCATCTACTTTGGGTGGCGCCGGCGGGGCAGGTGGCGCAGGTGTCGGCGCAACGGCGGCCTGTACCGGTTTGGCGGCGACCGGCGCCACTGGCGCTGGCGTTGGCGTCGGTTTGGCGGCGACCACCGGCTTGGGTTTGGGTTCAGGTTTTGGCAAGGGTTTGGGCGGTGGTGGCGGCGGGGCCGGTTCGGCCTCTTCATCCTCGATTATCGGCGGCGGTGGCTCCTGCTCCACCACGGGCTCGGGGACCACTTCGGGCTCGGGCTCGACCAGGGCAAGTTCAACCGCCGACTCGTCATACTGCGGCTGGATTTTCAGGGGTTGGGACTGGATACCCAGTGCAATCAGCACCAGGGCGATCAGGGCCGGGACACTGCCCAGCAGCCGACGCGCACGAAACAGGGCATACATGATCAGGACTTACGCGTGGCGATGGACACGGAGGTAAAGCCACCCAGGCGCAGGGTGTCCATGACTTCCACCAGGCGCGCAACTTCCACGCCTTTGTCGCTGTTGACGATGATGGTCGACTTGGTATCGGGCTTTTCAGCGGCTTTCAGCGCAGGGACCAGGGCGTCGACCGTGAGGTCCTTGCCATCGAGTTGCAGCTGGCCTTGCAGGCCCAGGGTGAGGATGAATTTGTTCTGCGGCTTGAGTTGCTGCGAGCTGCTGGCGCTGGGCAGTTGAGTCTTCATGCCGAGTGCCGGAATCACGTTCAAACTCACCAGTACGAAAAACACCAGGAGGAACATCATCACGTCGATCATCGGGATCAGCTCGATGTGCGCCTTGCGTTTCTTGGGTTCATCCCAGGTTCTCATTCTGTTGCCCCGTCATTGAATTAGGGGCGACACGCTAACAACCAAAAATGACCGAATGGTTAACTTTAATTGACGTTTTGAAGGCTCTAGGACGAGTCTTTCAGGCGTTTTGCCTTGCGGTTTCATGACGTAATGAAACTGACACGAAGGGCGTACATTCTGAAAGAATTTACCTCGAGGGCTGCCCCGTATGCCGACTGCACTGCCTCAAATATCCACACCACGACTTCTATTGCAGGCGCTGGAAATGAGCCAGGCCGAGATACTTTTCAGCCTCGTCAACGAGCCCACCATTGCCGACAACACCGCGAACATTCCGTCGCCGTACACCTTGGAAGTCGCGCAGACGTTTATCGCGCAGATGCAGGAAAAATACCGTGCGGGCGGACTGCTGGGCCTGGGCATGCACCTGCGCGAAACCGGTGAATTGATCGGCATGGTCAGCCTGCGGATCAACGCCCGTCATCACTATGGTCACCTTGGTTACTGGGTGGCGGCCCATCGTCGCAACGCGGGCTACGCCGCAGAAGCGGCGCGTGCAGTGATAGACTTCGGCTTCACCGAACTGGGGTTGCAGCGGGTGGGCAGCCAGTGTTTTGGTCGCAACCAGGAATCGGCGCGGGTCATGCAGAAAATCGGCTTGCGCTATGAGGGCTGCATGCGCGAAGCGTTTCTCAAGAATGGCGTGTATGAGGACTTGCTGGGATTCGCCAGCGTGCGTGACGACTGGGAGCGTGCGTTGTGAAGGGCGGCGTGGACGCTGATCGGCGCCGCGTACTGAGCGGTCTGGCGGTTGCCACCGCGTTTTCGATCTTAAGCCCGTTTGCGCGCAGCGCCGGTGTGGATTACCCGTTCACCCTCGGCGTGGCCTCCGGCGACCCGTTGCCGGATGGCTTTGTGATCTGGACGCGCCTGGCGCCGCTGTTCAATGCTGCGGACGGGCGCGGCGGGTTGAGCCGCGCCGTGCCGGTGCGTTGGCGCGTGGCCAGTGACGCGGCGATGACGCGTATCGTCAAGCAAGGCGATGTCATGGCGACTGAGCGGTTTGCCCATTCGGTGCATGTCGAGGTTGCCGGGTTGGAAGCGGGCAGGCCGTATTGGTATCAGTTCGACGGCCTCGGCGCACAGAGCCCGGTGGGCCAGGCACGTACCGCGCCGCCGCTGCACGCCATGGCGGCGGCCACCGTGGGGTTTGTCTCCTGCTCGCACTGGGAGCGCGGCTACTTCAGCGCCTACCGTCACCTGGCGGCGGAGCAACCCGATCTGGTGTTTTTTCTCGGCGATTACATCTACGACAGCTCGTATGCAGCGGACTCAGGCAAGATCATCCGCCCGCACGGCAGCGGCAATGCCGTGAGCCTGAGTGACTACCGCAACCGCTACGCGCTGTATAAAACCGACCCGGACCTGCAGGCTTTGCACGCGGCAGCACCCAGCGTGGCCACGTGGGACGACCATGAGGTGCAGAATGACTACGCCAACCGCTGGTCCCAGGACCCGAAGATTCCGGTTGAGCAGTTTTTAAGGCAACGAGCGGTGGCGTACCAGGCGTTTTACGAACATATGCCACTGCGTGTCAGCAGTGTGCCGAAAGGGCCGGACATGCGCATTTACCGGCGCCTCGATTATGGTCGGCTGGCGCGTTTTCATGTGCTTGATGGCCGCCAATACCGCTCCGAGCAGCCGTGTATTCAGGCTAACGGCAGTCACCAGGGGCATATCGCCGCCAACACCTGCAAGGGCCTGCGCGACCCCGGCCGCACGATGCTTGGCTGGCAACAGGAAGCCTGGCTCGACCAGGGTTTTGCCCAGTCGAAAGCGCAGTGGAATGTCATCGCCCAGGACTTGCTGGTGGCGCCGCTGATCCAGCGCGATCTGACCAGCCATCAGGTCGGGCATTGGACCGATGGCTGGGACGGCTACATGGCCAACCGCTCACGCATGCTGGCGTCCATCACGCGCAATCAGGTCAAGAACCCGGTGTTCTGGGGCGGTGATATCCATTCGTTCTGGACCACCGACCTGCATGCCGACGGCAACAATCCGGACTCGCCCATCGTTGCCACCGAGTTCGTTGGCAGCTCGGTCACCTCCGATGGCCCGCCCTTTGAAGCCTTCAGCCAGATCTTGCCGCTCAATCCGCACGTGAAGTTCTTCGACAGTCGCCAGCGTGGGTACGTGTCGGTGAAGCTTGAGGCGTCGAAGATGCTGACGAACTTCCGGGTGATCACTGACCCACGTGACCCGGCGGCGACGGTGTCGACGCTCAAATCGTTTGTGGTGGAGCCGGGGAGGGCGGGGGCGATTGCGGTTTGATGCAGTGGGGTGTGTGCAGGTTGGGTGTGGCGAGCGGCTTGCTGTGGCGAGCGGGCTTGCCCCGCGTTGGGCTGCGAAGCAGCCCCCAAAGCCTGACAATTACCTCTTTCTGAAAAAATGCGGTGACTGTATTGGGGCCGCTTCGCGCCCCAACGCGGGGCAAGCCCGCTCGCCACAAGCGGCCCTGTCGCTGGAATTTTAGTCGAGGCTGTAACGCACCGACAGCGCGCCCTTTTTCTCCGACAGGGCCAGGATCGTGACGTGGCCCAGTTCGCTCAAGGCTTGCACATGGGTGCCGCCACACGCATAAGCGGGCAATTTGCCGAAGCCGACTTTGCGGGTGCCATCTTCCAGCGTCATCTGGCGCGCGTGGTCCTCGGCGATCCATTGGTTGATCTGCGTTTGAAACGCCTCGGCGTCAACGGCTTGCGCCGCTTGTCCACGGATAAAGGTGATTTTGCATTCGCCCGGCCAGTGATGGGCTTTGATCGGCATCCAGCCCAAGCTTTCCCCGGCATTGCCGATCAGATGCCCGGCCGAATGCAGGCGCGTGTACAAGGCGCGGCGCTGTTCATCGACCCGTGCGGTGATCGGGCCGGGCGCCACAGGGCGGTCAACATAGTGCACGACGCGATCGGCCTCCTGGGTGACGCGCACCACCTGGCTGTCGCCGAGCCAACCGGTGTCGAACGGTTGCCCGCCGCCCTGCGGGTGGAAGAGGGTTGACTGCAGCGTGACGGCAAACTGGTCCTCGTGCGGCGTACAGGCCAGCACTTCAAGCTCGGCGGTCAGGTGGTCATGGGTAAAAAACAGGCGCTCGGTCATCATCTACATCCGCATCAGGGTTCTACGGGCAGTATAAATAGTGCGTAGATAGGTGATAATCCGTTCAATTATCAATGGACCTGTGCGTCATGAGCATCAATCTTCCTCTGCCCCTGCTGGGTGAAATGGCGATTTTCGTCAAAGTCGTGGAAACCGGCAGCTTCTCTGAAGCCGCGCGGCAACTGAGCGTTTCACCCTCGGCGGTGAGCCGCAGTATTTCGCGCCTCGAACAGGCCCTGGCCACGCGGTTGCTGCAACGCACTACACGCAAATTGCGCCTGAGCGAGGGGGGCGAAGAGGTGTTCAAGCGTTGCCAGGAAATGGTCAACGCGGCGCGTTCGGTAATGGAAATCAGCGGCCAGTTTACCCATGAAGCCGAAGGGCTGGTGCGGGTCAGCGTGCCCAAGGCGGTCGGGCGATTCGTCGTGCATCCGCACATGCCGGAGTTCTTGCGCCGCTGTCCCAAAGTGAATGTGCAGCTGATTCTTGAAGACCGGCATGTGGACTTGATCGATGACAATGTCGACCTGAGTATCCGCATCACCGACAGCCCACCGCCCGGGTTGGTCGGCCGACAATTGTTGCCCATCGAACATTTGCTGTGCGCGACGCCGCAGTACCTGGCCGAGCACGGCACGCCGGGCCATCCGCATGATTTGCTCGAACACAGTTGCATTTACCTGGGCGAGACCCCGGGCGATTCGCGCTGGAAATTCCGCCAGGGCGGCAAAGCGGTGACGGTCGGCGTGCGCGGACGGTATGCGGCGAATCACACCGGGGTCCGGCTGGATGCGGTGTTGCAGCATGTGGGCATTGGCAGCTTGCCGTACTTCACTGCGCGGCATGCGTTGGAGGAGGGGCGTTTGGTGCAGGTGTTGCCGGCGTGGGATTTTATTGCCTCTTATCATGGCGAGGCGTGGTTGCTGCATTCGCCGACGCGGTATCTGCCGCCGAAGTTGCGGGTGTTTATCGATTATCTGGTCGAGTGTATGGCACGCGAACCGACACTGCGTCGAAGGTAGGGAACGCGGTTAAAAGGTGGGAGCGGGCTTGCTCGCGAATGCGGTGTGTCAGTCGCCAAACATGTTGACTGATCCGCCGTATTCGCGAGCAAGCCCGCTCCCACATTTAGTTCGGTTGTGGCCTGCAGATCAGTGCTTGCTCTGGTCTTGCGGCATGGCCAGCAGCTGCTTTTCCTGGTTCCAGTCGAACGGTTCGTCGTTCTGTTCGGCCTCGAAGCGACGCTCTTCCAGGGCTTGGTACAGGTCCAGTTCTTCATCCGGCATGAAGTGCAGGCAATCACCGCCAAAAAACCACAGCAGGTCGCGCGGCACCAGGTGGGCGATCTGCGGGTAGCGCAGGATGACTTGGCTCATCAGGTCCTGGCCCAGGTACTGGCTCTCGATCGGGTCGATTGGCAGCAGGGCGCGCAATTCGTCGAAGCGCTCCAGAAACAGGGTGTGGCTTTCCTCGGGCACCTGTTCGGCTTCGCCGACGGCAACCAGGATGCTGCGCAAGTGGTCGAGCAAGACGAGATGATCGGCAACGACGTTGGACACGAGATAAGTCCTCTAAAGCAAAAACGGGCGCGAGAGTATATAGCTCAAGCGCCCGTTTTTATATGACCGCTGGTATCAGCGGACTTTACCCTCAGCCTGGGTCAGCTCTTCCTTGCTGAAATCATCCACGTCGATCACCTTGCGCCGTGCAGCTTCGGCGTCGCGCAGGGTTTGCGCTTCGCCCGGTTGCAGCACGCCGGCGTGCAGGGCGGTGTCGATGGCGTGTTCGCCAGCGTTAGGTTTGACCTGACCGCTTTTGAGCGCCGCGTGGAGTTTTTTCTGCAGCGGGTGGCTGGCACCGAGCAGGTCGTAAGCGTGTTGCAGGGCGCCGACCGGGTCTTCTGCCGATTGCGGGCGGTAGCAGCCCGCCAGCAGCTCTTCGAGGGTCGGGTCGCCTTTGGCACGACCAATCACCGCGGCCACCTCGGCGTCCAGTGCATCGGAAGGCCCGGTGTGGCGGCGCCCGAACGGGAACACGATGACCCGCAGCAGGCAACCGAGCACCCTGTTAGGGAAGTTGCTCAGCAGCTCATCCAGCGCACGCTCCGACTCGCCAAGGCTTTCTTCCATGGCCCAGGCGAACAGCGGTTCCAGATGGTCCGGCGAATCCAGGTCGTGGTAACGCTTGAGCGCTGCCGACGCCAGGTACATGTGGCTCAGTACGTCGCCCAGGCGTGCCGACAGGCGTTCGCGACGTTTCAACTCGCCGCCCAGCAGCATCATGCTCA
Source organism: Pseudomonas sp. NFX183 (assembly GCF_047943075.1). Taxonomy (NCBI): domain Bacteria; kingdom Pseudomonadati; phylum Pseudomonadota; class Gammaproteobacteria; order Pseudomonadales; family Pseudomonadaceae; genus Pseudomonas; species Pseudomonas sp. NFX183. The sequence continues at coordinate 97,426 of NZ_CP181333.1, read as the reverse complement.
AGTCAGCGAGCAGGGCGAACGCAGCAGCCTGACGGTTCAGTGCGCGGAAGTAACCCTGGCTCAGGCGGTTGCCCGGCGCTTTCTCGAAGTGACCTACGCCCAGGTTCAGGACCAGCGTACTGGCGGCGTTGCTGACGGCGAAACCGATGTGTTGCATCAGCAGGCCGTCGAATTCCTTCAACGCCTGATCGCGGTCTTCGCGGCCGGCCAGGGCCATTTCCTTGAGCACGAACGGATGGCAGCGAATCGCGCCTTGGCCAAAGATCATCAGGTTGCGCGAAAGAATATTCGCGCCTTCCACGGTGATGAAGATCGGTGCGCCTTGCCAGTTACGGCCCAGGTAGTTGTTCGGGCCCATGATGATGCCCTTGCCGCCGTGCACGTCCATGGCGTGGCTGATGCATTCGCGGCCGCGCTCGGTGAGGTGGTACTTGAGAATGGCCGACAGCACCGAGGGTTTCTCCCCCAGGTCGACTGCATTGGCGGTAAGCATGCGTGCGCTGTCCATCAGCCAGGCGTTGCCGCCGATGCGCGCCAGGGCTTCCTGGATACCTTCGAACGCCGACAGCGGCACGTTGAACTGCTCACGCACCTGGGCATATTGGCCCGTTACCAGGCTGGTGAACTTGGCCGCACCGGTACCGACCGCAGGCAGGGAGATCGAACGGCCCACCGACAGGCAGTTCATCAGCATCATCCAGCCCTTGCCGAGCATTTCCTGGCCACCGATGAGGAATTCCAGGGGGATGAACACGTCTTTGCCGGAGTTGGGGCCGTTCATGAACGCAGCGCCCAGCGGCAAGTGACGACGGCCGATTTCGACGCCGGGGGTGTCGGTGGGGATCAGCGCCAGGCTGATGCCCAAGTCTTCTTTATCGCCCAGCAGGTGGTCCGGGTCATGTGCCTTGAACGCCAGCCCCAGCAGGGTCGCGACCGGGCCGAGGGTGATGTAGCGTTTTTCCCAGTTCAGGCGCAGGCCAAGGGTTTCCTTGCCTTCCCATTCACCTTTGCAGATCACGCCGGTGTCGGGCATGGCGCCGGCGTCGGAGCCGGCCAGTGGGCCCGTCAGCGCAAAGCATGGGATGTCATCGCCCCGCGCCAGGCGCGGCAGGTAGTGGTTGCGTTGCTCGTCGGTGCCGTAATGCAGCAGCAGCTCGGCCGGGCCGAGGGAGTTGGGCACCATCACGGTGGATGCCAGGTCGCCGCTGCGGGTGGCGAGTTTCATCGCGACCTGCGAGTGGGCATAGGCCGAGAAACCCTTGCCGCCGTATTCCTTGGGAATGATCAGGGCGAAGAAGCCGTGGGTCTTGATGTGCTCCCAGGCGGCGGGCGGCAGGTCCATGGCCTGGCCGATTTCCCAGTCGCTGACCATCGCGCAGAGTTCTTCGGTGGGACCGTCGATGAAGGCCTGTTCTTCTTCGGTCAGTTGCGCCTTGGGGTAGGCCAGCAACTTGTCCCAATCGGGGCGGCCGCTGAACAGTTCGCCATCCCACCACACGGTGCCGGCATCAATCGCGTCGCGCTCAGTCTCGGACATCGGCGGCAGGACTTTCTGGAACCAGCTGAACAGCGGCTTGGTGAAGTATTGACGACGCAGGTCGGGCAGCAGCAAGGGCAGGGCCACGGCGGCGATCAATACCCAGAAGATCAGCAGCAGCCAACCCGGTGCGTGGCTCCAGGCACCCATCGCCAGCAGGTAAACGGCGACCACGCCCAGGGCGGGCAGGGGCGCGGTGCGGCGGTGTGCCAAGTAGGCAATGCCGACCACCAGAACCAGTATCCACAACAACAGCATATTCAATCCTCCGTGAAACCAGGGGCGAAACCACCATGGAGCTTAGTCTGCATCCGAATAAGCGCGGTGATCAGGGTGTAACGAGTTGTACGCGAAGCACCGACCACCAGGCGCCGACATTTGGCCGAATCGTCGTTATCTCTGTGCCAGACCAGTCGTTAGACTCAAGGCTTCCTTCGGAGATAACGCGCATGGATACGTACCTGAGTCCCAGCCGCTTCATCGATAGTGACCACCCTGCGGTGGTGGAGTTCGCCGAAAAACATCGCGGCCCGAGCGCGGATTTACGTGACCAGGCAGTCAGTCTTTATTACGCCGTGCGTGAGGCGATTCGCTACAACCCTTACACCTTCAGCCGCGACCCAGGCACCTTGAGCGCCAGCTTTGCCCTCGCGGCCGGTGAGAGCTATTGCGTGCCCAAGGCCACCCTGCTGGCCGCCTGTGCCCGCCACTGCGGCATCCCGGCACGCATCGGCCTGGCGGACGTGCGCAATCACCTCTCGACACCGCGCCTGATCGCGCTGCTCAAAAGCGATGTGTTCGCCATGCACGGCTACACCGAGTTGTACCTGCGTGGCCGTTGGGTCAAGGCCACGCCGGCGTTCAACCAGCAGCTGTGCGAGGTGTTTGATGTACCGCCGCTGGAATTCGATGGGATCAACGACAGCGTGTTTCACGCCTTCAACCGCCAGGGCCGGCGCTCGATGGAGTACGTGCGGGACCACGGGCAGTTTTCCGACGTGCCGGAGGGGTTTTTCTTCGCGCATATTCAGCAGTGTTACCCGCACCTGTTTGCCGAGGACATGCCGACCCTGCTGGGGGACATGCAGAGCGATTTAAGCCGCGCCTGAACCGGCGTATGCTGCTGCGTTCATCAAGCCATGTTCATCAACGATAAGGCGCGGTCATGCTGAAAATCTGGGGTCGTAAAAATTCATCAAACGTCAGGAAAGCACTGTGGTGCGCCGAGGAACTCGGCCTGGACTATGAAGCAATTGATGCGGGCGGGGCATTTGGTGTGGTCGATACACCGCAATACCGCGCGCTGAACCCCAATGGCCGGGTGCCGATGATCGAAGATGGCGACTTTGTGCTGTGGGAGTCCAACACCGTCGTGCGTTATCTCTGCGCCAGGCAGGCGTCGAGCTGGTACCCAAGCGACCTGCAAGCCCGGGCCAATGCCGAGAAGTGGATGGACTGGACCACCTCGACCCTCGCCGAACCGTTCAAGGCGGTGTTCTGGGGCATCCTGCGCACCCCGCCGGAAAAACAGAACTGGGACAGCATCAATGCCGGGCGCCAGGCCTGTATCGACGCATTGAGCACCGTGGATAAAGCCCTGGCAGAGCAGCCTTACCTGTCGGGCAACGAAATTGGCATGGGCGATATCCCGCTCGGCAGCTTTATTTATGCCTGGTTCGAAATGCCCATCGAACGGCCTTCGATGCCCCATCTAGAGGCCTGGTATCACCGTCTGCAGCAACGGCCGGCGTACCGTAAAGCGGTGATGACCGCGTTGACTTAATACCCACTATTAATACGGGTGACTGTACTTGTGCGGCGCGGGCAAGCACCATGCCTGTCATGCGCCGCCGTTGAACTACCTGGGCTGCGCCCTCATCTACTGTTTCTATTCCCTTCTTTGGTGCGTATTCCGATATGAGTTCCGCTCTGTCCATCCGGCAGCTAACCAAAACCTACGGCAACGGTTTCCAGGCCCTGAGTGGTATCGATCTGGATGTTGCTGAAGGTGACTTCTTCGCTTTGCTTGGCCCTAACGGCGCCGGCAAATCCACCACCATCGGTATCCTCTCCACCTTGGTCAACAAGACCAGCGGCACGGTGAATATCTTTGGTCATGACCTGGACAAATCCCCGGCGGCGCTCAAGCGTTCCATCGGCGTAGTGCCCCAGGAATTCAACTTCAACCAGTTCGAAAAGACGTTCGACATCGTCGTGACCCAGGCTGGCTATTACGGCATCCCGGCGAAAGTCGCCAAGGAGCGCGCCGAGCAGTACCTGACCCAGCTGGGCCTGTGGGACAAGCGCGACGTGCCTTCGCGTTCGCTGTCCGGCGGCATGAAGCGCCGCCTGATGATCGCCCGTGCGCTGGTGCACGAACCGCGCCTGCTGATCCTCGACGAGCCCACCGCAGGTGTGGACATTGAGTTGCGTCGCTCGATGTGGACCTTCCTCACCGAGCTGAACGAGAAGGGCATCACCATCATCCTCACCACCCATTACCTGGAAGAGGCTGAGCAGCTGTGCCGCAACATCGGCATCATCGACCACGGCACCATTGTCGAGAACACCAGCATGCGTAACCTGCTGGGCCAGCTGCATGTGGAAACCTTCCTGCTCGACCTGAAAAACAACCTGTCGGTGGCGCCACAGCTGCTTGGCTACCCAAGCCGACTGGTCGATGGTCATACCCTGGAAGTCCAGGTGGACAAAGCCATGGGCATCACGGCGTTGTTCACCCAATTGGCCGCGCAGAACATCGAAGTGCTGAGCCTGCGTAATAAAACCAATCGCCTTGAGGAGTTGTTCGTGTCCCTGGTGGAGAAAAATCTGGCGAAGGTGGCGGTATGAGTTCCGAACTGCAACCCAACCTTGTCGCGCTGCAGACCATCGTTTACCGCGAAGTGAAGCGCTTTACCCGGATCTGGCCGCAGACGCTGCTGCCGCCGGCGATCACCATGGTCCTGTACTTCGTGATCTTCGGTAACCTGATTGGCCGCCAGATCGGCGACATGGGTGGCTTCACTTACATGGAGTACATCGTGCCGGGCCTGATCATGATGTCGGTGATCACCAACTCCTACGGCAACGTGGTCTCCAGCTTTTTCGGCAGCAAATTCCAGCGTTCCATCGAAGAACTGATGGTGTCGCCGGTGTCGCCACACACCATCCTGATCGGCTACACCCTGGGCGGTGTGCTGCGTGGCTTGATGGTGGGCGTGATCGTGACCTTGCTGTCGCTGTTCTTCACTCACCTGCAAGTGCATCACCTGGGCGTCACCATTTTGGTGGTGGTGCTGACGGCGACGATCTTTTCGCTGCTGGGCTTTATCAACGCGGTGTTCGCGCGCAATTTCGATGATATTTCGATCATCCCGACCTTCGTGCTGACGCCACTGACCTACCTGGGCGGGGTGTTCTACTCCATCACTTTGCTGCCGCCGTTTTGGCAGACCGTGTCGCTGGCCAACCCGGTGTTGCACATGGTCAATGCCTTCCGCTACGGCATCCTGGGCGTGTCGGATATCAAGATCAGCGTGGCGATCACCTTCATGCTGGTGGCCACCGTGGTGCTGTATGTCGGCTGCGCGCGGTTGCTGGTGAGCGGGCGCGGGATGCGTACGTAAGCAGTCAGTTGGAATAAAAAAAGGCCTCTTTATGAGGCCTTTTTTATGGAGTGCACGAAAACCGTGTGGGGGCTGGCTTGCCTGCGTTCGGCCAGCGTGGTTGACGGGGCCTGTCAGATCAAGATCAAAAGCAGAGCACGGCGGCCTGAAAGCCGACCTGAGTGGTAGAAGCAAAAGCAGGGCAAAAGCACAGCAACACATTTCTATCTGAAGTACAGAGATCCAAATGTGGGAGCGGGCTTGCCCGCGAAAGCGGTGTGTCAGCTACACATGAGTTGACTGATCCACCGCCTTCGCGAGCAAGCCCGCTCCCACAAGTTGATCGAGTTTAGCTCTCAAGATCTGGTGGTCTGTCAGACTGCCAAGCGCTGCTTTTCTGCAGGCGCTGGGCCCTTAGCCTTTCAGTGCCAGCTCGATCAGTTCATGCAGTTCTTCAACCGGCAGCGGCGCACTGGCAAACAGGCTGCGGTACACCGTGGGCGCGGCGATCAGGTTGAGCAACCGGTCCAGGCTCGGCAGTACGTCGTGGGTGCTCTGGTAGCGGTCGAGAATGACCTGCATCTGGCCCATCAGGATGTTGCTGCAGTAGTCCCGGGGATGGCTGCACTGCACGTCGCGCATCATGTTGCGCCCAAGCTCGGAACTCATTTCGTCCAGGTATTGCTCGCCCCACGCACGCAAATCGCCGCGCAGGCTGCCGGTGTTGGCGGGTTCACTGTCTGGGCGCAGGCGTTCCAGCGCCACGTCGGCGAGCAGCGCAGACAAGTCGCCCCAGCGGCGGTAGATGGTCGACGGCGTGACGCCCGCGCGCGCAGCGATCATCGGCACGGTAACGCTGGAACGCTCATGGGCTTCCAGCAATTCGCGCGCGGCGTTATGCACTGATTCTTGAACCCGGGCACTGCGGCCCCCCGGGCGAAGGCCTTCTTTAATCGCCATGCGTAAAACCTTAACACAAAGAATTTGCTTTAAGCGCTTGCGAGTAGCACACTCTGCAAAAGCAAAATATTAGCTTTAGCGGAGTGTGCACATGTCTAGCGTCATTTCTCAACGTTCCAGCCTGGCGTTCCTGGTCATCACGATGTTGACCTTCCTGGCTGCGTCCAGCGCGCCGACGCCGTTGTATCAGGTGTATCAGGACAACCTGCATTTCTCCGCAGCAATGCTGACGGTGATCTTCGGGGTGTATGCCGTGAGCTTGCTGGCGGCGCTGTTGACCGTCGGTTCGCTGTCGGACCACGTGGGGCGCAAGCCGGTGATTTTCGCCGCGCTGTTGCTGAATATTGTGTCGATGCTGCTGTTTATCAATGCTGACAGCACCGCCTACCTGATTGCCGCCCGGGCGCTGCAAGGTTTCGCCACAGGCACGGCAACTGCAGTGTTGGCGGCAACGCTGTTGGACACCGACCGCCTGCGCGGGCCGATGCTCAATAGCCTCGCGCCGCTGTTGGGCATGGCCTGCGGTGCCTTGGGCAGTGGCCTGCTGGTGGAATACGCGCCACGCCCGACCCAATTGATCTACTTCACGCTGCTGGGCCTGATGGTGCTGCAGGCGCTTTATGTGTGGCGCTTGCCGGAAACCGTCAGCCGCCTACCGGGTGCCTTGAGGTCGCTGGCGCCCACCCTGCATGTCCCCGCGCAGGCGCGTCGGGCCTTGTGGCTGGCGATGCCGCTGAATGTGGCGGTGTGGGCGCTGGGCGGGTTCTTTTCATCCCTGGCGCCTTCGCTGGTGCGGGCGGCGACCGGTTCGACCTCGCATTTGATTGGCGGCGGCCTGGTTGCAGTCGTGACCTTGAGCGGTGCGGTGATGATTTACAGCCTGCGCGAGCACCCGGCAGACAAGGTCATGCGTCTCTCCGCGGTCCTGCTGGCGGTGGGCGTGGCGTTGTTGCTGGTTGCGGTGCAGAGCGCCAGCCTGTGGCTGTTCTTTGTTGCGAGTGTGATTGCAGGCTTTGGCTTCGGCGGCGGGTTCATGGGCAGTGTGCGCAGTATCGTCAGCCTGGCGTTACCCCATGAGCGGGCCGGGCTGATGTCGGCTTTTTATGTGCTGAGCTACCTGGCGTTCTGCGTGCCGGCCCTGCTGGCGGGCAACCTGAGCCGCGTGTTTGGCCTGATCGCCACCACCGATGGTTATGGCGCAGTGCTCATCGTATTGGCGCTCGGCGCGCTGGCAGGCTTGCTGATCCAGGGGGCGGCGCAAGCCAAGGCAACGGTTTAGCTCGAGTGTCTATATTGGCAAAGTAGATAACAGATAGAGATATTACCCGTTATATAGATATTCAATCCGGTTCTATGATGGTCTCAACCTCATGCGAGGAAGAGGATTGCCATCATGACCTGCTCAACTGCCATTACCTACAAACCCTTCAGTCACCTGGCCCGTCCACGGGAAGTGATTCGCCAGTTCACGCCCAACTGGTTTGCCGCCACCATGGGCACCGGCGTGCTGGCCCTTGCGCTGGCCCAAGTGCCGACCCGCTTGCCCGGCTTGCACACCATTGCCGAAGGGCTGTGGATGTTCACCGTCGGCCTGTTCGTGCTGTTCAGCGTGTTGTACGCGGCCCGCTGGCTGATGTTTTTCCACGAGGCGCGGCGGATTTTCGGGCACTCCACCGTCTCGATGTTCTTTGGCACCATCCCCATGGGCCTGGCGACGATTATCAATGGCTTGCTGCTGTTTGGGCTGCCGCGATGGGGCGCCGATGTGGTGCCGTTGGCCGAAGCCTTATGGTGGCTGGACGTGGCGATGGCCCTGGCCTGCGGCGTGCTGATCCCATTCATGATGTTCACGCGTCAGGAGCACAGCATCGATCAGATGACCGCCGTGTGGCTGTTGCCGGTGGTCGCCGCTGAAGTCGCTGCCGCCAGCGGTGGCCTGCTGGCGCCGCACCTGGCCGACGCTCACTCGCAACTGGTGATGCTGGTGACCAGCTATGTGCTGTGGGCGTTTTCCCTGCCGGCAGCCTTCAGCATCCTGACCATCCTGATGCTGCGCATGGCCTTGCACAAACTGCCTCACGCCAACATGGCCGCGTCCAGCTGGCTGGCCCTCGGCCCTATCGGCACCGGTGCATTGGGCATGTTGTTGCTGGGCGGCGACGCACCGGCGATCTTCGCGGCCAACGGTTTGCCAGGCGCAGGGGAGATGGCCAACGGCCTCGGCCTGGTGGCCGGCATTACCCTGTGGGGCTTTGGCCTGTGGTGGATGCTGATCGCCGTGTTGATCACCCTGCGTTACCTGCGCGCCGGCATTCCGTTCAACCTGGGCTGGTGGGGTTTTACCTTCCCGCTGGGGGTTTATGCCTTGGCCACACTGAAGCTTGCGAGCCTGCTGCACCTGGGGTTCTTCAGTGTGTTCGGGTGCGTGCTGGTGGTGGCGTTGGCGCTGATGTGGCTGATCGTTGCCACGCGCACTGTGCAGGGCGCCTACAAAGGTGAGCTTTTTGTATCGCCATGCATTGCAGGACTAGGGAATAAGTAAGCGGGATTAGGTAAAGTCGTGGCCTGTCTTTTTATAAAAAACCGGCAATCAAGCCTACCAGGCCACGCAGGAACACGGACGATGAGCCACCCCTCACAATTTACCTTGCTGCGCACACGGCGTTTCCTGCCGTTTTTCATCACCCAGTTGCTGGGCGCCTTCAACGACAACATCTTCAAGCAATCGCTGATCCTGGCCATTCTCTACAAGCTCACCATCGACGGTGACCGCTCGATCTGGGTCAATCTGTGCGCGTTGTTGTTTATCCTGCCGTTCTTCCTGTTCTCGGCGTTGGCCGGGCAATTCGGCGAGAAATTCAACAAGGACGCGTTGATCCGCGCGATCAAGATCGGTGAGATCGTGATCATGAGCGTCGGCGCCACCGGTTTCCTGTTCAATCACCTGGAGCTGATGCTGCTGGCGCTGTTTGCCATGGGCACGCATTCGGCGCTGTTCGGGCCGGTGAAGTATTCGATCATGCCCCAGGCCCTGCAGGACGATGAATTGGTGGGCGGTAACGGTCTGGTGGAAATGGGCACGTTTCTGGCGATCCTGGCCGGCACCATTGGCGCCGGGATCATGATGTCTTCGACCCATTACGCACCGATCGTGGCCGTGGCAATTATCGGTGTGGCAGTGCTGGGTTACTTGGCCAGCCGCAGCATTCCGCGCGCGGCGGCGTCTACCCCAGGGCTGCGCCTGAATTGGAACATATTCAGCGAATCGTGGGCCACCTTGCGCCTGGGCCTGGGGCAGACCCCGGCGGTGTCACGTTCGATTGTCGGCAACTCGTGGTTCTGGTTTGTCGGCGCGATCTACCTGACGCAAATCCCGGCCTACGCCAAGGAGTGGTTGTACGGCGACGAAACTGTGGTGACCTTGATCCTCACGGTGTTCTCGGTCGGTATCGCTCTGGGCTCGATGCTCTGTGAAAAGCTCTCCGGGCGTAAGGTGGAAATCGGCCTGGTGCCCTTTGGCTCATTTGGCCTGACAGTGTTCGGGCTGCTGCTGTGGTGGCACTCCGGCGGCTTCCCACAGAGTGCTCAGGAACATGACTGGCTCGGCGTACTCGGCTACGGCCAGGCCTGGTGGGTGTTGTTCGATATCCTCGGCCTGGGCGTGTTCGGCGGCTTCTATATCGTGCCGCTGTATGCGCTGATCCAGTCGCGCACCGCCGAAAACGAGCGTGCACGGGTGATCGCGGCCAACAACATTCTCAATGCGCTGTTCATGGTGGTGTCGGCCATCGTGTCGATCCTGCTGTTGAGCGTGGCCAAGCTGTCGATTCCCGAGTTGTTTCTGGTGGTGTCGCTGCTCAATATCGCGGTCAACACCTACATCTTCAGAATCGTCCCCGAGTTCACCATGCGTTTCATGATCTGGCTGCTCAGCCATTCCATGTACCGCGTGGAGCACCGCAACCTCGAGCTGATTCCGGATGAGGGCGCGGCGTTGCTGGTGTGCAACCACGTGTCGTTTGTCGATGCGCTGTTGATCGGCGGTGCAGTGCGTCGGCCGATTCGCTTTGTCATGTACTACAAGATCTACCGTTTGCCGGTGCTCAATTTTATCTTCCGCACTGCGGGGGCGATTCCGATTGCCGGGCGTCACGAGGATATCCATATCTACGAAAAGGCCTTCGCGCGGATTGCCCACTACCTGAAGGAAGGCGAGTTGGTGTGCATTTTTCCGGAAGGCAAGCTCACCGGGGACGGTGAGATGAATGAGTTCCGCGGGGGCGTGACGCGCATTCTGGAAGAGACGCCGGTGCCGGTGATTCCCATGGCGTTGCAGGGCTTGTGGGGGAGTTTTTTCAGTCGCGATCCGAACAAGGGGTTCTTTCACCGGATCTGGTCGCGGGTGGTGCTGGTGGCGGGTGAGCCGGTGACGGTCGAGGCCGCGACGCCTGCGCAGTTGCAGGAGCGGGTGGGGGTGTTGCGCGGGACTGTCAGGTAGTTTTTTACTGACTGTTCGGGCCTCTTCGCGAGCAAGCCCGCTCCCACAGTTGACCGAGTTGTTCAAGCGAACGCGGTTTAATGTGGGGGCTGGCTTGCCTGCGATAGCGACAGTGAATTAGGCGCTAATCTTAAGGCCAATCAGCCCGCAGATAATCAACGCCACACTGGCCAACCGGAACAACGCCATGGACTCGCCAAACAGGATGATCCCGGCGATCACCGTGCCCACCGCGCCGACACCGGTCCAGATGGCATAGGCGGTGCCCAGCGGCAGTTCTTTCATGGCAAGGCCCAGCAGGCCGAGGCTGATGGCCATGGCGGCAATCGTCAGGGCGGTGGGCAATGGCTTGCTGAAACCATCGGTGTACTTCAAGCCGACTGCCCAGCCCACTTCAAACAGCCCGGCAAAAAACAGGATGATCCAGGACATGATGACCTCTCTTCTAAAAGTGGGGTCGTCCCCTGGAATAGCGCTCGACAGCGTCGCGGGGTCGTCCCCGCGAAGCTCGGTAGAGTGCCGAATATCGATCTGGTGATCAAGTTTGCGGCGTGTTTTCCAGTACACGGCGGTCTTCCTTTTCGCTCATGCGGCGGAAGTAGGTCGACAGCAACGCCCCGGAAATATTGTGCCAGACGCTGAACAGCGCACTGGGTACCGCCGCCAATGGCGAAAAATGCGCACTGGCCAACGCGGCGCCCAGCCCGGAGTTCTGCATGCCGACTTCCAGTGCCAGCGACTTGCGCTGGGCCAGTGGCAGTTTGAATAACCGGCCGGTGAAGTAACCCAGCAAGTAGCCGAAGCTGTTGTGCAGCATCACCACGGCCATGATCAACAGGCCTGATTCAGCGATCTTGGCCTGACTCGCCGCCACCACGGCCGCAACGATGATCACGATGCTCACCACCGACACCAATGGCAGCACGTCCACCGCATGGCGCACGCGCTCGCCGAGCACACGTTGCGCGACCACGCCGAGCACGATCGGCAGCAGCACCACTTGCAGGATCGACCAGAACAATTCCATGAATGACACTGGCAGCCAGGCCGACGCCAGCAGCCAGATCAGCGCCGGCGTCAGCAGTGGGGCGAGAAGGGTTGTAACGGCGGCAATCGCCACCGACAACGCCAGGTCACCACGGGCCAGCCAGGTCATCACGTTGGACGAGGTGCCGCTTGGGCAGCACCCGACGAGGATCACGCCGACGGCAATTTCCGCCGGCAGGTGGAAGGCCTGGCACAGCAACCACGCCACGCCCGGCATGATCACAAAGTGCGCGACCACGCCCAGGGCCACGCGCCACGGATGGCGGGCAACCTCGGCGAAATCTTCAAGTTTCAAGGTCAGCCCCATGCCAAACATCACCAGGCCCAGCAGCGGCACAATGGCGCCTTTCAGGCCAATGAACCAGCCGGGCTCGAGGAAGGCGAGCACCGCGAAAATCAACACCCAGTAGGCGAAGGTATTGCCGACGAAGCGGCTCAAGGCGGCGAGTGCGCGCATGGGGATGTCCTTGTTATTAGAGTGTTCGGGAGAGCAGCGCGATCAAATGTGGGAGCTGGCTTGCCTGGGATGCAGGCACCTCGGTTTGTCAGTAACACCCAGGTGATGCTATCGCAGGCGAGCCAGCTCCCACATTGACCGTGCCCGTATAAGGCCTGTGTTGCGTTTAGATGCCTTGTGGGGTTTCTTCGCCGCCCAGCGCTTCAACCAATGCCGGCAGAAATTCGCCGAACGTCAGCATCATCAGGGTAAAGCTGGCGTCCAGTTGGCCCAGGGCTTCGTCGCCGCCGTCCTGTTCGGCCTGGTCTTGCAGCAGGTCTTCGAACTTCAGGCGCTTGACGGTCATCTTGTCGTCGAGCATGAAGGACAACTTGTCCTGCCAGGCCAGTGACAGTTGGGTCACGACTTTGCCGGTGGTCAAGTGCAGCTGGATTTCTTCACCGGTCAGGTCCTGGCGCTTGCAGCGCACAATGCCGCCGTCTTCATGGGTGTCGCGCAGTTCGCATTCGTCAAGGACGAAGAAGTCATCGGCCGGTTTCTGCGTGGTGACCCAATCGGTCATGATCGCGGTTGGCGCGGTTTTTACCGTGAGTGGGCGAACCGGCAGGGTGCCGATCACTTCACGCAGGGTCGACAGCAGGTCTTCGGCGCGCTTGGGGCTTGCCGAGTTGACCAGGATCAGGCCCTGTTTCGGCGCAATGGCGGCGAAGGTCGACGAGCGACGGATAAAGGCGCGCGGCAGGAAGGCCTGGATGATTTCATCCTTGATCTGGTCGCGTTCTTTTTTATAGACCTTGCGCATTTGCTCGGCCTCGATCTCTTCGACTTTCTCTTTGAGTGCGTCACGCACCACGCTACCCGGCAGGATACGTTCTTCCTTGCGCGCGGCGATCAGCAGGAAGTCACCGCTGACGTGAACCAGGGGAGCGTCTTCACCTTTACCAAAAGGGGCGACGAAACCGTAAGTGGTCAACTCCTGGCTTGCACAAGGGCGCGCCAGTTTGGTGGCCATGGCCGCTTCCAACGCCTCGGCATCAACAGGCAGATCTTGGGTCAGGCGATAGATAAGCAGGTTCTTGAACCACATGGGGTGAGTCTCTCCTTTATACAAAGGGGGGCATTATTCTCTTGATAGCGCTCGAGGCCAACCCTGCCTAAGCCATTGGAAGGGCTGAAAAAAAAGATTTAAGAAAGTGCTTGCCAGACCTAGGGTCGCTCCGTAGAATGCGCGCCACACCGAAACGAAGGGTGATTAGCTCAGCTGGGAGAGCATCTGCCTTACAAGCAGAGGGTCGGCGGTTCGATCCCGTCATCACCCACCATTCGCTTCATGTGTTACGCGCAGCGGTAGTTCAGTCGGTTAGAATACCGGCCTGTCACGCCGGGGGTCGCGGGTTCGAGTCCCGTCCGCTGCGCCATATTCGGTAACCTGGAACGCTGAACGCCAGGTCACCACAGAAAGCCCGCTCATTGAGCGGGCTTTTTGCTGTCTGGGGTGTGCGAAACCTCAAAAAACGCCGCCGATCATTTCCGATGATCGGCGGCGTTTTTTATTGGCCGGTTAGAAATCACAGCGCACGCCACCGCCGACGGTTAACTTGTCCAGGTTGGCCTTGAGTTTGTAGGTGGAGATTTTTGCGTCCTGGTCATCACGCACGATCTTGTGGGTATAGCCGGCCTGCAGCTGCCAGCCCGGCGCCAGTTCGCCAGTTATTTCCAGCTCATAACCCTTGGTCACCGCCTTGGTGCCTTTGAAGGCATAGTGGGTCGGGGTCGGCGTCTGGGTGTTGTAATCGTCGTCGGACACCGAGCGATTGTTTTCGTGGATTTCGAAATAGGCCGCGCTGGCGCTCAGGCGTCCGTCGAAGAAATCTGCCTTGGGGCCTAACTCGCAATACACTTGAGTTTGCGGGCTAGAAGCCCGGTTTTCCGGGGGCGTGCGCTGCGCTTGAGAAAATATTTCAAATAAAGTGCATTTAAATCAAGACATTGCGAATTTTTGGTGTATGATGCCGCCCACACCGAAAGTGAAGGGTGATTAGCTCAGCTGGGAGAGCATCTGCCTTACAAGCAGAGGGTCGGCGGTTCGATCCCGTCATCACCCACCATTCGCTTCAAAGTGTTACGCGCAGCGGTAGTTCAGTCGGTTAGAATACCGGCCTGTCACGCCGGGGGTCGCGGGTTCGAGTCCCGTCCGCTGCGCCATATTTGCTTCCACTAAGGCCCATTGAACGCCTGGAAGCCACGGAAATAGCGGCCTTGAGCCGCTTTTTTTTGTTTTCTGAATTCCACTGGAATCCATCCCCAGCCACGGTTTTTAAGTACACATTTAAGTACACCGCTGGCACAGCCTTTTACGATGCCTTGCGCATCAATTTTCGTATTGGTCCGTCTACCGCTGAGTTGTATTCCCCTCCTTGATGCAAAAGGAGGTGTCTGATGGCGCTGACAGATACAGCGATCAAGCAAGCCAAGCCTGCCAGCAAGCCTTATACGTTAACCGATGGGGATGGCTTATCTATGCAAGTGCCACCGACAGGTTCGAAGCGCTGGCATTTCCGTTTCTATTGGCATGACAAGCAATGGCGTATTTCCCTCGGCATCTATCCAGGCGTCAGTCTCAAGGAGGCTCGCCAGCGGAGGGAGGCGGCAAGTGCGCTGGTGGCCAACAATATCGATCCCCGCTCCATCGTCGCGCCGAGCGGCAGAAAGCCTCTCACGCCGCCAACAACACGTTTGAAGCGGTTGCCTATCGCTGGCATGAGTTCCGAAGTAAAAAGTTGACGAAAAGTAAGGCTTCTTTATGTGTCTTCTTTGGCCGAGGGTCGACAGCTGACCTGCTATTGGATGCGGACATCACGTCGCTCTTTGATGGGCGCTGATATTTCTGGGACACCGGATTGCTGACCGACGGGTGCTCGGGCTAATTTGAACCTCAAAGGGGGATATGGGTTGTCGACAAGACCTGGCGCAACCCCATGAACGAGCGAATCTGGCGAACCCCGGGCAGGTAAAGCAATTGCTCCGCATGGAGCCGGTTGAAACTGTTGCTGTCCTTGGTGCGCAGCAACATGAAGTAGTCGAACTCCCCTGTCACCACATGGCACTCCATGCAGCCGGACACTTTTTGTGCCGCCGCCTCGAATGCAGCGAAGGATTCCGGTGTGGAGCGGTCCAGTACCACGCCGATCAAGACCACCATCCCCGCATCCAGCGCTTCATTGTCCAGCAGGGCGACGATGCCCTTGATCAGGCCGGCCTGTTTGAGCCGTTCGACGCGCCTGAGGCAAGCCGGTGCACTCAATTTCACCTTCTCTGCAAGCGCCACGTTGGAGATGGAAGCATCTCGCTGCAGGGTCTTGAGAATGGCGCGGTCGGTTCGATCCAGCGGCTGCGGCAACGCGACTGTTTTGCCCTGCTTCACTTGAGTATTTGTTGCGTTCATATGGATTTATACGCAATTAAAGTATGTTTAATGTTTCCTGTGGAAAATTATGTTTCTTTATCTAATAGAAATTTGCAACACATATTTTTCGAACTCTTCTTAATATTGAACTCATCGAAGCCCCTCTGAAAGAGCCTGGAACGCAGCCTCTTTTGCCTTTCGGTCTGGCGCTTTGATACTCAATAAACAAGGAGCAGAGTCATGAACCTGAATCGTTTTAAACGTTATCCGCTGACCTTCGGTCCTTCTCCCATCACGGCCTTGAAACGCCTCAGCGAACACCTGGGCGGCAAGGTCGAGTTGTATGCCAAACGCGAAGACTGCAACAGTGGCCTGGCCTTTGGCGGCAACAAGACGCGCAAGCTCGAATACCTGATTCCCGAAGCACTCGAACAGGGCTGCGACACCCTGGTGTCCATCGGCGGGATACAGTCGAACCAGACCCGTCAGGTCGCCGCCGTCGCTGCCCATCTGGGCATGAAGTGTGTGCTGGTCCAGGAAAACTGGGTGAACTACTCCGATGCGGTGTATGACCGCGTCGGCAATATCGAGATGTCGCGCATCATGGGTGCGGATGTACGGCTGGACGCCGCCGGGTTCGACATTGGCATCCGGCCCAGTTGGGAGAAGGCCATGAACGATGTGGTGGAGCGGGGCGGCAAACCCTTTCCGATCCCTGCGGGGTGTTCCGAACATCCCTACGGCGGCCTTGGGTTTGTCGGCTTTGCCGAGGAGGTACGGGAGCAGGAAAAACAACTGGGGTTCAAGTTCGACTACATCGTGGTCTGCTCCGTGACCGGCAGTACCCAGGCCGGTATGGTCGTCGGTTTCGCCGCGGACGGCCGTTCGAAGAACGTTATCGGCATTGATGCCTCGGCCAAGCCAGAGAAAACCAAGGCACAGATCCTGCGTATCGCCCGGCACACCGCAGAACTGGTGGAATTGGGCCGCGAGATCACCGAAGAGGATGTGGTGCTCGACACACGCTTCGCCTATCCGGAATACGGTTTGCCTAACGACGGTACGCTGGAAGCCATTCGCCTGTGCGGGAGCCTGGAAGGTGTGCTGACCGATCCGGTGTACGAGGGCAAATCCATGCACGGGATGATTGAAATGGTCCGCCGTGGCGAGTTCCCCGAAGGTTCGAAAGTGCTTTACGCGCACCTGGGTGGGGCGCCTGCGCTGAATGCCTATAGCTTCCTGTTCCGCAACGGCTGATTAACGCCAATCACCTGTAGGAGCGAGCTTGTTCACGGAGCGGTGGGTCAGTCGGCATCAATATTGAATGTCACGACCTCATCGTCAGATCGCCGTCCGGAGCAAGTGGCTCCTACCAAACCGCCGGGAGTACCGCCATGCATGCGATATCGCAATCTGCAGTCTGGATCAAGCAACCTTCGGCGGATGCCGGAGTGGTCATCGTTACCAGCGCCGCGTTGCCCCAATACATGATCGACAAGCTGCACGTGGCGATAGATGACTGGGACCAGGTGGCTTATCTAGCCATCAAGCAATCCGAGGCGTTGAGGGTCGACTGGTTACGGGCGGGGTCTAGCCCGGAGAACTCTGCCGGGGGCGATGCGTGTTTCGTCAGCCAACTGTTGTGCTCCGTCTCCCACGGAAGCTTTTTACTGGATGTCGAAGTTGGCATGGTGTCTGGCCTGACCTGGCTGGGATCCGTCTGCGGCCACCCGCTGCGCGTCGTCGAACTTGGAAAAATAGCCTCATCCACGGCGGCGATGGATCAACAGGTTGAAGAGGTGTTATCGGCGGCCCGCAGCCTGGCGAAAAGCCTGCTGCAGGCGCGGGGCGTGATTTAACCAATGCCCTCGTCAACCCGCCTGTTGCAACAAGAAAGGCAACGCATATGAGCCAAGCTGCCGATTGCCGTAGCCACGCAATGAAGTGGGTGCGCGAGCCTTCAAATTGCACACGTATCGTGGTCATCGTGTGCGGACTTGATAGCGACCATATTGATTTGATCCATCAGGGTTTCAGCTGTTTTGACAATGTTGCGCTGATCCATGTCGATACGGTGAACACCGCGCCTGGCAAACGCGTCGAAGTGCGAGTGGCCAAGAGTGACTACTGCTTTGTGGTACTCGGTGAACTTGATGAGCGTTTATTGCACGACCTTTCCATTGGTCAGTCATGCATCTACCCGATAGCACCCGACGAGGCGGCTGAACGTTCCGTCATTGCGGCAGTAGAACAGGTTAAAAGCCTCGCCCGAGTGAACCATTCGCGCCACCTTGAAGTGATACCCGACACCAGCAGAAGTTGCCTACGGGCCTGTCTGATACCTTGACCCCGGCGATTCGTAGAGACCCATTACCTCAAACGCTGTCGCCGACAGCCAGAATGGTCGCCACCAACGCCAGGGCGCGAGGCACCAGCGTGTCCAGTTCCAGGTATTCACGATCAGTGTGGACCTTGCCACCCACTGGGCCCAGGCCACACAGGGTTGGAATGCCCAGGCTGGCGGTGAATCCGGAGTCGGCGCAACCGCCGGTGAACTCGCCTTCGACGCTGAAACCCAGCGCCAGCGCTTTTTGCTGGTAGATGTGCAGCAGGCGTTCGCTGTGATGTGCTTCCATCGGTAGAAAGGTTGTCGCTTCCTTGAGGACGGCGCTGGTACCGATCAGTTCTTCTTCTGCGACGATGTCCTGGATTGCGGTGAATATCTGGTCCCAGTGCTTGAGTTCGATGAAGCGCACGTCCAGCCGGGCGCAGGCGCCAGGCGCGACGGTGTTGCTGGAGGTGCCACCGGATATCAGGCCTACGTTCGTGGTGATGCCTGCCGGGTAATCGGTCAAGGCATGGAGCTTGACGATCTTGCGCGCCAGGGCCTCGATCGCGCTGGCTCCGTCGGCATGGTTGACCCCCGCATGCGCCGCGCGGCCGCTGACTTCGATGATCAGCGTGGCACCGCCCTTGCGTGCGCTGACCACGTTACCGCTGGCCCGGCCGGGCTCGGTATTGAGCACGGCGCGGGCGGCCCGGGCGGCCTTTTCGATATGGGTTCTGGCGCTGCCGGAGCCTATTTCCTCGTCACCGGTGTACAGAACCTGCACCGGGTAGGGCAACCGACCGGCGCGCTTGAGTGCCTTGAGGGCGAAGCAATTGAGCACCAGGCCACCTTTCATATCGGCGACACCGGGGCCATAGGCGAAATGGGTGTCGCGGCTGTAGCCGCGAGTCGTGGTGGTACCTTTGGGGAAAACCGTGTCGCGATGGCCCAGCAGCAACACCGGCTTTCCAGATTCGCCTGGCACTTCGGCGAGCATCACGTCGCCAAAACCATCGACCGGTATGCGCTTGAGCAGGATGCCGTCGGCTTCCAGTTCCGCCGCGAGCAGCGCGCCCACAGCGTCGACGCCCGCCTTGTCATAGCTGTTGGAGTCGGTGTCGACGATGCGCTGCAGCAGCGTTTCCATGGCTTGGCGCTGGTCAGCCAGCCAGTCCAGCGCCTGTTGCGCAGAGGCGCTCATTGCGCCCGCTCCCGTAACTGATGTTCCTGGGTCAGGCGTGCCGCGTCGTTGCCCAGGTCCCAGAACAGCCCGGCCATGATTTGCAGGCTTTCCTTGACCACCGGTGCCAGCAAGTGCTCGTTCGGCGCATGTTGCGAGCATGCAGGGTACGAGTGCGGCACCCACAATGTTGGCAGGCCGAGCACGTCCGCGAACACGTCGTTGGGCAGCGAGCCGCCGAGGTTTGGCAGCAGCGCAGGCTTTTTGCCGGTGGTCTGTGCCAGGGAGCTGAGCGCCCAACTGACCCACGGGCTTTGCGGATCCAGCCGAGTGGCATGCATCACATCGATGCGGCTTTGCTTGACCTCGACATTGCTGAAACCATGAGCATCCAGGTGGGCACGTACAGCCGGGATAAAGGTCGTGTAGTCGCTGTTCACCACGAAGCGGATATGGCAGTGGGCGTTGGCCTTGCCAGGGATCGCATGCACAGGTGCGTCCGGGTTGCCGGTCTTGAAGGCGATGACGTCGAGGGTGTTCCAGCCGAACACCTTTTCGCTCAGCGAGAGCTGCGGGTTACCCCAGTTGGCGTCGATTTCCGGATCGCCCGGTCCGCCACCGACGTCAATATCGGCCAGTGCCTGTCGAACCGGCTCCGGCAGTGTCTCGGGCATCAGGCCCGCAACTTTCACCCGACCGTGTTCATCGACCATGCTCGCGATGGCATTGGCCAGAATAATGCCGGGGTTGGCCAGCAACCCGCCCCAGTTGCCGGAGTGATGAGCGCCTTCGCGCAAATTGACCACCAGCTCGAAGTTGAATACACCGCGTGAGCCGAGAAAAATCGTCGGGCGTGATGCCGCAAGACGCGGGCCGTCCGAGGCGATGAAAACATCCGCAGCGAGCTCTTTACTGTGTGCGGCACAGAACGCATTCAAGCCCGGCGAGCCTTCTTCTTCGCCCATTTCCAACAGCAGCTTGACATTGAAACCCAGCTTGCCGTCGCGAGCCTTGAGCGTTTGCTCCAGCGCGGTCAGGTTGATCAGGTGCTGGCCTTTGTTATCCGCCGTGCCGCGGCCGTACCAGCGATCGCCTTCGACCGTGACTTGCCACGGCGACAAGCCTTCACGCCATTGCGCTTCATAGCCGCGCACCACATCACCGTGGCCGTAGCTGAGCACGGTCGGCAGTTCTGGATCTTCAATGCGTGTGGCGATCAGGAAGGGGCCGCGTTCTGCCACCGGGTTGTTATAGACCGTGACGCTGAAGCCCATCGCCTCGACATGCGGGGTGATGAAGTCATTGAGGTAGCGATACAGCTCGGGCTGGCTATCCGCTGCCTGGCTTTCGGTGTGCAAGGCGACGCTACGTTCGAGCAGATTAAAAAAATCGCCGTTGTCGAATTGCTCTGTGGTGTTGCTGATGGCCAGTGAACGACTCATGAGTGGATAAGCTCCAGTGTTTGGGCAGAATTGTCGTGAAGGTGGCAACGCACGTTGCCGCCGATAAGCGGACCATTGGCCGGATAGGCCGTTGTGCAGGGGGCGAAGCAGCTCGGGCAGCGCGGATGAAAGGCGCAACCGGACGGCGGTGACATGGGGTTGGGGAAGGTGCCGTGCAGGCCGATTTCAGGAATGCCCAGGCGCGGATCGGGCGTGAGCACCGAATCCAGCAAGGCGCGGGTATAAGGGTGGCCGGGGTTGGCGAACAACGATTCGCGAGTGCGTTCTTCGACGATGCGCCCCAGATACATCACTGCGACCCGGTCTGCGAGGTGTTCGATGACCGCCAGGTTATGGCTGATCAGCAGATAGGTCAGGCCGAATTCGCGCTTGAGGTCCTGCAGCAGATTGAGGATCTGCGCCTGCACCGACACATCCAGCGCTGATGTGGGCTCGTCGCAGATCAATACATCAGGGCGCATGATCAGCGCCCGTGCAATCGCCACCCGCTGGCGTTGCCCGCCAGACAGCTGGCTCGGGTAGCTGTCGATCACCCGCTTGGGCAGGCCGACCACATCAAGCATCTCTTCGGTCTTCTTGCGTCGCTCGGCGGTGCTGCCGATGTCATGCACGATCAGCGGCAGGGTGACGATTTCGCGCAGGGTCTTGCGTGGGTTCAGCGAGGAGTACGGGTCCTGGAAAATCGGCTGGATATGCCGGGACATTTCCTTGCGATCAGTCGCCGCCAGATGTTTGCCATTGACCAGCACATTGCCGCTGGTAGGCGGCAACAGACCGAGCAGCATCTTGGCCAGGGTACTTTTGCCGCAACCGGACTCGCCCACCAGACCCAGGGTCTCGCCACGCATCAGGCGCAGGGAAACGCCGTCCACGGCCTTCAGGGTGGCGGCGGGTTTGAAAAAGCCCTTGTTGATCCGAAACTCGCGGCGGATGTCACACAGCTCTAAAGCGATGTCTTTTTTCATGACCTTGCACGCTCCTGAAGGCGAATCGGTGCCGGGTTCGGTGCGGCGAGCAGGCAGCGCGCCATGTGTCCGTCCTGTTCGACTTCGGGGATGTTTTGCGCGCAGTCCGGTGTCGCCTGGCTGCAACGATTGCGGAACGCACAACCTTGCTGTTCGCCTACCAGACTCGGCACAAGGCCCGGAATCGAACCCAGCGCCTCACCCGGTTTAGTCCGGCCAGGGATTGGAATACTCGCCAGCAGACCGCGGGTGTAAGGATGCTGCGGGTTCTCGAACAGTTGCAGGGCAGGGGCGGTTTCGACGATTTCCCCGGCATACATCACTGCGACCCGATCGGCGATCCGTGCCACCAACCCAAGGTCGTGGGTGATAAAGATCACCGCCAGGCCGAGTTCTTTCTGAATGTCGCGAATCAAGCGCAGGATCTGCGCTTGAATAGTCACATCCAGTGCCGTGGTTGGCTCATCTGCGATGATCAGGTCCGGTTCGCACATCAACGCCATGGCGATGATTACCCGCTGGCGCAAACCGCCAGACAATTGATGCGGATACTGACGCAAGCGCTCGGTCGCATTGCTGATACCGACTTTCTCCAGCATCTGCGCGGCGCGAGCCAGGGCATCCTTGCGCGACACCTTGCGATGCTGAGTCAGTACTTCGCTGAGCTGATCGCCAATGCTGTAGGCGGGGTTCAGCGAGGTCATCGGTTCCTGGAAAATCATCGCCAGACGGTTGCCGCGCAGGTCGCACATGCGCCGCTCGCTCTGGTTTAGCATGTCGATACCGTCCAGCGTCAGCCGTGACGCGGTGCGTTTGGCCTTGCGTGGCAACAGGTCCATCAGCGCCAGTGAGGTCAGGGATTTGCCGCAGCCGGATTCGCCGACGATGCACAGCATTTCACCGCGCTCGACTTCAAAATTCAGACCGCGCACGGCATGCAGCATGTCATCCGGTGTCGGGCTGTTGCCCATTGGAATGTCCACGCGCAGGTTTTCCACATGGAGTAGTGCCATGTTCGGTACCCTCTTTAGTTACGGCCGTCTATCAGTTACGGCCGTCGGGCAGGATCAGATCGCGCAGGCCGTCGCCGACCAGGTTGATGCCTAGCACCAGAATCATCAGGGCGACGCCGGGAATGGCGATGACCCACGGGGAAAAGAACATGTAGGGTTTGCCTTCAGCGATCATCAAACCCCAGGACGGCGTCGGCGGCTGCACGCCGACCCCGAGGAACGACAGTGCCGACTCCAGCAGGATCGCGTGGGCCATTTCCAGCGTCGCGACGACGATCAGTGCACCGACCAGATTGGGCAGAATTTCACTGACCAGAATACGCAGGGTCGAGCAGCCAAGCGCCTGGGCCGACGCCACATATTCAGCATCGCGAATCTGTTGCACCGAAGCCCTGACCACCACCGCGAAGCGATCCCATAACAGGCAGCCGAGCAGCACGATGACCACTTTCAGTGAGCCACCCATCAGCGAGGCCGAGGCCAGTGCGACCATCACGACCGGCATCGCCAGCCGGGTGGTGATCAGGTAGCTGATAAACGCATCGACCTTGCCGCCGTAGTAACCCGCCAACAGGCCCATGACTGTGCCGATAAAGCCGGAAATCAGCGCCGCCGCAATGCCAATGAACAGTGAAATACGTGCGCCGTAGAGCAGTCGCGACAGGTAATCACGGCCCAGCTTGTCGGTGCCAAGGACGTATTCCCAGGTGCCGTGGGCCATCCATACCGGCGGTTTCATGCGCAGCATCACGTCTTGCGCATAAGGGTCGTAAGGGGCCAACCACGGCGCGAACAGTGCGCCAGCGAAGATGATCAGCAACAACACCGCGCCGATGGCGAAACCACGATGACGAAAGCTCTTGCCAAGTACTCGGCTCAGGCTGCTCGGTGGTGGCAGGTAGTCATTGATCGTGAGGGTAGTGGGGGTGCTCATGTAAGCCTCCTAGCGCACGCGAATGCGCGGGTCGAGCAGTGCGTTGAGCACATCGGCCAGCAAGGTGAGGATGATGTAGATCACCGCAATCAGCAGGACCACGGCCTGTACCACCGGGAAGTCGTCACGGGCGATGGCGTCCCAGGCGAGTTGCCCGATGCCTTGCAGGGAAAACACGGTTTCGATCACCACCGAACCGCCGAGCATGAAGCCGAACTCCACCGCGGCCAGCGCGACTACCGGAATCAAGGCGTTGCGCAGTGCGTGCTTGAACAACACGCGGGCAGGGCGCAGGCCCTTGGCGCGGGCGGTGCGGATGTAATCGGAACTGAGCACATCAAGCATGCCGGCGCGGGTCAGCCGCATGATTGCCGGAGTCGCGTAGTAGCCCAGGGCAATGGCCGGCATGACGAAGTGCAGCAGGGTCGAGTTGCCGGACACCGGCAGCCACTTGAGCGTCACCGCGAACACCACGATCAACATCAGCGCAAACCAGAAACTTGGCATTGCCTGACCCAGCACCGCAATGCTCAAGGCCAGTCGGTCAACCCAGGTGTCGCGTTTGACCGCGGCCAGCACGCCCAGGGGAATTGCCACCAGCAAGGCGATGCCCAATGCCATGGCGCCCAACCCGAGGGTAATCGGCAAGCGGCTGGCGACGAGGTTGTAGACCGACTCCTGAAAGAAAAATGAATTGCCCAGGTCCAGCCATAGCAAATCGCCCAGCCAGTTGAAGTACTGGGTCGGTAGCGGTTTGTTCAAACCGTACTGCACGCGGATCTGTTCGATCTGTTCGCTAGTGGCTTCCGGTCCGCCAATGGCAGTGGCCAGGTCGCCGGACAGATGCAAAAGAGAAAAGCTGATCACCGACACGGTAATGGCAACGCAAATAGCGATGCCCAGACGGCGCAGAAGGAATCCAAGCATGGCGAGTTTCCTCATATCTATTGGGTGACATGTGTGAGGACGTGTCTGTGGCAGGGACGAGTCCAGGCGCTACGGCACCTTTGGATCAGTCCGCCAGCTTGCGCATTACTTCCACGTGGACTCGACGAAACGCGGCAGCTCATCCGGGTACGGGGTGAACGCGAGTTCGGAGGTGTAGGCGTAGTTCATCGAGTAGTTGAACAGCGGCGCCCAATAGGCCTGTTCGCTGATGCGCTGCAACGCCTTGCGGTAGTTGTCCTTGCGCACTTGCGGGTCGAGGGCATTGTCGGCGGTCTGCAACCAGCCCTGGACTTGTGGGTCCTTGATGTTGTCGTCCGGGTTGCCCTTGAACCAGGTACCGGCCGACGCCGAGGTGTCGAGGATCGAGAACGAGCCCCAGGCCTGAAACGACATGGGTACCTTGCCACCACGTTGCTGATCGCGCAGGGCGGCGTACTTCAAGTAGCGCAGCTTGGCGTTGATGCCCACGGCGCGCAGGTTGCCGATGATGGCTTCGACGTAATCACGGTCGCGATAAGCGAAGATTTCTGTCTCGAAGCCATTTGGGTAACCGGCTTCGGCGAGCAGCGCCTTGGCCTTGGCCGGGTCATAGTTGTAGACCGTGGCTGCGGTAGTATCGCAGCCGAACTGGCCTGGATAACAGGCAACCTGCAGGGGTTTGGCTTCGCCACCCACCAATTGCGTGGCCAGCGCATTGCGGTTGATCGCATGGTTGATGGCCTGACGCACCTTGAGGTTCTTCATCGGCGAGTTTTCAGTGGAGGTGCCCCGAGCATCAAGAATCAGGAAGCCGATGCGCATGGTTTCGCCGCTGGTCACGGTCAGGTTCGGCATGCCTTTGAGGTCGACTGCCTGATCCGGGGTGACACGCCAGGTCCAGTCGACACCATCGGTCATCAGCTCGGCCAGGCGGGTTTCCGCATCCGGGATCACCCGGAACTTGAGGTGGCTGATATGTGGCTGGCCTTGTGGGCTGTCCGGGAAGTAGTCCTTGTTGATCTCCATGGTCACGCCTTCGCCGGCCACCACCGACACGGCTTTATACGGCCCGGTGCCAATGGGCTTGCGACTGAATTCGGCCAGGCCGACCTTCTCGAAATACTGCTTGGGAAACATCGGAACGGCGTTGGACAGGTATTCCAGTGCGGGAGGGAAAGGCTTCTTCAAATGCAGGCGAACGCTGTAGTCACCGGTTTTTTCGGCGCTCTTGATCCAGTCTACGTTTTGCACGGTAACGACTTTCGCTTCGGGCGACACCACGTAGTTGAGGGTGAACACCACGTCGTCGGCGGTGAACGCATCACCGTTGTGAAATTTGACGCCTTTGCGCAGCTCGAAGTCGATGGTGGTGTCGTCGACCTGTTTCCAGCTGGTGGCCAGCATGGGTTTGTATTCGCCGCTTTTGGGATCGCGGTAGATCAGGTTGTCCCAGATCAGCCGGCCGAGAATCACACCTTCGCGTAAATCGTTGTGATAGGGACTGATGTTTTCAGGCTCGCTGTCTGAAGCGTAAACCAAGGTGTCGTTGGCTTTACCGGCATGAGCCGGAAAACTGATGATGATGCCCATCAGCGCAATACTGCAGGCGAAACCTTTGATGCCCATGCCGTCGTCTCCGTTGGCGAGTGTGGTTGAATCAAAGGGCAGCGGGTCGCAAATGCGTAAGGAGGATGAAAGCTCAAGCAAGGTTTTTTTGGTCTGGACACGAATGTAGGGAAAGGCTATCAATGCCACAAGAATAATATTTCGATACTTCCTTTGCCGAAAAGGCAACCCTTGGGGGCGCCGATGCAACTGTATGGCGTGCAGTCCACAGCACTGCGCTATTTTCTCGAAGTCGCGCGATGCGGGTCGATCAGCGAAGCCTCATTGCGGCTGAATGTAGCGGCATCAGCGGTGAGCCG
Organism: Pseudomonas sp. NFX183; assembly: GCF_047943075.1. Taxonomy (NCBI): domain Bacteria; kingdom Pseudomonadati; phylum Pseudomonadota; class Gammaproteobacteria; order Pseudomonadales; family Pseudomonadaceae; genus Pseudomonas; species Pseudomonas sp. NFX183. The sequence goes on along the minus strand of NZ_CP181333.1, from coordinate 71,180 downwards.
ACAAATTTCCAAGCTTGAGGTGGCTCTGGATGCCAGCCTGTTTGAGCGTCGTGCCCGGGGCATGGTGCTCAGCGAGGCGGGGGCGCGATTGGCGGCATATGCGCGCAAGTCGCAGCTTGAGGCCGAGCAGGTGGTCCTGGAAATTACCGAGCTGCATGGCTTGCGGCGGGGCCATGTGCATGTTGCTTGCTCGGAAGGATTTGCACTGGAATACATGCCCAGGAGCATCAGCGCGTTCAGGCGTGAGTATCAGGGCATTCATTTCACATTGGAGGTCTGTGCGCCTGCGCAAGCAACTGAGAAAGTTCGTTCCGGCGAAGCCGATCTGGCGATGACCTTCAGCCTGACGCCGCAAAAGGAAATCAAGGTTGAACATGTCCTGAGCGGGGCGATTTTCGCCGTGGTCTCCAATTCTCATCCCTTGGCCGGGCGTGAAGCGGTCACCCTTGCCGAGTTGCAACCCTGGCCCATTGCGTTACCCAAGGCTGACACCACCATACGGCAGCTGTTTGACATCTGTTGCGGCGTACAGGGGTTGTTGTTCGACCCGGTGTTGACCACCAATTACGTTGCCGCGCTCTACAGCTTCGTCCGCGAAGAAGGCGTTATCAGCCTGGCCAGCGAAATGACCTTGCACAAGCAGGTGGCGGACAAGGCGCTGCAATGCGTGCCGATCCTTGATGAAGGCATGCAGGCACGCCGCATCGAACTGCAGAGCATGGCTGGGCGCAATTTGCCGGCAGCGGTTTCAGCGTTCAGGGATTTTTTGATTGCTGAGCTGGTGAAAGCCAAACGTCGCTGAACACCATCAGTAGGGCGTTGCCGCCGAGTTCAAGGGCAACGCGATTGATGGGTTGGCCGACCGTGGCGATGCGTCCGGTGTTACGTCCCTCATCCGTAGATGACCTGCGCACAGGTCAGTCCAGAAGTTCTGCTCTGTGCGCCAGTGCGGTCATGAGTTGTGAAAGATTGTCGGCAAGGGTGAGGATCTGCTGGCCTTGCACTTCATCCTGTTCGCTGTCGCGTTGCGAGGTCGGGCGCACGCAACTGATGCTACCCACGACTTTGCCGTCGCCATCGAATATGGGCGCCGCCAGGCCGAAGACGTCAGCATCCACTTCGCTGATGCTCAGCACATATCCCTGGCGGCGCAGGCGCTGCAGCGAGCGTCGGAATTGCTCCCACGTCTTACCCAGGTTGCTGGATTCGACATCACTCGGGTTTTCCAGAAATATCCGGCTTTGGTGTCGCGAGCCCATATTGGCCAGAATGACTTTGGAAGTGGCGCCCATGAACAACGGTCTTGGCGAACCTCGTGAATAGCTCACCTGATTGGACAGATTGCCGGTTTGATGGACGCAGACCACTTGATCCTTGAACGATCGGCACACCAGCCATGCTTGCTCGGCGCCCCACTTTGGAAAGCTGGGCTCGAGTGCATGTGCGGCACGAACCAGCGGATCACTGACGCGCAGTTGGCGATCCCAAGTGATGATTCTCGCGCCCAGAGCGTAGCGCCCGGCCTCTACCTGAAACAGCAAATTGGCCTCGGCCAGTTCACGTACGTAACGGTAGGCGGTGGAGCGTGTGAACCCCAGCGCATTTCCCATCCCATCGACCGTCCAGATTGGATGGCGCTCGGTAAACAGGTCCAGGATTCGCAACATCCGCTCCAGGCTGGAGCCTTTGCTGTCAGCCAGGTGCTCGGTGTTGTCTTCGCAATCAAACGGTTTTTGCATGTCAGCGCTCGTCTACATTACTGGTGCGCAGGATACCAATTCGCTCGATTTCGATTTTGACGATATCACTCGGCTTCATCCAGGCCGGGGCGGCCGGCCGGAATGAACTGGAGGGGAGCACTTTGCCAGGGCTGGCAATAACCGGCAGAAAGCCGATTTCACTCAACCCCAGGCGGGCAGGTCTTTGAGCGCATCAGCGCCCGTTCGCTTTGTGAGCGTGTTGGTTGTTGCTTGCTTGCGGGGTCCAGTCGCAGCAAGGTAATCGCCGTCAGCGCGATGGCGCCCGGGATCAACGCTGCGATGAGGATCTCTGTCAAAACCCAGCCGGCCGCCAGCATCAAGCCTCCGCAAACAGGCCCTGTAATGGAACCCACGCGCCCGACGCCTAATGCCCAGCCGATACCTGTGGAGCGTATTTCCTGTGGGTACAACTCGGCGGCTAAAGCGTTAAGACCGGCCTGCGCGCCCTGTACCAGAATGCCCAGCGCCAGCATCGCGGGGAAAAGCGAATAAAGCGAAACCGGCAATTGGCTGAGCGCCAGCACGACCGCCAGGTAGCCCATGAACTCGAGGGTCAGCACATTGACCGAGCCCCAACGGTTCATCAGCCAGCCTTGTATCACTGAGCCGATCACACCTCCCAGGCTGAACAGAATAATCGCGCGGATCCCCATGCTTAGCGGTGCATGGGCTGCCACCAGCAGTGTCGGGATCCAGCTCATGATGAAGTACAAAATCAGCAGGTTCATGGCGTACGGCAGCCAGAGCAACAGCGTGCGACGCCACATGCCGGCGGTGAAAAGACGGCTCAGGGAAGTAGAGGAGGTTGCCTGTTGACGCGCACGGCCAAGGCTGGCGGGCAGTTCAGCGAGATCGGGTGCGAGCCGCTTGATGATAGCGCTCAGGGCAGGGCGACTGCCGGGCTTGCGACTGAGGAACTCAACCGACTCCGGAAGCCGCCGTGCCACGACGCCGGCGACCAGCAAGGGCAGCGCGCCACCAATCAGGAAAAGGTTTTCCCATCCCCAGGTGGCGAGGAGTTGGTCGACCGTCAAACCTGCCAGCATCGCGCCCAGTGGCATGCCACAGAACAGCAGTGTGACGGCACTGCGCGCATAACGCCGTGGGCTGTATTCAGAGATCAGCGCCACCAGGTTGGGGATCGCGCCGCCGAGACCTATACCGGTCAGGAAGCGCACGACCAGCAATTGCGGAACGCTGTTAACAAAAGCGGTCAGTAACGCGAATGTGCCGAACAACAGGATCGACAACACCAGAATCTTCTTGCGCCCCAGGCGGTCCGCCATAGGGGCAAGTAGCAGGGCGCCGAGCATCAAACCCAATAAACCTGCCGCGAACACCGGGGCCAGGGCTTGGGGCGTCACGTTCAAGGTCGAAGCCATGGCCGTCACCAGGAATCCGACGATCTGGGTATCGAACCCGTCAAGCACTGCAACCAGTACGCAGAGGGCGAGCAGCTCCCACTGCAAGCGACTGACAGGCCGGGCGTCCACTACGTCGCAGAGGATATTGCTGGGGGTAGGTGTGTGCATGAACGTACCTCTTATTGTTTTTATTGTCTGGGGCAGGCAGGTGTCCTCGACTACGGCCAAATCTATTACTAAGCAAAAATCCTGTAAAGACAAAATACTGCAAAATCCCAAATTGCAGGAAATATGTAGTTTTTTATTTGATGGCTCGACCGCGCGCGCCGTTCTTGGCGTGATCTGCCGCATCGGGCTGTTGCCCGAAGAGGGAACGGTGTGGGAGTTGGCCCTGGTTATCGTGCTCTATAAATGCGAGCCAAAATCTTCACTCGGTTTTGAGGCGCGTTGAGGAACAGTGCATTCCTTCGCCCACCCTTTGGGCACTCCATGATGTGGACGAACTTTCTGGGTATGTCCATGGACGCGTAGCTCTGATTGGCGATGCTGCTCACGCCATGTTCCCCCATCAAGGTGCAGGCGCAGGGCAGGGACTTGAAGATGCTTGGTTTCTCGCACGCTTACTGGCTGATCCGCAGGTTCAAAGCAGGTCACGAGGGGCGTTGGTGCGGTAACCCAACGACACCAACACGCCTAAAATGAGTGGAATGAACGTAGATCGTGATACCGCAGTTTTCTTCGTTTACACCCAATCTATTTAAGTACCATCTCGTGGTTCGGACCTGCTGGAGTTTGCATTTCCCAGGCCGCAAAAGCGTTCTCATCCGCGCCCGTACTTTTTCTTGTACAAAGTCGTCCTCGATATGCCCAACTGTCGAGCTGTGGCACTTATGTTGCCGCCATTAACCTGCAAAGCACTTTCAATTGCGCGTTGCTGCGTCTGCCTCAGATCCATCGGCGCTTTTGTAGGCGGTGGCGCAACCGACAGTGATAAGCCCTCAAGCATAATCATCATGTCATTGCCTGCAAGGGCACTCGCCAATCGAAGGGTTTGCTCTAACTGACGAATATTTCCCGGCCAGGCCTGTTCTTGCAGTGCCAGCAACGCATCTGGATGCAGTGGTGGGGCGTCGAAACGCTGGCGCAGCCGTTCCACTAATACGGCAAAATCAGTGCGCTCACGCAGCGCCGGTAGGGTAATAGCCAGGCCATTGAGGCGGTAATACAAATCTTCGCGAAACGCCTTGTGAGCGATGCGTTCAGCCAGATTACAGTGGGTGGCGCTGATCAGTCTGACGTCCAAGGGGGTGCGCACGGCGCTACCCAGACGTGATATTTCTCGCTCTTGAAGCACCCGTAGCAGGCGGGTTTGAAGGGCGAACGGCATGTCGCCGATCTCGTCCAGCAGCAAAGTGCCGCCGTTGGCGGCGGCAAGTTGCCCAGCGTAGCCACCTTTGCGTGCACCGGTGAAAGTGCCTTCGGCATAGCCGAAGAGTTCGGACTCAATCAGGCTTTCCGGAATTGCGGAGCAATTGATCGCAACGAAGGGCGCTTCAGGATGCAAATGCTCGTGCAGCGCACGAGCGAAGACTTCCTTGCCGGTGCCGGTTTCACCCTGCAGCATAATCGGCACGCCAGCGGCGAACGCCTTGTGTGCTTGTGCCAGTTGGCGGTTAACAGTGGGGTCTGTGCCCATAGGGGTCGACAATTGCGGACTTGAGACGATGATCTTGGATTCCGGTAACAGCATCTTGGCGTATAAACGCGAGCCATCCGTGAGGGTTAGCTGTTGGGCGTGCTCCGCGCTGGCAACGGTTCGGGTTTCAAACAACTGCTCGATGTGGCACTCGATTGGGGCGAATTGCTCTAACCCCAACAGGCGTTGTGCGGCGCGATTGGCGTTACAAATACGCCCTCTGGAGTCGATCGCGATCAGTCCTTGCAACGGGGTGCCCAGCAGACGCCGATCATGCTGGAGAGACAGGATCTGGCAGTTCTTTAGCGTGCCAAATAGCAGATTTTCAGCTGCCATAGCGGCATGGCTCAGTTGCTCCAGGACCGCTGCAATCTGCCGTTCGCCAGTGCCCGTGATATCAAGCCCGCCGATGAAATCCCCGTTCAAGCCGCGAATGGGGACACTTGCGCAGAATATGTTGCCGAAGTCGTTGAGATAATGCTGGTTGCCAATCAGCACCGTCGGGGCACAGGTGGCAATGGTGCAACTGGGTGCCGTAGTTCCGAGATCCGCCTCCTGGATTCGCCGACCGACCTGCAGCTCGCGTAGAGGTCCATATAACTCAGGCGCCTGCCTGGCGTGGACGATAACCCCTTGCGGGTTGACGCAGAACAATGTCCACGAGGCCCCACCTATTTGCTGCCATAACCGATCGATCTGAGGCCCGACATACTCAGCCAGTGAACGATCGTTGTCGTTCAGCGGGATCAGGCTCTCAGGGCCCGCGCGCCAATGGTCTGACGGCAGCAGGCCGCTTGCACGTGAGCGAAACCACGATTCGGCTACGACGGGGGGAACCAGACCGACAGGCAAGTCTGCGCCTTCACTGAAGCGCCTACGGGCATGGAAAAGGCGTTGCTGGTCGACCAAGGCGTGGGCATCCATTAAAGACACCTCTAATAATTATAGGGATTACTGCTCGGACCACACAGCATAGGCAGGGCCCGCGATAGCCACTGATTTATACCCAACGACCAGCAAGGTCAATATCTGCATAACAATCAGAACACCAACAGCGCACGCAAATTAATACCAACGTCCTCCTGAAAGCCACCGACAGCTCGCACGTCGTGGGTCAATTGCGCGCTAAGTTGGACGGTGCGTCCGACCATCTGTTGAAACTCCATTCGTACCTGCTGAACCTCGGTCTTCTGCCCTGTGTAATCACCGTCCAGATATTGCTTACCGCCGATGCTGGCGCTGTAGCCGAGGGCCATGCGCTGCGTCGGATTAAAGTCATAGCGCAGATTGCTCTGCACCTGGTAGGTGGGGTCCTGTTTGAGCGTCTGATTTCCAGTGCCTGCATTAGCGTTGTGACCATAGGCTACGACATCGCCGTACAGCTCCATGCCCAGTTTGCCCCACAGCGGTTCGACCCAGCCCAGCTGCAGGTCGCCTTTGTAACGGTTTTCGCCCAGGTTCAGCGCGTCGTGACGATCGTAGTTGCCCCAAGGCAGGTAGAGCAAAGGTGTAATGCCGAAGTAGCGACCGCTGACGCCGGCCTCTGGCTGGTTAACCAACCAGAAGGTCGCGCCCAAAATAGGGTCGGCCAAGCCACTGGCACTGCCCAGCGCATGCCCACCGATACGCGCGTCGTAGACATGTCCAAACGGCAGGAGAATCTGTGGGTCGACCGTGATTCCGCCAATCTCGGTGAAGTGGATCAGACGCAGGATGCTGATATTGGATTTCAGGCTGGTCTGACGTCGGCTGTCTCCGGCCCCGTCCGTATCGTAGCGGTCGGAATGACTGTATTGCTGATACCAGGCCGCGACACTGGTGCCAGCGGGAAGGGCTGTATAATCGCCAACATTGACGTCGACTGCCCAGGCGGGGGTGGAACTCAGGGCGAGCGCGATGGCGCCCACGTAAACGCGAGATATAAGTCGCATGTTCGACTACCTTTCTTGTTTTTATTTGCGTGATATGGCCCGGAGCATCACTGCCCCGGGTCAAAAGGTTATGGCGCGATGCGAATGATCGGCTTGAGCGTTATGCCTTTCTCGCTGTCCTCAGCGGCCTGGTTGATCTCGTCGAAGCGGTAGAATTTCACCAACTTGTCGAAGGGAAAGCGCCCCTGCAGATAGAGGTTCACCAGTTCCGGGATGAACTTCTTCGGCACGCTATCGCCTTCGACGATGCCGCGAATGGTCTTGCCACCCAGTAGCAGATCATTGACGTCGAACTCGGCGGTGGTGCCTAGCGCGGGGGCGCCAACGACGCCGAGGCTGCCGCGACTGCCGAGTGCATCGACGGCTAGACGCAGCACCGCCGGACGCCCCGTAGACTCCAGGGCAAAATTGACACCGCCGCCCGTGATCTCGCGGATGGCCGCTACCGGGTCAGTGTCCTTGCTATTGATGACATGGGTCGCACCCAACTCCGTGGCCAAGGTCAACCGTGACGGCACCACATCCACGGCAATGATGGTGGTGGCGCCCGCGACCCGTGCAGCGAGTACTGCGCTCAGGCCCACCGCCCCCCCGCCAAACGCGGCGAAGCTGCTGCCGGGGGTGACCTTCAGCGAGTTGATTACCGCCCCGGCCCCGGTCTGGATCCCGCAACCGAGCGGGCCGAGCAATTCAAGCGGTGCTTGGCGACTGACTTTGATCGCGTTGTTTTCACGACTCAGTGCAAAGCTGGCAAACGACGATTGGGCGAAAAAGTGATCGTTCAGACGGGATCCCGCCTCATCCTGCAACGCGCTGCCGCCCTCCGGATCGCCACCACTGAAGTTACGGCCAAAAAACTCCTGGCAGTAGGACATGTGCCCGGCACCGCAAGACAGGCATTGGCCGCAATAGCCGTAGGTGAGCACGACATGGTCGCCCACTTGCAGGCCCTGGACAAGCGGGCCCACGGCCTCGACGATGCCTGAGCCTTCGTGGCCCAGTACCGCCGGTAACGGCACGGGGTAGTACTGGTCGCGGACGATCATATCGGTGTGACACATGCCGGTGGCAACGATACGTACGAGTACTTCATCGCCCCGCGGTTCTCGAATCCGCGCATTTTCCAGCACGAAGGGCGCGCCTTTACCACGGGTAATAGCAGCAGTTATGGGGCGGTAGACTTGGGTACTCATTATTTTTATTCTCCTGGTTTTAAAGCGGATAAGCCGGTGCTTCACCTTTAACGGTGAGCCACTGCCATTGTGTGAATTCTTCCCAATTGGCTGGCCCGCCAATACTGGTCCCGTTGCCGGAGGCGCCCACGCCACCGAACGGATTAACCACTTCGTCGTTTACTGTCTGGTCGTTGATGTGCAGGAGGCCGACTCTAAGCTGCTCGCCTAGCTTCAGCGCACGGCCAACGTTCTGAGAAAGAATGGCGGCCGACAGTCCATACTCGGTGTCATTGGCCAATTCGATGGCCTCGGCATCAGTGTCAAACGGCACGACCACGGCCACAGGGCCGAAAATCTCTTCGTGAAACGCCGGGTTGTCGCGGGTCACACCGCTGAGTACGGTGGGTTTGAAGAACAGTCCCTCCGATGTGCCTCCTGCCGCCAGCGTCGCACCTGCCTGCACGGAGGCATTGACGACATGCAGCGCATGGTCACGTTGGTGCTGATTGATCAAAGGCCCCAGATGTACCTGCCCACTGGCGGGGTCGCCAACCACAAGGCTGTTGGCCTTGGCCACCAACTTTTCCAGCAGGCGCTCGTAAATGCCTCGTTGCACCAGCAGGCGGCCCGTCGACATGCAGATTTGCCCCTGATGCAGATAGACGCCCCAGGTGGCATTGGCCAGGGCCAGCTCCAGGTCGGCGTCGTCCAGCACAATAAGGGCGTTTTTTCCGCCCAGTTCCAAGGAGACTTTTTTCAGGTTGCGGCCCGCGGCCTCACCGACCTTGCGACCGGCACCGGTGGAGCCGGTGAACTGAATCATCGCCACGTGCGGATCGCTGGTGAGCGCGGCGCCGGCTTCCGCTCCTCCTGGTAAAACGTGCAACAGGCCCATCGGAAGACCTGCCAATTCGAAAATCCGGGCGATGACAAAACCGCCGCATACCGCCGTACGTAAGTCGGGCTTTAGCACCACACCGTTGCCTGTCGCCAGGGCTGGGGCGACCGCGCGGATGGCCAAGTACAAAGGGAAGTTGAACGGCGAAATAACCCCGACCACGCCTAGCGGTCGACGGCGAGCAATGCTTAAACGCCCAGCGCTTGAGGGCAACACCTCGCCTTGGCTTCGAGATGGCATGGCCGCGCTCTCATGGAGCACCTTGATGCTAAGGCTAGTTTCAAACTCCGCCTTGGGCCGCGTGGAACCACTTTCCTGAATCAGCCATTGCACGATGGCCTCAAAATTGTCCTCTGCGGTTTTTGCAGCCCGGCGTAGTACGGCCGAGCGCTCGTCGTAGTGCAATTGGAACCATGCGCTTTGCGCGAGGCTGGCCGCCTGGGCTGATTGCGCCACTTGGCGGGCATCAGCGCAGGCCAGGCTACCGAGCGTGTGGCCCGTCGCCGGTTCCAGCACATCTGCAGAGCTGGCCGTCGTCGTCCAAGTGCCCGTGAACAGCCTGTTATTCCACAGCGCCGCAGGGAGGAGATCACTTTGTAATTCGCTGCTCATATCGAGGGTGCCCTTGTCAGACCTGATTCGTGGGTGTGTGGTCATCTGACAGCAGGGGACGTGCCAAAACGATACTTAAATCGCAACTTATTGTTTTAAAAGGAAATTATTAAAATAAGTTTTACGTCTTACCGATCCACTGTTCAGAATCTGGACGCTTCGCTATGGGCAGGCGTCCATTTTCTGAACACTCAAGCCAACTCAGAAATTCCAAGCAATTCCAGGCACGCCTTCAATACGGTCGATTTATCGCCTGCCCGATAACTGACGACGATTGGGGAGCTCACGCTGGCATCCAGCAGCGGTGTGTAGCCGATGTCGTCTCGGTGCAGGCGCTGCACCGAGGCAGGCACCAGCGTGATCCCCACGCCCGCGGCCATCAACCCAATTGCAGTCTGCAGCTCGTTGGCCATTTGAGCCAAATGGATGCTTAAGCCGCGCAGGGCAAATACCCTCAAGCACATGGTCGGCATAACTTGGACGGGGGCTGCCGGGATAGAGAATGAAAGGTTCAGCGGCCAATTGCTGAAAGCTCACCGGCGCGCCCAACAGCGCATGCCCGGCGGGCAATGCTGCAACCAGCGGGTCTTGGTGAACCACTTGCTGAGTAATGGACGGAGCATCGAACAGTAAGCGACCGAAGCCGATCCCTAGCCACCGCTTGCTGCCCGATGCGACACGGCGGGTGTCCTCGCACACGCGCTCGAGTTGAGCAAGCAACAAGTTGGAGTGCTCCTGAAAAAACGCCCGGCCTCGGTCAATCGCAGGGGCCGGCTGGGGTCGAGTAACGGCACGCCAATCTCGCATTCCAGTTGCTGGATCTGCTGACTCAACGGCGGCTGGGCGATGTGCAGTTCTTCAGCCGCGCGGGTGAAATTCAGGGTGCAGGCCAGCACCCTGAAGTCACGCAAATGGCGCAGTTCTATGATACCTCCAAGGTATGGCGAGAGACTTATTCAATATTGGACGGGCCATTTAGCGGAGGTCAATCTTTGATGAAGAACAAATAGAATGCACACGGAACGCTCATGACTGCTATCACCATCGAACGCTTCGATACCCATATTGTGGTTCGCACCGCTGCTGACCGGCCAGAATGCCAGCGCCAGCGTGCGCGTCGATATCAATCAGGCCTGGAGTGAAGCGGTGGCAGTACGCGCTTGCCATTTGCTGGCCGATGCTGGGGGCGAGATTGTCGCGCCATGACCGGGCTGGCGTGGTGCGTCTGAGTGCCCATAGTCCTATTCCGTTGAGGGCGGATGAGGCGATTGAGTCAGTGCCTGACAGCTTTGCCTTGGCCCAGATGGGCGCCGCCTCGATCTTTGCCCTGAAGATTGCCACGTATGGCGCGCTTTGCCCGCCGCTGATCATCTTCAAATAAACAGGAATCCACGCCATGCTTTTTCAGGTACGCATGACCGTCAAGCTACCTACCGACATGCCAGTAGAGAAGGTGAATAAGCTCAAGGCGGATGAAAAGCAATTGGCCCAGCACCTGCAACGAAAGGGCATCTGGCGACATCTCTGGCGCATTGCTGGGCTTTACGCCAACGTCAGCATCTTCGACGCTCCGGATAATCAAGCGCTGCACGATACCCTGATGCAGTTGCCGCTTTACCCGTTCATGGAGGTCGACGTCACAGCCCTGTGCCGACATCCATCTTCGATCCACACCGACGACCGCTGAGTTCATCCAGTCAGCGACACGTAAATCGACAAAAACAATGAATTGATGAGGGTAAGTACCATGATCGTACGTATTTCCCAAACCGCTGAAGTGCAGCAATTTTTCGAAGGCGCAGCGGGCTTTGATCAACCGGCTGGCAGTCAGCGAATGAAGAACGTGGTGCATCGCGTGCTGAATGACACCATCAGGATCATCGAAGACCTACAGATCACCCCCGAAGAGTTCTGGAAGGCCGTCAATTACCTCAACGATCTTGGCAACCGTCAGGAAGCCGGGTTACTGGTCGCAGGCCTGGGGCTTGAGCATTGCCTTGACCTGCTGATGGACGCCGAAGACGCGCAGGCCGGGCATGTCGGCGGCACCCCACGCACCATCGAAGGTCCGCTTTACGTGGCTGGCGCTCCCCTGTCGAAGCACTACGCGCGGCTGGACGATGGCCAGGATTCCGGCACGGTATTGTTCATGACCGGTCAGGTTCGCGGCACCGATGGCGCGCCGCTGAGCAACTCCACCGTCGACGTTTGGCACGCCAACACCGGGGGCACGTACTCATACTTCGACCCCTCGCAATCGGAGTTCAACCTGCGCCGTCGCATCCAGACTGACGCCGAAGGCCGCTACCGCTTCCAAAGCATCGTGCCGTCCGGCTACGGTTGCCCGCCAGATGGCCCGACCCAGCAATTGCTTGACCAACTGGGGCGCCATGGTCAGCGTCCGGCGCATATTCATTTCTTTATCTCGGCGCCTGGCCATCGTCACCTGACGACGCAGATCAATCTGGCTGGGGACAAATATCTGCACGACGACTTCGCCTACGCGACCCGAGACGAGCTGATCGCCGAGATTCGTTTCACCGAGGATGCCAACGGTCCGCGTGCAGATATCGAATTTGACTTTGTTTTGCAGCCGACCGCCGCGGCGGAAGATGAACGTCGGCATGAACGGGTAAGGGCATTGGAAGTCTGATCAGTCATTGCCGCCCGAGCCTGCGTAGCGTTTGCTGGCGGGGGCTTTGTGGCTTCTATCAGGCCTTGCATAAAAGAATAAGAGAGGCGCAGACATGACCGTGTTTTTGACTGAGCGCAGTCAGATTTTCGACCGCGCAGATGCCTATGCAGTGTCCGACTACGTTAACCAGCATGTGGGCAGTCACCATATTCGGCTGCCGCCCAAAGGCCACCCCCGGGCGAGTATCAGCCATCGCAACTTTTCGAGTCTGGACTTGTGTCGCATCAGTTATGGAGCCCCGGTGCAGGTCATTTCTGAGGCGCTGGAGACGATCTATCACTTGCAGATCCTACTTCACGGTCATTGTCGATCGGTAGCCTGGGGACGGGAGCAGATTTTCCGTGCGGGCGAGGTCTTGCTGATCAATCCGGATGACCCGGTCGATCTGACCTATTCCGCCGACTGCGAGAAATTCATCGTCAAATTGCCTGTCAGGCTGCTCGAAAACGCCTGCCTGGAGCAGCACTGGGTGCTTCCCCAGCAGGGCATTCGTTTTGTTGCCGAGCGCCATCAACTCAGTGCAATGAGTGGCCTTTTACAACTGCTGGGTTTGATTTGCCACGAGGCCGAGAACACAACGCAAGGTGAGGTTCAGGCGCTGTACGAACGGATTGTCGCGAACAAACTGCTGGCGCTATTGGGCAGCAACGTTTTGCGGGTTGTCCCCCGAACTGAAGGCGGCGGCGGATTTGATCGGGTGCGACAGTTCATCGAAGAGCATCTGACCGAGGACATCAGCATCGAACAGCTCATGGTCGTGGCGCGGGTCAGCGAGCGTTCGCTGTATAAATTGTTCGAGCGTCAGGTCGGCCTGTCCCCCAGGGACTACATGCGCCAGTGCAAGCTGGAACGGGTGCATACAGAGCTGCAAATGGCAGCCGCGCGAAGCGTCACCGAAGTTGCGCTTGATTATGGTTTTCTGCATTTGGGGCGCTTCTCTGAAGCCTATCGCAAGCGTTTTGGCGAACTGCCTTCGCAGACCTGGCGGCGCCAGCGTCAGCAGGTTGCGCCAGGCGGATAGTGATTTGCAGTCATCGGATATTGTTGGGGTAGGCGAGCACGTAGGGTGAGGGGGCCTGATACAAGAATAACCGAGGGCCTACCCCATGATCAGCACTCTCGACAGACTCGCCCGTCAACTCAGCGAATCCGTTCAGGAAGATCCCGCTACCGGGGTTTTCCGTTGCCGCCGTGACATCTTCACCGACACCGAACTGTTTGCGTTGGAGATGAAGCATATTTTTGAAAGTGGTTGGGTGTACCTGGCGCATGAAAGCCAGGTGCCAGAAATCAACGACTACTTCACCACCTACATCGGTCGTCAGCCCGTCGTTGTCACTCGCGACAAGCAAGGGGCACTGCACGGGCTGGTCAACGCCTGCGCCCACCGCGGCGCTATGCTGTGCCGCCGCAAGCAGGGCAACAAGGGTTCGTTTACCTGCCCGTTCCACGGATGGACCTTCAGCAACGCCGGCAAGCTGCTCAAAGTAAAAGACGCCAAGACCGGTGCCTACCCCGACAGCTTCGATTGCGACGGCTCTCACGACCTCAAACGTCTGGGCCGTTTCGAAAACTATCGCGGCTTTTTGTTTGGCAGCCTCAACGAAGCGGTTCCGGAACTGAGTGATTACTTGGGCGAAACCCGGGTCATCATCGACCAAATGGTCGACCAGGCACCGCAGGGGCTGGAGGTCCTGCGTGGTAGCTCGTCTTATGTATACGACGGTAACTGGAAGCTGCAGATCGAAAACGGTGCAGACGGTTATCATGTCAGCTCAGTGCACTGGAATTACTCGGCAACCATGGGGCGGCGTAATTATGAGGCCCAGGGCACGCGTGCCGTCGATGCCAATGGCTGGTCGAAAAGTCTTGGTGGCGTGTATGCGTTCGAGCATGGCCACATCCTGCTGTGGACCCGCCTGCTTAACCCCGAAGTCCGACCGGTGCATGCCCATCGTGCAGCGCTCGCCGAGCGCCTCGGGCAAGAACGTGCGGATTTCATTGTTGATCAGACCCGCAATCTTTGCCTGTACCCCAATGTCTACCTGATGGATCAGTTCTCCACGCAGATCCGTGTGGTGCGGCCAATCTCTGTAGATAAGACTGAAGTGACGATCTACTGCATGGCGCCCAAGGGCGAGAGCGCTCAGGAGCGCACAACCAGAATTCGCCAGTACGAAGATTTTTTCAACGTCAGTGGCATGGGTACGCCCGATGACCTCGAGGAATTTCGTGCGTGTCAGACCGGCTATCAAGGCGCGACGACCCTGTGGAACGACCTCAGTCGCGGTGCCAAGCAATGGATCGAAGGCGCTGACGACAATGCCCTGGCCATGGGCATGAACCCTCAGCTCAGCGGCGTGAAAACTGAGGACGAAGGCTTATTTGTGCGTCAGCACGCGTACTGGGTGACCAGCCTGCAACGAGCGATCGAGCTGGAAAAACAGGGCCTGATTGCGACTGACAAGGAGGCACTGTCATGAGCATTTCCCGTGAGAGCCTGCTGGCTTTTCTCTACCGCGAAGCGCGTTTGCTGGATGACCGCCAGTGGGACGAATGGCTGGAATGCTACTCGCCAAAGGCCGAGTTCTGGATGCCTGCGTGGGACGATCACGATACGCTAACGGAGGACCCGCAGAGCGAAATCTCGTTGATTTATTACCCCAGCCGCGACGGCCTGGAAGACCGGGTGTTTCGCATCAAGACCGAACGTTCCAGTGCCAGCACCCCAGAGCCGCGCACTGCACATTTCATCACCAACCTCGAAGTGCTCGCCGAAGACGCCGGGCATGTGGAACTGCGCTTTAACTGGCAAACCCTCAGCCATCGCTACAAGACCACGGATACGTATTTCGGCACCTCGTTCTATCACCTGGATATCAGCGCGCAACAGCCGCTGATCACGCGCAAGAAGGTGGTACTGAAAAACGATTACATCCATCAGGTCATCGACATCTATCACGTCTGAGGACAGACCCATGAAGTATTCCATAGCGCTCAATTTTGAGGACGGGGTGACCCGTTTCATCGACTGCAAAGTAGGTGAAAAGGTGCTGGACGCGGCCTTTCGGCAGCGCATCAATCTGCCCATGGACTGCTCGGACGGGGTTTGCGGTACCTGCAAATGCCGATGCGAAACCGGCGCCTATGACCTAGGTGACGACTACATCGAGGACGCGCTGAGTGAGGATGAAGCGCAAGAGCGGCAAGTGTTGACCTGCCAGATGGTGCCTCAATCAGACTGCGTTCTCGCCGTGCCGGTCCCTTCCAGCACGTGCAAGACCGGCACCGGCCGTTTCTCTGCCAGTATCACCCGCATTACTCGCCATGCCGATGCAGCGCTGGAAGTCAGTTTCGAACTGGATCAGGCGCCGGTTTTCCTACCCGGCCAATACGTCAACATTGACGTGCCGGGCAGTGGACAGACGCGCTCGTATTCATTCAGCAGTCGCCCGGGAGAAAAACACGCGAGCTTTCTGATCAAGCAAGTGCCCAACGGGCTGATGAGTAGCTGGCTGGAGCGCGCTCGGGAATCCGAGGAAGTCTCAATGACTGGACCATTGGGTAGTTTCTATCTTCGTGAGGTCACTCGACCGCTGCTGTTCCTGGCCGGCGGAACCGGGCTTGCGCCGTTTCTGTCAATGCTCGAAGTGCTCGCCGAACGTGATGAAATTCAGAAGGTATCGCTGATCTATGGCGTGACCCGGGATCAGGATCTGGTGATGGTCGAGGCCCTGAAAGCTCTCACTGAGCGCTTGCCCAATTTCAGCTTCGTCACCTGCGTTGCCGACCCTCAGACCTTCCATCCTCAGCAAGGCTATGTCACCCAGCACATGACCGCTGACATGCTCAACGGTGGCAACGTTGACGCGTATCTCTGCGGACCACCACCGATGGTCGACGCGGTGCGACAGTACTTCAAAGATCAGGGCGTCGTCCCGGCCAACTTCCATTATGAGAAGTTTACGCCCAATGCAATTGTTAGCGGCGACGCCGACCGAGGACAGTGAAATGAACCCACGTTTCAAAGCAAAAGTTGCGCTAGTGACCGGCGCAGCCCAGGGCATTGGTCGGCGTGTCGCCGAGCGTTTGTTGGAGGAGGGCGCGTTCCTGGTCGCCGTCGACCGTTCTGAACTCGTTCATGAACTGCAGCATGACCGTGCGCTGACCTTGACCGCTGACCTGGAGCGGCACGCAGAATGCGCGCAGGTGATGGCCACGACCAAAGCGCGTTTTGGGCGCATTGATATCCTGATCAACAACGTCGGTGGAACGATCTGGGCCAAACCCTTCGAGCACTACGCCGAGAGTGAAATCGAATCCGAAGTGCGCCGCTCTCTGTTCCCCACGTTGTGGTGCTGCCACAGCGCGTTGCCCTACATGCTCGAACAGGGCATCGGCGCCATCGTCAATGTCTCATCGATCGCCACACGGGGCGTGAATCGGGTGCCGTATGGCGCAGCCAAGGGCGGCGTTAACGCACTGACTGCCTGCCTGGCGCTGGAAACTGCCGGCAGTGGCATCCGCGTCAATGCTACCGCGCCAGGCGGAACTGAGGCTCCACCGCGCCGTATCCCGCGTAACAACCAACCGCAAAGCGAACAGGAGCGGATCTGGTACCAGCAAATCGTCAATCAAACCATCGACAGCAGTTTGATGAAGCGCTACGGGACCATTGATGAGCAAGCGGGCGCAATTCTTTTCCTGGCCTCGGACGAGGCTTCCTACATTACGGGCGTGACGTTGCCGGTGGGAGGCGGCGACCTAGGCTGACTCAGCGGTAACATCTGCGGATCCCACATATACAACAAAAATAATGAGACTAACGCCATGAAAACTATCTACGTACCTGGTTTTGCCGTAATTAAACTTTGCTATGGTTTTTTTGGTGTTGTTCTATGCACGTCGCAGGATGTATTTGCTAATAATGGCGTGATGTTGCCCGGCTACGGTTCACTCCCTAGAACTTTTCAGCGCGGATGAGGGCGTAGCCTAGGTAAGCGAACAGGCCCACGGCACATAAACCGCTGGCGACATAAATGAAGGTCAGTGTGAGCACGGTGTAACTCCCCTTGTTGAAGAAGCGGGGGGAGGTTATGCGCTTGGGTATCAAGCCCGGGCACTGATTACAGCGGGCGGTATTAAGACGGTATATAGATGAGTGATTGCCGGGCGAACGAAAACAAGGGATAGCCCGGTGTCGGGGTATCCCTTGGAAAACTGGGGTTCTGCTGATTT
The DNA here is from genome assembly GCF_047943075.1 of Pseudomonas sp. NFX183. Lineage (NCBI taxonomy): Bacteria > Pseudomonadati > Pseudomonadota > Gammaproteobacteria > Pseudomonadales > Pseudomonadaceae > Pseudomonas > Pseudomonas sp. NFX183. The sequence goes on along the minus strand of NZ_CP181333.1, from coordinate 53,811 downwards.
CAGGGATCAGCTTATTTGGCTTTCTTTTTCTTTTCGCCGCGGGTGGCGAGGTGCTCGAAGCAAAACGCGGCGGTGCCGAAGAGCGCAATCATTGACAGGACGACCATGCCTAAAGTTGAACTTTCCACGATGACTTCCTACGGGTTTTGGGGGTAGGAATTGACGGTAGAGGGTGGGGGGGGGGGGTAGTTGCTCAATAGGGACGACGGAATCGTTATGGGGAAGTTGGGATTTATACGGGTTCTTTACGGGCCGGGGGGGGGGGAGGGTGCATATCCGTTGCTGCGGTAACGGCGGCTGGCGGTTCCGCTCTTACAGCGGGTCACTTTTGGCAAATGCCCGGAATGCCGGCCCAGCCAAAGGTAACCAAAAGGTCTTTGCCCCACCACTCGGTGCCTCGCCTAGGCTCGGCATGCCTTCACTTCGGCCAGCGTGGTTGACGGGGCCTGTCAGATCACAAGCAAGATCAAAAGCAAAAGCACGGCGGCCTGAAAGCCGACCTGAGTGATAGAAGCAAAAGCACAGCAACACACTTCTACCTGATGCACAGAGCTCCAAATGTGGGAGCGGGCTTGCTCGCGAATGCGGTGGGTCAGTCAGCTCATGTGTCACTGGCACACCGCCTTCGCGAGCAAGCCCGCTCCCACAATTTCACCGAGTGCAGCCCGCCAGCACCGCACCGCTTTGATTTTCTGTGGGAGCTGGCTTGCCTGCGATGCAGACACCTCGGTGTATCAGGCATAACCAGTTGATGCCATCGCAGGCAAGCCAGCTCCCACATTTGATTGAGTTCAGCTTCCAAGATCAGGTCGGCTGTCAGGCCGCCTCGGCTCAGCTTCTACCACTCAGGTCGGCTACTAGGCCGCCGTGCTCTGCTTTTGATCTCAGGCACACCGAAGCCTAAGCGAGGTGCCGAGTGGTGGGGCAAGAGCCCTTTGGTTACTTTGGGGCTTTTCCAACGTGACCCGCCGTAAGGGCGGAACCCATACCCGCCATCACCCAAAAAACGGATATGTACTCACCCCCGACACCTCACAAATTACGACTATGCCGATAGTCGCTCACAGCCTCATACACCGCCTTACGCAACCGATTAATCCCCCCAATCGGCCGGTGCGCCTCCAGCCCAAACCACGGATTAAACGACTGGTTGTCACAAGCAAGATTCAACGCCGGGGTATCAAAATCCTGCGCCTCAACCCGCACGGTCGCCACGGTCTCATACGGCGCATCGCTCTCCTTCCATTCAATGCTGGTGTCTTCAATCGGCATGAATTTCTGCGGATTCTGCCGCTGAACCTGCAACACAAAACACGCTGGCACACGGTCGGTCGACAGCTGCTGGCTCAAGGCACTGCGCAGAAAGTTCGGCAGGTCCTGGTTCTGCTTGGGCAACACATACTCAGGGCAACTGAGCGGGTCAGGCGCTACGCGAAACTTGGCATTGGCTGCGCCGAACTTGTAGGGCGACACCGAAAAGTAAGTCGTCTGCGTCGGGCTGGCCGGGGCAGGCGACAGTGTGGCCAGCGCGATAAACAAATGGCGCACCTGCCAGCTGCGCGGGTCTGCCTTGGGAAAGAACGCCAGGACCTTCTTGCCGTCGGCCTGGGCGCCGATGTTTTGCGCGTACTCCGCCACATCGCTGACAAAGAAATTCGGATGGCTGAACATCACGAAATCCTGTTCGGTGCGCGCCTGCTGATCTGCCATCAACTGTTTGCCCGGAACATCCAGCAACTTGATCGCCATGCCCCGCGCATCGCGAATGCTGTCGAATTGCGGATAAGCATTGCCATTGGACAGACGCATCAGCGCCTGCCAGGTTTTGCCCGGCTCGGCGAACACCCCTTGGCGCAATGCCGGGTCAAGATCCGCCACTACGCTGACTTGCGCCTTCACGCAGCCGTGAGCCTTGGCATGCGCATCGCGCAGGTAGCGCGTGCCTTCGCGGTGCTGATCGACGATGCGCACGGCCGTCTGAATGATGCCCTGGGTCATGGCCGCTTCACCGGGCGGGATCTGCTCGTCCGGCGACACCGGGCCGCTGTGCTGCCAGGCAAACCAGGCGGCAGCGATCAGCCAGCCCAGCAGCCCCAGGCCCACCAGCCATAACAGGGTTTTACCCAGAAACGCGCCGAGGCGCAGCCACAGACGCGCGAGCATCGAAGATTCCTTGTAGTCAGATCGGATATTCATGGCAACTGTTGCTCCAGCGGGCCGCCCAGTACTTTGAGGTATTCCAGCAGCGCCCAGCGTTCCTGCGGTTGCAGGCCGCGGCCGATCACGCCATTGCCACGTTGGCCGGCGCGAAACTCGTGGCCGCTGTTGTGATTGCCGGTGATCTTGGTATCGAACAGGAAGCCATTCTTGAACGCCTGCGTTTCAAAGCCCAGGTGGCGCGGGTCGTAGGCGAACGTGCCTTTATAGAAAGTGGTGCTGCGCTCGTCCTGAGGCGAGAGCAATTGGTAGATCGTCGGCACCGAGCCGTTATGCAGGAAGGGCGGCGTGGCCCACACGCCGGCCAGTGGCCGCGCTTTGTAGGCACGCACCTCGCGCACACCGATAGGCAGGCCGAAACCGTCCAGGCCTGGCCGCTCGGCCGGGGTCACGCCGGCGGCGCGGTAGGCGTGGTCTTCGACAAAGGCGGTGACGTAGGCCAGGCCTTGCGCCACCGACATATTGTGCAGGTCCAGCGGCGCGGTCGGCGTGGGGTGCAGTTCGACGTTGAGCCTGGCCAGTTCCGCCGGGTCCCATTGCAGCGCGCTGAGGTCGTAGCGCTGGTCAGCGATGTTGCTGGCGGTGCCAGGGTCGGTGCCGATGTATTCAACGGGGAGCATTTTCAACTGCTGCACCGGGCGGCCATTGACCTGGCTGACGGCGGGCACATGGCAACCGGCGCAGTTCTCGGCGAACAACGCGCGGCCCTGGGCGGCGAGGGGTTTGTCGATGGCGCCGAACAAGTCTTCCGGCCAAGTGGGCGGCTTGAGGCGTTGCAGGGTTTCTTCGATCAGGTTGAGGTCACGCACGCGCACGCTGGATGGGTAGCGTGCTTCGCCTTGAAGGGGCTGACCGGCGCTGTCGAAGAAGTCCAGTGTCGCACCGACGCCGAGGGCTTCGCCGATGTTGCGCGCCATGGGTTGCTGGGCCGAACCGTTCCATTGCACCCAGTCGAAGGTCCAGATATCCCACAGGTGCGGGTAGTCCACCGGAGCATTGGCCACGCGGTAATTGTCCGGCGAGATAGCGTCGCCAAAGCTGGCATTGGCGATGCGGCCAAACGCGTCGGTACGGCCCGGGCCTTCTTCGGTGGGGTAGAGGCCGCGGTGGGTGTCATTCCAGGCGACTTTGAGGAACTGGTTGAGCGACCGTTTGAAGTCCTGACGCAGCTGGCCATGTTCGGCGTCGTATCGATCCCCCAGCACCTGGCGGGCAAAGCGCTCGAATTTCCATGGGTTGTAATAGGTGGCGGCCAGGCTGGCCACCAGTGCCTGGCCGAAGCTGCCGCCGCGCAAGGTGGGCACGCTGGAGGGCAGCACGTGCTGGGCCGAGCCGCCATCAATGCGCAGAGCCTGGCCTTTGAAGTGCAGCTCGCCGGTGTGGCAGGCGGCGCAGGTGATATCCAGGTATTCAACCTTGCTGCCGGCATTCTGATGGCGGGCAAAACCGACTGGCAGATTGCCGGGGTTCTGCGCGGTGGGGACCTGCTTGGGGTCGACCAGAAAACCAAAGCGCGCCAGGTACTCGGGCGTGGCAAAACGCTGTTCGGAGAACGGCAGCTCCAGGGCGGTGAACCAGTCGTAGTGCAGGCCTTTCACTTGAGTGCCCTGAGGCGTGAAGTAGTAGGTCTGGCGATCGGCGGCACTCCATTGATCCTGGTAGCGCACCTGCTGCACGGGCACGTAGTCGGGCAGCTTGGGGTTGATGGTGTAATAGAGCACGACGGCCAGCAGCAGGCCGAGTGCGAGCAATATCAGAAGCAAAACACGGGAAAAAATGCGCAAGATAACTATCCTTGTCGAGTTGTCGCGTTGTTATGCCACTACGCCATAGGTGCGGCAAGTGGCCATGAGCCTGGTTGCAGGCAGTCCCGCGATCCGTCGCGGGCCTCCATCATGAATGAAAATGCTTTTAAACACGTGAACTTATCGGAAGTTTCCTGCTCACATGCCGGTAGCCATTGGTCGTGGCCGCCTGATAAGCTCGCGACTTTACTCGAATGCCCTTTTGGCGCACGAACAAGGAAATAGCATGAAACAGCATCGGTTGGCGGCGGCGGTGGCCCTGGTTAGCCTGGTACTTGCGGGTTGTGATTCGCAGACCAGCGTAGAGCTGAAAACCCCGGCGCAGAAAGCTTCCTACGGTATCGGCCTGAACATGGGCAAAAGTCTTGCCCAGGAAGGCATGGATGACCTGGACTCCAAAGCGGTAGCCCAAGGCATCGAAGATGCCGTCGGCAAGAAAGAACAGAAGCTGAAAGACGACGAACTGGTTGAAGCGTTTGCCGCACTGCAGAAGCGTGCAGAAGAACGTATGACCAAAATGAGCGAAGAGTCGGCAGCCGCCGGCAAGAAATTCCTCGAAGAAAACGCCAAGAAAGACGGCGTAGTGACCACTGCTTCCGGTCTGCAGTACAAGATCGTGAAGAAGGCCGACGGCGCTCAGCCTAAGCCAACCGACGTGGTGACTGTTCACTACACCGGCAAGCTCACCAACGGCACGACCTTTGACAGCTCCGTTGATCGCGGTAGCCCGATTGACCTGCCGGTCAGCGGCGTGATCCCGGGTTGGGTCGAAGGCCTGCAACTGATGCACGTTGGCGAGAAGGTCGAGTTGTACATCCCGTCTGACCTGGCCTACGGCGCTCAGAGCCCGAGCCCGGCGATTCCAGCCAACTCCGTGCTGGTATTCGACCTGGAACTGCTGGGCATCAAGGACCCAGCCAAGGCTGAAGCCCCTGACGCACCTGCTGCTCCAGCCGCCAAGAAGTAATCGGCGCCTGTACAGACAACGCCCCGTTTCGACGGGGCGTTGTCGTATCTGCGGCCCGGTAAATCCGCGTGATTCACACCCGACGTAAATTCAAACGAACCCCCGCAAACTGAAACAGTCTGATATAAGACTCGAGCACGGGTAGCCGCACATCAACGCCAAGTCAATGAAATCTTGGGTTTTTTTTATGTGCGCAAAAAACGCCCGATCTGACTGCAAGCCTTGTAGTCCGTGGCTTTCAGCCGATAAAACAGGCTCTGTTCACAAGGTTATCCACAATTTGTGTGGATAACCTTTTATGTCGCCTGGAACTGGAGTGACAGATGAAACCACCGTTCAATTTCACCCGTTTTTTGCCCATGGCCGCGCGTCTGCTTGGCCGTGGGCGTTTGCCAACCCTGCTGTTTGCCGTCGCCGCAAAAGGCTCAAGCCAGGGCAATCGCCTGGGTAAGCTCAAGGATGATCTCAAATTGCTTCAGGCCCTGTGCCTGGCCTACTGGCGCGGCGAATACCGGGCGATCAGCCCCAAGGCGCTGATTTCAGTGGTGGCGGGCTTGATGTACTTCCTCAGCCCGATTGACGCGATCCCGGACTTTATCCCGGTATTTGGCATGCTCGATGACATCGCGGTGCTGGCATGGGTCATGAAGACCCTGGACGGAGAACTGAGCGCCTTTCGCGCCTGGCGTGACGCCCAGCGCCCGGAAAAGCTCGCAGTGGTTGAGCGCTTGCCTGCGACGCCTGCGCTGCTGGCTGAGGAAAACCCGCAAAAAAACTGATCACACGGCTATCCCCCTGCGACCTTTGTGGCTGTTAGGATTACACTCCTAAGGAAAGAGCTTACTTAGTGAGTGTTGTTATCCTACGGGGCAGTCATGGATATTCAGATAATTTCACGCAATGGCGAACCCGAGTACGCGGTGTTGCCATGGGACCAGTACCAGGCGCTACTAAAAGCCGCCGGTCAGCAACAACCAGCACTCCCTCCTTCTTCTGACGCTCAGGTCGCTCCCGATCAGGCTTTGCGCCCGCTCGCGGACCTGCGCGGCCTGCGTGAAACCCGGGGGCTGGCCATCGAAACCCTGGCCCGCACCGTGGGTATCAGCCCCTCGTATCTCGGATTGATTGAAAGTGGTGAACGCCAGCCGGATGCCGCCATTCGCCGCAGCCTGGCCTGGGAATTGGGCGTTGCAGGTTGGAGGGATGAATCTTGAGCCTACGTATCAGCCGTCAACACTGGGATGGATTACTCAACGAACTGGATCAGGCGCGCCGCCAGCGCCACCTGCTGACCTACCGCGCGCTGCTGGAGCGTCTGCAATTTCCCACGCCGGCCATGCAGACCCTGGCCGCCGCCCTTGAGCACCTGGCCGCGCTGGACGCCAAGGCCGAGCAGCCGTTGCGCAGCTCACTGGTGATCAGCCAGGGTGCCAGCCGCCTGCCGCGTACCGGTTTCTTCGAATGCGTGGAGCGCCTGGGGCGTTTCAGCGGGCCATCCGATGGCGTGGCCGCCGCCTCCTGGCACGCCTCGGAAGTGGTGCGCGTGTTCGAATACGATTACCCGGAATCTGCCGAGGCTTAAAGCGCCTGGGCCAGCATGTCCATGCTGTCGATCACATGAATGCTGTAGCCCGCCACATCCTTGGCGTGGTGCTTGGCCTGCGAGGCCAGCTCCGCCAACTGGCTGGCATCGAGTTGCCCACAGGCCTGTGGATATAAGTGAACCACGCCGATCGACAGCGACAGCAAGGCGAATTCCTGACGCGCGCCCTGGCGGTTCAATGCCACAAAGCAGCCGGCGTCGAGGTGTTCAGCGCGGTAGAAGCGTCGGCACTGGGTGTGAAAATCATCCAGCAACTGGTTGAGACGCTTGCGCCAATCCTGTGGGCCCAGCACCAGCAAAAAATCATCGCCGCCGATATGCCCGACAAAGTCGCGGCTGGGGTCAACCCGGTCGTTGAGGCATTGCGCCAGGCAGAGCAAGACCTCATCCCCGCGCCCGTAGCCGTAGATATCGTTGAACGGCTTGAAGCTGTCGATATCCACGTAGCAGATCACTGACTCTCTTTGTTGCTGCAACAGCCGCGTCAGGCATTGCTGGATCGGCACGTTGCCCGGCAGCAGCGTCAGCGGGTTGGCGTAACGCGCCTGCTGGATCTTCAGCTCGGTGATCAGCTTGAGCACATCGATCACCCGCCCCAGGCCCAGGTAATCGCCATTGAGCGTGATGATGAAATCCTCTTCAATCCGTTGCCGTGCGCGGCTGGTCAGCAGGCGGCTGACTTGCTGCAGCGATTGGCTCAACTCAACCGCCAAAAAGTCATCGCTCATCAAACGGCTGATGGGCTTGCGTGCGAACAGATCGGTGGCGAAGGGCTTGAGCAGTGCGTCCGATAACGAATGCCGGTGCACGATGCCGACCGGGTGGCCACGCCCGTCCAGTACCGCCAGCGAATTGAGATTGGCCTGACGGCGGAACGATTCCAGCACCTGGGCGGTGGCCGTGTCCTGATCCACCGCCGGTTGCTCGTTCAGCAGGGCACTGAGGTCGCTGCCTTCTTCGCTCAGGGCGAGGTTGGCGTTGTCCTGCTTGGGCAGCATCAGGCGTGCTTCCTGGGGCGGCTGTTCCTGCGGGCGGCAGAGCAGGTAGCCCTGGACCAGGTCCACGCCCATCTCGGTCAACACCGCCAATTCTTCGGGTAACTCAATACCTTCGGCAATGACCTGTGCCCGCGACGCCCTGGCGATTTGCAGGATGGAGCCGACGAACTCACGCTTGAGCGCGTCCTGATGGATGCCGTCGATAAAATGCCGGTCAATCTTCACGTAGTCCGGGCGCAGCTCCGACCACAACCGCAGGCTGGAATAGCCGGCGCCCAGGTCATCCAGGGCGATGGCGAAGCCCATGTCGCGGTAATGGTGCAGTGCGGTTTGCAGCAGATCGAAGTCGTCGGTAGGGGTCTGCTCGGTGAGTTCGATCACCACTTGGCTTGGGGGAATGCCGACGTCGCGCAGCAGTTGCAAGGTGCGCCCCGGTTGATGCGCGGTCTCCATCAAGGATTCCGGCGAGATATTCAGGAACAGCTTGCCTGGCAGTTTCTGTTCGCTGAACCGTCGACACGCGCTTTCGCGACAGGCCATTTCCAGTTCACTGAGGCGCCCGATATGCCTGGCCACGGAAAACAGCGCGACCGGGGAGTGCAATGGGCTATTGGAGGGGCCACGGCTGAGGGCTTCGTAGCCGAGGATGCGCCGTTCAGACAGGCAAATGATCGGTTGGAACAGGCTGTGCAAACTGCCTTGAGCCAGGATAGAGCCCAATGCATTCAGCTGTTCGGTCATGGTCATGGCGATCTCGATCGAAAAAAAAGGACCGCGGGCTTGGCGCCTGCGGTCCTTCATTTCACGACAGAATGATGTCTATATGATGACACTCCGAGGAGCGTTCACATTAAACTGCCATCGTTTACTGCTTGGCCACCTGCTTGCTGATCTTCAGGTAGTCGAGCAGGATCCGGCCTGTTTCAGACAGGTAGGCGTCGTCTTCCGGCTTGGTTTTTTCCGGCTCGGTCGGCAGCGCATCTTCATCTTCTTTCTTCAGTTCCTTGAGCGGGTCTTCGCCTTTGGCCTTGCGGCGGGCGTTTTCCAGTACCAGTTGCTGATTTTCGATGCTGGTGTGCTGCGCACGGCGATCGGCTTCGTTGAGGCTGACGGTTTTCTCTTCCATCAGCTTCTTGGCCAGGGCCAGTTTGTCGCGGATGAACACAAACTCGGCATCCTTGGCGGAGCGCGCGTCATGGTCAGCCTTCAACTGCGTCAGGAACGGTTTGAACGGGTCCGATGCCGGCTTGATCGCAGGGCGGATGGTGTCCCACGGCATGGCTTCAGGCAGGGCGCTCTCGCCGATTTCCTTGGTGTCGATGATCGACGGGAAGTCGACATCCGGCAGCACACCCTGATGCTGGGTGCTCTGCCCGGAAACCCGGTAGAACTTGGCCAGGGTCAGTTTCAGCTCGCCATGGTTGAGCGGCTGAATGGTCTGCACGGTGCCTTTACCGAAGGTCTGGCCGCCGATGATCAGCGCACGGTGGTAGTCCTGCATCGCGCCGGCGAAAATCTCCGAGGCCGAAGCCGAGAGACGGTTGACCAGCAGCGCCATCGGCCCTTTGTAGAAGGCACCCGGGTTCTCGTCTTCAAGCACGTCGACGCGGCCGTCAGCGTTGCGTACCAACACGGTTGGGCCTTTGTCGATAAACAGGCTGGTCAGCTCGGTGGCTTCCTGCAGGGAACCGCCGCCGTTGTTGCGCAGATCGATCACTACGCCGTCGACTTTGTCCTTCTGCAGCTCGGTCAGGATTTTCTTCACGTCGCGGGTGGTGGACTTGTAGTCCGGATCACCGGCACGGAACGCTTTGAAGTCCAGGTAGAAGGCCGGGATCACAATCACGCCGAGCTTGTAATCCTTGCCATCCTGCTTGAGGTTCAGGATCTGCTTCTGCACGGCCTGGTCTTCAAGCTTCACCGCTTCACGGGTGATGGACACGATTTTGCTGGTCTGGTCGTTCGGTGCATTGGTGTGCGGAATCACTTCCAGGCGCACCACGCTGCCTTTCGGCCCGCGGATCAGCTTGACCACTTCGTCCAGACGCCAGCCGACCACGTCGACCATCTCTTTGTCGGCCTGGGCCACGCCGATGATCTTGTCGGCCGGAGCAACCTGCTTGGTCTTGTCTGCCGGACCTGCCGGTACCAGACGCACGATCTTGACCTGGTCATTGTCGCTTTGCAGGACGGCACCGATGCCCTCCAGCGACAGACTCATGTTGATATCAAAGTTTTCCGCGTTATCTGGTGACAGATAATTGGTGTGCGGGTCGTAGGACATCGCGAAGGTGTTGATGTAGGCCTGGAAGATATCTTCGGCACGGGTCTGGTCCAGACGTGCCAGCTGATTCTTGTAGCGCTTGGTCAACAGCTCTTGAATGGCCTTGGGCTCTTTGCCGGCGATCTTCAAGCGCAGCACTTCGTCCTTGACGCGTTTGCGCCACAGGTCGTCAAGGGCGGCGCTGCTGGTCAGCCAAGGCGCGTCCTTGCGATCCACCAGAAGGGTTTCCTTCTGGGTGAAGTCGAGCTTGTCGACGCCTTTGTCCAGCTCAGCCAGGGCGAAGTCCAGACGCGCTTTGACACGGTCCAGGTAACGCTTGTAGATGGTGAAGCCGGGCTGCAGGTCGCCGCTTTTGAGGAAGTCGTCGAACTGGGTCTTCCACTTGTCGAACTCAGCGATATCGCTGGCCAGGAAGTAGCTGCGCGACGGATCCAGCAGCTTGAGGTAGCTGTCGTAGATGATCACCGAGCGCGCGTCGTCCAGCGGCGGCTTGCTGTAGTGATGACGCTTGAGCAACTCGACGACGTTAAGGCTTGCAATCACCTCATCGCGATCAGGCTGAAGGTTGTCCCAGCTGTTGGCTGCGAACGTATTGGTCGACATCGACGCGAAGCCGAGACCAATGAAAAAAGCGAGGGCGGTGCTGGGGAACAGATGCTTCATGCTGATTCGACGCGGGGGCAATTGATAACGCATATTAGGCCGTCTTTGAGGGAGCCGGTTCCATATGATCCGGTCGCATAATGCAAAAAGCCCGGCGCTACAGCTACGGGCTCAGTCCAGACTCACTATGGAGGCACTGTGAAAGCATTGCAAGGCGTTGAAGGTCATGTGGAGTGGCTGACAGAACCCAGCCCTACCTGCGATGTAGGCCAAGTTCGCATTCGTGTGGCGGCTGCGGGCCTTAATCGCGCCGATTTATTACAGCGCGCCGGGCTCTACCCGCCGCCGCCTGGCGCCAGCCACGTGTTGGGTCTTGAGTGCTCCGGGGTCATCAGTGAGGTCGGGCCGGGGTCGTCCTGGCAGGTCGGTGACCGCGTTTGCGCATTGCTCGCCGGGGGCGGCATGGCCGAAGAAGTGGTGGTGGACGCGCGCCACGTCCTGCCGGTGCCGGAAGGCTTGTCGCTGACCGAAGCGGCGGCATTGCCTGAGGTGTACAGCACCGCGTGGCAGAATCTGTTCCAGCTGGCGGGCCTCAAGCCCGGTGAAAAAGTCTTGCTGCATGCTGGCGCCAGTGGCGTGGGTTCGGCGGCGATCCAGCTGTGCAAAGCGTTTGGCAGCCCGTGCTGGGTCAGCGTCGGCTCGGCGCAGCGCCTGGCGTACTGCGAAGCACTCGGTGCCCAGGGCGGCGTGGTACGTACTGACGGCATTGAAGGGCTAAGCGATTTCGGGCCGTTCGATGTGATCCTCGACCCGGTGGGTGGCAACTACGCCGCGCTGGACCTCAAGCTGCTGGCCCTGGACGGCCGTTGGGTATTGATCGGCTTGATGGGCGGGCGCGATGCGCAGCTCGACCTGGCGCAGGTGCTGGGCAAGCGCATTCAGTTGCTCGGCTCGACTCTGCGCAGCCGCAGCGATCAGTTCAAGGCAGATTTGTTCAGCGATTTGAGCCAGCATGTATGGCCGCTGTTTGCCGAGGGACGCTTGAGCCCGCAACTGGCCAAGACCTTCCCGATCAAGGATGCCGAGGCGGCGTTTGCTGAGTTGGCGAGCAATCAGATTTCGGGGAAATTGGTGTTGGTGATTGACGAGACGTTGGCCTGATCTCAAGTTGAATGCAGCTCCCACCGTTGATTGCATTTCAATTAAATAGAGTCACACCCAGTGATGAATCGGCCACCCAGCCTTTTGCGCATGCTCACGTAACACCGGATCCGGATTCACCACCTGCGGGTGATCCACTTTCAGCAGCAACGGCAAATCATTGCGTGAATCCGAGTAGAAATACGCGCCGTCCAATGTCTCGCCTGCCTGCTCCAGCCATTCCAGCAACCGCGTGATCTTGCCTTCACGGTACGTCAGCACGCCCACGGTATGGCCGCTGTACACGCCATGGCTGACATCCAGGTCGATGCCCAGCACTTCATCAATACCGATACGTGCCGCAATCGGTTTGACCAAGTGAGTGCCCGACGCGGAAATCACCAGAATCCGGTAGCCATTCGCGCGGTGGCGGGCGATGGTCTTGGTGGCGTCGCTGTAGATCAGCGGCTCGATGACGTCCTCGACCCATGGCTCTACCAGGTGCTCGATCTCTTCCGGCGTGCGGCCTATCATTGGCTCCAGGCTGAAGTCCATGAAGTCTTCCATGCGCAGCTTGCCCTGGCCGTAGGCGTCCATCAGTTCGTTGTTCTTGCGCATGAATGACTCGGGGTCGACCCAGCCCAGGCGGCCCATCTGCTCGCTCCACAGCGTGGCGCAGTCGCCGTGGATCAAGGTGTCGTCCAAATCAAAAATTACCAATGCCATCCGTCATGCTCTCTGAAATAAATCGTGGCGTCAGGCTACTTCACACAACGCACTGGGGTCGATGGAAAGTGCCAGGCGCTGGCCATCCGGGTGCAGATCGTCGGCGGAACGGTTGAGCACATCCACCACCAATTCCACGCCGCGCGCCTCGATGCGGTAGCGAATCACGTTGCCCAGCAGGCTGTGGCTGCGCACCAGTGCGTCCAGTTCGCCGCTGCGGCTCAGTTCGATGGCCTCTGGGCGAATCGCAATGCGCCCACTGATCGGGCGCTGCAGCAATTGGCTGGCCTTGTCGGCGTCGAGCAGGTTGTAGTTGCCGATGAAACCGGCGGCGAACACATCCACCGGCGCGGTGTAGAGCGTCTCGGCATCGCCGCTCTGCACGATCTTGCCCTGGTTCATCAGGAAGATGCGGTCGGACATGGTCAGGGCTTCTTCCTGGTCATGGGTGACGAAAATCGTGGTCAGCCCCAATTCGCGCTGAATCTGCCGGATCTGCTCGCGCAGGTGCTTGCGGATCCGCGCGTCCAGCGCCGACAGGGGCTCATCGAGCAGCAACAGGCGTGGGCGGGTCACCAGCGAGCGGGCGAGGGCCACGCGCTGGCACTGGCCACCGGACATCTGATGCGGGTAGCGGCCGGCGAGCTCCTTGAGCTCCACCAGTTGCAGCACTTCCTGCACGCGCTTGTGGCTGTCGTCGGCGTTGACCTTTTGCATGCGCAGGCCGAAGGCAACGTTCTGCTCCACGGTCATGTTGGGGAACAGCGCATAGCTTTGGAACACCATGCCGATGTGGCGTTTCTGCGGGCTGAGGGGAACGATGTCCTGGCCATCCAGCAGAATTTTGCCACTGTCTACCGACGTGAGGCCGGCGATGCAACGCAGCAAAGTCGACTTGCCGCAACCGGACGGGCCGAGCAGGGTGACGAATTCGCCCTTGGCGATCTCGCAGTTGATGTCACTGAACACCGGGGTGCCGGCGTAGCCTTTTTGCAGGTGTTGGACGCTGACGAAGCTCATTGGCTTTTGTCCTTGTTCAAGATATTGGCGGCCCAGGTCAGCACCAGCACAAAGAAGAAATAGGAAATGACGACAGCACTGGTGAAGTGGCCGCTGCTGTTGCGCATGTTGTTGAGGTACACCTGCAGGGTTTCGTAGCGGGTGCCCACCAGGATGTTGGCGAACACGAACTCACCGAACAGGAACGAGAACGACAGCAGCAGCGCCACCATCAAGCCCTTGCGCAGGTTCGGCAGCACCACTAGGATTGCTGCCTGCCAAGTGCTCGCGCCGAGCAGTTGCGAGGCGTCCATCAAGTCGCGCAGGTTGATCGCTTGCAGGTTGTTGGTGATCGCGCGGTACATGAACGGCAGGGCCACGGTGAAGTAGCAGCCGATCAGAATCCACGGCGTGCCCACCATCGCCAGCGGCCCGGAACCGTAGAGTTGCAGCAGGCCCACCGACGACACCACCGGCGGCACCGCGAAGGGCAGCAGGATGAGGATGTTCATCAGCGCATCGAGCCGAGGGAAGTGGTAATGCACCACGAACAGCAGCGGCAGAATCAGCACCACCGACAGGATCAGCGCACCCACGCACACCAGCAGCGATTGGCCAAAGGCGGCCAGAAAGCGTGGGTCGCTCCACAGTTGCACATACCATTTCACCGTGAAGCCGGCGGGCAGGATCGTCGCTGACCAACTGCTGGCAATGGAGTAGACAAAGGTGCCCACCAGCGGCAACACCAAAATCGCAAACAACAGGTACACCACTACGCGATGGTAGAGGGAGGCCGAGCCGGCTTCAGCGCGAGACATGGTAGCTCCTCTTGAGCAGCAGTTGATGAACCACGGTGACCACGGTCATCAGCGCCACCAGCACCACGGCCAGGGCACTGGCCATGTTCGGGTCCAGGGAAATATCACCGGAGACCATCGCCGCGATGCGAATCGGCAGCACGTTGAAGTTGCCGGTGGTCAGCGCGTACACCGTGGCATAGGCGCCCAGAGCATTGGCCAGCAGGATCACGAAAGTGCCTAGCAGCGCAGGGGTCAGCACCGGCAAGCCGATGTGCCGCCAGAACTGCCAGCCGCTGGCGCCCAGCAGCGAGGCCGACTCGCGCCAGTCTTCACGCAACGCATCGAAGGCCGGGTAGAGCAGCAGCACGCCCAATGGAATCTGAAAGTAGGTGTACAGAATGATCAGGCCGGTTTTGGAATACAGGTTGAAGTCCTGAATGATCCCGGCCTGCTTGAGCATGATCGTGATGCTGCCGTTGAAGCCCAGCAGGATGATGAAGGCGAAGGCCAGCGGCACGCCGGCAAAGTTGCTGGTCATGTTGGCGAAGGCGGTGACGAAATTGCGCAACGGCCCATCGACGCGGCGCAACGAATAGCTGCCGAGCACCGAGATGATGATGCCGAACACGCTGGAGTAGAAGCTGATCTCCAGACTGTACTGGATGGCTTGCAGGTAGAACTTCGAACTGAAGATCTTGATGAAGTTGGCCACGCCCCAGCCGGACTCTTCCGATTGCAGGCTGTTGATCAACACCCACACCAGCGGGGCGATTTCAAACACGATAAAGAACAGCGCAAAGGGCACCAGGCACAGGATCGCCAGCCATTTGCCACGGGTTAGGGAATTCACTTCAACAGCTCCCGGCATACAGGTTTGTCGTGGGGCACACCGAGCAGTTCGCAGACAGTGCCGCACAGTTCGGTTTGCTTGGGGGTAGCGGCAGGGTCGAAGTTGAAGGCCGAGCCCAGCACGAACAGGGGCACTTCACGCTCCTCGGGCAGCAGGCCGTTGTGCGAGCGATCGTTGTTCATGCCGTGGTCGGCGGTCACCAGCACCTGGTAGCCGGCGTCGAGCCAGCCTTGCAGGTAATCGGCGAGGATGATGTCGGCCGAGCGTGCGCTGTTGCGGTATTGCGAGGTATCGAGGCCATGCTTGTGGCCGGCGTCATCGATGTTCATCGGGTGCACCACGAGGAAGTTCGGCGCGTGTTTGCGGCGCAGGCTTTCGGCGTCGGCGAACAGGTGCGAATCCGGGTAATGGTCATTCCAGTAGAAGTGCCCGTGCTGGATCGCCAGCGCCGTGTCGTCGGTATGGCGATCACGCGCGGCAATAAAGGGCGTGCGGTTATACAACTCGCTGACCCAGTGGTAAGCCGCCGCCGCTGTGGTGAGGCCGGCGTCGGTGGCGTAATGGAAAATGCTGCGCTGGTTGGACAGGCGCGAGACATGGTTGTGGACGATGCCGCTGTCGATCGGGGGTACGCCGGTGAGGATGCATTCATACAACGGCCGGGACAGGGCCGGCAGCTCACAGTCCAGTTTGTAAAGCGCTGCGCGTCCTGCGCCGATATAGGCCTGGAGATGCCCCATGGCATGTCGGGCAACCTCGTAGTTCAGGCCGTCGAGCACCACAAGGATGACGTTGTGCTTCATAGGGGCTGGGGCTCCGCGACGGATTAATCTTGGCTCGGTTTTCTTGGAGGAACCGGGTAAAAATGTGGGAGCGGGCTTGCTCGCGAAAGCAGTGTGTCAGGCAGCACTTCTTTCACTGAACCACCGCTTTCGCGAGCAAGCCCGCTCCCACACAAGCCGCTTCCACATTGGATCTCCAGTGGAGAGCCAATGTGGGTTGAAGCCTTACTGCATATTGATGATGACTTCTTCCTGCCACTTCTGCGGCAGTGCCTTGGAGGTCTTCTCCCAAGCATCGGCATCCTTGATCGGCGTGACTTTCTTGTATTGCTCGTTCGGCAGCAGCTTGGCCTGCACGTCAGCCGGCAAGGTCAAGTGCTCGGCACGGATCGGACGGGCGTTGCCGCGCGCCAGGTTGGTCTGGCCGGCGTCGCTGAAGATGTACTCACGGGTCAGCTTGGCGGCGTTCGGGTGCTTGGCGTATTTGTTGATGATGGTGGTGTAGCCGGAAATCACCGAGCCGTCCGATGGGATCAGCACCACGTAGTCATCCGGGTTGGCCATCTTGGCTTTGTAGCTCAGGCCGTTGAAGTCCCAGACCACGCCCACTTCGACTTCGCCTTTTTCCATGGTGGCGATGGTCGGGTTGGCCAGCGACAGGCGGCCTTGCTTGGCGATCTCGGCAAACATCAGCAGCGCAGGCTGGATGTTCTTCTCGTCGCCACCGTTGGCCAGGGCTGCCGCGAGCACGCCGTTGGCGGCCTGGGCGGCGGTGCTCACGTCACCGATGGAAACCTTGTATTTGCCGGTTTTCAAGTCAGCCCAGCTTGTTGGAGCTTCGGAGCCGTGCAGCAGCTTTTTATTGACGATAAAGGCGATGGTGCCGGTGTAGGCCAGGGCCCAGTTGCCGTCTTTATCTTTTGCCCAGTCCGGCACTTGCGCCCAGGTGCTCGGCTTGTACGGTTGGGCCACGCCCTGTTTCACCGCAATCGGGCCGAAGGCGGCGCCGACGTCACCGATATCGGCGCTGGCGTTGTCTTTCTCGGCGGCGAACTTGGCGATTTCCTGGGCCGAGCTCATGTCGGTGTCGATGTGCTTGAGGCCGTAGGTCTTGGCCAGGTCTTCCCAGGTGCCTTTCCAGTTGGCCCAGTCATCGGGCATGCCGACGCTGTTGACGGCGCCTTCGGCTTTCGCGGCGGCTTCCAGAGTCTTTAGATCGGTATCAGCAGCCATGGCGGCGGTGCACATGGCAATGGTCGAGCCTAACAGTGATGCCAGGAAAAGCTTTTTCATCCGAAGCTCCTTTGGGCGTTTTCAACGCGGCGTTTTTATGAACGTTTGCGGTGGTGTTGGTCTAGGTCAGAGCAATACCTGAGCCAATCTAGGCTCGGTGCATGACAGTTTCATGTCGATGTCGTTTTTAAATCGCTTTTATCGCGCAGTGCAGGCTTAGCGTAGACCATGCTCAAGTGCCCGCAGGACCTGGACTTGGCCGATGTATTGCAGGGTGTGGTGCAGGGCGCGGACAGGGACTGTCATCTGTCGGTCATCTGTAATGCCTAGGCTGGCAAGCAGAAGCAAAAGCCCATTTACGGAGCGGTATGTGCACCTGAACGGTGCTGGTCTAGTCCAGATAGGTAACGTTGATGCGTGATGAGGCAATCAAGGCGGTGACATCCATCGGCCTGGCGCTGCAAGAGCAGATCGACCACGGTCTGTTGCCGCCTGCGAGTAAATTGCCCGCCGAGCGCAAGCTCAGCGAGTTGTTTGGTACCACTCGCATTACCGTGCGGGAAGCCTTGTTACAGCTGGAAGCCCAAGGGCAGATTTACCGTGAGGAGCGCCGTGGCTGGTTTGTCTCGCCGCCACGGCTGGCCTACAACCTGATGCAACGCAGCCACTTCCACGCGATGGTTGGGGATCAGGGCCGGGTGGCGTCCACCGAAGTGATTTCTGCGCGGCTGCAACCGGCGTCGGCGGCGGTGTGTGCGTGGTTGCAGTTGCCGGCGCTGTCGAGTGTGATCCAGATCTGCCGAGGCCGGCGGATTGATGGGCGCCTGGTGTTGTATGTGGAGCACTACCTGAACCCGCAGTATTTTCCAGGGATTCTGGCGTGTGATCTGAATCAGTCGATGACCGAACTGTATGCGCGCAAGTACGACCTGCACTATGGCCGTGTGCGCTTTGAAATCGTGCCGACGTCACTGCCGGTGGAAGCCGCCGCCGCGTTGCGCGTGTCGGTGGGCAGCCCTGGGTTGCGCATTGCTAGGGTCAACTATGACCAGCACCAGCGGTTGATCGACTGCGACCTGGAGTTCTGGCGCCATGATGCGATTCATGTGGGCGTGGATGTGGTGTAACCCGGTGGCTGGCAGGTTGGGTGTGGCGAGCAGGCTTGCCCTGCGTTGGGCTGCGAAGCAGGCCCACAGGCTGCGACGGGGATTTGTCTGAAAGGAACGCGGTGGCTTTATTGGGGCTGCTTCGCAGCCCAACGCGGGGCAAGCCCGCTCGCCACAACACGCGCGCGGTCAGTCCGGCATCAGCGTCTTGGGCGGCATGATGCGATTCATGTGGGGGGGATGTGGTGTGACTTGGTGGCTGGTGGGTTGGGTGTGGCGAGCAGGCTTGCCCTGCGTTGGGCTGCGAAGCAGGCCCACAGCCTGCAAAGGGGATTTGCCTGAAAGAAACGCGGTGGCTTTATTGGGGCTGCTCCGCAGCCCAACGCGGGGCAAGCCCGCTCGCCACAACACGCGCGCGGTCAGTCCGGCATCAGCGTCTTGGGCGGCATGATGCGATTCATGTGGGGGGGATGTGGTGTGACTTGGTGGCTGGTGGGTTGGGTGTGGCGAGCAGGCTTGCCCTGCGTTGGGCTGCGAAGCAGGCCCACAGGCTGCGACGGGGATTTGTCTGAAAGGAACGCGGTGGCTTTATTGGGGCTGCTTCGCAGCCCAACGCGGGGCAAGCCCGCTCGCCACACAAGCATGCTCGCCACAACATGCCCGCTGTCAGTCAGGCATCAGTGTCTTGATCACCTGATCCACGTTGCCTTCCAACTCCGCCACCGGGTCGGTACCGTCGACGTTCAACACCAATAGCTGCGCACCGGATGCCGTCACTGCTGCTTTCACCGCTTCGCTCGGTTGACGATGGTGCAGCACCACGGCCACGTCGCTGTCCTTCAAGCTGGCGGTTAACCCCTGTAGCGCTTCGGGTGTCCAGTCTGCGTCCGGCCGTGCATCGGTGCTGACCACTTCCAGGTTCAAACTGCTGACCAGGTACGCAAAGTGATCGCTCAGGCTGACCACGCTCAGGTTATCGGCCTGCGCCAGTCGCGCTTCGCTGTCGGCGTTGAGTTTGAGCAGGCGTTGCTTGAGGGCGGCGAGGTTGGCATCAATCGTCGGTTTGGCATTCGGCGCCAGCCGGCTCAGGTCGGCGGCCATCACATCGGCCATGCGCCCCATATTGTTGCTTGACTGCCAGGGCTGGCTGTTCAGCCCGTCGGTGCTGCCTGGTTGCACGGCAATGCCCGGCAGGCCGCCGTCCACCGGGCGCGCAGCGTCGATTTCGACGATGCGGATATTGCTGCGCCGCGCCACCGGATACAGCGGGTCATCCGACCACAACGAGCGCAGGCCGATGGCGGCGTCGGCGTCCAGTGCCAGGCTGTTCAACGCGGGTGCGCCACGGCCGGTGAAATAAGACACTTGCCGCGAGCCGGGCAAATTGGCGGGGGCGGCGCGTTCCAGTTTCACCCCGGTGCCTTTGAGCAGCACCTCGGCCAAGCCGTAAGTGATGGGCAACGAGGCCAGGACTTTGACCGGCTTCTTTGCTTTGGTCAGGGCGGCATGGCCGAGACCTTGGTTGACTTTGAAGTCGTTGGGATTAAAACCATCGACGGCGGCCAGCGCCGAAGTGCCGACCAAACAAGCGATGGCCAAGGTCAGTGGGCGAAAAAAAGGGCGCATTATCCAAGATTCCCTTTGAGGCTGGGCACGGTGCCGCGCGCGATGGCGGCGAAGGCGAAAGCGATACCGGCGACCAGAATGATCGCGGCGCCGGACGGGATAGGCAGGTCGAAGATGATCGGCAGCAAGATGCCGCACAGCGTGCTCACGGTGGCGATCACGACCGACACCCAGAAAAAACCTTTGAGCGACTGGCTCAGCAGGCGCGCCGCCGCGGCTGGAATCACCAGCAGGGCGCCCACCAGGATCGCGCCGATGACCTTGACCGCCGCCACGGTGATCAGCGTCACCAGAATCACGAACAGGTAGTCCAGGGTCTTCACCGCCACGCCGCGCACGGCAGCCAGTTGCGGGTTGAAGCTGGCCAGCATGATGCGGTTGTACAGCGGCAACGCCAGCGCCATCACCAGCGAACCCACCACGGCCAGTACCAGCAAATCATTGCCGTTGACCGTCAGCACCGAACCAAACAGCACGTTTTCCAGAATGTGCACGTTGATCTTGCCCGCCAGAATCAGCAACAGGCTCGCGCCCAACGCCAGCGACACGGAGAGGAACACGCCGATCAAGGTGTCCGGCGCCAGGCCGGTGCGGTTGCGCAGGTAATTGAGCAGGATGCCGAACAGCAGGCAGTAGCCGAACAGTGCGCCATACGGCCCGGTGTAGGGCTCACCGAGCAAAATGCCCACGGCTACGCCGGTCAGCGCGGCATGCCCGACCGCTTCGGAGAAAAACGCAAAACGCTTGACCACCACCAGCGTGCCCAGGCCACCCAGTACCGGGCCGATCAGCAAGCCGGCGAGCAAGGCATTGACCACAAACCCATAGGCCAGCGCTTGCGGCAGATAGCCGGAAGAGGCCCAGCCCTGGACCATCAGACGAAACGCTTCATAACTCATGGTGCCGGGCTCCGTGGGTGAGTGGAGAACAGGGTCAGCAGGCGATCGGGTGTCAGCGCCGCTTTCGGCGCGGCGTCGAACAGCACGCGACGGTTCAGGCCAGTCACACGGTCGGCCAGGCGACCCACGGCTTCGAGGTCGTGCTCGATCCACAGCACGGTAATCCCGGCCAGGCGCCAGTCATTCAGCAGGCGTTCGAAAACCTGGATGCCGGCTTCATCGAGCGCCGACATCGGTTCATCCAGCACCAGCAGGTGCGGAGCCGGAATCAGGCCCTGGGCCAGCAATACACGCTGACGCTCGCCGCCCGACAACGCGCCCATGCGGCGTTTACGTTTGTCCTGCATGCCCACCCGCTCCAGTGCCTCGCCGATTGCCCCGGCGTAGTGCCTGGACAGACCGAGAAACGCCGGGCGCCGTTGACACATGGCGGCCATGAAATCGTCGACGGTCATCGGCAAGCCACGGTCGAACTCCAGCGCCTGGGGGACATACCCGATGGTGCCGGGCGTGGCCTGCCAGTGCAGGCGCAAGTGGCCCTGGTGCGGCATTTGCCCCAACAGGGTCTTGATCAGCGAGCTTTTACCGCCGCCGTTCGGGCCCACCAGTGCATGGATGCTGCCCGGCTCTACCTTCAAGCTCACACCGTCAAGAATGGTCGTGCGGCCCAGGGTCAGCGATACCGTGTCGAACTCGATCGTCGGGCCAATGCTGGCCACCTTCAGCTGCTCCGCCGCCGTCATGCCCCGGACTCCTGAATCGCCCGCACCACGGTGTTGAGGTTGCCGGTCATTTCCACTTCGTACTTCTCAGGCGTGTATTGGCCATAGGAAATATGCGACAGCGGGTAAAGTTTCACGCCGGATTCGCGCTGGATGGTCTCGACATAGGTGGACGGGAAATCCATCTCCGAGAAGATCACCTTCACATCCAGCGCGCGCAGTTCGTCGATGGTCTTTTTCAACTGGCTAGGGCTTGGTTCGATGCCGTGGGCGGGCTCGACCACAGCCGTGACTTCCAGGCCGAATTCGCGCAGCAGGTAGTCGTAGGCCGCATGCACGGTGGCCACGCGCAGGTCGGGGTTGGGCGCGCTGGTCAGCTTGGCCAGGGCGTCGGCGCGCATCTGGCGCAGGCGCTTGCCGTAGGCACGCGCGTTCTGGGTATAGGTCCTGGCGTTGTCCGGGTCGAGTTTGCCCAGCTCGCGGGCGATGTTGTTGACCTGGGCAATCGAGGCGCTGATCGACAGGAAGGTGTGCGGGTTGACCACCTTGCCTGCACCGCGCGCGGCATTGCCGGTGGCAGCCAGCAGTGGCACGTTGGCGTTGGCCTCGATCACCGGGATGTCCGGGCGCTCGCTGGTGGCGATCATGCGGTCGGCGAAATCGTCATGGCCGACGCCGTTGAGCACGATCACGTCGAGGGTGCCGATGCGCTTGATGTCTTCGGCGCGCGGCTCGTAGGCGTGTGGGTTGAAACCCGCCGGTATCAATGGCACCACCTCGGCCTTGTCGCCGACGATGTTGGTCACGTAGCTGTAATAAGGGTGCAGGGTGATGCCGATGCGCAGGCGTTTGGCCGCCTCGGCGTTCGCCAAAGGCGCCAGCAGCAAGCTGAACAGGCTGACCAGCAACAGGCGCAACAGGGGAGATGAAATAGACATGGGCACTCGGTCTTCTCGGGTCAGTGACGGTGCTGGCGCGTGACGCCGGCATCGAATTGCGCGACCACCTGCTGCCAGCCGGCCGCGATCAGCGCCTGGTCAGAGAGGTCGGAAGGGGCGGCGAGGTTGGCCTGGCGGTTGAGCCAGATATCCGGCTCGGCGCCGTGCACGCGCATCAGCAGCGAGCCGCTGATGCTGGGCGTCTGGCTCACGCCCAAGTAGGCCGAAGGCTCCAGCAATTGCCAGCGATGGTCGCCACGGCTGACCGAACTGGCGTCCTGGGCAAACGGCGCAAACCCTTCTTCGGCCAATTGTCCAGGCGTCGGCAGGGCGCCTTGCTCCTGTTGCAGCAACTGGATTTCATCCAGGGTCACCCGCAGGTCGGCGTAGATGCCTTGCTCGGAGGCACTGAGGTCGCGGCGTGCATCCAGCTGGTGGCTGGGCAGCGCTGCAACTTCCTGGGTTTCACCGTGCAGGGCGACCACCGAGCCTGCCACCGCCAGGATGATCAGGCACAGCAATAGCACGTAGAGGGTTTCGTGGCCGGCACCGGCGGGGCGTACAACCTGTGTGGTGCTCATTGAGGTTGGATATCCGCTTGGTCGATTTCCACCACGTGACCGGGGCCGGCATCAAACAGCACATAGAACTCGGCCGAGGGCTTCTTGAAGGTCAGCGTCGAGTCCTGGCCGAGCTTGCCGGGCAGCAGGATGGTTTCGTCGTAGCCGATCACGTCCAGGGTCACGCCCGGGGCGCCGCTGCCGTCGGAGAAACCGCCGGTGCACTGGATCTGCTCGCCGGGGATTTCCTTGCATTCGCACATCGGGTTGTGGGCGAGGGCGGTGGTACTGAAGCCGGCGCACAGCAACAGCGCTGCACCGGCGCGGGTCAGGCGCATCAACGTCATGGTTTGACTCCTTGCTTGTTCAGCCAGGCAATAGTGGCAGGCGAGGCCTGGCTCAGCGGAATGGAACCCTGGTGCATCGTGCCGTCCCAGCCTTCCATGGTGATCCACAGTTCGGCGTCGGCCGGCGTGCGTTCCGGCACCGGCAGGGCGGCGCCCATGCGGTACGGCGTGCCGAAGAAGATCACTCCGGCGGCGCGCAGGCTGCGGGGCTTGCCGATACGCAGGTAAGTGGCCTTGACCTGCTCGGCGCAGGTGTCGCACAGGGCGGCATTGAAAAATTTCATCGGGCCGGCCGGGTCCGGGCGCGGGCCCTCATTGCGGAATTCGGCGAGTTTCAGGCTCCAAGGCCCGACCTGCACGTCACCGACCACTCGCTCACCAATGCCGGTGTCGCCGCGAAACAACGCGGCATCGGCAAAGTACTTGGGCATGAACCCCAGCGGCACCAGCAACAGCAGGATGTTGATATGAAACCGCCATTTCAGCCAAAAGGCGCGCAGCGGCGAAGGCGGTGTTGCAGCACTGACCTTGCTCATTATTTGGCCTCCGAGGTTTCAGCCTGCAGGGCTGCAGCGGCAGCAGGCACACGTTGGGTCTTGGCTTCGCGCTTGAGGGCATTGAGGGTCGCCAGCGCGGTGCGTTTGGTCCAGATCAGCAGGCCGCTCAACACCATCATGCTCAGCACCAGGCCGAAGAACGCCCAGATCAGCTTGATCCACAGCCCGCCAAAGTCGCCGGTGTGCAGCGGGCGCATGGATTCGGTGACGAACTCCAGCGTCGAGCGATCGGAGAGCAGATGCGACACCGCGATTTCACCGCTGTAGGGGTTGAGTTGAGCGGTCTGGAACATCAACGGGTACCAGCCGCGCCCGCCGATTTGCAGGTGGCTGTAGGCGTTGAGCGGCAGGAACACGAATGTGGCGTCCAGCCCGGGAATGCGTTGGGTGGCGATTTCGATGGCTTCGTCCAGCGCGATCATCGGTGCCGGCACGCCGGGCGCCGACATCGGCACTTTCTCGCGGGCAATCACTGGGACGATCGGTTCGCTGGAGATGGAAATCTGGTTGTCGCCCAAAATCGCCTGGATCAAGAACCAGGTGCCGGTGATGGAAATCACCGCGATAAACCAGATCGACCAGATACCGCTGAGGCGATGGAAGTCGCCCCAGAAGATTCGCGCGCCGTGGCGGATGCGCAGGGTAGGGCGCAGAAACCCTTTCCAGAAGCGTTTGTAGACGACCAGCCCGGTTACCAGCGACGCCAGCAACGGCAGGCCGAGCGCCGAAACCAGGTACCAGCCCCAGCTGAAGCCGTTGGTGAACGGCACCAGCCACCAACCATGCAGAGCGCGGGTAAATTGCTTGAAATCGAACGACGGGCTGATGCCTTGGATCGCCCCGGTGTACGGGTTGACGTAGACCTCCACGGAACGCCCGTCCGGGTAGCTGAGGTCGACACTCAGCGCAAAGTGCGTTTCATCCGGGCGGATGATCGATTGCACGATCACCTGGGGTTCTTCGCGCTTGATGGCGGCAATCACCTGGTCAAAGCTCAGCATTTGGGCATCATCCGCCGGCTTGCTCGCGCGGATATCCGGGTTGGCCAGCCAGACGATTTCCTGGCTGACCACCGCCAGGGTGCCGGTGACGCAGACGATCAGTACAAAAAACCAGATGGGCAATGCCAGCCAGCTGTGTACGAGAAACCAGAGTTTTGAGCGTGACTTCTTCGACATGTGAATGCGGGTCTTGATCGGAGAGGGGCGAAGGAGGCCCGGAAAAGGCCGGTCGTAGCTTTTGCTGACGCGACGGGCTGTATCTAAGTTAAGACGGATGAGGTCTGGAAATCCCTAACCCGGATATGAAAGAAAATGTTTCAGGTTTCCATTCAAAGTGCTGACAGGGCCTTCATCGAACACGAAACATGTTCCAAGCCATCACCCGGTCGCCATTGATAGGGCCCAAGGGCTGCGTAGGATGGATTTATACCGTTGAGCCCGCCTCCAGAAACGTGAGCCCTGAGAAAAATGACTGCCAGAACCCTCTACGACAAACACATCGATTCCCACACGGTGTGCCCCCTGGATGACCAGGGCCATGTCCTGCTTTACATAGACCGCCAGGTGATCAACGAATACACCAGCCCCCAGGCCTTCAGCGGCCTGCGCGATGCCGGGCGTGAGGTGTGGCGCCCCGGCACGGCGCTGGCGGTGGTCGACCATGTAAACCCCACCACGCCCAAGCGCATCGCGGCGATGCCCGACGCAGGCGGGGCGCGGCAAGTTTCGTACCTGGCCGAAAACTGCCGCGATTTCGGCATCGAGCTGCTGGATATCCTCGACAAACGCCAAGGCATCGAACACGTGATTGCCCCGGAGCAGGGCTTTATCCTGCCGGGCATGGTGATCGCCGCCGGCGACAGCCACACCACCACCTACGGTGCGCTCGGCGCGTTCGGGTTTGGCATCGGCACTTCGGAGATCGAGCACCTGCTGGCCTCGCAGACGCTGGTCTACAAACGCCTGAAAAGCATGCGCGTGACGGTTGAAGGCGACCTGGCGCCAGGCCTCACGTCCAAGGACGTCATCATGGCCTTGATCGGCAAGATCGGCGCCTCCGGTGCCACCGGCTACGCCATCGAATTTCGCGGTTCCACCATCGACGCGTTGAGCGTCGAGGCACGCATGACTATCTGCAACATGGCGGTCGAAGCCGGTGCGCGCGGCGCCTTCATGGCGCCGGACGAAAAAGTCTTCGCCTACCTCAAGGGCAAACCCCGCGCGCCCAAGGGCAAGTTATGGGAGCAGGCACTTGTGGGCTGGCGCCAACTGCATTCGGACGCCGACGCCGTGTTCGACCAGGAAGTGCACCTGGATGCCCACACCCTGGAACCCATGGTCACCTGGGGCACCAGCCCCGACCAGGCTGCGCCGATTGGCGCCCGCGTGCCCGACCCGCAGGACGTCAGCGACCTGATCCTGCGCCAGGACATGCGCCGCGCCCTCAACTACATGGGCCTGGAAGCTGGCATGCCGCTGAGCGACATCGTCATCAGCCATGCGTTTATCGGCTCCTGCACCAATGCCCGCATCGAAGACCTGCGCGACGCTGCCAGCGTGGTGCGCGGCAAACACGTGGCCGAGCACGTACGGGCGATGATCGTGCCCGGCTCCACCGAGGTGCGCGACCAGGCCGAAGCCGAAGGGTTGGCGGCGATCTTTATCGACGCCGGCTTCGAGTGGCGCCAGTCCGGCTGCTCGATGTGCCTGGCGATGAACGACGATGTGCTGGCCCCTGGCGACCGCTGTGCCTCCAGCACCAACCGCAACTTTGAAGGCCGCCAGGGCGCCGGCGCGCGCACGCACCTGATGAGCCCGGCAATGGTCGCCGCTGCCGCGATCACCGGCCGCCTCACTGATATTCGCCACTTTGGAGACCGTGCATGAGCCTGCAACCTTTTACTGTGGTCACCGGCAAGGCCGCGCCGATGCTGGCGGCCAATATCGACACCGACGTGATCATGCCCAAGCAGTTTCTCAAGGGCATCGACCGCAGCGGCCTGGACCGGGGGCTGTTCTTCGATCTGCGCTTTCTGGCTTCCGGCGAGCCCAACCCCGCGTTCGTGTTGAACCAGCCGGGCTGGCAGGGCGCATGCTTCATGGTCGTCGGGCCCAACTTCGGCTGCGGGTCCAGCCGCGAGCACGCGGTGTGGGGCTTGAAACAAATGGGCATTCGCGCGCTGATCGGCAGCAGTTTTGCCGGGATCTTTTATGACAACTGCCAGCGCAACGGGGTGTTGCTGATCACCCTGGACGAAGCGCTGCTGCACACACTCGCACAGGCTGTCAGCCAGGCAGACCAGGCGCAGATCAGTGTCGACCTGGAGGCTCAGCAGATTCGTCTGGCGGATGGCCAGGTCATTGCGTTCCAGATCGACACCTTGCGCAAGACCGCACTGCTGCTGGGCCTGGATGCCATTGGCAGCACGTTGCAACGCAGTGAACACATCAAAGCATTTGAACGCGAGCATTTGGCTGCCAACCCTTGGCTCAGTTGATAAACACGTAGTTATATAAGTAGCCAACACAGCGCCCTCTTTAATAAGAGGGCGTTTTTGTGTGCTATTTACTTTTCAAATAACAGTCATTAAATGCCGGCTTCGCCCATTATTACGGGGGGTGTGGCCAGTTGAAAGAGTAATCCCGGAAAAACCACAAGGGTATTGGGTTGACACCCCGCAGACCATCGGCTTAAGTGGGGGCTGGCTTGGAAAGTCAGCACATTATAAGAAAGGGAAGTTAATACTATGACCGTTGAGTTAGTGAGTGGTTATGTCTCTTGGGTGTCGGTGATCACGTTAATAACCTGATTGCGCGCGCTCGCCTGTAAACGATTGTCTTTGTTGCAGATATTTATGTTGTTCCGGTCCAGGAATGGCAGGCATTTATCTGCCCTTAACATAAGTTAAAACACAGAGAGTACATACTCATGTCGATTTTTGATCAGGCCACCCATCGCTCGGTTCAATGGCAAGATTGGCGCTGGCAGCAAAAGAACGCCCTGCGTGATGAACCGGCCTTGCGCATTGCCTGCGGGGGGTGGAGTGAGGAAATAACGGCGCATATCGAGCACAACTTGCAAGACCGCAAGATGCAGATCACGCCTTATTACATTGACCTGATCAAGCGCTCACTCACCAGCGGCCCGATAACCGACCATCCGCTGTGGCGCCAGGTAGTGCCGTACTGGAGCGAGCAGGTGGCGGGCGATTACGACGGAACGTCGGAGAACTGGGAACTCGGGCATGAGATGAAAACGCCCATCTGCCAGCACAAGTACGACAACCGCGTGATCCTGCGCATGACCAACACCTGCAATGCCTATTGCCAGTTCTGCTTTGAAGCACTGCGCACCTTGCAGGTCGGCACGGACAAGCCCAACGCCAGCACTGACTCATTCAAGGATTCGGTGGCGTACATCCGCAGCAACCCGGCAATTGAAGAGGTGATCCTCAGCGGCGGTGACCCGTTGATGCTGGCCGACCGCAGGCTGGAAGAAAACCTCGCGGCGTTGCGTTCGATCCGCGACGACCTGCTGATTCGAATCCATTCACGGGCGTTGAGTTTCAACCCGTTCCGGGTAACCGATGAATTGGTGGCCATGCTCAAGAAGTACAACGTCAATGCATTTGGGGTGCACGTTTGCCACCCGCTTGAACTGACGGCTGATTTTGCGGCGGCGGTTAAACGTATTCAGAGTGCCGTGCCGATAGTGTTCTCCAACATGCCATTGTTGCGCGGCGTCAATGATGATGAAGCCACCTTGCATAAACTCTTTATTGATCTTTATCGTCTGGGCGTAAAACCGTATTACTTGTATCACTTCATGCCGTTTTCGCCGGGGGCGTCCGAATATAAAGCCTCGATCAGCCAGGCGATCGCTATTATGGATCGTCTTAAACGGCGCGTGTCGAACATTGCCCTGCCCGAATATGTACTGCCGCACGCACAAGGCAAGTTTACGGTGCCGTTGCTGGACTTTGAAAAGCCTGAAGACTTGCCCCATTTTGAAGTGCACGACGGGCAGCGCCATTATCGTTTCCGTAATTGGGAAGGGCACTGGTGCACTTGGCAGGATGCCTGAATTAACTCACGGAAGAGGCAATGATGGTCATGAAGCAAGAGGCAGTTCTTTTTATTGATGTCGATGACAGTGCCACGGTGCGTTACAGCTACCGCGAGCCGCACTTTGCGGTCGCCCGCGCACAAGGCCTGGCCTGCTTAACCGCCGGGGTCGTGGGGCGTCATCACCTGCAGCGGCTGCGCGACGACAGTGATGAAGTGTTCCTGCTCGACGCCTTAAGCGAACAATCGATTCTGGACCTGGTGGGCCGGCTGGACGGGCGTTACCAGATTCGCGCGATTTTCTGCCAGGCCGGGCACCCGTCTGCATTGGGCGAAGTGGGTTGCATCGTTGCAAACACCTGCAAGCGCCTGGGGCTGGTGCACAGCTGTGCCGAGGCGATTGCAGCGTGTAATAACAAGTACCTGATGCGCAGCGTGCTGCAAAAACATGGGCTGCGCTCGGTGCCGTTTGCGCTGTGCAATAACGAGCAGGCGCTTCAAGCCGGCGCCGAGCGGGTGGGCTATCCGCTCATTGCCAAACCGCCTTTTGGCGGTGCGTCGGCCTTTATCAAGAAGTGCTCCAACTGGGCCCAGTTGCGCAGCCATTACGCGCAGTTCGTGAGCGGCCACGGCGCGGCAGCTTACGCGGATTTCTACGGTTGCGCGCACCGTTTGCCGGCAGTCGACGGGCAGGCGTGCGAGTACATTCCGGGGCGTAGCATCCTGCTCGAAGGCTACATCCCGGGCATTGAGGGCAGCGTGGAGTGCGTGGTTGTCGGCGAGCGCAACCATGCGCTGCTGATCAACGAGAAACTCATGCTGACCGAGCGCAGCGGCACAGTGTTGGAGAACCTGCTGATTTCTCCGCCGACCTCTTTCACGGCCGAGCAGTGCGAGCAGATCCGCACGTACGCCACGGCATGCCTGCGCGCGGTCGGGCTGACCAACGCGGTGGTGCATTTTGAATTTCGCATGACCGATCAAGGCCCCGTGGTCATTGAGATCAACCCGCGCGTGGGCGGGCTGTATGTCAACGCGGCGTTCCGAGACCTGGCCGCGATCAATCCGTACCAACTGTATCTGTCGCTGCTGCTGGGCGAGCCGGACGTTAACGCGCAACTGGAGGCTGGCGCGCACAAAGTCGCCAACGGCAACCAGCACTACGCGATGCTGGCGATTTACCCGGAGCACAGTGGCCGCTTCAAGGGGATCGAGGGCGTGCAGTTTCTCGATCATCACGCCGCGGTACTGGAGTACGCGCAACTGGACGCTGGCCACTGCCTCGACGCCGATATCGAGGAGCACTATTTGCTCAAGTGCTGGGCCAAGGTCGACGGTGCCGCCGACGCCCACGCCGTGCATGACGCGATCAGGCACAACCTGCACGTGATCATCGAGGATAAGGTTTAGCGCTATGGACATCCCACAGATCTCAGCGCATTTGCGCGACCATCACTACTGCCATCGCCGCGACTATGGCGCGTTGATCGGCGTTGAGCCCGGGCAGGAGCAGAGCTTTCGTGCCTACTGGGCCAACCTGGTGCGGGACGAGGCATTCAAGGCATACACCCACCGCGAGCGCCGCATCCTGCGCTATCGTTTATTGCCTTCGCGGCAGTTGCAGCTCGACCGCAACACCGCGTTTACGTCGCCGGTCACCTACGCCGTCAATTATCGGCAGGGCGTGAACCATTTGAGCTATTGCGAGGACGGTTTTATCGAGCACCCGCTGATGCAGAAGCTGTTGGCCACCGACCTTGCGGTGATTGCCCCGCACTTGGGCGAGCAGGCGTATACGATCGATATTCACCAGTTCCGCGTTCGCGCGGATGGGCAATCGAGCAGTCCGACGACCTCGGGGATTCACCAGGATGGCCTGGACTGGGTGTTCATGCACTTCATTGGCCAGAGCAATACGGTGCCGGTGGTTTCGGAGGTATTTACCTCGCCGGCCGAGCAAAGCCGGGTGTTCAACCTGGCGATGGAGGCGTTTCTGGAAACCATCGTGATCAACGACCGTGGGCTCTACCATCGCGCCAGCGATGTGCGGCCCCATGCCGATGCGGCGCCGGCCTGGCGCGACGTGCTGCTGGTGAGCCTGCGCGGCGTGCCGACTGACGAAGAGGCGCAATCTGCATGAGCCATGATCCGCAGCTGACCCTGTCGACCCGCAATGCCCGCTTGATCATCTTTGCGCGCGGCGTGTCGGATTTTGGCGCGTTCCTCAACCTGGTGGCGCTGTCCACTTACGTTTACTGGCTCAGCCAGAGCGTGGTGTTTGTCAGTGTGTTTCTGGCGTGCCGCGTCACCGGCGGGATAGTCGCCAGCCTGTTCGGCATTCCGTTTTTTCGGCGTTTTCCCGGACGCAGCACACTGGCCGGGCTGGACCTGGCCAGGGCATTGCTGCTGTTGCCGCTGCTGGTGCTGATACCGGCGTATCAGCTGCACGTGCTGCCCTTTATCGCGTTTGGCATTGGCTTGTGCAACTCGCTGTTTGCCATTGGCCTGAACAGCCAGCTGCCCACCTGGGTCGCGCTTGAGCAGCGGGTGAGCACCAATGCGTGGATCACGTCGGCGGCGGCAACCGGTGCGGTGTTCGGCAGCCTGCTCTCCGGGTTGTTGATCGCCACGGGAGGCTTCGAGGCGGTGTTTGCCGTCAACATTGGCACCTACGTTTTGGCGGCCTGCCTGATCCTGCCGTTGCGCGCGTTGTTCTCGGTCGCCGTTGCCGTGCACCGCGGGCTCGCGGCTGAATGGCGCGAGCTGACCCAAGGCCTGCGCGGCGCGCCCGTGCTGGCGGCGATGTTGTTGATCAGCATGCTCGACACCCTCGGCAGCGCTGCGCATAACGTCGGCTGGCCGGTGTTGTCGCAGTACATTTCGCCAGACACGGCCAAGACCGTCATGGGCTATCTGCTGGCGGTGTGGGCGTGCGGCAAGTTTGTCGGTGCGCGCATTGCCAGTGCGCTGTTGAAAGGGCGTGGCACTCAGGCCATGGAGCGCCTGTTCATGCTGGGCGTGGCGCTGATGTCCAGTGGCTTTATCCTGACCTTCCAGCAAACCGAGCTGTGGCTGGCGCTGCTGTTGGTGGTGTGGGCCGGGCTGGGCGATGGTGTGTCCGAGGTCGCGTTGGTCTCACGCGCGCAAAGCGAACCGGATAGCCTGCGCTTGCCGCTGTTCAGCCTGTTGACCCTGATCCAGATGGCCGGCTTCGGGGTGGGCATGCTGGTGGTGGGGCCGTTCTACCTGACGTGGACGCCGGCCCAGGTGATCGTGTTGTTCCATGGCCTGCCGCTGACCGCGTTGCTGGTCATGACGGTGTGGCTGGGTTACAGCGCCCACCGGAGCGTCAGATCGACAAGCCCTTGAAGTGCTCCTGCAAAAACTCCACGCAGGCTCTTAATTTCCCGGAGTAGGCCAACCGTGTCGGGTACACCGCCCACACGTTGGCACTCTGGGTGCAGTCGTGCAGCACCTGCACCAGCTTGCCTTGTTCCAGCAGTGGCTTCACATCCCACATCGAGCGCAGCAATACGCCGCGCCCATCCAGCGCCCATTGCAACACGATCTCGCCGTTGTTGGAGGACAGCGGCCCGCGCACGCGCACGCTTTCGGCGGCGCCATCGCGCTCCAGGTTCCAGATGCCGAAGGCGTTGTCGCGCTCCTTGAGCACCAGGCAGTCGTGCTGCTCCAGGTCACTCAACTGCTGCGGTGTGCCGCGCCGCTTGAGGTAGGACGGCGCGGCGCACAGCACGCGGCGATTGCTCACCAGACGTCGGCCGATATGCTGGCCGGGGATGTCATCGCCTACGCGAATTTCCAGGTCAAAGCCCTCGCTGACGATATCCACCACGCGGTCAAACAGGTCCAGGCGAATTTCCAGGTCCGGGTATTGCTCGGCCAACAAGGACAGGGCAGGCGCCACATGGTTACGACCAAAACCGAAGCTGCTGCACAGGTGCAGGTGGCCACGCGGGCTGTCGTGGGCGTCAGACAGCTCATCGGCCAGTTGCTGGAAATCTTCGAGGATGCGCACGGCCCAGCGCTGCACCCGCTCGCCGTCTTCGGTCAAGGCGATGCGGCGGCTGGTACGGTGCAGCAGGCGCGTGGCCAAGGTGGTTTCGAGGATCTGGATGCGCTTGCTGACGTACGCAGGCGACAGCCCCAGTTCATCGGCGGCGGCGGCAAAGCCGGCCTTGCGGATCACGGTCAGGAACACCCGCAGGTCTTCGGGTAGGGGCACGGTATCTTTCTTATGGGTCATCAGAAACAGACGTGGCGGCATGAGCCGCCAGAATAGCACCGGATCGGCGCGCCTTCCGGCACGCCCAGGCGTTATTGCTTACTCGGCAGCGATCTTCGCCTGTGCCGCCTGGGCAGCCCGCGCATGGCGGCCGCGCTTGAGGGCGATGGGCGCCATTTTTTCGCGATCCAACTCACCTTCCCACGCTGCCACCACCAGGGCTGCGACGGCGTTGCCGATGATATTGGTCAGCGAGCGGCATTCAGCCATGAAGCGGTCAACGCCCAGGATCAGCACCATCGCCGCCACCGGCACCGTCGGCACCACCGCCAGGCTGGCGGCCAATGCCACAAAGCCGGCGCCAACCACGGCACCGGCGCCCTTGGAGGTGAGCATGGCCACCGCCAGCAAGGTCAATTGTTGTTCCAGCGGCAGGGGTGTATTGGTCGCCTGGGCCAGGAACAGCACGGCCAGGGTCATATAGATGTTGGTGCCGTCGAGGTTGAAGGTGTAGCCGGTAGGCACCACGATGCCCACCACGCCTTTGGAGGCACCCAGGCTTTCAAGTTTCTGGATCAGTTGCGGCAGCGCCGATTCCGACGAGCTGGTGCCGAGTACGATCAACAGCTCCGACTTGATATAGCCCATCAGTTTGAAAATGCTGAAGCCTGCGTAACGCGAGATGCCGCCCAGCACCACTGCGACAAAGAAGAACGCGGTGAGGTAGAAGGTGCCGACCAGCTTCAGCAGCGGCAGCAGCGAACCCACGCCTTACTTGCCGATGGTGAAGGCAATGGCGCCGAAGGCGCCGATCGGGGCGACGCGGCTGATCATGCCGACGATGCGGAAAAACACCTCGCTGGCCTGGTTGATCACTCCAACCAGCGGTCGTGCCTTTTCGCCGACCATCACCAGGCCCAGGCCGAACAAGACGGAAATAAACAGTACCGGCAGGATCTCGCCCTTGGCGAAAGCGTCGAAAAACGTGCCCGGGATTACGTTCAGCAGAAAACCGGTGACGCCTTCACCGTGCTGCGCCTGGCCGACGAAACCGGCGATGGCCGAACCGTCCAGGGTCTTCACATCGATGTTGAAGCCCACGCCGGGGTGCAGCAGGTGAGCAGAGAGAATGCCGATCAGCAGGGCAATGCTGGAGACGATTTCAAAGTACAACAGCGCCTTGCCGCCGACCCGACCGACCTGTTTCACATCGTGCATGCTGGTGATGCCGGAGACCACCGTGCAGAAGATGATCGGGCCGATGATCATCTTGATCAGCTTGATAAACCCGTCGCCCAAGGGCTTGAGGTCGATGCCGACTTGCGGCCATTGATGGCCGATCAACACACCCAGTGCAATGGCGATGAGCACCTGCACATACAGGGTTCCCAGCAGTTTTTTGATTGTCATTGTTATTATCTCAATCGTTTTTTGGGCAAGCAGAACCCGTCGCAGGCCATCAGCAGCCTGCGAGGCGGGTCTTTCAGGTCACGGAGCTACAGCGTTCAGAGCTGGTTCAGCGAAGGAAGGTCAGGACTTCGCCGAGCAATAATTCAGGCACTTCTTCGGCAATGTAATGGCCGGCCGGCAGGGCCTTGCCACGCACGTCGGTGGCGACTTTCTGCCACTCCTTGAGTGGCTCGAAACAGCGGCCGACAGTGCCTTCGGCGCCCCACATCACCAGCAAGGGCAGGTTCAGGTGATGGCCGGCGTCGATATCCGCCTGGTCGTGCTCAAGGTCGATGCCGGCGGCGGCACGGTAGTCTTCGCAGATGCCGCGCGCAGTGCCCGGCAGTTGCAGGCAGCGCAGGTATTCGGCGAGGGCTTCTTCGGTAAACGGTTTGAGGCCCGCGCTGCGGCTGCCGATGACGCTGCGCAGGTACAGCTCGGGGTTGGACTCGATGAAGGTTTCCGGGAGCGGCGCCGGGCGTATCAGGAAGAACCAATGCCAGTAGGCGCGGGCAAACGCTTCGTTGGTCTGGGCATACATGGCCAGCGTCGGCGCGATATCCAGCAGCACCATGCGCTGCACGGCGTCGGGATGGTCGAGTGCCAGGCGATGCGCGACGCGGGCGCCTCGGTCGTGGGCGAGTACCGAGAACTGCGCGAAGCCCAGCGCCTGCATCAGTTCGACACCATCGCGGGCCATTTCGCGTTTTGAGTAGTGTGTGTGCTGGTCATTGGCCGGCGGCTTGCTGCTGTCGCCATAACCGCGCAGGTCGGCAGCCACCACGGTGAAATGCTCGGCCAGTTGCTCGGCAACTTTGTGCCAGATGACGTGGGTTTGCGGGTGCCCGTGCAGCAGGAGCAGACCGGGACCTGTACCGCCTTTGGGGTAGCTGATGTCCACGCCGTTGACGTGGCACTGGTCTTTTTGGAATCCGGCGAACATGGAATGACTCCTTGTAATGATTGCCTGCATCCTGGAATCACGCGGCGTGCGGGGCAAGGGGGAAAGCGTGGAGGGGTTGTTCATGAAGTGTGTAGGAGCCTCAACCTTTCAAACACTGAGGACTCCTGTGGGAGCTGGCTTGCCTGCGATGCAGACACCTCGGTATGCCTGTCACACCGCGGCGATGCCATCGCAGGCAAGCCAGCTCCCACATTGAGCAAGTCTGCAGGTCAGGAGGGTGGCGTCGGTTCCAGCAACTGGGCGCCCGGCCCGAGCTCGCCGAGTTGGTCATCCTGATTGCGCAGCGGGCACGCCTCCAGCGACAAACACCCACAGCCGATACAGCCACTCAGCTTGTCGCGCAGCAGCAACAATTTGTTGATGCGAGCGTCCAGGTCCTCTCGCCACAGCGCCGACAAGCGTTCCCAGTCTTCAGTGGTGGGCGTGCGCCCATCCGGCAAGGTTTGCAGCGCCTCGCCAATCGTCGCCAGCGGAATGCCCAAGCGCTGGGCGATCTTGATGACCACCACCCGCCGCAACACATCCCGTGGGTAGCGCCGTTGGTTGCCGGCATTGCGCTGGCTCTTGATCAGTCCCTTGGACTCATAAAAATGCAGGGCCGTGACCGCCACGCCACTGCGGGCGGCCAACTGGCCGACGGTGAGTGCTTTGTTGAGCATGAAAACTCCGAAACAATGCTTGACCTTGACTTAACTAGAGGTTTTACCCTGCGTGGCATCGAATCGCAAGATTTTGCCTACACCGAAAGAGTAGTGTTCATGCAGGTATCAGAGAAGAATCGCAGCTTCACTCAATTGATCGAATTTCAGATCGAGCCCCGGCAGCAACGTGCTCTGGTGGCGGCCTTGTCCACTCAAAGCGAGCGCCTGGCCCAGGGCCATGGCGGCTTTATCAATGCGAGTGTGCAGGTCAGCGACGACGGCCGGCGGGTGCTCAACTACCTGCAATGGCGCTCGCGCGAGGAGGGCGAGGCAGCCTTCAAATGCTTTGAGCATGGCGAGGAAGATTTCTGGACGCTGATCCGCGCCCACCAGGCCACGGCGGTGACCTTCGACTCCTTCCAGGTACTGCGCAGCTTTGAGCGCAGCCATGACAACGCGTTGCACTGTCGCCTAAATGGATAGGTGCAACATGCGCTCGCCTTGCACGTTTTCACCGGGCCTGCGCTTGTTTACCGCCAGCTCACCGATCTTGATCAGGCGTGTGCGCGTGACGTTGCGGCTCAGGCCCAGCAGGTTGGCGGTGTGCACCTGGTTGTAATGGCTGAAGCGGTACGCGGCGCGCAGTAACGCGTCCTCGACCTTCTCATGCAGGGCGCCGGCCTGTTCCTCGAAGAGCTTTTGAAACGCGCGCGCCAGCAGGGCTTCGGCGCTGTTGTCGGTGCCGTGCTGGCTGTCGTCCTGGCGCTCGATGCGCATGTTCGACAAGCGCAAATCATCGCGCTCGATCACGCCGTTGCGGCAGATCAGCAGGGTGTGGTGAATCACGTTCTCCAGCTCGCGAATATTGCCCGGCCAGCTGTAGCTTTTGAGTTTGTGCTCGGCCTCGCGGCTGATGGTGATCGGGCCGTAACCCAGGCGCTGGCTGTAGGCTTCGATGAAGTGCCGGGTCAGCGGCAGGATATCGCCGGGGCGCTCGCGCAATGGGCTGAGTTCCAGGCTGACCACGTCGAGGCGGTAGTAGAGGTCTTCGCGGAAATGCCCGGCGTTGATGGCCTTTTCCAGTTGCACGTTGGTGGCGGCCAGTACACGCACATCAATAGGAATGCTCTTGCGTGAGCCCAGGCGCACCACTTCGCGCTCCTGCAACACGCGCAGCAACTTGACCTGGATCGCCATCGGCAAGTCGCCGATCTCATCGAGGAACAAAGTGCCGCCGTCGGCCTCCTCGAACCAGCCGGCCTTGGCGCTGAGGGCGCCGGTAAACGCGCCTTTTTCATGGCCGAACAATTCGGCTTCCACCAGCGACTCGGAGAATGCGCCACAGTTGACCGCCACGAATGGCCGGTTGCGGCGCGCGCTCAGGTTATGGATGTGGCGTGCCACCAGCTCTTTACCGGTGCCGGTCTCGCCGATGATCAGCACGCTCGCTTCGCTGGGTGCCACTTGCTGGATGTGGTCGAGCAGCGCCTGGGATTTGGGGTCTTCGAAGACCTGGGCCGTGGCGCGGATCGAGGTCGCAAGGGCGGGCGAGGGCGGTAAGGTTAAAAGCTGCATGGGCACCTCTCTTAGGAATAGAACGTGGGAATCGGCAGGGACTGGTTCAACGCCCAGTCCCCCAGCTCGTGAAGTTTGTAGTCCACCGGGTCGTGCAAGGTTTGTGTGCGCAGGTTGCGCCAGTGGCGGTCCAGGCGCAGTGAGGCGTGGGTGGAGCGCGCGCCGGTGACTTCAAACAGGCGGCTGCACAGCTCCAGGCCCTGGCGGGTGGCGGCAACCTTGGCGGTGGCAATCGCGATGGCCAGTTGGCCGCGTTCGTGCTCGCTGAGCTTGGCGCCTTTGGCCCAGGCCTGGTCGAGCAGATCGGTGGCGCGCTCGACCAGCAGGCGCACGCCTTCCAGCGCCACCCAGAACTCGCCGTAGTGGTGCAGCACGTAAGGGTCCTGGCGCACGTCGTCGGCCGAGGATTTGTGCCACGAACGGGTTTCGGTCAGGGTGTAATTGCGCGCTTCTTCAAACGCGCCCTCGGCAATCCCGAGAAACATGTGCGTGAATGTCAGCTGCGCGATCAGCGGGCGCAGGCAGGCGAAGGGCGTGCTCAGTGGGCCTGGATCGAGCAGCAGTTCCGATTCTTCGACACGCACCCGTTCAAAGCTGGCGCTGCCGCTGTCGGTCTGGCGCTGGCCGATGTTGTTCCAGTCATTGTGCAAGGTGATGCCGCTGCGCCCGCTGGGGATGGCCGCGATCAACAGTTTGCCGCCGGCACTTTCATCCACCGCCGAGGCGATGAGCATTTCCGAGTCGCTGGCGCCGGAACAGAAACTTTTTTTACCCGAGAATTCGCGCCAGCCGCCGAAATCCTTGACCACCGTGCGGGTGTCCAGCGGGTTGAGGGCATTGCCCCAGAACCAGTTTTTGCGCGCGGTCTGTTCGAACCAGGGTTGCCATTGGTCCGGGCGTGCAAACAGGCGCACGGTGGCGAGCATCAAGTGGTGGAAGCCAAAGACATGGGCGATGGAGCTGTCGACCTTGGCGAATTCGCGCACGATGCCCAGGGTTTCGCTCCAACGCGCGCCGAGGCCGCCGTATTGCGTGGGTATGCTCAGGGCCAGCAGGCCGCTTTGGCGCAGGGCGTCACGTTCGGCTTTCGGGGTGCCGCCACGCTCGTCGCGCTCGACGGCCGTGAGGGCGAATTCGGCGGCCAGCAGTTTGGCGGTTTGCAGCGGCGATGGCAGGACGCTGTGGGGGTTGGCTGTCACGGGGTTTCCTCAATTGGCTCAGAAGCCGTGCGCTGTAGGTCTGGCAATGCAGCTCAAATGTGGGCGCTGGCTTGTCGAGTCGTCGCACCGCTGCGATGGCATCAACCGGGGTTCACTGAAACACCGAGTCGCCTGTATCGCGGGCAAGCCCGGCTCCCACAGAAAAGCAGTTGCCCTATCAGGCCGATTTCAACGTGCTCAGGCCTTTGTTTTGGGCAGCACATCATTGGCAATCATTTCGCCAAACGGGCCGGTGAGGTTGGTGACGCCACGCCCGGCGAGGCTGGCGTAAGGTTCCGGCAATAACGGGAACACCAGCTCGGCAAAGCGATACGCCTCTTCCAGGTGTGGGTAGCCGGAGAAAATGAAGCTCTCGATGCCCAGGTCGGCGTATTCCTTGATGCGCTCGGCCACCTGCTGCGGGTTACCGACCAATGCCGTACCGGCACCGCCTCGGACCAGGCCGACGCCGGCCCACAGGTTGGGGGCGATTTCCAGGTTGTCGCGGCGCCCATCGTGCAAGGCGGCCATGCGGCGCTGCCCTTCGGAGTCAAAGCGCGAGAAAGATTTTTGCGCGGCCGCGATGGTTTCGTCGCTGATGTGCTCGATCAGTTTGTCGGCGGCTTTCCAGGCGTCTTCTTCGGTTTCGCGCACGATCACGTGCAGGCGAATGCCGAACTTCACGGTGCGGCCGTGGCGTGCGGCGCGTTCACGCACATCCGCGAGTTTTTCCGCGACGGCGGCGGGCGGCTCGCCCCAGGTCAGGTACACGTCCACCTGTTCGGCGGCCAGGTCGTGGGCCGCGTCTGAAGAACCGCCGAAGTACAGCGGCGGATAGGGCTTCTGCACCGGTGGGTAAAGGGCCTTGGCATTCTGTACGCGCAGGTGTTTGCCTTCGAAATCCACCGATTCGCCCTGCAACACACGGCGCCAGATCTGCAGGAATTCGTCGGAGACTTCGTAGCGTTCGCTGTGGTCAAGGAAACTGCCGTCGCCGCGGTTTTCGTCGGGGTCGCCGCCAGTCACCACATTGATCAGCAAGCGGCCGTTGGACAGCCGATCCAGTGTGGCGGCCATGCGCGCCGAGACGGTGGGCGAGATGATGCCCGGACGAATCGCCACCAGATAACGCAGGCGTTCGGTCAACGGCACCAGCGCCGAGGCGATGACCCAGGAGTCTTCGCACGAACGACCGGTAGGAATCAGCACACCGTAGTAGCCCAGGTTGTCAGCCGCTTGCGCCACTTGTTTCAGATAATTGAGGGTGACCGGCCGTGCACCTTGGGTGGTGCCCAGGTAGTGACCGTCGCCATGCGTCGGCAGAAACCAGAAAACATCCATGACAAATCCTTAAGCGATTTTCAGCAGAGAGGGGGAGTGCGCGGCAAACAAAGGTGCTGCGCGTTCTGCGGCAAGGCGTATGCGGCCCTTCAAGGGCTCGCTGGTTATTTGGTAGTCGGTGAAGTCGGCTTCGGTGGCATACACACCGATCGGCAAGGTCAATGCCTGGAAGAAGCTGAACAGCGGGCGCAGCTGATGATCGAGCACCAGCGCGTGACGTTCGCTGCCGCCGGTGGCAGCGAGCAATACCGGCGTGTTGATCAGTGAATTGAGGCCGACCAGATCGAACAAGTGCTTGAGCAGGCCGGGGTAGGAGCCGCGGTACACCGGTGCGGCGACGATCAGCAGGTCAGCCTGTTCGATGGCCAACAGTTGCGATTCAACCTCGGCCGGCAGTTCGTCACGCGACAGGGCGCCGCCCAATGGCCGGGCAATGTCGCCCAGTTCGATCAGCGTGGTCTGGATCGGCAGCAACGTCGCCAGCTCGGCCAACACGGCCTGGGTCAGCACCAGGGTGCGCGAGGGGCGCCAGGTTCCGCCGGAGAGGGCAACGACATTCAGGGGACGGGTCATGAACAGTTCCTTTATCAACAGGGGTACATAGCGGGTGAAGTGGAGCGTGTTGAGCAAGAGCTGTACCAACGGCTGGAAGCCTTGATTGGCGTGGGCTTCAGGCTCACTGCTGAACGGTGAAGCTGTTGGCTGACTGGTGTTTTGTTGAATGACTGTTGCTGGCGCAACAGTTGCGTGGCGAACAGTGTTGATTCGATATGGGGCTATTTATAGAGGGTTAGGTTTATTCCGTAAATGAACGTATTTCCATATTTATAGATCTTAAATGAATATGCATGGCTGGCTATTGCAGGTGTCTGAACGGTTGATAGCGACTATCACGGCGGGTGATTTTTCACCGTGCAGGGGCGGGAGTAGCCTGTGTTCATTGACTCGAAACCTCCTTCGCAGGGCCTCCACCATGAACCATTTTCTGGCTGTTTCCTTACTCGTTGTCAGCGCCGTCCTTGCTGGCTGTGCGACTCATCCATCACCTGAATCACGCCCTTACACGGCTGAAGAAACCAAGCAATTGGCCCTGGAAGCGCTGAGCCGTCGCGGCTTGTCGTTTGATGAATACCAACAGCAGCGCGCCGCACTGACCGCCCAGCCACAGAAGCCGTTCGGCTTTGATCACCAAGGCGAAATGAACGCCGAACGCAGCGTGGTGCTGCATGGTCGTCCCAGTTGAGCCGGCGCTCAGCAGCAAAAAGCCCGAGGATTCCCCTAAGGAACCTCGGGCTTTTTGTTTGCCATTGGGCTACTTCAGCCTGTTAAGCTGAATTTCAGGAGCGTTCCTACGCACATTTGCATAAAGTTGTTCTTCTTTAATGGCATTCGATCGGTTAAACCTGACGACCTCTGTTCCGGTTGATGCCCCTGAGACGTTGCTCTCGGGAATACGCTCTGCGAGTCTTAAACGTCATGAATAAACGTCCGTTGTATTTCGACTACGCCGCCACCACGCCGGTGGATGAGCGGGTCATCCAGGTGATGGTCGAGTGTCTGGGCTTCAATGCCAATTTCGGTAACCCAGCGTCCAGTTCCCATGCGTACGGCCAGGCGGCCCGGCAAACGGTTGAACAGGCGCGGCGCCAGGTCGCCGAGCTGGTCGGTGCCAGCCCTGAGCAGATCGTCTGGACCTCCGGTGCGACTGAATCCAACAACCTCGGGATCAAAGGCGTGGCCCAGGCGCGCGGCGTGGCGGGCGGGCACATCATTACCAGCCAGATCGAACACAAGGCCACGCTGGATACCGCGCGGCAGTTGCAGGAAGCCGGGGTGGCCGTCACTTATCTGGTGCCGGACGCCGACGGGCTGATCAGCGCCACCGCGGTGAGTGAAGCGTTACGTGACGACACCTTTCTGGTGTCGCTGATGCTGGTCAATAACGAATTGGGCACCTTGAACGACATCCCTGCCATCGGCGCACGGGTGCGTGAGCACGGCGCGCTGTTGCATGTGGATGCCGCGCAAGGTGCCGGCAAAGTCGCGATCGACCTGGCTCAATGGCCGGTGGACTTGATGTCGTTTTCTGCGCACAAGCTGTACGGCCCCAAGGGCATCGGCGCGTTGTATGTCGGCCCGCGAGCGCAGCAAAAGGTGTTGGCGCAGATTCACGGCGGTGGTCACGAAGGCGGCCTGCGCTCCGGCACCCTGGCGACACATCAGATTGCGGGCATGGGCACCGCGTTTGCCTTGGCGGCGCAGTCCTTTGCTGAGGAAAAGGCCAGCATCGTCGCCTTGCGTCAGCGTCTGCTCGACCAGTTGGAAACAGTGGCGGGCGTGCGCCTCAACGGCAGCGCCACACAGCGCATTCCTCATACGCTCAGCCTGACGTTCAGTGAGGGTGAGTTCAATTCCGCCGCACTCAGTGCCGGCATGGCGTTCTCGGCGACCTCGGCGTGTAATTCCGCAAGCAACGCGCCGTCCCACGTGCTTTTGGCCCTGGGCCATGACGCACGCAGCGCTGGTCGTACCATTCGCCTGAGCCTGGGCCGGTTTACCACCGAACAGGACATCGATCAGGCCGTGCAGTTGATCAAAGCCGCACTCGCCAGTGCCCCGGCGTTCTGGGCGGTCTGATTTTTCATTCGCAACACATAACAATTATTAGTGGTTAGCAGGAGACACAATGAGTACGCAGCCTTTGACCCATGGAACGGTTCCCCAGCGCCTGGCGCACACCCGTGAACTGATGCGCCGCGAGGGCATCCACGCCCTGTTGGTACCGTCGGCCGACCCGCACTTGTCCGAGTACTTGCCGGGCTACTGGCAGGGGCGGCAATGGCTGTCGGGGTTTCATGGTTCGGTGGGCACGCTGATTGTCACTGCAGATTTCGCCGGTGTCTGGGCCGATAGCCGTTACTGGGAACAGGCGACCAAGGAACTCAAGGGCAGCGGTATCGAGCTGGTGAAGTTGCAGCCCGGCCAACCCGGCCCGCTGGAATGGCTGGCCGAGCAAACCCCCGAAGGTGGTGTGGTGGCGGTGGATGGAGCGGTCATGGCCGTGGCCTCGGCGCGTACCCTGGGCGGCAAGCTGA
The DNA here is from genome assembly GCF_047943075.1 of Pseudomonas sp. NFX183. Lineage (NCBI taxonomy): Bacteria > Pseudomonadati > Pseudomonadota > Gammaproteobacteria > Pseudomonadales > Pseudomonadaceae > Pseudomonas > Pseudomonas sp. NFX183. The sequence continues at coordinate 10,476 of NZ_CP181333.1, read as the reverse complement.
CAGAGCGCGGCGCGCGCCTGCGTACCGATATCGATGTGCTCAACGAAGTCTGGCAAGACCGCCCGGCATTGCCGAACCAGCCGATCTATCAACACCTGCCTCCGCAGGCGACAGTCAGCCGCGGCGAGAAGCTCGCCGCGCTGCGTGCCAGCCTGAAAGAGAAGGGTGCCGACTGGCACTTTATCGCCACCCTGGATGACATCGCCTGGCTGTTCAACCTGCGTGGCGGCGATGTGTCGTTCAACCCGGTGTTTGTGTCGTTTGCCTTGATCAATCAGCAGCAGGCCACCTTGTTTGTGGCGCTGAGCAAGGTCGATGCCGAGTTACGCGCGGTGCTGGAGCAAGAGGGTGTGACCCTGCGCGACTACAGCGAAGTGGCGGATGCGCTGCGGGCTGTGCCGTCGGGCGCGAGCTTGCATGTTGACCCGGCGCGGGTGACGGCCGGTTTGCTGGAAAACCTCGATGCCGGCGTCAAGCTGGTCGAAGGGCTGAACCCGACCACGCTGGCCAAGTCGCGCAAGAGCCTGGCCGACGCCGAGCATATCCGCCAAGCCATGGAGCAGGACGGCGCGGCGTTGTGCGAATTCTTCGCCTGGCTGGACAGTGCGCTGGGCCGTGAGCGCATTACCGAACTGACTATTGATGAACACCTGACGGCGGCGCGTACCCGTCGCCCCGGTTATGTGTCGTTGAGTTTCAACACCATCGCGGCCTTCAACGCCAATGGCGCGATGCCGCACTACCACGCCACTGAAGAAGAACACGCACTGATCGAAGGCGATGGCTTGCTGCTGATCGATTCGGGCGGACAGTACCTGGGCGGCACCACGGACATCACGCGGATGGTGCCGATCGGCACGCCGAGCGAAGAGCAGAAGCGTGACTGCACGCGGGTGCTCAAGGGCGTGATTGCCTTGTCGCGTGCGCAGTTTCCCAAGGGCATTCTGTCGCCGCTGCTGGACGCCATTGCGCGTGCGCCGATCTGGGCCGAAGGCGTGGACTACGGCCACGGCACGGGTCACGGTGTAGGCTATTTCCTGAATGTGCATGAGGGCCCGCAAGTGATTGCCTACCAGGCCGCCACTGCGCCGCAAACGGCGATGCAGCCGGGGATGATCACCTCGATTGAGCCGGGCACTTATCGCCCAGGCCGTTGGGGCGTTCGCATCGAGAACCTGGTGTTGAACCGTGAAGCGGGCAAGACCGAGTTCGGTGAGTTTCTCAAGTTCGAAACCCTGACCCTGTGCCCGATCGACACCCGTTGCCTGGTGCCGTCGCTGCTGACGGCGGACGAGCGCGAGTGGTTCAACGCTTACCACGCCGAGGTGCGCGAGCGGCTTAGCCCGCTGCTCAGCGGTGCCGCACTGGAATGGTTGCAGGTGCGTACAGCGGCGATTTGATCGGTTGCAGTTCGGGCGCCTGGGCCAGGGCGTCGGCCATATCGTCGACGAACGCCTTGACCCGGGCCGACTGGCGGCGATTGGGCGCCGAGGCCGCGTAAATGGGCAGTGACAGCGGGGTGTAGTCCTGCACACCGATACTGGCCGACGCGGCCAGGTTGATCGATGCGGGCAAGCTCAAGCCGATCATGGACCCGCATCAATTCGACCTGCTGACGGCAAATGCCGCTTACGATTTGCTCGCAAGCGGCGCTCGGGGGCGATTGGTGATAGCGATTAGCTGAGGGCTTCGCGCACAAATTCCAGACGGTCCTGACCGAAGAACAGCTGGTTGCCTACAAACATGCTGGGCGCACCAAACACGCCGCGCTGAACGGCCTGTTCCGTGTTGTCCTTGAGGGCGGCTTTCACGCTTTCGTCATTGGCCAGGGCCAGCACTTCTTCCGGGTTGAAACCGGCTTCGGTCAACACCGCGGCCACGACAGCGGGATCGCTCATATTCCGACCTTCGACCCAGAGGGCGTGGAACAGGCAGTCGATGAAGCCTTGGAAGCGCTCGGGCTGGTGACGCTGCATGCCGGTCACTGCGCGCATCAGCATCAGGGTATTGATGGGGAAGTGCGGGTTGAACTTGAGCGTCACGTTGTAGCGTTGGGCATACCGCGCTAGGTCATTAAACATGTAACGGCCCTTGGCCGGGACGCTGATGGGGGATGCATTGCCGGTGGCTTTGAACACGCCTCCGAGCAACATCGGCTGGTACACCAGGGTCGCGCCGGTTGCGGCGCACAGGGCAGGCAGTTGGGTGTAGGCCAGGTACGTGGCGGGACTGCCGAGGTCAAAGAAGAATTCCAGGGTTTTACTCATGGTCGATGCTCGCTGCTTATTGTTGTGGAGGCGTGCTTACCAAGGTTCATTCCAGGGGCGCAGGTCCAGTTCGAAGGTCCAGGCGTCGCGTGGTTGGCTGTGCAGGTACCAATAGTTGTCGGCGATGTGTTCGGGGTTGAGGATGCCGTCCTGATCCTTCAGGGCGTATTTTTGCGGGAAGTTGTCGCGAATGAAGTCGGTGTCGATGGCGCCGTCGACCACTACGTGGGCCACATGGATATTCCTGGGGCCCAGCTCTCGCGCCATGCTTTGTGCGAGTGCGCGGATGCCGTGCTTGGCGCCGGCAAACGCAGCGAAACCCGCAGCGCCGCGCAAGCCTGCGGTAGCGCCGGTGAACAGGATGGTGCCGCGGTTGCGGGTGACCATGCGCTTGGCCACTTCGCGTGCATTCAGGAAGCCGGAGAAGCAGGCCATCTCCCAGATCTTGAAGTACTTGCGCGCGGTTTCTTCAAGGATGCTGCAAGGCACGTTGGCGCCGATATTGAAGACGAACGCTTCGATCGGGCCCAACTCGCTTTCGATCTGTTCGATCAGCGCGATGACCTCGTCTTCCTTGCGTGCATCACAGGCAAAGCCGTGGGCTTGGCCACCGGCCGCCTGGATGCTGTCGACCAAGGGCTGCAGTTTGTCTGCGCTGCGGCGGGTGACGCAGGCCACGTAGCCTTCGCGCGCGAAGCGCTTGGCAATGGCGCCGCCGGTGGCATCACCGGCACCCACTACCAATACGATTTTGTTGTTTTCTGTCATGGGAACTCCGTTGCTCGATAGTCGAGCAGGAGTGTAGCCGCAGCGTCGCAAAGGGCCGGGTCGAGATCAGGTTTTCAGAAAAGAGGAGCAGTCGGATGAAGACTGCTCGGGTGCTCACTTACAGATGACGATCATGCTGCGACTGGTGTAGCCGGCAGGGTTGAGGCCGAAGGGGTAGTCTCCAGGCTCCTCGGAGTTGTCACCGGACTTGGCGATAACCCGGTAGCCCTTGGCACCGCATGAATTGGCTGCGCTGGTGTAGCACTGGTCCCAGGAGGAGGACAGCCCCGAACAGTTGATATGCAGCCCTTTTTTGCCCCGTTTCACTTCTGTCTTGGTGGTCGCAGCACAGCCCGCAATGCCCACGACCATGAACAGTATCAATATTCTTTTCATCACTATCCTTAATAGCCGCTTCGCAAAAAGGCTCGATGCAGGCTTCACTCGCTCTCGATTGTAGCGTTCAGCTGTCCTTGTCGAAATTCTCCATGAAAGACATTCATTTACGGCCTAAACATGGCCTAAATAAGCGGCAAATACCAGAGCTACCTTTGATAGCGATCAATCGGCCGGCACCAGCGGTTTGGATTCATTGCGCATCGTCAGCGTAGCGCCTACAGAGGCCAGGATAATGCAGGTGATGGCCAGCCACTGAGCCAGCGACAAGTGCTCTTGCAGGAAGAACAGCCCGGAAAGCGCGCCGAATGCAGGCTCGATGCTCATCAGGGTGCCGAAGGTGCGGGCAGGAAGGCGGGTGAGTGCGACCATTTCCAGGGTATAGGGCAGGGCCGTGGACAAGATGGCGACAGCCAGGGCGACGGGGATCAGTGCTGGGGTCAGCAGTGCGGCGCCTGCGTGGACGATGCCAATCGGCGCGACAAACAAGGCAGCAATCATTACGCCGAGTGCTGCGGTCTGGACGCCATTGTCGTTGCCGGCCTTTTGGCCAAACAGAATATAGAGCGCCCAGCAGATACCCGCGCCGAGGGCATAGGCTGCGCCCGTCAGATCGATACCACTGCTGGCTTCGCCTATGGGTATGAGCAGTAGAAGGCCGGCGATCGCGAGGCCGATCCATAGAAAGTCCACCGCCCGGCGCGAAGCGTAGATCGCAACGGCGAGCGGGCCTGTGAATTCCAGCGCTACTGCGATGCCCAGGGGCACTGTGCGCAAGGACATATAGAAGAGGAAATTCATGCCACCCAGTGCCATGCCATAAATGACGACGGTACGCAGGGACTTGGCCGTGAGCTTGGCGCGCCATGGGCGTAATAGAAGCAGCATGATCACACTGGCAAATATCAGCCGCAGGGTGGTCGTGCCTTGGGCGCCGACGATGGGAAACATGCTTTTGGCCAGCGAGGCGCCGGACTGGATCGACGCCATGGCTATTAATAGCAGGCCGACCGGGAACAGTGCCGATGCCAGGCTGCGGGGTGGGGTGGTCATTGGGGGTGTTTGTCCAAAGTCGTGGTGGAGAGGCAGGGGGCATATGATGCTCAACTGGTGAGCTTTGAGCAATATATTGCTCAGTTGCTGGATTTTGGCCGTCTATATAGAAGGTGTCGTTAGGTTTTCGGGGAGTTTGATAGAAAATCCAAATTAAGGGTTGACGGCAGATTCTGGAAGTCTATAATTCGCCCCACTTCCGGCGCAGTCGAAACGGAAAACTCCTTGGTAAACAAAGAGTTACGCGAGATTCGACAGCGAGTTGCTTCAGTTCATCGAAGCCCAGAAGGAGTTGGTAGGGCAGTGTTGTTTGGCTCTATTAACGTTTCGATCTTCTCGGTCGAAAGCGGAGAAAAAGAGGTGTTGACAGCAGCGTGTAACGCTGTAGAATTCGCCTCCCGCTAACGAGAGATCGGAAGCGCAAGTGGTTGAAGTTGTTGAAGAAATCTTCGAAAACTTCTGAAAATAATCACTTGACAGCAAATGAGGCTGCTGTAGAATGCGCGCCTCGGTTGAGACGAAAGATCTTAACCAACCGCTCTTTAACAACTGAATCAAGCAATTCGTGTGGGTGCTTGTGGAGTCAGACTGATAGTCAACAAGATTATCAGCATCACAAGTTACTCCGCGAGAAATCAAAGATGTAACCAACGATTGCTGAGCCAAGTTTAGGGTTTCTTAAAAACCCAAAGATGTTTGAACTGAAGAGTTTGATCATGGCTCAGATTGAACGCTGGCGGCAGGCCTAACACATGCAAGTCGAGCGGTAGAGAGAAGCTTGCTTCTCTTGAGAGCGGCGGACGGGTGAGTAATGCCTAGGAATCTGCCTGGTAGTGGGGGATAACGTTCGGAAACGGACGCTAATACCGCATACGTCCTACGGGAGAAAGCAGGGGACCTTCGGGCCTTGCGCTATCAGATGAGCCTAGGTCGGATTAGCTAGTTGGTGAGGTAATGGCTCACCAAGGCGACGATCCGTAACTGGTCTGAGAGGATGATCAGTCACACTGGAACTGAGACACGGTCCAGACTCCTACGGGAGGCAGCAGTGGGGAATATTGGACAATGGGCGAAAGCCTGATCCAGCCATGCCGCGTGTGTGAAGAAGGTCTTCGGATTGTAAAGCACTTTAAGTTGGGAGGAAGGGCATTAACCTAATACGTTAGTGTTTTGACGTTACCGACAGAATAAGCACCGGCTAACTCTGTGCCAGCAGCCGCGGTAATACAGAGGGTGCAAGCGTTAATCGGAATTACTGGGCGTAAAGCGCGCGTAGGTGGTTTGTTAAGTTGGATGTGAAATCCCCGGGCTCAACCTGGGAACTGCATTCAAAACTGACTGACTAGAGTATGGTAGAGGGTGGTGGAATTTCCTGTGTAGCGGTGAAATGCGTAGATATAGGAAGGAACACCAGTGGCGAAGGCGACCACCTGGACTAATACTGACACTGAGGTGCGAAAGCGTGGGGAGCAAACAGGATTAGATACCCTGGTAGTCCACGCCGTAAACGATGTCAACTAGCCGTTGGAAGCCTTGAGCTTTTAGTGGCGCAGCTAACGCATTAAGTTGACCGCCTGGGGAGTACGGCCGCAAGGTTAAAACTCAAATGAATTGACGGGGGCCCGCACAAGCGGTGGAGCATGTGGTTTAATTCGAAGCAACGCGAAGAACCTTACCAGGCCTTGACATCCAATGAACTTTCTAGAGATAGATTGGTGCCTTCGGGAACATTGAGACAGGTGCTGCATGGCTGTCGTCAGCTCGTGTCGTGAGATGTTGGGTTAAGTCCCGTAACGAGCGCAACCCTTGTCCTTAGTTACCAGCACGTAATGGTGGGCACTCTAAGGAGACTGCCGGTGACAAACCGGAGGAAGGTGGGGATGACGTCAAGTCATCATGGCCCTTACGGCCTGGGCTACACACGTGCTACAATGGTCGGTACAGAGGGTTGCCAAGCCGCGAGGTGGAGCTAATCCCATAAAACCGATCGTAGTCCGGATCGCAGTCTGCAACTCGACTGCGTGAAGTCGGAATCGCTAGTAATCGCGAATCAGAATGTCGCGGTGAATACGTTCCCGGGCCTTGTACACACCGCCCGTCACACCATGGGAGTGGGTTGCACCAGAAGTAGCTAGTCTAACCTTCGGGAGGACGGTTACCACGGTGTGATTCATGACTGGGGTGAAGTCGTAACAAGGTAGCCGTAGGGGAACCTGCGGCTGGATCACCTCCTTAATCGACGACATCAGCTGCTCCATAAGTTCCCACACGAATTGCTTGATTCATTGAAGAAGACGATAAAGAAGCAGCCCGAAATTGGGTCTGTAGCTCAGTTGGTTAGAGCGCACCCCTGATAAGGGTGAGGTCGGCAGTTCGAATCTGCCCAGACCCACCAATTTTGTGTGGGAAACGCCTGTAGAAATACGGGGCCATAGCTCAGCTGGGAGAGCGCCTGCCTTGCACGCAGGAGGTCAACGGTTCGATCCCGTTTGGCTCCACCACTACTGCTTCTGAAAGTTTTGAAAGCTTAGAAATGAGCATTCCATCCAGGTGATGGTGAATGTTGATTTCTAGTCTTTGATTAGATCGTTCTTTAAAAATTTGGGTATGTGATAGAAAGATAGACTGAACGTTACTTTCACTGGTAACGGATCAGGCTAAGGTAAAATTTGTGAGTTACTCGTAATTGAGTATTATCGAATTTTCGGCGAATGTTGTCTTCACAGTATAACCAGATTGCTTGGGGTTATATGGTCAAGTGAAGAAGCGCATACGGTGGATGCCTTGGCAGTCAGAGGCGATGAAAGACGTGGTAGCCTGCGAAAAGCTTCGGGGAGTCGGCAAACAGACTTTGATCCGGAGATGTCTGAATGGGGGAACCCAGCCATCATAAGATGGTTACCTTACACTGAATACATAGGTGTAAGGGGCGAACCAGGGGAACTGAAACATCTAAGTACCCTGAGGAAAAGAAATCAACCGAGATTCCCTTAGTAGTGGCGAGCGAACGGGGACTAGCCCTTAAGTGGCTTTGAGATTAGCGGAACGCTCTGGAAAGTGCGGCCATAGTGGGTGATAGCCCTGTACGCGAAAATCTCTTAGTCATGAAATCGAGTAGGACGGAGCACGAGAAACTTTGTCTGAATATGGGGGGACCATCCTCCAAGGCTAAATACTACTGACTGACCGATAGTGAACTAGTACCGTGAGGGAAAGGCGAAAAGAACCCCGGAGAGGGGAGTGAAATAGATCCTGAAACCGTATGCGTACAAGCAGTGGGAGCAGACTTTGTTCTGTGACTGCGTACCTTTTGTATAATGGGTCAGCGACTTATTTTCAGTGGCGAGCTTAACCGAATAGGGGAGGCGTAGCGAAAGCGAGTCTTAATAGGGCGTCTAGTCGCTGGGAATAGACCCGAAACCGGGCGATCTATCCATGGGCAGGTTGAAGGTTGGGTAACACTAACTGGAGGACCGAACCGACTACCGTTGAAAAGTTAGCGGATGACCTGTGGATCGGAGTGAAAGGCTAATCAAGCTCGGAGATAGCTGGTTCTCCTCGAAAGCTATTTAGGTAGCGCCTCATGTATCACTGTAGGGGGTAGAGCACTGTTTCGGCTAGGGGGTCATCCCGACTTACCAAACCGATGCAAACTCCGAATACCTACAAGTGCCGAGCATGGGAGACACACGGCGGGTGCTAACGTCCGTCGTGAAAAGGGAAACAACCCAGACCGTCAGCTAAGGTCCCAAAGTTATGGTTAAGTGGGAAACGATGTGGGAAGGCTTAGACAGCTAGGAGGTTGGCTTAGAAGCAGCCACCCTTTAAAGAAAGCGTAATAGCTCACTAGTCGAGTCGGCCTGCGCGGAAGATGTAACGGGGCTCAAACCATACACCGAAGCTACGGGTATCACGTAAGTGATGCGGTAGAGGAGCGTTCTGTAAGCCTGTGAAGGTGAGTTGAGAAGCTTGCTGGAGGTATCAGAAGTGCGAATGCTGACATGAGTAACGACAATGGGTGTGAAAAACACCCACGCCGAAAGACCAAGGTTTCCTGCGCAACGTTAATCGACGCAGGGTTAGTCGGTCCCTAAGGCGAGGCTGAAAAGCGTAGTCGATGGAAAACAGGTTAATATTCCTGTACTTCTGGTTATTGCGATGGAGGGACGGAGAAGGCTAGGCCAGCTTGGCGTTGGTTGTCCAAGTTTAAGGTGGTAGGCTGAGATCTTAGGTAAATCCGGGATCTTAAGGCCGAGAGCTGATGACGAGTTAACTTTTAGTTAACGAAGTGGTTGATGCCATGCTTCCAAGAAAAGCTTCTAAGCTTCAGGTAACCAGGAACCGTACCCCAAACCGACACAGGTGGTTGGGTAGAGAATACCAAGGCGCTTGAGAGAACTCGGGTGAAGGAACTAGGCAAAATGGCACCGTAACTTCGGGAGAAGGTGCGCCGGTGAGGGTGAAGGACTTGCTCCGTAAGCTCATGCCGGTCGAAGATACCAGGCCGCTGCGACTGTTTATTAAAAACACAGCACTCTGCAAACACGAAAGTGGACGTATAGGGTGTGACGCCTGCCCGGTGCCGGAAGGTTAATTGATGGGGTTAGCTAACGCGAAGCTCTTGATCGAAGCCCCGGTAAACGGCGGCCGTAACTATAACGGTCCTAAGGTAGCGAAATTCCTTGTCGGGTAAGTTCCGACCTGCACGAATGGCGTAACGATGGCGGCGCTGTCTCCACCCGAGACTCAGTGAAATTGAAATCGCTGTGAAGATGCAGTGTATCCGCGGCTAGACGGAAAGACCCCGTGAACCTTTACTATAGCTTTGCACTGGACTTTGAATTTGCTTGTGTAGGATAGGTGGGAGGCTTTGAAGCGTGGACGCCAGTCTGCGTGGAGCCAACCTTGAAATACCACCCTGGCAACTTTGAGGTTCTAACTCAGGTCCGTTATCCGGATCGAGGACAGTGTATGGTGGGTAGTTTGACTGGGGCGGTCTCCTCCTAAAGAGTAACGGAGGAGTACGAAGGTGCGCTCAGACCGGTCGGAAATCGGTCGTAGAGTATAAAGGCAAAAGCGCGCTTGACTGCGAGACAGACACGTCGAGCAGGTACGAAAGTAGGTCTTAGTGATCCGGTGGTTCTGTATGGAAGGGCCATCGCTCAACGGATAAAAGGTACTCCGGGGATAACAGGCTGATACCGCCCAAGAGTTCATATCGACGGCGGTGTTTGGCACCTCGATGTCGGCTCATCACATCCTGGGGCTGAAGCCGGTCCCAAGGGTATGGCTGTTCGCCATTTAAAGTGGTACGCGAGCTGGGTTTAGAACGTCGTGAGACAGTTCGGTCCCTATCTGCCGTGGACGTTTGAGATTTGAGAGGGGCTGCTCCTAGTACGAGAGGACCGGAGTGGACGAACCTCTGGTGTTCCGGTTGTCACGCCAGTGGCATTGCCGGGTAGCTATGTTCGGAATAGATAACCGCTGAAAGCATCTAAGCGGGAAACTAGCCTCAAGATGAGATCTCACTGGAACCTTGAGTTCCCTGAAGGGCCGTCGAAGACTACGACGTTGATAGGTTGGGTGTGTAAGCGCTGTGAGGCGTTGAGCTAACCAATACTAATTGCCCGTGAGGCTTGACCATATAACACCCAAGCAATTTGCTTGCTTCGAGCTGAAAAGCGAAAGAGCACCAGATTGCGGTGTGTGAAGACGAAATGAACCGAAAGTTCGAATCTCACAAAACACCGAAAGCTGTCACATACCCAATTTGCTGAAGCGAGACCACATGGTCACGACTCAGTACCCGAATTTCTTGACGACCATAGAGCATTGGAACCACCTGATCCCATCCCGAACTCAGCAGTGAAACGATGCATCGCCGATGGTAGTGTGGGGTTTCCCCATGTGAGAGTAGGTCATCGTCAAGATTAAATTCCAAAGCCCCTGTTTGCTAACGCAAACAGGGGCTTTGTTTTGGGCGGTCGAAAAG